>CAWINI010000008.1:0-109606 GCA_963837395.1 uncultured bacterium | reverse complement strand
TAAGTGTAATTCACAGTCCGACCGAGCACATCTTTAAGCTGAGTAATTCGTCCATAGGCATCATAAGTGAAGTTGATCCACTTGTTGCTGGAGGTTGTGATTTTGGTAATTCTCCCTGCAATGTACCGCCAAATTTTGAGTTTGTTTCCGTAACGGTCTCGAATTTCAATTAGTCGCTGATTGATATCAAATACATAAACGGTTCCATTTTTCAGCGTCAGATCCCATCCATTTCCATTCCATGCAATTTTGGATTTATAGAACTGTGTAGGCGTTGCGGTGTGTTCATAAACTGCATCTTCTTGCCCCTCCCCAGGCGATATTCGAACATAGTATATGCGGGTTCCATCGGCCTGAACTAAATTGACATCTTGATATGCATTGTCTGACCATAAATACATTTCGTATTGATGAGAGGATCCAATACCAAACGGGCCTTGGTTAGAGCCCCCTGGCCGATAGGCTCGAGAGATCACAATAGGAATAACGTCGAGGACCATATATCGATCTTACTCTCTATAAACAAACCTGAACCGCAATCCACTGGATCGCCGTCGTAAGCAGTGCTTCCAGCTTGGCACCAAGTATCAGCCGGAACAAATCCCCCTCCCACCATCGCTCCTGTAAATTCGTAAATTTCAACACCTGGATCAGGAATAACTTGTGAACCATCGCTGTTAACCCGTCCGATTCCATAGATGTGCCAACCAACTATTTCGGGTTCATAAGCCCAAAAATTCAATCTGCTTTCGGGAATTCTGTCATTGTAATTCGGATAAAACACACGCGCGCCGCTTGAGCTAATACAAATATGAACCTCCAGGTTGCACGGTAAAATAAATTGGAACCTCGGCTCGTTCGGGAAGCGGAAAAGGAGTGCGATCTAATGGAATGGGTGTTATGCTCACATGTCGTACAATTTTCCCTTCATGATCTTTGATTACTGTACCAGCCGGGATATGAACTTCTAATCCTGGCACGTCAGGTGTTGTTACTATAACTTCGGATGTTGTTGGTGACGGTATTGTCACTGCATCTTCTGTATGAATCCGAGCCATCCAAATCGTATATGGTAAGACATTAGTTTGGCCGGGAAGGATTTTTGTAGCCACTTCAAAAACACCGTACTTTTTTCCACCTTTATTCGCAGTGGTCCCATCGATCAGCATTTCATGCCATCCTTCAGAAATGCCGGACAATAAAAAACGACCCGTATCATCGGTTAAAGCTGTGAAATCATCAATCTTGATAGTCACTTTTGGAAGGGGCTCACCATTCAATTTGAGCGCTTGTCCTGCCAATGCAGTTTCACCTTCAATAGCATGAAGAGGCGGGAGTGACCGCCATCGCGATTCTGGTCTATTTGTTTTCCAATCCTTAGATGCTGAATTCGGCACCCAGTCTTCATCATTTGATATGTCGTCTTTGGAAGGCTTTGGGCTTAATGTTCGAAAGGAAATCTCAATTGGATCGAAAGTATGACCAGAGCGATCCTTTATACCTTTGATAGAAAGTGTATAAGCTGAATAAGGAAGCAACACATCAAGAGGTTTTATAAAAACAAGTCGTCGGCTTTCAGCAAAAATTATTTTAGATTCAACTATTCCGGAAGGCCCGATGAGCTTAATCGTATTGCTGTCCGCAGTTTGAGCTTGGACCGGCGCAGACAAACAAACCGATAATATTGAATCTAGTGCAACATCCGTCGCACCATCTAACGGAAACGATCGAGTGAATTCGGCACTTGCTGATGTAAAATCACTAGCAGAATTCAATGCGATAAATTGTTGTGCATCCAAATCATAGATTTCATTTGTATCAATCTTTTTGCCTTTGTTATCGAACCCCCCAGTGATTACCACATTTCCTCGTGATCCTAGGATGGCAGTATGGTCGCGTCTCGGTACAAACAATGTTGCTGGCGTAGTTTTGACTGTAAGGAATTTTGGATCAAATTCCTCAGTTACGGCCAACAGTTCATCATTATTGGAAACTCCTCCAATAATTAATACTTTTCCATCGGGAAGAAGTGTGGATGTGTGATGCGTTCTTGGTATAAAGTTTGGTGATTCCAAAACATTGAAAGACATTTTTTCTGGATCAAATATTTCAGCCGTACCATCAGGAATGCCATTGGCGGAAGTACCGCCGAAAATCAACACTTTTCCGTCAGGCAAAACGGTTGATGTATGCCAGGCTCTGGGCACGTTCAGTTGATTCGATAATTCAACTTCAGTATTGGCGCTGGGATCCCAAATAAAAGCTGATCTGAGAAACCCGCTTGAATCCTTTCCGCCGGTAACCAATAAACGTCCATCTGAAAGTTCTGTAATTGCTTGGCCAATGATGTCTTTGTTTGGTGGAAGGTCCTTTGCAGGAAGTATCTGAAAGAAAATAAATGTTGCCGTTAATAGGGCTGCTGGAAATAGAAAACTAAGCACAATAGGGCGGTTAAAATGTTTCATATTAACTCCAGCCTCTTATCCTCGATTGTTACGGGCTTGTGACTATTACCGTATTAACATCTGCGAATGAAAATTTTCGAATTCGCTGGTTCGAAGTATCCGCTATAAAGACGTTACCCTGACTATCTATGGCGATTCCTTCAGGTAATTTGATATTGCACCAGGTCGCCCAACCTCCGTCCCCCCAGAAACCTGAGACACCTATTGCTGCAGCCCCGCGGATTATTCCAGAGCCGTTTATCCATCGGATTCGGTTATTATTTTTATCAGCGATAAAAAGTATTCCTTGGGAATCAACTTTTATGTCTGACGGGTAAAAGAGCTTTGCGCTAGTTGCTGGGCCTGCATCACCGCCATATCCGGCGACTCCAGTACCTGCAAAAGTGCTTATAATTCCACTGGTGTTTACCTTACGGATTCTGTGGTTGTTTTGATCAGAAATGAAAAGATTACCTTGGCCATCTATCGCTACTCCATGTGGAGACGCAAGTTTCGCTGCAGTTGCTTGACCACCATCACCACTGAAACCGGATGTAGCAGTTCCGGCAACAGTGGAGATAATGCCACTTGTATTAACCTTTCGAATCCGATGTTGAGTTGAGAAAAACATATTCCCTGCGGAGTCCAGAGCAATGCCCTGCGGCCCTGAAATCTGCGCAGACGTAGCTTGGCCACCGTCTCCTGTAAAACCGCATGTTCCGTTTCCAGCTATCGTTGTAATTGTTCCACTAGTATTCACTTTTCTAATCCGGCAATTTGAATAATCGCTAATGAGCAAATTTCCTGCGGAATCAAACACAATCCCACGCGGAGAATTAATTTTGGCGCTAGTAGCAGGTCGCCATCTCCACTGTATCCAGCGACACCTGTACCTGCGAATGTGGTAATTGTTCCACTAGTGTTAATTTTGCGAATTCTATTGTTTGAAGTATCGGCAATGAAGAGATTACCTGCTGAATCGGCTGCTACTTTATTAGGATTGTTTATTTGAGCGCTTGTTGCGGTACCACCATCACCCGAAAAACCAGCCGTGCCCGTTCCAGCAATAGTCGAAATTGGAGGTTGAGCTGTAAGAATAATTTGATATGTTCCGGAACTCGGCAAGATATATGGTCCCAATGTGACCCCGGAAGCACCAATTGCAACCTCACTCGAAAGATGAATACCATCTGGCTTATCGATCCAAAGTACATCACCCGGAACCCCTGCCCCACTCACATTCAAAGTGATCTGTTGGCCGGCTGTGCCATCGAAAAGTATCATTCCAACACCAGTACCGGAATTCAAAGAAATAGGTTGGCTAGAGCCTATTGAAATCCTGCCGGTATAACCCACAAAAGTGGCGCTGAATGCAGGGTTGCCAGGAGAATATACTGGGATAATGAACAAATCTGAACTACTGGTAACGCTACCAGACGGTACATCAATTCTGATTTTTCCGGAACTAACAGTTGGCGTCAAAGGTGCGCTAGTTATTGGTATCAAAAAACTAAGACTTGTAGCAGTGGAACTTGTTACCTGAACGGGCATCATGTTAACAAAGGCACGATTTACAGATGGAATAGAACTGAAATTTGTTCCAGAAACATTTACGGTTCCGCCAATATCAACAAGAGAAGGATTAAAGCTACTAATTGTCGGTTGCGTAGAAGCGGTGACACTGAAGGAAGCTACACTGGTTGCCGAGCCTAAAGGAGATATCACCAGTATGGTACCCGTTGTGGCCCCAGCGGGGACAGACGTGACGATTTGATTGACCGTTGAAGATGTAATAGTTGCCATTACTCCATTGAACTTAACGGTGTTTTGACTTGGCGTTGCGCTGAACCCATTTCCCCATATGGTTACTGTAGTACCGATGGGCCCGTTATTAGGCGTGAATTCCAGAATTGCGACAGTTGAGGAGCTTTGAGTTGTAATTGAAAGAAGGTTACCAACGGCATCGTAATTGTAAATGGCTGTTTGACCAGCAGTGTCTATTACAGCTACAAGCCTTCCTAGTTCATCATAAACATAACGAACATCAGCGGCCAATGAATTGGCATCATAAAAAGAAATCAACCTAAGTACGAATAAAAAACAAACCATCCTATGGAGATGGCGCATTAAATTCTCCCTCAGTCTACAAAACAAATTGAATAATTAAGACAGCGAGCATTCAGAAATAAAGGACCTAATGGAAAGACGTAATGTAGAAATTTTGTGAAGTCGGGAACTGCGCTAGGCTTCCAAGTACTCACTGTTATCACCGCTTCTTTATAGAACTGTGAAACGTGATTTCTTAATAAGGCTATAAATATCTAAAGAGCTAGGCCGAAATTTTAGGTACAGCTGTGAATCTAACACACACAGTGGATTCAGTCAACAACTAAGATTATATATCTATTAATTCTAAGTAATCTGTGACTTATAGAAGTACTTGTTTGGATTTCGCAAATTGTAAGCGCTTAGAGTTTGTTAAAACAATTTCGGTAAGGTTTTCGTTCGTATGACATATTGGTCTGATGGATGATATTCCTTGATTCAAAGAGTTAGTTTGACCTGCCCCCGTTTTGAGTACCACGCAGAATGTTAGTCTTCCCGATCATGCAATTTCGATTTTTCCTTGTGTTAATGTTGTAATTGCCTGCCCGGAGGATAGAGCAACACTGGGGAGTGATTCGAGCGCCGAGGCAGGGCAACATACGGATGGGCAGACTGGCTGCTCTGCCTTTCTTGTTTATGCCCATCCGGAGTTGCCAAAAGCGATAAACCCATGCTTCTGGCATTGGGATTTGCAAGCCGTTGAATTGGCACTCCTGCTTTGAATTCGGCTGGAGTTAAATATCGAAGGCTGCTGTGAGGGCGTTCATAATTGTAAGATGACGATAATTTTCAATGAGGAATCTGGCATCTGAACGAGTGTAAAAAATATTCATATTCAAACATTCAGCGCGCAGCTTGCCATTGAAGCTTTCGCCATAAGCATTTTGCCAGGGACTTGCCGGATCGATATAAATGGTTTCACTGCCCTTGATTGAAAGCCAACGCTGGAGTGCTTTCGCGATAAACTCAGGCCCATTATCGCTTCTTAAAAATTTCGGAATTCCAAATTCTTTAAATATTATTCTAATATATTAATAATTGAAGCCGAAGTAATTGAAACTCCTACTTCAATGCGGAAACAAAAGCGGCTGAACTCATCAATGACGGTAAGAATTTTTAGCTTTCTTCCATCGGCAAGAGAATCAAAAAGAAAATCATAGGTCCTGACGTGATTGATAAACGATGCCTGACAAGGAACAGTACCGTTTCCCGGCCTGCGTTTTCGTACCGTTTTCTTTGGAAGACAAAGACCAGAAAGCTTCCAAACACGATGCACTCTCTTGTGATTAATCACTTCTCCTTCTCTCCGCAGAATTGCTAAGCTGCGGCGGTATCCAAATGGTTTGAATTTCATTGCAATCGTCTTCAATTGCTGACCCAGCAATGAATCATCCCTCAGCCGCGATTGATAGGCAAAACTGGATCGGCTCATTCCAACAAGTTGGCACGATCGGCGTACCGAATGCTTCATGGTCAGCAACAATCGAACGCACTGACGGCGGAGGAATGTTTTTACCATTTTTTTTTGAGCAACTCCTTCATCGACTCGATTTCTAGATCTTGCTGCGCTACCAATTTCTTCAAGTGTGCGTTTTCATAGGTTAACTGCCGGTATGCTGTACTTCCGAAACGCTCATCCCCGAATATCTTTTTCGCCAATGATAGAAAGTCTGTTCTGTAATTCCTTCCTGTCGGCAAAATTCTTGGATGGTATGGCCGCCTTTCTCAGCCTCGTTCAATATGCGGATGATTTGTTCTTCAGAGAACCGCTTTCTCTTCATCAGAATCTCCTCTACTTAAGAGGGATTCTAACATTTCAGATGGCACAGTTTTCGGGGAGCACGTCACAGGTTCCCAGTTAACGGAAATTGCCTACAAACAGGGCAATACCTTGATGGGAAATCTTACATATGAATACGATCCTGCAGGAATGCGATCCAAGGTTGGAGGTACATTTGCGCGGACAAATTTACCGCCAGCATTAAGCTCGGCTACATATAATGATGCGAATCAACAGATAACATTCGGGGCACGGTCTCTATCTTATGATAACAATGGAAATCTTACAAATGATGCCATTAATACCTACACATGGAATGTACGAAATCAGCTAACCGGTGTAACCGGTCCTGGCATCACCGCGAGTTTTCAATATGATGGTCTCGGGAGAAGGATGTCGAAGACAATTAATGGAAATTCAACTGCATATATATATGATGGCTTGAACCCACTTCAAGAGCTCACTGGCGGAACACCAAGTGCAAATCTTATTACCGGCCTGCATATTGATGAGTATTTCAGTCGGACTGATGCTGCAGGTAGTCGATCGCTATTAACAGATGGTTCGGGAAATATAATAGCCTTGGCAGATTCAAATGCAGCTATTCAAACTGAGTACAAATATGAACCGTTTGGCAGTTCCACCGTCGGGTGCTGCAAGCACAAATTCCTATAGCTACACAGGAAGAGAAGCCGATGCAAAAGGTTTGTATTATTATCGGGCACGTTATTACCATCCAGGACTGCAGCGCTTCATAAGTCAAGATCCAATTAGTTTCGCGTCCGGCGATACTAATTTCTATGCATACATCTTTAACAGTCCGACAAATTTCAGTGATCCTTTGGGACTGGGATCGTTTAAGGATGCTTGGGAGAGTATTTTAGCTGCAATAGGTCATCTGAATGCCACAGCTGCGAGTGTCCCAGGAGTCGTAATTCTCCTTGTTAGTTCGGATTCCAAAAAAGGACCGTGTGGGACCCTTCTTGTTACCAACGATTGGCTAACAAAACTAATAGGGGATTTTAATATTATATTTGGATACATATTGATCTTGAGTCCTAATAGTATTAATGATCCTGATCTTATCAATCACGAATTGGTACATGTGGCTCAGTATGAGGAGAACGGAATTGATTTCCAGTTTTATATGTTGTCCAAACGCTCGAATCAATCATAAAACTCATCAAGTCTGGTGACGATTTCACAATATTAAACATCCACAACGGCATTCCACTTGAGATGGAGGCGGAGGAACTGAGAGGCAAGAAAAAGCCATGCGATTGTCAATAGACAAAATTCGTAAAGTAACTGTTATATTACTTCTATTGGGATTGTCAGGTTGCGTTCCTGAGCATGAGGTCATCATTGTTAATTCTTCAAAATGGGCTTATGAAGTTCAAATATTGACTATGGATAAGCACGTGCGGGCAAAAGCTTTAGCACAAGCGGGGAAGGTTGTTAGTATTGATCGTGCTGTAAGAAAGGCTGGAAAAAACGACACCTTCATCTTCCGATTCAAAAGTAAAGAAAAGCAAAAAGAAATGGTGCTGTCATGGCGAGAATTGCTGGAAAAAAAGTGGATAGTAGCAATATGCGATTGATGATTTTGACTTTTGCTTAGAAGATCAGAATCTACTTCGCTTAATTCCACCTTTTGACTATTGAGTTTCATAGAACAAGAGTAAACCTTCTATTTCCTTTAAAAAGAAGATATGCGATTTCACATCGTTAAGAGTTAATCTGCTTTGCTTTACCATTTCTTTTGAGTGATACCTCAAACTCTCTAGAGGGATTCTAACATTTGTGATGGCTCACTTTTCGGGGGCAAATCAATCTTGCATACAAAGCCACAACAGAAAAAGATGTTTTTTCTGCCGTTGAGAAACAGAACAACGTTTCCTTAAAGAGAGGCCATAGAGAGGCCGGCTCGTAAATTATTGGAAATAATCGTAAGCAACCAGACTTTCACTTTGGTAACAGGGGTTCAAATCCCCTTGGGGACGCCTTAGCTTTTACCGTCGATAAACCGACCTCACAGAACAACATTTGCTCTCGCTCATATTTTCTCTCGTGAAAATAAATCATGACGCTACTCATTTTATTTATTTAATCTTGATGCGCGTCTTACTACAGTATTAATAGAGGAGAATATGAATACAGTACGAGAGTGATGCAGATGAATGAGAAAGTGAAAGAGGAAGGCCGGCAAGGTGACGGGATACCTGCCAATCACCAATAGACGGAATACCTGTCAATCACCCATAGCCAGGTTCCATCCTTCTGGCGCCGCGCAACTTCCGAGGTCACGGTACCATTGCGGCTGCGGGTCGAGGTGAGGGCTAGATCACCGCAAATAAGCGCTGGTCGCTGTTCTCCGAGCTCGAACTTTCGTTTTTCCGGTCCAAACCCCGTAACCTGGAGTTTAGTAAAAAACTCGTGAATGGCCTCTCTGCCACGCAGGAACGTTCCACCGCCAATGTCAACTACAGCGTCTGGCTCGAACAACGCCGTCATGCCAGAAACATCTCCCGCGTTCTCTCTCGCTACCAACAATCGCTCCAAATCCTGCGGATCGTTGGCCGGCTCTCTTATCGTTAAATCATTCATAGTGACACTCCGCCAACTGTTTGTGGGTTGCTCGACCTTCACTTGAAGTCTATCATCGTCGCGCGCCGGGCGCCAATTGAACGGACGCACTTCTACGGTATTCGTTTTTGCTTCGGTCTTTTCGATTGCCTTGATCCTGTCCGTTACACCGATAGCTTTGTAATCATGCTATATCCGCAACGAACGGTGTCCGGTGAGACTCATGCCGACGACATAATCGATTTTTGATTTTGAATACCTTCGAACCTGTGTCCTACGGAAAATCGTGAAGCAGTCGTTACAATGCTAGCGATATTCCAGAGAGAGGGGAGAATGACTGGCCATAATTAAAATAATCGTAACTTTCTTTCGTTCAGTCCTTTTGATCAGTCGTCCTTGTTTACAAAGGAGAATTTGCTATGAAACTGAAATCCGTTCAGTCCGGTTTCAACAACGTTCAATCGACATTCGATTTCGAATCTCCTGTTCAGGAAACTTCCAAGCCTCAAGTGCCCGTAGATCAAACGGCTGCCACCACCCGCCCTGTTCCACAGCAAGCGCAAAACCAGGGAACAGCAAAAGAGGCCGGTAGAGCGGCACACAAGGCAGCAATGAGATTGGACGGCAAACTGGGAGAAGCTGCACTCCGGCACAAGTTGACAAACTCCTATGAGAACGGAACGAAAGGCAGCGACGCACTCCCAAAAAAGAACATTGACGGAGTCCGGCAGGTCATGCTCAGCGGCGATGGCGCGAAAAAATTTTCGCAAATCAAACCCGTACTGTCAGAAATGATTTCGCGCCTCCCCGGGAGCGACTCCCATACAGAGAATGTAAAAGCGAATTTGCATGAGCTGCTTCACATGGTGAACATCGATTCGTCAAAATCGAAAATTGGACCTGAAAAAGAAGGCGCGCTCAACCGTTTCACGGGCGCAGTATCGAGGGCAGCAGCCAGCATCAATCCAAATTCCACGATCCCTCTCGGAACCACTGTTAAAACCTTAATTGCGGAAGTGAAATCGACGGGTGGAGCACCGCTTCCCAAACATGTTGACGACGGATTGGGAAAACTTACAGATCTACTCGATAAAGCGCATGCCGAAAAAGCAACTCCAGACAAAGCACAAATGGAGGGAGCCGTACGGGGACACACGGACGACATCTGGTGGAAAACCGTGGGCACCACTTCTGCTGTAGTGGTGGGTGTTGTTTCTGCCGTTACCGGCGCGTTTACTTTTGGAGCATCAAGCCCTGCGGTTCTTCCTGCCGCTGCTGGTAGTGGGGCACTGGGCACCGCTGCCGGTGGAATTTCTGCTGCTACTGCTACATTTGGCGCAGCCGCCGCCACTGCTACGGGTGGGAGCGCTGCTGCCGCCGGTGTTGTCACGACTACCCTTGCCGCTACCGGTGGCGCCGCAGCAGCCGGTGCTTTTGCAGTACTGGGTCCCGTGCTTACCACAGCTGCAACAGGCGGGGTTCTGAATGAAATTACGGATCTTTTGGATTCCTTATGGTGAGAACATCAATGTCAATGACTTAATAAGCGAGCTCGATTTCATAACGGGGAAGCGGCAATTTCATTAAAAGACGTTTGGTGCGTAAAATTGAGTGCACCCCTAAAGTGGAACCACCTGATAAGCTAGTATAAAGCCAACAGGAGTTCCAACATGTCGTTAAAGAGGCGGCAGTTTAGTCGTGAATTCAAGCAACAAATAGTGCGTGAGGTGGAGTCTGGAAAAAGCGTAGCCGAAGTGGCACGTGAGAATGAAATTAATCCGTTAACCATCAGTCGGTGGAGAAAAGAGCAGCGCGAGTATTCTGGGAAAGCGTTTTCTGGACATGGAGTGACATACAAATATGAAGCGCGGATCGCGGAATTGGAAAGAAAGATCGGCCAGATGGCAATGGAGAATGATCTTTTAAAAAAAGTTTTAACGCGGCTCAAGATGCTGGAACAACCGGTAAGAAAGACAGGCAGAGGGTAAGTTACCGGGTGATCGAGATGAGCCATAACCACGGTCTATCCATCCGTCAGAAATGTAAAACTCTGCAAGTGAGCCGCGTGGGATATTATCGATTTTTGGAAAGGAGCAAACCGGTCGCGGACGATATTGATTTGCGAGATCAGATTCAACGGATTGCACTGCAATGGCCTTCCTATGGTTACCGCCGGATCACTGCCGAACTCAAGCGCCGCGGCAAAGTCGTCAATCGCAAACGTGTGTTACGTTTACTGCGTCAGGACAATTTGCTGTGTCTTCGAAAGAAGCGCTTTGTTCGCACAACCCGTTCTGATCATGACTTTGCGGTCTATCCCAATCTCATTTCCAGTTTTCGTGCAAACGCAATCAATCAGCTCTGGGTATCCGACATTACCTATATTCGGCTGCAGTACGAGTTTATTTACCTGGCGGTAATCATTGACGCCTTTAGCCGTCGGTGCGTCGGCTGGTCACTGGCTCGTTACCTGGACAACCGTCTGGCAATCGAAGCACTGCAGATGGCACTCAAAAAGAGACAACCGCCTGCGGGTTTGATTCATCACTCGGACCAAGGGGTGCAATATGCTTCTAACAGATATACGGAAATCTTGAAGCAGCACGGAATCAGGATCAGCATGAGTCGAAAGGCGAACCCTTATGACAACGCAATGGCCGAAAGCTTCATCAAGACAATAAAGTACGAAGAGGTTCTTACCTTCGAATACCGTGGAATTGAAGAAGCTCGGAGTAGAATCTACTATTTTCTTGAAGAAGTTTATAATCGCAAACGACTTCATTCCTCACTGGGATACGTTCCGCCAGCCGAATTTGAAGACGATCACCTGGCAAAAACGATTGCTAATACATTAGATTGAAGGAGATAATAATACCGAATTATCGAAAAAGAAAAAGTAGGCAAAAAGAAAAAGAAAATTAAAATCAACCCAGCTTAAAAAATGGTTCCAAAAACAGGGTCCACTCCAAAACTGATTTGAAAAGCAAATGAATCCGGTGTTCATATTCATATTCTCCAACCAACTATCATCAGAATCCAGAAGAAGACATTTCTAACCTTTTGCTTCTTCGTACTGTTCATTTCTTGTCTAAAGCTGCAGTTCATTTCTTTGCTCATGATGCTTCTTTTTTGTTTCATGCTGTCCATTTGGCTTTGCGTACAAAAAATATACTTCCTGCATTTCGGGCATGAGCTAAAGGTCATAGCAGAAACGTAATTACAATAAGCACATCTATACCCCATTCCCTCACCCTTTCAACCTTCCCACTTCTTAATTTTGTTTTTAGTCTTGATGCTGTCTTTTTTCTTCTTTACAACAAGTTGTTAACGCTTCTTGTAACATCGTTTGCAAATTGTCATTTTCATCTCCCCACAGATACTTCAAGATTTTTGGGAATATGCCAATATGCTTCTACAATTTTTTTACCTTTTCGCATTATGTTATTTTTGCTGAAACAAGTAATTTGCTTATGATGCTTCAACAGATCAAAGACAGAACTGCTGATGCGAATCAGTTTTGAATCTTCTTCTGAAACAGAAAAAGCGTAAGACTCTAAAGCGTCAGCGCTTTCCAATGTTTTGATCGCCCAGCCACGCTTGAGTAACGACAATACTTCTTGAGGATGTGTCAGTACATTGCGTCTGAAAAGAACCTTAACAGTTTCCAGTACTTCATAAAATGTCATCATTTCTCTTATACTCCGTGTGTCCCATACTTATCATTATTCCTATGAGTTGATCTTTTCCTTATTTTCTTAAACATTTTTCTTCTTCAATTCCGTTCTGTGCCGAACGACACTTGGACTGTGACCTGAAAATCGAGGAAACGATTTAAGGTGGGAGTCATTGCATAACGGCGCAGGATGGAAGATGCGCTTATATGCGAATCAATGACACCAAGGAATTAAGGTTTACTCACCATGGATTAGTGTCGTTACGACCATCGGTGTAGCTGGTGTAGATAGAACCTTGTGTCAAACTTTAGTTAGATCTGAAAAGCCGAAGCGTGGTAAACCCGCATCTCAATTTTAGATTTCAGATCCTTGATCGAAGAGACTACTCCAGTCAACTAATGAGTAGCAATGCATATGCCAACACTTGTCACGTCGATGATGCCCCCGTAAATTGATTCTAGCGTTCGTTCAGAAACGAGTCACTGTACATTTAGCAGACAGTTTCCAAGCGGTTCAAAATTAGGAACGTGGGGACGCCTCAGCTCTTTGACGACAGTGGGCACTCATTTTTTTGTCGGCTCATAGTAAAGAGTTACTGCACCACAACCAAATGTTTTTGTTTTTAAGAGTTTAAGGTTAACTCTATCCTTGACGTCTTTAAATAATGGTAAGCCGCTTCCTAAAACAATTGGCTGAACGCTAAGCTGGTATTCATCAATTAAATCAAGTTGCGTTAAGGCTACTATTAAACTTGGGCTGCCAACTAAAATGTTTTTGCCCGCTTGTTGCTTGAGTTCTAAAATTTCTTCTTTAATGATTTCCTTTTTCAATTTTGTATTTTTCCAATCAACATTTTTCAACGTGCGGGAAAAAACAATCTTTGAAATATTGTCTATTAATACTGCAAATTCATCTGTTGGTTTGTTACCAGTAGGATTTTTTACGGTCAAGTCTCATTTTTCCTGTAAAAATGTTGTTCTCCTGAACATGATTGTTTATGCAACTTTTGAATCTTTAACGATTCCTTCTTTCAGTGAAATGAGCTGTTTTTGGATTTTGAGATTCATTTGCACTCCACGCCAGAGCCGCGAAGAAGCGATCAATGTTGCAAAGACATATTTCAAACAGGATTTTTCACTTTGAAAATAAGGAATGATTTTTGTACGTCGTTTTGCTTCTTCAAATAAACGCTCAATGAGATTTGTTGTACGCACCCGAACGCGATGTTCCGCAGGAAGTTTCAAGCACTGAAGGGTCGCTTCTAAATCTTTTTCAAAGCTTTCCATTGCTGCGGGGAATTTATCTTTGAATCGGTGAATCAATCTTTGTCCGGCCGCATATGCTGACTGATACGATTCAGCGGTAAATATTTTTTGGATCATCGGCTTAATTTCATGAATTGCAGCTTTTGGAAGCCGCGCAAGAATGTTGCGCATCTTGTGAACCTGGCATCTTTGCTTCAATGAATAAGGGAAAACTTCGCGGCACGCTTTCATCACACCTGAATTGCCGTCTAATACGATCATGAATGGTTCATTCAGTCCGCGTTCGGTCATGTCATGCAGAAAGGCGAGCCAACTTTCGAAATTTTCTTTGTTGCCCAATGAAAGATGGAGCAAGATTTTTTTCCCATCTTCCCGGATCCCATAGGCGGCAAGTACAGCTTCTTTGCTGCGTACTCCGCGCCGGACTTTCCAATATGCTCCATCCATGAATAAGTAGAGGATTTTTTCTTTCGATAAATCACGTTTGCGCCAAGCTTCAAAGTCTGAATGCAATTGATCGCTGATCCGGCTGATGACGCTTCGTGAAATTCCTTCGCCCGAAAGTATCTCAAGCATCGTTTCTTCAATGTCCCGTACTGAAAGTCCGCGAACCGCAATTTTTAAAATCAACTCATCCAGTTTTTCTGTCCGCCGCGTGTAAGCTTCCAAAAATGCTGAACGGAAACGCTCCCGGCTTTGGCGTACTTGCGGAACCTTTAATTCAATCGTTCCTTCCCCAGTCCGAATTTTCTTCGGCTCGTATCCATTGCGATATCCGCGGAATTCTTCGCTCTCTTCGGAACGTTTGTAATACCCACGGCCCAAAAATTCTTGTACTTCTTCTTCGATCGCTCGCTGCAGCATCACCTGCGCGCTTCGCAAAACAACTTCGCTCAACGAAAGTTTTTTCGCTCTGCGATCCTGCGCAAATTCCTTTACTAACAATTCGCTGGGTTGTATTCTTTCCATGGTGTGTTGTCCTCCTTTGCCCCTTCCGGATTCCACCGGAAAAGGCCTTTATAAAACTGTTCAGGAGAACAATACACCTTTTCTTTTTCTCTTCAGAAAAAAACTTTTTACAGGAATCTTAAGACATCACCGTTTTTTACGACAGATGGCCAATAACTTTCCATAAGCTGATATGTTATCCTTCCGTATATAAGGGTGCCTGCATTACTTAATAGCTCATTATAATGTTGATGTATTTCATCATCTGCAATCATTGCAGTATGATCGCAAAACCCGTCAAGTGTCATATTCATTGCTGCAATTAGTTTTCTCATATTTTGTTTTTAATTGTAATTATTTTTTTTCTGTTCGTTTCTTGCAGGATTAGATTCCTCAGAAAACAAAGAGTGTTTCCTTTTAATTTGTTCTGCGAATGATTCATTAATCTGTTTGGAAAAAGAAACCTCCATTTTGCCAATTATCCGGGTTAAACAACCTCTTGCAAATCTAGTGTCATTGCTGAGAGCGGGAATACCTTTGAAAGATTAATCTTTAGTCTTTTTTTTACACCACGCAAACTTCAAAATTTACAACTTCAAGATGGATTGATCTACATAACGCATTTTTTCCGCAACTAGTCTTGACGGTTCAAACTGAACCTTGGAGAAAAACTAACATGATATCGAGAATAAAACAGACATTAATTCTTTGGAGGATTTATGGTTAGCAAAATTGATGGAGGGTCATCAGTTCTTTCGTACCCGACTGGTCAAGGCTCTAATACAGCTACAGTTCGTGAAGGCGATACAGTTGCCTCTGTAGCTTCAAGACACAACGTAACTGACAAACAACTCTTGGAAAGTAATCCACAAATTAAGGATTCCAAGAATTTAAGTGCGGGAATGGAGTTGAATCTCCCCGAGCCGATACCAGCGGGAAGGACTGGTGAAGCGACTTCGCCAGGAAATGGTGCTGCATCACCAAAAGCTGCTGGATCAACGGCCACATCCCAGTCAACTATACCTGCTGGAAGAAGTGGTACAGCAACCGCTGCCACTTTGCAAAGCGGATCTTCCGGGAGTCAAGTCAAGAAATTGCAGAACGATGTCAATCAATGGCGCGTACAAAACGGTCAACCGGCAATTTCTGAAGCCGGAAAATTTAATACTGAAACTAAAGACGCTGTTACGGATTTCCAGCATGCTAATGGTCTGAAAGAGGACGGAGTAGCTGGGGTCCCTACACAAAGCCGTTTGGAACTTGAAAATAATGGGAACTTTAAGCAGCTCACCGATCCAACAAAAACGCTAGTTCGAAATCAAATGACGAGTTATGGCAGTGACGCACAAAAATTGCAGAATACAAGTCAGCTTGCAACATCGGATGGTTTCCGGCAGTTGAGCGAAGACCATCAGAAACAAATGCTGGAAGGGCTGAACAAGCGTCCCTCTGATCAAAATCTTAGTGGTGAGTTGACGACCTTCAGCAACAGTGCAACATTCCGTGGTCTGCCTGATGCTGACAAAACTAATTTGATCAGGAATGTTTCAAATACTGGAAGCGCTGCTTCTTATGTCGGAAATTTGAATAACGATCAGCTTCTTACGCTTGCTGAATTACCGACCGGGCAGAATCAACTTACTGCATTGGGCGAAGCGATTCAAAGCGGAGGCGTAAGTCGCGCAGAAAAACCACAACTCGATCGCATTGGTGTTGCAACCTTTACCCCGGGTGTCGGAGTGGCAGTCAATGGAAGCGCAGCCGATCAAGCGACTTTTCTTCATATGACCCGCAAGGAAATGTTAGTTTCCCCAAGTTTCAAAACGCTGATGAATACACAGAACGCAGATTCGACTCATCCAATAACAGTCAATTTAGGGAGAAATGTATTCCCTGGTAAACCTACGGGTCCTACTGTATTTCTTGACGAATTCGACAAGAATGTACCTGGAAATCAAACGATCGATCTCGCTGATGTCCAACAGTTTCCTGAAAATGCCCCTGCCGCAAACCCGGATGCAATGACGCGCGGAGAGAATCTTGTTCATAGTATGGCTGAAGCGCGTCAGGGTGCATTAGGCAATATATATATGGATAGTCACACGCGTGCTATTCAAGCCGAAAATCAGTATCGCGCTGATATCGGGCAAAATACGAAACTCAAGTTGCCGCCCAATGATTCGACCGTGAATGCTGCTGCTGGCAACATAACGTTTAATTTTAACAATGGTTACACCGAACAAGTGAATCTTGCTCCTGACCTAACAATTACCGGAATCGTTCGGAATAATGCGCCATAACCCATCGATCTATTTATCAATGATCGTATTTTTTGTTTTACTTGGAGGAAGAATGCTTAAAGAAATTTCATCAACTGACGCTCTGAAAGAACGTGCCTTAAAAGAAGAAGAACGCTTCGCCGAACTCGTTCGCGAAAGCAACATCATATTTGTTGGCGTAGTAAAAGAAGTTGGATCTGCACCAAGGTTCTGGAGTGGCCGCATTCCCAGCTATCAATCGGTGAAATACAAAGTAGAGGATGTCCTGAAAGGGGATCCGATTTCTGAAATCACTGTTGCTCACATTGTTGTTTCCGGCAGCAAAACGGCGCGGAAAGACGAACCTGGACTTTCCACAAGTCTCTTTCGAAAAGAGAACCGCTTGATCGTGATCGCTGCGAAAACGGATCAAGGCGAATGGAAATCCCTGCATGAAAACCTGGGAACTGTACCGTACTCCGAAGAGACACTCAACAAGATCAAAGGATTTTTGCGCTAAGTGCAATTTTCGTTAGGAGCAAAGGGATAAAGAGCTGAAACGACAGTTGCATATCCAATCGCAGTTCGGGCTGATTTTCGAGTTCTCAAATTCAAGTAGCCGAATTTAACTGCGGTAATTAAGACGAAAGCCGGTCACGGCAAGGAGATGGTCCTCGCCGTGATGTGCGATACAATGGTTTCAGTTGCTCGATCTCATCACTTTGCACAGCGTGACGGCCTTCTGAAGCTTCAGAGTCGTTTTTACTTATATGATGTTTCTAATGGAATCGTTGCGAGTTTTTCGGTTCTTTGCTTCCTCTTCTTCCTCTTCGGCAATTTGTTCGGGTTGACCGCTGGGTCCGAATTGGATATCGCCAGAATCATCTTGATGCGTGGTTCCGTTAAACCCCGTTTGACTGGAATCAGGCCCCCAATCGATATCTCCACCGCTGGCTCCTCCTGGTTGCGTACTGTTTCCGATTGATCCTGGTTCCCTTGTCGTATCTGGCTGTCCCACAAGTCCCGTGTTGCCTAATTCGAAGACATGTAGGTTTGCATCATTAACCTGAGCACCGCCTTTAACGGCATTCGGATCTTCCTGAATTTGCTGGCCTCCCGGATCCTGATGAGCTTTTCGATATTGTTCCCGTAGGTAATCCATATGTCTCTTGATTTGTTCCGGTGTCCCACCTTTATAGTTCTCATAATCATAGCTTCTGAGTCCGCCGCCTCCCTTTTTTGCCTCTGACTCCGGGGTCCTGTCTTTAGACTTTAGAATGGAGCCGATGCCTTTGCCAAAGTTCTCGTACTCGTCCTTCTCCATCGGGGGAGGAGGGACTGGGGTCTTAGTTAGCGCAAACCACACGAGTAGGTCCTTGGCGGCATCGAGGGCTTTCCCCACCTTTTCTGATATGGTTGGTTCTTTAGGCGCTTTTGGCTCTGCTGCTTTTTTTTCTGCGGCTTCTCTGGCCTTTTTTGCTGCTTCCACCTCGGCCGGGGTGGGGTCAATACCCAAAGACTGTGAAATCATTCCTTTGCCGTATGTTGGCTCGCTCTTCTCCGGTTCGGGTGCTATGGAACCCATCACGTTTGTTAATTTCTCTTTTGGGGAGCCGGTACCGCCGGTAATGGCATTGATCTCTTCATGCCTTTCTGCCATCTCGTTCTTTAGAGTGTCTCGAAGATTGGATCCGTCAACGAGCTGGTTCACGTTCTGATTGCTGGTGTTATTTCCCAGTGTGTTTCCACGGTCGAAGTCCTTGGCTTTCTTCTTGTCCTCCGCAGCTTTGTCTTTTAACTCTTGCTCGGGGGATTTGGGGCGAGTAAATGGTGCGGACAACCCGGAATTTTTGCTTTCGTTGCTTCTACTTTCGCTAGTTTGGACAAAGTAAGTGGGCTTTTTTAAGTCTGTCGTAGCAAAATTGGAAACCCGCTGCTCCTCTTCTGGGCTTAGTTCCTTTTTCCCCAAATTTTCTTTAGCTTGCTGAACGGATCGGCTTTCAGAAAACAATCCTCCATTGTTGTTTCTTTCAACTGCAAAGACATCTTTGACGGTTGAAACCACTACAGCAGTAGTTTTTTCAGATTTTTTTTCTGTTTCATCAGAATTGTTTTGTTGAATTATCGTTGCAACAGATGATGTTTTTTTGATTTCCATTTTGGCCTCCATATTCTTGCGCATACCAGTAGTGCAATGCTGGTGCCAGAATTGGAAGCCCTACATTTCGACGCTGGCTATTAGATCAAATCAGGATCTTCTACCAGAGTTGTTCATGGCGCAACTAGAGTTGTGCTAAGCAGGCCGTTCTTTTAAGCATCTCTAATAGGTTTGTGAATAATAACCTGGCAAAGGTACCCACTGTCACAAACTTGCAGGGAGCGGTGTTTATTATGAGAAGAGTATGGATAAGGCTGTTGCTCTGGAAGAAAATGGAGTAATCATTTTCATCTGGTCGCGGGTTCCACTCGTCGCACCTAGACCAGCTTCCACGATTCACATCTTTGTGTCAGAATGTTGAAAGTCTCTTTAGGGACAATCAATAAGGCTTCACGAAATCAATTTCATTGCGAGACCACACGCACGGCGTGGAGAAAGTCTAGCAAGTACTCTTTTTGGAGGAGAGATGAAGAAAAGTACACTTCTGTGGATTGTGGGATTTTGTTTTGTTGCAGGCATTTGTTTTGCGGCCAGTTATGATGCCCATATGGGTACCTGGAAATTAAATGAAGATGAATCGGAGCTTGCCGGCCCAGCAAAAAACACGATGGTTAAATATGAAATGGCTGGCGATAACATCAAATGTATCGTAGACGGCGTTGATGAAAACGGAAAGGCTACACATAACGAATGGATAGGTAAGTTCGATGAAAAATTTTATCCAGTGAAAGGCGATCCAACTTCCGACATGCGTTCATACAAAATCGTGGATGATCATACGTTGGGCATCTGGATTAAAAATCATGGAGAAGTTACAGGCACCGGAACAATTACCGTTTCAGACGATGGCAAAACCCGCAAAGTAAAGACAACTATAAAGAACGCCAAAGGCGATATGGTTGAAAATAAACAATCTTACGACAAGCAATAACAAAGCTTAATTACATTTTTATTTTTAGTCAGTCTTATCAGCCCTGACTGAGCTCACCGCAATGCTATAATAACGCGCGAGGTATAAAGTTTCTCCCCGCCGGGGTTCGGAGGTAAATCGTGATTAACAAACATCGCAAGTTCTATGCAATTTTGGTAATCATCGGATCTTTGCTAACACTTGGATTCGGAAAATCTACTTATACTTCAGTAAAGCGCTGGGCTCAAAGAGCGTACAAATTAGCAGCCAATGGGAAAGTGCAGGTGATTTATTCTGGCCCGGTAAAAGCTACAGGAATTAATAAGCCTGTGATTGGAGTTTCTGCACAATCCACAAATGAGGAAACGCAAATCGTATTGCTCCTTGGACGATTGATTGTAAAAGGGAAGATCACTCCCCAGGCTGTTGGTGCCGCATTGCCAACCAAACTCCGCTTAATCGTAAAACACAATAATGCCGGTGGTGCTACGCTGTCTTCCAGCAGTTATGACATCAATGTCCAAAGCGATGGAACAATCCTTTTACAAAACTTACCAGTTACAGATTTCCAGGTTTTCAGTGTCAAGGATATTTTGAACGTCACACTTGTTCCTGTTGATAAACCCATACCTGCAGGAAGGATCATCTTTAATGCAACACACTCATTGGGACCAGTGGCGAACGATAAATCGCTCGATGAAGAAATTCCCACAGCGGGTCCACAGCTTACATATTCATATGTAAATTACCTGGAAGACAGATCGAAAGGAGAATCTTTAGGGCCATATATTCTCAAAGTTCAAGGTCAACCTGGATTCACTGTAAATGGCACGATGAAAATTTCAGGAAAGATCATTCCATTCGATCCTGAACCAATTCCTACAACACTCATGACAACTGTAAAACATAAAAATGCGAAATCGGGTCAGCTCCTATCAACCGAAAGCTTTACCGTAAAAGTACAGCCGAACGGACAAATTGCTCCTCAAAGTTTTCCGTTTACAACTTTAAACACGACCGGCACTGCTGAATCTCTTGAGGTTACAGTGAAGCCGGTTGACAAGGCATTTCCATATAGTTTGGTGAACGCCAAAATTACCTACACTCCTGCAACTACGCCATAATGATGGGGTTGCTTTAGCCAGGTTCCAGTGGGAATTTGAGCGATTAATGGTGCTCATTATGTTTGCGCCTCTTCAAATATTTGCTCAAAAATAAATTACAATCGGAGTAGTGTCTGAAGATAGGCCTTTGCATTTAACTTTAGTTGGGAGAAAACCGACAGAAATTCGGTTATGGTAGATGGTGATGTTACATGAACTCGTGGGGAAACCCGCACCGCGATCAGTACTGGTAGATGTTCCGCGATTAATAAGCTCTTACTACACAGAGAAACCGGATGTGTCGAATCCTGCACAGCGGGTGACGTTTGGAACATCCGGGCACCGTGGATCTTCACTTCGAGTTAGTTTCAATGAAGATCACATCTTAGCGATGAGCCAGGCGATTTGTGAATATCGCAAAGAAAATAGAATTTCCGGTCCGTTGTTTCTTGGAAAGGATACGCATGGGCTTTCAGAACCGGCTTTCCGCAGCGCGATGGAAGTTTTCGCAAAAGCTGAAGTAGATGTGATGATCCAAAAAGGTTTGGGTTATACTCCAACACCTGTTATTTCGCACGCCATTGTTACTTACAACAAAAATAGAAATAAAGATCTCGCTGATGGTGTTGTTATAACGCCGTCGCATAATCCGCCGGAAGATGGCGGTTTCAAATACAATCCGCCGCATGGTGGACCTGCTGGTTCGGATGTTACATCAAAAATCGAAACCAGAGCAAACGAAATTATCAGGAATGGAACTAAAAATATCGATCGTGTTCCATTTAAAACTGCTCTTAGTGCGGATACAACACATGAATATGATTTCATCTCGCCATATGTAAACGATTTAAAAAATATTGTTCAGCTTGAAGAAGCTTCAGATGCAAAAATAAAGATCGGAGTTGATCCTTTAGGTGGCGCTTCAGTTCAATACTGGGATCCGATTGCGGAGATTTATGGTTTATCGATCGAAGTTGTAAATCGCATTGTTGATCCCACTTTTTATTTCATGACTTTGGATCATGACGGCAAAATCAGAATGGATTGCTCTTCTGCTTATGCTATGGCCGGATTAATCGGATTGCGTGATCGTTTTGCAATTGCATTCGGAAATGATACGGATGCGGATCGTCATGGAATTGTGTCGCGATCAAAAGGGTTATTAAATCCGAACCATTATCTATCAGCGGCGGCATGGTATCTCTTTCAAAATCGCCCGCAATGGCATCAGGAAATTGCTCTTGGGAAAACTGTTGTAAGCTCTTCAATGCTGGATCGAGTGGCGGCGTCATTGAATCGAAAATTGTATGAAGTGCCAGTCGGATTCAAATGGTTTGTTGATGGTTTATCCCACGGATCTTTGGGCTTAGCTGGTGAAGAAAGCGCGGGAGGCTCATTTTTACGCAAGGATGGTTCTGTATGGTGTACAGATAAAGATGGAATCATTATGGATTTGCTTGCCGTTGAAATTTTATCGCAGACAGGAAAAGATCCAGGCGAATTGTATGCTGAACTTGAATTGAAATTTGGAAGTCCTGTATACAAACGCATCGATGCTCCGGCTACACCAGCGCAGAAAGGGCTGTTATTAAAACTTTCGCCGGAAATGATGACAGCATCTCATCTGGCAGGAGATCCAATTATTGCAAAAATAACGAACGCTCCTGGAAACAATGCGCCGATTGGTGGATTAAAAGTGGCTTCTGCTTATGCATGGTTTGCCGCTCGGCCATCCGGTACGGAAGATATTTACAAAATCTATCTAGAAAGTTTCAAAGGACCAGAGCATTTACAGAAAGTGGAAGAGGAAGCCCTTTGGCTGATCAGCGGGATTTTTAAGCAGGCAGGCCTTTGATAAGTACTGTGTACCGAGTGCTGAGTGTAGTTGACGTTCCGAATCGACGTGTGTTAATTTTCGATTCAACTACTACTAGACATTATGTCAACCAAGAATATTTCTTCCGCTTTGAGTTCGGTGACAGCCGGAATTATTGAAGCAAAAACTTTAGGAAATCCCACTGCCTTGAAAGAGGCGATCAATTCGTTTGGAAAATCTGAAAGCGACACTTTTTCACCTGCTGTTGCAAAGTTTAAGCACACCCCGGTCGCTGCTCAGGGCAGCGTCTTATCTCCGGCTCAATATTACAAACATCTTCCCGCGATTCAATCCGAAACCGTGAATGCGAAAGAGCTTCAATCGAAATTAGAAAATCCGAAAATGAACCTGAAGCAAGGTATCGATGGATTGAAAAAAGGCTTTGAGCAGGAAATTAAGAAATGGGAAGAAAAACTAAATTCTGTGGGTGATGATGCTCAACTCGCAAACGTAGACTTGCAAAACACTCTTCAAAAACAACAGCAGTTACTTCAAATGATGTCAAATATCTCAAAGATGTTCTACGACACCGCGATGAGCGTTATTCGGAAGATTGGAGGTTAGCGATGGGTGTCACTGCAGAAGAATTTGCCTCCGGAATTCTGACCGCTTTCGCACTGTTCGAACAAGGCAGATACGCAGAAACTGTTGTCATGGCTGAGGGTCTTTTGACATTGGATTCTAACAATGGATATCTCTTTTCTCTGTTAGGTTCTGCTTATTTCAAGCAAAATAAATTGGAACAAGCTATACAGGAATACACTCGAGCGATTAAGCTCCATCCTGATGATATTGCCTCGCTTGTCAACCGCGGAGAGATTTATCTTAGAATCGGCAAGTTTTGGGAAGCTTCGCAAGACTTAAAACGAGCTGCCGATTTAGATCCGGAACGGAAGAATGCTGCTGCACATCGCGCAAGGTTGTTAATGCAAATGACCTCGGGTGCGTTGAAAATTGCGGATGAAAAGGGAATTGAAGCCCTTCATCGTGAGCAGCAAATGCTTGAAGCCAGCTTGCGAAGCTCTCAGTAGCTCTGGGAACATGTAACCACTGATAAAATTCTGCGACAAGATTCCAACCTCTTACATCATCGACCGGTGATTGCGTCAGCGTTCATTTTGCTTGCAGTTGCTGTATCGCTTCACTGCTTCCTGCCGCACGCGCCGCCCGCGTTAATGTCATCGAAGCGTTACGATCGGAGTGAGCTCCCCAATCTCTCTGTTATACTTTTTGGACAATCCCCAAAAGGAGTCTGCCATTGATGAGAACATTGCTTATCTGCACCGTGTTAATTTCCTTTATTTTGCCAGGAATCAGTGTTTCTGTTCCAGAAGATGAAAAGAAAAATGAACAGAAAGAGAATGAGAAGCCGAAGTGGGATGTAAATAATCCTCCAGGTGAACTGTCTGAAGCTACGATTGATACAGATGAAGGAACATGGCTGAGTGTTGATGTTAGGCCGGATGGCAAAGAAGTTGTTTTTGATTTGCTTGGCGACATTTACACGATTCCAATTGCGGGTGGAGAAGCAAAGGCACTGACCAATAGTATTGCATGGGATATGCAGCCTCGATTCAGTCCGAACGGCAAGTGGATCGCTTTCACTAGCGATCGTGCTGGTGGCGACAATATTTGGATCATGAACCGCGATGGTTCTGATCCGAAACAAGTTACGAAGGAAGATTTTCGGTTAGTAAATAGTCCGGCCTGGACACCTGACAGCGAATTCATTGTTGTTCGCAAGCATTTCAGTTCCACAAGATCGCTCGGTGCAGGTGAGATGTGGTTGTACCATCGTTCCGGTGGTGAAGGTTTACAGATGACGAAACGTCCGAACGAACAGAAGGATGCTGGAGAGCCTGCATTTTCGCCAGACGGCCGCTACTTATATTTCAGTCAGGATACAACGCCCGGAGTTGTCTTTCAGTACGACAAAGATTCGAACACACAGATTTACATCATCCAGCGGCTGGATCGCCAATCGGGAGATGTAGAAGCATACATAACAGGAGCCGGTGGATCGATTCGTCCAACACCTTCGCATAATGGCAAATACGTTGCTTTTGTTCGACGCGTTCGCGGGAAATCAGTCTTGTATTTGAATCATGTCGATTCAGGCGAAGAAGAATCGTTGCATGACGGAATGGAACGTGACATGCAGGAAGCATGGGCAATTCATGGTGTGTACCCTGCGATGTCATGGACACCTGATGATTCCGCGATTGTGTTTTAGGCAGGCGGCAAAATCAAACGGATTGACGTAAGTACAAAAGCGGTAAGCGAAATTCCTTTTCATGTGAAGTCAAAACGGAAAGTTCAACAAGCATTACGATTCCCAATTCAAGTTGCGCCGCAAAAGTTTGATGTAAAGATGCTCCGCTGGGTCCAGATTTCACCTTCAGGTAATCAAGTTGTTTATCAGGCACTTGGATATTTATACGTTCGTGATTTGCCGAATGGCACACCACGAAGATTGACATCGCAAACAGATCACTTTGAATTTTATCCTTCGTATTCGCGTAACGGCGATTCGATTGTTTACACCACCTGGGATGATCAAGATGTAGGATCGATTCGCATTGTTTCTTCGAAAGGCGGTGAAGGCAAAATTATTAGTGAGAATCCCGGTCATTATTTGGAGCCAGTATTCAGTCCAGATGGCAATATCATTGTGTATCGGTTCAGCAACGGCTCCTCTGTTACGAATCCGAAATGGTCAGAACAATCCAGGCCTCTATTCCATTCCGGCTTCCGGTGGAAAACCTTCGCTTATTACAAAGAATGGAACAGCCCCGCAGTTTGGTTCTACAAATGATCGTGTGTATTTTCTTAGAACCGAAGATCAAAAGCCAAGCATCCAACCCAAAAGAATGCTGATTAGTATTGACCTGGATGGAAGCGATGAACGGACACACGTGATTTCAGAATCGGCATTAGAATTTCAGATTTCGCCGGATGAAAAATGGCTCGCGTTTCTGGAATACTTTCACGCATACATCACTCCGTTTGTGCGAACGGGAAGTACGATTGAAATCGGGCCGAATCTAAAATCGATTCCGATTGCAAAAGTGACACACGATGCCGGAGAATATTTACACTGGTCAGGTGACAGTAAGAAATTACATTGGGCACTGGGTCCGGAACTTTATACGCGTGAACTTAAAGATGCGTTTTCATTTCTGGAAGGTGCTCCGGAAAAACTTCCTGGGCCAGTTCCGAAAAAGGTATTCAAATTGGATTTCAACAACCGAGCGATATTCCTTCCGGAAAAATTGCGTTGGTCGGCGCTCGTATCATCACAATGCGCGGTGATGAGGTGCTTGAAAATGGAACGATCGTGATCGAAGGAAACCACATTGCAATGGTTGGCACAAACAGCGATGTAAAAGTTCCTTCTGACGCAAAAGTCATTGATGTGTCTGGAAAAACAATCATGCCCGGCCTGGTTGATGTTCATTGGCACGGTGGGATGGCAGATGAAGAAATCATTCCACAACAAAATTGGTTTCATTATGCCGCGCTGGCGTTTGGTGTTACAACGATTCATGATCCATCCAATGACAACACCGAAATATTTTCAGCCAGCGAACTTGCGCGTGCCGGCAACATCACAGCGCCTCGAATTTTCTCTACAGGAACAATTTTGTATGGGGCGCAAAATCCGTTCAAAGCCATCATTAACAGTCTCGATGATGCACGTTCACATTTGCGCCGCATGAAAGCAATCGGCGCATTCAGCGTAAAAAGCTACAATCAACCGCGTCGCGAACAGCGTCAACAAATTATTGCTGCAGCACGGGAACTCCAAATGACGGTGGTCCCAGAAGGTGGTTCTTTGTATCAACACAACATGACGATGGTTGTGGATGGCCATACAGGAGTCGAACATACTATCCCTGTTCCGAACTTATACAAAGATGGACAACAATTATGGACTCAAACTAAAGTTGGATACACACCTACACTCATTGTCGCTTACGGCGGATTAACCGGTGAAAATTACTGGTATCAACATACGAAAGTTTGGGATAACAAACGGCTCCTGACTTTTGTGCCACGCGAAATTGTAGATGCGCGTTCGCGCAGACCATTAATGGCACCTGAAGAAGAATTCAATCACATGAATGAAGCTCGAATTGCAGCGCAACTTTCCAAACAAGGAGTATTGGTTAACGTCGGCGCACACGGCCAACGGGAAGGATTAGGTGCACATTGGGAAATGTGGATGCTGGCCCAAGGCGGACTCACACCAATGGAAGTTTTACGATCTGCGACACTAACTGGATCAAAATATCTTGGAATGGATCGTGAAATCGGTTCGTTGGAGAAAGGAAAGTTGGCCGACTTAATTGTATTGGATAAAAATCCCCTGGAAGAAATTCGCAACACTGAAAGCGTGCGATACACAATGGTCAATGGCCGGCTCTACGACTCAGAAACGATGGATGAAATTGCACCTCGAACACGAAAGCGCGAACCATTCTTTTGGGAAGACGGCAAAGCACCGCGTCTTCCGGCAAATACAACAACAGACGATTAGTTTTGCCGGCGACGAGTCAATTAGGGTCTAAGTAGATCCGATTACTGTGCTCAGATACCAATAGGTGTTGGCTTCCTACTCCACAATTTGGTAAATTTCTCTGCGGCCGGTGAGATACATTTCTGTGTATTTCGACATTTCTTTTGCGACGTCAGGATCCATCTTAGGATCGGGTTTGCCTGATTTGTATTCTTCCATCTGTTTTTCAAATTCCGCCAGATTTTTTACGCGGTATTCTGCGACGATGGTATTAAAATCTCCAACCAAATCGGTCATCACGGTCATATTGTAATCTTCAGGCATAGCTTTTTTGAATAGTTTAGCGAGTTTCGATGCCTGTCCAGGTTTCGCTGTAAAAATTTCACGTATGATCAACATAAGAATTCTCCTTTTACATAAATGCTAGGCATGAAATCGCTATGTCGCAAACAGCCGATACTATTTGTCTACCGAAAGTTCTTTGGGGTTATATTGTGCTGTTACTGATGATTCGTGTTGAGGGAGTTCACTTTCTTGCAATCGATCATTCAGAGACCTAATGAGAAGTCTGGCATTCGTATCCTGGATGCCTTTTGCCTCGGTTGCCATGGATTTGGCGCAATCCGCTGAGACCACCTTACCTCCGGACTTAGTGGCAATGTTGGTTGGAAATGTCGAAAAGTCTCCGTGAAGTGATTGTGCTTCTCCGGGATTGCTATTCGGAACATTGTTATTGATTTTCAGCGCCATTGTATCCTCCAAACTTTTTAATGGTTCGAACACTCATACATGCGGGAAAAAAGATCTGAAGGGCTCAATCAGGGAACTATATTTCACCTTGTGAAACAGTATTTCACGTCATGAAACGGGGGCTAGCTCTTTTCAACACAAGACCACGCCACAATGCTGGCTAAAAATATTTTTGTTAGAACTGGTGAGACTTCGTGTCATTGTGGTTTTAGTGTTGAAAAAGACGATCGTTGAGTTCTGAAGTAAACATGATCACAATATCCAACAAATGAATGAAACGAATTGGCATTCGCTAGGTCCAGGAGAGTTAGCTTTAAGCGAATGGCAAACTGCTGGATTGAAGCTTCCAGACCTCGCAAAAATCCGCCGTTATCGCATTGAACGAGTACGACAACATTTGCGTAAGTTCGATTACGCAGGGATCGTGTTGTTTGATCCAATCAATATGCGCTATGCCACCGATACCACCAACATGCAAATCTGGCTGATGCACAACGCAGCACGATATGTATTTCTGCCAACAGAAGGACCTGTCATTTTGTTTGATGATCCTGATGCAGATCATCTCAACTGTCATAGTGATGTAATTGACGAAATACGAACCGCAACTGGTTGGTATTACTTTGCTGCAGGGAACCGTTATGCGGAATTAGCAAAACAATGGGCAACTGAAATCGCAAATCTGATTAAAGAACATGGTGGCGGCAACAAACGTTTGGCGATCGATCGTTGCAATCCTGAAGGAGTTGAGGCGTTAAATTCACAAGGCATTCAAGTTTGTAATGGTGAAAAGGTAGTGGAACTATCGCGATCGATTAAATGCGCAGAGGAGATCAATGCGATCCGTTGTGCAATCCGTGCATGTGAGCAATCTGTGGATGTGATGCGAAGACACTTAGTTCCCGGTATTTCGGAACAACAGTTATGGAGTTATTTGCACGCGGAGAATATTGCTCGCGGTGGTGAATGGATTGAGACACGCCTACTAGCTTCCGGACCAGAACCAACCCCTGGTATCAAGAATGTAGCAGTCGTTTGATAGAGCGCGGCGATCTGGTTGTCTTTGACACAGATTTGATCGGTCCATACGGAATGTGCGTTGATATCTCGCGCGCATGGATTTGTGGTGATGCAACTCCTAATGCGGAACAGCACGAAATTTATGATATGGCCTACGAACAGATTCTGCGTAACACTGAATGTCTTAAACCAGGTTTGACGTTTAAAGAATTAACTTTTAATACATTCCAATACAATCCAAAAGAATTTCGTCATTACTCGTGTCTCTATCGCGGTGTTGGATTATGCGATGAATATCCAAGCATCTACTTTCCATCTGCGTGGGAATCTACTGGTTATGATGGTGTGATTGAACCTGGAATGGTTTTGTGCGTGGAAAGTTTTGTTGGGCGAAGGTCGGGAGGTCCTGGTGTGAAATTAGAAGAACAAGTATTGATTACAGATCATGGACATGAAATGTTATCGCGTTATCCGATAAAAGAGATTCTCACGAATTAGCCAGTGGTCGCACATTTTTAACAACAGCAAGATATGATGAGCGAAATGAATAAAGCAAATCAGCGCAGTTCAGCGATGTCAAAATCGTCATTCTGGTGGGATATCTTCCACTTCTTTAAGAGCTGATCGGTAAGCTTTCAACGTTCTTTCGTATTTTCGGTTTAGAACCCCTACCTTGACTTGCGATGTCAGCAGGGCTCTCGACACATTGTGCACATAGTGGCTTTCGGCTAAAATCGGAGTAGAATGGTAAGTAAGACAAGAACCAACCTGGACTTTTCTTAAAAAACATTTCCTGCCTGACGGGTTTGTCAACGCAAAACTAAGAATCACACGAAGCAAATCAGTCTAAGGAAATTCTCAAGTTGGAGGAAACATGAGATCAAAAACGATTATTTTTACTCTTGCAGTATGTTTTATCGCGAGCGCAATGTGTTTCGCGAGTCATGATGTTCAAATGGGTACCTGGAAGCTGAACGAAGCACAATCAAAATTGACTCCCGGCACCGGCAAAAACCTCACAGTTGTATATGAAATGGCAGGTGAGAACATCAAAGTCACGGTAGATGGTGTTGATAAGGATGGAAATCCAACTCACAATGAATGGACTGGAAAGTTTGATGGAAAAGATTATCCAGTAACTGGTGATCCAGCTTCAGACATGCGGTCTTATGAAGAAGAAAATCATGGTCAGTCTCTGGATTTGAAAATTAAAAAAGATGGGAAAACCACGATCGAAGGGGAAATTGTTGTATCGAAAGATGGTATGACCCGCACGGTACATACAAAAGGCAAAGATGCCGAAGGAAAAAAGATCGAAAACCACGCAGTATACGATAAACAATAACTGAATCTATCATTCGCACTAACACAAATGCTCTCCTGCTTAACGGGAGAGCATTTTTATTTATTGAATCTGCATAGCTTTTAACGCGCGTTCTTTCAATGCCGGCCCTATTGATTTCAAGACTTCAGTGGACTCGTCATCCACAGACAATTCTTCGAATTTGTGTCCTGAAGATTTAAGATCTTCCTGGTAGAAAAGAATTAATTCATGTTTGCGAGATTCATCGCCCAGGGTGAGAAATCGTGAGACAAGCCATGCTTCCGGAATTTCAAAACCTTTTTTCTTTAGAAATGAAACGGTGAGAGCGGCTTCTCCCTCAGGATTTTCTTTTGCTGCTTCGGCATTCGTAAATACATTCGTGCTATGGTTGAATTTATGTCCGCTGATGTCTATGGCATTTGCGAAACTGTATCTGTAAATTTCAGAATTCTCAGGCAAAAAACTTTCGAATTGCGCAATTACAACTCTCTTAATGTTCTTTCCATCGGATTCAGCAAATACGTAACGTTTACCCGCGGCAACCCCTTTAATTTCAAAAGGGAAGGAGCCTAAATAATGAATTGCCGGATCAACCTTGATTTTTATTTGAGGTAAAGAATCGGAAATCAGAACATTATCTTCAACGCGTCTTGATGTTGAGCTAAACGCAATCGACTGGAATATGAACAAACCGATCAGGATAAATTTCATGATCACAGTGTAATAGACCCTTGTCTGATCGAAATGGTTGTGGATTAAAACCGGATGAACATGGTCCACCTCATCAATGAATTTCCCCATTGTTTCCATCTCTTCTGGGTTGGCGGTTGACCTTCGGCTTTTGCTGGTTTGTAAATCGTTAAGAGTCGCATTTTTGCCTCCTTTAAGATCCATAAATAGTTGAATGGTAAGTTCTCAGTTCGACATTTATGTAGAAAATTTCATACGATTGATCCTGACGGAGGTGGACAATGTCAGGATTCCTTGAAGGTACAGTCGTTGATGTTGAAGAAATCAGCGAACAAAAATGGAAGGTGCTAAAACAAATGGACTATCAAGGTGCAAGAGAGTTGTTTCAGGTTCCTGCGGGACAAACAACCGATTTTGCATCAGTGCCGCGAATCTTTATATGGTTTTTACCGCGATATGGCCGTTATACAAAAGCTGCAATTCTGCATGACTATTTGTGGGAAGAAAAAGTACCAAAGGGGATGAGCAGAATTGATGCTGATGGTTTATTTCGTCAAGCAATGCGGGAACTGAATGTTCCATTTTTGCGGCGTTGGATCATGTGGGCTGCAGTAAGATGGGCCGCACTCTTCAAATCTGATGGACGTGCGGGTTGGTTGATGGAATTACCACGTGTTTCGTTTTTCACAGTGATAGGACTCTTTGTGATTCTACCTCCTGTTCTGCCAATTCTATTTTCATTGCTGGTCTTTCATATCATGGAATGGATTGCATGGGTGCCTCTCAAAATTCAAAATGCAATGAAATCCAAAATGCATAAACCTGAAACCAGAGTAAACAAACCAAGTTTAGATTTTAATTTGTAACGTTTATGCTACGCCGCCGCCGGCTTGCACATTTGTTCCCGTAACCCAACGCGCCTGATCGCTGGCCAAAAATGCGGCAACATCGGCAACTTCAGCTGTATTGCCAACACGATTAAACGGTGACATGCCGCTTGCAAATTCCTGAAATTCCTTGGGCAGCATGTCCGTATCTGTGAACCCTGGAGACAAAACATTGACTGTGATGTTACGAGCTCCAACTTCGCGTGAAAGTGCGCGAACAAATTGTTCGGTGGCGCCTTTGCTTCCTAAATACAATGAGAAGTTTGGAAAATGCATCTGGGTGCCGGCGGATGAGACCGCAATAATGCGTCCGCCATCGCGCAACCGTTTTGTTGCTTCTTGAAGTGTGAAGAAAACGCCTTTAGTGTTGATGTTGAACACACTATCGTAATCTTCCTCAGTACATTCGGTAAGAGGCTTATTAAGAATAACGCCGGCATTTGCCACAACGATATCGATTTTGCCAAACGCTTTTTCGGCTTCATCGAAAAGATGTTGCACTTCAGAACGCTTGGAGACATCAGCCTGAATCGCGATCGCTCTGCCATCTTTGGCCACGATTGCATTTACTGCATCTTCGGCAGACTTTGAATTGCGCGTGTAGTTAAATACCACGGTTGCGCCATCAGCTGCTAACCGTTCTGCGATTGCTTTGCCGATGCCACGCGAGCTTCCGGTGACCACTGCGGTTTTTCCTTTCAATGAAAGAGACATGGATTCACCTCCGTTTAGTGAAACGACAATATATAGCTCTTTGCTGCAGAGCCGGCAAGTTTTACTTCTTGCCTTTATTAAAGAAGACGTTGTGGGAGAATAGTGAACGAGAAATTACGTAAAATATCGATTCGACCAGGAGACTTTAATGACAATGAAGCCTGTTCTGCACAGTTTCGCATATAGCCTCGATTTCCTGCGCGAACAAGTTGCAGATATCAATGATACGGACATGGTAAAGCAGCCAAGCGGAATCGTGAATCACCCAGCGTGAACCATAGGCCACATAACTGCTGCGACGCATTTGTTAGCGCGTACGATCGGAGTCCCTAAATGGTTACCAACTGAATGGGTGCAAAACTATCGTACAGGCAGCCATCCTGTAACGGATGCGAGCATTTATGATTCAAAAAACGAACTTTTATCAAAACTGAGCGAGGTACAGTCCAAAATAACTCAAGCCATCGAACAAATGACTGACTCTCAATTGGATCAACCATTTCCCGCGGAATCATATCGCAACGTATTTCCAACAATTCGTCATGCATTAACGCAGGTGCTTATTGGTCATACTGCTTTTCATGTTGGGCAAATCTCACAGTGGCGGAAGGCAATGAACTTGCCGCCAATTAAACGATCGTTTGAATGAGGCAACAGTATAAAAATATCCAAAATTATTTTAATGATGATATAGTGGGTTTACAGGATTCTGCTAAATGCTCCAGGAGCGCACCGGCGAAAGTTTAGAACAACTGGCACAACACATCCGTGCAGCGTGTGAAAGAGTTGATGCTTTATCGCAACAACGCAGCGTTGAGTTTCAACAACGTGAACGCCTTTCTGAAGCTTTTGAAGATCTTTTTATTTTATTAGAAGAACTGCGTCTTGCAGAAAAAGAACTTCGCGTTAAAGATGAGCAATTGATGTCGCTGCAAGAAATCATGGACATCGAACGCGAGCGTTACACAGAACTTTTCGAAAGCGCCCCCGATGCATATTTGTTAACCGGTCCCGATATCCGGATTCAACAATTCAACAATGCAGCAAGCGCTTTATTTCAAATCGATAATACAAGTCTTTCAGGGTTAACTCTGATGCTTTTCATCGATGAATCGGATCATCAGAAACTGCGCGACAACATATTAACGCTGAGCAAGCAGGAAATTGTAAAAGGAGTGGAGGTTCGAATTCAGCCCAGGAAAGGACCAATCACTTATGTGCTGCTTACGATTGGTGTCGTTCATGATACGCAAAATTCCACCACAGGATTTCACTGGTTCTTACGTGATATCACCAAGCAGAAAGAAGCAGAAGAAGCATTGAGGTTAAGTGAAGAACGATTCCGTTCAATCGCGGAATCTGCCAGAGACGCAATTATTGTTGCGGATGATAGCGGAAATATCCTTTCGTGGAATAAAGGTGCCGAACAAATGTTTTCTTATGCTGAGACTGAAATTGTTGGAAAGCACATAAACATTTTGATTCCGGAAGGGTTTGAACAAAATCAGAAACTTTCCGATATTTATGGCGTAAAAAAAGATCGCACAGAATTTCCGATTGAAATTTCGCACACTACCTGGCAAGCAAATGGAAAAGAATACAACACAGTCATCATTCGCGATATTACCGAACGCAAACAAGCAGAAGAAATGCGTGTACGGCTATTGGAAAGAATTCTTGCAGGGCAGGAAGAAGATCGCAGATGGATTGCGCGAGAACTTCATGATGAAACTGGTCAATCATTAAGTTCATTGCTTGTTGGTCTTCGAATGATTGAAGAGGCGAGAACTTTAAAGAGAGCAAAATTGGAAGCAAGCAGACTCCGAGCAATTACAGCCCAGACGTTAGATGATGTAGGCCGACTCGCAAAAGGATTGCGTCCAATCATCCTGGATGATCTGGGATTGATCGTTGCGTTAAAACGTCATGCTGCAGATTTTGCACGATCTTTTAATATAGGTATCGATTTTAAGGTACGTGGTTTGGAATCGGACCGGCTTCCACTTGCTGCAGAAACGGCGTTGTTCCGGATCGCGCAAGAAGCTTTAACGAACATCGCGAAACATTCCGGCGCGCGAAATGTTCATTTCCATCTTGAACAGAATGACAATGAAATTGAACTTTCAATTCATGATGATGGCCGCGGATTTGAAGTCGAGAAAGCATTGCAAATAGCCACAGAACATCTCGGTATTCATGGAATGAGAGAACGTGCTTCTTTGCTGGGCGGTACTTTGTTTTTTGAATCCAAATTGAATGAAGGAACGAATGTTCTGGTAAAAATTCCAAAATCGAATCTCTGAAGAAAAAATCATGGGAAAAATTCGCATTCTAATTGTTGATGATCATACTCTTTTTCGTTCCGGGTTAAGGATGTTGATCGGTGAACGTTCCGATATGGAAGTAGTCGGAGAGGCTTCCGATGGTGATGAAGCACTGGCGATGGCCAAGAAATTTTCGCCTGATGTTGTACTTATGGACATCTCCATGCCTGGAACTGGCGGCATTCAAGCAACAGAAAAAATTCGGGAAAATTGCGAGAAAACAAAAGTGGTAATTCTCACAATGCATGAAGATCCTGTTTATGTTCGTTCCGCATTGGCCGCTGGCGCGACAGGCTACATTGTAAAGAAGGCGGCAGATTCTGAATTAATTTCCGCGATTCGCGCAGTCTATCGTGGACGTACTTTTATCGATTCATCGCAAGCAGAAGAAACAATCTTTCCAGCAAATGGAAAAAGGAAACATGCGCACGGCCAGCTCAGTGAGCGTGAGTATCAAGTGTTGAAACTCCTTGCTCGCGGATATACGCATCAACAGATTGCAGAAGAAATTTTGATCAGTATCAAAAGTGTTGAAACTTACCGTTCCCGCCTGACGAGAAAACTGGAGTTGCATACTCGTGCTGATCTCATCCGTTACGCCCTGGAAACCGGTTTGCTCTCCTAATGTAGGGGCGACCGGGAGGTCGCCCGCTTATACGAAAGCAAGCGAGCTTCCGCTCGCCACCACAAAAGTCCTGCATCACTCTGGATTCCTGGATTCCTGCGAATAGATTTGAAGTGCTGTAGGTGTTTTCCCGACAGATCTATCTGATTTGGGGGGATTCACCGGACAGTTTCGAGAGAGATCAGATACTAAAATAATTGTGATCTATCAATTAAGTTCTTCAAACGTTTGCGTGTCTGTCGCAGTGAAAGCATGGACAACCTTCAAACAACTACGAAACGATTAGATACTCATTCCACAAATCACTTTCATTTACCAAGAAATACTAATGCTTTAGTTAACAGTTCATATTCCTTTGGACAAGGAGGAAAATCATGGCGCCAGAAGCAGTACCGTATGGAAGGGTGACTCAGCGAGCTCCAGCAGTAAAAGAAATTCATATCCTATGGATTACAGCCGGTCTTGGTTGTGATGGTGATTCAGTGGCAATCACCGGTGCAACTCAACCCAGTATTGAAGATGTAATTTTGGGCGCGATCCCTGGTCTGCCGAAAGTTCATTTGCATAATCCAGTTCTTGCTTACGATAATGGCGATGCTTTTATGAAACCATTTTGGGCTGGGAAAGAAGGCAAGCTTGATCCTTTTGTTCTTGTAGTTGAAGGATCGATTCCAAATGAAAAGATCAAGAGTGAAGGTTACTGGGCAGCTCTTGGTATGGATGAAACAACCGGACAACCGATCACCACAAATCAATGGATCGATTGGCTGGCGCCAAAAGCACTTGCCGTAATCGCCATCGGTACATGTGCAACATATGGCGGAATTCATGCAATGTCCGGCAATCCAACCGGTGCGATGGGATTAAATGATTATCTTGGTTGGCGTTGGAAATCAAAAGCAGGGATTCCGGTTGTGAACGTACCTGGATGTCCTGTTCAACCTGATAACTTCATGGAGACTGTTTTGTATCTGCTTTATCAAGCTGCAGGATTATCTCCGATGATTCCATTAGATGAAGCAGGAAGACCTACATGGCTTTTCGGAAAAACGGTGCATGAAGGATGCGATCGCGCCGGGTATTACGAACAAGGTGATTTTGCTACTGAATATGGATCTCCGAAATGCATTGTAAAACTGGGATGCTGGGGTCCAGTTGTGAATTGCAATGTCCCGAAACGTGGATGGATGAATGGTGTTGGTGGTTGTCCGAATGTTGGCGGAATTTGCATTGGCTGCACGATGCCGGGATTCCCAGATAAGTTTATGCCGTTTATGGATGAGCCGCCGGGTGGAAAATTTTCTGCTGCTACAAGCGGCATCTACGGTCGCGTAATCCGTTCATTGCGAAAAATTACAAACACAACATTAAACCAGGAACCAAAATGGCGGCATTCGCGGCCTGAACTCACAACAGGCTACCGGCCGAAGTCGTATTAGTTGGAGGCACATATGGGAGTAGCTACTAAAGTAGGGTCAGATCAGGATACTAAAAAACAAAATCTTGTTGAGATGAACTGGGATCCAATTACAAGAATCGTTGGAAGTCTGGGCATTTACACAAAGATAGATTTTGCAAATCGGAAAGTGGCCGAATGTTATAGCACATCTTCAATCTTCCGCGGATACAGCATTTTTATGAAAGGCAAAGATCCGCGCGATGCTCATTTCATCACCAGCCGCATTTGCGGAATTTGTGGTGATAATCATGCAACCTGCGCAACCTATGCGCAAAATATGGCTTTTGGCTGCCGGCCTCCGGCACTGGGTGAATGGATTGTAAATCTTGGTGAAGCGGCAGAATACATGTTCGATCACAACATCTTTCAAGACAATCTTGTAGGTGTCGATTTCTGCGAACAGATGGTGAAAGAAACCAATCCAAGTGTTTGGGATAAAGCGCAAAAAACAGAAGCTCCCAATGCGAAGCTTCACGGTTACAAAAAAATTTCCGATATCATGACTGCGCTGAATCCTTTCACCGGCGAATTTTATCGCGAAACTTTGCATGTCAGCAGATATACGCGCGAGATGTTTTGTTTGATGGAAGGCAGGCACGTTCATCCATCAACTTTGTATCCAGGTGGAGTTGGAACAACGCCGACAATTCAGTTGTTTACAGATTATCTTGTGCGGTTGATGAAATATTGCGAATTCATGAAGAAAGTTGTGCCGTTGCACGATGATCTGTTCAACTTCTTTTATCAGGCGTTGCCTGGTTATGAAGAAGTTGGCCGCAGAAGAATTCTGCTTGGCTGCTGGGGATCATTTAACAATCCCGATGTTTGTGATTACACCTACAAAAACATGACTGATTGGGGCCGCGGAATGTATGTGACCCCTGGCGTAGTAGTAGATGGTGAGCTGGTCACGACAGATTTGGTTGAGATCAATTTGAACATTCGAATTTTACTTGGCAGTTCTTATTATGATGGCTGGGAAAATTCTGAAACGTTTGTAAAAACAGATCCACTTGGAAATCCTGTGGATCGAAACCATCCATGGAATCAAACTACGATTCCGCGTCCGCAAAAACGCGACTTCAATGACAAATACACCTGGGTTATGTCACCGCGATGGTTAGACAAACGTACCGGTGATCATCTCGCACTGGATACTGGTGGCGGACCGATTGCACGATTCTGGGCAACTGCGAAAGCAGGATTGGTTGACATCGGATATTTAAAAGCCACCGGCAATAGCGTAAAAATTTATTTGCCAAAAACAGCCACACTCCCGGAAGTCGAATTTGAATGGAAAATTCCAAAATGGAGTAACGCAATTGAACGCGATCGCGCCAGAACTTACTTCCAGGCTTATGCCGCTGCAGCCGCACTTCATTTTGTTGAACAAGCGCTTGTAGAATTACATGCCGGCAGAACACGAACATGGTCTGAGTTCACGGTTCCGGATGAAGCGATCGGCTGCGGATTCCATGAAGCAGTCCGTGGTGTGCTTTCACATCATGTTGTAATTCGCGATGGAAAAATTGCGAATTATCATCCTTACCCTCCGACACCATGGAATGCAAATCCAAGAGATATCTATGGTACTCCCGGCCCTTATGAAGATGCTGTGCAAAATACGCCGATCTTCGAAGAGAATGGCCCGGACAAATTCAAAGGCATCGATATTATGAGGGCGGTGCGAAGTTTTGATCCGTGTTTGCCTTGTGGTGTTCATATGTATCTAGGAAATGGAAAAGAAATTCAACTTCGGCATTCACCAACATTTGGACCACGTTTGTAATTCTTTATGCCGGAAGACAAGAAGTTTCCACAGCGCATTCAGCAAATTGAAGAGCTGATTAATAAATTTGAAAATCATGCTGATCCTGATATTCGCACAAGCGCTCGTGAACTGGTACAGCTGTTGATGGAAGCCCATGGCGCGGGATTGGAACGCATTATGGAAACTTTGTGGCGATCACAAAATGGTGAAGCCCTCACTGACCAGTTGAGTAATGATGATTTAGTCGGCCCTCTTCTTTTGCTATATGGGATGCATCCGGTTGATCTGAAAACCAGGATTCTGAATGCGCTCGATAAGGTGCGTCCTTATCTGCGTTCTCATGGTGGCAATGTCGATTTAATCGATGTTTCAGAAAGTGGCGATGTTCGTTTGAGGCTCCAGGGAAGTTGTAACGGGTGCCCATCTTCAGCGATGACATTGAAACTTGCCATTGAAGAGACGATCGATGAATATGCCCCGGATGTAAACAGTTTACAGGTGGAAGGAGTTGTGGAAACTAAATTGTCTTCCGGCTTTGTGCCGATTCAAAAATTAAAAGAGAGTCAACCTCAGAGCGGGTGGAAGGAAGTGAATGGTCTGGATGATATAAGCCAGGGAACAGTCAAAACGCTGGAAGTCAGCGGGCAAGCAATACTGTTTTGCCGGGTAGCAGAATCGTACTATGCTTATAGTACTACCTGTCCGCATTGTGCCAGCACCCTTCAGGGCGCAATTTTGGCGGAGCCATCTGCGCTTACTTGCCCTGCCTGCGGACAAAAATACGATGTTTTACGCGCGGGACGTGGTTTGGATCAACCGGCCCTTCATTTGCAGCCATTTCCTTTATTGATGGAACATGGCCGTACAAAAATCGCCCTGCCCGCTATGTGAACGTCTAGCAATTATTTTTAGTCACGGAAACACGGAAGTCACGGAATTTTAGATAAAAAAATTCAATGAATTCCGTGTTTCAGTGATTTGTTTAAGTAGATGAAACAAGCATTTGGGACACTTCGGCAATTCGTAAAGCAAAAAGAGCCGCTCGAACAATGCGATCTTTGTAGCCTTCCACTACCACACCAACACCAACATTTACTGGAACCGAACGCTCGAAAAGTCCTTTGCTCCTGTGACGCTTGCTCCATCCTTTTTAGCGATAAAGAAGGAGCTAAGTTCAAGCGCATTCCGCGCGAGTCCAGGTTCCTTTCAAATTTTCATTTGAGTGATGCACTCTGGGATGAACTCCTGATCCCAATTAACATGGCATTCTTCTTTTTCAGTTCAAGGGAAAATAAATTCATTGTGCTTTATCCCAGCCCAGCCGGTGCAACTGAATCGCTGTTGCGGCTGGAATCCTGGAAAAACGTTGTTCAACAAAACCCTGCACTTCAACAAATGAAACCCGATGTTGAAGCATTGCTCGTAAACCGCATTCCTAAAGAAGCTGAATATTTTCTGGTGCCGATTGATGAATGCTTCAAGCTTGTTGGTTTGATCCGTTCAAAGTGGAAAGGGCTTTCAGGCGGCACCGAAGTATGGCAGGAGATCGTGAAATTTTTTGAAGCGCTGAAACAAAAAAGCAGAAAGGAGCAAGTGATTGCCTGATCTGAATTTCGAAGTTGAAGGTGCCGAGCAGGTTCCATATGCGGCATCGCCATTACTTGCATTTCGACTTCGGATTACGGCAGACAATGAGCAAACTGAAATCCATTCCGTAATGCTCCGATGTCAAATCATGATTGAACCTACAAAGAGGCATTACAATCCGAATGAACAAAAACATTTATACGAACTTTTCGGAGAACCGGAACGCTGGAGCCAAACTCTTCGAACGATGTTATGGACTCATGCCAGTGTGGGTGTTCCACGCTTTCAAGGTTCAACTGTAATTGATCTGCCGGTTCCTTGCACTTTCGATTTCAATATTGCGGGAACGAAATATTTTGCTGCACTGGAAGAGGATGAAATTCCACTTTCACTGTTGTTCAGTGGGTCCATCTTTTATGCGGGCGAAGATGTTCCGATGCAAGTCACTCAGATCTCGTGGGAAAAAGAAGCGCGATATCGCCTTCCTGTTGATGTATGGCGGAAAATGATGGAGCACTATTATCCAAATTCTGTGTGGCTATGTTTACGCAAAGATACATTTCAACGCCTTTATGACTACAAGGTCAGTGGTGGGTTCACCAGCTGGGAACAAGCACTGGAGAGTCTTCTTACAACGACTGAAAAATCATGAATACAGAATTGATCGACAAAATTGCGAAAGTGATCCTGTATGAAGGATACCTTTTGTATCCATATCGCGCATCCGCAGTAAAAAATCGACATCGATGGACATTCGGCGCGCTTTATCCGCCGGTTTATGTTGTTCAAAATCCGCACGACTCTTCATCCATGCGGACCGAATGTCTGGTAAACGCTGAATCGGCAGCGTCCTTGAAGATTAAGCTTTGTTTTCTTCATCTCCTATCACGCGAGTCGGCAGGCCAATCCTGGCAAGAAGCTGTTGAGCAAACATTTGAAATTCCAGAAACAAAACTTGCATCGATTTTATCCGGCGAGGCGCGATTTCCATTTCAATTTAAATCAACCTGGAAGTTGGACGGCTCAACCGTTTTTCGACAGGAAGGAATTCATGGCACGTTGAAACTTTCTGCAGAACAAGTGCATGAAGAGGTCTACAAAATAACGCTCAGCATTTTTAATGAAACTGAAACCACAGAGTCACAAAATCGTGATGAAGCGCTAATGAGATCATTGGTTTCAACTCACAGCATTTTGACAATTCAGAATGGTTCATTTGTTTCGTTGCTTGATCCGCCGGCAGAGCTCCAGGCGTTTGCAAAAAATTGTAACAACATCGGTAATTGGCCGGTTTTAATTGGAAATGAAGGGGAGCGCAATACGATGCTCGCTTCACCGATCATTCTGTACGATTATCCGCAAATTGCGGGAGAAAGTCCTGGCGATCTTTTCGACTCCACAGAAATCGATGAGATTTTGAGTCTTCGTATCCTTACTTTAACTGATGAAGAAAAAGCGGAAATGCGGCAAGTTGATGAACGTGCGCGAAAGCTTTTGGAACGCACTGAAGCAATTCCTGCCGAACAATTTATGAAAATGCATGGAGCGGTACGAGGTCTGAAGCGTGTTACGCAGGAGCCTGCAAAGGAGGTGGCAGTGGATGAATCAAATTGGAATCCTTATGAAAACAAACCCGCGCCGGAAAAAATGAATGTGCTAGGAGTTGAAGTGCGGAAGGGAAGTCGTGTCCGGCTATGGCCGGTAAAAACTGCAGACATTATGGATCTTGCGCTTTCAGGACGCACTGCCATTGTGGAAGCAATTGAAGAAGATTATGACGGCATCATACATCTTGCCGTAATTATTGAAGATGATCCCGGAAAAGATATGGGTGAATTGAGACAACCTGGACACCGTTTCTTCTTTACGCCGGAAGAGGTGGAACCGTTATGACGAATATTTTAGTCGCTGGGATCGGCAATATCTTTTTTGGCGATGATGCATTTGGATGTGAGGTCATTAAAAAACTTTATGCGCGGCCGATTCCTCAAAATGTTCGCGTTATAGATTTCGGAATTCGGGGCTTCGATCTTGCTTACGCTTTGATGGATGATCATTATGATCTTGCAATTCTTGTGGATGCCTTACCGCGCGGCGGTCAACCAGGCACACTGTACACAATTGAGCCGGAAGTTGAAACGATATCACCTGAAGACGTGGCGATAGAAACGCACGGAATGAATCCGGTAAAAGTTTTTCAATTAGTTCGCGCGATGGGAGGAGAAATCAGGCGAGTTGTGATTGTTGGATGTGAGCCTGAAACCTTAGGGCCTGAGGAAGGATCTATGGGATTGAGCGAACCGGTTGAGGCTGCAGTTGAAAAAGCAGTTCGACTTGTTGAATCAATGGTGGAGTCATTTTCAAACGCAAATCAATTACTTCATTAGCCATAATTAAGGAGGAACCTCATGAACGGAAACGGCTTTGGAGATGAAAAAAGTTTTTTGGATAACAGAGAATTTTTTGAAGCAGCTGCCGGCTTCGCAATGATTTTCGCAGGCGCAAGCCTTTTGTTAGCAAATCCAAACACCCGGCAATATGTGAAGGACGGCCTGCGAGCATTTTTCCCCAACACGGATCTGGACAAACTGGATGATCCAATTGCTATGGGGCTCACACAATTCATGCCGGACATCGAAAGATATTTAAGACTGAAGTCAATGTAATATGCATGAACTAGCGCTTGCCGAAGGAATCCTGGCTGTAGCTTTTGATGCTGCAAACGGTGAAGGTATCAGTTCAATCCGAATTCGTGTGGGCCGTTTGCAGCATGTAACCCAGGACAGTCTTCAATTTGCATTCGAACTCATTTCTGAAAATTCAAATGCAAAAGGAGCAAAGATTGTTGTTGATGAAGTTCCAGCGATGTATCGCTGCAAAAAATGTGATGTTGAAGGTGAAATCGATTTGCCTCATTTTCATTGTCGATCCTGCTCATCGGTGGAGCTGGAGATTCTTTCCGGCGAAGAAATCCTTGTTGATTCGGTTGAGTTGAGCAATGGGCAAATAGTGGAAAGATGCAAATCAAATCTTGAAGCGGTGTTGGAGGAGCATATCAGGGAGCATCATGGAAACGACAGTCATTAATGGAAAAATAAACCGTTCGCGCAGCAGGCTGACGATCAAAGCATTCGCATCCGGTTTGTTATCTTCTTTTGGACACGATCCCACATTTTCAGTGCGTGATATTTCTGGCGAACTCAGGTTCATTCCGGATGACCCGAAAAGCGCAAACTTAAAGATCAATGTTCGTACGAACTCAATCGAAGTAACAGGAGATATCAGTAGTAAAGATCGCAAGGAAATGGAAAAAACAATGCGTGAAGAAGTGTTGCAGATCGATCGATTTCCTGAAGTCAAATTTGAAAGTACCGGCGTTGAAGGTGAAAAAGTTTTTGAGAATCAATATCGGGTGAAAATTACAGGCAATCTTACATTACATGGAGTAACTAACCCTGAAACAATTGATGCCCAGGTAACAGTGAATGGCGATCAAGTTCGCGCCTACGGAGATTTTTCGCTTCGACAAACAGATTACGGAATCAAATTAGTTTCTGTTGCTGGAGGCGCGCTGAAATTAAAAGATGAGCTGAAGTTTACATTTGATATAGCGGCACAATCATAGCGTTACTTCGGAAATATTTATGATCCAGCGGATGCAAATTCAGATTCAAGGTACAGTACAAGGAGTAGGCTTCCGTCCGTTCGTTTACAATCTGGCGATCCAACACGCTTTGACCGGGCATGTCTCAAATAATACGCGCGGCGTGCAGATCGAATTAGAGGGTGAAGCGGGCGCGATGGAAAGATTCCTGAGCGCACTGCAACGTCAACCTCCACCGCTTGCGTGTATAGAATCGATTGAGTCGCGTCCGAATTTAAGCCCGATCGGTTATGAACAGTTTGCGATTCTTGAAAGCACAACACTTGAAGAAAAGCTTGTCCGGATTTCTCCGGATGTAGGTATATGCGCAGATTGTCTTGCCGAAATATTCGATGCATCCAACAGGCGTTATCGATATCCATTTACGAATTGTACAAACTGCGGACCGCGATTCACGATCGTTCAAGATGTTCCATACGATCGCAAGATGACCACAATGAAAGATTTCGATATGTGTAAAGATTGCGATCGCGAATATCATGACCCCACCAATCGTAGATTTCATGCTCAGCCGAATGCATGTCCAAAATGCGGACCGCGAATTACGTTTAGCGATAGTTCAGGAATTATTGCTCACGAAGATGCTGCACTTCAGCTTGCAATTCAAAAGATTCTGCATGGGAAAATTGTGGCGATCAAAGGGATCGGTGGCTACCATCTGTGCTGCGATTCACTCAACGATCAAGCTGTATCGATTTTAAGGAACAGAAAAGTTCGTGAAGATAAACCATTTGCATTGATGGCGCTATCGGTCAACAACATTCGTGAATTTTGTGATGTAGACGATGCGGAAGAAGATCTGCTGACGTCCGACCGGCGCCCGATTGTGCTTCTGCGAAAAAAATCTGATTGCTCCATTCCGGAAAGTGTTGCGCCAAAACTGAACTACCTCGCCTTCATGCTTCCGTATTCACCATTACATTATCTGCTGTTGTTAGATTTCGATCGTCCGCTGGTGATGACCAGTGGTAATACTTCCGATGAACCGATTGCATATCAAGATGATGATGCTTTTGAAAGATTGTCACACATCGCGGATTGCTTTTTGAGTCATAACCGCGAAATTCACGTTCGCTGTGATGATTCTGTGACGCGAATTACATTAGAAGCGCCATGCATTATAAGACGTTCCAGAGGCTATGCTCCTGATCCAATCACGTTGCCTTTTGAATTTGAACATCCGTTGCTGGCATGCGGAGCGGAATTAAAGAACACGTTCTGCCTGGCAAAACAGAATTACGCTTTCGTCAGCCATCACATCGGTGATTTGGAAAATGTGGAAACGCTGAAATCTTTTGAAGATGGGATTACTCACTTTAAGAAATTATTCAATATTGAACCGGAAGCGGTTGCGTATGACCTCCATCCTGAATATTTATCAACAAAGTATGCTCTGGATCTTGCAACGCCTTTAAAGATCGGAGTGCAACACCATCATGCGCACATTGCAAGTTGTATGGCTGATAATGCGATCATCGGTGATGTGATTGGTGTGGCAATGGATGGACTTGGTTATGGATTGGATGGAAATTTCTGGGGTTGTGAATTCATGATTGCGAACCTTCAAGATTTCCAACGCGTCTCACATTTGCAATATTTGCCGATGCGGGGCGGCGCAAAAGCGATTAAAGAGCCATGGCGTATGGCAGCAACATATCTGAATCATACGTATGGTTCTGGATTTTCCGGGATCGATCTGGATTTTAACCATCGAATGGATTTGAAAGCGTGGAAGGTGCTGGAAAAAGTGAAGAGCCCGTTGACATCAAGTATGGGACGCTGCTTCGATGCAATTTCCAGCCTGCTTGGAATTCGCGATCGGACTCAATACGAAGGCGAAGCCGCGATCGAACTCGAGATGTTAGCTCAGGATGATATTTTCGAAGCATATGAATTTGGGCTCTCAGATGACGGGACTGCAATTGAAGTAGCTCCAGTAATCATCAGCGTTGTAAGTGATATTCAAGCAAAAGTTCCTGCACCTGTGATTGCCGCTCGTTTTCATAATGCAGTTGCGGATTTAATTGTGGGAATAGCGATCAAAATTCGAAAGATGTCGAAATTAAATCGTGTGGCACTTAGCGGCGGTGTTTTTCAAAATTCATTATTGCTGAATAAAACGATTACCAAATTAAAATATGAATTATTTGATGTGTATTCGCATCATCGGGTCCCTTCAAACGATGGCGGAATTTCATTAGGACAAGCAGTAATTGCTAACGCTCGAATGAGTCAGGGACTCTGCGGTTAATCAGGAGGTCATATGTGTCTTGCGATTCCAGGAAAAGTAGTTGAGATGCACGAATCGGAAGGAATCCTGTTGGGCAAAGTTGATTTTGGAGGAATCGTAAAACAGGTTTGTCTGCAGTACACACCCGACGTCAAAATGGGTGAATACGTAATTGTGCATGTCGGGTTTTCATTAAGCAAAATGGATGAAGAAGAAGCAGCACGCACTTATAAATTGCTGGAAGAATTGAATCAACTTTCGGAGTTGGATGTGCCTGATGTAAGTCAGGAAGAATTGATTTCAAAGATGAAGAGTGACGTATGAAGTACCTGGATGAATATCGAAGTGAAGGGGTCACAAAAAACATAACAGACGAAATTCGACGGATTGTTACACGTCCGTGGGTAATTATGGAAGTGTGCGGTGGGCAAACACACACGATCGTTAAATATGGATTGGACTTTCTATTACCTCCGGAAATTGAATTGGTACATGGCCCTGGATGTCCTGTGTGTGTAACTTCGTTGGAAATGATTGATAAAGCACTGGCCATTGCCCAAAGACCTGACGTAATTTTTTGTTCATTTGGCGATATGCTCCGCGTTCCTGGATCAAAAGTGGATTTGTTAATCTGTAAATCGCGCGGTGCAGATATCCGGATCGTTTACTCACCGATGGATTGTTTGAAGATTGCAAAAGCGAATCCGGATAAAAAAGTTGTATTCTTTGCGATCGGATTTGAAACAACAGCACCTGCAAATGCGATGTCAGTGTGGCATGCAAAAAATGCCGGCATCAAAAATTATTCAATACTGGTTTCACATGTGCTGGTGCCGCCTGCAATGACATCAATTCTGCAATCTCCAATGAATCGGGTTCAGGGATTTCTTGGCCCAGGTCATGTTTGTGCAGTGATGGGTTACAAAGAATATGAACCGATCGCAGCGCGTTACAAGGTGCCCATTGTGATCACAGGTTTTGAACCCGTAGATTTGTTACAGGGCACATTGATGGTTGTTCAACAATTGGAAGCAGGAAAGGCGGAAGTTCAAAATCAATATTCGCGATTGATTTCGCGTGAAGGGAATCGCCCGGCACAGGATCTTGTAAACAAGGTTTTTGAAGTAGGCGATCGTAAATGGCGCGGTGTGGGGACAATTCCCAAAAGTGGATACAAGCTGCAATATGACTTTCGCGATCATGATGCAGAACGTTTATTTGAAGTTGAAGAAATTGATACCCAGGAATCTTCGCTCTGCATCAGCGGTCTGGTATTAAAGGGTGTGAAGAAGCCGCATGATTGTCCGGCATTTGGTAAGGAATGCAATCCGGATCATCCTCTGGGAGCTACGATGGTTTCTGCAGAAGGCGCTTGTGCAGCGTATTATACATATGGACGCCATTTCTTACCGCCGAGCACTGCGATCTCTGCGGTAAAACAATAAAGAGGTACATTCGTGAATCGAACCACCACTGACACGGCACGCGATAAGATCATGCGCAAGTGCCGTGAAAGTATGGCGATGAAGGAAAAATTCTTCGATCTCTATGCCGAAGAAATCGATTCACTGACGGCCGAAATGGCCCAGCGCTTTTCTCAAGGCAAAAAACTTTACGTAATGGGGAATGGCGGCAGTGCCTGTGATGCACTTCATGTTGCTGTTGAATTTGTTCATCCCATTATCGAAAAACGCAAGCCGCTTCCGGCAATCGCATTGATGACTGATGTTGCAACCATGACCGCCATCAGCAATGATCTCGATTTTTCACGCATCTTTGTGAATCAAATCAAGCTCATGGGACAACCCGGTGACATGGTGCTTGCAATCAGCACCAGCGGCAAATCGCCAAATTTGATTTATGCGTTGCAAGCTGCGCGCGAAAAAGAAATGCTTACAATTGCATTTTCAGGCAAAGATGGCGGACGCATGCCGGAAGTCTCCGATTATTGTTTTACTGTTCCTTCATTTAGCATCCATCGAATTCAAGAAGTACAGGAAACGCTGCTGCATATTTTGTGGGATTTGATTCATGTTCATTTAGGCGAAGAAGACGTTATTTAACTCATGTCCGACCGCGATGATATCTTAAATGCACTCCTGAATTCCTGTCCGATTCCAATCAACGATTATAAAGAGATCGTTCTTGGTCACGGAAGCGGCGGTCGACTTACACATCAGTTGATTGAAAAGATGTTGTTGCCGCAATTCCGCAATGAATTGCTGGAGCCTTTGCATGATGGTGCAATATTTTCATTGAATGGATGCAAGCTTGCGTTCAGCACAGATTCTTATGTTGTGAACCCAATATTTTTTCCGGGCGGCAACATTGGTGATCTGGCAGTGAACGGCACGGTTAACGATTTATCCATGTGCGGAGCAAAACCGCTGTATCTTTCCGTTGCCTTTATTCTGGAAGAAGGTTTTTCGATTGAGGATTTTTGGCGGATCGTGCTTTCGATGAAACAAGCAGCACAAGATGCAGGCGTCGCATTGGTAACGGGCGATACCAAAGTGGTTGATCGCGGTAAAGGGGACAAGATTTTCATCAACACCTCAGGAGTTGGTGTGATTGATTCTGGAGTGAATATCCACCCGAACCGTGCACAGGTTGGAGATCAAATCCTGATTAATGGTGCAATTGCCGCACATGGAATCGCAATCCTTGCGCTGCGTGAAGGATTAGAATTTGAATCACCGATTATAAGTGATACCGCTCCGTTGAATGACCTCGTTCGAACGATGCTTGATGCAAGCCATGACATTCATGTGCTTCGAGATCCAACGCGCGGCGGATTAGCAAGTTCATTGAATGAAATTGCAAAGCAAACCAAAGCTGGAATTTCGTTGAAAGAAAATCAAATTCCGCTGGCTGAAGCTACAAAAGGTGCCTGCGAAATTCTGGGGCTTGATCCGTTATATGTAGCCAATGAAGGCAAACTGCTGGCGTTTGTTCCGCCTGCCGATGCCGAAAAAGTTCTGACGGCAATGAAGAACCATCCGCTGGGCAAAGATTCCGCAATCATCGGCGAAGTGGTAAGCGATCATCCTGGTGCCGTTGTTCTGCGCACCCGCATCGGCGGCAGCCGCATTGTCGATATGCTCTCCGGCGAACAACTCCCGCGTATTTGCTAGCTGAAGCCCACAGTTGTGTTATTGGCCTAGATTTCTTTGAATTCTTTTAGAACGCCAATTTTTCAAAAAGGAAAAAGCACAAATAAGAAAAATGATTCCAGCATTTATGAAATTGATTTCGGAACGTGAACCGGCATCAAAAAGTGGGACAAAACCATATTTCGTTGAGATAAATGCGCTGCTATCAGTGGATAACTCCATAAGTTTCATAAAATACGCTACATAGATTCGATCAAACGCATAAAGGGATGTAAATACGGTTAATATGAAAATGGCTATTAAGCCAAAGAACTGAAATGCAAAATGGATAATGCGGTTCGAATATCGTGTCCTGAGCCGTTGAAATGACCATATTCCAAAAAGCGTGAGCATTATCGCAGCGAAGCTTGAGGCAATTAGAGCAACCAAACTGGCATGAGCGATTACTCTGATTGTTGTTTCACTCATAAAAGGAATGCCCGGTGATAAGAATTAGAAATGCGAAGGATCTTGACAGTGTAAAGATAAATGGAATCCTCCAATGATTGCTATCTATAACATCTTTGATTCTTGTTACTGCAATTCTATCGTGCGGAATAGCCATTGCGATAGTGAAGTGTGATTCCTTTACGTTTACAACTGATAGCAATTTTGCGCCATGAACCATCGTGAGCGCGGTTCGTTGATTCATAAACAAGAGAATATTGGCTACGCACAAATGACCCGATCAGATTCTGGGCGTTTTGGATCTCCTTCAAATTTCCTGGAAAAACCCAAAACCACCGGTATTTCTTCGGCTTCAAGTCCGTTACGAAATGGCCTTTCTCATCGATTGCTGTCAGAACAAGATCAAACAATAGCTTAGATAGCGGCCACCGGTCAGTCAATTGCAGTTACGCCACGATGAATTTACATGCCTTTGTAATCGTCTGAATTAGCAGCAATGGTTACTACGAAGCCGTTCGTGTTTTTGAATTCGAATGCTTTTGGACCGACACGATATGCTTCCACAGTATTGGGCATCAACATCAGACCATCATTTCTTGGGGCGCCAACATAACGCAGGTTTTTGATCATAATTGGTTCATCTGTCATTCCAGGGAAACGGGTCAACCGAACTTCCGCAGATTTACCGTCATCCAGTATGGCAACTGCGCCATCTTTTGTGACTTGCCATTGATCAACAACGCCTTCTGCAGTGGTTAAAGAATTCCATTTCAAGGGGTAGATTTTCTGAAGAATTGCCATAATTCCTTCACGCTGTTGGGGCGTCACAGACTTATCAAAGGTTACAACATTCCAATCTCCCTGACCCTTGCCGAAATCTGGCCCGAGGTTTCCCGACATAAAAAATTTCGCGCCAGCAAGAGAGGTGTCGCCGTAATTTCCCTTGTTCACTTTATACGCGAGATTTCCAAGACAAAAATGTTCTTCGTGTCCGTCATGATGATGAGCGGCGGGTTCGCCAGCAAAGAAACACTGACAAAACATTGGACAACTGCAAGCCTCAATCACAGTTCCATTAAAACTCCATTTCGGAGTTTGCATTTTCTGGTCGGATGCAGCACTAACGACAAAAGACTGACAGACAATCAAGATCACTGCCAACATTACTGTTCTCATGGAATGGACTCCTCCTTGATCTACGATTTGATTAGTTGCCGTCGTAATTGTTTTTCTTCCGCACAAATGTTTATAGGCTATACCCGGAAACTGCGAAAGGCAGTTTGCGGATGCGTTTGCCGGTTGCGGCAAAGATTGCATTTCCAATGGTAGGAGCAACAGGCGGGAGGGCAATTTCACCAAAGCCTTTCGGACGTTCTTTGCTTGGCACAATATGAACTTCGATTACCGGTGGTGCTTCGTTGTTTCGCATCAATCGATAACTATCAAAATTCGATTGCTGCGCACGCCCTTTATCAATTGTGACTTCGCCCCACATTGATGAACTGAGTCCATCGATGATTCCACCCTGTGCTTGCGCTTCCAATCCGGAAATGTTTACTGGAATTCCGCAATCAAGTGCAATCCAAATTCGATGGATCTTAATCTTGCCATCTGATTCAACGCTGATGTCCGCAGCTTCAGCAGCGTAAGAGCCGAAACAAGAATGTGCTGCGATTCCACGACCATGACCTTCCGGTAAAGTTTTTCCCCATCCTGATTTATCTGCAACCAGTTCCAGAACACCGCGAATCCGATCAGGATTATAAGGATTCGGATCTTCACCTTTATATGAAGGTAAATCGGATTGACGTCCAAGAATTTCCGTTTGTAATTCCACAAAATCTTTTCCGGTTTCATGTGCAATTTCATCGATCATACTCTGAATTACAAATGCATTCGCATTGTGTGCTGGAGCGCGCCATGCGCCTGTTGGAATTCCGGTTGGAACGTTGCTGTATTCCAAACTGAAATTCGGAATGCTTGTTGGAATGAATCCGGCATCCAGATCTTTTACGATATCGTTAGAACTGCCGATGAGCATTCCATAAATTTCAGTTGTTTCAGGCGGACGTGGATCTTTTCTGTATGCATTTCGCGAAACATTCACAAGGTGATGGTTCCATCCGATTAATTCTCGATTTGCATCGATTGCTGCGCGAACACGATGGTAACCTGCGGGGCGATAGAAATCATGTTGTAAATCTTCAGGCCTGGTCCATACGATTTGAACCGGCGCGCCAACTTTTTGCGATACATATGCGGCTTCTGCAACATAATCGGAAAGCAGACGGCGTCCAAATCCACCACCGAGTCTTGTGACATGAATTTTGATTGATGCTTCAGGCAGGCCGGTCGCTTTTGCGGCAACTCTTTGAGCTGACATCGGCATTTGCAACGGGCCAGATTTCGCATTGTCCATCATGAACATGCGCAATGCAGTTCATCGGCTCCATCGTTGCATGCGCGAGAAATGGAATTTCATAAACGCTTTCCAGAACTTTTGCAGCCTTTGAAAAAACGTTCTTGACATTCCCTGTTTCATGCAAAACTTTTCCGGGTTTGCCAGATAATGATTCGAAGTTGCTTCGCAGTGATGAACTGCTTTCTTCTGAAATACTGCTGTCGTCCCAGGTCACTTTCAATGCTTCTTTACCTTTCATTGCCGCCCATGTGTGATCAGCAACAACTGCGACACCAGGTTGCAGATGTGTCGGATTTTCCAATCCATCAATTTTGACTACCTGCCGCACACCTGGAACCTTTTTCGTTTCACTATCATCAATGCTTAACGGCTTTCCTGCAAAACCAGGAGATTTTGTAATCGTGGCAACGAGCATTCCGGGAACACGCGCATCTAATCCAAAGACAGGTGTGCCGGTTACAATTTTGTGATTCTCAACATTGTTCACGCGTTTACCGATCAATGAAAATTTCGCTGGATCTTTTAATGCTGGTGGCTCTTTTGGTATCGGCAACTGTGATGCTGCGGAAGCGAGCTCGCCATATGTTAATACTTTTCCGGATACAGTGTGAGTCACGGTGCTATTTTTTGCTTCGCATGCAGATCGATCGACATTCCATTGTTGTGCAGCAGCAGTGATCAGCAACTCTCGCGCAAGAGCTCCGGCACTTCTCATGTTTTCCCAATCGGATGTAATGCTGTCGCTTCCACCAGAACCTTGATCGCCATATGCTTTCGTATTCAGATCCGCTTGTTCCACTTTTACTTTCGACCAGTCAGCTCCCATTTCATCTGCAATAATCATCGGCATTGCAGTTTTAACACCCTGGCCCATATCAGGATTTTTTGACCAAAGCGTGATTGTGTTATCCGGTTCTAATTTGATGAATGCATTTGGCGATAATGCTTCGCTACTTTCAGATCCGAATGGATTTTTCTTCATATATAGTGCAACAGCAAGACCACCTGCAGCAGTACCACCTAAAATAAGAAAAGCACGTCTACTTAAGTGAAGCTGACTCATGATTTCTTTCCATGCATTGCTGCTGCGCGTTTAATTGCATTTCGGATCCGAAGATAGGTACCGCAGCGGCAAATGTTTCCAGACATTTCTTGCAAAATGTCTTCATCACTTGGATTGCTATTTTCCGCAAGCAGGGAAGCGGCGGTCATCATTTGTCCGGCCTGACAGTAACCGCATTGCGGAACATCTTCTTCCATCCATGCAATTTGTACAGGATGCGTTCCATCTTCTGACATTCCTTCGATCGTCGTGATTTGTTGCTGAGCTACTGAAGAAACCGGTGTACTACAAGAGCGTATAGGCTTTCCGTTGATATGGACCGTACATGCGCCACAAAGAGCTGCACCGCAACCGAATTTTGTACCGCGCAACTGCAATACATCGCGAAGTACCCATAACAAAGGCATTTCAGGATCAACATCAACGTTGTGCTCTTTTTTGTTCACCTGAAGTTTGAACTGAGCCATAAAATCTCCTGATTACTTCAAGTTTATCTCGATCCGTGTTCGCTGAACAAATGGTGGGATAACAGGCTGATTTGCTGCTTGAAAGGGACCATCAGTTCTAAAATTCAAAGGTATGCAAAATTTGCGAAGGAGTTACATCGATACCGGACAATTTTACCGCTTTGTTATGATATGTTTTCAAAAAGCGAATGCTGCTTTAATTTCTAAACAATCTTTCCAGTTTTTCGTGTATGTCATCACGGTTAAGAATTTCAAATGACCTAATACGTTTGAGATGATCGACGTCAACCACGATTCTTCCATTTTCTGGATCTAGATCTATAGAGTCTGTTAGATAACGCCCACGTCCTGCTTATTCTTCATTAGAGAGCGGTGATTCGCCACCTTCAACTGAAAATGTTGAGCAATCAAACTGAACACAATCACACCTCCTTGTGATAATCAAATGTGGCATTTGCGGAAGAAGGTCGCTTGCTTTCCCGCTGAGCAGACCGAACACTTCATCATACAATTCGGGAAGCGCATCTTTGAATTTCATTAATCAGACTGACTGCTGCCGAGAGCCGAAATTCGTCTACTGCTTTTTATAGTAACTTTTTAAACTGTTCAATTGTCAATCCTGCATCTTTTACAATACCAGCCATCGTGTATGAATTGATCGGATTGTTGCGGGGAATGGTGAGAAACCGAGTGCCGTCGGACATTACAATGTGCTTGCCTTGACGAACGATACGGAACCCCGCCTTCTCAAGTGCTTTGACCGCTTGAATATGATTGACACCGGGGAGTTTCGACATTTCAGACGGAAACTTCTATTTCTCTAACTTCCGCCTTGTCGAGTGACTCGTCTATTGCAGCAAGATATTCCTGAATAGCAGTTTGCATATTTGCGATTGCTTCTTCTTCAGTTTCACCCTGTGACCAACATCCAGGTAATCCAGGGCATGAGACACTATATCCCTCTTCAGAATGTTGCAATATAACTTTGTACTTCAAGGTTTTGCCTCGGTAATATTATAAGCGGAATCCAAAGCAGAAGGCGAACTTCTATTTAACCCGCCTAATATCGGTATGCAAATACCACAAACTCTATAGTACAGGCACTGCTGGCATCCGGCATCTGGAATCTGGCATCTCACAAAATAACAGTAATACTATAATTATAGTACTAAGACGATGTCGACTCCTGTTTCTGAGTTGCCTTTTGTTTGCGCCATTCGGCGGGAGAGACGCCGACGAATTTCTTGAAGGCGCGGCTGAAGGCAGCTTCGGAGTCATAGCCAGCTTCAGCGGCGACCTGGGCAATTTTGCCGGAGCCGCGCGCGAGCAATCCGGATGCGATTTGCATCCGCCATTGGGATAAATATTGCATTGGCGGTTGTCCGACAAGATGCATGAATCGTTCAGCTAACACTGATCGCGACAATCCAACATCATGTGCCAATTCTTCCAATCCCCACGGATGTGATGGACGTTCATGCAGTAAGCTAAGAGCTTGTCCAATATATCGATCACGTAATCCAGACAGCCAGCCGGTTTGTTCCGCAGGCAACGATTCCAAATAAATTCGCACAACTTCGACAAATAACAATTCACTCAGCTGTGCCAGAACTGCTTCGCCGCCTGGAGTTTTTTCTTTCGATTCCAATGCTGCGTACTGAATGAAGTGATTCAACCAAACTGCTTTTGGTGTTGTACTCGCCTTCAAATGCATCACGCGCGGTAATGTTGAAAGCAACGGATTGAATGGACGAGCATCGCATCCAAGAAACCCGCAAACAAGCGTAGTTTTCGAATCATCCTCAGCAGGCCCTTCCTTCAACACAAATGGACGTTGCACTCCGGGTGGAAATGGGATGGGAAGTTCCACGGCATCAATCGAAGGATCGCTGGCCATGACGTGCGGATCGCCATGCGGAAATACGATCACATCGCCAGCTTCCAATCGAACAGGCGGCATTCCTTTAACAATGCCGTAGCAATTTCCATGCGTTACAACATGATAAGAAATGAGATGTCCGGCATCCGGCATGATTTGCGCTATGCCTCTAAATTTTGGAGATGTAACTGCGGCCCATGGTGGTGCTGCTTCTACATAAAAAAATACTGCACCGGTCAATCTAACGGTTCGCAAAACGTTTGAAAGGACATCACTAGGCATAAAGCACAATTACTCGGTAGGTACCGGAGAAGGTTTGTGTCCAACCTGACCTGGTACGTTGTGATAAATCGATGGTGTGCGATCTACAAATGTCCGCTTGCTATCTTTTGGAAAAGGACATGCCTGGAAATTCGCAAATTTATCTTGAAACCACATACTCATGTCTGTCAATGTCGGTGGTCCTTGTTTAGCGAAATCATTGATATCTTGCTGGGTCCATGGTGGAGTATGCGATTGCGGATCAGGTGTTCTCCATTTTGAATCGATCGGTGCGATTCTGGTCACTTTTCCATCAGTGTCCAACCTGGAGTTTGTAGATCAATGTATAAGAATTCGGATCCAACCATGTAAACTTGTTCAGGCCTTGATCAATGATTGCATGGATTTTTTGATCCCAATCATCCCTCCACTCTTTCCAGTTTGAACAATTTGAAACATTGGCATCAAGGTAATCAAACACGATGCAAGCTTCATATTCCTGACTGCAGGTTGAACAAGGATCCATTCCTTTGCGTGGAGTTTTACCTTGTTCATTCCAGGCTTTAATCTCATCTTCAACTTTTGTTCTTTCTTCAGGCGTCACAAGTAGAATCACTGAATTGGAATATTTGTCTGCAGTCTCCTGAATCTTGCTCATATCAACCGTATATCTACCGGGATAACCGCACTGCCGGCCGCTAGTTTTTATTTCATATTGGAGATAATTCTGGGCCGACACGGCCGCACAACAAGCGGATAACGACAAAAACAAAGAAATTAGACGAAACATAAGGGCAAACTGACAGCATACAACAAGTATTTACGCTGTCAAATTTCGGACTTTTTGTCATGAAATGCGGACTTACAGTCATAGCGGATGTTATTGCACATAGTTACAATGTGATGCATCAATATATATGGAGGTTTAACAGCCATGACTGAGTTCAGAGAAAAAGTGAATGCATTAAAACAAAAGATCCAGGGCAGAGTTGTCCTTCCGGGCGATTCTGATTATGACGATATTCGAAAAATTTGGAATGCGATGATTGATAAGCATCCAGCAGCCATTGTGAGGGTTGCACAATCAGAAGATGTTCAGCGCACGATTGGATTTGCGCGTGAAAACAAACTGGAGTTAACGATTCGTGGGGCAGGGCACAACATTGCAGGGAATGCGATTTCAGACAACGGAATCATGATCGATCTTTCGACACTCAAGAATGTGAGAGTGGATGCAAAGAAAAATCGTGCCTATGTAGATCCAGGGGCAACGCTTGCAGATTTCGATGCAGCTGCTCAGGTTCATGCACTTGCAACTCCGGTGGGCATCAATTCAACAACTGGTATTTCCGGTTTAACTCTTGGCGGTGGATTTGGGTGGCTCACACGCAAATATGGTTTTACAATCGACAATTTGATTTCAGCAGATGTAATTACTGCGGATGGAAATAAAAGACAGGTCAATGAAAAAGAAAATGCCGATTTATTTTGGGCGATTCGCGGAGGCGGTGGAAATTTCGGAGTCGTGACTCAATTTGAGTTTGGGTTACATTCGGTCGGACCGGAAGTTTTAGCAGGGCTTTTGGTCTTTCCGTTCGACCAAGCCAAACAGGTCATGAACAATTACCGCGAATTCATGAAAACTGCGCCTGAAGATATCAACGTTTGGGTTGTAATGCGTAAAGCGCCTCCTTTGCCATTTCTTCCTGAATCGGTGCATGGAAAAGAAGTTGTCATTCTGGCTGCTTTTTATTCCGGCGAAATCCCGGCAGGTCAGAAACTAATCGATAACATACGTAAGTTTGGAAATCTTCATGGCGAACATGTTGGACCAGTTCCATATGTGGCATGGCAGCAAGCGTTCGATCCTTTGCTTACGCCGGGTGCGAGAAATTATTGGAAATCACACAATTTCACCGAACTCAGTGACGGTGTATTTAATGCCATGATTGAATATGCGGGAAAATTACCATCTCCGCATTGCGAAATTTTTATCGGTTGCATATCCGGGGCAGCGAATCGTATCGCACCAGATCATACGGCTTACCGATATCGCGATGCAAAGTTCGTCATGAATGTACATGGCAGATGGGAAACTCCGGCTGAGGATCAAAAAGGCATAGCATGGGCACGCGATTTCTTCAAAGCATCCAAACCTTTTGCTTCCGCCGGGGCTTATGTGAACTTCATGACTGAAGAGGAAGGTGATCGCGTTACCTCAGTTTATGGTCCGAATTATCAACGGCTCGCGGAAATTAAAAAGAAGTACGATCCGGAGAATGTCTTTCATAACAACCAGAATATTCGACCGAGCTAATCTTACTTCCACAGGAGGGCGGGGGAGTGGTCGCCCGCCTTCCCCTCCTGACTATTTGAGTAGGAATTAATCTAACTGAAGTTAGAGGCGATTGGCTGCTGAAGAGATACAAGATACAAGATTCAAGATGCACGGCGGAAATCAGCGTTTGAATTCACCGCTGATCTTGCATCGGATTTCGCAAGCAGAAACAGGGACTCTTTAATCTCTGAACCAAAAAGTTAGTGGTCACTGGCCGGGAAACGAAAGTTTCCTGGCCTTTTTCGTCGAGTTCCACGGTGCTACAAATTGCTCTTCGCCGCCCATTCATATTGCAGTACAACATTCCCGTTCTTGAAGTTCCGTGACTTTGTTAGTTTCAAATTCATTTTATCTTTAACGCCTTCAAATACCGTCCTGCCTTTACCAATAACTACAGGATTTACTGAAAGCTTATATTCATCGATCAATCCTGCTTGCGTTAATTGCGAGACAATACTGCCGCTTCCTAAAATCGTCATATCTTTTCCGCCTTCTTCTTTCAATCTTTTAACTTCAGCAGCAATATCATTCTTTACAACTTTTGTATTGTTCCATGTTGCCTTATCCAGAGTTCTGGAAAATACAATCTTCGCCCTATTATTCATCTGTTCAGCAACAACAGGATCATTTTTTGCGGCCTGCGGCGTAGGCCAGTACTGAATCATCATTTCGTAAGTAACCCTGCCCATCAATAACACTCCTCCGGCACTTGCATTCTCTTCAACGAACTTATTCCATTCATCATCAACATTTTGCTTTGCCCAGCTAAGATCACCATTCGGACCGGAAAAATATCCATCGAGTGTCACATTTTCAAAAACCGATAATTTGCTCATAATTCATCTCCTTTGTGCAACGCGCTACTGTTCATAAGCTTGCTTCAATTTGTTGATGTCGATCTTTTTCATTTGCAGCATCGCATTCATTACTTTTTCTGCTTTCTTCCGATCAGGATCTTGTAACAATTCCGGTAACACGATAGGTGCGATCTGCCATGAAACTCCAAATTTATCTTGAAGCCAGCCGCACTGTTCTTCCTGGCCTTCTTTTGAAAGCTTGTCCCAGAAATGATCTACTTCCGCTTGATTCTCACAATTCACCATGAACGAGATGGCGTGTGTGAATGTAAATTTGTGGGACGCGCTGCTTTCCATCGCCATAAAATTTTGACCATTCAACGTGAAGACGGCATGCTTGATTGCACCTTCTTTGTCGTGCTCTCCTTTTGCATAACGTTCAACTCTTTCAGTAGCAGAGTTTGGAAACAGGGAAGTGTAGAGATTTATTGCTTCTTCCGCTTTTCCAAATTGATCACCAACAAATGTTAAGAATGGGACGATTTTTTGAGAGCGATCACTGATCATCAATTGCCAGGAGATTCCAAATTTATCTTGAAGCCAACCAAACTTTTCACTGAACGGATATTTACCAAGCTCCATCAGAACTGTGGCTCCTCCTGAAAGTTTTTCCCAAAGGCTATCAATTTCTTTTTCAGTTTTGCAGTTAACGAAGAATGAAATTGCGGGACTAAATTTGAATTGCGGACCGCCGTTGAGCGCCATAAATGGCTGACCTTCCAGCCGAAAGGTTATTGTCATGACACTGCCTTTAGGTTGACCAGAAACTTCAGCGCCGGAATCTCCATAGCGGCTTACTTTTCCGATTTTGGAATTACTGAAAAGAGATACATAAAAATTCACCGCCTCTTCGGCGTTGCTATCTAACCATAAACAGGGTGTAATTTCTTTCATAACGCCTCCTTACTAAACATAGTCGATTGATATGATCAGCAATCGACAGGGGTAAATGAAAATCTATGCTAGGATTTGTGATTAGAACAGGGGTTTAGAATGAAAATCAATCCATGGACTGGTATTGCATTCATTTTTGCAGTTACGATCAACGTTTTTGCTGCAGATCAGAAAGCCACGAAACAAGAATCGGTTTGGGATTATCCGCGGCCACCAAGGGTTGAAGCGACTGCCAAAAATGTTCAGGTTGTTTTCAATGAAACGGTGTTAGCTGAAACGACACACGCCGTTAGAGTGTTGCAAAAGGGCCATCCTCCTGTTTATTACATTCCGCGAGAAGATGTTCGCATGGAATACTTAACAGCAACTTCTAAAAACTCGACATGCGAGTTTAAAGGAAAATCTTATTACTATGATGTCAAAGTTGGATCTAAATCCGTAGCTGCCGCCGGCTGGAGTTATCCTGAACCGACAAAAGGTTATGAAACGATCAAAGATTACCTCGCATTTTACCCAAGAATGATGGATGCCTGCTATGTAGATGGTGAGCGTGTCACACCTGAGCCGGGTCAATATTTTGGTGGATGGGTTACAAGCGATATCGTTGGGCCGTTTGATGGCCAACCTAAGTCGCAGTAATCATCAACCTTTGAAGCCATCAACCATAAACTGAAGTGCTTTGATTGATTTTGGTTCAGGCTGATCAATTCCGCTTCTTCCTTCGCCATCAGGAGTCTTATCAGCGTCTTTGAAGTGTGAAATCAACAAGTCTTCCATCTCAATACCATTTGTTGCTGGTGGTTTTGGCTGGCCTCCGTTGATCGAATTTAGTTTTGCATTCAGATTAGCTGCCATCAGGTGTGCCTCATATTTCTGTTCGGCAGCAGGATTACGCGGTTGGACGGGCGGAGGCGTTCTGGGTTGATCATTTGATCCTGCCATTGAACCATTCATATCGGTCGTCTTCTTTTTGGTTTCAGCTGCTCGGTTTCATGCTGCTGAACCCGGGCTGGCATCTGGGTGGAACCTTGAATTTTCGGAATCATTGTCGGACCCTCCAATTTTTTGTTGTCGATTAATCATGCGCAAAAAGGATCAGGAGGGGATCAACCAATTTTCAGAGTTGTTTCTTCATGAAGAACTGCAGCACTTTTGGTTTCATTCTTCGGCTGACAGCCAGACTTGAACCATCCTCTAAAATCAATGAACTACCGCGCATCTCGCGGATGCGGGTCCGCATTGACAATAATCCCGCGATGAATCCGTAAGAAGTGCGCTGGATTTAGCGTTTGTTCCATCGAATTCATTGATTCGCGAATCATGTGCGTGTGTTTGCCGGAATGAACCAATACGTAATTATCTTCGCTCTCAATCCAATCAATTTGCTCGCACCGTAAGAATGAAATTTCGTGATCTGATTTGACTGCGATCCGCTGTATATATTTGTTATCATTTTGAAGCTGTCTGAGTACTGCGAAAGCTTGTTCAGTGGAATCGGGAATCGATTTTTTATGAATTTGTTCTTTTACTTTCCTGAGTGCTGCTTCAAATCGTTTTCGAGTGAAAGGTTTGAGCAAATAATCCACGGCATTTGTTTCAAATGCTTTCACTGCGTATTCATCATAGGCTGTAACAAAGATTACAACCGGCGGTCGTTTTGAGCCCGAACGTTTCAATAAAGCGAAGCCATCCATCAAAGGCATTTGAATATCGAGAAATAGCAAATCCGGAGACTTTGCGCGGATAGTTTGCAACGCATCATGACCAGATTCTGATTCGCCGATGATTTCTATATCAGGATCAAGCTCCAGGAAGTAACGGATCTTGTCCCGCGCCGGTTTTTCATCATCAACAATCAGTGCCCGCAGTTTCAATTCGCCTCCGATTCACGAAACGGGATTTCTAAAATTGCGATGGTGCCTCCTTCACGTTGATTCAGAATTTGAAACGCTCCTTGAGCTCCGTACATTTGCTCCAATCGATTGCGCGTTGATGTAATTCCGATTCCTTGCTTTAGTTGTTCTGGTATTCCAGGACCGTTATCGCTGATCGTAATTTGCAACTTTGAATCAACGCGTCTTGCTGAGATCTGAATCGTTCCCGGTCCTGATTTTGCTGAAACTCCATGACGCACAGCATTTTCAACAATTGGTTGCAAAATCAGATTCGGCACAAGTGCGGTAAGCGTGTCTGGTGCAATGTCGAAATCCGCATGAAGACGATCCTGGAAACGAAGTTGTTCGATTTCCAAATATTGCTTCAAGAAATTCAGTTCTTGCTGCAATTGAATTTCTTGCGCGCCCGAATTTTGTAATGTAATCCGCAAAAAATCCCCCAATCTTCCGATCATTTCATCCGCGATCTCCACATCTTTGCGAAGATACGATGAAATGGAATTCAAAGTGTTAAACAAGAAATGCGGATGCAGTTGCATTTTCAATGCCTGAAGTTGAGCTTGCGATAGTTCGGCATGCAATCGCGCGATGCGTTGTTCGGAATCCCGGCTTTGCCGCAATAAGACCAGCAGCCAGTAAACTGCGACTCCAACATGGAAATCCAACGCAAATGCGAATTGAAGCGTATCAAAGAATTTTCCATGATCTCCCATCCATGTTCGTATTCCATGAAAGATCAAAATAAATGAAACCAGGTGGATCAGCGAAAAGATCGCTCCGAAGAATGTGTGCAATACAATCCGCTTTGGAGCATTTTCTCTATGGACCGGATATTTCCGCGCGAGTCGCGTCACAAACGGTGCGAAGAATGCCCATAACAACCATCGCGGAATCTCCCATACCAGCGAATCCAGCCAGGACATTTTTCCGCCAGAACGTGCTGCGAAAAAATGCAACTGACTTGTAAACACCAGGCCAACGATGATCCATGCCGCAATCGGAAGGATCCTACGGAGCGCGATTTTCCACATGATGAACGCGGCCCTAGGCACTGATGAGCGAGGGTCCTGGCCCGCATTGTAGACCGCGGACATCTTGTCCGCAATGACTACAATTTGCTTGTCCAATTGCGAATCAGTTCATCCAACTTCTGCGGCTGATCCTCCATCGCATAAGCCCGACAATCTTCCATCCTCACAACAGTAATCGGCAACGAACTTACCGAATGATCCATCGGACTCCATTGATCCAATGCAACTTTGTTATTTTCGAAACCAGGTGATTCCTTATCGTGAACCGATGGAAGCACAAGCATCGGTACTTTCAGTGATTTCATGTCGTTCGTAAGATTCGTTGTTGCAAGTTCACCAAAATAATTCCACCATGTGGAAGGTTTATCTTTGCTGCCTAATTCAGCAAATTTTGCTTGCTGTGCTTTGTCTTTGCAAAACCATGCTTGACCTTGTTCCATGAAAGATCGATATCTTTCCTGCGATGGGGTTGGAAATAATTCTACCGGTGTCCAGGTATTTGCAATTGCAGCGCGCTGTTCATGAGTTGCAGTTTTTTCAATTCCTGGCATTTCCGCGTATAACAAGCCGTTGAGTACAATCGCGCCGCGAACAAGCTGCGGTTTTTCAATCGCAATCTTCATTGCTAAATATGAACCGGCTTGATGTCCTAAAATCAACGGATGATTGATTTTTTGTTTCGTGATCAAGTCGAGAATTGCTGTTTCCGCATTGTCCCACCATTTCATTGCACCAAAATCTAATTTGTTGCGAGATGGCGGTGGAGCGGTTCCTCCAAATCCGGGAAGTGTTACTGCATAGAAAGTAAACTGCGAATTATTCCGTTGCATGAATGAATCGTAGACGCTCCAATCGGCCCCAAGATCTGGAATCAAAATCATTGGAGTTTTCCCTGTGCCTTTTTTCTGGAAATTCCCAAGCTGATTCGGCTTCGCTGAAATTGTTGGAGTTGGAATTGGAGGTACACCTTCAGTCCAATTACTTGCTGCCATCGCTGCCGGAACCTTTCCTTGTGGAAATCCACGAACTTTTTGGACGAACTGAAAGAGATCGGTATACGCTTGAGTTCGTTGTTCGTTCGTCAGGCCTGGTACATCCGCCTTTTGTTTCAGATCAACAAGTTTATTGAAATCTTCTTTGCTGATCGTTTGATCAATCCCCCAATACTTCGTCTGCGCCGCCATGTAATCGCGTAATGCATCAGCTGCGTACGTACTGATGCAAAATACCAACATCAAAATCACTGCCATGCTTCTTTTCATCACATCACCTCATGGCGATGAACATACTTTATGACGTCGTAGTCCTTCCAACACTTTGTGGCAAACGGCATTCTGGCTGTGGACAACGGTCAGGATTGATACGTAAAAGGAAGGTCGTATGATGATTGTGTTAGACATTCTAAAACCGTCTAATAGCATTTTTTTGCTGGGGAAATGTGGTATCTATATACGATATTAGGTGAAAGGCTCATGCACCTGGAAGCAGATGACGGGCACCGGAGTATTCGGAAGTTCCGTGAGTCCGACGCCACGGAAGTGGCAACGGTTTGGTATCGGGCGGGTCAAGCAGCTTACACTTATTTGCCAAGTTGGCAAACACTCAGTCTGGAAATTGCTCAAGACGTTTTCCGGAAAGTCATTCAGCCACGCTGTACGATTTGGGTTGGGACGCTGCAAGATCGCATCGTGGCATTTCTCGCGCTGAATGGGGCCTACTTAGATCGGTTATATGTGGAGCCAAGTGAATGGCACCATGGTTGGGGAACACGTCTGCTGCAACTGGCGAAGGAACTATCGCCCAGCGGGCTGGAGCTACATACACATCAAGCGAATCAAATCGCTCGGGCTTTTTATGAGCGGCACGGTTTTGTAGCCGTCAAGTATGGTGTCAGCGCGCCTCCAGAGTCAATGCCTGATGTGGAATATCATTGGCGTCCCAAGCCATGAACAATCATGCGTAAGTTGGTAATTCCAATAACCATCATTTTGGTCATTTCTCTAATGTCCTTTGCAGTAAAGATTGTGAAGACCTCATTATTCGGTGAACAGAAGGAAAGCTTCACATTTATTGGAATGCTTCAAGCTACAACGTACGAGACAATGCCAAAAGTGCCATTGGTGGAAATCTATCACGATGGGGAATCTGTTGTTTCGGCAAAGATAGAAAAAATAGAAGCAGGTAGCAGTCCATACCCGACAGGGAGTCGGATCGGGTTGATGGTAAAAGATTATTCGCAATTTTCAAATTTAGGATCGAGCGAAAAGAAATATCGTATTACTCTAACAAAGTTTGTAGAAAGAGGTGGATTCGAATATTGGCGCTGTAGAAGCAAAGAGATTTAGCAGCGAAAGAAATCACTAGAAACAGTGGAATCAATTGAAATAACAAAACCCAAAAACGCAGATACAGAAATTCTGAGTGCAGAGAATCCGTCGGTTCAGTCGAACTCAGATTTAGTCCCAAATACTAGATGTCTCTTCGGAAGCATTAGGTAGAACGAATTAGGCGAATAAGGCGAGGGACAAGAATGAAAAACGAAGTGAAGACAAAAGTCACGGATGCAAGTGTGTCGAAATTCATTGAAAGCATAGCCGACGAGGCACAGCGCAACGATTGCCGCCTCATAGTGGAAATGATGCGAAAAGCGAGCAAAGCAGAACCAAAAATGTGGGGCAGCAGCATTATTGGTTTCGATAGCTTCCATTACATCGGTAAGAGCGGCCGTCAAGGCGATTGGCTCCTGGCGGGGATCTCCCCACGCAAGCAAGCACTCACTTTGTATATGCACGGCGGTTGGCAATGGAATTCTGACTTGCTAAAAAAACTCGGCAAGCACTCATTGGGCATGGGCTGTTTATACATCAAGCGACTGGATGACGTGAATGTACCAGTACTCAGGACGTTGATTGGCGATTCGCTAAAGCGGGCAAGAAAGCAGATGCAATTAGATGACAAGACGCGTGCCGCGGAGAAGAAAAAAAAGAAGTGAGTCGACGTATGCCTTTTATGAGTCAAATGTCGCTAGTGAGACCGATATGTTTTGCAATTATGGTTCTGCTTGCGACAAATTCAGTAATCCAATCAGAGAAACGAGCGCCGTTTAAAATTCCGAAACTCGAAAATATCGACAAGGTGGAGTTACTTAGCATCACGACTGAGAAAGGCTCAATTATCAAAGAGATAACTGGGGCTAAATCTTTTGAAGGTAAGGATGCTTCGAAACTTGTTTACATCTGGCGTAAACAGAAGATCTATCCTTACACGGCCTCTGCTTGTCATAATCCTCCATATGCCACCAAGTTCTATTCTGGAAAAAGTCTAATACTTTTCGCTTCGATTTGTTGGTCTTGTAACGACTTGAGTTTCATCGTTCCTAAGTCTGATCATTGGCTAGGATTCGAAGGCGAATCAGCGTCCGGTAAAGAGTTACGACGAGTTTTCGAAGAGGCATTCCCTTCTGAAAAAAAAGAAGGTTAACGCAAAGAAATCAACCGTTGAAAATTTGTTTGATTAGATTCGGCGGAGCTCGATGTTTCGCTCGCAATAGGGTTTGAAGTTATACTTATTCAAGAGAAATAAAATCATGGGTAAGATTGAGTCAATTGAGAAACAGATTCAAGAACTGTCTGTCGAAGAACTTGAACAATTCCGACAATGGTTTGCCGAATTTGATTCCGAGTTATGGGATCAACAAATCGAGAGCGATGCGAAGTCAGGAAAGCTCGACACCCTGGCTGAGAAGGCTCTGAAGCAACATTCCGCTGGTAAGACAACCAAACTTTGAATCATTACGCTACTCCAGAATTCTGGGAAGCTTACAAAAAGTTGCCTATTTTAATTCAACAAGCGGCCGATGCTGCATTTGCTCGTTTGAAATCAAATCCAAGACATCCCTCACTCCATTTTAAGAAGGTTGGAAATCTCTGGTCCGCACGCGTCGGCATCTCATATCGCGCGCTTGCCGCGGATTCGGGAGACAGCTTAGTATGGTTTTGGATCGGAACTCATGCTGAATATGACAAACTATCCCGTAAGAAGGAATAATGACATTACAAAACAACAAACCTAAGCACATCGGCATCATTGCATGTTCGGCTGAGGGCGCGTCGTTGTGCTACAGAACTATTTGCGCGGAGGGGGCGCAATTTCTGGGGCCGCATGGGCACCCGGAAGTTTCAATACATACACCGTCGCTTGCTGATTATGTAGCGTGTTTTGAACGTGATGATTGGAAAGGGGTGGGGGAGCTGATGCTTGCTTCTGCAAATAAGCTGGCCAAAATCGGCGCGGACTTTTTGATTTGTCTTGACAACACAATTCATCAAGCATTACCGTACATAAAATTGCCAATTCCGTTTTTGCACATCGCCCAGGTTGTTGCTGCGGAAGCAAAAAGGCAGAAATATAAACGACTCGGACTTACTGGAACAAAATGGCTTGTTGAAAGTGATGTGTATCCAAGTGTCCTGGAAGAAAACGGGTTGGCTTATCTCAGGCCAAGCCAGCAGGAGCGTGAAGAAATGAATCGCATTATTATGGATGAATTAGTTTCAGGAATCTTTAAACCGGAAGCAGTGAAATACTTCCAAAACGTTATAACCACTCTGAAAAATCAAGGCTGCGACGCAGTAATTCTCGGCTGCACTGAAATTCCACTGATTATGAATGATGCCAATTCGCCGCTACCGACTCTCGACTCCACACGACTCCTGGCACGAGCTGCCTTACGGAAAGCCTGTAATACTATATAAATAGTACGCAAATCCAGATTGCCGGAACAAGGCACGAAACTTACGTTTTGAGGTACGAAAAAGCCGCTTTGTAAATGAGCGCTTGCATAAAAGGGCATTTCGCATTATTCATTGGAGCTACGCCATATTGTCAGATGTTAATCGGCAATGAAATGTCGATTTTAGGTAAATCAGATCGATTAGTTAACGATTCGCCCCGAAGACAACAAATAAGGAGAGAAAATAATGCCTCAGAAAGTAAAAGCTATCCCCGATGGATTTCATACAATCACGCCCCACCTCACCGTAAAAAATGGAGCACAAGCGATTGAATTTTACAAAAAAGCATTTGGTGCCGAAGTCCTGCGCGCTGTGAACGGACCGGATGGCAGTTTAATGCATGCAGATCTCAGAATTGGCGATTCCATGTTAATGCTCAACGATGAATTTCCTGATTGGAAGGTTTTGGGACCGCAATCACTTGGCGGGACCGCAGTTACCGTCCACGTTTATGTTCAGGATGCTGACGCCGCATTCAAACGTGCAATCGATGCAGGTTGCACAATAAAGATGCCGTTAATGGATCAAATGTGGGGCGACCGCTATGGTCAAGTTGTCGATCCGTTCGGACACCAGTGGTCAATTGCAACACATATTGAAGATCCAACGCCTGAAGAAATCCAAAAACGAATGGCTAATATGCCAAAGATGTAAGCATTGCATTACAAATGGGGTACTCTTTTCTAGAGTGCCCCAACTTCTATTTTGTCGATTGGTAACATCCAGAAACGACTATTCATAAACATCAGGAGGAAAATATGAAGTACATGTGTTTGGGATATATGGAAGAACGGAAATGGGATGATATGCCTGAAAATGAGAGGAACGCCTGGATGGAAGAATGTTTTGCTTATGATGTTGTGCTGAAAAAGAATGGACACATGATTGGTGGAGAAGCACTTGAAAGCGTTCGTACTTCCACCACTCTGAAATATCGCGATGGGAAAATATCGATCACCGATGGTCCTTATGCAGAAACGAAAGAGCAACTGGGTGGTGTTCTTATTCTTGAAGCTGCAGATTTGAATGAAGCAATTCAACTAATGTCAAAACATCCTGGGCTTCGCGGTGGAGGCAGTTTTGAGATCCGTCCGATTGCAAATTGTCCTTCGGAAGCTATGCCAAGACTGAGTGATCCGAAGTAATGACTGTTGCCCAATTTCTGAGCACGTATCCGTCAAATCTTTCGGAGATTACTGAACATCTTCGTGACCTGGTGCGCTCTACATTTCCCGAAGCATCGGAAAAAGTGTATACAGGATGGAAGTTGCTTGGATATCGATTGCCGATTGCAAACAAGAACCGCTATTTTTGTTGCATCGTTCCGCAGAAAAAAGAGAATGATGTGCTGCTAGGATTCGAATACGGAATTGCAATGGATGATCCAAAGCATTTGATGGAAGGAAAGGGCACTAAAGTCCGTTTTGTAAGAGTTCAAAAAATGGATCAGTATTCTGATTCAGATTTGATCTGGCTCATTGAAGAATCCGCAAGAGTGGCAGCAGAATTTGGTTATGTCCGATAACAACATTGAACGGATACGTGCAACAGTAGACGAAGTCTACAGTGCTGAGTCGCGTCGTGTTCTGGCAACATTAATTCGATTGCTTGGTGATTTCGATTTAGCTGAAGATGCGTTGCACGATGCATTCGCTGCGGCAATGGAACAATGGCCAAGAGATGGTATGCCGGCGAATCCGCGAGCCTGGCTTGTTTCCACTGGCCGCTTCAAGGCAATCGATCGAATGCGTAAACGTGCTCGTTTTGATGCCTCGCTTGAAACAATTGCTGAACGATTGGATGGCAACATCAATGAAGTCATGTGGAATGAAAAAGTTTTCAACGATGATCAATTACGCTTGATTTTTACCTGTTGCCATCCTGCGTTGCCGCCTGATGCGCGGATTGCATTGACTCTTCGCGAAGTATGCGGTTTGACTACTGAAGAAATCGCACGCGCTTTCATCACTTCAGCATCAACTGTTGCACAGCGGATTGTGCGAGCCAAAGCAAAGATTCGTGATGCAAGAATTCCGTATCAAGTCCCGGAACGGAATGAACTGGCTGAAAGATTGGATACAGTCCTGCATGTGATCTATCTGGTATTTAACGAAGGTTACTTCGCATCATCTGGCGAATCACTCACGCGCGCTGATCTTTCTGGTGAAGCAATCAGACTCGGGCGATTACTCACAGAGTTGTTGCCGGAGCCTGAGGTGATCGGATTGCTGGCGTTGATGCTGTTACATGAATCGCGGAGACATGCGCGCACAACTTCAGATGGACAGCTAATCTTATTAGATCAACAGGATCGCTCAATCTGGAATCAGAATCACATTGCCGAAGGATTGCAGCTTGTTGAGCGCGCGTTATCAACTCGGCGGTTTGGTATTTATACCTTGCAAGCGGCAATTGCAGCAGTTCATGCGCAAGCAAACAAGGCTGAAGCCACAGATTGGAATCAAATCGTCGGACTTTATGAAGTGCTGTTCCGTCTCGATCCGTCACCGATTGTGGAATTAAACCGCGCAGTCGCGGTTGCGATGCGTGATGGTCCACAAGCAGGACTTACCCTGATTGATAATTTGATTTCTTCCGGCGATCTTGCCGATTACAACCTTATCTATGCAGCGCGAGCTGATCTTTGCCGGAGGCTAGGCAAAAAGAAAGAAGCCAAGAAGGCATATAAACAGGCGCTGAATTTATCGCGCCAGGAACCGGAACGGCGTTTTTATGAACGCCGTCTTGCTGAACTTGTCGAATAGTGTTTCTACAGAACGACTAGTATTTGAACCACAAAAACACAAAGTCGGCTGGAGGAGACATATGAAGTATTTGTGCCTGATTCACTGTGATAACAATGTGATTGCCGCAATGTCACAAAAGGAAATGGCTGCGCTAGAAGAAGAACATTTAGCGTATGACGATGAACTTCGAAAATGTGGCCATTTTATTGTGGCTGAAGCACTGGAAAATGCTCATGAATCCACAGTTGTAAAAGTACGAAACGGAAAAATGATTGTTACTGATGAGCACATTTGCAGAAACCAAAGAACAACTGGGTGGATTCTTTCTAATCGAAGCTCGCGATTTGAATGAAGCCATCCATGTCGCATCTGGAATCCCATGCGCACGTTTGGGATCAGTGGAAGTTAGAGCAGTGCGAGATTTAATCACGCGAGCAGTTTAATTTGATCAGGAGTGAACATGAACAACACTTTCGGCTTACAAATCTTGAATGAATTAGAGGCAGAAGCAACAGCAACTCGAAAATGTTTGGAAAGAATTCCAGTTGAAAAGTTTGATTGGAAGCCTCATGAAAAATCCATGGCTCTAGGATATCTGGCTTTGCTGGTTGCAGAAATTCCAAAATGGATTCAGACCATGATCGAAAAATCTGAAATTGATTTTGCAACATTTGAGCATTTTCAGGCAAAAAGTACCAGTGAATTGGTCAACCATTTTGATGACAACTTAAAGAAAGCGAAAAAGGCACTGGAAAATGTACCTGATGAAGCTCTTGAACAACCATTTTCTCTCAAGAGGCAAGGTCAGGTACTTTTCACCGCTTCAAAGAAAGATAGCCTTGCACCGTTGATTAATCATCAGGTTCATCATCGTGGTCAGCTAACTGTGTATATGCGCCTGAATAACATTCCGGTTCCATCGATTTACGGTCCCTCAGCCGATGATCGCCCCTGGTAAATAAATCTAGCTAAGGAGATGACGTTATGAAAGGTTATGTAGATTTGTATTTGTTACCGATTCAGAAAAAAAATATTCCAGCCTATCGAAAAATTGCGGAGAAATTTGGCGAAATTATTCGTGATCATGGCGCTTTGGAGTATCGCGAATGGCAAGGTGATGATCTTCATCACAAAGGAATGGTGGCCTTCCCAAGCAAAATAAAAATGAAACCGGCAGAGGTGTTAATTTCATCCGTTGTCGAATTCAATTCAAAAGCACACCGCAATCAAGTCAACAAAAGAATTATGAATGATCCGCGGATGAAGGACTTGATGAACTTGATGAACATGAAGCCTTTGTTTGATGTGAAGCGGATGCTCTATGGCGGCTTTTCAACGATTGTGAAAATGAAAAACGGGAAATAGCCACCATCCCCTAACCCCTATGGAAAGACCACTGAATCTATGTAGTATTTTTGGTGGCAACTTCAGCTATTCAGCAGTAAGAGTAATTACACCATCATTTGGAATCGCCTGGTACATTACAAAATTTCCAATTGCATCGTGTTGCTGATCGGAAGTTGTTGAGACTTTGTCTTGAACGATCCGTACCCGCTTCCACCTTGATGGAACATAGGTCTTCAAACTGAGCGGCAAATTGTAAAGCTTTGGATCGAGGGAATGGGTCAGTCTAATAGTAAGGGCCGTTGGTGAATACGTGAATCTCGCTTCTGTTGCCAGTTTCTCGCGAATATATTTGCCGGCATCTTGAAATGTTGCTACCCAAATATCTTTGTCGTGTGATTGTATGTATTTGAAATACGTTTCCAGCTTTTCATGCGGAATTGGTTCCCAGCCGATGCCATCTACTCCGTGAATCACAAGCACAAGCCAGATGTTGTCGGATTTGATGATGGTATCCACCCATTGTTTCATTGACTCCAGGGAAGTTTTAGACAAAGGTCCGCGTTGCCATCGAACATATTGTCTCTTGGAGGAGCGTGGATCCTGTTCATCCCATCGATTTAGATCTTGCACTTCAGGATCAGGCATTAAGTTGCGCGAGAGACGGTAAATTTTGAGTGCAGCATTTACTGCTCGCGGATTTTCGGTTCCATATGGACACTCAACGGAAAATGTATGCTTTTCTCCAAGTTGCTCGCGAATTTCTTGCTGACTTTTTTCTAATTCGTATTTCATGTTCGCATCATCCAACACAGAAAGATATGGATGTGTAATTGTGTGTGAAGCAAATTCATAATTGCCTTTTGCGATTTGCCTGAAATCATCCCAGGACATCGGACCTTCTGAATCTTGTTTTGTTTCCAATTTCAATTCGCCTTTACGAATTTTTGCAAGTGCTTCATCGACTAGCACATACGCTTTTTGAACTTCTCCTTCTTCAAAGACTTCCCCTAACTGAGTATTCAGTTCATTGGGGAATCTTAATGCGGAAGATCGTTCAAGAAAGTTTTGTTGATTTGTGGATGAAGTTTCTTTCAATATTTCTTGCAAAGGGTTTCCAAAATAGCTGGCTTTGTATTTGGATCCTTTCACTTCGCCGGTGATGATGAAGAACGTTGCTGGCAATCCTAATCGTTGCATGATGGGCAACGCAATCTTGAATTGATTTTCAGATCCATCATCATAGGTGATGGAAATCGCTGCTCGTTTGTTTCCTGGCCAGTTCAGGATTTCGGTTCGTGCAACGACTTCTTCATCGGCAGACACTTTGGCTGCGAAAAGAATAATGAGCAAGAATAGAAGTTTGTGCCGCATGCATGCTGCGGGCTGGAAGCCCGCGATCCGTAATGTCCGCCTAGGCGGACGCTCCCTATCAGTTCTTAATTCTACTAGCTTTTGTCTTGTTAGTTTCAATTCACCGCAATGTCGGAAAGTCTTGCAGTAACATTTGAACCGCTAATTGATTTTACTCTGAATCCGACCTTGCCAGAAGGAGGGGAAGAGCTTGGCACTGTGAGGATTGAACTGCCGTTTAGGAAAACTTCAAACTGTGTTCCATTAAATGAAATCGACAGATTGTAATTTGTTGCGGGCGAAATGTTTTGTGCTGAAGATCCTTTCGCAACAGTCACTCCGCCGACTCTCTGCTTCAGCAACACTTTGTTTCTGTCATCCATCAATCGAACTTCTACCAAATTCCGTTTATCTACAAACCAGCCAAGGATCGAAGCTCTTCCATTTGTTGTATCGATACTCAGATTTGCTTGAATTGTGCAATTTGTGCAGCCACCGAAATTGGGGGAAATCGCATCAGACTTTTTGTTCGTAGTGCCGGTAAGGTCGCCGTTTGTTACATTCCATGAACCTTTCACAAAGGTCCAGTCTGAGGCATCACCATCTTGAAAGTCGTCGCAGAATATACATGAGCCGGTTCCGACAACTCTGCATGCGGAAAATTCTGATGTGTTGCCGAAAGAATCTGTAGCTGTTGCTGTGATGAATTGTCCTGAGGGAATCGAAATTGGAAAACTGGAATTGAAGCTTACGTTTCCAGTAGCATCGGTGTTAACAGTTGCTGATCCAAGAAATGTTTCTGCTTCACCAGAGCCCGATAAATCACAAGAAGTGGTCGCAAAAAATTCCAATGTGAATGAAGAGCCAGCAGTGCTGTTCAAGGAACCATCGATATCAATATTTCCTGAGGAATTTACAGCCGAATTCAATACAGGATAATTTTGCAAATTGTTTGCGCCGTTATCGGCATCGCCGGAATCATTTGGAGCAACTCCGTCGGTACCGAGATCGATTCCTAATCCGGTATTGGAAAAAATTACATTAGAGGTGAAATGATTTCCAGTACCGACTTGCTCATAGATTCCATCACCACTGTTAAAGGCAATGGTGTTGGATTCGATCAAATTATTACTGGCAAAAGTGCCAGCAGGGTTGCCGAAATAAATTCCATGAATCCCGTTACCAAGCGGATTAACTCCGTCACTCTGAGTTCCGATGAAATTCTGAATCACTTGATTTCCTGATGAAGTACTTTCAGCGATGACGATCCCGAAAAAATCATTGCCCGAAATCACATTGCTTGCGCCTGTTATTGGGCCGCCAATGATGTTATTCGCTGCTGATAGAAGGATCATGCCTGCTGCGTTATTTGCAATCGAAGCAGTGCCGGACACATCAGTTCCAATGTAATTACCCTGTACAAAGTTGCCAGTGCAATTTGTTAGCTGAATTCCAGAGCCGTTTCCGGAAATAATATTACGTAAGATCGGAGTTAAACCACCTACAGTATTGTTGTTCGCATTGAGCGAAACACCTGTTCCATTTCCAAGATCGAGCAAGCCGCTCGCATCGGTTCCGATGAAGTTGCCTTGAATCAAATTGCCGGTAGCTTCTACAGTCGAAAGGCGGATGCCGACAATGTTGCCGGAAATGATGTTGATTGAACCTGTGGCTGCTCCACCAACTGTGTTGTTTGGAGAATCAATTTCAATTCCATTCCCAGAGTTGCCAAGAGCAATCGTACCTGTGATATCGGTCCCGATGTAATTTCCTAAAATCTGATTTCCGGTTGATGCCGCACCTTCAATAATGATGGCTGAAAATCCATTGTTGCCGGAAATCAAATTGCGATCGGATGAAGTTGTTCCGCCAATGATGTTGTTCGTTGAATCAATCATGTCAATCGCATATCCATTGTTTCCTAAATCTGCAGTGCCTGAAGGATCAGTTCCGATGAGATTGCCGCGAATGATATTGCCGCCAGGTCCCGAAATTTGTATCACCGTTCCTGTAATCCGATTCAAAACCAAGCCACGCACACTGCTGGTGCCAGCAGCAATGTCTATAACTGCAGGCATAAACCCGGCGAGACTTCCATCAATTTCTACGAGTCCCGCACTTTGTGTAGTCGCATCAATGGTCACTGGATCTGTAATCGCAGGAAGCGCCGAAAGGATACTGATTGTCGGAACACCGCTTCCTGAAATAGCAAAGTGAATTTGATCCGGTCCTGAATTTCCATTTGCATCTTGAATCGCTTGTCTTAAAGAGCCGGCTCCGCTATCAGAATTATTTGTTACTGTGAATGTCAGAGAAGGTTGACTAAGGTGAGCTTTAACTTTGTCACCATCTAAAACAATCTCATCTGCAATTGCATCATGATTAAGGTGGAGGCTTCTGGATTCGATTGGGATTGTGAAATTATTTTGCATTTTTGATTTTGCGCGGCTCGCTCCTTCCGGAGATTGAAGCACAATTGTTTTTTCTCTGAGCCGGATTAGAACATCGGCAAGACCATCGCGTTGATCAAGATCTGTTGTATAAAGTCCTGAAATTTTGTGTCCGATGATTTGTTCTTTAGATTGATCAAAGCTGCCGTGGCCATTTCCAAATAGCCATGTGAGCTGTCCACTTCGCGATGATGCAAGTAGATCGAAGTGACCATCAGCATTAAAGTCTCCTGACACCAGGAAGTCGGGTAACGAAGAAACAGTTGCAGCATTTATACGCTTATCAAGGTTTGCGCCAGTTTGAATGAAAATTCCATTACTAACGGGATAGGCTACATCAGAAATTCCATCTTCATTAAAGTCTGCAATCGCAATTTTTTCTTGCGATCCGGCTTTAAGAAGCGCAGCGTTGAGGCATATAAGCAAAACAAGAAATAAACCGCGACGATTTAACATCCATCCCTCCTGGGCATCATGAGATTAAGGACGATCCGTTCGGGGTTTTTCTCTCAGATCTGATGAGCGCGGACCTCTGGTCCGCATTGAAGATCGCGGGCTTCTAGCCCGCTAATGGCGGATCTATAATCCGCGCTGCAGTTGATTTCTTATTGCAGATAGTTTCTGCCTCAAATCCGGACTTGCTTTCTGGATATACAGATCCAGTAAGCTGATGGCAGTTTCGCGTTGGGAAGGAGTTAATTTTATTGAACCCGTTTTCAAATAATCATGGAGCTGCGGACTAGCCTCGCGATATAACTGCGCAGTGAACTGGTCCAGAATTGGATCTGCAATTCTTATTCTTGATAGTTCTTCGCCATGTTCGGTTAACACTGAAAGATTTTTATCAAGAATGCCCGATGGTATGCAGAAAATAAACTTAACTGATGTGCTACAGGAAAAACCGGAACCTTCCATTGAAAGAAAATATTCAGCAGGATAATTACTGGAAAACGTTGGTGTCTGTGCACCCCCATCTGCATCCGTTATATCTCCTTGTATATTCTCACCGTCAGGAGTCCGAATACGGAAGGTCACAGGTAAATCGGGAACCGGAATATCATTTTCATCATGGACATAGCCATAACCAATTACGTTTTCTCCGATGATCGGTGTTGAAGGTATCGTGTAAATTTGGCAGTGGAGTCCGGCTTCGGGTGGCTGAACTTGTACACATGCGGAAAATTCTGACGTTTCACTAATTGACGGATTCGAAGAGATATGGTGTGCTGCTGTGGCTGTAACGAAATAACCTACAGGAACTGCAGTAAATAATGAGGTTGAGAATGAGATATCTCCGTTTGCATCGGTAACGACAGTCGAAGAACCAAGATAAATTTGTCCTTCACCATTTCCGGAAGGATCACAATCGGGACCCCCAAAAAATTCAAGGTCAAAAGGTTCATTTGGTATGCTGTTTAATGTCCCGCTAACTCCAACATCACTGCCATTACCTGTAGCGGATGTAATTACAGGAAAGTTTTGTAAATGATTTTCACCATTATCCTCATCGCCAGGATCATTTGGCGTTACCTCATCATTACCCAGATTGATTCCAAGTCCGCTGTTCGAATAAATTGAGTTCTGATTGAACCTATTCTCAATTCCATTCGCGGTGACACGGATACCTGGGGCCTGGAAACCATTATTAAAAGCGATCGTGTTTAGTTCAATCCAATTTTGATTGCCGCTTTGAACCAAAACTCCACCGGCATCATTTCCAAGAGGCAGAGTTTCTTCTTCATTTGTTCCAATGAAGTTTCTTTCGATATGATTGTCATCTCCGAGCATCGAGACGCCAACGCTTCCGTTTCCAGAAACTACATTGTGATAAACGTAATTGGAATCTATTACGATGCTAATTCCAATGCCAGCATTTCCAAGATCATTATTCGACGTTTCATCGACACCAATCTTGTTGGCCGTTATGGAACCATCGAAAAGAATTCGTATGCCGTTGCCGCCATTTCCTGAAATCGTGTTATTTTGGATGAAATTCGCATTACCTGCGGACGAGGAAACATAAATTCCGTCTGAAGTATTTCCGAGAGCTGAAGATCCATCAGCAGTTGTACCGATGAGATTATATTGGACCTCATTGCCCTGGGAATTCCCTTGAATTGCGATTCCAGTAATATTACCGGACACTTGATTACTGCCCAGAAGTCCTCCAATGTCATTGTTTGAAGAACTATTTGCCACAATTCCGAAACCATTTCCGAGATCAATCGTTCCCGTTGGATCTGTTCCAATCAAACAATTACGGATTTCATTATCACCATTTGTTGCTAACAGAACTCCTGCAGCTGCAGCGGATCCGTTGAATTGATTGATTACCATGTCTCTAACTACTGAACTTCCCGCGGTGATTGTTAATGCAGAGCTGATAGCAGCGCCTGGATTGGATCCTGATAACTGCACGATGTTACCAAATCCCGAAGTATTGATATTGACAGGATCAGTTATAACGGGAAGTGGATTCAGCGGCGCAATAGTTGGAGTAACAAGTCCAAAACCAATATCATCCACGCCGGGGCTCGCATTAGCCTGTTCAATCGCTGCTCTGAACGTACATTGATTGCCCGTAGTTCCAAGATCAATATCACACAGACCATCTCCGGTATTAGCATCACTTTCATCCGTTAGCAGATTCACAGCAAAAAGAGATTGAGGCTGAGTTAAGGCAATCGTTATTGGAGTGTGATTTTCCAGAATAACAAGATCGTATAAAGCATCATTATTTAATTTCAGTGATATGGCAGATGCAAAATCACCTGAAAGATCGAAAGAATCAACAACGTCATAAAACCGGCCAGATCGAGTTGTTGCCAGCAATTGAACTTGATGGCCTGTGATTATGGCTAGATCATCCAATGGATTTCCAGTCATTCGTGTTCGGAGCAATTGCGAACTTTCCGGCCACGCGCCTCTTGCAATCACTTTCTTATGCCAATGTGATTCGCGATCAAAGGTTAGTGAATGAATTTTCCCGGATTCAGAAAGCAGGGCAAGGCCATTTCTTGATTCCGGGTTGAAATTTCCAAATGCAAATGTTTTCACCGGAAAACGCAAACGAATTGCTTTTGGCTTGCGTAGAATTGAAGATGTAAGTTTAGGATTTCCCATCAACACCCATAATTTTTTCCCAGAGAGAATCGCAAGATCATTTCCTGCATCTTGATTCAACAAACCCACTTCTAATGCATCGATACGATTATCAAATGGATAAACCTCCGGCTGTGAAAAAGGTGTCTTTTGATTGCCTTTATAAACAACGAGCTGGAATCCATCATTTGTTTGAAGGCCGATCATCGTATCCTGAAATCCGAGATCTCGATCGAATGGTCCGACTTTAATTGTGGTAATTGTGCCCGGTAACGGAATCAGATTTCCAGGTGAAAAGTTTTGTCCATTGCCGGCGATCCAATAAAGATACGAATGATCTTTTTGTGCAATCAGAATATCTTGCGCGCGATCGTGGTTAAAATCGCCGGTGAACACAAAGTCAGGACGAAGTGGTACTTCAAGAAGTTGAGCAGTTAAACCAAATGGAGAACTGCTGAGCAGTTCTTTCTGTCTAGGATATCTAAAATTAACGTCGCCTTGCTGCAACATCAATAAGCCTCCCGCATCGGAAGCATAGCTGGTGATGAGATCAACTGCTCCATCATTGTTCCAATCGGACGAAGCCAGAGTTAATGGTTGTCCCGTTGGCAACGTCGTTTGCAGATTCACCAGACTGAAATAGCCGGGTCTCGTTTCCTTAATGAAGCCGACATTGATTTGGCCGCGATTTACGATCGGCTGATCTCCACAGCATCCGGAAAGGATCAGCGTAAGAGAAGATATCAGAAGGTAACCAAACAACCAGAGTCGATTGATTCTTTTAAGGCGGTCCATGAGTTCAAGGACGTTTCACTCATGCTTTTTCTCTCAAATTCGACTTGTCGTCAGGTTTCGAGTAGTTTGCTTTCCCCAAATGGTCTTCGGCCGGTGGCGAAATAAAGGCCATAGAGAGCGATCATGACTGCCAGACCGGCTTGCCACCATGTGGGTAGTGCTGTCCAGTCTGTTGGATGCGCGGCATCAGGAAGATAGCCATTGAGCATTCCGAAAAAAGTCAGTGCGATCATTGACAGTAATCCAAAGCGCGCCAGTATAGTCACCAACGCGATTCCCCATAAAATGGCCATAGCGACCCCAACAAAATTCATTCCGCTGTCCGTAGTCAGAATAGAGGTCATGAATCCAACAGTAATCAGAAAGAGCACCAGTAGCGCGAGCCAGCGGATCCGACTGAAGGCGCGAAGCAGCAAAAGTAAAAGGAGAAACGTCAAACCTATACGTACAGACTGAGCGACAACCTCCAATGTGATGACAGCACAGTGAGTCAGTCCGAACAAACCCTGCAGATTTCTTTTCATCATAAATAATTCTGTTTGATGCGAAAGCATCATTGCCAGACTCCATGAACCGAGCAGACACCAGGTCGTTGTTGTACCGATCAAGATGTCTCGCGCCACCATTGGGTCCCGCAAACTACCGGACAACCATCTAGTCCAGGAAACGAGAGTCTCAGGCCACACACGTCGAACGAACGGTTCGAGCGCCAGATATAGAAGCGATGCAGTAACTCCGCGATACAAAGCATAAGACGATCCTTCAACAAAAAGGAGCGATTCGTAGTAGACGATCCATTCGTGATGAGCATATAGAAGATGAACTGCCAGGGTGCAGCCCAACACGAGTAATCCAACGCGCAATGCTCCTTGTGAATCTCCGCGGCCTGCTTTCAAATTGTGAACGGCAATAGGTATGGAAGCTAGAACCATGATGATAGTGAGAATGGTAGGAAAATCACCGGCACTCAGAATTTGGACCGTACGATCTTTTTCAGGGATTGTCCATGGTGGAATTACTTTTGCGCTTGATAAATTACCGTCATGAACTTCATATTGGATAGAAACTGGAATACTGTTATCCAGTTTTGCATGGACAGAACCTTTACCATCTTGAATTGCTGATTCAAGACCTGCAAGATGAATAAAATTAGAAAGGGGATCCGCTAACTTCTGACTGCTTTGATCATTCAACAACGTTTGATATTGAATTAATCGGCCATTAAGATCCAGCATTGCAAATGCGTCCCCTGGTCTGACTGCTGGATCGAGAGGAGTAACTTCGGCTCTGGAGCTCAACGGCATAATGGGAAGAGCGCTGGAACGGTGCCAGAACAGAATCATCCGTTTTTCGGCTGCTGCGCGCATCGCTGGATCGATTGAAGTTGTTGCAGCAGCACGCAGTGCGTCATCGTTGTAAGTGAATCCGGAAGCAACATGTGTGAAAGGAGTGCGATATCCCAGAGTGCGCATCGCTTCTTCAGCTTTTACGGCAAGGACTTCTGGACTTAAGGGTGATCTGATACGGCCAAGCACGGTAGTACGCCATGTAGTTTGTGTGAACAATCCGGTCGCCACCAGAACCGAGATCACACACATCCATGCTACAGAAGGTTTGAGCGTCCCACGCACTGGTGCCGCAGCGACATCAGATGGTGATGGCGTTTGGCCGGCAGCTAATGCGGCTTTAAGAGGATCGCCACCTGAAAGGGCGCTGAGAACTTCGAGTGCTGAATTTGGGCGATGCTCCGGATTGATAGCAAGGCATTGAAGAATTGTTGTTTCCACCGCGGGATCGATTTCACGCACAATTTGAGTGGGAGGGATGATCGGTTCGCGCCGTTGTCGCAACAGCTCAGGAATATTTGTTGCCGAAAAAACCCGACGGCCAGTGAGCAATTCATATAACACCAGACCGAGAGCATAGATGTCACTCTTTATGGTTGCGCCTGCTCCACCGATTTGTTCCGGGGCCATGTACGCAGGAGTTCCAGAAATTTCGCCAGAAGATGTGCTTTCTTTTCCAGTGCGGGCCAAACCGAAATCCGTGATCCGTACGTGTCCTTTTCGGTCGAGCATAACATTGCCTGGTTTGAGGTCACGATGAATAACACCGGCTGCATGTGCTGCAGCGAGTCCTGCACAAAGTTCACGTGCAATCTCCAGAGCACGATCTCCAGCAAGGCGTCCGACTCTTAGCAAAAGTGAAGCGAGATCTTCGCCATCAATGTATTCCATCGAAATAAAAGACTGGCCATCGATTGAGTTCAAGTCATGAACCCTGCAAACATTTGGATGAGAAACAAGCCGTGCCATTCGCACTTCTACACGTACCCGGTCCAGTGCGCGCGGGTCGTTGATGAGTTTCTCTGGAAGAAATTTAAGCGCGACCACCAGATCGAGCTCTTGATCCTGTGCGCGAATCACTTCCCCCATCCCACCGCGTGCAACAAATTCGATAACGCGGTATCGGTTTGAAATTATCGTTCCTGGCGCAAAGAAATTTGATTTCAAGCGCTCACTTTCTGCTTCAACTCCGGTTGGGCGAACTTCATGTGTTGCAAACAGTGATGCTTCGAGAGACGTTCCGCAAGAGGAACAGGACGCTGAATAAGACTTAAGGAGAGTTCCGCATGAGGGACAATTCATCATATGTATGGCCGTGACGTTGGAAGTCCGGAGCCAGAACCTGCTCTGCCGCTATTGTATTTTCTTTGAGTAGACTTTCCAAGAAGTGACAAGTTATGATGTTTCCGCAGATGGCCAGCATTTTCTGGTGAACACAGATGTTACGGAGTCGCACTACGTTCTTTCTTTTCACAGTCTTGATTTGCGTTCTTCTAAATTCAGGATTATCGGCAGCTCCACAGTTTGAGCGCCCAAACATTATCTTCATCCTTATGGATGATTTGCGTTGGGATGAAATGAATTATCCGTTTGTGAGAGTTCCAAACATCCAACGCCTTGCACTCGAGGGAGCGCAATTCACAAATGCATTCGTAACTACGCCGCTCTGTTCGCCAAGCCGCGCAAGCTTCCTTACAGGTCAGTATGCTCATAAGCATGGTATTACTGATAACACCGATCGTAGCAAGCGCAGCCACGAACTGATCACATTCTTACGATTACTTCACGATTCTGGTTATGAGACCGGTTTCATTGGCAAATGGCACATGGGGCTTGATGACAACGTAAGACCTGGGATCGATCATTGGGTTAGTGTTAAGGGTCAGGGCAGCTACATCGATCCTGAGTTCAATGTAAATGGGAAGCGCGAAAAGATACCAGGTTACTTCACCGATATTCTCAATCGATTCGCGCTGGATTTTCTGAAACAGAATCACAATAAACCGTATCTGCTTTATATTTCGCACAAAGCCGTACATCCCGACCTTGTTCAATATGCTGATGGAAGCGTGTCAGATCCGAACGCAGGAAAGTTCATCCCAGCAGAGCGTCATCAGCAGCTCTACACTGGGGCGTCGATTCCGCATCGCCCGAGCTATGGCCAAACTGCAGAAGGCAAACCTGCCTTACTCAGATCGATAAGCGGAGTGACTCCGCTCTGGTCCGAAAACCGGAACAAACGATGAAACGATTCTCAATCGGTTGCGAATGCTCGCATCAGTTGATGAAGGCGTTGGTCAGATTCTCAATACACTTGAAGCGCAAGGAAAATTAAAAAACACATTGATCGTATTCACCAGTGATGAAGGATACTTCTATGGAGAACACGGACTAAGCGTGGAGCGGAGGTTGGCTTACGAAGAGTCAGCACGAATTCCACTATTCGTCTGTTGGCCGAAGCTCATCAAAGGTGGCACAACAATCAATGAAGTAACACTCAGCATTGATCTGGCTCCTACGCTGCTTACGATCGGCGGAGCCCCAGCCGCAAAGGACATGCATGGACGTTCCCTCGTTCCATTGTTGCGTGGTGAACACCCTCCTTGGCGTAACTCGATCCTCATCGAACACTTCTCAGATGGAGTTTTCCCGCGCATGTCCAGGATGGGATACCAATGCGTGCGCACGGAGAAATGGAAGTACATCCATTATGTCGACCTCGATGGAATGGATGAGTTGTACGACTTACGCGCAGATCCATTTGAGATGAGGAATGTTATTAATGAACCTGATGCCGCGCCTACGTTGGAAGAGATGAAAGCTGAACTCAATCATCTTTTAGAAACAACGAAGTGACTTGTCGACTCGCAATAAGATCATTACATTTACATACCGTGAAAAAGATACTTAGTCTTTGCTTCCTGTTTTTTGTCCTTTCTGTTGCTTCCGCGCAGGAACTTCAAGAACAAGTTGAAGTCGAACTGGTACAGGTCGACCTTGTTGCAACAGATTCCAAAGGCAACCTCATCACTGATCTAACACAAGACGATTTTGTGGTGAAAGAAAATGGCGATGTTCAACAAATTAAAGATTTCTACAATTCCTCCAAAGATGAAATCGCGTTTCCGCTAACTATGTCTTTTGTAGTAGATACCAGTGGCAGCATGCAGGAGCAAGTAGCTGGAATGACCAGAATTGATATCGCGGTGAAAGCAGCGGAGTTGGTGATGGGTCAGCTAAGGGAAGATGATCAGGTAGAGTTGATTGAGTTCAACAAAGAACCGTTGGAAGTCGCTTCATTCACAAAAGACGAGCAGGCTCTTCAAGCGAAACTAAAAGCATTAACTTTTGCGAAAGCGAGTACAGCGATGAATGATGCTGTGATATTTGCAATCGATAAAATGAAAAGCAAAGTTGGACGCAAAGTTATTGTCATTTTTTCAGATGGGATGGATACATCAAGTAAATCGGTTGAGGACGATGTACTGGATGCTATCCGTAAATCCGATTCAACGCTCATCGCATTTTACTCGGCATTTTCCAGGCTTAATTTCCCGGCAGCTGGCGGAGGATTGGCAGGTTCGCCAGCTCGAATTCAAATTCGTGCCGGTGAAGATATTTTAACTGAGTATGCACAATTAAGTGGCGGACAATTTTTTTCTTTCCAGAAAGAACCGGAATTGTTGAAAGCGATTGAAGCTTTTCGTGCGTTCGTTCGCAGTCAATATACATTGACCTACAAACCGCCGGTGCGAAAGAAGGCTGGTTGGCGAAAAATTAAAGTGGAATGCAAACGGAAGGACGTGCATTTAAGATGCCGGGAAGCATACTGGTCAGCAAAATAGGGAGCGCGGACGTTCCGTCCGCATTAGGGGCCGTGGGCCTTGCCCGCATCTATTCACTCAGCGAAAATTCTGTCACCTTCTTGTCAGCAGTAATTCCTGCGACCAGAGTGTGAGTATCTTTTGCTGTCGTCAATCGATAATAACAATATTGAGTTGCCTGGCCACCGAATAATTCCATCGGCTCCTTCACTGCATCACACCCTATGAAATCAAATGATTTCATTTCTTTCAACGTCTTGCCGATTTCGTCGCTTGTATCTTTATCTACTGTTGATTGAAACGCGGGCATCAAACTTTTTGAAGTTTTCTTCTGGCCAACATCAATCAGCATTTGCTTGAGCCCTTCTGCAAGCTGCGGATCGCCTGGAGATGAAGATATTTTTAAAGAGTGTGGCCGTTGCAACTGTGGCTCATGAATGCCGGCAATCTCTTCAGCAATTGTTAATGAACTAACATCAGCAAGATTTGCAAGCATGATCACGGTCAATCCGAAATCAGGATAACGACAGATTGCGGTGCTGAATCCTTGCCAGTGTCCGCTGTGTTCAATCACGCGATGGGCTCTTTGATATCCCAATCTCCAACCAAATCCGTAAGGAAATGATGTTCCATTGTTTAATTTCACCGGAGTCCACATCAGCTTAAAACTTTCCGGGTTCAAAAGTCGATTCCCATTCAGTCCTTCCGCCCAATGAGACATATCCAGTGCAGTTAAATAAAGTGCTCCATCGGCGGTCGAGTTTAATGATGGCGATACCCAATCTTGATTTTTGATTTTGCCATCTTTTAATTCATATCCTGCAGCACGATTTGGTACGATATCCGATTCGCTGATCACATGGGCAGTTGTCATTCCTAAGGGTCCAAAGATCCGCTCTTCAAGAACATCACCATAAAATTTTCCACTGGCTTTGTGAATCAGAAATCCAAGAAGCATGTAACCGGAATTACTGTAATTCCATTTTTCACCTGGCTGAAATTCCAGCGGAAGCTTCATCAATATTTTCAGCAAATCATCTTCCGTATAATCTTTGCGGAAATCGAGGTCTTTTGCGGTATAGTCTGGGATTCCAGATGTATGCGTCAGTAAATGACGGACTGTTATTTTCTTCCAGCTTTCTGGAATGTTTTGAAAATATTTGCTTACCGGATCATCCAGATGAATTTTGCCATCTTCCATCAACATCATTGCAGCTGTCGCTGTAAATTGTTTTCCAACTGAACCCGATTGGTAAATGGTCTCTGATTTTGCCGGTACATGGTGTTCAAGATTGGAAAAGCCGTATCCTTGAGTCTTGATAATTTTGTTGTCTTTCAAAATCGCAATCGACATTCCTGGGATTTTTTGTTGCTTCAGTTGCAATTCAACGAATTCATCAACTGAATCTGCAAAGATCTGGGAAGAAATGAATAGAAAGAGAAGGGGCAAAAGTATTTTTGGCGTCATGACTGCTTACATTACCATAAAGCAGTTATGAAAGGGAGGATCGATTACATCGAACTAATTTTTATATACCGGACTATATCCTTGAAACTGGTTGCTAACATATAGCCTAATGCCGCAAGAGCGAGTACCCCTGTAATTTTCCCAAAAGTGTGGTTGTGTGCTTTTCTACATTTCATACTTATACTCCATTGAACCTTCTTGTTTTCTCTACTCTTTCAAAAATATATGCCATAGAAGTGCCCCAGACTACATGTGAAGCAGCCATCATAGCATGTCGTTTCCAATGTTCCTCCGATGCCGGCAAAATTTTTGACGCAGGTAGCCATCCAAAATAACTACCGGCCCATAACACAAGTCCAAACGCTGTTCCCTTAACTGCCGGAGGAAGCTCGCTTTTATTTGCAAATGCTGAATAGACAACACCGCCAGCTATCCCGTATCCAAAATGTGATGCGGTTGTGAGTGCCTTTTTCTTTTTAGTTTCCCAGGGCGCATGCAACTTTAACTTACGAGAAATTCGAGTCGTAATCTTGTACGGCGGAATTGCATGCTGATGAAAAATTGGAAGTGCTTTCCGGATCCCAAGCATGGCCAGTGTCATCGGAAATGTTGCAAGGAAACCGGATGCAGCGCCATTCAAAGAACGTCTGACAATTCTTGGTTGTCTGGGCATATTTCGACTTCAATCTGAAGATATTCCAAAAGATTGTTACTGCCACCGGCAATTGTCGATTTTTGATGTTGCCAAACGACTATATAGTGAAAGGAGATAAGACAATGAACAGCGTGAAGGCAAAGAGATCATCCGAGAAGAACATAGTCAATGAGAAGTGGCTCGAGGCACGACTAAGATACTTCATGCTGAAGACGAATCGTTCGCGCCCGAACAACCAAGTCCGCTATATATATAGGAAGGAGAATACGCAGGAGAAATCATGAAGTACATGTGCTTGATCTACTATGATGAAAAGAACCTTGATTCTCTTCCCGAAAATGAATTTGAAGCATTGGTCGATGAAGCGCTGGAATATGATGAAGAGCTTCAAGAGAAAGGGCAAAGCTTAGCTAGAGGCGCACTACAATCGATCCAAACTGCAACCAGCATCCGCATCCGAAATGGGAGAACATCGATTACTGATGGTCCTTTTGTGGAGACGAAGGAGCAATTGGGTGGAATCGTTCTGATCGAAGCGAATGATTTGAATGAAGCGATTCAGATTGCAGCCAAGTTGCCGCCAGCCAGACTCGGTGGTGTGGAAGTAAGGCCAATTCGTGAGTTGGCCAAAAGCAGCCGCAGTTAGTTCTAATCACTGAAACACTGAAGACACAGAAAACACGGAATTGTTTTAGTGATCCGTGATTCAATTCTAACCGGTAAAAGCAGTTTTTAATGGTTATAATCGCTTTTTGGAATCTCTTTTTGCGTTGCTGCAGGCATTGACAGGAATGATTGAATAACTTCTTTCACGCCATCGCGGTTATAAACATAAAACAATTCATTGGCCCGTGACCGCGCCGGAAATAATCAACTTCCGGTGAGCGTGGATAATCAGGTCGCACAATCAATCGCGGAACATTACAAGGTTTTTGCTCATCCGGTGAGAGCCTCAAATCATGCATCGACTCCAGCGCATATAATTTTCGAACTTGCAGCTGTTCACTCACAGGATGCGAATACACTCCTTGCAATGAAATATCCACCACTGACCATGCCGGCAATGACATCACTGTTCCTGCCGGACCATATGGGTATCGATTTTCAGAAGCGTGATTTGTGTACAGCAAAAATGTGGCATTGTCTTTCCATTGTTCGAGAGCCTCTATCAGTGCAACCGATGTGTATTCGTGATCCAGATGGCTATCCAGCCATGGATGAGGCATTACGATAATTTTTGGTTTTACTTTGTTCAGGATCTGAGTGAGGTCCCTCAACAAGATTTTTCCAGGAATTTTTTCGCGATGTTGCAGGTAACATTTTGCTGATGTTTGCGCGGCGATATGGAGCCACATCATCATTTGGTCCATACATTTCTGGAATCGCCTTGTCAGGTGATTGATGCATTTCCGCGAGTCGTGCATCGAAGTAACCGAGATTGTAAGTGCGATCAGGCGGAATTTGTCCTTGCCATGGAATTGTGACGCTATCCACCGCGCGCAAATATCCTTTCAGCAAATAATGTTCAGCAGGATCACTGACACTCGCGCGATAATTCATGTCACCAGCGTTTCCGGAAGTAACTGTTACGATCGTCGCATTGCGATCCGCATACAAGCCAAACGCTGCAATCTCCGCATCATCCGGATGCGGAGCCAGCACAAGAATTCTGTCATTCAGATTCAATTTGTTTTCAAACAACCGGAGTGTTGCGACCGCAGGTTCAATGGTGATAGCGTGTGTAATCAGATCCACCTGTGCTGATTCTTTGAGTTGATCTTTCAAGGAACTCAAATTCAACCAGCGAAGTCCCTGCGCATTCGGATCGAAATATTGTTGAATGCCTGAACTGCCGGTGGAGACCTCAACCCAGGGTTCATTTTCAGCACCCCAGCTCTTTACACCAAGAATCGCGGTATCCCAATTTCCAGTGTGAGGCCAGGTGAAGCGAACACCTTCAGAAGTTCTGGTCAGTGTGATCTGTTGCTGCGTGCTGAAATTATCAGCAAACTGATATCGATCGTTTGGAATTTCAGCGCCATACACTGCCGGCGCCGGAGGAATATTCACTTCTGGTGTTTGTTGCTGAGCGAAAGCTTGCGCGGTAAACATGAACAGGAGCAGGAGTCTTTTGATCATTACTGGATTGTTTTGATTTCAGAAAAAGGAATGTTCAGGATCGGATATTTTTTCCAATCTTTGTAATCGTAATGCCACCATTCAGGTTCATATACTGCGAATCCTTCCGATTCCATTGCAGATCGAAGCAGATCGCGTCTCTTTCTTTGATCTTCTGTGCCGCCAGTGTACTGAATGCTTGATCTGTCTGTCATTTCATCGTAGGCGCCTGTCATCTCAACTTCTTTCCCAGTTTTCAAATCAAACATTGAAAGATCGACCGCACATCCACGATTGTGACGCGAACCTTCTTTAGGATCAGCTACAAATATTTTTTTATCAGCCGGAGTAGCATCCCAAAATATTTTTGTAACAGCCCACGGTCGATAACCATCAAAAATCAGCAAACCAAATCCTTGCTCATGAAGTTTTTGATTTGCACGGATCAATGATTCTGCGGCCGGCCGTTGCAAAAATGCACGTGCTTCCTTATATACAGGTCTGCCCAGAAAATTGTTTGCAGTCGCATAGCGGATATCGAGATGCAGCGACGGATCGAGCTTGACGAGTTCAACGAGATCGGCCTTAAGGAATTCGCCTTTTTCTTTCGGCGGATGTGCGCTGCACCCAATGAACGCAACGAGGAGGATCAGCAGTGTCCGAACAATTCGTCCCTTCATATATATACTTTACCGCAGAGGCATTCTAACTCGATTTTAGCCATTGTGCGATACCGCCAGCCCACGGAATTTCTGCGAATATCAAAACAAGGAAGAAGGCGGTCACGTAAATTGCCTTTAATGCATTATGTTCGGAACGGCATAATGCCATGCCCATAACCAGCAACAGCCAGCCAAAACCTGCAACCGGTGCGAACGAATATGTCACCACACAAAACAACAAAAGCATGATGTGTCGTGCCCAGTAAAGTTTTTCTCCCGGAATCAAAAACAAAATAGCGATGATTGCTTCAAATACTAAAGTTCCCCAGGTTGCAACGGTTGCAAAAACCCGGAACGATGTCGGCTCAATTAATTTTGGAGGATTCAAAAGTTCTGCTCCTGGTGGAAGCGGTTCTAAATATTGACGGTTGTGTTTCAATTCATCCCGATTCAATCCGCCAAGAAATAAAACTGAATCTTGAAACCGTTCATCAGTCAGAAGCGTAACGCGGAAAAAGCGTCCATCAAGAAAATCGGGGGCGAGCACACCTTTCCATAACACCGCAAACACAAATGCGAATGCGATCAACAATCGGCTGCCCGTTGCTAAAGTCACATCTCTGTATGGTGAAATCAATGCAAGGAACAAACACAAACACCAGTACGCCAACAAATAAATATGATTATCAGGCATCGGCCAATCAGCGATTATGCGTGCCGCTAACAAAATTGATAAGGCAAGCCAGGTGAGGGGAGTCCTTAAAACTTTTGGGAATATTAATCCTGATGCTGCAATCACCAGAATCAACGGACGAATTCCCCAGGGACCTATCGGACGCAGCAACAGATCAATCAGAGTTAACCGCAGCAGCAAATCCCAACTACTGATTTCAGAAACAGGACTGATCCAGCGTTTCATAGCGAGTATGTGAATTCATGAATCACTTTTGTAGTGGGCTTTAACATCCGCTGATCATACGAAATCCGCCACACTTCAATGCGAACCGATTGTGCAGGCAAATGTTTTTGCTGCTGATTTTGCAAAATTGCTTTCGCTAATTTTTCTAGCTGGGAATTTTGTGGATACATTTGGGCGCGGGTGGCAAGATCATCCAGGCTTTGCTTAATTAAGATTTCTTCTGACCGCTGAGGTGCGGTTACATAGACTCTGAGGTAGCGGTTTGCATTTCCATCGGTCGTGGAAAACATTCCAAAGCCGCCGCCTTTCCATGGAGTGAGATCGGCATTGCGTGCTAGATAAATTTGCACACACGCGACAATAATCAACAGGAATGTCGGAATAAGCGCAAAATATTTCGCTTTTGCGAGGTCACTTCATCGAAACTAAATTCTTCTATTGCGGATACACGACCTGATACCCATTAGAGACGCGCTGATAATAAGCATCGCCGCACTGGCTGTAACTTACGCCACCCTTATCTACAGTTGTACAACCTGAAGGAAGTGTGGTAACGATTGCGCCTGCCGGTGGAGGTACAACTTGATATGCAACCTCGCCACCTTGGTACACTTTCTCATAATATGCGCCATCTGAATAATTATATGTTGTGTTGTTTACAACCACAGGTGCAGCAGTGGCCGGTGGTTTTGCCAACATCGTACCAATTGCAATTGCACTTCCGACTACTGCAGCGGCTTTCCATCCATCATAGTCTTCGTAGTATCCGCCGGAAACAACTCCATATCTTCCTGCTCCTGCAAATCCTTCTTCACCGGAAACAACAGCACCGCGACGTCCAACTGCTGCATATCCTTCTTCGCCTTTAACAGCAGCGCCACGCGGTCCCACTGCAACTGCACCTTCGTCGCCGGCGTACACATTACCGCTGCGATGAGCATTCCGATTCACATATGCGTTGTTGTTCACATTCACATTGCGATTTACATTCACGTTCTGATTCACGTTTGTGTTTCGATTTGCGTTCGTATTTCTATTCGCACTGGTATTTCTATTTGCACTGCCGGAACTCCTGCTCGCACTCGAGCCGCCTCTGCTGCCGCTACTGGCTGACCTGTTTCCTTGCCTGGCACCTGCAAAAAGATAAGTTGAGAAAATGACCATCAACACGAGGACTGCAATTTTGTTTCTCATGTCCAACTCCTACTGATTGTTCGGTTGAGTTTGTGAATTTGACTCTTCCACCCGAACTTTCTCCATGATTGGAATCCGTTGATATCCTTGTGGAATATTAAATGCGAAATCTTTATCCGTCGCCGAAGCGTTCAAATTCCAATTTTTGAATATAACTTGAGATCTTGGAACTCTGGGATTTTCTTTGTAATTCAACACTAACTGATATGGTAGAGAATCGCTTTTCCCAATCCAGAGCTCATAATCAACAGCATCCGTTTTGTAAGCTAGATGATCGCAGAGTTTGCCCTCCACTGTTTGTGTCCCTACGATTCCACCTTTTGCGTTTGCTCCAATAAAGGAATCATATGGAGAGCTGTACATTAGATCGGATACTGCCATATTGACATCAAAGCGATCCGCAATTTCATCCAGAGCCTCATCAATTGTTGGGGGCATTGAAGCCTGAATGAATCCTTTTTCTATATCGGAAACTGCTGTCAGGAATTTTCCGTCATACCAGAGATCCCAATCACGTCCACCTACAAAGGTATAGTGAATTCCATTCGGACGTCGCACCAGTGCTTGTCTTTCTAATTTAACATCGGATTTTTTTCCGCTCATTCTAACTTTGGTATGAACTTCTGAGGTGCTGAAGCTAAAAGTTTTAGCTGCCGAAAGTTTGTCGCTCATTTTTTTGATGGCTTCATCGCCGCTCTTTGCATTTGCCGCTTGCGAAAATGCGAATGAACTGCAGACGATGAAAAGTACAAAAGCAATAAAGATTTTTCGCATAAGGGACTCCCGAGTTCGTGGTTAAACTAACCTGATCCTACCACCCTCGAAAAGCGTTTCATATAGGACTAAAGTCCTATGGTACAACGATTTTCCTCTAAGTAGTATGAGGTCCGAGGAAAATTATTTTTGCGATTGGCGTGCGGATAAGAGCAGGCGCTGAGCGTTTTCATTCTTCGGCTCTTTGTTTAACACTCTTGTAAGATCTTTGATCGCCGCATCATATTGTTTCGTTTGCAGGTAAGCTTCAGCTCTTCCTTCCAGAATTTGTGAATTTCCTCTGGATTGAGTAAGAGCATTGTTGAACAAAACTATTGCTTTCTCCGGCTGGTTCTTTCTTAAATAACACATTCCTAAGTAATACAACACCAACGGCTTACGTTTTATCCTTTGAGTAAGAGCTAGCTCGAAGAAATGGATTGCTTCATCCAATTCTTTGTTTTCATATTTCTCCATTGCGTATTGAAATGCTTCGATCGTTTGCAGTTTGTAATATTGCACCGCTATATCGCTGCTCTCAGGATCCAATCGATTCAGATAAATTTTATTAGTGCCATCTTTTACGAAATCTGGTGGCAGCCGAAATACATAAGCAGTTTTTAGTGGCTCATTCATTTCAAGTTTTCCTACTGTCTGTGAATTGAGATTCACAGAAATGATCGATGGCTTTAATGGCCTTTCGAATACAGGAATTGCTCGCAAGATCAGGTTGTATTCTTTTTCTCGTTTCAGCGGTGCTGATAATACGGCTTCAGTTCCATTCGTGATGCGAAGTACTTCACCTCCGAATTCCACTGGCTTATACCATCCTGAAGTAAAAAATCTTGAATCACGATTGCCGCTCTGAATCAAAATTGATTCATCTGCCTTGATTGCTTCTTCTTTGCGTAGAAAATTCGATTGGTTCAATAAGAACCTTCCACTAATTAAAACAAACACCAAAATAAATGATGTGATCAATAGGGTTCGCCTGGAAAATGTTCGATCAGAAAATAGCGGCCAGATATTTTGCGCTAAAAGCGCACCCATGATTACAGTTAAAAATAGTGCGCCAGCAATCAAATAAAACGGATAAGCGTGCATTGTAAAACGCCATTCGTTGCCGCCAGCAATCTCGTACGTAAAGGCGTAGGGAATTAATGAGCTCAACAACAGAATGAGAATCAATCTGCCCTGAGATGAAAACAATAAAAGGATTGTTCCAAGCAGAGCGGATGCAGCAAGGAACTTACTTAGCAATGGTGAGATGTAGATAAATCCTTTCCACTTATTCAGGAATGGATAACGCGTGAGTCCTTCAAAGCCGGTATCGATAAATTTAAAAGGACGTTCAATCAGCTTTCCAGTCAGGTAAGTTGCTACAGTCTGAGGTTTCTCGGCTTCAGGAATATTTTCTCTTGATCGGTAAAACTTAGTATTGTCATTTACTGAAAATAATGGATCGCCATACACAATCGCACAATTAATCAAAAATGGTGCGATAACTATGACGAACATTGACGTACTCAGAAGTACGGATTGGAAGCGCTTTTTCAATGGTTCTTTTCCGGCAAGAAGTACAAAAAGGTAACCGGGAACAATAAAAGAAAAAGATGTCATTCGTGTTAAACAAACCAGACCTGCCACAATTCCTGCAAAAAGAGCGTTGCCGAATGATGCTTTTCGAAATAACCGGAGCATTGAATAGGAAAACATCAACACCAGAAACATGAATGTGTCATCGCGCCAGCCATCAACTCCAATGGAAATTAGTTCTTGATCAATGGTCATGCTTAAGGCCGCAATGACTCCAACCCAGAAAGAAAAGGCATATCGTGCAAGGATGAATGTTGCCACTACAGCCATAACCGAAAAAAAAGCAGATGCAAAACTGACAGCAATATCTTTCTGATCAAAGAATCTCAAAAATTGCTTAACTATCCAGACATAAAAAGGTTCCCGGAATTGGGCGGCATAAAAACCTTTCATCGCCCTGGCCATCCTGAGGTAATTCACCGGATCTCCTTTCTCATATGGATTGGAGCCCGCCTTCCACTGAAGTGTGTTGGGATGAAGATATTTCAAAGCCCCTGAGTTTTGTTGAAGGCTCCTGATCAGCGCAGGTTTCTCAACAATTCCATGTTTGATTGTTAATGCTTCAAATCGCAACAGCGCAGCATAAAGAACAATCAGCACTGGAATGCCAACCTTTGCAACGCGCAACATTTTTTGTTGCGCAGATGAAGGCGTAGCTATGCGCAAATAATATGAACCGCTCGCGATCATCGCTAGAAAAACGATGACCGCAATCCACAGCAGCAAAAGCCTGTGTGCAAGAGTGACCACTCTGGCAGTCATCAACTGCATACTGGATGGAATCTGCCGAAAGTATGCCGGAGGATCGAGCCATTCCAGAATTGGATTCGAATGATTCAACCGTAACAACAAAGAACATTCGCCGGTGAATTGCCAGTAATCCGCTTCAATTCGGTGAATGCCGCGGTGAAGCGGGATATTTAACAGATTGGTATGGTGTCCTTTTGATGCATCTCTTGTTGTTACCAGATTCCCATTTATTTTTAATTGCAGCCGGTCATCTGCTGCAGTTAAAACTGGATAGAGTCTTGTTGTTGGTGCATAAAGATAGCCGGTCCAGTGAACTTCAAAGTTTGTATCGAGGTTGAGATTGCCTGGTAAAACTTCAAGGTCGACTTTGCGCGAAGAACCTTCAGCCGGCGAGATGTTCTTTCCAACGATTCTGAAATTCAATCCGTATAGTGTGGCGTCCATGCGATGCAAAATGAGGAAAGCTGCCAATAGACACAAGAAGAAGATTGTTGCGAGGGTAACCGGATTTCGTCGCGTTTGCATGCATTTGATCTGAAGAACCAGATATCTTACCAGAACGTTGACATGATAAAAGCAGTGTAACTCGATGCTGGATGCTTGATGCTAGGATGTATTGAACACAGTACGTTAATTAATTCCTAACATCTAGGATCCAGCATCTAGCATCATCACCCGGACGGATAGTCTCTTGGATCAGCGACACCGATCTGCTAAGCAAACGCACCTTCGGGTTCATGATGCTGCTATTCACCATCACAAACACCGGTGAACAACAGAAAATTGCCAGTTCTAACAATCGGCGCCAACTAAACTCGATGCTAGATGCTTGATGCTGGATGCTAAGGCTCATTGAACTCGGTGCGTTTATTAATCCCTAGCATCTAGAATCTAGCATCGAGCATCATCACCCTTTGTGATATCATCACAGCTTCATAACGTAAACCTGGGAGGGGAAACTATGTCAGATTTCAGCAAAATCGGAAAATCACAACAAACAGGATCAACGCCTCAAGTTCCATCGGACAGCACACCAACATCACAACCTGCAAAACCACAAGATCAACCATCTGCCGCCACGCCAATGTCCGAACAAAACAAAGCTCAGCAAAAAGGGATGGTGAATTTCGAAGGCGACATAAAGAAAGCAGAACTTCATGGAATGACTGACGTCAAGAAAATGACGGAAGAAGCTACGAAAAGCAAATTGGATGGTGCGGGTGGACTTTCAAAATCCGAATATGAAGCAATAAAAAAGTCATATCAAAATAATCCCCAAAGCAATGAATCCATAAAATGGATGGAAAAAAATCAACCAGCGCTTCATGCTGCAATTGTTTCGGATCTTGATTATAGCGGTTACACGGGTACCGCGGTCGGTAGTTTAAATTTGACACGCGCAGGTGATGACTTGAAACAGGATGCCGCGCGTCGCGAGCAATCCCTGGATAAACTTCCGAACGTCAAAGATTATGGTCCGAATGGTTTGCCAAAAAGCATGCCGCCTGGTGATCCGGTTGCTGGAGCCGAAGCTGGTGAAAAGTGGAAAGAATACAAAACCGGAACCAACACAACGTTCATTAAAGATGGATCCAAGTTGGAAAACATCAGTGATGCTGATGCACAAAAAGCGCGGCAGGCGCAAAAGGACTATTGCACAAAAATGTCTGGCATCATCGGTACTGACATTCCAAATCCTCCTTCCATAAATGCTTCAAAAAATTATTTCCAGCAGTTGGCAAATCGCGGCGCTACACCAGAGCAAATTAAGAATGAATACGGCGAATATATGAAAACGTTTTACCAGCATCCTGGCGGAGTGAACTGGGATCCGAAGCTTGATCCAAAAAATCTGGATAAGAATTTTTCGCAACAACCGATGGCGAAAGATGGAAAACGATTGATCGATTGTGAAGGCTACTCCGCAATGACTGAAAATGTTTTGGGCGGAATTAAAAAAGATGGAAAGCCGATGTTTGACATCATGCATGGTGCCGGTGGTGGCCATGTCATTACCGGAGTTTATCCACATGGTGGAGATCCGCGTAAGGGTTTCATCGTCAGCAATGACAAAGTAGATGATGTCCATTGGGATACGCGTCTGGATAAAGATTTCGAGAAGGGCAGTCCAGAGACGAAACAGCAATATGTGGTAAAGCATTACTGGGAAAAGGAATTTGGTGGAAAGACCAGGGAATATGGAAGCGACTATACGAAAATGGCACCACCTTCAGGAAAGGTGCCGGGGCACTGAGACATTGTAAGACACCCAACACATCGCAATCTTTTTTTTAACGCCGAGTTCGCAGAGAGCATTAAAAAAAGCGACGTCGTGGGTCCCACCAAAAGCACCTTTGATGTAATAGGCTTTACTTTACGGCGGCATTAAACCGGGCATCCAATTTTGATTGAATCGCTTTGTTTCGCTCCAGCACCAGTAGGGTTACAATACTCCGCATGCGCGCTGCATTAATCCTGCTACTCGTATTCTTAATTCCGTTTGTTTTAATGGCTGCCGAACAGCCCCCAAAACTGCGTCTCCCAAATGATGCAAAACCTACTGAATATGCAGTTCAGCTTACGATCGATCCGCAAAAAGATAATTTTTCCGGGATCATCACGATTAATCTTGAAATTGCAAAACAGATTTCGACGCTCTGGCTGAATGCAACTGAAATCCAAATTCAAAAGGTAGAACTAACTGAAAAAGACAAAACACAAACTGGCAGCGTGCTGCCGATCAAAGATGAAGAGTTCGTTGGCCTTTCTTTCACTCAGCCGATTGGACCCGGTACTGCAAAGTTGACAATTACATATACCGGAATCATCAGCGACAAAGATAATGACGGCATTTTCAAAATGAAAGATGGTGATTCCTGGTATGTGTATACCCAGTTTGAAGCGGATGATGCGCGCCGAGCATTTCCATGTTTCGATGAACCTGCTTACAAAGTGCCCTGGCTCATTGAACTTCATGTTCCAAAAGATGCAATTGCATTGACCAACACTCCGCAGGAATCTGAAAAGATTGAAGGTGCAACTAAAGTTGTTCGTTTTGCAAAAAGCCACCCGCTTCCAAGTTATCTTGTTGCATTTGCAGTTGGCCCATTTGAATTTGTTGGAGATTCAAAGATCGGTAAGAACGGAACCCCATCCCGGATTGTTACACCAAAAGGTCGAACTGCAGAAGCAAGGTGGGCAGTTGAATCTACCACGCCAATTGTTAATTTGCTGGAGGAATATTTTGGAATTCCATATCCATATGAAAAGTTAGATCAGATCGCAATTCCCAAAGTTGGTTTTGCAATGGAGCATCCAGGGCTGGTTACATATGGCGAAGAAATAATGTTAACAAAACCTGAAAACGAAACTTTAGATTTCAAACATGATTGGGCCAGCGTTTGCGCCCATGAACTCGCTCATCAATGGTTTGGTGATCTTGTAACTATGAAGTGGTGGGATGATACGTGGCTCAACGAATCATTTGCAAGCTGGATGGGGACAAAAATCATAATGCGCTTCAGGCCGGAATGGGATGAGCAAATTGTGGAAATATCAGACCGTGCGCGGGTGATGAAGGAAGATAGTTTGTCTTCTGCTCGTAAAATTCGTGAACCGATCCGGACCAAAGATGACATTCAAAATGCCTTCGATAGCATTACATATGGAAAGGGTGAAGCAATTCTGCAAATGTTTGAATCGTGGGTTGGGGAAGATAAATTCCGGACGGGCGTTCAACAGTATTTGAAAAAATATGCATGGGGGAATGCAACAGCAGATGATTTTTTGAATTCGATTAGTCAGGCTTCAAATGCTGATGTAGCTCCGGCATTTTCAACATTTCTGAATCAATCCGGAGTTCCATTAATCTCTACGCATGTTCAATGTGGAGCTTCTTCCAATGTGAATTTTGAAATGTCACGATCGACTCCGCTTGGATCTGTTGCTCAATCAAATCAGCTGTGGCAAGTTCCGGTTTGTGTGAAATATGAAATCGCGGATCATGAGGATGGGAATTGTTATCTGGTGAAAAGCAAAGATGAAAACGTCGCTTTATATAAGAATGGTTGTCCGCAATGGTTTTTTGCGAATCGTGATGGCTGGGGTTATTACCATGTAAAATATTCTGAAGATCAATTAAATGTGCTTGTAAAAGACGGGGGAAAGGAGCTTTCGGTCGCTGAGCGTGTGACTCTCATCAATGATTTTAGTGCGTTAATGCACATGGGAAAGATGCCTGCGGCGGACGCTCTAAAGCATTTATCTACGATTGTGCAAGATCATAACCGTCACATCATTGGCACCGCGATTGAAGTTTTAGAAGATTTAGACCAACCGTTAGTAACTGAAGAAATTCGGCCAAAATATGCAGCCTTCATTCAAAATCATTTTGGTTCATTAGCACGTGAACTTGGATGGCAGCCCCGTCCAGGGGAAGATGACAATACGAAACTTCTGAGAAAAGATCTGATGCCATTCGTGGTTCAACAAGGTGATGATCGGGAACTCGGTAAAGAAGCCTACAATCTTGCAACTCAATGGGTAAAGGATCGGAAAGCGGTTGATCCGGAAATGGTTCCTGGAGTTTTATGCGCTGCTGCGGTTCACGGTGATGAAGCGTTGTTGACTTTGTACGAACAAGAAGCGAAAAAGACTCTGCTTCCGGAAGAGCGTTCAGAAATTTTTATGGCTATGTCTTGTTTTGAAAGCCCGGATGTGGCAAAAAAGGTTTTTGATATCGCTGTTTCCAAAGATTTCGATATTCGTGATTCACTTTCCGCCGCCTGGGAAATGCAAATGCATCCACGTACAGGTTATTTGGTCTATGATTTTGTGACAAAAAATTTTGATACGATGGCAAAGCGGCTTCCGCGTGGTTATGATGCTCAATTGTCGCGGGTTGGGCAAGTTTACTGCGATGAGGATCATGCGAAACAAGTTGAAGCTTTCTTCAAACCGCGTGTGGGGAAAATTCCAGGCGCACCGAGATTGCTGGATCAAACGTTGGAACAAATTCGCCTGTGTGCGGCGTTTCGAAAAGCACAACAACCTAGCTTCAAAGAATTTTTAACCACAGAGAGAGGACAATGAAAAAAATTCTTGCACTGACATTATCGCTGTATTTTGTAAGCTCTGCGGTAGCAGAGAAAAAAGCGTTTACGATTGCCGATTTGTACAAACTGAAAACGATAGAGAGCCCGGCAATATCACCTGATGGGAAACGTATCGCATTCACAGTACGTGAAGATGACTTAGAAAAAGGGAAGGGCAACACTGATGTCTATGTAATGAATATTGATGGCAGCAATATTCATAGAATGACCAGTGATCCTGCAGCAGATACAGGTCCGAAATGGTCACCCGATGGAAAATCAATCCTGTTTACATCGACCCGTAAAGATGGCTCACAAGCGTGGATGATTCCAGCCGATGGTGGCGAAGCAACTCAACTGACTTCATTTGCAATGGAAGTTGACAATCTCGATTGGGTACCTGATGGAGAACGGATTGTATTTTCAACGCAGATCTTTCCTGAATGCGCTGCCGATAACGATTGCAATAAGAAAAATGAAGATGGATTAAATAATGGTCCGATTGGCAGCTCACATGACCGATCGGCTTTTATATCGTCATTGGACATCCTGGAAAGATGGTAAGTATTCACACACATTTGTTTACGATCTCGCATCCAAAAAATATGTAGATCTTACGCCCGGTGAATTCGATTGGCCGGCATTTTCAATCGGTGGAGGAGGTTTCGATGTATCGCTTGATAGTTCTGAATTGTGTGTGGCTTCCAATCATGATCCCAATCAAGCATCAAGTACAAATGGCGATTTGTGGATTGTTCCAACTACAGGTGGGACTCCAAAAAATATTACGGAATCAAATAAAGCATTTGATGGCGATCCGGAATATTCATCGGATGGGAAGTATATAGCATTCAAAATGCAAACTGTGCCTGGATATGAATCCGACAGAATCAGACTCGCAATCTATGAACGGAAAACATCCACCATTACAGTATTAACTGATACTTTTGATAATTGGGTTGATGAATTCCACTGGGCACCTGATTCAAAAAGTATTTATTTTACTGGTGATGTAAAAGGAAGTGTTCCGTTATTCAACGTTGATATTAAAACAAAACAAATCACGCCGATTGTTGATCCGAAAACAATTGATGCTTTTGATATAGCGGAAGGGAACGGTCCGATTGTTTTCGTAAGACGTTCGATTCATGAACCGAGAGAAGTGTGGAGCGTTGATGTTTCCGGAAAAAATCTAAAACGGCTAACGACTTTCAATAAGGAAATGGAAGATACCGTTGACATCAGACCTGAGGAGGAAATGTGGATCGATTCACCGACTGGGAAAAAGATTCATACTTTTATTGTTAAACCGCACAATTTTGATCCAAATAAAAAGTATCCGTTGATCCTGAATGTTCATGGCGAACCACAACAACAATGGGCAAATGCATTCCGCGGTGATTGGCAAGTTTATCCTGGCAGCGGCTACGTTGTTGCATTTCCAAATCCTCACGGTTCGACAGGATACGGACAAGAATTCACCAGTGCGATCTCAAAAGATTGGAATGGCAAAGTGTATCAAGATGTAATGGCGGTCGCGGATGCACTAGAAAAACTTCCTTATGTTGATAAGGACCGGATGGGAGCAATGGGTTGGTCGTATGGTGGTTATTTCATGATGTGGTTGGAAGGGCACACCACCCGTTTCAAAGCTATCGCGTCAATGATGGGTGTATATGATCTTACGGCCATGTTTGCTACCGAAGAGTTATGGTTTCCGGAATGGGATTTGGGAGGAACGCCATGGGAATCAGATTTATATCAAAAGGATTCCCCCAATAATTTCGTCAAAAATTTTAAAACACCTTGTTTGGTGATTACTGGAGAACGCGATTATCGCGTTCCATATACACAAAGCCTGGAGTTTTTTACAGACTTGCAAATGATGAATGTGCCTTCAAGACTCATTGTGTTCAAAGAGGATGGACATTGGCCCAGTGGAACTAAATCGATGCCATTTTATTACAATGCGCATCTTGATTGGTTTCACAAATATTTGGGAGGGGATGCTGCGCCCTACGACATGACAAAAATGTGGCGCAATCTGGCCTACGAAAAAAAATAAGGTAGTAAAGCCCCGCCGCAGGACTATCATGATCAGTACGGGAGGCGGATATGATACCTATTGGTGATGATGATTCCGGACGAACCAGCAGACCTTATGTCACATATTTACTAATCGCTTTGAATGTTCTCGCCTTTCTATTTGAAATTACACGACCCTCAGAAGCTGCTTTGCAAACTTTTTTCACGAAGTGGTCGGTAGTTCCTTTAGAATATGCGAAACATACTGATCTTCCACCGCAAATTCCATTTCCATTCTGGTTCACATTATTTACATCAATGTTCCTGCATGGCGGATGGATGCATTTGATCGGTAACATGTTGTTCTTGTGGGTTTTTGGCGACAACGTGGAAGATCGATGGGGACATCTCAGGTATCTCATTATTTATTTAGTATGCGGAGTTGCGGCCAGTCTGACGCACATCTTTTTTAATCTGAATTCAAGCCTTCCAAGTTTGGGAGCGAGTGGAGCTATTTCGGGAATTCTGGGAGCGTATCTCGTTTTATTTCCCAAAAATCGAGTCCGCGTTTTAAGCCGTGCCGGGATTATTTCTGTGCCTGCGATCGTAATGCTGGGTTTTTGGATTTTGCTTCAATTCATTAGCCAAATGGCTGAGATGGCACGCACCGCACAATCTTCTGGTGTAGCTTATTGGGCGCACATCGGCGGATTTTTAGCAGGAATTATTTTCGCATTCCTATTCCGCCGCCGTTCCGCTAATATCCGCCCCGCTATGTAATGCGCGCGAGCCCCACCGCCTGATGAGCGCGGGCTCTGGCCCGCATTAAGGACCGCGGGCGTCCCGCCCGCTATATGGATCGCGGACTTTATTTAGTCCGCACCACTGGCTCACTTCTTGCCTAATCTGGCATCAATGAAGAAACCACAAACTCTGATTATTCTTGTAATGCTTTACTCCGCATCATCATACTCAGAAGAAATAACACTCCCGATTGATTCTAGCTATAACTCAGCAGTTGCATGGAGCCCGGACTCTTCAAAGATCGCAGTCGGAGCGCACGGCGCTATCTTCATCATAGATGCTTCAAGTGGCGAAATTACAAAAACAATAGCTCGTGAGCGATTTGCAAAAGGCGCCAAAGGCCCGGGCGATATTTTTGATATTGATTGGAGTCCTGATGGGCGAAAACTCGCGGTGTGTCGGATGGATGTGCCTACCGTTCATTATCCTGAAGATATCTGGATTATTGAACTGAATGATGAAACGGTCGAAAAAATAACCAACTCTGAGCTTTATAAAACCGTCGCAGAGGATGACCACAGTGTTACGTTACGCTCAGTTTATTATGAATCCCCAAAGTGGAGTCCTGATGGACTGTTTCTTGTACTTACCGTTGAAACACGCGACAGAATAGAATACAAAGACGACGGCGATTCGGGTGGTGGCATTACTGTTATGGTTGCAACTTTGAATGTTGAAACAAAAGATATCAATACTGTAACGGCGCGCTGTTGTCCAGAATGGTCGAAAGACCGTCGCAAGTTAATCGTCAGTGAATCTCATAGTTCTGGTCCCGATTATGCCGTTGACTACGATGAAGCCTCACAAAGGTTGTTACCCGATACTGAAACTTTAATAACGCCAGAGCAGCGTCAATGGTTGCTTGATGTTGACAATGAGAATTTGAATAAGAATCCCAACATTTCCTCAGAGGATCAATACTTATCTCCTGATGGTGAGAAGTTAATCATCAAAATATCAACCTCGCAAGATCATTACGGTTTTGTTTTGAAGAAACAATAGTTACTGAGTCATTCCTGCCACAAACTGTTTCCTAAAGCCAACAATACGTTGCTTCTTTCCGATCGTTTAGTAGAATCGTATCCGCCACTTTTGGAGCGTGGACGTTATTCCTATCGCAGGCTAAAGCCTGCGGTCCATAATGCGGACTAAATAAAGTCCGCGCTCCACAACAGGGAGAAGTTCAATGAGAAGATTTATTTTTGCATTGTTCCTTTTAGTTTCACTCACATCACTTTGCCGCGCTGCTGATCAGCCATTGCTGTATCAGAGTCCAACGCTCAGCAAGGATCAAATCGCATTTGTATTTGCCGGCGATTTGTGGATTGTTGGACGCAACGGAGGTCACGCGAATCGGCTCACAACCGGCTCCGGCATCGAGTCGCATCCATATTTTTCACCGGATGGATCGTTAATCGCATTCACCGGTCAATATGATGGCAACACGGATGTGTTTGTAGTTTCTGCAAATGGCGGAGTTCCGCAACGGCTAACTTATCATCCAGGTCAAGATGTAACTGTTGGTTGGACTCCTGATGGTACAAAAGTTCTGTTTCGATCTCCGCGATACAGTTATCGTGATTCCGACCGCCTGTTTACAGTTACTCCAAAAGGTGGATTTCCTGATGAAATACCACTTCCGCGAGCCGAAGAGGGCAGTTATTCTCCCGATGCTCAACAACTCGCTTATGTTCCATTATTTCAATGGCAACCTGCATGGAAGCGTTATCGTGGCGGTCAAACGAAACCGATTTGGATTGCCAATCTAAAAGATTCAAGTGTTGAACCTCTCCCGCGCGAAAATTCCAACGACTTCAATCCGATGTGGATCGGTAATTCGATTTATTTTCTTTCCGATCGCAAAGGTCCGGTTACTCTTTTCCGATATGACATCCCTGGTAAACAAGTAACACAGGTTTTACAAAACGATGGTTTTGATTTTAAGTCTGCATGTGCAGGGCCAGGCGGAATTGTTTATGAACAATTTGGTTCACTGCATTTATTCGATCTGAATACAAACTCCGAAACACAAATTCAAATCGATCTTGAAGGCGATTTTCCAGAAGTCAGGCGCCATTTTCAAAAAGTTGCTGCAACGTCATTATCAAACGCGCATCTTTCACCCACAGGCGTAAGAGCGGTGTTTGAAGCGCGCGGCGAAATCGTAACAGTACCTTCAGAAAAAGGTGATATCCGCGACTTAACACGATCTACAGCAGTAATGGAAAGAGATCCTGCATGGTCACCGGATGGGAAATGGATTGCTTATTTTTCAGATGAATCAGGTGAATACGCACTGCATATTCGTAATCAAAATGGTTTGGGTGACGTTCGAAAAATAAATCTTGGAACTCCTGCTTCATTTTTTTACGCACCGCGCTGGTCGCCGGATTCGAAAAAGATTGCCTACACGGATAAACGTTTGAACATCTGGTATGTGGATATTGAAAAACAGAAGCCAGTGAAAGTTGATACCGACTATTACGAAAGTTATAACCGCGAGCGAGATCCAGCATGGGCGCCGAACAGTCAATGGATTTCTTATGCGAAATTTCTTCCGAATCACTTGCATGCGGTTTTCATCTATTCATTGGAATCAGGGAAAACTCAACAGATTACAGATGGTATGAGTGATGCGCTTTACCCGGCGTTCGATGCGAATGGTAAATACCTTTACTTTGCGGCTAGCACCAACATGGCGCTATCAGTTGGCTGGCTGGATCTTTCAAGCCTTGATCGGCCGGTCACTCGAAGTATCTATGCAGTTGTACTTGATAAGAATGAAGCATCACCGGTAAATCCTGAAAGCGACGAAGAAAAAGCGGAAGCAAAAGAAGAAAAGAAAGATAAAGATAAAGGCGAATCAGAAAAAAAGACGGCTACTGTTCGCATCGATTTCGAAAATATTGGTCAACGTATCATCACGTTGCCTATTCCGGCGCGAAATTACGTCGCAACGGCCGCAGGAAAAGAAGGGAATCTGTTTGTGATGGAAGGGAGTCCGGTCCTTCTTTCCAGCACCGAAGATGCTCCAAAGATGACTGCTTACAAGTTTGATTTAAAAACTCGAAAGACCGACAAATATGTGGAAGAGATCAATTCATTTGATGTCTCAAATAATGGCGAGAAGATGCTTTATTCCAAAGCGGGGAAATGGTTTTTGACGCCTACGGAGAAACCTCCAAAACCGGAAGATGAAAAGGAATTAGCTGTAGATACGCTTGAAGTCTATACGAATCCGAAAGAAGAATGGGCGCAGATGTATCATGAAGTGTGGCGTCTGTTCCGTGATTACTTTTACGATCCCGGTTACCACGGTCTTGACATAAATGCTGCCGAAAAAGAATACGCGCGATTTTTGCCGAATCTCGCAAGCCGGGTTGATCTAAATTATTTGATGGTTGATATGTTGGGGCAATTCACCGCCGGTCACATATTTGTTGGTGGTGGTGATACACCCGAAGTGAAGCAAGTCAAAGTTGGATTGCTTGGTGCGGATTACAGCATTGAAAATGGGAAATATCGATTCACTCATATATACAATGGTGAAAATTGGAATCCTGATCTGCGTGCTCCTTTGACTCAACCTGGTGTCAATGTTTCAGCCGGTGAATATTTATTGACTGTCAATGGTCAGAAGGTGGATACCACAAAAGAAGTGTTCAGTTATTTTGAAGGAACTGCCGGAAAATCTACAACCATTCAAGTGAGCAAAGATCCTGAAGGAAAAAATGCAAGGGAAGTTATAGCCGTTCCGGTTGATAGTGAAACGAATCTGCGTTATTTAGCATGGATCGAAGGCAACCGTCGCAAAGTAGATGAATTGAGTGGCGGTCGTATCGCATATGTTCATCTCCCTGATACAGCCAGCGGGGGATATTCCAATTTCAATCGATATTATTTTGCGCAAGTTGGAAAAGAAGGAGCTGTGCTTGATGAACGTTACAATCATGGCGGCGATATCGCAGATTACATCATCGATTATTTGCATCGCCCGATGATGAGCAGGATGATTACCCGCGAAGGTGCGGAAATGGCAAGTCCGTTCAGTTCCATTTATGGACCAAAAGCGATGATCATTAATGAAATGTCCGGCTCAGGAGGTGATGCGATGCCGTGGTATTTTCGTAAAGCGAAAATTGGACCATTAGTTGGGAAAAAAACGTGGGGAGGTTTGATTGGAATTTATGATTATCCTCCGCTGATGGATGGCGGATTTATCACCGCGCCGCGAATTGCAATTTATGGATTGAACGGTGAGTGGGAAGTCGAAAATGTTGGAATTTCACCAGACGTTGAAGTTGAATTCGATCCGAAACTTGTGATGCAAGGACATGATCCGCAGTTGGAAAAAGCGGTGGAAGTGGTTATGGAAATGCTTCAAAAAAATCCGCTGCCAACATATAAACGGCCGGCGTATCCAAACTATCATCAGAAAGTGAATTAATGTTTCACCACAGAATCACAGAGCGCTGATCACCGCCGCTTGTAGGCTTCTTCCATCCAGCCTTCCATGAAGTGCGAGATCTTTCCGTAAAGATCCTTGTCTTGCGGGGTGGTGGCGTGGCCTTCCAGATATTGATATGTCTTGCGGATAAATGCTGCATTTTCTTTGTTAATGCCGTCCAGCAAAATGTAATCAATATACGGAGCTGACATTTTCAGAAAGTTCGGCAGCTCATCCGGATTTCTTCGTTGCATATCATCAATCACTTTGTTTTTTTCTTTCGGAGTCATTGCAGAAAACGCAGACGTCAATCCCTGAGCTCCTTTTTCGTCGACTTTTGGATCATCCAGCGCCGTTTCCAATACATCAATTTTCTTTTGAGAAGTAAGTCGAGTTAATACGGTGGAATCGCCAGTCTTTTTGATCCGATCTCCGATCAAAAAGCTTAATTGCGGTACATCATCAATTGCTCGATTCAGTGTTGAATTCGAAGTAGTGTCCATCCATTCATTTAATGCATCCCGCGACTCACTTCCTTTCTCGATGTTATTTATAAGCCAATAATGTATCAATCTCCTTTCGGTCTCCGGCATTCCGGTGATAATTTTCACCAATTCTGCAATTCTTGCATTTCCTCTAAGTCTGGGATTATTTATGTCCTTCATTTGGTCTTCGGCTGTCGCTTCAATTGCTCCGCAGCTTTGATCAACTCTATTTATCCTCGGGCCCATAAATCGTAGCCTCCATTCATCCTCAAAAATTAAGACGCACGAAAATAGCAGTGAACGTTTGTTGCGAAATACATATATTTGAGAGTTTGGATATCACAAAGATGCTGAATTCGTACATTAAAGTAGCAACACCGGAGGAGCACTTATGAAGCGCAGACAACTTGGAAGAAGTGGTTTAGATGTATCAGCAATCGGTCTTGGCTGTATGGGAATGTCTGAATTTTATGGGCCGCGTAATGATGATGAATCGATCAAAGTAATTCATCGCGCAATCGAATTGGGAATGGATTTTCTTGATACTGCCGATATGTACGGTATAGGACACAATGAAGAACTTGTAGGCCGTGCGATTTCGGACAGACGCGATAAGGTTTTGCTGGCTACAAAATTCGGAAATGTTCGATCAGCTACTGGAGAATTTATCGGAGTCAGTGGAACGCCAGAATATGTGCGTCAATGTTGTGACGCGAGTTTGAAAAGACTCAAAATAGAAACGATCGATCTTTATTATCAGCATCGCGTTGACCCGAAAACTCCGATCGAAGAAACAGTTGGCGCAATGGTTCGATTGAAAGAGGAAGGTAAAATCCGATACCTGGGATTATCGGAAGCTGCACCTGCAACCATTCGTCGCGCACATGCGGTACATCCGATTGCTGCATTACAAACGGAATATTCTTTATGGACTCGCGATGTGGATTCAGAAATTCTGCCAACTTGCCGCGAGCTTGGCATTGGATTCGTTGCTTATAGTCCACTCGGACGCGGCTTTCTCACCGGCACCATTCAAAAAGATACTGAACTTCCGGAAAGTGATTGGCGAAAACATGCGCCGCGTTTTGAAGATGAAAATTGGAAACACAACAAGCGCATTGTAGATACGATTGAACGCTTAGCCGATGAAAAGAAGTGCACCCCGGCTCAATTAGCTCTTGCATGGACGCTCGCGCGCGGTGAGGATATCATCCCGATTCCAGGTACAAAAAGGATCAAATATCTGGAAGAAAATGCGCGAGCAGCTGAAATTATGCTCACTCAAAATGATTTACGTGCAATTGACGAGGCAATTCCTCCTGGTGCCACAGCAGGGGAGCGATATCCCGAACGAGCAATGCGCGCAGTCAATATTTAACAAGAAACCACAAAGGAGTCTTGGTGGTTGAGTTATGTGCATTAATTTCTCCCCCTTATGAAGGGGGAGATGGAAGAGGGGGTTGGAGATCTAAAAATGTTCCAACCACCCCCTATACCCCCTCCTTCATAAGGAGGGGGAACAACCTATTTAATACCAATAACCA
>CAWINI010000007.1:0-42947 GCA_963837395.1 uncultured bacterium | reverse complement strand
CACCCAACACATCGCAATCTTTTTTTTAACGCCGAGTTCGCAGAGAGCATTAAAAAAAGCGACGTCGTGGGTCCCACCAAAAGCACCTTTGATGTAATAGGCTTTACTTTACGGCGGCATTAAACCGGGCATCCAATTTTGATTGAATCGCTTTGTTTCGCTCCAGCACCAGTAGGGTTACAATACTCCGCATGCGCGCTGCATTAATCCTGCTACTCGTATTCTTAATTCCGTTTGTTTTAATGGCTGCCGAACAGCCCCCAAAACTGCGTCTCCCAAATGATGCAAAACCTACTGAATATGCAGTTCAGCTTACGATCGATCCGCAAAAAGATAATTTTTCCGGGATCATCACGATTAATCTTGAAATTGCAAAACAGATTTCGACGCTCTGGCTGAATGCAACTGAAATCCAAATTCAAAAGGTAGAACTAACTGAAAAAGACAAAACACAAACTGGCAGCGTGCTGCCGATCAAAGATGAAGAGTTCGTTGGCCTTTCTTTCACTCAGCCGATTGGACCCGGTACTGCAAAGTTGACAATTACATATACCGGAATCATCAGCGACAAAGATAATGACGGCATTTTCAAAATGAAAGATGGTGATTCCTGGTATGTGTATACCCAGTTTGAAGCGGATGATGCGCGCCGAGCATTTCCATGTTTCGATGAACCTGCTTACAAAGTGCCCTGGCTCATTGAACTTCATGTTCCAAAAGATGCAATTGCATTGACCAACACTCCGCAGGAATCTGAAAAGATTGAAGGTGCAACTAAAGTTGTTCGTTTTGCAAAAAGCCACCCGCTTCCAAGTTATCTTGTTGCATTTGCAGTTGGCCCATTTGAATTTGTTGGAGATTCAAAGATCGGTAAGAACGGAACCCCATCCCGGATTGTTACACCAAAAGGTCGAACTGCAGAAGCAAGGTGGGCAGTTGAATCTACCACGCCAATTGTTAATTTGCTGGAGGAATATTTTGGAATTCCATATCCATATGAAAAGTTAGATCAGATCGCAATTCCCAAAGTTGGTTTTGCAATGGAGCATCCAGGGCTGGTTACATATGGCGAAGAAATAATGTTAACAAAACCTGAAAACGAAACTTTAGATTTCAAACATGATTGGGCCAGCGTTTGCGCCCATGAACTCGCTCATCAATGGTTTGGTGATCTTGTAACTATGAAGTGGTGGGATGATACGTGGCTCAACGAATCATTTGCAAGCTGGATGGGGACAAAAATCATAATGCGCTTCAGGCCGGAATGGGATGAGCAAATTGTGGAAATATCAGACCGTGCGCGGGTGATGAAGGAAGATAGTTTGTCTTCTGCTCGTAAAATTCGTGAACCGATCCGGACCGAAAGATGACATTCAAAATGCCTTCGATAGCATTACATATGGAAAGGGTGAAGCAATTCTGCAAATGTTTGAATCGTGGGTTGGGGAAGATAAATTCCGGACGGGCGTTCAACAGTATTTGAAAAAATATGCATGGGGGAATGCAACAGCAGATGATTTTTTGAATTCGATTAGTCAGGCTTCAAATGCTGATGTAGCTCCGGCATTTTCAACATTTCTGAATCAATCCGGAGTTCCATTAATCTCTACGCATGTTCAATGTGGAGCTTCTTCCAATGTGAATTTTGAAATGTCACGATCGACTCCGCTTGGATCTGTTGCTCAATCAAATCAGCTGTGGCAAGTTCCGGTTTGTGTGAAATATGAAATCGCGGATCATGAGGATGGGAATTGTTATCTGGTGAAAAGCAAAGATGAAAACGTCGCTTTATATAAGAATGGTTGTCCGCAATGGTTTTTTGCGAATCGTGATGGCTGGGGTTATTACCATGTAAAATATTCTGAAGATCAATTAAATGTGCTTGTAAAAGACGGGGGAAAGGAGCTTTCGGTCGCTGAGCGTGTGACTCTCATCAATGATTTTAGTGCGTTAATGCACATGGGAAAGATGCCTGCGGCGGACGCTCTAAAGCATTTATCTACGATTGTGCAAGATCATAACCGTCACATCATTGGCACCGCGATTGAAGTTTTAGAAGATTTAGACCAACCGTTAGTAACTGAAGAAATTCGGCCAAAATATGCAGCCTTCATTCAAAATCATTTTGGTTCATTAGCACGTGAACTTGGATGGCAGCCCCGTCCAGGGGAAGATGACAATACGAAACTTCTGAGAAAAGATCTGATGCCATTCGTGGTTCAACAAGGTGATGATCGGGAACTCGGTAAAGAAGCCTACAATCTTGCAACTCAATGGGTAAAGGATCGGAAAGCGGTTGATCCGGAAATGGTTCCTGGAGTTTTATGCGCTGCTGCGGTTCACGGTGATGAAGCGTTGTTGACTTTGTACGAACAAGAAGCGAAAAAGACTCTGCTTCCGGAAGAGCGTTCAGAAATTTTTATGGCTATGTCTTGTTTTGAAAGCCCGGATGTGGCAAAAAAGGTTTTTGATATCGCTGTTTCCAAAGATTTCGATATTCGTGATTCACTTTCCGCCGCCTGGGAAATGCAAATGCATCCACGTACAGGTTATTTGGTCTATGATTTTGTGACAAAAAATTTTGATACGATGGCAAAGCGGCTTCCGCGTGGTTATGATGCTCAATTGTCGCGGGTTGGGCAAGTTTACTGCGATGAGGATCATGCGAAACAAGTTGAAGCTTTCTTCAAACCGCGTGTGGGGAAAATTCCAGGCGCACCGAGATTGCTGGATCAAACGTTGGAACAAATTCGCCTGTGTGCGGCGTTTCGAAAAGCACAACAACCTAGCTTCAAAGAATTTTTAACCACAGAGAGAGGACAATGAAAAAAATTCTTGCACTGACATTATCGCTGTATTTTGTAAGCTCTGCGGTAGCAGAGAAAAAAGCGTTTACGATTGCCGATTTGTACAAACTGAAAACGATAGAGAGCCCGGCAATATCACCTGATGGGAAACGTATCGCATTCACAGTACGTGAAGATGACTTAGAAAAAGGGAAGGGCAACACTGATGTCTATGTAATGAATATTGATGGCAGCAATATTCATAGAATGACCAGTGATCCTGCAGCAGATACAGGTCCGAAATGGTCACCCGATGGAAAATCAATCCTGTTTACATCGACCCGTAAAGATGGCTCACAAGCGTGGATGATTCCAGCCGATGGTGGCGAAGCAACTCAACTGACTTCATTTGCAATGGAAGTTGACAATCTCGATTGGGTACCTGATGGAGAACGGATTGTATTTTCAACGCAGATCTTTCCTGAATGCGCTGCCGATAACGATTGCAATAAGAAAAATGAAGATGGATTAAATAATGGTCCGATTGGCAGCTCACATGACCGATCGGCTTTTATATCGTCATTGGACATCCTGGAAAGATGGTAAGTATTCACACACATTTGTTTACGATCTCGCATCCAAAAAATATGTAGATCTTACGCCCGGTGAATTCGATTGGCCGGCATTTTCAATCGGTGGAGGAGGTTTCGATGTATCGCTTGATAGTTCTGAATTGTGTGTGGCTTCCAATCATGATCCCAATCAAGCATCAAGTACAAATGGCGATTTGTGGATTGTTCCAACTACAGGTGGGACTCCAAAAAATATTACGGAATCAAATAAAGCATTTGATGGCGATCCGGAATATTCATCGGATGGGAAGTATATAGCATTCAAAATGCAAACTGTGCCTGGATATGAATCCGACAGAATCAGACTCGCAATCTATGAACGGAAAACATCCACCATTACAGTATTAACTGATACTTTTGATAATTGGGTTGATGAATTCCACTGGGCACCTGATTCAAAAAGTATTTATTTTACTGGTGATGTAAAAGGAAGTGTTCCGTTATTCAACGTTGATATTAAAACAAAACAAATCACGCCGATTGTTGATCCGAAAACAATTGATGCTTTTGATATAGCGGAAGGGAACGGTCCGATTGTTTTCGTAAGACGTTCGATTCATGAACCGAGAGAAGTGTGGAGCGTTGATGTTTCCGGAAAAAATCTAAAACGGCTAACGACTTTCAATAAGGAAATGGAAGATACCGTTGACATCAGACCTGAGGAGGAAATGTGGATCGATTCACCGACTGGGAAAAAGATTCATACTTTTATTGTTAAACCGCACAATTTTGATCCAAATAAAAAGTATCCGTTGATCCTGAATGTTCATGGCGGACCACAACAACAATGGGCAAATGCATTCCGCGGTGATTGGCAAGTTTATCCTGGCAGCGGCTACGTTGTTGCATTTCCAAATCCTCACGGTTCGACAGGATACGGACAAGAATTCACCAGTGCGATCTCAAAAGATTGGAATGGCAAAGTGTATCAAGATGTAATGGCGGTCGCGGATGCACTAGAAAAACTTCCTTATGTTGATAAGGACCGGATGGGAGCAATGGGTTGGTCGTATGGTGGTTATTTCATGATGTGGTTGGAAGGGCACACCACCCGTTTCAAAGCTATCGCGTCAATGATGGGTGTATATGATCTTACGGCCATGTTTGCTACCGAAGAGTTATGGTTTCCGGAATGGGATTTGGGAGGAACGCCATGGGAATCAGATTTATATCAAAAGGATTCCCCCAATAATTTCGTCAAAAATTTTAAAACACCTTGTTTGGTGATTACTGGAGAACGCGATTATCGCGTTCCATATACACAAAGCCTGGAGTTTTTTACAGACTTGCAAATGATGAATGTGCCTTCAAGACTCATTGTGTTCAAAGAGGATGGACATTGGCCCAGTGGAACTAAATCGATGCCATTTTATTACAATGCGCATCTTGATTGGTTTCACAAATATTTGGGAGGGGATGCTGCGCCCTACGACATGACAAAAATGTGGCGCAATCTGGCCTACGAAAAAAAATAAGGTAGTAAAGCCCCGCCGCAGGACTATCATGATCAGTACGGGAGGCGGATATGATACCTATTGGTGATGATGATTCCGGACGAACCAGCAGACCTTATGTCACATATTTACTAATCGCTTTGAATGTTCTCGCCTTTCTATTTGAAATTACACGACCCTCAGAAGCTGCTTTGCAAACTTTTTTCACGAAGTGGTCGGTAGTTCCTTTAGAATATGCGAAACATACTGATCTTCCACCGCAAATTCCATTTCCATTCTGGTTCACATTATTTACATCAATGTTCCTGCATGGCGGATGGATGCATTTGATCGGTAACATGTTGTTCTTGTGGGTTTTTGGCGACAACGTGGAAGATCGATGGGGACATCTCAGGTATCTCATTATTTATTTAGTATGCGGAGTTGCGGCCAGTCTGACGCACATCTTTTTTAATCTGAATTCAAGCCTTCCAAGTTTGGGAGCGAGTGGAGCTATTTCGGGAATTCTGGGAGCGTATCTCGTTTTATTTCCCAAAAATCGAGTCCGCGTTTTAAGCCGTGCCGGGATTATTTCTGTGCCTGCGATCGTAATGCTGGGTTTTTGGATTTTGCTTCAATTCATTAGCCAAATGGCTGAGATGGCACGCACCGCACAATCTTCTGGTGTAGCTTATTGGGCGCACATCGGCGGATTTTTAGCAGGAATTATTTTCGCATTCCTATTCCGCCGCCGTTCCGCTAATATCCGCCCCGCTATGTAATGCGCGCGAGCCCCACCGCCTGATGAGCGCGGGCTCTGGCCCGCATTAAGGACCGCGGGCGTCCCGCCCGCTATATGGATCGCGGACTTTATTTAGTCCGCACCACTGGCTCACTTCTTGCCTAATCTGGCATCAATGAAGAAACCACAAACTCTGATTATTCTTGTAATGCTTTACTCCGCATCATCATACTCAGAAGAAATAACACTCCCGATTGATTCTAGCTATAACTCAGCAGTTGCATGGAGCCCGGACTCTTCAAAGATCGCAGTCGGAGCGCACGGCGCTATCTTCATCATAGATGCTTCAAGTGGCGAAATTACAAAAACAATAGCTCGTGAGCGATTTGCAAAAGGCGCCAAAGGTCCGGGCGATATTTTTGATATTGATTGGAGTCCTGATGGGCGAAAACTCGCGGTGTGTCGGATGGATGTGCCTACCGTTCATTATCCTGAAGATATCTGGATTATTGAACTGAATGATGAAACGGTCGAAAAAATAACCAACTCTGAGCTTTATAAAACCGTCGCAGAGGATGACCACAGTGTTACGTTACGCTCAGTTTATTATGAATCCCCAAAGTGGAGTCCTGATGGACTGTTTCTTGTACTTACCGTTGAAACACGCGACAGAATAGAATACAAAGACGACGGCGATTCGGGTGGTGGCATTACTGTTATGGTTGCAACTTTGAATGTTGAAACAAAAGATATCAATACTGTAACGGCGCGCTGTTGTCCAGAATGGTCGAAAGACCGTCGCAAGTTAATCGTCAGTGAATCTCATAGTTCTGGTCCCGATTATGCCGTTGACTACGATGAAGCCTCACAAAGGTTGTTACCCGATACTGAAACTTTAATAACGCCAGAGCAGCGTCAATGGTTGCTTGATGTTGACAATGAGAATTTGAATAAGAATCCCAACATTTCCTCAGAGGATCAATACTTATCTCCTGATGGTGAGAAGTTAATCATCAAAATATCAACCTCGCAAGATCATTACGGTTTTGTTTTGAAGAAACAATAGTTACTGAGTCATTCCTGCCACAAACTGTTTCCTAAAGCCAACAATACGTTGCTTCTTTCCGATCGTTTAGTAGAATCGTATCCGCCACTTTTGGAGCGTGGACGTTATTCCTATCGCAGGCTAAAGCCTGCGGTCCATAATGCGGACTAAATAAAGTCCGCGCTCCACAACAGGGAGAAGTTCAATGAGAAGATTTATTTTTGCATTGTTCCTTTTAGTTTCACTCACATCACTTTGCCGCGCTGCTGATCAGCCATTGCTGTATCAGAGTCCAACGCTCAGCAAGGATCAAATCGCATTTGTATTTGCCGGCGATTTGTGGATTGTTGGACGCAACGGAGGTCACGCGAATCGGCTCACAACCGGCTCCGGCATCGAGTCGCATCCATATTTTTCACCGGATGGATCGTTAATCGCATTCACCGGTCAATATGATGGCAACACGGATGTGTTTGTAGTTTCTGCAAATGGCGGAGTTCCGCAACGGCTAACTTATCATCCAGGTCAAGATGTAACTGTTGGTTGGACTCCTGATGGTACAAAAGTTCTGTTTCGATCTCCGCGATACAGTTATCGTGATTCCGACCGCCTGTTTACAGTTACTCCAAAAGGTGGATTTCCTGATGAAATACCACTTCCGCGAGCCGAAGAGGGCAGTTATTCTCCCGATGCTCAACAACTCGCTTATGTTCCATTATTTCAATGGCAACCTGCATGGAAGCGTTATCGTGGCGGTCAAACGAAACCGATTTGGATTGCCAATCTAAAAGATTCAAGTGTTGAACCTCTCCCGCGCGAAAATTCCAACGACTTCAATCCGATGTGGATCGGTAATTCGATTTATTTTCTTTCCGATCGCAAAGGTCCGGTTACTCTTTTCCGATATGACATCCCTGGTAAACAAGTAACACAGGTTTTACAAAACGATGGTTTTGATTTTAAGTCTGCATGTGCAGGGCCAGGCGGAATTGTTTATGAACAATTTGGTTCACTGCATTTATTCGATCTGAATACAAACTCCGAAACACAAATTCAAATCGATCTTGAAGGCGATTTTCCAGAAGTCAGGCCCCATTTTCAAAAAGTTGCTGCAACGTCATTATCAAACGCGCATCTTTCACCCACAGGCGTAAGAGCGGTGTTTGAAGCGCGCGGCGAAATCGTAACAGTACCTTCAGAAAAAGGTGATATCCGCGACTTAACACGATCTACAGCAGTAATGGAAAGAGATCCTGCATGGTCACCGGATGGGAAATGGATTGCTTATTTTTCAGATGAATCAGGTGAATACGCACTGCATATTCGTAATCAAAATGGTTTGGGTGACGTTCGAAAAATAAATCTTGGAACTCCTGCTTCATTTTTTTACGCACCGCGCTGGTCGCCGGATTCGAAAAAGATTGCCTACACGGATAAACGTTTGAACATCTGGTATGTGGATATTGAAAAACAGAAGCCAGTGAAAGTTGATACCGACTATTACGAAAGTTATAACCGCGAGCGAGATCCAGCATGGGCGCCGAACAGTCAATGGATTTCTTATGCGAAATTTCTTCCGAATCACTTGCATGCGGTTTTCATCTATTCATTGGAATCAGGGAAAACTCAACAGATTACAGATGGTATGAGTGATGCGCTTTACCCGGCGTTCGATGCGAATGGTAAATACCTTTACTTTGCGGCTAGCACCAACATGGCGCTATCAGTTGGCTGGCTGGATCTTTCAAGCCTTGATCGGCCGGTCACTCGAAGTATCTATGCAGTTGTACTTGATAAGAATGAAGCATCACCGGTAAATCCTGAAAGCGACGAAGAAAAAGCGGAAGCAAAAGAAGAAAAGAAAGATAAAGATAAAGGCGAATCAGAAAAAAAGACGGCTACTGTTCGCATCGATTTCGAAAATATTGGTCAACGTATCATCACGTTGCCTATTCCGGCGCGAAATTACGTCGCAACGGCCGCAGGAAAAGAAGGGAATCTGTTTGTGATGGAAGGGAGTCCGGTCCTTCTTTCCAGCACCGAAGATGCTCCAAAGATGACTGCTTACAAGTTTGATTTAAAAACTCGAAAGACCGACAAATATGTGGAAGAGATCAATTCATTTGATGTCTCAAATAATGGCGAGAAGATGCTTTATTCCAAAGCGGGGAAATGGTTTTTGACGCCTACGGAGAAACCTCCAAAACCGGAAGATGAAAAGGAATTAGCTGTAGATACGCTTGAAGTCTATACGAATCCGAAAGAAGAATGGGCGCAGATGTATCATGAAGTGTGGCGTCTGTTCCGTGATTACTTTTACGATCCCGGTTACCACGGTCTTGACATAAATGCTGCCGAAAAAGAATACGCGCGATTTTTGCCGAATCTCGCAAGCCGGGTTGATCTAAATTATTTGATGGTTGATATGTTGGGGCAATTCACCGCCGGTCACATATTTGTTGGTGGTGGTGATACACCCGAAGTGAAGCAAGTCAAAGTTGGATTGCTTGGTGCGGATTACAGCATTGAAAATGGGAAATATCGATTCACTCATATATACAATGGTGAAAATTGGAATCCTGATCTGCGTGCTCCTTTGACTCAACCTGGTGTCAATGTTTCAGCCGGTGAATATTTATTGACTGTCAATGGTCAGAAGGTGGATACCACAAAAGAAGTGTTCAGTTATTTTGAAGGAACTGCCGGAAAATCTACAACCATTCAAGTGAGCAAAGATCCTGAAGGAAAAAATGCAAGGGAAGTTATAGCCGTTCCGGTTGATAGTGAAACGAATCTGCGTTATTTAGCATGGATCGAAGGCAACCGTCGCAAAGTAGATGAATTGAGTGGCGGTCGTATCGCATATGTTCATCTCCCTGATACAGCCAGCGGGGGATATTCCAATTTCAATCGATATTATTTTGCGCAAGTTGGAAAAGAAGGAGCTGTGCTTGATGAACGTTACAATCATGGCGGCGATATCGCAGATTACATCATCGATTATTTGCATCGCCCGATGATGAGCAGGATGATTACCCGCGAAGGTGCGGAAATGGCAAGTCCGTTCAGTTCCATTTATGGACCAAAAGCGATGATCATTAATGAAATGTCCGGCTCAGGAGGTGATGCGATGCCGTGGTATTTTCGTAAAGCGAAAATTGGACCATTAGTTGGGAAAAAAACGTGGGGAGGTTTGATTGGAATTTATGATTATCCTCCGCTGATGGATGGCGGATTTATCACCGCGCCGCGAATTGCAATTTATGGATTGAACGGTGAGTGGGAAGTCGAAAATGTTGGAATTTCACCAGACGTTGAAGTTGAATTCGATCCGAAACTTGTGATGCAAGGACATGATCCGCAGTTGGAAAAAGCGGTGGAAGTGGTTATGGAAATGCTTCAAAAAAATCCGCTGCCAACATATAAACGGCCGGCGTATCCAAACTATCATCAGAAAGTGAATTAATGTTTCACCACAGAATCACAGAGCGCTGATCACCGCCGCTTGTAGGCTTCTTCCATCCAGCCTTCCATGAAGTGCGAGATCTTTCCGTAAAGATCCTTGTCTTGCGGGGTGGTGGCGTGGCCTTCCAGATATTGATATGTCTTGCGGATAAATGCTGCATTTTCTTTGTTAATGCCGTCCAGCAAAATGTAATCAATATACGGAGCTGACATTTTCAGAAAGTTCGGCAGCTCATCCGGATTTCTTCGTTGCATATCATCAATCACTTTGTTTTTTTCTTTCGGAGTCATTGCAGAAAACGCAGACGTCAATCCCTGAGCTCCTTTTTCGTCGACTTTTGGATCATCCAGCGCCGTTTCCAATACATCAATTTTCTTTTGAGAAGTAAGTCGAGTTAATACGGTGGAATCGCCAGTCTTTTTGATCCGATCTCCGATCAAAAAGCTTAATTGCGGTACATCATCAATTGCTCGATTCAGTGTTGAATTCGAAGTAGTGTCCATCCATTCATTTAATGCATCCCGCGACTCACTTCCTTTCTCGATGTTATTTATAAGCCAATAATGTATCAATCTCCTTTCGGTCTCCGGCATTCCGGTGATAATTTTCACCAATTCTGCAATTCTTGCATTTCCTCTAAGTCTGGGATTATTTATGTCCTTCATTTGGTCTTCGGCTGTCGCTTCAATTGCTCCGCAGCTTTGATCAACTCTATTTATCCTCGGACCCATAAATCGTAGCCTCCATTCATCCTCAAAAATTAAGACGCACGAAAATAGCAGTGAACGTTTGTTGCGAAATACATATATTTGAGAGTTTGGATATCACAAAGATGCTGAATTCGTACATTAAAGTAGCAACACCGGAGGAGCACTTATGAAGCGCAGACAACTTGGAAGAAGTGGTTTAGATGTATCAGCAATCGGTCTTGGCTGTATGGGAATGTCTGAATTTTATGGGCCGCGTAATGATGATGAATCGATCAAAGTAATTCATCGCGCAATCGAATTGGGAATGGATTTTCTTGATACTGCCGATATGTACGGTATAGGACACAATGAAGAACTTGTGGGCCGTGCGATTTCGGACAGACGCGATAAGGTTTTGCTGGCTACAAAATTCGGAAATGTTCGATCAGCTACTGGAGAATTTATCGGAGTCAGTGGAACGCCAGAATATGTGCGTCAATGTTGTGACGCGAGTTTGAAAAGACTCAAAATAGAAACGATCGATCTTTATTATCAGCATCGCGTTGACCCGAAAACTCCGATCGAAGAAACAGTTGGCGCAATGGTTCGATTGAAAGAGGAAGGTAAAATCCGATACCTGGGATTATCGGAAGCTGCACCTGCAACCATTCGTCGCGCACATGCGGTACATCCGATTGCTGCATTACAAACGGAATATTCTTTATGGACTCGCGATGTGGATTCAGAAATTCTGCCAACTTGCCGCGAGCTTGGCATTGGATTCGTTGCTTATAGTCCACTCGGACGCGGCTTTCTCACCGGCACCATTCAAAAAGATACTGAACTTCCGGAAAGTGATTGGCGAAAACATGCGCCGCGTTTTGAAGATGAAAATTGGAAACACAACAAGCGCATTGTAGATACGATTGAACGCTTAGCCGATGAAAAGAAGTGCACCCCGGCTCAATTAGCTCTTGCATGGACGCTCGCGCGCGGTGAGGATATCATCCCGATTCCAGGTACAAAAAGGATCAAATATCTGGAAGAAAATGCGCGAGCAGCTGAAATTATGCTCACTCAAAATGATTTACGTGCAATTGACGAGGCAATTCCTCCTGGTGCCACAGCAGGGGAGCGATATCCCGAACGAGCAATGCGCGCAGTCAATATTTAACAAGAAACCACAAAGGAGTCTTGGTGGTTGAGTTATGTGCATTAATTTCTCCCCCTTATGAAGGGGGAGATGGAAGAGGGGGTTGGAGATCTAAAAATGTTCCAACCACCCCCTATACCCCCTCCTTCATAAGGAGGGGGAACAACCTATTTAATACCAATAACCATTGAGTCTGGGCCTGCAAGATGTTCAACGCGCATATCGCGGAAGCCAGCATCACGCATCCATGAACTGCAATCCGCGCCGGTGAAATCAAAACCTCCGCGCGTTTCGATCAACATGTTCAAGCTCATCAACAGTCCGAACGCATTTTTGCGTCTTTCATCATCAATGATCGCTTCATAAACAATAAACGCTCCGCCTTTCGAAAGCGCTTTATATGCTTTGTCGATCAGCATCTTTTTTTCTTCCAGGTTCCAATCATGCAGAATGTGACCCATTATGATCACATCTGCTGATGGCAATGGATCGTTAAAAAAACTCCCGGGATGGAAACGCAAACGGTTGCTCAGTCCAAAGGAAGCAGCATATTCCTCAAATACCGGACCAACTACTGGCAAATCGAAATTGCCACCGGTCAAATGTTCATGTGCCAATGCAATTTGAACAGGAACCCCGCCCTGTGCGGCACCGACATCAATGAAGCTGCGATATTCTTTCCATGGAAATTGCTTCGCAATTGCCATTCCAATTCCTAAACTGAGGCCAGTCATCGCTGACAAAAACTGACGAACTCGTGCAGGATCCGAATAAAGCGTATCAAAAAGATCTCCACCGGTTTTTGCTTCGTTTTGAGGTTCACCGGTTCGAAGACCTTCTGTTAATGATCCCCAAAAACCGTAGAGCCTGGCATTACACATCTCAAGCACTCCGCCTAAATATGTAGGTTTGGCGCCGGTCCAAAAAGAAATCAGCTTCAGCAGTATTGGAATATGTGGAATCTTTTCGTTCCAGCATTCCCAAAGCGACTAATGCATCGAGAAAATCTCGAGCGCTACGAGGGTGCAGTCTAAATTTATCTTTCAAAGTGTCAAAACTGGCTGGTCCTTTTGCAAGCTCAGTGAAAAGTCCAATTTCGATTGCGCTTAGAAACGTCTTTGAGGACCAAAAGCCGAGACCAAGCTGCATAATCGTGTCGGGTTTTATCTCTTTATCCAAAGGTACTTCCTCCCTACAGAATTTCGATCAATAATGATAACAGAAAGGGAACGCAGACTTTAGTCTGCATTGTGGATCGCGGACTTTTGTCCGCAGTTTCTGGTAAACGCTGTTACAATCACGCTATGCTTTTCCTAATTTTATTTCTCATATTGGTATCGCCTTCGTTCTCCAATTCGGATACCACTTCAAACGTTCATTTTCAGCAAGCAGAACAAGCCTTTAACAACAGTAAATACGAAGAATCGGCAGAAGAATACAAACTTGCAATCAAAGATTTTGAACAGCAGAACGACAAAACGTCGTTGGCAATTGCGTATCGAAATCTTGGGAGGGTCTGTAGAAATCTCGGCAGATTTGGCGATGCATTTAATTACTTAAACACCGCAATAAAAATGCACGAGCAATTGGGTGATCGTGGAGCTGTCGCAATTGATACAACTTACATCGCAATAGTTTATGAACGACATGGGGATTACGAGAAGGCCATGACTTTATCTGAAAAAGCATTGGCCGTGCACACTGAACTTCAAAATCGGGAACTTATTTCAAGAACTTTGGAGAACATTGCATCCATCCATTATCGTAGATCCGAATACGATCAATCGATCGATTATTTTTTGCAAGCCTTATCGACTTCTCAGGAAATTGGGAACAAAGATCTTACTCAAATAATACTGACAAATCTTTCACCGGTATATTGGATCAAACGGGATTTTAATAAAGCGATGGAAACATCTGAGCAAGCAGAAAAGATTGCTCAAGAGCTTGGTGACGAAGAATCAGTTGCGATCATTCTGTCTAACCGGTCGATTATATTTGGAGAGCGCGGCGATTATGCCGGCGAGTTGGCGGTAAAGGATCGTGCGCTAAAAATTTTCCAGAAAACAGGAAGTCAGCAACATGAAGCAAATTGTTATCAGAATCTAGGCGGCACATACGTAGCGATCGGTAATTATGGAAAAGCGCAGGATGCTTATCAGAAAAGCCTGGATATTGCAGAGAAAATCGGTGACAAGCCTTTGGTGGGCGTTGTGCTGACGAATATGGCCGAGCTTCATCTTGAAATAGGAAGTTATGATATTGCTCTGGATGACGTTAAGCGTTCGTTGAAAGTAATCAGAGAGGTTGGTGAACAGCGTGAAATTGGAGCTGGATTGGAAATCTTAGGAATGATTTACACCGCGAAGGGGAATTATAGTGCTGCGCTGAAAACTTTTAGAGAAGTGTTGAGCCTGGGTGAAGAAATTAAAGATCAGTCGAGGATTGCAACAAGCCAGTATCTGATCGGTGTACTTCATTCGAAGTTAGGGGAGTACGATCAAGCGCTTGCAGATTATGCAAAAGCGCTCGCATTGTGGGAATCGTCAGGCATTAAGCCGCAAATGGGGAAGTGTTACATGATGATCTGCTCGGCACACTACAGCAAAAAAGAAGTAGCACAAGCAAGCGATGCAATAGAAAAATCAATTGAGCTGTTACAGGAGACCGGAAGTCAGGATTTATTATGGCGAGCGATTTATAACAAAAGCTTAATAGAACGTGACGCTGGAAATATTGCACAAGCGATTCCGTTAATGAAACAAGCAGTTGATGTGCTTGATCAAGTTCGTGCGCAAGTTTTTCTTCCTGAACAAAAATGGATGTTTCTAGAAGATAGGCTGGATGTATATGAAGATTTAATCCGGTTACTCGTAAATTCGCAGAACATAGCCGAAGCATTTGATTATGCTCAAAGATCAAAAGCGCGCGCGTTTCTGGATCTGCTTTCGGAAGCTCACATCGATCCACAGCAAAATCTAAGCAATGAAAATTATGAAGAGAAAAAACGGCTGCAAGCAGAGATGATGAATCTGAATCAAAGTATTAAAGACGAATATGAAAATGAAAAATTGAATCAACCCGCTATTCGCAAGTTAGAAAAAGAACGTGGCAGACTCGATGATCAGTACAGAAATTTACTTTTAAAGATCCGCCAGCAAAATCCTCGATATGCCGGTCTGCAATACCCTCAGCCATTAAATCTTGCGGATGCTCAAAAGCTTATTGATAAAGACACCGTCTTGATGGAGTACTTTGTTGGCAAGAAGGGTTCGTTCTGTTTTGTTATTACATCCGATGGTTCGAAGGCATTCAGTATTCCCGCCGAAAGACAACTGAATGAGGACATTCGGTTAATCACAGAAGCGACGCAAAAACCGGATCCAGTATTCGAAACCACCAGCGGGACATATAGTCAATATGCAGCCACCGCGCGCTCGTTATACAAAAAACTGTTGGCGCCAGCCGGTGCAGCAATACAGGCGAAGCGCAGAATTATCATCGCTCCGGATGGCATGCTGGCGTATTTGCCATTTGAAAGTCTTCTGACTGCTGATGGCGATTTTAAGCAGATCGATTTTTCAAAACTTTCTTATCTTGGATCGAATTACGAAATTCAATACGTTCCATCTATTTCTGTGCTTGCGGCAATTGAACAATACCGGCAACCAGCCGATGAAAACAATCGAAAACAATTGATTGCATTTGCCGATCCCTTAAGCGAGCCGGGAGGATCAAAAAACAATTCACCTGAATTGGATCGGACAGTTAGAGATTGGTCATCATCAATCAAAGAATTGCCTTATGCCAGGACCGAAGTTGAAGAGATTTCAAAGTTGTTCCCAAAAGGTTCTACAACTTTGTTGATTGGTAAAGATGCGACTGAAGTGAACGCAAAAAAGATGGATTTACAAGACTATCGCATTGTGCACTTTGCCAGTCATGGTTTGATTGATGAAGAGCATCCGCAATTTTCATCATTGATTTTGAATAGCGGCGGTAATGAAGATGGCTATCTAACAATGCGCGAAGTTTTTGATTTGAAGCTCAATGCGGATCTGGTGGTGTTATCTGCTTGCAAATCAGGACTCGGACAAAGAATTCGCGGTGAAGGTGTCACCGGACTTTCCCGAAGTTTTTTTGGTGCCGGCGCATCGAGTGTGTTAGTGAGTTTGTGGGATGTTTATGATCGATCGACTTCCGACTTTATGACTTCGTTTTATCGTGAAATGGAAGCTGGAAAATTAAGCAAAGCTGCAGCATTGAAAGCTGCCCGCCGCAAAATGATCCTTAGCAAAAAATACAGCCATCCCTACTACTGGTCCCCCTTTATCTTAATTGGGAAATCTTAGGCGGGTGTATAGGACTAAAGTCCTAATTGTAACATCCCAATATTTAAGTAATATGAAAGGGTTTAGTGGAACAAACTAATTTTATTGTTTGTTTTTGGCGCGCTAATATTTCTACAGTATTCGTAAAACACAATTTTGGTTCCTCATGCTCAGAAGGAGACTAAAATGAAGACAAAAACCAAACTAATTTTTGGCCCTAAGATTTCATGGCGAAAAACAATAGTTATCGCTACGGTGATAATTGTTGGCGCTTTGTTGAGTTCACCGAATTTTGCACAACAAGCACCATTTAAAGGAACGATAAAACTCGACATCAGGGACTCCAAGGAGGATTGGACTCCATTCACTCCAAAGAAAGCTCCCCCAGGATCTCCGAATTTCCTATTTATTCTTTATGACGATACCGGACTCGCAGCATGGTCGCCCTATGGTGGTCGTATCAATATGCCAACTATGGATAGGCTGGCTGCGAATGGTTTGACCTACACGCAGTGGCACACCACAGCGCTTTGTTCACCAACCCGTTCTACGCTTCTGACCGGACGAAATCACCACTTGAATGGCATGGCTGCCATTACGGAAGCCGCAACTGGTTTTCCTGGTGCGAGTGGAAGGCTTCCTGATCAAGCCGCAACTATCGGACAAATCTTGCAGGACGGTGGCTGGAGTACATTCTGGCTTGGTAAGAATCACAACGTTGCTGAACAAGACGTTGCCTCAGGTGCTACACGCAAACAGTGGCCGCTTCAAAGAGGTTTCGATCGTTTCTACGGATTTCTCGGTGGTGAAACCAACCAGTGGTATCCGGATCTCGTAGAAGACAATCGTTTCATCGAGGCCCCGTATGGTCCGGAGCAAGGCTATCATCTTTCCAAAGATCTTGTTGATCAAGCGATCGTGATGTTGCGCGATCAGAAAGCTACAAATCCATCACGGCCCTGGTTTATGTGGTTGAATCCTGGCGCGAATCACGCACCGCATCACGCACCAAAGGAGTACATCGATAAATATAGAGGAAAGTTTGACGATGGATACGAGGCGTATCGCACGTGGGTCCTTGAACGCATGATTGCAAAAGGAATCATGCCAAAAGGGACACAGCTAACACCGCTAAATCCAATGCCGAAAGATGCCGCAAATTCCGCAGATACTGTGCGGCCATGGAATACTTTAAGTGCCGATGAAAAGAAACTGTTTTCGCGGCTCGCAGAAGTATACGCTGCGTTCTCAGAATACACTGATGTGCAAATCGGAAGATTAGTCGATTACCTGGAAAAGACCGGTCAACTTGAGAACACAGTCATTTTCTATGCAGCTGATAATGGTGCATCGGGTGAAGGAACCGCCAATGGCTCTGTTAATGAAAACAAATTCTTCAACGGCTTCCCGGATACCATTCAAGAAAATATGAAATATCTTGATGTGCTTGGTGAACCGGATACCTATGAGCACTATCCAACCGGATGGGCAGTAGCCTTTTCGACTCCGTTCCAGATGTTTAAACGCTACTCCGAATATGCGGGTGGTACTTGTGCGCCATTAGTAATTTCCTGGCCAAAAGGAATCAAAGCACGCGGCGAAATCCGAAATCAATATCATCATTCGGTAGATATTGTTCCTACTATTTTGGAGATCGCAAGTTTGCAGATGCCGAAAGTGTATAACGGTGTTGAGCAGTATCCGCTGAGTGGGGTGTCGATGAAATACTCATTCGATGCGAAGCCAGACGATCCTACGCAGAAGCATAAACAATACTTTGCAATGCTCGGTACGCGAGGCATCTGGGAAGACGGATGGAAAGCCGCAGCTGTTCATTCACCGCTGTCAGGAAAAGGTCATTTCGATAAAGATGCGTGGCAGTTGTATCACGTTGACGTTGATAGATCCGAATCGAAAGATCTTGCCAAAGAAAATCCTGAAAAGTTACAGGCGATGATCAAGACATGGTTCGATGAAGCCGATAAGAACCAGGTACTTCCGATGGATGATCGCAGTGCAATCGAAATACTTGGCGAAGTCCGACCTTCGGATGAAGCTCCGCGTGAACGATATCTCTACTATCCGGATACAGCAGCTGTTCCGGAAGCGGTCGCCGCGAACGTTCGAGGTCGCTCGTACAAGATTCTCGCAAATGTTGATATCACCGATGCGAACGCATCAGGTGTGATCTTCGCACATGGATCGCGGTTCGGTGGTCATTCGCTTTTTGTTAAGGATCAGAAGCTGTACTACGTTTACAACTTTCTTGGAATTAAACCTGAGCAAGAATTTGTTTCGAAAACTGATTTGAAACCGGGCAAGCACACCTTGGGCGTCGAATTCACGCGCGAAAAAGCAGGAGAGGCAGGTGAATCGGTCGGTACTACAAAACTTTACATTGATGATCAGCTTGTTGCAGAAGGTCCGATGAAAACGCAGCCTGGAAAGTTCACACTTAGTGGAGATGGCCTTTGTGTCGGCTTCGATAGTGCCGATGCCGTAAGCCAGGAATACAAATCTCCAGGAAAGTTCGCAGGCGGAACAATTTTCGGCGTTGGCGTTACGGTGGAAAAAACTCAATATCTCGATCTTGAAAAGGAAGCAAAACGGATGATGATGGTTCAATAGCGGATTCGATATTACTACAATAACCACGAAGTTCACGAAGAAGCACGAAGTAATAAATATTGTTTGAATTCCTTCGTGGCACTTCGTGTACTTCGTGGTTAATCTGGAGTTTCTCCTAGTGGTGCATCTAATTCGCGATAGGCACGCGCAACAAAGACATTCAAAAAATAAGATTTGAATTGTTGCAAGACGTCCGGATCTGTAATTCCCAATTTTCTACCAAGCGCTTCATTCTTTAACCCAACCGACTTTTGTGTTTGTTCCAATGAAAGTCCCTTTGATTTTGCTTCCTTTACATAATCAAGGACAGTCTGAAACATCGCTACATTGCTTCGAATGAAATCAACATTCTGAACATCACCATGTCCTGGAATAATCAGATTTGGTTGGAGTTCAACAAAATGCTGAAGTGTCTTTAGCCAATCTGCCGGATACGTTCCACCGATTGCAAAAGGAAAGGGGCTGAGAACAATGTCGCCTGTTACCAAAATCTTTTCTTTCGGAAGATAGAGATATGTATCACCAACTGTGATTGCACGCGCATGTAAAATCTGAATCTCGCGGCCAGTAGAATGAATGGACATGGATTCCTTAAACGTTACATTTGGATAAGTTTTTTTCAGCGAAGTCTTTTGAGCAAGAAAGTTTTGATCGGCTGCTAACATCTCCTCCATGTTTTTGATTTCAGATTCGGGGGCCTGTTTTGCCTTTGCATCGGTAATCTGTTTCTCAAAGTCTTTTAAGTAAGCAGGCAGTCCTTCTTTTAAGCTTTGATCATTCCATTTCGGTTCGACAGTTTTTAATTGCTCCAGTGTTTTTTCATGGGTGATGATTTTCAGTTCTGGGAATGCAGCGAGAAAAACTTCATTGCCGCCCCAATGATCCCAATGCCAGTGCGAATTCACAAGATACTTCACCGGCTTATCAGTAATTTTGCGGATTTCATTCAGCACAGTGGTAGCTGTTTCCGTAGTTGCGGTGGAATCAAAGAGGACAACAGAATCATCACTTACAATTGCCACCGAATTTCCGCTCAGTCCAACATCACCATACGGGGTGACAGTAAACAGATACACTCCGTCCGCAACTTGTTTCATGCTTACTTTGCCGTAGTCTGTGGCATAAAGAGGCACAGTTAAAAGCAAAATCAGGGGAATCCAATATTTCATGTAAAGCATCTTAACGTGATGAAAATTTCAATCAAATGGAAAGGAAGATAAGGCGAAATTCAGACCCTGAGCGGGATTTTTGTTAACCACGGAGTCACGGAGTGGTAAAAATTATTCATGCTCCAAATCATGTTTCAAACGTGTCAGTAGCTTCACGGAGGGAGAAGCATATTGATTAATCCAGCGATCGTAAATATTTTTGATTGGAGCTACGTTTAGATAGTTCCATCGAAACCGCCCTTCGCGTTTGACAATGATTAAACCTGCGTTCTCAAGTACACCCAGATGCTGCATAACAGTACATCGATCGAGTTTCTTGAAATGAGCACAAATCTGGCCGGTCGATTTGCGATCATCCTTGATCAGATCCAGAATTTCACGACGGCGATGATCGGCCAGCGCCTTGTAAATCAGATCGTCCTTATCCACCCTTAACATGTTATAATATTATAACATATTATTGGCATTATTACACGGAGGAAATGCTATGGATCTTCGATTCAAGGTACACATCAAAATTCAAAAGCCGGTGAGTGAAGTATTTGATGCAGTCTATAATCCTAAAAAACTTAGCTCTTATTTCACGACAGGCGGAGCAAGCAGTCCGTTAGATGAAGGCAAAATGGTAACCTGGGATTTTGCAGATTTCCCCGGCGCTTTTCCGGTTTATGTGAAACAGGTGATTCCGAATCAGCTGATAGTATTTGAATGGCAGGCGGCAGGAAGTGAAAAGGATCCTTATAACACGAAAGTTGAGATGCGATTCGAACCGCTTGAAAATAATTCCACTATGGTTTCAATTACCGAATCCGGATGGAAAGAAGATGAAAAAACTTTGGAGAAATCATACGGCAACTGCTTTGGATGGACACATATGAGTTGCTGTCTGAAAGCATTTGTGGAATACGGAATCAATTTGCGGAAAGGATCGTTTTAATCGTTCCGGATTCCCATTCCGGATTCGACCGCCTGGCGCTTTGCGGCAAGCAACTCGCGCGCAACTTCATCGCGCTCGATGTTGATCTTCATCCGTTGTTGTAAAAGACGGATGGAAATATCCGGACGTCCGGCCATGCGCCAGGCGCGTCCGAGATTCAACAACGCTGATGCATAATTTTCATCGTGAGTGCCTTTTGGAAATGTGTGAACAGCTTGCTCCAATAGCGAAATGCCTTCGCTAACCCGTCCCGCACGAACCAGATCCGAACCTTGGTCATTCAATTGACGGGCCTTCGCAACTTTTCCATCACTTGCCTGCGGAGATTTCCGGACTGCTTTAAATGGAACTGGTGCAGGCTCACTTTCCTCGCTTTCATATTTGACCTTTACTTGTTTTCTCCAAGGTTCGTGCGGAACCTTGTTTGCAGCAACAGCTTTCGTTTCAGGTTTTGGAGGTGCGACCGGTTCTTTTTGAACTTCAACTTTCGGTTGCGGTTTTGCCTCAGCAGGTTTTGGTGCTGGAATCACCGGCCTGGTTTCCTGAACCGGTGCCTGGATGGCCCTGGTTTGTAAAGATGTTTTTTTGGAATGCAATGGCCAATTCATAAACAACAAAATTTGGATCAAAAATATTGCAACGCCAGCTGCGATTGCAAAATTCCTGACGCGCGTAAACTTGAGAAAAATTTCCGGCGGTACTTCTGAAGGTTTTGGAGCAGGTGCAATGACTTCATCAATGGGCTGTGCCAATTCGATTTCATCTCTGGATTCATAATCCGATGGTTCTGCGTTAATTTTCCATGGCGCAAATGCAGCCGCTTGTTCAATCTGTTTCCAGTCTTCCCATTTCTGAAGTTCTCTCTGCATCGGCGGACTTTGATTCATCACAGGAGCAGGTTCTTCAATGACCGGTTCATGGATTTCAGGTACCTGCGGGACCTCAATTTCACGATGCTCTGATTCTTCTAACTGTTGTTCAGTTGGATCTAAAGATTCCAATTGCAGATTAGCCGGTGCAGTTTGATAAAAACTTTCGGTCGCGTGCAAATCGGTTTGGAGAAATTCATTTTCAATAGCTTCCGCAGTTTCCGTTGAATTTGCCTGTGGTTCCATCAATAATTCTTCCATCGGATCCAATGTTAATGACGGCACTTCACGGCTTGATTCAGAATATTTAGCAGGTTGAACATCCTGCAGTTCATCTTGAATAAATTCATCGACTTCTTCCGACACTCTTTGAACTTCCGGAAATTCTGCTAAAGATTCTTCCGTTGGATCCAAAGTCAATGACGAATATTGATTGCTGGATTCACTCACGGTTGGCGGCTGGATATCTTGAAGTTCGATTTGAATAAACTGATCAACTTCTGTTGAAATTGGATCCTCTTCAATGTCTGGTTCCAATTCAGTAAACAATTCATCTTCGTCTTCCACTGCAATTTCAAGTTCTTTAAACACGATAGGAATCGGTTGTGTTGAATCCAAACTTCGAAAAATGGGTATATTGATGAATGTTTCCTCTGGTATCGGTTGCGTCGAATCAAGACTCAAGCACGGTGGTTCAACTACAGGTTCAAGATGTCTCAGCGCTTCTTCAATATCAGGAGTAATTTCTTCATCTGGAGGTTCTTGTGCTTTCGGTTGCTCATTTACAATCGCATGTTCCGTTTCTTTTTTGCGGGCCGCTGAAAATTTGAGAACAACGATCGCCCTTCGCAAAAGCCTTTCTACATCTCTGGTTTGCGCAAGTGATAATGCACTTTCACCGGCATTATTTGTAAACAGCGGATTTGCACCTGCGGCAAGAAGCATTTCTACGATGTCCGAGTCACCCACAAACGCAGCAATCATCAATGGAGTTCGCCCACTACGATCCACGCTATTGACGTCTGCTCCCATTTGAATGAGTGTGGCCACCATCTCTGAATTCTGAGTCAGCGTGGCAGCACACAAGCCTCTTAACTTTGAGACAGGGAAATTACATAAGGGACAGTTTTCGTCAGCGATAGTAATTTGAGCGGAGCATTCCGGACATTGGGTCAAGGCTTAACCCCTTAATGTTTAAATATACGCCTAAATTTGTTTCTGCCTATAGGTGCCCTGCTTCGACGGAAAAAAGAAGGGCGAGCGTCGCGGCTCGCCCCATATCAACCAACATCAGAAGGGTCAGCTTATACCTCAGTTTCGAACAAGCTATTTGAAGGATTCTTCGATCCATCCTTTGAGGTAGTGAGCGCGTTGGCGGAATTGATCAGCTAAGGATTTATTCGGTTCAAGTTCCGCCATCGACAGGAACGTGTCACGAAGGAACAGAGCGTTTTCTTCATTGAGACCTTCCAATAAATCATTGTTCAGGCCAGGCATCTCACGAAGAAGCGCTGGCAATATGTCAGGACTGGCCTTTTGAAAGTTATCAATGATTGCGTTCTTGTCTTTCGCCATCATGAATGCGTTTTGGATTCCACCAAAATCAAATTTGTCACCAGTGTTTCGAATCATTTGCTGGATGATTTCCGTCTGATTACGCGGATCCAATCTCTTATACGTATCGAAATTACCAGCTTTGATCTCCTCTCGGATTTCCGGAAATCCGCCAGGACCATCGCTTAATGCTTGCGTCATTTGTGTGTCATGAAGTACTTTGTTCAACGCTGCATCGGAAGTATTATCTCTCCACACTTTCATCGCATCTATATGCATTTTCTGGAAGCCCATTTTTTCCATCCAGTTGTCTGAAACATCAACGGAGTCATAGCTTCGATTGATTGCAGCGCTTTGATCTTCCGGTGAAAATTCCTTCGCGATCCGTTTCATCACGGTAGGAGATTGTCTCATTGCTTCAGTCACAGTGTCGCGCGCTTGTTGCGGCCAACTTTCCGATTCTTTCATTATTTTTTTCAGATCATCCGGACTCGCTTTCTCCAATCTTTCGCGCGCATATGCAACTTTTTCCTTGGGAGTTTTCATAATGTCTTGCGACATCACGCGAATCTCACCACCGAAATCTGTTTTCTTTTCTTCTTTGTAATTACGGATCGCTTGCAAAAGCTTGTCATCCATCGGCTGATGTGATGGACCTTTCGTTGTACCTGTTTTAGGAGCATGCGCTGGTGTGCGACTAACAGGCGATTGGCTGCTGTGATCCGGGTTCAACGTTTTCAGAAGCCGATCAACCGTTGATTCCTGCCCCTGTTTATTAACATGATGAGACAGCCGGTAATGAAATGCCTGGTTCACAGGATCCTTGCTGTCTCTTTTATTAAGACGCTCATACATGTCTGCCTTGTCATCCGGAGTTAAGTTCGAAAAAACTTTTTCCAATTCCTTCTTTTTGTCATTTTCACCCAACCGCGGATTGCTCAGAATGTCTGTCATCTGATTATCAACCGATTGAGCACCTCTATATCCGCCAGAAAAATTTGTTGAATCTACTCGTGGCACCCATCGCTTCCTCCATCAGCTAATCGCTGTGCTTAAATTTTTTGTTCGATTAACCAGGACGGCTCGAAAAATCGGGGAACGATGGGGTTACCTAACTTAAGTTATAGATAAAGCTCTACTTATTGTTACAGTTCTGATAGAAATTTTTGGAAGTGAAGAATAACCGTTCACTCGTCTGCTCCGCCGTCTTTATTAAGGATCATAAATTTTTTGGAGGAATGTTAAGAATGAGAGTTGACGGAAATCCATCAATAACCCCCGATATCAGCGGGGGTGGTTCACCAATGACGCTCGATGAGCAAATCACAAAAGAACTGAGTGTTCCGGTTCAGAAAGGTGATTATAAAGCTGCAAATGCCCGCCGCGACGCAGTGAAGGACATTTTTGCAAAGCTTTCTCCCGATGACGCCAAAGCGCTTTACGATCGTCTGGAAAATTACAACTGGAAAGATACCCTGAATGACAAGTTCCACGGAACGTTTGAAGATTATTCGATCAATGTACTGAAAAAGACATTGAAAGAACGTTTCGAGCCACAAAACGGCGGAACCACTGCCCAAACTACTGGAGCTTCTCAAACGGGCACTGCAAGTGGAGCCGAGAAAAAATCTGATGTGGGTAATGTTGGAAAAACGCGGGCAGACAAGCTGAATGAACAATTGCTTGCTAAAGATCCGAATGCACCCATGAAGATTGCGGGCAGAAAAGACCTGAATGAATTTGAAAAACAGAACGCCATTAGTGAGTGGATGCGGAATGCAAGTCCTGATGATTTTCGAAAAATGATTGATCAGTCCCACAACTTGCCCAAAGACACACAAAAATTAATTGATGGAGGAATCGAAAACGGCTTCAGCGGATTGAATAAGCAGCGTATATTAACTGACCTCAAGCCGGATCAGCAAGTTGCAATGATAAAACGTCTTAGTGCCGGAGGTTTTGACGGTGCAGTCGGTACAATACTTGGCCAGTCAGACCCGGCAGTGTTAAATCAAGTTGCGAAAGATTTCAAAAGCATTCCTGGCTTTACCATTGATGCCGATAAAAACAAGGGAACCGGTACCCTGACCCATGTTCTTGCGATGCGCGCAAAGGATTTAACACCGGATAATCAGCGTGCATTGGCAGATACAATCCTTAACGATGGAAAACCTCAACAGCAAATTCCCGCCTGGCGTGCATTTCTAACTGAAGAAATGTTCGATAGTCTCAAAGGACAGGCCACCGAACAACAAGCGAGAGATCTATTTGCGCATATTCAACAGAATGGCGGCCTCAAGGACATGCTGTCGAACTTTAAAGATGAGCCGATCAATTTCCAGAAACAATTTCTGGGACTCGGTAAGAAGGAACTTGAAGCGGCCAAGCAAACGTTTGAACAATTGGCGAATGAAGCGCCGCAGGGAAGTCATCTACAAGAGATTTATCGTGCGAGCGCACGTTCTGCCGCAGAGTGGTCCTCATAACTCAGTGGATGATTGAGAACCAGAATGCGCCCCAGAACATGAAGGATGCGCTTACGAAAAATCCGGCAATAATAGCTCGAGTCCACGATTGGGCCTGATAAAGAAGTAATGCGGCGGATGCGATGGAAAACATGCATCCGCCGTACGTAAAAATAATCCAGAGTGGTGTGTGTGAAAGCATCATCCCATGCGGAGTATAGTACCAGGCGCGGGCAGGTGCGGCGAATTGTTCATACCATGGTGGCAGTAACATGCCAAGCATTGTTATGAATATGATCGTTGTGCTGCTCCGCCATCGCTCCGCAAGTCTTAACGCGAAGTATCCAAATTGAACAATGGTGAGCCACCAACCGAACGGCATATATAAAGGTGAAGCCAGCAGCTTGAATCCAAAATAATTCTGATACACCAGCGAATGAAAATATTCGACATGGATCCAATCGGCCCACAGCTCTCCGAATCCTGCAACTACACCAAAGATCAACAGCCATCCTAAACGTGCACTGCGTGTTTGATGCCATGCAAGAATTAACAATGGCACGATAACAAAAACCGAAATTCCAATCGGCCGCGGATCTTTTAACAACGCTGCTGATACAACTCCGATAAAAGACAAAATCAGCGATGCGATAATCCAGCGATCTTCTGTGTTCAGTCCCATCGTTTGAATCTTCTCCTATATATATGGCGTGAGCAACTCCTGTCCTGCAAAAAGAAACGGGCGTTTCTCAAAAAGGATCTCGCGATCATCATCATCGACGATCTCTCATATGGCACACCATTTGCTCTCATGGCCATTGAGCCTAACGGCACGGAGGAAAAATGGAAATTAAGAGAGCATCAGAACCAACGATTGGAACGTATCAAAGTGAAGTTGAATCGAACAAAACCACATCAGAATCAAAATCGACTCCTTCAGGGATTTCATCTGCCCGCGATTCTTTTGATAGCGGCCGCGAACATCCTGATTTTCAAACGCCACGTTGGATTGATCAAACGGATTTGAAACAGCAGCCAAGTAACAATGCCCCATCAGGATTCGATGGTCGTGAAGCGGCAAGAGAAATTCAGGATGGAACCAGCAATCCAATTCTGCTTCCAGAAACGCCAATGAAAATTTACACCAGAAAGGAATCCAAATAATCACATTGCTAACATTCCGGCCCGTTTATCGCGGGCGGAGCCTTCATCGAAAATCGCACGATTTGATCATCCGCAGATCTTCGTTTCCAACGGACATCCAACATTTGTAAGCAGCAGGCCCGGGTCTCTTTCAGATCAAAGATTATTCTAACCAGTGATCGTCATTTTACTGGTTAGATCTTAACAACAACGCGTGTTGCTTTTTTAGCAACGCTCGTTGATTGCTGAGCGAACCTTAAACGTTTCTCACGTCTATAACCAAAGTGGCATCACGTTTGCTTTGATCACAAGGTGAGGGCAAAACCCTGAGGAGAAAAGCGATGAAGATCTCACCAAGGATTCCTAGCATCGATGTTCAAAAGTCGTCTGAGAAAGAAATTCAAGGACGGGAAAAAACAACCTTTACGAAGTCGACAACGGTAGCATCACCGGTAGATAAATTCGAGGGACCTGACTCTATTCAGAAACCGAAAATTGAATCCGCCCTAAATATATATGAAGGTCCGAAATCGCTTCCGCCAGAACTGAAAAATGAATCACGTCTGGACACAACTTATAGGCCGCGATAATAAATCTGGTCGACACCCTCAATCTCAGCAGCCATCTATTCCAGAGCTTCCTCGCCGCGGCGGCCATACTTCTTCGGGGCGGGGACTGTTGGGGGACGTATCTTCGGCTGTTAGTGGATTCTCACGAGATCCTCAGAATTCGCGAGGCTCAAGAGTGAATAAATATGAAGGACCCAATTCGCTTCCATTGCGGGAATCGAGGGTGGATTCGTACAAAGGACCTGATTCGATCGAACTACCAAAAGCTGAATCACCGGTAAACAATTATCAAGGACCTGATTCGATCACGCCACCGAGAACTCGACCACATGTAGAGCTAACAGTTCCCGGCAAAAACAAAAAAGGATACTCTCAGTCTTTAGAGTCATCTATTCCAGATTTACCTCGCGGCGGCGGATCTACTTCTCCGGGACGGGGACTGCTTGGGGACGTATCTTCGGCTGTTAGTGGATTTTCATCAGATCCTGACACTTCGCGAGCTCGCACAAGCGCAGACAAATACAAAGGACCTGATTCGCTGAAACGTGCTGAAATCGAATCGGAGGTCGAAAAATACAAGGGACCAAAATCGATTTTTGACGAACGTGGTTCCCGTGTGGAAAAATATAAAGGTCCGGACTCAGCGGTTGTCGAACCTCATGAAGATAAATAAATCGGCACAAGATTCACAAAACATTTCCAACGTATCTGACACCGCGCCTAAACAAGAAGCGCAGAAGACAGATTTAAAAGCGAGCCTTCAATCACGATGGTCGGGCTTTGTATCCGAAGCAGCAGCGCAGGGCGGTGCGGTGGATCCAAATGCGTTAGTTCAGAATGTATTGCGCGAATCTTATATGCAAACGACTGAAGATCTGCGTTTCTATGCGGAGAAAGTTAAATACTTTAATGAGTGTAAGAAAGATGTCGGCGAATATCTGGACAAACTCAGAGATGATAACAAAGATTTGAAATCCCAGATCGATTCCTTGAAGCCGGGCAAAAAGATTGATGGGAATGTGATGGAGACATTAACTGCTGCAATTAAAGAAAGTGTGAAAGATTCAAACGAAGACTAGAAACATTATTTGGGGAAACTCAACAGCCTCAACAAAGTTGCAACAGACTTAAGCGATCAATATCAAGCCATTTCAGACGCCTCAAAGAACGTCAGAGCCAAAAAGAAAAAAGACGACGACGATTGAACTCAGTGCCTCTGTGGTTTGACATACATTTTCCACATGTGGTAGTCTCAAGTCGATTCCAAGGTTCAACATTAAAGACTGGTAGTATCTACTAAACTATTCTAGTTTGCCCTCGGGGAAGGGGGCGGACGGCACTGCTGACCAGACAGCGTGGGAAGTGTAATGGACACGGTGCCTAGCGTGAAGGTCTGTCGTTTCACTTCTCGTTTATGACACCGCGAAGGGGAACGTGTCGTGTCGAAGTGTGCAGTGGTCTGTGTGCTTCTGCTCTTTGCGATAGCTGTCTACGCGGATGATCCACCATTAATCACCGGACAAATCCCAGTTTTCGGCTCTCGCATCACTGTCTCTCCGCCTTTCATAGAAACACCTTCTGGCATTCCGGTGTTCATCAACACCACCGGCAATGGCATCAACGGAGTTTTGAAAGGCGAACTTCGAGTGTCCATCGATTCCCGGCAGCCTCACCTTTGAAACAGTGCCCGGCCAACCATTTCAACTACCAGGTCTTACCACCCAAGGAAATTATTTCTTCGAAGACATTCGATTAATGAATGGTGATCAAGTTGTCACAATGGCAACACCGGATCATGTCGAAATTCATGTGCTCGAAATCCTGATTACATCACTTAGCAGCAGGCCGCTTACGCTGGAAGAAATTCGGGCGCTCGGAATTGTCATTAATGAAAACGATTTCAGCGCAGTGTCCTTCAACATCGCTCTTACATTTAATAGCCAGCAAATTCAAATTAGTTTCCCAATGCTGATGCCAAAACGGCCAAATCTTCAGCCGGTGATTCCACCACCGATCAATGGAGTCGGATTCATTGGTCCACCACCTCCGGGAGTCGGTCCTGAATTGCCGGGAGCTCTTCCATATATAGTGCCGATGGATTTCAAGGCTGCGAATCCGGACTTCAATTTAGCTCTGCCAGATATTCCGGGAATTTTAGTTTTCCCTAATGAAATCGCATTCTTAAATCAATTTTTCTCGGTGCTATTAATGGTCCGTAATGGCGCATCGGAAGATTCACCTTTAGCAGTCAGCGATTTAACTTCGCAAATCATTTTGGATCCTGATGATGTAAGGCTGGTTCGCACAAATCCGATCGTTCCAATCGGAGCACCAGTTCCGGTGCGGGATCCTGGAGCCGATGGAATCATCGGAACAACAGATGATCTTGAAATCATTTTAGCGGCGCAAACCGGGCAAGCTGAATTTGTTGTAGAAGGTTTAACCGAAGGAACGCACGTCGTCCGGATGAATCTAAACGGCACGTTGCAAGGTCTGGCTCAAGGTGATGTCGCGATCACTGGATCTGCCACCGGCGCAATTCTGGTTCGCAATCCAAATTTCTCGCTGACATTTTCGCATCCTTCAGTTGTGCGCGCTCATGAAGAATACGATCTGTTTGTTACGATCACAAACACATCAACCGTTGATGCAAATCTCGTACGTCTCACAATTCCAATCAATGCACTTGTGAATTGCCGTTTGAAAAGCGATCCATTTCAAGAATTCGAAACGATCGCTTCCGGTGAATCTGCCACTGCGAAATTTCGCCTGGAGCCTTTAGTTACAGGACAAGTTACTGCTGCTGTGATGACCGGCAGCGGAAATGTTCAAGGCAAATTTGAATTCCGAGTTGGAGTTGGGGAAGAAGGAATTCCATTATCTCCAAACACACTAGTGCTTCCTGAATATGCTAACTCGCTTGGTCCTGATTTTCTGGAAAAGGCATTGAGTTTTCTTGGACTTGCATACAGCTCAGCGACTGCGCCTCCTGGAAGCTTGCCTCCTGGTGTTCCATATGTGAGCAAAGCCGTAGTGTTTCAACGTGCGGTTGAAATTGCACAAGGCGGACAGCGTTTCCAAATCGGGGAATCACGAAATGCCGTGCTGTCACATTTGCTTCTGGATCTTTTGGGAAACAGCGTTCCGGATCACCCGATCGATCAGCTCAGACGTACCACGCAAAAAGGACGCCTCTTACTGGATGAAATTTTGCGGCAGATGAACATCGGCTCAGCAAACGCGATCGCTCAACATCATGATTTTGCCGAAACTACGTTTTTCAGAAATCCATATTTGTCTGTAATGTTGAATTCAGATGGGAGTTCACCAAACCTTACGATTACTGATTCATTGAATCAATCGATTTCCTCAACCGGCGGAGAGTTCGGTCCTATTTAGGAATTCCTTATAGCGATCTGCTTCGCAGTGAAGATGCTTTCGTACACTGGGAAATCATCGGAAGTATTCCGCCAGAATTCCCAGCTTCCTATTTCTATACGATTCATATCGCAGGCAATGGAAGTTCGCAGACTCTAAGCCTGATTGTTCCTTTCGGCCAGAATTTTTACAAAATAGATTTTCCAGGTTTTGCAACTATTGCTGGCACAAATTATTCCCTGCTTATCGATCAGCAAGCGCTGAACAGCGGCACATTCCAGATTAAAGATCCCTCGGGTGCTGTTGTTGCGTCCGCGGTTTTGTCGCAGGTGAATTCAGCTCAGACATCCATCATTGCTGCGCGACAAGATGCGAAAGCTGATAAGACCGGTCACATTGTTGCGGTGCTGTTCAATCGACCGCTAACAGAAGCTTCGGCAGAAACGCTCAGCAATTATTTTGTAGACAAAAATTTCGTTGTTGATGCTCAACTGCAAATCGGCCGACGCATTGTTTATCTCGCATTTCAAAATCCGATTTCTCCTCTGCTTGATAACGATCTCAAAATCAGCGGAGTTGATCCTCCACTCGCTGGCGGCAATGCAACGGTTCGCATTCAAACAACAGTCACAACCGATGCCGGTAGAGTCAAAGGAAAAGTATTTGGTGCAGATGGCGCTGTCGTACCTTTCGCCCCGATGCAATTACTTGAAATCGATAGTGATGATGTGTTGGGTGGGGCAACAGTACATGTCACTGCCACAACAATCACAAATGCACAAGGTGAATACGAATTTGATTACGTTCGTAAATTGAATCATGCGTTCGAAGTTCGAGTGCAGGATCCAGTAACGGGTGACGTAGCATCAGCGAGTTCGATCATCAGCTTTTCGCAACAATTGATCAACCTGGATATTGTGTTTTTAGGCCGCGGTACAGTGCAAGGTCTGATCTACAAAATCGATTCCGGAAATGTGGTACCGGTTGAAGGCGCAATTGTGCAAGCCGTTTCGTTGAATGAGCAAGTTAAACGAACAGCGTTATCGGATTCCAACGGTCATTACACAATTCCGGATGTTGCTGTTGGAAATGTAAATCTCACCGCGCAAAACCAGTTCCTGGATGACCCCGAACCATTTTTCGGAGCAGCATCAGTAGTGGTTCCATCCGCAGGTGCAATTGTGGATGCAGACATCCAGGTTGTCAGCACTCCCGCAGGAAAAATCAGCGGACGAATTTTACAGGCAAATGGAATCGATCCGATCATCAATGCTTATGTGCTGTTCAGCATGGATGTTGGCGCTGATACTCCGCTGGTGATGGCAACGTTCAGTGATGAAAACGGCTGGTATGGATTCGATCCTGTGCCTGCGGGTTCCGCTCAAATCTCCGCGCGCGATACTGCAACCGGACAAACCATCGGCGGTACAAGCGTCAACATTCCGCCCGGCGGTGATGTAACTGCAAACATTGTTGCGCAAGGCACTGGAAGCATTGAAGTCTTTTTGCTGCTTGCGCCAGGAATGCAGCTCAGCGATATCGGCGTTTATGTATTAGGAACTCCGTTTTATCAAAATCCAGTGCAAGCCGTTCCAGTGCGATTTGATGGAGTGGCTGTTGGTTCATATACGGTTCAAGCAATCAATTCTGAAACAGGGCAGATAGTTAGCGGAGCAGTTACGATTCCGTTCGCATCAGCAACCGGAAGCATCGTTTTAGATTTCCCGGATCGCGGTACGATTGGCGGTCAAATCTTTAATGTCGATTCAACTCCTGCCGCAAACAGCACCGTGCTGTTGTTCGGCGGAATTTTGCAGAGTCATCTGATCAAAGTCACAACCGCAGATTCACAAGGCAATTATTTATTTGAGGACGTCGATTTTGAAACGTATCGTGTGCATGCAGTTGCCTCCAATCAAAATGATGGAGGAGAATCACCACTCGTTACGATCACTGAACAAAAACGGAATGGTACTGCAAATGTAACCTTCTACGGCAAAGGAACTGTCAACGTTCATGTTGAATCATCAGGTGGTCCGGTTGTAGTTCAAGTTCGATTAGACACGATCACATTTGATTCTGATGGAAGGATCCGGCGCGAGATCTCGTATTACAAAACTACAAATACGGATGGCGATACATCATTTCCAAATCTGTTCCGCCGGAATTTTACAGTCGTTGTAGATAATCCTGGAGCCGCACCCGCAATTGTTACTGGTGTGCTTGATGGTCCAACGAAACAAGTAAATATTTTGCTCAGCGATAATCCATCAGTCTCCGGCGTTGTTCATGATGCGAACGGAATTCCGATTCAAGCACAGGTCACATATGAGCAAGGCAGTCAAACTGTAGACACAGATCCGCAAGGACAATTTTCATTTGTGAACATTCCTCTGGGCCCTGCAACGTTCACTGCGGCTGCAGCAGGAAGTTTGGGGCAGGTGACGATCGCCGTTCAACCAACAAATCCGTTCATCGATATTCATCTGCTCGGTTTCGGAAATGTTTTTGGAATGGTGAAAGATGGCAGCGGAAATCCTGTTGCAAATGCCGATGTAAAGATGACAGTTCCAGGATTATTGCAGCGCGTTCTGTTTACTGAAACTGATGACAATGGAATGTATCGATTCGATGCTGTGCCGGAAGAATCGGTTGCAATTGAAGCAACGAATGGAATTTCAGCCGGACGCGGCGGCGTAAAGATTATTCACAACGCTGATGTCCCACTTGATATTACGCTGACTGCAACCGGGACTGTTCAAGGAACAGTATTCAAGGCAAATGGCAATACTAAAATTCCGAATGCCGAAGTTACGTTGTTCAGAAATGGCGGTGGCGTTCCAGTAGGCATTGCTGCATCTGACAGCAATGGTGATTTCCAATTCCTATACGTGCCGGTAGGTTCTTATCGTCTTGCAGCAATCGATAACAACACCGGACGTCGCGGCGAATCTGCGTTTTTCAGTGTAAACACTGATGGACAAACTGTCGATCAAGATGTGCTGATGGAAGCGCAGGGGAAAGTGCATGGCGTTATCTATGATTACACCGTCGCAAATCCGATCGCAGGTGCAAATATCACGCTCGTTTCTCACGGACTTGTGAATCGGAACTTACTTGGTTCCAGTGGAGCCGATGGCAGTTTTAATTTCCCGGCAGTGCCGCAAGGTCCATACACAATTACCGCAACTTCGGAATTGTTAGCAGGACAAGCGGAAGGAAGTATTGATGCGGAAGATCAAGATAATGCCGAAAACATTTTGTTGCAGGAATCCGCATCCATTGAAGGAACGATATTATTTGCTGATCAAACTCCAATTCCTGCAGGCGTCGTTCCAATTATCAATGTCAGCGGAAATGGAATTGTCTTAAGGATCGATGCACCTGCCGGTGAATTCCGGGTGAATGATCTTCCGCTTGGTGACTATACATTGGTGACACGATTTAGCTACAACGGAGTTCCTTATCGCGGAATTGCACGGATCACGTTGAGCATTCCTGGTCCAAACGGTGTGATCATGATTCTGAAGGGACTCAAAACACTCAACGTTTCTGTGCTGGGATCGTTGCTGGATGTTACAACCGTCACGCTTACGTACAACAACGATATGGAAAAGCGAACGGAAACGCATGCGATCGGAGGTAACACAACATCGTTCTTGTTTGTGCCGGAATCTACTTTCACAATTACAGCGCGAACCGAAGATGCTGACAGCGGTGCAATCTTATCTGGCAGTGCATCAGGCACGATTGTTGGTGATGGCAACCTCCACCGGTTGATTTGAGTGTTACCGTTGCGCCATCGGGAACTGTTAAAGGTATTGTTACAGATTTACAATCGAACCCTGTTGATAATGTTTCGTTAACTCTGACCACAGGCAACACAAATCTCTTCGGATTCACCGACATTGCCGGAAATTTCCAGATCGATGGAGTTACGCCCGGCAGTTATACGCTGATCGCTGAAGATTTCGCCAAGGACCGTCGCGCACGTGTGTTCGGTACAATCGCCGAAGGTCAAGCCAATATCCACCTCCTGATTCTGGATGGAACTTTACCTTCGATTGTTTCAACCGACCCCGCTAAAGGCGCCAGGGACATTAGATTTGATAGTACTATTCATGTAGTATTCAATGAACTGATGGAACCATCCTCTATTCAGAATGCTTTCCTGTTGATTTCACCGAGTGGCAGCGTAGCGGGCAACCTGGTACAGAACGGAGTTGAATGGATATTTACGCCATCTGCACAGCTCAAACCGCAGACAACTTACACGATCCTGATTTCGAAAGCGGCTGAAGATCTGGCTGGCAATACCCTGGCTGATGATTACATCGCCACATTCACAACTCTGGACAACGTGATACCGACTTTAATCAACTCGATTCCAGTTGATAAGGCATTTAATGTTCCAACGAACACCAAGCTGCAATTATTCTTCAGCGAAACAATTCAAAATGCGGGCACATATTCGATTACCCGAATTCCGGATGGTCCGCCATTAACGATTGCAACCGAAACATGGAATCTTGCGCACACATCGGTGACACTAACGTTCAGTGGTCCGTTGGTTGAAAATGAACGTATTACATTTACGATCACCGGCTTTACTGACACTTCCGGAAATTCAAACTCTGCCAGCTTGTTCTTCGATACAATCGACACAGCCCCGCCAGCAAATCCAACTCTGAGTGCCAGCGCGAATCTGATCATTGAAGGACGTCCGGTTACGATCACCGCTGGAGTTTCAGAATCGCCGTTAACTGTAGATTTCTATATCAAAGGTATCCTGCGATTCCACGATACATCTGCGCCATTTATATATGATGTCCCACCATCGCTTACAACAATTGAATCAAATGGCGGAACTACGATGTTGGTGGAAGCATCTGCTACCGATCGATCGGGAAATACTTCCGGACGGACTGCACTTCCAATTACTTTGATTCCGGATCTGCCGCCGCAAATTAGCATCGATCCTCAACCGTCGCCTGGCGATATTTACGCCGGACAAACCATCCGTGTGAATTACACCGCCAGCGATGAAGGCGCAATCAAGAAAGTACTGATCATCGTAAGCGGCGCATTGAATCTCACATTGGATGCTGGAGAATCCACCAGCGGATTCAAAGATGTTGCACTGCCATCAACTCTGGATAATGGTTCGGTTGTTGTCATTAAAGCGCGTGCAACAGATGATTCCGGAAAATCAACATCAACGCCGGAAGTTTCGTACACTATTGCTCCCGATACAACGCCGCCTATTTTGATCCTGACTCAACCTGCGGGTGGATTCGCGGAAGTAACGGAAGGGGATCGATTCCTGGTTGCAGCAACAGCAACCGATGCTGTTGGTGTTGCCAAAGTTGAACTCTCATTCAATGGCTTAACAATCACCGACACCACTGTTCCATATATAAGACAATTCATCACACCCCCAGTGGATCAAGACACATCGATCGTTGGCACCGTTAAAGCATTCGATATCGAAGGCAATTCGTCGCAAGTGGAATTCACGATTTTAGTAAAAGTATCCGATGATCCAACTCGACCTACGATCGAATTTGATTGTCCGACTAATGGCTTGCTGTATCCGCCGAATTACACATTGCAACTTCGTGTGCATGTAACAGATGACGACAATGTGCAAAAGGTTGAGTTCTATCGTGAGGCTGAAGAAACTCCATTCGCGGTTGTCGATAATATTGCGCGAAAAGATACCGCCGTTACAACAACAGATGTTCTCAGCGGATTAAACGAAGGTGATTTCCGACAATACACTGCAGTCGTTTATGACTTTGCTGGAAACTCGGCCGCTGTTACAACCACAATGGAAATCGTTGAAGGAAATCACATCACCAGCAATGAGTTTATCGATGCAACAAATCCATATCAGGATCAAACAATCATCGTTCATAATGGCGCAACTCTAACGATTACCGGTGATCACTCATTCGCTGATGTTGTTGTTTTAGATGGCGGCAAGATTACGCATAGAAAAACAACCAATACAACTGAATTCAAGCTTCATCTGACAGCCAATCGAGTTTCAATTGATTGTGGCGGATCAATTGATGCTTACAGTCTTGGTTATCAGGGACGACGAACTTATCCAAATACAACCGTTGGCGGCACAAATGGTGAGATGAGCGGTGGGAGCTACGGAGGCAAAGGATCTCAGCATGGCAATGATTTCATTGCGATTCCTTATGGAAATCTCTTCGCACCGGATGATTCGGGCAGCGGTGGCGGCTGCACTGTTGCTGATGGTGGTGGCGTGATTGGAATTCAAACCGATTCACTGTTTGTTGATGGTTTCATCTTCGCTGGCGGTGAAACTGGAAGAATTTGTTCCAACGATAGCGGTGGCGCAGGCGGCGGTTCAATACAAATCAGTACGCAAACAATTTCAGGACACGGTTCCATTAATGCAAGTGCTGATGAAAATGATGGCGGTGGCGGCGGAAGAATTTCAATCCATTACGATCAGGACTTCATGAGCCATGGCATCGAAACACATTTGGTTTCAAACGGCGGACGTAGTCCTATTGACTTCCTGGTGGCTGGCGGTGCCGGAACAATTTATTTATTCCAAAACGGAGTTTCAACTTATGGCCGATTGATCGTTGATAACACCAGAGCTATTTGGACCGGCGGCATTACCAAAATTCCATCTGTTGGAACTGGGGTCATTCAAAACACGAATGGCAATGTCATCACTGCGTTAAGTGATGAGCCTGGCTGGACTGAATTCCCGCACAGTGTTGTCGGTGTGTATGTGCGCATACTCAATGCTGATGATTCCACATTCGGTGAATTCAAAGTTCTTTCGCAATCTGGAAATACGTTAACACTGGAAGGTCTTGCATCGGATACTACCGGACTTCGTTATCGCGGTGTGCTGAAATTAGATTCGCTGGTTTTGAAAGGCGGGGTGGTTTGGGATGCTCCGGATTATGAAGATCAACCGCCAACGGTTTTGATTACTTCACCCGTAGCCGGCGCAAGTTTTGTAGAAGGAACATCAGTTCCAATCAGTGTCGATGCGGTTGATGAATTTGGTGTTACCAACGTTGAATTTCTTGCCGAGGGAGTAGTTGTCGGTTCAGATTCAACTGCACCGTATGCTTTCAGCTATATCATTCCGTTCGGATCTGCGAGCACCCTTACATTAGGTGCGCGTGCTTATGATACCGGCGGACACATCACAACTGCGGATGAGGTTGTAATAAATGTCACACCGGAACAAGTACCGCCAACAGTAGCAATCACATCACCGCTTTCAGGAAGTGATGTTGCGGAAGGCACTTCACTGGAAGTAGATGTAGATGCTTCTGACAATTTTGCAGTGGCATCTGTTGAATTGTTTGTGGATGGACAATCCGCAGGTACCGATACAACTGCGCCATACAAATTCACAATCGTAATACCGGCAGAGCCGACAATAACATTATATGCAGTCGCTACTGATGCCAGAGGCAATACTGCAACTTCATCTAATGTGATCCTGAACGTAGTTCCAGCAACAGTTCAGCTGATGACGCCATTGCAAGGACAGCAACTGGAACAGAATGCTGATGTTTATGCCATGGCTACAGCAATCAGCGCTGCGAATTTCAACGATTACTACTTCCTGATCAATGGCGTACGAGTGGATCCGCTACCCGCAACCAAACAAGGCGATGTGTTGCAGTTTGTCGCGCCATTTACGGTTCCTGCAAGCGATACCGTTACGATCGAAGCGGTTGCAGTTGCTGGTGCGGTGACTGCATCACAGTCAATTCAGTGCGACGTGCGCCAACGTCCGGATCCATTCCGAGTGCTATATAGCTTACCAGCCGATGGTGAAACTCAAGCTGTATTTACAAACGATTGGACTTCACCAACACTCACCGTGAAATTCAGCACACCGCTAAATGAATCACAAGACTTCACAGGCAAAGTGGATCTACTTCAAAACGGATCTGCAATTCCAACCGATGTTTCTGTTTCAGGTGATGTGCTTCAAATTCAAGCGAACCTGATTCCATCAGCAAGTTATGCATTGTCAGTTCAAAACATTGAAAGCAGCACCGGTGAATTTTTATCAGTCCCATACGGATCTATGTTCACTACCGCCGCAAACATTATTTATGTTGATCAGCAAGATCCGAATGCCGTTCTGAATCCACCGTGCGGCACATTATCGGCAACGCCGTGTCGCAAAATCGGAGATGCACTGCTAACTGCGCAACCCAATGATGCAGTTCTGATCAAGCCGCTACTTTATGATGAAAATCTGATTCTACCTCCAAACATTTCGCTGAGCGGAGTGGATCAAAGCGTAACTGTAGTTGGGAACGTCAGTTCATTTGCTCAGACATCCACTGACCATTTTGCCATCCGAAATCTGGGTATCCAGGTTGGCCTGAGTTCCAATGAATACGCCAATATTTATTTGAGCAGCCTGGTTGTTCAACAACCGAACGTTCATACGGCCACGATCGATATTTTGGAAACCAGCGGAAATCCTGGGACCATCAGCATTTTGGATTCCCAAATAATCTCCGGAGGATTCGATACACACGGAATCGTTTTGAATCTTTCTGGTGATCAAAATACGCAGATCCAAATCAAAGACAATCAGATTTCTGCTTTCAGTGGGATCGGTATCTACGTTGATGACCTTGATGATGGCGGCGGAATGCATGCAATGATCGAAAGAAACAAAGTTAATGCCATCACCGGAATTCAACTTGGTGATATCACCTGTGATGTTTTGGAAAATCAATTAAGCGTGTTTGATTCTGGCACAACCGGTCTGGCATTTTTTCCAGGCAAATATTTCGTGTATCGCAATACTATTCGCGGTCAATTCAACTCAGGTATTTCTTCATTCACAACTGCTTTCATCAGCAACAATGATCTATCAGGAAGCTTTGATTCGGGGATTACTGGCTTTGACACAATCCACTATCAGAATGCAATTCATGATTCCCAATTCACAGCATTCGGAATCGTTTCTTTCCGCGGACAAGTTTTATCCAATCAGGTTGTGAATAACAACGGCAATGGCTCATATCTCGTTGATGCTATTGGTGGCGGAAATATTTTCCGCAAATCGGCTGGATTAGGGATTCAGCAAGCCTCGTTGGAATTCGGATTCTTTGAATTTAATCGCATTGAAGCATGCACCGCGGAAGGCGCAACCGTGGAAAACCTTTATGGCGATTTTGGCGGAGGATTCTTTGGAAGCCGCGGCGGCAATATCTTCCTGAACAATGCGTTAAATCTTGGCAATGCAAGCTCTGCAACGATCGATGCCCGCAATAATTCCTGGGATCAGCTGCCGCCCGCTGGGACTTTCGGTGCGATGAACACCGATCCTGCAACTGTTATTACGCCGGAGCCGGATCCTCCTGATGTCAGTTTCATCACCCCAACCGGCGGAGAAATTATAACCGGTAATCAGGCTTTGCTGGTTAGAATTTCAGCCACCGATGCAACAGGGATCGCATCACTGGGTGTGTCATTTGATTCTGGTCCGCCTGTTTATCAATCGGTTGAACCTTATGAAGTCGTAATTCCGGCCGGTCAAATCTTTACAGGCAGTCACACAATCACAGTCCAAGCTTTTGACGTTTGGAACAATCAAACCACTTTAACAATCACTGTGAATGCAAACTGATGATGAACAAAACGGTGTTGAAGAGACTTCTCCCCCTTATGAAGGGGGAGATTAAAGAGGGGGTTGGAATGTTTTCGATAGTACCCAACCACCCCCTATCCCCCTCCTTCATAAGGAGGGGGCACCGCATCCCCAACGATTTACTAACCACGAAGGTCACGAAGAAGCACGAAGCTAAAAGCATATCTAAATACCTTCGTAGCACTTCGTGTACTTCGTGGTTATTAATTCTTTGTTTGTTGGTAGTCAGTTCTGCCGAAGCTAAACCACCTGTGCCCGGCAAAAAAGCACGCCTCTATCAAATCAATGTCATCGATAATCAACTCCCAGTGGTCTTCGATTCACAATTCGCAGTCTTAATGCGCGATCGCCACGTTCAGCAGTTGCAGCAAGGCAAGAAATTTTACGTTCGTTACCACGTTTACATTTTCGACGGCACAACTTTAGTTCGCACGCTCACCAAAGATGAAGAAATCTTGCTACCATTAAATTACGTTCAGCTTCCAAAAAATCCGCCACCAGATTCAAGTTGCGATAACGCTCCCGAACCCCTGCAACGTCCTCAATACGATTTAGAATTCGGAGATGAACAATCGGAAGATCCGGATGAAGAAAAGGGCAGTGCAAAACCGTTCGCCATCATTCCATCAAACATGCAGTGGGATGGCAAAGATGAAAACGGAGATCCGGTTTCATCCGCGAATCTCTTATACAGACTGGAAGCGGACTGGATTCGCGTGAATCCTTCCAACAATAAAATAAAACTTCTAGGAACAATCATTCCGCACTGTAGCCCATTGAGTATAGATACAGGTGCGCCAGTTATCACAGTTACTGGTGTTACCGATGGCGAATATCAAAACTCGCCGGCCACAATTGTGATTACCATAACCGATGAGAGCGGCATCGCTGAACAAGAGATTCTGTTGGATGGAGAACCGTTTGTTTCTGGTTCAACAGTATCCGAAGAAGGACATCATCTACTTCATGTTTCTGGAACGGATACGTTAGGGAATACCGCGACGAAAGATCTTCAATTCACTATCGATCTTACGCCGCCGCAAATTATTTTCGCCGTCCCTCCATATATAAATGTGGATGTTACCTTAACTCCACAGGTCATTGATGCGAACCCCGGAACCACCACGATCTTACTAAATGGACAAGAAGTTCCGGAAGGAACTGTCGTTACTCAAGATAGTGCTTACGACTTGCTAATTACTGCCACCGATCTTGCGGGCAACAGCAGTGAGCTTGCACTGCAATTTACAATCGATAAAACAGCGCCTGTGATTACGATTGTTGACGTTGAAGATGGGAAATTTTACTCGAATCCTCCATCTCCATTAATTCAAATTGCCGAAATAAATCTCGAAAACAGTTCCATTTTGCTTGATGGTAAACCGTTCGAAAGCGGCACAACGGTCACGGAAGAAGGGGCACATACACTGGTTGTAACCGCACTTGATCGCGCCGGAAATTCTGCAATTAGTCTGGTGAATTTTGGTGTGGACACCATCGCGCCTGAAGTAAAAATCACCAATCCAAAAGATGGAGATCTGTTCCACTTCAATTCGATTCAAGTCAGCGGTACTTTGATCGAACAGAGTCTAAAAAGCATTACGCTTAGTGGCAATCCGGATGTTATCGCCGGCGGTGGACAATTCTTCGCCTCGATCTTGCTTCACGATGGGAATAATACGCTTGTTGTAGTAGTTACAGATCTGGCTGGGAATACTGCGCAGGACAGTATCACCGTTACATTAGATCAAACCGCTCCGGGAATCACGATTGTCAGTCCGCAAAATGGCGCGGTTTTAACAGATAACTTGATTGATGTCACCGGCTTTGTAAACGGCAATGACATTGATTCTGTGACCGTAAACGGAATTACAGCTACTCTAACTGGCACTGATTTTACCGCGCACAATGTTCTGCTCAGCTCCGGCTTGAATACCATCCATGCGATTGCCACGGATCACGCAGGCAATACCCAGGAAGCTACGATTCAAGTCACCCTTGATACCGAAATTACCGTCCATCACGTTCACAAACCCGATCGATGGCTCCATCACAACTGCGGATTCAACTCCCGTTTCCGGATTTGTATTCGATTTAACCGGTGCAGCACTTACCATCAATGGTGCGAATGTCGATTTGCAATCCGATGGTTCGTTCCAAACAACGATTTCGTTGAATGAAGGGAACAATCCGATTGTTGCTGTTGCTCAGGATCAAAATGGAAATTCCAAAACTGCGCAAATCAGTATCACTCGCGATTCTACTCTATT
>CAWINI010000006.1:0-17550 GCA_963837395.1 uncultured bacterium | reverse complement strand
TCTCGCAGTGGAGGTATCACCAGTGGAATAACGTTTAAACGGTAGTAAAGATCCTGACGAAGTTTACCTTCCCCAACTGCTTCTTGAACATCCATATTCATGGCTGCCAGAAGACGTATATCCGCTTTTTTCATTTTCTTCGCACCAAGCGGCCGGTATTCTTTTTCCTGTAAAAACCGCAGAAGTTTTACCTGCGCTGCCAATGGTAAACAGTCAATCTCATCTAGAAAGACTGTTCCTCCCTCTGCTTCAGCGATCAATCCTGTCCGTGATTCTGTAGCACCTGTGAATGCACCTTTTTCATGACCAAACAATTCATTCTCCACTAATTCCATCGGAATTGCGCCGCAGTTTACCGGAATGAAAGGATTCCGATGTCGTGGACTGAGATAATGAATCGCACGAGCGCACAACTCTTTTCCTGTTCCCGTCTCCCCCGTGATAAAAACGATCGTATCGGACTTTGCCAGAACCGGTATCTTCTTGATTTCAGCTAAGAACGAAGGACTTTCACCTATCATTTGTTTCAAACCAAATTTTTGTTTGATGGATTGTGATACGTCATCCTGAGTTTCGTTTCTTTTCAGAAGTCTTCTAGCGCGAACTAAAATTTCATCCGGTCTGATCGGAGATGTCATGAAGTCATCAACATCCAGCTCCAGAAGTTGAGAGATATCATACGGCTCGGAAGAACTAATGATTGCCAGGGTTGGAACGTCGCGGAACCTTTGTTTAATTACAACAACTGCTTGTCCGGTTTGGCGAACGAAGGATACGGAAGACATCATTAAAAGAATAATGTCTGGATTGAGGCTGGGAAAAGGAACATTACCCAGAAGATTATCGTGCTCTAGCGTTTTGATCGAATAACGCTGGATTTGAAAAGGAGTTGGCGAAGATTCAGATACCCTTTGCAAATCTCCAACATCATTCTCCGCGCCTTCTTGTTCGAACACTAATACTTTGACTGAGTTCATTGCCTCTTCTTACGATATTTGCGGTTCTAGAAAAACAACTTAACCCTGAATCGTTCTGACGATACCTATATTTTAACACCTTTGCTTGTCAGGCGTGGAAGGGTCGATTCATTTCGCAACCGGGATGCAATGAGCAACTAGTGGACTGTAACATGGATTTGGCTAGTTAGATTTCTTGATTCGGTGCTTCGGATCACTGTAACTCCATTTTGTGGTTTGTGGATCTAGGTTGTACTTTTCGATGTATCTCATGATTTGTTTGGAGAGGTTTGAAACAGAAGTGAAAATTCCCCTCGCGATGAGCTGCCGTTCGATTTTAGAGAACCAAATTTCAATTTGGTTCAACCACGAAGAATATGTTGGCGTGTAGTGAAGATGAATACGGGGGTGCTCTTGCAGAAAGAGATCAACCGACTTGGTTTTATGCGCAGAGAGATTATCGACAATGATGTGAATCTCTTTTCGCTTAGATTGGGTGGCGATGACTTGGGCAAGAAAGGCAACGAATTCTGCGCTGGTATGACGCGCTGCCGTTTTTCCTATAACCTTTCCAGAATTTGTTTCCAATGCCGCGTAAAGCGAAAGTGTTCCATGCCGAAAATATTCAAATCCGTGGCGTTCGGCCCTGCCAGGAGAAAGAGGCAACACCGGATCGAGTCGATCAAGCGCCTGGATTGCGGTTTTCTCGTCGACACAAAAGACAGCTGCGTGCTGCGGTGGATTTATGTACAAACCGATAATATCGGCCGCTTTGCTTTCGAAGTTGGGGTCATTCGAAAGCATATAACGTTTAAAGTTATGCGGTTTAACTCCTGCACGATTCCAGGTCCTGGCAACCAGCATATGGTTGATTCCCATTTTTTTTGCCAGTCTTCGGCTGCTCCAATGCGTGCTGCCATCAGTAGGTTTTCGTCTGGTCCAGTTCAGAATTTTCGCCTCAAGTTGGGGAGTCAGAACCGTAACCGCAGCACCTTTGTGTCTTGCGTACAACCCAGCCAGCCGATCAGCTTCAAAGCGCCTCTTCCATTTATTGATATAGGAAGCATAACAATTCAGGCGCTTTTCAATCGTGCTATAGCTTGCTCCGCTCTCCAGCATCAGAATCAACCGAGATCTCCGTACCTCTTCGGCCGGCAGAATACGGGAACGCGACCTTTTTTCCAACTCTTTTTTTTCTTCAACATCCAATGCAATTTGATAACTCATGCATCAGATTATACCACTAGTCAAATCAATGTTACAATACACTAGAATGCTTTAGCAAAAATCACTAAGGCTTTCTTTGAAACACTGGAAGTGGATCTGACTGATAGAAAAGGGACCATCGATACGGAAGCCGTGCACCAGGCCACTGGAACTGGCTGCCTGGCGTAAGTATCGAAAACGCAGAAAAATACGTTTGAGGATTTTACCTGATTTTCTAATTGGAGCACATGCAGCCGCCTGCGCTGATCGATTGCTGACACGTGATTCAAAATTTCATAAAACATTTTTCGCCAGCTTGTCCGTGATAGATCCTTTAACATTAACCTAATCGGCCGTAACGATTCAAGACAGCTTCCCGATATGAACAGGCCATGAAAAATTGACCGATTCTGGTTCGAGAAAATCCCAGCTTCGAACAATTAAGAACTGAGAACGAAAAGGATTCGAGCACAAAACATCGGCACGGACTTTGCACAAAATTTCTGAATTCCAGGCCGGAGGTCTATGATCACTGATATGCGTCATACAATCCGAATGCTCCTAAAAAATCCATCATTATTTATTGTTGCAATCTTTACCTTGGCTTTAGGTATCGGTGCGAATACGGCAATCTTTAGCATCATTAATGCAGTTTTGCTTGCCCCCTTCCCTTATTCAGAGCCCACGAAAATTGTAGCTATCTGGGAATCTTTGCAAAAAGAAGGCAACAACAAATGGCGCGCAGCTGCGGCTAATTATTTGGATTGGAAACAACAGAGTACTGAATTTGAAAAGATGGCTGCATTCGGTGCAACGGTTCTGAATCTTACCGGCAGCGGCGAACCTGAACAATTAAACGGCGTTCATGTGACTGCGGAATATTTTTCGGTGTTAGGTATCAAACCAATCATTGGACGTTCATTTCTTCCGATTGAAAATGAGCCTGGCGCAAATCGAGTAGTAATTCTAAGCCAGAATCTTTGGAAGCGTCGCTTTTCTGGTAATACGCAAATTATTGGCAAGACAATATTGCTTGATGGAACGCAATACGAAGTAATAGGAGTTATGCCGGATGGTGTTTATCCTGGGTGGCCAAGGGCTTCGGGCGGTATTCAGTTCGATCAAAGTTATCATCAATTTTGGATTCCTACTGCCATAACCCCTCAATTCAAACTGAATCGACGTTCCCATGTTTTGGGCGTTATTGCACGGCTGAGATCAGGGGCACAAATCACCGAAGCTCAAGCGGAAATGAAAACCATCGGCATCAATTTGGAACGGAAGTATCCTGAAAATAAGGATGAAGGAGTTGTTGTCGTTCCATTTGTAGATGAAATTGTTGGAACCGTGCGGCCGGCTTTAATGATTTTGTTTGTAACCGTTGGTTTTGTTTTGATGATTGCTTGCGCAAATGTTGCAAGCCTTTTGCTTGCAAGGCTTGCATCCAGAAGTCGCGAGATGTCAATCCGGTCCGCATTGGGAGCAAGCAAATCTCATCTGTTTGGACAATTTCTTCAAGAAAGTCTGTTGATTGTATTTTTGGGCGGTGCAATTGGAGTTTGGCTTGCTTCATCAACAGTGAATCTCATCATGAAAATGATTCCCCAACAAATTCCGCGAATGAATCAAGTCAGTGTAGACCATCGCGTCCTCATCTTTACATTCATCATTTGTCTGCTCACCAGTGTTTTGTTTGCAATCATTATGGCGGTTCGATCAATGACCACAAATCTTGTTGTGTCGCTTAAACAGGCTGAACGCGGATCAAGCGAAAGTAAAACCGGAAGGCGTTTTCAACAAACTCTTGTTGTATTTCAACTCAGTATTGCAGTCTTGTTGGTACTTGGAGCTGGACTTCTCATTCGAAGTTTCTGGCAACTGCAAAAGGTTGATCCCGGTTTCAATCCGAACGGATTATTAGTAGCTGAGATTGTTCTTCCTGGCTCACGATACTCAACATGGCACCAGGTCAATAACTTTTATTCACAATTAAGTGAACGGATCGGAGCACTTACCGGTGTGCGATCTGCTGCACTTGCTTATGATCATCCTTTGGAATCCAACTGGATTAACAATTTTGGAATCGAAGGCAATTTGAATCCACAACTTGAACCAGGCGGGCGTTTTATTCCAGTCAGTCCGGGTTATTTCAAAACTGCTGGAATTGGATTATTAAAAGGTCGTGAGTTCACGAATCAAGATGACCCGCAACACCCGGGAGTAGTAGTTGTAAATGAAACATTGGTCCGCAAATACTTTGCGAATGAAAATCCGATTGGAAAAGTATTGCGCATTACTCCCCCTTCCATGATTTGGGGCAAGGATATGCCGGAACTATTTCAGATTATCGGCGTTGTTCGTGATGTGAAATTTCTTGGATTGGATTCGCAAGTTGAACCCGCATTTTATATTCCTGCTGCTCAAGTTGCTTTGAACGACATGAAGTTACTTGTGCGAACGTCCGGCGATCCTTTAGCTCTTGCTTCTGCGATCAGAACATCCACCAGAGCGCTGGATCCGGATCAACCGATCGCGAGATTTTCTACCATGACCGCGATTTTAGATGAAACTCTTGCGGCGCGACGCTTCAACATGGTTTTAATGACTTTATTTGGTTTTGTCGCACTCATTCTTGCATCGACAGGTGTTTATGGAGTGTTTTCATATAACGTTTCCTTGCAAACTTCGGAAATCGGAGTCCGGTTAGCGCTGGGTGCTCGACCTCGAAACATTTTGAGTATGGTACTCAGGCGGGGGCTTACGCTTGTACTTGGTGGAACAATGATCGGTGTTGCAGCCGCGTTTGTGCTGACGCGCTATCTTTCGAGTCAGCTATTTGGAATTACTCCAACAGATACTGTGAGCTATGTGAGTGTCACACTTCTTCTTGCTGTTGTAGCTTTGATTGCATGCTACATTCCAGCGCGTCGCGCAATGCGAGTCGATCCAGAAGTAGCTCTACGATACGAATAGCCTCCCCTTCGAAGTGTGCAATTGGATAAAAGTCCATTCGGAGTGATTGTTCTGAAACGCCGTGACGGGGTTGGCTTCCGCTGCGCCAAATGATTTAGCATGCATAGAGTCATCCGAAATTTTTCCGTTTCACCACTTGAAACATAATTCCACTGCGTGGAACATAATATATAGTCATATGATTCTCGTTCAGGTGGAGTGTTACGCCGGTTACAAGGGTAATGAACGTCCGCTGCGTTTTACGCTTGGATCACACGTGATTGATGTTGAGGCAATCGTGGATCAATGGCATTCTCCGGATCTCACTTATTTTCGAATCCGCGCCAATATTGGGAAAACATACATCCTCAAACACAATGAGGGACAGGATCAATGGAGCCTTGAAGTGTATGAAACGAAGGCTGATTAGATTTCCGCACTAGTCATAAACAGCAGCTTTGAAAGAATCTAATAAATGAATTCAATTTTTGATTTCCACCCATTTTCTTCTTTCCATAATTGATACAGCGCGAACCTCCACATCTTGCCTTGATGCTTCCTCTACTCCACTTACAATTCCCTTTGAATTTGAAGTTTGCTGATCAAGAACATCTTGTGATTCTTTCATTTCTATAGAAATGAATACTGTGTCACTTGCCTTCCTTGATCGCAGATTTTATATAGTTTAGGGCACGTTGCTCAAAACCTTTAAACTGATCACAGATCTCGTCTTCTTGTTTGCAAAATATTTCTCGTGCCTCTTCTAGTCGTTTCAGAGCAAATTCGTACTCTTCCTGCATAATTAGAATTACGATTTCACGATACGGCCAAATGGGATCTTTTATCGATGCAACACCCCAAGCATCGATAAGTTTTTCTAGTCTAAGATAAGGTCTGAATTGGTCTAACGCTTCTCCAATCTTGTTTAGAACTTCTTGAGGGTCCGCAGGCGGGCCAAGATAGATACCCGTTGTGAAGAACATAACCTACGTTTGCCCCAATAGTACCTACCCAATCGTCCTTGGACAATCCCAAGAATTCTGCAGTTAAGCCTTCTACACCATTATGGCGGATCCCAACAAAAGGAGATATATCTGGTCTACGTTCCAACGGTTCAGTATCAACCCAGAAGGAATATTCTTTATCTAAGGGCAATAAATGCATTCGTCCATTACGACGAAAACCTTGTTTAACAAGAGCTTTAGAAACTTCGCGTCGCAGGTTCATTCTTTTAATTTCCCAGAAGAGCAGGCGCTGCATCCCAAACGTCACCCTGATAAACTACTCTGATCTTTGTTCCGCGTAACAGAGTACCCGACCGCCACCAACTTCTGCTACAAGTCCAGCATCTCCTGATTGTATCAGTTTTGGTAAAACAATCTTTTGGTTTGGAGTGTAGGACGCACGTGGAGAATACTTAGCTTCAATCAAAGTATAGAGCTGACCATCCGATGTAGTAAGGACATCTGCGCGTGTTGTTACTTTTTTTCCATTGATCGTAAAAATTAAGTCAACCTCTTGCCCAACAACATGATCGCCTCTAGCAATAGCGGCTTCACGACTCCATCCCTTCGCAAATTCACCTTTTTCGTATGGTGTGGATTGTGTTCCAGGATATTCGATTGAGGAAGTTCCCGATTTCAAAAATCCAAATTGCTTTAGGGCCGCAAAACCACCTTCAATTCCAAGACAAAGAGCAACACTATCGAGAACAGTCTCTGAATATTGATCTGCAGCGGAAAGCTGGCCGTTCAAAAGATCGGCCATTCCTTGCCCGCCTATACCACCAATACCGCAGGAGGCTAGTCTTGCAGCTAATGTTTCAGTACCTAACCATGTTCCAGCTGCCCCACCTGTAACTCCAGCAGCAATAACCATTGCTTGAATTTTCATCGTTCCTTCGATCGCTTGACCAGCCTGAATAATTGCTGGAGCTAGTTCCTGAGCGCGCGTATCAAACATAAGGTAATACATCTCAAGAGCTTCTTCTTCCCCAATTTGCTTTACTGCGCATTTATAAAAACTTTGAGGATTTCCAGTGTCGCAGCCAGAAACTGAACCAACTTTAAGTCCGAGTGGGTCATCCAGATTTAATGGAGAATTTAAAAATGACTGGTAAAGATTTGGCGAGTCGGAGTAACGTTCGGGATCTTGCGAAATGAAACGGCCAAGCGCAGGATCGTAGTAACGGGCGCGGAAGTAGAAGAGGCGCAACGCCGGATCCCATTCGCGGCCTTGGAAGGAGTAGGGTTGGCCGAGGAAAGACGTTGTTGGATCAGGCGGAGTGTCGTTGTTAAGATCGGTGACAAACGGCAGGCCGAAGACATCGTAGTCGTAGCGTTCGATCAAGGCGCCGGAACCATCGGTGATCGCAGCTATTGAACCGATGGAGTTTTCGTGGACTGTATATGACACGCCGCCCTGGTGGAATCCCAGAAGCTCATCTATTGAATCACCCCAGATGTATTCGCGAACCACTGCATCGGAAGCATCCAACTCTTGAACCACCTGCGAGCCTTCATATATATATTTCGTCATCGAAGAACCGCTGGAACGGAGGATGCGGCGTCCTAGCGCATCGTACTTGAAATCAACATCTGTTGTTTCACCGTTCACGGTCACTTCAGCATGCATCAGGCGGTTCATGTAATCGTAAGAAAAACGCCGATCGATTCCCGCGGCCACATGATGCGTTAAATTGCCATTGCCATCGTATTCAAATTGGTCCACACCATCATTCACATACTGATGCTCAGCAGACGTTAAATAATTGCGCACGATGTTGTCGGCAGTTTTCACATTGATGTTTGCTGTGGAATCAAAATTAAAAGCGCGGGTGGATGGCGGATTGTTGCCTAGATGAATACCGGCGGAAGTAATTTGATGGGCACCATCATACAAAAAGTTGTCTTGCAAATTGCCGTAATGACGTTTCGTTTCGCGGGTGCGATAATGAGCGTTGTCCCATTGATATTCAAATCCAGCAATGGAACTCCCCGCCCCATGAACAATATCGAACAACCGGCCTTCATTGTCATAGTTATATTGTGTGAGCAATCCGTTTGCCCAGAGCTTATCGGCCGCGCGCGAAAGTCCAAGATACTCAATCGACAAAACATTTGTTGAATCCGCAACTAAACTTCGCAAACGATCCACTTCATCGTAATTACGCGCCAACAGAATCGAGCCAGGATAATCAACGCTGGTTTTGTTTCCTACAAAATCAAACGTCGATCTGACGATGTTCGAACCTTGTTTGTCCTGAGTAATTAATCCACGCGAATCGTATTGCAGCTCAACTTGGGCATCATCATTTTTTGCCAGGATCATGCGGTCGAACCCATCGTAGTCGTAATTTTCAAATGTGGTTCCGATTACTCCACCGCCACGCGCAATGTTTTTCGCAGTCAGCCGGTTGTTGCCATCATATGTATAGCTAACGGAACTGGAATTGCGATCGAGGCTCGACACAAGATTGTCATTTCCATCGTAAGTCATCGACACCACTCCGTTCTGCGGATATTGGATGGATGTCAGTCGATTGATTGCATCGTAACCAAATGTGGTTGTACTTCCCTTCGCATCTTTAAAGCTGATCATGCGTCCGTTTGGATCGTACGCAAATTCGCTGGTGATGTCTTTACCATTCGCAGTTGCAACGCGACTGAATGTTCTGCGGTTTAAGCTGTCATAGATATAACTACGAACGTTGTTTGTGCCATCGATTGATGACACTAAATTGTTTCGGAGATCGTACAAGAATTGCGTCTTGTGTGAGAGTTGATCGAGGGTTTCCACCAATCGATTCAGCGAATCATAGGAATTGCTGGTCAAATATTGTGCGCTTGAAAGATGGCTTCCATTCGTGCCGACAAGTTGTTCGGTCACGCTGGTCATATTGTCTGCGCCATCGTAATCGTACGAGGTGACGTTGTTTGCGGCATCGGTCATTTTGGTTTTGCGATGTGCACCATCGTAATCAAAGTGAGTTTGTCGCAGCAGCGGATCAGTAATCGTGATCAGCTGGCTATCGTCATCGTAAGCAAAAGTTGTATCCAGGTTCGCGGGTTGTGAACCGAACAGAATTTCACGCTCAAACGTTTGACGATGCAGACCATCATAGAGGTAATCTTTTTGTGCGAGGATTCCTGCAGGAATTAATATCGCATCTTCGTAGAATTTTTCGCTCAGCACTTGATTGTCATCGTTATATTCGATTGTTTTTGCGTTATGTTCTGGATGCTCAATTTGAACCAGTCGATCCAGGTTGTCATAAGTAAATTTTGTGCTTCCTTTTGCATCGGTAAGTTCGATTAGATTTTTGTTGTCATCGTATTTGTAGGTCCATGTTGCAGCAACTGGCGAGTTCAAGCCACGCACTTCAACGATTTTCAGATCACGCGCATTGTATTGATACTCTGTTTGCGTTCCTGCCGGCTGGGCCACAAAACGCAAATTGCGATTCTTGTCATACGCAAAAAGCGTTTCTAATGAATTTTCTCCCAAAAGTTCTTCAATCTTTTTCGTTTGGAAATTCAGGATGTCGTATTCGAAATTCACTTTGGAGAATTCGTTTGGATTCTTCTCCATGCTGATTTCAGCGACATTTCCATTCGCATCATATTTGTAACTCGTGTGGAAATTTAATGGAGGGTGTCCGTTATTTGAGGGCGTTGTAGCGCGAATGACTTCAGAAACTTCATCCAGCTTGTTGTAGCGATATTCGGTTCGAACGCCGCGCGGGTCGATTACCGCAATAATATTTCCATGAGTGTCATATTCATATTTGTATTCCAGATTGAGATTACCGAAATCATAGATTTTTGATTTCAAATAACCGCCGGTTGTATCTGCAGATGCACACGGACGCAAATCTTCCACTGCTCCGGTCTGGCTGGTATTTTTCTCCGGATAGTATGTGTATTTGATTATGTGACCGAGCGCATCGGTGGACTGGGTGATTTGTCCCAGGTCGTTGTAATCATAATTTTCGGTTATACCTTCCGGACGCTGAATGACATCTGGATTTCGATCTTTTTCAAACGTAACAACTTTCGTTTCATGCTGCAACGGATCTTTTTCGTTGGAACGTAAGTTATAGAGTTTCTGATATGTATAGTTAGTGGTCTCGTCTTTCAAAATCGGATTTCCATCTTCATCCTGAAATGTTCCTTGATCCTTACTTTGCAAAAGATTGCCGGCCGCCCGGCGATTTGGATCCTGGGCATCTACTTGCTCATACTTCATAAAGACTTTATTGCCTTCTGGCAAATCAACTTCATCAAGTAAGAAGTCCTGATTGTGAGTAAACTCCGTTACTATTGGATCGCCCTCGGTTTGTTCAATCACTTTAGCAATTTGATTCGTGGCCGGATCCAGCTGATATTCAGTAATATTTCCATTCCGATCAGTAGTAATTGTTACCGGATCATTGTAAGCAAACGTAACAAGATCATTTGCGCCACCATACTGCTGAGTGACTAACTGATCAACTACAAATGTGTTCGCCAGAAATTGATTGTTACGCGGATCTGTGATGTTGGTCAGATTCAAATCCGCGAACTGCATCCGATCGTTTGTTGGTGATGAATAGGCATAATGCATAATTCGTGGCGGGTCAGTATCTACAGGCTTCGGAGTTTGAACCGAAGTTAGAAGATGCGTTGCACGATTCGGATCGGGTGAACTGATTCCTTCATCATAATTGAATAGCCACTCGCGATTATCCCAGGTATGAATTTTGATTAGCTTGCCATCATCGTTGTAGAAATAACGGATGGGGCGTCCCATCGTATCAATGATGGTATCGAGTGTTCCTTGCGGACTGTATGTGAAGTCCATCTGGTTGCCATTGCGATCCTGAATTTTCTCCAACTTGCCGCTTGCATCAAATAACCGGAACATTCCGTCGCGTTCGATGATCAACCAGCGGCCATCTTGTTGGCGATCCAGATGGACAAAAAATCCTGGCGGTGCACGATAACCTATAAGCTTTTCCGCTTGATCCCGAATTGCTATAAATAGGTATTCCCGACCGAAACCGTTGTAATAGAGAACGTCGGCAGTTGGAAGCTCTACAATGCGCGCAAAGTATTCATGATCCCAACCATTGCCTAATGGTTCGATCATAAGTAAGCTGCGATTCATACATGCGCGCAAAACGATAATCAAAACCACGGCCCTTTATCGTAAAATCAACGGCCGGATATTTCCACTCACCGCTGTGTAAATATGGCGGATAAGCTGTCTCACCGCTGCCTGTAGCAGGATCTTGATCAGGTTCAGGATCATAGCTGTCAGTGAAAAACCGTCGAGCCGCAGGCGCTACAAACCGCGATTGATTGATCAACTCTGGAGTCACCCAGATCAATTTTGTTTTTAAATCCGGATCGAATTCGGCTTGCACGAAATCGTTTGAAAATAATAATGGAGAAGATCCAACTTGAGCTGGTGTGGGCAGTTGAATGTTGGAGGTGATATAAAACTCATCAGAACGATAGAGCCGCATTGATTCTGCATTGTTGGCAATGTACTTTAGTGTGATTGGCGCTTCTGCTTCCGGATAGCCGGCTGAAAGTTTCGCAACACTCTCCGCTTCATTCGTTGATCTGAGATTTACTTTTACTTGCGCACCCGCTGCTGTTGGAAGTAACGCAAGCAAATAATATTTTGTCGGTGGCGATTGCTGCATTTCTTGAAGTGAAGTTCCTGGCTGCCACGGTGTTCCATCCGGCTGAAACACACCTTCCGGTTTTACGATCCCAACAATTTCATATTTGCTATCATTATCTTCATTAGTAACTAACTCTAAAGTGAGATTGCCCGTCAGTACTGATTTGAAACCGTCCTTGGTTGCAACGTAAACCGTATTCAATTCCTCATCGATCGTGACTTCGCCATCAGCAATGGTGCCATCTTCAAATTCGATGTGGCCGATCTCTTGCGATGCAATCGGAGGATTGTTGTTAATCAAGAATGGATCGGAAATATCAACAATGTAAATTCCGGCTCCACCTGCCGGAACATACAAACGTTTATTCTTGCGATCCAATTTCAAATCGAAAACACTGACACTATCACCACAACCGCCGTTAGTTGGACCTGTACCCAGGTAAATAGTGCCGAGGAGCGGAGGGGCCGAGAGGCAGAGGGGATCGGCGCCTAAACAAGTAATATCCAACACATGGATTCCGCAAGATCCAGATCCTATGAAGGCTAAATCATGAATTTCGTTTTTCCCATTGATTTCAATTTCAAAATCCTGAAACACTTCGAGATTGTTATCGATTCCAGCCAACACTCCACTTTGAACGCGAGTAACCTCAGACAAACTCTGAACTTTAGCGGCCTTAAATGAAACAGGAATCGAATCAAGATCGCCATCAAAATCGATATCAACCAGGCTGTGCATCGAAAGCCCCGCAAGCAACACATCGAGAACTTGCGCCTTCATATATATAGCGACATCTTTGAGGTTCGGTTCATCCACCTTGGAATGCGGCGGCAAATGCACCGAAATATCGAGATGTGTGAGGTCGATAATCTGAACACCAACGCCAATATTGGCCACATACGCCTTCAAATCTTTTACCAACACTTTGATGGGGCGTCCTTCTGGAATTGGATTCGGCACACCGTTCGGTGGATCATCGGATGTATCACCCACAAAACGGCTCACCACAAAATCTTTCATGACTGAAGGCGAGTTCAGAGTTTCAAAATTCAAAACACGCAACATCCCGTAATGTCCACCTACTCCCCCGCCTACTACAACAATGCAATCGCTTGAACTGATGCTGCCAATTGTGCAAGCACCGAGTCGTGCAAAACTTCGCACACCACCCAGCAGCGGCATGGTTGCAACCGGCGAACCGATATTAAATGGATTTGCCAGATCATAAACTTCGATGCCGGTATCTTTGGCAACTAACAAATGATTGCGCAGCAAAAATGTATCGTTCACAATTCCGCTGGATCCTCCACCGGTAGTCCCAAAATCATGAGTGCGGAACCGCAATTCAAACTCTTCTGGTAACGGATTTTGGGAAAGATCCATAATATTCTTCAGTTCCAGTTTGTAATTCTTCGCGCTTTCCAAAGCCACAACGGGCCTAATTTCCAGAAGCGTTTGCGCGGACAGCAGTTGATACGTAAATGGAATGGAGGTCACACACATGTTTGATGTATCCAACTCACAAAATGTCATGAGTTGGAATTTGGAATCGCTATGCAGAGGTTCATTCCATTGAAGACGGATCGGTGAATCCAATTCAACTTGAGTGGAAGACAACAGAACTGTCAGCGGATCGCTGAATTGATATTGCAGTGACGATATTAGAAATGACCCGTCATCTGCAGCGATCGCATTCGCTTGTTGACCTGTGCGATTATTTCGTATCGCCACAAAAGCACCTTTTGATAATGCTCCTGCGGTTCCATCAATTGAAATTGTTCCTTCAATATCTGCAACACCATCGCCATTCGAATCGCTCGCTGCAAACGTAATGTTGTTCCGGATCAAACCAGAAGCTGCACCAATTCGCCACGAAGCCAGAGTCAATGGAGTTCCGCCAATCACATACGGTGCATCATGATCCGGCGACACCGGCGTTTGCAATTGCACTACGCCATTCATCTCTGATGCAGGCGGAGCGGGCATTCCTTCAAATAATGTTTCCCCGGTTACAGGATTGCTGACTGTTAATGTGTACGGTTCATTGATTTGTAATGGCAAGATCCAATTGATGCTATTGAATAACAAAATTGCGAGATCGGAATTGCTGAATTCCAACACCGCGGGCAAACTTCCGACCGAACCTGACAAGTAATACATCGGCGCCGATGCAGTTGTAATGGAATATCCATCGCCTGATGTAATCGCTTGTTCTTGAATTCCCGGCCATGGCGGAGATTGTGTGCGCAATTTACCATCCACAATTTTCATGATTTCCATGGCCATCCATTTTCGGCGCGAGAAAAATTCCACTGGCTTCATCACAAACACCTGACTTTCTTCGGTGATTCCATCCGGCACCGGAACTGCAATTTCAATTTCCTTCTTTGCAGTTGCACCATTTAAGTTCAATGTGAAATGTTGTAACGGAACATAATCATCATGCGGCGGAAGTTTCTTCTTCAGGAATTTGAATCGTCTCTAATCTGACCGGCGTGATTGCATCGAAAGTGTCAGGCTGAATTGTGATTTCGATATTTTCGGCGGTCACAAATGTTCCGCCCGCCGGTTTAAATGCTGCACCCTTACCATCCGGATATTGCATCAACGGCAAGTCGACTCGAGTTTGATTGCCTGCAGCATCGATCAACATTACGAAGAATGCATCGGTGATGCGTCCGGCAAGTGATGCCGTGTATTTCCCGTTTTGCAGGGTTGCAGAGACCGACGTTTGTTGTGTGTAATTGAAGAAAACCAGGTTCACACCCGCTTCGATTTGTGATGCTTCGACTTCAAATCGAACAATGCCATCGTTTGGAGCATCAGGCCCTTCCGGCAAAAACAATTTGAAATCGGCATCTGAATCAGGGGGCGTGTTATCTACTGTTGTAAACACATGATTGTTCACCGGGTTGGATAGCAAATTGCCAGTTAAATCTTTGATGGCGTTTGTAACCGTCAATGTGTATTGCGTGTTTGGTGCAAGTTGAGTTGTTGGGGTCAGGATTGCGATCGTGTTGTTTGAAGTTAATAAGATCGTTGCCGGAACATTTGCGCCGCTGCTTTTCAAAAACAAAGATGATGAATTAACGGATGATGCAAGCACTGACTCTGAAAATGTGATCCGCACCGTTGTGTTTTGCGGAACATTGGTTGCGCCTGCAGTTGGTGTGATCGAAACGATCTGCGGAGGCGTGGTTTGGATCTGAATGTTGACCGTTACAATTTGACCGGCGTTGCTGACGTTATATGGTGACAATCCGCTATCGCCAGTAACGGTATTGTTTGCAGTTGCAGTTCCAGAACCAACAGGAACTGCCAGTGTATAAAGGCTTGCCGGAGACGTTAGTGAACGCAATGGATTCGCTGTTGAGCTAACGATGATTCCAGGTCCGGCCGGATTGGATTGCGGATTTGTAACTGTACCCGTTAAGAAGCCGATCGGCACTTGAGCATGAAATATTCCGTAGATCCCGCCGTTTCGAATTCCGGGAGCAGACGCAGGGCCTACTACTGTCGTAATACGACTACCATCGTAGGTTGCCGTACCTTCAATGACCCAGTAGCTGGAGATTCCGATTTGTACAAGCCGGGCCAAAATTAATTGTGGATTCGCCGGCAAACTGGCAGGTGCCGATCCAGAGTCGCCGGCAGCAATAATACTGCCCCGCTAAAACTTACCTCAAATGCGGTGATCAAGTTGTAATCTGGCAGCGGCAAATGAATGGACTGCGGATCGAGAGAAGTAAGGATTACCGGGATCGGTCCTGTGAGTGCACCTGCTGGAATTTGCAAATGCAGATCTCCTTCCGCTGAATTCACTGTACCGCCGTTTTCATCAATGATTCCTGGCGGTTGAATTGAATCGGGGAATGCATGAATGGCAAGGTTGATGAATCCAGTGTCTAACTGTGAAAAATCGATGGCCTTTGCAGGCGCAGCATAGAAGCGGATTAATCCGGATGAGATTTGTCCATTGGAGTAGCCGATCAAATCCTCGGTTCTTGGAATTGTTATGACTTCGCCCAATTCACCGAGTAATTTGTAATCTTCCGATAGGATGGCTTGATACCTGGTTCCTGATCGGAATTGAGTTCCGGTAAAAGAGATATCCACTCGCGCGCGTTGATCCGGATACACACCTTCCGGTGTTGATACAAACGATGGTGTTCCTGGCAAAGTTTGTTGAGGTGGAGGTGATGGCTGCAATGGTTGATCCGGTACTGACGGCGGTGGTGGATTATTGAAATCGGGAATCAGGAACGCGTGAGTTCCGGTGCGTTGCGTTTCAACTTCCAGGGTTTGTCCATCTGCGCTGACAACACCGGATGGTCCTAGCCGCCACACTGAAGATGCGAAATCAAAGTAAGCGGTGTTGACTGCGGTGTTTGGTGCGATTTGCAAATCGTTGCTCACGCGCGATGTGAATGGCAATTGCGGTGTTGCCTGAGTATCGATCGTTGCAACGCCAACCGGTGACCATCCATCAGGCAAAATTTGTGGCAAGCTTTGTCCGTCGCGTGAAGTTAAACGTACATCAGCAGGATCGGAAACAGTTCCGGCAACAACATTCAATGAAACGCTTGCATCAGAATTGGACAATGTTGCGGCTACGTTTGTGATTTGCAATAGCGCTGAATCTTGTGGCTGCAGTCTGGCATCAAAGATTAGCACCGCTTGTGCGGCAGGTGCATTTACAAAACGATCTACTGATAAATATCCAGCGCGTTCAATTCGCAACAGCAGATCGCCTGATGCGACAGGTAACGTGAATTGTCCGTTGAGATCGCAGGTTGCTTCCGGTGCAGGGTTTGTAACGGGTGAAATTTGTCGCACAACAGCGCCAGGCAATGGCAAGCCAGTGTAGTTGTCATAGACTTCACCCAACACAAAACTCCCACCCGCGCCGTTGAAAATTTTGCTGAATGCATAATCGAGGGGTTGTCCGGATTGATCGCGAACAGAAGGTTCAACCTTTAATAAAAATGGTGCACTCCCCAGTGGTGTATCCGGCGTGAACAAAATTGTTGCAGGATTCGCGGTCGGTGATACTGTGCCATTGATAATTCCAGAAGCAACCACATAAAGGTTTTGTGGTGTGATGCTTGCGAGATCAACTGCTTTCGAAAAATCGATCAGGATGGTGCCATCCAATTGATATATTGCATCGATCACAACCATGCGAACCGAATCTTGCAGAATAGTTGCAGTGGTTGGATTGGAAATGTTGCCCGCAAGATCGGTGGCAGTGATCGAAATTTGATTCACTGCATCGATGAACAATGATACTTCGCCGGAAAAAGTTCCGAGATCTGTTGCGGTAGTTGTGACTCGCGCCACACCACCCGTAATTTCCACCAGGCTTCCTGCTTCCGCAGTGCCTGCAACTATGATTGTTGGTTCCGATGTTACTTGAGGCAGCGGTGGATCGATTACCGGAGGTGCTGGCGCAACAGTATCAAATGTTGAAAATGTGGAACTGGCTCCAGTCTGCAAAATATTTCCCGCAAGATCGGCGATTGCAGGTAGCACGGTGATCGTATAAGTGTTCGCCCCCGCGAGTGGCTGTGCCGGAGTTAAGATCACATGATCGCCAACGGTTTGCAAAGTTACGGACAAATTATTTCCGCTACTTTGGAATGTGATCGTAGTTGAATTTACGGTAGATGATTTTACGTTTTCCGAAAATTGAATTCCGATGATTTGATCTACTGGCACACTGGTTGAACCATCCGCAGGTGTAATTGACACAACTGTTGGCGG
>CAWINI010000005.1:0-223266 GCA_963837395.1 uncultured bacterium | reverse complement strand
TTTAAGCAGAGGGTCGTTGGTTCGAGTCCAACACGGCTCACTACATTAAAGCCCCTAGGTTGAAATACTTAGGGGTTTTCTTATTTTATTACTCTATTCGTAGAAAAAGCGCTCGGGTGCGTCCGGGTGCATTTTAATGACGCAATACTGCAACGGGCTCCGGTGTAAGTAAAGGGCTGAAAACCGTTAGCAGGACCGGATTTTTGCTGCACTTTTCTAGGCACCTTGAGAGGCTTAAAACTGCTCAACAAGGTTCAAATCTTTCTGCAACCCCCGGAGCGAATAAACAGGGCAAAGGGGTTTTTAATCACTGTGTTCCGGATGTACAGCAGGAGCGAGATCTACAGCATTAACACTACAAAATAGACAATTAGATAAGGCTATGCAGTTATGTATAATAATGTCTCCCTCAAACAAGGATCGGACTTAGAGAGGCAAGTGGCTACGCCGTAGAGGAGCGCCAAAATGGTCTGGAATATGCCGTTGGTTCCGATTTGGTGGAATGCCGTCGCCAGTACGCGTTCAAGCGTGGCAGCGGGGAATCAAAGGCCGGGAATATTTTCTACGCGGACAAGACTGGACAGGACTTCCAATTCTGCCAGCGTGATGAATTTTCCATCGGGCGAAATGCCAAAGGTTTCAGTCTGACGATCGGGATCGAATCCTGCGACAGGCCGCCGCGTAGCGGAGGTATCTTGATCGGGCTCAAAGTCCTGTACAAAAACGCCCAGGTCTCCTCTTTCGTTTGAGTCGATATAGGCAAGCGCCTTTCCATCAGGCATCCAGCGGCAACGGCCAGCAAAACCAACAGGCGTGGTCTGCCCTTTCCCTCCAATTTCTGCTTTGATTTCAAACGGAACTCGTTTTCCCGTTTCGATTTCCACAACATGAACATAGGACGTTGTGTCAACAACCGATTGTTCATACCAGGCGTAAGCAGCAAGTTTTCCGTCAGGAGAAACTTCGGGCCATTGGGTGAGTCCGGATACGAGCTGGGCCGCCCCTGTTCCATCGGGATGAATCTTCCAAACGCCGAGTTTTTCAGGATTGTAAGAGTTGTACACGATCCAACGCCGATCACGCGTCATCGTCGGGTTTTCAGCATCCAACCCATCATCCGTGATGCGTCGCGAACTAGTGCCATCTGAATTTGCCATCCAGATTTCAAAATGACCACTCCGGTTGGAGCTCCACAGAATGTGCTTGCCATCTGGAGTGTAGGCGGGGTCCCAGTCGGCGGCTGCGTCTTCTGTGATCCTCTTTAAAGCGCCGGTTTCTGTCGTGGTTTGCATGAGATCGAGATTCCCGCTTCCAATGGATGAATATAAGATGCTTTTGCCGTCCGGCGAATAAACCGGCTGGCGATCCGTGCTGTTTCCGCGCGTAAACCACCGTCCGGTTGCCTGTGAGTCAGTCAGCGATGTCTGGCGTAAGTTTTGCCGCGTGGAAGAGGATTGGAATACGATCGCGCGGTGGCCGAGGTTGTCCAGAACATCACTGCACGTTGAAAACCAGAAGAGCTTTCGAATGGTCTTGGTATCCACATCCTGAAGCACGATGTTGCCGGTCATACGCGTATTGGAAATACCGACCGCCGTAGCAGATCCTGGAAGACCGTACAGGATCTGACTCCCAGAATTCCAGATTGCAGTCGTTGGCCATGTGGAACGGATCCATTGCTTTTCTTTGCTTTCCACATCCACAATAAGAATAGAATCCTCATTGATTGCATTGCCTAACCAATTTTTCACTGCGACGAGGCGTTTGCTATCGGGTGACCAGCGCGGGAATTGAAGCTGTATCTTTTCAACGGGTACAACCAACTCAACTCCGCTGCCGTTTAAGTTTGCTGTGAACAATGATGAATCTCCACCCTTCCAGCGTACGAAGGCGATCCGTTTCCCATCCGGAGAAGGATCCGCGGATTGCACATCATCCAGGATCTTCCTCTCTTCTCCGCCAAGAAGCGGAATCCTGTAAAGCGAGGTTCCTGTTTCCATTCTGCGGACAAAAAGAATCGTTGAGCCATCCGCAGAAAATCTGGGATAGTCATCCGGGCCGGAGGAAAGGACGACTTCGTTGCCGCCGGCGGTCTGTTTCAACCAGATCCTGGGTGTTCCATCCCGGTCGGATCGAAATGCGATCAGTTTACCGTCCGGTGAAACGGCAGGTGATGAATCCTTACCGGAGTAAGTCATCGTTAGCATTTCGATTGGTTCCGCCGGCTTCGGTTTGAGTGACCAGGTTGCGGCGGCTGCCCCCGCAAGGAATGCGATTAGGATGAGCGCTGGAACCAATGCGCGAAAGCGTTTGCCGGACGGCTGCAGCGCGGAAGCCGGCGCGACGGAGCTCACTTCTGAAATGTGATCGCGAATCGATTGTAGATCGCGGGCCAGATCTTGCGTCGAGGCGTATCGCTCCTCCGGATCCTTGGCCAGGCAACGATCCAGAATCCAGCAAAGGACTGCAGGCGCCTGGGGATTCAAAGTGCTTGCGGGTTCCGGGTCGTCACGAATAATGGCCGCCATGGTTTCCGGTGTAGTGCTGTGTTGAAAGGGACGTTTGCCCGTGATGATTTCATACAGGATCATGCCGAACGAAAATTGATCTGAATGAAAATCGACAGCTTTTCCGCTTGCCTGCTCGGGAGACATATACCCGACGGTTCCAAGCACCGTGCCGACTCCCGTTTGCGTTTGCAGGTTCGACGCTTGATGTGTTTGAAGAAGGGTCATTTTTGCCAGGCCAAAATCGAGTATTTTCAGGAAGCCGTCTTTGGTGATCATCAAGTTTTCCGGCTTGAGATCACGATGAACAATCCCTGCAGCGTGAGCTTTGGCGAGACCATCCGCGAATTGCGACGCAAGGCTTACCACTTTTCGCAAAGCCAGCAGGCCCTCATCCAGGAGAACGCGCAGGCTTTTGCCATCCACCAGCTCCATGGAAAGATAAGACATGGAATTGCTGACGCCGATATCGTAAATGGTAATGATATTGGGATGATTGAGTGCGGAAGCAGAACGCGCTTCCTGCTCGAAACGCTGCAGGTGTTCCCGGTTTTCTGAAAATTCCGCAGGCAGGATTTTCAGCGCAACCTCACGGCCCAATCGCTTGTCACGCGCCCGATAGACCTCCCCCATTCCCCCTGCGCCAATCGAGGAAAGCACCTCGTAAGGTCCGACTTGTTGCCCGGCTGAGATCGACATCTCGGAAGTATACTACTCTTCAGATCGTCCTTCTATTGTTGATGCTCGCCGGAGCGCTGTGAATAACTCACTCAATCATTGAACGTGGGAGCACGATGTAGCCTCAGCGAAAACACTCCACCATTTCCGCAAGAGCGTGATTTCTAATTTTACGGAGGCGTCTCTGATGCTCAGAACCCAAACGGCTATGTTAATTCGGAAATATGATGAAATAAAAACTTTACTTTTGAATCTCGAGAAATTTTGCCGTACGGCCGGTTAAGAATATAATGAATGAAAGATCCGACATAACGGCAAAGGAAGCTATGTTATCGATCTTTGCACAAAAGAAAAATCAGATGCAAACTGCTTCTTCGGAAATTCCTTTCGGACTAGCTAGAGAAACATTTGTCTTATGCCAGAGGATTGACAAGGAGGTGCAACAATGCAACCCGATATTGGACTGACTGAAGAGCAACGAAAAAGTGTCAACCAGACTTTCACTTTGGTTAACCGCAGTTCAAAATCCTGATGACACGTCGAGAGAATTCCCAGGATTGTGGTTACCAAAATATCAGTTTTGGTGTCAGATCCTCCCGATCACCTTGCGAGGCTCTGATCTGATCGACAAATCCAAGTCTGAGCTCTGTTCTGATAGCTTCTTTTTGTTCTGGTTGAAGAAAGGACAATAGCAGGAGGTAAGTTTCTCAGGATTGCTCGCGGTTGATTCACAATGCCTGACCCTTGGCTGTCTGCCCGCGTAGGAGGAATGTCTTTGGATATTGGCCTTTGCCGCAAATTTTGTATGATCCGAAATCTTTGTACCCTTCACCATCGGGAGAATCTGGTTCAGATTCGCGCCAAAGTTTAAGCTGATATAAATCCTCCGCGGTGATCTTACGCTCACGCAGTCTCTCGAACAGATGATCCCTGAGTGCAGAAGGAAGATTGGTCCATTGGATTTTCGGCACCTATTCTCCGAAAGTCATCCAGGCCAGTTGTTCCTTGATGTGTTTTCTTTCACTCGAGTCGGTACTTTGACTTAACTGATCCGCCAATTCGAAGAATCTGCGCTTTTCGTCTTCTTTCGATTCTAGACCGGCCTCAACTAATTCCACGATGACCCGATTTGTGCTAGTACGACGGGATTTAGCCAAGGCCTTAACTTTTCTTGCAACCCGAGAGGGAAGCGATATACTTTGTCGAATGCTTTTTTCCATGATTGCCATGGGTGAATAATACACCATTTTACATCATTTTGCACCAGAGATGGGGGAGTAGAAGGAAAGGGAAATGAGCTTAGCATTTCTGATTTGAATCGAAACGTTATTTCCTGTTTGCATCAAAAAATGTTTGCATGTTTGCGTTTGTTTTGCGCGATTTTGCATGGTTTTGCATACTTTTTGTCGTCTAGCTCGACCAGAAACTTAGACCTCTTAAGCAGAGGGTCGTTGATTCGAGTCCAACACGGCTCACCTTTAAATCTTGATTTGTGCTTCCAAGACATTCTTGATATGTATTTTATATGCATGTATCATTGGACGAATGCCCATCGTAATCGATGGATTTGATTGGGATGAAGACAATGCGATCAAGAATATCGTGCATCATGATGTCTACCCAGATGAAGTCCAGGAGGTCTTTTACAATAGATACAAGCTGCGGAAGACCAGCCGGATGAGATATCTCATCTATGGGATTACAGATGGTGGCCGATACTTGTTCGCAGTTTTCGTTCTCAAGCGAAGGAAGAGCAAGAATTTCGTTAGGATAATTTCAGCAAGAGACATGACTCGCCGCGAGAGGAGTTATTACTTCAGGAAATAAGACAGCTATGAAAAGAGCAAAGAAAACAATACCGGAATTTAGGAGCGAGGAAGAGGAATTCCAATTCTGGTCAACTCATGACAGCATGGATCTCATCTTGGACACGGAAGAGGTGAAAGAGCCGGTCAAAATAAAGCATAAGCAGCAGAAAATGAGGATCACCATGCTGCTTGATAGGCGCCTGAAATCCCAAATAGAGAAGATTGCACGAGAAAAAGGCATTCCTTACCAAACACTTATTCAACTGTGGCTGAAAGAAAGAGTACATCAAGAAATAAGGAAGAGATTGGCTTCCTAAGGCTGGTAAACCAGTCCCTTTCGTTCCATTTGCATAACTCGACTGTGGCCGTACTTGGAAAGTGACGGTCGGAAAACTGGTTGTGAAATTTATCCAAAAACGTTTGCATGTTTGCGTTTGTTTTGCGCGATTTTGCGTGGTTTTGCAGACTGTTTCACGGGTAGCTCGACGACAAACTTAGACCTTTTAAGCAGAGGGTTGTTGGTTCGAGTCCAACACGGCTCACTTAAGGTTTCCCAACTACTTATTGCTTACCTCTTTGCGTATGCGTTCAGCAAGCCAGATTCTTCCGAGTGTCGTCGCGTCTGTAGTTCGTTCTTTGGCCAACTTTGTTAACAGCGCCTTCATTGCGGGAGGAATTCTCATATTAAGCTGAGCTTTATTCCCTTGGAACAGAGCATTTTGAAGCAGTTCATTCAAGTCGGAATGATCATGTACGACTGCGCTAACCCCAGATTCAACTCGATCAAATGGGTCATGTTTGGTTGCCCATTTGATGATCTCTGACTCATCTGCGTGTTTCTTTAACAAAGCCATTTTTCGTGTTTTTTTTCTCATTTTCTTATCAATTTTTGAAAACGTTTCTTTTGCTTTTCAGTCATTCGGTTTATGTGAAAAACTCGTAAAAGATTTTCTTTTGGTACAGCCCTATAAATAATGTGAATATAATCACCGACAAGATTTTGTCCAAGAAGCTCAAACAAATCAGCGATGCCTCGCTGGCTTTTTAGCTTAATATACTTGCTTGATAACAATTCAAAGAAGTCCTCTTCATGGTAGCCGTGGCGAAAAGCAGTGTTTGAAAACTCGACTTTCCGCATCTGAATCTAGTATAGCAAATACTATACAAAAGGTGCAATTTTATCCGACTTTCCGGCGGTCGGTCGCGCTCCCGTTAGAGAGTCGGAAGGGTGTGACCAGATTTCCGTTTGTGTTCAAAAACGTTTGCATGTTTGCGTTTGTATTGGGCGATTTTGCGTGGTTTGCAGACTTTTTCACGGGTAGCTCGATGACAAACTTAGATCTTTTAAACAGAGGGTCGTTAGTTCGCGTCCAACACGGCTCACTTTACAGCTTTCTGGAACGCAACAAGCTCCTGATTTCATCATGGTTCCCCAAGAAGAAAACATAAAGATCGCCAGTGCGGTTTTGGAAGAGATATCGTAAAGAGCTATTACTGCGGCATTCAAACAGTGTTGATCCAAGTTTTCGGATGCCGAGACCGCTGTGAGGAGGAGGTTGGCCGAAAGATTCATGAAGATTACATAACGCAATCAGGCATTCGGTTTTCTCGTTTCTTGGCAGTTTCCGAATTCGTTTCAAAACATCCGGATCAATTGAAAGGAGTTTACCCAATTAGCTTTCTCAATTGTTCAGCTGATGAAGTAACCAGTTTTTTTGATCGGGTTAATCTGCGGTAACGACGATCCACAGCTTTTTCCATATAAGAGATATCTTGGAGCGTCGCACCATACTCCCTTTGCGCATAATCTGCTGACTCAATATCAACCTTTCGAAGAGCAATGATGTCAGAGCCACAAACAATTCCGATATCTTCGCCCTTGGCTGCAGCAGACAGCAAGCGTCCTAAATTCTTTTTTGCTGCGGTGATAGTTAAAGTCTTCATATAGGCTTTATAAAGATTTTTACAGGACTTGTCAAGGATTCAGCCTATTTGCGCCGAAAATCATTGCGGCACGATCGGGGTCTAAGTGTGAGCAAAAATCTTTCGATAGATGGAAGCTTCTCTTTCGTATCCTTTTGCTGTAAAAAAGATTGCGCGATCAAAAAACAGAAGAATACTTCGTCTGAAATGCATTGCCTGCAGCATTTCCATCGCGCTATAAAAACCACGACTTTCAACAAAAGACCATAAAACACGTTTGGCCAGGATGAGTGCTTTTAGAACTTCGCTTAACGAAAATCCCTGATGGAATCGATCGGAACCAAGTGCAGTGTAAATCCGTTCAATTCGATCCCGATCATCATTCTCAATTATTTCACTCAAGTGGTTATAAATATTTCGAACGTGTCCGAGCCTTTGAATATTCTGATAGTGATGGTAAGTTGGCGTATCTGTATGCTGTTTTACTTCTTTTAACCATCGCTCATAGAGTTCATCCGAATGTGATTCAACGATATTTGCTAAATTCATGATTTTCTCCAAAAAAATCCATCCTGAATATTGAAATTAGTTTATAAACACTCAATTTTCAACAAAAAGTTTGGGCAAATCACTAACGAAGTAATTGAATATGGCTCAAGTCAATATTTGCGCCGTTTGACGACAAACTAGCAATTCCGAATCCTCGGCCTAACGTTTAACCTAGTGGTACAAGTCAAGATCTCTGCTAAATCGGCCAACAACACTCGATCGAAACATGCTTGATGGGTTAACTGGAGAAGTTTCCTATCAACATTTTCTGGGTGATCGTTTTGGCATTGGCGGTAATGTCGGTTATTACAATTCCGATACAAATCTCACTGAACTTGATTTTCAAATTGGTGATGGAAGCCCCAGCACGTCGTGATGTAGAACTTCGAATCATCCCGGTTGAATTTGCAATGCAATTTCTACCAGCCGGCCGGCATGCGCCAATCAGCCCATTTTTTGGTGGCGGGGTTGGCGCTTATCTTTGGAGATATCGCGAGCAGGGATTGTTTATCACAAATCCTGGTGAACCAGTTCCTATTTTTGCTCAAGGCTTAGCAACTACGGATAACACAGATTTCGGTTGGCATATTGAAGGTGGAGTCCGTTTCCCTGTAAGTCACGCTGTCTCGATTCTCGGAGAGGCCAAGTATTTTAGCGTAAACGCTGATCTTGGTGGCACTGACAGTGAACTTCACGATCTTTTCAATCAAGACCATCCCAAGATCGACCTTTCTCAGGTGACATTTACGGGAGGTGTAGCTTTTTCATTTTAGCGACGATGGGTGAGGGCAAGAACTCCCACCCCTTAGCTCTTCTTCTTAAAAATTTTTCTTCCATTGTTACAGAAGAAATGTAAAATGGGACTGTGAACGGGGGACTTAAAGGGGCAATCCTGGGGTTACTGTTGCTCCTATCTTCTTCGATATCCGCCCAAGATCTCAGCGCAATCGAATTGGAAAAGAAGCTCGATTCTGCACAGGGCAGTGAGCGGGGAGCAATCTTAGCTCAACTAACTGAAGCCTATCGCTCAGATGATCCTCAAAAAGCAATCCAATACGGCCAGCAGGCTCTTTCTGTTTTGCAATTGAATTTCGATCCAACTTCTCAAGTTACTGCGCTTTGTGAAATGGGATGGGCTTATTTGATGATGGGACAATATCAGAAAGCCTTTGAATATATTGAGAATGGCCGCCAGATTGCTGAGACGAACGATGACAACGAAAGCTTAAGTCGTGCTTTGAATAACATGGGAATGATTTGTGGCCGCCTTGGCGATCAGAAAAAAGCACTCGATTATTTAAATCAGTCTCTTAAGCTGCGAAAAAGTCTTGAATCAAAACAAGGAATTGCTTCAACTCTAAATAATATCGGTGAAATCTACAGAGACCTCGGTCAAGATGAAAAGACCTTGGAAGTCAATCAACAATCACTCAAGATCTGGAGGGAGATTGGTGACAAAGCTGGTGAAGCAATCAGTTTAAAAAATATTGGTGAAGCGTATCTAAATCTCGGCCAACTAAATTTTGCGGAAGAGAATTTGACCGAAGGACTTCATCTTTCCGAGCAACAAGAGAATAGAAGAGGACAAGTGTTGAATCTGTTGTCGCTTTCTGCATTAAAACGGAAACATGGCCAATACGCCGCGGCGGAACCGCTTGCAACGAAAGCATTGAAGCTTGTAATAGATCATTCTGGAAAAGAGATGATCGGCGAGGTTTATCAGGAGCTCGCTGCAGCGCAGGAAGGTGCTGGTGATTATTCTGCGGCAGTAGAGTCGCACAAGAAATTCGAGGAAATAAATGATTCAATTTTCAATGCTGATCGCGCGCGAAGTTTGAGCCTTTTAGAAGATAGTTACAATCTGGGAAAACGGATGCAGGAAATTGACAAACTTAAAAAAGATCGGGCAGTCATGGATCTTAAATTACAAAAACAAAGTTTCCGGCAGAATGCACTTTTAGCGATCGGGCTTTTCCTGGCAATTTTAGGCTATGTAATTCATCGCAAGAAGATAGAAGCAGCACATCTTGCCGCGAAGTTAAGTTTAAAAGATCCACTGACAGGTTTACCAAACCGGCGTTTTGTATCCATGACAATCGATCATGATGTCGCTAATTCCTTGCGTAAGTATCAGGATGGGATCAGAGCTGGAACATCAGTTCAATATGCAGATCTAATTTTTTCAGTGATCAGTTTAGATGATTTCAAGAGGATCAATGATGAGTATGACCATTCGGCTGAAATTGATGTGCTGAGTAAAATCGGTTCTGTATTACAAGGAGCTTGCCGGGCAACAGATACCATTGTGCGTTGGAGCGAAGAAGAGTTCCTGATTATCAGTCGCTTCTCGAATAGGGAAGCTGCAAGCCTGATTGCTGAACGTTTTCGTAAGCTCATTGGAAATATAGTGCTGCAGATTGGTAATGAAGAATTCCGTGTTACTTGTTCTATCGGTTTTGCGCCGTATCCATTTGTGCCTTCAAGTCCGGAGGCCTTTACCTGGGAGCAAGTAATCGCATTCGCCAATCGATCACTTCTTGCATCAAAACGTTCTGGACGAAACGCATGGGTTGGGTTGCTCGCTACTGAAAAGGGCAACTCGAAAGATTTTGATATCCGAAACTTTGCAAATTTGCGAAAATGCATTGATCAAGGTGAACTTTCAGTGGTAACTTCGCTTCCTACTTCATCGATTCAATGGTAATCGACCAAAAATTCATTGGAATTTTGCAAATCAGATTTCTATTGCTCATTTGCGTCCTAATATGTTCCTCCTTCCCCGTACATGCAGCCCAGAACAAAGTAATTGAACTGAAAAAAAAACTAACCACTACTCAAGGGCCTGAACGATTACACACATTAACCCAACTAACAGAATCTCTTCAATCCGACGATCCAAAGAAGGCTATTGAGTATGGCAACGAAGCACTGGCTATTTTAAAAAGCAATCCAGATTTCCGATCGGAGATTTCAGTACTGACTGATATCGGTTGGGCTTACCTGACTTTAAGTGATTACAAAAATGCAATTACTTATAGCGAACAAGCTCGCAAATTGGCTGAAAGAAACAATGATCGTGAAGGGTTGAGCCAGGCTATAAATAATTTGGGCGTTGTCGCACAACGACGTGATCAGCCTATTCTTGCCGTAAATTACTTCGAACAATCACTTGAGATACAAAAGCAGCTCAATCTGAAAGAGGAAATTGCTAATTCCTTAAATAATCTGGGCTTTGTTTATTCGATGGCTCTTACTGATTACGACCGCGGAGTTGAATATCATTTGCAGGCTTTGAAACTGAGAGAAGAATTGAAAGATCAAGAAGGTATCGCTCTTTCGTTAAATAATCTTGGAATCGTGTATAACCGCATCGGTGATTCAGAAAAAGCGTTGGATTATTTAAATAAAGCTCTGGAATTACGGAAAAAATTAGGGTTGAAACAACGGACCGCTTCGACTCTTAACAATATCGGCGACGTCTACATGAAGTTGGGTCAATATGAAAAATCACTTGAAATGAATCAGCAGTCACTTCAGCTCCGGAAAGAAATCGGAGAACGATCAGCCGTTGCGATGAGTCTCAGAGACATTGGGGAAGCATATACACATCTTGGCCAAATCGATCAGGCGGAGAAATATTTGAGTGATGCATTGAATCTTTCGGAAGAACTTGGTGATAAAGGAACAAAGGTGCTTACGTTGATTTCACTGTCCGCTATGAATCGCGGCCGCAGAAATGTTTCTGAGGCTGAAAAACTTGCAACACAGGCTCTGCAAACTGCCCAATCAATTTCAGCCAAAGAACGGATCAGGCAAGCGTTGAAGGAATTGGCGGAAGCACAGGAAGCCTCCCATAAATATGAAAAGGCACTTGATACGTATAAGCAATTCAAGGAAGTGAATGATTCGATCTTTAACGAAGAGCGCGCACGGCGGCTAGCGGTTTTGGAAAGCCGTTATCAATTAGAAAAACGGGAACGTGAAATTGAAAAACTCAAAAAAGATCAAGCACTTTTGGATCTTCATTTGCATAGTGAACGTTCTCAGCGAAATGCATTAGTTGGGGGAAGCATTCTTTTGGGAATTGTCGGTTTTCTGATGTATCGCAGAAGGGTTGAATCTGCGCGCATTGCTGAAGAATTAAGTTTGACCGATTCACTTACTGGTCTACGGAACCGGCGTTTTATCTGGCAAACGATCGGTTATGATCTGGCTTCCTGTCTTCGCAAATATCGTGCAGCACTGTATTCCGGTACTTATCCGCGATATGCGGATGTGATTTTTTTGGTGATTGATCTGGATGAATTTAAGTTAATCAATGATCAGTATGGTCATTCTGCAGGGGATGAAATTCTGAAACAAATTGCTAATGTACTTCAGTCAGGATGCAGAGCAGCAGACACAATTGTACGTTGGGGTGGTGAAGAGTTTTTGATTGTGAGCCGATTCAACAACCGCGAAGATGCAGGAATCATGGCAGAACGTTTCCGCACTTTGATTGAATCTGCTGAATTGAAAATCGGATTAGATGAAACAATTCGCATTACTTGTTCAATCGGTTTTGCGGCATATCCGTTTATCCGTTCGAATCCGGATGCATTTACCTGGGAACAGGTGATTGCATTTGCGGACGGTTCATTGTTTGCTGCAAAACGCTCCAGCCGCAATGCGTGGATTGGATTGAATACTACTGAAAAGGCAAATTTGAAGGATCTTTCCGGTAGACATTCCACCAACCTGCGAAAATGGATTGACCAAGGAGAGTTGACCGTAGACAGTTCGCTGCCTGCATCCACGATTCAGTGGTAGTGATGTGCCCGTCTCACCCTCAAATTATTAACCACGAAGACCACGAAGAAGCACGAAGTAAATATCGATCAAGAGAAATCTTCGTGGCAATTCGTGCCTATCGTGGTTAGAATCCGAACTGCTGGCGGGATGCCCGGACCAGTTGTTCTGGTAAGTTTTCCCGGACGATTTCAAAAAATATCGGCTGTGGCACTGATCATCTTTATACCATTATCGCGGATGTATTTAGGCAGACATTTTTTGGGAGATGTCCTGGGCGGATTTCTCTTAGGACTGCTTATCCTGTTAGCAGGATTTGTTCCGTTGATGCGCTTAAAAAGCCATCGAAGCATCCTTTTGTTGGCTATCTTCTGTTACCTTTGCTCTTAAATAGCGTTTCTTATTTCAATTCAACTGAGCTCGGACAATTATTTGGATTTAACATCGCGCTTTTCTATCTCCTGTATTCTGATTCTCCCAACCCTTGCTCTTCAGGACTTACACAATTCCTCGCAGCAACTTTAATTTTTGCTTGTCTGAATCTGGCACTATTAAACTTACACTTTTTGACAAATCGATGGATCCACTTTTTAATCGCCGTTGTACCAATGACTTGCGCGGTTCTTGGTGCGAGCATTTCAGGGAAATTTTCTAAAAGGGTTGGAATATAGCTCCGTAAGTACTATGATGATAGCAGGGGTTTACTATGTGGAAACGATTCCTGTCCACATCTTTTGTTTTTCTTGCGCTGATTATTGCTGCCAATGCTCAAGAATCGATCCGAAGCGCTGTTCTCTCCACGAACTTTTCTGACATTCCCGGAACCCCTCGAGTTATCAATAACGAGCCAGGGAGATTCTGGGTTGTTGTATGGCGACAGAACGGCGCGACGGCATCAATTAATTGCCGGATCATGCAGAGTGATGGCAGATTAGGCTCAATTCGAACTTTAGTGAACTCTCCATCAACCGCTGTTCGAAGTTTCGATCTGACTTATCTTCGCCAAAGTGGAAACTATGTCCTCGCCTATGAGCTACAGGACGGACTTTATGTGCAGTCTTTTAATAAGAATTTTGCTCGGCAGGGTGCCGTTGTCCCAATTCAAAAGGGAATGCATGAAACTCAACCACGATTTCTGATCAGTTCATCTTCCAAGAGGCTTTTTTTATTTTGGCTGGCTGGTGAGGATATTTCCGGACACAAAATAATTCGAAGAGTGGAATTGGAGCCAAACGGAAGTATGTCAGGAGCAATTCAAAATTTAATTACGGCCCAGACTTCCACGGCGTTTGAATCATTCTCTGTTGCCGAAAATCCAAAGAATGGAATTCAATTCCCAATTATTAATCAAAGTGCTCAATCTGGCGGTACAAAAATTCTGGCAATTGGATTTCATTTGGATGGAACGCGCGCGAATCAAGCTCCTTTTGTACTGCAACAATTCGCGACAAAAATAGATTCACATCCCGATATTTCATTTTCACCTGTTGGCCAAGGGCTTGGTGTCTGGCATGCCGGAGGTCAAGTACGGTATCGATTCTTGTCTTCGCAAGGAAATCCTTCAGCGCCGGCAAAAACTTTTTCCAATGCTGGTGATGTGAATAGCCATCCTGTTACAACTTTTGATTCCAAGAAAGAAGTTTTTGTGGAGGCGTGGACGAAAACAACGGGAGTTTTTGCTTCCGCAATTGATCCGATATATGCAACGCAGGAAATTGAATTCAAAAGTATTGCTTCGGCACCCGGAATGGCGCTAAATCCAGATTTGTCGTTCGATCGAGCTACCGGGAAATCGATTCTTGCGTGGGAAGAACAAACTGGAAATATTTTCAAGATCCATGCAACTTTATTCCAAATCCATAGTGAAGAGTTTGCGGTCCAGGGAACTGTTGTGCTTCGAAAAGAGTACAAACCACCGATTCAATTGAATGGCAAAAAGTATTTGTATAAGTTTCATGTCAGATCAGTTGGCAAATTATATCGTGCTTATGTTACGCCTGAATCTGAAATCGTTGGAAGCCTGCCGAAAGAAGGGAATCAAATTCACATGATCTACGAACCATTTCGCGGCAAGTACAGAGGTTATGTGGAAAGTATCCAGGTCATCAGGTGATGCGGACGGCTCGTCCGCTGAGCAGAATTTCCAAATCAAAGTCTGCGACCCGGACGGTCGCATCACATCACACTATCTTTTTCGTGCCCTGACCACAACGTGAATTTCATCATTCCTGGGATTGTTCAGCTGTAAAACCGTGCGGCCATCTTTATCTTCGCTGATAATGGCCGGAGTGCTGCAAGCGGTTAGTCTCCAATCCTTAGGTAAGATCATCGTATTTCGCGGACGCCCAAAAGTGCGATCCCAAACCAGTTCACCATTCTTATCAACAAAATAACGATCAGCATCAGTGTAAGTTTCCATTACTCGAATACGCACCGATCCACCTTCTGCAATCGGTTTCAACAACTCGCCCGCAACGACAACGCTATCGTCTTCAACTTTTTCCGGATAATATCCAAGATCGTTAACTTCTTTTCCAGTAACTTTCTTTGTTTTTAAGTGAGTTCCGGAATCGAGATCAACAAAAGTAACATCATCCGAAACCGTACTGCCTTTGCGAACAAAACTGTGTGCGTATTTTTGACCGACGCGAGTGATATTGAAGTCATGTGAAAAGCGAAACTGATGAGTTTGAGGATCTAACAGCCAATAAGTAATTTCACGATCTTCGTCTGCGCGATGAAACGGCTGTGACTCTTGCGCGAAACATTGAAAAACTGAAATCAGCGATAATAACAGGACGTAGCGCCAATATTTCATGGTTTTATTTTTCTCGCTGTAATCTTCACACCGAGTTCATCATCACGATCATTGACCATACTGATTCGCACTCGATTATCTTCTGCAATGTCCACCATTACAGGCACCGTACTTCCAACAAGCTCGTATCCTGCAGGAAGAATGATCATGTTACGCTTGACTCCAAGTGAGCGATCGAAAATCAATAAACCATTTTCAACAAAATAGGATTTCGGATCCTCATAGGTTTTCAAAATGCGCAAACGACATTCACCGTCTTTCGAAACAGGATGGGAAAGGGTGATCTTTATGAACTTCGTTTCGTCAGGCGTATCTTTATCGGCCTGACCATTCGCTTTTGCTTCCTTAGCATCAGTCAATTCAAATGGAATTTCTTTGCCGGTTGCGCGATCCAGAACTTTTTCATCATAAGCTTTACTGCCGGGCCTGATGATATTGAAATAATACTTTGAGCCGGCTTCAACTGCCGAAACATCATAGCGGATCGCAAATTTGTGGCTGTCCGGATCCAGCAATTCATAAACCGTCATTTCATCCATCGCGGACGCTGCAAGAGGAAAGAGAATTGTCGTTAGCAAGAGAACGGTCGTAAGTTTTTGCATTTGATTTGTAGCAGGGTACAACCGATGATTCAGTAAATCAATAGGCTAGCTTAAGCCGAACAAAGATCGGCGCCGCCTCGGGAGAAAGGGATGGGAGGCAATTTGTCCTTGAAATTTTTCAGCCCATCGGCCAGGAATTAAAATGCCACATTTAGGACATCCGCCTTCAGAAGTTAAATTGTAATCCTGAATGAGGTAACCATAACGTTCTATCAGTATAGTATTACAATTATAACAGTAAGTGTTCTCCAACCCTCCAACATCCCCGGGAAGGTTCCCGGCGTATACGTACCGCAATCCAGCATTGTGCCCGATTTCAGAAGCATGGAGAAGCATTTCTGCAGTCGTGTTTTCAGAATCGGTCATCCTGTAGTCTTTGTGAAACGCGGTGACATGCCATGGAATATCCGGTGAAACACTGGCCAAAAATTCGGTGAGTCTTTTCAGTTCGTCATCAGAATTATTGAAACCGGGAATTAATAATGTAACGATCTCAAGCCAGAATTCCATTTCATAAAGGCGCCGGATTGTATCTAAAACCGGTTGCAATCTTCCACCGAGCGAACGGTAGTGTTTATCATCAAAGCTTTTCAAATCAACTTTGTAGAGTTCTGTGAATGGCCGGATGTATTCCAAAACTTGCGGTGTGCCGTTTCCATTTGATACGAATCCAGTATGCAATCCTGCACTCTTCGCTTCACGAAACACGGCCATAGACCATTCACTTGTTATTAACGGTTCGTTATAAGTGCTTACCAGAACTCTGCCGCCCAGGCGTTTTGCTTGTTCCACAAGTTCTTCTGGTGAAGTAATGAGTGGAGAACTTACCGCTGACGGATCACGAAGCGCTTGCGATGTAACCCAGTTCTGACAATAGGAACAATGTAAATCGCAACCTAACATTCCAAAGCTGAATGCAAGTGCGCCAGGCCATGCATGAAAGAATGGCTTTTTTTCAATCGGATCACATTGAATTCCACCAACGTAACCCCAGGGCACATATAACTTGCCTCCGCTGTTGAAGCGGACTTTACATACACCAGGCTGTCCATCATTGATCGGGCATTCGTGGCCGCATGCAAAACAACGGATCCAATCTCCGCCTCTTTCTGGAATCGGTTCGTAAAGTTCACCCTCGCGGACATTCTGGTTTAATACGTCTTTTAATGTCGACATGACTAAATTACTTGTAGTGACTTATTGCAGATCCAGGATTCAAGATACAAGATACAAGAGGATCCCAGAGTTCATCTACGCCTTCTTGCATCCTGAATCCTGGATCCTTTCTTGATTTAATTATAGTAGTTTGTGAGATCAGGCGCATAACAAACTAGATCAGGAGGAAGTATGGATCATTCTAAGGGCTTCTTGGCTCTGGTACACGATGCAAAAACACGGGTTCGTGAAACTGATGTTCATGAAATCAACAAACGTCAAAAGCAAGGGCAATCATTTCATTTAATCGATGTGCGTGAAGATAACGAATGGAATGCCGGGCATTTACCTGGAGCAATCCATTTAGGAAGAGGAATTATTGAACGCGATATTGAGAAAACGATTCCAGATCACAATGCTGAAATTGTATTGTATTGCGGGGGCGGTTATCGATCAGCACTGGCTGCAGATAATCTTCAAAAAATGGGTTACACCAATGTAATTTCCATGGATGGAGGGTTTCGTATTTGGAAGGAATCCGGTTATCCGTTGGAAGGAATTTCACCGAAAAAAGATTAGTGATCATCGTCACCGCCTAAACGCAGCCCAAATTTAGGATCTTTCCGAGTTCCGGTAATTTTGATTGGCAACACTGTTGTTTTACCCTTGCGAAAAAATGGATCGACAACTTTTAGAAGCAAACTCTTAACTCCTTTTTGTGTTTCCGAAAGTTTTGCTTGCATCTTTAAGGTTCCATCAAAATCAATCTTACCGCTGGCGAGACTATAGGTTCCTTCCAAATTGACTGCAGCACCAGGTACTGTGAATGAAAGTTTTCTAAAAGTTACGATCGCGTTACGAAGTATGAAGCTTCCTTTTAAACCGGATACAATCCGTTCATCTGTAACTTCGTCTTCATCAATGCCACGGCTTTTCGTGCTTAGTGTTTCGATTTTTTCCTGCACTGTTGGTGTTGTAAATTCCGCATTTCCAACCCCAAAACTTCCATCTAATTTCAGCTTCTCAATTACGTCGATGTCGCCAGGCGGCAAGTCCATTTTCGATTTAAACTGAATTTTTCCAACAATTGGTGGTTCGCCGGCAACTGCAAGTGTCACAACATCTTCGATTCTGCCATCATCCATCTGCACATCTAACACGATTGATTTTCCTTTCAACCCTTCTTTCTTTACGATTGCGCCTCTGCAAACCATCGACGTTTTTCCAAACTTCGCAAGGACAGGATCCAACAAAACATCGCCGCTGGTTCCATCTACAACAGCCTTAAACTCTGTTTGAAGGTGAACTTTATGATTGCTTGTACGAACTTGAAAATCCGGGATATCAGTTGTGCCATTCACATCAATTCGTTCTAACACTCCACGAAATTTTCCGTTAGATGAAAGTTTTCCGGAGATTCCTTTAAATATGGAGAGATCGGCATCACGAAAGGTGTACACGCCTGAAGCTGGAGTTGATCCGGGATCTTCAGTATTCCACGGTCCAAATTCGCCTTTAGCATGAATAAAACCGGGAGGTCTTGGATTTTTTAAGGTGCACTCATATTGAAATGGTTTATCCGGGCCAACAGCGGTCATTGTCAGTTTGTGCATTTCGAACATCAACGGATCTTTACCAGGCTGATTCGGATGGATCTTTAATACCGCTCCGTCACTGTTAATTCTTGCGACTACGAAATTTGGTATTTTTGGCTCATCGACCTTAACAACTTTCGGTGTGGGATATTTGGGTTGTGTTTGGATCCTGGGATTTTCCGGTTGTGTTTGTGGCGCTTCTTTTGGTGGAATTTGAATGACCAGCCCTTTGAGATCTACCAAGCTAATTTGTTTCGGTTCTTGAAATAGGCCTCGAAGTTGTGAATGCGCAGAAAATTCGTTAATGTGAATCAGTGGGGGAATGTCTCTTCGGCCTTTGTACCATAATGTGAGATTTTTTCCTGTAAGACGAACAACTGGAAAGACTGAAATCTCCAAATTTTGTATTTCCGCTTTTGCATCGAATTTATTTTCAATCGCGCGAATGATTTCAACACGGAGTTTTGGTTCAAATGCGCGTAATGCAAGGTAGCCAATAAGGAGGCCAATAAAGATAACTGCCGCAATGGCAATTAGTAATTTAGTTAGTCGTGTCAAATAACATCTCTCAAAATCAGGGCTAGCAGAATATAGGACCTGTAGTTCCACGAATCAAGAAGGGTTCGAGTCACTTTACAAAAACTAACTGAGAAGCAGCCTCGCTTCCGATACCATTCCCGAGGTCAATAGAATGAAGCCAGGGGATGCTGAAATTGCATCCTGCGTCATTTTTGGACTTCCATTATAATGATGGACTCAATATCTGGAATTTAAAAGAGGAAGTGTATTCATGAAAATGTTACCTGTGCTGATAATCAGTGCATTTCTGTGCGTACCCCAATTGTGGGCACAGCAACAAACTGTACCGTCAAAAACAGAAAAAGATAAAGTAAGTTATGTCATCGGATTGAATCTTGGTGCGGATATGAAGCGCCGTTCGGTTGAAGATCTTAACTTCGATATGTTAATTCAGGGAATTCGCGATGCGTATTCCGGAGGAAAACAACTGCTGACAGAAGAAGAGCAGAACCAGATTTGGGCAGCGTTTCAAAAAAATCTGGCAGAAAAACAAAAGGTGAACAAGATGAAAACGGCTGAAGAGAACAAAAAGAAAGGCGATGCATTTCTTGCTGAAAATAAAAGCAAAGAGGGCGTTGTAACCACAGCGAGCGGCTTGCAATATAAAGTTCTTCGCCCAGGCAAAGGTCCAAAACCAAAATTGGAAGATACGGTTACAACTCATTATCGCGGAACTTTATTGGATGGAACTGAATTTGATAGCTCTTATCGCCGCAATGAACCGGTGTCTTTTAAGTTAAGTGGAGTAATCCCTGGTTGAACCGAAGCATTACAACTTATGGATACTGGAGCTAAATGGCAGCTTTTTATTCCTGCAGATCTGGCATATGGTCCAAATGGTGCAGGCGGATTAATTGGTCCAAATGAAACGCTGATTTTTGAAGTGGAGTTAATTTCAATTGGAGAGGCAGGCGCGAAGCAATAAGATTGCCTTAACGATCAATTGTGAATTGCACACTGGTCATGTAGCCATCATCGAGGCGAGCCGAACGAACTACAACTCCGCGTACAGTCAGCTCTTTCATGTTGTATTTCTGGGAGAGTTCATCATTTAACTCAATCTGGAGTTGAAGCCGGTCACCTACAGGAAATTTGTCGACATGATGAAATGCACATCCTCCGCCAGAAAAGTCGTAAAGCATCCCCTTCGTTTCAATTTTGCTGATGACAACATTGCTTTCGTTCATCAATTGAACATGCACTGGTAGATCTACGCGGATTCTTTTGAGTTTGCGCCTTTCTTCCATTGGCAACATTCTAACCGGATTGGGCGATAGGGGCAATTTTTGGATACCAGTAACCAGATGCCAGTAGCCGGTGAGTTATCGGTATAATAGGCACCGGAATGATATTTAAACCTTTGCCGTTAAGCGGCGCTTATGTCATTGAAATCGAAAAATTTGAAGATATTCGCGGTTTTTTTGGACGTGCATGGAGCGATCGCGAATTTGAAGAAAAGGGTCTGTTAGGAAAATTTGTGGAAGCCAACGTTTCTTTCAGCAAAAAAAAAGGAACGTTGCGGGGGATGCATTTTCAGCGGGCGCCTCATGAACAAATAAAGTTAGTAAGATGCACTGCTGGTGCGATCTACGATGTCATTATTGATTTGCGACCTGATTCTCCCACTTACAAAAAGTATTCCGGTGTTGAACTTTCAGCTGAAAACAGATTGATGCTTTATGCGCCGGGAGAATTTGCGCACGGCTTTCAAACATTACAACCGAACACCGAAGTCTTTTACATGGTCTCGAAATATTATGCGCCGGAAAGTGCGGATGGAGTTCGTTGGGATGATCCCACTTTTAATATTGAATGGCCTGAAGAATCTGAGCGAACGATACTACCGCGCGATCTTTCGTATCCACCATTTGCGGGCTGATCTTTTTTAACGCCGAGATCGCCCAAGCCAGCATGCCGTAATCGGGGAGGGTCGGCTGACTCGACTCCTAAACAACAAAAGCGTAGATTGTTATCGTTTATGGATATTTATCCAGGATTACGACTCGGTCCTTACGAGATTTTATCGCCGCTCGGTGCAGGTGGAATGAGCGAAGTGCATCGCGCACTGGATACACGACTGGCCAGGGAAGTTGCGATTAAAGTTTTGCCGGCACATCTTGCGCGTGATCCTGAGTTGTTGCAACGTTTTGAGCGCGAAGCTCAAACTCTCGCTTCGTTATCGCATCCAAATCTTGTCACCATATTCGATTTCGGAACTGAAGACGATGTGCATTTCGCTGTAATGGAACTTCTGGAAGGTGAGACTCTGCGATCCCGGCTTGATCGTGAGGTGCCTGAATACAACAGCACGCTTGATATCGCAGAGGGCGTTGCCGATGGTTTATCCGCTGCCCACTCGCGTGGGATTATCCATCGAGATTTGAAACCAGAAAACATTTTCATAACCAATGATGCCCGTGTAAAAATTTTGGATTTCGGTTTGGCGCGAGTTGTTACACCGATTCAATTGCAGAATGATACGAAAGCACCAACCGGTCCTGCCGTAACACCGGCAGGGTTGATCATGGGTACGGTTTATTACATGTCACCGGAACAAGTAAGCGGTGAAACTGCTGATGCACGTACAGATATTTTTTCTTTTGGAGCCGTGTTGTATGAAATGGTCACCGGCCACAAACCATTCACTGAAAAAACTTCAGTAGAAACGATGGTTGCAATTTTAAGACAAGAACCCCCGGAGCTTGGTGTACTACAAGGTAAGATTCCTCCTGATTTGGAGCGGATCGTGCGCGCATGTTTGGAAAAAGATCCATCGATGCGTTTTCAGAGTGCTCATGATCTGCGACTGGCATTGCGATCGGTTCGTGCTGGATCTGGAATGTTTTATCAGCCAGCTGCTTCCGCACCAAAACGTAAAAGCAGAAAAATTGATTCAATTGCAATTCTGCCTTTCACAAATATTGGTCTTGATCCTGGGATGGAATATTTGAGTGATGGAATCACAGAAAGCATCATCAACACGTTGTCGCAATTGCCTTCATTGCGCGTGATGGCTCGCAGTACAGTATTTCGATATAAAGGTGCAGTGGTTGATCCGCGCGCAGCCGGACGCGAATTAGGTGTTCGTGCGATTCTTACTGGACGTTTGATTCAACATGGAGGAGAAGTCAACATACAAACGGAGCTTGTCAACGTTACTGATGGCTCACAACTTTGGGGGGAACAATATGGACGTCCGCTTGGTGAACTGCAAAATGTTCAAGAAGATATTGCGAATGCAATTTCGAATCGATTACAGCTTCGTGTGGCATCCGGACGCAGAAGAAGGTTATCCAAACTTTACACCCGAAACGCACAGGCATATCAATGGTATTTGCAAGGACGTTATCATTGGAACAAGCGAACCGATGAATCGATTCATAAAGGAATTGAATACTTCAATCTTGCAATTCAAGCCGATCCTGAGTTCGCATTAGCCTACGCCGGACTCGCGGATTCCTACAGCTTGTTGGGCGGCTTCGGATTTGAAAAACCCACCGAAGCTTATCCGCGAGCGCGAGCTGCAGCAGAACGCGCTTTGCAATTGGATCCAGATCTTGGAGAAGCGCATGCTTCCCTGGCGCAAATCTCTGATCGATTCGATCGCGATGAAGTTGCTACCGAACGTCACTTCAAAAAAGCAATCCGGTCAAACCCCGGATATCCGACCGCACACCTTTGGTATTCAGTGTTTTTGGCAATGTTGAATCGTTATGAAGAAGCGGAAGTTGAAATTAACAAAGCGCTTGAACTGGATCCGTTATCGGTTGTAATTCATTGGACAAAAGGTTATCTGCTTTTGTATATGAAACGCTTTGATGATGCGATTGCTTCATATAACAAAGCTCTGGAATTGGATCCATCGTTCATGCGAGCACTTTTTGATCTTGCAATCACATATCATCTCAGCGGCAAATCTGCGGATGCCGAATGTACATTTCAAACCTGGATGCAATCGGCAGGGGATACTACACCGATGCTAACTTTGAAGGCTTATGCGCTCGCTTGTTTAGGTCGTTCTGATGAATCTAAGAAATTGATTCGTGAACTCGAAGCGCGATCGGAAAAGGAATATGTTTCACAATTTGCATTAGCGATTGCTTATATCGAACTTCGTGAAATTGATAAAGCGTTCGAAGCATTGGAACGTTCAGTGAAAGCAAAGGAAGATGCATTGATTTCTATCCGTGTGAACCCCCGTCTCGATCCCATCCGCCCCGATCCCCGCTTCAAAGAACTTCAACAAAGAATAAATAAAAACTAAAAATTCTTACCACAGAGACGCAAGCCTTTAGCGTCCTTCAATAAATTTAGCTTTGTGATTTTGTGGTCCAAAAAATTAGCGCCCGTTCCAGCTTTTTCAACTGACCCGGGCGCTCCCTGTGAGAGTGAGTGCGTTTTTTGTCCTGAGATCCCGATGGGCCTGCATTCCCAGTCGGTCCCTTTAAAAGTACAGCAACATGATAGTAGTAGTATAGTTAAAAGTCAATAGGTACACTACTATTATTTTAGGGGTGGGATACTTAACAAGATGGTCCAATACCTGTACAATAGAGGACAGGTGCTAGATGGCATTATTTAATCTCGACGATACCCATACTTCTCGATCCCGTTTAATGATTTGTGCAAAGGTCCTGTTTGCTCGTCATGGATTCGAGAATGTATCGACGGCAGTCATCGCTCGAGAAGCCGTCACCTCCGAGTCCCAGCTGGTTAAAATTTTTGGTGGAAAAGCAGGATTGTTGGAGGCTGTTGTAAACGATGCATGGCGTCCGATCAATGATCGCGTCCAACGCCTGGCACAAGATTCCACGAATGCTCACGATGCCACACTTGGGGCACTCACGGAACTTCTTGATGCATTTGAATCGGATGCAGAATTTGCATTTCTTGCGTTATTTGAAGCGCGCCGTGTGCGAGGCGGAGATCCTGCTGTAGGCGATTCACAGGGTGCAACTGCATTTAATGATTTGTTACTTCGCATGATTCGAAGAGGACAGAAGGACGGAAGTTTTTCAAATGATTTCAACGAGAATGCAGTTGCAAGCGCCTTGTTGGGAGTTACGGAAGGATTAGCACGCGAAAGGGCAACTGCTCAACGTGACGGAAAGCGAAGCGCTTTTGGTGAACGAGAAGTACGCCGCATCTTAGACCAGGTAATGGCTAGTTTTCAGGTAGAACCTGAATTAAACACGAAGGCCCCAAGACACAACAGTCACTAAATTTTCTTAGTCAACTTTTTCCTACAATCAGCATCGGGGTAGCGGAGCCGCCGCCAGCACTAACATTTAATAAGGCAGCGCGCGAAAGTCGGACACCACAACCTTCAGGATTAATTCCTTCCCATATATAAGGATCCAAATCAAAATAGCGTAAATCCAACGAAAGTCTTCCATCAACATAGGATGGATAAACTTCCTTGCTGACTGGAACTCTTTCTTGCACCACATAAGATGATGTCATCGCAGATTGTAAAGCTGCATTCCATTCTTCTTGATTGCATTCCCAACCAAGCACCACACCTTTGCCGCCATATTCAGTAACCGGTTTCAATACGAATTTTTCGCGGTGCTTTGCGATATATGGAATCAAATCAATTTCTTGATTTTGGTGAACTGTCTTACATTCCTGAACCGTGCGTGTCCAGGGAATGTGTTGATCGATCAGTGGTCTTAATTCAGCACTGACAATCTCGTATGCCGGATCGCTCAAGAAAGCGAACAACATTTTGTTAAATAACATCTGAACCGCAAATCCATTTGCCATACAAACCGCGCGAGTGCGGACGGCTTCAATCAAGGGATGATTTAATCCGCACCTTTCGATCAGCTCATTCGCTACCACCCGTTTGTAAACAAGTTGTATCGGTTGAGCAGACGCGTACAAAATTCCATTTCGCAATTCCAATTCGGATGGATCTGAAATAACTACAGAACAACCATTTTGTTGAAATTGTTCTTGCATGATTATGAATTCGTTGTATGTTGCAGCTGATTTCCAATCAACAATTGCAATTGAAGGCAAATCTTTTCCACCCCATTTGTGATACGCATTCATCAATGCTTCGAATGTGCGTTGTCGCACAGGAATCGCCTCGACACTGAATGATTGCGAGATTTCTTTCATGATCGGAAGCGATAAAAACGCTTCTGCCAAAACATCACCAAATCCGATTCCACCAGGACTATCAGCGTTGTATTCAACAAAATAAAATGTACCCTCGGGACCTAGGAAACCATCTAAACGTGCACTGACATCAGGCGCTCCAAAACCCGTATCAATTTGAATTGCTTCTTCCGCTTCAGGAGTGAGGTTTAGCTTTCTACGTAAGTTACTATCGATCATCAATCTGTCCGCCAAAACTCGAAACGACTGCATAACGACATTGGAGGCGATACGAATCTTTTTGTAAGTTTCCTGGTCCAGAAATAACGGACGTAACACATTGCAAACGGGGCGTCCTGCAACAGTTAATGCGAACCGTTGGGTGGCTTCACTTAAACCAGAAACAGTACTATCTAGATGTTTCTGTGTTAGCAGCTCATGATATTTTTGGACTATGTTATTCATCGATTCAGAAATTCATCCCAGCGGTAAGTAACTTCTTCTTGCGGGAATTTTGCGCGGTCGATCAACATCGTGGCCATCGCATCTACGACCCATGGAAAATATTTTTCGGTGAGGGAAGAAATATCGAAGTCCGGTGAAGAATTCATAAAATCGATTGCATACGGAATCCCGTCACGAACCCCAAATTCTATGGTGTTCATATCATAACCAAGAGCTTCATTGATAGTGATTGCATCTTGTCTGATCCTGGCCTTTAACGAATCATCTACTTCTTGAGCTACATCGCGATATCGGTCAAAATGACTCTTTCGTGGGTCCCAATTCGCTATTAAAATGTTTCGCTTACCTATGCAAATGCATCTCACATATTGTTGCCAGTCGATAAATTCCTGAACCATCATCACCAGTCCTCCCGTGTGATTGTATTTTTCCAATAGTTCATCCAAAGAATTTACTCTATAAACATCTTTCCAGCCGCCGCCCCAATGAGGCTTTAGAATTGCGGGCATGCCTGTGATTTCAATAACTGCATTCCAATCGATTGGATATTTCAAGTTACTCAAACTTTCAGGAATGATATCTACCGGATATGAATGTGATGGAAGGATGAATGTTTTTGGTACCGCAACTCCGAGTCTTTCAATGAGCGCAGTCCCAAAAAATTTATCATCAGCCAATCGCCAGAACGGATTGTTAATAACGATCGTCCCGGAAAGCGTTGCTGCTTTCAAAAATGGTTGATAAAAAACAACCTCATGTGAAATTCGATCCAGGATTACGTTATAAAAACAAGATTCAAGGCTGGCGACCGGACCAAGCTTAATGTACTCGGCTTCAACACCTTCATCGCGGCGGTTGATTTCAGCAATTAACGCATCAGGAAAAGAACGCTCGCGACCAACAAGTAATCCGATTTTGTGCATAAACAAACTCCGTGAGTGTGATTGTTGGCAATTATATAGGATTCGGTGTGAAACACAGTCAAAAATGATTGAAATCAGGAACTCAGAATGGGACAATTTAGTATGGGGAAGCAAACCAAAACGGAGGGCACATATTATGATTGTAATATGATCAATCATCTATTATGATGACAGTATTATGAGTATCAAATATTCAACCTTCCTTCTTTTCACCCTCCTGGCTTTAAACCTATTTGCCTCGTCCGATGACGTATCGGATTTAACAACTGGCCTGCGCTATGTGGTTTCAGGGAAAGATATTCTTCTGCAGGATCTGCAAAGCGGGGAAGAGCTGGCACGATTCACCGATACGACACGAGTACCGGAGCAAATCTTAATCCAACCAGAACTGGAGATCGTGTATGTAAGAGAAAAAAACCAAATCCATGTTTTGAATTCCCGAACATTGGAACTTCGGGACGAACTTAAATTAGACGGCCATCCTGGTCGCATGGAACTTTCTTCCAGTGGATCATTTGTATTTGTTGAGTTTCCGGAAGAACGTGCGGTCGCTACTTACGAGACCGCTACTTTGGAATTGGTGAGTTGGTCACCATTTCCGGAAAATTTCCAATCGTGGTCCGCAGGAGAAAGAGATTCTTTACAATTTCAGGATACATCCGGCGAAAGTATTTCTGCTGCTGATCTGAAAAAGAATCTTGATATGCCATCTGCACCACCTCCTGTGAATTTGATCGCCGGAGCAGAGTTTACCTTAAGTCAGTCTAACGGAGGAAAAGATTTTCCATCGATTGACTTTGATTCGAATGGAAATTTTGCAGCTACGTGGACAGATCTTGCAGGGAATGATGGCAATGGTGAAGGAGTTTACTACCGCGAATTCGATTCCAATGGAACACCGCAAGGTGGCGAATTTATAGCGAACACAAATCGAACAGAAAATCAGGGAAACTCCACGTTAGGATCAGATTCAAATGGGGACTATGTTGTAGTGTGGCGTGACGATCATGGTTTTGATGGTGATCGTTTTGGTGTGTTCTTCCGCCGATTTTCAAATGGTTCTGGACCGAAAGATCCGACCGATCAGAAAGTCGCAAATACCACGAACGGTAATCAAAAAGAACCATCTGTTGATTCTGAACCAGATGGTGATTTTGTTGTTGCTTGGACAGACCTTCCGGAAATGGCAAAGCGGTTTTTGTTAGACAATTTAATGCCAATGGAACACCGAAAGGGAACGAACAAGTTGTGGATACTTCCAGCGAAGTATTTGCGCCTGATGTTGCGACAAATAGCAGCGGACGTTACGTAGTAGTCTGGCGCGATGGCAAAGATGATCTTGTTCGCGCCAGAGTGTTTAACTCAAATGGCAACCCGGTGGGCGGCGTCTTTAAAGTTGATAACAGTGCAAATGATCAATTTGCTCCCACAGTTGCGATGGATACGAACGGCGAATTCGTAGTTGCCTGGCAACAAAACGCCACGGGTGGAATTAAGTATCGGCGTTTTGATTCGTCGGGAAATCCAAAAGAAGGTACGAAGACAGCGAGCCAGGATAATAAAAAAGATTATTCGCCTTCGATGTCAATGAGTCCTGATGGACGTTTTTGCATTGCATGGCGCGATGAAAATGAAGAAGCCTGGGCTCGCACATTTCAAGGTAATGGAAATCCGGATGACAATGAATTTAAACCATCACAATCGGGTGGGAAACAATTTGCCGCCAGTTGTGGAGAAGATTCATCTGCCAACTTCCTCGTTGCCTGGAAATATCGTCCGGGTGGCGGAGGAGGATCGATCCGCGGTCGTATGTTTGGCGGCGGTGGTGGCGGAGGTCCGGTCGAAGTAAAAGAATTGACGAAAACGACCGGTAAGCGTGGGACAGATGATTTAAAACTATCTATCAAAGGTTCCGGATTTCAAGATGGCGCAACTGTTTCGTTCCATGATGGCAAAATCAACATTCTGAAAATAAAGCTCCGTCGTCATTCGCGTTTGAAACTCCATATTCAAATAAAAAACAAGGCCGATCTCGGTCCGCATGATGTAACGGTCACAAATCCTGACGGCACAACGGCGACAGGAAAAAGCCTCTTTACCGTAACGGATTAGTTGTAAGGGGCGAGTTGAATCTCGCCCCCTATTCCCTCAATTTAAATTGACCCCACGCCCACATTCACTTATCATGAAATGCTACCTTAAAGACTTTGGAGAATTTGAAACAAACAATGAAGACAGTAAATCAAACGTTTTTTAAATTTCTGGTCCTTGTATTTATAACTTTAAATTTCACTATCGCCTGTGCGTCGCCTGATGCGCAAACACAAAAAAGTGAAACAGCAACTGCTCAAGGATCTTTATCTTCTGAACAAGCTGAAAAGATCGGTGCTTACATCCGCAAAGCCTTTGGTGTTCCTGCTAATGTCGGTGTCGTTGTAAAAGAAGGCGGTGAACAAAAGATCCCCGGATTGACCTCGATTCAGGTGCAATTCGTAACGGATAAGGGAAGCCAGGTTCAGGATGCATGGGTATCTTCAGATCAAAAGATTATGGTGATCGGCCGTGTTCTCGATTTGACAATTGACCTGGATAAACAGCGGATGGAAAAGGCAAAAGAAAATCTTTCGAAGATGAACTTGCAAAATGCTCCGGTTAAAGGAGCTCCTGCTGCGAAAGTAACAATTGTCGAATACACAGATTTTCAGTGTCCATTTTGTAGCCGCGGATACGCGACGGTTGAACAACTTCTGAAAGATTATGACGGAAAAGTAAAAGTAGTTTATAAAGCATTGCCGTTGAATATTCACAACTGGGCGGAAGATTCTGCAGTTGCCGCAGCTTGCGTAGCTGATCAGAATAAAGATGCTTTTTGGAAGTATTACAGTTTCTTTTTCCAAAACCAAACGACAATCAAGAAAGATACTTTGAATGAAAAAGTAATGTCGATGGCCAAGGAAAATGCTCTGGATGAAGCAGCGTTAAAGACTTGTATTGATACAAAGAAAACGCTTCCGATGGTTCAGGCTGATATGAAGGAAGCACAAACTTTAGGTTTCAATTCCACTCCGTCTTTTATGGTAAATGGTACTCCTGTGATTGGAGCAAAACCGATCGAGGAATTCAAACAGATTATTGATGCGGAGTTAGCAGGACAAAAATAACAAGAAACCACCGAGACGCCAGGCACACCAAGGTCGGAAAAAGATTTATTTTTTCTCTTCTTCTTACCTTTGTGTCATGGAGTCATGGTGGTTGAGTTCACGGCCAATTAATTTCGGCGCTAACCAACCAGCGTTTGAATCTCGGGGATTGATCGATTAGATGCTGGTTGATATAGGCCACTTCGAATGCAAATTGTTTCCATGGAAGGATACCACCGTGAATCCGGTATCCTTCGCCGCGGGTAGGAAACCACCATTCGTCGATGTTATAAGCGGCAAGCACTGCATCTGATTCTACCCAGTGATAAGCATATCCCGCCCGGAATCCGAAAGGCTGTTGTAATTGTCCAATTAATAACTCCGCCATATAAGCATCATCTCCATTTCCTGGAGCGATAGCGATGAAGTTATCCGCAGCAAAATTTTTTACATAATTGAATTGTGCAGTAATCGGAACGGTGAAACTCCACCGGGCTCTTGCGATCAAATCCATCAGATTGTAATCGTTCGCTAATTCATTTCCGGCGCGTGTGTTCGTACGAAGCAAAGGTACGGCAAGATCATCCACATTGTGATCGTAGTACGCCGCCGAAAATGTATAACGTCCCGGTCCCGCACTGGCCTGAGCCACTCCCTGAATTCCGATGACATTGGTACGGTCATGCAGATAATGTGAAGCATAAAAATCGCCAACCCGGCCAGTGAACCGGAAGCCGCCTTGTTCCGTTTCAAATGAAGTGCTGATTACAGCGCCATTAGGATGAAGATCACTATCCCAAACGAGCTCTGTAACAACAAAAGGATTTTCGAATTTACCTCCCAGGATTTGCAGATTGGGAGAAGGTGAATATTTAACAAAAGCGAGATTTAAAACGACAGCATCTCGCTTAAAATTATCACGATCAAACAGCGGAGTATGAAATTCAGGGAATCTCGGCGGTTGCACATCTTCATCACTTTCATCAATCCAGTTTGCTTCTGCACCTATGCCTAATTCAACTTCAGGTGATAACAAGAAGAGCACTGAAGGCCGCCATTGAATGCGATACCGCTCTACAGTTGCTCTTGGCGGAATTTCTGGAAATTCCTGACGATCGTATCGCAATAGCAAATTAGAGTGAAACTGTACCCGGTCACTGGCGTGCAAAGTTAAGGCGAATAAATTCAGCAAAACAAAAATCTGAATGGCTCGATTTTTCATCATTGATCCAAAATATTATGCAATGCGCCTTCCAATTCCGGATACCGGAACGGATAATGTGATTCCAATAATTTTGCAGGTTCTACTTTAGCACTCGCCAGTAATAATGCATCAGCCATTTCACCAAATACTTTTTTCACAACAAATGTAGGCATTGGAAATAGGGCCGGCCTGCAAAGAACTTTTGCTAAAATCCGGGTAAATTCCTCATTTGTCACTGGATTTGGAGAGACAACATTCACTGGTCCTTGTAACGTTTCGTTTTGCAAAGCAAACTTGATGGCCCCAAGAACATCATCCATTGCAATCCAACTATAAAACTGCTTACCTGATCCGACTTTGCCACCAAGCCCCATTTTGAATGGAGTGAGCATTTGTTTAATTGCTCCACCTTTATCACTGAGTACAATACCAAAACGGGTGTTCACTACGCGAATTCCTTTGTCAGAGGCAGCCGCCGTTGCAGCTTCCCACTCGCGGCAAGCTTCTGCAAGGAAACTGGTCCCCGGTGCGCTATCTTCTTTCAGCAATTCATTACCGCGATCGCCATAGTATCCAATCGCGGAAGCGGATATAAATACTTTTGGTGGATTCAAATTGGAAGCAAGACCTTGTGCCAATGATTTTGTTCCTTCAACCCTGCTGTTCCGGATCTTTGCTTTCTTCTCTTCATTCCATCTTCCCGTAATCGATTCACCAGCTAGATGCACAACAGCATCCAAACCTTCGAGCTTTGAGGAATCCATCTTTGAACCCGGATCCCAAAAAATTTCATTTTCGGAAGTTGTTTGTTTTCGTACCAGATGTTTGACACTATGACCTTCCTTTTCTAAAGAAGAAACCAGGGCAGATCCGATTAATCCTGTTGAGCCGCTGACGAGAATGTTCATTCAATATCCTCCTGGGTTTTAACTCAGCAATTTTGAAGAAGCAATTATGATACAACCCAATTTAGTATCACTTGTTCCCCCTCCTTATGAAGGAGGGGGTGAAGGGGGGTGGTTGGAAACATAGGAAATGCTCCAACCCCCTCTTTCATCTCCCCCTTCATAAGGGGGAGAACTGACGTCCAGTATTCATTAGTTCTATCAAGATGGCGATTACATTTTGTCGATGTACGAATCCGCGAAACGACTACTTAATGAGAGAAGGGCATGAATTTAACAAAAATGGAATTTGCGTCAAAGGCACTCCATGTTTAGAATATCACGTCTGAGATTCTTGGGTTTGCATTCATCAAACCGGATAGGCGGTGTTCCGGTGGCTCGCACTTTTTTCATCAAAGAGAACGAATATATGGCGGACATTTCTAAGCTGCGTATCGACAGAACTGTAGAAGAAAAAAAATCTTCAGTAATGATCAAGAGTGTTATTGTTGTGCTCATTCTTGTAGCATTGGTTGCCACAGGCTACTTTTTGTATCAAGGTCCCTTAAAGCCTGCGATGAAAGTGGAACTAACCACTGCCACCCTTGTTTATCCCTCTCAGGCCACTTCTGTGTTAAATGCTAGCGGTTATGTTGTGGCGCAAAGGAAAGCTGAGGTAGCCTCAAAAGGGACAGGCAGGCTGATAATTCTGAATGTGGAAGAAGGAACGATCGTAAAGCGAGGTCAAGTCATAGGCCAGTTGGAAAGCAAGGATGTTGAAGCATCGCTTGCACAAGCAAAAGCAGACTTACAAGTGGCAATCGCTTCTTTGGCGGAAGCGAAAGCAAATCACGAGCGCAGAAAAAAGTTGGTAGATGAAAAAATACTTTCAGCAAGTGACTATGATATTGCAGATGCTCAATACAAACGCGGGATTGCATCAGTCGATTCAGCTCAAGCGAAGGTGCAACAGCTCGAAGTTGAACTGGAGAATACTTACATTCGGGCACCATTTGATGGAACTGTTTTGACGAAGAATGCAGACGTGGGAGAAATCGTTGCACCATTAGGATCGGCTGGAAATTCGAAAGGATCAGTTGTTTCGATGGCAGATATGGGATCTTTGCAAGTGGAAGCCGATGTTTCAGAATCGAATTTGGAACGTGTGGAAGTTGGCCAACCCTGCGAAATTACGCTGGATGCATTTCCCGAAAAACGATATCGCGGCGCAGTTCACATGATTGTCCCAACAGCAGATCGTGCCAAAGCGACTGTAATGACGAAAGTAAAATTTATCGATCGCGATGAGAGAGTGCTTCCGGAAATGAGCGCTAAAGTTACGTTTCTAAGCGAAGAAATCAGTGAAAGTCAGATTAAAGCAAAACCAAAATTGACCATAAGCCCTGGCGCTGTTGTGGAGCGTAACCAAAAGAAGGTGGTTTACGTTTTAAAAGATGATAGGGCTGAAGAGCGTCCTGTTACTACCGGGGGAATGGTTGGAGGTGTGGTGGAAGTTACTCAAGGGCTGACTTCTGGTGACCAGGTGATTTTGAATCCGACGGCGGATTTGAAGTCAGGTACAAAAGTAAAGACTGCACAATGAGGAAAATATGGAAATGATGGCTCAAAAAGTTGCGGCTAAAGACATTGTTGAAGTTCGGAATGTTTATAAGTCTTATCAAAGGGACAGCATCGAAATTCCGGTTCTGGAAGATATTACATTTTCAGTTCCTGATGGTGAATTTCTTGCGCTGATGGGACCATCCGGATCCGGCAAAACTACATTATTGAATCTAATTGCTGGCATAGACCGTCCGACAAGAGGTAGTATCCGTGTTGCAGGCGATGAAGTAAACATGCTCAGTGAAACCAAGCTTGCGAAATGGAGAGCACGTCACGTTGGAATGGTTTTCCAATTTTACAATTTGATCCCTGTGTTAACAGCTTTCGAAAATGTCGAACTGCCGCTGCTTTTAACAAACTTTTCCAAAAAAGAACGGAAGGAACGAGTCGAAACTGCTTTAAGAGTCGTGGATTTATTGGATCGAAAAGATCATTATCCGAAACAACTTTCCGGAGGTCAGCAACAGAGGACTGCAATTGCGCGCGCCATCATTACAGATCCTACAATTCTTGTGGCGGATGAGCCTACCGGAGATCTTGATCGCAAATCAGCTCAGGAAGTTTTGAATTTGATGGAACAGCTAAACAAGGAATTCAACAAGACAATCATCATGGTGACACATGATCCTCATGCAGCGGAACAAGCTCACATCGTGAGAAACCTGGATAAAGGCATATTGCAGTAAGGAGGAAATATGAAAATCCTCAAACTGATTTTTAAAAATGCATTCCGGCACAAACTTCGTACCTTTTTGACAATCCTGGGAATTGGAATTGCGGTTATGGGGTTTGCGCTCATGAGATTTGTGGTGAATGCATGGAATGCAGGCGTAGAAATCGCTGCGGCAGATCGAGTGATAGTTCGACATGCTGTCTCATTTGTATTTGAACTTCCATATTCCTATGGCGAAAGAATTCGAAGCAGTGTGCCGGGTGTCCTTGATGTCACAAATTGCAACTGGTTTAATGGAATTTATAAGGATCCTCATGATTTTAAGAATTACTTTCCGCGGATCGCAGTCAATCCGGATAACTTTTTTAAAATTTATCCGGAATTTGAGGTTCCACAGGATCAGCTTGAAACGTTTCAGCGCGAACGAAATTCCTGCATCATCGGTACTAAAACGGCAAAAGTACAAAACTTAAAGATTGGCGACGTTATCCAGCTTGAAGGAGATATCTACCCAGGAACATACAACTTTGTGATTCGGGGAATTTACACCGGGCGGGATAGAGCTACAGATGAAACTCAAATGTTTTTTGATTGGAGATATCTGGATGAAGCGGTCAAGAAAAATGCACCAAGCAAGGCAGGAAAAGTTGGTTGGTATGTTTTGAAGGTTGATAATCCCAAGGACATCGCGAATATAAGTTCCGGCGTAGATGCACTTTTCAAAAATTCAGCGGCAGAAACTAAAACTGAAACCGAAAAAGCTTTTACTCAAAGTTTCATTTCAATGTATAGCGCTCTTTTTACAGCAATGAATTTTGTTTCATTTGTTGTTATTGGAGTCATTCTTCTCGTTTTGGCAAACACCATGGCGATGTCAGCACGTGAAAGGATCAATGAATATGCAGTGATGAAGACGATCGGTTTTTCCGGTAAACATCTGGCGTTGCTTATTGCAGGAGAAGCGATTTTAATCGCGATCATTGGTGGCGTTGTCGGCCTAGTACTGGCTGTCCCGGTGGCGTTGGGTTTTGCTCAGATGTTTCCAACGTGGTTTCCAAACTTACCGAAAATGGATACGGTTGTGGTTCTGGCTTTTGTCGCCGCAATTGTTGTGGGAATAGTATCAGCATTCTTCCCGGCGTTGCGTGCAGCAAGAATGCGAATTGTAGATGGATTGAGATACATAGGCTAAGGAGGAAAAGATGGCAATACCGATCAGTTATAATTACCGAAACCTTCTAGCCCGCAAACTAACAACTTTGCTTACAGTCACTGGCGTCGCTCTGGTTGTATTTGTGTTAACTGCAGTTCTAATGATGGCCAATGGCGTAAAAAAGACATTAGTATCTACTGGCTCGGATAACAATATCATTGTGCTTCGGAAATCCGCAACTTCCGATGTGCTTAGTGCAGTGGGTCGCGATAGTGCACGTTTGGTAGAAACATTTCCTGAAATCGCTACTGCGGAAGATGGCAAGCCAATGATTTCCAAAGAAGCAGTCACAATCATCAATCTTTATCGAAAAGAATCCAATGATATGGGAAATGTGATTGTGCGTGGCGTTTCTTTGGATGCAGTAAAAATGCGGCCACAAGTAAGGATTATAAGCGGTCGAATTTGGGATCCTGCGAAGTCTGAAATTATTATTGGCAGATCAATCTATGAGCGTTTCAAAGGATGCGACATTGGACAAACCTTAAAGTTTGGTACACGGAACTGGTTGATTGTTGGAGTATTCGATGCGCAAAAAAGTGGTTTTGAATCGGAAATTTGGGGCGATATCGAACAAATGATGTCTGCTTTTAATCGGCCTTACTTTTCAACAATGATCGCGCGATTGCGAGACGAGAATCAAAAAAGCTCCTTTAAAACTCGTTTTGAAAGTGAAACAAGACTTCAACAGTTACAGATCAAAGGTGAAAAAGAGTATTACAACGAACAATCTCGTCCGCTGGCTTCATTTCTAACAGTCCTTGGCGGGATTATAACGGGAATCTTTTCTTTCGGAGCAATGATCGGAGCGATGATTACGATGTATGCATCTGTTGCCAATCGTACCGTAGAGATCGGTACGCTTCGCGCGCTTGGTTTCTTGCGGCGGAGTATCCTGCTTGCATTCTTATTGGAATCGTTGCTCATCGCTTTGATTGGAGGTGCGCTCGGAATTTTACTGGCGTCCGCTTTGCAATTTGTAACGATTTCCATGCTAAATTTTTCATCATTCTCTGAGATCGCATTTAGTTTTAATCTTACGCCCTTGATTATCGTTGTCTCTTTTGTATTTGCATTAATGATGGGAATCCTTGGTGGCTTCTTACCTGCAATTCGTGCTTCACGTTTAAATATTGTTAACGCCTTACGAGCAAGCTAATTTCTTGCCGCAGAGTTGGCTCCTCTGCGGTAAAATCACACATTTTGGGCGAAAGTAATTTCAAATCCATCAGGATCAACGGCAACTGCGAGTTTAATTGGTTCGCCTTCACGAGCTTGAGGTTCCATAATAAAACTAACACCGCGGGATTTTAAGTCAGCGAACGTCTGATCCACATTTTCAACATTAAACCCGATTGTACATTTTCCAGCTCTTTTCTTTCCGCGTAATCTTTCACCGCCTTCGCCTCCGCCATGTAATGCAAGCGTGGTCTCTCCTGTGAGAAATTCTGTCCACTCGGGTGATTCGAATTTGACCTGCAAGCCAATTATGTCGCGGTAAAATTCAACTGAGCGTTTCATATCAGAAACAATGATCATTATGTAATCGACCTTTTGAAACATGAAGCCTCCTAATAGGATTACTACGATGATAATATGAAATGTGGAGTTAATCTATTGACTACAGATTGGAAAAGAACTTTTGAAGATTATGGTGCGATCTGGATTCATGACGGGAGTCCGAATCAACCGCATGCACTTTTGACCAGTGGATTGCATTCCGATGGTTTTGTGAATTGCACAATGGTAACTCAGCATCCCACGGTTTTGCAGGCGGCCGTGTCTGAAGGATTGAAAGATAAATTGGCCGATGTAAACACTGAATGGGTGATCGGATCAGCATTTGGTGCGATTACGCTTGCACATGCCATTGCATATCATCTTGGTGCCCGCGCCGGGTTCACTGAAAAAGACGGCGAGCTAATGAAACTTTCACGATTTGAAATTCCATCTGCTGATCGTGTGCTCATCGTTGAAGACACAATATCCACCGGTGGTTCCACAAAGAAAACGATTGAAGGCATCAAAACTTCGGGAGTAGAGGATTCACGAATTCTACCGTACATCGTTTCTCTCGTGAATCGTTCCGGTAAAGATGCACTCGATGGAAGAAAAATTCGAGCATTATTAACATTGAATATACATGCATGGACACCTGCGGAGTGTCCGCTTTGCAAAATCGGATCGCAACCAGTTCGACCAAAAGGGAACTGGCAAATTCTAACCAGAAGAGACATCAGTCGATGACCAGCACTAAATGGATTACATCACGCAACTTTGACTTGCTCTGGTATATCGGAGCGTGCATCACCGGTTATGTGATGATCTATTTAAATTTAGGATTGGGAATTCCGGTTGTATTGCTTTTGTGGTTCTGGATTATTTCGGTTGATGGTCCGCATGTTTTTGGCACAATTTCACGCACCTACATGGATCCTGAAGAATGGAAGACGCGAAGCAAATTATTTCTTGGAAGCTTGTTGTGGTTCCTTCCTGGACCACTCATGTTGTTCACAGGTGTTGCTCTTGATACGGCGCTTCCATATTTCATTTTTCTTGCTTTTGCGCAACTGTGGGCATACTGGCATGTAGTTCGGCAGCATTATGGATTCTTAACCTTGTATCAAAAGAAAAATGGGGAAGTATCAGGAAAGGGAAATCCGATTGATTACTGGATGTTTTACATCTTGATGATTGCACCATTTATCTCTTTTGCGCTGCGAAATCCTCAGGCGCGAGAACTCCTGGGCCTTCCACCAATTATTTCGGCTGCAGAGCAATATTTGATTTATGTTCTTCATGCGCTCATTGCAATCGCCATTAGCGTTTACGTGATTAAAGAAATGCGGAGAGTCCAGCAGGGATTGCCATGGAATCTTCCAAAGAATTTATTTTTGTTAGCTTGTATGCCACTTCATCTTTTCTTGTTCTTGCATCCTTATGTTTCAACCCATGTTGATGTGAGAATGGTGGCAGTTTTTGTAACGTTTTATCACAACATTCAGTATCACGGCATCGTCTGGTTTTACAATCGGAATCGTTATGGGAAAGAAGATTCAATCTCACGATATGGTTTAGCCGCAAAAATCAGTCGTTCGTTCTTGACTTACTATGCTGCCGGAATTTTGTTCACGCTGCTTTATCGTTATTCAAACTGGTCATTGATGGGTCTTCAAGTTCCATTTGCACCAGGACCAAATGCGATTTCCACAACACCCCTGGGTTCGCGTTTCACAGTCGCAGATCTTGCGTATGTTTTCTGGTGGGGCTTTGCGTTTAATCATTATTACCTCGATCAAAAAATCTGGCGCCTAAGCAAGGACCGAAGATTAACGCAAGATTTGAAGGTAGATGCTGCGGAACAAATGCAGCCTCAGCCTGCAAACGCGATTAGTGATAAAGTTTTGTCCGCCAGGTAAATCTAGAGAACTAAATTTGAAAAAAATGTTGCGAACTGCTTCCATTGTATTGCTGCTGTCCTTACTGCATTCTCATCCAAATTTTGTACTGGCTGACGGTTGGATGAGAATGAGTTCAAATGTTGGGGGACCAAACGATTACGTATTCCATCCTGACAAGGACATTGTATACGCTGAAGGTGATGGGCTTTTTCGCAGTACTAATGGTGGTCAATCATGGCAAAATACAGGTTATAACGCTTGGCCACTCCGCATAGATCCTTTTCGTCCCGATTCTTTATATTCAATTGGAAGCTCAGTTCTAGTCAGTTACAACCAGGGAACTACATGGACAGCAATCGGCACACACGTATTCGGCTTTACCGATTCTAATGCAAATTTTGCGACTGATTTTGAATTTCATACAACACGGGCAGGTGTTATTTATGCGGTAAGCAATGGTCAATTCTACAAGAGCAGCGATTACGGAAAACAATGGACGAAAACAGTTTTGCCCGAATCGGAATCCGTTTCACAGGTGGAAGTAGATCCAACAAACGGTGATCATATTTACCTTATCGGGCTTCGCTTGTTTTTTCAGTCAACCGATGCAGGCCAGAGTTTCACCTCAATTCCACATTCAATGGGCTCCGAATATAGACCGCCACAACTTTATCTGGACTATCGGAATCCGAAAAAATTCTATGCAATCCAAAACTTTCACTTTTTCAGAAGCATCGATGAAGGAAAGACCTGGCAAGATTTTGAATGTGGGTGTGCAGCGGACAAAATCATAATCGACCCACACCATGCAAATACATTATTCATAGTTGATTCTCTATATTACAAAGCACTAAGGTCAAATGATGACGGGCAAACATGGAATCGTCTTCGTGGTTTGCCACCATCTGTATATGCGCTAGGTGTTCATCCAAAGAAAACTGGTTATATCCTTGTTTCATCGACTAATGGAGTTTATCGCTCGCTCGATGACAGTAAAACGTGGAAACTATTTCGGGGAGTTTATCCCTTTTCACCAGAACGCATAATTGCAGTACCGACTGTAGAGGGCAGAATGGTAGCTCTCCGTTTAAACCAACTATATATAAGCAATGATTCCGGAAAAAACTGGAGAAGAATAAACATCAAAAATTATGTTATTGATCTACAAATTCACCCTCAACAAAATAATTTATTGGTTGCAGTAGGATCCGGTGGCGTAAGCATTAGCAAAAATGGAGGGCTTACGTGGAACGAAACGAATGGCCCATCAGGCAGCCAGGTACAGTTGGATCCCAAGAATCCCAATACGTTTTATGTCATTACAAAGTACAGCAGTACAGTTGCAGACAGTGAAGATGGCAGAATCACCAAGACCACAGACCAAGGCCGGAGCTGGAAGTTTGTTGATTCTGGATTTGATCAAGGAGAAGTACGAACGATAGGAATTGATCCTACAAACACTTCAAAACTTTATGCTGGCACAGTTCAAGATTCTTTTTATTCATCGAATAATAGTGGAGAATCATGGCAGAGAATCAGCGATTCACCGGAAGGTCTCAGCTCGATTTTTGTGCATCCCAAGAAGCCTTCGATTTTAATCGCAAACGGCGGTCGCTTTCGGAGCGTAGATAGTGGGCTGGATTGGAACCTCTCTTTGTCCTCTGATACGCGAAGAGTAGAAATCGATCCTTATAACTCATCTATACTTTATTCTGCTGGATACGATGGACTATTTGTTTCCACCAATTTTGGTGGAAGATGGAATTATTTTGATAATCGCGGCTTAACAACTCAAGGTCACAATTATGCATTGGATATTATTTCAAATCCTTGGCGACCTGGTGACCTCTTTGCGTCCGCCGATGGAATTTTTTCTAATTCAAGAAGTGAAGGCAACCCGTATATTACGGAAGTTTCACCAAATCCAGCCAAAGTCGGTCAAACGATTGTCATTCGAGGAAAAGGATTTGGATTAGTAAAAGGGAAAGTGAAATTTGCAGGGCAGCTAGCCACCATTGTAACTTCGTGGTCTGATCAAAAAATCGTGGCCATTGTGCCTGCAGCCGATCCTGGGCCTCTATCCGTTATCAACAACTCGGGATTATCAATAACCTTCGGCTTTTTGATTCTGCCAGAACTAAATGTTGCGTTACCGGGATCCGGCCCATCCGAAGGCGGAAAACGAATTCATTTTAATGTGCCCTCCGCGTCAATCGGATACATTCTTTTTGGCAATAATTTAGCGAAGAGCATGCTTCAGATTAGAATCTCTGAATCTCGAGCACTAATATCTTGTATAGCTCCGCCGGGGAAGGGAAATGTAAAAGTAAGAATGATTAATGAATACGGCGAAACAGAACTAGGAAATTTTACCTATGAGTGATTGAATGCCTACCCAACATTCTTCATTTAAGTCTAACGCTTTTCTGGAAGTATTCGGAAGCCGGCAATTGCAAAATGTTTATCCAAAGTAAAGGCGGTTCGAATTTTGCGGGATTTCATAATTGTAAAGCTTACAGCATCCGTAAAACTCAGTTCCTGATCTGAAAATTTCTCCAAGACTTTCTTTGCAGCGACTTCCATCTCTTGATCCAGGAAAACAATTTCAATACTGGGACTATGATTGGTACTATCCAGGAAAAGGTTTGCAGCATCAACTCCCAACCTTCTACGCAACAGAATCTGAGATTCGGCAATCACCAGATCTGTTGTTATCAGCTTTGATGCGCTTTTCAGAAGTTGTTTATAGATTGGAATAACGACCTCATGGCTACTTTCACTCGCGTCTGCCACAGCAACCCATGCGCTAGTATCAATAAAAATGGGAAGAGACATTATTTTTTTCGAAACTCCTTTTTAATTTCCTCAATCAAATAATCATCATGCTTGCTACCAAGATTTGAGACGTTCGATTTGGACATTCCAATAATTTTCCAGGCTGGATCTTGTTCGGCTGGAGTTTTATCCAATAAAGCATCAACGCTTTTTCGAATCAGCGAAGAGATTGATACTTTATTATCTTTAGCCATACGGCGTAATATCCTTTCTTGCCGATCTTCAAGATAGATAGGGATCATTTTTGCCATAACTTCACTATATATCATAAAATATAATATTGAAAATATAATATCAATATCATGCTATATATCGACGAGTTTTTAGACTTGACATCACGTCTCAGGGTCGAGATACTTAAAATTCCTTAGCCTGCGGACTGAAATCCGCGCTCCCCAAAAATCAGGAGGTCCCATTGATGCGTTATTTCTTCTACGTTCTAACTTTGTTTATTTCACTTATAGCCTGCGCTCCAGCAATGGCTGATATAGATCCTGATTTGCTTGCAGGAATGAAAGCCAGATCGATCGGCCCGGCAGGAATGAGCGGTCGAGTTGCTGCGATCGAATCCGTTGTCAACAACTCCGACATCATTTATGTTGGCGCCGCAACAGGCGGAGTTTGGAAGTCTACAAACGGTGGAATTACGTGGACTCCTTTATTTGATAAACAGCCAGTTGCTGCAATCGGCGCGATCGCCGTCTTTCAAGCGAATCCTGACATAGTTTGGGTTGGAACGGGCGAAGGAAATCCAAGAAACAGCGCATCAGTGGGAGATGGAATCTACAAATCGCTTGATGGTGGAACAACCTGGATGCATCTTGGGCTCGAAAAAACAGAACGCATACATCGCATCATCCTTGATCCATCGGATCCTAATGTCGCTTATGTTGCCGCCATGGGACAAGAGTGGGGAGAGAATCCCGATCGCGGTGTTTTCAAAACAACAGATGGCGGGAAAACGTGGAAGAAAATTTTGTATGTAACCGAAAAAGTGGGCGCAGCTGATTTAGCCATTGATCCATCGAATCCAGAAAAACTAATTGCAGCGATGTGGGAATACCGGCGCTGGCCATGGTTCTTCAAATCAGGTGGTCCTTATTCCGGCTTATACATCACAACGGATGGCGGTGACAACTGGAAAAAGTTAACAGAAGAAGATGGCTTGCCGAAAGGAGATCTTGGAAGAATCGGCGTAGCATTTTCCAAATCGAATCCTTCGATTGTTTATGCAGTTGTTGAAGCGGAAAAAAGTGCAATGATCCGTTCTGAAGATGGTGGAAAGAAGTGGAAGAAGGTAAATGAAGAATCTGATATTGCGAGCCGTCCATTTTATTATGCGGACATCCGCGTAGATCCTGAATATCCGGATCGTGTTTATAGCCTGGCTACTGTGATTCGCGTTTCAAATGATAATGGTAAAACCTGGGACACGCTGGTGCCATTCCGTGCCGTTCATCCCGATCATCACGCGATGTGGATTAATCCAAAAGATCCAGGGCATTTGATTATTGGAAATGATGGCGGTGTAGCCATTAGTAATGATCGTGGTGCCACCTGGAGGTTTATCGGAAACATACCGGTAGGGCAGTTCTATCACATCAACGTTGATATGGATCAGCCTTACAACGTTTATGGTGGCATGCAAGATAACGGTTCATGGCGGGGTCCGAGTCAGATTTGGGAAAACGCTGGCATACGAAATCAACATTGGGAAGAAGTTGGTTTTGGTGATGGCTTTGATACTTCACCTGATCCGGAAGATTCCATGAAAGGTTACTCAATGAGTCAGGAAGGATATTTATTGCGGTGGAATTTACATACAGGCGAACGCAAAAGTATTCGCCCTGCAGGTCCGGATGATGTTCCGCTTCGATTTAACTGGAATGCTGGTTTCGCTCAAGATCCATTTGATGCTCCCACGATTTACTACGGCAGCCAGTTTTTGCATAAGTCAAATGACCGCGGTGAAACCTGGACGACGATCAGTCCAGATTTAACAACCAACAACAAAGAATGGCAAAAGCAATTAGAAAGCGGTGGATTAACTCCCGATTTTAGCGGCGCAGAAAATTTCACAACGATTATTGCGATTGCACCAAGTCCAAAACAGAAGGATCAGATATGGGTTGGAACAGATGATGGCCGTCTTCAATTAACGCGTGATGGTGGAAAGAATTGGGAAAGCCTTGAAAAGAATATCAAAGGCGTTCCAGCGAACACATGGATTCCGCACATTAAGGCGTCCAGATATGATGCCGGCTCCGCATTTGTAGTGTTCGATGATCATCGTCGTTCAAACTGGACTCCGTATGCTTATTTCACTTCCGATTATGGAAAAACATGGAAAAGCATTGTTACAAAAGATATCCGTGGATATTGTTTATCAATTGAGCAAGATCCGATAAAACCTGAAATTCTTTTCTTAGGGACTGAATTCGGATTGTACGTTACTTTGGATGGCGGCAAGAAGTGGTTTAAATGGACAGCAGGTTTTCCCACAGTATCAACAATGGATTTGGCGATCCATCCGCGTGAAGAAGATTTGGTAATCGCTACTCATGGCCGCGCTGCATACGTGATTGATGATCTCCGTCCATTGCGAACTCTAAGTGAATCAACCATGAAGGAGCCGATTCACTATTATCAGGGCGGAGACGCACAGCAGTATGAAGTAAAACAAACAGGTGGCTCGAGATTTCCCGGTGATGCAGAATTTCGAGGACAAAATCGACCTTATGGCGCGATTCTAACGTATTCGCTCAATGTTGAAGGACTTCCGCTTCCTGATGAAGATAAAGAAAAAGAACGGAAAGAAGCAGAACGGAAAAAGAAATTAGAAGGAAAAGAAAAAGGAACTCCAACACCTGAGATCAAAGGTGAAGATAAACCGTTTGAAGAAGCTGAGCCAAAGGATAAGGAGGGTCCGCAGGTTGACATCAAAATCACCGGTGCAGATGGAAAGATCATTCGATCATTAAAGGCGCCGGGGCGAATGGGATTGAATCGTGCAACCTGGGATTTGACGATGGATGCATTTAAAGAGCCGCCGCGCCCAGAGACAGAACGTTTTCGCGAACCTTCAGGACCGGAAGTTTTGCCTGGTACATATGGAGTAACGATTGCCTACAAAGATCACGAAGCGAAAGGTCAGGTGAAAGTGGTTGGCGATCCGCGCTACAAAATTAGTGATGAAGATCGTAAAGCAAAGTTGGACGTAGTTATGAAAGCAGGCAAGCTTCAGGAGCTTGCTACCGTTGCTATCGAGCGAATCACAAACGCTCAATCCGATATTGATGTCATTCAAAAGAAGATCGCTGCTTTGGAAAAAGATTGGAAGCAACAGAATCCGGATAAAAAAGATAGTCCATATAAAACTTTGAATGATTCCGCACGTGCATTAAAGAAGGATCTTTCAGCACAGGAAAAGAAGCTATGGACACCTCCAAAAACCAAAGGTCTTCTGGGTGATGAAGATCCATGGTCAAAAATTCAAAATGCACTGCGAACTCTACAATCTTCCTGGGATAAACCGACTGAAGCGCAACTCACATATTTGAGACAAGCTGAAAATTTGTTGACACAGCAGCTGAAAGATACAAATGATTTATTTAGTACAAAGGTTTCTGCATTCAGAAAACAGGTTCAGGATTCAAAACTTTTGTTGTTGCCTGAGTATGAACCGCTGAATATTCAATCTTCTTTAGGAGCCGGCAACGTGCAGGATCGCGCAGGCAAACGACCCAATCCAATAGATCAGATGATGAGTGGGGCGCAAACAGAATCATCAGACAGCTGCGCTCCATCAGCTCCAAATCCAAATTGCGACGTTCATTCCTTTGCGAAACCTGATGAAGTTGTTGTAAAGCATCTTGATTTAGATCTGACTGTGAACTTCGAAAAGAAAGAATTATCCGGCGAGGCATCTTTACAAATTGAAAACAAAACGGGTGCAACAAAACTGTACCTTGATACTCGTGATCTAAACATTTCCAAAGTCACATTGGATCAAAACGATAAACCTGCAAAATTCAATCTTGTCGAATCGATAAAATACCTTGGCCAGGCTTTGGAAATTGAAATCACACCCACAACAAAAGTTGTAAATGTCTTCTATTCAACGCAACCGCAGTCAGCAGCGGTACAGTGGTTAACTCCAGAACAAACTTCCGGCAAGAAGCGGCCATTTTTATTTACACAATCGGAAGCGATTCTGGCTCGCACCTGGGTTCCATGTCAGGATTCACCCGGAATTCGGATGACCTATTCCGCAACGATCCATGTACCGTCAGATTTGTTGGCAGTGATGAGTGCTGAAAATCCGATTAAAAAGAATTCCGATGGTGTGTATCAATTTAAAATGAACAATCCGATTCCATCTTATTTGCTGGCGCTTGCAGTAGGTGATTTGGATTTTCGCGCAATCGGAAAACTGACCGGCGTTTATGCGGAACCTTCGGTTGTAGAAAAAGCGGCATGGGAATTTGCTGACATGGAAAAAATGGTAGAGACCGCAGAAAAACTTTATGGTCCATATCGATGGGGAAGATATGATGTGATAGTCCTTCCTCCCAGTTTTCCTTTTGGTGGAATGGAAAATCCGCGGTTAACATTTTTGACTCCAACAATGATTGCAGGCGATCGCTCCAATGTCTCTTTGATCGCGCATGAGCTCGCTCACTCATGGTCAGGAAATCTTGTTACAAATGCGACCTGGAATGATTTCTGGCTGAATGAGGGATTCACTACTTACTTTGAACAGCGAATTATGGAAGCACTTTATGGCAGAGATTATTCTGAAATGCTTGCATTGATCGAAGTAAAGGATCTGGAACGAGAAATAAAAGATCTCGGTGAGAAGAGTCCGGATACTCATCTTTATTTGAACCTTGCCGGCCGTGATCCGGACGAAGGGTCCACACAAGTTCCATATGACAAAGGTTACCTTTTTTTACGAACCATCGAAGAAAATGTTGGAAGAGAAAAGTGGGATGCATTTTTGAAAAGCTACTTTGAAGAGTTTGCTTTTCAAAGCATGACCACTGCAAAGTTTTTGGAAGTATTGAAATCGAAATTACTTGTGAACAATCCTGGAATTGAAGACAAACTTCAAATCAACGCCTGGGTTTATGGTCCCGGAATTCCGTCAAACAGTGCACAACCGCATTCAGATCGATTCTTGAAAGTAGAAGAGCAAGCAAAAGTGTGGCAATCCGGAACGCCGGCTAAGCAACTAAAAACTGAAGGATGGAGCTCTCATGAATGGATCCATTTTCTACAAGCGCTTCCTGCTGCGATGAATGAAAAACAGATGGCTGAACTTGATTCTGCATTTCACTTTTCGCAAACCGGTAATGCTGAAATTTTGCAGGAATGGCTTCTTCATGTGATCAACAGCAAATATTCACCGGCATATCCTGTGATGGAAAAATTCCTGACAAATATGGGACGCCGCAAATTCTTGAAGCCTCTTTACACTGAACTTGCGAAAACTCCGGATGGTTTAGAATTGGCAAAGAACATCTACAAAAAGGCTCGCCCAACATATCATTCCGTTTCTGTGAATACAATTGATGAAATCCTGAAATGGCAGGGCTGATACTAACCACGGAGGCTCTGAGTCTCAGTGGTTAATGTCGGAAAATCTTCTACTTCGAGCATTGTAGATTATCGACATTAAATTCATAGTTCGCCTTACAGACGAAAAATCCTCCTGATTTATCTTTTTGATTGACAACAATTCGGAGGCAATTATGAATATAGAGCAAATCAGAAAAGATGCGCTGTTGTGGAGTATTATTCAACGTCAAGATGAAGTTACAAGTCGATTATTGGACCTTGGGGTGGAGTTGCCGGAAGTTCGCGGTGACTTCCATATCACCATTAATGGCATTCCGGCGTGTGTGGCAGACCTTTCACTGATTGACCAGTTTTCCGGATTGGGTTGTCAGCACCCATCGTTGCATCGTTCAATGGATGCCCGCAGCAAATTTAAGGCTGCTTTTCCGGGAGCCGTTGTCTCCATAGTGGGTGGCTGCTGTCCGACTGCTTTGTCGTTCCAAAGAGTCGCGTAAACCCGCTTGGGGAGCGTGGGCCTCCGTGCCCGCGATTACTGTCATAAACATACGGCGGGCAGGGACGCCCGCCCTCCGGGGTTTTGAAAATTAGCTCAGCGGTATTCTAACGGTGACTTTCGTACCCTGGGGCGAATTGACATTAATCACAACATCGCCTTTCACTACGCCGGCTCGTTCGCGCATTCCAAGTAAGCCTAGAGATTTTGGATTTAATAACTCTGATTCCGGAATCCCTTTCCCATTGTCTACAATTTGAAGAACGTAATGTAAGTTTTCCTGCTTCAAATCTACCTGCACATTTGTCGCCTGGGCATGTCGTGCGACATTGGTGAGAGCTTCCTGTAAAATTCTGAACATTACGGTAGATTTTTCGCGATCAAGCTCGATGTCTTCAAATTCAGAACTAAAATTGCATTGAATTCCAGTTCGATTTTGAAATTCCTGAGATTGCCATTCGATCGCAGGAATAACCCCAAGATCAAGATAAATTGGGCGCAACTCAGATGAGATATTTTTGACGGTCTGGATTGTGGAGTTAATTAATTTATGTACCTGATTCAGTTTTTCCTGAAACGTTTTTGCAAGCGTCTTATTCCGCATTTTTGCAACGTCTCTTTCAATCATCGCCATGTCAAATTTGATGGCAGTTAGAGATTGTCCTAACTCATCGTGGATTTCGCGGGCAATTTTGGTCCTTTCTTCCTCTCGCACTGTTAGAAGATGGGCTGAAAGCAGACGGAATTGTTCATGCGATCGCCTGATCTGTTCCTCCGCCAATCGCTTTTCAGTAATGTCTTGAGCTGTACCGATCAGCGAAATAACCTGTCCCTCTTCGTCAACCATAACATCCACATACGCGATGAAAAGTCGAGCTCCTGTTTGTTCATTGAAGACCCGGAATTCAAAATTAGACGGCGTCCGACTGCCTACCGCTGCCAAAATATTGGCATGAACATTTGATCGATCTTCAGGATGCATAAATTCCAAAAAGCGCTCGTATGTTGCATAGTTAACGCCGGTTTCCATTCCAAAAATCCTGGATAATTCAGCGGACCATATTACTCGATCTGAGCTAATATTCCATTCCCAACTTCCTAAATGAACAATCTGCTGCGCGGCAGCAAGTTGTTTTTCACTTCTTATTAATCGTTCGGCAGAATTTTTCCTTGCGGTAATATCAACAAGAAAACCTTCATATCCTATTAACTCCGCATTATCAGAATAAAGAGCGCGCGCATTTTCACAAACCCAGATTTTGGATCCATCGTGGCATCTGAGCTCTGATTCAAAATCAGTAATAAAACCTTTTTTCCTTAATTTTTCGAGAATCTCTACATGTCGATGATGATTTACATAGAGCTTTCTTATGTCTGTGGTTGTAGTGAGCTCATCAGCAGTTTCACATTTTAATATTTTCGCTAACGCTTGATTGGCGCTAAGAAATCGCCCTTCAGTGGATACTTGATAAATTCCTTCAACCGCGTTTTGAAAAATGCCACGATTGATTTTTTTTCTGATCGGTTCAGTTTCTAAATTTGTAGTTGGCTCGACTTCCATCAGGCACTCCTAAATCTTCGGTTTTTTATTCGCGGGCAGGTTGTGTAAATAATCCTGTCTTATGATGTAAGTCATATGAATTACGAGATGAAGAAGGGCATTACAACAACTGGGGCTCCCCCTGAATTATTCTAAATCAGCCATCTCGAGAAATTTGTCGTAACTTTGTCTTTTTATATGTCGCAAAAAGTATGACAGCAGGCTCGAGTCACCAGGCACCAACTACCCTTGGCGTCTTTATGGTTCGATGCGGTATAATTTACAAACAATAATAGGAGCGGGGCATGTTTAAGAATATTGTCTGCATATTAGTAATTTTGCTGCTATTGCCTTCATTTAAATCAAACGCCGATCAAATCAAGTCAAAATCGCGCACATTCGCTGGACTTACAGATCGTGAACGTGAGGTAATCCGGAAGGAAGTGGTGAATACGACCCTTCAGAATGAGCTTCAAGGCGGCCGTTATCGGGTTTTTGGAATACAATCTACCCCGGTTAAAACATCGGAAGGGACGCGGCGATACGTTTACACCTTACTTTACGATTACACTCACAACAAAACCTATAACGTAGTATTTGATGCAACCGATCGCGTTCCAGGAAAGTTCATTGAAACAATGACACCTTCGGTTCAACCACCACCAAATCGTGAAGAGTACGAGGAAGCGAAAGCACTTGTGAGTGGTATGGATCGCGTTCAAAGTCTTTTGAAACAACCGAATGTGATTTTGCAAGAGTCATTTCCGACGGATTCACCAGCACCCTGTGATATCAACCGCTGTGTTGAAATTCAAGTGAATGAAGTGATTCCACTTAAGAAGCAAAGTTTCCTGCTTCTAGTCACAGTCGATTTGAGTACCAGCAAAATTGTTGATGTCCGGCAACCGAAAACACCGACTTCAATTCACTAATACGGAGTAAAGATGAAGGTTTCCGGATTAATCAAATTCACATTCATTTTCTTGTTCCTTTTCATCTACCAATTTGCGCAAGCACAATGTGGAACTTGTACCGATCCAGGTACTCAAACTGTGAACTGGAATGGCTGGTCATTTCAATTCATTCGTCCGTGTTTGACCGGCCCAACAACATCAGGTGGAAATGGTGGAGGAATTGAAATTCGCAACGCTACTTACAATGGCAAACTTGTGTTTTCGAAAGCGCATACACCGATCCTGAATGTGAAATACAAAGATGATGCTTGCGGCCCTATCGAGATTGGCAGGATCAGGAATCCGTTTTTGATTGCACTAATGTAACTGCGCCCGGACGTTGTGATGGATCACCGAAAACAAATTGCGATATGCCTGATGGTGAGGATACTGGATCCTTTTGCGGAGTGAGTGTTGATGATCAAGGTTCAAGACTCACCTTAACCACAGATGTTCAAGCCGGCTGGTATCGTTACATTTTGAAATGGAATTTTTATCCGGATGGCTCATTTCATCCTGAAGCCTGGTTCGGTGCTATACCTGCAAGCTGCGTACAAAATCCTCATGCGCATATGATTTATTTCCGTGTAGATATGGACATAGAAGGAGATACTCCAAACGTAGTTGAGGAAAAAAATACTTCTAACTTTAATAGGCCAACTCCAAGCAATACTTCTCCTGAAGAACTATGGGCAAAGTGGGATCCACTCATTGTAGAAATGACAAGAATGAAACAGCGTGACAAATCACGATGGTGGCGCATTCGAAATACAAATACGGATCGTGCTTACTTGATTTATCCGCCAGAGGTTTACAACGGAATAGTTGGAGAAGATGAGGTTAATATTTTCGCGCAGTTATCTGACATCTGGTTTTTAAAATACAATTCTGCAAACCAGGAAGAGACAAATGATGGCGGATCATTTAATCGATACTGGGCGCATTTAGGTCAGTTCATCAATGATTCCTCATGGCCCGGGGATAATTTGCAAGGAGCAGATTCAGTAGTGTGGTACGGAGGTGGGACTCTTCACGTTACGGAAGGGAGTGATGCTGTTTGTCACGATGTTCAAGGTCCGTGGTTTGTTCCTGATCCCGAAAGCGGCCTGGTAAAGAGCAATGATAAAAATAAAAACATTTTTGATTTCAACCGTGTTTGTGATTTTCGCTTCAGCCATTTTGTACGCTCAGTGCGGCACTTGCTCAGGTGGGCCGATCGATATCACCTGGAACGGATGGACATTGCAAGCAGTTCGTCCGTGTTTAACGCAGGCTACTACCGCAGGGGGTAGAGGCGGCGGATTAGAAATCGATAATGCGAAATTCAATGGCAAACTTGTTTTTTCAAAAGCGCACACACCAATTGTCGCCGTGAAGTATGAAGATGATGTATGTGGTCCTTATCGTGATTGGCAATTTCAAGAATCTCGATTTGATTGTAGTAATGTTACGGGACCTGGACGTTGTGATGGCCCTCCGACAACAAATTGCGACATGTCCAATGGCGAAGATACCGGGTCCTTTTGCGGTGTGAGCATTGATGATCAAGGTACGAAACTCGTATTAACAACAAATGTTCAGGCCGGCTGGTATCGTTACATTTTGAAATGGATTTTTTATCCTGACGGTACATTTCATCCTGAAGCTTATTTTGGAGCAGTTTCCGATCCATGTGTAAATAATGCTCATGTACATTTGATTTACTGGCGCGTGGATATGGATATTGAAGGAAGTACCCCAAATTTATTTGAAGAACGCAATCTATATAAGAAACCAACGCCTTCGAATTTGGCAAACGCAAACGATAAGGCACCTGATGCTACATATTGGGAAGCGTGGGACAACATGTTTTTGGAAGCTGCGCGCAGTAAACAACTCGACGGATCGAGATGGTGGCGCGTGCGCAATACTTCAACCAATCGAGCTTATTTGATTTATCCGCCGGAAACATTGCATAAAAAGATTATCGATGAAGTACGATTTGTTCCGCAAATCTCAGATTTATGGGTTTTGAATTACAGCAACTCGAATCAAGAAGAGACCGATGATTCTGGAACTGGAACCAGATATTGGGGGCATCTGAACAATTTCTTAAACGATACGATATCAAGTGATTTTCCGAATCCCAACATTGATCGAGTGATGTGGTTTAGCGGAGCAGTATTGCATCAATACGAAGCAGCCAATCCTCAATGCCATAAAGCAAATGGTCCGTTTTTCCTGCCCGATCCTAACTCCGCTCCCTGGTGAGCGTTGTTTTCAACACGAAGTCACGAAGACACAAAGTTCACGAATTATTTTTTGAAAAAAATTAGTGACACTTAGTGTTTTACTGTCATGGTGGTGAATTTATCGCTTTGAATAATCCAAAATTTGTTGCAACAATCAACAGCCCGTTGGAATATGCGACGTCACTTGAATAAATACTATCTTTTAATCGTTTTTCTACTGGCCATTCGTGATTCAGCCTTCGCCAGCTTAGCGCTCCATTGTTTGATTCAAAAAAACCGCCGTGCGATTCCGTATAAAAATGCATCCCTTCGAAATCCGCAGGTATTAGTTTGCCGGCACCCGGAGGATCTCCACCGCCCCTATATCCTGCGGGGACTTGTGATATATATCGCCAGCGTTGCCCACTGTTCGTAGTCATCAGAACAGCCATATTATCGTTGTCAACCAAAAAAGTCCCTGATTTTGTCCCAACTTGACAAAGGTATGCGGCACCATCGCCATCATCTTCTATAGGAATCGATCCTGTATTCTGAAAACTTAATCCTCCATCATTGCTTTTGAAAACCTTATAGCCATCGGTCATATATCTAATCTTGGGATTAGTAACATCTCCTGCTAAGTCCATCATGCGAATGATACCATTCACTTTTACTAAGTTTGGTCTAAAACCAAATTCACTATTTCTGTACACACCATATCCCTTATTTAGAAAAACAACATTTGGCTGAAGAGGATCAAACAAGATTCTTACATCTGAAGACAATTTTCTTCCAATGATGGAAAATGACACCTTCCAATGCAGTCCACCATCCCTACTTATGTAAAAAGTAGTCGTGTTCTTGCTTGGAGTACCGACCAGCATCAAATCATTTCCATTATGTGGGCTGATGGCTAATGAAATAATTTGCGCCGGCGGAAGTGTACCGAATAAATCTTTCCAGTGTTCACCACGATCATCGCTTCTAAAAAGAAGAATGCCATAATATTCTTCCTGGTATGCGTATAGCTTGTTTCCAGAAGCAAGAACTCTATTCAAAACAATTTTAGATTCAATTCCACTATTAGCAGATTGCCATTTTTGATTCTGTATCTTGCGATAAAGACCACCATATTCTGTGCCTGCAACTAAACCAGCAAACGGAAGACTCATGCTGCGAAGTGTTCTTAAAGATGTGGAAAATGGAGAAGCTTGAACTATCCATGTCTTTCCGCCATTTTCCGAGCGTAGTAATCTGGCTGAATATAATCCGTGCAAATAAAAGGTTTGTTGCAACAGAAAACGCCCCGGCCGGCCGACAGTTTCAACTAGTTGCTTTGCGGAACAACCTACACCCGGGCAAGGAACTTTTGAGATAGATGACCAACCGGACGAAGTTAAGATTTGAATTTGTCTCCCGTTAAAGGCAAACGCATGATCTGGAAATGCTGGGTCGAATTCAAAAGAATAACCTTCATTATTATTTTCGGAAACAACTTGCCAGCTTGTTCCCTGATTCAGGCTTTCCAAAAGAACGCTCGCCTGGACACGTTTATGATTCACAATCGGGCACTGAAAAAATTCTATCGATGCATAGACACGTTCAGGAGAAATGGGAGAAGGCAAGACATCGATAACATCAAATTTGGTGGGATCGCATCCAAAAAAATTGGAGTCCGCAGTGAATTGAACAGGTAATTCCTGCCATGAGCGGCCATCATCAGAGCTTCGGAATAATGAGTGACCATTCATCGAGTAGATAAGCCCGGCGACGATTTGATCCAACTTTAGTCCCCTGGAAGCAGGCGGTGATTTGCCTAAAGCTGTGAATGTCTCGCCATAATCGAGACTTTTGAAGAGCGTACTGTCGTTGGAGCCGGCGAGCGTATACAAGCTCTGTTCTTTTGATTGAAGAGCAATGGAATGTACAAACTCCGCAATTCTTTTCCAGCTTCTTGCATTGTCAGATGAACGATAGAGCGTTTCGTTAACGATGCTGTACCAAATATTTGGGTTGCTTCGGTCGGGAATAATTTCGTACACAGAACCACCCGCAGGACCAATTTGTTTCCATGTACGATCTGCAGCAAAAGCATTTGAGAGTAGAAAAACAATGATCATGCCGGAAAGTAAAAACGTCTTTACACGCGGTGAGCTTAGTATCATTTTTGCATCAGGACGCCTTTATTTGTAGCAAGATAAATCGGGCCATAGAGTGGATCAGTCATATCATAGATGTTTACATCTGATGCTAACTCTTGACTATTCCAACTTAAAGCGCCATCTTTCGATTCTAAGAATTTTGACCGACCATACTCCAGAAGAACAACAAATCTTTTACCGGCAGCATCCGCTGGTAACAACCGCTTGAATTCCCAGCTATAGTCCAGTGGAAGATGGGAAATTTTTTCCCAGTGTGAACCGGAGTCTATAGTTCGATAAACTTCACCCTGGCTTACAATCAAGAAATGATCAGGATCTCCAAGAAGTGCACCATCCTCAATTTCAACTTCAGTAGGAGGTTTGATCAACTGAAATGATTCCCCACTATTGCTCGATTTAAAAATCCCGTCACTGGAAACAACATACAAAAGTCGACTGTTTTCTGGATCAACAATAATTCGAATTAGATTTGTGTAATCGGTTGCCCTTAGGTTCGCCACTCGATAAAAATGAACTCCGCCATCTTTACTCGAAAGTAACGCGTTGCCACTGACTACATACACAAGCCGAGGCCTTGAAGGATTATCAAAAACCACATCATGTACATAATAGTAACTTCCTAAACCGATCGGTGACCGCCAGGTCTGACCTCCATTTTTACTGACAAACATTCGATATGATGTCATAAGAAATAGATGATTCTCATCTTTTGGATTCGCGACAATAAACTCTACATGCTCATAATCTTGCTTAGGAGGTCCGGGAAAAGTGCCAGTCCAGAAAGTCCTGGATTCGTCTTTCTTAAAAAGGATTTCACCACCACCCGTCGAAGCATAAAGCATTTTTCCGCCAACTGAACGAGCGATGTGATAAATGGATGCAGATTTAAAGCCTTGTGTGATTGATTTCCATGAATGTGGTCCAAGCCTTTTGAAAATTCCACCTCCATCCGTCCCTAGCAAAAGACTTTTTCCGGGATCAGCGGCTATAGCCATTGTTGTGATATCTGATTGCAAATGTTCAGCAACTTTCCACGTCTTGCAATCATCTTTGCTTTCCATGATATCGGTTGTATATCCACAACCCCCAGCCCCATAAAAATGATTTGGCTCTCCCGGCACACTCACTACACGATTAATGCTGACATCTGAGATGGGTTTCCAACCTTTTGCAGTTAATTCAGCAACGTTATAACAATTGGCAGCGAATGCTCTATCAGGATCAAGTGGATCCCAGTAAATATCAGTTACGTGATAATCCGACGTTTTCCAATTACGCCCTCCATCAGTTGAAACTCTCAATTCCCAATGGGAGCAACAGTATTCGCAAGACACATATCCAAGAAGGTAGATCGTTCGCTTATCGAAAGGTGAGACCAAAATCTTTCGCGAAGAAAAATAGCACTCCTCATTTTCATCCCATGGAGGAAACTTTCCTTTCTTGCGCCATGAATATCCACCATCATTGCTCTCAAGAAACTCACCGTTTGAGGTGGCACCATACACAGCCTTTGAACTGCTAGGATTCCATAAAATGGCATTAAACCAATCCGAGCGTGATGGATTCCATGATCTGCCGCTTTTTCTGCCGTGCCATAAATAGGTGCGCCAGCCGCGATCATCTCGTACGCTACCAAATGCGAGCACCTCAGATGTGTATGGATGCACGGCCACTTCTGTTATGTTATCAAGAATCTTATTCCACGTTTTCGCCCAATCGTTGCTGCGATACAACTTGGAATCACTGATGGTATACCAAACGTGAGGTTGACCTCGATCCGGTACAAGACTTTGAACAAAACCCCCGCGCGGACCAATCAGCTTCCATCGGTAGGAAGCCGGATCATTGATATCAGAAAAGTTAAGATCAGAAATGAAAATGAACAAAATTGTTGAAACAAAAAGAATCCGTTGCTTCATAACCCTCCGATGCAGAATGTGCATCTGTAGTAAGCGGTTCTTGAAGTTCGAATAACTACACAACTAACCTTATTCAACAGTGCAATTAATGTACCATTCTAATACTCTCAAGCTTCATAAGAAATACGCGACAGAATGCGGAGGGCGTGACATTTTGTCAGGTTGGAGCCTTCAACAGGAAGGACACGAAGTTCACGAATTATTTTTTTGAAAAAATTCGTGACATTTAGTGTTTTAGTGTCATCGTATTGAAATCAGCGCCTGGATTTCGATACGCGCATCGTTGAAGCATGCGCCGCCGGCAGTACCGAGTGTATCCGGGGCGAGAGCGGTTGCGGTCAGGCCATTGATCGAAGATTTGCGCCATGCGCCTTTAGGCATCATTGCAACACCAGGACGTAGCGAATCATCGATCCGTAATTTGCAGTGCACTTCACCATATTGATTAAAAACGCGTACTGAATCGCCATGCTTTAATTTTCGTGACTGTGCATCATCCGGGTTTATGTTAACGAATAATTCGCGGTAGTTGTATTCGCCCATTGTTGAACTAATCAGCTTACTTATGGCAGGACTGATCAATGCCAGCGGATAATTCCCGTTTGAATCATCTTTTTGAAATTCGTAAGGACGTTTTCCTAAAGCATTTGGCACAAGATGGATTTTGCCATCTTTGGTCCACGGAAATACATTTTCAAACTGAACTGGATGCTTTCCGGGAAAATCATAAAAAAGAATTTTGTTTTCTCGCAGTTCATCCAACGTAATCTTTCTTCCTAGACCGCCAACAGCGTCCGCTACACGTTTCATGTAGCCTTCGGTCGTTGTTTGAAATGCTTCATCATTCCATCCCATAGACCGGCCAAGCATCGCAAACACCTCTTCATTTGATTTCGCTTCACCACAACGATCAATTACCGGAGCGAGATATTGCAAGGCGTATGTTCCGTAGCCTTTTTTGATTTCTTCTTGTTCCAAGAAAGTCACTGCAGGCAAAATGATATCTGCATAAACTGCGGTGTCTGTCATTACTTGTTCAAAAACTACGGTAAACAGATCTTCGCGTTCCAGACCTTTCAGGACTGCATTTTGATTCGGCACTGTGGCCGCAGGATTGCAGTTATAAACGAACAAGGCTTTCACCGGAGGATTTTTTTCTTCCAGCAAAACATTTCCGAGTTGATTCATATTAATGCTGCGCGAAGTCCACGCAACCGAGTCGACAAGCTTGTTGTCATTCAATTTTGCTGCAGCGCTATTACTCAGCGTGTAACCGCCGCCGCGAACTCCAAATTTTCCGAGCAGGGCAGGCATTGCCAGAATTGCCGCCGCGGCTTGTCCGCCATTTTTATTCCGTTCCAATCCCCAACCAATTCGGATCACTGCCGGATTTGTTTCTGCGTACCAGTTTGCAAGCTTTTCGATATCTTCAGCTTTTACCCCTGAAATCGATTCCGCATTTTGCAGATCATATCCGGATGCTTTATCCAATAAAATTTCTGCATCAACTGCGTGGTGTTCTAAGAAATTTTTGTTCAGAAGATTATTCGCATCCCAGTAATGAATCATTGCCAGAGCCACAGCGAGATCCGTTCCAGGGTAGACCGGCAGATGCAAATCGATTTCGCGCATTGAAAAATTCAAACGAGGATCAACGACAACAATGCGAGCACCATTTGCTTTTGCTTGCTTCAGAAATGGAACGAGATGAATATTTGACGCTTTCGGATTTGCGCCCCAAATAATAATCAGCATTGCTTTTGGATAATCTTCAAATGCAACACCTGGCATTTTCCCATACATGCCTAATGCTGCTGCAGTAGTCGGCGCAGCACAAACTGTCCGTTCCAAACGCGATGCGCCTAATTTCGCGAAAAACGCTTTGTCGCTGGTATCCTGACCAAGAATTCCATTTGAGCCGCCATAAGAGTAGGGAAGGATCGCTTCACCGCCGAATTGCTGAATGATCTCGCGATAACGATCGCTGATTTCTTGTAATGCCTGGTCCCAGGAAATGCGTTTGAAATTTTTTGTGCCTTTGGCGCCGATACGTTTCATCGGATAAAGAATACGATCAGGCGAATATACGCGATTTGCAAAGCTCGCAACCTTGGAACAAATAAAACCGGACGTAGTTGGATTTAGTGCGGAAGGCCGAATAGCCGTGATTTTTCCAGCGGTCACTTCAACATCCAGGCTACAGGTATCCGGACAATCCATCGTACATACTGATGGTTTGATTGATCGCAATTGCTCAGCCATTTATTTTTTGAATTCCTGTAATTGGGAGATTGGTGGGTGGAAGACAAACAATTTTGGAACAAGATTGATAATGTAAATTGCCTTTGATTTTCACATCACCCTTCGCATCCGATTTTAGTTCAATTTCGACCGGGATACTGATTTTGTTTTCATAAAAACTTACATTCTTTTGGAACACATCAGAATACACCGGAGTTGGTTTTGGTAAAGTAATTTTTTTAACTGTATACGTCGCTGATTCATCAAACTGTATCTTTGTTGGAGTAACTCCAGGCACTTCCGGCTTTTCAGAAAACAGATGCCAATCTTTTTGAATTTCTACATCGATTCTGGCTTCGATTACAGTACCAGCTTTCGCATTTTCAGCAGGAACAAAAGTAGCTTTCACTGGTGGATCCGGCTTTACAAGTTGTGCTTGAGATATGCTAAACAAAAGGATGAAAAAACAGGCTGAAAAAAATTTGATTGCTTTCATTGTATCCCCAAAGATTGTAATGACCGTTTGATCAACACGCCAAGCATATGACGGCGATATTCCATCGTACTGGCTGATGTTTTCAACGGTTTGGCAGTCTTCATTGCAAGTTTCCGTATTGCATCAACAAGATCAGATCCTGTTAAGTTTACTGTCTCACTGAACAGATCACTGAGCATCACTGGCCGCGGATTAACTGCAGTCAATGCCACGCGCAAATCTTCAACAGAACCATTTGTCTTTTTTGCAGAAATTGCAACTCCTGCTAATGGATAATCAACCGAGCCACGCAATCGGAATTTCTCATAACGGCCTGCGTAACCGCGAGAGACAGCAGGAATCAAAATTTCGGTTAGAAGTTCATCAGAGCGCATCACATTCCGCTGTTGACCATCGTTCAAAAAAAATTCCGCACTGGAAAGAAGTCGATCACCGGCTATGGAAGACAGCCGGAGTTTTGCATCCAAGGTTAATAAAGCTGCCGGTGTATCTGCGGAGTAAACGGCCCAACATTTTTTGCTGCCGGGCGCAACATGACAAACGGTTCCATCTTTTTTAATGCAAAAGCCGCAGGAAGCTCTCCAAAAATAAGATTGATTGTACCAATAGCATCGAGTGTCCAAACAAACATTTCCACCGATCGTGCCTACATTCCGAAGACTCGGCCCTGCAACTGTTGCTGCCGCTTGTTGCAGCACTGGAAGTTCGGCAGTGATTAAAGGATCAGTGGCAATTTCGGTGATTGTAGTTAAAGCACCGATGCTAACATCACCGTTTGTAAGAGTTCGAATGCCCTGTAATTCCGCGAGCGTTTTTATGTCGATCAAATATTGCGGTTCAAACAATCGTTGTTTCAAACTCGGCAGCAGATCAGTACCACCTGCAACAATTTTTGCGCGGCCATTATTTTCAGATAAGAAGGCCAGTGCTTCCTTAACTGATTCCGGAATGTAAACTTCGAACTCAGGCAGAGTGGTCATTTTGCTTCCAACGCCTTTTGCTGCAAGGCTCTTATGATTTTTTCCGGAGTGATTGGAAGATCAGTAATTCTCACTCCAACTGCGTCATAGACTGCATTTGCAACAGCCGGAATTACAGCTGCAAGCGAACCTTCACCAGCTTCTTTGGCACCAAACGGACCTTCCGATTCCGCAGATTCAACAATGATCGATTCAATCACTGGCGAATCAAGAATGCCTGGAGTTTTGTATTCAAGAAGACCTGCATTCATAATCAAACCTTGTTCGGAAATAATTTGCTCTTGCACCGCCTGGCCTAATCCCATCGAAACAGAACCTTCGATTTGTCCTTCAACCGTAAGTGGATTTAGTGCGCGACCACAATCGTGTGCTGCAATTACACGATCCACTTTCAACACTCCGGTTTCTGGATCAACAGTCACTTCCACAACCTGAGCGCTATAACTGTAAGCAGGGGAGGGGCCAACACCTGCACCTTTAAATTTTCCGCCTTGAGCTTCTTTAGGCGGAGTATATGAACCTTTCGTAACAATCGTTCCGCCTTGAGTGCCAAGTGCGTGAACAACAACATCATCAAATGAAACTTTCTTGTCATGATCCGCAGAATCAAATACAAAATTTTCTTTGCTGACACAGCGTTCCGCTGGAATTTGCAACAATTCTGATGCTGCACGATGCAAACGTTGCTTCATTTCACGCGCTGCTTGAATGCAAGCATTTCCGGCCATAAACGTTACGCGGCTGGAATAACTTCCTAAATCCATAGGTGTGAGATCTGAATCGGCGGAAATAATTCGAACGCGATCAAGAGTCAGGCCTAATTCTTCTGCAACGATTTGTACCTGCACAGTATCTGAACCTTGACCGATTTCGGAAGTGCCGGTGTAAATGGTTACGCCAGCATCGATGTCCAGTTTCAACATCACGTTGGAATGCGGAATCGTAGAACGGATGATGGAATTTGCAGCACCACTGACATAATGCGAACCGGCAATTCCAATTCCTTTTCCAAAAGGAAGTTTGCCTTTTTTCTTATTCCACTCTGAACGCTCAACAACTTTTCGAATGCAATCGGGATAACCGTATGAAGTAACGCGCAGATCATTCACAGTGCGGGTGTTTGGCTGCAGCGCATTCCGAAGCCGGATTTCAGCGGGATCGATTCCCAGATCGTGAGCAATCATGTCCAGCTGCGATTCAAATGCAAAACGTACATTAACAGTTCCATGCCCGCGCATTGCTCCGCAGGCGGGCGTGTTAGTCAGCACCCGATAGCCATCGTATTTCATGTTGCGGATGTCATAGATGGCACCGAGCAACGCTCCGGAATATAGCAGGGTCACCACACCGTAGCTGCAATAAGCGCCGCCATTTTGAATTGTTTTGCAATAAACAGAGGTTATTTTGCCATCGCGACTCACGCCCGTTTTTAATTCCACTTGCTGATCGGGACGTCCGCGATGGATGTAAAACACTTCCTCGCGAGTTACAGTCAGCTTCACCGGGCGTCCGGCTTTACGTGCTAACAATGCTGTAACGATTTCATGTCCTAACGGTTCATCTTTACCGCCAAATCCACCACCAACCAGCGGCTTAATGATCCGTATGCTGCTCATCGGCATGCCTAATACTAGAGCAATAGTACGATGCAAATAGTATGGAGTTTGAGTAGAGGACCAGACGGTCAGCCTGTTGGCTTCATAATTTGCCACCGTGCTGTGAGGCTCCATGGCGGCATGTGTAACACGCGGACAAAAGAAGCTATCGCTTCGAACATGATCGGCAGTTTGAAATCCCTCCTCCACATTGCCGAAATCATGGTGATACTCACGCTCGATATTGTTTGCACGGTCTTCATGAATCAGCACATCCGGCTGATGCATCGACTTCAATGCATCAAAGTAAGCAGGTAAGGGCTCATATACGACTTCAATCTTTGAAATCGCTTCTTCTGCAGCTTCCGGTGATGTGGCAGCGATTGCTGCTAATCCTTCGCCAACGTATCGGACTTTATCAACTGCAAGCGCCGTTTCGTCGTGACCCACAGGCAGGATTCCGTATTTCTGAGTGAGCTCTTTTCCGATAACAACCGCCATCACTCCTGGCACATTTTCAGCGCGAGTAGTATCAAGCTTCAAGATTTTCGCGTGCGGATGAACGCTGCGGAAAATTCTGCCGTACAACATGCCGGACATTTTCATGTCATCGGTGTAAATACCGCGGCCTGTAACTTTTCCTGAACCATCTACCATTGGTACAGGCCTTCCAATAATCGTAAAATCCGTCATGAATTTTGTGTCTCTGTGGTGAAATTTTTATAAAGCCACGCGGCGTGGCTCCGATCGCCTTGATTTTTGATATTCTTGCGCAGCTTTTTGAATTGCAGCAATGATTTTAGTGTATCCGGTACATCGACAAAGATTCCCAGCAATAGCATTCGAAATATCTTCTACTGTTGGGTCCGGATGTTGTTGAAGTAAAGCGCGTGCCGCTAAAATCATTCCTGGAGTACAAAATCCGCACTGTTGTCCGCCTTGTTCACAAAATGCTTTTTGCAGCGGATCCAACTCTGTTTTGTAATCCAATCCTTCAATCGTTGTAATTTCCCGCCCCTGATAGGAGACTGCCAGCATCATGCAGCATTGAACCGGCATATTATCCAGGAGAATTGTACATGCGCCGCAGGATCCATCATCACACCCGAGTTTTGTTCCGGTGAGATTTAGTTCTTCGCGAAGGACATCGATTAATAAGCGGTTTGACGGTGCCGCAACTTCGACATCTTCGCCATTGACACGAAACCGCATCAACACCTTCTTTTGAGCCATTTTCTCCTCAAAAAACCGAAATTCCTGTATTTGATCACACTATATAGAAACCAAGACGAGAATGCAATGAAACCGAGATGCGGGATGCAGGATGCAAGATGCGCGGAGTTTTCCCGACCTCGCATCGCGTATCACTTCAGTATCCTGTGCAATGAAGCTTTGTTAATTAACTACAACGTATGCAAATGAACCAGTTGTGCCTTTCACCTTAAAACCAAATGTGCCACCTGAGACTGAACCAACAGGTTTGAGGGTGATTAAAGCAGTTCCATCAATTGTAACGTTGTAGGATGTACCATCGAACGTAATCCGGGCGGTGTAAAAGACATTCGGATCAATTGTGCTTTGCGCTTTTGCTTTCGCAACGACCTTCTTGCCAATCCGTTGTTTTATGATCCAGCGATTTGTTTCCTCTTTCATCAACAATTCGACGGTGTTCGCTTTATCAATGAAGTGATGCATGAGCCAAACACGGTTGCCGCTTCCCCCGGAGGTTTGAAGTGAAGCTTCAACATAACAATTGATACACCCGATAAAAGCGGGAGTCGCGACTGCTGTAGTTTTCTTGATGTTCGTTCCTGTAAGATTGCCCCCAGTCTCATTCCAGAACGTACTACTTTTGATGTAAGTCCAGTTTGATGCTAGGACACCATCTTCAAAATCATCAAAGAACAAAGTATTCAGCGTGATATTGATCGTATAATCATGATTCCCAGCGCAGTCGGCTGAATCAACCGCGGTGATCGTAAATTGAAATAATCCTTCAGCAGACGGTGTTCCTGAAATTACTCCAGTGGAAGTATTCAGAGTTAAACCATCCGGCAAAGCACCGGCGGTAACTGTTAAGGTGTATGGCGGTGTGCCTCCACTCGCAATGATTGTCTGATTGTACGGTATGTTCACAGTACCATCAGGAAGTGCAGGCGGATCAAGAGTAATCACACAATTCAAAATATTAATGTTGTAATTCTGGGAACCCTGGCAGCCATTATTATCTGTAGCTGTAATCGTAAAAGGAAAGCTTCCAAGAGTTGTTGGCGTTCCAGAAATGATTCCTGTGCTGCTATCAATATTCAATCCGGGAGGTAATGTACCGCTGCTTATCGTAAAGGTGTAAGGTGCGGTTCCGCCACTAGCAACAATCGTCTGATTGTAGGCAACTCCAACAGAACCATCCGGCAGCACGGATGGACTCAAAGTAATCACCGAACACGAGATGCAACTTCCATTGCCAGCCGTACAAATATTATTTTCAAACTTGACCAGGAGCGTGTTAAACAGTAATGGAGAATCGCAGGAATACTCAAAAAATGCACTGCCCGTATCTTTCTGAATTCCTACTGTAGCCCCCAATCCGGAGAAAGATACTGTGCCGTAAATAAGATCTACTCGCTGCCGGTCTTCGTAGAGCCGTACTTCAAAATCGACAGTTCCTCCGGAAAATAATTCTGTTGTCCATTCAATATTAAAAATTCGATTTGGGGCCGTGCCGCTAATGGATGTAAAAACTCCATCTCCTGGATTATCGGTAACCAGATCATCCCAATGCGGCATAACAGGATTATTAAGATTGGACGCCGGCAGGCATTGATTATTCGGGGTTGAATCATTGCTATTGAATTGCAGATTTCCATTCGAGCTCACCGCGGCGGATAGCATCTGCTGGCTGTAGAAGAAGTATGGAAACGGAAGCGCAATCATGGCTGTGCAATCATCACAATGCACACCGATATCAGTAGTACCTGAAACAATTGTGGCAGTAGACTCCGTCAACGTGTAGTTGTTGCCTGTTGGTAATATAAAATTTAAGGTATCGGTACCTGCGGAAGAAGTTACTGTTAGAGTAAAAAAGATATTTCGGCCGCAAGCAAAATTAGATGAAGTGCTAACCTCAAAGAGTGTATTGTTTGTTACAAATGTTGCTGGCGGTATATCAGGATAAGTTGAAGTTGCCTGCGTGATTGTCACATCTGGAGTTGTGGTAGAAAGAACAGCAGATACTCCGGTTGCAGTCACGTTGCCGTTATTTCCTAATTCGATGGTTAGTTGATTACATTCGTTCGGGTCGATCTTGCTGTTCCCATTACCGCCACTGACTGTTACAGTCCTCAGTACGATCATGGGTCCACCACAGAATGCAAAATCCAAAAATATACCCGAAAGAAAAAGGGTTATCAGTAAGGTGTGTTTCATGGTTTTGAGTCCACGTGCTCCTATTGTATCCCCGCATCGCGTATCACGCATCTCGCATCGGCATCCTTTACAATGAAGCTATGATTATCGGAATAATCCTGGCGGCAGGGGAATCCAAACGGATCGGCTCGCCTAAAGCGCTGTTAATGATAGATTCACAAACATTTGTAGAGCGGATCACAAAAGTACTGTGTAGCGTAGGAATTCAGGACATCATTCTTGTCGCCGGGATGCATTATGAGGAAATTCGAAAAAATGCGGAAGGCATTGCGGTGGTTTTTAATTCGCAACATCAACTCGGGCAATTTTCATCGCTTCAAGCCGGACTTCGCGAACTTCCCAAACAAACTGAATTTGTAATCGTCTGGCCAGTAGATTTACCGCTCGTTCGAAAAGAAACAGTCGCCTCACTTCTTGCAGCAGCACAAATTCATAGAAATCCAATTACAGTTCCCGTGTACCACGGAAGGAAAGGACATCCGGTGATTTATAGTGCTGAAACGATTACAAAAATTCTATCGATGGAGCCAACCCACACCGGCAAAGAGTTGTTCGAACATTTTGAGGGACGTATTGCGTTAACAGATGTAGAAGATCCTGCGGTGTTAATCGATATTGATACGCCTGAAGATTACGAACGGTATATCAAGCGTGGCGATCTTTCACTTCCAATTTAACTGCGGCTTGAGCTTTCTGATTTTTAACCTGCACCAATTCCGCCAGAATACTGATCGCCACTTCAGCCGGATCTTTCCCGCCGATCGGTAATCCTATCGGTGCATGAACGCGATCCAAAAGCTTTTCTGAAATTCCTTTGTCTGTTAATTCTTTGCGAAATTGCCGAATCTTAGCAGCGCTTCCAATCAATCCAAGATAAGCGGCTGGTTGGTTTAGATATCGCTCCACCAGAATCATATCGGTTGCATGGCATCGTGTAACGATGACCAGATATGATTCCTCATCGGTGTCGGGAACATCCTTTACGAAATTACGATCGGTCAAGATTACTGCATCAGCGTCAGGATGTTTTACAGAATTTGCAAATTCTGCGCGATCATCAATCACAGTTACTGAAAATAATTCCGCAGCTGAAGCAATGCGCGACAAAGCCTGGCCGACATGTCCACCACCAAAAATCATCAAATGCGGACCTGGTAAATATGATTCGAACATCACCTTAACGAGGCCCTGACAATACATCCCGATATCATCTTTCGTTAAACGATACTCACGATAAATCGGCTTATTTTCATGGAAAGCGGCAATTGCATCTTGAAGGACTTCTGCTTCAAAAGTTCCACCACCGATCGTAAATTCAAAAGTGCCATCAGGATGAATAATCATTCGGGCTCCGGCGCTTTGAGGTGCGGAGCCTTTCACTTCAAGAATTGTGGCAACAACAAAATTGCGGCGTTCATGCAACAAATCGGAAATGCGTTTGTGGATGGTTTCAGGATCGCGACGCATGTGAATCCTTATTCATGAGTGATTATGTTGTCCGCGAGGTTTGTACGTTTGAATGATGAATTCGCGAATTTCTTGTGGGGACAATCCCTGGCTGTCCATGCGATCTGCTTCCAATGCTTCCTTTAAACAAACATCACAATGAACGGCATGATCTGTTTCGTAGCAGGTATGCAGGGAAGTGTGACCGAATTTCTCGCAATAACAAAAGCACGGCATTTGAGCCATCAATCGTGGTTTGCGTTTCGCTGCCTCGTATCCTTCACGCGCATACATAGGAACACTAGCCGGATCGAGAAGCGGTTTCAATGGTTCAGCCATATCTGGATTTTCAAAGTAAGCAGGAACATGAAATTCTGCATCGACTTCGCTCGAAGCGTCTGGTTGCGAAGACTGTTCTTGTTTCACTTCAGGCGACTGTTGAGGCTCAGGTGCTTGTTGCGCTTGTGGTGCCAGTTCAGGATTCTGTGAAGCAGGTGGTTCGTATTGCTTATTTCTGGTCAATGCAAAAACCGCTATTCCGCCTAAAATGATGATTAAAAATATGATTCCAAAAGATGGTTTTTTGCTTGCCTGCGGCTTTTGTGGCTCTTTTTTAGCTGATTTTGTCATAGGCGAATTATATAGACCCGATTTAAGTAAAACAAATATTTTCCATCATGCCTGCTATGTCTTGCAATTCTCATTTTCTTGCCTTACTATTTACACTTTGCAATTGCAATGCGATTGCAATAAGACCATATGCCAGCAACTCCAGCAAGAGATCGTTTTGAGCAATTTGTTAAAGAACATCGTGGAAGGCTGACTCCACAAAGACAGCTCATTGTCAAAGAATTCCTGGCATTGAATGGTCATTATGACATTCAAGAACTTTATGAGCATTTTCGAAGACAAGGAAAACACGTAAATCCTTCCACAATTTTTCGAACCTTAAAGCTGCTTGTTCAAGCAGGAATTGCAGGGGAACGACATTTTGCAAATGGTAATACTAAATATGAAGTGAATGTTGCGCACCATGATCATGTAATTTGTCTGGCTTGCAACAAGATTGTCGAATTTGACAGTCCGAAATTAGAAAGCGTGCAGGCGGGAATCGTGAAACATTTAGGATTCGAAATGGCCTTCCATAAACATGAAATCTACGGCTATTGCCGGGATTGTCGAAAGAAAAAGCCATCTTAATATGCAAAACTTCCTTTCTTCATTAGTCATAACGCTGCGTGAAGGCATTGAAGCAGCGCTAGCAATTGGAATCATTCTGCTATACCTGCGGAAAACCGGCCGCTCAGTTTTGATCGCCGCAGTATGGTGGGGCGTAGCATGCGCGTTAGTGGCAAGCATTGTGGGAGCTTATGTCCTTCAACGGATCGCGGTCAATCAAGAAATTCTGGAAGGAATCTTGATGTTTGTTGCTGCAATTTTCGTAACCACCATGATCATCTGGATGTGGAAATCTGCGCGCGGTTTGAAAAAAGAGATTGAAGCAAAAGTAGAAGAAATCGCATCACAAGAAACTGAAGGACGTGGCGCATGGCTTGCCTTATTTATGTTCACGTTTCTGATGATCGTTCGCGAAGGGATGGAAACCGTTATTTTCTTAAGCGCTGTAAATGTTTCATCGCAAGCAATCATCAGCTTCTCTGGCGGGATTGTTGGTCTGTTACTGGCGGTCGTATTTGGAATTTTCTTTGTGCGTGGTTCGATCCGGATTGACTTAGGACGCTTCTTCAAAATCACCGGAATTGTGCTTCTGATTTTTGTTGTTCAACTGATCATCGGTGGGTTTCATGAACTGTCAGAAGGTGGAGTGTTTGATATCGGTCCGCGTGCTATGGCTTTGATCGGACCGATCGTAAAAAACAACGCTTTGTTCTTGATTGGAATTTTGTTGATTCCGGTTTTAATGTTAATCATTCCGGCCCGCGGCAAAGAATTGCCAGCAGATACAAAATCGCGAACTGATCAAAGACTCGCACTTGCATCGGAGCGTAAGCAAAGAATGTGGCGGGTTGGCGCTGCAATCTTAGCAATTTGTGTTGTTGTTTTTATTACCTTCGATTATGTTTACGGACAAAACCGCACCCGGTCCACACCTACTGAAGTTGAAGCTGTGAACGGTGAGATCAGAATTCCGCTAAGTACGGTGTCCGATGGAAATCTGCATCGATTTATTTTGAAAGGACATTCCGTGAGGTTCATCGTCATGCAAACCGGGAACAAAATTGCAACAGCTCTCGATGCCTGTCAGATTTGCGGTAGTCAGGGTTATGTCCAGGAAGGACAATCAATTATTTGCTTGAATTGTTCGGCTGATATTAATCCTGCAACAATTGGCGATAGCGGTGGTTGTAATCCGATCCATTTGAGTTCGATCAATCAATCAGGAACGATTATCATTCCCGTAAAAAACCTCTTGCAAGAAGAACATCGGTTCCAAAGTTCTTCGCATCAACACGAATGATATGTTAACCAAACTAATCGTTCATTCCTTCCGTAGAGATCTGCGGAAGAAAGCTGTGGCGATGGCGGCGGTTGCGCTTGCAACTTGTTTGGCTACGTTTCTTTTGAACTGGTCGTTTAATTTAGGCGATAAGATCCAGAAGGACTTGCGTGCATACGGCGCAAACATTTTAATCCTGCCTCAAGGCGAATCGCTGCAATTCTCCGAATCAAACGAACTTCCTACAAAAATTGGAAGCGATCAATATTTGCAAACTGCAGAATTAAAAAAGATCGACAACATTTTTTGGAAAAATCAGATCGCAGGATTAGCGCCGATCCTCCCAGTATCGGTTCAATCAAACAATTCGACGCTTACTTTGATTGGCACAGAGTTTGGAAATGAAAATACAAAATTGGATCTACGCAAAGCAGCTCCATATTTGATAGTCGAGGGCTCATGGCCGCAAGCAGATGATCAAGCAGTTGCCGGTGCAAATTTAGCAAAGCGTTTCGGATGGAAACAGGGAAGTGAAGTTCAAATTGAATCTCACGGCAAAACCAAAACATTTCACCTGAGCGGAATTGTACACTCTGGTGGAGCAGAGGAAGAGCAGCTCATTGCTTCGTTACAATCAGTGCAAGATTTTTCAGATAGTAAAGGGAAATTCAAACAACTGATTGTCAGTGCCGTTGTAACACCACAAAATCAGTTGTATCAAAAGTATCAGCGCAATCCTTCCGCTTTAACGCCTCAAGAGTTTGAAAGATTTTCTTGCACACCATATGTCACAAGTGTGGCGAAAGATATTGCAAAAGTCTTTAACGGAGCCGAAGCGCGAATCGTTCGAAGGGTCAGTCAAAGCGAAGAAAAGATTTCACACAAAATGAACTGGCTCATGTTTCTGGTCACACTTGCGGCATTGATTGCTTCATCTTTAACAATGACCAGCACAACAACAGCAATGATTCTGGAACGCAGAAAAGAACTTGCATTGATGAAAGCAATTGGATCACAAAATGCATTCTTGCTCACTTACCTGTTTATCGAAGTATTGATTGTGGGAATTTTGGGAAGCGTTATTGGCTTTGCTATGGGAAGTTTTCTATCAACCGGTTTGAGCAAAGCTATTTTTGATTCTTCCATGGAATTAAAGTGGGCGGTTCTGCCTCTTGTCGGAACGATTGGTGTGTTAATCATTCTTGGCGGAAGTCTCTGGCCGCTACGCCAAGCGATCACATTAGAGCCGGCTCAAGCGTTAAAAGATTTATGAACAAGAATTCTTTCAGGTGGCGCTTAATCAAAAGAGCTTTGTTCCACAAAAAAGCGAAAGCATTATTGTTGATTCTTGCAGTCATGATGGGAAGTTCAGTTGTTACTGCGCTCCTGAATTTGGAATTTGATCTACGTTCGCGAATGAATCGTGAGCTGCGCGATTATGGTCCGAATGTGATTCTGGTTCCCAATCCTGCGAACTCCAAACTGATTCCCAACTCTGCCCTTGGAATTCTACGTGACAAGCGACTAGGCTTGATAGGTTACGCTCCGCAGTTATTTGTGTCAGCCGAAATCAAGAATGTGCCTGTTGTGATCACAGGCACAAATGTGAATGCGCTGAAAAACCTTTATCCAGGCTGGCTTTACGATGCAGATAGTATTACTCCGATAGATGCAATTGCCGGAAAAAAATTAGCTGAACGAATGGGGCTGAAAAAGGGAGCACTCGTTGAAATTGTTGCTGGATGGCATCGCCAGGATGTCAGAATCGGAGGAACGTTGGAGAGTGGCGAGGTCCAGGATGATCAGCTTTTTGTTCCCATTGTCATAGCACAAGGCCTGTCCGGTAATATCGGCTTTAACAATGTTTTAGTCAGCGCTCTTGGTGATGCGACCGATGTCGAAAAACGTTTTTCAACTTTAATCACACCGGCAACCGGAATGTCATTTCAATTGGTCCGTAAGATCACAACTGCAGAGCAGATCATACTGGATCGTATTTCCAACTTGATGTCTCTTGTGATCGGTATTATTTTTGTAATCCTTTTCTTATGCATTCATACAACAGTGTCCGCAATTTTGCTGGGAAGACAATCTGAAATCGCATTACTCAGAGTTCTCGGCGCAAGAAGGAAGCAGATCATGAGAGGCTTAATTCTGGAACTATTAGTTCTTGCGCTAAGTGGCGGATTGCTTGGTTTTGTTGTTGGAATTTTGATGGCTCAAATTCTTGGCAAGATTTTATTTCAAACATTTGTCCAGCCTCATGTGCTGGTTTTCCTGATCACGATATTTTCATCGCTAGCTATGATGGTATTCTCATCGTATTTTCCGATTCGCAGAGTAATTAATCGGCAAGCGGCAGCTGTTTTGAAAGAAGCATGAACATCATAAAGTTGCAAGGTGTTACAAAAATTTATCCGAATGGCTTGAAGGCCGTTGATAATTTCAATCTGGAAATTTCTTCAGGTGAGTGGGTTTCCATCATGGGGCCTTCTGGTTCAGGCAAAACTACTTTACTAAATATTATCGGCTTGATGGATCGTCCGTCTTCAGGAACTGTTCTGATTAATGGTGAAGATACCAGCGGTTTTACAGAACGTGAAATGACCATATTTCGTCGTCAAACCGTTGGTTTAATCTTCCAGCAATTTCATCTTGTGCCGTATCTCACTGCGCTTGAGAACGTAATGCTCGCTCAATATTTTCACAGCATTGTTGATGAAAATCAGGCGGTTGATATGCTGACCCGCATCGGAATGGAAGATCGTTTGCATCATTTGCCTTCACAACTTTCCGGTGGTGAACAGCAACGTGTCTCTATTGCGCGTGCATTAATCAATGAGCCCAAAATTTTGCTGGCTGATGAGCCAACAGGTAACCTTGATGAACAAAATGAACAAGAAATCATCCGGTTGCTGATGAAATTACATGAGCAGGAAGGCTTAACTATTTTGATGGTAACTCACGATCTTGCTGTTGGCCGAATGGCAGACCGGCAAATCGAAATGAGTCATGGCCGGCTGACTTCAGCTACGTTCCTGGTAAAACAAATTGAAGATGATATTGATGATGCACTGGAACAGCTCTGGTTACTGAGAGAAGAAAATCGTTTGAATCTGGAAGGAATTCGCAATGGATCGACTTTGTTAAGTGAGGAAATTATTTCGCATCTTAGATCCATCCGATTAATTCAAGCCGAGAATGGCTCGGTTGTTTTTACCCTGCCAGGTGAAACACGAGCACGCGATATCATTCGAAGGCATCGTTTGGGGGAATGCTTGTTTGCTCAGACGTTTGGACTCTCGACGCGCGAAGCATCAAACGAGGCCTGTCAATTGGAACACATTATCAGCCAGGATGTTGCCGAAAGGATCTGTACTTTCCTCGGTCACCCGCAGATTTGTCCTCATGGACATGAAATCCCGCCAGGACGCTGCTGCAAAATTTGACCACAAATCATAGATCCATTTTGTAGTACAATCGTTGTAGTAGTTGGGGACGGTATATGTTCATTTTTTTGCCAGTTGCGCATGAGCAACAAAAAGTTCAGCGCTTGCCTTGGGTTACATTTGCGTTAATCGCAATCAATGTAATCGTCTATCTCATCATCAATCCTAGCCGGGATGATAATCAACGCGAAGTAGGTCAAAAATACGATCAGATTTTGAAGTATTACGTTGAGCATCCGTATTTGGAATTTCCTGACAGCGCGAAGCAGTTTCTAACTCAAAGTGAAAGTGAAAAGATTGAGGTAATGAAGGAAAGTGCCGAAAAACCTCTGGATCAAGATACTCTGGAAGAAGAACAATCCAAACTGGATGAGATTGTTGGTGAATTCGGAACTCTGTTGAACCAGGATCCGTTTCGCAAATATGGTTTCGTTCCTGATGATCCGCATTTCACAAATCTTTTCACATGCATGTTCGTGCATTCCGGATTTTTTCATTTGTTTGGCAATATGTTGTTTTTGTTTCTAGCAGGTTGCGCAATTGAAGATCTCTGGGGACGTCCGTTATATCTTGTTTTTTATCTTGCCGGTGGATTGATCGCTACTGGGGCACATCAAGTGATTTATCCGCACAGTGCATCACCACTGGTTGGTGCATCAGGTGCAATTGCGGTCTTGATGGGGGCCTTTTTAGTCCGTCTCGCAAAAACACGAATCCGTTTCTTTTATGTAATCTGGCTGTTATTTCTTGGAATCCGCACAGGAACATTTTTTGCACCGGCATACATCGTATTGCCGCTCTGGCTTCTTCAACAATTCCTAATGGCATCCTTGGATAACGGTTCAGGAGGCGGAGTTGCAGTTTGGGCACACATCGGTGGATTTATTTTTGGTGCAGCTGTAGCCGCAGTAATTAAGTTCACTGGTTTCGAAGAAAAATTTATAGCGCCTGCGATCGAAAAGAAAGTCAGCCTTGAACAAAATCCATTATTCCTAAAAGGTATGCAGCTTTCCGAAAATAAAGATTATCCGGGAGCGTTGATTTGTCTGCAAAAAGTTGTAAGACAGGATCCGAATCATTATGAAGCATATATGGAAATGCGTAGACTGGCGGAAGTTACTGGAGATCGCGCCGGTTATAATCGAAATACAGCTGCAATTCTGGACATAGTTCTTCGAAATCGTGAGTTTGATCTTTTCGTAGATTTGTTTACACCATACAAGGAACATCCACTACGTGACGCACTTCCGGCGCGCACTTTGACAGGGATCGCTAAATTTTTCGAAGAACAAAATGATAGTGTTACTGCCATCAATTATTATGAAGAACTGGTGCAACGTTATCACAATGATCCGCTTGCAATAAAAGCATATAGCCGGCTGGCGCATCTTTACCACGATAAACTGGAAGATAAAAATCGTGCAGTCGAAGCTTTCAAGGAAGCTTACTTCCATCCACAATCTTCAGAAGATTGGAGGAAAGGCTTGTTATTGGAAATGAAAAAATATGGAATCACTATGGATCATCTTGGTGGAGCGAAATTGGCTGAACCTGAGCCTGCACCAAAAGCGCCTGTGCCTGCTGCAGTTGCAGAATTTCATTCCTTTAATGAATTTGAACCTCCTCCTCAGCCCGTGGTGGCAGCAACTCCCAAAGAACCTATGTTGCTTCCTTCCGCGGTATTTGACGGAATTAATGGTGACCGGAATATTGTGAAATGCCGGATCGAAAAGATTGGCTTAAAAGGATTGATTTTGAAGAGTGCTGACAAAACCGGACAGCTTCCCTGGAAACGGATCCGTGCAATTTCAGTTGCCAGTCTTCAAAATCTAAGAGGCAATGGCAGTCCGCTCATCATGGATTGGATCGCTCAGCCGGTGGTTGAACATAACAAAAAAATTATTTATCGCACGTTCGCTTCTGAAATTGATTTTGCAAGAATTTTCCCACGCGTAGAACAAAGCTTTGATGAAGCGTATCGAAATTTTATCGGAATCGTGATGCGAAATAGTGGAGCACGATGTCTGCCAGATTCGAATCGCTGTGTGGGACCAATTTTTCTTGTGCTTCCAGGAATGAACGAGTACGAATCTTATCTTAATCAGTCTTTGTAACTACTTTATCCATTCAACTTGCGCGATAACACGACCCATTCCTTCAGGAGCAAGTTTCAGCGAAGAATAAGAAATATCAAGAAACGTTCGCAATTCAAGAAGTGTTTCGAAAGTTACTTCATCCACATAACAAATCAGGCGGTGCAATTCAGAAGTTTCTTCCAGCTCCCATTCTTCAGCTCGCAATAAATACACAATGCTGCGCACCCGTTCTACAAATTTCGAGATTTCAGGATCTTCAACTTCACGAAGAATGTCGTATGGAATCCAGAAACTGCGATTCAGGGATTCAAACCACAGATGGATATGATGCGGTTTGGTTCCCATCACAATGCCGTTTTGATCTTTAATGTTGAGCTGTTCTGCGTAATATTTGGAAGCACAATGCAAGATATCGCCCGGTTGAAACTCGTGATCCGGCATTAGAGTTTTTCCGGCGGCCTGATTGCAACCCCAATCTCACGCTTTCCAGGCCACGATCCCATTCCATCATAAATATTTACAAGATTGACGTAGCCTTTTTCACTCAGAATTTCGCAGGCAGCGGCACTGCGTCCACCACCCTGGCACACAACCAGAATAGGATTTGCTTCGCGTGGAACTTCATTAAAGCGTGTTTCGATTTCATCAACCGGAATTAGTTTTGAGCCCGGAATGTGTCCTGATAAATATTCGCTTTGACTTCTAACATCAATCACAACAGCTTGATTCGGACCGCTCAAAATTTTTGCCGCTTCCGCGGCTGCAATATCTGAAAATGGCTTTCCTTCATCAACCATATCTCCAGTAACTTTCCCACCGCTGGCATAAATCCGCAGCACTGTGCGAAGTCCTTTCATGTCGTTGCGTAAATCTTCCTTGGCCCATGTAATGGAATTTTGAAAACTATCTTTCGTATCTTCGATCCGCTTTTTAAACGACCGGATTGCAAGAAGGTTATACAAGGAAAGTAATACCGCAAAGATTAGCAAGACAGTCATGAACGTTCCCATACTTTTCTCCTATGATTCACCACTAGAGGCCCGCCCTGCGGATGCAGGGAGCGTAAGTGCCGGGCCTCAGAAATCTTTTGTTTTTAGAGGCCCGGCTTTCGCACCCAACCACCGCAAAGCCCGGCCTCTACTTGTGGCTTTTTTAAATGGCCATTTGCCTTTGGCTTTTTGTTTATTAAATAGCACCGCTCCGGCAGCATTCAATGCAGCAGGAGCCGTCCAGTATGAAGCAACAGCACAATGAACATTAGCCGGTATGATATCGCGCGGATAAGAGCCATGAATCAAGCATACATTTTTGCCCGCTGAAACAAGAGCATCAATTAATGCCTTTTGTCCGGGACGATTTGAAATTCCAGTCACGACAATGATATTCCATTCAGTTTTTGATAGCGAAGCCAGCTGATGAGCCTCTTCATCCGTAATCTCAATGTTGAAAAGAAATTCCTTAACACGCTTTCCCTGATTACGTAACCATCGGGACAAACGAGTTCCGGTCTTTTGTATCCACTTTGTTTTAGGTTCAAACAAGGTCCAATCGTCGGCATCAAGTGGCAATTTATTTGTGAACACATTTGTAATTGCGCGATTACTGATCATGTCGCTGAGGTTTTCCATTTCGCGTATCGCGGCTGAAAGTGAAGTTTTATTTTGGGGCTTTTTTAATTTCTGCTGCTTAAAATTCAAAATCTTAGTTGCATTATTTCGAATTAACCGCGCTAACTCAGAATCATTTTCGGCACGATTTAACAGTTCTTTAAAGGTATCTGCAACTCCATTCGGTGCGCAGATCAAAAACAGATGATTGCCGGCCCTGATGGCGAGTTCTGCAGCACCCGCTAAACTCCATGCGTGTGAAACTGCTCCCATCATCAAATCATCAGAAATAGCTAAACCTTCGTAATCCCATGATTCAAGCAGCATGTCTCTTACAATTTCTGGAGCAAGCGATGCCGGCAATATCGAATTCAGTTCCGGATACACTGCATGGTTCACCATGATGAACGGCAGCTGAGCAAGCAAATTTTTATACGGAAGTAAATCTTCTTTTAATATCCGTTTCCATGCACGAGTTACGACAGGGAGATCTAAATGTGAATCAAGGTTTGTATCTCCCAGACCTGGAAAATGTTTTCCGCATGCCATTATAGATTGTTCTTCATACGCGCGAAGAATGCTCTTTGCAAACTGTGTGATTTGATTGGGATCGTCGCTGAAACAACGCGTCCCTAAACCATTTCCTGCGGCTCCAACGGCAAGATCCAGAACCGGATTAAAGTTCACATTAAAACCGAGCGATGACAAAATCCGCGCGTGAGCGGAATGAAGTTTTTTTGCAAGACTCAAACTTCCGCTGGCAGTTAAAGCCATAGCCGGCGGAATTGTTCCAATGATTTCATTCAAACGTTCGACAGTCCCGCCCTCCTGATCAACAGCAAGAAATGGCGGAATTAAGCAATTCTTCCACAGATCGGAATTGAAGCGGGTAACCTGCGATGTGCTTTTGATGTTGCGCTTAAACAAAACAAATCCGCCTGGCTGAAATATCGATAAAATGTGTTGAGTTTCAGGATCGTTAATATCTATTCCATTTAGTCCGACCCAGAAACATTGTGCTAATGCAATCGCGAGATATTGATCCGATTTCATTGCAATTTCTTCTTTAATTCTGAAAGTAATGTTAACGCTTGAAGCGGAGTAAGTTCATCCGTATTTGTTTTGCGCAAAGTCTCAATAGCTTCTTTGTATGGTTCTTCTTTGAAAAGATCCAGCTGAACAATCGCAGGAGATTCACGCTTTCCAGCGATGATGGGAAGTCCTTGAAGATCGATTGAGTTGTTTTCCAAAGTGCTCAATATTTCTTTCGCTCGCTTAATTACATCCGGCGGTAATCCAGCGAGCCTTGCAACTTGAATTCCGAAACTCTTGTCAGCTGCGCCTTCCTGTACTTTTCTCAAAAAAACGATTTCATCATTCCATTCTTTAATTGCGATGTTAAAGTTTTTTACACGCGAACAGGTTAGTGCGAGTTCAGTGAGTTCATGAAAATGTGTTGCAAACAAAGTTTTGGCGCTGTATTTTGAATGATTGTGTAAGAATTCAGCAACTGCCCATGCAATTGCCACTCCATCAAAAGTACTGGTACCGCGGCCGATTTCATCAAGAATGATCAAACTTTTGGAGGTTGTGTGATTCAAGATGTAAGCGGTCTCAATCATTTCAACCATGAATGTTGATTGACCTTTCACCAGATTATCGGATGCTCCGATCCGTGTGAAAATGCGATCGATCACCGGAAGTTCTGCTTCTCGCGCCGGAACAAACGATCCCATTTGTCCAAGCAAAGCGATTAATGCCGTTTGTCTTAGATACGTGGACTTACCACCCATATTGGGTCCGGTAACAATCAGAATCTGATATTCCTTTTGATCCAGGTAAGCATCATTTGGAATGAACCGTTCTGCAGGATTCAAAAGTTCGACACATGGATGACGGCCATCAATAATTTTCAAGTGATCTTTGTCATGATATTTCGGCCGGCAGAAATGATAACTCGCGGCAGCTTGAGCAAGCGCTGCATAAACATCAACTTCCGCAAGCAACGTGGCGGTTTTCTGAATCCGTAAAATTTGCAGCGCGATCTTTTTGCACAAGTCTGAATAGATCTGCTGTTCCAAACCTCCGATTTTTTCTTCCGCGGTTAATATTTTGTATTCGTACTCTTTCAAGTCGGGTGTGACGAAGCGTTCTGCGTTTACCAGAGTTTGTTTCCGCTCATATCCTTCCGGAACTTTTGAAAGTTGTCCGCGTGAAATTTCAATGTAGTAACCAAAGACTTTGTTGTAACCAACTTTCAGATTTGAAATACCGGTTCGCTTTCGTTCCGATTCTTCAATCGATGCAATCGCAGTCTTATTACTGCGAGTTAATCCGCGAAGCTCATCTAATTCAGCGTTGAATCCATGCTTGATTACATTCCCATCTTTAACGTTCAATGGCGGCTGATCTGAAATCGCTGCATGGATCCAATCGGCGATGTCTTCCAAAGTATCCATATCTTCAGCGACATGCAACAGGGCAGTGGATTGCAGCTTCGCCAGCAGGAATTTGATTTTAGGAAGCGCCCACGCGGAGTGTTTCAAGCTGATTAAATGCCTGGGTTGAACAAGATCCAGAGTAATGCGGCTCGCAATGCGTTCAAGATCCTGAACCTGTTGCAACTCTTCGCGTAAAATCCCGCGCTCAATAACTCGATCAACAAATTCCTGAATCGCATCTTGACGCTTTTCAATTTCACGAACACTGACCAATGGTTTCAGCAACCATTCCTTGATCAATCTTCCGCCTGATGCAGTGACTGTTAAATCAATCACTCCAAGCAGAGAACCTTCACGCTGCTGGTTTTGCAAAGTTTGAAGCAGCTCAAGATTGCGGATGGTTTGCGAATCCAGCAGCATGTAATCTTTACGTTCGTAATAAGTGAGACGGCTCATATGACGTAGAGCTGACTTTTGGGTTTGATACAAATAATGCAAAACAGCTCCCGCCGCACCGATCGCTAACTTCTGACCTTCGCATCCAAAACTCTGTAAGCTTTCAACTGAAAAATGATCAAGCAATACTTTTTTTGAAAACTCTTCTTCGAAGATCCAATCATCCAACGGCGTTTTTACGGTTGTAACATTTGGTGAACCTTGAGGTTGAAAGGACATCGGAAATAAAAGTTCGGAGGGTGAATTCGATTCAATTTCTTCCCAAAGATTTGTCTGGCCTGGTTCGACTTGAAATTGCGTTAAACGGAAATCCCCGGTAGTTAGATCTGTAAATGCCACACCGGCTTCTTTTCCGTTTACAACAATCCCACAAAGGTATTGATGCTCTTTGGGGTTCAACTGTGCAGAATCGCTGTACGTTCCGGGAGTGATAACACGGATCACTTTCCGTTCAACGATTCCTTTTGCTAACTTAGGATCTTCAACTTGTTCACAAATTGCGACTTTATGACCGGCTTTGATTAATTTTGCAATGTAGAAATCCGCCGAATGCCAGGGAACTCCACACATCGGGACAGCAGTTTCGCGGTTTCTATCCCGGCTTGTGAGTGCAATATCCAAAATTTTTGAGGCAATAAAAGCATCTTCGAAAAACATTTCATAAAAATCGCCCATTCGGAAGAATAGAATCGAATCGGCATGTTCTTGTTTTACGCTGCGATATTGCTGCAGCATCGGAGTTAATGTCATCAGTCGTTTAGTCTTGTTCGCTTATAATCTTTAAGGAAAGAAAATGATAAACCAACATTGTCATTGTTAATAATTGTCAAATGAAAATTCTTGCTGTTGATACCTCCACGGAAATTTGCAGTGTTTGTATTGTTGATGGAGATCGTGTCGCTGCAGAGTATGTCAGCAAAAGTTCATTGACACATACAGAACGCTTATTACCGGCTATACAGAATCTGATTTCGGAATTGAAATGGCAACCAAATCAACTCGAAGGATTGGCTGTAATTAATGGCCCAGGATCGTTTACCGGGCTCCGGATTGGTCTGAGTGTTCTTAAAGGACTCGCTCTTGGTCTAGATCTGCGTGTAGTCACAGCAAGTGCATTGCATATGGCTGCCGAGCAAGTCCCGGGCGAAGGATGGATATGTCCAGTGATGGATGCTCGCCGTGGCGAGGTATTTTCTTGTTTATATCAGCGTCTGGATGAATATTTCATTCTTTTTCGTCAGCCAATTTCAATTCAACCCGAACAGATGCTTGAGTTTATTCCACATGAAACGGTACGTTTTTGCGGACCGGGGGCATACCTTTATAGGGAAGTGTTTGCTAAAAGACCGTACGCAGAATTTATTTTTGAGGATTTTATTCTTGCACGTACTCTGGCATATTATGCGATAGAAGAATTTTCGGCAGGTCGTGCTATTTCAGCGATGGAAGTACATGCGGCATATTTGAGACCATCCGATGCAGAGACAAAAGGCGCTAGACCCAGAAAAAGGTTGGACCAAATTCCCCGGCGGTAATTTCCGGCTTGTTCCAATGCGGCTCGGGGATCTCGATGAGGTCATGAAGGTGGAACGTGCCTGCTTCCACAGCCCTTGGACTCGCTGGTATTTCATGCAAGAGCTACGACGCAATCCACTTGCGCATTTATTCGTGTTACGACACGCCGGGACAAAACATGGAATCCCCCTCTGGAATGACAATGAACATCTAGTCGGATTTTTGGTGTGCTGGATTCTTAACAAAGAATTGCATATCAATAATATTGCAGTACATCCTGCATGGCAGGGCATGGGTTTAGGGCGTAGTATGACGCAATTTTCTCTGGAATTTGGAAAACAAAACGGGTGCAACAGAGCGGTACTTGAAGTGCGTGTTTCAAACCAGCGCGCAATGCGTTTATACACCAGCTTAGGATTTCACAAAATTGGTGAAGTTCGACGCTATTATGAGGACGGGGAGGATGCATGGATCTGTGCGCGGCAACTTCACTTGTAGCCAAGTCCGCTACGGCTTCATCATGGAAATTTTGTTATAATAAATCTGTCGGTAAAATGAGTATCTATAAAGCCTCTCAAACCCGCGCAACACTTAAAAGGAGGAAAATCCAGCATGGAAAACAGGGACATCTCTCAGATTCTATATGAACAGAATCCGGAATATAGAACGCTGTATGATGAACATCGATCACTTGAGGGCCGCTTGATTGAATTATCGTCCCATCGCTATCTGTCAGATACCGAACAAATCGAAGAGGTTACTTTAAAGAAAAAGAAGCTTGCTTTGAAAGATAAAATGCAGGAATTACTTCGCAGATTTAATTCATAAAACGGAAGAAATTCTGGCACTGTAATTTTGAATATTTTAATTTGCCTGGGGCCTGCCCCCGGTTCAATCGTATGCCGTATGAGAATCGCACGGGAAGGGTACCCTTATATTATTCCTCTACTCCTTTTAGCTCTCGTCTTATTCCTCTTTAAAATCTGGTGGGCAGGTTCCATATTCTTGTTATTAGGCGCTTTTTGTACTTACTTTTTTCGTGACCCCGAACGGATCTTTCGGGGGACTGAACGTCAGGTTGCATCACCTGCTGACGGCAAGGTGATTTGGATCCGAAAAGAAAAGGATCTTGAAGCGATCAGCATTTTCATGTCTCCCCTTGATGTTCATGTAAATCGCGCACCTGTTAGCGGAAGAATTTCCAAGATCGAATATATGAAAGGCAAATTCATGGTTGCATATGATGAGCGTGCATCGATTGATAACGAGCGCAATAAAATCACGATTGATCATGACGGCCTGACTGTTAGTTTTGTGCAAATTGCTGGTATATTAGCACGCCGCATTATTTGCTGGCGTAAGCCGGGAGATGTTCTTGGAACGGGAGAACGAATCGGATTGATTAAATTTGGATCGCGCGTGGATGTTTTTCTTCCGCCTGGATCGCGGATCATGGTTCAGAAAGGTCAGCGAGTAAAAGCAGGTGAAAGTGTGATTGGAGAGTTGCCATGAAAAAGCGGCGTTGGACACAAGATGATCGTAAAAGGTGGACACGGCGCGGGATGTACATTATTCCAAGCTTTTTCACTGTCTCCAATATTTTCTGCGGCTTCTATTCCATTAGTTCTGCTATGCGCGGCAATTATGAGCTTGCAGGAATTTTGATCGGGATCGCAATGATCTTAGATACTCTTGACGGCCGAATTGCAAGACTTACTCATACGGCATCCGAATTTGGAGTACAACTGGATTCTCTTGCGGATGTAATCACATTCGGCGTTGCGCCGGCAATGCTTTGTTATCAATGGGCATTTTTGAATTTTGAAAGACACATAATCGACCGCACCGGATGGCTGGCTTGTTTCTTATTTGTGGTTTGCGCCGCAAGCCGTTTGGCCAGATTCAATGTTCAAACGACAGCTGTTCATGACAAAAAATATTTCATCGGAATGCCAACTCCCGCTGCGGCAGGAATGGTTGCATCAACTGTGTATTGTTTTCCAGAAAGGCTGAACAGCGAAATTCCTGCGCTTGTCGCACTGGTTATAATGCTGGTTCTTTCGTTTTTAATGGTAAGTCAAATCCGATATCGAACATTTAAGGACATTAACCTTCGCGAACCGCGTTCTTACAGAATTACAGTTGTCATTGCTTTGGTAATTTTCTTTATGGCACTTGATTTAAAACGTGCATTAATTTCGATCTCCACTGTATATGCCATCTCAGGCCTGATAGAATTCTTAATCGGAAAACGGAGAAAGCCGCCGGAAGTTCCAGATCCGGCATCCGTACATTCCACATCATAAATATGAAAAAAACCTACTTTATCGAAACATACGGTTGTCAGATGAATGTTCATGACACCGAAAAAATATGCGGCATTCTTAATGGCCTGGATTACGCGCCGGCTGAAGATGAAAAGAATGCTGATCTGGTGTTATTGAATACGTGCAGTGTTCGCGAAAAAGCGGCGCAAAAAGTATTTACACGTTTAGGCCTATTGAAGAAGTTAAAACAAGGCAAACCAGGAATGACAATCGGGGTATGTGGATGTCTTGCGCAACAAGAGGGGGATCTGTTTTTTAGAAATCGGCCTTATGTTGATGTTGTATTTGGTCCGCGCAATGTTGGTGAACTTCCTTCCATTTTGAATCGATTGGAAAGCGAAAGACATCAGCTGCTTGCGTTATCTGGTCCGCGGCAAGAGCCTACTTTTGAAGTTGATACTATCCTTCGTGATTCAGCAATTAAGGCTTACATTACGATCATGGAAGGCTGCGATAAATTCTGTACATTTTGTGTGGTGCCATTTTTGCGAGGCAGGGAAGTAAGCCGCGATCCGCATTCAATTCTGCTGGAAGCACGAAAGCTGGCCGACAGTGGCTACGTTGAACTGTGTTTACTCGGTCAAAATGTGAATTCATATCGATACGAAAAGTTTGATTTTGCAGATTTGCTTTGTTCACTGCATGAAATTCCAGGAATCTACCGCATTCGATATACAAGCCCTCATCCAACAGATATCAACCCGAAAGTAATGAATCTTTACACGGAACTTCCAAAGTTGTGTCCGAATCTTCATCTGCCATTGCAAGCCGGATCCAATAATGTGTTGAGCAAAATGAAAAGGGACTACACTCGCGAAATGTATTTGTCAAAGGTGGAATATTTAAGGCGGTTGCGTCCGGAGATTGCGCTTTCCACGGACATCATTGTAGGGTTTCCCGGGGAAACCGAAATAGATTTCCAACATACAATGAACGTGGTTCAAACTGTTGAATTCGCAAGTATTTTTTCTTTCAAATATTCGCCGCGAAAATTTACCTCAGCTTTGAAGATGGATGATGAAATTCCAGATGACGAAAAATCGGAAAGGCTCCAGCGATTGCAAAATATTCAAAAAGAGATTCAACTGCGATTGAATCAGTCTTTAATCGGAACGACGCAAGAAGTCCTGGTTGAGAATCATTCAAAAAAAGGTGACGGAGAACTGAGTGGACGCACTCCCTGCAATCGCATAGTAAATTTCCCTGGACCGGAAAGGTGGCGGGGATCTTTCATCCCGGTCCAAATTCAATCGGCAACCCCAAATTCTTTGAATGGAATTCCAGCAGCACCGTCATCCTTCTCGTCCTGACATTGACCTTCGCTAGGCCGCCATATATTATTGACGTGTCTTGAGATCTTGATTTTTTTGGTGGACGTTACGAGGGCAAAAGAAACGAAAATGCATGTTGAAATGCGCATCAAGGGCTTGATGTTGGATCCCGTGACCAATATGCCGATCATTATCCTGTCCGATATGGAAGGACAACGGATCCTGCCAATTTGGGTCGGCTTTTTTGAAGCAAATGCCATTGCTTTACAAATGGAAAATGTTGCTACCCCACGTCCAATGACTCATGATTTATTGAAAAATGTGATTTCGGGATTGAATGCCACTGTTAAAAAAATTCTGGTCAACAATCTCTGGGACAACACATTTTATGCATTGATTTATCTTGAAATGGACGGTGAAACACTGGCAATTGATTCCCGTCCCAGCGATGCGATTGCCCTTGCTCTCCGAATGAAATCCCCAATCTTCGTCGAAGAAGAAGTGATTCAAAAAGCCAAGAGTATTGAAGGTACGCGAGACTTATCAGATAGTGAAAGTTTGCAGAAATGGCTCGAAAACTTGCGGCCTGAAGAGCTTGGCAAATATAAGATGTAACCGCTGAAACTCAAAGAAAGAACAGAGAATAGGCCGATTCCCTACGCTTATTGCATTCTAATCTATTAGACAAACCTGATTTTCGTTGACACAGTTGGGAAATTCGGCTAACATCGCCATTGTTCCTCGACTGATCTTGTAAAGACGGAGGGAATCACCATCTGTCTATGATTCTAGCGATAGCAAACCAGAAGGGCGGTGTGGGTAAAACTACCACTGCGATAAACCTCGCTTCTTCTCTCGCACTTCAGGGCAACAAAACCTTGTTAATCGATATGGATCCGCAAGCGAATTCCACGCTTTCGTTTGTTGATCCTGATTCAATAAAAATGTCGGTTTATGATGTGCTGGTTGATAACACAATCCCATTTGAAGAATGCCTGATAAAAACACCTGTTGCTAACTTAGATTTGTTGCCGGCTCGTATTTCACTGGCAAAATTGGAAGGGAAACTACTTGGTGAATTCGACGGGCATTTCCGTTTTAAGGATCGGGTTGCACCTTTAGCGTCCAATTACCCTTATGTGATCATTGATACTCCGCCAACTCTCGGATTGATCACGGTTAGCGCACTGGTGGCGTCGACACATTTGTTGATTCCAATTCAGTCTTCCTATTTTGCACTGGAAGGCACCGATGATCTTCTGGAAACATTCAAGAGGGTAAAATCGCGACCCAATCCGAATTTGCAACTTCTGGGGATATTAATCACTTTACATGATCGTAGAACTACATTAAGCAACGATATTGTTCAGCAAATCCGCCAGGTTTTTGGCGACAAAGTTTTTGAAACCATAATCAGCAAAAGCGTCAGGCTCGAGGAGAGTCCGGCATATAAAGAAAGCATTTTTACCTATGCGCCAAGGTCATCGGGAGCAGCTGAATACGAACAACTCTGTAGGGAGGTGATACGCCGTGAATAGAAGAGGCCTGCCGGAAACAGTCCGAATGAAGCACGATTTGCATTATGTCGACGAGATCTTTCAGCAAGAATCCGGTACATTTGGGCGTTGGATCCCGATCGATAATATTCAGCCGAACCCGAATCAGCCTCGGCATATTATTGGCGATCTCACCGAACTGAAAGCTTCTATCCAAGAAAAAGGAGTCCTGGAACCGCTAATCGTTCGCCCGTTAGGAGCTGGATATCAGATCGTAGCAGGGGAGAGACGATGGCGTGCATGCAAGGAGTTAGGATTAGAACTCGTACCTTGCATCGAGAGAAATGTCGACGACAAAGAAATGATGGAGCTTGCACTTATCGAAAATTTGCAGCGCAAGGACCTAACTCCGTTTGAGGAAGCAGAAGGACTTCAAGTCCTCGCCGACAAATATCATTATACTCATGGCCAAATCGCCCAGGTAATTGGAAAAGCACGGACTTCTGTGACTGAAATCTTAGCCCTGAATCAGATGCCCCTTGAAGTGCGAGAGTTGTGTCGGCAGGCCGACATATCCAGTAAGTCATTGCTTTTACAGGTAGTTCGGCAACCTGATGTCGATGAAATGAAGCGACTTGTTCAGCGGATCGGCGAAGAGCAACTTACGCGGGAAGACGTTCGCGAAGAAAAGCTCAAGCTAAAGCGCAAACCAAAGCCATTCATCTTTCGGAGCAGGGGAACTGGTTATGAGCTAATAATTCGCTTTAATAAATCTCATGTATCACACGAGATAGTTGCAGAAACTTTAGAAACTACATTAAAAAGCCTAAAGTAATACTCGTTATAGATAATTAACATCAACTTTCATAATGCATATCCTTATAAATAATAAGATACTTCATTATATTACTTCAAGTAGTAGATTATTATGATCAGAAACATTCTCTTTTCTGCTGTCTGACTATAGATAATATCATGTACCACATTCAATGTTGGCCAGCCGACACCAGTATCAATAATCAGTCGATTTCACACAATCATCATACGCTGTGGTGCTTAAACACGGTTCTAGATTTGTTGGGTAAGCGATAGGAAGAGAATTGAATCTTTATGTTATCAGTGATTTGCATCTGAGTCCGAATAGCCCAAATCGTAACATGAAGTTTATTGAATTTATGGAGCATGTTCATAAGAAGGAAGACAGGCTTCTGATCCTGGGTGATCTGTTTGATTTATGGTTCGGCTGGGATGAGTTACAATTTCAATTTCAGGAAGATATCCTATTTAAAATGAATGACTTAGCGTCCCATGGTTTACATATGGATTACCTGGAAGGGAACCGAGATTTCGGCATTTCAAAGCTGGAAGGACAAGCTTTTAAAAGAGTGATTGCAAAACATTATGAGTTCACCTGGGGTAATCATTTGATCTATGCTGAACATGGTGATCTGATCAATCGCGCAGATTTGCAGTATCGTTCCTTCAGGGCGCTTACTAAAAATCCACTTAGCTATTTTTTGATCGAACATCTACCTTCTGCCTGGCTTCTTGGCATTGCTTCAAAACTCGAAAAATCACTGAAGAACACCAATCAGAAGTATCGTATCAGCTACCCTGAGGAAGCTTGTAAGAAGTTTCGTGATACCGCTTTTCAGCGCGGAGCCGATATCGTTATTGCAGGGCATTTTCACCAAGAAAAGATGTTAAAGGAAAAATTGAACTCTCGAACGGTATGGTTTTTTAACTTGCCGGGCTGGGAAACAGGCTTTCGATATCTTACAATTCCAGATAACAACGAAGAACCTTATTTCTCAGATTTTTAGTAACTAGAATGGAAATCCTTCATCGTCGCAGCGGGAATATTGTAATTCTTGATATTCATGGACCAATTTCACTCGGTGAAAGCAAGGAAAAATTTGCGCGCGCGATGGACACTCTTTTTCAACAAAAAGGAGTGAATGTGCTGGTAAATTTTGAAGGGATTAATTATTTGGATAGCACAGGAATTGGTGAATTGGTCGGTTACATGAATAAATTCATTGAAAACAAGCGACATCTAAAAATCTTGAATCCACAAGAGCGCGTTCGAAAGTTACTAGAAATTACAAAGCTGGATTCGATCTTCGAAATATATGAAGATGAGAAAGCTGCACTAAAAAGCTTTCCAGGGGACTAAATCCAACAAATACAAACCAGTTTCATCGTTAAAGCTACGCTTCATCACATTCGGCATCGGCTTCAGTATCACCTCAGCTGTAACTGCTACAATTGCGGAAAAGAGATGTCCACCAATTACCCTGAAATCCCGTAATCCCGCTGACACATGAACATGAAGAAACGGTGTACCATCTTTGATTGCAAGATTTCCCGAACAGCTAATCAGCTCAGCAATCTCATCCACTTTTTTCCTCAAGTATTGCTTTTGATCCAACACATAATAACCAAGCTCGAAATTACGAATCGCTCCAATAGCCTGAATACTTGCTGCACAGATTTTTGTTTGTTCTGCGTAGCGCAAGATTGTATCAACAAACTCTTCGCCAATTTCCAACACCAATACATGAGTATCGTCCTGGATCGCCGTCTTCATGAAAACTCCTAACGTTAATGTTTAAGAAAATCCTGCCATAACTGTTTATGGTAGTTCATATCCGGCATCTCAATTCCGCCAATAAACACTTTTTCTATCACCGTTTTTGGTTCTAATGGATCTCCATTGGCGATGATTAAGTTTGCACGTTTTCCTTTCTCGAGTGTTCCGATCTCTTGATCAACTTTAAATATACGCGCAGGGTTCACAGTAATCGCTTTCAACGCTTCTTCGAACGGAAGGCCATTAGCTACAGCGAGTCCGGCTTCATAAGGAAGATTTCGTACGTTATGTGCATCATTTGTTTGAATCGCAATCAGCACACCAGCTTTTTGAAGTAAAGCCGCATTTTCATAACGTGCCCCCAATGTCTCCATACGATCAGGTTGGGTAGTCACAGGTCCAACTAACACTGGAATCTTTTTCTGTGCAAGGATGTTGCTGATTTTGTAGGCTTCGGTACCATGACTAATTACAAGATTGGTGATTCCAAACTCATCCGCAATTCTTATCGCCGTTAGAATGTCATCCACTCTATGCGCGGAAACGACCAAAGGAATCTTCCCTTGCAAAACTTGCAATACCGCTTCCGATTTTAAATTGCGTTCGTTAGATTCTTTTCCTTTTTTCTCGTCGCTTTTGGGTTTTGACTGATCCTTCCACTTCTGATCATATTCTTTCGCTTTTTGAAATGCTTCACGAAGTACAGCTGCTGTGCCCATGCGAGTTGAGGGAATTTTGTTGCGTTGTCCGTAAGTAGCTTTCGGCGCCTCTCCTAATGTGACATGCAACGCGGATGGAGATTTCAGAACAATTTGATCCAGTCGATTGCCGGAAAATTCCACAACAGCGCTCATTCCGGTTAAAACGTTTTCATCAGCAGGAGCAACAATTCCTGCGGTGATACCATTCGAGCGCGTAACTTCAATCGTTTTACTGTCGGGATAAAATGCATCCATTACCGATAACTGCGGAGTCACTGGATCTGTTGCTTCCGAATCATCAACCGTGGCTTTAACTTGATTTACTTCTTCCAGACCAACATGACAATTCGAATCGATAAATCCAGGAAGCACTGTTTTTCCGGATACATCGATTACACGCGCACCAGCAGGAGGTTGAATTCCGGTGCCGATATCTTCAATCTTGCCATCTTTCAAAATCACAACTCCATTGTCGATTGGTGCACCTGTCATCGTATAGATTTTTGCATTGATGATGGCAATGGTTTCATCTGCCGCACTTAATATCAACGCATTGCTGATGAGGAACATAAAAATCAGGATCAAGTTTTTTCTCATCGGCTCATCTCCTGCGCTAAACTGCGATCATAAGTAGTCTTTCCGCGAACCATCGTTTGCAAAACGTGACTGTAAATACTGAAAGGTGGGCCATCCATGATAACGATGTCGGCAAATTTGCCTTTATCTAAACTGCCGGTAATCGAATCAATTCCCAGCATTTGAGCGGGGAAGATGGTGATCGTCTTTAATGCATCCGCTTCGTTCATGCCATACTTCAATGTCTTTTCCGCCTCTACATTCAATCTTTGAACGATATCGCTGCTATCGGAATGCATGTTTACCACAACACCTTTTGAAACAAGGTATGCAGCATTCCACGGCACTCCAGTCCATGCTTCCATCTTGAATCCCCACCAGTCTGCCCAGGTTGCTGCTGCAATTTTCTTCTGAGCAAGAATGTCAGCTATTTTGTAGGCTTCAAGTGAATGCTGAAATGATTTGATCTTGAACTTGAACTCATCTGCGATTTCGATCATATGCATCATTTCATCAGCACGATAACAATGCACATGAACAAGCAGCGTTCCATCAAGAACCTGACTCAATGTCTCCCATTTCAAATTTCGTTCAGGTGCAGAATCATCTTTCTTAGAGTTATATCGATTCCATTTTTCACGATACTCTTGAGTTTTGATAAAGGCGTCTCTAAGCAAATAAATATTTCCCATGCGCGTTGAAGGGAGTTGATTTCTATCACCGTAGACTCTTTTCGGATTTTCACCCAGCGCCATTTTTATTCCACGCGGGGCTTCACGAAAAACCATTTCTTCAACTGTGATTGCATCAGGCATTACATGAAGAGTCACCGCTTTTCCGCCAATAAGATTTCCGCTGCCTGGAAGGATCTGAACTGTAGTCACACCACCAGCGGCCGCTCGTTTGAAGGCTGGATCCTGCGGATAAACAGAATCAAGAGCGTCTACTTGAGGCGAAATCGGATCGGTAAGTTCGTTTCCGTCTGAGTTGGCATCAACACCGGGCCAGGCATAAACGCCCATATGTGAATGGGTATCAATGAATCCTGGCAGAACGTGTTTGCCGTGGCCATCAATGACCTTCGCTCCGGACGGCGCTGTGATGCCAGATCCGATCTCCGATATTTTTCCATCGACAATAACGATCGAACCATCAGGGATTATTCCCCTCGTGGCCGGATACAACGTGGCATGTTCAATTACGATTGTTTCGCATACTCCGAAGTGGGCGATAAAAAGGAAAAACACCAATAGCGCAACTCGTTTCATTTTGTAACCTCGACTACAATAATCTCTCTTCTAATAACACCTTCACGACGGTTAACGTTGACTGTAATTTCAATCGCCTCTAAAATATCACGTAACTTTATGTCTTCGGAGCCCTTTGAGAAATATCGTGTTCACTTCAAAAAGGCTGATCAGATTTTTGCCGAGGGAGATTTGGGCAATGAAATGTTCATTATCCAGAGCGGCAAAATCCGAATCTTCAAAAACATTGACGGTTTTGATCAGACTCTGACTGTTCTAGAAAAAGGTGACTTCTTCGGAGAGATGTCGGTTCTTGAAGGCATGCCTCGATCCGCATCCGCCGAGGCGGAAGAAGATTGCGATTTGATCAGGATCAATAGCGCCAACTTTGTTGCCATGATCAAATCCAACGTAGAAATCGCAATCCGTATTATGCGCAAACTTTCCTTGAGATTGCGCGAAGCCAATGTTCAGATCGAAAAATTGATGCATGCTTCAACGGAAATGCTGAATGCGGCTGAGGTGTCTCAAAAAGCGAAAGCCAAAAGGGATACAGGTGCCGAAATTAAGGCATATCTTGTTTCTACTGTATCCGGCAGAACATTTCCGATTACAAAGAATGAAGCCTACATCGGCAGAGTAGATCGTGTAACTGGTGCAATTCCGGAAATCGATTTGTCGGATGAGGATCCAAAACGGTTTATATCCCGCCGACATGCAAAAATTGTAAAGAATGAAAGCGACTTTGCATTGATTGAAGAAATTGGAACAGTGAACGGCACATTTATTAATAACCAGCGTTTGGCAACCGGAACGCCTGTCCCTTTAAAAAATGGCGATACTTTGACATTCGCCAATGTAACTCTTACTTTCTACCATACGGCTCCGGAGTGAGCAGCTGACCTTTTCTCACCTTTCGAATTTATCTTTTCTCCGGAGCGTTCTGCATCATCATGGAAAACAAAATTATTATTCGCGGAGCACGCACCCATAATCTGAAAAATCTCAATGTGGAGATTCCTTCCGGAAAATATGTAGTCATCACAGGTGTGAGTGGCTCCGGAAAATCCAGCCTGGCACTAGATACTCTGTACGCTGAAGGTCAGCGGAGATATGTGGAATCTCTTTCCACCTATGCAAGGCAATTCCTGGAAAAGATGGAAAAGCCTGATGTGGATTCTATTGAAGGGATCTATCCCGCGATCGCAATTCAGCAACGTACAAGTCAGGCTAATCCACGATCGACTGTTGGAACGATTACCGAAATTTATGATTACCTCCGCCTGTTTTTTGCGCGAATCGGCAAAACATTCTGTTATCAATGCGGACAAGAAGTTACAGCAGATTCGCCCGTCTCTATTCTTGCTGAATTAGAACAAAAAGTTCCGTCGGATGAGGTTCTTAAAATCGGATTTCCGATTCCGGAAGGTCTTTCACACAAAACGCTTCTGGATTTGAAACGAAAAGGATTTTATCGCGTTGTATCCGACAGAGAGATCATGGAGCTGGATGATTTTTATAAAGAAAAAGCTATAGGTGAGACGGCTGTTGAATTTTATGTTCTTGTTGATCGTATCCGGCTAAAAGGGAATCGACAAAGGATTGCCGACGCTTTGGAAACTACATTTCGTGAAGGCAACGGACGAGCGATTGTAGAGTCCGCAAATTCAAAAACATCCTACAGTGATCGATTCGAATGCCGTAATTGCGGAATCTTATATTTGAAACCCGATCCGCGAATCTTATCGTTCAACAATCCATATGGTGCCTGCCCAAGATGCCAGGGATTTGGAAACATCATGGAACTGGATGAAAAGAAAGTTATTCCGGATGCCTCATTAAGTTTGGAAGAATTTCCGATCGCTCCATGGAATAGTTCCGAATATCGCTGGATGTATCACGACGCAAAGCGCGAGCGTTCCTTACCGCAAGATGTACCGATTTCCAAAATGACCGAGCAACAGCGAAAAATTTTATGGGATGGAAAAGGTGATTATTCCGGGATTCGCGGCTTTTTTGAAGAGCTTCAAAATAAACGTTACAAAGTTTCGGTTCGAATTTTTCTGGCACGATATCGAGGGTACTATCAATGCCTGGAATGTAAAGGAGAGCGGCTTCGCAAAGAAGCTCGAAATATCAAAGTTAATGGAATTAATATCAGTCAGCTTTGTCAGATGGATGTTAAAAAAGAATTGGAATTTATCAATGGATTAAAGCTAACCAAAAAAGAAGGACAGATTACAGGGAAGATTCTTCCCGAAATCAAAAGACGATTGCGATACCTGGTTGATGTTGGGCTTGAGTATTTAACACTCGAGCGACGTTCCGGAACTTTGAGCGGTGGGGAAGCACAGCGGATCAATCTTGCATCCTGCCTTGGATCATCACTTGTCGGCACGCTTTATATTTTGGATGAACCTTCCATCGGATTACACGCACGCGATATCGATCGGCTGACAGGCATTTTGCAAAACTTGTGCGAGATCGGAAATACCGTTGTCGTAGTTGAACACGATAAAGATATGATCTGCCAGGCTGATCACATCATCGATTTAGGTCCACATGCGGGTGAGCGCGGTGGTGAACTGGTCTTTTCTGGAACAGTTGATGAATTGATGAAATTTCCAACATCCTTAACTGCGCAATATTTGCGGGGCGAAAAACATGTGGATGGTTTTGGAAGCGCTGCCCCTGCTAAGATTCCTGCAAAATCAGCTAAAGAAATTATTTTGCACGGTGCACGTGAACACAATCTCAAAAATATCAATGTGAAATTTCCTCTGAATAAATTCGTTTGTGTTACCGGTGTTTCGGGTTCAGGTAAAAGCACTTTGGTTCAAGATGTTCTTTATCCGGCGTTGCGTCAGGAATTCGGAGATTGGCAAGGGCCGGTTGGAGCGCATGACCGCATCGAAGGAGCGCAACATTTGAATGATGTTGTCATGGTCGATCAGTCTCCATTATCAAGAAGCTCAAAATCAGTACCGACAACCTATTTGAAATTCTTTGATGATATCCGGGCTCTATTTGCTTCAACACCTACGGCCCGAAAAAACAGACTCACAGTTTCAGATTTTTCCTTTAACATTCCCGGCGGGCGTTGCGAATCTTGTGAAGGTGATGGGAATATTCGTGTCGGAATGTTGTTTTTGGCAGATGTGGTTTTAGTATGTGATGCTTGTAAAGGTCGAAGGTATCAAGAAAAAGTTCTGGAAGTTCAACTGAACGGCAAAAACATCTATGAAGTCCTTAATTTAACTGTGACAGAAGCGATGCAGTTTTTTGGCGGACATCCTAAGATTCTTGAAAAATTGTACTTGCTCGCTTCGGTAGGATTGGATTATTTACGACTTGGTCAGGCAACAGTCACATTGAGCGGTGGGGAAGCACAACGCTTAAAGCTTGCATTTCATCTTTCGCAACCTCGCAAAAATAAAGTCTTGTATATTTTTGATGAACCGACAATTGGGCTTCACTTTGATGACATTGCAAAACTGCTTCGTTGTTTTAGAAAATTGATCGAATCCGGCAATAGTGTTCTTTGTATTGAACACAATCTCGACGTGATTAAGAATGCAGGTCATATTATCGACCTTGGACCTGAAGGCGGCATATATGGCGGACGAGTCATCGCGGAAGGCACTCCACTTAAGGTCGCACAAAACCCGAGTTCCGTCACAGGCCAATACCTTAAAGAATCAGTTCAGCGTCGATAAATTTATCGTAGTACTACGTTAATGTTAACCTGCAAATGTTTGACTTATAGCGTTTTTTCCTGCTATCATCCTTTCACGTAACGGTATTCTTATTCGTACAGTAAGGAGAAATTTTGCATGGCGAAGCTGAATTTCATGGACCGTGAAAATTTATTGAAGGAATGCGAGGTTAATGAAGAGCTGACAACGATCGGTCGTGAAGCAACAAATAAGCTTGTAATTGCGGACCCAAGCGTTTCCCGGCAACATGCCTGGGTTGAAAAAAAGGATGATGGTTATTACCTCATAGACAAAAATAGTTCAAATGGATCTTACGTAAACGGCAAGAAAATCACTCAGCAAAAATTATCTCATAACGATAAAGTTCAGCTTGGCAACGCACAGTTAGTATTTGAAGATGAAGATCAGATTCAAGCTACATTCATACTTCCTAAAGAGGGAATGCCATCCGAAATCACCGAGCCGAATAAGACTCAAGCCGATGTTGCTTCCCTGAATCCGAATGAGCGGCCGACAAGTGCTGTAGAAGTACCGGAACAAGCTAAGCCAGCGCCTCCACCACCACCGAAACCTCAGCCTGTTGCACCACCGACTCCAGCTCCGGCACCTGCACCACCTCCGCCAATTCCATCTGCTGCGCCACCGCCACCTCCACCACGCGCCGAAGCAGCACCGCAGATTTGTTCATCATGTAAAAAACCGATCGAAGCCGGAGCACGTTTTTGTGGATCTTGCGGAGCCCCCGTTTCTCATGCACCCGCACCAAAACCATTTGCTCCGCCTCCACCACCTCAAGCTGCAAGATCTTCAATTCCACCGCCACCTCCTGCACCTGCAGGAGCTAAACCTGCGGTACCACCTGCCGCACCGGTTCATCCATTAACTCCTGGCTATCAACCACCAGGACCTGCACCAGCCTTGCGCACTGGTCGCGAAGAATATGCCGGATTTGGTCCGCGCTTAATTGCTTATCTTCTTGATGGCCTGATTATGTCGCTTTTTATGATCCCTGCTTATGGTTTGATTTTGCTTGGAACTGTTGTAATGGATCCAGGAACGGTTAGCACACTCCTGGTTGGGCTTGGATCAATATTAGCGATCGCAACCGCATTTATGTACATGGTGTTTTTGACCGGTAAGAAGGGCGCTACTTTCGGAAAGAAAATAATGAAACTAAGAGTTGTTGGTGCTGATGGTACATTCCCGATCGGAATTGGCAAAGCGTTGATTCGTGTTTTGATGCAAGCAATCGGTGGTTCAATCTGCGGCCTAACATATTGGATGATTCTTTTCGATAAAGAGATGAAACGGGGGCTTCACGATAAAGTCGCCGGAACCGTAGTGATCCGCCAACTCTAAGCGCTTCCAATGCGCCATTATGTTTTTCTTTTTCTACTCATTGCCTCTCCCTGTCTCGCCAAAGAACTAACACTTCCGCCCGAATTACTTCAACCTCTTGGTCAAATGAACAATGGCCATCTTCTTGAAGCTTATTCTGAAGTCAAAACTTACAATCATCAAAAACCAGATGATCGCGTCGGCACCTTTCTTCAGGCATTTGTAAAGTTGAAAATGATGTGGCTCTCCACTTACAACAAAAGCGATAAAGATGAATTGCAGGAATTATTTGAACTCGCCGAAAGACAAACAACACCGTATATCCAAAATGATAATGAAGCTCTTTTCTTTTACACCGGTATTTTGGGAATGCGCGCCCAACTTGCAGCGACTGAAAATGAATGGTGGCCCACTGCCCAGCTTGGCAAACAGATGAAGCGTAACGCCGAGCTCCTGGTGGAAAATGACCCGGACATCAATGATGCCTACTATTTCCTGGGATCCTTTAATTATTTTGCGGACGCGCTGCCGTCGTATATCAAATTTTTGCGTACGTTCATGTTTCTTCCCGGCGGTAATAGGAAAGAAGGATCAGAGCAATTAATTCGTGCCTACGAAAAAGGAAATCTTGTTTCAGCTGAAGCAGGGCGAACTCTTGCAATCATCTACACCTATTATGAAAAGATCCCAAAATTCGGAATCCAGATGTGCGACAACTTGCTTGCACGTTTTCCCGACAGCTTTGATGTCAGACTTTATAAAGGAATCAATCTTTATTACTCCTCCAAATTCGACGAATCAGAATCGTGGTTCAAAGAATTACACTCAAAAATTCTAAACTATTCGCAGAGTAATGGTGGCTCAGAAGAAAAAGTTGTTGCTTTATATCTGCCAATGGAAAGGGAAACCCGCTATTGGACCGCCCGCTCTTTGATTCAGCAGAAAGAATACAATCAGGCGAAAGAGATTTTAGAGAAACTCAACGATCCGCAAGTACACCAACCATGGTGGATCATGCGCGGGACTTATTTATCGCTTGCCCAAGTCTATTTCATCCAGGATGAGCCTGAACGTGCTGAAGCATTGGTGAAGAAAGTGCTTGATTGGGATGATGCTAAGGATTCTCATGACAAGGCTAGGTTACTTTTGAAAAAGAAAGGCAAGATCGACAAATTTGATATCGATTTTTACTGATCGTAAAACGTAATGCGTAAAACGTAAAAAGATCCTCTCACGCTTACGTTTTACTTCTTAGTTGGCGTAGCTTCCTGTTGTGTCAGCTGAACCGTGCCTTCAGGTTTCGGTATTTTTATGAAAATGAATGGTTGCGTCAGCACTGTAAGCGTAAAGCTATTTTCTGGAGGTTCCACCATTTTGTACCGGACAATTACGTCTTTGCCTTGAGGCACTACTTCTTTCAAACGGATCTGATAGCCACTCTTCATTTTTTCACCTGCGAAAAGAGCCGCTACCACATTGCTCTCAAAATCAATTTCAGGTACCGGGGGCTGCGGTACGATCACGCTCACATGTTTTTTCCATAATTCTTCCCATTCTTCATTTGTCGTAATCACCTTCTGAAGGGGTTCCTTGATTCCACTAAATGTTCCTTCCAGTAAAACTTCATAACTGATTGTTGGCATTGTTTGTGTCTGTTCCTCTTCATCATTCTTCGACTTTTTTTCCTCAGCGGTGAGGCTGCTGTTAATGGCTAATACAAAAATAAATATCGAGTACAAGAAATTTTTCATTCGTGGCACCCTCGAATCATGAAATAATGCATTAACGACAGTAAGCTATTATAAGAGATGGCAAAAGAGATTCCAGTCGCTGCGGTTCTCGATACATTTGGTTTGCTTTGCCCAATCCCAATTATTAAGACAGCGGCCAAAGTAAAACAGATGAGCAAGGGCGAGATTTTGAAGGTACTTTCAGACGATCCCGGAATATTGGAAGACATGCCGGCATGGTGCACAACGTCCGGTAATGAGCTTGTTTTCATTGAAGAACATGGAGATGAATTCCATGTCTACATTCGCAAACTAAAATAATGTCATTCTACTTTAACAACGCCTTTTCAAAACGGCCTCTTGATGACGTGACTCAGAGCATGCTTTCTTTCATAACCGTGGAATATGAAAATCCTTTGACTGAATCTGACGGAGCTGAACGCGCTAGAGCAGCTCTGGAGCTCACACGCCAACAAATTGCAGGTCTCATCAAGGCAAGAAGTTCAGAAATTTTTTTCGTCTCTTCTGGAACGGAAGCAAATAACTGGGCATTGAAAGGATTAGCTCAAGCCTGGTCAGGAAAGAAAGATCATATTGTCATTTCCGCTATTGAGCATTTTTCCATTTATCAAACAGCACAATTTCTGAACAGGCATGGTTGTAAAGTAACGATAGTTCCGGTTGATAGAGAAGGCATGATAAATCCGGACGATGTTGCGAATGCAATCCTGCCTTCCACCTTTGCAGTTTCCATTCAATCAGCAAGCGACGAAGTTGGAGTCATTCAAAATATTGCAAAGTTATCGAACTTAAAAAGCCGTTTTCCTGAAGTTATTTTCCACACGGATGCAATTCAATTTATCTGTTATGAAGACCTGGACCTGCAAATGCTGCCATTTGATCTTGCAAGCATTTCATCAAATGCTATCTATCGTTCCTCCCGGAGTCGCTGTACTATTTGTTCGTGACGGCACACGGATCGTTCCATTAATCCACGGTGGTATGCAAGAGGGCGGAATGCGTGCGGGATTACAATCCATCGCAAATATAGTTGGATTTGGAAAAGCTGCAGAGATCAATAAACAATTGAAACATAAATGGAAACAGCAACTTTCAGGGATTCAAAAAAAGTTCTTTCAATGTTTCGATGATCTTCAAATTCCGATCACTGGCTCCCGCAGTAGTCGCCTATGTGACAACATTCACGCGTTAGCGGATGTTGATGGCGAGGCATTGCTTTCGCTATTGCTGGCGGAAGGTATTCGAGCAAGCACCGGCTCTACATGCTATGAGTATGCGCAAAAAGAATCGCATGTGTTAAAAGCGATTGGAATTGATGCAGATGCTGCCCGCGGCGCAATATTATTCACACCGGGAATCGATATTTCAGAAAAAGATATGGATCAGGTTTGCGGAATTGTAAGTGAAAATCTAAATCATCTTCGGAAATTGAAACCTGCCTAGGAGGCCAAACTTATTTCAACACGACGTCACAAAGGCACAACGGGAACACGAAAAAAAATTAAGATAAATATTTGTAACTTAGTGTCGTTGTGACTTCGTGTTGAAATCACGTTCATCCAAACTCAAACACTATTTCTTGGCGACCGCTTTTTTTAATTCCTTACCCGGCCTGAATTTCGGGCCCCTTTTTGCAGGGATATGAATCACTTTTTTGGTGCGAGGATCTCTGCCTTTTCTAGATTTTCTTTCGGTGGTTAGAAATGTACCAAACCCCACCAAAGTAACACATTGCCCCTTTTTTAATGCATCGGAAATCGTTTCAAAAGTGGCCCTCAAAGCATTGGCTGCGGTGACCTTCGGACAACGCAACTCCTTGGAAATTCTTCCAATCAGGTCATTCTTATTCATTTTCCTTACACCTCCTACCAGCAAAAACTTGGCGGCATTATATCACCGCGCAATAAAAATGGTCAATGACAAAATCTCTGGAAAGTGGCTCCCAATCAGCGTTTCAGGCTCATCTATTGATCTAATATCAACGAATGCTTATACTTATTATTCTTTAAAAATGGATACAAATAAGCTAAAGCCACCAAGAAAGAAACAGCCGAAACAGCTTGCGGTAATTGATCAAAGCGCTTGTACCGGATGCGAGGCCTGCATTGTAGTTTGTCCGGTTGATTGCATTGAACTTGTTCCTGGCCCGGAACATTTCGATCTTCGCCGTTTAGTTGAAGTAGATTTAGAACGCTGTATTGGTTGTACCTACTGTGCTCAATATTGCCCATGGGAAACGATCTACATGCTAGAACACAATGTCGCATATGAGAAAGTCAACGAGATGACAATCAGATCTGTTTTCCTGGATGACCCTGAAAAGCGGGTTGCTGATCCACCACCGCCCCAGCCGTAGCTGAATTCGAGACTCCGCGGTTCAATAAAATCGATAGAAAGAAAGCGACAACCATGATTGCGCTGCTTACATAAAAAAGTTTCCCGCCGTATTGGTCCCAAAAAATTCCGGCAAATATAATTCCGACAAAATTTCCGGCACCGTTTCCTAAAGTCGTATAAAGTGATTGGCCGATAGAGCGCGATCCAACTGGAAAAATGCGATGAAGCAAAATCAGGCATGTTGCATGAAACAACCCGAAGGTAAATGCATGAAGTGATTGAAAGGCAGTCAGCAAGCCGAATGAAGTAAAAGTTGCTGTTAGAAACCAACGGGCAGCTGCTGCGAGACAGCAGAACGAGATTAGGGTTTCCGCGCGAAATCGTTTCAATATCCGTGACGCGTACATAAAAATAATTAACTCGGTTGTCGCAGCTACCGCCCAATGAATCCCGATTCCTGATTCTTTAAACCCTAAATCCGCAAGATAGATGGAATAAAACCCGTAAAATGTTCCATGACCGATATTCATCATCATCACGCAGCCAAAGAAAATCCATGTATTTGGCGTTAGAAATACAACACGGACTCTATCCGATTGCATCTTAAAAGATATTTTGCCTTCAGGCATCATGAACGTGAAAAAACAATGAATCGCAAAACAAAAAATGATTCCGTTCAGGATCCAGGAGTTACCGACAAAGTCCAACAGTTTGCCATAAACAATTGCCAGTAAAATAAAACTTAGCGTTCCCCACAATCGCGTTCTTCCATAATCAAGACTGCCTTTTTCATGTTCTTCTTGAACTGTAGCTTCACCAAGCGGTAGTACTGTTGAATTGAAGAACGCAAATGCGGAGATAAGAATTAGAAGATATGCGTAAGTATGCAACCAGAAGATCAATGACAGCGGAATGAGCTGACCAAGTGCGGCCACAATCAATAATGAACGGCGCTGGTTGAATCGATCGGCGAAATATCCAACAAGTAGAGGGATTACGATGCGAGCGAGCGAGGGGATCGAATATAATGTGCCAACTTGCAGTGAAGAAAGTCCCAGGTCGCGCAAGTATAGAGTCCAGTAAGGAACATAGATTCCGATTGCTGCAAAGTATGAAAAATAAAATAAGGCGCTGATTAAATTCGACATCACCGGATGAATCGATTTTTTAAGACGTCGAGAATCATGCGGAATTCTGCGGGGGCAAGGTTTTCAAGATGACTTGCGAGACCAAGAATTATCATCGATAGGAATGCAATGGCAAGAAACATACCGATTACAGAAAAGCTGCTCAAGAATCTACTGAACTTAACGATAGTACGCTCTTCCTGCGGCATTAAAGCTCCTGGCTTTAAATTATTTTACCGCAGAGATGAGGCAAGTACTCAAATTAACTCGGTGATGGGCTTTCCGTAATCCACGATGCGAATAGGCCGGCCCAAAGGCGACGAATTGTACTGCGCATCATCGATTGCAAGACAGCGGCACAATGTTGCATACAGATCCGGAACCGAGACTGCGTGTTCATCAATCGATGCTCCGGATTTATCGGTTGCGCCGATAATTTGTCCGCCGTGAATTCCACCGCCGGCAACAACAGCACACCAATTTTGTGGCCAGTGATCGCGTCCCGCTTTACCATTGATCTTTGGAGTGCGTCCGAATTCACCCATCCATACAACCAGTGTAGATTGAAGTAAACCGCTTTCGCGCAAATCGCTAATCAATGCTGAATACGCGGGATCCAATTCCTGCATCAGAGCTTTAGTTTCCGTGAAGTTGTCGCTGTGTGTGTCCCAACCGCTCATTTCAACTTCTACAAATTTCACACCATGCTCAACGAGCCGCCGCGCCATCAAAAATGCTGAGCCGGTTTTGTTTCTTCCATAACGATCTCGGACACTACTCTGTTCTTTTTCAAGATCAAATGCAGTAAGAGAAGGGGAGTTCATTAAATCCATTGCACGATGATAAATCGCTTCTTTCTTTGAAATCTCTTCCTGTTTGTGTGTCGATGCGAATTGTGAGTTGACTACATCAAGTAATTCAGTTCGATTATCAAATCGTTCACGGGTTACGCGATTTGCGTAGGCAAGATTCTCCGGAGGCTTTTCTGGATTACGAATTACAAATGGCGCAAAATTTACACCCAGTAATCCGGCTCCTTCTGCTGGTCCATTGATACTTACATACGCAGGTAAACCTTCAGATTTTTCGATTAACTCTTTTGCAACAATGGATCCGAAAGATGGATGCTGCGTAACTCCGGCTCTCGCATAACCTGTATGAACGTAATAACGTGCGCGATCGTGATTACCTTCTTTGGAAGTCATGGAACGGATAATTGCGAGATCTTTCATTTCTTTCGCTAACAACGGAAGATGTTCACTGATTTGAATTCCATCAACTGCCGTTGAGATCGCTTTAAACTCGCCTCCGGTTGATGTGCCAGGTTTTGGATCGAATGTATCAAGCTGACTCGGCTCACCGGCCATCCATAACACGATGCACGACTTGGCTTTTGCCGATGGACCTGCAAATAGCGTACTTACGCCAAGAACCTGCGAAAAACTTAACGCGAATCCGCCTTGTACTGCGAATTTTAAAAGCTGCCTTCGATTACATTCCATATGTTCCTCTGCGTCTCAGTGGTTAAATAGAAATTCATGGCTATTCATTAACGACCACAAAATGTCTTCATACGCACTATCTTTATTTCCATTTTGCCCAACGTAAGCTATTAATTTTTGGCTTTCTTGCGCGCTGGGCATTCTGCTTAACGTTCCCAAATAAAGTTCTTCGATCCGCCTTGCCGGATCTTCATAATCGGAAAGCACGCGCGATGTTGTATTTGAGGCAAAAGGCCTTAATGCATCATTCGTCATCTTGCCGTTCATCAAAAATAAAGCTTGCGGAATTGTGCCTTGAAATTCTTCCTGATTGCCTTGATTGTCATCGTTATCAAACAAGAAAACGTAATACTTCTTCACCATCGACTTTCGTTCTTCATATTCACCCTTGGATTTCACACGCAACACTTTATCTACCGAAGTAGCCACCAGCATAGAGTTAAGCAGCTGATCGGCATTCATCATTTGCAATTTCCCGGTTTCAAACAATTTTGATTCCACACTTTGCTGCGTTTGAGATGAAAGCTGATACACTCGGCTATTAGCGATTTTCGCAATCAGATTTTTGACGTTGTAATTATCTTTGACGAAATCATCCGCCAGCGAATCGAGCAATCCCGGCATTGATGGCGGATTCGTTTTGCTCATATCATCAACAGGATCAACAATGCCTTTGCCCATCAACATCGCCCAGGTACGATTCACGAATGCTTTCGCAAAATAAGGATTTTGAGGCGATGTAATCCATGAAGCCAATTGTTGCAGCGGTTGTGCGGACAGATGAGCCGGTGACGGTTCCATCAAGAATTTTGCTTGATATGTTTTTGGTTCGCCCTTAATTTCTGTTTCAATCTTTCCATCGTTTTGTTGAACGATTCTTACAATCCCACGAACATCATTCATGCTTTCTTTTGCTTTCATCCGCAGTTCTGCTCGCAATTTCGGATCGTCCCGTAATTTATTGCCATCTGCTTTCAACTGCTCTTTCATTTCTTCACGCGCTTTCCTTGCATTGCGATACGTCATCTTTTCATCAAAACTTAAATTGCGATCCCGTTTCATTCCTGAATAAAAAGCAGCAAGGCCGTAAAAGTCTTCCAGTTTCCAATCATCATGTGGATGGTTATGACATCGCGCACATCCAAGCTGGACTCCCAGAAAAAATCGGGCAGTATCATCGGCTAGATTTGCAGCATCCAATTTCTGTTTTGCAAACCAGTTGAGCTGTGGTGCATCTAACAGTGAGCCGCGGGCAGTTAAAAGGGAAGTTGTTGTTTCATTCCACGGAACATTTTCGCGGAATTGATTTTCGAACCAATCTTCAAATGCATCGCGATCCACAAATCGTGTTCGCTCATGACCAAGGAAAAGAGTGGTCCATTGCGATGCGAAATATTTCGCATAGTCGCTTCCATTTAGCAGTTCATCGATCAAATGCGATCGTTTATTGGGATCTTTCGATTCAAGGAAAGTTCGCGTTCTAACCGGCAAAGGGATTTTACCGGTTAGATCGAGGTAAATCCTTCGTACAAATTCTTCATCGCTCGACAATGATGAAGGATGGATTCCTTTTTCCTTCCACACGGGTTGAAAGGCTGAATCGATTTTTGGTAGAGGCATCGTCGTTGCCGGCGCTTCCTCCGGCAGAAATAACTTGAAACCGAAAAGTGAAATCGCTGCAAGCGTGAAAAAAATCAACCCTCGTTTCATTGCTAAACCTCTTTCAAATGGTTAAACCCAGCCAGGTGAATACGGGTTACGTGCAAATACTCTAAAAACCTATAATCTATTTCATATGGTCACATTTGATTTTGGAAAAACTCTCATCATCGCCGGAATCGTTTTGTTCCTGGTAGGGTTAGTCTTAACATTTGCGGGCTCCATCCCGTGGCTAGGACGCTTACCGGGCGATATACACATCAAAAAAGATGGATTCCAATTTTATTTTCCGGTAGTCACCTGTATTCTGGTCAGCCTTTTGCTGACAGCAATTTTGGCCCTGTTTCGCAGAGGCTAGGCTCTCATTTGATATGACTATTTCTAAACCAAAAGAGTCGCATCCTGAAATCCGCATAGGAATCAGCCGTTGTTTATTGGGTGAGAATGTCCGATATGATGGCGGTCACAAACGCGATTCATTTATCACTGGCACTTTGGCCAATTATTTTTCGTGGGTTCCGGTTTGTCCTGAAATGGAAATCGGCCTGGGAACACCACGTGAAAGTATGAAGCTTGTCAAAATCAATGACATCGTACATTTGATAACAAATAAAACCGGACAAGATTTGACCGATAAAATGAATGCTTATGCGAGCCAGAGTCTATCAGAATTACAACAGAAATCACTTCATGGATTCATTCTAAAAAAAGATTCACCTTCTTGCGGAATATTTCGGGTGCGTGTTTACAGCGATTCAAACTCCAGCCAACGAACAGGCAGCGGATTGTTTGCAGAAGCATTGATGAATCAGTTTCCTGATTTGCCGATGGAAGAAGAGGGAAGATTACAAGACTGGAAATTACGTGAAAATTTTATTGAACGAGTATTTTCTTATTACCGTTGGATTGATTTTGTAAATTCTCAACCGCGTCCAAAAGATCTTGTAAATTTCCATACGCGACAAAAACTCGCGATCCTTGCCCATAGCCGCACGCATTATCAACAGCTCGGACAATTGGTAGCTCAAGCCGGGAAAAAATCAATCCAGAAAATTCTTCCGGAATATCGATCTTTGTATATGAGTGCGCTAATGCTTCACGCAACTCCACGCAAGCATGCGAATGTCCTGTATCATTTAATTGGTTATTTGAAAAAGAAGCTGGATGCCCAGGATAAGTCGGAACTAATTGAGTGCATCGAAAATTATCGCTGTGGAATTATTCCACTAATCGTCCCTTTGACCTTGCTAAACCATCATTTCAAAAGACATCTGGTTTCGTGGGTGCAGGAACAAACTTATCTCAATCCATATCCAGGAGAGCTAATGCTCAGAAATCAGTAGCCGATTTTCATAAAAAACCTACAATAAATTCTTTAACGTTCGCAAAACATAAGGAGCTATTATGGATCATTCAAAAGTTTCACCTCAGCAGATTACTGATCTTTTATGGTCAGCACGAAGCGCAATGGCATTAATCAGTGGAATAGATTTGGAAGTGTTCACTCATATTGCAAACGGAAAACGAAGTGCATCCCAAATCGCTCAAGCAGCATCTGCAGATACACGCGGAACTCAATATTTGTTAGATGCACTTGTTGGACTTGGTTATCTCAACAAGAGCGGCGACGAATATGGCCTCGAACCAGTGTCGGCTGCATTTCTAATAAAAGGTAAGGAACCTTACATGGGATCATTTGCGGAAGAGACGAAACTAAATTTGCAGCACTGGAACCAACTTACTGAAGTTGTAAAAACAGGCAAGCCGATTTCAGCAGTAAATGATGAACAAGCAGGACGCGAATTTTTTCCAAAGCTAGTCTCAGCAATTTTTCCTTTGAGCTTTGCGGGAGCAAATACAGTAGCAGCAAGTCTCAGCAATGAACAACGAAAGTCCATTAAAAACATCCTTGATGTTGCAGCAGGATCAGGAGCATGGTCTCTTGCTTTCGCAAGAATGATTCCTGATGCAAAAGTTACGGTTGTTGATTATCCTGAAGTAACTCCGATTACGCGCGACTTTGCAAAACGCTTTGAAGCCACAGATCGTTACAGTTACATTGAAGGCAATTTACGTGAAATAGATTTCGGTAAGAAAAAATATGACCTGGTAATTCTCGGTCACATCATTCATTCAGAAGGTGAAGAATGGGGACAAAAATTAATTCAAAAATCTTCTGATGCCTTGAAAGAGGATGGACTATTGTTAATTGCCGATATGGTTCCGAATGATGAACGCACTGGACCGGTAATGCCGCTCGTATTTGGACTGAATATGTTGCTTCATACTGAAAGTGGCGGCGTTTATACCATGAAAGAATACAATGCATGGTTGAAGGATGCCGGATTCAAGAAAATCTGGACAGTAGATATTCCAGGTCCTTCACCGGTAATTCTGGCAACAAAATAAGATTCGATTTTTACTCGAGGGCGGGCGTCTCTGCCCGCCATTCACCGCGGGCACGGAGGCCCGCGCTCCCGAAAGGATTGTATGGACGCTAACGAAACCATACGTCGCTGGCGAGAATCCGCGTACTATTGGACCAAACATCGAAACACCATCGAAGCAATGTTTGCGCCAGCCACGCAGGCGTTAATCCAAAAAGCGGAAATTGCGAAGGGCAATGAAATTCTGGATATTGCTGGCGGAATGGGCGAACCATCACTGAGTATTGTTGAACGCTACGGTAGCAACGTTGCAATCACATTTACCGACATTATCTGGGAGATGATTGAAGCTTCACGGCAGGAAGCAAATAACAGGAAGTTCGATCAGATTCGATTTTGTCGTTGTTCAGGTGACCAGCTTCCGTTCAGAGACAAATCTTTCGATGTGATTGTCTCTCGCTTTGGAATCATGTTTTTTCCTGATCCCCCAAAATCTTTAATCGATATGCGGCGTGTGCTGAAGAGTGGAGGGCACATTTCTATTGCTGTTTGGCATCATCGAATAAACAATCCAGTTCATGAACTTTTCATGGCAGCGGTGGAGCAAATGATTTCAATCGATCCTATTCCGCCAGATGCGCCTGATGCCTTCCGTTTTGGTGATGAAGGAAAACTCGCTGCTCTTGTAGAAAATGCGGGATTTTCGAATGTACAGGAACATGTCGTTGACATCTTGATGGAAGCACAAATGAATTTCGAAAAATTCTTTGAATACCGTTCGGAGATCAGTGATTCACTCCGGCATAAATTAAAAGAATTGAGTTCGGATCAAATGAATGAGCTATACAATGATCTCCGCGTAAAATTTGATCCGTATTTTGTTTCTGACAAATTTAAAATCCCCGGGAAGATTATTGTAGTCGCTGCGCGAAAATAGTTATTCGTTAATGATTCTTAAGCAATCGAGTAGGAGGTGAGGTTACCCCCACCGTCCTCTCACACCACCGTACGTACGGTTCCGTATACGGCGGTTCATATTGTAAGTTGAATCCGTTTCACTTGATCAAGCAGTGACACAAGTCCAAGTGTATCAAAGTACTTTTTGGGAAAAGCTTCGTTCATGTGTGATGCTCCGGCATTCCACCATGGGCCTCGCCCGTTGGTAGCCGATTTCCACGCACGGACTTCACTGATTCCTTGCTTCATCAGACTCTTGGCTCGTTTAGGGTATCGCTTCCACTGTCGCCAGAGCACACAACGCAGTCTTCGGCGTATCCAGCCATCGAGTGCATCAAACGTACTCTTGACATTAGCCAGTGAAAAGTAATTTACCCATCCTAGCAACACTGGTTTGAGTTCTTTGATGAACCGTCCAAGATTGCGTCCACGCCCCTTGCGGAATAATTCCTTCAGCTTCGCTTTAAAACGTTGAACGCTTTCGGCTGCAACTTTCAATCGCGGCTGTTTGTCCCACGTCATGCTATAACTTAGAAACTTCCGCTTCCACGGACGATCAACAGCACTCTTTTCCGCATTCACTTTCAACTTCAACCTGTTCTGCAAGTATTGAGTCAATGTTGCCATTACTCTTTCTGCTGCTCGCTTTGACTTCACATATACGTTACAGTCATCTGCGAAACGACAGAATCGATGGCCCCTGCGCTCCAGTTCTTTATCCAGATCATCAAGCAAGATGTTGGAAAGCAGAGGCGATAACGGTCCGCCTTGTGGAGTTCCCTCACTTCGTGGCGAAACCAGTCCTCCTTTCATCATCCCCGCTTGCAGATACCTCCGGATCAATTTCAGTATCCGTTTGTCTTTGACCTTGCGCGACACTCGTGCCATCAACACATCATGGTTGACTCGGTCAAAGAACTTTTCCATATCAATATCTACCACCCATCTCCTTCCTTCCGCTACATACGGTGATGTCTTAAGATTCCTGTAAAAAGTTTTTTTCTGAAGAGAAAAAGAAAAGGTGTATTGTTCTCCTGAACAGTTTTATAAAGGCCTTTTCCGGTGGAATCCGGAAGGGGCAAAGGAGGACAACACACCATGGAAAGAATACAACCCAGCGAAGTGTTAGTAAAGGAATTTGCGCAGGATCGCAGAGCGAAAAAACTTTCGTTGAGCGAAGTTGTTTTGCGAAGCGCGCAGGTGATGCTGCAGCGAGCGATCGAAGAAGAAGTACAAGAATTTTTGGGCCGTGGGTATTACAAACGTTCCGAAGAGAGCGAAGAATTCCGCGGATATCGCAATGGATACGAGCCGAAGAAAATTCGGACTGGGGAAGGAACGATTGAATTAAAGGTTCCACAAGTACGCCAAAGCCGGGAGCGTTTCCGTTCAGCATTTTTGGAAGCTTACACGCGGCGGACAGAAAAACTGGATGAGTTGATTTTAAAAATTGCGGTTCGCGGACTTTCAGTACGGGACATTGAAGAAACGATGCTTGAGATACTTTCGGGCGAAGGAATTTCACGAAGCGTCATCAGCCGGATCAGCGATCAATTGCATTCAGACTTTGAAGCTTGGCGCAAACGTGATTTATCGAAAGAAAAAATCCTCTACTTATTCATGGATGGAGCATATTGGAAAGTCCGGCGCGGAGTACGCAGCAAAGAAGCTGTACTTGCCGCCTATGGGATCCGGGAAGATGGGAAAAAAATCTTGCTCCATCTTTCATTGGGCAACAAAGAAAATTTCGAAAGTTGGCTCGCCTTTCTGCATGACATGACCGAACGCGGACTGAATGAACCATTCATGATCGTATTAGACGGCAATTCAGGTGTGATGAAAGCGTGCCGCGAAGTTTTCCCTTATTCATTGAAGCAAAGATGCCAGGTTCACAAGATGCGCAACATTCTTGCGCGGCTTCCAAAAGCTGCAATTCATGAAATTAAGCCGATGATCCAAAAAATATTTACCGCTGAATCGTATCAGTCAGCATATGCGGCCGGACAAAGATTGATTCACCGATTCAAAGATAAATTCCCCGCAGCAATGGAAAGCTTTGAAAAAGATTTAGAAGCGACCCTTCAGTGCTTGAAACTTCCTGCGGAACATCGCGTTCGGGTGCGTACAACAAATCTCATTGAGCGTTTATTTGAAGAAGCAAAACGACGTACAAAAATCATTCCTTATTTTCAAAGTGAAAAATCCTGTTTGAAATATGTCTTTGCAACATTGATCGCTTCTTCGCGGCTCTGGCGTGGAGTGCAAATGAATCTCAAAATCCAAAAACAGCTCATTTCACTGAAAGAAGGAATCGTTAAAGATTCAAAAGTTGCATAAACAATCATGTTCAGGAGAACAACATTTTTACAGGAAAAATGAGACTTGACCCTACATACCGCCGTGCTTGACGCACCGCTTGATGCGCGCTTCGGTTGGGTCTGAACCCGTAGCTTGATTCAGAAAATCCTGGATCAAAGATCGGTTGCAGTACCTGATGAATTGCCTGCTGTATCAGCCGATCAACCACTGTAGGAATGCCCAATTGGCGCACTCCTTTTCCTCCGGGCTTTGGAATCTCTACTCCGCGTACCGCTTGTGGTTGATATCTTCCTTCCAGCAGCTCTACTTTGATTGCCAACCAGTGCTCACGTAAATATGGACGCAGTTCTTCTACTGCTAGCTTATCAATTCCGGCCGATCCTGCGTTACCCTCTACTCTGTGCAAAGCTGCAAACATGTTCTCGCGTTCGACCACCGCTTCCATTAAATGATTCGTTTCATGGATTGAGTTTCCTCTCCTTGCCGTGGCTTTCGACACCCTCTCCCGCTGCTTTCGAGCATTCCGTGCACTACCGCCCGCGGGCGCTCCGGGTTTTTCACCCCCCACATCTGCGTCTTTTGTCACCATCGAAATTCGAGGCTCTCTCCTTTACAACACGTTCGGTCCTTCGATCGGGTCGATTCAATCTACTATGACCTCGGCTGACTTCTGCTTGTTCTTCCCAAAGTCTCTCAACCTCGGTAGCTCTACTTTATTAGCAAACAAACAGATCTCCCCGGGTATTGCGCACACTCCTTCACGCTTATGCCTGCCGCATCTACGACCATCGCTTCCGTGCAGGTACCGGACTTTGAAGATATTGGCCTTCTCATCCGCGGTGATTCGCCTTTTATGCGGTTTCTGTTCGTCAAGCCAGCGCTTTGCCTGCGGCTTCCTTCAGATTTCATCTCGCGATGAACACCATTGCCGTCCGGCTAACAGCCCCCCTGCCGGGTCTGTAAAGAACTTTCATCTTCAAGACCCTGCCGGGCGCACCAAAAAAAAGGCGTCCATAAGGACGCCTTTTGATGTTTCCAAAAACTATAGAACTACTTACATGTATAGACCAGGAAATCGTCTATGTACCAACCGAATAAGCCGGTACAACCATCGTTTCCAATATCGAGTCGAATTCTGATCTTATCTTTCGCACCAGCATAAGCTGCAAGGTTGATGATTGAACGACCCCATGAGCCATCAACTGATCCTTGATCGGTACCGGTGAAGGCTGGCTGTCCCGCCAATGGGTCAGTGTTCCCAGGAGCCGGGTTCAGCACCAGGTTGTATGGGTTGTAAATGAAATCAGCAGCCTGAATGGTCTGCCATGGGCCATCATTTACACTGATCTTCAAATTACCGCCATCCCATCCTAATTCCGTTGCGACCCAGTGATCAAAGGAAATCCTTGGTGCAGACGCGGAAGCTGGAATCGTAATCTTCGGACTGGTCAAGTGAAGAACTCCGGATTCATCTCCACCCGGCGCACAAGTTCCGATATTCGGATTTACACCGAAGAACGCTTTCCCCGGACGATTGTCAGGAAGATTGTTAACGATCACCCAATCACGATCAGTAAAGTCAGCAGGCACTACTGCTTCATGACTGACACTCCACTGTGCATTTGAACTGTTGCCATCTTCGAAGCCATCTTCAAAACGTTTTTTAAGTTTGTCACCAGGATCACACAATGGTGGTGGATTCTTTGCCAGAAGTGGTTGGAAGTTGCATTGCGTTGGCGGCGTACTCATTTGTACCGCGTCCATCACTTCTGCTACTTCTGCTACATCAGAACTGGAAATGATTTGACCTGAGGGTAAACCTGTTAACAGATCAGGAAGATTCACGCCCACCAAGTCTGCGGCAGATTGCTCAATCGCTAGCTCATGTGCAGCGAAATCAGTAGCCGGATGTTGATATATTGTCATCGCACGGAAATAAATATGAGCTGCTTTCGTGAGCCCAAGCCCTGTAATCGTATGGCCGTTGTAAACACCGCCATCGACAATCAGCGCATACGCGTGATTCGGTATACTTGAGTTCAAATGTACTCCGCCGTTATCGCCTGTTCCGCAGAAGTATTCGGTATCAGTTACTTTGCCAGCATTCGCATAGCAAAGCGGATTCCACATATCACGTATCGCACCACCAAACGCAGAAGCATCTTCGCCTACTAGCCAGCGCACAGAATTGTCGGTTCCAGTCTGACCGCGGCTAATAGAGGCGTTTACTGTGTTGGTCAGAAGCGCTGTCTTAATTGCAGCACCATCTGTTTGCAGAATCGAAAGTGACGGAATGACGACTGTAGGATCCACACCTGCCATGTTTACAATTCCTGGCTGATTGTTCGCTACAATCAACCCGACTGCACCGTTTACTTGTGCATTCTTCGCCTTTACCACAAAGCCGCAAGTTCCGCGATCTACAAGCGCAAACTTACCCGCGATTTGTGCTGCATTTGGCCAAGCGCCTGGATTGCAACCATCAGCCGGGGGATCGTCGCCATCATTTGCTAAGACAATATCGTTCGTGGCACTAAAGCTTTGTGAGCCGAAAGCTGCAGTACCAGCCGCTTTATCTCCGGCAATTGATGCAGGGGAGTTAATCGTAACCTTTGGCGGTAATGGAGTAAATGTGCTGCACAGACCTGCAGCGCGCGGACCACCCGGATTATCTGTCATACGACCGTTCAACTGATCTACGGTTTCACCCCAAATATCTGAATACGATTCGTTCAATGCTCCGGATTGCCACTGATAGATCAACCCGTGCGTGTATTGAGTGTAAGCATGACCCCATTCATGTGTCGTAACGTCATCAGTAGTGGTTCCTGGGCAAAATGAAATGAAGATTCCATTCCATGATGCATTCGGGCAGGAGTATCCACGATCGAAAATCGAATCCATCCTTCCGCCAACAGCGTCAAACGAATCACGACCGAATGCTTTATCAAAGAACTCGAAAGTTTCTTCAGAACTGATAAGCATGTTGTCAGCTTCAAGATTGCAAAGCGGAAAGCCTCCCTGCTGTAGGCAAGTACCAGTTGTTGGAATAGCGTCTCCTTCTACCCAGAAGGGAGTATTTGGATATTCTGGTGGAACTCCATTCAAGTACCTTCCATCGTAAGCCTGACGGTTCATATCATCTGCAATTCCTGTAATCTGATCCACAACCTTACCGGTATGCGCATCAACATAAACAAACTCGCGAACATCAGCTCCATTGCCAACTTCAACTTCCCATACCAGATGATTCTGTCCTGGTACACCTTGAATCATTCCAGAACGAAAAATCATCAGTCGTGTTCCTTGAACAGTATTGGATTTTTCCTTTCCTTTCGATTCAATAATCCTGGCCAAGGCCGTTGCAGCAACATCATCCGATGACCTGTTGGGTTTCGGATCCACATTGATATCCGGAATGATGTTGCCGTTAACCACTCGTAACTGGCCCGCAGTATCAAAGTGAGTTTTGATTACTCCCGCAAATACTGGAACCCCAAAATAATACTGCGCATAAGTTAGATGTTTGCCACCTTGAAAGTCGCTTTTTTCATCAGTCATTTTCAAATCAACTGAAGCATTTCTCAATCCAAAGATACTTCCATGTTTTTGAAAAAATGCCATTGACTGATCTTGAAACGATGCTTTTTTATCAAGCCCTTTCAAGCCGGCAGAATCGAACGCGACAAAACGTACTGCGCCTGTAGCATCCGAAATTGAAACCTTGGTCTTTCCTGAACTTTCTTGTTTTAAATGTTTGATCCCGACGGGATCTAGAACCTTTCGCTTGGCTGTATTTTTGTCGCTAGCCTGAACGAAACCAGCAAACTGGAAAACCACGAGGAGAATTGTGGCAACCGAAAGAATTTTCTTCATAACGCTCTCCTATGAAAGAGATTAAGCGTGCTGCGCTCTCACTCACAACACAAGATTGAACAGAGTTCCGGATTATTTGCCTGCGTCTGTCCCGGTGTGATGCACCGCTCGCTTTTTGATTTCAAAAAATCTAAGAACGGAAGGAAATTGAATGCGGAATCTTTTCCGTTGATTCACATATCAACATCATGTAACCCTAGCAAGCTACCGGCACTCACGTGTTTGGGGTGGCGCAAAACAAACGATCGGTTAGTGACTTTTTTGAGAACCAAAAGAGTCACTTGCAGAGTAACACGTCCTCAAACAATGTCAACACTCCACCAATGAATATTGAAATTCATAAACCACTGAGGAGCAAAGATTAGATAAAGTAGTATTTGGCTTCGGGATGGTGAACCACAATCGCTGCAGTTGATGCTTCAGGCACTAATTGACCTGCGGAAGTTAATGTCATCCCAATCTTTTCGGCTGGCAAAAGTGTAAAAACCTTTTGATGCTCTGACACTTCCGGACACGCCGGATATCCCCAGCTATAACGCCTTCCTTGATTGATCTTCAATCCCAACTGCTTTTTGATGTGACGATGCGCGTATTCTGCCAGTGCTTCCGCTGCTTCAACAGCAAATCCATGAAGATAATACGCGTCGGAATAATTTCCTTTCTCATTCATTTGCGCAATCAAATCTAAAACCTGAGATCCAACCGTGACAATTTGAAAAGCAGCAACATCAATTCGCCCTGATTCAACCGGCGCAAAATAATCCGACAAACACAAAAGATCTTTATCTGGCTGCCGCGGAAAGTTGAAACGCACCAATTCCTTTTTCTCTTCCTGAGGGTGATAAACAATCAAATCATTTCCCGAAGCATTGCAATGAAAGTAACCGTACAGCACTTTTGGTTGCAAATAATGTTCGCGTAATGATTGTGCTTTCATTTCCAAAAATCGCGGTTGGAACTCTTCTCGCAGTACGCGATCCCAATCCGCATCATGTTGCGTCTTGCCACCCCAGGACATCCTGAAAAGCGATCGTGTATCGATGTAACGAAAAACTGTTTTCATCGGAATGTCCAACAATTCACGCGATCCTAAAAATGGCGCTTTAGGAATTGGAACATCGGTGCTCGCTGACGATCGAACCACTTCAGTTGAAACCGCAGGCGCGCCGGCAGGCCTTTTTTCATTTGAAGTGCTTCAGTACGGATTCTTTCAACCAAAGCAGGACGTTTTGACTTATCAGTCAACTGATCCACAACTGATAATCCCTCAAATGCATCCTTTGCATAAAAAACTCCAGGCTGATACAGCTTTTCATCTTCAACAAAGGAAATCCGTCTTCCGAAATCTCGATTGATCGCTGCCCCACCAATGATCACCGGGTAATTCAACCCTTGCTTATGCAGTTCATGCACACAAACGCCCATTTGCTTGGATGTTGAAACCAGCAAAGCGCTCAATCCGATTGCGTCTGCGTCAACTTCAATAGCCTTATCAATGATGCGAGAAATTGGAACCTGCTTGCCAAGATCAAAAACTGTGTAGCCGTTGTTGCTTAAAATCGTATTCACCAAATTCTTTCCGATGTCATGAACGTCACCGTAAACCGTGGCAAGAACAACTTTGCCTTTTGTGTAGGAATCATGCTTTTCCAAAAACTTTTCCAAATGAGCGACTGCTTTTTTCATTACCTCGGCAGATTGAAGTACAAACGGCAAAATCAATTCACCACGACCGAATTTATCTCCAACGTCTTTCATCGCTGGCAGCAAAATCTCATTCAAGACACCAACCGGTGAATACTTCTTCATCGCTTCATCCAGCTGCGCTTCAATCCCTTCTTTCAAACGATGAAGAATCTGATAATGGATCCGCTCTTCCACGGTCATCGATTCCAAATCTCGGCGAGCCGTTTCACCTTTCTTATTTTCAATTTCATGGGTTTCGAAATAATTAATGAAACGTTGCAACGCATCAGGACGTTTATTGAATACAAGATCTTCTGCAAGCTGCTTCGGTTCGCCGGATAAAACAGGGTAGGGAATGATGTCTTTGGGATTTACGATCGCAAGATCAAGACCTGCTTGAATGCAATGATAAAGGAATACGCTATTTAGAACGTGCCGCGCTTGCGGAGATAGTCCGAATGAAACATTGCTCACACCAAGGATTGTCATTGTTCCAGGCAATTCCGATTTAATTTTGCGGATCCCTTCCATTGTCTCTATTGCAGAATCCAAAAATTCTTTTTCACCGGTAGCAAGCGTGAACGTAAGAGCATCAAATATTAAAAGCTCCGGCGAAATTCCATATTCCTCAGTTACGATTCGATGAATTTTTGCAGCAACATCTAACTTCCGATCAGAAGTCTTTGCCATTCCTTCTTCATCGATCGTCAAAGCAACCAGCGCCGCACCATGACGTTTTGCAATTGGACAGACTGAATCAATACGCTTGCGGCCATTTTCCATGTTGATGGAATTGATGATTCCGCGGCCTGGAAGTGATTTCAGGGCAGCATCAATCACTGGTGCTTCAGTTGAATCGATCACCAGCGGAGCTTCTACACCCAATGAAAGCTTCTTTACAACTTTCTCCATCTGCGCTGATTCATCCTCACGTTCATTCATCGCCACACAAACATCCAGGACATGTGCGCCGCTTTCGACCTGTTCGCGAGCGATCAGCAAAATCGAATCGTAGTCGTCTTGAATCAAATATTCCTTGGCTTTGCGGCTACCTTGCGAATTCACACGCTCACCAACTATCATCGGTTTCGGATATTGGTGCAACGTAAAACTGGTCATCGCGCTGCTGACCTGTTCTTCGCTTTTGAAATTTCGCTCCTTCGGCTTGAGTCCATCAATATGTGCTACAAGAGCCTTGATGTGATCGGGAGTTGTTCCGCAGCAGCCACCAACAATGTTGACTCTGTTTTCAACAACAAAATCGCGGAGTTGCAGTGCCATCTCTTCCGGTTGCAATGGATACCGCGCAACGTTTCCTTCATTGATCGGAAGTCCAGCATTTGGAATGCAGGATAAAAATTTGCGGCTGAATTCACCCAGGTAACGGATCGGATCTTTCATGTGTTGCGGTCCGGTGCTGCAATTCATTCCGAACACATCGATCGGAAGCGATTCCATAGTGGTCATTGCCGCTTTAATGTCAGTACCCATCAACATTTTTCCGCTAACATCCAGCGTAACCTGAGCCATCAAAGGAATGCGTTTTCCAGACTCTTGAAAATATCGGCTGATGCCATCGATTGCCGCTTTTAATTCCAGAATGTCTTGTGCCGTTTCAACCAGCAACACATCACAACCACCTTCTGTAAGTGCCTTGCCTTGCTCATAAAACATTTCGGAAAGTTGATCGAAAGTAATCTTGCTGAGTGCAGGGTCTTCCGAAGATGGAAGCATTCCGGTTGGTCCTATTGAACCAGCAACAAATCTTGGTTTTTCCGAACTGGAATACCGGTCTGCAACTTTTCTTGCCAGCTGGGCGGCAGCGAAATTCAAATCATATGTAATGGGACCAAGCCCATACTCTTCCATCTTTAATCTGTTTCCGCCGAAGGTGTCGGTTTCAATTACGTCTGCGCCAACTTCCAAATACCCTGCGTGGACTTCTTCCACCACAGATGGTTTTACTAAAACCAGATAATCGTTGCAGCCTTCTTTGCCCCCGAAATCTTCAGCTGAAAGGTTGTACTTTTGGATTGAGGTGCCCATTGCACCATCAAATATCAGGATTTTATTCTTGAGAAGTGTTAAGAATTTAGCCTCCATATTCACCACAAAGGCACAAAGAATGTAATATCCTATCAAAAAGTATGCATCTTCAGCTATCACGTCGAGGGAGACGTAATACAAAGAGCGCACCAACGATTGCTAACACAGCAGGAAAATAGAATGCCTTCAGTCCGATCGTTTGCCACAGGAATCCGATCACAATGCTTGATGCAAGGTCACCGATTGCATTGATAAAAGCAAGCGAACCGAAACCGGTGCCGTGAAGTTCATTCGGAAGCAACTCCGCTGCGAATGAATCCTCCAGTGCTTCTTCCATTCCGACATAGATTCCAGCAATCAAAAATACAATTGCTACACTGATGATTGTTGCTGGCGATGTCAGGATTACGCCTGACATTATCGCAGCAAGGAAGTAACCCATTGCCAGTAAAGTCCGTTTTGAGAATCGATCCCCTAATGCTCCGGAGATGTAAGAAGACGATGCGTAAACAATGTTGTGAACGATATATAGCAAAGCAGCAAGTCGTGTTGCTTCTGCCAGGTTATGAGTATGTGAAAGTTGTTGGGCTGCCAGCAAGATCAATAGCGTGTGCGAAAAATCTCCAAGACCGAAAATCAAAACTGCGATCAGGAACTTTCGAAAATTTGCTGGAAGTTGATTTAAGCTTTGCCAGAAAGGTGTACGAATGATGTTTTCGCGTGGTTTTTCACGTACCAGAAAGGTGATCGCGATCATTGCTGCAAGACCTGGAATCAAACTCCAATAAAAAACCGATTTCACATTCGAGATTGAAATAATGAAGAGCGCCGTTGCAGGTCCAATGATCGCACCCAATGTGTCCATCGCCCGTTCCAATCCAAATGCTTTGCCATAGTTTTGCGGTGTTGTTGATGCAGCCAGCAAAGTTTTGCGAACTGGAGTACGAACTCCTCGGCCTAACCACGCAATGGTACGAACGAACAAAACGTGCCACATTTGTGTGCAATACGCGAAAAGAAAGGTAGCTACTGGTGTTACAAAATATCCGATAATTGCAATCCATTTGCGTTTGGCCAGTCGATCGGTATACCAGCCCGAAAATAGTTTTGCGAAACTCGATACTCCATCCGCAATTCCTTCGATCAAACCCAATGCAAACGCACTGCCGCCGATCGTAGCAAGAAATGCAGGTAGAACCGTGGTTGCCATTTCATGGGACCAATCCGAAAGAAGTGAGGCAACGCCAATTCCGATAATGGTTTTATTTATCCAATGAGTATTTTTCATGGTGATTAATTGGTGAGATGCAGAAGATAATTATGAAACGGGAGCTTCTTTCGGTTCAGTTGGAAGTTTTGCGTCGTTCCATGCATTCCATCCACCAACCAATGCGAGGGAATTCTTCCAACCTGCTTGTCTTAGTTGTTGCGCCACCCGGGCGCTTGTCGCTTCGTTTGGTCAAGCACAAAAGGCAATCAACAAAGCATTTTTATCCAAATTCAATTCCTTAACACGACGAACTGCATCATCAGGATGCATTCGAATTGCTCCTTTCGCATGAAGATCGCTGGATTCATAAGATCGATCTGATCGCACATCAAGCACATAAACGGGCTGATTTTGTTGTTGCAACTTCAGCATTTGATCAATTGTGATACTGCCATCTGCAACAGGTTGATTTGTTTCAACCGGTGGCGATTTCGTTTCCATTGGAATCACTGTAGGAGCTGCTGGTTGCTGCGTCAGCTCTGGTTCTGGTTTTGAACGGCGGCCGAACAGCATTACAGAACCTCCATGAATAACAACTGAAAACAAAACTACCGCGCAGCAAATTGAAAACAACTGTTCGCTTCCGGAGATTCCTGCGAATACCGGCAACAAAATCAAAAGTAGTGAACTCAACCCGCGGGGACCAAACCAGGCTATCAACAAACATTCACCCTTTTTTATGTTGCTCCGAGCTAATGAAAAATAGAACGCGATCGGACGTGCCATAAAAACTGCCCCAATAAATAGCAGGGTCTTTAAATTTAGAACTGTGAGACCAGTCCAGATCAGCGAAGTTCCAAAAAGTACAAATGTGAACAGCAATGCCATTTCAGCGGTAGTTTCACCATATTCCAAAAAACAATCACAGAGCTCAACGTCAACAACAGCAATTACAAGTCCAGCTGAAAATGCTGCAAGAAAACCGCTGCCATGAACTGCCTCCGCAGCAGAATATGCTGCGAATGCAACTCCTAGCGAATAGAGCGATTCATAATCGCGTCTGATTCCAATTTTTCTGCGGATCAAATCCATTACTGCAACTGAAATTAATCCCACTGCAATTCCAGCACCCGGCCCAAGCAAAAACATATCGATTGCCATTCGGCCCCAATCTCTTCCGGTAAATGCTTGCTGACTCAGAAAAGCCATTGCGATGAAAACGATTGGTAAGAGAACGGCATCATTTAATCCACTTTCCAATCGTAGTGCTTGCCTTACCGCAGCTGGGAGTTCGCGTCGACGAAGGAATCCACGCAACATCACTGGATCAGTAGATGCGAGCGCAGCTCCCAAAATAGTTGCGGCTGCCCAGGAAAGTTCGAGCAAATATTTTCCGGCGATCGCCATTAAAATCGCAGACAAAATTGTGCCAGGACCCAATACCCGTAACGCAAGAGCCGCATGCTGCCGAACTTCCTTGATATCTAAACTGACCGCGTCAGTAAACAAAACCAGCATCAAGCTCAACGTTGCTACGACACGTAAAATTTCGGAATCCAATTTGATATTTAGCAGCGACAAACCGACCGGACCTAACAATGCGCCTAATGCCAAAAAGACGGCAACCTGCGGGAGTCCGCTGCGTTCAATCAATCCCGATAACAATGCAGCAATGATGATCACAGCACCCACAAGCGCCAATGTTGATGTGAATAATTCTGCGGATTCCATTGTTTTCTTCTTTACGAACGAACTAGCCCCATAAATACCGGAGCTCTTAATACTCCTGCACGGGTCACTTCTTTATATTTTACGCGAGCTTTTAAAACCGGCTTTACCCAATGCGCACCTTTCGCTTTAGGAGCATTTGGAAATGGCGGCTGCGGAATCTCTAAAGGCTCAATTTGTTGCATCAGATATTGAATCATTCGATCCGTAAAGCCGGTTCCAGCACGGCCTACATATCTTTTCTCATTTCGACCGTGATATTTCCCCAGTAACAATGCACCAAAATTTCTGACTCTGCCACCTTCAAGCCAGCCACAAATCAAAAATTCTTCTTCTTTCTGAAACTTATACTTGATCCAGCCATCTGTCCGCATTCCGGGGTAATAAGGCGAATCAGCTCGTTTTGCAACGATGCCTTCATATCCAAATTCTTCAGCCTTGGACAAAATTTCATCTCTGTTTTCAAAATGCGGTAAATATTTGATGTTTTCTGTGGGGCGAATTACCCTTTTCAAAATTTTCTTCCGTTCAACCAATGGTAACTTTAATAAGGATTTCCCATCCAACTCAAGGATGTCGAAAACATAATAAATGATTGGAACTTTATAGACCGCAGTCTGGATTGCACGTTGATCTTGAAGATTCATTCTTTGCTGCATGAGTTCGAAAGAAGGAATCCCACCTTTTAAAGCGACAATTTCGCCATCTAAAATTGCACTTTTAGCGCGAACATGTTTCGGCAAAATGATCAACTCCGGATATTTACCGGTAACATTTTGCCGACTGCGCGTATACAACAAAAATTTCTTTGGACTGAATTCAGCTAACGTTCTTTGTCCATCCAATTTGATTTCGTAAACGTAATTCTTATTGGATGGAAGAACGCTGCCAACTTTGGCAAGCATTGGAACGATCATGATTTAAGCCGGTAGTTTTGACTGTCTAGTGCGGATCCAATAAATAACAAGACCAAGGAGTAAAAATCCTACGCAACCGCCCACTACCTTGACAAGGTAATTAACCGGCCTTGTTTCTGGCGGAGGTATTAAAGTCAGTACAATTGCGATCACAGTTGAAAAGATTCCACAAATGGCTAAAACCACAGCTAACGGTTTGCGTTCGTTCTTCAAATTGTAAACGATGTGCGAAAGAAATAGATAAATGTAGGGAATGAAATAAAGAATCAAGCAAGCATTCGCAAGGGTCAAATAAAACTCTTTCACAGTGCTGCCTGCGATCGCAATGAGCATAATTCCAAGTGAAATGATTCCCAACCAGATTAACGAAATATACGGTGTGCCAAAACGGGGATGTGTCTTCGCCAAAGCAGCAGGAAAGTAGCGATCTACACCAACGGAATATGGCATACGTGCAGTACCTGCAATCCATGCACCAAGCGTACCTAATCCTCCCAAAGTGAGGAGCAATGCAACAAACGGTGTGAATTGCGGAACTCCCATTCCGGTCAAGATGGAATCGATTGCTTGAACGATTCCGGTAACAATATTGATCTTGCCTGATGGGACCATTACGATTACTGCTAATGTTCCCAACATATAAATTGCAGTAATGATTGCGCCTCCCAAATAGATTGAACGTGGCAGATTTTTTTCGGGATTCTTAATTTCACCGCTCATCGTGCTGGCCAATTCAATTCCGGTGAAGGCAAAACAAATGTTTGACCAGGCTGTTAGTGTGTCAAATTTTGTAAAATCGGGGACCATTCCTTTTAAACTCAACGGCGCAGCGCTGCCATGACGAAAAAAATGGATTCCGCCAAAAATAATCAGCAAAGTACATGGAATCCAGATCGAAAGGCCGCCAATGTTTTCAATCCATTTTCCGATCTTCAATCCAACGTAATTCAAAATTACAACAGCGACAATGCATGCCGTAGCGAACCACCCTACAAATGCAATATTGTTTTCCAGGCCTTGGCGTCCGATGCTCCATGCGCTGTAACCGGCAACGGTAACGAGCAAAGAAGGAAAGTAAAACAGATTGTTGATGATGTAACACCAGGCGCAAATAAATCCATGAAATGGTCCGAGTGTTTTTTTAGTCCATTGATATAAGCCGCCTTGTTCCGGCATTTTGCGGGAAAAATCGATGACTGCGTAGATAATGGGCAAAAGGAATAAAAAAAAGGAGAGCGTCCATAAGCCCATGGACGTAGGCCGCGTGCCGCGCCTAATGAGATCCACCGAACTGTAACAATTGCGGTGATGTGAAAGAGAACTAGATCGCGGAGAGAAAATTCCCGCTGTAATTCCTGGCTCATGGTGCCGCTATTCTAACCTTGAAGTGATTTATGACAAATAGGTCTCAGTGACTTTGTGGTCTGAGCTAATTCGTAATTCGCAATTCGATTGTTCGTTATTCGTCAATCGAGCTGAGCCCAAAAAAATAAGGCATCCGCCGTAGCGGATGCCAGAGCCACTCAACCGTAGTTTTCGGACAACAGGTTTGATTGCTATGTAGCTAAGCGGAATAGGAGGCTCAATGCCAGGTAAATACAAAGAACATAGATAAAGTAAAAAATGCGACCCCTCATGTCATCTCCTCAAATCAGTACTGAGTTCATGACCCAGTATCATAGTACGGGCATAATACAATGGTTGTAGTACGCTGTCAATAGTTAATACTATATTCGTAGTGCTAGATAAGATCCTGAACAAGCCAACACTACAAAACGTTGAGCGCTTCTTCCGGAATTAACACAATTAGTGGTGCGGAAAAAAATTATTGTCCGGCCCAACTTAATGAAATATAAAAGCGTCTGTAAGAAAACTCAGATAGCCCCTGGCTTGCGGGAGTAAAGGCAATTTCCCCTTTTTCGCGAACGAAACCAACGTCGAGGGAAGTTCCGCCGCCTCCATAGCCAGCGCCGAAAGTGTAGCCGGTAAAGTTGACTCCATTTCCATCGTGTTCATCGTTGTAAGGTTGTCCATCGCGAAAAATTCCAGAACGCAAAACGAGTCCACTCTTACCGTCTTGCCCGGTGTGATATTGAATTCCACCGCGCCACTGTAAAAGGGCATGCTGTGTTCCCGCATTTTCACGCAGCGCAGGAAAAGGCAAAGTTGTTTCCTTTATCAAGAGTACATCGGAAGAATTCCTGATGATTTGCTGTGAATTTTCGTAGTTTGCATATGTTACTGATCCAGCAAGCATGACATTGCCACGAAAGTGAGCAGCAGCACCAAGGCTAAATTCAAATGGAATATCGGTTTCAGATGTTGCCGTAGCACGTTCAGTGAAGTTCTGAGTTACACCATTCGCATTAGTTGTTCCAGTTCGTTCCAGCGTTAGATCTGCGTCGCGTGTATAAGGAAAACGCATGGTTCCACCAAAACTGAAAAGAGGTGAAGGAAGAAATAAAAATCCAACACGAAATGAAGTTCCAGAAGTGTCTTCTGTAAGCTTTGAATTTAATGAAACATCAGCGCGAGCTGTACCATTGTGATCTATGAAAGTTTCGTGAAAATTGCCTGTGAGAAGAGTTTGTGGATTTGCTCCGGGGAAATTGATGGTACCTCCAATCATGATCCGGTTGTTTACTGAAGCGGCCAAACCAAATGAATACTCTTCATCGGGATGCTTAATTTCAGTTTGAAAGATTCCTTCCGATTGAAAAAAGACAGTAGGATTAAAAAATGAAACCACTCCCGCCGTCTCCTTCAAATTATGCTTTGGACCAATCAGCGATGAGCGATGCCATGCAAATGCAGGAACAATTCGAGTGGTACCGGATTGAATTGCATAAGAAACGCCTGCAAAATCAAATTGATTTCCTTTCACTTCAAAGCGTTGTGCCGAATCAAATCGGTCTGGTAACACTTCAGCGGCATAATCTTCATCGCTATCGCTGCCAATGCTGTAGTCGCCATAAACTCCCAGGCCAGGAAGTTGAGCAAGTCCGGCCGGATTCCAATAAATTGCCGTCAAATCTCTGGCAATCGCATTGTAAGCGCCTCCCATGCCGAGTGCAGCAGCGCCCCACCCGGAATTGAGTAACTGAAATTGTGGTGCAGGCTGCAAATTTTGGGAGAATGTAAAAGGTGCAGACATAAAGAAGATCGACAAACAAAGCAAGAATACTTTTTCAAATCGGCTGTTTAATTTCACAGTGATACTTCTCCATTCGAAATGCAAAGCGTATATAATCTACCGCTGAGATGCAAAAGATCAAAATGAAATTTTTACCAAAACTGCTATTTGCTCTGTTTATTACTTTGTTCGTTGCGGCTTGTGGTGATGATAACAATGAACCCTCTCTTCCATCAGGTTGTTCCGGAAGTACTGGAGTGTATGCAGCTGAAGTTGTAAATACGAATCTTGGTTGTATTCCAACGAATGCTTTCACCAATGCTGATGAATTGCTTGGCGCTCCTAATGCCTCCACAACCGGGCCAGGGAAGACACAATATCAAGGATTCGTTTCGCTTGGTGTAAACGGAAGTGTAACCGCATTCATGGGTTCATGCATTGAAGATCTGCCGGGGGCGGACATTCGAGTGTATCAATCAGTATCCCGTGAAGGTGTCGAAGTTCAAGTCTCGCAAAATAAAGATGGTCCTTATGTGAGCCTTGGATTTGAAGATTGCAATGATCCTCCGCCGTTTTTTCAGGGCTTCTGTGAATTCGATCTCGCTGGTTCAGGATTAAATAGAGTTCGATTCGTACGTGTGATCGATCGTGAAACGATTACATTTCCCGGTGCGGAATGTGATAACACTGGAATGAGTCCTGGTGCGGATATTGATGCTATTCAGGTTGTTCATCCTTCGTCTTAGAAGGTTCTTCGTATCCTGAGCAGGAAAGTACTGGCAATCGCGGATATTTTGGAAATTGAGGATTTGTTCGAGAAAGTGTACAGCTGTAGAAGATACTATCGTGCTTGCCAGGAACAATTTTAGCGTGGACACAATTCTGGCAGAGCCCAGGATTTACCGTTGTTTTATCAACTATTGATTCGTCCGGCACTGAAGTAACGCCAGAGAAAAATCAGTCACAATTAATGTGAACGGCGTTTTCCACCGTACAGCAGTTCGTTAATATGATCTGACCAGGCTTTTTGTACTTGCTCACGAGTGACTTTAGGTGTGTAGTAAAAACGTCCTTGAGATTCTTTGGCGCCAAAAATACCTCGCTTCACCATTCGATCCATCATCGTTTTTACTGTTGTATATGCGTTATTTTTTCCGTGATTCATTAGATACAATTGAACGTCGCTGGCAGATAAACTCTTTTTCCCGTTTTCCCAAAAAGGCCGGAATAGTGCAAGTTCGACATCAGTTAATAGCAAGTTGGATTTGCGCGGTTTTCTAGGCATTCCTAATCACTCCATAAGCGCGATTTCTAATCCTAACATACTACATTGATAGAGAAGGTCAAGCCCTGCAACATTCAATTTTCAATTCGCGTTACCATTCGTTCCGATTTGATACAATTGAAAGCCCATGAATGTTCAACTCGCCGTACAACAACTATTGAATATCGTTAAAGATCCAATTCTGCTCCGTGATTTTGACGGTGTTATTCACTTCAGTAACGATGCTGCAAAACGTCTTTATGGCGAGCGAATAAAAGTATTAACACGACGTAAATCGGAATGGAAGCGGATCGTGAATCAAGCTCATCAAATGAAACAAGAATTTACAACTCGAGTGAAGCGGATAAATTCAAAAGGTTATTCCGTGGTCATGAATTTGAAAATTTATCCAATGTGGAATTCATTTGGAGAGCTTGAAGGAGCAATCGAATATCAAACTGAATCAGAATCGGAAACTCAACGTCCTGCCTCATCAGCGCTTGTAATGGCGGTTGCACATGATTTGAGAAGTCCTCTGGCGATTTTGCAAAATCTTACAGTGTTGATGGAAACACGTTTTGATCAGCGTCACATCGATATGATGAAGAAGCAGCTCAGTTTTTGCGAATCGATCGTTACAAACTTTCTTGAATTTGCAGGAGAGCGAAATCCGCGAAAAACAACTGTGAGTTTTGAAGAAATTCTTGGCGAAGTAATCTCCGAAATTCCTGTACCGGAAGATATTCATGTGGAAATCGCCTCATTTGAAGGAATCATGATTGAAGGTGATCCGGGACAAATCAGACACGTGGTTATGAATTTGATTAAGAATGCAGTAGAAGCGATGGAAGGGAAGCCAGGCATCGTGAAAGTTGCCGTTAGCGAACAGGATGAAATGTTGTGTTTGAGAATTACAGATGAAGGTCAAGGAATTGAACCACAAGATTTAGTCCGCGTATTTCAACCTTTTTACAGTACGAAACTTCGTGGGTTTGGGCTTGGTCTTGCCGCATGTAAACAAATTGTTGATGCACATGGCGGCAAAATGGAAATCGAAAGTGCTCCAGGAAAAGGAACTACCTTCCGCGTGTATCTACCGCTTGCAGGATAATTTTTTTTAACGCAGAGTACGCCGAGTTTATTCAAAAATCTTCAATCTGAAATCAAAAATCTTAAATAAAATAAGAGGGGGAGGCCGCATCGGAAGGGGAAAGCTTATTTCTTTAGCGACCTCCCCGGGGCTGAGAGATTAGGCCTGAATTATAAAATGAGTCAGAAAATGCGTAGCTTTACCCCTCCTACAAAGCAAGCTATCAATAATATATATACACTGTATCGAGTATTCCTAGCAACATTAACTTTTGTCGTCCACAAATTCGAAGCAATTTTATCGAACAACCGAAGTCAAATTGATTCCGGTAACCATTTACAGTTTGCGTTGTAAAGTGCGCTTTACAATATGTAAAGCACGCTTTATACTCGAAATTGCCTGTGAGAAATTGTATAAGGGTACTGCGCGCAGAAAGAGATTGGTCTCAAGCAGATTTAGCAAAAAGACTGCAAGTATCAAGACAAACCGTTAATGCAATTGAAACGGAACGATATGATCCTGGACTGCAGTTAGCGTTCAAAATTGCTTTGGTGTTTGATCTGCCTGTAGAACAGGTATTTTTTCGCGATGAGAAAAAAGCACGCCGGACGTCTGGAATCCGCATCTACTAGATTCTTAGTTTGATAGTCCGGAAACTGTGCGCGCTCATAATACACAGCCTCAACTGTAGTCTGTTGAATAATCTTCCATCGATGCCTTAATCACCAGATGCGCATGATCGCGTCCGTATACCGAATCGATTTTTACGCGGTTCTCAGTGCCAGGCTGAAGTTTGTAAGTCAGGAAATAATGTTGAAGCCGTTCCAAAATGATTGGAGGTAATTCCTTGATATCTTTTATGTTTCCCCAAACATAATCGCCTTCCAGTACGGCAATAATCTTATCGTCCGCTTCGGAGCCGTCGATCATCTGCAATCCACCGATCGGGCGCGCCAGAAGAATGACTTCAGATTTTGTAATTGGTCGCTCACTGATCACACAAATATCTAATCGATCTCCATCACCACGAATTGCTGATGGCGAAAGTTTACGGAAGGTTTCACCGCAAAATGTCTTGGGAATGAAGCCATAAAGTGCCGGTGGCTGCGACGAAGTACGTTGAGGTCGGTCTGCTTCTAAATATCCACTGACTTTATCAACTTCATATTTGATCAGATCGAAAGGCGTGATTTCAATGTAAGCATTCACAACCTCCGGAGGATTGGGTCCAACGGGAAGTCCATGCCATGGATGTGGACGATACTCATAGAAGTCTTTCATTTTTTCGAATGCGTATACTTTACAATTTCAACGCGTTCTAACGTAACGAGTCCACCACAATTTGCAGCTTCAAACAGTTCATCCACAGTTTTTAAGAAAGAAGTAATTTTCTCTTCTGAATCAACGATTTCGATAACAAATGGAAGATCTTCCGAAAGTTCAAGAAGTTTCGCTTTATGAATGATGCTTTCTGCACCGAAACCTTCAACTCCGCGTAAAACCGTGGTACCCGCTAATCCCGCAGCTTTTGCTCGATGAACAAGCACTTCGTATAAAGGCTTGTGCTCAACTTTATCGCGTTCGCCAACAAAAATTCTTAACAACTTTGCGTCGCCTGTTAATCGCATTTTAGATTAGCCGACCAATTAGAATTCCAACAGTTGTCGCAGCCAAACAACCCACAAGTGAAAAAATAATATTTTCAAAACCGATCAAATAACTTCCTTCTTTTAATAATGCAACAGTTTCATAACTGAAAGTTGAGAATGTTGTGAACCCTCCAAGAATACCAATTGTAAGAAAGATTCTAAGATTTGGACTCACGAGGAATCTTTCTTCAAATATTGTCATCAGGAGACCAATCAGGAAACATCCAATAATATTAACGATTAATGTGCCATAAGGAAATTCCTGGCCGAAGAATTGATAAGATAAAACTGAAGTCCAATAACGAAGTGCTGATCCGATGAATCCACCTAAACCCGCAATTAGGAATTCGCGCATAAAGCAATTATTTATAAGTGAACATTCTAATTCTTTACCACAAAGGCGCAAAGAGGAATGCTGGGATCGAGCAGTTTCGCAACGATCCCAGCCAGAGGATGTAATGGATTGGAACTCTTTGTTACGCCCGGATGTAGTTCGCCAGTCCTTGCAGATTGAATTGGCTGGCTCCGTTCTGAATGTTTCCAACAACCTGAAACATTTTTGTCATTTGTCCGAATATCTGCGATATTTTTGCTCCATTCTTTTTGCCTGCGATGCTGCTGATCATGCTTGTTCCAAGCGGACCGCCTGCAAGACCGCCAAACAATCCACCACCAAGTTGGAACAGCCCTTTTAACAGGCCGCCTTTGAAGATGCCTTTTACACCTTTCAATACACCCTTGAACAAACCTTTACCCATCTTGGTGATTCCTTTCGCCATTTTGCCGATCTTTTTAAATCCTTTGCCAACACCTTTGAGTTTTTTCTTGAGTTTCCCCATAAGACCTTTCTTCTTTTTCTTCTTCTTTGGAGGAGCAGGCATCATCGTATCTAATTTTTGTTGAATCGCTGGCTGCATCTGCATCGTAATGTTTTGCAGCAACTGTGAAATTTGAACATCGAATGATCCATTCGGAATCAGTCCGGCAGTATTTACTCCCGAATTATTCAACACTGCTGCAATTTTGTAGATTACATCGTTTGCTGATTGAGCATTTGTGCAGCGCGAAAGCATTGAGCCAACAAATCTGTTCATTTGTCCCTGACTGAAATCAAAGCCAGGCCTGTAAAGATGAGGACTCTGACAAAAACCCATCGGAGCAAATCCGGTTGAAGTTAACCTGTCCAATGCAAATTGAGTTAACGGTGAAAATGCATCAAGAATATTTTGAGCAGCATCCAAATTGTTTCCAACTTTTGAATCTAAAGCGGCTCCGACGATTTCACCAAGTTTGTTTTCGCGAAATCCAACGGAATCCATGAGCAGTCTTAATTGTGATCCGGGTGACATTAGTGAATCCATTTTTGTGTACCTCCTTTTTGTACAGGTGCCAGCTTCAACTGGTTACCAAGATACAGGCGCAATCTATGGAAAAAGTACGCCACCTCGACGATGATCACTCGAGGCCCAGCTTCCGCACCCTCCCACCACGAAGCCGGGCCTCAATCAGTTCGTGGCATAATGGAACTACGGGGATGGAAAGGAAAACGACCAGCAAAATCACAAAAATTCTGGCGGCGATCAACCAGGGAGATACGGATGCTCCGCAAGATTTATTTGCAGCGGTGTATCAAGAATTGCGCAAGATAGCCAGATCCAAGATGGCACAAGAGCGTCCAGGCCACACACTTCAACCAACAGCCCTCGTTCATGAAGCTTATATCCGTTTGATGGCAGGTGAAGGGTCACAATGGGAAAATCGTGCACATTTTTTTTCAGCCGCGGCAGAAGCGATGCGAAGAATTTTGATAGAACATGCGCGAAAAAAATTAGCAAATAAAAGACAGGCGAATCTTGAACGGATCGATTTGGATGAAACGTTAGCAGTTCAAGAACCGAAACCGGATGACTTGATCGCTCTTGATGAGGCATTAAGCAGACTCGAAGGTCATGATAAACAGATGAGTGAAGTATTAAAGTTACGATTTTTTGTTGGATTGACCGTACAGGAAACTGCGGAAATTCTGAATTCATCACCGCGAACAGTAGATCGACAATGGGCTGCGGCGCGTGCATGGCTTTATCGCGAAATACGCAAGAAAAAATCGTAAGCAGGAAATGCAATGGATCCTTCGAATAAAACTCCGATCAAAAATCCCGATCGATGGCAGCGTCTCTGGGATATTTTTCACGAAGCAAGAGACAAGGAAGCCTCGGAACGTGATCTCTACCTAAATAATGTTTGTGGTTCTGATAACAGCCTGCTTCAAGAACTCAAAGAATTGCTTGCTGCCGAAGATGAGGCAGATGGAGTACTGGAAGCTGGACGCGTAATAACACGCGAACTCAAGCCTGGAACAATATCTCTCACTAAAAATGCTGCTCCTGAATTTTCTGCTGGCAAAATCTTAGCCGATCGTTTTCAAATTGTGGAACAAATCGGTCAGGGCGGAATGGGAACGGTTTATAAAGCGATTGATTTGGAATTAAGACGGCAAGTTGCGTTGAAATTCCTTGATCTTGATGATCCGCGCTGGGCGCGAAGATTTTTGCTTGAAGCACGTTTCCAAGCTCGCATTGAACATGATCACATCTGCAAAGTGTATGAGGTCGGCGAGATTGAAGGGAAACAATACATCGCGATGCAATTCATTCCAGGAAAAACTTTGCTGGAGGCGGCCCCTCAGCTAAACATCAAGCAAAGAGTTCGGCTGATCCAGCAAGTCTGCGATGCAGTTCACGCGGCGCACAGTATTGGAGTGATCCATCGCGACATCAAGCCTACAAACATTTTAGTAGGAAAATCTGAAAGCGGTGAATTGATTCCTTACGTTACAGACTTTGGTTTAGCAAGAGAGCTTTCAGCGCCAGGAATCACCTCTACGGGCATGGTGATGGGCACGGCATGGTACATGGCTCCAGAGCAAGCGCGAGGTGAAATTCGGAAACTTGATTTACGCTGCGATATTTACGCTTTGGGCGCAACTCTTTATGAAGTGCTTTGTGGCAAGCCTCCATTTGATGGTAATAGTACCGTTGAAGTATTGATGAAGGTGATCAACGAAGAACCGATACGACTGCGCCAAAAGAATCCAGAAATTCCCGCTGACTTAGAAACAATTGTTCATAAATGTTTGCAAAAAGAACCAGCACGGAGGTACGAATCTGCTGCAGCAATATCTGCTGATCTTCAAAGATTTTTGGATGGAGAACCGATCTTAGCTCGTCCGGTTACATGGAGCCATCGAGCCATCAAGCGGATAAAAAAGTATCCAGCAATTTCGGGACTTCTTGCGGCATCAATTCTGCTAGTAATTTCAGTCGCATTATTTGCAGGATGGACATGGTGGCATGCGAAAGCTCAGGCAGAACTTGCCAATGAATTCGAACAAGAAATTCGTTTCATGGAAGATACTGCGCGGCATGCGTATACCGCGCCTATTCATGACGTTCGCAATGAAGAAGCAGTGGTAGAACAAAGACTGAAAGCGATTGAAAAGCGGATGAATGAAGCTGGTAGTGTTGCTGATGGTCCGGGCAATTTCGCTTTGGGTCGCGGTTACATGGCGCTGTATCGTTATCCGGAAGCAAAAATGCATCTGGAAAAAGCACTGAAGGAATATCGCATTCCGCGAGTCGCATATTCACTTGGACTTACTTTAGGTCTGATGTATCCAAAAGAAGTGGAAAGAGCGAATCAAATTGGGACTAAAGAAGAGCGTGAAGCGAAAACAAAACAGATTACGAAAGATTTTAAAGATCAAGCTTTGATATTAATCAAGGAAGGAAGTGCAGCAATTGAAATTCCCGAATATGTAGAAGGATTGATTGCATACCTTGATAAGAATTACGATTCTGCACTTCAAAAGACGCAACTTGCTTTTCAACGTAAGCCCTGGTTTTTTGAAGCGAAAAAATTGGAGGCGGATGTTTTGCGATCGATGGGGAAAGAGCATCGCGGAGCCGGGGATGTAAAAGGTGCGGAGGATCTTTTCAAAAAAGCTGATGCTGCTTATCGTGCTGCATTGCAAGAAGGTGCGAGCTACTGGCTTTCATACGGGTCGTTATGTGCGCTGGGCTTTGACCGAATGACGATGATGCTGTATCAGACGGGTTTCCCCAATGAAGAAGTATATAAAAAGTCGATAGAAGCTTGCGACAACTCACTAAAAATCAATCCTGATAAACCCGAAGGATATATAGCAAAAGGTGCGTTGAAATTTACATTCGGTTCGTATCAGTTGAGAAATGGCATAGACCCAAGGTCAAACCTTGAAGAGGCAATTGAATTGCAGAAAAAATCATTGAGATGGGAATGGGTTCGATTTGCAGCTTACAGCAACATGGCCGCAGCGTACGCAGATCTAAGTCTTTATCAGAGAAAAATGGGGATTGATGAAAGTGCTTCTCTAAAACAAGCCATTGCCAATAATCGAGAAGCTGTCCGGCTCAATCCGAATAACAACCATTTGCGAGCTAATCTCGGAATTTCATTGGCAGAAATGGCAAATTATAAAACTCGAAAGGGAATGGATGCCAAATCAACCCGTGATCAAGCCATTCACGAATTTCAAGAAGCCATCAGGATACAACCAGATTTTGAAAGTGGTTACGATAGTCTTGGCCTTGTTCATCTTGAAAGGGCGCAATCAGAATTTGAACAAGGTCGCGATCCAAATGCATCAGCCCAATTGTCCATCAAGAATCTGCGCAAAGCTGTAGAAATCAATCCAACATTTTTTCTGTCATACAACAATCTTGGCGAAACTTATAAACTTCTGGCACGGTATGCGATAGAAAAAAATTCCGATCCAATGGATTCTTTGAACCAGGCCATTCAAAGCTTTCAAAAAGGGCTTGAAATCAATTCTGAAAATCTTGAAGGCTATATTCGAATAGCTGGTGCATATAGCATTCAGGCAGAATTTGAAACCAATCGGATGCAGGATCCTTCTTCTTTTTTGATCAAAGCAAAAGAAAACATCAGCCGGGCAGAAAAGCTTGCTCCCGATCAGATCGAACTAATTTTGCTTGAAGCAGAATTGGATCGTACATCTGCTCGTTGGGAATTAAACCAGAATAGTCGTAGTGAAGCATTGAAAGAAATTAAGCACGGTCTTGAAAGTGTCTCGAAAGCGCTGAGCATGAATAGCAAAGATGCAAACGCTCATGCATTGAAAGGTGAACTGCTTTTATTACAAGCGCAATCTTCATCATCAAAGCAAACAGCCGTTGAAGCCCAAGCCTCATTTCAAGAAGCGCTCCGCTTAAATCCCAAACTTTCGCGAAAATATTCTGGATCTTTGCAGCAAGCAAAGGAAATCGCAGAACTCTAGCCTTCGTGGTTAAAAGTTTTTGCGACCGGGACGGACTGCCTTATTATTCGGGGCCAGCAACCGTTGTAACGTTCACCAATTTCAGTTGATCATTATCGCTGATTAATCCGATACCCGGCGCATAAGTCTTAAATTCAACAACATCAGGTTCTAACGCTGATGTTTCACGAACTCGCAAACAATTTCTGAAAGTGCCTGCGGGTGTCGAATAAGTTACATTTACTCCAATAATTTTGGCTTGATCCAACGCAACATCAGGCGCAACTTCCTGAAAATATCGTGATCCTAAAAGAAGGATTCCCGGCATTTGAAGTCCGGCATGTGCTCCATTGACTCCATGCCGCCAGCTGCCTTCATGATTCACCACCATGCCGTTTTCATAAAAATCAACATCTTCACCGAAATAGAAAACGCTGTTGTTCTTTTTACAGATTGCAAAATAATTTTTTGAAATTTCTGAAAGTTCACCGCCAACGACTTCTCTTTCTTTCACAACTCTGGTTTCGATTCCATCAATCACTTTCGTTTCATTCAGCACAGTGATTGTTAAACGGACATTCTCTCCTTCATCAACGCCTTGCAGAGTAAGTTGATAACCTGGCTCAAGGATCATGAATGGATTTTTGCCAGTAGATGAAAATGTACATTGCTGCATCGGAAAGCTATCAGTAAATTCTTGCGCTGATATGAATTTTGCGGCTCCAAAAATGATCAGAACGGTGAACAACGCACGTTTGTTCATATGAGACCTCCATGGTTCTTTATGTTGAGGTATGCACATTACTCCCATCTTGCGTGTACATTACGATTTTGTAATGATCGCGGGCACGGAGGCCCGCGCCCCAGCAATTAAGAGAGAATTACCATTTACAAATCAAATTGAAACCAACTGATTTGTGATCCGCGACAGGGATAAATGCAAACTTTTGTTGATCTGATGATTGGTGTGCCACATAACGTCCAATGAAGAAACCAAGCGCGCTTCCAACAAAAACATCGGAAGCATAATGCTCTTCTTCCGCAATCCGGGCGATGCTAACAGAAGATGCAATGCTGTAGGCGATGATGTGCCAGTAAATTGGTCTTGGCCGTGCATTGACCATTGCAGTGGCAATACTCCAAATTGCCATGGAGTGTCCGGAAGGAAAAGACGATCCTCCGCCCCAAAAACTTCCATCGCCATCGCCGCTGTTAGGCCGCTCGCGATCTGTCGCCAGTTTCAATGCGCCCCCCACGATTGTTGAGTTCAACAACGCTTCAAGACCAACGAGTCCTGTATGCGTTAAATTTTCGTTGTGCGAAACTTTGCCTAATAGATAGAACCCGGTAACGGAACCATAGACAGCGTACGCAGATCCAATTTCAGAAACGTGGTTACTCCAGTTGAGTGTATTTTCCGATGGCTTATAATCCTGACTCCATTGATTGTCGCGAGTCATCAAAAATGCAGAAGTTGCTGCGAACGGAATGATCCATTTAAAACGGTCATTGCTTCCAACAAAAGGGCTGGACCAGATTGCTTTCTGATCGTGCAAAATATTTTTTGCAAGATTGTTAGATTTCTGATCTTCGGAAAGGGCAATCGTCGCTTGCAAAAATAGAAGAAGAACAAGAAAGACAATCGAGCGCATTTTATTTCTGCGACTTTCGGAACACGCAAACTACAGTGTTGGGATATAGGTTCAAATACCGTCTTCGCGATGGGTATTTCAATCTACGCCATATACGATTAATCATAGGTCGACGGTTTTCCAATGCAACAAGTTCAACAATTTCTACTGAAGGCCTGATTACAGTTTGTTGTTGAAAAAAGTGAAGCGCATCCTCGGTATTAAAAAACCATTTATGTCGGTCAGGCGGAGGCGTTGGTGGAAGGCCGTAATGCCAGATGGAACCGCTTCCCTTTGAAAGAGATCTGCGAGCCTGACTCCAACAATTCGGAAGGGAAATAATGATGTTTTCTTTAGCGACACGGAAAATTTCATCACACATTACGTACAAATTATTCAAATGTTCAAGAACATCCAAACAAAGTATCGTATCCCAGCTATTATCATGAAACGGAAGCTTGCCAGTTTTTTCAAGATCCACTCGAACGGCGGATTCTTTGGTCATTCCAATACCTGAATATCGGTCCTTTCCCAAAAGTTCTTGAAGTACTGCTTCGTCGCAGCCAATATCCAAAACTTTTCCGTTCAAATATTTTCCGAAACGATTTCCGATAAAGGTAGGACGATCCGATCTGATCCGGAATTTTACGAATTCTCTTTTCAAAAACTCGTCCATGTATCACTTGAATGATAAGTTTAGAAACACAAGATGATCAACAGTGTGTGTGCATATTGTCATGATAATTCTTTTCATTACAAAGTAAGAGGAAGATGAATGGTGAAAATCGATCCTTTATTGATTTCGCTCGCTACTTCGACTTCACCACCGTGAGTTTGAATAATCGCGCGCACAAGACTTAAGCCCAATCCAATTCCTTTTGTACTGTGGGCATTATCGCTGCGATAAAGACGTTGCCATATTTTTGTTAATTCTTCAGCAGCTATTCCGGATCCTGTATCGGTGATCGAAATAATGGTTTGTCCATCGTGTTGGTGTGCTTCAAGTGAAATCCGGCCGCCACGCTGTGTATATTTAATGGCATTATCCACGAGATTAACCAATGCTTGACGCATTCTGCGTGAATCAACGTGGACATAAAGATCAGCAGGGCAGGAACTTTCCAAGGTCACACCGCGATCTTCTGCGACATAACGATATAAATCAACGCTATCTTCAATTAACTTTTGAACTTTCACTTTTTCCAGATGAAGCTTCATTGCACCGGTTTGTGCTTCAGAAATATCCATTAAAGTTTCCAGTATGGAAAGAATCTGTTCCGTTTCTTCCATACAATCGGCTAAAGCTTCACGATATGTTTCAGTTGAACTTGCGGATTGCAAAGCTGTTTCCGCAGTGGCGCGCAAACGAGTTATCGGTGTTCGCAAATCATGAGCAACAATGTCCAATGAATCTTGCATCCCTTTGATCAGTTTTTCGATTTGCTCCAGCATTGCATTAAATAACTGAGCAAGCTCATCGAGTTCATCACCAGTGCCGCTGGCAGGGACTCTGCTGTTCATTTTGCCAGCTTGAATCGATTCCACAGTTGCAATCATTTCGCGAAGCGGATGAAGGGCACGCTGAGAAAGAATAGTTCCTACAACAACCAGAAAAGGAATGGCGACAATTCCTAAAATAAACAAGATTCTGCTTTCAAGATCCATTCTTTCTTCGGAAGTTTTTCCAACTTGAAGATTCATTCCATCAATCTTTGTTGAGATAATTTCCAGGCACTCTGGTCCAAGTGGAAAATCAAAATCGTCATCCGGCTGCTCCCAAAGCTTCATCCAACCATCTTTATCCGGTTTTTGATTCTTGATTTGATTTAAATCGTAATCTTCAAAATCGTCTGCATCACTGGCAGCAAGCACTTCGCCTTTTGCATTGGTTAACCTGATAAAATAAGCTGCTTTACCTTCTTGCCCATCAATTTCATCTTTTATTGCCTGCACTCCACCATCAGGGTAGATTGCCTCAAGGTGAAGAGATTCTTCTTGAATCGTTTCGCGGTCTTCTTTGATAAAAAGGAAAGCTAAAACGAAATGAACAATTACTAGCAGCAAGATTCCACTGAGAATTAGAATTCCGAAATGCCAGAGTGAAATTCGGAATCCGATGGTCCGAAAGAAGCGATTAGGATTGTTTAAGGACATAACCGACTCCCCGAATTGTATGAATGAGCTTATCAGGGAAATCCTTATCGATCTTATTTCGAAGGCGGCAAACCAGGACATCAACCACGTTTGTTTGTGGATCAAAACTATAATCCCAAACTCGCTCCAGAATCATGGTCTTTGAAACAACGCGGCCAGCATTGCGCATCATATATTCCAGCAATGAATATTCGCGTGGCTGCAATTCAATCAGTTCATCACCGCGTTTTACTTCGCGCGTCAAAAGATCCATTTGTAAATCACCTACATTCAACCGCACCGTTTCAGGTGTACCGGATGAACGCCGGAGCAAAGCATGAATGCGCGCCAACAATTCTGAGAAAGCGAATGGCTTCACCAGATAATCATCGGCACCGGAATGCAATCCTGAAACACGATCATCTACCGATCTTTTTGCACTTAACACAATCACCGGCGTTGAGATTTTTCGATCACGCGCTTTTTGAATGACAATCACACCATCCATTTTGGGAAGCATGATGTCAACAATCGCTGCGTCATATTTTGTGGCCAAAAGATAATCGAGTCCCGTTTCGCCATCGGCAGCATGATCAACCGCCATTCCAGCCTGCTTTAAACCTTTCACTACAAACGATGCAATTTTTTCATCGTCTTCAATCAATAAAATTCGCATACCGATGATCTTTCCAATAAGGATACCAGACTCTGAAAATCAAATTGTTCCCCCCGCATAATGATGAATGTTAGGTGCGGTGGTATTGCTCAAATCTTTCTGGAACATTACAGAATTGAAAGGGAGGAATCGCTTCGACGGAATAACTTCCTATATTTAAGTTGATGACAGATCGGGACAGGGAAGAGCTACCACTATCTAAGGCTGCGCAGTATTTATTGGAAGATGCCGAATGGTGCTTCCTGGGATTCAGGCACTATTTGGATTTCAATTGATTGCGGTTTTTAATAGCACATTTTCACAAAAGCTTTCAGCAGTTGAACAACGGCTGCATCTTGTTGCGCTGGGGCTTGTAGCAATCGCTGCTGCCCTGGTAATGACTCCCGCCTCGATTCATCGCCATATCGGAGCGCGTGAAGTTAGCGCTCGATTCATTAGCATTTCAACACGTTTGGTTGTGATCAGCATGTATCCGCTAGCTGTCGGTATTTCAACGGACTTTTATTTGATAGCACGCATCATTCTCGAATCATCTCAAATCGCTTTCGTTCTCTCGTTGTTGCTTTTGTTGACATTCAGCATGCTCTGGTTTGTATTCCCACGCAAAATTGGCAAGCAAGAAAAGTATAAGTAGGATTCTAACCGGCAAAAGCCTTTTACTGGTTAGGAGGCGCCAACTTTTGATAATCACGGAAAGACGGAATTAAGATTGCTATTCAGAAAATTCAGTGAATTCCGTGCCTACAGTGTTTCCGTGACTAGAAACAATAACCAACGCTGAAGCTCAACGGAACTTTAACTGCGTCATTGTGCGGAAAGATATTGCCGTTGGAATAGTGATTCAAATTGATCTCCGCAGAAAAATTCCTTTTACTACCGAAGAAAGTACCGATTCCCATGAAATCCTGAAACGTAAAATGTTCACCAGTATCATGATCATCAATGTTGATTCTTGAAATGTAGCTCGGTTCAGCAATCGAATACTGAAAATACACGTCAGCAGATTTGGAATGCAGAAATGTAAGTCTGAATACAGGAAATGCGGAGATTGTAAAGAAGTCATCATCATTTTTGTCGCTTTTCCAATAACCAAAACTGCTTCCAATATCCAACGAAAATAATTTCCTGGTATGAAATACATTCCGCTGATACCGGATCCAGATTCCATCTGCAACTTCAGCCCTGCCGCCAAAAAAGATTCCGTGCGAAAAAAAATTATTAAGGCTGTATCCGAGTACATTGGTCGAATAAGATACTTGTATGATGTTCCTTGGAAAAATGAAGGGTGTTGATGAGTTACGTTCAACTGTAGCTAGCGGAAGCGGATTCAGGTTAAACCGGACACCTCCGGAATAAAATATTGTGTAAGGCTGGTTGAACTTCTCTTTTGCAGGAGAGTAAACAGTACTGGCCACTAAATCCCAGCTGTTATTCAGTTGATATTTAATACCGCCACCAAACAAAAAAGTTCCAAATGTCGCATCATCAATTATGAAAGTATCGCTGATCTCGAATCCTCTTCGAGTAACAACTGCAAGTCCGGCTTCACCATAAATTGAAAAAGTTTTGGATATCGGAAATTGCGGTGTCACTGAGAACGTCCCTTCATGAATCCAAAGACTATGATTGGATTGATCTCCATTCACATTTTCAAACACCAATTGCTTTAATGGTTTCATGTAACCAATTTGAGCGGATAAATATTTGTTGAAGCGATGCCCAACGATTATTCGCATTCCTGAATGCTTGACATCAATCAACTCAGCTTGCGACCTTAAAGAGAGCTGCGAATTTGTAAACGGATAGTTGATATAGCCCAGATTGAAATCGATGTATGAGTTGCGAAGCAATAGGGGATATTGTCCGCGATCATCTTGAGCAAAAAGATTATAGCCTTGCAATAGGATCGCAACGCTAAAAAATGTGATACGTAAAACTGCAGTGTTCACTGCTCCATTCTAGTGCAGTAAACAACTAACGAAGGATTTGGATATCGCCATCGCTGGTGTGGATGTCCAGCAGATAACCTCCACCATTCATTTTGCCTGAAAGTGCATTTGTTGAAAGTGAACCAGTGACGGTTACCGGTACGGTTGTATTGATCTTGCCATCGCGGGCTTTGACCGAAAGATCGGCAGCAAAATCATCCGGCAATCGGAGTTGTATATCACCATCACGACTGCTCAATCCCCAATCCTGTTGCATTACCGAACCGGGTTGAACCGTTATATCCACATCACCATCAGAACTCTTTGCAGCCAACGATGTGAAAACACCATTCAAATCCACTTTACCATCACGACTGGATGCATCCATTTTGCCTTGAAATGAATTCACTGACACATCACCGTCGCTGCTTTTCAATACAAGTTTGCCTGATAATTCGCTCGCTGTAAGATCGCCATCGCGAAATGAAATTTGCATTCCACCAGAGGATTTACTTCCATGAATGTCACCATCACCAGATTGAATATCAATATCTCCATTGCAATCGCTGAAGGTGATATCTCCATCGGATGATGAAATCTGCAAATTACCGTGAATTCCAGATACCTCTACTGGACCATCAGAAGTTTTGGTCGAAACATCGGTTTCTGGCGGTGCAAAAACTTGATAATTCACTTCAACACGCGGATGTCCACCGAAGTCGAATGTCCTATTCGGACGAACTGTCCGGACCTCGATGCGGTCACCAACCTGTTCCAATGTCACCTGCACGCGATCCGCTTCTTTTTTTGCTTCAGCTTCATTCTTTGCGTGGAAAACCTCTTTCGTAACTTCGATACGCACTTCATTTGCTGTGTTCGCTTGAATCGTCGTTCGTCCATCATCATTCTGAACTACAAGTTTGCTTCGCCCTTGAACATTGAAGGACTTGCTGATGCGATCCACAACAGAGTCGTATGCAAATGCTGTGATTGAAAAGAGAAGGGAAGTACCCAAAATCAGAAACAGAACCTGAAAACGCTTAGCCATGTCGTTCTCTCCGTTAAATGAATAAGACGGATTGCATTCGGGTTTAGTTCTGGCAAATCACGGAAATACGGAATAGACTGAAAGCACGGAATTAGAAAAAAATCAAAACGGCGGGCAAGGTTGGGTATGAGAAATGGAACTTCTTTACAAGGATTTAACAGAACGAGTTTTAGGAGCGGCTATTGAAGTACATAAATCTCTAGGGCCGGGTTTTCTGGAAACGATTTATGAAACAGCTTTCGCAGTTGAACTGAGTTTTCTTGGAATCTCTTATGAAAGACAAAGGCCAATAGAAATCCGACATCGGGGACAGCTCGTTGGAAAACATCGAATGGATTTCATTATTCAGAAATGTGTTGTGGTAGAAATTAAGAGCGCTGATAACTTTGATGCTTCGCATTTTGCCCAGATAAAATCTTATTTAAAAGCCACCGGTTGCAAAGTTGGTCTTCTTCTAAACTTCAAAAAATCTGTACTAGCCATCAAACGTTTCGTTTTGTAACCAAAATATTTCCGTGATTTCCGTACGTTCAGTGTTTCCGTGATTAAAAAGGCGTGACAGGAGTGCCATGCCCTATATGAGATTTGAGCGTGAGAATTGCACTGAAAGATTTATTGCTCCTGTTGCAATTGCAACAATGAAACGCGGCGCTCTCCAGGATATGGAACCTGATCACCTTTGATTGCTGCCCACAGAATTCTGTTAAACAGATCATCATCTGAAAGATCTTCTTTTTCTAATCGGAGTTTCATCGAGTTCCGGGCATTTTTATTTTCAGGATTCAATTCTTTCAAAGATTGTTCCGGCACAATCGCTTTGTAAGGAGTTAAATCCGGTTTTTCTGAAAAGATTTCATATAGAGGCCGGCCGAAATAATCGAATTGCGAAAGAGATCCAATTCCAAGAATTCGTTCGATCGTTGCGATTACATCAGTGGTATTTACAAATCGATGTTGAACGCCAGAACGATTGTAAGCAGACATCACCAATAGCACCGATCGATGGGAATCAACATGATCCGGACCGCTTTGTGAATCATCTTCCACTACAAAAACAACCGTATCCTTCCAGTATGGTGAATTTGATAAAGCCTCAAGAATTCTACCCAGGGCAAGATCATTGTCTGCAAAACATGCAGCCGGTGTTGGCATTCCTGCTTTTGCGCCAGCGGTGTGATCATTGGGTAGATGAAAAATTTGAAGGGCTGGCATGACTCCCGTTTTCACAAAGCCATCGAATTCTGATATCCATGCATCCGCACGGACCTGATCTTGAATACTTAAATCGTAACTGGGATATGTCGGACTCGTATATTGTTTTGCACCAGGTTTAGTCGAGTGATACGTTTCTTTATCCTCAGAAATTTCTGCGTATTCACCGAAGATTCGTAACGAAAGTTTGTTGCGTGTAGCAAGATCCCAAAAATATCCTAAAGCAGGGTCTGCTTCTTCACCTTCAGCACGTTCGTTGTCACGGCGATTGGAATAATTGGAATGAACAGTCTTTTCAACATAGTCAGTAACATACGCTGCGGTTGACCACGGATGTCCTTGCGAGCTCACTTCGGCATTTACAAAAAATCGATCGAACAAACCGAATCGTTCTGCCATCGCGCGATGATTTGGTGATGCAGTCTTGTTAAAGAATACCAGGGAAGGATCGCCATCACCTTCTGGTAGATCTCCAAAAACTTGATCGTAGGTGCGGTTTTCTTTAATGATGTACAGCACATGTTTAAATGGCGGATATTTTCTTTGTGCAGTTTTTAGATTCCAGTTGTTTAACTCAGCAACTTTTTTGGAATGAGTTTTCAGTTCGTTGTTGGAGATCGTTGCTGGAAGTTCACTGATAGTGCCGTTCAGTTGTCCCAAAGTGTAATCGTTTGGAGTATTGAGGTAAGCAGCGCCATGTGTCGCCTTCGGATTGGCGCGAGTACCGCGTCCTTTTCCATTTACCACATATAAGTGCTCGGACGTTTGTATGAATGCAGTTGGATACCAACCTACAGGAATGCGGCCAATCAAATGATCACTCTTGCCGGCTTTGGAAATTCCGGATGATTGGGATGAAAGCTCGAAAACTACAACCGCATTGCTATCCGCTTCGGCCACATACAACCTGCTGCCATCAGGCGAAAGAGCTAAAGCATTTGGAGTGCTGCCTTCTTTGGTTCCGGGAATTGCATCTTTCAAGGTGTTAGTAACCTGAAAAGTTTTCGTATTGATGATTGAAATGCTGTCGGTGCTTCCGGACGTTACAAATAAGCGTGAGGTTTTTGAATTCAATAACAATGCTGAAGGATGATGTGCAACATTGAGAGTTGATGAATTCAAAATTTTTCCGCTTCCATCAACTTTGAATCGGGTAATGATATTTTCGCCCCATGCGGAAACGTAAATCATTCCGTCAGGATCAACGATTGCCGCATAAGGATACAGGCCTGCTGGTTTTCGATCTACAACCAATCCAGATTTAAGATCAATAACCGCCATCGAATCTGATAAATTTTCTGCCACGTACAAAAATTGATTGTTTGCAGATAATGCAATTCCGGCTGGATATCGTGTTCCTTTTTTTTCGTCTTGAGTGGATTTCAGGTTCAGCGTCCGAGTTAATTGAAGTAAGCCTGCATCATACGAATATTCATAGACTGCATCTTCGTTTGCGCCGGAAGTATAAAGTGTTTTTCCATCAGAGGAAAATGTAAGACCCAGGAAGGCGGAGGGTTGCGCTAGTGTTTGCAGAATTTTGCCGGCTCGCGGATCTACAACCTGCACACCTTGTTCGCGAAATCCACTCAGAAGAAGAATGAAATTGCCATCAGGCGCCTGAATGGCCGATAGCGGCATGTTGCCTACATCAAATAAACGGCCAGCAGGATTAATCGTTAATCCATTCGGCAGCCGCGGCGCAAGCTGAAAGTCATGTGCGGACACTGATACAATTGAAACGACAAAAATGAAAATGAGCAGAAAATTTTTTCGAGTGTTCTTCATCATAATAAGCTTCAATATTTTATCGCATCTTACATCTACATTTTAAGGGGAATGGTATGAAAGGGAGATTAATAACGTAGCGGCGTTCAGGATCGAAAAATCCAGCGTCGTGGTTCTAATTTTGGCGGACGCTTTCCGTGTCGCACTGCGCCAGCGATCGGGACATATTCTAGTTCTTCACCGGAATCAGCACTTCGCAAAAGCAGACCGCCGCGACTCATGTCGCCGCGCCCAACAAAATCCGGAGGGAATTTTAGTCGATCACCAAAAATCTTTGTGAGTAGTTCTGCATATTTCTTGGTTCCGATGCTGCCAAGAAGAATTACATCAGCAGTACCCGGAAGTTGTTTCAGCAGTTTTGCTGCTGCGTGCTCTAGATTTTGAACATAGCGTTTATCAGCAGGATCGATCGGAATTTCACCAAACGAAATTAAATCTTCCTTAGTTACGATTGTTTCAGCAGGAACCAGGCCGCGATTGGAAATGATTACGTAAACTCCAGGGATATCCTTGTAGGGCCGCGCATAACGATTTGAATAGATCAATTTACCGCGAAAATAAAGTCCGCTTAAGAAGGTAAACACTTCACCAAGTGGCGCACCGGTAGTCTGAACGCGTTTTGCCAGCTCGAAATTAGCACGCGGACTCAACAATAGATCTGTGCGCTTTCCAGTAACTCGCGCTGGTGACAAAAGGAAAATGCGATACGAGCGGCGTCCGGTGCGATTTTTCATGAATCGATATGGTAACAAAAATCATCGCTTGAAGTCGCGACAATTATCAACTACTGCTTCGTAAAAGATATGAATTAATTTTGGATACCGCCAAATCAGCGGAACCCCGATCGAAGCTGCGTGAATCATAACCTTCAGGTAGCTGCTGAGATTTGGCCTGAAAATAATCAACCCTCTTTTGTAATCGAATCTCAGATCAATCAAACTGTCGACCAAACATCCAACTTCGCCAACTTTGCCGAAGAATTCAAGGATTTCGGAATCCTGTGCCTTAAGAAAAGGCCTAATCAATAAGTAGGAAATCTCGGCAGTCAGGTAACCGATCTGCTTTCTTTGCTGAATGTATTCGGAGATGGTTTTACTGCAGCGTTCATTAAACACGGAGTCGCACAAATCCGAGAATCGCTCCAGTACTATGTTGTAAATTTCCGGGTGAATCTGTCTTTTTAGTAGCTCAGTTGCTAATCTGTGAGACACTTGCAGCGTAGCTTCTGAAAATGAGATCGGTTGTTTTAATTGATGAAGAACGTCGGAAGCAACAGAAATTGAAATCGTATCCATTGAATGATCTACAATTCCGATAAACAGATAAAACGATTTAAGGATTTCAAGCACATTTGCTCGATCGTAATTAGATTGAAAAAAATCGAGACTACTGCAGATCCGTTCTGGGATCCGAATGTAATGTTGAAAACAGGGATGTGCGGAAATAGAAACCCTTAAAGCAGGTGAGTCCCCCATCTCGAATCAATCAATATCATTTTCATCAACATTTCGTCAAATTGTTGCCTGTCTCTGTGGCGTATCAAACGGGACATTGTTTGGGATATGATTGCATCCACAATTTCTCAACTGGGTAAAATAAGGAGACAAATCAGGAAATGCCAAAATTTCTCATCGAAGTTCCCCATGAGGCTGAATCGAAAATATGTGCTGATATCGTTCAGATCTTTCTCTCATCCGGTTCCCATTTTCTAACACAGGCCGATTGGGGCTGCATGGACGGTGTTCACACCGCTTGGATCGTTGTGGAAGTTGATAGCAAGGAACAGGCACAGTGCATTCTGCCTCCCGCTATGCGCCCTCAGGCAAAGATCGTTGCATTGAACAAGTTTACAAAGGAGCAGTTCGAAGGCGGCATTTTCAAGCCTGGCATTTGATCGGGTTCCATCTAGTTTTCCTTTAGCCATCGTCTAATCTTATTGAGAAACTTATCTCGATACAAAACTTCTATAAGATATATTATGTAAACTAAAATCATGAGAGGCTGGTTGGCGGTGTGACAGATTGGACTGGAACTTGGGTGGCTTGAATTTAATGCCCTATCCGCATAGTTTCCCAAGAAATGGTTAAATGGATTTTAGCAATTATTGTTTTGCTTCCTTTTGCACCGAAATGTTCCGCTTATGCCGTTCTTACACATGAAGCGATAATCGATTCCGTTTGGGATGATTCACTTCGCCCGCTCCTGTTGCAACGTTTTCCAAAGACAACTCCCCGGCAACTTTTAGAAGCTCGCAGATTTGGTTATGGCGGTTCCTTATTTCAAGATATCGGCTACTATCCTTTTGGCAGCAAATTCTTTTCTAACTTGATTCATTACGTTCGAACTGGCGATTATGTGGAAGCCTTACTGCATGAGGCCCAAAATGCAAATGAATATGCGTTCGCCTTGGGTGCACTTTCGCATTATTTGTCAGATATCGATGGGCATCGTTTATCCACAAATATCGCGGTTCCGATGCTCTATCCGAAACTTCGCAGAAAATACGGAGATGTAGTTACTTATGAAGAAAAACCATCTGCCCATCTTAAGGTCGAATTCGGTTTCGATGTCGTACAGGTTGCGCGTGGAAACTATTTACCCGAATCATTTCATGATTTCATTGGCTTTGACGTCAGCAAAGAGTTATTAGAACGCGTAATCCCCGAGGTTTATGGTTTACAGTTTGATGATGTTTTCGGAAACTTTGGAATGGCCATGGGCACTTTTCGTTTTAGTATCAGCGAATTGATCCCGAAGACAACAAAAGTCGCATGGCAACTAAAAGAGAAAGAAATTCAACAGCTCAGGCCGGAAATAACCAGGACCAAATTCCTATATGTCATGCCTAGAAATGAGTTTGAAAAAGAATGGGGTAAAGAATACAAAAAACCTGGCTTTGGCAGCAAAATATTAGCATTCTTCATCCGTATCGTTCCCAAGATTGGTCCTTTCAGTGTACTGTCTTTTAAAGCTCCTACTCCTGAAATCGAAAAAACGTTTTTGGAGAGTTACGCAACAACTGTTGAGCAATATCGATCGATACTCAATGATGAAAAAAGAAAGAGGCTGTCGCTGGATAACAAAAATCTGGACACCGGGAAAATTACTACGCCAGGTGAATATGAATTAGCGGACGAAACTTACGCCAAATTGCTGGATGAGCTTTCTGAAAAGCAATTTGCAGGTATCATGCCTGAGCTCCGACAAAATATCCTGAGTTACTTTAATAATTCTCAGGCTCGGTTGAAAGTCAAGCAAGATCATGATGATCGGAATAAATTACAAGATCAGCTAGACGCCCTTCATCAGACAGCAACATTTCGATGAGTTCACGCACCCCAACGCCATGATCTCCGTTCGTAACAAAGTCTGCTGCATCCTTTAATGAATTTACAGCATTGTGAACAGCAACCGAACATTCACAAATTTTTAAGAATGCCTGATCATTTTCAGCATCACCAACTGCCACCACGTTGTGTGGTGATAATAATAATTCCTGGAGGCCTGCTTTTAAGCCGCTGGCTTTGTTGACACCAGAAGGAAGAACCATTACTGCCCCTTTGTTAAAAATGATCTGCAGTTCCAATCCCAGAGCGCGGATCACTTCCATTACGATTTGTTCATTCGGTTCCCATGTAGCAACAATTGTTTTTCCTATGGCCAGCGGTTCGACTTTGCGTTCTTTTAGAGCTTCAACAAAATCTGTTTGTGGTGCCGGTGCAAGAACTTTTGTTGAATGCGATGATGGGAAATACAGGACTCCCCCATTTTCACCGACAACACAATCAAATAGGGTTAGTTCGGAAAAAACACTTTGCAAATCATCCAGTTGCCTGCCAGTAACGAGTATTGCTTTTCGTCCCGATTTTTTTAATTCTTTGATTGCATCAATCGATTTCTTTTCAACAACACCATGATGCGCAAGAGTTCCGTCATAATCACATGCTAATGCCAGATATCTCATGATTTTGAATTTATAGCGGCGATTGTGAGTCCGCCATCGCCGGAAATAATATTAGTTCTGCTCAGGTTGCGATTGAGGTTGCTGAGGTTCGTCTATATTTTTCGGAGGCTTTAACTTTTTGCCTCGAGGATTTGTATTTTCTTGCTGATTCCGATCGGTGTTCTGAAGTTGTTCAACACTATTCGAATTTTCCTGATGATCGAGTATGGACTGCTGATAGTCTTCAGAATCGGGAGGTCTTTCTGTATCGGAATTTGAAACGTATTCCAAATCATCAGTATTCTTCGAATTGTCAGATTTTTTGTCAGGCGCTGCAATATAGTAGTAGCCATTATTCGATTCACTTTCATGGCTTGAATCTGAAGGAGGAACTTCATCTTCACTGTAAGCCAGATCATTATCAGTGCTTCCTCCTGTTTTTTGAACCATCAATGGTGTTGAGCGCGATCTTGGACCTAAAAATGATTCCGGGGACCGGTAATGATCTTCATCTGAACAATATTCGGTCGGCTCGGTCCCTTTTATAAAAATCTCGCGAACTCTATAAATACAATCCCACCCTGCAAGCTTCCCTGTTGTTGGATCAATGTCGCGTTCAACGGTTTGTTCCGGCCGCGCAAAATCTCTAGCTGGAATTCCGGCAAGTGCTTTCTTCATAAAACTGGCCCAGATTGGAATAGCTGCTTGCGCGCCGGTTAATTTAACTGGTTTGTTATCATCATACCCAACCCAAACCAGACAAAGTAAATCGGGCGTATATCCAACAAACCAGGCATCGCGAAAATCATTTGACGTTCCGGTCTTACCTGCGATCGGCTGAGTTAAACCATAACTTCTCAAAGATGCAGCGGTTCCTGAAGTAACAACGCTTTGAAGCATGTTAGTGATGAGATAAGCAGTTTCTTTATGGATTATTGGAGTTCTTACAATATGACTTTGATAAAGTGTTTGGCCTTTTGAATTCATGACGGAACGAATTCCAGTGATTTCAACTCTATTGCCACCATTCGCAAAAGTTGTGTACGCCTGTATTAAATCCCAGGGCGTTACTTCAAATGCACCAAGTGCCATGGAAGGATATGGTTTCGCATTTTTCAAACCGGCTTTTGTTGATAAGTCAGAAATCTTGTTAAGACCCAGCTGCTGAGCCAATCTCGCAGTTGCTACATTTATTGAATCTGCAAGAGCCTGTCGTGCGCTTACCACACCATAATATTGATGGTTATAATTTTCTGGCTCCCACGTTCCGTTTGTAAGCTGCATCGAAAGCGGCTCATCATCTAATAAAGTTGAAGGGGTGTAGAAATAATGCATAGCAGGATCGAATGCAGTTTCAAGCGCGGTTGCATAAACAAACGGTTTGAAACTGCTTCCAGGATGACGCAATGCTTGAGTTACCCGATCAAACTGACTTTGCTGGAAATTTCGTCCGCCAACAAACGCACGTACATAACCTGTTCCTGGTTCAACGGCAATCAAGCATCCCTGTACCTTCTCTTTGTTTTGCTTGAAACGATATTTATCAATTGCAGCCAATCCAGCAGCTAAAGAATCTTCCGCCGTTTTCTGAAGATACATGTCCAAAGTTGTATTGATTTGATATCCTTCCGCGTGCAGTTCATAACTGGAATATTCTTCTGGTAGTTGTTTTAAAACAGCATTTACAAAATACGGTGCTCGTGCCATTTCTTCGTCCGGCTGTTCAACATGGATCGGAACTTTCACGTATTTTTCGTAGTCCACTGAATCAATTACTCCACTGTTTCGCATTGCAAGCAAAACCGTATCGCGGCGGGATTTTGCTTTTTCCGGATATTCGTATGGATTGTAACGAAGTGGCGCTTGAATCATTCCGGCTAATAATGCAGCTTCAGGAACAGTGAGATACCTCGCATCCTTTTTGAAATACAACCGGCTGGCCTCTTGAAAACCGCGAACGTTGTAAGTTCCACATTTACCCAGGTAAACATTATTTATGTAAAATTCCAGAATCTTATCCTTGGTATATTTATGTTCCATCATGATCGCCATGAATGCTTCATTCATCTTTCGGCGAAATGATTTTTTTGAAGTTAGATAAAAATTCTTCACCACTTGCTGCGTGATAGTGCTGCCGCCCTGTAACTTTCCTGATTCAAAATAATTGTTCCATGCCGCCCGAGCTATGGCGCGCAAATCTATTCCGCCATGGCCGTAAAAACGCCGGTCTTCAATCGCAACAACAGCCTTCAACGCATATGCCGGCACTTCATGCAACTGAAGAAGCTTTTGTTTTTCATAGCTTGATCCGTGTACATCTGCAATTGGGAGCGGATCCATTGCCACTTTCGACATTTGTATTCCAGTTTTTAGCTGAACCATTTTTTGGATTCCACTTTTATCGAATGTAACAAGAATCGGAGAATTATTTTGAGCCGAAGCATTTCCGCGTTTCAAAAAAACAATCCCCTCTTTTTTTACAGTATACTGGCCGGCTTTCACAACAGAATCTTGAACTTTGACATATTTCAAACGCTGGAAATAATCGATCAGCCAGTCGGGACTGATCCGGGTACCTTGATTCAGGATCGGAATGTCTGCGTATAAAGTAGAAGAAATTTTCCATTGTGGGGCCTGTATTTCATTATGCATGTGCACAAAAACATTTTGTGCGCGATAGAAAACTGTAAACGCCAACAGCGTCAGGATTATTCCTGCCGTGGACAGGATTTGGTGTGTGTAATTCTTAAGAGAGTTAAGCCTTAATTGTGGCATGAGTCTAAGTTACCTTCTGAGAGTAATTGAAAGTATCGAAGGAAACTTTAGATAGATGTAGAAGAGTGAATAAAGAAACAAATTTTAATCGTGACAGCTTGTAGCATGAACGACTACGGATGGAAATGATTGGAAATGCGGAACCATTACGTTACGAACTTGGTGTATGATTTAGTCATGAAACACGTACTGGTTACCGTATTTGTTTTGTTTGCTATTCAATTTAGTTTCGGTGCTTCAGACGATTGCTTGTGCCCCAAACAGGTGATCGGCTCGACAATTCAGATGGTAATCCATCTTCAGTCCCAAAAAGATCCTATCGCCGCTTTTGATACCCTGAATAACCGCTATTTTGTGGCATGGACTCAAACCAATGACTTCATCACTTACCGCGTTCAGGGACAATTGTTTGATGATCATGGCAATACTTTGACTGAAATTTTCAACTTCGATTCCAGTACCACATCACGCTTAACCGATGTCACTTACAACTCTGTAACGCGTGAATTTATGATCAGCTGGATTTCTGACAAAAGTTTATGGACAAGACAACTTACAGCTGATGGACGTAGCGCAGGACCGAATATCAGGATCGCCAAATTTGATCCTGTGTGGTCCGTTAATACTTTTCATGTCATTTTTAATAAAACTTTGAATGAATATTTAGCCGTTTACGATGTTACCAAAGGATTGCGTTCGGAAATTTTTTTGCAACGGCTTGATCAATTCGGAAAACCGGTACGAAAACCTTTTATACAGGCGGGACTAAAATTCATTAACCCACGAGCAGGCTATGACCCGGAATCAAATCGTTACTTGCTTGCATGGGAAGGACAAGACACTGGTATCAGCCGCATCCTTTATCGCATTTTCAATGCATTCTTGCAGCCTTTGCAAAAAAGCGCAGATTTGAAATCGGCAAGTCACGAAGAAGTTTTGCCCAGAATTGTTTATCATCCGCAGCGAAGAAGTTTTTATTTGTTTTTTCAAGATTGCTTTTCTTGTGATCCATTAAGAGTGCGAGCAATTTCTCCGGATGGATTTCAAGGCGATACTTTCAGCGTAAGTTTAGGGCCTGTAGATATTCGAGACATCCGCTTCAATCCTCATAGTCAAGGTTTTGTTGTTTTATATGAAACCTTTCAGGCACTTTCACCACAATTTGCCAGAATTAACAGCAGGTTCCGTCTCAGTGCAAAAGGTGTTGCAATCTCTTGTCAACCGGGAAGGCAAACAGCCTTCAGTTCGCTGTTGTACAACTCGGTTGTAGATGAATTTCTTGCGATTTGGAACTTCATCGACTTTTCGCCAAGTGATGATGATGTTTACGCGCAAAGAATTCGCTCAGTTCCACTGCAAGGATCTTGCAGAAACTGATCAGCCTTAAATTCCCAAATCTTTTTGACGCCGAGTATTCAGAGTTTATTTGGAGCTTGAGCTTAGCAATCTCTTTATGCCTTTAAGTAACGTATCAATTTGAAACGGCTTAGTCACATAAATAAAGGATGAGGATGGCAATGAATTTAAATCTGGATACTGATTTCTTGAGTGGGCTGTCAGAAATACGATCGGGATTGGCTTGATCGTATTATGAATTGTTATGGCCGTTTGAATTCCATCCAGTGCTCCTTTCAAACGGATATCCATGAGTATTACATCAGGACTAATGTCATTGATACTTTGCAAAAGCTCTTCGCCTGATGAAAATATCCCAATTACTTGATGTCCAGAATTTGCCAAAACTTCTTTTAGATCTTCGGCAATCAACCGTTCATCTTCGACAATCAAAATTCTTGATGGCTTCTGATTAGCTGTCGAAAGGTTATTTCTATTTGGTAAAAGTTTGTGCGGCTCCTTTTCATGTTCGTCTCGCGAAAGAAATTGTTCAGCTGACATTATTTCACCGCCTCGTAAGGTAATGTTATTTCATACACCGTTCCGTTTGCGTTCTGAACCTTAATTTGGCCTTCTATCTGTTCAATCAGAAGTCGTACAATCTTAAATCCGAAACTTTCCGATTTAAAAAGATCCATACCTGCGGGCAAACCTGCACCATTATCAGCAACTACCATAGATACTTTGTCCATATTGGTGCGAATCTTGACTGAGATTTGCGGGGATTCCGACGAATTGAACGCATGTTTCAATGAGTTTGTTAAAAGTTCGTTTAATATGAGCCCGAGAGGGATTGCTCGGTTTAAATCGAGCATGAAGTGATCCGAGTCAACAACAAAATTGATGGGAATGTCCTTAGAAAGGTTTTCAGCCAAAGGTTCAAATAAAGATTTCACATATTCTGCAAAGTTAACGGTGCCAAGAACATTCGATCCATACATTTTTTCGTGTAACAACGCCATCGATCGAATACGTCCAATGCTGTCGTTGAATGCGGATTTACCCTGCTTTTCCATCCCCCGCGATCTGAGTTCCAGTAAGCTAGCTACAAGTTGCAGGTTGTTTTTGACTCTGTGATGGATCTCCTGAAGCAGGATCTGTTTTTCCTGCAATTGCGCCTCAATCAACTTTGCTGCTTGCTTTTGTTTGGTAATATCTTTCGCAATCGAAGAAGCAGCAATTATTTTCCCGCTATCATCGCGAACTGGCGATATTGTCAAAGACACATTAATCAATGTTCCGTTTTTCTGTCTACGCTCGGTTTCAAAATGATCAATCCGCTTCCCCGCTCTTAGCTGTTCCAGAATTTCAGGAACTTGATTTTCTTTCCCCGGCGCCGTAAGCGTTGCAACAGGTTTTCCGATGATTTCATCAGGTGTGTAGCCGAAGATTTTTTCTGCGCCTGGATTCCAACTGAGAACAATTCCATTCAAATCTTTTGAATAAATTGCATCATCGGAGCCTTCAACAATCAGTCCTAAAAATTGCCGTTCAGCTCTTAGTCGCGTTTCAAGCGTGATGTTACGAGCAACGGCAGAAGCTCCAATAATAGTGCCGTCCTCACTGCGAATTGGCGAAACTGTCAGCGCAACATCAATCAACGATCCATTCTTCCTTTTTCTGACCGTCTCATAATGGCCAATCACTTCGCCATTTGCTAAACGACGCATGATTTGTGGAATTTCATCCGGTTGATCGGTTGGAGCTAAAATCGACACGTGTTTGCCAATCACTTCATCAGCCGAATAGCCATATAGTTGCTCTGCGCCTTTATTCCAGCTTGTTATGATTGCGTCCATATTCTTCGAAAGAATTGCATCATCCGAAGAATCAACGATAGAAGCCAGCAGTTCCCGTTCACTCACTTTGAAAGCTTTTTTGATCATATAATATAAATATAGTTCACGCCCGGAACTAAGTCTGGCACACAGCAGGTTCAGACACCCGACCCGTCTAATCTAGACTGAACTCCTCGGAATTTCATTAGAGAGCCTGATTTCAAGAGCAAAATTGATTTGAAACAACATAGGCCCTATAATTCCAATGTTCGCTTATGAAGCAGCTCAGACGGCTTGCCGTCATCGTATTATTGTATGTAGTTGTCCTCGGAATTGGGGGCTATCATCATTCCCACCCTTCAAACGATAGCTTTGCCAACTGTAATATATGCCATATTTTACACACTGCTTCGCTTCATCACTTTGAATCTCAATGGTCGCCCTCTGTTGCATTTTTCGGGCTGATTTCAATCGATTCAAACCAACTTGTAATCGCAGAATTAGCTGCAATATCTTCAGCCCGCGCTCCTCCTCTATCCTGATCAACTCGTTTCTGTTTTCCTGTTTTACTGAACGACAAGTTTCTATTTATCAATCGATAGAGGAATTCATATGTTTCGTATTCGATCCCAAATCTTATTTTTATTCATAGTTGCATTTATTATTCCTTTTGCTGTTAACGCTCAGACTCAAACGCAAACACAAGAAGAGCCGCAGCCTGCAAAGACTTTGCAAGAGCTTCAAACCCAAATTCAAACATTGAAAGCTGATTACGATAAGCGCATTAAAGAGTTGGAAGATCAACTTCAGCAGTTGCAAGTTCAAATGCTGCAAGCTCCTGGTCCAGAAGAAACTCAGGCACAAGCAGCTCCTCAACAACAGGGGCAGACTTTCCCGGGCATATTGAATCCTGCAATCTCCGCAGTCGGAAATTTTGTAGCGCGCACTGACAATCAAGATGTTTTAAATGAAGACGGAAATCGAGTCGATGACAGATTGAACATCAGAGAAGCCGAAGTAGATATGCGTGTGGCTGTCGATCCCTATGCTGATGCAACTCTGATTACATCCTTCGAATCCGAAACTCCAGGTGAGTTCGATGTAGGTGTGGAAGAAGGATACGTCACAATCAAGAAGTTGCCATTTCAAGAACAATCACCTTTGGGTTTAAAGCTGAAAGTTGGACGTTTCCGCTCGGCATTTGGAAAGACAAATGTGCTTCACACACATGATCTGCCTCAAACCTTCAGACCGCTCCCGGTTACAGAATTTTTAGGTGATGAAGGATTTATATCCAACGGCGTATCAGCAAGCTTCTTCATTCCAACACCATGGGATGAAAATTCAAACTTAGATTTCAATATCGATGTTCTTACCGGTGGAAATATCGCACTATCTCCTGACTTAAATAGTCAGATCGCTTACGTAGGGCATCTGCGTTGGTTCCGAGGCTTCGGTGATTCAAGTAGCGTTGAGCTGGGGTTATCCAGTTACTATCATCCATCCAGTGATGAAGTTCGATATGCAAACTTAAATGGCTTTGATTTCTTATACCGCTGGAAACCGCTTCGCATGGGTGAATGGAAATCGTTTTTAGCAGGCGGCGAAATCTTTTTTACCAGCCGTGCTTATCCTGAAGCCGATGAATCGCCTGATGTGCGGCGAGCAATTGACATTCAAGGCCTTCAGCCTGGTGATGGAAAGCCGTTGGGCTTGACGGCCTGGGGTCAATGGCAATTCAATCGCAGGATTTACAGCGGAATACGTTATGACAAAACGGACGCGCTATTCAATCCTGATTTCGAACGCCGCAGTATCACTCCTTATCTATCGTATTATTTCAGCGAATTCTTACGCTTCCGCCTCGATTACGAACATCGATGGAGCGATTTTGTAACCGAAGATGGCAGGAACTCTTTGTACTTTGAATTGAACTGGGTGTTCGGTTCACATCCGCCTGAACCATTCTGGGTAAATAGGTAAATAAATGAGGTGCACTATGAAAATTCTTAAATCTTTCGTCACATTCCTTTCAATCTTTTTGATTTCTTCATCAATTGTTTCGGCGCAAGCTAAAAAAATTAAAGTCGTTTGTACATTGCCCACGCTCAAGGCAATCACGGAAGAAGTCGGCGGCGACAAGGTAGATGTAATTGCGCTTGCTAAAGGAGATCAGGATCCTCACTTTGTAACTCCGACTCCGGTGTTGATGAAGAAAACTCGCGAAGCAGATCTGTTCATTGAAAATGATTTTTCGCTGGAGTTATGGGCAGATGAAGTAGTCAACGGTTCCGGCAACTCCAAAATCTTTAAAGGAATGCCAGGAAGAGTGAATGCCGGCGCAGGAATTACTCCTTTGGAAATTCCATCAGTACTTACACGAGAATTAGGCGACATCCATCCGCAAGGAAATCCTCATGTATGGTTGGATCCATTATTAGCTAAAGTACAGGCTGGCAATATTGCTGCAGCACTTTCCCATGTTGATTCCGCTGACGCAAGCTATTTTGAAGCACGCAAGAACGATTTTGGAAATCGGATCGACACCGCCTTATTCGGTCCAGAATTATTGAAGCTTGTAGGAATTCAAAAACTAACCAGGCTTGCATCTACTGGTCAGCTTGCTCAATTCCTCACCGAAAACAAAATCGGAGGCGAACCTTTGTCAGCCAAAGCTGGTGGATGGCTTAAAGCAGCAGAACCGCTTCGCGGATTGAAAGCTTATGAGTTTCATAAAGTTTGGGTTTATTTTGCACGCGTTTTTGGTTTTGAGATTGTGGGCACAATCGAAGAACGTCCCGGCATTCCTCCCGGACCTCAACATGTGAAAGATGTGACCGAAAGAATTAAGAATGACAAAATTCCATTAATTCTTGTTGATAATTTTTACGATCCATCACTTCCGAATAACATTGCACGTCAAACATCCAGTCACGTTGTTTTGCTTGCAAATCAAGTTGAGGGAGACCCGGAAATCAAAACTTATTTTGATTTGATCGATTACATAATTAAGAAAATTACAACTGGATTGAAATCGTAGGAGAAAAGCATGCCAAGCCTTCTAGAGCTCCAATGGATGATGGTGCCATTTCTGGCGTGTCTTGTGTTGTCAGTAATGCACGTTTATCTGGGGATTCATGTTATCGAAAGAAAAGTTATTTTCGTAGATCTGGCGCTTGCCCAAATTGCAGCGCTGGGAGCAACCTACGCGATTGTTCTTGGTTATGATGCAGCCACTGATCCATTCGCGATTTCGATGTTCTCACTTGCATTTACGTTTCTTGGTGCAGGCACTTTTGCAATTGCCAGAATGCGCAGAGAACGGGTTCCTCAAGAAGCGTTCATCGGGATTATTTATGCCGCTGCTTCAGCCGGCGCCATTTTGATTCTTTCGAAATCTGCAACAGGCGGCGAAGAATTAAAACATATGCTGACCGGTGATTTGCTCCTGGTTTCATTGAAAACAGTTGGGCAAACAGCTTTGCTCTATGGAGTCATTGGTGTTTTTCACATCATTTTTCGAAAGAAATTTCTCAAAATATCAATGGATCCGGAAGGCGCAAGAGCGTCCGGAATCAATATTCATCTCTGGGATTTACTTTTTTACATGTCATTTGGAATGGTGATCACAAGATCGGTTTCTATTGTTGGAGTGCTGCTGGTTTTTTCTTACTTGATCGTGCCGGCAGTTATCGCTCAGATGTGGACCGACACTCTCAAAGGCCGATTGTTGATTGGTTGGGTGGTAGCGGTAGTTGCGAGTACCGCGGGAATTCTCTGGTCTTTCTATTCTGATTACCCAACTGGCCCGGCAATTGTTGTAATGCTGGCAGTTTTTCTAGTGATTGCAGGAATTGCCTATTACATGGTAAATGCTCCATCTAAAATAAAAGCAGTTAGCACAATTGCAGCGATCTTTGTTTTTGGATTACTTTTCTTGTACGGGCTTTCGGAATTTAAGAAACCTGTTGTAACAGAAGCGAAACTGGCTCCGATCGATTTGTTGCTCAATGAACTCAAAGAAAAAGAAGAAGCACATCAACTCGATGCAATTTCACATCTAGGTGATATGCGTGATCCACGAATTGTCCCGGCGCTTACTAAGATTCTACAAGAAACAAAATCGGAACAGCTGGTGGAAGCGGTCACGGAAGCATTGGGCAAGCAAAAGGATCCACGAGCTATTCCAGCGTTAAGTACCGCCGCAAAAAGTCATTATGATGATTTCCTTAAATTGACGATTGCTCAAGCCCAAATTGCAGTAGGCGACAACCAGGGTTTTGCTACATTGATAGCGATCCTAAAAAACGATGAAGCAGGGTTTGCTCGACAGCAAGCGATTGAGCTGCTTGAAAAGCATGCCGGTCGTAAATTCGGATATGATCCGCAAAAATCGGTTGCTGAAAACGAGACCGCAATTAAGAAGATTGACGAATGGTGAGCCAAGGAAGGGAGTAAGACAAAGTTGTCTGTAAACAGCTAGCCATTTTTCGGTTGTGCTAAACTTGCCGATGGGCTTCATGAGTAAGGGTTCGATTCCGCGGTGGATCAATATCGATCAATACCAGCGGTATCATTTCATTGAACGCATCTTGAATGCGTATGCGCAAGATCGGCGCCTGAAAGTTCTTGAAGTCGGCGGCGCACTCAGCAGTGCGCTGCATCATTTATCTTCAAACCACCAAATTTGGATTACAGATTCCGTTTCTGCAAAAGATATCCATCTGCAAAGCAATGGATTGAGTCTTCCCTTTCAAGCAAAAACTTTTGATGCTGTAGTTTCGACGGATGTCTTAGAACATGTACCACAAAAAGATCGGCAACGATTCATTCAGGAATTACAACGCATCACCGGCGGAATTTTAATTTTAGGTTTTCCGCAGCACAGCACTGAATCCAAAGTTGCGGAAGAAATTCTTTCAGCATGGATTCGAGAAACAAGCGGTTCAGATTATTCATTCCTGGAAGAGCATCATACTTATGGTTTGCCGGATGCAGCGGAAGTCCGCGCTATCTTAAATAAGAATCCGGGGAAAATTTTAGAAGCTTTCAACGCAAATGTTCATTCATGGCTTCCGTTAATGATGAGTTACTTCGCGATTGAAAAGCATGAAGAATTCAAGGAATCGATAAAAGTACTGAATGAGCTTTTCAACGAAAAATATGAACGGATGAGCCACTCCGCCCCCGCATACCGCACCTTTTTTGTTTGGTTTAATCCTATTTCACAACATGAAACATCATTTCATAACGTGAAACAAGAAATGGAACTGAAGCCAAAAGATCAAATAGAAGATTTTGCGTCATCATCTTTGGTTCTATCGGTTACATTCCAGAGAGCACTGCAGCAACTTCAGCGAAGGATGCAGCAGCAGATCAACGCAGAGACACGTCAGCTTAACGCAGAACAACGCGAAAAAATTCAGTTACAAGGGCATCTCAAACACCAGGATCGCGAAATTGAGATACTTCACAATCAACGACAGGAGTTGATGAAAAAGATTGAAAGCGTTGATAAAGAGCTGAAAGAAAGAGCGGAGTGGATGTACAAACAAGATGAAAAGCTTGAAAGTTTTCAACAAACGATTGGCGATCAGCGCGAATCAATTGAAGAACGTGAGCGAAAAATTGAAAGCTTGCAAACATCGATTGAGCATCAGCGAAAAGAGATTCAGGATCGCGAAAAACAAATCACAATTCTGAATCACGAATCCGCGAATCTACAACTGAACGTGCAAAATCTCAATAAGCTGTTGAGCAATACCCGGCAATATCTGAACATTTTCCTGAATCATCCGATTTATAAACTTTACAAGTTCTTTAAAGGCGAACGTGCTGCTACTCTTCCTGAAGTTTCCGCACAGCAAAATCAGCAAGATTCGGAAAAAGAAAAGGATGATGACCCCGAATCACATTTAGATAAGGCGGATCATTTATATTCATCGGCCGATATTGAAGGAGCTTTGCAGATTTATCATTCCGTTCTTTCGAAGCATCCACAAAATTCTCGCGCGATTGCAGGCCTGGCTCGAGTATTTCAAACACGCGGCGAATATCCGAAAGATCAGGATGTGCTACTCGCTGCGCTTAGCCGTGATCCGGATTCAATTGATTTTCTAACGCTTCTTGCAAGCAGCTATTTATCTACCGGCAATTATTGGAATGCAGAACGCATTTACAAACAGATCCTTGCACTCGCCCCCAAAAACATCGAAGCATGCATTGGCATGGCAGACCTTTCGTTAGGCGATGCCAAATATCACGATGCAATGAAATTCTATGAAACAATTTTGGATGTAGAACCTGAAAATCTTGCTGCATTATCCGGATTAGCTGAATGTGCGAAACGGATCCCGGCCGCTAAAAATCTTATTGAAGAACTAAAAAAGCGTCATCCGGAAAAACAGTTGATTTCCGATATTGTGACTCATGAAGAAAAAATTGAAAGCCGTCCGATGACATCGATCGTAATTCCGGTGTTTAACCAGGTGAATTACACAATGCAATGTGTTGATCGGATTCGCAGCAGCACGATGAGTCCATATGAACTGATCATTATCAACAATGGTTCAACAGATGGCACCAAAGAATATTTAGATTCTTTGCAATCTGCAGGCGTCAAAATTCAACATCTCGCAGAAAATACGGGATTCGTGAATGCATGCAATCAAGGTGCAAAACTTGCGTCCGGTGAATATTTAGTCTTTTTGAACAACGATACATTACCGGAAGATGGATGGCTCGAAGCATTAATAACAGCGGCCGAAAGAATTCCAAACGTTGGAGCGGTTGGAGCCAAGCTTTTATATCCGGATGGTGTTTTGCAAGAAGCAGGTAGTCTCGTTTTTTCTGATTCAACTCCATGGAATTATGGGAAAAGAGATGATCCCGAAAAACCGCAATACAACTATATTCGCGAAGCTCCATATTGTTCGGGAGCATGTTTGCTGATCCGGCGCAAATTATTTGAACAAATTGGTGGATTTGATAAGAGATACTGCCCTGCTTATTGGGAAGATGTGGATCTGGCTTTTGAAGTTCGAAAACGAGGTCTGAAGGTAATTTATCAGCCAGCCGCAAGAGTTGTTCACTTCGAAGGAGTTACCGGAGGCACGGATGTAAACTCCGGCTACAAGAAATACCAGGTTCGCAATCAGAAAATATTTCGGGAAAAGTGGGCATCTGAACTGAAGCAGCAACCTGTTTTCGATAGCAACAAACTGAAAAGCGCCAGTATTCAGAATTCAAATTCGCGCGTTTTAGCGATCGATCATTACTTGCCCGCTATTGATCGAAACAGTGGCAATCATCGCGCATATCAATTCATGAAACTAATCAGGCGTGCCGATCATCCGCTAACATTCGTTGCTTGTAACGGTGAATATCAAAAACGCCATAAAGATGAATTACAAAATTTGGGAATTGAAACGTACGCCACCGATCTAATGAATTTAGATTCCAATGGCTATAGACCAAATGTTTCGCCTATTCACTGGGATCATCTGCTGAAACAAGGTGACTACAGTGTTGCAATCATTTCAGGATACAGAAATGTGGGAGTATATTTGCCGCTCATTCGCAAGCACTCCCCCGCCACAAAAATTGCACTGGACACGGTTGACGTTCATTTTCTGCGAGAACAACGGAAAGCGAATTTATATGCATCCGATCATCTGCAGGAAACTGCATCGCAGATAAAAGAAATGGAACTGAAGATGTGCAGAGAAGCGGATGCATTGATTGCGGTTACTGAGGAAGATGCAGCTGTTTTGCGAAGTGCGCTCGACATTGAAAAACCGGTATACGTTATTCCGAACATTCATCCGGTAGAAAAATCACCGGTTCGATTTGAGGATAGAAAAGGATTGTTGTTTGTTGGAAATTTTGTACATCCGCCAAATCCTGATGCGATGTACTATTTTTGCAGTCAAATTTTGCCGATGATTTTAAAAGAACTTCCGGATCTCTACCTATATATAGTAGGTGGATATTCACTTCCCTTGCTTCAGAGTCTTCGCAACGAAAGAGTGATCTTGACCGGGTATGTTCCGTCTACAAGGCCGTTTCTGGATCACTGCAGATTGAGCATCAGTCCGTTGCGCTATGGTGCCGGTATGAAAGGCAAAATCGGCGAAGCTCTCGCTCGTGGATTGCCTGTGATTTCCACTTCTGTGGGTGCGGAAGGATTTCAATTCCAAAATGGAATTCAGGCATTGATTGCCGATACTCCAAAAGATTTTGCCCAGGCCGTGATTCAGGCTTACAATGACAGGACTCTCTGGAATCGTCTCAGCACAAACGGGTTGAAACTGATCGAAGATCGATTTAGTCCTGATGCAGTTCTGCCTGCCGTTACATCATTACTTAAGTGGGAGACTTAGTTGCCACACAAAACACTGACAGTCCTGCCGGCAAATGGACGCGCTTCGAAAGCCAATCATCTGCAAACAAAATCTTAGTCAGTGATTTATTAATCAATGGCCGTGGCAAACTTACATCTGATTCAGGACTTTTTTTGGTTTGGCGTTTCCGAAATAATCGCGACAAGGCCATAAACGGAAACAGCAAACAATTTCTGTAATAACAGCGTTTGATTTTGAATCCACAGGAACGCACTAAAATTTCAAGCTGCTTTTTCGTGTAACGTCTTTGAGTGTGAATCGCTATATCATGCGCACTGCGCAAGAATTCAAATGCGGGCAAATTTAGGATTAAGCATCCGCCGGGTTTTAAAACGCGGTAAAACTCCAGCAATGCTTTACGATCTTCCGGAACTTCGCGATGGTACAAAACATCAGCAGAGATTACTACATCAAAAGTATCTGTTTCAAATGGCAATTGCTGAACTGTTGCTCGCGAAATATTTTTAAGATGTCTTTGTGAACAAAATTCCAGAGCGTTTGCTGATAGATCAAATCCAAATGCAGATCCGACCGTTTGCAACTTTTGCGAAAGAAATCCTGTACCGCATCCAGCATCAAGAATTTTGATTTCAGATCGTTTCGGAAATAATTCATTCACGGTTTCGATGATGCTTTTGTGCAGCGCTTGATACCAGAAGTGTTCCTGCTCTACCTGAAACAGGATTTCGTATTCGCGTTTTTCCATTGATCGTGTCCCTTATTTTGCCCTACTCTCAGGCAAGAAGAAATGTTACAAAAAGTAACATTCGGAGGGGAAACTGACACCAGCCGACTAGCTGTCAGATCATCACGCTCATGGATATGTCATTGAAAATCTGTTGTTTATAGGGCTTTCCCGGGTACTGGTATGTAGCTTGCTGTGCAAGTAAACAAATGAATCTATCTTTGCGGCGGGAGGACTTGATGAAAGTGAACCAAAAGGGGTTTTCTACATTACTTGCACTTGGCATCATAACTATGATTTTTCTCATGATCCTTTCAGGACTCCTGATGGTGAACCTTGCCACCAAATTAATTGCTCGGCAATTGTTATATCAAGGGCAAGCATTGAATGCAGCTCAAGCTGGATTGGTTGATGCGTTGAATTATTTCCGCCGCCAGCCCGGTACTGTTACTACTTTTGATCCGCAACTGGATCTCGCTGCATTACCTGTACCGCTGGATGATTCTTCTGAACCAGACACCGGAATCGTACGTGATTACCGTGTTAGCGATCTTGGTAATGTTTGCGCACGCTATGAAGTACGAAGACAGGACTTAGATGATGATGGGACTGTTGATCCCGGTGAAGTAGGAAGGGGTGTGCAAGATGTCACTAGAAACAGAGGAAAGCTAACTGCACCACTCGGAAACGTTTGGATGATTGAATCGAATGGTTTCATTTATATTGATCCTACCGGCGCCTGCGATCTAAATCCAAGCGATACTGTCCCTGCACCAGATTATTTCTATCAAAATATCGGCTACACGAGCACTCAACCGGCAGTACTGGTTCGAAGAACATTGAGGACTCAGATTCAGCGAATGTCCATTACGCTTCCTGGTCAAGCGGCAGTTTTTTCCGAAGTTGGGACCAATATTGATATCGGTAATGCAGGCGGCGACAATGTGCGTCTGTTAGGAGGGCCAGGAGGTTTTGGTCTTATGTTTCATACTGGTACTGGCCCGGCAAACAGGAATCCCGCGTCAGACGTACAAGGCGCTCTTCGGTCCGGAAGGTTTTGTAGATCCCTGGCCAGATGAAATCCTTGAAGTTTTTGGTGTAACTCAAGCTGAACTTACAGGTTCTGCAGATGCTGTTTTTACAAGCGCTGCGGATCCTCTACTTCCTACCTCCTGGAGTTTAAAATTGTACGTCATAACTGGAAACGGAAATTGGACTGCTTCGGAACCATTAATTGGAAGCGGATTACTTGTAATTTTTGGCGATTGTACAGTTCCTGCAGGTTCAAATTTCCAGGGATTTATTTATTGTGCGGGTGATTACTCGCAGGAAGGGCCATCGTTAGTCAGCGGTGCTGTTATGGCAAAAGGCAGTGTTACGGTTTTTGGCGCAGGTGATACCGCAGAAATTGATTACGATAGCAACATGATGAACCAGGTTCAAGCCGAAATGATTCAATATCGATTTGGCCGTAATCCGTACTTGTACGTATCTAATTGAGGGGGTTTCAGATGAAGATCAATCAAAAAGGAATGACGCTGGTAGAAGTATTAGTGTCTCTTCTTCTCGTAAGTCTTGTTATTTTTGCGACTGTTGCATTCATTACAGGAGCATTTCGATCCACAGCACATAATCAGGAAAAGGAGTTTGCAACACAGAAAGCGATCTCCATCCTGGATGAATTGAAATCGTTTGTTGAAGATAAACAAGGCGTTGGAAGTTTGTTGGACGACTTCAATGAACCTACCGACTCACCAGTTTTGACCATTCAGAATGGCGCTGTTCCGGATGATCCTGTGAGCTCTAACATTGCCTATGTTTCCTCTCCCTCAGGTTGGCTATATACAAAGCAGATTACGGTAACTCCCATTGGTGATGCTGATAACCGATTAGTCAACGTCAAACTTTTCACATTCAAATACGGCAAAAAAACCCTCATTTCCGAAGTTGCTGGCGTTCTGAGAACGATAGCGCCTAGTTTTGCACCAACTCAAGTTTACGATGTCTATTTGATCGCCATTGACAACATTCCTGGATGGTGGGTATACATGCAGAATATCGTACCGTTTGTTCAGGCCACCTTACAGGATATCCAATCACGAAACCCGGGCTTAGAGTTCAGAACTCACTGGATCCGTAAACTGTCATATGGCAGAGATTGGCAGTACGCTCCTTATTTTAATGACACCACAGTTTCTACTGCCAACATCAATAAAGCTTATTTCTATCCTGGACAACTACCTGTTAACGATGCCACGTATGATACTCCGGGCAATGTTCGACCTGTGTCCTACTACTATTTGCCGAGCCTTGTTCAAGCGCGGATAAATATTGATGGTGTCCTCAAAAATGGTTACGACGGTAACGTGTCAAACTCTACCTACAATCCATATCCATATTCATTAGCAGATACATACAACAATGCGATGAGATATCCTGATGAGCTGGAGTGGTTTAATAACAGAGTATCCGTCGGAAAAGAATCTCCAGACGCACCAACACTTAGATTGCTCATTGAGGATATGTGGCAAAATCCATCTAAATATCGAAACGCCATCGTTATCAACTTACACGGCGAATTATTCCCGTTCCCTCCGATACGAAATTATTCTGATGCCGCAAGGGATCCGGATACATTTACAAATGCAGCTGTCGGATTTCCACGCGCCGTCACTCATCCACAAAATCTTCATTATGGCAACAGCGATGACCTGGTTTTGCGTGTTTATTCCTATTTAAACAGAGGATATCAAACAAGCACACCTCTTCAATATTTGCCGGCTACATCGCCAATCAAAGTTACTCTAAGAAATATTAACTGGACTCCGAATGCAGGTGACATTCAGGCGATCATCGGCGGAACAGATCAGGCAACACTTCCTGCCGGCGTCGAACCATACGCACAAATAAATGCACCAGTTTGCCCTACACCATTGAATGAAATGTGTTATACCAGTACGATCTCTGGCGCTGACACAATAATCACGCTTACTCGTTCGCCGCTTGTCGCACTTTATATGGGTGACACTAAAGGTCTGAATGCAAACTGGCGTTTGTACGGAATGGAATACATACCTGCTCCGATGGAAGCCATTCCTTACCCATTTGGAGTTGCTCCATTCTCGCAAAACTTAACAGACCTTGGGAATAAACCGAAAAATACAGCACGGTGGATCATTACAGTTCCCAATTCTGCTGGAGTATTGCCTTCAGATTCAATGATTACTATTGAAACTCGTATTGGAACTGACAATACAACCGGTGTGATGTATCCGACTGCGAACGAGCCGCAAAATTTGTCACGCACATACACATGGCGCGGAACAGATACCTGGTTATTCGGAGATAGTACTTTTGCAAATCCAGGCCATCTACCCATTACAGAAAGGTGGCAAATTATCGGTGATCCGCGGCATTTACCTTATGCTGATCAAAAAGAGCTTCAGCAATTCACGGCACCTACGCATCCATTGGGAACTGGATTTAACAGATACTTCGACGATTTCAACAATACAGGAAGCGGTTATCCTAGTGCTGGAAACCAAACCGGAGTAAATCAATGGCAAGGCTGGTGGGTGGCGGCTCCTAAGATCGGTATCAAAGCTGATACAGCGGCAGGATGGACGACTGCTCCAAATGACGATGGATGGGACGTTACTGAAGCTGCTGACATATCAGCCGGATTTGGACAACAAGGAATGCTTGAGGTTGATGTGAACCGCATCATGCAAGTATTTCGCACTGTTTTGTTACGAACAAATTCAGTGTTTACAACCTTATCTGGATTCTCATTCTCGTATTTGGGAATGGGAAATGAAATTGATTACGATCAGTCCAACGGATTCATTAGCGGCGTTCCAGTTTCAAGTATGCCTTACACTGGATCCGGCGGAACAAGATATGAGAGATCAATCACAAGTTGGCCAACTGATCTTTCATCCACTTACCATTTGAAATACATTAAGCGCAACAACAACGAATGGTTTGCAAAATATTGGATTGGTGAGCTCTTCCCTGATGATGTTTATGCCAGCCAATGGAACACGGCGACCGGTGGAAACTTAACGGCTGGTACCGGAGCCACAGACTTTTTACGGGTAATCCGTTCTTCAATTCCTGATGGAGCAAATCAGCTGGATCTGTTACCAACCGGTACTACCTTCGTGCCATCCGGAAGAACCACTGACGAAGAAGGCTGTACAGCTTTCATGAATATTGGAACTTCCACGAACCAGTTCCACCATCAGTGGAGTTATGACGATGTGAACGCACTTGTCAATGAAACTGGAGATCTGCAAAGTCCGGAAGGTGTAGAAATTGCAAATAAGTTCTATATGCCATTTCCAACTACAGCTCCGATCGGCCGTCCATTTTATTTAAATTCTACGGGTGAAGGCAAAATGCCTGATGGTTTTGAATCAAGTGCGAATCCGCCGTTTTATGATACGGGTTACACAATAGCGGGTAACGCAGCAAATGGTGTGCATCCTGCTGGAACGTTGTCGACAACCTATTACGACAGTACTGAAGACCGTTTTGGAACAGGAACTGGTAGCGGACTTGTAACCTTGCGCGAGACTTACAACGGCGTAGAACGAGGAGCTATCTACAACGTAGTAAATGGTCTTGATAAATCGGGTGAAGCTGGAAGCATACTCATCGGAAAGTGGTCCGTGTTAAGTTTGACCGATGCCTTTCTACGATCCGGTCAAGGGGCTTCCCCGACCCGCATCCGTGAACTACCTCGCGTCTTAATTTTGCCGTTTACTGCTGCTGAGCTCAATAATCAACCTTCGTTGAATATTCAATGGGCGATGAATTGGTTGCGTTGGGATGGACAGGAATATGTGGATGCATATCCATCAGGATTTACTGAAGATACCCAAACAGGTCACGTAATACTTTACAGTACTGACAATGGCGTAACCTGGAAAAACATAAAGACTGATGCCGTGGCAACTCCTGGTGTCCGTCCTACAAACGCGGGTGATTTTGTAATACCTAATAATGCTGACCCGGCTACCACTCCACTCTCGTATAACTGGCCGAATTTCGGCGATCGATGCGAAGGAACGATTCTGCTTCGCGTAGAGGTATACAGAGATATTGATGATGTAAACACAGCGTATAATCTACATTATTCTTATCATCAGATGAGAATCTTTAGAAGAGATCCGGACAACACCGGGTGCTCATGAGGATGGGATTATGAAGGTTGGCGTTAGCAATAGTGAAAAAGGGTTCAGTCTCATAGAAGCATTGGTAACTCTGGTAATTCTGACAGTAGTTATTCTAATGCTCTATGAGCTGATGATCGGTTCGATGAAGGCTACAATGTTTGTAGAAAGCCGCAATGATCTGGAAATCTTTGCTCAGCGCACGGTGAATGCAATCCAGACGGCCACGATGCAGTCACGTATCATCCATCAGGAAAATCCGATGGGTCAGGCATATCGTGATCTTCTGGTCGCATCGGATCTTCAGTGGCCGATATATCTTGACAGTCGACTTCCGGTTGCTGATCCGGATACTTCAGCACTGTTGGATCCAGATACTTCATCGGAAACTTTCGTGGGCAATGAAATGCTTTTGGTACGTGCCATGGAACCGGTACCGATTTTGTACGATCACGATAATGATGGTGGCACCACAACTCCCGAAATTCCATTCTATGTGGATCGGTATCGTCTGGAGTTTTATTTTCTTACGCTAAACAGCGCCAGAAGTTTCAATGGTACTGGAAGTTATCTTGATCTAATAAAAGCGAAAGGTCCTGCTTTCGCCGATTACTTTCAGTTAAGTACAACCTTCCCGGGGTTATCTGCAGCACAAAGAACTCAGATTGCTGCAGGTTTGGCAGCTCTTGTGCCGCCAGGCGGCGGTCACGAGCCTTTAACAGAAATGGAGCGAGTACGACTGGAGATTAGTGGCCCGATCACACAGGCTTGGGATCCGGCGCAAGATCCAACTGCAGCTCCGCCTAATAATGCTTTCTATGACATAGACGGTGCTGGAAATTTCAGTGCAGCAGTAGTAGCTACGTTGGATCTGAAAAAAGAAAGCATGCTTCCAGAATTTTCAAAAGGAAAAATTAGCGGCAAAATGGAATACTCGGTTGCGACAAACAGTGATACACCTATCGCAGGTGGCCGTTTTGGACCGCTCAAGATCATGGATCAGGTTCCATTATTTGGATATAAGAACATCAATTTCCCTGCGGGTTTCGAAATAAAAATTATCGGCCCGACAGGTGCTCGAAGCGTCTGGAATCGCCTTGTACTTTGTTCTGAAAATATCCGTATTGGTGAACCAGGACGTGAAATTGATTCACAAGAGAGCGTTGTAATTTCGTCCGCGCGAGAATATTAAACACAAGAAGCACTATTGCTGATACGAGGCTTGACCTGCCATAGCGTGTCTTTAGGATTATGCGCTTATGTGGATCAAGCCTCATTCTTTTTTCCGTACTTCGGAAGGTTTTGTTGCTATATGATGCTTGATGGGATTTATCAATTGTGAGTACAGAAACATCGCTAATCGAAGTTCGGAACCTTGGAAAACGCTTCCGATTCTACTCCAACCGGTGGGCTAAACTTCGTGGCTCATTACTGCCTGGATCGAATCATGCTCAAGAACTATGGGCTCTGCGCGATATCAATCTTAGTTTGAACCGCGGGACAACTCTTGGAGTGATCGGATTTAATGGATCTGGCAAAACTACCCTTCTTCAAATTCTAGCCAGTTTGCTGAAACCAACAGAAGGTTCAGTATCTGTTCGCGGAAGACTTGCGACATTACTTGAATTGGGCTCTTCATTTCAAGCTGAAACTACCGGACGTGACAATATTTTTGTAAGTGCAGGACTGAGTGGTTTTTCCCGCCGCGATATTGAAAAGAAAGTGGATGAGATTATTGCATTTTCGGAGTTGGAGGAATTCATCGATAGACCTGTGAAACATTATTCATCAGGAATGCTGATGCGTCTGGCATTTGCGACCGCGATTAATGTTCAACCTGATGTTCTGCTTATTGATGAGGTTTTTGCTGTTGGCGATATGGCGTTTCAACACAAATGCACCCGTAAATTGCGGCAGCTTCAAGAGCATGGCGCAACCATTGTAATCGTAACTCACGATATGCTTGCCATTAAAAGCTTATGCAACTTAGCTCTTTTATTGGATCATGGCAAGACGGTTTCTTTCGGAAATCCGGAGGATGTTACAAATAAATACCTGAGCCTGACTGCAGAAAAGATCAAGCTTCAAGATTCGAACGGAAATGGCCATGTAAAATCTTATCCGCTAATCGAATCGAATACCCTGGCACATCATTTCCAGGAATCGCTGGTGGAAACACCGAAAATGCACCGACACGGAAGCGGAGAAGCAAAAATTCGTGCAGTGCAAATCCTAAATTCGAAATCAGAGCCGGTTGATGTAGTTACATTCGGCGAAGAAGCGAGTTTCCTTTTTCATGTTGAGTACTTTGACGACGTACAGGAAAGTGGACTGGGGTTTTATCTCCGCGATAAATACGGCAACGATATTCTTGGAATAAATACCTTTGAAGAAAATCATGATTTGGGTTCTAGAAAAAAAGGCGACTGTGTAATTGTAGAATTTAAGTTACCTATTTACCTGCGTCCCGGCAGCTATAGCGTTTCGCCTGGCCTGTCATATCATCGTTCCGAACCGAGATATTTAGATTGGATCGACAACGCATTATTTTTCCAGGTTGATCGGCCTTTATCGGGCAGGCATGTGTATGGCTTCATGCATGTGCAAAATCAAGTAAGTATTCAGCTTATCAAGAAATCGTAGTTACTTTTGTTGTTTTGATCCTTGCTTTTCTTCAATTGATGCCAGAATTTTTCGAGCGAGCCCTCCATAGCTAGGGTCTTGAGTTAATCCAGCTGCGATACCCCGCGCTTCATTCATTCTGCCCATTGCACTCAACATCGAAGCAACTTGAAGCTGTGTTCTAGGAGAGGTAGAAAACAAATCGTGATACTTATCAAAGACTTCTAATGCTTCTTTCGGTTTTTTAGAAACAAAGTACAACTCCATTAAAGCAGGATATAAACTTCCCTCAGTTGGACCTGCGTCTACACATTTTTGTACAATACGGATCGCCTCATCCCGCTTTCCTGTTTCTGCATAACAGTCCGCGAGGGTGCTCACAACTTCATAGGATTGCCAGCGTTGCTCGTAGATTTGAGCTAAGTATTTTATTGTTTCGTTACAATCTCGCTTCCCGGAATAAACAAGGCCTAATCCTACTATCGCATCAGTGTAGTTTTTATCAACGGCCAGGGCTTTTTGAAAATATTGCTCGGCCCATGTATTCGCTGCTAAGCGTAAATAAGCAATCCCGATGCCGGTAAAAGCTTCTTTGAGATGCGGATTATAAGTAAGAGCGATCGAATATTCACTAATCGCTTTTTCATATAGTTTCAGATTGATATAAGCTTCTGCAAGGTTTAAATGAGGCCTGATTCTGGTCGGAGATTTTTCAATCGAATCACTCCATAAAGTGACTGCATCTTTCCAGACCTCATTTCTTTTGATAGTTCCGAAAAAATAAATCACCGTTACAAGACCAATTACAATCCATATCAGAAAAGCAGGTTTCGCAAGTGGCTTGCAAATTACGATGAGTACATATGATAAACACGCACAAAAACCAAAGAGGCTGATGTATGTAAGATGCTCTGCCATAAATTCGTTCATAGGTATTACCGAACTTGGCAATAGATTTACAAAGAACCAAATTCCCCAAAATGCCAACCAGGGATGGCGTTTTCGCAATTTCAAGCAGAGAATCACGATCGCTATTACCAAAAATAATGCACCTATGAACCATGGATTCGTGAGTTGTAAAGGGCTCACGTCATGATCAACATTCAGCTCTACAGGGTAAATAGCTAGCCATAAATATCGAACCCAGACATTCATTTCAGTTGCCCAGTAAACAAAGGCGGAGTAAGCCTTCGGAACAGGTGGGTATCCCAGAATTCTATAGAGACCAGCTGCAATGGACAAACCTAATGCCGAAAGTAACAACAGCCGGCTCCGATTGAAACCTTCCTTTCCATAAAAAATCCAGACGTATAGAAGCGCTGCAATTGGAATGATTGCCGCATTCTCTTTTGATAGAGCTGCAAAAATGAAACTTGCGAAAAAACCAATAGCTGACTGCCAGGAACGTTTTTGAAGATAAGAATCCAAAAATAAAAGCGACAGAAGATAAAAAATAGCGCAAAGAATAATTGGTCGGCTGGTAATGTAGCTGACTGATTCCGTGTTCAAAGGATGGATGGCCATAAAACTGGCAGCAATCAGCGGGATCAATGAATCCTTACTCTTCCTTTTCATCAAAAGAAAGAAAAGAAAAACTGCGATGAAATGGAACAGGATATTGAAGACATGGTATGAAGTCGGGTTATTTCCGCTGATTTTGTAATTTATGGCCAATGAAACAGCTGATAGCGGCCGGGTCGGATCAGAAAGAAGGATCTGCTTCCAATTCGATTCTCGAAACGTCAAATTAAATCGGACCGTGGTGTAGTCATCATATTGAAATTGACCGTGAATCGAATTCCAATAGGCGGCCCAGCACAGCAGGATCAGTATAAGCGCTGAAAACCAACTAGATTCCCAAAACTTTTTGTCTGCAGTTTCTAGATTTCCTGATTCCTGTATTCTTGAATTCCCTTCATCCATGCTTTGATTCCCCTCCAGCCTCGTTTCCATCGAAAGAGGTACAACAAATGAGCCCCGGTAACGAATACATACGAAGTCCAGTTTAATTTATCGACATCTTTTAGAAAACGTAAATGATTTCTCACCGCCAATCGTGGAAGATCGGTTCCCGGATAATCTTCACGCGATTTTCCGATGTGGTTCAGCACAACATTTTTTGCTCTATGGATTTTGAGTCCAGCTTTTTGTAGTCTCAAGCAAAAATCGATATCTTCAAAGTAATGAAAATAATTTTCATTGAACTCACCAGCTTTTTCCCAGGCATCGATTGAAATTAAGAAACAAGCACCTGAATAAAATTGCGCACCATTTTCAGAGACTCTAAGAAGCCCCAATTTATTTAATCGATAACCATGAATAACAATCTTTCCTTCCCTGATTATCGGAAATGTACAATCAGCACCGGAAGTTTTATGTTCAGCAATTAATGATTGAATCGCAGCATCATCGATTTGCACATCCGGATTTAAAACCAGTACGTGCGTTACATCCTGATAGTTGTTCGATAGATATCTCATGGCGCAATTAATTCCAGCACCATAGCCGCGATTGGGAGTGGAGATAAATCTGGTCCTGGAGAACTCAGTTTGAAACGGAAATTCATCATGAAGCACCGTCACGATTTCAGAAACAGTTGCAGAGCTTTCGAACGATGAAAGTCTATCCCGGGTAAATTCGGGATCACCATAATGTACCAAAACAGCAGCCAACTTCATTTTCAATTCCTGCGGCTAAGCCGTTCCTCATAAAATTCAGCGGTCTTTTTCGCCACATTCCCCCAATTATGCTGTTCTATCAACAGATCTTTGGTCTTTTCCATTTCTTCTAAATCCTTGCCGTGATCCAAACAAGCCTGAATGGCTTTTCCCAAACCCGAAACGTCTCCCCACGAAACGATCTCCCCTCCCCCAGATTTTTTAATGAACTCCGCAAATCCACTGGTATCAGAAACGATCACCGGCGTGCCACATAAAATTGATTCTGCCGGAACCAGACCAAAAGCTTCATCATGCGCGGGATAAACCGTAACATCGGCATCGGTAAATGCCATCGCTTTTTCTTCATCATCCAAAATTCCGGTGCGAACAATTCTGGTCTCAAGTTTCAAATCCTGAATTAGCTTTCGGATTTGATTTTCATAGCCCATATCATTTCCTGCTATTACTAAGACCGATTGTTCACCAAGCGGCTGAAACGCCTTTACAACAAATTGAATTCCTTTTTGCTGCGTAATCCTGCCTAAAAAAAGCACAATTCTTTTATTACTTTCTATGTTCCACTTCTTTCTAAATTTACCTGGCTCGGTAGCTTGAATTGCCGGAATGCCATTTGAAATTACTTCGATCTTAGATTCAGGCAATCCGAAATTTTCCATTCCAACTTTTTCTGACTGAGACACCGCAATGAATCCCGAAGCATGATTCAATTGCCATTGACCGATAAAGCTATCGTAAACTTTTTTGATTTTGAAGAAGCGCTCTCTAATTGGAATTGTGCCGTGACCTGTAACAACGAAAGGCAACTTGCGCTGAGATGCGAGCCGGGCAAGTTTATCATTCAAAAGATTTCGATATGTGTGAAGATGCAGAATATCCGCACCGGCTAAAACTTCATCGACTTTCTTAAATCCCACTGGAGTATAAAACTGGCACCAGTAGGCCATCGAATTACTTACGTTTTTTAAACGATAAACTTCGAATGGTGCAGAGTGCGGAGTTCCATTAAAACGATGTTGCGCATCCCAAACGTCAGTTGTAATTACGCTGACTTGATGCCCGAGCTGCTGAAGTGAACAAGCCAGATCATACGCAGCGCGAGCGGCACCGCCATATGCGATTGCAGGATAAAGAAAAGGACTGCCCATCACAATTTTCATCAGACGCCACTTTTCTCTTTTTTCCTGCTTGCTTCAGATTTTTGAATGCTAAATTCCTGTCCTAAATTCTTCAGCTGTTCTGAAAGATCAGAAACTTTTACCGAAAAGTGAAGGTTCAAAAATAACAAAAACATGATGCTCAAAATAAACAAGACTGTTGTTGGGAGCACTGCACCAACCACGCGGGTGAATTTCAGAAGCACGTCATACCAGATAACAACCAGGAAAATGACTATGGAAGTAATACTCCACATAATTGAATACTCAATCCGGAGCCGCTTTCTTCTAGCCAGATCCATAACAACAATGAAAAACAACAGCGCCAGTGATAGCGCAAAAAGTTTTTGACTTAAAAGCATGTGGTTAAGCCTTACGTAACATCATTACAAACATCGACAGCAACATTTTGACGGCGTAATAGCAAACCTGGATTCCAGCGTGCATACCGTCTTTTTCATTTGACAGATACATCACAACCGGTAGTTCCACAACACGGAGTTCACGCCTTTGCATCAGAATCAGAACATCCAGATCCGGATAATCCAGTGGGTAATGATCTTCACAAGCAATTTGTAAAGCACGGCGATTCAATATTTGAAAACCGGAAGTAGGATCAGTAATCTTCATCCCTGTTAGCACCCATCCGATAAAAGACAATGATCGACATCCCATTTTTCGGATGAATGGCATCCTGTAATTGCTTGAAGAATCCTTAAACCTTGATCCAATGATAATGTCCGCATCACCAGAATTCTGAAGTAAGGTACGAACATCGGATGGATCGTGTTGTCCATCTGCATCCATTTGAACAACCCTTTCATAACCATTTTCCAAAGCGTATTTGTATCCTGTTTGCAAAGCACCGCCGTATCCCATCCAGAACGGAAGTTCGATCAAGATTACTGAAGGAAAGTTACGAACGATTGAACTCGTCCGATCTGTCGAACTATCATTCACAACCAAGATGCCGGCCTCAGGATACATCTCCACTAATCCAGATAAAACTTTGCCGATATGAATCTCTTCATTGCGTGCCGGCAAAACAATGAGAGTTTTTTCAAACATCATCACATTGTTCATGGTGTGAACGTCAATTCGCGAAGTCCGATTCGATTTGGAAGAAAACATTGATAAAAACGTTTTCTTGTCCACTTAAATTTCTTCATCAATAGACGTCGTTTTTTCCAAAATCGTGGTAAACCCTTCCATGCAGAAAATTGAGCCTGCCCCCAGAGAAGTAATAGATTTTTGGAAGGATGAGACTTTGCAAATTGCCCTGATACCCCCTTGCCTCTTAATAGCGCGACGAAGTGAAATAAATAGCGCGCAATGCTAAAAATCGGACTGATTAGAATGAGTTCTAACGGAAAATATTTCAGTAATACCCAAAATCGATTTCTTTCGACATAAAAGAACTTGATTGGGTCATAAGGCGATGACGATGCGGAATAACGATGATAGGCAACTGCTTTCGGTGCAAAAGCGCACTCCCAACCTGCGAGTCTGCCGCGAATGCCCATTTCAGCATCGTCGCCATATAAGAAAAAATCTTCATCAAACGTGCCGATTTCTCGCAGAACGGATGCTCTGAAGACACAGGCAGATCCGCTCGGGAAAAATGCATATTCGGTTGAATCAAACTGACCTGAGTCCTTTTGCATCCGACCACGGCCGCGATTCAATCCATCCCAAAATAACAGGTGACCGGTATTGTCGATCAAATCTTTTTGGAAATACGAGAGTGTTTTTCCAGCACACATCCCGACCTGATTCGAGTTGAGAATTGAGGGCACAATATTGCTCAGCCAATCATGATTCAACACTACGTCATTATTGACAAAGGCGATAATATCGCCTTTCGCCTCGAGAATTCCTTGATTATTGGCGGGGCCATATCCGAGGTTTTTTTTGTTTGAAACTAAACGGATTTGCGGATACTTTGCAATAATTTCTTTCGACTTATCCGTCGATCCATTATCAACAATTATCAATTCAAACGGACCATAGTCCTGGCGAAGGATCGACTCTATACACTCGCCTAAATACGAGTCCCCATTCCAATTTATAACAATAAAAGATACAAGCGGGCGGTCCATTGGACGCTCCTTACTTATTGTATCTTTAATGGGCTTGTCCCTGCAAGTCCTTGAAAATGGGAGATTTGTCCGATTTTGAACCAAAAATTCGGCAGATGTCAAAGCTTTCAATAGGGGCTTTCGAAATTGAGTAAGGCAATAGGCCGAACCCGGAGGAATAAAAGCCCGCTTTGGCAGCTAAATTGAGGATCCGCAGGGGGTTTGGCGAGAATACGACGAATGGCTCAGTTACCAGACATTGGTTGGATACGGAATCTGCCATCTGGTGTAACCCGGCCATTTGAGGCTTAACGACGACACCTCCTGACGACGGCGCGGTGTCATCTGACAAAAGATAGATCCCGCCCTGTTCTTTCATGTAAAAACGGAATCCCCATTCGCCAATAAACCAGATCTTTTCCTTGGGATAATTTTGACGAATGCTTTGAGGAAAAACTTTGTATGTTAGAGCAAGTTCAAAATCGGTCCATGACAAAATCAACCCGAACACGAAAGTAATAACAACGATTGTGGAAATCAATTTTCTTCCGATATTCAAATCCCTTTCCGGATCCGCAATTAAGATCAGGATCATTGGAAATAATGTCGGCAGCATATATCTGCCAGTACCGAATGGAAGGAGAAACAACGCAGGGATCAGCATCAATAGCAGCCAAAATCCCAAAAATTTCAAATGAGGAACGTCCCTGTTACGAACAACAATACGGATTGCTTCTGATAAAAAGTAAATTCCTGCAAAAACAAAAAGGTAAAGAGCAAGAATCTGAGCACCTGAATAATCTACAAGAGCAAGCGTGAATTTCTTTAGTAAGAAGAGTAAAAGCGCACTGGTTACAATGGAAAATAAAAACGTAAATGAAAATCGCTTTTCTCTAAAATAAAAAAGGAAAATGGCACTTAGAAAAGCGCATCCGCCAATCGCTGAAAAATTTGAAACAGCTTTTATCAAAGTATCAGTTGGTCCAAAACTATGGTAGGCGTAAAAAGATTTGTAAAATCTATAGCTCGCCCAGATATGCGGAGTAGAATAAATTGCAACATTTTCAATCACCCAGATGCCGAAAACAACTGTCGAAGCAACACCGGCCAGGATGGACAATCGGAGGCCTTTTCCTGTCATAATTGAATAGATAACCAACAATAAAGGTGTTGCTAAGCCTGGATAACGTGTCAGGCCTGCAAGCCCACCAAGAACTCCCGCCAGCAAAGCATATGAGGTCCGTTGGTGCTCAACGGAAAATATGAAGACCGCAACGCTGCCTAAACTCAATGCCATTGCTGGCACATCAGTCATTAGATTTTGGGCATTCACCATAAATATCGGACATGTCAGAAACAAAACAACAGTAATTAATGGTGAATTCGTAAAACGTTCTGCAATATAAAATGCGGAGAGTGCAGCCATTACTGGAAAAATCAGGAATGTTAAATGCAAGGCAAATTCATCAATGCTTCCCCTCAACTTAATCACTGCTGCCATTAAATACGGCACCAATGGCGGATGCGACATGCTTTCAAAAGTATTCGGAACCTTTCCCAATCGTTTGAAAATTTCATAGTCATGATCCACAAGCGCAACGCTTCCATGAAAAGGATCGAGTGGACGCTCTAAGATGTTTTGGGCAATTTCCAGAAAAGCAGAATCATCAATGTGAAAAGGCTTTTGCGCAAAGAGCAAAAGGGGCGCAAGCGTAATTCCCAAAATCCAGGCGAGTTGTTTACGCCGATCCGACGGAATCAGCATCAAACTGGAGTTTCCTTCGTCATGAAATGGGCAATACGTGAAGCGACATGCTCAAGAGACTCTGAACTGAAATGCGGATACAACGGAAGCGACAAAACTTGCTGTGCAGATTTTTCTGTAAACGGCAGAGATCCTTCTGCCATTCCAAGATATTGAAATGCTTCCTGCAAATGCAGAGGGATTGGATAATGAATTTGGGTATCTATTTCTGCATTTCGTAAATATTTCTGCAGGTGGTCTCGATCTTTGACATGAATTACATACAGATGATAAACACGGGAACAATAAGAAGGATTTGGAGGAAGTTTCAATGCAACGTCCTGAAGTAATTTTGAATAAAGGAATGCTAGATCCGTTCTCTTCTTGTTCCATTCATTAAGATGACCTAGCTTGACACGAAGAATTGCTGCCTGTATCTCATCCAGTCTGCTGTTAATTCCTAATACTTGATGATGATATTTTTCCGATTGTCCAAGATTACGAAGCATTTCAATCTTTTCGTACAGCCGTTGATCATTTGTGACTATAATTCCTCCGTCACCGTATGCTCCAAGATTTTTTGTTGGATAAAAACTGAAGCATCCTAAATCAGCAACCGTTCCTACCTTCCTTCCATTGAATTCGGCACCGTGAGCCTGGCATGCATCTTCAATGACATGAATATTTGCTTGTTTGGCAATTCTCAAAATCGGCTCCAAATTCGCCACGCAACCGTATAAATGCACCGGAATGATGGCTTTAGTCCGATCTGTAATCGCTTTTTCAATCAACGCCGGATTGATAGTGCAAGTTTCAGGATCGATATCAACAAAGACCGGACGCGCTCCAATGGCTGCAATTGCCAGTGCCGTGGGTGCAGCCGTGTTTGCAACCGTAATTACTTCATCGCCGGTCCTGACATCACAAGCGATTAACGAAAGTTGCAATGCTTCCGTTCCGGATGCAACACCGACAGCGAAAGACGCTCCACAAAATGCCGCAAACTCCTGCTCAAACAGTTGCACATTTTCGCCAAGGATGAATTGACCACGATCAAACACTTTTCGAATAGCTGCATCAATTTCTGCCTGAATGCTATGATACTCAGGCCGAAGATCGATAAAAGGAATCATTCATTGCCTCGCTGATTCTTTTTCACCACCAGCTGCCACCAAAGCTGAATTAAATTTACAACAACTCTCGAAACGCGGGGAAAGTTAAAGAATTGAGATTTGCCATAAGCACGAAAGAAATGATGCACGGGTACTTCAGCAACATTGAAACCCGCCAGCTGGAATTTTTTTATCATCTCAACACAGATAACACCGCTCTGCGATTTTAGATGCACTTTATCAAATACTCTCCGGCGGATTAATCGGAAATCACAATCAACATCTCGCAACCGGATTCCAAAAGTAAACTTAACCAGGTAATGATAAATTTTCCCGATGATCTTTCGATGGAGCGGATCAGCACGTGAAATCTTGTAACCATTCACCCAATCAATATCATTGTTGAGCTCACTCAACAATGATTTCATTTCACGCACATCATATTGAGCATCGCCATCGGTGTAGAAAATCAAATCCTTAGTACAGTTTGAAAAACCGGTAATCAACGCTGCACCATAACCTTGATTTCCATTGTGAGGAATGATTTTCACTTGCGGAATTTGTTCGGACAATGTTGACAAAACATCAGGCGTATAGTCTTTACTTCCATCATTCACAACAATTACTTCGAAATCATCTGTGATTTCTTTTAGCGTTCGTACAGCCATCAACACCATGCTTCCAATTGTGCCGCCATCGTTGTACGCCGGAAAAAACACTGAGATACTCGGTCGATCGGGCAAGTGTTATTCCGCCCCCTCAATCCAATAATGCTGCTTATGTCGTTGATAAAAATCGATCGTTTTGCTTAAGCCATCCTTTAGTGCAGTCATAGGCGACCAACCAAGTAAATTCTTGATTTTGCTGTAATCCCCCCAATAATCACCAATCTCAATCTTGCGGCGATTCTCAGGAAAAGGGACAACTTCATACTTGCCACCACGCATCACTTCTAAAAGGAGTTTCGTAACATCAAGAACGCTTACCGGCTCTGGACCTCCCAAATTAAAAACATCTCCATTCGTTCGATCATCAACTGCGGCTAACAAAAATGCTTCAACCACATCATCAACAAAATTGAAATCTCTTTTCTGCGAACCATCACCATACACCTGGATCGTATTTCCTTCTATAGCGCGCCTGATCAGCCAGTTCAAAAAACTCTGGTCATCACTTTTCATGCTGTGGCGCGGACCGTAGGTGTTGGTAAGACGCAACGATGTGGTTCTGAGTCCATATATTTTATTGTAGAGGATATGGTATTGCTCACCTGCAATGTTGTTGATCCCGTTAACATCTACTGGATTCATCGGATGATCTTCGTTTACTGGCAAAGATTGAACTCGCCCGTATTGTCCACGCGTTCCAGCAAACAAAATTTTTACATCGGGATTATTGTGGCGGCATGCTTCCAATAATGACAATTGTGCTCTGCAATTGATATCCAGATCGGGAAAAGGATCGGACATACTTCGAAGATGACTCACCTGCCCTGCAAGATTGAAAATGAATTCTTGCTTTTGGACCAAATGATGCATACTGAAAACATCACGAATGTCGGCAAAATTTATTTTCACACGATCGGAAATATCGTAAACGTTGAATAAATTCCCGCCATACTCGGGAATCATGGAATCGACAATTGTGATGTCGGCAGATAATTCGACAAGACGGCGTGCGAGATTGCTCCCGATAAAACCAAGCCCCCCGGTAATCAGGACACGCCTATTCTGGAATGCTCCCCTGAAATCTCTCATTTCCCTCAGTTATGCCCTTTTATTCTATTATAGTTGAGGGAACTTGGGGGCTTTAAGATTGGGACCAGGTCGAATTTTCGAGCTATGGAACACTGAAAAATCCCGATTTCGCAAAATCGGGCTGAATGCTATCGTCCAGCGCACTATGCCGGAAGGTGCACGGACAATCTTCAGATTCCTATCACGCACCCACATTGCCTTGAGCTGGGCAATTACGAAATTACCTTTCGCCGGATCACTGACCAGCGAACAACAAGCAGAGTTAATAAACCAGGGCCGCAATTTTTTGTTGCAAGGAAATCTTCATGAAGCGGCTCACAATTTCCAATTATGTTTGAAAAAAGCTCCTTTAAATGAAACTGCTGCATTGTTGTTAACGCGAGTATTGCTAATTCAAGGCGAATATCTTCAGGCACAAAAGATTCTTTTTCGTGCATTGGCCTGGCATTCAAAATCGTTACAACTTCATTCCCAACTTGCAAGCTTACTACTGGCGACGGGATCGTTTTGGGAAGCTGAGACTGAATATAGAAAATTAGAAACCTCACCAAACATGACTCAGGCAAACCTGGCTCTTGCTGATCTTTGTTTTGCAGATGCAAAATATGAGGATGCGTTGAATCACTATAAACGTGTATTGCAGAAAGATCCTGCAAATATCAGTGCAACGGTCGGAATTGAATCCCTCAATCACAAAACCATAGTCCCTTTTGTTAACAGCCATGATAACGACAAAGCAGTTTTGATAATTGATTATCTTCTCCCGGTGAAAGGACGCTCGGCTGGAAGCACACGTTTGTTTGAAATGATTGCGATCATTCGCAATGCCGGCTATCACGTTACATTAATCGCTCGAAATGGCGAATATCAGCAGCGAGCAAAAATGCAACTGGAAGAAATGGGAGTTGAAACTTTCGCTACCGATCCCGACCGTCTCATCGCCTGGAATTACAAAACAAAGGCTAAACCGATTCCATTTGCAGAATTATTCAAGAAAAATAAGTACATTCTTGGAATACTCTGCCGATTTGAACTTGCGAGTCATTATTTGCCGGTATTGCGTGAGCATGCACCAGAACTACCGGTGGCGATAGATACAGTCGATGTTCATTTCAGTCGTGAAGAAAAAAAAAGCGTGCTTTATGCGCGAGATCTTTCATCTGCCAAAAATCTTAAGGCAGAAGAGTTATCAGTCTATGACAAAGCAGACACTCTGATTGCAGTTTCAAAAGCAGATGCGGATATTTTACGACAACATTTTCCTTTAAAACGGATTGTTGTAATCCCTTTGATTTATGACCCTGAGCCAAATCGAGTTTCATTTAAAGATCGAAAAGATTTGCTGTTTGTAGGAAATTTCGTACATCCGCCGAATTCAGATGCATTGATTCAATATTGTTCACGCATTCTCCCATTGCTCAGAAAAAAATTGCCAAATATAAAAACGTACATCGTTGGCGCGAATTCATTGCCGCTGTTGGAAGATTTTGCAAACGATGATGTGATCATTACAGGATTCATTCCAGATTTGAAACATTTTTTGGATCGATGCAGACTCACTGTGGCTCCATTGAGATACGGAGCTGGTACAAATGGCAAACTTTTAGAATCGCTGGCAGCGGGATTGCCGGTGATTACAACTCGAGTTGGGATGGAAGGAATTGCGGATGAAAGAGGCATGATTGTCGCAGCAGATCCTGAAGGATTTGTCGATGGAATTGTCCGCCTCTACAACGATGAAGCGCTCTGGAATTCTATGAGTGAGAGCGGCCGCGCTTTGATTGAAAGCAGATTTGCATCGCAAGTTGTAAAGGAAGATATTTTGGAATTCCTGGAACTTGGAGGACGAACCTCCGTGCCCGCCTGAGGGATAATGAACTGATATGTGTGGAATTGGCGGAATTTACTTCATCGGCCAACGGTCAGTGCCGGAAAATTCTCTTCTTGCAATGGCAAAAGCGTTAGCGCATCGTGGTCCTGATGAACAAGGAATTTTTAATCAACACAATGTGGGTTTAGTCAGCCGCAGGTTGCGAATCATCGATCTTAGCAAAGATGCATCGCAGCCGATGAAGGATGAGCAATCAAGATTTCACATTGTTTTTAACGGTGAAATCTATAATTTTCGTGAACTTCGTAAAGATCTCGAAAGCAGGCACAACTTTTTTTCTAAATCTGATACCGAAGTCGTACTGCGGCTTTTTATGGAACAGCGCGAAGGTTGTTGGAAGATTTTGAATGGAATGTTTGCAGCCGCTATTTATGATTCAGAATCGCGTGAACTTTTTCTAGCCCGAGATCATGCCGGCATCAAACCACTTTATTATTGGACTGATAATCATTGCCTTGTTTTTGCTTCAGAACTCAAAGCTTTATTCGCAACTGAGCTAGTGCCCCGCGAAATCAATATTCAAGCAATCGCAGAATATCTTCGCCTTGGTTATTTTCCCGGAGAATGGACTCCCTACAAAAACATCCGAAAACTAAAACCAGGCCAGTATTGCAAAGTGAATACGAACGGAATGGAGATTCACACCTATTGGTCCGCGCCAGAAATCTTACGTGAGCGGAAGACAGATGTTGCCGCATCGCAAATTGAAGATACGCTGGATTGTTTGCTGCAAAGTTCTGTTGAAGCTCAAATGGTTAGCGATGTTCCAGTTGGTGCATTCTTGAGCGGTGGAATTGATTCAAGTTTAATCGTTGCGCTGATGAGCCGTCTTTCCAAAACGCCGGTACAAACTTTTACCGTTGGATTTTCGCGGATGGGTTATTACGATGAGCGCGAATACGCCCGGCAAATCGCCAATCATTTCAAAACCGAACATCATGAATATTCTGTTGACACCGAAATTGAAGATCTTTTGCCGCGACTTATTGAAACTTTTGATGAACCATTTGCAGATTCGTCAGCAGTTCCAACTTACTGTCTTGCTGAACTCGCAAAAAAGCACGTAACTGTTGCGCTCTCCGGAACCGGAGGTGATGAGATTTTCGGTGGGTATCGTAAATATATGGCCGCGCAATGGTCAGCTATCTTCAATTCATTGCCCGATTCCATCAGGCGCGGAGTTCGGAAAACAGCAGCGATACTGCCAGCATCCCGGCGTTCATTATGGCAAGAGCGCGCATTGCTGTTGCAAAGATTTACGTCACTTCCTTCAAACGAACCGCCAGAAGTACAATTCAACAGTTTATTTGCACGTAATGAAATTCAAGAATTGTTGGAATTAGAATCGGAAGTTCCACCGCTGGAGTTTGAGTCACAATCAGCATCAGCTGCCCAAAATCTGATGCTTTTTGATCTTGAGTATTATCTTCCGGAAGATTTGTTGGTAAAGGAAGATCGCTGCACCATGGCATTTGGTTTGGAAGCGCGCGTACCTTATTTGGATCGCGACCTGATTGAATTTATGCTGCCGTTACCATTGAAGTACAAAGTTTCCGGTGGCGCTACGAAAAAATTATTTCGAAAAGTAGCGGCTCGTTATTTGCCGCAATCAATATTGAAGCGGCCAAAACATGGATTCGGGTCACCTGCTGCAGAATGGCTTCGCGGAAAATTGAAGCCATTGGCTCAAGACATCCTTTTTTCTTCAGATGCCTTGTTGAAGTCGCGCATAGTTGAGCAGAAATTTTCGGAACATTCCAATGGAAAGGCGGATCACAACCGGGCGTTGTGGGCTATTTTAATGTTGGAACTTTGGTATCGGCAGCAGCGATCGTTATGAACTTAATGGCTGAAGCCATTGATGTGCAGCATTTATATCTTGAAACATCTTTACCTGAACACCTTCGTTGAGAGCCACCATTTCTGCAAATTTCATTTGACCAAAATCGTGGTCAGTATTGGTATCAACATAAGCGATATGAGAAAGGAACCATGCATCGGAACTTCTGCTGCGGATGATATTGAAAATTTCTGCCATGGATAAGCTTGGTCCTGATAAAAATTCTTCGATCAAAACCGCGGAATAATTATGCTTGCGGCACAATCTAGCTACATCTAACAAGTATGAACTGACAGTTGTGGGATTATTCTGACCAACCACCTTCACATGAAGGTAATTATCATAAGGGGTCGTGGTTATTTCGTAAGGCATAGTCCTAATCTCCGAGCAAAAAATAATAAATGAGCGGAGAAAGTATAAGGAAATAAAGAAAAAATTCCAATCAATTTTTAGTGGCGTGGAGTCCGTATTAACGATCACGAGGAATATTCATCATCCTCTCGAGGGCAAGCCGTGCATTTTTAAGCACATCCTCATCCACTTTGATCTCAAATACTTCTTCCTCTAAAGATCTTAATACCGCAGGCAGATCGATCATTTTCATGTAAGGGCAATGCAACCGGCAGCCGATACAACCGTCAGCAGCAATGAATTCGCGGCCAGGATATCGTTGTTTTAATTGATGGATCATCCCCCATTCTGTTGCAACAAGAAATGTTTTCGCATCAGGATACTTTGCAACGGCATCAATCATTCCGCTGGTAGAACATATTTCATCAGCCAACGCCAGAACATCTTCGCGGCATTCAGGATGTGCGATGATCACAGCATCCGGATGATCTTGTTTGCTTTTTTTAACATTGGCTCCGCGTAATACATCATGAGTTGGGCAGGCGCCATCATAAACAGCAATGTCTTTTTCAGGCACTTGCTTCTTTACCCAATTTCCGAGATTGCGGTCTGGAGTGAAAAGAATTTTTTGGTTTGGAACATAACGCACAACAGAAACAGCATTTGCCGATGTACAACAATAATCCGATAACGCTTTCACTTCCGCGCTGGAATTCACATAAGTAACAACCGTATGGTCAGGATATCTTTCTTTCCATTCGATCAATGATTCCGGCGTAATCGAATCCGCGAGCGAACAACCCGCTGATAAATTCGGTAAATAAACACGCTTATCAGGATTCAGAATTTTTGCAGATTCAGCCATGAAATGAACACCACAAAAAATGATTTTTGCAGCTTTTGTTTTTGAAGCTTCCAAAGCAAGACCAAGCGAATCGCCAACAAAATCCGCAGTATCTTGAACTTCGGATAGTTGATAGTTGTGCGCCAGAATGATTGCATTTTTTGCACGCGCCAGGCGTCGTATTTCTTGTTGAAGCGTAGGAATGCTTTCCAATTTCTCTAAGGTAATCATCGCTTAACGTTCCTCCACCTTCGCCCCTTTTGAAGGACGAATCTGATCTGTCCCTGCCGGGAAAATTCGCCAGAACTCTTTGCGAATTAAACCGGTGATCATCGCGCTTTTGTTGATGCCATGATATCGAGCAATGGCTTCTAACATTTGCATTTCCCGATCTAACGCTGAATAGGTTCGAACTTTCCTTTTTTGCATAGAAATCTTACTCGTACTCTTAATCGTACTCGTACTCGGTTTCTCGATTTCGAGTACGATTATGATTTCAAATCTTATATAAGTTCTGTATAATGCTTGTGTAATTAGTATATGTAGAATTCAGACAATAGTCAACCTGCTTAATATAAGAACAGTGGCGGAAAAACCCATGAACTATATATATACTTTCATCCATGAGGCTGAGGAGGGTGCTTTTTGCCAGTTTTCTGATTCTCCTCCTCGGACTTTCTTCTCGAAGCGAGGCTGATGGTCCCTATATTGTCGCTGCCCACTATTACGCCTGGTATGGTGGAAATCAAAATCCTCATTGGTCTGATGGAGTCGCACACCGTCCGTGGTTAGGTTATTACTACAGCGGTTCTCCTGATGTAGTTCGAAAGCAAATCGATCTCGCTGTGCGATACGGAATTAATGTTTTTGCTGTGGGCTGGACCGGTATCAACAGCCCAAGTGAACAGAAATTCAAGGCCGGATTTTTAAAAGCACCGAATCTGAATCGGATTCAATTCTGCATGGTTTATGATTCGCTGAGCCGCTTGGGCGGCGAGCGAGGTCAGACACTCTTCATTGATTTCAACGATGCGGGTGTTCGCGAAAAATTTATAGGCGATTTAGTTCATATCGCAAGAAGTTATTTTTCAAATCCTTCCTATTTTCGGATTCAAGGAAGACCAGTCATCAAATTCTATATTGCCCGCCGTTTCTTTGGAGAATTCCCTTCTGCCTTAGCTGAAGCACGCAGGCAAATTCGTGATCTTGGATACGATCCGTATCTTGTCGCGGATAGTTTGTTTTACGGACGAAATGATCTTTATGTCATATCTCAATTTGATGCCGCAACAGCCTACAACATTTATTCCGATGAACTGCGACAAGATGGAATCACCACCACGGGATTGCTTGCACGCGCAGCACGTCCCTGGTATTGGAATTTTTTGTATCAGCTTCGCAACCTGCGTGTAGAAGGACGTTCTGAATTTGTACAAGTTCAACCAGGGGTAATTCCACAATTTGATGCGCGTGTCGCGCGGCAAACTCCCGTCGCACTTCTTGCTCAAAACAAACAAGAGGTTGTTGAGATGTTCAAAGTCGCACGTGAAATTGCTGATGCATCCGGATCTCCGAAAGTCATTTGGATTACCAGCTGGAACGAATGGCATGAAGGCACAGCCATTGAACCAACAGTAACAGGCGGCGCGAAATATCCCGGTGGCAATTTCGGCTACGATTTTCTGGAAGCGGTCTCTGAGGTTTTCAGATGAAGGTTCTACTCATTCTAATATTCTGCGCCTCAGTGGTAGATGCTCAGGTGCTATTTAAGGACGATTTTTCTGGTGGAAAGTCGAAATTGTGGAATCAAAAGAATGATGGGCCAAGATCCGGAAAATTTCAGGTTCAAGGTGGCGCTTATCGCATCTCCTCTTCTGATCCTGCACAATCCATCCCCCGCGCATTGGTGAGTGGTGCAGGTCAGAGCAATTATTACGTTCAAGCAGATGTTCGTATTAATAGCTCACCTGCCAAATTTAGTTCAGCTTCATTGCTTGCATACTACATCGATAGTAACCATTACTACCAATTTAGCATCGATGTGAATAGCAGATTCTGGTCACTTCAAAAAATCGACAAGTCAGGATCAGCATTGCTTTCACGTGGACCGATTCCTGCGGCACGAAGCACTTACAAACTTGGCCTTTACGTGCGTGATGGAGATTTGCGTGCCTTTTTAGACAATGTGATGGTCACCGAACAATTCGATTCGCGTTCGCTTCCCGGCGGCGCTTTCGGATTATCAGCCCAGGGAGCTGAAACTCTTTGGGATAATGTGCTTGTTAAAGCAAGTGATCCGAATGATTTCTTTTACACGATCAACAGCAAAACAACAACTCAACAAGGGAAAGTTTCGTTTGGGGATGCAAATCTCACCGTATTGATTGAAGGCGGACAGGCACTTTCGGGAATTCAAGTGATTCGCATGAATCGCGATGCGATTTCATATTTCGTTTTCATCGATCCTTCCAATCGTGCGCGCACGCGATCCGGTTTTCTGCACGAATTTGAACCGCTACAAGGCAAAGATTATCGCGTCCGATTGCAACGATCCGGAAATGGATTTTCACCAGGTTCGCATTCCTACAGCACCTTAGAGGCAGATTGGATTCTTGGATTCGTGCATCGCTCTGCGCGTTATGCAACAAAAGGCGTAGTCGCAGATTTGAACGTGATCAGAAATGTGTACCTGAGGGGCCAGGGACTCGTTCAAAGCGGCAATGTTTTATTGAACGATTCCAGTTTTGGTTCAGGCCGGTCAAAAGATCGAAGAAAATGGCGTATTGTTTGGGAAGTGGGAAGAATTCGGAAACTATCGGCTCTTCCCTTCGCAGTCCGGAAATTTATCTTCATCGCGTGCAGCGTTAGCAGCGATAGAGTCTCGCTTGAATGTTTCTAACAATTCCAAATTCACAGTGTTCTCTTTGACTCTTTCATCTGGTTCGGCAACTGCTGTTTTGTCATGGTTTGTTCAAGAAGATTCTCGCGCATTCTTAGTGACCGAATCTGCGGATCTCCCTGGAAAAATTACGCCTGGTAATTCTTACAGAGTTCCTTTCACAATTTTGAATTCGGGTGAAGCGGCAGGAAATTTCCAGTTTTCGGTTGTGTTATCCAAAAATGGTTTTATGGGGCCAACAGATACAAAATTAGCACAACGAAGTTTTTCCGGAATTGGTCCTGGTGAAAGAATTAGTTCTGAAGTGGAAGCAGTAGTGCCATCTTCGACTCCGCCGGGAAGATATTTCATTGGAACCTTATTGGAGATTGATAACAAAAAAACTAGATTGGTTCGGCTGAACAATCCTGCAAATCCGATCCGCCCAATTACGGTAGGAGATTTTCCCGCAAACGGTAGAATCCAAATTGAACTGACCTGGGATGGAAATGCCGATTTAGATTTACATGTGACTGATCCTTACGGCGAAACGATTTATTATTTCCATCCCGCCAGTCAATCTGGCGGTGGGTATCAGGAAGACCGGGAATGCTACAACAACAATGGCCAGCCGGAGCGCGTTATATATAATGATGGGTCCGCGGCGGCAGGAAATTATCAAATTTCAATTCATTATTTTCGGCCATGTGGTGAGGCGCGCGATGCGCGATGGAATTTAAGTGTGAATGCTGATAATCGTTCGTCAAATTACAGCGGAACTATTAAACCTGGCGAATATATCCGCGCCGCTGATTTCACCCGCTAAAAACTTTGCGCCTTCGTGGTTAAAAATTAGATTGGTTTGCCGATCAGGATTGGATTCGTAGTAGGCTTTTGTACTCCGCCAGCTTTTTCAATCGTCACTGCAAATTGCAGTGATCCTTCAACGCTTCCTTGAATTTGTTGGATTGTAAGAACTGCCGCACCGCTTCTATTGGTTTCGAACACACCTGCACTTACCGGACCTTGAGCCCCGATCACCCAGAGCTGATACGATTTTGTTTGCACCAGCGGTGGTAAAGATTCAGCGTAAAAAATGCCTTTATGTTCAGTAGGATGCCAGATCATTTTGCCCTTAGCATGAGATGCGTCAGCCAGACCCGTTAATAACGCAAGTTGAACGCCAGGATCACGCAACCAGCCGATTTCAGCATCCTTTGCTTTTAATGTTTTTTCAATCTCTGCAATTTGTGCTTCTTTTTCCGCAACCTTTTCTGCTTGCTCTTTCAACTTCAAATGAGAATTCCAGAAAAGTCCGGCAGCAAGTGCCGCAACTAGAATGGCTGCGATCGCCAACAAATAAAAGCGCTGTCCACTTCCTTGAATTACAGGTTTTTCTTGATCTAATAAACCTTCTTTTTCCAAGCGATTTCTTACACGTGCTTTTAAGCCATCAGGCAATGGAGCTGAAGGTATCCCATTCGGCAAACGCTCTGCAGTAGCGTTTAAGATGCGAAGCTCAGGTTCGCAGAGATCACAACCATCTCTTAAATGGTCTTCTATCTTTTTTTGCTCTGCAGGAGCGAGCACACCGAGTGCGTATCCTGCTAGATATTCAAAATATTCATGCTCAAACATTTGATCTCTCACCCGCAAAAGCAGAACGAAGTTTCATCAGTGCCGCACGAATGCGGCTCTTAATTGTTCCCAGCGGTTCTCCTAATAAATTAGATATCTCTTCTTGAGTCAACCCTCGGTAATAACATAATTCCAACACCGCTCTTTGTTCTTTCGTCAACTGCTGCATTGCAGTTGAAACATACTGCTGCATAACACTTGTACTTTGGAGATCTTCGTTGCTTGAAATCTGCTGGAGTTCTTCAGCGGCGGCGTCTTCGAATCGCTGATGAGCCGTCTTGCGACTCCGATAGCGATCCAGCGATCGACTGCGGGCTATTGTAAAGACCCAGGTTTTTACGGAAGCCCGAGCGGCATCAAAACGTTCCGCTTCTCTCCAAATTTGCACAAAAATCTCTTGCAGTACGTCTTCCGCTTCACCCGTATCTCTTAATATACGTACGCACAGGCTAAAAATGATTTGTGCATACCGGTCATAGAAGAGTTCAAAGGCCTGCCGATCGCGCTTTTGTATGCTCAGGATTAGCTCGTGGTCGGTCATTATTTTACCAGGGTCGTCGAGAATACCACCTTTATTTTATCCAGTGCGTCGGATCATGCAACGGTTTTGACAAAAGATTTTTCAGCGATATAGAATTGAACTATCAACACCCAGGGAGGGGTGGAGAACATGGTATTTCTGAATGAAACGGAGATACCTCTAGCCAGACGCGAGCAACCTGAGCTGAGTCCATTGCCATCAGCTGAGCAAAAAAGGCAACTCGATGTGTTCAAGGTGCGTCTGCATGAGGAAATTCTGCGGTCTCAGCGCCGCAACTACACATTTTCTCTAATCAGGCTTGCTGTAGGTTCAGAGCAAAATGCGAAAGATGAAGCTTCCGAGTTTTTGGAATTGCTGCGTTCCATAATTCGCGAATACGACATTCTGTGCAGCGTGAAACAAGGCGAATATGCCATTGCGTTTCCTGAAACTACTGGTGAAACGGCGAGTCAAATAGCAGCCAGATTAAAAGAAACTGTTTTGCGAAAACTTTGGGCTGATGCAGTTTCAGATACATTGGAACCTGCAATCGGTATCGCATGTTTTCCGAAAGATGGAACGACTGCGGAAGATTTGTTGAAGTCTGCTGAACAAGAATTATCCTGCGCGCGCCAGTAGCAGAAGCTAACGCCCGAATTCAGGGGCGCGATTCCGCAAGCGAGTGACACGAAAGGCAGTGAGCGTCCGCTGCAATGACTTTTTCGGCAGCGTTGAGCTATTCCGCTTTTTGTGGGTCATCGTTCCATATATCGATGATACATTTCCAAGTCCCTGATAATTCCTTCCGCCACACCGTAACTGCTTTACCATAGATCGTAACTTTTTTGCCTTGAGGATCATTCAAGGTCGTTTGGTTTGTTCCCGTTGCATAGGCCATTGAACCATCACCTGAGACAACTACTTCAATCGTATTCCAATGAATGCTGAACCCTGGCGTCGCTAAGCTGTTTTGCACAAACTGCCGGATCGCCGTCTTACCTTCAATCACAGGCATACCCGGAGCAAATATTTTCGCGTCGTCTGCCCAGAAAGAAATGATTCCCTCAACATCGCGACCTTCGGCCGTCGCAGCCGCCCATTGTTTATCAATTTCTAAAATCGTGTCACGTTCCTTATTAAGGTCCGTGGCATAAACTGGAAGCATCATGTTTATTAGAAGCAAGACCGTGATGATTAGGAACCTCATATCATATACTCCTGGAAAAATAGGCGCTGTTGATTGCTCTGCACCGCCGCTGTCCCAAACGCTCGCACTTACCGGCGCGAATCCGCTAGCGAGCGCGGTGAGCGTCCGCCATAATTTGACTACGTTCCAAGCGTCATTTGCAAATGCAATTCGGCAGGCGGCAAACCGCAGCGGCCGAGCGCAGCGAGGGCGCGAAGATTTTGTACGCTCGATTATCGTTTGATCGGTGCGGTTCCGGTCGCAGGTGCTGCAAGAGGTTTAAACAACAACGGGCGGATTACGTCTTTTTGTTCGACTGTGTATTGATACAAAGCTTCCTGGGCACGGACAAGCTCTTCATTTTTTCTGCGCTTCTTGAAAGCGTATGAGCCATCCGGCTGAAGCACTCGCGCCTTCACATTATCAGCGAACAAAAATTCGAAAGTTTTTTTGATTCTTTCCCTGCCCTCATCAGATGTCATCGGAAACAGCAATTCCACTCTGCGATCGAGATTGCGCGGCATCCAGTCAGCACTGGCACAATAATATTCATCTTCTCCACCATTTGAAAAATAAAACAGGCGGCTATGTTCCAGAAATCGATCGATAATACTGATTACCGAAATTCGTTCACTTAAATCTTTGACACCTGGACGCAGACAACAAATTCCACGGATTACCAGTTTGATTTGAACACCCGCCTGCGATGCCGAGTACAATGCTTCGATAATTTTCGAATCGACAAGCGAATTCATTTTCGCCATAATCAATGAATACTCACCTGTTCAGGTTCTGTTTCACGATGGATTAAATGCAAGAAACGTTCACGAAGACCAATCGGAGCCATTGCTAATTTTCGAAAATTTGGCGGATCGCTGTAACCGGTGATTGCGTTAAAAAAGCCAGAAGCATCAGCACCGATCGATTCATCGCTGGTCATTAAACCGAAGTCTGTGTAGAGCCGCGCAGTGCGATCATTGTAGTTGCCGGTTCCGAGATGAATATATCTTCGAATTCCGTCTTTTTCGCGGCGCACTACCAGCAAAATCTTTGCATGCGTTTTCAATCCCATTAATCCGTAAATTACATGAACCCCTGCTTTTTCTAACTGCTTTGCCCACGTAATATTCCGTTCTTCATCAAAACGCGCCATCAATTCAACAAGCACCGTAACTTGCTTGCCTGCCTGAGCTGCTTGCCCCAATGCCTTTACGATCGGCGAATCTCCACTGGTTCTATATAAGGTTTGTTTGATAGCTAACACATCCGGATCATTGGCCGCTTGCGAAACAAGTTGCACAACTGGCTCAAACGATTCAAAAGGATGATGCAAAACCACATCACGCTCTCGCAACATTTGCCAGAGCCGTTCCTGACCTTCGAACTCCACAGGAATTTGAGGTTGAAATGGACGATATCGAAGCGAATCAAATCCAGGGACATCTGCAAGACTCATCAAAAATCTTGGATCCAAAAATAATGGATGCAAATAAACATCTTCTTTCGTTATATTCAGCAAGTCCTGAAATGTTTTCAAAAGTGTGGCGCTTATTCCTTTTTCAGATTCAAATCGCACAACAGGATTCGTTCGCCGCTTACGCAGTTCAATTTCCAAAGATTCCAACAGATCTGCCGATCCTTCATCATCAAATTCAAATGCAGCATCGCGTGTTATCCGGAAAATTGCGTGTTCCTCAATGTGTTGACCCATAAAAAGTCGATCAAGAAAATTCCGGATTACTTCTTCAAGCAATACAAAGCGATTCTTCTCACCTGGAATTTGGAGTAACCTTGGTAACAAACTCGGAATTGGAACGATCGCAAGACGCTGCCGCTCATCTTGATGCTCCGGGCTCAAGACCACAGCCAGATTCAAACTAAGATTACTTAAGATTGGAAATGGGTGAACAGGATCGACTGCCATGGGAGTAAGAACCGGGAAAATCTCCTTCTCAAAAATTTCTTTGATCCGTTCCTTCTGTTCCGGCATTAGTGAATCGTATGATTCAATACTGATTCCATTTTCTCTAGCTGCAGGAAGAAGTTCCGATCCGATCGTGTCATAGAGACTTTTCACCATGGTATGAACGCGATTACAAACTGCATCCAGAGTCTCGGCCGGTGAATATCCTGAAGCATCCATTCCCACTTCCCCGCTTGCCTTCAAATGTTTCAGCCCGGATACGCGGACCATAAAAAATTCATCGAGATTAGATGAAACAATGGAGGCAAATCGGAATCGTTCCATCAATGGAGTATTTGCATCCATCGCTTCTTCAAGCACACGATAATTAAATTCGCACCAGCTCAATTCGCGATTGATGAATAGTTCAGATAATTCGGCTTTAGACTTAGTAGCTTTTTCTGTCATTCGATATGATCTACTTGCTGCAAAATTACTGGCTTACCATATATATCTCGAAATAAATTGCTCTTCCCTTCTAATGACAATCGTTCCATCGTAAGATCACCTTCAGCCTCTGCTTCAATAACAAACCTGTCCTTGTCATCTTCACGGATTATTTTCAAATTACGAATTTTGTTTGAATCTTCCTGTTCCAATGAATCCGCAACTCGTAGAATTGCAGCCAATTTGCTAACAATCATTCGCGATTCGCGTTCAAGCGAGACATATGTAAGATGCGATCGAGTGGGTGGTGATTTTCGATGATAACGTGCAATGTTGGCAATCAAATTCATATCAGAAGCTGAAAGTCCGAAAATTTCAGACGCCCCAATGATGTACTGCGAATGCTTGTGATGAGATCTGGTACTGATGAACGAACCAACATCGTGCAACAAAGCAGCAACTTCTAATAAAAGTCTTTCTTTACTTCCGAGACCATGTTCCGATTTCATTTGATCAAACAAAAGCATAGAAAGCCGCCGGACCTGTTCTACATGTGCATCGCCGGCATGATATTTTCGTGCCAGGGCGCGTGCTGATGCCAGAATTTGACGATCAAATATTTCAACCCCAACACCTGATTCACGCCGGGCCATCTCCAAAAGCAAACCCGCACGAATATTTACACCAAGCACATGAATGCGTTCTGCTTTTGCCTTATCGGCAAGATTTCGATAACAAAGCAGCGCCGGCACAACTGTTTCTGCCTGGGCATACGTTAAACCATAGCGGCGAACCAGATCTTCAACATCGAACTTAACAATTTCAGTACAAAATTTATTGAATTCCTTTCGATCAATTACCCAAAATTGTTTTTCAGGATCTTGTTCGGATAAAATCTGCCGCGCCGCAAACCGCATATCTCCACCCAGCGCGATGATTTCAGTTCCTTGATCCAAAGGAATTGTTGCTGAGATTGTATTGACTGTATTTTTGATCTGGCGCTCCAGGATCCTGACGCGCTGTTTCAAATCGCCTTTCACGTCAATGAGAGCCTGCCTCATACGAACGGCACCCAGTGCAAATGTGCCTGAATATAAAGTCTCGCCATTTTGCAAAAACGAAATATCACTGCTTCCGCCGCCAACTTCAATGATCAAAACATTACTATTTTGCAGATCGAGATTACCGCGCACAGATTCGTGGATCGCGATATAAGTCAGCCGGTTCTCTTCTGAACCATCGATGACCTCCACCTCAATCCCTGAGCGCATGAAAGCACGATCCAGAAACATGTCGGAATTACTTGCTTCGCGGACAGCGCTGGTAGCCACAGCTCGATAACGGGAGACTCCGTATGTCTTCATTACATTCGAATATTCTGCCAGTGTTTGACAGGCCGTTTGTATTGATTCCTCACTTAAATGCCCGGAGGTAAAAGCGTCTTTTCCAAGAGAAACACCTTTGCTGAGGTTTTCAAGTGAGCGTAACGACCCATCTGCTCGGACTTCCGAAACTTCCATCCGGATTGCACTCGAGCCAACATCGATTGCAGCGATAACTGTCGGACTACTTTTGAGTTCTGAAATCACGCTCATGTTTTATATCATCGCACTATTGCAAAGATGTTTCGAGGCCCGGCTTTGCTTCAAGGCCCAGCCACGGAAGTAGGGAGCGGGGCGGGGCCTTTAATGAATGCAACAATTTTCAGGCCCGGTTTTCGCACCCAATCACCGCAAAACCGGGACTCGATGGTTAATTACGCGGCGCCCTTCTCAATTTCTGAGGCAGGCGTTTTCTTCACACCCTGTCCACGCACCAACCATACTCCGAAAAGAATGATGGTAGTGGCAATGATGGTCAATATCGTAACTTCCTCGTGCAAAATCAGCCATCCAAGCCAGACAGCGATGACAGGATTCACATAAGCATAAATCGATACCACAGATGTAGGAAGTTTGTTCAGGGCATAGGCATAAACACCGTAACCGATCATTGCGCCAAAAATAATCAGATACAGGAAAGCGAGGAGTGTATCGGTTCGAAATACAACTCTTGAAAAATCACCCTTGAACCATGCAAGGAATAGCAAAAAAATTCCACCAAAAATCATCTGCAATGAAGCATTCACAAGTGGACTGCATTGGATCGGTTTGTATTTTGAATAAAGCGAACCAATAGTCCACGCAACATTTGCAAATTGAAGTACCAGTACTCCTTTAAAATATTGCCTGCTCCAATGTTGTTGAAGTTCAGGAAGCACAAGTAACGCCACGCCGCCAAATCCAATGATCAAACCAATGTACGTTTTAATACCATGTTTATCGCTCGGTTCAGAATTCCCTGCGAGACGCCGGATCAAAGGATCGAAAAAAATCATATAGAAAGGCAAAACGGCGAGCATTAAAGCAGCAGGACCGCTTGGTACTGTTTTTTCAGCCCAAACCAACATCCAGTTTCCTAAGCCAATAAGGCAAATCCCAACAAACGCAATGTGTTTCCACTCCGATACCGGTGGAAACTTTTCACCGCGCAATCTCAAAATCGTAGCCAATAATGAACCTGCAATAATGAATCGAATTGATGACATCCATGCATCCGGAATTGTGCGGACTGCGACTCGAATTGCAAGATAAGTTGTTCCCCACACTGTGCAGACAACAATCAATGCGCCATATGCAAGGATCTTTTCCCTTCTTGTCAACGCAATTTCTCCTTAGCAGGCTTTTCCATTAACAAAATACCACCTAGTTTTTCAAAATATGTGCTCATCGCAATCGTCGTTTTTGTCTCCATATTTAATGGCGGTTGCTGAAGACTTCGAACAAGTTCATTTAATTCTTTCATATCACTAACGCGAACCTTTAAGTAAAGACAATCTTCGCCGGCAACTCCATGAACCTCCAGAATCTCTTTTTTGCGCGACAACTCATACACCGCCGCCTCAGCTTTTCCCGAAGTTGGTCCTGGATGGCGCGCTGCCACAAATGCAATCACCGGAGTTTCAATCACAAAATGATCTATTACTGCGCTATATCCTTTGATCACACCCTGCTTTTGAAGTTTCTCGATCCGTTCTGACACTGCCGGCCGCGAAAGACCCACAATTTCAGCCAAATCACTGATGGAAATTCGAGCATCACGTTCTAAATGATCAATAATAATTTGATCGGTTTTGTCGATGTCAATCTTCATATCGTAATCAAATTAGCTCCAATATATTCAAATCGTAATAAAAATACGTCAAAATACTGCATTTTGCAACATTCGGGCCGTCCTCGTTTTCCTATTGTTCAGTGGTAATTTTCAAGGGCAGATGTTACAATCGCGGCAGATTAAAAATGCCCTGCAGCGCTGTTTGGGACCAGCAGCGCTTCAAGGACTTAATAAATGCCTGCAAAGCCGAGGACTCAGAGCGCTGGGGTAGTCAAAGGTACGATTTCCGATTCTAAAGACCTGGCCTATCAACTATTATTTGAAAAAAATCCACTTCCATTATGGATTGCTGAAAGCGGTACCCAGCGCGTCATTGCAGTAAACGATTCAGCTCTCATTCAGTATGGTTATACGCGCAAAGAATTTTTGCGACTGCCTTTGCATCGATTATCAGCAAACGATCACTTCCCAAGATTATTGCCCCGGCAGGAAGCAGATCCAACACAAACAGAATTTTTTTATGCAGGAACATGGCAGCATCTAAGAAAAGATGGTTCCATTCTTGAAGTTGACCTACGCTGGTTCCCCTTAGTTTTGGATGGTAAGAACGCAAATTTAATTCTGGCGCGCGACATCACGGAGCGCAGAGTTTCGGAAGAACGGATTCGTGAGCGTGAAAATAGACTCCGCTTCTTAGTACAACAAATGCCTGCTACATTGTGGTCCACTGATACCGAACTCCGCGTTACATCTTCGTTGGGTGGTGGAACTTCACAATTGAAAGAAGTCACACTTCCGGAATATTTAAATGATTCACAAACAAGCTCATTTGCAATTGCAGCACATCGCAGAGCGTTGCATGGTGAATCTGTAACTTTTGAAGGAAATTGGGAAGGCCGAACGTATCAAGTCCGCATCGATCCATTGCGAAATTCCAGTGGCACGATCACCGGTTGTGTAGGTGTTAGTTTAGATGTTACTGAACGGAAATTGTCAGAGGAAGCGCTCCGTGAAAGTAAGGAACGATATCGGCGTTTAGTAGATCTTTCGCCGGATGCGATCATCGTGCATTCGGAAGAACGTATCGTTTACATAAACCAGGCCGGATTGAAATTGCTTGGCGCAGGAACTGCAGAGCAAATTCTTGGACGACGCATGCTTGATTTTGTTCATCCTGATGCCGTTGACACTGTGAACAATCAAATCAGGGAAATCTATAAAGAAGGAAATGATGCGCCATTAATCGAAGAAAAGTTTATCCGGTTGAACGGTGAAGCAATCGATGTTGAAGTTGCCGCTATTCCATTTACGTATCATGAGAAGCCAGCAATTCAAGCAGTGGTTCGTGATATTACCGAACGGAAACGTTCTGATGTTGCGTTGCGTAAAAGTGAAGAACGTTATCGCGCATTTGTAGAGCAGAGTTCTGAAGCAATCTGGCGCTTCGAGCTTGAAACACCAATCCACACAAATGCTCCGGAAGATGAACAAATCGATCTTTTCTATGCGTCTGCATATCTTGCGGAATGTAATGATGTTATGGCCCAAATGTATGGTTATTCCCATGCAGAAGAACTTGTAGGAACCAGACTCGATGAACTTTTAGTTCGCTCTGAACCAAAAAATATTGATTACCTGCGCGCGTTCATCCGTTCCGGATATCGTCTGGTTGATGCTGAATCACACGAAATAGACAAGTATCGACATCGTAGATTTTTTTCCAACAATCTTGTTGGCATTGTTGAGAATGGATTGTTAGTTCGTGCCTGGGGATCCCAGCGCGATATTTCAGAACGGAAACAAGCCGAAGAAATGATCCGTCATCTTGCTTATCATGATTCACTTTCAGGCTTGCCTAACCGTATGTTGTTTCACGATCGTTTCGGTCAAGCTCTTGCAGTCGCTCATCGCAATAATGAAATGCTGGCAATGTTATTTCTTGATTTAGACCGGTTCAAAACAATCAATGATACTCTTGGCCACGCAGTTGGCGATCTTCTTTTGAAAGAAGTCGCTGAACGTCTTTCATCATGCCTGCACGAAGGAGATACGCTGGCGCGACTTGGCGGTGATGAGTTCATGATTCTGTTGTGCGGTCTTCATAATATTGAAGAAGCTGCAAAATATGCAGAACGTATCCTGCAAGTTGTTCGACCTTCATTCCGTTTTGATGATCAGGAACTCCACATCACTACCAGCATCGGTATCAGCTTTTATCCGCACGATGGCAAAGATGCCGACACGCTGATTAAGAATTCAGACATTGCGCTTTACCGTGCTAAGGAACACGGCCGCGATAATTTCAAAATGTACACGCCTGCCATGAATGAGCGCGCATTTGAAAAATTATCTTTGGAAAATAGTTTGCGCGGAGCATTAGAGCGTCAGGAATTCCTGTTACATTATCAACCCCAAGTTAGTTTGCGGACCGGCAGAATCGTTGGCGCGGAAGCGCTTCTTAGATGGCAACGCCCCGGTGGTCAGCATTTATCACCAGACGACTTCATTGATATCGCGGAAGACACCGGCCTAATCGTGCCATTAGGCGAATGGGTCTTGCGTACTGCTTGTTCGCAAAACAAATTATGGCAAGTTGCAGGTTTACCGCGCCTTCATGTCGGTGTAAATCTTTCTGCGCGTCAATTTCATCAACAAACTTTGATGCGATCGATTGCCCGAATCCTTGAAGAAACAGGGCTAAATCCACGTTATCTTGATTTGGAGCTTACAGAAAGTACAGTTATGAAAGATTCTGAAGCTGCTACGGAAACATTAAAAGAATTGAAGTCTAAAGGAATCCAGATTTCGATTGATGATTTCGGCACTGGCTATTCATCATTAGATCGCTTAAAACGTTTTCCGATCACATCTTTAAAGATCGATCAATCTTTTGTGCGTGATTGCCTGACGGATCCGGATGATGCTGCGATTGTAGCCGCAATCATTTCACTTGCACATAGTATGAAACTGCGAGTGATTGCGGAAGGCGTGGAAACAAAAGGTCAGCTTGAGTTTTTACGTTCACTAAAGTGTGATGCGGCCCAAGGATCTCTTGTTGGAGTGCCGCTTACTGCGGATGCATTTTCTGAAATGATGTTACGGCTAGCTCATGGTAAGGCGTGGAAGTTTAGTCCACTTGAAATAAAAAATAAATGAAACGAGGGAAAGGGGCGGCAAAGGGGAAAAAACCTGCGATCAATACACCTCCAATCGCAGAAAAAATCCCAAACAAGGAATCTGCAGATCTTGAATTAGAACGATCGTTATCACTTCTTCGTGCCACGCTTGAATCAACCACTGATGGGATTTTAGTGGTCGATCGTCAGGGCAAAATTGTAAGTTTCAATCAGCAATTTGCTACGATGTGGAATATTCCCCCAGGAGTGCTGGATGCACGGGATGACGATCGCGCGTTAGCTTACGTTTTAAATCAACTAAAAGATCCCCAACGTTTTCTGAAAAAAGTACGTGAACTGTATGGGGATCCTCATGCAGAAAGTTTTGATGTTGTTGAATTCCATGACGGCCGTGTGTTTGAACGCTATTCCAAACCGCAATTAGTGGCCGGCGATGCTGTTGGGCGTGTTTGGAGTTTCAGGGATGTAACTGAAAAACGAAAGGCTGAAGAGAAATTACTTGAAAGCGAAGATCGATATAAGAAGCTTGTTGAACTTTCGCGATATGCAATTTGCGTTTCTATTGATTGGGAAATCTCCTACATCAATGAGGCCGGGGTCAGAGGTCTGGGAGCAAAGTCTACCGACGATTTGATCGGTAAAAATATCATGGATTTTGTGCATCCTGATTTTAAAGAGCAAGCGCGGATGAAGATTGATGAAATGGTTGTTACCGGTATTTCTCCGCCGATTTTTGAGCAGCGATTGATACGAGCAGATGGATCTATCATAGATGTTGAAATTGCCGCAATCCCATTTACTTACAGGAATAAACCTGCGGCCCAAATCATAATCAATGAGATTACCGATCGAAAAGCAGCAGAAGAAAAACTTCGACGTTCGGAAGAACGTTATCGCTCGCTGGTGCGTCAATCAAAAGAAGGCGTTTACATTTTCGATCCTGAAACCAAAAGAATTCAGGAAGCCAATGATGTGTTTTTATCAATGCTGGGCTACACCGAAAAAGAAATTCATGAATTGACTTTGTACGATATCGTTACTGCAGATCGTAGTGCGGTTGACAACAAAATTGCTGCAGTAAAAGAACGAGGTCAGATCACAATTTCCAGCAGGCAATATTTGCGCAAAGATGGTTCCCTTCTAGATGTAGAAATTCGCGCTTCTTTGATTTCTTATGGAGGCGAAGAAGTCTGTCTGGTAAATATCAGTGATCTTGGAGAACGCAAAAAAGCACACGCAATCCAATCCGCTTTGTATCGAATTTCAGAAGTGATGAGCACAGCGCAGGACATGCAGGATTTCTATTCTGCAATTCACGATATCTTTTCGGAATTGATGTATGCCAAAAATTTTTATATAGCCATGTATGATCCTGATAGCGACATGCTTAGCTTCCCTTATTATGTGGATGAATATGACACACCGCCGGCCCCGACGCATCTTTCAAAAGGATGTACGGAGTACGTCTTAAGAACTGGACAACCTTTATTAGCCTCGGCTGAAAAATTCGAAGAATTGGAAAGTCAGGGTGAAGTTGAATTAGTAGGTGCGCCGTCAATTGATTGGCTCGGGGTGCCTTTGAAAACAGGAGAAAAAACACTTGGTGTGCTTGTGGTCCAAAGCTATGACGAAGAAATTCGATTTGCTGCAAAAGACATGGAAGTTTTGACTTTTGTGTCACAGCATATTGCCAGCGCCTTGGAACGAAAACAAGCAGCTGAAACTATTCGGCATCTGGCTTATCACGATTCCTTAACTAGCCTTCCGAATCGAATGTTGTTCCGCGATCGATTCTTGCATGCGCTGGCACTAGCACATCGCAAGAAAGAAATGCTGGCAATGTTATTTCTTGATCTGGATCGTTTTAAAAAGATCAACGATACATTGGGACATGCTGCTGGAGATCGTTTGCTTCAAGCAGTTGCTGAACGCTTAAAGAAAACATTGCGTGAAGGTGACACCATCGCCAGATTGGGAGGAGATGAATTCATGATCCTTCTTTCTGGTGTAAAAGCAGTTGAAGATGCGGCCAAAGTTGCAGAAAAGATTTTGTTTGGTATCCGTCCCTCATTCATGATCGATGGTCATGAGTTACATATCACCACAAGTATTGGAATCAGCCTTTATCCTTATGATGGACAGGATACCGACACGCTTGTGAAAAACTCGGACATCGCTTTATATCGCGCCAAAGAATATGGACGCAATAACTATCAGCTTTATACAGCATCAATGAATGCACGCGCGTTCGAACAATTAGCGCTTGAAAATAGTCTGCGGCGAGCTTTAGAGCGTGAAGAATTATTTCTGATGTATCAGCCGCTAATTGATCTTAAGACCAGAACAATTTCTGGATTAGAGGCCTTGGTTCGATGGCAAAGTCCGAATGGACAAATCCATCAACCGGATACTTTCATTCCACTTGCGGAAGATACCGGATTAATTCTTCCGATGGGCGAATGGATTTTAAATACAGCTTGCAGACAAATTAAACTCTGGGAGGCCCAGGGATTGCAGCTTCATCCAGTTGCGGTGAATTTATCGGCGCGACAGTTCCAACAACAAAATTTGATTGGTGAAATCAGCAAAGCGTTGGAAGAACATCAAGTGGAGCCGCATTATCTTGCAATTGAGCTTACCGAAAGTACGATTCTAAAAAATGCCGATCTGGCAATCGATACACTGCGTGAATTTAAGTTGATGGGTATTCAGATTTCGATTGATGATTTTGGAACGGGATATTCATCGCTAAGTTATTTGAAACGGTTCCCTGTTGATGCCTTGAAAATCGATCGTTCATTTGTAAATGACTGTATTGAAAATGCTGATGATGCTGCAATAGTGTCGGCAATTATTTCAATGGCTCATAGCTTGAAGCTTCAGGTAGTTGCAGAAGGTGTTGAAACCGGCAGTCAACTTGAATTTTTGCGGTCACAGAATTGCGATAAGATGCAAGGCTTTCTGATCAGTCCTCCGATGCCTGCAAGCCAACTCGCCGCGTTTTTATCACATTGGGCAACCTCCTTGTCTCTGCGGTAAAAATTAACCGCAAAGACGCTAAGGTAGGCGGGTAAAGAAACGATGCCAGCGGGGATAATAATGCTGATCGGGGTTTAATGAAACAACAACTGCGGTGGCCATTCCCTACAACACGATCGCGTGAAACAAATCCAAACATTCTGGAATCAAAACTATCATCGCGATTATCACCCATCACAAAATAATTCCCTTGCGGAACTGTTAACGGAACAAAATCGCGAATTGCCGCACGAAGTGGTGTGATCATAATTGGATGCGCCATCGCACCAAATTGTTCTTTAAAAAATGTGTACTCCGGACGCGTATCTTCCGGGATTTCTTGAACGACCCCCGGCTCTAAAGGTTCGTAATCAGCAAGCTTTTCATTTACATACAACTTACTATTCCGCATTTCAATGACGTCCCCTGGTAAACCGATCACACGTTTTACCAAACGCTTCCCATCATACGGAGAATACAGAACGACGACATCCCCTCTTCTGGGATCACTCAAATGTGAGATTTGAACTTTTGTAAAAGGAACACGCAAATCGTACGCAAGTTTATTAACAAACACACGGTCCCCTTCCATAATTGTCGGCTTCATCGATCCAGTAGGTACGATGTACCAATCTGCAATCGCGGAACGGAAAGCTCCCGTTAAAATTGCAACAACCAGTAATGGCTTAATCCATTCAGCCCAAAATTTTTTCATTTTTCTACCACAGAGAGGGAGAGATTAAGTATAACTATTTGGTTCCGATAATGCCGCGATCTATTAACTTTCTCATCAATCGTAGAGCATCCACTTCTTTAATTGGGGTGACCGATAAAATAGATCGCACGTCCCAACTTCCATCAATGCGGCTCAGCAAAAAACCCTCTTCCGGAGTTAACCCGGCATGAGCAACCTGATTTAGTGGGATCAACAATTGGACTACGCTATCGGGTGGAAGGACTTTGGAAATTTCATCAATTGTTTCTTTCTCGGCATTCACCAATAATTCCTGTACCTCGGAATCCTGAGCTCCCGGATCGATTTGACGCAGCACTTCCAGAGCTTCTTCGAAACGGCCTTTTTCGATTGACTCTTTTCCTAAGTTCAAAAGCTGAGCAACTGAATAATTTCCACCCAGTGCTTTGCGTTCTGCCGGCGCACCCAGCACTTTTTTGATCCGCAAAAATCCTTGTTCGTACAACGAAAACAAAGCGCGACATGCTGCATAATCTACAGAATGGGTTGCTAGCACCAGATCTTCAATATTGCGGTTCCCATCAACCAGGTCGAACAAACTCTTCCCTAGAGCATCGAACTGATCCATATTGCTTGGATGCCCTGGAACCTTTTCAAGAACAACATTGTTATGCGGGAAAATTTCACGGATCCGCATCCATTCATCACGCCGTAAAACGCCTTCAAAAATGATGCCTTGAGGATCCAGTGCAATCCGGATAAAAAGTTTATCCATTATTTCATCGTGGAAAAAAGAAAACTCACCTTCATCCCAAAGAAATAATGAATAAACTGTTTCTTCGGACTTTAATCGCAACAAGCGCATCATTTCTTCTTCACTAACCTTGCCGCCCATCACAAGCACTTTGCCAAGAAGCATTTTGCTGTTGCGTTGCACTTCCATTGCAATGCGAAGTGCTTCTTCATCGATATAACCCTGGCTTACAAGAAAGTGACCGAGATATTCTCTAGGATCGGAAGAAGAGGAAGAAACAATTCTCCCTTTTTCAAAGTTAATGACTTTTACAATCTGTTGGGATCGAACTTGTAACGTCCCTGTGACAACATTAGCACTTAGAAACTGTAACAAATCAGAAAACGGCATTGTTCTGAGATTTCCAGAAAAACTCATAGCTTCATCAGACTGGGACATATCCGCCGTTTAAATGACACCTGCAGTTTTTTTCACAATCGCATTCGATTCATCTGCACGTGATTGTTTATCATTAAAACGGCGGAGTTAAGGCGGGCAATTTTACGGTTACGGGCTGATAGTGCCTGAACATCATCAAGGGGAGGTGCCTCACCACGAATTCCCGTCAAGATACGCTCCACCTCGAACCGCAACTGTTTCAATTCCTCGCCAGTCATCCGCTTTAGCGTTGTTGCGTTCAGCAGCACATATCCTTCCCCAACGTCTCTGGCCATTGCAAAGGCGCTCCCTCCCATATACGGCATCGAAGTCACACTCCTCAATGGACGGTACCAGGTTCGAACTGGCGACCTCCTCGTTGCGAACGAGGCGCTCTCCCAACTGAGCTAACCGCCCATTCAGGATGTTCTCACATCATGAACGGACTGGATTATGCCGAAAAATATTTGATCCCGCAACCTGTATTTATCAGTATAACAGTTTCTTCGTTGCCGACTAGATCCCTTTTTCGAAGTTCCCGAATTCCCGCGACGCCAGATGCTGCTTCCGGAGCAATATACATCCCTTCTTTTGCGCCAACTTGTACGACCGCTTCTGCAATTTCCTCCTCAGAAACTGAAATCGCCACTCCGCCCGATTCCCGGATCGCTTGCAGGATCAAAAAATCTGCTACCGCTTTAGGTACCCGCAAACCCCAGGCCGATGTTTTAGCATCCTTCCACTCTTCCGCACTCTCCTTGCCTTGCTCCCATGCCCGCACAATCGGTGCGCAACCCGCAGCTTGAACGGCAACCAGTCTTGGAACTTTCGCTTTATTCAACCAACCTAACTCTTTTAATTCCTTAAACGCTTTCCATGCGCCAACAATTCCGGTTCCCCCGCCAGTTGGAAACACAATTAAATCGGGGAGATCCCAACCAAGACTCTGCGCGATCTCATACATCATGGTCTTCTTCCCTTCTACGCGGTATGGTTCCTTTAATGTCGAAAGATCAAACCACCCCTTTTCATTTTTTTCGGGCTGCATTGCACGTCCCGCATCCGCAATTGTTCCATCAACAAGTCGAAGATCTGCGCCAAGTACCGAACATTCTTCAACAAATGTTTTCGGCGTATCGCGTGGCATAAAAACATGACACTTCATTCCGGCTCTGGCTGCATATGCAGCAGCAGCGCCGCCTGCATTCCCTGCTGTAGGCAAACACACTTCCGTAACACCAAGTTCTTTGGCTCTGCTAATTGCTACACTCAAACCTCGGGCTTTGAAAGATCCAGTTGGATTCAGTGATTCATCTTTCAATATCAACTTCTGCACGCCGATTTCAGATCCAACCCGCTCAGTGGCGATTAATGGAGTAAAACCTTCGAACAACGTAACAACGTTTTGTAGATTACGAACAGGCAAAAGCTCTCGAAATCTCCACAGGCTGTGCACCCGATATCCGAAATCTTCGCGTGAAACGAATTGGGACACTTCCTTCAGATCGTAACGCGGAAATAATGGCGATCCGCAATCACATAAATTTTGGAGGATATCGGCATTGTAGGTTCTGTTACATCGTGGACACTCAAGGTGAGTTAAGTAGCTCTTCATCGCTACAAAATATAGCATATCGTTGTGAAGGTTAATGAAAGTGGCAACGATTTTTGAGCTTTATTCTGATTACCAGCAAAAAAAATGGTTTCCGGACAAATATCCGGATCCGCTGGGAGAGTTAGCCCATTATGTAAATGAAAATGCGATTCACGATCTTGTTCAGAGATCTAAAACTGAGAAAAACCGCGCACTGCTACAAATCGCAAATGAACTTTCGAAACTTTTGTCAGCGCGAAAATTTCCTGATTTATGCCGTGATCACATTCAGGCCTACCAGGAAAGGTTGTCACCGGCTAACTGCCGTCCAGAATTTTGTTACTTCCATTTACGAAAATTGCCAAATGATCAGCGCAGTGAACTCTGGTCAAATTTGATCGATTGGGCAAAGCGCTACGAATCTAGAATGTTTGATTGGCATCGCGAACGAACTAACGTCGAAAAACAATTTGCTGACTTCCAGCAGGATGAAATTGAGATACGAAAAATTTCTAGCTGGTTAACAGAAACTCGCGAAAATTTTGAATTAGAGTTTTCATCAAAATCGTTTCCGGAAGCGATTGCATCTTTTCGGATGCCCGAATGGGATCAAACATTTGACTGGGATGACTTTTCTGGGATAGCGCGGAGTTTTCTGAATAATTGTTTATTTGAAAAACAGCCATCAATCCGGAAGTCTTCAATGGATGATGCTGTCCAATTTTGCTTTCCAATCTTACCGCCTGAAAAGGTAATCATAGAGTACGGCGCTGCGGCGGGTCCGGCTGATTCATTCCGTTTCATCAAAGAGCTGGCAAAAGGTTGTTTCTATGCGCATTTCAATCCAGAACTGCAGCCTGAATTTCGATTCACTGGAGAAGAATGTCTAATTCAGTTTTGGTCTAGCTTATATTCTTTGCCTTTAATACGTAAAACCGGATTGCAGATGATTATCGGACAATCAGCAGAAAATTTAGCGCCGCTTATGGAAACCCGTTTACGATTCTGGTACCGTTACGATGCATTTCTTGCGGTTTACCGGCACTCAGCTGAAAATGATTTTGCAAATGCGGAGGATCGTTTTGTTGAAACGTGGCGTGATGCATTTCATTTCGATCCGCATGGTTCGCTGTTTTTGTATGAACTTGATCACAGTGCGGGTGCCAGTGCCCAAGTTACAGGTTTCGATGCTGCATTGTTAGCTGAAGAGCAGCTAAGAACTCAATATGGAAACGCATGGTTCGCATCTTCTCAATGGGCTTCACGTTTACGGAGTTATTGGTGGGAAGGTTTTTCATTGAGCCTTGCAGATGTACTGGAAGATTTAAATATTAAGTTTGTGTCTTAGTGGTGAAAATTATGAAATATACAAATCTTGGAAAATCAGGCTTAAAGGTTTCACGAATTTGTCTAGGAATGATGACTTACGGTTCTCCTTCATGGCGCTCCTGGATAATGAGTGAAGAACAAGGACGTCCGATCATCGATCGTGCAAAGGAATTAGGAATCAATTTTTATGATACAGCTGACATGTATTCAGTTGGCGTTAGCGAAGAAATTTTAGGCCGTGCGATTCGGGACTGGGGTGGACGCGATCAGTGGGTAATTGCAACGAAAGTATTTTTCCCCATGAGTGATGCACCTAATGATCGCGGACTTTCACGCAAACATATTTTAGCTTCCATTGATGCATCCTTACGCCGGTTGAAAATGGATTATGTGGATCTTTATCAAATTCATCGTTTCGATCCGGAAACTCCAATTGAAGAAACTATGGAGGCCCTGAATGATGTGATCCGAATGGGCAAAGCGCGTTACATTGGAGCTTCCAGCATGTTTGCATGGCAATTCGCAAAAATGTTGCAAAGTTCTGATGAACATCACTGGTCACGATTCATTTCAATGCAAAATCATTACAACATGGTGTATCGCGAAGAAGAACGTGAAATGATTCCGCTGTGTTTAACAGAAGGGATCGGATTACTTCCATGGAGTCCACTTGCAAGAGGATTTTTAGCGGGCAATCGGAATCGCGAAAAAGGTGGTGAAACTTTACGTTCGAAAACCGATGAATACGCGCATTCTATGTATTATCAGGAGTCTGATTTTCAAATAGTGGATCGGGTTGTAGAAATTGCGCGTCAAAAAAATGTTAAGCCGGCACAAATTGCACTTGCATGGCTATTACATAAACCCGGTGTTGCCGCGCCAATTATTGGTGCGTCAAAGATTCCACAATTGGAAGAATCTGTTGCAGCGCTGGAAATCGATTTAACCTCAGGCGAAATCACCGCCCTCCAAGAACTTTATCAACCGCACCCGGTGCTAGGGCATCATTGAACTCTGCCTTTCTGCGGTTATCCTAATCATGTGAAAATACTAACGCTTATGATATTTCTATTCGCTGCTACCGTTTTCGGAGAATCCAAACCAACATGGATTGAGCGAAGTAATCAAAATTCGAAACTTCTGCTTGATACCATGGCAAAATTTACGCCCGAGTTTGCCGGTTATATCGGAGCTGAAGGCGTTGATGAAATGATTGTTGATTTAAAGCCAGGCATCGATCAACGTTACAAACAAGCCCTGCAAAACGTTCAACAAGAATTAGAGAAGCGTTTAACAAATGAAAAAGATCCTTCGGTTCATCAAGATCTTGAAATTCTGATCAAACGCTGCAAAGAATCAATCCACGAAATCGAACTGAATGATCAATATCTAATCCCCTACCAAAATATTCCACAAACTATTTTCGTCGGAATTCAAACATTGCTGGATGATCGGGTTGCAGAATCAAGGCGTCCTGCAGCTCTGGTGCGCTTGAAACGGTACGCCGGGTTGCAAGAAGGCTATTCACCGGTTACAAAATTAGCGATTGAACGAACGTCAGAAAAATTATCACAGCCAGGATTGAATTACCCAAGCAAAGCTGAAATAGAAAAAGATCTGCTGAATAGTCCGTATTTAATCAAAGGCATCGAAGATCTTTTCAAAAAATATTCAATTCAAGGCTATGAAGAGTCCTACGCAAAGTTGAAAGAACAAGTTGCTGATTATCAAGATTACTTGAAACAAGAACTACTCCCGGAAGCCCGAACCGATTTCCGATTACCTCGCCCGCTTTACGAATTTTCATTGGAACAAGTAGGAGTTGATATTCCTGCGGAGCAGCTGGCAACTCAAGCTCATCAAGCGTTCAATGAAATTCAAAATCAAATGAGTGAGCTTGCAAATCGAATTGCCAAAGAAAAAGGATTAACCTCGGCATCGTATCGTGAAATCATTCAGGATCTGAAGAAGAAACAATTGGTTGGTGATGCGATCCTTCCACATTATCAAAATCGTATCAAGGAAATTGAGAACATAATCCGCCGCGAGAAACTGGTTACGCTTCCGCAGCGTGATATGGTGATCAGACTTTCCAGCGAAGCGGAAAGTGCCGCTCAACCTGCGCCGCATATGCTACCGCCAAGATTGATCGGCAATACAGGCGAACAGGGCGAATTCGTTTTGCCGCTGAATTTTCCTTCTAAGTCGGAAGGACAAAAATCGCAGTATGACGATTTCACATTTGAAGCCGCATCATGGACACTAACCGCTCATGAAGGACGTCCAGGCCATGAATTGCAATTTGCATCGATCGTTGAAAAAGGAGTTTCTATCGCTCGCGGACTCTTTGCATTTAACAGTGTTAATGTTGAAGGTTGGGGATTGTACTCAGAAAGCATAATGCAGCCATACGAACCTCTTGAAGGACAATTGATCACTTTGCAACATCGATTAATGCGAGCCGCTCGTGCCTTCCTGGACCCTGAACTTCAACTTGGGAAAATCCAACCTGAAGAAGCGAAGCGAATTTTGAAAGAAGATGTCGTTTTGTCGGAAGCAATGAGCAATCAGGAAGTCGAACGTTACATGTTTCGCGCACCAGGACAAGCTCCTTCCTATTTTTATGGTTATACGAAATTGCGCGATCTTCGAAAGGAAATCGAAACAAAATTAGGGAAAAAATTCAATCAACTTGAATATCATGATTTCATACTTTCACAAGGATTGGTGCCGCCGAATTCGTTAAGACAAGCTGTTCTGGATCACTACTCCGGACAGAGCAACTGAAAATATGAAGGTTGTTATCGCAGGCGCAGCGTCCTGCCGGACTGTACTTCGCAATTCTAATGAAGAAGTTGCAGTCTTCATCTGACATCACAATCCTGGAAAAAAATCCTGATGGTGTGACCTGGGGTTGGGGTGTCGTTTTTTCCGATGAAACTTTGGAAGGCTTTCAAGAAGCAGACGCTCCCACATATAAAGCGATTACAAATGCATTCGCGCGATGGGATGCAATTGATGTTCATTTTCGGAATCATATCATCCGTTCCGGAGGTCATGCATTTTATGGAATCCGGCGAGTAAAGTTGCTTTCAATTTTAGAAGATCGATGTCGCGAACTCGGGATCAGTTTGAAGTTTGAATGTGAAGTCAAAGATCCAAAGCAATATGCAGATGCAGACCTGTTTGTTGGTGCTGATGGTGTGAACAGCCGAATTCGTGAGATTTATGCTGAGGTTTTCAAACCGGATATTGAAGTTGGAAAGAACCGTTATATCTGGCTTGCATCAACCCACGTTTATCAATCGTTCAAATTTTTCTTTCGTGAAAATGAGCACGGCTTTTTTGTGGTGCATGCATATCCGTTCGATCGGGACATGAGTACTTTCATTGTTGAAACCGATGAACAATCCTGGCTAAATGCCGGTCTTGATCGCGCGAATGAAACTGAAAGCGTGCGTTATTGCGAACAACTTTTTGCACACGAACTTGAGGGCGGCAAACTTCTATCCAATAAATCTACATGGATCAAATTCAATCGCATTAAAAATGCAACCTGGCATCACAAGAATATTGTGTTGATCGGTGATGCTGCTCACACCGCACATTTTTCCATCGGTTCAGGAACCAAGCTTGCAATGGAAGATGCGATCGTTCTATCAAAAGCTTTTTCACAGCATCAAAGTGTGGAAGAGGCACTGCAGCATTATGAGGATTCGCGATGGATTGATGTTGCAAAGTTGCAGCGTGCTGCGGAAGTCAGTCAGCGTTTTTTTGAAGATATCCGCCGGTGGAAAGAATTTGCCCCGCAGCAATTTGCCGTTAAGTTGATGACTCGCAGCAAAAGAGTGACACATGAAAACTTGAAACTGCGCGATCCGGATTACATTGCCGAAGTGGATCGCTGGTTTGCAGATCATAACGGTTACAAACATCTTGATCCCGCGCCACCACCGATGTTTATTCCGTTTCGATTACGCGGGCTGGAATTGATGAATCGCGTAGTTGTTTCAGCGATGTGTCAATACTCATCGGAAGATGGGATGCCGAACGATTGGCATTTTGTACACCTTGGTTCGCGCGCGATCGGAGGTGCGGCTCTATTGTTCACTGAAATGACCGACATCTCGCGCGAAGGCCGGATCAGTCCTGGTTGCGCAGGAATGTATAAATCTGAACATGTTAAAGGATGGAAACGGATCGTTGATTTTGTTCATACTCATTCACGCGCAAAAATCGGGATGCAACTTGCGCATGCCGGAAGAAAAGGTTCTACAAAACTTTCGTGGGAAGGAATAGATGAACCGCTGCCCTCAGGAAATTGGCCGCTAATTTCGGCATCAGCAATTCCATGGACATCGCTGAATCAAGTTCCGCGTGAAATGAACCGCGCAGATATGGAAATGGTAATTGCTGATTTTGCTCGCGCCGCACGATTCGCAGAACAAGCAGGCTTCGACATTCTTGAACTTCATATGGCGCACGGTTATTTGCTTTCCAGTTTTCTTTCGCCATTAACGAACCAACGCAAAGATGAATATAGCGGCTCTATCGAAAATAGAGCCCGTTTTCCGTTGGAAGTTTTTGATGCAGTCCGGAAAGTCTGGCCGGATCAAAAACCAATTTCAGTTCGCATTTCAGCAACCGACTGGGCGCCAGGTGGATTGGAGCCAGCAGAAAGTGTTGCCCTTGCGAAAATGCTGAAAGAACATGGATGCGACATCATCGATGTTTCTACCGGATCAACTGTGCCTCATGCCCAGCCAATTTATGGACGGATGTATCAAGCTCCGTTTTCGGATCGGATCCGAAATGAAGCCGGAATTCCAACAATCACCGTTGGAAATATTCAGAATTGGGATCAGGTCAACACGTTGTTAGTGTCAGGTCAAGCAGATTTGGTGGCACTCGCCCGCGCTCACTTGTATGATCCTTACTTCACTTTGCACGCGGCGGCAGATCAAAATTATGAAGTCGATTGGCCGAATCAATATCTACCCGCCAAACCACGTAGCCGAAAGGGACAATGATTTAGGAACGTTAAGTTCTCCCCCTTATGAAGGGGGAGATCAAAGAGGGGGTTGGGTACTTATAGCAAGTTTCCAACCTCCCCCCTTGACCCCCTCCTTCATAAGGAGGGGGGAAGCAAGAGCGATATCCCATTTTCAAACCAGTCACAAAGCTGTAATCTAGTGCGATGGAATTTAGCTGCCGCTCAGTTCACGAGCAGACTTACAAAGTCTATCTCGATTGGAATATCATCGATCGCGCCAGGGAATTCCTCCAAAATCACGATATTTCTGGCGCACTTTTTATCATCTCCGACACCAATGTCTTTAAGATTCACGGAAAACGCTTTTTGCGGGCACTGAAAGGCTACGAATGTCATACGATGCTCGTAAAGCCGGCCGAAACTTCTAAAAGTTTGTTGAACTGGAAACGGATCCAGGATTTCCTGGTTAACAAAGGAGCGGATCGCAAATCGACTGTGATCGCATTTGGCGGCGGAGTGGTCGGAGATCTCGCCGGCTTTGCTGCTTCGACATATATGCGCGGTCTTGGCTTTGTTCAGGTTCCAACAACAATCCTATCGCAATCTGATAGCAGTATCGGAGCAAAAGTTGCCGTAAATCATCCACTCGCAAAAAACTTGATCGGAAGCTTCTATCAACCGAAACTTATACTTACCGATCCTTCCCTGCTGACTACGCTGCCACCGCGCGAGTTTTCAGCAGGTTTAGGCGAAGCAATCAAATATGGAGTGATTGCCGATCCGGACTTGTTCGAACTTCTATATCAGAAGATGGAACAAATCCTTGCTCATGATCGTGAATTGTTAAACGATATCATTGCACGTTGCATTTCAATCAAGATCCGCGTGGTGGAGGAGGATGAACGGGAATCGGGACTCCGTAGAATATTGAATTTTGGTCACACGATCGGTCATGCGTTAGAACAAGTCACGGGCTACAAGAAACTAAGGCATGGTGAAGCTGTTGCCTGGGGTATGCTGGCAGCCGGATGGCTTGCGATTCAGCGTGGGATGTGGAGTGCTGAAGAATTTGTCCGGCTACAATCGATTATTACGCGAGCAAAATGTTTGTATCCACCGGGTAAAATCAATCCAAATAGAATTTTGGAAGCTTTAAAGCATGATAAGAAAAAATCGGGAAAGAGTTTGCAATTTGTGTTGCCTGAGCGGACTGGCAAAGTGACGATTGTAAAAGATATCGATCCTGAAACAGTGAAGGAAGCTGTGCGGATGATGATTAAATTGGGAAGTCTGAGGCCGGGCTTTCGCGCCCAACCACCGCAAAGCCGGGCCTCGGCCGAAAATAAATTATGGATTCGTCAAAAATTTTATCGTTAGAAGATTTCGCGAAAGCTAAAAACGTTTATCCATCGGAAGATGAATCGCTGGAACATGCACTGCGATTATGCGCGTTGGTGGATAGTCCGAATGGAGAATATCCGTTACTGAATCCGCGAAATATTTACATCGAAAATGATGAAGGCTGGGTGACTGCACATCCACCGATGACGCGCGATTGTTCGGAAGCATTGTTTCGTGTTGGTGCAGTGCTGCATTCACTTGTGACCCGCAGTCCGTTTCGAATCAGTCATTATCTTGATGGTCCACCATCCGTGCAAGAACGCAATCCACAAATTTCAGTGCGATTTGAATCGATCATTTCGCGATTGCTCCAAAATGTTCGTGCAATGCGTTATCTTTCCGTTACGGAATTGCGCGAAGATCTTGACCGGCTGAAAAAAGAACTTAGCGGCGATTGGACAATTCATTGGCGTTGCTTCAAAGGAAATGGAGCACGTAATAATTTTATGGGAGTGCCGGAATGGAATCCAACCGGTCAAACATTAAAAGAAATTTGGAAAGCTCAGATCGGTGATATTTGGGCTTCGCCTGTGATTGCGGGCGAAAATGTTTTTGTAGGTTCGGGTGACGGAAATTTTTACAGTATCGATGGAAAGACTGGTAAGGTGATTTGGAAGATTCCACTTGGCGCAAGAGTGGAAAGCACAGCATGCATTGATAAAAATATTGCTTATATCGGAAACGATGTCGGTATGATTTATGCGATCAATATTCGCAATGGATCGATCATCTGGAAAAAATCACTAAGTGAATACATACGTTCGTCACCATACTGCGATGGAAAGACCGTTTACGTAGGAAGCATCAATCCGGAACGAAAAACTGGAATGTTGTGGGCACTTGCCGCTGATTCAGGAAATGTTTTGTGGAAAAAAACGATGGGACCGGCGTTTGCTAGTCCTGCCGTAGATCGTGATGATGTCATCATTGGAAGCGATGATGAAACGTTGTATTGCTTTTCAATATCCGGCACTGCAAAATGGCAGATCAAAATTCCAGGAAAAATTCGAAGCACTCCGGTGATTGTCAGAGATTTCATTTATGCCGGCGGATTCGGAGGGGTCATTCATAAAATTCGAAGAGCAAATGGAGAAATTGTTTGGAGAAATAGCGAAGCAGGATCGATGTACTCCTCTGCTGCTTCCGGCAAAGGCTATGCTGTGATTGGAAATAACGCAGGAGCAATTCTTTTTTTCCAAATTAACGGAGGAAAGAAAAAAGCTGAATTCGCAACAGGTGAGCCTGTAACTGCTTCTCCATTAGTGATCAATCAGTTTGTGTTGGTTGGATCTAATGATGGCAACTTCCATATTTTGAATTCTGATGGAAATCCGGTGACCACTTTTAATGCACGATCTCCAATCAATTCATCGGCAGCCTTTCATAACAACATTATTTATTTCGGAAGCGATCAAGGCCTTCATGCTTTATCATTGTAATCGTACTCGTACTCGTAATCTTAATCGGAAGATCGAGTACGAGTACGATTACGAGTATGAGTAGGATTATTAATGGCGGATTTAGTTCAAATTCCAAATTGGTTAAAAGAGAAAGTAATTGACCGCTTTAACAGCGGAGTGTCGCACATTTTCATTTTGCACTTCAACGTCAGCGATTATTTTTCGGTTCAAGATCGTTTTATTTCGCTGCAGGAAATGTTGAATGAACTTTGTTCGCAGCGAGAAATTGTGTGCACGTATCAATATCCTTCCGGCCTGAATTTCCTGAGGCCAGAAATGGAAGCTCGCTTCCGCAGGTTAGCAGGTCTTGGCACCCGCGATCCATTACCTGCCGGGCCAAATCAGAATTTGCAATTGATCGATCGAGTGTTGAAAAATGATGCACTGCCAGCGCGACAATTCGCTTTGATTATTCCGTTTGCAGAATCAATTTTTCCTGCCGGTGCAAATTATAGCAATGAAGAGAAAGCAAATATCATTACGATATTACGCTGGGCAAATGACCGGACCGTTGCAGCAAAAAAACCGATCCTGTTCCCGATTACCGCCAACATCAAAGATATTTCCAATCAAATCCTTTCAGCCAGCCAGGGCATAGAACAAGTATTAATTCCGAAGCCGGATTTTGATGAACGGAAATCGTACATAGATTTCTTTATTGCTCATAACTCTGCATTAAAACTGGAACTTTCGGCAGAAGAGTTCACACACCATACTCAAGGACTCAGTTTGAATCAAATTGAAGATATTGTTTTGCGTGCTTTATCGGAAGGAACATCGATTACTACCGATTCAGTACTCGCACGTAAAGTTGAAATTTTGGAACAAGAGTATGGTCAAGTATTAGAAATTATCCGCCCAAAATATGGATTGGATGCTGTTGGTGGTTTGAATTATGCGGTTCAAGAGTTGAAACAAATTTCAGAGATTATGCGAAAAGGGCTTGAAAGCGCAGCACCAATGGGAATCATTTTGATGGGACCACCGGGAACTGGAAAGAGTTATCTTGCCGAATGTTTTTCCAGGGATTGCGGATTGCTTTGTGTCAAGTTTAAGCCGTTACGTGAAATGTATGTTGGTGCATCGGAGCGCAATCAAGAGCGTGCGTTCTCAGCAATCCGTGCGCTTTCACCGGTAGTTGTTATGGTAGATGAAAGCGATCAGCAGCAAACTTCCCGCGATTCTGGTGGCGGCGGTGATAGTGGTGTAACCGAACGGATGCGCGCACAGTCTTTTGAGTTTTGGGGAGATCAAAGTTTGCGTGGTAAAGTTCTTCGCATCGATTTAACGAATCGCGTTGATTTAATTGACAGCGCGATGCGTCGTTCTGGAAGAACTGATGTAAAAATTCCAATTTTGATGCCGGACCTTGAATCTCGCGCACAAATTTTCCAGGTTTTAGTTAAAAAACATAGACTTAATACAGACATTACTGACTTCCGTCCGTATGCAGAAAAAACTGATGGACTTTCGGGTTCAGATTTGGAGCTGGTGCTGACAACTTCTTATCGATTCGCATCATTAGAAGCGAATTACGATGGAAGTGTAGTTGTGCACAAACAACATATGGATCGCGCGCTGGAAGATTTCATTCCGACATCGCGCGATCAAAAAGCAATCGATCGCATGACATTGATTGCGTTAAACGAGTGTCGCTCTAAACGATTGTTGCCACCCGGACACGAAGAAATTCGCCAAAATATCCTGGCGCGTCTCGGCCAATCTTAAATGCGCATTACAAGTAAAGCTCCAACACGCATTGATCTTGCCGGCGGCACATTGGATTTGTGGCCATTATTCCTCCTTCATGAAGATGCGCTTACTATCAACGTTGCTGTAAACTTATTTGCTACTGCAAAAATTGAACCGCGCAATGATTCCAGCATTCATGTAGTTTCAAAAGACCAAAAACAAGAAATTAGCGCAAAAGATTGGAAAGGACTGAATGTGAACGGAACACTTCCCCTTCATGCGCGCTTAATCCGCCATTTCGCACCAACTCAAGGTTTTTATCTTGAAACAGATTCGCTTGCGCCCATGGGCTCAGGTCTTGGCGGTTCTTCTACTTTAGCAGTTGCAATTTGCGGCGCGCTCAATGAATTTACTGGCAAACAATATCAGCGTGCGGACTTCATCGGAATAGTTCGAGATATTGAAGGACAGGCTCCTTGGAATTCCTACCGGCGTTCAAGATGCGTATGCAGCGGTATACGGCGGGCTCAGCGGATGGCATTTCGGTATCAACAGAGTTCAAAGGATTACTTATCCCCCTTCCCTTTCCGATTTGAAAAATAGGATGTTGCTTTTCTTTAGCGGCAAACCACGCAACTCAGGGATCAATAATTGGGAAGTCTTCAAAAGTAGAATCGATGGAGATTCCGCAGTAAAACATCAATTGCAAACAATCCGCGAAGAATCGTATCTAGTTCACCAGGGTTTACAGAATTCAGACTGGAATATGGTTTTCCAGGGTGTGAATCAAGAATGGGAAGCGCGAAAGAAATTAGCGCCTTCTATCACTACCGTACAGGTGGAAGATGTAATGCGCTTCGGCTTTGAACGTGGAGTAAAAGCAGGAAAAGTTTGCGGCGCTGGTGGCGGAGGCTGCCTTTTCTTGATGATGGACCCGGGTCATCGGAAAGCAATTGCAGAAGAAGCCACAGAAAAACATCTTGGTTTACTGGATTTTGAACTAGTTGCCGAAGGTCTGACAGTAACCAATGAATCTTGAAATTTATCCTGTCGGTGAAAATCATATAATACTATTGTTATCGTATTATGAAACTAGTAAGTGTGTTTCCAGGATCAACCAATTACAACGAAAATTAGGGATTCCAGGCATCCGTTCTATGCGTCCAGGTTTAGATTGTTTGTTGTTGGAGCTGGAAAATAATGCCAATCTGGAGGACTTAAAAAAAACACTTCAAAGCATTGAAGTAAGTGAAATCAGCGAAACTTCTGACGAGATCATCAGGATACCAGTTTGTTATGAGCTTGGAATAGATTTAGAAAACATTTCCAGAACTGTCGGTCTTTCTAAAGAAGATGTAAAAGGCCTGCACTCTTCCCAGACATATACAGTTTGGATGATCGGCTTTATGCCTGGTTACCCGTATATGGGTGAATTGCCAAAAGCCCTTCAGATTCCGCGAAAATCAAATCCTGACCCTAAACTTCCGGCAGGTTCGGTCGCCATTGCCGAAGAGTATGTAGGAGTGTATCCTTTTGATTCGCCTGGAGGCTGGCATGTTCTGGGCAGGACGCCATTACGAGTATTTGATTACCGTAGAACCAATCCATCATTGTTTCATTACGGAATGAAAGTGCAATTCTATTCAATTGATGAAGATGAATTTGAGAAAATAAAGCGCGATGAAAAAACTGGCGATTGATTTGAATTCTGATGTGGGTGAAGGTTTTGGACCATACACGATTGGTCAGGATGAAGAGCTTTTCCAATACATCACTTCTGCCAATATTGCTTGCGGCGCTCACGCCGGTGATCCTGCCACGATCCGAAAGACATTAGATCTTGCAGTGCGACACGGCGTTTCTGTCGGCGCACATCCTGGATATCCGGACCGTTTACATTTTGGCAGAATACCATTGCCTTACAGCGCGGATGAAGTTACCGATTTTATTTTGTATCAAATTGGTGCGCTGCAATTAATGGCGGAGCGTGCCGGCTTAACGCTTCAACATGTAAAACTTCATGGTGCTTTGTATCATGCAGCGGCCCAGGATCAAATGCTTGCCGAAAATTTTCTGGATGCCATGGCTCGCCTGAAACACTCATTCATAATCGTTGGTCCGCCTGATTGTATGCTTCAGCGCGAAGCAGAAGATCGCGGTCTGGATTATGCAGCGGAAGGATTTGCAGATCGTGGATATTCGGAGCAAGGCAAACTTTTACCGCGCGGAAGTAACGGCGCTTTGCTAACAGATCCGGAACAAGCGGCAGAACAAGCAATTCAAATTGTGCGTGAACATCATGTCACTGCAAAATCCGGAATCAAACTAGATTTGAAAGTAAATACTCTCTGCATTCATGGTGATACTCCCGGCGCAACTGAAATCGCAAAAGTTGTTAGACAAAGCTTAGAGTCTGCAAAAATCGCGGTCGAACCCATGCATAAAATTCTGGAGTCATGATTGAGGTTTTACAACCTGGAATCACCACAATCCAGGATCAGGGCCGGGCAGGATGGGAATCATCTGGAATGCCATCTTCCGGTGCATTTGATCCATTTCTTGCCAGCGTTGCAAATCAATTAGCAGGAAATTCTCATGATGCTGCCTTGCTGGAATTTGCCTTAGTTGGACCTTCCCTTCGATTTCACAAAGCTTATACTCTTGCCTTCACAGGCTTTTCAGTGAGTTACGTTTTGAACGGAAATCCAGTTTTAGAATTTCGCGCGTTCACAGTTGAACCTGGACAAGAATTACGGTTTAAAAGCATGGCTGGATGGTTCGGCTATCTTGCAGTGTCCGGTGGAATTCAAATTGGAAAAATATTAGGCAGCGCATCGACATATGCAGCTGCAGGAATTTTTGGAAGATTGAAATCCGGAGATCAACTGCAATCCGGAGAAATGGCAAAACAAACTTTTGCTGTAAAAAAGGAATCGTTAATGTTGCCAAAAAATAATATCCTTCATATTCTTGAAGCCGCACATTCACATTTGTTTAACGAACGTTCAAAAATGTTGATCAGTTCTGACGAATATAAACTGACATTACAATCGGATCGGATGGGCTCAAGACTTCAAGGAACGTCTATTGAAATTCCAGAAATCAAAAGATCGATACCAACGTTACCTGGCGTAATTCAAATTGCACGTTCCGGACAACCGATCATATTAGGGCCGGAAAGGCCTGTTACCGGTGGATATCCGCAGATTGGAATACTCAGTCAAACTTCGTGGACAACTCTTGCTTCGATTCAACCAGGTAAAACACTTCGATTTCAATGGATGAATATTGAAGAAGCAAAAGAGCTTCAACATCAACGCAACAAAATTCTTTATGATGCTGGTTTATGGGAACTTCTGTAGAAACAAAAAAGCGGAAAGAATTTCCGGCAAAGATTTTGTGTTTACCGGCATCATTTTACGAACGCGAAACTCTTGTTGTTGCCGAAGAACTCTTAGGAAAATATCTGGTTCGCCAGATCCGTGGCAAAAAAATGGTTGGGAAAATTGTTGAAGTTGAAGCATATATCGGCGAATCAGATCCGGCATCCCACGCGTATCGCGGCTTAACACCGCGCACCAAGATCATGTATGGAACCGCCGGACATGCATATGTTTACTTCAATTATGGAATGTACTTCTTATTGAACGTGGTCACGGAACGTGAAGGCTTCCCTGCTGCTGTACTAATCCGGGCATTGGAACCAGTCTTCGGTTTCAAAAGTGATGAAGTCCGTCCGGCCAGCGGTCCAGGAAAATTGTGTCGCAGTATGCAAATTGATAAGGAATTAAATGGCGAATTTTTAACCGGTAAAAGGCTTTGGATCGGCGAATTACGTTCTGATGCAAAACAAGATTTCGAAATCCAGTGGTCGCCGCGCATCGGAATTTCAGTTGGACAAGACAAACCCTGGCGTGCTTACATTACTGGCAATCGCTTTGTGTCAGGCAAATTGAAGCAATGACGAACAAAATCATCTTAGCGTTGATCCTTCTTGCAGTTTTAGGATTAGGACTATTCCTTCGATACAACAAAAGAAATCCAAAGAATTTGATATTAATCACCGTTGATACTTTAAGAGCCGATCGACTTGGATTGTATGGTTGTCCAAGAAATACTTCACCGGAGCTAGACAAACGCGCAGCAAATGCAATTGTGTTTAACCGCGCACTCGTTCAATGGCCTAAAACTGTTCCAAGCATGGTTTCAATCTTCAGCAGTACCTATCCGCACACCAACGGAATTCTCTTTGGTTCAAGGGGGCAATGGGTTGAAGATCGCATATTGATGTTTCCGGAAATCCTGAAAGAACATGGCTATAAAAATTATGCAGTAGTTTCTAACGCTGTTCTCGCTTCAGAAACAAATTTCTCACAAGGGTTTGATGTTTATCGCGAAACATGGATGGATACTTCTCGCGGTAAACATCATTCTCAGGCGGATCATGTGACGGATCTGGCATTGCAAGTGCTGAAGGAAGTGCCCGCACAAAATTTCATGCTTTGGATTCATTACGTGGATCCGCATTATCAATACATTCCGCCCGCTCCTTATAATCGGATGTTTGTTGGTGACAAGTTTTACAACAAAAATCGCATTCTTCGAAAAAATCCTGAAGACGACAATTATTTCGGCGGTGTTGCCGGTAGAGTTTACGCCCTG
>CAWINI010000004.1:0-3034792 GCA_963837395.1 uncultured bacterium | reverse complement strand
CGGTGGCGTTCCAGTAGGCATTGCTGCATCTGACAGCAATGGTGATTTCCAATTCCTATACGTGCCGGTAGGTTCTTTATCGTCTTGCAGCAATCGATAACAACACCGGACGTCGCGGCGAATCTGCGTTTTTCAGTGTAAACACTGATGGACAAACTGTCGATCAAGATGTGCTGATGGAAGCGCAGGGGAAAGTGCATGGCGTTATCTATGATTACACCGTCGCAAATCCGATCGCAGGTGCAAATATCACGCTCGTTTCTCACGGACTTGTGAATCGGAACTTACTTGGTTCCAGTGGAGCCGATGGCAGTTTTAATTTCCCGGCAGTGCCGCAAGGTACATACACAATTACCGCAACTTCGGAATTGTTAGCAGGACAAGCGGAAGGAAGTATTGATGCGGAAGATCAAGATAATGCCGAAAACATTTTGTTGCAGGAATCCGCATCCATTGAAGGAACGATATTATTTGCTGATCAAACTCCAATTCCTGCAGGCGTCGTTCCAATTATCAATGTCAGCGGAAATGGAATTGTCTTAAGGATCGATGCACCTGCCGGTGAATTCCGGGTGAATGATCTTCCGCTTGGTGACTATACATTGGTGACACGATTTAGCTACAACGGAGTTCCTTATCGCGGAATTGCACGGATCACGTTGAGCATTCCTGGTCCAAACGGTGTGATCATGATTCTGAAGGGACTCAAAACACTCAACGTTTCTGTGCTGGGATCGTTGCTGGATGTTACAACCGTCACGCTTACGTACAACAACGATATGGAAAAGCGAACGGAAACGCATGCGATCGGAGGTAACACAACATCGTTCTTGTTTGTGCCGGAATCTACTTTCACAATTACAGCGCGAACCGAAGATGCTGACAGCGGTGCAATCTTATCTGGCAGTGCATCAGGCACGATTGTTGGTGATGGCAACTCCACCGGTTGATTTGAGTGTTACCGTTGCGCCATCGGGAACTGTTAAAGGTATTGTTACAGATTTACAATCGAACCCTGTTGATAATGTTTCGTTAACTCTGACCACAGGCAACACAAATCTCTTCGGATTCACCGACATTGCCGGAAATTTCCAGATCGATGGAGTTACGCCCGGCAGTTATACGCTGATCGCTGAAGATTTCGCCAAGGACCGTCGCGCACGTGTGTTCGGTACAATCGCCGAAGGTCAAGCCAATATCCACCTCCTGATTCTGGATGGAACTTTACCTTCGATTGTTTCAACCGACCCCGCTAAAGGCGCCAGGGACATTAGATTTGATAGTACTATTCATGTAGTATTCAATGAACTGATGGAACCATCCTCTATTCAGAATGCTTTCCTGTTGATTTCACCGAGTGGCAGCGTAGCGGGCAACCTGGTACAGAACGGAGTTGAATGGATATTTACGCCATCTGCACAGCTCAAACCGCAGACAACTTACACGATCCTGATTTCGAAAGCGGCTGAAGATCTGGCTGGCAATACCCTGGCTGATGATTACATCGCCACATTCACAACTCTGGACAACGTGATACCGACTTTAATCAACTCGATTCCAGTTGATAAGGCATTTAATGTTCCAACGAACACCAAGCTGCAATTATTCTTCAGCGAAACAATTCAAAATGCGGGCACATATTCGATTACCCGAATTCCGGATGGTCCGCCATTAACGATTGCAACCGAAACATGGAATCTTGCGCACACATCGGTGACACTAACGTTCAGTGGTCCGTTGGTTGAAAATGAACGTATTACATTTACGATCACCGGCTTTACTGACACTTCCGGAAATTCAAACTCTGCCAGCTTGTTCTTCGATACAATCGACACAGCCCCGCCAGCAAATCCAACTCTGAGTGCCAGCGCGAATCTGATCATTGAAGGACGTCCGGTTACGATCACCGCTGGAGTTTCAGAATCGCCGTTAACTGTAGATTTCTATATCAAAGGTATCCTGCGATTCCACGATACATCTGCGCCATTTATATATGATGTCCCACCATCGCTTACAACAATTGAATCAAATGGCGGAACTACGATGTTGGTGGAAGCATCTGCTACCGATCGATCGGGAAATACTTCCGGACGGACTGCACTTCCAATTACTTTGATTCCGGATCTGCCGCCGCAAATTAGCATCGATCCTCAACCGTCGCCTGGCGATATTTACGCCGGACAAACCATCCGTGTGAATTACACCGCCAGCGATGAAGGCGCAATCAAGAAAGTACTGATCATCGTAAGCGGCGCATTGAATCTCACATTGGATGCTGGAGAATCCACCAGCGGATTCAAAGATGTTGCACTGCCATCAACTCTGGATAATGGTTCGGTTGTTGTCATTAAAGCGCGTGCAACAGATGATTCCGGAAAATCAACATCAACGCCGGAAGTTTCGTACACTATTGCTCCCGATACAACGCCGCCTATTTTGATCCTGACTCAACCTGCGGGTGGATTCGCGGAAGTAACGGAAGGGGATCGATTCCTGGTTGCAGCAACAGCAACCGATGCTGTTGGTGTTGCCAAAGTTGAACTCTCATTCAATGGCTTAACAATCACCGACACCACTGTTCCATATATAAGACAATTCATCACACCCCCAGTGGATCAAGACACATCGATCGTTGGCACCGTTAAAGCATTCGATATCGAAGGCAATTCGTCGCAAGTGGAATTCACGATTTTAGTAAAAGTATCCGATGATCCAACTCGACCTACGATCGAATTTGATTGTCCGACTAATGGCTTGCTGTATCCGCCGAATTACACATTGCAACTTCGTGTGCATGTAACAGATGACGACAATGTGCAAAAGGTTGAGTTCTATCGTGAGGCTGAAGAAACTCCATTCGCGGTTGTCGATAATATTGCGCGAAAAGATACCGCCGTTACAACAACAGATGTTCTCAGCGGATTAAACGAAGGTGATTTCCGACAATACACTGCAGTCGTTTATGACTTTGCTGGAAACTCGGCCGCTGTTACAACCACAATGGAAATCGTTGAAGGAAATCACATCACCAGCAATGAGTTTATCGATGCAACAAATCCATATCAGGATCAAACAATCATCGTTCATAATGGCGCAACTCTAACGATTACCGGTGATCACTCATTCGCTGATGTTGTTGTTTTAGATGGCGGCAAGATTACGCATAGAAAAACAACCAATACAACTGAATTCAAGCTTCATCTGACAGCCAATCGAGTTTCAATTGATTGTGGCGGATCAATTGATGCTTACAGTCTTGGTTATCAGGGACGACGAACTTATCCAAATACAACCGTTGGCGGCACAAATGGTGAGATGAGCGGTGGGAGCTACGGAGGCAAAGGATCTCAGCATGGCAATGATTTCATTGCGATTCCTTATGGAAATCTCTTCGCACCGGATGATTCGGGCAGCGGTGGCGGCTGCACTGTTGCTGATGGTGGTGGCGTGATTGGAATTCAAACCGATTCACTGTTTGTTGATGGTTTCATCTTCGCTGGCGGTGAAACTGGAAGAATTTGTTCCAACGATAGCGGTGGCGCAGGCGGCGGTTCAATACAAATCAGTACGCAAACAATTTCAGGACACGGTTCCATTAATGCAAGTGCTGATGAAAATGATGGCGGTGGCGGCGGAAGAATTTCAATCCATTACGATCAGGACTTCATGAGCCATGGCATCGAAACACATTTGGTTTCAAACGGCGGACGTAGTCCTATTGACTTCCTGGTGGCTGGCGGTGCCGGAACAATTTATTTATTCCAAAACGGAGTTTCAACTTATGGCCGATTGATCGTTGATAACACCAGAGCTATTTGGACCGGCGGCATTACCAAAATTCCATCTGTTGGAACTGGGGTCATTCAAAACACGAATGGCAATGTCATCACTGCGTTAAGTGATGAGCCTGGCTGGACTGAATTCCCGCACAGTGTTGTCGGTGTGTATGTGCGCATACTCAATGCTGATGATTCCACATTCGGTGAATTCAAAGTTCTTTCGCAATCTGGAAATACGTTAACACTGGAAGGTCTTGCATCGGATACTACCGGACTTCGTTATCGCGGTGTGCTGAAATTAGATTCGCTGGTTTTGAAAGGCGGGGTGGTTTGGGATGCTCCGGATTATGAAGATCAACCGCCAACGGTTTTGATTACTTCACCCGTAGCCGGCGCAAGTTTTGTAGAAGGAACATCAGTTCCAATCAGTGTCGATGCGGTTGATGAATTTGGTGTTACCAACGTTGAATTTCTTGCCGAGGGAGTAGTTGTCGGTTCAGATTCAACTGCACCGTATGCTTTCAGCTATATCATTCCGTTCGGATCTGCGAGCACCCTTACATTAGGTGCGCGTGCTTATGATACCGGCGGACACATCACAACTGCGGATGAGGTTGTAATAAATGTCACACCGGAACAAGTACCGCCAACAGTAGCAATCACATCACCGCTTTCAGGAAGTGATGTTGCGGAAGGCACTTCACTGGAAGTAGATGTAGATGCTTCTGACAATTTTGCAGTGGCATCTGTTGAATTGTTTGTGGATGGACAATCCGCAGGTACCGATACAACTGCGCCATACAAATTCACAATCGTAATACCGGCAGAGCCGACAATAACATTATATGCAGTCGCTACTGATGCCAGAGGCAATACTGCAACTTCATCTAATGTGATCCTGAACGTAGTTCCAGCAACAGTTCAGCTGATGACGCCATTGCAAGGACAGCAACTGGAACAGAATGCTGATGTTTATGCCATGGCTACAGCAATCAGCGCTGCGAATTTCAACGATTACTACTTCCTGATCAATGGCGTACGAGTGGATCCGCTACCCGCAACCAAACAAGGCGATGTGTTGCAGTTTGTCGCGCCATTTACGGTTCCTGCAAGCGATACCGTTACGATCGAAGCGGTTGCAGTTGCTGGTGCGGTGACTGCATCACAGTCAATTCAGTGCGACGTGCGCCAACGTCCGGATCCATTCCGAGTGCTATATAGCTTACCAGCCGATGGTGAAACTCAAGCTGTATTTACAAACGATTGGACTTCACCAACACTCACCGTGAAATTCAGCACACCGCTAAATGAATCACAAGACTTCACAGGCAAAGTGGATCTACTTCAAAACGGATCTGCAATTCCAACCGATGTTTCTGTTTCAGGTGATGTGCTTCAAATTCAAGCGAACCTGATTCCATCAGCAAGTTATGCATTGTCAGTTCAAAACATTGAAAGCAGCACCGGTGAATTTTTATCAGTCCCATACGGATCTATGTTCACTACCGCCGCAAACATTATTTATGTTGATCAGCAAGATCCGAATGCCGTTCTGAATCCACCGTGCGGCACATTATCGGCAACGCCGTGTCGCAAAATCGGAGATGCACTGCTAACTGCGCAACCCAATGATGCAGTTCTGATCAAGCCGCTACTTTATGATGAAAATCTGATTCTACCTCCAAACATTTCGCTGAGCGGAGTGGATCAAAGCGTAACTGTAGTTGGGAACGTCAGTTCATTTGCTCAGACATCCACTGACCATTTTGCCATCCGAAATCTGGGTATCCAGGTTGGCCTGAGTTCCAATGAATACGCCAATATTTATTTGAGCAGCCTGGTTGTTCAACAACCGAACGTTCATACGGCCACGATCGATATTTTGGAAACCAGCGGAAATCCTGGGACCATCAGCATTTTGGATTCCCAAATAATCTCCGGAGGATTCGATACACACGGAATCGTTTTGAATCTTTCTGGTGATCAAAATACGCAGATCCAAATCAAAGACAATCAGATTTCTGCTTTCAGTGGGATCGGTATCTACGTTGATGACCTTGATGATGGCGGCGGAATGCATGCAATGATCGAAAGAAACAAAGTTAATGCCATCACCGGAATTCAACTTGGTGATATCACCTGTGATGTTTTGGAAAATCAATTAAGCGTGTTTGATTCTGGCACAACCGGTCTGGCATTTTTTCCAGGCAAATATTTCGTGTATCGCAATACTATTCGCGGTCAATTCAACTCAGGTATTTCTTCATTCACAACTGCTTTCATCAGCAACAATGATCTATCAGGAAGCTTTGATTCGGGGATTACTGGCTTTGACACAATCCACTATCAGAATGCAATTCATGATTCCCAATTCACAGCATTCGGAATCGTTTCTTTCCGCGGACAAGTTTTATCCAATCAGGTTGTGAATAACAACGGCAATGGCTCATATCTCGTTGATGCTATTGGTGGCGGAAATATTTTCCGCAAATCGGCTGGATTAGGGATTCAGCAAGCCTCGTTGGAATTCGGATTCTTTGAATTTAATCGCATTGAAGCATGCACCGCGGAAGGCGCAACCGTGGAAAACCTTTATGGCGATTTTGGCGGAGGATTCTTTGGAAGCCGCGGCGGCAATATCTTCCTGAACAATGCGTTAAATCTTGGCAATGCAAGCTCTGCAACGATCGATGCCCGCAATAATTCCTGGGATCAGCTGCCGCCCGCTGGGACTTTCGGTGCGATGAACACCGATCCTGCAACTGTTATTACGCCGGAGCCGGATCCTCCTGATGTCAGTTTCATCACCCCAACCGGCGGAGAAATTATAACCGGTAATCAGGCTTTGCTGGTTAGAATTTCAGCCACCGATGCAACAGGGATCGCATCACTGGGTGTGTCATTTGATTCTGGTCCGCCTGTTTATCAATCGGTTGAACCTTATGAAGTCGTAATTCCGGCCGGTCAAATCTTTACAGGCAGTCACACAATCACAGTCCAAGCTTTTGACGTTTGGAACAATCAAACCACTTTAACAATCACTGTGAATGCAAACTGATGATGAACAAAACGGTGTTGAAGAGACTTCTCCCCCTTATGAAGGGGGAGATTAAAGAGGGGGTTGGAATGTTTTCGATAGTACCCAACCACCCCCTATCCCCCTCCTTCATAAGGAGGGGGCACCGCATCCCCAACGATTTACTAACCACGAAGGTCACGAAGAAGCACGAAGCTAAAAGCATATCTAAATACCTTCGTAGCACTTCGTGTACTTCGTGGTTATTAATTCTTTGTTTGTTGGTAGTCAGTTCTGCCGAAGCTAAACCACCTGTGCCCGGCAAAAAAGCACGCCTCTATCAAATCAATGTCATCGATAATCAACTCCCAGTGGTCTTCGATTCACAATTCGCAGTCTTAATGCGCGATCGCCACGTTCAGCAGTTGCAGCAAGGCAAGAAATTTTACGTTCGTTACCACGTTTACATTTTCGACGGCACAACTTTAGTTCGCACGCTCACCAAAGATGAAGAAATCTTGCTACCATTAAATTACGTTCAGCTTCCAAAAAATCCGCCACCAGATTCAAGTTGCGATAACGCTCCCGAACCCCTGCAACGTCCTCAATACGATTTAGAATTCGGAGATGAACAATCGGAAGATCCGGATGAAGAAAAGGGCAGTGCAAAACCGTTCGCCATCATTCCATCAAACATGCAGTGGGATGGCAAAGATGAAAACGGAGATCCGGTTTCATCCGCGAATCTCTTATACAGACTGGAAGCGGACTGGATTCGCGTGAATCCTTCCAACAATAAAATAAAACTTCTAGGAACAATCATTCCGCACTGTAGCCCATTGAGTATAGATACAGGTGCGCCAGTTATCACAGTTACTGGTGTTACCGATGGCGAATATCAAAACTCGCCGGCCACAATTGTGATTACCATAACCGATGAGAGCGGCATCGCTGAACAAGAGATTCTGTTGGATGGAGAACCGTTTGTTTCTGGTTCAACAGTATCCGAAGAAGGACATCATCTACTTCATGTTTCTGGAACGGATACGTTAGGGAATACCGCGACGAAAGATCTTCAATTCACTATCGATCTTACGCCGCCGCAAATTATTTTCGCCGTCCCTCCATATATAAATGTGGATGTTACCTTAACTCCACAGGTCATTGATGCGAACCCCGGAACCACCACGATCTTACTAAATGGACAAGAAGTTCCGGAAGGAACTGTCGTTACTCAAGATAGTGCTTACGACTTGCTAATTACTGCCACCGATCTTGCGGGCAACAGCAGTGAGCTTGCACTGCAATTTACAATCGATAAAACAGCGCCTGTGATTACGATTGTTGACGTTGAAGATGGGAAATTTTACTCGAATCCTCCATCTCCATTAATTCAAATTGCCGAAATAAATCTCGAAAACAGTTCCATTTTGCTTGATGGTAAACCGTTCGAAAGCGGCACAACGGTCACGGAAGAAGGGGCACATACACTGGTTGTAACCGCACTTGATCGCGCCGGAAATTCTGCAATTAGTCTGGTGAATTTTGGTGTGGACACCATCGCGCCTGAAGTAAAAATCACCAATCCAAAAGATGGAGATCTGTTCCACTTCAATTCGATTCAAGTCAGCGGTACTTTGATCGAACAGAGTCTAAAAAGCATTACGCTTAGTGGCAATCCGGATGTTATCGCCGGCGGTGGACAATTCTTCGCCTCGATCTTGCTTCACGATGGGAATAATACGCTTGTTGTAGTAGTTACAGATCTGGCTGGGAATACTGCGCAGGACAGTATCACCGTTACATTAGATCAAACCGCTCCGGGAATCACGATTGTCAGTCCGCAAAATGGCGCGGTTTTAACAGATAACTTGATTGATGTCACCGGCTTTGTAAACGGCAATGACATTGATTCTGTGACCGTAAACGGAATTACAGCTACTCTAACTGGCACTGATTTTACCGCGCACAATGTTCTGCTCAGCTCCGGCTTGAATACCATCCATGCGATTGCCACGGATCACGCAGGCAATACCCAGGAAGCTACGATTCAAGTCACCCTTGATACCGAAGGACCGTCCATCACGTTCACAAACCCGATCGATGGCTCCATCACAACTGCGGATTCAACTCCCGTTTCCGGATTTGTATTCGATTTAACCGGTGCAGCACTTACCATCAATGGTGCGAATGTCGATTTGCAATCCGATGGTTCGTTCCAAACAACGATTTCGTTGAATGAAGGGAACAATCCGATTGTTGCTGTTGCTCAGGATCAAAATGGAAATTCCAAAACTGCGCAAATCAGTATCACTCGCGATTCTACTCTATTACATAGAGCATGGTAACTCCCAGCAATAACAACACCCATGATAGTGGTAAAGGAATCAGGTTCAGGATACGTTCAGGCATGATGTATGGAAGCATCAATGTAAATGTGAAAACCAAAACCGTGGAATAAGACAAAGCTTTTGAAGGAAGACTTTTGAAGAATGGTCTTTTTGTACGAATTACTGGTAGGATCAGCAACTCTGTGAACACCGATTGCAGAAACCATCCTGTTCGAAACTGATCCGGCGATGCTTTTAATACAAACATTAAAAGACCAAAAGTTAGGAAATCAAAAACTGAGCTCACCAGTCCAAAAAGGATCATAAAATTTCGAACGAAATGAATGTTCCAGCGTTGCGGTTTTTCCAACATCTCTTCATCGACTTTATCCGTAGCAATTGTCATTGCCGGAAAATCCGTCAGGAAATTATTAAGAAGTATTTGTTTGGGAAGAAGCGGCAGGAACGACAAGAATAATGAAGCTCCAGCCATGCTGAACATGTTTCCAAAATTCGCACTGGTTGTAACAAAAATATATTTCATTGTATTTACAAATGTTATTCGTCCAAGACGAACACCATCCAGCAAGACATTTAAATCTTTTTCAAGCAAAACAATGTCAGCTGCTTCCTTTGCGACATCAACAGCAGTATCCACTGAAATTCCAACATCGGCTACGTGTAAGGCCGAAGCATCATTAATACCGTCTCCCATGTAGCCAACAACATTTCCTGATTTGAGAAGAGCATGAATAATCCGTTCTTTTTGTGCAGGCTCGACTTCCGCAAATATATCGATATTGTTCGCAAGATTGGCCAGAGCCTCATTACTCATTTGACGAAGATCACTTCCGGTAACAATCATGGGATCAGAAAATCCCACCATTTTGCTAACAGCCCGTGCCACAAGGCTGTTATCCCCTGTTAAAATCTTCAAATTCACTCCAAGTTTTTTCAAATCCTGGATGTTTTTCTGTGCTCCGGGTTTTGGTGGATCATAAAAAACCAGAAACCCGAGAAATGTCATATCTGTTTCATCATCTTTTGTTATGGAAGTGATATTTAATTCGCGGTAAGCGATCCCGAGAACTCGAAAGCCTTCACTACAAAAGGACTCAAATCGGGTTATTAAAGCTTCCTGCAATTTTGAAAGCTCAATCTTTTCTCCTGAAACTTCGGCATGAGAACAAATTGCCATTATTTCCGTCACCGCTCCTTTCGTGATCATCAGGGCGGACTCATTGAATGAAACCAGTACGCTCAAACGTCTTCGAATAAAATCGTAAGGTACTTCATCCAATTTCCTATACTTAGATGCATCAAGTCCTTCCATCTGCTTCAAAGCCAGATCGATCGGATTTGTGAAGCCTGTTTCATACAACGCATTCACATATGCATAGTGCAAAGCTTTTTCCGTAACATTACCTGCTGCATCAATCGCAGAATGAAATTCCACAATCCCTTTTGTTAACGTGCCAGTTTTATCGCAACAGAGCACATCCATGCTGCCGAAGTTATCAATACATGCCAGCCGTTTTACTATCACTTTTTCGCTTGCCATCCTCTCGGCACCTCTGGCAAGATTGACTGCAATAATTGCGGGCAGTAACTCAGGAATTAAACCAACAGCGAGTGCCAGTGCAAACAAAAAAGAGCTCAAAAGCGGTCGATGCATAAGGACACTAACAGCGAAAATGATCAAAATCAGAACCATGGTGATTCTTGTTAACAGATATCCGAAGCGGCGAACACCTCGCTCAAACTCCGTATCTTCTGGTTTCCGTTTAAGCTCTTCCGATATTTTTCCGAATTCAGTTTGAATCCCCGTAAAAACCACAACAACTGTTGCTTCACCGCTAACAACATGAGTTCCCATAAAAATAGAATTTGTTCTGCCGCTTAACTTCATATCTTCAGGCAAAACACCCAATTTCTTTTCGGAAGGATAACTTTCCCCGGTCAGCGCCGCTTCATCTACGAAAAAATCTTTTGATTCCAGAATAAGACCATCAGCAGGAATCAAATCTCCGGCATTCAAAAAAACAATATCTCCGGGCACTACTTCTTCAGTTGATATATCGACACTTGATCCTTCACGAATGCATGTTGTTTTTGTCTGAACCATCGAAAGCAATCTTTTCACAGCATCAGCAGCACCTTTTTCACGCCAGAATCCCATTACTCCACTCAGTAGGACTATTCCAGTGATGATCAGACCATCAGTATGTTCATGCAACGCGAAGGAAAGTATCGCTGCAGCTAGAAGTATCAAAATTAGAGGGCTGCTAAATTGACGTAAAAGCAATATGATTGGCGTGCTTCGCTTTGAGGGTTTCAGCCGATTTGGACCGTAGTATACAATTCTACGTTGGCTTTCATCACTCGATAATCCATTTTTGGAGGATCCAAGTATAAACAGTAATTGGGCCGGATCGATACTCCAAAAATTATGAGGTCGGATAACCTTTTCTATTGGATTTGCAGTCATTATACAAAAATAGATTAACCCATTTTCGCGGTGAATCGAGGAACTACAAAGATGTTTCAATTTGAATTAAAACGAATTCTCCCCAAATGTGTGATAGTTTTCGTTGTTTTTAATCTTTTAGCTGCAAAACCTCCTGAACCAGATTGGGGAAAAAGAATGGATGAGCTTCGCTCTGTGCTTTCTGAGCTACTTCCGGATGTTATTAGTGATCAACAATACAATTCACCAAAAAATTTTGCCCGGATTGAAAAGAATACAAAAAAACTAACTGAGCTTACTCATGATATGCCGGAAGAGAAATTGTCGGAAAATAAAGATGCCAGTATTACCTTAATTTCAGGACTCTTTAAAGATCAAATTCTTTTAGCATATGGTCATTTAGTGAACGGACACCGTGAGTATGCAAGATCTATTTTGAAATCTGTTCCCAGATACTGTATCGCGTGTCACACGCGCTCCGCGAGTTCTCTGGATCTTTCTTCATTACAAAAAGAAGTCCCAAAAGTGCTTCAAACTTCCCTGGAAAAGGCAGAGTTTTTTGATGCGACCTGGCAATTTGACAGAGCTCTTGACGAATTTCAGAAGATATTAGCAGACACACAAAACTTGAAAGATCACGAACTTGAATGGCAAAGGGCGGCTTATTATGCAATCGCTACCAGCGTTCGCGTAAAACGGGATCCGGAACGAGCGATGACGATAGTGAACCTTGTGCTAAATTCAACAGAAGCACCGCAGTTTGTGAAAAGCCAAGCACGACAATGGAAGATGTCATTGGAACAATGGAAGAATGAAGAGCCTAAAGACCTAACAACTGCTAACGCTTTATTGAATGAAGCTGAAAGATTAATCGCACTGGCTTCAGAACTGCAAGAATATCAAAGCGATCATTCCACTGATATTCTCTACCTTAGAGCTACTTCCTGTCTGCATGATTTTCTCAGCAGCTATCCGGATAGTGCTGATGTTGCAAAAGCGCTGCTATTGCTTGGTAACTGTTATGAAGCTCTTCAGGCTCCGGAACTTTGGAATGTTCATGAATTGTATTATGAAGCTTGTATACGTAAATCTCCCTACACTGAAATTGCTCAAACATGTTATGAAAGGTACGAACAATCAGTGTTTTTTGGATATTCTGGAAGCGCAGGACTCTCTCTCCCCTCAGCTGTAAAAAAACATCTAAGAGAATTGAAGAAACTATCGACTCCTTCCTGAAGGAAAATCTATGAGCGACGCGGATTCAATTGTTATTGAATCCTTTTCAGGAAAGACAGTTTCTGAACAGAAATTGGAAATTGTTGAACGAAAAGGACTGGGCCATCCGGATTCTATTTGTGACGGTGTAATGGAATTTGTTTCAATCCGATTGGCAGCTGAATACCAGAAACGATTTGGGACTGTTTTACATCACAATCTTGATAAGAGTCTCCTGTGTGCTGGATCCGCGGAAACAAAATTCGGGGGTGGGACGATCAAATCGCCAATGCGATTAATTATGGGTGATCGTGCTACGTGGAAAGCCGATGGAAAAGAAATTCCAGTGGGAGAAATCGCAATTGCCGCTGCGAAAGAATGGTTCCGAAATCATTTTCGATTTCTGGATCCGGAACAGCATGTTGAGTATCAACTTGAGATCAGACCAGGTTCTTCCGAATTGCAAAATATTTTTGGTTCAAAGAAAAGAATTCTAGCGGCGAATGATACATCAGCAGGGGTTGGATATGCGCCGCTTTCAGAAACTGAAAAAATAGTTTTGGAAACAGAAAAGTATCTTAATTCAAAAATCTTTAAGGACAACTTCCCTGATACTGGCGAAGATGTAAAAATCATGGGTATCCGAAAAGGCAAGGATTTGCAATTGACAGTTGCCATGCCGTTAATGGATCGATTCATAGAGGATGAAAGAAGTTATTTCAAAAGAAAATCGGAAGTTTTGAACGTAATAAAAGAATTTCCTGAGGAAAAATATCCAAATTTCGACAAAATTGAAATCATATTGAATAGTCTTGATAAAAAAGGGAAAGGGATTAATGGACTATATCTCAGTGTGGTTGGAACATCCGCTGAAGTTGCAGATTCCGGAGAAGTCGGCCGGGGAAACCGTGTGAACGGATTGATTTCATTTGGAAGACCTTGTTCATTGGAAGCTGCTGCAGGAAAGAATGCTCTTAGTCATGTTGGCAAGATCTATAATGTTTTTGCAAATAAAGTTGCTGCACAGATCTATGAAACGCTTTACGGGATTCAAGAAGTTTTTGTAACGATGGTAAGTCGAATTGGTTCCCCAATAAACAGGCCTGATGCAGTTTCAATAAAATTAAATTTGAAGAAGAATGCATCGGTTTCAAGAATCACAAAACAAGCTCATCAGATCGTTGAACATGAACTTTCAGGATTACATGCCTTTTGTAACGAATTGCTTCAAGGAAAGTACACGGTCTATTGATGATCCGGAACGTAGATTGGATATTCGCGTCTCCATTTTCTAAATCCACGTCTGTAGGTAGGTATAGCTTCGGAATCGCCAAGAATAAAGAAGCCTTCAGGGTTCAAAGCAAAGTAGAACATACGAAGAATTGGTTCTTGAGCTTCAATAGTCAAATAAATCAAAACGTTTTGGCAGCTAATAATATCAAGATGGTTGAATGGTGGATCTTTAAGAAGATTGTGATGCGCGAAGATACAAAACGATCGGATAAAGTTGCCTATTCTATATCCCCCATCCACTTTTACGAAAAACTTCCTCAAACGTTGTTTACTAACACCTTTCAACCTTTGGACTGAATATAATCCCTTGCGACTTTCCTCGATTGCTTCTTCATTCACATCGGTACCAAAAATCTTGACATCAATATGATTCGCAAGTAGATCGAGTTTCTCAGCCAAACAAATTCCAATGGAATAGACTTCTTCACCAGTTGAGCAGCCAGGTACCCATATACGAATTGTGCCTCTTTTCAGAGCATGAGGAAGAATCAATGGCAAAATTTCCTTCTCGATTATTGGAAATAATTTTGAATTTCTGAAAAAACCTGTTAAGGGAATGAGAAAAGAATGAAACAGTTTACGGATCTCTGTCTGATTATCCAGCAGCTGATAATAATATTCTTCAGGATCATGGATTCCACAGTCCTCCATACATCGTTGAAGCTTACGATTGATCGTTCCAGATTTATATTTTGAAAAATCGACTCCGCTATTCGCGCAAAGCAGGCGAAAGATTTTTTGGATAGTTTGTGGATCAAATTCTGCCGCCCTGATGTTTTCTTGAATTGCAGGTTGCATGATTACCATAATTAATAACGCAGCAAAATGTATACCCTTCAGATTTCAACCAATTGATCTCGATTCATTTCTGAAAAAGTGTCAAATTAGTGACAGATTGGCATAGGCACCAAGAAAATCATAGGCAGATGTGAACTCTGTTGTGGGTAACATAGCTTGAATGAAAGACTGGACGTAAAATATGGAAAATTGAGGATTGACCATGCCGATACTGAGCAAAGAACCAATTCAAAAATATCTCAGTCAACTTTATAAGAGTCCAGTGAAAGTCGTTGAAGTTACTCAAATTGGAAGTAAAGAATCAACGGATATGAAGGGTTTTGGTTATGGCAAACCAGTGCTGGTGCGCTTTTTAATTCAAGGGAAGCCGGAAATTGTTGTGCTTGAAACGATGGCTGAAAACAGTTTTGGACATGATCATTTTTCTGATCGCGCGCAGAATCTTTTATGGGCCAATTCTGTGTATAACAAAATGCCTGAACACGTCCGCAGCTTGGACATCGGAGCAATAACTTCAGACGGCAGTTTTTTATCAGCGGGTTCGGCGGAAGAATTTTTTCTATTGACTGAATTCGTTCAAGGCGAAACTTATTACAAAGACCTGGAAAGAATCTATAGATCCGGCTTACTTGGTGCAGTTGATGAGCAACGAGCCGAAGCTTTGGCACTTTTTCTTACGGAGATTCACAAAACGAAAATGAATGCGCCTCATTTATATACTCGAAGGATTCGCGATTTGATCGGACACGGTGAATGTATTATGGGACTGATCGATAACTATCCGTCCGATGACAACGCCATTTACAATCTTCTGCAACCAATTGAACAAAAGTGTGTAGAGTGGCGCTGGAAAATAAAAGGAATGAATCACCGTCTTTGCCAGGTGCATGGTGATTTTCATCCCTGGAATATTTTGTTTCGTGAAGATATAAACTTCACGGTGCTGGATCGGTCGAGAGGAGAGTGGGGTGAACCAGCAGATGATATCGCAAGCATGCTCATTAATTATTTATTTTTTTCCTTACAAAAGTCAGGATCATTCAATGGTTCATTTCAGGTTTTATTTGATATTTTTTGGAATACTTATATGAAAGCAATTGGAGATACGGAAATGACCCAGGTCATTCAGCCGTTTTTGGCATGGCGCGGGCTGGTGATCGCAAATCCGATTTGGTATCCAGCACTTTCTCATGATATGAGGCTCACCATCTTTCAATTTATTCAAAATATTCTCAATACTTCTGTCTTTGATCCTCAAAATGTGAATGAATATTTGAAGAAATAAATGGAACAGGGATTCGCTATTTGGATCACCGGATTGCCATCCTCAGGCAAAAGCACCATCGCACGATATGTAACCAAACGGTTACGCGATGAATATAAAATTCTGGTTGTTCATTTGGAATCAGATGAACTTCGTAAGTTTTTAACTCCTGATGCAAATTATTCTGGGAAAGAACGGGATTGGTTTTACGGAGTGTTAGGAAAGCTGGCTCATCTTCTCACGTCAAATGGCGTGAATGTCATCATAGATGCTACCGCAAACAAACGTAAGTACAGAGACAATGCAAGAGTATGCATTTCCAGATTTTTGGAAATCTACATCAAATGTCCAATTGAAATTTGTCAGAAGCGCGATACGAAAAACATTTATCGAAAGGCTCAAGAAGGAAAAATAAATTCAGTTCCCGGAATTCAAGAACCATATGAAGAGCCCACAGCTCCCGATGTCATAATAGAATCGGATCGGACTTCGCCGGAAGAATCAGCAATGACTGTTCTTAAGAAATTAGAAAACATTGGTTGGATTCACCAAAATTAGTAGACTGAAAATCAAGGGACGGAAGACGTGTGTCTTCCGCCCCTTTAAAGTCTAGTTAGTGGGGGTAATTTTCTTGAAAGGAACAAAAAGCTCAGTAAATGCATGACCTTCTTTTCAATCTTCAACTGTTAATTTGATTTTGCAGTTCTTAACTGAAGCCGGAATAAGGATCGTTTTGTTAATTGTGAATCCAGTTCCTTCAACTGTGTCAAAGCAGCTTGCTTCTAGTTTCCATTCCAGATCAGCCACTCCGGAGTTGTTGTCATCACTCAGTGTCCCCCGAACATCAAAGCTTTGCATCTTAGGAATCGATGTGCTTGATGCCCTCTTCGGCGTGGTAGCAAAAACTGAATTGATTTCCGGAGGTTTGTTTGCAACATAAAAGGAATGAAAAGAGAAAAATTGTCGTACAAACAGACAAAAATGGAGAGATTATTTACCAGCGAGCGCTTTGGTGCGGATATTTACTTCCTTTTTTAATGAATCGCAGGCTACGGAGCAAAGCCTGAAAATTGTTTCATCTTGAATTCCATAATAAGCGTTAAGACCTTCCCTGCGGCGATAAACCATACCTGCGTTAAGTAGAACGCTTAAATGTCGTGAAACATTCGCTTGAGTCGCTTCCGTAGCATCCACTAACTCAGTTACATTTTTTTCGCCTTCTTTGAGCTCTTGCAAAATTTTTAGCCGCATAGGCTCCCCTAGAATTCGGAAACGAGCAGCTACTAATTCTAAAGCTTCGTCCGTTAAGTGTTGTCCCATAATGCTCCTGATCATACTTGACATTATGTTAATAATTATATAATTATATAGTTATGAAATCAAGTACCACAATTAAAGCTATCTGGATGTTACTGATATGGATGCTTGTTATTGGTAAGACTAACGCTTCTGCCGAAGGGGATCATCTTACATTGCAGGAAGCCGCGAGAATCATGGTTGAAAATAATCCGCAGCTTTCACAAAAAGCTCTGGAATCGAAATCAGCAAAGGCCGAATACGACACCTCGCTTGCGTCTTACTATCCCACAATTGATTTTGTTCAGTCTGTCTCGCACTCAAACAATCCCGTATATGTTTTTGGCTCACTTTTGAATCAGCAACGGTTCACGGCAGCAAATTTTGATATTGATTCACTCAATGATCCCGACGCCCTGACAGATCATGTTTCCTCATTCCAACTTGGATGGCTGCTGTATGACTTTGGAGGCAGAGAAAATCGGAATGCGGCAGCAAAAACCGGTATGCACATTTACGAACTTCAGTATCAAGCAGAACAAAACCGCTTGATTCAGGAATTGATCAGACGTTACTACGCGGTTTCACTGGCTCGCCAACGAATTGAGGCAGCGCAAGACACTTTGAAGAGCGCACAATCACGACGAGATCAATCGAAAGAAAGAGTGGATGCAGGTATTTCTGTTGAATCGGATTTACTTTCGGCCGAAGTTTTTCTGTCAAGAGCACGGCAACAACTGATTGATGCAGAAAATGAGGCCAACCTTGCTGTCGCCGCTTTAAATGAGATTCTCGGAAATTTCCAGCTGTCCTGGAAAACAACAAGTCCAATGACAGAGATCTCAATTCCTCCTAATCCCCTTTCTTATTGGATCGATCTCATGAACAAGAACAGAGTTGAATTACAAATTTCTGACGCTGGCAAAGATATCGCTGAGCGCAAGGTGGCGATGACAAATTCAAAGTTTTTGCCCTCCATACAGGGCTGGTCGAATTACGAATGGCATGGCGATTCACTGGATTACACAGGTAACAACTGGGGTGTTGGTATTGAACTAAGGTGGAACGTATTCCGAGGCTTTTCAGATAAGAGTAGTTTGTCTTCCGCAAAATACGAGTCGCAAAAAGCGGAAGAGCGCTATAGAGAAACTCAGAATGCACTTCGCCTGCAAGTAGAATCTGCGTATTACCGTTTGCAAGCAGCAAAAGAAAAATATGCCGTCAGTGAATCTATTTTAAAGCAAGCTGAAGAGAATCGTAGGATTTACGCGGAGCGTTACGCAAGCGGACTAGTTACCGTTCAAGATTCTCTTCAGGCAGACGCATCATTCAGTGAGTCACGTACTATGCATTTACAAAATCTCTTTGAAGTGCACACGGCTTATGCAGCTTTGCTTGCATGTTCCGGAAGGGCTCAAGACATTCTGCAGTCCAATAAGGTGATCTATGAAAAATAAGAATGTAATCGAAAAAGCAATATTAATATTCGTTATTGCCATCGGCACAATTTCATGCGGATCTTCTGACAAACACGAAGTAAAAAATATTTCTGAGAATAAACCATTGAAAACGGCACACGTGGAACAGGAGGCTGCTGTTCTGGAAATTGCAGCAACAGTTCGCGCTGCAGATATTGCTGAAGTTGCGAGCCGATATGGAGGTTTCGTAACAAAACTTCCAGTGAAAACCGGATCGAAAGTTCAAAAGGGTGAATTGCTTGTGCTCATGGATGAACGAACTCTGAATGCTCAAGCTGAAAAACTTGTATCGTCACGTGAGGAGATACGACAGTCTATTCTGGAAGCAAAGCATCAATATGCCGCATTTGAAAGTCAAAAGGAGCTGGCCGTTTCAACATATGAAAGGTTCAGGCAATTATACGAAAAGAAATCTGCAAGCCCTCAGGAATATCAAGAAGCACTTTCGCGAAAGAATTCTGCAGAGGCTTCCAGCGAAGCTGCGGCGCAACGCATAGCTCAAGCAGAAGCAAGGTTAAATCAAATTGCTTCCGATGAAAAAGAGCTTGCTGCAAACCGCAGTTATGTACGAATTGAATCGCCGTTCCCCGGAGTGGTGTCTGGAGTTTATGTAGATCCAGGAACCTTTGTAAATGCGGGACAAAGTCTGATTACTGTTGAGAAACCAGGCTCTTATCAGGTTTCATTTTACGTTGAACAAGAATTGCTTTCTTTTGTGAAGGAAAGTCAAAAAGTTCAGGTCCGGATTCCGGCAGCATCAAATCAAATACTCACGGCTGTTGTATCAGAGGCAAGCCCCTCTCAGGATCCATCAACGCGAACTTTTCTTGTCAAAGCAGATTTAGAAGATGTTCCAACGATGCAGAGCGGTCTCTCTGCATATGTAATGTTGGAATCTCATCGTGCTTCATCTCTTTGGGTTCCAGAAGAATATCTCATTAAAAAAGCAGACCTGGAAATGGTTTATGTGCACCAGGATGATCAATGGAAAAGAGTGCTGGTTAAATCAGGAAATCGAAAAAGTGGAAAAGTGGAGATTCTTTCAGGGTTAAGCAAAGGCGAAGAAATTGGTTTGATGGAGAATCGATCATGAAGAGATTGGGTCCTGCAGGAAAAATTGCGCAATATTTCCTGAACTCAAAATTAACTCCACTGATCATCTTTGGTTCACTGATGCTTGGATTCATTGCGGTATGGGCTTTGCCACGCGAAGAAGAACCACAAATCATCGTCCCTGTAATTGATGTATTTGTGCAACTGCCCGGAGCAACTGCTAAAGAACTGGAAGAACGCGTAACACGTCCAATGGAAAAATTAATCTGGGAAATTCCAGGTGTTGAGTACATCTATTCCACTTCCTCACCTGGAATGACTATGACTGTGGTGCGTTTTTATGTTGGGCAGGATGAGGAAAGAAGTTTAGTTAGACTCAATCAAAAGTTGCAAAGCAATTTTGACATTATTCCTCCGGGAGCTTCACATCCTTTAGTAAAACCACGCTCTATTGATGATGTTCCGATTCTTGCTTTAACTCTTTCGAGTGATCGTTACGATCATTCCATGCTGCGGAAAGTTGCAGCGGCATTAAGCACCGAAATTAAGGAGACGCCGAATGTCTCTGAAGTACGGATCATTGGTGGCATGCGAAGAATTCTTTCCGTCCGTATTCTGCCGGAAAAGTTGGAAGCATATCAGATCCCTCTTCTGCAAGTGGCTCCATTGATTTCCGCGGCAAATCGGCAGACGCGCAGCGGTCAATTTGCTTCAGGGAATACACAGTATTTTGTCGAAACATCCGGTTTTGTTTCGTCACCACGCGATCTTGGAAGCCTGGTAATCGGAGTTCATAAGAATCGTCCTGTTTACTTAAGAAATATTGCTGAGATTACAGATGGTGGTGCGGAGGCATCCGATTATGTCTTCTATTGGGATAGAAACCAAAATATGGAGGAACAGCCGGCAGTAACAATTTCCATTGCAAAACGCAAAAATACGAATGCCGTTGAACTTGCTGAAGTTCTTATTCAGAAAGTGAACAGGTGGCAAAAAGAAATCGTTCCTTCAGATATTAAGATCACAGTTACGCGTAATTATGGGGAGACTGCTCGCGAAAAATCCAACGAACTGTTATTTCACATGATGCTTGCTGTTGTTTTTGTTACGTTATTGATTGCTTTTGCACTTGGAAGACGTGAATCAATTGTTGTAGCTGTTGCAATCCCGGTAACGCTTGCGCTAACACTCACAGTATTTTATTTGTACGGATATACACTGAACCGAATTACTCTTTTCGCATTAATTTTTTCGATCGGCATTCTGGTTGATGACGCGATTGTAGTTGTTGAAAACATCGTACGGCATCGCCGATTGCCTGAAAATCAAGGACGTCCTTTTGCAGAAGTCGCAGCAGAAGCTGTTGATGAGGTTGGTAATCCCACAATTCTGGCCACGATTGCTGTCATTGCTGCAATTCTTCCGATGGCTTTTGTTGGTGGACTCATGGGACCGTATATGCGTCCCATTCCTGTAGGCGCAAGCGCCGCGATGCTGTTTTCACTGATTGTTGCATTTGTAGTTACTCCGTGGGCGGCGATTCGTGCATTAAAGGAAAAATCGGGAAGTGAGAATGCTCATGATGCTGAAGGAAAGATTACGAAGTTCTATCGCAGGTATATGGGCGGTTTGGTGGCGAATTCGCGTAAGCGCAGAACTTTTATCATCGTGTTGTTTGTTCTTCTCGCCATTTCCATGAGTCTTGTTGGATTCAAATTGGTTACAGTGAAAATGTTGCCATTTGATAACAAAAGTGAAATTCAGATTGTTATCGACATGCCGGAAGGAACCACACTTGAGCAAACATCTCGCGCAACGTTGCATCTTGCATCGTATCTACGGAACGTGCCTGAAGTAGTGAACTACCAGACATACATCGGAACTGCTGCACCCTATAACTTTAACGGGCTCGTCCGGCACTACTTTTTGCGTCAAGGACCGAATGTTTCCGATATTCAGGTCAACTTTGTATCTAAAGGAGATCGAAGCAGACAGAGTCATGAAATAGCATCAGCAATCCGAAAACAAATTCAGCATATCGCCGCTCTGTACGATGCCAATGTAAAAGTTGTTGAAGTACCGCCTGGTTCATCCAGTCCTTCAAACTCTTGTAGCAGAAATTTATGGACCGGATTATGAAAAGCAAATTCAGATCGCACAACAAGTTGAAAAAATATTTCATGAAACAGAAGGAGTGGTGGATGTAGATTCTTACATTGAAGAACGCAGCCCTGGATATCGTTTTGTTGTTGACAGGCAGAGAGCAGCAATGTTGGGAATCAGCGCCCAACAGGTAACTCAAACGTTGCAGGCTGCATTAACACCAACGGTTGCAGGATTATTTCATTTGCCGAATGAGCCTGAGGATGTTGACATCCTGATCGAGATTCCACGGGCGGCGCGATCCAATATTCAAAATATAATGCGGCTTCAAATATCATCTGCATCCGGAAAATTAGTTCCTTTAAGTGAACTTGGAAGCCTTCAAGAAGTGCGAGGCGAGCAAAACATTTACCACAAAAACCTGATGCCTGTTGTTTATGTAACGGGGGACGTTGCAGGAAAGGAAGAAAGTCCGGTGTATGCGATTCTCAAATTAAAGGAATCGATCACCAAAAAGATGCAAGAACAAAATATCAAGTTTGAGCAATATTCGTCCCATCAGCCGTTTACCACTACCGATTTTTCAATGAAGTGGGATGGCGAATGGCATATTACTTACGAAGTTTTTCGTGATCTTGGAATCGCATTCGCGATCGTTTTAATTCTGATTTACATCATTGTGGTTGCCTGGTTTAAATCCTTTTCAATGCCACTGGTTATCATGGCGGCAATTCCTTTTTCGCTTGTAGGAATTTTCCCAGGTCACGCGGCATTGGGGGCCTTTTTTACAGCAACTTCGATGATTGGCTTTATTGCTGGAGCAGGAATTGTCGTTAGAAATTCAATCATTTTGGTTGACTTTATTGAACTACGGATCAAGCAAGGAATGCCATTGGAAGAAGCCGTCGTTGACGCTGGTGCTGTGAGATTTCGGCCGATGTTACTGACTGCTGCTGCTGTCATTGCTGGATCCGTTGTCATTTTGTTTGATCCAATTTTTCAAGGGCTCGCAGTTTCACTTATGGCAGGAGAAGTAGCGTCACTTCTTCTTTCGCGCGCCGCGGTTCCCGTATTTTGTTACATGCTTCGAAAACGTCAGGGGTTAGTATCTTATCCGGTGAATCCGCCGGATCGAACAGTTGGAATTTTAGAAGGAGAAAGAATTTTATGACACTTGAAAATATGATCCGCGCAATCGCGGGAAGCCTTGTGTTACTTAGTTTGGCACTCGGATATCTTCATAGTCCATATTGGCATCTATTCACCGCTTTCGTTGGTGTGAATCTGCTTCAATCTGCATTTACACATTGGTGCCTGATGGAAGACATACTGAAGAAAGCCGGTATCGTAAAACCGCAAACTCGCTAGTAGCGCGTTAAATCAAAAAATATTTTTCAACATACCGATCATTACAAGAAGTCCGGCAACAACCATCAAGATGCCAAATGCAAATGACCATCGTAAGGAATTTTTGGTAGGAGCATCAGTAATGTATTTTTCCAATTCACCTCTGGCTTTCAGGCGTTCATATTCCAGAGGTCGTTCGTGCTTAAATTTTTCAAGGGGCATGCGGCCTGTGAAAATTACCGGATCCATTGGAAAAGTTTCCGGACGAAGATGTGCAATGAAGTAATGAAACAAAAATACGTAACCCGTTGCCAGAAACGCCTCATAAGTGTGAATTACCTGAGCCGCATTCAGAACCCAACCCGGGAAAAATAATGTAAAGATTTTTGGGAACCATAAAGCAAGGCCCGAAATTCCTATCACCGGCACGCCCCACCATTCCACAAGATATTCCATTTTTTCCCAATATGTCCATCGATCAAATTTCGGAACCGGACCTAAAAAGAGGAACCAGCGCATGTTACGGAAAAAGTCGCCAACATCTTTAAGTGTTGGAATCATAGATTCAGGGCCGCGGAATAAATTCTTGTCACGTTTCCTAAAATAGCGAAATGCAAGATAACCAATGTGGAAAAAGGCATAACCAAAAGTGATAATCGCGGATAATCGATGGAGATATCGCATAAATCCGATACCTCCAAGCATCTTTGCTGTAAATTGTGCCGCCGGTGAATCATGGAAGTATATTGTGAACCCGGTGATCGCTAATACGGTGAAACTGAACGCAACGGCTATGTGTACCCAAATATGTGGACCAGAAAATCTTCTAATAAACTTTGTTTCACCTTCTGCATGAACTTTGAACTCACCTCTTGCGAATCCAACCATTGATCTGATGAACCACAGCAGATAATGAATTCCAAAGAATCCGAATACGAAATAAATCATGATCATAAAAAACAACCAGATGAAATAAATGATCTTGTTCCGGCTGGGATCGCGCGGATTCATATGCGGATCGTAAGTAATATAGGATGCTGATACCACACCATGGCAACTTCCGCAGGTTTTCTTCAAATTTGCAGGATGAACAGTAGAGTGTGGATTGGATGCTTTTAAATTTTTGTGAGCGGTGTGGCAATCCGCGCATGTTGCAGATTGAATGAATCCAAGTGCGGTAACTTGACCATGAAAGTTGTCTTTGTAGCTGCGGCCCTGTATCGTGTGGCAACGTCCGCAAAGGTTTGGGATTTGTAATTGAAATTCTAACGCTACAGGGTCCAGAATTTTGTGAGCACCATGACATGTAATGCAACCCGGCCCTTTCGGAGATTTCGCTTGCCACTGAGTTCCATGTTCGCTCTGCCGAAAATCATCGAGAATCCCAAGATGACAGGTTCCGCAAAGTTCAGGAATCTTCGACCAGTAGATCGTGGATTCTGGATCTGTCTTAGGCCTTACATTATGTGCACTATGACAGGTTACACAAGTCGCTGAAACAAGTAGACCGCTCTCCAACAATCCCTTGCCATGTATTCCTAACTTGTAATCTTCAATCTTGTCAGCCGAAGGAAGATTGTATTTCCCAGCTATCTTCGGATTGAGATGACATGAAGTGCAGATTTCAATTTGATGCAAAGGATGAGTTTTTGAATGCGGATCAGATTTTGCCAAAATGTCATGCTTACCATGACAAGTTGCACAATCAGGTGCCTCGGGAATTTTGGCTAGAAATGCTTTCCCGTGAGTACTTTTCAAGAAAATATTTACGGCATCTTCATGACAACTACTGCAATCCGCTTTCTTTAATGACTCAGGATGAGGAACTTCCGTAATATCGGTATGACAAGAAATACAATCATTTCCACCATGGATAGACTTTGCGAATACATCCTTGTTTACAAACAGTGAGATTTCTTTCCCACTAACTTCCTTTTTTAATTCGGAATCACCATGACATTCAAGGCAAACATCATTTGATAAATCAGGCTTTTCAGCCTCTTTGCTCAAGGCGGAATGAGATGCGAATGATAATATGAAACTGATAGTAAATAATGTTTTTAACAATGAAGTGAAGTTGAAAGAATTTCTTATTATCAATTTTGTTTATTTTACAAATCGTATTGTATTATACTTTGATTAGAATGAATGGCGTATGTATCTGAGCTGGGACAATCTCAATGGATGAAACGCCAAAAAGTCCATCCCTTATAAATAACTGGATCAGTATTTTAGGAATTCTGATTGCTGTATCCGCTCTTTTTGCGATCTTAACTTTATTCGGCTATGACTTTTATTTTGGCTTCGCCCATCCGTATGGCGGCATTTTAGCATATGTGATTGCGCCAGCATTTTTTACTGTCGGCCTCATTCTGATCATTTTTGGAGCATGGAGGGAACGTTCAAAAAGGCGAAAACTTGCACCGGGTGAAATTCCTCGACACCTTCGAATCGATTTTAATGTTCCCCGGGACCGTAACTTTTTTTTCGGAGTGATGATATTTGGTTTCTTGTTTTTATTGCTTACAGCGTTCGGGACCTACCAGACATATCATTTTACGGAATCGGTTCAATTCTGCGGTCAAACTTGCCATCCTGTCATGACTCCCGAATTTACAGCCTATCAGAATTCACCGCACGCCAGAGTGATGTGTGTTCAATGTCATATTGGTCCAGGGGCGGACTGGTTTGTGCGTTCAAAACTATCCGGAACTTACCAGGTGTATGCAATATTCGCCAAAAAATATCCGCAACCAATTCCAACTCCGATCAAAAACCTGAGACCCGCTCAGGAAACTTGTGAACAATGTCACTGGCCGCGAAAATTTTTTGGAGCCGTGGAGCGCGTAAATTACCATTTCCTATCTGATGAGCAAAACACCCCCTGGACAATTCGCTTATTAATGAAGATTGGAGGAGGTGACCCCTCGCAAGGTCCCACTGGTGGAATTCATTGGCATATGAATGTTTCTAACAAAATTGAATACATTGCTAATGATCCTGAAAGGCAAGTAATTCCATGGGTTCGTATAACTCAGCCAGATGGAAAAGTTACGATCTATCAATCCAAAGATAATCCGCTTTCGGCTGATCAGATAGCTAAAAATATGCCGCGGAGAATGGATTGCATTGATTGTCATAATCGCCCTTCTCATATTTACAAAGCACCTTCACGTTTGGTCAATCTTGAAATGAGCACCGGACGAATTAAGACTTCTCTTCCTTTCATTAAAAAGAACGCAGTAGATATTCTTACAGCTGAATATAAAACTACTCCAGAGGCAATGAAAAAAATCGAAACTTCAATGGGTGAAATGTACAAAGACTTCGGGGATAAGAAATTAGTTCAAGAAACGACTAAGCAAATTCAAAAAATTTATTCTCAGAACTTCTTTCCAGAAATGAAAGTCAACTGGAAAGTTTATCCGAACAATATCGGCCATACTCTCTTCCCGGGTTGTTATCGATGTCATGATGGTCAGCATATCAGTAGTGATGGGAAAGTGATCTCACACGATTGTCGTGCTTGTCACACAATCATCGCTCAGGGCAATGGTGAAAAATTAAAGAGTATCGCACCGGACGGTCTGGAATTTGAACATCCTGTCGATATCGGTGACGTGTGGAAGGAAATGAATTGTGCTGAATGTCATACTGGTGGTCCAATGTAAATGAAGACTCATGTTAGAATTCCATTATCTTTTGAAATTATTTTCTTGATTTTGATGGAGGAAAAAAAATGAAAAAACCTTTAGGCTTAGTATGGATTTTTAGTTTTGTCTTTGTGTTCATTGTTTCAGTTGTCTCCATCAGCATCGCTGCTGATACAGCTGCACCTGCTGCCGGACAAAAGTTATTTATGGATAAGAAATGCAATACTTGTCACTCAATTGATTCATTAAAGATTACAAAAAAGCTAGCAACATCAAAGGCACCTGATCTTTCCAATGTTGGCGCAGAACAAAATGCAGAATGGATCCAGAAGTGGTTAAAAAAGGAAGTTGAACTCCACGGCAAAAAACACATACCGGCATGGGCAGGAACACCGGAAGAGGCAAAAACTCTTGCTGAATGGCTGGCAACACTTAAAAAATAATTACACTTTAATTGCACTCACTATAGGGACGTTTTCAATTCTATTGTCCCTTCATTTGAATTGGTGAGGGACACTTGGTAGAGCTTGAAGAAAAAAAGCCAAGTAGAAGAAGTGTTCTAGATCGACTTCTTCAGATCAGCGCATTTGCATGGGCGCTATCCATATTTTATCCGGTCTTCGCGTATTTCAAAATTCCAGCTGAAGGGGAAAGTGTTCCCACCAGCATCGTCGCAGCGAAAGTAAACGAACTTCAATCCAATCAGGGGAAAGTATTTCGGTTTGGAAATTCGCCTGCAATTTTGGTGAAAACTCCAGATGGTGAATGGAAAGCCTTCTCAGCAGTATGTACCCATTTACAATGTACGGTTCAGTATCGGAATGATATGCAAAAAATTTGGTGCGCGTGTCATAACGGGACATTTGACATGAAAGGGACGAATATAGCCGGCCCTCCGCCGCGGCCACTGCAAGAATTTAAAGTCACAACGAAGGGAGACGACGTAATCGTATCCAAGGCGTAAGAGCAAAGCATGGCAGGATTGAAATCCAAAATTACAGATTGGATTCATGAGCGTTTTGACTTTTCTTACCTTCAACAATTTGCGTCAGAAAAAAAAGTTCCCCATTTCAAAGGATCATTCTGGTATTATTTCGGCGGTGTTAGCCTCTTCCTGTTCATAGTTCAAGTCGTCACCGGAATCCTGCTGCTAATGTACTATCAACCCGGTGCTGGAACTGCGTTTGAGAGTGTCCACTTCATTATTTCAAAAGTACAATTCGGATGGTTAGTCCGCTCCATCCATAGCTGGTCCGCCAATCTTATGGTTCTCTCCGTATTCATCCATATGTTTTCGGTTTACTTTAGTAAGGCGTTTCGTAAACCGCGCGAACTTATCTGGTATAGCGGATTCATATTACTTGCACTCACATTAGCGTTTGGATTCAGCGGTTATCTCCTTCCATGGAACACGTTGTCATACTTTGCGACGAAGGTGGGAACTGAAATAACTGCGGTTGTGCCGGTGATTGGAAAACCAATTATGCATCTTTTACGAGCCGGGGATGACGTAACGACCGCAACGTTGACACGATTTTTTGGCTTACATGTCGCCATTTTCCCTGCAATTTTCGCAGTAATACTCTCCATTCATCTAGTACTGATTCAGGTACAAGGAATCAGCGAACCAGAATCCTGGAAAGAATATCCTCCCGAAAAAAAGAGATTCATGCCATTTTTTCCCAATTTTGTCATGCGCGATGTTTTGCTATGGCTCATTGTTTTAAATGTGCTGGCAATTCTTGCGGTGTATTACCCCTGGGAGTTAGGACAAAAAGCGGACCCATTTGCTTCCGCCCCGGCTGGAATTAAACCGGAATGGTATTTCCTTTTTATGTATGAATCCCTGAAATATTTTCCCGCTAAGATTTGGAAGGTAGATGGCGAAGTTGTTGGCGTAATGCTCTTTGGATTTGCAGGTTTGCTATGGTTTCTTGTTCCTTTTTGGGATAACCACACACCAAAAGGATTGCGAAATAGATTGATCAACTACATCGGGATCTTAGTAATGATATTTATCATAGCCATGACAATTGTGAGCGTTAAGTGAAATACAAATTTTGGGGAACATTGATCTTCGTTTTTATCGGCGCTTTAACTTTTGCGCAAAACAAAGATACCTGTATTGGTTGTCACACGGATATAGGTAGCCCTGAAGCGCTAGTATTCAAGAAGGATATTCATTTTCAAAACGGTCTCAGTTGCGCAGATTGTCATGGAGGAGATCCGTCCGCAAAAGAAATGGAAGCCTCGATGGATCCCAAAAAAGGTTTTATCGGTGTTCCCAAACTATCGGATATTCCGGCAATGTGCGGTGTCTGTCATGGTGATCATCAACAGGACTTCGAAAACGGTATACATGGGAATGCATTGAAGAATAATCCCAAAGGACCGCAATGTGTTTCATGTCATGGAATTCATAACATTGTTTCAGTGAAAGACAAAACCTCACCGGTCTTTGCTACAAATGTTATAAAAACCTGCAGCAAATGCCATAGCGATGCAGCATACATGCAAAAATTCAATCCGGGATTACCAGTCGATCAATATGAAAAATATTTGACCAGTGTTCATGGAAAGCGGAATGCGGAAGGTGATACAAAAGCCGCAACCTGTGTCAGTTGTCATTCGAATCATTTGATTTTTGCTGTAAGAGATCCACGTTCTCCAGTTTCTCCAATGAAAATCCCTTCAACCTGTTCACATTGTCATAGCAATGCAAAATACATGGCCGATTATCACATCCCAACAAATCAATATGAAGATTACGTGAAAAGTGTTCACGGCGTTGCTTTACTAAAGAATTCCGATTTGAGTGCTCCTGCATGCAATTCCTGTCATGGCAATCACGGAGCAACACCACCTGGTGTGGAAAGTGTGGCCAGTGTTTGCGGTCAGTGTCATCAAGCAAATGCAGAACTCTACGATAAAAGCGTTCATCATGCTGTATTCCAGCAAATGTCTTTACCGGGTTGCGTTGTTTGTCACTCGAATCATTTTGTAAAACCTTCCAGCGATTCGATGATTGACTTCACAGCCGGTTCGGTTTGCGGAGATTGTCATAATGATCAACCGGCAGATAAAGCAGCGCCTGTTATTAAAGGCATGAGAGAAACTCTACGAGGTTTAACGCAGGGTCAGACAGAAGCCGCTCAGGTTTTAAATCAAGCGGAACAACTTGGAATGGATGTTGTAGAGGCAAAATATTTGTTAAAGGATGCTAATCAATCTCTAGTTGAAAGCAGGGTGAAAATTCATTCTTTTCAAACAAAACCGGTTTCAGAATCGGCCGCACCTGGTTTAAAGGTCATTGGAAAAGCAAAAGAAGCAGGCAAAGCTGCCATTAAAGAATATTACTTCCGCAGAAAAGGCCTTGGTATTTCAACACTGTTGTTGACTTTCCTTGTCGTTCTTCTGTATCTGAAGATAAAGCAAATAGAAAAGAATCAATGATCGTCAAGCTCTAATGACGATGACCTTTGGCAAAATGCATAGTAACCACAAAGCTTGAGATTAGAAGGCCGATTACGGCAAATACATATATGTATGATTTGATAGTCAGTAAGCTCGAGGAATCCCCCTCAACTGAACGCAAGGTTCCGGCAAGACGCAATGAGGTCAAATCACTACCATATATATAGTCACGCAAAATGCCATCCATCCCTACTACAAACAGAAGATTCGGATGTTCATAATTTGATGTGCTGAGCTCTAAAGTTCGGTAATCAAGTGCCGTTAGGAGCTGCTGAACCGTGACAGCATTTCCTCGTACAACTTTCCAAAGCGAGCGATCCAGTCGAAACATCTTTTCAAATTTTGTAAGACTTTCTGAAGTCTCTTTGGGATCAAAAGAAAAACTCACTACTTGAAGATTCTTTCGTTCATTTTTTGAAAGACCATTGATTGCTGTCGATAGTCGCGAAGATATGAACGAGCACGTACTCGGACAGTGTGTAAACATTGGATGAAGTATCAAGATTTTGCCTTTAAAATCTGACAGGCGTACAGCACTTCCACCTGCATCAGTAAACTGAACATTCGGTAGTGATTTCCCTGAAATCTTCTCCCAGTCCGGGGTAAAAGAAACAGAAGCATTAGAAAAATTTACGGAAAAAATTGTGATTGCTAGAATCGACCAAAGAAAAATCATTTCTTAGTTTCAGGAATTGGATTCCAGGGAGCATATGGGACTGCCTTCGGCAGATTACTGGTGAGTATTTGACATAACGGTGGCACATAGGCGATAAGAATTGCAACCACCATAACAATAACCCATGGTTTGAAATTTCGAACCCAACCGATTTGTTCATCATGATATGCTTCGGCTGTTGGAAACTGGACTTCACCGGGATTTTGTTTTGACTTCGCAAACAGGGCAGCAAAGAAATTTATGAAAAACAACGCTGTTGAAAGAAACATGATGATTCCGCCAATTGCACCAATCACATCCCAGGTATGCCAACTCGCTACATAACGATCCGTGCCGGGATTTGCATAACTTAAACCGAGATTCGTGCGTCGCGGCTCTCCTAAAATTCCTGCAATGGAAAGACCGGTCGAAAAAATTGAAACTCCCAACAACCACAACCACGGAGTCCAAACATTCATTTTTGGAAATGGCACATTCACACCACGAAACTGGCAAAGCATGAACAGACTCATCGCCAGAAAACTCAAGAATACAGGACCAGCGATCGTGGTATGAAAGTGTGCAGGGATCCATGATGTGTTATGCACAGTGAGATTCATATTGCCTGATGCATTGATAATGCCGGTAATTCCACCAAAGAAAAAGAGCACCAGGCCGCAAAATAAATAGGAAAATAGCCAACGATCTTTATCAAAATAAGGAAGATATTTCCACCATCCAAAAAGTCCTGAACCTCCGCGCGCGATCCCTGCATGCTCCATTGATGCTGCGACAGTAAAGGCGGTCATGAAACTTGGTATTGCCACTCCGAAAGTTAGAATCATATGCATCCATTTAAAACTAGCGCTGATTCCAGGATCAGCAAATTGATGATGCAATCCCACAGGAATGGACAAAACAAGGAAAGACATGAATGCAATTCTGCCGGCACCATCAGAGAAAAGCTTTCCGCCAGCTATTTTTGGCAACATGACATAAAACATTACGTAGGTTGGCAGAAGCCAGAAATAAACAAGAGGGTGTCCGAAGAACCAGAAGAGTGTGCGTGCTAAAATAACATCGATCGATTTCGTCCAACCTAAAGACCATGGAATCAAAAGCACTAAAACTTCATATGCAACCGGAAGAGTACAAGCGAACCAAATTGTAAATGCAGAAATCATTCCGACTACAGCAAGCGGAGTTTTTTTACCGGAATTTTCTTTTCGCCAGGTTATGTATTGTGGAATCCAGCTAAAATAAGCAATCCACGAACCTATGATAAGAAGCGCGGCACCTAAATAAAATAACGGACTTGCTTTTAGAGGCGGATAAAATGTGTAGAGCACGCTCGCTTTTCCGGTAAGCATCGGAAAGGCTGCCATCAGTGTACCCAACAACATTACTGCAAATGAAATGATGAGCCATCCACTTTGAACGGGCCGGCGCAAATAATAAGCGATTATCACAAATCCGAAAACGACCTCAAAAAAGGTAGTGAAAACAATCGCATTGATCACGCCATGTAAGGTAAGTCCCTGATAATATTCGATTCCCCAAAATGAAGTAGATCGTATGTAGCCGGCACGATAAAGTGTTTGAAGCATTCCTTGAAACACACCCAGGACCAATAACACCATCGGAATAACAAGCATTGCCGCCAACAGAAGCCTGTTTTTCTTTTCGATATGAAATTTATGATCAGTATCTGTAAACACGACTCCTCTACTTTAGAGATTTGATGTAAGAAATAATTTCGTTTATTTCCTGATCTGTTAACGGAACATCCGGTGGAGGCATGCTCCCCGCCTCATAACCTTTTACAATCTGTTTATCGGGATCTCGAATTGCTTCGATCAAGTATTTTTCATCAGCCGTAATTTGAGTTCCATCTGCAAGCATACGGCGCGAACCATATAGACCCTTAAATGAAGGGCCTAGTCCTTCCGAACCATCGGATGTGTGACAGGATGAACATTGCCTGTCTTCTATTAATTTCTCAGCTGCCGAAAACGTCTTCGCAGAAATTTCCTTCATCTTGCGAGCGTATTCATCGGCTGCGAGAACATTAATTTTGGCCCTCATGTTGTGATGATTTAGCCCGCAGTACTCATGACAAATTACTAAGTACTCCCCTTTTTTATCAAAACGATGGTGAGCAAAATTCACGCTTCCTGGAATGACCATCAAGTTCAAATTTGTACCAGGGACTACAACTCCGTGCTGTACGTCAATTGCCGAGAAATACAAATCAGCTTCCGCATTCTCCGGCAGAATTAATTCCGCTGGTTCAAAAGACCACATACGCGCAACATAGTGGACTTCAAATTGATTGTTTTCTTTGGGGATCACCTTTGCTTCATTAAATGGAACGAGTCGGTCATTACACGTAGGCAGCGTAATTCCCAGTCCCATGCTTGCGTACGCAAGCAGAACGGCAAACGCCAGCATTAGCGTTAACGAGACGTAGAGTACTTTTCGTTCAGTACCTTCCATAACGATTTATTTTCGTCCGATCAGAAGAAAGTAAAAACTGAGCCACAAAAAAATATAAAAACCGATCATCACAACAAAAAATGCAATTGCGCCTTTGGGGATGAACACTTTTTCATTAGCTCTCTCATCCATAAGCACCTCTTTCAAGGTTCGAATTGATAGCTTATTTGGTTGCGGATGCTGGCTTCTTTAAACTCTCAAGCCATTTTGCAATTGCTTGCAAATCGGCATCTTTTCCAGTCCAGCTTTTTGAATGCTTTTTACCATTCATGTCTGCCTCTTTTTTCAAGAACTTCACAAAAAAATCAGCATTCTGTTTAGCACCAATTCCAGATAAATCCGGAGCTTTGGAACCGGCTGTCTTCTTTTCAATTCCTTCCGCAGAGACCGAGTGACACATATTACATTTGTTATCGAGAAATACTTTCTTGCCCGGATCTTCACTTTTTGAGTCTTGTGCCAGCAGGAAAGGTGTTGCGAAGCAGAAGGTGGTTATTGCAAAGAATAATGACTTCTTCATGTTTTTGCCTCCAGGAATGTTGTGATAATTAGAATATCTCAAGATTCATTTCAATCAAGTAAACTTTGTGAAATATTTCATTCCAAAGCAAAACTGCCATGTTGTCACAGTTGTGACAAAAATTCATTTGTGTGTTGAACTTTCAGCAATTTTGACGAACATAGAAAGAGTTGTTCAATGGCATGGGTCTTGAACAAGAAAGATCTGGAGAAAAATTATGAGTTTCAAAATTGAAGATGTTTTATCAAATCACAAATTTCTTGCGGGAATGGATGATCGTTTGATTAAAATCCTTTCATCGTGTGCATCGATGCGTCAGTTCTATCCGGAACAATACATCTTCCGCCAGGGTGAGAAAGCAGAACATTTCTATTTAATTCGCAGCGGTCAAATTGACGTTGAAGCTTTTTCAGCCTCGGGTGGTCCGGTGCTCATTCAATCGCTTAAAGATGACGATGTGTTGGGATGGTCATGGCTCGTGCCTCCATATGAATGGAGGTTTGACGCTCGCGTAGTGAAGCCAACCGAAGTTGTAAGCCTGGATGCAAGAGACTTGCATGGAATTTTCGCACTGAATCATGAGCTGGGCTATGAACTGCTGAGACGGTTTTTGGTTGTGGTTGCAGAGCGGCTTGAATCTGAAAGATTGCAAATGGTCTCTCTATACGGCGCTCACTCTTGATTAGTCGTTACTGAAATCAAGTTCTGCAATGAACTAATGTTAGATGCCGCCATTAGCGAGCCATTGAAGAACCGCATTCTCCATTTCCGGTTTCATTCCAATTTGTCTTGCTTCAGCTATAGCAGTTCCAACCGGCGCTTTCTCGATTAATACTCGAAACGCAAACCAGATTCCGCCTACATGATTTCCCGTGGAGCAATGTAACAAAACAGGTTTTTCAACATGATTAATTAATTTTCCAAATTGGACAACGGTATCTCTATTCATATTGGTCGGATCAAAAGGATGACTGAAATAAAACATGTCATTAGCAATGACCATCGATTTTTCGCCTGGATCGCATTCCGCTTCCGGCAAAACATTGATCACAGTCTGTACGCCCATTTGCCGAAGTATTTGGTATCCCAGATTTGTAGGCTGTCCGGAAGTGAGGACTAAATATCGAGGTTGATACAAATTAGGAAGATCTGATTCCATTGCAAATAAAAAAGCAGAACTCATCAGGACCATTACAAAAATCATTTTGTTTTTCATGATGACAGCTCCTTGTTATTAGTCGTGCAAAAGATATACCGCGTTGGTTCCCGTATTAAGAACTCAAATCTCTGCAAATGTGTCAGTAAATCGCCAGAAAGTCATACTTATTTTTGTGTGAATGCTCTCATAAGAGTGGCAGTGTTTTTGCACTTTTATTCAAGAACTATCATTAGGAGGTGTATATGAATCTTGTAAAATGGGAACCGTTTAAAGAATTTGAACGGTTTTTTGAAACTGAATTCCCTCCATTCTTTCCGCAAACCAAAATCGGCTGGGACCTGGCCGTTGACGTATATGAAGAGAAAGGAAATGTAGTTGCTGAAATGAACCTACCTGGCATTGATCCAAAAGAAATTGAGGTTTCGTTTCAGAACGGATATTTAAAGATTGCAGGAAAGAGGGAAGAAGAAAAAGAAACAAAAGAAAAAAATTATTTCTTTAAAGAGATTAAGCGTGGAACATTTGAAAGGAAGGTGGAACTTCCGGGCAAAGTAAAAACCGATAAAGCGGAGGCAACCTTCAAGAATGGAATGTTGAAGATTGTTGTTCCAAAATTATTGGAAGAATTGCCAGGAAAAGTCAACATTAAGGTTCAATAGTTCTGTAATTTCTGCCCGGCTCCAAACGGAGCCGGGCTTTTTATTTACTGTCAATTCATGGGGTTTTTACTGTAATAACTGGAATTGGACTCGCACACAAAACCGAATAAACAACCGAATCAAAGTAGATTGATAAAAATCTTTCTTTCTTAGCTCCCATCAAAATAAAGTCATACTTTCCGGTAGAAGCTTGTTTTAAGATCCCCTCTGCAATATCGCCAAAGTCAACTATCGTTTCCAAGGACTCATCCCTTCCTGCTATAGCTTTACCAAGCGTTTTGAGATCATTATGCGTTTGCTGCGCTTCCAGCGTGAAGGTGTTCAAAGGAATAACTTCTGATTTTGCTGCATATACAGGTTCTTTGTACCCAACTACATGCATCAATGACACAGAACTATCTGTTTCGCCGATGATGTGATCGAACAAACTATAGGAGGTTGCCAGCATATCAAGATGTTCCAGCGGAATTAGAATTCTACCTTTGACGTTTTCAGGAGAAATACTGCAGTAGGGTGAGATTGTAATTACAGGTTTTTTTGAATGACGAACTACTTCTTCAGTTGTGGATCCGATTAGCTTGTGCGAGAATCCTTTTGATCCGTGTGTACCCATAACAATCACGGTTGAGCCAGTTCTTTCAGCGCGATCCGCCACTTCAGCAACTACGTTATGGGTGCCAACAATCATTTCGCAAGGTTGGCTAAGAGGCGCTACGAATTCTTTTAATGCGTCCTGAGCATCCGATACTGATTTACCGTAGTCTGCACTAAAGGGACCTCCATAGCCAATCATTTCGACAGAATGCAATACCACGATTGAAGAACCATATCTTTTTGCAAGATAATTGGTCCAACGTAATGCATTCATAGATGTTTCAGAAAAATCTACAGGGCAAAGGATTTTTTCGAATACTCGCATAATCTAACCTCCAATCAATCTCTTAACTTCAATCCCTGTGCCACCTGCTATTCGTCGTGTGCTTGGTTGCCAAAAACCCTTTGTCTGACGAGATGTCATTTATTCCGACAAAAAGTCAGTATTGAATTGACTGATTGCACGAGAGAAATCTGGCATAGCGGTTGCTGAGGGATTCTTAGCATCTATTGACAAAAAAAACAGGAGTTGGAGGAACGATGAAAATCCTAAACCCGGCAGAGTTGGAAATTGATCTCTTTTGCAAAGGAATTCGGATCCATCAATCATGCACAATTGATCGCGATGGAAGATTGTTTTCACGAACACGAGCAGGACTCGGTAGTGGATTGGAATTAATCATTCCTGGCGATTTAAAAAACATTTGGATGAATGTGCCGGCAGAAGAAGACTTTGCACAAAACTCTCCTTATATGCTCGTAAAGGATCATGATAGCTATCGGGTTCTGGATGAACGTATCAGTTTTAAGTACCCCGTGTTGATCCCTGAAGAACCAAAATGGTATACCTCAAAAACAACATCGGGCGTTCCTATGCATCGCATCGGAGTTTTGCAAGGAACTTACCTGGGAATTTATATATCCAATTCTTGCTCTTACTGGTTTAACGATCCGCCATTAAACTGCAAATTCTGCACATCTGGCTTTAATGTTGGCGTGAATGAACTAGCGCAGAAAACAGTGGAAGAAGTTGTTGAAACTGCCCAGGCAGCAAAGCAAGAATCCGGAATTACATTTGTGCATTTTAATGGTGGTTTTCAAAACGATCGCGATCTGGATGATGCGGCTCGATATGTAAAAGCGATTAAAGAGCAGGTTGGCCTTCTTGTTGGAATTCAAGTTGTTCCAACGCCGAATCTCTGGAAATATGATTGGCTCATCGATCTCGGCGCCAATCACTTTTCGTTCTGTTACGAATTTCATAATCCAAAATATTTTGCAGAACTATGTCCAGGAAAGGAAAAAACTCTTGGACAGAAGGCATTTTTCAAAGCGCTTGAGTATACCGTTAACAAACTTGGGAAAGGATCTTGTTCGGGCGAAATTATCGCAGGAGTTGAACCGCTCGAGGACACTCTGCGTGCCATTGATTACATCACTGATGTCGGTGCATTTCCAACAGTTTGTATTTTCCGGCCGGTAATTGGTTCCGATATGGAAGACGTACCTTCGCCGAATTATGAAGACATGTTGATGGTAATGAAACATGCATATGAATCATGCCGACGTAAACACATTCCGATCGGAATTGCTCCAAACATTGAAGTGAGTCTTATTGTTCAACCAGATGATGGAAGATATCTTGTACCTCGCGATCTCAACTTCTACATCAATGAAGGTTTATTAAAGCTGAAAAGATTCGCCGCTAACAAAACAATCTTCAAAAAAGAGCTGACACCACATCCAGTGCTTACGGAAGAAAAAGATCTATCGTCCTACAAAACAGCCTGGGTAGATCGTACCTCTTACAGCAGTCTTGCAACAGATACGACAAAAAATGAAACATCAAGAGTAAGTCTGTGAGGGAAATTATGAATACGAATATATCTACCGATGAACTGGAAGAAAAACTTCATTTCGATCGATTTCCAGCACTTGAGCTTTTGTTTTTATCTCTTTATCAATGCAATCTCGAGTTTGATTTTCATGAATGCGAAAGCGGCGCTGAAATACATATGAAAAATCAGATAAACGGAAATCCAAATCGTGGATATTTACGAATTTTCTTTCCAACAAATTCCAAGTGTGTTTTGTTCTTTCACAAAAAAAGCCTGATTCCATTTAGCAGAGATCGTTTCTCCTATGGCGGAGTTGTAATCGATGAGCGTTCTAAACTTCGTTATGAAGAATCCGATGCTATGGCCTGGATTGATTTCCTGCACTCGGGACTGCAACCGGCAAAGAAGCCAGCTAATTTGAAAAAAAGTATTCCTTATTCAATTCCTGAAGATGAGAGGTAAACAAAAATGATTAATACAAAAGTACCCGAATTTTTTTCGATCGCTGATTATTTTGAAAAGGACCACGACAGGTTGGATCAGCTATATCGCGATTATCTACGACTCAAGCACGTTCATTTTGCAAATGCGCGTGAAAATTTTATTTCGTTCAAACATGGATTAGAAAGACATATTGCATGGGAAGAAGGAATCCTGTTCCCAATCTTTCAAAGGAAAACAGGAATCATTGATGGTCCCATCGCAGTAATGGAAGAAGAAACATCGGCAAATTCTTAGCATTCTCGAACAAATTAATTTGAGGGTTCAAAAAAACGACGCTTCCAGCAATCGTTTAGAACATGATCTGGTTGTGATTCTCGGTCATCACAATGTCAAAGAAGAGAATGTGCTTTATCCCGTGCTTGATCATCTTCTTTCAGAAGAAGAGAAATCAGATCTGTCCAGACAAATACAGAGTATTACAATAAATCGCAGCGGCATTTGTTGCGCTGCTAGCTGACGCAAGGAGAGAACAATGATACTGCCAGAACCTTATCGGATTAAGATGGTTGAACCAATCAAACTGACTTCTTATCGTGAGCGCGAAAGGCTGATTCGCCAGGCTGGTTATAATTTATTTCAAATTCCTGCTGAGGCTGTTTTCATCGATCTCCTCACAGATAGCGGAACTGGAGCAATGAGCTCCAATCAGTGGGCTGCGATTATGCAAGGCGATGAATCTTACGCTGGCGCAAGTAGCTTTTATCATTTGCAATCCACGGTAGAAGACCTGTTCGGCTTTCCTTATCTGTTACCGACTCACCAAGGACGGGCCGCAGAACATGTATTCTTCTCAACGTTTGTGCATTTCGGAGACATGATTCCTTCCAATGCACATTTCGACACCACGCGCGCAAATCTAGAGTGGCTCGATGCAAGCCCCATCGATCTTCCTGCGGACTGCGCAAACGATCCTGCACGAGATTGTTCATTTAAAGGCAACATGAACACGGACATGTTGATAGAAGTTTTAGAAAAAAATCGCGAGAAAGTGCCATTTGTTATGTTGACCGTTACAAATAACCGCGCTGCAGGTTCGCCAGTGTCTATGGGCAATGTCAAAAAAGTTTCAGAAATATGTCATGAATATGGAAAACCGTTAATCATTGATGCTTGCCGTCATGCAGAAAATGCATTTTTCATTCAGCGGCGCGATCCTGAATATTCAAAGAATGGTATCGAATGGATTACCAGTAAATTCTTTTCATTTGCTGATGGAATGCTAATGAGCGCAAAAAAAGATGGCCTTTGCAACATCGGAGGTTTTATTGCAGTGAAAAATCGGACTACCTTTGAAAGGCTGAAGAGTGCCCTGATTTTGATGGAAGGATTTAATACATATGGTGGTCTTGCTGGTAGAGATTTAAATGCGATGGCAGTAGGACTCCGTGAAGCAGTTCAGGAAGATTATCTTGCACATAGAATTGGTCAAGTTCAGTTTCTTGCTAATGAACTCGAAAAAAGGGAGATCCCGACATACAAACCAGTTGGAGGGCATGCAGTATTTGTAGATGCCAGACGATTCTTCACCAATGACAGATTTGAACTTCCAGGACAATCATTAGCGGTTGCACTGTACCTTGAAGGTGGAATTCGATCTTGCGATATCGGTAGCGGAATGTTTTCTAATACAGATGAAACCATTCCGGGAACGGGACTACATTTAGAGCTACTGCGGCTTGCTATACCTCGCAGGACATATACGGAAAGTCATTTACGTTATGTAGCGGATGTGTTTGCACAATTGAATCTTCACAAAACACAACTTCCATACTTACGATGCACACACATGCCGGAATTCCTGGGGCATTTTCAAGCCAAATTTGAGCTTATTTAGTCTAGTGTCATTATGGCAATCCTCTGACTTCATGACACCTTTTCTTTCTATTACTCGACGATAACTCGCGGTACGCTTTTTGCTGATCTTAATTGTTATGAAGGAGACAAAAATTATGAAATTAGCCTTGGCAATTTTGACATTTTCAGTAATTGCACTTCTTGCAACCGCGATGGATGATAGCCTTCCCAATCTACTGAATCCGCGCATTGATATTTACACTGCAGGACAACCAACGGAAGAAGGATTCCAGAAATTGGCTGCAATGGGTGTAAAAAGTGTAATTAATGTATTGCCCGAAAAGGAATGCATATCCGGAGAAGCAAATATCGTTCAGAACAACAACATGGAATATCATTCATTTCCTTTTGATCCGGCCACAATCAAACTAGAAACAGTTCAGAAATTCGGTGAACTATTACAAAGCCAGAAAAAACCGGTACTGATTCACTGCTCAACAGGTAACCATGTAGGTGGAATGTGGTTCGCATACAGAGTGCTAGTGGAAAGAGCGCCCCTGGCGATTGCACTGAAAGAAGCAAGAGTGATTGGTTTGAAGCCGCAAATGGAAGATGCGATCTTCAATTGGGTTGTGGACGAAAGAGAAAAATTAGGAGTAACATCTGTTACAACTTCTTAAATTGTCATTGTGGGATCTTTTACGGGGATCAACTTCGAAGCCGGGTTTCTGATAATCATGAAGCCCGGCTTCTAGTGTTTTTGCGATTAGATCCGGATCAATGAAGCAATCGATAATATTATTCCGGTTGCAAGATAATTGAGAATTGTCAAGCCATTTGCTGCTGTTAATTTTTGTGTATCCATTACATGCTCTCTTGCAATCCGAACAGCTTTGAATGCAAGTAACGAAGTAATTAGTGCTGATATATAAATTGGATTCTTCAAAAGAATTGCGCACCCGATAACGGATAGATACGCTAAAACATAAAGTAATCTATATCCATTAAGTGCTTTTGGACGACCACGCCTGGCAACAAGATTCAGTTTTCCAGCCCTGCGATCCGCTTCAACATCAGGTATTTCATTGATCCAAAGGACATTGGCAATCAGAAAAGCTAAAGGAATTGAAAGAAGGATTGGAGCAACATCAATTCGCTTCGTCTGTAAGAAGTAAGCCCCGACAACAATAATGGGACCAAATGTGAGACCAACTGTGATCTCTCCAAGTCCTCGATAACTCAGCTGAAGAGGGGGCATTGAGTAGACAACGGACAGAAACATTCCGGCAATTCCAAACCAGATTATCCTCGGATTATAGATGGGTAAAGGAAGTGCAAATATTCCAGCTGACAACAGACATATGAATGAAATCCAGCCAACCTGACGTAATGTAAGCAAGCCATCAACTATGACCTTTTTGCCACCGCTGAACTGCGTGCGATCTATAGGCGCAACGTATAAATCCGCGCCAGACTTGTAATCGTAATATTCATTGACTCCATTTTTCCCGATCTCCACCAGGATGATTACAAGAATTGCAAGCAAAGCATACAGCCAATGAATTTGAAAACCAGCCCCCGCTGCAACACATGTTCCCAAAATAAAAGGAACCACGGAAGCTGTCCAGATTTTAGGATCAGCCAGCTGCCAAAAGCCTTTCACAAAATTCATACGGTTCATTTCTTGCTAATGGAAGATACACACAATAGCATAGTCTGATCTGTGTCAATAAATCCTGGAATACCAATTGCAGTATTCTAATTGTGATTTCAACAATGAAACAAAAACACAGCACAGTGCAACCGAATTCAAATATCCCCGCTACTGATTGGTACAAGATTGATCAAGAACTTGTCGTAGCAGATTTGAAAAGTGATGTAACTCTCGGTCTTAGTACCCCAGAGGCGACAACCAGGTTAAAACAATATGGGCTAAACGAAGTTTCAATTGGTAAAAAGACTTCTGCCTGGAAAATTTTTCTTGCACAGTTTAAGAACATCCTGATTGTTATTCTGATCGTTGCCGTAGGCCTTTCGACAATTTTAGGACACAGCATTGAAGCAATTGCCATTACAGCAATTCTGCTATTCGCAGTGATTCTTGGATTCTTGCAGGAATATCGCGCTGAGCGCGCCATAGAGGCTCTACGACAGATGGCTGCGCCTCGTGCAACGGTCGTGAGGGATGGTCAGGAGTTTGAAATTCCGGCACGAGAAATTGTCCCGGGAGATCTGATTCTGATACGTGCAGGAAATAAAATTCCTGCCGATGCTCGACTTTTAGAAACATTCAATCTGGAGGTTGAAGAATCTCCATTAACTGGCGAGTCGGTACCATCTGAAAAAAATGCTGCGACCCTGATACTTGAAAATATTTCCGCTGGAGATCAAAAGAACATGATTTTTGCAGGAACGACTGCAACATATGGACGTGGACGCGGAATTGTAGTTGCTACCGGAATGCAAACTTTATTCGGGAAAATCGCCCGGATGCTTCAAGAAGTTGAAATTACCAAAACACCGCTCCAGGAAAACCTCGACAAACTCGGCCGCACTCTTGCTCGCGCTGCTATTATTATAGTACTACTGATTGTGGTTTTGGGGTTATTTCGTGGTCAGCCTTTGCTGGAAATGATTATTTTCGGCATTGCACTTGCCGTGGCTGTCGTTCCTGAGGCCTTACCTGCTGTTGTCACCATTTCGCTGGCTATGGGCGTACAACGAATGGTTAAAAGAAACGCTTTGGTACGTCGCTTGCCGGCAGTAGAGACGTTAGGAAGTACAAGTGTTATATGTTCGGATAAAACTGGAACTTTAACAAAAGATGAAATGACCGTTCGCCGAATTGTAATAGACGGCAAAATTGTAGACATCTCAGGAAGCGGCTATGATCCGGAAGGGACGTTTTCAGTCAACGGAGTGATTATTGAGCCACAAAAAGAAGTAGTTGCTCTTCTAAAAGCGGCAGTACTGTCATCTGATGCTTATCTGCAAAAAAAAGACAACCATTGGGAAGTCAAAGGTGATCCTACAGAAGCAGCATTGGTTGTGGCAGCAGTGAAAGCTGGCCTGCACAAAAATGATCTTGATAAAGCATTTCCTCGAGTCAATGAGATTCCATTTACCTCAGAAAGAAAACGAATGACAACGTTGCACCGAACACCAGGCGGCGATGTCATTGCTTATTCCAAAGGAGCACCCGAAATCATTCTTGATTCATGCCTGCGAAAACAGTCATTCATGGGAACAGAGAAAATCGATGCAGATGATAAACAAAGTATTTTGGAAAACGCCAGTACATTAGCGCGCGAAGGATTACGGGTTCTGGCTATATCTTGTAAAGCTGATGCTCACCTGGATGAAGCTGAAAACGGAATGTTATTTCTGGGATTAATCGCTATGATCGATGCCGCTCGAACGGAGGCCAGGGCGGCAGTTCAAACCGCTAAAGAAGCAGGAATCAAAGTTGTTATGATAACCGGAGATCATCCATTGACTGCTGAGGCTATTGCGCGCGAGGTTGATATTCTTAGCGATGGAAAAGTCATTACAGGATCGGAGCTTGATCAGCTTGATGATGATCAATTGGCCGAAAGTGTAAACAGGATAGATGTTTATGCGCGCGTTTCTCCTGAACACAAACTCCGAGTGATCACCGCGCTGCAGAAATGCGGGCATGTGGTAGCAATGACTGGCGATGGAGTCAACGATGCTCCGGCCCTGAGAAAAGCAGATATCGGGATCGCAATGGGGATCACCGGTACAGATGTCTCCAAAGAAGCTGCAGCAATGACATTAACTGATGATAATTTTGCGTCTATCGTTGCAGCAGTTGAGGAAGGTCGTGCGATTTTTGGCAACATCAAAAAATATTTGATGTATTTACTTTCATCAAACATCGGTGAAATTGGATTGATGGCGGGAGCAAGTATTTTAGGACTCCCTTTACCACTAAGCGCCGTACAAATTTTATATGTGAATCTAGCAACGGACGGGCTGCCTGCGCTGGCATTGTCGGCGGATCCACCTGATAAAGATTTAATGAAACAAAGACCGCGCAATCCGCGGATTGGTATTTTTACAAGACCAGTTGTAATGCTGATGCTGTTCGGTGGAATCTGGTCAGCTGTGCTCAACACTGGCTTATTCTTGTGGGCGCTCCAGTCGGGTCGAACTTTGAAAGAAGCAATGACAATGACTTTCGTTTCACTTGTGTTAATTCAATTCTTTAACGCCTACAATTTCCGTTCAGATCATGATTCCATCATGAAGAAGCCCTTTGCGAATCGATGGCTGAATCTGGCGATCTTTTGGGAACTGATTATCTTGAGCGTGATAATCTATGTTCCGACTTTACGTTCACTTCTCGGCTGCGTCAAACTTCAGCCGGTTGAATGGATTATCGTTACTGGACTAGCATTTACAATTTCGCCGTTCCTGGAATTGATTAAGTGGATCCAAAAGAGAAATGCTAGTGAATCGATTCAACCAGTTTGACATTTACCGGACATCGGACATGGTAATGATTGGGATTTTGCTTCGCGAAATTACCCCCGCAGTAATACTTCCTAAAAGAACGCGTTCCAAACCTTTGCGTCCGTGCGTACCCATGACAATAAATCCGCAATTTTCTTTTTCTGCGTAAGAAAGAATTTCTTCTACAGGGTCTCCAAAAAGTGATTTCACAAATTTTTCTCCAATCACGTCTTTGTCACTCAAAAATTTATTCAAACTGAGATCAACATTTAACTCGCAGGAGTTTGGAATTTCCGACTCTGTAAGAGTGTACATTGTGATCATGTCACTATAGGCACTTAGATCAACAACATGCAGGAGATGAAGATCTGCACGCAAGAAATTAGCATAACGCACAGCCCAATTTAATGATTTGGAACTCATTTCTGAGAAATCAGTTGGAACCAGAATCCGATCATAATTTTGAAGAGTTTTGTCATGATGTTCATCTGCTTTAACTACCATCACCGGTACTTTTGAATCTCGAACTACCTGTTGAGCTACGCTTCCCATTAGCATCCTGCCAAACATTTTTCGATCATGAGTACCGACAATGATGAGGTTGCAAGCTTCTTTCTCTGCGAAATCTAAAATTGCTTCAGGAACTGATGCACTGAACGAAATGCTTCTACGGCTGTTAGGGTAGAGTCGCGGTGCGTATTGAAGCTCCATTTCATCTTTAAGTCTGTCTTGCCATTTTTCATCAGGAACACCATAACGCGCTGGATCAAAGACATACTGTTTGTATGTGATCACATGCAGAACTTCAATCGGCGCAGAACATCTGGCTGCGAGATTAATAGCGGCAAACCACGCTGATCTGGAAGACTCCGAAAAATCAATTGCAACTAAAATTTTTTCAAACATACCACACCTCTACTGTTTGAAGCTGCAAGCTTGATACCAAAATGTGTCTCGTCAGATAAAGGAAATAAACAGTGCCAAATTGTCAGGGATCTGACAAATGTATCGATGACGGTTGGAAGATTGTCCTCAGATGATAGGCGGCATAAAAATTGCCATTTTGAATTCTGATGGAGGCAATATGTTCAGAAAAATTATGGTTCCTATTGATTTAAGCGATGCAAGGAATCCTGCCCTCCTGATCGCAAGGAAAATAGCAGCACAGAACCGCTCACAAATATCACTTTTACATGTAATTGAAAAGATTGAATTCTTACCTTCAAGTGAAACAAAAACTTTCTATACTCAGCTGAAAAAAACAGGCGCTGAAAAACTTAGGAAAATTGCCAGCAGCCTGAAACCAATCAACAAAATGCATACAAAAATAATTCTTGGAAATCGAGCTAGCAGTATCGTTAATTATGCAATCAAAAATGGAATCGATTTAATTGTTATGAACTCACATCGAGTGGATCTGAAAAAACCCGCGAATAGCTGGGGTACGATCAGCTACAAAGTGGCGATCCTATCTCAATGTCCCGTGCTGCTCGTTAAGTAGGAGGAAAATTGTTATGAATCATGTTCAGAACAGAAAAAAAGGAAAAGACGAATACAGGATGAGAACTCATTTGATTCATGGGAATTATGAAAGCAAGAAATGGGATTATGATCATCACGTTATCCCGCCTATGACTTGTTCAGCGACATACCGTTTGAGCTCAGCACATCGCGGAGCACAGGGATTTTTTGAATTTGCAAGCGATTCAATGGATTTCAAAAAACATGTACCTATTTACATCTATGATCGTTTGGAAGAACCAACCCGCGGTATGTTAGAAGAAAACCTGGCTTATGCGGAGCAAGGCGAAATGTGTGTCACTTTCGCTTCAGGAATGGCAGCAATTAGTGGGATTTTAGGAATGCTTTGTGAGTCAGGACATGAGATTGTCGCGCATCAAATTCTATATGGATGTACTTACAGTTTGATGACCCATTGGCTTCCGCGATTTGGAATCAACACAGTGTTTACCGATCTCAAAAAAATAGAATCTCTGCGAAAAGCAGTTACACCACGTACAAGGGTTATTTATTTTGAAACACCGGTGAATCCAGATTTAAGTTTGATCGATATCGGAGCGATTCGCAAAACTATAGATGAAGTGAATGTGAATAGGCCTGCAGATAAGCAAATTCGAATCGTTGTGGATAACACCTTCGCCACACCATATTGTCAAAGGCCTATTCCTTTGGGTGCAGACTTTTGCATAAATAGTCTCACCAAGGATATAGGTGGTTTCGGTACTGATATGGGAGGAGCTGTTGTCGTGTCCTCAAAAATATTACAGTCCCCTAATGCTTTACCGAAAGGATTTTGGAGGAGTGTTGTCCCCCAAAAGTGCATGGAATTTTCTTGTATATGGTTTGCCAACTTTATCAACTCGAATGATCAATCAACAGAAAACAGCATATCGAGTTGCACATTTCCTACAATCGCATCCGAAGGTTGAACGGGTCATTTATCCTGGATTGGAGACATATCCTCAACTTGAGCTGGCTAAACATCAAATGACCAATTACGAAGGAAAGTTTTCTCCAGGTGCAATGATCTATTTTGTTTTGAATGGAGATTCAGAACAGGAAGGACATCGCGCGGAAAAATTCATCGATTACATTGCGGACCATTCTTACTGCATTACACTGGCGGTCAGTTTAGGTCAAATGAGAACCCTAATTGAAAGTCCATTTTCAATGACTCATGCAGCATTGCCGCAAGAAGAAAAGCGCAAACGAGGAATGGAACCTGGAGGTATTAGACTGTCAATCGGCCTGGAAGATTGGCATGATCTGATTGAAGATCTGCAGCATGCGCTGGATCATATTTGATGAATCCACTTTAGGAAAAATAGGCATGAACGGGAATCCCTATAAGAGTGGTTGTTACGTTCGCAATCGCTTGTAGTTCTCGATTGGAAATCGGCGAAATTGGATTTGGCGGTGTTCTACTAATCGTATAGATTTGGACTTCAGAAGGTTGAATTCTTTTGAGAGCCTCCATCCATTCTCGCAAGTCCTCAGGCCCGTCGTTGTATCCTTTTACAAACATGGTTTGAATCATAAGACGGTCACATTGTTTTAGGTCTTCAATAAATTGTTTCAGATGAAATAAAAAAGTTGGCCGATTGACTGACATGATTTTTTCGGGAATTGCACAATCCAGTTTTACAATCGGTTCATCAAAAAGTGTCATAGCTTGCCGAATTTCAGGCTGGTGGATCCGGTAACCGTTTGATAATATTGCGAGCCGTAAACCGGGTGCGGTTTGATCTCTCCATTCGATTATTTTGTTGGCGATCTCCGTAAAATGAGGATGCATGGTTGGTTCTCCGTTGCCGGCAATTGTCATATGCAGATTTTCTGAGGTAGTGTTAGTGCATGTTTCCCACGCTGCCGACAATTCAGAGATCACTTCATTTACAGATGGGAACCTGGGCGTTCGGTTTGAAGACAGAGGCCCGTACTGACAATAGATGCAATCAAACGTACAGAGTTTGTGGGTTAAAGGAAGCAGGTTTACTCCTATATCCCAACCAAAACGTCTGGTCCAGATTGGTCCGTATATGATTTGAGATTCTAGTTCCATTTCTTATCCTCATAACATTCCTTCTTCAATCTTCATGCCAATATCATTCTGCTCTGTTAAAGAAAAAATCTTTTAGATTCCACGTTCACTTTGTCAATGAAGTGGACGGAGTGTCAGTAAATTCAGAAATGGATCTCGAATCACGAAGAACAACAAAGAAAATAAACTTGAAAAGAATTGGATTTGCTGAGGTTGTTTATACGATTATCTTTGCATCGGTTCTAACTCTTATCCAAAGCAATGTCCTGTGACCAAATACTTTGATTGATACGCACAGGAATTTCGGCCATAAGTTTTTTCTTGATCTCTTCACCAGCAAGTGCACGATCATACATGCTGTTTTCACCTGCTGCTAACCATATCGCATTAGGAGAATGAAACATCCAGTCTGGTAGATCGGTTAGTTGATGCTGATCGTGTTGATAAATAGTTTGGCGTACTTGAACAACCATCCCTTTTTTTGAGACTTGAAGGATCAGTCCTTTGATATGGTATTCGGCGGATTTCAGCATGATTCCCTCCAATTGTTTGGTTTCAGTCGCGATAGAAAAACTTCCTCACTCAACTCAGAAGCAAGTAACGAGCCAAAATTAGCTCGAGACAAGTAGATAAATTTCGGAAAAGATCGCGGCCAAAATGTCAGGAGATTTGCCATTTTGACAGAAGCTAATTTTCGCATTGTGCTAATTCTTGACGTGGCTTGAATTCGAAACATGGCATCAGGGTTGCTTTAAACATAGCGTAAAGGAGGTTGACCATGTCACAAGTTGTAACATCCCACCCGATCATTAAACGCAAATCTTTTACTTATGAAACCGAATTGCAATGGCTGGAAAATCGCGCCTGCAGGTTGGAATCAGGCAACAAGGAGTCTCTTCGCGTTACGAGTCCGCCTGAATTTCAAGGTGAGGAAGGAGAATGGACACCTGAAGATCTATTCGTGGGCGCAATTAATGCCTGTACAATGTCAACTTTTTTGGCTTATGCCAACAAGAAACAACTGGATGTGCTTTCCTATAAGAGCAAAGCTGAAGGGATCCTGGAATTTTCAGACGGTCATTACAGATTTACGCAAGTAAAACTGCAGCCATTCATCCTTGTTGAATCGGATGAAGCTGCAGCAATGACTGAACAACTCATTCACCAAGCTCACGATAATTGTTTTGTCTCCAACTCAATTACTACAAAAGTAATTCTGGAACCTGAAATTAAAGTTTTGCAGCAATAGTGAGATCGAAGATGATAAATCTATCGACGCGTTATCTCGGTTTTGGATTAAAGAATCCGCTAGTAGTTTCGTCATCTCCGCTTTCGGAAAATATTGATAACATTCGCCAGATGGAAGATGCCGGTGCGGCTGCAATCGTTCTTCATTCCTTGTTTGAAGAACAAATCTTTATGGAACGAACACAATCGACATATCTAGAAAATATTCGAAAAACAAAAGAAGCCGTTTTGATTCCAGTGATTGCGAGCTTGAATGCTACCTACACTGGAAGCTGGGTAAGTTATGCAAAGAAAATGCAGCAAGCGGGAGCAGATGCGATTGAGTTAAATATTTACTACCTTCCTACGGACCCCGAAGTTTCTGGAGTTGAAATTGAACAGCGGTATCTTGATACTCTGTGGGACGTCACCGCAAACATCTCCATTCCGATTGCGGTCAAACTCAATCCTTACTTTAGCTCAATCGCCAATATGGCTCATCGACTGGACGGAGCAGGCGCAGACGGTCTTGTTTTGTTTAATCGCTTCTACATGCCAGATTTCGATTTGGAAAATCTTGACATAGTCCCAAATCTTACACTCAGCAATTCCAGTGAACTACTTTTACGTTTGCATTGGACTGCTATCTTGTTTGGAAATATCGAAGCAGACATCGCAGTTACCGGTGGAGTTCACACCGCAAAAGACATGATCAAGTGCATCATGGCAGGAGCCAGTGTAACGATGATGACATCAGCCCTGTTGAAATTTGGAATTCACCACATTGCTGAAGTGTTGTCTGATCTTGAATTTTGGCTCGAAGAACATGGATATGAATCGATTCTGCTCATGCGCGGTGTTATGAGCAGAAAATCTGTGGCAAATACAACAGTCTATGATCGCGTCAATTACATGAAAGTTCTTAGTTCCTATGTTCCGCGGTTAGGTTAACAGAAGGAGGCATTATGAAGATCTTTAAGAAAATTCTTTGTCCTGTAGATTTTTCAGAATATTCGATTCTCGCTCTCCGTTATGCAACGGCTTTAGCAAAGGATAATGATGCGGAGCTGATTGTGTATCACTCAATTCCAGATCTCACACCAGCGATAAGTTATTTGGAAGGCGAGTTTCTGTTAACTGTCAGCGATGCTTTGTTAAACAATGCGAAATCTACTTTGAATGATTGGATCAAGAAATTCGTCAGTCCCGATTTGGCGGTTGAGAAAATTGTAGGGCACGGAAATCCTGCCGATTCGATTGTTGAGACCTCGCGGAAACTAAGAATTGATCTTCTTGTGATGGGAACTCATGGAGTGACGGGTTACGAAAGATTTTTGATGGGTTCAGTAACAAACCGCGTACTGCACAAATCATCCGTACCTGTACTCGTAGTTTCAAAGACAAGTCATCACTTTCTATATGAAAACGAGAAAAACCCAGTTCGAATTAAAAGAATTGTTTGTCCACTCGATTTTGATAACAACAACTTATGGACAATCGGAATCGCTTTATCATTTGCAAGAAAATACGATTCTGAAATGATTTTCCTTCATGTCATCAACAGAAAACAGAACGGTAATTGGCGAGAGGTGGAGAAACAAGCGTTAACAAAATTGAAAGCTCTTGCCGCTCCAGTCGTAGATGAAAACATCCCGGTGAAATTTCTGGTATGTGACGGTGAACCAGCAGACGTCATTCTCAAAACTGAAGAAGAAGAAAACGCGGATCTAGTAATTATGGGACATCACACCAGAAATCCAATCGATGAAATCTTTCTGGGAAGTATTGCACGAAGAGTTGTAACGAACTCAAGCCGCCCGATTCTGGTTGCACGCACTTTGATGGATACACTTAAAGAAATGCCATCAGTTCAGCAGGTATCTGTTGTAGAAGCATAAGTCTTATTTAATTCGGACGGTTAAAATCACAAGCGGAATAAATCCTGGATCGCATTTTTTAATTCTCCAGGTTTTAGTGGTTTGTCGAAGAATTTTGAAACACCCAATTTGTACGCTTCAACATAATCAGTCCAATTTCCGTAAGCTGTAACTAATATCACTTTCAAATTCGGATATTCTTTTTGCACTTCTTTCAACAAATCCATCCCATTCATTTCCGGCATGTAATTGTCGGCCACTACTACGTCAAAAGGTTCTGAATTGTGCAAAACTTTTAGAGCTTCTGCGCCATTTGCGGCGGCATGAGCTACGTATTCAGCAGACGAGAAATTATCAATGTAGGTTGCTGCCATTTCCGGATCATCTTCAACAAAAAGGATTCGAATCGGTGATTTGTTCATGCCCAACAATAGAGCAAAGTAGATGCCATGTTGTTGCGAAGAGAGGATTAACAAAAACCCTGACAGTTTGACGGGCTCTGACAATATTTCAAAGACTTCCGGCAGGTAAGCGAATAAAAAAACTACTGCCTTTTCCTAAAGTTGATTCTGCCCAAATGTCTCCACCATGTCGTTTGACAATGTCTTTCGCGATGGAAAGTCCTAAGCCGGTTCCGGTATCTTTTTTGGTAGAAAAGAAAGGATCGAAGATCTTATCCACAATTTCAGAAGCAATTCCGCTTCCGGTATCCTGAATTACAACTTCCACAAATTGACGGCCATCGAAAGCATGGATCCTTCCGCGGACATTGATTGTGCCTGATTCTCCAATTGCATGAATGGCATTGATCAAAAGATTAATGAACACTTGTTGAAGTTGATCTTCATCCGCAAGAACATAAGAGGCATCACCGGGAATGTCAATTTTTACTTCGACTTTGGATCGCTCTAAAGGGATCTTCAAAAACTCCGCAAGTCCTTTAATTAAATGCTGAAGATCCACTTTCTTAACACGAGATTCCTTTTTGCGGGACATCTCCAGAAGATCCCGGATAATCTTTGTAATTCGATCGAGCTGTTGATGTATGATCCGTACATCATTCTGAATCCTTTCATCTTGTTTTGATCTGTCTGCAAGAAGTTCTAATCTGCCAGAAATAATGTTCAAAGGCGTTCCTACTTCGTGGGCAATTTCCGATGCTAATGTCCCTACGATTACCAGTCGCTCTGCATGGCGGAAGCGTTCTTCAAAATGTTTCAGTTCCCGAGTGCTATCATCCACACGTGCTTGTAATTTCCAGGTACCTTTTTCTAATTCTGTATTTATGAACTCCAGTTTCTGATGATATTTTTCGATATAAGCTTCCATTGCTACTTGAGCGTCGAACATAATAATTCTTGTCAACGCCAACAAAGTATTTAGCAACTTATCTTCATCACCACGAAATTTTTCAAAAATCAAAGGATAAAGCAGCGAAAGATACAGCGCATAAGTCCCCAAATAGTATCTGGGCTCAAGCCGGATGCGTTCATGAGTCCTTCCGATCCGCAATCGAGATTCATAATATTCTTCGTCATACACCCCGCGAACCATACTGAGCAGATACTCTTTTTGCATGGCCTTCAAACGCGTGGTCACTTCTTCGCTTGTAAAGAGAGATCTTGTGGCTTCAAATTTTAATAAATGACTGTAAAATTCATCCACTATTTCATTGGCATGCTCGGAAAAAAGATCAAACAAGTCCTTCAAGAGTTGTTGATCCTTACTTTCGAATCGAAGAAACTTCATTCTTTCTGACAAGGTTCACCATCTTTGTTCAAAATAAACAATTAGAGATTAGAATATAGCACTTGATAGGTATTTAAAGGAATTCTGGGAGTTCATTTGTTATGGCAAGTCTTATGAAAAGGAAACGGATTCTTTTTGTGGACGATGATGCTGAGATGCGTTCACTGGTCCAGGAGTATTTTGATCAGGAAGGCTACCTGTTTTCCGTAGCCGACGATGGAAAAGCAGGTCTGGCAATGCTTTCAGAATTGCAGTTCGATGCAATCGTAACTGATCTTCGTATGAAAGAGATGGATGGCCTGGCATTTCTTAAGCAAATTCGCCAGCAAGATTCACTCATTCCGGTTGTCCTTATTACTGCCTTCGGAACAATTGAAGCTGCAGTAGAAGCGATTAAAGAAGGAGCAACCAATTTCATCCCCAAGCCTTTCAAAATGACAGTTCTTAAAACGATTTTAGATAGAGCGATTGAACACAAAACAATACTGGAAGAAAACAAGTTATTAAAGGCTGAATTATCTGAGCGCTATTCTTTTGACAATTTGTTAGGCAAAAGCAAAGAAATGCAAAAGGTGTATCAGCTCATCAGGCAGGTCGCCAGCAGTCATTCCAACGTTTTGATTCAAGGTGAGAGTGGAACAGGAAAAGAACTTGTTGCCAAAGCAATCCATCACAATTCCGCACGATCACGATCTCCATTTGTTGCCATTAATTGTTCAGCAGTGCCTGAAACTTTGCTGGAAAGTGAGCTTTTTGGTTATGTCAAAGGAGCATTTACAGATGCTAAGACAACCAAACAAGGACTCTTTGAAACAGCATCCGGAGGTACCCTTTTCCTGGATGAAATTTCAAGTATGCCAATGAGCTTACAAGCAAAGCTTCTGCGTGTGCTTCAAGATGGCGAAATCCGTCCGCTCGGTTCCACAGTTTCTCGTAAAGTAGATGTCAGAATCATCTGCGCAACAAACCAGGATTTAGAGGAATTAATTGAAGAAGGAACTTTCCGCGAAGACCTATTTTATCGATTGAATGTAATCAGCATACCACTGCCAGCATTGCGAGACCGAAGAGAGGATATTCCAATTCTTGCTCAACATTTTCTAAAGCGATATGCGGATGAGAACAAAAAAGAGATCAAAGGATTTGATCAAGCCGGAATGTCTTATTTGATGAATGCAGCGTGGAAAGGCAATGTGCGCGAGCTGGAGAACGCAATTGAGCGTGCTGTAGTTTTGAGTAACTCAAATACGATTACATCTACAGAACTTTTGCCAGTCTCCAAAAAAGCAAGGAAATTTGAATTTGGTGACAACCTGACAACGTTACAAGAAATTGAAGACCGCTATATTGAAAAAGTTCTGAATGCAGTTGAGGGCAATGTAGAAAAAGCTGCCAGGGTTCTTGGAGTTAGTGCGCGAACATTGTATCGGCGTGGCAAATCGGGAGATCACAAAAAGGAAGATGTTTAAAATTAAGCAGGCAAGATGCCTGTGGCCCCTAATGCGGGCCAGAGGCCCGTGGTCCCTATTAATTCACGCGTGTTCCAGTTCAGCTCGATTCCATCCAGCAAGATTGGCACCGGCTTCATAAGTGCTTTGCATAAATTCCAGAAGGTCATGTTCCGGCGAACGCGCAGTACGGAGATCATCGTACATCAACAAAAACCCGGACGTATCTTTACTGTACGTTGCACGGTCCGGCTTTACTCTTTGAAATTCCAAACCTTCCGGTGCCGGCGCAGTGTAGGAATAGAATGCTGGAGCTTGAATGGCGCCACCGCCTGGCCACCAGCCATGGCTGATACATTCATGTGAATATCCTTCCCGCGTTATAGCATCAGCACCTGGGCGATCGGGTGCACGGCGTCCGGAAAATCGTGTGACGGCAAGATCAAAACTTCCCCAAAAAAAATGTACCGGGCTGCATTTACCAATAAACTTTGAGCGGAATCGATTAAATATTTTGTCTACTTGAACTAAAATGCGCCAAAAACGATTTGCTTGCTCCGGCACATATGTTGCGTGAACATGATCTTCTGCAAACGGAATCGGATTCGGTACTTCATCCGGACGTGCATGAATTGTCACATCAATTCCGATCGATTTTAGAACAGACATCAAATCGGAATAAAAATCTGCAACAGATCGCGGTGCTAACGGAATCGACTTTGTAGTTCCATCGCTGACTTGTATCAGCAACTTATGATCGATGAAATCGAAGTCGATTCCAAAAACTCTAGTATCAGTGGGAATTGCTGATGTGGTAAGTCCGCGTGGTGTCACATATAAGGCGGAGTTCCACCAGTGATTCACCAGTGGAGTTTTCACCAGCCTGATTTTTCCTACAATTTGTGACCACATGTGAAGCGTTTCATAAGTATCTTTCCATTCATCTAAAGGAAGGCTCGGCCAAATCTCATTCATCTCTGTGTCTCCTATATGTCCCCCCTCCTTATGAAGGAGGGGGTCGAGGGGGTGGTTGGAAATATTCTAAAAAACTCCAACCCCCTCTTTAATCTCCCCCTTACATAAGGGGGAGAAACCATTTGCATTAGTTTGTGGTTACGGAATTCAAGCTGGTTTCGCGAATGCTATAGTAAAAATCATCCCATTCTTTTTTCTTAGGATGTTCTGCATACGCTTTTAATGCGGCTTCATTTTCAAATTCAATGACAAAGGTTTGTGAATATTCACGCGGCTGAATTTTAAGAGACTTCATCCATAAATTTTTTACACCGGGTGAAGTGGATACAATCTCTTTCAATCCATCCAATGCCTTTTGCTTATCAGCATCCGATGTGCCTTCTTTCCATTTCAAGGTGACATGATGAATCACAGTTGTGGGCATATTCACGGTAACTTTTTCAGCAGCGTGTCCGTACATGTAAAGCACGGCCACCATTATTAATACGGCTACTACCAAAAAATTATCATTCCGTTTCATCTTAACCTCCGCTGGGTGATTGTCGGGTTCGAATCATATGCAAGAATACTGTCAATATCAATGCACACACAATAACAGTAAGACAGCCAAAAACATTGAACCATAAGAAAACAATATCCGTCTTTTCAAAAAGGTAAAGTACCAATGCCTGCCCAACCAGCGCACCAATAAATGCTGCTGTGCCATCAACCCACTTAAAAAAGAATGCCAGGACAAAAACTCCGAGCACGGTGCCATAAAAAAGTGACCCAAGGATATTTACGGCTTCAACCAGTGTACCGAGCCGGCTTACACGTTCTGCCAGAAGAACGGCGAATATTCCCCAAAAAATCGTCGCAATCTTTGAGGCAATTAGAAAATGGCGATCAGATGCTTCTCGGCGAATCAGCCGCTTATACACATCGACAATGGCAGCAGTTGCCAATGCATTGAGTTCGGAAGATGACGATGCCATGGTGGATGCAAACACAACTACAATGATTAACCCGACAAGCCCAGCAGGCAGATACTTCGTTACAAACGTTAAGAAGACATAGTTTGTATCGTTCGGATTCATTTTCGGATCATTTTTCCGCATCAGTGAGATGCCGGATTGCCGGACTGCTTCTGCTTTCGCCTGGGAACGTAAAAAAGCTTCGCGTGCAACTAGCTCCGCATCGTGATTTCCCGATTTTTTTGCATGTAAATATGCGACTGCAGCTGAAGATTTTTGTTGGTGAGCTTGATCATATTTCTGTTCAAGTTGAAGATAACGTTCCGAATAGTTGCTGGATTGGATTTTTGATACTTCATCATGGTTAAAAAAAAGTGGTGGAGTTATGAATTGATAAAAAACAAAAACCATCGCACCGGTAAACAGAATAAAAAACTGCATTGGAACTTTGGCAAGACCATTGAACAGTAATCCAATCTTGCTTTCAGTAATGGATCTTCCGGTTAAATATCTTTGAACCTGAGATTGATCCGTTCCGAAATAAGCTAATGCCACAAATAATCCGCCGATGAGTCCGGACCAGAAGTTATAACGATTTTGTAAGCTGAAAGAAAAATCCACTGCGTTAAGGCGTCCTGAAACTCCGGCAACATTCAGTGCATCATGAAATGAAACGTCTGATGGTAACAAATGAATGGTCATCAAGCATGCTACGACCATGCCGCCCATTACAATCAAAAATTGTAGTGAATCATTCCAGTTGACCCCTTTAACTCCTCCAAGCGCGGTGTATGTAATGACGATCACTCCAATTAAGCGAAGAGTCCATTTAATATCCCAACCAAGCACAACCGATAGGATTAGTGCGGGCGCATAAAGAGTTAATGACGCTGATAATCCGCGCTGAATCAAGAAAATAAATCCGGTTAGAACACGCGTTTTTAAATCAAATCGTTTTTCCAAAAATTCATAAGCAGTGTAGACATTTAGTTTGTGAAAAAGTGGAACGGCAACAGCTGCCAGAATAACCATTGCGATTGGCAGACCAAAATAAAATTGCACAAATCGCATTCCATCTGCGTAAGCTTGACCTGTTGTGGAAAGGAAAGTGACTGCAGTTGCCTGAGTGGCCATGATCGAAAGAGCAACTGCATACCATGGCATGCTTCGGTCAGCGAGCATGTATGAGCGGATATTCTTGCTGCCACGTCCCTTGAATATTCCGAATACAAGTGAGAATGCAAGGAACGCACTCAGTACGATCCAATCAAGTGGCCGCATATGTAAGGTGATGCGGGCGTCCCGCCCGCCGGACTTTAAAATGAACCACGAAGGACACGAATTATCACGAAGGAAAATGAAACATTAAAGAAATCTTCGTGCTCATTCGTGACCTTCGTGGTTAAAAAATTGCTGTCCTAATTCGAAAACGAGATTGAAAACCAGTAGAAAAGAATAATTAGAAAAGTAAGAAAGATGAGAACCAGCGAATACCATGCATTCCACGAACGAAAGAACGGTGGATTTTCGTTTGATGTTTGATTCTTAACGTCCGTGCTTTTTTCCATCAGCGTGCCGAAACAAGATTTACAAATAACCGAATAGCACCGGGCACTCCTGCCGGAAGCTCACGAAACCAGGAATAAGAAGTGTAAATAAAAACACCTTTTCCATACCGCGTGTAAAGCAGCCCGCCCGCCCTTGGAGGTTCTCCCGGATCATTGCTAGAAAGCGGTGCTTGATAATGTGAATCCCATTTCTCCGCAAAATTCACACCGCGTTCCTGAATCCAACCATCAAAATCTGTAGCGGTAATTTTATTCGGAGTATTTAATAAAGGATGTGAGCTATCCGAAAATGAAACTGGTGCTTCTTCAACTGATACCCGATCGCGGCCAATTTGAAGCGGATATGGTCCGAGTGATTCGATTACAAGCTGCTGCAAAGTGTTGTATTGAACTACCAGTGTGCCGCCATTTTCAACATAGCTCATCAACTTACTGTGCGCAGATTTTAGAACAGTTCGTGTGTTGTACGCCCGGATTCCAACAACGATAGCATCGTAACCTGAGAAATCACCAGCTTTGAGTTGTTCGTCAGAAAGCAATGTGACACGATAGCCTACCTGTCGCAAAATTTCTGGAACTTGATCGCCCGATCCCATTACATACCCGATTGAATCTCCTGCTTTCTTTAAATCGACTCGAACCAGTTTTATTTCCGCTTTCGGAAAAATCATTTGCGGCGATATATGCGGATAATCAATCAGGACACGTCCTGTATTAATCACTTTGTCCCCAACTACAGCTTCTGCAATCGCCGAACCAGATTGTGCGTCTTTATCGCTTACTAATTGAAAAGCGAAATCGCGCGATTCATCTTTCTTAACAAACTGAAATGGAATCGATTCCGGATTTGATTTCCATCCTTTTGGCAATTGCAACCGCAAATTTCCTTGAACGTCGGTTGTATTTGCCTGAATCGTCATGAAAATATTTTTTGATTCCGTATCTGAAAAAACCGAAACAGGTTGTTGAATTTGAATTGAAACATCCGGAGTGATTCCAAAGACTCTGTATCTTTCACCAAGTACCGGATCAACCCATCGATATAAAACAGGAATTTTGAAATCAAGAATTTCCTGTCCTGCTGAAACATGAAAGATCGCTGAATAAGCGGGTGGTGAATCAGCAAGTCCAATCAACTGCTGATCATCAACCTTTGCCATAGCTTTTCCAACTTTCTCGCGTAACCAGTATGGCTGCGAATAAGATGCATTTTGCGGAATATTTAATTCAATGGTTTGTGTGGACGGTGTGTTGAAGTCTAAATTCAACATGGAGGGCGGGCGTCCCTGCCCGCCAGCTGATGGCGGGCACGGAGGCCCGCCCCCCTGATCAGACTTACAAAAATCGATACTATCAAGTTGAAGTGGAAATGAAGATCGATTGATTGCAGCTGCCATGATCTTCACCTTACCTCCAGGTACCGATGTACTTGAATCCGCTATTGCTTCGAGCCAGAGTCCAGCACAAATGCGGATTACGTCGGCCACTTCTTCCCTTTTTTCATCGACATCATCGTTCTTGGGAATCTTTTTCATCAAAGCATATGCTTTCAGCAACATTGGAATGCTTGCTGAAGGTTTATCCGGTTGAAACGATTTCACAGTCTGATCTAAAACTGTGCTCACTTCCTTTGCACCTGGAATTCGATTCCATGTTAGATCGATTCCCTCAAATAAGTCCTGGCCTGCAGGTTCACCTGCTACATGTTTGAAATATTCTGTGATGCGGCCGCGATCTTCAGAATCTCCGAAGCCTTGGCTCTTATGCATCGAACGACTTACTCCGGCTAATTCTGTGTAAGATTTTCCAAGCACCGGGTTGTAATCACCAAGTTCCATCTTTGAGAGCGTCGCTTTTTCTTGATCACTAATTTGATCCCTGCCCCAACTATAACGATTCCAAACGATCCGTTTTGCCTTCCAGGGTTTTGTGTAACGGAGTTGTTCAGGAAATCGCGATGGATCTGCCGCGGCTGAAAAAGCTTCTTCGGCAAGAATTGCTGATGCGATGTGATGACCGTGTCCGCTTCCAGTGCTGGGAAATCGCAAAATAATTACATCCGGACGAAATTTGCGAAAGACCCAAACGACATCCGATAAAACTTCATCTTTTCCCCAGATGCGAAGCGACTCTTCCGGACTTTTTGAAAATCCGAAATCGATTGCACGCGTGAAAAATTGTCCGGCATAATCAATGCTTCGGGCAGCAAGAAGTTCCTGAGTTCGAATCACACCCAGTTGATCACCTTGCTCGGGGCCAATTAGATTTTGTCCGCCTTCACCGCGATTTAAAGCAAGGTACGCAGTGCGAACTAATTTTCCCATCGAAAGATACGAAAGGGCTGCAGTATTTTCGTCATCAGGATGTGCTCCAACATAAAGCGCACTGCCAACCACCGTGAGCCGCTTCATCAATAATTGAAGTGTTGCCGCGTCGGGGGTATCAGGTTGGATCCTGGCATTCGCAGGAAGAAAGGCTATGAGCAGAATGCCGATGATGAACAGAGTCTTTCGCATAGAAGAAGTAGCATAGAATAGCATCAAATTTCCAGACTTAACTGCGTTTTGGCCTAAAATGGATAGGTATGTCAATATTCGGAGTAAGCATAGAAAAAGAGCAAGCATTAAAAGAGCGGATGGAAAAGCTCGGGATTCGCGATGAGGATCTGGTGGAGAAATTTGTGCGCTCCGGAGGTCATGGCGGACAAAACGTAAATAAAGTTGCAACCTGCGTTTACTTGAAACACATTCCTTCCGGTATTGAAGTCAAATGTCAAAAAGAAAGATCACAAGCATTGAATCGATTTTGGGCGCGAAGAGTGCTTGCGGATAAATTAGAAAATCAAATTCTGGGTGAACAAAGCGCAGAACAACAACGTATCGAAAAAATCCGCCGCCAAAAACGGAAACGTTCGAAACGAGCCAAAGAAAAAATGTTGGCCAACAAACACGCTCAATCAGAAAAGAAACAAGCCCGCTCCAAAATTTCCGTAGATGATTAATCTTTATCCTTCAATTTAGCCGCTGCACCTGCTAGTGCTCCTACACCAGCACCAATTCCACCAAAAAAGACTGCCTTACCCCACACACTAAAATCCCCGCTATATATTTGACCCACACCGGCGCCAATCCCAAAACCGATAAGGATTCCTGAAACTATGGGATGTCTCTTGACCCATCCTTCCTTTTCTTCATCACGATTCGTTTGAGCATCAGGATTCGTTTCGAATTCTGAAACTCTAATTACTTCGCATGTGATGCGCTCCATCCTTTTTGGTTCACGGATTTCTGCAAAACCGATGGTTTTGAAAAGCAAAAACAGAATCGTAAAGATTGTTATCTTTCGCATTCTAAAATCCCACCGCTGGAAATTTCCTTAGCAAGAAATTGTGCCTTCTATTAATGCCCGTGCTCTATTTTGAAACGACGTTTCACATTGTGAAACGTGAGGGGCTTGACAGTAGTGCTAGGATATAAGCCGACGAGGAGATTTGAACTCCTGACCTACTGATTACGAATCAGTTGCTCTACCAGCTGAGCTACGTCGGCCTGGGAAACGCGACCTAATAATACGATAGCGGTTTTGATGCTGCAACCCACCCAGAACTACTTGAAATTACGGTGTTTAGGCTTATATTTGGTGATGTGTTGCTTCAAATAAGTTGAATTTCTGATCTTTTAATTCTTCATCGAAACTACGTTTCCCCCCGTCATTGGTTATTGAGGACATTTGTCACACGCTGTGTCTCAAATTTCTGACGTTTGAGCACTGAAAAGAAGAGCTCTCGTCGAGGAGAAATATGGTGTTTTATGGTCTATTTCTTGCATAAAAGATCAATTGAATATATAGGGAAAGGAAAAGAATAAGAAGCGAACAAAACCTTTTGGCCAAGTTGGGCGTCTATAGCTAAATAGGCAAAAAAGGGGAATCGCGAAAGGATGGTTGGAAAATGATGGCTGAAAAGAAGACAACAAACAAACAAGACAAATCGCTGAACAGAGCGATGAGGTTGTATCTCAAAGAGATTTCAAAGATTCCTTTGCTTACCGCGGAGGAAGAAAAAGAACTAGGTCGACGTGTGCAGCAATACGGCGATCGTGAAGCATTGCAAAAGCTGATCGAATCGAATTTACGGTTCGTTATTAAGATTTCTAAGAAATACAGAAAGTCTGGTTTGCCGTTCCTTGATTTAATTAATGAAGGAAATATCGGCTTGATGGAAGCAGCCCGCCGATTTGACCCCGAAAGAGGGGTACGATTTACATCGTATGCGGTGTGGTGGATCCGTCAGGCGATCCTGCATTTTCTATCGCAGGCGAGCCAGGTATTTCGAGTTTCGCCAAAGACTGCGAACATTCTATATCGTGTCGCCACAACTCTTGCTAAAAGAAAGAGTGAGGACAATGTGACGCTTTCGCGCGAAGATCTTGCAAAAGAAATTGGCGTAACTCTGAACGAATTAAACGCCTCGCTGGAGGCAGCAGCCGGAACTTTATCCCTGGATCATCCAATTGATGATTCTGGTGATCTGGTTTTAGGAGACACTCTGGAGCAGCATCGAATTCAATCGGCTGATATTCAGACTGTGAACCAGCATTTGAAGGAACAAATCGGAGAATCGCTGGGAACATTATCGAATATGGAAGAGAAGGTGCTGCGATTGAGATTTGGTCTGGACACTGATGATCCGATGACTTTGAAGGAAATTGGAGACAGGATGCATTTGTCTCGCGAAAGGATCCGGCAGATTGAGGCCCAGGCTCTTGGGAAATTGCGGCGTTCGTCCGTCGCGCCTGCACTGGCGAGCTATCTGAATTAAATTTCACCGGGGTCCGCCTAAGGCGGATCCCGTCTCTTCTTCGGCTTCACCTATAATTTTATCTTTGACTCTTAATGAACTGTATTGCGTCCAGATACTTCGCAGGGAAGCTGTCATAGGAACGGCTAATAGGATTCCTATTCCACCCCACAAAAATCCCCAATACATCATCGCCATCAATGATATCAACGGCGTTAATTGTGTGCGAGGTCCTGTTGTGCGAGGAATTAACCAGTTTGCATAAACAAGATGCAAAGTGATACAGATCACAATAAGTATGATCCCTTTCTGAAAGGTTCCAAACTGAACAACTGCAATTAGAATCGGCGGAATCATTCCTAAAAATGCACCAACAAATGGAAGTACGTTTAGGATAGCAAACAATAATGCCCAGACGATACTTTGTTCAACACCGAATAGAAAAAAGATCAGCCAGGCAATAAAGAACAAAATCAAAGAACTCAGCAAATAGCCAAATACAAATCCTCGGATTTTTGAGTTTACATCGTTCACCAGTTTCTCTGCGGTATCATCAACAAATTGCTCGGAAAGTCGCGTTTGTGAACGCAAGACACTGGAAACAAAAACTTCTATTTCTTCTTTTTCCAACAGCAGGAAATAAACAAGGAATGGAAAAAATCCAATTAATAGTAACGAATCATAAACCGGATCCAATTCACGAAAGAGCAAATCGCCCCAGGTTGAATATTCCTTAATTTGAATCGGTGCAGGTTCATTTTTTGTTTGAGGAACAATAGTAGAGCCAATTTCTTCTGAACGTTTTTGCCACGTTCGAATCTTTTGATTAATATTGCGTTGCACTGCAACGATCCGGGATCTGTATTTCGGAAGATTTTTTGCAAAATCCTGAGTTCGTTCAACAAATAACATGATCAGACCGCCGAAGATTATGGCGGTGACCAGAAAGGCAATCAGAATTCCGATACTGCGTGGAACGCGGAATCGCGCAAAGAATGTGACGATCGGATCAAGAACATAGGCGAGAATAATCGCCAGTACCATCGTAATAATGACTGGAGCGCCAAAATAGCACATCGCGCTAAACGCGACAAAAGCGATAATTCGGATCGATAACCCTCGCCCACTATCCATGTGTCGAACATTAGAACTTTTTTGGGTCTAATTCAAGCCATAGGATCAAAATTTATTTTGATCACGGAAGCACGGAACTCACTGAAAACACGGAATTTCTAAATCTTTAAGAAAATTCCGTGAATTCCGCGATTCCGTGATTAAATTCTGTTCTTTCGTCGAATTCCGCATTTCTGTGGTTGCATTTTCTGGCTGGACTCAGCGACAATAGTGAAGGGAGAGGAGGCTCAATTCATGCGAAATTTGAACTACTTCGCAACGTTTCTTTTATGTCCACGGTGCGAAAAACCATTCACCGTTGTTTCACCAGATAACGTTCATTGTCCTTATTGCAATCACGCAGAAGCAGGAACTTTTCATCCGCTATATTCGCCGACTGTCAAAAATCTGATGGAATTGCTTGAACACGTTTATGCCTCCAAAGAGTCCTGGCGCAATCAAGCTGTTCTAATGCTTGGTCTTTCAATTTTTGAAGCACTTCTTTCGGAAGTGTTTCAATCATTTATGGATCACAAAAGATTGCCATGGATTTTTGAACGTCCGGTAATTCGTCACTTACCATGGCAGGAAAAATTTGATTTCTTAATTGAAGGTGCACATCTTGAAGATCCGAGTGCGGAAATTAAACGCAAAATAAAAGATTTACAAGATTATCGAATTCAATTTTTGCATGGAAGAGCTCAACCACTGCATACAAATTTGTACGAAGAGGTTTACACGTTGGTGGGAGAGTTGGTGCAATTATTTGCTGAAATTTATTTTCAGATGGATTTGAAACCGTACTTTTTGCAGCAAATCAAAGATGAGGCACGCCCACTGAGACGCGGTTCAGAAAGTCAGATCGCACCGCCTCCAGGAAGTTAATTTTTACCGCTGAGAGACAAAGATTGAAATAAGCCTCCATAAGCCTATTTATCTTAAACAGGCTATCTCGCTGGAGGTTAGGATGAAAATCAAACTCTTTGTTCTTGGTCTTTCTTTGCTGACTGCATTCTTATTTGCAAGTCCAGTTCAAGCACAGGTACATCCAGGAATCAGAGCTGGTGCTTATTTTGATCCGGATGCATTTTTTATTGGCGGAGATATTTTAGTTCCCGTATCAAGATCGTGGTGGTTTAATCCGAATGTAGAGTTTGGATTTGGTGATGTTGATATAGTCACTGCGAACTTTGATTTTCATTACGATTTCGATGTCTCTTCAGACCTTTATGTTTGGGCGGGGGCTGGTCATGCAATTCTTCACTTCAATCCTGATGGACGCGCACCAAGCGACACCGATTTTGGAGTAAATCTGTTCATGGGTGTGGGCTTCAAAACATCAGGACGCGTCATCCCCTACATTCAACCGAAAGTGATTCTATCGGACGACAGTCAATTTGTACTTGGCTTCGGTGTACGTTTTTAGTTCGCTGGAAGTTTCATTTTCTTTAACAATTTCTGGTAACGAGGATCGGAATGTATGGAAACTAGCCTCGGATCTGACTTTATGTAAATGATGCACATAGAACGATCATCATAGGATTTTTCCAACCAATCAAGCGCAGTGTTGATTTGGTTCAGGTATAAATAGATGACAGCCATTTCATAAGGACATACGTAATGCTTTCCGGAGATCTCTATCAGATGGTTCAGCAACCGTTTTGCATCCTTGGTTCTGCCACCTGCTGCGTAATGTTGCGCAACGCCCATCATAAACATCGGGGTTTCGTAAAGTTGTAAAGCTTTCTCAGCCGCTGCGATCGCGTGTTGACGATCCATTTTCTCGGCATAAGTGTAACTTAACTGGAAATAGTACAAGGGATATTTAGGGTCAATTTCAAGTGCTTTACGGCCATATTCCATGGATAGGTCATAATCTTTTGTTAAAAAGGAAACCCATATCGCATAACTATTAACAAACGGACTGAGCGGATCTAGTTCGTAGGCTTTGTTTTGTAAAGACAAGGCTTCATTTCTGCGCCCCAGAACTGCACAAAGAATTGCGTACCATTGATAGGCTTCAGCGTTATTGGTGTTCAACTGAAGCGCACGTTGAAGAGAACGTTCTGCGCCAGGCCAATCGTAATCAAAAAGAAGCTGTACACTCCCCAGAACGGTATGAGCTTCAGATGAATTGTCATCCAGTTTCACTGCTTTCAACGCGGCAGCTTTCGCCTGAGGCATTACATCAGCAGGTGCTAAGAAGAAGTCAGCAAATCCGGCATATGCTGCAGATAGACCAACATAAAGTTGAGCATTGTTCGGGTCCTTATCAATTGCAGTTCGAAGTAAATCAACTGCGGTTTTGAGATCGCTTTCCTGGCCTTTGGCTGTAAAGTATCGGGCCTTCATATAAAGTTCGTGAACTTCAGGGTCTACCTTTTTTGTCTGAGTGAGATGTTTCTCTTCATCGGATGTCAATGTGGCTTTAATCTTTCGCGCGACTGCGCCGGCTACTTCACTTTGCAACGCAAGAATATCGTGGGCATCCCGTTCATAGCTTTCAGCCCATAAATGCTGATCGCTCGCTGCCTGAATCAATTGCGCTGTAATCCTGATTCTGTCACCGGAACGGATTATCGATCCTTCTACAATTCCATCTACCTTTAACTCACCCGCAATTTCCTTCAAAGTCTTTTGTGTTCCTTTATAGTGCATAACGGAAGTGCGTGATATTACTTTGATCGATTTGATCTGAGCAAGGTCGGTGATTAAGGCTTCAGTCATACCATCCGCAAAATAGTCCTGGCTCGGATCGCCGGAAAAATTTGTTAGTGGCATTACCGCCAATGATCGAATGGAAGGAAGCTGATCTGGTACATTGCGATTTCCTGTGTTGAATTTCCAAAGAACAAATAGCAATCCGGCGGCAAGAATGATCATGGAAACGGACGTCACATAATTGAATCGAGAGTGTTTAGGATGCCCAGTCCTAATAGAGGCGGCCTGAGAGGATAAGGTTTTTGGCTGAACTTGTCGCAAGTGAAATGCAAGATCGCGCGAGGATTGAAAGCGGGAGTCTACACTTTTTTCCAGACAATGCGAAATGATGATTTCCAATTCTTGAGGCGCGCCCTCAGGCAATACAATCCGTGGCGGATCTTCTTTAAGGATTGCTGCTAGAGTTTCTGCATTTGTATTTCTTGCAAACGCGCGCTGACCAGCAAGCATTTCGTACAAAATACAACCCAGAGAAAAGATATCGGTCCTGCCATCTACTTTTTCTCCACGCGCTTGCTCCGGTGACATGTATGGAACGGTTCCCAGTACTACACCTGTTTGTGTAGGCAAGTCCGTTGGAATCGAACTTAAATCGTCAGCAGAATCAGACGTATCTCTACGCACCAGGCCGAAATCCAAAATCTTAAGGCCTTCATCAGAAGTTAAGAAAATATTTTCAGGTTTAAGATCCCGATGAACGATTCCTTTTGCATGTGCTGCAGAAAGACCATCTGCGATGGAAGTAGCAAACTCAATAACTTGTTGCCATGTAATACGCGCATGATTCATCCTCTGACGAAGAGTCTCCCCTTCTAACAACTCGGTTACTGCATAGCTGATGCCTCGGTCGGTACCAATATCGTAAATGCGAAGAATATTTGGATGCGAAAGTGCGGCAAGTGCCATCGTTTCTTTTTGGAAACGCATCAAAGCATTTTGATCTCCCGCCAGGCGTTCCGGAAGAACCTTGATGGCAACATCCCGGTTCAAACGCGAATCCTTTGCTCGATAGACTTCACCCATTCCACCCGTGCCAAGCTGGGAAAGGATTCTATATGAGCCGAGATCGGAACCAGTTGAAAGAATCATTGATTCAGCTTCTGAAAAAGATTCTATCACTGGTGATTGGTGCTAAAACAATTAGCCCGGAAGACTAAGGAGTGACGTAAGAATGTGTTCTTGGTCCGTTCTTAAAACCTTCACAACATTAAATCTGGCCTGTACTGACTCCGGTGTACGTTTTAGTTCCTATCGTTCATCGAAGCTAATTTAGCAACGATACTACTGGTAGAACGGATCGGAATACTTACGTACACAGTTTCTTCCGGTGTTTGAACATCGATAATCAGATTGCGGCCATTCTTGGAAACAAGAACGTGTTCGTTTTTGCCTTGCACCTCAACAAAATCGGTGTCCGGCATATTTTCCAATTCGTTGGCAAGTGATTGAACGATTTTTCTATGTGGACCTAAATCGTTTCTCACCTGGCTCAGCATTTCACCTGGTATCATGTTCAAACCAAAATTCATTAGCCCTACGGGCACCGGAACGAAAACACGTTTGCCGTGAACTTTATCGTGAACATTAATAACAGCAATCCCGGTTTGAAATGCGTAAAAAGCTACCATGCAAGTCAAAACCATTACACCGGTCAGTGTGATAGCAATGATCTTTAACATAGCAGCTCCTACTTCGCGATGTTGCGATCGTCAATCCAAACCAAAACTTTGGAGTTATCCGCTTCAACTGTGATCAATTCACGAACGCCGCTGTCTTTCAGCGCTTTTACTCCGGCTGCAAGATTCAACTCATTACCGGATCCTGAAAGCATCGCATCCACTGCTGCCAGCGGAATTTTGATGTTCACATTTCCTTCAGTTGTTTTGTAGCTTTGCACCATCAGAAAATTTCCGCTGGTAAAGACGCGAACATTTTCGCCTTTCTTTTCAACTGTCACAAATTCGGCGTCTCCTTCTTCCTTAAAAGACTTCCACATTTTTTTCAATTCGGAGATCTTCACATTACGATCGTGCAATTCGATATTCCCATCTTTAATTGCTTCGTCTTCAATCATTGGCAACATGGTTTCCATCAAGGAAAGTGGAATATTAATTCTGACTTTTTCTTCCTTGTTCTTGTCATCCACGTGAATATGTAACCATTCTTTTGACGCTGCTTGCGCTGAAAGTGCAAACATCGCCATCACTGCGAAAAGAAACAAACTGATCCTGTTTTTCATAGCCTTACCCCGCTTTGAACATCGATGTAATTAATAACGAGGATAGAGCACTGGAAGTTCTGTAGGATCTGTAGGGGCGACCGGAAGGTCGCCCTCCTTAGATAGCAGGACACCTTCCGGTTGTCCCTATAAACTACGTAGCGTAGCTAAGGGTTTTCGGGCGAGAATATCGACGCTGGAGAAGGCCCCGACCAGCATTACAGCGATTGCCGCGAGAGCCAGTCCTAAAACATGAATGCTCGGGAAATAATCCCATGGAATCTCAAAAACATATTTGCTGATGCCCCACGAAAGTGCAGCACCGGCAGTGGAGCCGATCGTTCCTGCGACCAAACCTAAAACTCCGTATTCCAGGATCAGTATTTTTAGAATTAAACTCCGGCGCGCACCTAATGTTTTTAGAACGGAAGCTTCATAAATTCGTTGAAACTTTGTCATTGCAATGGAGCCGGCTAATATCAAAACGCCGCTGAAAAAGACAAAACTCCCGATGAACGAAATCGCTAATGTCACATGATCAACAAGTTTTCTGACACCACGCAAAATATCAACAACATCGATGATGGTGATATTGGGATATCGGTCAATCAAAATTCTTTGAAACTGCGATCGTTTTGCTTCATCTGCCGGACCATCCACCGGTGCAATCATCATTTGTGGAGCTTTTTCTAACACACCCGGACGAAACAGAATATAAAATGCAGTGCGCGAGTTTCGCCAATCGATCCGCCGGAAGCTGGTAACTTTTGCCGTAATCTTGCGGCCTAAAATATCAAATGTGATCGTGCCGCCAAGATCTAACCCCATCATTCCTTTCAGCGGTTCATCTATTGATATTTCCGGTTCACTGGAAGGTTTGTCATCCCAAAACTTGCCTTCAACAATTTCTTCGGTGGGCTGTAATTTTGATCGATAAGTGAGATTGTATTCAAAACCTAATCGATCACGATCTTTGCGATGCTCCGGATTTTCAAAATTTACTTCCACTCCATTGATGGCGAAAATTCTTGCACGAACCGTCGGCACCAGATCCACATTTTCGCCGGTCTGTTGTTTGATCAAATTCTTCACGCCTTCTGATTGATCAGCTTGAATATCGATCAAATAAAGATTGGGTGTATTTACACGCCGTTCCATATCAAATTCACGCATCAAATTCATTTGCAAAAAATAAGTTGCGACAATGAAGAAAACTCCAAGGCCGGTGCCAAGCACAATGATCCTGGTTTGATTACCAGGACGGTACAAACTGCTGATTGCATATCGCAGAGGAAATGAACGAATCGTTGAAATGCGCCGCATCAATCTCATGATCAAAAGCGCAGCAACATAAAGAATGCCTGCAACCGTCAAAAGTCCGCCAAGAAAAAATAATCCGATGCGGATGGAACCTGCTTGCCATGAACAGAGCAATATCAAACCGATTGCTACTATCGTTCCGATCCCCCAACGCAATGGATCGAACTTACGTGTTACAATTTGATTTTCATCACGCAGCAAAACATTCGGTCTGATCAAGCGGATCCGCAATAAAGGCATTGCTGAAAAAAGAATCGTTACCAGAATTCCAACACCGATGCCTTGAAGCACCGCTCCGGGCTGCAGATTGTAAACCATTTCCGGTGGAAGACTCGCTGCGTAATATTTTTGAATCAGAAACAGAGCTAATTTCGCAACTGCCACTCCAACCAGACTTCCCAAAATTCCTAATGCTGTAATTTGAATTAGATATGACGCAGTTACTTGCAATCCTTTTCCGCCAACACACTTCAGCACGGCAATAGTCTTTCGTTTTTGTTCAATGAACACTCTGGTCACACTGGAAATCCCGATTCCACCAAGCACGAGAATTACGAGTCCGGTCAACGAAAGGAAATTTTCAGCGCGTGTATATTGCTCATTCAAGCGCTCTTGTGAATCACGATAGGAACGAACACGGATCAAATTATTTTTTAATGCGGAACGAATTTCTTTTACCAACTTGTTTACATCTGCGTTAGGAGCTTTCAACAGAATTCGGCGTCGGGCTCTGCTGCCGAATCCAGTCAAGCCGGCTTCTTCAATTGCGGAACGTTCCAGAAAAACGCGCGGTCCTGAATCGAAACCCGAGTCCGGTTCCAGGTTCGCGATCAATAATGCCGCGAATTTCAAAAATCAGATCTCCGATTTTTACAAAATCTCCAACCTTCAATGACAGCCGATCTAAAACTCCGCGCCCAACCAAAACGCCCTGATTTTTCAACATCGATGTATTGAAAATGCGGCCATCAGTGAGCGTGATTTGTCCGTAAAATGGAAATCTTTGTTCTACGGCTTTCAAATCCACCATGATGGCGCCTTCATGTTTTGGATCTGCAGGACGAAGCATCGTAGGTGCTTCAATTGTTTCGGTGCGATCAACCACTGGCTGCGATTTCGCAAACACTTCAATTGCAGCAAGCGCGCCTTTACTCCATGGCCTGTTGGAATCAATAGCGATGTCAGCAGTTAAAATCGTTCGCGCATCGCCAGCCATTACCTGATAAAAATTCCTGATCGCTGATCGCAGCGTGATAATTGCAGCGACGCCGATCACCACGCAGATGAAATAAAACAACAATCGCTTCCAATAGGCGCGTGTTTCACGTAAAGCCATTGCTAAAACAAATTTCATGTGCGGGAAGTCTCCAGTTCAGATGGCTCACTATCTTCAACAATCCGGCCATCACGAAGCCTGATGTGGCGATCCGCCATCGCAGCGAGATCTTGTTCATGTGTAACCAGAACCAATGTAGTTCCGCGGCTTCGATTCATTTTCACCAGCAATTCAAAAACATGCTGACCGTTATGTGAATCCAGATTGCCGGTGGGTTCATCCGCTAATAGAATCGATGGATTGTTTGCGAAGGCGCGAGCGATCGCGATCCTCTGCTGTTCACCACCTGAAAGCTGCGATGGATAATGATGCGAACGCTGAGTGAGTCCGATATCTTCCATCAAATTGAGTGCACGCGCACGGGCATCTTCGTAACCTGCAATTTCCATCGGAACCAGAATGTTTTCGTATGCAGTCAACGATGGAATTAGATGAAAGGCTTGAAACACAAAGCCGATTTTTTTGCCGCGAAGATCTGCAAGTTGATCTTCGCTCATTCCGTTTATAGATTGTCCATCGATCCTGATATCACCGCTGTTCGGTGCATCTAATCCAGCAATTAAGCCAAGTAATGTGGATTTGCCGCTTCCCGATGGACCGGTTACAGCAAGAAACTGCGAATCAGGAATCGTTAGGGTTACAGAATCCAGGATTGTGAGATTCTGATTCCCTGACGGAACAATTTTTGATACGTTGATTAGTTCGATCATAATTTTGCGTCTCTGCTGTAATAATCTATATTTTCGTTCATGAAGTCGAAATACTGGATTGCCATTTTAGCGTTAGTTTTTGCATGTTGTAATAATAAATCGACTCCGCCACCTGAACATTCTGCTGCGCCGCCCGCCAAACAACGTCCAAAAATCGTCGCATTTGGAGATAGCCTCACTGCAGGTCTGGGTTTGACTGCCAAAGAAACATATCCTGCAAACCTCCAATCAATGCTGGATTCAGCAGGCTATGAGTACGAAGTTGTGAATGCTGGAGTTTCAGGGGATACTTCCGCCGGTGGCTTGCGGCGCATGGATTGGGTGCTGGATGAAAATGTGAAGATTGTGGTCTTAGAACTTGGCGCAAATGATATTCTTCGTGGATTGCCCATTGAATTAATGAAGCAAAATTTAGCAAAGATGATTGAAACGATGCAATCTCGTGGAATAACGGTCGTTCTTGCAGGAATGGAATCGCCAACAAATTCCGGTCCTGAATATAGAAAAGAAGTTCATGAAGCATATCGTTCATTAGCTGCAAAATATCAAACGCCATTTATTCCGTTTTTTTTGGAAGGTGTGGTGCAATCAGAAAAGTTGATCCAAGAAGACTTGAGTCATCCGAATCCTGAGGGTGCGAAAGTTCTGGCAACAACTGTTTTCAACGTGTTGAAGCCGAAACTTAAAAAGTGACTCCTTTAAATAGTGACTTTTTAACAAAATGATAGGTTGCCAGTATCAAAAGGCATGAATAAGCTGAATCTGATTTTTGCAATGCTGTTATTAGGTTCAGGCATCATTTACGTGTTTCTTTGGCCAAAAGCTCCCGTAAGGGTAATGGGAGATACGGACGAATATATTTGGACAGCAAAAGTTATTCAATCCGGAAATATTGAGCGCCCGCTGGATCGTGTTCCAGGATTTCCAGCATTATTAATTCTTACCGGCTCCGGTAGACCACTATATTTCGTACAGCTATTTTTTCATCTCGCATCAATCGCGTTATTGCTGTACTTGATGCAGCGATTAGAAGTATCAGCAGCTCGCAGAATTCTTTTTGCTTTAGTTGCGTTATCGCCGGGAGTCGTTTCCGTTCTATGTGGATACATTATGACTGAAGCGATGACTGAGTTTGTTTTGGTTTTTAGTTTTGTGTTGTTTGCATTCTGGTTTGCGAATCGAAAATATAGGTTATTAGTTCCAACATCAATTCTTCTTGCACTATCAGCACTGGTCAGGCCTTCTTATCAGATGTTGTTTGTACCTGTTGCAGCACTGATTGTATTAGCACCCGGTGTTAAGAAATTTCGATCTGCCATAATTGTTGTAGTTACATCGGCAATCATTATTGGATCTTATGTTGGTTACAACGGTGCACGATTTGGATTTTACGGAATGACTCCATTAATCGGCTTTAATCTGTGCACGAGAACGGCGCGAGTGTTGGAAAGACTTCCAGCCGGGCCTATCCGTGATATTTTGATCCGTTATCGCAATGACAGTCTGGTAAACGGAGTTTCAAAAACAGGAATGATGTATATCTGGAAAGGATATTATCCCGACATGTATTGGCCGCCGTCACTGGAAGAAGCAAGAGGCAAAGGTACAATTCCGGAGTTGATGGCTGTCACGCAGTTGAACAAAGGGGAATTATCAAAAACACTTTCAAAAATGAATGTCCGCTTGATCCTTTCTGCACCGTTGGAATATATCCGTGACGTTGGAGCGGCAGCAATAACATTTTGGTTTCCGGAATCAACAACCGATTGCGCATTTTGGATCAAGAAAATTCCAATTGTTGCTTGGGTTTGATTCATGCGATTGTAATTTCAATGTTCTTCTATTCAAGTCGCATTTATTTTCAGCACAATGGCTCTGTTATTTGTGAATCGTGAACTGCGAACGCAGCTCAAAACTATAAGGCAAATCATCTGGCAGAATTTTTTTATTTTGATGCTGGCTCTCGTTTATGTGCTTTATACTTTTGCGATTTCTACACTGGTTGAAGTTGGAAATCCAAGATACAGAGCTCCGATTGATCTGCTGATTTTCTTTTTTGTGTTTGCATTTTCACTTCGGACTTTCACAGCAAAATCGACTGCGACCCTTCAAAGTTGACAACATGCAAAACCATCAATAGACTACATCTCCACTCAAAATCACGGGCCGTTAGCTCAATTGGCAGAGCATCTGACTCTTAATCCTTCTAATTCAGTAGTAATCGACGAGCATTTTTTCTTCAAAGCTCATCAAAATCCATCAAACGAGCCGAAACCTTGCAAGCTATTGCAAGTAAAACCTACATCATTTCACAATAAACTCTTTAGCAAGTACTTGAGAAAAATCCTCCATTCACTTGCTCTATCTGGCTATCTCTTTGGTGGATATTGCGATTATCATATATATGTAAAGACAACCTGTCACTGTTTTCGAGCTCAAATCCTCCAAAAGTCATAGCATCCAGCACAGCGAAATTCACAGAGATTCTAATGAAGGATAAGCTCCTGGCTAGGGTTGATAGTGGCAAAATTCTATATACGTTAAAAGGTATCGCACATGGTTGCATTGTTGTAACCCTCCTCTGTGTTTGACGTTTTGATATAGTACTTTTTTGAGGGAATTTTGGCCTCTAACGGAGGCGAATAAAAAGCGAAAGTGATAACATTGTATAGAGCCTATGAGACCGTACGCTGAGAGCGATCAGTTTCAGTATCCGAACGCTGAAATTGTTATTGGTTTGGTCTTGCAACTTGGTATCGATCGAGATGAATTTATAACGGAATTGGAAGCCGAATTAGGCGAACTTAACTATAAAAATATCCGAAAGATTATCGTAAGTGGAGCGATGCATCTGTTTGAACCTTTGGGTCTTGCTGATGAAAGTGGCAAAGAAATTAAACTTGATGATAGCAGTCTTTTCAAACATATCAGCACTTACATGGATCTGGGCAACGCCTTACGCCTGAAAGCCGATCGTGGTGATTTATTAGCACTTGTTACGATTGACAAGATTGCAGAGCAAAGAAAGAGTGATGGGCATGAGCCAAAGCCATTTAGACGCATTGCGCATATTCTTTCTTCCCTAAAACATCCCGATGAGGTTCATACTCTCCGCCGGGTCTACGGCTCTGGCTTTTTCTTGATCGGCGTTCATGCGCCCCGTGAAGTGAGAATAAACTCATTGGCTGAAAGATTTGCAAAAGAGCGCAACGCACCAATCGATGAAAAGAATTCAAAATACCAACAATGCAAGAAGGATTCTGAATCCCTTATTCTCCGCGATGAGAGAGAACCTTTTACTTATGGTCAACGGATGGAGGACGCTTTTCAATTGGCAGATCTATTCGTGACTTTCTCTTCCCCGGCAAATCGTAACTCAGTTCGTTACGAAATAAAAAGATTTCTTCATCTAGTTATGGGTGACGTTTCATCAAGCCGGAAGAGCCCAAACGGAATTTCTTCGACACCAACTAAAGACGAATACTGTATGTTTGAGGCATTTTCCGCTTCACTCAGATCCGGTGCGATTTCCAGGCAAATTGGGGCAGCAATAGCATCTGCCAACGATCGTCAAATTTTTTCAATGGGCTGTAATGATGTGCCGAAGGCAAAGGGTGGACTTTATTGGGAAGATGATACAAATGATAGTCGCGAAATAACAAAGAAAGAAGACTCCGCAGCTAAATATGAATTGGAAATGCTGAACGATGTTTACAAAGTACTACAATCCGCAAATCCTGGAGTTGCCATTCCAGATGTGAAAGCGCTAAGGATGCACCTAGAAAACACAAGAATCATGAAGCTGGTTGAATTCATGCGTGAAGCGCATGCTGAAATGGACGCAATATCCTCAGCAGCCAGACTAGGAATTTCTATTCGGGGCGCAATACTTTATTGCACAACTTTTCCTTGTCATGAATGTGCTAAGCTAATTGTGGCTTCAGGGATTGAACGAGTAGTTTACATAGAGCCTTATCGAAAGAGTCGTGCTCTTGAACTGCATTCTGATTCTATAGAACACGATAAATTGGATCCACGGAAAGATATAGTTCATTTTGAACATTTTGTTGGAATTGGCCCATCAAAGTACTTGGATTTATTTTCCATTTCTAGGCCCGGCAGGAAACTGAGCCGGAAAGACAAAGACGATATGAGAATAATTTTTGACCCTAAAAATGCGCAATTGCGAGACCCATTGTCACCCAATTCGTATCTCAGCCGAGAAATACTTGTAACCAAGATTCTTGTCCAAAGCAAGAAAAAACTGGCGAAAAAACCTAAACTAAAACAAGGATAAGCTTTTATGAAAGAAATTAAGTTTGCCAAGGATGCAAGAAAATATTGGACATCAGTGGAAGAAAGAGCGCAAAAGGTACAACTATCACACGAAAGGCAAGAAAAATCCGAACCAAAAAGTGAACGTTCTGAAGCCCATGGTGCCGAACAGCGCGAATCAAAACCGAAAAACCAGATGGCACGATCTTCCGAGTAATATTTTCGGTTCACATGTTACTGGCCTTGGATTGCGCTTTTAATCTTCTCCGGAAATTGGCGTTTCCGAACATAACATCAGAGCGTCCAACCAGTGGATTCTGATTGACTTTCCACTTAATGAATTCACAGGAAGCTTCAATTCATTTTCATCCTAAATCCTATTCAATTGTTTTAGTTCTCTGAATCCACGCACGTTGCAACAGACACAGGAATTTTCTATGAAAGCTCGGCCTCGGTTCATTGAAGATTGCACAAAACAGAAATTCAGACAAGACTACGAGCAATTCTTGTATGACTACAATGCTAACAGGAGCACCCTGTGATCAATTGGCTGCCCAAAGATAATGAGAGAGTTTCAAGAAAGAAAGCGATCATCTCGCTAAAGAGATGTAGCGTTGAAAATCATCAAATTGATGAAATATCAGGAAGCGTTTGAAGCCAAGGAATCAATTCGTCTTTTGAAATCTTGCATCTCGTCTTCCGTTGTTCGTAAACTGTAGCTCTTTGAGGATTGCATCGACAGCGAGCTTATCGAACAGTAATTTCCCATCTAATTTTGCGGGCGTGAAATATTTCAAAATTGTATTTGGGCTCAAACCAGTATAAGTCTGCATTTCACGGAGACTCAGATAGCGCTGTTCGCTTTCTTCGGGGTTTCGCGTGTTTCGCTGGATCTCAACAATGAGAGCATCAACAGCTTGACGCAGTTTCGATACTTCTTCTTTTAGTTCCATGACTCCTGCAATTTCCACAATGAGTTCGTCAGGTTTCATTGCGTGATGCTCACATTCCTAAACCGATGCCCTTGCCGGAAGGCAATTCGGATGGCGTTTGAGATTGAGCCGGCGTGTGGATGGGGAGCATTTGCCATTTCATGAGATGCGATTTTCTGCGCATGTGATTCTTGCGCACGCCACGGAAGTGCTGCTGCGTTATCCGTATAGATTCTGGTTCCCTGTTTGCCTCGACTGGTCGCAACTAAAACCGACTCGCGGCCAATCAATCTGCGCTGTTTTGTATCAAGATCTACAATTGCCCGCTCGGCATCAATTCCCTGAGCTGAATGCGCTGTGCCGGCATAGGCATAATCGAAATGATTCCTCTTTGAAGTGAGACTGATCTTCTGTTCGCTTCCTTTATATATAAGGATAGCTTCCCTCTCGCCGGCTTCTTTGATTACCGCCGTTTTGTTGTTGACGAAGCCCCGCTCATGATCATTCCGTGTGAATCGGATTTTCTCTCCGGCCCGGATCTCACGCTGTTCCTCGCGGTAAACCTCAATCGCTCTTCCGGCTTTCGCTGGATTCCAGTTATGCACTTCGCCCTTGTCATTGCGGATCAGCACACCATCACGATCTGTGCTTGTTACCACTTCTGCGTATGTTCCGCGTTCGATTCTCATTCTCTTTTGATCGCTTCCAAACCGAATCACATCCCCACGTTCATAACTAGCAGAATCTTTCAGCTCAGCTCTGCTCAGATCCTTTTGAACAAGCACGGTTGTATTTACTGGCTTGATCCCCAAGTTCTCCTTGCTTTACTAGGCCTTCTCGGATTTTGCTGTTGATCGAATCCTTATCGCTGTTCGTTAAAGTAATCACAACAGCTCCATTTCGATCTTTCAAGTAATCATCGGCAACAGCCTGATGCCGTTCGATCCTATCTTGCACTTCTATGGTTGGTATGATTGAAAGAGCGCGGCGTTGCTCGCCTTCATATTGAAGCTCAACCGATCTGCGTGCCGAACCTTCTTCCTGTCTGAGGATTTCGCGCATCTCAACAGTCTTCATTCCTTCGTTTTGCAATTGCTGAAATGGTGCTCCTGCTTCCACTGAAGCAAGCTGATTTGTATCTCCGATCAGAACGACCTTCACTCCGCGTCGGTCTGATTGCCTTAGAAGATCGTGTGCCTGGCTGGTGCTCATCATCGATGCTTCATCAACAACCCACATTTCTTTGGCTCGCACTTGTGGTGTCTTTTCCGCATCAAGTTCATTTAAATGTGATGTGAGAGTCTGTGATTTGATTCCGCTTTTCTTTTCCAGTTCCTCCGCTGCTTGAGCACTTGGTGCAAATCCGCGGACATTCCATCCGCGTTCTTCCGCTTGCTCCCGCGCATATTCCAGCATGCTGCTTTTTCCGCTGCCGCTGTATCCTTGAACGCCAACCACAGAATCACGGTTTGTTAATATCAGATTCGCTGCATCCTTCTGCCCTTCCGTGAAATGATCCGGAGTTTCCAGCTCACGGCTGCTTGCAATCTGCTCGCTTCTATTTCTGCCGGATAGCATCATCGAAACTGTTTCACGTTCGCGCTGAATCGCTTCGCTTGTTGTGAAGTGATCTTCATCAACCCGAATCAGATCTTTATATTGGATCGATTGCCGAAATGAGGAATCGATATCTTCTACGGTGGATCTTCCAATTCCATATTCATAGGATGCTTCCAGGAGATCGTGTCTGTGAACAACGGAGCTACGCTCGAAAGCATGATCTCTGGCAAATGAGATCGCTTCCTTCGAGGCTTGCCGATCATGTTCCTTTGATTCTTGTGGCTCGGGCCATTGGATATCCACTTTCTCCGCGCGTTCGCGCCAATCCTTCCGCAGCTCTTCATGATCCACAGTCTTTTTACTTTCGCGCGTGATGAGATTGGCTCGCTCTGCACCTGCGGAAGTGTAAGCCTCATCTCCGATCGTTTGCGCAAGGCGATGTTGTTCTTCTTTGATTTGTTCGCTGCGCTGGCTGAACTCAACAAGCTGATCTTCCGTAAAACCGGTAACTTCAAACTTGCCATTCGGACCTCGCTCGATTTCGTATCCCAGCTTTTCCAGCTCGTTTGCAAAGTCGAGTTGCTGTCGCATTCCAATGGAACGCTGAAATCTGTAAAGATCATCTGTATATAGTGCGTGCCATTTTTCATCCGGCCCGACAGTAGCATTGATCACCACGCAATGCGTATGAAGTTGAGGATCACGCGCGCGGCTACTATCGTGTTCGAATCGCGCAACGATGAGATTGCCAGTATCTACTACTTCGGTTTCTCCATCCTTCATAATCCTGGTTTGCGCAAATTCCCGTTCTGTTTGTTCCAGTGCGCGGTCTACACTTCGATCCCATGCTTCGACTACTTCTGGATCTTGCTTTACCAGTGCAAGCAAGCTCGCGCTCTTTGGCGCGGAAAAAGTCATATCGATTCCCGGTCTGTGCTTTTCAAACGGACCTAACTGAACGAGCTGCTCTCCGTTAGTGTCTCTTCCTTCCAGCAGATTCCGGAAGTCTTCGTTTGAAACTTCGCCTTCCATTCCTAATTCCTCTGCGCCTTTTCCGAACCATTTGCTGGTTTCTTCAGATTGACCGCGGCTGTAGTAGTTATCCTTTTCAAAGTAGCTGGCTGCCTGCGCTGCAGACTTCAATGTAGAAAGTGAAAGCATCGTGGCATCTCAACTGAATGGATCATCATTATCTTTCGGGTGAACAGTCCCGCTTAAATCGATATCATTTCTGGCAACAAATCCAGGTTGATTCTGCGGTCGCGGAAGTTTCGGAATCTCAGTTAGAGTAATTGGGAAGTTGCCGGATAAACTCAACCAGCAAAACCGATCGGGTAAATCTTTTAGCTCTGAAGCCAAAACCGAACGGATCTCTCTGCGTTGTTCATTGTGCGAAGACCGGTCTGCTTTGCTCGTTTCTCCCATACTCAGAGCCTCGGTCATCTGGTAGTACTCTGCTGATCCCAACAGACGCGAACACCAATCTTGTGTTTCCGGTTCCTTGCTCCGAAAGACAAGGTGATGTCCAGTCAAAGGCTCGCGATGCTTGTTGCATCATCGCTGCCGTAGACAGATTTGAGCTGGCTGAATGACTGTGTTGCCAGAATCACGGCGCAACCTTTGGAACGAAGCGTCGCAAGATTTCCAACTAGATTTGGTAGCCGTTGAAGGACAGGCAGTTCATCTATAAATAAAAAGAGGCGTGGAAATTCACCGGGCTCCTGATCGTGCATATCCAGAAGTTCGAGTGCCGCTTGTTCCAGCAAAAGGGAAACAAGACTTCGGCCAATACTTCTCAAGCGCGGACGCAGACACACAAACCCAAAGCCTGGTTTGTTATTAGTTACCCACTTCCGCATCGAAAAGACTTTTTGCCCTGCCGGCGGATCGGGAAGATACTTGAAGATTCTTACGTGATTCAAAACTGTTGACCGAACACTATGAGCAGTTCGCTCTCCAGTTGGGTCAAGATGCGCTCCTGCCTCTGTACCTTCCAGCTGCTCAGACAGTACGGAAAGTTTTGAAGTGATTGTTTTCCAGAACCATGCGTTGGTCGTTTGTCCTTGGCGTGCGCCTACCAGTATCGTTTCTGCAACCACGGCTTGTGCGGCATCCACAAAGAATTGATTCGCACTTCCGTAATCTTCCTGAACCAGACTGAACGCGGTGCTTTCAGCGGTTTGAACATCAGAGCCTTCCGCGTGAAGGCTGTAATAGATTGACCGCTCATCCAAAGGACTGGCAATGAAATCAATCGCTGGATCATAAAAGGTACTGACGAAATCAAGCTTCGTATCGCAAACAAGAACCTTCGCTCCGATTTCCTTGAGTTGATATAGAAGCTGAAACATAGCGCTGGTCTTACCAGAGCCAGAACCTCCTACCATTAACATATGATGTGCTTCGGTTCCACGCGGCAACCACACTTCACCGATCTTCAATCCACCATGCTGCTTTGCTTTCTTAATCAGCCGATTTGCTCTTTTGGGAATCACGGCTCGTGTGCCGCGAACGAAGCGGTCCGAACATTTTTTCCTGGCCTGTTCGCACCCAGGAGAAAGCAATAGGAATCGTAATGATCCCAGCAATGACGAATACAGAAAGGAAAAAGCTTCCAATCAGTTCCGGAAAGGATTTTTCGTAGATTGATTTTTTGAGGTAAGTGTAGACGTTCGCATCCTTTGCCTTCACTCGCCATTCAATGACCGGACTACCATCCGGCCAGCTCAAGAGCCTCCCCTTCTTTCTTGAAGCATAGCCGATCCGGTACTCAATCTCCTTGTTTTCTGGTTTTGTTCGTGCCGGAACCCAGTAGCTGCTTTCATCTTTAATCGCTACCAGTTTCTTTTTCGCAGTCTTTTGTTCACCCGGGTGAGTTGTAAACCAGTAGCTATATATATAGGTGAAGATGTACTTCCGCTTTAGTGATCCGGAACTATACCAATTCCAGGCTACGGCAATGATCAACCCTGAAAGAAGAGCGATCATCAGCAGGTTTGTAAAGTTATGGAAAAACATTTTTGATTCGTGGCGTTTGCTTTCGCCACCCAATGTAAACTCTCTTGTCCAGCTCATAGGTTCATCTCTTTTAACTTTTTGGATGAGACCCGCTCGGCTACGCTAATCGGGTCGGGTTCTTTCAACGCAAGGCTTCGCAGATATTGCTCGGTGAAAAGAATTGACTTCATGCACGCGTGTAATGTGCCATTGAAACTGCCCGAGTGATCAACGCGCGAACTGCGTGAGGTTGCTATAAGACCTTGAGCAACTTTGATCAGATCGTTTCGAATTTCTTCGAGCGAAGTAACTGCAAGTGATCGTTCCAAACAGAATCGTGCAAGGTCCTGAACCGGGACGCCCTGTTGTTTTGCGCGAAGCTTGAGCTCGCTCAGGACTGAATTTTGAACACGTATGTAGAATCTGGTTTTCTTATCCTTCATAAGTACTATCACCTCCAGTTGCTTCGAATACGTTAGAAAACTGTCACCTCTTGAAGGATGGATTGTCATCCATCCGTTTATAAGCACCAAAGCAAGTCCAAAGGACTTGCGAGGTGTGTGATTCATAAATCGGGCCGAAAGGCCCAGGGAGCTTCCTTGAGTTGATTGTGTCGCAACAGCGACAAAGCAGCGATGACGCAGAAAAGTAGCAGAGTGTTGCTCTGACCGTTTTGATTTTCCGGATGAACGTACGATGCGAGCGTGCATCGCACTGAAATAGAGATCGGACGCCGGAAGCGTCCATATATATGGTGCGCGGCTGAACAGAAGTCGGTATTGTCTGCCGTAGGCAACAATTCGGACGGCTCTGCTGTGCGGCTGTGTATTTGCGACAGCAAAGTAACAGCGGCAGGTTCCGCAGAGTCTGTCAGCCGCGCCACCTTGCTAGCCATGAATCCTCTGCAAGGTTGGTTGAACGGTTGATATTTCTTTCTGCGGTTCTTTTGACGAATCTTTCTTTGAATGTGCAGACTTTGCTGATTGCGATTCCAGCAATTCCTTTATGCTTGCATCTGTTGCAAGTACATGACCGATCAGCTTTGCCGCAAGTTTTGTTGCTGACAAATCTGAAGCGAATAAAAGCTGCTTCAAACTTTTGAGCATCATCGCCATGGAGAATCAGCGCCGGAATCCGATATGTAGCATTCGGATTCCTTTTTCTTTAATTGATCTGCAAGTTTCATTGATTTTCGTTTTCTCCTTTGCTCTGCCCACAGATACACTGCGGCCAGAGCTTGTTTGGGCAGGAAGCATTGCTCTCGAACGTCTGCGGGATTTATACTTGAGTTGATTACTAACGCAGACGTTTGATCAAACGAATGCGACAGGAGGGCTCCTTTGCAGAGGAGCTCTTCTGCTTTCATCCTGCGGATTTTCATTTCATCTATTCCTCTCTCTTGCTTCGTGCAGATTGCTTCGTCGCTCAGAAGCTGGATAAAGCAGCGGCAATCATCAATGAAGCAAAATGCGAAAGCAACTCCGGAGAAGAACGAAGCGCTCGTGTCAGAGGAGTAAGCCATCTGATTGCGGAGCCACTTTTTCAATTCGAAATGTTTCATAAAGTCCGCTGTATACACCGTACCATCCGGAAGTATTTCCCAAGCACCGAATAAATGCGATTCCGGCAAACTTCCATATCGACAGAGAATTCAATCTGGGAAAAAAGCCACTTTAAACCACGCGGACCTTCTCCACCGTAACCCCAGCTAAATCCGTGAAACATCATTGCGCGGTTGTGATCATCCACAACATAAGTGAACTGGGGACCAGGACTGCGGGTATCGAGCAATAGAACGCGTCGTGGAGAACCAATCAGCTCACGATTTTGCAAGAAAGCTTTTTTGCTGAAATCGGTGTAGCAATCTTTGTCTTCATAAACGACTTCTAGTTTCTGTGCTCTTTCAAACTCCTGCCGCGAAAATGTCTTTTTCGGCAGTTCAAATGCGAGCACTTCGGCAATTCGCTCTTTGAATGTATTTTTGAATACACAATCTTTGGGATCATATTTCATTACTATCCTCCTCCGCTTTCGCGGCAGATTTGGTTTCCATTATTGAAATTCCAGCGAACTAACACTAGACCCTTGAGCAAACACCTTGCCAAGTGTTCCAACCATTCACAACCGATTTCTGGAAAGCAAATCGTTTACATATTGGCCGACGCTTTGTCGAGAGGGGAGCTTAACAAATAGACATTATCGAGAGGAAATAGGATAAGTTGAGGATGATTGGTTTATTAGTCGAAAGACTGTCGAACTAATTTTGCCGGTTGGCTTACACGTTCAGACCTGCCCATCAACTAGCAGAAAGTCTGGGAAAACGCAGAAAATTTTCGGGAGTTTCTGCTAACTGGAACCTCATTCATAGCTTGTAACGCTGGTCTCCCTCAAGCTTTTCTTGGATGTATTTCGCTTGCTGAATCACTGCATACATTGAAGAAGGAAGAAATGAATCTAAATTCAACTTGTAAAAATAAGTATTAGTAGGAGCAATTACATCTGGGGTTTCCATCTGGTTGAAATGCTCCTCTTCCGGCCATCCTCCGCAATGAACTATAACGTTTCGAACTCTGACAAGATCTCGAATTAGTTTCCCGGACGTTTCATCTGGCCAAGGAGAAAAACCGAAAAGAACATCAAATATTTTCTCAAGTCTTTTTGCTCCTTTTTCAAATGAGACTCTGCGTTCCGCAAAGCGATAAATACGACGAGTCTCATGAGAGGCGGCAGCTTTCTTTTCTTCGTCGTTACCACTGGCTAGTAGAAAATCGCGAATGACATTCTCGTAGTTAATTGCTGCGACACTTACAAGACACTTCAAATACTCTTCTAGATAGGTCACAACCAGAATAATGCAGCTCTCGCGGAAAACAGCCAGCGCACGCGCATTCTCAGGCTTCTCTAAAGCATCGCGTATAACGTTGGAAAAGGCTCCCAGTCCTTGGATTTGATGTGAGTACCTATTGATGCAACCATCAAGCTTCGTCTTCATTTGAATATCAAACGTTTAACTGCAAAAATTTTCAGAAATGGCTAATTTTGGTCTGGAAACGGTTTCCTGAATAAATACAAAACCCTCAATGAATAATAGAATCAACTCCTTTTCTCTGAAGAAAGATTTAAGTACATCGCCGAATTACAATTCGCCGTTGAACGCCTTGTTGAGAAGTGATGGAAAAAGGGCTTCCAGTTGCTTGGAGGTTTCTTCCTGAAGCTGCTTCAGCGAATCTACTTTTCGTTGCAAACCATCAAGCCATGAAACGGTTAGACGTTGTTCGGCTACAGAAGGAAAAGGCAACATAATGGAACGAATGTTACCGAGATTTAGTCCCGGCTTTCCTTGCCCATAGCGTTGACCAAGAAGCTGAGCCTGTCCTTCAGGACCACGCAAACCCCATAAAACGAATCTTGGATCAACATCGTCACTTGGTAACCGACAAATCGCAACGTGTTGGCTCACAAATCCCGGTTCCATAGCATGTTCGAAAACCGCACAACGGCCAACAGTAGCGCCAGTGATGACCAGCATCAGGTCTCCGACTTTCAGAGAGGCAGAGCGTCCTTGCTGTCCTGGTGGAGGCGTGATGAAAACCTTGTTGTCACTTGTGATTTTCCAGTCGGCACCGATGTCTTGCGCCCGATAGAACCGCTCTCCCTCTTGTTGGTAGTGCTTTGCCCAGTTGCGTGGTCCACTTGTAACATGCGGCCGGAAAGCACTAAGTGCGCTTCTTCCATGTTTTTTTGTAAGCGCCTGAAACACGCTGCCTATAGAATTGCCGAGCATGGTTTGAGTCTCTATCAAGGTCTGCTTGCGTAACCCATGGGCCTCTGCAATTTTTGCATTAAACTCTTCGACGCGTTCGACAATTCGGCGCTGATCGCTAAGCGTCGGAAGCCGGATCTTCTGTTCAAGGAACTTCCCCTCTTGAAGGTAGCGCCTGTTGGTAGTACCTTCACTAGCTCTAATACAGTAGTCTACAAATTGAGGTGTTTTTGTGAGCCACTCGAAGAATTGGGCGTCAATTCGACTGTGTTCCAACTTGAACGCCCAAAAATTCCCAGTAATTATCGCCTTATCGCACTCGGTGGGCAAAATGCCAAAAGCTCCGTTTCTTGCATCAATTTTTGAAAGGACAAGTTGCCCCGCACGTGCCAAAAATTGCCTCTTGGTGCCTATCTTGTGTCCGGAGACACGATCACGCAGCCCGATACCTTTACCGTTGAGATGAATTGTCAATCTTGTGTAATCTTGAAGTTCGTCTATAAGAACCTCTTCCTTGACTCGATTAAACAACTCTCCCAACCTAACTTCTGGCCATTCGATCATGCTTTCTCTATTAAAAAAGTCTTGATTTCAGCGATGATCTCTGTGATTCGATGTTCTTTTTCCAAAATGTCATCTGCGAGTTGCTCTGGTGGTAAATGTTCAAAGTCTGCGGGTGCTTGTGGGTTTTTGCGGTCTAGGTTGAAGTTATTGGTAATTACTTCGGCCACAGAAACTTTCCATGCTCTTTGGTCTTCTTCGCGTTTACTCCACCAAGCCAGGCACGGAGCGAATTCCTCGAACTGGATCGGTTGGGTTTTAGTGTAGTTCTTGCGCCCTTGGGGAAGCGGCTGCTCGTAATACCAGATCTCCTTCGTTGGACCGGATCGATCAAAGAAAAGAAGGTTAGTTGCTATAGGAGTATATGGAGCGAATACGCCGTTGGGCAAACGCACAACAGTATGAAGATTGAATTCCTTTAGAAGTTCTTCTTTTATACGCGCGCAAATGCCGTCACCAAACAATGTGCCGTTTGGAACTACGAGACCGGCGCGTCCTGGTTTCGAATGACGCTTGAGCTTGCGCATGATTAACTGAAGGAACAACAGCGCCGTTTCAGATGTTTGTTTGTCTTCCGGAAAATTGCCTAGGATTCCACGCTCCTCTTCACCTCCAAATGGTGGATTTGTCAGAATGATATCCACGCGGTCCCTATCACCAATTTCTCTAAGTGGAAACCGCAAGCTATTCATCGAGTCAATCTTCGGAAATTCCATTCCGTGCAGCAACAAATTCATCTGTGCCAGCAGATATGGCAGCGACTTCGCCTCGCCGCCGAAAATGCTCTCAGTTTGAACAATCTCGCGATCTTGAACGGTTTTGCACTGCTTTTCCAGATGACGATAAGTTTCCACAAGAAAACCGCCGGTGCCACATGCGGGATCAAGAATCGTTTCTCCCAATCGCGGATCAATCACTTCCACCATAAACCGGACTACGGCACGTGGTGTGTAGAACTCGCCGGAATCGCCCGCAGCATCACGCATTTCTTTTAACATTGATTCGTAAAAATGACCGAGAGTGTGGATCTCTTCACTCGAAGTGAAATGAATCCCGTTTAGTTTGTTGATCACATCACGAAGCAAGTAGCCGTTGATCATACGATTAATTGTGCCTTTAAATACTGTAGCGATAACATCCCGCCGATCGCCGCCATTGGCTCCCTGCAAGCTTCGAAGATAAGCAAACAGACCAGCTCCTTTGGTTCCATCCGGACGAAAACATTCTTCATTATTGACGAAGGAGATCAGTTCATCGCCGGTGATGCCGTCCGCCTTTGCTGCCCAATCTCTCCAACGGTACGGTGGATCGATTGCAGAGCGGAACTTCTTTCGTGCAAGCACCGCTTCCTGCTCTCTCATCTGTTCCATATCGTCAAGAAACTTTAGGAACATGATCCAGGTAAGCATTGGCAGCCGGTCAAGATCGCCATTTAGACCTTTGTCTTTGCGCATAATGTCACGAGCCGATTTAATCAAGCCGCCTAACTGTTGCGCGGTTGTAGGCGCGGCCGTGTCAGCGTTCTTTCTTTTAGCCATAAATATTTGTGTTGATCCTATATCTTACGCTGCGTAAAGTAGGTTCTGTAATTTTTCAACTGCTTCCCTCAGCTTTTCAGCGCCCCCGAAAAGTTTTGTAATTTCCATCACGTTTCCGTGATCTGAGATTGGAGGCAACTTCAAGATATCCGGAATGATAAATTGGGCAGTTCCATGTTCTGCATATTTATCGAGAAGTTCGTTCAGAATTACTTTCGCTACGGGAGCATATTGATCGAAGAAATCCTTTTTGTCTCTACGCAATCTGTCTGCTCTTTCCCGCCGCGTTCGTAATGGAGCGTTGAAGGCAATGTGGCATAACAGGTCAAACGGGTCGGCTTCGGGTTGATTTGCTGCCATCGCGAGTTCATCAAAGTTAATACCCCGCTCCTCCAATTTAGAAATAATTTCGGATCGGCCCTGCGGGTCTGCCCATTTTTTTCTCATTTCTATCGCAGAAGGAAATAAGGTCTGCACCTTCTCCGCGGCATAATCTGTAAATTTTACAACTCGAAGTTGCTTACCCTCTGTATCCAGCTCGTAAACGATGTGCGTTCCTATTTCAACCATTGCGCCATCGACATAAAATTTTCTTCGCTCTCCTTCGGAATCATCTGAGATTACTGGCGGAATTGGATACTCTTGCACTGACTCAGCAACATGCAGATCCTGCTGTTCTTCAGAAGTACTTTGAACCAATTCGCCTGCAGAATTGATTTCCTCTTCTGTTATTAAAGCCGGAAAGCCGTCAAATTCAGGATCAGCGAACTGCCTAGTTGCGCTGCCGGTGTAATCAATGATGCTGAAAAAAAGCTTTCCATAATCGTCTCGCACACGAGTTCCGCGACCAATGATCTGCTTGAACTCAGTCATCGAATTAATAACTCGCGCAATCGCGATATTTTTACAAGTCTGGATATCGACACCAGTGCTGAGCAGCTGGGATGTTGTAACGATGACTGGCGTTGTGGTTTCTAGTTCTTGGAAACGTGATAGATGTCCCAATCCAATATGTCCTTCGTCAGCAGTGATGCGGCAAACGTAATCTGGATATTGTTGCACTAAATCGGAATTGCAGTTGTTCAGCGCGCGTCGCATTTGATCGGCATGTTCCTGATCGACGCAGAAGACAATCGTCTTTGCAAATCGATCAGTGTTCTTTAAATAATTAGAGAAGTGCTTGGCAATTATTTCTGTCCTTGCTTGTAATGAAACTACTCTTTCAAAATCTTTTGTGTGGTACTCTGCATCCGGAATCTCGCGTCCGTATCGATCCATTTGTCCTTTGTTTGGCCTCCAGCCTGCTGCATCGACACTTGTGACAACGCGATGGACTCGATAGGGTGCCAGGAAACCGTCTTCGATCCCCTGTTTAAGACTGTACTGATATATAGGATTGCCGAAATACAGATAAGTGTCGCGGTTCTCCACCCTCAATGGGGTTGCGGTCATGCCTAACTGATATGCCGGCTCGAAATATTCTAATATTTCTCGCCAGCTGCTTTCATCCTGGGCGCTGCCTCGATGGCATTCATCAATAATGATCAAGTCAAAAAAGTTTTTTCCAAACTCTTTGTATAGCCCGGGTCGTCGTTCATCCTGAGCGATTGCCTGATAGATGGCGAAGTAAATTTCACGACTCTTGTTGATTTCTCCGAATTCTATCTTCCAACGCGCATCACCGAAAGGAGCAAAAGTCTTGTCCTTTGGATCATCCACCAAAATATTTCGATCGGACAGATAAAGAATCTTAGGCCGCCTGTACTCTCCTGTCCGATTCCAGCGTGCATTCCATAGTTTCCAACAAATCTGGAAAGCAACAACCGTTTTGCCCGTTCCGGTTGCCATAGTAAGAAGAATCCTTTTTTGGCCTTTGAGTATCTTCTCAACTGTCGAATTGATTGCGATTTCCTGATAATAGCGAGGACTCTTTCCACTGAGATGATGTGACGGTGTTAGTAAACGAGCCGCAGCATCCTGGGTGAGATTTTCGGAGGCGCTCAGGCGATTCCAAAGGTTTTCTGGAGATGGAAAGGAATCCATCTCGGTTTCTTTCCCTGTAAGATAATCGAATTCAACGATCCCGCGACCATTTGTTGCATAAGCAAATTTCAGCCCTAGAATTTGAGCATATTCTTTCGCTTGTTGCAGTCCGTCTGCGGAAAGCTTGAAGGCAGGTTTCGCTTCAACGACCGCGATCATGTAGTCGCGTGTGTACCGCAGAAGATAATCAGCTCTCTTTTGCGGGAGCCTTATGACTTTCTTTCCAGCGACAACGATGCGGCCATCAGTGAAACTTTTTTGTTCTGTGAATGAATGCGGCTCATTATCCCACCCCGCCTCAACGAGTTTTGGCAGAACATATTTTCTACAAGTATCAGCTTCAGTTATCACTTATAATGATCACTCCAATGTAGAAGCGTCCGCTCTTTCTTGCTTGCGTCTTCCACGGTCGCAGATATTTCAGTTCTTCTTTCGAGAGAGAATCGAGTAGGATCAGAAAACATTGAAGGATTGGTGTTCTGAAATCCTTAGTTTTATGTCCTTTTGTTGATTCAAAATCCCTAAGAAAACCTCGCGTCCCCTCAAATTTTGTTGAAAAATCAAGCTAAATTTTACCACATCTTTCTTCCGGAAAATTCGATCCAGGTTTTCATACTTTGAGTACTACAATTGTCGAAGAGCTATCGAAATAATGCTCTAATTGAGATCCAAAGATTGGTCAATTTAATGCCAGCGAAAGGAGTGTCAAATGATTGAAGAATCAAAACCGAGTCTTACAATCGGATCGGCTGAGGAGCGGAAACAATTTTTAGAGAAAAGAAAAACTTTTATTGATCACTTGCCGAAACTGTATTCAACAATGCGAAAGGCCTTTACTCGGGATTTTAAGTCGCAAGGTCCGGCAGATTTAGCCATATTTGATTTGGGATGCCAATGTGTCGAAACCTTTAACGAGATTCTACTTCTGTGTGCGAATGGCTATGGGATAGGCGCGCTAAAATTATTGCGAGGTCTATATGAACGAACGGTAACGGGACGATATCTATCATTGAACCCGAATGAAGCTGAACGATTTTGGGATTATTTCCATATAACATCTGGAAAACAACTGAATCACGCAAGAAAAATTCCCGGTATTGTTGATTCTTTACCAGCGGAGGTTGTTGAGAAGATTGAGGAAGAATACAAGAGGCAAAAAGCGTTATTTCAGGAAACAATCTGCGAAAAATGCAGCACAACTCGAACGCAATTTTCTTGGAGCAGCCTAGATATTGCTAGCATGGCGATTAAAGCCAATGCGCATCTAGACAAACTCTATTTACCTTTCTATTTTGACGCTACAATGCAAGCGCACCCATCAGCAGTGTCTCTTGTCGGAGGAATGAAGTCCGATCAAGATGGAAGAGTTGTGCTTGATCCAGAACGGCAGCGGAAACACGTTGACCAAGGTCTTCTTGGAGCTCATCACTTAATCCTGATTCTTCTGGAGACTCACAACAATTACTTCAATCTTGAGTTGAATGGCGAACTACAACAAAGACTTTCAGAATTCCAACTGATCTGGGGCGGAAAGACGAATTGAGTTGAACAACGAAAAGCCAGTGCAAACCAGGGGCTAGTTCAGTAACAACAGGATTAAATCCAAGGAACCGATTGTCCAAAGTACATTGACTTCTCATCACCCCATCTTGGCACATAAACTCCGTTATAATCACAAAGCCAAAGTATTATCATTTCGAGATACCAAAGCCCGAGCTCTTTTGCTTGCATTCTAGCTTCAAAAGGAAGGTTTAAGATTGGGATTCCTTTCTTCGGATGCACAATCATATTTCTGATCTTTGCGAAAATGCCAGGACCATCTGGAATTCTCAGCTGACCAGATGCGTTTAGGCTACTTGCAACGATCAAAAGTCCTTTTAGACTCGAAGGAATATCGGTAGGTATCTTCATCTGTTGAAGAAGAGTCCTTATATTATCCGCTGCGGACACATCTTCAAACTTAGTCTTACTAAGCACTCCACGATCTTCAACCAAAAAATTCCAACATAAGAGTTCCAACGCATTTTGAATCAGAACAATTCCCCCTTCCACACCACCAGCATCGTTGTTTGCTTCAATAAACCAGTGAATCGCTATTTTAATTGTGTCATTCCAGATTGGATCAGAAATCTTTGTTAGGAAACCACGAAAAACTTGGTCGATATCTAATGGATTCCGTTCAGGAAACCAATTCATTACAGACCTCCATCCCCTAAGCTTTCCGGCTTCCCACCGCTGCCAAATCTGTTTGTTGTCTTTATATCCAACCGAAAGGATCCTCGTCCAGTTTCCTCTAAGAAATGAAAATAAATGAAAGAGATTTTCCAATTGCAGCCATGCTTCCTGTGGCACAATAAGAGAATTGTCTGTTCTGCGAAGAATTCCCGTATGTGTGATTGAATATCCTCCTTCCAATTTGAGAGTTTCATACGGAACGGTTTCATTTCTATCCAACAGCACAGTCCATTCAAGCGAAACCAGACTTAGACGCCCTTTCCATACCTTGTGTGTTGAATTTCTTATCGGATAGCCGATGTAATCTGTAAAATTCGGAAGGTGGAACAAGATGTAATCGACCTCATCTGTTTTACCTGAAGGAGTCGCGCCTAAAAATCGACCTCTACATTCATTCAGTGCGTCGGATCCCATCCTGATTTTGAAACCAGTTATATACGCTGATGAAGTGAGATTGATTGCGGAAGCAGTAAGTTGGCATCGATCTGTTTGAAAATATGTTTTCGTTTTCAGGTCAAATCCGATAAAAGGCCGAGGAAGCCACTGCCAGTTAATTACACCTTCTTCTTCGCATACAATTCCATTCTGATCTAACCGCAGCATTCCGTTGTAAAGATCAAGCGCTTGGTTCGTCTCTTCTTCCTGATACAATGGCCGAATCGCTTCAGGGATTTTGGCAATTTCATCCAAGATATCCATCATTCAATGATCACTCCTTATCTGTGATGAAATTCACAAATTCGATTTACCAAAGATGATGATTGTTCCTGCGGCAAAGCGTCGCGCAATATTCCAATCGCAGCATGGGCTGCTCTGTTAACAAGCCTATCTATTGGCTGAACTATTTCAATGAAAATTATTCCAACATTCTTGTGAAGTTTGTCCCTCAGAGGAAAATCATAAAGTTCTTTGAACTTCTCATCGCTCAGACCTCTTCCTAAGAAGTTAAGATCACGCCTATTCCTTCCGTCCACTTCGATAAAGACAGCTAGATAAGTTTTGTAGAAGCCCATAGATTGGAGTGCGTTCGCTTGATATACAGCATCCCTGATATCTCCGATTTTGTTAACAGTCTCATTTCCATTTTGTTGAATAATGCATTTGACACGCTTACATTCGATTGCTACTGCCCGATCTGGAGCTGTCGCCTCACAAATCAGAACATCAATATCTCCCGGTTTTTTGTTTCTGTCTGTAATAATTGGTTTATCAACTTCAAAGAAAATCCTGCAATGAATGTGAAGTCGAAGCTCTTCAAGAAATGTTTGTCTTAGAAATTCCTTCGAAAAGAACCATCGTACAATTGCCTTCTCTACTTCGTAGGTAACGCTTGTTGCTCCCTCCGATACAGAGTCACAAAAGAATGTAGAAGTATAACCTGCAGGAATTTTCTGTGGGAGTTCCGCTGAATCAAAACTGTTGAATCTGAAGAAAACGTAATCCATAAAAATTGCACAACAATTATCTAATCTGCTCTGAAAACCAATATAACAATTTCAACGAGCTTGTCTTTAACCTATCTAACTCCGACAGCGCCTCTTCAATACTCATTAATCTAAATTCATTTCTTATACGACTTTCCATTAAATCACCTTGTCTCCTCAGTTCTTCAATCACATTATTCAATCCTTCCGCGTACTTTTGACTTTTGACTGAAAAAAACAGCGTCACCAGAATCACTACCAAGAACATAGCAAAACAATATTCAACCATATGCGTAATCTGCGATACCATCGACCCCGCCGCAATTTGGTCTATCGAATTAGAAAACAGATTGTTGAAAGCATAGTAGAAGAAAATGAAAAGCCTCGGCTGGGTATTAAGAGTAAAAGAAGCAGGATCTATCTTGTATAAACCATAGTTAATGAATGCAAAACCAACCATCGTTATGGCCGACAAAATTAGGAGCGTCATCACATATGTAACTATGTTCAAGCCGCTGTTTTGGTAATCGCGAAGCCTCTTGGAACAAAACAAAGCGAAACGATTAAAGAGCACTGCAGATTCAAGGCTCGATGCATACTTCTTCAGTTGTGGCTCATCCAATTCAGCAGGGGGCAAATCTCGGATTTCTTCGTCAAGAAACGGCTTATCATTTTTGCGGCTTCCTTCCAGTATCTTTTGGTAAATCTGAAACACGCTTGAAGGCTTGAACACAAAAATGAACTTTTGCACATATGCAATCGTCAAAACAATTAGGATCACTCCAATCGAAAACCAAATGAGAATATTGCTCGAAGAATTCCAAATAATAGCAATCGCAATTAGAAACGCCGACCCCGCAACAAAATTGTGTTTTATTGACTTAAAGAAAGAGATAGCCGCGTTTATAAATGCAAAACCAAATAGCCAGCTTTTTTGCTTGAAAACAAAAAACAGAATCCTCCAAAGCATAATTACAGGGTAAAAAAGGGTGAATAAGCCCCAAACTAGCAAGCGCCTGTTTTTTGTAATGACCCAAACTATAGCTAAGAGACCAATGATGATAAAAAATTTAAAATCCAATAGGCCTCGGTATGCTGGGGCATATGTATTAATTAGAAAGGAGTCAAAGTCAAAAATAAATAACTTCGTTATTACGTAAAACCAGAACGAAGCCGCCCACAATTCCAATAACCACTTCCGCAACAAGGAACCGGTTTGTGAGCTTCTAGGCACCTGGACAGGAAGGATGTTATTAGGATTATTCATGCTTACATTTCTCTAACGACTGCTAATAGAATAGAGATTTAACACGAAATCTTCAACATTCAGGCTAATCTGTTAGTTTTCTTGGTCCAGTTGGATTCTTTTGCAGTGATGATGCAGAGGTTACAGAAATTGGCCATGACTGTTACTGATTTCGGCCCTATGCGCCCGAAAATTTAACCGCAAAAAGAAAAACACGAAAATTTGGGGCAGAATTTTTGGGCTTATTTGATAAATTTCACCCATTCGGGCAAACTCAAACCAAGGGTTTGTCGACGAGGTGGTAGGCGTCCCCAAAGGGGGACAATGCTTGAACTGTTACCAAACTTAAAACTTAATAGTGCCGAAAAGCCAGCCAATGAAAATGGCAACAACACATATAAAAATCATGAAGAGAATAGCCTTTAGTGCACCAAACTTAGGTTCTTGGACTATCTCTAGAAGTTCTTCTCTTTCTCTTTCTTCGCGTTCATACTGTCTTATTGCCTGTTTCTTTTATCGCTTATACCTTTTATATTCCTTGTCACTTATTCTTGGAGCCATGATTTAAGAAATTATTAGAGAAAGAGAGCCCCCATTGCCTTTTCCTGTTTTTTTCTCCCAGGCTGTTTTCAGTCACATCGAACGGCTATTTCACACTTCCTCTGGCAATGACAGTTCGAATCATAGTAGTTGTGGCTATAAACCTTATATTTTTTCCCCATTGGATAATCATAGCGCTCGAAGTAGGCGTATTCCCCATTATGGTAGTCACATTGAATACTTGTCCTGTCGCAATCATCAGCCGTGGATGGAAGCACTAAGAAACCCATTGCGAAAACGACGAGGAATACAGCGATAATACGAGTTGTAGTGTTGAACATCTTTATACCTCCCAGTGAACAGGTGAATAATACCCTAACTATCTTATGAATTGCAAAAGACAACGATAAGAATGCAGTTAAGTAGCTCGAGAATGAGATGTTACCAGCGTAACTATGCTATTCGTATTTCAATTTCGCGCCAAGGAGCTCCTTTCTTAACTTCGAGATTACGCAGTTGTGTTAAGCTAAAAATGCGTCACGATACTTACCCAGTCTGTTGATGAATCGCAAGAGCTTTCAAGACATTTCCAAAATACGAGTTAAAGGTCAGGGAACTTTTCAACCATTGGTTACCGGCACCTGGCTAAATCTCCACTTGACTATTTTCCTATTATTGAGTATTTTCCTAATTAGGAAATTATGCCAAATCAGGAAAATGGGCTTCTCACCGAAAGAGATGTGATCCAAACACTTACCGCCCAGCCTGATCTCTACTCCCCTTTAAAGATAAAATTCGCAAACAGGGCTAGAAAGGTCTCAGGTTATCAACCCGATCTCATCATCGATATCAAGTGGAAAGATCGAAAAGCTACATTCTTCGCGGAAGTTAAATGCAGAACCGCCCCCAAAGGTATATTGCAAAGTTTAGCAGAAATTAGAAATGTTGCAGACCAAACTAAAGAAAAGTTTTTGCTGGTCGTTCCTTATCTCTCGAAAACGGTTGTTGAAATGCTTACACGCGAAGGTTTGAGCGGTTTGGATCTGAATGGAAATTATTTCATTCAAGCCGGCGATATGTTGGCAATAAGGCTCGATCAAAAGAATCGATTCACGGAATCACAACCGATCAAGAAAATTTTTTCTGGGAATAGTTCATTAGTCGGCCGTCTATTCTTGTCAGCCGGAAATCGATTCCGTTCAGTGAATGAGATTCACTCATCCATCCTAGCTCTTGGCGGTAGTCTTTCTTTATCGGCTATTTCGAAAGTCCTGAAAGGATTAGAGGAAGAGCTGATGGTAGAGAAAAGTCGACGAGGCATCATTTTGATTCAACCAGAGAAATTATTGCAGCGACTCGAAAACGATTATCGCCCGCCAAAAGTGTCGGCAGTCATAAGACTTAAGCTACCGGAACTTCCGCGCACTGCGGCTCGAAGAGTCGGAACACTCCTTTCGCCTTCCATTGGTTGGATCTTAAGCGGTGAAAGTTCGATCGAGCGTTACACGGTCACCACACCTCCGCAGACGTACACAGTTTATGCAACTGATTTTACTGCTCTTTCTAAATATCAGGACGAACGGTTTTACAATATTGTCATTAAGAAAACGATTGATTCGTTTCCTTACTTTGATGCACGTAAAGAAAAAGGCTTGCGTTGGTCATCTCCCATCCAGTGCTATCTTGAATTATCAAAGTTAGATAAACGTGAGCGAGAATTGGCTGCTGATATTCGCAACGATATCCTTAAGAACCTAAAATGATCGAAGACGAGAACGATCCGCTACTCCATCATTTGCTTGAACTCATCAAAGAGCTGGATGCTGAAAATATTGCTGTCATTTTGGGTGGCGGAATGAGCCTTTATATACGACTGAAAATTATGTCTCCGCCTAATCGCCGGTACCCATTTGATATTCAGGTCAGATCGACGAATGATCTGGATCTTTTTCTTTCTTCGGAGCTAATCATTGACGCTGTAAAAATAGAGGTTTTAAGGAAGATACTCGCAAGACTAGAATATGCCGCCATCCCAGAAGCCAAGAATTTTCAGTTTTCCAAGAAAACGGATCTTTATGGCCAACAGAAAGCTATAAATATCGACCTGCTAGCACCAAGGCCAGCTAAGTCTGACAGAGCAAAAGTTCAGTATCAAGAAACCACGAATCAAGCCGGTGGGAGTGCACGGCATTCACGCCTATTTGACCATTGAAGCCGCAAGGCATTGACATAGGCAAACAAGCGGTAGATGTTCAAGCACTTTCCAAGAGGTCTAGTGCTAAAAAATCAGGCCCTGTTTCTTCCCTCTGCGTACAATTATTTGATCCTCAAATTACATGCCTTTGAGGAACCGTAAGAATCGGCAGGACCCAAAAAGCGATTTCGGTCGACATCATGCCTTTGATATTTTCGCAACCGTTGCCAGAATGGAAGAGCATGACTGGAACAACGCAAAAGAACACCACGAACTCCACAAAGAACAAGAGTATTTGCGCAAAGCAATTGAAATCCGGAGAAATAACTTTTCGAAACGATCGGATTTGGGATTGATCCGACTTCGAGAGAGCGAATCGTATAGACGCAATAGGGAGATTTATGATTCCTATCTTGAGGATTTTATCCAGGATCTAGCCGACTTGTTTCCCTAACACTTGAACACATCTGAAATATTTGATTTTGCATTGTTTATTGACAAGAGCCTTGCAATGGAGTTCCACGAATTCGTTGACCATAAATATCCCAAGATTTTGGACTCTTATCGATATATGACCAGTTCACGAAAAATTCATTTTTCACTTCATTGAACAAAATATTAATCGGCGCCACAGCAACGCGATTATCTACCTGACAACTCGCAAGAAAGTCATTGCCAATAAGTTTTAGATTCTGGTCTATTCGCGCCAGATAAAGTCCGCGGTTGCTTTTGAAATAAGCCAAGATCAAATCTCCGGTTATGGGATTGTAACTGACTGCACGATTACCTCTTTTACCGAAAGAAGAAACGTTTGCTGCCATAATGCCTTTGGAGTTAACACTACGCACCTTCAAATCTGTACTTCCTTTCCACACTATTAGGAATCTCCCTTTCCGGCTATCGTAAGCAACTAGCGGACGAGGCTGAATTGATCTCTTATTGCTGATAGATTTTATGCCTCCTACTTTCTGTAGAGTAGGCGTCAAAATCTGGAACCTTACATGGCTGGGTTCAGTACTTGAGGCATCCCAAGTTACCATATATCGATTGCTTTTGAAGTCGTGCGTTAAATCAGCTCCAATTACCTGGGTTCCAGACAAAAAGTTTATTTGAACTGCAGTACCAATCAACGCGCCTCTGCTATCCAGACGTTGTGCAAAAAGTTTGGACTGCGTACCTGCACTTTCAACAACCGAATATAACACTACGTACTCATTATTGATTCTGTTGTGAACGATTTTTCGAATGTTTACGCCGCTTTCAAAAATTATGAAACTGTTTCCCATAGCTGTACCATCAGCCGAAGCAAATTGTCCGCGATTTTCGACTTTTACTATATTGAAGTTCGAGTCCACAAAGCTAGAAGCCCAGATGACAAAATACTCTTGATTAGACCTATTAAACACCACGGAAGAAAAGGCCTCGATTCTATTAAAATCGGATGTAGTATCTCCTTCAAAGGATTGAATCGGACCGATTTTCTGTCCTTGTGGGCCAAGTAGTCGTCCCTTGATTCTTCCCGGGTTCTGCTCCCAGATCATGAAGTAGTTGCCACTGAACGGATCTACATCAATACTTGACCGAGTTTGATTTTCTGGTTGGGTTACGAGCGGGAGACGTCCACCAACTACTTGTTTTTTACAGAGACAATCGCCGTAAACCCAATTCCAACTAAATGCCAAAACGAAAATACAAAGCAGTTTTGACATAGCATTAAAAATTCCTTCTACGGATGATGTAAGAAATTTGATGTTTTATCATTTCGTATAGCATGCTGAAATGAGTTTGTCAATCGTACTTCTAATGAGTAATAATTCATAAACAAAAGAACAACAGCAAGCGTTTGATGCCTCGATTCTCAGTTTTTTCGCAAACTCTCGACATCGGTTGACATTCTCGGAAAGCCGCTCGCGTGTTTCAGAAAATTGATCTAATTGCGCTCCCGATATCACAATAGAGATTTACAAAGCAACATTGCGAGTTGCAAAATACCGGACTGTTGCGGAAACAAAGTGAACGCCTCAAAGCTCCCTTTGGGGTTTGAATACAATACCGCTTGATTTTATTGCAATCGAAGCTATCAGGTAATCAATAATGTTAAATATAACAGTCGTTTGCGAATAATTATCTTAACGCATTTGAGTGCTATGACTCGAATATCCGATCTAGGCCAACAAGAGTATTTGATTCTAATTTCCCATTTCGGTGAATTCGCACTTGCTTCGACTTGAACGAGCAATGAAAATCAACCAGACGAATCACGCATAACCTGAGGTATATGGAAATGGATCTTCTTTTCCAAGAGAACATGTTCATCTTATAATGTGACCACCGATCCACAAGAGAACCTCTGAGTTTATTTTCACTATCAATTGACAATATTCATTTACGGAAACTTCCTTCAGGAGATTAGCGGCCTGGTTAAGAACGAATATCCAATTTCAGTGGTTTATCAGCACTCGTCGCTGACGGACGATTTCAGCTGATTCTGCTCAAACGATGTTCAATCGAACTGAGCTGGCAATTTTTGAGAGCAAATATTCACTCTTGTCCTTCTTAAATGCTCAATCCGCTGCCTCGTAATATTTAATGTTTAGAACCTAACACTCCCGGTTGTTCATGCAGCGTTACGGTCAGACTGCTGACAAAATTCTTCGCCGAATTCACGTAGGTCTCGTGTTTGTATTTGGATGCAGGAGGCTGTGAACTGGATGTTCTACATGAAAAGAGTGGACAATCCGATGGCTACTGCCACAAGACTTTGCAATAGAGTATTAAAGAACTACGAATTATATTTTTCTTCGCATCCAATCTTTTATTCTGGGTATCCATCAACCGCGCTTCGCATATTAGGGGATTACGAAAGAAAAAATGGAAGGTTATTCGGTGCGCTTTCATACTATCTTTCAGCAATCAACTATGAAAATCCTAAGACTCATTTGAATTTTGAAGCCGTTGCAGAGATTTACGAAGCATTAGGGGATTATTCTTCAGCCGCTACTTTTTATAAGAGAGCTTCGGAATGCGATATTTCAGAAGCGGGAGGCGGCGCCTCCCGTAAACGGAGCCTAAGAAAAAAGGCCGAAGAGCTTCTAATCAAATCGCGCAACTTTAATTTCCAATAAGACTGAAGTGTTTTCCAATGTTTTTATTTTTCTTAATGTGTCTATTTAGATTTCTGTTTTCGGCCCAAAAATCTTCTTTTTCAGATGCTGCAACCATAACCTCGCAATCTCGGGCTGCGATATTTTGGCACTGTAGTAATATCTGCCCTTTGTCTCCGTAGCTGCGCAGACACCTGCGCGAACCAGACGATCAAGCATTGTCTTCACAGTAGTGTAAGCGGTTTCTTTGCCTTCACGCACAAGCTGCATCTGAATGGCGGATGCAGAAACTATCTATCTTTTTCTTTCTTTAGGAATTCAATCTTAGAGAAAAATCAACGACCTCAAGAAATGAACGGCTCAAAAAGCAGGAAATAAATTCCTAGATCATTGATCCATTCCGGCCATAAGATCTAGAATGAACAAAACCCAGCGCCTTCCACTTCCAGGGGTGGCCGGTCATCCCGGAATACTGGCCTGATTTAACCGGAATACGCAACTTGTCTAGCTGGATAATGGACTATATATTTACAATATCGTTCACTATTGCTAATTGGGTCGATTAATCAAGTCCTTTTAATCAAAACGGAGGAAGTTATTATGGCTGAAGAAGAAAAACTTTCCATTCCTGTCGAGATTCCATGGAAACTTGCATCTACAACCCAAAAACTCAAATCAAGCAGTGAACCAGATGAGACGACGCTATCGTTGTTTTATTACGAACCAAAGCTGGAAAGCCTTGCACAGGATTATCCGGATGAACGCCTCATCTATTTCAAGTTTGCCGTTTCGATTTCATCTTTCTGGCCGGGAAAAGGCCTCTTTGGTCTGTTCGCGAGGGATTTGACTAAAAAATTACTGCAGGGAGGGCTTCCCGTATGGCATGCACTGCTTGATTTGCGGGTAATGCCTGATCCTTTTGCTACTGGCGGAATCAGACCGTATTTTCATGCCGCTGCACCTTTGGGCCGTGAAATGGTTGAAACGGGTATTGTTGGCAATGATCTATTTGAGGGCGAATCCGAAGGTGTGTCTATAGGCAAGAGTGCATCGCAAACGCATGAGACGGTTAGCTCAAAGATCAAAGGGAAATCAACTTCTTTCGGCTTCTCACCTCCTCCATCAATAGGGGGTCTGGGATTTTCAACCAAATCTACGAAGACGATGGTCGATAGCGAACGCAACGTAGACCAAACGATAGAGACAACGGCGCGGGATGCATCAATGGAGAGGCGTGAATTATTAAGTCACATGACCAACGTTCGAAACGTGCTCACGCTGCTGAATGCAAAACATGTTGGCTCTCCGTACTTGCGTTTTTCGCTTTTGCCGCGTCCACTACGACTGCTCTCACTGGACGCTTCCGATCCGAACCTGTGGTATAGCGAGCTGCTACATCGGCGGTCAAGCGGAATAGAAGGCATTCAGGAATTCGTTACGGTACTAGTAATTCCGAAGGGTAAAAATTTCTGTCTCGAAGCGCAGTTAAGACGTTTTTGTGTCCTGGATATTCAGCCAAAAGAACCTCGTATAAATAAATATTTGGAAAAATACTTACCCCAAGACATATTGGATGTATATGACTACTTAGACGATATCTACCCTCGCGGAACACCACTTGAGGAACTCGACATTGATGTGATATCACGAATAGACGAAAAGAAATTTCCAAGACCGGTTGTCCGTGGATGGGACATCCAACCGAATTACAGCGAACCTGCCGCAATAACGGAGAGCGTGATGGGAGTCAACGTACTTTATGAGTCTCCTACGCCTCCTCCTAAATATTCTGCCTGGCCAACTGCCGATTATGATCCCATTGGCGTATGGTTCAAAGACTTTTCCGAGGTGTTTTTGGAGATGCAACGCGCGCGGTACGAAGAGCAATTGGCTCGATCCCCACTAGAGCGGGGCAAAGTACTACTTCGAAAAACAGAACTTAAGACGTGCTTCACAATCAAGGAGGACGGAATCGATCCTAGACCGGCAGACTTACATGAAGGTACAACCACGATGGAATTTGATGGAGGCAGCTTACCACCTATTAAAGATCAGAGTCGAGCATTTGACTCATCAGCGATGAGATACCGACAAACCATGCTCGCCTGGAATTCGCTTGATCGGCAGTTGGCTGCTCAGATTGCAGGCTTCCGTGGAGACTGGGAGGAACCCGTTCGACTCGACGATCCTAAGATTGCCCGCATATTTATGCACATTTGGTCTCATCTGGATTCGGATGACCCCCGCAATCTCCCGCTGAATGAAGCTGCGAAACTTCTTAATCTGAATGCATCTCAGCAAAAGCTTCTGCGTACAGCAAACGTAAAAGATCTGAGAGGTATCATCAGCGCGATAGAGGTGGCACCGCGGATTGAACAACACAACGCACAAATTGAAACGCTGAAGGAGCAGTTAAACGAGCGCCAGCACTGCCTTTTTGACTTAAAGCCTATCGAGTTCGACATTTCTTCGGAAACTGCCGCCAAGCTTCGCGAAACTATTTTGAAAACCTTTCACCGTGCAAGTGAAGAGGGCTAATGTGACAAAAACAATGACTGACGGTTTAAAATACCCCCCCATGTTTTCCAAGAACTCAGGGCGTCAGCGGCTACAACTGCTATTGTTGGTCATACCGATCATCAGACTGCACGCATCTGGATTCGCACGTTTGATGATCCGGTCCGGTACGTCTTGCGCATACAGGGGCGCGGCATATTTCCATTCGAGAGTACTGAAGGCGCTGCCCTCGAGTTCTGCACTGCGATCGCCGTGGCAGACGGTCTTCGACCTAACAGGCTTTATCGTTACCAGGTGATGAGAAATGGCAGGGTAGTCGGAGGGTCGAGCGGTTCATTCCGGACGATGCCGGAGCCAGGATCAATGGCGGAGACCATGTTTGTGGCTATCTCCTGTAATCATCATAGCGAGGAAGGGGCGTGGCAACAGTTGGCTGATTTCATTAAAGAAAATGAACCCCGTTTTCTCTTGATGATGGGCGATAACGTGTATGTGGATAAGGAACCAAACGTATGGAAAGAGCACTTCAAGTCGCCTCCTTCTAAAAGAAGAAAGGCCATCGCTGAGCAATATCAGAAGAATTGGTCGAGGGAGCATGTTCGGCAGATCCTGGCAAATATACCCACCTATATGGTGTGGGACGATCATGATATTCGTGATGGATGGGGTTCATTAGCGCCTGACAGTCCGACCCTGGCAGAGAATTACAAGGATAAAACAAACGTTCTTAAGATCTTTGAGAAATATAATGCCTATTTTGAAGATGCACGTGATGTTTACTGGCACTTCCAGATGAGTCATAATCCACCTTTTAGCGTTAACATTCTTGCGCCTCCGGCAACAACAAATGCCTATGCGTTTAGCACACCTCCCCTTTCAGGAGAGCGCAAAGCGATGCCATTTGTTTTTCAATGTGGGCGTACTGCCGTGCTGGGCCTGGATAGTCGTGGTGACCGGGATTTATGGCGTCAAGAGTATCCTGTATCGGGGAAAGTACAATGGGAGTTTATAAGTGATGTGTTTGACAAATTAGATGCTACTTTCGATGCGCTCATAGTAGTTACTACTGTGCCTATTGTTGGCATGGACACCGAATGGCCAAACGCAGTTCGTAGTTGGAAAGCGAACGGATGATGTGGAGCTCTTTAAGAAAGGCGATGAGAAAGGGCTCTGGGAGTTGCAGGATACAGGCGATAAAGATGTAGGCAATCTCATAAAAGCCGCATTCGGAGGTTATCTAGCCTCACGGTTTGGCGCTGATATAAACTGGGGAAGTTTTAAACTTAGCGAATTAGATGATATACGTGATCAATGGTCGAATCATTTTAGCCGCTCCGAACAGGTGGCTGTCATTCAAAAATCGGTAGAAGCTACAGGCACGAACCGATTGCCTCGCTACCCACGAGGCTTACTGTTTATGGGTGGTGATTGGCACTCCGGAGGCCTCTTCGACATCAAGCTTGCCAAACCCTCTTTTATATTTCCCTGCCTTGTCTCTTCAGGGATTAGCCAACTAAATGAACCATCTGATCCCCATATTGGCATTATTGCTGATGAGAGTTTTGAGGTTGCTCCGGATATTCATGCTACCATGCGCGAGTTTATTAACGGCTACAATTTTGGAATTGTCCAAGTTGTTCCTACAGGTGCGGTCCCTGAAATTATTCCCACAGTAGCGCACGCTGGAAATTCATTTGCATGGGGTATTAATTTCAAAATGTCTTTTTTACCATAATAACATTTAGTTCGTGAAGCGTTACACATCTTTCTCGTGCTCTTCGAGATCGTTCAACCCATTCCTGTTCACGCATGAGACCTTCTGTTTTTGCGATCACCTTAAATATGATTCTTCATTCGATTCGCGTCATTGTTTTTAGAATGGAATCATCCGGGATTCTTTTACCCGATAGCGTTCAGGATAAAGACTCATTGGCTCCGTCAGCTTTCTACAAGTCGCCAAAACATCGGACCTGTTATAAAACGAAATGTCTTTCTATCCTTTGACAAAGGCCACCTTATCAGCCTGCGGAAGAATCGTTGGAACATCCTTGACCATACCGTGTACGAACTGATTCGCCCTGTATCTTTGTGCTTTGTTATTGTGAAATTCGAAACGTAAAAATGGGCTGCCGCTGAACCGGATGTTAAAAGAAAGGTTCAAAATGTGCTCTTTCCAGATGGTATTTTGTTTGATCAAAAGGAAGGATTTAGAACCACACGCATATCATTGATATTTCAACATTACATGCGGTTCCAAACCTCAAAATGTCCGTGGGCGTCGTCAAGGGGATTTGAACCCTGTCACCAAAGTGAAGTCTTTCCTCGCAGTGAAATTCCATCGACAGTTGAACTGGTCGAGAAAACCGCATAAAATGTACACATTTATTGACAAGTGTTAACGAAATATACGGAAGCAACAATGAAAGGGAAGTCACAGAAGCTGCTCAATTATTTTAAAAATGAAGGAACAATCCGTTTCTCTGAAATTCTGAAGGCAGGTTTCCATCCCGATACTCTCACAACCCTTCAAAAGCGAGGTGTTGTCGAAAAAATAGGTCACGGTCTGTATAAACTAAAAAATGAAGTGCTCTCAAACCCCGATCTTGTAGTTTGATTCAAACAAGTGTTTTAATACATTAGCAAGAATATCGGAATTTTGAGTCCTATTATATTCCCCGCGTTTTTCTAGATCTTCATTGCGGGTTTTCCGCCCAAAAATCTTTTCTTTCAGATGATTTAACCAAAGCCTCGCAATCTCGGGCTGCGATATTTTGGCACTGTAGTAATATCTACCCTTTGTTTCGGCGGCTGTGCATACACCAGCACGAACCAGACGATCAAGCATTGTCTTCACAGAAGTGTAAGCGGTTTCTTTGCCTTCACGAACAAGCTGCATTTGAATGGCGGATGCAGAAACAGTCTGTCGCTCCCAGACACATCTCATTAATTCGAGTTCTAAATCAGTGAGCAAGAGTGGATTCGCTCTTCGCGGGCGTGGCATTGCTTCATTTTATGAAAAGGTCTCGAAATAGCAACACGTCATTATCGCTGATTATGATGCGTACTAGAAATTAGCGTGGCAGGCGGTCAAGGTATTCGAAATCGTTTGCGCTGGGTTTATATCGATAATAAACGTCAGAAGTGATTTGGATTGAGGCATGACCGAGCATTTTGCTGACTCGCTCGATTGGAGCGCCCATTTCCAGCATCGTTGTAGCGAAAGTGTGCCGGAGATCATGCAGGCGTATCTTCTTTTTTACTTCGGCTTTCTGGAGATATTCATTCAAAATCCGTCGAATGAAACCAATGTTGATCCGGGTTTTTCCGGCATGATTCAAGCCTGAAAAAACAATGTTCGTCTTTCCAATATTTTTCGCTTGCAATCGTTTCCATTGGCGAAGCTGCCGAACAAGAATGTCAGACATATGAATGTCTCTGATTGAGCTTTTTGTTTTAGGCTGCTCTCGATTTCCGTTTTTCGTCAGATTAAAACGAACGTGAATGAGTTTGTTTTCGAAATCTACTTCGGACCAATCCAGAGCCGTTAACTCTCCGGGTCTCATACCAGTGTGCAATGCGGTGAGAAAAAAATAATAATCACGCATTGATTCTTTTCGTGCAGTAGTCAACAAAGCCGATTGTTCTGATGAATCGAGCGGATGAATTTCTTCATGCATTTTCTTGATCTTGCTGAACAGCTTTCCCATTCCGCTGAAGGGATTGCGCGACACTAATTCAGCCTTCAATGCATGGTTATAAATAACTCTTCCGGTCGCAATGATCAATCGGATTGTATCTTTAGCAAGTCTACGCGTTCGCTTGTGATGCTTTTTTCTGTACTGCTGATCCTTCAATTTGTTTAGTAACAGTTCAACCGCAGTCCTGTTGATTGCTGAAAGCGGATAGTGCCCAAGTTCCGGTTTAATGAATTTCTCGAATTGATAGCGATAACTCTGGAGTGTTGCGGGTCTTACCGCATCAGAAATCGTCCGCGAAAAATGTTCGAAATAATCTGCAAACGTCTGCTCTTTGTTTTCAAGCGCGGGGTTAAGCCGATTCAAGCGATCTTGTTTTTCACGCTCAATGATTGCGGCTAAACTAAATTCGCCGCGCCGAATTTTCTTTTCCAGGTCACGCTTCGCAGTTTCAGCATTTTCTTTTTTGGTTCCAATTCGAAATGCCTTGCGATAATAAGACTGACTGACATGAACATAGTAGTCACCCGAACGATTGTCCTTTCTGATGGTTACTCCCATGTTCTCACTTGCTTGATAAAGCTATGAGATTTCATTACAATTCTGGCTCGAATTCGCTTGTAATGGCCTCACAAAAATGAACTCATTCTTAAGTCCAAAAGTGCTTTCTCAACACAGCAAGGATCATACAAAACTTGCAAGTAAATTGCAAGTAAACGCGATTTCGAGGGTAGCCATCCGCAATGATTCGACAGTAAGTTATTCAATTTAAATAGTTTGGGCCGTTAGCTCAATTGGCAGAGCATCTGACTCTTAATCAGGGGGTTGTAGGTTCGATTCCTACACGGCCCATTTAATATAGGCTGCTGAAATCACATTTCAGATTTTTTTTCGCTTTCCTTACGAAACGCGGAAACAATATCCTGGTCTGATTGGGCCTGAAAGGTTTTTGCTGCTGCCATATCGGGCTGATCCAAATCCCGGTCAATCGCAATGCGACGGAGATTCGCTTCCATATTTCGTAAACCTTTTGCTTCGGTTCCAAGGGAAGCATGACTTTCAGTGTTTCGAAAAGAATCAAGAATGTCTGGGCCGGCAATATTTGCCAAGATATCTCCGGATGTCGTTTCCGTAGTGATCGAATTGTCATCGATCGGATTCTGATTGTTTGTCATGGCTTTACTCGCTTTTGAAATCATGTTTCCTCCGAAAATCCTCAATATTCATGCGGAAAAAATATTGAAAATGGATCAAAAGCTGCAATCCTGGATGGAGGGCATTTCGCTAACTGCCCGAGACAAAAAAGCACCGGTGTCGCTGCAGATATCTTCGGCGTAGTATCTTACGTATTCGCCAGATTTGTCTTTATCGATGTAAATAATATCTTCTGCAGCTGCATTCTTACTCAGAGGGTTGTAGGTTCGATTCCTACACGACCCACTAAAGTTAAGCCCGTAGTTATTGATTGTTTTCGTTTTTTTGTTCCTCTTCAATGGCCGTAACAATCTCAACTGCTATAAACGTTCGATTGCGCTTTCTCTCTCCAACCTCAACCAGAACTTTTCCATTCACTAGCTTCTCAATGATCTTAAGGGCTGATCTGTATGTAACATTCAACCTGGAGGCGGCCTGAGTGATGGTTATAACTGGATGGGAAAATAGCTCCTCAATTAAATGTAATATTAGAGAGGAAGAGCGGGCCGTACTGAATTGATTCACATAACTCTTTCTCAACTCAAATAATTTATAGGCTCGATCGATGGCATCTCTTGATTGCTCGGCCACTCCTCTTAGAAAAAAAGAAATCCAATCATTCCATGATCCCTTCTGACTTACTTCAAGAAGAAGGCGATAGTATTCTGATCTGTAACGCTCAAAGTATGCACTTAGGTAAAGAAGAGGGACTGGAAGTAGTTCCTCTTTGCAAAGGAGTAATGTAATCAATAATCTACCAATCCGACCATTGCCATCCAAGAAGGGATGAATCGCTTCAAACTGATAGTGTACAATTGCCATCCTTACGAGAGGCGGCAAAACAGAATTGGCATGAAGATATTTTTCTAAATCTCCAAGTGATTGTTTCATTTCGTACGCTGGAGGTGGGACAAATGTCGAATCCATCAACGTGCAGTTAGGTGAACCAATCCAATTCTGAGAAGTCCTCAATTCACCAGGTGTTAGATGTTCCCCGCGTGTGTCTCTCATTAATATTTTATGAATTTCGCGGAAAAGTCTTATCGAAATTGGAAAATCCTTGATTCTTTCGATTGCATATTCCATTGCAGCAACATAATTTCGCACTTCCTTAACATCTTGAGACCCACTCGGAGCGACCCGCGCCAAAGCCTCAAAATAAAAGAGATCTGACAACGAGGCTAATGTGCCTTCAATCATGCTTGAAAGGACAGCTTCCTTTTTAGCAAACGGAATAGCAAATAAATGAGGATTTGGCAGGGTGCGAGCAACCCCCGCGAGTTCACTTAAAGCCCTATCTGCTTCTGAAATATGATTTGCTAATTCCCAACTTATCTCAAGAGATGGCGGTAGTGGGTTTGGGAGGTATGCCCAATAACTTAGAGGTGTTTTAACAATTTTCCCTGGAGCTGAAGAAGTGAATAGTTTCGGATTCATACGATTTTCACTATGATACTTAAGGACATAACGTAATCTATTATTGTACTTTTTCTAGCAAAAGTATAACAATGTTGACTCAATTGTCTTTACATATCATAAGTGCCAATCGTCGACAAAGTCCTTATCACTCAGCGGGTTGTAGGTTCGATTCCTACACGGCCCATTTTTACTTTTCTTTCCTTTTATAGATGCCATCAAACTCCACATTCCAGGTTTTTCCCTCATCTGTCGATTGTTTCCAAATTTGCCGGATAGTACCATCGGTGCCGGGCGTAAAGGTCATAATTCCAATGACATTTTTGCCATCAAGCGTTGTATACCGTGCAGTGTATTCCAGGGTCTTATCCCGAAAGCTTCCTTCAAATTCAATCAACTGACCTTGAATATCGACCCATTTCTGAATCCATTTTTTCTTGTTACGGTCGTACAGATTGAAGCTCTTTCCTTCAAATCCACCTGCACCAGACCAGTTTTCAAGGATCACACATCCGTTTAGAATTTTTTGAATCACACTATTCCCTACCGTTTTACCATCAGGATTGGTAACTGCCCACTCACCAACCCAGAAATCGAGCTGACGAAATTCAGCGGAAGTGCAATCCGGGTTCGCTCCAAATGCGAATGATGTTAAACAGCACATAAAGACGAACTGAACCAAAAAGTATTTCACGATGAACACCTCTCTGATTCAGTATGAGTTCGAAGTAATTCTAAGAGTGCGATTTTGACACGTGCGGGAAACAGGAGTCACTAACGGAGCTTTTAAGGATTACGATTGCTGGATTGAAAACACTGGAATCTTGAAAGTGGTGTCAAGATCAATGCCGGGAATTTTTGATATGGCCCGCAATTCCCATTCAAAACTTTTAATTCTTTTTGTCTGCGCTGTTTGTTCTGGAATTTCGAGATCGACTTCAATGCAACTCTTTCCATCAGTCCCAACGATAGGAGTGCTTGTTGAATTTTTGGTCCAAACAGGTTCATCATCAGATCGTTTCTTAACTTTACGTAGTTCGAGATTTACCTCTGCAGAATCCGGGAATTTGCTACCTGTGCGGATTACTCCGCGCAGTCTTTCACCAGGTTGAATCGGAATTGAATTGATTTGAAATACTGCGCGTCCAAAGCGGATCCATTGCAGAATGGATCCCATCATTGATTTCGTAATCCAATAGCCGACCAGTGGAAAAATCAGCGCTAGTAGTGCACCAAAATTTCCTTCCATTAATTCCGGAGGAATAAAAGCAAGAATAGGAATTGAAAAAATCCATACCCATGCAGTTATCGCCAGAATAGCATTCACTTCTGAACTAACTTCTGTACGAGCTTTGCCATGGAGCCAATCATTACGCCACTTCCACGGTTCTTCGGGATATTGTTGTGTCAAAGTCGCAGCACGCTTATTTCTTACATGGCTTGCCAGGAATCCGGGAAGTATACCTAAGGCAATTCCGCCAAAGATTCCGCCCAAACCAGCAAACAAACACAGCATTCCTAAACGCATCTGTCGATAGAGAATCGCTTCTTCAGGAGAATCAGGATTTACAAAACAGCGAAAAAGCTTTTCTGAATTTTCATAGGTTGAAAGCTCTTTGTGAATGTCTTTGTGAAAACTACCGATGTCTTTTACATTTGGGTATCGTGAAACTCTGTTGCTTTTGTACTTTTTGCCTTGATATTCATATTCATATTCTGCAAACGCTCTATAGAGTATTGTTTGTGAATTGGTGGTCCTACCTGGGAATCTTCTGTCAGAGCTTGTGCTACGTTCCAGGCCTGCAGACAAAATTTTTGCAGGAACTTCGTCCCAGGATCTCATGCGCGTCCAGTTTATGAGGTCGGAAAAATACCAGTACGCCATGTAGATTCCCAATGCAGCAAATGGAAGAGCAAGTAAGAAGCAACCTATGGATTCGTTTTTTGTTGCGATGCGCCCCATGTTTGCCGATTTTATATCATTTCTTCTGATATGATTAAAATTCAAGAACAAACATCAACTTGCAAGCGTCTCGTTTGATATGTCCAATCAACTAGGTGAATCCCCTTCTCCCCGACCACTTCGGCTTTGGCCTGGAGTAGTCATCGTCTTATTTCAATTGCTCGCACGGTATGTATTACCGAAGCTTTTTCCTGAAGCTACTCTGTTCGGCATGCCGCTATTGTTTTTAGGAATCATGGCAGGAGTCGCTTGCGGAATTCTTCTTGTTGTATGGTGGCTGTTTTTCAGCAGAGCTCCATGGTCTGAACGAATCGGCGGAATAATTCTGATGGTCGGTGCGCTTTTCATTACGCGCTATCTTGTACACGTTTCTATCAGAGGCGGGGCGATGGGATTTTTGCTGTTCATTTATGCGGTCCCCGCAATATGTATTGCGTTTGTTATTTGGGCTGTAGTTACTCGTAATCTATCAACACGGATGCGCCGCGTGACCATGGTGGGTGCCATTGTATTTGCGTGCGGAATTTTTACGTTGATTCGAACAAATGGATTGACCGGTGAAGCTGGTTCCGATCTCCAATGGCGTTGGTCAAAAACTGCCGAAGAGCGACTACTGGCTCAACAAAAAGAGAAAGAGGAAACTGTTGCACCCGCACCAGAAATAAAAACTCCAGTGCAAACTCAACCAACTCAAACTGAAGCAGCAGTAACTCAAGAACCACAGACCAAAATAGCAGAAGTCAAAACTGAACCTGCGCCAGTTCCGGCGCCAGAGCTCAAACCGATTTGGCCTGGCTTTGCGTGGCCAATCGCGACAGTGTTGTAAGAGACGTTCGAATCAATACAGATTGGTCATCATCGCCGCCAAAAGAATTATGGCGAAGACAGATCGGGCCTGGGTGGTCATCATTCGCAGTTGCAGGCAATCTGATCTACACGCAAGAACAGCGTGGCGATGATGAAGTTGTTTCTTGTTATCGATTGACCAGCGGTAAGCCAGTTTGGAAACATCGCGATTCACAACGTTTTTATGAATCCAATGCTGGTGCTGGCCCGCGTAGCACTCCAACGTTCAGTAATGGTCATTTATATACATTTGGTGCAACTGGAATTCTAAATGCACTCAATGCCATAGATGGAAGTGTTGTGTGGTCGCGCAATGTTTCAAAAGATGCGAAGAGAAAAATCCCAATGTGGGGGTTTTCCAGTTCACCATTAGTAGTTGATGATGTCGTGGTTGTAGCAGCAGCAGGCAAGCTTGTTGCGTATGATACGTCCAATGGAAATCCACGCTGGTATGGTCCTGATGATCTTGGTGGATACAGCTCGCCGCACTTAGCAACTATTGATGGCTCTAAACAAGTTTTATTTATGAATGCGACCGGCATAAATAGCATGGTGCCGGAAACCGGTGATCTGCTGTGGCAGTACAAATTACCAGAAGGTACGCGTATTGTTCAGCCAGCAATTGTTCCGGATGCTGATCTTTTGGTCGGTGATGGTGAAGGCAAAAATATCCGCCGTATTGCAGTCACACACGAATCCAACGGATGGAATGTAAAAGAACGCTGGAATTCAATCGGACTGAAACCTTATTTCAATGATTTTGTCGTTCACAATGGTCACGCGTATGGCTTTGATGGCAGCTACATTTCTTGCATCGATCTCAATGATGGTGCAAAGAAATGGAAAGGCGGAAAGTATGGCGCTGGTCAACTCATCCTTTTAGCAGATCAAGATGTGCTGCTCGTAGTATCAGAGGAAGGTGATATCGCGTTGGTATCAGCGACACCCGATCAGTTCAAGGAACTTGGCCATGCGCCAGCGATTCAAGGAAAGACATGGAATCATCCCGCGCTTGCTAATGACATTTTGTTAGTTCGCAACGGCGAAGAAATGGCTGCCTTTCGATTGGCGCTTGAACACTGATCGCTCAATTCGTTTGCGGCGTGAATATTTTGTTAAAAACATAATCAGCAATCACGTGTCCTTGTTTGATTCCTTCGGTTTTATCGAAAGTCCAGTGAATCCCTAAATAAATTCTGCTTTGACCATTTTCTTCTTCAGCTTGTGATAGCGAATTAAAACTGCGGGGAATCAATGGCCGAACATTCCCGTTGTTATCTTTAGTTTTGCCATTAAATTCAGCCGATACGAATGTGAATGCAATTCTGTCGGTTTTGTAAAACCTTCGTAAAGTCTGAAACAGCGCACCTCCGAATCCTGCGTGGCCTGAAGGATACGCCGGAAACGGCGGAGTAAAATTCGGACCAATCAGATTACTTGCAGGTGCACCAAGCGGCATAAAATTCGGATCACCATGCGTCGATGAATCTCCATCACCTAGACCTGATGGACCCGTTCCGACATCTGCTTCGCGGATGCCGCATACCGGCCGCCAGAATTGGTAATGATACTTTGATTCCCAAATCGCAATTCCGGCATCAGCCATCGCAACATTCACCAATGCAAGGAGCCGTGCAGTTTCAATTATGTTCGATCCCATTTGATGCGCAATTCTTAACGTTATCTGATTGTAGAGTCGCGGCGGTGCGCATAGACTTGGAGTTCCATCATAAGCCCAATAAATAGCAGCAAGCGTTTGATCATCCGTTCGCGATGTTGAAGTTGTGATCCCATCACCACCAAGAATAAATACTTCGTAATAGCATCTATATATTTTTGAGTGATCATCTGTGGCGGAGGGATCACTCGAAACTGTTTTGATGATTTCAACACAAAAGGTTTTACTTCAGACCAATGAGCACCAAGCGCAACAGGAAGATGGCTAACAGGATCCTGGCGCCATTTTCCCGGTTTGTTACTGGGAATGAAATCGATACCCATCTGTGGTTCAGAATGTTGCGATCCATCACCCGCACGAATTGCAAGGATCGATGCTGCAGCTCGCTTTCCGGTTTCGATTCCCTGAATTTTTTCTGTTGAGTCCGGAATTTCTGCGAGATCATGATTCTCAAGTTTAGTGATCCGTTTTGCTTGTGATGGATAAAGCACAACCAATGAATCGTGAGCAGCTGTGATTACTGCAGCTGGAATTGATCCGGAACTGCGAGGCAGATGAGTGTAACTTTTGTAACCCTCAGCAATAGAATTGATCGCATCAAAAATGCCGATATGAACGATTGCCATTGCACGACTTGAGCGGCAGGGTCGAATCTGTTCACCAAAAACCCGGTTTTCACCACGTCTTACTGGAGTGTGATCAAGGCCCGAAGCATCAACAGCAATTCTGTTCCAACGATGCAAAACATCTTCTTTGACAGTGAAATCATTTTGTGGCGGCAATGGGATTGCTTTGTAAAGCGGACCCCATATTGAATTTTCATTACTCAGCGAAGACAATACAAACGTTCAACGAAAGTATTGCCAGAATAAAGACACTACAAGCGAATTTGCGGATTTCTCTCATGCCTAATCTCCTTAGATCTATCCGCCCCGAAAAATTATTTTACCTTATTTTCTGCCTCTTGAACCGGACTCCACGTTTCATCTGGATTGAAAAGTTCCAGTTTCTTGAATTCATCCGATGTGTTGGGTCCGAAATCTTTTTCATAGACTACACCATCGTTGCTCACCATGAACGTTTTTACACCGGTGACTCCGTATTCCGCAGGAGCGGCAGCGAGTGCATAGCCTCCGATCATTGCCCCTTTTACAACGTAGTCCATTTGACCAAGTGGTGCGGCCGGACCTTGTCCTTTCAAAACCTTGAAATAGTAACCGTGATACGGCGTTGCCTTTGTGTAGCCTTTGTCGATTGCTTCCGCAACATTTTCACCAATCGGACCAGCCCAGGTGCCGTCTGAATTTTTCCAGGCGAGGCCATCTTGTTTGCCAGGCGAACTGATGATGCGCTGTGCATACTGATTTACTTCAGCACCATCATGCTTTTGAAGCGCATACTCTTCCTGTGCCTCTACAAAGCCACGACAAATTTCAATCGCATCAAGTTCATTACCTCCAACGCGGCGATAGGTAAGTTCCTGTTTTCCGGCAGCAGTATCAAATGACCATTTGCCATTCTTTTTAACTAATGGAATTGCAAATGGCCAATTATCTTTACCAACAAGTACAAATGCGACGTTTTTGTTTTTGGGATCGAATGAAATTGATTTTTTTTCACGGCCGAGTTCAGCAAAAGTTTTTGCAATTTCCTGATCATGTGGTGGTTCTGCAGTGATAAGAAGATCTTTGGCATCAGGACCGAAAATTTTTTCAATCTCTACAACATCAAATTTTTCTGCGGCATCGATCAGTGTTTTTGCTGCTTCATCGGGTGAATTAAATGTCATCACTTGCGATGTTGAAGTGGAGACCGGTTTCGATTGTTCGGGTTGTGCAAATAGAATTCCATCCGCTTGGAAACAGATCAACATTGAAATAGTGCAAACAATTCTTATAATCATCGTTTGTTACCTCCTACCGCCGCCACGTGATCCTCCCATGCTTCTTGATCCGCGGCTGCTACTACTGCGTGCACTGGATCCGCTATAACTTCCGCGCGAACCGCTGCCCATCGCACTCCTGCTTCCACTACCAGAACTGCGTGACATATCACGGCTGCCAATGCGATCCGAACTACTACCACGATAACTTGAAGATCCGCTTGGACGATTCATGGAAGATCCTGAAGAACGGCTGGATGCTGAAGGGTTATAGTTCGATCCGCTTGGACGGGAATTCGAACGCGATCCGCTTTGCATATTTCCACCCTGGCGATTCACCTGTTGTCGGGCACTACCTTGTCGGCTCGACAACGAATCGCCACGCGCATTCCCACCATACCTGTTTGCTGTTGAACGATTGGAATATGGTGTGCCTCCGCGATGTTGTGAGTTGTGCGACCATTGACCACTTCTATTCACATTCGTGTTGCGGTTGATGTTGGTATTACGATTGAAATTGTTATTCACATTGATATCGATATCACCGCGACCCCAACCGCAACCCCAGCCCCAGCCTCCACCCCACATCGCGCCCATAGCCACACCCACTCCGAATGAGATGGCCATTCCTGCCGCATAATATCCTGGGGGCGGATAATAAATGGGAGGATATGGATAAATCGGTGCACCATAAACAACAGTCGGGTTGTAAGTCGGAACGTAAATAACCTGCGGATTGGCTTGTTCAACAATAATGATTTCTTTACTTTCTATTACCTTCGTTTCAATCTTGACCTCATTACTTGATTTCAAGTTGCCTTTGTCTTGAGCTTTTTTACGCATCCGTTGAACAGCATCCATCACATCACCTTGTTGCGCTAAAAATGCGTTGCCGAGGTCAGTAGTCCATTGAATGTCATCAGCGAGGCGTTTCACTACATCCGGAAGTCCGGCCATTGCCTGGATAGTTGGATCCCATGGTTCTTTTGCGACAGCATCTGCAAGCGCTTTGTCTTTCAAATTCGGATTCTTTTCCAACCATTGCTGCAACTGGACAATCTCCAGTGGATAAGTGGCGGCAGCAAGTGTTTGCGCCAACAATGGATCCGGATAAAGTGCAATCGGTGCAACCAAAGCATCCAGCTGTTCTGCCGGAATCTTTACCGCTGTCTCCTGGGGTGTTGTACTCGCTTCCTGCGCTGGCAGTGAAAAAGGTACAGTGAGCAGAACACAGAGGATAGCGAGCAAATTTCGGCCAGCTAATTTTGCACGCCGCCTTAGATGAGCATTAAATATCATAGTCAACCTCGCACACTTCGTTCGTTAGTAAATTACTAGTGATTTTACTTCAAGATAAATGTTTTGGAAGGAGATATGCAAGCAAAACATAAATCTTCACATATCCGTTAATCGATTTAATTGTACCGTCTAATTTACTGATCTACAACTCGGCTACTTTGCGGTTAAAGAGTGCGTAATTCCGTAAGTTCTAAGGTTTTGGATTTTTTGTCGGGTGCGGTGACTTTGCCTTCCAATGCCACTGTTTTGCCAATTTGTGTTGTAACATTATTTGCAACATTCGCATTCAGGTTCAATACTTCACCAACATCGGTTACTTCAATCCAGTTTTTGCCGTTTTTAGAATTAATTGTGCCGGTAAATTTTATAATCGCATCACCTGGAGCGAAGCCATGATCTTCGATCACTTTCCTCATATCATGAACTGAGACGTGATTCCCTGACTTTAGGCGAACGATTGCCAATCCGGAATTCAGTTTAACTTCGACCGTATCAACGCCTTTCAGTTTTTTTAATGCAACGCCCACGGCGTGCGCGCAAGTCGCTCAGTCCATCCCATAAACTGTAAGATCGACTTGCTGATACTCTGCGAATGCCGGAACTGAAATTACAAATAAGACCAATGTTGTTACGAAAAAAATGATTCGGCTGTTAAAACAAAATGCTGAAGTTAAATCCAAATCTCGCAAGTTCATCCTCATAATAATCACCTACATCTTTGTAAATCGGCAACTGCAATCCTGCCTGGACTGAATATTGTTTGTACAATGCCAGGATTGATGGACCTAAAAAAATAGAATGTCCTTTGCTGTTTGAAACAATAAATCCATGATGATCCATCGCTTCCGTTTTTTCTCCGGTTAACTCTGCAAGCACACGCAAGTCCCAATGGGGAAATTCCATTTTCCCAAATGGCGGACGAAAACCATAGACTGCACTGTAGAATAGACTAGAAGGTCGTTGATCTCCAAGACTACTCTTACGATATCCGGTATAACTTGCGCCAAGCCAGACATAATGCGTACGCGAACTATATCCGGTTGCAGCTCCCCCCCAAAAACCTTGAGTCTCTTTGTGATCACCAAAAAAATCATGAGCCTGTTGCCCGGTTGGAACAATAATCCCTCCATATATAGTGCTCTCAATCCGTTTCCCAATGCCTAAGCTTTTTTTGTGAAATCGCCACGCACCATAAGCTTCAAAATCAGATGTGCATGGCATCGTTCCAGCTTGACGTCCTGGAACAAGGTTGACGCCACGAAACATATATGGAGCCGAAAAACTCGCTGTAATGTCTTCAGTAACACCATACGAAAGAAGAGCTCGCATGGAAATATCGGTGGAAATTGCGCCACGGCGATTCATTTCACCAATATCAAGGGTCCATGAATTTTTGAAATTTGTGGGAGTCGCTAACCCAAATAGCGGACCGTGCCCAGATGCCATTACAAGTGATGGTGTTATCAGTAAAACAATCCAAGCGAGCTTATCGAATTTCAACATGGATAAAATACAAAGAACTCGACTTCTGCGGGTTGAGCTTCATTTCCTTTATCATCACGGGCTGTAATTGTTAATTTGACCCTGTGACGATGTGCTGTGCCAGTCAGAGCTTTGAATCTATCTTGAACGGTTGTTCCACTCGCTTCTTTCCCTGATTTTTGTTCGACATTTCCAAAAACATCAGTATTCATTTTTGCTTCCCAATCAATTTGATCATTGTTCGGATCCGTCAATGTAAAACTAACCATTGCGCTGCCACAAACAGCCTCAGGCGCAATCTGCAAATTAGTAATTTCCGGTGATTGACCAGGATCGGTCTCAATTGGATGGCGGCAAGCAAAAATTGTTGGGATTAGAAGCAGTAATAGAACTGCGTGGATCAGCTTCTTTTTCATTACATCTGAAAAACGGTTCAGCATACAGTATAACCGGACATAATCTTTCTTTAGCAATTAAACGTATATTATCAAAGGCAGAATCTTATTTAGCGAGTTCCCTGATGCTTAGGATATTCGTTTTATTGATATTAATCTTGCCCATCTTCTCAGAAGCCGCACAGATAACCGGCAAAGTTCATGATGAAGATGGACAGGTCTTACCTGGAGTCACAATAGAAATAACAGGTCAGACAACAGGTTCCAAAATTATTTATTCCCAGAATGATGGAACCTTTGTGTTCGATCAACTTTCGGCTGGTTCTTACAAAAATTATTGCAAGGCTATTCAACTTCACCACATTTACCAAAGATGTTTCCTTACAAACGAATTTCTCCCTGGATGTTACTTTGCTTCCTGCACTGAGTGCGCAAATCGTGGTGACTAGCAAAAATACTTATATGAATTTGGCCGATATTACAGAATCGCTGGACACATTAACTGGAATTGCTGATGCATCATCTCAAGGTGTTGTAACCGGAGAACAATTAGAGCACCGCAGCTTTCTGCGACCGGGTGAAGTCGCTGAAACCGTTCCTGGTGTAATTGTTAGTCAGCATAGCGGAGAAGGAAAAGCCAATCAATATTATTTGCGCGGATTCAATCTGGATCACGGCACAGATCTCGCAATTTCTGTAAATGACATTCCAGTGAATTTTCCAACACATGCACACGGCCAGGGTTATGCAGATTTGAATTTCTTGATTCCGGAACTTATCAGCGCTGTTCAATTTCAAAAAGGTCCCTACGATTCTGCTCAGGGAGATTTTTCTTCTGTAGGCTCAATCAAAGTTCGATATGCAAATTTTTTGAAGAATGGAATTGCTGAAGCGACCGGCGGCAACCAGGGATACGCGCGCGGATTACTTGCATCTTCATTTAGATTAGGCAGCGGCAATTTTCTCTATGGTTTAGAACTTTCACACAATGACGGACCCTGGATCAATCCTGATGATTTTCGAAAGATCAACGGAATCATTCGTTACAGCGCCGGAGATTCTCAAAATGCATTCAGAATAACCGGCATGGGTTATCGCGGAGAATGGAATTCAACAGATCAGGTTGCTGAACGAGCGACAGATTCGGGATTGATTGATCGATTTGGCGCTATCGATCCCACTGATGGTGGAGAAACACATCGATATAGTTTGTCGGCGGAGTGGCAACACACTTGGGAGAGTTCAATAACTCAAGCCTCAGCATATTTGTTGGATTACAAACTCAACTTGTTTTCGAATTTTACTTACTACCTGGACGATCCAATTCATGGTGATCAATTTGAACAAGCCGATGATCGAACCGTTGCCGGGTTTCAAGCGAAACAACATTGGGGTTGGAATTTATTCGGAAACGAATCCTGGAATGAAGCGGGAATTCAATTTAGAAATGACAGCATTGATAACGTTGGTTTATATCACACTCAAGCAAGACAACGTTTATCAACCACGAGGCAAGACAGTGTCGGAGAAAGAAGTGTTGGACTTTATTATGAAAATCACACTCAATGGAGTGATTGGTTTAGAACCATAGCTGGAATCCGCGGCGATGTATTTCATTTCGATGTCCATAGTAATATCGCAGAAAATTCCGGAACAGAATCAGCATCAAAAGCGAGTCCACGCGCTTCACTCATCTTTGGGCCGTGGAAAAATACTGAATACTATTTCAATTTTGGTTATGGCTATCACAGTAATGATGCCCGCGGTACAACCATTACTTTAGATCCCGTGACGCTTGAACCTGCACAAAGAGTGGATCCGCTAGTTAGAGTCAAAGGATACGAATTCGGAATTCGTACAAACTTTGTAAAGGGGTTCGAAGGAACAGCAGCATTGTGGCATTTGGATTCTGATTCGGAATTATTGTTTGTTGGTGATGCCGGGATTACTGAAGCGAGCTATCCAAGTAGGCGTACAGGAATTGAGTTGACTCTGGATTATCGACCGCTTTCATGGCTTAAGTTTGAAACAGATCTGGCATTTTCACATGCAAGATTTTCAAACTTCGACCCAGCAGGAAACAAAATCCCCGGCGCACCAGACGCTATAGTGTCACTAAATACTTTTATCGAAAATATTCACAACTTTTTTGGAAGTGTTGGCTGGCGTTATTTTGGCCCACGCCCATTGATTGAAGATAACAGCGTTCGTTCTAAGTCATCATCATTGATAAGCACAAAAGTTGGATATCAGATTGCGAAAAAGTGGAATGTTGCACTGGATATTTTCAATTTACTCAATTCCAAAGCCAGTGATATTGATTATTTCTACACATCCCGCCTGCCAGGCGAACCGAGCGACGGAATCGATGATATCCACACGCATCCAATCGAACCACGATCATTCCGTCTGTCACTGAGCTGGTTATACTGAGTTATTGGAATCGCCAAGTAATCCCAACTCGAAATCGATATTTAGGAACTGTTTGAAGTCCGGAGTTGTCAATCATTAATGGAAATCCGAAACCAACCTCAGCTGTAGCAATTTGTTTGATTCCGATAATTGCTGTTGGTCCAAGATAAACGGAAGTTATCGCCGTATCATCTGTTTTGACATTTCCTAATTCATCTTCACCTTTATGTTCGCCGGTAAGAAGAGCTTGAAATCCGACCGGCCAATCCGGCGATGTTGAAACATAGTAACCCGGTCCGCCGTACCACAAAAGATCATTCGCATATTTGTAATCAAAATCACCGCGCGTGCGGATCGCATATTGAATATTGCCGGTATAGAACCATTTGTCGACACGACCGAAAACATTCGTACCGATCAGCGCATCCCAGGCCCGCTGCCTAAAGCAAGATCATGTCCATGTACTCCGCTTGCTTCTTCATGACCTTCATGTGTGAGGTCTGCAGCCTCCAAACCTGGCTCTTCCTCATGCCCCTCTTGCAACTCTTCACCGATCCGGTCGGAATTGCCGGTCGGAAATTTTAATCCACCAAGAAGCTTCCAGTTGAATTGCCTGTATGGATTCTTTCTCTGATACGGAACGTAATAACCAACCAATAACATATCCCCGATTCCTGATTCATTACCACGTTCCAGCGATTCCCCTTCCACTCGCTGAAAAGTGCGATAAATCAAAGGCACATTCAGCTGCAACGCAGCTCTTTCATTGAAGTGATAATTCGCAAACAATTGAGTGAAAGAACTGTTGAGATACTGGTTTTCATCATTGACTAACGTTTCTCCTTCAAGAGAAAGATCTGACATCGATGAATACTGCTCGGCCAGCCCAAACATGAATCCATTAGGCATGACATCATTTGGAATAAAACAGCCGCACAGATCGCAACTGAATGAGAAAATTGGGAATAATAGAGCAAAAGAAAAAAATAGAATAAGCTTTTTCACCATAAAAATACTCCAAAGGTTTCGGAACAGATTTCCTGATTAAGAAATGGAAATTACGTAAGGATCGATTTGGGCGGTGGAGTATCCGTTTGAGATTTTGCTGAGGATTGATAAAACAAAACTGGCTTCGTCATCAGCGCGATAATTTCATGTGAATCGAAATGAACATCGGGCATGACGGCTTGAAATGTAAACACGATTGTTTCGTGTTTGCAGTTGCACGATTCGAATTTCAGGTTAGGTGTATTACTTTCATGACAAGAAGGGTGGGTCATTTTGTTCATAGGGCAGCTTTTCTGGTTGCATATCAAACAACGATCGTTCTGGAAAGCAATACCAGCGGGAGCGATCGACAAAAGCAACCACACTGCTAACAAACAACCCGATATAAACCTTCCTCGCTTCATAAGGCTAAATTATACATTGTCCGAGCGATTGTGCACGTTAATGCTGGCCGATATGCTGCAATAAGTCGTCCAATTCCTTTGGATCAATCGTGCCAATTTTGCTGAAGACGCGTTTGCCATCTTCGAATACAAACGTCGCAGGAACTCCACCCTTCCAGCCTGGATCTAAAGACTGAGCCATGGTTTCAAAATCCTTTCCCGATCTCAGGACGACTTTGAACTGGATGGGATATTTTTTGAGGAACGGCCCGATAGCCCCCTGATTTTCCACATCATCAAGATTAATTCCAATAAATTCGACTCCTGGGTATTTGTTGTGTAAGCGATTCAATTCCGGAATTTCTGTACGGCATGGCTCACACCATGTCGCCCAAAAATGTAAAACAACAGCAGGGTCGGTGGATTGAAGCGTTTGAATCTGTGCATCGTCCATTTTCTGAAAATGCATCGACGAAGTGCAGGCGATGACTGCAAACGACAAAAATAATAACAATTGAACTCCAATTGATAGACGCATGGGTATGTATAGGATTTCATTTATTCCTAAAGTTGACAATAGATTATAGAGAAAGGTATAAGAGAATCATATGAAACTGAAACAGATCGCAGCTTTTGTTCTGATTCTGTATGCAGCGATCACCTTGGGGTTCGTTTTTCACGATCACCTAAAGGAACAACCCGGAAACCATTGCAACATCTGTCAGATCCTGCATGCACCGGCTCACACACCAGCGCTCACCAGTTACACACCATTATTGGTGGCGAATGGAACTTTTGTTCCCACATTACGGGTAAGCGCAAACCCACTTCTGATCTTCTCCAATTCTGAACGCGCACCCCCGACTCTGTAATCACTCCGTATCGTTTCTTTCAAAATTCACTCTAAGTAAATCTTAGTCTGAATCTATCTAATCATTTCAGCTTTTTGCTGAATTTATTTATCGGAGTTGATTCATGCTTCATTCAAATACATTTATACGACTATCTGTCGTCTTTTTCTGCTTATTTTTCGCCGCAGTCGCACTCGCAGAAAATGCGTCGATTCACGGAAATATTTCGGACGACGATGGACGTCCGATTCCAGGAGTTTTAGTTTTTCTTAGTCCAGGCAATCAATCAGCAACCACGGGTGCTGATGGATCTTTTGTCTTTTCCAATTTACAACCTGGACAATATCAATTAAAAGCAACCGCATCCGGTTTCAAAGACATTCATCAGAATATAACTGTTGAAGCCGCCAATCCAAACACTATCGAATTAAAGATGTCCATTTCACCGCTGTCTGAAAATGTTGTTGTTACCGCGAGTCCAGAAACTCAATCAACGCTTAAAAGCTATCAACCAACAAATACTTTAACGTCAACTGATCTGCAGCAAAATCTTTCAGGAACACTTGGCGAAACATTGAAAGAACAACCTGGAGTCAACATGCGAAATTTTGGTCCGGGTGCTGCAAGGCCTGTAATTCGAGGTTTTGATGGCGATCGAGTTTTAGTTCTTCAAGATGGACAACGTACAGGTGATTTATCAAGTCAATCCGGTGATCACGGAGTTCCGATCGATCCAGCTTCAGTAGAAAAAATTGAAGTGATCCGTGGTCCTGCATCTTTGCTCTATGGAAGCAATGCAATTGGTGGAGTCGTGAATGCAATTACAGAGTTTCATGATTCACCATTCAATGGCTTTGAAGGTCACGTTACTGCCGAATACGGTAGTGTGAATGAAGAAGGGGCAGGCAATGGCCACGTTGATGTTGGAACTGGAAACATGATTTTTCATGTTGCGGGTGGAGTTCGTGATGCATCAGATTACAATACCCCGCATGGAAAGATCCTGAACAGCCAAACACATACTGAGCTCGGCAGATTTGGTGGAGACTATGTCACTGATTCAGGTACATTCCTGGGTGCAATCTACAATCTTGATGATTTGAAATATGGAATTCCTCTCGATCTGGATGAACCAGAAGAAGTTCGAGAGCTTCATATTCACCGCCACCATTTCGATTTTCATGGAGGTACCAGTGAAGCCGGCACAGGATTTCATCATGTTCGTTTCAATGCTGCCTATACAGATTATCAACATGACGAGCTTGTAAATAGTGACGTCGGCACAACTTTTAACAATCATGTTTTTGAATATCGTGCTCTTATTGATCATCCGGATGCCGGTCGACTTATAGGTTCGATTGGCGTTTCCGGACTGCATCGGGATTACGAAACCGTTGGAGAAGAAGTACTCGCTCCTCATACAAAACAGAACAACATTTCTGTATTTGACTATGAACAGCTCAAGTCAGATTGGGGCAGTTTCCAGTTCGGCGCTCGATTAGATCACACAAGCTATAACCCGGAAGGCTTTCATGACCGTACCTTTACAGGTGTTTCAGGTTCGACTGGTGCTGTTTTGAATATCGGTTCCAAAAGCGCATTTGCTGCAAACTATGGCCTGTCTTATCGCGCGCCCGCAATCGAGGAGTTGTATAACAACGGACCTCATGATGGAACACTCAGCTTTGAAATTGGCGATCCGAATTTAGATCGTGAACTTGGAAATAGTATCGATGCATCGATCCGTCATCAGAGTGACCGCATACAAACAGAGTTCACCGTTTTTTACGCTAAGATTCTGAACTTTGTCTTCTTTGCACCAAATGGCGAAACGGATGAAGAATCAGGATTACCCATCGTTTTGTATCAACAAGGTGATAGCAGATTTACCGGTTACGAAGCCAGTGTTGTTGCTGGCTTAACTGATTGGCTATGGGTCAAAGCAGGCTCTGATTATGTCGATGCACAATTAGATGATGGCCGGCACTTACCGCGCATTCCTCCATTGCGCGGACGTTTCGGAATTGAAATCAGGCATAGCGGATTTACGGTTTTACCAGAAATCGTTGCAGTGTCCAAACAAGACAAAGTTTTTGATCTTGAAACTCCTACGGATGGCTATACCCTTTTCAATATTGCTACCAGCTATACAAGAACGACCCTGCGATTAACTCACACTTTCACTGCAGCGTGGAAAAATGCAACAGATGAGTTTTACAGAAATCACATCAATGTGCTGAAAGAAATTGCGCCTGAACCAGGACGAAGTTTTAAGTTTGCTTACACACTTGGCTTCTTTTAACTAACCTGGAAAGAAAAATTTGCCGGGCGGAACATTCATCCGCAAGTCCTGAGCTGCACTTGTGGGATGAAAACCCCTCCGCCCGGCGTTTTTCCATCCCTTCTTCAGCTTTCGATGGTATAATCTGAGTTCCATTTTTAGCCACCCATACACATAAAAAACAGAGAGGAATTGGGGGAAGTTGTGAGTGAGTTAGCACCAGGCCATCAGATTCTTCATTACCGTATCGTCGAAAAAATCGGTGAAGGCGGAATGGGTGAGGTCTATAAAGCCGAGGATTTAAAGTTAGGCCGTCAGGTCGCATTAAAGTTATTACCTTCCGGAAGTCACGGCGACCACAATGCCAAAAGCAGATTCGTGCAAGAGGCCAGAGCAGCTTCAGCATTAAATCACCCCAACATCGTCACGATCCATTCGATCGAACAAGCAAATGGTTTCGATTTTATTGTGATGGAGTATGTTGAAGGCAAAACACTCAGATCGATTATTGAAAATGGATCAGTAGAGATTTCGAAATTACTTGATATTGGAGCTGAAATTGCGGATGCACTTTTCATCGCACATTCGGCGGGATTCATTCATCGTGACATTAAACCATCGAATATCTTAGTAACGCCACGCGGTCAAGCAAAAATTCTTGATTTTGGTTTAGCAAAAGCAGTAGGTATACCGGACCGTGCTGTTAGTGGCGAATACACTGTTAGCCAACTGACTAAGGCAGGAATGATTATTGGCACGGTTTCGTACATGTCGCCTGAACAAACACGAGGAGAGTCGCTCGATTTCCGCACTGATATTTTTTCGCTAGGTGCTGTGCTTTATGAAGCTGCAACCGGCAAAGTTCCATTCAATGGACCGAGCATTTTATCGATACTCCATGAAATCGCTACCGTAGAACCACCTTCACCAAGCACGATTAGCAAAAATGTGCCCCAGGGATTGGACACTATTGTTCAGCGTGCATTAGCGAAAAACAAAGATCAGCGTTATTCCTCCGCTGCCGAATTTGCTGAAGCGCTCCGTTCCCTGAGATTTGCCAATCGATATCAAATCCTTCGCGAAATTGGCCGCGGCGGAATGGGCGTTGTCTATCTTGCCCGTGATCCACTTTTGCAGCGCGATGTCGCGCTCAAAGTCATTACCCCTGACTTCTCCGAGTCGGAAGCGGTCGAACGTTTCAAGCGTGAAGCACGGGTTGTAGCAAACATGGATCACCCTGCAATTGTGGGTGTTCATGATATTGGAGAGCACAGTGGTTCACTCTTTTTCGTGATGCCTTATGTAGCCGGAACGAATCTGCGTTCATACATTAAAGACGGATCTTTGAGTTTAGGTGACGTTCTGGATATTGGAATCCAGGTGGCCGAGGCTCTCGAATATAGTCATTCTAAAGACGTAGTTCACAGAGATATTAAGCCTGAAAATATTCTGGTGAGTCATGATGATTCGGCCGGCGACAACATGCGGGTGCGTGTTACGGATTTTGGATTGGCAATAGCAACAGCTCAAAGCCATCTTACAAAGACCGGCACCCTGGTAGGCACGATCTCATATTTGAGTCCCGAACAGCTTTCCGCACGGGAACTGGATCATCGAACCGACATTTATTCGCTTGGAATTGTTCTGTACGAATGTCTGGTTGGACAGACGCCGTATGTTGGTGAGATTCAATCAGTGCTTTACAGGATCGCGCATGAGATCCCGCAATCACCCAGAGGTCTAGGCGCAGATATTTCCGAAGAGCTTGAAGAAATCATCATGCGTTGCCTGGAAAAAGATCCTGGCAAAAGATTTCAGCGCGCCAAAGAAGTTGCCGATGATCTGAAGCGGCACCGTTCAAAACTTCGCGATACAGAAAGACAACAAAAGCTTTCGATGGTGCATCGCGCTTCGATGGTCGTTCAGCGGCCGATGCAATCTCCTTTTATTGGCCGTGAAAAAGAATTCACCGATTTGCAGCGAAGTCTAAATGCTTCTCTGCAGGGTGAATGCCAGTTCGTTGTGGTTGGTGGTGAAGCGGGAATTGGTAAGAGCAGATTTTTGGATGAGTTGGAAAACTTAGCGCGTGCAAAAAAGATCCGCCTATTACACAGCCGATTTGTTGAACAAGATCAAGCTTTTCCTTATCAAGGATTTTGCGAAGCGATCCAGGAATATTTCCGGGTCAAAGTAACAACAGCATCCGGTCCGGTGGACTTTTCAGATCTAGCCTCCGATCTAGTGTCATTGTTTCCCGTTCTTGCGGAAATGGCGGAATTCACCGGCGGTCAAAAATTAATTGTGAGTGGCGAAGTAAAACGCACTCAAGATCGCACCTATATTTTTGATTTACTTGCCCGCTCGTTTGTTCGCATAGGTGGCGGCAAACCGTTAATCATCTTGTTTGAAGATTTGCAGAACGCAGATGTTTCTCTTGATGCGCTTCAATATGTAATTCGCCGGTTGGGACCAACTCCTACTTTTCTGGTTGGCACATATCGCACAACGGAAGTTGATAAGCATCATCCATTAATGAGAATGCTTAAGAGCTTTCAGGGTGATCGCCGTTTTGCACAAATTAATTTGGAAGCTTTCTCACTTTCCGAGTACAGTGAATTCCTTAAAACACTCGTTGGCAGCACAGAAATGGAACAGAGTTTTGTAGATAAACTCTATGAAGCAACTGAAGGAAATCCGCATTTCACAAAAGAATTAGTTCGCTCGTTGATCGATTCAGGCAGAATCGTGAAATCGGAAACTGGTTCCTGGAGTTTATCTGGTGATACAACTCTGTCATCGGAAGTGCTTCCACCAACAATTCAGGAAACGGTTGAAAAGCGGATTGAACGCCTTCCACAAGATTGGAGAGAGATTTTATCAACAGCTTCCGTACTTGGAAAAACATTTGACTTTCGCGATCTTGAAGTCTTGACCGGCAAAAAAGAAAACATTGAAGATGTCATTGATGGGTTGGTGGCCTCAGGTTTCATAGAAGAAGAGCGCCGTTCGCGCGGGGATCAATTTACTTTTTCCAGCGGTATTGTACGTGATGTACTTTATGCTGGTGTGCCTAGAAGGAAACGGAGAGTATTACATCGTAAATATGCTGAAGAGTTGGAGCGCCGTAATGCAGGCCGTTTAGACCGGGTTTATCCGCTGCTGGTACATCATTATGCCGAAGGGGATGTCCCGGAGAAGGTCATCGAATTCGGAATTGAATCAGCGCGCAAATCATTAGAGGCATTAAGCGCCGAGGATGCATTGCGTACCGCAAAGACGGTGCTTGAATTTTTAAAAGGCGAAGAAGACACCACCACAGAATTAGAAGGCGACATCCGGTTGCTTCTTGCTGAAGCATATCGTTTGACAGCAAATATAGATGCAGCGCTTCAAGAACTGGAATCAGCTGTGCAGGTTTTCCAGGAAATCAAAAAACCTGAACGTTTGGTTCAAGCTGTTGTTCTTGCAGCAGGAGCTGCATGGGAAGGCCGGAAAGTAGATGAAACAAGGCGTTGGGTTGAAAAAGGATTACTGCTGGCTCGCGGCAGTAGTAGCGGCGAAGGATTGAGTGAACTGCTTTCCATTGCAATTACGGTTGCAAATCTCCGAGGTGAATTTGATCAAGCAAAAGAGTTCATGCAGGAAGCTGAGCGGATCAAACCTACTGTCAAAGAAAAAGAAGAAGCAGTTCCTGTTGGCGGCAAAGTTTCCGTAGCGCTTGCCGTTCCGGTTGCGTCTGCGCATCCTGTTGATATTCAAATCATCGAAGAAGCAGAAATTCTTGGAAATGTTTTTGAAACTCTGCTGGCAATGGATCAACACGGTTATGTTGTTCCCTGTTTGTGTGAAGGCTGGGAAGTTTTGGAACAGGGGAAGTCATTTTTATTTAAGTTACGCAGTAACGTATTGATGCATGATCAGCAACCACTCACTGCAGATATCGTAAAAAGCGCCATCGAAAAAGCGATACGGATAGGTCATGATCGTTTGCCTGCTGCTTATGCAGCAATCCGTGGAGTTTCAGAATTTCTGGATGGAACCACTGATGATGTATCAGGAATCGTTGTACGTTCATCAAACGCATTTGTAATTGAATTACAAGAATCACTTCCAATCTATCCCGCTCTTATAACCGATTCGCGTGCATCGATCTGCGTGGATCAAGCCGTCGAAGATAAAACCAACCGGCTGATCGGCACAGGGCCATTCAAGATTGCATCGTTCGCACAAAATCATGTTGTGTTGGAACGCAGTGGAAATTATTGGAAAAGCGCAAGTGTTCCGCTGGATTCGATTGATTTTAGATGCGGAGTTACGTCTGCAGATATTGCATCGGGTTTAATTTCAGAAAAATTTGATTTGGCAAGCAATTTACTCCCGCAAGATCTCGAAACTATTTTGCAAAATCGACAGCTGCGTGCCGGTCTGGTAGAAGCTCCAAAGAAAACAATTTACTTTGCATTCTTCAACAGCCACAGTCCTGTTGGTCATTCACAAGATTTACGCAAAGTTCTTAGCGGTATTCTTCGCACTCATGATCTTGTACGCGGAACACTTGGACGTTTCGCTCAACCTGCAGAAGGTTTCATCCCGCCAGGAATTCTTGGTCATGATCCGGGCCGGAGACGCCAACCGATCATGCGAGATCAGGCAATTGAACTTTTGAAAAATTGCGGCATCCATGCACCAATTCATATTCGTGCTGCCGTTCATCCTGTTCTTCAAGATCGCTACTCTGCACTAACCAAAGCTCTTTTTGCAGTGTGGGCTGACATCGGAATTGAAATCACTATTGAAACTCCAAATATGGCTCAGTATCTGGATAGCTGGAAAAATAATGGTGATATTGATTTGCTGATCGGAAGATGGAATGCGGATTACGATGATCCTGATAACTTTACTTACACGCTCTTTCATTCTCACATCGGTGAATTCCGAAATTATTATTCTTCGAAAGATATGGATGCCCTGATCGAAGAAGCTCGCGCAGAAGCAGATCCTTCAGCACGTGAAAAACTTTATCGCAAAATCGAAATTCATCTTCTTGCTAAAGCGTATGCAATTCCCTTGTTTCATGAAGTCGATTATCGCGTTTCAAATCCCAGAATCCGCGGGCTCAAGCTGAATACGAGTGCGCCTTTCGTAAATTATTCGGAGCTTGGAAAGGGGGAAACAGCAGCAGCGGCAGTTTCACGCAAAACCGCTGGAGGCGTGATTCAAACTGCGATGGTGGGCCGACTCGTGAATCTTGATCCATCATTGTGTGTCACTGTTGCTCAAGCTGATCTCTTGCCCAACATTTATGAAAATTTAACACGTCAGGCTGAAGGTGCTCGGATCGTTCCATGGCTTGCGTCATCGTTTCATGCAGAAGAAGGTGGACGAAAATTCCGTTTCAGATTGCGTGAAGATGTTCGGTTTCACGATGGAAGACGTCTTACATCCAGAGATGTCCGATATTCTTTTGAACGTTTCTTGCAGAATCCGGATAGCCAGGGCAAATGGATTCTTTCTTCCATTCGTGGCGCAAAAGCTCTTGGCAATGGTGAAACGAGAGAGTTAAGTGGATTTAAAATTCTTTCTGCATCTGAATTTATAATTGACTTAGAACAACCTCTTTCATTTTTCCCTTCGTTATTGAGTTACCCATCAACAGGAATTATTCCGGAAGGTGCGATAGATCTTAGCGGCGCTTCTGTTGAGCAATGCATAGGAACAGGACCCTTTCGCGTAGCACGATTTGAGTCTGGCCGTATTTTGGATTTAGAAGCGAATCCAGATTACTGGCGTAAAAGATTTCCCAAGAGTGACGGATTGGTTATTAACATGGGGATCTCACCGCCGGAGATTTTAGCTGGTTTTCAATCTGGACGTTTTTCGCTGGTGGGTGATCTGTTTCCTTCTGATGTTGAAGCATTGCGTCACTCAAAGACGCCCTTCAAATATCGCGAAACACCGCAGCTTTGCACTTACTATGCGGCATTCAACATTCACAAAAAGCCTTTGTCCGATGAAAAACTGCGGCGACTTATCGTGCAATCAATTGATGTTGATGCAATGGTACGAAGAAATGTTGGAAGACTCGCAATTCCCGCTCACAGTCTGATTCCACCTGGACTTCTTGGATATGAAGCGAAACAACGACAGAAACCTACTTTGGAAGACAGTAACTGCGGATCTACAGAAATAAAGGTTTTGATCGGTGGAATTTATGATGGGCCTTATTCTTCGCTGGCGAAAGAACTTTTTGCCACGATTGAAAATAAAGGATTTCGCATAAAACTCGATCCCAGAAAACTTGAACAAGTGGATTTAAATCACCTGGGCTCAGAAGTCGATTTATTTTTAACTCGTTGGTTTGGCGATTATCCTGATCCTGATACATTTTTCCATGGGTTAATTCATTCCAAAGAAGGATTCCATGGAGCCATATCCGGAACTCCTGAAACGGACCAATTAATTATGAAAGGCCGCAGTGAGACACGTCCGCAACTCCGGCACAATATTTATCAAGAAGCTGAGCAACATCTCGTTAAGCATGCCATTCTCTTGCCTCTTTTTCATGAACAAACCTATCGCTTCGCAGCTCCCGAGATTGAAGATTTCGAACTAAATCTTGCTATTCAAAATGTTCCTTACGAAAAACTTTGGATGCGACGTTAATCTCCATTCTTACAAAAACAATAACGGTTCAAGAAAAGAGCTGGCGTTACAGAATTGCTGGTAAAGGCGAGCAAACCGTAGTCATTCTTCCCGGCGCGTTAGGCGCGGGAGATCTTTTTACGCAACACATCGCGGAGTTGTTGCCCGAATTCCATCTTGTAACTCCGGAATATTTGCCAGCAAATTCAGTCTCTGAATTTTTGGATGCCTTCGAAGCAATTCTTAACGCAGAAAATATACGAAACCCGATTGTTTATGGCGGTTCGTTCGGCGGATTGTTGGCTCAGTGTTGGGCAAGAAGGAATCCTCTGAATGTCAGTACTTTGATCCTTTCAGGCGCTGTAGCGCCTGATCCGAAGCGAATTTCAAAATATCGCAGGATGCTAAGAATCTTACCGTTTCTACCGATGTCACTTGTAAGACTACTGACCAGGATAGCGGCAATTAAGATGACAAAAGCATTACCGAAAAATAAGGAGCTTTGGCGAACGGAATTGCAAAATCATGGTACTAACATTCAGCGCGAAGATTTGGCAAGCAGATACAACACTGCAATGGATTACGATCAGAATTTTCACTTTATGCCAAGTGATTTATCCGCAATGCCAATCCTGTTGATCGAAGGATCCGAAGATCGAGTCGCGAATAAAAAAACGCGCGACCAAATGAGAGCTTTGTATCCACACGCACAAGTTATAACAGTTGAAGGTGCAGGTCATTCAATTTTGTTGACTCATCCGCAACAGTGGAAAAATGCAGTCGCGAAATTTATTCTTTACCACAGAGATCTCGGTGGTTAATTAGTCCTTTTCTGGATTGAGGGCCTGTTTAGCAATTTCAAGTACATCTTCTACAGGCCGTAGAATCCAGACAGAACCACTTTGCCCGATTTTGCCAGTCATCATGCCCATAAACGCATTCATACTATTTTCTTCATTCATGCCTTGATTTTTACGAGCGACAAAGAGACCGATTGCCGAACCATCAGAACCAAACGCCGGACTTCCCAGGCTGTTCCCTGAAACTTCTTGATCGCATACATAAACCGTGCGTGGTCCTTTTACGATCGAAAGGATCATTCCAGTATTCAAATGAATTGCACGATTCTCCGATCTTCCTAGACGTCCAATCACAAAATAATCATCAAGCAATTCAATCGGTTTTTCACGAACTTTCAGCGGGACATAAACAAATTTGTCTGAAGGTTCTTTCGGTTTTATGAAGGCAAAATCTAAATCTTCATCTTTCAATACAACATCAGCCGGCACTTCGGTACCATCATCCAAAACAATTGTGGTTTCAGTTATATGTGACTCCAGCTTCAGTTCGCTCATCTCCCTTTTGGAATACGCGGACATGAAAGATGCAAGCATCGCAGCAGGATTAATGGATTGCTCCGAAACAACAGTGAGGCCTGACGGATCGATCATGGTACCTGTCACTTCCACCGTCTGTTCTTCTTCCTGTCCACGGGTTTTTATGTTGGCTTGTACTTTTACAGTAACGATCGCCTTTTGTACTTTTTGCAGTGTGGACAATGCTGTTGATTTCAGATCAGAGCCAAATAATAAGCCCGGAATTGTAATCAAGATTAAAAGCACAATTCTTTTCATTTACGTTCCACCGCCCGTTTGTTGATTCGGCCACACCGGTTGAAGCTCCAGGAAATACGTGTAGATCCCGCGCTTCACAAATATAACAATGTACTTGCTGGAATTTTTTTGTTCACCAGTTAAAATTCGTTCCACATCACCAATACCAGTTACTTTTTGTCCATTGATCGCCTGAATCAGATCATCTTCATGCAATCCACCAACGGATGCCCATCCACCTGGTTCAACTGCTGTAACCAGAACACCACGCTCCGACTGATCGTAATTTAATTCAATTCGATCATCGTATGACAGGTCGCGTCCTTTAAATTCAAGGACAATATTTTCATAAACCTTCATCTCTCGATCTGGTTTCGGTTGTTCGGAAAGTGTTACAGTGATTTTTGTCTCTTTTGTATCGCGAATGACTGTAAATTCCACAGGCGTATTAACTCGATAAGCTCGCACCATCGATTCCAACACGTTTTCATGCTGCGCTTCAGAAGCATCCACCGGTTGATCCGCAACCTGGGTAATGATGTCATTCACTTTAAATCCTGCTTTTTCCGCACTGCTGCCGGGTAAAATTCCTGTAATCCTTACACCTTTTTTCCCTGGTATTCCAAGAGCGGTTGCAAGTTTTTTTGTCAAAACCTGAGATGTGATTGGCAAATATGCTTTTCGTGCTTCCGGTGGCGGCTGCTGCGGTACTTTAATTCCTACATCAATTACTGTTAAAAGTCTTTCTACATTGCGGTCAAACCCAACTAAAGTCGAAACAGGAGCTTTTTTATCTTTTGTAATTTCGGCAGTAATCTGACGCATCGATTGTCTGTTCTCAACTGGTTTGCCATTAATTTCAACAATCACATCGCCTTCTTCAAGCGGCGGTGAGGCTTGATCGGCAGGACCTCCATTTTTCGCACTGCTAACCATTACACCTTTCTTATCAGGCCGTCCTAATTCGCGAGCTGTGGTTAATGTTAGATCCTCAACAACGAGTCCCCATTGATTTAATTCTTCCTGCTTTCCCTGTACGTCATCACGAATCTCCGTCGTTAATTGCACATGACGTTCTTCATTCGCATGCTTCACTAGAAAATCGAGTTTTTTCTGGGCAGGTTGTGAAAGCAAATATTGATGTAATGGGGGAAGCTCTTCCCGAAAATGAATGTTGACCGTGTTTCCATCAATGGAAAGAATAACGTCTCCAGGAACAATTCCAGCGCGATCTGCGGGAGAATCCTTCATCACAGACGATACTAAAACGCCGTGAGCTTCTGCATTTGATACGCCAGTACTTTGATGACTTTTTAGCAATGGTTGGAAATTCATTCCGACCCATACTCTTTTCACAACGGAATGAGCAATCAATTCATCGGATACTTTTTTAACAAGTTCACTTGGAATGGCACCACCAATTCCACCACCGAAAAATCCACCAAGACTGATTTCATTGATTCCAACAATTTCGCCCTGAAAATTTACCAACGGTCGCCGGAATTTCCCGGCAGAATTTGCGCATCATGTCCGATCCATTTCACAAGTAATCCTACGTCTTCACCATCTAATAAAAGATCAGAGCCAAACAAATCGGGAAACATCATGTCTTTATTGGCAACAATTCCGCGAGTCACAGATTGGGAAAGAGCAAGAGGAGATCCCATTGCCAGAACAGGATCACCAATTTTCAAAGACTCAGAACTCCCAAATTTGGCGTACGGAAGTTTTTGTTCGTCAGGACTCAAAGAAGAAACATCAATTTTCAGAACAGCAATGTCGGTTAGTGCATCTGTTCCAACAAGCTTTGCTTCAAGCTCTTTTTTGCTGGAAAGAAAACAACGGATCGAGGTCGCTTTTCCAGCAACATGATGATTTGTAACAACATAACCATCAGGCGATATGATTACTCCACTGCCCGCCACCAAATTTTTTCGCTGACGGCCATCATCATAGGAAGCAGAAACAACTCTGATTTGTACCAATGCCGGATAAACACTTGAAATTGCAGGCTCAACAGAAATTTGTGCCGGCGGGTTCGGTAACGTTTGCTGAGAAAAGAGAGAAGTGGCGAACAAAATCGCTAGAAGAATACTGGAGAAATAGTTACGGAACATTTTTAATGATGACACAAAGCATGTAATTCAATATGGTTAGACACTAAAAGTCAAATCATAGTCACGGAAACACAGAATGCACGGGAATCACGGAATAAATTCATGGTCACGGAAACACGGAATACAACAAATTAATGGAATTGAGCTCACTGTCACGAGAGATTTCGACTATTTCAGTTAGAATTATTGCAAGGAGAAATCATGATTGCACGAATTTGGCGTGGTCGAACGAAAAAAGAGAATGGGGATGTTTATTGGAAATTCCTCACTCAGAATGCTGAAGATGATTGCCGACAAACTAAGGGAAATCATGGAGTTTCGGTTTGCAAAAGGATTATGGGAGATTATGCCGAGTTCCTTTTCATTTCATATTGGGAATCTTTGGAAGCGATAAAAACTTACGCCGGAGAAGACATCGATAAAGCTCATTATTTCCCCGAAGATTTGAAATACGTTATCGATCCACCCACACATGTAGAACATTACGAAGTTTTTTCTGTATGACGGATCAATGGGGAGAGCGACTCGCAAGACGTTTAACGCTTTGGAGTGCCATTGCCGTAGTTATAGGTTCAACAATCGGAAGTGGAATTTTCCGTACTCCTGCCTCGGTTGCTCAACTTATCGGTGATGCGCCGCTTTTTCTTCTTGCATGGATAATCGGTGGCGTACTCGCGATTTGCGGAGCTTTAACTTACGGAGAACTTGCTGCAGCGTTTCCAAGGTCGGGCGGAATCTATGTTTACATCCGCGAATCTTTCGGACAAATTCCTGCATTTCTTTTTGGCTGGGCCGAAGTCTGGATCATCAGGCCCGGTGCATTTGGCGCGATCGGAATTACAGCGGCGGCATACACATTGCGCACACTTGGATTCGATCCAGCAACTCCTGTTGGACCGTTGCGTGCCGAACAAGCGGTTGGAGCTTTTTACATCATCATCGTTGCACTGGTGAATTACTACGGAATTCATCGCGGAGCTGTCCTGCAAAATGTCAGCACGGCTTTGAAAGTTGGAGCGTTAGCAGCTCTGGTTTTACTTGGACTCACTCTAGGAAATTCCGCGCATCAATCTTCAACAAACATATTTTCCCAACACGCTGCAGTTGGAATTTCTCCCTTCTTGCTTGCACTTGTTTCCATACTCTGGGCGTATGACGGTTGGGCTGATCTTTCATTTGTTGGTGGTGAAGTTAAAGATCCACAAAGCGCATTACCGAGAGCATTGTTACTGGGCACAGGACTCGTTGTGGTTTTATATTTGGCCGCAAATTTGGCTTACGTAATTTTGATTCCAATGAAGTTGATGCAATCAGCGGAACTTGTTGCCGCTGATGTTGCATCGTTGTTGTTTGGATCAATCGGAGTCATTTTGATTTCAGCCGTGATTGCTATTAGCACTTTCGGAACATTAAACGGAGCGATGATGACAGCCCCACGGATTTTTTTCGCGATGGCTGAAGATAATCTTTTTCCGAAAGTGATTGCTCGCGTTGATCCAGTTTCTCAAGCGCCAACGAACGCAATATTAATGACTGCCGGAATGGGAGTCGTTTTCATATCGATCCGAACTTTCACCGATCTTGCAAATCAATTCATCATTGGGATCTGGCCGTTTTATGCATTGGCAGTTCTGGCAGTATTTATTCTGCGCCGCAAGAAGCCTGAGTTAGAAAGACCTTATCGTGTGTGGGGATATCCGTTTGTGCCGGCGTTATTTCTTTTAGGATCGTTATTTTTGCTTGGTAATTATTTGATTACAAAACCGTTAGCTTTCGGTGTTGATATTGGCTTGATACTTATTGGCATCCCTGTTTTCTTCATTTGGCGAAAGAGAAACTCTTGAGAAAACGGGGACTTCGAACGTCAGGCTAAATCCTGAGCCTTCTGATTTGGCCGAAAGAGTCCATTTGATTCCGTAATCCTCTGACGTTGAGGCTGAGGGCAGATCTTCAGGAATTGGAATATCAATTTGAAATGATGTATTGCCATCGGCTCCAGTCATTCCAATTGTTTGCGAATTGCTTGACCAGAATGTATCTGTATTGAAAGTTGTCTTTCCACCTGATCTCGTTTTGACAGTCTTTTCACATTTCAATTCCAAATGAATTGCTTCAGAATCTTTTAATTTTGCACCGGTCTTCAAAAATCCGCGCAGTCTATCGCCCGGCTTTACTGGAATTGTTTGAAGCTGAAGCACAGCTGATCCGAATCTCTTCCATGCAACAACACAACCGGCCGCCCATTTTATTACGAACAACGCCGTCAGCGGAAAAAGTAATGTTAAAAGGGAAAGATAATTACGATCCCGTATTTCCCCTGGAAAGTAGATGAGAACAGGAATACAAAGAAGAGTGATGAAGATAGCCATTGCAAGAGAGATAATCATTTTTAATCCGGCAGGATTGCGAACTTCTCCACGGCTCCAATCAGAACGATGCATCCATGGTTGCGTTGGATAAAGCTTCATCAACGAAGAAGAACGAAGACTATAAACCATCGATAGCAACATTCCGGCAAATATTCCATAACCAACACCACCAAAACATAAAGCAAACAGGCTGTAAAACATCACCATTCCCAGGCGTGCTTTACGATAAAGAATCGATTCCTGCGGTGCGGAAGGATTAACGTAACATCGAAATGATTTTTCGGAATTTTGATACGGGGAAATTTCGCTATATATATCGCGCTGAAAACTGCCGATATTGTCGGCACCGCCATATCTCGAAACGCGGGAACTTGTATAACGTTTATCTTGATATACATATTCATATTGTGCGGTTGCTTTGTAAGTAGTACCGCCATCACTATCACTATGCGATTCAAGGTTCGCAGTCACAATTCGGGCAGGAACTTCTTGCCAGGATTGCATTTTGAACCAGCCATAAAGATCAGAAAAAATCAGATAAAACATGAAGGTGCCGACAGCGGCAAATGGAAGCAGAAATAATCCCACACAACCAAGTTGGCCCCCGCTCCTCGGTGACATTGTTAAACTATTTTATCGCAAAAAAATCTTAAGGTTAAAATAAGAAGATGAGATTCATACCTCTGATAGTAGTCATAATATCGTTTGCTTCTGCAAATCTGATATCAGGTGAATCAGAATTCGCAACTCCGGCTGCAGGAAAATTATTGGTTGCGGATCAAACAATGCTTGATCCACGTTTCATTCAAACGATTGTTCTATTGTTTCGGTATAGCAAGGATGGCGCTGCAGGCTTAATTCTAAATCATCCAACGAATGTCAACGTTTCCAAAATTTTTCCAGAAATTCCCGGACTGAATTCTAGAAAGGAATTCCTTCATTTCGGAGGCCCGGTGGCTGCTGACACTGTGTTTCTTTTAGTTCAGGGAAAAGATCCTGGTGAAAAAGCAGAACGTGTTTTTCAAAATGTTTTTATCAGCGCAGATAAATCCGTAATGCAAGAAGAATTAGGTCATATTAAAGGTCAAGAGAAATTGCATGTTTATGTTGGATATGCCGGCTGGGGTGCGAGACAGCTTGACATGGAAATTGCAGGTGGACACTGGCATGTGTTGCCCGCGGATACAAAAGCGATTTTTTATTCAGATCCCGAAAAAATCTGGCAAGAATACCTGGATCGGAGCGATGTCCTGCAGGCTTCATTAACTCTGCGGTAAAAAATATAAGTGAATTACAACCGCTTTGGTGAAGGTGCCCTCATCATTTATGTTGCTGGGCTTGATGGTACCGGCCAACTATTTTCCCGCCAAATTGAACAACTAAACTCCGAATTCACTGTAATTACTTTTCCTTTACGAAACGAAGTGCCGTTCACTTACTTTGACCTTACAGATGATATCGTCAGCATTCTGAATCAAGAACATGTTGAGAAAGCGATTATTGTTGGTGAATCTTTTGGCGGCACAATCGCACTTCATTTTGCCCTGGAACATCAAGATAGAATCGAACGTTTAATATTAGTTAACACTTTTCCTTTTTTCAGAAGACGTCTTATGTTGAAACTGGCAAAGCTGTTGTTACCGCTTGCTTTTGTACCTCTTGTCCGTAAAGGTCGTGATATTCTGGCGCGACCCGTGCTTTTAAGTGAACTGGTGGATGAAAAAGGAATTGAAGTTTTGTTGAAGCATTCATGGACTCACACTTATGAAACTTATGTCCAACGGTTGAAGTTGATTGGATCACATGATGTGCGTTCACGTTTATCTGAAATCTCAGTACCGGTTACAATTGTGGCTGCGGGCCGCGATAAAATCGTTGCATCAATAAAGGAAGCAAAATTTATGGCGGGACTGATTCCTGGTGCAAAAATTCATACACTCCCAAAACATGGACATGCATGTTTATTGTCCGGATCATTTTCGATTGCCTCAATAATCAAATGAAAAAACGATTCCTGTTTCCGTTCCTTCTATTTCTAGTCTGTCAAACCTGTTTCGCACAGCAGCAAATTCCTTCACCTCAACTGGATGAATTTCGTAAATTCATGCAATCCCAAATGCACAGCGATCAAATTCCTGGAATGACCATCGGTTATATTAGCTGGAACGAAAACAATGAAACATTGTGGGTGGAAGGTTTTGGATATTCCGATCTTGAAAATAACGTAGCAGCAAAGGCAGAAACTGCGTATCGACTCGGCTCAATCAGCAAGACCATGACTGCAACTGCAGTGTTACAACTTGCGGAACGGGGCAAGATCGATCTGGATGCAGAAATTCAAAAATATGTGCCGTATTTTCCGAAAAAGAAATGGCCGATCACGGTTCGACAACTTCTGGGTCATCTAGGGGGAATCAGTCACTATCAAAATTATGACGCTGAAGGAAGGATCAAAGAGCATAAGACATCGCGTGAAGCAATTGCGATTTTCGAAAATTTTGATCTTGTTGGCCAACCTGGAACTTACAAATACTCAAGTTATGGTTACAACTTGCTTGGCGCTGCAGTTGAAGGCGCATCCGGAATGTCGTTTGGCGATTACATGACGAAAAATATTTGGGATCCAATGGAAATGAAAGACACACGTATGGATGATCCGGATACGTTGATTCCAAATCGAGCTCGCGGTTATCGAATTCTAGATGGTGAAATCAAAAACTCTGAGTTTGTAGATATGAGCAGCCGGTTTGGGGCGGGAGGTACACGTTCCACAATTCCGGATGTTTTGAAATTTGCAAAAGCACTCGCTACCGGAAAACTTCTTCAATCAAACACTGTCGATATGATGTTTACTTCAATGATCATGAATGATCAGCATTTTTCGGACTACGGAATGGGATGGGGAATGCTTACCATCAATGGACGTTTTGCCGTAGCACATACCGGCTCACAACAAGAAACACGTACGGTCATTTATCTCTTCCCTGTTGCCCACTTAGCGATTGCTGCTGCGTGCAATCAAGAAGATGTCTCGCCAGCACCCTACGCTCGCAAACTTTATGAGCTATTGCAGAATGAAAGATGGAATCTTGCTGCGTACACCAAAGACCACAAAATGACTTATGAGACTCTTGCGGGGTTGTTTAATTCAGGTCTTGCTTATTACGAGCAACACCAACGAGCTATGACCGAAGATCCAGTTGAGTTGAAAAAGGCTTTTGCATACGTAGACGTATGCTTAAAATCCTCGAAGCCGGAGACTCAGAAAAAAATTGAAGAAGGACGTCATCCAATCAGCGGCGAATCTTTTGAAAAAGTTGGTTCGTATATGGCTGCGACGTTGATCAAATCAAAAGGGCAACTTGAGAATTATCATCGCAATGGTTCACTAGCTTTCGCTAATGATTTCATCGGTATTGATCGTAATAACAATTTGCCAAAGTCGATTGTGAAGCAGTGGATGGATTCATGGAACAATCCAAACATTGTGAAACTGCGTGAATTAACGGTTAGTGAAGATCTCGATCTCGCATCAATTCAAAAAGAATTCCAAAAGAGTTTTGTTTCTGTTTCAGCATATCCTGATTTCAGCCACGATCTTGCAAATCTTGCTTTTCGATTTGCGCGAAAAGGAGCAAAGGAAAAAGCGCTGAAATCTGCGGAAATTGGAATGCAATTTTATTCGGATCAAGAAATTTCCAATGCTGCCAATGGTTCTGTGCAAGCTGCATTTGGAGATGAATCAGTTGCCATTCATTCGCTGAAGAAAGCGATGGCACTGAATCCGGATGGGGATGCCAGTTCAGAATCTTTGAGCGATCTTGCTTATGAAATTGCAATGGGTGGAAATGTAGAGCCGGCAGTTCGTTTGATGAATACGGCCGTCAAACTTTATCCATTAAACGGTAAATTGTATTGTGATTTGTCGGAAGCTTATCTTGCCCAAAAAGATAAAGATAAAGCGCTGGTTACAATCCATAAAGGATTGGAAATCGATCCAAATTTAAAATGCGCTAAAGACTTGCTTGCAAAAGTTCAGCAGTAGTTTTAAAGTCCTTTCATAGACACTGAAAAAGAGGGAGAGGAAAATCAAAATGAAAATATTGCCAGGAGTATTGTGTCTTGTCGTTGCAATGATTGGTTGTCAGCAACCTCCAAAAAATGCTGAGCAAACTCCACCGCCCCCAGTTGAGAAAAAACAGGATCCGATTAAACGTGGTGAATATTTAGTGAAGGCCACCGCATGTCACGATTGTCATACGCCATTGAAAATGGGACCGAAAAGGACCAGAACCAGATATGGCTCGAATGTTATCCGGCCATCCTGAAGCTTTAGTAATGCCTAAGCCTCCAGATCTTGGTCAAGGACCATGGGTGTATGTTGGATCCGGAACCAATACAGCATACGCCTGCCCGTGGGGAATTACCTACGCAATCAATCTAACGCCGGATCAAAATACAGGAATTGGAATCTGGACTGAAGATATGTTTGTTAAAGCGATACGCACTGGTAAACACTTCGGCACATCGCGTCCGATTCTGCCTCCGATGCCGTGGCAATCGTATTCAAATATGACTGATGAAGATTTGAAAGCGATTTATGCTTATTTAAGATCGATTCCTGCAATTACAAATAAAGTGCCTGATGCAGTAATTGCAGAGCCGCCTGTTAAGCCCTAAAAAAAATTAAGGGGCGCAGTCGCGCCCCTTGCTCTCTCTTTAAAGGCTGGTTATTGCCTGAGGATTGGTTGGTTTATACGCGGATCATAGATAGCATGTTTGCTGATAAATCAGCTGCAAGCGATACATTCACAACCGGAGTTACCGAAGGATGTAATTGCACACCCTGTTGGTCTGGCCGGTATGCTTTTGCTTGTTCGATCTTTTGTTTTTCAACAATTATTTTTTCCCAATAGATCGATTTGTCTTTTTCATGAATTTCGATTCGTAACTCTGTCCGTCGCTTCTCATCAAGTTCTTTGGCTCTTTTAATAGCCGGTTGTTCAAATGAATCATTACACTCTGCAACACCTGTTCTAATGCGACCGGAGTTTTTAGTGGAGACCGAAGCCGAATCCTGAATCTCAGGAAGGTTTTGTGGTATCTGAACTGATACCGGTGAATATCGTAAATCAATCGGCGAAATCATTAGCTCCTCCAAGGGCATTGCCCAAATTCAAAAAGATTATCGGCTGGAGAAGCGAATTGTTGCTAGGCGAATACTGAGTACCGAGTGATGAATGCTGAGTTCTCTCGGTACTCGGAACTCAGTACTCATTAGATTCTGTCGGGATCGACCCAACCAGGAAGGGCACCTTCTCGACGAGCTTCCTCTTGAAACTGCTCAAGCTCTTTTTCAATGCGGGCTAATTCTTTTTTCGCCTGCTCGGACTGAAAACAAATTTCCTGTGCACGCTGTATCGTCGTGGAATCATAGCCACTTCCAGAGATCGGAACCAAAACGCCATTTATGATCATGTATTGGGAAGGATCTACAATCGCGTAGGCCGCTTGCTTATTCAGGTCATCACATTCTTTGCCAAACAATTCCACATCATCACGCAGTCTACGCAGGTCATTTGCAAACTGCCGTGTTTGGCTTTTCCAATACTCTTCATTTTTTTCAGAAAGATGATCTGATGGCGGCGCATGATCTTCGATTCTTTCTTCTGATTGTGTTGTTCCGATGATGGAAAGTTCCGGCGTTTGTTCCAGGTCTTCCTTCCTTAAGGTTCGTGCTGTTCCGGTTCTATTTGCACGCGCTGCGCGCGCAAGATCAGCGACACTTGAATTTTCAGGCTTCGATTCAGATTTAATTTCTTTTGATGCTTCTGCTGCTGTGTCTGATTCTTTTTGCTCTGCATTTAGTTTCTGAGATGCTTGCCAATCGACCTGGGATTTCTTCACTGTAAGGACAACACCCGTTGAGTCGCGAAATTCATAGACTTTGTCATCCTCATGAATGATCGTTCCTTGAAGTTTTTTTCCGTTGTTAAGAACGAGGACATTTGCAGAAACAGAAACCGCAAAGACACTAAACACTAAGAGTAGAAAAGCCTTATTTCGAAATGTGAACATACTTATATCGTATGTATCTACGATAGTCTTTCGCAAACCCAAAAAAAAGCCGGTCCGGGCTGAACACTGCCCGGGCCTGCCACAGAACGCACTCTTTTTAAAGAGTGAGTCTGGGAGTATGGCTTCCTTAACGCCTTCAATAGATAACGCGAGAAACCGCTTTCAAAACTCTCATCCGAACTTTCAAGAAGAAATTTATTGACGTGATAAAGAAGGTCGCAATAAGATAGTTGCTTAAATCCTGCAATTGAGGGGAAGGATGGCGGAAGCTTCGTCAAGCGAAGTAACTCAATGGTTAGTTGACTGGGGAAAGGGTGATGAAACAGCACTCGACAGGCTGACACCTTTTGTATATGAGGAATTGCATCGCCTTGCAGGGCGATACATGGCTCGTGAAAGTCCTGGTCATGTTTTGCAAACTACTGCTTTGGTTAATGAAGCATATCTAAGACTCGTTGATCAGAAAAAAGTTAAATGGCAAAACCGTGCACATTTTTTTGGTTTAGCAGCTCAAATGATGCGCAGGATTTTAGTAGATCATGCGCGGCAACAAAATTTTTTGAAACGAGGCGGCGGGGTTCGTGCTGTCCCTTTAGAAGAAGCGGCACTCGTTTCAAATGAAAAGAGCGAAGATGTACTCTTGCTCAACAGCGCACTGGAGAAATTAAATACAATCGATCCACGAAAAAGCAAAGTAGTTGAATTACGATACTTTGGCGGACTTTCAGTCGAAGAAACAGCTGAAATGCTGGAAATTTCTGCCAACACTGTAATGCGAGATTGGAATTTTGCTCGCGCCTGGCTGCATCGCGAGATTACAGGATCTTCTTCCAATGACTGATAATCGATGGCAAAAGCTTCAAGAGATTTTTGATGATGTTCTGAAGATCCCAAAGTCAGAACGGCCACTTTACTTAAATAAAGCGTGCGCAGACGATAAAGCGTTGCGTCACGAAGTTGAAGCTCTTGTTGAATCTCACGAGAGTTCCAGCGATTTCCTTAAATCCACCGTAGGGATTCATGCTTACAATGAATTCATTCAGGCTCAAACAAAACATTATATTGGTGAACAGGTAGGCTCTTATCGCATTGTGCGCGAATTGGGTCGCGGTGGAATGGGCGCTGTGTATTTAGCTGAACGCGCTGATGATCAATTCCGCAAACAGGTCGCAGTAAAATTTGTTCAGCCTGGACTTGGTCCTGATCAAATCAGCAAATTTCATCGCGAGCGGCAAATTTTAGCGCAACTCAGCCATCCCAACATTGCTGGCCTAATCGATGGCGGCACCACGCCGACTGGAATTCCATATCTGGTGATGGAGTACATTGCAGGACATCCAATTGATGAATATTGCGATGCAAAAAAACTTTCTGTTGAACAAAGATTAGAATTGTTTCGAACGGTTTGTTCGGCATTACAATACGCTCATCAAAACTTGATCGTCCATTTGGACATTAAGCCTAGCAATATTCTGGTGACTGAAGATGGCATACCGAAACTTTTAGACTTCGGAATTTCCAAACTGCTGAATCCGGAATCACTCTTGCAACCTGCAGAACGCACAGTGACTGTGCTGCGCAGGATGACGCCGGAATATGCAAGCCCCGAACAAATTCGGAGCGAACCATTAAACATATCCAGTGACATCTATTCAATGGGAGTTTTGCTTTATGCGCTCCTTACCAGCTATCTACCTTATCGCTTTAAAAATCGCGACACGGTGGAGATTGTAAAAGCAGTCTGCGAAGATGAACCTGAACGCCCCAGTTCTGCAATAACAAGAACAGTGGTGTTAAATGGCGTCATTTCGCAGCCGATTCATGAACTGCGCAAAACAACTCCTGAAAAATTACACCGTCAATTGAGCGGTGATCTTGACAACATTTTGATGATGGCGTTGCGGAAAGAACAAGCACGCCGTTATCCATCAATCGATCACTTCTCCGAAGATATCCGCCGTCATCTGGAAGGATTACCGGTTAGCGCTCGCAAAGATACAATTCGCTACAGAAGTGCAAAGTTCATTTCGCGTAATAAAGCTGGGGTAACAGCTGCAATATTAATAATAATCAGTTTAATTGCAGGCATCATTGCCACCACATGGCAAGCGCGCATTGCACGAGATCAACGTGATCGCGCGATGTTGGAAGCCAAAAAAGCTGCACAAATTAACGCTTTTGTACAAAATATGTTGAGCTCTGCAGATCCAGAGGTTAGCGGAAAAGATGTAACTATCGCACAAATCTTACAGCAAGCATCAAGCCGTGTTGATTCAGAATTAAAAGGTCAACCGGAAATTGCTTCAGAAGTAAAAACGACTCTTGCTCGAACTTATATGGGCCTCGGATTATATGACAAAGCCGAACCTTTATATCGCTCCGCACTTGAAATACGTACGAAGTTATATTCTGCGGATGGTACAGAAGTAGCTCTGGGCTTGAACAACCTGGCTCAGGCTGTTGAATATCAGGGGGACCTGACTTCTGCAGAGCCGATGTTTTGGAAATCGGTGGAGACATTACGAAAAATTCACGGAGATGAAAATGAGAATGTGGCCCTGGTTCTGAATAATCTTGGTGAGTTGATGTTGACCAAAGGCGATTTAAAGCAAGCAGAAGAGTTACATCGAAAAGAATTATCAATCCGTGAAAAAATCTTTAGTCATGACAGCTATGAAGTAGCAGAAAGTATCAATGATCTTGGTGTTGTATTAGGAACAGCCGGTAAATACGCGGAGGCGGAAAAACTTCATCGAGAAACTCTCAGAATTATTCGAAAGATTCGAGGTAAAGACCATCTGGATCTTGCTGCTGCATTGAGCTCAACAGCATCTCTAATTTCAGAACATAATCCTGTAGAAGCGAAAAAAATGTTTCAAGAATCGCTTGCCATCCGTGAAAAAAAACTGGGAAAAGAACATCCACTTTCTGCTTCCACCCGCTACAATTATGCTTACCTCGAATTTGATGAAGGCAATTATAAGGAAGCAGAAATTCTTTTGCGGCAAAATCTAGCACTGCGTGGGAAAACACTTTCAGACGCCAGCAGTATGACTCATAGCTCAATCGGATTACTGGGAAGAGTGTTGTCTGCTGAAGGGGATGCTACGAATGCTCAGCAATATCTAATCGAATGCGTTGAGCTTCGTAAAAAAATACTCCCGCAAGGTCACTGGCTTATTGCCAGCGCAGAGAGTGCTTTAGGTGAGAATTTAGCAAAATTGAAACGTTATGATGGAGCTGAAAAATTATTGGTAGCTTCTTTAAAGACTTTGCAGGAGACTGTGGGAAACGACCACCAACGTACTCGAGAAACAGCTCAAGTGCTGGAACATTTATATGAATCCACCAATCAAAAAGACAAGGCTGAAACTATCAAGAAATTAGCTTTGGTGCCTCAACAATAGAAAAAGGCCTAAATTTTCATTGATGAAGATTTTCTTTGCAATTTTTGCTCTTTCCGCCACAGTTTGCTTTTCAGCACAAGAGACTGCACTCGAAATAGACTTAAGAACCGCGGACATCCAGCTTCAACAAATCGAAAAACAATCAAAAGATAAAGTATTTAAAGAGCAAATCAGGATTGCCAAACAAGAACTGGACATGCTTCGTAATGGCGTCCACAAAGGTCTTACAATCAACGTGGTTCAACCACTATTGAAACTGCAGAAGCGGTTACGTGGATATCCACAGCAAGAAAAATTGCAACCTACAATAAATTCGCTTTCCAAAATTATTGCCGGTCAGGGAGCATTTACTGTCACAAGCCATAAAGAATTTGGGTTGCAGATTGTTGAATTGATTGCGCCCGAAGGAATTTATTATTTTCAAATTCCGGATGATGTTAGTGAAGGAGAGCCTTACACTTTCAGTGTTCGAACGTTTGCGGCAGGGCCGTCTGATGTTGAACGGCGAGAAAATGAAAAGCAGTTAGCGGCATATAAGCTTTTAATGGCATCAATGCCGGTTCAGACTGGACCTTCTTCGAAACAATTGCAAATCGCTTCAGCGCCTGCTTCTGTGGAAGTCATCTTGAAAACTCCGGAAGATTTTGAAGTTCTGAAATCTAAAATTGCAGTGACAAAACAAAATCCACAAACCGAAACGCAGTCACAACCTGTTCAAACTGCTTCAGAACTTGAAGTTGATACTCAACCTCCAGCCGAACCGGTTATCGACATCGATATTCCACATTTGTTATTTCAATTATCATCAGTGAATCAGGCAGGAAGGTTGTTAGAAGTGCGAGGCCCATTTGATGGAAATGCTTCGAATACAGACATTCGGGTCAATGGAAATCCTATGGCGATTATTGCTGAATCACCGCGAAAAGCGATTGCAACGAATCCGAATTTAGTTGGACGAATGGAACTTCGTATTGCTGAAGCTGATAAGAAAGTACACTGTGTTTACAAAAATGTAGATGTCAGAAATTGGGCATCCGTTTCCACTTTGGAAAGCGGTGCAAATGCGGCGCTTACAATTCAATTGAATAGTTCACCGAAACTTACATCCCCTGTTGTGATTGCAGTGCAAAATAAATCGCCGGAAATTGTGAACGTTCAGGGTGGTTCGTTTCAGTATTTGACTGTTAATCCAGGTGATTTGAATGAGACCGGAAGTGTCACACTAACTCGAATTCTGACTGGTATGCATCCAGCGCCATTTAGAATCGATGTGCGTCTCGATACCACGAATTTGTTTTCAACCTGCCAGCCACCTGAGTAACCACATAGGAGAGGAGACTTTTCCCCTTGTGTGTTGTTTTATTACACATGTGTAACTATAATGTGTAATCATGTCCAAACGGATACAGGTAATCCTCAACGAAGAAGAAGCACTTCAATTCAAAAATCAAGCGAGAAAAGAAGGTAAATCAGTAAGTTCCTGGCTGCGTGAGGCAGGAAACAAAGTTATGGAATTGAACAATTCAAAACGCAAGTTGAGAGATTCAGCTTCATTAAAAGGTTTTTTTCAAAAGATAAATAGTAAAAAAGAAGGAACTGAACCAGATTGGGAAGAGCACAAGAAGTTGCTCTCTGATGGTTATCGGAATTCTGTTCCATGATTTTTGTCGATAGCAATCTATTTGTTTATGCTGTCGGCAGATCACATTCTTTAAGATCCGAAGCTCAAAAATTCTTTCTTGATGCTGCAACAAAACATACATCGTTAGTGACCAGTGCAGAAGTTTTACAGGAGTTACTGCATATCTATCTCCCCGTTGAACGAATAGAAACATTGGACAATGCATTGCAACTCGCCCTGGATTCGATTGATCAAATCTTTGATATTACTGCTGACGCAGTAATTCATGCGCGAATGCTGGCCGATGATTTTTCATATCTTTCAGCAAGAGATCTGATTCACTTATCAGTTTGCAAAATAAACAACATCACTCAAATAAAAACTTTTGACCGCAACCTTGCTGCCGCATTCCGAAAGAAATAAAAAACCCTCACTGAGTAACTCCGGATTTCTGCGGTAAAATCCAAGCACCATGCAAGTTGTATCAGAGCCTCACACCGCCCAAAGGGACAAGCTGCTTCGAATTCTTGGAGTTGGTTTCGGGGTGGCAGTTGTAGTTGGTGGAACGATCGGTGTTGGAATTCTTCGCACACCTGGCGCAATTTCTGCCTTGCTTAGTTCTGCATGGCTCATCATTTTGATCTGGTTGATCGGAGGCATCTACACACTGCTGAATGCAAATTACGTTTCGGAATTGGCCACCATGCTACCTCAAGCAGGAGGTCCTTACGTTTATGCGCGTCGCGCATATGGCGATTACGGGGGATTTGTTGTGGGATGGAGCGATTGGGTCGGCAATATTACACCCATGGCATATCTGCCAATTGCGTTTGCGGAATTCTTATCCTCACTTGTGCCGGCACTCGCTCCATTTGAGAAAGCAATTGCAATTTCAATACTGCTTTTGTTTGGAATTTTGAATTGGATTGGATTGCGGATCGGGAGCGGAGTTCAAAAGCTCATGAGCTTTCTAAAAGCGGTTGCTCTATTTGCATTTGTTATCACCTGTTTTGCATTTGGTAGTCAGAATCCGAATTCAGTACAAATGACCACTCAACCAGCAAACCTTTTTGTGGCTTTCATATTGTCATTTCAACTTGTAATCGGCACATTCGGCGGCTGCAGCCGCAGTCATTTATTTTGCGGAAGAAGACCGTGATCCTTCGCGAAACATTCCACGATCGCTGTTTGGCGGAGTACTGTTAGTCATTGTCATTTATTTACTGGTAAATTGTGCTCTTTTGTATGTATTGCCGATAGCAAAACTGGCATCTTCAAAACTCGCCGCCGCTGATGCAATGCAGCAGATTTTCGGAGTTCGAGGCGGGCAGATCGTTACAGTTTTAGCATTACTTTCTTTGCTCAGCATTATTAACGCTGTTTTGATGTTTGTACCTCGCACTTTGTTTGCTCTTTCGCGCGATGGACTCTTTCTATCAAAAGCTGCTTTTGTAAACAAAGGCGGAACACCTGCAGTTGCTCTTGGAATCAGTATGCTGGTTGCCATGACTCTGATTTTGACTGGAACGTTTGAAAAATTATTTGCAATCTATGCGTTCTATTATGTTACAGCAACGATTCTATTAATTCTTGCGCTGTTCATTCTTCGAAAACGGGAGCCAGACTTACCAAGACCATTCAAAACCTGGGGCTATCCGTTCGTACCAATGTTGTTATTGTTCATAGCGATTGCGTTGTTTGTTGGGTTTGTAATCAGCGATACGAAAGGGAGCCTCATCGCATCTGCATCGCTGGTCATCAGCTATCCAATTTATTTGCTCGTTAAAAAATCTCGGTGACTCTGTGGTAAAAAATGATACGGAGGGCATTTGATGGATAAAATTCCACGAAGAACCATCTTGAAATCATCAGCAGTTCTTGCAGGGATGCATTTGCTTGAAACATCCTTACCTGCCGTAACTCCGAAATTGAATGTTGCGGTAATTGGTGCCGGTGCGTTTGGTGGTTGGACCGCACTTCATTTATTACGACGCGGCGCAAAAGTCACATTACTGGATGCCTGGGGTCCAGGAAATTCACGAGCCAGCTCTGGCGGTGAAACGCGTGTGATTCGCGGAACATATGGTGCAAATAAAATCTACACAAAGATGGCTGTTCGCGCGCTTGAACTATGGAAAGAAAATGAATCCCGGTGGCAGCGACAACTTTACACCCGCACCGGTGCATTGTGGATGGTCGCAGGTTCCGGTGAATTTGAAACCGCATCGATCCCCGTGCTGGATGAATTAAGACTAAAGTACACAAAACTAAGTACAGATGAAGCTGCAGAACGTTATCCGCAAATCAACTTTGATGGAATCAAGTGGGCCGTTTGGGAAGATGAAACTGGCTTCTTGTTCGCGCGTCAAGCATGCGAAGTCGTATTGCAAAATTTTTTGAAAGAAGGTGGCGAATACATTCAAACCCAGGTCCAGACCAGGTCCAATTGAAAATGGGAGAATGACGTCAATCAAATTTTCAAATGGAAATGAAATAAATGGCGGTTCGTATGTTTTTGCCTGCGGACCATGGTTAGGAAAAGTTTTCCCGGAAGTCCTTGGAAATAAAATTCGGCCAACGCGTCAAGATGTTTTCTATTTCGGAACACCAGCAGGTGACACACGTTTCGATGAAAAGAATTTTCCGGTTTGGATCAATCATGGTGATGCACTTTTTTACGGAATTCCAGGGAATCGTTGGCGTGGATTTAAGGTTGCTGATGATACACACGGTCCGGATTTTGATCCTACAAATGGTGAACGTAAACCGAGTGAGACTGCATTAAAAGCAGCCCGCGACTTGATTGCAGTCAGATTTCCGGCGCTGAAAGATGCACCGCTGGTAGAATCACGCGTGTGTCAGTATGAGAACAGTCCTGATTCAAATTACATTATTGATAAACATCCCGAAGCAAATAATGTTTGGGTTGTTGGCGGCGGTTCCGGTCATGGTTACAAAATGGGTCCGGCGTTAGGTGAATTAGTCGCCGAACTTGTATTCACGGACAAATCTTCCGATCCATTCTTCCGATTAGCGAGGTTTAAGAAATGAAAAAAATTTTAATCGCAATTCCATTTTTGTTATTGATGCTTTTTCTTGCTCAATATTCAGATACACAAACCACCGGCTCTGCGGAGCTGAAAGCAGTCGCAGATGACTATTGGAAACATCAACTGGAACAAACTCTTTATCTGCGTTTGAAATTCGGATTGCCTGTTGAAAAACTTCCCGACCTCTCACCGGAAGGTGACAAAAAAGAAACAGCATTCGCTCAATCGATTTTAGATCGCCTGACGAAAATTAATGCACCAACATTAACTGATGAAGATGCAATCAGCTACGACCTTTTAAAATGGGAAAATTCAGCGACTGTAGAATTGCATTCTTACTTCTGGCTGACAAGTCCGGTGACTCCATACTCTTCACCATTGCCGATAGTAAACAGAGTCTTTACCGAATTTACATTTAAAGAGCCGAAAGACATGGATCGGTATCTTTCATTGCTGAAACAATATGCTGGAATGCTTCACACCGCGAATAAACATGTTCAGGAGCAATTCAAACAGGGAATTTTTTTGCCCAAAGAAGAAGTGGCGCTTGTTGTTCCATTTCTGAAATCCTACGCCAAAGATCCTGCATCCAGTTCAATGGCAGTATCTGAAGATCGATTGAAATCGATCGGCGATAAAGCAAAATCGGATGCATTTCGTCAGCAGGTCAATCAGATTTTGCAGGCCTTAGTAAATCCAACATTGAATTCGCTCGCGGATTACATTGCAGCAAGCACCGCCCGCGACAACGTTGGACTTTCCAATGTCCCAAAAGGAAAAGAATTTTACCGATTTCTGGTTCGATATCACACCACAATGAATGTTACGCCTGAAGAAATTCACCAGATCGGCTTAAAACAGATTGATGAAATCAATCAAGAGCTGGATAAGATCAGGCAATCGTTAAATTTCAAAGGTGATCTTGCAGAATTCAGAAAATATTTGAAAACGGATCCAAAATTTTTCCCGAAAACTCCGGATGAAATCGGCAACAGGCTGATGGAATATATCTCCAGGATCGAGCCCGAAATAAACAAGTATTTCATAAACGTGCCAAAAGCGCCGTACGGTGTGAAGCGATTAGATCCATCGCTGGAAGGTGCAATGACATTTGGTTATTACCAAACTCCGGTGCCTGGCGATCCAAAAGGATATTACAACTACAATGGTTCAAATCTTCAACAGCGATCGTTGCTATGGGCCGGTTCGTTGATTTATCACGAATTAATTCCAGGGCATCATTATCAGATTTGCTTACAAGAAGAAAACACAACGTTACCGGAATTTCGCCGCGAAAGCGCTCCAACTGCGTATGTCGAAGGATGGGGCGAATACGCATCAACAATTGCCGGTGAAATGGGAATGTATAAGGATGATTACGATCGTGCCGGACGTCTTGCGATGAAAGCTTTTCTCACCTCACGTTTAGTGGTTGATACCGGAATGAATTTGTTGGGCTGGTCACGCTCAAAGGCAATTGATTATATGAAAGCGAATCTGCTGATTTCGGATTCAGAAATTCAAACTGAAACATTGCGATACTCCGCTGATATTCCTGGTCAAGCACTTGCATACAGAATGGGCTGCAACAAAATTATGGAGTTGCGTGAAAAAGCTCGTAATCAGTTAAAGGATCGTTTTGATATCAGACAATTTCATAATGCCGTTTTAGGAAGTGGGGCGATGCCATTTTCAGTTCTTGAACCACATATCGATCGGTATATTGCAAAAGCGAAATAAGTTATGAAAATGATGGATCAAATCACCAAATTCATAAGTGGTGAATTGCCTGCTCCTCCCGTTTCTCAATTAATCGGTTTCAAATTGGTCTCAGCAAAAGACGGCGAAGCAGTCGTTGAGCTTGATACCGACAAGCGTCATGCAAATCCAATGGGAACCGCGCATGGTGGAATCTTGTGTGATATAGCCGATGCAGCAATGGGAATTGCATATGCCAGTCTGCTTGAAGATGATGAATCATTCACAACTCTGGAGTTGAAAATCAATTTCCTGAAACCGGTATGGAATGCTCACTTGTGTGCGATTGGTGTTGTTGTAAAAAGAGGTAAGACGGTTGGCCTCACCGAATGCACTATCACTGATGAGAAGGATAATCTCGTTGCCCGCGCATCTTCTACATGTCTGACACTTCGCGGTTCTCAAGCCAAAGGAAGATGAGCCATCGCCATCCGGCCTACAAATAATCACGGAAGCACTGAAGGCACTGAATTCACGGAATGTTTCTATTAAATATTTATTCCGTGCTTTCAATGAATTCCGTGTTTCCGTGATTGTAAACCTCATCCCCCGCTCCAACGTCCTACTTGGCGGAGGATAGAACCATGCGGCGCAATCTTTTTTTGATTGTTCTTTTTTCATTCATCGCTTTTACTGCTCACTCATCATCAGTCACAAAATATCCCAATCCATCCGCTACATTAACCGAGCGTTGGCAATGGGCACAGCAACATCTAAAAAATGGATCATGGATTGCATATTCAATTGAACAATCAATGCCGGAAAACGAATTAGTCGGTTCGTTTTATGGCGGTCGTGAACGGTTCCCCACAATCTATGAATTACTCACCGGCAATAAACGTGCGTTTCGGCCAAACATGCGCAACAGTGGAGATGTTCAAATATTTGGAAATGCACATATGACGCTCGAAGGAAAAGCGGATATTGTTTCGCGTGAGATTGCCATAGTTTTTGGATACAACGGAAACAGAATGGATAGTATTGAAGTTTCGATGATCGATTTGCAATTTGATTTCCGTAAACGCGATTTAATCTGGCTAGGCAATGCTTCGCACGAAGAAAGTATTAATTACTTGCAGAGTATTTATAAAAAAGAAGCCAATTCAAAATTAGCGGAAGACTTGCTTGATGCCATCGGAATTCATCGATCACCCAATCTTGTAGTCCCAATCCTTCAAGAAGTTTTGAACAGTCGTTCAAACGATGATTTGCGAGCGAAGGCCGCATTTTGGTTGGGCGGCCAAAATGATCCAGCTGCACTGAAAATTTTGGTAACCGCGCTTAAATCTGAAAAATCGGAAGATGTAATTGAAGAAGGCTTCGCAGGATTAAGTGAAATGACATTACCGGAAGCAGATCTGCAATTAAAAGAATGGACTAAAGCTGGTTATTCACAAAAGCTTCGTGAGAACGCAATCTTCTGGATGGGACAGAAAGAATCAGCGGGGACCTTAGAATATTTAGACAAAATTGCAATGCAAGATTCAAATCAAGAAATTGTTGAGAAAGCAATTTTCTCAATGTCAGAAATGCACAAGACGCCAGGCGTTACGGAAACATTAATTCGGATCGCTCGAACTCATCCGAATCGTGAAGGCCGCAAGCAAGCAATTTTCTGGCTAAGTCAGAATTACACGGAAAAAATCGAAAAAACTTTAGGAGATTTCGCAGCAAACGATAAGGATCGTGAAGTTCAAAAGCATGCGATCTTTGCATTATCGGAATTGGACAATGGTGCGGGTGTTCCAGAATTAATCCAAATTGCAAAAACTCACAAAGATCCGTACATCCGTAAGGAAGCGATTTTTTGGCTGGGTGAAACAGATGATGATCGCGCTCATGAAGCTTTGCTAAAAATCATCGAAGAGAATTAGAATCCTTTCCGTTTTTTTCCGTGAGTTCCGTGAAATAGAAAGAAGCTTGAGACTTCACTGGTCATATAACCAGTTTTTCTCTAACTCCTGCATTTTCCAATCTATGCCTGGTCTAATGAGATGCAACCACCAGGACACAAGGGCACTGAGGTTCACAAAAAATGATCAAAAATAATTTTGAGAAACGTCGTGTTTTGGTGTCCTTGTGGTGACAAAACCATGGTCCCTTAAATAATTCACTTAAGTAGTAGTTGGATTCTGCAATAAATAAAGACGTCTGGCTTCAGTTGTAATCTGAGGAAGCGATCGAAAGAACCAGAAAGCTGCGGACAAACAAAGGAATGCCATGCAAACTACAGTGATTCGAGCGCCAAAATATTTCGCAAGAGTCCCGGCCAGAAGCGCGCCAATTGGCGCAGTTCCAATGAGCATTGTAGTGAACAGACTCATGACACGTCCGCGCAAACCATCCGGAATCATCGATTGAATTGCGGTATTAATCGAAGCAACGCTGGTCATCATAAATATCCCGGTTGTGCAAAGCGCAGCGAATGATAGCCAGAAAAATGGACTGACCCCGAACAAAATTAATGAGCAAGAAAAACCGAAAGCAGAAATCGAAATAATTTTCCCGATTCCTTTCAGCCCTCTGCGTCCTGCCAAAAAAAACGCGCCGCATAACGCTCCAATTCCTGTTGCAGTTGTTAAAATTCCAAGTCCAGATGCTCCGCGATGAAAAATTTGATCCGCAAACAATGGCATTAAAACAATGAATGGAAAACCACCAAGTCCAAGCATTCCCACCGTTTGTAGTAATACACGAATCGGACGCGTTTCACGCACATAACGAAATCCTTCAGCCAAATCTTTTGAGAAACTTTGTTTCTTTACATTTTCTTCGACATGCTCAATCTTCATCAAAAAAAGTGAAACCAGAACCGCAAGATACGTCACTGCGTTTAGAAAAAAGCACAACGATTCTCCCCATTTTGCAATTACGATTCCTGCAACAGCCGGACCAACCATTCTTGCCGCATTAAACATTGATGAATTAATCGCAATCGCATTGGTGAGATCTTCTTTTCCAACCATTTGAATTAGAAAACTCTGCCGTGCCGGCAAATCAAAAGCACTAATAATTCCAATGAAAACGGCAAGAAAGAACAATTGAGAAATGTGAATCAATCCGGTGAAAGTCAACCAAAAAAGTATTGAAGCCTGAACTAAAGCCAAAGATTGTGTAAGAATTACAGTCTTTCTTCGATTGGAGCGATCGATGATTCCGCCCGCAGCAAAAGCAAAAAGTAAAATTGGAATTTGTTGGGAAAAAGATATCGCACCAAGGTACCAGGGTGAATGTGTAAGCCGATATACGAGCCAGCTTTGACCGACATTTTGCATCCAAAATCCGATCAATGAAATGAATTGTCCACTAACAAACAATCGGAAGTTACGATGTTTAAATGCCGAAAATGAGTGTCGAATATCCCATGTCATTAGCTATCAATGTTAAGGACTTAGGAATTTAGGTCAATTGTCCATTTTGGACGCAAAATATATTCTTAACACATGACTACTCGCGTAGCTGCGATTTTTGTTCTGATTTTAATTGCTCCACTTTACGCGATTCAGGATGACGATCCGAAGAAACAGAAGATCCAAATCTCGAATGGACTATTTGTAGTTCGAGGGCAGCCATCGTTCCTACTTGGTATCAGTTATTTTGATGCTCTTTCCGCGTCGCAAGAAATTCTAGATGCGGATCTGTCATATCTGAGAGTTCGGCGTTTTAACACTATCCGGATGTGGGCAAGCTGGTACGACGATTTCCAACCTCGAGCAATCAGCATCATTCGGAAAAATGGAACACTGAATCCTGATGGCATTGCGCGATTGAAGGGCGTACTCAATGCAACAAAATCGAAAAATATTCTGGTAATTCTCGTTTTTAGCCGCGATGCACTGACTGGTGTTACGTTTAATAATTACCGGTTGGGAATTCGCAGAGTTGCTTCAATATTAAAGCCATACCGGTTTCTTCTGTTTGATGTTCAAAACGAAACGAATCATTGTGGCGTGACAGATATCGAATGCACTGGTCATTTAACTTTGTCGCAGGTCGCTGCGATACGAAAAGCAGTTAAGGAAGTAGATCCTCAAAGACTGGTTACAGCATCTCGAAATCAGGATGGATTTATTCCAGGCAAAGATGATTATGTCAGTTTTCGCAATACCGGAAACGTAGATTTCATAGCCACACATCGACCGTCGCGAACAAAAGATGGAAATTGGGCGAATCTTACTGATGATGAAACGCAATCCATTCGTGCAGTAGTTGGCCCAAAAATTCCGATTCTGTTTGATGAGCCAAATCGATGCGGCAACAATATGGAATGTGTTAGTTCATCAGAATCGAATTACTTTATTACAGCAGCAAAGAATGCAAAGAAATCAGGCGCCGCCGGCTGGATTTTTCATACGAAAGCTGGATTTCATTTGAGCAGACGTCCTCTCAGCTCACAGTTAATTCCGATCGAAAAATCAGCCCTCGATAGAATAGCCGGAGCAATTGGACAATAGAATATAAAGAACAAAAATGAAATTAGCCGAGATTCTCAAGCTTGTTTTTTATTTTTGATTTTTGATCTCTTATTTTTATTTAATTGCATCTGCAAGCTTATTAACAACAATCTTTTCCGTTCGATTCAATCGTTCATGCATTGGACGGTTGTTGATTCTGAATCCTGCAGCAGTATGAAAGAACCAGCCTGCTGCACCAGCGCGTTTTGCATTTTGCGCCGCCATTAGAAATTGCTGCGCTGCGGAAGGATCTTTGCAGTCCACACCTTTATCACAACGGCTTGGCTCATCGAAGAGGACTGGAATTTCGGGATCGACTTGTGATCTGGCTCGCGTCATTTCTACTGGCGTTTTTTCTGCCCAATCTTTTTTTCTTGCCGGACCATGAGTCGCAATAAAATCTACGTTGGTTTGTTCTACAAAAGATTTGTAATCCTCCGCATCTCCCCCACCCCAGGAAGCAGTCACAATTCGATCCGGATCAATCTCTTTAATAGCGTCTCGCAATTCACGCACTTGAGCTAATGTAATGTGGCCTAAACAATCAGGATCACTTCTTGAGCCGCAATGATCCGTTTCATTTTGAAGATCTAACAAAACATTGTCAGAATTTTTGATCGCCTTTACAACGGCTAAAATTCCGTTTTCATATTTTGGAAATTCAATTTCTTCCAGAGGATGTCTGCTAAACGTAAGTTTTATGACAAAGCCTTTTTTGCCGGTTATCTCAATCATGCGTTGCAATCGGCTGAGGATCTGGACATTCACGCTTCCATCGGGTTCAAGCAAACCGGTTGTTTTCGGCTGAAAATCGGGATACCAGTTAGCCCAGACTCGCAGCGCGTTAAAGCCCCGTTCACCAAAAAAATTCAGATCTGATTCAAGAATTTTTGGCGAGGCAGACAATCCATCAAAGTAACTCAAGCCGAGCAAAAATATCGGTTTACCATTTTGAAGGAATTGTCCATTCTTGATCGTAATTGCGCCGGCCTGCACTGAAACAAACAAAAACAAAATCAAAAACCATTTCATATGGATATCTTTGTGATTCTGCGGCAAAAATTCAAATCTGATCGGCAGCATGTCAAATTAATCGCTTTCATCTTATTATTGCCGTATGAATCCAAAAACGAAATGTGCAGTTTTGTTTGCCATTCTGTGTGTAGTTTTACCGGCTTTTGCACACCAGGGTCATCACAAGAAACAGCAGACGCAAACAAATGTATCACCTCCATCCGCTTCTCAAACCATGCAAAGCCAACCTGCCGCTGCGCACGAAGAGGGGCATGAAATGGCATCCGATGAAGCTTCTGAGAATCGTGATCCAAAAACGATCATGAAAGAAGCGATGTGGTCACATCTGCATAATAAAATAATTCACTTTCCGCTGGCACTAGGCCTGAGTGCATCTGTTCTAATTCTTTTCGCGCGCAAACGACCAGAGATGCTATTTACAATTCGGATTCTGTTAATTGTTGCTGCATTATTTGCGGTGGCTGCTTATTTCACGGGCAAAGCGCAAGAAGAACCGTTCGAAAAAGGTGAAATGCATGAATTTCTGGAATTCCATCAATGGTTCGGAATCGCTTCCGGAATTTGTTTGTGGGCTGGAGTAATTATTTCCAGCAAGGCAAAAAACCTATTGATGCCCTACGCTGTGCTGCAACTGATATTGTTATCTGTCACAGGATTCTTAGGAGGCATTTTAGCGCACGGATAAAAAGATAGTGCGCCTGGAGGGACTCGAACCCCCGACCTACAGCTCCGGAGGCTGCCGCTCTAATCCGCTGAGCTACAGGCGCATTTGAGTCGATCATTATGTCACTTCGAAATTTTGTTCGCAACAACCGGCTTAAGTTTCGCGCCCTTCTATGTTTGTGCTTTGAGGAGCAAGCGAAACGCCGGGCTCATGCTTTTTTAATTTACGTCTTCGAAATCTAAGTGACCCTCTTCTTTTCGCATACACAGCTGAAAATTCTGCACCATAAAAAAGCACGAGGGCTGAGAAATAAACCCAAAGCATGATTGCGACCAGCGATCCTGCTGCACCGAATGCGGATGAAATTCCCGTTTTTCCTAAATAAAGTCCAAAAACAAATTTTCCAGCAGAAAAAAGAATGGCTGTAATAAAGCCGCTGAACCAGACATCTCGCCATTTCAATCGAACACTGGGAAGTGTCAAAAAAATCATCGCAAAGAGCAGAAATATCAGGGTGAATGAACCTGATGAATTAATAATTTGAAGAAGCAATGTGCCGTGCATTTCTGAAAAACTTTCCATGTAGCGGAGCCATGCTGCAACTCCCGCATGCAACAACAAAGAAACTAGAAGTAAAAAAGAGATTCCAATAACAGCCAGGAAAGAAAGAAATCTCTGACGTAAAAACGACAGGAGCCTGCCTTCTTCACGTTTAATACTCCAGATAATATCAATTGCAGATTGAAGTTGTGCAAAGACACCAGTAGCTCCGATAGCTAATGTTGCCAGGCTCACTGTTGTTGCGAGAACGCCTTGAATTGGCTGATTCGGTTTTCGCAAAATCCAATCAATAAATTCGGCGTTGTGCCGGCCAATTACCAGTGAAAACTGTCTTACGATTTCTGCGCGCGCTGATTCAGTTCCAAAAAATGGAGTAGCGATACTGAGAGCAATTACAAGAAGCGGCGACAACGATAATACTGTGTAGAAACCCAATGCAGCGCTCACTCTTAGAGCATGGTCGTTATCACACTTTATTAAAGCTTCAAGAAATAAAGAACGAAGAGTTGTAGTTGATTCATTCTCTACTTGGGCTTTCTGCATGAACTAATTCCGGCTATCTTATTTGAAGTATACAATCGGAAAAATATTCTAGCTCTGGCGCAAATTGATCCCGTTTCTCTCGTTTTTTGATTTTCCTTCAGCCGACGATTACATAAATATCCACACTTTTTAGTGATGCAACTACTTTTTCTCGTCGAGAAATTTAGTTGGAATCCGGGTCTATTTATGTCGCAGAAACTGCTACAAGGAAGCCATCATGTCGCGACGTTAAATCGGTGAGAAAAGCGATAGTTTCAAATTCTAGTTAATCGTAACGTTATAAGCGTGAATTGTGAATTAACAATTTGTGAACTGAAAGGAGGAACACAATGCTTTCATGGACCATCACTTTTTTGGTAATTGCTTTAATCGCAGCCTTTTTGGGCTTCGCCGGGATTGCCGGTGCGGCAGCAGGTATTGCGAAGATTCTGTTTTTCGTATTCCTAATCGCTTTTGTCGTGTCTCTGGTTCTGGGACGCCGACCTGTCGTTTAACCTGGAGGTAACAATGCAAAGTACCTTTGGTGATTTAGTTGTGGCTTTGTATGAAGAGTCCAGTAAAGTTAGCGCCAGCAAGGGTGAACAGTTGTTGTTGACCTACATTGCTCTGAAAGATTTGCTAAACAGACATCCTGAAAAGCCAGCTCGTACACGATCCCGTGGCTTAATACGCAAAAATGCATCGCCATCTCTCATGGCTCAAGCTCATTAAGGTTCCCCTGGATGCCTGTGCGGGGACGGAAGTCCCCGCACTCTCTTTAGACTCAAGGGAAAGGAGGAAATATGAAAAAAATTATTATCGCTTTGTTTGTTTTAGCTCTCTCAGTACTTACTTTTGCTCCTGTGACCTGGGCTGATGAAGTTCGCACATCAAATCAAAACAATCCTGATAAAGTTTCACGGGAAGATCCGGTTATTACTTCTGATGTTAGAAGCAAAATAACCGAAGATGAAAGACTTCAGGGTTTGATTTTAGATGTGAAGACTGAAAGTGGAATCGTGACAATCAGCGGAAAAGCTCACACACAGGAACAGGTGGATAGAGCAATTGAGCTTGCAAGAAATACCCCTGGCGTGGTGACAGTAAACTCTTTAGTGAATATTGATGCCGCAAGCACATCCGACGTTTTAACCCCGACTCCTGAGGATCGAAAACAAATAGTTGAGAAGGGACAAAAAGAATTAGATGAAGCCGCAGATATTTCTGGTGATGCTCGAATCGAAAATGAAGTTAAATCCAAATTTGCTGCAGATGACATGATCAAATCCAGAAATATCCGAATTACTTCGAAGGACGGAGTTGTAACGTTGAAAGGGACTGTTCGAAGTTCGGAAGAACAAGATGAGGCGATCCGTATCGCCAACTCAGTCACAGGAGTAAAGGAAATCAGATCAGAAGTAATAATTGATGCGAAAGCCCGTTAAAGCCTTTTAGAAAGACATGCCCCTCCAACTTCCCAGTCGTGCGGGTCATTTAGAAAATGCCCCGCACGACTTTAAACTTCTAGATTAGATAAAAGAATTTTTCGGGATAGTCAGCGATTTTTCGATAGCTTGAAATAAGCCTTCTTCCGTAAACGGCTTCCTGACGAAGGTGTAGGATTCAATCGCTTTTAATACCGGGAATTCAGATTCTGAAAATGCGGTCAGGAACACTACCGGAATCGGTTTTTCAAATTGACTTGCAAAGATTATCGCAGTTTCAACCCCGGTAATTTCTCCTTTGATCCGAATATCCAAAATCATAATATCCGGATGATTTGCTTTGACAGATTCCAGCGCTTTTTCAAACGTGTCGACGATTCCCGTCACTTCGTAGCCCTTACTTATCAACTTCGAACCAATATCTTCAGCAACGATGACTTCATCCTCAACAATCAAAACTTTGACCGGCATTGAGGAACTCCTCCTCTCCTTGGGTATGAACAAATCTTGCCACAACACGCAGCACTTAAGCAAACGAAAATTGACTTTTGTTTTTTACGAAAATTTCCCACGTTTTACGACATTAAACAGCCGAATTTTGCGATGTTCGTTCTCCTCCATTTGAACTATTTTTATCGTCAGGAGGAAACTGCAAATGAAAAAAATGTCGCTCCTTATGATTGTTTTTTGTGCTCTAGCCTTCTCCGGAATTATTGCATTCACTGGCTGTACCGCAACTAAAAATACAGGAACTGCAGTATCGGAAGGTACGAAAGAAGCTGCAGAAAAAACGGGTGAATATGTTACCGATTCAAGTATCACTGCCGCTGTAAAAATGAAAATGGCTGATGACGAATTGGTGAAAGCAAGCAACATCAATGTAGTCACAAATGAAGGTGTTGTGACCCTGAATGGTACCGTTGGTTCTAAAGCTGAAGAGCAAAAAGCAATTGATCTGGCTCATTCGGTTGATGGCGTAAAAAGAGTTGTAAATAATCTACGAGTTTCGTCGTAAATGACAGCTTCCAAATAAACCTTATCCAGATGGATTCATTGGAGGTTTTTTTATGAATACGGATTGGATGGAAGGAAATTGGAACATTGTTAAGGGGAAGGTAAAAGAGAAATGGGGAAAATTAACGGACGATGATCTCGACGTTATAAGAGGTAAAAGGGATCAGCTAATCGGCGCTATTCAAAAACGTTACGGTTATGCACGTGAACAGGCGGAACGAGAAGCTGATGAATTTCAAAGAGAGCTCGAACACGAGCCAGCATATAAAGCAAGATAATCATCTTTGGAGCGCAGGCGAATGCTTGTGCTCCAATTTCTTTTGGAGGAACAATGGCTCGAAAAAAACACGAAAGAGAAAAAGATCGCGTTGACCAAAAACTGGATGCAAGAGATGAAAATCCGGATCCAATTACAGGAGAACCAGGATCGCATCCTGTTGGAGTTGCAGCTGGTGGATCTGGTGGTGCAACTGCGGGCGCAACTGTAGGTGCTGCCATAGGCGGTCCGGTTGGAGCCGCCATTGGTGGAATGGTTGGTGCGGTAGCTGGCGGAATAACAGGAAAAGCAGCTGCCGAAGCATTGAATCCAACATTAGAAGAAGAATATTGGCGAGAAACTTATCGCACACGCCCTTATTTCCGACAGGATTTGGATTATTCAGAATATGCATCTGCATACAGATATGGTTGGGAATCTGCAGCAAGAGAAGATTATCAAAACAGAACATTTGAAGAAATTGAATCAGATTTGCAAAGAGATTGGGAAGCAGACAGATCAAGATATCCGCGGCCCTGGCCCGAAATGCGCGAGGCCATCCGCGATGCATACAATCGAACTCGCGGAGCATTTGCTGACAAGAACTCCGATAAATAGGGAAGATTTATAGGCCAGATTCGCCCCCCTATTCGCTTTTATGCTACATTTCATCTGTGCGCTAGGTGAATTCACCAGCCAATGTACGAGAACTCATCTGATTCCGACCTCGTCAGAAAGCTTCAACATTGTACAGAGGGAGAAAAGCAGGAAATTTTACTCATCCTGTACGAACGCTATAAGCTTCTCGTCCTGAAAATTTGTTATCACTATCTCGCTGATTATGATCTAGCCCGGGACACCTTTCATGATGTATTCATAAAAGTGATAGAAAATGCCCCTAAACTTCAGAATCCTTCCGTTTTTAAAAGCTGGTTATTAACAATTGCGAAAAATCAATGCGTTGACCGCCTTCGTAAAACGTCTTTATTAAAGGATCAAGAACCTTTGACCACAAGGATCGAGATCGTAGGCGAGCAACGCACCGAAGACCGGTACGTCGCTCAAATGGATAAGGAAAAGATACTGGGGTATTTGTCCTCTTGTGTTAAGAACCTGGATGAAACCCTCAGGACGATATTGAAATTGCGTTGGCAGGGCCTTAAAGCCGCGCAAATTTCAAAAATTATAAAGATGGATCGAGCTGAACTAAGACGCTCGTACGATCGGATTAAAAGAGCGCTGGAATCTTGTATGAAAAGCAAGGGAATCCAAATCAGCATCGATCAAATTGTAAGTTTGGGGGAATTAGATGAGTAAGGAAAAAGTCGGTTTTTCATATCAGGATGTATTTCCTGAAAAAGGTTCAGAGTGTAACAGGCAAGACGATGTTTTTCGATATTTCGAAAATCTACTTTCAGATGGTGAGGCTCGATCTTTCGAACAACACCTGATGGACTGCTCTGTCTGCGCTGGTCTTCTTGCGGAGTTAGACGAAACCAATCGCGCCTCGGAAGCAACAATGATCGATGCTAACAAAGCGGATGAGATTTTTAGCAAAACCAGAAAGAAATTAGAAGATCGTCTGGGTGTTCCATCAAGTGTGATTCATATTCCGCAACCTTCAAGATCCTTTCACATTCCAACATATGTCAATATTTTGCTGATCGGTTTAGTCGCTGCATTGATTTACCCGTCTTACAAAAGTTTAGTTTTGGATAATGAAGTGACAGAACTGAAAAAGGAATTGTCAGCTGAGAAATCGAAAGGCGGAATTCCACAACAAGAAATCGAAGCTTTAAAGCAGAACTACGAAAAACAGATTCAGAGTTTGAATGAAGAGCGTTCAAAGTTATTGCAACCTGATCTGTCGGGTTCTGCAGTCTATGCGGTTCGAACGGAACGTTCGGCTTCCACCCAGGTTATTAACGTACCCTTTGGAAAACAGCAAACGTTTAATCTTGTTTTTTCGGTTCCAGCGGGAGATTTTAAAAGCTATCTTGTTGAAATTTCCGATGATGGTAAACAAATCTGGCAAAATGAAATTACAGTAATTCCACAAGCAGATTCACCATCAGCTCTTATTTCTGTCAACTTGAAAGCAGATTACATCAAAGACGGAGTGTATCGATTAAAGATCTCCGGAATTGACAACAAGAATGATCCGATGCAACTCGATGAACTTAAGTTGAAAGTTTCGCACTCAGAATAATTTCATCGAAAGAACCAACAGTTGGATGTCCGCTGGAATTTGGAGAAATTCCTTCACGCAATAGCTGAGTTGTCTGCATGCCTGTCTCGCGAGCTGCATCTAATTCCGTTTGAATATCTGATAAGAACAAAATATCTGCAGCCGGCAGCGATATTTCCGTTGCAATTTTTTTATAAGACGAAGATTCTTTTTTCGGACCGGTGGTTATATCAAAGTAAGAAGTTATGAATTGCGATAAATCGCCTGCTTCAGAACAACGGAAAAGTAATTTTTGAGCTTCTATCGAACCAGAACTAAAGATGCAGATCCGAATTCCGGAATCTCGCCACTTTCGAAAATTTCGCGGAACATCCTGGTAAACATGTCCTTGAATTTTTCCAGACTCAAATGCGTCTTTCCAGATCTTTCCTTGAATTGATTTGAGCGGACCTTCCTTACGATCTTCTTTGATCCAGGATCTTAATGTTTTGATTACTTCATCCGGATCGGCATTCCCAGTTTTAGATTTTATCTGTTGTATTTCTTGCAGGATTAAATCTGAAGTCCAATTCTGGTTTATGAAATCTTGCATGCGGTCATAAGAAAGAGGAAACAACACATCATGGACAAACGAAAGTGAAGAGGTCGTTCCTTCAATGTCGCACAGAACTAACTGAATGGGCATTGCAAATTAAGCATCCGTACTTACGGAAACGATTTGCTCAAAACGCGGGAATTGTGAACCGATCCTGGATCCTGTACATTTTGCGACCCAGCCTTCCGGTGTATTGAATGTACGGATACATTTCAAGGACGGCGCTGGTCCCATATCGAACCAATGAGTCGTGCCTGCGGGAATGTCAATGAAGTCACCGCGTTCGCACAACACGCAAAATACTTTTCCATCTTTGTGGATGTAAAAAATTCCAGATCCATCTACGAAAAAACGAGCTTCATCTTCATCATGCGTATGTTCATCTAGAAATTTTTTTCGGAGTTCAGGATGATTCGGCATTCCGCTATTCACCGAAATTACATCGGCTGTTGCGAAACCAATTTCTTTCATAATCCTGGCTAAGGATGCATGATATACATCCAGAATTTGTTCCTGGGAGGAATTATTATCCAGGATTTCATCCGCGTTCCAGCGCTCAAACCGAATTCCGTTTTTCTGAAGCGTTTTGGAAATTGCCTCAAAAGTTGATGTTTCTTCAAAATGATAAGGATCCTGTTCAGGATACACGCGCAATAAACTCATCGCCGTTTCCTCCAAATCGTAATCGTAATCTTACTCTTACTCGTACTCTTAATCGAGAGCTTCGAGTACGATTACGAGTAAGAGTAAGATTACGATTTTTTACATTCACACTCCAACATAAATTCTAATACTTCCAGCTGGGTCCGCGTCTTAAAAATCGATTCACCCCAGGTGTACAAACCGTGTCCTGCAATCAAAAAGGCATGGATGTTTGGCTGATGCTTCAATAGCCTGCGGATATCTTCCGACAGAGCCAACAGATCCTGCAAGTTTGGTAAAACTGGAATGACTTCAAGATGACGATGAGTTGAAACACCGGAAAGAGCCTTCAACATTTCATATCCTTCAAGAACTATCTCCGGTTGCTTTAACGACAAAAATGTTGCACACACGGAATGGGTATGAAGAACGCAAAATGTTTGCGGAATCAGATTGTATAAAGTTGCATGAAGCAAAGTTTCGGCGGAAGCTTTTTCCGGAACAGGCTGCTGAAGATTCACCATGACAAAATCATTTATGCTCAGTGAGCCTTTATCTTTTCCGGATGCAGTAATAATGAAACAATCCTGATCAATGCGCGCAGAGAAGTTACTACTCGTGGCAAGTGACCAGCCACGCCGATAAAAATCATGGCTGAGTGAAACGAGTTCTTGTTTTAAAACATCGACCTCAGCTGCCATGTTCCTCATGTTAACATGGCACCGCGAATCGATCTTTAGAATTCTTCTTCGATTCCAGGTGCTTGATTGAGCGTGATGTTATTCTGCCCAACCACTGACGCAATCAGTCTGCTGCTGCAATCCCAACAATACAAAATGTCTGATTCTTCTGTGGCTTCAGCTGTTAAAGGAATTTCAGCATCACAAACCGGACAAGCTGCAACTACATTTTCCATCAGTGTTCTCTCCAAAAAATCAATCATTGAAATATTACGTTGGCAAATTGATGGGTCAATTATTTGCGGAATATTTACAAAATTGGTCAAATTTGTTAAGAATTAAACAAATGATAACAGTACCTGAAATTGTTGAAGACATCGTCAAAAAAATTCCATTTTTAGAAGTTGGGCTATCGCGAGGAATCGTTAACTTATCTGCGCTAGCCAGAATGATCCGCCCCGAAGTGCAAAAAGCGGCTTACAGAGGTGTTACAGAAGGAGCGATCGTAATGTCATTGCGGCGCTTAGCAGAAAAGATCGGTCAGCTGCGGCGTCCGAAGAAAGGACAATGGAAAGGTCATGAAATGATTGTACGTTCTAGCCTTGCTGAATTCACCGTGTTGAATTCCGATCTTGGTGTGGATAAATACAAAGAATTATTGCGCCTGATCAATGTACGGAAGGGACATTTTTTTACGGTCACGCAAGGAATTTTTGAAACAACGATTATTGCCAGTCAGGAATTGGAGAAACAGGTAGAACAAATTTTATCTCGAGTAAAAATTATTTCGCGTTTTGAAAATTTGTCTTCCATCACAATCCGATTGAGCCAGGAAACCGTCAAGATTCCTGGTTCCTATTACTTTATTTTGATGCAGCTTGCGTGGAGTGGAATTAACGTGATCGAAGTTGTTTCGACTTTTACGGAATTTACTGTAGTTTTGAAGGATAAGGAAGTAGATCTTGCCTTCACCGCATTAAAAGCGATGTATTAACCACAGAGCCACTAAGTTTAAAGCGCGACCGGAGGGATTCGAACCCCCGGCCTACAGATTCGAAATCCCGAAAATATTCTCGTTACAGGCACAAACATGAATTTGCCGTCACGAAAAGTACACCAATAAAATCGGTGTGCTTAGAAGAAATGAACCAGTTGTTATGCGGCGCTTCGCCGAACTGTTGACACTTCTTCGGTTGGCGACAAGGAATCCTCTACGGCCTTTGCCTGAGTCTTCCATCTTTCAGTTAATGACCAGGTGATCAGGGTGATTCCGCCTAGAAAACACGCTGCGCTTCCTATAGATTGAATGAGCGCTAAAATTGTGGTGCCATCGTTGTACATCTTTCAGATATCCTCCTTAGAATAAATCGAAGTCAAGTTCACGTATTAATATACGGGGTTCTTCACTTGTGCGAATGAGACCGTAGGATAGAAGTCGAACTCAGACTAAAGGAGCATACAGACATCCAACTTAAGTTAGTATCCAAAGGAGCGAAGCATTTGCCAGCGCGTGAAGGGCATGCGTTTTCATTTACAAAGCATCCAAGGTTTTTGATTTGCAGCGTTGCATGTTGCAGTATCCTAGCATTCAAATGAACAGATTATTTGTTCGCTTATTTCATCAGGCAATCTCGCTTCGTAGACTCGTTCGCGAACTTTGCTTTCACTTGACAACGCGTGTTAAGGAATTGTAAAGTGATATAAATGGTTTAGTAGCAAGGTCAGTCACTTCCTAGAAGTGGCAAGTGCTAAACGATTCTTCACGGTAATTGAACACACTTCAAAAATCCGCTGATCGGCTATGTTAGAGAGCTTTTTATTGCGTATTCTGGCGAACTCGCCTGTATCATCGAACAAACAACTTCTGTTTCGTGATCAAGGAGGCGAACCGTGCATTTTAAGATCAACACTCGCTTTAATTCTGGTGTCGCGGTAGCAGTTTTCTTCATCACCTGCTTTGTAATAACTAGCAGTACCACGTACGCCATTCCGGCTTTTGCTCGCAAGTACTCACTCCCTTGTTCGGCATGTCACGAAGTTTGGCCCAAGCTAAATAGCTTTGGTCAGAATTTCAAGGACAATGGGTATCAGTTAATGAATGACAGAGATTCTCCGATTTATTTGCATCCGGCCTACTGGCCTGTGGCGATGCGAACAACTCCGCATTGGCACTATGAGAGCAACGAGAAAATAACAGTGGACACTGCGGATGGGTCGGCCGAGCAAACCATTAAAACATCCGGCTTCGACGTTGGCGGAATCGATATTTTGGCCGCAGGAACGCTTTCGAAAAACATTTCGTTCTTGCTGGTGACAGCAATCGAAACCGACACAGGTGCAGTTAGTCTTGAAGCGGCGAATGTGCGTTTTAGTAATCTTGCTGACACCCCCTGGCTGAATTTCAAGTTCGGTAAGGCGGAGCTGGATCTTCCGCTATCCGAAAAACGAGGCGTGACACTCTCCAACAACGGCGGAGAGTATCAGCTCTACCATTTCCTTCCTGCCGGCGATGTCACTGCGACAAGTCCTGCCGATAACCAGCTTGGCGTCGAGCTGATGGGCCACTCACTTAGTGATCACACTCGATACGTTCTTTCCGTGGCGAGCAGTAATGGCGGAAACGTAGGATTGCCAGCCGGCAGAAGTTATGATGTTTATGGGCATTTCAGTCATGCCTTCCTTATGAACGCAAGGGCATTGCAACGAATCGGCGCCTATGTGTATTACGGAATGCAGCCAACTTTCTTCCTCACTTCAGGTGGGGAAGATATTCCAGGGACCGGCCGCGGTAACAAATCGTATTATCGCGTTGGCTTCTATGGCAACGTATATTTCGGAAGTTTCGATCTAACAGGTGTTTATCAACATGCATCCGATGACGTATTTCTGGGAACCGGAACCACTGGAGAGGGAACGCCACTGCCTGAAGGAGCTCAGGATCCTGCATGGAACATCGGAACAGTAGAGGCGCACTTCACTTATAGTCCAAGACTCTTTTTCCTCGGACGTTACGAGTTGGTCCGGATGAGTCAGCAAGCATTCCCTGAGTTTCCGAGTGATCTCGGTAATGTGGACGTCTTTACGATCGGTTGCCGATTCTATCCTTTTATAAATAGCCGCGCAGGATTCTCCTGGCACAACGAGTTCTCTTCTGCAAGAACTAGATTGACTTCCGATACTGGCCAGGATCAGCGTAACAATAGCTTTTTCTCAGGCTTAGATTTTGCTTTTTGAGATGGAGGACAAACCAATGCGGATCAATCATAAAACAATGTTCATCAGTATGATCGTTCTGGGTCTTGGTTTGAGTCTCGCATGGGCACAGAACTCTGGAATCAGCTCGGGCTACCCTACATCAAACGATGGATTGAATGGCCCTGCCCAAAAAGGGCATGGACTTTACTTACGTTATTGCTATGGCTGTCATGGCCTCCAGGGTAATGGTAACGGCGATAATGCTCCATTCCTTGATCCGAAACCGCGTGATTTCACCACAGCGACATTCAAGTGCCGATCCACACCGACGGGCACACTCCCACTAGATTCGGATTTGATTGCAACGATCGAACGTGGTGTTTGGACGAGCGGGATGCCTTCCTGGCGCCCATTGAGTCCGGAGAACCGCGAGGATCTGGTTGCTTACATAAAGACTTTCTCTCCGCGCTGGACATCCGAACAGCCGGGCGTTCCAATAAAAATTCCTCCGGAAACAGCGGTAACAATGGACAGCATCAATCATGGCCACCAAATTTTCGAGAAACTCGAATGCTGGAAATGCCACGGACAAGAAGGTCGCGGAGATGGAGCCTTCTGCAGACACTTTGACTGATAGCAAGGATCAACCCATCCGCCCCTATGACTTTGCAGGTGCAACGAATTCTTCGCATTTTAAGTGCGGTGTTACCAATGAAGATCTTTATCGCATTTTCATGACCGGGCTGGATGGTACTCCAATGCCTTCATTCGCAGACCAACTCCAGCCGAACGAAGCCTGGGATCTTGTACATTTTCTCCGTACTCTGCAAGTGCACCGCCGCAGTAAAGAGAACGATGTACTCAAGGCAGGTGGCGGAAAAGTAACAGCAGTGCCGGACAGCAAATAGTGAAATATCAAGCAGCAGTGAGCCTCTAACTCTCGCATTGGCTCTGTTGTGCTGAGACTCGCTTGCAAAAGGAGGTAAGTTAAATGCATCGTAAACAAATTTTCCTTACGTTGTTCATCTTCGCCTGTCCCGTGTTAATAGTTGGTGCCGCAACAGTAAGCGGCAAGGTAACCTACACAGGAACACCGATGAAGGCGAAAGTCATAGACATGTCGAAAGAGCCGACTTGCGCAAAGCAACATGCCGACAAACCCGTTATGACAGAGACAGTAGTTACAGGCGCAAATAATAGTCTCGATAACGTGGTTGTGTACATCTCTGCAGGCGCATCTGATGAAGGAACAGTGCCGACTCAAGCCGTCACGTACGATCAGAAGGGCTGCCAGTACATCCCTCATGTCCTTGCGATGCATGTAAATCAGCCATTAAAAGTGATTAATAATGATCAGACTTCTCACAACATTCATCCTTTGCCGAAAATAAATGGCGAATGGAATAAATCACAGCCTGCAGGAGCTGCCCCAATCGATGCGAAATTTGATAAAGAAGAATTCATTCCTGTGAAATGTAACGTTCACCCCTGGATGCACGGATATTTTGTGGTACTGAAGACTTCCCACTATTCGATCACAAAGGATGACGGCAGTTTTTCTTTGCCGGACCTGTCTCCGGGCACGTATACGATTACGGCGTGGCACGAAAAGTACGGCACGCAAAAACAGGATGTAACTGTCGCGGGAAACGAGACCAAAACGATCGACTTCACTTTCAAAGCTACACAGTATTGATCTGAGGCAACATGGGTAAACTCTTTGCGGTTATCGTAGCAATTATCGCAATTGCATCAGCTGTGCCAATCGTTCTGCACACATGGGATCCGCCACAAGACATTTCGACCCACGGTCATGCAATTGACAAACAGTTATCCGAGACCATGGTGGAGGCAGGGTTTTCATTTCTCGCATCACAACTGCTTCTTGCTTTCTTTGTTTGGAGATTTGCCGGTCGCCGGGAAGGACTGATCAAGAGTTTTCCGGGCGGCGCAAAGTTGATGGTAGCGATCGCGTTAGTTCTGGTTGGAGGCGAAATCCTTGCCCTGGGAATTGTGGGGCAAAAGGCATGGGCAAGTGTGTATTTCACTCCGCCGGCGCCCAATGCCTTTCAGGTCCAAGCGCAGGCCGGCCAATTCGCATTCTACTTTCGCTATCCCGCCGATGGAAAATTCGGCGTGATTCATCCAGAGAAGATTAATGAAGGAGAGCTGAACTTTTTCGGCCTGGATCCTGAGAATGACATTGAAGCGCGGGATGACATCGTCAGCGCTGAGCTTGCAGTTCCAGTGAACAAGGAGGTTCGCCTTCTACTGCACACGAAGGATTTGGGTCATTCCTTCTACGTTCGTGAATTGCGTATACAACAGGACTTCGTGCCTGGGCTGGATCTCTCTCTTCATTTCACAGCGAAAACGCCGGGCAAGTATGAAATTGTTTGCACCCAACTCTGCGGCCTCGGGCACTACAACATGAAAGCATATCTGAGGGTCCAGTCTCAAGAAGACTTCGACAAGTGGCTACAGCAGAAAGCATCCGAACAATAGTTTAGAGTGATGCAGGAGTTACTAATATGGCAGAAGTAAACGCGGCACATGCTGCCAAGCATCACGCGCCGCCCAAAAGTTTTATCCGCAGAAATGTATTCAGCCTTGATCACAAAGTCATCGGGAAGCAATACTATGCATTGGCGCTGTTGGCCGTCTTCACAGGAATGGTGTTGTCCTGGTTGATGCGAATTCACCTCGTGTGGCCCAATTTCCCGATTCCTGGGTTGCATTTTCTTTCCAAAGTGGGAGCTCCTGGAAATGTGATTACACCAGAATATTATCTATCGCTCATGACAATGCATGGAACGCTGATGGTATTTTTTGTTTTGACCAATGCCCCGTTTGCTGGATTTGGCAACTACTTTCTTCCTATCCAGATCGGCGCAGAAGATATGGCATTTCCAAAGTTCAACATGATGTCGTTCTGGACAACCTTCGCTTCGTTCTGTGTTCTGATTGCAGCGTTCTTTGTATCCGACGGCCCGCCGATTTCTGGATGGACTGCCTATGCTCCGCTCAGTGCAATCGGAAAAGACGCCGGCCCTGGTCAGGCTCTTGGACAAACTCTGTGGGCGATTTCCATTGCTCTCTTTTGCATTGCTTCTTTGCTTGGATCGCTCAACTTTATTGCGACTACACTGGATCTCCGCGTCAAAGGCATGACCCTCAGCAGAATGCCCCTGAGTACATGGGCATGGTTCATTACTGCTTGGATTGCGCTATTGGCTTTCGCCGTCTTGTTGCCGGCCTGCATTCTTTTAATTCTGGATCGCGTCGCAGGTACAAGCTTTTTTGTACCTGCCGGACTGGTGGTCAGCGATCGTTTGCAGCCGCACTCGGGCGGCTCTCCACTTCTCTGGCAACATCTGTTCTGGTTTTTTGGCCACCCCGAAGTGTACATCGCGATTCTTCCGGCCATGGGGATCGTTTCACACATCCTGATAACCAACATGCGCCGGCCATTGCTGAGTTACAAGGTTGTGATCGGATGCATGCTGGCAATCGGCTCCCTCAGCTATATGGTCTGGGGACATCATATGTTTGTTAGCGGAATGAATCCTTTTTCCGCTCTGGTCTTTTCGTTCCCAACTCTAATCATTACGATACCGGCAACGATTCTAACGCTCATATGGCTTGGTAGCTTGTACGGATCGAAACTGCGAATCAATTCTGCGTCTCTGTTCGCTTTGGGGTTCATCTCTATGTTTGTCAGCGGAGGCGTCAGTGGCTTTTTTCTAGCGCAACCATCGATCGACATTTACCTGCATGCGACATATTTCGTGGTTGGTCATTTTCATATGGTCATGGGAGTTGCTGCTCTTTTCGGCGTTTTTGCGGGAACATATTTCTGGTGGCCGAAAATGACGGGCCATAAAATGAACGAATCACTGGGCAAGCTGCATTTCTGGTTTACCTTTATTGGCGCTTACTGTATTTTTATGCCCTTCCATTATCTGGGGCTGGCAGGCAATGTGCGGCGCTACTCGGCATTCGTGGATGACTATCTGCTGCCATTAATGCCGGTGCATCGTTTCATTTCGATCGCTGCGCTGATCACAGGGGCCGCACAGTTCATCTTCCTTTACAATCTGATTTACAGCAGATTCAAAGGTGCGCCTGCAGGTGATAATCCGTGGGAAGCGACATCTCTAGAATGGTCTCACATCTTCTCCTCCGCCGTTTGATAACTTTGGAGGCAAGCACCCGGTCGTTCATCATGATCCATATCAATATGGTGTCAAGAGTTTGAATGGCGACTACATTATGCAAACATCTCCGGAACAAGAACAAAAATAGGAGACAAGGAAAATGCCGACTGTAGTTGAGGATCGTCCACAGTTAACAACTGTGGGCGGCGATGATTGGCGAAATCTTGTTCCAGAAGATGGACAATTGTTAACAGCTCAGGATCATTCTCCGGAACCTTCACGAACTGGTATCTGGGTTGGTCTCGCTGCAATCACTATGACATTTGCTGCATTCACCAGCGCGCTGATTGTTAGTCAGGGTTCTGCGCAGGAGTGGAAACACATAGTCCTGCCGCCGATTCTCTATCTCAACACAGTCGTGCTTTTGATCAGCAGCATTACCCTGGAAATTTCCCGGCACCGTGTTGCATCATTTGCACGCAGTCTATATTCTTCGCGTGGGGTTCCAATGGCCTGGCTTTACGCAACATTGGGTTTAGGATTGCTGTTTGTAGGCGGCCAGTATATTGCGTGGGTGCAATTAAAATCGGGGGGGTTGTTTCTGCAAACAAGTCTCAGCATTTCTTTTTTTTACGTACTTACAGCATTTCATGCGGTGCATGTATTGGGTGGATTGACAGCCCTGACGGTTGTCATACGAAAATTCAGTAAGCCGGTATTATCATTACGAAAAAGCACGATGGATTCCACTTCCTATTACTGGCATTTCATGAGTGCTCTCTGGCTATATCTTCTTTGGATTCTCTGGACGAAATTATAGAGGCGGTATGAACGAAGCGGCATTAGAAACAATGGAAGAACGCCCATTTGCAATTCCATCGATCAAGCTGGTGATGTGGCTTTTCATTATTTCGGATGCAATAACTTTCGGCGCGATCCTGTTTGCATATGGATTCCTGCGAAACGCCACACCAGATTGGCCGACGCCGTTTAAACCGGCAAGTATCGTTAACGTAATGCTGATGTCGTTCATTCTAATTACTAGCAGCCTTACAATACTGATGGCTGTCCGCGCGGCCAAAGCAAATCAGAAATCGTCTGCTCTTCGCTGGACATTCCTTACAGTCGGCGGTGGATTGCTCTTTGCGCTGATGCATCTACGAGAGTGGATGGGGCTAATTCACGAAGGAGTGCGGTTGTCCCAAAATCCCTGGGGATCGGGATTGTTTGGCGCATCATTCTTCAGTATTACCGGTTTGCATTTGTGTCACGTCATCGCAGGAGTGATTGCATTAAGCGTAGTTGCTGTCCGTTACAATCACGGTCGTTACAACTCCGATCATATCGAAGTTTGGTCGTTATATTGGCATTTCGTGGATTTGGTATGGATGTTCGTCGTACCGTTGCTTTATCTATTGAACATCGCAAAATAGCAGGAGAAGTCCGTGGCTACACAACAAAAGCAAGTTAGCGAAATGGTTACATACCTGATCGTTTATGGATTGATCATGGTCATTGCAGTAGTACAGGTGATTTTCGCATATCAAACCGGACCACAAATACCGCTTATGCTTATGCTCTCCATGATTCAAGCAACGCTTGCAGTTCTGTTCTTCATGAATTTGAGACGTGAACGAAATACCCTGATCCTTGTGCTCATTCCTGGAACTCTCTTTGTTTTGTTTATGATGAATATGATATGGTCCGATAGCTTTCGGCTTCTATTGATGCGGCCGTTTTTGAAATAGAATTATGCGCCAATTGAAATTAGTGCTGCTGATAGGCATAGTTTTACTAACAATCGCTCTTCCCGTGTTTCCCCAAAGTTGCTCACTCTGCTACATACAGGCGGCCTCTGCCAAGGCGAAATTCATTGAAGCATTGAGAAGCGGTATTCTTGTACTTATCATTCCTCCCCTGTTCCTCTCTGCCGGCATCACCTACCTATCATACCGAAAGCGAAACCAGTTCAAGCTTCCGGTTACTTCGGAAACAGACAACGGCTGGTAAACAGCCCTGAATGCTCCGTTGTTAGATGTATCGCCTGCGAAAAGTTTTCGAAATCTTTGGCGATCGTGGGAAAAACGAAAGCCGGTAAGTTATTATGCTTTACCGGCTTATTAAAAGCGCGCCCGGAGGGATTCGAACCCCCGACCTACAGATTCGAAGTCTGGCGCTCTATCCAGCTGAGCTACGGGCGCAATTGAACTCGATGCTTGATCCCGGATGCTGGATGCTCGGTTCGTGCCTAGCTTCAAGCATCCAGCATCTAGCATCTGGATTAGTGGACCCATTCGTAACCTGCAAGCATTTGAATGCTATTGATTCCGGGATTCGGTTCTTTGATACCGGCATTCGAAATGTGCATGTATTTCAACTGAAATGTAACCCCGCTTCCACCATTAAAAAATGAAACTCCAATCCCACCTTGAGGAGTGAAATTAAATCGCGAACTCTTTTCGGGAACGCTATCCGATGTATAAAGCATTCCTCCGCCCCATTCCAAAAATGGAACCAGATGCGCACCCGGCTTTTGAAAATTCCACCTCATCAGCAGCGGTGAAAAGTGAACTCCGTAAACAGTTTGCTCTTGAAATATCAAAAATAATGGCTGAACTTCCGCACCATATTCCAACGTACCGCGCCAAAATCCGGTTCCCTTAACATCTGTCATGATTCTTTTATAATGAACTCCGGTTCACGCAACCCCGGTTGAGGCTGTAATGCCATTAACTCCTTTGCCGCCAGCACCATAGAACCCAAGACCCCAGTTCCCTTTTTGAAAGACTTCCGCAGAATCTGAGGCAATAGCGACTGCACTAAAGCAGACTGAACAGACCAAGATCATCAAAAATCGAAGGATTCGTTTTGCCATTCCGAGCCCAAATCTCATACAATATTGATGCATACACTATAACAAAAAATAGCAATTCCGCATCAGCGGGATGGAGGGTTTTATGAAGGGGACTCTTGGGTTGATAGTTGGCGTGTCACTGTTTTTTGCAACATGTTCATTTGCAACAACATACTACGTTGCGCCGCCTCCTGCTGGCGATGATTCAAATCCGGGGGATCAGGCGAATCCATTTGCCACAATCCAAAAAGGGATCGATGTTTCCGCCGCCGGAGATACGATTATCGTAACCCCTGGAACTTATCAGGGTGCCCGCTTCTTTTTTCATTCAGGAAACTCTGGACAACCAATTACACTTCATGGTCAACCCGGAGCCATCGTAAATTCACCTGGCCCCAACAATTCGAATGGTGATAACCTCTGGGTCCGCAACTCTAATTACGTCACTGTTGAAGGATTTGAAGTTCTTTCCGCTCCGCGCGCGGGGATTGCAGTGCAAGCTGATCCAGAACCCGATGAATCCGTTGGAGTCATTGTTCGAAATAATAATTGCCACAACAACACTCGCTGGGGAATTTTTACGGGATACGCAAAAGACATTTTGATCGAAGGAAATGAAACTTCATTTTCCGGAATTGAACATGGAATTTATGTTTCCAACAGTTCTGACAATCCCATTATCCGATTCAACAACGTTCACGATAACAATGCCTCAGGAATTCAAATCAATGCAGATCCAGCACTAGACGGTGACGGAATTATTTCCAATGCCGTGATCGATTCAAACATTATTTATAGAAATGGAGTTGCAGGCGGAGGCTCCATCAACCTGGCATCCGTTCGCAATTCTTTGATTGTTAATAATTTGCTCTATAAAAATCTCAACACCGGAATTGCAGGCTGGGATGATGGGTACTGTGATGATAATCCCGGTGATTGTGGCGGCGGATATATTTTTGGAACTCGCGACAACAAAATTTACAACAACACCATCGTGATGCCGAACAATGGACGCTGGGCAATCAGTCTATTGAATGGATCAATCAATAACGAAATCAAAAATAATATTTTGCAAAATGCACATACGTTTCGAGGTTCGATTTCTGTCGATCCTGAAAGCGAACCCGGTCTTGATTCCGATTACAACATCGTAGAAAACAGATTTTCTGATGATGATGGCGACACCAATATGACGCTCGCTCAATGGCAAGCAAAAAGTCATGATCTGAATTCATTTATTGCAGCATCGAACTTATATGTTGATTCAGCAAATGATGATTACCATTTGATTGCTGGAAGTGAAGCGATTGATCAAGGAACTACTTTGACTGGAGTTACGGATGATCTCGATCAGAATCCACGGCCGCAAGGAGGCATCTTCGATATTGGTGCATACGAATTTATTCAGGCTTGTCCAGGTGATACAACACCTCCCGCAGTGTCGATTACATCGCCTGACGGTTCATCTCCAGTTAGCGGAACAATTCCATTTACTGCGGATGCCACTGATGATTGTGCTTTAGTTTTCGTTGAATTTTTTGTGGATGGTACGCTGGTTGGAAGCGATTCTTCAACGCCGTATGGAATTAACTGGGACACAAGAAGTGTCCCCAACGGAACTCATGCTTTGACTGCAGTGGCTCATGATTCTTCAGACAACACCACAACGTCAGCAACGGTGAATGTGGATGTAAATAATGCGTTCATCTTCTTTGATGATTTTGAAGATGGCGATGCATCTGATTGGACTTTTACAAAAGGAACATGAACCGTTATCGCTGGTAATTTAACAGGAGCGCACACACGAAAAACCGACATTGTTTCTCCGAATTACGGTGGCTGTGTCAATTGCACAGTCGAGGCTTATGTGCGTGTCGTTTCTGCCGGCGGTCGTGCTTCGCTCTTAGCCTGGTATGCGGACAAGAGGAATTTCGTTGAGATTGGACTCTATCAAGACAAAGGCAAAATTCTTTTGAAACAAAAATCGGGTGGAATCAAAGTAGCGAAACAAAAATCGCTGCAAAATTTACAGACCGGCGTTGATTATCTTGTTCACGTTGATTTTGATGGCACTTCATTTAATGTTGCGCTGGATGGAAATTCATTATTCGGTGTTCCTGCAGGCGCCACACCAAACGGATTGGTTGGATTTCGTGTGAAAGCATCCACCGGCGCCTTCCGCGAAATTGTAGTTTTTTGAGTAGTAGGACCGTGGGCTCTGGCCGCATTACGGGCCGCAGGCTTCTAGCCTGCTTAACTCCGGAAATCTTCCGGATCCAGGTTGTGCTTTTTCAACAACCTGTATAACGTACCGCGCGGTACTTCTGCTTTTCGAGCCGCGCGGGAAACATCACCCTGGCACGATTTCAGCAGATTATTTAGATACCATTTTTCGAAAGCTGAAATTCTTTGTGAACGTACCTGAAAAAATCCACCACGATCGCTTCGGCGGCGTTCACCACCTTGCACTGCAATATCAACTGGCAAATCTTCAACACTTAAAACATGATGCCGCGTCATTGCCAGCGCGCGCTTGATCACATTTTGTAATTCACGAACGTTTCCGGGCCAGGTATAACGTGATAACACATCAGTTACTTCCGGATCAACTTCCACAAGCCCTTTGTCCATTTGCTGGCCATAAATTGTTACAAAATGCGAAGTCAACAACGGAATATCTTCACTGCGCGCTCGTAATGGTGGAAGTTCAATGCGTGCGACATTGATTCGATAATACAAATCATCGCGAAAACGACCCTCGCGAATTTCAGCAACCAGATCACGTGAAGTTGCGGCGATGATGCGAACATCAATCGGTATTTCTTCCTTACCGCCAATTCTCCGGACTTTACGTTCTTGTAATGACCGCAGTAATTTTGCTTGAAGTCTGATAGGCAATTCTCCAACTTCATCCAAAAAAAACGTTCCGCGATTTGCAACCTCCAATAAACCGATGCTGCGCGCTTCTGCTCCTGTAAATGCGCCTTTCTCATGTCCGAATAATTCCGATTCCAATAAATTTTCTGGAATCGCTCCGCAATCAACTGCTACAAAAGGTCCAGTCTTTCGCGGGCTGCGATTATGAATACTGCGCGCTACCAATTCTTTTCCTGTGCCTGTTTCACCAACAATCAAAACATCTACATCAGTTTCGGAAATCAGATGGATTGTTTTGAAAACCACGCGCATCGCCGGACTGCGCCCGACAATTCCATCAAACGAGTGCGATCGCACAACTTGCCATTGCAGCGATTGGTGTTCTTCACGCAGCCGCTTTGCTTCCAATAAATGCCGTACAGTTGCAAGAAATTCTTCCGGTTGCAACGGTTTGGTGATGTAATCTGCTCCCCCAATTCGCATACATTCCACTGCGGTATTTGCAGTGGCGGCTTCGGTCAAAATCAAAACAGAAATATTTGGATCCGTTCTTCTACCAACTTTAAAAAGTTCCATTGCATCAACGCCGTTGATCTTTCTGGTTGCAATCAACAAATCAACGCGATCTGTAGAAAGACGTTGCATAGCATCAGAGCCGCTCTTTTCCAAAAGAATTTGAACTTCAGTTAACTTTTGTAAAGTATCGGAGCAGGTATCTAGAACTTTTTGATCGTCATCTACAACTAAAATTCGCGAAAATGTCATGTCAAAAACTCATTTTGATTTTTGTTGGGGGAAGAAAAAGGATACTGAAGTGGGACGAGGGGAAGGGGGAGGGGTATGGACATCCCACTTCAGTATTTCACTATTAGACCGGTTGGTTTGAACCGGTCCGCGCGAGAATTGGCCACAAGAAGGTCAATTACTGCGTTATGGTTAAAGCCAATCTCTCGGCTGAAATTATTCTCTTTATTTTTTAAATGTATCAGGCTGAGTGGCTCCAGCCACAGGATCTCCGATCCTGCGTACCGATGAGAAGCAAGTACCGCGCCAGATTCCATCATGATCATCAAACTATTTCTCGTCGATAAGTCGTTATAATCTAAGTACACTTTTCTGAATCGCGTTCCAGCATTGTGACACACTATGATATTCGATGTCCAGCACTGTGAATCAGGTCGCTGCCAGCCTCGTCAAGAATACGTTTTCAGGCATGAGACAGGCACCTATATGTTTTCACGGAAAGATGACAGCAGTAAGTAATGGAAATTTACCACGGCAGGCCAACGCTTTTTGTAAGAAATGCAACAAGCGGGCCCATTTCGCGGCAGCTATCTATGAATTGCTGAAGAAACTGCGGACTCTTGAGGTCTTTATTTGTGAAACGATGACTGCTAACAAAATCTTTCTGCATTAAGTCCTTTATATAGGGATGATCGGCTGCATATCCGCGAGGGGGACGCTTCAGCGAATCACCTTCTATTTTGATGCCGCCACTTTTTAACTTCTTCCACTCCGCGGTCCGATTCAAGATTCCACTACGAACCTTATTCAAAGTCTTGGGATCCGGATGCCACAATCCTGCCGCGGAAAAACATCCATCGGGTTCCAGGTGTAAATAAAAACCTGGAGTGCTTCCATCAGAAGGCCGTTCATGTTGAAAGTGTGCTCCGAGGTGGGTTTTATATGGAGATTTATCAGCGGAAAAACGGATATCGCGATAGATTCGAAATAATGAACCACCACTTGGTCTTGGATCCGCAACAAAATGGCTATTGATCTTTTTTAGATGTGGTGCAAAATCAGCAATGAATTGCAGCGCAGGGTCGCGAACTTCTTTTTCATATCTCCGTTTGTTCGCATTAAACCACTCGCGATTGTTGTTGTTTTTCAATTCACGTAAAAAACGGAAGAATTCATCTGTAAAGTAGGATCGTGGATTGCTCATACTTGTTATAACGTAAAAATACCAAACTATGTTACGTTATCACTTTTGGAGGGAAAAACCATGAGACGTGCATCCGCATTCATTCTATCACTTCTTATTTGCTTTAGCGCTTTTGCGGCTGAAACAAAATCAAAATCAGATACGAAAAAAGAAGATAAGTCATTGATGAAGGCGGATGCCTTTAATGGTCTTGCCTTTCGCAACATTGGTCCTGCGATTGCGTCCGGAAGAATTTCAGATTTCGCAATTAATCCGAAAACACGAAGCACATATTATGTGGCAGTCGCATCCGGCGGCGTATGGAAAACTACGAACAATGGCACAACATGGAAACCGATTTTTGATGATCAAGGTTCCTATTCAATTGGGTGCATCACATTAGATCCAAATGATCCGCTAACAGTTTGGGTTGGTTCGGGCGAAAACAATAGCCAGCGAAGTGTAGGATATGGTGACGGAGTTTACAAATCTACGGATGGCGGCAACAGTTGGAAAAATATGGGATTGAAGGATTCTGAGCACATCGGAAGGATCGTTGTTGATCCAAAAAATTCTAATACGGTGTATGTTGCCGCACAAGGTTCACTTTGGAAAGATGGCGGAGATCGCGGTTTATATAAGACAACAGACGGCGGCACTACGTGGAAAAAGGTTTTGGAAATCAGCGATAAGACCGGTGTGAATGAAGTCTGGATGGATCCGCGCAATTCAGATGTGTTGTATGCCAGTTCCTATCAGCGCAGGCGTCATGTTTGGACATTGATTAACGGCGGACCAGAATCAGCAATTTATAAATCTGTGGATGGCGGAAACAACTGGAAGAAGCTTGAAACCGGACTTCCAAAAGCAGACAAAGGTCGAATTGGACTTGCGATTTCACCTGTAGATCCTGATGTGATTTATGCAATCGTGGAAGCTGCAAATAAGGAAGGTGGATTTTTCCGTTCGACTGATGGCGGTTCCAGTTGGGAAAAACGCAGCGATTACATGAGTACCAGTCCGCAGTATTACAACGAAATTATTCCCGATCCGAAAGAAGTCGGAAAAGTTTATTCCATGGATACTTTCATGCAGGTCACTGAAGATGGCGGAAAAACATTCCGTAAAGTTGGTGAAAACTCCAAACATGTTGATAATCACGCATTGTGGATTAATCCAAATGACACCGACAATTTGTTGGCCGGTTGCGATGGCGGTATTTACGAAACTTTTGATGGTGGAAAAACATGGAACTTCACAGCAAATTTTCCAGTCACTCAGTTTTATCGTGTAGCAGTAGATAATGACAAACCTTTTTACAATGTTTATGGCGGCACTCAAGATAACAATAGTTTAGGCGGACCTTCACGTACCATTAGCGATCATGGCATTACAAATCGCGATTGGTTTGTCACGGTAGGGGGTGATGGTTTTGTTTCGACAATTGATCCTGAAGATCCAAACATTATTTATTCCGAATCCCAACACGCCGGAGTTGTGCGTTTCGATCGTCGTTCCGGTGAAACCGTGGACATTCAGCCTCAACCTGAAAAAGGGGATGAACCGCTCAAATGGAATTGGGACACGCCAATCGTCATTGGTCCGCATTCACATACCCGGCTGTATATTGCTGCACAAAAAGTTTTTCGAAGCGACGATCGTGGCGATAGCTGGAAAGTCATCAGTCCTGATTTAACACGCAAAATTGATCGTAATCAGCTTAAGGTAATGGGACGCATCTGGAGTGTAGATAGCGTTTCAAAAAATGCATCAACATCATTCTACGGAAATATCGTTTCGTTCAATGAATCTCCGTTAAAGGAAGGTTTGTTATATGTGGGAACCGATGATGGATTAATTCAGATCACGGAAGATGGTGGAGCAAATTGGCGCCGTATCGACAAAATTTCCGGGGTTCCTGAAATGACTTATGTTTCTGATGTTTTACCATCGCAGCATGATGCTGACACCGTTTATGCATCATTTAACAATCATAAAATGGGTGACTTCAAACCTTATGTGATGCGGAGTACGGATCGCGGTAAGTCATGGACTTCTATCAGCGCAAACCTTCCGGAACGTGGATCCGTTTGGGCATTAGCTGAAGATCATGTGAACAAAAATTTACTGTTTGCAGGAACTGAGTTCGGAATTTTTTTCACGAATGATGGCGGCCACAAGTGGATCCAACTAAAAGGAAATCTTCCAACAATTCCAATTCGAGATATCACAATACAAAAACGTGAAAACGATCTGGTGCTTGCAACATTTGGACGCGGCTTTGTAATTCTTGATGATTACTCACCGTTACGAAATGTTAGCGAATCAACTTTATCCGAAGATTTTGCGTTGTTGCCTGTTCGCAAGGCTGCGTTGTTTGCGCCCAGTGTTGCACTTGGATTTCCAGGCAAAGGTTTTCAAGGTGATGCATTTTTTGCGGCACCAAATCCGCCGTTTGGTGCGATTGTTACTTATTATGTGAAAGATGAGTTGAAATCAAAACGAAAAATGCGACTGGATGAAGAAAAGAAGAAAGCTGAAAAAAATGAAGATGTAACGTATCCGACCTGGGCGCAGTTAAGCGAAGAAGATCGTGAAGAAGATCCTGCAATTCTTTTGATTGTCACCGATGAAGATGGAAATATAGTAAAACGGATTTCCTGTCCAACAAAAGCAGGATTTCAACGAGTTGCATGGGATCTTCGATATCCAGCTTCCGATCCCACACAACTGCAGCCGCCTCCGGATCGTGCACCATGGGATAAAGATCCTCAGGGTCCATTTGCTCCTCCAGGGACATATCATGTTCAACTTGCAAAACGGATTGATGGAAAATTGGAAATGGTTGGGCAGCGGCAAACTTTCACCACCGAAACTTTAGGAATCTACACTTTGCCGGAACCGGATCGTAAAGAATTAATTGCGTTTCAACAAAAGACCGGGCGTCTTCTGCGCGCAGTTCTTGGTTCAGTGCAATCACTCAGTGAAGCTCAAAAGCAGGTTAGCTTTTTAAAGAAATCGCTGGATGATACACCTGCAGCAGATCCGAAACTCAGAGAAGATGCTCGCACCATTGAACAGAAGCTCACGGACATCAGTATCGTTTTAAATGGTGATACTGTGAAAAGAAAACGCAACGAAGCAACACTTCCTTCATTGACTGAAAGAGTCCAGCAAATTGTGAATGGTAATTGGAGTACAACTTCTGCTCCAACAAAAACCAATCGTGAACAATACGATGTCGTTGCATCGGAATTCAGCGATGTTCTGTCACAGCTGCGGAAATCAATTGAAGTTGATCTCAAAGAATTGGAAACAAAAGCGGAACAAGCAGGAGCTCCGTGGACACCAGGTCGCGTCCCAACCTGGAATCCGGAATAAGTCGTTTTCAACACGAAGGCACAAGGACACTAAGTTCCCGAATTATTAATAAAATATTGTGAACTTTGAGCCTTAGTGTCGTAGTGTTGAAAAAAATCAATGACCGTCGCGAAGTCTTACTGCGTCATTGAGAATTCTTTTCAGATCTGCGTCTGAAAAAGGTTTTCTCAAATATACGTACGGTGCAACCGCAGCAAGTAATGGGAATTCACTGGCAGCGTGCGCTGTCAAAAATACGATTGGAATTGGGGATTCGGTCATACCCTGAATCACCACAGCAGCTTCAGTTCCATTCAGATCTGATCTAATTTGGAAGTCCATTAAAACTACATCCGGCTGTGTTTCCTTTGCACATTCAATAGCTTCTCTGCCTGAACCTGTTACTGCAATTACATTGAAGCCGAGCTCTTGAAGCTTGGAACGTAAATCTTCAGCGACAATCGCTTCATCTTCAACGATCAACGCTTTCAAGCGACCATTCGAACTTTTGGATTGATCACCGTTAAGAATTTCAACCACGATGAACCTCCTTCAAAAAAAGATGATCTTGAATTTCCAGAGCGTTCTTTATCGGCTTCTTAAATATCGATCTTTCTCGGATTTTGTACAAGTGGCATTCCTCAGGTTGGGAATAACAAAACACTAAAGCTTCAAGAACTGTAGGAACAACATATTCTTCCGTTGCCAAACATCTCTTTGGTGATGAGCACTTCAGATACTGGCATATCATTTCAGCACCTCCAAAATTTGTTCTTTGCGTCCCTGACTAAATCTTGTGATGCCTTTCCCTTTTATAAATCTAGCAAACTTCCACTGGCAGTGGAATTTTTTAAAGTATATTTATTTTAAGTTTGAGTCCTTGTACCGCGAATCTTGTGAGCAAATGTACTAATCAAATTCATTTGAACTTTAGATAGCACTCGCGGAGTAAGATTTAATTTTCGCAGTTTACTTAATAGAAGATTGTGAAATTCACTTCTACGATTTGGATCAGAGAGGTGTTTTTCCTGGATGGATCCAAGATAGGCAATAATCTGTTGGCGAGGTTTTCCGTTTTTACGATAATTCTCAACTAAAACAGCATGCAAAGAGTAATGATCCTCAACCCCTATTTTTCGAGCTAATCTTACCCGTTTGAACCGGACGAACATTGTATCTCTCGCCAGATGGGATAGTAACAATATAATAATTGATATAAGGCACAGATTCTATGGCCGTCAAGAAATCGAAAGCTAAATCAAAAAATGAAAAAATAGTAAAAAAATCGCGCGCAGTCGCTGCAAAAAATTCAAATACTGAAAAGACTCAGAACAACCTATTCCCGATTGTTGGTATAGGTGCCTCAGCAGGCGGCCTGGAAGCCTATATTACTTTTCTCAAAAATCTACCTTTGAATACGGATATGGGTTTCGTCATTGTTCAGCATCAGGATCCTACGCATGAAAGTGCTTTAACCGAACTCCTAACGAAGGCCACAAAACTTCCTGTAATGGAAGTAACAAATGGAATCAAAGTAAGACCGAATAATATTTATGTAATGCCTCCTAATACCAACATGCTTATGCGGGATGGCGGTTTAAAGCTGGATCCACGTACTGCTGGACGCGGGCTTCATCTTCCAATCGATTCCTTTTTTCAGTCACTTGCCGAATTTCATAAAGCTCATGCTGTCGGAGTGCTGTTGTCAGGAACAGCATCTGATGGAACCCTTGGTCTGAAAGCGATTAAAGCGGCGGGTGGAATTACGTTCGCTCAGGATCAAAAATCAGCCAAATACAATGGAATGCCGCAACATGCAATTGATGCCGGCATCGTAGATTTTGTGATGCCACCCGATAAGATTGCAGCTGAAATTGGAAAGCTTGCACGTCACCCTGTTTTGAAAAACGGCGCGATTATCGATGTCAATGAGCATTTAGACAATACGGCTCTTCCTCAAGATGAGGCATTGAATTCTATTTTCCGAATTTTGAAAAAATTTTCTGCTGTTAATTTTGAGAATTATAAACCGAGTACCATTATTCGACGTATCTCACGCCGCATGCTCCTTCAAAGGGTTGAAACTCTATCGGGTTACGTAGATTACTTAAAAAATAATCAGAAAGAAGTGTCCGCTTTGTATGAAGACATTCTGATTAACGTAACGAATTTTTTCAGAGATCCTGAAACTTTTGAAGTTCTGAAATTGGAGATCTTCCCAAAATTGATAAAGCCAAGTCCTGGCAAAACACTTCGTGTATGGGTACCAGCATGTTCTACAGGTGAAGAAGTATACTCGATTGCGATTTGCTTGCTGGAATATCTTGAAGAACATCAAAAAAACATGCCGATGCAGATTTTTGGGACAGATGTTAGCGACAGCGCGATTGAAAAAGCGCGAAGTGGCCAGTTTTCCTACGATATTCAAAAGGATGTTAGTGCCGATCGCCTACGAAGATTTTTTACGAAGACTGAACGAGGATATCAAATCAACAAAATGGTTCGTGATATTTGTATTTTCGCGCGGCACAATGTTACACAAAATTCGCCATTTTCAAAAATGGATCTAATCAGTTGCAGAAACCTCTTGATTTATTTCGGATCTGCCCTTCAACGGAAAGTCATTCCTGTTTTTCACTATGCCCTAAACCCACACGGATATCTGATGTTAGGAGGTACGGAAGACATTGGTGGATTTGCAGACTTCTTTTTTCCGGCAGACAGGAAACATCGTATTTTTTCGAAGAAGCTGATTCCGAGCCGGGTGCATCTGGATTTGTCCGAATCAACTGCTTTGGAACATCCGGGCGTCATTCCGAAACAAACGCATACGGAAAATATTTCTGAAAGAGATGTATTGAAAGAAGGTGACAGGCTAATCTTATCGAAGTATGCTCCGCCGTCAGTGATCGTTGATGAAAATCTTAACATTCTTCATTTCCGTGGAAAAACAGGACGTTACTTGGAACCTTCATCGGGAATTGCAAGCCTGAATATTCTGAAAATGGCTAAAGAAGGGTTCGCCATGGAGCTGAGGAATGCGGTGAATCGGGTGAAAAGGGAGGACAATCAGGTAATTGTTAAAGGCTTGCTAGTAAAAGTGGATCGTCATCATACAGAAATGTTTAACCTGGAGGTTACACCGTTCTCATTGCCACGATCGAGCGGACGATTTTTTCTTATTTCGTTTCATGAAGAGATTACAGAACCCCGCACTAAAAAAGGGCGTGCGAAAAGAACAAAAGTCTTGCGGCGGAGTGATCACAACCAGGCGGCTCGGCTTGAGCAGGAACTGAGTGCCACCAGAGAATATTTGCAATCGATTATCGAAGAACAAGAAGCGACGAATGAAGAATTGAGAGCTGCCAACGAAGAAATCCTATCGAACAATGAGGAACTGCAAAGCACTAACGAAGAAATGGAAACAGCGAGAGAAGAATTACAATCATCCAATGAAGAACTTACGACAGTGAATGAGGAGCTTCATAACAGAAATTCCGAACTCAGTATGACTATCGGTGATTTAAATAATCTTTTTTCATCTGTTCACATCCCGACAATCATTGTCGGTCCAGATTTGAGAATCCGCCGTTTCACACCAATGGCGGAAAAAGTATTAAATATGATTCCATCCGATTTGGGCCGTATCATCACTGATATTAACCTGAATATAGATGAACCAAATCTTGCAGGATTGATTATAGAAGTCATTGATTCAATGAATCACAAAGATATAGAGATTAAAGATCGGAGGGGTCGGTGGTACAGACTTCAAATTCGTCCATATAAAACAGTTGACAATCGGATTGATGGAGCGGTGATCGTTTTGATTGACATCGATATATTCAAACGCTCTGTGGCCGATATTTCAAAATACAAACAATATTGTGAAGCGATCGTCGATAATGCACACGAATCTTTAATCATTCTAAGCGGCTCTCTGGAGATTATGATTGCTAATCGGGCATTTTATCAAACTTTTCGAATTCCAGAAGATTCAACCGGAAAAAATTTGAATGATCTTGGAGATCCATGGTCTGGGAGGGAATTGCAAAGGTTATTAAAGGAAGTGCTTCCACAAAATAAAAAACTGGAGAATTACAAAATCGAGTTTGATTTTCCAAAGGTCGGACGTAAGAATCTGCTTCTGAATGCCTCTGTTCTGTTTATGGAAGAGACCGGCGAACAAAATATTTTATTGGCCATCGAAGATCTAGCGGCAAAAGGCTGAAGCTAACCGAGCTGTCTCATTTCCGGTCTTTCAACCCTTGAACTCCACCAAGCTTCGAGCAATTCACACAACAAAAGATGTCAGGTGAGCTTTCAACTCCATGTCCAACAATTTTACATCCGCAATGCGCGCAAACAGGTGCCAACGCATGAATTGCGCATTCAAAGCTATCAAAGATGTGTGATTTGTTTGCCATGATAACTTCGAACGATTTATCGTAATCGTTTTCACATACTTCGCATCTAGCCATAATTCAGTACTCCTTAAATCACGGAAGCACGGAATTCACTGAAATAGTTTTTATTAATTCCATGATTTCAGTGTTTTCCGTGATTAAATTATTGATTTGTCAGCAATGGATATGGATCGATAGGCGTGCCCTGCCACCATTTTTTATCAGCATTCAATTTAAAAATTGCGAAATGAAGATGAGGTGTGTCTTTGGGAGCATTCCCTGAAGTTCCGACATAACCGATGATCTGTCCGCGTTTAATGTATTGACCTTCGTGGATATCGGAAGCATATCGATCCAGATGAGCGTAGTAGTAACAATATGTTTCGGTAGGATCAAAATGATAAATAGTATTCCCACCGCGGACACTGTAAAAAAGTTTTACTATTTTCCCATCTTCTACCGCAACTACCGGTGTATCTCTTGGAGCAAGGATATCGACAGCTTCATGAACGTGATCGCCTCGCATCTCACTAAATGAATTTCGCACATTTCCTATTTGCACGCCCTGTACAGGTAAAGACAATTTATGTTGTCGTAAATCCTGTAACGTATTTGGATCTACTTGTGCATGTTCAGATGGCGGTACGAACTGGGGTAAAGGTCGGATTTCAGGACTCCGCAGTTTCTCAGAAGGATTTTGAACTTTATCTGCACGTCCTTCAGGAATAAATGTTCTTATCTGAGGTGGCTTCCGAAAAATTACCGGCTGCATCAACACTCCCAGTGCGAAAGTGCTAATGCCTACCAGAGTTAATGTGCGAATACTCATTGAAAAATCACCGTTGTTCCAGGTTTTACAAATTTTGAAAGCCGCTCAATGTCCCAGTTCGTAAGTCTTACACAGCCATTCGATTCTGTTTTTCCGATCTTCGAAGGTTCGGGCGATCCATGAATTCCGTAATGTTCCTTATCAATGTCGATCCAGACAACACCAACTGGATTGTTAGGCCCTGGTGCAAGAGTGGCTTTTGTATCTGACGGTTTGGAATTCCGAATCAATTCAGGATCGTATTGAAACTCAGGATTCTTATTAATACTGGTTATTTTCCATGTCCCTAATGGCAAAGGATCCTGCTCACTTCCTGCAGTCACTGGCGCAAAGAAAAGAATTTCACCACTTGCGTTCTGAACTTCCAGTGTGGAATTATCATGCGAAACAATGACCTTGATGTCGTTCTTCTGCTGTTTTGATTTGGATTGCGATTGAGCCTGCGTTTGAGTTTGAGTTGAATTTTCTTCTGCCAAAACATTCGGCACTACAATTTCTTCACCTGCTTTAAACTCCGCATTTGGATTCAATCTTTTTAAAAGACTCGGACTGGCATGAAACTTTTCACCAAGTTCTTCCAGCGATGACGTATAATCCAAACTTTTTAATTTCGCCATCTCCATCCAATCTGTAGGAATTTTTTCTGCAAATGGACACTCCCACATCTTCTGGTTGGATCGTGTACGTAGTTGTTGGCTCTGCACCGTTCGGGTCTAATGCAGCCAGAGTATCTTGATCTGGTGTTCCTGTAGGTTGAAGGCTCTGTGCCTGTTGAAATGCTGCAAGAGCACGCTCGGTGTTGGAACCGATGCTGCCATCAATTTCGCCTGGCGAAAAATTGGCGCGATCTAAAAGCACCTGTATTTTGATCGCATCATTCATCCGATCGGGAACATTTGCAACAGATAGTGACGTCGCTAGAAACATTGTTGAGCAAAAAAAGTACAAAAACTTCATTCTTACCTTCCTTAAATTGTCTGTACAAATTTCATTACAAACATAGGCCTGGAAAATGGTCGGAGGTATCGTAAAATTCACAATTCTGTAGGGAAAGCTTGCTTTACATTTGGTAAAGCCTACTTTACATGCCAAATGGTATGGAAAATCCTTTCCAGGAGCTGCAGATTTTCACTTAAAGTAGGGTAATTTTGAGCTTCGCCGTTGAAAGTGTGATTGATCAGGCGTTTGGAGATTTCGATATAACCTTCCAGCCAACCGGCAGCATGATACGGATCTTGTTGCGATCCACTTTTAGTTTCGCGTCGCGTTATGATGCTGCGATCTTTTCCCATTCCGAAATGAATTTCATCAGCCTGAAGAAATTCCCACTTTGCGTATTTTTTCGAGCCAATCACATTAATCTCAAAATGATTCGGCGAACCATGTAGCGTTTTTGAAATGGAACCGAATGCCCTTTTTCCTTGCGTCCAATTCATCGCAACTTGAATGTGAGTATCACGATGCGGACTACTGGCGTTAATGTATGATCGCCAACCTTGAATTTCAGGTTTAAACGATCCATGCAGAAAACAAAATGCATCCAGCAAATGGGTTCCTAAATCCAAATACGTATCAGACTCCCCGGAAAGCGCGACATCATTTTTCCAATTTGCTTTTTTTGGAGCTGATGAAAGCGCAACATCCGCTGCGGAAGCATGCCAGTAGCGGCCTTCAATCGTAATCAATTCTCCGAATTCACCATTCTCAATCATCTCTTTTATTAATTGGGGTCCCCACATTTGGCGATAAGCATGAAGAATTGCGGTCGGAGTTTTTATGTTCTGAAGTTTTTCAAGTTGTTCAATGTTGACGCAGGCTGGTTTTTCGCAAACGATTGCATCAAAGCCGGCACGATCTGCTTCAATTATCGATTGCGCATGAAGACCATGCGGATTCGATATTCCAAGTAATACCCTTTCATATTTCTTGCGTTCATCGCTTATCGATGCATCTCTTTTCAAGAAAATCGGAGCTGCAAGTTCAAGTTGTGGATGCAAGATGTTCAATATTGCAAGACTTTTTGCAATCGCTTTTCCAGAGCGACCTGACCCTAAAATGAGTGGAGTGATTTTTGTCATTTAGAGTTATCTTAATATGAAAATTGACTCGTAGATTAACTCATAACTTGCTCTGGTGTTCCTGTGAGATAATAATGCTCTTTCAATGCCATGTAATAAAAGGAGAAGACAGTGAAAAAAATCTTATTTGCTTTACTCGTACTTTGTGTTTCGATGATTTCTTATAGCGGCTTTGCAGCAGATACGATGCTGGACAAACTTAGCGCCAACGAAAAGTCGCTGTGGGAAGCCATTAAAAACGGTGACATGAAAACATTTTCTGCCGGTCTTTCAGACGACATTATGGATATTGATGTAAGCGGTGATGTCTACAATAAACAACAGCTCATTGATACTCTTTCTAAAATGAAGATGTCCGATTACACACTATCCGATTTCCAAGTATTTACGCTGGATAAAGATTCAGCGGTTTTAAGTTACATTTCCAATTCCACAGCAACAATGGATGGCAAAACCCAGACGATGAAAGCTCGGAACTCCACTACCTATGTAAATCACAGTGGCAAATGGATGCCAAAGTTTCATACCGAAACCGCTGTGATGGAACAACCGGCTCAGTAGACTAAATTCTTCGTGAAACCGATTGGATATATTCGATCTGCTTATAAAGATACTTCCGAAATTCCCAAAGGTCTTGGTGCGCAGCATACAGCAGAAGGAATTCTGGAAGTGTTGCCTGAGTATTCAGAAGGATTGCTGGACATTGAAGGCTTTTCACATTTGTATGTGATCTGGGTCTTTGATCGTTCTGATAGCGTGGAGTTGACCGGCACACCGCCGTCTGATAACAGACCGCATGGAGTGTTTGCAACGCGTTCTCCGTATCGGCCGAATCCAATTGGACTCACTGTTGTTGAATTAATTTCGCGCGATGGAAATAAATTATCGATCCGCGGAATAGATATGCTTGACGGCACGCCAGTGCTGGATATCAAACCGTATCTATCGAGTGTGCCACCCGAAAAACTAAAACGTGGTTGGCTTGATGAAGCTGAACAACGCAAAAAGAATTCCTGATTATTCAGCCTTACTTGTGGCAACTTCGTGAGGTCTTGTTACAAAGTGATCCAGCTCATAGCTGCCTGGCGGAGTGCGGAATGTGATTACAAGCCGATTCCAGAGATTAATCATATTGATTGCAATCATCAGTTTCACTAATTCTTCATCCTTGAATTGTTGTTGCGCTTGTTTATAGATTTCATCCGGAACATGAGTGTCTGCAATCAATGTGACAGCTTCTGTAAGTGCGATTGCGGCACGTTCGCGATCAGTATAATAAAGCGTTTCATGCCATGCGCTCAAACCATACAAACGTTGTTCTGTTTCGCCACCGCTTCTGGCTTCTTTTGTATGCATATCTATGCAATATGCACAACCGTTGATTTGCGAAGCGCGAACTTTGACCAACGCTAAGAGTTCGGGTTCTAATCCGCTTTGTTCACTGTAGCGGTTCAAAACATAAATCGCTCGCATTCCTTCAGGTAGAATTTTTTGGTAGTCGAGTCTTCTATCCATAATTTTTCTCCTTATTTTTTGTTTAGACGTAAAAATTAACTACTGAATTCGGATTTGTCGATCAGGTGAGTTATGAATGATTCTGAGGGATTTGTGCAATCAGTTCTTGCACTTTTTGCTTAAATTCGTCGCGATCAAGATAAGGCTCACTTTCAATTCCTTGCAATTGGTGCATCCAGAATATTGGTGATGGGATTTCCGTACTCCAGTTTTGATTTGAGGGGTAAAGTAAGTAAACATCCCAGGCGCTCATGCCTAATCCCAAAACAGAATCCCATGATTTGCCTGTTAGTTTTTCGGCATCCCAATAATATGAAACACGATCTTCTGGAAATAGATTTGACCTTTCTAACGCATCATTACGGCTATCAGTCGATATTGCTGGTAACCAAATTACAAACAGATGCAATCGCTTTTCAGAAATTGAATTCATCACCTGTTGCATATCGGAGAACCCCCGACGACACATTCCTCATGTAGGTGAAAGGAGAGTAACGATACGGACTTTGTCTTGGTTAACATTAAAGTCCTGTTTCAGGATTTCCAGGGAGGTAAGGTCTTTCATTCCTGAATCATTTGGTACTTCTTTTTCATCCGCGATGGTGAAGCCTGAATAAGATACGGTGGCTAACAGAAACAGGAATAGGATTAATTTCTTCATAGACAGACAATTATTATATTTCAGATTGAACTCGCTTATCGAAGCTCTTCAATCTGCAATCTAAAATCTGAAATGGTTATGGGGTTCAGCCTGAGCTAGATACGGTCGAGATCTTCATCATCGTATGAAGCAGGATCATCCAGTGACTCGAGGTGGGTAAACACGGAAACATTAGGAAGCACTTTGCAAATATCGGCTTCTATTTTTTCAAGGAATTGATGTCCTTCATGGACAGTCCAATTTCCCGGTACTACAACATGGAACGAAACAAATTTTCTTGCTCCCGCTTCCCTTGTTTTTAAAGCGTGAATCTGAATTCCATCTTTTTTGAATGGCTCTAGAGTTTTGCAAATAAGATCGTGCTCATCACTCGGCAAAGATCGATCCAGGAGTCCTAAAGCCGATCTCCTGACAATTTGAATTCCGGATCTGACAATATTTGCAGCAACTAAGATAGCAATAATGGGATCGAGCCTTTGCCAGCCGGTAAGTGCAACGGCACCAACTCCACCGATAACACCCACAGATGTCCAAACATCTGTCATTAAATGTTCGGCATCCGCTTCAAGCGTTATGGAATGATATTGTTTCCCCGCTTTTTTTAAGATTCGCGCAATCACGAAATTCACAATTGAAGCTACGCCTGAGACTGCCAGGCCGACACCAACTTTTTCCAACGGTCTCGGAGAAATCAGCCGCTCAATGGAGGTTAATGCAATGCCTGCGGCTGCAATCAAAATTAATCCGCCTTCGGCTCCGCTGGAAAAATATTCAGCTTTGCTGTAACCGAATGCGTGTTCTCTATTGGCGGGACGCGCAGCAATCGTGAGCATCCAAAAAGCCATGAGTGCTCCAATGACATTCACCAGTGATTCGAGAGCATCGGACAATAATCCGATTGAACCGGTCAACAGATATGCTGACGATTTCAAGCCGATGGTGAAAACAGCCGCCAAAATCGAGAGTTGCGCAAATCGCCTGAGATTCAAACGACTCCCAGTTTTCGCAGTCATATTAAAAGCTATCTTCGTGGAGGAATTGATTTATTACAAGTGTCTATTGCTTAATTCAATCTGAAGTCTACCTGAAATCTCAAATCTAAAATCTAAAATTAAATGGGGTGAGTGAAGGGACTTGAACCCTCGACCACTGGAGCCACAATCCAGCGCTCTACCAACTGAGCTACACTCACCATTCAGATTGCATGAAAGCTGCGAAGAAAAATTAGTGGGAAGAAATTATGGCATTTTCAACATAAGGCTGCAAGCTAAGCACTAATAGGGGGGCGGGCATGAAGCCCGCCCCGTAATGCAACTATTTCATAGAGTGAAGTCCGATTCGATTTCCTTCCGGATCTTCAAACAGCCCAATAAAGCCGTATTCACCGATACTCGATTTTGGTGCAAGCGTTTTACCGCCATTACGCTCAATTTTCTTGAGTACATTTTCAATATTGTCCACTGAAAAATAAATTAATCGGCCCTTGGTGAGAAGGAGTATAACCTTCCGATTTCACCAATGCACCGCTCGCACCGCTGGCGTCTTTTTCACCAGGAAACATTGCCATTTTTAACGGTGCACCAACGAGTGATGGACCCATTTCATGTAATTTAAGTTCAATATCGAAAATGGATTCATAGAACTTTGTTGATCTGCTTAGATCTTTTGCAGGAATTTCGAACCAATTCACTGGATTCGTTTTAAAAGCCATTGTGATTCTCCTTTTATATTCTTTATATACAGATAAGCCGCAAAATCATTTAGGATTTTCGCGGCGCAGATTATTTTTTAGTACAGGACTCGAGTGCCGAGATCAATAATTCATCATCGACCGGCTTGTGAAGGCAGGTTAGAGCTCCAGCGGTTAATACGCGTTGCGTCATTCCGACGCCATCATAACCAGTGATTACTATTGCCGGAATTTTAATATTTTGATCCGACATTTTATTTAAAACATCAATACCATTTAGAACTGGCATATGCAAATCGATCACAAGACAATCAGGTCGTTTAATTTGCAAAGAATTCAGATATTCAGTGCCAGAAGCAAACGTTTCTACTTCGAAACCGGCCGAGCGGATTAAACGAGAAAGCGCTTTTCTAACTGACTCTTCATCATCCACTACCGCCACACGGTTCATATTAATAGTATAGGGCCTGGGTAGCTCATTGGGGAGGTTCAAGATTTTTCGGCAGGTAACACTATATAAAATGTTGCTCCCTGACCATCATTATTTCTCACAAGAAGGCTGCCATTATGGGCCGATAAAATGGTGCGACTAATTGATAATCCCAGGCCAAGCCCTTGTTCTTTCGTAGTGACAAAAGGCTCAAAGATCCGATCCATTAAATCCACAACAATTCCCGGTCCACTATCTTCAATCGCAAAGCTTACTTGATTATTTTCATTGATCTCGGTGATCAGAGTGAGAGCTCGATCGGAAGAGGGATTAACGGTCATTGCTTCACATGCATTCAGGATTAAATTCAACATTACTTGCTGAAGCTGAACGAGATCGCCAGTAATCCTGGGAAGTGTTTTTTGCAATTTTGTAGTGACATTCACATTTTGTGTTAAAAGATCACTATGTGTTAACCGAAGAACATCAGTAACAACTTCATTTAAATCCAAACTTTGATATTTTGTTTCCTCTTTTTTTAACAAAGCCCGGAGTCTTTGAATTACTGCCCCGGCACGTTTATCCTCATCCGCAATATCCTTTAAAATTTCTCTGAATTCTTCGTGGTCTACGGATCCATTCTGGTTTAAGAACCTTTGTGCAGCTTGTGCATTACTCAGAATCGCAGCTAATGGTTGATTTAACTCATGTGCCAACGCGCCAGAAAGTTGACCAAGAATTGAAACTCTGGTGAGATGCATCAATTCTTCACGTTGCTTTTCAGCTTCAATTGCCGCTATCTTCCGTTCGGTAGAATCAAAAACGACTCCTGATGTGTAAACAGGTTTGCCCGTAGAGTCATAAATTGTTCGAGCCCGATTATTTATCCAGCAAACCTTATTTGCCGGAAGAAGCAAACGATATTCAGCTTCAAAGTCTTGTTTCTTTGTTATGGATTCTTCAAATTTTTCCGTTGAACGTTGGCGATCGTCGGGATGAATCAGCTCATTAAGAAAGGTACAGGATATGGCGCCGTCACCAAAACCTAACATTTTATGCAAATGATCAGAAATCCAGGTTTCACCGGTCACGAAATCGTAGCTCCAAAAACCGAGTTTCGTCCACTCTGCTGCCATACTCATGCGATCTTCACTTTTTCTCAGTGCTTCCGTTGCCTCACGCCGTTCGTGCAAAACTGCAGCGAGAGAAATCATAGTAATGCTCATCACCGTCAAAAAAATCTGCAAGTTCAGAACTTTTTGTGCCATTGAAGCTTCACTCACCGGTTCACGACCATGTACTATATTCCAAAGCGTAATCAAAGTAATGATTAATAAAGAAATGCTGACGCCGCCAGGACCGAACCGTAACACTGCCCACAGCAAAGGAAACAAAATAAGTGCTGGGACCACATACTCAACTGCAGACTGAAAGATCAATGAAGATATTAAGACTGTAAAAATTCCAAGTGATAGCGCTTCGATGTATCGATTCCAACTTATCTTTCGTAACCAAGAAGAGCCTTGCATTCCTATGCTTACCACCGCTGGCACGATTGTAAGATTCGCAAGTATGTTTGAAATTAATCGAGTCCCCCAGAGTTCCCAGTAGTCAGATTGCCATCCGGTAGCGGCAACAACGCCTGCATCCAGAAAGCTGGTAGCCAAAGGAGCAATGAGAACACCACAAATCAAAAAACATGAGACTCCACGGAGCGAATCGAAACAAGATGTGACCTTAAAACAGTCACGGAGCAAAATCGCACCAATCAAACCTTCGCTCGTGTTAGTTAGAAACCATCCAAGCGATCGCAATAAAGGAACGCCGCTTTCAAGTTGAACCAAAATATGGGCAGGAAGAACTGCGACCAATAGCAGCCACCAGGATTGCCTTGGAGCCAGTAGTAAAGCTGCGAACAAGATTGCGTTTGGAGGCCAGAGTGTGGAGATTGGGAATTCACCGGCCTTTAATGCAAATCCTAATTTAGCACCAAGATAATAAGCAGCTCCTGTAAGAACCGCATAAAAAAGCTGCTTAAGATTTAGGTTCGAAGAATCTGAGTCCATACCCATCGGCAGAAACCCCCGGTTAAGATGATGCTACTAAATAACAGCCAGGATTTAAATACAATCGAGAAAGAACAAGGCAAATGCCATGAAGATTGGCACCAGAATTAATATCCGCTTCATGGAATCGTCTCCTTTGGATAGATCCTTCACGACTCAATTTTAGTAAAGCGGATTTTGGGTGCCGCCATACAAAATTCAAAAAAGCAGTCAAATATTCACATCTCATCGTGTAGTAATTTATTCGACGGCAATTCTATAATTTGGACTACCTTCCTTCTGGATGCTGATATATAGTAATTTCATTATGGCGACATCAATATGGACAGGCACAATTAGTTTCGGATTAGTTTCAATTCCAGTTAAGCTTTTTTCAGCAACAACTTCCCACGATATTTCCTTCAATTTGCTTCATGAAAAATGCGGGAGCCGCATTCAATTGCAGAATTATTGTCCGGTTTGCGAATGTGTTGTGCAGCGATCGGAGTTAGTAAAAGGTTATCAATATGAAAAAGATCGGTACATCACAGTTGATGAAGAGGATCTAAAGACTGTGCGGCCGGAATCCAGCAGCAATCTTGAAATTATTCAATTCACAGACATCAGCGAAATTGATCCGATTTATTTTGAACGAACCTACTATCTGGGACCTGATCGTAATAGTGAAAAAACGTTTGCGCTTTTAGGTAAAGCCATGGATGAAACCAAAAAGTGCGCGATCGGAAAATTGGTCATGAGAAATCATGAATATCTGGCGATGATTCGGCCTGGCATGGAAGGATTAGTTTTGCATATGATGCTTTATCCGGATGAAGTTCGTGAAAATGACAACAAAATTCCGGAAGATGTGAAACTGCGCGATAAAGAATTGGTGCTGGCAAAAGAGTTAATCGAAAATTTAACGGAGTCTTTTGAACCGGAAGAGTTCAAGAGTAACTACGTTGAAGCAGTTCAAGAAATGTTGGAAGCCAAGATCAAAGGCCGCAAGCTGACGATTGTGAAACCGAAAGCGAAACCGAAAGTCAGCGATCTTATGGAAGCATTGCAGCTCAGCGTAAAACAAGCGCGATTGAAACGTCCGAGTGTTCGTGCCGAGGAAGATAAGCGGGCAGTCGCATCGTTAAAGAAAGTTAAGTAATTCGGGCTTAGAGCCTCGCATTTTCTCCCCCTTATGAAGGGGGAGATGTAAAAGGGGGTTGGAGTCTCTTACAGTATTTCCAACCACCCCCTATACCCCCTCCTTCATAAGGAGGGGGAGCCTGCTCAGAATCTCGGCTTAAGAATTAACGTATCGGTGGTTTGTTTTTGGATCGCTTTCCTACTAAATTGCCACGAATGATATTGAACCTTTCGCCAGAGGTCCGCCATATCAATATAGTTTGGATGATATGCATGTCCTGACTGGCCGGTGGAATTTACCGCCATCGATTGATCCAACGAAGAAAAATCTACAATCATCCGCATTGATGGAAGTGATGTAACTTCAAATGACTTAAATGGATTGAACGAAGTCGCGTTTACGATCGCTGAACCACCGCTGGTTTCAAATGGACCACGATTCAAAATCTTCTCAACGATGTTGATACCGGACTCACCTAAAGTTTCATTCCGAAAAGTCACTGTATGCAATGAACCCCATCTCCATTTGTGCGGATCATTCCCCTGCAAGTTTCGCAACTCGTTGACTGCTAATTTGAACGCACTTCGCAAAATATCATCACGAGTTTCTACTGCTGAGGTCTTCTTGTTATCCCACCAATGATTCTTCTCATCTGTTATCAGTTTTTGAATGACGGAACCCCATCTTCCCGCGCCGCCGGGCCAAAATTGCTCGGGAAGATCATCATGAAAAGTTTCTGCTAATAAAAATTTCCAAAACATTTCGAACAAAGCAGCACCGGAAGAATCCATACTATTTTGCTGATTCCAATTTCGGAGAATCTCCAAACTCTGTTGAAGTTGCGAATCTTTGAATTGCAAATTCAATAGGTAAGGGAGAACAAATTCCGCTTTCGAATTTTTATTATCGGCCTGCATAGCTTCAATGAAATTTTTATCAACCTGATTCTTATCTTCGTTAATCATTTGAGTGATCCGCGCAGCACGGAACGGAGCTTCCCAATCATTTGTAATCAAATGAGGATAGCGTGATGAAATGACTTGATTATTGGCGGATGCAATGAAACCTTGCTCCGGATTCTTAATAGATGGCAGTTCTTCAAAAGGAATGTAGCCTGTCCATTCATATTCGGAAGTCCAACCTGGAACAGGAAAACGACCATCGCCTTTTTCGCGGATTGGAATCATTCCCGGTGTTTGGTATCCGATATTTCCATCAATATCCGCAAACAGTAAATTTTGGGAAGGCACATCGAAATCGGAAGCAGCCGCGCGAAACTCTTCCCAATTCTTCGCGATATTCATTTTCCAGATGGCTGGAAAAGTATCGGAAGCTTCTAATGCTGTCCAACGTAATGCAATCGCGTAAGGGTTCGGCACATCCTGGCCGCTTTTGTTTACAAAATCCTTGAGCGATTTCATTGAATCTGAAATCACAGGACCATGATGTGTACTGCGGATTGAAAATACTACATCATCCGATCCGCCAACATGGATACGATCTTGAATCACGTTCATATCGCGCAAGGAATTTTGATAATAATATTGATTTGAATTTTGTGGATTCACTTTTTCAATATACAAATCCATCACATCTGCACCGACATTTGTCATCGCCCATGCGATGTGTGAATTATGACCAAGAATGATTCCAGGAACTCCTGCGAAAGAAAATCCGGAAACATCAAATGGACATTGATCGCTGACAGGCTCGCAGTGCAAGCCTGCTTCATACCAGATTGAAGGCATTTGAACGCCAAGATGGGGATCATTTGCAAGGATCGGTTTTCCTGTATTTGTTTTGTCACCTGATATCACCCAGTTGTTGGAGCCGATCGATTCACCGCGAACACCGATTACATCCGGCAACTTTTCTAAAGAGGCGTTTAATTCTTGAAATGACTCTTGAATTTTGGGATCTCGCAAAACTGCAATCGGCAGTTCTATGGGAAAATCCGATTCCGGCGCATATGGAACAACAAATGGACCACTTTCCGGATACGCAGGATAAAGCTCATTAATTTGATCCATTGTTAATGTTTTTAAAAGAAGTGATCGGTTCACTTCACTAAACATGTTTTCGCAAAGATCCCACGACATCACCTTTGCAAAAGTTGCTGAGTGAATTGGCTCCCAATTTTCAATCTTGTAATTCCGATTCATCATTGAAAGAAGAACATATTCGAAAGAAACCTGACTTGCTCCGCGATTTTTTAGATACGCGTTTACACCTTCGGCATAAGATTTCAAAATGTTTATGGAAGTTGGATCGGTTCGATTCAATTCATCGCGAACTAGTCTTTCCCAGCCTAGAGTGCGCAGAAATTTGTCGGTATCGATTTGTGATTTTCCAAACATTTCAGAAAGACGGCCCGCACCGGTATGTCTCCAGACATCCATTTGCCAGAAGCGATCTTGAGCGTGAACGAATCCTTGAGCAAAAAAAAGATCATGCTGAGTTGATGCGTAAATTTGAGGGATACCGTAACGATCACGAAGAATGCGAACAGCAGAATTCAATCCGCTAATTTTTATTTCACCGTTACGCTTAGGATAAGAACGTCTCACCAAATAAACGGAGATCGCTAAGATGGCTGCAAGGATCACAATAAGCAAAACAAAAATTCGAAAGAAGATTCGCCAGGATTTTTTCACCACGGAGGTACGGAGATACGGAGTCTTAAATTAAGTAATTTTATGTCTCCGTGGCTCCGTGACTCTGTGGTGAATATCATGAGGTTAAATCTTCACCGGAGTGAGCAGGTCCATTTTCGACTCGTACAAACTGAGCCATTTGCGGACTAACTCGTTTTTGAATGCCCTTCAATACTTCAATCGTATCGGAAAGCATCCAGTATTCGCTTTTTCGCAGCAAGTATCCAGCTTCAGCCACCAAACTATCCAATGCCTCTTCCAATGCAGCGGCACGTTCGGCGATGTTTTTTCTGGAATCGTCCATACATAGAAATTGTAACACGCGGCTATTTGTGGTGAAACGGTTGGCGTGTATCATGAGAGAAATCAAGCATTAAACGGAGGTACCCATGCGCCATCTCAATGCCAAAAAGTTGTTTATCTTTTTATCCCTATGGATCGTCATTTGTTTGTTTCAAAGCGGATTGAGTTTTGGCGATGAAACCTCTACATCGAAGGATTCGAAAGATACTTCCGAATTTAAGGCATTAAAATATCGTTCGATTGGTCCAGCATGGGGCGGTCGTGTCTCACGCGCTGCAGGTGTTCCTGGTGATCCAAACATTTTTTACTTTGGTGCTGCAGCCAGCGGTGTGTGGAAAAGCGTTGATGGTGGCGCTAACTGGAAATCGGTATTTGATGACCAACCAATTTCATCAATTGGATCGATCGCAATTGCACCATCGGATCCAAATGTAATTTATGTGGGATCAGGTGAAGCAAACATTCGCGGAAATGTTGCAGCAGGAAATGGAATTTATAAATCGGTGGATGGTGGAAAGACCTGGAATCATGTGTGGAAACAAGAAGGGCAAATCGGAACGATGGTTGTCAATCCTGAAAATCCTGATATTGCATTTGCTGCAGTACTTGGACATGCATTCGGTCCCAATCCAGAACGCGGTGTTTACCGGACAAAGGATGGCGGTAAAACGTGGCAGCAAGTTTTAAAAAAAGATAATGATACAGGTGCATCAGATGTCGCAATGGATCCATCAAATCCAAATATTGTATTTGCAGGTTTATGGCAAGCTCGCAGATACCCTTGGGGATTAACCAGCGGAGGTCCGGGCAGTGGACTTTATGTTTCGCGCGATGGTGGTGACAGTTGGAAACAACTCTCAGGCAAAGGATTGCCTGATGGCATTTGGGGCAAGATCGGTGTTGGTGTTGCACCTTCTGATGGACGTCGCGTTTATGCATTGATTGAAGCGGATCAAGGTGGTTTTTTCCGTTCGGATGATGGCGGTGAAAGTTGGGAACGTGCTAGCGCAAATCGTTTACTAAGACAACGCGCATGGTATTACACCGTTTTAACAATCCATCCAACAAATCCAAATGAAATTTGGGTTCCGCAAGTTCCAATGATGAAAAGCATTGATGGTGGAAAGACTTGGAATGTTGTAGATGGATTTCATCATGGTGATCTTCATGACATGTGGATCGATCCGAAAAATCCAAAACGAATGATCGCTTCCAATGATGGCGGTATCGACATTTCCACTGATGGTGGTGAGACGTGGACCGCGCCTGCGTTACCAATAGCGCAGTTTTATCACGTCACCGCAGATAACCGTGTTCCATACAGTGTTGCCGGCGCAATTCAGGATATCGGAACCGCACAAGGACCAAATCGTACACTCTCCAATGGGATCCGAACCAGCGAATGGTATGGAGTTGGTGGTGGTGAAGCAGGTTGGGCTGTTTCAGATTGGTCCGATCCAAACATTGTTTATGCCGGTGAATATGGTGGCATCATCACACTTTATGATCACCGAACGCGCCAGGCCCGGCATGTCGGAATCAATCCTGATATGCCACTGGGCCATGATCCGAAAGATATGAAATATCGTTTTCAATGGACGGCTCCGATTGCAACTTCGCCGCATAATGCAAAAGTTGTTTATCATGGCGGAAATATTTTGTTTCGCACTGAAGATGGCGGACAAACCTGGTCTGCGATCAGCCCTGATCTAACGCGCAATGATCCATCAAAACTTCAATGGTCGGTGGACCAATTACCGGTGATAACACCGGTGCTGAAACTTATTGCACAATTTTTGCAATCGCCGAATCTCCTTTGCAAAAAGATCTAATCTGGGTCGGCAGTGATGATGGTTTGGTTCATATCACCCGCGATGGCGGAAAAAATTGGAAGAACGTGACCAAAGCAATGCCCGGAATTCCGGAATGGGCAAAAATTACAACCATTGAACCATCTCACTATGATGCCGGAACTGCATTCGTTACTGTTGATGGACACTGGCTCGATAACACTAAACCCTACCTATATAAGACAACCGATTTTGGAGAGTCCTGGAAGCGGCTTGATAGCAGTCTGCCTCAAGACATCTATTTGCATGTGGTTCGCGAAGATCCAAAAGTGAAAGATCTTTTGTACGTTGGTACGGAACGTGGAGTGATTTATTCGCGCGATGACGGAAAGAATTGGCAATCTCTGAAACTAAATCTGCCTACTGTTGCAGTTCATGATCTTGCAGTGAAAGACAACAATCTTGTTGTTGGAACATTGGGAAGATCCATTTGGATCTTTGATCATCTGACTGCAGTGCGAGAGATGTCACCACAAATTTCGAATTCAGCCGCTCACCTATTTTCAGTTCCAGATTCAATCCGTTGGCGTTATACGCAAGAAATGCGTGATAAATCGACCGGCGAAAATCCTCCTGCAGGCGCACCTTTCTATTACTACTTAAAGGAAGCCCCGAAAAATGACATTACTGCGGATGTTCTCGATTCTTCAGGCAAAGTTATCGCAACGATGAGTAGCAAACCAAAACCACCGCTTGGATTGGATGATGATGATAAAAAGGAAGAGGAAAATTTGAAGAAGGCTGCAATGCCAAAAGCAGCTGGAATTCAAGTAGCGTATTGGAATCTTGCGTATGATGAACCGGAAATGGTTCCGCGCTCCAGAATTTTTGGTAATGCATCCAGTGGACCAATGGTGTTGCCTGGAACCTACACCCTTCGTTTGAATGTTGATGGTCGGACTTTTACTTCGCCAGTCAAAGTGATGAATGATCCGCGCGTGAATATGTCTGATGCCCAGATGAAAGAACAGCTTGATATGGGATTAGCATTGCGGGATGACATTACACATATTTCCCAAACGATAAAAAAATTGAAAAGCGTGCAAGAGCAAATCAAGAATCGGAATGAAGTTTTGAAAGCGAATAATAAAACTGTGCAGTTAGTGAAGGATTCGGAAACATTTGCAGGTCGAGTTGAATCACAAGAATCGAAATTGCACAACGCTAAAGCGGAAGTGTCATACGATGTTTTTTCATTCCGCGGCGGAGTTCAATTGTACGGACGAATGATCAATTTGTATTCAGTAGTCACAGACAACGATGGTGTTCCGACGCAAGGGATGCGCGAAGCTTACGATACCATGAAGAAGGAATGGGCGAAACAAGAACAAGATGTGAATCAACTTTTATCGCGTGATCTTGTTTCATTGAACGATACGGCCAAAACATTGGATGTTCCGATCATATTTGCGCCATAATATTTTTCGGCGCCGGCCAGATTGAAAGCCGGCGCCGAAATTGTCTGAACCTTCCTGGAATCCAGAGTTATTTATTTTCTACCCCACCGCAATCTGGTTAACGAATGAAGGGTTCAAATTATCCACAGGAATCGGCCTAGGTTGTGACTGTCCTGTTGGATCGGATAGTTCTACCATCTTTTTGCCGTTGTCATCGGTGTAAACTCTCTTAACTGTGTAGCAATGATCACCTTTTAAGCCATATTGGTCTAATTGTGCTTGTGTTCCCATTCCGAAGAGTGCTCCAGCACCTTCTGCAGGTTTCTTTGTAGAAACGACCATTGTTTTTCCGTCTTTAAAATTCTGTTCAAATTTATCCGCTGTAATGCTATTACCGGCCATGCCAAAAATTCCGCCACTAAATGGGCTAACACCTGCATCGTATGTGGTTCCTCCTTGTCCGGTTGCTGCCATCAAGTAGTCAGTTGCGTTGCCTTGTGTTGCTAATCCCGCAAGCTTTTCATTGCGACCTGACTCGAGTGCCTGACCAAGATTTTTCCAAAGATTACTTTGAATCAAACTTGTTTGATCAAATCCGGTTCTTTCGTTGTAGCTGCCGGGATTGTAAGTTGGCTGTTCACCAGCGTATGGTTCTTCTGGAATTTCACAACCAGTTGCATATTGATTTTCAGTTACCGCTTCTTCAATAGCTTCCGCTATTTCTGCAATAAATTCAGGAATACTTCCATTCGATCCTACTCGCATTTTTTCATCCTCCAAATTGCGTGCCGGTTTGTTTTTCAAACAGGTCACATTGCTTTGTTCGTATGAGTTTTCGGTCGAATAGTGTAGAAGTTGCGCGATTTTATAGTCGACAAAATGGATATGCTTTCTTAACCAAATGGTTAATCTCGGTATGTCATTTTTTTTAGCCAAATGGTTAAAAAAAAATTGGCTGAACCGAACTTTTTGGCAGCAACAACGTCATTCAATTACAGGAGACGCCGATGTTAAGTTTTATTTTGTGGTGTTTATTGTTTGTGCTTTGCTGGCCTTTAGCATTGCTTGCACTGGTACTCTACCCTATTGTATGGCTGTTGTTGTTGCCATTTCGATTGGTGGGAATTACTGTGACCGGCGTCCTTCAATTACTCCGCGCTATTTTCCTGCTACCTTCACGTTTGCTTGGAAGCCCTTTGCGTTCTTCGCGGTAAAAATTAAAAGCGCGCCACCTTAGCAAATCTGCAAAAGGTGCAAACAGAATGCAAACCGGTTAGGAAACCCAGAGTTTACATCAGAGGGTTCATGATTCGGACGTCCCTGATCACTTGGCCCGGATTCAGATCCTCAGTCCAAATGAACTCGCATTTGCTGATCTCAGCCGCAACAACAATGAGCGCATCCCAAAATGAGATCTGGGCCGTAATGCTACAGTCGATTGCGGCGTAAATCATCAGTGGGCTGATCGTCACGACTTCGAAATTTTCGAAACGCTGCACAATCTGTTTCGCCAAAAGTGCTTTAACGCCAAGTTTTCTGGTGGCAACAACATAAAACTCTTGCAAAACCTGAGTCGAAATGACTCCGTGGTTCCGTCTTTCGAGCTCTTTTAAGCGCAATCGCGCTTTTTTCTTCACCAACGGATCCGGATTATAAAGCGAGCTGACAAGAATATTCGTATCAACGAATATCTTAGACATCGTAAAGGTCTTCCCGTTTCCAGGGCTTCGCTTTCAGGCGTTTAGGGCGGGCTCGATCCATCAACTTGAATGTATCGTCCATCCAGTTCCCGGAAATCCGAGCTGTGCGCTGGAGCAACTGCCGAATCAGCGCGTTGAGAGACATCCCACGTTCGCGAGCGTATCGCCTCGCTTCCTCCAGATCCTTGTCCTCAAGGGATAAAGTTACATTTTTCATATACACAGCATATGTGTGCACAGTCTATGTGTCAATCGCGGTTGAGTGGGTAATTTGGGCTCGTGGCGGTGGAAAAAAAGCGCGCCCGGACCGACTCGAACGGCCACCATCTGCTTAGAACGTGTAACTAATACTGTAGCAGTATTCTCGCTATGTCAATGTGATACGCTTGGCTACGCCACAAAATACCCTAAAACGCCTTAAAAAATCTGCAAAATGTACAAACGAAATGCAAAAAGATTTAACTTGCGAATATGTCGGATCTGACATATGCTTAAGCAGTGGCGGACAAGCCTCTGGTATGGTTGCAAGGCGAGATTAAGACACCGCCTTTTTCTGCTCAGGCCCGGTTGAAAGCCGGTTTTCTGTTGCGGGTGCTGCAACAAGGCGAGAACCTTGCTATGCCGGACTCCAGGCCCATGCCATCAATCGGCGCAATTGTCATGAGCTTCGAATTGTCGACCAGAACACGGTATGGAGAATTATTTATTATCTTGCCGCAAACGCTGTCGTCATCCTCGAAGTGTTCAAAAAGAAATCCCGGGCGACGCCAAAGAAAGTCTTGGATGCTGCCCGACAGAGACTGAGGGCTTACAGGCAACTCATGGAGGATTAGATGATGGACGTCAAGAAGAGGAAGAAGCTGGAATCGGCTGGCTGGAAGGTTGGAAGTACGAGCGATTTCCTTGAACTGAGTGACGTGGAAACACAGTTGGTGGAGATCAAACTTTCTCTTGTAAGAATGCTACGCCTATGCCGCGAACGGAACCATCTTACTCAGGCACAGTTAGCAAAAAAGATCAAATCGAGCCAATCACGAGTCGCGAAGATGGAGGCGGGTGATCCATCAGTCAGTTTGGATCTGCTGATGCGCTCTCTTCTTACTGCTGGCGCGAACCGTCGCCAACTAGCGCGGGCCATAGGCGTGGCACAAGACGCAGGCGCGGCCTAGACGAAATTCGGCGTCTTGAAAAATTAGGCCATCCCATACCCGTAATAGATGAAGTGCGCCCGGAGAGGCTCGAACTCCCGACCCTCTGCTTAGAAGTTCGTCTCTGAAATAACTCTAAAGCATTGAAAGGAGATGCAGTTGCGAGCACGATCGCGTTTTTTACTTTTTGATACGTCATACTCGAGAACACTGTGCATTTCGCACGTGTTACTTGCAAGTATGCGCAAGTGATTTTCATGCTGATTTCTTCTCAAACTTCTTGACGTTCGATTCGAAATTTTCTGGCGTTTCGCATGCTGGCAGTGCGTTAACTGCTTTGCGATTGCTGCCCTGTAACCAGTGCGTGTAAGTGTTGACAGTCAGCGTGATTGAACTGTGTCCTAATTGATCTTTCACGTAAGCTAAACTTTCGCCGCGCATGATCAATTGCGTCGCGAATGTATGTCGCAGATCGTGAAAGCGGATTGAGCGTACTTCTGCGAGTTCTAAGAGCCGATGAAAGTGTCGAGTCTTCACATTGTGCATGTCGATTCGTCCGCCGTTCTGATTGCAAAACACGTGCTCCGGAATCGCTCTGCGAAATCGTTTCGCACGTTCAGCCTTCAGCGCTTTGAAGGTTTTTTCGAGACTCTCTGACATATCGATTTTCCTGCGCTTGCTGGTCTTCGTTGCAAATACGCTGAGTAAGTGAGAACTGAAATCGACGTCTGTCCATTTCAAAGAAGCTAATTCGCCGGATCTCATCCCAGTATGCGCAGCAGCTAAGAACAGCGGATAATATCTCGGCGCTACTTCTGCAACTTTCGCTAGAAACTTCATTGACTCTGCTTCGCTCAGCGGTTCAATGTCGGCAGACTTTCGTGCGTGCTTGTAAAGCTTCGTCAGCTTGCGCGCGGGATTGCTGTCAATCTTTTGATGCTCGATCGCGTGATTGAACAGCGCGCACAATTCAGCGCAGACGATTCGAACTGATGCACGCGACAATTTTTTACCAGTGACCAGATTCGAAACGAAGACTGAAACGTCTTCGCGCGTGATCTCGTTCAACTTCTTTGCGCCGAGCTTCGGCAAGATGTGATTTTCGAAATTCCCTTCATAAGACTCGAGGGTTCGCGCAGCAAAAGCGCCGCGCTGCATCTTGCAGAATTTTTCAAAGTACTCTTTCAACGTTTCGCAATCTTTCGAACTCGATGCAGCTTGCACATCAAAATTAAACGAACCGTCGCGCAGTGCTTTGTTCAAGCGCCTGCATTCTGTGATCGCTTCTGATTCTGATTTCACTAAGTAAGCTTTGCGACCTTTCGGAAGTCGCTTGTCGTTTACTTTGACGTAAAACTTTCCAGTCTTTGGATCTTCCCAAACTTTGGCACTCATTTTATTTTGTTTTGTCCTCCCTATTTCTTTTTTCTCAATGTTCTGACTGCTTCCAAATTCCTATCAAGTAAGCAGCGCTTTTCGCCGCATGTTCTCGTTTCTGCGCTGCGCGTGGCATCCCAGTACAACTTTTTACAGAACTTGCAGAACCTCAGACGCTTGACGTTATGAACCCACTTTGTGAAGAGCTCAGCCGCGTTGATCCATAGCGTGCGAATCATTGGCTCTGAAAGTTTTGATGCGTATCGATGTACATCCAGTACTACCCCATCATTCAAAGTGAAGCGATGCGGGATGTTTTCTGTTTCGCGATCAAGTTTGTCTACGTACTCTTCCATCATTTCTGACCAGCGGCTGTATCCTTCGAACTCAATCAATCTAATAAGGTCGTTACGAATTTCTCGCACGACATTTTCAGACTTTTTATGCGACTTACTTTTTTGATTCAGAAGATTGATGAAGCTCTGCAATTTTGGTTCAAGCGGCACAAAAATGCGTTTTTTTTGCTGTAATCGGGTTCGCTTAAGTAAAAAATCTTTTTGTCGTCTTTGTGTCATAAGATAAATATTTGCTTTATTACACGATTTTAACATTTACTCTATGCATCATGCAACAACAAAAAAACCGCAGGAGAAAAAACAAACCTATGAGAGTCGCACAATACACCAACGCAAGAGCTTGCTTTACCAAGCTAATCGATGACGTTCAAAAAGGGCATAACTACATCATCGAACGAAAAGGCGAATTCGTCGCCGCAGTCGTTCCGATCGGAAAAGTCATTGTAGAAAAACTCGCTTTACCGACGGTCGGCGAGCCAATTGAAGACTTCAACAAAACGAATGAACGGAGAAAGAAAAATGAAATCTGAAATTATGTTTCCAGAGGCCGGAGCAGACAGTCGCGAGCCTAACTATCGGCCGCAAAGTGATATGCAAATCATTTCGAGCAAGATTGAAAAGACTATTAGGCGACGAAGACTTCGAAACGAAAAGGTCGATTCTGAAAGTGTCGCAATGGAAGTCGCAGCGGAATTAGCAAGAACAACCAAATCAGGATTCGATAAAGGTTCGCTGCCTTTTTTGTTGATGTATACGCAACTCCGAACGCTTGTCAAAGCCGAAATGAAAGGAAAACAAAAGCTGCCGAACAGAGTATGAGCAGTTCTAGATTGACTCCTGATAGTTCGCGTCTTTACGGTGTTCCTCAATCGGTTCCTTCTTCGGCCAAGAGGAACACCGTAAAAGTGCGAGCAACGCTGACAGCTTGCGACTCGCGACCAATTAGAAAAGAACGAATGAAGACCGCCACGAAAGAAAATCGGCGTCCTTTACTGTTTCTGACGCACTGTCTTCCGGTGAATCAACTTTCTTTTGTGTTAAGAGAATTCGGCGTCCCAAGTTTTCCCTGCGCGAAGCGCCGTTTTCCATTTTCGAACGTCCCAAAACTAACTCTACAGTATTAGAGCTCTTTTAGTCAAGCTCTCTGCTGCAGTTTCTAATGGGACATAAAGCTGCAAGTGTAATTAAAAGAAAAAGACTGAAGCAAGAGAAAAAAAGCGGGTCAAAAAACGAAAATGAAGAAGTTGCTTGATCAATGAATAACAAGCTTCTTGCAGGAACAGTCAGCGTAAGCGAAATACTGCGCTACGTGCGCGACGACTGTTTTCTGACCTGCAAGCAAGCAGCAGCCTTCACTCGTCTTTCAAAAAGAGAACTACTGAACGCAAGCGAATTGATTCACTACAACCCTACCGGTAGAAAAATTCTTTTCAAAAAATCTGAACTCGTCGCTTGGATTGAAAACTCTGCTTCTAAAAAACAAAAAAAATTGAGTCTGATCGAACGCTTTAAAGCTGACATCACAAAAGCACAATGAAGAATAAGCGCAGCGCAGGTCGATCTTTGAATCAAGTTGCTCAATTTCGTCAAGACAACTCTCCTGCATTCATAACAACACAGCAGAGACTCAACTTCAAAAATATGCTCGAGAAGATGAATCAGTCCGCAATCATGCTTGCGCGTACTTGCGCGCAGAAAATGTGCAGAGGTTACTACTTCGTCGACATATGAATGTTGTGCGATTGCATGCCGAACAGTGGGAGATACAGCAATGAACAGAAAAGATCAGAACGCCAAAAAGCACGGAATCTTTTCGAAGAAAGAAGTAGCGGACGGTAGAACATCGGCAAGCAAATTTGTTAAGACCGCTCAGGCCGATTTGATAAAGAGCTTAGGTCATGAGCCGGATACAACAGAGAGATCAATCATTCGCTCACTTGCTTTTTCAATGCTTCGTTGCTGGCAGATTGAGCGACAGATGTTGAGCGTCAATGAAGTTCCAAAGCGCACACTCGACACTTACGACGCACGGCTCAGGCGCCGATCAATGCTCATGCAGATGTTAACGGATCATAAACAAACGCCGACCGGAACGAAAGCACACATGTTAAACGTGAAAGAAATTGACATTGAGCCGGAGCAAGTTCACGCCGTGCATGAGCTTTTGAAAATCATAGACAAGAAGCCGGACGCCAAGAAGGTCAGCGAAATAATTCCGCCGCCGGCGGCTACGACGCACGGAATTGCTCCGGAAAATCTCGCGCAGGCCGAGATTAAAACTCCGGAGGCGGCTACGAATGCAGTAGAAGCCACGGAGCCGGAGCGCACAAAGCCGCCGCTGGTTCCTTGCAATTTTTGTGACGAAAGTTTTTTGACGCTCGAGGAAATGACGATACACGCGAAGCAAGATCACAAAGTTATTGATCTTGGAAATTGGAAAATTTATTCATGACGATATGCAGGCAGTGTAAAAAAGAAAAGCCGGCGCGCGAGTTTCCGTGGTTAAAGCAACGGATTTGTCACGCGTGCCATATGTGGAACGCTATGCACTACGATGAAATACCGTGGCCGGAGCCTAAGCGAAAACTGAATCTCAGCGAAGAACAAAAAAACGCACGCGCAGAGCGCGCTAAAAAGCTCCGTGTAAGGGCTTCTGACGTACTCATTTTAACGGAAGCGTTAGAGCCGGCCTCTGGTAAGGGTAAATGAATTTCAGCGGCCTTTTTGACCTACAGAAACGACTTTGCGTTTCTGCGCGGGCGGCGCGGATATGTACAAGCTCCGCCGCGTTGCTCGCATGGATTTTTTAAGTGAAAATTTTTGAGTACTTCAATAATCGGAAATGGAGAAAAATCTTTATGCAAAATATTCCGCAAAAAGCAAAAGAACTCCAGAGGCTCCGCGGCTTACAAACTCACTGGCAAAGCTCCGTAGACGGCGCTGAGCGTGATATACGAATTGCTAAAGCAAACTTACAGTGCGCAGAGGTTCAGTTGAAGCTGGCCAGATCCGGCGCTTCAATGGTTCCGGGCGCCGGCTTGCTCGAATTAAAGCAAGCGGAGTATGACGCGGCGGTTGATGACTTTGCACACGCGCAGTTAATCTTGGAACAATGCAGAGCGAACGAAGTAAGCGCGGCGGAAAAACGGGCTAAGTTAGAGCGCGAATTCGAGCGCGCCGGTCTGAGACTCGAATAGAGTAGAAAAGAGGTTAAAAAAAATGCACGAAAAATTTCAATTAAAGCCGGAACGGCTCACGCTTGAAAATAAAATCGAGCGTGCAATCGTTGCACATGAAAGCACAAACAAGGGCGGCCGGTATCGTTGCCCGTCCTGTAAGGTTCGCTTTTCGAATTCAGAAAAATATTTAAAACATCTTGACGGTCACATTGAGGCGGCGAACCATGAGTAAGAGAAGTGTGGATTACAACGTTATCAAAGGCATTGCCGGCAGTCATCAAAGCATTGTTGACACTGGCAACGGCCTCACCAAAATTGCATACGGCGCATGGAATGAAAGCATCAAGCGGATGAAATCAAAAGACCTCATGGTTCCGCTTTTGATTGATCACAGTAACGGAGTGAGTTCTGTAATTGGCAGAATCACGGAGTTAACCGATCGTCCGGATGCGTTGTATTTTACGGCAGAAATCGAAGATAGATTAACGGAAGGAAACGATACTTTGTTACGCGTGCGCTTAGGTCTTTTGAATTCCGTTTCCGTTGGATTTATTCCGGTTGAAGCGCATCAGGAACGATTCAGCAATAGCCAACGCGGCCGGATTATCACGCAAGCAAATTTATTAGAAATTTCTGTAGTAACGTTTCCGGCAGATTCCGCGGCAAAAATTCAAGAAGTATCAGGCCGGCCAATGTTGACGCATAAACAAATGCGAGATGCAAAAATTGAAGCAAACGCGGCGGCGTTCAAGCATTGGGAAAAAATTGCGGCGCAAATCGAAGCAGAGCACGCATCTTGATTTGGAGTATGTAGTTTTTCCTTCGTGACGAAGTGATACAATAATGCGATAATCGCAGCAAGTTCACATGAAAGAACGGAAGAACATTCCGCTACTTACCGAAACTCAGGCACGTTTCGCTTTTTTCAAAAGTGGGAATCTATCCGTTACTGCACTCAAAAAAATTATTGGAACCTGCCGATGTGAATAATGATGTCCTTCAAGAATTCAAAACAGGCAGAAAATCTGTTTAATGAATAGTTTGTATGCCGATATCGTAAAAAGTATCAAGCTTGCAGTTTCAATTGCAAAAGATGCGCCCCAACCAGAAGCTAAACTGCGCGAACTAATTATTCCAATTTGGGATAATTACATTCAATCAAAGCAAATAAGTCTAAATTTCCAGCGAAGAGACGAGCGCCAGCTTGCAAATGGCCGTGCAGATAGTGTGTTTAATCGGCTTATTCTCGAGTACAAGAAGCCGGGCATTATTCAACGAAATAACGAAAAAAATCGTAAACTGCTTGCTCAGGTGAAAGGCTATATCGAAGACCTCGCAAAAGAGGAACGGTGGAAGCATGATCGCCTGCTGGGAGTTGCATTTGATGGCATTTATTTTCTTTTTGTGCGTAAGGTCAGAAGGTGGATCGAGGAAGAACCAGTGCCGGTCTCAGCCGAGAGTGTCGAGCGATTTCTTCATTTGCTTCAAAAACTCACGGACAAAGCCGCTCTCATTCCCGACAACCTTATTCGTGATTTTGCCGTTGGTGCAGGTTCACGAAATCTTATTGCCACGAATACAATAAAAGCATTTTACTTTGCCTTAAGCAAAAATGTCAGTAAACGGGTTAAGGTTTTCTTTGAACAATGGTCCTTGCAGTTTGCAGAAGTTCATGGCGCGATTGAGAACAAAAAACTTAACGCAGAAACTCTCTTTAAAACGTACGGCTTCAAAAAGGACGAGCAGGAAGATTTTGATTTCCATGCTTTCTTTTTCGCACTTGATACTTACTATGGCTTGCTGATGAAGCTTCTGGCATATCAGGTCGTGGGATTCTACACATTGAAAGGCATCAGCGGGTTACCACTGGCCGAATGGGAGAAACATGACTCAGAAACATTTAAGGACAATCTTGCAAAGCTAGAAGAGGGCGGCATATTCCGTGCTGAACCCTTAAACATTCGTAACTTTCTTGAGGGAGATTTACTCTCGTGGTACCTCAATGACTGGAACATATCGATCGAAAGCGGAATTCGAGGCATTATCGAAAAATTGAACCTCTACGATCCTGAAACCATGGAGTTAGTCCCAGATGAAACACGGGATATTTTAAAAAAACTTTACCAATTCTTGGTTCCAAAGCAGATTCGCCATGACCTGGGAGAATACTACACACCTGATTGGCTCGCTGAGCGTTGTTTAAATCAAATTGGCTACGGTGTAAAAGATCGAGATCTGCTGCAAAAAAGACTGCTAGATCCGAGCTGCGGCTCGGGAACCTTTGTCATCCTTGCAATAAAACGAGCCAAAGAACACGCACGGTTGAACAATGTTGATCCTAACGAAACGCTTCAGCAGATTTCAAAAAACATTATGGGCTTCGACTTGAATCCGTTGGCTGTGATCTCCGCTCGTACAAACTACTTGCTCGCGGTTGCAGACATGCTGAAATACAAAAAGGGAGAATTAACCATCCCGATCTATCTCTGCGACAGCATCAACCCACCTAGCGCAAATTACCAAAAAGATTTGTTCGATTCCGAGGCCGCATATTATCAAATCTCAACCAGCGTTGGCTCCTTCCGGTTTCCAGAAGCTCTCATTCAAAAGTCGCTAATCCATAAGGTCACAACATTGCTCGAAGACGGTGTGAAAAAGAAACAAAGTGCAGAACACTTCCTTCAACGTGTTCATGCAGACCTTAAAATGGGTCAAATAGAACCCGAAAAGTTCGACCTTATTCTAGCCGAAACATACAAAAAACTGCTGGAGCTGGAAGAAAAAAGTATGAATGGTATTTGGGCTAGGATTATTAAGAATGCGTTTGCTCCGCTTTTTGTGGGGCGATTCGATCTTATTGTTGGAAACCCACCGTGGGTCAATTGGAATTCTCTTCCGCCTACTTATCGTGCGATGAGTTCCTCAATCTGGAAAAGATATGACCTTTTCGAACATCAAGGTCTAGATGCTCGACTTGGTAAAGCTAGCGACGATATTTCCGTGTTGATGACATATGTGTCCATTGATAAATATTTGAAGGAAAAAGGTAAGCTCTGCATAGTAATCACTCAATCGCTTTTTAAGACTGCAGGCGCTGGAGAGGGCTTCAGGCGATTCAGACTAGGAAAAAACGGTATACCGTTTAAGGTATTTCAAGTCGATGATATGACAGATTTGCAGCCATTTGACTCTGCAACTAATAGAACTGCGATATTTCACTGCCAAAAGGGTGATGTTACCCAATATCCAGTTGAGTACCTTCTCTGGAAGAAGAAAGAAAAAGGGTCAATTGCTATTGATCTTTCATGGGCTGAAGTTCAAGAGAAGACCGTAACTAAGTATCTGAAAGCTCAAAGCATTGACGGCTCCGAACAAGGGAGTTGGATTTCTGCGAGGCCCAAGGCGCTGAAGGCGTTAAAAAGTGTGATCGGAAAATCGTTTTATCAGGGACGCATTGGAGCGCACTCAGGTGGTGCGAACGGTATTTACTGGGTGAATGTTGTTGAAAATGATACTAAAGATACAGTTCTGGTCAAAAACCTTTATGACATTGGGAAGAATAAATTTCGGTCAGTTTCATTACAGGTGGAAACTGATTTGATTTATCCCTTGATCAGAGGTCGTGACGTGGAACGATGGCATGCGAATCCAGTTCTTTCAATTCTTCTGCCACAAGATGTCTCGCAACCTAATAAAGCACTTGATGAGCTATTGCTTAAGAAAAAATATCCGCTTACTTGGTTATATTTTGAACAATTCAGAAAAGAATTATTTGCAAGAACGCATTATAAGGCCCACTTTCAAGCTCAAGGCGCACCGTTCTATTCAATATATAATGTAGGGCCGTATACCTTTGCGCCATTTAAAGTAGTGTGGAAAGAACAATCTTCGGAGTTTGAGTGTGCGGTTGTTTCGCTTCTCAATAAGAAAATTGTTATTCCTGATCATAAGTTGACGCTTGTTGCTTTAGAAAACGAAATTGAAGCACACTATTTATGCTCCCTGCTCAATTCTTCAGTGTCCCGTTTTATCGTTCAAGCCTATACAATCTCAACACAACAAAGCACGCATATTCTTGGCAACATCAAAATTCCAAAATACGATGCAAAAAATCAAGTGCGTATTCCGGTCATCATCGGCCACCATTCCGGAGTGAGGTAGGCCACCGTTCCGGCATGACCGGCCACCCCCCAGGGTATTACCAAAACGGCGCTGGGTAACAGTAAGCTGACAGACAAAACTCCAAGGAGGATGGATGTCAGCAAGGAGACAGTTACCTATGCGCAAGATCAAAGAGATTCTTCGGTTGATTCTTGTAGCCGGTCTATCCCATCGGCAGATAAAGAAGTCCACTAAGGTTGCCCGCAGCACGATTGGCTGTTACGCCAGTAAGGTAGAAGCATTGTCGCTGACCTGGCAGCAGATAGAGAATCTTTCGGAAACAGAACTGGAAGCGATGCTGTTTCCTTTGTCCGAATTATCGGAAGGCAGCAGCAGAAGCAAACCACTTCCCGATTGGCGGCAGGTGGATGAAGATCTTCGCCGTCACAGATCACTCACATTGATGCTGGTTTGGGAAGAATACCGACAGATTTATTCGGGTGGATATTCTTACAGCCAGTTTCATCATCATTTCCGGCAATGGAAAAAGAAACAAGGAATGGTGATGCGGCAAAGCCATCGTGCGGGTGAAAAACTGTTTGTAGATTTTTGTGATGCTGCCCTTTCATCATTGCTGCAGATGGAAAAACGATTAGCACGCAGATTTTTGTAGCCGTTTGGGGAGCTTCCAATTATACATTTGCAATGGCAACGCAATCTCAGGATCTGCGATCCTGGATTGGTGCACATGTTTCAGCATTTGAGTACTTCGATTGTATTCCTCACATAACTGTTCCGGATAATTTGAAGTCAGCGGTGAAATCCCCATGTCGGTATGAACCACATTTGAATCCGACATATCACGACCTCGCTTGTCATTACGGCACAGCGGTAGTTCCTGCGCGGCCCTACAAACCGCGAGATAAAGCAAAAGTAGAAGCTGGCGTTTTGTTGGTACAGCGATGGATTCTGGCTGCGCTGCGTCACAGAACTTTTTACAATCTCGCAGAACTAAACGCAGCTATTGCTGACTTGCTAGTCCGGCTCAACAACAAACCGATGCGTAAGGTGAAGAGATCACGCAAGGAACTGTTTGATTCGCTTGATCGCCCCGCAGCACTTTCACTTCCAGCTCACCGATATGAGTTTGCAGAATGGAAGAAAGCAACGGTTGGATCTGATTATCACATTCTTGCTGATGATCATCACTACAGCGTTCCGTATCAGCTCATTGGATCGATTGTAGAGATTCGTTTAACTACGAATACTGTAGAGGTTCTGTTTAAAGGAAAACGTGTTGCCAGTCATCAACGCAGCTTCCATCGTGGCGCAACGACTACCAACCCGGAGCATATGCCGGCTGCGCATCGCAATTACGCATCTGTTGATCTCAAGAGTCTGCTACTGTGGGCTCAACAAACTGGACCAGCCACAGCTTGCCTGTTTGATGAAATCCGGATCCGGCATAATGGTGCACCTTCAGTTCTTTCTGCCTGGCGCGGAATTTACAACCTCGCCGTATCAGCCGGAGCCGATCGAATCGAACGAGCTGCCACACGAGCTGTTGCTTACGGAAGTTGTTCTTATACCAGCATCAAACGGATTCTTTCTGCCAATCTGGATCAAATCAACATTAACAAAAATGGCCCCGCACAGATGATTCCTTCACATGAAAACATCCGTGGGAGCCACTATTTCAACAAGGATTACAGTATATGATGAATGAAGTTACTATCGCAAAACTGCATGCCATGCGGCTTTATGGAATGGCAAAAGGTTTTTCTGAACGCCTTGCTTCAGCAAATAACGCACAGCTTTCGCACGAAGAATTTTTCGGATTAGTCGTTGATGATGAAAAAACATATCGCGACAATGCAAAACTGGCCCGACTGCTAACTCAAGCACATCTGCGACAGCAGGCAGCAGTCGAAGATATTGATTTTCGTCATCCTCGCGGGCTGGACAAACAAATTGTTGTTGAGATCTCACGCGGTCATTGGCTATCCAATCATCAGAATGTTTTAATTACCGGCCCGACAGGTGTAGGAAAAAGCTTTCTCGCCTGTGCTATGGGCAATCAAGCCTGTCGCTCTGGATATTCCACTTCTTATTTCCGATACTCGCGACTATTGGAAGCTCTTTTGGCTTCTCGCGGAGATGGATCTCATCTGAAGTTTCTTGCGCGTCTGGCAAAAACAGCATTGTTGATCGTTGACGATTTCGCGTTAACTGCAATCTCTGCAACTGAAGCACGTGATTTACTGGAAATCCTGGAGGATCGCTATGGAATCTCTTCTACGATCTTTACCAGTCAGATTCCAGCCAACCAGTGGCATCAACTTCTTGGCGAACCAACCATTGCCGATGCCGTTTGCGATCGGCTCTTTCACAATGCTTTTAAAATCGAACTGAAAGGAGAATCACTCAGAAAAAGCTCTTCGAAGCAGAAGTAGGTGTTTCCGTGCGATCTTTCTGGCTCTATGGCGCTCGCTCGCCCGCAGAGCCGGGCTCGCTCGCTTGGATATACCCTTAAAGAAAAATTAACTCAATATATAAGGAGGAAAAATAACGGATCGTTGATCGATTCCAGCCTTAAGAACTAAAATAAACAACACCCAGCGCCGCCCCTTCCAGGGGTGGCCGGTCATGCCGGAACGGTGGCCCGATTTAACCGGAATACGCAATCAAGTCCATCAAGATTTAGGTATGCTGTCGAAACAATGCCATGACAAAGTCAAAGTGGGTATCGAGGTTCGTGATGTTGAAGAACAAATTGATCAGCTTGGGATCGAGGTGTTGGGTCTTAGCAATGAAGAATTCAAGGATATCAAAGAGAGCTTGCGGGAGATGGAATGGAAAGGCTCAGCAGGCCCCTCAAATCTACATTAAAAAACATAATACTCACCCTATGGCACTGTAAGAAATCCAAGCGCGCCCTTCAAAAGAAAATGCAAGTACGTGCAAGTAAAAGTGATTTGATCGAACTTCACTTCAAAACATTAAAGCTCGTAAGTAACGATACCTACGAGCTTTAACGAAGTGCGCCCGGAGAGGCTCGAACTCCCGACCCTCTGCTTAGAAGGCAGATGCTCTGTCCAGCTGAGCTACGGGCGCTTCTTTATGAGGATAGAAGATGGAGAATTGAGAATAGAAACATTTCAAACGTTATTTTCGATTCATTACGATCATTACTCATCTATCTTCAATCTTCTATTCGCTATCTTCAAAGTAATCGGGGCGAGAGGATTCGAACCTCCGACCCCCTGCGCCCAAGGCAGGTGCGCTACCAGGCTGCGCTACGCCCCGATTAATAAGCACTGAATTATAACCAGAATAGATAAAATTTTCACCACTGAGGCGCAGACTCAGTGACTTTGTGGTGATAATATTTCCCGCGTGAGTTTTTCTCGAATCATCAAACTTCTTGCCGCAATCCACATATTTATAGGCTTGCTCGCTGGTTACTGGGACATGCGTCTCAGCAACTCATGGATCTATCAAGACCAAATGGCGCGGATCCATTTACTCAGAACGCTTCAAGCCCACATTGTTCTTAGCATCATTATTGTATTCATCATTGCCGTACTGCTCTGGTTTCATCAGAAAAGATCCGAAATTTCGTTGGATCGATCCCGGCTTATCGCAAATCAAATCGCATTCGGCATCAGTCTTCTGCTCTTTCTAATCTTTTTCATAAAAGCGCATTTGATCTGGCTTCGATCTCATCTTTTTTCAATTGAAGGTTTACTTTGGACGGCTTTCATTGCTGCAGGTTCCATTTTGATTTTTTTTGCTATCCGTTATCTTGCGATCCGAATTTCACAACACAATTCATCAAGAAATTTATTGGCAGGAATTTTTTTGATCTGCACAATCGTTACAGTTGCGGATGCTTACATCGAGCGGAAAGCAAACTTACCTCAGAAAATATCAGCAGCAAACCGACCGAACATTCTGCTGATTGTAGTTGATACACTGCGCTGGGATTTTGTTTCAGCTTATGGATTTCCACATCCATTAACGCCAAATATTGATGCACTGGCGCGTGAAGGCGTGCTTTATGAAAACGCAATTTCGGCGAGTCCATGGACAACTCCATCGCATGCTTCGTTATTTACCAGCCAGTATCCATCACGTAACGGCGTAGATGGCCGAAATATTTTGCTTGATCCGGCCAGCAAGACACTTGCAGCTGAATTATCCCGAACCGGATTTCAAACAGCTGGTTTCATTAACAATGTTTACATCCGCCGGCAAACCGGTCTGGGACGCGGCTTTCAGCAGTATGAAGAATTCTGGGGCCGAAATGAATGCTCGTCGATCATGCTATTAGTTGAATTCCTCCATGAAAAATTGAATCCGCGCGAAGACACAGGAGCGAAGGAAACACGTAATGCAATTACAGATTGGTTGCATCACGATTGGACAGGCAAACATCCATTTTTTTTGTTTGTTCATTTGATGGAACCACACGCACCTTATGGAACTCCTGCATCTACAATCCAAAAATTTTTGCCGGCGGGAGTTACCTCGCAACAAGCGGCGAAAGTAAATCAAGATCCGGAAATTTTTATTTCTGGTAAGTTGAAAATGACTCAACGAGATTTTGAGATCCTAACTTCTCTTTATCAAAACGATGTAAATTATGTTGATTCGGTCATTGGTGAAATCATCCAGGATTTTCGCGCTCAAGATCTGCTGGATAACACGCTCGTAATTTTTACGTCAGATCATGGTGAACATTTTGGTGATCATGCCCTGATGAGTCATGAACTAAGTTTGTATGATGTGCTCTTACATGTACCGCTGATCATAAGATTCACGAATCGTAATCATGCAGGAACTCGGATCAAAGAAACTGTACAAACGATCGATATTTTTCCAAGCATTCTTCGCTTCCTCAAGTCAGAATCAAAACTGGATCTTCAGGGATTCAGCCTGCTTCCTGATTTTTTCGAACGAAAAAATCATCCTTATGCATTTTCGGAATACAATAATCTGCGCGCCGCGGACAAGATGAGTCGCCGTTTCCCGGACCTTCCCGATAGCCCAATGTGGCGCAAAAAAGTTTTGAAGTCCGTTCGCACTGTGGATTGGAAATTTATCTGGGCTACAGATGGCACTCGCGAACTCTATTCAATCGCAAACGATCCGTACGAGAGCAACAATTTGGCACAATCAAATCCCGACAGAGTCAAAAAGATGCAAGAGATCCTTGGAAAGTGGTCTACATCATTTAAGCCCTCCCGTTTTTATCAAAATGAAGAAATCAGCCGCGAAGCTCTGGATGAGTTACGTGCGCTCGGATATGTTCAGTAATTCTAATATATTCGAAGCCTCATTTTCCGAGGGTTTTCGAGGTAATGCTCGAGGATATTTTCGTTGACTCAGTCCTCGAATTCTTTTAAACTGAACAGTCAAATTTTCGCTGCGGATGGTACCAATAATGATTCACTCTAAAAAATTAGGATTTCGTCTCATTGTAGCCCTGAGCTTTCTTGTTTCGACAATAAGTTTCGGGTTACAAACTTCTTTTGCACACAACCCTCAATTAAAAAATGGATTCCTGGTTTCATCAGGAAATCAGATTTTGCGTTTTTCAGCTGATAAACATCAGATCGGAAAACTTTCCCCGGGATTTACTGCGCAGCAAACTGCTGTAGATGAAGAGGCGGACCTCCTGTTCGCCGCAGGTTCCGGAGTATTGCAAAGTTACAGATTGAGTGACGGTTCTTTATTAAAACAAAAACAGATTTCAGGAATTGTTGCTCTGGCTCACGATTCAGCGCGCAACGTTTTATATGCATTGAATCAGGAAAAACATTCCATTCAATTAATAGATGGGAAAGATTTAGAAGTTCGTTCCCAAATCAGGCTGCCGAACAAACCTCTTGATCTTGCTTTTAATTCGCAATCTGATTCATTGCTAGTTGCACTGGATGATCAAACGATTCGAGAATTATCTGCTTCATCAAAACAAGAAAATGGCCGCATTACCGACCTTGATGCGTCCGCTCGCAAAATTCTAATCAGTCAGGCGCTCGATTTGCTTTTAGTGCAACATGAGAAATGGGTGTCTGTTTACAATCTCAGCACTTTGAAATTCAAAAACTATTTGTCGCTGGAAGGACATCCTGCACGCATCTTAATAGATGAACAAAACGCGCAAATCTTTGTGCAATTATCTGATGAACCGGATAGCTTTGCTGTTTTCAGCACATCATTGGAACTTGTTGATTGGATTTCTACCGCGAAACAGTTTTTCCAGGGAACGAAAGTTGATCCTTCCACATTTATGCTGGATTCAGCAACAGGAAAGCTAGTTTTTTATGATGCAAAATCACAGACACTTTTCTCGCGCGATGAAACTCTGCACTTCGGACCTGAATCAGTTCCTTCCGATCCTCCACCTGGAGTTTTACCCGGCCCGGATATTCTAGTCAATCCAAACTTTGATAAAGGCGCACAAACTGTGCCGAATGTTGAGTTTGATGGTTCAGGAAATTTTGTCATTACCTGGACCGATGATAATGGATACGATGGAAGCGGCGAAGGAGTTTTTGCGCGTGAGTTTAATTTTGACAGTACTCCGGTCAACAATGAATTCAAGATAAACAAAGTCACAAAGGGAAATCAAGGGACATCCACTGTTCATGTGAATTCGGATGGCGACTTCACGATCATGTGGCGTGATGCAAGTGGGACTGATGGCGATCAATTCGGCTCATACATGCGGATGTTTGCGAAAGGTGGAACTGCTAAAGCGGATGACATTTTAGTACCACAAACAACAGCAGGAAGACAGATGGCTCCATCAGTAAGCGGAGATCCAGGCGGAAGAATTGTTGCAGCATGGTCAGGTCCGGGTGATGGCTCAGGGCGCGGCACATGGATCCGTCTCTTTGATGCAACGGGCGCCCCTTTAACAAATGAAATTCTGGCAAATACATCAACTGCCGGTAACACCTGGGCAGTAGATGTTAATTCAAATAATACCGGAGCGTTTGTAGTTGTTTGGCGTGATGACAGCAATGATCGGATTCGCGGTCGTAAATACAATTCTGATGGAACGCCAGTAGCAGGAAGCGATTTTCAGGCAGGACCATTAGGCAACGGTAGTCCGAAAAATTTTGAACCAAGTGTTGGTGTTTTTGAAGATGGTTCATTTATTGTTGCCTGGCGTGAATCGAGTGCCGGGGGAATATGTGCCCAACGGTTTGATACAAATCAAAATCCGGTTGGGTCCCCTTTTGTTGTAACCAGCAAACATACTCAACAACAATATTCCACTTCCGTAGCAGTTGCGCCTGATAACACTTTCGTTATTGTGTGGCGCGATAGCGGTTATAAGAGTGACGATATTGTTGCGCGCATGTTTGATGCTGCTGGAAATCCACTCGGTCTTGATTTCGTTGTGCCGGAAAACTCTGGAAATGACGAATTCGAATGCAGTGTGGGGAGTGATAATGCCGGCAATTTTGTTGTTGTTTGGAAAGATCGCAATGGTCCGACAAGTATTGCCGCACGTTATTTCATGGTTGGACCACCTCCAATTCCAATGACGGTCGATTCAGCCGCACCACCCAGCGCTGATCGCGGTGCAACTTTAACTGTAAATGTTGTTGGAACTCAATTTCCAGATGATGCCACAGCAGACTTTAATGACCCTGGAATCACTGTCAATTCCACAACTTTCATCGATGATCAACATCTTGATGTAAATATCACTATCACAGCTGCTGCATTCCTTGGATTACATGACATCACGGTGTCAGCATCCACCGGCAATGCGACCGGCCAGGATTTATTTGCGGTAAAAGTTGGCGGAGGTTATCCGGCGCCTGACATTGTTGCACTCGTTCCACCCAGCGGCGATCAAGGAAAGACTCTCAACATCGATATTAATGGTACCGATTTCGCGAATGATGTTGGGTTGAGCGCAAACTTCGGACCTGATATTACAGTGAATAGCCTTCAATTCATTTCAGGAATTCAGATTCGCGCAAACATTACCATTGCAAGCACAGCTGGAGTTGGATTGCGCGATGTAATCGTTACAAATCCCGGCGGTGCAAGCGATACATGCACACAGTGCTTCGATGTCATTTTCAATCCAACCCTGTACAGCGATGACTTTGACGATGGTGATGCTTCTGATTGGATTGTTGATAAAGGTTCATGGGCTGTTGCAGGCCAGGCTCTTACCAATAGCAGCGGAACTGGGAAGCCTCGCATCATTTCACCATTCATCGGCTGCGGTATTTGTTCATTTGAAGTCGATGTAAAGCGAGGAACATCACAAGGAGCAACTGTATCGGTTTATGGGTGGTGGGTCGATTCGAAGGATTACGTAGAGCTGATCATGAACAAAGACAAAGGCAAATGGATTCTGAAACACAAAATCAACGGTGATGTTGTGAACAAGTCCAATGTCAAAGCACCTATTAATACCGGCCAGTTCTATCATGTGAAGCTTGCGTATGATGGAACAAATTTCACTGCAACCATTGATGGCACCTTGACCGTCACCATTTCGGCTACAGGTACCCCGCTTGGAACGATAGCACTTAAAGTGAAAGGAACAATCGGGACGTTTGATAACGTGGTGGTTCTACCGTAATCGGCGTTGATCCCAACTGTTCTCCCCCTTGGATAAGGGGGGAATTAGAGGATCTAAGGGGGAGGAATAGCCACCGTTGAAACGTTCACTTTTGTGCCTCTGGGTTGCTGGCGGATTTCTAGGAATCCTGGAAGCGCTGGCAGCCCAGAATCCAATTCACACCTTTTTCATTAACGCGGATCGCAGCCTTTACATCTGCGCTTTCATTTCTTACAGCATTGTGTTTTTGATTCTGGCGCTATTGCTATATCCAATTCTGCGCAAACTAAATTCGCTTTTTGCAAAAATCTTTCCGGCATTCATGCTCCTCGCAACCGTCTTAATCTTCTTGAGCATTTTGTATGCGTGGATTCCTTCATATCGATTTCTAAGAACAAAGAAGAATAAATCGAATGAAATGAATTTCGTTCTTATCACGCTTGATACCACAAGAGCAGATCATCTCGGATGTTATGGTTATTCAAAAAACACCACTCCATTTTTAGATTCCTTAGCGCAAAAAGGGATTTTGTTTGAAAACGCATACGCAAACGCAACGTGGACACTTCCTTCACATGCATCTTTGTTTACGGGACTGATGCCATCAGTACATGGCGTAGGGTATTCCAATTTTTTTGTTAGCCCGACTGTGAAAACTATTGCAGAATCACTTCAGGAAAAAGGCTACACATCTGCAGCTTTCATTGGAGGTCCATTTCTTGTCTCTGCATTCAATATTAACCAGGGATTCGATTTTTATGATGAACACCTGGATCCACATAGTGAGTTAAAACGGCTTACTTTATTCCGCCTGATATCGAAACTAACCCGAAAGTCATTGTGGCATACCGATGGTCAGCGTCGCGGTGCTGAGATCAATCAACAAGTATCTTCCTATTTAAAGTGGGCCGTTAATCGTCAGCCATTCTTTTTGTTTATCAATTACTTCGATGCTCATGAGCCTTATGATCCACCGAAAGATATTCGCGAGGAAATGAAAATTAACACCACAATGAAAGGAAATATCCGCTTTTATCCGCTGAACAAACAAAATGGGATTGCATGTCATGGTGATGGGACTCCTTTATCGGAAAACGAATTTCAACAATTGCGCGATCTATATGATGGAGAGCTTCGATATCAAGATCAGCAACTGCAAGCTTTATGGAAGATGCTGGAAGAACAAGGAATCGCCAGCAAAACAATTTTGATTATCGCTTCCGATCATGGGGAAACAATTGGAGAGCATCAATTTTTGGATCACGGACACAATTTGTATCAAGAACAAGTACACGTGCCGCTACTGTTTTACAACTCTGGTTTATTTTCCGGAGGTAGAAAGATTACGGAAAAAGTTCAGTTGATCGATGTTTACCCAACACTGTTGCAATTTGTTGGATTAAAACCTGAAAGTGGAATTCAAGGACACAGTTTGATTCCCGCATTGCGATCAAATCAATTTCCATTGCGTCCGGTTCTTTCTGAAATCGATATTGATTCGCATCCGCGATTCGCCGCCTTTAAACGTTCGCAACGGATGATACTGGAAGACTCGTTGAAGTATATTGATTCATCAAATCGTCAAAATCATTTGTTTGATCTTCAAACTGATCCTGCTGAAATGATTGATCAACAAAACAATTATCCAGAAAAAGCTGAAGAATTGCGCAAAAAATCAAATGAATTATTCCGCGCTCTAGAAATCATGAAACATAAAGGTTCAGGCGAGTTGGATGATGAAACGCGTGAAAAACTGAAAGCGCTTGGATACATTGAGTAATAATTTTTAACCACGAAGATACCCTGTTAAAGTCAATAGAATTTAACTAGAAAATTTCTTATTATTTTCATTAGAAGCGGCGCCGAGACCACGTATAAAAGACCACCCTTTTGTGGCATGGCTGCCGCTTTTCTCCTTTTGGCCTCCTTTTTGGAAATGGGTGCAGCCAACGAAGCAATGACATGAGCCAGGGGCTGCATAGTGGATGTTTTTTTAACCGGCTGATTTTGGTTCTTAGATTGGTAATCGGGGTCAAATGGTTTTCCTGAGATCCAGCAAGCGTAAACGATGTGAATGAGTTTTCGCATGCAAGCAACTATGGCAACCTTCTCAGGTTTTCCTTCTGCGATCAAGCGATTATAAAAGTTACGGATAATTGGATTGAAGCGAATTGCGGCAAGAGTTGGCATGTAGAGAGCAGCACGAATGCGAATGCGCCCAGCACGGCTGATTCCAAGATTGTGTAATTGATCACCGCTTTGTTCGATGCGCGGATCGAGTCCGGCATAAGCGACAGCAGCCTCGGCAGAATAAAATCTTTCGATATTTCCGTATTCTAAACGCAATACCATCGACGTCCAAATTCCAATGCCTTTAATTCCATCAATAATTTTTACTGCTGGATCGTCTTTCAGTGATTTTTCTAAAGACTTTTGAAGCCTCTCTATTTTTTCATTTTGATCTTTAATTTCAGAAGCCAAAAATAAAACTGATGCAGCAGTATGCTCATCAATTTGTGAAGCAACAGACTCTTTGGCGACTTTAATCAGTTTGTTCGCGCGAGAATCTGTGATCGAATTAATCTTGCATAAAATTTTGACTTCAGCTTTCGAAAGTTTTTCAGCTGTCGGATAACTGCATAATATTTCAATCACCCAATCGGGGATTCCTTCGCGACAATATTGAACCAGCTCGGGCTGAACTGTGGGCAACAAACTTTGCAATTGAGTTTGAACCTGAACCCGGCGTCCGATCGCTGCGTTAATACAGCCATACAATGTTCGCGCTCCTTGCATTTGTGGTTCATACTCAAAATCCTTTCTCCTCCCTCCGTTTTTCAGATATTCCGCTATATTGCGGGCACTAATTCGATCCGTTTTGTTCCGGCGTAAATTTCGTTCAAAAAATTTGCGCACAGCAAATGCATTTAGTAAAAATACTTTCATTTTGAAAACCGATTTCAGTTCATTAAAAAACTTTAACCAGTTGCGTTCAAAACCACCGGAAGCCTCTAATCCAACAACAAATTCAACACCGTCATTCTTCGCTTTCAAACCCAGGATCGCTTCCCGCAATTGATTGTGCCCTTCAGCGGCATCATCAAAACATCTTCCTTCCGGCAAAAATGTTCCCGCTTCATTCAAAAACACTGTATCTGCATAACCTTTACTGGCATCGCTGCCTATGTAAATCTTCATATTCAGATCTCCAAATTCTTTTTTCAACTGCAGAGACCTCCCGGATCCAGGAAATGATTCTGTCTGGTAATAAATACGCGTTCGCCGACGCATGATACCCTGCGAATTCTCACTTCCTACCGGAAGGGAAAATCTTCGTGTCGAAGTCTAAGCTTCAGGCCACTAACGTTCCTCTTCCGCAGTATCAGGGAAATCCTACCAAACAAATTCCCATAATTCCCGTCCTCTTTGCCTCTAGCAACTGAATCTGCGATCTCGTGTTATTTCTTTGTCTGCATTGCCCCACCCGCTTCGCGAGGTGGGCAAAAGAAAACATACCAGGACACGAAGTGCCACGAAGAGATTTTTGTAATAAATAATTACCTTCGCGCTTCTTCGTGCCCTTCGTGGTTAAAAATTATGGTTTTTACGATATCAGGGAAGATTTTGGATTGATTGGGAACTAATTAATTTGCAACCTTTAGACGGCAATCCGACATTAGGATTGTCCACGTACTAAAGTGAGGAGGATAATTTATTCGATGTTGAAAATCAAAGTAATTTCTATTATTTCTGCCATTTTGCTATTGTCCGCATGGACGTACAGCGAGATGAAAACAAATAACGGAATGATTAAACTTTATTCCGTACAAAAAAAAGGATTTATTATGTCAGAAAAAGTAAACAAAACAGACGAAGAATGGAAGAAAACTTTAACACCTGACCAGTATCAAGTACTGCGGAAAGCAGGAACCGAACGCGCATTTACCGGTGAATATTGGAATAACCATGAGAAAGGGGTTTATAAGTGCGCGGCTTGTGGTAACGATTTATTTACTTCGGATACGAAATTTGAATCCGGAACCGGTTGGCCTAGCTTTTTCAAACCCGTAGCACCTGAAAATGTTCATGAAGAAAGCGACAGTACGCTTGGAATGGTTCGCACAGAAGTTGTTTGCAGCAAATGCGGCAGCCATCTTGGACACGTCTTTAATGATGGTCCGAAGCCAACAGGTCTGCGTTATTGTATGAATTCAGTTTCGTTGAAATTCGAAAAGGACAATAAGTAAGCGACATTAATTTTTAATCACGGAACCACAGAATACACTGAATTTTTTTATTATTTTTTTCTGTGGTTTCCGTGTTTCAGTGATTGATTCTGCAATCTAAATCTCAGCCCAATCATATAGGGAAGTACCTTCAATTCACGAAAGAAGTGGAAGGAGCTTTTTTTAGCGGAAATCCATCGCACCGGAATTTCAAGAATGCGCAATTTTTTCTGCTGCGCGCGGATCAAAAGCTCGGCATCCCAAAACCACCCGCGCAAAAATTTTTCATCATAGCCTAATTCTTTTGCTAGTTCGTGAAAGACATCCCTGCGAAACGCTTTAAATCCGCATTGATGATCCAGCACGCGTGAACCGAATAACACTCGAATCGTCCCGTTATACAGTTTGCTGTACACAAGTCTTATCAATTCTCTTTTGACTTCCGCGCCTTGTTGATAGCGGCTGCCGATCACAATGTCATAGGAACCATCCAACACCGGAGTCACAATTTCATTCAGATATTTAAGATCGGTGGACAGATCCATATCCATATATACAAGCACTTCTCCTTTCGCATCTTGCAATGCACGCGAAAGATTTTCGCGGCGGGAAGGCCCATTCGTATAATGCAAAACTCGAATTTCCGGTTCTGTAAGTTTGCTGAGCGCTTCCGCCGTACCATCAGTGCTTGCATCATCACAAACAATTAACTCAAAATTCCATCCAAGCTTTTTTAGATATGAATAGACTTCGAGCGTGTGCTCCACTGCCAGCTCTTTTTCGTTGTAACAAGGCAGAACGATTGAAACTTGTGGAAGGCTCATGGCACCTTGACCGTCCGCCGATGGATAATCAAGGCTGATATCATCATCAAAAATGAAACGATCGAAATAAACAAGCTTATAGTATAGTACGCCGGACGAAATTCCATTTTAATCGAATGCTTTCCCTCTTTTAGTGCAAGAGCCTGAAATGCATAATTCGCTTTGAGAATCGTCGCGTTCTTGCCATCAACTTCTGCATGCCAACCCGGGAAATTATTTTCAGCGATCACCAGGTATCCATTCGATGAAAAGTCCGCTTGTAGATTTACCACATCCGGAGTTTTCGATATGATCCGCACCGAACCTTGAAACGATTCAGAATCTTGAAACGGTGGTTGATGATCTAACAAAACTTCCTGAGATGGATTGAATTGATCGTTTTGAATAAGTTCAAGCATTAGTTGTTGATTCGGAATCATCCTGGCGCGTCCGACGGAAAAATATCGTGGAAGAAAAAAATCGAGCTTCATGACTTTAATTCCTTCCGCTCTATAAATCGGATGCCAGTTTTCAGTTGATATTTCTTCAGGAAGCAATAGATATTTGATGTTCTGCATCCCCAGTAATGCTACATTCCAAAAATCACCAGATAAGCCTGGCTTGATCGCTTTTAAAATATCCATTCCGCGTCCATCCCAGAGATCCTTGTAGCGCGCCGGATACAAACTTAAATAACCACCTGCACTATCAACTCCATAGTACAAAAGTGAATTGGGACGAAATACAAAATCGATCGAACGGAAATCAAAAAAGCGAATTGTACCTTTGCGGAATAGTTCCAGATCGCTATATCTTTTCAGCGGAAGAGATGGAAGATTTTTCTTCTTGTGCAATTCATAAACGCGAAATAGATCTTGATCATTTTTCAGAAATTGCAGAACTTTACTCCCTTCAGGATAAAGCCGCTTTGGTGCTGTAAATTCCAGCGGGGGATCATACCATCCACGATAAAAGAGATCGGCTACAGTAACGATTATTAATAAAGTTTGCAGGGCTTGAGTTGATAGTCGGCCCTGATACCACATTCTAACCAGCAAAACGAGAATACCGGTTAGAATGATTGGCGGGACCAGGATGTTCGCGGATCGCCGGATTCCATGATCGATTTGAGGTTCGGCATCAATATAGAACTCGGATGTTACCCACTCGGTTTGTTCCGAATTGTGAATTAGCTTTTGAGTGTAGCTAAGACTGTTCGCAAAAAAGTGAGTCAACAGAAATCCAAAAATCAAAATGGACATCCATAGATAAAGGCCGCGCATAATCAACCGTCGTTTTGATTTCAGTTGGTCTAAATTTTCCAGGGCGTACGCTGCAAGAATACAAGCGGAGAATGAATAAAGGACGATTGTGCGGGTGTGATCCAGGGTGTCAAAGCCCGACCAAATTCGCGTACAAAGATCATGAAAGGTCGGCCAGCACAACAAAACTTGAAACGTAATCACTCCGATTGCAAGCCAACGAAAATAAGAAATGGGGCGAGGTGCTATAAATAAAGCAGCAATCATCAAGAAAAAAGTCATGTAGCCAACGTAGCCCCAGGTGCGATTCAGCACTGATCCTTTTTCGCCCCAGATTAATCGACTAACAACAGTTTTTGCTTGCGGATCCGAAGGTTTCAAAAAAAGTTTGCTGTATGCATTTTCCAAATGATGTCCATATAAATCCGGAATCAAAAGTGTGGGAAGTTTGCGTGGCGATAAATGATTGCGGCCTTCATATGGACTCGCTGGCGATAATCCTCCGCGCGATGTATGCGATAACGCATTCGCGACCTGATCGATTTGAACTGCGCCACCTGCACATCCCAGGATCAAAGCCAAAACAAATCCGCTGATCGCAAATGAAGGTCGCGGCTGAATTGTCCAGAAACGATAAATTGCATAACTAATGAACACGAACAGGTTGAATAACCAGAATTGAGCCATCCCGCTGAGAAAAGTAAACGCCAGTGCAATCGCACTTAAGATCCAGCCAAGTTTGATTTGATATCGAAAGGCCAATTCAATTCCTGCCGGTATTAAAGGAAGCCAGATTAAACCAGCGTTAAAGCTGATCAAACCAAGCCAGTGGAAAAAAAAGTTATTGAACATATATCCGGCAGCGGCAAGCAATGAAGGCCTGGTGGATAAACCAAAAACTCTGCAGCAAAAAAATGTTGAGGCGCCGGCAATGAACAATTGAAACAACAGTGTGATTCCAAACGCAATTTTGCTGGGCAACAGCAAAAAGAAAATTGTGGAAACATCCCATGGTGCAGCGTGATGATTCGCGGCAAATGGTGAGCCGGAAAATAAAGATGGAACCCAGAGCGGCACATCGCCGTGTCGTAAATAGGAAGCCATCCAGGTTTTGACCGGCAAGACTTCAACCACAGGATCGATGTTGTGATAATAGCGTGCAGTATCGTATGCTGACGGATCGTAAGGATTTCCTGACCAGGTGGACCAGGGCCGCATTTGATAAAGGGCAGTAGAATCAATCGGGATCTTTCCCCTAATTGTGAATTGCCAAAAGAAAACAATTACGAGCAGAATTAACAGCACATATGGCTTCATTGCTCATATTCTAACTCAGCGTCTTCGCGGTAAACATTGCAGATTCAAATCGAACGATTTAGGATTGATAGTTTATGAAACGCCCGCGATTACTATTAAGCGCCGGTTTGTTGTTGCTGACAGCCCTTGCCGCCGGATTTATTTCACATCCCGAACCGGTCAAACGGATCTTTGCAGGCCGCCCCAAACAATATAATGTGATTTACATTGTGGTGGATGCTCTTCGCGCAGATCATCTTGGCTGCTACGGTTATCAACGCAAAACATCACCCAATATCGATCGACTCGCTCAGCGGGGTACAGTGTTTGAAAAAGCATTTGCTCCCCTTCCAATGACACAGCCATCTTTCGCGACACAGTTCACATCGCTTTATCCCGTATCGCATGGGATTTTTCGCAACGACAGCGCGTTATCTCCAAAAGCAATTACGCTGGCTGAAATCCTGGCGCAACACGGTTGGGAAACGGCTGCCATTATTGGAGCTTCAAATCTGGATTCTGTTTTCGGATTGAATCAAGGGTTCCAGGTTTATGAAGACGCCATGGGTTACAAAATGAATCCTCAAATTGACACGATCGATCACATGCGGCGTTGGGAACGAAGAGCGGACGAAGTTACAAGAATTGCATTTCGGTGGTTAGATCATCGCAAGAGTTCGAAGAATTTCTTTTTGCTGCTTCATTATTATGATCCGCACAAACCGTATCATCCGCCTGCACCGTTCGATGCGATGTTTGATCGCGGTAATGATCAAAAAACAGAATGGAATGCTTTATACGACGGCGAAGTTGCATTCGCCGATCAGCAAATGGGATTGTTGTTTTCGAAATTGGAATCCATGAACATCTTCAAAAACACTTTAGTAGTAATCACCGCTGATCATGGTGAAGGTCTTGGAGATCACAATTGGGGCGGCCACATTTGGAAAATTTACGATGAAGCAGTTCATGTTCCTTTGATTTGGTCCGGACCTGGAATTCCTGCCGGCAAACGAATTCCATTTATGGTTGAGCATGTTGATTTCACACCAAGCATTCTTGATTACTTGAATCTTCCGCAGCTTCCGCAATTTCAAGGCAAATCTTATGTTCCAAACATCAGTACCGGCGAAAAACTTCGGGATTATGTGTTGCTGCAAAAAGCAAAGCCGCCATGGAATTTTAAAGTGCTTGAACCGGATTGGGACAAATTTCCATACACACAATGGGCGATCCGAACCGAAGATGCCAAATTCATCTGGTCTTCTGATCGTAAATTCGAATTTTATGATTTGAAGCATGATCCGAAGGAACTGAATAATCTCTTTGTATCGGATCACAAGCGCGCGATGGAATTGTTCCGCAAAGGTGCAGAATATCGCGCGCGATTTGGTGAGTATAATTACGCCATTCCGGCGGTGCGTAAGAAAGGCGATAACGATGCCGAAGAAGCACTGCGTGCGCTTGGCTATCTGAATTAAGCCATGCCGAAACGGCGGTTGATCGTCTTTCTGATTGTTTTTGGTGCAATCGGGTTTATTGTTTATCGCACTTTTTTTCAAAACAAACCAACAAATTTCATCCTGATCTCCATTGATACCCTTCGTCCTGATCATCTCGGTTGTTATGGTTATGGATTAGATCAACCGAATCTCTCAAAATTCGCGGGGGAAAGTCTCGTTTTTGACCGCGCATACACAACAATGCCCACGACTGGTCCTGCAATGGCCAGCGTTTTAACTTCACTTTATCCACGCACACATACCGTTCGCAAAAATGGAATTGAACTCCCCGATGCTGCGTTAACGCTGGCGGAAATTTTTAAGCAGAATCATTGGAAAACTGTGGCATTTATTTCCGCATTTCCGCTGGATAAGAGATTCAAGTTCAATCAAGGCTTTGATGATTACAAAGATTCAATTGGCGCAAAAGGTAGAAAGAAAAATTTGAAATTCGAAGTGCCGGCAGATCAAATTACCACCGCAGTAGGCCGATGGTTACAGAAAAATAAGCCAAAGGACAACACATTTATCTGGATTCATTATTTCGATCCGCATGCGCCATACAACCCGCCCAAGAATTTTCAAAACGTAAAATCGCCGCTGCCGAATCGTACTGAAGATCTGGATCATTATGATGGCGAAATTGCATTTCTGGATCAGCAGCTTGGAATTCTTTTCCAAAAATTGAAAGAAAATAAATTATGGGATCGCTCATTGATTGCAGTGATCAGCGATCATGGTGAAGGCTTTGGTGAACATGGATATTTCGGACATGGCTGGTTTTTGTATGAAGAAGTCACGCGAGTGGTATGGATGTTTCATGGACCAGGAATTCACAAAGGTCGAACCGATGCTTTGACTCAACACATCGATTTTGCACCAGGTGTTCTGGATTATTTTAAGATTCCGCTGCCGAAACAATTTCAAGGAAGATCCTGGTGGAATGTTCATCGCGGAAGATTGCAGCCATCAAATGAAATCTGGATCGAACGACGTTTGCCTCCGATCGCGACCGGGACTGCCGAACCAGACGAAGACGGACACGAATCTGTCGAAGAAAAATGGGCACTGCGATCGGCTTCAGAAAAATTGATCTGGTCGTCGGACAAAAAAGATGAGTTCTATGAAATGGATAAAGATCCAAAAGAGCGCACGAATCAATTTTCGCCGGGCAACAAAAATGCAATGGAGCTGATGAAGAAAGGGTTTGCAATCCGAGGCCGTGCTGCCAGCGTAGCACTAAAAGGCGCACGCGATATTCAATCGATGGATGAGGAAACGCGGGAAGCCTTGAAAGCCCTCGGGTATGTAAACTAGTGTCTTAATCCTTTTCAACGCCGAGTTCGCCAAGATAATATTTAGGAATACTTAGCGGTCTCGGCGTTTAAAAAAATGATCCCACTAATGTGAGCAGTTTTTCTGCAAATCGATCTTTGCCGAATTCTTTGCTTCTTTCAACTGCAGCATGACTAATTCCTTTGCATTCTTGATCGTTATTCGTCAACGCCAACGTGCGTTCAACTAATTCTTTTGTAGAGGTCCAGAAAAAGCCGTTGATACCATCGTTAATAATTTCTTCCTGACCACCCGCGCGATAAACAATAGGAACACATCCGGCTGACATTGCTTCAACGGTAGCTATTCCAAAATGTTCCATCTTTTCGGGTTGATCTTTCGGAACTTCAAAACCTGCGGCGTGCCAAAAAAATCGAGATGCTGAAAATAATTCGTTCAGTTCAGATGCCGAAACATTGGTACGGAATACGATTGGCAAACCTTCCGCACTCTGGCGGAGCCGTTCCGAATAATCCCGGGAAGATTGCTCATCACTCAGACCTCCGGCTAAAACGAATTTCCATTCTGGCGCTTGTTTTGAAAACAATCGGAATGCATCAATTAACACATCCTGTCTCTTACTATGCAGACCGCGAAAGAAGCGTCCGACCGCCAGTATCGTTTTTTGCTTTTGATTCCAATCACGCGGCTGGCGAAGCATTACCGGCGGATGCAGAACAATAGCATGCGGATTTACCAATCTTTTTGAAATGATGTCCTGGTGAAATTTGGAATTGATCACCACCGCATCAAATTGTGCATATCGCGCCGGATATCGCAGAGCTTTCACAATTTCATTTCGCAATTCCGAAAATTTCCCTGATGTAAACGCTTTCCAATAATCTGCAAACTTCCATGGCCGATCCGGAACTTGCAAATGTAAAATGCTCCTTTTCGATAGTGTGCGGAATGGAATCCGAAAATTGCGCGGCATGATAATGAACAAATCGTATTCCTGTGTGAAACGCGAGTTTTCCAGATATTGATCAGAGCGCTCCGGAAAAAGTGGGTTCAATGATTCCACGAACGGAATCTGCGGAATTTTGCAGATTTGAACACGGCTTAGATCAAGTCCAAAAAACTTCTGAAATGCAGTGGGTGAAATGTCCGATTCGCTAACTAAATCAACTTGATAATCGCGGCTTAGAACTTCCGCAATGGTACCAAGATAAAGTTCGCCACCACCCATGATTCCGAAATACGGACCATAGATGCCAATTCTCAATTCTCACTCTCAAGGTTTCTAATTCACGCGTTGGGGCAAGGTCTACCTTGCATTACGGTCTGATTACAGTCTGACCTTTCATATAAGGCACGAGTACTTCTGGAATTCGAACGGTTCCATCTTGTTGCTGATAATTTTCCAAAATTGCTGCAACCGTTCGTCCAATTGCCAATCCCGAACCATTCAATGTGTGCACTAAACGCGTTCCTTTTACATTCGATTTCTTAAATCGGATGTCCGCGCGTCGCGCTTGATAGTCTTCAAAATTAGAGCAAGATGAAATTTCAACAAATGCATTTTGTCCGGGCATCCATACTTCGAGATCATAAGTCTTCGCGGAAGAAAAACCCATATCGCCAGTGCACAATAAAAGTACTCGATATGATAGGCCCAATCTTTTTAGAATTTCTTCCGCATCATTTGTTAATTTTTCATGTTGAGCATAGGAATCTTCCGGTTTTGAAAAATGCACTAACTCCACTTTGTTAAATTGATGCAACCTGATGAGCCCTCGTGTTTCCTGACCGTAAGTGCCCGCTTCTCTACGAAAACAGGGTGTGTACGCTACAAATCGGATGGGTAAATCTTCTTCATTCAAAATTTCATTGCGATAAATATTAGTAACAGGTACTTCCGCAGTTGGAATCAAATAGTAATTTGTATCGGATAACTTAAATAGATCTTCTTCGAATTTTGGAAGATTTCCGGTTCCGCGTAACGAATCCGCATTTGCAATGAATGGTGGCAGAACTTCGGTATAACCACGTTCGGTATGAACATCGATCATGAAGTTAATCAATGCGCGTTCCAACTGTGCGCCAGCACCTTTGTATAAAACAAATCTGCTGCCGGTAATTTTTGCTGCACGTTCGAAATCTAAAATTCCAAGCTGCTTTCCAATCACATCATGAGTTTTTGCCTGGAAATCTACTGAGACCGTTCCTTTGTGTTCACGTACTGAAACATTGTCCGCCGCACTTGCGCCAATCGGTACTGAATCATTCGGAAGGTTGGGGACGTTTAACAAAATCGTCTGCATTTTTTCTTCGGCGTTGCGGATCAGATCATCCAGTTCTTTGGTCCGTTCTTTTTGCGTACGCATTTCTTCTTTTCGCGCGTTTACATCTTCACCGCGCTTTACTGCTTCGCCAATTTCCCTTGAAACAACGTTGCTGACGCGTTTTAATTCTTCGACTTCGCGAATGTAGGAACGGCGCTGTTCATCGACAGCATAGAATTCAGAAAGGTCGATCTGCGTTCCACGCGATTTGAGTTTGCGCTCGACAACTTCGCGGTTTTCTCGGACAAATCCAGGATCTAACATAGTTCCCTATTTAACCATGATTCACCACTAAGACACAGAGCACTGTTATGATAAAATGCACCGAAGTTTTTATGCGCTGGGGATGGCTGATTTTTTTGCTAGCGGTTTTTTGTTCGACTGAATCGGAAGCCTGGACCTCAAAAACGTATCAATTGTTCGTGGTGAAATCGACTGAATTAATGCCGGCTTCCTTCAAGAATATTATGCTTCGACATCAAGAAGAAATTTTGTCGGCTTGCTTGCGGCCTGATGACCTTCCGGAATCGCAGCACACATATAACGTAACCAACAAAAGCGGATACCTGGTGGATCGGCTCAGCGAATTATCGAATAAAGTCGCGAAAGATGTTTACAATCATGTCCCGTTCAAATTAATTTCGCAGGATTTTGGAAGGATGGCTCATTACATGGCTGATCTAAATGATCCGCTGTTACTATCGGATCAAGATCCACGTGAATCGCAATACAGAACTGATTTTGCAATTTACCTGGAAAAAAACATTGAAAAATTTCCGTGGATTTTTGACGGACATGAACCAACTTCGCTCAATCCAACCAACGAAAAAGAATATCTGGATCAAATTGCAATGAACGCTGTGCAAAGATATTCCTTAATTGGTGATGCTTATTTTCCAAACGGTACTCTGGTTTCATCAGACACTTTTGATCCAAGATCTCTTCCATTTGGAATTGCAAGCCTGGCGTATTCGCGAACGATTTCTCACACCGTGCAATTTTGGTTTTATTCATGGAAGAGAGCCCATGGCGATACAACATGGACCCCTTTTCATTCGAAAGGAAAACCGAAGAAGGAGCAAAAATGAAAATTGAACGTGCCTTGATCAGTGTTTCCGACAAAACCGATTTGATTCCTTTTGCCGCAAAACTGCAGGAGTGGGGAATTGAAATTATTTCTACAGGAGGCACGGCTAAATTTCTTCATGAACATCACATTCATGTTGTTCAGCTTTCTTCCGTTACAAATTTTCCAGAAATTCTAGATGGGCGCGTAAAAACTTTGCATCCTGCAATCTTTGGCGGAATTCTCGGCATTCGCGATAATGCTTCGCACCAGGCACAAATGAAAGAGCATTCTTTGCATGGAATCGATCTGGTAGTTGTGAATTTATATCCTTTTGAAGATCAGGCCGTTGCTCAAGATCTTGGAATCAATGAATCGATTGAATGGATTGATATTGGTGGTCCTTCTTTAATCCGTGCTTCAGCAAAGAATCATGCATTTGTGACTGTTGTAACGGATCCGCGCGATTATCCAGCACTCGTAGAAGAATTGGATCGGAATAAGGCAGAAGTTTCTACTGAAATGCGGCAACGACTTGCAGTAAAAGCGTTTCATTTCACCTCCTACTATGATGCCGTAATTGCAAGTTATTACAGGCGCAAACTTGGTCTTACAGATTTTCCAGAATATTTTCCAATCGGTTTGAAGTTGTCATCGACACTACGCTATGGCGAAAATCCTCATCAAAAAGGTGCGCTCTACGTCTCACCAACCGCTGCTGGGGCTTGTTTAGCTAAGGCTGAAAAAGTTCAAGGCAAAGAACTTTCGTACAATAATCTGTTGGATTTTGATGCCGCATTTCAATTGAGCTGCGCTTTGAAAAAATCTTCGGCTGTAATCATCAAACACAACAACCCTTGCGGAGTTGCTGTGGACAATCGAATTTCAGAAGCATATCGGAAAGCAAGAGCGGGAGATCCGATTGCAGCATTCGGCGGAGTTGTCAGCATTCATGGAACGGTTGATGGCGAAACTGCAAAGATTGTATCGGAAGCTTTTATTGAAGGAATTGTTGCGCAAGATTTTACGGAAGAAGCACGCGAAATCTTATCGAAAAAAACCAGCATGCGATTGTTGAAGCTTCCTGGCGAATGGAAAATTCAAGATCCAGTGGATATGAAAAAGATTACCGGCGGAATGTTGATTCAAGACCGCGATGACATGGAATTGAATCGCGCAGAAACAAAAGTTGTGACGAAAAGAGAACCAACTGAAGAAGAATGGAAAGCGTTGGAATTTGCGTGGGTGGTTTCACAATTCGTGAAATCAAATGCAATTGTATTTGCACATGCCGATGTGACCGCAGCGATCGGCGCCGGACAAATGAGCCGCGTTGATTCCGTAAAAATTGCAAAGCTAAAAGCACAAAGTTCATTAGCCGGAACCAGCGTTGGATCTGATGCATTCTTTCCATTTCGTGATGGTGTAGATGAAATTGCATCCGCCGGCGCAACAGCAATTATTCAGCCCGGTGGCTCTGTTCGCGATCAAGAAGTGATCGATGCAGCGAATGAACACAACATCGCAATGGTGTTTACCGGCGTCCGGCATTTTAGACATTAATTCTTTTTAACGCCGAGCCCGCAGAGTTAGTGTTAATTATTCTCTGCGAACTCTGCGTTTAGAAAATTCTAGAACACGGTTATGCTGCCGAAGGATCCGGTTGTTGCCTTCGACTGAAATCCTACGGTTCCATTCGCGGAAGCGCCCGCCGGTAACGTTAGCAGAAGCACGTTATCCACGAACAGCTGGAACTGTGAACCATTGTAAGTAATGCGAACCAGGTAATCGGTATTCGGCAAAATTGTTGATTGTGCTTTTCCTTTCGCTACAACAACACCAGACTTTTGTTTCACAACCCAGCGATCTGTTTCTTCCTTCATCATCACTTCAACTGTAACTCTCTTAGCTTGATACCACGCTAACAACCACACACGGTTTCCGATTCCGCCTGCTGTTCGCATTACTGCTTCTACTGAACAATTTGTGCAGCCGGTAAAAATCGGCATTGCAACTGCGACTGCCTTTCTTCGGGATGGAGTTCCAACCAATGCACCACCGGTTTCACTCCAACCAGGTTTGATGTAAGTCCAATTCGGATCTAATACATCATTTTCAAAGTCATCACAGAAAATGCAAGTGACGATTTGAATACTGTAATCTCTGCTGCCGGTGTTGGTGTTGGAATCGGTCGCAGTGATTGTGAAATTAAAAGATCCACCTGCTGTTGGTGTTCCTGAAATTACTCCGCTGCTGCTTAACGTTAATCCATTCGGAAGTGTGCCCGCAGTAACTGCAAACGTGTACGGTGCGGTGCCACCAGTTGCCGTAATGGTTTGATTGTATGGTGTGCCTAGTGAACCGTTGGGCAATGTTGGTGGATCTAACACAATCAAGATACTTCCATCGGTGTCAAAAGCGCCAAGATCTGAATTCGCATCGCGCGCATTTCCCAAAATATCATCCGCAGGTGTATTCGCAGGATCTGCTGCATCCAGCGCCAGGCTTCCGGTTCCTGGTATTCCATAGTTGCTGACCAGCCGCAAAAATTCTTCGCGGATTGTGTTATTACCGCTCACAAAATGTCCTGCTATAGGATCCCAGCGCGGCAGAATGAGTCCCGAATGATTTTCAAGAACCGGATCACCAAAAATTCCATTTGGGTCATCGCTCGGACTTAAAACATCACCAGCTGGAACTGCAACCCCGCCGTTGTAATACAAATTATTACTAAGTATTACATTCGTTGATTCACTCGGATCACCATCCGAAAAATCTTCCATTGTTCCGGTCGGGTCCGACCAGATGTTGTTATAGAAAAAGATGTCTTGATTGATGATGTTCGGATTTTCTCGATTAATCCGCATGGCATAAGCAAGCCCCGGAAGATCACCAACGACCGTGTTATTTCGAAATGTCACATTCTTTCCGCTCTTTACACCGTTGAGTGCACCCCTAAAGTGGAACCACCTGATAAGCTAGTATAAAGCCAACAGGAGTTCCAACATGTCGTTAAAGAGGCGGCAGTTTAGTCGTGAATTCAAGCAACAAATAGTGCGTGAGGTGGAGTCTGGAAAAAGCGTAGCCGAAGTGGCACGTGAGAATGAAATTAATCCGTTAACCATCAGTCGGTGGAGAAAAGAGCAGCGCGAGTATTCTGGGAAAGCGTTTTCTGGACATGGAGTGACATACAAATATGAAGCGCGGATCGCGGAATTGGAAAGAAAGATCGGCCAGATGGCAATGGAGAATGATCTTTTAAAAAAAGTTTTAACGCGGCTCAAGATGCTGGAACAACCGGTAAGAAAGACAGGCAGAGGGTAAGTTACCGGGTGATCGAGATGAGCCATAACCACGGTCTATCCATCCGTCAGAAATGTAAAACTCTGCAAGTGAGCCGCGTGGGATATTATCGATTTTTGGAAAGGAGCAAACCGGTCGCGGACGATATTGATTTGCGAGATCAGATTCAACGGATTGCACTGCAATGGCCTTCCTATGGTTACCGCCGGATCACTGCCGAACTCAAGCGCCGCGGCAAAGTCGTCAATCGCAAACGTGTGTTACGTTTACTGCGTCAGGACAATTTGCTGTGTCTTCGAAAGAAGCGCTTTGTTCGCACAACCCGTTCTGATCATGACTTTGCGGTCTATCCCAATCTCATTTCCAGTTTTCGTGCAAACGCAATCAATCAGCTCTGGGTATCCGACATTACCTATATTCGGCTGCAGTACGAGTTTATTTACCTGGCGGTAATCATTGACGCCTTTAGCCGTCGGTGCGTCGGCTGGTCACTGGCTCGTTACCTGGACAACCGTCTGGCAATCGAAGCACTGCAGATGGCACTCAAAAAGAGACAACCGCCTGCGGGTTTGATTCATCACTCGGACCAAGGGGTGCAATATGCTTCTAACAGATATACGGAAATCTTGAAGCAGCACGGAATCAGGATCAGCATGAGTCGAAAGGCGAACCCTTATGACAACGCAATGGCCGAAAGCTTCATCAAGACAATAAAGTACGAAGAGGTTCTTACCTTCGAATACCGTGGAATTGAAGAAGCTCGGAGTAGAATCTACTATTTTCTTGAAGAAGTTTATAATCGCAAACGACTTCATTCCTCACTGGGATACGTTCCGCCAGCCGAATTTGAAGACAATCACCTGGCAAAAACGATTGCTAATACATTAGATTGAAGGAGATAATAATACCGAATTATCGAAAAAGAAAAAGTAGGCAAAAAGAAAAAGAAAATTAAAATCAACCCAGCTTAAAAAATGGTTCCAAAAACAGGGTCCACTCCACCGAATGCACATCTCATGTCGTCCGATGAATTTCCGATCATCAAATTATTTTCAACCAGAACGTTTTCTGCTTCGATGAACGGTTTGCCATCTTCACCAATTAAAACGAAATTATTTCCGTTCGAACCTTCCCAATTTAAAAACACATTGCGCCGCACAATGAAATCTTGATTTTGTGGAAGTTCTCCGGAATTTTTAATCACAATAAAACTGCTGGTCTCTTCAACCGGCCGGTTGCTACCTTCAAAGTCATTAAAGAAAACATTGTCTTGAATCGTGATATTGGTAACGCCGTTCGCATCGATGTGTTCATCAGATCCTGACTGGTTATAAAACAAATTTCCTTCAACCGTGATGTTGTCGCAATCATTATTGATCTTGATCAGATCGTTGTTGTAACTGTCATGAAAAATGTTGTTTTTGATGATGATGTCTTGTGCTTGCTGACTTCCTTGTTGAATTTGAACGAGCGTGTCACCTGTTGCTGATGGATCGGGGCGGGTCACACGAAATCCCTCGATTGTAAAATTCGCACCACCAAAACTGATCAGAACTTGTTGAGATGTGCTGTCGTTTACCAAAACAGCTTTGTATAGATTCATTGCTTTGAAGAAAGTGTGATTTACAAAGCGGCGATGCAATTGAACGCGACCGTTGTAAGTTCCATCCATCACCAGGACTGTGCTTCCATCATCAGGAATGGTCAGGCACGCGTGATTCAATGTTTGCCATGGATTCATCAAACTTCCATCGCCGTTGGTGTCGGAACCTGTGGTTGAAACGTAATAGGTTCCAGCTGAAAGGAAACTCAGGAAGGAAAGACAGAATAATCCCAGGAAAATGACAACACGCCTAATCATGAGCCCACCTCTTGCCAATATTAAATAGCAAAAAGGCGGGTTAGCACAAAGGGAGGGGAGTCCGCCTGAGGCGGACACCCCAGAAACTCACCTTCGCGCACGGCTCTGACTTCAATCTAGCCAACGCCGTACGTTAACAAAGAGATGTCACCCACTTTATTTTTCGGCTATACCGTAATAAAAGTTTCGTACTCTAACAACCAAATCGGGTTTCAGTCGATAACAGAATTGCATGTTGAGCTTCGGTTGCCGTTGCATCATAATTCGTCGGGAAAGCTGTCTTTGTGCTCCCCGAAACATTCAGGAGCTTTTTATGACAGCGGGAACGGTTAGCGTCTTGAAACTGAACGTTCAGCCGGCCGAAGGACGGTTCGATCAACTAGTAAAAGAATTTGGGCATTATCTGCGCAATACAATTGCGTCCATTTGTCCAAAAAATCTTGGAATCCAAATTGATGACATCGAACAAGAAGCGCGGATTCGCCTTTGGAAAGCATTAGAAAAAGATGTCGAAATTCGCGATCATGCTTCATACATTTATCGAATTGCTTTTACAACTACCATTGATGCCATAAGACGCGTTAAATCCAGAAAAGAAGAACAACTCACGACCACCGAAGATTCAACAGAAGAATCAAAGGAACCAGTAGAAATAGTTGTAGATCAACGACCCTCACCGCACGAAAAAACCGAAAACAGACAAATTCTGGATCAAGTTGAAAAAGTTCTTTCGACAATGGATGAGAATCGCAGATCAGCGATCAGACTTTATTTACAAGGTATGACCAGTTTTGAAATTGCAGCAGTACTGGGCTGGTCTGAACCCAAAGCCAGGAACCTACTCTATCGTGGGCTCAAAGATCTCCGTGCAGGGTTAAAAGCAGCAGGCATCGATTACACTACTTAATTGCGGATTCGGATTTCGGAATGCGGGTTTAAATCTTTCCTCTTCTTTATTAATTCCGAAGTGAGCAACAAATAAATTAAGAAGAGAAGAAATTAGAAACCCGCAATCTGCATTCCGCAGTCCGCAATTGGATAACTATGAAATACAGTTTCCTCCTTTTCATAATGATTTCCATTCCGGCCTTTGGTACCGATTTCACCAAGGATTTGCAACAGATTGATGATCATCTAAAAAAAGGTGAATACAAAGAAGTTTTAAGTTTGTCTGATTCTGTAATTCAAAGAGCGGACAAAGAAAATAACTGGAATGCCAAAGGCAGAGCGTTAATCTACAGCGCTCAGGCTTCTCTTTCCATGGGTCATTCCAAAGAGATGAAAATTTTTATTGAAAAAGCAATTGATGTTTTCAAAGCTCACAATGACCCGTCAGGATTGGGTAGAGGTTATTATGTCTATTCTTTTTATTACTTAAAAAACAATGATGCGGAAGAAATGTATCATCTGCTTGAAATCGCGAAAAAGTACGCTGATAAGGGTTCTGACATAGAAGCACGGATAAGAATTATTCTGGGGTTGGGACTTGCAAGTTGGAATCTTGGCAGATTCAGCGATGCCATTAATCAGCTGAATGAAGGAGCGGAACTTGCGCAGAAAAATAATCAAACTCATTTGCTTGGACTCGCACATGAAAATCTTGCAATGAACTATTCGGCACGAGCGGATTTTCAGCAAGCGCTTGAAAATTACCGTGACGCATTCGCGATTTTCGAACAAGAAAAAAATCCCCATGCCATGGCATACGTATACGGAAACATGGGAGTCACCTACGAACGAATGGGCGACATCGAAAATGCAATGGCTCTTTACGAAAAATCATTGGAAATTCACAAGAAAGGTGAATATCGATTTGGTCAGGGACTTCAGAATGAGAATATTGCCGAAGCACATAATCGTTTGGGGCATCATGAGCAAGCAATCGAATATTCATTGAAAGCATTGGAGCTTGTTCGTAATGAAGGTCAGTGGGTTCGCGCGCAATTTTTAGAAAATCTTGCCGATCGCTATCTTTCCATGAACAATCTTGAGCAAGCTGAATTTTATGCAAATCAGGCTCAGAAAGAACTCACTGACAAAGCGAATACTCGATTGTCTCTGCGCAATTACATTTTAATGGCGCGGCTTGAATTGAAGCGTGAGTCACCAGGCGAAAGCTTACGTTCCTTAGATCAAGCGATTCTCCTGGTGAAAGACATGGGCGATTTTTATGACCTGGGAATATGTGAAGGTTTGAAGGCTCAGGCTTATGAACAATTGAATCGACTTGATGAAGCATCCGATGCATATCAGCAAGCAATCTCTTTGCATGAAAAAATTCACTCGTATGAATTTGTACACAATTGGTATGCAGCATTGGCTCAACTAAACATCAAAAGCGGAAATGATGTGGCCGTCGTATCAAATTTTGAAAAAAGCCTTGCTGCGCTCAACACAGCATCAGACTTCATTGCGATGGATCGTTTTCGTGTAGATCTATTTGGAGAAAGCTCGCGTATTTATCGAAGCTATGCTTCATATCTAGCTCAGCGTGGTAAACATGAAGAAGCACTGATCGTATTGGAAGAAGGACGAGCAAGAGATTTAAGACTCAGAATTGCACAAGCACGCGGCATAAAAAATTTAAGCGCGGAACAAACTGATTTGTTGGGACAAATCCATCAACTTCAAAAACAACTTTCAGAAGCGGAAATTCAACCCGCCTCTACTTCAGCTTTATATACCAGACTTCAAAAGAGTGCTGTCGCTTATGAACAACTTCGCAGCTCAGATGCGGGCGCAAGGCAAAATCAGCTCGTGCAAACAGATGACAACACTCTGTTTGTAGAATATGCAGTACAAGAAAATTCTTTACTTGTTTTTAGTCATCAAAATAGAAATACTCAATTCAGAGTTGTAAATGACGCAGCAAAAATCGGGAAACTTGCTGATACGTACTTGATCCAGGTTTCCGATCGCACAAAAACTCTTGATCGATCCCTGGGCCAACAACTTTATAAAACTTTGTTAGAACCGGAACTAAAAAATAAAAATGATGTGAATCTCATCATCATTCCGGATGGATATCTGTTCCCTCTTCCATTTTCAACTCTGATCAATAGCCACGATCATTTTCTAGTTGAAGATTATTCGATAACTTATGCTCCTTCTATCAATTTGTTCTCGCGCTTACAGCACGAAACGCATTCTTCTTCCGGACGAGTTCTTTCGTTAGCGAATTCAAACTTTAACGAAGTAAAAGGAATAAAACTTCCGGCGTTACCACTTGCGATAGAAGAGGCAAAATACGTTGCAAAATACGGTGAAGGCTCACAAGTTGTGATTGATCAAACAGAAAAGAAAGTAAAGGACACAGATTTTTCGAAGTATGCAATTGTTCATTTTGCTACGCACACTTTGATTGATGAAGATCGCCCTGAACGTTCGAGCATCATGTTCAAGCCGGGTGATGGTGAAGATGGATTTTTCAGAGCCACCGATATTTACAAACTCCAGATCCCATCGAATATGGTTGTTCTTTCCTCTTGCCGGAGCGGATCGGGCAAGGCTGTTCCTGGTGAAGGATTATTAGGATTATCACATGCATTTTTTTCTGCTGGCGCTCGCAGTTTAGTCATGACTTATTGGAATGTGTCAGATAAAACTGCACAGAAATTTTCTGAAAGTTTTTACGGCAATTTATACAATAGAACCATTGCTGAAGCGCTGCGCGAAACTCAGGTCAAAATGATCCGATCCAGAGATTGGAATCATCCGGCCGATTGGGCTGCATTTTTTGTTGAAGGAGATTCAGGGCAAAAACTTCAACTCAAACGACCCTGGAATCAAACTCTTCTACCGATTCTATTGTTGATACTTGTTTCTGTACTTCTTGTGGTAATTTATTTCAGACGCGAGAGAAAAAGGCTTCGCACTGCGTCTTAACCTTTGAGGGTGGAGATAAGCCGTAACCACTCGAGATCTTCAAGCGGCAAATAACTGCCGGATGTTTTACAATACAGGCAGAATAGGAATCCAGGTTCTGGAATGAAACTTACTGAGCATCAACTCAAAGAAATCCAGCAGAAAAGCACCCAACGTCAACGTAACTCGAATTGCCCTTCTTCGGATGAACTTTATCAACTTGTTGCGAATTCCCTGGATTCAAAAAGCCGGACAAAAATTGCAGCCCATCTTGAGGGATGTGCTGATTGTTCGGAAGAATTCAAAATGGCGCAAGAGTTATCGGAAAACCTGGCTAAAAGTGCAGCTCCTGTCAGCTTTTGGCAAAAATCTGAATGGCGTTCGCTTCTTGCCGTGGCTGCCATCGTTTTGGCTTTGACTGCTGGAATTCTTATTACCAAACGCACATCGATTCATACTGCTTCTCCAGTGGAGCGAGGTGAACAGTCAACTGATTTTAAGTCCCAGCCTGCAGATGGTGAGCAATTGGTTGCGGCACCCGCAAAATTGAAATGGTCAGAAATTCCCGATGCGCAAAATTATCGTGTTGTTCTTTTGAATTACGAATCTTCCGAAGTTGCTAATAGCGGATCAATTACTTCAACAGAATATTCATTGCCAGAAGAAATTCGAAACAAACTTCAGTCAGGTCAAATTTATTACTGGCGAATTGAATACCAAAAGGCCGGCGAACAAAAATCAAAGCTGTTGCATTTCACCATTCGGTAATTCGTTGTGGCTCTGTGGTTCGCGGTTCAAATACTTCTTCACGACGTTTTGAATTACACCCAAACACCGAACAACCTGCATTCAAATCAAAGCATTCACGGTGATGTGGCGTTCCGCATTGCAAGCAATGAGTAATCTCTGAATCGTGTGCCATCTCCTCTTTGCAATACGCGCAACGGCTATCGGACATAACTTCACTCACTGGAATCTCAATCACAGGACCATCAAGAAGTTTTGTGAATTCTCTGATTGTCCTGATTGTTTCAAGAAATGGAATCTCTAAACCATCATCAGCATTCAGAATTTTTGTAAGAGTCATACCCTGGGAATTCGTGTGAATCGAATAACCCGCACGATACAATCTTTCCAGAATTGGAACAAATGAAGCTTGCTTATTCAGGTTAGCAATACCGTCACCACCAGCAAGATAAGGGATCCGTTCAAGCCTTACTGAGCTTGGCAAAGTTGACAAAAGTAAGGAATGCAAAAAACGCGGCAATCGATAGAGGTGAATCGATTTGGGAAATTCATGAGGCACAAAAATTTTTAGCTGAGGACGTTTACGATATGCTGCCCGAAGCTGAATTCCATCTGGAAATCTGTATTCAACCCAGCTGGTCCACTCATTAATCGCACCGCCGTGCTGCGCTTCAATGTCATAAAGCATTTGCCGGAATTTTTCAAACACATGCTTGCCATATCTACGGCTGCCATATAACGAGCGAAAAAGGATTCGAATAATGCCCACGGCAATGACGTAAATAATGAACGGGAGTTGCATATAAGTATTATACGTCCCTCAGAATCAGCGTGTTCTCAGCATGGACATTATCAAAGATTCTGATTACATTGAAATGAGGAGCATTATTATGATTAAGAAAAAAGTTTCGGGTTCTCTGATTGGACTTATCGCAAGCACACGTGGAATGCTGGGCGCAGGTGCAGCACTATTATTTTTGAGTGATTTACCTCGCGAAAAACGCAGAAAGCTGGGTTGGGCGCTTTTCCTTACGGGGGCCCTCAGTACAATTCCATTAGGTTACAAAGTCTATCGAAGCTAAAAGTGCTGAGCAGAACAATCAATCAGTTTTTCCTGTAATAACATTGAATTCCTTTACGGGATCTAATGGCCAAAAAGAAGCTTCCTGAAATAAAAGAAAATCCAACGCCAAAGAAGTAATGAAAAAAGTGGAATATGAAGCTTTGGCCGGCTTTCGTCTCCAATGTTAAACATACGCTTTTGAACTTACTAAGGCTCAGGTTGATTTATATCGCAATACGATATAAGTTCTTAGTATAAGTACTTTAAGGAGATATATTATGGGTATCGATATTACAAAGATTGGAGTAGAGCCAAATAGGCCTCTTTTAGAAATTCAAGTTGAAGGAAAGTTAACTTCCAAAGATTACGAAGATTTCGTGCCTGAAATTGAAAACCTCATGAAAGCTGGAAAGATTCGCATTCTCCTTGAATTGACTGGTTTTCATGGTTGGACAGCTGGTGCATTATGGGAGGATACAAAATTCGCAGCAAGGCACTTCAATGATATTGAACGGATTGCAATAGTTGGTAATAAAAAATGGGAAGAAGGTATGGCAATTTTCTGCAAGCCTTTTACCAGAGCCACAATCCGATACTTTGATTCCCATGAGATTGAAAGCGCCAAAAAATGGATTATGGAGACCAAAGAAGCAGAGGCTGAATTGGCTTCAAAAGTCGCGAAGTAATTCTGAAGGATTCACAGTAGCTGTTCCAATTTTGCTAGTGACAATTCCCGCCGCAGCATTGGCGAGTTCTACGGCTTCAATCATTTCAGCGCCTGCAGCCAATGCCAGACATATTGCAGTAACGACGGTATCTCCGGCGCCGGTGTCATCATAAACTTCGCGTGCTTTGGTTGGAACAAGTTTTAGTTCGCCATTTATAAACAACGCCATCCCTTTGTCACCGCGAGTAATCAAGAGTGCTGTGCAATCGATCAATTTCAAAATGCGTTGAGCCGCTTTCATTAGATCTTCTTCCCTGACAATCGGATAACCCGTATCACGCTGGAATTCTTGCAGCGACACGGGCACTATGACAGTATGTTCTGTATTAAAAGTTTTGGTTTAGAATTGCTTAGCGGTACAAGAATGAAGACGGCATATTCATATAGATATTTTTTTAGAGGTTTTGAATTCAATGAATCAAAAGGAGAGTGATTTGTCAGCATTAAGCTCAGACTCAAAGAATGCTCCGAATCGCGTAGTCATTGAAAATGTAAAACCATGTGTTGACTGTGGACGCTTTGCTATCAAACGGTGCATTGGGGAATTTGTGGAGGTAAGCGCCGATATTTTTGTTGACGGACATGATGTAGTAAAAGGAGCGATTCAATTCCGGAAAACAGGCGAAAATCATTGGCAGGAAGCTGCGATGGATAATCTTGGCAACGATGTATTTTCGGGAAGCTTCCCTGTGGATGAACTCGGTTTGTATGAATATACGGTGAGGGCCTGGATCGATCGCTTTGAATCAATCCGCAGGGACATGATTAAGAAATGGGAAGCAGGGCAGGAAACTGGCAGTGAAATTTTGGAACTTGCCGCCGAGATCCGGCTTGCTTCAAAACGAGCATCTACGAAGGATTCTGAAATCCTCGAATCAAAAGCAAAAGAAATTTCTGGAATTTCAAATCCTTCCGCAGCTGTTGAAGCCTCGAAGAGTGAGGAATTGCGCACACTGATGCAACAGCATACGGATCCAGCAAGAAACGTCACTTTTCATTTAATATTGGAAGTTATTGTTGAACGTGAGCTTGCACGATTCAGTACATGGTATGAAATGTTTCCACGTTCTTGCACATCAAGCTCTGAAGTTTCAGGAACATTTCGAAATTGCGAACAACGTCTTTCGTATATAGCAGAAATGGGTTTCAATGTGCTATATCTTCCACCAATTCACCCGATTGGAATTACTCAGCGCAAAGGACCCAACAATAAATTGTTATCAGGACCGAAAGATCCAGGCAGTCCCTGGGCAATCGGCTCAAAAGAAGGGGGTCATAAAGAGATTCATTCTGAACTTGGAACCATTGAAGATTTTGATCGGCTTGTTGAATCTGCGGGAAAACTCGGCATTGAGATTGCGCTTGATCTCGCCTATCAATGCTCACCCGATCATCCCTATGTTCACGAGCACCCTGAATGGTTTCGACACAGGCCGGATGGATCGATTAAGTATGCGGAAAATCCTCCCAAAAAATATCAGGATATCTATCCGATTGATTTTGAATCCAGGGATTGGAAGGCTCTGTGGAAAGAATTAAAGTCGGTGGTACTTTTCTGGATCCAACATGGCGTCAAAATTTTTCGTGTAGATAACCCCCATACAAAATCATTTCGTTTTTGGGAATGGATGATCGCTGAAGTAAAAAAAGAGCATGCTGATACCATTTTTCTTTCAGAAGCTTTTACGCGTCCAAAAGTCATGAAACATCTTGCCAAATCAGGGTTCTCACAATCGTATACATATTTCACATGGCGGAATACGAATTATGAACTTACTGAATATTTTCGGGAATTAACTCAAACAGGCGTACGTGAATATATGAGACCAAATTTGTTTGTAAATACTCCCGATATACTTCATGAATATCTTCAAGCCGGTAAATGTCCTGCGTTCATGATCCGGCTCGTCCTTGCAGCTACTCTCGGCGCCAGTTATGGGATATATGGCCCTCCCTTTGAACTTTGCATATCGGATGCGCTTCACGGTACTGAAGAGTATCTTGACTCTGAGAAGTATCAAATTCGGGTGTGGGATCTTGCAAGCGATCAAAACCTGAAGGGGTTTATCTCCCAAGTAAACAAGATTCGCAAAGAGAACCCTGCCCTACAATTCAACTTCCCTCTGAAATTCTGTTCAACTGATAATGAAATGCTGATTTCGTATATAAAACATTTACCAGATTTTTCAAATACACTATTGATAGTTGTAAATCTTGATACTCATTATAGACAATCAGGGTGGGTTGAACTTCCAATCGAAGAACTAAATTTGCCGAAAGATAAAAATTATCAAGTTCAAGACTTACTAACCGGGGAACGCTTTCTCTGGCATGGAAACAGGAACTACGTTGAATTGAATCCACTTAGTATTCCCGCTCATATATTTCGCATTCGCAGAAAAATCAAAACAGAACACGATTTTGATTATTATCTCTGAGCGACATTTCAAGCATCCTTATATAAGAGTATTGGTGAAGGAGGTTGAAGTGCGAGTTGTATTAATCTCTGTTTATTGCGGCGCACGACCAATTCCCAATTCAGAATGTCAATATATATATAATTGCTAGTTAGGAAGATTTCGTTTCACTCATTTCAGGCCACAAGTTCTTACAACACTGTCTGAATACGCCGCGATTAATTTCAAGTCGCTGGAAATTAGTCGTTCCGGAAATACAATACAGACCCTTCCGTCTGAATAAAAGGAGGTTCTAATGGATCAAACAATGCCGTTTGATTTCAATCAATTTCGACCCAGAAGATTTAGAGGCGGTATGCTCAAATGGATTGTCATTGGGATACTCGGTCTGATCTTTTTGTTTACCACAATTTTTACAATTGGTCCCGAAGAAGTTGGGGTTATCTTGCGTTTTGGTAAGTTCCACCGGTCAGTGGAACCCGGTTTAAATTTCAAATTACCTTTTGGAATTGAAAGTGTATACAAAGTGCCTGTGGAAAGGCAGTTGAAATTGGAATTCGGATTCCGCACGAATCAACCTGGCGAGCGGACAGAATATTCACCCCGCAGATTTCAAGATGAATCATTGATGTTGACGGGCGATCTGAATGCGGCTGAGGTGGAATGGATTGTTCAATTCAGAATAGCCGACCCATACAAATTCCTATTTAAAGTGCGTGATACTCAGCAGACTTTCCGTGACATGAATGAAGCTTTGATGAGGGAAGTTGTGGGGGATCGTTCTGTAAATGAAGTCCTTACTGTCGGCCGCGTAGAAATTGCCGATACCGTGAGCAAAGAACTGCAAAAACTCGCCGATCAGTATGAAACGGGAATCAAGATAGACCAGGTTGTGCTGCAGGATGTCAATCCTCCTGATCTTGTAAAGCCTGCATTTAATGAAGTGAATGAAGCACAGCAAGAACGCGAAAAGTTAATCAATCAGGCGCGTTCTGAATATAACAAAATCATTCCCAAAGCCCGGGGTGATGCGGCACGTATCATCGAAGAAGCTCGCGGTTATGCTGTGCGCAGAGTAAATGAAGCTGAAGGCGATGCGGCAAATTTTGAGTCGGTGTTTCAGGAATATTCAAAAGCGCAAGAAGTCACGCGCCAGCGGATCTATTTGGAAACCATGAACAAAATTTTGCCAAAAGTGGGAAGAAAATTGATTACCGATCAAAATACAACAGGCATTCTTCCCTTGTTTCAACTACAAAAGCAAAGGGGTGAAGAATGATGAACAAGCGACTGATCGTTATTGCAGGGATTTTAGTCATAGGTTTGATCACACTGGCATCGGCGACTTTTGTCGTAATGGAACCGGAACAAGCGATTGTTACACAGTTCGGCAAACCCATAGGAGAACCAATTACAGATCCTGGAATTCATTTCAAAATTCCTTTAATTCAGGAGACCCATTTTTTTGATAAAAGATTCCTGGCATGGGATGGTGATCCGAATCAAATTCCAACAAAGGATAAGCGCTTTGTCTGGGTAGACAGTTATGCACGATGGCGGATTATCGATCCGCTTCGATTCTTCCAACGAGTAAGAGATGAACGGGGAGCTCAAACCAGGCTCGATGATATTCTGGATGGCGAAACCAGAAATACAATCGCTAATCACGATCTTGTGGAGATAATCCGTTCTACAAACCGTGAACTTGACATCAGCGAAGAAGTTCAGGAAGTTGTGAATGATCAAACGGAATTACAATATCAAATCAAGATCGGCCGCGACAAAATTACACGACTGGTGATTGAAGCTGCCTCTCCTCGACTTAAAGAACTTGGTATTGAATTATTGGATCTCCGCTTTAAGCGGATTAATTACGTAAAAGAAGTACAGGAAAAAATTTTTGAACGAATGATTACGGAACGTAAAAGGATTGCCGATCAATTCCGCTCAGAAGGACAAGGAGAAGCGGCAAAGATTCTTGGTGATAAAGAAAGGGACCTGAAAAAAATTGAATCGGAAGCATACCGGACAGCTCAGGAGATTAAGGGAAAAGCAGATGCTGAAGCCACGACGATCTATGCTCGCGCATACAACCAGAGTCCGGAATCGAGGGATTTCTACCGTTTTCTGAAAAGCATGGAAACCTATGAGAATACGATGACAGGAAATGACTGGCTTGTAATGTCGACTGACAGCGAATTCTTCAAGTTTCTCCAACGTTCGTCAGGTAAATGAAACTTTAATCGATCCGCAACGAAGAGTAATCCCCAAATGAAATAGAAAAACTGTGTGGAAATAACTCTCATAACCACTGGCAGAGAGACTCAGCAAATGAAATCTCTGGCTTCTTGAATGTGGATCTAGAAAGAGTGATTCAGAAATGAATTCAACGGTGGGCATCGTTGGGGCTTGCCCGATCTTGTACGGGGCACTTTTCTTTGGAGAGATTCCATGCTGAGTTCACAAGTGCTACATGTGTGAATGCCTGAGGAAAATTTCCTGCCAGACATTTCCGTTCCGGATCGTATTCTTCCGAATATAAACCGAGATCATTTTTAATTTCGAGAAGTCGATGGAATAAATCCTCCGCTTCTTTCCGACGTCCTTGAAGCAAGAGATTATCCACCAGCCAGAAAGTACAAGGCAGAAAAACACCTTCCCCTGATGGTAAAGAATCTAACTCCGGCCTGGGAATGTATCGCATTATGAATCCGTCTCTACTTAAATATTTTTGGATCGCTTCAATCGTTCCGATAATACGACTGTCGTGTGGAGGCAAGAAACCGACTTGAAGTAACATCAGCAGACTCGCGTCCAGTTGATTCGATCCGTAATACTGGACAAATGAGTTTAGTTTTTTGTCGAAGCCGCGGGTGCAAACATCATCATGAATTTCTTTTCGTAATGCGCGCCATTTGTCAATCGGTTCATCCAGTTTGAAAAGTTCAGCTGATTTGATGATCCGGTCTACTGCGACCCATGCCATAACTTTGGAATGAGTAAAATGACGGCGATGACCGGCGAACTTCCCAGATGCCTTCATCAGGCTCTTTCCATTTTTCAGCCAGAGTGGAAATCAGTTTTTTTTGAAGATCCCAGCCGTCTGTTGAGAATTTTAGACCTGCTCTGCATGATAAATACATGGCATCCATAATCTCCCCATATACATCCAATTGAAATTGCAAATGTGCGGCATTTCCGATCCGAACAGGCGCCGAAGATTCAAAACCAGGAAGCCAATCTGCATTCCATTCACTAATGCGGCGTTCACCCGTAACACCGTACAAAATTTGCATTTCTTCTGGATTTCCGGCGATGGTACGCATGAGCCATTTTCGCCATTCCCCTGCTTCTTCAGTAAAACCAGAAATGAGAAGCGCATACAAACTGAAGGTTGCATCTCGAATCCAGCAATAGCGATAATCCCAATTCCGTTCCCCTCCAATTTGTTCCGGCAAGGAAGTGGTGGGTGCCGCAACAATTCCTCCAGTGGGACGGTAGATCAATCCACGTAGTGTAATTAATGACCGGATTACATCATCTCTATATGGCCCATCATAGGTGCATTGTGAGACCCAGCTTGTCCAATATTCCTCTGTGCTTTTGAGAGTTTCGTCTGGGACTGCAATTTCAGGTAAAGAGAGATGAGAACGCTGGTAGCTCAATACAAATGATTTTCGTTCACCCTGGTTGATTTCAAACTCTGAAGTTAATACATCATCCGATCGTTCTACCGGAACAGGACTTGAGAGATGAACAAGATCGGGTCCGGCAATTGCAAACATTCCTTGGTCCGTTTTTTGAATCCAGCTTTCATATGAGCCATAATCAAATCGGACCAGTAGTTCCATTTGCATTTTTACAGATCCTTTTACTCCTTCAACAATTCTGACTACATCAGGATGGTCTGTTCTTGGAGGCATAAAATCAATGACCCGGACTTTGTTTTGTCCTACATCAAATTCAGTCTCCAGAATCAGTGTATTTTTACGGTATTGCCGTTTTATTGCGGTAGGATGAGTGGTTGGAGAAATCCGCCACTGCCCATGTTCTCGTGTACCCAGTAATGCAGCAAAACAGGCTCCGGAATCGAAACGAGGAAAACAAAGCCAATCAATCGAACCATCAAGTGAAATCAGCGCTGCTGTTTGGCAATCACCAATCATTGCGTAATCTTCTATTCGGCGCATTCGCATACCTACTTCGATGATAACAACGTAATTATTTTCATCTTTAGATATTATGCAACGGATGCTCAGAAGAAACAGGTGAGTTCAATCAAGACCATCTGAAATTTTTTTTGAGAAGGAATCACCGTGTCTGATATTTATTCTGTGGCAAAAATTTGTGCGATGTTACACGTCGTTTATAATTTCTGGTTATCGAAAGCCATTGATTTGATAAAAGCTTTTTCGCTTTTGCTGTTAGGCTCTCAATATGACGGCACCGGGACGCGCGAAACGGATCGAGTGTCTTTCAGAAAGCTTAATCTGTGGGGGCTTGCTTTCCGTAACAAATTCCGAATCTTCTGAGGTTAGGATTACCTGCGGCTGACCGGCAATTTGCGGTAACAAAACCTCGGCTGAGCCCTTCAACTGAATTACTATCAATAAAGTAGCAGAACTGGAGCTTCTTCGAATCAGCAAAACGTTTTCGGCTGGGATGTGAACTTCGAAATTTGTGGGGTTATGGAGTGCAGGTTCTAGTTTTCGGAGACGCAGGAGTCTTTTATACAGCCTCAATACGCCATCATGCGGGCTGTGCTGAAGTTCCGGCCAATGAAGCTTGCTCACTACGAACGTTTGCTCTTTTTGCGGGTCAGGAATTTGTTTCCGAATGGCGGGATTGGAGAATGCAGAGAAGCGAGCGAATTCACGCTTCCTGCCTTCAGTTACTTGTTTTCCAAGTTCCTTATTATGATTCGTGAAGTAACAAAAAGGTGAGGATGCGGCCCATTCCTGGCCCATGAATAGAAGAGGAGTTTGAGGTAAGCAAAGCAATAGTACGCTCATTGCGCGGTAGGATGCAGAATCAATCTGATGATTAAGGCGCTCACCCATCAACCGATTTCCGATCTGATCGTGGTTTTGCAAGAAAAACACGAATTTTTCTAACGGCAGTCCTGCAGGATCTGATCCGCGTGGGCCACCGAAATATTTGGAATGCTGCCCGCAAAATAACCATCCTTGGCGCAGTATGATTGCAAGATCCTGGATACTATCGCGAAAATCTTTGAAGTAACCATCGCAATCGCCAGCAATCAATCTGCGCATTTCATGGTGAAAATCATCAGACCAAACTCCATCGAGCGAGAAACCGCATAGCTCTTGCGGTTGAATCATCAGTGCAAGATTTCGATGATCTTCCGCGATTAACATGATTTTGCGATTGGCAATATTTTTTTGAACCGTATACGACAACTCTTTCAAAAAATGCTCCCTGCTTGCATCAATCAATGCATGAGTTGCATCCAGACGAAGACCATCCATATGAAATTCATGAATCCAATACAAAGCATTTTCAATGAAAAAGCTTCGGACAAAAGAACTATGTTGTCCATCAAGATTGATCGCATCGCCCCACGGTGTCTTATGCCGGTCAGTAAAGTAGTGGCGAGAATAAGCAGGAGCATAGGAGCCATCAGGCCCGAAATGGTTGTAAACAACGTCCACTAAAACCGCGAGCCCGAATTCATGTGCCATATTCACAAATCTTCTCAAATCATCCGGCTGGCCGTAACAACGAGCAGGAGCAAAAAGGTCCACACCGTCATATCCCCAATTCCATTTTCCTGGAAAATCGGCGATCGGCATTAGTTCGATACATGTAATTCCGAGATCTTGCAAATAGGGCAAGCGCTCCACAGCAGCGCGAAATGTACCTTCCTCCGTAAAGGTTCCAACATGCAGTTCATAAATGATTGCGTCTTTCAGCGAAATTCCTCGCCAGTCTTTGTCGCTCCATGAAAATTTACGCGGGTCAATAATTTGAGAAGGTCCGTGAACTCCTTGAGGCTGAAAACGTGAAGCGGGGTCGGGTAAAATCTTTTCGGCGTTGATGCGGTAATAATACAAATCCCCTTCTTTGAAGTCGTTTCTGAACGCCGTCCAAACCCCATCATCATCCTTATTCAGAGGGAACGTCTGTTGTTGTGATTTCTGTAGAACTTCAATGGAAGTAGCCTCGGGCCCAGACTCTAAAATGAACTCCATCATCCTGAACAATGGCTCCCCAAAAAGGGATCCGGGAGTGATTTCGCTTTTGCATGAAAGCGCTACTGTTTGAATTCAAATATCACGCAGCGTTACTCCTTGGTCATAATCTGATTTGTGGATTCCAATAACAATTCAATTCCCGCAACAGGAATCCGCACCCAGTCCGGTCGATGACTCAATTCATAGTTCAACTCGTAGAGTGCCTTATCCAACAGGAAAGCAGATAACAGCGTATTGAATTCAACTGGATCCGTGGGAACAAAACGAGCACCTCGGACCAGCTCTAAATATCCTTTCAAAAAAGCTGCAGAAACCCACTTTTCCCACATCAAAGCCCAGGGTGCGAGTTGATTCCGACCCTCCGGACGATTTTGTGCAAAGCTATTTAAGGCCGCATGTGCGGCGTAACTGAAAGAACGGATCATTCCTGCTAAATCCTTTAACGGAGATTGTTTTTTTCGGCGTTCTTCAATGGAACGGGCAGGTTCACCTTCGAAATCAATAATTACAAAGTCGTTTTTCACCCATAACAACTGTCCTAAATGATAATCACCATGGACTCGGATTTTTACAACATCTGTATTACGCGAAGCCACTTTTTCAAGAAGACTTTGAATTGAAGGAAAGGAAGCAATAATATTTTGAAATTTTTCCCCGATTTGTTCCGGAAGAGTTTTCTGACTCTGCTCAAGAATGTCATAAACCTTCCGGGCATGCTCACGAAATGAATTAGAAAGTTGCTGAAACTCCTCTTCTGTAAAATCTTCGGGAGTGAAAGCTAAATCGTCTGTGGGCGTTGCCAATGCTAGATGCAACTCAGCCGTTCGCCTTCCAAGAGTCAGTGCTTCTTCCAGATAAATTCCGACTGTTTCAGAGACTACTGGTGGAGGAACATAGTTCAACAAATCAAAGAAGCTGAGTTGATTTTCTTCTGATTGGGGAAACCCATATCGCCAACTTGATGCTCTTTCGAAAAAACGCCCTAGCTCTTCCAGTGTATGATTCCATGCCCCACCCTGATTCGCGACCAAAGTCTCAAGAACAGCAAGCGTGATTATTTTTCCATCAGAAAGCTCGTATTCAATTACACCTGCAAGTTGAGGTGCTTTTTCGAACTTTGCCTGTTCCGTCAAAAATCGTAAGATCTCATGTTCAGGATTCGGCCCATATTCAACTCTTCTAATAAGCTTCAAGATGAGTGCATCACCATAAATAATCGAAGTATTGCTCTGCTCTCCCAGATTGCGCTGAACTTTGACAGGTGTTCCTACTCTCTTTCTAACATCAAAATACTGATCTGTAGGAATAATCCGTAGTACACCGTTTCGTCCCCGAATCTCCAGGTAGTCTCCAAATGCCCAGAACAGAGATTCGCAGAATACAGGATCAGCCATTGCATCCATCAATAATCCATCTCCATCTCTGCTTTTGGCCAGGGCAACCACATTCTGTTTAAGATTCGGAAGTGCTTCTACTTTGGTGTAAATAGTAAGTGGAACTGTGTACAGTTGAGACTGGTAATCGCCTTCGAATTCGATTTGTACTAAAAGAATGACTGAAAAAGGACGTCGCGTTTCTACATAGATTCGATCCACAACTCGCACCGACTTGATTTGCTGCGACTTTCCTGCAAACCATCGCTGTTTTCGTAAGAACGGTGGCAAAATTAAATCGCCCGGTGGCTGCTCAAGTTCCTTTTCCAGTAGCTTCTGCCACGGTGCAGAAATCTCCAACACTGGCAACGGTTCTGCCTCTTCTTGTAGAGATGGAACAACCCGAATGTTGATTGTTTCCGGAACTCGTTGCAAAAGGAACCAGTAAAATGAATGAGGAGCCATTGTTAAGAAGTAGGGCAAATCACCGATGGGCGGAAATTCAGTTTTCCCCAGCATTTCAACGGGTGTAAGACCCTTGTAATGGGAAAGATCCAACTCCACGGGTTGAACGAATCGAGATAAATTGGCCGCACAAAGAATGACTTCTTCCTCATATTTGCGGACATACACAAGCACTTTTCTGTTTTTTGGCGAAAGAAACTCAATGGTACCTCTTCCAAAAGTTTTGTGTTTTTTGCGAAGCGAGATTAATCGTTTCATCCAATTTAATAAAGAAGAAGGATCTCTTTGCTGGGCTTCGACATTAATAGCCTGATAGCCATAAACTGGATCCATAATTGGAGCCGCATAAAGTCTTGCAAAGTCCGCGCGTGAGAAGCCGGCATTTCGGTCGCTACTCCATTGCATGGGTGTGCGAACACCGTTTCTGTCTCCAAGGTAAATGTTGTCTCCCATTCCTATTTCGTCACCGTAATAAATGATGGGAGTTCCCTGAAAAGAAAACAGTAGACTGTTCATCAATTCGATACGCCGGCGGCCGTTATCAACCAGCGGAGCAAGACGCCGGCGGATACCGATGTTGATACGCATACGAGGATCGGCGGCATAAACTTTGTACATATAATCGCGCTCTTCATCGGTCACCATTTCCAGCGTCAGTTCATCATGGTTGCGCAAAAAGAGAGCCCACTGGCAAACGTCAGGAATTTCCGGAGTTTGTCTCATGATATCCGTAATGGGATGACGATCCTCCTGCCGGAGGGCCATAAAAATGCGAGGCATCAGGGGAAAGTGATAAGCCATGTGACACTCATCTCCGTTACCAAAATATGGAAGAACATCGGTGGGCCACTGGTTTGCTTCTGCCAGAAGGGTTTTTGCTGAATAGTGTAGATCTACTTGACGTCGAATCTCTTTTAAGATTAGATGAGTTTCGGGAAGGTTCTCACAATTCGTGCCTTCGCGTTCAAGGAGATAAGGAACAGCGTCTAAGCGAAGCCCATCCACACCCATATCGAGCCAGAAACGAAGTAGTTTAATAACTTCCCGCAAAACAGCGGGATTGTCGTAGTTCAGATCGGGTTGATGATGAAAAAAACGGTGCCAGTAATGTGCTTTTGCAAGCGGGTCCCAGGACCAATTGGATTTTTCTGAATCCGTGAAAATAATTCGCGCCATATTATATTTCTGATCTGTATCGCTCCACACATAAAAATTTTTTCGTATAGAATTTGGGGGCGATTTTCTGGCTCTTTGAAACCAGGGGTGTTGATCCGATGTATGATTGATGACCAGCTCCGTCATCACATAGATCCCACGTTTATGAGCCTCTCGAACAAAGTGCCGGAATTCCCTCATGGTTCCATATAACGGATTGATGCCTTTATAAGAGGAAATGTCGTAACCGTCATCTTTAAGCGGAGAGGGATAAAACGGCAACAACCAGAGGCAATTAATCCCAAGATCTTGAAGATAATCGAGCTTTTTTGTCAAACCCGGAAAGTCGCCAACCCCATTATCGTTGCTGTCAAAGAAAGCACGAACGTGGGTTTCGTAAATAATAGCGTCTTTATACCATAATGAATCTTTAGTGTTCATTTTATTATCTAAGTTTAAAAAAGATTCTGTTTCAAGTATCTAAATAAACCTCATTCTACAAAAGTAAACTCCGAACTACCACAATAGGTGTAGAGATGATACTTGAATTCAATATATCCGATTGTAATGAATGTGGCAGGTAAAAAACTAATGTGGCGTGAGCTCTGAACACAAAAGTGGAACTCGAATGGATATCAAAAGCTGCGAAGTAATTCTGAAGGATTCACAGTAGCTGTTCCAATTTTGCTAACGACAATTCCCGCCGCAGCATTGGCGAGCTCTACGGCTTCAATCATTTCAGCGCCTGCAGCCAATGCCAGACATATCGCAGTAACAACGGTATCTCCGGCGCCGGTGACATCATAAACTTCGCGCGCTTTGGTTGGAACAAGTTTTAGTTCGCCATTTGTAAACAACGCCATCCCTTTGTCACCGCGTGTAATCAAGAGTGCTGTGCAAGCGATCAATTTCAAAATGCGTTGAGCCGCTTCCATTAGATCTTCTTCGCTGACAATCGGATACCCAAGCAGACTGGATGCCTCATCTTGGTTTGGAGTGATTACGGTAACTGGAGTGTATGAAGAAAAGTGCCGCGTTTTAGGATCAAGACAAACTAATTTGTCCCGCTTGCGTGCTTCTGGAAGTATTTTAGCAAGCAACGATGGCGTTAAAGTTCCTTTCGAATAATCTGAAATGATGACACCATCCACCGAATCAACTATTTCCAAAAATTGACCGGCAAGTTGATTTTGTAACTCAACTGAAATCGGCGTGCGTTGTTCGCGATCAACTCGCACGACTTGTTGTTGATGCGCAAGAATCCTGGTTTTCAAAGTTGTAGGACGATCCGATGTTAAGATTCCGTCTGATGAAAGTTGTTCTTCCAGAAACAATTCGCGAATTCGCTCCGCAGCCCAATCGTTTCCAATGACACCCAGTGGAATCATTTGAGCACCGAGTGTTTTTCCATTCATCACTACATTACCCGCACCACCCAGATGAAATTGTTCCGTATCAACATTAACAATTGGAACTGGAGCTTCAGGCGAAATTCTATCCACTCTGCCTACAACAAAATGATCAAGCATGAAATCGCCTAAGACCAGAATTCGTAATGAAGGAAATCGGGAGATGATCTGCTGAACGGCAGTTTGATTCATCATCATCCTGCCGCAGTAGCGGCTGCCGGAGCTGGTTCCGCCATTTGAACCGGTGCTTCCTGTCTATTTCTGCCATTGTTGGCTAACACTGCATGTGCGTGCCATGCGTATGGAAGTGTGATCAATGCTAAAAACAACATTTTGATTTCAGTATCGCCATAGTTGTATTCAAACATTCCTGCGACAAACAATGAGATTACAATTCCAATCGTTCCATTGATCATGAATTGCTCTTCAGGATTCATCACTTTTCTTTTCCAATGAACCAGATCAAGTAACACCCGGGTGATCAACCACAGCCATGCGACAAGCGTGATAATTCCGTTTTCGGCCGCTAGTTGAATAAGATTATTGTGAAGATGCTGATGATTCCGAAAGACACTTTCCGATGCGCGATACCTGGGATAAACCTGCCCGATCATTCCTGTTCCAACTCCAGTAATCGGATAATCTTTAATGATTTCCCATCCGCTTTTTACCATTAAAATGCGATCTTTGTTTGAAGTCTCGTTAGGATTGAAAATATTGGCCATACGACTGGCAACTTTATCGGGAAATATCAGAACCGAAGCAAGAAAGACAATCATTACAACAGCTGGAATTGCAATTACCCATCGTACTTTCCTCATTGCAATTAACACAAACGATGCGGCCAGAAATCCGAGCCAAACGTTTCGAGTAAGCGAAAGTAAAAGGGTGATCGATAACAATCCGAATGCAGGATAAAACCAGCGTGGATGTTCTTTCGAAAACAATAAGTGTGAAAGCAAAAGTACGTTTAGAATCATTAACAATCCTGAAAAAGTCATCCAGTGTCCCATGAAGCCGGTAAGTCGATCTACATCTGGATCAAAAAATTGATATAAGCCATAAGCTGCCGAAATTACGCCGGCTAAGATCAAAATCCCGTAGATTATTTTTATGTCTTCAAGATTGCGAACCATATCGAAAAAAATTGGAAGAATGATGAACATTGCCAGATCTTTGCTTTGTCTTAAGCTCTCAGCGGGATGAATCGAAAAGACTGCTGATAACAATGTGCAATATGCAAAAGCCATTGCGGGTACAAGAATGGGCAAATCAGGAAGTCTCCAATTGTGTCGAATTTTCCAGTACAAATAAACAGCTGCGGCAGCAGCGAGAAAGATGTGTGAAACGGCGATGGAAAATGAAATTGAAAACACGAACAGCAGCATTAAGATCCATAACAGCCGTTCGCTGTGAATTCTACTTTTCAAGCTTTCTTTCAGGAAAGCAAGCATGATGGAATCAATTACCGAATTTGTGGGCTGCCCCTCCCGTGCAAAGGTGGCCGCGCGAGTTTATTTGGAAGTTTGATTTGCGGAATTTGGCTTTTCGGAACCTTCCTGGATGGTCGCTTCTTCGATTAACATCACAGGAATATCATCAACGATTGGATATACACGATGGCATTGTTCGCATTTCAAGCCTTTCTGGTCAGGCGTTAAGTGAACGCTCTTAATACAAACCGGGCAGGCTAGAATATCTAGCAACTCCTGACTGACTGCCACGTTAACTCCTATAATATCTTATGATTAGGTACCGAAAAAATCATTCCGTAAGCAGTCAATATAACGCAAAGAAGCCTCAAAGTCCAAAGGACTAAAAGTAAATTCCGGGGAGCGGGCCCCGCCCTCCAGAAGTGCATGGTTTGAGCTAAAAGGTTATGCTAGGATAGAGGCATCCGCAAGAATCTTCAGGAGTTAAGTTATGTCAGGCCATTCAAAATGGAGTAAGGTGAAGCACGTCAAGGCTGTAGTGGACGCCAAGAAAGGAAAGATGTTCACAAAAGTCATTAAAGAAATTACGGTTGCAGCCAGGACGGGTGGTGGTGATCCAGGAGGAAATCCACGATTAAGAGCGGCCATTCAAGCTGCCAAAGCTGTAAATATGCCTGCAGACAATGTGAAGCGTGCGATTCAAAAAGGAACCGGCGAATTGCCGGGAGTACATTACGAAGAAATCAGCTACGAAGGCTACGGTTCAGGTGGTGTGGCAATTTTGGTGGAAGTTCTTACAGATAACAAAAATCGTACCGTATCCGAAATGCGTTACGTTTTTTCACGAAATAACGGAAACATGGCTGAAGCTGGTTCTGTCTCGTGGATGTTTCATAAAAAAGGTTCAATCGTTGTAGAAAAGGCAGCAGTTGATGAAGAGAAATTGATGGAACTCGCAATTGAAGCTGGAGCAGATGACATTCAAGAAGACTCTGGAAATTTTGAAATCATAACTTCGCCACACAATTTCGAAGCAGTAATCGAAGCGTTAAGTAAGAATAATATTCCAACAATTTCAGCTGAGCTCGCAATGGTTCCTCAAACATGGATTAAGTTAACAGGCAAAGATGCACAACAAGTTTTAAGACTGGTTGAAGCGTTGGATGAACATGATGATGTTCAACATGTTTGGGCGAACTTTGATATTGCCGAAGAAGAACTAGTTCAACTCGCGGGTTAAGATCTCACCACAGAGACGCAAAATCCAGATATACTATGTCTGGAGATGATACGGCTGCGAATCATTGGTATTGATCCGGGAAGCAAAATAACCGGATACGGAATCATTGATAGCAACGGCCAGGGTGTAGAGCTCGTTGAAGCTGGGTGCATAAAGCTTCCCCAAAAGCCATTTGCTACCCGCCTGAAGTATCTCTATGAAGAAATTTGCGAAATATGTGAAAGTTTTCATCCACAAATCGCAGCAGTAGAAGATATTTTTTATGCGAAAAACGTTCGTTCGGCGCTTCAGCTAGGCCATGCGCGCGGAGTAATTTTACTCGGCCTATCGGTTCATCACTGTGAAGTTCACGAATATTCTGCATTGCAAGTTAAAAGTGCAGTAACAGGATATGGACGTGCAGAAAAATCTCAAGTAAAGAAAATGGTAGAAATGCTGGTAAGAACAAATTTCGGTGACGCACGTTATGATTTGAGCGATGCGGTTGGACTCGCGATTACGCACGCACACATCATCACATCGAGACATGCATTCAAATGATTGGATATTTAAAAGGAATTCTTGGTGAAAAAAAACCAAATTCATTAATTCTGGATGTTAATGGGGTTGGCTACTTAGTGAATATCCCTGTTTCAACATTTCTTGAACTTCCAGATGAAGGATCATCGCTTGCTCTTTTCATTTACACTCACGTGCGTGAAGAAACGCTGGCACTCTACGGCTTTCGAACGATGCGGGAAAAAGTATTGTTTGAAAAGCTGATCAGCGTAAGCGGAATTGGGCCAAAGGTTGCAATCTCATTTCTTTCCGGGATGTCTGCGGACGAATTGATTCCAGCGATTCAAAATCAGGATATTGGAAAACTTTCAACTATACCTGGCGTTGGCCGCAAGACAGCCGAGCGTGTTTCATTGGAATTGCGTGAAAAGATTCCGCAGCTTTTGAGTGAATCGGCACAAACTCCACAAGACAAACCGATGCGTGAAGATTTGGTCAGTGCACTTGTAAACCTGGGATATCAACAAAATTTGGCTGAACGGATCGTAAAAAATGTTTTGGACAAATCCAAATCGGATGCATCATTTGAAGAATTACTGAAAAACGCATTGCATGGAATTTCAGCATAATTACACAGGCGATGGAACCTCAGGATAGCTACAGGCAAATGAAAGACAAGGCGGAACGGATCGTTTTTAGCCCACCGAGTGGCGAAGAATTAAAAGAAGAAGCTCATCTTCGTCCAAAAACATTTGCTGAATACGTCGGTCAGGAAAAAGTGCGCAAGAACTTGCAGGTTGCAATTCAAGCCGCTAAACAGCGCAACGATGCTTTGGATCATATTCTGCTGATGGGTCCTCCCGGAATGGGCAAAACTACTCTCGCCAACATCGTTGCTCATGAAATGGGAAGTAGTATCAAAACAACTTCCGGCCTGTGATTTTACGTGCCGGAGATCTGGTTGCTCTGTTAACGAACCTTCAAGAGAAAGAAGTTTTGTTCATTGATGAAATTCACCGGTTAAATTCAGCAATTGAAGAAGTGTTGTATCCAGCAATGGAAGATTACAAACTGGATATTATTATCGGACAAGGCCCATCCGCGCGCACACTCCGAATTAATTTGCCACCTTTCACTTTGATTGGTGCTACAACCAGTGCAGGATCACTCACAAAGCCGTTACGCGATCGCTTCTTAATCCGGCACACTCTGGATTATTACAGCGTTGATGATATTTACAAGATTCTTACCCGGTCTGCGCGCATTCTAAATATTCCGATTGAAGAAGAAGGGATCCGCGAGATCGCGATGCGTTCACGAAGAACGCCGCGAATTGCAAATCGCTTTTTGCGTCGCGTTCGCGATTTTGCGCAAGTCGAAGCCGATGGCGTAATCACTCACTCGGTTGCGATGAAAGCATTGGAGATGCTGGAAGTAGATCATTTAGGATTGGATGAAGTCGATCGAAAATTATTACTAACAATTATCCAAAAGTTTAATGGCGGTCCTGTTGGTGTAAGCGCGCTGGCAGCAGCGACATCGGAAGAAAAATCCACATTGGAAGATATTTATGAGCCTTACCTGATGCAAATCGGTTTCTTAAATCGTACTCCGCAAGGCCGCATTGTGACGCTAAATGCCTATAAACACTTTGGACTTACACCAGCCAAATCGAATTATCAGCAAAGCTTGTTTGAAAAATGAAAGCAACAGCACAGACCGATCGAGGCCCGGCCTCGCGGAAGCCGGGAGCGGAGGCCGGGCCTCTGTCTGACAATCTATTCGATTTGAATTCTTATGATTATGAGCTCCCAGCGGATCGAATCGCACAATACCCATTAAAGAAACGCGACACTTCGCGATTGTTACGACTTGATCGCATCACAGGAAAAATTTCGGACAAACATTTTTTAGACCTGCCAAAGTTATTACAAAAAGATGACCTCATTGTTTTAAACAACACTCGAGTGATTCCATCGCGATTGCAATCGGATCGCGGTGAAGTGTTGTTGATTCATGAAACAGAAAAGAATTGTTGGGATGCTCTGGTATATCCAGGAAAGAAATTTCGTCCGAGAGATCAAGTACAATTCGAAAATGGAATCAAAGCGGAAGTTTTATCGCTTTCAACTGTCGGACGTATCTTGCGATTTCAAGATGATGTCGATCAGCTACTGAGTTCGCATGGAAATCTTCCACTTCCGCCTTATATCAAACGCGAACCAGATTCGATGGATCAAAAACGATATCAGACTATTTACGCTAAAATTCGTGGTTCGATTGCAGCACCAACAGCCGGCCTTCACTTTACTCGCAAAATCCTGAATGATCTTCGCGAACGTGGTATTCAAACTGCGCGAATTACATTGCATGTACGACCCGGAACATTCCGTCCGGTGAAAAGCAACGACATACGAAAACACAGCCTCCATCCGGAGACTTATTTTTGTTCATCAGCTGCCTGGAAAAAAATTCAGAATGCGCGCCGCGTCATTGCTGTAGGCACAACAACAACTCGTACCATTGAAAGCATCGCTGCTACCGGTGAACTTCAAGGAAGCACAGGGCTATTCATCTACCCCGGCTACAAATTCCTAATTACTTCCGGTCTCATTACGAACTTTCATCTTCCAAAGTCATCGCTTTTAATGCTGGTTGCAGCTTTTGGCGGATATACACACATCCGTAAAGCTTATGAACATGCTGTGAACGAAGGCTATCGATTTTATAGCTATGGCGATGCGATGCTAATCATATGAGTGACGCTGAAAATTTTATCAGAAGCTCCGTTGAAGCTTCCCTTGATTTAAAACGGGAGTTTTTCAACAAGAACATGGACAACATGCTCCAGGTTTATGAACTGCTCAAAGAAGTTCGAAATCAAAAACGGAAGGTATTGATTTTTGGAAATGGTGGTTCAGCAGCAGATGCCCAACATTTTGCTGCCGAACTCATGCATAGGGTCGAAAATTCCCCGATCGGAATGCGTGCTCATGCGCTGCATACCGATACATCCTTACTGACTGCCATAAGCAATGATGAAGGTTTCGATTCCATTTTCGCCAAACAAATCGAGACCCTTGCGGATCCATCAGATCTTGCAATTGCCATTTCGACCAGCGGAAACTCTACTAACATTGTAGAGGGTTTGAAAATGGCTCGGGATAAGCGATGCCAGACGGTTGGTCTTCTAGGCCGGGATGGCGGACGTGCAATGCTGCTATGCGATGCTGCGCTTATTGTGCCGCACCAGTCCACTCCACGAATTCAGGAAGTTCATGGAATGATCATCCATTTGCTTTGCCAATTGCTAGAATTAAACCGCTGAGTCACTAAGAATTTGTGCTATGCTCCTTTCTTAAAACCCTATGATCAAGTTGGTCGTAAAAGCCCAGCTCACCGAGGGCGGGACTAAGGATTACAGCTATGAGTTTGATCAGCCGTTAATTACTATCGGCCGATTAAAAGAGAATGATATTCAACTCCCGATGGCGTCCGTCTCGGGATACCACGCCCAAATCGAAAAAGAAAACGACAACTACTACTTGATCGATCGAGGTTCCATCAATGGAACTTTTCTCAATGGTGAGCGCCTGGTGGCTGGTGAAAAAAAGCTTCTTAGCGACAGCGATCTGATTAGAATTCAAACCTTCGATCTGTATTTTTCCACAGGCATCAACGTTTTGGGGATCGATTCTGGGGCAACAGTTCAGGTTGCGCGACAGATGGTCATGGAAGTTCTCGGTTCCTGGCAAACCAGCACGGCCGAAAAACCGAGAGTCATTTTGATGGGCGGCCCGGAAAATGGAAAACAGTATGAGCTGACTGAAGGCACAACTCTGATTTCCGGCAGAACAAGCGGTGTTGATATCGTCATCGAACATCCCAGCGTTTCACGCAGACATGCTGAACTCTCATTGTCATGGTCTGGTGCTTTCATTAAAGATTTAAACAGTGCCAATGGAACTTTCATCAACGATGAGCGGATCAGTGGAAGTCGCAGATTGCGTGACCGTGATGAAATTCGATTCGGACAACAATCAAGCTCAGCTCCTGTAATTCTCATCTTCAGCAATCCCGCGGAAGCATTGTTATCAAAGCTGGAAGATATGCAAATGACCGACAGCACACCGGGTAAATTGCAATCAAAAGAAGTAACGGATGCTGCTGCGAAAGAAGGAGAAAAAATCGCTGAAGAGGCTGCTGCCGGAGAAGGTGCAGAGTCTGCTGCAGAAGGTGCTGAAGCGGCAGAGAAAAAATCTGAAGAAGAAGCTGCAGAAAGTGCAGTCGCTGTTGAAGAAAGAGAAGAAGTTCCTGTTCAACTACCAGAAGTCCGCCGTGGATATTCACTTGGAGCTATCGGCGGAATAGTATTGGGGCTTTCAGTTTTAGGTCTGATCATATTTTTCATTTGGGGAAAAGGTTCATTAACGCCACCCTTAGCGAGTCCTGAAAAAGGGAGTACTGGGGATTTAATTCATGTTCAGGGAAGCTTTGATCCTGAAGATGTGAAAGCTGTAAAGATTTTGGATCAAGATGCATTTGTCTTAAAGCGCGATAAAGAGGGTTTGGAAATAAAATTACCTGATTTTCCCAATCTTTCTGGTGCGGAAACCGATTCAGAAATTCTGGTGATGGGCGAAAAAGATGTTCTTTCGCGAATCAATTTCAAAGTGCTGATTGCCCCTCGCATTCAAAATATGAATCCCCTTTCAGGCGGAGTTGGATCTGAAGTGCGAATCAAAACGAATATGCCCGGTCAATCCACGAGTGTGTTATTCGGCGGCGATCTCGCTGGTACTCGGGTGGATGGTGATGACATTATTGCCACAGTTCCGAGTCCTGCAGATAACATTCCTGACGAGGGGCTTAAGGTTCCGGTTACAGTTCGAATCAATAATATGCGGACAAAAAATACAATGGACTTCATAATTTTGCCGGGCACCTCCTGTGATTGAAAACCCGCAGGAAGTGTTCAGACTTTCGTTTGTAGCAAAACCATATGCAACGCCTCTCGGTTTTAATGAATATTCGGTTGAAACAAACATAGGTCCACTTTTGGTTTTGGTGGCAAAAGATGATGCAGGAAGCAGTCGTGAGCGAGCCGAAATAGTTGCGAAAAATCTGAACAACGCTGTTACTTATTTTCAATCCAATCCAGATGCCCAGGTAACAATCTCGAATCAAGATAATGCCTATTCGCTTTTTGCGGATGGAGCAGTTGATGGTACGAAATCGCCGTTGTTGCGAGTTTTGTCTGAAGATACTTATGCCTACAGCAAATTAAATCAGCGCGGAGTTGAATTAGAGGAATTGGCAAAATGGTGGCAAATGTTGTTGTGGTCGTACTATCGCACTTTTGTTCAAGTAAAAAGTCCTGAAGATACTGGAATTGTAGCTTCAGGTGGTCTCGTTTTCGAACAGATCGAAAATTTTTACGCTGTTGGAAATGATCAAAGCGGCGGACGTTATTACGCCGTTGATTTTTTAAATACTGTCCCCGCAGATCAAAAATCGAAACTGCTTTCATTAAGTTTTGGACTTCCTGCCAGAGTAGCAAAAGTTGAGGGCACCTGGAGCGGAACAATGGACAATAAACTTTATTCCAACATTCGCGAGTCTACTCTGGATCTGGATCTAAAACTGCGGCAGCAAGGAAGTTCCATATCAGGCACAGCTACATTAGTGTGGAGAATGGATCTTGGTGGAAGCGGCGGATTCAAAAATGAATTCAGAAAAACGATCGGGATGTTTCAAGTTTTTGGTCAATATCGAAAGACATCATCATTCCCAGTCGAGTTTTCAATGACTGAAAAAGATGGGCGCGCGGTAGATTTTGTTGGAAAGATGGAAGGTAGAAATCTAAGAGGGACTTACGTAATTCGTTCTAACGGTCAGGAAGGCGGCTGGTTGGTCGGGTTAAAATAGAACTCGGTTTATGGTGAAATGATTACCTTGGGATTTAGTCAGCCAGAGTCAAGAAGAAATGAAATACGAATATTAATCGTAAACTTGTTTAGATTCCAGATCAGTTTATGCGCGGTTGAACCATAAAATGAACTACTTTACGAATTAAGAATGTAGCGGTACCATACCCACTATGCCAGCCAGGCTGATTATTGAATCTGACATCGATAACTCTCACCAGGAAATTTCGTTTGATCGACCTCGAATCACAATCGGACGTAAACCAGGAAACGATCTCCATTTTAACCGGCCGGAAATTTCAGGATCACACGCTGCGTTCCTTTTGGAAAACGACAGTTATTACGTAACGGATCTCGGAAGCACGAATGGCACGCTGTTAAACGGTGCACCAATTGTCGCCAAGGAAAAATATCCGCTAAACGCTATGGATGTTGTTACAATCGCGCCCTATCGAATCAGATTTGAGGGCGAACCTGGTGCTACAATCATGGAGGCTATGCCGCCTGAAGCTGCATTATTGCGACGTCCTTCAGGAACAGAACCCAATTTGGGTCAACGAACGGGCACAGCGGAACATGAGAAAGAACCACCGCAACCTGCCGCAGTTGAGCCACCACCACCACCACCGCCAGCTGTTCCAGATCCACCTGCTGAAGAAGTTGCACCTGAACCACCAAAACCAAAAGCAGAAACACCAAAGGTAGAAGAGGAAGTAAGTGCGTCCGCTCCTCTTGAAATTAAAGAAAAAGGTGGATACGAAATCTATATTTGGTTAGGTTTTGGTGCGATATTCGTGCTGCTCGCAATCGGACTAATCTTACTGTTATTTGGAGTTTGATTCACTCCAATTCCCAGACAATATCCGGTTCCCCGCATGACGTACAATCTTCGAAATCATCATGTGCTTCGAAAAATTGATAATGTCCGCAGTTCATACAAATGTAATTCCCACTCTCAACAACCTTGTCACCAACTTTCCCCGTAACTGTTTTTGCCATGAACTCTCCCCAAAGTTTAAAGACTTCAGCAATTATATCAGTTCCGGATAACTCAGTATTCAGTACTCGGAACTCAATACTCTAAATGCTATACTAATGCATTGAATTATGCTGTATTTCGATGAAAACACTGGTTTTAATTCCTACCTATAACGAGAGGGAAAACATCATTCCCCTGGTTAAAGCGATTTTAGATCTGCCTGAACCGGTCGATGTTCTTGTGATCGATGATGGCTCTCCGGATGGTACAGCGGCTGCAATCGACGATCAATTCGGAGGACAGCGTCGGGTACAGGTTCTACGTCGCGCAAAAAAACTGGGATTAGGCACAGCCTATTCAGCTGGCTTCCGTTATGCCATGGATCAAGGTTATGACGCCGCAATCACCATGGATGCTGACTTTTCGCATAATCCTGTTCATATCCCGGAAATAATCCAAACATCCAAAAATGCAGACTTAGTAATTGGTTCACGTTATGTTCCAGGTGGCGCGACCCAAAATTGGAGTTGGGTCCGGATCTTGATCAGCAGAATAGCCAACTCAATGGCTCACTTGGTTCTTTCACTACAACCTTCCGATTGCACTTCCGGATTCCGTTTATATCAAAACCGTGCATTAGAAGAGCTGGATTTCGAAACTGTAATGGCTGAAGGATATTCCTATTTGGTCGAAATTTTATTTCGTGCTGCGAAAAGAAATCTCAGAGTCGCTGAAACTCCAATCATATTTGTTGAACGCCGGGCCGGAAAATCAAAAATCTCGCGCTCTGAAATTTTTAAAGCTATCCAAACAATTTTCCGTCTTCGTTTTAGTAAATATTCAAATACGAATCACGTAATGATCAAAGTATGACCGAAATTATTCCTTTTAAGAAAACAGTATTCCATCCAGAAGAGGAAGCAACCGCAGCAGAGATTCTAAGTCAATCCCGCTGGCTCATTACAGGCACAATCGCATTATCACTCATCATTCACTTCTTATTTTTTGGAGATTACTACTTAACCTATGATGACGCTTACGTGTTCCATGTGTATGCTCGAAATCTTGCTGAAGGCAATGGCTTTAGTTTTAATCCAGGCGAAATCTCGCATGCTGCAACTCCCTTACTAACGTTCATTCTTGCTGCTCAACATTTTTTGTTTCAAGAAAGCGCGCTCGTTACAGCGAAGTTCGTGAATCTTGGATTCAGTTTAGCAACAACTGTATTGTTATTTTTGATTGCCTTCCGAATTACATCGAATCCATTTATCGCTTTCACCAGTGCGTTAGTGTGGGCAGCATCTCCGCTCGAAGCGATTCTGAGCGCAGGACCACAAGACTTCACATTGTTCACATTCCTGCTGTTGCTATCGCTGTATACATATTTGTTTCATCCACAATCAATCTGGACTTATGTCTTTCTTGGGTTAGCAATCCTTACGCGATATGAAGGTGCGCTATTTGCGGGATTGTTGTATTTGAATCATTTGTATATCGATCACCGAAATGATGAATTTCGTTGGAAAGACGCGTTTGTCCGTTTAATTGTAATGATTGCCTTACCTGCTCTCTGGTTTGCTTATATTGGAACGCATTCAACCCTGCTTCCAAGTTCCGGAAGTGCAAAATTAAATCCGTGGGCGCTCCGGAAAATTCCACATTTTCTTGGCGGTATCTTGATTCTGTTTTTTCCAATATTGATCATAGCTTCAGTCATATCGGCACTTTCACAAATTCGAGAACGTCTTCCACGTTTCATGTTTTTATTTATCTGGGTAACCTTCTGTATGTTTTTTTATGGACCATTTCTTGATAATCGCCGCTACTACGTTCATCTATTGCCGTTCATTGGATTGTTTTCAATGACTTACCTGAAAATGGTTTCTGAAAAATATTTCAGATCACCGAAATGGTCGCAATTCTTTATGTTCGGGACAGTGATGGTCTGCTTCTTTTTCTATTTCTTACTGAATATTTACTATTACGATCAAACACGCAGCGATCAAAAGTTGACCGCTTATCCTGCATATAAAGAAGCAGGGTTATGGCTGAAAAATAATACGCCCGCATTATCGACTTTCGCGTCTGAAGAAATTGGAGTGATTCCATATTTTGCGCAGCGCAAACTCGTAGATTTTTCGGGATGGCTGAATTTGCAAAGCAAGGAATATCGCGAAAAAGGCGATGGAATCAATGAAAAGATGATCCAATATCTTTCAACACGAAAGCCTGACTACATCGTGATTAATACCGATATCGTTACCAAACCACGTCAGCAACTGCTAGCAAACGATCCACGGTTCAAACTTGAGTATCAAGTACCGTTGCTTGGCAAAGAGTATGTTCTGATTTATTCCACAAAATGGTAAAGGCGGAACGCCATCCAGCCGGATTTTTATTTACAGAACGCGGTTTCCTCGCTTTAGTTTTAATCTTTGTTGTTTCCTTAATTCTTCTCACCCCGCGAATCTACAGCGGAGATGAAATCCAATATTACGCATACCTTCGATCAGTTTGGAAAGATCACGATCTGAATTTTCAAAATGAATACCAGTACCTTTACAATCTCGCTCCAACAAAACAACAGAATTTCAAAAAGGCATTCATCGATCGTTTGAATTCCACTGGCTATGCTCGCAATGATGCGCCGATTGGATGTGCGATTTTGTGGGCACCATTTTTTGCGGCTGCGGATTTGTATGTGAAAGCGACACACAACTATCCGGCAGATGGATTTTCATTTCCATATGTGCTTGCGATTTGCTTTGCGAGTGCACTTTACGGCTTTCTTGGATTTCTTCTGCAATACAGAATCCTGCGCGATTTCTTTTCAGCCTGGATCTCTTTTTGGGCTGTGCTGACTCTGTGGTTCGGAGCGCACGCAGTCTACTACATGTATGTTACTCCACCGATGTCGCATGCAACTTCCATTTTCACAACAAGCTTGTTTGTGTTTACATGGTACAAACTTCGTAACAAAGATTCTGTGTCCGCATGGTTCTTAATCGGCATTGTTGGTGGTTTGGCTGCAATCGTGCGATGGCAAGATGCACTCTTTCTTGTAATCCCGGTGTTTGATCGCAAACAAATCCGTTTGAAACTGGTTTGCCTTGCTGCTGCCTTTTTGATGTTTATTCCTCAGCTCTGCATATGGTGGGTACTAAACGGTAAACTCAATCCATACTCAACCGGAAACTTAGAAGGTAAACTTTTTTGGAACGGTAAATATTTTCTTCCTGTGCTTTTTTCAACTTATCATGGTTTATTTCTTTGGACACCGGTAATCGTTTTGTGCATTATCGGATTTTTCTCTTTGATAAAAACTGAAAAAAGTCTTTGGCTTCTGGTGCTGGTGTTTCTTTTACAGTTTTATTTCGTAATTTGTGCCGACACCTGGCAAGGTGGATCTGGATTCGGGCTTCGTTACTTAATTAGCTGCATAATCGTTTTTACATTTGGGTTGGCTGCACTTTATTCGCATTGGCAATCGAAACTCGTGCCGGTAGTTTCGATCTTTTTTATCATCTGGAATCTTTTTATGGTGATCCAGGTTGGAACAGGGATGATTCCGCGCGATGGTCATTTTAAAGTTTCACAAATGTTGCACAATCAATTTGTGGAAGTTCCACAACGGTTGTCTGAGATAACCTACAGATTTATTTTCAAAAGGTCATCGTTTTATAACAACCACAAGGACACAGAGTCCCACTAAGCGACCCAGAACCAATTCGCAAACGCTGCCATAAAAAACGCCAGAATGATTGCGCAAAAAATTTGAACAGGCAGATTCCAGCGCCCTAGCAGCGGAGGTAATACAAGAAAGAAGGGAAAATTCGCGAGACAGAGTCTGGAAAAAGAAAACAGCGAGCTGCTTAACGGGAATAATAAGACAATCAAACTATACAAAGTGTACGGCAAAGGAATTCTGCGGAAGGAGAAGATCAGCACAATGATTTGAACAATAGCAAATGTGAAATCGATCATCGAATTGTGTTGACCATGAATCGCAATCGTATTTTGAAAGAACCGTACAAATGCATAAAACGGATATTTCATTTCACCGCGCCAGTAGGTTTGGCTTTGTGAAATCCACGACATTGATCCGAAAGTGTTATCGATGTACATCAAATATCCGGCAAGCGGAATACAAACAGCAGCAATAATTCCAGCTGTTGCAATGATCCGCCGAGCCTCAAACTTTTGCCATGCAAGCCATGCAAGCGCCGGAAGCGCAAGTGCACCCTGAGGGCGTGTAAGAACTGCAATTGCACAGGCAAGCAAGGCGGGCCAAATTTTTCGTTCCTCTATGAAAAGAAACGCAGCAACAATTGCCGCAAGGAACATCGCCTCAGCATAAATTGCGCTCAAAAACAAACTTGTTGGAAAGACAACATACAAAATTGCAGCATTGACAGCATTTTCAGTGCTCATGAATTTTGAAGCAAGACGAAGAAAGAAATATAAGAATAGCAACGCACAAACATTTGAAATAAGAATGCCTGAGAGCACACTGTTTCCAGTGATGAATGTTAAGGTGCGAATAGCAATCGGATATGCTGGAAAAAACTTTGAAGAGTCTTGTTGTAAATATCTTCCGCCGCCAGCGTCCTTAAAATATTCGTAGGAAGCGTAGCCATGATCTGCAATCAGCAGATACCATTCAGAATCCCAACGCGCCCACATTTCCTGCGGCAAAGATTGGCGAGTGTGATATTGCAAATCACGAATTTTGAATACGGCTTGAGCCGGCGGAAAATAAAATGCGGAAAGAATTCCGACAATTTCAAGAGCAATTCTGGAAATCAAAAAAACTATCAGAACGAAACGGAAGTCGATTAGTCGTTCAGATCTTGTCATTCGTCTCGATGAACAGTTTCCATAGAAAACGCTGGAAGGCAAATCGCAATATACTCAGCGCCATCAGATTCAGGTGTGCTGTATTGAACCCATTCTCCTTTATGTGAAATCACCGCCTCACCTGCGCGAACTTCAATCGTTCCGGATTGTGATTGAACTTTCAGCATTCCGCGCAAAACCACTGTAAATTCTTCGAACTCCGGTGTTTGCCCAGGTTCAATCCATCCTTGCGGATTTTTCATTCGAGCAATGCTAACACCGGCAGTTCCAGAATTTACGCGTCCAATGAATTCTTCAATCACTTTCGGTTTGTTTCCGGCTGCCTTAATAATCGATGGTCCTTTTAAATGCGTCGGCATAGAGTCTCCTTCACCTTGCATGCAAAGCTTACCCTATCTCGCCTAAGAATCGGTAGAGAGTTGCCGGGAATAGCGGATTATGTTATATTCTGCGTTCCCCAAAAATCGTCTAACCGGCCTAAGAGCTTGTGTCCAGACTGAGGAGTAATAATACAAAATGGCTTACAAATGTGATATTTGCGGAAAAGGATCACTGAAAGGGCACAACGTCAGCCATGCCCATAACGTCACAAATCGCCGATGGAAGCCGAACCTTCATAAAGCGAAAGTGAAAATTGGTGCATCAGTGAAGACATTAAAAGTGTGCTCTCGCTGCCTTCGCTCCGGCAAAGTAGAAAAAGTCGTCTAATCCCAATTCATCATTGCGGAGGTTGTTGTCCGCGTAATTGAGTCAATTCTTGTTCCAATTTCTGGCGCGCTGCACGTTCGCTTTTTAATTCCTGCCGAGCCGTAGCCAATTGTTCCACCATTGCATCCGCAGCAGCGCGATCACCTTCATCTATCTTGTTTAACTTATCGCGCATCACTTTCATTTCTTTCGCATTCCGATCCGATTCCTGACGCACCATCTTGATATCATTTTGTAGCTTTGTAACTTGATCCAATGCTTTCTTTTTCTCTACACTCAGATCATCAAAATCTTTTTTCAATTGCGCCAGATCCGATGCAACTGCTTCCTTCTCTTTCTTGATTTGTGCGATTTTTGCGTCAGCTGCTTTGCTATCTGATTCCATTTCTCGTTTCACATTGCTAATCTGTGAATCCCTGGATTTAAGCTGTTTTTCTAAACTTTCTGCGCTTGACTTCGATGCTTTATCAAGCGTTTCCAACTTAGACTCCAGTTCACTTTTATCTTTTTTTAGCTTGGTAATTTCTTCTTGCATTGCCGACTTTTCCAAAGCTTGCTGATCCCTGGTTTCGCGATAAGAGTTGAAATACAAAAGGAAGGTAACAATCACAGCTACGATTGCCGCAGCCAGAACTCCGAACTTCAAAGGGTTAAAGGACTTTTCTTCATACTCTTCACGCATCTAAATCTCCTCAAAAAATGTCTCCCCTTTTTTCCCCAATCAATAGTAATGCAGGCTGACAACTTTTTTCAACGCCGAGATCGCCGAGAATTTTTATTAATTAGCTCGGCGTACTCGGCGTTAAAAGAGCTTCTTGATTTTCGCTTTTTCTTCGCCTATGCTTTAAGGGGCGGATTTTTCGATCCGCCCCTGGAAAAACCAAAGGAGGAGCTCATTTGTATTTAACAAAAACTCAAAAACAAATTCTGAATTTTATCGATCGATTTATTCAGACCAATGGTTATTCTCCAACGCTGGAAGAAATTGGAGAACATTTTGGCTATACCTCGCTGGCCACCGTTCATAAACATTTGACTCATTTAAAAGAGAAAAAGCTGATCCGGCGAAAACATTACTCAAGCAGATCCATTGAGCTCATTCCTGTTGAATCCGAAACACATGGATCGGAAGTTCCGCTTCTTGGCTATGTTGCTGCTGGTCGACCGATTGAAGCGATCACTATCGATGAAGTCATTTCAGTTCCCGCAGATATGGTGAAGACCAGAGGTAGGACTTACGTACTTCAGGTGCGCGGAAATTCAATGATCGATGAACAGATTCGAGATGGTGATTATGTGATGGTGGAAGATCGTAAGACTGCTGAAAATGGTGAAATGGTAATTGCTTTGATCGATGGTGAGGAAGCGACGTTGAAAAAATTTTATCGGGAACGCGGCGGGATGATCCGGTTACAACCGGCAAATCCGGACATGAAACCGATCAGTTATCCATCGGATCGGATCACAATCCAGGGAATAGTCATTGGAATTTTAAGGAAATATTAATTCGGCTCGTAGCAACTAATTGTGGATATCTGTCGATAATACTACTACATAAGGTGGTTTTTTGAGTTTAAAGTCCTTATGTTTAAAACAATATGATAGTTCACGTAGACATGGATGCATTTTTTGTAGCGGTGGAGGAGCTTCTAAATCCGGCGCTGCGGGGCAAAGCCGTAGCGGTGGGTGGAGATCCTACAGGCAGGGGTGTTGTTGCATCTGCATCCTATGAAGCACGCAAGTTTGGTGTGAAATCTGCAATGCCAAGCTATCATGCCCGCAAACTTTGTCCGAACTTAATTTTTGTTCCTGCACATTATGATGCCTACGCGGAATATTCCGATCGTGTTGCACGCATTCTGGAACGATACTCACCTGAAGTTGAATGGGTATCCATTGATGAAGCTTACATTAATTTGTATGGCTGCGAACGTCTTTATGGTTCCGCAGCTGCAGCTGCCGAAAGAATTCGTACGGCGATTCAAAATGAAGTTCATTTAAATGCTTCTATCGGTGTTGCACGCAATCGCTTAATGGCAAAAGTAGCTTCTGATTTTGCGAAACCGAACGGCTTCTTATTTATTCTTCCTGGATACGAAGAATCTTTTCTTCGTTCATTACCGATCCGCTCACTTCCTGGAATCGGCGAAAAAATGGAAACGCAATTACAGGACATGGGCGTTGCTACGATTGGTGAACTTGCTGCAGTGCCTGCCGATTTGATGCAAGCAGTTTTTGGAGTGAATGGAACTGCACTATCCAAACGTGCACGCGGAATTGATAGTGAAATGTTAGGTATCGTTGATAACGGATCTAAATCGATCAGCCGCGAATTAACTCTTGAAGAAGATACAGTTAATGAAGAATATCTTGCGGCGATGTTACACATGCTGGTGGAAAAGGCTTGTAATGAATTGCGCAAAACACATCGTAAAGCCAGGACTGTCACATTGAAACTTCGATACACCGATTTAAAACGTGTTTCGCGTGCTACAACGCTGGATGTTGCTACTAATTTAGATGAAGGTGTTTTTCGCGCAGCAATGGATCTTTTGCAAAAGAATTGGCAGCGCCGTGTCAGGATCCGTTTGATCGGAATTCATCTTTCCCATTTTGAGCCTGAGACCGGACAATTCGAATTATTTCCAAATGACGCTGATGTTAAAGCGCGCATATTACATGAACACGTTGATTCTGTTCGCGATCGTTTCGGATTTGATTCAGTGACTGCGGGCCAAAGTGTGTTGCTGAAGAAAAATAATCAGAGAGCCATCTGAAGAGAGGATCGAGGATAGAAGATAGAAAATTGAGGATTGCGACCCTTTCTATCCTCTCTTCTCTATCCTCAATCCTCTATTCCTATAAAACTCATCTGCCGGCCGAAGAACCATCGCGTCTGTATGAGAAGAATAAATCGGGGTGGCATTTAGTACAAAAATGAGCGGCTTCTAATTCCGAAACTCCACCTTGTTGAAGCTGCTGAATTGCTGAACCTACTAGATCGATATGCGGTTTTTCGTAATTGCGATCTACAACACTCTCACCGAATCGATCCGAAAAATCTTTTGCCAGTTCTTCACCGACTTCATAACAACATTTCCCAATAGCCGGACCAAGAACAGCGACTGGATTTTGGGGAAGCGCTTTTAAAGTCGCTGGAATTATTTCATTCAATAGCCCGCGCCAACCGGCATGTGTAGCGGCAACCACACCATCGGCATGATAAAACAGAATCGGAACACAATCCGCGGTTAATACCGAAAGCAGATGCTGAGATGAATTGGCGAAAGATGCATCAGCTTCCTGGCCTGGAACAAATTGATTCGCATCAATGACAGTTGCGGAGTGAACTTGTTTCGGCTGGATGTGGATTCGATCACGAACGTTTAAAGCCGCAAATAGCCGCTCACGGTTTGCCGTGACATCCGGATCTCCCGGATTTTTTCCATACCCAAGATTGCCCCACTCGCGGGTTGTAAAACCATGAAGTGTGGGAATGAGTTCTAAACGGAAAATTCCATCCTTTAATAACATCTGAGATTTCACCACAAAGGCACAGAGTACACAAAGTTAATTTTATTAATTAAAAATATCTTCGTAGCCTTTGTGCCATTGTGGTGAGTCATTACAGTTGGGCCTTGGAAAGATCGCCCGCACCTTTTTCTTTTAACGCCGCTTGTGCTGCCGCTAAGCGTGCGATTGGAACCCGAAACGGTGAACAGCTTACGTAATTCAATTTCAGTGAATGACAGAACTCCACCGATTCAGGATCTCCGCCATGTTCACCACAAATTCCCAGCTTCAAATCACCACGCGCTGAACGTCCTTTTTCTACCGCAGTCTTCATCAGCTGTCCGACACCTTTTCGATCAATGGTGACAAATGGATCTTTCTGCAAAATTTTCATGTCAACATATTTCGGCAAAAATTTGCCGATATCATCGCGCGAGAATCCGTAAGTGGTTTGCGTCAGATCATTTGTACCAAACGAAAAGAATTCGGCTTCGCGCGCGATTTCATCCGCGATCAAAGCTGCACGGGGTAACTCAATCATCGTTCCGGTAAGATACAAAACTCGAATTCCGAGTTTAGTGAAGACGCGTTCGGCAACTTCATCAACCTGCTTTTTCGCCAGACGGAACTCTTCTGCAATTCCTACCAATGGAATCATGATTTCCGGCGTACAACGCACGCCATCTTTTTGAACTTCTGCAGCGGCCTCACAAATCGCTTCGATTTGCATTTCTGAAATATCAGGATAAGTCAAACCTAAACGGCAACCACGATGTCCTAACATTGGATTCATTTCATGAAGTTCACTCACACGCTTTAATAAAGCTTCTTTGCGAACTAAATCCTTTTTCTTTTCAGCGTCCAGGCGTGACTGCGATTTTAGATGCGCAATGTCCAGCATTAATTCTTCACGGCGTGGTAAAAATTCATGCAATGGCGGATCAAGCAACCGAACGGTTACGGGAAATCCATTCATTTCGCGGAACAAACCGATAAAGTCAGAACGCTGCCATTCTTTGATTTTTTGCAGCGCTGGTTTCCGTTCATCTGCGTCGCGAGCCAGAATCATTTCCTGAATTACCGGAATACGTTCGGGATCAAAAAACATATGTTCACTACGGCAAAGGCCGATCCCTTGTGCGCCAAAACGTCTTGCTACTTGAGCATCTCGGGGAATATCAGCATTTGCGCGAACCTTAAGTTTTCGAAATTCATCCGCCCAACTCATTAAAATCCCGAATTCGCCGCTTAACTCCGCATCCTGCAATTTCACCTTTCCAATAATAACGTGACCTTTTCCACCATCAAGGGTGATGTATTCACCGTCTTTTACTACTTTGTCGCCGATCCGTAGTGTTCGATTTTGTTCATCAATTTGAAGCGATTCACAACCGGCTACACATGGTTTGCCCATTCCTCTGGCAACTACTGCTGCATGACTGGTCATGCCGCCGCGTGCTGTCAAAATACCCTTCGCGACATCCATTCCATGAATATCATCGGGAACTGTTTCTTCACGCACCAAAATCACCGGCAACTTGTCTCTCTCAACAACTTCAACCGCTTCATCTGCAGTAAATGCAATCACACCAGTTGCAGCGCCGGGTGATGCAGGAAGTCCGGTTGCAGCCACATCTACTTTTTGCGATGGATCAATGATGGGATGCAGCAACTGATCTAATTGTGCGGGATCGATCCGCAACACAGCTTCCTCTTTGGTAATCAATCCTTCATTCACCATATCTACCGCAATTTTCACAGCGGCTGCTGCGGTGCGTTTGCCGGTTCGCGTTTGCAGCATGAACAGCCGTTCATTTTCGATTGTGAATTCGAAGTCTTGCACATCGCGATAATGTTTTTCCAAACGCGATGTGATATCCACTAACTGTTCAAATGCAGCCGGCATGTCCTGTTTTAATCCTGTAATCGCTTTCGGTGTGCGGATACCTGCAACAACATCTTCACCTTGAGCATTCGTTAAATACTCACCATAGAATTGCGATTCGCCTGTTGATGGATTTCGGGTGAAGCCTACACCGGTTGCGGACTTATCTCCCATGTTTCCGAAAACCATGGCCTGCACATTTACTGCCGTCCCAAGATCATCAGGAATCTTATTTTGTTTTCGATAATAGCGCGCACGGTCGTTATTCCAGGATTGAAACACCGCATCGCGAGCCATGTCGAGTTGCACTTGCGGATCTTGAGGAAAATCTTTTCCTGTTTCTTGCCGGACGACATCTTTAAATCTGCGAATCACTTCAGTCCAATCCTCAGATTTTAATTCAGTATCCAACTTTACGTTTTTTTCTTGCTTTACTGCGGAAAGTTGTTTTTCAAATTTTTCCTTTGCAATATTCAGCACTACGTTTCCAAACATTTGAATGAAACGCCGATAACTATCCAGTGCAAAACGCCGGTCGTCCGTAAGCTTGGCCAATCCTTCAACGGTTCGATCATTCAAGCCAAGGTTTAAAATCGTATCCATCATTCCGGGCATCGAAAATTTTGCACCAGAGCGCACTGAAACCAGCAAAGGATTTTCAGGATCTCCAAGTTTTTTAACCAATACTTTTTCTAAACGTTGCAAATTTTTCTTCTGATCTTCCACCAGGCTTTCTGTTACCTTTCCACCGTTTTCATAAAAGAGCGTGCAAACTCGTGTTGTAATTGTGAAACCCGGCGGAACATTAATGCCAAGATTTGTCATTTCAGCCAGACCAGCACCCTTGCCTCCAAGTAAATCTTTCATCTGGCCCGTGCCTTCTGCTTTGCCTTCACCAAAAAAATAAATGTGTTTCTCACTCATAACGATCCTTCCTTTAGCGGACTAAAGTCCGCGATCTTCAATGTCCGCCTACGCGGACGCTCTCTTACATTTCAATCTGCAGCTGCGAAAAATCTGCAATTTTACGATATAAATGACTGATTTTTTGCAGCAATGCTATGCGATTGTTGCGCAATTGTTCATCCTCAGCCATCACCAGCACTTCATCAAAAAAATTATCGATCTCCTGGAACCGAGAGTAACCATAATGTCCAGCGCATCGAGATATTGCCCTTCCTGAATTAACTGACTGACCCGGAATTCCATATCCGTAAACACCTGATTCAATCTTTTTTCTCCATCCTCAGTCAGTTTTTCCGGATCAATTTGATGATCAGGCTGGCCGGAAATAATATTATTGATCCTTTTAAAGCATCGAGCCAGAGTTTTCAAATCTTCAGATTGATTCTTCGACCAGAGTGCATTTGCCCGATTAAATGCATCCAGAAAAATTCCGGACCCAACAGTCAAAATTGCATTTAAATAATCGTGGGCAATTCCGCGCTGTTCCATCAAAAATCTAAATCGCGCTTCCAATAACTCCATTACTCCATGCAGCATCTCATCACGGCTGAGTTTCGTTTTGAGATTGTACAGGGTGAATACCTGATCGATGATCGGCCGCAGATCCATTTTTAATCGAAAATCCAAAAGGATTCGGATTACAGCTGTAGCTGCACGGCGCAAAGCATATGGATCGCGAGAACCAGTTGGAATCATGTTTAACACATAACCTGATGTAAGAATTTCAATCCGATCAATTAGCGATAAGAAAGCTCCCAACAGATTTCGAGGCATGCTGCCTTCAGCGGAAGCCGGCAAATACTGATCATAAAGAGCTTGCCATTCTTCTTCCGGCAATTTCATTTCGCGGGCAAACAATCCGGACATAATTCCTTGCAACTCAGGAAATTCTCCAACCATCAAGGTCACCAGATCTGCCTTGCTCATTTGAATCAGTTTTCGAAGTTTCGGACTAATTTCTTCAAGCTTTGTCTGTTTAATGATTTCATCCGATATTCTTAGCATCCGGCTTACTTTCTCGGTATACGAACCGAGTTTCTCGTGGTACGTAACACGGCTCAGCTTATTTTGAAGTGTAATCAGATCCGATTTCAAATCCTCACGCCAGAAGAATTCTGCATCACGCAGCCGCGCCATCAACACACGTTTGTGTCCTTTTCGGATCAGTTCAGGATCTGTAGCATGGATATTAAGCACTGTAAAAAAAACAGGAAGTAAATTGCCTGCAGCATCGGTAGCACAAAAATATTTTTGATGTTTCCGCATGGCATTGATCAAAATTTCTTGCGGCAGCTTCAGGAATTCTTCGGGGAATGTTCCGGTGAGAACTTCCGGATATTCGACTTCATTCGCCATTATCTCCAATAATTCTTTATCTTCGCGCAATGCACTATTTGCTTTCACCGAATGGTCATGAAGTTGATGTTGGATCCGATCTGATCGATCTTCAAACGCAAGTATCACCCCATTTTCTTCAAGTGTTTTTCTATATTGTCCAAAGCTATCAACTTCTATTTTGTTTTTTCCCATGAAACGATGACCGAACGTGAAGCGGCTTGAAGAAACGCCTGCGATAGTAAGCGGAATTATTTCATTATCGAAAAGCAATACTAAATTTCGAATAGGACGTCCGAAAGAAAAATCCTCAGAACCCCATTTCATAAACTTGCGAAATGAAAGTCCTTTGGTAATTGCTGGAATTATTTCTATCAGAACATCCCGGGTTTTGCGGCCAGCTACCAAAATTTCAGCAACCAGATATTCACCCTTGGGGGTAGATTTGATGCCGAGTTTTTCAAATGGCAGTCCGGCACTTTTTGCAAAGCCTAATCCAGCTGAAGTTGGATTTCCGGCGGCATCAAAAGCAACTTTGCGAGCGGGTCCAGTGCGCTGCTCCTTTAGATCCTGTTGCATTACTTGGAGATCCGCCACCAGAGTCAATCTTCGCGGAGTAGCGAAAGCTCTTACGTCGGAATACTGAATACGATTTGTCTCAAATGACTTTTGAGCTGATTGTTTTAATTCTTCCGGTAATCGAATTAGATCTTCCGCAGGAATTTCTTCACAACCGATTTCGAAAAGAAGCTCAGGCATTTGAAAGGCACCTCCGGTGTACTGTTGTGCAACCTGGCAAACCAAATTCCGGATGCGTGCAATAATTCCAGTTCTTTCAGTTACACTGATTGCACCGCGAGCTTCTAAAACATTAAAAACATGCGAACACTTGAGGCAATATTCGTAAGCTACAAGAAAAAGTCCTGCTTCAATCATTCTTTTTGCTTCCGCTTCGTATTGTGAAAGCAATTGAGAATGTAACTCGATATCCGCAAGTTCGAAAGAATATTTTGAGAATTGCTGTTCTTCTGCAAGACGGACCTGGCCATATGTATATCCTTCGACCCATTCGATGTCATAGATACTTTCTTTTGAAGTTAACATCGCGGTGATTCTTTCCAGGCCATAAGTAATTTCTGCAGAAACAGGGGACAGATCGATTCCACCTGCTTGCTGAAAATAAGTGAACTGCGTGATTTCCAAACCATCTAAAAGAACCTGCCAGCCGATTCCCCATGCACCCAAAGTTGGAGATTCCCAATTATCTTCTTCAAAACGGATATCGTGTTTCGAAGGATCGATTCCAAACGAACGCAGACTATCAAGATACAAATCTTGAACATCGCTTGGTGAGGGTTTCAAAATGACTTGACATTGATGATGTTTATAAAGGCGATTAGGATTTTCACCATAACGGCCGTCGGCAGGCCGCCGGCTCGGCTGCACGTACGCTACCTTATAAGGATCGCGTCCAAGCACGCGCAGAAATGTTTCAGGATGCATTGTCCCGGCACCCACTTCAATATCGTAAGGTTGTTGAATAATACAACCTTGTTTTGCCCAAAATTGTTGTAACGAGAATATTAAATCCTGGAAAGTCATAAGCTATTTAAATGCGTAGGGGCGAGCGGAAGCTCGCCCTTCCAATTAACAGGGCGACCTTCCGGTCGCCCCTACACTATTCTGCCAGATGTTTTTTCAACCGATAGGATTGCAATTCTTTGCCCAGGAATCGTTGAATCAACATTTGATTTAACGAACCGAGCTCTTGCATCACTGGAGCTGGCAGAGTTTTCGCCCAATCCAATGCCCCTTTTTCAAAACTGTCGATATTTTTTACAAGAGGAACCGACAATGCATAACTCTCCGCAGTACGGCATCGTTTGCAAAAGATTTCGGTCCCTGTACCCAGGTACCGACGTTCCTGGAGAGACTCAAAGGGGCGGTTACATCCTGAACAGAATGTAACACTGGAAAGGATACCTTGAGAGTGCAGCAAATGCAATTCAAGATAGCGTGCCACATACTCGAGATTTTGCTTATTTTTCAATGCTGTTTCGATGTTTAACAGCATGCGAAAAGCTTTGACATTTTTCTCATGATCGGGAAAGAATTCATGAATTAGTTCTGCAAAATAAAACAGGTAGAAATGGGTACGGGAAGCTCCTTCACGCATGTGAGGCGAGAACAGGATTTCGGCATGATCGAGAATTTGCAGATCGCGATTTGGTTTTTCAAAGAAGGAGATGTGAAGATGGGTTAACACTTCCAGAGCAGCACCAAAACGATTCTTCATTTTTCTGGCGCCTTTGGCTACAAAACGGATTTTTCCATGATCGCGCGTAAACAAAATTGCTATCTTGTCGTTTTCAGCGAGTCGATAAGTGCGTAGAACGAACGCTTCTGTTTTAGCGGAGGGCATTAGCAGATTGGAATGCGCAGCTTTTGTCCTGGCATAATACGGCTATGATTCAGACCGTTGGCATTTTGGATTTCTGCGATACTGGAAGAAAATCTCCTGGAAATAGAAAACAACGTATCACCTTTCCGAACGACATAAGATTGCGAACATTTTGAGCCTGGGGGGGTGCTTTTCGCAACTTTGTTTGTTGCCGGTGTAATTTTCGCAGCAGCTAGTTTTGGTTGCGTGGTTTGTTGTGGTTCAGCTCCGCGAACCTGGGCGATGAAGGAAATCAGGTCTTTGTAACGTCCTGCTGGCAACCTGAGTTCATAGCCGGCAGGGATCGGTCTTTTTGAAAAAATTACACTGGATTGTAATGCTGGATTCAGGGTTCGAAGTTCTTCGCGTGTTATTGAAGAATGATCAATTAATGAAGAGGCATACAGTGATCTGGAAAGCGTGATGGAATCATGTGATTGAGCTTTTGCGTAATCAATTTTCTTGAAATACTTGTCTGCCTGATCCATCACTTTGCAAGCTGCAAGGAATTCCGCATAAAAATTTCTTGATGCAAAACCAAAGTATCTTCCGTCATACCGTGTAACTATCGTTATGAAATCGCTGGTACCTAATGAATTTATCGCATTTCGGATTCCTTGCTGGCCGTGATTGTAAGACATAATTGCAACTGGCCAGTTTCCAAACATCTGATAACTTCTGTTTAGATAACGCGCAGCCGCACGCGTTGCCACATACGGATCTAATCGTTCATCAATATCTGAATTTACTTTCATAGCATAAGTTCGTGCAGTTGCGGGCATGAATTGCCAGATTCCTGCAGCACGCGTTTTTGAAAGTGACTGATTGTTAAATGAAGATTCAACCAACGGAAGGTAGGCAATTTCTTCCGGCACGCCTTCTTCGCGAAGTGCTTTCTTGATTTCATCCAAATATAAATGCATGCGCGATAAACCCTGCTCAAAACGATCTTTGATTCCTTGTTGCACGCGAATATTTTCAGCAGCTTTACTGAATTTTTCAGGGTCATAAATATTTTTGTACAGTGCAAAAACTTTTCGATGATCATCGGAAAGCTCCGCATTGGCGGGATCGGACTGAAGCTGTCGCAAGATAGATTTGAAATAATCGACACGCTTGCTTATTCCAGCGCGTGCAGCGGACCATAACAGGCTATTTTCATCAGGCATATCCTGGATTTCAAAAATGATGTTCATGTTTTTGGAATCATGAATCACCAGCTTGTCATCCTCCCATTCACCGTAAACGCGCATCCAGAAATCTACGTTGGATTTGTAAGCTTCAGGCATTGGGAATCTGGCAGGATTTGGAAAAACCGTCTCTTGGGCGGAAGAAGATTTCGACAAAATTAGAAGGAATAACAGTAGAAAATACTTCTTCATGAAAAAAATAAAACTGAGCCCTTTTCAAGGGTAGCCAGTTTGATGAATCAAGTCAATGAAAATGTATGAAGAAAAACGATGGCAAGTCGGAATTGCGGAGATTACTTCTTGGTGCGGCGTTCGCCCCAGAGACTGCCTTGCTCAACCACGACATCGCCGCTGCCGGTAAATCGCAACAGGATTGTGCCTTCGCCTGACATCATGATCTTGTTAAGATCCGGGTCAGCCAGAATGTCACATGTCAGTCGTCCTGGACCAGGCAATCAATGCATCTGCCGGAATATTTGCTGGCATTGCATCGTAGACATTCAGAGTCAAAGGTTTTGAATGACAGGTAAGAGCAAGTGTTCCTCTACCTGATACTTTAACCATTGCAAAATTATCATCGGAAGGAGTCTTTACGAAAAAGTGAGGTTCGACTTTTAAAGCGGATTGAACTACAAGAATATGATTCGATTCCACAAACAAGGTTTCATTGTTCAGTGAAATCAAGTAAATATCCTGACGCCTTTCCGCTAAAAATAAAATTCCTGCGCCACTAACTTGTATTAAAGGCAGAGTCTGATCATCTTTCTGCCAGGGCTCAAATGAAAGATTGCCGGTAAAACTGGAGATCGTTCCTTTTCGAACGATGAGTCTGTCGGAAATTATTATTTCAAGTAGATGTGGATCGATCAAAAGGAATCGATCTGCTCCAATTAATGGTTGGACATAATATCGATCACGCGAAAATTGATCCAAATTTGCAGGCTGATAAAGCTCTTGCGTTTTAACTGGATGAACAACATGTTCAACTGGATCCATTGAAATTGTATGTTCAATTGTCCTAGCGCTGTGTGGATCCGGACGAATGGCAGCTGCAAATGATTTCTCAACTGAATCATTGATTACATCCGGACCAAACGGATCGCTAGTTGCAATTTCTTCTTGCGGTGCTTGAACTGGCGGTTCTTCAACCGGTTCTTCTACCGGTACTTGCTCCGTAGGTGGCTCTTCATATGGAGGACGTTCTGAAGGAGGTTCCTTTGCAGGAGGTATTTCGCGCTGCTCATCAACCGGTTCATCATCTTTTTGTTCCATCTCTGCAACAGCATTTTCTACTTCTTCCGGAGTTGGAATTTTGCTTAATTCCTCAGGAGGTTCTTCAAATGGAGATTCCACCGTAGCAACCAATACATGATTTTCTTCAACCGTTGCTTCTCCAGGCGGTTCCTTTACAAAATTTTCCTCATTGACAGGCTCATCATCACGGCTCTGAGCCAAAAATTGCGAAATATCTGCAGCCATTTCATCAGGAATGAATAATGATGCTGCAGTTGAATTGATTCCTTCAGACGCATCATCTGATTTCATTTCATCGTGTGATTCCGATTCACTTACATCCATCGGAGGGCGAGTTTCGTCATCAATGACTGCTTCTTCTTTTACCACCTCTTCTTCACTTTCAGCGTCTTCTACAAGCTCTTCCTCTTCTTCTCTTTGATCCATCGCTTCCATTACATCGTGACGTCTCATCTTGCCTGTGCTTGATCCACCTTCTACCCATTCACTCTCTGCAGCTGCGGAAGCAATTTCCTCATCCTTAATCTGAAGCTTTTCTTCTTGATGAATCGGTGTTGGTTCATCTACCGGCAGAGGCGCAACACTTGTTTGAAACATTGCTTCTGTTTGCACCGGAATGGAAGTTTCGTCATCCAGCACTTCTACAACTGTGAATGGAAGTAAAGTGTATTCTTTGGATTTCACTTCTTCCAATTTGTGCTTAACTTTTTGAATCATTTTATCTGCATGAGCTTGCTCGAAATGGAATAATGCCTTGTCCAGCTTGTCCATCTTTTCGTATAAGAGTCCAAGATAAAAATGCGCTTTCGGATTTGAAGGTTGAAGTTCGAGCGCACGGTTGAGCGAATCTTCGGCCTTTTCAAGCTTGTCTAGTTTCAGCCGAATTAAACCAAGATTGCTTTGTAAGGTATAAACATCGGGATTATTGGCTGTTAGCGCCGTGTACATTTCTTCAGCCTGAGGCAGCATTTCTAGTTTGAAATAGGTCATCCCGAGCATATTCAGGACTTTCTCGTCTTGCGGACGCAGATGGTATGCTGCTTCCAGCTCTTCACGAGCTTTTTGAAATTGATTCTGTTCGAAGTATTCCTTTCCTTTGTGCAAGTGCATCAAAAACAGCCCCTGGTCAAAGGATGCGGGGCCTTTTACCATGAATAGGAGAAGCTCACTTTTGTGGCATTGGGGAAAGCAACAGGCGACGCCGAATAATGGGTGACACCTTTGCTATCAACGAACTTGTAGTAAGTTACGTTTCTAATCCGCGCGGTGCCACCACCGTACGGCGTATATTTCATATCACCACGATAGAGAGCCATTACTTTTCTTACATAGTTTTGGGTTTCGATAAAGTCCGGAATGTCATTGATACGCTGAACGCGATTTTCACCCGCGTTATAGGCAGCAACGCTAAGCCGGACATCACTGTTAAACAATTCAAGAAGGTCTCTTAAATAACGAACGCCACCATCGATGTTTTGAGCTGGTTCAAATATGGATTGAACTCCATATCTGGCTGCTGTTGCCGGCATCAACTGCATTAACCCGCATGCGCCTTTATGCGACACAGCACGATCATTGTAGTTCGATTCAACTTGAATGACTGCTTTTACCAGCTCAGGATCTACGCCATGACGTTGAGAAATCGTATTGATCAGCTCGGAGTATTCTTCAACTCTGTTGGAATATCCAAGCCAAACTTCGCCAGAATCGGTCAGCTTTAGTCTTGTTTTTGACGGGTTGTTGTAGAAGACTTTCCGTCCTTTGTCATCTAATTTCCAAAGAACAGAATTCGCGCAAGCAGTTCCGGCCCAGATTAACAAAGTCAGCACTGCCAGCTTTCGAAATGCTGTGAGCATTATTTAGAGCCCCATCGAACTAGAGACACAAGTCCCCAAAACTATTGCTGAGTTCATCAAGCGGCTAAATCTTAACATTCCGGCAGCCCTGCTGTCAACGGGCTAAGTGCCTTTATCTGGTGCACTTAGGTAAGATTATCGCTCGGAAAAGTATTGAGTTGCTAATCTTAGAAGGGTATCGGCAAAGCTGGCAGGCGACAGGTCTTTTGTCTTTTTGAGGCCTCCCTTAGCGAAGTCTTTTCGGCCTCCGCCTCCGCCACCAAATTCGGGGGCAAAATAGTTCCGTAATAGTTTAGAAGCATCATTCGCTTCACTAACACGGACTGCTATAGCGCCCGTTGAAGCTGAAGCTGCCACAACCCCTGCGAATTTTCCCCCACGGAATGTTTCATCTACAAAATTACCAAGCTGATCCGGATCTGCTTCTTCAAACACGCGAATAAAGATGCGCTGATCATTTTCAAGCTTTTGTTCGCGAACTAAAGATGAATCTGTTGCTGTTTGAAATTCTTTTGACTTCAGACGTTCAATTTCCTTTTCCAGTTTTTTGTTGCGATCCACCAATTCTTGAATGCGTTGAAGCAAATCATCTTGGGAAATTTTCAATGATGAAGTCAAATCGTGAATCAATTTGCGTTCTTGTTGTATGTAATCAAGAGCTCCGTTTCCGGTAATCGCTTCGATCCTTCTAATTCCAGCAGCAGTGCTCGATTCTTTTGCAATTAAGAATGCGCCAACTTCACCTGTTGCTCCAACATGTGTGCCGCCGCACAATTCTTTACTGAAATCACCGATTGTAACCATGCGTACGTGGTCACCATACTTTTCACCAAACAACGCCATTGCACCTTGTTCCATTGCTTCTTCTACCGTTGTTACTTTAGTATTCACAAGGTGATTCGAAAGGATCCGCGCATTCACATGATGTTCTAGATCACGGATGTCACTTTCTTTCAAACCGCCGTAATGGGTGAAATCAAAACGCAACCGATCGGGTGCAACTAGCGATCCGGATTGCTTCACGTGCTCACCAAATTGCTGCCTGAGGGTCGCATGCAAAACATGAGTGGCGGTGTGATTTTTGCGAACTGATGCTCGAAAAGAAGGGTCCACTACAGCATCTACGAATGATCCGGTTTCAAATGACCCGTGAGTGACTTCAACTTTGTGAACAATCAATCCTGGAACTGGGACTTGCGTATCAACAACATGTGCTTTTCCTGATTCTCCGATTAATTCACCGCGATCACCAAGTTGTCCGCCGGATTCCGCGTAAAAACAGGTTTTGTTCAGAATGATTTCGCCCTTTTCACCTTGTGAAATTTTTCCAGCAGTTTGATAATCGATCAGGATCTGAAGAATCTCACACTCCGTTTCACGGATCGAAGAATAACCCGTAAATGCGGTCTGAAATGTTTGACTCAAATTTCGATAAACTTCTTGAGCTTCAAAAGCAGTATCACCTTTCCAGGCAGCGCGAGCAGTTTTTCGCTGCTTTTCCATTTCTTCTTCATAGCCGTTGGTATCGACTTCGAAATTTCTTTCATTCGCCATTTCCTGAACGAAATCTAGCGGCAACCCAAAGGTATCGTAAAGCTTGAATGCTTCCTTGCCAGTTATGGCTTTGCGTTTTTCTTTTTCTGCTTGATCAAAAAGCGATTCCAGTTGCGTAGTCGCATTTTCTACAACGGACTTGAATTTTTCTTCTTCCGATTTGCAAACTAATGAAACATATTCGCGTGCTGGAATTAACTCCGGATACACGTCTTGCATCAAATCAATAACGTTGCCGGTCATTTTGAATAAAAATGGATCGTGAAAATGCAAAGTGCGTCCATAACGTAACGCGCGGCGGATGATCCTCCGCAAAACATAACCACGCCCTTCGTTTGAAGGTGTGATACCTTCGGAAATCAAAAATGTTGCGGCACGTGAATGATCGGCAAGAACTTTCAATGCAACATCAGTTGCTTCTGAAGCATGATATTGAACCGCTGACAACTCTGAACCAAATTGAATCAGCGGGAAAATGGAATCAATTTCAAAGTTGTTTGGTACGCGTTGAAGCAAAGCTGCAAGACGTTCCAGGCCTAAGCCGGTATCAATCGAAGGTTTTGGAAGAGGAGTCAGCTCTCCTTTTTCATTTCGGTTGAATTGCATGAAGACAAGATTCCAGAATTCGGTGTAACGTCCGCAATCACATTCCAGATTGCATTCAGCGCGCCCGCAGCCGAATTCAGGACCCTGATCGTAATAGATTTCAGAACAAGGCCCGCATCGGCCTGTTTCACCCATAGCCCAAAAATTATCTTTGTCACCGAGTCGTACGATCCGTTCAGCAGGAACTCCCACCTGTTTGTTCCAGCATTCAAAAGCTTCATCATCCGAATGATGGATTGAAATCCACAGTCGTTCCGGATCCATTTTGTAGCCCTGAGTTACAAGTTCCCATGCCCAGACTGTTGCGTCTTTCTTGAAATAATCACCGAATGAAAAATTTCCGAGCATCTCAAAAAAAGTGTGATGCCGCGCGGTCTTTCCAACATTTTCCAGATCATTATGTTTACCGCCAGCACGCAAAACCTTCTGGCAGGATGTCGCTCTAAAGTAATCACGCTTTTCAATTCCAAGAAAAACATTCTTGAATTGATTCATTCCTGCATTTGTGAACAACAGAGTCGGATCACCATAAGGAATAAGCGATGAAGACGGAACGATGGTATGCCCACGCTGTTCAAAAAAGTTAAGAAATGTTTTCCTGATGTCGTTCGTTTTCATGATTTTGCGTCTTTGCGGTTAAATCTTACAGCGATTTAAAGGCTTGAATAATAACATACCGGTTGAAGCCACGGGAAGCAACAAACCGGAACAGCTTTTCTCTCTGCAATCGTCCGAGTTTCGAAGCAGGTCCGGCATTCCGTAATTTTTGCTGCATCAAAAGGGCAGCATTCTCTTGCTGAATTTCAGCAGGATAGAGTTCGGCAATCAAACGGTCTGAAGTTTCAGGAGCAATGCCTTTTTGAAAAAGCATCTGTTTGATTTTGAATGGCCCATCTTTGTGATTGATCTTGTCACGAATGAAAGATTCGGCAAAGGAATCGTCATTCAGATACCGGTGTTCTGTCAGATAAGACAGCGCATCTTGAATTTGATCAGGTGTAAATTGTTTTCGTGCGAGATAATCGGCGACTTGTTTGGAGGTTCGCGCAAAACGAGCCAAATAGTATATAGCTCGTTCCCTTGCAGGATTCACCACAAAAACGCAGAGATCCTATCGTTCGAGTTCGTCCATGGGGAATTCGTCCCCAATTCCTCCGCCTGAATCTACGGAATCTTTTCCGGCGGTATCACCGCGGAAAGAGAACTCTTCGATTTGTTCCTGGGTCATGCCGCTCGTTGAAGAAATACCTTGCAGCCGCAATTTGAATTCTTCCGGATTCGTTGCCCACAGCAATGCTTCTTCATACGTAATCATGTTCTTCTTCAACAAGGAATACAGCGATTGATCAAACGTTTGCATGCCGTATTGCGAAAGCCCCTGGGAAATTGCATCCGGGATATGCCGCGTTTTTTCTTTGTTAATAATGTAGTCGCGGATCAAGGCGGTTGAAACCAGAACTTCCGTTGCCGGTACACGTCCATGACCATCCGCTTTTGGCAAAAGGCGCAAAGAAACAACAGCTTTCAATACTTGAGCTAGCTGCAATCGGATTTGCTTTTGCTGATGCGGCGGAAATACCGCAATAATACGGTTGATGGTTTCAGTGGCATCCAACGTATGGAGCGTGCTGAGAACTAAATGGCCTGTTTCAGCCGCGGTAATAGCAGTTTCAATCGTTTCATAATCACGCATTTCACCGACCAGAATTACATCAGGATCTTGACGTAATGCGGATCGAAGTGCGCCGGAAAAGCTTTTAGTATCAACTTCAACTTCGCGTTGATTGATCAAACTCTTTTTATCGCGATGCAGGAATTCGATTGGATCCTCAATCGTGATGATATGCGCTTTACGATGTGCGTTGATGTAATCGATCAGCGCGGCAAGAGTTGTGGATTTGCCGGAACCGGTAGTTCCTGTGCAAAGGATCAAACCACGCTGTTCCATGGAAATTTTTTCCAGAACAAGTGGCAGTAATAGCTCACGAACTGTTAGAATTTTTACAGGAATGACGCGCAGAACAAGACCTACAGTTCCGCGCTGCTGAAAAATGTTGCAGCGGAAACGGCCCAGCCCTGGAACGCTGTAAGCAATATCGATCTCCAGATGATCTTTGAATTTTTGCTTCTGGCGGTTATTCATAATGCTGAAAGCCATGGCTATGGTGTCTTCCTGCATTAACCGCTTTAAATCAACCTGAGGCACCAGTTCGCCGGTGATACGTAATACCGGATGCGAACCGACTTTAAGATGAAGATCTGAGGCCCCTTCTCCGTTGCGATCTTCAACAGATCGTTAATATGCATATGCGAAATCCTCCAGGACTACTTCTCCCATAAACGTTTGGAGAAGCTGAATCCTCCTCGTGTCAATCAACTATTTTCCGTGCGCTACGTTTGCAGCTGGAACCGCCTCAGATTCGCGCTCATCAGAATAAACCTGAGTTAACCATCCGTGGCGATCCGGTTTTTCACCGGTAATAATTGCAAAAAATTCCCTTTGAATTCTCTCCGTAACCGGACCTCGTTTGCCGTTTCCGATATTAATTTTATCAATCGATCGGATGGGACTAATTTCAGCTGCGCTTCCGGTCATAAAAACTTCGTCTGCAATGTATAAAAGTTCACGCGGAATCGCATCTTCCACTACTTCATAACCGAGATCTTCGGCAAGAGTCATAACTGTATTGCGGGTAATTCCAGATAAAATACTGGAAGCAAGATTTGGTGTATAAACCTTGCCTCTCCAAACCAGGAATACATTTTCTCCGCTGCCTTCGCTAACATGACCGGATGGATCTAATGAAATTCCTTCTACAAATCCACCGATAATTGCTTCCATGCGAATCAACTGCGAATTCATGTAATTAGCGCTTGCTTTAGCCATCGCAGGAAAAGTATTTGGAGCCATTCTATTCCAGGAAGAAACACAAACATCAACACCTTTCTCCAGTGCTTCTTCACCAAGATATTTTCCCCATTCCCAAACCAGAATTGCGGAATCAATTGGACATGGAAATGGATTAACGCCAAGACTGTGATAACCACGATAAACGATCGGACGAACATAACATTCTTTCATCCGATTTATCCGGATTGTTTCCAGAATCGCTTCATTATAATCTTCCTGCGAAAATTCCGGCTCCATCCGGTAAATCTTGCAAGAATCAATCAAACGCCTTGTGTGATCTTGCATCCGGAAAACAGCTGAACCTTGTTTCGTTTTGTAACAACGCATTCCGCCAAATAAAGCTGAACCATAGTGGATTACATGGGAGGCAATGTGAATCTTGCAATCATCCCAATCGACAAACCTTCCGTTGTACCAGATCTTGTCCGATCTACCTTCAAAAGCCATGGTTTTTATAAACTCCTTTTCTCTTGTTTTGGCCATCCAACGGACTTATAGCAAGCTCTGTCGCAATTGTAATGTAATCCCGACAACCTGTCAAAAAGCAATCACCTAGCCGGAATTTCATGCTTATCTGAAGGCCCCATATCTCTAATAACATCATTCTACTATATACATTGTGATCAAAATTGCTTGCTGCCACTTATCCCACATGCTATACTTTGTGGCGACTTTTTGAGGTACCACGGGATATAGTGGGAATATGCTGTTTCTAGATAGAATCGAAATTCTTGGTTTTAAGTCTTTTTGCGAAAAAACCATCCTTAAGATCTTTCCTGGAATCACTTCTGTCGTCGGCCCGAATGGCTGCGGAAAAAGCAACGTTGTTGATGCTCTAAATTGGGTTCTCGGCGAACAGAGCGCCAAATCCTTGCGTTCCGACAAGATGGAAGAAGTGATTTTTACTGGATCCAGGAATCGCAAGGCCTTAAACATGGCGCAAGTCACCTTATTCTGGAAAACGGAAAAAGATGCACCCGCTGCCACAGAAGTTTCGATTGCCCGCCGGCTTTTCCGATCCGGCGAAAGCCAGTATGAGATGAACGGAGAGATTTGCCGCCTTAAAGACATTCACGCCTTTTTCTTAAATGAAGGATTTGATCCGCTTGCATATTCCATACTGGAACAAGGCCGCATTAATTTTCTTTTCGAATCGAAACCGATTGAACGCAGAGCATTGATTGAAGAAGTTGCGGGGGTTGCAGAATTCAAACATAAAAAACGAGCCGCACAATTGAAACTTGCCGACAATCAAATTCAACTGGAACGCGTTCAAGACATTCTGGTTGAAGTTGAAAAGCAACTTTCCAGTTTGAAACGTCAGGCAGCAAAAGCGAGACGTTATCAAATGTTAAAAGAAGAAAAATCGATCATGCAGCGGATCATATTCAATCGTAAATTCCATCAAATCAAAGAGGAGTGCGAGCGAATCGAAGCAAAGCTCGCACAGAAATTTGAAGAAGAACAAGCGGCGCTGCAAAATCTGCAACAACGTGAATTAGTGCTGAATGAGATGAAGCTGCGCTTCACAGAACTGGAAAGTCAGTTATATCAGGACCAATCCAATTTGCATCACCACGAAATGCAAATCCAGGAAAACCAGAGCAACCTTCAAGCTAAACGGCAGCGGATTGAAGATTTAAGGAATGGTATCCGTGAGAAAGAAGCTGAAATTCAACGACTGGCGGAAGAAGAAATCAATCTTCAGCAAATTCGCGAATCAAAATCAGAAGAAGAAACGCAATTAAAATTGCGCACTGATGAATTAATTCAACAACATACACAGATGTTTTCCCAGTTGGAACAAAAATCAACTGAGGTAAACAATCTTGAACTACGCGTGCAACAGCTGCGGAAAGATATCCTGGAATTACTTTCCAGCTCAGCCCAATTGAAGAATGAGCAAACCCGTCTTCATACACATCACGAACACCTTGTGGAGTTTACCCAGAAGAAAGAAATTGAATTGGAAAATGCCCTAAAAACTCAGGAGCAATTCTCAACAAATTTCGGACTAAAACGGTCTTCAGCAGGTCAAATCGACGAAGAATTAGGATACCTGGATACAACAAAGGCTGATATTCATCAAAGATGCGATCAATACAAAGTTGAATGGGATGCGTTACAGGCTCAAATTCAAAATGCATTCAAACGCCAACAAGAACTTCGCGGCGAATTGCAAAAGCTGGATGCACAACAGCACTCATCCAAGTTTTACAACGAATCAGCCCGCAATCTTCTGAATCAACCTACCGCAAAAACTCTGGGAGTGATGATGGACTTCATTCAAACCGATCCCAGATATGAAACGGCAGTTGAAAATTTTCTTGCAGACAAATTGAACTACTTAATCGTAAATGAAGAATCAAATGCACTGGCATCGATCGATTTTCTGAAACAAGAAGGCCTCGGTTATTGCGGATTCGTAATCAAGAATGGTCATGATCTGCAGCCGCCAGCTTTACCTGATGATCTGCGCAATGAAATCGGTGTAATCGGAAGCTTGCGTGAAAATGTAGCGATTCGTGATGAAGCTCTTCCAGCGGTAGCACCGTTCATGCAATCTGCAGTTTTGGTAGACAATCTGGATTCCGCTCAAGGTCTGATCAAACGCTATCCCGATTATCAATTTGTTACTGTTCAAGGTGATGTGATTTTATCGCCAACGGTTTATGCCGGTGGTGCGAAGTCAGATGACATGCCTGGATTGATCGCGATCCAAAGACAGAAGAAGGAATTCAGTATTGAGATGGAACGCGTCGAACAACATCTTGCTGATTTGGAAAACCAGGTCCGTGGAATTCAAGATCGTCTTGATGTGTCGAATCGTGAGCTGGTGAGAATTGGCGAAGTTCGCGATTCGAAAAATAAAGACCGCATGATGGTCAAAATGGAAATAGATCAGCTGGAAAAAGAGCTCGGACGCGAATCCAACATAATTGCCGGATTACAGGCTGAAATCGACCAGTTCACGAATGAGCGCGAGTCTGTTCATGCTCGCGCGGAGCAATTTTTGTTGCAACTGCAAGAAGAAACGACCAGGAGAGAACAATGTGAGCTTGAATTCCAGCAAGCTGAGCAGCAGTTAGAAATTCTGAAGCATGAACAATCAGAACTGCAATCACACGTTCATGATTCACGGATTCAAATAGCAGAACTGAAAGAACGCGATCGCGCAGCCTTAGCAGAAATTGATCGCTTAAGTCAGCAAGCACAAACAGTTCAAAATTCGATTCATGAAAACAAACAATTGGTCAATCAGCGTGAACAAGAAATTGTTGAAACCGGATCGATGTGTGAGCAGCTTGAGACACAGCAACTCGAATTATTGCATCGGCGTGATGAGCAGAAACAAGCGATCGCATTGCGTGAAGCTCAAAAAGAACAACTCTCTTCCGAGATGACAGAGCACGATCGTGGTGTTCAGGATTCACGCCAACATCTTGAACAGGTACGACAAGAACGTACTGCTAGCGAAATTGATAAAACCCGCGTTGAAACTCAACAGGAAGATTTAATTCAGCGTTGCCGCGAAGAAATCGGAATTGAACTGAACGAACTTCAACTTCCTGAATCAGAACTTGTTCAATTAAACGATGAAGAATTGCGCACACGGATGCAAGAAACCGAAGCACGCATCGACAGACTTGGATCGATCAATGAGCTAGCTCTGGATGAATATGTGCAGATGGAAGAACGGCACCGTTTCTTGAAAACTCAATATGAAGACTTAAAGGTTTCAATAGAAACGTTGTTGGAAACAATAAAGAGAATTGATGAAACTTCGCTCCGCCGATTCCGTGAAGCCTTTGATGCAGTTCAAAATCATTTTCAAAGTTTCTTCCAACGGTTGTTTAATGGAGGCAAATCTGAAATGGTTTTGATCGATCCCGAAAATGTTCATGATAGCGGAATCGATATTCATGTACAGCCGCCCGGAAAACGTTTACAGAATGTGAATTTGCTTAGCGGTGGTGAAAAGGCGTTAAGCGGCATTGCATTCTTGATGGCGTTATTTCAATACACACCGAGTCCGTTTTGCGTAATGGATGAAGTCGATGCAGCGCTGGATGATGCGAATATTAATCGCTTCACCTCATTGATTTCTGAAATGAAACAGCACATTCAATTTATTATTGTTACGCACCAAAAAGGAACCATGGAAGCTGCAGATCAGCTCTATGGCGTTACTATGGCTGAACCAGGTGTTTCGACAGTCCTCTCCGCGAAATTCGAAGAAGCGCAAGCTTTAGTTCAATAAGCCACCGCAAAGAACTTAAAGAAATCAAAAAGAGAGAAATACAAAGATATTTAGAATTGCGTTTATCTTTTTCTGCCTGCTACTGAAGTTTAAAAACGATAGGATAGGTCATCCAAACTTTGACGCGCTTTCCTTCTTTGACGGCGGGACGAAACTTCCATTTTCGGACTGCAGCCATAGCTGCTTCATTCAAACCGCTGGATCCACCGGCCTCCCGCAGAACACGGACATCGGCCACATCTCCATGTTCAGAAATTAATACGCTGATGATCACCGTTCCTTCTACTTTCTTTTGTTGCGCCATCCGTGGATATGCAGGATTGACTCGACTTACAATTTCCGGTTTCACCACATCGGGAGCCAGTGCCCACAACCTGACCTTCCACCACTGCCGGCTTTTCCGGTTCAGGTTCCGGTTGTGGCTGCTCTGTTTCAATCGGCTTCACTTCATCTGGTTGAATATTTTGATCACCACCAATATTGTTTGAAGCTGGAACAACTTGACCCGCCTGAGCCGTGTTTACAGGCGTCTCAGTAGTGTCATTTGCAGCCGGTTGAACTGCGGAAGGCGTTGATTGAGCCTCTTTTAACTTTTGTTCAGCCAATGCTTGTTGCTGCTTCTTTTCTTCTTCCAACTTTTTTGCTTCCAGTTGTAGCTTGCGGATTGCCGCCGGATCTACCTTCGGCGGCTTTTCAGTCAGATCTTCTACCTTTTTCTTCGCTTGGTCTTGTTGCGCTTTTACAAGTGCATCCAGTTTTGCTTGCAAAGCCTTTAACTCTTCATCTTTTTTCCGCGCTTCTTCTTGAGCTTTGATGGCTTCTTCTTCCAAATGTTTTCGTTCTGCTTCCTGCGCCTTGATTTGATCTGGTGTTAATACTTGCGACGGAAGTTGCTGCGGAATTTGAGCTGTTGTAATTTTTGTAGATTTCAAACTAAAGAAGTAAATGATTGCTGCGACTACAGCGACAATTAATAACGCACCTGCAAGAAGTGGAACTTTTGATTTTTCCTTCTCCTCCGGTGTTTCAAACATCTCTTGTTTTGAAACTGGCTGATGCATAGGCGCAGGCGCACGATGCTCGCGTTCGACATGATGGACTGGAGCTGGTTGTGGAACATATTGAGTAACAATTTGCGTTGCAACTGTTGCACCAACTGGTACGGTTTTTTTGATTGGAGCTGCAGGAACCGGCCCCGGAGGTAGCGGCTCTTCTTTTAAGTGTGCTGAAAAATCAGTCTTCTTGTACAGTGCAATTTTCTTTGATTCTTCATCAATATTTTCGCGAAAAACGGAATGCATAAAAAATGCAAGATTAAAAGTAGTCGGTGAAAATTCGCTTGAGAACAACAACATATCCAAAGCTTTCCGCATATCAGCAATGGAAGAAAATCTTGATGGAGCTTCGGGTGCAAGCGCTTGACGTAAAAGCTTTTTTAAATCATCAGGCAAGGGTTCTTTATCACCGGAATTTGAATTCATCAAAGCTTTTTCAATTGTGTCATCCAAATCCAGCGTTCGATCTAACACTTCGCCGGTGAGCATTTCATATAAAACCAATCCCGCTCCATAAGTATCACTGGGCCGGCCCCATTTCTCATTTTCAATCACTTCGGGAGATAGATAACTTTTGTAATCGTGAAATAATTTTTCTTTCCCTGCGGAAAATTTCAGTAAAGCATGTGCAAGGCCTAAATATTGAAGGCGAATTTCGCCATCATAAGTTACGAGTATTGTTTCTGGTGAAACATAACCATGCATCAAACGCTGATCGTTAAATTTCTTGGAATGAAGGTATTCCAAGGCTGTGCATAACCGGCTGGCAACAAGCAGAGCATGATCTACGGTAAATGGATATCCATCCTGTCCGCACTTTGTTAAAACAGTTCGTAGCGTCTTTCCTTCCACAAAATCGAAAACTGCAGCGTATTCTTTTTTATCCTGAAGTAAAGATATCGGTTTGATGATGTTTGGATTAGAAAGAGTTTTAACTGCTTCGTATTCTTGATTTAAGTTCTGAATAAAATCGGGAAGTATTGCAAGTGCAGGATCAAAACGTTTGAGGATGCAGATCTGCTGAATTTGAGAGCCTGAGATTTGCCCGGCAAGAAAGTCATTTGAAAATTTGTCCTCGCTTAGTTTCTCGAAGAGTAAATAACCCCCAAGCTTTTCATACGTGGACATAAAAGACCCCTCGATTCAATGGACTTGAGAATAACATATGGCTCAGATGCTCGTCAAAGGTTCACAGGGAAATTCACCAAAAACAAACGGGCGGGTGTTTTTGCCCGCCCGTTTAAGGAATTACAGCACGAAAAATGCTAACGTACCTCTACCATATCTCCTTGCATGACGAAGTCGTACATCTGTATGATCCGACCAGTAGCTGTAGAGTCTTGCACGGAAAATACTACCATCTCACCCAGAACACGTCTTGGAATGTCCCGTTCAAAACCGGTATTTTCATAGCCTGAAGTTTGATTTCTGTAAACAATCAAGCGTGTTCCAACTGTAATACCATCAGCAGCTCCAACATCGATCTGCACTTCGTTGTTATCACCAAGTGAGGTGAGATCATCTTTTGCAAATACGACGTATCCCTTCTGATTCGGCCTTTCCAAACTGAAACGATCTACTGGAGGAAGATCGGTGAGATTTGGAACTTCTTTGGGCTCAAATGGTACTAAATAATCTCCAACTAAAGTCGCATCACAGGCGTATGTAATTTGCGCAGTGGAAGTTTTTTCCTGTGTTGCTACAACTTTGAGTCTTCCTGTTTGGACTATATAGTCACCAAGAGATTCGCCAGTTATCGGATGAAATATTTTGCGAACGTGCTGAAGGATTGTAAATTCGTCTCCGGGCGAGATACCATCTGCTTCGCCTTGATTCAAATAAACAATATCAAAAGTCGATAGTGCGACTTTGTAATTATTTTCTTCATTGCCAATGATTTTAACTCTCCAACCACCGGTGTCAGGGACAATCAAGCCACTGCAATATAAATCAACATCGAGTGCAATTGGATAAAGTTTTTCACCGGGCGCACCCCCTCCAGGTCCACCAGGAACTTCTCCTTCCGGTCCAGGAGGTTGTGCTTCCTGAGCGATCATTTGTTCGCTGATCGGAGTCAATGGTGGAATGATCACCGGATCACCAGGGTAAATCCAATGAGCATTAGGAATATATTTATTTGCGTCCCAGATTTGAGGCCACAAAAATGGATTTTGGTAGTAACGTTGCGCTAAGTCCCATAAAGTATCGCCACGTTCTACGATATGTACACGCGCGCCTGCAGCGACGGTGCGTGGAAATGGGTTTTTGGACCAATGTTCGGCGACCACCATTTCCGCTTCAAGCGGAGGTGGAAGTTCACCGGATTTTGGTTGCGGGCTTGCCTCTGTGCTGGGTTGCTGCGCCGACTGAGTCTCCTCTTGAGTTGCTTGTGGTTCCACCTGCTGAGTTCCCTGAGTTTGAGTATCCCCTTCTGTCTGCGCAATGCAGGTGCCATAGCTGATGAGGAAAAAGCAAGCCATAAAGCCAAACAAAAGTTTTAGCCAGGCTTTCGTCATTTTCCGCTCCCTTGTCTGAATGCGTTGACTAATTCCATTTTGACACAAACCTCAATCATTTGAGGTTCGCATCGAATAACACTATCACAAGAAGTATTACACTTGTCAAGCGATACTTGTAGCAATAAGACGACACTTTAGCGTCGCTAAAGACGGTAAACATAGCTAATTTGAAGGTTGCGTTTGGGTTTGAGTTTGCGTTTGGGTTTGCGCTTCGCCGCTACAAACACGGCTCGCGCCTTCACGTGCATTTGAAGAATATTCTGAATCAGGCCACTTTTCTACGATCTTACTATAGTAAACACAGCTTTCCGGACCTTGAGAAAGTTCTTCCAACGAATGAGCTAGATAATAATACTGTTCAGCCGTATGCACACTCTCCGGATATTTTTGAAGTAATTCTTTCAACCGTTCTACAGCCGCAATATGTTTCCCGGTGCGATTATAATAACGAGCAATCAGAAATTCGTGTTCGGCAAGCTTTTGATAACATTCTATTAATCGGTCATATGCCGACTTGTAATATTCGCCATTCGGATAACCATCGATCACCTTACGAAATTCATCCAGGGCTTTTCTAGTATTGGTTTGATCACGATCCGGCTTTTCCATCATCTGATAATAACAAGCGCCAATTTGATATTGCGCATACGCAGCTTTTGGACTGAAGGGAAACAATGTAATGAAATCTTGATATTCCTGAATAGCAAGAATGTAATTGGCTTCGCCTCCATCTTTGTAAAAACTTTCTGCGTAATTCAACTTAGCAAGAATGCGATAATCACTTTTCGGAAAATTATCGAATACGAGTTTGAATGCGGCTCGCGCTTTATCATAATTTTGATCTTTCATTTCACGTTCGCCAGTTTCGTACAATTCTTTATCGTTTTGCTTGTTTGGATCCAACTCAGCGTGCTTTGGCCCTCCGCATCCCAAAACCAGTAACAGTGCAGCTAGAATTATCAAATATTTCTTACTCATCTGTCGTTCCCTTCAACTCACTTTGTAGCTCAATCCCCTGCTATGTAAATCAGCAAGCCAACGATATTCTCGCGATAAGCCTTCATGTAAGTTCACTTTCGGAACATACTTTAGATCCTGCTTTGCTTTTTCTATCGATGCAAACGTATCTCGCATATCGCCTTTTTGTTTCTCTGCAAAATTCACCTGAACCTGTTTGCCAGCGATTTCGCCAAGGATTTTTAGGACATCATTCACGGACAACTGGCTGCCACCGCCAAGATTATATGTACGTCCTTCAATTCCATTTTGTGAGGCGAGTTCGGTGCCGGCAACTATATCATCAACAAAGGTAAAGTCTCTGGTTTGATTGCCATCTTCGAAGATCGTTAAAGCGCGGTTTTCTATCAACGCAAGAATAAATTTATAAAAAGCCATATCAGGCCGTTGCCTGGGTCCATATACTGTGAAATAACGCAGCGAAACGCAAGGAACACCATGATTCTTCCAATATAAGTAGCACAGACCCTCCGCAGCTTGTTTTGTCACTCCATACGGTGAAACCGGTCTAACGACTGAATCCTCTTTCATCGGAATATCGTATGCATCACCGTAGATCGATGACGTAGAGGCGAAAACAAACTTTTTGAGCTTTCTATCTTTAGACGCCTCAAGCATCAATTGCGTCGCTTCAATATTGTTTTTGGTATAAATAAGGAAACTCTCCCCCCAGCTAGCCCTTACTCCCGCCTGAGCGGCCAGATGATAGATGACGTCAATACCATCGAGCAGATCAAGCCAATTAATTTCCAAAATATTTTTTTCGATAAAACGGAATGAAGGATTACTTTTTATTTCTACCAGATTCATTTCTTTGATCCAGCGCGGGTAATAATCAAGAAATGAATCGACACCCGTAACTTTATGTCCTTTCGAAATCAAACTCTGACAAAGATGTGAGCCAATAAAACCAGCCGCACCGGTTACAACTATGTTCATATTAAATTAGTACTGAGCAATGAGTGCTGAGTACTGAGTAAAAACTCAGAACTCAGTACTCAGTACTCGGTACTGAAGTTTAGTTCCCAACTCTCTGAGGATTGCCGGATTCCCGCGCATTTTCTTTCACAGGAAACGCGGCAAGATAAGCGGCAGGTATTTTACACGGTTTTCCAGAAGAATTCACCGGTACGTGCATTGTATAGCCTTCTGCAATTTTTTCATTTGAATTCCGAAATACATCATAGTTAAACCGCAATTTCAGGCGGGACATCATTTCAAGAGTGGTGACGATGTCGAGCTCGTCATCATAATAAGCGGATCGGTCGTAGCGGCAATAGGATTCAGTAACCGGCATGAATATGCCGTCCTTTTCTAAGTCACGATAAGTAAAACCGAATTGTCGAAAATAATCGGTTCGACCAACTTCGAAATAAACCAGAAAATTGCTGTGATAAACGACACCCATTTGTGTCCGTTTCGGCATAACGCACTCGAACTCTGGAAATCGATTTCACGCCGATTCGGACTCCTGGGCGATTTGCTTCATTTTCTTAACTGTATCTCTTGGATCCGAACTCTGAAAAATGGCCGATCCTGCCACAATCCAATCTGAGCCTGCATCGAAAGCTTGCTTCAAATTATTCAGTCCAATTCCGCCATCGATCTCGATTGCAAAATGTTGTCCCAAATCACTTCGCATCGATCGGAGATATTGCACTTTGCGCAATACATGCGGCAAAAATTTTTGTCCGCCAAAACCAGGATTAACACTCATTAGAAGTACGAAATCTAAGTAAGATAGCGAATCGCTAAGCCAATCTACCGGACTACTTGGATTCAGCACCACACCTGCCTTGCAGTTTAAGGAATGGATCAGTTGAAGAGTGCGATTTAGATGCGTGTTCGCTTCAAAATGTACTGAAATTAAATTCGCACCAGCTTTTACAAATGCTTCAATGTAGCGATCTGAATTTTCGATCATCAGATGCACATCTAATGGCAAATTCGTGGCTTTACGGATCCATTCAACAACAACCGGACCAATTGTAATGTTTGGCACGAAATGTCCATCCATCACATCCACATGGATCATGTCTGCGCCTGCTGATTCAACCATTTCTATTTGATCGGCAAGGTGCGCAAAATCTGCTGACAGAATCGATGGTGCAATCCGTTTTTCCATAGCTTTACTTGCTAAAGTATAAACTGATTGGAGTATTGCTGCTGACTTTGTATCCAGCAGGTGGAGATTGCTTTACAACAGTTCCGGGAGCGATTCCAGGATAATCAATCGGTTGCGAGGAACTAACACGAAGCCCGGCATCCTTGAAAAAGGAGTTTACTTCATCAACCGGTTTTCCAATTACATCAGGCATAACAAAAGATCTTGGATTTACATACATACTGTTGTTCGCCAAAATATTTACAACGCGAACATCAGTAACGACAGTTCCGGGCAAAGGAAATTGCGCTAATACTGCATCGGATTCAGCACCAGGAGATGTGACGTAAACGATTTTTCCTGGTGAAAGTTTATATTGATCCAGAGTCAACGTCGCAACGCGCGTGGTTTGTCCGGTCAGATCAGGTACAACAATTTTTTCAGGGCCAAGGCTCATATACACTTCCACACTTCGTCCGGTTTTGATGCGGGTATCGGCAACGGGTTCTTGCGAAATGATATGCTCTGCCGGAATTTCTTTATCAAATCTTTTTTGTGGCAAAATTTTTAGCTGCAGTCCTTTATCTGTTAACAGTTTGATTGCCTCCACCGGTGCCTTGCCTTTTAAATTCGGAACAACCACTTCATCACCTGTTGTAAAAAAACGCAAAGCGATGAACGTGCTGAGTGCACCAACAATCATCAAACCGATGACATGAAAAAAGAACCTGAAGATTGATAGAAAAAAGTTTTTGATGGACATATGGAGCGTGAACTTTAGTCAGCTACCTTATAATCTACTTTCCAAAAATTCGTGGATCCGTTTGCAGCCTTCCTTCAAATTCTCCATAGATGTAGCATAAGAAATTCGAAAATGTCCTTCCACTCCAAAAGCAGAACCAGGGACAGTTCCTACGTGGCATTCTTCCAATAGTTTTTTACAAAAAGCCACAGAATCAGGAAGATCTTTGCCTAGATGCGGTTGAATATTTGGAAACAAATAAAATGCTCCCATCGGTTCATTGCAACGAACGCCGGGCATCGCTGAAGCTTCTTCCATAATAAATTGTCGTCGCCGCAAATATTCGTCATACATTAGTTGAATTGAACTTTGATCGCCTGCCAATGCTTCCAGAGCTGCCCACTGGCTGATCGATGAGGGATTGGATGTAGTATGACTTTGCAATTTATCGCAAGCAGAAATTACCTCTGCCGGTCCAATTGCGAATCCAAGACGCCACCCGGTCATTGCGTACACTTTTGAAAATGTGTTTACAACAAAAGTAAACTCTCGCGCTTCCGGAAAGAAATGCATCGGTGAAGTATGCTGATGTGGAGGAAATACAAAACAGTCATAGCATTCATCGAAAATCAAACTTAGATTTTTTCGCGCACATAATCGGACGATCTCTTGCATCGTATCCCGCGGAATTACAGCACCGGAAGGATTGTTGGGACTATTCAAAATCAACACACGTGAACGCGGTGTAATCTTTTTTTCAATCTCCTCTGCCCGAATTAAGAACGATTCTTCCGGCTTCGTTGAAACAAAGACCGGTGTGCCGCCTGCTAATCGCACTTGATCCGGAAATGTTACCCAGTAAGGTTCGGGAATCAAAACCTCATCACCTTCCTGCACCAGACTGCACATCAAATTATAAAGAGCTTGTTTTCCGCCATTGGTTAAAATTACTTCTTCAGCGCGGATTGGTTGTCCATATTTTTTCTCATAACGTGCAGCAACAGCTTCACGGAGCTTTTTAATTCCGGCAGTAGGAGTGTACTTTGTAAAATTTGTTTTGATTCCTTCAATCCCTTTGTTCTTCACATTTTCAGGGGTTGGAAAATCAGGTTCACCTGCGCTAAAGTCAATGACATCAATTCCTGATGCCTTCATCGCAGATGCACGCGAACTAATCGCGATGGTTGGTGATTCTGTAATATTTTGAATGCGATTTGTAAGCCTCATGTTTTTGTCCCTTTCATCCGATGAAGTTTTTCTTTCATTCTTTTTTCAACTATTGGTGGCACTAATCCTTTAACTGTCCCACCAAGATTGGAAATTTCCTTTACAAGCCTCGAACTAACGTACGAATATTGTTCTGCAGGCACCAAAAATACCGTTTGGATTTGTCCTTGAAGCCTGCGATTCATCAACGCCATCTGAAATTCATAATCGAAATCACTGACTGCACGAAGCCCGCGCAAAATCATTCGGGCTCCAACTTTTGTGGCGTAATCAACAAGCAATCCATCAAACTGTTCGATGCGGATCCGTTTATTTTCTGGAAGTACTTTTTTGATTAATTGAATCCGCTCACGCACAGAAAAAAGTGGTTTTTTTTCGGAATTTACCAGAATCGCAATGATCAACTCATCCACAAATTCAAGCGCACGATTAATCAAATCAATGTGACCATTTGTAATGGGATCGAAGGTTCCTGGATAAACCGCCACCCGTTTCATAATGTCTCGCAATTTTATACGATGCCGGATGCTAGATGCTAGATGCTAGGTACTGCGAACGTTTTTCCAAGCATCAGGCATCTAGCATCCAGCATCGAGTTTTGTTTGATTTGGTGGTACCGATTTGGTATAGTGACTGTCCCCCCTAGGCCTAAGTTCAAGACTGTATGAAATATCTGATCATTAGCGACATCCATTCAAATCTCGAAGCGCTTTCTGCCGTTCTAGCAAACGTAAAGCGAAAGAAATTTCATCGTATTCTGGTTTTAGGTGACCTCGTTGGTTACGGCGCAAATCCGAATCAAATCATCGATATCATTCGCAAATTTAGGCAAGCAGTCGTTATTCGTGGAAATCACGATAAGGTCGCATCAGGCCTGGAATCAGGTGACAACTTTAATAAAGCGGCAGTGACTTCAGCATTGTGGACTCGAAAGAAACTAACTCCGGAGAATCGCTCTTATTTAATTCGTCTTCCGCAAGGACCTTTAATGGTTGATAGTCAGATTATGGTTTCGCATGGCACACCAATTGATGAAGATGCATACATTTTCAGCGATTACGATGCCTACGAAGTTTTTCAAGTAATGGATTTTAGGATTTGTTTTTTTGGACACACCCATCTGCCAGTTATCTATGCTGTTAGCAATCAGCGTTTATATACTTTCCGTCCGAATGCCGAAAGAGTAAAAGTTGAACTGGTGAACGGCTTTAAATATTTGATCAATCCAGGATCCGTAGGCCAGCCCCGCGATAAAAATCCTCTCGCAAGCTTCGCAATGTACGATTCTGAACGAAGAACACTTACATTTAAGAGAGTGGAATATTCGGTGCCAAGAGCTCAGGGTAAAATTTTGAAAGCCGGACTTCCCCAATCTCTAGCGAATCGTCTGTCGCTTGGCGTCTAAGTACAAAGTCAGAATCTCAAAATGAAGATCGAAAGTTGCGATTACATTGTTGTTGGATCAGGAATTGCCGGACTGCGCGCATCTCTGGAATTAGTTAAACACGGATCGGTGAAAGTTTTTTGCAAAGGAGATCCATGGGAAAGTAACACGCGTTGCCAGGGCGGTATTGCTGCAGCAATGCAAGAAGGGGATACGGTTGAATTTCATTTGCAAGATACTTTGAATGCTGGTGATGAACTTTGTTATGAACCAGCAGTCCGCATATTAGTTGAAGAGGGTCCACAACGAATTGAAGAACTGGTAAATTGGGGCGCTCAATTTGATCAGAAAGATGGAAGGTTTGTTTTTGGGCGCGAAGGAGCTCATTCCCAAAATCGAATTCTGCATGCTGGTGATGCCACAGGAAAAGAAATTGTTCGCGCACTTCTAAATTGGGTTCAACAAACTTCAGGCATTGAAATAATTCCGTATCGCCCTGCGGTGAATTTGATTATTCAGGATAGACGTGCATGTGGTGTGGTTATTATGGATCAAGAATCGGGTGAAAGGAGTGCCGTTCTTGCGCGAACGGTTCTGCTTGCAACCGGCGGTGCCGGACAAATCTATAGCCATACAACAAATCCTCCTGCTGCAACTGGCGATGGTGTTGCAATGGCAATGCGGGCCGGCGCGGAGATGATGGATATTGAATTCTTCCAATACCATCCAACTGCATTTCATTTTTCCGGAGCTCCGCGGTTTTTGTTAACAGAAGCGCTTCGCGGTGAAGGTGCAACTTTGAAAAATACGGAAGGCAAAGCATTCATGAAAAAGTATCACCCGATGGCTGATCTCGCACCGCGTGATATCGTTAGCCGCGCGATTGTCAGTGAAATGAATTCTACCGGCAGTTCATGGGTTTATCTGGATGCAACCGGAATTTCGCGCAAAAAACTTTATAGCCGTTTCCCAAACATCCACCAATTTTTGCAAGGTTATGAATTGGATCTGGCGCAAGATCTAATTCCAGTTAGTCCGAGTGCTCATTATTGGATGGGTGGTGTTCGTGCCGGATTAGATGGTGAGACCTCAATCACCGGACTATTTGCTGCGGGTGAAGTTGCATGTAACGGTGTGCATGGTGCGAATCGTTTGGCCAGTAATTCACTTTTGGAAGGACTTGTTTATGGAGCCCGTTGCGGTGAAAACATGATTAAACGATCATTTGCTATCCCGCAATCGTTTGAACCGGATCCATTAACGATCGGATATCTGCGAACAAATCCCGAGCAGCTCAGAGCTCGGTTACAATCAAACAACTGGAAATATCTTGGCCTGATCCGAAACGAAACAGGAATCAAACAAGCGTTGGAATTTCTTCAAGATACGCCGATTTTTGATCCGACCAGTGTTGCAGAATTGGAATTGATTAATCTTCTTGAATGTTCTAAATTAATGGGTTCATTCGCGCTGCAACGCCGAGAAAGCCGCGGTTCACATTTCCGCGAAGATTATCCTTCCCGGAATCCGGAATGGAACGGTTTCCATTCAATCTTACGCAACGGCCAGATCGAGCTTACCCAGCTTTAATAAATACACAAATATTAATTGAGGCATGTATGTTAGATAGTATTCGCTCACGCAAAACGCTGATCAAAGTTGTACTTTGGACAGTAGTTATAGTTTTCATCGCTTTTTATGCCGGCAATTTCGCCAGCGTAAATCGTCACGATCCATCATCCAGCATGGCAGCTGTTGGCGATGAAAAAATCGGCTTCACTGAATTTCAACACACCGTTGACTCCATACGCCGTCAACAGGAAGAAATGTATAAACAGCAGGGCGGAGAATTAAGCCCACAGGTGTTAGCTTTCTTCCGCCAGCAAGCAATTCAAAGTCTCGTAGATCGGAAGTTAATATTGCGTGAAGCAAAAAAAGCTGGAATCATAACCACGGATGAAGAAGTACAAAACGAAATTCTGCAATACGAATTTTTGAAAAGAAATGGCCAATTCGTAGGAATGCAAGAATACGAACGGATTATCGATGTAGCATTCAAAATGAATGTAGATCAATTTGAAAAAACAGTTCGAGATGACATCATCATCACCAAGTACAACGATTTATTAACTGCAGGAATGCTGGTTAGTGATTCTGAAGTAGAAGATCAGTACAAAAAACAGAAACTCACCGCAAAAATTGATTATGTAAAGTTTGATGTTGCTCCTGCGATGAAAGATTTGAATCCAACACCGGAAGAAGTTCGCGCTTATTACGATGCCCATAAGAATGATTTTCAAACCGGTGAGCAGCGGAAAGTACAATACCTATGGGTATCCCATACATCGGAGAAGAATAAGGTTCAAATTCCAGAATCAAAGCTCAAAGAATATTACGACCAGAATAAAGAACGCTTCGGGCGTCCTGAGCAAGTACATGCACGTCACATTCTACTGAAAACCGGTGAAAGCAAAGATGATGCGGCAGTGTTAAAACAAGCGCAAGAATTAGTGGCAAAACTTAGAGGTGGAGCAAACTTTGAGGAACTGGCAAAAGAATATTCTGAGGATCCTGGTTCAAAAGAAAATGGCGGCGATTTAGGATTTTTCGGACGCGGCCAAATGGTTCCGGAATTCGAAAAAGCTGCATTTGAACTGCAGACAAATCAAATTAGCGATCCGGTAAAAACGCAATTCGGTTATCACATCATTCAATCGCTTGGCAAACAACCGGCTTTTCAGCCGGAGTTTGCACTGGTAAAAGATCAAATTTATCGCGAGTTATCGGAACCTCAAGCGATGAAAGCCGCGGAAGAGCAAGCTAAGAAATTGCACGAAGAAATTACAAAGAACAAAAAATCGATGGCCGAAATTGCTAAGATTCAACTTGTCGAACTAAAGACTACAGACTTCTTTTCAAAAGATCAGGATATTGCCGGATTAAGTCCCGCATTTCGCAATGCTGCATTTGACTTGAAGAAAGGCGAAATAAGTGAACCCGTTAAAGTTTTTCAAGATTACGCAGTCATTCAACTTCTGGATACTCGCGGATCAGAAATTCAGCCTTTTGAAAAAGTACAAACCAAAGCAACTCAAAAATACAAACATGAGAAAGCAACTGAAATCACGATGGAACAGGCGAAGAAGTTTTATGATGCCATTGGAACCGCTACAGATCTAAAAGCTGCCGCGGACACAGCCAAACTCACTGTAAAGACCAGCGATGAATTTACGAAAAGTGGTTACATGGGTGACCTGGGTCAAGCAAAAGAAGTGAACGATAAAGCGTTCTCAATGAAAGTTGGTGAGATTAGCGGTCCGGTAAAAAACGAAAATAATGTAGTCGTGTTTCAGTTGAAAGATAGGAAAGATTTTAGTCCGGCTGAATTTGCGAAGGAGAAAGATTCGATTCGCGAACAGCTTTTATCGCAAAAGCAAAGCACATTCATTCAGGGATATCGCGCGATGCTCCGCAAGAAATATGAAAAGGAAATCTGGATTAACGAAGCCGCGATCAATCCACAAGAAACCTAATCTCCCCTGCTCCCTTTCTCCGCTGCAGATGGAAATGGAGCAGAGTTGTTTTGAATTAGATGTTTTGAATCGATATAATCTATTTCCCGTTTCATGCATGGGCCTGTGGCGCAGTTGGGAGCGCGCCTGAATGGCATTCAGGAGGTCACGAGTTCGAATCTCGTCAGGCTCACTTTAATCTCCGTTCACTTTCTCTTGCACACGTCTTAGTTAGCAGGAGGAAAGTATGTCCATCACCACACCGCCTATCGGAACTAAAAACATTTCCAACTCAACGGATTCTGAAATTAATACCGAAAAGGTTCAGTCAGATCAGAATCTTCCAACGGATTCAAGTCCACAAGCTCCTGTATCTGATACAGATTCCAAATCCACGAATCTTTCCAAGAGTGGAGCTCAAGCAAAAATGGCTGAACAGTCGTTGAGTTCTTTCGCACGCCAATCGCAGATTGTGTCATCTCCCCATGTGGCAGCAATTCCAACAGCGACATCAAACATAGGGAAAACAGTCGATGATCAATTTAGAGATGCAACTCTCAAAAATGATACTAAGAAAATGGAAGAGCTTCTTAAGAAAGGCGCTAATGTAAATTCCAAAGATGTGAATGGCAAAACTGCTTTAATGCTTGCGGCCACGTCCGGTAATAAAACAGCGATGGAAACATTGGTAAAAAGATTTAATGCAGACGTAACTGTAAAGGATTCAAATGGTCAGACAGCCCTGTCGCAGGCAGCGAGTCTGGGTTTGAATCACAGTGTGGAAACTCTGTTGCAGTATCGTCCAAACGTCATGGACAGTATTGATGCAAATGGCAATACTGCTTTGATGAATGCAGTTAAACATGGCCATTCCAACGCCGCAACAACTTTGCTACAAAAAGGTGCTGATGCAAGTATTCCTGATGATCATGGCCGCACTCCTTTAATGGAAGCAGTGAACAAAGGAGATGGCCGTTCAGTAAGAGAATTGTTGAGACACAATCCCGGTTTCGATATGCAGGATGAGAACGGCAAAACGGCATTAATGGAAGCCATCGATAAAGGAAATCCAGAAGTGATTAGAGCATTGGCAAGACGCAGCGATCCCGACTTGCAAGATAAAAACGGAGACACAGCATTGATGCTTTCATTGCGGAAAGGTTTTCCTGGAACTCCCGCAGATCCAACTGCAGTAAAAGAGATGATTAAACGATCCAAAAATCCTGACATTATGAATAAGGATGGACGCACAGCATTGATGGAAGCAAGCAAGTCAGTCGATGGTGAATCGGTTAAGGCAATGGTAGATAAAGGTGCAGACTTAAATCTACAAGACAAAAATGGCAAAACTGCGATTATGGATCTGTTTGATGCCCCGCACTTCATAGCACCTGATGCCTTTGTGGCAGCGAAAGATGCAATGATCAAAAGTGCAGATCTCGATCTAAAGGATAAGGATGGTAAGACGGCGCTCATTCAAGCTTCTGATAGAAACCATGTCGAAGATATAAAAACACTTACTTCGGCTGGAGCTAATGTAAACATTGCAGACAATAAGGGAAGAACTGCACTAATGAATACAGCGGAACAAGGCAATTTAGATGCAGTTCAGTTTTTGCTTGATCGAAAAGCAGATTCTTCCTTGATGGACAATAACCACATTACAGCCTGGAGGTTGGCTTACAATCACCTTAAAAATGTGCCTATGGATGATGTTACAAAAGCAGAATTTCAGAAGGTGCTTGATTTACTTCCAGCTGAAAGATACAAACAAGGAGACGCCTGGTAAATTCGGGATGACTGCAGATGAGTTTCGAAAATTAGCACTTGATCTTCCCGAAGCGGTTGAAAGTTCGCACATGAATCATCCAGATTTTCGTGTTCGCGGAAAAATTTTTGCGACGCTCTGGCCTGATGATGATTGGGGCATGGTCAAATTAACTCCGGAACAGCAAACTATGTTCACTCACTCCGAACCAAAAATTTTTGCACCAATCAAAGGAGGATGGGGACGTCGCGGTGCTACCAAAGTTTCGTTGCGTGCTGCAAAAAAAAGTAGTGTGAGGAAAGCACTGGTTGCGGCATGGTTAAATACCGCTCCGAAGAAATTGTCCAATCAATTTCCGGAACTATAAAACAGAGGCCCGCAGTTATTTTCTGCGGACCTCCGTAATTCACATGTTAGCTTTTGGAAGATGACTACTGAAGTTGTTGTGGTTCGCCGTAGATGAAATCATCCATCATTACGACATCTTTCTTGCCATCATTTGCCCCGGGTTTGGCGTCTCCAGTCTTGATCCTCACGCTAGCGATAAGGGGATTCTTAAACACAATACCGTAGAAGGATAGACCACCATCACCAGGCGAAGATGGAACCAGCGCGGTGAAAAGCAGTTTGCCTTGAGCGTCAAAGTACTCGATCGTAGTGCTATGCTTGACTGATTTATCACCATCCGGCTTATCAACATCTGTGAAAACTGCGCCGAAGCCACGCACTGCTGCTGGATTTGCTCCATTTGTGCCAGGCACGAAAAATTGTCCTTCTGTGATTTTGCTTCCTACTGGAGTAAACAAGCGCAGCGGGCTGAAAGTACTAAAGATGTTGGCGTAATTTGGATTGTTCAAGAGCACAACCAGACCGCCCTGCGCACCACCAGTTACCGGCGCTTGTGATAAACCGATTCCCGGTGTGCTGAACTGTGCACCGCGCGTATTTAAAAATACGTTAAACGGTGTTACTGGAGCTGTAGTAGCATCCGAGCCTCCGCCATCCCAGTTAATTTCGCGGCGACCATCCGCCAGCGGTCCCGGATTATTTCCATTGTTCGGGTCTCCCAGCTCAGCGCGAAAAGCATCTACTGTGCCCTGAATTGCTCCGATAATTGAACCTGCAGCTTGAAACACGAGCGGACGATCAACGTCCTCTTGTGCGCGAGCAACAGGAATTGTGAAGGTTAAAATCATAGCTAACATCAGTAAAGGGGTAACAACTCTAAAACGCATATTCTTCATCGTTGAACTCCAAGTGTTTTTTTAACTCAGCTCCCCGCAAAGCACAGTCTGTGCCAAATGCCTTCTAGCGAGCCATTCGGCGAAAAATGATTGCTCAGACTTTACTCAACCGGGGACATTTTGGGGATATTTGGGCTGTCTTAAGCCAGTCTGGAGTTTGTTTTCGTCTTACAACGAGACATAATCGTCGCTATGGGTTTAGAAGACTAATTTTGTAGTAGTTTGTGGGACATTAGATAACTCGTGAAAACGACAGACACTTATTGAGGCAATCTGTAAGAATTATGCCTATGAAAATACTGGGCATAATTTTGATCGTCTTAGGGATTATCGCATTTGCATATGGAGGGATCTCTTTCACAAAGAAAGAAAAGATCATTGATATCGGTCCAATTGAAGCAACAAAAGAAGAGAAGAAAACAATTCCACTTCCGCCAATTCTTGGAGGTTTGCTTGTAGTTGGTGGAATTGTTGTTCTTGTAGCTGGATCTCGAAAAACAACCTAACCGGCTAAACGGTTTTACCGGTTAGATTGCCGCCTTCTCTTTTCCAGTATTCTAAACCGCCAATCATTTCCTTTACTGAATATCCAAGTGTGCTCAATCGAAGTGCCGCTTTTGTGGAAGCGTTGCAGCCAGGTCCCCAACAATAGACCACAATCAATTTATCTTTTGGTAAACGTGTAACTGTTTCTGCATTGATTTGTCGATACGGAAAACCAATTGCACCTTCAACATGACATTCTTCAAAATCATCCGTACTACGAACATCAACTATGATGAAGCCTGTTTGACCACGTTGCAGATCCAGCATTACATCGGATGGATCTGTTTCTACCGACAATTTTGATGCGAAGTGTCGTGATGCTTCTTGCGGTTCTGCAGGTGGAACTTCCAGAACCAGGGAAAATTGTGAAAGTACTGTCATACTCTACCTCCTGGCACAACAGTAAATTCAGTTGCAGACGTTGTAAAGAGCCACCTGGCTTTTCGCGAACAGTGCCAGATATTCTGCATCTTTGCGGTAAAATTCTCAGGTTATGTTGTTGTTAGATGAATCCGCGAGAAATCAACTTTGGAAAGATTTGATTGCAGCAATAGAAGATTACATCAATCAAGTTCATATGCTTCCGGTATCGCCTCCGCTGGAACCTGAAAACATCCGGAAGTTCGTACGAAGTTTTGATTTTTCGCAGCCGTTAAAACCTGGTGAAGCAATTACAAAAGTTGTAGAAGGCATGCGGAAATATCAGGTGCATACACCGCATCCGATGTATTACGGCTTATTTAATCCCGCGCCATCATCAATGAGCATCGCAGCAGATTCATTGGTTGCAGCGCTAAATCCGCAAATGGCAGCCTGGAGTCACAATCCGTTTGCAGCCGAAGCGGAAAATTATATGATTCGAGAATTTGGAATCCGATTTGGATATCCACCTGATCAAGCAGATGGAACTTTTTGTTCCGGTGGTGCGGAAGCAAATCACACTTCCGTATTAACAGCCCTGGTTCATGCATTTCCTGAATTTGCGCGAGAGGGTGTGCGGGCACTATCAGCTCAACCGGTGATTTATGTTTCTGCGCAAAGTCATCATTCATTTTTGAAAGCGGCTCGTTTTAGTGGAATAGGAACGAATGCAGCGCGCGAAGTTCCGGTCAATGAAAATCTTCAGATGGATCCTGGCAAGCTCCGCGAATTGATAACAAAAGATCGACAAGAAGGATTCGATCCATTCATGATTGTTGCAACAGCAGGAACCACCGGTGCAGGAATCATCGATGATCTGATGACATTGCATGACATTGCCGCTGAACAAAAATTGTGGTTTCACACCGATGCTGCATGGGGTGGTGCCGCGATTCTGTTACCGGAAGGAAGAGAAGTCTTGCGCGGCATTGAACGTTCCGATTCAATCACTTTCGATGCACACAAGTGGCTATCGGTTCCGATGGGGGCAGGAATGTTCCTGACAAGACATCCTGAAATTTTGAGTGAAACATGTAGAATCACAACGGATTATATGCCGAAAGAAGGCGCAGGGCTGGATTTTGTTGATCCTTATTCGCATTCAATGCAATGGTCGCGACGCTTTATTGGACTAAAGTTGTTTTTGACTTTAGCATGTTCCGGTTGGAAAGGTTATGAAGATACAATACGTCACCAATGGAAATTAGGAGATTTACTGCGAATTGAACTTGCAGGTTCCGGATGGAAGATTGTAAATGACACACCCCTTCCCACAGTTTGCTTTGTGGATGCGTCACGTCCGGACGGTAACAATCCTGAATGGATAAATACTTTGCTTCAACGGGTGCTTGCCAGTGGAAAAGCATGGATTTCAATGATCCGATTGCCTGATTCATCCGCAGCGCTGCGTGCATGCATTACAAACTATAGAACGACTGAAAAAGATGTGACCGCGCTGGTACAACTATTGAATGACTGCCGTAAATAACAACTCAGCAAAACTTTTCCTGCTCGGATTTCTTACCTTATTTTTAGAGCTCATTCTCATCCGTTATCTTGCGGGAAACATTTGGAACCTTGGTTATTTTCCGAATCTTGTTTTGCTCGCAGTTTTTGTGGGAATGGGTTGCGGATTTGTATTCCATCATCGACTTTCACCAAAATCTTCGGATCGCGTTTTTCAAATTGCGATAGTTCTTATTGTTGCACTTGTCGCGTTCCTTTATTGGAAACGTCCTGCAGTTCCTGGATTTGGCCGCGGACTTGGTGAAGTCGGCGGAGAAATTTTTTACACTGCAACTCCGGTAAAACAAGAAGAAATCAGCTGGCTGACTTTTGCTCTCTGGTTTTTTTCCATTGTTCTGATTTTTGCATTCATTTCACAGCGAACTGCAAAACTTTTTTCGTTATTCCCACCATTAAAAGCATATACCCTGGACATTTCCGGATCTTGCACCGGGATCCTGACATTCATGTTGATAAGCTGGCTTCATGCTCCGGCGTGGACCTGGTTTTTAGCGTTGATCCCTTTATTTGTTGCGGTACAAAACAATCTCAAAAACAAACTGGCCGTGGTGCCTTTGTTGGGACTCATTGCATGGGTTGCATGGAATCAAGATTCCAAACTTTTATCCGATCCGAACTTCGCTGGAACCATGGAGGTTCACTGGTCACCGTATCAAAAAGTGGAATACACAATTGATACGAAAACACCCCATCAGATTTTTGTGAATGGTGTTTATCACCAGAACATGAATAACGCCGAAGAAATTCGTCGTGCTTTTTACTCCAGCCCCTATGGTGAACGCAAAAAACAAAATCTTCCTGCGTACAAAAATGTTTTGATCATTGGATCGGGTTCCGGGAATGATGTTGCTGCCGCATTAATGAATGGCGTAGAACATGTCGATGCCGTAGAAATCGATCCTGTAATTGCAATGCTTGGCAAGAAACATCATCCCGCAAAACCTTATGATGATCCGCGAGTCCATTTGGTCATTGATGATGCGCGATCATTTATGACCAACACCAGCAATTGTTACAATCTGATTGTTTTTGCTCTGACAGACTCGCTGGTGAAAGTGAGTCCGATGTCTCAATTACGATTGGAAAATTACATCTACACTACCGACTCAATACGCCGTGCTTACTCACTGCTCAGCGATGACGGTGATCTACTTTTCTACAATCAATATCGCAAACCATGGTTGATCGAGAAACTGCAAATCATGATTCATGGCGCGACTGGAAGATATGCAAAAACAATTCTTCAACGTTATTCTTTCGCCGTGTTACTGGTTGGCAAACATGTTGAGGGCAATGCAAGTTCGAACACAGATGCGATCGAGCCGGCAACCGATGATTGGCCTTTTCCGTATCTCAAAGTCAAAGGCATTCCTGATATTTATCTAGGAGCAATTAGCACCCTGGCAATTTTGTCGATTTTATTGATGATTCTGGTTCAGCGTTCCAGTCGTTCAGTTTCAACATCCGAAAATTTGCCTTTAAAGCTTGCATTCTTTCTCATGGGAACCGCGTTCTTGCTGCTTGAAACAAAAAGCGTAATTCAATTCAGCCTTTTATTTGGTACAACCTGGATCAACAATTCGTTAGTATTTTTAGGAATTTTGGTTCTGGTTTTAATTGCAAACTGGACTGCTACATTATTTGAAAATAGCCAGCGTGTGTTGTGGATAGCATACGCGCTGCTGCTTGTTTTCTGCGCTGCTGCATTCATTTTTCCATTATCAGGATTGTTAAAAATCCAACAGCCATGGCTCCGTTTTGTTTTTGCTTCGTTATTCACATTCTCACCGATTTATTTTGCGAATTTGATTTTCAGCGTAACGTTTCGGAATCAACCTGTGGCTGAACATTTGTTCGGATGGAATTTGATCGGGGCCACCGCCGGCGGCGCTCTTGAGTACACTAGTATGGCTTTCGGTTATAACATGCTGACTGCAGTTGTGGCCATCTGTTACACGATCGTTTTTCTATTACTATTGGTTCAATCGAAAAAGCCAATGCCAACCTAAATCACACAGACGAAGTCAAACGATCTATGAAAAACTTAATTGTTGCAATCCTCACTCTTTTGCCGATTATCGCTTTTTGTGATACCCCAAGCTCCAAAAATATTGAAACCTTTGAGCTGACCAGCAAAGTATTTGGAAATACAAGAACTATACGCGTTTTGCTTCCACCGGGATATCACGATGATAAAAACCTGGATCGACAATATCCGGTGTTTTATTTCAACGATGGATTGATGGTGTTTGATTCTGCAGGTCCTGGATTAAGGATCGAAGAAGTTGTTTTTGATCTTTATAAGAAGGATGAGCTTCCGCAGATGATTGTGGTTGGAATTGATAATGGTGCATGCACTGATAAAACCAAAAATGAAATCGTGGATCGAGCCAATGAATTTCTTCCATATCCTGATGCAGGCTTTTTGCCTGATCATACTTATAAACCGGAACCACCCAATCCTCAGGGCAAAAAATATCCTGATTTCTTGATCAATGAAGTCATCCCGCGTTTAAAACAAAATTATCGGATCAAGTCAGGCCCCCAAGACACTGGTATTGGCGGATTTTCCTATGGTGGTGTTAGTGCGCTGTACACGGTTATTGCGAAGCCTGGTTATTTTGGAAGATTAATGTTGGAAAGCACTCCGCTCTGGATCGGTCAAGAATATGAATTGCTTGAAGATGCTAAAAAGCCTTTGCAATGGCCAGGCAAAGTTCACATCGGCGCAGGTACCAAAGAGACTGATGAAGAAGCATTCAATAACGAAGGTAAGAAAAATCAGGAACTTTTGGTAAGCATCATTAAAAAACAATCGCCTGATACGAAAGTGAAATTAGTGCGAGAAGAAGGTGCACAACATGGTCCTGATGCCTGGCGAAAGCGTTTGCCGGAAGCGTTGAAATTTTTGTTCGAAAAATAAGGAGCGCGGCCTTGGCCTGCATTACGGGCCGCAGGCTTTTAGCCTGCTCAAAAAAATAATTGCGGACCGGAAGTCGCTTACTAAGGCTTCGAAAGCTGATTGAAATATTCCAGAAACGCAGCCATGCCGCGTGAGGCTTGATGCCAATCGAAATTTTCGTTTGGTGCATGATATCCATGTTCGGGTAGGGAAAGTCCAAGAAACATTACCGGGCACTTTAGAATTTTTTGCATCGATATTACTGATCCAATTGATCCACCCTCACGCACAAAAACAGGTTCTTTGCCAAACGCAAAAAGCACCGCTTTTTTTGCAGCATCAGCTAGCGGACTCGTTTTTTGCGTTAAATATGCAGCCGATCCTGGATGAACATGCACTTTAACATCAGGACTTTTCTTGCTTACAAAATCACAAAGAAGTTTCACGATTTTTTGAGGGTCCTGACCTGGTGCCAATCGGAATGATGCTTTCACTTCAGCGGAAGGCGGTACTATCGACTTCAATCCAGGACCATTGTAACCGCCGGTGACACCATGGATTTCAAAAGTTGGTTTAGCCCAAATGCGTTTCATGATTTCAAGCGAATCATCTACACGCATAGATTTCAAACCATAAGTTTTCTTGAACCACGCAGCCGTAAATCCGGAATCTAAAAAATCTTTCAATTCACTTTTAGTTGGCGATATTACATCTTTATAGAATCCGGGAATATGAATTTCCCCAGAGCGTGGATTATAAATTTCAGTGACAAGCGCCATTAACTCACCGATCGGATTTCGTGCGGCGCCTCCAACATCACCGGAATGTTGATCTGTACCTGCTGTTTCCAATACGAAACGCACACCCAAAAATCCGCGCAAACCAGCAGTGATTGTTGGTCTTTTTCTTGATAACCACATCGTATCAGAGACAACAACCGAATTAGTTCGCGCTTTTCGTGCGGCTTTGCGAAGAATCTCTTCAAAGTGAGGTGAGCCGACTTCTTCTTCGCATTCCCATAAAAATTGAATGTTGATCGGAAGTTCAAATTTTCGCGCCATTCTGGCACTGAATAATGCAGTTAGCGCCGGACCTTTATCATCAGTAGTGCCACGTCCGAAATAAGTATCGCCATTTTTCGTAAATACGAATGGTTCAGTCTTCCATGGCTCCGTTTCTTTTGAAGCCGGAATTACATCCAGGTGGTTATAAACAGAAACAGTTGGATATTTTGTATCTGCAGAAAATATTCCATGTACGAATGGTGTTCCATTTTGTGAATGAAGTATAGATGCTTCGCCGCCGATTTGCCGAATCAATTCCGTTGCACGCGAAGCGCATCGACTTATATCTTCTTTTCGCTCCGGATCATTTGAGATCGTGGGAATTTCAACAAGTTCGCGCAAATAATCTTCATACTCATTGCGTGCGCGAGAAGCTTCAGAAAGAATTTCCTGGAGATTTAAAGATTTCATAATTAGATGTGGCTTAAAAGGCTACCACGAAGAAGACTTACCATCGTAAAAAAATCCGCCAGTTGGACCATTATCAGGAAGCAATGCAGCCCATACAATGGAATACGCTCCTTGCTGCACCGAACGTGTTGCAGATTTTCCTCCCATTTCAGTGCGAACCCATCCAGGATCAACTGAATTCACCAGAACACCGCTGCCGCTTAATGCTTCAGCCAGTGTAATGGTTAATGCATTTAACGCTACTTTCGAAATGCGATATGCTGGCGAATCTGCACCCAAACCAGCAGAAATCGAACTCATGCCGGATGAAACATTTACGATTCTGCCCCAGCCATGTTTTTTCATCTGTTCACCAAAATGCTTTGCAAGTAATGCAGCCCCAATCAAATTGGTACGGATGATTTTTTCGAATTCATCATCTTCCAGTGAAAAAATATTCCTGGCTCGATCCAGCACTGCTGCATTATTGACCAAAATATCAACGCGTTCAAGCTTTGATGATGTTACTTCATGGATCGAATCAGAATCAGAAACATCAATCCGCACAACAGTGGCATCAATTCCTGACTTGCTTAGATCATCAAGTTGATCCTTGGCATGCAATGGATCGCGAACGCCCATGATTATTCTGGCGCCTTCTTCGCCGAGTTGTTTACAAACTTCGAATCCTATTCCACGGTTTGCACCGGTAACAAAAGCTGTTCGTCCATTTAGTTGCATATCTAAATAATAAGCACTTCATCCGTCCGTTCCCCCTCCTTATGAAGGAGGGGGCAAGGGGTGGTTGGAAATTGAAAATATTCCAACCCCCTCTTCATCTCCCCCTTGATAAGGAGGAGAACTTTCATTTCGTGCAATATAATAGCCTCAATCAGGAGCTAATTGTGGAGTCCCCTACTGATCAGTGGATTGGCACGCGTATTCGTGAATACGAAATTCTCGAAAGGATCGGCCGCGGTGGAATGGGAGCGGTCTATCGAGCGCGCCACATCTATTTAGATGAACAACGAGCCATTAAACTGATTCAAACCCAACTTGCGGAGACGCAAGATTTTGTGAATCGATTTATTCGTGAAGCAAAAACCTTGGCGAAACTTCGCCATCCAAATCTCGTTGAACTTTATGAATTCGGTACATTGGAAAACAATCAATTTTTTATGGTGCTGGAATTTCTGCGGGGTGAAACCGCGTTGCAACGGATTCAAAGAATTCAGCATATTCCAATCCAGCATGCCTTACGAATTATCCGCGAAGCTGCGATGGGGCTTGAGGCAGCACATCAAAAAGGGATTATCCATCGCGATCTTTCACCAGACAATTTGTTTTTAGTACAAACAGAATCAGGAGTGGAAACTACAAAAGTTATCGATTTCGGAATTGCGCGTCCTACAGCAAAAGAAACTCAACGATTTACGCGCACAAATATGTTTATCGGAAAGTTGGAATATGTAAGTCCTGAGCTTTGTGGCCAGCTTAGCGAAGACGAAGATATCGATCAGCGCGCAGACATCTATTCGCTTGGTGTCACTTTGTATCACATGCTGACCGGAAGGCTGCCTTTTACATCCAATACGCCGCAGGGTTTCATGTACAAACATCTGAATGAGAATGCGCGGCCATTGTCATCGCATGCGGATTGTGGTCCTTTTCCACCGGAATTGGATTACTTCGTTGCCAGGGCCATGGCGAAATTACGTGAGAATCGTCATGCATCAATGAAGGAAGTAATTGATCATTTGAATAAGATCGAAAGTTCATTGACACCAACCGTGCATTCGCCAGCCTGGACTGCTCCGGCTTCACCAACACCCGGTTCATTTTTTGCGAACCGGTATTTGATTGAGAAACGCATCGGCGAAGGCGGAATGGGAACAGTATTTAAAGCGACAGATCGAATGCTTGATATTTCAGTTGCGATCAAAACCTTGAACCGCGAACTGGTCAGTAATGAAACGAATCTAAATCGTTTGAAACGGGAAGTAATTTTGGCGCGTAAAGTCGCGCATCCAAATGTTTGCCGTCTATATGATATCGGTGAAGCCGGCGGCGTTCATTATGTGTCCATGGAATTCGTCGAAGGGCAAACGCTTTCCGAAATACTTCATCTCCAGGGGTCGCTGCCTGAACAACAAACAATTGAAATTATGCGGCAGGTATTAAATGCGCTGGGTGCAGCGCACAGTCAAGGAATCATTCATCGAGATTTGAAACCGCAAAACATCATGATCGATCGAACCGGACGTGCAATGATGATGGATTTCGGCATTTCGTTTTCTGCTGAAGCAGGACACTTAACTCAAACCGGAATGATGGTAGGCACTCCGCGTTATATGGCACCGGAACAATTCAAGGAACAAGGTTCGGATCACAGAGCCGACTTGTATTCAGCCGGAATCATTCTTTATGAAATGGTGACCGGACGCGCTCCATTTGATGCCAGGACTCCGGCCAGCATGATGTATGCGCATCTGCATACTCCTCCGCCGCGGCCATCGCAATTTTGTCACGTTGGTCCGCAACTGGAGTCAATCATTTTGAGAGCACTGGAAAAAGATCCATCAAAACGTTTTCAGAACACGCAAGAATTTCTTTCTGCGTTTGATCAACCGATCCGTCCTGCTCCAACCGCACCAATGTACGTACCGGTTTCGGCTGAAGATGAACATATTGAGGAGTATGTTGAACCTGAATCAAAAAGCTATGCAGGTTGGATTGCGGCTTTATTTTTTTTGATTCTAGGCGGAGCTGCAGCCACATATTATTTTCTGATCTATAAACAACCGCCGTTAATTGTTCAACAGCAAATTCCAACAAATAAAAATCAATCCCCTGCACAGACTTCTCCGGCACAAACTCAAATAATTGCGGATCCGCCACCAAATTCTTCGTTTGAAAGTGATGCACCAAATTCAAATTTGCAGACCCAGGACACAGTTGTGCAGCAGCCTGAGCTGCGACATTTCACTGTTCGCAGTAATCCTGATGGTGCTTCTATTTTTATTGATCAACAAGATACAGGATTAAAAACTCCGGCAGATTTGGAATTGCATGCCGGACAAACGCATCAACTTGAATTGAAGATGGCAGACTATCAGCCTGCAACTTTCATCATCAATGAAGAAACATCAGACTTACCGGCGCTCGATCTAACTGCGATTCCTGCAAAACCAGGTACTCTGGTTTATCAAGGAGACTTTGCGATTTCAGTTTTTCTAAACAAAACACTTCTGTTCAACTCCGATGAAAAAGATTCATCGAGTTTAAAACCTGGAAGCTACCAGGTGATGATCGTTAGCAATTCGATTCAAGAAGCTTATATCCGTCAAACTGAACGTGTCGAAATTAAGACTGGTGAATCGACCATTATAAAGGTTCCGCCGATGGCTCAATTAACATTAACGGCACAACCCAGTAATTGCACACTATTTGTTGAAGGAGAACAGATCGATACCGCGCCAATTTTCAAGTATCCAGTTCAAGCAGGAGTAAAACAGATTCGAGTGTTCTGGGAAAAGTTAGGAAGAGAAAAAACTGCCAGGATTAATTTTTCAGCTGGAACCGAAAAATCATTACACGCCATTATTGAAGACAATTCAGCGCAACTATTCGAGGAATAATTGTGAATCGATTTCGGCTTGCAGCTTTATTTTTATTCGCAGCGATTGTGGTTCATGCACAATCTAAAGATTGGAACGATCGATTTTCGGAAGCACAGCAGAAGTTTGAATCAAGACAGCAAGACCAATCTATACCAATGTTAGAAAGATTAATACAATCGATTGAAAATGAATCCAAGCAACGAACTTTGATAAAAGATGAACAATCGATCATTGAAAAAAGTTACGATTTGTTAGGTCAAGCTGAATTTAATCGCAACGAACAAGCGAAAGCGCAGTCTGCATTTCGCAAGCTGATCGAGTGGAATCCTGATTACAAAATAAATGAAGATTTGGTTTCGCAAAAAATTATCAAGTTGTTTGAATCTGAAAAGCGTGGAAGCCTTGCGATGCTAACTGTGCGTTCCACACCAACCGGCGCAACGGTTCGGCTGGATGGCCGTGAGCTTGGTGTTACGAATCTTGAAAATGTATCCATCTTAAACGGCAAGCATCTGCTGCAAATTCAGCTGCAAGGATATCGAAGCCAGACCAAAGGATTTGAAATTCAAACAGGTGCGATGAAGGAAATTTCAGTGGCGCTGGCGGAAGGAGAAAAAGTTGCACCAGACGTAAAATCTGAAGAGATAAAAGAAGATACTCCAATACAAAAGCCGCACCAAAGTGGTGATCTTCTTCGCCAGGCATATGCATTAATGGGAGCAGGCAACCGTTCCGAAGCAGAAAAGAAATACGCAGAAGCCTTAGATATTGCGCGCCAAACCGGAGATAAGGCAGATCAAGCCAATGCCTTAATAAACCTCGGCTTCTTATTTAGTTCGTCAGGCCGCGAACCACAGGCTGTTCCGTATTGGGAAGAATCGCTGTCCCTTGCACGAGAAATCGGGGATGGTTCACGCGAGGCACTTGCGTTGTATAATCTTTCGATTGCTGCATATAATCGGGGTGATATTCAGAAAGCAGATGAGTTATATGAGCAATCGGTTATAGTCTCAAAACGATTGGGAGAAGAGCCTCGTAAAAAGCTCTGGTAATAATTAAACAAAGAATTATCATTAGTTCTTAACATAATCTTAACGGTATGACTTTCATAAGTCCTCTAATTCATATTAAGAGCTATAAAACATAGTATTCAACTGACTTCAATTCTCGGAGGATGCATCATGCAGGAAAATCTACCTCGAAACCAAGAGAACGCCGGTTCTTCAGCGCGGTTCAGGCTTAATCAACAGCTTCAAGAGATGCTATTGAAACCAGCGCCAACTCCCATTACTGGAGACGCTGCGGAACCGCTTAAACTTCCCGAGCCAATTTTTCCCCAACGCCAGTCAGATCGAGATATGACTCTTAAGGAATTTGACCGGCTAAATCTGGTTCGTGGGTGGAAAGGGATGGCAACGCCTTATTTCAAATCGCGATGGCATAGTAAAGAATTAAGGCCAATCATTGCATATCTTTTCACGGAATTTAAGTGCAATGTCGATTGCCACTATTGCTGGTCATTCAACAACAAAACAAAAGGAATGACAGAAGAAACTGCGCGGCATGCAATTGATTGGTTGCATTCAATCGGCAATCGCCTCCTGGCACTAATGGGCGGTGAGCCATTACTTCGCCCGGATTTTGTCCATAAAGTAATTTATTATGCAGCGAAAAAAGACTTCTTTGTTTATTTGCCCACCAATGGTTATTTGATGAAGCCAGAAGTGATGGATCGTCTTGGTGATGCAGGTGTAGCAAATATTAATCTTGCCATTGACTGTGTCGTAGAAAAGCCGGGACTTCCTAAAGCTTTAAATCGAATTCAAAAGAACTTCGATTATATGGTGAAAAGGAAGCATTATTATGGCTATTCAGCCATGATTAACACAAACATCACCCATATTAATCAGGATGATGTCCGGCAGCTTGTAAAGATTGCTCATGACAACGGTCTTGCAATTGACTTCCACATTAATGAAGCGCCGATGATGAAGCAGGATCACTTTAAGCACATCGATGAAAACACAACTTACTTGATGCCAGAAGATTATGACAAAGTTGATGATTTGATCGATTGGATCATTGACCAAACCAAAACTGGTTACATCAAGATGCCGAATCCGACTCACCATCTCAGAAAGATGAAAGATCTGATGAGAGGTGAAGTGGAACCGTGGGGTTGTCGTGCCGGACAAAATACGATGATTGTTCGGACCGATGGTACTTTGGCACCGTGTTTTCCGATGTATTCTGCAACTTATGATTGGGGAACCGTAGGAAATCACAAATTCGAAGTTTCGCAGCTCAATGAAATGAAAAAAGATTGCTCAAAACATTGTCTGTCCACCTGTAATTACATCCTTTCGTATTGTTACGACAATATACGAGTGATGAAGTGGCTGGCGAAACAAGCAGCCCGCGGATTCCGGGGAATCTCCGGCGGCTTCGAATAAACCTTAACCGCAGAGTATATTGAGCGTTCATGAAACATAAAATATCGATCACTATATTTGTGTTCTTTGTGGTTTCACAATTTGTATTTGCGCAGGGTCGTCCACCTCAGCACGGTAAAAAACCAGGAACAATGGTGATTACCGATGCCATGGTAATCGATGGCGTTGGAACTCCGCCTGAAGGTCCAATGGATATCGTGATCCGTGACAACCGCATCGAAAGTGTCACTTCTTCGAATCCGAAAGCAGATTATCGAAAAGATGCGAAAGCGGTAATTGATGCAAAAGGCAAATATGTCTTGCCAGGCCTTATTAACATGCATGGACATCTAATCGATGAACGCGCAGGAAAACCGATGCCATTTCAATATCAGTATGATCTGTGGCTTGGATGTGGAATCACCACGCATCGTGATGTTGGAAGCGATATACCTAAGGCAATAAAAGAGCGCGAAAAATCTGCAGCGAACTCTATTGCTGCACCGCGAATCTTTTTGTACATGTGGTATCCGGGTGGAAAAGGTGAAGCAGATATCCGCGCGAAAGTACGTGACTTAAAAAACAAAGGCGCAGATGGAATTAAGTGTTGGCAAGTTGATCGCGAAGATTTCCGTATTGTTGGAGATGAAGCCAAGAAACTAGGATTGAAAATCGCTCATCATGTTGGGGTTAAAGACGCAAATGCCTGGGATGATGCTGATGTAGGGACAGCTAGCATTGAACACTGGTATGGAATTCCGGATGCAGCATTGGATGGTGTACAAAATTTTCCAGCCGATTTTAATTACAGCAATGAACTTCACCGTTTCCGTTATGCCGGAAGATTGTGGCGTGAAGCAAATCCGGAAAAATTGCAAAAAGTAATTCATCGTTTGGTGGAAGCTAACGTTGCCTGGGACCCGACGCTTGGCATTTATGAAGCTTCTCGCGATCTTCAGCGCGCGATTACTCAACCATGGTTTAAAGATTTCTTGCATCCCACGTTAGAACAATTCTTTGCACCAAATCCGGAAAATCATGGTTCATTCTTTTTTGGCTGGACAACTACCGATGAAGTTTTCTGGCGCGAAAATTATCAAATCTGGTTCAAGGCTCTTCAAGATTTCACAAAAATGGGCGGCGTGATTACCACCGGAGAAGATGCCGGCTTTATTTATCAAATGTTCGGCTTCTGCTATTTGCGTAACTTGCAACTTCAAGAAGAAGCCGGATTCCATCCATTACAGGTCATTCAACAAGCAACCAGCAACGGTGCAAAAATTCTTGGGAAAGAGCATGAATTGGGACGTGTAAAAGCTGGCTATTATGCGGACTTGATTGTAGTGAATGGAAATCCTGTGGAAAATTTGAGCATCTTAATGCCATCAGGTATCGCTCCGGCACTGGATGCACAGCGCGTTGATGGCAAAGGCGGAATCGAATGGACCATCAAAGACGGCATTCCTTATCATGCCCCAACGTTGTTTGAAGAAGTGAAAGCCATGGTTAATGAGGCCAGAAATAAAAACTAATTTGTGAACCTGGTGCCTTCGTGTCCTTGTGTTGAAAAAAACTAATTGACTTGCACGAGCATGCGGTCTTCCGATTTTTCTATCTTGAAGTCGACATCCAGGAAATGGCGGATGGTATCCATATTTGTGGTGGCATGACTACTTAGCGGCAACGTTGTAAACGACCCACCTTTTGCCAGAGCCATCGGCAGCAATAGCTGATCGGCAAGATGTTCCCCTGCAAAAACATTACTGTTGTTATAACGCTTCCATTCGCGGATTGCATGTTCTGAAACAGCTTCAGCCTGTACTCCTTTTTCACCAAAGCCAGTAAAGACTTCAGTAACATTTTCGGAGATTGATTCAATCATTACGACATTGCCGGGACCATTCGATTCTTCGACTCGAATAATTTCAAAATGATCCTTTGCGATTCCAGCTTGAACCAGCATTGTGAGCTCTCTCATTGCAATGTGTTCAGGCAACTGTGCGATTAGAATTTTAGATCGCAAAGTCATCATCGCTCCACGTTCAACAAAATCATGCTGTTTCAATCCGTTTGAAGGTTCAATCTTCACACTCCATCGTCCCCCACCTGCCGGATAAAATCCGAATTGTTCGAATCTTAATTCGATCCTGGCCCATCTGCGAAATGATTGGCAAAAATGTTTTTTGCAAGAAATCCACCGGCGGAGCAAGTGGATTGTGAGTGCCGCCTTCAAAATAAACTTCTGATGGAGCATCAGCGATCATCAAAGCGGGAAGAATTGTTTGCAAAATCAGAGTGGTACTGCCAGCAGTTCCAACCGAAAAATTATAATGACCCGGCAGAACTTTATCTGGACTAAATTCAAATTCTGTTGAATGGAGTGTTGCGCCTGAAACAACTCCATTGCTGACTGCAGCCGCAGCATTTAAAGCAGTAAGATGTTGTTTTTGTAATCCAGGATTTTTTCGCCCTGCTCGAACATTCTTAAGGCGAACGGGTTGTCCTGTTGATAATGAGAGCCCAATGGATGTACGTACAATTTGACCTCCACCCTCTCCCAACGAACCATCGATCTCAATCATGGTAATAACAATTTAGTCAATTCTTACAGGAAGGCACTGCCACACAAAAATCGTAAATTGGATGACATGCAAAGAATTTTAGCCCAAAGCAGAACGCAGGATTGGTAATACTTTTTCTATCGGCAAAGCAGGAACAAAATTTTCATTTGCTCCAACCATGTCATGGTTGTTGATCAAACTATTGATAATTGCTTCCTCGGTTGCTTCGATTGTCGCTTCAAATGGATCATCCATAAAATGATCATGCAAGATTTCATGCTTCATGATTGGTGAATCGGGTTCGCGTGAAACAGTATTCACCGTTGAAAAGCCAACAATAATTTCACCACTTGTGTAGGATGCATAACTGCCACAGCGACCAATGCCAAGAGCAGATCGTTTGCACAACCATTCCAACTGCGTGGTTGTAAGAGGAAGGTCAGTAGAAATCACGGCAATGATCGATCCGAAATTATCTGATCTTTTTTTGATTGCTGAAAACGATGAAATTAAGTTTTTGCCAACCGGAATTCCTAAAATTCGCAAATCGCCGATCCGTCCGAAATTTGTGAGAACTAAAACTCCAAGTGTGAATTGACGATCATCGATCATGATGAGCCGCGAACTGCTACCGATTCCACCTTTGAAATCACAACAAACCATTCCGGTTCCTGCACCAACCGAGCCTTCAGCAACAACTGCATCTGATGCTGAATTGAGCGCTTCAATTACATGCTTTTCTTTGATGTGACGACCTACTGCATCATTCAAAAAACTATCATCGCATTCACCAACAACTGGAATTACAACTTCGTAATCGCCACCCATTTCCGGATATTTTTCGGACATCCATTTCACACATGCATCGCTAACACGGCCAACGCTGAGTGTATTTGTAAGTAAGATTGGAGTTTCTATTAATCCCCATTCTTGAATTTGAATTAGCCCACTGACTTCACCAGCGCCATGCAAAATATGTGCGCCAGCAATGAGACGCTCCATGTAAACAGTTTCTTGAGGAATGATGGCGGTCACACCAGTTCGAACGGGACCATTGCCTGAACGGCGTCTTCCGGTTCCTTCAATGATAGTGCTGTGTCCGACTTTAACACCGGGCACATCGGTGAGTGAATTTTTCGGGCCAGTTTGGAAACGACCGATAGGGAATCCAAGATGTTTAAGTTGAATTCGCCGTTTTTCCATATTGATGTAACCGCAGAGCACGCAGAGATCGCTGCGGTAAATAATATCAGCAGCAGCCCCCTACCCTACGATCGTGAGATTATCTTCTTCCTCATTCTGATCGATTCCGGCGTAATTTCTACAAGCTCATCTACATTAATGAATTCCAACGCCTTTTCCAATCCCATCTCTTGATATGGAATCAGACGGATTGCTTCATCGGATGTGGAAGCCCTCATATTAGTCAGCTTTTTTTCTTTTGTCACGTTCACATAGAGATCGGCCGAACGTGAATTTTTGCCACAAATTTGACCGCGATAAACATCCTGTCCTGGTTTAACAAACAGATCACCGCGATCCTGCAAATTATTTAATGCATAAGCAGTCACACGGCCATCGCGATCGGATACCAATACTCCATTTGATCTCGTTGTAATTTCACCTGACCACGGTTCATATTCATCGAACAAATGATTCATGATACCGGTGCCGCGTGTATCAGTCATGAATTCTGATCTAAAACCGATCAGACCACGCGTTGGAATTCTGAATTCAAGCCTTACGCGTCCTTTGCCATGATTGATCATGTTCAACAATTTACCGCGACGCATTCCCACTTTTTGTGTGGAAACGCCAATATATTCTTCAGGGCAATCAATGATCAATCGCTCTACTGGCTCCAATAAAATTCCATCTTCTGTTTTAGTTATGATTTCTGGTTTTGAAACTTCAAATTCGTAATCTTCGCGCCGCATCATTTCAATCAAAATTGCCATCTGCAATTCACCACGGCCCATAACACGAAAAGTTTCCGTGGCACCTTCAATGATTTCCACTCGAAGACTGACATTTTTCAACAATTCACGTTCTAATCTTTCACGAAGATGACGAGACGTTACATATTTCCCTTCACGGCCCGAAAACGGCGAAATGTTTGCTGAGAAATTCATCGAAATTGTCGGCTCATCAACTTGAAATGCCGGCAGTGCTTTCGGATTTTGTGCAAATGCGATCGTCTCACCGATCGTTACATTTTCATTTCCTGCGACAGCTACAATATCGCCTGCACCTGCTTCTTCAATAGCAGTCATTTGCAAACCATCAAACACATGTAACTTTGTGACTTTGAATTGCTCTATTGCGCCATCGAGTTTGCATACCGCGACAGTTTCACCGCTGCGAATAACACCGTTTACAATCCTTCCAATAGCGAGGCGTCCAACGTACTCGTTGTAATCAACGTTCGTAATGAGTAATTGCAATTCCTGGTTTGAATCATGACGGGGTGCGGGGATCGTTGATAAAATCGTTTCAAAAAGCGGAATCAGAGTTTTGGAATCTTCTTCCAATTCTTTTTTCGCAATTCCAGATCGCGCATTGGTGTAAAGAATTGGGAATTCAATCTGCTGTTCGTTTGCATCAAGATCAATGAAGAGATCATAAATTTCGTTACGAACTTCAGGAATGCGCGCGTCACTGCGATCAATTTTGTTAATCACAACTATCGCCGGCAAATTCATTTCCAGTGCTTTTTTCAAAACGAAACGGGTTTGGGGGAGCGGCCCCTCTGATGCATCGACCAATAACATGACGCCGTCAACCATATTTAATGTGCGTTCCACTTCACCACCAAAATCTGCATGGCCGGGGGTATCAACGATATTGAGCTTTACGCCGTTAAACCATACAGCCAGATTCTTGGCCATGATGGTAATTCCTTTTTCACGCTCCAGATCAATATTGTCCATTACACGTTCATTTACTTTTTGATTGGAACGGAAGATTCCGCTTTGCCAGAGCATGGCATCAACAAGCGTAGTTTTGCCGTGATCAACGTGAGCGATGATCGCTAAATTTCGAATGTCTTCGCGAACTTTCATATTGAATGGTTATTCCGCTTTTGGCGGTACAGGCGCTGGAGCTGGCGTTGGCGGTAACGGTTCAGGAACAAAACATTCCTCGGAAACAAATCCTATTTTATTGTGGTTGCCGTCACAAAATGGCTTTTTTGAAGAATGACCACAACGGCAAAGCGAGAATTTTTCACGGTCGTAGTTCATCACATTTCCATTGGTATCAATCATTTGCACCTTGCCTTCTACCCGCAATGGCCGATTCTTCAGGACCTTAATTACAATATCGGACATCGATTCCTCCTAATCTGAGATTCACGAGAATAATGATTATTTTATATTTGTGCAACCAGCGTTTTTTCTTGATTGCTGTATTATATTGTAATACATTTGAATACACGAATATGGCAAATGAAGTTCTCACCATCCGACTCCCGAAAGATCTAGATAGAGAGATTACAGCACTTGCAAAAAAACTTCGTTTGAGCCGCTCTGATGTGGTCCGAATGGCGCTTCGCAAGTTTGCAGATGAGTTTCAGGAGAATGGAGAGCGACCTTATGAAAAGGTGAAGAACCTACTCGGGGTGGTAGAAAGTGGAATCCCGGATCTGGGTAGTGACCACAGAAAACATCTGCTCGAGCGTATAAAGCGTGCGTAGTGTCTTGTTGGATACGGGAGCACTTGTAGCACTTCTTGACCGCAGTGAAAAACAGCATTCTGCTTGCGTTGAGTGGTTTCAGCAATTCCAAGGTCAACTACTCACAACCGAGCCGGTTTTAACTGAAACCATCTATCTATTACGGACCAAAAGCGCAGAATCAGGTCAAATCCATTGAATTCATTTTGCAAGAAGGCGCCGTTCTTATTCCCCAATCGAGCGCCAGTCTTTTGCGAGCAAAGAAGTTAATGGAAAAATATTCGAATGTTCCGATGGATTTCGCTGACGCAACTCTTGTTACGCTTGCCGAGGAAACAAATGTGAACGAGATCTTTACTCTGGACCACAGAGGATTTGAAGCTTATCGCCTCAATAACAAAAAATCGTTCATTATTTATCCGAAATAAGCTCTTCAAAAACCATATTTCAAAATACTGGAAATGATTTTTGCTCCGGCTTTGATGGAGCCAACAACCGTCCCGCTAATTTTAGATTTGCCGATTCTTTTGCGATACGAAACCGGAACTTCCAGAATACGAAGCTTTTTACGAATTGCTTTCACTTGCATTTCAACGGTTCAGCCCCAGGTTTGATCCTGCATTTGCAATAATTGAAGTGAAGAATACCTGATCGCTCGAAACGGTCCTAAATCGGAATAGCGATAACCAAAAAAAATTCGGATGATGGTTGTTGCCAGCCAGTTTCCAAATTGAGCATGAGGTGGATGAGCATTTCTTTCCATTTTTCCTGATGAACGAGATCCAATCACCAGATCCGCTTGATTTTGTTCGATCGGATCTATCAGCAAAGGCATTTCGGAAGGAAAATCACTGTAATCGCCATCCAAAAATACAACAATGTCTGGATTATCCAGGGAAGCAATTCCTTTCAGGCACGCGAATCCATAACCACGCTGTGGTTCATGAACCACTTTGCATCCCAGGCTGGCGGCGATTTCGGCGGTGCGATCTGTTGACCCATTATCGACAACGATGATCTCATGAACTCGGTCGCGCGGAATTTCTGAGATGACAGCAGAGATGGATTGCTCCTCGTTTAATACCGGAATGATCACAGAAATTCTCATTTTGGATGCACGTTATTATACGTCGCTGTGGTTGACGTTTTGGGGAATTAATCTGAAAATTAAATTTACGGCCATTTGCGCCATACAAGGAGTTCATCATGCCTCATACTCTCTTCGATTCTCTACAAACTTTTGATACCGGTGCAGGGCGCAAAGCCAGCTTCTATTCGTTACCGCAACTTAAACGAGCCGGTGCTGGAAACATCTCGCGGTTGCCTGTAAGCATTCGGATTGTTTTAGAATCCGTTCTTCGCAATTTTGATGGCAAGAAAATTAAAGAAGCAGACGTTCTGGCAATTGCAGGTTGGAAGCCTGTAGCACTTCGAACTGCCGAAATTCCTTTTGTTGTCTCCAGAATTATTTTGCAGGATTTCACCGGCGTTCCATTGCTCGTAGATTTAGCAGCAATGAGATCAGCAGCAAAAACACTTGGCAAAGATCCTGCGATTATTGAACCACTAGTTCCGGTGGATCTGGTTGTAGATCATTCCGTTCAAGTGGATTTTTTCGGAAATGCAGATGCGTTTCGAAGAAATATTGAAATGGAATTCCACCGGAATCGTGCGCGATACGAATTCCTGAAATGGGGCATGCAAGGATTCAAAGGATTTAATGTAATTCCCCCTGGAATTGGAATCGTGCACCAGGTGAATCTCGAGTTTATTGCAAAAGGTGTGTTGGAAAAAAATGACATTGTTTATCCTGATTCGCTGGTCGGAACTGATTCGCACACCACAATGATCAATGGATTAGGAATTGTTGGATGGGGAGTAGGTGGAATTGAAGCAGAAGCAGGAATGTTAGGACAACCGGTATATTTCCTGACTCCTGATGTTGTAGGAGTTCACATGAGCGGGCGCTTACAAGATGGTGTCACTGCGACCGATCTGGTTTTGCATATCACTGAAATGCTGCGTAAAGCAAAAGTTGTCGGCAAGTTCGTTGAATATCACGGTGAAGGTGCGCAATCCTTATCCGTTCCTGATCGCGCAACAATTGCGAACATGGCTCCTGAATACGGAGCGACAATGGGATTCTTTCCGATCGATGAAGAGAGTTGCAAATACATGCTTGCCACAGGACGATCTTCGAAATTGGTGGATACTGTACGAAATTATTTCAAAGCTCAAAATCTATTCGGTATTCCACTAAAAGATGAATGCGATTACTCCCAGGTTATGGAATTGAATTTGAAAGATGTTGTGCCAGGCATTGCTGGTCCAAAACGTCCGCAAGATCGAATTAATTTAAAGGAGCTAAAAGATAAATTTTTAGAGCTTTTGCAGAAACCGGTAACCGAAAATGGTTATGGCAAAACGAATTTGGGTGATCGTTATTTGGTGAAAACGGGTACAGATACTCCGAAACCCGGAGGTGGAAGTCAAAAGGCTTTGCCTCCGGATGGAAAAAATTTGGAAACGAGTGTTTGGACTGAAACTGAAATGATCAATAATCGTCCGACGCCCGATCGGTCCGATGGTGATTTTCCAAATACGATTTCAGAAATTGGCCATGGCAGTGTTTTGATTGCCGCAATCACATCTTGCACAAATACTTCCAATCCATCAGTTATGCTTGCTGCAGGTCTTCTTGCGAAAAAAGCAGTTGAAAAAGGAATGCAGGTAAGTCCTGCTGTAAAAACTTCGCTTGCGCCGGGTTCGCGTGTAGTTACTGATTATCTGACAAAGACCGGACTTCAACCATATTTGGATAAACTTCGGTTCAATTTAGTTGGATATGGTTGCACTACATGCATCGGAAATTCTGGTCCACTGGATCCGCAAATCGAAGAAGTGCTCAATAAAAAGGATGTGATTGGTGCAAGCGTGTTAAGCGGGAACAGAAATTTTGAAGCGCGCGTACATCAAAGCATCAAGGCAAATTTTCTAATGAGCCCACCGCTTGTTGTTGCTTTCGCCCTTGGCGGCCGAGTTGACATCGATATGGCTAAAGAACCATTAGGCAAAGGCAAAGATGGCAATGATGTTTATCTGCGCGACATCTGGCCGACTCTGGAAGAGATTAGTAACTGCATGCGTTCTGCGTTAGATCCTGAAACTTATCGGCGTCTTTACAGTAATTTTGAAGAACAAAATCCGTTATGGAATGAAATTCCCACTACAACCGGTCTTGTCTATAACTGGAATCCGAACGACACCTACATCCAAGAGCCGCCTTTCTTTGAAAACTTCAAGATGGAACCGGGCAAGATAACAGATATTAAAGGTGCGCGGCCGCTCGCGATCTTTGGTGATTCCGTTACCACAGATCACATCAGTCCTGCAGGCGCAATAAAAGAAGATTCGCCAGCCGGGAAATATTTGATCGAACATGGAGTGCCCAAAAGCGACTTCAATAGTTATGGCGCACGCCGCGGCAACGATAAAGTGATGACCAGAGGTACATTCGCAAATGTTCGGATCAAGAACTTAATGGTTCCTGGCACTGAAGGTGGTGTGACAACCTATCAGCCGTCCGGTGAACGGATGACGATCTTTGATGCAGCGATGAAATATCAAAGCCAGGAAATTCCGCTGATCATTCTTGCAGGACAAGAATATGGAACTGGAAGTTCACGCGATTGGGCCGCAAAAGGAACGAAACTGTTAGGTGTGAAAGTAGTTGTTGCTGCAAGTTTCGAACGTATCCATCGAAGCAATCTTGTAGGCATGGGTGTGCTGCCGTGTCAATTTAAAGAAGGGATGAATGCTCAGGCATTGAAGTTAGATGGTTCTGAAACTTTCGATGTCATCGGATTGGAAAATAGAATAACACCGCAACAAGATGTGACGCTTGTGATTCATCGAAAGAATGGGCAACAAGAAAACGTGGCGGTAACTTTACGAATTGATACTCCGATCGAAATTGAATATTACCAGCACGGCGGAATTCTGGATTACGTCTTACGTCAACTTGTTAAGAAATAACCGCAAAGCTCGCAGAGCTCTGCGCCCTCTGCGGTAAAAATTACAGTTCGATTGATGCGCCTAATTCGACAATTCGATCGGGAGGCAAGTTGAAGAAGTAAGCAGCTCCAGTAGCGTTCTGCGACATCCACGCAAATAATTTCTCACGCCAGATTGCCATTCCCGGGCGATCAGTCGCAATTAATTTTTCGCGGCCTAAGAAAAACGACATTTGCTCAGGTTTTAATTTCTTCCCGTTAATCTCCACTTTTCTCAGGACTTCAGTAACATCCGGGTCTTCCATAAATCCAAATTTGATCACCATTCTGTAAATACATTCACCACGCGATACGATTTTGATCCGTTTATTTTCAGGAACATGCGGTGATTCTTCTGTAATAATCGTGAGCAAAATGACTTGTTCGTGAATAATTTTGTTGTGCTTGATATTGTGTAACAGTGCATGTGGAGTGGCATCTGGAGTTCGATCCAAAAATACAGCAGTACCTGAAACACGAAGTGGTTTCTCTGCTTTTAAGCTGTCGATAAAAAGATGATCGGGCAAAGCAACTTCGCTCAATCGTTCATTGAGGATCATTCGTCCGCGACGCCATGTAGTCATCAATATGAATACACCGGCACCTACAGCAAGTGGGAACCATCCGCCTGAGAAAAACTTAATGATATTAGCGCCGAAGAATGCGACATCGATGGCCAGGAAGAATGAAGTCAGCAACATCGTTTTCGCGAATCCCCATTTCCAAACAGAGCGGCAGACAAAAAATAACAAAACGGTTGTTGCAACCATTGTTGTTGTTACAGCAACACCATATGCTGCAGCCAGGTTGCTTGAAGTTTTGAATTCAGCAACCAGCCAGATTGTAGCAATCATCAAACCCCAATTAATTGCTGGAATATAAATTTGCCCGATCTCTCTAGCCGATGTATGACGGATGAGCATACGCGGCCAGTAACCGAGTTGCACCGCTTGTCGTGTCAATGAAAACGCTCCGGAAATGACTGCTTGAGATGCGATAAATGTGGCAACCGTGGCAAGTCCGACCAATGGAAATAATGCCCATCCGGGAGCCATCAAATAGAAAGGATGTTCTGCTGCTTGCGGATTACGTAACAGTAAAGCTCCTTGTCCAAGATAGTTAATTTGCAGTGCCGGTAAAACCATAAAAAACCAGGCAAGACGGATCGGTTTTTTACCGAAATGTCCCATATCTGCATAAAGAGCTTCGCCACCAGTAACAACAAGGAAAACAGAACCTAATACTAAAAATCCATGCCACTTGTTATGCAGAAAAAATTCAAACGCATTATAAGGATTGATTCCTTTCACTACAGCCGGAGTCTGAACAATCTGATATATACCCAGCAGAAATAGACAGCTAAACCAGACCAGCATTACGGGTCCAAACACAGCACCAACACTTCCAGTTCCTTTTTTCTGAAAATAAAAAAGCAGGAACAAAACTACGATCGTGATATGAACTACTTTTCCTTCAAACACTGGAGTCGCAACATGCAAACCTTCAACAGCACTGAGCACTGAAATTGCAGGTGTAATAATTCCATCGCCATACAAAAGAGCGGCGCCGAAAAGACCGATTCCTGTTAAAAGCCAGCGCTTTGTAACTTCGCTTTTCTCCGGACGAACAAGCGACATCAATGCCAATATTCCACCTTCACCTTTGTTATCAGCACGCATAACAAACGCAAGATATTTAATCGAAATTACGATGATCAAAGACCATGTAACCAAGGACAAAACACCCAAAACATTTTCAGGTGTAGGAGCTACACCATGTTTGCTATGAAAACATTCCCGAAGTGAATACAGAGGGCTGGTGCCGATGTCACCGTAAACAATTCCTAAAGCACCAAGACAAAGGTAAGCAAGATATTTGCCTCGTGGTTCTTTATCGGCTGGTTCAGCAGATTGCGTTTCTGCGGGAGGTAAAACATCACCGGCCTTAACCGCTTCACCGTCAGTTGGTGATGGTGAAGGCTCTATTTTCTTTTCTGGTTCAGTAGAAGGTTTTGGCTCTGTCGTTTTGTTCTTTGGAATGTCATCCGCCGAAGCTGACGTAGCCGGTGAGCCGGTCTTTTTTTGATCCATGAATTTAAGTTAAGGCGAGAGGCAACTAGTTTACCACTTCCAATTGTGAGCTATTCCAGGCATTCATTCCGCCTATTACATTCGTAATCTTATGGTAACCAAGCTTTTCCAAAATGCTTGTAGCCATTGAAGAACGGTAACCACCGGCACAAATTGCCGCAGTATTTTTATCCGGACTTAATTTTGACAATGCTTCTTTAGATAGAGTATTCAACGGAATGTGGATTGCCTCAGGTATATGCCCGGAATTCCATTCGCCAATTCTTCGGACATCAACAACTTGATCGACTTCCTTTTCTTTAATCCGCTGATTTAGCTCAGTAACTGTAATTTGTTCTGTGCTTGATGTTGGAAAGCCTGCTTGATCCCATGCGAGAATTCCACCCGCAAGATAACCAATTACATTTTCATGTCCGACTCTAGCCAGACGGATTCGGCTTTCCAAAACACGTTCTTCATTTTCAGCCACAATGATTAAAGGAGTATTCAGCGGGATCAAACTTCCGGCCCATGATGCGAATTGTCCGCCTAATCCGATGTTGATCGAACCCGGAACATGAGCGACACCGAATTGATCCGATGGACGCGTATCTACAATCACAGAGTCGTTGCTTTTTGATTGAACCTCTTGCGGTGTCAGTGGCAACGGTGCAGGAAGATTCTCCATAATCGCAGGACCTTTTCGATTGATTTGAGCATCAAAGCTGAAATACGAAGGAGCCTCCGGAAGATCGGTTGTCATCATTCGAATGAATTCATTGCGTGACATCGGTTGCAATGCGTAATTTAATTTTCGTTGTTCTCCAATCGTAGAACTTCGTTCGCTTGAAATGTTGCGTCCGCACATCGATCCAGCACCGTGAGCCGGATAAACCTTCACGGAATCCGGCAGTGTCAAAAACTTTTGATGCAATGAATCGTAAAGCATTCCTGCTAATTCCGCTGCGCTGATACGCGCACCTAACAAATCAGGACGCCCAACGTCGCCAATAAATAATGCATCACCGGTTAACACTGCATATGGTTGTTCCGATTCATTCTGATCAGTAACCACCACTGAGATCGATTCCGGAGTATGACCCGGAGTTTCAAGAAAGCGCAGTACAACTTTACCCATCCGGATTTCATCACCTTCTTTTACCGAAACGTGATCGAATTCGGCATTTGCCTTCGCCCCAAAATAAATTGATGCACCGGTTCGCTGTGCTATCTCACGATGACCCGAAACAAAATCAGCATGCAAATGGGTTTCTATGATATGACGGATTGTGAGTCCTTGTTTTGCCGCTTCTTCAAGATATTCCTCAACATCACGCTGAGGATCTACAACAGCAGCTTCACCCTGGTCACCAATCAAATAAGAAGCGTGCGCCAAACAGCCAAGATAAAATTGTTTGAAATACATAGATTAAGAATTGTACTACGGTTCAAGTTAAAGCTTAATTTAACAGGAAATGTGTGTTCCGCCAACTATGCTCGACAGGGGGATGTAATCGCTGCAATTTAACTACTTTCGCGCATCGATCACATCGTTCAGTTTAGTTTAATTGCTCAAAATACAGATCCATATAGATTAACTGATGAGATTTTTTTGCTTCTCTAATTCATATCTTGGTGTCATGGTGCCTTGGTGGTTTTCTAAGAGAATTTTACATGAAGAAAACGAAAGAAGTTGAGCTAGAGCGCGTCAAGGATCAATTGGATCATGTAGCCTGGCTTATGGATAATGCGTTTCGCATTCCAGGTCTAGGCTGGCGATTTGGTGTTGAAGCAATTATCGGATTGGTTCCTGGCGCTGGTGACATTGTTAGCGGAGTAATTGGAGTCATTCTTCTTTACCGCGCATTTCAATTCAAACTTCCAGGCGTTGTGATTCTGCGGATGATCTTTAACAATCTGATCGATGTTACCATCGGCACAATTCCATTTCTGGGTGATCTGTTTGATTTCGTTTGGAAATCAAATACCAAAAACATGAAACTTTTTCGTCAGTATGCGGAAGAACCCGCAGCCAGCACAACCAGACATTGGATATTCATTGGCGTTTTTGTAGGCGGATTTTTATTGTTACTGCTCGGTATTCTTTTCCTGTTTATTTATTTTATTAACCGCTTCTTTTTTACACCGTCACCTCAACCCACGTTTTAGTTTCTTTTGCAATGTTGATGCACTCATCATTCACAATCATGTGCGTAGCACCATAATTTTTTCTCACGATTGCCTGGTGAAGAATGTCACGCACGCTAGCTCCTTTGATTGCAAGCGGGGATACAGCAAGCAGCGTTTTATCAGGTGGATAATATTCTTGAAGCAACATTTCACTGCATCTGATTTTTACTCCTGCCGGCAAATCCTCATCATCGTTTCCAATCAATGGATTCAAGAATATTCCATCGTAGTCAGCCAATGTTTTCGCAAGTATATTTGTTCCAGGAAGACTTGGATTTCTCGGCTCAAATGCAATGATCGTGTTCCATCCCAGTTCCTGGAACTGAGTTCTTGTTTCATGAGGGCTGAGATAATAATCCACAAACGGTTCATCAGGGCGCCGCGATGCCAGATAAACAATCGGTCCTGCCAATAAAATTTCACCGTGTTCGCGAATTCGAAGAACTCCTGGATGCGAAAGATCTGCAGCACCATACAAACATTCTGTTTCCATGGCTTTGTTCGACTTAAATATTTCTTCGATTCGAAGAACTGCAACATTTCTTCCCCAGTCATCTTGCAATGTTAAATCTTGTCCTTCGGTAAGATTGTTTGCGATCTCAGTTGAAACTGGCAATGTAATTGGTAAAGCCCATGAGATGCCAGAAATTAATTTTTGGTCAGCAAGTACCGATTGATACTGTTCACTGTTCATAAAACCGGCTAGAGGGCTATAAGCGCCAGTAGCAAGTAGTTCGAGATCCATCAACGCGAATCGATCTATCATCAATTTTCGTTGGAATAATGAGTATTCTTGCCACTCCGTGCTTTCTGCAACATCAGGAATTCGATGAACTAATGTACCGCCATGTGGATCGATCATTTGTTGCCTCCAAATAAAAAACCCGCCACCGATTTCTTTTTTTCGATAGCGGGCAAAATAAAAAACCCACCATCAGGTGCGCCTGATAGTGGGTCAGAGTTTAATCAGTGCTGTGAATTAATCTCCAGACCTCGCCACCAGGCGCAAGCGGATGCAACAACAGATGCAATAGCAATGTACCTGGTCCTGTCTGGAATATTTCATACGCACTTTAGTATAGTGAAGTGATGGAAGGCAGTCAATCAAAAAAGAAAAGAGGTTCTAAGAAAATATTCTCAGAACCTCCCGAAAAGTACTAACTAGAACTGAAATCCGAAACGTATCTCCAAACGTCGGGGTTGAGTCCAGAAGTCAGGTATAAACGTTTCGCTGGGGTCTTGCAATCTCAATGAAGCAAGCTCAAGAGGATTATCCGAATTTAGAATGTTATAAACCGTCCCATCCAGGCGAGCTACAAATCCATTGCCAAACGCGAATTTTCTGCCAACCGTAATATCAACCGATTTGACGGCCTCCAGACGGTAATTTTGTTGCAGGATTATCCTTGTGCTGCCCTGAGTTAATCCTCCGACACGGATTTGGCGAACGAAGTAACGCCCGGTTTCGAAGTCAGCGAGAACCGACGCATTCAGACCCAAAGGCAAATGATAGAAGACTCCCTGAACACGGAACATATGCGGACGATCTCCTTGTTGGCGGCCTTCAGCATTTAGATATTGGTTGACTAGATCGCCTCCATCTTTGCTACCATACGAAGGATTGTTTTGGAACTGGCTCAACGGGCGAGCGCTTAGACCGGTCGATTCCGACCAGGTGTAATTCATATTCAGCGCCCAGCTATCGGAAAATCTCTTCTCAAATGTTAGAAGCACTCCATGGTATTTCTGATGATAATCCGGCAAGGGCCCATTCGCGCACTCCGAAGCAAAAGGAGCTCTCACGCAAATATCGCCTGGACCGTTTCCTCGAGATAATGTAGGAGGATCAATGAAATTTCCATCAGCATCTACGGCGTACTCGAGCAGCGTATAATGCTGGCCCGTAAATGGATCGACAAAATCCACTGGAGTGAAAGTGCCACCGTGCGAAGCCCATCCCACCATATCCTTTGTGCTCTTGTAAATGTACTGAACACCAACAGCCATGCTGTTTCCTACTTGGCGATCATAGCCAATTGAGTAATTCAGTGCACGCGGCGGGTTTATAAATCCTGGGGCTGGCGGCACCAGGGTTTCAAATGAAGTGCGCACTGGATCATATTGGCCCGTGTCCGGATTAAAGAGGGAGAATTCTGTAGGCGGAAATCCGGGTGGTGGATAATCCCAGTTTCCGCTAACGTCATGATCATAGTAAACGCCGAATGTACCGGTAATTTTGGAAACTTGTTTTTCCGGTTGAAAAACGAAGCCGAGGCGAGGTGAAACCAGATTCCAATCAACAACATCCTGTCCGGGAAGTGTTTGATCTGTCTCTGCGAAGTTTCCGACCGGCGTAACGGAAGGCGTACCAACTTTGAGTCGCTTATACTCGGGCAATTTTCCGCTATCGTGATCGAAACGAACCCCGAGGTTTAAAGTCAAGCGATCATTGACGGTGACCGAGTCATCTACAAATATTCCAAGATCGTTGGTCCTGGAACCATACTGCCATGGTGTCTGATAAACTTTGTACAGATAACCATAGTAATTGTAACTATAGCTTCCATTCGGACCGAGACCGTTAATACTATCATTTGAGCCTTTCGAGTATTGAACGCCGAACTTAAACTCGTGTTGGGATTTCAGAAAGTTATCGGCGTAGCTAGTTGCTTTTCCACGAAACGTGCTTCTCCAGGTTTTGTAATCCCAGGTGTAATAGACACCGCCGGAATAAGTCGTTGGACCTCCACCAGCTGGAGTGTAATCAATGAACGGATCTTCCAGCGGAGCTCCGATGACTGAGTCATATAAATCCGTGGTCGACCATCCCGAATAACCGACTTCAACGAGTAATTTCGGAGAAAGCGTGGAAGTCAGAGATGCTCCCCATGCCGGGTTCTGGCCACCTTCTCCCGAGAGAGCCGATGGAGTCACGAAAGGACTCGGAGTGTTAGGGCTATCCCAATTGTCCCAATGGAAGAAGCCGGAGATTTCATGCTTCTGTCCCGCAAGCGAGTTTATCTTGACATCATATTTATCACTCTTATAAGGCGCTTGTGCTGCGAATTCAGGATCAGTGCCGGGCTGGCCGGAAGCATCCCGGTAACTTTGAAATCCGCCAAACCACCAAAGTTTATCTTTAACAATCGGGCCGCCGACTTGGCCTGTAATCTGACGATACTCTAATCGATTAAATACATCGGAATTACTGCCGGTATTGAGATCAACGCTGGTACCTGTCAAGCCATCATCAAGCAAATAGTAATTTGCTCCGCCATGAAATTCATTGCTTCCTTTTTTGGTGATAACATTAAAAACGGCGCCCATATGATTTCCATACTCCGCGCCACCGTTAGCAACAACCTGCACCTCTTCAATGAGATCGGGATTGACACTGAGCCAGGTAGATCCGGTTTCAGGAGCCGAAAGATCCAGACCATCCAAATGCCACGCATTGGATTGCTGATTGGATCCAAATGCTATTGTGCGGTCACCGCCGGCATCACCAAAATTTTGACTGACGCCCGGAGTCATCTGCATCAGCAACCACTCCGAGTGCTGCGTGGGCACTTCTTCCAAAATGGGGCCACTATAGTTTGTGGAATTCTGAGAATCGGTTACATCGATCAGTGGAGTTTCACCCATGATCGTTACCGTTTCCGACATCTTTGTAAAGTTCATGCTGATCGGAACATTCGCAGTCTGATCAAGATTTACGTCTACTGTTGAGACATGAACTTTGTCAAAACCCTCCATTGTGAAATCGACTGAATAATTTCCTACAGGAAGTGACGGAAAACGAAAAACGCCCAGCTCATTGGTATACGTTGTTCGAGTTCCTCCCATTAAAGCCTTACTAGTGATCATTACAGTTACGCCTGGAAGCGGCTTTCCTTCCGAATCATTAACCACTCCCCGAATATTACCGCCGGTGCTTTGCCCCCAAACCATTGCGGCGAAGGCAAGCAGGCATAACGCTATTGGTAACAGCAGCCTGACTCTGCGCATAAACCCTCCTAGTCCATGAGAAATTTTTTATACGAAGAGAAAAATTCCTCAAAGTTGCGAGTTGTAAAAAAAGTTGACCCATCCCTGTTTGACGAGATCATAAAATGAAAGCGAGACAATCCACTGAATCCATTATAGAACACAAATCCGAAAAAAAAACAATGCTAAAACGCCATTTCACAATATGAAATAGAGCACTACATGAAATAGAGCACTACTAAAATCTTAGTAGCAAAACATATGCCTGCATAATAATATGGTTCTCCGTCTAAGAATATTTCTGAAATCCAAATTATCAGCGCGACAAAATCCATTTCATTGGATTTCACTTAACCTTTTGGCAATCGTTTGCCTCAACAGTTCACCTTCCCTGGTTGGCGTTTGTTGATTCGCTAACTCTACCAGCCGAAGTGCTTCATCTAAATTGGAGTTCGTAATGAGATAGACTTCGGCAAGTTGGTAATATGTAGGATAAAACTGATTGTTGAGTTGAAGAGCCTTCTGAAAAGATTGAATTGAATCTTGCGTCCGCCCAGAATTGCGATAGAGAACTCCAAGATTAAAAAAAACTTTGAAATTATTTGGGCTGATTTTAGATTCGGCCTCATATTCTGCAATCGCTTTATCAAATTCTTTTTTTTGTTGATAAATCGCACCCATATGAAAATGCGTCATAGGACGATTCGGCATTATCTGAATCGCCTCCTTCAATGTTTTTTGACTTTGATCCAGATCGCCACTGGCAAAATATGCTTGTGCCAGCTTTTCCAAAAGAGGCGCACGATTCTCAGGAACCTCTGTTTCTTTTAATGCCTTATCATAGGAAGTAACAATTTTCGCAAGATAAACTTTTGCTTTTTCAGGTTCGTTCTTTTGTCGGTACACATCTACTAAATTCATGCATGCCGATAAATGTTCGGGCACAACTTTCAGAAGTTGTAAATACCATTTCTCTGCTTCATCAAGATTGCCATGAAGTTGGTAATAAAAAGCTAAATTGTAAAGTGTTTGAGAATGGTCCGGCTTCAGTTGGATCGTCTTCAACATTTCAACCAGCGCTTTTTCGTTTTCATTCAAGCTTAAATAAGCGGTGGCAAGCAAAAAGTGAGCATCAACGATGTTGGAGTCTTGCTGCAAAATTCTTGTCGTCGTTTCCACCACAAAAGGGAAATTCTTCTTTGTTAATGCCTGATGCGCCTGCGAAATTAATTCCAGCAAATCGATCTTATCTTTAGGATCAATTTTCAAACTTTCCGAAGTACTCGCCACGATTGTTCCTACATAACCCATGGCTCTCAGTTTTTCTTCCGTTTCCGGATCCATTTTTTGGGTTTGTTTTGCAGCTGTTTGCGATAATTTTAAAATCTCATCCAATCTCTTATGCAGCACATTTGCGGTTTCAGGTTTTTCCTTGAATAAGTTTTTCAATTCATTACGGTCATTGACGCGGTCATATAACTCGGGATTTGGGGCATCGATGAATTCATATTGGTCCGTTGCAATTCTTCTCAAGGGACTGAAACCGTAATGCAACTCTGGAAAGATGCTTTCACTGTACGCAGCCCTGTTTGAATCGGTCCTTCCCTGCAATGAGTGGAATCAAACTTCGTCCTTGCATATTTTGATCCGGTTGAACTCCAAGCCATTCAAGAACGGTTGGAGCGATATCAACGAGACTTACGACACCTTTGATCCATTCAGGCTTTATCTTCGGCAGCCGGATCATGAGAGGAACATGTTGAGTCGCATTGTAGATGAATATAGAGTGCGTTTGTTCCTTATGTTCTCCAAGTCCTTCTCCATGATCGCCTGTCATTACGACAATCGTTTTTTCTTTCAGTTGAAGTTGATCCAATTGGTCATAGAGTTTTCCAAATACATGATCCGTGTAAGCAATTTCTCCATCATAAAGTGATGATGCATATTCCGTTTTATATGGTTCAGGTGGGTCATAAGGATCATGCGGATCATAATAATGTACCCATAAAAAAAATTTCTGATCCGAATTTTTTCTGAGCCAGGCATCGACTTCCAATTCCGTTTCTTCCGCACGGCGAGATACATGAGTGCTATCAACATTCGCCTGAACCAAACTGAAGTTATCTGAATAAAGATCGAAGCCCTGGTCCAATCCGAATTGTGAATCAAGAATAAATGCAGAAATGAATGCAGCAGTTTTATAATTCTTGCTCTTTAACATTTCCGCAAGCGTATTGACCTTGGAATCAAGGATGAATCCGGCGTTATCATGAACGCCGTGAGCAGGCGGAAGTAATCCTGTAAGAATGCAAGTGTGAGAAGGCAATGTCATCGGAACTTGAGCGACGACATCTTCAAAAACAAAACTTTCGTTTGCTAACCGATCCAAATTCGGCGTATGAATTTTTGTATACCCGTAAGCAGGAAGATGATCGGCGCGTAATGTATCGATGGTAACGAGCAAAAGATTGTAATTCTGAAAATCACCAAATCCAGGCAAAGTTTCTTTCTGAGATTTCCATATGAAAACCAATGCAATCATGAAAATAATCATTAGCGGTAGAATGATTTTTGTGCGCATCGGATTTTATCTACAAAGACTATTCAACAGATCTAATTCATACTGAGACTGCGTCGCATTTTCTTCATACTGCATGGCCTTGTAGGCTTTAGCTAGACCTTCCAGCGCTTTGACTTCGTAAGGCCACTTTCGTTGGACTTTTACGAATGCGGAAGTTCCATCCTTCCACTTTTGCGCTGCTAAATTCAATTCTCCCAATGCTAGCAAGTCCGCTTTTTCTTCTGATCCTTGCGCCACAATCTGCGAATAAAGATCAATCGCTTTATTGATGTCGCCACTTTTCTTAGCATCAGCGGCTTCCAACCGAACACGGTAGAGTTGATTTTGACGCAGGAATTCTTTCCGTTCCTCAGTTTTCAATTGCTCGAACCGGTCAATCGTTTTCTTTGCTTGTGCGTCATTTCCTTCCCTTGTATATAAAAGCGAAAGATTGTAATAAACCTGTGAATTATTTGGAGCTGCTTTCGTCAGCTTCAAGAAATATTCTTTCGCTTTATCAAATTGATTCTCATTCAGATACAAAACCCCAAGGCTGTAAAGAGTATTGATATTTTCAGGATGTGCTTCTACATGCTTTTCCAATATCTCGGTAAGCTTCGCAGAATCAGAAGTTGTTAATGCCGATAATGCAAAGGACGCAATATTCTCTGCAGAACCTGGATCTTTTTCGATCGCTGTTTGAAACGCATCGATCGAAAGGGAAATTTCCATTTTTTCGTAATAGAGATTTCCTAACGCCACATACACTGGCGCTTCTTGAAAGCCGAGTTCGATCGCTTTCTGACATGCCGCCAAAGCAGCATCCACCTTTTCTTCTTGCTTCAAGATTGTTGCCTGAACGTAATAAAGCGAAGCATCATCCGGTTTGATACTTAAGGCTTTTTGAATCGCACACTCGGCTGCTGTATTGGCTTCAATATCACGCGCTAGCAGTGCAAAGCGCAACAGTATTGCAGGAACATCCGGCGTCGATTGCATGATCAGTTTGTAATTGGCTAGCGCGTTCCAGTAATTGTTTTGCTTTTCCGCTGATTCAATTTGAATCAACAAAGCTGGAATATGTATCGCGCGATCTTTGATGATTTTTTGGGCAAGCAACTCCGCTTGTTGAGGGTCTTCCTTTAAGGCGTTTGATGCAGCAAGCAAGGTATGATCAACATCAGGCTTAAACAATGTAAAGTTAGGGAGCTTTTGTCCGGCTTTTTGAAGAAACAAACTGGTAACCGGGTTTTGATCATCAATATTGTATGCAACCAGAAATAATGATGGCGATTTTAGCCGAATTGCAGCAGCAAGGTAAGCATCAGCAGAGGCGAGATTTTCTCCAAGCAGAATCTTGATGTTCTTTTCCGATTCCAGAAAGATTTTCGCCGCCGGTTCTTTTTTTACTACATTTTGAAAATGTTCATTTGCCTGGTTCACCTTACCGGCATATAGCAGAACTTCACCCAAAAGAAGCTCTGCTTCAGGATCACCAATTTTTTGCAGATCTTCAATTGCACCGTCAATTTGTTTTAAAAATATTTTCGCTCGCGCTCGCTCAAGAAGAGCAGGTTGAAAATCCGGTGTTTCTTTTAACGATTGTTCAAAAGCGTCCAATGCCTTTTGATATTGTTTTTGAAACAGATAAACTCTACCAAGTAAATGCCACGCAAGCTGAATCCGGTGAGGATTTGAAACAACCGCGATTTCGAGATGTTGTTGTGCTTGCTGAATATCTCCGCGTTCAAATGCAATCTGGCCCAGCATCAATCTGGCAGGACCATGTTGCGGATTTTCTTGAATGATTTCCTGAAATAACGCTGCAGCACCATCGACATCACCAGCAGATAAAAGTTTTAATCCCTGCTGCATTTTTTCGGTAACAGAAAAAACCAGAACTATTACCGCAAAGGCGCAGAGAAGCTTCACCCTTTCACCCCTGCTCCCTTTCTCCCCTGCATCGCGGGCTTCTCACCACGTTTGATTAGATAGAAATGATCGGATGCGATGTTAACGTGTGATTCGCGCGTTCCATCAGGCCAACGAATTTCAATTTTTTCGGCGGTTGTAGAACTGCCTAAGCCATAATGAAGTCGCAGATCAGATTGAGATGCATAACTTCCACCGGAAGAAACTTGACGATGTTGTGATACTCCGCCAGCAGTCACAATTACACGCGCACCTAAAGCCAGCGGACTTCCCTTCGTATCTGCTAACTGAATATTGATGAAATGATTCCCATTGAACTGCGATCGGTTTTCTAAATATGTTGGCGAATCATCTTGATTACTGATGATCAAATCCAGGTCACCATCATTATCAAGATCCGCAGATGCGCCGCCACGCGCAGATTTCTGCACTTGAAAACCGTTGCCAGCTTCAGCGCTTACATCACGAAAACGATTTTGTTCATTAAGAAACAACTGGTTTTTTTGTCGATAACTTTCATGAAGACTCGGATCTTGATCAACTTGCGGATAAATGTGACCGTTTGAGAAAAAAATGTCTAGATCACGATCATTATCAACATCAAAAAAGATCGATGCCCATCCCAAAGGAACAAATGTTGGAATTGCAATTCCTGCAGATGCGGAGATGTCAGAAAAGAATTTACCGTTCAAATTGTGGTAGAGCGTGTAATAATCGTGAGCAAAATTTGTAACGACCAGATCAAACCAGCCATCATTATCATAGTCACCAAAACCTACACCCATGCTTCCCTGATCTTGACCATCCGCATTGTAAGCAGCACCAGTCGGCGTGCCGACTTCTTCGAATGTGCCATTACCGCGATTTCGATACAAGCAATTTGGCGAACTATCGTTTGCAACATACAAATCGATATCGCCATCATTGTCATAATCAAAACTCACAACTCCCATTCCATAAGAATCGCTTCCTGGTTTTAAACCCGCTTTTTCAGTTGCTTCAGTGAAAGTTGCATTTCCGTTGTTGATGTAAAAACTATCCATGCTTCCGGGAAGCCCTTTCGGCTCATCCAACACTGGAACTTTGCCACGCCACATTCGAGTGCGCTTTGCTGCATGGATTTCTTCCCATGTTGCATCGACATAATCGGTAACGTATAGATCATGATCACCATCACCATCCGCATCGAAAAATGTACAGCCGATGCTCCAACGCGGATCTCCGAGGTGTGCGCGTTCTGTGATGTCGGTAAAAGTTCCATCGCCATTGTTTAAATAAAGGATGTCCGGCCCGAAGTTGGTAATGAAAAGATCGGGCAAGCCATCATTGTTTACATCACCAACGCAACCGCCCTGGCCGTAAACAGCAGCCCCAACATGAGCGGCGGAGGTAACATCTGTAAATTTTCCTTCCCCATCGTTTCGATAAAGCACATTTGGGTGTGGCTCAGTTTTACCTTTTGCAGGAAAGCTAAGAGCATTTACAAAATAAACGTCTTGATCAAAATCTCCGTCGTAATCAAAAATGATCACGCCGTTGCCGGTGGATTCCAAAATGTGATCCTTTTCTTTGCCGCCGGTGTATGTGACAACATTGAATTTCGGAACATCAACGAATTGAATTTTGCTGACTGATGCTGCGCCAAGAATCGTCAAAAACAAAAGAACATAAAGCCAGAATCTGTATTTCATAATGTGAAATGACATTTCATGACGTGAAACAGGAGAATTTGAAATCGAAGTATTTATGATAGCAGATGCTGGATGCTAGATGCTTGATGCTGGGAGTTTGAAAAGACCTATGCAATGCCGAGCATCTAGCATCAAGTATCCAGCATCTTAAAAAAAGCCTGCGGGCAACAGATGTCACCCGCAGGCAGGTTCAACCAATGTCAGGCTTAGGCAAACGCGCGTTCATTGCGCGTTTTATACGTAATGTAACGAGTGCACTTTACTGTTTGTAAATCTTTTCCAACGAGAACGACTCTCCCTTCTTTATTTCCAAAAGAATTCTGCGGAAACGAATTTTTTTCGGTTCCCGCTGATTTTGTTCTTTCGCTTCAAGTTCTGCTGTCGATATTTTCGGATGATTGTCACTACTCGTAAAGTTTGCTACCGACATTAGTTCCTCCTTAGCTGTTTATGATTCCTACTTCACTTTTTCGAATCGCTGTGTGATGTTTCCGTTGGGATCTTTATTTTCGAAGTACGCATTTCCATCTCTATCATGAATCTGACGTTCGAGTTTTAATCCACCGACTTTTGCTTTCGGATCTTGCTGCACTGCAGGCAAATGAGTTGATTCCGGTGTAACTACATTGCTCTTGGGCGCTTCAGCTGCCGGTGTTTCTGGAAGTGAAATTACAGAATTCCTATGACTATCACGCAACCTATGATTGCTTATCACGGAAGTAATTATCGGAGTGTTGAGTAATCGGCACATCTACCCAAAGGAGGCAGGGTCAATCATCAAATGGGCAGCAGGTTTTCTATAACTTAGGTTAGAGATGAATTAGATCGCTGGGAATTCAAGAATCAAACAGTCGATTTATGAATAACGAATAGCGATTTCCGAATTACGAATCGAAGTTCGTTGCATGCTCCTGCAATCGTAATTCGTAAATCGTTATTCGTTATTCGGACTTCTCTTATAATAAGTAAGAGTTACTTCTGTGAAGCCAATTCTTTTCCTTTCAATATTGTTACTCTTCACTTCTTTTGTTGAGGGGCTCGATCCATCCAAAAAAATCATTCAATACGGACATCAAATCTGGCAGAGCGAACAAGGACTTCCACAGAACAGTATCACCGCGATGATCCAAACTCGGGATGGATATCTCTGGCTGGGAACACAAGGTGGGCTTGCGCGTTTTGATGGTGCGCGATTTATGGTTTATGACATAAAAAATTCGCCGCTGAAAAATAATGACGTTCTTGGTCTGGCAGAAGATCGAGAAGGCGGCTTGTGGATCGGTACGTATGGTGGAGGACTTGCTTATTTAAACGATGGAAAGATTACTAACTACGGTCTCAAAGAAGGAATGTCCAGCACCACCATACGATGTTTGTTTTATGATCACGATGGAAATCTGTGGATTGGAACTCGCGGCGGCGGCATAAATCGATTCGCTAAAGGCAAATTCACAACCTTTACTTCGCACGATGGATTGATCAGCGATTCTATTTATGAAATCGACGAAACAGGTGAAGGGATCTGGATCGGTACAGATCGCGGTTTGAGTCTGTTTCAAAACGGAAAATTCAAATCATTTACAACTGCAGATGGTTTGCCTCATAACATTGTCCGTTCACTATTCAGCGACAGCAGTCATAACCTCTGGATTGGAACAGATGCAGGGCTAACACTTCGCAGAGATCAAGCATTCAGAAAAACATTTACAACAGCGAACGGACTTTCAAACGGAACGATCAGAGCGATCTTGCAAGATCACGACGGAAATCTCTGGATCGGAACTGATGGCGGCTTGAATCGACTTCAAAATGGCCATTTTGAATCTTTCACTTCTGCAAATGATCTATCACACGATTCAGTCAATACTTTGTATGAAGATCGTGAAGGCAGCCTTTGGATCGGAACCGATGGTGGAGGCGTTAATCAGCTCAAAGATGTGAATTTTACGAATTCCTTCGTTGAAAAAAATCGTGACAACACTGTTTATTCGGTTCTTGAAGATAGCAGCAAAAATCTCTGGATCGGTACACGCACGAATGGATTGATTTCTTATCGAGACGGCGTTAGCAAAGTCTATCCAACAGATCGTCCACCGCTGACTGGTCCCATTTTTGGGTTGTATACAGATCGCAGTGGCACTTTATGGATTGGTACACGCGGCAGCGGCATCACATTATTCAACAATGGAATGTTCACACCGTTTCAAGCAAATCCTCAGCTTTCCAATGCAACGGTTCGATCAATCTACCAGGATCGTAGCGGCAATATTTGGATTGGAACAAATAATGGTTTGAATCTATGGAAAGATGGCAAGCTCACCGTTTTTTCAAAAAAAGATGGGCTCACCGATAACTTCATTTATTGCACTCTTGAAGATCATTCGGGAAACATCTGGTTTGGCACATTCACCGGACTCACAATTTATCGCGATGGTAAGTTCTCAGCAGCTCCCAATGCCGGCTCTTTGAATGAACAAAGCATCTGGGCACTTCATGAAGATGCAGATGGAACATTGTGGATCGCTACATACGGCGAAGGTATTTTCCGATACAAAGATGGAAAGTTCACATCATTCAATAGCAAACAAGGATTGTTTGATGATGCCATCCTTTCAATCGTTGAAGACAACCAGGGATATTTATGGATGAGCTGCTATCGTGGGGTTTTTTGTGTAGCTAAAAAGGAACTTAATGATGTTGCAAATGGCAAAATTAAATCCTTCCACAGTTTAGCGTTTGATTCTTCAGATGGAATGCGCAGCACAGAATGTATCGGAGGTGTGCAGCCGTCAGGTTGGATGTCAAAAGATGGATTGCTACATTTTCCAACCACGAAAGGTTTGACCACAATCAATCCAAGAAAAATCAAACGGAATGTGATTCCTCCGCCTGTACATATTGAACAGTTAATTTGTAATGGTGCTACTTTGATTGGTTTATCACAACTTACAAATCCACTTTCATTTCCGCCAGGTGAAGGAAATTTAGAATTTGGATATACAGCTTTAAGTTTTGTCGCTCCATCGAAAGTAAAATTTCGTTATCAATTGGAAGGATATGACAAGCATTGGATTGAAGCAGCGAATCGCAGAGTGGCTTTTTACACAAAAATTCCTCCCGGTCATTACACTTTTCGGATCAAGGCAGCTAACAATGACGGAGTTTGGAATGTGAATGGAGCGGCAATTAAGATTTATTTGAAACCGCATTTTTACCAGACCTGGTATTTTTTCAGTTTGTGCGTTTTAGCTTTCGCCGGATTGATCTTGGCAGGTCACAGATTTCGAGTGCGTCAACTTCGCACTCAATTTTCAGCAGTTCTTGAAGAAAGGAACCGGATCTCACGTGAGATTCATGACACTCTGACGCAGGATTTTACAGGCGTGGTACTTCAACTTGAAGCAGCTGAAATGACATTGAAAGAGAATGTCGATACAGCTCAGGAATGTTTGGAACGTGCGAAGGAAATTGCAAGAAATGGTTTGGTAGAATCACGAAGATTTGTACGCGCCTTGCGTCCTGCTGCTTTAGAGCGTGATCAACTTGCAAAAGCATTATCACTAATGGCTAAACGCACCGTTTCCGGTAGCGGCATTGATGTAAATTGCAGCGTGATTGGAATGGAACGGATTCTCATTCCGGAAGTTGAAGATAATTTATTGCGGATTGCACAAGAAGCTCTGAACAACATCGTAAAACATTCCGGGGCAAAAGAGAGTCATGTTCAATTAAGTTATGGGCTTTTGCATTTAATATTAAAGATTGAAGATAATGGTCACGGATTCGATCTTGATAATTCATCACCAAATAATGAACATGGATTTGGGCTTGTGGGGATGAAAGAGCGCGCCGTTAGGGTTGCTGGAAAATTTAAAATGTACAGCGAGATCGGCAAAGGTACGCGAATCCATGTTACAGTTCCATTGAATCGAAGGACGTTAGCATGAGCAAGACTGAATCGATCAAGATCATGATAGTTGATGATCATCCTGTAGTGCGTGAAGGATTATCACGCATTATTGTGAGCGAGAGCGGAATGGAAGTAATCGCCGAAGCAGGAACGGGAGCCGAAGCTTTAACACAATATCGCAAGCTTCGTCCGGATATTGTGTTGTTAGACATGCGGATGCCTGAAATTTCCGGACTGCAAACGCTTGAAGCGATCCGAAAAGAATTTTCCAACGCGCGCATTATCATTCTGAGTACTTATGATCTCGAAGAAGATATTTATCAGTCGCTCCAGGCCGGAGCCCGTGGTTACATATTGAAAGACAGCCCTCGAAATGAATTGTTAGCTTCAATCCGCCGCGTGCATGCAGGTGAGCGTGTAATTCCACCAAATATTGCAACACGTCTTGCGGAACGGATCGGCGGAAATGAATTAACTGCGCGTGAATATGAAGTTTTGAAATTAATTGTGAAGGGCAGGAGTAATAAACAGATTGGAGATGATCTCGGAATTTCGGAAGGAACTGTAAAATCGCACGTCAACAATATTCTGGATAAACTTGGTGTTACCGATCGCACTCAGGCGATGTCAGTCGCGTTGAAGCGCGGCATCGTCCACCTCGAATAGCCACAACTCAAACCACCAAGACTCAAAGAACACCAAATTTCCCGGATCGTTGTTCTTCTGAAAAATTGGCATTTCCCTAACTTAAGTTATAGATACCACAGACATTTTTGTCTTATGATGTGGTCATAATTATGCCTACAAAAGGACAGATTCGAGTACTTCTGGTAGACGACCATCGTTTTGTTCGTCAGGCGATCTCCAGGATCATCAATGGACAGCCTGATATGAAAGTGGTTGCTGAAGCCGAAGGCGGAAAGAACGCTGTAGATCTCTATGGCCAGGTTCTGCCAGATGTCACACTGATGGATCTGAACATGCCCGATATGGATGGCATTCAAGCAATGATTACGATCCGCCGGTCACATCCAGAAGCACGATTGATCGTATTGTCTTCAAGTGATTCGCCAAAGGACATGCAAGATAGTTCGCGTGCTGGCGCGAGCGCCTACATCTTGAAAGATACCAAACGCGACAAATTACTCTCCATTATTAGAGACGTTTTCGCCGGACAACGTTTCTTATCTGATGGCAACTGAGTTGTTGATCTTTCCGCAACAACGTTGTTTGTTCCTGATTAACTTCGACGAGATTCCTTCCTGGCATTCAGGTTGCAAATAGCATTACCCGGAGGGTCAAACCGTTATGAAAACCAGAATGTTATTTGTGCTTTTAGTTCTACTTTGCGTGGGAATGATTGCTTCTTCTGAAAACAACCGGAAGCAATATCAGGCAATTGTGATTCAACAATTTGATGTTAAAGACGGCATCCAATTTCCAGATGATTATCGAACCTCGTTGCAAAGTGATTTACATGATCAATTGCAAAAACTCAATACATTCAGCGTTCGGATGATGGATAGTTCGGAGACTGCATTAGATCAAAAGACAATGCGGATCACCGGACAAATCACCGAATATCATCCTGGAAGTAAAACTGCGCGTGCACTGTTTGGAATGCTTGCAGGATCTACAACAGTTAAAGCTCATATTCAAGTTTTTGATGCGACCGATGGTTCACTCTTGTTTGAAGATGATGTAGATGGAAAGGTCACTTATTGGTCACCTGATCAGGATTCAAAGGGTGCAACCGAAGGATTGGCAAAAGAAGTGGCGAAGAAAATCAAAAAGAGATTCGCTTAAGATTTTCTAGCGCGCAATCGATTTTTTAGCATCATTGCTTTGTTGTGTTCAGCGGCTTGAAGTAATGAGTAAGGGCAATCGGAAAGTTCTTTGTGTTGCATAGCCATCGTAGATGACATGCTCATTTTTGGGCATTGTTTCTGATCAGGTTTAGCAACGATCTTTGATGTTTCAAGCAACGGGAGAATATCTCCTGCTTTAAAGATTTGATGGAGCCTTCCGGCGGCTTCGACGTTTGCGGAAGAAAAGAGATTTTCTTTTACAAACAATTGAAGTGCAAAGATCACACTCGCTATCACAATCGCAATCATTAAGGCTGATCTATCTTTCATGCTCCCTTGTAGAGCAAGCCATTTGCCAGCAGGAGTTCACGACCATGAGGGCAGATTTTGGCGACTAAAAGCGTTCATTTTCGGGACGGATCGTGTTCGAGCACGAACATTTGATATTCTGAAGGCCACTATGGAGGCGGTAATTTTTGTCGGCATTCAGGCGACAGGAAAGTCAACTTTTTATAAGCATCGTTTTTTTGAAACTCACATCCGGCTCAGCCTGGATATGCTGAAAACGCGTACTCGCGAGTCGCTGTTGCTGAAAGCATGTCTGGCTGCGAAGCAGCCATTTGTGGTGGATAACACCAACATCATGAAAGCGGATCGTCAGCGATACATTGAATTGGCGAAGACATTTGGGTTTCGAATCACCTGTTATTATTTTCCGGCGGTTGTAAAAGAAGTTTTGGCCCGGAACAAACAACGCAAAGGAAAAGCTGTCATTCCAGTGCCCGGAATTTTTGGTGCATTGAAACGTTTGCAAGTTCCAACTTTAGAGGAAGGTTTCAACAAGCTTTACCACGTTTCGATCAACGCTGATAACGAATTTGTAATTACGGAGAGCTAGGAGCGCGGGCTCTCGCCCGCATTAGGGACCGCGGACTTTAGTCCGCGCTCCTTACAAATCCTTTTTGCTTTCAGCAAACAAATCACGTTGTGGTTGAGTTGGCGAACCATCAGCACCTTCTAAATCAGTCAACAATGATGTAATCGCACTCATAGCAGCTTTGAACTTCGCGATGTTTTTGCGTTTCTGATCAGCTTCCGCGCCTTTTGCGTTTTCCAATTTCTTTTGCATCTCATCCATCTGTTTCGCTTTCGGCAACGCTTGCGCAACGGCAGCTGCAACTTCGTGATAAAAACTTATTTGCGTTGTAATGTCTTCTTCTTTCTTAGACGTTCGCGGATCCTGCTGAACTTCCAAAGGCTGACTCAAATCTTTTCCATCTGCACGAAGTCGAACAGTGTAATGTCCAGGCGCGACCATAATTCCCTGTGGAAGTGCGACTGTATCCTGGCCGGGCACTGCTGCAATCGAATATTCATATTCTTCGACAATCGGTCTTGGAAATCTCAAGTCCCATAAAAATCGATGATGGCCTTCATCCGCTGATAGCACCGGAAGTGGTAAAAGCCAGCGTTCTGCAAAATAGCGTTCCGCATTCGGACGCTCCGGTTTTTCGTCACTTTTAAAACTGCGAACAACTTCACCTTTGTCATTCACAATTTCAAGTGACACAACTCCTGATGCTGCATTGGCAAGATAATAATCAATCAATGCGCCAGTTGGAGGATTTGGAGTTGTTGGAAATTCCGGTGGCAGTGGAGTATCACGATTTTCATTTTTCGCCATACGGATCGCGGCCGCAGGCTTCATCAAAATTGGACCTGCAGAAAGTGAAGCAGGATCGATCTGCCGCAGTGGAGATACATCATCAACGATCCAGATTGAACGTCCTTGAGTTGCAGCAATCAAATCATTTCCATGAACTAACAAATCATTCACGCCGGTTCTAGGCAGATTGGATTGCAATGGCTGCCAATGATCTCCATCATCAAACGAAACAAAAACTCCGGTGCGCGTTCCAGCATAAAGCAAACCATCGCGCGTCAGATCCACACGTACAGTATTGACCCATGAATCATCTGGAATTCCGTTTGCGATTGCGGTCCATGTCTTCCCAAAATCATGGGTACGATATATATAAGGATGCCGGTCATCTAAACGATGACGATCAACCGCAACGTATGCAGTGGCTGGATCTTTCGGTGATGGATCGATTGCGGCGATTTTACTCCAATCAGTAATTTGCTTTGGCGTTACATTGTTCCAATTTTTTCCATCATCGCGCGTAATTTGAATACGGCCATTGTCCGTTCCAATCCAAATCAAACCATCGGTATTTGGTGAAGGCGCAATCGAAAAAATAACGCCATAACCGCAGGCAGTTGCTCTTTCAATGGGCACATTGCCATCACAATTTTTTGCATTTGGATCTACGCCCGATAAATCCGGACTGATAATTTGCCAGCTATGCCCTTTATCTAACGATCGAAATAAAACTTGTGCGCCTTGATACAGCGCATATGGTGAGCGTTGTGAAATTGCAATTGGTGTGATCCAAGTGTAACGATATTTTACTGTGGTTGGTCTTGCTGCGTAACTGGAAACCGGCCAGGGTGAAACATTTTCAACGCGACCAGTCCGCTGATCCCAACGTGACAAACGTCCACCGAGTCCGCTTCCATAAACGATCAGCGGATCTTCAGGATCCGGCAGATCATAATCACGTTCTTCGCCACCAACCGGATGCCAATCGCGAAATGTAAGTTGTCCGTAATCGCTGCGCGTTGCCACTCCGACCGTTCCGCTATCTTGCTGTGCAGAATAAACCCAATATGGAAATCGATTGTCCGCACCTAGATGATAAAACTGACCGGTTGCCTGGTTGTACCACGGAGTCCAGGTTGCACCATCATTCACACTGACTGTTGTTCCTTGATCCGCTGCAAGAATTCGATATTGTGGAAATTTCGGATTGATCCACATAAAGTGATAATCATCACCGCCAGGTGAACCTTTCATAATCGTAAAAGTTTTTCCACCATCTTTTGATTCATGAACCGATCGGCCCATTGCATACACGACATCCGGATTTTTTGGATCCGCAGTTAAGTGACCAAAATAGGTGCTTACAAGTTCACCATCTTTGTTGATGAGCTGCCATGATGCACCGCCATCATCGGAACGATAGAGTCCTGCATCTTTTTCAGCAGCGATTGCAGCATAAACTCTGCGTCCTTGAGTTTGCACTCCAACCACAAGTCCGATTCTGCTAAGCGGCCCTTGCGGCAATCCTTTCTTCGATGTTTGTGACCATGTCTTTCCACCGTCAGTAGATTTCCAAATGCCGCTTCCAGGACCATCTTGTGGAGTGAAATATGATTGCCATGGATACTGACGCACTTGCCAGGTTGAAGCATAAATAACATCCGGAGTTGATGGATCTGATGCGAGATCAACTGCGCCGGTATTCTCATCAACAAATAAAACTTTTTTCCAATTCGCTCCGCCATCTTCACTCCGAAAAACTCCGCGTTCCTGATTCGCTCCAAACAAATGACCAAGAACGGCAACAACAATCACATTGTCATCACGTGGATCTAACAGAATGCGCCCGATGTGACGCGAGTCAGACAATCCTAATGAAGTCCATGTTTTTCCATCATCCGTAGTTTTATAAACGCCAGTTCCATCCATGACATCGTATCGCATTGCAACTTGTCCGGTGCCAACGTAAATCGTTCGCGGATTGTTTTTTGAAATCGCAATGGCTTGAACGGAAGAAAACGGAGCTTGATCCGCAATCGCTTGCCAGGTCAAACCTGCATCTGTAGTTTTCCAAACACCACCATCAGCGGCTCCGAAATAATAGGTATTTGGTTCATCGGGAATTCCTTCCGCAACCATCGACCAACCTGCACGCAACGGTCCTAGCAATCTCCATTTCAAATCTTGAATTGCGTTTGGTGGTACAGTTGCGGTTTGTCCTAAAATTGAAATGCAAAATATCAATGTGATCAGCAAGATGATGGATTTCATTTTTTTCTCCGTTCAAATCAGTACTGAGTTCCGAGTACTGATTACCGAGTTACTCAGTACTCGGCACTCGGTACTATATTAACTAGCATATATTCTTAGAACATCAAGGAGGTGACGATGCACGCATTAATTCTAGATCTCGATGGTACGCTGGTTGATTCGGTTTATGCACACATTTTTGCATGGCAGCAAGCGCTTGCTGAAGCGGGTATGGCGATTGATGGATGGCGCATTCATCGTCGAATCGGAATGAGTGGCGGACTTTTCGCCAGAGCCGTGGGGAGAGAATTGGGCCGTGAGTTAAATGAAGAAGAACAGAAATCATTGAAGAAGCGACATGGTGAGCTGTACCTGCAATATTTACCACATCCACGTCCGCTTCCTGGAGCGGTTGAATTATTGAAGTATTTTCGATCCGAAAGAATTCCGCATGCCATCGCAACATCAGGCGAACGTGAAGATATCAAAGCTGCATTAAAAGCGCTTGATATTGGTGATGAAACTCTTGTTGTTACACATGCCGAAGTGAAACGAGCAAAGCCGGAACCGGATTTGTTTTTGTATTGTCAAAAGAAGTTGGGAATGAAAGTGGAAGATTGTTATGTAGTTGGTGATGCCGTTTGGGATATCCTGGCCGCACGTCGTGCAAACATGCTAGGCGTTGGCTTGCTCAGCGGTGGTTATGGTGCGGATGAATTAAGTCAGGCCGGCGCATTTCGTGTATATCGCGATACCGAAGAACTTCACGATTCGCTGGATGAACTGGGCGTTTTGCCGTAATCGCATCTTGATCGATATGAAGACCGCATTTCGCAAATGAAGCACGGTCCATTGATATCTACACCAGGCATTTTAAATTGCGGACTTGCTTGAAATTGTGCACGCACTTGAGCCTCGCGAGTCTGACCTTCCATTTTCAGATCACTCACTTTGTCCCTGGGATCCTGCGGAACAGTCGTGTTCGCAGCAATCTCAGGTATTGATTTTGAAATAATGCTTGTTTAGATCTAGCGTAGTAGCGGCCATTTGTTAGACAGACACTTAACCACAAAGAAACCATGACGCTAAGATCTCACCAAGTTTTATCATAAATGTGTTCTTGGTGCCTTTGTGGTTTAATCTTAAACTCACCCGCGAAAGTGGCGGAATTGGCAGACGCGCTGGACTTAGGATCCAGTCCCGTAAGGGGTGGGGGTTCGAGTCCCCCCTTTCGCATAAATCGTTCAAATCATAAGGCAAAGGTGTGATCCGGATACATCAATTTAACACCGACGGGTATCCATTCAGCACGCACATTCCAAAAAGTATTTACTCCACATTAGCGCAACTCATTTACCAAAACTTCATTCAAAAGTATCCGAATGAAACCATTGTCTGCTGCCATTACATGGTGCTCAAGCAGATATATCAAAACGGATCTCATTTCTATGGTGTCATCGGAGATCATCCATTCCTGTTGCCCGATCATAAAATGTTCACCTCTTCGCAATGCATTTTGGTTGAGTATTCCAGCGGTGAGCTTAGAGCAATCGATCTGACAGATCAAAATGAAGATATTTTGAAATTTTCTGCGCTTGAAAATTTTACCGGCGGAATGGTTTTTCAATATGATGGAGAGTGCTTCAAGAACGAACCTAAAATACAGCCTGGTTACTACAGTATTCGCGGTTTTTACACAACTGAATCTGACGATATTCTGCAGTTCGAAAAGTACGTAACAAAAACCAATCCGAAACTTTATTTTCGCGGACCTCGAACAAACAAAGTCAGAAGATGTTTGGAACATCTTACAAAGTATCCAGATACTGAAATTTTTGAAAATTCAATTGAACCTGAACAATATTTCAAAGAATTTGGCTCCCATAAAATCGCTCTGGGTTTGCCAGGCAGAGGTGACCTGTGCTTTCGAGATTTCGAAGCATTCGCACTGAAAATTCCTTTACTTAGACCTGAGTACCGTGTTTCTTTAGCTCAACCGTTGATCCCTGATTACCACTATGCAAAAGTAAATCTCAGGAATGCGGATCGGATGGATATGTTAGCGGAAGACATTATGACCCGCTATCATGAAGTTATTGGAGATCAAACATTCCTGGATTTTGTCGCCAGGAATGCTTTTGAATATTACACAAACTTCGGCACTTACGAAAAAGTAGCCGGAAAATGTTTTGAGTTCTTGCAGCCAACTGGCAGTTTGGTATACTGATCAGCATCCCAGGTATTCTTCAGCCTATAAGAGGTCGAAATGACGAAGCGTCACCTGGGGTACCTTTCTCTAAATTTCCTTCTCCTTCTTTTTGTAACCAATGCTTTCGCCGCTATTCGAGATGTAACTGTCGGCGCCGGCGGCAATCTTGTTTTCGCTCCAAATGATCTAACCATCAATGCCGGTGATACAGTTCGCTGGACCTGGGCTTTTAGTTTCCACTCCACAACAAGCACAACCCAACAAAATGGATGCAATCCAAGCGGACTTTGGGACTCAGGTGTTAAGAATCAAGGGGATACTTTCGATTTTACCTTCGATAACGTTGGTAATTTCCCATACAAATGCACACCTCATTGTTCAATGGGGATGACAGGCATCATTCGAGTTTCCAGTTTCAATATTTCATGCACACCAAATCCGGTCACCATCGATATCGGTGACAGCGGAACTGTGACCTGCACAATTTCATCAGTAAACGGATTCCATTCCCCTGTTGATATGAATACAACCGGACTGCCAGCAGGTGTAACTTTTGCGTTCAATCCGGATCCCGTAACTCCACCGGCAAATGGTTCTTCGAACACTACATTAACTCTAACAGTCGGCAGCGGTGTTGCGCCCGGTTCATATCCATTTGCAGTAACCGGTAAAAATGATGATTTGACGCAAACATTTGATATGACGCTTGATGTTCCAGTTCCTCCAATGCCTGACTTCACAGTCGCCTGTTCGCCAACAACATTCACAACAACTCCAGGCAACAATGCAACTGGAACATGTACTGTAAATTCGATCCAGGGATTTAACAGCCCTGTGGATCTTAACTGTTCGAATCTTCCTGCTGGCGCCAGTTGTGGGTTCGCGCCTGATCCTGTAACTCCGCCTGCAAATGGAAGCATCAACTCTACAATTACTGTAACAGTTGCACAAAGCGTACTTGGCGGAAGTTATCCATTTCAAGTTACCGGCACCAATGGCAGCACTACAAAAACGTTCAGCACAACTTTACAAGTCCAGGACTTTTCAATCACATCAAGTCCTTCGTCTTTGATCGCAGCACCAGCAGGCAATGCGACAAGTACAACAACACTTACTGCAATTGCGGGATTCAACGGAAATGTGGACTTAGATTGCGCGGGGCTGCCTGCTGGAGTCACCTGCACGTTCAATCCGGATCCTGTTGTTCCCACAGCATCCAGCACACTGACAGTGGATGTTTCCGGATCTGTACCCGAAGCTGTTTACAATTTCCAAATCACCGGTACTGCTGCAACGTTCACCCGTGTATTTGATATGTCGATCAATGTCACCACCGCGCAAGATTTTCAGTTCGTATGCAATCCAACTTCGATTTCAGCAAATCGCGGCGGCAGCGGGACAACAACATGCGCCGTAACATCTATCAATTCATACAATGCACAGGTTGATCTAACTTGCTCCAACTTACCTATCAATGTCACTTGCACTTTCAATCCATCGCAAGTAACACCGCCGGTAAACGGATCGATTGATAGTGTGCTAACGGTCGATGTTGCGTCAGATGTTCCAGTCGGTACGTATTTATTTCAAGCAGATGCCAGTGATGGAACTTTGAATCATTCTGCAAATTTGATACTGAACCTTGAACCGTTGTACATCGAAGATTTTGAAGATGGCATTGCAGATGGCTTCACATTCCTCAGAGGAAGATGGAATGTATCCAGTGGTGTTCTCACTGGGACTAATACGCGGAAGGCAACCGCGCTTGCGCCATTCACAATGATTGGAAATCGAAGTGTTGAAGCTGTGATGAGAACCGCAGGCGGATTTGGAAATCGCGTTTCATTATTGGGATGGCAGATAAATAAGAAAACTCTTGTTGAATTATTGATGAAACAGGAGCAGGGCAAGTGGGTACTCAAACACCGTGTCGGCGGTAAAAATGTAGCAAAAGCGAAAGCTTTGCTGTCGATTCAGCGAAATACCGATTATCGTGCGCGTATTAGTTACGATGGCACTATGTTCCAGGTATTCATCGATGGTGTTGAAGTGATTAGCATCAATAGCAGTCTGCCTTCCGATGGCACCTCCTGGATTCAAAGTCAAAGCAACCACCGGAACGTTTGGTGAAATTCTGGTGTATTAAGGATTTTTAGTTGGATCAAGATCGATAATCACGTTCTGCAACATTTTTGTTGCCTCATCATTACAAGTTGGCAACAATGATGAGGAGATTGGATTACCTACTACAACTGTCACGCCGCGTCTGTAACGAAAGAAACAAAGAAAGGTCAACAAATATTGAAGCCGTGGATTGAATTTATTAATCCACTCACCTGGATAACGGCCATATCTTAAGAAAACAGGAACGATATTAATTGCCTGGTTGATTTTTTGAGCTGCTTGTTTGGCGATGCAAACAGTTCCTTTTTTGAATGCACGCATTTTGCCATCTAAGTGAGCCCAGCCTTCCGGAAAGATTACCAATCGTTGATTTGAAGTCAGCACTCTGACCGCTGCTCTATATGCCGGCGCTCCTTGACCTTGATCAATGTCAACTGCAAATGCACCGCATGGACCAAAGATCATCGCAGCATAACCTCCAGCGAATTGCATCACTTCGCGCGCCACCATATAACGCGCAGGTGCGTTGATCATAATTGGAATTATCGCGGCATCTGCATAGTGAGGATGATTGGAAGCAACAATGTAAGGTGATTGAAGATTTTGCAGGATTTCTAAACCTTTTATTCGAATTCTTCCAACTTGAATAAAGGCCACAAGACGGGCGAATGCGTGAAATATTCTTGTTGCACGAATTGTTGGTGGAGGAACCAGGAAGCCGCACGTGCTGGCGTTCTTAATGTAGCTCAAAACTTTCTTTACCATTTTTTTCAAGTAGATTTTGGATTTCAATTCGCAATGTTTGAGTTGCTTGTTTCACGTCATTCGGAAGTTGGGTGATCAATATCTGTTTTCCAATCGTTACTATTACGCCGTAATTTGTAACTCCATCGAAATTCCTAAGCCCAAGCTTCGCTGCAAGTTTAGATAAGAAAGCTGCTTGTTTAGGATCACGCTGATATTGAATTGCTACCGGTTGAATTGAAAATAAGGAGTAAGGCATTTTTTCCATAGCAATCTGAGCGGCCCGCATTACGCCAGTACGAAAGTCATCAGCGGTTAATTTATTTTCAGCAACGATCTTTCCTTGCGGAAAAATTAATAGACGATTGTCGGTGTCATGAGTCAATACACGGACACATGTATCCACCGCCAGCGGTCCTAAACCTGATTTTGCTCTGCCATTTTCAACATCAACTGCAAAGTGTCCGGTGTACGCTGCCAGAGGTGCGCGCCAACCTCGAACTTCTTCCGCTTTAGCTAGATGGCGGAAGCTATACGGCAGAGCGCAAACGAGCACCATAAAGTCCAGTGGAAATTGATGATTGCTGATTACAACTAGTCTTTTATTGATTGAAATATTTTCCTTACCAATTACCTTTATCGGACCCACAAAAAGGTAACAACAGATCCGCGAAAGCAACAGCAGAATACTTCGGCCAAAAATGGACGGTTCTGGCGGCAAATAACCTGTGCTTTGAAGTTTTTGTCCTTCGTTAATCCAAAAAAATATCCGGCAACCTATGAAAGCTGACAATGTCAATAAAAAAAGTATTAGCATGGCCATTAATTTTATTCAAATGATAGTAAAATTTTAGGACAAATTCTTTGAGAGGGAAGGAGAGCGTATGGCTTTAAAACTGAAAAAAGTTCAATTGGTAATCATCATTCTAGTTTTTATGGCATTAGGCATGATTGGAAAACCTTCCGCATTTGCATCGTTGAGCCGTTTCATGCGAAGGACGTATACGATGGCTGCCGTTTCCAAAGAGCAAGTGAAGTTCAACGCTAAAGTGAAAGCGACACCTAAAGGAAAACCTGCTACTGGAATTTCAATGCGCTATATGGTTCCGAATTCACAATCAATACTTTTTATCGGAAGGTTATTGGTTCAAGGTAAAATTACTCCTGATGTTCCAGGGTCCCCATTGCCATCTATGATTGAAGTTTCAATTAATCACAAGACCGCCGGAGGTCAGATTGAAACGTTGAACAAATTTAAGACGAATGTGCAAAGGAATGGAGTGATCTTGCTCCAGAATTCTGCGTTTTCGAATTTCGATCTTGTAAATACAAATGAGGTTCTTGATCTAGCTGTCACTCCGATCGACAAAAATCTTCCGGCATCCACACTTTCAATTAATGTCTCACATACATGGGGCGGTTCTGCCGGAAAAGCAGAACTGGAACAATTTGAAGAACCCACGGCTGCACCACAAGCGGTGTTTATTTTTAATGGCCATTTTATTGATACCCGCGCAAAAGGAAAATCGCTAGCGACCTTTCCAATTGAAAACTACTACGCAAACTGGATTTCAGATGAACGGAACGGCGCGTGTTCAAGCTAGATTTGAACCCGATCCGGCCGGAGTTACATTTCCGAATACGATTCGAGTCACAGTCAAACACAAAAATCAAAAAAACGGAGCATTAATACGCACTGAAACTTTTGATGTGAAAATGCAGCCGGATGGAAGAGTGCTACAGCAAAATTTTCCTTTTACAACTCAAAATGCGACGAATACTCCCGAATCTCTGGAGTTAACTTACGCACCGGTGGATAGGCCGTTTCCTGAAAGTTATGCCTTTGTGACGTTTACTTACACTCCGACTACGCCTTAATTCTAAGAAAAGAGAATGATTACTCTGAAGCGGGGTTCGCAGTCGCGATTGTTGACTGCGCTGCCTTTTCGGTCTTTGCAGAACGCAACATTGATACTGCTGTGTACAGTACAACGATTACAACGAGCCATCGCACATAGGTCAAAGGCAATTCTTTCACAATCAATGCGGCGATGAGCACTGCAGGAACACCACCCAGTGCAAGTCCAAGTGCGGGTCGCAGGCTGTATTTACCAGCTTGCAGAAATTTAGCGCTAGCTACCGGCATCAGGAACGCACACGATCCCATCATGATCGGAAATGCAGCGCGAGGCTCCATCCCAAGCAGACTGATCATAATTAAACAAGGCGCATAAAGTCCGATTCCTAGGGTCATGAGTGCACCCAGAACGAAATTCCCAATGATTCCAACGTAAAGCAATGGCCCCTCGAGCCCCGTAGCAACGCCGCCGGAAATCACAGGAGCACCGCGCATTTCATCAAGATTCTTAATTACGAATAGCGTAGCAGCCACCAGCAGAGCCAAACCCATTCCATATTGGATTGTTCGCCGCGGCCAGCGGGCTACAACTCCTGCACCAAGCCATGATCCGAGCACTGATGCAGCGATCAGCAGGATTAGTGTTTTCATATCGACCAAGACGCCCGCGAGGGCTGCAATGAAGATTACTGCCTGCGCAAAAGTTGGCGGTGTGTGACCTACGTTGAGTGTTCCTGGAATTTTCTCATCGGGTACTAACTTTTTCAGTTTGAAGATTGCAGTGGTGGGTGCGAATGATCCGATGCCCAATGTGTCAAAAAAATTCGTGACAAATCCAATTGCAACATGAAATAGAGAGGGTAGCCAGCCTTTTTCGGCTGGCATCGCAGCCGAACGAGCTCGAGCCTGGCGAATCCAAAGAATGACAAAGCCGATCAGAAATATTGTGAGAATTCCAAGAAGAAGTGTCTTGGCATTAAGCATCAATCAGGATGCTACCACAGAAATGTAAAAGCGAAAATAAAGTTAGATGTGATTGAGAACAAAATTCACCATCAGTTCGAACGCAAGTTCAGGTTGATCGCGATGCGGTGTATGCGCGCATTTTGGAAGGAATGCAGTTTGAACATTACCGGCACATTGTTTTGAGATCGATTGAATCTGCATTGATGTTCCGAAATTATCATTTTCCCCCTGGATTGCCAGCACCGGTTTGTGAATACGCGGAAGATACTCTTCAATATTCCACGAACGAAATTCCGGATCTAACCAAACTCGATTCCATCCCCAAAATGCGATGTCAACATTCTGCCCATGATATCGCTGCAATCGCTGTTTCAAATTTCCATGAAGATATTCTTGACCCGCTTCATAAATACTTTGCACTGTGATGTCTTCAACAAAAACGTGCGGAGCTTCCAGAATTAAGCTATGTACATCTCCACCAAATTCGCTTCCGGCATAAATCATGGCTATCGAACCGCCATCGCTATGTCCGATAAGGATTGGACGTTCAATTTTGGTGATTGCCAAAATTGCGGGCAAAACATTCAGTGCTTCGTCATGCATGAAACGAACAGGACGCGGAAGATCAATCGGGTCGGATTCTCCGTAACCGAAGCGGCTGTAAACAAATGTTCGGCATTTGGTGGCATCTGCGACTCGAGCCGGAAAATCGCGCCACAGTGACACGCAACCTAAACCGTCATGTAAAAAAACTAATGTTGGCAAATCTGACGATTCCGGACCATGCCAGGCATATTCAATGTTACGATTTAACACATTCAGGATCACTGACTGGCTCCTGCCAGATGCCGTTTACGCCAATGATCCGGAGGCAACGCAATGTACTCCCTCCAAACCCGGCGCAAATGCCGGCTGGAACCAAAGCCTGAACGTTCTGCTACGTGATCAATAGGCAATTGAGGATCATTGAGCAGTTGTCGTGCTAGCGCAATCCGTAACTTATTGATGTACTCAACTGGAGTGATTCCGGCGTGAATGTGAAAAAGCCGCGCAACATGTCGCGAACTTGAATTCGCCAATGATGCTAATTCATCAAGCGTCCAGGGGTGGGCAGGGTCAGTCTCAATCGCATCCTGTATCCGGTGAACAACTGGATGAATGTGATTGCGTCCTTCTAGCCATGGTGAAAGTTGTGGATCAGCTCCAGAGCGCCGAAAATATACAACCATATTGCGAGCAACTGCCACTGCGCAAAGCGGACCAACAATCTCACCAATCAAATGGAGCATCAAATCAATACCTGCAGTAACGCCGGCACTGGTGTAAACATTTCCATCCGGTACATAGATTCGATTTTCAAATACCTTCGCAGTTCGGGTTAATTTGCGTAGTTCATCACAATGGCTGTGATGTGTTGTGCATGAACGTCCATCTAGCAAGCCTGCACGTGCTGCTAGCAAAGCCCCGGAACAAATAAACACAAGACGATGAGTAGGACGTGTAACTTTGCGTAACCAATTAACAATGTGGAGGCGGGCTTCCTGATAGCCTGGATCTTCAGGTCCGTCTGCTGATCCTGCTACAACAATCATCGCATTCCGGTCCAGTACTTCAGGTAACGGTGCGATATCATGAAACAATAATCCGATTGAACTTTCTAAACGTTTGGTAGCTCCGCAATAATTCAAATCGAATCGCACTTCACTCTGATTGCGATTCGCCATTGCAAGCGCATCAGCAGGCCCGGCCACATCAAGCAGCAGAGTCCGCGGCGGTAAGATAAAGTAAACAACTTGGTGCTTCACAAATTTGACAAAGCCTCTTGTACCGAAACGATCCGTGCAAATTGTCCTGAACTCAATACTAATTCAGTTCGTTCCTTTAACTCCACCGATCCAAAAACACGTCCAGTTCGCGAAGATTTGATCGGAAACGTCATCGTTGCATCAATCACAAAATCGACCTCAAAACCAGCATCTGATGCATGGCGCGTTGTTGTTTCACAACATTCTTCCGTCCTGATTCCGCTGATGATCAACCGGCGAATTCCACGTTCATTGAGCCATGAACTTAATGGTGTCCCTGCAAGCGCACTATGGTAACGCTTATGAATCACGATATCAGGATTGATCTTCACCGGCTCCAAAGTTTTGATAAAACCGCTTGAAAACGAGAATGCACCTTCATCCTCCGTATGTAAGATTTGGACGATCGGCAATTTGCGTTCAGCACAACCATCAATGAGCTTTTGCTGGTGCTTCACAAATTCGGGAAAATCAGCATCAATCCAATAAGGACGATGACGAAACGATTCTTGTACGTCAACGACTATTAACGCAGTATTGTTCATTTCACGACTCCTTACTTTTTTATGGTAAGTGGCTTTTCAAGACCTCACAATGCGGCGCGCGGACAGAAAACGGACAAAAACAGACAGTTCAGAAGCTGCGGTATTTTTGTGCCGTAGCGCAAACGACAACAGTCCGCAAAAAATATGACAATTGCCTTCATTCGCCTGTTGACACAAATTTGCTAAAAAATACGCTTCTTACCTCTTCAAAAAATCCGAATAATCAATATGACAAGTTTTTAGGATTCCACCATGCTAAACATCAACTGGCTGAAAGAAAATTACTTGATGCTCAACTTCCTCAGTGATGGCGACATCATTGTATTGTTGGATCATGTAAAGCGCGCATCACAGCGGATCAATATGAGCATGGAGGAGATTCTTCAGCTAATCGACGAAGAAATTCAGCGTGAAATGTCTCACGCATAACCACCCATGAATAGGAGCGGGAGGTAACACATATGAGCTCAATGAAATGGCAGCCACACATCTCTTCCAGGGAATATGTCTGCGCAGATTGTAAGAGGCCTAATAAACAGGGCGTGGTCATGTACTGGCGGAGAGAAGTCGTCTGCCGGGAATGTTTTGTCCGGATTATTTATCGCCGGAACAAAGCCTATACTGGAAGCCACTGGCGGGCGATGTCAAAACCTACTGTGATAGTTAGCTAGGATAAACACCCCCCGCGGACTTCCGTCAGCTTCTTAATCGTCTTAAAAATCAAACTACGTGCAAGATTTTTTCGGAAACGGTATTATTGATTAGCAGGAGGTTTAAGATGAAGAAGTTCGGAGTAGCAGCATTATTTGTTGCGGCGATTTTCTTGTTCTCCGTGGACTCTTCTTCAGCTCACGGATACTGTTACAACGGCGGATACGGCTACGGCGGTCCGTCTGTTAGCTTTGGATTCTCGTACGGTGCTCCGTATTATCCTTACGCTTATTATCCTAGCTACAATCCTTATTACTATGGTTACGGCTACCCAGCCTATGGTTTTGGGTTCAACTATTACCGGCCATACTATGGTTATGGATATAGTGGCTACCACAACCGTTACAATGGTAGATACAACGGATATCGTGGTGGATATGGTGGGTATCGCGGCGGTTACCATGGCGGATATCATGGCGGCTATAACGGTGGATATCATGGCGGCCACAACGGTGGATATCGCGGCGGATATCATGGCGGATACGGTCACCCGGTTCAGAAACAGCGTACACACTGAGATCTAGCTATTCGTAACGGAGGGCAACGGAGGGATCGATTCGCGACGCGCGATGTGCGGGAATCGAGATTGCGAAAATCACACTGAACGCGAGCGCGAACACCGCAGCCAAAAGCGAAAGAACGTCTAGCGGGCCAACTTCATATAAAATTCCGGCGAGTAAACGACTAAATAGAAGTGTGCCGAATAAGCCTGCGGCAACACCGATAATCATCAACCGTGTTCCCTGCTTTGCAATCCAACTCGTAATCTGAATCTGCCTCGCACCTAATGCGAGGCGGATTCCGATTTCCTGAACCTTCTGTCTCACGAAGAATGCCAGCACACCATAGATCCCCAGCATCGCAAGCATCAAAGCCACAATTGCAAAGCATGAAAGAAGTGTCGTTGCATATCGATCGCGAACAACTGTGGTCGCGACCAGATCTTCAAGTGGTGTGATGTTGTGCGCCGGTTTTTGCGGATCGATTCTATGAAGCACTTCGCGCACAGAATTGATCAGTAATCTCGGATCTCCGGATGTACGGAGTGCTATGTTCAAAACCAAATACGGTTTTTGGGCATGAGGAAAATAAATTTCCGCGCGTGGTTGACTGCGAGGTCCGTGAAAGCGGATGTCATTCACAACACCTACGATTTCATACGAATACGTGCCGGCGGAACTGTAATCAACAGCTAATTTTTTGCCGATTGGATTTACATCATGCCAGATTTGTCGCGCCAAAGTTTTATTTACAATTACCACATGCGGTGCATCTGGCCCATCTAAGGCCGTAAATCCGCGACCTTTTAATACTGAGATTCCTAACGTTCGGAAATAATTCTGAGTAACGATCCGAACATCAGAGCTTCGTTTATTTTGTTCAACTGCTAAATCGGATTGATCCCAAACCGGACGCTCAAAATCCGTGCAACGGACTTGTTGGTAAAGCAGTTGCGCCGCCAACCGAAACAATTCCTGGCAAGACTTGCAAATTTTCAATTAGATTTTTGTAATAGGCATGCGATTTTTTGGCCGATCCATATTTTTCCATATCCAAAAATATTGGAAGCACCAAAATATTCCGCGAATTAAAACCTGAATTCACCGCGCGGAGTTTTGCAAAACTGCGGATCAACATTCCTGAAGATGCCAATAAAACTACAGCCAGCGCGACTTCTGTTGCGACCAATGCATTGCGCAAACGCTGGGTAGAAAAATTTGAAGTTGTTCTGAAACTTTCGCCGTGAAATGCTGAGTCATTTTTACTCGCACTGGCAGATGCTGGAATCAATCCGAACAACAATGCAGTTAAAACCGTGAGGCCCAGCGAAGTGAACAACACTGTTTGATTCAATGAGATTTCTGTTAATCGAGGTATATCGGGCTTGATATGTTTGAGCCATTCAAGTCCAAAATATGCGAACGCGATTCCAAGGCTTCCGCCTGCAAATGGCAGGATCAAACTTTCAATCAAAAATTGACGGAACAATCTGGATCTTGAAGCACCAAGCGCTAAACGGATTGAGCTTTCATGTAGGCGTGCCGAAGCTCTGCTGAGTTGTAAAATCGCGACGTTTGCACAGCCTAACAACAACACTAAACCAACTGCCGCAAGAAGCACCCACAACAATTGCCTTAAATCACCGGTCATCGCTTCATGAAGTGGAAGCATTTTCACATTCCAGCCTGCATTTGATTCTGGATATTCCTTTGCAAGTTGATTTGCAACTTCATTCAATCGATCTTCAGCTTGCGCTGCAGTCACTCCACTATTCAGCCGCGCGATTCCGCTTGCAAAATGTTGATCGCGCATCGTATCAAACTGAAGTCCCCATGGGATCCAAATTTGTGTGCCTGAATCCGGCATCGCAAATTGCCGAGGCATCACACCAACTACTTTCCAGGATCGACGCTCCAAAATAATTGTTTTGCCAATGATTTGTGGATCACCACCAAATGTTCGTATCCATAAACCATGACTTAGAATTGCTACCGGATCCGAATTGTCGGCTCCGAGTGCATTGTTAAATTTTGCTGCTTCCGATTCTGCAGTTGAAAACGTGCGACCTAATTGCGGCTGAATTCGAACGATTCGGAAAAAATCTGCACTCACTTGCGAAACTAGAATCACTTCTGATTCACTGCCATGTGTGAGGGTTCGGCCCATTGTGTAATAGGCAGCAATGCCATTCAATCCGGAAACACGTTGTCTCCAATCTAGAAGATTCCGGCTATTGACGCCGATCTGAGAAATTCCTTTCGAAAGATTTGTATCCCAAATTTGAACCAATTGTTCAGGTTGAGGATATGGCAACGGGCTCAATAAAACCGTATAAAAAATGCTGAACAGCGCAGTACACGCTCCAATTGCAAGGGATAATGTGATTAATGAAACAAAAGTGATTGCCGGAGTTTTTCGCAACATCCGAATGCCATAAGTTGCGTCTTTAAAAATTGTCTCTGACCAGAATCCAAACCTTTCCGATCTTACTTGTTCTTTGATCTGCTCCGTTCCGCCAATTTCAATCAGCGCTGAACGTTGAGCATTTTCGGGACTCATGCCGTCTCGCTGATTGTTTTGTTCCTGCATCGCAACATGAAACTTGAGCTCTTCATCCAGATCAGCTTCCTGCTGTTTGCGTGCTGTAAGATCACGCCAATATTGATGTAGTCGATTCAACCATTGCATAGTTTGCTCGCTATGAAGTTTCCAAAATGCGCGACACCGCCTGGGCCAATCTTTCCCATTCTTGTGTTTCTTCTTTCAGCTGTTTACGTCCGGCTTTGGTCAAATGATAAAACCGCGAACGCCGGTTGTTTTCAGATTCACCCCATTCCGCTTCAACCCAACCTCGGCGCTCTAACCGTCTTAACGCGGGATACAAAGATCCTTGATTCACTCGCAGCACATCTTTTGATATTTGCTGAATCCGCACTGAGATTCCATAACCATGCATCGGTTCCAGTGCGAGGGTTTTTAGAATCAACATGTCCAGAGTGCCTTGCAATAATTCCGCTTTGGAGTCAGTCAATGAGTTCTCCTAGACATTCTACAGGAACGATATAGAAACTCCTGTAGGTTGTCAAGAGGAGTAGGTTGATGCTTGATGCTCGGAATTTCAAATTGTCCGGATCTAAAATGAATTTGGTGGTGCCTAGCATCCAGTATCAAGCATCTAGCATCTAGTGTATTGTAACATTGATTTGACTAGTGGTATAATCTGATGCATGAGTTATCAAATTGCATTGGATGTTGAAGAAAAAAAAGAGTTGGAAAAAAGGTCGCGTTCCCGTATTCTGCCGGCCGAAGAGGTACGGAGATCTCGGTTGATTCTGATGCTGGAGAGCGGAGCAAGCTATAGCACGATTGAAAAGCGCCTGAATTGTTATGCTTCCTATATCAATAAATGGAAGAGGCGCTTTGAAGCTGATCGGCTGGCTGGGTTGTACGCAAGACACAAAGGTGCTGCGGTTACGGTTCTGACTCCCCAACTTGAGGCGAAAATTCTGAACTGGACCAGACGAAAACCTACTGATGGCAGCACGCATTGGAGCAGCCGAAGACTGGCAAAAAAAATGGGAATCAACCATATGCTGGTTGCCAGGACCTGGAATCGTGCAGGAGTTAAACCGCATAACTTTAAACGTTATATGCTTTCGAATGACCCCAACTTCGAAAGCAAAGCGGCCGATATTATCGGTTTGTACATAAATCCACCGCAGCACGCAGCTGTCTTTTGTGTCGACGAGAAAACCGCAATCCAGGCGCTTGATCGACTCGATCCGGTGTTGCCTCTTTCTCCTGGCAGGGCCGAACGCCACGGATTTGAATATTTTCGGCATGGAACACTTTCGCTTTACGCGGCATTGGAAACAAATTCTGGAAAGGTTATAGGGAAAACGGCAGCGCGTCATACCAGCGCAGAATTCGTTGCCTTTCTTGCCCAAGTCATCGCCACCCAATCTAAGCGAAAAGAGATTCACATCATTGTCGATAATCTCTCTGGGCATAAAACCAAGTCGGTTGATCTCTTTCTGCAAGAGCACCCCCGTATTCATCTTCACTACACGCCAACATATTCTTCGTGGTTGAACCAAATTGAAATTTGGTTCTCTAAAATCGAACGGCAGCTCATCGCGAGGGGAATTTTCACTTCTGTTTCAAACCTCTCCAAACAAATCATGAGATACATCGAAAAGTACAACCTAGATCCACAAACCATAAAATGGAGTTACAGTGATCCGAAGCACCGAATCAAGAAATCTAACTAGCCAAATCCATGTTACAGTCCACTAGTTCTCTTTCAGCTTATAACCCAGAGATGGAACGGTGGCGATTGCATCAGCAAGAATCGAAATTTTTTGACGCAAATGAGTTACATGAACATCAACGGTTCTCGTGGTTCCGTAGTAGCTATAACCCCAGACATGATTCAGGATCATGTTGCGAGTAAGAACACGGCCTTTGTTCTTCATCAAATACAATAGCAGCTCAAATTCCTTCAACGTCAATTCCACTTCTTTGCCATCAAATAAAGCTTCATGTTTTAACGGATCAATGGTGATGGTTCCGTAATGGAATTGCCTTTCTGAGTGATTTCCGGCTTCACGCAGATGTGCCTTAACGCGAGCAACGAGTTCCCTGGGGCTAAACGGCTTGGTTACATAATCCGTTGCCCCGATTTCAAATCCTCTGATCTTGTCACCCTCTTCCCTTTTTGCAGTTAACATGATTACCGGAATCGCAAATAAACGATCATCGGATTTTAGCCGTATGCAAACTTCCCATCCTTCAAGTTTAGGAAGTGTTAGATCCAACAAGATCAAATTCGGAACAACTTTCTCTGCGAGCTTTAGTCCTTCCAGACCATCTCTGGCAATGTGCACACTGTAGTTTTCTTTTTCAAGAAAATAGCGGAGGATATCAATACTATCGTTGTCGTTTTCAATAACAACAATGTTCGTTCTCATTCTTCACAGACTCCCCCTCCACTGTGAAATCACCGCTGCCTTCCTGTATACAAGTTGAACTTTAAACGGGGAATGTGCAAGGATTTTTTTAGAAGAATCACGGAAACGCAGAATTTACGGAATTATTTTTTGTTTTTATCGACCGTGCTTTCAGTGTTATCTGTGCTTCGATGATTAGAGGACGGAGATACCACTGGAGTATTTGCAGCAGTTTGTTTCAAAAAGCCCGCAATGGCTTTTCTCAAAGTTCGACGTGTATTCATAGAATCCTCCAGGACGTCCTGCTTTATTCTTGCCTCGGTCCGTTTCATAAGAATTGCCGATCCTACCAGAAGCAATAGGTATGCCAGATTATGACTCGACGAGAACGAAGCAAAGCTAGCAACGTCGTTTAGCAATACAGTTACTAGCGGCTATCCGGATTGTTAGAGAATGGATTTGAGGCCCGGCTTTCGCTCCCAACCTCCGCAAAGCCCCGGCCTCTAACAGCTTAGTCCTGAGTCTCCTTGGTGAGTTTGTCGATCAACTTCGTATATTCCGCTTGCGCAGCAGCAACTTCGGACTTGTAATCGAATTGGGGTTGCATCGGACCAGTGACAGTTGCTTTCACCGGACCTTTTTCGCCAAAGATCCGCGCATTCACTTCTTCATCCATCGGTGGACCACTTCCCCCATGCGCAAAAGCTCCAGCTTCTGCTTGCTTTTTCAACCATGCCTCATCAGTCATCATCGCATCCATTGCAACCATAAATTTTGCGCCATCAATCTGAATATTCACTGTACTCACATCAACCTTTTTCATATTCGTGGATGATTCCACTGTTCCCGGAAGCTTGTAGGTAAAATCTTGTTTAATTTTTTCAAGCATCGGACCCATCATCGTTTTCATTGTCTGCCATTGCTTCTTCGCTTGTTCAACTTGAGTTTTCACTTCTTCGGCCGATGGTTTTGTCGCAGGCGCAGCATCCTCTTCTTCTTTTTCTTCAATCAGCAGCACAAGCTTGTCACCTTCTTTTTTTAGATTGGCATCTTTACCGAATGTCTCTAAATCCAATTTTGAAATATCAGGAAAGTAGGCAGTTCCTTTAAATGAAACGCGTCCCTCTTTAGTACCTTCGTATGATACGGCGCTCCATGCATCAACACCTTTCGATTTTTCTAAAAGCTCTTTTACATGTCTCAATGTTTCTTTAGGATCACTGACCGGCGGCATCCCCGGCATCGTAGTTTCAAATGATCCAACTATCGTGACTTTTCCTGAACCATCAGGATTCAGGACATAGTCTTCTTTGGATTCAAAACAGCCGATCGCTGAAAGCAATACCAGTACTACAAAAAGAATTTTTCTCATTTCTTCCCCCGTTTATTAATTCGCCACCTTGGTGGTTTCTATTAGACCTTTCTCAACTGCAAGTTCTGCATTGAGAATCGCGCCGCCAGCTGCACCCCGAATTGTATTGTGAGACAGCAAAACAAATTTGTAATCCAGCAATGCACAGTCACGCAGTCTTCCAATGCTTACTGCCATTCCTTTGTCCAGATCGCGATGAATTTTTGGCTGAGGATAATTTGGTTCTTCGAAATAATAGATCGGATGCTCCGGCGCCATTGGGAGCTGCAATTGTTGTGGCTCTGATGAAAAGCTGTTCCATGCTTTTTTGATTTCATCAGGAACTGTAGACCTTGCAAGTTTTATAGATACGCATTCCAGATGTCCATCTTGCACGCTACGCGATTGCATGATGAACTGATTTTCATTTCAGCAAAGCGGATACTTCCTTTTTCGAGAGTTCCAAAAATTTTGAGCGGCTCAGTTTCCATTTTTTCTTCTTCACCAGAAATATATGGAATCACGTTGTCCAAAATATCCAAACTTGCTACACCTGGATATCCGGCGCCGGACAAGGCTTGCATCGTGACCACATGAACTTGAGTTACACCAAAGTTGTCGATGAGTGGTTTCAGCGCCATTGTAAGTCCGATTGCAGAACAATTTGGATTTGTAACAATCGCTCCTTTACCGAACTTTTGAAATCGAATTAATTCCAAATGATCCGGATTGATTTCTGGTACGAGCAAAGGTACCGATGGATCCATACGATGATTGCGGCTATTGGAAAACAAAATAGCCTTTGGTTGCAAATTCTTCTTCGATTTCACCAGCAATGTTGGAATCAAGAGCTGAAAAAATAATTTCGCATGGAAATGATGGCGAGCATTCAGAAACCATCATAGAACCAATGCTTTTATCCAATGAAGAAGATTGAAACCAATTGACCGCTTCACTGTAAGAACGACCGGCTGAACCTCCAGATGCGGCGAATGCAGCGATTTCAAACCACGGATGATTGGTTAGCAATTGGACAAACTTCTGTCCAACACTTCCAGTAGCACCGAGAATACCAACAGGAATTTTCGTCATGAGTCTTCAGGATCCGTAAGTTGTGTGATTTTTTCCGCAAATTCTGGATAACGTTCAATCAATTCTTTTCTGCTGCCTTTTTCATAATCAGAGTATTCAAAACCTGGCGACACCGTACATCCAAACAATGTGTATTCGCCTTGTGTTCGCATCCCCTGCCAACAGCCTGCAGGAACTAGTATTTGAGGCCGCTCTCCTTTTTCAATCGATCGGCCAAACTTTAACAACTCGCCTTTACCATCTGGCATAAGAAGTATTAATTCCGCTGGATCGCCATCATAAAAATGAAATATTTCATCCGATTTAAGCCGGTGCATTTCTGAAAAACCTTCGGCAGTTAAAAGAAAATAAATTGCTGTGGAAAATGATCGTGTTCCATCATATCGCGCTGGGAGAGATTCCCAGGTGAGTTTTTCGCGCGAACGATGTGTTTCGACGAAATATCCTTTTTCTTTTGGATGCGATTTTAAATGCAACAGATTGATAATGTCTTGAGTCTTCATAACAAATTATTAGAGGCCGGGTCGTGCAGAGGTAGGGAGCGAGGGCGGGCCTCATACTTAAAATTTTATGTTTTGACCTAATTGGCGGGACAACAGATCTGCGATAACTTTCGGAAAAGGCTCGCGCGTCTTATCTAAAACAAAGGAATCCTGTTCGTCATCCCAATCAAACTTAAAACTTGTGGAAAGCGCAGAAACCCAAATTTGCCGGGCAGGTGAATTCGGACTGATGATGAATTTTGCAGCCGATGGTTTTTCGAAAATAAAAGTGAGCATTCCCTCACTCGATTCCACTTCAAAATCATGTTCTTCGGAAATTGGACCAACTCGATCTTCTAAATCTTCGAGCGCTTCAGTTACATAATCCCGAAAATCAGCTTCACTAATCATGTTTACACCCTGACGTTATAACGTAAATAAAAATTATATCCGGAAAACTCTTCGCGGATCGACTGGATGACTTCATCACGAATTTCTAATCCCGAAGCCGAAGCATTTTGCTCAACCTGTTTCGGATTTTTTGCGCCTGGAATCAAGCAACTCACACCTGTGAAATGCAACAAAAAGGCCAATGAAAATACTCCCAGCGGCATTTCGAATTCGGCAGTTAGTTCTTTCAGTTTCTCTACTTTATTCAGTGCTTCTTTCATGCGTTGCGGTGTTAAATAATTGCTGCGATTGTCATTTGAAAAGAAATGATCGGTCTCCTGAAATTTTCCGGTCAATAATCCTGACGCCAATGGAACACGCACAATAATTCCTACTCCATTTTTCTCAGCTGCCGGAATCAACTCCTGCGCGGGCTCTTGATTTAAGATGTTGAACAGAACTTGTAAGCAATCAGGTTTATGGTTTCGGATCAAATCAAGACCTTCTTTAGGATTACTGATTGATACTCCTGTTGCACGGATCTTTCCTTCTTCTTTCAACCGATTCATTGCGTCAAAAACTTCGCCTTTTTTGTAAGTACCCGGGTCTGGATTGTGAAGTTGATAAAGATCGATTGTTTCGCGATTCAAACGCCTGAGACTTCCTTCGATGGAATCGCGAAGCCATTTTTCCGAAAAATCTTTTCGAGCGCCGGTGTTATCCACACGATTTCCAACTTTCGTTGCGATTATGCAATCTTTCCCTTTTAATGTCTTACCAAGCAGCTCTTCGCTGTGCCCCATTCCGTAAACATCGGCGGTATCAAAAAAATTAATTCCAAGATCCACGGCACGTTCGATGGCGGCAACAGATTCAGAGTCGGTGACATTTGACCAGCCGACAGGCATACCGAAAACATCCATAGCGCCGCCAATTGCCCAGGCTCCAAAGCCAATTTCAGAGACACGAAACCCGGTGTTTCCAAGTGTTCGATATTTCATTTGAATCGCATTATTATAGTTGGTTTCCGTAAGGCGACCGGAAGGTCGCCCTGTTATCAAATTAAACAGGCGAGCTTCCGCTCGCCACTATAAGTGAACATTTATGAAAGCTGGTATTGTTGGATTCCCGAAAGTCGGCAAGACGACATTATTTAACATCCTGACCCGAGGCCATGCTGAAACTTCAAGATTCAGCCAGGGCAAGAAGGCGATTAATGTCGGTGTATCTGAAGTTCCGGATGCAAGGCTGGAAAAACTTCACGATATGATTCAGCCAAAGAAGAAGACCCTGGCTACGACAGAATTCGTAGATCTTGTTGGCGTCAATCGTGGTGAAATAAAAAATAGTGAGTATCTTGCAAATCTCCGAACGGTAGATTGCCTGATCCATGTCGTTCGTGCTTTCGAAGACGCTGAGATGGGAATTGGTGCATCCGATATCCATCCGCATGATGATATCCAGGAATTCAATCTGGAATTGATTCTGGCGGATATGGATGTAATTCAAAACCGGTTAGAAAAACTCCGCCTGTTAGTGAAGAAAGTTAAAAGCAAAGAGAACGAAGAAGAATTGGTGATTTTGGAACGATGCATTAAGCAGCTTGAAGATGAAAAGCCGATCCGAGAATTGGAATTTGAGGCACAGGAAAAACGAAGGCTTCGCAGTTTTGCATTTCTCAGCGAAAAACCATTGTTGCATATCATCAATCTAAGCGAAGATCGACTTTCGGAACGTGAAAAATATCTTTCGGAATCGTTAAACAAGAATCAGGAAATTACTTTCGTCTGCGGGACTCTAGAGCAGCAGATTGGTGAGCTTTCGGTTGATGAGCGTCAAGAGTTTTTGGAGCAATATCATTTTGAAGAAAGTGGCAGAGATCGGGTGATCCGCACTACATTTAAATTGTTGGATCTAATTCTATTTTTTACAGCAGGGCCGAAGAAGTACGCTCATGGCCGCTCCTACGCGGAACTTCAGCGCAGAAAGCAGCAGGCACAGTTCATTCTGATATGGAAAGAGGGTTTATTCGTGCCGAAGTTGTTTCGTATGAAGATTTTTTGAAAACTGGCTCTTTTGCTGATGCAAAAAAGCAGGGTGTATTTCGACTTGAAGGAAAAGAGTATATCGTTCAAGATGGTGACATTATTACTTTTCGATTTAATGTTTGAATTATGATCGACTCAATCACAGCAGTAATTCTTGCTGGCGGCAAAAGCTCCCGAATGGGACAGAATAAAGCTCTCCTGCCCATTGAAGGCAAAACACTGATTGAAAAAATCGGTCAGATACTTTCCGCAATCTTTTCAAAAATTGTTTTAAGTACGGCATCACAAAATGCGTATCCACAACTTCAACTGCCTGAGGTTGTAGATCGATACCCTCAAACCGGGCCACTTGGTGGAATTACTTCCGTTCTTGAATCAGGTTTGCCTGAAATTTTTTGTGTTGGATGTGATATGCCGTTCCTAAATCAGAATCTGATTGAATATCAATGCGGCCTCAGTCATTGCTGCGACGCCGTCATTCCTGTTTGGAACAATCATCCTCAGGTTCTTCATGGACTCTATCGTAAAAATCTCCTGCCTGCATTTCATTCCGGACTGCAAGAAGAACAATATAAGATTACTGATTGGCTCGAAGAGGCAGAAGTTTGCTACTTACTTGAGGATGAAATCCGCCGTTTTGATCCAGCCGGTCTTTCATTCCGCAACATAAACACCCCCGACGATTATAAAAGCCTCCACCATCACATCTAACATGGAGATGACGAGGCTCTGATAAACTGTTAGTCCTGGCTTTCCATGAAAATCTTAATGATTGCACCCGAACCGTTTTTTGAACCGAGAGGCACTCCGTTTAGTGAGTATTTCCGGATCAAAGCTTTATCGGAATTGGGTCATGAAATTGATCTTGCAACCTATCCGATCGGCAAAGATGTTGAGATTCCAAAACTCCGGATCTTTCGATCGATGAAAGTTCCATTCATTCACAAAGTCAAAGTCGGACCCTCGATCCAAAAACTATTCCTTGATTTCTTTCTGTTTTTTACGGTTCTCAAACTCTTGTTTAAGAATCGATATCATGCCATTCACACCCATGAAGAAGCGTGCTTTTTTGGTGCTGTTTTGAGCAAGCTGTGGCGAATTCCACATGTTTACGATATGCATTCGTCATTGGCTCAACAGTTTATCAACTTCAATGTGACGCATTCTCCGCTTATTCACCGGATCCTCCGTTTTTTCGAAAAACGCGCGCTGCTTTCTTCGGATGCAATTATTGCAATCTGTCCGTATCTTGGAGAACATGTTCGCGAATCCGGAGTGACTCGAAAAGTATTTGTCATTGAAAATACTCCTGAAGCTGATACTTTTTTTAGCAATAATTCTTCGGGCAAATCTGAAGTAGAACTACCACAAGAAATAAAATCCAGGCCGGTAGTTCTTTATGCAGGCACTTTTGAACATTATCAAGGTTTAGATCTTTTAATGGAAAGCATTCCCTATGTACTAAAAGCGCTGCCGGAAACTGTGTTCCTTTTAATTGGAGGCGACAAAAATTCGATTGACCAATTTCGTAAGCGGAGTATAGACCTGGGTATTGAACAAAATGTTGTTTTGAAAGAAAAAGTACCAGTGGAACAAGTGAATCGATATCTAGATGTGGCTAAAGTTCTGGTGTCCCCACGAAAATCAGGAACGAATACACCGCTGAAAATTTATTCGTACCTGCGGAGTGGGCGTCCGATTGTTGCGACAAATCTAATCACACATACCCAGGTTTTGAATCCTGAAATTGCGGTATTAACCGAACCTGAGCCAGAAGCATTTGCAAAAGGAATTATTGAAGCGCTAAGTAATCCAGAGATGAATAGAATGGTTGAGCGAGCAAGACAGATTGCGGAAGAAAAATATAGTTATCGTGAATATCTTGCGAAAACATCGAACTTGTATACATATGTCAGCAATTTGAAAGACGGGCGGCCATATCTAAAAGACAATATCGGCGAAAATTTTGTTTAAGAGCAAATCAGTTTCATGAATCAAATCAGAAATCATTACAGCTATAAAATTTATGCCGATCCTCAAGTCGCGAAGTCATTTGACAGTGAACGTTTTGGTGGATCGATCGGCGAATTCATTAAATGGAATCAGGAACAGGTTGTGTTTCGCGAATTACCTTCGGTTGAAGGTTGGAAAATTGCAGATATCGGCGCCGGAACGGGACGTTTAACAATTCCATTGATCGAAAAAGGAGCTAAGATCACAGCGTGTGATGCATCCGCTCAAATGCTCGAAGTGCTCCAACAGAAAACTAATAGTCCGAACCTGGAAGTGAGAATTGTTGATGCCCAGGAGCTTCGCTTTCCTGATCGTAATTTTGATTGTTCATTAAGTTTCCGGATGCTATTGCACGTGGTGGATTGGAAAAAAGCATTCAGTGAACTGTGTAGAATTTCAAACGATTGGGTGATTATCGATTTTCCACCAAGACATGGGTTTTTACTTTTGGCACCGGTGTGGCATTCGCTGCGAAAATTATTTTCCAGCAAAGTTCAGTCTTATCGTACTTTTGACACTGATGAGGTTTTCAGCGAATTGAAATCGCATGGGTTTGATGTTGTTTCCATTGATCCAGGTTTTTTCCTTCCACTTGCCGTTTACAGAACCTTGCGCAGTAAACGGCTGATGAATGCTGCCGAAAAATTATTTTCCCGGATTGGTTTAACTCGCCGGTTTGGATCACCTTTTACATTATTCGCCCGCCGCAGCCGATGAAGCTTCGCTCACATTGGATTAAGCTCGCCGTTGGAATCGTACTGATCATCCTTCTGTTTTCTTTCAAGGTGAATCTTTCCAAAACTGGCGCTGAATTAAAAAACAGCGATTTTAGATGGATCATCGCTGCAGGTGGATTACACATTATTGGTTTATTGCTGAGTGCTTATCGCTGGCAAATTCTACTTGCGGTTCATAACGTTCGCGCTCCGATGTTCGATTTGCTTCAGTCGTATCTGATCGGAGGCTTTTTTAACAATTTCCTTCCTACGCGCGTGGGAGGTGATGTTTACCGGATGGTCGATTCCAAAAAATACAGTGGAGAATTGCTGCGCCCATTTGCTGTAATCGTAGTGGAACGTTTGTCTGGAATTTATGGACTGTTGTTAATCGGTGTTACTGCACTTGTTTTCTATCCAAGGTTACACGAAATTCAATCGTTCGCGATCGCTTTGCTAACGTTGACCATTTGCGGATTCTTATTTGCTCTCTTATTCTATGGAAGCGACCGATTCGCGAATTTGTTGAAAGCGATCGTAGCCAAGCTCCCATCAAAAATTTCCACAAAATTAATAGGATTATTCGACGCCTTCTGGCATTTTTCCAACTCCAAAAGCGTCGTGTTTTACGCCTTTATATTGGGTTTGGTGTTGCAAGGGAACGTCATTCTTTACTATTTTTTTATAGCACGTGGAATTGGCATGAGCCTTGGCTTCCTTGAAGCCTGTATCGTAATGCCGATCCTGATCTGTATTCAATTGATTCCACTTACCCCGGGCGGTATTGGTGTGCGGGAATTTTCTTATATTTATCTGTTAAAGCCATTTGGGGTAACGGAAGCGCAGGCTGTAGCGTTCTCACTTTGGGATTATATTTTGACGTTTTCCTACGGAATTATTGGCGGAATTTTATACTTACTAAAAAAACCACAGAAACAGAAAGATGTATAAAGAAATTATTGTTCGCGGAGCCAGACAACACAATTTAAAGAACGTGGATGTTGACCTCCCCAGAAATCAATTAATCGTTATCACCGGGCTTAGTGGAAGTGGAAAGTCATCATTGGCTTTTGACACCATCTTCGGTGAAGGGCAGCGCCGTTACGTGGAATCATTATCAGCGTATGCCAGGCAATTCCTGCAGATGATGGAAAAACCGGATGTTGATTCAATCGAAGGATTATCGCCGGCAATTTCAATTGAACAAAAAACGATCACTCGAAATCCAAGATCCACTGTCGCAACAGTCACTGAAGTTCAAGATTATTTGCGATTGTTGTATGCGCGTATAGGCGCACCATATTGTCCGCGTTGTGATCTACCAATTCAGTCGCAAACTACGGATCAAATTGTGGAGCAGATCGTAACAGAAGAAGGCAACGCAGAAATTCAGATCCTTGCACCGATTATTCGAGAAAGAAAAGGAGAATATCGAAAAGAGTTAGAAGACTTCCTTAAAAAAGGTTTTTCTCGCGCCCGGATCGATGGAAGTATGACGTTTCTGGATCAGCCAATAAAACTGGAGCGTCATAAGTTTCACACGATTGAACTGGTTGTGGATCGTTTTCCTTTAAGGGATGTTCAGCGAGAAAGGATCCGCAATTCCGTGGAATATGCTCTAAAGCTAGGAAAAGGGGACATAGTTGTACTTTCAGGAACGGAAGAAAAGCTGTTCTCTATTAATCGGGCATGTGGAAAATGTGGATTTAATTTTCCTGAAATTGAACCACGTTTCTTTTCATTTAATTCACCGGTTGGAGCATGTCCGGAATGTGATGGTATTGGTGAGGTTGGATCAGCTACGCGCGTTTATCGCATGGCTGAAAAACGAGCGGAAGAAATATTGATCACATCAACTGCCTCTGCGCGAGAGCTTTATTATTCACCAACCAAGGATGCGTTGGATCAATGGCAGGTTGCAGAAGATGATCTCGAGGAAGAGGAAATAAGGGTATGTCCTGTGTGCAATGGAATGCGTCTCCGCGAGGAAGCTTTGTTTGTACGGATTGGAGATCGGAACATTGCGGAGGTTATGAATCTGTCAGTTAGCGATGCAGATGCGCTCTTTGAATCATGGCGTTTTGGTGAGCAAGAATCATTAATTGCTACTCCCATCCTGCGAGAAATGCGGGAAAAACTTAACTTCTTAAAAAGGGTCGGTCTGGAGTATGTAAGCCTGGATAGGAAGATCGCAACTCTGTCCAGTGGTGAAGCCCAACGGGTAAGACTTGCCAGTCAAATTGGAGCGAAACTCCGTGGCATTCTTTATGTTCTTGATGAACCTACAATCGGACTCCATCCACGCGATAACCGAAGGTTGATTGATGCACTGATAACCATGAAAGAGCTAGGAAACACGGTGCTTGTTGTAGAACATGATGAGCAGACCATCCGATCGGCTGATTATGTTGTTGACCTGGGACCTGGGGCTGGAAAAAATGGGGGTGCGGTGGTTGCTGCAGGAAAGCTGACTGCAGTCCTAAAAAGTGATGAGTCACTTACCGCGGCATATCTGACCGGAAGGAAGAAGATAGAAGTCCCTCCATTTCGCAGAAAACCGCAACGAGGATATCTCGAAGTCATAGGTGCAGCTGAACACAACCTGAAAAACATTACTGCTAAGTTCCCTATTGGATTACTTACCGTAGTTACAGGCGTTTCAGGCTCAGGCAAGTCCACACTGGTGTTGGATATCCTGTATAAAGAAGTGTCCAAAATCTTGTACAAATCCAAAGCAACTCCTGGGCAACATTTGAAAATTGAAGGGGTCAATCAGATCGATAAAATCATCAACATTGATCAGGCTCCAATCGGCCGGACTCCGCGCTCGAACCCCGCAACTTACGTGGGCTTGTTTAATCACATCCGTGACTTCTTTGCCCAACTTCCTGAGTCCAGGATTCGTGGTTATACGCCTGGCCGTTTTTCATTCAATGTTTCGGACGGGCGTTGTGCGGAATGCCGCGGTTATGGAGAGACACGCATCATCATGCATTTCATGCCCGACGTTTTTGTGAGATGCGACGTATGTGGTGGTAAGCGCTATAATCAGCAAACTTTGGAAGTCACTTATGAAGGGAAGAACATTGCCGATGTTCTGGATATGACCATCTCTGAGGCCGCAGAATTCTTTCAATATCATCCTCAAATGAAGGCAAGACTCGATGTCCTGGAGCAAGTAGGTTTGGGTTATATTCACCTCGGTCAACCAGCCACGACCCTCTCCGGAGGGGAAGCACAGCGAATTAAGCTTGCAAAGGAATTATGCAAACGAGGTACGGGAAAAACGCTCTATATTCTTGACGAGCCTACCACCGGACTTCATTTCGAAGACGTTCATCAACTGCTAAAAATTCTAGTTCGGCTCGTTGAGAATGGTAATACGGTCATTGTGATTGAACACAACATGGAAATTATAAAGTGCGCGGATTACATTTTAGATCTTGGTCCGGAAGGGGGCGTGAAGGGGGGAAAGATTGTCGCTTCTGGTACGCCTGAACAAATCGCTCGATCTTCAAGATCGATTACCGGTCACTTCCTCGCCGAAGTTTTGGACTAAGATTTCTATATAGCATAGAAGTTTACCCAACAAAGTCATTCAAAAATACATCTGGGTCACCTAAAATTGGAACCATTAAGACGGAAATTACCACAATAGATGAGCCAGAACTCTATGTTTGAAAAGTTGGATCTAGCTTTCGAAAAGCGTGGCTTCAGAGCAACATCCCTTAATCGTTGCCATACCAGACCAGGTAAGGACGACAATAAATTTCGTGATCACTTCGCGAGGTTTGACTAAAATTGAATCGGGAAGTCGTAGATTTTCGAAACAAGTGAAGAGCAAAACTAACAGGATTTAGGCGAAAATTGAGGCGGAATACTTAATTCAGATTTCACCTTTTCTCGAGAATGGATTCTTCCATTAGTTCCAGAATCATACTTAACATCAAACAGGACACTACTGACTGAATCTCCAGTTCCATAAGAATTGGAGATACTTTCAAACATAATCTAATCAAACATTCAACAACAAATATTCGGCATTGACGATAGCCATGCTGGATCCATCAAAAAGGAGAAGGTTCACTTTGGCTCCCTCTTTTGGCGCTTTCCTCGAGGAACGTACTCAAAGTCTCCAATTTTCTCAATCAGGTCTTCTTTGTGCTTATCAACATAGTCTCTGATTGCTAATTGGCAGAGATCAGCTACGGTTAGACGACTGTTCTTAGTCTTGGTAACATAGGCAGCATACTTAGCCAGGAGCTCAAGGTCACTCCGCAGAATGTTTACTTGAATCCTCGTCAACTGGCCCTTTCTCTCTAAAAATTCTTCGAAATCTTTTAATTCCATTTTGCTCTCCCTAATTTTCTCTAATTAATCTGAGTATAGCATGATCTACTGGAGAAGAAATAGAATTATCGCCACTCGTATATACGCAAGGACGGAATCAGTATCACAGTGAGAGGTATGAGTGAATTAGGTAATCGAAGAAAAGCTTTAAAAGCGGTTAATATTAGAGATTAAAGCAGGAGGGAAATGAATTGGGCGCCCACCTTTCAGCAGGCGCCCATAAACTTCAGAATCTGAATACGGTAGAAAGGATGACGTTAACTGTACCATCCTCTACACCTTGAATAAACTCTCTATCTGTTTGAATGGCTGGGCTCATATCAAGAGCAAAGTCAAACTGAAACTGACCACGAGTAATTCCAGTACCAATTGTGAAATGGTGATAATCTTCTCCAGCAGTCTTTCCAAAAATAGGCAGTAAGAAAAGTCCAATCTCCCTATTTGCTGCGGACCGAGGAAGAATCTATTTGGTTCTTGTCGATAATATCCGCCTCGGAATGCCCAGATGTAATTTCCACCAGTGTGGAGATATTCAGCACCAACATGAATATCTGTGCCGTCGTTAATCTTGAATGAAATCTCGCTGGCCTGTTGAAACGTTGGAAGAAGATGAGTAAACAAAGAATACCCGATATCTACGTTCTCCAATTGGGAATGAAAAACTCTTACTACGTCAAAGTTCACACTCAAATTCGGACTTGGGGAAATCGAGATTCCCAAACCAACTGAATCCGGAATATCCATTTTGCTTTCAGAGTTGCCGGTTCTTGCAATGATCAGTGGGCTTCCACCGAAGTCTTTGTTATCTACAAAAGCGTCCAGAGTGAACTCAGGTTCATAGCGGTAAACAGCACCCAGCGAAAATTTGGGGGTTGCTCGATACAGTGCGCCTACTGTGAATCCAATTTTAGTATCGCTGCTACTGATGGTTGAAGTAAAGTGGTCACCAGGAAATCGCTGATCTTTCTGGCGTGCAGCAATGGCAGAGTCAAACTGAAAATCAGCAAATTTAATATTGCCCCCTAACGCAAAATGATCCCCAATTTTGCCTGCAACTGAAACGGCATAATTTGCCTGGTTAATATCAGCGGCTCCCAGAAAATCGTTTGGTTCAACAAAATGAAATGGGCTGGCAGATACGCCGCCTCTTACTAAAGCTTGAGTTTTAATCAGTTGATGGCGTGACACCGCAATGGTAAGGCCATCAAATGGATAAACAACGCTTAAGAAACCAAGTTGGTTAACTTCATCAAGTGTGTCGGCTGCATTGAATGATGCGATAGTAGGATCCAATTGCCCGCCTGGATCTGGATTTTCAATTGGTGAAGGAGTGATATCAAAATTTGAAACTGGAATATTGGTTACAGATTTAGTAATGGTTCTGGTGTTTGCGAAACCATATTCCAATGAGATTTCGGGACGAACCAACAAACTAAGGCCAGCGGGGTTTGTTTCCGCTGCCGTTGCGTCATCGGCTCGGCCAATAAATGCGCCTCCCATTGCTCGCGCCCGAGCACCAGGTGTGGAAAGATTCAAGCTGAATGCACGAAAGATTTCCTCGTCCGTAATTGCAAAAACATCCGATACCAAGGCGAGGGTAAGGACAGCCGCCAGGCATACCAGAAACGTTTTCATAGTCTCTCCTCTTAGTTGGATTGCATGGAGCTTAAAAACAAAGGAAGCTCTCTCCAAATCCCCAATCAGGTTATCAGAGAAGGGGCAGGGAAGTCAAATAGTAGGATAAGAGTAGTATGACGCCGGAAAATGACAGATTTTATGCGGTTTTCGATGGATAGTAGGATAAGCATAGTAGGGGAGTTTTTGTTTACTCCCCCCTAATTATTCGTTGCCGTATCTGCTGTCGCGGCCGGGAGGTGTACGTCTCGGACCACGATCACGATCGCCTGATCGATCTCCAAATCGTGAAGGACGATGCTCACCATCGCGTCTGAATTCGCGGTGTTCACGATGCTCACCGCCTTCTCTGCGCGGAGCATCGGTTGAATATCCGGGGGGCGGAGTAGGTGATGCGAATTCTTTATGACTGAGTCTGATTTTTCCGTTGTCTGCAATTTCAATCACACGAACCATCAACTCTTGTCCTTCGCTAATAAAATCTCTTACATCGCGAACGCGGAAAGGTGCGATTTCCGAAACATGAAGTAATCCCTGCTGACCTGGAAGTATTTCAACGAAAGCACCATAATCTTCCAAACGTTGAACCTTACCTAAATATTGACGTCCTCTTTCCGCTTCAGCAGTTAAGCCTTCAACAATTTGACGCGCTTTGTTTGCCATTGCTTCATCTACGCTGGCAATTGTTACAGTGCCATCATCCTGAACATCAATCTTGACTCCGGTTTGTTCAATGATCCCGCGAATCACTTTGCCGCCCGGTCCGATAACGTCGCGAATTTTTGCAACTGGAATTTTCAAGGAAATCAATCGCGGAGCAAAGGTTGAAATTTCTTTTCGCGATTCAGGAAGAACTTGCAGCATCTTATCCAAAATAAATAACCGCGCTTCTTTCGCTTGCTGCAATGCTTCCAACATTAGTTGCTTAGAAACGCCTTCAATCTTTACATCCATTTGAAGTGCAGTAACACCGTTTGCAGTACCAGCAACCTTGAAATCCATATCACCGGTATGATCTTCTTCGCCTTGAATATCGGTCAGAACGGCGTATTTGGATCCTTCCATAACTAACCCCATCGCAACACCCGCGACTGGAGCTTTCACCGGGACTGCTGCATCCATTAATGCGAGTGCGCCTCCACAAACCGTGGCCATAGATGACGAACCGTTGGATTCCAAAATATCGGAAACAAGCCGGATCGTGTATGGGAACGATTTTTCATCCGGGATCATCGCGCGGAGTGCTTTATCTGCTAACGCACCATGTCCGATTTCGCGGCGGGATGGCGCTCTCAAAAATCCAACCTCACCAACTGAATAAGGCGGGAAATTATAATGCAGCATAAATCTACGGAGTGTTTCGCCTTCCAATTCATCGATTATCTGCGCATCATCCGATGTTCCTAATGTCACTGTGGCAAGCGCTTGAGTTTCACCACGCGTAAACAATGCTGAACCATGAGTTCGTGGAAGAAGGCCAACTTGAATATCAATCGGTCTGATTTCTTTAAACCCGCGTCCATCTGTACGCCTGCGTTCATTGAGGACTTGATTGCGGAATAATTCCTCTTTCGCTTTTTCAAGAACGTGCTGCATTAATTCACGCTGTTCTTCTTGTTCTTCTGGAATTTCATTAATAATGCGATCTTCTAACTCACTAAGTGCCTGCTGAGAAGCGAGTTTCCCTTTCACATTTAAAGCTGACAATATTTCAGCGCCATGTTTTTCTTTGACTGATGCAAGTAAATCTGCAGGCAACTCGGATGGTGATACAGGAAGTTTTGAATATGGTTGCCTGTTATACAACTCCCTGATGCCCGCGATAATTTTCTTGATTTGCTCATGAGCAAATTCAATCGCCTCAATGATCCGTTCTTCCGGAATTTCATGAGCGGAACATTCCACCATGACAATCGCACTTTCAGTTCCGGCTACTACCAATTCAAGTTTGCTTCGGATCTGTTCCTGGTTCGTTGGATTTATCACAAATTGATCATCAATTAATCCAACACGCACACCCGCAATTGGATTGTTGAATGGACAGCCCGATAAATAGAGTGCCACGCTGGTTCCTACAAACCCTGCCATATCAGGATCATTTTCCTGATCGGCTGAAAGCACTGAAGCAATCACTTGGGTTTCGTGGTAATAACCATCTGGAAATAACGGACGGACCGAGCGATCAATCAAACGCGATGTTAAAACTTCTTTCTCAGTCGGTTTCCCCTCACGCTTAAAAAACCCACCAGGTATTTTTCCAGCTGCATACGTATTTTCACGATAATCAACTGTTAATGGTAAAAAATCGCGGCCTTCAACAGGCGTTTTGTTAAAACAAGCTGTTACTAAAACTACTGTATCTCCAAGTTGAACTACAGCTGAACCGTCTGCTTGCTTTGCTAATTTTCCGGTTTCAATTTTGAGCGGTTTTCCGCCTACTTCAATTTCTACACGTCGTTCCATAAAAGGTATTCTCCCTTCGGTTTTCAAATTCCCTGAGGTGTGAATTGCTGTGAGGTGACTTTACTTTCGGATATTGAGTTTCTTGAGGATGGCCCGATACCGAGTATGGTCATCGTCCTTCAGAAAATCCAGAAGACGGCGTCGTTTACTTACCATCTTCAAAAGGCCCCGGCGGGAGTGATGGTCTTTTTCATGTGTCTTGAAGTGCTCAGTCAAATAATTAATCCGCTCAGTCAAGATCGCAATCTGTACTTCCGGCGAGCCCGTATCCATCTCGTGGGTCTTAAACGAGGTGATAATCTCAGTTTTCCTTTCTTTCGTCAACACGACAGTTCTATCTCCTTAACTCTTTTGGGAAGACGTATTATACAGTGTTGAGTCCATTTTTGGCAAGACCAAGTGTGATAATATTCGAGCCTCGATGTCGACGCTAATCGTTAAATTACCCAACTGGCTGGGAGATATTCTCTTCTCCATGGACCTGCTGTATTCACTCAGTTTACGTTTTACAAAATTAGGATTGTGTACCTCAAATCAGCATGCTCCATTATTTGAAATTTTTCCGATACCGAACTCGGAAATTATTCAATATAAATCCGAAAGCTGGCCCTTTCTAGAGCGTGAATCCATTCTCAACATCAGTAAATTCAAGGCGGATTCCGGTCTTGTACTTCCGAACTCCTTTGGTTCCGCGCTTCTTTTTAAATATGCCGGCGTAAAAAATCTATATGGATATGGAACCGAAAATCGTGGAATTCTCTTGAAGCAAAGTTTGCCTACTCCTGCATATACAGTTCATCAAACGGAATATTATTTAAACCTGGCAAAACTTTTTGACGTCACAGCGCTACACTATCCCCTAACAAAACGCGCGCAGAAAGAACGTTTAGTGATTCTTCATCCAGGGGCTTCTAAGAAAGAAAGAGCATGGCATCTGGATAGATTTTTCAATGTTGCCGAACATTTTCAGAAAAAAGGCTGGGAAGTGAAGATTATTTCTGGAGAGCCTTTGCTACATTCTGATCTTCCGATTCATGTTAAGCCTTCCATGAAGGAATTTGCAGATATGCTGATGCGATGTTCCTTATTTATAGGTAACGATTCAGGCCCTTGCATTTGGCTCAACAATGCGGAGCACCAGTTGTTGGAATTTATGGACCTGGAAATCCGCTGGTAACCGGACCCCGACGAATCAGTCCTGCAAAAGTGATCTTTCATAATTTTCCGTGCTCCCCTTGCAGACAAAAATTCTTTCATGAATGTGATCCATCTCCCGCATTAAAGCCGTATTGCATCGAAACAATTTCTTCAGCAGAAGTCATTCATACTGCGGAACAACTTTTAGGAACCAACGCGTAAAGTTTGGTTTGAAAAAATGGTAAATCAACACTGTTTCCCCTCCTTGTATTTCTTTGTGGTAAGGTTTCAAATATGCCAGTAATTCTAGTAACCGGTGGTGCCAGAGGAATTGGCGCTGCAATCGTGCGTCATTTTGCGGCGCTGAATTACGAAATTTTGTTTACGTACAATCGTTCCAATGAATCTGCACTCCAACTTGAATCTGAAATCAAAGGCCGCACCAAAATCAGGATGATGCAAACGGATGTCAGCAAAGAAAACGAAGTTCGAGCGCTGTTCGAGTTTTGCAAAACTGAATTTGGCAGGTTGGATGTTCTTGTGAACAATGCCTCATATTCATCACCTGCAGGTTGGGATGTAAAGCCAACGGAAATGAATTGGGCAGAATGGGAAAAAACGATTCAGGTGGACTTAAAAGGCACGATGTTGTGCAGTCATGAAGCATTTCGGTTTATGGAACCTCAAAAATTTGGAAAGATCATCAACTTCTCATCCAGCGCTGCTCTTTGGGGTGATGTTCCTACATATTTATATACAGCTGCAAAATGTGCGATTGTTGGAATCACGCGAACATTATCAAGAGCGTTCGCGCCTTATGTCCAGGTGAATGCCGTTGCACCAGGTTCAATTCAAACCGACTGGATCGAAAAGTGGAAACTTACGCCTCATGATATTGAGGCAATTGCGTCTGAAACTCTGTTAAAGCGGATTGGTAAACCGGAAGAGGTTGCTGAGCTGGTTGCGTTTCTGGCATCACCGACATGCACGTTTATCACCGGACAAACCATTGCTATTGATGGCGGCATTCTGAACTTATGAAAGAGCCACGTGAAATCATTACGCAGAGGAGCCGAGGGGCTGAGGAGCAGAGGAGCTTTCCCCTCCGCGCCTGCGCCCCTCCGCCCCTCGGCAGTCACCGTTTATGACTCGTGCCCTTGTATTGCTTTCCGGTGGAATTGATTCTGCTGCAGCTCTTGCCTGGAGCAAACAGAATTATCCTGAAGTTGTAGCGCTAACCTTCCAATATTATTTGCGGCCATTTCACGAACGCCTTTCAGTTTTTCGATTGCTGGAAGTATTTCGCGCTCCCCTCATTGAAGTGCCTGCACAATTTTTGCGCGAAGCAGCAGATTTGCCCCAGCCGTTGAATGCAGAAGTTCCTGAAGGTTATGTTCCAAATCGCAACATGATTTTTTATTCAATCGCCTGCTATTACGCTGAAACGAAAGAATGCAACACGATTGTAGGAGGACATATCGGAATTGATTCCGAATCATTTCCGGATGCATCCAGAGATTTCTTTGAGCGATTTTCTGATCTTGCAAACACTGCCTTGTTAACTCGAAAGATCAAAATTGAATTGCCATTTGCAAAAAGCACCAAAGCAGAAGTAATTAAAAATGCGATCGAATGGGGTGTGCCCCTGGAATCAACATGGAGTTGTTATTGGGACGCAACGCAGCCATGCGGCAAATGCGTCAGTTGCATTGAACGCGCTGAAGCGTTTTCAACGGTAGGAGTACAGGACCCGCTTCTTAAATGATTTACGATCTCATTATTGTTGGTGGAGGTATGTCCGGAATTTCAGTTGGACATCACTTCCGCGACAAAAACATTCTAATCCTGGAGAAAGTGTCCGTTACTTTCAGGCGCAACCGGACACAATGCCGGATTTGTCATTTCAGGTTTCGGCGAACATTATGCAAAAACGGTTGCACGACTGGGCCGCGAACGTGCGAAAGAAATCCAAAACCTTCATCTGCAAAATCATCTGCGAATCCAGGAACTTGCGCAGAATCTTATCCAAAAAATCGGCAGTCTTACCGTTTCATATAATGAAATAGAGTTTCACAACATGAAATATAGTTATGAATTGTTGAAAGAAGATGGTTTCAATGTTGAATGGCAAGATTCAATTGATTGTGGATTAAACAAACCTTCCACCGGAATCTTAAACCGTGATGATGCAATCATCGATTCCGTGAAATTCTGGAGCGCTTTAGCTACCGATCTTCCGGTTCGCACACAATGCACTGTTTCCGAAATCACAGAACGTCCGTTTTCAATTCAGCTCAACACCACTCAAGGAAAATTTGAAGCCGAACATGTTGTGTTTTGCTTGAATGCTTTTTTAACAGAGCTTTTTCCTGAATTGAAGGGGCTGTACATTCCATTGCGCGGACAAATGCTGCAGCTGCCATTAAAAACAAAACCCCCCACAGAAAAGCCGATCATTACAAATTACGGCGAAATATATTGGCATTTCACAGATACGCACCTTAACTTTGGAGGGTTGGAATTCCGCATACCGGAAGATGAGACAGGAATTGCCACAGAAATTTCGAAACGGATCACAGATGTTCAAATTGATTGGATCCGCGAGTTCATGAATCCAGATCTTTTTGCGAGTTTTGATCCGGTACGAACCTGGTGCAGCACAATGGCATTCACGGTTGATGGATTCCCATTCGTAGGATCTTTGGAGCGCTCAAGATGTTATGTGCTTGCAGGATTATGCGGGCTTGGCTACAGCTACGCGATGGAAGCCGCACGTTGGATTCGTGAGCTGATTACAACAGGAAAGAACATCATTCCTGAATTTTGTTCGAGTGATAGAATGAAAAGCCTGCCGTGTTTTGAGGGAGGCAATTGGAGAAGTCAAAATGAAACTTGGAATCACGGAATACATTGATTGCGCACATTATCTGCCGAGTCATGATAAATGCGGACGCCTCCACGGCCATACATACACGATCGATGTCATTATTGAAGGCGAAAAGAAAGATGGAATGGTTGTCGATTTTGCTGATTTGAAACGAACGGTAAATAACATTCTTGCTGAATACGATCACCGTTCGTTAAATGACTTCCTGGAATATCCATCCGTTGAAAATATTTGCGAACTAATCGCAAACAAAATCTCTACGCAATTGCCCTACACATTTACACTTCGCGTTTGGGAAGGCCACGGCAAATACGCGGAGCTGACCACTCAGAAATAATTTGTAACGCCGGCGGCTCGCCGGCGCTGGAAAATACACAAACTTTCCTTAGAATCGAATGATAAAATTTCTTCAGGAAATCCTACATGCTCGCTTCCGCTCGCATAGATCGCACTTGTATCTAAATGAAAGCACCGCCGGCGCTACAAACCGTTACTTGGTGCCTTTGCGGTTAGCAACAAATTTTTTTGCTGCTTTCAGTTCTTCGCGATTCCCATCACCATTCTTTGTTAACTCAACCAACTGCGAATAATACTTCGTCGCTTTTTCTGAATTCTGCGCTAACTCCGCTGCACGTGCTGCTCCGTACAATCCATTCAATCGATTCGGTGATCGAGCAAGCGACTTTTCGTAGGCATCCAATGCGTCTTGCGGCTTGTTCAATTCCAGCAACAAATTTCCAAGCTGCTCACGTGCCGGAATAATCGGGCCAGGAGTCACCGGGTGTTTTTCGGTTGAATCTTCCAGATCAGCAGCTTTCTGAATCAAACTGAAAGCTTCTTCTTTATTGCCTTCAGCAAATGCAATCCAGCCCGCTGCACTTAAACGTTGAATTTCAATTTGATCTGGCCAGTACGGATCCTTTGCATCGATTAAAGCCTGACGCATCGATTCCAATTTCTTCACATCATTTTTTGCTGAATCCAGATCGCCGGTCTTTGCTTCACCTAATGCACGCGCGAAATAAAGATTCGATTCACCATAGGAAAATTTGTTCCATGGAAAATCTTCATGCCACAGAGTCAACTTCGCTGCTTCCTTCCATTGTCCACGTTCAATCGCATATCGGGCGGGCGAAACGGCATATGCATATGCAACTGAAAATGATTGGACATTCACTTTTTTGACATCACGCATTTCATCCAGAACCTGTTTCGCTTTCTGATCTTGATCCATTTGCAAATATGCATATACCAAATAATCCATTGCATGAACGGCATCATAATGGGTCGCACCAGGATCCGTTTTCTTCATCAGCGCTTCACCAGCCGCCTCCGAAGCGAGATTTGATTGAACGGATTCTTCCCAAAGACCGAGCCTGGTAAAAATATGCGAAGGCATATGAAGTGCATGCGGCACCGCCGGAGCAACCTGCGAATATTTTCGTGCAGCAGGAAGCGCGAGGCTAGCCAAATCCGGATAATCGTAATTATGGATGATGTAATGATAGATGCCTGGATGATCCGGATTTTCCGCTAAAATTTTTTCCAGAATCTGAACAGCCTTCTTTTGATTCGCATACGTTTTATCTTTCGGTGATGCCGTTGCATTCAAAGAAAGTGCATAAAAAATTGCGGCTTCCTTATCGTCAGGATATTTTTCATAAACTTGTTCGATGCCCTTGTGATAGGCCAATTTGCGATCGGCATACAAAGCTTTATCCGCATCTTGATAAAAAGCATTGATCGCAGCGATGTAATCTTTTTCCCGCTGTGTTTCGGGCGTTAAAGACTTTAACTTCGTAATAGCTTCCATTCCTCTAGCAGCTTCAGCGGGAGTTGGTGCAGCCCACAGCGGATGATAATTGCTCATCGCAACGCCCCAGTAAGCCATCGCACATTTTGGATCAGCGGTAGCAACTTCGTTAAAAGCTCCTTCTGATTGCTCATAGGCAAAAGAATGAAGTAGCGCTACGGCTCTTAAGAATTTCTCCTGGGCTTGTGCATTACATTGAATTGGAAAGTTCACTGTCCCAATTTTTTCTTCTTCACCAACATCGTGATGATGCTGATGTTCTTCATCGCAAAAAACTTTTGCAGCACAGGCCAGGCTGATGATTAAAAAAAGAATAATGTGGAGTCTCATAGCACCTCCATTTCAGGCTTATTGAATTTGCTGTAGTTGTTTTCGTACCGCTTGCAGTGATTGCACGCGCTTTTGTAATGCAGTGAGATACTTCTTTGATTCTAACTCCGCTTCAGACAATTTGCCTTCTTTTAAATATTGACGTATGCCAGGGACAGTGGACGCAGATCCGGAAAAAATATTTCTTTCCGTAGGTTCTCCCGGTAAACCTTCGGCACGATAAAAATCTCTGGCGATTTGATAAATCTTGCGATTCAGCTCCGAGAACTGAGCTGTCTTCTTCTTGTTTGGATGTTTTAACAATTCTCTTTCATCATTCAGAAGATTTTTTGCTTCTTGTTCCCATTGATTTATCAGATTTTGCGCTTCTTGAAATTTCATTTCATTGTTTTGTTGCAAATCCAAATAAGCTCGGCGCCAGTAAGTTGCTTCTGTTGCATAATCCAAAGGCAAAAGATCTGCGTTTGCCAATCTTGTTGCAACGAATCCTTGTAATTGAGCCATGACTTTGTGATATTCAAACGTTGGATCCACAACAGTTTTCATCCAATGAAAATTTTCGTAAATCGAATGATACATTCCGTAGTCCGCGCCGTAATACATATCTGATGCCGGTAGTGCAAGGAATCTGAGGAATGGCTCCGCATCATCAGAAGGGCTTTCGAAAACATAAGGTTCGGTTAAAGTTTTCTCCGGATCAAAGAAATCGCCCCAACCATCAACGCCAGGAATTTTGCGATACTGATTTTGCATATCAGTCCACACTTCAAAAAGAGATTTCCCACTCCTCGGATCACGAATATTCCGGCTAGCTGCCCGAAACAAATTGTGCAACACCGGATGTGAACTAACGCTCAATGGACGATCGATATTGAACACAGCGGAATCCATATTGATGCAAGCGACAGCTTTTTCCAGAAGATCTTTTTCATGATCTTCGACCCATTCCGTGCTGCCACCCAGGATCATTTCTTCCGCATCCCAAAACGTTAAGATCATCGTGCGTTTCGGTTTAAATCCTTGCTTCGCTAATTTGCCAAGCGATTCAGCAAGCGTCAGCAGCGCTGCAGTTCCGCTGGATGGATCACCGGCGCCAAAAATCCAGGCATCGTGATGATTGCCAACAATGATCCATTGATCGCGATCTGTTGTTCCAGGCAATTTTGCAATCACGTTCAGCATCTTACGATCGCGATTATCCATTTGCGTTCGCAAATGTATTTCCGCCGGGCCTGGCCCAATCTTGTATGTCAAACAAAGTGCACCTTGCCATTCATATGGTGCGGGAGGGCCTTCCAACAAACTCAAAATACGTTGCGCGCTTTTATATGAAATTGGAAGCACAGGGATTTTTGGCAAATGAACTTCTTCCGGTTTTAAGCGCTTTGCGCCCGGTTTTGAAGCCCAGCCTGGAGTCAACGGATCGCCACCTGTCAAATTCAAAATTGAACGACGCATGATGCTGCCGGCAGGTCTCCAATCACCTTTCGGATAAACATCACCATATTTGAATCCATCTTCAGCTGGATCGGAATACAACACTACAGCAACTGCACCAACTTCTTCAGCGTTCTGAACTTTTGTTCCTTCACCCGTTCCGAAATATCTCATCAAAAGAATTTTGCCTTTGAGATCGACTCCCAAATCCTTCAACTTTTGCAAATCATCTTTTGATCCATGATGCGCATAAACAATTTGTCCGGTTGCTTCACCGGAAGGTGAATAGCCATTCCATCCCGGATGTTCATTTACAAATTCAGTGAATGGATCTCCTTCAATTTTTTCTTCCGTGGTTGGAATCGTTTCTTGAACCGGCTTTGTCAATTGAATTTCAACAGAGACTGGAGCAGGTAGATAAGCATCGTATTGCACAATCTCTGTTTGAAATCCGAACTGTTTCAATTTCTGAAGCAAGTATTCCGCAGTAATGCGCGCGCCTTCGGTTCCAGTTCGATGCGGCCGACTGGTAAGCCATTTCAAATGGTTCTCAATCGTTTGAGGAGAAATAGAATCTTTCAACATTTTTTCAAATTGTAATTGTTTACTTGAAGATTCCGATGAGAATCCGTCAAGAACTTTAATATCTTCTGCGGATGTAACAATCGCACCGGCAAACATCAAAGTTAGAATCAGCAAGTTTTTCATGTTTTTATTGTATCTACTTTGCGTAGCTTCTTGGTGTACTTTGTGGTTGAATTGCGCAAATGAGTCCGAAATGGCGGAATCGATTCATAGTTCTGGCTATTATTGTCGCAATTATTCTGCTGCTGCGATTTACCCTATTCAAACATAAACCAGTTGAGGTTTCAGCGTATCGCGTCGCGCGCGGCAAAGTTGAGCAAACAGTTACTAACAGCAAAGCCGGAACTGTGAAAGCTCGAAAGCGAGCAAATTTAAGTTCGGACATTGGCGGACGTGTTGTCTATTTGGATGCGCATGAAGGAAAAAGAGTTAAGCAAGGCCAGTTGTTGTTGAAAGTAGATGACAGCGAACTAAAAGCTTCGCTTGGGTTAGCAGAACGTGCGTATGAATCTGCAGTCGCAACGATGAAAGAGGCGTGTGTTGCTGCTGATCTTGCAAAAAAAGAATTAGATCGTAACAGTCAACTTCATAAAGAAGGTATTGTATCCGATGCAATTCTGGATCAAGTCTCCAATCAATATGAAGTGGCAAAAGCGCGGTGTGAAGCCGCGCGTGCGGATGCGAGCCGCGCTCACGCGAATGTTGATGTTGCAAAAGCGGCTCTGTTAAAAACAGAAGTTCATGCGCCATTTAATGGCATTGTGGTTCAGGTCACAACCGAGCTTGGTGAATTTGTAACTCCATCACCTCCAGGTGTTCCGATTCCACCGGTTATCGATATGCTGGATGACACCGGCATTTACGTTGAAGCACCGATCGATGAAACGGATGCCGCAAAATTGCGAACTGGATTGCCTGTTCGTGTGAGTCTCGATCCATATCCGGATAAAACATTTTCAGCAACACTCACCCGAATTGCGTCATTTGTTAGCGATGTTGAAGGACAAAATCGAACGGTAGATGCTGAATGCGAGTTCAACGATCAGGCATTTTCTCGCAAACTTTTGCCTGGAACATCAGCCGACATCGAAGTAATTCTCACATCACGAGACAATGTGATTCGAATTCCTGCTTATGCTTTGATGGAAGGCAGCCGAGTTTTAGTGGTCAGTCAAAACAAACTTGTGGCACGTAGTGTAAAGACCGGGTTGCGCAATTGGGATTATGTAGAAATCACTGAAGGTTTGAAGGAAGGCGAATTGATCACAACTTCACTTGAACGTGCCGAAGTCAAGGAAGGCATTGAAGTCAAAGTAACCGAAATAATAAATAAGTAGAGAACTCTGCGGTAAAAATATATGATTCAACTCAAAGATATTTGCCGCAATTTTCAAGTCGGTGAAGAGACTGTTCACGCTTTAAAAAATATCAATCTCCAAATCAATGATGGTGAATATATCGCATTGATGGGGCCATCAGGTTCCGGCAAATCAACTTTGCTGAATGTGATGGGATGTTTGGATCATCCTACAAGCGGCACATATTTGCTGGATGGAAAAGATGTAACCTATCTATCGGAAACTGAATTATCTTTGATCCGAAGAAATCATATCGGATTTATTTTTCAATTCTTCCATCTTGTTTCACGTTTGGATGCGGCAGGAAATGTTGAATTGCCGATGGTATTTGCAGGAATCAGCAAGGCAGAGCGAAAGCAACGCGTTCAGAAAGCGCTCAATAGTGTAGGACTTTCACATCGTGCACGACACAAACCAAATCAACTTTCAGGTGGCGAACGTCAACGCGTAGCAATTGCACGTGCTGTTGTGATGGGACCTTCTGTATTGCTTGCTGATGAACCGACAGGGAATCTGGATACTCATTCCGGAACTGAAATCATTCAACTCATTGAAGAAATGAATCGCGGGGGATTGACTGTTGTCATTGTAACTCATGATCCTGCGATCGGCGAACGCGCACGTCGCCGCGTTTTGTTGCGCGATGGCGAAATTGTTGAGGAAGTCCGCAAATGAATCCGTTGGACATGTTGCTGTTTGCATGGAATGCATTGAGAGGGCATAGACTTCGCAGTGTGCTTAGCATGGTCGGTGTGGCGATTGGAGTTACATCCGTTGTGCTTTTAACAGCGCTTGGCGAAGGCGCGCGTATTTACGTCACCGGCGAACTTGCAACACTAGGAAGCAATCTGGTGGTTGTGCTTCCAGGCAAAACTGAAACAACCGGCGCGATGCCAACGATGGGTGGAACACCTAACGATCTTACGCTGGAAGATGTAGCAGCAATAAAAACACGCGTTCCGAGAATCAGGCGCCTTGCACCAGCAACGTTCGGTCAAGCACTTGTTTCATATCGTTCTCGCAGCCGCAACACAAATGTTTTCGGTGTAACTAACGAATTTCAATCCATTCGCCGTCTTAAAATTTCACGCGGATCATTTCTTCCCCCTGGTGAGATGACGCGCGGATCGCCTGTATGCGTGATTGGCACTGTAATTCAAAAAGAATTATTTCCAAACATGAATCCACTCGGGCAAGTTTTACATGTTGGCGAATATCGTTTCCGCGTCATTGGAGTGTTAGAACCAAAAGGACGAAGCGTCGGATTCGATCTTGATGACATAGTATTGCTTCCTGTCGCTTCCGCAATGAAGGTTTTTAATTTGACAACTTTATTCCGAATTTTTATAGAGGCAAATTCTTATTCTGATTTGGAACCCGTAAAGCGTGATGTTCTGAACGTTCTTAAAGAACGTCACAACAATGAAATCGATGTGACATTAATTACGCAGGATTCGGTTTTAGCTTCATTCAATAAAATTTTTACCGCGCTTACATTAGCACTCGCAGGAATTGCAGGAATTTCATTAACAGTTGCTGGAATCGGTATTATGAATGTTATGCTGGTTTCAGTTTCAGAAAGAACTCCGGAAATCGGATTGTTGAAAGCAATCGGAGTAAAGCCGCGTCAAGTTGTGCTTGTATTTCTTACTGAAGCCTCTTTACTTTCATTGTTCGGCGGAATTACGGGATTAATATCTGCACAATTTCTTGTAAAACTCTCGCTGAAAGTATTTCCTGCGCTTCCTGCTACAGTTCCGAATTGGGCAGTTATTACTGCACTCGGAGTAGCGCTAGGAGTTGGAATTACATTTGGAGTTTGGCCAGCAAGACGTGCTTCAAAAATGGATCCGATTCAGGCATTAGCTAGAAGATAAAAATGGATTTCACTGACGTTACAACCTTAACAATCAACACAATACGCGCACATCGCTTACGCACAATTCTTACCATGTTAGGAATTGCGATCGGCACTGCATCGGTAATCCTGCTTACTTCAATTGGTGAGGGATTGCGCACATTCATGTTGAACCAGTTCATGCAATTCGGAACAAATTTAATTGGAATCAATCCAGGCAAGTCAGCGACATTCGGATTACCTGGCGTTGCATCCAGCACGCGTCCACTCACGATTGAAGACGGCGAACAATTAAAACGGATCCCAGGTGTAGAAAAAATCGTGCCGGTTAGTTTTGGTACAGCGCGAGTTGAATACAAAAATCGCGGACGATCCGTTTTTGTTTACGGCGTAAGTTCTGATATGCCGTACGTTTGGAAATTCAAAATTCGTCAAGGCTCATTTCTACCTTCGGGAGATCCGCGGCGCGGTTCACCTGTTACGGTAATTGGCCAAATTGAAACATGAATTATTTGGCGAAGAAAATGCATTAGGTAAATATGTCGATATTGGTGGCCGCCGTTTTCAAGTCATTGGGATCATGGAATCAAAAGGAGAGATGTTAGGAGTTGATATCGATGATACTGCCTACATCCCCGTTTCACTGGCAATGAAATTATTCAACAAGGAAGGTTTGAATGAAATTGATTTGACATTTTCAACGAACACTCCGGTTGAAGTGATCACAAAACGAGTAACAGATGTTTTAAAAGAGCGCCATGATGATGAAGAAGATTTCACGATCATTTCACAAACCGAGATGTTAGCAACTCTGGATAATGTTCTGAATATTTTGACGATGGCCGTTGGCGCAATTGCTGCAATTTCTTTGCTGGTGGGAGCTGTTGGAATTTTAACGATGATGTGGATTTCGGTGAATGAACGGATCAGTGAAATTGGTTTGGAAAAGGCGATTGGTGCTGAGCCGCGTCAGGTTTTGATTTTGTTTTTGGCAGAAGCTGCTGTGCTTTCCACAACGGGAGGTGCTATTGGTGTGTTGGTTGGATTGTCGATCGCACTTTTATTAGGATTGATTATTCCAGCTTTGCCGATACAAATTCCAACCATGTATGTGATTCTGTCGTTAATCGTAAGCATTGTTGTTGGTTTGATTAGCGGAATCCTTCCTGCCCGCCGTGCCGCAAAATTAGATCCGCTCGAAGCTCTACGTACGGAATAGAGCTCAGCGTCTTGGTGGTTAAATAGAGCAATCCACCACAACGGTTACACCCGCTAGAAATTGCGGTACAAGACTTCTGAGCTGTTCCTCGGTCACCGAGTTCACACGTTTTTCAAATTCTACTTCGCTCAAAAGCCTTCCTTGTTCGATATATTCCTGCGCCAAAAATCCTGAAATCTCGCGATTGCTTTGATATGCAGTCTTGCGTCGCCCGATTAAATAATTTTTTGCTTCCGCGATTTCTTTTGATGAAGGAGGATTTGTAACAAGTCCACGCATTAATTCCTGAAACTTCTGTTTCACAACCGACAACTTATCCGGATTCACACCTGTCGTAATCCAGACCCATCCATGCTGTCCATCGGAACGATATCCACTATCAATTCCATAAAGTAAGCCTTGTCGCGCAATCAATTGAATTCCGAGTCTTCCTTCATAATCATGCGCCATGATGTATCGCAACATTTTCCATGCAAGCGACATCGGCTCTGATGGTGCAGCAGCCGGCACAGCGTATCCAAGTTCTGATTGTGCCTTCCCAGGAATGCGGATGATCCGTTCTCGTTCCGTTATCTTCAATCCACCGGCAGTTTCTTTCTTGATAATCTTCAGGTTATCAAACGCTGCGGATAGCATGGCAAGTGCCTTGTCTTCATCGATATCACCAACCATTACAATCAGAACAGGAGATGCGGGACCCGAACGTTTATTCAATCCCAATAATTCTTCGAGTGTTGAATTCAAACGCGTTTCCGGATCATCTTGTGATGATTGATCTTCCTCTCTTTTCTCAAATGGTTTGTCAAACAATTTGCGCACATCTGCAATCGCCGCTGAGATATCCTGTTTCAGGAACCTGCGATTGATCGATGTGTAACCCCACACGGGCTCATCACGCGAATAATCAACATCTGGTTCGATGGAATTGGAAGGCATAAGAACTCGCATATATACGGCTGGTGTGCGCTGAATCTTTTGCACAATTAACGTAGTGCCGTTCTTTAAAGTTTTGGTACGAGGCGCAGCAATTCCTGAACTTTGAACCGCGACCCGTTCAACGGGCCCTTTTGCTTTTGCAAAATGATGAGGCTGTAAACCAATCTGTGAAACTTTCCTTGAATCACCTAAATACCAACCAACAGTTTCTGAATCATCTTGTAAATACTTTTCTGCTGTCCGTTTAACTTCTTCTGCAGAAATTCTGGCAATTGCATCAGGAAGTTTTTGTAAGACACTATAGGCATTAATGCCTTCAAAAAATGCCATTTGATGTGCAACATCTTCTGTTGTTTCAATATCGAAAATAAGTTCCGATTGTATTGCTTTCTTTCCTCTATCCAGTTCATCGTCAGAGACTAAGTGTTCCCTGACTTCACGAACTTTCGATTCGACCTTCTTTTCAATCTCATCGCGATCGACAGAACTATCAACATGACCGGTGATGGTGAAAAGATATGGATCCGCAGTTGGGAAAAAGAATGTTTCGAGATCAGCATCAATCCCATCAAATCTGGTTCCTTTATCAACATCTTCTCCGCCGTTTTGTCTAAAATTAACGCCGGTTGTTCCAGCTAAGATCGCTTGCAATACAAGAAATGCAGGATAGTCCGGATCGTGTGCTGCGGGAGCATGCCAGCTGATTTGAAAATAATTTAACGACCCGCTTCCCTTCAGTGATAATCGGCGTTCACCCGCCTGAGCGGGTTCAACGCTGCGTGGCTGCGATTCCACTGTACTTCCCGGAATTAAACTGAAATACTTCCGCACTTTTGAAATTGCTTCAGTGGAAGTGATGTCACCTGACATTGCCAGAACTGCATTCGACGGTGAATAAAATCGTCTGTAAAAATCTACCAGATCTTTGTGCGTGATTTTTTCAACATCGGTGGGCCAGCCAATTACATTGTTGCGATAAGGATGTTGCTGAAATGCAGTAGCTACAACTGCATCACTCAAAACGGATGATGGATCATTTTCATATCCGCGCAATTCTGTCATAACAGAACCGCGTTCTGTTTCAACGTCTGATGCATTAATCAAAGTGTTGGCCATTCTGTCGGCTTGAATTTGTAAAACTAGATCGAGATCTTCAACTGGAACAGTTTCAAAATATGTTGTTTGATCGATCCAGGTATAGCCGTGCCATTCACCGCCTTCCGCATAAATTCGACTGACGACTTGCGTTTCCGGAAAATTTTTCGTTGCTCGATACGCCATGTGTTCCAGGAAATGAGCCAATCCGGTCGTGCCATCACATTCATTTCGACTTCCTACTTTGTACAGTACTTGTGTGCTTACAAGCGGCTGGGTACGATCCTCAAGAATCATCACCGTTAAACCGTTCTCAAGTTTTTCAATGCGTGCTTTGGAAAGATCGTAAGCGCTGATGGAAATGGCTGGTAGAAAAAACAGGAGAAGTAACGAAGTTATCGATTTCGCTTTCAATCGGTTTGGTAAGTTAGATAAATAGATGATTAGGGTCGAGTTCTTCGCGGATGATGCGAAGCTCCTTATCACTCGGTGGTTCCGTAGTCTTAAGATCAGATGCTACTTTTACTTTCCATCCTAGGTTTTCCTGTACGTCTTCGACTGTGCAACCAGGATGCAATGACACAAGAATCATTTCACCATCTTCAAAACTGTAGCAGCCTAAATTTGTAATGATCATCTCAGGTCCAGCTCCAGGCATTCCCAGTTCCTTGCGACGACTGCTGCCATCCACAAAACCTGGAGACGTAATGAAATCTACACGTTCAGGAAAACTACGTTTACTTTGTGGCGCGATGATAAAAAATTTCTTGGCAAGGATTGCAATTTCGCATGCACCGCCGCTTCCTGGAAGCCGCACTGAGGGTTTGTCATATGAACCAACAACGGTGGTATTCAAATTTCCGAAACGATCTACTTGAGCGCCCTGCAAAAATCCGGCATCGATGAATCCGCCTTGAAGATACAAATTAAAAATATCAAACATAGAACAAATACTCATTGAATTTGTAACCAGTGATGGATCTCCGATTGAAACTGGAAGACGTTCCGGAGTTGCACCTACCGCTCCTGATTCATAAAGTAATACAAGATTTGGTGCATGCATTCTGCGCGCAAGATTGCAAGCCATATTTGGCAAGCCAATGCCTACAAAAACAACATCACCATCTTTCAACTGACGCGCAGCCTGGCATACCATTAGTTCGTTTGCGTTGTAATCCATAACGAATGTATTTCATCACAAAGAAAGAAACTTCACAATGGGATAATGAGATCTTGAAATATTTATGCGGAAGATTCTAAGCATTCTAATTTTAGTTTTGATCATTTCCATTTTTGTAATTTTGATTGGTGTTCTTTATTCCGGAGGATTGATTGATGTTGCAGGAATTCGGATCACGCGCGTCAATCCTGCAACTTTTGTAATCACACTTTGTTTCTTGATTCCAATTTATGTTGTCTTTAGAAAGGCTGCTTCATTGAAAGATGGTCTCGCTGAAAACACCTTTGGTCTTTTAATTTATTTCGTATTGATTTTGTATTTCGGAAATTATCGGACTCTTGGAGCAAGCGATACCATTCCAGCGCGATACTTGCCGCTCAGCATTTTACGTGAAGGAGATTTCGATTTGGACGAATTTGCTGATTTGCATGGGCGCCCGGCATCGTCCGGAATGGTGTATCGAGAAACCCATCTTGTTTCTTCTTATCCAGTTGGTGCTTCGGTGCTCGCTTCCCCATTTTATTTGCCTTCAGCAATAGGTCCGATGCCTGGAAACAGCCGGTTCGTCGGGGATCTCGAAAAATTCGCAGCAGCCTTCATCGTTGTTTTGTCAGTAATAGTTTTGTATTTCGCCGTTCTTCGGTTGACAACACACAGGATGGCTTTGCTCATTACAATCGTGTACGCACTGGCTACAAGTTCGTTCAGTGTTAGCAGTCAGGCGCTCTGGCAACATCGGACCAGCCCAGCTTTGTCTGGCAGCTGCATTGTATTGTTTGGTGCGAGGTTCAAAAGAGCCGCGCTGGATTTTCTTAGCGGGATTTCCCGCGGCATTAGCGGTTGTGTGCAGACCAACGGATGCATTGCTGGTTATACCAATGGGGTTCTATGTTTTATTCCATCATACGAAAAAAATTCCCGGCTTTTTGTTATTTACATTGCCACCCATCCTTTTTCAAATTCTTTATAACAACTACTACTTCGATAACCCGTTTCATACTCAGTGGCGTCTGGATCAGGAAGGATTTTGGTCAACTCCATTTTTTGAAGGCTTATCAGGAATTCTGTTTAGTCCGGCTCGCGGATTGTTCATCTATTCTCCGATTTTATTATTTTCATTCGTTGGGATTATTTTCTGTTGGGACCAAACGTGAATTTGTTCTGCTACGCTACTTAAGTATCGGAGTCGTGGCGAATCTGTTGTTGTACTCCAAATTTTTCATGTGGTGGGGAGGTAGCACCTACGGACCGCGCCTTCTAGCCGATCTTTTACCGATTCTGTGTTTGTTTTTCTATCCGATCAACAATTTTCTGACGAAGAAAATTCCGAAAATTATTTTTTTCCTCCTGGCGGCTTTTTCAATTGCGGCACACGCAATTGGAGCTTATACATACGATCCATTCTTTACTTCCAATACGCACATTGATTCCGGTTCCAACGCTGCTTGGCTGTGGACAGACAACCAGATGGTAAATCCTGTGAAACATATCTTGAACATAGCCACAATAAGAGTATGGGGGCTACCAACAACTAAAAGTAATCCTGAATTATTTGATGCAGAGATTGAGATTGAACCTTCAGGTTCCATTTCGGCACAGCCATCAAAACGCGTTTGGATCACTGTACATGCTAACAACTCCGGGAAAGCTATATGGCTTGATGGCGCCTTTAATGAATATGGCAACGTAAGTCTTCAAATGAACTGGTATCGTAAAGACATATTACTGAATCAATTTTCGATTCGTAAAAGATTACGCAATCAGGTTTTTCCGGGTGAATCGTATAAGTTTACCGAGAAATTAATCGCACCTGATCGGAAGGGAGATTACGATCTCGAAATAGTCATTGCATTGAATCAAAGTGATTCTCAACATCAGGAAAAATCGATACACATCCCGGTTCAGGTCATGCGTTAATTCACAGTGATGAAAATTTTCAGGATTCTAATTCTAGTTTCAATCATATGTATTTCCGCAATTTTGATTGGTATTCTTTATTCGGGGGGATTCATCAACATTGCTGGAATTCGCAATCCTCGCGCTGAACCGGCAAGCTGTGTAATTGGACTTTGCATTTTGGTTCCGATTTATCAACTGCTGAAACATCCAGCTTCATTCAAAAAAGCACTCAATGAAAATTCATTGCTGCTGGTACTTTGCAGTGTATTGATTCTGTATACCGCAAATTATCGGATGTTAGGCGCAAGTGACACTGTACCGGCACGTCACTTACCGTTAAGCATATTGCGTGAAGGAAATTTCGATTTAGATGAATTCAGGTATTTGCATAAATCACCGGAAATGAAAGGAATGACTTTTACCGGCCAGCATTACGTTTCTTCATATCCCGTGGCCGCGGCAATATTCGCACTTCCTTTTTATTTTGTTTCAGCAATAGGAAGAATGCCTGGCAATAGCTGGTTCACTATGGAACTAGAAAAATTTGCGGCAACATTCATTGTTTTAACTTCAATAATCATTTTTTATTTCACGCTTTTGCGATTCGTCCCGCGTTCTGCAGCGCTGATTATTTCAGCAATTTATGCTTTAGCTACAAGTTCATTCAGTGTGAGCAGTCAAGCACTCTGGCAGCATGGCCCAAGTCAGCTTTGTTTGACCGCTGCATTGTATTGTTTGGTGCGAGGTTCCAAAGAACCGATCTGGACTTCCTTTGCGGGATTTCCCGCAGCATTTGCGGTGGTGTGCCGTCCGACTGATGCATTGCTTGTTGCACCGATGGGTTTATACGTTTTGTTTCATCAAACGCGTCAGTTCCCTCGATTTCTGTTGTGTGCGATTCCGCCAATTTTATTTCAGATGGTCTATAACAATCATTATTTTGATAATCCATTTCGAACTCAATTCGAAGTTGCACAAAAAGATTTTTGGTTCACACCAGTATTTGAAGGATTGGCCAATATTCTATTCAGTCCAAGTCGCGGATTATTTATTTACTCTCCAGTGCTGATATTCGGAATCATCGGCATCATTCTTTGCTGGACAAAATCAGGAACATTACTTCTGCGATATTTATGCGTGGGGGTGATTGCAAACATTTTGTTGTATTCGAAATTTTTTTGCTGGTGGGGCGGCTATACTTATGGCCCACGTTTGCTCGCTGACATTACACCAATTCTTTGTTTATTTTTAATAGAAACAAAATTTCTGCTTACAAAATCCTTTTTCAAAATCGCATTTCTAATATTGGCAGCGTTCTCAATCACCGCACACGCAATCGGCTCCTATGCAGATCACATGCGATGGAATGTGGATTTGGAAATCAATACTCATCCGGAAGCTGGCTGGTATTGGACCGACAATCAATTGATAAATCCACCGAAACGGTGGTGGAATTCAATCAAGATTCAAACCTTGAAACTGCCAACAACGCGCTCGAATCCTGAATTATTTGATGCACAAATCTGGGTCAAACCGACAAACAATGTTTCTGTGCGGCCATCTAAGCCACTCACATTTGAAATAAAACTTACGAACATTGGAAAAGCAGCCTGGCTGGAAGGCTATGCCTGGCAAAATGGGAGCGTTTTTCTGATATTCGATTGGTATCGTAACGATCAGCTGCAGAATTATTTGTCCGCACGAAGAAGATTGCGTTACCAGGTTTTGCCTGGTGAAGCTACTCAGTACTTTGTAGAATTCAATACACCTAGAAATGAAGGTCAATACAATCTTGAAATTGGTCTTGGTTTGGTTCAACCAAACGCTGAAGATAAGCAGATTTCATTAAGGATTCCGGTGCAGGTTACGAATAATTAATGCTCCGTTAAGCCCAATTCCTTTCGATAGTGCGCATCTTCGTTACCATGTCGATTCCAATAATCAAGCAGAATCCGATTTGTTTTCACAGCTTTGGTGGTTAATGGCGCACTGCTTCCAAATCCTCCGGGCTGAGTTTCATCCCAGGATTCAATTTCATACGGAAAATCTTTTTTGAAACGGATGATGAGCTGCCGGTTTATCGATGGATAATCAAGTGAATAAACTCGAAGGCTTCCATCTTCTGTAATTTTTGCTGAAGCTTTCACAGGTTTTGCATCTTTATGCCACAGTCTTACAAATTGGAGTCCGGGCACAATTTCAACGTCGCCAACTGGAAGCGTTTCTGGTGCCAGACGGATGCGTGTCCATAATTCATCTTCCAGCCATCCTTTCGAAATCTTAAAATTCTGATCTCCCTCATCTTGAAAATAAGAACGAACCAAAGCATCGTAACTATCGTTGTTCCAATTCAGTTGACTGAACGTGTTGCCACACCATTCCTGACTTGATGAAGTAATTTTCAACGTGTGCTGCTTTTGAAAATCGACCGGCGTGAAAATGGAAGTCATTAATGAATATGGATAAATTCCTGTATAGAACTTCCGCGTGAAATTTAGTTTTAATACTGATAGCGATTTCGATTTATCACCATGTTCATATTTCACTTGTTTGTCTGTTATGAAAGGTTCAGTCACAAAAATAAGGACAGCTTCGCCTTGATGGATTTCACCATAGCGTGCTTGCTTCAACGCATATCTGGTCAACTCTGCTTTTTGTTGATACCAGTACTTGCGAAATGCATCATCAATGGATTGTGCGGACCATGCAAAACAGAATAAAAGAAGGCTTAGAAACAGGATTGATTTCTTCATACCCACAAATAATAAGCCTTGAACGGCATTTTTTTCACCACAAAGTCTCCGAGTCAATGCCCGCCTGCTTCAGTGCCCCACAATTCTCTCAATCTACGATCTCGTCCGCATCCAAGGCGATAAGCTTTGTAATGTGCAGTACTCTTTTTATAAAAATCCTGGTGATACTCTTCAGCGGGATAAAACGTAGAAGCCTGAACAATTGGCGTAACGATCGTTTTCTTCAAAATTTCTGCAACTTTCTGCTTGGATTTTTCGGCCAGAGCTTTCTGATTTGCATCATGATAGAAAATCTCTGTTCGATATTGGTTTCCCCGATCGCAAAACTGTCCTCCACTGTCGGTTGGATCTACGTTATGCCAGTACACTTCCAATATTTTTTCATAACTAACTTTGGAAGGATCATAAACAACCTGAACTGATTCTGCATGGCCGGTGCTGCCGGAACCGACTTCCTCATAAGTTGGATCTTTCTTTTGCCCGCCAGTGTATCCTGAAGTCGCCGAAATCACTCCAGGTAAACGCTCAAAAGGTTCTTCCATACACCAAAAACATCCGCCGGCAAATGTTGCCTTTGCAGTTTTTGGTTCCACTCCAAAACCAAAGGACGTAAAAAGAATACCTAAGATGAAACATGCCACAATTTTGATTTTCATAAAAAATCTCCCGTATCTATTGGTTGCAACCGGTCCAGAATATATTCTGTAGGCGACCGGAAGGTCGCCTTTTCGCATTCGTAGGCGAGCTTCCGCTCGCCACTACCCGCTTCTGTACTATAATCCCGAGATGAGAAAACCGCTCCTCGGATTTCTAGCCCTTGCACTTGTCGCTTTGACAAACTGCCGATCAAATGAAAAGCCTGTCGAGAATTCACTTCGATTTGTTCATCTTTATAAACCAGAAAACGTTTTAGCAAAAGTACCGGTACAAAAAGCAAATCCTCTTGAATGGCGTTTCGATCATCCTGATAAAGACTCCGGAAAAACCGGCGGCTGGGAAGCAGTAAATGGAATTGCAGATTTAAGAATCGAAAATGGTCTATTAAGAGGACGCACTACGAACGATACTCCCATTATTCATTTCGAACGAACCTCAGGTTTGGAAGACAATGATCTCTTCAACTCACTAGAAGTGCGGATACGCGTGTCTGATGGCAAAAAAATTTCGTTTTCGATGAGCAACGCGGAAAAATTTGATTCGGGAGAAATGCTTCAATACAAAAAAGATTTTCCGTGGGCTTCAAAAAATCTTGCCTCAGGAGAACATTTACAAACTTGCATTCTTACCACACCGTTCACTCAAACAACGCGTAATACCCGGCAAATTGCGATTCAGCCAACCGACGCTTCCGGATCAACCTTTGAAATCGAATCAATCCGTTTGATCATGCGCAAAGATTATCTAGCAAGCATTCCGACCGGAGTTAGCTGGCAAGGGTTATCAGGAATTTTTCAAGAGTCCGTGGTGATGCGCGCACCCGAAAAATTGCGATTTACTGTGACTCTTCCTCAAAATCCTGCATTGGAATTAAATCTAGGAACGATTGAGAATTATCCCGTTACGTTCAATTTATCCATCCAACAAAAAGGATGGAATCGAGAACAAAATCTTCTAAGTCATACGATTACCACACAGCAGCGATGGGATCGTAATCTCATTGATCTTTCACAATTCGCCGGACAAACTGCGGTCGTTCAACTTGCGCTAACCGCTGAAAAATCAGGAACCCTGGGGATTTGGGGAAATCCGGTGATTCGGAATCGCCAAACTGAAGCGGCGAAAAAAGAAACGCCTCAAAGAGTCATCTTAATTTGGACCGATACCTTACGAAAAGATCATTTGAAGACATACGGCTATTCGCGCGAAACGTCTCCAAACATAAGTAAGCTTGCGAGTCAGGGCGTAAGATTTGCGGATGCAATTGCACAAGCGACATGGACCAAGGTTGCAACACCTGCGATGATGACTTCCCTTTATCCAACGACTAATGGCGTTCGTAATTTTTATGATCGACTCCCCTCTTCTGCAACAACATTAGCGGAAGTTTTTTACAATGCGGGCTATGCAACAGTGAACTATTGCGGAAATCTTTTTACCGGAAAATTTTCAAACTTGCATCAAGGTTTCGAAGAAGTCAACGAAGATATTTCGTTGTCCGATCCAAATTCAAGCAAAACTTCGCGGGAATCAATGGATAAGTTTCTTCCGTGGTTGGAGTCGCACAAATCCGTTCCCTTTTTTGCTTTTCTTCATTTATATGATCCGCATGATCCATATAAACCGAAAGCACCCTACGATACGCTTTGGGCCGATCCGGCACGCGACAAACAGCAACAGAGTGACGAAAAGAAAGTTTTGGACGCAGTAACGAACCCGCTGATGAAACTGTTTAAGATGCCGACAAAAGATGAATTTCAAAAAGCAGGAGTCGATCCAAAACCGTTCATTCAATATAACATCGATCTTTACGACGGTTCGATCCGCGGAATGGATACTGAGATCGGACGGATGATAGAAAAACTAAAAGAACTGGATCTGGATAAAAAAACCATGATTGTGATTGCCGGTGATCATGGCGAAGAATTCCTGGATCACGGAAAGACATTTCATGGCCAGTCATTGTACGGAGAGTTAACCGATGTCACTTTAATATTTTGGGCTCCGCAATATTTACCCAAAAACAAAACGGTTCCAGATACTGTTGAGATGGTGGATGTAATGCCAACAATTTTGGAACTTTGTAGTTTGCGCGGTCCGAAAGAAATGCAAGGCGAAAGTCTTGTTCCGTTATTGAAAAACGTCAGTGGCTCACATACTGCTGAAGCAAGTGAGTGGCGCGAGCGTCCGGCAATTTCGGAACGGGCAAATACAGGAGACGAAACTAATGCACCGCCTCCATTCAACTATGAGGCATATTCAATTATTTCCGGTCAGTGGAAATTGATTCATCATGTTTTGCGCCAGGATGGTCAACCTGAATTTGAATTGTTCGACAGAACAAATGATGTTTATGACCATCATGATGTTGCTGCAAATCATCCGGAGATTGTGCAGAAACTTTCGCATGAACTTGATTTGTGGAAACAACACGCTGAGGCAGTGAAACTGAAATCAGATTCAGAAGGGACGCAAAACATGACTACGGAAGAAATAGAACGGCTACGTGCACTCGGCTACATCCAGTAACATTCCATCATTCCGTTTTCATTATCTCCCCCGCCGCCCTAACACCAGATTCAATTGCCCCATTCATTGATGCCCGAAACTCGGATGTATGCTCACCTGCAAAATGAACTTGGCCTTCGGGCTTACTGGAAATTTTCAGAAAATCTCGCTCTTGTCCTTTTGCTGTAAATGAATAACTCCCTTTCACCCATGGATCTTCATTCCAGTATTTCGTAACTCCGCCCTCCCAAAACTTAGAAGCTTGCGGCCACAGTTTGGAAACTTCAGACAGTGCAACCTTCAATCGCTCTTCTTCCGGTAATTTTCCAAGTTGCTCGGCATCATCAGCCGCAGTAAATGACATCAGAATTCCACGAGGTCCCGGCTGATCAATCGACATATGATAAATTCTTCGCAATTTCGTATCGGTAAAAATTCGTTGGCCAATGCTGTCGGGTTGATCCCAAAAGCGTTGACGGAATTGCATTGCTGTTTTCATGACATGACCATAGCCAAGGGTAGAAATACAATTCATTTTTTCGGTACTGAAGGCGGGATCAATTTCTATCTCTCGCAGAATTTTGAATGGCAGCGCAATTACCAGGTGTTTGGAGCGGATCGAATGAACATCACCATTTTCTTCAAACCATACTTCCGCGCCATCAGTACCATGACTGATTTTGCGAACTGCGCGCCTGTACAAGACTTTATCTGATAGTGCACGCGCAAAGGCTTTTGGAAGCTGATCGTTGCCGCCAAAAATTCTGCCTTCATTTTGTACTTCGCTAAAATTGCTGGCGCGATACTGAGCTTTGATCAATGACAACGCAGACATTTCTTGCGGAGTTGCGGTTTCCTCTGTTGCATTTAAATATGTAAACAGTGCAATGAGATCTTGCGGCGCACCTTGCTGCAACAAGAGTTCTGCTACCGAAAGATTGTCATATTGCAAAATATCCGGTGGCAGCTCATCAGGATTTTTGATCCGATCGATAATCTTTTTGATGTATTCAGCTTCCTGACCAAACAACATTCCAGGTTTTGCACCTTCAAATGGCAGTGTTAATTTGCCGTCTTTTAAATCGGTCATTCGAAATTTCTTGCCACGCACAAAAACTGCATCATACAGTTTCGCAGTCATGACTTTGAGTCCGAACTCTTTGCAATATCGATGATCAAATTCATCCGACGCATCAACATACTCCGCGCCCATTTCAGCATAGAGTCCATCAGCAAACGGATCGCGATAGGTTGTAACTCTGCCACCCGGGCGAGATCGGGCTTCAAGAACGGTCACCTCAAAGCCAGCTTTGCTTAGCTCATAAGCGGCGGCAAGACCACCAAGACCTGCGCCCAAAACCAAAACCGACCTGGAAGAATTTTGGGAGTAGGAAGGGAATGGAAATGAACTTGCTGCGATTGTAGCTGCAGCGCCCCGTACAAAATCTCTTCGCGATATTTTCAATGTACTACTCAGCGAACTCTGCGGTAAAAGAGTTAGTATCCGTAATTCACCGGTTCGCAATACATCGGTTTGGCTTTAAGCTTATTCAGCGGCTCACCCATTTTCGCCACATATTCCGCACGATTTTTTGTGCCGAATACCCATTCATCCAGATACGCGTTAAATTTTTTAATGTCTTTGCTGGTATTGCGCCAGCTCACATAAAAATCGTTATCGCGATCGTAATATCCTTGCGCAAATGAAGGATGGCATCCCCAGGGTTCATGAACAACTGCGCTGACAATAAAACCAGGAATTAAGGTTCGATTCGGATCAGAGCGAATTAGTTTTTCTTCTACGATTTCTTCAGCAACAACGATCACATTTTTTGCAGCGAATGCTGCTTCTTTTTGCACACCCATCAATCCCCAAATTTGAGTATCGCCGGATGCATCTGCGCGTTGGGCATGCACAATTGTCGTATCAGGATTTAATGCAGGAACGGTTGCTAAACTTTCACCAGTATAAGGACATTGAACTTTGCGGATATTATTATTCACTTGTGGAAGATCACTTCCCATGAAATTGCGCAGCGGGAAAAATGGCAACTTTGCAGCACCCGCTGTAAAACGAGCAACCATTCCGAAGTGGGAATATTCATCCAGCTCAATCGGATGCGGAATTTCTTCTTCAACCGCGCGTCTTAATGCATATAATGGTCCGGCACCAGGATTGCCTGCCCAACTAAATACAAGTTTGTCAACGCAGCCTGCGCCTATGAGTTGTTCATAAATCAAATCTGGAGTGAGGCGGCATACTGTAAGATTGCGTTTCTTTTGGCGAATGATTTCGTGTCCTGCCGCAAAACAAATTAGATGCGTAAACCCTTCAACTACGATCGTATCGCCATTATTCACGAAGCGTCCGATCGCTTCCTCCATTGACATCAATTTATTTGCCATAGCGTTCCCTTTCGATATCGGTTAAAACTTCGTCCAAAATACCGAGTGCTACATCAGCGTCTTCTTTATCCACCACCAGCGGAGGCGCAAGACGTATGATGTTTTCACCACAACCCAGCAACAACAAACCTTTTTGAAACGCACGTTGTACAATCGCTTCCGTTTCTTCGGATGCTTTTTCTTTGGTAACACGATCGCGCACAAACTCAACGCCGATCATCAAACCTACACCTCTTACATCTCCGATTAATCGATGACGATCCATCATGCTCTTCATTTGTGCAATGATGTAATTTCCAACTTCCGTTGCATTCGCCATCAGTTTTTCTTCTATCAATTCGATCGTTGCGATTGCTGCTTCGCATGCAACTGGATTTCCACCGAATGTGCTGCCATGTGAACCCGATGGCCATGTCATTACATCAGTCTTCGCAATCATTGCACTCACCGGCATTCCGGATGCAATTCCTTTGGCTACGGCAATAATGTCCGGTTCAACGCCATAAATTTCTGATGCGAACCATTTACCGGTACGTCCCATTCCACTCTGCACTTCATCAGCAACATACAGAATGCCGTACTTTTCACAAAGCTCTTTCAATCGTTTGTGATAATCAGGTGGCGGCATGATGTAGCCACCTTCACCTTGAATTGGCTCCACAAATATTGCTGCCACATCTTCAGGAGGCACCATTTTGCTGAAGTATTCGCTTTCGATCACATCAACACAATACAAATTGCACGAAGGATATGTGAGATTGTATGGACATCGATAACAATATCCGTATGGAACATGAGTAACGCCTGGCAGAAATGGCGCAAAATGTTCCTTCTGTCTCCACTTACTTGCTGTAAGACTGATCGCACCCATTGTGCGACCGTGAAATGCGCCGAAGAAAGAGATCAGTTGCGAACGTCGCGTATGATAACGCGCTAACTTGATCGCAGCTTCAATTGCTTCTGTACCGGAGTTTCCAAGAAAAACTTTTTTTGGTGAAGGTCCTGGAGCAATCTCTGCAAGTTTTTTTGCCAGTTCTGCAAACGATGGATAGTAAAAATCAGTTGGACAGATGTGCAGAAATTTTTCCGCAGCACGCTTAATTGCTTCCACAACTTTTGGATGCGAATGCCCGGTTGTAACTACAGCAATGCCAGCCATGAAATCAAGAAAACGATTCCCATCGACATCCTGCACCATCATTCCTTCACCGCGATCTACAACTAATGGATATTCTTTGATATATGACGGAGAAGTGTAACCTTCGTCTTTTGCAATGACCTCTTTCGCTTTTGGTCCTGGAGGCGGAACTTTTATGTTTGGATAATTTTTCATAATAAAAATAACTCCGCGTGCTCGGCGTTAAAGGAGCTATTCCTGGATGATTGTCCGCGATTGTTCACGTAAGAATTTCAGCAGGTAATATGGTCCCAGTGCATTCGGACCTGTGGAACCCGATCCCTTCCAGCCGCCAAATGGATTGACTCCCGGCCATGCACCTGTCGTTGCACCACCGCGTCGATTCACGTAGGTGACACCTGATTCAATATTGTTCAAAAAAGTATCGACTTCCTTTTTGTCGCGGCTGAAAATTCCAGCTGTCAAACCATACATGGCTTTGTTTGAAAGCTCCACTCCTTCATTCACATCCTTCACTGCTGTGATCATCAAAATCGGCAAAAACATTTCTTCGTAGAACAATTCGTTATCTTTATTTTCGGAATATGCGATCGTTGGCTGAACAAAATTACCGTGAGCCATGTCGCCTTCCTTAATCACATTGCCACCAAGCAGAATCTCGGCACCGGAGTCCTTTAAACGCTTCACATAATTTTCATAATTCTTCACAGCGTTTTCATTGATCACCGGACCAAGGAATACTTCCTTGTTAATTGGATTTCCGATGATGATGCTCTTTGATTTTTCAACAAACTTTTTCACAAATTCATCTTTCACTGGCTCTTCAACATACACGCGCGAACATGCGCTGCACTTTTGTCCGCCATAACCGAATGCTGATCGCAAAACTCCATCTACAGCTGCATCGATGTCTGCGGTTCTGGTTACAATGCATGGATTCTTGCCGCCCATTTCGCAAACAACCGGCTTCGGATATTGCTTCGCAAAATTTTTGTAAATATGCATTCCAACTTCATACGATCCGGTAAATACCATCCCTTGAGTTAACGGGTGATCAACGATCGTTGCACCAACATCCGTTCCACCGCCAGCAACATAATGGATTACATCTGTAGGCACTCCACCATCATGCAGTGCTTTCACCATGAGATAACCGATTAGCGGCGCATCGTGCGAAGGTTTGAATACAACGGTATTTCCGGTAACCAGTGCACCGGCAACCATTCCAGTTGATAACGCCAGAGGAAAATTAAACGGAGCAATAACACCCCAAACTCCATATGGAACAAGAATGCTCATCGTGGTTTCTTTTTCGCTTAATCGTTCCATCGGTTTGGCGTAACCGTGACTCTCTTCTAAATTGCGAGCATAATAGCGGATCAAATCTACTGACTCTTCAACTTCACCCATAGATTCAAGACGATTTTTTCCAGCTTCATATGCCATGAATGCAGCGAGATAATATTTGTTTTCGCTCATCTTATCGGCTGCTTTGCGCATGATCTGAACCCGCTTTTCCCAACCTAAATCACGCCATGACTTGAAAGCCTTGTTGGCCAGTTCAACTGCTCTTGATGCATCTTCTTTGGTCCCGAGCTGATGGGAGCCCATGACGATCCGTTTATCGATTGGCGACCTGATTTCAACAGTTTTTCTATCTTCAGTATCAACACCACCGATACGATTTTTATAAAGTTTGCCGAAATCCTTCCGGACTTGTTCTACTGCTTTATCAAACTCAATGTGAAAATCTTCGGAAGATCCGATCGTTGTATATGTAACTTTTTGCTGTGTCTGTGTCATAGCATTTGCTCCAGGGTTTGTTTGAACTTGGCCACGAGTTCAGAAATTTCTTCCAGGCTGATTGTAAATGGAGGCGAAACCATCACAAGATCACCATTGGTTCCATCTACATGACCTACGTTTGACCATAAAATTAATCCATTTTTGAAAGCTAGATCTGTAAATTTTTCTGCAAATTTTTCGGAACGGGCAAAAGGTTCTTTCGTGTCTTTATTCTTCACAAAATCAACCGCTGCCATAAATCCTTTACCGCGAATATCACCGACTACAGGAAAGCTGCGCAATTCATTTAGTTTTTCGAAAAATACGCCTTCCATTTCAGCAACACGTTCCACTAACCGATTCTTTTTTAAATGCCGAACAGTTGCAACGCCTACTGCGCAGATTACGGGAGTGTGTGAATATGTTTGAGCATGATTGAAATAGCCGCTGGTGGAAGCAAGCAGATCAACAATTTCTTTTTTCGCAACCATCGCACTTAACGGAACGATCCCGCCGTTAATGCCTTTACCAAGAGTCATGATGTCGGGAATGAAATCGTAATGCTGAAATGAAAACCATTTGCCGGTTCGTCCCATTCCTGACATCACTTCATCGGCAATGATCAAGACGTTGTGCTTCTGACAAATCCGCGCAACGTTCTTGTAATACTCACGCGTTGGAACAACTGCGCCTGCAGAAGAACCGATGATTGGTTCTAAAATAAATGCTGCAACTGAGTCGGCGCCTTGTTTTAGAATCTCTTCTTCAAGAATTTCGCCTGTTGATCCTTTTGAATCAGGATTTCGATAAGGATCAGGCGCAGGAATGCGTGGAAAATCAGTCAACAATGGACCATAGACAGCTCTGTAATGTTCGCGCCCAGATAAAGACAAAGTTGCTAAAGTATTTCCGTGATATGAAGGTGTGCGAGAAATAATTTTCCATTTTGATTTCACACCTTTTTCATACCAGTAATGTCGCGCAAGTTTTATTGCCGCTTCGTTCGCTTCAGAACCGCTGCCTAAGAAATAGCTGTACTTTAATGTTCCGGGCAGAATCTCAGCAAGTTCAGCAGCAAGAGTTTCAACCGGTTGATTCGTGAACTGAGTTCCGTTTACATAGGCAAGCTCACGAATTTGCTCAGCAACAGAGTTCGCAATTTCAGGAACTCCATGTCCAACATTTACAACTACTGCACCGCCGGATGCATCCAGATATTTTTTCCCATCTTCATCAATGATTGTGCTTCCTGATGCAGATACCGCACGCACAAATGGCTTGTTTAATTTGCGATAAAAGACAAAACTGTCGGGATATTGGTATCTCATCGGTATTGATCCGGCCGACTGGCGGGTGAACAAGGAATTATAACCTGAACCTCAGGCAGAGACAAAGATTTTTACGAAAAATGATGAAAAATCACGAAAAACGCTAAATCAATGCAAAATCTCAACTTTTTGGCTTAAGAGCAGTTACAATCTTGATTAGTACTGCTTCAGATGCTACTTGAACGGCAAGAGGTTGGGCATTTTTCTGTGCTGTTAGACGATTTCCTGTAGAGAAAGCGATGCTAAAAGGTGCATTGCTGAGCTGCGCAATACGTTGAAGTTGTTTCGGCAAAAGTGGTGCATTCGTAGCAAAAATTTCAGACTCCCCAATCTTCAACTTTCTCACTTCATATTCATCAATCGTCATTTTCTCCCCCGCTCCTTCGCTCCCCTGCTCCTCCGCCTTCATTATCTCCGCCAACAATTCTTGTTCCCAACTTTCCTTTAATTCTGGAGCCGGTTGTTGATAGCCGATCACCAGCGGTGGCCATCCCAAATCAATTCCCATTTCGGGATCGCGTTTATGGCCCAAAGAAATTCCGGCATTATAAATTTTGCCCAGGATCGGAGTAGGACAGAAAAAAATTGGAGATGAAAACGTGGCGAACTCATCAATCACCGGAAGCCCAAGTACAGAACGAAAATCATTCAACGCGCGATAAGAAATAAAATAACGTCCGCGTGGCGCATTCCAGGACTCGATTAAGAGAACTTTGCAGAATGGTGTTTCGATTAATGTGAACATATCACTACGATCCGGAGGGCGGGCCTCCGTGCCCGCCATTGAATTCGCGGGCAGAGACGCCCGCGCCCCGGTTGAAAAAAGCAATTTTGCGTTTTGTATCTTCGCGGAACAAACGTTTGTAACGTTCCATGATTTTTAGTACGCGATCGATCGGCAGTCCGTAAACTTTATGATCATCGCGACCAACCATATCTTCTGCTGCAAACAAAACATTGATGATTGCTTCATCAGTAGCTTCAGCAACTGCACTGAACAATGGTTCAATGTCATATTGTTCGATAGCTTGAAGCGAATATGTTTTCCCATTCCAAAATTCATTTGATGGAATGCGATTGGCTGTTGAAAAAGCCATGATGAAATCGCCGCTGGAATTGTGAGCGACTGATCCGGTACGAGCAAGTCCCATCGCACCCCGCCGCGCAATGCGATTCAGCTGATAATCCAGCAAAGGTGCATCAGTTGCGATTACAATCAGGATTGAGCTTAAGTACGATGCTTCATCAGGTTCAGGCATCAAATCGTTAAGTTCTTCACCAACAGGAACTCCATCAATGCGTAATTCCTGGCGTGATCCATGATTCGCTTGAACTAAAACGCCTACCGTGTATTTATCCAGTGGTTTGCGTAATCGCCGCGATGCTGTTCCAATTCCCCCCTTGAACTGATAGCAGGTCATTCCGGTGCCACCACCGACACTACCTTCAACAACCGGACCCGATGATGCTGAATTCATCGCTTCAAACACATGCTCCGCGTGAACGTGCCGGCCTTCTATATCATTCAGCCACGCATCCCAGGTTTCGCCAACAACCGGCATCAATCCATCTTTAGGTAAACGCGAAGCAACAGCATCGTAAACCATTCCAACGCTAGAAGTGTTTGTTAAACATAATGGCGCGCCAATTACACCCATCGATTGAATTTGAGTAAGTCCGGTTACTTCACCATTACCATTTAAAATGTGGAAACCCGCAGGTAGATATTCTTGTGATATATGATCATGCGGCAAGATTACAGTAACGCCAGTGCGAACCGGACCTTTACCAACTTCTAATTTTCCTGAACCACGAATGATCGTTGAATGTCCGACTTTCACGCCAGGAACATCTGTGATTGCGTTCCAATTGCCTGGCTGAAGGCGTCCGATTTTGATTCCAAGTTCGCGCGGTCGTTTCCGTTTTCGGAATGGAATGACTGAAGAAAATTCAGGAAGCAATAAAGCGGCGGAAAAAAGTTTTAGAAAGTCACGCCGTCCCAGCATCATTATTCATTTTAACCGCAAACACCTCTAACGAAAGTTCACTCAACAAACGCAATAATTCGGAAGGTGATTGAACATTAAAACGAGCTGCTGATTGTGACGTGCCAACTTTGATGGAAAAAGAATTTGATGGAAGGGCTCTAAAAAGATCTTCATCGGTAGCATCGTCACCTAATGCAAGAATGAAATCATAGATATTTTTTGAAATCCAATACTGAGCGGCTGTGCCTTTGTTCACACCAACACTGCGAATTTCCACATTCTTGTTTCCAAACATCACTTGAATATTGAGCTGGCCGAGAATTACCTGAAGATGATCAAGCAACTCTTTAGCGAGTACAGATCCGAATTCGAGATCTGCTTTTCGGAAATGCCACACCAACGAAAACTCTTTTTCTTCAATGAAGGATCCAGGAAGTCGATCAACAAATACTTCGAGTATTTGTCGCACATCTTTCATCCATGTTGTTGAATTTCGGGAAACGGCATTCCGCCAATCCTGTTTCTTTTCGCGGAACCATGCTCCATGTTCGGCAACCAATCCGGCTTTAATATGACCGAACCATTCATCCAATGTTTTTCGATCACGGCCGCTGATCAAGACCAAATCGGTCTTAGGATCTTCCGCCAATCTGTTCAATAAATTCAAAACTTCAATTGGCGGTTTTGCTTCCGCTGGCATTGAAGAATAAGGAACAAGCGTGCCGTCATAATCCAAAAAAAGAAGTCGATGTAAAGCTTTATTGAAACGTGAAACTAATTCTTCGCGATGAATTGGACTCATCATCCGCGCAGACAATTCATGTTGCCGTTGTTTTACAAATGCCAGCACTTTGAAAAAACTTCCAGCCCAATAAGTTACGTCGTAATGCTCAAGGCGTCTTTGCATCATCCAGTTTTTGCGAACTTGTTCGCTTTCCGGCATTTCTAACGCTTCTTTTATCGCTTCGGAAATTTCTTCCCGATTATTGGGATTAATGATTAACGCTTCACCAAGCTCGCTTGATGCGCCTGCCATTTCACTTAAGATAAGCACACCAGTTTGATCCACTCTGCTGGCCACATATTCTTTCGAAATTAAATTCATCCCATCGCGTAAAGGAGTAATCAGTGCGATGTCACTGGTGCGATATAAAGCGACAAGCGGTTCAACTTCAAGTGATCGATATTGATAAACAATTGGGGTCCAGCTAATGGTTCCAAATTTTCCGTTGACCTTACCCACCATTTCATCAATTTGCTGTTTTAAATATTGGTAATGATCAACCCCAATTCTTGAAGGCACGACAATTACCACAAGTACAACGTGATCATGCCATTCAGGATTTCGTTCCAGAAAAATTTCATAACCTTCAAGACGATTCAGAATCCCCTTTGAATAATCCAAACGATCAACAGAAATAATCACTTTCCGATTGCCAAAACTTTCGCGCAACGATGCACTTTCTTTAACTACTTCTTCACTCTTAGCAGCCGATTGAAATTGCTCAAATTCAATTCCCATTGGAAATGTGTCAGCCACACTGATCCGATTTCCGATTGTGACCCGGCCAAAGGTGTGTTCGAGTCCTAGAATTCGCAAACAACATCGCAAAAAGTATTGCGTGTAATGATGGGTGTGAAATCCAACTAGATCTGCACCTAACATCCCTTCAAGAATTTCTGTTCGCCACGCTCTTGGTAGAAGTCTAAAAACTTCAAATGATGGAAATGGAATATGAAGAAAAAATCCGATCGATGCTTCAGGCAATCTTTCGCGAATCATTTTTGGAAGAAGCATCAAGTGATAATCGTGAATCCAAATCAAATCGTCCGGTTTTGTTGTCTTTACGACTGCATCACAAAAAATTCGATTTACTTCTTTGTATTGCTCCCAATGATCCGGATTGTAAGTAGCAAAAGTAGGAAAGTAATGAAACAAAGGCCAAATCGTGCTGTTGCAGAAACCGTGATAAAACTTATCCATCGAATCTTCTGCAACAAATACTGGATACGATTGAAATTCTGACGCAGAACGATCGATCAATGGTTGCTGCCATTCATTCGGAACCGATTGCCCCGGCCATCCTATCCATAACGATTCATCATCCTGTCCAGAAGCCTTTTTTATACTGGACAAATAAGAGGTCAAACCGGACACAAGACCTCCAGGGCTCCGATGAAGATTTAAGCTATTTTCTTGAATTTGAACAGAATACGGCAATCTGTTCGAGACTATAACTAATCTCATGTTTCCAACATAAGCCCTTATTCATAATCAATCAACTCTCTGTGTCTTTGTGGTGATAAGATGAATTGAGTCATAAACCTGCCATGAGTGAGCACCAGAATCCGGGGGAGGAGCACACTACAATCATTCCCCGTTCAGAACCAAGCGATTCGTTGGACGATCTTTCGTTTGAGAATTGGGATCGTTATCAGGTTCTTGATTTTCTTGGAGGCGGTGCCACATCGAAAGTCTATAAAGCGATCGATCGCACCTTAAATCGAAAAGTCGCACTGAAATTTATTTGGGGAGAAGATCCCACAACCGAAAAACGTTTTATTCGTGAAGCACGCACCCAGGCTCAAATTGATCATCCTCATGTGTGCAAAATTCATGAAGTCGGAAATTTTTCCGGCAGACCCTATATTGCGATGCAGCTCATTGAAGGAGAGACGCTGGGATCTGCATCTTCCAAAATGACGCTTGAACAAAAAGTGATTGTGATGAAGCAAGTTGCGGATGCAATTCAAGCAGCACATCGGCTTGGTATTATTCATCGCGATATCAAGCCAGCGAACATCATGGTTGAAAAAACTGAAACCGGATGGCATTCCTACGTTTTGGATTTCGGTTTAGCCCGTGAGTCAGCGGTTGAAGGCGTGACGCTTACAGGAATGATTTTGGGAACTCCCGCCTACATGTCTCCCGAACAAGCCTGGGGTGATGCACAAAAAATTGATCGACGCAGTGATGTTTATGGCATCGGCGCAACATTTTATTTCGTCTGCACCGGACGGCCTCCTTTTGATGGAGGCAGCATGGAAATTATTTTGAAATTGGCTAACGCAGATCCGGATTACATTCGAAAAATCTCTCCGCAAATTCCTCAGGACCTTGAAACGATTGTGATGAAGTGTCTGGAAAAAGATGCTGACCGCCGTTATGATTCAGCAAAAGCAGTTGCAGAAGATCTTCAACATTATTTGAATGGAGATTCCATTCAAGCATGCCCACCCAGCTTCACATATTTAGCAAGCAAAAAAATTCGAAAACACAAAACCCTGGCAATCGTTCTTGCTGTATCTGCGATTTTAGTTCTCAGCATGGCAGGCACAAGCATTTATTCATGGTGGCGTACAGGTAAGCAGATTCAAATTGCAAATGAGTTTGCACACATTTCCGAAGAAATGAATTGGCGGATGAGAGTTGCGCGGATGGCTCATTTGCACAATCTTGCTGAAGATAACAAACAGATTATTCAGATGATGGATTCGGTTAAGAAACGTATGAAAGAAGCTGGAAGTTTGTCGCAACCCCCGGGCAATTATGCGTTGGGTCGCGGCTTTATGGAGTTGTCAAAATTCGATGAAGCCAGGAAATATTTGGAGAAAGCGTGGAATTCAGGATATCAAACTCCACAGAATGCGTACGCTTTGGGTTTAACTTTAGGACATCTTTATCAGCAAGAGCTTGAATCGGTACAAGCTTTTGAAAATCCAACTCAGCGCAAAGCAAAAATCAAAGAGATTGAACAAAAATATCGTGAACCAGCATTGAATTTTTTACGAAGAAGCCAGGGATCTCAATCTGAGAGCAAAGAATATGCAGAAGGGCTGATCGCATTTTACGAAAAAAAGTATCCAATGGCCCTGGAAAAAGCGAGCAGTGCGCGCAAAAGTGTCTGGTGGTTGTATGAAGCAGCAAAGTTAGAAGGTGACGTCTGGATGTCGGAAGGAATCGAAGAATTTGATCACGCAAACTACGATGCTGCAATAAAAAAATATAGCGAAGCTGGTAATGCATACAAAAATGCAATTCAAATTGCGCGCAATGATCCTTCTTTGTATGAAAGTGATTGCAAGCGGTGGTTAAGAGTGATGCTGGTTGAAAACGCGCGTGGTGGTTCGTTGAAAGAACCGATGAATCAAGGGTTGTCAGCATGCGATCTTGCCTTAATCGCAGATCCGGATAGCGCGACAGCTTACAGCAAAAAAGCTGAAATCTGGTGGAGATATGGTGACGATTTATATTATCGCGGCACGTATCCGCAAGAGGCAGTCGATAATTCAATTCGATTTGCGCAGGCTGCAGTTCAAAGGAATAAGGAAGATTACAATGCATTATTCGAGTTAGGCAATGCGTATGGATTGAAGGCAGAATTTGAAGAAACTTCAAATCTGGATGCAACAAAATCCTGGAATAAATCGATTGAATATTACAAAACCGTTGCCAAACTTCAACCAAATTTTCCAAATGTTTATAGCACTGGCGCGATTTCCTACATTGCGTTAGCACAAACTAAAATTTCTCATGGAGCCGATCCGCGCACGAATTTAAGTCAGGCAATTGAAGCTTGTCAGAAGGCCGCGAAACTGGCCCCGGATTCAGTAGCGGCGTTTAACACATTAGGGACAGCTTACATCATCCTTGCTGAATATGAGCGAAAGCATGGACTGAATACGGAAGCATCTATGAAAAATGCGGCTGAAGCGCTAAATAAAGCGGCAACGGTTAGTCCAAAGCATCCTGTTCCCTATGAGAATCTTGCAACGGTTTATTATGATCGTGCCAGAGATGAGCTCAACAGCGGACTGAATCCTGCAAATTCTGTCCGGCTATCAGTTTCAAACTCCCAAAAAACTCTGGAACTTGGAGGAGATGCTTACCCTACCGCGTACAGTATTGCCGGTAGAGCATTGTTGGTTGAAGCACAATACAAGATTTTGATTGGAGAAGATCCTGGAGATTTGCTGCATCAATCGATTGAAAAAATTTCACAAGCTATGAAATTGGGATCGAATGAGCCGTTAACATTATTCACAGCTTTGATTAACGATTACTACACTGCGGCCGATTTTGATATGAATAAAAAAGCGGATCCTTCTGTCGCGCTTGGAAATGCATGGAAGTTTTATCACCAGGCAACTTCGCAACTCCATGATCCTCAGCTTGAAATTTGGGGAGGTAAGCTGGAGGTTTTTAATGCGAGATGGCAAATGCAAAAAGGTCGATCGCCTGAATTGAATCTAAATAGAGCAAATGACTTGCTTCGAAGTGCATTAAAGCGAGATCCCGATATTGATTTATTTACAACATTTGCTGACTTAATGGAAGTAAAAGCGGAATGGCTGCAGAAAAAAAATCAACCATTTGATGCGGAATTTTCGCAAGGGCTGTCGTTTACCAAAAAGGCGCTTGAAATAAATCCGAAACACTCAGAAGCATTTATTGTGGAAGGGAAACTTTATCAGCTGAAGAATTCAGTGGATCTTGCAAGACATTCGTTTGAAGAAGCTTTTGCGATTAATTCCAATTTGAAAACCAAATATTTGCCGTTTGTGGAAGAAATCTCGCAAAGGCGCTAAGACGCAAAGAATGATCAAAAATAATTTGACTTTGCGTCATTGCGTCTTTGCGAGATTTCTACTTCCGGATCCCAAGACGCTTCATCGTCTTCCGTAAACCAAAAGTAGTGACTTTCAAATAATCCGCGGTTTTTTTTATGTTGCCGTTGTTTTGTGCGAGTGCCTGCACAATCAATTCTTTTGTTACATTCTGTACAGTTTCACGCAAATCGTACGGCTTGCTTTTCTTTTCCTGCAAAAATGGCGCACCGCCTAAAGTTCGAACATCAAGAATTTTTTCCGGAATCAAATGAATATCAAGAATCTCACCCGGATGCGCCAGTGCAACCATAGATCGAAGAACGTTTGTTAGTTCTCTAATATTTCCGGGATAGTCGTAGTTGATCAGTAGCGCCATCAGACGTTTGCTGATGCCGGCAAGATGTTTGTCTTCTGTTTTCGAAATTTGGTACAGCAAAGCTGGAATTAATATTTCAAGATCTTCTTTTCTTTTGCGAAGTGGAGGCAAATTAATTTCGATTGTTGCCAATCGATGATAAAGGTCTTCGCGTAATTTTTGTTCTTGAATTAATTCTTCCGGCTCTTGATTTGTTGCGGAAACCAATCGGAAATCAACAGCGATCGAACGATTTTCACCAATCGGTGTGACTGTTTTTTCCTGCAACGCTCTTAAAACTTTTGCTTGAAGATCATATGGAAATGCACTCAACTCATCAAGAAACAACGTTCCTTTATCCGAGGCTACGATCTTCCCTTTCCTTTGACTCACATTCGTGGCCACCTTTTCACCAATTCCAAAAAGTTCTGTTTCGGCAAGATCTTCAGGAATTGCTGCACAGTTAATTGCCACGAAAGGGCCGGCCGATCTTTTACTTGAAAGATGAAGGGTCCTGGCCATCATTTCTTTTCCAGTACCTGTTTCGCCAAAAAGTAAAACATTTGCATCGCTATCGCAGATCGAATTGATTTTTTGCAAAACTTCCATCATTGCAGGTGAATGGCACGGCACAAAATCTTCGGGAAACTTCAGTTTGGAAAATGAATACATTGGAACGGATTGTTGCAGAGGAACCATTCCCACTTTGTCCGTTTCCAGAGCTTCATTTTTGGTTACAGAATTTCCAACGGGTTCGATCGTTTGAATTTCTTCGTCCGTTGATTCAATGCGGATTAATGCAGTGCCGGCCTGAATTAGATCACCTCTTTTTAAAGGTGCTTCCGCAACTTTCTTTCCGTTGATCAAAATTCCGTTGGTGCTTCCTAGGTCCCGGATCCACCAATCGTTTTTCTTTTTGACGATTGCAAAATGCTTTCTGGAGATTCCTTTAAATGGGAGATAAATTGCGTTCTCAGGTAAAGATCCAGCGATCATTTCGGTAGCAGAATCCATTAATGGAAAAACAATCGGTCTTGTGCCGGATTCGACTGTGAGTGTAATCACAATTTATTTCTCCCCTGCTCTCCAATCATACCAATCAGACGCGATTTTGGCGCGTAATTCGCAGAGTGCAGTACAAGGGTTTCCGAAATCTTTTCCTGCATTATTCACCAGCGTATCGTGGTATCTACAACTATAATTCTCCGAATAAATGAATTGCCCTTCATATCTTGACAATAAATACTTGATTGTGCGATGGGAATCGACTGCCATTAACAGATCTATATCTGTATCTACATATAATGATTTAGAAGTGAACATTTCCCATACTGTTGTGTCCTTAGTGAATTTCCAGGCATTGGCGAAAGTGATTTTCGCTGAGGGATCATCGCGCAAATCCCCATAAAAATTGCCAAAGAGATTTGCTAATTGGATAGAAGCGATCTGAGAATTCTTATCAGCCGAATTCAGAAAATCTGAAACTAAATCAGTAAACCAGTATTTAGCCCATTGTTCCGGCGCACTCTTACGATTCTTCTTCCACCATTCCGTCCATGCATTAAGCTTTGCGTTGTCCCAGGATGCATATATGAACTCTTGAAGAGAAAGTCTGGAGAGAGTGGCATGCAGGCTTTGGTAACGAGGGGAATCTGATGACGTCGCTTCGTATGTCGCAATAATCTTTTGAACATCATCAGGTTCACGATAATGCGAAAGCGCACCTGAAACTACATCCGAATTTCTTTCACTGAGTTTCAGAAGAAGATCTCTTCCTTGCGCCGATCGAACAATCCCCAACGTTTGAATGGCTGTATCTCTAACATTGCTATCTGTATCGTCCACTAGTGAATAAACTGCTGGAAGTGAATCGTAAAGGAAGAAAGATTGGACTGCGAACAACCCAACCTGCCTGATTGCAGGATCCGCGTCTGACAGCGTGTTTGCAAAGAGACTTTTAGCTGGTTCATACCGGATCTTTTGTAAAACAAATAAGGCTCTGGCTTTTAGATTCTGATCTGACCTTTGAGCATCCTTCATCCACGTTTGTATTGCAGATTCGTCTCTTACTAAATTCCACAGAGCCCATAACGCAGCATATTTAACGTTGAGGTCTGAGGAGTTCGCAAGTTCTCTAATTTTTGGCAGGTACTCTTTGCCGGAACCCAGCAAGGCACCAGAAGGAGCAGATACATAACTCTGAGTTTCCGATTTTCGATCACTTAACGCCAGTTCTTCAGAGCGAATTAACAGATCCCCTGGATTATTGATGCTATCAACCATTAGATTGAATCTTTGGTCTTCGCGTTTTGCGATTTCTTTTCTGAGCCAGGTTTCGTCAGCTGAAGTCAAATCGGGTTCGGGCAAAGTTTGCGCAGATTTGAAATGTAAAGTTCCGTTCTTGTTATCAAAAAATAGAATCTGAAATGAATCGGGTAAAAAAACTGAATTATTCGAACGTCTCCGCCACGGATGTGCATATTCACTCGGCTGTAGGGTGGCTATTATCAAATCACTTAAAGGTTTTGACAGATTCTTCTCATTCTCCATCAAATACTTCGCTGCTCCTTCAGGAGTTGAATCTTTTAGATCAACTCCACGCGCTTCCACAAAATCTGGCATGAATTGATCCCAATGATCCTGGTAGAGTTCATATAGACCCTTAACAAAATCCAGAGTCTTATTGAGTAGCAGCGGTGTCTGATTTTCTAAATAGGTAAAATCAAAAGAAAGTTCGGAGATTAGGGGCGCGACTTCGAGACAAAAATTTCTTGGACCAGTTTCTGCCCTTACATTCTGAAATAGATCCATCACATGGCCGATATCTACAGGTGTGTTTGCCAGAATTCTACGAACTCGCTCTGATCGCATATTCTGACTACCAAGAATTGCCCAGAGAATTTCATTTTCTTTTAATGGATCTGCAGAACCTTGCCACGTTTTCCAAAGTTCATCCTGGTCTCCGCCCCTTGCAACACTGCCCATTAGAAGTGCTGCATTTTCCATCGACTCTCCTTCTGCACTATACCAATTGAAAGCTGCCCCTTCGCATTTCTTGCCTTCAACCAATCATGGACAATCAGATATGCTTCATGTGCGATATTGTCCGGAGCTGCGGAAAAGGCATCGAGAAAATTCGGAAGAGCCGAATATCTTTCAAGATCCGAAGCTTCCATAGTTTCATGGAGAAGTGTTAACAGTTGTTCATAGTTTTTTTCAAAGCCTATTGATTGAATTTTAAGATTTCGGAGAATTCCGTTTGAAGCGGAAGGAAATTTTTTCTTGGTCAACTCTTTAAGAGGATACCAAGTGCCTTTATTCATCAATTCCATGAAACCAGATTGAATTTCAGAATCGCCGCCTGATTCCATAGATGCTTTGATTGCCTCAGAATTTAGATACGGAAGGAATTCATAAATTCCCCCTGGCATTTCCGTGTACTTCTTAGCGTCGCCTGAAAGAAGTGCTTTTTGAATTGCATTAATGCAACTTAGATTTCCGGCATTCATTAGAGATTTGCAGGCATAGGCTCTCACAGATGGAGAAGAATGGTTCATTAGAGATTCTAGAAATGAAACGTTCACAGGATCTGCGGGTGTCAAATAATATTCCTCTCGATTTTGAGATTTCAAAATTGGCAAGAGGATCTCAAACGCTTCTGGTGTTCCCGCGCGAGACAACAATATAATTTTTGTATTATCGTTCAGCGAATTCCATGACGCATCGCGCCACGGCCGGACTTTTCCCACATTCGCGAGTTGTTCTTCAAAAGTATTGTAGGATCTTGCAATTACATGCCAGAGATAAGTCTCCTCTTTCGGATTCCAAATGGCGTCAAAATCAAATGGCTTAAGATTTAATTCCCTGACAACAGGAACTGCTGCATATACCAGGTTTTGCGAATTGCTTGTTAAAGCCGCTTGAAGAAAATGGATGGCTGTTGGTGAAACATCTTGAATCAGAAACATTGCGCGAATTAAGGCAAGCTTGATCTCTAATTCATTTCTTTTGATTAAAAGATCTATTGCCTTTACATATTGAGGCGAACCTAATCTTGCCAAAATCACAATTGAGGCAGAAGCCTCCGTCGCATTTTCATTGGAGGCAGCTTTTAAGAGTTCGGCTTCATACTCGGCTAATAGATCCTGAAGATCTTTGCCTTGCGCATCTAACGACACACAGATAACTAGGAACAAAAATGCAAAGACCTTGAATCTGGAACACATAGCTTCCGATTCTAAAAGTGACGTGGGGCTAGCGTTTTACCTCCGCTCCTCCGCTCTTCTGCTGCTCCGTTTTCTTAGCTGGTGGCCAACCGGCGTTCAAATTCTGGTAATTAAAAATAGCATTAAAGATTAATGGATAGGTCCCTTGAGTAATACTACGCCACATCGGATTGTTCGCAAATAATAAGACGTGTCCTTTACCCAATGGTGAATCGATTAGCACCGGTGCTTCTGAAATTTCCTCGGCGCCTTCTAACATTCCGGAAAGCAAAATCTGATCGGTCTCTTTTGGAAATGAAAGAATTACACGCGGCCGATCTTCAATTCGCGGAACAAAAATTTGAAAACGCATCGGTAAATCTTCAGAAGGTACAAATCCTTTATCACCGGGTTCAGGTTTCGGCTTTTCAGGAGTTTCTACAAAAGGACGTCCTTGCGGAATATCAGGATCATCTTTTGAACCTCGACCGCTGGGCCGCGCTTCTTCTGAATCGCGGCGGCGCATTTCAATCCCAACCTTAAAAACAGGTCCATCGGTGAAATGAACGGGAATCGTATCATCATAACCATATACAACCGGACTGCTTGCATCAGTTACTTTCGCTCTTAAGATTGAGCCTCGCGCTTTCAATTTACTTGTATCTACAACTTTTACCCAGCGGGCTAATCCATAATTAACAGCCCATTCCGCTGTTTCTTGAACTGTAATCAGCAATCCGCCATCTTCAACAAACTTTTTTATGTTCTCTATTCCAACAAATCCCAGACCTGGTCGAATATCATCTGTTTCATCCACTCCAAAATTCGGAGTCAACTCTGATTTCTTCCATGGAATTGCTGGACCTGGAGGCAATCCATTCACAATATCTTGCGGTGAGGAACTTACTGGCGGAAATACAATCACATCATATTTACTACGCAATGATCCATCATGAGCGACATCTTGAGTTGAGATGTAATCGTAAGGAACTTTCAAGCTATCGAAAGCAATTCGGTACCATCCTTCATCCTGGGTGTTCAACCATGTGTGAAGAATTGCAATACGCGGCAACGGGATTTCACGTACGGCAGATGGAACGCTATCAATGTTATCGATTGTAAACGATCCATATTGCCCAAGAGTTTTTTCGATATTCGATCGGTTCGAATCATCCAGAGCAACAACAACCGTTCCAGCCGGCAAATTTCCGGATGAACGTTTCAATTCATCTTGAAGCACAAAAACTTTTGTGTCCTTTAATTCATAACGCAAACGGATCAAATCAGTGTCTGCGTAATTTCGTATTGCAACTGCTTTTGTTTTAAGCGAAAGAGTGGTATTCGATCCTGGCTGCCAGAGTTTCATCGGAATTTTCAGAATGTCCTGATTCACGATCCTTTTCACATCAACATTCTTTTCGTAACCAAGCGTCCAGCCGGTATCATCATAAATACGTTCTTCACCTTTCACGAATTGTGTATCTAACAGAGTGTCTGCAAAGCGGCTGTAAGGTTGATCCATCCGGATGACGTAACTTCCTGCTGCAAATTTAAGCGACTCATCCTCTTTCTTTTCTTTCTTATCATCCTTTTTATCCGCATCCTTTTTTTCTGATGCATCTTCTTTTTTCTTCGGCGGCCAATTTGCTTTAATTGAAAAAGCGCTATCAGTTTTATGAACTTCAATTCCGTGAGTTTGTAATAGCATCAATAAATCGCGGAGCTGACCTTTCCGTTTTTGATTTGCATCAAAGACGTATGCTGCAGGACCTTCAGTTGTAGCTTTGGAAATGGCACGTTTACCTAATGTGTAAAACGTACGCAAATAATGTTCGTGATTTTCACCAACATAATTCAATGCCAGCAGCAAACCACTTTGCATGAAATTCACGTTGTTGCGCAGCGACCACTTTGATTTTGGCAAAGGTGGATTTTCGCGATACCATGCGCGCTGGCTCTCATTACGCACAACACGATCCACTGTTTGCGGCACACTGTTGCCGAAAGTTTCGTAGAAGCGGCCGATAGAATTATGACCGTGCGCAACCCAAAACATGTAGTTCGGCGCCCAGCCATCATAAAAGCCGTAAGTCCAAACCCCGGGCAATCCTTTTTGGGTTAACGTTTGAACTTCGTAGTATGCAATCCGAAACCATTCATTAACCGCTAATGGATCAAGTGCGGGATTATACGGACCGGTGCCTGTTGAGATATACAAAAACGGAATTGATTCATGGAGATCATGAACAACTTGCGGATGATAATCAAAATAAGTTTTCGAAATGTTTTGAGATAACTTCAGCGAAAGACCGATCTCATCACGATTGTTATCATGGGCAACATAATGGCCCCAGTAAATCAGCGGAGGAACTCCGACATCCGGATGAGCTTGATACCAGCGGACTGTATCCACCATCCGATCGCGGCCATCTACATCTAACACCGGAGTAATGAGTGTAATCACGTTGTTTCGGACGTTTTGAACTAACGGTGTATCTTCAACCGCGAGGCGATATGCGAGCTCCATCAGCATTTCAGGGCTGCCGGTTTCAGGAGAATGCATTGCACCCGTTGCGTAATAAAACGGTTTGCCTGATTGAATCAACTGTTCTGCTTCGGAATCTGAAATCTTTCGCGGATCCGCAAGTTTTTTTGTAATGTCGCGATAATGATCAAGGTCTTGAATTGTTTTTTCATCTGCAATTGCAACCAGGATCATTTCGCGTCCTTCTTCTGATTGGCCGATCGAGAATACTTTTACTCGCGGTGATGCAGCTTCCAGCGCGCGCATGTAGCGATATACATCTTCAGCATAAGTCAGCTTATTTTCTGCGCCGGAAATGTAACCAAGAAATTTGAGCGGCGATGGAACAGTGGAAGATGAAGGCAAATGATCAACTAAATCCGTGATCATGTCAGGACCGGTTGTGAATTCTTTAATCTTTTGTGTGTATTCCTGATCAATCGATTGTTGAGCAAATAAAAGTGATGGCAACAGTAGCACAAAGAATAGAAATTTCATGACGGTGACCTCGGTGACTTTGTGGTTAAGAGAGCTTACAAACAGCTATTGTTTCCCCTGAAACGTAATCGTACGGTTTCTCATCAAACGTTCCGTAGATTGTTGGACTGAACCCTGAACGCACTAACAAGTGCTCCAGTTCATATCGAAAAATGTACCGCAGTTTGAATGAACCTTCTTTTCGCGCACACAAAATTCCATCTGCATTACGTTCTTCCCATTTCATTTCGAGTTCGATAATTTGATCGGAATAATTTGCACGTGCTTGATAATATCGTGTGATAGTGCTTTCCGTTTCCTGATTCTTGCGTGTAAATTCTTTTTCCCATTGACTTGCTTGCGTGCCAGAATATTTTGCAATGCGTTCGATGTTCGGCGCAAAAACATCCATGATAAATAATCCATCAGGTCTTAAATGTTTTCGAACCAACTGTAGACATCGCATTTGTTGATCAGGATGAAGCAAATGTTGAAACGAGCGGAATGGTATATAGATTAACGAAAATTTTTGATCGTACTCAAATTCATCCATGCTTGCAGATTGCAAATGAACATTTGAGAGTCCCAGTGCGCGAACCTTTGTTTCGCAAATGCCCAGCATGTCGCGGTTCATATCAAGCCCATGACATTCAACGTTGGTTTGAGCGATTGGAATTAATATCCGGCCCGTGCCGCAGCCTAATTCCAGAACAGGTGAGCCTTGCTGAATTGCGTATTTTTTGTAAAAAGGAATATCACCACGATCCGGAATCCCGGTCGTGTAATCTTCATCGTAATATTCGGCAGGATAATGGAAGCTATACATGGATGTTTGTAACGTCCGCTTCAGGCGGACAGAGCTTGAGCTAAATGAATTTATGTTTCGTTGGCAAGATCTTTCGCAAAGTACGTAATGATGATGTCTGCACCAGCGCGCCGGATTGCAAGCAAAATTTCATCACGCACTTGATGTTCATCAATCCACCCTCTTTGTCCTGATGATTTCACCATCGAATATTCGCCGCTGACATTATACGCTACCAGCGGAACAAGAAAACGATTCCGTGCTTCGCGCAAAATATCCAGATATGCAAGGGCCGGTTTCACCATCAGCAGGTCTGCACCTTCTTGTAAATCCAATTCCATTTCTTTCAGCGCTTCCAATCGATTTGCCGGATCCATTTGATGTGTGCGGCGATCACCAAATTGCGGCGCGGAGTGTGCAGCTTCACGAAACGGTCCGTAAAATCCGGATGCAAATTTTGCAGAATATGAAAGGATACCGACATCTTCAAAATTGTTTTCATCAAGCAGCTTCCGGATCGCAAGTACGCGGCCATCCATCATGTCGGATGGTGCAACAAAATCCGCACCAGCATCAGCATGTGACAATGCGGCGCGCGCAAGTAATTCCACCGATTCATCATTCACAATTTTTCCGTCACGTACGATTCCGCAATGACCATTTTCCGCATAAGCACAAAGACAAACGTCAGTAAAAATTACGGCATCCGGTAATTCCTTCCGAATCGCTCGTACTGTTTTCTGAATAATTCCATTTTCCCTGTATGCGCCGGATGCGCTGGCATCTTTGTCTTCAGGAATTCCAAAAAATAGAAAATGATGTATGCCTTTGCCAAACAGTTCGGCAGCTTCTTTTACAGCTGAATCGATGGTGTGCTGCAAAACACCTGGCATAGCAAGGACAGGTTTCGGCGCTGAAAGCTCGGCATTAATGAACATTGGATAGATCAAATGGGAAAGATCGACGGAAGTTTCTCGAACTAGATTTCGGATTTGTGGATTTTTACGAAGACGCCTTGGGCGTTGTAATGGAAACATTAGAATTTATTCATCATCGTCGCCGCCGAAGAAGAAAAACTCCGCACAATTTCGATTACAGAACCAGCGTCCGAATGTGCGATAAGAACATTCTTCGCAGACGTAACGGAAACAAATTGGGCACTTCTTAAGCATTTTTGCATCTTCTGAAGCTGAACATACGCAACAGCTAGCAATTCCCGGCATAAGCATTATTATAATGCGGAATTATCTTAACCGCAGAGCCACAGATAGGGTAAAATGGGAGATCCAAAAAACAAGGCGGTGTAGCTCAGTTGGTTAGAGCACGCGGCTCATATCCGCGGCGTCCGGGGTTCGAATCCCTGCACCGCCACTCCTCGCCATCGACGACGTTATGCTAACAAAACGCGTCCAAAACTTTATCGATCAACATACATTAATCGCTCCTGAGGACAAAATTGCTGTCGCCTTTTCTGGCGGTCCTGATTCCACCTGCTTATTACTCATTTTGAAAGAACTTTATCCGCAAATCGAAGCGATTTATGTGAATCACAATCTGCGAAAAGACTCTAAAAAAGAAGAAAAATTTGTCCGAGAGTTCTGCGCTCAAAACGAAATTCCGATTCATGTTGAGCAAATGAATTGGAAAGAAAAACCTGCAAATTTAGAAGAAACGTCACGTAAGAAACGGTATCGTCATTTAGAGAAGGTTGCTAAAGAATCGGGAATTACAAAAATTGCGCTGGCTCATCATCAAGATGATCTTGCTGAAACAATTCTGCTTCGATTGATTCGCGGTACTGGTCCGCGTGGCCTGAGCGCGATGCAACCAGTTCGGGGCAGATATATCCGGCCATTGCTTTGTGCAACGCGATTGGAAATTCAGCAGTATCTGATGGAACGATCACTTCCAGGCTATACAGATCCCACAAATGTGGATCGTAAATTTGATCGGAATAAAATCAGACATGATTTGCTTCCTTATATTGAAAGTGATTTCAATCCGAAATTCCGATCCGCATTGTTGCGATTTGCAGATTGGTCTGAAGAGCAAAACAAATTAATCAATGAATTGATTCAACCTTATCTCGGGCTGATTACCGACAATTCCATTCAAAAACAAAGATTTTTGCAGCTCTCAATTCCACTTCAAAAAGAGTTGATTCGAAGAGCCTTGTTGAAAGCAGATCCACTATTCAGGATTAATTCTCGAGTCATCGGAGCGATTTTGAGGACGATTCAAGCCTCTACAAAAATGGAACTGCCAGGTTATCTCGTGATAGAATGTACGAAGGAGAGGATTCAATTTTTACAGAAAACCGCGCGGACAGGTTTTCAAGAGATCGACGTTACGGGGGCAGGGGATTATCATTTTCCTGCAGCTAATACTTCATTGAAATTTTGCGTGGTCAAAAAAGCAGAATTGCCAGCCCTGCGGAATTTTGCTTTTGTTGATGCTGAAAAAGCATCCTTTCCTCTTACGATTCGAAATTGGAAAAAAGGGGACTCCTTTCAACCGTTAGGAATGAAAGGTCGCAAAAAATTGAGTGATTTCTGGATCGATCGAAAAGTACCGCAATCAAAACGCAAAAATATTCCTCTTGTTTTGAAAGATGACCAAATCATTTGGATTGCTGGTCAACAAATTGATGATCGCTTTAAGGTGACTTCGAAAACACGCAAGATTTTGAGGATCGAATTAGGCACGAATGTTTAAACATAAAGTGCTGATTCCGGAACAGAAAATTCAGGAGCGGATCGCAGCAGTTGCCGCTTCACTGAATCGTGACTACGCGGACCGTACTCTAGATATTATTTGCATTCTCAAAGGCGGACTCATTTTCATGTCCGATTTGATTAGAAGTCTAACAATGCCAGTGAGGCTTCACTTTGTACAGGTTAGTAGTTATGGTGATGAAACGGAGAGTTCTGGAACCGTTAACCTGCATTTCTCGTCTGTATCTGAGGGACCTTACAGGCAGGGATATTCTTTTGGTTGAAGATGTTCTCGATACTGGCATTACGCTTGATTACTTAATCAAACAGTTGAAAGAAGAGCGGCCGGCAACATTGAAGACATGTGTTTTGCTTGATAAGCCGTCACGTCGGAAACTAAACATTAAGGCCGATTATGTTGGGTTTGAAATTCCGGACAATTTTGTGATTGGATACGGATTGGATTATCGCGAATTGGGCCGAAACTTACGTTACATCGCGGAATTGGATCCTTCAGAATGCCGGTAAAGGACTGAAAAGACGTTGTTTTTTAATGCAGTGAAGGTTACATTAAGAATAGTTTATTGGGAGTGATCTAAGTGAAAGCAGCCTTACGTTTCTTTATTATTGTCGGTACTTTGTCGGCCGTTATCGTGATGGCGTTGTACTATGGACATTTTGCCGGCAAAGTTCAGCAACCTTATAAGTTCAGCGCATTCTTGGACGATGTCGACAATGGGCGTGTTCGTGAAGTCGACATCCGCAGGAATGAAATCCGAGTCACCCAAATCGATGGCTACCAATATAAGACATTTTCTCCATCGGGTTACAACTCTTACAATCTTGTAAATGATCTTCGCAAGAAGGGGATCATCATCGGATCCGAAAATTCCGAAACCAGTCCGTGGTTTTCATGGGTCATTAATGGCCTTGTTGCAGTCGTAGTGATCGGACTCATGTGGATCCTATTTATGCGCCAGATGCAAGTTGGCGGAAACAAAGCGCTTTCATTTGGTAAGTCCCGCGCGAAACTTCTTACATCACAGCAGAAGAGAGTCACATTCCGTGATGTTGCAGGTGTAGATGAGGCACGAGAAGAATTGCAGGAAATTATTGATTTCTTAAAGGATCCGCAGAAGTTCATCAAGCTCGGTGGACGCATTCCAAAAGGCGTTTTGTTAATGGGACCTCCCGGAACCGGAAAGACGCTTTTAGCGCGAGCAATTGCGGGCGAAGCAAACGTTCCATTCTTTAGCATCAGCGGTTCTGATTTTGTAGAAATGTTTGTAGGTGTTGGTGCATCACGTGTACGCGACCTGTTTGAACAAGGTAAGAAAAATGCGCCATGCATTATTTTCATCGACGAAATCGATGCTGTTGGACGTCACCGTGGAGCTGGTTTGGGTGGTGGTCATGATGAACGTGAGCAAACTTTAAATCAGCTTCTGGTTGAAATGGATGGCTTTGAAACGAACGAAGGCGTCATCTTGATTGCTGCCACGAATCGTCCTGATGTATTGGATCCTGCATTATTAAGACCAGGCCGTTTTGATCGCAGGATTGTGGTGCAGCGGCCGGATTTAAAAGGACGCGAAGGCATTCTTTCTGTTCATACCCGAAAAGTTCCGTTAGCACCAGATGTGGATACGAAAAAAATTGCACGTGGAACTCCCGGATTTTCCGGAGCAGATCTCGCGAATCTCGTAAATGAAGCTGCTCTGATTGCAGCGCGACTCAATCGCAAAGCTGTGATTCACGCAGATTTCGAATATGCCAAAGATAAAGTATTGATGGGAGCGGAACGTCGCTCAATGATCATCAGCGACGACGAAAAACGGAGCACTGCATATCATGAAGCAGGTCATGCATTGGTTGCACACTTATTGCCGAATACTGATCCGGTTCATAAAGTGACAATCATTCCGCGCGGACGCGCGATGGGTTTAACTCAACAACTTCCTTTAGATGATCGTTACAATTACAGCAAAGATTTTTTGGAAAATATGATTGCGATTTGTTTAGGCGGTCGCATATCGGAAGAACTTACACTTGGCCAAATTACTACTGGCGCTGAAAATGATTTAGAAACGGCCACAGAACTGGCTCGCAAGATGGTTTGCGAATGGGGAATGAGTAATGAATTGGGGCCAGTTTCGCTCGGCAAAAAGGAAGCAGAGATTTTCCTGGGCCGTGAGTTTTCACAGCAAAACGTAATCGGTCCGGAAACAGCCATCAAGATCGATCAAGAGATGAAGCGGATCATTGTGCAAAACTATGATCGCGCAAAAAATCTTTTAGTAGAAAATCGGCATCTCCTGGAAAAAATTGCCGAAGCTCTGCTTGAACGCGAAACACTCGATACAGAGGAAATTCGCAAGATCTGTGAAGGGTTACCGCTGGAAGACCGGGTCGATGAGTCAGGTCCGGGCAAGAAAGAGGCAGCAAAAGTTAATCGCGCACCCGTAGTTGTTCCACAGAACTAATCTAAAGTGGTGATGCGAGCGTCTCGCTCGCAGTCTTAACCAAGCGGGCCGGACGCCCGCATCACAAGCCCAATCATGCGCCCACAATTCATCCTAAGATCTAGAAACAAGAGTTTGGAACTTGGTTTACGCACCTGCATCATGGGCGTGGTAAATATTACGCCGGATTCTTTTTATGATGGCGGAGTTCATTTCAAACCTGAAGATGCGATTGCTCACGGAAATCGTCTTCTAGAAGAAGGCGCCGATATTCTTGATCTCGGTGGACAATCCACGCGTCCAGGTTCTGAATCTGTAGGCACACAAGAAGAATTAAGAAGAATCCTCCCTGTTCTAAAATCTCTACGCCAACACAATCATGCGTGGCTATCAATTGATACATATCGAAGTGAAGTAGCAAAAGTTTGTCTTGAAGAAGGCGCGGACATGATTAACGATGTATCCTCATTTCGAATGGATGATGATTTGCCTGCGGCAGTTGCGCAGTTCAAAGTACCCGTTGTTTGCATGCATTTTCTGAAAAGTATCCACCCAATGCCAACAGACCCGCAATACACAAATCTAAAAAAAGAAATCGTAGAGTTCTTCGAAGAAACTTTTCGGATTGCAGAAAAGGCCGGGATCAATCGCGATCAATTGATTCTGGATCCCGGTATCGGATTCGGTAAAAAGCTGGAACATAATCTCGAAATCATCCGGGATCTGTCGTTCTTGCATGAACTAAACCGGCCAATTCTGACCGGTCCGTCACGAAAATCCTTCATTCAAAAAATTACCGGACTCCCGGCGGAAAGCAGACTCGAGGGGACTGCAGCAGCGGCCGCTATGTGTTTGGTTCAACGAACCCATATTTTACGGGTTCATGATGTGCAGTTCTTCCGTCGGTTTTGTGATGTTTTTGACGTTCTTTTAAGCCGTTAGATAAAAAAATCGCAATTTCTTTCATAAAACCCTACCTTTTCTCTTTCGAAACTTTTATTTTTTTGATAAAACCGAATAAGGGGCTTATAGTCAAGAAAGGGCAAATGAATCACTGGCTCGCAATTTCAATCTGGGGAAAAGAAATTGGATGGAATGATTTATTTGACATCATCATCGTAGCCTTCCTCATTTATCAACTTCTTCTGATCATAAAAGGCACTGGCGCAGTTCAACTTGGATTTGGAGTCCTCCTTTTGGTTTCAATATTTTTTGTTTCACAAGCTTTAGGTCTGCGCACTCTGCACTTTACGCTAACAAAAATTTTCCCATATCTCTTTTTTATCGTAATCATTTTGTTTCAACATGAAATTCGGAAAGCAGTTTCGATCTTAGGTCAAAATCCGTTGATGAATATTTTTTCCAGCAGGCTTGGACGTCATCCGCTGGATGAAATTATTTTGGCTGTAACTTCGATGTCCGCGAAACGTGTTGGCGCAATTCTGGTTTTAGAGCGCGAAATGGGATTAAAGAATTATATTGAAGGCGGAGTTGCACTGGATGCACGAGTTTCGTATGACCTGCTGATGAGTATTTTTAATCCGGCATCTCCACTTCATGATGGAGCTGTAATTATTCAAAGAGGGAGGATCGGGGCAGCGGCATGTTTTCTTCCGCTTACAATGAATCCCTATCAGGCGCGTGAGTTAGGAAGCAGGCATCGTGCAGCAATTGGTTTAAGTGAAGAAACTGATGCAATGATCATTGTTGTTTCGGAAGAGACCGGGAAAATCAGTCTCGTACAGAACGAAGAAGTCATTACAGATCTGGACGGGCCGGAGTTAAAGAAACTATTATCAGAAAACATGCCTTTATCGGGGAGTGCCCTGGGGCGGAGGTTATTTAGAAAGGATACCCAATCATTATGAAACTTCCATCAAATAATATTGTGTTAATGATTGGCTCCGCAATTCTTTCGATCTTACTGTGGATGTGGGTAGGCGCGGAAGAACGATCAGAGGTCATTGTAAGTGTTCCGGTGGAATTTCGAAATCTGCCCCGTGCGTATGAAATTACTTCGGAAGAAGAACTCGTTTCAAAAGTGAATTTATGGGTCAAAGGAAGTACTGCATCAATTCGCAATCTTAAACCGCAAGAAATTACTGCATGGATCGATTTGCAAGATACAAGACCAGGCCAGCGAAATTTCGAATTAACTCCGGAATCAGTGCGCGTACCTTATGGATTTACTGTGCTACGGATTTCACCATCACAGGTAAGTTTGAACATAGAAGAAACAGTGCACCGAAAAGTCGATGTAATGCCGAGAATCATCGGTGAACCTCCGGAAGGTTTTGCAGTGAAAGAAACAACTGTTGCACCAGCACAAGTCGAAATTGTCGGACCGCAAAGTCAGGTAAATTCATTGCGACATGTAATTACAGATTCCATCGATGTTTCATCGTTGACTCGGGATTATTCTGAACGTGTACGAATCGGAACAACGAACACTCAAGTACGTTTAGGAAACGTCAAGGAAGTTACAGTTGGATTGCGAATTTCAGAAATTGAAGATCTCTTCACATTGCGGCAAATTCCCGTAGTGCTATCAGATACTAAGCGCGGAGTTCAGTTCAATCCAAAAATTGTGCGCGTTGAAGTTCAAGCGCCAAAAAGGTTAATGCCGGATCTTGGACGTTCTGGAACGACTGCGGTCCTTGATTTAACAGGATTAACTCCCGGTGTTTATGATTTGACGCCGCGTATTGTATTTAATCCCGATATTAAAGGTCCCATTTCAGTCAAAAGTATTAACCCCGCTCGGATTCATGTGAGGATTCAATAAATGGGAAAATTATTTGGTACGGATGGATTGCGCGGCGTTGCTGGTGCATTCCCACTGGATCACGCAAGCATCGAACTGTTGGGGCGTGTTTTATTTTTTCTGCTAAGAGATCGCAATATCGAACCGGAAATCATAATCGGCCGTGATACACGCGAATCGGGTCCTGTTCTGTTTAATGCATTATGCCGTGGTTTTGGTTCAGCCGGCGGCAAAGTTGATGATGCTGGTGTGCTTCCAACGCCTGCAATTGCATATTTAGCAAAGTCAAAAAAGAAGTGTTCAATATCAATCACCGCTTCGCACAATCCATACATGGATAATGGAATCAAAATTTTTGGTCCAGATGGATACAAATTGTCAGAAGATGTAGAAGCAGAAATCGAACCTTATCTCTTAGGTGAAAAAACGCTGGATAGATCTGATATTGAGCCTCAATGTAATCAAAATTCAGATTTCATTCAAACATTTAATTCGGAATATAGCGAACATCTCTCGCGGGAATTGTTTGGCGATTTGAATTTAACTGGATTTAAAATCGCGTTGGATTGCGCAAACGGCGCGCTTTCAAAAGCGGCACCTACTATTCTTCGATTGCTGGGCGCGGATGTAACAGCGTTTCATGTGGAACCAAATGGCCGCAACATCAATGATCATTGCGGCGCTTTGTATCCCGATGTTTTGCAATCACATGTGAAAGCGGACGGTTATCATGCCGGGTTCACATTTGATGGTGATGGTGATCGATGTATGGCTGCAGACAAAACTCAGATCTATGATGGCGATTGCATTCTTGCTGCCGCTGCTTTGTATTTGAAAGCGCAGGGCAAATTAAAAAAGAATGCTGTTGTTGGAACATCGATGAGCAACATGGGATTGGAAGTTTTCCTGCGCAAGAATGATATCCATTTGTATCGCGTTCCGGTTGGCGATAAATATGTTTTGGAAAAATTGTTGCAAGAACAACTTTCGTTAGGCGGTGAACAATCGGGTCACATTATCTTTATGAATGAATCGTTCATTGGAGATGGCCTGCTTACCGCTTTGCAAGTTCTACGAATTTTAAAAGAATCCGGATCAAGTCTTTCAGGGTTTTGTCCTGACTTCATCAGGTATCCGCAAATATTGTTAAACATTCCTGTAAAATCAAAACCGGATCTTGAAAAAATTCCTGAAATTCAGGATGGAATTAAACGGATCGAAAATGATCTTCAAGATGCTGGTAGAATTCTAGTTCGATATTCTGGAACAGAACCGCTGGTCCGGATCATGATTGAAGGACCGGATCAAGATAAGATTAACCAGATGGCAGCATCACTCGGCGAAGTTGTTAAAAGAAAACTGAGTTAAGAAAAAATTAAAGATCAAAAATAAAATATCAAAAATTAACAAAAAGGAACCAAAAATGTTAAATGTTAGAAACTTGTTCTGGGCTCATTTTTTATTTTATATTTTTAATCTTTGATTTTTTATGATTAACAGAAACGTAAAACTCGGCGTAAACATCGATCACATTGCTACGATCCGCGAAGCACGTAGGACGTCTGAACCTGATCCGGTGGCAGCCGCAGTTCTGGCCGAACTTGCCGGTGCCGATGGAATTACAGTGCATTTACGTGGCGATCGGCGGCACATTCAAGATCGCGATGTGCGTTTGCTTCGAGAAACTATCAAAACGCGATTGAACGTGGAAATGGCTGCAACCTCTGAAATGATCAAACTCATGTCTGTTCTAAAACCGGATCAAGTTACATTAGTTCCTGAGCGACGTGAAGAAATTACAACTGAAGGCGGATTGGATGTGGCGTTAAACGTTACACATCTTCAAAGAAGTGTTTCATTGCTACAAGAAGCAGGAATAGTTGTGAGTCTTTTTGTAGATCCGGATCTGGATCAAATCAAAGCTTGCCAAAAAGCGGGAACAACCCGTATAGAAATTAATACCGGAAAATATTCAGACTCTAGAACTGCGGAATTAATCGAAAGTGAAACCGAGAAAGTTCGCAATTCAGCTCAGCTTGCAAGCAGAATGGGATTAAGTGTATATGCCGGACACGGTTTAACGTACACCAACGTGATCCGCATTGTAGAGATTGATGAAATCGAAGAGTTGAATATCGGTCACAACATTATCGCGCGTGCGTCAATGGTTGGATTGGAAAGAGCAGTTCGAGAGATGAAAGCTCTCTTGGTCAGGCCATTGTTTACTTGAAATTAATCACGGAAGAGCGGAAGACACAGAATACACGGAATTTTATTTTTTTCAGTTAATTCAGTGCCTTCCGTATTTCCGTGATTAAGCGTAAATCCCACGGGTCTTGATGGTATCAACAACTCTTGAAATGCCAAGCATGTATGCTGCCGTGCGGAAGTTCACATTAAATCGTTTTGCGTAATCAGCGACCTCATCAAAACTTGCAACTAACACATCTTCCAGGCGCTCATTCACCACACTCTCCCGCCAAAAATAACCCATACGATCCTGCACCCATTCAAAATAGGAAACTGTAACACCGCCAGCATTTGCAAGAATATCTGGAATTACACTAATTCCCTTTTGATACAAAATTTCTTCCGCTTCCAAAGTTGTAGGTCCGTTGGCGCCTTCAACAATGAGACGCGCTTTTATATTTGAAGCATTCTTTTCGGTGATCTGATCTTCCGTTGCCGCAGGAATCAAAATATCGCAGGGCAATTCTAATAAAGCTTTATTATCAATGGTCTGTCCGCCAGCAAATCCTTTGAGCACACGATTTTTCTGAACGTGACTAATAACAGCATCAACATCTAAACCATTTTCGTTATAGATTCCTTGTTCAATATCAGAAATTCCAACGATTTTGCAACCGAGATCATGTAAAAGTTTTGCCGATACACTTCCAACATTTCCGCATCCCTGAATCACAACAGGGCAACCATTCAAATTCATATTCAGCAATTTGGCTGCTTGTTGAACCATGATCATGATTCCGCGTCCAGTTGCTTCACGACGTCCTTTGGATCCACCAAGACTCATCGGCTTTCCAGTTACAACAGATGTAACAGTTTGGCGAGCATGCATGCTATAGGTGTCCATGATCCACGCCATCACTTGTTCGTTCGTATTTATGTCAGGCGCGGGAACATCTTTTTCTGGACCTAAAATTTCCAAAATTTCTGCAGTGTAGCGCCGCGTTAATTTTTCCAGCTCTTTCTCCGACATTGTTTTGGGTTCGCAGCGAATTCCACCTTTTGCTCCGCCAAATGGTATGTTTACAACCGCGCATTTTATTGTCATCCATGCAGCTAACGCTCGCACTTCGTCCAGGTTCACTTCAGGGCTGTATCTGATTCCGCCTTTTGCAGGTCCACGTGCAATGCTGTGTTGAACTCTATAGCCTGTGAAGACTTCAATAGTTCCATCATCTCTTTGGATGGGAAGATACACAGTCACTTCACGCATCGGATATTGGAGGATTTTGTATAGACCGCGATCAATATCAAGCAATTCTGCAGCTCGATCGAAACGCGCCATCGTTTGTTTATACAAACTGTGTCCGTTACCACCATTGGCAAAATCTGGAATCATGAATGTTTTCTCCTGTTTAGATTTGTAGCGAACGGCTGGACAGTATGGGGATGTTTCGAATCAGACAACGTTGCTTATACGACCGTTACCGGTACAGGTACTTCGAATTTTGGGGATAACCGAACTTTATTACGCAATAACACCTTATCCCATTTCAGTGGGTTGTCTAAAATTTTCGAAACAAGTTCTGAGTGCAGATGATGTCCTGCTTTATAAGCGACTACGTGACCAAGCAGACGGTAATTCAATAGTGCGAGATCGCCAATTAAATCCATAATTTTATGGCGTACAAATTCATCGTTAAAACGCAAATGTTCGTTCAGGATGCCATGCTCCGTCAAAACGATTGCATTTTCCAATGAGCCGCCTAATGCAAGATTATTGGCGCGCATTTCTTCAATCTCATGCAAGAAACCAAAAGTTCTGGCTGGCGAAAGGTGCTTAATAAAACTTTCTTTAGTAATCCGGATTGTTTTTTCCTGTTTCTTTAACCAGGGATGAGGAAAACTAATCGTGTAACTTACTTCGAAATGATTGGATGGATAAACCGTAATAAACCGATCACCTTCACGTACTTCAATCGGTTCAAGAATCTGAAGAAAATGATTTGGTTTATCAAAGCGAACAATCCCTGCCGATGTCAGCATATCAACAAAAGGCAAAGCGCTTCCATCCATAATCGGCACTTCATCGGAATCCATTTCAATGATGATGTTGTTTACACCTAAACCGTAAAGTGCTGCTAACAAGTGTTCAACGGTAAAGAGTTTGAATTTTCCGTTGCTGATAGAAGTTGCGTAATGTACTTGTGTTATGAATTCCTGGCGTACTTTGATTTCAGGATTTCCCAGGTCCACGCGCCGAAATACAACGCCTGTGTCCGGTGCGGCAGGCAACATCTTAAGATTGACTGGCTTTCCGGAATGCAGGCCAATCCCATTGCAGCCAATCTCTCGTTTGATTGTTTTCTGATATTCCATTACGTGGTCTCCTTCATAGGCAGACCCTCCGCCTGCCCCTACTCATTAGTTCTTCCCTGTCAACAATATGTCTTTTACGGACTCCATGAAATAGTCGGGACCCATTGGTAGTTTCGAAGCGATGCGGGTGTTGTAATGCTGTTTTCCTTTAATCAAATCATTCCTCAACAGCTCGAGAACCTCCCGCTTACTTCTCGCTTTTGCAATCTTTTCCTGATTGTAAAGCTTGATCTCTGAAATTATGAGCCTGGCGATCCTCTTTGCTTCTTGTATCAAACCTTCATCAACTACACGATCCGGAACTGCTTCCGGAGGCGCAGCTGGAGGTTCGTCCTGGACTGCCGGCTCAATAACTGTGTGGTCCGTTGAGGCTCTTGAAAATACTGTACTGGAACTCTCAACTGCCACATTGTGGCCATTGGAGGGAACAAAATAAATGAATTCCCTAGAACAATATGGGCAACGCAATCGAAGCCGTTTGCCCGGATACGATAGTTCGTCCAGTGTCCCTTTTTTAGCGCAATGTTCGCAAACTAGCACCATACAGCAACTTTATCGCCGGTAGCACGAACCCGTAAAACGCGTGATTGTACCACACCAAGTGCTCTGCCGTCAAAAGGTTACGGCTTATCAGGAAAAAACCGTACTGACCAAAGTACTGATAATTACAATCTCACAATTTACGTGGATCTTATTTGGCCAACGTTTCAATCACACAACCGAAACAAAGGCACTCGACGTAAGGTAATCCAGTAATGGAAAAGTTTCAAGCGGTCAGCCTTTCCTTCCTATTGAAAATAGTCGCTGGCGTCGTCACGAATAAACTCCGGAAGGCCGAAATCAGAAGCGAGAGAATCATCGATTTGCCATAAATCGTAGTGCTCCCGATCCAATTCTTTCAGGAATACAGATGGACGATGGAAATTTGGTCCTTGAGCAAAACTCTCCGAAAACAAAACATAGGTTAAATAAAGATGATTTTTTGCGCGAGTTGAAGCGACATAAAAAAGTCTACGTTCCTCTTCAAGATCTTCTTTATCTTTCAATGAATAGTAAGAAGGAAATCGTCCATCGACGAGATAAATTACAAAAACTGCTTGCCATTCCAGCCCTTTTGCTTGATGAATCGTGGATAAACGAACTCGATCTTGTGCCGCATCACCGGTACTGTCTTCTGATTCAATCTGACCGAACAAAGATAGTTCAGTTAAAAATTTCTCCAACGAATCGAACTGCATGGCAAAGTTGCTCATCTGATGAATATCTTCGCGGCGATTTGCATAGTCCGGAAATTTGGATTCCAAATATTTTTCGTAACCATGCTTAAAGACATGCTCCATTGCGGCTGAAGGCATCGTCAGGAATCCTTCATGTGAAAGTTCCTTCATCAATTCAGAAAATTGGGACCATGCGGCGCGAGATGCTTTTGGAACATCCCCCATGAACTGCGGCAAGTGCAAAGTTGGATCGGTAGTTCCACGAATCTTTAACCAGATTTTTTCCGCAGTCTTGTTGCCAATACCTGGAAGCAATAACAAGACGCGCTTCCAGGAAAGTTCATCATATGGATTCAAAAGTACTTTTAAATATGCAATTACATCTTTGATGTGGCGTTGTTCAAAAAAACGAACACCGGATGTGATCATGAATGGAATGCCACGACGGCTCAGTTCCAGCTGCAATTCCATTGAATGAAAATGAGCTCTGTATAAAACTGCAATTTCATTTAACGGTACATCTTCTTCAGTTAGTTCAAGAATGCGTTGCGCCACAAAATCAGATTGCTGCGCCGCATCACGAAGAGGCACAACGGCCGGCTTCCATTGCAGAGATGTACGGGATGCAGATAATTTCTTGGGATACTGATAGGAGTTGTTAGCAATGATGTCGTTCGCAAGATTTAAGATTTCAGGAGTGCTGCGATAATTTAATTCCAATCGAAACATCTTGGTTCCTGGATATCGGTCCGGAAATTCCATAATGTTTGCAAAATTTGCACCGCGAAACGAATAAATGCTTTGACCATCATCGCCAACAACCATCACATTACGGTGCTGGGAAGCCAGAAGATCTATAAAATCAGCCTGCAGTTTGTTTGTGTCTTGATATTCGTCCACCAAAATGTATTTGAATCTCGATCCGTAATATTTTTGAACCTCGGGATGGTTTTCTAACAGATACTTGCAGCCCAAAAGCAGATCGTCATAATCAACGGCATTCATTTCTTTTTTCTTCTGGGCATAGCGTTGGGCAATTGCCAGGACTGCGGTGGTCAATGGCTTAAAATGCGGATATCGCAAACTGATGACCGCTTCTAATTCGTTCGTTGTGTTGATTGAATAACTGATGATGTCTTGCAAGACATCAGCCGATGGAAATTGCTTATCTTTCTTTTCTCCATACAACTCGGTAACACAAGCGACGATAAGATCTTTGGAATCGCCTTGATCAAGAATTCCGAAATTTGATTTCAATCCAAGATGACGGGCATTCGGGCGCAAAATCATGTTTCCTACATGATGAAATGTGCCGCCCCAGAGTTGCCGAATATCGATCTGGGTGAGGAGCGCTACGCGATGAAGCATTTCGCGCGCTGCTTTGTTTGTAAAAGTTAACAACAAAATTTCATTTGGATTACAGCCGGACTCCAGGAGCCAGGAAACTCGATATGTAATCGTGCGAGTCTTACCGCTGCCTGCCCCTGCGATGACTAAAACAGGACCATCTCCTGCGACAACAACTTCAAGTTGCTGCGGATTCAACTCCGCTTCGTAATTGACACGCTTTTCCAGCGTCCGTTTTTGCGGCTCTAACCGGTATTTTTTGACCGAATGTTCCATACCTCAATTCTAATCCTTTGCTTCTTTGTCGTTAATCATTTGCGGAATTTTGTATTATTGCAACAATTCGAGTAAGATTTCCCTCACAGGAGGGACTCAGGATGACAAGGTTTAGGGGGAAAGCTCTTTCAATTTTCGTTTCCGTTTTTCTGCTTTTAGCTACATTGCCTGTATTCGCAGTGGATAGCGACAATGATGGTCTCACCGATGATGTTGAAGCCAGATTAGGATCCAGCGCGTTTCACAAAGATATTTTTGTTTACATCAATTCCTTTGTTTGGAACGGAAAGAATCTGCGACCGCGCGGGAATTTTACTCAAATTGTTAAAGCGGTTTTTTCAACAGCGCCCGTTGCAAATCCTGATGGAACAACAGGAATCAATTTGCATGTTGAAATGGGACCGAATATTCGTACGAATACGATTATTGCCAGCTGGGAGGATTTTGATTTTTTCAAAGATCAATATCTACCAGCTGCAAAAAGAGGAACGCATCATTACTGCTTATTTGTTGGAGAAATGAATCTCAATGGAGAATTAAGTATCTCCGGAATTTCAAGGAACGGTGCAAATTTCAGACAAGGTGCAAGTGATTTCATGGTTGCATTAGGCCATCCCGCTTGGTTTAACTATCCAACTGCACCATTATACAAATGGACTCAGGCGGGAACGTTCATTCATGAACTTGGCCATAATTTGGGATTCATGCATGGCGGCGGGGACCATATTTCTTATAAACCCAATCATCTGAGTCTCATGAGTTATGCCTATCAAACGGACGGAATCCCAATTACGGTACCAGGCCAAGGTTTGTTTTATCTTTACGATTACTCTCGTTTTGCTGGACCAAATCTGAACGAAGCGAATCTAAGCGAAATCGCTGGGATGGGTCAAAAGGTAAATTTTCAAGGTACTCCTTACGGCGCAAGATGGTTTGTCACAGATGGTCGCACAGGAATTGAAGTCTTTGATGCATCATCCAATGTAGATTGGAACGATGATGGAGTTTTTCGAACCGGAGTACGGCAAAACTTGAATCGCGGATTTGACGATAAGATAGCAAATCTCCGTGGCGGTGTCGTTGAATGGAACCGCGTCTTTTATAAAGGTGGTCTGATTGGAAAAGGTGCCGTGCAAGCCAAATCTTACCTACCGACTGAATTTCTGTATCCCTGCATGAAAGTATCGGAACGTCCACAAATGTCTTTTGCAGCAACTCAAAATGTTCCCAGAATTACTTTTCAAGAATTGCAAGCACTTAGAAAAAAGAAATAACCTCAAGATCCCGGGGCACACTTTGGTGTGCCCCCTACTTTCAAAACCTGCAGTCTTACAGCTTTCTTGGTGTGTCTAAAGAATTGAGGTGCAAGAAAAACTGTTGTTGAAAAACGTTTTGAAAGCACTACATTTTACTTTCAAGGGGAGTATTCCATTGTTACCAAATTCAATTTCGTTGACTCTCCTGAAAGCCTCTGATAGATTGATGCGTTAAATAGAGAGTATCAGGGGGAAATCAGAACACTGGAGGATCCTTTTTGCGATTCTTACTTACAACCTTACTTTTACAGGTTGAAGGGTGGGACTCATCGATACTGAATATCATTTCCCGATCAGGTATTGTTTCCAAAGGAGTTCTAGTCCTTCTACTGTTTTTCTCAATTGTTTCCTGGGCCATTATTGCTGACCGTTACTTTGCGATGCGTCGCACAAAAAGTCAGAACGGCCAGTTTTACAGGCTCTTTAAGAAAAGCACTTCAATGAACGAACTCGCAAATACCGCCCTTCGATACCGCAGCAGTATTTTTGCGAAAATGTTTTTGATGGTGTTTAACGAAATTCAACAGACTTCACGCATGGATCCAACTGGGACTTCCAACACTAAAACCTCCAATGTAATGTCTGAAGATATGTTGGATCGTGCCGTAACGCGTGCCGGTTTGAGCGAACAAACGAAGTTGGAAAAAAATTTATCATTTCTTGCAACCACTGCCAGCGCCACTCCGTTTATCGGATTGTTCGGCACGGTGTGGGGCATCATCAATGCGTTTGAATCGATTGCCGGCGCACGCAGCACCGATCTTTCGGTTGTCGCTCCCGGAATTGCAGAAGCTTTAATTGCTACGGCGATGGGGCTTGCTGCAGCAATTCCTGCCGTCATTGGCTACAACTACTTCGTTCATGCCATTCGGGCATTCGGCTCAGAAATGGAAGAATTTTCGATGGAGCTGTTGACTTACGCTGAACGACATCACGTCTTCGCGAAGTGAGCTATGGCCTTCTCCGCTGATCGAAAATTTGGAGCCGCAATGGCGGACATCAATGTAACTCCTCTTGTTGATGTCGTTCTTGTGTTGCTCATCATTTTCATGGTCACCGCGCCGCTCATGCAACGCGGAATTGATGTTGATCTGCCGCGAACTGCAACCCAAACTGCACCGAATGAAGAGCGGTTGATTGTGTCGATCGATAAAACAGGAAAAATTTTTATCAATGATAGTCAAATTCAAATGGAAGATTTGCGCGAACAGATTCAAAAGCGCACTGCCAGGATGAAAAATCCGGATGCAGTATTTTTAAAGGCCGACCAGAAATTGGAATATGGAATCATCATGCAAACAATGGATCAAATTAAGCGCGCCGGCGTTCCAACAGTTGGCCTGGTAACAGAGCCTCCGCGTGAAACAACAACCAGGAAGAAGAAAAAATGAGTGCTCAGAGCATTGCGGTCGCACAACCTAAAGATTCATTTGCGTTCACGCTTGTGATGTCTATCGCCGCGCATGTGATCGCAATTCTTTTCGCTCTAGTGGCTCCATATATTCTTCCAAAAAGAACTCCATCCGAATTCGGCGGCCCTGGCGGAAGCGGTGGATTGAAGGTAATTGGTGTAATTGATTTTGGAAAAGGTAAACCGGGAAAGCAAGCAACTACGCCGGTAACCGAACAAGAACCGGCACCAGCAAAACAAATTGCGAAAGTAAATAAGGAGCCGGAACCCGAAAAACTAGATTCCAAATTAACTCTGCCAGAAGAAAAACCAAAAAAGAAAGATGAACCTACTGCCAAATCAACGCTGAATCAAAAAGAACGGAAGTATGATGGTGAGTTTGGAACAGGAAAAGATACGCGCAAAGAATCCGGGAAAAGTGGGACTGATGGAAAAGGCTTTGGAATAAGAACAGCTGGAGCCGGCAACGGTCCCGGTGGAGCGTTTGGAACAGGCGGTACTCCATTTCCATTTCCGTGGTATGTCGAAAACGTATTGACAAAAATTGAATCGAGTTGGGTTAAACCATACATTGTTGAGACAACACCGCAGGAATACAATTGTGTCGTTTATTTTGTAATTACACGCGCAGGTCAAGTGCGAGATGTGAAAGTAGAACAAGGAAGTGGAATTCCATCCCTGGATCTCTCTGCGGAAAGTGCAATACAAAGCTCAACACCATTTCCACCTTTACCGAACCAATGGCTTGAACCTGATCTAGCATTTCGGGTTAATTTTACATATACGCGTTAAGGAGACTAGATGAAATTTTTATTAGGATTCCTTGTTCTAATAGCATTGCTAATTCCAGGCCTTAGTCAAACTCAAACTGAAGAAAAACCAGCGGTCGGTGGAACTGTCGCAGGGAAAGGTTTTCAGCCAATTCCTGCATTAATTCCAAAGCCATTTGTGGCAACTCCTGATGCAGGGCCTGCTGCTGAAGAATTAGCTACCGTTCTTGGTAGTGATTTATATAACTCTGATTATTTTGAAATGTTAGATGCCAGTTCATATCCACCTTATACCGGACAGATCAAACTCGGAGATTACAAAACATCACGCGCAAAATATGTTGCACTGCTGAAAGTTAGCCTGGAAGGAACGCAGGTAAATGTAGAAGCGCGATTTTATGATGTGCAATCGGAACAACTCGTAGTGGGAAAAGTTTATAAATGGGATCGTAAATATGTGCGGCACATTGCGCATCGTTTCGGTGATGAGATTTTGTATCGACTCTGGGGAGTGAAAGGAATTTTCACATCCAAACTTGCATTTTCATCCGATCGATCCGGAAATCGTGATGTATGGTTGATGGATTACGATGGCTACAATCAAACACAAGTTACGAAAAGCAAAAACATAAATCTTTCACCGGATCTTTCACCCGATGGCAAACAAGTTGTGTATACAACATATCGCGCAGAACAAGCGGCAACGGGACAACTGTTAATTATTTACAATATTTATGATGGAAAAAAATTCACATTATATTCTCAAGGAACGTTAAACTCCGCACCTGCATGGTCACCGGATGGAAGCAGGATCGCTTTTACATCAAACGTAAAAGGTAATGCAGAAATATATTCAATCAATAAAGATGGAAGCAACCTGCAGCAGATCACTTTTAATCGGAGCATTGATACATCGCCGGCATGGAATCCTAAAACAGGTCAGATTGCATTTACTTCTGATCGAAGCGGAAATCCGATGATTTACATCATGAATGAAGACGGCACAAACGAACAGCGATTAACTTATGTTGGCGAGTACAATGAATCTGCATCATGGTCACCCGACGGAAGAATGCTAGCATATGTCTCGCGTTCGGGGATAAATTTTGATATATATGTTGTAGATATGGCCAGTAACGTGGTTACTCGGCTTACCCAAAATGAGGGTAGCAATGAGAATCCCTGCTGGTCGCCTGATAGCAGGCATATTGCATTTGCATCGAACCGGACTGGAAAGTATCAAATCTGGACGATGCTTTTTGATGGTTCCAAGCTTCGGCAACTGACTCGTGATGGAAATAATACGAGTGCTTCTTGGGCGCCGGGGGAATAAACGGGAAAATCATTTACTTAAATATCAATGGAAGAAGATAGAGTTAGAAGGAGGGATCACACTTTGAGACACGCACGTTATTTCGGATTAATTGTTCTGATGCTCAGCCTGGCATTCACATTTGCTGCTTGTAAAAAGAAAGCACCTGAAATTGAACCAACACCTTCAGCAGGAGCAGGCAATGTTACTGAAACTCCTGTTGATACATCAACGCCTCCTGCACCAGTTGTAACTCCACCAGAAGAAACAGAAATTACGGATAATGTTCTGGCAGATATTACACGCCAGCTTCAACCGGTGTTTTATGATTACAACAAATCGGACATTCGTGAAGATCAGATTGCAGCATTGCAGAACAATGCGCGGATACTGAAACAGAATGCGCGAGTCAATGCTCTGGTTGAAGGTCATTGCGATGAACGTGGTACTGAAGAATATAATCTTGCACTGGGTGAACGCAGAGCGCGTGCCTCAAAAGATTATCTGGTTGGATTAGGTATTGCGGATAATCGTATCAACACAATCAGCTACGGTGAAAGCAAGCCTTTTGCGGAAGGACATAACGAAGATGCCTGGCAGCAAAATCGCAGAGCGCACTTCGTAGCAATTAAACAGTAAACTCGAACTAATTTGTCCAACCGGCGAGGCGGTGCCTCAGGCGAGGCGCGTCTCGCCGTTCTTTTTTGGAACCACAAAGACGCTAAGCTATGAAGAGTAAAGATATGAAGAGATTTTTTGGAACCACAAAGACATTAAGTTATGAAAGAGTAAAGATATGAAAAAAATTTTTCTGGTGATGTTATTTGCGGCATTCACAAGTTTTGCGTTTGCCGGAACAAAAGAAGACATTGAAGCTGTGCAACGCAATTTACTTGATATGCAGCAGCAATTCTGGAATCTGGAAAAACAAATCAAGGAAAGCAATACAAAATTTGAAGACACATCAGAAAAACTTCAAAAGACCAGCGATGAACTCAGATCCAGTCAAGCTGCATTGAACTCGAAATTGGAAACGATTTTGAATTCACTTCAAGCATTAGGCGAAAAATTGGATGAGACAAATCGTAGAATGCGTGATATGTCAACGAATTCGCAATCGATGAGTCGTATGCCCTCACAAGATCAACAAATGCAAAACTCAGAGACGCCGGGCCAATACGATCAAAAACAGCAGCAGGTCACTCCTTCGCAAGGACAGCAGCCTGGAGCAGTACAAGGAAGCGTGGGAGAACAGCAAATTTTTCAGTCTGCACGCGCAGAATATACAAAAGGAAATTTCGAACAAGCTTTGCGCGGATTCCAGGATCTGATAGATCAATATCCGAATTCAGCATTAGCTGATGATGCGCAGTTTATGATCGGCGAATCATATTACGGCATGAAAGAATATGTTGATGCTGTCGCTGAGTATGATAAAGTCGTGAAGAGATTTCCGGATTCAAATAATATTCCGGGAGCCAGATTAAAAAAGGCATTTTCTTTATTTCAGCTAGGTAAAAAAGGGCAGGGTGTTGTTGAATTACAGCAAATTGTTCAACGTTATCCAAATACAAAAGAAGCGAAAATTGCAGAAGAACGATTAGCTGAAATGGGTCTGGAATAATCTCTGCGGTAAAACACTGATGAAAAGGGAGGAAATGTGAAATCGATCAATAAAGTTATTTTGATCGGACATGTTGGCCGCGCGCCGGAAGTCCGTTATACACAAGGTGGAGCACCTGTTGCTAACTTCAGTCTTGCTACCAATGAAAGTTGGACTTCAAACACTGGAGAACGCCAGGAACGCACTGAATGGCATCGCATTGTTGCCTGGAGAAAGCTTGCTGAAATCTGTCAGGAGTATGTCCAAAAAGGAAGCCTGCTTTACGTTGAAGGAAAATTACAAACGCGTAATTACGAAGATCGGGATGGCGTGAAACGCTACATCACCGAAATTCAAGCCAATAATATTGCGTTGCTTGATCGTAAAGGACCGAGCGCTGATGTTGAAGCCGGCGAAGTTCCAATCGATTCTCTTCCGCCGGAACCCGGTGTTTCAGGCGACGAAGATGTTCCATTTTAGGAATTTTTAACCACAGAGACTCAAAATAAAATTCCGCCTGAAATTACTAATCGGTTACTAAAAGTTTCATCGCCTGTATAAATAACGTAACGGACTTCTGCGAACGGATTAATTCCGCCTGCGCCAAATTTCACTCCGCCTAAAATATTCCAACCAGTTTCGTTATTAGAGTCGGAAAAGAAGTCCGTATCAAGCGATACTCGCCCAATTCCTAAACCCCCACCAATATAAGGACGTACACCTTCAGAAGGAAAGTTGTAAATCAGGTTGCCGTTAAATTCGTAAAAATCTACGCTCCCGATGTCGCTTTCCGGAAAGTAATAATCAAAAGATAACACCAATGCGAGATTGCCTCCGAACTCACTGCGCACACCCAGCCCGAAGTCACCATTTCCTTCTAAATCAAAAAGATCCGCAGCATCGGAAGTTTGGAATTTGTTGTAATCGACATTGAATCCAAAACCGCCGGCATAGCAAGCTGAAGTGAGAATTAAGCAGAAGACGGAAAAGAGAAAGATCCTCTTTACACCCATTGAACCTCCTCAAAAAATCATCGCTGCAATTATAGCAGGCTCCCCAAATTGGACATTGGCGTTTCTCAGAGTTAACATACTGAAAGTGAAGCAAGATTCCCAAACCACCCTGCGAAAGCTGGCAGTCCCAAATCAGTATTTTGAGCCTCTGGTAGGACGGCTCGATGAAAATCTAAAAGCGATCGAAAAGATTTTTCCGGTAAGAGTTTCAGGTCGCGGAAACGAAATTTTCATTGAAGGCGATGAAGAAGCTGTTCAACAGGCAGAATTCTTGTTGAATCAGTTCATTGATCTGATTCAAAGCGGATATACTCTCGCTGTTGCTGATGTAAAAACCGCGGGAGAATTAGTTCAACAAGATCCTTCAGTCGATTTAAAAAAGTTTTTCCTTACCAATAGAGTGATTCCTTCCAGTAAGAAAAACGTTTATCCGCGAAGCTTCAATCAAAAAAAATACATAGAATCGATTCAAAATTACGATCTGGTTTTTGGCATTGGACCGGCAGGTACCGGCAAAACTTATTTGGCGATGGCAATGGCTTTGTCGTATTTGACTAACCGGAGTATTAGCAGGATTATCCTGACACGCCCGGCGGTAGAAGCCGGCGAGAGGCTGGGCTTTCTACCTGGAGACCTCCTCGAGAAAGTAAATCCCTATTTGCGTCCGTTGTACGATGCGCTTTATGATCTAGTAGAACTAGACAAGGCTTCCAAGTTTCTTGAGAAGGGTCTAATTGAAATTGCTCCGATTGCTTTTATGCGGGGAAGAACTTTGAACGATAGTTTTGTAATTTTAGATGAGGCACAAAATACAACCTCTGAACAAATGAAAATGCTTTTAACCCGGCTTGGATTTAACTCTAAATGTGTTGTCACCGGAGATGTGACACAAATCGATTTACCACCGGGCAAAACTTCAGGTTTGCGCGAAGTGGTCCAGGTGTTGGGCTCCGTCGATCAAATCGCTTTTCAGTACTTTAATGACAGAGATGTCGTCCGCCATCCATTGGTAAAGAAAATCATTCGTGCCTATGATGAATATACAACCAATGGTCAAAGACCTCGTGAAGCGGACGAAGCTGAGAAGCTTCCAGGTTAGGCTCAAACTACCACAGGGCCAGTGCCAGTAATCCTTAAACTATGAAAACTAAAATTCATATTTTTCAACCCGGTGACAAGAATGATGTCCCGGCTGTAAAACAATTCTGGTTGAAATGTCTCAAGTTGCTTTCGATGAGAGATTTCTGGGCCGGATTATGTTTTGCAGCAGCGATTCTATTTTTGTTCATAGCACCGGTTGAAGTAAAAATTCCAGAATACAAGTTAGGTGAAATTGCACAAAGCACAGTGCGAGCTCCGCGCGACATTCAAGTTCCTGATACAGCTACAACCGAACGCAAACAAAGAGAAGCGCGGGACCGTGTGCTGCCTGTTTATGATTACGAACCAACTCTGGTGAATTCTTCAATCTCGCGAATGCACGAAGTCTTTGTTTTTCTGCGCACACAAGACGTAAAAGATAAAAACTTCGCAAAGCTGGCAGATTCACTGCGCGAAAATTTGAACGTAACCGTTGATCCAAAATTTCTGGCAGCAGCAGGGCGTTCCAATTTCAGCGAAGATTTTGAAGGCCTTTTAACTCAAAAACTTCAGAAGGCAATGTCTCAGTACATTGTTACTGATCGAAATGTTTTATTTCTATTAGCCTCAAAAGGATTGACCGTAAGGAACCAGGAAACAGGCCACGAAGAAACTCTTTTTACCAGATCACTGCAGGATGTTCACGATATTCAAGAAATGTTGAAGCGCGAATTAACTGCAGATGCAAAATTAAAACCTCAAGAAGCTACGCTGTATACCGATTTCTTAATCCCATTTGTTGTGCCCACAATCTTTAACAACAATGCTGAAACTCAAGCTCGCATTGGTGCAGCATTGATGAATACTGAACCTGTTTTCTATCAGATTAAGAAAAATAAAGTAATTGTGCGTGATGGTGAAGAAATCACTCCAGGTATTCTGGCTCAGTTACAGGCGATTGAAAGCACGGATCAGGCAGGACCTCCAATCCGCTACTCAATCGGCGTGCTGTTATTGTTAGCAATCTTTCTGATTTCCTTCCAAAAATATTTAAGCGTCCATCAATACTCTGACATTAAACTCTGGGATAAATCGTTGTTCTTGTTGTGTGGAATCGTTCTTGTTGGAAATCTTGCATTGGTCAAATTGGGATTACTGATGGCTGCATCATTGTCCTCAGCAATTTCGTCACCCACGTTCAGTATCGTGTTTGCTTATCAAATCGCTATTCCATTCGCGGCCGGCGCACTGTTATTAACAATTCTTACCGATCGCGATATTTCAACAATTTATACTTTTGGATTTTCACTTTTGGTTGGCTTCCTAACACGCGGTGATTTTTATTTGCTCTTTTATTCACTGGCCAGCGGCATCGCTGCTGCATTCAGTATCAAACGCTATTATCAGCGTTCTGCGTTGTTACGAAGCGGACTCAAAATCTTCCTGGCAAATATACTGACTGTTTTTACGATCTACCTGTTTCGTGAGTCTGGATTCAATTGGAATGAAATGGCGTTTCTAGCTGCATCATCCTTTGTTTCTGCCGCGCTTGCAGTTGCAGTTGTTTCAATCACAGCTCCAGTACTGGAATGGGCATTCAATATTACAACCGATATTAAATTGTTAGAGCTTAGCAATTTGGATTTGCCTGTATTGCGCCAGCTCGCACTCGAAGCTCCCGGAACTTATCACCACAGCATTGTAATGGGAACGATTGCTGAAGCCGCCGCCGTTAAAATTGGCGCCAATCCATTGTTCTTACGTGTGTCCGCGCTTTATCACGATATCGGAAAGATCCGTAAGTCCGAATACTACGTTGAGAATCAACGAGACGCGAACAAACATGACACCTTGAATCCAAGAATGAGTGCGCTGGTAATTATCAATCATGTGAAAGAAGGACTGGAAGTTGCTAAAATGCTTCGGCTGCCATCAGATATTGTGGGAATGATTCCACAACATCACGGAACACGTTTGATTACTTATTTCTACAAGAAAGCAAAGGATATGGAAAATCCGGAAATTGAAGTTGTAAAAGAAGAAGATTACAGATATCCCGGACCAAAACCTCAATCCAGAGAAGGGGCAATATTAATGTTAGCGGATGCTACGGAAGCTGCTTCACGAACTTTGACAGATCCGAGTCCTGCGCGATTAAAAAACATGGTTGATACAATCTTTCGCGCAATTTTTGAAGACGGTCAGCTTGATGAATCCAATTTGACGATGAAAGATCTGAACTCAATAGCAGATGCATTTGTACGTAAACTAGAAAGCGTATTCCATCATCGAATTGCTTATCCCGGTTACGAATTCAATCGCGATGAAAAAGCCAAAGATACAGGTGAATCTCAAGACATATCAGAGAAGATGGCAAATTGATCCTGCCGCAATCCAACACTACCTGCAAAAAGTATGGAACACGATTACACGTTCCATTAAAAACAGCAGTTCCAAACAAACCGAAGTTAGCGTTGTGTTTTTAAATCAAGAACAAATGAAAAATTACAATCAGAAATACCGCAAAAAGAATTATCCAACTGACGTCCTCTCTTTTCCCGCGGATGGATTGCCTCAAGAGGAAGGAAGATATTTGGGGGATATATTACTTTGCGTTGATAAAGCACAAGAAAACGCTGCAATGTCCGGATCTTCCCTTGATCGTGAATTGCAAATTCTTTTACTTCACGGTGTTCTGCATCTATTAGGTTACGATCATGAAACAGACCATGGCGAGATGGATGCACTGGAAGGCAAACTGCGAAAACGATTAATTAATAATCAAGAGCTGACGCGACATCGGTCAGTTTCATCACGGCCCTCATAAAACTATGGAATGGATTGGGATCGCATGGCTTACTGTTCTTTGTCTTCTGTGTTTTTTGGCTTACTTAAGTTTTTCTATCATCGCACGAGACGCAGTAACAGTACTCGCTCAGTGTCTTGAACCTACTGAATATGAATTTACACCGCTCTCAACGATTTGCCCTGATCCGCACAGCCTCACATCATTGCTTTCATTTTCACGATTATTATTCGCGTTGCCTGTTTTGTTGGTAGTGCATCAATGGACAAATCAATTTGGCTCAATCATCGTAAGCGCTGCTCTTATTTGTGTGATCGTTTTGTTATACCTGCTTCCTGAATGGATGTCCGGACGTGTTTCAATTCCATTTTTTAAAGGCGTTGCTCAGGTCTTTAGTTATGTTTTTTATCCCTTGTTCTGGATACTGATTAAACTGATGCCAACTGCTCCCAAAGTTCAAGAAACTGCCGAAATAAAACAAAACGGTGAAGCTGAAACCGAAATCGAGTCTGAGGAATTTAAAGGTGATTTGATCAGAGCCATCAGCACAATTGAAGAAACCACGGTTCGCGAAGTCATGAGTCCACGTGTTGATATGGTAAGTATTCCTTCATCCGCGACCTTGAACGAATTGCATCAGATGTTTAAAGAACACAAATTCAGCCGCATTCCTGTTTACAAAGAAAAAGTGGATAACGTGATCGGAATCGCAAGCGTCATGGATTTAGTTAGTTGTTTACCTAAGTATGACTTATCAACGCCTGTAACAAGTATCATGCGTCCGGCGATTTTTGTTCCGGAGACAAAAAAGGTTTTCACATTGCTACGGGAGTTTCGTGAATCGCATGTTCAAATGGCAATCGTAATCGATGAATATGGCGGAACTTCAGGGTTGGTTACATTGGAAGATTTGTTGGAAGAAATTGTTGGCGAAATCGGTGATGAGCATGATGAAGTTCCGTTGGAATATTATCGTGAACGGGAAGGAACTACGATTGTTACCGGAAAATTTCCGATAGAAAAATTTGAAGAAGTTTTTAACATTGAAGTTCCTGAAGAAGATTTTGAAACTGTAAGCGGTTTGATTTTTTCACTTCTTGGAAGAATTCCGATCGTTGGCGAAGTCCTGCACTACAAGAATTTAGAGCTAGAAATCGTTGAAGCGGACAAACGCCGTATTCATCGCGTGCGAATAAAAGAGGTGCCGAGGGAGGAAGTAGTTGAATCCAATTGAAAGAGATGCAGGATACAAGATGCAAGATGCATGGCGGAAATCAGCGTTCGAATCCACCTTGCATCTTGGGTCTTGCATCTTGCATCGGTTTTAAACCGCATGAGTACTACTTCCAGAACGGGTTCCGTTAGCATGCTGGGCCGCCCCAACGTGGGCAAATCCACGTTATTCAATGCATTGATTGGAACCAAGCTGGCAATCGTTTCATCGAAGCCGCAAACCACTCGCAACAGAATTACTGGAATTCTGACAAAGCCTGAAGGACAAATCATCTTCTGGGACCTGCCGGGTATTCATAAAGCAACAGGAGTGATGAACAAACGGATGGTCTCGATTGCACTCAATGGATTGGACAGTGTGGATCTTGGATTATGGATTATCGATGCAACCCGCGATCAAAGAATCGATGAATTCATATTTGGCCATATAAAGTCAAGTAAACCGCAACTAATGCTGATCATCAACAAAATCGACCTGATTAAAAAAGATTTACTCTATCCGATGGTCGATATGTATCAAAAAGCTTATGATTTTAAGGAGATTATTCCCGTTTCGGCGCTAAAAGGAACGAGTGTCGAAAGGATCATTCCTGCGATTTTCAAATATCTGCCAGAAGGCGAACCGATCTTTGCGGAAGATGACTTGACTGACATTCCTGAACGTCAAATCGTAGAGGAGATGATCCGCGAAAAGATTTACTTGCTTGCTAAGGAAGAGGTGCCGTATTCGGCGGCAGTTCATGTGGAAGCATTTGAAGAGAAAGGAAAAATGGTTTCGATCATCGCCGATATCTGGGTAGAAAAAGAGTCGCAGAAAGGCATTTTGATCGGTAAAAATGGTGAAATGATCAAGAAAATTGGTACGATGGCCCGTGGCGATATAGAAAGATTGCTCGGAACAAAGACTTTTCTCGATTTGAGAGTCAAAGTAAAAGAGAGGTGGCGTGAAAAGCCGTCAGCCCTGGATACGCTTGGCATTAGATCATGAGTAATATTCGAAGAAGTTTCGCAATCATTAGATGGATTCCCCGGGTATTGATGGTCGCAGTTATTGCGTTCAGTTTTTATGTAGGCTGGAAATATAAACAGGGAGTCGAGGAACCTCCACCAACTACGCCTTCCATGATCGAGCAAGCCAAAGGTGGAACCACGAAAGCGAAACAACAGAACATCAATTACAGCCATTTCGATAAAGGAAAACTGGTTTACAAAGTGATGGCTGAGACTGTATTAACGATGAAATCCGATCAGCAGAAGCTGAAGAATCCGGAATTCATTTTTTATGATGAAAATCAAAAAGAGATGATTACAGTAACCGGAAAGAGTTGCAATATTTCTCCCGATTTTAATTTGATTACGGTTATTGATGATACCCAGGTGCGTTCCAAAGAAGGAATGCAAGTTTCCGCGCACATGATCAAATACGATAGCAACCGGCAAACGTTTTCTACCCCGGGTCAAGCTCGCTTTAAATGGCAATCTCTTACTGGCAAAAGTAAAGGCTTTACTTACAACATCCAAACGGAAGAATTAGAACTTCACGAGAGTCCAGAAATTAATTATAGAAATCTGGACAGTGACAACAAAAAACCGATCGTCATGGATGGTGATACCGGATATATAGATCGCAAAAATGGATTTGCATATTTTGAGGGAAATGTTTTAGTCACACAAGGTAAAGATCGGATTAAAGCTCATCGTTTAGAAGCTACCTTCAGACCTGGCGGAAATGATCTCGAAAAATTAACTGCAATCAAAAACGTCAATATCAGTTTTGGCAGGCCAGGCAAAGATGAAGATCAGCCGGAATCCGCAACTCAACAAAAACCGCAAGCATCTGTTGTTCCAGTATCGAACACTGAATCGCCGAGCATGGGAAATGTTTTTTCCGCTGATTCAGAATCAGGAAAAGACTTGATCGCAGATTTTGCAGAAATGATTTTTTACGATGATGGAAACACGATCAGAAGTTTTCATTCAACAGGCGATTGCACTTTTATTCTTCACACCTTTGATAAAACAGATAAGCCAAAAGAAAACAGAATCATCAAAGGACAATCATTCGATGCAAATTTTAATACAGCTGGCGATATGCAAGATTTTCGTGCTGTTGATAAAGTTTCCGTTAAATTCCAACCACTGGACAATCCGAAACGCCAGCAGAATGCAGCATCACAAACGATTTACTGTAATGATCTTTTCAGCACACTTGTTCCGGAAACGGGTGATGTTAAAGAAATTCATTTCAATGAAGCTTTCAAACACGTGCAGGGTACACGTACAGTTAAGAGCGATAAAGCAGTTTATTATGGCGACAAAAAGAAAACTGATTTAATCGGCGAACCAGAAATTAATGACGCAACATTTAACATTACCGCACAAAACATGGAACTTTTTGAAGAAACGTCCGGAATTCATGCCAGTGGAAATGTGAAAAGCGCGTTCGTAAAAAGTGAAGGAAAAACTCCAACCACCTTTCCTTTTTCATCACCTTCCAATCAACCCGTTTACATCAGCTCCGAAGATATGGTTTGGGATTCACAAAAATCAGAAGCAACTTACACCGAAAAAGCAAAGTTGTGGCAAGACAAAAATGTTATTTCGGCAAACAGACTGGTAATTAACGATCGCGATAAAACGATGTCTGCATATGAAAGGGTGCATACGATTTTTTACAACAACAAACCCCAAAAAGATTCTGATGACGATCAAACACAGTCGCAAAAATCGCAAAGTCAAAAATCAACACAGACAAAGAAATCGACTCAGACTCAGAAGACAGCTCAAACCCAGAAATCAACTCAAACCCAGAGCGCACAGAGTCAGCCGCAAAGCCAACCACAAACAAAAATTTTTGGGGATGATAATGCCGGAACCGGTCCAATTTCGGTTGATGCCCATACCATGAATTATGTTGAAAAGGACCGCATCATTCACTTTGAAAAAGAAGTCAGAGTTGTAACAGAAACAACGAAAATTAATTCTGACAAAACAGATTTTTATTTAAAGCCTGATACTTCTGAGTTAGATCGATTATATGCACAAGGAAAAGTTACGATTAACCATGATCAGAAGAGGGGATCAGGTAGCCAGGCTACATTTTTTGCGAACGACCGGAAGTTAGTATTGGAAGGATATCCAAGACTCCAGGAAACCGGACAGGCAGATATAGTGGGACGAATATTGACCCTGTTTTTGGCGGATGATAGAATCCTGATCGACGGCCAGGAAGATGGGCGTGCGACAACCACGCTGCAAATGACGGGCGAATCTCCCTCCTCCTCCAAATCTGCGGATATAAAAGAAGGCGATAAATCAGGCAAAAAAGATACGTCAGATGCAGGATCAAAAAAGAAGAAAGGTTCTAAGAAGCGAAAATCTCACTAAGAGCTACAAGGGCCGCCAGGTTGTCCGCAGTGTAAGTTTTCACGTTCAACAAGAGGAAGTTGTCGGACTTCTAGGTCCCAATGGCGCCGGCAAAACTACCACCTTTTACATGGTTGTCGGTTTAACTCCGCCGGAATCAGGTTCAGTATTTTTGGATGATCACATCATTACCGATCTTCCAATGTATTTACGCGCGCGACAAGGAATCAGTTATCTTCCGCAAGAACCAAGTGTTTTTCGAAAGCTAACTGTGTCTGAAAACATAATGGCAATTTTAGAAATGATGAATCTTAGGAGCCAGGAAAGAAAAGATCGCATGCGCGAGTTGATTGAAGAGCTTGGTCTCGAACATGTTTCTTCCAGCAAAGCATATACACTTTCCGGAGGTGAAAGACGGCGGGTTGAAATTGCGCGAGCTTTAGCTACTTCACCCTCTTTTATGCTATTGGATGAACCATTTGCAGGAATTGATCCGATTGCTGTCGCCGATATTCAAAGCATTATTCGTAAACTTCGCGATAATGGAATTGGCATTTTGATCACCGATCATAACGTACGAGAAACATTGAAAATAACGGACCGTGCGTATATCATCAACAATGGGGAAATCTTCCGGAGCGGCTCTCCAGTAGAGCTGTCCAGTGATCCAGAGGTAAAAAAAGTTTACCTGGGGGAGACGTTCAAGCTGGATTAAGGTATGTCGATACAACAGAAGCTTCATCTCAAGCTCGGTCAAAAGCTGGTGATGACGCCATCCTTACAGCAGGCAATTAAGCTCCTGCCATTGGCCCGGCTCGAACTTCAAACATATCTGGCTCAAGAAATGCAGGTCAATCCCGTTTTGGAAGAAGCAGTCACTCAGCAAGAAGATGAAGAGTATGATGCCGAATCGGAAATGAAGGAGGCTGAAGAGCAGGCTGCCGAAAAGGAAGAAAAAGGGAAAGAGAACGGTGTTAATGATACTTTCGATTATGAAGCTTTCTTCCGCGATTATTTTGATTTAAGTTACACACCTTTTACCAGCCCTGAAATTACCGAATATCCTTCATACGAAAATACTCTGGTAAATCCAACCTCAATGACAGGTCATCTCGAATGGCAGTTGGGACTTTCGTCGCCTCCGGAGCCTATAAACACAATTGCGCGCGAAATCATCGGCAACTTAGATGAAAATGGATATTTGAAAGTTCCGTTGGAAGAAATCGCACAGGCCAATGGATACGAAATGAAGGATGTTGAGAAAGCGCTCGATATCGTTCAGCATCTGGATCCGATTGGAATCGGAGCTCGCGATCTAAAAGAATGTCTTTTGATTCAGGTTCACCATTACGGTTATACCGGTACACCAGTAGAGACGATCATCAATGAACATCTTGATTTGCTTCGTAATCATAATTACAACGAGTTAGCTAAAAAATTAAAGTGTTCGATGGATGACGTCGAATTATGGGTTGATCACGTTAAGCACCTGGATCCGATGCCGGGATTAAAGTACAGTTCTTCACGCCCACAATATGTGACTCCGGATGTTTATGTGGTGAAAGTGGATGGCGATTACAAAATCATTCTTGATGATGACGGCATTCCTAAGCTGCGGATTAATCCAATCTACAGACGCATGATGGATGAGAGTAATTCACCGGAAACAATCGAATACATCAAAGATAAAATTAAATCGGCGTTGTGGTTGATTAAAAGCATCGATCAGCGGCAAAAAACAATTTATAAAGTCGCAGAAAGCATTGTGCGTCATCAGCGCTCTTTTCTGGATTATGGAATCGAATTTTTGAAACCATTAATTCTGAAAACTGTTGCTGAAGATATTGGAATGCATGAGTCTACAGTTTCACGCGCGGTGACTAATAAATATATGCACACGCCGCAGGGCGTTTTCGAAATGAAATTTTTCTTTCACAGTTCGCTTTCCAATTCCAGAGGAGTTGATGTTAGTTCACTATCAATTAAGGAGCGGTTGAAGAAAATTATTGAAGCGGAGAATCCGGGAAAGCCTTTGAGTGATTCGGAGATTACAAGCATATTTCAAAAAGAGGGGCTGAAGATTTCCCGCAGAACTATCGCCAAATATCGCGAGGATATGAAAATCCCGCCATCACATCAGAGACGATCTGTCGTATCGCAATAATTCAAGCACCATATGCCGAGCAGCCTTATGCCACAACTAATACGAATCTCTAATCTACGGCCGCAGAGGGGCGGCGGAGCCGAGCTGCGGGGGAACTGCAAACTTGCGCGTCTGCTCCTCCGCACCTGTGCTCCCCTGCATTATCCAATTGAGATAAGTTCTAATATAGAAGTTCTTGCAGATAGCCAAAGAACGTCGTTTTCAAGGATGGGTACGCCATGAACATCGCTTACACAACACGGGGTTTTGACTTAACAGATCAAATACAAAGACACACCGAGTCGAAGCTAAGGAAAATTGTGTCCCTTGATGAAGTACTGGATGTTTCACTAACGTTAGAATACTTCAGACATCGTTATAAAGCTGAGCTGTTAGTTCACAACAGAAACGCAGTCTTTAACGCAATTGAACAAACGCCAGACGTTTTCAAGTCTATCAATGCAGTGATAGAAAAAGTTCAGAATCAGCTTAAAAGACATAAAGAAAAACTAAGAGGAAGAAAAAGAAAAGCACCGGCTAGAGCTGTAAAGATGACTGAAAATATGGCGGAGACTACAAAAACTCCGCGATTAATACGAGCTCGCAAACAAGATATCAAGCCGATGTCGCAAGATGAAGCAATGATGCAGTTAGAACGGCGAAATGAGCCATTCTTAGTCTTTAGGAATATTAATAGTGATAAAATTACAGTTTTATACCGTCGGAAAGATGGCAATGTAGGTTTAATCGATCCTGAGACGTAGAGGCGGCGCTGCGGAGGCAGGGAGCGATGCGGGCCTCAAAGTGGAAATTAATATGAAGTTATCGGACCTGGTAAACGAAAATTTGATTTTGCCTTCGCTTACGGGCACCGATGTATCTTCCGTGTTGAAAGAATTTTCCGAAGCTATTTGCAAGTCTGGCAGGTACACAAACGATCAACTATTGTTTCAGAAATTGCTCGAACGAGAAAATCAAGAAAGTACCGGCATCGGAAATGCAGTGGCGATTCCACATTGCAAAATCGATAATTTAAATGATGTAATTTTATCGATCGGCTATTCCGAAACCGGAGTTGAGTTTCGCGCCATTGATGGCCAGCCTACTTATTTCTTTTTTGTGGTGATTTCGCCTTCCAACGCATCCGTGCTCCATCTTCGAACATTGGCTGCATTATCACGTTTATTGAAATCACCAACTTTCCTGACGAAACTACTTCAAAGGCCGGGGAAATCAGAATTGATTCAGTTGATTAAACAGGAGGAAGCGGGCGCAACAGTCGCCCCCTAAACATGCAGGTTCAAAACATTGAGCGCCCTTATGTTCATGTCTCTGAATTGCTAACTGAAAAAGCGGCGGGATTGAATCTGCAAGTTATCGCAGGCAAAGAAGGGCTCGCCAATCGAATTCACTTCCCGAAAATTCAAAAGCCTGGTCTTGCGCTTACTGGATTCACACAATACGTACGTCCCGGTCGTGTTCAAATTTTCGGTGAAAGCGAATTAGCGTATCTTAAGCAATTGGATCAAAGCAGACGTGAAGAAGTATTGAAGCAACTTTACTCAATCGACATCGCATGTTCCATCGTTACGCGTGGACAACAGCCTTTATCAGAAATGATCCGTGAAGCGGAAGCTCATCGCATTCCCCTGATGGTCACAGCGCATGTGACTTCCGATTGCATCGAAAAAATTACATCATTCCTTTCAGATTTACTCGCACCAAAAACTTACTTACACGCAGATCTATTGGATGTATTCGGCCTCGGCGTTTTGTTGATCGGCGAAAGTGGAATTGGTAAGAGTGAATGCGCGCTCGATCTTATTGTGCGAGGTCATCGATTGGTTTCCGATGATATTGTCATAATCAAAAAGACAACCGATAAAGTCTTAATTGGACGTGCGCCAGATCTAATCCGCTATCATATGGAATTACGCGGATTGGGTGTTATCAACATTAAAGACCTCTTCGGGATTTCAGCGATTAGCCTTGCACAAAAAATTCAGCTGGTGGTTTCGCTGGAACGCTGGAAACCGGATGTTGAATATGACCGGCTCGGGCTGGAGGAAAGCACATATGAAGTTCTGGGGGTGGAACTACCATTAGTTCGGATGCCGGTAGCTCCCGGCAGAAATATTGCCATCTTAATTGAGGTTGCCTCTCGCAACTATCTCCTTCGTACGCAAGGCTATAACGCCAGCAAACAACTGGCCGATAAAATCGATGAAATTGCCGCCGACCCCACCGTCAAGTAAACGTCTTTTTCACCACGAGGGCACCAGGACACCAGGTTTCACGACTTTTAGAATTCTTATATAGTGATTCCTCGTGCCATTGTGCCTTAGTGGTGAAAAAAGCGTCAACCTGTAGGATCGTTTATTATTAGAGGATGAGCGTAGTACAAGCCCCTACCCAATTCATCATAATCACCGGCCTTTCAGGTTCGGGAAAAAGCGGAGCAATGAAATGCTTCGAAGATCTCGGATTTTTCTGCGTAGACAATTTGCCCCCAAAATTAATTCCAACATTTGTCGAACTTTGTACACGCAAAGGAGAAGAAATCCGCAATGTTGCTCTGATTATTGATATTCGTGAAGGGAACTTCCTTCATGACTTCCTCGCTGAATACGAAAAGATGAAAGCGGAAGGCTACAATTTCTCGATTCTATTCCTGGAAGCTTCCGATGATGTTCTGCAACGCCGCTTCAGTGAAACTCGACGCCCTCATCCACTCGCTTTTGATCGACCAGTTCTACAAGGCATTACGGAAGAACGTGAACGGTTAGGTCCTATTCGTGAATTTGCTGACATCATCATCGATACTTCTACGATTAATATTCATGAGCTGCGCGAACATATTAACAAGATCTATGCCGCATCAAATAATGCTAAACCGCTGGTAATTTCAATTATTAGTTTTGGATACAAACACGGTATTCCTTTCAGCAGCGATATTATTTTTGATGTTCGTTTTTTGCCAAATCCGTACTTTGTTCCTGAATTTAAGAATCAAAATGGGATGGATATCGGTGTCAAAAAGTTTGTTCTGGAATCACCGGACTCTCGTGAATTTTTGCAAAAGTTGGAGGAGATATTTACTTTTCTTCTGCCTAAATATACAAGGGAAGGAAAAACATACTTAACAGTTTCGATCGGCTGTACGGGCGGCAAACATCGATCCGTAGCGATTGCAAACTATCTTGAAGAATTTTTGAAATCACTCGGGAACGAAGTCCGCTGTAAGCATAGAGATATTAATAAAGAGTAAAATAAATATTGTGAAATCCGAAATTCTAAATTCAAAATCCTAAACGATTTCGGATTTCGATATTCGGATTTAGGATTTAAATAGTTATTTGGAGAAGGGAAATATGGTAGGGATTCTCATCGTTACACATGGAAAATTAGCGCAAGAGTTGGTGGAAACAACGAGAATTATTGTCGGGAAAAATGTGGAAAATATTGTCCCAATTACGGTTGATTGGAACGATGACATGTCTGACATTCAAAAGACAATTTCGTCTGCGATTTCCAAAGTAGATCAAGGCAATGGTGTGCTGATCTTAACCGATATGTTCGGTGGAACACCTTCAAACATTAGTTTGTCGTTTTTATCGGACAAGGTTGAAATTATTACCGGCGTTAATTTGCCGATGCTGATTAAGATTGTAAATGTGGGGGATCGATACAGCTTGAAAGAGCTGGCACAGATGATTCATGAACAAGGAAAAAAGAGCATCTACCTGGCCAGCGAAATTCTATCCTTAAAACAATAATGCGTTTCATAATGTGAAATTTTGTTTTACAATGTGAAACATGATTCGAACAAGATCAGGACTGAAATTAATTAGGTTATGCTTCAGCGGGAAGTCTTAATTTCAAATAAGAAAGGGTTGCACGCCCGCGCTGCCTCTAAACTGGTGCAACTGGCTACGAAATTCGAATCGAAGATCAATCTTTCAAGAGACGGACAACTTAGTGATGGAAAAAGCATTCTAGGAGTTCTGGTCTTAGCGGCTCACATGGGAAGCACAATCACGATCACCACTGAAGGCGGAGATGAGCAGGAAGCGATGACAGCGATTTGCGATTTAGTCGAACGCAAATTTGATGAAGGCGAGTAAATGAAAAAGAATCTCAACAAAGGAACGCCATTATCGCCAGGAATTGGTTATGGCAAACTCCTTTTGCTTGAAAAACAACACATGCCTGTATTCCGCCTGGAGTTGGAAGAAAGCCAGATTGAAGAAGAGCTCCAGCGATTCCACAAAGCGTTAGAAAAAACAAAGATGCAGCTGGCCGGGTTAAAGGAGCAATTAAGCGCGAGACTGGGAGAAGGCCATAGTTATTTGATGGATGCCCAGATCATGATGCTTGATGATCAGCTGTTGGTTGCCAAGACGGAAGACATTATCCGAAAAGAGCGTGTAAATGCGGAATGGGCTCTGAATGAAACAGCATCACAATGGGCCAAAGAATTTAACAACATGAAAGATAAATATTGGCAAGAGCGTGGTGATGACGTTGAAGATGTTGCCAATCGTATTCAAGCAAATTTAACTCAAATCGATGTACATAAAATCGCTGAAGTTGATGAAGAAGTAATCGTTTTTTCATATCAACTGAGTCCCTCCGACATTGTAGAACTTCAAAATGCGCCAGTGGTTGCATTTGTAACTGAAGTTGGAGGCAAGACAGGTCATACCGCAATTATTGCGAGATCTCTGGAAATCCCTGCTGTTACCGGAATGAACTCCGTGATTTCAGTTGCGCGTTCCGGACAAATGGTAATCGTTGATGGTTACGAAGGGGTCGTGATTCTGGATCCAACACCGACTCAACTCCGTGAATATCAAAACAAAAAACGGTATTACGAAGAACATTCCAACATCCTGATTTCGATGAAGGATCGTCCGGCGATTACAAAAGACGGACGGAAAATAATAGTTCAAGCAAACATCGAATTGCCGGATGAAATTGAGACTGCAATAAAATCAGGTGCACAGGGTGTGGGAATTTATCGTTCTGAATTTTTGTTTCTATCAAATCCTGATAAGTTGCCGACCGAAGATGAACATTTTCAGGTTTACAAAAATCTGGCGGAGCGAGTCTATCCGCATTCCGCAATCGTTCGAACTGCAGATCTTGGTGCAGAAAAATTTACACCGGCAATGGGAATGGCGCAAATCGGGAGCCCAATCCGGCATTAGGTATTCGCGGAATTCGTTTTTGTCTTCAGAAAAAAGAATTGTTTAAGATTCAGCTTCGGGCGTTGCTCAGGGCCAGCGTTTACGGCCGGTTGAAGATAATGTTTCCGATGATTTCAGGATTGAGTGAATTAAGAGAAGCGAAAGCAACTCTGGAAGAAGCAAAGGAAGAACTTCGGCTTAACAAACTGGATTTCAATGAAAATATTTCTGTAGGAATAATGGTTGAAGTCCCATCTGCGGGATTGACCGCAGATCTGTTGGCACAAGAAGTAGATTTTTTTAGCATCGGCACAAACGATTTAATTCAATATTTGTTAGCGGTCGATCGCAATAATGATCATCTTTCTTATTTATACGATGCGATGCATCCAACGGTAATCCGTTTGATGAAATTTATTGTGGATAAAGCTCATGAAGCCGGAGTTAAAGTGGGACTATGCGGCGAAATGGCTTCAGATCCGCAATATGCACTTGTGTTGTTGGGCCTGGGACTTGATGAAGTTTCAATGAACCCGGTGGCAATTCCGCTGATTAAACAGATTGTAAGATCGGTCCGATATTCCGATGCAAGAGAATTGTTTGAACATTGTTTGACGTTATCAACCGCACAGGAAATCAACGAATTCTTGCTTGAAAAAACGAACCAGTTTTTCCCAAGTGGCTTTTTTGCGTCTCGTGGCCCAGCTTCGATTCAAGATAATAACTAATTGGACTGCACCAGTTATAATAAGTCGATTGTCTTATGCGATTGAATGAACTTGCCGAACTTTTACAATGCAAGCTCGAAGGCGATCCTAATTTTGAAATTTTAGGCGTTGATCGAATCGAGACTGCAACTCCCCGAATGATTACCTTCATTGCAAACCGTAAATACGTTTCGAGACTTAAAGAAAGTAAAGCCGGCGCAGTGATAGCTGATTTTAAAACTGAAGTGAACGGCAGAAACGTACTACGGCATCCAAATCCTTACCTTACTTATGCCAGAGCTCTGGAACTCTTTTATCGTCCTTATCGGCCGGATCCTTCAATTTCAAAAGATGCACGGATTGCATCAACAGCGAAGATTGGAAAAGATGTGTTCATTGGCGCATACGTTACTATCGATGAAAATGTAGAAATCGGTGATGAGTGTTACATATTTTCACATGCAACGATTTCACGCGGCACAAAAATCGGATGTCAATGCGTGATCCATTCTCATGTTTCAGTCCGTGAAGATGTTGAAATTGGAAATCGTGTATTCATTAAAAACGGTGCAGTCATTGGAACGGAAGGTTTTGGATTTGCAAAACAGGAAGATGGACAGCATTACAAAATCATCCAAACCGGGCGCATTGTTGTGGAAGATGATGTAGAAATCGGAGCGAACACTTGCATCGATCGTCCTGCGATTGGTGAAACCCGCCTTCGCAAAGGAGCGAAGATCGATAACCTGGTGCAGATCGGCCATGCATCAGACATCGGTGAGAATTCCATTTTGTGTGCACAGGTCGGATTGGCAGGTACAACTACGATCGGGAAAAATGTAATTCTGTCTGGACAGGTTGGAGTTGCGGGACATCTTGAAATAGGAGATAACACCGTTGCCACTGCTCAGACCGGAATTCCAAATTCGGTGAAGGAAGACAGTTTAATTTCCGGCTACCCTGCGATTGATAATCGTGCATGGCTTAAATCCAGTGCAGTGTTTGTCCGCCTTCCTGATATCTTACGGGATCTTCAAACTCTCACCACAAAGATCGCAGAACTCGAAAAGAAACTTAACGAAAAATAAATCTTTGTGCCTCAGCGGTTCGAGCTTGATTCCACCGGAACTCGGATATTCAATCGTTCTCCGTTGCGTATAACTTTTAGCTCCACTACACTCCCTGGTTTCGAATATGCACCAAGCCACGGCAATTGGGAATCATCCACCAGCAACGTCCCATTGTATTCAATAATGATATCCTCAACTTTTAATCCGGATCGATCCGCCGGTGAACCCGGATCCACCTTGCCTACAATTGCGCCAAAATCAACACCATGCTCCTTCTTATCTGCATCAGACCACTTTCGGTTGCGTATACCAAATCCAACATAAGGCTGCAATGCCTTTATTTTTTCGTTGAGTTCTGCAATACGTGTTTCAAAACCTGCCGGCTGATTTGCTTGATTCGCTTTTAAAATTTTCTGAGCTTCAATCCAATCACCTCGTTGTATTGCATTCTCTGCAAGTGCAAACCCTTTAACTCCGGCAGGACGCACATTTGCATTTTTTGCTTGCAGTGCCAGCGAATCAATTTCTCGCTGGAGTTCAGTTACTCCCAGTGCTCGCGCCTGTGATAGCCATTGTTGTGCCTGACTGATTTGCCCCATCTGAATTAACAATCTCGCACTCTTGATCAAACTTTTTGCCTTTGTCGAATTTTCGTTGTTTTGATTTTGCAAAGCCGTGTTTTGATTTTGCTGCGCTGAAATACGTGCTTTGATCGAACCGATGCGCGGATCCAAATCCGGAATATGTAAAGATTCAGCCTGTTTAACACGTTGAGTTGCCGAGTCTGTTTTTTGTTCTGTTAATAATTTTTCAGCATCATCCAGAAGCTGTGTCCCCTTTTGTAAATTGAACTCCTTTCTAGCATCGGCAACTTTCGTTTCTAACAATGCGATATCATTTTCGAATCCCTGAAATTTTTTGCTTTTAAACGAACGAAGTTTTCGATCAGCTAATTCAAAATTGCCGGAGCTTAATGCCGAATCAATTTCACTTAACAACTGATTGGCTTCTTTTAGTGTTGCGGTTTTCTTTTTTCGTTCTTCAATTACCGCGGTTGCGGATTCAATTTCTTTTTGAAATTCGGGAAGAGATAACCGTTGCAAAGCTGCCAGCTCAGCGGATGCTTCATCTAATTTGCCAGCAGCTATCAATTCTTTGCTCTTCTGTAAATGCTCTGATGCCGCGGCCAAAATTCGTTGTTTCCGTATCGCCGCAATTCCATCTCGTAATCGATTAAGACGTTCCTCCTGACCTGGAATTTTTTGCGCTTCAGCTTGCTTCAATAATTCTTCAGCTTTTTTGTCATCACCGGATTGCAGCGCTTGCTCTGCCGAACTTATAAGTTCGGTGTTTGCAAAATCAATCTTTTTTTCGTTGAAAACACGATATAGAAAGAATCCGCCCGCTCCGAACATTGCAACGAACAGGACGATAAGAAGCGCAATTAATGCGGTTTGATTGGATTTTTTCCGCGAAGCTGCGCGGATCGGTGTGGTTGAAGTGTATTCCTTTCTAACAACAGTTTGCTTTTCATAAGGTTCAGTTGGAGCATCACGTCCTTCAGCCACTTTCGCTGAAAGTTCAGGAGGAGAGAAGAATGATTCGCGATCTGCTCTCAAAGTTTGATCACTCTCCGGTTCGTCCTTCGCCATTTGTGCTTGCTTTACTAATGACGCCAAAGTTGGACTTTCTGTAAATGAAATGTCGTCAAGCTCTTCGATTACTTTTTCCAGATTACGATGCCGCTCTTCGCGCCGCTTGGTAAGCATTTTCATTACAAGCGAATCCAACGCTTTTGGAATTTCACCATGCGGCAAGTATGTCGATGGAGATTTTGGATTTTCGTTAGCGTGCTTCAGCAAATATCCTTGCGGGGTGGATGCAAGAAATGGCAATCTTCCCGTTAGCATCTGAAACAAAGTTACACCAAGCGAATAAATATCGGAGCGTTGATCAAGACTTTCATTGTCTTTTAACGTTCCACATTGTTCGGGACTCGAATATTCCGGTTTGCCGATAAAAAAATTGGTCATCGTGAAGCGGCCGGTATCTTCATGCAACGGCTTGGCGATTCCGAAATCAACTACCTTTGTGATTTCGTTTCCGGATTCGTTGCGAACAAGAATCAAATTGTCCGGCGAAATATCGCGGTGAATAATCCCCTTTTTGTGAGCACTGCTCAAACCTAATGCGGCTTCACGCACGATTCGGACGGATTCTTCAGAGGATAATCGTCCTTCTCTTTGAATCCTTTCGATTACAGTTTCACCCTGAATTAATTCCATCACCATAAAAAATGTGTTGTCATCAAGCATTCCGAAATCGTAAAGCTGAACGACGTTAGGATGATTTAGTTCACTGAGGACTTTTGCTTCGCGGATGAAACGATTCACAAAATCTTCGCTTTCGGTAAGGCTGCGATGAACTACTTTGATTGCTCGGTGTTTATCTAAATAAATATGGCGCGCACGATAGACCGCGCCCATTCCTCCCCGCCCTATTGAATCCAGTATTTCGTATTCTCTGATCCGCGAACCAATTAACGGATCTTTCCCGGATTTTGCCATGGAATAATTTATGATCACTGCTATTGTAGCGGTTCAAATGAACCAAAGAAATGAGACGGCCGCCGTTAAATAAACGTCTCAGTAAATAACAACGTGATGCAACATACAGGATACAGGATGCTGGGTGTTTTGACGCGAATACAAGCATATTAAACGTCTTGTATCCTGCATCTTGTATCCTGGATCTTCTTCTATTTATCGAAGGTGTTTGCGGAAATGTTGTGTGATGTGAAAGCCGTCAAGGTATTTGAAGGGAGCAATTGCGCTGGTGTAATGTCCGCAAGGAAGATAGGCGGTTTCATATGGAACATGAAACTTATCATGTTCCGCAAAAAGGAGGCGTGCTAAATAGTGAGGAAATGTTAAATCATAAAGTGCGGAAATAAAAAGTCGCTTTCCTGGATTTTGAAGCCGCTTCCGTCCAACGTGCGTATTCGGACTCAAGACTGCCCAGGCTTCATGAAGCTGCGATTCGGAAAGCTTCTCTTCAAATCCTTTACGTACATGACGAGTGCTGATTCCATGCCATACCACTTTCCCAAAAAAGCTGGAGACATGATTAAAAACACCAACTTCGAAACGTTCATCATGTAAGTAAGCAAGAAAACTAATACAGGACCCGATACTGCTTCCCATAACTCCTATTCTTTTGATTCCCTGGTTTGCTAAATAATCTGCAGAGCGACGAAGATCTTGCACTGCCTGTTGCATCGCTTGAATTGTGCGGCCCACATTCGGACTTACCAGAAAATCTGCGCGTGGACCTTGCGGATTTCTTTCTTCATGATACGGAAGTGTTAGCCGCAGAACTGTAAATCCAAATCGAGATAACATTTTGCACAACGCAACGTGCCCGTGCTCTGATGCGTTCCATTGTGGAACAACAATGATTCCATTCCCATTTGGTTTACTTGGTTCAAACAACCTGCAACTTGCAGTGTTGTTCACATGGTATGGAGTTTTGATCGCGCTTGAAAAAATCACACGATCTTTTAGCAACACAAATTCAGTGGGCGCACCTGGATCAAAAAAACGATCGCTATCTTCAATGGAATCTTTGTTAAAACGCACTAATTCTGAATATGGATTATCGTTAAGATAAGAACCGTGATTTAAAAAATCTAAGCCCCACTCAAATGGAAGTGTTACACGATTCGTATCGACTTTAGAAAGCCGTTCTTCCCAGCGATACAATAGTTTGTCGAGCATTATTTAGAGGATGCGGCTTAAACTCGGCCGACTGATTCAGCAACTTGAATTCGGACCGCAGCTCGCTTCACCGTAGCCATTAAAGAGTCCACATCAACATCTCCTTTTCCTGAGAGCTGTTGTTCAGCGCGATCCTTTGCTGCTTTTGCACGTGCAACATTAATTTCTTCCGGACGTTCAATCGTTGATGCTGTAATAATTACGCGATCTGGAAGTACTTCTGCAAAACCATCACTACACGCGTAAATTACTTTTTGATTTCCTTTGCGATAACTCAAAACACCTGTACCCAACAAAGTTAGAAGTGGTAGATGACCAGGGAGGATTCCAAGATAACCTTCTGAGCCAGGAATTGTGACTTCATCGACATCTTCAGAAAGCAGCAGTCGCTCAGGTGTTACAATATCGAGTCGAATTTTTGTTGGAAGAGAAGGCGTGGACATTCTAGTTCCTTACTATTCCTTATTCATCCTGTCGGCTTCTTCCAATACTTCTTCAATGCCGCCTTTCATATAAAAAGCTTGTTCAGGAATCTCATCGTACTTACCTTCCGCAAGTTCCCTAAACCCACGAATGGTATCGGCCACCTTACAATATTTTCCTGAACGTCCTGTAAATTGTTCAGCAACGAAAAATGGCTGGGATAGGAATTTCTGAATTTTTCTGGCGCGTGCAACAGTAAGTTTTTGATCTTCAGAAAGTTCATCAATTCCAAGAATTGCAATGATGTCTTGCAAGTCTTTGTACTGCTGCAAAATTCCTTGAACTTTGCGTGCAACAGAGTAATGTTCCTGACCAAGGATTCGTGGATCCAAAATGCGTGAAGTTGAAGCGAGAGGATCGACCGCAGGATAAATTCCTAGTTCAACAATCTGCCGTGATAGGTTTGTTGTTGCATCCAGGTGTGCAAAGGCAGTTGCCGGTGCAGGATCAGTGTAATCATCAGCAGGAACATAAATTGCTTGAACGGAGGTGATTGATCCTTTTTTCGTTGATGTGATCCGTTCTTGCAATTCACCCATTTCAGTTGCCAATGTTGGTTGATATCCAACTGCTGATGGCATTCGACCTAAAAGTGCTGAAACTTCGGAACCAGCTTGAGTGAATCTGAAAATGTTATCGATGAACAGAAGCACATCCTGCCCTTCTTCATCGCGGAAATATTCAGCAACTGTAAGGCCAGTTAGTCCAACACGAAGTCTTGCACCTGGAGGTTCAGTCATCTGGCCATAAATCAAGGCAGCTTTATCGATGACTCCCGATTCTTTCATTTCAAGCCACAAATCATTTCCTTCGCGCGTGCGTTCACCCACTCCGGCAAATACTGAGAAGCCACCATGTTGGCTGGCAATGTTATGAATCAATTCTTGAATGATGACAGTTTTGCCTACACCAGCACCGCCAAATAGACCGATCTTGCCTCCTTTTAAATAAGGTTCAAGCAAGTCGACTACCTTGATTCCTGTTTCAAGCATTTCAAGGTTTGTGTTTTGTTCCGCAACAGTAGGAGCATGACGATGGATCGGATAAAACTTTTTCGCATTCACCGGCCCGCCTTCATCCACCGGCTGTCCTAGAACATTGATGACCCGGCCCAGTGTTTCACGTCCAACAGGAACGCTAATCGGACTGCCGGTGTCATAAACCTTCATTCCGCGGATTAAACCTTCGGTTGGTTGCATCGAAACTGCACGAACACGATTTTCACCCAAATGCTGTTCAACTTCGCAAGTAATATCTACTTTTGTATTGCCCACACTTTCATCAAAAACACGGATCGCGTTATAAATTGACGGAAGCTCTTCCGCTTCAAATTGGACATCGATTACAGGTCCGATTACTGAAACGATGGTGCCTGCACTTTTATATTCAAAATCTGGCTTAATCATTACCAACCTCTTTCTTTATTCACCGCAGAGGACGCTGAGTTCGCAGAAAAAAATATTTAATTCTGCGTGCTCTGCGAATTCTGCGATTAAAATGTCTTACCCTAAACCTTCCGCACCGCTGACAACTTCAATAATCTCTTTCGTAATTGCAGCCTGGCGGATTTTGTTCATCTTTAACGTCAAAGAATCAATCATATCTTTCGCATTTTCAGTTGCTGACTCCATCGCTGCCATGCGCGCCGCGTGCTCAGCGGCTGAAGACTCTAACAGTGCCTGATAAATTTGAATCTCCAGATAATGAGGTAACAACTTATCAAAAATAGTTTCAGGATCCGGCTCATAAATGTAATCGAGAGTTTGCACTGCAGTTGGTTCCGGAAGTCGTTCCAGAGGCAAGAGCCGTTTCAAAATGATACGTTGTGAAAGCATCGATTTGAATTCGTTATATACAAGGTAAATCGCATCCAGATCCCCTTCGGTATAGGCACGAATCGTTTTATCAGCAATCTCTTTGGCTTGTTCAAAACGAACCTGCCTGAAAATATTTGTGTATTGATTTGTCACGATGTACTTACGCTTCTTGAAATAATCAACACCTTTGCGGCCTATAAGATGAAGGCTGAGATTATAATTTCTTCGCTCATCCAAAAAATGTAATGCTGCTTTGATCAGATTTGCATTGAATGATCCACATAATCCTTTATCAGCAGTAACAACCATCAACTCCACATTCTGATCGCCTTTTACTTTCAACAACGGATGATCCTCTGGATTTGCACGAGTGGCAAGACTTGCAAGAACCTCCATCAGCTTCGCGGTATAAGGACGCGAAGCCATCATCGTCTCCTGAGCACGGCGAAGTTTCGCAGCGGAAACCATTTTCATGGCTTTCGTGATTTGCTGCGTGTTCTTAACGCTCCGAATTCTTCGGCGAAGATCAATTATTGTAGCCATTGAAAACTATTTCAGTCCTTCTACGAATCGAGCTTTGAAATCGTCCAAAGCCTCAGTCAACATTTTTCTCATTTCATCATCAACCTGTTTCTTCTGTGCCAGTGTTTTCAATACCTGCGGCCGTTGAGTATCCAGGAACTTATATAACTCTTCTTCAAACTTACGGCCTACATCTACCGGAAGATCATCCACGTATCCATTGGTTGCAGCAAAAATAATTAGAACTTGTTTTTCAACTGACAGCGGTTGGTACTGATCTTGTTTCAGAATTTCAGTGAGTCGTGCACCGCGGGCCAATTGTTTTTGAGTCGCCGCATCCAAATCAGAACCAAATTGTGAAAATGCAGCGAGTTCACGATATTGGGCTAATTCCAACCGCAACATACCGGCACTCTGTTTCATTGCTTTAATTTGTGCAGCTCCTCCAACGCGTGAAACAGAGTTTCCAACGTTGATAGCCGGACGAATTCCGGAATAAAACAAATCCGTTTCTAAATAAATCTGGCCATCTGTAATTGAAATTACGTTTGTTGGAATATAAGCAGAAATGTCACCAGCTTGTGTTTCAATAATCGGAAGTGAAGTAAGTGAACCTCCGCCGCGTGCATCGCTCATCTTCGCAGCACGTTCTAACAAACGGGAGTGCAAATAAAATACGTCGCCAGGATATGCTTCGCGGCCGGGCGGACGTCGCAGAACCAGCGAAATTTCACGATATGCCGCAGCATGTTTTGAAAGATCATCATAAATCGTAAGTGCATGTTGACCATTGTCTCTGAAGAATTCGCCGATCGCGCATCCTGCATAAGGTGCGAGATATAACATCGGAGCAGGATCGCTGGCTGGCGCAGCAACAACAATGGTGTAACGCATTGCATCATATTCAGTGAGTGTTTTTACAACTTGCGCAATGGTTGAATTTTTCTGACCGATTGCAATATAAATGCAAATAACTCCGCTATCTTTTTGATTAATGATCGTGTCGATAGCAACTGCTGTTTTTCCGGTTTGACGATCCCCAATGATCAACTCACGCTGACCGCGTCCGATCGGAATCATGGCATCGATAGCTTTAATTCCTGTTTGCAACGGCTCGCGCACCGGTTGCCGATCGACAATTCCTGGTGCAATGCGTTCCATCGGTGAAGCACTCTTGGCATTCAATCGGACCTTTCTCATCAACTGGCTGACCAATTGCGTTTATAACACGCCCAACAAGTTCCTGTCCGACCGGAACTGACATGATCCGGCTTGTGCGTTTGACCTGATCACCACTTTTGATTTTGGAAAAATCACCCAACAGAACTGCGCCGACATTATCTTCTTCAAGGTTCAATGCGAGACCCACGATTTCATGTGGAAATGCGATTAGTTCACCATACATTACTTTTTCAAGACCATGAATTCGTGCGACCCCATCTCCAACAGACAAAACAGTCCCGGTCTCTTTGACATCTAATATCGCTTCGTAACCTTCAATCTCTTGCTGAATGATCGATGTAATTTCTTCGGCGCGAATATTTGCCATGATTCCTCCTCAATGTGCGAACATGATGCTCCCCCTCCTTATGAAGGAGGGGTTAGGGGTGGTTGGGATCATCGGAATACACTCCAACCCCACTTTGATCTCCCCCCTTCATAAGGGGGAGAAAATCTCTATTCAATTCTCGAAGTATGGTCATTTCGTAATTATTAATTTCATTTGATCTAGCTGCGTTGTCACACTTCCGTCATATAAAGTTGTACCGATTCGCGTAATCGCTCCGGCAACTAATGATTTATCAATGTGATTATCGATTTGAATTTTTTTCCCGGTAAATTTTTCAAGCTTCCCAACCAGCTGGCGTTCTTCTTCCGGCTCTAAAGGCCGTGCGGTAAGCACTTCAACAACAAGAATGCCCTGGCGTTCCAAAAACTGTTGTTCTGCAGAAACAATGATCTGATCTAACAGATTCAGGCGATCACGATGAATCAGAGTACGAAGAAAATTTAGCGTTAGTTGATGAGTGCCAGCCTTCTTTCCGATATCATTCAAAACCTTTTGTCTTTTCTGCGGCGGAACAGCTGGATTCAAAAACAATTCCCGAAGCAAAGGAACGTCAGCTAATTGCTTCTGAAACATTTCCAGCTCATCCAATACGCTTGTAAAATTCTTCTGTTTTATTGAAGCCTCTAACAACGCTTTCGAATAACGGCGCGCTACGGCAGAAACAAGTATTTTGTTGCTCACTTTCCAAACCTTTCGATGTAGTCCGAGATCAAACGTTTTTGATCCTGGTCATTTAATTCACGTTCAATAATTTCACGACTGCGATTTACAGCTTGATCAGCAAGCTGTTTGCGCAGCTCTTTACGAGCGTTTTCAACTTCGGAATCAATGTCACGATGTGCTTGTTCAACAATCCGCTCCGCTTCTTTTTGTGCTGCTTCTAAAATCTTCCTTTTTTCCTCATCGGCTTCTTTTGCCGCCGCAGTTTTTAATCGAACAATTTCATCACTTAATTGCCCGAGTTTTTGATCCAACTCTTGCAATTTTCTCTCGGCTTCCTCTTTGGCAATTCGTGCACTTTCAATTGAACTTTGAATTTTTTCATAATCTTCTTTGAAACGATCCGGGCCCTGCATTTTTTTGGCTAAGAAGTAATAAAGCAGACCAACTAAAACTAAGAAGTTCACCCATTTTCCGATAATTGACGCAAGTGATTCATGATGCTCTTCGCCTGCTGCATGTTCATTTGTGGCTACATGCTCTTCTGCAGCAAATGCAGTATTCAATGTAATTGCACATACAAAAATGCTCAGAACGATCAGCGCTTTTTTCATTCTCATGATGTTTTTGTTTTACCTGAAACCGGCCGCTTCAAAATTCGGGAAGCAATTAGAATTGCAAATTTATCTCGAAGAGCCAGAAGCTTTCCTCGCGCGTCTTCGGTCTTTTTTCGAATGTCTGTTCTTGCTTCGCTAAGCATTTTTTCAACTTCACTTTTCTTGCCTGAAACGATCCGTTGTCTTTCTTGCATAGCTTCCGCGGTGATTCTGGCCATGTGTTCATCTGATTCGCGACGTGCTTCTCGCATTTTGCGGTCAAATTCTTCCAGACGTCCTTGTGACGCAACGCGAATCTGTTCTGCTTCCAATTGCGCACCTTCAATTCTTTTATGACGTTCAGTAAGGATTCTTCCTAAAGGACGAAAAAATAATCGATTTAAAGCGAACACCAGGATTAACAATAACGTAACAACCGGAATGAATGTCCAATTAGGAAATATTTCCATTTGTGTTCCTTAAAACAAAGACTTCAAAGCTTTTTTTACCGATGCTGAATCCTGGGCATTTTTTTCTATGCGATCCAACAATTGTTTTGCATATTCAACTAATGCATTGTCCCACATTTTCGGCAGCTCACTGATGCTTTGTTCTGATTCCACATGAAGACAGCACTCGCGTCCTTCTGATTCTTCGCTGATCTCTAAGCTTAAAATGACATCTCCCTTCATATAGGTTTCATGCTGTCCGACTTTCGGGCCTTTTACATATCCATTTTTTTCCAACTGATCATGAAAATTCAGCCGAAACTCTTCTAAAAAAGAGTCCGGTCCGTGAACTTCAATTTGCATATTCCAGGCTCCGTAAACCTTTTCCGGGAATTTTGAAAGCTGGTACCAGAAAAATTGGAGCAAGAAAAGTTGTGATCATCGTCATCAGGATTGCAACTCCAAACATATCTTGATTCACTACACCGCGTGTAAGTCCGTAACCGGCGATAATCAAAGCAACTTCTCCACGAGGTATCATACCGAGACCAATTCGAGTAGCGCCCAAAAAATTAAATCCACAAGCTAATCCTGCTGCTCCACATCCGATTAGTTTTCCGGCAATTGCAACAATGGAGATAACAATTCCGAACAATAACGCATGTTCCATTGCTTTAAAATTTACTAGCATTCCAAGAAGCACGAAAAAAATTGGAACGAAAACGTGATACACGCCTTTCATCTCTTCAATCATCTTTTCGGCAATTGGAGTATTGGAGAAAGCAAGTCCCACGATATAAGCGCCAATAATTAATGCTAGACCTACACTTTCACAAATTGCCGCAGCCAGGAAGCATGCAAACAGCGTAAGTACGAGACTGCTTCCGGGTGTTCGGAACCATGACCACATTCGGGCGATCCATGGTGCCGTATAAATGAAGAACGCTGAAAGTGCAATCCAGATTCCTAATGCTTTAGCGGCTGTAATTCCAATCGCAGAAAGATTAATATTTCCTGATTCAACAAGATTTACAACAATAGCTAATACTAAAATGCCTAATACATCATCGACAACAGCTGCACCAAGAATTGTAATACCTTCCGGGGTATCCAACTTCTTTATTTCACTGAGAACGCGAGCTGTAATTCCTACGGAAGTAGCTGCGAGAATTGCACCCATAAAAAGTGCATGCCCATCAAAAAAGCCCTTAGCATGCCCGAATAGGACTGTCATCCATGCGCCGGCAAAAAATGGAATCACGATTCCAGCTGCGCCTACGATGCCGGCTCGACCCGCATATCGCAAGAAGCTTACAAGATTGGTTTGCAATCCGGCCACAAAAAGCAGCAAAACAGAAGCAACCTGACCGATTGCATAAAGCGGAAACGGAACAGGAATGTTGGACTGTGCTTCTAATGAATCCGGGCTAAGCGCAGGAAATAATGCTCCAATAACAGGAAAAGACAATCGCGCTCCCAATAAATATGGGCTAAATATCATCCCAGCCACTAGCTCTCCTAGCACACTGGGCTGCTTTAAATATCTTTCAAAGATCTCCCCGAATACGCGGGCAATAAAGAAAATAAAGGCGAGTTGTAAAATTAGAACGGTTACTTCATGGGTAATTCCGGTTGCCACACTTCTAGCCTTCTTTCCATTTGAAGCAAGTAATCTAACATAGGGTATTATCGAGGTCAATACGACGAAACGAACTCCTAAATGAAAGAGGATAAATGGATTACGATGAATTAATTTCAAGGCTGAAAGCGATGGAAAATCCTGACAACGTTGCAGGAATGGCTCGCTTTGGAATCAGTTCAAAGAACACACTCGGCATTTCCGTTGTGACGTTACGTAAAATTGCGCGCGAAGTGGGGAAAGATCACACCCTTGCACAAAAAATGTGGTCATCCGGAATTCATGAAGCGAGACTTCTTGCTTGTTTCGTTGCAGATCCAAAAAAAGTAACTCCCGCATTGATGAATCGCTGGGTAAAAGATTTTGATTCCTGGGACGTGTGTGATCAATGCTGCATGAATCTTTTTGACAAAACTCCGTATGCATACAAGAAGGTTAAGGAATGGAGTCAACGTAAAGAGGAATTTGTGAAACGGGCCGCATTTGCATTAATGGCCTGCCTGGCAGTTCACGATAAAAGAGCATCAAACGCAGACCTCCAACGTTTCTTTCCTATCATTAAAGCTGCGGCAACTGATTCTCGCAATTACGTGAAGAAGGCTGTGAATTGGGCTTTGCGGCAGATTGGAAAACGGAATGCTTTCCTGCATCGTGAAGCGATGCGAACTGCTAATCAAATTGCAAAAATAGATTCATCCTCTGCAAGATGGATTGCAGCCGATGCAATTCGCGAATTGAAATCTAAAACGCCGCGCGCCTGAACCTTGGAAACAACAGGATTGAAACAATGCAGACTATGGCAATCCACACGGCAAGCGGAACATAATCAGGCGGAGTCGAAGTCAATCGTGGAATCAAATGCTCCACATGGAAGTATTTCCAAAATTCACTGTATCCCTCAGGATTTCTCCAGGTTGTATTGGTAAAAACCAATCGGTAGTTCATCAAAACGAGAATCGTAATCACTCCGCCAAAGAATGCCAATGTATTAAACAGAATCTTTTGAAAAAATTTCCAATCGGAATAAGTAAGCAAAATCGGAATAATCAGGAACGGCACCATTACTACAAAATGGCGCGAAGGTGGTGCAAAACCTCCCATTTGCGCACCCCACGAAAGCAGAAGAAAGTGAGCCATAAACAAAATCAATAAAGGAGAAAGTTTCGTCCCTTCTTTTTGAGTACTCCAAATAACTGCCGGAAAAAATGCAATATAGGCTGGAGCATAAACAATGATCCCGAATCTTTGATCCACAAAATACGCTGGAATCATTCGGATCATTGTCCAAACTCGATCGATGCCTTCTCTGCTTAAAAGCGCAAACAGGCTGGTTTCTTTTTGAACGCCTCCATAAATACGATTTGGAGACCAGCTTCCATATTCGGAATTAAGGAACCAGAAGAATGTGAAGATACCTGCCGCAGAAAACAAAATATGCAGGATACGCGCGGCTGTTAATGAATATTCTCGATTTCGCGCGGCGATTGCTAATTTGCGGAAGCCGATCAACATCACGAGCACTGAAAGTGCAACATATTTCGGATGGATCCAGATCAAAGCGGTCGAAATGATTGCCAGTACGATAGCGCATCGTAATGGATTATTTTCAGCGGAGTGAATTTGGCGTAGAGCAATTACGACCAACAAAAATGCAATCATTTCCGGATAGAAAAGACTGCAATAGGTGATAATTGGTGAAGCCAAAGCAAAAACAGGAATAACCGGCAGAATTCCTTTGTCTGATCCTGACAGCTCAAAAGAAAATAGCATTACCTGATACAGTGCCACTGCTGTTACTGCACACATTAAGCAACGCAAAAATGAAACAAGGTTGGATGGGAACCAGTAAAACGCTAACCAATAAAACGGTGTTAAAAAAAATGATAAACCAGGACTGAATGCGGGAAGCTCTTTGCTACGATCAGGATTAAACGTGGTTCGTTTCGTAAGTTGACCACTATAAAAAATGTAATAGTCCTGATTGTTGTAATTTTCACGCAGCGACAAATCGCCATCCACTGCAAGACTGTGCGCTGCAATTAAATAATGCGGCTCATCACCAGTCGGGGGCATTCGCGGACTGGTCACAAACAAACTCACAATGCAAAAAACTAAAAACAAGATCACAGTCAATAAGCGTAGTGACATTATTCTTCTTTCAGCGGTACTGGTTTAATAAACCAAGCAATTGCGCCGATTAATCCACCAGCAACATAAAAAGTTACAAACACCAATAGTGAAAATCCTAAACTTAATTCCGGAGAAATCCCAGCTCTTCCAAGATAAGCAATCATAACTGCTTCGCGAGTTCCCAGGCCAGATATTGAAATTGGAATTAGTGTTACAAGACTTCCCAAAGATACAGCAAAACAAATTTTAAGGAAGTCGATGTTCATGCCTAATCCAATTGCGAGCAGATAACATTGTCCAAAAAAAATCGCGTATGCAATTGCTGTGAGAACTGATGCAACTAAAATGTGGTTCCATCGAAGTGTTAAAAGGAAATTTCGCAACTCCTGCAACCATGAACCTTCTCCAAAAAATTTCCTGCCAAACTTTCCTGCTCGCATCGCCCATGACTGAATCCGCTCAAATGTTGCTCGATGCAAAATAGCGATCAATGGAACGATTAGCAACAATGCAGATTCGGCAAAGAACAATGCCTTATTTTTTTGTTGCGAACCCGCGAGCAATGCAGTCGCACCAAAAAGTAACAAGGCATAAAGATCAAAGAGACGATCTACAAGAACGCTGGGAAAGGCGCGTGGAGGTGGGATTCCGCAATCATGGCTTACATGGATTGTCTTTACGAATTCGCCAAGCCTGCCGGGAGTTAATAAACCAATGAAAATGCTACCAAAATATGAAAGCGCAGCGTTTTTTGTACTGTACTGAATTCCTTGAGCCAGCATCAGGAATCGCCAGCGGAATGCCTTGATAAAAATTTGGGGAATATTCAGCAGAATCGCGCAAATCAAAAATGATGGAGATATACGCCGTATTGCTGCAAAAACTGCGGAGGAATCCAGTTTCCAGAGTAATACTGCTAGTAGAATCAGTCCCGCGATCCGGAGCCATCCTGCGCGGATCCGCACCCTATCCTCTACGCGCAACCAGTAGCTGATTTGCCATTACCAAACGAAGACCGATTGGACCAAAGATTTTTTCAATTGTTTTTTCAGCCGGAAAACCTACCGGTGAAAACATGAACTTCGTTTGCTCCAACACTGTGTAGCCGTTTTCGCGCGCCATTTGACTGAGTTGTTTCAAATTCAAAGTTGTATCATGACCGCCTTCTTTCCAGATTCCAAGCGCTGATGCAACTTTTTCCATAAATGGTGCAGGTGTTGTAATTACCAGAAGTCCACCAGAGCGTAGAATTCTTCCGCATTCACGCATCATCGCAGGAGGATCGGGAACATGTTCAATGATTGCAGTAGCGACAACCGCATCTGCGAAAGCGGATTGGATCGGAAGTTTTAGTGCGTCTGCTTGAATTTTTAAAACACCGGGAAGATTTACAGCCTTCAAAAGTCCAATGCTGTAATCAATTCCTACAAAATGAAGTTGTCCCATGCGCTGCCGCAGATTTTCCATCATCAATCCATCTGCGGTACCGACATCCACAATGTTCTTTAACTGACCATCATTGTAAGTACGCAGCGCGCGTTCAACTTCATCGGTACGGCGCTTCAATCGATAAACTAATTGCTTCTTTTTTTGCCGGCCATGATAGTAATCAACATCGTAAACACCATGAGGTAGATGACCATCGTCATGCGAATGAGAATGATGATGACCACTCATAAATTTTTGCCGACTTCTGTTTGAATGATGACCCGTTCGCCGCGATTTAAGCGAGCAATTTCATCTTGCGTTAGTAAGTTTGCTTTCGTATCAAGCTCTTGCATTTGAAAAAATCGGCTCTGTGGAACATAACGAACAAAAAATTCGTCGCCAACTGAAAGATCGTGAATCTCTGGACCACCCGTTTTCCAAATTTCAGTACTCAAAGAAATTTTATTTCCATTCCACTCAAAACGTCGTTTGAAATGAACATTCACCGGACGGCGTCCCAGCATAAGTGACCTGCGGATTGCTCCTTTCAACCAATGAGAAAATGACGAAATCCATCCAAACCCAACCAGGATTGCACGGAACACTAAATTTTTCATTGGCGAAAAAAGCTTCGCAGAAGGTACAGCATGCATTGAGCCTGAAACTTCCCATCGATCATTTTCAGCAACGCATTGAAACGATGGATCAATCCATTGAGACGTCACAATTGTACCGTCTACCAGGCGCCCCTGGACACCACAATCATTTAAAAGCAACCGCCCTGAATTTCTATCAAAAACTTTTACGACCCCGCCTTTTGCAAGATTGGCAACTACAGATTCTTTATCACGCGATGAAAAATAAATGCGCGACTCCGGAAAATAGGAAGTCTCTTTACGTTCGTAAGGAAGTTCTGGAAGCGATGCAGGCCGAGCGGTGTAATCGAGATATGCTTGAAGAAATTCAGGGACGCGATAAAAAAGATAACGATCTGACATAATTTCAGGAGGTACCAGCTTCCCTTCGGACAAGCCAATCAACATTTTTTCCGCAATTGCCGCAGCCATCGGAATTTTCTCCGCCAGAATTTCAAACCCATGACAATAAAAATGAAGTGTATTCCGACTGCCGATGCTTCCAGCAAAAAATCCATTCGGATAAACAAAGTAGCTGCAAAATTCAACCGACTTCTTTAATACTTCAAAGATCTCTGGCTCCGGATTCACAGCATAAATTTTTCCAAGGAAAGAAACAGTTGCCGAAAGATATCCCGGATCAATACCGTCATATTCTCTAGACCATCCTTCTTTCTCATTGTGATATCCCAAAAAGCCTTTCCAGAGTTTTTGGAATCCAGCTTTCAAACCGGGATCATTCAGCAAGGCGTAAGATTTCCAAACTGCAAGGCATGCCATCGCATGATGATTTGCAAGATGATCTTCTTCTTTTTCACCGCTGGAAATAAAATGTGCTGCTTTTGAAATTGCATCACGCAATCGCCTTTGAATCTCCGCAGGAACTTCACCCCCCAACAAATTCAATGATTCAACCATTGTAAATGTTGTAAACGCAGTCGGGCCAACCCAACCTCGTTCGTATGGATAAAACTCATCGAACGAACCATCACTATGTTGGATTGACATCCAATAGTTCATCGCAGCAAGTGCCCATTGAAGAATTTTGGGGTGGTTGCGATATGGATTGTTCGGAAAATCTTTTGAATAAACAAGAGCAAGTGCATGCACACCGAACTGCCGAACGGCATCTGGAAAATCGGAAGTCTTATAAAACCAATAATCGCGATGCATACAACCGTACGTCGGTGAAAAAGAATTCCGATCCTGCAAACTTAAAATGCGCGGAATCTGAGAGACCGCTTTTTCTGCATAAACATTTCTTAATTGCTGCATAGTTCCTGAACCAGGTCAAAAAAACGAACCAGTACTCTAGCACACACGCTTGGGGTCATCAAGGATTGGTTTCTATTTTGCGGATTCGCGGATAAATCACCCAGGAAATTGCGCTCACCGCAATGCACCAGATGACTACAAGAAGCCAATTTGGATGTGTTGCTGTTAAGTTCGGGATGAGCCAATCGAGTCGCAGATCTTGCCAAAAAGGACTAACTCCATCAGGATTACGCCACGTGACATTTGAGAACAGCAATCTGTAATTCAGGAACATCAACACCACAAAAAACCAGCTAAGAACAAACATTCCCACAGCTAAATATTTTTTGACTCCTGAAACAGCGGAAACAATGAAGGTGAGTGGAATCAATACCAGAGGCAAAAGAACGATCATGTGCCTTGAAGGCGGGGCGAAGCCTCCGAGTGGCGCGCCCCAGCATAGAATCAAAAAATGGATTGCAAACCAGATCAAAATAAATTTGAGGTTTGTTTTTGATCGAAACATCCAGATCACTGCGGGAAAAAATAGCGCATAAAGTGGTGCATGACAGATCAAACCAAATCTTTGATCGATCCACAATCCTATTGCCATTCTGATCATCGTAACAATGCGACCAATTCCCTCCTGACGGATTAACTCAAGTAAGCTTTGGGCAGGTCGATCCCAACCTGCATAAATGCGATTTGGGGACCAGCCTCCATATTCAAAATTAAGGAAGAGGAAAAAGCTGAAAATTCCTGCCGAAGAAACTAGCGAATAAAGAAATGACATTCCGTAATGGCTTCCATCGGAATAAACACGAAGCCGTTTGTAATACCAGATCGCTGTAGTAATACAAATGCAAATTCCCAACGCGAAATATTTTGGATGCAGCCAGACTAATGCTCCAGGAATTAAACTTAACCAGAAAAAAGACTGCCAGCGGTGTTCTTCAATTTCCAGGATTTTTCGGATCGCAAATGTTAGAAGTAACATCGCAGGAATTTCAGGATAAAAAAGACTGCTATAGGTCAGAATCGGAGAAGCTACAAATGCTCCAAAGCTGACGAACCAAACCGAAAATGAAGATGATCTTGCCTGGAATAATAAGATTAATAGGTTGTATAATACTATTGCCGTAGTACTACACATTATCAGACGGAGTGCTGCCACCACGGAGGCAGGAGAAATTCTCATTGTCAGGTAATAGAACGGCGCCAGAAAGATGGAAAGGCCGAGTCCTTGTGCCGGCAATTCACGTTTATGATCTGCAGATGGACTGGTTCGTTTTGCTAATTCGCCGGGGTAAAAGTAATGATAATGTCGCTTCTGATAATTATTCAGAAGTGAAATATCACGGTCCAGTGCAAGGCTGTGCGCAACAATCAAGTAATGAGGTTCATCTCCCGTGGGCGGCATTGCACGCGAAGAAACAACAAACATCAAAAAGCATAGCAGCAAGAAATATAGAAATGCTGCCAGCACACAGGCAGGACGTACCCAATCAGGAATGTTTATTGGGATTCTTCCAGCGTTTTGCACTCAGCTGATGGATTCATATAAGAACGTTCAACAGCGCAGCTTCCTTGAAGCACGCCGCCTTCTTCAATAAAAAGTGATGGTGTAAAAACATCGGCATACACTTTTCCACCCTTTTGAACTTCTAAACGTTCCCTTGCATGAATCTTTCCTTTTACAATCCCGCTTACTGATAAACTACCAACCTCGATTTCCGCATCCACCTGACCTTCGTTTCCGATGATCAACAGATCATCAGATCGGATTGTCCCATGAAAATTTCCATCAATCCGAAATGTATTTTCAAAAATCAGCTCACCTTGAATGCGAACCCCTCGGTCAATAAAACCGGATAGATCGTCTCGTTTGCTCACTTTTTATTCTCCGGCGATCAGATCATAAATTCGAATCAGATCGTCCGTATCGTGATAGTGAATCTCAATCCGCCCTTTTCCATCCGGCGAAGTTCGAATCACTACCTGAGTCCCCAATATTTCCTGCAACTTTTGCTCTGCCGAACGCACATTTGGATCAGCTTTTGCACTCGATTTCGGTTTGTGATTTTCAGGTTTTTTCCAATTTCGAATCAGATTTTCAGTTTGCCTGACATTCAAATGCTCCTGCAGAATTCGATTCAATAACTCAATCTGATCTTTCGTTTTCTCAAGAGCGATCAAAGCGCGGGCATGCCCCATACTTAATTCCGAATTCTGAATCCGCTCCTTAATTTCCTGAGGCAGTTTCAAAAGCCGCAAATAATTCGCAACAGAAGAACGGTCCTTACCAACCCGATGTGCGACTTCATCCTGGGTCAGTTGAAACTCACTAATTAATGATGAGTATGCAGTCGCTTCTTCCAACGGATTTAAATCCTGCCGCTGAATATTTTCAATCAGTGCCAGTTCCAGTGTTTTATACTCGCTGACGTCACGAATCACCGCTGGAATCGTTTTTAGCCCGGCAATTTTTGCGGCTCGCCATCGACGCTCTCCGGCGATTAATTGATATTGCGAGCCGGTTTTGCGAACGATTACCGGTTGAACGATACCATTACTTTTGATCGATTGAGCCAGTTCGTTCAGCTGTTCAGATTGAAATGAAGTGCGCGGCTGAAATTTGCTGGGAACAATTAATTCAATCGGGAGATCTTGAAATCTTTTATCACTCCCGACGCCGGTTGCAGCTGGAAGCAAGGCGTTGAGTCCTCTACCGAGTGCCTTTCTTTTGGTTGCCATGACCAATAATCTCCCGGGCCAGGTGCAGGTAAGCCTCAGCCCCCTTGGATTTAATATCATACAGCAGAACCGGTTTTCCAAACGATGGAGCTTCACCCAATCTGATGTTTCTTGGGATTACAGTTTTTAATAGCGAACCTCCGAAATGCTTGGCGATATCATCACGGACCTGCCGCGATAAGTTCGTTCGTTCGTCATACATGGTCAACACAATGCCCTCAAGCTCTAGCTTCGGATTGAGCTGATGTTGCACGCGGCGTAAGGTTTCAATCAGATCTGCCAGGCCTTCGAGGGCAAAATATTCACATTGGATCGGGACCAGAACCGCGTCCGCGGCAACGAGCGCGTTTAAGGTCAAAAGTCCGAGTGATGGCGGACAATCAATAATGATGTATTTGAAGTGAGATCTAACCGGCTCAAGCAAAGATCGTAGTCGGTGTTCCCGATTTTTTTCGTGCATTAATTCCACTTCAGCTCCCACCAGATCGCGGTGGGATGGCAGTAATTTGAGGTGTTCCAGCTGACTGGACAAATAGATCTCAACCAGCGGTTTTGAAAACATCAAAGCATGATACATGTTGTCGTGTTGGTCTTTGGCGATTCCGAATCCGCTGGTAGTATTTCCCTGAGGATCAAGATCAATGACGAGCGTTTCCTGCTCAGCAGCGGCGAGAGAAGCGGAAAGATTGACAGCTGTGGTGGTTTTTCCTACTCCGCCCTTCTGATTTGCTATGGCAATAACACGGCTCATGTGAAAGTTGGGGAGAATTACTGATTTTGGGAACGGGCCTAGAATATCACATCGTTCAGAAGGTCGGAATGTTTCACGTGGAACATCCCTTCTATGATGAAATTTGCAGGGATGTTCTATCCGAAACAGAGAGCGATTGCCATTCACTTTCTGGGACGTTACCAGCTGCAAATCGAATAAATCGTCCCCCAGCATTGAGTAACGGCCGTCCTTTGTCCCAAATCTTAGGATCGAATCGGATTGCTCGGCTTACTATTAAATCGAATCGCTCATGCTCGACTGCTTCTGGAAATTTACCGAGCATGATTTTGGCTTTCAAATCTAATTCACGGACAACTTCTTTCTGAAATGCAATCTTCTTTTGCCTGATTTCCAATGATGTTATTTGAATGGGCAAATTCAACATTGCCCAAACCAGACCCGGAATTCCTGCGCCAGATCCAAAATCAAGAATGGTTGAACCTGCTTTTGCAATTCCCTCATTTCGAAGCTTCAACATTGCCAGGACAGATTCGCCGATCAGCAACTCATCGATCTCCTGGCGGGTGCGATATCCGGTTAAATTAATTCTGGAATTCCAGAGCAGAATTAAATCAGTAAACGAGGAAAGTTTATCGAGAGAGGATGGTGAAAGGCTATCCTTCCATTGCATCGGCGCGTTCGTATTGTCGGCGGCGTTTCTCAAGATAAACCCGTAGTAAAGATAGTGCCGCTGGAGTCATTCCGGAAATCCTTTGAGCCTGACCAAAAGTTTGCGGCCGAATTTTATCCAGCTTTTCGGCAACTTCCCTGGTTAATCCGGGAATCGTTCTGAAATTTACTTCTAGCGGAATGCGGTGAGATTCCCACTTCTTCATCTTTTCAGCTTCTTGAATCTGGCGGTCAATGTAGCCTTGATATTTCACCCGGCTTTCTACCGCGAATCTTTGCATTAAACCCAGGTTCTCAAATTTTTGGCCTGCCAAATTCTCGACCGATTCAAGAGTCATTTCCGGTCTTCGCAATAATTGCTCCCCACTTAAACCCTGGCCTTCGTAAACAATCCGCCTCGCACGAAGCTGTTCTAAGGTTTCTGAAATTTGATTCTGCTCCCGTTCAAACCGGGAGTAGCGCGAATCTGAAATCAAACCGAGTTGTCGACCATAAGGGGTCAACCGTTCTTCGACATTATCAAGCCTGAGCATTAGCCTGTATTCGGCCCTGGAAGTGAACATCCTATATGGCTCGCTCGTACCTTTTGTGACCAAATCATCGACGAGAATTCCGATATAACCTTCCCAGCGCTTAATAACAAAAGGCGGCTCACTTCTAGCTCGCAACAATGCATTAATCCCTGCGATAATCCCCTGCGCTGCCGCTTCTTCATAACCTGATGTTCCGTTAATTTGACCTGCGAAATACAAACCTTGAATTCGCTTTGTTTCTAATGTCGGGTAAAGTTCAGTTGGCTGAACATAATCATATTCAACAGCATAGCCAGGCTTCAGCATTTCAGCGTTTTCTAAGCCTGGCACCTGTTTCAAGATTTCCCGCTGGACTTCTTCAGGAAGCGAGGTAGAAAGTCCATTGATGTAGTATTCAATCGTATTCAAACTTTCAGGTTCAATGAAAAGCTGATGCCGTTCCTTGTCAGGAAATTTCACGATTTTGTCTTCAACTGAAGGACAATACCGAGGACCGATCCCCTGAATTTGCCCGCTATACATTGGTGAACGTCCCAGATTCTGCCGAATAACATCATGGACACTTTTGTTGGTATATGTGATATGACAAGGAATTTGCCGAAGCGTAAAGGAATTCGATTCCGGTGAAAAGAAGAGCGGATCCGAATCGCCCCATTGTTCTTGCATCTCCGAAAAGTCGATCGAATCACGATGAATGCGAGGGGGTGTCCCGGTTTTTAACCGGCCCATTTCAAAACCAAAACCACGTAAAGATTCTGATAGATGGGTTGCTGCAGGTTCTTCAATACGGCCGGCTTGAATCTTTCTTTCGCCAATATGGATTAATCCATTCAAGAAAGTTCCAGTAGTAATAATTAAAGCGCGACAGGAAAGTTCTTCGGCTGATAAAAGCCGAATTCCAACTACAGTGTTTTGCTCAAGAATTAAAGATTCACCCACGCCCTCAATCAGTTCAAGATTTGAAGTTGTTTCAAGAAGTCCGCGCACTGCTTTGCGATATTCAGCTTTATCTGATTGGCAACGTGGCGACCATACTGCACTTCCTTTGCTTCGATTCAGCATTTTAAATTGAATGCCGGTACGATCGGCCAGAATTCCCATAATTCCGCCAAGCGCATCAATCTCTTTCACCAGTTGACCCTTCGCAATTCCTCCAATTGCAGGATTGCATGACATTTGTCCGATGGCATCCAAAGACATCGTCACCAGGGCGGTCATTACTCCGCCTCTTGCACATGCGGATGCAGCCTCACATCCAGCATGTCCACCTCCAATTACGATGACATCAAAATCGCGCATGCTCTTATTTTCCAATACAAAAATGAGAAAAGATATGAGAATAAATATCTTCGATGGTAACTTCACCAGTGATTTCACCGATTGAAGCCAATCCCTGGTGAAGATCCATCAAAGGAAACTCTTCACTCAATCCATCCTTTACTCCGATCAAAGATTTCTCAACCGCTTTTTTGGCTTGCGATAACAGATCACGATGCCGTAAGCTGGAAATCAAAGTATCCTCTTCCTTTCCTCGAATCAAATCTTCAATTCTTTTCAGGATAACGCCTAACAAATTTTCAATTCCAGAACCTGTTTTGGCTGAAACAGGAATCGAGTTTGCACCATCAATGGAATGTTGATTAAAATTCTCTAGATCCATCTTATTTGATATCAGTAGAACATCGCGACCGCCAAGACTCTTCCACAATTCAAAGTCTTCTTTGACTAGCGGTTCTGAGCCATCAACCAAAACGAGTATAAGATCAGCATTTTCAATTACTTGCCGGCTTCTCCTGATACCTTCTTCCTCTATTTCCTCATGACTTTCCCGAATTCCGGCAGTATCAAGAAGATTAACTAAATAGCCTCCGACAACCATCCGTTCACGAATGTAATCCCTCGTTGTACCGGCAAAAGCGGTAACGATAGCGCGGTCTTCCCCAAGCAAGCTATTGAAAAGACAGGACTTACCTACATTAGGACGTCCGGAAATTACCACTCGCAAACCATCCCGGATCAATCGTCCGCGATCAAAAGTCCCGATCAAGTTTTGAATCGATGACAGGATCAAGTTGTGCCGGCGGATGCTTTCCTGCTGGTCGATGAAATCATAATGTTGCTCTTCACTGAAATCGATATTGCCTTCCATCAATGCAATTAATTCAATGAAATCAGCACGAAGATCTTGAAGATAGCGGCTCAAGCGACCACTCATCTGATCGAGTGCTAATTCGGCTTGATGCGCGGAGTCCGCTTCGATTAAATCTTTGATGGCTTCGGCTTGAACAAGATCAACCCGGCCGTTCAAAAATGCGCGATATGTAAATTCCCCTGCATTCGCAAGCCGCGCACCAGACGCAATGATGCGTTGCAGCAATCGTTCAAGAATAATTGGATTTCCATGACAAGAAATTTCTGCTAGATCTTCGCGCGTATATGAATGTGGCTTTTCATAGTAAGTCAAAATCACTTCATCAAGTAACTTTCCATCTTCCAATAAAACACTTCCTAAGATCGGTTTAAATGGAACGATGTCTTGATTATTTTTTGGAGCAAAAATTTGCCGCAATAATGAATGGCAATCTTTTCCGCTGATACGAACAATACCAAGAGCAGCGCGCCCAAAAGGTGTGGAGATAGCTGTAATAGTATCTTCGTGATTGGTAAGCATGACTTAGTTCCGGAGATTAATGCGGAGAACTAATACCGTTCGCGTCCTCTGCGTTGCTGCACCACGATCTTTTTGAAAAAGCCTTCGCCTTCAGACAAGCTTTCCATGTCTCTGTTTTGTGATACTTCAATATGAATGATTCGTCGATCATATGGATTTAAGGGTGGAAGTTTAATGCGCCGCCGCTCCCGTCTTACTTGCTGAACTGCACTTTGCGCCATTCGACGCAAATCACTTTCGTGACGATACATGTAACCATCACTATCTAACAGTATGTGTAGCTCATCCAGCTCCGGAAAATTCTGACGGATCATCCTGCCAAGAATGTATTGAAGCGAAAGCAGCGTCTCGCCATTATCTGTAATCAGATAAGCTCTATCCGCTCCGCTGACGTTGATTTCGATCTGCCCTTGCGATTCATACACAGACGCTTTTAGAGTCATATTCATCATGCCAGTGATTTCTTCCACCAAGGCGCAAATTTTCTTTTCTTTTTCTAGGCTAAGCATTTTGTACTACCCCTGGAAGTGCTTTCTTTTGCTGTCTTTGAAAATACCATTGATGCGCAATACCTAAAATATTGCTCAAAAGCCAGTACAAGACCAGTCCGCTTTGAAGGTTTAACGAAATATAAGTAAACATGATCGGCATAATATAAAGCATCTTTTGTTGCGCCGGATCGCTGATGGGAGTCATCCTCTGCTGCAATAGCATAGAGGCGCCCATTAATATCGGTGTGATCATCCATGGATCAGGCCGCGACAAATCGTGAATCCATAACGCGAATGGAGCTTGTCGTAATTCTATTGCATTAGATAGAACCCTGTAGAATGCGAATAAAACAGGCATTTGAATTAACATAGGAAGGCAGCCGCCAAGTGGATTTACTCCATATCGTTTGTGGAGCGCCATGATCTCGGTATTCATATTTTGTTTACGTGGATCATCATTTTTCATCTTGGCGTATTTCTCTTGAACCTTTTTCATCTCCGGCTGCATGGCTTGTAATTTTTTTTGCGAACTAAAGCTTTTCTGAACAAACGGTGTGAAGATGATCTTGACAAGAATCGTTAATAACAGGATTGCCCAGCCCCAATTGTGCGCATATTTGTAAAAAAACCTCAGCGCATCAAAAAGAATCTTTGCAACAGGACCGAAGAATCCAAAATCTAATACATTCTCGAGTCCCATTCCCAACTTTTTCAGAAGCTCGTAATCTTTTGGACCGACGAAAATGCGTACCGCAAATGGCTCAGATTTTGGCCCTGCGACAAGAACGACCACATTGTGAACGGATTTCGATTTAGGCTCTAAATTAGTCATATAAGCATCGGCTGGTTTTACAGGAATAAAAAGTCCCATGAAGTAGTTATTCTCAACACCGGCCCATTGACTTAACGCGCCAATTTTTACGAATTCTTTTTCTTTCGGAGGATTTTTCCGAATTACCTTTTCCCCAATTTTTGCGATCGCTTGCGATGGTTTTAGATATTGAGGCTTTTTGTATCCTTTAGGGCTTTCAATTCCAGGTCCCCAGCTTAACCGAACCGGAATAAAGTTCGAACCATCGTGCGCTTCAACTATTGAATCAATGATGTAGCTGTCAGCTTTGAATTTGAAATATTTTCGAAAGGCATAACGTCCATCAGAAAATAAGAACTGTAATTCTTGAGTCGAACTTCCTTCCAGCTTCAAATATTCATTGCTGACAGAAAAATTGGAATTCAAAGCACGTCGTGTTAATTCTGGATCTTCAAAGTCCATTGTTAGTGGAACTGCTTTTGAAGCTAACTCGTCAGGTACCAGTTCGAGCGGGTTTCCGAAATCATCTTTATAGTTTTTTAATCGAAAGGATGTAAGCACTGCGCCTTTACTTGAAAATTCTGCAATGTATAAAGACGTGTCAACAGTCACTTTGTGCGTTTGTGTTGAAACAGTTGGTGCAAGAGTTGTCGTAGTCCCAGGTTGAATTGGAGTAGAAATACTGGATTGAGGATTTGTTTCAGGAGCATTCTTTGTTTCAGGAGCATTCTTAGGTGTTGATGAAACGCTGGCGGGCTTAGGAGGGTTATGCTTTTTAACGTATGGTTCAACAACGAATTTTTGCCAGGCAAAAAAACCTGCAAAAAATAGCAAAAGAAAAATTAATAATCTTTTATCCATAATTATCGCACCGGATCGAATCCACCTTTACAGAACGGATTACAACGCAAAATTCGCCAGCATCCTTTCCCAAATCCTCGTAATGCGCCGTAACGGCTTACAGCTTGCATCATGTATTCTGAACATGTTGGCGTAAAACGACATGCCGGAATCAACAAAGGAGATATGAAACGTTTATAAAATTTCAAAACGCCTAATAAACATTTAGAGGGAATTGAAGCATTCATCGCAAATATTTTTGAAGCGATTTTTTAAACTCCTCGCTGAATTCCTGATAATTTGTATTTACCAGGTTTTTCCCTGCGATAAATATTATGTCTATAGGCTCACGAAAACTGTCTTTTATCTTGCGAAACACATCACGCACGATCCGCTTGATGTAGTTACGCCGAACTGCCGATCCGATTTTAGATTGAACCTGAATTCCGAGGCGGGAATAAGATAGGTGATTGGGCAAAATATAGATCACAAATAACCGCGTGGCGGTTCGTTTCCCTTTTGAAAAAAGCCGTCGAAAATCTGCCGACTTGTTCAGTCTGTGTCGTGCTGGAAAACGTTCATCCCGCTGATCGGGCATTAAACAGCTAAGCGGTGTCTGCCTTTCGCCCGCCTTCTATTAAGAACTTTGCGGCCACCTTGCGACCTCATCCTAACTAAGAATCCGTGCGTCCGTTTTCTTTTCCGATTATTGGGCTGATACGTGCGTTTCATGACACTACTGTCCTCTTCTACGTCAAAATAAGAATTAGGATTATAAAGTACACCATGTACCTTGTCAACGAAACGCGCTCCTGTTGCGGTGTTCCAAATAAATCCTTTATTATCAAGAGTACTAACAACTTAGGATGAAGTGACCTTTTGAATCCTATCAACATTCTTGTCGTCGATGATGATAAAGATTTTCAAAACCTAATCGTAGCTGCTCTCCAGGACGAAGGTTTCCGCACCGTAAGTGCAACCAATGGAAGAGAGGCTCTCGATATGATTCAAACCGAAAAGCCTCTATTCATGATTCTGGATTTACTGATGCCTGAAATGTCAGGCGAAGAACTTTGCAAAATCATCAAAGAAAATCCGCTTTTGCGCGACATCATTATTTTTGTATTAAGTGCCCATGATGATATTGAAACGAAAGTTGCATGCCTGGAAATTGGTGCAAACGAATTTTTAGTAAAGCCAGTGCATCCGCGTGAAATTGCAGTGCGCATCAAAAGATTCATGCGCATGATTGATGAGTTCAGGAATGCTCCACCTGTATCGGCTAGCGTTCCAGCTGTCGACCGTCCGATCTTTGTACCAACAACACTGGATAAAGATAAAAGTCACGGAACAATAGATGTTGGTCTGCAATCTACAGATTCGTTCGCTCGGATTAAACCGAAATACGGAATCTACAAAATTGAGACTTTGATTGGAAGCGGTGGAATGGGTTATGTATTCAAGGCATTTGATGAACCATTGGATCGATTTGTTGCAATCAAAATTTTGTCAAAACGTTTATCCGGCTCAGCTCAGTTTATAGAAAGATTCCGCCGCGAAGCAAAACTTCTTGCCAGCATCGATCATCCAGGAATTGCGCACATTTTTAGTTTCGGAGAAGAGGAAGGTGAATGTTATTTTGCGATGCAATGGTGTCCGGGTGGATCGCTTGCAGATTTGATCCGCAAGAAGGGAAGAATTGAATTACTTCCTTCACTCGACATTATTTTGCAATGTGCACAGGCCTTGGAAGCGGCATCGAAAAAAGGGATTGTGCATCGCGATATCAAACCAAACAATTTGTTATTCGACGAAAACCAGCACATTCAGATCGTAGATTTTGGTCTGGCTTCCGGTGAGCAAATGTCATCCCGCATTTCGCAAGTTCAGGAATTTTTAGGTACGCCAAGTTTTATGGCGCCGGAACAAGCACAATCATCAGCTGTGGATCATCGTGCCGATATTTATGCGCTCGGTATTACCATGTATTTCATGTTGTACGGAACACATCCCTTTGAAGCAAGCTCGGCAATTGAGATGGTGATTAAGCACGCATCGGAACCATTTCCTCCACACAACGAATTGGGCGGACGCATCCCCAAAGCGGCATACGAAATAATTCAAAAGATGACGCAAAAAAATCCGGCGGACCGTTATCAAGATTACAAAGCTTTAATTGATGATGTTGATTGGCTGCGTAAACAGCTGCTGAGCATGTCGCAATGGAAAATTCCACGTGCTGAAAAACAATCGCCGGTACCGGTATTAAAAGATACGAATTTATTTGAATTGCTCTCAGTACTTTTCAATCAATCCGTTTCGGGTGTGCTTACTGTTCATTGGGCACAGTTGCACAAGAAATTTTTTATCAGACATCGCGAGATTATTTTGTTTCAGTCCAGCCAGCCCGATGAAAATATTTGGAATGTTCTGGTTCAAAAACATAATTTGCCGAAAGATCAAATGCCGCCAGCGGATGAAGATTTAGAAACTTCGCTGAACCGATTGCTTCTGGCACAGTCAATAACGATTGAAGATTTCAAAACAGCATATCGTAAAGTGATGAAGGCCGCCTTGATGCAGGTTTTCTTCTGGCCTGTATTTGAAGGCGAATTTTATTCTGCCAACATTGAACACGATGCTTTTGCATCGATACGGATCGCAGATCTCCTTCTGGAAGCCGCTCGATCTTTGATTAATCTCGATCAAATACCAGCTCAATTTCAAACTGATTTATATGTTGTAAGAACACCACAATTCGATGTGATCCTTTCTTCACTGGACATTCGGCCAGAAGAAAGCTTTCTTGCATCGCGACTTGATGCTGAAGCTACAACATTAAAAACGCTTCAACTACTAACCGGACAAACGGAAGAAAAAATTAATCGTTTTGTTTATGCATTGATGAAGCTTGGTGCAGTTCAATTGAGAACTGCAGAAGAACGACGCCCAACAAGACGTGCGGATGTTGCTCCAGCAACACCTACAATCGGTTACGATTCCAAACCTGTAACAGAAATCTTCTCTTCGAAAACTGAAAAACCCAAAGTTGCTGAGCCTGTTGCCTCACCATCGATGACAACACCCCTGCCTGCTTCAACAGCTCCCAGGAGCGATCAGCGCGCATTATCTGATGAATCATTTGTGCGGATGGAGCAACAGAAATCAGAAGGGAAAATGGAACAGGAACATAACGTTAAGGTTGCAGAACAAATTTACAGATTGGCGCAGGAAAAATTGGCGGAACTTGATTATTGGAAAGTTACACAACTTTGCCGTCAAGCAATTAAGAATAATCCTTCAGAATCCAAATATTATCATTTGATGGCTGTCGCTTACGCATCTCATCCAAGATTTGGGAAAGATGCAGAACAATGTTTCTATAAAGCGATTGAAGTGGATCCATGGAACCCGGAATATCATATTGATCTGGCAAAATTTTATGTACAACAGGGTTTGCCGAATCGTGCTTTAAGTCAATGTGAGAGCGCATTAAAGTTGTCGCCCCAACACCCAAAGGCGCTTGAATTGTTTGGTGAGTTATCCCTGCAAAAGTAATTTGTGAAGCGCTGCAATATATCGTTCATCAGTCCCGCAGCATCCTCCCAAATATTTGACTACGCCTATCAATGGCTGAAGTTCCATCGCAAAATTTTCAGGCGATTGATCATAAACTGCTTTGCCATCAACCCAGCGCGGTTGCCCTGCATTGGATTTGATCCAGATTGGCAAATCTGTAGCTTCAGCTAATGCTAATCCGAATTGAGTCATCCTCTCACTTCCAAGATTGCAATTCGCGCCTAGCGCAACTAAAGGCCATGCTGAAATTTCCTGGATAACTTTTTCCATTGGTTCTCGCGACAGCAAGTAAAAGCCATTGTCATAGACCCATGCAAACGAAACAACAATCGGTTTGCCAAATCTTTCCAGAGTTTTCAAAGAGTCGATTACGCTCTTTGTATCCGAAAATGTTTCAAGTACATAAAAATCAATCAGGCCTGCAAGGATTTCGGCATGTCTTAATACTGTGAGAGGTCCGATTGAGCCTCCGATCTGACATTGTTTTGCAAACGGTTCAATGCAGAGCAAGGCTCCTTCGAATTCTTCTTTTTCAACAGCACCAAAAGTATTGGTCAGCAAGATTTGAGATCCTGCTTCGAAATACAGCCGGTGCATTTCGGTAATTTTTGATGGATTTTCGACATTCCAACGCGGAGATGGAGTTGTTGGAGGAAGTCCAAAAAGTTGTAACCTGGTACCCTGCGCTCCGTCGAGCAGAATGGTTTGACAAGGCATGACCACCATATTATATTGATGGTTCATTCAAAACCGGGAACGAAATTAGCGTTCCTGCCTGATGGAAAATCAACCAATGTTTCACGCAACTACAATTCTATGCGTACGTCATAAAGGGAAAGTGGCTCTTGCCGGAGATGGACAGGTCACGATCGGAGATGTTGTTGTAAAGCAAGGAGCGAAAAAGATCCGCAGACTTTTTAACGACAGGGTTATTGCCGGCTTTGCAGGGTCGGCAGCAGATGCCATGGCTCTATTTTCGAAATTTGAAGCCAAACTCGAAGAATTTCGCGGAAATTTGCGTCGGGCATCCGTAGAACTTGCTAAAGATTGGCGCACCGATCGTATTTTGCGGCGGTTAGAAGCATTGCTGATCGTAGCTGATACAGACAATTCCTATTTGATTTCCGGTTCCGGCGATCTCATTGAACCGGATGATGGAATTTTGGCGATCGGTTCGGGTGGCAGCTATGCGTTAGCAGCTGCGCGTGCATTACAAACCTACTCCGATCTTTCTGCAAAAGAAATCTGCACTGAAGCAATGAAGATTGCGGCTGGCATTTGTATCTACACAAACTCTAATATTCTTGTAGAGGAATTATAACTGTGGCTATTCCCCTTCCCGCTCACATGGAAAAGCCTGCTGAAGATTTAACACCGAGAGAGATTGTCCAGGAACTCGATCGATATATTGTTGGCCAGCTAAAAGCCAAACGTTCTGTAGCGATTGCACTTCGCAACCGGATTCGACGTCAAAAATTAGATCCAGCAATGGCGGAAGAAATTGCGCCAAAAAATATCATCATGATTGGTCCGACTGGAATCGGAAAAACTGAAATTGCGAGACGTCTGGCGCGGCTTGTTCGATCGCCTTTCATTAAAGTCGAGGCAACGAAATATACCGAAGTTGGTTATGTAGGTCGCGATGTTGAATCTATGATCCGAGATCTTACCGATATTTCTGTCGATCTCATTAAACAGGAAAAGATGGAAGAGATTAAAGATGTTGCAGCGCGCAATGCAGAAGAACGTTTGCTGGATTTGTTGTTACCTCCATCATCAATTTCTTCGTCCGCAACATCGGAAGAGCGGTTCGAGTTTGAAAATCGTGGAAAAGAAACTCGCGAAAAGATTCGCGCTCAGCTTCACTCAGGCGCGCTAGATCATCGCGTGCTGGAGCTTGATGTAAGGGAAAAATCATTCTCAACATTTTCAGTCCTTTCAAATGCTGGGATCGAAGATATCGATGTTAATTTAAGAGATATGTTACCTGGAATGTTTCCAGGCAAATCGAAAAAGCGAAAAATGCGTGTGGATGAGGCTCGCGGTGTTTTGCTTTTAGAGGAAAAAGAAAAGCTAATTGATATGGACCAAATTGCAAAACAAGCTGTGAGTCGTGTTGAACAGGGCGGAATCGTATTTTTGGATGAGCTGGATAAGATTGCAGGCAAAGAAAGCTCTCATGGTCCGGATGTTAGCCGTGAGGGCGTTCAGCGTGATTTGTTACCGATTATTGAAGGCACAACAGTGAACACTCGTTACGGAATGGTGCGAACAGATCACATTCTTTTCATTGCTGCTGGCGCATTTCATGTTTCAAAACCCTCTGATTTAATTCCAGAACTACAAGGACGATTTCCTATTCGTGTAGAATTGGATTCTCTTGATGAAAAAGATTTTGTTCGCATTCTTCGAGAGCCGGAAAATGCATTACCAAGACAATATCGTGCTTTGCTTTCCACCGAAGGACTCGATTTAATTTTTACTGAGGATGCGATTGAACGGATCGCCAGGCTTGCTGCTGAAGTCAATGAACGTACCGAAAACATTGGCGCACGCCGCCTTCACACAGTGATGGAAAAACTATTAGATGAAATTTCGTTCAGCGCATCTGAACTTGAAAACAAAAAAGTGGTGATTGATAAGGAATATGTAGATAAAATGCTTTCTGATGTGGTGCGTGATCAAGATCTCAGTCGCTTCATTTTATAGAAATGGATATGAAACGTTTTAGCATAACAAACGCCGCATGCCTAAACGTTTAATTCTACTGCTCTTTTTAGCTGCATTATTAATTCCTTTTATAATCAACTGCGGAAAAAAAGCTCCACCATTACCACCAATTATTATTGCTCCTGAAGCGCCATCCGAAGCTCGTGTTCGTCAATCCGGCAATATGATGATCTTCATGTTTCGTATGCCGGTGTTGAATACGGACCAAGAAACACTGGCCGATATCGAAAAAATCGAAATTTATCTTTTGAAGGAACAACGAATTGGAGCCGGTGAAGCGCAAACTCAAACCCAGCCTCAAACGCAGACTCAGCCTCAGACTCAAACACAATCACAAACTCAGTCACAACCGCAGACCCAAACGCAAACACAAAGCCAGCCTCAATCGCAAACACAAACTCAGGCGCTGGTAGTGGAAACGCAAACTCAAACAATGCAAACTCAAACCTCGCAGAGTCAGCCCCAAAGTCAAACCCAGACCCAGACGCAAAGTCAGAGTCAGACTCAAACACAATCACAGATGACACAATCTGCGCCTGCGAAAGAAGAAGAAGCACGTGAAATAGAAGAAGCTGAATTTAAGAAGCGTTCTGAACTGGTCGTTGAAATTTCAAGAGACCAAATCGATGGCTATCTTCGAGATAATGTATTCATGATTACTCAACCGATTAGCGTTCAGGATGGCTCTGAAGATTTGCAAAATTGGTTTTATTTCGGAGCAAAAGTTTATAACAAAAAAGGAAAATCGGCAGGATATTCCAAGCTTGCAGCATTATTTCCGGCAGATGTTCCAAAGCCGCCTGCAAATTTCACTGCGAAACTTTCGGAAAAACAAATCCAATTAGATTGGACTGCAGTCACCACTGATATCAATGGCAAACCTGTTCCCCAAGAGTCAGTGCGATACAACATTTATCGAGGTACAACAGCGAATTTTGCGCCAGAACAGCCGCTGAACACTGAAGAACTCGATGCCGTTACTTATACGGACACAAACTTTGAATATGGTAAGTCATACTATTATTTCATTCGTGCTTACTTTTATGGAAAAAAGAAAGGTCAACATAGTGAGCCATCAAACGTAATCTTGATTTATCCTCAGGATACATTTGCGCCAAAAGCTCCCGAAGAATTAAATGTTGTTTCAGCGCGAGAAGGAATGGTATTAATCTGGACGCCTAACAGCGAAGAAGATGTTGCAGGTTACAACATTTATAAAAGTACTACGCCCGGCCAGGACTACACTAAAATTAACCAGGCGATTATCAGAGAAACGACGTTTACCGATAACGATATTAAACAAGGTCAGAGGTATTATTATGTGATTACCGCAGTTGATTCCGCACCGGTTCCTAACGAAAGCGAGAAATCGGCTGAAACATCTGAGGTTGCAAGAAAGCAGTGAACCCCGATCATCTTGAAACGATTACACAATTACCCGAACGAATTCAGTTTTCAAAATTTTCCGCATCAGCAAACGATTTCATCGTATTAGACAATCGCAGTGGTGGATTTACAAATAGTGCATCTCTACTTGCGAAACGTTTGTGTTCGCGGCGATATTCGGTCGGTGCCGATGGATTGATCTTAATCGAAAACTCAAACAAAGCATCGTTTCGTGTGCGATTTATTAATCCCGATGGAATTCAATTCAATACTTGCGGCAATGGCGGAAGGGCCGCTGTGCGATACGCATTTCTTACGGTGATAGCCGGAAGAAAAATGAATTTGGAAACAAATATCGGTGTAATCGATGCGGAAGTTGTTGGATCATCGGTGAAAATCCGTTTTGTTACGCCATCTCGTTTCACATTAAATGTGTCGCTCATTATGAATGGAAGAGAGTTGAAAGGTCACTTCGTAAGATTGGGTGATCCGCATTTTATTGTTTATGTGAAAGATATTCGCTCCCACAAAATAATTCCTCTTGCACGAAAGATCCGTTACCATGAACGATTCAGACCGGAAGGCGCAAATGTGCATTTTATTGAACCGGTGGATCGTCATTACATAAAAATTCGAAGTTATGAAAGAGGAGTTGAGGATGAAACTCTGGCTTGTGGCAGCGGTTGTATTTCAGCTGCGATCGCAACTTATGCCACAAAACAGGCAACTCCGCCGATTACATTTGAACCACAATCCGGAATTCCTCTGATTGTGCATTTTCCGGAGGATAGTAATTTCCAGGATCTTTATCTTGAAGGCGACGCACGCCTGGTTTATCGCGGTGAACTTACCAAAGAATCTCTCGTAGGATTTCCTTAGATTGTGAAACTTATGCAAACGTACGAACTCTTTCCCTTATGAAAGCGAACTGATGAGTCTGCAACTATATCGAGTCGAACACAAAGGACAGGTCACGTACGCTATCCTGCAAGACGATCTCTTTTATTTTGTCGATCCAAGAAATTCGCAGCAACCGATCACAAAAGAACAATCTGCGCCTTGGTCCGAATGCCGGATATTGGTTCCAACTACACCATCGAAAATTATCGGCGTTGGGTTGAACTACAGAGATCACGCTGCTGAACGGAATAAACCAATCCCGGAAGAGCCGCTGTTATTTTTGAAACCACCAAGTTCTTTGAGCGCCACGAATGATCCAATCATACTTCCCCCAGTTTCCAAGCGTGTCGATCCGGAAGGCGAACTCGCAGTCGTAATTGGTGCTCCCGCATCGCGACTTAAAACGGATCAAGAAGCTGAAGCATGCATCTTTGGTTATGCATGTTTTAATGATGTTACGGCCAGAGATCTTCAGGACCGAGATGTGCAATTCACACGTGCAAAAGGTTTCGATACATTTGCATGTTACGGACCGTGTGTTTCAGTTGGCATCGATTCGCGGGACCTTGAGATTACATTGCGAGTAAATGGACAAATTCGTCAGCACTCGCGGACGTCTCAACTAATTTTCAGCCCTCAATATTTGATCCGCTATATCTCCAACATCATGACTCTTGTTCCAGGTGATGTGATTACTACCGGCACGCCATCTGGAATCGCACCCATTCAAGCTGGCGATGTTGTAGAAATTGAAATCGAATCAATTGGAATTCTCAGAAACCCCGTCAAAACAGCATCTTAGAAACACCATCTTCTTTCAAAAAGAGGCGGATTATGCTACAGTATAAGTATCCCAAAATCCTCTATGTTGAACCGCGATTTCAGAGTGGGTGACAAAGTTGTTTACCCCAACCACGGAATAGCCGTGGTCGAGAACATCAACGATCGCTCAGTTGGCGATCGGTCAACGCAGTTTTACCAACTGCGGCTTTGCTCCAATAATTCTCTGGTGATGATCCCCACGGATGGGATCAGCCAGGTCGGTTTGCGTAAGGTTATCAACGACAAAGAAGTCAATAAGCTGTATCGTATTTTACAGAATGGGAGCGTCCGCGAATATGACAATTGGATGGGAAGATACCGGGAAAATTTGGAAAGGATGCAAAGTGGCTCTATCTTTGAAGTAGCGGAAGTTTTAAAGAATCTGTTTTTTTTAAGCAATCAAAAAGATCTTTCTTACCGCGAGAAGAAAATGTTTAGCAAAGCCCGCTACTTAATTGTCAGTGAACTGATGGAAGTCCAGGAACTCCCTGAACAAGATATCGAGAAGAAGCTTGATAAAGCACTTTCCAAGTGCATGAAAAAGAAAAAATAAGCAACCCGTGGAAGCAATCTTAGTTTCCGTCTGCGCAATATTATTTGTTTTACTTTTTGGGATTACCCTTCTTGATATAGCCCTGCGTTCGATTCAATACGGTAAAATCCTGTCACTTCACCGAAAAGGAAACACAAATGCGTTCAGGCTGTTGAGGATCCTTGCAGCGCCGGAAGCCTCAATCTCGACTCTGCTGTTTTTGAAATATTCGTTGACTGCCCTTCTCTTCATTTCGCTCGGTGCACTGCTTTCGCTTACGAACTTGAGTATTGCTTCCAAATGTTTGCTTGCGCCGGTGTTCGTTATTCCGTTCGTAATTATGCTCGAATATGTCCCTAGAATGTTAGCTGTGCACAATCCCGAACGCGCGGCATTTGCGCTGGTCCGGCCATTTGAATTGCTGCTTAAACTGAACCGATTGATTCCGCTGCCGCAAGCATCTGAAAGGCTCGCTTCAAGATTTCTAAGATTGTACGGTTTTAACGGACAAAGGATTTTTTCTGAGTATTCAGTCAACGAAATGAAAATGTTTTTGAATACCCAGCGCAACAAAGCGGAACCCGATTTGAAACGTCAAAATCTGATGGTCATTGATTTCGCCGGACGTCGCGTTCGTGAAGTTATGGTTGCAAGGCCGCTGGTAAAAGCGATGGAAATTAATACACCGCTTCGGATCATGCTGATGTTTATTCAAGAACACGGCTTTTCCAGGATCCCGATCTTCCGCGGAAATTTGGACAACATCTTAGGATTGCTGTATGTAAAAGATTTACTTGGCGCGATTGAGCCGTTTACCCTTGAACAATATTTGCGCCGGCCATTTTTTATTCCTGAATCTGCCACTGTTCAGGCAGCGTTTCAAAACATGAGGCGGAATCGGGTACATCTTGCAATCGTTGTAGATGAGTATGGTGGTGTAGATGGAATTGTTACTTTAGAAGATTTGATCGAAGAGCTAATCGGTGAAATCAAGGATGAGTACGATAAAGATGTAGAAATGGTTCAGAAAGTCACCGATGGCATTTGGATTCTTGAAGGAAATCTAACCATCAAAGAACTAAATCAAAATTTGGACCTGGATTTACCGGAAGATTCTTCTTACACAACTGTTGCGGGTTTTCTGATTTCTATGATGGACAAAATTCCTTCAGAACGCGATCAGATAGATTTTGGAGATTTACACTTTGCAGTTGAAAAGATGGCTGGCAATAAAATCTCCAAAGTTTCACTTAGAATGCCACCCTCACTCTAAAGGACTTCTGTGTTATAACAGAAGCGTAGTTTCACATGTCAAGAATTTCGCAAAAAGCTCAACAATTCACTGAGTCCGTTATCCGCGAAATGACGCGGCTTTGCAATCAATACAACGGAATCAACCTCGCTCAGGGTTTTCCTGATTTTGCTGCACCGGAAGAAATGAAGGAAGCAGCATGCAAAGCAATCCATGATGATATCAATCAATACGCCATCACCTGGGGTGCAAAAAATCTACGAAATGCAATTGCTGAAAAAACTGCACGATTTAACGGAATGAAGATCGATCCGGAAAAAAACATTACAGTTTGCTGCGGTTCAACAGAAGCGATGATCTCAACATGTCTTGCACTTGTGAATCCAGGCGAAGAAGTGATTGTTTTCGAACCTTATTATGAAAATTATGGTCCGGATGCAATTCTCTCTGGAGCTGCTCCACGTTTTATATCACTTCGAGAACCGGATTGGTCATTTGATCCTGATGAGTTGAAATCCTTATTTAACAACAAAACTCGAGCGATCATCTTAAACACGCCAAACAATCCGACCGGTAAAGTTTTTACGCGTGACGAATTGGAATTGATTGCCGAACTTTGTCGAAAGTGGGATGTGATTGCGATCACTGATGAGATTTACGAACACATTGTTTACGAAGGAAGAAAGCATATTAGCATCGCTACCCTGGATGGAATGGCGGATCGAACTGTCACGATCAATGCTGCATCAAAAACATTCAGCGTAACTGGATGGCGTGTAGGTTATGCAATCGCAAGCGAAGTGTTCACATCTGCGATCCGCAAAGTACATGATTTTTTGACGGTTGGAGCGCCGGCCCCGCTGCAAGAAGCGGTAGCAACAGCAATGAGGTTTCCTGATTCCTATTATGATCAACTGCGAGTTGAATATTTGGAACGTCGGGACTTTTTGATGAAAGGATTGGAAGAATCAGGCTTCCGCTCTTACAAACCATATGGTGCCTATTACATCATGACCGACATCACTGAATTTGGTTTTGCGGATGATACAACTTTTGCGCATGCACTGGTAAAGGATGTCGGAGTTGCAGCAGTACCTGGCAGCAGTTTTTATAGCAATCCGCGAAACGGTTATCGCAAAATCCGTTTCGGCTTTCCGAAAAAAATGCAAACTTTGCAAAAAGCGGTGGAGTTGTTAAAAACTGCACGGGAACGTCTTGCAAGATGAAGCTACCCGCCTGAGGCGGGTTCTCAAAATATCTTTCCTTCTGCTTATTGTTGCTGCACTCTTAGCTGCATTAAATCTTACCTATCTCTGGCTTCAAACCTCCAACCCGGATGAAAATTCAAATCCGGAAAGTCTTTTTGTGCTTCATTCTGTTGAAGTCTCCGAAGGAAAACCTCTTTATACTGATTTCAGAAAACCACCATACAACGTAACGCAATACACGCCTGTTCATTATTTCGTTCTTGCTTTTGTAAAACGATCCTTTGATCTGAACATGCAGCAGCTCTTTGTTTGGGGACGAAGGTTGATGATATTGCTGGCATCCTGTATTGGTCTGGCGATATTTGTGCATGGGAAAAAACAGACACGAAGCATAATCTATTCTCTGACAGCCGCTTTGATTTTTGTTGGCAGTTATATGCTTTGGCCGCTTGCCTGTACAAACAGAGCGGACATTCCAGCAACTTTATTTTCTATAATCGCAATCGTTATTTTCGCGCAAGATACAAAATACAGTTTGAAATTATCAATTCCTTTTCTACTACTCGCTTTTTATACAAAGCACTCTTTTGTCAGCGCACCCGCCGCAATCGGACTGTATCTTCTGATGAACAGGAAATTAGTACCTGCAATCAAATTCTCCGCAATCTTTGCCGCATTGGCTGGCTTAATCTGGTTTTTGATGCATGTTGCAACGAATGGAATGAGTACCTTAAACCTGGTGGGCACAAACATTGCACCAATGAAATTCCAGAATGTCCGCTTAGTGATGAACGCCTTTCTTCAAACGGCAGCACTTCCACTTATTTTGAGTTTCTCAGGTTTCAGCCGTCAATGGCGGAATAATCCTGTTGCAATCTATTTATTTGTGTCATTACTTTTGGCGATTTTTGCTACAGCTAAAGTGGGATCCAGTATGAATTACCTGCTCGAACCTCTTGCCGCAAGTTGCCTGCTAATACCGGCAGCATTAAAACGTGGACTTGAAGCATCTTCAATTTCAAAGACCTGTTTAACAGCAGCGTTTGTAATACTTGCAATCCCACAAATTAATTTCCTGAAGTTTACGCTGGATACATTGCATTTTAAAAATGATGAATCAGCAAAAATGATTGCATCACAGGCTACTGGATTAGTAATCAGCGATAATCCCAGAATTTCAGTGTCATCCCGTAAACCATTTCTTGTGGATCCATATGTCTACAGCTATTTAGAAAGTGAAGGAAAATGGGATTCGTCAGAACTTTTATCAATGATCAGAAGCGGCAAAATTCAGTATTTTATATTGCTTTCACCATTGGAACGGCCGTTGACCTGGCAGGGAGTAACGCGGTTGCCTCAAAGCGTTGTGAAGACGTGTTCGGAAGAATTTCGACGGACAGCCATTGTTAATGATTACTATCTCTACGTTCGGAAAAAAGATTGAAATCAGTCCGTGATCTTTATTTTTATTTTTGGATCATCGCCGTTTTTGTTGCCAGCCAGATAGTAACAACTCTTTTAGGAATCCGTTTTGTTGGCAGCAGCAAAATGATTATTGAATCTTTCTGGCAATATCTGGATCCGCAGATTTTGAAGACAGATTTACTTCGAGGTCTGTTCTTTCTTCATTCCCAACCGCCGCTATTTAATTCCTTTCTTGGTTTAGTTTTAAAAGTTTTCCCCCAACATTATGAGCAAGTTTTTGCATGGATTTTTCAAGTGCTCAGTTTTGGGACTTTACTGTTGATGGGATTTATTATGCGGAGAATGGCCATTAATGAAAAATTGATTCTTGTTTTTTGCACCATCTTTGCACTTTTCCCAAATTTCCTGATTTATACAAACCTTTTGTTTTACACCCTCCCTATTGCATTCCTTCTACTACTATCGTGTTTATTCCTGCAAAAATTTGTGGAAAGTCAAAGAATGACACATGCCGTTCTATTCACATCGACAGCTGGCATCATCATGCTAACTCGTTCCATTTACCATCTTCTCTGGTTTGTAGTATGCGGTGTAGTGATTGTCTTTCTAATCAATAACCACAGCAGACGCACATTTCTTCGTGCAGCAATACTGCCTGTTGTCATTGTCTTTGTGTTGTACGCAAAGAACGCTGCATTGGTCGGATCATTCGGTCCAAGTTCCTGGATGGGAATGAATCTTGCCAGGGGTTGGCAATTGCCAAACGATTCAATGCGTAATCTGAATGCTTTTTTGGAACCGGAAGAAATACGGCGCTTAAATGCAATGAATAAAATCAATGCGGAATGGATGGTAGGCCCTTTTATGCCACCGGGCGCTTATGTCAATCTTGGATATTTCAGAACTGACAAATCAAGTTTTTGGCATCCAGCGCTCAATGCACCGGAAAAAAGAAGCAGCATTCCAAATGTGACACATCCGAATTTCAATCATTCTGACTATGCAAAAATTTCCAGGAAGATGCTTGATGCAGATCGCGCAATCATTTTGGAATATCCAGGCAAATATTTCGCGCGTATCTTGTTAGGATTCAAAATGTATCTTCAACCCGCAACCGGCCCGAGCTGGTTTTTAGTTCAAAGTTACAATTACAACCCCGTACAGAACTATGCAAATTTGCTAACAAAATTGCTGTTCCAGGGTCGGCGGATTGAACTTGCTCGTGGATACATTCCATGGAACAGCTTCTACATCTTGTTTCCATTATTAGTATTTTTTGGAATGAAAAGAATATTTGTGAACAACAATGAAAATAGAATTATAGATCGCGTTACATTTGCTTACATAACGATAACAATCATTTGGGTAGCATTGATTACGAATTTGCTTGAGTTTGGCGAAAATAACCGGATCCGTTTCGAAACCGATCCGTTTATCGTGATTGTTCTTGCCGCTGCGGTTCAGGCGCTTTATCGTCTTTTGAGAAAAGGATTGTTGAGACGTTCTTCACCAATTGTTGTGGAATCGCCATGACCAGCTAAAACTGGCAAATGATCATCTAGCGTCATCAAGCGGCTTTGAATTGAATCAATAATTTGTTCGAATGAACCGCCCCACAAATCAGTTCTACCAATGGATCCTTCAAATAAAGTGTCACCGGTAAACAAAACTGACCGTTCACCTTCTGCTTGAAAACAAACGCTGCCAGGAGTGTGACCGGGAGTGTGGATGACATTCACCGAACCCGATGCGAATGGAAACTTCTGATTGTGCTCAAGTGTCGGCTCACCCACAGTAGGTTGCGACGCTTGAAGTTCCCGTAAGCTAAATCCAAAAAGATCCGCCTGCATTTTTAGATTTTCATAGAGCGAACGATCTCCGGAATGATAATAGGTTGGCACTTTAATTGAAGAATGGATCATTTCAATTCCACCAACATGATCCAGATGTGCATGTGTGATTAACAGCGCTTTCAAATCAAAATGCTTTTTTTCCAGATAACTGAGAAGCTCTTTTGATTCGGCGCCAGGATCAATTACATATGCTTGCTTTGTAACCGAATCAGAAATGATGTAGCAGTTGCATTGAATCGGACCAACTACAACGCAATCAATTTCCCAGGACATTTTTTACTGCTTCATGGCTTTTTCGACATCAGCGATGCTTCGCGGCGCCTTCTTCGAAAGCAATTCATAACCGCTGGATGTCACCAGCACATCATCTTCAATCCGCACACCGATGTTTTTGTATTTTTCGAATGCAGTCTTTACTGCCGCTTTAAATTTTTCGTTTTCTGGAGTTGCTGGCAAATTATCGAGCGCATCAGATCGAATATAAATTCCTGGTTCCACTGTAAAAATCATGCCCTGCGCCAAAACTCGCTTTCGCTCTCCGGTATCATGAACATCCATACCCAACCAATGACTCACACCATGCATGAACCAGGTTTTGTATTGATCACTCGAAGTATCAGTAATCAACCCTAATTTTTTGAGGCCTTGCTTGACTACTTCGCTGCCGGCATTGTGAACATCAGGCAACTTTGCGCCGGCACGAATTGCTTTCATCGATGCTTCTTGTGCATCATAAACAATGTTATAAATATCGGCTTGTTCAGGTGAGAATTTTCCATTTACTGGAATCGTTCTTGTAACATCTGCTGTATAATATTTGTATTCGGCCCCTACATCCATCAACAACAGATCCCCATTTTTCATCTGACGCTGATTGGTTTCGTAATGAAGCGTCGTTGCATTTGGCCCGATGCTATGATTGATGGAAATCCCCAATCAAATGCATTTCGCTTCTTGTAAATTTCTTCCAACACTGCTTCAATTTGATATTCCCAAACATCTGCCTTCGCCGTTTTTATGGCTGCAAGCAAGCCATCGCAAGTAATATCGATTGCCTCTTTTGCCATCGCGATTTCATAATCAGATTTCACTTGTCGCGCATCAGTCAACACCGGCCACGCATCTTTGATTGTAAATCCATTGAAACGTTCTTTCAGAAGTTTTGCGAATTCCGTTTCTTTAGTTAAGCCTCCTGACAATGATTGTTCTTCTTCAAAAATAAAATAAATTTTTGCAACGTCGTTTTTAAGGGCATCAAAAAACGGATCGTATTCATCTGAAATTTGATATCGTGGAGTGTCAAAGTTATAACGATTCAGTATCCGTTCAAGAAATTCTTCGAACCGGGAACTGCTATAAACATTCTGGATGCCTGATAAATCTTTTACTTCTTGCTGACTCAAAATCTTTCCGGTCCAGGTTTCCTGTGATGGATCACGATCGCTTGCAAACACGATCTCTTTCCGAGTTTTGTTTCCTGGCATGATTATCAGTGTGGTATCAGCTTGAGTGATTCCGGTTAAGTAATACAAATTGTTTGATTGACGATACTCATAGGATACGTCTCCCGTTTTTGGACGATCCGGCGCACTGAACACAATCAGCATTGCATCTTCACCGATTTTGGATGCGATCGCAGCACGACGTTTTATTACTTCGGATTTAAGCTCTGCATCTTGAGCGAATACTGAAGTGCAAAACAGCAGAACGATTACACCAAGTGTCTTTTTCATATTCTTTCCCTTTTTGCGGGCTAAATAAAGTCCGCGGCCCATGATGCAGACTAAAGTCTGCGCTACTATTATCCCAGGCCGCGCTCCTCATTTTGCTTCGCGCCAATTTTTACCGATGCTGAGATCAACTGTCAATGGGACCACCAATCTAGTTACTGATTCCATTTTCGATCGAACCATTTCAGCAATTTCATCCTTTTCTTTTTCCGGCACTTCAAAAACCAACTCATCATGAACTTGCATGATCATCAAAGCCGACGATTTCCGAGCGTCCAACTCTTTTTGAATCTCAATCATTGCAAGCTTAATGATGTCTGCCGAAGTGCCTTGCAAAGGTGTATTGATTGCCGCTCTTTGTGCTGCAAGAAATACCATCCGGTCTCTGCTCCGAATTTCAGGAACATAGCGTCTTCGGCCGAACATCGTTGTTACATATCCATGTTCTTGAACAAAGTTCAACGTGTTATCAAGATAGGCTTTTACTTTCGGATATTTTTCAAAATATCGCTCGATAAATTCTTTAGCTTCTTTTTGTTCGATATTCAACAACTGAGACAATCCAAAAGGACTTTGACCATAATTAATTCCGTAGTTAATTGCCTTCGCACGATTCCGAATGTCCTTGGTCATTTTATCCATCGGTACGCTAAATACTTCTGACGCCGTCCGGGCATGAATATCTTCATTTTTCATGAATGAATCGATCAAAGTTTCATCACCTGAAAGATGTGCCATAACGCGCAGTTCAATCTGTGAATAATCCGCCGAAATCAGCCAATTCCCTTGATCCGCAACAAACGCGTCTCGGATCAAACGTCCCCATGGCGTTCGAATCGGAATGTTTTGGAGATTGGGATCGGTGCTGCTTAGGCGTCCGGTTGCCGCAACTGTTTGCTGATAATCAGTGTGAACACGGCCATTCTTGTCCATCAATTGTGGTAAAGCATCGACATAAGTTGACTTTAGTTTAGTAAACTGGCGGTATTCCAGAATCTTTTGTGGAAGTTCGTATTCCTGAGCCAATTCTTCCAATACTTCCACACTGGTACTGAAATCTTTAGTCTTGCGCGTTTTTTTTACCATTGGAAGTTTCAAACGATTAAACAGAACTTCACCAATCTGGCGCGGTGAATTAATGTTAAATTCACCACCCGCCATTTCGTAAATTTCCGATACCAATCGATCTACATTCTTTCCCATCTCTTGCGAAAGCCGCTCAAGTGTTTTTAAATCGATTTTCACTCCGTTCCATTCGACTTGCGCTAAAACAGAAATCAAAGGCTGTTCGATGTCCCAGTAAAACTGATCAAGACTTGCCTTCTCCAAATCTCTTTCAAGCAGTGGAGTGACTTCATAGGCAATGTCCGTTGTTTCACAACCAAAATCAGCCACAACATGAATATCCATATCTGGAGCTGCTTTCTGTTTCTGCCCCGTTCCGGCAAAATCTTTCCATGCGATCGATTGATATTGAATGTATTCCTTCGCAATATCCTCCAATCGATGTGCATGAAGTGTTGGGTTAAGCACATACGACTGAATCATTGGATCATACAACCCACCCTTTAATTCGATTTCATTATTTTTAAGAATGAGAATCTGATTCTTCAAGTTGAATGCAGTTTTAGCAGGCTTTTCGCTCTCCAGGATTGGTCGTAGCTTTTCCAAAACATTGTTTAATGGAAGCTGTCCTGCATTATGAAGTCCGATATGACCGATCGGTATGTACCAGCCAAGCTTTGCCTCTGTACTCACGGAAATTCCGATAATTGGACCTCGAAATCGAGTTTCGGGTTCAACCTGACAAAACAGTGATATCCGTTCAGCGGAAGCAAGTTTTTCAATGAGCTGATCCAGTTTAACTTCGGAATCAATGATTTCGTAGCATGCGCCGCGCGATTTGATGCCGCTGAGGTAATCATTCAAAATCGAATAAAATTCGAGTTCCAGGAAAAGATTTCGGGCAGCATCAACGTCCGGTTTCCCAGCTTTAAGGTTTTGAATTTTCACATCAAGCGGAACATCGTGCCTTAGCTGAACCAGTTCTTTTGATAACCGCAAGTCCTTTTTGTTTTCTTCAATTTTTTCGCGGTGAGACTTTTTATCAACTGCATTTACATTGGCCAACAAATTTTCAACGTTTCCAAACTTCTGAATTAATTCCAATGCACCTTTCGGCCCAATTCCTTTCACTCCAGGAATATTATCGATGCTGTCACCCATAATGCTTAACAAATCAACAATTTGCTCCGGCGGAACACCCCATTTTTCTTCAACCGCTTTGCGGTCGTAAACAAAGTAATCTTTCATTGGATCAAGTGTAAAAACATCGGCTTCATCATCAACTAGCTGTAACAAATCTTTATCTGATGTAACCACAACACCGACCATTCCTTCTTTCTTTGTCTGATCCATCAAAGTTGCAATCACATCATCTGCTTCAAAACCTGGTTTCTCCAAAATCGGAACATTCATCACTTCACAAATTCTGCGGATATATGGCATTTGCTGAACGAGATCGTCAGCCATTCCTGGACGATCAATTTTGTAATCATGATAAGAATCGTGTCTGAAAGTTTTCTCGCGTGCATCAAATGCAACTGCAAAGTAATCAGGCTTCTCTTCCGTTAGCAATTTCTTGATCATGTTTGTAAAGCCGTAGACAGCATTGGTAGGCATACCCTTACTGTTGTTCATTTTGGGCAAAGCAAAAAAGGCGCGATAGATATAGCCGTTGCCATCTACCACATATAAACGCGGCTTTTTACTTTTCTGAAGTTCTGCGCGATCCATAAATTAACTGCGAAGACACAACGATATCACGCGCGCTTTGAAACAGGGATAACGAATTTCAAGGCAGTGTGCGTTGCAGAAAAAGATACGACCTTTACATCTACAAGGCCAGCAGATTTTCCAGCCTTGAAAATATCATCTTGCTTCAATTCCTGCTTTCCTTTTGGATAGATAATCCAGAGCGCACCATTTGGCGCAAGATTTTTTGCAGCAGAATTTACCGATTCAAGTTCTTTCTTTGAATCAGCATGAAGAAGTATGATGTCAGCTTTTTTCGAAAGACTTTTTGATACATTAATATTTTTTTCTTTCAACTGTTTCAAAAATTCCTTATCGCGAATTCCCTGTACAACCACCTTCATTCCTTCTTTTATCCCAAGCTTTTCCAACAACGATTTTGGATTCTTAATCCTATCAGCCCACTTGGATGCAGCTTGGCCTAAATCCAGAATCAAAGTGCCAGCGTTAAAAGCGATCGACAGCTTACCTTCGGCCGCATTTAGATGCTGAATTGAACCAAAAGGAATCGTAACTTTGTACTCGCCGCGAAAACTGAGGTGCTCACTTTCTAATTGACATTTCCCTTCCGAAACCTGGCCATCTAACCACGCAACACATTTTGCCTCTAAACCCATGATTTTACTCAACTTACTGGTATAATGAACCCAGCGCCAAATTACCTGTTTATGCTCTAATATTAGAACAAGTTTTTGCTTGTATCACATCCTCGAAAATGCTATAATATATCGTACATCCGGCAAGATACAAGCCCTTTAGAATCAAGAACTTACAAAGGGGCTAAGCACCATGTTGAACCGTCCCGAAAAATTTCAACATTTGTGGAAAATTCTGTGGAAATTCCGGGGTAAATGGGGTCGCCGGATCGTGTTGTATGAATATCTGGAGCACTGTCTTAGAGACGCTAAAAAAAAGGGTGAGTCCCCAGGCCTATAATGACTGGCTCCGTCCGACCTATGAAATTTCTCAGGACGACAAACAAGTTAGGGTGAAAGTTCCCAACGATCGTTTTCGGGAACACATTAAGGATCAATACATTCCATTGATTGAAGACATTCTTGCGCAACGAGACCTCCAGCATATTCGCATTGATTTCGTAACGGATAGCGTGCCGACGCAATTGACTCTTCACCAGGAAGAAAAAAAAGATGAGATTCCTGTAAGGCCGCCGCTGAATCCACGATATTCGTTTGAGGAATTTGTAGCAGGTCCGTTTAATCAGTTTGCTCATGCTGCAGCACAGGCCGTGGCGTTTAATTTAAGCCGCGCTTACAATCCGCTTTTCATTTACGGTGGATCCGGATTGGGCAAAACCCATCTGCTTCATGCAATCGGATGGACTGCATTTAATAGCAATCCGAAAATGCGTTTGATTTATATCAGCACTGAAGAATTTACGAATGAATTTATAAAAGCTTTGCGTTTGGAGCGCACACAATCGTTCCGGGAAAAATATCGCACAGCAGATCTGCTGCTGGTTGATGATATCCATCAGCTTCAAGGAAAGGCTCAAACGCAGGAAGAATTCTTTCATACGTTCAACGCACTTTATGAAAATCAGAAGCAACTGGTGATGGCTTCCGATATGCTTCCACGCGAGATTCCTGGTCTGCGTGAAAGATTACATTCACGATTTCAGGGAGGCTTAATAGCAGACATCCAGGAACCGGATGTTGAAACAAAGGTGGCGATCCTTCATAAGAAAGCGCAAAAAGTGGGTGCCCATTTGGCGGACGATGTTGCCTGGTTCATTGCCAGCCGCGTAAAAAACAACATCCGAACCATGGAAGGTTGTCTGAACCGCATGCTTGCGATGCATTCACTGACTGGGAGAGCGATTAATCTTCAGCTCGCCAAAGAAGTATTGAAACCATTGATCAATACTGAAGACCGGATAATTACTCCGGACTTCATTATGGAAATTGTTGCGCAATATTACCAGCTGAAAGCTGATGATCTGAAATCGAAAGATAACTCACGGAAAATTGTGATGCCAAGGCAGGTCTCAATGTATCTGTGTAAACAAATGACCGAACTGTCGCTTCCAGAAATTGGGAGAGTGTTTGGTGGAAAACATCATTCCACCGTGATTCATTCGGTTAACAAAATTCAGGAATCGTTGAAAAGAGATCCGATTTTGCAGAATGAAATCAACACCTTAATTGAAACAATTAAAACTACTTAGCAATGTTATCAACAATGAGTAATTCATCGAGCGATTTGGAATTTGTGAAAATGCAAACGGAAGTCAAACGATTGCACGGTGATCAATCAAAAATAAAAAAGAATCACAGAGTTTTCAACAGCAGAAATGCTGATTCAGAGCGGCTTTCAATAGGTTTTCAAGATTCTCACAACACCTACTGTTACTACTGTTCATATATACCATTGAAGTTATTTAACAGATACAGGGGAATACGCGCGTAATGATGTCAGGAGGAAACAATGGAATTTCAGATTTCGAAGCAATCCTTTTTTAAGGAATTGCAATTACTACAAGGAATTATTGAGAAAAAGAGTACGATGCCGATTCTTGGGAACATTCTCCTGACGGCGGAAAAGGGAAGTATTGAATTAACTGCAACAGATCTGGAAGTCGGACTTCGAAGCCGGACTGAGGCAGAAGTTAAGAAAACGGGGAAAGCAACTCTGCCAGCAAAAAAGATCTTTGAAGTGGTTCGAGAGCTGCCCGACCTGGCTGATGTATCGGCGAAGAAATTAGAGAATAATTTCCTGGAAATTAAGTGCGGATCTGCTTATTTTAAACTTCCAGGCCTTCCTGTTGAGGAATTTCCCCCAATTCCGGATATAAGCGACGAAAAGGCAATCACCCTGCCGGCAGCTGTATTAAAGGAAATGATCCGTCGCACGATTTTTTCAATTGCGCAAGAAGATATCCGGTATGCGATGAATGGCGCATTGTTCCAGGTTGAAGGCAACCGCTTAATGCTGATTGGCACTGATGGACACCGTCTTGCTTATGTTTCCACGGAGCTGGAAAGCAAAAAGGCTGGTGAAAAGATAGAAGTAATTATTTCGCGAAAAGCATTGAGTGAATTATTGAAGCTTCTTCCTGAAGCGGAAGAAGAAGTTCAGTTTGGACGTTTTGAGAATTTCGTGTTTTTCAGAGTTGATGCACATCACCTGTTGTCACGGAATATCGAAGCGCAATTTCCGAACTACGACAAATTTATTTCGCTTCGAAACGACAAGAACGCGATTTTCAATGCCGTTGAATTGAACCGCAGGATCAGAAGGGTATCAGTAGTGTCCAATGAAAGATCGCGTGCCGTGGAATTCAGCATATCGGAAGGAACGGCAAAACTTTCATCAGCCAATCCTGATATGGCAGAAGGATCCGATACGATGGAAATCCAGTATGACGGACCAGACATTAAGATCGGATTCAATTCGCAATATTTGATGGATTTTCTTTCGGCAACATCAGCTGAAGATGTGGTTTTGGAATTGCAGAGTGAAAGCACGGCAGCTCTGATGAAACCGAAAGGTACAGATCAATTCGATTATCGGTACATTTTGATGCCGATGAGGTTGTAACTGAGATTTGGAACTGCAGAAAATCAGCATTCGCAAGTTCCGGAACCTGGAAGAAGTCGATTTGGTTCCTGGACCTGGAATGAATGTGATTTATGGGGAAAATGCGCAAGGCAAAACGAATTTGTTGGAAGCAGTGTTTTTGCTTTCCACGCTTCGCTCATTTCGGACGCGCAATTTGATTGAAGCGCTTCGTTTTGGTGAAGCGGCATCAATCGTTGAAGGAAATGTTGTTACGGTTCATGGCAAGCACCAGCTAACAGTAAATTTGGAGCGTTCTGAAAAGCATGCGTTTCTGGATCGTAAGAAAGTTGATTCGCTCGGGTATCTGGGCGTTTTGAATGTTTTTTTGTTTAGTTTTCCTTTGCTGGAAGTGGTTCGCGGTGAACCTGAAGAGCGGAGGAGGTTTGTTGATAGATCGATTGCAATGAGCCGTCCGGCTTATTTGCCGGTGCTCATGCAATATCACCGGGCGTTGAAGCAAAAAGCGGCATTGCTGATGATGCTACAAAAGGGTGAGTCCGGAAAAAAAGAAGGCTTACAAAGTCTTCAGGCTTTCAACCAGCAGTTGTTGGAGCATGGTTTGGGAGTCGTTCAATACCGAACGGCGTATTTGAGCCAGTTGCAGGAATTGCTGCGGAAAAAGCAGCATTTGTTCTTTGACAGTGGTTTGAAACTGAGTTTAGAACTCAGCAGCAGTTTTCAGGCTAACAAGCAGGAGTTGCAGCAAAAGCTTGATGAAATTGCGAACCGTGAAATCATTCGCGGAAGTTGTTTAATCGGAGTTCACCGCGATGAAATCCGGATGATGTTGAACGGAAAAGAATTACGAAAGTATGGATCTTCCGGCCAGCATCGCGCATTTCTACTTTTATTGCTGTTAGCTCAGCTGGAGTTGTATGAGCAATGGCGTGAAGACCGGCCAATTTTGCTGTTAGATGATTTGGATTCGGAATTGGATCAACGAAAAATCCAATCATTCTTTCATGAAATCGAAAACCGCTATCAAACACTGATCAGTTCATCGCGGCGCGAACTGTTTCAAGGAAACGGCAACATGCGTTTCTTTGGAATTAATTCAGGCCGTGTACTGGAGATGTAATCGTGAATCATTTCACATTGAAACTGTGAATGGTGTGGATGGTTCCGTTACAAGTGAGGAAAGAAAATGGATGAATTAAACGGTTTGACCAATGGCAATTTGAACAACGATGCTAGTGATTACACAGCCGAAAGCATCAAGGTTTTAGGAGGGCTGGAGGCTGTACGTAAACGGCCTGCAATGTACATCGGTACAACCGGACCGATGGGCTTGCATCATCTCATTTATGAAGTAGTCGATAACAGCATCGATGAAGGTCATGCTGGTTTCTGTACGGAAATTGAAATTGTAATTCATATCGACAACAGCGTAACAGTGCGTGATAACGGGCGTGGTATTCCTGTTGATTGGCATAAAGAAGAAAACAAATCCGCGGCAGAAGTTGTTATGACCGTGCTTCATGCTGGCGGAAAATTTGATTCCGGCGCGTACAAAGTTTCTGGCGGGTTACACGGAGTTGGTGTCTCCGTTGTAAATGCGCTTTCAGAAACTTTGGATCTTGAAATCTGGCGCGACGGGAAAGTTTATACACAATCGTACAATCGCGGCGAACCGGCATCAGCGCTTGAAGAAGTTGGCACAACTCAAAAACGCGGCACGCAAATTACATTCAAGCCAGATAGCGAGATTTTTGACACGATTGAATTCAGCCATGACATTCTTGTCCAGCGTTTTCGCGAACTTGCATTCTTAACTCGCGGTGTAAGCCTCCGATTTATCGATGAGCGTTTGGATAAAGATCAAGTTTTTCACTCTGATGGTGGAGTTGTGTCTTTTGTCCGTTTTCTAAATCAAAACAAAACCGTTTTGCATCCTGACCCGGTTTACATTCATGGAGAACGCAACGGTGTTCTGGTAGATGTTGCAATTCAATATAACGACACTTACACAGAAAATGTATTGAGCTACGCAAATGCAATCAACACCAAAGAAGGTGGAACCCATCTATCCGGATTTCGATCAGCATTGACAGGCACGATCAACAGTTATGCCACGAAATACAATTTCCTCAAAGATTTTAAAGAAGGGATCACAGGTGAAGATGTTCGTGAAGGTTGTATCGCTGTTCTTGCAGTGCTGATTCCAAATTCAATGCAGCTGCAGTTTGAAGGTCAGACCAAATCAAAATTAGGCAACAGCGAAATTAAGGGATTAGTTCAATCGCTAGTCAACGAAAAGCTTGGCGAATATTTCGAAGAAAATCCTTCGGTTGCTGACAAGATTATTCTGAAATCGTTGGACGCAGCTCGCGCGCGTGAAGCCGCCCGCAAAGCAAAAGAGCTGACGCGCCGCAAAGGCGCACTGGAAATGGATTCATTGCCAGGCAAGCTTGCTGATTGTCAGGAAAAAGACCCGAAGTTGTGCGAACTGTATCTGGTTGAGGGTGAGTCTGCGGGCGGTTCTGCAAAGCAAGGGCGTGATCGAAAGTTCCAGGCGATTCTTCCGTTGAAAGGAAAAATTCTGAACGTTGAAAAAGCACGTTTCGATAAGATGCTTTCTAATGCTGAAATCCGCACGATGATTACGGCGCTTGGAACCGGCATCGGTAAAGAAGATTTTGATGCCGGCAAATTGCGTTATCACCGGATTATCATCATGACCGATGCAGACGTTGATGGATCACATATTCGCACTCTGATCCTGACCTTCTTTTTCCGACAGATGCCTGAATTGATCGAACGAGGGCATCTCTATATTGCCCAGCCCCCGCTTTACAAGATCAAAAAAGGGAAAAAGGAGTTGTACATCAAAGATGATCGCGAATTAGATCGGCATCTTCTTAAGAATGTTGCTGACGAATACACGATCACCATTGAAAATACACAAAAGGAATTTAAAGGAGATGTTTTATATCAGGCGATTTCAAAAATGGGCGAAGCGGAAGCGCTGTTAAGAAAGTTAGAAAAGCGCGGTTATCCAACTTCCGTCGTGGAAATCTTGTTGAAAGAACCGTCCATGGATAAGAAATTTTTCCAGGAAGCTGAGAAACTGGAAAAATTAAAATCACGAATTCTTGCTGCTATTAAAGATTCCGGCGGAATAGTGAATCAAGATCCGGAGCACGGACTCTATGAACTCGATATCAAGGTCAAGAACTACAGACAATTCAAATTGAACTGGCAATTTTTTGCATCGCCAGAATGGGTGCGATTGCATGAATTGTTTCGGGTGATTTCTGATTTCCAGGCTTCCGAGATTATGGTTCAGGAAAACGGTAACAAACAGGTTATCGATAATTGGAAAATGTTATTTAAGGTTCTGCATGAAAGCAGCCGCAAAGGTTGGGCGATCACACGTTACAAAGGTCTTGGTGAAATGGATCCTGATCAATTATGGGATACAACAATGAATCCGCAGGTGAGAACGTTGCTTCAAGTAAACATACTTGACGCAATTGAAGCCGATCAAATCTTTGCGACGTTAATGGGCGAAGAAGTAGAACCACGAAAACTTTTCATTATTGACCACGCACTGGAAGTAAAGAATCTGGATGTCTGAGCATTTTACCGCAGAGAACGCTGAGCACGCAGAGTCTAAATAATTATTTCTGCGAACTCTGCGATCTCTGCGGTGAAAAAGGAAGTTAATAAATGGACGATGGTATAGCAAAAGAACAAGTACCGGTAAACATAGAAGATGAAATAAAAAAATCGTATCTGGATTATGCCATGAGCGTAATCATGGGCCGTGCTGTCCCTGATGTGCGTGATGGATTAAAGCCGGTACATCGCCGCATTCTCTACGCAATGTTTCGCGAAGGTCTAACACCGGATCGCAAATTTTCAAAATGCGCGGGCGTCGTAGGCGAAGTGTTGAAAAAATATCATCCGCATGGTGATGCGGCAGTTTACGATTCGCTTGTACGCATGGCTCAAGACTTCAACATGCGCTATCCGCTGATTGATAAGCAAGGAAATTTCGGCTCCATTGATGGCGATCCACCGGCACACTATCGCTACACAGAATGCAGACTCGATTCGATCGCAATGGAGTTGATGCAGGATATCGATAAAGATACAGTCAACTTCATTCCGAACTTCGATGAAACCACGCTAGAGCCCGTCGTTTTACCATCTCGCTTACCGAATTTTTTGCTGAATGGCTCTTCTGGAATCGCAGTCGGAATGGCTACAAACGTTCCACCACACAATCTCAATGAAGTTTGTGATGCTGTGATTCACTTAATTCAAAATCCTGCTGCTGATCTCGAAACAATTATGCAGATTATTCCCGGTCCGGATTTTCCTACGGGCGGAAGTATTTATTCGCGCGAGGCGATTGCTGAAGCTTATAGAAGCGGCCGCGGGAGTATTGTGATGCGTGCGAATGCTTCGATTGAGAAGATTGAGAAAGGTACTAAAGAAGCAATCATTGTCCATGAAATTCCATATCAGGTGAATAAAGCAAGGCTAATAGAGGAAATTGCCGATCTGGTCCGCAATAAAAAATTAGAAGGCATCACGGATCTTCGCGATGAATCTGATCGTCATGGAATGCGGATTGTAATCGAATTAAGACGCGGTGAGAACGCAGAATTCGTGCTGAATAATTTATATAAGCACACTCGTCTTCAAGATACTTTCGGAGTAATTTTCCTGGCGATTGTTGATGGACGTCCTCAAGTTTTAAACATCCGTGAAATTCTTGAGCATTTCGTAACGCACCGCCGTGAAGTAATTCATCGCCGCACAGAATTTGAACTCAAGAAGGCGGAAGCTCGGGCTCACATTTTGGAAGGCTTGATCATTGCACTCGATCATCTTGATCAAGTAATTGCATTAATCCGGCGTTCAGCAAATCCCAAAGAAGCGCGTCAAGGTTTGATTGCACAATTTACGTTAACTGAAATCCAGGCACAAGCCATTTTGGATATGCAGTTACAGCGGCTCACTTCAATGGAACGCGATAAGATTCTTGAAGAACACAAAGAGTTAATTGCAGAAATCGCAAGATTAAAAGAGATTCTCGCAAAACCTGTATTAATTGATCAAATCATCATTGGTGAACTTCGCGAGCTCAAAGAAGAATACGGTGATGCTCGCAGGACACAAATTTTGGAAACTGAGCCGAAGAAGCTTTCCATGATTGATCTTGTTCGAGAAGAAGCAGTTGTGATTACCTGCACTCATTCCGGTTATATCAAACGCACTTCGTTGAGTTCCTTCAACCGTCAGCGTCGCGGCGGTAAAGGAAAAATTGGGATGAAGACAAAGGAAGAAGATTTCCTTGACTTAATGGAAGTGGCTTCTACCCACAGCGACATTTTGATATTTACTCAAACAGGCAAAGTCTATACTTTGAAGACTTATGAACTTCCAGACCTGCCGCCATCAACAAAAGGGAAGGCGATGGCTCAATTTGATTTGTTGATGGACCCGGATGAAAAGATTGCTCGCTTGAGATGTGTTGCCGATTACGATGATGACAAGTTCGTTACCATTCTGAGCAAGAAAGGAATCATCAAGAAAGTCCGGTTGAGTGCACTCAGCAACATCCGCAGAAATGGTTTAAGGATCATGAATGTGCGCGAAGATGATGAGTTGCTAACGGCACACGTAACAGATGGAAAGAAAAATATTTTCATCGGCACAGCACACGGACGCGCAATTTGTTTTCCGGAACAGGAATTCCGTGAAATGGGTCGAACAGCTACCGGCGTCAGGGGGATCCGTTTAAAACCAGAAGATTATGTTGTTGGTATGGAAATCGTTGAAGGTAACGATTTAATCTTGACGATTACTGAAAACGGTTTTGGCCGCCGCACACCATTAGAGGAATATAGAATTCAAGGTCGAAGCGGAAGCGGTTTGATCAATATGAAAATTAAGCCTCGCAATGGATTAATTGTAGACGTAGAATGCGTGAAGCCTGGTGAACACATCATGATGCTTACACAATCGGGAATGATCATCCGTTATTCTGCAGATGATGTTCGGATCGCCAGCCGGCAGTCTATTGGCGTGCGCTTAATGGAAGTAGAAGAAGGCGATAAAATTGTGGCAGCATCGAAACTGCCATCAACAGAAGATAAAGAACAGCCAGCGACTGAATAGTACCGTCTGCTCGCCTACCTAAGGTCCGTCGATTTGAAGAAGCCCGAGTTCTGTTCAAATTTGGAGGAGAGCAAGAATGGCTCATCAAGAATTGTTATCAAAAATTCCGATCTTCGAATCGCTAACTCCTGAAGAGCTAAGAAAATTATCGGAGCATGCAGAACACCGAAAATTACAACAAGGTGAAGTAGTTTTCAAAGAAGGTGATTCAGATTCCAGTTCCCTTTACATTATCGAAGAAGGGGACATAGAAATCAGTCACGGTGAGGGAAAGGCGCATGTCACATTCAACACGTTTCACGCAGGCCAGTATTTCGGAGAGTTAGCTCTTTTTGATGGTCATCCGCGATCTGCTACAGCGACTACAATCAGTCCAACAATTCTTATGCGTCTTGAACGCGAAGACTTTGTTGAGTTTATAAAAAAGAATCCATCTGCAGCAATTTCAGTTATGAGTGAACTGGGCGAACGCCTCCGGCATACAAATGAATTAGTAGCTCAAGCCACCGAAGATATGCAGAAAATGGGTGGTATGGAAGCTCTTGATGAACCATACACCAAGGTAAGTTTTTGGTCTATTGTTCGCAAGCGCGGAATCTGGCTTTCCGTTTTGTTTATGGGTGAAATGCTGACTGCGACTGCGATGGGACATTATGAAGCAGAAATCGCTCGCGCTGTAGTTCTGGCATTATTTGTTCCACTGATTATCAGCAGTGGAGGGAATTCCGGTTCGCAAGGAACTTCATTGATCATCAGATCTCTGGCGCTGAAAGAACTCAACCTGAAAGATTGGTTTTGGGTATTTCGGCGAGAAATTTTGTCAGGCATAACATTGGGAACATTTCTTGGAGCAATCGGTTTTTTGCGAATTGTGTTATGGGAATATTTAAAATGGACCGATTATGGTTCGCATTTCTTGAAAGTCGGACTAACGGTCTGGGCAAGCCTGATTGGAGTTGTTGCATTCGGAACTATGACCGGAAGCATGCTGCCATTTATTTTGCGAAAGCTAGGATTTGATCCTGCGACAAGCTCCGCTCCATTTGTTGCAACCCTGGTTGACGTAACCGGGTTGATCATATATTTCTCCGTAGCATCGATCATTTTGAGGGGCACTATCCTTTAAAAAAAGCAATTCTCTCGTCGTAACAGCCGGAGAATAAGCTCAAACTTGATGGATTTCGAGGAAGGCGCTAAAATTGTAGGCCTCTGCTACACTGCCATTGGTAAGGGAAAAGAGCAGATGAGCAGGAAATCGTTCTTCGTTTTGGGAAGGGGAGGAATCAAGTGCGAGGGTTGAGTGTAACTATTTCTTTTATCCGGGCTTCTATGAAGGGATTTCTCTTCAGCCTGATCTTATTGCTGCCACTTTCGTGTTTTGCAGATACTCAGGCTGTCTCTGTATTAATTGATACCAGCAAATCAATTCCACTAACGGAATTTGCAAAAACAAAAAAGACCGTTCAGGAATTGAAAGCGAAAGCTTTGCCAAATGACACCATAAACATCTACGCATTTGGAAACAATCTCAGAAAGCTAGATGATAAACAGTTAAGCAGTCTTGAACCTACCGATTCATATACGTATCTATACGATGCGATTTATGACAGTGCGCGTGAATTAGACAAAATACCTGCGGATCGCAAAGCACTCGTTTTGATCACAGATGGTATTGATACTTCCAGTGCAACAACCATCGAAGATGCAATGAACTTTTCAAATTCTCATGGCATCGCAATCCATGCCATCGGAACCGGCAAGGTGGATCATAAATCACTGCAGCGAATGTCCAAACTTACCAACGGTACTGTTTTAGAACTTAAATCGCCAAAACTCGCAAGTGATATTCAAAGCACTATCTCGAGTCAAAAGGCGATTACTGTTGCACCAATTATGCCTTCGCCATCACCAACACCGGCACCGGTTGTTCCAAAAGAACCGGAACCATCAACATCACAAAAACCTTCTGAACCGATAACCCAACCTGAACCGGAACCAATTCGTCCATCAGGATTGATGGCGCACTATGGTTATCTATTGTGGATTGTTGGCGCGGGAATTATCGCCGTACCGATAGTGCTCTGGTTGGTGACACGTGCATTTAAAAAAGAAGCGCGGCCATGTCCTGGTTGCGGTAAGCCGCTGGAAGAGTTTCAAACATTTTGTCCGGAATGTGCAGCTGTGCCTAAAACAATTATTGCGCCGGCATCATCAATACCATTGCGGCCCGACAGTACTCAAGAAATCAAACGTCATCTTGCACCTGAACCATTTGATCCTCCTTCGCTTCCACCTGAAGTTTTAATAAAACAGTCCGATGCTGATGAGGTGCTATCCAAAACATTTGTGTTGATGGATAAACCATTACTGGTTGTTCGAAAAGGAAAAAACATCGGCCAGACATTTACTTTGAATCGCTCTGTACCGATTTCAATCGGAAGATCTCGTGTTTGCGAAATTAAACTTGAAGATACAACTGTTTCCGGTCAACATTGCAGAATCATTCCGGAAAATGGTAAACATTTTCTTTATGATCTTCGCAGTACTAATGGCACTTTTGTAAATGAAAAGAAGGTTAGGAAAGTGGAACTGAAAGAAGGGGATGTAATTAAAGTTGGAGAAACACATTTCCTTTACAAGGTAGAGCAGCAGAGAAATTAGTTCTTTTTTAAAAACTGACCGCTTATCGTAACCAGCCGCATGAGACAAGATCGCTCCAAGCAGCTTTTCGAACGCGCACAGGATTTAATGCCTGGCGGAGTAAATAGTCCGGTACGCGCATTTAAAGCTGTTGGTGGAACTCCCATTTTCTTAAAGCAGGGTAAAGGTGCACGTGTTCAAGATGAGGATGGCAATGAATATATTGATTTTGTTGGATCCTGGGGTCCGTTAATTTTGGGTCATGCTCACCCTGAAGTGGTTAAGGCAATTCAGGACACAGCCGCTTTGGGAAGTACGTTTGGGGCGCCCTGTGCTGCGGAAGTAAAGTTAGCATCTCAGATTCAAGAAGCAATTCCATCAATGCAGCGTTTGCGTTTGGTAAACTCCGGAACGGAAGCGGTGATGTCAGCTTTGCGAGTAGCTCGCGGATTTACCGGAAGAAATAATGTAATCAAATTCGAAGGCTGTTATCATGGTCATACAGACAGCTTGTTAGCCGCGGCTGGCTCAGGTCTGGCTACTTTCGATTTGCCCGATTCTTCAGGTGTCCCCAAAAGCTATACTTGTCATACTATATCTGTAGCATACAATACTATTCCGGAATTGGCTCCGGAAGTCTTAAGAGACACAGCGGCAGTGATATTGGAGCCGATTGCCGCCAATATGGGGCTGGTTTCTCCTTCGGAGGGTTTTCTCCAAAAATTGCGCGAATTCACCCGGAAACATGGAATTCTGCTGATATTCGATGAAGTGATAACAGGGTTTCGTGCGGCTTTTGGCGGCGTTCAATCTATGTTTAATATAGAGCCTGATCTGACGATTCTGGGGAAGATTGTTGGAGGTGGAATGCCCCTGGCAGTTTATGGTGGCCGTAAGGAAATCATGGAGAAAATTGCGCCCCTCGGTCCGGTATATCAAGCAGGAACTCTTTCCGGAAATCCGGTGGCTGCAGCAGCCGGCTCAGCAACGCTGAGTATTCTCAAAGAACAGAATCCATATCAAGTGCTTGAGTCAAAAACAACAACACTATTGAATCCGGTTCGTGAATTGATCAGCCGGAAAGAATATCCGTTATCGATTTCACAAATTGGTTCAATGTGGACACTTTTTTTCCGCAAAAGTCTTCCTACTAATTTTTCTGAAGTTAAAGAAGCAGATACAAAAAAATATTCCAAATTTTTCTGGCAACTTCTTGAAAAAGGCATCTATCTGGTTCCATCGCAATTTGAAACTAACTTCGTTTCGCTCGCTCATACCGAAAAAGATTTACAGGAAGCATCGGAAAAGATTTGCCAATCACTAATTTCCGTATTTGACGGTAATGCCCAATGAGTTTAAAAGGCAATACCGCTACGATGCCGCTGGATGAACTCCTCCGCTTTCTGGATGGAAGAAAAAGTACCGGCACGCTGGAACTGATCCGCGGTAATGCCTGGAAGCGTCTTTATTTTGAAAGAGGAAGAATCATTTCATCCGGATCTTCAGAACCAAGCGAATATCTTGGTCATTTTCTTATTTCAGAAAAGAAGATAACAGAAGAACAGCTGACGGAAGCTTTAGAAGTTCAGAAAAGAACAAAAGTCATGCTGGGAAAAATTCTGGTGATGATCGGCGCAGTTAGTGAAGAAGAACTATTGTTGATGCTGGAAAACAAATGCAAAGAAAGCGTGTTCATGATGTTTTTATGGGAAGATGCGGAATTTGAATTTTTCGATAATCAGCTTCCGGCAGTTCGTCTTATTCCAACATCGATGGAAGTTGAACCTGTCGTACTCGAAGGTTTGAAGCGTCGCGATGAATGGAGATTGCTCAAAGAAATGTATCCTTCCCGGCAGATGGTATTTGCAAAATCAGAGGAAACAACGGGGCAAGAGCCGATGAGTGATCCATTCGTTGATGCGGTTTATCAACTGGTAGATGGTGAAAGATCCACAAGTGATATTGTCATTCATAGTCATGGTACCGAATATCGCGTGCTGCACGCATTGAACTGGCTCAAAGAAAAAGGTTTTGTGCAAGTAAGTAACTACGGACAGAAAACAACACGTGCTGATGATGCTTTTGCACTGAGTGTTGTAATTGAGCATGCGAAAAACAGAATGGCGATGGCAAGATGGGAAGAAGCGATCAATTTATTCACGTACGTTCTGCAGTATGAAGATAATTCAGAAGTGAAACATCTTTTAAGCCGTGCCGAAGAAAGCCTGGTTCAAAGTATTTACGAAGATGTGATTGCGCCTACTTCAGTATTGAAGTTGAAAATGGAATTGGAAAAGCTTTCCAATGAACGCCTTTCATCGGAAGAAAGTTTCCTGGTAACACGAATCAACGGCAAATGGGATCTTCGATCGATTGTAACGATTACTCCACTGCGGGAAGTCGATGCGCTTAGAATTGTGAAACGCCTGCTAGAGCGAGATATTATCGAAGTTTGTTAGCCTTGAGATATTCATAGGATGACGCCGCCTCGCATGTTGTGCACTGCGGCAGATTTAACATACTCCAGCCTGGTTCCGTAATGCGTCCTGCCATGTCCATTGATCCAACAAAGCCGGTGCGAACGTTTGCAAGACTCTGATATCCCATTTGTGCCATGATTTCAATGGCGCGCGCGGAGCGTCCGCCTGTTTTGCAGCCAACAAGTATGGTTGCATCTTTTGGAATATTTGCTTCAACAATTTTTGTAAAATCCTGATTTGGAACCATTCCCATTCCCGGAACTAGATCCAGAAGCGGAATATTTTTCGCTTTTTCAGGATGACCTTGTTCAAATTCAGGTACGGATCTTACATCCAGATAAATTACATCTGGATCATTTTTCATGATTTCAAATGCTTCTAGCGCATTTACATCTTTCATATGGATCTCCTTTTTAACCACGAAGTACACGAAGAAGCACGAAGTTAATAAGTATTTAAAAAATTACTTCGTGTAATTTCGTGACCTTCGTGGTTGAATTAAAGCGTTTTATGTTTCCAGATAACTTTGCCCTTATATATCGTTGCCATTGGTGAGCCGCGAAGTGTCCAGCCATCGAATGGTGTGTTGCGACTTTTCGACTTAAATTCGGATGACTGAACATTGAACTCTCGATTCGGATCAAAAATTGTTAAATTAGCAGGCTTCTTTTCAGCAATCTGGCGTAATATGCCAATGATCCGTGCAGGATTCGTGCTGTAAAGTTCAACAAAACGTTTCAAAGAAATCAAACCAGAATTTACCAGGCGATCCAATCCAAGAGCAACCGATGTTTCAAGTCCTACGATTCCGAAAGAAGCTTGCTTAAGCGGCACTCTCTTCGTTTCAATGTGATGCGGTGCATGATCTGATGCAATAATGTCCACAGTTCCATCTACAATCGACTCCAACACGGCCTTCAAATCATTCGAAGTTCTTAAGGGCGGATTCATTTTTGCATTCGTGCCTGCATTCATTACTGCTTCTTCAGTTAATGTAAAGTGATGCGGGGTAACTTCGCAAGTCACTGGCAGCCCATCCAGTTTTGCTTGCCGAATTAATTTCATCGAACCTGATGTACTCATATGTGCCATATGAACGTGTTGGTTTGTCAGCTTCGATAATAAGATATTCCTGCATACCATAATTTCTTCTGCTTCAGGTGGTATTCCGCGAACTTTCAAATTGTTTGAAATCATTCCTTCGTTAATTACTCCGCCGCGAGCTAATGCAGGATCTTCACAATGATCGATTACAGGAACACCTAACTTGCCGCAGATTTCCAGAGCCTCGCGCATTAATTCCGAATTCGCAATCGGCTTACCATCATCCGAAAAAGCTACAACTCCGGCATCTCTTAACGCTTGAAATTGAACCAATTCTTCGCCCGCTTGATTTACCGTTACCGCTGCGATTGGTAAGACCTCGATCGCTGCTTCATTCGCTTTTTCCAAAATGAATTCCGTGGTTTCGACACTGTCGTTCGCCGGCTGAGTATTTGGCATGCAGGCCACGGTTGTGAATCCGCCTGCAGCAGCAGCAAGGGATCCTGAAGCGATCGTTTCTGCTTCCTCTTTACCTGGTTCTCTGAAATGAACATGTAAATCTACAAATCCTGGGGCAACAACGAGCCCGGTAAGATCCAGACTTTTGCTGCCGGAATGTCTAATGTCCTTTCCGATTTGGATGATGCTTTCGCCATCAATCAATAAGTCCAAAATGGCATCTAGATTCTGACCTGGGTCGATTACACGACCATTCTTTAGTAGAAGCATGGAGTGATTTATTATAATAGAGCATGGGGGACCAGTCCTACTATTGATGAGCGCCCATTTTGGGGATGCTTCAAAAGGCTTCAAAGCCAATATTCTTGTCATCGACGATCAAGAATCCATCCGGAAAAAAATCAAATCAATATTGTTCAAAGCGAATTTGATCGAGTTCTACTTTGAAGCAAAAAGTGGTTTAGATGGAATCAAAATGTTGATGGATAAAAAAGTTGATCTTGTAATTTGTGATGTAGTGATGCCCGAATTTGATGGATATAAATTTCTGATTTCCAAATCAACAAAACCAGAGTTCGATGAGATTCCAGTAATCATGTTGACATCCGAAGAAGACATTGAAAAAAAGATCAAAGGCTTTGAACATGGCGCATCAGATTACCTCACGAAACCTTTTGATGAGGGTGAATTAATTGCCCGCGTTAAAGCGCATTTGAAAATTAAGCATCTTCAGGATGAGTTAAAGGAAAAAAATGCGCAGTTGCAAGAACTGTCCGGTACAGATGATTTGACAAAGCTGGCGAATCGTAGAAAGTTCATGGAGCAATTTGCGAGTGAATTTGCGCGAGCGAAAAGATATAAAAGTGAGCTTTCATTTTTAATTTTGGATCTTGATTTTTTCAAGCAGGTAAATGACTCGCATGGACATTTGGCAGGTGATTCGGTTCTGGTTCAAATCGCAGACGTCATGAAAACGAGTGTCAGATCGAGCGATCTTGTGGGACGTTATGGCGGCGAAGAATTTGGCTTACTTTTGCCTGAAACCGGTTCGAAAGGCTGCCGCGTTTATGCTGAGCGGATCCGAAAACGGATTGAAGATTCGAAATTTGACGCTGCCACAAATCAAATTCATGTCACCGTGAGTGGAGGAATTGCAACATATCCGGAAATCTCAGCAGATTCTGTGGATGAGCTGTGGCGCAAAGCTGATGCAGCTTTGTATCGTGCGAAAAAAAATGGCCGCAATCGGATTGAAATAGCAAAATAGCGGTGTGATGCGGACGTCTGGTCCGCAGAGCAAATTAAGACCCTATGCCCACGAAATCCACGAAGTCTTTTTGAAATGAATATTAACTTCGTGCTTCTTCGTGTCCTTCGTGGTTAAATTTGCAATAAATTGCCGACAAATCTTTGCGAGCGAGACGCTCGCATCATACCTGGTTTACTGAGAAATCTTAATTAAATTCTCTCGCATTGGATCAATCTCAACACGAACAGGATTTATCGGCAAGTGTAGTTCAATGTCTTGCGCAGTTTTATCCAACATCACATCTGTCCGAAATTCTTTGCCGGCCGAATCCGTGGCAACGACTGGCAGTTTCAACACATACGGCGTGGATGCGCTTTGTTTGAATCGAAGATTAAGCACTGCATCCGTTTTTTCTTGATGGATCGAATAGTTCCATTTCACTTCAGGAATATCCCAACGCGATAACCATTGATCAAAAAATGGATCCAGATCGCCATCAAAATGATGCTTCGCAATTGTTCGGAAATCTTCGATGCTAGCCTTGGTATGTTTGTACTTCTGAAAAAAATCCTTCAGACATGCCGTGAAATCTTCAGGTCCCATCCAGTTCTTCAACATAATAAGGACGTAAGCCCCTTTGTTGTATAACAACGCAGAAAACGCCTGAGGATCTTGTGTTAAATGTCCTAGCCTGCTTCCTAGCCAGATCGGACCAGCATTCGTTTTATTTTCAACCCACGAATAAAAAATGCGTGAGAGTTTTAGCCAGGCATCATCACCTCTTACGGAACGAACATATTCTGCAGCAGCAAAGTGTGCGAATCCTTCCGACAACCATTGATCACGATAACTCCTCCAACCGACTGCTTGCCCCCACCACTGATGCGCAATTTCATGCGCCAGAAAAAATTCAGGATAATCCGCGAAGTAGAGCGGGTCTTTTGCCGTCTTTCCTTGAACGAAAGTGAACACACGATTAGTAATGACAAATGTCGCCGGAGCATGACCGCCTGGTTCGGGAGCCGGACGCAATACTATGTCTAACGATGAATAAGGATAGGGTCCGAAATAATTTTCGTAAAAACGCAAAATGCGATCAGCCAGTTCTGCTTGCTCGCGTGCATTGGTCCGATCCAGGCTGTAAAAAAATACGTTCATCGGAACAATTGATTGAAACGAAATGCTTGAAGTGATACGGCCGATCAGAAGCGAAAAATATTTAATTGGTTGATCGCAACGGTAAGTGTAAACCGTACGTCCTTCGAACGCTTCCGTGGTTTTCAATTCACCATTCGAAATTGCTGCATAATCCGAAGGTACGCTAATCGAAATTTGTAGCGGAGAATAAGGTCGCGTAAGCAATTGCGGATACCACTGCGCAGAATTCGAATATAGATATGAAGGAGGCAAAAAGAAGTCGGTATTAGTTTCTTTGGATGTAAGTCTCTGGACCTCGGCTCTGCCCTTATCCGGTTCTATTTTTCCCTGGTAATGGAAACGCAAAGTAATTTCGCTATTCACTTCCGGAACTTCACTCATAACAACATGCAAGTTATGAGTATTCCGCTCCTGGAAATAAATTAATGATCCTTGTGAGCCATCAATGCGTGTAACACGCAAACTTGGATTCAATTTGAAAGTAATGGTCGTACTGACTTCCGTACACCTTAGATGAATTTCTGAAACGCCAGATAGATATGAGGAAGCGGGATTGTAGCTAAGATTCATTTTGTAACCTAAAGCTTCAAAATCACTAACTTCGGGAGGTGATGAATAATCACCTGTGCTGCTATATAGCGAAATGATGTGATCATTTGATCGATCGAGCAGCAAAATATCTTCGGTTTCTTTCGGTGCATACTGATACACAAGATCACCGGCTTGCGTTTTCAATTCGCTGTAGACGTCGGAACCCATCAACCGGGGAAACCAGAGCTCATCGCCAAATGGAAGCCGCACACCAAATGCATTCAAATTCCCTTGTTGCGAAATTTGCATTGCTTTTTCATAAAGACCTGGATTGGGGGTTCCTTTATCGAAATCCAAAGTACCAAACATGGAACGCAAGGTGCTTGAAGAAGTGCGTAAAAATAATTGACTCATTTCGGTTTGAAGTTTTGGTTTCTTATTGAATAGGACCAGTTGATGCTGCTCGCGTACATCATGAGGGACAAAAATGAAATTTGCCTTTCCTAAAAACACTGCACCGGTCAACTTACCGCCAGCGGTAATTGGAAATACAAAACCATCATGTAAGTGAAAAGTCGCATCATAGTGGTTGATTGTAATGTTGTGAACAAGTACCGCATTAGGACTTAGTTTTAGCTGATACAAACCATCAACGCTACTTAACACCGCTGCATGCCGAATCCTTCTCAGGTTTTCTTCGCTCTGCAACGAAAGAGACCAGGATTGAAATGCAGATTCATCTTCGCGCTGAAGAAGAATGTGCAGAACAATCAAGTTAGTTTTTTCATCCGCAAGCTTAATGACTATCCGTGAAGCTTTGAAATTCAGAAATTCTTCAAAGAAGGTTTGTAAATCTTGACGCTCTTCAGAATTATTACTCGCAAGCGACATAAACTCGCCTAAATTTTGTCCTTGAATTGCATGTGAAACAGAATCGAATAAAGCTGAGGGTTGCTTGGTTGTTAGTTCTTGCGATGAAATAAATGAAGGGACTAGAAGAAAAAGGCAAAGAAATAAATTGTTAAATTTGCGGGAACGAAGAAATCCGTTCTTGACGATCGGATGATACACTTTTGTGGGCTACCATTCCAGATTCTGGAAGCTTGTTGCTAGATGCTCGGAGCACTCCAAGAGACTTTCATTGAATGCGTCTTAAGAGCGCGCTTAGCATCAAGCATCTAGAATCTAGCATCTAGAGCTTCAGGAATTCAGGAGTTCAGCGAGCAGAAGAGCTGTTCGTTTCAAACCTTTATCCGCTCCTTTCACATCATACCACTCTTCAGGGGTATGAATTTTTCCACTACGGCCTCCTACACCAAGAGTAATTGCCGGAATTCCAAGCGAAAAGGGAATATTTGAATCTGTGCTTCCGACATCCAATTTGGCAGGAATGGAGAATCGTTTGTTGCTTGCCACAGCAACACGAACCAGATCGTGATCTGGCGAAATTGTGCCGGATGGTCGTTCGCCCAAAATCTTAGATTCTGTTGCGATTGCGCCATTTACGTAGGTACTTTCACTCAAAGCTTTCAATACAAACTCATCGAGAGCTTTTAACGATTCCGCCTGTTCACTGCGCATGTCAACATCCATGTACATTTCTGTTGGTATTGCGTTGATGGAAGTGCCGCCGGAAATAATTCCAACATTAATCGCTGTCTTGGGTTCGTTTGGTAGTGCCATTCTGTGGATTCGACCAAGAAATTCTCCCGAAGCATGAATTGGATTCGGTGTACCTGCATCACCCCAACTATGACCACCCGGACCGCGAAAGAAAACTCGGATTCGTTTGCTGGCCAGACCACTTGTTACCAGACGTTCGGCATCGCATCCATCAAGCGAGATGAAGATATCCACCTTGTTAGTGGTCCGTTCAAAAAAATGTTTCACCCCGCGAAGATTTCCAAGTCCTTCTTCGCCCACTGTGGCCAACAATGTAAGTGAACCGCGTAAAGGTAATTTCGTTTCATGAAATGCTCGTGTCAGAAAGTAAAGCGCTGCAAGACCAGATGAATCGTCTGAAATTCCAGGCGCTCGCAGCATCGAACCTTCACGTTTAACGCGAATTTCACCAAACGGAAAAACTGTATCAAGATGAGCAGACAGAACGATTCGCGGCTTTCCGTTTTTGCGAACATTTACTTCAACATTTCCGACATCATCGATATTCGGCTTGAGTCCCATCGTTTTGAATAAACTTGCAAAATACTCTGCTCTTTTTTCTTCTTCGAACGTTGGTGCGGGTACTTCACAGATGCGGATCAATTCATCGATGTAGTCATCGAAATGATCGTCCAGATAATCGAATACTTTTCGGCAATTATCGTATTGTTGGAGAGTAAAACTCTCCTGTTCTGTTATCATGATTCGCTCATTTTATAGCGGATTAAAATCCGCGCTCCATATTGACTGAAGTTCGCGCTAATTATTGCGCGAGCTTACGAACTTCTTCGTCTGTTAGTAGCCGATTGGATTGTTTAGCGGCATCGTAAATGCGGCTCACTCGATCTTCAGTCGCTTCAATACCATTTTCAGTCAGCCAGTAAAGCACATTCGATTTGCCACTCATCGGCCCAATCTCTACTTTTTGCCGCAATCCAAAATAATAAGCTGGAACACCCGAATAAACATTATTGGCCAACCATTCATCGTTCTTTTTGTATGCTTTGATGACTGCCGCCGCATGAACGCCGGTTGCGGTGCGGAATGCATCTTTTCCCATCACTGGATAATTTTGGGGTACAGGAACTCCTGTAGCTTTGGAAGCAAGTTCGCAATAATCTTTTAGTTTTGTCAGATCACGATCAATCCAACCCAGCAGCTTCAAATTCACCAGAAGCAAATCCATTGGCGTATTTCCCACGCGTTCGCCTAAACCGATCGCTGCACCATGTACTTGATCAGCACCTGCTAACCACGCAGCGAAAGAATTTGCTAGATCCATTCCACGATCGCGATGACCGTGCCAATCCACGCGAATTTTTTCGCCTGTATCATCAACTACCTTGCGAACGAATTGCACAAGCGCTTTTGTTCCGATAGGCGTAGCGTGGCCAACCGTATCCGCAATCACCACTCCACGTGCTCCGCATTCAACTGCAGTTCGATATAATTTTGCAATCGTATCCGGATCGGAACGTGTTGTGTCTTCCGTAACATAACTCACCGGAATGCCTTGCTTCGCAGCAAATGAAATTGCTTCCTCGGTATGTTTTAACAAAACATCGATAGTCCAATTTTCAGTGAATTGACGGATCGGACTGGACCCCAAAAAACAAAATACTTCGATAGGAATACCGGTTTTTTGCGAGATGTCTGCAACTGGTTTGATGTCATTGATCACAGTTCGAGCAGCGCAGTTCGCTTTGATTTTTAATTTTGCTGTTGCAATTTCACGTGCTAACGCTTCAACATCTGCAGCAGCACGAGGACCTGCACCAGGCAGACCAATATCTGCGGTGTCGATTCCGAAGTCATTCATGTAATGCAACAACTGGAGCTTGTCTTCAATTGCAGGATCACTCACGGATGGAGATTGCAATCCATCACGCAAAGTTTCGTCATCTAACAAAAGAGTTTTCGGCCGTTCAGGAATTCCCTGCGCGTTCCAGTCGTAAATTAATTCGTCTTTCGCTTCCAACAAACCCATGAGCCACCTCAGGTTTAAGTATACAATCGTACTCATACTCGTAATCGTAATCGTAATCAAGATTCGAGTACGAGTATGAGTACGATTACGATTACGATTAAGACCAAGTATATATGGTCGGTTAATTTTGGGATTATGGCAATGGAACAGCGCTCAATCCCCCCGATGTTAACGTCAAAAAGTACGCTCCTTGAAATGCAGTTCCCTCAGATTTCACCAATGGAAAGTATGTGGATTCCACTGTGGCACTTTTTACCCAGGAATTTTTTTCCTCCTGTCGATAGTAATTCTCCCAATAATTCCAAAACTGTTTTTGATATGGTTCGATCCAGCTATGCGAGGTGTGGAGTTCCCAGGCATGATGTGGATAAGTGTTAAAGCGCTCTGCAGTTTCATAGCCATTATGAACATATTCAATCCTGCAAAGATTCCGGATTCCGATTGCATTCAAAATCGGACGAAATCTTAGTATGCGTGCCTTTACACCGATCTGATCTCCGTACGCAAAAATGCGATCAACCGGTTCTCCTTCCGGAGTTTTAAATAAAACTTCATACGTTGGGAGCGCTTCTTTATGAAGTTCTCCATCAGGTGGCTTCCACTCCACTAATTGCGATTTTTGATCCCCGGTCATTATCACTTTTAGAACGGGACGATCCTCGGTCAAGTATTGAAATCCTGACATCATTACTGCAAGCATTGCAGCGATAAGAACAATCAGCAGCAATGAAAGTTTGAACAGAAAAAGCATCGGATGAGGCGTATAAGGTTTTCTCAAACGTTGAAGCGTGATCACTCCAATCGGAATCATGAATGCTATAAAGGCAAGAATTGCGACGTGTGGTTGCGCCAGAATAAGGCCTTCCAAAAAAATAAAAAGAAGAGTGGCACATGCGACATAAAAAAGGAAAATTAGAGCATCAAGAAAACGAATTGATTCTGGTCTTTGTCTTCCAGTGATTAATAACAGCGATCGTACAGCTAATGCACAAAGAAGGGACCAGCAGACAATACCGAACATTTTTATTGCACCTTTTTGGAGCTACGGAATTTGGACGTTACGATTTCAATTAACGTCTTCGCTTCTTTAACTTTGAATAAATAACTAAGCAACATCAAAATGGCAAGTGCTGCAATAATGCTAATTCCGAGTACTGCCGCTCTTTCATAAAGATTTCTGTTTCCAATGATTGAAGCAAGCCAGTCATGAATTTTCCATGCAGCAGCACCCATAATCAAACTTGCGAACGTGATTCTTAAGATAGTTGAGATGATGGCGTGTCCTGAAAGAGATCCGATTTTGTGCCGCAATGCATTGAGGAGAAGTCCAGTGTTCAATAACGAAGCAAGCGAAGTCCCCAACGCAAGCCCCATAAATCCAAGTTTTCGAATTAGTGCGAGATTGATTGCAATTTTCAGAACGATGACGATTGCTGAAAATTTCACCGGTTTTTTGGTATCGCCTAATGCATAAAATGTCGGAGTTATTATTTTCACCAGTGAATATGCATACAATCCAAGTGCATAGCAAAAAAGCGCATTGCCAGTATATATGGTATGTTCAGCGGTGAATCGTCCGCGTTCATAAAGTATTTGTACAATCGGGTATCGTAAAAAAATCAAACCTGCGGTGGCGGGAATATTTAAAAATGCTGCAAGCTTAATTGCATCAGCGACATTTACCTTCAATCCTTCAAAATCATTTGTTGCAACTCGACGCGATGCTGTGGCAAGGTGGACTGTCGCGATTGCAACTCCAAACAATCCAATCGGAAGCTGCATTAATCGAAACGCGTAGTTCAACCAGGAAACTGGGCCATTTCCTAAATAAGATGCGAGTTGATTATCAATAAGGATATTGATTTGAGTTGCAGCCAGACCAAAAGCGGCTGGCAGCATCAATCGCATGATTCTTGACAGTCCGGAATGATGCCAGTCCAGTTTAAAGTGATAAACAAAACCACACTTATATAAGGATGGAATTTGTACTGCAAGCTGGGCAACACCACCCAGTAAACTTCCGATTGCCATTGCAGTAATCGGCGGTTCTCCAAAACGCGGCATGAGAGGCGCAAGAAAAATTCCAGCCAGGATGCTGCACACATTGAATACTGCCGGAGCTACTGCAGGAATAAAAAAACGTCCATGGGTGTTGAGAACTCCCATCACAGCCGCAGCAAGCGCAACTGTCATAAGAAAAGGAGACATGATCCGCGTGAGATGAACGGTTAACTCAATTTTGCCTGGAATTTGTGCGTACCCAGAAACGAGCAAGAGCACCAGATATTTCGCACCAAATAGAATGAGCAGGGTAACGCCGCTTAAAACAACGGCAAGCGTATTCAAAACAACGCTTGCAAGTAGCCATGCTTCCTCACGCGACCGATTTTGTTTGTATTCAGTAAAGGTGGGAACAAAAGCTGCGCTGAGAGCACCTTCCGCAAATAAGTCGCGCAGTAAATTTGGAATTCGGAAAGCTGCAAAAAAAGCATCAGTTGCAAAAACGGGGAAGTATTTGGCGACAACCATTTCCCGGATTAATCCCAGGATTCGGCTAATTAGAGTTGCAAATGAAACCGCGCCAGCAGTGTGAGCAAGACTTCTCGTTTTCGGCAGTTCGTCAGACATTCCGCGCTAGTATACCAGACGGTTTTTTACAGCTATTCACAGCTGTTTGAACAATAATTCCGCAGCCAACAATGTATTTTTCAACAACAATTCCACATCTTATTGATCGCATGATCTCAAGACTTTGTCCTGATGTGTTACAGTCGTTTCGCCGAATTGTGTATCGAGGCGAGTCAGTTTGGTTTACGGTTGGAATTTGGCAATGTCACTAAATCATTGATCCTAAGGACTTTACATGTGTTGCGGTGCTTGATACTCGGATGGCATACATGTTGCTCCAATAAACTCCTTAATAAAGATCGAGCTCTCAGGAAGGAGTCGAAAAAATGTTGAAAAAAATATTTTGCACAGCTTCTGTGATTTTCTTTTTAGTTTCGGCAGCTGCTGCGCAGGAAACTTTAAAGACCCTGACCCTTTCCAATGTATTTACGAATATTGCTGGGACTCCACGCGTTACTAGAAATGGATTCAAACATCTCTGGCTTGTTGCATGGCGGCAGAACCCCACAAAAATAATGGGAAGGCTTGTTCAATCAGATGGATCACTTGGTCCGGTTAAGACCATGGTTTCCGGTGTTACAGCTTTCGAACAAAATTTTGATATCTCTTACGATTCGATTAACTACACATATTTGTTGGCATTCGAAACTGCTCAAGGATTACAAACGCAATTTTTTGATGCAAACTTTGTGAAGAAAGGATCACCCGCCTTAATCGAAGGTGGTGTTAGTGATAGTTCCCCGCGACTTTCCTACGATTTCACTGGAAAAAAATTCCTGATTTTTTGGTTAGGAAGCCAGGATGGTATTTCCGGCCGTGTATTAAAAAGCCGGGTTCTAGATCCAAGTGGTAAGCCTGCTGGCGATACGAAAGTTCTTTCCACAGCCGGTGCAGGAAAAGTGTGGGCGCCTGGATCCCTTTCCACCAATCAGAAGAATGGAAATCGGATATCGATGTTGTTGGAAAAATCAGGAACAAGTGGAAGTCTTATCGGATTTAATGCAAAGGCTGATGGCGTATTACTTCGTCCTGCCCCATCACGTTTTCAACCTGCAACTGCCGGATTAAACACTTTTGGTGATGCCAGCTTTTTGGATGCAGGTACAGGTTTTGGAATTTGGAGCGATAAGACTTCGATTAAGTATCGCAAAATTAATGAAACCGGCAACTTCGCATCGGGAACGAAATCTATTAATAATGTAGCAGATGAGAATAGCCTTGTAACAAGTTTGCTTCTGGATTCACGCAACAATCTATTCGTTGGTGTGTGGACACAAGCAAACACTGTACGAGCTGCAGGGCTGGCGACAGCGACTGGCACGATCACCAATCAACCGTTTCAGGTTGCAACATCTACGTTGACTCAAACTCGCAATGCCGCTACATCTTACGATCCGCAAGAAGGGAATATCCTGGTTGTCTGGGAGGATTCCAATCAACCTGCTTCAACTGTGGGTGGAGCAAGCGTTCAATTTAAGATTCGTGGCGCAATCTTTTTTGTTGCGCAACAAAGTTCGAATTCCAGTATCAGCATCGGTGATAATTTTTATTCACCAGCTCAGGTAACTGTGACTCCCGGTACAACAGTCAAATGGACAAACAACGGTAACTCACCTCACACAGTTACAAGCAGCGGAGGCGGAGTACTGGGTAGTCCAACACTCAACCGTGGGAGTTCATTCGAATTCCGTTTTACCAGCTCCGGAACTTTTAATTATTTTTGTACGATTCACGGACAAGTAATGTCCGGCACAATTACCGTTACCGCAGATCAGGAGCCACCTCCACGCTACTGATCTCCTTCCTTAGATACTTCAGGGTCGCTTTGTTTGACACAGAGCGGCCCTGATGCTATTTTTACGATCTCTCCACACGCGTTTTGCGGAAATGGGGGATCGTCCAACGGCAGGACAGCAGACTCTGGATCTGCTTATCGGGGTTCAAATCCCTGTCCCCCAGCCATTCCTCTACTTCATCTTTATGAATCTTGCGCGACCAGGTTGTATGACAACAAATCGGCCTTTCAACTTTTCTGCATAACGGCTGACAAGTCGACAAATATCATTTCCTAATTTACTTCGTGCGCTTGCGGGGTAGCGAATAAGGATTACGCTTAATGTCTTCGGTGAGTATGCATAAGTAAGTTGTCCGAAATCCTTATCTTCGGTCAATAGAATTCGATCCTCATCTAATGCTAACTGAATAACCGTTACATCTTCTACGCCCGGAATAGTTTCGGAGATTGCCAAGACATCGTGTCCGGCCACTCGTAAAGCGCGGACGACGGCGAAATCGCAGTTCTCATCTGCGAGAAATTTCAGAATTATCTCCTGGTAGGTGATTTCTTGGCTGGAACCAGAACGACATCTTCATGAGCTAATGCGTCCGCCGCGTAACGAATCGCAGCCTGAATATCTTCACGGTTCAGTCTCGGGTATGCGTTGAGAATTTCAGCTTCGCTTGCGCCTTCGCCTAATTTTCGGAGTATCAGCTCTACAGTGATCCTTGTACCGCGAATGACAGGTTTACCCATCATTATTTTTGGATTCATTGCTATCCGATTATCGGTTGGCATCTAAATTCCTCTTTAATTAGTTTATCGTGATATTTGCTGGATGGCCAATGCGTTGTAATTTCCAGTCATTTTCTGAAATTCGTTCAAGGTTGGGTAATCAACATTTGCAGTCAAGCACAAAGTTCGAAATGAACGAATAAATTCCAGCCATTCCTTTAACAGCCATAGCCGATATCATCCTCCTAATATTGCCAGATCTAAAAAAAGTGATAATTTGTTGTATATACAACAAATGGAGCCATTATGGTTGAACTTGAGAAACATCCAATCGTTTTGAAATACAGACAATCGTCAAAGCGTCCGAAGCCAGTTGAGAAGTTGGATTCGAACTGGCTGAGGAAACTTTGCCTCGAACTTGGCGCAGATGATGTAGGATTCGTAGAAATCGAGAGACCGGAACTCGATAAGGATCGCCGCGATATCCTGACTGCTTTTGCAAAAACGAAAACACTAATCAGTGTAATCCAGCGAATGAATCGCGAACCCATCCGCAGTCCGGCTCGATCGATCGCGAATTTGGAATTTCACCAGATTGGACATCATGTTGATGAAGTGTGTCGAAAGATTGTGCAAGAATTGGGGAAGCTGGGTATTTCTTCCTTAAACCCTTCGATGGCATTTCCTATGGAGGCGGATCAATTCGGTTTCGGAAAAATGTGGGTTGTTTCGCATAAGACTGTAGCGGTGGCGGCGGGGCGTGGCCAAATGGGCATTCATCGTAATGTAATCCACCCTGTATTTGGCAGCTTCATTTTGTTAGGAACCGTTCTGATCGAAGCGGAAGTTACAGAGTATGATCATCCGATCGAATACAATCCGTGCGTGGAATGTAAACTTTGCGTAGCAGCATGTCCCACAGGTGCAATTCGATCTGATGGCTACTTCAATTTTTCGGCATGTTATACGCACAACTATCGTGAATTCCTGGGTGGATTTAGCGACTGGGTAGATAAAGTCGCCGATAGCAAGAGCGCACTCGATTACCGGCAAAAAGTACAAGACAACGAGACCGTTTCGTTATGGCAAAGTCTATCGTATGGAGCAAATTACAAAGCGGCGCACTGCGTTGCTGTGTGTCCTGCTGGTGAAGATGTAATCGCACCATTTTTGGAAAATCGTGCGATGTATCTGAAAGATGTTGTTAAGCCATTACAAGAAAGAACAGATACCATCTATGTTGTTAAAGGATCGGATGCGGAGGATTATGTTCAACACAAATTTCCGCACAAAAAAACAAAAAGAGTTTCTAATGGATTGCGTTCCTATTCGATTAGCAATTTTTTACAAGGACTAAGAACTGTATTTCAGCCGGAGAAAGCAAAAGGAGTCAACGCTACATACCATTTCACATTTACCGGCGAAGAAGCGCAAACCGCAACAGTCGTAATTCAAAACAGTACTCTGAATGTGAAGAATGAACATTCCGGCAAACCCGATATTCACGTAACAGCAGAAAGCAGATCCTGGCTGGGATTATTCGAAAAGAGCGGAATCTAGTGTGGTTACTCCTTCGCCGAAAAATTCGGATAAAAGGTTCGCCAAGGCTGCTGTTAGCATTCGGCAAATGTTTTCCATCCTAAAAGTCTGACTGGCGAGCTGCGCGAATGAGACCAACTCCCAGGCTTAAAACAGCTGTGGCAAGAAATAGTGCGCCGACATAAGCGAGATTCATTAGCCCGTTTGGCTGTTTCGCTTCCGGAGATATAACGGAAAGAAAGAAAGCGGCAGGAATCAGAATTGCTGCAATGGGTGCACCAGTTCGAGCAATCCATCTCCAAAATGTTGATAGCTTCGCTTCATCAACGTATCGAAGCATAATCAACGACAAAATAAGATAGACACCAGCATGGGCATGTCGCGATTCACGTGACATAATTTCCTCCGTTTCAGTTTTTAATATATGACAGCAATTTCTATATTTCTGCACTGATTGATTCTTCACAACATTGTATCTGCACAGTTTGTCAAAAGCGGTGTATCTTTAATCGATGGAATTGAAATTCGAACGAAAGCTAGGCCGATTCGAACTCACCACCGATAAGAATCGGATGCAAGTCGATGTCATTTATCGCTTCTTGCAAAAATCGTATTGGGCTAACAGAAGAAGTTTAGAAGCAATCAAGAAATCGATTGAGCATTCATTGCCATTCGGAATTTTTGATGGCAACAAACAAATCGGATTTGCGCGAGTAATTAGTGACTATTCTACATTCGCATGGATAGCGGATGTCTATATAGATGAAGAATACCGCGGCCAGGGTCTGTCGAAGTGGTTAATGGAATCAATGCTTGCGCATCCGGAATTACAAGACTTACGAAGATGGGTGCTTGCAACGAAGGATGCGCACTCACTTTACAGCCAATTCGGATTTAAGCTGCTGAACAAACCTGAAAGATGGATGGAAATCGATTACCAACCAAATTAGAAGATTTCTCTTTTTTCTAGTGTTGCTCTAACTTTTTTTTGATCGCGTCCAGCGCTTGCTCTAGTGAGGATTTTGTTTTGTTAACTGCAACACCTCGCACCATGTTTCCTTTAAGTCCGGTAAGGCCTGCTTGCTGGGATCCTTTCGCAGTAATTAAATAAAATCCGTTTTGATCGGGTACACATACAGTGATATCCAATGCTGTTTGAAAATAGTGACTGGAGTATAGTTGCTTTTCTGCAACTGCAAATGCCGGTTCCGAATCATTACGTTTATAAATAATTCGATGTACGATTCGCAATGTTGGCTTTAGACCGAACTTCACTTTTTCCCAGTGAAATTCCGATTGAATGTCCGGCGAGTTGAAATTCGGATATTCCAGTAAATATCTATGAAGCTCCGGCATGTAAACTGGAAGCGCTTTTGCTTGCGCCAGTAAGTTCTTGAAACTTTCAACGACGACATTCGGATTTTTTTAATCGCGATAAGTACCCAGTGCTGCATTTCCACCCTGGATGTAGCTTTGAAGAGCGCGAAGAGCCATTTGCTGCGCTAAGGTATTCACTTGTGCGGTCGTATCTGCTGATTTCCAGTTCACCGATTTACGAAACTCCTCCATGGTCTGCGCTGGCAGTTGTACTTCACATTCATCAGGTTTGCAATTTTGCAAATCCTTGATGTCATCAGGTTCAAGGGTGAAGGTATCCAGATCCGAAAGTTGTGGCGGCTCGCTGAATTTGCGGATTGCAAGATATCCCGGGATCTTACTTTTCTGATCGGTATCAGAGACGAAAGTTAAATAACTTTCCGCATTCGCCTTAATGTATACTGCACCAAATATTAATACTTGCTCCGGAGGTGAATTCAATTCTTTTGCAATGGCCGTTCCGTTTTGGATCGCTTTAATCTCTTCACGCCTTAATTTTGCATAGTCCTGGAAAAAATCGTTGAGTTGATTTTCCTTAGTGTTCCATTCAGTTTGTTGAGAGCTCGCTTGAGGCGGTGAAGTACAAGACAGCAGGATTAAGATGAAGTAAGGAAAGAGTTTTGTTAACATGGGCGAATACTATAATTGAACCACTGAAGTTGGTAGAGGTGCAATGATCATGAAGACGCGTGTTTTGATTTTAGGCGCCGGTTTCGGAGGTTTGGAGCTTGCGAGCCGATTGCAAGAAACTGCATCGAAAGAGATTCAGGTCACACTGATTGATAAAAACGATTCATTCTTCATGGGGTTTTCAAAGTTCGAAGTCGTTTTTAACAGGAAGAGTTCCGATCAAATTAAGTCCTATTATCGAAATCTACATCCCGAGATAGATTTCAAGCAGGAATCAATTCAATCCATTGATCCTGGTTCCAGGCGGATAACAACAAATGCCGGAACTCATGATGCAGATTTTCTTGTTGTTGCACTCGGCGCGGATATGAATTTTGCAGCAACGCCGGGATTGCTTGAAGGCGGACAGGAGTTTTATACACTGGCGGGCGCAGAAAAACTCAGTGGTGTCCTTCCAAATTTTCGTTCTGGTCAGATCGTGATTGGCATTCTTGGTATGCCTTATAAATGTCCGCCGGCTCCATTTGAAATGGCACTACAACTTCACGATTATCTTTCCGATCAAGGGGTTCGCAAACAAACAAAACTTCGCGTTGTCAGTCCAGCACCCACTCCACTTCCGATATCGAAAGAAGGATCAGAAACGATTTTGCGTTTATTTGCGGAACGTGCAATTGAATTTATGCCGAACACTCCGGTGATTTCGCTTGATCCATCATCAAAACACGCTGTAATTAAGGAGCGAGGCCCGATGCCGTACGATCTATTTATCGGCGTTCCAATACATCGAGTTCCTTCTGTAGTTGCGGAGGCAGGTCTGGCTAAAGATGGATGGGTTTTAGTAAATGCACAAAATCTGGAAACAGGATTTCCAAATGTTTTTGCGATTGGTGATGTTACAAAAATTCCGGTAGGGAATGCGGCAGTACCAAAAGCTGGTGCCTTCGCAGATCGAGCAGCACTCGCAGTTGCCGACGAAATTTTATATCGAGTTCGTAATAGTGGTTCGCCTGGTCATTTTGACGGAACGGGCACATGCTTTTTAGAATTTGGTGGAGGAATGGTTGCAAAAGTTGAAGCCAACTTCCTTGGTGGTCCTGCGCCTGATGTTCGCTTCGCAGGTCCGTCAAAGGAATTTCGAGCCGATAAAGATTCGTTTAAAACAACACGTCTGAATCGCTGGTTTACAAAACAATGATTCACCGCGGAGTCACCAAGGAACTGAGTTTACTTTAAATTCAAGATTAACTCCGCTTCTCCGCGGCTCCGTGGTGATATTGATCATCAACTCCGGCGAATTGGACTCCTTTTGTTTCCGGTCCTGCCCACATCAATGCAATCACAAGCGAATTAGAAATTGCGATGAACAATGCCATCGCAAGATTCAGCATCATACCGCGATCTTTCAAAGCACCGATAAGTGTTGGAGTAAACGAACCGAATGCCGCTCCCACATGATAAGCGAACCCTGGGCCAACTCCGCGTGCTGCTGTTGGAAAGCGTTCTGTAAGATAACTTGGAACAATTCCCCACATTCCAGCACCTCCAAACCCCATGAATAAAGCGCCGGCAAGAATGTACAACGGCTGAGTTGTCATTAGATATAACGGTATGGAAAGAATCCCGATTAATGCAGCGGTTGTTGCGGAACCTCTTCTGCCAAATTTTGTTTCAGCAACACGTCCCCAGGTCATTGCCCCAAGAATTCCTCCCAGGTTTAGAGCAATTAAGTACCAGAAAGGCTTGAAGTGTGATTGCCGCAAATAAGTTGGATACCAGAACGTTGTTGAGTGATAAGAAAACATAAATGCGGTCAGGACAATCGAAGTATGAATTGTGACTCCAATCAAATCAGGTTTCAAAATTCGCAAAAATGAAATCTGATCTTTTTGGCGGCGTTCGTTCAAATGTTTTTGGCGTTCGAGCCACACCGGACTTTCAGAAACGCCAGTTCGAATCCATAAAACAAGTAGTGCAGGGATAATTCCAATCCAGAACATAGCGCGCCAACCAAGATTCGGTTGTGATTGAAAGAATGGATAAACGGTTTGAAACACCAGTGATGAAAGAATGAATCCCCAGGAAAATCCGCTCTGTAGCATTCCGGAAGCAGTTCCGCGTAAGTGGGCTGGCCAATGTTCCAACGTCAACGGCATCCCTGCGGCCCATTCACCGCCCATTCCGATTCCGAATAATGCGCGAAATGCAAAAAGCATTGCGTATGAAGTTGAGAAGCCGCTCAGAAATGCAAAAATAGAAAACCACAGAATGGAAAGCATCAGTGGTCCTTTCCGTCCCCATCGGTCAGCTGCAGTACCGGCCGCAATACCGCCAACCAATCGCATCAACATCGTTACGGTGCCAAGAGCTCCCGCAAGAGCATTATCAATTGTGAAACTTTTTTGGATATCGATGATGATGAAGGTCAGGATTGTGAAATCGAATCCATCCAATACCCAACCTAAAAATGTTGCAAAAAACGCTCTCCATTGATCTCGAGTTACTTCACTGAATTTTGATAGCAAAGAACCACCACTCTCAGTTTTCGAAAAAGCATGATGCATCTGTATGGTATAAGAAATTGCTTTTTTGCTGAAGCGTCGTTAATGTTATTGGATTATGTGTGGAATCGTAGCTTTGTTTTCGAGAAAAGGACAAATCTCTGAATCCTCGCTGGATCGCGCGACACATCGATTGGAACATCGCGGACCAGATGGTCAAAAAACATGGATCTCACCGCATCGCAAAGTCGGGCTGGGTCACGCCCGGCTCAGCATCATTGATCTAACGACAGGCGACCAGCCAATTGCTAACGAAACCAATAGTATTCATATCGTTGTCAACGGTGAATTCTATGATTACGAAAGGATTCAACGTGAACTTCAACAGCGCGGCCATCAACTTCGAACCCGCACCGACAGCGAAATTGCTCTCCATTTATATGAAGAGTTAGGAACTCATTGTCTTGAACATTTACGCGGCGAATTTGCTTTTGTTCTTTGGGATGAGCAAAATCAAACTCTTTTTGCTGCGCGCGACCGTTTCGGAATCAAACCACTGTTTTATTCGATTCACAATGAGACTCTGTATTTTGCATCAGAAGTAAAAGCACTTTTTGCGGCAGGTGTGCCGGCCGCCTGGGATCCGGAATCCTTTTTCCATGCAACAGATTTCGGAAATTATCCTGATCGAACCCTGTTCAAAGACGTCTTTCAAATTCCTCCAGCTCATTTTTTGATTGCCACAAAAAATAATCTCATGATTCAGTCTTATTGGGATTTTCATTATCCAAACATGCAGGATCCTCAACCGACATTATCGGAAGCTGAATACGTTGAAATGTTTCGGAATGAATTCGAAGAAGCGGTTCGAATTCGACTTCGTGCTGATGTTCCTGTCGGTTGCTATCTAAGCGGCGGACTCGATTCATGCTCCGTTTTAGGAATCGCGTCTCTTCATCATCCTGACCCGATTCATGCTTTTACTCTGACGTTTGATCATCCTCACTATGATGAAGAGGCTATTGCGCGGGAAATGGCAGCTCGCACAAATGCTGAATTTTATCCGATCCCAATTTCACAAAAAGATCTTGCCGATAACTTTGCAGATGCAACATGGAACGCGGAAATGTTATGCGCAAATGCCCATGGCGTTGCGAAGTTTATGTTGAGCCGTGCAGTTAGAAATGCCGGATACAAAGTGGTATTAACAGGCGAAGGTTCGGATGAGATTCTTGGAGGCTATCCACATTTTCGCCGCGATATGCTTCTTTATAACAATCAAGGACAAGATCCGAACGAAGTTCAATTTCTATTGAAGCAACTGGCAGAAAATAATCCAGTTTCGAGAGGATTACTACTTCCTGAAGGTGAAACGAAACCTTTGGAGAATGTGAAAAAATTACTTGGCTTTGTTCCATCCTGGATTGAAACTTTTGGCAGTAGATCTCATAAGCTGTACGAACTTTATTCAGAAGATTTCGCAAATCCTTTTATCAGCCGGGATAGCTATCGGCCGTTACTAAACAGTATTAATTACTGGAAGCAGCTGCATCAACGCGAACCTGTAAATCAAGCGCTCTACTTGTGGTCTAAGACTCTATTGCCAAATTACATTTTGACAATTCTAGGCGATCGCATGGAAATGGCACATTCAATCGAAGGCCGAGTTCCATTTCTGGATCACAAAGTTGTGGAATGTGTTTGCAAATTGCCGGTTTCACTGAAAATTCACGGTATGACCGAAAAGTATATTTTGCGGGAAGCTGCACGACCTGTAATCACTGATTCTGTTTATCAACGTCAGAAACATCCTTTTCTAAGTCCACCTGCTACTTTGAATCCAGATGAACCTTTGAGCACATTAATGCAAGATACTCTTCGGGGATCATCGTTAAGGGCACTTACCTTTTTCAAACGGGACCAGGTGGTTGCGATTTTGGATCGTCTTCCGTATATGGATGATGGTCAGCGAACTGTTGTTGATGGAATGCTGATGATTATTTTAAGCGCATGCATTCTGCAGGAACGTTTTCACCTTTCTATTTAATCGATTTCGCGAACCGGACGTTGTGTGGCTACTACAAGACTCAGCAAAAGCAAAAGACTTCCGGCGGAAATAAACATCCATTCGAGGCTCACATCTGCCAGGAAGCCGGCGATCATAAGTGAAATCGGCATCAATCCGAAAATACCAAACATTCGCAGACTCATGACGCGTCCCATCATAGAAGGTTCGATACGTTGCTGATACCAGGACGTTATATGAACGCTGCTATATCCGCTTGTCACTCCCATTAGAAACATGAGTACGCATAAGGCAGGGAGTCTATGTACGAATCCCACCAGAGCGAGAAGAATTCCAATGATGGCTCCTACTACTAGAATCAAGATTCCTCGGTGACGTTGTTTTTTCATTCCCGCACCAAGAGTTCCAGCTAATCCACCAACAGCAAATGCAGAGAACATAATTCCGTAAGCTGTTGCGGAATTAAACCGTTTTTTTGCGATTAGTGCTAATCCCACCATAATCGGCCCCATGATAAAGAAATTTAGCGAGCTGCTGAATGCAATCATAGTTCGCATCGCGGAATCAGCATAAACATAACGAAGTCCTTCCATGATGCTGTGCCAGACACTACGAGCAGATCGTTTTTGTTCAGTTTTTTCAGGATCTGGAATTACTGAAAGCGGAAGGATTATAAAAAGGAAACTGATAGCATCAATGAAAAAAGCCCACATTGTGCCGAACTTTTTTATGATTACACCAGCTGGCGCCGGGCCGGTAATCAATGTGATTTGCATGCTGCTTTGAAGTACTGAGTTTGCCTGCGTCAATTGTTCTCGCGGAACCAGCACTGGAAGGAGCGCTTGCATGGAAGGAATTGCAAAAGCGTCCGCCACTCCGAAAGCAAATGCAAGGATGTAAACATGCCACAATGAAAGGAGTTTAACCCATCCTAGAACGGAAATAGCCAGTACAAATACAGTACGTGACCATGCCGTGATTAACAAAACTTTCCTTGGTGAAGTGCGATCACTCATCGCTCCGCCCATTAACATCAGCACAGCTCGCGGAACTGCCGCAGCCATTAAGACAGTGCCGAGTGCAACACTGGATCCTGTTAACTGAAGAACTAACCAGGGCAATGCAACCAGATAGAATTGATCACCAAACATCGAAACAGTGCTGCCTAAGATCAAATTCCTGAAATAGCGATTCGTAAAAAGCTTTGAACCGGGTTGTGCTGTTGTGGCTTCCATAATGTGTGTTAATTGACCCTGTTTATCTTAACTCTCTTTGTAACCAATCAAACAATATATTGCTGATGTTATACTTTAAAAAGTCCGGAGTTTGGATTTGAAAACATTCGGGAGTTCTGCCGCACAAAAACCGGCCGCATCGATTCATAGCAATGTCTTCGCACAAATCCTCCTGATCTTAGTTGTTTCAATCATCTATTATCTTGCCGCTAGATTCGGCCTGACACTTGGTTTTAAAGGAACGAATGCTTCACCGGTTTGGCCGCCGACAGGTATCGCACTTGCTGCGGTAGTGTTGTTCGGATTCAGAGTTTGGCCAGGGATTTTCCTGGGCGCATTCTTAGCAAATTTTGCTACAGGCTTGAATATACCAATTTCCGGCATAATCGCATTCGGAAATACACTCGAAGCTGTCAGTGGTGGGTTAATCCTTCTTTATTTTTGTGGCGGCCGATCTTTTCTTAACGATGTAAGGAGTACTCTTTGCTTTCTTGTTCCTGTTTCAATGGGAACTACATTGATCAGCGCAACTATCGGCTCGGCAAGTTTGGTTTTCGGCGACTATAACAGCGGTGCTTCATTCACATATTTGTGGTGGACATGGTGGTTAGGAGATACGGTTGGAAATCTTGTCATTGCTCCACTGTTTATCGGTCTTGCAAACAATCGTTCTGAGTTATGGAACTCAAGATCGATAAAAGCCTTTGTAGCAATATTCATCATTGCAGTGGTAATTAGTCTTATAGTATTTGGCCCGCGGTATGAACAGAGTGATATGCTTTTCTATTTTACATTGGGATTGATCGTAATTTCTGCTTTCCATCTTCCGATGCTGGGTATCGCAATTTTGTGTACAGCTATTTCTGCAATTGCACTATGGGGCACAAAATTAGGTCACGGTCCTTTTAATTTAATGTCTCTGAATGAATCGCTCTTGATGCTTGGAATCTATATCGGAACAGTTGTAGCTACAGGAATGATATTGAATGCGGTACTCAGTGAAAGACAAAAAGCTCTGGAAGAATTGAAGAGTGCTCGAAACAAAGCTGAATCAATTGCTTCAGAAAAAACAGTATTGCTGCAAGAGTTACATCATCGCGTAAAAAATAATTTGCAGGTAATTGTAAGTCTCCTCAACATTCATGGCAGAGAGCTGGCAGTTTCGGATGCTGAATCCATTTTTAAGGAATGCGTAAACAGAGTTAAGGTTATTGGAAATATTCATGAGGAACTTTATGGATCGGCAAGTTTAACCGATAGTGATTCTTCAACATATATACGATCATTGGCCGAAACTCTTCTAATTGCTCACGCCAAAACACCGCAAAATATTCGGTTGGAAATGAATGTTGAGCCGTTATTTCTGAATCGTGAAAAAGCGATCCCCGCAGGGATGATTCTTAATGAACTGATTACGAATTCTTGCAAACACGCTTTTAATGATGGCGAGGCAGGTCAAATTAAGATTAATCTAAAGCAAATAGACTCGAAATTGTTTTTAACTTACGCGGATAGTGGCAAAGGATTTCATGGAATTCTGGATAGCGGAGAAAGAGAACCAATCGGGATGCGGCTTTTGAATCTACTTGTAAAGCAACTGAATGGAATTCTGAATTTCGAGAGCACTTCTTCCGGAACCATTTTCAAAATCGAATTTCCTAATTGATAAACCACGGAGCCACGGAGTGAACCTCATGCAAGTCATCTGGATCTAATCTCCCTCTCTTTGCGATTTTGTGGTTTCATAATGAGACATGTCACTAACAGAAACCTTGTTGGAAGTTGTGGAGTCTTTTCGAAAAGATGCAATTGATCTACTTCAAGATTTAGTAAGAATTCCGAGCATTACTGGCGAAGAGACAAAAGCACAGTTGTTCTTCGCGAATCGTCTTCGCGATTTGAATCTGAAAGTAGATTGTTGGTATCCAACTCGGGATGAACTGCAAACGCATCCATCATTTTCAGATGATGGTCTTCCTTTAGGCGAACGTCCGATCATTATTGGACAACTTGAAGGAAAAGATCCCACTGCTCGTTCACTGATCTTGAATGGACACATGGATGTTGTTCCAGTTGGGAATGAAGATTTGTGGTCCAATCGACGCATGGAGTGGTGTGATTCGCGATGGGAAAATTTACGGCCGCGGCTCCTGTGACATGAAAGGGGGATTGGTTGCTGGCTTAATCGCTGTCACTGCGCTGCTTAAAGCTGCTTACATTCCGAAAGGCTCCGTTTGGATTCAAAGTGTGATCGGTGAAGAAAGCGGAGGTGCCGGAACTTTAGCAGCAGTGATGCGCGGGTATCGTGCTGATGCCGCAATCGTACTGGAACCAACTCGAATGGCGATATGTCCTGTAGGCGCAGGCGCTGCAACGTTCCGCATCAAGCTTCAAGGTCGCGCCGCTCATGGTGCAATGAGACAAGAAGGTGTGAGTGCAGTCGAAAAATTTTATGTCTTGCTTGCTGCAGTTCAAGAGCTTGAACAATCGCGGCATCTGAAGTTTCAGCATCATTTATATAAGCAACAAGAATTAGTTTCCCCAATCAGTATTGGCAAAGTTCGAGCCGGTGATTGGCCATCAACAGTCCCTGAAACTCTCATTGCTGAAGGTCGATTCGGAATCCTTCCCGGTGAAAATATTTCATCTGCGCGTAAGGAATTTGAATCGGCCATTCGAAATGCAGCCGAAAAAGATGATTGGCTTCGAAACAATCTTCCTGTGGTTGAATGGTTCGAAGGACAATTCGAATCTACGCAGACTGATTTAGATTCTGCGATTGTTAAACAATTAAAAGAAACGCATAGCGAAATCCATCATAAAGAACCACAAATTCATGGAGTTCCTTATGGTTCCGATCTTCGATTTTTTACTAATGATGCGAAAATGTCTGGAGTTTTATACGGACCAGGTGATGTGCGTGTCGCTCACGCTTTAAACGAATTTGTGCCGATCGATGAAGTTATGGCTGTAGCAAAAACAATTGCACTGATGATTATTAGATGGTGTAAATAGTTGGCGAATGGAGTTATCAGCGCCGGCAAGACTGCGATCTTCTATCATGCATCAGCAGATCCGACAGACTGATAACTCCACCCATACGTATCAAGATTGATTAAGCTTGCGATGAAATATCCGATCCCCCTCTTTCACATAATAAGATTAGCAAAAGCAATGCCATATTTACGAAAGAGGTAGATCGTCGAGAAACCGGAGGTTAATGCTGTCGATCACTGCCAAATTCTTAGTCAGTGTTTAAATTATTGACGTTCGGTTGAGGAAATCTATAGCGATATGCTAGAATGTGGCACTCCCAAAACCCCATCTGTTGGAGGTAGTTAAAATCATGAAGCTGCGAGAGTTGAGTATTGTATTTGCTGTATTCCTGTTAGTAATAACAGGATGCGGTAATGATAATAATGGTGGAGGATCTGGCGGTAACATCCAGCCGGTAATTAGTTCCTTCACACCAAATCAGGTGAACCGTGGACAACAGAACATTGAAGGCCATATCAATGGATTAAACCTCAACGGAGTTACTTCTGTTACTTTAGGTGATGGCATCAACGTTGTTCGGTTCACTGGAGTCAGCGCAAACGACATTCAGGTAATTTTTAATGTTACAAACAATGCATCTGCAGGCGCCCGCACAATTACCGTATCAACATCTGTTGGCAGCACAAGCTCTTCAACTGTTTTAAGTGTTTCTGATAATCGAATTCCGCAAGCGAAATTTACAATTTCTCCAGCTCAAGGGGCAGAGAATACTTTGTTTACTGTAGATGCAACGAATTCTGATGATCCTGATGGGAAAGTCGATAAATATGCATGGGATTTTGGAGATGGCAAAACTGCAACAGGTCGAACCGCGACGCACAAATATTCTACAAAAGGAACTTATACGATTTCGTTAACAGTTACCGATAATAAGGGAGCTACGGCATCAACCAGTCATGACGTGCAAGTTGAAAAAGGTCAGGCACCTGTTGCATCCTTTGTGATTAGTCCACCCGCGGGACAGGTAGGATTCGCATTTCACTATGATGCTTCAGCAAGTAGTGATAGCGATGGCAAAATCACTAAATACGAATGGCAATTTGGAGATGGTGGATCAGCTACAGGTCCTATGGTCACACATGTCTATAAAAGTAGCGGAGTCTTCGATGTTGCTCTTTCTGTTACTGATGATACCGGATTGAAAAGCGAAAGAGATAACCAGTTACGCGTAGAAAATTTTGATGAACAAAAGGCGAAAAATGATATTGATAGATTGATGCGAAGATTCTTTGAACGGTTTTCCAAACTGGAACGATTTGATGCTGAAACAATTGTAGATGGTTGGAGCACGGCGCCAGAATGCCATGGCCGGGATCATGAAATTAGCATCATCAAAAGACAGCAACAAATCATTAAGGAGACTGATGTCGAAGTTAGAGATGTTAAGGTCCTGATTAAACCAAGTCATGTTGATGCGAATGCAGATGTTACTGCGAAGTTTCAGTGGATAACAAAACAAGGCGTCAGCGGTTCTGCAACTGTTGTACACCATTTCACCGTGATTTTTGATGATGGTGAATGGCAGATTTGTAATTTCTCGCTTGAAAATCTATCTGCCGCAGGCAATGATCTATTCTTATTGGACTAAAGGCGCAATATTTTTCTTCGGGATTTTATAGATGATAACGTGTGGATTGTATTGGCCATAAGAATTCCCTGAAAATTCTTTGACTACCACTCCGTCTTTATGCAGTCCTGAAAACCAGGCGTGTTCTTCAGGAAAGATTTCTGCACTCTTTTCAAGTATTACTCGGGATGTGTCGCCATCCATAATTACATAATCAGGACTTCTGAACGCCACATACTGATCCCAGGTTCCCCGAGACCATAAAGGAACCATTAAACTTCTAAATATCGGGATTAACAATCTGGGTCCAAATTGTTCATAATCTACCCTTGCTCCTAATGGTAGATTCAAATAACACCATTCTGATGACTGTCGGCGAGTATCGACGCCAGCAAGTATACGTTCGAGTTTTGTGACCCTTATCAATGGAAAGATCAAAAGACTTACTGTCAACGTTGCTATCACAACCTTTTGAAAGCGCATACGCCTGGCAATATCGTAAACGGTAATTCCGGCAAGTGTTGCCAGGAAGGGGCAGAGCAAAAGTGGATAGTGATACGGAGCAGTTCTTGCAACCGCTGCGATCAGAAAGAAAAGAAGTGTGATCGGAACAATTGTAATGAATCCTTTACGGGAGTATTTCCAGATTAAAATGCAACCGATGCCGGCAGCAATTACCATTGGATAACCAATCCCATTTTCCAGGTATTCCAGTATTCTCGTAGCACCGGTAGGTTCTCCTACAAAAAACAGGGAGGTGTGAGTTTCCCCAGATAGAGATCTAAGTTGAAAAATTTGATAGTGAATAAACCTTGGAAGATCAATCAATGTATAAGGTGAGAGCAGCAAATAAGTTAACATTGCCCCCACGGCCCAAAGCAAGGCTTTTCTAACAGCGATCCAGCGAAAGCTCTGCATCTTATTCGCAAATAGATATGCAAAGAAAAATGGAATACATACAATGGCTGCAGTTTGTTTTATTCCTACTGCCAACCCTGATGCCAGACCAGCCTTCAAATATTCTTTTGCCTCAGCTTCTTTGTCGAGATTTATAATGGTCCGAAATCCAAGCAAAAAGAAAAAGACCATCGTAGGTTCAATCATTCCGAAATGAGCCAATTGAATTGGCATGAAAGAAAAGCCAAACAAAACACTCCCTATGAGAGCACACGTTTTGTCAAGAATTGCGCTGCCGATTGACAAAACCAGAAGACACGATAGAGACGAAAACAAAGCAGAAAGTAATCGGGGTATCGTATGTTCCGGAAGATCTTGTCCAAGAACCCATGCCGCAATGTTCTCAATAAATGCGTTAATGTAATGAAATCCGGGTGTATACAGATAGTTTTGCGGTTTTAAGTCTCCGCCACGGAAATAAGAAGAGAGTTTTTCCACAACACGTTCATCTGGATTAAGTCCTTCATCCAACAGGTATGTTAGACCATGGAATCTCAAAATTGCCATGAACAAAAAAAGACACACCCAAATCATTCGGGGTTCAGGGATTAAGAGTTTAGTTCTGCTGCGGAGTACAATGCCCACAAGGACTAAGAAAGCCAGCACAAAATTCAACTTTGCGAGAATTGCAAACCATTTTGCAAGGAAGAGCCCGTACAAAACACTTTTAGTCTCAAATTTCAGGAAAAGATGCTCCGTGTTGATTGTCTCTGCTGATACAAGGGCGCGAGTCCAAAAAAACTGAGGAACCTGAGATTCAGGAGGAATTCTATCCAAACGTATGAGAATTTCATTCAACCCTGATTGCAAAGAATGGGAACTAATACACCATTGATTTCGCGAAAGTTCCTTAATAAGTGCGCCATCAATGTAGAACTTTCTTGGAATACCCTTGAAGACAAGATGGTGAGTTTCGTAAGGGGCAACCCAGACATAGGATTCTAAATCGATTTGGTCTGCAATTTTTTTTTCCCAGATGCTTTTCAGAGCTTGATCAAATGTAGGTTCGATCCATGATTGATCACCGGCACGAATGCGGACACCGTGTTTTACTGAAAAAACTTTATGAAGGCTGAAGGAAATAAGCGCGGGGACGCTGATTCCAATTAGCATCCAGAAAACAAATGTGCGGTAGGTTTGCCTCATCCTGGCTCTTACTATCTCTACGAATTACTTTAGAACTGGCAAAAACTCACTTCAGCAGATCTACTATTCGTAGAATCAGATTTCCTTTCCTTGTTATATTTACACCGCTAGAACCATGATCCAACAATCCTGCACGAATGAGTTCTTCTGCACGCAATTTCTCACCCCAATGGGAATGATATCGCGAGACCAATTCATCTGCTGTTGTCGGGTGTTGTCTGAGCAGATAAAGCATTCTTAACAGAATTGAACTTTCAATATGGCTGCGTATGCCGAACCAGCCCAGAAATGCTCCAGCCCAAAAAATGGTCACAGCAATAGCTCCGGGCTGTCTATTCCAACTCAAAACAATTAGAAGTGCAATCCAACAAAAAACGTGTACTGCGAACACCGGGATCAATACTGTTTGTAGTTTGGTTCCTTTCAAAACGAATTCGCAAAGAACAATACTGACAATGAAAACGGCAACGGCCAGAGTGAATTCGCTCATTTTTCAATTCGGAAAATATGATAGGCGATTGTAATCAGTAGTGCGAAGATCCATCCAAACCTTGTGAGATAGTATGTTTCGTTAACAACACTAACCAAACGATAATGCTCTGCATCTTTCAAACGTCCGGCAATGTCTTCTTTCAGGGTGCTGTCTGATAAACCATCGCGCAAACTCGCAAGTAGATTCAAACTGACGCTTCGATTCAACATGATCCTGACAACCGTCAAACCAAACCAATAAAGCCCCAGGCCACAGATCAACAACACGACTGGGCTGCCTGCTGAGGGAGCAACATAGCGAGAAGACACAAAAACGAAAGCTGCGATGACTGAAGCACAAAGAACATGATATAAAATCATTCGTTTACGAACGACATAAAAAATTGCAGAGATCACAACAAAGCAAGAAATACCTATCATTTCTAATTCATTTATTAGCATCAAACTCCAGCAAGCAGCGTTTTCTTATAGATCTTTTGGTCTTTGGGGACTTGCAACACGTTACTGTATATAGCCAAGAGATTTCAAATCTTCGAGGATTTCTTTGTCCTCTTCGCTCTCAAGAGCCTTGCCTTTTCTGACTCCGCTGTCATGGGAAGCAGTGAGTTGTGGTGGATGGCTATTGATGAAATCGGGAACAAAAGCATCTATCAAAACCTTTCCATCCATATCTTTTCCCCTTGGAATTCCTTCCATATATAAGAGTGTTGGTGTGATATCCAACAAAGTTGCGTTTTTGATATGATACCGCTTCTTGAAAAGGGGTCCATTTAAGATAATTATGCCGTCAGGCGGCTGTTTCATGCTGCTATGTCCGTAGCGGCCTTCTTCGAACTTGAATCCGTGATCTGAAACAATGATGAAATTTGTATTTTGATCTGCTTTTTTTAGAAAATCTTTCAGAATTCGATCTGCATAAACATAAATTGGTTCGAGAATTTTTGAGAATTCATCATCGATATGCCGTATATCTTCTGCGGTTAACGTTCCTTGTTCCAATTTTGACCGCATTTCTGCGAGTAAATTTATATCCAGATACGTCCAGAACAAATGTGAAGAAACATCAGTAATACGAAACACGACTCCGAAGACATCTACATCTTTGCGAGCCAACAATCGTCTACAACTTTCACGCACTGCGCGATCTTGTGCCCAGTATATTTTGTAAGTATCAGCCAGTTGATCGATGTTTTTTGATGATGCTTTGGGATGCAATTCTGCTGGAAGGCCAAATTTTTTGCGTTCCTCAAGATAACGTTCCATCGTGATTGCTACGTCGGGCAATTCTTTAATAAGTTCGGCAGGATATGTTAGGTTTGGATCCTTTGATTTAACCCTGGATCTGTAATGATCGGAAACCATAAATCCATTTACTTTTTCCGGTGGCCAGGTAACCCACCAGTTAACTACGCCGACTTTGACACCAAAATCCGAGAGAATGTTCCAATATGCCTTTACAGCACGCTGCATACCTGAAACAGGAACCACTTTACCATTAACCTCGGCCGTATAATTTCCGACTCCATGTTTGTGAGGCGTTTTTCCGGTTGCGATCGTTGTCCACAGAATCGGTGACTTTGTAGGCACAAAACTTTTTAAGGATCCAGAACTTCCGGTATCAATTAATTTTTTGAAATTTGGAAGTTTGTGTTCGCGGAGTGGTCTCTCCATCAGATTCCAGCTTGCGCCATCGAAACCTATCAGATATACTCGCTGCTTCTTTTGCGGTATCAAATTTGTTCTTTTCGGGATAAACAGATAAACGCTAGCGGCTATCAGGCCTAGAGCTGCACAAATTAGTAGAATCCGGTTCCTCATTTTCATTGCCATAATGGATTAGGTTAACACACCTCGAACTATGATTTTCCGAAAAACATATTATGCAGGAATTTTTCTAATCGCAGAATCAACTTTATTGCTGGAAATTGCGCTTACTAAAATTTTCTCTATTATGCACTTTCACTATTTTGCATTCTTTATTGTAAGCACAGCTCTTTTTGGATATGGATTCAGTGGAGTTTTTCTTACTGTTTCAAAGCGGATTCAAGAAGCCCGAAAGGATCGCATCTTGTATCTTTCGTCTTTCTTGTTTGCATTGACTACTTTGATCTCTTTTAGATTAATTCTACAAGTTCCTCTTCGTATTCCGGATCTTCTTTCCGTATCGCAGATGTTGTATCTGGGAACTGTTTATTTACTCCTGGGTATTCCATTTTTCTTCAGCGGGCTGGTGATAGGAGTTTTATTAACGTCTTACCATGAACAAATCAATCGGCTTTATTTTGCAGATTTAATTGGTGCCGGAATTGGTTGCTTTTCGATTGTAATCCTAATTCCGTTTGTCGGAGGTTCCGGTACTATCCTTGTCGCTGCGATCATTGCCTTTCTAAGTGCCGTTATTTTTGCAAATTCCTGGAAGACAAGGATGATGGCGCTGTTGATTGCAATTATTAGTGCATTTCTAATTCCTTATTCTGAACAGCTTTTCCCCAGCGTCAAACATTCAGAGAAGCGTCATTTTCAAGAATCCATTGAACATGGAAAACTTTTGTATACAGGATGGAGTCCGGCTTCACGCATTGATGTTGTTTCATTGAATGAAAACAGGATGGTAATTTGGATCGATGGCGGAACAAATCAATCTTTTATGGGACGACTCCAGCCAAAAGATACACAAACAGCACCTGGAGAATTTGTTTGGAAAACTGTTGAGATTCCTTACGCATTCGTCAAAAATCCTAACGTGATGATCATCGGTTCAGGTGGTGGGATTGAACTGCAATCAGCGGTGAACTACCATCCGAAATTCATTACAGCCGTGGAGCTCGATCCACTGATTGTGCAAATCGTGCTTGGACGATTCAGCAACTATATTGGCGATATTTATAAACGTCCGGATGTAAGCCTGGTAAATGAAGAAGGGCGCAGCTTCATCCGGCGGAGCAATGAAAAATACGACATCATACAACAGAAAGCCAATTCCCATCCGATGGCAATTGCATCGGGAGCATTGAATCTTAGTGAAACTTACCTTCTTACCAAAGAAGCCTTCAATGAATACTTAGATCATCTGGCGCCCAATGGATTTTTGACAATTGGAAGACATGGAGGAATTAGATTATTAAATCTGGGAAGGGAAGTGTTGCTGGATAGGGGAATCAAAGACTATTGGAAACGGATGGTTCTCATTGGTGAAAGAGGTTTTGCCCAGGTATTTCTAATGAAGAACGGTATTTTCACTGATGAAGAATTGACGTACATAGAAAACTATTGTGTGTACCAGAAACAAAGACTACTTTATTCGCCGAGGAGGCGCGAAACTTCAAATAATGTTTTCACTCAACTCATGCGTGATAAAGAGCATGACAATGTGATAAGACAAGCTCCATTTGAACTGGAGGCACCGAGTGATGATAAGCCATTTATGGAACACTTCTATCGATTGCGATCGCTCTTTTCAAAGGAGATGAGAGAGAGAGCCGTGGAACCATTTTGGGCTTCTGCTCAGTTGGCGGATTTCACAATGCATGAAGCAACATATTCGGATCTTTCATTATATGTGATTTTGCTTGAAGCCATTTTGCTGTCAACAGTTTTTATTATTTATCCGCTTTTGAAGATGAAGCGCGACGGAATTACCATTCATGGCGCATCGTATTTGCTTGCATATTTCTTTTGTCTGGGAGTCGGCTTCATTCTTGTAGAGATCTGTTTTATTCAGAAATACATTTTATTTATTGGTTATCCCATCCACGCCGTTGCTGCAATTCTTTCTTCACTCCTAATTGCTGCTGGCGCCGGAAGTTTTTGCAGCAGCCGTTTGAAAAAAGATCCATTTCGTATTTTGCGAATAGTCGTTTGCGCAATTGTTGTGATTATATTAATTCAGATTGTTTTCGTGCCATGGCTCTTTCGACAGTTTCTGGCCGCGCCATTTATAATGCGGATAGTTCTTTCCATTCTATTTATCTTTCCTTGTGGTTTTTTCATGGGAATGCCATTTCCGGTCGGGCTATCATGGACTGCACAGCACCAAAAAAATTTTGTTCCGTGGGCCTGGGGAGTTAATGGTTATGCGACTGTAATTGGTTCAGTGCTGAGTGTGATCCTGGCTTTGCATTTTGGCTTTCGCGTGGTTCTTCTTATCGCTGCTGCAGTCTACATTTTCGCTTATTTCTCTCTGTCCTTAAGTGCAAGACAGCGATCGAACGAGCAATCAATAATGCAAAAACAGTTATAGAACCAGTTATTACTTATCGCGGACTGCTTGATTCTTATTCTAATTTACGCCACTGCATTGGCTGATGGAGCAATCCCTTTGTGGCCAGGTGTATACTTTGTTGCCTGGTTCAGGCGAATAAGTTCCGAGGTGCGGCGCGAGTGTGATGCGGGCTCTTCCGCCGCCGAGATCTTCAAATTTACACATTACACCAACCCACTTTTCTGCGTCTGTATCACTCCATCCGGCTAGGCCGCCCCAACGAACGTCACCACAACGATAGAAAGGAGCGCATCCAAAATCATCAACGAATCTCACTGTTACTACTCTTGGACTTTCCGTAAAACTTTCAACTATGGCCCGATAAGGAACGTTTTGGTTTGGAGCACGAGGAGCACAGCTTCCACCAGGCCCTGGATCTGGACCTGTCCGGGTCCTGGATCATCTCCCTGGAATACGCGGAAATTCCGGCTCGTACTTCCGCGCAGACCATCACGGTCCATTACATCAAGTTGTATACGGAAGGTATCAGCGCGCGGAAATGTGTGCATTACAACTGAGCCTGATCCTGATGTACCATCACCGAAATTCCATGACCACGACGCGATACTCCCGTCACGATCTAAACTTGAAGAACCATCAAAACGGAAGTTTGTGCTGACATTGCCAACTTCAGGACTTACTACAAAACTTGCCACAGGTGCAGCGCCACGAACGTTGATCTTTTTCTGGAGTTCACTCTCTAAACGATCATCATCTGTAACAACTAACTTAACCTCTAGCTTTCCTGTGCTGCGAAAGCGATGCTCTACAATTTTGCCTTTTTTGCGGCCACCATCTTCAAAAAACCAATCCCACGACACGATGCGTCCATCTACATCGTTACTCGGACTTCCATCAAATCGAAACAAAGTCTGAGTATCACCTTCATTGGGAGAAACATTAAAATGAGCGACCGGAAGTTTGCCATTTTTCACTTCTAAGTCACGTGAAGCAAGTGTTTGTCCCTGGTCATTATCAGTAACGGTCAGTTTTACATTAAATCTTCCCGCCGTATTAAATTTATGTGTAACCTTTTTACCTCCCGCGGTTTGACCATCTGCAAAATCCCAACTGTAATTGGAGACCGTTCCATCTGCATCACTTGATCCTGAAGCATCAAAACTAAAAATGGTTTGTGAAACACCAACATCGGGATCAACGGTGAATTGGGCAACGGGAGCACGGTTACCCCCAACCGATAACATAGTGCTCGATGTTGCAGTTCCACTTGCAGTGGTTACAGAAACTGTGCGAGGTCCTGGCTGAGCGTCAGATCTTACGAAAAAGCGGATATTGATTGCATTCTCTGCAACTCCGGTGATCCCAATGAGGTTGATGCCATCGCCTAACTGAACAACTCCAACACCATTGAAGTTTGCCCCTAGTATCTGGCCATCAATTGTTTGACCCCTCAGTATCACAGCCGGCACTATACCATTAATGACAGGTGCTGGTGTGTCATTGGAAGTGCTGTCATTTGTTTTGCAGCCCCCAAGCGCAACTAAAAGTAGAATGAATAAGCTGACACGCTTCATAGTCCACCTCATCTCTCTCCTCAGCTGGTCTCTTGCCGAGAAGCATACCTCGGCCAACATCATTCTGTCAATTATTATGAGTAGTAATACAGTTGTAATATGACGCAGGCCAAATCGACATAAAAAAAGCGATCTGCCAGATGGTCCGACAGATCGCTTTGAAAATTACGATACTTAGTTAACGCCGTTACAATCTCTAATTGAACAATCTTTTTGGCCCCATGTGTAGATTTCATCACCGGGTGCCGGTCCGTAATTTCCTCTGATGGGCGATAGCGTAATTTGCGCTCTCCCGCCTCCTAGATCGATGACCTTGCATAACACTCCGATCCATTTATCTTGCGCCCATGGTGGCCCCCATCCTTTTAAACCACCAATTCGAACATCTCCACAACGATAAAAAGCACTACAAACATCACCATCGACGAACTTAACGGTTAATGATCTTGGTACCGCTGTAAAACTTTCAACGATTGCCCGATGGGCAATAGTAGCAGCCGGACGAGGACTACAAACGCGGCCTTTCGATTTCTCAACCTCTACTTCCCTTCCTAATTTTGAGATCTCACCTTTATTATCTTCTACTGTCAGTTCTACATCGAAGCGGCCTGCTTTTTCAAAGACATGAGTAACTTCAGCCCCATTTGCCCTTGCACCATCTCCGAAACTCCATCGGTAATCGGTAATCTTTCCATCAAGGTCTTCACTGCGTGATGCATTGAACCTGAAAGTAGTGACAGTATCACCGTTTTCTGGAGTCATAGTAAACCGTGCAACTGGCGGACTGTTTTTCTTAATTTCCAAATTTCGTTCGTTGCTGTTAGTTACTCCTTCTGCATCTCCTACGGTCAATTTCACCTTGTAGGTACCAAGAGCTTTATATTTATGGGTAACTTTTTTTCCGTTCGTTGTGGCTCCATCACCAAAATCCCACGTCCAGGATGTGATCTTTTTGTCATCCTCCGCTATTGAGCCGTCATAGCTAAACGTTGTTTGTAAAGAACCTGCCGGTGGATCAATCGTGAACTTCGCTTTCGGTGCTCTATTATTCATGATGGTCAGTACGCTGGAGGAACTTGTACTTCCACCAACTGCATCTACCGAAATAGTCGCCGCTCCGGGTGCAGCATTATCGTTCACACTAAAGACTACTCTTATTTCCGAAGCGCTAGCAGAATTGAAGGACAGAAGTGTCATTCCGTCTCCCATACTTACGGCGGTTACACCGCTTAAGTTGGAACCTAAAATTGAACCTTCGATATTCTGCTGACCTAAGCTTACCGATGAGGGAGTCATCCCTGATATGGTAGGCTGACCTGTTCCGGTGCTGTTATTGTTTCCATCATCCCCGCAGCCGATGATCATTACACTGGCAAGTATGAACAGGATACCAAGTACCATCCTTGCTGTTTTTCCCATCTTGCTTTTGCTCACTCCTTATGGTTCGTTAGTTCAAGTGGTTTCTATCTTACCCGTAAATCCATAAAAATCAATGAAAAAATAGCAATTGGGCTCCTTGCTTTTGATATTGAATCACGGTACGTTTTTACGCTTATGAAAGGGATCGGAATTGCCGCAGTTTTGATTTTTGTTGCGGCTGTTTTCATTTCAAAAATCCATGGCTCTGTTTTTTTAGCAGTCCCATCTTTGTTACTGCTTCTAATTTTTTGTTTACCTGCGTATCCGTTGATCCGGTCTTTACTTGGCTGGCCTTTGGCCTGGATATTTTCGTTCCCAGCAGGTTATACACTTCAAGCTTTCTTCTTGGCGCTTTGGGGAAATTTTTTTGGGATAAATATTACAACTTTCGTTCTGCAACTGGTTTTATCTTGTTTTGCTGCACTGTTACTCGCAAAAAAAAATCTGAAGCTTCCGGGTCAATCTTGGAATAGAGCGGATCTATGGATGCTTTTATTATGGCTTGGAGTAATCATCGCGGCAGTTGCCCTACCATTTCTGCATGTCGGATATCCAACTTCCGAAGGTTATGCCTATCGCGCTTATTTTAATGCTGACTTTTTCCGTAATATGGCTGTTGCTGCTAGTTTATCTCACACCGGTATTCCTCCGAATCATCCTTACTTCAGTGGCCAACCAATGGGTTATTACTGGTTCTTTCATTTAATCCCTGCTTATTGGATGAAACTCTTTCCTTCTTTTCCGTTGGAATCCATCATGTTGCAATTCCATTTAGCATTCGCGTTGATGTTTGTTGCAGCTCTTTTTGGAACGATTCGTCACTTCACAGCTTCTTGCAGAGTGCAGTTTGCGATGCTTTCCCTTTTCCTTTTTGGCGGAAGCTATGAAGGTCTATACGTTTTGTATCAGCTTCATATTCGAAAGATGCGGTTGATGGGTTTTACCGATTGGAATATCGATGCTATTTTACGGTGGTTTTGGAATGCGCCGCAGGTGGATACATTGTTTCGGCCACTACTTTATGCGCCGATGCACATTCAGGGTCTCATTATTTTCCTCCTTGTAATTCTGTGCTGGAAATCTTGTGCTTCACTTTCACAACGATTGCTGCTGTATGGTTTGTTGTTTATTGTTGCCGGTTCAACGATTGTAGTTGCCGGTCGCAATCATTGCTGGAGTTGCTCTTCTACTTTTATGGGAGACAATACAAAACCCGCGAAGCAAATGGGTGGAGCTTCTAATTTCATTCGTAATGGGAAGCTGTTTGCTGGCTCTGTACTATTTTACTTTTCACATGTTCAACCTACTGCCGGGCGGCGTGAAATTCGGAATCAACACACGGGTCCTGAGCCATTTGCCGGGGTTTATTTTCTTCAACTGGGGAGCGATCTTGCTGGTAGGTATTGGCGGGTTGCTTCGTCCTGGGAAGACACTGCCTCTACGAATACTTAGACTCTATCTTATTCTATGCGTTTTTTTCATATTGTTCATTACAATCGATGCCCCTGGATTTTCAGAAATTACAATGAAAATGGGATACATCTCATTTGTTGTCCTATTGATTCTGGCTGCAGGTTTCATCGAAAACATAAAAGTTTCGACCCGGATTGGGACCCTTATTCTGTCAGTTCTGCTTCTCCCTGGGCTCCTGACGTGGATGATGGATTTATACAATCACCAGGATATTAGAAACGAAAAATTTACTACCATAGTGCCCTATGATGACGCAGCTGTACTTAAATGGATGCGAACATCTTTGGAAGGTACTGCTACTGTGCAGAATTATTGGCAGTGGATGAGAGGGTTTTTGGGAGAGGAGATCTCGGAGGCTCCTCCTCTTGCGGAACGCAGTGTTTTCCTTGGGGACAAGATTCAGATCAGGCTTTATCAAATACCGGAACAAGAAAGACAGAGCCGTGAAAAAATTGTGAATGCGATTTTCCATCTGAAAGGGTCAGGATACATTTCTGACATTTGCCAGAAAATAGGAATTAAATACCTGTTGTTATTGTCTCGCGATGAGTTAAAACAATTTCAGGCGCACCTGTTAGAACCTTACTTTCAACTGGTACGGAAGCAAGGGAGCACGCGGCTTTATCGTGTAGTAAAAAAAGAAATAGTGTCAGGTGATTTGGATCATCATGCGCTTTTGCAGGATGTGGATGGAAATATCATGCTTGAAGTGTATTATCGCAATGGTTTTTTTGATCCCACAACGCGCTTTGATTTGAACGGTGAAATCTCATGGTGGATGAATAAGGAAGGGACAATAGAACTATTTGCCAGCAAACGGATGAAGGGGATTCTTAGTTTTTCTGCTTACTCAGAACCATATCGCCGATATGTTGAAGTATGGCTTAATGGGACAAAGATTGCCATGGAACGGGCGAAGGTCCGTGGTGTTCCAGTAAACATAAAGCTTCAATTCTTAAAGGGGAAAAATATTCTTTTGTTAAGAGAACCCGAAAATTATCCAGGGAAAAAGGGTCCGACAGCGGCAGATCAGACAGGTCGGATATACAGGATTGAAGGTATTAGTTTTTCACCGGCCTGGCAGTAGGAGTTGGTGATTTATTTCAAATGATGTGGTGGAGGAACCAAAAAGACTGTGAATGTTTCAAACTTTAGTTCACGTGCGTGTGGATAATCTTTGTGAATTGATTGAATGAGTCTCCAATCTGAAGTATTCGTCGTGCTATTCACATAGGAACGATAAAGAATCCCACGAATTTGTTTAACATCATATGGTCCTGTTTGTGCCCACCATTTGTAAAAATTTTTTAGATCATCGTCTCTTAACCACCAGAGATTGCATTGTTCCGGCTGAACAATAATCAAATCGATTTTTCTTTCCTTTCCAGGCTCCTCTAATTTTAGTCCTCGACCATAAGGCCGGTGTGAAGATTTGGAATACGTCAGATATTCAACCGAACTGTGAAAATAGAGTTGAGGAGACAAATAAGGATCAATCCGGTTTCCGAGCTGATTAAGAAGCTGCACGACCCGGTACTGGTCACGATCCATACCCCAAAGTGCTGAAGTTTTAGGATCGAGGTTATCCAGCGCTTGGGAATAACGCAAAAGGCCGTCATTCGGCCCTGTATAAAAATTTCCACCAAGAACGATGGCCAGAATCAATGTTCCAAGTGGTTGAAAAACTTTAATCAACATTTGGACAGCTGCACTAATTCCCAGTGATGTGAAAAGGATCGCAGGGATCACACTTCCAATCGTACGTGAAGCATGTGGAGCATTTACACTCAGAATCCCGGGAAGTATCGTCAGAAATAAATAAATGATCAAGAATGCCGCGTAAGGTTTTCGAATATTTACCAGTGTGATCCCTAAACCAATCAGGAAAAAGCCGCAAGCGAACGGGGAAAGCAGTGGCTCTTCATTGACATTATGCCGAGCGATTGCATCACCCCTGTAAGTAAACATCCCGATTGTTTTTATAGCGGAATCCATGATTAATTCGCTATGTGAAAAATCTGTTCCTTTTGTATTCCACACCGCAGTTCGGTCTAGACGATCAGTAAAGCTTTCACGATTCTTCAATGAAAAATTCAGTAAAGGTGCAAAAATTAATATGGCAACGATAATCCCGGCCGAGATTGCCTTCCAACTTTCTTTCAATCGTTGCAAGTTCGGTGAGTTCAATAGAAATGCCAGGGCAACAAAAGGGAAAATTCGGTAGGCTATGTATGTGTAGAGTCCGAGACCACCAAAAAATCCGGCAATAACAAATGATGTTGAATTTCGCTTTGAAGATTGAATTGCGCGGATAAGAAAAAATAAAACAATGATTTCAAAAAAAAGGATGAGTTGAACTCGAATACCATATCTGGAAAAGATGATATGCCATTTTGAAACCGCAAGTAAGAATGTAGCCAAAAGAGCAATACGAATGTTGAACAACCGCCAGCAAAGAAAAAAAAGTACAATCAGCGTCAGTCCGCCGAAAAAGGCCTGTACTGCACGCACCGAATCGATAGAATAATCAAAAAACAATTGAGAAATTGCGACCAGATACGCAATTAAGGCTTCTCTTCCTGCATTCCAATTCAAGAAAACAGGCCTTTCGCCGTATTTACGGATGGCAATCGCATCCAATCCTTTATATGCCTCGTCCCATGCCATACCGTCGAACAAAGTCTGCAGGCGCCAGAACCGGAAAATAAATCCAATCACAACGATTCCGCCAGCAAGTAAGAAAATCCTTCGTGAAGGTAAAACGGCAGTAAAGAAATGATCCCATAATTCCGGATTGCGCCTGAAGTGATAAAGAATGAAAAACCATGAGAGGGTGCAAAGGGGTAGTGCTGCAGTTTTAATGAAAGAAGACGGTACCGATGCTTTCAAAAATATCTCGGTAATGAGGAAAAGAATCAGAACAAATGCAGCAATGAAGTCGCCTTTATTGATTTGTTTTGTCACAGGATGATGTAAAGGATGGAATCTAATTATTCATTTTTATAAATTCAATCACTTCCGGAATTTGGGCAGAAAGGTTTGTTTCCGGAATATAACCTAGCAAGTTACGAGCTTTACAAATATCGGCAATAGAATAACGTAGTTCTTCCGCTCTTGCTATCTCATGCCTGATCCGGGCTTCAGGATAAATTTTGGAGATAAGAATTGCTGCAACTTCATTTACTGAAGTGCCATGACCAGTTCCAATATTAAAAATTTTACCTACCGCTTTTTCGTTTTTCAGACTGAGTAAATTTGCCTGAACAATATCAGAAACGTGAACAAAATCCCGTCTCTGCTCTCCATCTCCAAAAATCGTAATATCTTTTTTTTGCAATAGTTGTGTAATAAATATGGTAATCACGCCTACGTATGGAGTGTAAGTTTGTCTTGTTCCAAAGGTGTTGAAATAACGTAGAACAGCAGGCTGCAGTCCCAATTCATGACCCACCATCAATATGTATTGCTCTGCAGCAAGCTTTGCAATGCCATACGGGCTTGCGGGAACTTGTGAGTATGTTTCAGGAACCGGAACAGGTTGTTGAGAATCTGCATAAATAGCCATGGAAGATGCATATATAAAACGTTGAACTCCATGTTTGGCTGCGCTCTTCAGTAGTAGAAGAGTTCCCATTAAATTCGTTTCTGCATCTTCGTAAAATTTCTCTACAGATCCGCGAATGGTGACACGCGCTGCTTGATGACAGATGTGTGTCACACCATGAATAGCGGAATCCACAATAGCCCGATCCAATATGGTTCCTTCAATAAATTCACATTCAGAAGGAATATTCTTACGTTTACCAACCGATAAATCATCAAGTACACGTACTTTGTAATTTTGCCGGAGCAAACCTTCACACAGATGGGAGCCGATAAAACCTGCGCCACCTGTTACAAGAACAATAGGAACTGTCATACGAAAGTGGAATCAGGATTGCATTGAATTACTGCTTCCGGAGTAACAATGGCATTTGTTAAATTTGTGCCTTTTGAAATAACAACGTCATCAAAAATAACGCAATTTTTCAGCCGCACCTGCTTTTCAAATGATATGCTCTTTCCTCCAACACAGGATTCAATTCCTTTGATGTTCGGGTCAAATGAATCTTCGGAAACAAAATAATTTCTCAATTTCAAATTTTTCAATTCGGTCATATTAATTGTAAGTAAATCTTCAGGGACTGTTAAATTTAAGTCTTCTTCGATAATTTGTGAGTGCACTACACGATGACCATCATTAATCATGATTTGAATTGCTTCCGTAATTTCATATTCGTCACGCATGGCTGTTCTGGGTGTTCGGCGAATTGCATCAAAAATTTCAAGGCCGAACAAATAGATTCCGCATCCTTTTAATTTGTTTTGAATATATCTCGGCTTTTCAATAACTCTTTTGACGCTTCCATCTTTGGCGTGAATAATCGCAAAATTGCGCCGGATCATTTCGGGATTTTCTTCAAGTTTAGATGCTAGAACTGCTTTGGTATCTTTTTTGCCAAATAGTTTAAGCATGGATTCCAACTTTTTTGATACAAAGAAGATGTCACCAAGACACAACAGAAACGGCTTTTGAAGCTTGCTCTCAAGGCGTCCTACGGCATGAGCAATTCCCAGTGTTTCCGTTTGTTCAACGTACTCCAAATTTACTCCGAACTCATCTCCATTTCCCATTGTGCGAACGACTTCGTATCCGAGATGTCCGATTACGACAAAAATATCGCGGATACCGATGGATTTTAGCATCTCAACTTGATGCTGTAGCAGTGGTTTCCCCATAATCGGAAGAATCGGTTTTGGCCATCGTGATGTGAATGGGAACATCCTTGTCCCCCTACCCGCCGCAAGAATAACACCTACAAAATCACTGGACATCGTAGTTAAAGTTCCTCCATTCCAATTATTTCATGAATTTGACGAATGGATTATAGCGTTTGAAGAATTCCAGCCTTGTAAAGACGAACTTTTTTTCTGAGATAAAATAGGAAACGAAAAAAAGAAATGCTGGTGCGAAAAAATTTTAGCTTTGATTGTCCTTGAAGTCTTTCAGAATGATGTACCCCGATTTCGCCGGTCTTTGCACCTAATGTAATCAGTTTGATTGTAATTTCGGTCGGCGTTGGATAGCCTTTCGCTTCAATATTCAGAGAACGTGCCAGATCGCCTCGAATTAGTTTCATTGCACAATTCGTGTCTCTCAACGAAACGGAAAACATGGTTCGAACGATCAGATTTAAACTACGGTCCGCCAGCACTCGAAATGGACTGTCCTTTTTCTTCATTCGATAACCAGTAATAAAATCAAGCTGCTTCTCGTGTTGCAGTTTTAATAATGAAGGAAAATCTCCGAGATCAAACTGGCCATCTGAATCCAGCGTTATTATCCATCGTCCCTGGCTGGCTTGAATTGCAGTCTTCAGCGCATAACCATACCCTCGATTTGGACTGTAAGAAGCAACTTTTAGAAAGGGAATTTTCTGCGTCAGACTCTGAAGGATTTCCAATGTGCGATCGGTACTTCCATCATTAGCAAGAACAATTTCTGCGTCTGTCTCAATTTCTTGCAGAACTTTCACCCAGTACTGCACAACTTGTTCAATACCCTCTGCTTCATTATAAACGGGCGCAACTACGGATAATTCTGGAGTTTTAACCATTCTTCATCGACCGAAAAGAAGCTCTAAATATAATTCAAAGGCAAGTAGGCAACAAGACTGCGATTTTCAACGCCAAACTTGTTGATTATATGAGGATAATATGATAACAATAGTACTTAATGACAGCGTCTTACCTAAATATTACGAAGATAGCAAAAACGGAGGATTCAAAGGAGATGATAGTAGTACTGTTAAGGTTTTGCCTTTTGATTGTAATGGCCTCCTCTTTTATTGCTCTGATGGGATGCGAAGAAGATAACGGCACCTCAGGCAATGGGCCAACCGTAACATCAATCACACCCGCCCTTGTTTATCCTGGCGAAACAAATGTTCGTGGAACGATTACCGGCACAGGTTTTGTTGGAATCGGAGCCGTCGATTTAGGACCTGATATCCAGATCTTAAAAACAAATCTTATTAGCAATACTGAAATCGCGATCCGCTTTACCGTAGGCCCAATGCCGCATCCGGACCAAGGACGATCACAATTACAACTTTTACGGGACAAGGACAACTCAATGGAGTCTTTAGTGTCGCAGAAAACCGTGCGCCTCAAGCGGGCTTTTCAGCTGATCCTCCATCGGGCGGCAGAGGTGTTGAAATTACGTTTGATGCTTCCGCTTCACAAGATGCCGATGGTACGATTCAACAGTATGAGTGGGATTTTGGGGATGGCGGAAAAGGTGAGGGCAAAATTGTAAGTCATCGTTATGATGCTGCTGGCAATTTTACTGTCACGTTAACTGTGACCGATGACCGGCAAAGTAAATCAACATCGAATAGAGAAATCAAAATCGAAAATACAATTCCACCAGTTGCACACTTTAATTTTCAACCGCAGCAAGGTGATACCGCAACAATATTTTCTTTTGATGGATCTTCCAGTACGGATAGTGATGGACGAATAAAATCGTACCATTGGGAATTTGGAGATGGCAGCGCTGCCGATGGTTCAAGCGTTAGCCATAAATTTTCGGACAAAGGTGATTTTTCGGTGCGGTTAACTGTCACTGACAATGACGGACTTGAATCCATGAAAGAAAAAGATTTGAAAATAATCGGAAGACCCCCGGTTGCGAGTTTTACAATTTCACCAGATTCAGGAACGGTGGATACGATTTTTAGTTTTGATTCCAGCGGAAGTCACGATGATGGCAGAATTGTAGAGTATCGTTGGTTGATTGAGAATAATACTTTTACAAATCGCATTCCTCAATACAGCTTCACCAGATCAGGTGCACATGAAATCCGTTTAACAGTCACCGATAATGATGGCGATACCGATACGATGGAAAGAACGCTACTTGTTAGCAGTGATAATCCTGATCCCGATCCAGATCCAGGTCCTGGAGAACAATGCTCACCACGTCCACCAAATGGAACCATTGCTCACCGCGCGATTGTTGAAAGCGCTACAGCCAATCCCAGAACAGTGACTTTGCGGTTCGTTGATGATCCGGGATGTGATGCATTTTATCGTTGCGGTGACGTTCGTTATGGTGGTTTGCCGGGATGGAATAACGACAAAGAAAAATGGGTAGGGGTTATGTGTGAATTTGAACTTCTCGGCGGCGGAAGAGCGTTTATCAAACTTGCGCCGAATCGTGGAAATTACATACCTTCACCCGGTGACAAAGTGTACACCTGGCCGCAAAGGGACTGCGACATCAGGGATTGCAACCGTTAGGTAACAACCACAAAGACGCTGAGTCTTAGTGGTTTAATAAAGGAACCATGAAAGGCTACGGGTCTCAAGAAATGGTAACGCCTCTGCGGCGGGTGATTTTAAAGCGTCCGCAGGAGGCATTCATCAGTGATCAGAACATCGAACGTCAATGGAAGGAATTGAATTATCTTTCCAAACCGGATTTACAAACGGCAATTCGCGAACATGAAAAACTTGTGAACTTGCTGCAGACAGCCGGTGTTGAAGTGCTCTTGCTTCCAAAAGATGAACGCACCGGGTTGGATTCTATATATACCCACGATCCTTGTATCGTTACCGATCGCGGGGCGATCGTATTTCAAACTGGCAAAGTCTCTCGCAGAGGTGAAGCACCAGCAATGGAAGATGCATTTCATCAGTGGGACATTCCAGTTCTTGGTCGTGTTGATGGAGATGCAACCGCTGAAGGCGGCGATCTGGTATGGCTGAATCAACGCATTTTGCTTGCAGGACGCGGTTTCCGCACGAATGCAGCAGGAATTGAAGCGTTACGAAAAATGCTGGTGGCGCTTGATGTGCAGGTTTACGATTTTGATTTGCCTTATTGGAATGGTGCTGGCGATGTTCTTCATTTGATGTCATTTATCAGCATGCTCGATTCCGATCTGGCAATTGTTTATCGAAGACTGATGCCTGCACCGCTTTTCCAATTTTTGGAAACGCGCAAAGTGCAAATGATCGATGTCCCGGATGGCGAATACGATTCATTGGGCTGCAATATTTTGACGATTGCACCGCGAAAGGTTTTTGTGATTCGTGGAAATCCAATCACCTGCGTTCGCTTAAAAGAAGCCGGATGCGAAGTGATTGAATTTGATGGCCAGGAAATTGGATACAAAGGAAGCGGTGGGCCTACGTGTTTAACAAGGCCATTATTGCGAGCGTAAAGGCCCGGCCGCCGCACCCCACCACCGTGCGGCCCGGCCTCTACTACGAAATATGTTGATGATTCGGCAGATGGTCTGAGCAATACCCGGGCGTATCTTTGCAATCCGGACAATACCTGAAATCCATATCAGGATTCGAAACATCGGTGACTCCGCAAACAACACATCGGTGAAAAGGTTCCTTTTTCGTTCGCTCCACAGTTTTCTTCGCCTGAAATTCCATATGCCGCTTTCCAGTTTTGATCCGATCTCGAATATCTGAAGCAAAAAACAATAAAAAATTACAGATCGAAGCAAGCACCATTAGTCTTGAAATCCATTCGCCAGTAATCAGAGTCCACAGGTATCCGATCCATGTTAACAGCGCAAGCCATTTTATTTTTACCGGAATAATAAAAAAAATGTATAAAAGAAAATCAGGGTAAAGCCACGCAAACGCCAAGAAAACGGATCCTTGTAAAAAAAGATTTGTGGCAACTGCATTCGGGATTAAGAACGCCGCTGCAACAGTTACTACGTATCCGATCAACAAGTAGATGTTGTAACGAAAAGTTCCCCAATGACTTTCCAATGCGGATCCCATCAAGTAAAAGAGATACCAGAAAAAGAATGCAAAAATTGGATATGTAGTTGGAGGGACAGCAAGAAATGTAATGAGCCGCCAGATTTGACCCGCCAAAACGAGTTTCGGTATCAAATACAGACCTTGCAAAATCTGCTCTCTTGATATGGAAAAAATGTAGGCAATGACTTGCAGAAAAATCAGACCCAGTGTGACATTCGGAACACCATAGCGTCCGTATTTTCTTTCCAGCTGATCGAGAATTTTCATAGCTTCATTAATGATAGACGTGCATTGTACCAAAGATTCTGATACATCGATGGTTTATAGTTAAGTCGTGCCAGCGTCACGCAAACTCCTAATTCTAGGTTTATTTGTACTCATAAGCTTGCTCACTCGCGCTCTATTTTTACGTGTGGAAGTTCTGGATATTGATGAATCTGCTCATGCCGTCGGATCCTGGATCTTCATGGATGGCAAATTGCTTTATACAGATTTCGTCAACAATAAACCGCCACTCCTGTATGTTTATTACGCTCTTGCACAATGGATGTTCGGACGCGGCCTGATCGCCGTCCATTTATTTACCGCGCTTTTCACGATTCCATTCACTGCTTTCGCAACATCATCTTTTTTTGAACACTCCAGAAAAGGGATTATTGCCGGTTTGTTGTTTCTGCTATTCAGTGCATCATTTCTTGCTCACGATATGCATTCTTCAAACACTGAAATTCTGATGATTTTGCCAGGCACATGGGCCCTGGTTTTTGTTCGGAATGAAGAACGTGTCAAAAGGCTCGTTCCAATTACGATTGCTGGATTTTTGCTGGGAGTTGGGGTTCTGCTTAAATATCAAATTGCGGCATGGCTGGGTCCAATTGCGCTGATCGCGGCCTGGGTTTTTTGGAAAGAAAACAGGCTTGGAAAATGGATTGTGCCGATGGTGCTGATAAGCATTGGGTTCGCAATCCCACTTTTGATTACCTATAGCTATTTTTATTTTCGCGGTGGTGCTGATGCGCTTTTATATTGGACGATTCAAAACAATTTAGGTTATTCAGCAAATCCGATTACTGTTCGCGAAGCATTCGGACGCGCCGCAAGTTACCTGTTCCCTTTTTTTATTGTAACCGCACCTCTGTGGTGGTTTGCATGGCGGTCCAGAAATCTTCATGAATCCAAATATCAATATTTGCTAACAACATTTCTGATCTTATTTTCGATTCCTCCAGCGGTGATTGGATTCCGTTTTTATCCGCATTATTTCATCCAGTTCTACATCCCGTTATGTCTTGCGGCCGCTCCATTTGCAAATCAGCTTCTGCAATTTCCTCTTTCCATGAAAGCCAGATTGTTTTGCACTTACGTAGTGCTGTTGCTGGTCGGCTTCACTATTGCAAACTCTATCCTGTATTTTTTTCGTAATGACGTTTACAAAGAAACCGATCCGGTTTTCCGTGAAGTGGCTTCACGACTGCGAACAGATTGGTGTGCAAATAAAGCGACATTGTATGTTTGGGGCTATGCACCGATTTTGTATTACTACGCCGGAATGACCCCTGCTTCCCGATTTGTAGTAATGCCGCAGTCCGGTCTTACCGCCTACATTTCTGGAAATCAAAAAGGCAATCTGGGAACAATTAAGGACAGGCATTGGGATTGGCTGATGAATGATCTGGAGAAAAATCGAGCTACATACATTATTGATACTGCGCCCTCCGGAATATATCGCTGGGACCGCTATCCAATCCACAATTATCCCCGTCTTCAGCATTTGCTTCGCACAAAATATGATTCAATCGGAGAAATCGATGGGATGTATTTATATAGGAATAGATATTGCCGGAAAAGATAAGATAAAATAACTACATGGATGATGATTTGTATCGGCGGCTAAGCACGGCGCGCGAGCTGATCGATGATTGCTACAGCGATGCGCTGGATATCAAACTCATTTCGCAAACTGCGTGCGTATCGCCGTACCATTTCATCCGCCTTTTCAAAACTGCATTCAGAACCACGCCGCATCAGTACCTCAAACTACGCCGGATCGATAAAGCAAAGGAGTTACTAACTCGAAGTGCGATGAGCGTTACTGATGTTTGTTTCGAAGTTGGATTTGAAAGTCTTGGTTCATTCAGTAGCCTGTTTCATCGAACCGTAGGTCAATCACCACTCGATTACCGTTCCCGCTTTTTTGGTCCGGTTTAAACTTTATGATGGATCTTTTTGGATCCCATCCTGTTTCGCGTCGATGTTTGGATTTCATCAGCAATTGAACCACAGAGCCACAGTGGTTCAAGAATAAACGCAATTTTGAAGAAGCACACCGCTTTTTAGTCTGTTAATCTCTAAATCGAAATCTTCCAAAAAGGAGACAATCGCGATGATTACGAAAATGTCCCATTTCGCGTTCTTTGTGAAAAATCAGGAACAAGCCAAAGATTTTTACGTGGGAAAATTGGGCTTTGAAGTTCGTACCGATGCAACCATGGATAATGGATTTCGATGGTTAACTGTTCGAACCAAAGGTCAGCCCGATCTTGAAATTATTTTGATAGAACCAAAACCAAGCCCCATGTTTGATGAGGCAGCAGCAGCGAATGTCCGCAATTTGCTGGACCGTGACATGCTGGGTGCAGGAGCGTTTGAAACGGATGATTGCAAGAAGACCTATGAAGAATTGAAAGCGAAAGGAGTTGAATTCGTTTCACCGCCGACCGAGCAATTCTATGGAATCGAGGCCGTTTTTAAAGATGGTTGCGGAAATTGGTTTAGCATGACTCAGCGGTTGAACAAGTAATTCCGCTAATCAGGTTCACTCACGAAATCAATATGAAGATAAGTGTCGGTTGCTTGCGCAATATCTAGAAGCGACTTCAACGTGTATCTGCCGTATTCGCCTTTTTCTATCCGACTTAAGGCTTCGGTCTTAACGCCGATTTTTTTGGCAAACTCTTCTGGACTCATCTTTTTCTTTTTCCGCAAAGCGGCAATTGCTTTCCCCAGATAACTCCGCATCTGCTCTTCGCGATAATGCAGCTGATACGTCGGATCTTTTAATCGTTCATTTAAAAATTCGCGCGTCAGATCTTCAATTTTCTTCTTCATATAATGTAAGTATAAGCGCAACCTTCAAATGTGCAGTGCATCGGATTCTGTTAAGATGAAGGCGTGAGAGTGTTTAGTCTTCTACTAATTATTGCTTTGTTTATCCCAATTCATGCCTCCGCATTTACCATTATTTTTAAATCCGGTAAGCGGATGGAAGGCACGTTGTTATGGGATGATGGTGATACCCTTCGTTTCAAAGATCGAAATGGAATTCTGTTTAGCTTAAAACGCAGCGCTCTTGATATCTCCGCGATGCGGAATGCTAATCCGGACTCCATCTCCAAGCCTGGCGACAAAATTCCGGAAAAGAAAGAAGAACACACTTTAATGCAAAGTAGTCTTGCTGAAATTGCCCAGCGCGAACGATTGCGTCGAACAGGAACAGCCAGGGTTTTTACAAATGAGGATCTGAGCCAAATGACATCACTTGCTGTGATTGAAACAAAGAATGGCGCACCGCTGATTACATCCATCAATGCATTGTCGTTACCCGATTCTTCTAAAGAACTTCAAAAATGGATCGATGACAAAAATGCAGAATACAATCGCTTAAAAGCTTCCTGCAGAAATGCCGGTGGCGATCCAAATTCCAGCAAAGAATTTCGAACCGATACTTACAATGTTGATGGCAAAGACGTTGTAGTCAGTGGATATTGGGCGGATCCAAAAGAAGTGGAACACGCCCAACAAATCTGCCGTAAGACGATGGAAACGAAAGCCGCTCTTGAACAAGCGCACAAAAAATTAGCTTCTTTGAAAAAAGGATAGATCCTTCGTGCAAATTCGTGTCCTGTTTTGAAAATCGGCGATCGGGCAAGTTCCCCTCCTTGTGAGGAGGGGTTAGGGGAGGTTGGAACATTTTGAAAATACTTCAACCCCCTCTTTAATCTCCCCCTTCACAAGGGGGAGAAACGAACGCCGATTTTCATTATTTCTGTTTGATCTCAAAATCATGAGTTACTTCGTGGTTAGAAATAAAGGCTTTGATCAATAATTTTATCGATCATTTCTTTTGCTTCAGGCATCTTGTTTAGCCGTCCGTCCAACCACAACGTAGCAAGCCCGTGCACCAGCCAGGCACGGATTGCAGCGGTCATCGGATTTACCGATTTATTTTCTTTTTTGAGGCATTCGCAAACCGTATTGAATAAACGATCGAATGTGCGTTTTGCTACTGTGGTAAGTGAAAGGTGTCGTTCCGGTTCTGTAATGTCATAGCGGAACATAATCCGGAAAAAACTAGGGTGGTTGATCGCAAATCGCACGTAAGCATGTCCCAGTGCTTTCAGCCTTTCCATTGGATCCTTTCGCCCGGTTCGCAGCAGTGCTCGGGCTTGATAGGAATCGAAACGTTTGAACCCTTCTTCGGCCACTGCGGCAAGAAGGCCAGTTTTGTTGCCGAAGTGGTGATAGGGCGCGGCATGGGAGACGCCGGCTTTCCGTGCTACCTCACGCAAGCTGACGTTCCCAATTCCTCGCTCCACCATCAGCCGGGCAGCAGCCTCCACCAGCGCATTCTTCAAATCTCCGTGATGATAATCACCTCGTTTCAATCTTGACACTGTAAAGATCATACCCTATTATCTTTACAATGTAAAGATTATTTCGGAGGTCAGCAGTTATGAGCGCACTACGGAAACTAATCTCTGAAGCTTTGTCGGTTCCCCCGCAATTATGGAAAGAACGGCAACCGTCTCAAACGCCGATGTATGTGGCCGGTTTTATTCTGGTTTGCAGCGGATTATTTCACGTATTGGTGCTCCTCATTTCTGGAGGTTCCTGGGAAGGGCCGATTTCCTGGCGAAAGCCGATCTTATTTGGAATCACCGGCGGCCTGACAACCATTTCAGTAGGGTGGGCGATGGGTTATCTTCAGAAGCGAAAATCGCTCCCTGTGATTAGCTGCATATTTGCTGTTTCGATGTTCGTAGAAGTGAGCTTAATTACAATGCAGAAGTGGAGGGGGGCCGCTTCCCATTTCAATGTTGCTACCGCTTTTGACAGAACTGTGTTCGGTTTGATGGGCACTTTGATCATGATCGTGGCCATCATGATTGTGATCGTAACCGTTCGAAGTTTTAAGGCTCTCAATGTTCAACCGGAAATGAAACTGGCAATTCGAGCTGGACTTCTATTTCTAAATCTCACCAATGTTCTTGGAGTCATTTTGATTGCATATGGAAACTACATTATGCGAGTATCACCTGGCCATGTACCCAATATATTTGGCCAGGCAGGGATGATGAAAGTTCCTCACGGACTCGCCGTTCATGCCATTCAAGTGTTGCCGGTCCTGGCATGGTTACTGAATTTCAGTCAGCGCGAAATCGAATTCAAACTTCGAACCATGATAACAGCGATTGCAGGTTATGCGGGGTTGCAATTCTTTACATTGTTTCAAACTTTTACCGGACGCGTTCCGCAAGATGTGAATGGGATCACTGGGGCATTAGCGATTGTTTCCGCAGCCGTTTTGGCAACAGCGTTCGTGAAAGCACTTACAAATATCGAAGATGGAGGTCTATCAATACAGCCGCAGGAGGTGCGTTGATGGAAGCGTTATTTAACATCAGCGGATTATTTGTTTTACCATTCTGGTTCTTGATGATCGTTGCTCCGCATTGGCGGGTTACTCTGCGGATCCTGAAATCACCTTTTGTAATCATTGTGCCGGCCATTGCTTATGCGATCTTAGTGTTCCCACAAATCGGAACGCTGTTACCAAAAGTGATAACGCCAAAGCTTCCAGAAATTTCCGCGCTGTTAGCAACACCGGAAGGGGCAACGATTGCGTGGATGCATTTTCTGGCGTTCGATCTTTTTGTGGGACGCTGGGCTTATCTGGATAGCCGCGAACGTGGAATTTCCGCCTGGTTGATGGCTCCCATCCTGTTCTTCATTCTGATGCTCGGCCCGCTTGGCTTTTTGATCTATCTTGGTGTCTCTGTGGTTAAAAGTGTTCCTCAAACCACCGCATACTCCGATCGATAATATCGATCTGATGTTTTGGTTCGCGAATGGCATGACCTTCCCGCGGGTATCTCACCATGACTGTTTCTACACCCACATCTTTCAGCGCAATATAAAATTGCTCCGATTCGGTGATCGGAACATCCACATCATTTTCGCCTTGCAGCAGCATTGTTGGCGTCTTTACTTTTGCCACATGTTTCAATGCCGATCGTTCCCACAAAACATCCATCATATTTCCTTGATGGGGAAGAAGTCCCCATTCCATTTGTTCATACATGTTGTAATAGGTGGTGTAGTTGTAACTGATGTTGTTGATGACCGGAGCTCCGGCCACGGCGGCTTTAAAGATATGAGTTTGAGTTACCAGCCAGGCCGTTAGTTGTCCGCCATAACTCCATCCTTCAACTCCTAATCGATCTCGATCGATCCACGGATATCTTCTGATTGCTGCAAGTGTGCCGTAAAGCACATCCTGAGCTTCATTCCCATTTTGGTCTGCAAAAACCGCATCCGATAAAGCTTGTCCGTAACTTGTCGATCCCCGGAAATTCACCATCAACGTTGCCCAGCCATGGGCTGCGTAAGATTGCGCTTTTAAATTGAAAGCCGGACCACGATAACCATGAGGCCCGCCATGGATGTTCACAATTAACGGATATTTTTTGTCGGGATCAAATCCAACGGGCATAGTTAAAAATGCTTCGATTTCATATTTGAAATCGTTGCTGAGAAATGTAAACGATTCAATGTCCGCCGGTTTCACACCTTCAAGCATTTCAGAATTCAAACTTGAAAGTTGGCTTGTAGTTCCGCTTTCATTTTTAACGAATAACTGAGCAAGATCCGATCTGGATGTGAATGTGTACGCAATGTTGTTATTTTTTGAAACCGAAAAATATTCAAGTTGACCGACTTCATTAATGACTGTCTCAGTTTTGCCTGAATGAACATCAATGCGAAACAATTTGGCCGATCCGCGTTCTGGCACTTTGCAATAAACGAACCTGCCATCTGCAGACCATGTCGGAAGATCTTGACGATTATCGATCGCTGCGCCAATTTCCTTTTTGTTGGAACCATCGGACTTCATAATCCAAACATGGGTGTCTTCCATATCCGTTTCCAGATCCGTCAGACCACGTTTGGTTCCGATAAACGCAATGGATGAACCGTCGGGAGACCATCGCGGGCGATACTCCGCATATTCAGAAGCTGTTAATCTTCGAATTGATCCATCGGAAACTTTCAACGCAAACAGATCTGGATTGTAAAAGAGATCCGGATCTGGTTCGCGATTCGAAACAAACAAAATTTCTTTTCCATCCGGCGACCAATCGATTGAATGTTCTTCGAAGTTTCCTGATGTTTTCTGATCGACTTTTCCGGATGCAACATCAACAATGAAAATATGGCGGCGGCGGTTATCGTTAAAACGTGTTTCACCTTCGGCGTAATCAGGCTTGTAAAGATATCGGGTGATTACCACTGGATCTCCTGTAGCCAATTCCAATTCCGGTCCTGGAGTTGTTGATACAAATGCAATCTTTTTTCCATCCGGTGACCAGGCGATCGATTGTCCTTCATAGGTTAAAGGACTGTTGGTGGATTTGGTTTCTGCCAGAAAATGCAGATCACTTCCATTCGGTCTGACAATATACAAACCTGATTTCTTGTTCACTTCACCATTGAACGCAATCCATTTTCCATCCGGAGACCAAACTGGACTCGATCCTGAATCTTTTTCCGCTGTCAGCCTCAATGACTTTCCATGATCTGGTTCGGTAATCCAGAGTTGATTTGAAGTCCGACCGGTGGTGGGATTCAGAACAACTGTGTAGACAATCGAGGATTCATCAGGAGATATTTCTGCTTCTTTTACGTAGCGCATTCTATATAGGTCGGAACTTTTTATCGTTTTTACTTGCGCCTCAGCTACTGAGAACTGAATATAGATGTAGATCAGGCATAAAAAGCATATTTTTACGGATTTCATTATTCTCTCCCTGTGGCTGTGATTTTCTAATCATAACAGTTCATTCATAGAATTCTTTTCTTGTTGGAACGAAGAATTGAGCTGTACATCTTTGAGAGGAAAGCCTCCGATTTTAATGGAATGTTGTTAGGAAATTCTGATATGATTTTGTGAAATCAAACAAAGATTTTTCCGCCTCAGGTGGAAAAGGAGATGAAAGGGATGTCTATACAAAGCTTGTCTGGGAACTCTGGGCGAATGAGCGCAGTTCAGGAAATTGCACGGCGTCAGCCGCGTCAAATCAATTCCGGAACCAACACCCGTGTGATGGAAATTTTCGGAATCAATACTTTCGGCCGAAAGGTAATGAAAGAACGGCTTCCGGAAAAAGTACATGATAAGTTGCAGCAAATCATTCATGGTCTTGCAAAAATGGATAGCTCTATCGCGCATGAAGTGGCAAGAGCCGCAAAAGCATGGGCTGTGGAAAAAGGTGCAACCCATTTCTGCCACTGGTTTCAACCCCAAACCGGATTAACCGCAGAAAAACATGATGCATTTCTTACGTTTGAACCAGATGGGCAACCGATCGAACGTTTCAGCGGATCACAATTAATTCAAAGTGAACCCGATGCTTCCAGTTTCCCCAGCGGTGGCATGCGTACAACATTTGAAGCGCGCGGCTACACCGCATGGGATCCCAGCAGCCCGATGTTTTTAATGGAAGTGACCGAACGGTCGAACTCTCTGTATTCCATCCGTTTTCATTTCTTATTACGGTCATGCTCTTGATCAAAAAACTCCGCTGCTTCGATCGATGGAAGCGATCAATCAAAAATCGCTTGAAGTGTTACGTATGTTGGGCAACACCCGCGCTCAGCGCGTGGTTCCAACACTTGAACCGGAACAAGAATATTTTCTGATTGACAAAGCTTTGTATATGTTACGTCCCGATTTAATTCTTGCTGGCCGCACTTTGATCGGCGCTGCACCACCGAAGGGTCAGGAACTGGAAGATCATTATTTTGGAAGTATCAGAAGCCGCGTGCTTGCATTCATGCAGGAAGCGGAAAACGAATTATTTAAACTCGGTGTTCCAGTAAAGACCCGTCACAATGAAGTTGCGCCGAGCCAATATGAGTCAGCCCCGGTATTTGAAGAAGCGAATGTGGCTGCTGATCATAATCAAATGGTGATGGAAATTTTCCGCAGAGTTGCGAGTCTTCATGATATGACTCTGTTGTTGCATGAAAAACCTTTTGCCGGTGTGAATGGCAGCGGAAAGCACAACAACTGGTCGTTAATGGACAACGAAGGAAATAATTTGCTGGAGCCTGGACATACGCCAGATGAAAATTTGCAGTTTTTAATTATGCTGACCGCAACATTAAAAGCAGTTCATAAACGCGCCGGGTTGCTGCGTGCATCGATCGCAAGTTCCGGAAATGATCATCGGCTCGGTGCAAATGAAGCTCCACCGGCAATCATCAGTGTATTTTTGGGAAAACAGCTCAGTGACATTCTTGATTCGATTGAGTCCGGGCAAGTGAAAGGTGAAACAACAGAACAAAAAATCATCAATTTGAATGTTGGTAAGCTTCCGGAAATTGCGCAGGATTATACCGATAGAAATCGCACATCGCCATTTGCATTTACCGGAAACAAATTTGAATTCCGCGCTGTAGGATCCAGCCAATCGATCTCATGGCCGATCGCAGTTTTGAATGCTGCTGTTGCTGAAGCCCTTGGTGACATGACTGAGGCAATTCAAAAACGTGTCGCCGGCGGTACAGATCTTAAGAAAGCATCCATGGAAGTAATTCGTGAAACGGTGATTGAAACCAAACCGGTTCGATTTGAAGGGAACAATTATGCGGATGAATGGCGCATTGAAGCTGAAAATCGGGGGCTTCCAAATTTAGCAAAAACACCGGAAGCTCTTGCATGGTTGGTTCGTCCGGAATCCACAGAATTTTTTCATCGAATGGGAATCATGCAGCCTGAAGAAAATGAAGCTCGATACCATGTAAGATTGGAACGCTATATAAAGGATATTGAAATCGAGATTGGATTGCTGAAAGATCTCGTTCAAACCAGCGTCCTTCCTGCAGCATACAGACAGCAAGCGTTGCTAGGTGATTCTTTAAGGAGTTATCTGGAAGCATCGAAGCTTGCTGGAAATCAGGCACAATGGGCACGCATACAAGCGGATGAATTGGAATCGGTTTCGGGACTAATCGGCGAATTGAAGCGCAAGCTGGAAGCGGTGAACAAAAAAGCTAATGATGCATCTGCCATGGAATCGATCGAAAAGAAAGCACACTTTTATGCCTATGATTTGATGGAAGAATGTGCGGCAGTGCGGAAAGTGTGCGATCAGATCGAAGAATTGGTGGATGATCAGTTCTGGACGCTTCCCAAATATCGCGAAATGCTTTTCTTAGGATAGGGGAGCGCGGTTAGGGAGCGCGGACTTCCAGTCCGCATTACGGGCCGCAGGCTTCCAGCCTGCTAAAAATACAGATGCAGGATGCAAGATCCAGGATACAAGGTACAATCTAGCGCATGACACTTTCTAAGCCCTTGCATCTTGCATCCTGCATCTTGTATCTTCTCTTTCTATTTATGGCAATTTCACTCTACGCACAATCTGATCAGATTGACAGTCTGATCAACAAAGAATATCCATCTCTGGATGTGCTTTATAAACATCTGCATGAAAATCCTGAACTGTCACATCAGGAAGTGAAGACATCGGCCAGGATCGCCGAAGAACTACGCAAAGTTGGGTATCAAGTAACGGAAGGTTTCGGTGAATATCCTAAAGATTCTGGGAAAATTTCATACGGTATTGTAGGTGTAATGAAAAATGGTGCTGGTCCGTACAATTCTGGTGCGAACGGATCTGGATGCGCTCCCCCTGGAAGAAAAAACAGGTGTTCCATATTCGAGTAAAGCGAAAGGCAAAGCAGACGATGGAAGCGATGTGCCTGTCATGCACGCATGCGGACACGATATTCACATGTCAACGTTTGTAGGAACAGCGCGAATCTTAAGCGCATTAAAAGATCAATGGAAAGGAACATTATTGATGATCGGTCAACCTGCGGAAGAAAAAGAACCGAGCGGCGCTTATGCCATGATGCAAGCCGGACTTTATCAAAAATTTGGAAAGCCTGATTATTGTTTAGCGATTCATGATGATGCCTCACTGGAAGCAGGAAAACTTTCGGTTGTTCCGAATTATGCATTGGCGAACGTTGATAGTGTTGATATAACGATCCGCGGTGCAGGTGGACATGGCGCTTATCCGCATCTAACAAAAGATCCGGTTGTGATTGCTGCCGAAACTATTGTCGCTCTTCAAACCATTGTCAGCCGCGAAGTTCCTCCAATCGATCCTGCGGTAGTCACAGTTGGCTCGATTCATGGTGGAACAAAACACAACATCATTCCTGATGAAGTGAAGTTGCAGCTGACAGTACGATCTTATCGAAAAGAAATCCGTGAACAGTTGTTGAAGTCAATTGAACGGATCACACTTGGAATTGCGCAAGCTGCCGGAGTTCCTGAAGATCGTAAGCCGATCATTGTAGTCACGCGAGGAATGCCTTCAACCTACAACGATCCTGAGCTTTCAAAAAAGCTGGCTGGAATATTTAAGAAAACTTTTGGTGAAAGTAATGTCCCTGCAAAAGAACCAGTGATGGGTGGGGAAGATTTCGCGTATTACAATTTGGAAGATCACAGCATCCCCAGTGTTATTTTTTGGATAGGCGCTGTTGATCCTGAGAAAGCGGCTGAATATGAAAAAGCTGGCAAAACACTTCCTTCACTTCACTCCAGCGAATTCGCCCCGCTTCCGGAACCTACAATCAAAACCGGAGTGAAAGCAATGACTACTGCGGTGTTGGAGCTGATGAAGCAGTAGCCAATTGTTTTGCTTGCTCAAGATCCCCTGCATAAAGTTTGTTCAATGATGCTTTGATCTTTATCGCTTCAACAATCGATGCCTCGGCTTGCTGAGCTGCTCTCATGCGGTCAGCGGCTGAAGCAAACTGCGCTCGCAGCAGAAATAATTTACCGCGAGTTGCTAATATCTCAGCCACTTGAGGATTTATTTGCAGAGCTTGATTGGCTGCGTCGATTCCGCGCTTAATTTCATTGGCAATCGGGCGTTTTGATCTCTGCAGATAATTCGCACGTAAGAGACAGAGCGAACTAAGTGATCCAAGACTTTCATATGAATTTTTGTTGATGACAAGCGCCCTTTTGACAATTTTCTCTGTTTCGTTGAAATATTTTTCCGGCGGCTGTTGATGCTCAAGTGCATACCTTGCTGCCACCAATTCAGTTTCTGCGCCTATAGCGTAGGTATGCAGAATTTGGTCGTTAAAGCTGATTGATTTCCGTAAAGCTTCTCTTGCCTGTTCAAGAACAGAAGTTGGATCTGTTCCACTCTCTTGCAAATATTGGCCTTTTTTCCAGAAGGCATATCCCAAACCGAAAAAAGAATATGCATTCTCAGGATCTATTTTTAAACTCTTGTAATAGGTTGAAATTGCTTGATCGATTAAATTCGATGGATCTTCGCCACGTTCAGATTGGGCATCGCACAAATAGAGATATCCGGAAGCAGTAAATATATAACCATTCAGATAGTTTGGATTAATTTCGTTGCTTTTTCGAAATACGCTGATTGCATGCTCCAGCGATTTTTGGGAATCCAACCCGTTATCGATTTCATATTGTCCTTTCGTAAAATAAGCTACTCCCAGACGGCCATAAAAAAATGCATTCCTTGAATTGATTTCAATTGCTTTTTCAATCATGGTGACGGCTTTTTCTAATGTTGACCGTGGATCTTTTCCTACCTCAGCTTCGTAACTACCACGCTGTAAGAAACTATCGCCTTGATCAAACAATGCTTCAGCATCTTTTGGAGTCCTGGTCACGGCTTTTTTGTAACTATCATCAGCAAGTTCGAGATAACTGAGTGGGTTTTGCATTTTTTGGATTGCAACTTCAGCTTGCGATGAGAATGCCTTTCCCAACACTAAATATCCTGCAGCATTGTTCGGATCAATATCCAAAGCCGCCTTTGCATATTGAACCGCGTGATCCAGCGAATCAGAACAATCTTGCCCGCGAACACGCTGGTAATAAGCAAAATCTCTATAAAGCCTTGCTGCGATTACATTCGCCTGTATGCTATGAGCGTCTACCTGGAGTGCTTGTTGGCAATAAGAAATTCCTTCCTTAAATTGATTTTCCGGCGAAATTCCAGATTGTGAAATTTGCAGTTGAACAACGCTTGCCTGCAATGCACAAAGTCCTTCGTATACGTCTGAATCACTTTGCCCTTTTTTAGAAGCTTCAATATAAACTGCTTTAGCTTTTTGATATTGATCTGTTGCAGCAGAAGAGTTCCCCGCATCTCTGCGATCGTTGCCAACTGTGGTGTACACATCCCCCTGAAGTTTTTTTGCTTCATAAAGCCAGGTAATTTTCGATGCGGCAGCTTCTGATTTTTGTAACGATTTCGAATAATCTTTTGCCAGGAAGGCCAGAATTGCTTCCACAAATTCTGGAGCTTCTGATGTTGATACTCCCTGGCGAATGTAATTTAGAGCGGGATCACGATATTGTTTTTCGAGTTCAACTTTTCTAAATTGCAGCTGTTCCTTATTTACGGTTTGCTCCGCTTCTTTTAATTTTTCACGATACAACATAGCCAGGCTGTAGCCTAAAGCATATGCAACATGAGGTTCACGATAACGATATTGATCCCATGCTTGCATCAAATGATTATTCGCATCTTTGTAGCGATGTAACGCCAGATATCCTCTTCCAAGCGCGTAATTTCCAGGACCTGAAGCCTGAGTTCCGAGATTTTTCATGCGGCTTTCAAGATTACGAAGACGTTCTTCAACCTGATTTGTTTCTTGCTGGATGTTATGCAAAGGGAGTAGGTATGCGAATCGCATGATGCCTTCAATGCGTGCCGCTTCCTGGCCAAATTCCTGCAGAAATTTTGCTTGCTGATTCGCACGCCATTGGATGAATCCTGCGATTCCTGCAAACAACAAGATGCCAAGAACGGCAGCAGCCATTAATCCGGATACAACAGGGTTTTTACGGATCCGTTTTTTAGCGCGGTAAGTCCATGTTGTAGGCTTTGCAAGAACTGGATCGCCATCAAGAAAACGAGCCAGATCTTCCGATAAGGATCGTGCTGAATCGTATCGGCGTTCTTGATCTTTTTCTAAACATTTCATCACGATCGTTTCTAAATCTTCAGGAATTTCAGGATTGATTTTCCTCACCGGAGCTGGCTCTTTTTCAATAACGTTCATCAAAATGTCCATTGGGGTTGGACCATCGAAAGGTGCGACTCCAGCAATCAGATCGTATAATGTCGCTCCAATACTGTAGATGTCCGCGCGTGCATTAATCTTGCTGGTTTGTCCGCGAGCTTGTTCCGGAGACATGTAGGAAGGAGTTCCCATAATGACTCCGGTGAGGGTATAGCCAGGCGCCTGAATTTCCCGTGCCAGTCCGAAATCCAGGACATAAGCAGCAAGTCCGGATTCTCGTTGTTCAACCAGGATATTTGAAGGTTTTAAATCACGATGGATCAAACCAGCTCTGTGCGCAGCATGAACACCTTCAGCAACTTGCTGTATCAATCGCACTTTTTCTTTTAACGAAAGTTCGTTTTGCAAATCTTTCAGCATTTTTCCGCGAATGTATTGCATGCAGATAAAAGGCTTGCGCTCGATTTCACCGGTATCGTAAATTTTGCAAACGTGTTCATGTTCAACGCGTGCTTGCGCTCTGGCTTCGATCAAAAGACGATCAACCATTTGCGGATCATCAACTCTTACAAATTTCAAAGCAACTGTTCTCCCCAGTGCGGGATCAAATGCTTTGAATACGCGAGCCATTCCGCCCTGCCCGATGAATTCAAGTTGTGTATACCTCCCGAATACTGCGATGCGATCGGTTGCAGTGGAAGGAACATTGCTTTGAATGCGTCTTCCAGCGACAGCAGTTTCCTGTGCAGCCAGCTTAAGTTCTTGTTTTAATTCCTCGACTTGTTGTTGTTGAAGAATCCCATTTGTAATCAGGAAAGTAATCGGGTCCATATCCGGTTGAATCCCTGATAATGAATCGGGTTTCAAAATTCCTTTATTGAGAGCGAGTTGGATAATTGGATCGGAATGCATGTGATTCTTGGGGAATATTACTCCTACATTATATACAGAGCTTCGATGCTCCGAGGGTATAATCAAATACATGCTTGCTTTGATTGCAATTCTTGGCCCACTAAAAGGAACACAATTTCCGATAGGTGATGACGAAATTTCAATCGGCCGTGATCATACCAATCAACTTCCGGTTCCTGACTTATTACTTTCACGCCGTCATTGTGTGATCCGCAAGAATGGCGAAGATTATGTAATTCAAGATTTAGGCAGTCGCAATGGAGTTTTTGTTAATAGCATTCCGGTTGGTGAACGCACTTTGCAGCACGGCGATCAAATCGAAATTGGAAACTCGTTATTTGTATTTACTGCGCGTGAAGAGGAATGGAAGCAACCTGAAGATCTCTCCGCCGCGGACGCATTCATTGCAAAATCCACAATATCTCTTCGAATTGATGATCCATTACAAATCACACCTGACTCACACGATTTAACTTTGCTGCTTCGTATCAGTCATTCGGTCAATTCGGTTCAAGACATAAAAGAGATGAGCGAAAAATTACTTGAATTAATGTTTGATTCCATTCCCGCACAGCGGGCTGCAATTTTTTTGTATGTTGAATCCGTACCCGAGTTTAATAATGTTTGTTCACTCTGGCGAAAGTCGCGGCCCGATGCAGTGCAAGTAAGCCGTTCATTGTTAATGCACGTTGTTGAAAACAAGTCAGCATTTCTGGCCAATGATGTTTTGCAAAATGAACTGGTGAAAAAAACCGATAGCCTGCTAGCGGCTTCACCGCATTCCATAATCTGTGCGCCATTCGTTTTGTTTGATCAAGTTCTAGGACTCTTGTATCTGGATACATTTGATCCGCAATACAAATTCGATGAGCATCATTTGCAGCTTGCTGGTGCAATCGCAGGTCTGGCTGCTCCTGCTATCCGGAATATTCAGAATTATGAAGCGGCTCTTGAAGCATCAAGAAATTTACGTGCAGAACTTCAGATGGATCGAGAAATTGTTGGAGAAAGTTCTGCGATCCGCAAAGTTTTTGAATTTGTGCGCAGAACTGCGCCGACTGATTCAACAATTCTGGTTACTGGTGAAAGTGGAACTGGCAAAGAATTAGTGGCGCGTGCAATTCACGCAAATAGTCCTAGAAGTGAATATCCATTTGTTGCCATCAATTGTGCTGCGCTGCCGGAATCTCTTTTAGAAAGCGAATTATTTGGACATGAAAAAGGTGCATTTACAGGTGCGATTGTACTGAAAAAAGGGAAACTCGAAGCAGCTGAAGGTGGCACCGTATTTTTGGACGAAATTGGTGAAATGGCAGTGCCACTTCAGGCGAAGCTCTTGAGAGCTTTGCAGGAACGTGAGATTGAACGGGTGGGTAGTACACGTCCGCTGAAGATTAATATCCGGATCGTTGTAGCAACCAACCGTGATTTGCAAAAAGGAATTCAAGAAGGAACATTCCGGCAAGATTTGTTTTATCGGTTGAATGTTTTAACTCTTCGTATGCCATCGTTACGTGATATGCGTGAAGACATCCCGCTTTTAGCGCGTTACTTTGTCTCACGTTTCAGCAAAAAAGCCGGACGCCCGCTGCATGGTATTTCACAAGAAGCGCTTCAATATCTGCAGCATTATGATTGGCCGGGCAATGTTAGAGAATTGGAAAATGCGATCGAACGTGCTGTAGTGATGGGTTCAACAGATTTAATTTTGCCAGAAGATTTGCCTGTTTCGGTTACCGAATCGGAACCAGCCGGATTGCGCCCCGATACAAATTATCAGGATTCAGTGAACAAATTTAAACAGGAGCTTGTGTTGAAAGCGTTCGAAGGAACGAACAGCAATTACAATGAAGCTGCATCACGCCTTGGAGTCCATCCAAATTATTTGTACCGGCTTGTACGTAATCTTGGTTTGAAAGACCGCGTTTAACTCACCACAAAGGTACATAGTACACTTAAGGTTTTATTAATTTAGATAAAAATAACTTTGTGTCTTTGTGGTGATTAATCCGACTTTAGCGGGATTTCGAGGCGTTTCATCATCTTGCGTAAACCGAAAGGGCTTAGCTTTAGTGCTTTCGCTGTCTGGGTGATATTCCACTGACAATTGTTCAAAGCTTCCAGAATTAGTCTGCGGGAGTAGGCATCGATTTGAGCGTGAAGGTTTTGAGGCGAATCCATCCGTACAGTTCCTTCCAAATCTTCTTTCACTTCTTTTGTTTCTAAAAGTTTTCCTGGTGCAAGATGAATATCCAATATTTCACCGCGATGAGCGAGTGCAACCATTGCGCTGAGAATATTTACGAGTTCACGAATATTGCCGGGATAAGAATAAGAGTAGAGCATTGCAAAAAGGCGGCGGCTTAAACCCGATATCGGTCTCGCTTCACGTTTTGAGATGACTTGAAGCAAACCTGAAACCAACATTTTCAGATCTTCTTTCCGTTCACGCAGCGGTGGAATTATTATTTCCATTGCAGCAACACGATGATATAAATCCTCGCGCAGCCGCTGTGTCGAAATTAATTCTTGCGGATCCATGTTGGTTGCGCTTATCATCCGAAAATTTACCGGAATGCCTTTGTGTTCGCCTACCGGATAGACAACTCTTTCTTCAAGCGCACGCAAAATTTTTGCCTGAAGCCCCATCGGAAATGCGCTGAGTTCATCGAGGAAGAGAGTTCCACCATTTGCAAGAATTATTTTTCCTTTCCGTTCTTTTACATCAGTTGCAACTTTTTCTCCGATTCCAAACAGCTCAGCTTCGGCAAGTTCCTCAGGAATTGCAGCGCAATTAACAGCAATGAATGGTCCGCTTGCTCGCTTTCCAGAGAGATGCAAAGTGCGTGCGAATATTTCTTTTCCTACACCTGTTTCACCGATCAACATTACTGAAACATCGCTATCAGCAAGCGCGTGAATCTTTTGATAAATTTCCAGCATCTTGCGGGAGCGCCCTAACACCATCCCTTCAGGAAGCACCAATCCTGGAAATGAATAAAATGGAGTTTCTTTTGAAGCAGAAATTGCGCCAATTTCATCAGTCCGCTCACCAGCGGACATCCGCATTTCACCGGAATCTGTGTCTACAAGCATTTCTTGTTCTGATTCCTGAAGCACACATTCCACAACACCAGCTTGAATCTTGTCGCCAGCCTGGATACTGATCTCTTGAATCTTTGTTCCATTCACACGTGTGCCATTCGTGCTTCCCAAATCTTTTACAAGCCAATTTTTGTTGTTTCGAATTAAAGAAAAATGACGACGCGATACGCCGCGATAAGGAAGATAAATTTGATTATCAGGAAGTGATCCCGCGGTGAATTCCTGGAGGTTCTCCAGTAACGGAAAACTCATGGTGTTTCCGTAACAGGTAACGGTGAGAACTACCATGCAGTCATTAAATCACAGGCCATCCCATTGATAAACTTTCAAGCTGATTTTGCCTGATGGTAGAAACTGAATGCCTTCTTGTTCTAATAATTTTTTTTGTCGGCGAGCGGAAGAGCCACCTAGTGATATGCGACCAGCGGAGTTAATGACACGATGCCATGGAATTTGAATCCCCTTTGGAAGTGCATGCAAAGCATAGCCAACGAGTCTGGCATGATCTTCCATCCCAGCTTCACGCGCAATCTGTCCGTACGTTGCAACACGCCCATATGGAACTCGCTTCACAGTTTTCCAAATGATTTCGTATCGACTCACGTGAGCTCCGTAAAACGTGAAACGTAAAACGTAAAATCGTGGATACCCTGTTTACGTTTTACGTATTACGTTTTAGGCATGTTCTTGTAGCGTACTGACAAACCTATGTAACCTATCGATGGTATTGCGTTTTTCCATCACTTCCATCAACTCGAAGAGGCCTGGGCCGCCTGTTTTACCGCTGATCGCCAATCGGACAGGATGGATAATAACTGCAGACTTGATTCCATGCGCTTCAGCAAAAGAACGGAAGGAAACTTCTAACGCTTGATGATTCCATGGCTCAATTCTTTCCAGGTCTGAAATTAATTCATATAGTAAGGTAATTACCTTAGTATCTTTTTTAACTTTCGCTAATCCGCCGGCATCATAACTGAAATCATTTCGATAGAAAGGTAACAGAAGATCTTCAATTTCCAACATTGACTGTGCGCGTGTTCGCATCAAATCCACTCTCTTCTCAAAGTCAGGATCTTTTTCCCATTCAGGATGTTTTAGAAATGGACGCAGCAATTCAATGATTCGCGACAGAGGAACCAACGAAAGATATTTAGAATTCATCCATTGCAATTTTTTGATATCAAAGACAGCATTGCTGCTGTTTACTCGATCCAGATCAAACTCACGGGTCAATTCTTCCAGGCTCATGACTTCACGTTCATCCCCGGGATTCCAACCAAGTAAAGCGAGAAAATTATCCAGAGCTTCAGGAAGAATTCCTTGATTACGATACTCTTCAACTGCAACGGAACCATGCCGCTTACTAAGACGCTTTTTATCAGGACCAGAATCAGTGGAAGATGCGCAAAGTGTGGAGTTTTTCTTCCAAATGCCTCGTACAACAAAATTTGCTTCGGTGTATTTGAAATGTGATCATCACCGCGAATTACATGGGTGATGCGCATATCAATATCATCTACAACCACCGAAAGATGGTAAGTTGGAAAACTGTCTGAGCGAAGCAAAACAAAATCATCAACCTGGTTATGATCCAGCTCAATTTCGCCATGAACCAGATCTTGAAATGCTGTGCGGCCGGGAGGTACAAGAAATCGGATCGCAAAAGTTGAGCCGTTACCTAGTTTGGCTCTAATTTCATCCGGCGAAAGTTGATAGCAGGTGCGTTCATATTTCCACATTCCTTTTTCTTTCAGGCCAGCTTCACGGCGGATATTAATTTCTTCAGGTGTGCAGAAGCAACGATACGCTTTTCCATTTTCCAGCAACTCGAATGCTGCCTTTCGATACAAATCGAAACGTTGTGATTGATAATACGGACCTTCATCCCAGTTCAGCCCGAGCCACTTCAAGCTATTCAAAATGATATCGACCATCTCTTGCGAAGATCGCTGAACATCTGTATCTTCAATTCGCAGCAAGAATATTCCGTTCTTTTTACGGGCTAAAAGATAGTTATAAAGGGCGGTTCGAGCGCCACCTACGTGCAGGTATCCAGTAGGGCTTGGAGCGAAACGTAAACGTATTGGTTCTTGCGCTGTATCAACCATAGGCATAACTATAAACGTTTCATATTAGAGACGGTAGGGGTGATTGGATTTTATGAAAAAAGCTTTTATTTGTCTTGCAGTTATCGTAACGCTAGCTGGTTGTACAAAAGACAATAATGATGAAAATGCGCCTGATATCAGTGGAACATGGCGTGCAGCCGTCACATTTCAGAGTTGCAGTCCGGCTGATGTTTGCTCAGACACCGGTTTTACACAGGGATCCACCTTGAATGCGACAATGGTATTGAGTCAAGGAATGCCAAGCCGATCAGAAGTGGAAGGCAACTTTTCATATGATGGTTCCGGTATTACTGCTGATGTTCAAGGCAGTGTTGGTGGAAACCAATTGGTGTTGGATGGTGGAGCGAGTAATATTTTGGGAACTATAACTCTACATCTCGCAGGAAGTGTCTCAGGAAATATGATGAATGCCACAATCACGCATCAAATCAATTTGATTGATGGCCGATCTGGCAATATTACTGGAAGCGGAACATTCAGTAGATAATTAGATCCGGTTGAAAAACGCAGTTTCGATCCCACCGTCGACAGTAAGTTCAATCATCTTTCGAAAAATATCCTGAACCTTTTTTGATTCATGAGCTTTTTGAAAGGATTGTTTGCTTCTCCATTCAAAAATTTCTTTATAAACTGTGTTGCTTTCAGGATCTTTTAGTAGAAATGGCAATTGGTCTGTAGTCAGATTTTCGCTTCGTAAAATTTTCCAATGGCGGCGAAGAACTTTTTCGAATTCCGCTTCCCGGCCTTTTTTTACAACATAGGTCACAATCGCTGCTTTCATGTCCTGAGATGCTCCTGAAACGGATGGTATCAAAAAAGCTATTGAGTGAAAAGGATACTTTGCTGGTGTAATATGACGCCATGAAAGTTCGTTGGATTCGATGGTTGCTCCAATTTGGCGGGTGGTTCAACATCATCCTTGGATTTGTATTTTTTAACAATCAACTGCTTGCGGGATTTTTTCGGTTTGCTCTGTGGCTGGAAAATTTATTTTTTTCACGAACCGGAATTCTGGCATTTCCACAAAATCCTGTCCATCAATTACTGATTCATGGATTCGGTGCTGCAGCTATCATCATCGGTGCTTCGCTTCTGGTTAGTGCGAGCGAGCCGCGACGTTACCTGCCATTTATTTTTATCGATTCGCTGGGGCGGTTGTTATATGGCGCCATGATGGTGATATATGTGCTGCATTATTCATTGCCTTACGTGATTCTGATCTTTGCAGTAATCGAACTTTCGTTCGCGATTCTTTATTTGATCCTTTGCTGGAAACTCGCCGAACCTTAAGCAACTGTGTCCAGTCGTTGCGTTGCAAATCCGACAATTACACCAAGGATGCATCCCGGCAACATTATTTCAGCATAGTAGCTTGTTCCGGAACTATCAGGAGGCGGTGAGACTAGATATGCCAGAACCAGACCTACAATCAGACCAGTTGCAATTCCTATTGGTAATGAATTCCATTTGCGCGCGACAATTCCAGCAATCAGTCCGGTGATTAACCCTTTGATCGTTGAAAACGTGATGATGATCATCATTTGTGCACGAACATCTGGATAGAAGAAGGATGAGATGCCATCAAGCAAACCGAGGAATGCTCCCAGTAACAAACCGATAAGAGGTTTGGACATCTGCTATTCTTCCAAAGGACGCAACAACGAGTTGGGATCTTCGCCTGCGCGAAGTGAAATCTCCGCTCCTTCTTTGCCAAGACCCAAACATTCAAACAAATTTCGGATCAGCTGTCCTAATCGATCCTCACCTGCATTCAGTTGTTCAATTTCATTCACAATATTCCGCGCAATTACTGCTGCCTTTTCAACAACCTCTTCGCTTTCCTGATCCGGAGGATCTTCTGCACCTTCATATTTTCCAATCGCGTCATGAAGCTCATCGATGAGTGTATTCAAAGTTTCCGCCTGAGGATTGTCAAAAACTTGCATAGCGGCAAGTCGCTTTTCGATTCGATTCGCGACAGTCGCTGCGTGTGGTAGATTAACTGGAACGTTATAGAAGGCCATACTGCTTTCGTAATTATTTTATCCGAGGTCAAGAAATGAATCGACTAATTGCTTTGACATTCGTTCTTTCAATTACCATAACAATGTTTTGTGCCGCTGAAGAAAACTTGATTCCGCGCGAAATTTTGTTTGGAAATCCTGCGAAGGATCAGCCTGAAATCTCGCCTGATGGAATGAAGCTTTCCTACCTTGCACCGTCAGACAAAGGTGTTCAAAACGTTTGGGTGAAAACGATTGGCAAAGACGATGATCGAATGATGACTGATGATGAAAAGCAAGGCATCTATTTTCACAGCTGGGCTTTTAACAACAAACAGATTCTGTATATTCAAGATCGATTCGGTGATGAGAACTTGCATCTGTTTTCTACTGACATCGATTCAGGAACGACACGCGATCTAACACCATTCCTGGGAGTCAAAGCCCAAAATCTTCGCAAGGATCCTGATTTTCCGGATGAAGTATTAATCGGTTTGAATTTACGAGATCGGCGGATCTTTGATATGCATCGAATCAATCTAAAAACCGGAGCAGTTACGCTTGATACTGAGAATCCAGGTGATGTTATTGGATGGACCACTGATCAAGATTTCGTAATTCGCGCAGCAACTGCATTCCGGCCGGAAGATCAAAGCACAGTTTTGCGAGTTCGCGATGCCGTAGATAAACCATGGCGCGATTTAATTACATGGCCGTTTGAAGACAGCAATTTTCTTGGTCAAGTGAATGGTGGAACCATGACCGTTGGTTTTACACCGGAAGGAAATTATCTGTACGTTACATCTTCATTGAACTCGCCAACATTTCGATTAGAAAAAGTGCCGTTACGCACACGTGAAGCGATTCAAGTCATGGCCGAAGATCCAAAAGCGGATATCTGGTCTTATGAAGATAAAGATGGAACCGACATTGCTGCCGTTGAAATGATCTACAAAAAAGGGCAGGTTGATGCAGTCATTGTGAGTTATGACAAGCCCCGTTACATTTTCTTAAATCCTGAATTCGAAAAAGATATTTCGTTTTTGCAAAAGCAGCATTCTGGATTTCCGTTCATCGAAAGCAAAGATCTTTCAAGAAACAAATGGATTATCCATTATGAACAAGATGATTCACCGCGAGCTTACTATTTGTATGACCGTATTTCGAAAAAACTGGACCTGTTGTTTGAAAACCAACCAGACCTCCACAAATACAAACTTGCAAAAATGCAGCCCGTGGAAATCAAATCCAGGGATGGTTTGACCCTTATGGGTTACCTCATGTTACCTGTTGGTGTTGAACCAAAAAATCTCCCGCTGGTGATGAGTCCGCATGGTGAACCCTGGTTTCGTGATGATTGGGGGTTTGCGCCGGAACTTCAATGGCTGGCGAATCGTGGATACGCGGTATTGACGGTGAACTTCAGAGGCTCGCTTGGCTATGGGAAAAAATTCTTGAATGCCGGAAATGGTGAGTGGTCCAGAAACATGCAAAATGATATTACGGATTCCGTAAAGTGGGCGATCGATAAAGGAATCGCGGATCCCAAAAGGATTGGAATTTTTGGTGGATCATACGGCGGATATGCGACTCTTGTTGGAATTACTTCTACTCCTGAACTTTATGCCTGCGCAGTTGAAGAAGTTGGACCCAGCAATGTTCGAAGTTTACTTGAATCGTTTCCAGAATATTGGAAGCCGGTAAAAGCACGATGGATCCGCCGGATCGGTGATGTTGAAAAAGATGATGAATTAAATCAGCGAATCTCTCCGCTCTTTCATGTTGATAAAATTCGCGTGCCTTTGTTGATTGGTCATGGCGCAAATGATCCCCGTGTGAAACTGAGTGAATCAGAAGAAATCGTGAAGGCAATGCGTGCAAAAAATCTGGATGTGACATTTGTGGTGTATCCGGATGAAGGCCATGGATTTCAACGACCTGAAAATAATTTTGATTTTAACGGCCGCGCAGAGGAATTTTTTGGCAAATGTCTCGGCGGTAAAGTCGAACCCTGGAAAAAGATCGAAGGCTCCACCGCCATCCTGCGGTAAATCCTTACCGCCAAGACTCAAAGTCAACTTTTTGAAATATTTCGGGTCTAATTTCGCAGGTCTGATTAATTTTTTCTTAGTGGCATTTCGCCACACAACCACGGGGCGGGTCTTTGATCCGCCCTATATTAAGTTTGCCCGCACGGTTTTTGCAATATCTGTTACCGCATCAAGCGCTTCTTGTATCTGTTCAGCCGATGGACGTCTTCCTGAATCCATCACTACTAACGCTGTATAGTTTTTTGAATCTGAAAGCGCTTCCATGACATATTGCGAATACACAAGCCGACTGGGTTGAGTCACTGCCACATACGGATACACAGTCCGATAACGTTCCAGAACTTCCACAATAGGATAGTTTTTCAAAGTAGTGCTGCCGGTATATTCGAATTGGTATTTGCGGCCTGCTTTCCATTCAACAATTGCACGGCCCAGACTCAATGAAGGTTCAATCCAGGTTCGTTCTTCAAAGGGAAATCCTGTGTCCGCATAAAATAATGTGATCAACCCCGGTCCCTCAAAATTATGTGGATAAACGATTATTGGAACATCATTCCATGAGCCTTCCAGTTGCAAAAAATAATCATCGCCGGCAGTTCTTAATTTCAGTTCACTTGCAAGCCACCTAAAATACCGGTTGCGTGCGGGGATGTTGATGATACTTTGCCGGCGTGCATAAAATAGGATGAATGAAAGAAAAAAGATAACGGAAATAATAATCAGAACGATGTTAAACATTTACCACAGAGTTACGGAGATTCTCGGACCACATCGGTTGGATTTTTATCAGGCACAATGCCGACAAACTTCGCGTGGCGCAGATGTTTCGCATCGGTCCATTCCACAAAATCGATTCGGCATACGATTTTTGGTTTTACCCAAATGCATTTCTTCATATCTTCTTCAGTCAACCCTTCACCCCAACGTCCGTGTCCTTCTTCCGGCAGATTCGCGAACGGGCATTTCGTAGTCTCCAATTTTTTCAGCAAAGATTCCACTTCTCTTCTGCTGTGCGGTGTAAATCCAGCACGAACCGATCCAGCGTACATCAACTTCTTGCTCTCATAAAAACCAATTAGAATTGCATCTAAACTTCCATTTCGATCTGAAGGTTTATATCCGCCAATCACGAATTCCTGTCCTGCTTCGGTTTTGTATTTTACCCACGCACCAGTCCGCTTACCCGGTTCATAACGCGATGTTTTCTTTTTTGCAACAATTCCTTCCAAACCACGTTTGCGAACTTCTTTCTCTAGAATTTTTGCTTCAGCTTCAATCCCGGTAGAAAATGAAATAAAACCATCCGCGGATTCCAGCAAATTTTTCAGAAGTTCCTTTCGCTGAAATAAAGGAAGATTGGTGAGATCTTTCCCATCATAATGAAGGAGATCAAAGGCAAAATAATGCAAAGGCCGGTCCTGGGATTGCGGCGTCATATTTTGCAACAGCTGAAATGAAGGAACGCCTTCATCTGTTAGTGCCACAACTTCACCATCCAGAACCCAATCTTTTTGCGGAAGTTCCTGAAGCGCATCTACAAGCTCCGGATATTTCTTCTTCAAATTTTTTGCATTTCGCGAAACGAGATCAATATCTTTTCCATGCCGGATTGCTTCTGCACGATATCCATCAAATTTGATTTCATAAATCCAATCTTTTCCATCAGGCAATTTATTCACAGGCTTTGATAGCATCGGATCTATGAATTTTGCTCTGCCGGCTGGCAATGCCTTTAATGTGCCGGAAATTTTGGGCCCCGCTTGAGCGCTTTGTGCAAGCCGCGCTTTGAGTTTACTTTTTGGAGTTTCTTCCTTAGGCGGACGATTGCTGATCCATTGCGCATCATTATCCGATTCAATCTTCTTCATTGTTCTGTTGGTTAACACGGAACGATCATCTTCTTTCGCAGATATCGGCTTTGTTGCTTCATCTACTTTCATCAAAAGCCACTGACGTCCGGCTTCTTTATTCGTTTTGACCAGTACCCATTCACCTTGCAGTTTTTTCCCGTTCATCAACAAATGTAATTTCCCAGCGTAGTAAGCAGCTACTGGATTTTGTTCCAGGACTTTGTATGTTCCGATATCCCAAACCATCACCGTACCAGCGCCATAATTTCCTTTCGGAATTGTTCCTTCAAATCGAGCATAGGTCATTGGATGATCTTCAACATGCATCGCAAGCCGCGGATCTTTTAGCTTTGTTGGAGGTCCTTTTGGCACGGCCCAGGAGCGAAGCACACCTTGCATCTCAAGTCTGAAATCGTAATGAAGACGGCTGGCTTCGTGCTTTTGAATCACGAACATATGTTCAGAGTCACCTTCGGATTTCTTCGATTTCTTTTCTTGAACTTCACCTGGAGGTTCAGCAGTTTGCTGAAAGTCTCGTTTCAAGTTGTAATCTTTTATGGTCGTTCCTTTAACACCTCTCGCTCGAACTTTTGGGGACGTGCTTTTAGGCGAAGGAGATTCCAATTTCTTCAAATAGTCCTTTGGAATCGATTGCTTTAATGTGAGAACCGGTTCAAACAAATCCCCGAATCGTTCAATCCGCTTCAAAGCATCTTCAGGCCCAATCAGAAATTTATCCGGATCTCCTTTCTTCAACAATTTTTCTAATTCATCCCATGAAAAGGGAACTGAAACGTAAGGAAGTTCCCGTTTTGCTCTTAGTGAATAAATACAAACTGTGGTCTTCGATTTTGAATTCTGACTCCAATCGATAAAAACTTTCCCCTCACGTAAGCGTTTTGCCATTTCCGAAACAACAGCTTCGGGGTGTACTTGATGCAGGAACTTCGCAATGTTGTGTGCAAATTCTGAAGTTGTGTCATACGTTACTGGAGTATTCAACGGAATGTAAACTTGAATTCCTTTTGAACCGGAAAATTTAGCAAAGCTTTGCAAACCGAGTCGATCGAAAATTTCTTTCAACCAGAATGCAACTTTCGCAGATTCAACTGCTGTTGCAGGTGCACCTGGATCAAGATCAAAAACAACCATTGTTGGCTGATCGACTTTAGGATATCTGGCAAGAAATGCGTGCATTTCAAGATTGGCCATATTCGCAGACCAGACCAGTGATGGAAGATCGTTGATTAAGATGTAGCGGATCGTGGATCCATCACTGCGTTTCATCGGTGCGCGTTTAATCCAGTTAGGAGTGTGTGATGGTGCATCTTTTTCGTAAAAATGTTTGCCCCCGATTCCATCCGGAAATCGAACCATGGTAATTGGCCGATCTTTTAAGTGAGGTAGAAGTACTTCTGAGATGCGGATGTGGTAATCGATTACCTGACCTTTGGTGAATCCATCGGCTGGAAACATTACCTTATCGACGTTGGAAATTGGTATGGTACGCCCTTCGATTTCTAGATGTCCTTTATCTGGCATAATTTCAAGCTTATTCAGATCGATTCCAGTTTCAAGCAGCTCAAATGTCCTCGGGGCGTGCCTTTCCCGACCTAACTCTGGTATCATACTAGATCAGTAACAGATGCCAGATTATTTCAAAGATGCCCGAAAGGCGTTAAACGAGGGGGACTATCTAAAAGCAGGAGATTATTTAGCTCTTGCTGGTGACATTCAAGGAGCGGTGGATTGCTATACAATGGGCAGCCACTATGCGGTAGCCGCACGTCTTCTTGAAAAGAACGACGATCTTCGTCGTGCAGCACAGTACTATGCCCAGGCCAGCATCTTTGATAAAGCCGCAACATTATATTTGCGCGTAGAAGACTATCGCAACGCCAGTGTAACGTTCGAAAAATCGGGAGATTTCACTCGTGCTGCTGATACGGCTACACGTTCCGGAGATTTTGCCCGCGCCGCGATGATGGCGGAACAGGCCAATCAATTAGATAAGGCCGCACAATATTACAACCAGGTTCAAAATTACGAACGAGCTGCGGAAATTTTTGAACGCTTGTTGTTCATGAATATTAAGGAACGTGCGCAAGGTGAATTTCTGGAAAGCGTTCATAATGCAATAAAAAAATTCGGCAACAACGCTGGTACTTTGTATTACAGGCTTAAGCAATACGAAAAATCGGCTCGATGTTTTGAAGAAGCTGGAAACCATGCCAAGTGCGCTGAAGCTCTTTCGCAGCTTGGCCAATACGCGAAAGCAGCGGACATGTATGTAAAGGCTAAAGATCTTAAGAATGCCAGCTTGATGTATGAAAAAGCAGAAAACATTCCCAGGGCAATCGAAGCGGCGGAAAAATCAGGTGACGTTAACCGCGCGGCAAAACTGGCCGTTTCATCCGATAATCCGGTTAAGGCTGCAGCCTTACTGTTCAAAACGGGAAAATATGAACAAGCAGTGGAGATCTATTTTAAATTACTGATCGAAGCGATTGACGAACGAACAACCAGCGAATTTCCTGAAGAACAACGTGGCAACATAAAAAAGTATGGAGTTGCTGCAGGCAATATTTATTACCGTTTAAAAAATTTTGGTAAAGCTGCTTGGTGTTACGAACAGGGAGAAAGTTATGCGAAGGCCGCGGAATGTTATTTAACTACAAACAATATTGCAAAGGCTGGTGAGTTGTATCATAAGGCACAACACTACGATAAGGCTTACGAATTACTTACTTCGCCGGAAAGTCCACCGCCAAATCCTGCCGTCCTTGCTGACGTTTGTTTTAATACCAAACGGTATACCGAAGCGGGTGACTTGTATGTTGCTGCAGGAATCAAAGATCGTGCCGCTGAAGCTTATGAGCTTGCTACGAATTTATATAAAGCTTCGTTGCTTTATGAGGAAACAGAAAATTGGCGCAAAGCGGCAGATCTATATTCCACTCTTGGTGAAGCTGGGCGGGCCGCGATGCTTTACGAAAGATGTGAAGAGTATGCTGAAGCAGCAGCTTACTATGAATCAGCCGGAAATTTGGAACGTGCAACTGAATGTTTGTTGAAAGTTGGTGAAAAAACGCATGCCGCAATTTTAATGGGCAGACTGGGAAAATTGGAAGAAGCGGCTCCAATACTCCAGCAAATCACGGAAGACAAATCTGAATATCGCGAAGCAAGTTTAATGTTAGGTGAATTTTTTGCAAACAGAGGAATGGAATCGCTGGCATTGCAAAAATTTGATCAGGTTCACCGAGCGGAAACATTAACCAAAGGAACAATGGATGTGTTTTACAGACTTGCTGTGGTTTATGAAAGGCTAGGACAAGTCGATAAAGCTGAAGAGATATACGAAAAACTCATGTTGTTGCAGATGGGCTACAAAGATGTTTTTGATCGACTCCAAAAATTGCAATATTCAAAGCAAGCTGGAGCGGGCGGTACATTAGCACCGGTATGGGAAAAGCCTGTAGTAGCCGGAGAATCCGAAACAACACCGCAACCGGCCGAACCTCCGGAAAATGCGGAACGGATTGAGTCGATGATCGGCAAACGTGTTCGCGAATACGACATCCTGGATTTAGTCGGCAAAGGTGGAATGAGTATGGTCTTTCGGGCACGACATATTTATTTAAATAAGGATCGTGCAATCAAAATTATTCAAACCGATTTAGCGGATGCATTTTTCAGTGAACGATTTATTCAAGAAGCGCGAATTCTAGCGGATCTTCATAATCCACACCTGGTCCAAATTTTTGAGTTTGGTTCTTTGGATGGGAATCAATTATTTATGGTGTTGGAATGGATTGAAGGTGAGAGTGTAAAACAACGCGTGCAAAGACTTGGTCGAATTCCAATCGGTGAATCGATTCGAATCGTTCAGGAAGCTGCAAAAGGATTACAGGTCGCTCATGAAAAAGGAATTATTCATCGGGATATTTCACCTGATAATTTAATGATCGTAAAAGATGCTTCAGATATTGAGTTCACAAAAGTTATAGATTTTGGAATTGCAAAAACTTCGCGTGAAGGCACCCACACGCGCGCAAATATATTTTTAGGCAAACCGGAATATGCCAGCCCGGAACAATGTGGATTTTTGCATGTCGATCAGTACATTGATCCAAGATCCGATCTGTATTCACTTGGTATTACGTTTTATTACATGTTAGTTGGCAAAAATCCATTTTCATCACCAACACCGCAAGGTTACCTGGTGAAACACATTTCACAGAAACCGCGGCCGTTAGTGGAACAGCTTCCAATTTATGAGCAACCTGAATTGTTCGATAACCTGATCCTTCGAATGCTTGAACCTGAGCGCGATAAACGTCAAACCTCCGTTTCGGAATTTCTTGCCGAACTCGATGAAATTGTGAAGAAACGCTCGTGATGCGGGATGCGAGATGCATGATGCGCGGGTTTATTAGCGCACGCATCACGCATCATGTATCTCGCATCGGTTAGTTTTGATTTAGACGCTATAATTACTATATGCACAATCCCTTTGTTCCAGAAACCCTCGAAGGCTGGAGTGTTTTGCATCATATGTTCAGAATTAATTGGCCAAAGGTTCAGAGCCTGACTCCAGCTGCTCGCTCAGAAATTGCAATTCAAGCAGTTCAAACATTAAGAGATTCGAAAGAAGGACACTCTGCTCTGGTGAAAATGCTCGGGCACAAAGCGGAGCTGATGATCATTTACTTCCGAAAATCGTTTGAAGATTTAGTTCAATGTGAAATGAATTTTGTTAAGACCGAACTTTCACATTATTTAGAAATGACCACTTCGTATGTATCGATCGTAGAGCTTGGCTTATATGAAATGACAGCCAAAATTCATCAGCAACTTGCAGAACGTTCATTGAAACCAGGCAGCCCAGAATTTGAGGAAGCATTTGAAGCAGAGTTAAAAGAACAACACAATAGAATGAAAGGCCGCCTATATTCAGAAATCCCCAACCGCCGATATGTGTGTTTTTATCCAATGAACAAACGTCGCGGTGAATCCAAAAATTGGTATCAGGAAGAATACAATCGTCGAAGCGAAATGATGTTAGAACATGGAATTATCGGACGTCATTACACTGGAAAAGTTACGCAAATTATTTCTGGTTCAATCGGATTCGATGATTGGGAGTGGGGAGTTGACCTGTTTGCGGATGATCCCCTGGTGTTTAAGAAGTTAATTTATGAAATGCGTTTTGATGAAGCGAGTGCAATCTACGCTGAATTTGGCCCATTCTATATTGGTCTGCAATTTGCCCCTGACAATCTAGCTCAATTTCTTGAAGGAAATACTCCATCGTTATAATCCAGTTAAAGAAGGAATCGTGCGGAAGAATCCGCACGATTTCCTTCAGATGAAAGAAGGGGCTGCACACCCTTCTCTCAAGCTTTTTTATTGCTGCGAGATGGTAAGATTTGATTTCACGTGTTTAACGCCATCAACTGATTTTGCCAACCGTACCGCCTGGTCAAGTTCCTTCCTGCTATTTACTGTTCCATTCAGCGTGACAACTCCATTGCTTGTGTCAACATCAATATTTAAGGCTTTGACGGTACCATCAGCGGCGAATTTGAGTTTCACTTCGGATGTGATACGGGCATTACTAAGCTCACCCTTTGTTTCCGAATATGCTTCCTTAGTTTTTTCTTCGGCATTTCCAACCATGCCTTTGTTTTGATCCGGATTTAGATTGAGTTGGTTATTTACCGATACTACGCCTGTTGTATTTTTCGCTAATTCTTCTGCGTGAGCTTTTTGTGCTTCTGTTGCTACTGTTCCGGTAAGTGCTACAACACCATTATTAGTCTCTACAGAAATATCGGTATGATCAAGAAGATCACTTTCTGTAATTTTTCCTTTCAGTTCGGCTGTTATTGCCGTATCACTTCTTGTTTCAGTTTTACCAACTTGATTCGGATTTTCTTTTTGCTCGGCTCTTGAACTGTTTTCATTACAGCCGGCCAAAAATCCCAACGCTAAACAAAGTACTAAAATGCCTGATAAAATCCAGGTTTTCATATATTGATCCTCCAATTAATTTTTGTCAGACTACCGGACGTCGGCCCAGTACCAGTGAGACGACGAACGCGATTAGGAATACGACAAATAAGATCTTCGCAATTCCCGCTGCTGCACCGGCGATTCCGCCGAATCCAAGTAATGCCGCAATTAATGCAATTACTAGAAAAGTTATTGTCCAGGACAGCATAGATTCCTCCTTTTGAATTCATCAATTCACATTGGTAAACGTAGCTCTTTAGGGATTCAGCCAGTATCGCAGTTCGCGGAGTTGTATCGTAGACAAAAAATCTGCTTTTTGTCGCACATATTGTGACAAATACGAATGTTGCTCTATTTAATGCGGATGTTAAATCTCCGTAGTGCTGTTACGACAACAAACAGGAGAAAAGTATGGCTGGTCGATTCAACCGCAATCCATAATTTTTATGTATAAGCACTTAGAGGAGGTTGTTATGAAAGTGAGTCAAGTTATGACGCCTGATCCAGCCTGTTGCCTCCCTCAGGACAGCGTTGATATTGCAGCGCGTTTAATGCGCATTCAAGACGTTGGCATGATCCCGGTAGTAGAAGGTGAAAACGTACCGAAACTAGTTGGGGTTTTGACTGACAGGGCCCTGGCTATTATGGTTGTGGCACCAGGTCGTGAACCGAGAAAAACAAAAGTATCCGAAGTTATGACAAGAAACGTTGTTACTTGTAATGAAAATGATTCATTAAAAGAAGCATTAGATTCGATGAAATCACACCAAATTCGTCGAATCCCTGTTTTATCAAAAGGGAACGGTGTTGTCGGAGTCGTATCACAAAGTGATATCGCACTACGTTTACAAGACTCTGCCACAACGGGAGATGTTGTTGCTGAAATATCGAAGCCATCATTTCCTCACCATTGAATCCTGTAGCTAAAATAACGAGCCTCGATCGCATCGAGGCTCTACCATTTTTTCTGGTTCTTGACATTAGCCTGATATTTTCTTGTAGCAAATTTGGCTACTATTTTTGACTGATTTGATGACCCGAAATCGGCCGGATCATTGATACTCCTCTTCGAGCGTAGCTCATACTCTTGGGGTATGATCGAAACACGAAAGATTCGAATTATGATCGCTGACGATCATGTTTTAATTCGTGAAGGATTGAAGGAAGTTCTAAAACTTGCAGGAGAAATTGACGTTGTTGCCGAGACAGGTCGCCTTGCTGATATTCCGACAGTTATTAACGAATTCCATAATGTAGATGTTTTATTACTGGATTTATCCTTTCCGGAAGGAAATGCATTAGAAATCATTCCAGAACTCAAGCAGCGTTTTCCGGATAAGCCGCGCATTGTAGTTTTGACCGTTTATCCTTCCACTCAATATGCACCCCAATGTTTTGCTGCCGGTGTTCATGGTTTTCTTCAAAAAGATAGTGCAATGGAAGAACTTCTGAGGGCAATTCGTAGAGTCCATGCCGGTCATATTTATGATGAAGAAGGATGGTTGAATCAAAATAAAAAGCGTCCGGCAAAAAAGAATGTGAATCAACGCTCTCTATCTCACCGCGAACAAGAAGTATTAGTGCATTTGGCACAAGGCAGAAGTACGGTCGAAATTTCGATATCTCTTGGCCTTAGTCCGAACACGATTAAAACCTATCGCAGTCGATTGTTGGAAAAATTGGGATTTCGCAATGAGGCCGATCTGATCCGTTACGCTCTTATGAATAATCTGTTTATGTAACTGAATCAAGTTTTGCGCCGCACTAAATAATCCAGGCTCAGCGGACCAGCTCCGGCTGCAGCAAAATACAAAAACACAAAGCAGTACAATACTGCGAGCTCACCATGATTGTTTATCGGCCAAAAACCTCTTGGTGCATGAGCCATGAAATAGGCTACTGCCATTTCTCCTGACAGAATAAAAGCAACGAGATGTGTAAACAGACCTAATACAATGAGTAACCCACCGAAAAATTCCAGCAATCCTCCAATTCCAGCTGGAAATGAAAAAATTGGAATGTTCATCGGTTGCGCTGCAGGTGGACAATTGAAAAGTTTTTGACCGCCGTGACACATGAACAACAATCCCACAATAATCCGTAAAACACTGAGCAAACGCGGTGACCAGTTAGAGATATTCGCCATATTCTTCTCCGGCTAAGCTGATTGATGATGCAGACCAGGCAAGTACTAGTACCTGGAACTGATGCAATTAATATTCAAGATCGAACTGAAATCAAGGCTCTGGCAGTGTTGAAATTCATTCCTAATTTAGAAGTTATACCGAAATTATTTGGAGGTTTTTATTATGGCACTAAGAGTACGCGAAGTGATGACATCGGATCCGGTTTGTTGCATTTCTAATACAAATTTGAGGGATGTTGCCCGGCTGATGAAGGAGCATGATTGTGGTCTGATTCCAATTGTAGACAATGAACAAAGTAAGAAGCCAATTGGGACGTTAACTGATCGTGATATCGCTATTCGGGTTGTGGCGGAAGGAAAAAATCCTCTGGAGTTAACAGCAGGTGATTGTATGACAACCCCATGCATTACTGTTCATGAAGAGGGTTCATTGGAAGATTGCATTAATGTAATGCAGGAAAATCAGATTCGAAGGATGGTAGTTGCCGATAAAAATGGCAAATGTGCTGGCATCGTTGCGCAGGCGGATATCGCACGTAAGCTGAATGCGAAAACAACCGCTGAAGTTGTTGAACAAATCTCAGAACCGAACCTTCAAACGGTAGGAAATAATAATTAAGGAAGATTGTCTCCGTTGAACGCGCTTCGCTACGAGTGATCAAAAGGGGGAAACAATCAACAGACTTCCGCCAATGGCGATCAAGTCTTCCATCAAAGCGACAGGCAGGTCAGGAATCTGCAATGCTTTTACAATTTCAGTTCGTGCTTTGAAGCCAGCAAAAGTTCCGGCAACAGCGCCTGCAATTCCTAAAACTGCACCGATCCAAACTGCATTTCCTGTACTTGCAGCGATGCAAGCACCAGTTAAGGCGCCCATAACAATGCGAGCAATCAAACCTGGAGGCGCTGTTCGAGGGCCTGTTCGCGCAAGTTTATCCGCAACCAATTCCCCAAGTGCGAGAACAGTGAAAATGATTACTGAAGGCCATGAACCAAGCCATGAAAACGGATGTTCTGGTTTCAACAAACCAAAATGAACAGCCCATGCTGTTACTGCGGCCGGTGTGAGTGAACGCAACCCGGTAAAGAAGCCGATCAAAAGTGAAAATAATATTGCCATAATTTTATTAGAGCGGAGGGAGTAGGATTCGAACCCACGGGGAGCTTGCACCCCCAGCGGTTTTCAAGACCGCCGCCTTCAACCACTCGGCCATCCCTCCGAATTGTAGATCATAATCTAGCGCTTTCACATCCATGTGTAAAGCTGTACCCTAATTTCAAGAAATCAACATTAAGGAGGACATCATGGATCGATATCTAGCAAGTGTGATCGACTTAATTGATCCGTCAGTAAATCAGATTTACAACATGAGCATTGATGCCGCCACGCAAACAATTTTCAGTGGCGATCCGAAAGCAGTTCGCGAAATTCAAGGCTCGTTTGGTCTGATCGCTACAGAAGGAAAAATTGTAAAGATCGCTCGCTCACTGGATAGACCGATCCGTTATTTTCTGGCAAAACGCGCGGATGGTCCTGTGCTGATCGTAGCAACGAGGATCGATGAAATTTATGATTGGCTCAAACAACAAGGACTCAGCAATCAATTTCATCCATCTTATACACGGATGGTTCCTGCACATCACATTGTTGAAATCCATTTGATCGGATGTCCTGATCCTGATCCAACGTACACACGTTTCTTCAGTCCGATCCTAAATTCATTGCCGGAGGATCTCGATCAGATCGGACACCTTTATATCAGCACTCTGGCGAAAGAAATCAGTGCATGGCTTTCACACATTCCGGAAAATTCTCCGATCGGAGTTTGTTTTTCCGGTGGAATCGATAGCGGCGCAGTTTTCTTGATGACTTATTGGTTGATTCGAAAAATGGATTTGAATCCTGCGCGATTGAAAGCATTTGTTTTGAATCTTGGAAACAGTTCTGATGTTGATCAAGCAAACAAATTTTTGAGATCACTTGATCTCAACTTGTTTCTTGAAGTGATTGAAGCTGATCCTTCCACACTGGACATAACTCAAGTAATCAAAATTGTTGAAGATTATAAGCCATTGGATATCGAATGCGCGGCAATGGGCGTGGCATTGCTGAGTGGAATTCGAAAGAACTATCCGGATTGGAAATATTTAGTTGATGGCGATGGCGGCGATGAAAATCTCAAAGACTATCCGATTGAAGAAAATCCGGAGCTCACAATCCGTAGTGTTGTAAACAATCAGCTTTTATATCAAGAAGGATGGGGCATCGGGAAAATAAAACACTCCTTAATATATAGCGGTGGATTGAGCCGTTCGTACACACGGACATATGCTCCTGCACGTCATTATGGATTTGAAGGATTCAGTCCATTTACAAAACCATCCGTTGTAGAAATCGCGGAGTCAATTCCATTTGCCGCATTAACCGATGGCAGCCATGAGCGATTGTATGCATTAAAAGGTGAAATCGTATCGCGTGGAATCCATGCAATCACTGACCTGAAAATGCCGATCTTTCCCAAACGGCGCTTTCAACACGGCGCAGTATCCGTTGATGAATTTCAGAAACGATTTCCTTTTAAAGAAGGGGATTATCGGGCAAAGTTTTATTCAATCTATGAATGAAGGCAGGCACGGAGGCCCGCCCTCCGGGTACATTACATTGATCGATCAATCGATCCTTTCATTACGCGGACCCAGGAATCAAATCGATCCATGGATCCCATATGCATTTTTTTGTGAAGATGAAAGATCTGCAACCGGCGAGATCGTTCCTGTCGCTACAATTTTTTTGACGAATCGGGAATGTCCGTGGCGCTGCCTGATGTGCGATCTTTGGAAAAATACTCTGACTTCAACCGTTCCACTCGGGGCAATTCCCGCTCAAATTGAATATGCGCTTCAAAGACTTCCGAAACCTCAGCAGATCAAGCTGTATAACAGCGGAAGTTTCTTTGATAAAAAAGCGATTCCAAAAGAAGATTACGCCGCTATTGCCGATCGAATAAACGTTTTTGAAAATGTCATTGTTGAAAGTCATCCTGCATTGATCAGCGATGAGTGTTTGCAATTCCGTGAAATGATTGGTGGAGATTTCGAAGTTGCAATGGGATTGGAAACCAGTCATGAAGAAGTTCTGCAAAAACTGAACAAAAGGATGATGCTGCACCAATTCGCCGAAGCATGCAGCTTTCTGAAATCGAATTCCATGAAAGTCAGGGCATTCATATTGTTAAAACCTCCATTCTTAAATGAAGAGGAAGGAATCTATTGGGCTCAACGGTCGATTGATTTTGCTTTTGATTGCGGAGTCGATGTCGTTTCTCTGGTTCCAACACGATTTGGAAATGGAAGTCTGGAAGCGCTAGCTAAAGAAGATCTTTTTTCACCACCCAAGCTCACTTCATTGCAGGCTGCAGCAGAATACGGCGTTCCATTATATCGGGGAAGAGTGTTTGCGGATCTTTGGGACTTGCAGCAATTCTCAACGTGTTCAGCTTGTTTTGAAAAAAGAGTTCAGAAACTGCAGATCATGAATTTGCTTCAACATATTCCAGCCAGCTTGAACTGTGAAGAATGCGGAGAGAAAATTTGAAAGCTGAATACGATTTCGCCATTGCCGGTTCCGGGTTTTCGGGGTCATTGATGGCGATGGTACTGAAGCAACTCGGCTTTTCCGTAATTATTTTGGAACGCGGAAAGCATCCCAGATTTGCAATCGGTGAGTCCTCAACTCCACTAACAAATCTTTTGCTCGAACAACTCGCCACGAGGTATCGACTCGATCGTATATTGCCTTTGTCAAAGTGGGGCAGTTGGCAAGCTGCATATCCGGAATTGGGATGCGGTTTGAAACGAGGTTTCACTTTTTATCATCATAATGATGGCGTGGAATTCAAGTATGATCCGTTGCGTGAAAATGAGCTGCTGGTGGCGGCAAGTCCGAATGATCGCATCGCCGATACGCATTGGTATCGTCAGGACTTCGATTATTTCTTGTTGCGTCAAGCTCAAAAGCTATCAGTAGATTACGTTGATGAAGCAACGATCGATTCAGTAACGATCAATGATAAATACACCCAGCTTACCGGGCATAGAAAGAATGAAAATTTTTCGGTGACGGCTCGATTCATAATCGATGCAACCGGACCACGCGGATTATTATTCCGATTACTGAAACTTCCTGAAAAACGCTTGCAAATTCTTCCACCAACGGAAGGGCTTTATACCCACTTCGCGGATGTTGATCGGATTTCTGAAATGAATCTAGATCCGAACAGCGACATCCCACCTTATCCGGTTGATGATGCGGCAATGCATCATGTATTCGATGGCGGATGGATTTGGATTCTACGGTTTAACAACGGCATCACCAGTGCAGGAGTTGCAGCTAGATCAAGCCTTGCCGATGATTTGAAATTTTCGGAAGGTGAGCCCGCATGGCACAGACTTCTGGAAAGATTTCCAACAATCAAGAGGCAATTTGCACGTGCAAAAGAAGTTTTTCCATTCATTCATCACCGGCAACTTTCATTTTGCTCAGAAGTTGCGGTTGGAAAAAATTGGGCAATGCTTCCATCTGCCGCCGGATTCATTGATCCTTTACTCTCTACCGGATTTCCGTTAACAATTTCAGGAATCTTAAGATTAGCCAAAATCATCGAACGAGATTGGGATACAGCGGAATTCGCTAACAATCTTAAAGAATATGAATCAGAAACGCTGAACGAACTCACTGTCTGTGAAAATTTAATTGCTGCATTGTATAAAAACATGAACGACTTCCATTTATTTTCACGCATTACACATCTATATTTTGCTGCTGCCAGTTTCATGGAAAGTGCTCATCGATTGAATAAACCCGAGCTAGTTGCAGCCTTTTTATTAAGTAACCATCCTGAATTTGGAACAGCGTTCCGGCATTGCTGTCAACAAGCCTGTAAGAATCTTTCAGTTGCTGACAAGACAGAATTAATTCGTCAGATTGAAGAAACAATCGAACCGTTCGATGTCATTGGTCTGGCGAAATTTTCCAGACGTAATTGGTATCCAGTAATCGCATCGGATCTATTTGAAGCGGCGCAAAAATTACAAGCTAGCAAGGAAGATATTGAAGCACTGTTAAAGCGAACTAACTTTGTAGATGCCGGATGCCAGTAGCCAGATGCCATTAAAACGAAGTTCGCAGCCAACCTGGATCCAACCGATGCTCGCAACCCTTACCGAAGAAAGATTTTCAGATAAGAATTGGATCTTTGAAAAAAAATTGGATGGTGTAAGGGCTCTAACTTTTAAGAAAGGCAATAACATCCACATTCTTTCGCGCAACAAACTTTCTTTCAACAATTCATATCCGGAAATTGTTAAGCATCTGATGAAAACTTCCGGCAACTTCATCATCGATGGTGAAATTGTGGCATTGGAAAAGGGGATCAGCAGTTTTTCCAAGTTACAACAGCGGATGAAATCATCTATGGCGGTGTATTACTTTGTTTTTGATCTGATTTACTGGGATCAATATGATGTGCGCGAACTAACATTGATCCAACGGAAAAAAATGCTCCAGGACAATATTAATTTTGATCAACGGATCCGATTCACAAATCATAAGGTTGGTGAAGGCGAAAAATATTATGAACAAGCTTGCCGTGAGAATTGGGAAGGAATTATTGCGAAACGTGCTGATAGTCTATATGTGCCGGGCCGTTCCAGGGATTGGTTGAAGTTCAAATGTTCACAAGAGCAAGAATTCGTTATCGTTGGATATACAGATCCGGAAGGTGCTCGAATCGGATTGGGCGCATTGCTGGTAGGTTTCTACGAAAAGAAAGAATTGATTTATGCCGGTAAAGTCGGCACTGGATTCACTAACCAAACTCTACGTACGCTCCAAAAGAAGTTATCAACATTGGAACGCTCTACGCCGCTCGCCAAAGGAACCGGGTTACCGCGCAAGGATGTTCATTGGGTAGAACCGGAGCTTGTGGCTCAAGTTGCATTTGCAGAATCGGACCTCTGAAAACAAGCTGCGTCATCCACGCTTTCTGGGTTTGCGTGAAGATAAACGTCCGAAAGAAGTGGTTCGCGAAAAAGGATAAGCCAGGCTTTCGCACCTTACCATCACAAAGCCGGGCCTCGCAAGATATTATCCAAATTCATATATAATTCATTTTTAATTAAAGAAACTCATGGATCTTGAAATCCGTCATCTCAAACTTATTGATGCGATTTCCTCACAAGGAGGAATGACCAAAGCATCGAAGTATCTTCACTTAACGCAATCGGCATTAAGTCATCAGCTAAAAGAAATCGAAGAACGCTTAGGCACACCCCTGTTTTTGCGATTGAAAAGAAAAATGATTTTGACAAAGGCCGGTGAGAAACTTCTGCACTCTGCACAAAAAGTTCTGGAAGAATTGGAGCTAACTGAAGAAAATCTCCGCCGCTTTGCCAAAGGACAACAAGGAATCTTACGGATCAGTACTCAATGTAACACCTGTTATCATTGGCTTCCATCAATGCTTACATTGTTCCAAAAGAAATTTCCAGATGTGGAAGTGGAAATTGTGGTTGATGCAACATCTCGTCCGATTGAAGCATTACTGGAAGGGCAATTGGATCTTGCGATCGCTTACACCAAATCTGCTGACAAAGCTCTTTCTTATTTTCCGTTGTTTGAGGATGAGCTGCTAGCTGTTGTGCCGCCGAATCATCCGCTTGCAGCAGAGCCATATATAAAACCTGAAGATTTTGCTGAGTATCCGCTGCTTGTTTATTCCGTGCCTCTTGAAGAGAATTTGATTTTCCAAAAGATCCTGAATCCTGAAGGCATCATCCCCAAACGGATTTACAAAGTCATGCTCACGGAAGCAATTATTGAAATGGTAAAAGCAGGAATCGGAATTGGAGTTTTAGCAAGATGGGCAGTCGCACCACATTTGAAGTCGCGGGAATTAAGAGGATTGAGGCTGACAAAGAAAGGAGTTCATAGAAATTGGAATGCAGTCACATTAAAAAATACGCATGCACCGCAATATCTTTTGGAATTTGAAAAACTGTTGGCAAAAAATCTTCAGGAATTACCGCTCAGACACTGAACGTTTCGTTTGTGAAAAATATTTTCGAATGGTGTACCTTCAACTCCAGCTGGCAAGCATTCCTGTAGAGTTATGTTTGATCCGGGCTCTTTTACTTTATCTTGCAACGTTCGCAAATAACTCTCTGCATGATAGATCGCTTCGATGCTTCTTAGTCCAAGATGACTTGAGATTAGTTTCTTCCGCCCTCTTTGTTTGATTTTTTCCAGACCTGGAAAAAATGCATCTGGCGAAGAATAAGAAATGTAAACCATATTTCCGACGATGGCGTCGCTGACATGAATCAAATCTGCTTCCGGAATATCGATGTTAATGGCGCCGGTGGTATGAGCAGGGTTGTAAAAAAGAGCCAGATGAAATCTTCCCCAGCGGATCGTTAAGTCATCGGAAATCAAAAAAGTTGGTTCTACAAAAAATGATGCCTCTTCTTCCGAACGGAATCTTTCCTGATCGAAAGTCCGCCGATAATCTTTGTGAGCGATGATCTGACTCTCTGGAAATAATTTCAATGCTGCTAGATGGTCGCTGAAGTAATGCGTACAAATAATGAAACGAACCCTGGCCTCAAAGTTTTGTTCGATCAAGTGCTTTAAATCATGAGCATCTCTTTTGCTGCCCAGTGCATCAATTACTAACGCTTCTTTGCCTTTCAGCACAATGGTGGAATTCGAATCAAAAGCATCCCCGATTGCGAGATAAAGATCTGTTTCGATTTGTTCAACTCTCATAGATTTTGAAGTTTATGTAAAACGGTGGTGGCAGTCTAATGGATTTAATTCATGAGTCTGATGAAATGTACTAATGGAAGAACGTTGCTAGCAATTTTCTATAAAACGTAGAAAATTAGCTTTATCCAACGGAGGACCGGTGATGAAACGTCATCTGTTTGCAGTATTTCTTTTTGCACTTATTTGTTCGCAAAACATTCATGCCCAGGATTGGAATCAGTGGAGAGGTCCCAATCGCGATGGATCATCACCATCTTTTAAGCAGCCGAAAGCATTTCCTGACGAATTAAAAAAAGTTTGGAGCATTGAGGTTGGGATTGGTCATTCCTCACCGGTTGTTTCGGGAGAAAAAGTTTTTTTGATTTCACGGGTTGGAGATCAGGAAGTTGTTGCAGCATATAGCAGAGAAAGCGGGAAGTTGATCTGGAAAGATGCTTATGATGCACCATACACTATGAATCCCGCCGCGATTCCCCATGGAAAAGGTGCCGAAAATCTACGCCTCTGGTTGCAAACGGAAAGTTGTACACGTTTGGAATTGGTGGAGTACTTTCTTGTTACGATGCTTCCGCTGGAAAATTAATCTGGCGGAATGATTTTCGCAAAAAATTTCCGGTAACATCTCCCGATTTTGGTACAGCAATGTCACCGATGATGGAAAAAGGGACGCTCATTGTTCATGTCGGAGGTCCGGATAATGGAGCTTTACTGGCTTTAGATGGCGAAACTGGAAATGAAAAATGGAGTTGGAATGGTGATGGTCCTGCATATGCATCGCCGATTGCTGTTGATTTGAGTGGCACGCGGCAAATTGTGACTCAATCGCAAAAAAACATTATTGGTGTGGCGGCCGCAAATGGTGAATTACTTTGGAAAATTCCATTTACAACAGATTATGCACAAAACGTTGTTACTCCGGTTTCGTATAAAGATCTGCTGATTTTTTCCGGGATCGATAAAGGTGTATTTGCAGTGCGAGTCACCAAAGAAGATGGACGCTGGAATCCCAAAACCGTTTGGCAAAATGAAAAAGCGGCGATGTACTTAAGCTCACCGATATTAATTGGCGATTATTTGTATGGAATGACCCATTATCGCAAAGGACAATTTTTTTGTTTGGATGCTCGCACTGGCGAAACAAAATGAACCAGTATTGGAGCAGAAGGTGAAAATGCCGCGATCATTAATGGTGGTTCCGTAATTTTCTTTTTGAACAATAATGCGGACCTGACCGTTGTGAATGCTACGGAAAAGAAATATGAAGTTCTAAGAAAATATACTGTCGCTAAAAGTCCAACCTGCCAGCCAGCAATTAACGCGGATGAAATCTTTGTTAAAGATCTGAACTCCTTAACTCTCTGGACTTTTTGATAAATCTCACCACAAAAGCACAAAGAATTGTCCCCAACCCAATTACATTCAGGCTAGTCTAACGTTGTGATGGCACAAATGGGGAAAGAGTTTCTTTACGCAATCCGGTCGCTATCCAAATCCCGCAGTTTCACAATTTTATCGATTGGCATTCTTGCTTTAGGAATCGGAGCAAACACTGCAATCTTCAGCGTTTTTTACGGAGTTCTGCTAAAAAGTCTGCCGTATCCTGATCCTGAACAAATCGTTTCGGTTTGGGGTACGAACCAACGCGCTGGTACGAATCATGATCCGGTGTCTGCCACTGATCTTGCAGATTTTCGCGCACAAAATAAGTCGTTTGAAGAGATGACAACATATACCTCATGGCGTCCGATTTTATCCGGAGCAAATGAAACCGAAAGGATTTCCGCACTTCAGGTTGGTGATGGTTATTTTCGGATAATGAAATCCAGGATTCATTTGGGCCGCACTTTTCTTACGGAAGAACAAAATGAAGGCAAAGATTTTGTTGTAGTGTTGAGCTATGGCCTGTGGCAACGGCAATTTGCAAAAGATCCAGCGATTGTTGGAAAAGAAATCCGATTAAATGCCCGCAGTTACATTGTAGTTGGTGTGTTAAATCCTGAGTCACATTCTTTGCCAAAAGGATTGGTTGATGACAGAGCTGAGTTATATCGTCCTGTTGCTGAAGCCTACAATAACAAAGAGCGAAGCTCACGTCATTTACAAGCGATTGCACGTTTGAAAACAGATGTGCCTTTGCAAACTGCACAGGCGGAAATGACGGCAATCGCGAAACGCCTGGAGCAAATGTACCCCAATGATGATAAAGCTCGCGGAATTCGTTTAGTTTCTTTTCCAGAAGAAATCATAGGCAAACTGCGTCGTGCATTGTACTTGCTTGCGGGCGCTGCTGCACTGGTTCTTTTGATTGCCTGTGCCAATATTGCAAATCTATTGCTGGCTCGCAGTTCTGAACGCGAACATGAAATGGCGATTCGAGTATCGCTGGGTGCCCCAAAATCGGCATTGATCCGCCAGGTGCTGATCGAATGTCTTTTGATTTCCATTGTTGGATCAGTGATCGGAATTTTGTTTGCATTCACTGCAGTGGAAATTATCAGCAGCGTTGGAGTGAAAGTTATTCCACAAATTCAGAACGTTCACCTGAACGTTTCCGTTTTGACTTTCAATGTTGTGATCTCGCTTTTAAGTTGTTGTTTATTAGGAATTGCGCCTGCACATCACATTAACAGCTTGAATTTGCACGATGCATTGAAGGAAGGCGGTCGAGGTACCGGAACAGGCGTAGAAAAGCATCGTCTGCGAAGTATATTGGTGATTTCTGAAATGGCGCTTGCGATCATTTTGCTGGCAGGTGCAGGTCTGTTAATGCGAAGTGTGATCGAACTCTATAACGTGAATCCTGGTTTTAACGCTCATGGAATTATTACCATGAACGTACGACTTCCAGGCGCAAAATATCCTGAAGATCACCAACGGATCGCGTTTTTCAAAAATGCCACAGCACGCATTAATGCTTTGCCCGGAATAAAATCTGCAGGATTTACAACTGTCCTTCCACTCAGCGCAAACTTTGATGGACGTGGAATTTCAGTGGAAGGCCAACATCGTGATCCTGCCGATGAACCAATGGCGGATATGTATGTAATTACTCCAGGTTATTTGAAAGCCATGATGATTCCGTTGCGTGATGGCCGGATGTTAACTGATCAAGATACAGAAACAAGTTCGATGTCTGTTCTTGTCAGTGAAACAATGGCAAAGCAAGTTTGGCCTGGACAAAATCCGATTGGACGCAGGATCCGTTTATTTACAGACGCCAGTGAAACGACTCCTTGGAGAACGGTTGTTGGAATGGTAGGTGACGTAAAACAATATGGCTTGAACACAACGTCACCATGGCAGTTTTATCTCCCTGACACACAATTCAGCTCATATAGCATGACACTCGTGGCCAGAACAGATGGAGATCCGATCAACTATGCATCAACGATCCGGAATGAAATTTTGAAGATTGATCCGGAACAGCCAGCATTTGATATTGCTACTCTGGAAGAAGTGTTAGGTGATTCCATTGCAGTGCACCGTTTCTCAATGATCCTTCTTGCTGTTTTTGCGTTGCTTGCTTTATTGCTTGCTTCTGCCGGCATCTATGCGGTGATTTCATATTTAACTACCCGCCGCACTCATGAAATCGGAATCCGTCTGGCACTCGGAGCTCAACAACATAATGTCTTAACAATGATTTTGCGTCAGGGCCTGTTCCTTTCAATCATTGGCGCAGTATCAGGGCTCGTTGCTGCCGCTGGATTATCGCGTCTTACCTCCAGTTTGCTTTTTAATATCAAGCCGTATGATCCACTCACTTACATTGGAATTGCAGTTCTGTTAATTGCGGTTGCAGCACTTGCTTGTTGTATCCCTGCAATTCGCGCTATGAAAGTCGATCCGATGATTGCCCTCCGTTACGAATAACTGGCTCGAACCGCAAAGTACACAGATCCCACAATTCGTTATAATGAAAACATTCCCGATGGTGCCTGCGTGATTGAAAGTCTAAATCTTTTTTCTTCTGAAGAATGCTCCAGAATTGGTGCCATAATCCACAATCTGGAAAATTGCTGGGACCGCCGACATTTTATGTTTCCATTTTTTACTCTTGGTGTTCCTACTTATATGGATGCAGATCCTGCGGATTTGCAAAATAGTTATTTGAGTAAAGTTTCCAGGCACAATCCGGTGTTGCTTGAAAATCTAGGTTGGATGTACGAGAGATTAGCTGAATGTCTGTCAAATCATCTATCCGCTCCGGTACAGTTTCATCCTCAATACTCATTGCCCGGATTTCATATTTATTTGTATAACGAATTATTTTCCAGGGACGATCTCACCTCCAATCACTTTGATCTGCAATTTAATCTTCTTCCATGGCAAGAAAAAGTTAATTTTGGAAATTCGTTATCAATCACCATGGCGGTGACCCTTCCACATAATGGTGGCGGGATGTTTTATTGGGATCTTTACTGCGCCGATGTGGAACAGTTTGATTCAGAAAAAATAAATGAGCTGAAACAATCGAAAGTAAGAAATTATTACGCTTATGAGCCGGGAAAAGTCGTTTTACATGTTGGGAACTTTTTACATCAAGTGGCTCCATATGTTGATCCGCAACTTCGAGATGAGCGGATTACACTACAAGGCCACATGGCGTTTTATGGTGGATCATGGCATCTGTATTGGTGAGGAGTGTTTCTGATTCTATAATGAAAGCGTCCACCGGTGCCCGTGTGATTGAAAGCCTGAATCTTTTTTCTTCCGAAGAATGCTCCAGAATTGGTTCCATTGTTCATAATATGGATTGTCATTGGGACCGCCGCACTATCGCCGTTCCTTTTTTTACTCTAGGTACTCCTGCCTACATGGATGCAAATCCAAATGATCTTCAAAACAGTTATTTGTCGAAAGTTTCGCAACGGAATCCGGTGCTCACAGAAAATGTAGGATGGATGTATCACAGAATGGTTGAATGTCTTTCCAATCACCTTTCATCACCAGTGACCCTTCATCCGCGGTATTCGTTACCCGGATTTCACATTTATTTATATGACGATTTCTTTGCTAGAGACGATCTTACGTCCATTCATTTTGACCTGCAGTTCCAAAGGCTTACATGGGAAGAGAAAGTGGATTTTGATAATTCATTATCTCTGACTATGGCGGTGACACTTCCACACAGTGGTGGTGGAATGTTTTATTGGGACCTTCAACATTCTGAGGCACAGAAATGGAGTTCTAAAAAACTTAACGAAATGAGACAATCCAGAACGAGAAACTATTTTGCTTATGAGCCTGGAACCCTGGTGTTACATTCAGGAAATTTTTTGCATCAGATCGCTCCATTTCAGGATCCGACTCCTGAAGATGAGCGTATTACGCTTCAAGGACATTTGGCCTTTTATCTCGGCTGCTGGCATCTTTACTGGTGAGGACACGAATGTATTACATACTTGGATCGGATCAAAAAGAATATGGCCCAATCGGCTCTGATGTATTGAAGAGTTGGTATCAAGAACACCGAATTGATTCCAAAACAATGGTTCGGCGGGAAGGTGAAGCAGATTGGAAATTACTTTCGTCACTTCCGGAATTTTCATATTTGTTTCAGCAAGTTTCCCGGCCGCCAGATCTTGTGAGTGCTGATCCGAAAGAACTTGAAGCGCGCGTTTTGAGCACCGATAACATTGTTGATGCCATGGGCTATGTTCGCAAAAGTTATGAACTATACAAAGCGAATTTTGGGCAGCTTTTTATTGCAACTCTGGTGGTTATAGCAATCATTGCCGCTTCTGGTTCTATTCCAGGCGGATTTTTGATTACCGGAATTGTTCATGCAGGACTTTATTGGTTTTTCTTAAAGTGGATCCGTGGTTCGAAAGCTGAACTTGGTGATGTGTTTGCCGGATTTCAACGGCAGCCAGGGCAACTGATTTTAGCAAGCCTGGTAATGGGAATTGTTCCGGTGATTGTGATTTTTGTGGTTGGTCTTCCGTTTTGGATTCCGTTTATTGCGGGCATCATTGGCTCAGCAAGCACAGGTACAGATCCAGGAAACCTGCTGGCTCACCTTGGCTGGTTGGGTTGTTTAGGAATGGGGATTGGTTGCCTGGTTGCATTTGCCTTATATGTACTGTGGATGTTTGCTTATCCCTTGATTATTGATAAAGGATTGAAGTTCTGGCCCGCCATGGAGCTCAGCCGTAAAGTGGTAATGAAATCATTTTTCGGATATCTCTGGCTGAATGTCCTGTGTGGATTAATTGCGATGCTTGGAGTTCTTGCTTGTATTGTGGGTGTGATTTTTGTAGCTCCGATTTGCGCCGGCGCAATTGCTTACGCCTACGAAGACGCATTTGGCCGTTCCTGAGCTCTTACGTTTTACTTTTTACGTTTTACGATCTGTCCAATGCGTGAAGCGTGAAACGTAAAACGTGAAAACGCAACCCGCAATTCACGTTTCACGCTTCACGTTTCACTTAGACTTCTGCCACAGCCGATTAATATCTTTCATTACATCTTCCGCGGAAAACATCTTGCCCCGATGGCGATCGGGATGATATTTATTTACCAATTCCCGAAATATTTTTTCAGGGCTACCTGCAGTTTTTCGAACATGTCTTTTGGAAATCCGGAGTTCTTCATATAAAGTTTCGATTTCCTTTTTTAATCGTTGAACTTCTACTCGATGTCTCAAATTTGCGTCCCGAAAGTCCTCGTTCAACCGCCAGAATCTGTGAACATCGGCAAAAGTTACTTTATGAGTGCCTGGCAGAAAATCAGGAAGCTTTTTGCCTACATACATGGATCTCATCTTGCCCCGATCGTCGGTGTAATTCAAATTCCAATAAGGACCGTGCGGACGTTTGCTGCGATCCTGACAAGCTAAACAACTTTTACGTCCACAGTTTCGATAGGTCTCTATAAATGTCACACCTTTTGCAGATGCAGGACGCGAGGCAAATAGCCGAATTTCTTTTCCATCACAGAGCTGGCGAAGCTTTTCGTTTTGAATTTTCATGGCAAAATAATAAAAATATTTTTAATGCTTGTCTATTCAGTACAAGAACCACTTGACAAGCCATTTATTTTGTGGTACAATGCATGGCAATTCGAAAGAAGTCCTTCCAAATTCCTTAATTAGAAAAGTTCAAACACCCCATTTGTTACCACGCATTTTCGTTGTAAGCTCCCATGCAGGGAGAGATCATTCATGCTCAAAAAAATCTGTTCGGCCATCCTCGGCTTATGCTTGTCCTTTTCCGTTTATGCAGCTTCAGAAAAAAATAATATTCTCGTAACCGATTTACTAAAGATTAAACAACTCAGATCAATAGAAATTTCCCCTGACGGCACAAAAGCGGTCTATGTGGTACGTGGGATTCAAGAAAAGAAAGTGGGGAAAGAAGATCAATCAAAAGACAAAAAAGATTCAAAAACTCCTGATTACGAATATAAGCAGCAACTCTGGGTTGTTTCATTGGATGGTAGCAGCCCACCTCGTCAATTGACTTTCAGTGACGCAGGAGCATCAGAGCCGGTATGGAATCCGGATGGGAAAAGATTGGCCTTTACCAGAACGGTTGATAAGAATTCACAGATTTTCATTTTGCCACTGGAAGGTGGTGAAGCATGGCAGTTAACGAAGATGGAATTTGGAGCCTCATCTCCGCAATGGTCTCCGGATGGCAAATCCATTTTGTTTAGCTCTGAAATTCCGCATCATAAGATCGAGGGACAAGGCGACAAGAAAAAAGAACCGGAATGGCCGGAAGAACGTCCGAATCGAACACCTGGTGATGTTGCTAACTGGTATGAAAAAGAAGGTGATAAACCAAAAGCTGATCCTGATGGAAACCTTCAAGAAATTCGTGAATGGCTGGCACGAAACGAAGCGGATTCAAATCCAAGAGTGATGTACAGACAGGATTTTGAAGGTGAATTGGATTTAGAACCAGAGATGACTTTTACACATCTTTTTGTTGTGGAAGTTAAACCTGATGCTGAACCTCGCGAAATTACTTCTGATTTTTATTCGTATGGTAACGGACAATGGATGCCAGGCGGTAAAGAAATTCTTGCCTCGGCCGCAATCGATCCAAAACAAAATCCTGATCGTGTGATCGATAGCAATCTTTATTTAGTTCCAATTGATGGTTCAAAGCCGAAGCTTTTGTTAGATCTTCCTGATTACTCAGTGTTTGCCGGAAGTCCTTCACCAGATGGAAAATTAATTGCATTTGTTGCTGTAGATCAAAAGGATCCGGGTTATCAGATACCAATATTAGGAATAATTCCTGTGCCCGGAGGCAAGGCAAATTTACTTACAAAAGAAGTCGACCGTGAAATCGAAGAATATGAATGGAGTCAGGATAGTAAATCTTTATACTTCGTTGCAGATATGAACGGAGGATTTCCGCTATTCAAAATCTCTGCTGCCGGCGGAAAAGCAGTTCAGTTAACCAAAATCGATTCCGGTATTCGTGATCTGGATGTTAGTCAAACGAAAGTAGTTTACATTTTGACCGAAGTTGCAAATCCATATGAACTCTATAGTGCGAATCTGGATGGATCTGGTGTAAAGAAACTTTCGACATACAACTCTGAATGGCTCTCAAACAAGAACATTATTTTTCCTACAGCGCACAAATTAACGCGCGAAGATGGGACGGTTGTTGATTATTGGATTATGAAACCTGCAAACGTTGAAGCAGGGAAAAATTATCCGTTGCTGGTTGAAATGCATGGTGAGCCTTCCGCGATGTGGGGTCCGGGTGAAGATACAACGTGGCACGAATTTCAAATGTTTTGCGGCAAGGGTTATGGAATTGTTTATTCAAATCCGCGTGGTTCCGGCGGATATGGATACAAATTTCTTCGCGGCAATTTTCAGAATTGGGGTAAAGGTCCGGGTGGTGATGTGTTAGCTGCTGCAACTGAAGCTGCAAAGGAATCATGGGTTGATCCGGATCGACAGGTGCTTACCGGTGGATCTTATGCTGGTTATTTAACAGCATGGATTGTCGGACACGATCATCGTTTCAAAGCTGCTGTGTCACAACGCGGTGTTTATGATTTGCGAACATTCATGGGCGAAGCAAATGCCTGGCGTTTAGTTCCTTACCACATGGGTGGCTATCCATGGCAACCGGAAGCAAAATCGATCATTGAGCGAGAATCTCCGATTACTTATGTGAACGAGATTACAACGCCGTTGTTAATTAAAAATTCGGACAAGGATCTTCGTGCAGGAGTGTTGGAAAGCCAAATGCTGTACAAATATCTGAAAATTTTGGGTAAGCCTGTTGAATACGTTCGGTATCCTGATGAAGGACATGAATTATCGCGATCAGGGAATCCGAAACATCGCATCGATCGGTTGCTGCGGATTTACGAATTCTTCGAACGGTATATTTCTGCGCCTTCGCGGTAAATATGCTCTATGTACTTATTGCAGCGATAATCATTGTAATCGTTCTCGCTTCAATCAGATCAATTCCTTCGAATGAACGAGGCGTGATTTATCGACTGGGACGTAAACAAAATTCAGTAATCGGTCCGGGCAAAGTAATGATCATTCCTTTTGTGGATCATATGGAGCGGATCTCAATCGAACCATTTTCAGTTTCAATGCCTCCTCAATCCGCAATTACCAAAGATGAAATTCCGATTCAGTTACAAGCCTCATTAGATGCTGTTGTACGAAACGCTGATCTGGCGCTGGTGAAAGTTCGAGATTGGCGAATTTATTTGATGTCTCAATTACAAGAGCTGATGAAAGAACAATTGGAGGAATTGGATTTTGATCGATTGGATGAAGTTTTTCCGCAGTGGGTTCAATCAATCCGATTGCAACTCAACTCGAAAGGAAATGAAATTGGCGTTGAAATAACGGACCTTCAAATTAGTAATCTGTCTCCACGTACGAAACCATCAGGTTAGAACAGGGGGTTCCATGAAAATTTTTTGCGCGATTTTAATTTTGTTTTGTTCCTGTATTGCGTTTGCTGAAAAGCAAAATTTGCAAATTGAGGATGAGTTTCAATTGGAAGTTGCAACCGATCCACAAATTTCTCCATCGGGAAACTCTGTAGTGTACGTCCGTCAGTTTTCTGATAGCAAAACTGACAAACGTTATTCCAATCTTTGGATCGTTGGCACTGATGGAAGTAATCACCGTCCGTTAACTTCCGGAAATTATAGTGATTCTTCACCACGCTGGTCACCTGATGGTTCGAAGGTCGCCTTTTTTTCTAATCGTGACGGATCCGGACAGATCCATTTGCTGTGGTCACAAACAGGTCAGATCACCCGCCTTTCAAATTTGACCAGCGATCCTTCTCAACTTTCGTGGTCACCTGATGGAAAGTGGATTGCGTATTTGGCGATAGCAAAATCGAACAAACCTCCAATGATTAAAATGCCTGAAAAACCGGAAGGTGCTACCTGGGCAGAGCCGGCAAAAGTGATTGATCGTTTGACCTATCGCTTCAATCGTGTCGGTTATCTTCCGGATGGTTATTGGCAGGTGTTTGTGATTTCAGCGGAAGGTGGAACTCCGATTCAAATATCGAAAGGGGATTATCATCACACCGATTTTTTGGGAAGTTCTGGTTCGCCCGTGTGGAGTCCAGATGGGAAATCGATTTTAGTTTCGGCGAATCGCAGGGATGATTGGGATTATGAACCACTGGATAGCGAAGTCCATGAATTTAGTTTTCCGGACGGCGCAATAAAAACTTTGACGAATCGCCGCGGGCCAGACAATGATCCAGCAATTTCTCCTGATGGTAAATCAATTGCTTTTGTGGGATTCGATGATCGATATCAAGGTTATCAATTGACGAAACTTTATGTTGCAAACCGCGATGGTTCTTCACCAAAAGTATTATCAGATTCATTAGGTCTCGATGTTCAACAGCCTGAATGGTCTAACGATGGAAAGCGGATTTACTTTACTTATGAAGACAAAGGAATTACAAAGCTCGCATATTACACACTTGATGGAAAACTACAAACAGTTGCCAACAATCTTGGCAGCGGATTAATCAGTACCAGTGGAGCAACAGTATTTTCAATTGCCAAAAATGGAAGCATTGCTTTTGCTGCAAAAAGTTGGGACAACCCGGGGGATGTTTCAGTAATTTCAAGCACCGGTGGAACCCCAAAGGTCTTAACTGCTGTAAATCAGGATTTGTTTTCACAACGTAATCTTGGATCGGTGGAAGAAGTCTGGTTTCAATCATCGAAAGATCAACGCAAGGTCGAAGGATGGCTGATCAAACCACCACAATTTGATGCATCAAAAAAATATCGTTGATATTGGAAATTCATGGCGGGCCTTTTGCAAACTATGGTCCGTATTTCGATCTTGAAAAACAGATGTACGCTGCAAAGGGTTATTTGATCTTATATGTAAATCCGCGAGGCAGCACGAGTTATGGTGAAGAGTTTGGAAACTTAATTCATCATGCGTATCCAGGTGACGATTTTTATGATTTGAATTCCGCAGTCGATGCTGTCATCGCAAAAGGTTTTGTTGATGAAAACAATCTTTTTGTAACAGGTGGAAGCGGCGGTGGTGTATTGACTTGCTGGATGATCGGAAGATCAGATCGATTTAAGGCGGCTGCAGCTGCATATCCAGTAATCAATTGGGTTAGTTGGGTGCTGACTTCTGATATCCCTTCGTTTGGGGTGAAATACTGGTTCCCCGGATTGCCATGGGAACAAAGTGAAAATTACATAAAGCGTTCACTGCTATCTGTAGTTGGAAATGTAAAAACACCAACTATGGTGATTACTGGCGAGGACGATTGGCGTACTCCGATTTCCGAATCAGAACAATATTACAGTGCATTGAAACTTCAGAAAGTGGAATCTGTATTGGTGCGTGTGCCCGGTGAACCTCATGGAATTCGTGTAAGACCCAGCCATCACATTGCAAAAATGCTTTATATCGTTGGCTGGTTTGATAAGCACAAACAATAGCAGAGTTTTATAAAGCGTAAGAAAAACTTATTCTGGTGGAGTTTTGAATCGGAGTAGAAGAATAATGGATGATGCCTTTATCGAATTGCGCTGTGCAAGGTTATTAAACAAAAATTTTTCATCCAGCAGCGTTCATATGAGGAGATTTGGTTTGACTGAAACTCGGGAAATTCCTATAATCGAGCTTCCCTGTCGTCGAGACCTTTGGGAATCTGCTTTCTTTTACAACGTATGGAGAGGTGCTGGAGTGGCCGAACAGGGCTGCCTGCTAAGCAGTTATCCGGGGTAAACTCGGATCGAGGGTTCGAATCCCTCCCTCTCCGCTTCTTTCGTAATTCGTAAATCGCTATTCGTTATTCGTACTTTTCGATCATTCTAATGAAGTAGTTGCGAATTGGCCTTTCTTTTCAGCTCTGAGGCCGCGGCTGGAGCAAACCCGACAATCGTGCGCCGAGCAAAAGACCTATGGTCATTGCGCCCACAACGAGAGTAGCCCGGAATAACGGTGCGAATGTTGCGGTAACGAGCGCCGCATCGCCCTCTTTGCCTATCACTCCGAGTCGAATAGCGCCTACGATACTTTCGTATAGCAAAAGTCCCGGCATCATCGTAACGGCTCCTGCGAAAGCCACGGCCGTGAACGGCAGACGTAAACGTTTGACTGCGATATCAGAAATCACGCCTATGGCAAAACATCCAACCAATGTGGCAGCCGCCAAACCCATACCTTGCTTCATGCAAACGAAACGGAGGCCATGTCCGACAAGACCGCATAATATGGAAATCCAAAGCGCACGGGCTGGTGAATTGTAAGAGATGCCGACTCCAGCAGCGGCCACGCTGGCAAGAACGACATCGAGAGCAAGTGTGATAGGGATTGGTGTGGACGGCCCTGATCCTACAGGTGCTGCGCTCAATGTAAGCCAACCTCCAAGAATGGCACCGATTGCCCCCGCAAAAACAATAGACATGCCAAGCACAAGGCGAAACACACTTGTCCTCAAGTGATTTTCCAACAGATCATCAACGCTGTTGATAAAATGCGGACCCGGCACAATCATCAATGCGGGGACAATGAGACAAAGCCCGGGGGTAAGAGTCCAATCAAGCCGAATTGCGAAACCACCGAGAATTGCACCAATCAGTCCTGCTGCGAACGGTTGCGCAAACAGAGTGAGATCTCGTTTTGCAAGTTGCTGTCTTACGATCAAACCTAGACCGGTGGCTATACCACTGACGATGATGGTTCCCCAGTCGCCCCCAAGCAGGAATGCAAACGCAGAAGTTGCTATACCAAAAATGATAGCAACCAGCCAGCGTTTGTATAAGGGAGCAGTGTGCTGCACAGATTCGAGGCGTTTTCGAGCTTCGTCCATTCCAAGATGGCCCTTACACAAATCATCCATAACTTCACAGGTGGCCATGTAGACCGCAACGTTATTGCGAAATTCCGGAACTTCCGCATGCAAATAACGTCCGTCTGCAGCAATAATCGCTACGTCGCGATACGCGAATACTACACGCACACTCACACCAAGATGGTTTGAAAGCCTATCGATCCAACGTTTGATCAACTCTACGCGGACGTTGTATTCATGTAGAAGCCGGGCGCTTAATAACAAAATGTACAAAGCGGTCTCGTTGTCCGCGTGAGTCGTAGAAGTTGTGGTTGATTCTTCTTTCATTCAAATTAATTATATCCAAGTATTCCATCGAAATTTGGAGAATCAAAATTTTCATGATGATCGCTCGTTGCACAGGATTCATTGAAACTTTATCTTCTGCGTTATCTGAAGTGATAGAGTTATATGGCTGTGGTTGGGGAAGCTGTTTCACATTATCGTATTTTGACTAAGCTGGGCGGCGGCGGTATGGGGGTTGTCTATGAGGCCGAAGATCTAAGCCTCAAACGCCATGTAGCGCTGAAGTTCCTTCCTGAAGAAATCGTAGCAACGGATGACGCGCTGGAAAGATTCAAACGCGAGGCGCAATCTGCATCTGCATTAAACCATCCGAATATTTGCACGATCTATGAAATCGGGGAACACGAAGGGCGTCCTTTTATTGCGATGGAGTTGATGAAAGGCAATACTTTGAAACATGCAATCGGCGGAAAGCCGATGGAAATCGATCAAGTTCTTGATCTTGGGACGCAGATTGCCGATGCGCTTGATGCTGCTCATTCGGAACATATCATCCATCGTGATATTAAACCTGCTAATATTTTTCTCACCGAACGCGGTCAGGCAAAATTGTTGGATTTTGGTTTGGCGAAGCAGAGTGCTGAACTGCAAACTGATACAGAAATGCCAACAGGCAGTACCCCTCAACATCTCACCAGATCAGGAGTCAGTTTAGGAACAGTTGCTTACATGTCACCGGAACAGGCACGAGGCAGCGATCTGGATGGGCGCACCGATTTGTTCTCATTTGGAATTGTTCTTTATGAAATGGTAACGGGGACGCAACCTTTTAATGGACATACCGCCGGTGAAATGTTGGAAGCGATTTTTGTCCGGGAACCTGTTGAGCCAGTGAAATTGAATTCCAAGGTTCCTGTTGACCTTGAAAGGATCATCACCAAGGCATTAGAAAAGGATCGCAATCTTCGTTATCGAAGCGCAGCCGATATGCGAACGGATTTACAACGTTTGAAACGGGATACTTCTCATGCATCTGTTGCTCGCGCTTCCATAACACGCCCGATTTATGTTCCTTCAAAAAAACCATGGATCGTATCGGCTGCAATATTGCTGCTATTAATCGCTACGATTTTTTATTTCGTAAATCAAAACAAAGCACCTCAAAGTAAAACTCCACTTGCTTCAATCGAGAAGACTTCGATCGTCGTACTTCCGTTTACAAACATGAGTGAAGACAAAGATCAGGAATACTTTTCAGATGGTCTAACGGAAGAATTGACGGATGTTTTGACGAAAAATCCAAAATTGCAAGTCACTTCACGCACATCAGCATTTTCATTCAAGGGAAAAGAACTGGATCTTAAAAGCATAGCTGAAAAACTTCAAGTTACGCATGTATTAGAAGGAAGTGTACGCAGGGCCGGCAATCATGTTCGCATTACAGCGCAATTGATAAATGCGTCCACTGATTCCCATCTCTGGTCACAGACCTACGATCGGGATATGGAGAACATTTTTGCTGTTCAAGATGAAATTTCAGCAGCAGTAGCAGATGCTTTAAGAATAACGCTGGGCGGAACACACACCTCTAAATCAAAAGAACCAGATGCCGAAGCTTACAATAATTATTTGCAAGGGAAATATTTCTTCACCAAGCGCAGTAAGGAGGATTTGCAAAAGGCAATCAGCTACTTTGAGAAGGCAGTGCAAATCGATCCAGGTTTTGCGCGTGCCTGGGTGGGACTTTCTTCCACACACGCTGCTCAGGCAGACAGATCATACATATCAGGAAAAGAAGGATACGGACAAGCTCGCCTGGAAGCTGAAAAGGCACTTCAAATGGATCCCAACTCAGCGGAGGCGTATGTAGCAATCGGCTGGATCAAACGAAGCTTTGATTGGGATTGGGCTGGTGCGGATGCGGCTTATCGGCGTGCATTGGAACTCGAACCGGATAACGCAATTGGTATTCGTGGTAAGGCTGGTCTTGAATCTACACTCGGTCGTTTTGATGAAGCAATCCAATTGGATAAACAAGCTCTCAAGGTGGATCCATTAAGGATATCGGCTCACAACAACCTGGGTCTCGATTGTTATTACGCAGGGCGTTGGCAAGAAGCAGAAGCGGCATATCGAAAGGTTCTAGAAATGAATCCTGATTATCCTGGCGTGCATGAGTCTCTTGGTTTTGTTTGTCTTGGCCAATCTAAAAACGACGAAGCATTAGCTGAGATGTTGAAAGAGCAAGAACCACTCTGGCGGGCGCAAGGACTTGCACTTGCCTACTACGCCGTTAGAAATAAACAGAAAGCAGATTCGGCTTTGAACGAAGTATTGCAAAAATATAAAGATGAACCTTTCACCATCGCTGAGATTTTTGCCTACCGTGGCGAAATTGATAAAGCATTTGAATCGCTGGAACGTGCTTACACTGCGCGTGATGTTGGTCTCTCAAACATGAAAGGTGATCCGTTGCTCCGTAATCTTGAACATGACCCTCGTTATACTGCGTTCCTGAAGAAAATGAAGTTGCCTATCGATTGACCTTTGAGCTTTTGCGGTAGAAACTACATTACTGATTAAAAAGTCATAACTTTTAGAAAGGAATTATAGATTGATGAAAAAGGATTTTTACAGAAGCGACAAAGTAAACCAGACTTCAAAAGGCTTTTACGGAGAGCGAAAATCAAGAATTCGGTTGCTTCCGATTCTAATCATTTTCGTGTTCCTTGCCTTTATCGCAATAATCGTTCTGAGCTGGCCGCGCTGGGAAGGCAAACCTCCGTTGGTTAAGCTGGATAAAGATTTCAAAGCGTTGGGCCGAAAACCTCAGGTATCAGTTACAGTTCAAGATTCGGGAAGCGGACTCAAAAAGCTTTCCATAACGTTAACCCAAAAAAATCAAATTGTGCCTCTTGTTGATGAACAGTACGCTGGACCAACGTTTGGAAAATTTTGGCAAAAGGGAGATCGACAAACAAAAACCTTCCAATTAGGCGATTTAATTTCACAAAAATACAAAATTCAGGATGGTCCGGCCACACTTCAAATTTCTGCAGTGGATTATTCATTCCGGCATTTTTTTCATGGCAATAGCATTGAGCTTCAAAAAGATTTCGTTTTTGATCTTTATCCGCCAAAATTAGAAGTCCTGTCAGGACAACACTACATCAATCAAGGAGGTTCTGAGTGCATTCTTTACCGCGTTTCACCAGATGCAGTGATGTCAGGCGTTCAAGCCGGTCCAAATTTTTTCCCCGGTTATCCGGTTAACGGCACAGATAAGGATTTGAAATTTTCACTCTTTGCATTTGCATATTATGTGGATGCAAATGCGCCTTTGAAGGTTGTAGCGCGAGATGAAGCTGGCAATCAAGCAATTGCGGGATTCTGGTACAAATTGTTTCCCAAAAAATTCCGCGAAAGCAATATTAAAGTGGAAGATAGTTTCCTTCAAAAAGTTGTTCCGGAAATTCTTTCACGCACTTCGGATATACAGGACCAGGGAGATTTGGTAAAAAACTTCGTTGAAATTAACAGCAAGCTTCGTAAGATTAACCATGCTTTCATAAAGAAGCTTTCAGAAAAATCGGAACAGCGTTTTTTGTGGAATGGTCCGTTTTTGCAGTTAAGTAATTCTCAGGTTGAAGCATTGTTTGCCGATCACCGTACTTATACATATGGTGGAAAAGTCATTGATCATCAGGATCATGTTGGATTTGATCTTTCGGTTGTGCAGCATTATCCGATTGAAGCTACAAACGATGGCATAGTCGTTTTTGCAGATTTTCTCGGCATCTATGGGAATTGTGTATTGATTGATCATGGATATGGATTGATGTCACTGTATGGTCATCTAAGCTCAATCGATGTAAAACAAGGACAGTCAGTGAAGAAGAAACAGGTAATTGGAAAAAGCGGTGAAACAGGATTGGCAGCCGGTGATCACCTTCACTTCGGACTTTTTTTAGACGGTGTGCCCGTGAATCCTACCGAGTGGTGGGATTCTCATTGGATCGAAGACCACATTAACCTGAGGCTCAAGCCAGAAAGTCCCGCAACGCAATAAATTCAGTACTGAGTTTCGAGTACTGAGTTCTGAGTTCTGAGTACTGAGTTAAAGCACTCATCATCCTACGATTTCAGTTGCAGTAATTGTGTATTTAAAGTTCTTTGCATCCAGGCAATCTTTTCTGCCATTCGAAGTTTCAGCCTGCGGATACATTAAGAAACCAAGTTCAGGGCCACTTGATTTTGGTAAGCGCACATCATGTGCATAGTTATATGGCACCCAGTTCATTTCCCACGATCCGAATAGTTTGTCGTGGGCTCTTTTCACTTTCGGATCTTCCATGGTTAGTTGTTGCGCTGGGTTCTCTTCCAAAATAACCTTTCGTACATCCGCAGGATCAACCGGAACCCAACCATAATCTGAAAGGTAAACTTCTGCGCGGCAATGTTGAGCTCCGGTGATATCACCAGTGCGTCCCAGACAATTAAAGTCCGCTGACTTTGCACAGCGAATACCGTAAACATCACGGGCAGGTAATCCTGCTGCGCGTGCGAGTCCAACAAAAAGTCCATTCAAATCAGCGCACTTTCCACCGAGATTGCTGGTTTGCAGCATCGAAGAAATATCGCCAATTCCGCAACCTCGAACTTTGGGATCACGAAACGTATTTTCAACGATCCATTCATAAATCGCTCGTGCTTTATCAGTATCGTTCTTTTTTCCATTTACAATTTTTTGCGCAGTTTCTGCAATAATTCCATCTGTCTTAATCAAGCGTGATGGTTTTCGATATTGCTGCAACACATCCGGATCTTCATCCGTTTTAACAGTTTTCGAAAAATTGATCTGCCGATTTCTAGTTGAAAATTGACTTACTAATTCAAGTCTCGGATCCTTTTGATCATTGTCCCATTCCGCAAAAAGTACCCCCGTACCAAGATCATCATATTTAATATTTTGGGCGTCCTTGAAATTGCCAGTCCAGCTCTTATCAACATTTTGAAAATAATCCGTATCTTGAAGCAGTGGAACGGGTATCCATATCCGAACAGTGCCAACGGGATCCACAATTTCTAAAGTGGTTGTGATTTTGAAGGTACGCCATTGCAAATCAGGATTTGTTTCTTCCGCCGATTCTAATCGTGGAATTCCTGTAAGCGCTATTCCTGCGGATAGGGCAATGCTGTTAGTAAGGAAAGTGCGTCTTCTCATATAGGCTCCAGCTATCAGATCAATAAATTATAAGTACGTACGCGATATAAATGTAGTGTTGCGACACCAGCGGGACTTTCAAGTGGTTGAGGTAGAATCGAATCGTGAAATTAGCAGCAATTTTTGCAATCTTTCTGTATTCATCACTCGCCCATGCAGCAATGCCACAAGTTTTTTTCATGGAGCCTGAAAAAACTCAAAAAGAGGAAACCGTTCCTGTATTTCGTTTAGTGACTGATGGGAGCAAACTCAACACTTACAAAAAATGGATTGATAATGATTGTGCTCGATGGGCATTCGATCTATATTCGCGCGCATTGAAAATAAAACATAAAGATAGTGACGTTTACTATATTGCACTGGTGGAAGGTGGCAATCATGCAGAAGTAGGATTCAAGCTTCTAAGCGCCTCAGGCGAACAATCATTTCCAGATTCCAGTTACATAAAACTGGATCCGGCTCCAGATGTGTTCAAAGCTACGTTGCTTCACGAAACCGGTCACATGATTCTTGCAATTCTCAATGGTGGAAAGAAAATCCCGCAACTTGGAATTGCTTCAATTCCGCATACTACGGCAGCTTTAACCGATCGCGGAACCGCCTTCGATGAAGGATTCGCAATTCATTTGGAGACGCTCGCTGCGCATTATCTAAACGACCCGGACATCCGCTCAAGATACGATCATCAAAATTTTCAGGCTGGTGTTCCATCAATGTTAGGTGAATATCATCGGGTTGCTGGTGATTTGCTAAGCTATTCCCAAACAAGCACTCGATATATGGAAGTTCGGGAAAATTATTTTGCATTTACTCCGGCATTCAAAGGCCCGGATTATTTTCGTGTGCAGTTGGAAAAGTCTCGCGATTTCGCCACGTTGCGTGATGCCAATCAGCTTTTACAGTCCGAAGGATTTCACGCCAGCTTTTTCTTCACGCATCTGGTTCGTGGAAGTCATCCTGCTTATGATGATGTGATTTCCAATCGTCAAACGAAAATGCTTGAAGTTCTTGCCTCCGTTCTAAGCGAAAAAACTGATGGACATACACCTTTTCTTCTTAGTTTCATTGAAAATTATTTGAGTAAATATCCAGATGAAGGAAAAGAAGTGCTGGATGTATTTTTGGATTTATCGCACGGTGTATTCAACGACAAAAATGCAGCGAAATTATGGCGTGATCATTATCTTGGCTCATTGCATCTTGATATTGCTGAAAAAGAAAATAAACCGATAGAAACAGCAAGAGCCCTATGGCGCACTCAGGTTATAGCCGATCCGAAGATTCTTTATTCACTTCTAGGACCTCAGGTCGCGGTAGAAATTCCTGAACAATCGATCCTTCTGGTTGCGTTCGAAGAATCAGCGCCGCTCGCATTCGATGTAAATACCGTAGATGAAGGAATCATTCAAATGGTTCCGGAAATCACCACCGAACAAAAGCAGTCCTGGATCAATCAAAGAACGATCAAACCATTTTCGGATTTCGAAGACTTTAAGAAACGCAGCGGCCTTGATGATAAGGTGCTGCACCATTTCAAGATTCCTGAACATGAAAATTGAAAAGTTAACGCGTGAACAGAAGCCAGAAGTGGTTTCGGTATTGTGCTCCGCATTTCATGATTATCCAGTAATGAGATTTGTGTTGAAATCAACTGGAGCGAATTATGAAAATGATCTTAAGGCTCTGGTTGGATTCTTTTGTGAAGTTCGGCTTACTCGCAATTGGCCTGTGCTGGGAATTCGAGCTGAAGACGGTACATTGATCGCTGCTGCACTTGTGAATGATCTTGTTCTTCATCCTTTGCCTCTTCCCGATCAACCATTGCAACAACTCAAAAAAACGATCGGAGAGGAAGCGTACGAACGGCTTGTCGCTTATGAAAACCAGAGCAGTATAGGCGAACCTAAAGTTCCACACCATTTTTTAGGAATGATCGGAGTCGATCCCCATCATCAGAAAAAAGGTTATGCCGGTGCCTTGATGAGCTTCGTAAAAGAAATGGCGGGCAAAAATCCCGAATCGAATGGAGTTTGTTTAAGTACGGAAATCCCCTCGAATGTTCCATTCTACGAAGGTTTCGGTTATCACGTGATCTCAGAAGCAGACGTTGGAGAGTTACATTCCTGGTGCATGTTTCTTCCGCTGAAATGATCAGCTGCCCCAAATTTGCAGCAGTAATCTTTTGAAATTTCCTCCAAGAATCGCTTCGATATTGGAATCGCTGTATTTCCTGCGGATTAAGGCTTCGGTAAGATCGAATATTTTGCGTGGATGATCAAAACCTTCAATATCTATTTTTTCGCGGAATGCATAAGTTGATTTGTAAGCTTCGCGTAGCTTCTTGTTCATTTCTGCAGGAAGATCATCATACCCATCGAGATCGGAATCAGTGCCAATTCCCACATGTTCAATGCTGGTGAGTTTGACTACATGCTCAATGTGATCAACGATGTTTTCGATTGTTGTAGGTTCATGATCGAGCACAAAATTTCGAACGCCGGTGATTCCCATTACACCACCTTTGGCTGCAAGCCTACGAATTGCCTCATCAGTTTTTAGCCGGGGATGATTATTCAGTGCTCTACAATTGGAATGGGTAATTGCAATCGGCTTGGCGGAAAGTTCAATTGCATCCAGGGTTGTTCGGTCACCGCAATGCGAAACATCCACCAGCATTCCGACTTCATTCATGCGTTTGATGATCGCTGCACCAAAATCGGTAACGCCTCCATCAACACGTTCAGTTGAACCTGAACCGATTAGATTTTGGGTGTTATAAGTGAGCTGCGCGCAGCGCAATCCCAGTCCATGAAAGAGCTTGACATCGTCAGGTGTCCGAAACTCATCCGCGCCTTGCAGACCATGGATGATCCCGATCTTTTTATTCTTCTTGGCGTTCTCCATTTCTGTTGTAGTGGTGATTCGAACGAAGTCGTTGTTATATCTTGTTATGAACGCACTGTAGCTCGCCATATAAAGAAGCGCATCTTCGTATGAAGTCGGACCACCAATCCCAAATGAGTTATGGAATACATTGATTCCACAAGTCTTGAACGCAGCAAGCTCCTGTGCGGACATTCCTTCAGGCGAACTGATCCAGCGATCTGCTTTAGTGTCATCAATTGCCAGCACCCCAAGCATGTCGATTACTAGCGACTTGCCAACCAGATCAATCGCGCGGGATGAATATTCGTGAGTGTCAGCAGCAAAAACTCGTGAACGGCCAAGATTGATCATGAACGCTGCCGGAAGGATGGTTCCGGCAGCAAGTGTCTTTAACATATCGCGGCGTGAAATAACGGAACCAGATTTTGGATCGGAATTTGAGTGCATCATTTGTTGCAATTCTAAAGCAACCGCATCATTTATTGCAACAGTTTCCGATTTAAATTAGGCAGGTTGTTGCTGGGTGGAACAATGGAGTGTGCCGAGCCCCCACACTAAATCGACGCAATCGATGCCAATTACTTCGCGAGCGGGGAAGAGTTCTCGAAGAATCTTGAGAGCTGTTTCGTCTTGCCGGCAGCGGAAAGTAGGGACTATTACCACGCGATTTGCTATATAAAAATTTGCATAGCTGGCAGGCAAACGATTTCCTTCATATATAACCGGAGCCGGCATCGGAAGTGCGATCACATTTAGAGCGCGGCCGTCTTGATCGCGCATTGATTTGAGATCCGCAAAATTCCGTTTCAGAATTTCATAATTTTCGTCAAATTCATTTTCTTCAACAACACAGACTACAGTGTTCGAATCTACAAACCGTGCAATGTCATCAATATGGCCATCCGTATCATCACCAATGATTCCCTCTTTCAGCCAGAGCACATTGGTGACACTTAGGTATTTACCTAAGTAATCTTCAATTTGCTTGCGATGCAGATGAGGATTTCGATTTTGATTCAGCAAGCATTGTTCTGTTGTTAATAACGTTCCTTTGCCATTCACATCGATCGAGCCGCCTTCCAACACGATTCCTGGTTCTACTACAGGCAATTTGAAAATTTTGGAAACGTGTTGTGGCACAACATCATCCAGATCCCATGGTGGATATTTGCCTCCCCAGGAATTGAAGATCCAATCGGTAATCACTCGATTGCCATCTGATTCGCGCACAAAGATTGGACCAAAGTCGCGGGTCCATGATGAATTTGTTGGAATGTGATGAAAAATTACTCGATCAGAGTTCGCGCCGTTTTTGTTAAGCACATTACGCGCAGCATCTTCCATTGCGGCATCATTCACACAAACAAAAACTTTTTCGCTTGATCCCAGAATCCGAATCATCTCCGCATAAATTTTTGGAATCGGATCGAAATTGCCAGGCCAGTGTTCTTTGTTATGCGGCCATGCAAGCCAGGTTCCTTCATGCGGTTCCCACTCCGCCGGCATTTTATACATATTTATTTTGATTGTTGATATTTGATTCTGCGCGATTCTAAAAACGGCCAGTCTTTCTTTTTCTGATCAATTACGCTCATATCGCATTCTGCAATAAGATTTACTTCAGCATCTGTTGGACCCAAAACAAGAATCCGCCCATATGGATCACTGACGAAAGAGCTTCCCCAAAAAATCAAACTATCTTGAAGTCCAACCCTGTTCGTTGCTGCGACAAAACAATTGTTTGCGATTCCATGTGCAATTTGAACTGTCTTCCACATATTTTTTTCAGCTTGATTTAAATCTTCACTTCGTTGAGTGACCGGCGAGCCGATTGCGGTGGGATAAAAAAGAATTTCCGCACCTTCCTCTGCTTCAATTCGTGCGCCTTCAGGAAACCATTGATCGAAACAAATCATCGGACCGACTTTAGCAAATTGTGTTGGAAACGCATGGAAGCCAAGATCGCCAGGCGCAAAATAATACGCTTCGTCATAGTGATTGTTTGGATCATCCGGAATGTGCATCTTGCGATATTTGCCAGTAAGCTGTCCATTTGCATCGATAACAATGGCTGTATTGTAGAATTTCTCAGCTTTTTCGTAGATCGAAGTGATGATTGCAACTTTGCAACTTGCAGCTACATCGCCGAGGATTTTGGTTGTGGGACCAGGCACGGGTTCGGCAAGATCAAAAAACTTATCATCCCGTTCTCCCTGGCAAAAATATGGAGCGTTAAATAATTCCGGAAGGCTGACAACCTGCGCACCCTTCGCAGCTAATTCGCGAATTCCATCCTTACCTTTGTTTATGTTCGCTTCAACATTTTCGCCGGAGTGCATTTGCACTAATCCAACGGTTACAGTCTTTTTCATTTTTACTCTTCCAGAGTCATTATAGTCACAAGTATTTCATTCTTCGCCTGTGTTCACAATTTATGCGCGGTGGGGAGTTTACTTTTTCCAAACCTGATAAAGGTGATCTAAACGCTGCTGCGCGAGTTTAGTTTCCTGCCATTGTGCGCCTTTTAATGAAACGAGTTCGGAATGACTCTCCGTCAGCAATTTTTCTGCTTCGGGAAAACGATGCAATGTAGTTAGACAATCACCTAATAAGCTTGTAGTAATGGCTTTTACATGAGGCCGATAATTGGATTTTATGTAAATATCGATGGCATTGCGATATAACGGTTCCGCCTCCGTGCACTGATTTTTTCTTTGAAGCGCCTGAGCCAAAGTCATCATAGTGTTTCCAATCTGAGGGTGATTCGCTTCCATGATACGTTTTTGGATTTCCAGGGTTTTCCGAAGAATCGGTTCTGCTTCTTCAAGATTTCCTTGCAACATTAAAATACGGCCTAAATTACACATGCCTCGTGTAGTAATGGGATGTTCCGCTCCAAGTAATTTTGGATTCATTTCCGCACATTTTTTGTAAAGCGATGCTGCTTCGTCGATCTTTCCTTGTTTTTCCAGACAAAATGCAAGATTGTTCATACTGAACGAAACATTAGGATGTTTCTCTCCCCATCTTTTACGATCCAATTCGAGGGCTTTACGCATCATCGACTCTGCAGCCGGAAAATCCTCTTTCTCAATTAAAACTGCACCAAGATTGGTGATGGTCGATGCGGTTTCATCCGCTTCAGCACCGTAAAACTTGTAACGCATTTCCAAACATTCACGATAAGCTTTCTCTGCATCCGCTAATTTGCCTTCGTCATGAAGCAGTACACCCATGTTATTCAGTGAATCAGAAACCTCTTTTGCTCCTTTCGGATAAAGGTTTCTACGCATCGCCAAGGCTTCGCGGAAATATTTTTCTGCTTGTGGGAGATTTCCTTTTTCGTGGTTCAACGTTGCCATATTATCCAGGCTTACAGCAATATCCAGATTGTTCCCGGGATGTAATTTTTTCCGAATCTCCAGTGCCCGCAAAAGATTTTTCTCCGCCTCTTCGTATTTGCCTAACCTCATGAATGTATAGCCAACCGTATTTCGAACATCAGCTTCGGTTTCTGGCTGATCCTTGAATGATGTTTGAATTTCTTTTGCTGCACTTTGTAACGCTTCGAACAATGTAACGTCGCGGCCTAGTTTGTTACGGAAAGGATTTCCGGCTTTAAATGTATCTTGCAAAAATTCTGTAACCGCTTTTGCACGTGCAGCTTCTCGCTCGGCCTTAACTCTTGCTTCCTCCGCCCGGCTCCGTTCACGGATGATTCCGACAACAAAAATAAGAGCAAAAATAATGAAAGCGGTCGTAACTGAAACCCCGATACGATGACGGCTGATAAACTTTGCTGCACGATAACTGAGCGTCGGAGTGCGAGCTTTAATTGGACGACCTTCCAAATAATTATCAATGTCTTCGCCAAATTGTTCCGCGGAAAGATATCGTCGTTGCGGTTCTTTCCGCATCGCCATCATCACAATATTGTCCAGGGCCTGAGCTAACTCGCGACTCAGTTTTTTCGTATCCGAAGTTGGACGGGATTCAGCCGTAGGTACATTTTTGACGACCGCTAAACTGGGCTTCTCCGGCTCCTCTTCAGTTATAATCCGCTCGATTCCAGCGAGTGATTCGTTTTTAAAGTCCCGCGGACGGATTCCGGTTAACAGCTCATACAAAATGACTCCAAGCGAATAAATATCTGTTGATGTTGTTACATTCTCACCACGAATTTGTTCAGGACTTGCATATTCGGGTGTCATGATTCGAACTGAAGTTACGGTGTGTGCAACTGTTGGAACGTCTGTAATCCAATCCGGATTCAACAATTTCGCAATTCCAAAGTCTAACAACTTCGGAACACCTTCTTCAGTAACAAGAATATTGCTCGGTTTTAGATCACGATGGATGACAAGATTTCGGTGCGCATATTGCACCGCATCACAAACCGATCGAAAAAGTTGAAGACGCGCGCGGACATTAAGATTTCGGCTGACACAATAGCTTGTAATTGGCTCACCTTTGATGTACTCCATTACTAAATAAGGAATCCCATCATCGGTTGTGCCACCTTCCAGGAATCGCGCGATACATGGATGTTCCAGTGAAGCAAGAATCTGGCGTTCATGTTGAAAGCGTTTGATCAAAAAAGCTGCGCCAGGATTTCTGATGAGTTTAATTGCGACTTGCTTTTGATATTGATCATCATCGCGAATGGCACTATATACCTCTGCCATTCCACCTTGACCAATTAGTCCGATAATGCGATACGGACCAATGTGTCTGCCTTCAAATTGCTTAAGTTCCGTTTCCGATAATGATCCTGCGGCGTGAGAAATTACGGTACCTAACAACGTACCGGTTTTATGTTCTTGTTCAAGCAGTGATTGAAGTTCAGCCAAGAGTTCGGCATCATCAACGCAAATATGTTGCAGGAATGCCGCTCTTTCGGTTTTGGGCAGTTCAATAGCTTGCGAGAAAATTTCTTCGATTTTTTTCCATCGTTCCGGTGTCACTTTGATTTCACTTACCGGAGAGTTTCGGTGAGATAAGTTTACTACGATTTTCTGGGACTCTGGCTTATATTGGATTCATCGGCTTAGAAGAATGCCAGAAAATACATATGATGCGATCGTGATCGGTGCTGGTCCGAATGGATTAAGCGCTGCGATACAACTCGCACGTCATGGCTTATCTGTTTGCATTTATGAAAGCAGCCAGCAAATTGGCGGCGGCGCCCGGAGCGAACAACTTACTCTGCCGAATTTTGTTCACGATGTCTGTTCGGCCGTACACCCAATGGGGGTCACCTCACCATTTTTAAAAACATTGCCTCTGCGTGAATATGGTTTGGGGTGGATTGAATCTCCCTTTGCGCTTGCTCATCCATTTGATAGTGAGCCTGCTGCATTCCTTTCAAAGTCAGTTGAACAGACCGCTGAAACTTTAGGTGAAGATAAAAACTCATACCTGAAATTAATCAGGCCGTTTGTAGATCAAGGTGAAGCATTGCTTGCCGAGATTTTAAAACCGCTGCGAATTCCGAAACATCCGTTGCTTATGGCCAGATTTGGATTGGCTGCAATGCGCAGTTCATGTGATCTGGCGAATTCCAAATTCAAAACAAGCAGAGCCAAAGCGATCTTTTCCGGCTGCGCTGCACATTCCATGGTTGCGTTGGACAAACTAGCAACTGCCTCATTTGGAATTTCGTTAATGGTGGTCGCTCATATGGTTGGATGGCCGATAATACGCGGCGGCTCTCAGCGGATTACTGATTGCATGGAAAAATATTTCAGATCGCTGGGTGGAGAAATCATTAGCGGCAGAAAAATCGAATCGATCAAATCGCTTCCAGCTTCAAGAGCGATTTTAATGGCGCTAACCCCCAAGCAAGTTGCCTCAGTTGGAGGCAATCACTTGCCGGGAAATTTCGGGAACGGTTGTTGAATTATCGATATGGTCCTGGAATTTTCAAAATGGATTGGGCATTGAACGGAGCGATTCCATGGAAAGATCCTGCATGTGCAAAAGCAGCCACTGTGCATCTTGGTTCAACATTCGAAGAAATTTTACAAAGCGAATCCGCTGCATGGAACGGCAAAATCTCAGCGAAACCATTTGTGATTCTTGCACAGCCAAGTTTGTTTGATTCAACTCGCGCGCCTGCGGGGAAGCATACAGGATGGGCGTATTGTCATGTGCCGCATGGATCTGACGTTGATCGAACTGAAACAATTGAAAATCAAGTTGAAAGATTTGCACCGGGATTCAAAAACTTAATTCTTGCCCGTCACACTTTTAACTCCACTCAATTGCATCAGCATAATGAAAACATAATCGGTGGAGATATTGGCGGTGGCGCAAATGATTTCATGCAAATCATCGCACGGCCAGTATTAAAGTGGGATCCTTACTCCACTCCCAATCCGCGGCTTTTTATCTGCTCAAGTTCTACGCCACCCGGTGGCGGAGTTCATGGAATGTGTGGCTACAATGCCGCAAATTCAGTGCTTGCCAAAGTTTTTAAGAAGTCGGCATTTAAAAGCCAACGCTACTCTTGATCGTCCTTCCGGTGTGAAATGGATAAATTCAGCTGTTTAACTATTTTTTTCCAGCATTCACCCCATACAGCGTCCACTCCGAATCCTGGTAAATCACAGTAAGAAGTTGCTTGGAGTGTAAATAAAGTAAATGAGGAAAGTCAGTATCTTTTGCATTAAGAACATAGCGCACATTCCAATTTGAGAAGGTGTTGCTCAACTCTTCTTCAGCATTCAGATTCCCGGAAGTTGCGCGACGCGTTTGCAACCGCAGTGTCTTGCCGGGAATTCTGTCATAAGACCATATACGTGAGTAGAATCCACCGATTACAGGTTTCCGATGGGCAGTCTGATAGAGCAATGTTTCAAGATCCAGGACCCCCACATCCCAAACACAACCATAAGGCTCTTTTGCGAGCACTGAAATTGCCTGAGGCACTCTTGTAGAAACCAAAGGAATTGGTGCAGGCAGAAACTCAAAAAGAATGAATATTCCAGCCGCGATAACGAACTTTCTTCCGTAGCGGCCCACAATTTGTATGGCTCCGATGGCCGCAAGACACGTCAAACCTAACTGAACAAGTATTCCATATCTTCCTGGTGCGCGAATGTAACCAAGAATCGGAATATGGTCAACGGCTCCGTACAAAAACGGTATTGTATTACGTTGAAGAACGTGAATGGGGCTACCTAATGAAAGAGCAAAACTTATTGATGTGATTAAAATAAACCAGCGTGTTTCTGGATAAGAATCAAATCGTCTGCGATAAAAAAGAAAACAGACAAAAAATAAAACGCCTAAGCCCGGCCAAAGCCTTCTTGCCTCAACTCCGAATCTATTACGTTGAACGAATTTGGAAAATGGATAATAGTTCCGTAGAAGTGGATGTGCGATATTTGGTGTGAGATATTCGAAAACATCTGCCGAAAAGGATTGTTCGCGCCCGCGTTGAACTGCTTCTGTCCCGCCGCGCTGATATTCCCGATATGAACCTATCAACACTGGCGAATACATCAGGATAAAAAGGGCTGCTGAGATAGCCATTTTTTGGATAACATACTACCAGACAGGCGGCGAGCAGAAAGCCGAAGATAAGATAAGTTGAGTCTGCCAGTGCGAGCAGAATGAAACCAACAGACAACAAGACTGCTGAGATTAAAGAAGGATACTTTTTCAATCGTAGAAGAAGCCATGCAACTAGTATGAGTGGTGCAATTGATGACCAACACCAATGTCCTTGCAGTCGACCAAAAACAAATGGACAAAATCCCAAAGCGATGCCTGAAAACCAGGCAATTGATTTGTCCTTTGTGATCTCCCAGCCTAGTAACGCTGCAATGAAAGCACCTAATGTCAACTGCAATATAAGGACGATATTTGTTCCTATGATTAATCCGAATGTTTTGACAAAAGGGTAAGCCATCACTCCTTGAAGAATCGTATGCGCGTGGAAATATAAGCGTGCACCTTGAGGATGAAAGAGATAAGGACATTCAAACGGGTTTCGCCATTCATCTATCGCTTCGGAGACCCACCAAATGTTCCATAGAAATTGAAAACTATCCTCGTTGGGTCGTGGCTTTTGAAGTCTAACAGGACCAGGAACAAATGATTCGGTGTGGAGGATGAGCGGCCAGGTAAATGCTATAGATACGAATAAGTAAAAAACAAAAAGCAAGATCCACAAACGAAGAGTTCCTTGCCTATCGTTTTTTGAATCTTTCTCAGCTACACCCAACATATTCTGTAGGCTACATGCAATCGGTGTTTTGCATGAATTTCTTATATAATGCCGCGAATTCAGAGCTTGCCAAAGTTTTTAAGAAGTCTGCATCCAAAAGCCAACGATACTCTTGATCTGCCCATTCGGTGTGAAATGAAACATGCTGGTGCCGCGGGCTGCTTCAGTTCCATCAGATCGTTTTGCACTCCAACGAATCATTGCCGTTCCCTGGCATTCCATCGGATCTCCCTCCCGCATTAAAGTTAACCCAGGCATATATTGTTGCGCTGCACTGAGGTGCGTGCTGAAGTCCTCTCTTCCGCTAACACAGCCATATGCGTCTTTAAATCGAACGTCAGGTGATGTGATGCGTTCGAGTATCTGCTTCCTGGAATTCGCATCGGACAAATTCCACATGCTGAAATAGTCATCCAGTAATTGTGCGTAGCCAGCATGTTGATCTTTGCAAACCACATTTGCAAACAACGCAAGCTGATATTTCCATCCTTGAATGTGCATATCGCGAACGGCAGGATCAGCTAATTCATGAACCAGTTTTAGTTCTGTTCCTTCCGGATGATCACGCACTGTGATCGTAACTTTTGAAGAGCCAGGAGGAATTGGCTTGCCCGAGTCATAGCCGTATGAAAATACCACGCGTTTATTTTCTGAAATTTCCAAAACTTCACCGGATGCGGTAGTGTTCCCGGGATAACGGATCAGCACTTTGCCGCCAGGTTTTCCTTCAATTGTGGAACCTTCACCCCACCATGATGCCCACCGTTTTGAATCGGTGAAGTATCGAAATACGGTTTTCCGTTCTGCGCAAATGACAATTGTTCTTTCTAACATTTGATTGAGTTCCATCATTTTTTCCTCCTTTTCTTTTGAGGCTTAGGACCACGACGCGCTTGCTCAAGCTCAGCATTGATTTTTAATCGATACAAAGCCGAATCCCACATTGATTCCAGCCAGGATTGAAGTGGACCCAGCTCTTCGCGACGCGCTTTGTAGTAGCGATGAAGCCCTTCTTGCCTTTTGGTAACAAGACCAGCTTCTTCCATGATCCGGAGATGTTGTGATACTGCGCCAAATGTTACATCCGGATGCGCACCGCAGATTTCTCCGACTGTCTTTTCATCGTTCCATACAAAACGCAAAATCTCCCTGCGACGCGGAGTGTTGAGCGCACTAAAAATATCAACCATAATAACTATTTTAGTATTTACTAAAATAGTTGTCAAGAGCGGACTAGAAGTCCGCGGCCCGTAATGCAGGCTGGAAGCCTGCGCTCCGTAGTTATTTCTTCTTGACCAGCATCAGCTTGTTGGTGCTTTCTTTGCCCTGAATCATCCAGGTGATGTCCTGGCTGAATTGATCCTTATCGCCGAAATGAAATTCAACTCTATATAAATAGGAAGACATTTTAGGCTCAGCACTGAGGTTTGTAATATCAAGAAAGTTGAGAGTAACGTCTTTGCTTGCTGACAATGTTCCTGATTGAAGCCGCGGCTGATTTCCCGACTCGCAATAATGGGTCATCATCAGTTTTTCACCATTCATGTGATAAATGCTTCGCATATCGGTTCCATCCGGTAGACGGAATGTTTCCATCACGGCATTGCCGCCCGAAATGGTTGTATACGACACATTGATTTCATTGCCGTCAGTAAACTTCCCACTCCAATCGCCTTCCAGGGCTTTGAAACGATCCAGCGGACCCTCCGCCCACAAGTTGAAGGCAATAAATAAGATCGATGTCAAAATTACAGTGAATTTCATTTTCATGTTCCCTCCAGAATAGATACAATCTACTATTACGTTTTTCAGAAAATTCCTTTAAATTTGCAAGAACATAAGAACGTTTTATTTTTATCAGAAAAGGAGTTACCAATGTTTATTAAGGTTTCGCTAATTTTGCTCTTGATTACTTCTTCACTTTTTGCTCTTGATGCCGGCCAAAAAGCAGCCGATTTTGCTCTAAAGGATGGCAGCGGCCAGGAAGTAAAACTATCTGATTTTTCGGGCAAGAATCTGGTTGTTATTTTTATTTCAACAAAATGTCCTTATTCACAGGCCTTTAATAAGGTTATGGCCGATCTCTCCAAAGATTATTCTGCAAAAGGAATCACTGTTTTAGGGATCAACTCCAACAAATCTGAAACTGTGGCTGATGTTGCCGCTCATGCCAAAGAACATTTCCCATTTCAGGTTGTGAAGGATGAAGACAATAAAATTGCTGATTTATACGGCGCCCAGGTGACACCTGAAGCTTTTGTCATTGATGGAAGTGGAATGATCCGTTATCACGGTGCTCTTGGTAACAGCAAAAATCCAACGACCGATGCATCGCGTGCAAATTCAGATGACATCCGTGGTGCGCTGGATGAATTACTTTCCGGCAAACAAATTGCCAAAGATAAGACCAAGGCATTTGGATGCAGCATCAAACGCGTTTGAAATCTATCGCAGGAATCGTTCTGATTCTAGTAGCTGCCTGCAGCTCTGGAATCAGGGTTCAGCGAATCAACGATGCTGCAATTGCAAAATTGCCCGCAGAAAAGGAAACAGTAGTACTCAATTTTTGGGCGACGTGGTGTCAGCCTTGTGTCGAAGAAATTCCATTGTTCATCAAGTTCCAGCAGCAACATCCAGAAATAAATGTAGTAGGAATATCGATGGATGAACTAAATCATGAGCCTCAGGTGCAGATATTCGCACGAAAACATGGAATGAACTATCGGGTTGCTCTCAGGGAAGGTGATGACTTTGAAAAAATGGTGAACTCAATTGATCCTCAATGGATCGGCGCACTTCCAGCTACTTTTGTTTTCAAAAACGGAAGTCGAGTTTATTCAAAAACAGGATTAATTACCGAAAAGGAATTGCTGCAAGCCATCACCAATCAATGAACGATCGGCCTCAGGTGCACGATTTGACGTGCGCGCCAGATCATTAAAGACCAAAGAACAAGCGCAATTAGACTTGCAACATATGTTGCATTTTGTGAAAGCAGAAAGAAATCAAAGATTGCGTGTGCGGCCATCGCAGTTATTAGAGAAAAGATCTGCCACGAAATTTTTTGAAAGCTGGTGCGGGATCGAAAGAAAGCATAAGCGCAACCAAATCCCCAAATCGCGGAAAACAATGAATGCGTGAGCGGCGCTGTAAGGTCGCGTGCAAGCTGATAAGGCCATGATATTAAAGGTGTGTAAATTAAGCTTTCGACACTTGCGAATCCGATCGCGATCGCGCTTGAATAAACTAATCCATCGATCGGTTCATCAAAGTGGATTGTCCGAAATACAATGAAACGTGCCGCTGCAAACTTAACCCCTTCTTCGATCAGCCCAACGACAAAAAAGCAGTACATAAGAATGGCAAGCGGCGTGTTGCCGGGATCATCCGGCACACCGAAGAATTCGAACAGTCGATACAACAAAAGGCCGAGTCCTGCAGCGGCTGCTCCTAAAAAGTAAGACAGCACCAGCATCCGCCTTGGTTCTGGATTCAGGTAATCTTTCAGATCGAAATATTGAAGCCAGAATAATCCTGCTCCAACGATGAATCCGACACCCCGACCCCAAACTATGAGATTGTCCCAGGTCATTTCCCCATTCCCGGTTTGATTCTATATCTTTTTCACCCCCGAGATCGCCGGGTTAAAAAAAGATTTATACTTGAATGTCGAGAATCAAAATGTTACCTTTTCCGTCTCATGCATAAATCCGAACATCTTTACCGGCTTGCCAAGATTTTCATGGCATACCGTGGCAAAAAGGTACAGGGAATTCCGTTACCAATCCGTTTGTGGATTGAGCCGACACCTTATTGCAATCTGAAATGCCCGATGTGTCCTCAAAGTGATCCGAAAATTACAGAGGTTACGAAGGGCAAAACTCACATGGATTTCGACCTCTACAAAAAGATCATCGATGAAGCTGCGGATCACGTTTATGACATCAATTTAGCACACCGTGGTGAATCCACTTTTCATAAAGGATTGCCGGAGATGATCAAATATGCTTCGCAAAAAGGGATCAAAACCCGCCTTCATACAAATGCGACGATTCTCAGTGAAAAGATGTCGGGAGCAATTCTAGATTCCGGATTGGATCTTCTTAGTTTTTCGTTTGATGGTTTCAAGAAAGAACCGTACGAAAAAATTCGAATCGGATCGAATTTCGAAAAGACGTTAGGAAATATTCTTCAATTCCTTCGAATGAAAAAGGAAGCGAGATTACAAAAACCCTTCACTGTGTTTCAGGTCATTGATCTGGATGGAAATACTGATGGGAAGCAGGAATTTATCCGGCAATTTGATGATCTGCCGTTGGATCAGCTCTATATTAAAAAGCCGCACAATTGGGCCGGCATAATCAATGGTAATCCGGTAATTGATCAATATTGCCATCGTGAATCGTATTCGCATTGTTCATTTTTGTGGTATTCGCTTACGATTCTCTGGGATGGACACGTTACGCCATGTCCACAAGATTTCTTTCAGGAATTAATCATGGGTGATTTGCGAACTCAAAGCATTCGCGAAATTTGGGATGGCAAACCGCTGGTTGGGTTGCGTGATTCGCTGGTGAAGCAAGAATGGCAAAAGATCAGTCCATGCAATACTTGTGACCGGCTCTGGCGCAAGAAAGTAGTTGGGGTCCCCAAAATTAATCTCCGCACGTTCGTTAGCGATAATTTGATCGGTTACAACTTTCTCAACAAGTTCTTTCGTACTCGCTATGAGGAAGATTGATGCTAGATGCTGGATGCTAGGAGCTTCACAACACAGCTTCGTAATAAACCCCTAGCATCCAGCATCGAGCATCCAGCATCTGAGCTATGGAAGACTGGCAGTTACAACTCTACAAAAAATCATTGAAGAAGAAGGAGAAGATTGATCTCCTTCTGAAGTCGCTGAAAAGTCTTCAAGGCAAAGTTTGTCTCGAAGTTGGATGCGCCCGCGGCACCGTATCCCATTTTTTAAGAAGCGCCGGCGGCACTTGGTTTCATGCTGATACTGACAAGAGCAATGTCGCTGGTGCAATGGCTTTCGTTAAAGAAGGCGTGCTGCAGATTCCTACTAATGTGTTGCCATTTCCGGACTCAACATTTGATGTAATTGTTTCGCTGGATTATTTGGAACATGTTCATGATGATCGCGCGGCGATGAATGAATTGTTTCGGGTATTGAAACCAGGTGGTCAGTTGTTAATTTCTACTCCAACTACAGGACCAGCGTTTGTTCTGAACAAAATCAAGCCTGCTATCGGATTGACGTTAGATAAATATGGACACGTCCGTGAAGGATACGATGTAAAAGATTTGAGCCAGAGATTGCAAAAGCAGGGTTATAACATTTTAGATTCCAGCACTTATTCCAAGTTTTTTACTGAATTTATCGAAATGGGAATCAACTTCGCGTTTGTAAAAATTCTGGGAAAAGGGATGGAAGGCGAATCTGGAAAACGCGATGGCCATATCACGATTGGATCAAAAGAAAGCTTTCAAAAACATCAAGGCTCGATGAAGCTTTATTCCGCAATGTATCCTTTTATTTATGCCTTCACTCGGCTCGATAAACTCTGGCCATTTCAAGGCTACGCATTGTTCATTGAGGCCAGGAAGCAGTAATCGCAAAATCATCCCAGCGCTTTTCGAATAAAGTCAGGCAATTTAGATTCAATATCTGGAAAGGTTTCCACGAGACGGGCAATATCAGCCAAATCCTTCTGCTTTTTGCTTCTGCGGCGCTTCGGATCTGAATAAGCCCAAATCTTTCCTTGAATAAGATCTTCCAGCGATGCAACTTTCATCTTATAGCCCAGCACATCCTGGAGACTGGCACGTGAAATGAATTCTTGGTATCTGTTGTCTGTTTGCAATTGTATACGTAAATCCGATTTAGGGCGCGTAAGGTTGATACTATGCTCAAATTTTTCCAACTTAAATCCTTTTGTTTGAGCTTCCCGACAAATCTTTTCAGTTTCGTCCGCTGCAACCACAAGATCCAAATCCAGACTCACGACCGGCTCAGCATAGGCATTAACAGCTAATCCGCCGATCAAACAATAGTCAGATCCTGTTTCCTCCAATATAGATAACAATTGCTGAATGATGTCGATTTCACCGTTGGATATCCTGTTAAAAAACTCTTTTCCGGTCATTTTTGTGCCAAAAGTATTCTAATCCTATGCCATATTTATTAATAATTAATATTTGCGCGGCTAAGCCAGGTTTGCGGTAAGAATACTGCTGATTGGCCATCGAGAGCCTAGATTGATATAATATGCAAGCCATAGGCACGTCTCGAGAGTGCCACACAGGGTGAACATTGAATTTCGGTAATCTATACAAAGACTTAACCTCGGTTTACGCAACTGTTCCAAAGAAGTTCGATAAGCAGGGCAGAGCCTTGCCTCCATTGCGGGTGGCGATTGTCATTACGCATTTCTGCAATCTGCGATGTGAATTCTGCATGGTTGTTGCCCCGGAGAATATCGAACGTGCCTGGAAGATGCAGCCGAATGTGCTGACCCTGGATGAAGTCAAAAAGACCGTCGATCAGCTGCCGCGGTATTCTGTTGTCACTATTACTGGCGGCGAACCTACAGCCCGTTACGATTTCATGGACATCATTCGCTACATCAGCAAAGGTCATAAAGGTCATTTTGTTACAAATGGAACTGTCCTTAATGATCAGAAACTTGCCGAAGTGATCTCAATGGGTGCACCAAATTTGCTGGCAAGTGGAATGATGTCGGTTGGCGTTTCGATTGAAGGTCCTGAAGAGCTTCACGATCGGATCGCGAAAATTAAAGGTGCTTACAAAAAAACGGTTCATACCATTGAAACTCTAGGTGCTGAAAAACGTAAGCAGAAGAAAAAATTTCCGATCATCGATTTAAAGGTTGTCATCACCGATGAAAACATCAACAACCTTGTGGACATTTTTAAGATTGCTGAAGATAACGGCATTGATATGGTCTCATATCAAGTTGTGAACAATCAGCCATCTTCGTACGGAATTGAAGGTCCAGATCCTAAGGCTCATCAGAAAGTTCCGCCTCCGGTGCGCCCGATTGATGGGCAACTGTTGCGCGATGTGTACACTGAACTTATCAGACGATCCAAAGAAAAGAAAATTACCGAAGTGCGATTTAATCCGATAATGCCGATCGATGATATTGTGGATCATTATCAAAACACGCCGGACCTGGAACATTTCACCTGTAATGTTGTTTGGTCAACGATGCATATTGGACCTTATGGTGATGTATTTCCTTGTTACAGCTACAACATGGGAAATATCAGAAAACATAGTTTGATGGAAATCTGGAACGGCCAAAAATACAAGCAATTCCGGCAGCAAATTCAGAAAGCGAACGTTTTTCGTGGATGCATCGGATGCTGCATGATTTCATATCGCAGTCCTAACGGCGAAAGCAACCGCATTATCAACCACGGCGGAAAAGCCGTTCATCAAATTCAAGTCAAGCAATAAATTCCGCTTTAACCTACGATTAAGCTAAAATTCTGGTGATGGATCAGAAAGCCACAGAAGGTATCACCCCTATAGGACGTCCGTATACCGATTTTCAATCGCAGCTTACAACCACTGCAAAAAGTCCGCTTGCGAAATATATGGACATGCAGATCGGTGTGCGTTCCTGGTGGGTGTTGATCAAATATGAGCTGGTGATGATGTTATGTAATGCTAGATCGGGTGCTTTGGGATATCTGTTGCGAAAAATATTTTATCCATCAGTTTTCGGCCGGATCGGAAAAAATGTTACGTTCGGACGCAATATCACAATCAGGCATCCGCATAAAATAAAGATTGGCGATAATTGCATCATTGATGAAAATTGCGTGTTGGATGCAAAAGGCAATGATCCATTAGGAATTGAACTTGGAAATAATTGTGTGTTGAGCCGCAATAATATTTTGAGCTGCAAAGGCGGACACATTAAGCTTGGTGATGGAACAAACATCGCGCAGAATTCGTTGGTGCATTCAGAAGTTGCAGTAGAGATGGGCAAAAACACTCTGGTTGCATCGTATGTTTATTTTGTTGGCGGTGGGAATCATGATTTTTCACGGACCGATGTTCCCGTGATTCAGCAACCGTCACTGAGTCGTGGCGGAATTTTAATTGATGATAATTGCTGGTTTGGTGCAGGTGTGATTGTTTTGGATGGTTCCAAAATCGGCAGAGATTGCGTGATTGGTGCCGGCGCAATTGTGAATTCTGATTTGCCACCATACTCACTTGCTGTTGGAACACCAGCGCGTGTATTGCGCAACAGGTTGGAATCCCAAACGGATGATAGTGAAAGACACAACTAAGGAGCGCAGGCTTCCAGCCTGCATTACGGGCCGCGGACTTCTAGTCCGCTATATAAAATGAAAGAATTACTCGAACTTATACCAAGACTTCGCGGCAAAAAAATCGGAGTTTACGGCGATTTGATTGCTGATGAATATGTTTTTGGGACCATTCATCGATTCTCCCGTGAAGCGCCGGTCTTCATCGTGAATTACGAAGATTCGCAAATCGGCCTTGGTGGCGCTGCTAACGCAGTTAATAATATCCACACTCTTGGTGGCATTCCTTATCCATTTGGAGTTCTGGGTAATGATCTTCCAGGACGTACTCTATTTTCATTGATGAAAGAAAAAGGAATTCCTACGGATGGAGTTGTTGCCGATTATCAACATCCAACATTTATTAAACAAAGAATAGTGGCCGGTTCTCCGCATTCCGTAAGGCAGCAAATCTTGAGACTCGATCGCTGTCATGTCATGAGTTCTGATGCTTCCTGTCATCTGGAATTACGCGAACGTGCAATTTCGTTGATGAACAAACTGGATGCGTTGATCATCTCCGATTATGGATTGGGAATCGCAGATCCGAATCAATTGGAGCCTGTTCTTGCAGAAGCTACGCGTTCAGGAGTCCCGGTTTTTGTTGATTCACGACAGCGTCTTCCGTTGTATCGGGGTGCGACCGCCGCAACACCGAATGAACCAGAAGTTGAATCGTTGCTGGGAAAAATTCTGGATAACAATCTGCTGGTTCAAATTGGAAACGACTTATTGCAGAAATTAGGAATGAAAGCACTTTTGATTACCCGTGGTAAAAATGGAATGGCTCTATTTACAAGCGATGCTCCACCCGCCATGATTCCAATTTTCGGATCGACAGACATCGTAGATGTCACAGGTGCCGGTGATACTGTAATCAGCACGTTTGCGTTGGCGGTTTCTTCCGGTGCTTCTTTTTATGATGCAGCACGGTTAGCGAATTGTGCCGCCGGAATTACCGTGATGAAGCGGGGTGCGGCCACAGTTTCAATTGAAGAACTCAGCGAAGCAATTCGCGTCGCCAGTATGCACCTATAATCCTCTGTGCCTTCGTGGTAAAAAATGCAATCAAAAGTGAGAACGCTTGCCGATCTTAAGCGCATCTTAGAAAAAGACGATGGCAAAAAAATTGTTTTCGCAAACGGATGTTTCGATGTTTTGCATGTTGGTCATGTCCGATATCTTAACGAAGCCAAATCGCTAGGAGATATTCTGGTTGTCGGATTAAATTCCGATTCATCTGTTAGAAGAATAAAAGGTGACGGACGCCCTGTTCTAGATCAGGATGCACGTGCGACAATTTTGTCAGGATTGGAGAGTGTAGATCATATTTTGATTTTTGATGACGACACTGTAGATCGTTTATTGTTGGAACTAAAACCGCATCTTCATTGCAAAGGCAGCGATTACACTCCAGACACAATTCCTGAAAGAGACACCGTAAAACATTATGGTGGTTCAAATAGCATAACCGGCGGAGAGAAAGTTCAATCCACACGTTGGTTGTTTGAAGAAATCAAACGCCGCTTCAGGAAATAGTAGTGCCGAAGTTTCAGGAGATCTTCAACACTATTGAGAAACAATAAGATTGCAGGATATTGAGCACATTCTTATGTTTAAGATGACACCGCAGATCGTTTGCTGGTAGAATTAAGGCGCATCTTCACTGCACAGGCGGCGATCACTCTATTGCGCTGATACGTTCAGAAACGGAAGGTTAGGCAGCATGGAAGTTCAGGTACCGACCCCGGAGGAGTTCAATCCACCGGTTGGTTATTTGAAGAAATCACGTCCCGGTTCACAGGCCGAACCACGCTCGATTTGCATTTTGCGTTTAAGTTCCATCGGTGACGTGATTCATACCCTGCCTGTAGCCGACTTAATCCGCAAAAAATTTCCGCATGCTCGCATTACCTGGGTTGCCGAAAAATCAATGGCTCCATTGCTAAAAAATCATCCTGCAATTGATCAACTCCTATTGGTTGATTCTCGAAGTTGGCGTCGTCGAATCTTTACTCCAGCGGTGTGGAAAGAAGTTGTTAGTTTTCTGCGGTATTTGCGGAGCCAGCAATTCGATGTTGCTATGGATTTTCAGGGTTTGTTTAAATCGGCAGTTCTGGCTCGGATCACAGGTGCTGCACGCCGCATTGGTATGGGCCATGAAGATCGGAAAGAGTCCTGGAGCAGCATATTTTTGAATGAGCTGAACAGTCAAACGCACCAGAGACGTCATATCATCGAAAAGAATTTAGCGATGTTAGAATCGCTCGGCATTTCTACCTCAAATGAGGCACTCAATTTCCACATCTATCCTGAAGAAGAAGCCGTTCAATATGTTGAAAATGAACTTCAGAAATTGGAATTGGATCGGTTCATTCTTATTAATCCAGGCGGTGGTTGGGTCACCAAACAATGGGCCATCGATAAATTTGCTCAGTTGATTGATCTGATTTATAACGATCTGCACATTCCCGCCTTAATTATTTGGGGACCTGGCGAAAAACAATTGGCCGATAAGATTGCCCGTAAATGCATTTCACCTGCAGTAATCTCGTTCAGCACGAATCTTGCCGAATTGGTAGCACTAACGCACCGTTCGAGATTGATGGTCAGCGGAGATACCGGGCCTCTTCATCTTGCATCAGCGCTTGGTGTTCCTGTGGTCGGGATTTATGGACCAACGGATCCATTACGAAATGGCCCCTGGAATCCGCAAGATGCATCCTGCACCATCAATTACGAATGCAGTCCATGCTATCAACGCACATGTCCGATTGGCGTTCAGTGTTTAAAGAAACTGGACGTTGGGCCGGTACTGGATGCTGTGAAAAAAACGTTTTATCTCTCCACTTCGCTAGATCAAAATCAGTAACTTTTTTCCCCACCTTGCACGCTCGAATTCTGCAGGCCATAATGCTGGCAATATGCAGACATCCGCGTTTCTCAGACGCCATCGGCGTACCATCGGAATTCCACTTGTTTTGGCGGCTTTATTGTTGGCGCGATATAACTCTCGATTCTTCATTCCAAGCTTAATTCTTGTCACTATTGGCGAATTAATCCGTATTTGGGCAGCCGGTCATTTGCAGAAGGAAAAGATTTTGACCACCGGTGGTCCTTATCGATTCATCCGTAATCCTTTATATTTAGGAAGCTTTTTGATTGCGATTGGATTTGGTTTGATAAGTGGAAGTATCTGGGTGTGGCTCCTGATCATCGCATACTTCGTTCTGGTTTATATCCCGGTGATTAAATATGAAGAAATGATCCTGCGTGAAAAATTTCAAGAATATCCTGTCTACGCAGACAGGGTTCCTGCCTTCTATCCTGGATTTTCGCCATATTCAACTTCGACTACTCAATTTTCTTTCAGGCAAGCATGGCAAAATGGCGAATACAACGCTGTGTTAGGCATCATTGCCGTTTACATCATTTTGATTCTCGTATCTTCCAGATTTAGCTGACCGACAAGCAGTGTTGGCAGCCGTAAGTCCGCATAAAATCAAAACTTCCTAACTCTGAAAACGCTGTACAACGTCAGTTTTACTCGCGCAAGAATTTTTATCGAGCATCTCTTTCTGGCACGCGGCTTGAAGTGTGCACTTGCCATGCGAGACAAGGGGTTCACGTATGCAGAGGTGCTAATCAGTCTTTTTTTGCTGCTATTTGCTCTCTTGTTTCTGGGAAGGACAAATATGACATCTCTTCACTTAATTGGAAAAGGGAAAATGAGCCAACGTGCGTCACTTCTTTTGCTGGAAAAGATTGAAGAATTACGCGCCGTTCCTTTGCAAGACTTGATTGAAGGGCAACAGGAAGAACAGCGAGGAAGTTTTCTTCTTCAATGGAGGATTCAAACAAACACACCTTACTTTGGTACCCGTCAAATCCAATGTCGTGTGCTGTATCGCCCGGCAGCAAGTGTAATTGTCGAAAGCATCTTCTACAGATCGGAGTGAATATGCGCGGATCAACCCTGGTGGAGTTTTTGTGTGCTACAACATTTTTTCTAACACTCGTTCTTTCTGGATATAAAGCTCTGGATGCTGAAATGCAGATTTCGCAAATGATGATTAGCCGAACCAAACCGGAAAAAGAATCGAATTATCGGTTACTTGCATTCAAAGCATTCTTCCAGAGTTCAGCCAGCCGGTTTAAGAAAAATCCGGCGCTATCCGAAGTTCCATATTTCTTTTCAGGATTAGATTTTGGACAAACACCATCCGCTGATTCATTTTCAATTGCACGTCCAATAGCAGATCCAGCACCATTCATTAAAGTAGGCCCCATTTGGCGCGTTCCATCAGGTTCTCCTGTGGCAGTTGATACTGTTGTTGTGGTTGCAGGCGTAACCACGAATGGAAATTACGGATGGAATTACGGAAAAGTGCTCACGATTACGCCCCAGGCATCTGAATTACATTTAGAACTGCAGCTCTTTCTCACTGAGGAAAATTTTACATCGGGATTTTTTGCGCCGGTTGAGGTTCATGGATTTGCGCACAATGACAATGCATTGTATTGGATCGGACCTTCGGGACAATCCCAACCGTATTTTGCTCCAGTAGAAGCATTTCAATATGAATGGAACGGTGTACGTCTGAAAATCAACTGGCATGCCGGTTTCATTCAATCTTCATTCACAGTGACACCATGAAAAACGGATTCGCTTTGGTCTTAAGCCTGATGTTTTTACTGGTGCTAACCCTGTTCGCTTTAATCCTGCTTTTGATTTCTGCAAGTTACTACGCATCAGCTCACAATCTTTTTGAAAATGAAAATGCGCGGATTGCGTGCGAACAAGTTACAAGATTGATGGTAGATACTCATAATTTTGATCCGGGTGTTCCTCGATTTTTTTATGATCCTTTGCATTGGCAAGGTAAGCAATTGGTTCCTTATGTTTGGAACGGGTTTACTGTCACTGGCCAGCTAAAATCTCCCTGGAATTTATCAGCGGTAAATGACATTCAGGTAAATGTTTCAAAGGGACGTTACAACTCAAGTTTGAATTGCAACATCGATCAGATCCGCCTTGAAGATTTTGCACTCTACTTAAACGCTGTTCAATCCTTACCGGCTGCATCGTTGATCGATGGGCGCGTATTTGTAGCGAATGGATTGAATCTACAAAACCCGATTGTGCGGTTTAGAGATTTCGTTGAAGGCAACGTTAGTCCAACACCAAATGCATCTTTTCGAAAAACAACTGAACAAACGATTGCCTATCCGACTTTAACAACCCTTTGCAATCCTGCCCAATTTCTCAATGAAGCTCAGACAAAAGGTTTATACATCACCTCACAGAATCCCATTTTTTGGAATGGATCGGAGTACGAAATAAATTTGGATTTGATTGAACTCCAAAAACAATCGGGAAATCGCTGGCGATTTCTTTATAACACCATTGATCTTGGAATTATCAGATTACTTCACGTTGGGTTTGATAATGCCGTTAGAATTAAGCAATCTTATGCACAAATTCCTCATCTTACTGACACGAAATCAATTGCCCCAATCTATTTGTTTTCTGCTGCAAATGTACTTTTAGACAGCAGTGTTCAATCAATCGAATCAGCGAATTATCGACATCCGCTTTGCTTAATCTCAACCGGATCGATTTCTGTTACACAAAGTGCACCTGCATTTGTCAGGATACAAGCTTTGTTAATTGCATTTGGAAGCTCCAACCATAATGGTCTGGATTCAAGCTTAATTCTTATACCTGGTTCCAGTTCAGTACCGGGTGCAGAACTGGATAGCTGGAAATCGGAAATTTACGAATCCACGTTCAGCATAGAAGCCGATAAACGCGATAGTTTACTTGCAATACTTCAAAATGGTGGCAAGGCGATCTGGTTTCGTGGATCAGTTGCTTTAACCGCTCCAATGTTTATTTCGGATGATCTTGATCAACTTCACTTTGAATATTCACACTTTGATTATTTATTCATTCCTTCTTTTCCATTTGTAAAAATTGTGGAGGGGAGCCAACAATGGCACTAGAAGTGTTATCGCGATGGGAAATGATTCGTGAGCTGAGTTATTTCAGAAAAAGTGGAACATTGACCGCTCAGCTTGGCCGAAATTATTTGTACTGGACCATCAAGCATGGTGAGGTTATTTGCTTCTCTTCAACTTCTGCGGATTATTCCTTCACCAGATTTCTGTACGAGAAAAGTTCAATCGAACAGGAAAAGATTACATGGGCTCAAAGTTTGATAACTGAAACGCGATCTTTAGGATTAGCTGTGGTTCAAAAAAATTTCTTAGAACCTGATATATTGCGCAATCTTTTAAAGGAGCATTGTTTTACTCATGCTCATTTTTTGATGGAAACTTCGACACATCTCTTCTATTCCCCGCGTCTTGCGCAGTTAAAACCGCAGATGATTCAAATTGAACTTTCTTTATCGGAGGTTCTTCTTCAAAGCGAACGGACTTCGCTTGAGATTCGAAGTGCAGTTGAATTTGCCGAGGAAGTGTTAGGAGAATACAGGGTGTGTGAGTTTGAAGTTGTTGAAAAAGCGTTAAAAGCGGAAGAACGAAGAATGTTGCGTTATTTAAAAGATTCTGCTTCATTGGCAGAAATTCTTTCTGATCCAGAACTCGACCGGCTTACCTGTTATCGTGTGTTGTTTTTGTTGTGGGTTGCAGGATATATCAAAGAGGTCCATCCAAAGCCGGAAAAAGAAGATATGACTGTTCAACATAGATTGTTGTCATCTTTGCGATTGATTCCTACGGAATGGATTATCCCATTTGTTGTTGGAATATTGATTGGGGTTCTCTTTGCACCCTCACCAACCCCCGATCCTACCGTATCCAATCCTTGCAAATCAGTTCCCGCAATTCCTCCTCCCTGGTCCAGCCCGAAATAAGAAAATGGAAAGTCCAATAAAGTTGTCCCATCTCTAAAGAGATTCTGGCGGAGACATAGCCGAAAACGAAAGTAAGTGAGTATTGCCTGAAATAAAAGAGGATGCGGGGTTGGTTTCGTTTTCGGCTATGTCTCTGCCAGGAATGCCCGCCTTTGGCGGGCATGGGACAACGATCCAGAAAACTCAGATCCGTGTTCATCAGTTAGATCAGTGGCTATCAGTGTGCAATTTGGAGTTTGTTTACGCGGATGATGGAAAGGGATATAGCAGCGAGAAGAAAGATACAGTCGAGCGGGGTAATATAGGTGCCGTATACAAAATGTTGTTGCCAGGCTGCTAATACAAAAGCAGCGATCGCAAATTGTGGAGCAAAAATGATGGCATTGCGCCATTTGCTTTTAACATTCAAGTATTCGAGAAAAAGATAAATCCAAATGGAAGTGCCAAAGACAGCAAATGCAAACGTCGCATAATGATTAAAAAGATTCGCAATCAACAACACTTCAACCAGAACAATAATAGTTAGTGTTTGATAACCATATTTGCGAATCAAGTGCCAGATCAAAATTCCAAGACTCAGAAAATATAAAATTCTCATAGTACTGTGAGTTAAAAAAATGGGGCCAAGCGTTAAATATTCTTGTTGATCTTTCGAATCGATCCGCTCTCCAAAATCCTCCTCCTTGGCATGATTGAGAATTGTCAGAATCAAACGAGTCATGTCGGACAATCTTTTTTCACTCAGGTTTTCCGGTTTATCTCCGGGCTGATGATACTGTGGATAAAATTTGGAAAAAGATGAATCCGTAAACATTACTGCAGGAATTCCGGAAAATTCAAATGAAATATCGTCGCCGAAGAATGGAACTTTTGAAATTCGAACACCGACCTGGTAAAGCAAAGATAAATAAGGGTCGCCATGAGAAAAAGGGACATTCGCTGTGTCAGCCGAATCAAGAATAAGTTTTGTTAAAGGTGCCGGAGTTAGTAACCCATAACCTTTTAATCCTTCAATTCGTTCACGCCTTCCATATAAGTCATACTTCAATGTTTGAATATTTGGAGTACCGGGCTGCCATCCCATATTTTCAAGACAAAGCATGAACATTGTTTTCTGCTTATCTTCAGCAGTTAAACTTTTTGCGAAAGTAATCGAGCCTTCAAAAGATGACTCCTCACCATCGAACGAGCAAAATACTAGCGTGTATGGCGGTGGCATTTTTCGGAAGTGTGAAGCGACGTTTAAAAGTACAGCGGTTCCACCGGCATCATCACATGCGCCAGGAGACCCGGCTACAGAATCGTGATGTGAACCGATGATTATTTGTTTCGATTGAATCAGGCCCGGAATGACGGCGATAACATTGAAGCCTTGTTTTTTGCCTTCAATAGCCTGCAAAGACACGCGGTGAATACCAAGCCAAATGAAACGATTTCGAATTTGTCCGGCCGCTTCGATTGACTCTTTCGTTCCAAAAACTCGCGGTCCGAGATTCGTCAATTCCCGAACGATTCGCAGATGGGAATCTGCAGCAAAAGTTGATGATGAAAAAATAACAATGATGAAAAAAGCTATACGTTTATAGCATTCCATGATTGCGCGCAAGAATCAGGATCAGTGCCTTTTGACAATGTAAACGATTCTCTGCTTCATCCCAAACTGCTGAGTTTGGGCTATCGATGACGCCGTCGGTAACTTCATCGCCTCTGTGCGCAGGCAAACAATGCAAAAACAAGGCATCTGGTTTGGCTTGTAAGAACAGTTTTTGATTCACCTGATAGTTCGCGAAAATTTTCTTCCGCTCCAAATACTCTTTTTCCTGTCCCATCGATGCCCAAACATCGGTATAAACAGCATCAGCATTTTTCACGGCTTCAAATGGATCTGTGAAGATTGATACAGAACCTCCGGTGCGTTTTGCTAATTCAGTGCTATATTCCACAACTTCGCGATCCGGTTTATATCCATCAGGTGATGCTACAGCGATGTGCATTCCTAAAATTGCCGCGCCATAAAGCAACGAGTGACAAACGTTATTTCCGTCTCCCACATAAGCGATCTTGCGTCCTTTCACATTTCCCCAGCGTTCGTAGCATGTAAAGTAGTCAGCAACTGCCTGACATGGATGGGAAAAATCAGAAAGACCGTTGATCACCGGTACAGATCCATGACGTGCGAGATCAACTACGATGTCATGACCATATACTCGCGCCATAATCATATTTACCATGCGTGACAACACCCGGGCCGTATCCGCAATTGTTTCGCCGCGTCCGATCTGAATATCCGCTGAACTTAGGAACAATGCGTGACCACCAAGCTGAAACATTCCAACTTCAAACGAAACGCGCGTTCTGGTGGAAGATTTCTGAAAAATCATTGCCATCGTTTTTCCTGACATTGATTTGGAATATTTGGCTGGATTCTTTTTTACATCGGTAGTAAGTTCAAAAATTTGAGTCATTTGTTCAGGTGTGACATCTTTTAAACTTAAGAAATGCTTCATAAATGATTCTCCTTCATCTTCCCCCTTCATAAGGGGGAGAATCTGAGTTTGAGCTACTTAACAATATGTGTTCCGGATTGGCTGCGAAGTGATTTTAGTAGTTCTTTGGCCGACGTAATGATGACTTCCTTACCACCCGCTTCAATAAAGTTCATCGCTGCTTTGATCTTTGGCCCCATGCTTCCAGGCGGGAAATGACCTTTGTCATAATATCGTTTAATTTCTTTCAACCTTACCTTTGTTAAATTTTTCTGATTCCGTTTGTTGTAATTTATTGAGACGAAATCAACATTCGTTAAAATCACAAAAAGATCGGCCTTCAATTCCCCGGCCAGGAGACTACTCGTATAATCTTTGTCGATAACTGCTTCAACGCCTTTAATGTTATCGTGGCCATCATAATATGCAGGAATTCCACCTCCACCTGCAGCAATCACACAAACACTTTGCTGAGTCAATGTTTTGATTACATCAAGGTTAATAATTCTTTGCGGCATCGGTGAAGCAACAACCCGCCGATAGCCTCGCCCACTGTCTTCAACCATTGGCCACTTTTTTTCTTTCTTTAACGCAGCTGCACGATAAGCGGTAAAGAACGGTCCAATCGGTTTGCTTGGATTTTCAAATGCAGGATCACGCGGATCAACCATTACCTGTGTGATCAAACACGTTACTTCTTTCTGGATATTTCTTTTTCGAAACTGATTGCGCAATGATCGTTCAAGCATGTATCCCATGCTTCCTTCTGTAATTGCAACACAAATATCAAGAGAGAACGGTGGAACTTTGTTTACCGCTTCTTCCATTTGAATCAAGATATTTCCAACTTGAGGACCATTTCCATGGACGATAACCGGGTCAAATCCACGCTGAACGATTTGTGCGATCAATTCGGAGGCATCCTCTGTGTGTTTAATTTGTTCTTCCTGGGTTCCACGTTCGGTATCTTTCAGGATGGCGTTTCCACCAAAAGCAATGACAGCAACCTTCCGCATACTAGGATGTAAATGGTTTCAGAACATCTTCAAGCGAAGGAGAACCGATCGTTTGTAATTCGTACAGAACACGCACGGCAGGTTTGTTAAGATTCACCAGCCGACGCAGATCTATCGGTGTAGCAATAATAACAACATCGGCATCTGCCCGGTTGATGGTATCTTCAAGATCTTTCATTTGTTTTTTGCCATAGCCCATTGCAGGCAAGAGCGTTCCGATTTCAGGATAAGTTCGATAGGTTTCTGCAATAGAATCTACTGCATATTCGCGCGGATCAACAATTTCTTTCGCTCCGAATTTATATGCAGCCATGATTCCTGCACCATATTTCATTTCACCGTGAGTAAGCGTTCGGACCATCTTCAATGACCAGAACACGTTTATCAAAAATTGTTTCTGGTGATTCCACGAAAATTGGTGAAGCAGCATCAATCACAACAGCACCAGGATTCACGCGTCGAATATTCGTCCGAACTTTATTGATGTTTTCGAATGATGCTGTATCAATTTTGTTGATTACGATTACATTCGCACGCCGGAAATTAACTTCACCGGGATAGTATGTCAATTCATGACCAGGGCGATGAGGATCTGCAACTACAATTTCCAAATTGGATTTATAGAACGGGGTATCATTATTTCCACCATCCCAAACAATGATGTCAGCTTCTTTTTCAGCTTCATTCAAAATTGCTTGATAATCCACACCCGCATAAACGGTGACACCACGATTGATATGCGGTTCGTATTCTTCACGTTCTTCAATCGTACAGTTGTAACGATCTAAATCAGCCATAGATGCAAATCGTTGCACGCGTTGAGATGCAAGATCGCCGTATGGCATTGGGTGACGAATTACACAAACATGGCGTCCAGCATTCTTTAAAATATCTGTTACTTTGCGTGTAGTTTGACTTTTCCCTGAGCCAGTGCGAACTGCGCACACCGAAACAACAGGTTTTCGTGAAGGCAGCATTGTCGCGATCGGATTTACAAGTTGAAAATTCGCACCGGCGGCAAGAACCTGACAAGCCAGATGCATTACGTGTTCATGGGAGACATCGCTATAAGAAAAAACAACTTGATGAATATCGTATTTCCGAACTAACTGCGTTAATTCTTTTTCATCAAATATTGGAATTCCATCAGGATAAAGTTCGCCAGCAAGTTCTGCCGGGTATTTGCGTCCGGAAATATTCGGAATCTGAGTAGCAGTAAATGCAACAACTTCGAAATCAGGGTTATTGCGATAAAGAACATTAAAGTTATGAAAGTCGCGTCCGGCAGCTCCCATAATTACGATGCGGGTTTTCACAAAATCCTCCTATCTTAAAATCTTCATGAAAAAAGTGGCTCCGCTAGAGGTCAGAATTCGGAATCGGAGCGGTCGTATTCAGGCAGGGTAAAACATTTGAATGACTGGATCTCATTAAAGATTCAAACATGCGGATGCTTTGCCCTCGCAAAACAATATCCAATTCTAGCACGGTTCATGCAGAATCAGTCAGCTTTCCGATCACTATCCGTCTAAGTTATTAGTTTCGTGGAGTTTGTACGGACTTAATAATTTAGGATACATAAATATTGGTTGATGGATTTGCATCAATGTCGTCCACCGTAAAATATTGCGCCATTGGGGTAAGAAAGATTATCATTGACCGTTATGAATTCGACGACTGCAAAAAAGAGCGAGATGGTTTTCATTCCTGGTCCGGTTGGGGAATTGGAAAGTATCTTCTCCTATGTTTCGAAAAAGGTAACTCATCTTGCAATCCTTTGTCATCCTCATTCATTGTACGGCGGCACGATGCACAATAAGGTTGTTTATTCGATGGCGATGGCGCTCAATACAATCGGCTATGCAACGGTACGATTTAATTTTCGGGGAGTGGGCCGCTCATCAGGATCATTCAACCATGGAATCGGTGAACAAAAAGATGTCGAAGCAGTAATAGAACATTTCCATAAGCTTTATCCTGATGCGATCAAAATTGTTGGCGGATTTTCATTTGGATCCAAGGTAGGACTGATGGCTGCTAATCGAGATGAACGCATTGCCGCGGTTATCGGAGTAGGTGTAACTGTGGACGTTGCAGATTTCAGTTTTTTGAACGATTACGAGAAGCCAAAATTAATTGTCCAGGGAAGCGCAGATCAATATGGACAGGTGGATGCCTTACGTGAATGGTTTCGCCATCTAAAAGATCCAAAGAAGCTCGTAATTATCGAAGGAGCATCTCATCTTTTTGATGGCAGGTTAACAGAATTGAAGAATGCAATTGTTCAAGAACTTCCTCTCCTTTTTGAAGTCCCTGCTCTAGCGAAAGATTAACCGGGAACAAAAAGTTTCTTGCCCGCAACAAATCATCTTATTAGAACAAGGAGATCTGAAAAATGAAAACAAAAGGCCTTCTGATTATTGCAATGCTGTTTCTTGCTTCTCATTCCGTAAATGCTGCGGACGCTGTAATCAACAAGGATCAAACCGGTTTAGCGTTAAAAGGATATGATGCTGTCGCCTATTTCGACCAGGCCAAAGCTATTGCAGGTAAGAAAGATTTTGAACATTCCTGGATGGGTGCCACCTGGAGATTTTCCACTATGGAAAATCGAGATCTTTTCGCAAAAAATCCTGAAAAATATGCTCCGCAATTTGGAGGATATTGCGCATTCGGAGTAACCGGTGGGTACCTTGCTCGGACAGATCCGACAGCATGGAAAGTTGTCGAAGGCAAACTCTATTTAAATTACAATTCAGACATACAGAAAAAATGGTCGGAAGATATTCCAGGCAATATTAGTAAAGCCAATGAAAAATGGCCTGCAGCTAGTAAAACGAAACCTGTAGAATAGAAATCAGATTCTGACATCTCCCCCTTATGAAGGGGGAGAAATAAAGAGGGGGTTGGATTCTGCTTTAAAAGATTCCAACCACCCCTTCAATCCCCTCCTTCATAAGGAGGGGAAATCAAACTATATGAATGAGAATTACGAATCGTTCTTGAATTATTTCGAAAGAATACGAGAACGCACCGTTAGGGTAGCCCGGTGTATTCCGCGCGATCAAATTGACTGGTCGCCTAAGGAAAGCAAATTTAGTTTTGCTGATCTCCTTCGGCATCTCGCAGGCATTGAACGTAATATGTACGCGGAAAACGCAAAATTTAGGCCGAGCAGATATTCCGGGCATGGTAAAGAATTAGCGAACGGTTACGATGAAGTGTTTCAATTTTTGGAACTTGCACATCAGGAATCCATGGAAATTTTCCACAGTGTAACGGATGAAGATTTGCAGAAAAAATGTACCGTTCCATCGGGTCAACAGATCACATTATGGAAATGGCTGCGCGCAATGATTGAACATGAAGTTCATCATCGCGGACAGATTTATCTATACCTCCAACTTTTGAATATTCCTACACCCCCGCTCTACGGATTAACTTCGGAAGAAGTTAAAGCTCGCAGCATCCACTGAAATCGTTTAGCGCTTTCGAGCTATTGCCTGAATTTCAAATCTTCCTTCACCCATTAAAGATGCAACACCGATAAAGGCGCGGGCAGGATATTCTTTTGTGAAGTAAGTCTTATAGACGTTGTTGAAAGTATTGTACAGACTTAAATCTGTGCAAAATACTTGAACCGATACCAGATCATCCATCGTCATTCCGGCTTCAGCTAGAACTGCTTTATAGCCATCCAGCACCATACGCGCTTCATCTTCAGGTTTTTCAGGAGGCTTTCCGGTTTTAGGATCAATACCTATGGAGCCTGCAAGATAAAGAGTGTCATCAATAAGTACTGCGTCACTAAATGGTGCCTGAACGACGCGGTTCGGCATATTAATGACGCGCCTCTGGGCCGGCTTTTGAGAAAATACGAATGTAGATGCAAACATCAAAACGAAAAGCAAAGTCGCTCCATAAATTTTTCCAGACATCGTTCTCTCCTTTTTTTATCACGGAATCACGGAACTCACGGAAAGAAATTCATTAATATTCCGTGTATTTCGTGTTTTCCGTGATTAAAGTTTGAATATCAAGAGTAACAAGACGGCAAGAAGAAACAAGCAAAACAAAAAACATGATGAATCCTGTTCGAAAGAATGGAACGCGATAAAACATGGATGGTTCGGGGAGCTTTTCAGAAAATATTTGACGCTCAACAATTTCAAAAACATGTTCAAGAAGGAATTCGCTGGACGTTTCGGCCAATTCTTTTGAAGCTTTTGAAGGATGACCTACATAACCCAAACCATTTTCCCTTTTCAATGGATAATTCGGCTGAAGCTTCTCAATCGTTCGCACCACAAAAGGATTTAATTTCCGGAATTCCGGATCTACAAGATCAGGACGCAACTTCAACATCATGGAAGTTTCCCATTGTCCTGCATGAGCATCATCCTTTAACGCTTCAGTCTCTTCTTGAGTCATCGACGACCGTTCACAGATAGCAGACCAATATTTACCGCGCAGAAATTCCCACGCGATGTGTCCGGTAAATGAGAATACTTTTGCTCCAAATCGCTTGGAGACAATTCTGGCCGCTTCTTCTAAAGCCACAATATGTGTGGCGTCCATGAGCGTTCGAAATCATAAAGTATTTGAATTCATATTTTGCTAAAGAAGATAGAGTATCGATCAAAAGTTCACGGATTATTTTTGGTCTGACTTTCAGTGTACCTGGTGCGTCAAACGCAAATGATCCTACGGCAATCGAAGGTATTTCAATAACATTCCAGTCAGGATATTTTTTCAGAAATCGTTCGCTTATTTCATCAGCAAAATATTGTCCGTTAAACAGATCCACACCTAGCGGAAGATGTGGGCCATGTTCTTCCAAAGGACTGACTGTAATGGTGAATAAAGTTTTAGTTCGATCCAGAGAGTCGAGTTCTGTAAATTTCAGTTCTTCAAGCTTGCGCAGTGTCACGCAAATATTCCTCTTTCGCTTCATCCATAATAGCAATCAAGCGTTCTCTTTGTTCTAAAAGCTTTTGAAGTAATTGTTTCCTGGTGATCATAATGAATAGAAGTTTGAAGTCGTCTCGCATTTTTAGAAATTTTTCTTTGTAATAATATGCGAATGCGCCAGCTATGGGCAGAGTGATTCCATAAACAATTGCGGCAATCAAACCGAACCACCGGAAAACAGCGTAAATTTGAGCAATATAAAATATTGAGTACAACACAATCCCGGAAAGGATGCGAACCGTAGCGTAATCGGTTTCTTTTTTTGCCATTTTTCGACTAACTATGCGGCTGATCCGATAAGGCAAAAAATGATTTGCTGCACCATATAAAGCCGGTGGAAAACATATAATCATTAAAACAACATGCAATAAGAAAGATCGATAGGATGTTGGATTGTTCACCAATGTTTGTATCAAGCTATCGTGAACTTTAATTTTTTTAAGCCTGCCAGTATAAGTCTGAATCTCCTCCTGAATTCTGCGGATCAAATCCGGATTTTTTTCATTGAAATAATGGATGCCGGCAATAAGTCTTTTTGAAAGTTGAAACCGATCGATTTCTTCCTTTTTTAAGCCGCGGATTTCAATTAGATCCCGAATTAGTTCACCTTTATAAATTTCCTCGATTTGTTTGACAAGACGATCTAATTCCGGCTCCTCAATAACTATGACCTGCGTTTCAATTGCCTTTTGAAGATCGTTTGTGAGTTGGTCAACAGTCTCTGTTGTCGCTACCTGATATTTCCACAAATATTTTGATGCCGGTATTGGAGGGCCAATACTTACAATGACTTCACTTCTAAAAGATTTGCGTACTGAGAAATTCAGACCGACCGGAATAAGATTTACTCCGGGATGATATAAATTTTCAGTTTCTAACGCAATTCGTGCAGCACCTGTCTTAATTTTTCGAATTCGTGGTTCTGAATGTGTCGTGCCTTCCGGATAAATTCCAATTGCACCGCCTGCTTTCAAAATGTCATAACATGCTTGAAACATTGAAAGGTTCTTTTCGCCATGGGAAGTATCATCTTGTTTTCTATAAACAGGAATTACTCCCATGTTGTGCAGAAATAACGAAGTTATTTTGTTGCGGAAAAGTTGGGCGGTTGCCAGATAGTGAATTTTTCTTTCGATTGCATACGCTACTACCAGCGTATCAATCAAGTTGTTTGGATGGTTGATCGCAAATATGACAGGACCTGGAAGTATGTTTTCTTTTCCTAAAACTTGAATTTGTCGGAAGAAGCGATTAATCCAAAATCTTCCGAAAGCTCGAACTGATTGATAACCCCAGTTCACTTTTTTTGACATAATTAACCACTGAGACGCAGAGTTAACTAGGGAATGAGTTTCCAGTCTTTTAGTTTTGCGGCAAGAGTCTTACTGGAAATTCCCAGTTCAGTGGCAGCTATCTCAACATCTTGTTCAGAATTTTGCCAGGCTCTTAAAATTGCTTGCTTTTCCGCTTCATCCGCTGCCCGTTTTCGTACTTCTGACAATCGGCACCTTCCAAATTCAAATAATCCGCGATACTTCCGGACGATGCTCCGGATTGAGTCAAAATATCTTTTTCTTGAACCACATTCCCATCAGCAAGAATCGCCGCTCGTTCCAAACAATTTTGCAACTCTCGCACATTTCCAGGCCACGAATATTCCATTAGCTTTCGGGTAGCTGCCACACTCAATTTTAGTTTTCCACGTTTAAGTTCGCGACAAAATTGTTCTATAAAATGTTCAGCAAACAACGGAATATCTTTTTTCCGTTGTCTCAATGGCGGTATGTGAATTGGAAAAACGGAAAGACGGAAAAATAGATCTTCACGAAATTGTTTATCAGCTACAAGCTGTTCCAGATTTCTGTTGGTGGCGGCAAGAACTCTGATGTCCACTTGAACGGGCGTAGTTCCTCCGACTCTGTCAAATTCTTTTTCTTGTAGAACTCGCAATAGCTTCGCTTGAAGTGGTATGGGCATTTCACCAATTTCGTCCAAAAATATGGTGCCACCTTGCGCCAGCTCAAATTTCCCTAGCTTGCGATTTAGAGCTCCGGTGAAAGCACCCTTTTCATGTCCGAATAATTCATTTTCAAGAAGCGGTTCCGGTATCGCCGCACAATTTACAGCGACAAACGGCGCATCTTTTCGTGGACTCAACTGATGAATGGCACGTGCAAATAATTCTTTACCGGTGCCGCTTTCGCCGGTTATTAACACTGTAGCATCCGTTGGAGCAGCCTTCTGTAATGCTAACGTGATTTCTTGAAAGGAACGATCTCCACCAAGAATTCTTGGAAAACCGAGTATCCTGGAGAACTCTTCTTTCAAAATCATGTTTTCATTTCTAAGTTGTTGGGAAGATTGAATACGGTTCACAAGTAAAAGCAAATAATTAATGTCGACAGGCTTCGGCATAAAATCGTAGGCGCCATTTTTCATTGCTTCCACAGCTATCTCAATTGAGCCATATGCAGTCATGAAAATTACAGGAGTTTCTGAATCTACTTCTTTCGCCACGCGTAAGATTTCGAGACCATCAACGTGGGGAATCCGGAGATCGGAAAGTATCAGCAAGAAGCGTTCATTTTTGATTTTGTGAACAGCTTCAATTCCGTCACGCGCTTCTTCAACAATGAACCTGCCTTCTTCCAAGGCGCGTTTTAACATTTCACGAAGACTATCCTTGTCTTCGATTAACAAAACCTTGCCGCTCATTGATAACGTTTGTAGATATTCAGCTCCTGGCTATATTCTACTTTGCCAGTTCGCGGATCATAAGAGTAGGGAGTGCCTTCGGGATTCAGTGGAATTTCAGAAACTAAACCAGAGGCATGAAGTTGTTCGAGGCTTAGTGGAAATTTCCCGTTTTGATTTTGATATTGCTGAATCGCTTTTTTAAGATCTTCAATATCAACCATCACTTTTAAATCATGCATGTGCTGATAAGCGATTTGTTTTATATGAGCCTTATCCGATGTGTCATAAACCTCTTTCCAAAGTTCATAAGCGACTTTCTTATCACCAATTTGAAAATGCATTCCGGCTAGAAACCGTTTTGCTTGTGCTGGAGCAGTTGGAATTTTAACTACCTTATTGAAATATTCTATCGCGCGACGTTTATCCTTTAAGTTCATGTAGCAATAAAAACCTGCATCTGCTGCAATGATCCATTCATTTGGATTTTTTGCAATTCCTTTATCAAGCAGCTCCAGGCCGGCCTTAGGATTACGTCCTTCATAAAACATGAACAATGCTCCGGTCTGATAAGCATCAATGTAATATGGGTCCAGCTCAGTGATGATGTCATAGGTATGCCGTAGATATTCCATTTTTGGACTGAAAATTGGATCACCATAGTATTGAATAGACCAGAGATAAACGAAATCAGAAAGCAAATTGTAATAACCAAACGATACCGGTTTCAGATACTTTCCTGAGGGCAAATACAACATTTGGGTAAACAAGTTTGAATTCATGCGGTATTTTGAATAAGCATAATAATTCATTGAAATTGCTAAGACGTAGATCAGAAGAATTACAAGTCCCTTCCTTTTCATACAAAGTCCTTCCTCTGAAAAAGAAAAGAGGCAAACAGCAAGATTGTTCCAAGATAGAGCATCCAATAGAGCAGTGCAGTAATAAGATAGCCTCCCGGCAAAGGCAGGTTATGAACCATCTGCGAGCGGATGTTAAATAACTCTAAATTTGGTAAAGCATAAAACAGCCCGTTCAAAATCAAATCAGCAATCTTTGAAGTAAGTCTATCTTTCAGCATCAACAAACTTTCGGTTAAGTGCCCCATCAAAAACGCCGAGAATGTAAGCATTGTACTGAGCAACGGTGTTGAAAAAGATGAAAAAAGAATTGCAATGCCTGCAACGATAAGCCATTCCAGGTACATTGGATAAAAAGCCAGAAGAATTCGCGGTGAAGGTTCGCCGCGTAATGCCAGTACTAAGTAGAATTCAATTGCCAGAACAACTAAGACTCCAAAAAGTGTTAAAGCCAATCCGGAAAATTTTCCAAGTAAAAATTGATAACGATGAATCGGTTTGCTGAGCACCAGATATATGGTGCGTTTTTCCATTTCTTTAAATACCAGGCTAATCCCAATAAAAATTGTTATGAACACACCAAAAATATGAATGCTGGAAATGCCCAGGTCTTTAACGATTTTTAATTCATCTCCTACAGTAAGTTTTCCTATGATCCAGGAGAAACAGATTAATAAAAACGCAAATCCAAACAGAAGATACAGAATTCTGTTTCGAATCGCTTCGCGAACCGTAAGTTTTGCTATTGCCCACACTGCTTTCATTTAATTTGTTTCAGATACAAATCTTCTAGCGTCTGACGTAGTGGAATGATGGATTCGATCTCAAATTTTCCAGCCCGAGATTTAGCAATTAAGCTTTGCAAAGCTTCAAGAGAGCTGACTTTGAGTAATGAATCCGTTTCTGAAGAGGTGATTAATTCATGAGAAACATCACTCAAATCTCCATCTGTAACATTTCTCAAGGTCACTTCATAACCTTCCACAGTTCTTATCAGTGTTTGAAGTTTTCCGAATGTTTGCAATTTTCCATTTACCAGAATTGCAACATGATCACAAACCAATTCTGCGTCAGACAAAATATGAGAACTGAAAAGGATAGTCTTGCCTTTATTTTTCAGCGTAATCATTAAATCCCGAACTTCTTTCCGGCCGAGCGGATCAAGTCCGGACATCGGTTCGTCAAGAATTAAAAATTCCGGATCATTGACCAGAGCTTGAGCCAATCCAATGCGCTGTAGCATTCCTTTCGAATATTTCCTTAACGGTCGTTCAGCAGCATCTTCAATATGGAACATTGTCAACAATTCGTCTGCTATATTTCGGCAACGGGTGGCATCATATCCGTATAAGCTTGCCGCAAACATCAGATATTCACGACCAGTAAGGAAATCGTAGACATAAGGATTTTCAGTCAAGAATCCGATTCGGGCTTGTGCACGCACGGATGGAATCGGATCTCCCATCAATTCGATCCGTCCGGAATCGGCATAAATCAAACCAAGAATGCATTTAATGGTTGTAGTTTTGCCGGCACCATTTGGCCCAATAATCCGAAGATTTTCCCTCGATTTACTTCCAATGATATTTGATCAAGCGCGACGACTTTTTTGGGAATAAAGCCAATTCTGAAGACTTTGCTAATGCGGTCGATTCTTAGAACAGATTCCATCTTAATTATGGGCGATGGGATTATAGCATATGGAGGGAAAGCTTTAGTCCGTCGAGGCTAAGTTCGAGTAAAATCAGTCCATATTATGACGGCAGCCCAAACAACTGTTGTGATCGTGAATTGGAACGGAGCAGCTTATTTAGACCAGTTAATTCAATCGATTCAGCACGAAAGACCTGCCAAAATTGTTGTCGTAGATAACAATTCAACAGATTCTTCGATTACGATTCTGCAAAAATTTACCGATGTTCATGTGATTCAAAATTCCGACAATCGTGGTTTTGCAGCAGCTGCAAATCAAGGCATAGCTCTTGCGGACACTTCAAATGTCTTAATTCTGAATGCCGATGTTTTTGCAACGCCTGGTTCTATTACGTCTCTAGAAAAGTTCTTAGATGAAAAAAATGATGCAGGTGCCGTTGCACCACGCCTGTCATTTCCGGATGGTTCTCTACAGCTTTCCTGCAGGAACTTTCCAACTCCGTTCACTCTTTTTCTTTATCTTTCTTTTCTAGATCGGATAATTCCTACGAAATATCGACTCCGGGCTAAAGACCATCAAAACACGCGTAGCGTTCAGCAACCAATGGGTGCCGCAATTATCATCCGCAAAAAAGTATTGGATCAAATTGGCGGCTTTGACGAAACCTTCTTTCTTTATATGGAAGATGTGGATTTGTGTGAAAGAATGATTCGTGAAGGTTGGAAGATTTACTACTATCCCGCGGCTGAATTTATTCATGATGCCGGTGGAAGCTCGCGTCAAGAGTGGTATCGGTCACAAGCAGATTTTGTTCGGAGCGTCTTCTTATACTTTCGGAAAAGAGGTTATCAGCCAATCTTCATTAAACTCGCTCTTGTTCCGGCATTCATTATCCGGTCCATTGCTTATTTTTTTACTGGTAACTTCCATCGTGTGACTGATAGTTTGAAACTTGCAGGAAAATCTCTCGAAAAGATGTAGATGCGGTTAGAATATTCTGAACGATAAGGAATTTCATTATGGATTACCGTACAGCCGGAGTCGATGCAGTTAAAAAAGAAGGCAGCCTGAAAGTACTGCTGGAGTATGTAAATCGTACATTCGGACTCAACTCATGTAAGCCGCTGCTTCCAATCGGTTATTACGCGAACGTTATTGATTTAAGTGCAGCTGGTTTTAAAGTTGGAATAGCGCTTTCCACCGATGGAGTTGGTACAAAATTACTGATTGCAGAGATGATGAAAAAATATGACACAGTTGGAATCGATTGTATTGCGATGAATGTAAATGATTTGATCTGTGTTGGAGCAACTCCAATTTCGATGGTCGATTACATTGCAACAAACGAAGCCAATCCGGCGCTGCTTTCGGAAATAGGAAAAGGACTTTATGAAGGGTGTGAAAAAGCAGGAATTAATTTATCTGGCGGCGAACTTGCGCAAGTTGCGGATCTGCTAGCAAAAAAGGAGGGAGTTACAACCTTTGATATTGTGGGAACCGCAATCGGAATTGTAGATCCAGACCGACTGATCGTGGGTCAAGATCTTGAACCGGGGGATGTAATCATCGGTTTAGAAAGTGCAGGCTTGCACAGCAATGGTTATACTCTTACGCGAAAAATCTGCTTTGATTTAGCTAGACTCTCCGTAGATTCCTATCGCCATGAACTTGGAAAGACACTAGGTGAAGCGTTATTAGAACCAACCCGAATTTATGTGAAAGAGATTTTAGAAATCTTGAAACAATTTCCGGTGCACGGCTTATTTCATATTACCGGCGATGGCTTATTTAATCTCACCAGAACAATCAAACCTGTCGGCTATAAGATTGTTTCGTTTCCACAACCTCCACCGATTTTCCAGATGATTCAACGTTTGGGCAATGTTGCGATTGAAGAAATGTTTAGAGTGTTTAACATGGGGATTGGATTCATCTTAGTGGTGCCTGATCAAGCTCAAAACGTTTCCAAGATCATGAAAATTGTAGCGGGCTACGGTTATGGAGCACATGTCCTGGGTCAGGTCATTGAAGATTCGAAACGCACTATTCTTTTGGAACCATATTCTTTGCGTGGCGAATCCGGTAGTTTCCGGAAGGTATGACTCTCTGTTGAAACGTAAAGGGCTGATCTTCCTGTTTCTGATCCTCGCTTCAGTTTTTACGTTTGTTTTGCTACGGCCCGATTCGAAATCAGATTCAGAATGGTACAAGAAAATTGACGGTTTAGTCTCGGGTAAAAGAATTCAGCAATACCAGCACGGACTTTCATGCTCACCTCATAGAGCTGGAACAGAAGCCAACAGAAAAGTAGGCGATCGGATTTTGCAACTCTTATCTGAATATAGCTTAAAAACAACTACTGCTGAGTATTCATTTGATTTTCCGGAACCTCAAGATGCTCAACTGCAACTTATTTTTCCTTCACAGGTCAACTTTAATCTTTATGAAAGACAACTTCCCGAAGATCCATCAAGCAAAGTTTCAAAGAATGAGCTTCCTTTTCTTGCATTTTCACCGGATGCTGATATCCAGTCAAAAGTAATTTATGCCAACACCGGAAGTTCAGAAGATTATGCCTATTTGAAAAGCAGGGGCCTTGAAGTATCAAATTGCATTGCACTGGTTCGTTCGCGTGGAATTTGCCGCAGCATGAAAATAGTAGCAGCGGAGAAAGAGGGCATAGCCGGACTGTTGATTTATCCTGAATTGAAAGATCAAGGCTTCCGTAAACCTGAATTTCCATATGGTCCGCATCTCAACCCGTGGGTTTCACAACGCGGAAGCTTATTAAAGTATTTTTTGTATCCGGGAGATCCATCAGAACCTGATGCGCAATCTTTATCAACTCTTCCCAAAATTCCTGCACTTCCCATTTCGCAAGAAACTGCTTCTACTTTGTTAAAAAATATTTTGGGTGAATCCGTGCCTGAATCATGGAAAGGATGGCTTCCGGAGGGTTATCACACAGGCCCTGGCCCAGCGATTGTGAAAATGATTTATCACGGAACCAAACAACGACGCACAATACGAAATATTTTTGCCTGGCTGGATACAAAAACAGATGAAAAACATTTTGTCGTAGCAGGGAATCACTACGATGCCTGGGTGTATGGGGCAGCAGATCCGATTTCCGGTACATCTGTTATGTTAGAAACAGCAAAGGTTCTTTCGACTCTTACCCATAAAGGCTGGATTCCACGCCGTAAGATTTTGTTTACATTTTGGGATGGTGAAGAATATGGCATGTTTGGTTCCACTGCATGGGTCAGAAAAAATCTTCCATTGTTGGAAAATGCTGTGGCTTATGTAAACGTTGATACTGCATTTCGTGCGCGTGATTTTTCTCCTTATTTATCTCCGGGACTTTATTCATCATTGGATCGCGCAATAGTTGGTCTGCAGGATCCTGATTCGGGCAGATATTTTTCTGAGATCCGTCCTGAATATCAAAACCCCGGATTTAGCAGCGATGTTGTTCCATTCATGCGGATTCTGGGAATCCCGGTAATAGATGCGGGATTTGGCCGCACCTATAGTGTCTATCATTCTTTGTATGATGATGAGATGTGGCTGGAAAAATTTGGAGATCCAGATGCTAAATTTCGTGGTGCATTATCAAAGATTATTTCGCGTTATCTTTTCCGGATGTCGAATGACATCTTGTTGCCTTACGATTTCGCAGAAATCCAACCTTATGCCAACAAGGCTCTAAATGCATTACTGAAAAAGGGAAGTTTTCAACATTCGAACGCCGAGATTGAATCCTTGCGTAAAGAATTCGATTCGTTTCATGCTGCTGCTGTTCAACTTCAGAAAGAAATTGAAAAAAAGAATCCTCTCGCTCCAGCGTCACGCCTTGCTGTAAATGTATTGCTGCTAAAAGCTATAAAAACATTTTATGAACCGGATGTTAAAAAGAACGTACTTATGGAATCTTCCACAACATTGGGTTGTGCCGGTGAAGCATTATCCGGATTATCAGATGCTTTTCGGTCAAACAATGAAGAGCAGATCCGCACTGCTTCAAAAAATCTGAAAAGTGCATTTTCCAGGTCGAGGCAGTTTTTAGAAAAGGTTACTGCAATTCTTAAATCAAAATGAATGGGATTCCTTTATATACGCTAGGCTTAACCTATCTTATTTTTTCTCTTATTTTCCCCGATCGTTGGAATTACATTGCAGGATTTGTAATTTCTTTAGTCCTGTGGCTTGCATCCCGATCAATTGGCCGGAGGCTTTTTTCTAACCATTCATCGATTCCGGATTCCTGGTTGTTTCCAATAGGATTAGGTGCTGTTCTTGCTATTGCAACAATTATTACTTCCATTTCCACTGGCAGATCCTTGCTGGCTATATTTTGGTTTCTGTTAGCAATTGCATCCTGTTTTGAGATTCAATATTTAAAGTTGCGTGTACCTTTGAAATATGGTTTTTTCGCGCCGCTACTCGCATTATCAATGTGGAGTTCTCTTACTCCTACAATATTTTTTGATGCACTCGCATATCATCTTGGACTGCCATATCAGTATCTCGAAATTGGCAAGATGAGTGTGTTGCCTCATCAACTCTATTCAACTTTTCCTCCGTTTGAGCAAGTGCTGAATTTGCTTTTTGTCCGTTTCGAATTGTTATCTGGAATCAAACTTTTTTCACTGATTCTCTATCTTGGTATTATCCATATTCTCGCGGAATTTCTTCCGGCTAAGGCTGATTCGGATACGGATCCAAAATTCATATGCTGGATTCTTGCATTATTTCCAGCCCCATGGATTCTTATTCATCTGATGTCCGCTGATCTTTTGGCATCAATCTTTTTTTGCTGCGGAATTTGCGCAGTAATTAGATATGCTTCAATTCCAAATTCCATACCCGTTGTTTTGCCGGCACTTTTTTTATCATTTGCTATTTGGACAAAAATTAATTCCTTGCTTTACACTGCATTGGTTCCTTTGCTCTGGTTTGCATTAGCTCAAAACCAAACATTCAAAGAAAAAATAAAAAGGGCAGCTTTGCAATCACTGCTGATATTGCTTTTCCTAACGCCTTTGTTTATCAGAAATTTTGTAGCCGTTGGAGATCCGCTATATCCTGCATTGAAAAATATATTTCCAGGTTCACGATGGTCTCAGCAACAGCAACTGGCACTCCGGTTGGATAGTTTTTCAAAGCGAGAAAATATCGCATCTTCGATTTTGAAGACCCCATTTCTACTTACTCTCCGGAAAGGTTCTTTTGGTGCTGCCGCAGATCCTGGTCTCGCATTCATTTTTGGTGTGTTGATATATGTTTTTTTACGAAAGGATTCAGTTTCTAATAAGTTACTTTTGTACATATTTGTCTGTTATGTGATATGGTGCTGCATATTTTTTTCTTTCCGGCAATTTCTTCCCGTATTTCTTCTTTTGTCATTGCCTTGCGCAATTGCCATCGAAACAATTTATCGACGGTCACATGTAACCTTTTATGTATGCGTGACCATTTTTGCAGCATATTCCATTCTCGGTTTAATTCCGGTGTTTCGTATATTTTTTCCACTTATCGGCTTAAACCAAACACAAGTAAGTTATTTGAAGGATAGACTGGATTATTATCCTGCCGCGGAAAAAATGAATAGCCTTCAATCAAACGGAAAAATTTTGTTCCTTGGTGAATCTAGATCAGCGTATCTAAAACATCCGGCCATTGTACCGAGTCGCTACGATTACAATCCCATGTTTGAATGGGCATCGCAATCTAAAGATTCAACGGCACTCTTCGCAAGATTCAAACAAGAAGGGGTACAATTTATTTTTTGTAATTGGAGAGAATATGCGCATCTTGCTGGCAAAACCGGTATTTTACCAGTGGATTTACTTCCGCCCAGATTTTTATCAGCATTACCACAAGATGGTACAACAGCAAGTGGAAACAAGATAGCAAGGCTTAACAATCATGATCGTGAAATCCTACGTGAATTTTTGTCACGGTACGTAGTTCCGATTTGGCAAGCATCAGAAATTCTTTATTTTTATGAAATCCGTTCTTCTAAATAGACGAAAAAGATTTCTAACAGCAATTCTTGCGATTGTTGTTGGAATTTTCGTGGCATTTTTGTCATCTTGCAAAGATGACAAGGTCGAAAATCCTCATACTGATAATTTACCCGCATTCAAGAGTCCCAATTATGTATTCACTTATGAAAATTGGACAGAGCCAAAAGTTTGGGAATTGCGAAAACAGGAAAATCTGGATTTGGTAATCGAAGGTTGCAAAACAGATATTGATATTTTTAAACGGCTGACAGTTTGGTCACGGCGGCAATTTAAACCAGGAACTCCAGATCCATATCCGATGTCGAATGGATTGGACATTCTTAAAGATATTCGATCGGGCAAAACTGGTGGATTTTGTGGTCAATATACCTACTTACTTGCTGATGCGTTAAAAAGTTTTGGATTTTTTGATGTTCGGTATGTTGAACTTTGGAGAGATTCGCAAAATAGCCATTTCTTGCTTGAAGCATGGAGCAATCAATTTCGAAGGTGGATTCTTTTGGATCCGTTGTACGCGACAACTGTAACTGATCAACAGAATCAACTCCTTTCAGCATGGGATGTTCAATCGGCGGTTGCTTCAGGAAAGGATTCATCCTTAAAGCAAAGCTGGCTTACTTCGGAAGATGAAGCTGATCATCCCAGTCATTCCGATTACTTTTCACTGTTTCATCTTGTAGCAGTGAGTCTTCGTAACAATCTTGCCGCAGCAGATCATCCATGGACAATAAAAGAGCGTGAACGTGATTTTCTTGCAATGCAAAGCCGGTTTATGAAGCCTCCTTATTCAAATCAAAGCAACCGGGAAGCGGATTTTCAATCACCGAAAAATATTTGCTCAATACAGATTGAACCGGATGCAGAAAACACTCGGATTTCACTTTCAAACCATGAGACCTGCGTACATTTTGATTATTTTGAAGTAAAACTCGATTCTGGAAAATGGATGTCTGCACCATCTCAATTTGTGCTGAAGGATAAGTTCAAAAAGTTACAATGCCGGACTGTGAATAAGATGGGAATTCGCGGCGTGGTCGAAGAAATCGAGAACAAATCTAATACAATGTAACCAGGAGGGCAGGCCTCCGTGCCTGCCAGCAGAATATTGGCGGGCAGGGACGCCCGCCCTCCTGTAAACTAGTGTGTGAGCGAATGCGAATCGGTATCTTTCCAGTCTTAAATCGCTCCGGTGGGGGGACGTATCAATATAGCCTTACTCTGCTTCAGGCAATAAGCAGTTCTCAAGAATTAAACGAAGATGAGTTTATTATTTTTGCGGATGATATTGATCAGCCCGAACTGATGCCATCCGGACCTCAGTGGAGCATCCGTCCGGCAAAACCATTTTCGGTGAAACGTGCAGCGAAAGCTGTACTCCGCAGAATTGTGGGTGAAGAAGGTTTGTTTGGAATCTGGGAACGCTATCGGAATCAACTTGCTGTTCCCGATCCGGAAATAATTTCTAAGAACCCACAGATGCGAGCATGGCTCCTTGATTTACGAATTGATTTGATCATTTATCCATCAGCAAACCCATTGTCATTTGAAGCCGGCATTCCTTACATCATTGCAATTCATGATCTGATGCATTTGCAACATCCAGAGTTTCCGGAAAATTCACAAAATGATGAATTACAATGGCGCGAGTATATTTTTCGTAACGGCTCACGTTATGCAACATTTATTCTGGCGGATTCTGAAACCGGCAAAGAAGATATTTTGCATTTTTATGGTCCGTATGGCGTCACCCCAAATCAGGTGAAAGTGCTTCCATTCTTGCCAGCGAGTTATCTACCTGCAGAAATTCCTCAAGATGAAATTGATGAAGTAAGGAAGAAGCACAATCTTCCTCAGCGTTATCTTTTTTATCCTGCTCAATTTTGGCCACACAAGAATCATTCACGTATCTACAATGCTCTAGGAAACCTGAAGGAAGAATTGAATTTGGAAATTCCGCTCGTTCTTAGTGGTTCTTTTGCAGGACAACTTCGAAAAGAAACTTACGAAGAATTGCTTAAGCTTGCGGATCAGCGGGGCATATCAAACCAAATTATTTACGTTGGATATCTGCCCGAAGCTGACATGGGTGCAGTATATGCAGGCTCCGCAGCATTAGTAATGCCGACATTTCATGGACCAACAAACATTCCCGTTTTGGAAGCATGGATTTATGGATGTCCGGTAATCACTTCAAATGTTCGTGGAATTCGGGATCAGGCTGGTGATGCAGCAGTTTTGGTAGATCCGAGTTCAGTGGATGAAATTGCGGAAGGCATTCGCAAATTATGGACGGATATTGAATTTGCAAAAGAAATGGCCAATCGCGGACGCAAAAGAATTTCACTGTACACAATGAAGGATTTTCAGAAACGATTGACGGATTGTATCTTAGAGGCAAAAGAAATTATTGGTGAATCGCGCGAACGAAATCTGGCAGGGAGGTAAATTTCATGGAGTTCATTGAACAAGTTTTTTCAGATGGTAAATTACTGGCTTTCGTGATCCGAAATGAACTCAGCCCGAATGCGACAACATTTGTTACGCCATCAGATCTGAACCTGCAACTTGGATTTGTGGTTTATCCAAATGGTGGACAAGTTTTAAGACACATGCACCTACCGATTGAACGTACAATTCACAGCACTACTGAAATTGTTCACGTTAAAAAAGGGCATTGCATAATGGATATCTATGATGATCAACGGATACTAGTTACTTCCGTGGATCTAAAAGTTGGTGACACTGTATTGATGATCGGCGGCGGACATGGCTTTCGGATGCTGGAAGACACGGTTTTGTTGGAAATCAAACAAGGGCCATACTCCGGTATTCAAGAAAAGGTGAGGTTCTGATTTTGATTGCTGTTAGTGAACCATTTCTTGGTCAATCCGAAATTGATAATGTACTTGAATGTGTTCGAAGTGGTTGGGTTTCATCATCTGGAAGTTTTTTACAAAAGTTTGAACAGCAATGGGCGAATTATTGCGGCAGGCAATTCGGCATTGCAGTCAGCAATGGTTCGGCTGCATTGCAACTTGCCGTTCTTGCGCTTGATTTAAAGCCAGGTGATGAAGTAATACTTCCGACCTTTACAATTATTTCTTGTGCAACAGCTATTGTTTATAGCGGCGCAACACCGGTACTTGTCGATTCAGATCCAAAAACATGGTGTATGGATGTGGATCAAATCCGCGATCGAATCACAACAAAAACAAAAGCAATTCTCCCGGTTCATATTTATGGGCATCCAGTGGACATGGATCCGCTGCTTGATCTTGCTGAGCAAAATGGATTGGCGATTATCGAAGATGCTGCCGAAGCACATGGTGCCGAGTATTCATCCAGACGAAGTGGAACCGGTCGCTGGATCCGATGCGGCAGTTTTGGCGAAATGAGTTGTTTCAGTTTTTATGCGAACAAACTGATTACGACCGGTGAAGGCGGAATGATTGTAACAGATGATCCGGCGCTTGCAGAAAAATTGCGTTCACTAAGTAATTTGTGTTTTCAACCTGCTCGCCGTTTTTATCATGAAGGCCTTGGATTCAATTATCGACTGACGAATCTACAAGCAGCGCTTGGACTTTCCCAGATTCAACGTATGGAAGAAATCATCCAGCGTAAACGGTCGATCGCTGCCAGCTATACAGAAAGATTAAAAGACATTGAAGGGCTTCAGTTGCCTTGCGAAGAAAACTGGCCGTTCCGTATATTGGATGTATGGAATTGTCTTATCAGATTCGATATCGATGAATGCAGCCGAATTTGCAGATGCTTTGCGAAAGCGGGGAATTGAAACGCGTCCGTTCTTTTTAGGAATGCATGAACAACCGGTCTTTCACAGACGTGGTTTGTTTTCCGCGGAAAAATATCCGGTAGCTGAACGGCTTGCACGGCGCGGATTATATCTTCCTTCGGGATTAGGATTGAAAGACGATCAAATTGCAACTGTCTGTGAAGCGATCCATTCTCTTATCAAGTAATTCATTGTGACTGATAGCGCTGACCCGAATTCATTACGGTTTTCTTTTTGGCGTGCAATTTATCTTCTACGGTCAGGAAAATTCCGCGAATTTTTTTCAGCATTATCACGCAAATCAAAAACTCTGATAGCGGTTGATGAAGATCAGCAATATCAAAAATGGATTGAGAAAAACGAACCTGGTGAAGCAGCGCTATCAGAACTCAAGCAATGGTGCGCACAGTTAAATGATCCTCCGTTAATAACTTTTGTTCTTCGCAATTGTTCTGACGCGAAGTTACTGGATCGAACGATCGAATCGTTACGCGCGCAATATTCAGAAAAATGGCAGCTGCTTGTTTCGGGAACTAATAGTGCTGGTTCTCAAACAGATTCACGCATTTATTTTGTTCAAGAAATAGAAATTCCGGAAAATGTAAAAGGTAAGTGGCTTGCGCCAATATCAGGAGGGGACACTCTATCGCCGACAGCATTAGCTGAAGTTCTTCGTACGATTATCGATAATCAAGATGTAGATTTCATTTATACCGATCATGATTTAATTGATGCGGATGGCAAAAGAGTTGATCCATTCTTTAAACCTGAATGGTCGCCCGAATTTGTCAGCCACATGCCATATACCTCTCGCCTTTCTATCTATCGTGTGCAGCTAATTCCGACAGACTCATTATTCTGGATTGACGAAGCGAGCTGGCTTAAGTATTTTGCGTCCCGTCCAGTTCGTGCAATTAGAATTCCGAAAGTTCTCTATCATTATTCAAAAAAGCCGGAATTCACTCTGAAGCCGCCGACACTGCGATTACAAAATCCTGGTTCGATTTCAATTCTGATTCCAACGCATGATCAACCTGAAAAACTAAAATGTGCGGTGGATTCGATTCTTGAAAAATCCACTTATACCAATTACGAAATTATTATTATCAACAACTCCAGTGCACAAGAGCAGGCGCTGAGTGTTTTCGATGAATTACGGAAAAGAGATCAAATCAGGATCATAGATTATCCACATCCATTCAATTTTTCTGCAATCAACAATTTTGGTGTTGAGCAAATTTCCTCAGATTATGTTGTGTTTCTCAATGATGATACCGAGGTAATAACACCATCATGGCTTGAGGCAATGTTAGAGCATGCGCAAAAGGATCAAATTGGTGCTGTAGGAGCAAAATTGTTGTACAGGGACAATACGATTCAGCATGGCGGAATTCTGATTGGCCAGCCGCAGATTGCAGTTCATGCGCACAGAGGTTTTCCAAAAGATTCGGAGGGTTATCAAAAACGATTGGTATCTGTTCAAAACTTCAGCGCCGTAACTGCAGCTTGTATGATGATTCGCCGAAAATTGTTTCTGGAAGTTGGAGGCTTCGATGAAAATCTGCCGCTTGCGTATAACGACGTGGATCTATGTTTGAAGTTACTTGCCCTGGGGAAAAGAATTGTTTGGACTCCGTATGCGGAGTTGTATCATGACGAATCGCAGACCAGGGGGCTTGAAGTTAGTTTAGAAAAACAAAGACGCTTGTCTTCCGAAACGAGTTATTTTCTTGAAGGCTGGAAAGATGTGATTGAAAAAGGTGATCCTTACTACAACCCGAATCTATTACTTGAAAACGGAGCTTTTAAAATTCGTTTGTGAAGTTTATTCAACAACTGACTTCCAGGAAGGCGGCATATTTTTATCGACTTCAATATTTGTGAACGGTGTTGATTTTCTCGTACCTACTTTCTTTGCCCATTCAGCCATTCTTTTGATTCCATCCTGCAGTGAAACGGGCTGTTGTTTTCCAAAAACTGCTTTTAATTTCGCGTGTGAAGCATAGGCGTGTTGAACTTCATTTCTGGCAGGATTAAAGATCATTTCTGGTGCGACCCCGAAAGCGCCCGCAACTGTTTTGGCCATCTCTAAAATTGTGTAAGGTTGGTCGGCACCGATATTAAAAAGGTTATTTTCGGATCCTTTCACTTCAACGCACTTTGCAATAATCGGAGCAACATCATCAATATAACTGAACGCTCTGGTTTGAAGTCCATCTCCGAAAACGCTCATCGGCTGTCCGCTCATAATCTGATTCATAAAAATTCCAATGACGTTGCGATATTTATCTCCTAAGTTTTGACCTTCGCCATAAACATTGTGTGGCCGGAAAATTGTAAATTTCAGTCCGAACATTTCATGAGCCGCTCGTAGATCCAGTTCTACTGCATATTTCGCAATTCCATATGGATCTTCCGGAACAGGAACAAGATCTTCAGTCATTGGTAATTGATTTTTTCCATAAACCGCAATGGAGCTGGTAAACACGAAACGTTTTACGGTTTGCGATCGAACTGAAGCATTGATCAGATTTACGGTGCCGATCAGATTATTGGTGTAATTAAATCTTCGGATGAAATGAGATAGACCTTCGGCGGCATAAGCCGCAAGGTGATAAACATAATCGAAGCGAAATTTTGAGAATAACTCTTCTATGAGTGGATGATCGCATATGGAACCTTCAACAAATTCAACTTGATCGGGAAGATTTTCGCGAAAGCCTCCGCTAAGATCATCTAAAATGACGACTTGATCTCCTCTTTTCCGACAGTGATGTGCGACATGCGAGCCCATAAAACCCGCACCGCCCGTTACCAGAGAGATCAACTCAAAGACTCCATCTTTCCGTCCTCATTATACGTTGGGGGATGATATAATGTCAGCCAAAAGTACTGAGTGAAGATAACTTACTTCTCGAAATACTCACAGTTAGCTCCCAGCAGCCGCTTCCGGCTATTTCAATTCCTGGATAGTTTTGAAAAAGCAGGAGTGGATTTGAACGTACAGATTCTTTTTGATGATAGCTATTTCCGATTTTTGCGGGAACCAACAAATGGCATCAAGAAAAGACTTCAGAAAACTTCATACGTTGCATCGCGATTTGGATTAAGAATGAACAAATTGCGCCAGGATCGTTCCGATTTAGCGATCATTGAGCAACAGCTTTTTCCATATCTGCCGTTTCCTGTTGAAAAAAGATTTTTGCCAAAAAACTATCTTGTAGAATTTGACGATGCGATTTATCTGACGCATCCCAGAAAACTTCCAAAGGTAATTCAACGTGCTTCAGCTGTTATCGCAGGAAATCAGACTCTGGCGGATTATTCAAAACAATACAATCAGAATGTTCATATTGTTCCCACAGTGTTGGATTCTCAAAATTTTCAACCCAGAAAAAAAACAGCACGCGAGAAATTGATCATCGGGTGGTCCGGGATTGAATACAATTTCAAATACATCCACACGCTTGGTTCAATCTTTAGCAGGTTAGCAAAGAAGTATCCGGTCGAAATTGTAATTCTGGCAGCATCTCCTCCGCGAGATTTTGATTTTCCTTTCACTTTTGAAAAATGGAATGAGAAAACTGAAGTGGATCAAATTGGTCAATTTGACATTGCTGTTATGCCTTTGGAAATGGATGAATGGTGCAAAGGCAAGTGCGGACTAAAATTGTTGCAATACATGTCTCTGGAAATTCCTTCCATTGCCACTCCGATCGGAGTGAATTCAGAAATCGTTAAGGAAGGAGAAAATGGCTTTACTGCAATAAGCCAGGAACAATGGGAGCATTCATTAGTCCGGTTAATTGAAGATCCGTCTCTGCGCACTCGGTTGGGCAAAGCCGCACGCCAAACCGTAGTGGATGAATATTCACTTGAAGTCTGGTTTCCAAAAATTCTCAATCTCTACAAATCTTACTGTGATGGAATTTCGTAACATGTCGATACGATTTCTCCCCCTTAAAAAAGGAGGAGATGAAAGAGGGGGTTGTAAATGTTTACAAATGATCCAACCACCCCTTTGACCCCCTCCTTCGTAAGGAGGGGAAACTCATTATTGATTTGGCTACTGGCCTCATTACCATTTCTAATTCTGATTTTTTTCATTGTGAAGTACCGCGTTGAAGTACCTCAAGCGGACGAATGGAGCTTAGTTCCGTTAATCGATAAATCCTATCAAGGAACTCTGCAGTTCAAAGATTTGTGGGCTTTACATAATGAACATAGACTTTTATTTCCACGACTGCTCTTGCTTCAAATAATCCGGATCAGTCATTGGAAAACTCTTTACGAACTCTTTGCGAATGTTTCGTTTGCAATGATTTCATTATTAGCAGTTCTTTCTTTGATAAAGAAAATCCAAATATCATCAAACAAAACTGTTGGATGGCTAACACCTCTTTTATCTCTTATGGTCTTTTCACTGAATCAATCCGAAAACTGGTTCCTTGGCTGGAATATCCAGATCTATATGAACGTTACCGCCGTATTACTCGGTCTGATTCTGATTGGTGCATATGAATTTTCATGGGGACGGATCATCGCTTCTGCAGGACTCGGAATCATAGCCACATATTCTTTCGCAAATGGATTCTTATTTTGGCCGCTCGCATTTCTGCTGCTATGGCGCAAACGGAATTCTATCAATCAACCAGCAATTGTATTTTCATTTTGGATTCTTATCGCTGCGATAAGTTTTGTTTCTTATTTGCACGGATACACAAGGCCAGCTGAGCATCCCTCGCCATGGTATTTATTAGGGCAACCTTTATCAGCATTGAATTACTTTTTTGCATATTTAGGTTCTCCTCTTCTTGCATTTTGTAAGAAAGCTCCAGCTGTTGCAGAGTGGTTGAGCCACAAAGGGTTTGTAGTCCCGCAAGTGATGTTGTGGATTGCAAATCATGCAGCAACTTTTGCAGGTTTTGTCGGATTGATATTGCTTTTGGTCGCGTTTCGTCACCTTCGTATGAGCAAATACGGGAATGTACTTCTGATTTGTTTTGCATTATCAAGTTACGTTGTTTTGAGTGCAATTCTTAGTATGATCGGCCGATCAGGAATGGGTACTGTAAATGCACTCAGCCTTCGATACATAACCATTTCGATCTGGTTTTGGATTTCGCTTACGATCTTCTATGCGTTTGAAACGCAGCTAAAGTTCAGATCATTGTTCTTATCAGTGCTGATTGTCTGTTTGATTCTGAATTCCATTTATGGCGCTTTTTATTCAGTCAAGGTTCATTCATATCTGATGCCGGCTAGATCGGAATTGCTGCGATTGCAAGACGAAAATTTGCTAAAGCGTCTTTACCCGGATGTAGAATATATCCGGAAATCTGTGGCGATCATGCAACGTTACCATCTGTCGGTTTTCAGGGGGGATCATCCATCTCAATGACAGACCGCGACAATGTAGATCACAAAAAAAAGCTGCCTGGGGACTCTGTCGCAATATTCAGCTTATACAGTCTCAGTGTTGCACGGCCACTCTTTGAAGTGCTTGGAACTGGTGCCCAGTATTTTGTTTTTAAACGTGCCAGCCGATTAGAAATTTTCATTTTTATTTTTGCCTTAAGCTTTATCATCCCGGCATTGTTGGTGCTTATCCGGTTTTTGCTTTCGAAAATTTCCGAAAAAGCGGGAAATTTCTTTCAGGGAATGATGATTGCAGTCTTAACCCTGGCGTTCATACTTCCAGGTTTAAACAGGCATCATTTCATAACAAACAACGGAATTTTGATTATGCTCATTCTTTGTTGTGGCCTGCTTGGTCTCGGTTACTTCCTGATCAACTGGCTTCGATTGTTTTATGTTTATCTTGCTCCGGCGATCCTCCTTGTTCCAGTGCTTTTTCTTTTCAGTCCACGACTTCATCGCATTCTTTTTTCATCAATGCCGGAAATTCCGGCCGTCAAAATTCAATCCGACACATCTTTGGTCTTTGTAATTTTTGATGAGTTTCCGTTGATTTCGTTGCTTGATGAGAATCGAGAAATTGACCCGAGATATCCGAACTTCTTAAGAATGTCAAAAGAATGGAATTGGTACCGAGGTACCAGTACCGTGGCGGAATTAACCGAAAGTGCTGTGCCTGGAATATTAACCGGACGTTATCCCGAAAAAGGACGTCTTCCAGTAATAATGGATTATCCAAAAAATTTATTTACGTTGCTCAGAAGCTCTCATCATGTTGAAGCATTTGAATCTATCAGCTGGATGAACCCTGGACACGTTCTCGCAAACCAGGACGAAGGATATCGTACCCGGTGGAGTTCATTAGTTTCTGATTTATGGATTGTGTTTTTGAACATTGTTGTTCCAGAAAGATATCTTTCTAAGTTGCCACCGGTAGGACATTCATGGGGAGATTTCGCAGCAAATGCGGAAAAAGGAAGGGCAAATCGCGCATCTTATGCCGGTGATCGTGTGATGTTGCTCAAAAATTTTATGGATGTTGTAAGGCCCGCAAATACACCTGTCGTTTATTTTCTTCATGTGATGCTGCCGCATACTCCCTGGCATCTCTTGCCATCAGGTAAGGATTATGAATCAAAGACGTTTGAGGGTTTGATCGTGCGAGGCGAAAAGTGGAAAAATGATGAACCTGCAGTTCAACGGGCTTATCAACGACATCTTCTGCAGGTTGGATACGTAGATCACTGGCTTGGAAAACTGTTTCAACAATTAAAACAGATCGGTTTATATGACAAGTCTGTGATTGTTATTGTTGCAGATCATGGAATAAGTTTTACAACCGGTGAACCTCCACGAATGCTACTCAAAGAAAATGCCGAAGAAATCATATTTGTTCCGTTATTCATAAAAGCTCCGTATCAAAGAATTGGGAAAACGTTGGATTGGAATGTAGAGACGATCGATATTCTTCCAACGGTTGCAGATTTAATGAACTTTAAGATTCCATGGAAAGTAGATGGTGTAAGCGTGGCAACTCAAAGTCCGCCTGCAGATCGTCCGCGTATGATTTGCGGGCCATTTTGTCAGACGCGGTTTACATTTGATTCCAAGCTATTTGCAGATGGATCGCCTTTAAAAAGAAAAATCAACTGGTTCGGGACTGTGGCTGAAGATCGGATGTTTCAGTTTGGTCCATGCAGCGAACTGATTGGTAAAACAGTTCCAACAACAACGAAAACGGCCGAAAACATAACGATAAAGCTCCGAAACAAAGATTTGTTCACCAGCATTAATCCCGATTTAGAGGCAATTCCTAGCTTTGTGGCGGGCGTTATAAACTCCAGTTCCAAATTACCGGCCAGGATCGCAATGGGCGTTTCAATGAATGGGGTTATTGTTGCCACCACTTCCTCTATTGCGCTAAATCCGAATAGTCACACTTTTGATGCACTAATTCCTGAATCCTCACTTCGGGCCGGAAATAATCACCTTCAAATTTACGAGATTCCGTCATGCTCCGGTCCTCTCTTATTAATGCCACAAGTGCAATAAAAGATTGATTTTAAATGAGTTACGAGCTATGATGAAGTTTATGAAGGGACTCAAGTTGGCCGTTTTATCTTTGGGGATTTTGCTATTTCTAACCCGACCAGCCCATGCTTATTTGGATCCTGGTTCAGGAAGCATGGTGTTGCAACTTCTACTTGGTGGCGTTGCGGCCCTTGGTGTGGTGATCAAATTATTTTGGCATCGCATTTTGAATATTTTCGGCATCCGCAAGGACGAAGATAGCAACTCGAAATCATCCACTGGCCCGGAAGGATAATGCTTTTCTTTCATGACCGGCATTGATCGATCCCTGGGATTTGAACAAGGATCATTTCGGGATCGCAGCGGCCGTATCTTATATTCTTCAGATTCTGTTTTCCGAGTTCTTTCTGCCGAAGCTCTTTCAATCTGGGAAACACTTTCCAAAACAAATTTCTTTCTGCAGCAATCCAATAACGGCTCAATCGTCCAAACCGAACTTTTGGATGATGATGCCCGCAAAAAAGTGCTGACTCAAGATGAATGGCCGGCAGTTTTGAAGCATGAACGGATTCCGTTCATTTCGTATCCTTATGAATGGCCGTTTAGCATGCTGAAAGATGCAGCGCTATTGCAACTAAATCTTTTGCTTTCATCACTGAAAGAGCGCTTCACATTGAAAGATGCAACTCCATACAATGTTCAATGGAAAGGCACACGTCCTGTTTTTATTGATGTGTTGTCGTTCAAGCAGCTCGATCAAGGAGAGCCATGGACCGGTTACCGGCAATTTTGCGAAATGCATTTGTATCCGCTGTTTCTCACTGCTTACAAGGAAATTCCATTTCATCAATGGATGCGTGGATCTGTTGATGGAATACCGGTAGAACATTTCGCGCGACTCATGAGTTTTCGTGATTTATTTAGAAGCGGTGTATTCATGCATGCATATCTTCAGAGCAAGCTTCAAAACAAATATGCGAATACTCAATCCAACGTCAGATCTGAGTTGAAATCGGTTGGCTTTAGCGATGAATTAATCCGCCGGAATGTTTTAGGGCTGCATAAGATTGTTGAAGGATTGAAGTGGAAGCGAAATCAGTCGGAGTGGTCTGAATATGCTTCAGATAATTCTTATTCTGCCGAAGATCAAAAATCGAAAGTGGATTTTGTGCAAACAGCTGTTAAATCGCAACCCTGGAATCTGGTTTGGGATCTTGGATGCAACACTGGAGTTTTCTCACGGATTGCTGCCCAGAATTCCAGTTACGTGATCGCGATGGATGGTGATCATCTTTCCATTGAGCGGCTGTATCATGCATTGAAGAAAGAAAACGTAACCAATGTTCTTCCATTGGTGATGAATCTGGCCGATTCGTCACCCGGTCTTGGATGGCGCGGGCTTGAACGAAAATCACTGATTGAGCGCGGCAAACCGGACCTGATCCTGTGTCTGGCATTGGTTCATCACATGGTAATCAGCGCAAATATTCCTTTGCATGAATTCATAAACTGGTTGGCTGAATTGGGATGTTCTGTTGTGATTGAATTTCCCACCAAAGAAGATCCCATGGTAAAACGTCTTTTGCGTAACAAGGACGACCAGTACTCCGAATACTCAGTTGATTCATTTGAACAAAACATTTCTCGCGCATTTAAAATTGTGAAGCGAGAAGAGTTCTCATCGGGAACACGTGTGATTTATTTTCTCAGGCGTGAAATTCAATGACGGCCGAAACAATGGATCGATACTTCCAAACCAGATTAACTTTTGATAAAGGACGGACAAAAGTTTGGAAAGCAATTTGCGAATATTTGCAGAGCGAAATCAATGAAAATTCAGCAGTGCTTGATCTCGGGTGTGGTTATTGCGATTTCATTAATCAGATTTCGGCATCCAAAAAATATGCGGTAGATTCTAATCCTGAATCAAGACAATATTGTTCCAAAGATGTTGAATTTTTGCACTCCAGCGTTACGTCCGTGAGTCTGGAATCAAATTCAATTGATGTAGTCTTCGCAAGCAATTTACTTGAGCATTTCTATGATGATGAGCTCCAGCAAGTTTTTTCCGAAATCAACAGGGTTCTGAAAAATCATGGGAAGCTCATTCTAATTCAGCCGAATTATTACTACGCGTATCGGGAATACTGGGATGACTATACGCATGTGAAAGCATTCACGCACACCAGTTTGGTAGATTTCCTTACATCAAAGAATTACACAGTAAAAAAAGTTGTGAAACGGTTCTTGCCATTCTCTTTCCATTCAATTCTGCCAAAAACTTATCTGCTCACGAAAATTTATCTTGCGTTGCCGTTTCATTTCGGCGCCAAACAGATGCTGGTAATTGCCAGCAAGGCGGAGTGATTATGTACAACGGCAAGAAGGTGAGTTTGATCCTTCCAACCTACAATGAAAAGGATTCCATTCGAAAAGTCATTCAGGATTTTTCGAATCTTGAAGTGGTGGATGAAATTATTGTGATCAACAATAATGCTGCCGCAGGAACATCGGAGGAAGTAGCAAAAACTTCTGCGCGTGAGGTGATTGAAGAAGTTCAGGGTTATGGATCCGCGATTCAGAGAGGCTTTGTGGAAGCCACAGGTGATCTCATTGCAGTTTGTGAACCGGACGATACTTTTGTGGCATCAGATCTTTACAAATTCCTTGCCTATTCCAACGATGTATCTGTGGTGTATGGTTCAAGAACGGAAGGGAACTTCATCTGGCATGGCGCGAATATGGGTTCGTTTTTGAAATGGGGAAATTGGTTTACTGCAAAACTAATTGAATTTTTGTTCAATACAAATTGTTTGACAGATGTTGGATGCACCTTCCGGCTAATTCACGCAGATGCACTTCGGAAGTTGCAACCCCACTTTAAAGTGATTTCCAACTTCTTTGGTCCTGAGATGATGGTTCTTGGTTATCGCCAAAAACTTCGATGCGTTCAAATACCTGTAAATTACAAAGAACGCATTGGCACCAGCTCGGTTACAGGTGATTTGCGCAAGGCATTTGTTCTTGGTTGTCAGATGATCCTGCTGATCATTTCAATGAGGCTAAATCTGGAGTCACTTCTTCCTGGAATGAGAAAGAAGAAGGTTACTGCTACGACGACTGAACAGGGAATGCAGAAGGGGTAAATTGACCTGGTCGATCACCTACCTTCAATACTTCGGTCTATTTTGGCTTAGTCTCGTCTCGTTTTATTTGATCGGCAGAGTTGTTGTTGGTTTTACTTCCAAGATAATTGGAAAAAACCTTGAAGTAGAATCACCATCGATTCATCTCTTCATCAATATCGCCGCCGGCATCACAGTTTCTATAACTTTGTTTTCTCTGTTCGTAACATCAGCAAGGACTGTCAATTTATTAGTTCTGTATGTTGCAATTGTTTTTCTATGGACTTTGAAGAAAAGTCCATTTGGAGTTGAAAAAAACATACCTCTCCATTTAACGAAAGCTCTGATTGTTGAACTTCTGATTTATGGAACTGCAATTTATTCGCTATTCGCTTTGGAGATTATCCGCAAAAGCGATTGGTCCAGTATTTTGCAAGCGTCTCATCTAATTGATTGGGGTTTGTACAGTGTCGATGTTCAAACCATGCTGCAAACAGGACAAGAGAACACGTACAACGTTCATAGTTTTCTGGATACCGCCTATCGTGGCATAACTCCTTATCACTATTTTGAGTTATGGATTGGAGCAATCTGGCCCAAACTATGTTCGCATGTTTTGTCAATGTACGCATTTTCGCTGATTGTTTATCCAATTCTGTGTCTGCTTGCGTTGATTGCTGGATGGATGTGGTTGGATGAATTCAGATTCTCAACCCTGCTAAGCAGGTTCCTTGTTTTTCTATGTCTTTTCACCGCAGGATGGTTTCTTCTCAGTTCTCGTTTCATTAACGGATCAGGATTTCTGAAACTGTTGGTGTTGAGCTTTGATGATTTGAATGCGTTTCTGATGGATGTTCCGAAACGTGCTGTCGTTTTTTCGTTTCTTATTGGCGTAATTCTTCTTATCAAAAATTCCAAAATCATGCCGGCATTTATTCTGCTGATGGCGCTGCCTATTTTTAGCGTGGACTCGATAGCGGCTGTGTTTGGCGGCACATTCTTGTTCGTGTTGTATGCGCTTCGACGCAAAAGTATTTCTTTGGGCGACGGAATGTTTATTTATGCTGCGTATGGAATTTTTGTCGCATTGTTTTTTTTGATTTACAAAGCGTTTGGCAATCACACAATATCTTTGTATAGCCCTTCCGATGTAATCCACCAGACATTTGGCTTATCAAGCGGTCAGATCGTTATTCCATTTCTTTTTGCGGTGCGTGCACTGATAGCAACTCTGGCCCTGTACTCATTTCATTTGGTTCTACTTGCTGTTCGAGGCCGGGGCTTTGCGGAGGTGGGGAGCGGAAGTCCGGCCTCAGATCTTAATTCAATCCTTATGTTGCTATTTTTCATGTTCCTATCCGGCCTGGCCGGCTGGGCTCTGCTTTTTTCATACATTGATGCAATCCAATTTTTTTCCGGATTTCTAACGGCGCTACAAACATTTATCTTGATTCTGTGCATCCCACTAATTTGGATGAATGGAAAATCATTCGCCAAGTTTCTGTTTGTGGCTTATCTGTTGATCACAACAAGCTACAACATCTATGCGACTTATTTTCCATTGGGTGCAAAATTGCCATATTCGCAAATTTATTTAGATGAAGTCCTTAAACATAAACCAGCCTCAAAAGTAGGCATCAGTATTCAGGCAGAGGAGGACTTTTCGAAACAATGGGCTCAGAGGCATGTGATCACACATTCATTGGGCGATGATTATTTAATTTTTATGCCTCAATATATAAAGCCTGTAGAAATCGGGGTTTTCAGCGTTCCGGAAACTCCATTCAGACCTCGACCCAAGAAAATTCCATTGTTAAACATATCTGTGGATTTTGATGCTATTGATGCTCACCGCAACCGGATCATGAAAGAATCAAGCATTTTTTACCGGTATTTTAATCAGGTCAAAAATCAAAATCCTTCAATCGGCATAGAAGAAGCACAGGTGCGCTTTATTGAATCGCACAACATTGATTGGGCGATCCTTTCCAAAAATGTTGCGGTTAATAAATTCCTGCAATCCAAGATTGAACGAACCATTACCGATGCAGTTTCCGGCGAAAAATTTCTAATCCTAAAAAAAGTTTCTAAATAGCAGCGGCCACAAACCGGAACGTCGGCAGAAATAATGACGCCGTCAGCTGTTTTCAGAAGATAACTCTGTTGCAGCGCTGTTGAGGCTGCGATAATCTGATCCTTATTAGCTAAACTCTGTGGTAACAATGGCTGTACGATTTAAAGCGATCATAAAAGCATCCATAGCAGTGGTGTTGCTCGTAACAATCTTCTGCATTTCCGCTCAAGCCATTCAAGATCACGTACGCGATGACAATCTGAGTTTGCCTCCTGAATCTCCGGAAGTAATTCTGGGCGATCGTTTGTTTTTCGAGACCCGTTTTTCTCAATTCTTTTTTGAGCATTTCAAAGGGGATGTCAATTCAAAACTACAAAATGGGGATCCATTAATGAACACAATGCGCATAAAGGGCGGAAAAATATTGCCAGGCCCATTTCAGGGAAAAGCCATGAATTGCAGACAATGCCATTTAGGGGACGACCTTCTTGGCAATGTGCCACTTGCTGGTCGAACTTACTGCGACTTCAGTCAGCGTAGCTCAATTCCTTCACGCGATGATGGCTTAACCAAAACTGTCCGCAATTCACAAGTCATGGTTAATTTAGGTCTGCCTCGCGAGGTCCCAGTTTTATTTCATTATGATGGCGAATTTTCAAACGCTGAAGATTTAATATTAGATACACTTACCGGCCGAAATCTTGGCTGGCTGCCACAGGAGAGCAATATTGCAATCTCTCACATTGCAAAGGTAATCCGGGAAGACACAGGTATAAATCCGCGCCATGTTCTTGATACTCAGGGCAATGGAATTCCCTATCGATTCGCGATGTTAGGAAGTGGCAATGAAGTTCCAGGATATTTACGGATACATTCTCAATACCGTATCGATGTTAATAAGGCCAGTGATGAGGAGATACTGCAAGCAGTTTCAAAGCTCATTCATGCTTATATGAATTCGTTGCGCTTCGGAACCAGGAATACAAGAAGGCATTCAGGATCCCCTTATGATTTGTTTCTGGAAAAGAACAAACTACCAACGGCACCAGAGAAATCAGAATCAGACATTTCGTACTCGCATCGATTGCTAGCGCTCATAAGTCAGACGACACAGTTTGAGTGGGTGACAACGAAGGATGAAAGATTTCAATTACATTCACAAGATTATCAATTTGGACCTGAAGAACTCCGAGGCATGAAAATTTTCTTTGCTGCTGATGACTCATTTGGATCAAGTGTTGGAAATTGCATATCCTGTCATCCAGCGCCGCAATTTACGGATTATCGTTTTCATAATAATGGAGTTTCACAGCTCGAATATGATTCGATCTTTGGCGAAGGGTCATTCTCAGCGTTGGAAATACCTGACCTGGCATTACGAAATTCTCACCATGATGCTTACTTGCCAGTCACATCTAAGCATCCGAACGCTTCGAATCGTTTTCGTTCTGCACTATCGAAAAATAAACCAGGTTACGCAGATCTCGGTGTGTGGAATATTTTGGGGAATCCTGATTTGCCAGAACCTCAAGCTTCGCTCAACAAAATACTGTGCAAACCGTTTGGACATATTTCAGAACCATGTACTCCAGAAAAAATGTTGCCTTTGACAATTGCGCACTTCAAGACTCCTTCGATTAGAGATCTAGGCCATTCCGAGCCTTATTTTCATTCTGGCGCAATGAATTCAAGCGAAGACGTGTTGCACTTTTATGTCAAAAGCTCACAACTTGCGCGCGCGGGAAAAATCCGCAACGCCTCTCCCGAATTATCTTCAATTCTTATCGATGCAAGTGCTGCCTCTCCCCTCGCCGCATTCTTAAGATCTCTCAACGAGGATTACCGTTAGTACCATCGAAGTTGATCCGATTAGATCTGTTGTATCGGTCTAACATCCTTATTTAGCGTCTGAAATATTGCGCTCTGAGTTGCGGAAACGGCGCCGGCAAAGCGTCCAAAGGCATGTCGGCTTGCTCTTCCGTTGTGCGTGAACAACGAATGCAAACCGAAAGGCTTTTCTTTTTTAGTTGCTTTCTTTGCCGGCTGCAAGCCGCATGACTTTGGCGCTTTGGCCCAGCGGAGCCTGGCAGCACGCTTGCTCTACTTTATTTCAGTAAAGAGGCATCTAAAAGAAAAAACTTTTTGTTTTGGATATTTTGTTCTTAGCCGATTGCAAGCGGGATGACAGGCGAAGCGATGAGCCAGCTGGCGGGCTGATAACGGGAAGCCATTATCCTTCAGAGTTGTATTTCACTGACGTATTGTCCAAGTCGAAACGCGACGGTCGGGGCGACTCTTTTTTTTTGCAGACACTAACAAGAAATGTCTAAAGCGCTCTTTTAATTATCCATTCTATTACAAGGCCAATTACGGCACCGATTAGGCCAGAAAGAGTCATAATACTGGCGGCAATGAAGATAGATGCAAGAACGAACATGAGATTTTCGATGATTCCTTCACGCGGTCCAAAGTAATATCCTGCTAAACCGTAACCTGCATAAAGCGCAAATGGTAAGATCGCCAATGCACCAATAACAAAACCTACATCTGCTCCTTTTCCGAATCTGTTTATCCCTGGAATCATTTTTTACATTATACAAACATTGGACATGTGTTGGGACAAATATAAAAACAAATTGGATGGTCAATGACAAGATAGCGTAACGTACCATGACCGCCATATCGCCCGAGTAAACATTTTCTGACGCAGTTATCCCAGCAACTGTCAGGCCTACCCATACATATCTTATATAATTGGCGACTAAACCAAGAACCTTTTCCATACTTATCGCAATCCTTTCCGGGAGGGCAAGAAGGTTGTGGGGGCGGAGGATGACCGGGAGGCTCCATGTCTGGCGGCAAGGGTGTTGGAAGAATATGAAGCCCGGATGGATCTCCATACATTGAGGGAGAATTTAGAACATAAGAATAGAAATTAATACCGGCATCAAATCTGATCGGATCTTCGCTGATGAATTTACCGATTGCTGAGTTGTAATAGCGTGCCCGGTAATACATTAAAATAGCGTAAGGATCCCTGTTACCCAGTGGATGGTCTAGCGAATGGTTTTCATTTCTTTACGTATGAGCTGATTTACAACCTGTTCCATCGGTTTTCCCTTTTTAACTGCAAGGCGTTCAAGATTTTCGTGCGTGCGAGGATTAACGTAGACAGGTATCCTCAATTCAATTTCTTTACGGTAAAACTTGCCCCGTACCCCTTTTGAAAAGTCGTATTCTTTTTTCATTGTTCCGAACCTACGTAAATATTCTTTTCTTTCTTAGTTGCCTTTCTTGCTGAAATGATACGAATTCTTACCAATAATGGCAAATGTTTTGAGTGCACCCCTAAAGTGGAACCACCTGATAAGCTAGTATAAAGCCAACAGGAGTTCCAACATGTCGTTAAAGAGGCGGCAGTTTAGTCGTGAATTCAAGCAACAAATAGTGCGTGAGGTGGAGTCTGGAAAAAGCGTAGCCGAAGTGGCACGTGAGAATGAAATTAATCCGTTAACCATCAGTCGGTGGAGAAAAGAGCAGCGCGAGTATTCTGGGAAAGCGTTTTCTGGACATGGAGTGACATACAAATATGAAGCGCGGATCGCGGAATTGGAAAGAAAGATCGGCCAGATGGCAATGGAGAATGATCTTTTAAAAAAAGTTTTAACGCGGCTCAAGATGCTGGAACAACCGGTAAGAAAGACAGGCAGAGGGTAAGTTACCGGGTGATCGAGATGAGCCATAACCACGGTCTATCCATCCGTCAGAAATGTAAAACTCTGCAAGTGAGCCGCGTGGGATATTATCGATTTTTGGAAAGGAGCAAACCGGTCGCGGACGATATTGATTTGCGAGATCAGATTCAACGGATTGCACTGCAATGGCCTTCCTATGGTTACCGCCGGATCACTGCCGAACTCAAGCGCCGCGGCAAAGTCGTCAATCGCAAACGTGTGTTACGTTTACTGCGTCAGGACAATTTGCTGTGTCTTCGAAAGAAGCGCTTTGTTCGCACAACCCGTTCTGATCATGACTTTGCGGTCTATCCCAATCTCATTTCCAGTTTTCGTGCAAACGCAATCAATCAGCTCTGGGTATCCGACATTACCTATATTCGGCTGCAGTACGAGTTTATTTACCTGGCGGTAATCATTGACGCCTTTAGCCGTCGGTGCGTCGGCTGGTCACTGGCTCGTTACCTGGACAACCGTCTGGCAATCGAAGCACTGCAGATGGCACTCAAAAAGAGACAACCGCCTGCGGGTTTGATTCATCACTCGGACCAAGGGGTGCAATATGCTTCTAACAGATATACGGAAATCTTGAAGCAGCACGGAATCAGGATCAGCATGAGTCGAAAGGCGAACCCTTATGACAACGCAATGGCCGAAAGCTTCATCAAGACAATAAAGTACGAAGAGGTTCTTACCTTCGAATACCGTGGAATTGAAGAAGCTCGGAGTAGAATCTACTATTTTCTTGAAGAAGTTTATAATCGCAAACGACTTCATTCCTCACTGGGATACGTTCCGCCAGCCGAATTTGAAGACAATCACCTGGCAAAAACGATTGCTAATACATTAGATTGAAGGAGATAATAATACCGAATTATCGAAAAAGAAAAAGTAGGCAAAAAGAAAAAGAAAATTAAAATCAACCCAGCTTAAAAAATGGGTCCAAAAACAGGGTCCACTCCAGTTGTTGGAAAGTGTGGCAGACTACGATTAACGTTCCGGTTCGGTCTCTGCCAAGTGTGATCCATCGTTCATCTTTATCACTGTGCTCTTCATCAAAAATCGAGATCGCGCCAGGATCATTAAACAAACTCGCAGCTCTTTCAAATGATAAGCGATGTTTTTCAACATTTCTCTTTGCTTTCTTAGGATCCCACTCAAATTCGTATCGCACAAGATCATTATTTCATGGGATTGATACAAACTGCATGCATCTTGGCTGCTTCTTTGGAGTTTGCAAACCCGCCTGCGTTTGGCGCTTTGCTCGATGCGCCATCCGCCGCGGCGGATATTGGCTGCGGTTCGCCTAGGCGAACAAATTTCCATAATCAGTCGATTGTGGATCATTTGCCCGCTGACGCGAGCGCACAGCGCGAGCGGCAGGCCGCAGCCAATGCAACAACCGGCGCGGCGTACAACGGGAACAGGGAACAGCCTTGTCTTTTCAGAGTTTTATTTTTTCCGCTTACGTAATGCAAGGAGGGCAACTACTGCTGTAATTATAAGAAATAAGGTGCTGCTGTACACTAGAGCAGTAGTTACTGGCCACCACCAGCCAATCGAATCTGATGGCCTTATAATTTTTTCTCTTTCCAAGATCGATGGAACCGCCAGCGCAAACAGAAAAATAAATGCGTATAATGCAATCCAAGATAGGTATCTTCTGAAAGTTTTTGTCATGTCATTTTGGCTGATTATAGGGTGGATTGCTCGCATCATATGGGCTGTTGGGCCAGTCTCCAACTAATTCTAACCCACAATGATAAAGCGCATTTGAGACACAGTGACAGCAGTTGAAATCATTAAAATCGTATTTGCCTCCAGTGCATTTATACATTTCCTTAAAAATGCATTTTCGGAGGTTCTCATCCATCGGAAGATTCTTAACTCTTGGTCTTGTTTTGTAAAAACTGCCTCCTTCGGGGTTCGGATCACTGTGAACACCTTTGTCGTCAAAGCTGAGAGTAATGTTATTGTTATTGTTGAATCTGATGAAACAATGCCGCATGTATGGAGGCGGTGGAGCCCAACCATTCCAACCAAAAAACCTTCGTACACCAACCTCAACCGTAACACCAGGCAATCCCCACGGATCGATGAAGTACAAGGAATTGCTAAAGACGTAGGAAAACCAGTTCGTGCCGCCTTTCCAACGCATCGGATCTTCGCTGACAAACCTTCCTATTCCAGGGTTGTAATAGCGTGCCCTGTAGTACATCAAGCCGACTTCTGATGATTCGCGTGCAGTGTAAGTAAATGGATTTGCAAATGAGCCGGTTTGGGCGGCGATGATTCCCCAAGCATCATAAGTATAGGTACGGCTCAGTGTTCCCGTGGTGGTTGTCATTGCCGATATTGATCCAAGTCCATCAATCGAATAATCATAACTGCTGCCACCTGAAGTCAGCGCCAAAGGTTCATCAATACCAGAACCAAACACATAATCAACGGTTGCGGCTCCACGTTCAGCAATCAGATTTTGTCCTTCATAAATGTAAGTGCTGGTCACACTGTTTACTGTTTTTGAAAAACGGCGGCCTAAATAATCGTATTTGTAAGATGCTGTTACTGAACCTGTGCGATTGACGACTTTGCCGCGGCGCTTGAGTTCGGCAGTGATCCGGCGGTAACCATAGGAAGGCCATTGCAGTGCAATCCGTTGAATCTGATCTCGCAAATCAATATCGTCCGCGACCGGTTTGCTCCTTTCCAAAAATCGATAATATCCCACGCGGCTCACTTGCAGAGTTTTACATTTCTGACGGATGGATAGACCGTGGTTATGACTCATCTCGATCACCCGGTAACTTACCCTCTGCCTGTCTTTCTTACCGGTTGTTCCAGCATCTTGAGCCGCGTTAAAACTTTTTTTAAAAGATCATTCTCCATTGCCATCTGGCCGATCTTTCTTTCCAATTCCGCGATCCGCGCTTCATATTTGTATGTCACTCCATGTCCAGAAAACGCTTTCCCAGAATACTCGCGCTGCTCTTTTCTCCACCGACTGATGGTTAACGGATTAATTTCATTCTCACGTGCCACTTCGGCTACGCTTTTTCCAGACTCCACCTCACGCACTATTTGTTGCTTGAATTCACGACTAAACTGCCGCCTCTTTAACGACATGTTGGAACTCCTGTTGGCTTTATACTAGCTTATCAGGTGGTTCCACTTTAGGGGTGCACTCAACCTGTGAGTTTGAAGAAGGTCAAGTCTCATTTTTCCTGTAAAAATGTTGTTCTCCTGAACATGATTGTTTATGCAACTTTTGAATCTTTAACGATTCCTTCTTTCAGTGAAATGAGCTGTTTTTGGATTTTGAGATTCATTTGCACTCCACGCCAGAGCCGCGAAGAAGCGATCAATGTTGCAAAGACATATTTCAAACAGGATTTTTCACTTTGAAAATAAGGAATGATTTTTGTACGTCGTTTTGCTTCTTCAAATAAACGCTCAATGAGATTTGTTGTACGCACCCGAACGCGATGTTCCGCAGGAAGTTTCAAGCACTGAAGGGTCGCTTCTAAATCTTTTTCAAAGCTTTCCATTGCTGCGGGGAATTTATCTTTGAATCGGTGAATCAATCTTTGTCCGGCCGCATATGCTGACTGATACGATTCAGCGGTAAATATTTTTTGGATCATCGGCTTAATTTCATGAATTGCAGCTTTTGGAAGCCGCGCAAGAATGTTGCGCATCTTGTGAACCTGGCATCTTTGCTTCAATGAATAAGGGAAAACTTCGCGGCACGCTTTCATCACACCTGAATTGCCGTCTAATACGATCATGAATGGTTCATTCAGTCCGCGTTCGGTCATGTCATGCAGAAAGGCGAGCCAACTTTCGAAATTTTCTTTGTTGCCCAATGAAAGATGGAGCAAGATTTTTTTCCCATCTTCCCGGATCCCATAGGCGGCAAGTACAGCTTCTTTGCTGCGTACTCCGCGCCGGACTTTCCAATATGCTCCATCCATGAATAAGTAGAGGATTTTTTCTTTCGATAAATCACGTTTGCGCCAAGCTTCAAAGTCTGAATGCAATTGATCGCTGATCCGGCTGATGACGCTTCGTGAAATTCCTTCGCCCGAAAGTATCTCAAGCATCGTTTCTTCAATGTCCCGTACTGAAAGTCCGCGAACCGCAATTTTTAAAATCAACTCATCCAGTTTTTCTGTCCGCCGCGTGTAAGCTTCCAAAAATGCTGAACGAAAACGCTCCCGGCTTTGGCGTACTTGCGGAACCTTTAATTCAATCGTTCCTTCCCCAGTCCGAATTTTCTTCGGCTCGTATCCATTGCGATATCCGCGGAATTCTTCGCTCTCTTCGGAACGTTTGTAATACCCACGGCCCAAAAATTCTTGTACTTCTTCTTCGATCGCTCGCTGCAGCATCACCTGCGCGCTTCGCAAAACAACTTCGCTCAACGAAAGTTTTTTCGCTCTGCGATCCTGCGCAAATTCCTTTACTAACAATTCGCTGGGTTGTATTCTTTCCATGGTGTGTTGTCCTCCTTTGCCCCTTCCGGATTCCACCGGAAAAGGCCTTTATAAAACTGTTCAGGAGAACAATACACCTTTTCTTTTTCTCTTCAGAAAAAAACTTTTTACAGGAATCTTAAGACATCACCTTGAAGAATTCTGGGAATGTTAAACCGTTTATGAAAATGAAATCTGAAAAGCTAAAAAGAATCGCCGAAATTCTGCAATGTCCCGCCACGAAAAGTACCGCTCTTCAGTTTGAGAATGGGAAAGTTCTAGTTAGTGGAAAGGATTTGGGCTACATCTACGATGCTTTAAAGTATGATTTCCTTTCTACGCAGGTTAAGGGTGCAATTGATTCAGCGCCTCCTGAAAATATTTCGCAGATGGATTACTTTGATTATCAAAATGCGCTTGCATCGAAATTACGTGAGGGGTTAGTTCTTGACCATGGATGCGGTTTGAAAGTGAACTATCATCCATCCGTGATTTATTACGATATTGTAGATTATCCGACGACTGATGTCCGGGGGATGGCTGAAGCGCTGCCGTTCCGCGATGGGGTCTTTGATGCTGTGATTTCACATGCGGTTTTCGAACATGTAAGAGATCCGTTTCAGTGTGCGAAAGAGATTATTCGCGTAATGAAACCTGATGGAATTTTGCAAATCGCTGTCGCATTTCTACAACCTTTACATGGATATCCGAATCATTACTACAACATGACTCTCCCAGGGCTTTTAAATCTGTTTGGCGAACGAATCCAAGTTTCAAGTGTTGATATGGGGCATCCTTTCTACGCACTATCATGGATCATAAATTCCTACATGAAAGGCCTTTCTGGATCCGAACGCCGGAAATTTTTGAATAGCAGAATCAGAGATTTTGAACACGAAGACGAGATTATGAATCGCTCCTTTGCAGGCAAAGTATCAGACTCAACAAAAAATGAGTTAGCCACATGGGTCACAATCACCGCAAAAAAAGTGTAGCATTAGCTCGTCTGCTGGCTCGAAACACTTTTCTCCCGCAGTTTTCACGAGTCAAATTCATTGCGAATGGGTGGCGCTCTTCAGGTTTCCGGCGAAAAATTCCTGATCCTAAAAAAAGCGGTTCAGTTTGAAGCCGATAAAGACAACTAACATTAGTGACGCAACAGAAATCAAGGCTCCCACTTTTACTGAACGCGACGAGTAATGAAGCCTAATCCGATGTTTTCCTTGTGGAACTTTAACGCCACTGAATGCCCAGTTCATTCTTAATAGTCGTTCCGGTTTTTCGTCCACAGTCACTTTCCAATTTTTGTAATAAGGAAGTGTCAAAACGATAAAACCCTCGCACGATCCCTCTGTTTCATATTCCGTTTCCAGCAAATTTTGCCGTACAGTTCTTACAGAAGCCTGTGGATCATCACAGTTTGAAGACGATTCTACATCATCCGATATTGCAAATTGTTTTGGTAAAAAATTCTGATCCGTTAAAGCGTCAAAACTATTTTTAAAGTTCTGTTTGTAAAGGACCTTGGAAACACGTGAGGCAGGGATAATAGCGTTATTATTCTTATAAATATAAAAAGTTACATTACTTTGATTATGCAAAACATAACGAAGCTCGATTCCCGGAATTGACAATTTTTCGTGGGTCATAATTACGGTTACACCAGCAGCTGAAAGCAACGGTAGTTTATTTTTCCATGGGACAGTCTTCAATGAAGAAGTTAAGTCAGTCAGCCGTTTTTGTTCTAGCCCATCTATCCCTATATGAAAAACCATCGGAATCCCATATGTTGTGCCTGCATAATCTTCCAATACCTCTTCACTCCAGCGATACATCCAGAGAATTTCATTCGATGGCGCTTTTAGAACAATACCTTCTGGATTCGGTGTTCGGTAAAACTTTCCTCCTGCTAATTCTTTTTTAACAAGATTCGCAGCATTTGGAACTTCTTCATAAAAAGAAGTAGGCGTTAAAGGATTTAAGTTTCGTGCAGCTATTATGAGATCAATGAATATCACTACGATAACCAGAATTTTCTGCCAATTGTTTTGGCGGAATCTCTGAAAGATGTAAATCATGCTCAACAGGCTTGCTGTTATGAACGCCTGCAGGACTGATGAAATTATTCCTGACTTTAGAATGTGGGTGGATTGCTGTTTGAAAAATGTTTCAGCAAAGGAGTTAAGAAATGATTCAGATGAGATTCGCCATCGAAAAACCAGCAAAATAGACGCAAAAGTTAACAACAAAATCAAAACAGGTCGGTTTGCTTTTCGATCAGGATTAGTCCACTGGGATTCGAAACCTGAAGCAGCAAGATAGCTAATGGGAAGAATCGCAGCACAAAAAAATTTCACCGGGTAGCGAAAACGATCAAGCCCGGGGATCCATTTATATGCGAAATGCACAAGCGGGAAATACGTTCCTAAGGAAAACAGAAGAGCCACAACTGCTGTAGCGCCAAGAATGTACCGCAGTTTTTGCAAATTGTTTTGCTCGCTCTTTAGACCAGTCAGCGACAAGAGCAGAACACCAAACCCGAAATACAGACTCAATATATAAGGAAAACGTAGATTTTCGATTCTAGATCCCCAGTAATCGATTGCTGAAAGGGTGTCTGTCCTCCCTAAAAAATTAGGCAGAATCATTTCGGGGAGACGTTGAAAATGAATCGACCAAAAACTGAATGCCTCAAATGTAACTTTCTGGGAGCGAGAAGAAACTGCAAGCATTTCGGAGGTTGGAATGATCTGAACGCTTGAAAATAAGAGAGTGACAATTCCAAGAAATATTAAGGCAAGAATTTTTCGCCAATTACTGATGTCATACGGAAATCCTAATGACCAAATGAACATTAATAAAAATGCAATAAGTGTCCATTCTGGAGTGCCAGCTAGAATTTGAAACGTAGCGAATATAGCAGAGAGGATGAACCATTGAAATTTTTTTTCAAACAAGAAACGATGCCACAGAAGGCAGAGCCAGGGAATATATGGATACGCCAGTAATCTACTCAGTAAGTTAATTTGAGATAACGAATAGCCACAAAAAGAAAAAACGACACCACACAAGAAACTGGCATAAGGTGACATCCCGGTGAATCGCGCCAAACAATATGCTCCGGCTGCACCAAACATTAGATGAACAAGAATGTTAATGTTGAATGCCGTATAAAAAGGCAAAATTAAATACAAAACATTTGAAGGGTATAGAATACTGAAATTAATTTCTGCTAGAAAAGGCTGCCCGCCATGAAGGTAAGGGTTCCACAATGGAAGTTGCCCGCTTTTTAAGATCTGAGTAAACAGTTTCTTCGTGGGAACAAAATGTTGATAGAGATCGCGATAGAAGAAAGTTTCGCCGAATAGGATTGTTCCGGGAAATATTAGCAAAGCAAGTGAGCTTAGAATCCAAAATTCCTTTTCCTTAAATATCTCCTTAAACGTCATTGCCTTTCATATTTGATCAGGAATAGAGATTCATGGCGAGTCTGTGGCGCACTTTCAACACGTCGCGGATCATTTCTACCGAATTGCGAATCGGGTGCACCCTGCTATCCAAAACATTTCTCCAGATTACAGGCACTTCAACAATTCGCAGGCGATTAGTTTGAGCGATAATTAATATTTCCACATCAAATGCAAAACTTTCCAGGTGCATTTTAGGTAATATGATGTCAACAGCTTTTCTGCTAAACATCTTAAAGCCGCATTGAGTGTCCATAAATTCAATTGGCAAAAGCGAATGCAGCATCGTGTTGAACATTTTCCCCATCATTTCTCGTGGCCAGGCTTGATGTATTTCCACCTGTGAGTCAGAAAGGCCCCTGCTGCCTATCGCCACGTCATAACCTTCATTTAGATATTTAAGTAATTTTTCAGTCTCTTGAATCGGTGTACTGAAATCAGTATCGGAAAATAGAATGATGTTTCCTGAAGCAGCGGACATTCCTGTTCGAACTGCAGAACCTTTCCCGCGGTTCTTCGGAACTCCCACAACTTTTATTTCTGGATATTTTTCTTGCAGCTTACGTAGCTTTTCCAAAGTCCTATCAGTACTTCCATCATCAGAATAAATGAGCTCCCATTGTTGAAATTGATTGCGTAAGTACTGAATCACTTCATCCAATGGACTTTCAATCCGCTTCTCTTCGTTGAAAGCAGGCACTACTATGGAAAGATTCACTCCGGTGGGATGCATTCTTAAAATCGAAAATACTGATGTCTACGATTGTGGCGCACTTAAGATCACCTTCTTTAATTGGTCCTTGTAGTTATTATCAACAGTAATCAATTTTCGCACATAAGGTTCATTGACAGAAGATTGCAGATTTTTGTAACGCTTTTCCAATCGCTCAATTTCTTGTAGTTCCTTTTTGGCTGCTTCTTGTTTGCCCTGTCTAAAGCAAATTTCTGCAAGCAATAATCTAGCATTTAAGTACACCGGCTCGAGACGCAAAATTTCCTTTAATTCGGATTCAGATCGTTCCAGGTGACCTAATTGTTTTTCAAAATAAGCATAGTCTATTCGCAGAAAAACATTGAATGGGGATTGCTGAAACGCAGATTGATAGTAATAAACAGCTTCCTGATAATATTTTGGATTTCGCGTTTCTTCCAAAAGAATTCTAAAAATCTTTGCCTTGTAAACATAAAAATCAGGTTCAACAGGATTTAATTCAATCAAATGATTGATGCTCGATGATAAAACAAGCCATTGTTCAGATGTTAGCTTTGGGTGAGCGTCAACTGTTTTGCGAATTGGCGCGAAAGCAGTATAGGGCTGATAGGGATTGAATTTTATAGCAGCTTTCAAGTGTTTTTTGGCTTCGCTTGGATCGCGGCTAGAGACGTAAGCACGTTCTTCCTGAAAAGATCGAAATGGAAAATAAACCGCAAGCAAAAATAGCCCAGTGACAAAGACGGCGGTAATAATTGAAGTAAGCCATCCAAATGTTAGTGATCGGGATTTCGTTTCCGGGTCAAATGGAAGTGGAAACAAGATTAAGAAAAGAAACAAAAAAAGAATCGATGTATTCAATAAAGGTAAAGTAAAAAACGAGATAATTGTGATAACAATATATGCGCCCTGGAAGGCAAGAAATCTGGGTGAAAGTTTTCGTAACCCGAAGTACAAACTGATCCATCCGATCAAGAACAAAAAAAATCCTACAAAACCGGTCTCAATGAGTATTTGCAAATATTGGTTATCAGCTGAAGTGGCAATGCGTGAATAGCGACCTACTTCTTGATCCGCTGGAAAATTAAACTGAGCTGCACGATGCTGCAACATATTTAAGCCAATCCCAAAATATGGATCTTTCAAAATTCCTTGAAGCGAATACTTCCAGATCTTAAGTCGATAATATTGAAAAGGATCAGAGTAGTGAAAAAGCCGGATATATATCACGACTGCACTACCCATTAGTGCGATCGCGAGAAAAGTTGAAATAAGTCGCGATGATCTTTTCCTCCATAAGTAATAGATAAGCATCACAAATGTAGCCAGGAATACAGCGCGAGAGGAAGCCATTGCAACGCAAGTCACAAGAAAAACCAGGCAAATGGAAATTGCAACTTTCCACAGGGTGAGCGTAGCTCGTTCGAAGCAAAATAGTCCGAGTAGAAATAGCAATAGACAGAAAATGCCAAAGTCTAAAGGACTAACAAATGATCCACTCCAGCGGAGATTTGGATTTGGTATTAACAAAATAGAAAGGATCGTACAGATTGAACCGATGAAGAAACAGATAATTGCGATATGTTCAAGTGAATCTTCATTTTCTTTGAAAATGGAATACACCAAAATTGCAAACATTGCCGCAACCCAGTAGTCCCAAAGTTCCAGAAATGCAGCGTATTTATAAGGTGCAATGATAATGCTCGGAATCAGGATCAAGAGAAAAGCAACAAATCGTCCGAGATAAGGAGGTGCCCAAATTCTACGATAGTAAAACAGTACGCAGAGCAAGGAGACCAATACTAAAGTATGAACGATGAACAGACCGGCGGGAGTTTCAAGTCCTTCGAAGAAAGGGAATATGGCGAAGAAGACGAAGATAGGGAAAAATGCAAACTTTAAATAAGACACCCACTAGCTCGGTGCGTTTATAAAGATACCATCGGCTACCACAATATCCAGTTTGTAATTAAACCAGGTGCTTGGAGTTACTCCAAGTCCACAAATTCCATCCTTTCCGCAAGATCGAAATGTGTAAGATGCTGCAAGATCCGATTCATACCAGTATGGAAATTTCCAACCATCTTCCAGGTCTAAGGTATTGATGGTAAATGGAACCAGTCGGTCTTTCAAGTTTTGATCAACCTGTACCAGTACTCCACCCGGTGGAGGATAATTACTAAGTTGTGCGTAATATTCTTGCAAAGAGATCGCCCAGAGTCTCATTTCGGCAACGGTAGCACGTTGCTTTGAACGATCAATTGCATCTAACAAATTTGGGACCGCAATCGCAACAAGGATTCCTATAATCGCAACAACCACTAATAGTTCTACTAGTGTGAATCCTTTTTGATTTGACCCCCACCCCTTTTTCATAAGTATTCCTATTCTAACGCGCGATAGTGAAAAAAACAAAAGTGGTCCTGTCCCCTGACAGGACCACTTTTAACAAAAGTTTATTGCTGAATTCCTTCTGGGAACATGGTGAAACTTCCCTGGGAAAAGCAAATATCGTTGTTGAAATTGGTTGTAATTCCCTTGTAGCTAGCTGTAGAACAATCGTTTTCTTGTGTTGTGTTCTTCCCATAGCTCTGAATGGAATAACTTTGAGCTGCACCAGTTGGTGAGCTGACATATTCAAATGCATGTGCCCATCCATCCTGAGTAGGGACTTTCTTAATGTAAATCGGTTCCACATCATCCGTAATAATTGTTACGTTAGATGCACTATCCGGATATTTGTTGTTGTCAACCGCAAATGCTTCAACTGCGGTTCCTACGGCTCTCATATCGGCCATTGTTCTCTTTTGCTTTCCACGTTGAATTGCATTCAACAGGTTTGGAATTGCAATAGCAGCAATGATTCCGATGATGGCTACAACGATCAAAAGCTCGATCAGGGTAAATCCTTTCTTGTTTAGCCTAATTCTCATCGTACCTCCTTGTGGTAGTGTTGGCTTCATCCTCATATCAGCAAGTTTAATGCCAGCCATTACCGACCCATTATAAAGAAGGCATACCACGTAAGTGATTTGATTGCAATGTGTTAGAAAGTTGAGACAGATTCAGGCCGGGCTTCCAGCGTCATTTTCTGTCACTGAGAGCCTGACAGTTTTTGTTGGAATTTCGGGTCAATACTATAACCGTAAACACCAGTATTTTCGTCAGAAACGACAAAACGTTGCTCGGCAAAAGCGATCTTGAAAAAAGTTCTTTGCCAGGAATCAGAACCTCAATATCGCCAGTTTTGGGATCAACCATATATACATCGGTAGAAACAAAAACGCATTTGTTGTTCCATGAGTATAACCGGTCAACGATTCTGGGTGTTTTAATTCTGCGAATTCTTTTGCCTGTCTGTGGATCCAATATTTCTAAGAAGTCGTTTGACCCAACCAACAATTCGTTGTCTACCCTTACTAATTCTGTGGGTTGGTCGGAATCAACACGAAAACGCCATCTTAATTTTCCAGTGGGAACATCTAGCGCATATATGAAATGATCATGAGCCGTGAAGTACACGTCGTTTTTATGTATCAGGGCATTTTCTACAATCCGATAAGAAGCTCTGAATTTCCAATTAACACTTCCATCCATACGAAAACAAAAGAAGTCTTGATTCCAACCGCCGATAAATAGATAAGGATCCTTGACCATGACTTTTGTGTTGTATTTCAGATTTCCTTCATGCTTCCAAAGTAGATGGCCATCCTGTGTAGACAGTGCATAGAGAGTTCCGCTTCTGGACGGGACAAGGAGCATTTCCTTTACAACGGTTAACGGAGCTGTAAACGGTTCTTCAGGGTAACTGGCACTCCAAAAAATGCTGCCATCTTTTTTCTTCAAGGCGATTACGGATCCATTTTGAGTTGATACAAAAAGATGATCTTGATTGAAATCGGGATCCGCCAAAATTGGCCCATTCACCTTTATCGACCAATTCTTTTTTCCGCTTTCAATTTCACCTGAAACAACCTCTCCTTTTTGCGAAACAACATAAACATTATTTCCATCGATTAGAGGCTGTGCATAACATCGGCTTTGCAGCCTCCACATCCATATTAATTTTGTTGAAGATCCGCAAGAAACAAGAAAAGTAGTTAATAGCAGCAAGGTAACTATTTTTTTCATAACATTTTTAGTGATTCCAGTAGATTCTTTGCGCGTCGACACGATGGGTCTTCCCGCACTTTGCGTTCCAGTTCACTTATCGCCTGAACTTTGGAAAGTTTTCCGTTTAGAACAAGCTGTTTCATATAATCAGAACCTTCTGGGTAAACATTTGCGAATTCCATAGGCAGCAGATTTGAATTTTGACCCTTTCGTCGTACCAAAACCATTCCGGTATCATCCCAGTATAAGAGCGCCCATCGAGATCTCGGGAAATGGGTTTCGGTAAAAGGCATATACACAAGAAAAGAGCCGCCGTCGGGCTGCATGTAAGTCACTTTTTCAAGGTCATCTACATAATTCAATAGCGCGTAATCGATCTGATATTCATTCAACAATTGATTCCATTGACGATTGTCCGATCTTGATTTTACGATCTTTTGAAGTAATGGAAGATAGACTTCATTTCTGCCATCAATAAATATTTTTCGTTCCGGATATAAGGACCAGATCAAATAACCGCCAAAAGCATAACTGTTCAACATATTTCCCCGAAGATTGTTCTGTTTTGTGAAACTCGAAATTCGTTGCGGGAAATAAGAAGCTATTCCAATTCCTCTTTCAAAAGGAAAAGCAAGAGTTGTGAGATAGATCAGTGACAGTAATGTAAATGCCGTTGCAATTTGAACTTGTAACTTGTATTGCGAAAGTCCTTTTACATATGGAGCAACAAATAATGGCAGAAACCAGCAGAACATTCCGGTATTCCGGATATATTTCATGGAAATGTATATGAAAAAAACTGTGAGTAAAAAGTGAACGATACTTAAACGCCGGAAATTGATTAAAGCGACTCCAAAGGCAAATAGCACACAAACGTAATAAAACGGCAATGTAAATGGTGATGGCTTTTTCCATTCGTCATTGTTGAGAATCCCGGAATTGATGATAGATGTGAGTTCGAAAGGAACTGTAAGAACGCGATAGCCATACGGGTTCAATCCTGATGCAAGCGTGCAAACGATTAACAACACAAACAGAACAACAAGATCTTTTACAGTAGCACTGTAGTAAAGTGGGTATCCGTCTCGCCTGAGGAGAAATTGCAGAAGTAATCCGACTAAAAATACAGCCAATAAGATCAGTCCAATGATAACTGCTGCATGAAAATTGGACCATATTGCGAACAATGGAGGAAGGAAGATCAATGCAGCACGTTTACCGTTTCTTAATGAATAATCAAGGATGAGAAATGATGTTACAAAAAAAAGTGCAGTAAACATTTCAGGTCGTTCAATCATTCGCGGCAATCCACCACAAATTGATAAAAACTGAATTGCAAGGATCAAAAACGGTGAGCCATTTTGCTGCATAAGATGTCTTGTTGTTAAGAGATAAATCAAACTAAAGACCATGCACTTAAGAACGATTGCTCCGGCCGGACCAAACTTCGAATAGAACAAGAACATTACAACCTGGAACAACCATTCATGATCGATGTACTCGTGGCCATGTGCTGTAAAACTATAAATCTCGGTTCGTTGAAATTGTTTTTGCTCCAGAATGACTTGTCCGGTTTTTAGATGCCACCAAAAATCGAGATCGGCAATTTTGAAAAGGGAAGCGGCAAAAACAATAAGAATGACAATTAAATAAATGCTAGCTTTGGGGGAGTTGAATTGCATATACCTTGTTATCGCGATTTCCACTGTAGTAGACGTTATTTTTCACTACACCCGGTGACCAAAAAGCTTCCCCTCCTTTGATACTCCATAAAATTTTCAGATCCTGGGAAACACCAAACAACTTTGAAGTATCACCACCCAAAATAAAAATGTTGTCGGAGAAGAGCGGTCTAAAATCGGTAGATGAATTAAATTCAACTGAGCCAAGTACTTTACCGTCAAGGCTCCGTTTTGTTAATCCTTTTTCATTCGTCCAAAGATGGTCCTTGGCATAGACAACATGATTCAAATAGGTTGTTTGGATAGTTGACCGAAGTTTTCCAGTGAGTGCCTCAATGCAATAAATTTTATTGTGAGAGGCGAAATAAACTGTATCATTCACAACTTCAGGACCGCCAAAATTCAAAATTCCCGATGATACTTTCCAGACTACTGCACCGCTATTTTTGTTTAAAGCATAAAAATTGTTATCCCATGAGCTCGTAAAAACCAGGTCCTTATGAAGCACACAATGACCGCCGAATTTATTCGTTGTTTGAAAATTCCATATAACATTTCCTGAGTAGCTAATTTTGTAAAAATTTCCTTTATGATTGCCGAAATACAATCCGGAATCATCCGCACATGTTCCGTAATTGATTAACCCGGTGCTTTTATATGACCACCGGGTATTTCCGTTTGCAGGATCCAGATTGTAAAAAGTTCCATCTCCACTTCCGATGAAGATTGAGCCGTTACGAACCAACGGTGTGGAAGTTATTTTGCTGTGCATATCTTTCTTCCACTGTATACCTCCATCTTTTTCTTTAAGCGCATAGAATTGTTGATCTTGACTTCCGATAAAGATGAGGCCGCCATCCAATGCAGGCGAACCATAAATGGATCCGCCAGTTGAGGTTGTCCAAAGTATCTTGGGATTTGTTCCGCAGCCCGTCAAAAGAAATAGGAAACCAACTAGAAGGAGTTTCCTCATTTAAGCTCAAAACCTCTAACAGAATGTTTTTGAGATTTCTGTTGGGGATAAATCACGCTTCATATTCTACCATCCGAAACTAAGAATGAAGAGATCTTTATTGAGACTCAGGTATGATTAGACAAATGCATGAACACCCCGGCAAATCATACTGGCCGGCAGCTGCACTTTTCATCTTTACTATCTTTTTTTTCTGGCGCGCGGTTTTCAACAACGAAATTTTTCAATATCGTGATCTATTTTATTTTCACTATCCTCTGCGTTACTACTGGGCAAGCCTGATTCATAACGGTGAGATGCCGTACCTGAATACAGCTCTCAACCTGGGTCAGCCTATACTTTCAAATCCAAATTACGCGACGTTCTATCCACCTGCATGGCTTTATGTTTTGCTTTCGTTTGACGTTGCATGGGATTTGATTTTTATTGGTCATGTTTTTTGGGCTGCGCTTGGAATGTACTGGTTGGTGCGGATTCATATATGCCGTCCATTACCTGCTCTGGCTGCAGCGTTAACGTTCGCGTTCAGTGGTGCATTTTTATCCTGCTTAAACTACAGCAACATGATGATCGCAGGGAGCTGGATGCCATGGGTCGCAGGTACAACCATTCAAGCACATTACCGTGGCGGAAAATGGTCGCATGCCGCAATCATTACTTTAGCATTGCAATTTCTTGCCGGTGAACCAACCATAACATTGATTACTGCTTTATTGGTTGGAATCGGCTGGCTAATTGGAATTCGACAAGCCCAACACAAACGTGAGATTTTATTGCGAGGCATATGGATCCTTGCATTAACTACGTTTTTGATATGCGTTCAACTTATACCTGCAGTTTTGTGGTTACCTCACAGCGCTCGTGGAGTTGGACTCGATCCACGGAAATCCGCACTTTTTTGGTCACTGAATCCTGCACGATTAATTGAGATCTTTGTTCCCAACTATTATGGAAACGTGATGAGTCCGCTTCTTACTGATTTTTGGGGCGGTGCATACAGTGATACCGGTTACCCTTACATTTTCAGGTTTTATTGCGGCTTCATTCCGCTGTTAATTGCTCCCTTTGCATTTGACATTCGACAAGGGAAGACAGCAATCCTGATTTCGATTGCCGGTCTATTTCTTGCATTTGGCAGATTTCTTCCAGGATTTGAATCCTTATATTCATTTATTCCTTTTTTTCAATTCATCCGTTACCCGGAAAAATTTTTGATCGTTTACACCTTTGGATTGTCTTTTGCTACTGCAATCGGTTTGAATCGCTGGATGGAAAAAGTGAATTTGCGTTATCTGGCAATAACAAGTTTTATTTTGATTCTTCCATTAATATCTTGTGCAACTTCTCATTTGCCGGAAAGTATTACTGAAGCTCAACGAGCGGAGCAGCTTAAAGCTGTATTAAATGCATTTTTGTATTTGATTGCTGGAGCGTGTGTTTTACTTCTTTGTTCTCGCTCTAATTTGATTCCCATATTCCGTTTTATCTTGCCGATCTTTCTGATTCTGAATCTTGCGCCGTACACGATTGACATTGCAGAGACACAACCTCGAAATGAAGTTCATGGTGTAAATCCGGTATTACAAAATTTTCCGGAACTAACCCGCACTCGAGTTTTGAACCTTGCGGAAGAAGAAACGGATTTGATATTTTCATCCCGGGCTGATCCGCAAATTTTTTTGCGAGAGTGTCTTTATCCTTACTCTGGTCTGCCATCAGGAGTTCAATATGGAGCCACAAGTGATATTGATCGGATGGGAAGCCGCAAAAGTTGGAATCGTCAGCTCATTATTCGGAAAAAATTTGGGGACCCGCAAGCAATGGAATTAATGCGTCGTAGTGGTATCAATATTGTTCTTTCTTTGAAGCCAATCAACAGTCCTGAACTGAACTTGAAAAAAAATGTTGCTGTTTCCAATGGAAAGAATCAGGTATTTGTGTACAACTTAAATCCATCAGCGAAATCCGACGTATGGTTTGAAGATGCCGAAGCAAAATTGAAATGGGATGAAGTATCTAAAAGCCAATTATCAATTGAAATCGAAACTCCACATGATGGAAATTTAATTGTTGCAAGAAATTCGATTCCTGGATGGCGATCAACTTTAGATCAAAAAACTTTGGCAGTTGGCGAAAGTTCAGATGGTTTAGTAATTCTGAAGATTCCTTCAGGCAAACACGTTGTTGACCTAAAGTTCGTACCACCGGGCTTCTATATCGGTTCTGCAATTTCATTGGGAACTCTAATTGTTTTTTTGGTAACACTCGTAAGGGCTAAAGAAACCAATGTTATCAACGAAATTGCGGAACCAATCAGAAAAGATGCAGGTTTATAAATACGATCGACCTGATGTTCGCCAGCAGGCACAGCTACAGCCTGAAATGCAAAATTTGCTCGTACTGCGTTGACGGTCCGATCCATCTATTGTCCATTTCCATCCTGTTATGTATGGCTCTGGAAAAACAACAAATCCTGGTTTGTCAGTGACAATCGAATGCGATGTCGAATTCGGAGAAGCGTTAATCAATTTTACAAAAGCATTTGCAGTGCCTTGAATACCCGCTCCCACTGTTGATTCTTCCAAAACAAGTGTTGTGCATGGATCAAAATTTGGAGATGTAATCATTTTCAAAATTTGCTTGCTGTCAGATTCAATTAATGAATTGGGAACGAAGAAAGGTTTTCCACCACAGCCTTCATTTCGATAAAGAAAGTAGGGAGCATTGGTTGAATTCCTGATAACTTGAACAAGGTGTATGCCTGGAAGTTGAAGTTTGTCTGCTGTTAGAATGAAGCGGACACCAGCGGAAGTCAGCACTGGCTTACGTTGTTGCCATGGAAGTTGACGCATCCTTTGCGACAATGTTTCCATGCGTTTACTTTCCAACCAGTCGTAGTCTTCATGAAACACCACAGGAATGCCGTACATTGACGCTGTATAGTTACTCAGCATTTCTAAACGCCATCGATCTGCTACAACGCTATCGCTTGAACGAATTTTTACCGAACCATAATCAGGAGTGCGATACAATTTTCCGCCTCCAATTTGGGTTTTTATATATCTTGCAAGGCTTGGAGCATCAGTAAAAAATTCACGCGGAGCAAAATGATTTATATCACTTCCTGCGATCATCAAATCCAGACCAATCAGAAAGCAAAGTAATACATTGAATTTGGGTTGATTCCGCATTGATGCGAGGCTAAGAAAAAAAGTGAAGAGGATGGAAACCGCAATGGCATGTAATATTGACGGTCTTATTCCGTTTAAGGCAGGATAGCCACCACCCGGAAAATAGCCGCTAAGAAAATGTGCAGACATCGCTGGAAAAACAAATAAGAAAATCGAAAGCAATACCAGGCACGTTGCAATAAATGATGCAACCGCCAGAGGTATTCGCAAATTACGAAATTCTGAATTTTGCATTAAGCAATGCAATTGAAAACCGGCAAGCAATGAAATTGGCAAAACAGCCAGCAAAATAAATTTGACTGGATAACGGAATATTGTAATTGAGGGGATTGCAATAATTAGTTCACGAAATCCAGGTATATGACGGCCTGCCATTACAATAAATGCGAACACCGCAAGAATTAGCAACACAATGCGAATTCTTCGCGGAAATTCCAGAGTTGAGTTTTTGTTTAAGGCTCCCATCACCGCAAGAATTAAAGCTGGTATTCCGAAATACAAGCTCAAAATGTAAGGGGTTGCCAGTTCTTCCAGAGCTAAACCCCACTGATCTTCTGGTGAAAGGCTATAAACCGAACCTAAAAAATTAGGGAATATGAGCTCAGGATATCTTTTAGGACTAACAGACCATGCAAAAAATGTATCCGGCCTGATTCCTTGAGAGCGTGATGAATGCTGGACAAGTTCAGCCATTGGGATGAGTTGAATCGCCGCAGTGGCAAATATTGCGATCATTGCAAGCAATAAGTGCATGATCCTCGCGAAGGAATTTCCACGGTACGGAAATGCGAATGTCCAAATGATGAGAATTGCAAAAGTTATTGCTGTCATTTCAGGATGACCGGCAAAGATTTGAATTGCTCCGAACAAAATTGCAAGTAAAAACCAACGCTTGTTATTTTCCAAACAATATAAATGCCAGAACAAAAGAATCAGCGGCGGATGCAAGGCTGCATAAGGCCAGATGTTTGGAAGTGAAAGCGATGGGCCTGAAAAAGCGTAAATCAAACCACTCGCTGCTGCCGCGAACGGATTGAATCCAAGCACCCGCGCCAATACATAAGTTGCTAATGCGGCGAGTGCTATATGCAGAACAATATCGATATTAAGTGCTGTGACTGTTGGCATGATCAGATACAAGAAATTCGAAGGATACAAAACAGAATTGTTCATATTTGCAAGAAACGGTTGACCGCCATGCCTGTATGGATCCCAAAGTGGAAGTTGGCCGGAAAGAACTAATTCTGAGAAGAGCCTTTTCTGGGGATAGATATGATTGTAAATATCACGAAAGAAAAAAGTTTCACCAAGAAATAGTGGACGATAGAAATAAGCGATGGTAACAACAATCAATATCCAGAATGGAATTTCGCGAAATATTTCCTTAAATGAAGGTCGTGAATCAGGCACTACTGACTTCCTGCAGCTTTCATCGTCGCGGTAGTCTGCTTGAAGATGTCCTCGATTCCATCCATCCGTGTTGCAATAATCAAAAAGTTGTAAGCGAACAAATTAGGAAAATGATCGGAAAGAAACGCATGAAAACGTTCAATCTGACGCATGATAAAAGAATTGCTGATTAGATCAGTTACTGGTGGAGGAAATCCTTTGATGGAATCAATTCTGAAACCGTATTGTGAAATCAATTTTTGAAAACTTGAAACGCTGAATAGACGCTTATGTGTGCGATCAAGAATTCCACGTTTTCCATAATTGAATTGTCCAAACAACATTGAAATGCGCATTGGCAAATAGCAAACATTTGCAGTGCTAACAAAAAGTTTGCCTTTCGTTTGTAAAAGGTCAAAAACTTCAAGCAGGAAATGTTCAGGTTCATTCAAGTGTTCGATAACATCAAGCGAAATGCATAATTCGTAATATCTTTGAGGAACTTGAGTTGAAAAGGACCGTTGAGATCTAAACCTAGTTTTTCTGATTTTCCTGCAAGATCAGGTTCAATCTGATCAACTGCAAGATGCTGACTTACGTTTTCGGCAATATGCTGACTTAAAATTCCACGATTGGCACCCAGTTCAATGCTGACCATTCCTGGGTGAAATCCGGCGGTTTTTATAACGTATTGATGAAGAGAATAGGGGCTTTTCTTAAATACGTAGTTATCTGTCTCAAACAATCCAAAATCAAAATTGCGGCGGTAGAAAATACCAAGGTTCACCATGTTGTAGCTGATAACTGAACGCATGCAGTTGAACGCATACTTAAATCCATTTACATGGCAAATTTCATCTCCATAAAATGCAGGAATTGCAACTTCTTGGATCGACCAACGAGTCGCCAGCGCTTGAATAATGATTTCAGTATCGAAGTGGAAATCGTCTGAGTTAAATGCGAAAGGAATTCGTTTAAGTGAATCAACATTGTATGCTCGAAATCCTGTATGGAATTCAGATAATTTCGCTTTAAGCAACCGGTTTTCAAAGTTTGTTAAAACCTGGTTGCCCATCCATTTGTACAGCGGCATTCCGCCTTCTAATGCTTGCTTTTTATGCAACATTCTTGAAGCGAAAACAGCATCCGGATTTTCCTTAAATGCTGCTAAAACCCTTGGAAGATATTCAGGTGCATACTGGCCATCACCATGCAACAACACAACAATGTCATAACCTTTTTCGATGCAGTACAGATATCCCAGCTTTTGATTTCCCCCATAGCCGCGATTAAACGGTGTTCTGTATGCGGTGATATTCAGGCGAGGATATTTTTTTGTAATCCGATCTGCTACATCAAAAGTAGAATCGCTGGAACTATCATCAATGATAAAAATTTCAGCAAAATTTCCGATGAGATCTTTTGGAATGCGTTCGATCAGTGATTCCAGATGGCGCTCGGCATTGTAAGCAACAACAAAAATTGCTGTTTTACGGCTTTTAACTACATCTTGGGCAGCGGAACGCTCTTCTGGAGTGATTTCCTGTTCAGCAAGATTTTGGATTCTTTCCAGTGATCCGCTCTTCAGGGTGATCCTCCTCGTTTTAACAACTTAGTTGGAATCGATTCTTCTTACCAACTTAAGCATTCACTTAGAATTGTAACGCCAATATTTCCAATTTTTGGACCAGGCTAATCAAGAATCATTAACTACTTTTGTCCGATAGCGTTAGAACCTTCTCTGCCACTTCCTTCCCCTGTATAACTGCATCTTCCATGCTGGAATAAATCCAGGATCCATATCTACCGAAACTGAATATGTCTTGAACGTTTAAGTAATTTTGAACATGTGTGACTGTTTTTGACCGGGCTCTGTTATAAATTACGTAAGCGCAATTCAAAACAATTGGATAGACAACTGCCAGCTTGTCGCCTTTTCGCAGAATTTTTGATTCCCGTAATGCTTCAATCGCCTGGTTTGTCAACTTTTTAACATCATGTTTTTCATCAGAACGAAGAGAAATTTCCACGAAGAGTGATGACGTTCCTTTTGGTGCCACATTTTTAGAAATATTCGATACACAACCGATTCTGTAAAAAGGCTTGTTCCTTTCTGGAAAATAAACCCAGTGATACGGAATCACCTTTTCACGTTCGATTCCAAGATTGATGTTTAATACAGAAATATATTCCAGGCGTCCATATGCAGAGCTTAACAATGACGGAGGATTTTCAAGAGCTCTTAAAAATGAATGCAAAGGCATAGTGGAAAGCAAGTACCTGTATTTGATTTTACGACCGTCTCTTAGTTTGACTTGTTTCTTATTAATGTTTATTTTTTCAACGGGATTATCGAGCAGCAATTCACCGTGTACTGGAATTCCACCGGGAAAAACGCCAATGCCGCCTTTCTTTGGGTAATAGAAAACTGGATTGTAACCAAACTGTCGATTCTTGATTCCCAGTGCACCATTGATCACTTCTTCAACACTCGGTTTTGGAATTGACCAGTTTACCCAGTCCAGCGAGATATCGCGCAAATCATGCTGCCATAATTTCTGGTTGTATGGCACCATGAAATATTTTGCAATCCCTTCTCCAAAAGTTTCGTAAATCCAATCATGAAAATTTGCAATTTTTGTTTGATGCTGGCGAGTTAATGTATTTACAAAACCAAGTAAACATTCCTTGATCACCTCAGGAGGGAGTCCATACGTATTTGCCTGGAAAGGATAATCGGTGAAACGATTCTCCAGAAAAATCGCTGCTTTGCGTTGGTGCTGCTGTATCTTATCTCCGATCAGTTTGGTAATGATTTTGCGGCCCTCTTCTGAACGGAAGTGAATCAAATGTCCGGTGCAATCAAAAGTGAATCCGTCAACTTGAAATGATTTGCAAAGTCCACCAATGCGTTCATTTCCTTCAACAATGATGTGGTCCTTTTTGCCAAGATGATATCCGGCACTAAGTCCAGCGAGTCCCGCTCCAATGATCAGAAATTCAGTTTCCATTAAGCAACTCTAATTCTGGAAAGAACAACACCCAACCCGAGAAAACAGATTGCGAGCGCAACATAAAGCGCAATCGAATAAGTGACAGGCAGGAACATGTTTAGCAGAGAAAGAATGCATAATACAGTGGCCGCGACATACGATCCGATTACAATTCGAGAAACAGGCCAGCCAGCAATTTTCAATCGAATTGCAAAATGATCTTTGCTGCCAAGGAACGGAGACTTACGTTGCATAAGTCTCAAAATCATGACGTAAACGGTATCAAAAATTGCTACGCCAAAAATTAGAATTGGATTATATAAAGCCAATCGGTTTACATCCGAATAATCACCAATGATAGCAAGTGCGCCCAGGCATAAACCAAGGAACATGCTTCCGGCATCACCCATATAAATTTTTGCTGGCTGAAAATTGTATCGAAGGAATCCGGCAAGACTTCCGGTAAGAGTGAGAGCAAAGATTGCGATCATTTTGTCAGCCTTTAAAGCTGCCACAAAAAATAGACAGAAGGATGCGACCAAGGAAATCCCCGCACAGAGACCATCCATGATATCGATGATGTTCATTGCATTAGTCATCCCGATAATCCATAAAACGGTGAGGGCGAGATTAATGTAAAGCGGCAAAAAATCAATACGAATAATCACATCACTTTTGATCAGCACAAAAGCCGCAACAATCTGTCCCATAAATTTCGCAGCTGGTGTAAGGACACCAAAATCATCAATAAGGCCAAGAAGCAAAACCAATGTTCCGGAAAGGAGAATCGCCAGAATGCGTTTATCGAGTTCATAAAACAAACAAAGTGGAATCAGGACGGCAAGATAGATAGCAAGACCGCCAAAGTAAGGCACCGGCTCAGTTTGATTCTTCAAGCGTCCGTCAGGATTATCGACGACACCAAAGCGTAAAGCGGCAGCTCTCGCCACCGGAGTACCGTACAAAGCAAGTAAGAATGCCAGGAAAGAGGCTAAGAAATAGGACAAATTCATTGTCCGACATTATACACGAGGGCAGCAAGGCTTTTCGTGTTACGTGTCGACAATGATGTTATCGATCAGTCGAGTAGAACCAAAATACGCAGCGAGGGCTATCAAGCATTTCCCTTTCAACGTTTTCAGCTCTTTTAATTCAATCATGTCGGTAATTGAAATGTAGTCGATTCGGGCAAGAGGTTCGCTTTCAATAATTTCACGAATCTCCTTGATCAGAGTTTTCGACTTTCGTTCACCTTCATCGACTCTCTTTTGTGCATGTTGCAAAGCACGATATAAAACAGTCGCAGCTTTCCGTTCTTCAGGGGAGAGATAAGTATTTCTGGAACTCATTGCGAGTCCATCTGGTTCGCGCACAATTGGTAAACGCACAATTTCAACATCTAAATTTAGATCACTTATCATTCTTCGAATGATTACCAATTGCTGTGCATCTTTTTGCCCAAAATATGAGAAATGCGGATCAACGATATGAAATAATTTCAAAACAACAGTTGTAACCCCTTCGAAATGATCAGGGCGGGAAACTCCGCACATTTTTGCGCTAAGGTCGCGTACTTTAACGTAAGTGTGATAATTCGACGGATACATCTCTTCCGCTTTTGGCAGAAAAATGTAATCCGTTTTTTCGGATGTTAAATGCTCCGCGTCGCGAGTGACATCGCGTGGATATTTATCAAGATCTTCAGAAGGAGCGAACTGCGCTGGATTTACAAATATGCTGACAACAACAATGTCAGCCATCTTGCGAGCTTCGCGCACAAGGCTGAGGTGTCCTTCATGAAGGAAACCCATCGTAGGAACAAGACCAATAACTTTGCCTTCAGACCTTGCTTTTCGTGAAGCTTCCTTCATCTGAGGGATGCGTTGAATGACTTCCATAGAGTTCTTCAACCCGATCTGCTAATGAATCGGGCTCCGGCATATTGTAACTGTGCTCGTCTCCGGGATAAAGCTCTTCTTTTACCTCTTTGCAAAAATCATTCGCAGCCTTCAGGATTTCGGGGTAAAGATTGGCATACCGTTTTACAAACTTTGCAGGGCGCTTGTCGAGAAGCCCTAAAATGTCATGCCACACCAGGACTTGTCCATCACAATGTTTTCCCGCTCCAATTCCAATGGTTGGAATATGCAATCTTGGCGTAATTTCAGCAGCAACCGCAGATGGAATGCTTTCCAAAACAACGGCAAATGCTCCTGCTTCTTGAACTGCAAATGCATCTTCCAGAATTGTGACTGCTGTATCTGTGGATTTGCCCTGAACTTTGAATCCGCCAAAACGATGCATTGATTGTGGTGTCATTCCAATATGTGCCATTACTGGAATTTCTGCTTGCACCATTGCAGCGATGATACTGGCGCGTTGTTTTCCGCCTTCCAGTTTCACTGCCGCACATCCTGCCTCTTTTATGAACCGCATTCCGTTTTGAATTGCCTGGGTGATTCCGTTTTGATATGAACCGTAAGGCATATCACCTACAACCAGAGCGCGTTTACAACCAGCCGATACCGCGCGCGCATGATGAAGCATTTCATCCATGCCGATAGCGAGTGTGTTTTCATGACCGAGCATCACCATGGCAAGTGAATCACCGACAAGTACAACATCTACCTCCGATCGATCCAAAATTACAGCAGAAGGGTAATCATATGCTGTAAGCATTGTGATTTTTTCGCCATGTTGTTTTTTTGAAATCAATGCAGGTAGAGTAACCCGCGGAGGGATAAACGAATTGTCTGACATGTTTTCTCCTCTGCCCGTTCGCCGGAGCGAATCGGGTGAAGCGCATTCAGTTTAAGTTCAAAGCTGAGAAGAATTTCTCCCTGTCCATTACGATCCGGGGAAACGCAACCATGAACTTAATCGATATTCTAGTTTTTTTGATTCTTATCCGCAAGCTTCGGGGACGCGGACTTTAGCGTTTTCGATGCGTTAAAACTACTTTTCAAATGGAATAACGAGCGGTAAATCACCTTGTTGGGAAATAGTCAAAATTTGAATCTGATTTTGGCCTTGGGATAAGCTTGTTTCCGGAATTAAGGAGCCGAAAGCTTCTTGGGATTGACTAATAGTAAAAGTTTCAGTAATCGAACAAATTTTGCCATTCATTGCGATACCTAAAATCAGATGTTCCGTTTTTTGACCTGGGAAGTGGATTCTTCCATAAACGAGTAAGGGAATGTCTTGCGATGATGGATCATAATGTTTAAATGAATCTTGATCATTTATGGTTACTTTCTTTCCAGATAGATCGTTCTTAATTTCACGCGTAGAGGCATTCATCCAGTGTTGCAATTTTTCATCTAGCGGCAAAACAAAAGGCAGCCCTTCACCCAGGCGTTGAATTCGCGATGCAACAGCATCTTTCATTTCTTTACTGGAAGAGGCATCAAATTCCAGCCGAACTTTCCGATGCATGTTCCAAACCGTTTTTCTCAAACGAGATTTTGGTTCTGAACTGGAAACTGCTAAACCCTCCACTTTCCATGGGATTTGAACGTGCAGGATCTCAGCAACTGTCGGCAAAATATCGATTGATTCGACATTCCAATCCAGCAGGCGTCCTTTGTTTTGGAATGGCTTTTTGATGAAAAGAGGAACGTGAATAATGTCGATATAATTTGTACGGGTTATCGCACGGCGGGAGTCGCCAGCACGAAAACTTGCACCATGATCAGCAGTGATCACAAGTAAAGATTTTTCATAGAGTCCGGAAGTAGTTAGTTTCGAAATGAGTTTTCCTAGCAGAGCGTCAACCAAGGCAACCTGAAGGATATGTCGTTGGTAAGCGCAAGTCGCTGCTGATTTTTGCGCCGGCCAATTTTCATGCTTAACGAACATACCATCCAGGCCCCATGTTGAATATCGTCTTCCGTCGGGGAGATACCGCCACGGAGAGTGAGGAAAATCGCTGTGAAGAAAATATAAAGTCGGTCTTTGTGTCGAGTGAATTGAATTCAAGAATGATTCAAATTCTTCTTTTGGTGCAGCTAATTCATCTGATGGTGAACTCGCTCCTGCAAAATTCCCCCATGCTCCGGTTGCTGCTGGCAAACTAAGTGTCCATTCATGGGGCAGTATAATTTGCAAATAGACAATCAAAATGTCGGAAAACAGAGATCGCCATCTGTTGACGGTTGATTGTGATTGAACATGCTGCTTTGGTGATAGAGTTGCGGTACCCATGACGTTCAATTCATGTGATTCGTTAAACAGTGTGAATAAATTTCTGGGATAATCACGTGCGGTTGGCAGATTACCTTGTTTCGGCATCAAACCGGTTACGATGGCTGGAATGGCGGTGGCAGTTTGGCTGGAGACAGTCGTTGCATTCCGATACCAATCGGAACTCTGTGCAAGTCGTGCGAAATTCGGATACATCTTTTCATCAATAAATCCTTCGGCATTTAAGAGCGATGTTAACGGGAATTCATCAAAAACAACAAAAACAATAGGAGTTGTCGTTTGAGTATTAACATGCGGAAGAACTGGCTCCTTCCAAAATAAGATTTTGCGAATTTGTGGATTCGATAAAAAAAAGATTGGTATCACAAGAATCGCTGGAGTTAAGAATGCAAAAAAATATCGGAGGTTTGGAAATCGGAAATATCCTGTCGCAATCAAAATTGAAATTAAAAGAGTAACTATTGCAATCAAAGCTGGAAAAAATTGATAGTGTTTAAAAAGCCCGGGCAGGACTATTAAAGAAATAAGAATTGAAAGCAGTATGACGAATGTCGTTTGAAAGATTGCGGGAGTTCTTTTTTTTAAAGCGAGAATAGGCAGGGTAATGATGAGCGGCAAAATGATGCACAGCAGCAGAACGAGAAGAATTAGCTCAAAAGAGGTGACATAATTAAGAACAAAAAATTCAGCTCCTCTTGAGAAAGTATCCAGGACTGGTTGAGCAACGGCCAGGTTCCATAGTGCCAGGACTGAAAGAAGATCAAAAATGGAAGAAGTGTTACTTTCTTTCACTAACGTGAGCCAAGAGGCACATAATATTTTGTGCCTTTCCCCATCGTCCGGATCATGGAAACTAGATCCTCCATATCTTTGGGATTTTCAACAAAATCAATTTCGGAAGTATTGATTACCAGTAGCGAAGAAAGTTTGTAATGAAAAAAGAAATAGTTGTAAGCCTGCATTAATTCTTTTAAATATTCACGTGTAATCGATTTTTCGTAATCTAAATTTCGCTTTTTGATCCGTTGCAGCAAAACATCAAGTGAAGCCTGCAAATAAATCACAAGATCAGGTCGTGGAACATTTGGTTCCAGCAATGTGTAGAGGCGTTCGTAAATTAGGAGTTCATTATCTGAAAGATTCAAGTATGCGAAAATTTTGTCTTTTTGGAAGATGTAATCACAAACAATTGTTTGTTGAAACAGGTCAGCTTGCTGAAGTTTTTGTTGCTGCTGATAACGCATCAGTAGAAAGAAAAGTTGGACCTGGAAATTAGCACCAGGAGTTTCGCGGTAAAAATCTTTTAAAAAAGGATTGTTCAGGTCCTCCATCATTTTTTGAGCATGGAGCTGCGAGGCAAGCATTTCACTGAAGCTTGATTTTCCTACTCCGATGGGACCTTCAACTGCAATGTAATGAAAATCCATAATAAAATTTTACACCACCGAGTCTCAGAGATCACTCTGTGATTTTGCGGTGAATAATTTATCCGAACAATCGTGTACGTGAAGTTTCACTGTCGCTGAAATGCCTGACCTGATTTCTGCCGTTTTCTTTCGCGTCATATAATGCACGGTCGGCGCGTTCAATTAAATCCGTTTTCGTTTCAGCGTCAGAAGGAAAAGTTGCAAAGCCTATGCTAATAGTTAGTGCGAATGTTTTATTTTCACGTTTAAATGAAGCACGTTGAACTGCTTTCCGCCAGCGTTCTGCAGTTTTTCTTGCGTTCTTAACATCAATTCCGGGAAGTAGAGCAGCAAATTCCTCCCCACCATATCTCGCCAAAATATCAATTTTTCTTGCACTTTTTTTCAGTAAGCCCGCCAGGTTTTTTAAAATGTAATCACCCGCAGGATGACCAAATGAATCATTGAAGCCTTTAAAATGATCAATATCCATGATCAGCAGGCTCAAATTTTCATTTAAACGCGATGCTCGTTCAAGTTCGCGATCGAATGCTTCTTGAAAAAAACGATGATTAAACAGATTCGTTAAGCCATCTGTGATGGCAAGCTGCTCCATCTTCGTTATGATTGATGAATTTTCGAGACTCACTGCAGCTTGATTTCCAAGAATGGAAAGGATTCGCGCTTGATGCGATGAGAAAGCATCTTTCTGATGGCTTCCCAACAGAACTGCTCCAATCACTGCTTGTTGATGGCGCATTGGAACAGCAAGATATGTGGAAAGATCAGTAAAATTTTCTCCATGTCTGAGAACTGGCATCTCCTGCAATTGAAGCTGTGATTCAGAAATAATAAGAGGCTCCTCCATGCTTTGTAAAAACCATGAAATCCAGGCGCTGCCATCATTTTCAAGGTCAGGAAAAACTGTTGGGCTTTGAGTATCATCGGCCCATTGATAAACCGAATACTTTGAAGTGTCCGGTCGAACAACAGCAACGGCTGTGAAATCGGATTTCACAATTTCACCGCAAAGCATATTTAATCTTTGAACGATATCTTCGAAATCCATCAGCGAAGATAATTCCTTGCTAGCGTGATAAAACGCTTGAAATTCAAAAGCACGCTCTTCCCGTTCTTTCGCTAATCGCGCCATACTTATGGTTTCTGAAATTTGCGCGGCAAAAGATTCAAGAGCACTGACTGCATCTTCCGCAAAGTATTTTTGGTGAGTTGAATCAAGCGATATGACTCCTTCCAGTCGTTCACCATCGAGGATTGGAACTGACAGAAGAGAACGAACCTCGTGATTTTTTCGGTAATGACTCACCGGAATCGGTTCTTCACGTTCCTGCTGAAAATAATTTTTGCGATTAACACCAGCCCACCCGATCGCGCCTTCACCCAAACCGATGGCCGCATCGGTTTTGAGTTCAGGAATATTTCCGCAATATTCTCGCACTCGCAATTGCTGTTTTTGGGGTAAGTATTGCCAGATCAAGGAAGTATCTGCTTTAAAAATTCCGTGAATTAGCTGAAGTAGTTTCTGCAGTGATTCATCAAGTGCAAGGGAGGCGTCCACTTTGCGTGAAATTGTTCCTGAATCGCTCAATAATGCGACTGGCTCTTTTTCGACTTGATGGATTCCATACTTTAAATCATCCAGTTCTCTTTTGAATTCATCTTTGAGTCTTTTTTCTTCACGTAATAAAAATCCTGTCAATGCGCCTGCAATTAAAAACAATGTATAGCGGAATAAAACTTCATCCGGACTTTCATACTGATAAACAAATTCGCGCAGGATTTCAATTGTTAGAGCAGATGCAGTTAGTGCGATGAAGGTTCGGAAATGAAGCACTGCTGCCAGAATGATGGACATCAGATAAAAAAGAAGATCGGAATATTCCCAATAATGTTTCAGGACCATTAGTGCGACCATTAATGAAAGACTGAACAGATAATCTTTCAGTTTTCTTCCATAAGTGAGCCGCCATAATATGAGTTGGACTGGAAAGAGGATTCCAAAAAGCGCCGATACAGCAGGGAGATAGGATTCAAATTGAATCCCGAAAACGCCGGCAAAAGCTGCAACAATGATAAGCATGAAATAACTTTGCTTCTCTGTGGTTGTCATCTCGTATCACGCATCTCGCATCACGCCGGGATCTTCCGGAACTCTGATATCAAATGGGGGATAATTCGATGTACTGCCTGGGCTCGATGTGAATACTGCGACTTTTCCTTAATACTCATCCGTCCAAATGGACGTAGAGCACCATCCGGTAGAAATATTGGATCATAACCGAATCCCTGAGTGCCATCAGGCGCATCTAATAACGTTCCGTCGCAACGGCCTTCCACTGCATAGTGTGTATCGTTTACAATTAACATAATACTACAAATATAGTAGGCCTTCCTTTCAAGTTCCCGACTCTTCAGCTTATCTAAAACGATTTCAATTCGCGACTGGTCATCCGGCCCGATTCGAGCAGATTGAACCCCGGGGAATCCTCCAAGCGATGGAATTACAAGTCCGGAATCTTCGGCTAATACCGGTTTTTGGAATTTCTCCCAATAATAATTCGCTTTTTGTGATGCGTTTTCTGCAAACGTGGATCCTGTTTCCGGGGCTTCAGGAACGTGTGAAAAATCCTTCAATGAACATAAAGGAATTCCCAATTGTCCGAGTGCAGTCCGGATTTCAAAGACTTTATTTTGGTTTGTTGTTGCTAGCAGCAGCAGCCTGTCACCGGACGGGCGGTAGTTGTTGCAAGGTCCTTACCATTCACCGCTCCTTCCAGGACTTTATGCTGCAATTGAACTAATTCGCGAATTCCTTTTGTAGCCAGACGCAACATCTCCTGAAGATCGCTATCAGAAAACGGACGTTTCTCTGCTGTGCCCTGGACTTCAACAAATCTTCCTTCGCCTGTACAAACAACGTTCATATCAACTTCTGCGCGCGAATCTTCAAAGAAGTTAAGATCCAAACAAGGCTGTTGATTAACAATCCCAACACTAATTGCAGCAATATAATCACGAAGCGGAAAATGATTTAACACTTTTTCTTCAATCATAGTATTGAGTGCCAGCGCTAAAGCCACAAAACCGCCGGTAATGGATGCAGTACGCGTTCCTCCATCCGCTTGAAGTACATCACAATCGATCCAGATTGTTCGTTCACCGATAGAATACAAATCTGTTACACTTCGCAAAGCTCTTCCTACCAGACGTTGAATTTCTTGAGTTCGCCCTGAAGGGCGTCCCTGAGATGCTTCACGTAAAATCCGAGTATTGGAGGAACGAGGAATCATTCCGTATTCAGAAGTAAGCCAACCCTGCCCTGAGTTTTTTAAGAAGGAAGGTACACGATCTTCAAAACTTGCAGTGCATACAACTCGTGTATCACCTACTTCAATTAAAACAGAACCATCTGCAGTTTTGATGTAGTTTGGTGTAATTACTGTTTTTCGAATTTGATCTGCCGAGCGCCCGTCTTGTCGCATAATTTTCTATATAAAGTATAACCACGAAGGCGTAAAAACTATCCTAATTTGTTCTGTCAGGTTCGGTTTGCGAAACCTCAGGTTTCGCGCGTTGAGCAGAAGAAACAAAACTTAAGTCTTGACGAAGCGGTCTGCTTAAATCAAGGTGTCCATTTAAAGTATCAACTGCCTGATCTTCGATCAATATTTGCACCCGTTTTATTTCTGGAAAATTCAAAGTTAGTGTATCCACGATTGAAAAAACAGTATTCATTTCTCCTAATGATCCGCCTGTGTGATTTGCTGACAGAGCAGCTGAGAAATCAGCATAAGCAACGCCATCTTTGGTAATGAAGAGATCCCTCGCTTCTGTTCCTTCGGGTAGTGTAGGAGTTAGATCGCCAGTCGGCAGTTTACCAGTTCCTTCATCACTTCGAAAGCTTGATCGTGCAAATTATCATGGTAGGGTACAAAACGATCTTCCGCTTGCAATAATGTTGAGTCGTTTGAAGCAAAGTAAAGTGTCACATTGATCCGCCGCTGATTTGCTTGATTTTCTTCAGGTTTGGGGGGTGTACTCGGTGGCGGAGGTTGAGTCTGATTTTGAATTGGCGGAGTTGTACGGTGTTTTACAAAGTAAAACAATCCACCAAAAATTACTAAAAATAAAACGATTCCAATTACAATCGGTCTGTTCATGAAGGGGATTTAAAGATACTAGCGGCCGCTTTGAAGTGCAACGGGGTTACTTTGCGCTAGCTGGAAGGACTGAACGCTGCGGAAAATTGCTTTCGCAATTTTCATTTGATATTCGGAATCTTTCATCATTTTCTCCTCGGCCGGATTATTTATAAAACCGATTTCAATCAGCACTGCCGGCATAGTTGCGCCCATTAAAACTCGAAATGGCGCTTGCTTGATTCCACGACTTGTAATTCCCAGAGTTTCGTTCATTTCTTTTTGAACCAGTTCCGCCAGCTGGCTGCTTTCAGATAAATATTCTGTTTGTGCCATATCCCAAAGGATTAATTTCAAATCATTTCCAACACCCGATCCATCTTGATTTAAACCAATGGCATTGTTTTCAACAGCAGCCAAATTCCTGGCTTCATCATCTGTTGCCTTAGTTGACAAATAATATGTCTCCGCTCCTTTTCCATATCCGCGCAAAGTTGCGTTTGCATGAATGCTGATAAAAAGATCTGCCTTATTGTTATTTGCGAGCGCAGTCCGATCATCCAGGGTAATTTGCTGATCACCATCGCGGGTCAAAATCACACGATTGCCTGAATTTTCCAAAACCGATTTTAGTTTTCGTGCAATTCCTAGTACCACATCTTTTTCATTTGTACCATCGGGACCTATTGCACCTGTTTCTGATCCTCCATGCCCCGGATCTATAACGATTACATGTTTCTGTGGAACTGTTGATGGAAGTAATGTCGTTGAGTCAGGAACCTTTTGCGCCGTTGGAAGTTCAAGCGTTGGCGATTCAGCTTTTCGATAAAAATCAATAACAAGACGCGCTGGCTCTACAAGTTCATAAGATTTATAAGAACCATAACCTTGATCTGTTTGAATCTGAATTGTTTTTCCGGTGAGGGTTAATTTCTTTAAAATTCCATCGTTAAAATCGGTGCTTTGGAATCCTGCAACAAAATCTTCGCTTTGAGGCGTAATCGTTAAAATATGATTTTGAAAAGCAATCGTATATGCAATCGGTCTAACAGATTGCAAAACAATTCTGGAATGATCCTGCTCAAGCGAATATTTCAATGCCACTTGATTCGGAACCACATCCCCCAGAATCAATGAACGGCTGCTTTCAAGCCATAACACCCTTTTGTCACTGACGTTCTTAATGACTTTTGAAATGAAATCTAAGGGAGCAAACCATTCTCCTTGAACTACGTAGACAGGCTGACTGAGTGAAATCAGTTTGCCATCAACGGAAACAAGAGCGCGATTCGCAGACAAAATAATGCTGTGTTCTCCAGCAGTAACTGACAAACTTTGATTTCCAGCAATTGGATTTAGTGCAAGTGCAAAAGGTTGTTGAAGATCAGATATGTGGATATAGGGCGATCCTTCAATCGTTTGAAGTGGGATTTGCGTTTTTTGTGCACCTTCAAAAACAGTAATTTTTGTTTCTTGTGCTTCTATTGACAGTGCAAACAGCAGAATTAGAAGAATGAATAAAAAATTATGGTGGAGGCGGCGGGAGTCGAACCCGCGTCCGAAAGCTTTCCACATTGACATCTACGTACATAGCCTGGTTTATTGAATCTCGCTGTTGTTCAGCCAACCGGCAGGCATCCCAACGAGCCAGTTTCCTTTATTTAACGAACAGACCGGAAACCGAATCTGTCCGCGATCCTGCTAAATGGCGCCGCCTTAATCCCGCAGGAAATGACTAAGGAAGCGTGACTACTTAATTAAGCAGCCAGTGCAAAATTGTTATTTGCAGTTGTGTTAGTGCCACTTGTTTAACGAGTTTGTGACCAACTCGGTACGCAGCCAATGCTTCACAACTCCCGTCGAGCCCGTTTCGCCCCCAATATCTTTTCGCGGCAAATTGGTTGCTTCGAAAGTAAGTCTGATTTGCACAGAGCCTATTCTCTAATGGTACTAGATGAGTATAACGACCATAGCCCCAAAGTTCAAGCCAAATCAGGGTTTAGCCTGCTCGCGAAACAATTGACAAAGAAAAATTGATTCGGGATAATGAGTTTTCAACGGAAAGTGAACCACAAAAGTGGGATTGTGTCCATTAATGCTTCATACCTAAAGATTTACGAATTTGTTCCCGCCAATCAGGAGGAGGACGATGAGTTTTCCAGAGTACCTTAAAGAACGGTTATCAGAGGATTACCGGAATCTCATTATTCAGAAGCTGGAAGAAGTAAAACAGCAATCAGAGAGCTTGAAGACCAATTCCTTTTCTGCAATCGATGCCGATTTGCGGGGAAAATTGGAAAATGAATTGAGCAGGCTCAAGGAAACTCTGGATACTGACATTGACGCAATTCAACAAAGAATTCGAACAGAAATGTCATCGGCAATCGATGAATATGTTTCATCCTGGTATCATTCCGACATCGCTCCGTATCAGCAACAAATGGAGTTGCTGATTTCTGATATCGTTTCCAACATTCCGGCACCTCCGAAGAAAGAAAGTTCGGATTTGAGTTCTCTATCTAATTTGATTACGAAGATGGAGGAATCCGGCACTCAGTCAGAAGTTTTAAGTGTGCTATTGAAAAATATTACTGGATGGGTTGATCGTGCAGTTTTGTTTGTACTGAAAGGTGACGGCAACGCATCAGGGTGGGCTGCAATCGGTTTAGGTTCTGATATGGATGTAAATAAAATCCGGCAGCTTTCGGTTAACATGAATTCAAATCATGTTTTACGGGAAGCATATCAAACTGGCGCAGCTGCATATGGTGCTGCTGAACATTTTTCGGATAACTCGCAATTATATTTTCTGCTTGGCGGAGATTTTCCAAGAAGCACTCTTGCATTTCCGATTGTTGTTCGCGGAAAGATTGCTGGAATTTTGTATTCCGACATCAATGAAGATCTGGCTGAGAAGCCGGATCTGGTTCATCTTTTGAATCTGGCATGCAAATCAGCTGGCATGACGATCGATCTTCTGCCGGTTCGACCGAAACCTATTGCAAAACCAGCACCCGCTGCTCAAGCCTCAGCAGCTCCATCTCCAGTTCAAACCCCAATTCCGACACCGCCTCCTGTTGTTGTTGCACCGCCACCTGCTCCAGAGCCAGAACCTGAAGCAGAAGCAGAAGCAGAAGCAGAAGCAGAAGCTCCTCCCCAAGTTGAATCTCTTGCGGCTCCAACAGTTCCAATGGAAACGCATCATTTTCGTGAAGAGGAGCCTGTTGAAGATGAATCCGGGACAACAGTGGTAATGACGACTCCTCCGTTGCCTCTACCCACGATTGCGCCGGAAGATCAAAAGCTGCATGAAGATGCAAAACGATTTGCACGTCTGCTGGTGAGCGAAATCAAGCTATACAACGAAGCTCAAGTTATGGCTGGACGCGAGCACAAAGATTTATACGATCGTTTGAAGGATGATATTGAACGCAGCCGCCGAATGTATCAGGAACGGGTTCCTGAAAACATTCATTCAACGACAAATTATTTTTACGAAGAACTCGTTCGTACTTTAGCCAACGGTGATCCAACCCTATTGGGAATGTGATCTCTTTAACGTTGGGCTCCATCCATTTTTTCCGGAAATAATCCATGCGCGAGCTATTGGCATGCTGGCAAAACACCAGAATGATCGTCTTAATCGGTCTTTGTGCAGCGCTGTATTCAGTAACTGTAGCATCATTAAAATTTCTAACAGTCATACCTGGCATCACTGAAATACGGCCTGGTGCATGTCTTCCGATTGTATTCAGTATTTTTTTCGGGCCAGTAGGAGCGTGGGGAAGCGCTTTCGGCAATCTTGTTGGCGATGTCATGGGTGGAACGATCGGCCCGGGCAGCTTGTTTGGAATTCCAGGAAATTTTTTTTATGGTTATGTTCCGTATCGTGTAATTCGAGCATTTTGTGCAAATTCAAGCAATTTGATTACAGGAAAAAAAATTCCAATTTTTATTTTCCTGGTTTTATTGGCGAGTGCCGTTTGCGCGACAATTATTTCAACAGGTGTAACTTACATCGGCGTTCCATTTGATCTTGTGGAACACACCATTTTGTTAAACAACACTCTGATGTCTTTTGTTCTGGCACCTTTCTTAATCCGCGGTCTTGATAAGCGTGTACGGCAAATGAAATTGAACTATGAACAGTTACTGGATGCTGAACAATTTTCAAAGCCGCTTGTTGGAATTTTAGGATCAATTATCCTATTTGCGATTTGTATCGTTATTTATATGTTTATGATGTTTCCAGGTTCAACAGGAAATATTGCACACTTGTTCTGGTTCAGGCCATTTGCGATCGCGTTACTGATACTTGCAGGATTTATACTTCTTTAGATGACCGAAGGAGCAGCCGTTCGTTGCGAAGATCTCAAGTTTGCGTATGATGAAGGCGCTCCCGAAATTCTTCGCGGTTGTTCCATCAATATTCCTCGAAATTCATACACCATAATTGCCGGACACTTCCGGTGCGGGAAAGTCCACATTTGCTCGAACGCTTAATAACATTGTGCCGTTGTTTTATCGTGGTCCTTTTTCAGGGAAACGTTGGATTGCAGGTGAGCCACTAGAAAAGCAAAGCATTGCATCGATGGCATTGCGCATTGGAATGGTATTTCAAGATTTTGAGCATCAGCTCTTTTCCACCGATTCGCGGCATGAACTTGCATTTGGATTGGAAAATTTTGGAATACCGCATGATGAAATGAAACAGCGGATGGAAGAACTTTCAGAAAAATTTGGAATCAAACACTTATTGAATCGTGAGCCTTTAAGCTTATCGGGCGGTGAGAAGCAGAAGCTAGCAATTGCTTCAGTGATGGCATACAGGCCGCAAATCTTATTGCTTGATGAACCAACAACCGATCTTGATCCTGAAAGCCGCGAATTTGTCTTGCAGGCTGTTCCAAAATTGCGTGACTGGGTTGAAACCATCATTGTGATTGATCATGAAAGCGATCAATTCGCCGGAACCGATCGGATATTTTTATTGCGTGATGGCATCATTCAAGCAGAAGGCAGACCTGATGAAATTTTGACGAACAGTTCTTTGCTGGAAGAAAATTCAATTGCTACGATCGAAACAATCAAAGTACAGGAATCGCTTCAAAAGCAACCAGCGTTATTGAATAATTTTCAACTTGCAGAATTATTCAAAGGTTACAAACTTGAACCGTTACCGGTTTCTGAAAGAATGAAATCGCCTTCAGTACTGGATGTAAGTGGCGTTACATTTCACTATAAGGATCAGGAGACACCGGCGTTGCAGGGCGTAAGTCTCGAGATCAGGCAGGGTGAGTTTGCAGGAATAATCGGCAGGAATGGAAGTGGCAAATCAACATTGCTGCGGCATTTAAATGGTTTGCAACTGCCGCAACAAGGAACGATAAGAATTCTTGGCAAAGATGTTCGTGAATGGAAGCATCAAGAACTTGCGCGGAAAGTAGGATTGGTTTTCCAAAATCCTGATCATCAAATTTTTGAGTCCACTGTTCGCCGCGAAATTGAATTTGGGCCAAGGCAATTTGGATTCAACGAACAGGAAATTAAAGAAGCAACCGATCGGGCAATTGAGATTATGGATCTCGCCGGTCGTGTGGATCATGATCCGTTTCAACTTTCAAAAGGCGAAAGACAGCGCGTAGCGGTTGCTTCAATATTGAGCGTCCGCCCGGAAATTTTGATTTTAGATGAACCGACAACCGGACTTGATTATCGGCAACAAAAATATTTGATGGATCTGCTGCGCGAGCTGAATCAAACTGGAACTACAATCGTGATTGTGACTCATGCATTGAAATTAGTTGCTGATTATTGCAATTTCGCGGTTCTCCTTTCGCAAGGGAAAATAATTTCGGAAGGACATCCCAGGGAATTGTTTTTCTCCGATCATCCAATCAGACTTCCAAATTTGCTTGATCTTTCTCGCGCTTTGAATGGAAATGCAATGAATGCGGAAGAATTTAAACAACAGTTGAGGAAGATCTGAAATGCCGTCACCGGTCGGTCATACGTTAGGAGCTTTTTCTGCACTGTTAGCCCTTGAACCCGACATTCTAACTTCAAGACATAAAACCAATATTGCTTTAGGTGCAGCGTTTGTATTTGGATCGCTTGCAGATGCAGATTTTGTTGTTGCTCATTTCAGCACCGCTCCTTATTTACGCCATCATTATTTTAGCCATTCCATTCCGTTTGCAATTTGTTTCACCTTTCTTTGTTGGATCATTTTGAAATGTTTTCGATTTCAAAACGCGGGTAAGTTTGCCGGGCTCATCGGTGCTGCATATAGCAGCCATTTGCTGCTTGATTATTTTGCGGAGGATGGAAGCAAGCCTTACGGCATACCGTTACTGTGGCCTTTTACGAATCGACATTTTATCGCTCCGTTCAATTTGTTCTATAGCATTCACCGCGGTGAATTCACAGATATTTTCAGCATGCATAATCTGGTTGGAGTCTTGATAGAAATTGCCGTCATGGCTCCTGTTACGCTTTTAGTGATTTTGTATGCTCGACAGAGGATAAGCCGGAAGTCCTGAATATATATATATATATGGACCAAATTTGACTTAGCTAATACCTTAGCTATATAATTTTTCTACAACAATGATTAAATCCAAACAAGTGAACATACACAGGGCGAAAACAGAGCTTTCTAAATTGATCGGAGACGTTCTTGCGGGCGAAGAAGTGGTGATAGCAAAAGCCGGAAAGCCTGTAGCAAAGCTTGTTCCATTCCGAACAAAGAAGAGAGTGCGCATTTCTGGTACTGCAAGAGGTGAAGTTGTAATTGCATCCAATTTTAATGCGCCATTGCCGGAAAAAATTCTAAAGAGCTTTGAGCATTGAAAATTCTGCTGGATACCATGGCCTTTTTATGGTGGGTTACCGATAATGATTTACTTTCTATGCGAGCCCGGAAAGTAATTGCTGATCCGGAAAATGAAGTATTTTTCAGCGCTGCGAGTGCCTGGGAAATTGTGACCAAAATAAAACTCGGCAGAATGAAACTAAAACAAGCTCCGGGCGCATTCATCCGTCGTCAACTGCTTGAAAACAATATTTCAAGACTGCCGATTGATGTAAGTCACGCCCTCCAGACTTACAGATTACCGGAAATCCATCGTGATCCTTTTGACCGAATTCTGATTGCACAATGCCAGGTGGAACAAATGCGATTTGCGACCAGTGATTCTGAAATTTTGAAATACGATGTCGATATCCTGTGGTGAATGGCTTAATTCCTTATTGATTAAATACCTTGCAGCCTGATTCTCACCAGAAGAAACCTGGGTTCCAGTTGGAAGGATCCACTGCTCGTCCATGATGGTAGTTTGCACCGCGCCGACAGACTACTTGCGTTTCGAAGCTTTCTGTACTGGCACCCTGGGTTTCTCATGAGGCTCATTCAAATCAGGATCCGGAACAGCAAGTGAGGGGGGGCCATTTTTGGCCAGATCATAGAAGCGACGATGGAAAGTATCAGAACGAGCGCGATTACACCGAGCGCAACGAAAGATGGAATTTCAAAAAATGAAGATACCAGCATTTTTATGCCAACAAAAATCAAGATTACGCACAAACCATAGTTCAAATGATGAAAGATTTGCATTAAACCAGCAATTGCAAAATAAAGTGCTCTCAGTCCCAGAATTGCAAATACGTTTGAACTGTAAACGATAAATGGATCTCGCGTAATTGCCAGAATTGCCGGAATTGAATCTACAGCGAAGATTACATCTGTTGTTTCAACCACTAATAGAACAACAAAAAGCGGAGTCGAAAAAAGTCTTCCATCAATGCGAGTAAAGAATTTCCCGTTTTCATAATTTTTTGTCACAGGCATCATCTTCCTAAACAACTTGATCACGATATTTTTTTCAGGATGGATCTCTTCTTCCTTATGCTGTGACATTTTGAAACCCGTATATATAAGGAACAATCCGAAAACATAAATCACCCAATGAAACATATTGATTAATGTCAGGCCGGCTGCAATGAAAATTGCACGCATAATGAGCGCGCCAAAAATGCCCCAAAACAAAACTTTGCGCTGGTATTGTGAAGGGACCGCAAAATAAGAGAACACTAACAGGAAGACAAATAAATTATCTACACTTAAAGTTCTTTCAATTAGATAGCCGGTGAAAAATTCAAGGGCGAGTTTGCTGCCGAGCCAAAAATAAACAAGAACATTAAAAGCAAGAGCAACAATCGTCCAGATAGCGCTCCACACCAGGGCTTCTTTCATGCCTACGGTATGATCTTTTCGATGAACGAAAAGATCGATGCCCAGCATCAGAAGGACAAAGATGTTAAAGACAATCCAAATCCCGGTTTCGTTTGGGTGCGGCATGACTCGGTTAGAGTAATGTCAGAATTTCTGTTTGGTGCGGTGAGGTAATCACGGGCCCTTGTTCGCCAATATAGACGTCGATTTCGCTGCGGACTCCAAATTCCTTCAAATAAATTCCTGGTTCAATGGAAAAGCCTGTTCCCATAATTAATCTGCGCCGATCACGTGTTTCTAAATTATCAAGATTGGCTCCATTTCCATGAACTTGCTGACCAATATTGTGACCGGTACGATGCAAATAATAATCTCCATAACCTTTGGATGCGATCACATTGCGTGCCGCTTCATCGGCTTCCCAACCAAAAGTTGTTTTACCCTGGCGAAAATTTGATTCGATGAATTTAAATGATGTTTGCTGAGCCTCTTTCACAATATTAAAAATTTCTTTCATTCGGGACGGAACTTCACGGCCTGCAAATCCCATCCAGGTGATGTCACCATAAATTGCACCGGGTTGATTCAGTTTTGCCCAGATATCGATCAAAACTAAATCGCCTTCATGGATTGTTGATGAGTGAGTTTCATCCGGTGTATAGTGCGGATTCGAAGCATTCGCATTTACGGCAACGATCATAGGATGATCCGCAATCAGATTATTTTTGCTAAACAGGTCCCACATATATTGTTGGACATCGTATTCACCGATCGACTTTCCTTTCCGAAGCGCATCACCAATAAATTCAAATCCTTTATCTTTAACAAGGTTCACCAAACGTGCAGCTTCAAAATGCGATTCGCGTTGTTCATCACTCCATTTTGACTCAAACATTTGCACAAGATCACCGCTGGATACAATTTCAACTCCAGTAGTTCGAACCATTTCGACCGTTCCTGCATCTACTAAAGAAATATAAGGAATGTCATTCTCCGAAGAATATTCCATGGCTATTTTGGATGATTTTTTCAGCGTCTCACGCATGGCGTTATGCAAATCTTGCCAGCTTCGAAATACGATTTTGCGTCCCGGAAGATGATCCAGATTTCCTGATTCAATTGCATGAACAATTCGCACAGGATCACCAGTAGTTGGAATGAAATAATACAAGCGCCGCGTTGCTATATGATCTGATAATTGAAGTATACTTCGAGCAACTACATTGCTGCCACGAAAATCGTATAACAGCCATCCATCAAAGTTTTCAGCAGCCAATGCATTTTGAATTTCTTGAAGGGGGAAACGAGATTTTGATTTTTCCATTGTTGTTTACCTACTCTTCTTTTAATTCACGTGACATCAATTCTAAGATTGCAGCATGTGGATCATGTCCTTCGTACAAAACTTTGTAGACCTCTTCCGTAATCGGCATAATCACGTTCCGTTTTTTGGCAAGCGCATAAATACCTTGTGTTGTTCTAATTCCTTCAGCAACCATTCTCATGTTTCGCGTAATTTCATTAATTTTCTTGCCCTGTCCCAACTCAACACCTACCTGACGATTTCTGCTTAGAGGTGCTGTACAGGTTAAAACTAAATCACCTAAGCCAGCCAGGCCCATCAATGTTGCTGGATTTGCACCAAGATTCACTGCGAGCCTGTTTACTTCGGCAAGACCTCTTGTGATTAGTCCGGATAATGTATTGTAGCCATAGCCGAGACCACTGACAACGCCGGCAGCAATTGCAATAATATTTTTTACACATCCACCAATCTCAATTCCTAGGACATCCGAATTGTAATAAAGACGAAAATAGTTTGAACTGAAATCGTTTTGGATTTCTTTGCCAACTTCCTTGTTCTCACTACCGATCACCACAGCTGTAGGGTTTTCCTGCGCGACTTCTTTCGCAAAACTTGGTCCGGAGACGAGCCGAGAAGATGAATCGGTCTTGCGATAGTTCCTGAACAATTTCTGAAATTCGAAGGCTGGTATCGGGCTCCATTCCTTTAATGGAACTAATCAGCACCGATCGATCACGTAAATGAAGCATTATCGCTAAAAATGTTTTTCGAAAGTGAATTGATGGAACCGCAAATATTATGTAATCTGCATCCGAAACACATCCTGGATCCGAAGTAGGCTGAACATTGTCCGGTAAAATAATGCCTGGCAAATAAATTTCATTCGTTTTTTTTTCGACTAACGTCTTTAACGTATCCTGACTATGAACCCACAACGAAACAACATGTCCACATTTTGAAGCATGAATAGCCAGTGTTGTGCCCCAGCTGCCTGCACCAATGACTGCGGTCTTCTTAGGCATGTTTTGTTTCACCCATTTTTCTTTCCGTTCTCCGTAATAGTCTCACAACATTTTCCGAATGCCGAAAGATGATCCACAACGCTGAAACAGCTCCCCAAATTACAATTCCTATTTCTGCGCCGTATAACCATGCAAATAATGGAAACGAGGCGGATGCAATAATTGAACCCAATGAGACAATGCGAAATATCAATAGCATTACAATGAAAACTGCAATCGCCGAAATAATTCCAAGCGGACAGAGTACCAGAAATGCGCCGCCGCCGGTTGCTACACTTTTACCACCACGAAAATTTAGAAACACTGGAAAACTGTGTCCCACAACCGCGAAAAAACCACCAACAGCTCCCCAGATTTCATTTCCACCGAGCGCTCTACCTAAATAGACAGCAGCCACACCTTTGCCGACATCTAAAATCAGAGCAGCAAGCCCCGGCAATTTTCCGGTGGTGCGTAAGACATTTGTTGCGCCTACATTTCCACTTCCCATGTTGCGGATATCGCCTCCAGTTTTCCATCGTGTAATCAAATAAGAAAACGGAATCGTACCGATGAAATATGCAGTCAAAGGAATTACGAAAAATTTCCAGGTCACTTCTATTCTTCTTTAATCTCTTTTTTGACTTGGGGTTCTTGGGGTCTTGATGGTTTTCCAAGAGGGAAAGTTTTCAGGATTGTGTACTCCGCACCGGATCGTTTCAACACACTCTGAAACAGATGAAATTCTGATGCGATAAAATCTCCGAACTTGCTATTCATTTTCTTATTTGTTTCGTGAACAAGGGGAAGGCGTCCATGCGGATCTCGAAACCTGGCAAGAGTTAAATGTGGGTTATATTCCCGATTTTCTTTTTCAAATCCTTGCAACGCAAATTTTTCTTCCATGCTTTGCCGAAGTGATTTTAATGAATCTGCAATTACACCAACCCAAAGAACAGCCGGACGTCGTTCATTGGGAAAATATCCGCAGCCTGAAACCTCAATTGTAATCGGACCGAATTCTTGTGAGCATTCATCAAGAGCCTTTTGAACCTCAGGAAGTTTTTCTTCTTTGACTTCGCCCAGAAATGTGATAGTTAGGTGAATGCCTAACGGATTAACCCATTTTGCGTCACGCGCGAAAGGCTTAAGCTGATGCTGAAATTCTTCCAGCTTCGTTTCGATTTGTTCGGGCAACTTGATAGCAACAAATAATCTCATAATTAAGCGGGCATGATGCCCGCGGCCCGTAATGCAGGCAAGATGCCTGCGCTCCATTATTCAGTAAGACGCAAGCGCAACAAATTTAGTGCAGCCTGGCTGGCCATAAATTTAATCCGATCACGTCCCGGCGGGAAATGATATTTCTCAACTCGTGTAACAGTAATGTCCGCGAGCGCCACAAAAACAAGTCCCACAGGTTTTTGTTCACTGCCACCATCCGGTCCGGCGATGCCAGTGATGCCAAGTCCGAAATCTGAATGTGACAGGGATCGGATTTGCTCTGCCATAGTAATTGCAACCGGGGCGCTTACTGCACCGTGCTGTTCGATCAGTTCATAGGGTACCAGAAGAAGTTTATTCTTTGAGGCGTTGCTATAAGTAACCACTCCACGCTCAAAATAATTTGAACTTCCGGGAATTTGTGTGAGACGGTGCGCAAGGAATCCTCCTGTGCATGATTCAGCCACACTTACGGTTTTATTGAATCCTCGCATCAATCGCGCTACAACTTCTTCCATCGGTACAAGTTCTTCCGCATAAATGCGATTTCCCAAAATCGTACGCACATTACTGGCCGCATCAAGAAGCTCTTCTTTTGCATGAATTGAAGCGAGTAAATGAATTTCAACTTCACCTGGTCCTGCCAGGATTGTATATTCCGTTTGTTTCAACGTTGAAGTTACAGGCCGCAGCAACTCATCAACTTTTGATTCACCCATTAAAGCAATTTTGAACACCTGTCTTTGAAATGGTTCGCCAGACTTTAAAAGTGGCAGCGCATATTTTTCCCACATTGCCTCTAATTCAAAAGGAGGTCCAGGAAGAACAAAAGTTTGTTTACCACCAGTCTCAAAAAAAATACCGGGGGCAGTACCATTTTCATTCTCTAATGCGGCTGCGCCTTTAGGAATCATTGCTTGTTTGCGGTTGGCTTCAGGCATTTTGATATTCCGTTCTGCGAAGCGATGTTCTATTTTCTGCAAAATATTTTGGTCCAGTATCAAAGGAACACCAAGATATTTTGCCAGTGCTTCACGGGTGAGATCATCAATCGTTGGACCTAATCCACCGGTAATCACAATTACTTCGCTGCGCTCAAATGCAATGGAAATTGTGTGAGCAATTTGGTTTAAATCATCACCGATAATCGTTTTTGCAATCACTCGGATGCCATGCTCTTCAAGTGATCTTGTTAAATACAATGAATTTGTGTCGGTTCGGAATGGAGTCAGAAGCTCCGAACCCACGGCAATTATTTCGGCTCTGGTCATGGGTGATTCGAACGAGGTCTGGATTTTTGTGGTTCAGTTAATGAATTTAGGCCAGAAATGAACTATGAGCCACAGAACAAGATTTCCATAGATTCCGGCAATAACATCATCCATCATAATACCCCAGCCGCCATGAAGTTTCTCGGCTTGCCGGCCAGGGAATGGTTTGATGATGTCAAAAATTCTAAACAAAAAGAAGCCTGTAATCACAATTTTCCATGAAAATGGAAGTAAGAATAATGTAATTAATTGTCCGGCAACTTCGTCAATTACGACATAGGAAGGATCTAAGATTCCGCCGGTTCTTTCAGTGACTCCTGATGCCCACACTCCGGCAAGTGTGACAACAATTACAACGGCTAAATAAATCATCCATTGATTCAGCATTATTAATGGAAAATAAATTGCAAAAGCGGCAATAGACCCGAATGTGCCAGGAGCAAAAGGGACATAGCCAACGCAAAAAAATGTTGAAATCAATTTAGGCAATAACGGAATTGATGATGGAACAGCAGAGATTGGCTTCATGAACTGAGTTTGTAACGCGGGCGGCTTGCCGGCGCTGGTATGTTCCGAGATGAAAGTAATCCTATCTGAGCGGGAGCGAAGATTATTAGTTTTATTTCATTCAAAAATATTTCAGCCACCATCTTAAGAATTATACTTTATACCGAAATCGCTCATGCTCGCTTCCGCTCGCCTATTAGAAGTCTTGATCAAAAACTTACCCGCGCCGGCGAGCCGCCAGCGCTACAAATTTTGGTTTATGAAGAAGCAATAGAAAGAGTTTTGGCCAGATTCAAAAAGACTTCAGGGAAAAGTCCGAGCCATAAACTTCCAAGTAAAGTTACAATCAGCACTACGAAAACCGGAAGGGATACTTTTGCAGATGGCACAGCGGCGATTTCCTTTTCAGGTGTAAACATTGAAATCACAACACGTAAATAGTAGTAAAAAGAGATAGCACTATTTATGACAGCGATCACTATGATCCAAACATGATTCTCTTCCAGCACAGCTCGAAACAGATAAAATTTTCCGAAGAAGCCGGCTGTCGGAGGTAGACCGCCCAGTGAAACTAGAAACAAAGTCAACAAAACTGCTAAATACGGGCGCGTATACGCCATGCTTTGATATTGCGATATTTCATGAATTCCTGAAGTTCGTTCCAACCAGCTAACAACAGCAAAGGCTCCAAGGTTCATGAACGCGTAAGATGCGAAATAATAAAGGATTGTCTGTTCAGCTTGCGTGGGTTTTGAAAGCAATCCGGTCAACATGTATCCGGCATGAGCAATACTGGAATACGCAAGCAATCGTTTTAAATTGTTTTGCCACAACGCCGTAAGATTTCCGAAGAACATTGTTATTACAGCTAAGATCCAGATTAATGGTTGCCAGAACTGCGATACTGATGGAAATGCGACCAGGAATACCCGAAGAAGACTGGCAAGCGCAGCAGCTTTCACTGTTGCAGCCATAAATGCCGTGACCGGTGTTGGGGCACCTTCGTATACATCCGGTGTCCACATATGAAAAGGCGCAAGAGAAATCTTGAACGCATAGCCAACCAGCAGAAAAATAATTCCGAGGTACAAAATCGGATATTTCTCTGAAGTTGAAGCAGATAGAACATTAGCAATTCCATTCAATTGCAAAGATCCGGTTGCTCCATAGATAAAAGCGGCACCGTACAAGAAGAAAGCGGATGCGAATGATCCTAACAAAAAGTATTTCATTCCACTTTCAGCGGATAACGGATCTTTTTTCGCAAACGCAGCGAGTACATAGATCGATAACGATAACATTTCCAATCCGATGAAAATCACAACAAAGTGAGAGCCTGCCACTAACAGGATCATTCCAATCAATGTCAAAAGAAGCAACGCATGAAACTGTGCGGTAGCATATGAAGTTCCATCAACCAAAAGGAGTGTAATTAATGCTGCAAGGCAGAAAATAAAGGATGCCGTTAAACTGAAGGAATCGAAAGTAATCATTCCTCCAAAAGCGCTGCCTTGAATATTCCAATGAAATACGCAAGCTCCCAGAGCTGCTGCTAGAGTCAAAATGGAAATTGCAAACGAAAGCGAAGATGATTTTTTTGCAAATGAGTCAATTAAAATGACCAGAATTGTACCGATGCTCAATACAGCGATTAAGAGTATCGATTGCAGAATATTCATTTACTTCCTGCCGCTTGAATTTGATGAACATCCTGCAAGGTTCGATTAATCGCAGTATCCATTCGGCGCAGGAATGGATTTGAATAAATACCGATCCAAAACATCATGAGGATTATCGGAACCAGGATTGCAATTTCTCTCTTATCCAGATCTTTCAATTCTTTATTTTCTTTTTTATCGAGTGAGACCAAACATCACGCGTTGAAACATCCATAACATATATACAGCTCCCCAAATAATTCCTGATGTTCCAACGATCGCATACCAGAGATTTGCTCTATAAGCGCCAAGCAGCACCAAAAATTCACCAACAAATCCATTTAACAATGGCAACCCGATTGATGAAAGCAGCACAACAAGGAACAAAAAGAAAAAGATTGGCATTTGTTTTGCGATCCCGCCAAACTCACTGATCATTCGGGTATGACGTCTTTCGTAAATCATACCCACAAGTAAGAACAGGGCGCCGGTGCTGAGGCCATGATTCACCATTTGAATAGAAGCACCCTGCAATCCTTGTTCGTTGAAAACAAAAATTCCCAGTACGACAAATCCAAGATGGCTGACACTGGAGTAAGCGACGAGCTTTTTAACATCGGGCTGGACCATCGCAACAAGTGCACCATAAATGATTCCAATTAACGCGAGAACGATGATTGCAGGCGCGGCTTGTTGTGCGGTATCTGGAAACATAGGTACTGCAATTCTTAAAATTGCGTACGTTCCCATTTTCAAAAGCACGCCTGCAAGGATCACTGAACCAGCGGTAGGTGCTTCTGTGTGGGCATCAGGAAGCCAGGTATGAAATGGAAAGATCGGAACCTTGATTGCAAATGCCACAAAAAATGCAAGGAATAATAAGAACTTCTGATTTGCAGGGAACTGCGTCTGATATAAATCAAACATGTTGAACGATGGAGCACCGGTAATACTGTGATGAGCATTAAATACAATCAGGATCGCGACCAGCATTAATAGGCTTCCGGCGATTGTATACAGAAAGAATTTAACCGCTGCGTAAATTCGATTTGGACCACCCCAAATTCCGATCAGAAAATACATCGGGATCAACATTGCTTCCCAAAATAAATAAAACAGGAATAGATCTAAAGCGACAAAAACTCCAAGGATTCCAGTTTCTAAAATCAAGAGCAATGCATAAAAGTGTTTCGTTTTTTTCTTGATGTCATTCCATGAAATCAGTACACAAAGCGGAGTCAAAAATGTTGTGAGAAGTACAAGCAGAACGCTCAATCCATCGATTCCGATAAAATATTCCGCACCAATGGAAGGAATCCATGACAGTTTTTCAACGAATTGTGGTCCAGAAGTTGATGAGTTGTAAAACACAAAAAGCGGGATCGATATGATGAAATCGAGCAGTGAAATGACAAGCGCGACATTGCGGATCGATTCATCGCTGGCATTTTTCCGCAGTAACAAAAAGATGCCGCCGATCAGCGGGATAAAGACAACCAGCGACAACAATGGAATACCGTTCATTTCACCATCCAAATAAAATAAACAACCAGGCCTAACGTCCCTATCAAAATTGCAACTGCGTACGTACGCGCATCACCGGTTTGAAACTTTCTAAAAATGTTGCCCATTCCGCGCAAAAATGCTGCGACATCGTTTACGATTCCATCGATGATATTTACATCGATTGTGCGATAGAAGACACGATCAGCAATCCAAAGAATCGGTTTTACAAACAGCGAGTCATATAGCTCATCGACATACCATTTGTGGTAAAGAATGTTGTGAACAGATTTGATGAATCTGTTTTCAGCCACAAGACGTTCTGCAACTTCCGGTTTTTTGTAATGAAAAAATCTTGCTATCAAAATTCCGATCAGTGCGATGAGAAGAGCCGTGCCCATCAATCCAATTTCAAGTGATTGCGAAATTTCATGATGGACTTTCGGAAATACTGGTTCCAGAAAATGACTAAACCTATCGTTCCATGGTGTTCCAACCAGTCCTCCAATCATTGAAAGGATCGCCAGAATCGTAAGTGGAATCATCATAGCTGGCGGCGATTCGTGTGCATGTTCAATCGCATGAGGATCCTTGGGCTGAACATAGAACACGCGATAAATTACGCGGAACGTATAGTAGGCCGTCATTAAGGCGGTAATCACGCCAATGATCCAAAATGCACCAAATGGTTTGTGAACGAAGGCCGCTAATAAAATTGCATCTTTACTAAAGAATCCTGCAAAGGGAAATATTCCAGCAATGGCAAGACCACCTATGAGAAATCGCAAATAAGTTTGTTTGAGTGGTTTTTTCAACCCACCCATCTTTCGAAAATCGACTTCATTGTGCATTGCATGCATTACACTGCCGGCGCACAGGAACAGTAAAGCTTTGAAGAATGCATGCGTCATTAAATGAAAAATTCCTGCACTAAAAGCTCCAAAGCCAAGAGCCATAAACATATATCCAAGTTGGGAGACTGTTGAGTAGGCAAGAACTCGCTTGATGTCATATTGCACTAATGCCATTGTTGCCGCAAAGATCGCTGTGATCGTTCCTGTAATTGCTACAACAGTAAGCGCAGTTTCGGAAAGTGAGTAAAGGGGAGATGAACGTGCAACCATGTATACACCGGCTGTAACCATGGTGGCAGCATGAATCAAAGCTGATACGGGAGTATGGGCCTTCCATGGCATCAGGTAACCAAACGTACAAAGGAACCTGCGCCGATTTACCAACCGCTCCGCAAAACAACCATAGACAGGCAAAAGTTATCATTGCCGGCGCTGCTGTAGATGCTTTTGAAAAAATTTCCTGGTAGTGAACTGAACCGAATAAAACAAAGAGCGTAAAAATTCCGATCAGAAATCCAAAATCACCGATTCGATTTACTATGAAAGCTTTTTTACCAGCATCAGCAGCACTTTTCTTTTCAAACCAGAAACCAATTAACAGATAGGAACAGAGTCCAACAAGTTCCCAACCAACAAACATCAACAAGTAATTGTTCGCGAGAACCAGAATCAGCATTGAAAAAATGAAAAGATTCAGGTAAGCAAAGAATCTACTGTAGTTAGGATCATCGTGCATATATCCGATCGAATAAACATGGATCAAAAAGCCAACACCTGTAACCACAAGGATCATCACAGATGAAAGAGGATCAAGATATAAACCGAAGGTTGCCTTGAATGCGCCTGTCTGGATCCAGGTGAAATAATCAACGCTGATCTTTCTTGCTTCCGGTGGCAATTGCAGTAATTGCTGTACGCATATCAATGCTGTAATGAATGAAAGACCGACTGCAGTGCAGGCAATCAGTGAGGCAGTATGCGGTTTGCGATGGGCAGCAAATGCAATGATCAATACTCCCAGCGCAGGGAAAAGTATGATCCAGGGCATCAATGCAGGTGCCATCAATTCATCCTTTTAAACTATTAAGCTGATCGATGTTGTGTGCTTTTCTGGTGCGATGAACAAGCAAAATAATCGCAAGACCGACTGTTGCTTCGGCTGCAGCAACAGTAATCACGAAAAAAACGAAGAGTTGTCCTTCCAGATTTTGAAATTGCCTTGAGAATGCAACGAATGCCAGGTTTACAGAATTCAGCATTAATTCAATGCACATGAACATTACGAGCAGATTTTTTCGCATAAATATTCCCAGCACGCCGGTAAAAAATAACAGTAGACTCAAGATCAAATAATATGAAGGCTGAATCATGCTTCTTCTTTCCTGGCGATGTACAGAGCACCGACAACAGCTGACACAATCAACATTCCTATTGCTTCAAACGGAAATAGATGTGTCGTAAAGATACTTTTCGAAATTTGACGGACGGAGAAATCTGCATTCAATTGTGTGAAAGAGTCAGTCACTTTTGTAATTGACCAAATTGCAGCTCCGGCAATTACAAGCAAAAGAATAAAAGCGATCCTGCTATAGACATGCAAAGAGGGTGCTGGAACTTTCGGTGGATCTACCATCATGATTACAAAAACAAAAAGTGCCATCACTGCGCCTGCATAAATAATGATTTGCAACATCGCAAGCAATGGTGCATTCAACAACAAAAAAAGACCAGCCATGCTGGCGATCACAACAATTAAAGAAAGCGCACTATAAACTGGATCTTTCTGCAGTATTAAACTCAAAGCGCCAGCAACAGCGACCAGCGAAAAGAATCCAAAAAATAGAGTTTCAATCATTTTTCTTCAGGTTTAGTTTTCAGTTTTTCGATAATTTGATCGACTCTTTCGATGGTTAACTTTTCTTCGTAATCTTCATTGACTTGCATCACCGGAGCAGTATCACACGATGCCAAACATTCCTGGCGAAGAAGTGTGAATTTTCCATCTGCGGATGTTCCACCAACTTTGATATCAAGTTTGTGTTCTAAATGTTCAATGATTTCTTCTGCGCCGCGCAGATCGCAAGCAAGATTATGGCAGACCCAAAGCACATTTTTGCCAACGGGTTTGGTAAAGAACATTAAGTAAAATGTGGCAACTTCGTAAACTTGAGCTTTGGTTAAGCCAATCAATCCAGAGACGTATTCAACCCCTTCATCAGTTAAATGACCCAACTCACGTTGAACAATATGCAGAGCGGGAATCAAGGCACTTCTTTTAGAAGGGTAACGGCTCAACAGCTCCTGGAATTCTTTTTCTACGGATTTTGAGAACATGGCACTCTCAGATCACTGTGCGTAGACGCAAACTTATTTTAAGATAATCCAGTAGGTAATCGCCTTCTCGAATGAGGGCATTTTGGAAGGATCAGCATACCACAAGGAAGGCACCTCCCCAAGCATGATGACAATTACTTCGAAGCGCGATAAAGTCACATTATGGATTTCGAATCCATTGAGTAATGTTTTGCTCCATCCTCACAATTTCATTTTGCCGTCATTAAATTACTTATTCATCATTGGACAACTTTAGACACAAATTAACTGCCGTTCGTAACAAACCACAACAACGATTTTTGATGGTTCGATGGCTGAAACTTTGGCCTGTTTTTGCCGTCAATCTCGCTCCCGTTGCAACGATGGTGAACTGGTACGGATTCAACCATGTGGAATGATCCCAACGCATTAAAACGGCAATTGTGTATCCCATTATTGGATTTACACACGGAATTGATTGAGATTGGTGCCCTGATGGATTGGAAATTGAAATTGGCTGTCGAGGATGGCACCATACGCCATCCCCTACACTTAGGGAATTGTGTACGGTCTTACCACTGAAAATGACAGAATACATCCGAGTCTTCGGTTAGTATGAATACTTTAAGACTAACCTGTTAGTAATAATAATATTAAAAATAGAAATTTTATTTTTTAATTTTTTTGTTTTTTAGTTTTGCCCTCAACCCACACAACATCCGCCCAAAAACTTTTTTCATTATGGATCTCACAACCATCAGCCACGGCACCATCGTCGTGAAACAGCCGATGTTACGGCATTGATATGGAATTTTACCGACGGTGCGGAGAAATGCCGGACGACGCCTACCCGCGAGTGATATAAATTTCAGACCCTCGTTGTGAGAACCCCCCACCCTACGGGGGATCAAGAGCAAAATTCCCACCCAAAATCCAGCCAATCAGTGGCTTGTGGACAGGTGGACAAGGATGGCCAGAGGGTACTTTTGTCGACGGTGTGGTGGGCACTCTAGGCAATGTTGACACTTCCTATATATATGGTATCTTTTAATCGAAATTTGCACTGGCTTTTGGGTTATATAGGCGGATCGGTAGACGATCCGGCAACAGTGTAACCTCTCTCCAAACGCCTCTTTTGACAGACAGATAGAAAGTAAATGTTCTGTTAAAGGAGGTTCCATTGATCGAAAAAGTAAACAAACAGTCCGCTCGAACTGTGTCTCTAACCGAGCTTAATCTCAAACCCGGAAAGATCATTCGCAACATTGTCAGGACTCAAAAGTCTGTGATGGTTACCGAATGGGGCGAGATAGTTGCTGAAATTCGCCCGCTTCCGGTAGAACCCCTCATCCCCGAATCAACACAGGAATAAAAAACAATGGGAGTGGTGTGTTCATTCATGTGCCTTGCCGTTGCGAAGTGTAGTTACTCAAATGAAGGTTTGGAAGTTTTCTATGGAGTGTCGGTTGATCCGGCACTCTATGGGAGACCACCCAAGCCGGAGGGGGTAAAGATGCGGGAAGCGAGTACGACTTGCGTTATACAAACTCGCTTCTCGCTCCCCACGGTCGTTTCAGGAAAACGTTATGAGAAAGTATCACATCAATAGATCCAAACTGTCAAAACCAAAACCGAACCGCGCAGAAATTCTATCGGAAGCAGACAAAAATTTTCTCACCATGCTTCCCTACCTGCGGGAGAACATCGGATGGGTGAAAGAGGGTTATCGGATTGTGAGGATTGGAAATTATGAAAAGGAATTGTTGTGGGTAGCGTAGAAAAAGAAATTGGGAGTCAGATTGTTCTAACTCCCGCCAAATTTTTTGAGGTCTATCAAATGAAAAATACTACGAAAAAAGTAGAACCGCAAGTGCTGACACTTGATGGTTATAGAAATCTGGTGAGGTCACGCTGGACAACATTAGATGTTGCCGATTGCAAAGATTGGGACGTACCGCAATTGCGTCCAATCATTGAAGGCATCGCTGCTGCCGGAAACCTCATATGGATAGTTGGCAATTCACACCTAGGCAAAACGTTATTTGCTTTGTACATCGGCACGAAGTTGTTATTGGGTGGATCACTCTTTGAGATGTTTCCCATCAAACCAGTGGAAAAAGTTTTGTACTTTCTGTTAGAAGATCCGCCCCGCAGAATCAAATCACGTTTACTGGATTTTGAAACTCAGGTCGAAGAGAAAGGGTGTTTCCTTATCAAGTACTGGCCGGGATTTACGTTCACTGAAGACAACGATGAAGGATGGAATTTATTTCTCGCAGAGTTGGGCAGGGAAAAACCAGATGTGATTTTCATTGATACCTACCAGCGAGTCACTCCCAACATGCAATCATTTGATGATGAAAAACAGAATCCGATTTTACAAACACTCCAAGGTATCGCGCAACACAAAGACATTTTGATGTTCATCAATGATCACACACGTAAGACCCCGAACGTTCGCGGTAGTCGAAGCCAGAAACAAACATCAGCGGATCAGAAAGGAACGATGAACAAATTGGCGAATGCTGATGGCCAGATAATTCTGCAACGCCACAACAAAACAAATTTGTTACTCACTGCGGTATCAAAAGAGTTTGATAAAGAAGTGTGTGTTGAATTGGTAGTGGCAAAACAAGGCAGTGGTGAAACAAAGTACAAAGTGGTGAATGATCTTTCCGGCCAAGAAGAAACAGGAAAAAGCAAAACAAAAGATAAAAAGAAAAACACTGTGTACGAAGCATTGGTGACTGGTGAATTCCGCCAGATGGCCAAACTGATTGAAGCAACAAAATTACCCAAGACCACAATTACAAACAAACTCAAATTGCTGATAGATGAAAATCTTGTTGAACAAACACCAGAAGGAACGGCACCAAAATTAGTTGGGTACAGACGCATTGATAAACCTAAAAAGCCAATGGCAAAGGCAACGGGGCTTGTAAAACTACGCAGAAATGTAGAAAAAATACGAACCAAAAATGGGAGTGGTGCGTAATGGGTCGTACCGCAGAAAACACCACTTTCACGAGTGTAATTTACGACCCATTTTCAAAAATGGTTCGTAAAAGTTCGGCCGTAAGTTGGAGGGTGTGTGACGCGCCAGAAGGCGTCACACCACCAGACAACGGGATTTACGAACGAACGACCCGTTCTACCTATGGTAGGTCGCAAAATGGGTCGTTCGTAAAATCCAACACAAAACATGAGGTGAATTTATTTGGCGTTGTTCGATCTAGGAAGCTCCGGTGCAGACTTCATCGACTGCCTCAAAAGCCGGAGCTTCCGGAGTTTTTTGTAGTGCGAAACGTTAACAAGGTAGCGTTTCTATATCAGCTAAAAGGGAGTCGCCGTGCGTGGTTGCGTGGTGGCTCCCACTTTCTTCGGAGTGTTGAATAAATGAGTTCTCTGCAAGCCCGAACCATTGCAGAATGCAATGCCAAAAAAAGAATCTGCGCGATAGTTGAACGCTACATCGCACAAAAGAAAATCCGCTCAGATGCTTATGGGTTTGGAGATTTGCTGTGTGCTGGCAGTGATGGCATCACACTGGTTCAATGTGCTGGCAGTGGTGAAAAACTGTCCCACGTCCGCAAGATCAACAGTGAACCCCAAAGATCAAAAGCGATTACATGGTTGAAGGCTGGCGGACACATTGAGCTTTGGGTCTGGTCAAAACGAAAGCTAAACCGCAAATCAAAAGCACTGAGATGGTTTGCTGATGTTTATGAAGTGACACTGGAATTTTTTGGTGAAAAGTAAATGAGCACCCGTAGAATCTCATCCGGCCAGTGGACAACACCACCACCCAACGGAAACGGATCCGCTGATCACTTGGCAGAACCATGCTTAAACATCAGTCAGGTTGCGGAATTTTTACAAGTCTCACAAAAAACTGTCAGGCGTTTGATTTGTGATGGGATGATTAGAAGTTTCCGCGTTGGCACTGGCAGTAGAAGTCACATTCGATTTGAAGTTGCCGATGTGCGCTCATTCATAAAACGTCAAAAGCAGGAGTCCCAATGAAAATTAAAGGCGTGCCCAACACCATCCATCGAGGCAACACTCCAATAACACCGGAACAAAAAGCGGAGATGGTAAAGCAGTGGAAACAAGACCCCCCACCAATCAGATGTGAATTTTGTGGAAAGCCCTACTATTCAAAACCTTATTTCAAAATTCATTTAGAAAATTTTCATCCTGAAAAAATTTCAAAGGAGAAACAATAATGTTGGAACTGAACAGAAAAGAATTCCTATTGCAACGTGATGAGTTCAATAGATTTTTACAACAATCAGAAACACAAACCATAGTGAAACAAATCATGGTGAACCTGAACGATTTCTACTATGGCCATGATCAATTGGCCAACTCAGATTTGATCCAATCCATGGATGAGTTTTTGGGCTTGGCAATGCGTCAGGGTGTTGGCAACAGCGCAATTCACTTTTTAGAATCACTGGAACATCCATTTTTAGCAAAGGGGTTGAACAATGGAACAAACTAAACGTGAAAGATTCCAATTTCTCAAAGAACAACTTGGTGTGCTTCCGGCTGAGATCCGAAAACTGGAACTGCAACAACTCCAATTCAAACGGGAACTGGATGAGATGTTAGAAACTCAGCTTCCAGAAATTGCAGAACCATGGAACGGTGAAGATGAAGTTGTTGGAAGGCTGGTTCTGTATGATCGAAAAAACTGGAACCTAGTTTTGAAAGTGGATGAAATGGATTTTGTATTGGTCAGTGTGAAACATCTGGAATCTATTGGAAGTGAATCAGCCAAATTTGTTGCTGATAGTTTCGCCAATCAAAAATTTCCAAGAGCCATCAGCAACCACGGTTCAATGCGGTTGAGTGCCGGATACTTTGAATCAGATCTAACAGCAACACTTCCATTTGATAAGCCATTCAAAAAACCCAACCAGCAACAACAACCACAACAGAAGTGGGGACACTCAAACCAAACGGCAGACGGTCGCATTGTAAAATGGTAAGCAGCAAAACTAAAGTTTTAGATGGTAAAATTTAATTAGGAGTTTAGAAAATGAATTCGAATTTGAATTATGACTTTGATGCACTGGCTGAAGAAGCCATTGCGGAATTTGATGATTACTCTGATGAAGAGTTGGAAAGTTTTATTGCGGAAGGGAACCCTAAACTTTCAGGGAAAGGGAAACTTACTCCGCAACAAATTGCCCGCAGTGTAAGCCATAAAATCGGCAGTACAAAATGGAACATCAGTAACACTGTTTTTGTTGGATCTTCACTTTTGACAGAACAGATTAAACAATCGAAAGCCGTTGGCACATTGAGAAATGATCGCGCAACACTTCAGATGGAAGCAGCAATGGAGATGGCAAAAGAATTTGGATTAGATTTCAAAACTTTTGGCGGTCAGCAGATGGCTTACGGACTGGCTGAGAAACGGAATCCCGATCTATTTAAAAGATTACCTATTAAGTAATTGTACTTTAACTTAAGGTCATTGATCTGTGAAGCAATTGCTTCCTTTGAAAATAAGGTGACGGTTGGAACGTCAGCCGTCACCTGAATTTTTAATTTTATTTTGTTTTGTTTCTAGACTTGGATGAAAGTCAGTCGCACGCTTGATTGATAAGTCAGTTCCGTTTACATCTCCTGTTTTCTCTAGGAAGCGTTGGGTGAGATCTTTTAATGGATTAGGTCTCACCCAATTTTTTTTTCGTTATTTTCGTTTGAAGGTACTTGAATCGGAGTGGCTGGTTGTGGTGGTTGTTGTTCTTGTTGTTGTGGAGTTGCGGGTTGTTGCATCTGTGCTTTTTGTTGTGCCGCGAATAGTCGCCTAAATTCTTTGTCTTCTGGTGTCAGACCGTAATTAGATGCTCTGAATGTTTCTTTACCTTCCCTGTCAGTTGGATCAACTGTAACAAGCAATCCAACAACAGTTTCTTGAAACCCCAACAAGTGGTTCATCATGGTTTGTGTGAAAGCGTAATAATCCCAATAGAGAGTTTGTATATCGGTGTGAGGATTTTGCGGGTTCATCAGCATGTTCTGCGTCTGCCAAGCATGGAGACCTTTTTGCTTAATATCGTTGAACAGTGCAATCAATCCACTTTTTAGTGGTTGCATTGACCTGCGATACCAGATTAATTGCGCGATGTTTCCTATGAATGATGCAAGACTGATAAGAATGAAAACAATATCTAACCACGTAAGTTGAAGTATCACGTCTTTCATATTTACCTCATTTACTTTTTGTATGGATCAGTAACCTTCCCCGCGTCAATGAGGGAATACATGAATTGATCAATATCACCACTAAGTCTCATCATCGAATCACCAATTTCGTTGAGTTCCTTAACCGTATATTCTTGGAAAGCAAAAACGAGACCGTGTTTTTCTTTGGTTGTAGTTTTGGCACGCTCAATAATTGTTGGATTGTCTGGATCAGTACCCCAACCAGAATGCATAATATTGTTGCGATCGGTTTGACACTTAGTGATACGTTCTAACAAATCTTCGAAGCTCTCGAAATCAGTCCCCGAACCTAACTTTTCTTTTGCTAGAACAGTTACCAGAGTTTTTAGATTTCCAAATCTCAATTCGGCAGTTATGACATCGCCAATTCTCTGAGTTTCATTTAACAATGCAATCACAAAGAGCTTTAAACTCTCTTCTAAGTGTGCGAATGAAACTGTGATGTGACCTAGTTCCCGCAGGAATTCATCACTTATAGTGTGTGAATCGCCGATTTTCTTTATAGTCTCTTTTATCATTCCGTGCCCTCCTACATTTAGTTCATTCTAACAAAATAATACTTTGTTTTGAGTATCCCCTCATTTTTTCCAGTAATAACATTCCTTCAAAAATAAACTTCAACACAATCTTTATTTTTTGAAACATTCACACTGAAAACTTTTTTCTACATTATTTTATATCTCCATGTTTTCACTCACTGCAAAATAACTCTAACCATACTCAACTAATGGTATAATTGTATTGGATCAAAATGATTGAAAACAAAGGAGTTAAATGAAAAATCACATGGAAATAAAAGGAGAAAACAACATGGTGAAAGTGGCAGTAAACGAAAAACCGTTTTTAGTTCAAGAAGAAATTCTTCAAGTTCACTTACGCAAAAGTGACGGTCTTAGTGATGATCAACTTTGAAGATCTGTTTCAAAAAATAGACGACGAAGTTGAAGAAGCGATCAACAGATTGGAACACAAATTTCGTTCAATCAATCGCAATATCGTAGTCAACCTAAACACAAGGTATTAAAAGGAGAACAACAATGGCAGTAAGACAAGTTCGTGAAAATTGGTCGAATCTGACTGATGAGGAAATAGTTCGCAAACTGAAAGGAGTCTTTCAGCAAGTGGCGTTCGATGTAGGAGTTGAGGATTACTCAGATGATGCGTTTCAGGATTGCGCGGGAGATTTACTTTGTGGAAAGCTCCTGCCTTGGAAACGATGAGAACGATAAACGCATTGACAGAATGTTAGCGAGGGTGAAATGAAAACAAAATTAGTTCCGTTTTATAAACGCACCTGTCCATCAATCAGGGAAGCATCAAAAAATTTAGTGCTCACTGCAATGGATATGCTGGCAGGTGCCGAAATGGTGAAACCAAGAACAGTGACCGATTGCGGAGAGGTGATTGAAGAGGTTTATCAATTCTTTCAAACCAAACCACAGAAACCGTTGAGCCGTTCCGATAAACAGGTTTACGAATTTGCAACGGTATGGTTAGCAAACTGTTTGAACATCAAAGGGGGGAAACAATGAAGGTGCTTTTTTGCATCATCGTTGTTTTTGCAGCTTGGCAGTTTTTTTTGTACTTGGTGCTTTTGCGGACGCCTAAAGAAAAAGAAGAGGAAAAACGAATCGACGAAGCAAACAAGCGGATCGTGAAAATGGTAAAAGACAATGAAAATGAATTCTAAAAACATCAAAGGAGAAAACCAATTACATACGCTCAGATTCGATCTGACCTGTTGAACGCTTACAGAGAAAAGCGCGAGAGTGCTTCCAATTCAATGCATAACAACAATCAACCAGTTTCGAAAGGAGAAACGATGGGAAAAAAAGTAAGAGTGAAGAAAGGGAAACGTCCGGCGCGACGGGGTAGAAGATGAGATTGGTGTATGAGCGGACAAAAGAGGAAGTGCAGATTGGTGATGTTGTGACTCTGCGTAATGGTGTGACTGCCACTGTTGCCAGAATTCAGAAGCCAGAAAAATCATCATTACCCGGAAGAGTCACGTTAGAAATAAAAGGCAGTGAGCGTGATTTTTATCCGGTAGCGATTGGTGCGGAATGGATTGAGCGGGAGGATCAGTAACGATGGAACAACGAACAACTTTGATTGAAAAAACTTCCAAAGCACACGGATTGAGAGTGATCTATTGGAACCTTCGCAGATCCAGAATCAAAAGTCGGAACGTTAATCAAAGCATGGAAAAAGAACCAGACAATGAAAAAGCTTATAGGAAGCATTTTACTCAGTCTGGCCATGACTGCCGGATGCAACACAGACATCCGCGTACAGAAAATCACGGAATCAAACAAAGCCGACATTGTTGAAAAAATTCTCAACAACGAAGCAAAACTCACTCCGCAGGAAACCGAAGCGGTCAAAGATTACATCGCTTACAAGCGAATGCAGTCCATAGGGTATGGCGGTACTGGAAAAACATCACTACCAGTAGGAAAAACAGTAGGCGAAGCAATTACACTGGCCACTCAGTTTCAAAGTACAAAAGCGGAAAGAGACCGGATCATGGACAAACAATCGGAGTTTAATCACGGATTCACTGATTGGGTTGAGAAGCTGATTAAAGAAAATCCAAACATTAGCAAAGAGGAATACGACAAAAGAATAGACGAAAAAATGAAAGAGGCTAAAGCACTAAGCGAAAGGCTCCAAAAGATTAACGAAGAGATGGAGAAATTTTGAGGGTAGGAGAAAATCCTAATTTGTGTATATAGTTTGGAGATCAAGATGAAACGAAAGACTAAACCCTACGAGGGAACCATAGTTCAACGTGGTAACAGACACACTACCTACTACTGGATTCGAGGCAGACAATACACTCGATCCTTCTTTACTGAAGAAGAAGCCATCACATTTCTGACTAATGAGACATTACGAAAACGCCAAGGTCATTCGGCAGGATCACCCAATTTGAAGATGGGTAAAATTCTGGATTTGGTTATCAGTGATCAACGTACCAGTCGTAATCGCAATGTTGCCGCTGAGGTTCGGCGAATTGAAAACCATTTACGCCCAAGATTCGGAAACAGACGTGTGCGGGATTTCAGAGTGAGCGATATTAAAGATTACATTCAGGAACGACGCAAAGAGAACGTTACTGATAGTACTATTAATAGAGAATTGGCGTTGATACGTAGAGCGTTCAATTTAGCATTTGAATCAGAGTGGATTGATTATCGTGTTCCGGTGAAGATGCTGAGGGAAAGACCACAACGGAAAGAACCGTTCAAAGAGGGTGAGTTTGATTCATTCATTAAGCATCTACCGGACGACGTTCAACGAGCAACATTATTCCAACGTGAGGCAGGATGGCGAATGCCTTCCGAAGTACTGCCATTGGAATGGAACCAGATAGATTTCGATAATGAATGCGTTTCACTTCCACCTTACAGCACGAAAGAAGATTCACCGGAACCACGCAGAATATTTTTCACTTCCGTAATGCGTGAGTTGTTGAAATCTCAACGTGAGTATGTTGATGCGATTCAGAAACAACAACGTAGAATTATTCGATGGGTGTTTCCTGATGCCAGCGGTGATCCGTTGTTCTTTGAGTTCGTGGATAAAGAAGGGGTCAAGCAGAAAAAAGCGAATGCGTACTTTTTGAAGTGTTGGGAATTGGCGTTGAAACGTTCTAAGATTTCGAGAAAAGGAACACACAATTTACGAGTAACTGCTGCTGTTGAACGGGATTCTGCTGGATTGTCGCTGGAAGATAACCGCCGTGCTGGTGGATGGGAAACCAATGTCATGGTGGATAGATATTTGAATAAAACTGATGAGGATGCGAAAGCTGCTGCACGAAAGATTGATGAGTACCGGAAACAACGGGATCACAACAAATCCACAACATCCAAAAATGATAAATGATTGAAAACATTGTGGATGGGGTGTAAATAACCATGGATTTCGAATCCATAAGAAAGTTCTGCTTGTCATTACCGGGGGTAACCGAAGACATTCAGTGGGAGAAGGATCTTTTATTCCGCATCGGCGGCAAGATGTTTGCTGTAATCGGGCTTGAACCAGAACCGGACAATGTTGCATTCAAATGCACACCGGAAGAATTTGGTGAATTAACGATGCGAAATGGGATCATTCCAGCTCCGTATCTGGCTCGTCATTACTGGGTGTCAATCACCGATCTCAGCGTAATTCGAAAACCAGAATTAGAGCGGCTATTAAGAACTTCATATCAGCTGGTTCATGATGGATTACCTAAAAAAGTACAATCGGCTATTCCGTTGAAAGCTGTTAAGAAGAAATCTGCCAGGAAATAAAAAAGCCCGGCTTCAGTGAAGCCGGGCCGGTTTAGATTTACGTTATGGGCGGTTGCGATTTTTGTTATCATCCTTGTCTGGCTTATCGTTCGGTTTTGTCTGAGTCTGTGTCTTCTTATTCTTATCTTTTTGCTTGGCCTTAGATGTCTCCTCATCTTGTTGTTTCTGTTTAGCCGCATCTCGCTCACGATCCGATTGTTTCTTTAATTCTTGATCGTTTGGCTGTTCGCGATCTTTTTGTCGCTGCTGATCAATTTCACGTTGTCGTTGCTGATCCATTTCAGGCTGTTTCTGTTTATCGAGATCGCGTTGTTTCTGCTGTTCGATATCGCGCTGTCTTTGCTGATCCGCATTTTGTTGCTTTTCGATCTCACGTTGTCGCTGTTGATCGAAATCACGTTGCTTCTGTTGGTCGATATCACGCTGTTTTTGCTTTTGCTGTTCGATATCGCGTTGTCTTTGTTGTTCAGCATCAACTTGTTTCTGTTGATCGATATCCTTTTTTCTTTGCTGATCAAAATCACGTTGTTTCTGATTTTGGATATCGCGTTGTTTTTGCTGTTCGATATCCTTCTCTTTTTGACTTTGGATATCGCGATCATTGCTCTGCTGCCGTTCACGATCATTTGCTTCGGGCCGATTCTTTTCGAATTGCTGGTCCTTATTTAAATCCGGAGTTGTTCCGGGTTCTGGCCGTCGTTGATTTTCAACATCAGCTTTTCTCGCCTTTGGCTGCTTCGCCTGTTTTTCAACTTTCACGACCTCATCTACTTCTTGCTTCGTTATCTGTTGACGCTTCTGTTGCTTGACTTCACGTTCTTGACGAACCTGTTTTACGAGTTGATCGCTATCGACAGTTTCAACTTTTGCCTGACGATTTTCCTGTCTGAATACTTTAGCAAGTGCACGCTCATTTTGAGCTTTTTCACCTTTAAAAGCCTTATGCTGTTCAGCAAAAGCCGGTGCGATTACTTCGCGAACCGTTTTGTTCGCATTTTTCCGAACGTTATCTTCTTCACCTCTCGGAATAATAACTTTTATTTTTTGCCGATCGGTTTGAATTTCTCTCTCTTCAACGTCAACACGACGAATCGGCTGTTTTATGATCCGCTCAACTTGATCAACTTGCAAAGGTCTTGAGCTAATTCGGACCATCCGTCGTTGAAATACGTTTTGTGTATAGTCGCGATCCAAATAGTAATCTGCGTAGTTGTCGTATCCGAAGTTGTTTCTTCCAACAAATACCCACAAATTTATGCTGACGTTTTGATAGCTGGGATTGTAATACATGTCCCGATAACCGGAATCGTAGTACGGCCCACCATAATACTGATTACTGTTGTCGTAATCGTTAAAATCGGGATCGTTGTACGTGTATTGGTTGTATTGCCCGCGATAAGACAGATAGCCGCGTGAGTAATCGTATCCACTTGGCGGCAATGGCGACCATCCGATTGTGCCAGAACCTTGAGACCACGCGACACGACCGGGATGCCAATCGTAACCAGGAATCCAGGCCCAACCAAATTCGCGGGTGTAGATCCAGTTACCATAGTGATAACCAGCCCACGCCCACGGTTCATATCCGGACCAGGTTAACCCATAACTGGTGTTGATCCAGTGACCGTTTACATACGGACGCCAACCGGCATCTGCGTAAGGACGCCACACCCTACCAAAAGGCTGCACAGAAACCCAGGTACCATAATCACCCATTACATCGTAGAAATTGATTCTTGGGGGTGCGTACTGGGGATAAGTGCTGTATGCATACGGTAAGTAATCGTAGTTTCCAACGGACAGGTAAAAGTCGCCTGTTCCGATAGAAAACGAAACACCCGCTTTTGCGGGTTGCGAAGTTCCAAGCCCAATGAACAGAGCCAGAACTATTACCGCTGTTTTAATAGTTTTCATGATTGTTGAATACCTCCACACCCTCCAATCTAAGCAACCGACATGCCATGTGCTAGTCGTATATTTTGCAATAATTTACGGTAGATTCGGATTTGATTGCCTGTAGTATATTTAGGACACTTTCTACAAGACGCGAATGGGCTATAATGTCGGTTCGGAGAGTTTATGCCGATTTTTGAGTACGCTTGCGATGAATGCGATAAGGAATTCGAGCTCCTTGTATTGAACAACGAACGAGTTAAATGTCCGTCATGCGAAAGTGATCGACTTTCGAAACTTTATTCGCGATTCGGCATGGGAGCGAGTACTTCAAATCAGAAATACGAATCGCTTCCTATTTATAAAGGTGGATGCGGCTGCACACCTTCGTCGTGCGGTTGCAAAAATTCGTAAGCGCAATTTACGCAAAGTTAATTCCGAAAAAAACCTTTCTGACTATATTGGAATCATCATGGCTAAACTACGTGGCAAAAAAATCCTTCCCAAAAAGATAGATACAAAGACCTCAATTGTTGATCTGGTAGATCATACTTTCATGTCTTACAATGCGGGCCGTTTACGCGAAGGTTGTCAGCTATTTGTTGAGCGCATGCTCAATGAAGATGTGACGGTAGGTATTAGTCTGACAGGCGCGTTAACGCCAGCGGGAATCGGAATGTCCTGTCTGATTCCATTAATGCAAGCTGGATTTATCGATTGGATGGTCAGCACTGGTGCAAATTTATATCATGATACTCACTTTGGAATCGGCCTTGATATGCATCAAGGTACGCCCTTTGTTGATGATGTTAAACTGCGGGCCGAAGGAATTGTCCGAATTTACGATATCTTTTTTGACTACAATGTTCTTCTTTCAACAGATTCCTTTTATCGTGAGCTAATTCGCGGTAAAGAATTCCAAAGATCGATGGGTACTGCGGAGTTTCACAATCTTGCAGGGAGATACGTCGCTGAAAAAGAGCAAGCTCTTGGGCAACAACAAAAATCCATCTTAACAACTGCTTACGAATGCGGTATTCCAATCTATACTTCCTCGCCTGGTGATAGTTCAATCGGAATGAATATCGCAGCAATGTCACTGAAAGGAAATAAACTTGTTATCGATCCAAATACTGATGTAAACGAAACAGCATCAATAGTGTTGGGAGCGAAAGCATCTGGTGGAAAAAGCGCAGTGCTTATCGCAGGCGGTGGTTCTCCGAAGAATTTTGTTCTTCAAACGGAGCCTCAACTTCAGGAAGTGTTAGGGATTGAAGAAAAGGGGCACGATTATTTTTTGCAAATAACCGATGCACGTGCTGATACGGGAGGACTTTCCGGAGCAACACCAGGCGAAGCGGTAAGCTGGGGCAAGATCGATCCGGATCAACTACCAGGATCAGTTGTTTGTTATGTTGATAGCACGATTGCTTTGCCGATCCTGACAGCATATTCCCTTGCCAAGAAATCGCCACGGCCGTTGAAGAGATTGTATGATCGCCGTTCGGAATTGATGGAATTGCTGCGATCGCGAGCGAAGTTTCAATGAGCCGTGAGTTTACCGTTCGTTTCTCAGTACGTTTCCGTGATGTAGACGTCTTGGGCCATGTCAACAATGCGGTTTATTTCACTTACATGGAAACCGCTCGCACAGAATTCTGGCTTCAATTATTTGGCAGTAAAAATCTAATGGACTTGAATTTCATAGTTGTACACGCAGAATGCGATTTCAAATTACCTGCGCATTTTGGAGATGAAATCGAAGTTGGAATTCGCACCAAATCAATTGGCAATAGCAGTTTTGTGTGGGATTACGAAATTAGAAATTTAAAATCAGGTGAACTGTTTGCGGCAGGAAAGACGATTCAAGTTTTTTATAATCACACAACGAAGCAATCCAGCCGGGTTCCAGATTCAGTTCGTGAGAAATTAATCTCCTGGTGAGGAGCGGATTCTACCGCTCCCCACGCAGGGACATCATAGAGCCCCCTCCATGATTGCTAACAAAAACCTAGTAACGGGAAATCCGGCTCCTGATGATCTGGATCCACAACTATTTCTGGATCCACACCTAAGAAATTCGCAGCGATTGTTGCATATACCGAACGGAAATCCACGGTAGTGAGCATCCCTTGTTCGTTGCCGAAATCATCATCTTTTAATCCAGGGTAAGTTCCATAAACACCAGGATTCAAATTAGCGCCCGTGCCAACCACAAAAGCAGAAGATGCAATACCATGGTCCGTACCAAGATCCGTATTCTGCCATGGTGTTCTTCCGAATTCAGAGATGGTTACGATCAAAACGCGATTTGATATGCCAGGTTTCACAGGTTCCAACCACGTAACGAGGTCATCAAAAAGCGCTTTCACACCTGAAGCAACTCTATCCATCAGGTAGCCATGATACGGCATCCCATTGACATCGGCCTCTTGATCGCCATGAGAATCAAAACCTCCAGTACCTATCGCGATACACTGGGCTCCAATATCAGCATAGATAAGTTTTGCGGCCTCCTGAAGTTGTCTATGGAATGTATTGTTTCTGTAAGGCGAAGTCGGATCATTAAAGGGTGGAGTCGGATATCCGACGATGCCATTAATAATCGCCTCAGATTGTGCTAATGCATCTTTTCGATAAAGACGCTCTTGTTCGCCAACTCCACCTTCTGGAACAGGTGTATTCATGATCGCTTCGTAGGTTGCTCTTCGAATCGCCTTTTCTGCTGCATCAACACCACTAATCTTGAGCTGAAAATCGTTTAAACTCGAAATACTTACCGGTTGTCTCGCAAGACCACTCACCATTAACCTTCCGCCCCCAAGGTCAATACCCGGAGGTATTTGTCCTAATGGAGCTCCATCACAGAAACGTCCCAACCAGCCTGTAGGAACAGTAATCGCGGAACCCTTAATATCACAGCTTTGAAAGGTGTTTTGCTGCGCATTATGATCGTATTTATGCCGGGCATTTTGCGGGATCCCAACACCATTAATGACAGCTAGATTACCGCTATCCCACAGTTGTTTGAATGAAGTCATCTCCGGACGAAGAGCAAACGAACCATCGAGATTTGTTGCGGCAAGTTCGCTTAAATCGAATCCGATTCCACTAAGAGGTCGGAGAGCCAGGTAATCGTCATACTGGCCAGGCGTAGTAGTCGGTATAACAGTATTTAAACCGTCATTACCTCCGAATAGATTAATGCAGACAACAATTTTTTCGCCTGCATTCACAATGCTTGGTGCCAGAGCTTGTTTTGCTTTTTTTGCAGCAGCTTGTGCCAGAGGATTCTGGAGGCTCATTCCTGCTGCGGCAAGTGCAGAATATTTTACAAAATCGCGTCTTGTTAATTTCATTTTCTAATCCTCCCTAATTCCTGTGGTAATCTGGTGAACACATAACCGCCCAGATCAGACCTTCAACTTTCACCTCATCTACGGTGCCTTCCATATAATTCAGCAAAGTGGTGCGATTCGGTTCTGAAATCGGATATGCAAGCATTTTCTCTTCCAAATAAGCCACTGCATCTTCGGGTGTTAGAAGATGAAATTTACCGATTAGTTTATTGGCAACAAAAAAAGTTTTGGTCGCGCCACGCACATAATCGTTCGCTACACGGTCACGAATAAAAACGTACGCCGTGCTTACCAGAGCTCCTCTATTGCCGGGAGGATAGAAACTAAAAACGGATGGTGGCCAATATGCTAACTGACCCATGTCATAAGTCCAACCCAAGGAAGCTTCGTCCTTCATTTTCGAATTGAATGCACGGATCGCTCCGATCATGTATTCAACCGGTTCCTTGTGCATAGACCGCATATTCTCAGGTTTTAAAAACTCCACAGTTTGAGTATTTGGATCTACCCAGGTCAAAATTGTTCTAACCATTTCTTTAATGTCCCAGCCGCTATCGCGGAAAACTGTTGCAACGGCTTGAACATATTCTGGTGATGGAGTTTCAGTAACGAATTTCTGGATCATCTCTTTTGAGATGAAAGCGGCGATTGTATCTGCGCGTCGGCTGAGAATTGCATCGACAATAGCATCTGTTTCCATTTGATGCTGTTGCTCAGTTGCACCGCTGGTAATAACAATCGGCGGTCCATCAACATCATTTGCAAATAATGTTTTGTCACAAACACTGTGACGATAATCTGTCCACCCGGTGTTATTTCTCTTGCGAGGGTATGGAACAACCCATCCTGTCATTGCCAGGGCGACGTTATCGATGTCGTCTTCCGTGTAGGCAGATATAGGAACACCACTCCCATCTAATCTTGGAGTTCCATCAATATTTAAAAGAGTCGTGCCCATAGAAAATAGTTGGAGAAATTCTCTGCCATAATTCTCATTGGGACGACCATCATCGCTGGTTCCGCTGCAATCATAGTTGCTCCCATTATTCCGGTCATTGTCCAACCAGAGCAACATTGCTTGATCTTTGGACATTGCTTTCAGGAAATCACGAAAATTGCCCAGTGAATATTGCCGGAGCAAATCTTCATGATCCAACATCAGACCTGCAGTACCAACTTTTTCCATTGAAGTTGAGAAATGTTCATGCCAGAACCAGGTCATTTTCTCTTGCAAAATTCTTCGCGTCCACTCCATCCGGATATACCAGCGGCGGATCATGTCGCTGTCGTAAATTTTGTCAATGTCCGCCGAGACATTGGGCATTTTGTTGAACGCTTTATTGTCTTCAATTGAATTGGGGCTTAACTGCTGATTGATATAACTCGCAAATCCTTGCTTTTTGTAAATCTTGAGTTCCTTCTTGCTAGGCCCAAAACCCAAACGTCTTATTACATGCCCAGCTTCCATCGTTATTGGGTCAACGACTGTTTGTTCATCTACGGATTGTGCCGCACCAGTAGGAGCAGGAAGCGGAGCTCTTCCAGTGTGAATGAACGTAGGAGTAGCAATGCTTCGTTCTTCTGAACCTGGGCGGGATTGTTGTTTTGATTTAGCCGAAACATCGGCGATAAAAATAAAAGATACGATCGTAGCAATAAATGCAGGAATTGCCACAAATCGCAACAAAGAACGGGACTGAGTCCTCATTTTCCCCATGCGGCGACCTCCTGGACGGTTAATCGAACAGCAAACCTAATGCCACTGCTTTTGTCGACGAGAAGGGCGGAATAGATGACAGTTTTCATCACCGGAGCTGACAAAAAATGCTCCTCAGGATGTAAAACTGGAGGCTCGATTCCTCCTTAGAATTCCCTAGAATCGAGCCTCTAAAATGCCCTTATCTCTCGCTCAGAGCAACAAAATTCTCCCCCATCGCTCTGAATTAGTTCACCAGAATCTCTCTAAAACTGCCTGTTGTGCTGGCCTTTGTTGTCGACTTTACTCGGAATCCTACTGTTCCTGTCGAAGGCGCTTGCGAATTCAAAGTAATCACGGGTGTACCCCCGTTATTCCAGAACACTTGAAAAGTCGTACCATCATTAATAATCTGAACGTGATAGTCCACGCCTGGATCGACAGTTTGTAATGATTTTGCCTTTGCAACGATAAAACCGTTGAACCTTTGTTTTAATACGATTTTGTTCCTATCTTCAAAAACAAGAAGTTCAACGCCGTTCTTTTTATCTTGATAAAAACTTAGCACTGATACGCGTCCACCTGGTGTCACAACTTGTACATCTGTATTAACAGTGCAAACACCGCATCCGGAAAATGGGGAGGTAATTTCTGCTTTCTTGGCAGTAACACCTTGCAGGTTTTGATTTACTACTGACCAGTTTCCTTTCAGTACCGTCCAATCACTTGCATCGCCATCTGAAAAATCATCGAAATATGGAAGCGCTGGAGCTGCACTTATTTTATAAATTGCTCCATCCACATCGCTATTGTGCGCAAAATAAATTTCGCCATTTTCATCTTCACCAAATGTACTAATAAGGTAGTCGGTATCAGCCAGATGTTCTACGATCCAGTTTCCACCGCTCTTGTGCGCTGCCCAAATATCTCCTGAGCCGTAATCTGCGTAAATGTATTTCCCGGAAAGTGGAGGACTTCCGAGTCCACGATAAATATATCCACCAGTCACTGCTTGATAGGCAGGATTATCTGCGTGCGCATAAACTAAGAAAGGCATAGTCTTGCCGCTGAAATTGCAGGTAGGAGGAAGGTTGCAATTACTCCCGCCGCCAGCTTCGTCGTAACATTTCAATCCTTCTAATTCATCCCACCCGTAGTTTTGACCACCATTGCTATTAGCCGGCTGAAAATTAGCCTCTTCATAACAACCTTGACCTACATCACCAATGTACAAATCTCCCGTAGAGCGATCGAAAGAGAAACGCCACGGATTTCGCAAACCATAAGCCCAAATTTCATCTGCGCCAGGTCCGCCCACAAATGGGTTGTTGTTAGGAATGAAAGGTGGCGGGATATCAATATTGAGTCTTAGTATTTTTCCAAGCAGAACATTGATATTTTGGGCATTATCATCCGGGTCGCCTCCGCTGCCGCCATCTCCGGTTGAGATATACAACATTCCGTCTGAACCGAATGCCAGCATCCCTCCATTGTGGTTCGCAAAACTAGGATGAGGAATACTGATAATTGGAAATGCTGAATTCGGATCAGCTACATTTGGATCACCGCCTGATACTTGATAGCGCACCACTGTGAGCGCTCCATTCGCAGCATCCGTGTAAAAGATGAAGAAGTATCCGTTCGAACTGTAATTTGGATGAAACGCCAAACCCAGTAACCCGCGTTCACCGCAACAAGATATCAGCGAGGAAACATCAAGAAAGGGCGTACCAAGAACCTGGGTTCCGTCATATACTAAGATTTGCCCGCCTTGTTGCACAAAAAAGAGGCGTCCGGATCCATCGCCAGCATTCGCTATCGTGACAGGGCGTACGATATTCGGAGCAACCAGTGTGATGATGATGTTTGTTTGTGCGCCAGCATTTGTACTGGCGAAAGTTAGAATTACAAAAGATAAAATGATCAGCAAAACCTTAAGTCGCACTGAAAACCTCCGTTGAAATTAATGATTAAGCAAACTCAATGCCATATGAGCATCGACGAGCTGCTTTGGTAAAGCGACAAAAATTGTTTGTCTGTTGAATTTAATTTCGACATTTTCACATGAAATTAACTACTAACGAAACTTAAAATATGGTCATAGTGGACAACAGTGATGTCAGTCGCGGCATTATATCAATCCTCAATCGGTAAAAAAGCGGTGATGGCCGTGACCGGCCTGATCGGCTTTGGTTTTGTAATCGGCCATTTGATTGGAAATCTTCAAGCATTCCCTTTTCTGGGTGGTGCTCATGCACTGAATGCTTATGCCGTAGCTCTTCGAAAACTAGGCCCTCTACTTTATGCTGCGCGGCTTATTTTGCTGGTGGCCGTTGTGTTGCACATTGTTTCCGCATATCAGGTTTCTCGAATGAGTTGGAAAAATCGACCGATGGATTATGAACGCTGGACACCACGAGGATCTGATTATGCATCACGCACCATGCGCTGGAGCGGTGTAATCCTTGCATTATTTATCGTTTATCATCTGATGCATTTAACTTTTGGCAATGTACATCCAAATTTCAAGCATGGCGATGTCTACGCAAATCTTGTAAGTGGATTCAGCGTCTGGTATGTCTCAGCGTTTTACATAGTCGCGATGATTGCGTTAGCGCTTCATTTATATCATGGTGTTTGGAGTATGTTTCAGACACTCGGCTTGAATAATCCAACATACAACAGGATCCTTCACCGGCTTGCAGTTGTTTCAGCAATCGTGATCGGAATAGGAAACATTTCAATCCCAATTGCAGTGTTGACAGGCTACATTCATTAACGAGATGGAATTAAAATCAAAAGTACCTTCAGGATCAATTGAAGAAAAGTGGGACAAGCATCGGTTTGAACTGAAACTGGTGAACCCCGCCAACAAACGTAAATACACAATCATTGTTGTTGGAAGCGGTTTGGCAGGAGCTTCTGCTGCAGCATCGCTCGCAGAATTAGGTTACGCCGTCAAATGTTTTTGTTATCAAGATAGTCCGCGCCGCGCGCATAGTATTGCTGCACAGGGCGGAATCAATGCTGCAAAAAATTATCAGAATGATGGCGATAGCATTTATCGATTGTTCTACGACACCGTAAAAGGTGGAGATTATCGCGCGCGGGAAGCAAATGTCTACAGGTTGGCTCAAATCAGCGTAAACATTATCGATCAATGCGTTGCCCAGGGTGTACCATTTGCGCGTGAGTATGGAGGTTTGCTTTCAAATCGTTCATTTGGCGGCGCTCAGGTTTCGCGAACTTTCTATGCGCGTGGGCAAACCGGACAACAGCTATTACTTGGTGCTTATCAAGCTCTTTGCAGACAGATCGGACTGGGTAAAGTCAAAATGTATCCTCGAACCGAAATGCTCGATGTCGTTTTGATTGATGGGCAAGCGAGAGGCATTATCGTTCGTGATCTTGTTACCGGTAAAGTGGAATCACATGTCGGTGATGCAGTTGTACTGGGGACTGGTGGTTATGGAAATGTTTTTTACTTATCCACGAACGCGAAAGGGTGCAATACAACAGCAATTTGGCGCGCTTATAAGAAAGGCGCATATTTTGCCAATCCTTGTTTTACTCAGATCCATCCAACATGCATTCCTGTAACTGGTGAGCATCAATCCAAACTCACATTAATGAGCGAATCATTGCGTAATGATGGAAGGATTTGGGTTCCCAAGACAAAAGGAGATAAACGACCGCCGACACAAATTCCAGAAGAAGACAGAGATTATTACCTGGAACGAAAATATCCAAGCTTTGGCAATCTCGTTCCGCGCGATGTCGCATCACGAAATGCAAAAGAAGTTTGTGATGAAGGACGTGGCGTAGGCGAAACCGGTTTAGGTGTCTATCTGGATTTTGCTGATGCAATTCGAAGGCTTGGTGAAGATGAAATCCGGGATCGATATGGAAATCTTTTCGAAATGTATGAACGCATCACCGATGAAAATCCTTACAAACTTCCAATGCGTATTTTCCCTGCAATTCATTACACTATGGGCGGCTTATGGGTTGATTACAATCTCATGAGCACAATACCGGGCCTTTACGTGATCGGTGAAGCAAATTTCTCTGATCATGGTGCTAATCGGTTAGGAGCAAGCGCTTTGATGCAAGGCCTGGCCGATGGTTATTTTGTTCTTCCATACACAATTGGTGACTATCTGGCTACAACAAAACTTGCGAAAGCCGACGAAACGCATCCTTCTTTTCAGGAAGCGCAAAAAAATATCTCCGAACTTACAAACAAGCTTTTATCAATAAAAGGAAAGAGAACTGTAGATTCATTTCATCGAGAGTTGGGAAAATTAATGTGGGATTATTGCGGGATGGCACGGAGCAAAAAAGGTCTGCAGCATGCTTTAAGCGTGATTCCTGAATTACGTGCGCAATACTGGTCTGATGTAAATGTAGTCGGCGTTAATGAAGAGCTAAATCAATCACTGGAAAAAGCAGGACGTGTTGCCGATTTTATGGAACTTGCTGAGTTGTTGTGTCTTGATGCACTGAAACGTGAGGAGTCGTGTGGCGGACATTTTCGCGAAGAATATCAAACACCGGAAGGTGAAGCGCTTCGGAATGACGAGCAATTCTGTCATGTATCTTCATGGGAGTTTCAAGGTATTGGTCAAACACCGGTTGAGCATCGTGAACAATTAAAGTTTGAATATGTACCATTGACGCAGCGGAGTTATAAATGAATCTCACTCTTTATGTTTGGCGTCAAAAAAATTCAGCCGATAAAGGACGGATGGTGCGATATGACGCAAAGGACATCAGCCCTGATATGTCTTTTTTAGAAATGCTTGATGTTGTGAATGAAGGGTTGATTGCAAACAATGATGAACCGATTGCATTTGATCACGATTGCCGTGAAGGAATTTGTGGTACATGCGGCATGATGATCAATGGAATTGCACACGGACCTCGTAAAGCGACTACGGCATGTCAGCTTCATATGCGTTCGTTCAAAGATGGTGACACCATATATATAGAGCCATGGCGTGCTAGCGCATTTCCGGTGATCAAAGATCTAATTGTAGATCGCGGCTCATTCGATCGGATTATTCAGGCGGGTGGATTCATTTCTGTTTCAACAGGTGGTGTGCCTGATGGAAATGCAATCCCGATTGCAAAGGATAAAGCGGATCAGTCGATGGATGCTGCAGCATGTATCGGATGTGGTGCTTGCGTTGCTGCATGTCCGAATGGTTCGGCAATGTTATTCACATCCGCAAAAGTTTCCCACCTGGCTTTATTACCACAAGGTCAACCAGAACGATTTCGTCGCGTATTAAATATGGTGAAGCAGATGGATGATGAAGGATTTGGAAACTGCACGAATCATCGCGAATGCGAAGCAGTGTGTCCAAAAGAAATCAGTATAGATTTCATCACACTTTTAAATCGTGAATTTTTGAAGGCCTCATTTTTGACCCGCAAAGATTCCACTCGAAAAGGGGGCGGCAGCTAATCACCGCTTAAAGTTTTACCATCCGTAAACGAAGTGCATTTCCAATTACAGAAACAGAACTAAATGTCATTGCTGCGCTTGCAATCATCGGACTTAGCAGCAATCCCGTAAATGGATAAAAAATCCCCGCAGCAATTGGAACTCCTAACAAGTTATATAAAAATGCAAACCCCAAATTCTGCCGAATATTGCGCATTGTCGCATGGCTCAAATTCCGCGCTCTAGCAATTCCACGTAAATCTCCTTTAACTAAAGTAATATCTGCGCTTTCCATGGCTATATCAGTTCCAGATCCCATTGCAATCCCCACGTCAGCTTGAGCCAGCGCCGGTGCATCATTAATTCCATCACCCGCCATTGCAACTTTGCGATCTTGTTTTTGCAGGCTCTTAATTATTTCCAGTTTTTCTGATGGAAGAATTTCAGCTTGAACTTCTTGAATTCCTAACTTCGCAGCGACATGTTCTGCCGTTGCACGATTGTCGCCGCTCACAAGAATAATTCTCATTCCGCTCTGCTTTAATTTTTCAAGTGCCTCAGGTGTTGAAGACTTGATTGGATCGGCAATGCCAATGATCCCGGAAACATTTCCATCGATTGCAACAAAGATTACTGTTTGAGCTTCAGACCGAAGTTCTTGCGCTTTTGCATCAAACCCTTCCATCAAAATCCTTAATTCCTTCATCAATTTTTCATTACCAACGACTAAAGTCCGGCCTTGAATTGTTCCGCGTACACCTTTGCCAGTATATGATTCAAATTTCTCTGCAGCAGGAATCTTAAGCGATCTCTCTTCCGCTGCTTTAACGATTGCAGTTGCCAGTGGATGTTCACTTTGTCTTTCAAGCCCAGCAGCAAATCGTAATAATTCTTGTTCATCGCTTTTCGCGATTATGTTTACTACTTTGGGTTTTCCTTCCGTAAGTGTTCCAGTTTTATCAACAACAAGTGTGTCTACTTTTTCCGACGTCTCAATAGCTTCAGCGTTTCGTATTAGGATTCCTTCTTTCGCTCCACGACCCATTGCTACCATGATCGACATTGGAGTTGCTAATCCCAAAGCGCATGGGCATGCAATGATCAGTACGGCTACCGCATTGACTAATGCGTAAACCATCCGCGGCTGTGGACCTAGCAATGCCCAGGCTGCAAAAGTAAAAATCGCAATCACAATTACTAATGGGACAAAATAAGATGAAACAACATCGGCAAGTCTTTGGATCGGCGCGCGCGTTCGTTGTGCTTCATTTACCATTCGAACGATTTGAGCAAGCATTGTCTCGCTGCCTACGCGAGTCGCTTTAATTACCAAACTGCCATTTCCATTTATTGTTCCTGCGATCACCACGTTTCCTTCTTTCTTTTCTACAGGTAGTGGTTCACCGCTGATCATTGATTCATCAACAAAACTATTTCCCAAGATTACCTGTCCATCAATTGGATTTTTTTCACCGGGTCTAACACGCAACATCTCACCAACATGAATGTGTTCAACAGGAATATCTTCTTCAATTCCATTACTTCGAATGATCCTTCCGGTTTTTGGAGCAAGGTTCAGTAGTTCGCGAATTGCAGAACTGGTACGACTTCGTGCTCGAAGTTCCAGGACCTGTCCAAGCAGAACAAGGGTGGTAATTACAGCTGCTGCTTCAAAATAAACAGGCACCTCTCCACCATGTCCGCGAAACGAATCTGGGAATGCACCGGGAATGAGGGTTGCAATTACGCTGTAAAAAAATGCACTTGCAGTACCGAGTGCGATTAACGTAAACATGTTTGGACTGCGATGAATTACAGATTCCCAGCCACGCTTGAAGAAGGGTAGTCCACCCCACAAAACAACAGGAGTCGCCAGGATCATTTGAATCCAAATTGTCAATTTCATTCCAAGCAGATGTTGTACAGGCTGACCTGGAAGCATTTCCGTTATCGCTAACCCAAGAATTGGCGCAGTTAAGATCGCACTCATCCAGAAACGCCGGCTCATGTCTCTTAATTCCGGATTTTCTTGCACCGTATGAGTAGTGATATTTTTGGGCTCCAATGCCATGCCACAAATCGAACAGGTTCCGTGTCTGCTCGATCTGCGGATGCATCGGACACGTGTAGATTTGAGTGTCCGAATGATCGGATTTTGCAGCTTCGTTGGGAACTTCCGGCTTAAAAAAAGAGGCAGGATCTTGAGAAAATTTACGGGCACAACCTTTACTACAAAAATAGTAAGTCTTACCTTCAAATTCTACGGATGCTGCCGCAGATGAAGGGTCCACTTTCATGCCGCAAACGGGATCGATCATGGAAGTAATATAGACTGGTTCACAGGAGACCACCAGCCGTAAAAAACCATTTGACAAGTCTAAAAAAGACTTTTATCTTGATTAAGTAAACCGCTGATAAACCTATGGGGAACTTGGCTCAAGCGTCCCTGTTCTTGTGAATATTCTCCCGAAGCGTTGTCATCGGAAAATAACACTGTCTCTTTGAAGGTGCATAATGCGTAGTTTTAACAATGTGCTCACACGTGTCTTTACGGCTACTTTATTAGTAGTTCTCGCTGTTGCCGGTCCCTCAATAGCCCAGGACCAAAAGGCCAGCACATCTAAAGTAAAGATCGAAAATTTCGGCCGTATTAACGATAATTTTTACCGTGGGGCACAGCCCAAAGGTCAGGACTATTCTGACCTCGCCGCGCTCGGAATTAAAACTGTAGTCAATCTTACCAGCGATGATTCTGATGTGAGTGAGAAGGCGATGGTCGAAAAAGCTGGTATGAAATACATCCAGATCCCGATGACCACCCACGAACCACCAACTCCTTCAAAAATTTCCCAGTTTCTGAATCTTGTCACTAATCCTGAATCCACGCCGATTTACCTGCATTGCGTTGGAGGCAAACATCGAACCGGTGTTATGACTGCTTTGTATCGAATGACCGGTGAAGGTTCGGACACGCAGACCAGGCATTTCAGGAAATGAAGCAATATAAGTTCGGGGCCGATTTCCTTCACAAGGAATTTAAAAATTTCGTATATAGCTACTATACGACTATGGCCAAGAACATGAAGCCTGTCGAAAAATCTGTCGTTGCTACCGTAAAAGCTTCCAATTAACGTAATATTTTATAGTACGTAACGCCATCGGATCCTGAATCCATCGATAGAAAAATACAATTTCAACAGAACCTTAATCAGGGTGTATACTCACAATATCCACGCGAATTGGCAGGAGTTTATGTCTTCAAGAGTCATGTATATTGTTAGCTGCCGGCTACCAGTGAAGTTTGAAGAACAATGGAATCGATGGCATAACGAAGAACACATTCCGATGGTATTGCGTCAACCCGGCTTTTTGAACGTTCGGAAATTCCGGTGTCTGAGTAACAATAAACAAGAAGTCGAATATTTCGTGTTATATGAATTACGTAATCAGGCCGCTTATGACAATTATGTAAAAAGCGAAGAAGGCGAACGTTTACGGCAGCATTATCTCGATGCTTATGGTACAAAAACACGGATTGTTCGATGGGCAATGTCTGAAACCTTTACCCTCGTAAAATAACGGCTTGATGCGGTTTTTTACCGAATTTTGAACCAACTCCCATCCAAATGGCCTTTTTCTTGACAAGTATCCGAGCATACGATACATTTAGGTCTTATCAAAAATCTGCTCCGCTCGAAGTGCAGGTATTTTCGTCTGTAAATAACTCTCGATTTAAGATTTACAGTAACTGGCTGCGCAACGTAAGGGGTAGTTTACTGTTGAGGAGCGTAATGAGTACTTATTTCCCGAAAGCCGGAGAGATCCAGAAAAAGTGGTATGTCATTAATGCTGAAGGGCAGATTCTGGGAAGGCTGGCAACATTTGTAGCAAAAGTTCTTACTGGGAAAACTAAACCAGTTTATACAGCTCATGAAGATGTTGGTGATTTTGTTGTCATAGTAAACGCTGACAAGATTGTATTAACTGGAAAGAAAGCAACGGAAAAACTTTATCGTCATCATACGGGATATCCGGGTGGTTTAAAAACAATTGGAATCACCGAACTGCAAAAGAAAGCCCCGGAAAGAGTGATCATGGAAGCAGTATCCGGCATGTTGCCGAAAAATAAACTGCGTCCTGTGTATCTGAAAAAATTAAAGGTCTACAGCGGTAATGAGCATCCTCATGAGGCACAAAGACCTGAACCTCTTTCTCCTCGCTATCGTTAGCATCCCGTGAATCAAAAATCCATTGTGAAATTTGATTTTGATGTGATTTCCGCCCAGGCGGATGCATTAAGGAGGAAAAATCGTGCCTGAAACTCGCTATTACGGGACAGGAAAGCGGAAGAAAGCGATTGCTCGTGTTTATTTAAAACCAGGACCGGCTGGTTTCACCATAAATCGCCGGAAGATGGAAGAATATTTTCCGAGTGAAGCTTTAAAAATTGTTGTAAAACAGCCGCTTCTGGTTACCGAAACAGCAGACAAATTCAATGTCATTGCTTTCGCAATTGGTGGTGGTGTGGCCGGACAGGCAGAAGCCGTTCGGCTTGGAGTTGCGCGTGCATTGCTTCAATTCAATGTCGAATTAAGAAAGAAACTCAAGGATGCTGGATTCTTGACCCGAGATTCTAGAATTAAGGAACGCAAGAAATACGGACAACCTGGAGCACGTAAGAAATTCCAATTTTCAAAACGTTAAACTCACCTGCAGAGAAAGCTTCAAACAATCATTGTTAGTGGCTTGTAGAATCACTGCAGTATTGAAATATTACGCAAAATCCAAATTGGATGGCGCGAAACTTACTTCTGCATATTGGCGCTTGATGGCGCGCGGAAGAAATACAGGAGGTAAACATTGGTCAGTATCAGTTTAAAAGAGTTATTAGAAGCAGGTGTGCATTTTGGTCATCAAACCAAAAAACGCAACCCTAAAATGAAAAAATATATCTATAACGAACGTAATGGAATTCACATCATTGATCTTCAGCAAACAATTAAATTGTTTGATGAGGCTTCACGCTTCATGAGCAATGTGACTGCACAGGGCAAAATCGTTTTGTTTGTAGGTACTAAAAAACAGGCTCAAGATGCAATCGCAGAAGAAGCTGAGCGTGCCGGGATGCCTTTTGTAAATCAAAGATGGCTCGGCGGTTTATTAACAAATTTCGTCACATTAAAAAAGAGTATGAAGAAATTTAAAGAGCTTCAAAAAATGAAGCTGGATGGCGATTTTGAACATTTCAGCAAAAAGGATGCTTCCAAGTTAGAAAAGAAATATAAGAAGATGGATAAATTATTTCAGGGCATTAAAGACATGGAGGTTTTACCGGAAGCTCTATTTGTTATTGATCCCAGAAAAGAAGACATTGCTGTTGGTGAAGCGAAGAAGTTGAATATTCCTGTAGTTGCAGTAGTGGATACGAATTGTGATCCCGATATGATTGATTATGTAATTCCGGGAAATGATGATGCGATCCGTGCGATCAAATTGTTTGCCTCAAGAGTTTCGGATGCGGTGCTTGAAGGCAAAAATCAATTTGCTTCAACGGGAGTTCCCATGCCGATGGTGGAATCTCAGCCTGAGCCTGTCGAAGAAGAAGTATCTGAGGTTGTGGATCAGGATTTACTAGAAATGAATCTGTCAAAATCATTTTCAGATGAATTTCACGAAGACGACGATGAGTATGTTCGGTAATACCCGTTAGGAGGATTTTTTGTGAGTGAGATTTCAGCCGATAAAGTAAAAAAATTAAGAGATCATACCGGTGCAGGAATGATGGATTGTAAAGTCGCGTTGCAAGAAGCAAAAGGTGATTTTGACGAAGCAGTTACAGTTCTTCGCAAGAAGGGAATTGCCAGCGCTGCAAAAAAATCTGGCCGTACAGCCAGTGAAGGTGTAATCACATCTTACATTCATCCCGGTAGTAAGCTAGGTGTGCTTGTTGAAGTCAATTGCGAGACTGATTTTGTAGCACGCACAGCGGAGTTTCAACAATTTGCGCACAATGTTGCTGTACAAATTGCGGCAATGAATCCGCAATTTTTAACTCGCGAAGAAGTACCTGAAGCTTTGTTGAATAAAGAACGCGAGATTTTAATGGGACAACTTGAAGAGACAAAAAAGCCTGACAATATTAAGAAGCAAATCGTCGAAGGCCGGCTTGAAAAATGGTACAGTGACAACATTTTCACGGATCAAGCTTTTGTTCATGATGAAAGTCTTAAAGTTGGACAGCTAATTCAAGAACACATAGCGAAATTTGGAGAAAATATCGTGGTCCGGCGATTCTGCCGGTTCAAGCTCGGAGAGTCAGCCTAAACTACAAATGGCACAAACTCAAATTATGCCGCGTTATCAACGCGTTCTATTAAAACTCAGCGGTGAAGCGCTGATGGGTGAACAGAGTTTTGGAATTGATGCCGGAATTGTTAGTTACCTTGCCGAGGAAATTGTTGAAGTTGCCAAACTTGATGTCGAAATTGGTTTGGTAATTGGTGGTGGCAATATTTTCCGTGGTGTTTCTGCCAGTGCTACTGGTCTTGATCGCGTTGCTGGCGATCAAATGGGGATGCTTGCTACGCTCATCAATGCAATCGCATTGCAAGATGCTCTTGAAAAACAGAACCTCGTTACACGCCTGATTTCTGCAATAGAAGTCCGCAGTGTTGCTGAACCATTCATCCGGCGCCGGGCAATTCGCCATCTAGAAAAAAAACGTGTTGTTATTTTCGCGGCAGGAACGGGAAATCCATATTTCTCAACCGATACTGCAGCCGCACTTCGCGCCATGGAAATTCATGCAGAAGTAATCTTGAAAGCCACAAAAGTAGACGGTATTTATGATAAAGATCCTGCTAAACATAGCGACGCTGTAATGTTTCATGAACTTAATTACATGGATGTGTTAAGCAAACAGTTGAAAGTTATGGATTCAACAGCAATTTCGTTGTGCATGGACAACAGTATGCCGATTGTAGTATTTAATTTGAAAAAGAAAGGAAATATTAAGCGTGTTATCTGTGGCGAAAAAATCGGATCACTGATCAAGGGGTAAACTATGTATGATGCACTTGTAAAAGATCTTCGAAGAAAAATGGATTCAGCAGTCGAAGCGCACCGTAAGGAGCTTTCGGGAGTTCGAACCGGCAAGGCATCTCTAAGTTTGTTAGATGGAATTATGGTTGAGTATTATGGGACACCAACACCATTGAATCAGGTTGGCGCACTAAATACTCCAGAAGCAAACTTGATTACAGTTAAACCATACGACGTCAGTATTATTGGCGAAATCGAAAAATCAATTCGCAAAAGCGATCTTGGTTTGAATCCCGCGAATGATGGCAAAATTATTCGTATCCCAATCCCGCCGCTCACTGAAGAGCGTCGCCAGCAACTGGCAAAACACGTGGGAAAAGTAACAGAGCATGGTCACAATGAAATTCGACAAATCAGACGCCACGGTAATGAAGAATTAAAGAAGATGGAAAAGAATAAACAAATCTCCCAGGATGAAGAGAAAAAAGGTTTAGATATGATCCAAAAACTTCACGATGAATACATCAAGAAACTAAATGATGTAGCCAAAGCTAAAGAGGAAGAAATCCTCCATTCATAATTTACACCACAGAGTCTCAGAGTCTCTGCGGTTCAAATCTGAAATCAAATTAGCCTTCGGCCCAGCGAAGTTTACTTTTCAGAATATCGAAGTAGGACATGAAAGGGGATTTAATGATGTTGACTGTAAAGGGACTTCGGCCAAGCTCAACATATTCATCCTTTTCCAATTCCCTCGCAATCTTCCCATCGAGCGTCACGCTAGCATTTGTTGGAAATGTTTGAACATGCACAGAAACTGTAACCGTATCCGGTATCACTAACGGACGTTGATTGAGGCTGTGCGGACAAATCGGAGTCATGATGATGGCATCCATCGTGGGAAATACAATTGGGCCACCTGCCGCAAGGGAATAAGCTGTCGAACCTGTTGGTGTTGCTATGATCAAACCATCAGCCTTAAATAATGCCAGAAAGTTTTTGTTCACGCGCGTCTCGATCTCTAACAATCGCGCAATTGAAGTTTTTGAAACCACAGCATCGTTGATTACATGATCTTCAAATAAGATTTCATCATTTCGTTTTACTCTTACTTGAAGTACGTCGCGGGATTCAAATAGGACATGTCCTTCACGGATCCGTTCCAGAACTGGAAATAATTCCTGAACTGCAATCTCAGTCAAAAATCCAAGGCGTCCCAAATTTACTCCCAACAATGGAATATTTCTTTGCAGTGAGAGTCGTCCCGCTCCTAAAAAAGTTCCATCTCCACCCAGAACCATAATCATTTCTACGTCTCTTAAAAATTCTTCTTCGCTGACTGTTTGAACTCCAGCAAACGAAGGACCACCTTTCGGTGATAACAATCTGGAATTTTGCTTTTTCATCCAATCTACAATGTCATGCATCAATTCTTCCAGACCCGGAGAATGCGGTTTGGCTACAACACCCACGGTTCGGTATGGAAAGCTCACTTTGTTAGCTCCTCAATCCTTTTTTCAAAATCTTTTTCTGACAGACCTTCAAAATTGCTTCCTTTTAAGTGTACAAGAAACTCACGATTTCCACTTGCACCCGCAATCGGTGATGCAATAAGACCTGCGACTTTCCAACCTTGCAACTTCTGAAAAAAATCTCTTAGTACCTTACGGTGAATGGCCGCATCACGGATGACTCCACCACGAGGTACATCGTCAGGTCCGGCTTCAAATTGTGGTTTCAACAAAATTATGGCTTCCTGTGTGATGTCGATCAACGGTTCTAGAATTTTCAACGCACTGATAAATGAAACGTCAACAACCGCAATATCTATTGGATCTGCAAATTGATCAACAGTTAAATATCGGGCGTTAGTTCGTTCAATAACGCTAACACGTGAATCTTCACGAAGTTTCCATGCAAATTGTCCGTAACCAACATCGACAGCGTACACACGCTTTGCACCTCTTTGAAGGAGACAATCGGTGAAGCCGCCTGTTGATGCTCCTATATCAAGAGCAATCCAATCTTTAACATCGATTTTAAATGCATTTAATCCCGCTTCTAACTTTAGTCCACCCCTGCTTACATACTTCAATCCTTCTATGACTTCGATTGATGCATCTTCGGCAACATTTTGACTTGCTTTTTCCGCAGGTAGACCGTTCACTAAAATTTTTCTTGCAAGAATCAGTCGTTGAGCTGTTTCCCTACTTTGGAGCAAACCACGTTTAACTAATAATTGATCGATCCGGATTTTATTTTTCACGTTCCAGAATATGGAGGGCAAGAGTACGAAGGTAGTGATGTCGATCATGCGGCAGTATGATCTTGCACGCTCGATCTATAAAGTCTTTTGCCAGTTCGCGGCTTTTATCGATTCCAATTAATGAAGGATAAGTTACTTTTTCACTTTTACGATCTTTACCAGCAGTCTTTCCAAGGGTTTCGGTTGTTCCCTCTATATCAAGAATGTCATCTACGATTTGGAAAGCGAGTCCAATAAAATTACCATATTCACCAAAAGCATCTTCGACTGCTGGGCCTGACTCCAGTGCCACTGGCGATGCCATGCAAGAAAATCTGATTAATGCTGCAGTTTTCATTGAATGAAGATTTTCAAGTTGCTGCTCTGTCAATATGGTATTGGAGCTGACCATATCTAAAACTTGTCCACCGATCATTCCGTATGTTCCAGCTGCTTTGGTTAACATATTAATAAGACGGCTTCGAATCGCCGGCTGATACTGACTGGAAGATAAAACTTCGATGGCCATTGTTAATAGCGCATCGCCGGTTAGTACGGCAATCGCTTCTCCGAAAACTTTGTGATTCGTTGGTTGACCGCGTCTTACATCATCATTATCCATACATGGAAGATCATCATGAACGAGCGAATATGTGTGGACCATTTCGATTGCAGCAGCGATGGGCAAAACAACTTCTGGATTGTTATTCAGTGATTCGCAAGATGCCAAACAAAGAATTGGCCGAAGTCTTTTGCCACCTGCAAAAAGGCTATATCGAATTGCGCGATGAATTGGATCAGGCGGCATCGACTCTTGCGGCACAAGTAGTTCAAGCTCCGCATTGACCATTCGTGCAAAATCGGAAAAACGTTCAGGAAGCATGTGAGCTCTGATGCGGGATGCGCGATGCAGGATGCGCGATGGGTGATGCGAGATTCGGGATGCGAGATGCGTGATTCAACTTAGCGGTCCTCGGGTTCGAAGGGGACGGCGTTGTATTCGCCTCGAGAATCTTTGACAAGCATTTCAATTTTCTTTTCCGCTTCTTCCAATTTTTGTGAACAAAATCGTGATAAGCGGATTCCTCGTTCAAATAATTGCAGAGATTCTTCTAATTTCGCTTCACCGGTTTCAAGTTGTTTTACAATTCCTTCCAATTCCTTTAGAGCGGATTCAAATGAAACAGGGTCTTGTTCTTGTTTCTCACTCATTTTCAACCTCCGTCACCCGGCATACCAGGCGGCCGCGATGCAGGCGGACACGGATATTTTTACCGGGTGCAGTTTGCGAACTGTATTTTAAGATTTCACCATCTTCGTGCATCGTAATGCTATAGCCTCTTTCTAAAACCGCCAGCGGGCTCAATGAATCCAGCTTTCCGGCACAACGCGACAACGCATTCTTCCGTAAATGATTGCGATTTTCTAAAACATTTTTCATATCGGTTAATACTTTTGATAACTTCGAACGCTTCACTTCGATTAAATGTCTTAATTGACTGGCACTGAGTTTTTGTCCGGCAACTAAGAATCGCTTGGTAACAATTTGATCATAGCGTGTTAGACCGGTACGCAGGCGATGTTCGCAATCGTCAACCCGTTGTTGCAGCGTTTTTACTTTATTAGGTATTCCACTCAGAACGCGATGTTGTGCAAGATTTTGAGTCGTGTGTTTCAGCGACAAAATTCGCGTTCGCACATCACTGCTGATCCGCTTCGAACAATTAACTAAACGTTCCGCTAATTCTTCTTTCTTAGCAATCACCAACTCCGCTGCAGCAGATGGAGTTGGCGCTCGCAAGTCGGCAACAAAATCCGCAATGGTAGTATCAGTCTCATGACCAACAGCGGATATCACCGGAATTTTCGAAGCCGCGATGGCTCGTGCAACGATTTCTTCATTGAATGGCCATAGATCTTCCAACGATCCTCCGCCACGCGCAACAATCAGAACATCAATATCGCGAAATCGATTGAGAACTTTTATGCCCTGAACAATCTCGGGTGCAGCTTCTTCACCTTGAACTTTTGCTGGATAAAGAAGCACATGCAGATTTGCATAACGGCGATTCAGTACATTGAGCATGTCGCGAATTACTGCACCCTGGCGTGATGTAACGACCCCAATCTTTTTAGGAAGCATTGGAATCGGCCGCTTCCGCTTCGGATCAAACAATCCTTCCAGCTGTAATTTTTCCTTTAACTGCTCAAATGCAGCAAACAAATCACCTTTTCCATGCGGAACGATTTGAATGACATCGATTTGATATTCACCACGCGGCTCATAAACTGTTATCCGTCCATGTATCAGAACTTTCATTCCATTTTTCGGACGCCATCGCATAAAGCGATGTGCTGATTTCCACATTACACTTTTCAGCTGTGCGGTGTTGTCTTTCAATGAGAAATAAAAATGTCCGGAGGTTGCCAAGGTGAAATTGGAAATTTCGCCTTCAACCCACACTGAAGGGTAAGTGCTTTCCATCAAGAAACGGAATTCAGCATTGAGCTCCGATACAGTGTAAATTTTTTGAGTCGGAAGAGCAGAGGTATGTTGATTCTCAGCTGGTGAATTTGCCGGCTGCGGATTTTGTTTCGGCGAGGACGACCGTTCGTTACCAAATAAAGATCGTTGCTGCATTAATCTTCTCCGCGCACGGTTATCCTTTGAATCTTTTGAGCGTGGCCCGAATTTTCATCAACTTCGATCAGCATAGATTGTAATATTGGATTTTCTTTCGCAGGTTCAAATCGAGTTGGAATCTGATCAAGAAATTTTTGAATAATCTGGTCTTTCTCAACTCCGATGATCGAATCATACGGTCCAGTCATCCCAATATCAGTCACATATGCGGTGCCAGCAGGAAGGATGCGTTGATCTGCCGTAGGAACATGTGTATGGGTGCCGCAAACAGCTGTGACCTTACCATCCAAAAACCAGCCCATTGCTTGTTTTTCTGAAGATGCTTCGCCATGCATATCCACAAGAATTATTGGAGTTTCTTTTCGCATTTGTTCAACCAAATCTTGCGCAATTGAAAATGGATCTTCAGATGGACCCATGAAAACTCTTCCTTGCACGTTCAGCACCCCAACTTTCAATCCTTTTCTGCTACGAGCGATAATGTGTCCTTTGCCTGGTGTGATTTTTGGATAATTCGCAGGACGTAATAAACGGTTTTCAGAGTGGATGTACTCCATAATTTCCTTTTTATCCCAGATGTGATTGCCGGATGTAAGTATATTTGCTCCCATTCTGAGAAGTTCATCTGCTGTTTCTGGAGTAACTCCAAAACCATGAGCGATGTTTTCACAATTGGCAACAACAAAGTCTAATTTGTGTTGCTCAATTAGAGACGGAAGATGCATTTCGACAAGTTTTCTTCCGGGTTTGGCAACGATGTCGCCAATCATCAATACGTTCAAACACTGCTCCTTTTGTACTCTAGTCTTTGCGGTAATTATTTTGCATAATCGACGGCTCGCATCTCGCGTATAACAGTTACTTTAATTTGACCGGGGTATTGCAATTCAGATTCGATTCTTTTTGCAATGTCTTTCGAAAGCCAGATTGCTTCACGGTCACCGATACGCGCGGAATCTACAAGAATGCGTATTTCCCGGCCGGCTTGCAAGGCATAAGCTTTTTGAACACCTTGAAATGAATCGGCAATTTTTTCCAACTTTTCTAATCGTTGGATGTAACTTTCAAGAATTTCACGCCGCGCACCAGGTCGTGCTGCGGAAATCGTATCGCCTGCCTGCACCAGAAATGCTTCCGGAGTTTCAAAAGGAATATCGAGATGATGGCAAGCAATTGCATGAACTACTTCAGGCGTTTCACCGTAACGCTTCGCATAGTCGATACTCCATTCAAGATGAGTACCGCCTGCTTCTTTATCAACAGCCTTACCAATGTCATGCAAAAGTCCTGCGCGTTTCGCAATATGTTGATTCGCTCCAATTTCCGAAGCCATTAGCGCGCAAAGTAAAGCAACTTCTTTGGAGTGATTCAAAACATTTTGACCATAGCTGGTGCGATATCTTAACCGGCCAAGAAGTTTCAAAATCTCAGGATGGATATCGTGAAGCTCCAATTCTGTTGCTGCATCCTGACCATCACGCAAAACTTGCTCCTCCAAATCCTGTCGCGTTTTTTCAACAATCTCTTCAATTCGCGCCGGATGGATACGGCCATCAGAAATCAATCTCTGGATGGAAACCTTTGCAACTTCGCGACGAAATCCGTCAAAAGCAGAAAGAAGGATCGCTTCAGGAGTATCATCAACAATCAGATCAACCCCTGTTGCCATTTCCAACGCGCGAATATTTCTACCTTCACGACCGATAATTCTGCCTTTTAAATCATCACTTGGCAGAGGTACAACTGAGACACAAGTTTCAATCACGTTTTCGGCAGCCGTTCGTTGAATCGCTTGCACGATGATGTCACGCGCAAAAGTTTTGCCCTGTTCTCGCGCTTCTTCTTCAATTTTACGCACCATCATCGCTGCTTCTTGACGTGCCTCTGTCTCAATATTTTTCACCAGCATTCGACGTGCTTCTTCTGTCGAAAGCCCTGCGATCCGCTCCAGAGCTCGTTTTTGTTCAACTATCACCAGGTCGGCACGCTTTCGTGCTTCCTGTAATTCTTTTTCGTGAGTTTCCCAACTATGCTCTTTTGTTGAAAGATCTCGTTCCTTCGTTTCCAAGAACAAAACTTTCCTTTCCAGATTTTCTTCTTTCTGATGCAAACGCCGTTCGAGCGTTTGCAATTCCTGTCTTTTTGTTTGTAGCTGTTTTTCGAGGTCGTTTTTTAGCGAATAAAACTTATCTTTCGCTTCCAGGTTCGCTTCACGCTGAATTGTCTCAGCATAACGTGCAGAATCTTCTGCAAGTTGCTGAGCATGTAATTCAGCACGTGCGATCATGGAGTTGATCGTCTTTCTCTTAATCAAGAACCAGACTGTAATTGAAACGGCCCCCGTTATGATGAGAATGGCTGTGTAAATCGCGTATGCCACTCGTCACCTCCCATTTTAAGAAGGAGGAGGCATTGAAGTCCGCCAATGGCGAACTGCAGTTACTGCCCCTTGTTCAAGGCTGTGGTGGGTAAGATCGAGGCAAGAATATAAGCTCCCCCGCACAGCCGTGCGGCAGGTTATTGAACCTGAACAAGTCAGGTGGGTGCCCAGCGATTACTTCAGGCTTCCTCAACACAGAGGCATGCTCACCGTAATCTGACACAGGCTCCCGATTCTTGATTTGTTGGTTCAAGAATTCCCTTACCAACACTAACGTAGCAGGGGAGCTTTTTGGGAACATAACTTTTCAATTTTCCATAACCGGAACAAGCTTTTGCCTGTTTCGGGTCTATATCGAATCCAAAATCTGTTTCATTTGTTCCGTGCGTCGCTCAAATTCCCGGTCCACATCCTGGTTATGCTGTTTGAGTTGTAAAAACTCGTCTGTAATATTCAGTGCGGCTAAAACTGCAATTTTTAATGAATCGACTGTGGGGATTGTCGATGCAATTTCTCGCATCTTTAAATCTACGTATTGAGCAACGTTTTTAATATAGTCAGGGTCAGACTCACCAGCCTTAATAAAATAAGGCTGACCGTAAATTTCAACCTGTACTTTTGTATCCATGACAGTGTAATTTTATCACTTTTCGTGCTGACGCAAAGACTTGACCTTTAGAAACTAATTTTGGGACGTTTGTTTCTCCCCCTTATGAAGGGGGAGATTAAAGAGGGGGTTGGAGTCTTCAAAATGTTTCCAACCTCCCCTTTATCCCCTCCTTCATAAGGAGGGGAGCTTGGTCGATCGCCGATTTTCAAAGCAGGACCTAGTGAATCCTCCTGAGACTGCGAATTCAGGTAGCGTAAAACACCAAAATTTATCCACTTCTCTCGTAGTTGCTATGGATTCCGATGGCAAAATCAGAATTCCTGTAATCGATAACCTGATGGGTAGAGGTAACCTTGAGACTCCATCAGTATTACTTACTGGATCACGTAGTAAATGTGTGTCAGATGTTGAAACATATGACATGGTTGGCAATGTTATCGAATTTGTTGCGGTTGGGTCCGCTTAAGGCACAGATGAGCGAACGACGTTTGTTTGTGCCTTATCGTTTACATTTTGTTTTCGATGTCTTCCAGGTGGGAGATCAAACGTTCAATTTTTCCGCGGACTTCTTCTCGCTCCTGTTGAAGCGAGTGAATTTGATCCTGTAATGTTTCATGCTCTGCAGCTGATTTCGTCCATTTTTCAAGATCCTGTTTCAATTGACGGATCGTCTTTTCGGAATCTTCATTCCTTTTTTTCAAATTATCATTTTCTGATTGAAGAACCTTTACACTTGAAATCAATTTCTTAATTCTATCTTCGAGTACTTCCAATTGTTGAAAGTCCATGGTTTTCCCTTTTCCTTCGTTGTGATGGATTATTTCCTGAGTTCTGCGCCGAAAGATTTAGCAAATTCGGCCACTATTTTAGCACAAAGAGCGTCGACTTCCTCTGAAAGAAGAGTCCTGTTTTCCGATTGAAAAATAATTCGGAATGTGAGATTTACTTTTCCTGGTTCAGTATTTTTTCCTTTGTATCTGTCGATCAATTTGAATGATCGTATTTCTTGAATTGCAAGCTGTTTGAAAACATCTTCCATCTTTGAATATGGAATTTGCTCATCAATTACAAATGTGATGTCACGCTCAATTGGTGGATAAGGAATAATCGGCTTGTATTTGGTTTTCGTTTTCGGAAGTTGAATCAAATCAGACAATGACAGTTCGCTTGTATGAATCGTATTTCCTTCGATGTCGTATTGATTGATTTCACCGAGTTCAATTTCATTCACGAATATCTTTCCATTTTTCACTTCAGGTTTTGGATATTGAAGCGAAGAGAGTGTACCTTCTACAATTCCTTTTAAATCTTGATAATCACTGATCACTGCAATTCCTAATTTAACTTTCTCGCCATCCGGATGAAATGTGTGACCTATCTCAAAGAGGCGCACATCACGATTGCGATGTCGTAAATTCAGATCAATCGATTCCAATAACCCGGGAATTAATGAATTCCTCAGTTCGTTTGCTGTTTCCGAAATCGGATTCAATATTCGAATCCGTTTATCCGGCGTAATAAATGGAGATGATTGATTCACAAACGAAAGCGTTACAGCTCCATCTACTTGAGCTCCCTGAAGGAATTGTGAAACTGCACGTTCCAACCAGTAAGTAGGATAATCTTCCTGATATTTGATCCCACCTTCCGGAAGGGTGCTGGAAAAATTGTTGTAACCAAAATGGCGAGCGATTTCTTCAATCAGATCAATTTCACGCGCAACATCCACACGAAATGAAGGGACAGTCCAAACATTGTTTTCTTCTTGCAAAAATCCAAGGGATGTTAGAACGGTTTCCACAAAATCTTGATTAACGGGCTCACCTAAGATTCGGGAAATTCGTTCGGGTCTAAGTTTGAGCTGGTGCTGGCGAGTTTGCATGACATTTACATCCAGCACAGGATGAACTTCGGCACCGGCGATTTGTTCTAACAGCAGGGCCGCTCTCCGGATTGCTACATCTTGAAGTAACGGATCCACGCCTCGTTCAAATCGAAAGGAAGCATCTGTAGAAAGATCCAGCGCTCTTCGAGTCTGGCGGACTGTTGATGGAACGAAATATGCACTTTCCAGCAACACATTCGTGGTATTTTCGGAGACCTCTGATTTTTGTCCACCCATAACACCACCGACGCCTTGTGCTTTTTCCGCATCCGCAATTACCAGCATTGATTCAGTCAGTAATCTTTCTTTTCCATCGATCATCACCAGCTTTTCATTTTTGGCGCGTCGGACTCGAATTGTTTTTCCGGCGAGCTTATCGTAATCAAAAGCATGCAACGGTTGCCCTAACTCAAACATCACGTAATTTGTAACATCTACTATATTGTTAACACTACGAATATCGCAGGCGTCCAGCCGTTGCTTAAGCCAGTCTGGAGAAGGGCCTACCTTCACTCCGGTTAGAAGTTGACCGCAGTATCGCGGACACAATTGGGGATCTTCAAGGACTATCGTCAGATCTTCGTAATTACCAGAAGTGCCGTGTACACGAACAGGAATATCAGGATGGATTTCAGGGTATACGATTGGTGGCAGCTGGAAGGCGGTAACAATTTCACGCGCGACACCATAATGGCACAGGCAATCCGGACGATTTACAGTGATTTCCAGATCCAGTGAAAAATCATTCGTGACAGGTTGTTTATCTTCCAGTTTTAGCCCGATGTTCGTTAATTTCGCAATTAAACTATCAAGATCCGCTTCAACGCCGCTGATTTCCTCAAGCCAATGGTAGCTAACTTTCATGTGATGACTCTGAATTGCGAAAGAAACCGGAGATCGTTTGTGTAAAAGAGACGGATATCAGGAATGTCGTAAAAAAGAATTGCGATCCGTTCGAGTCCCATGCCGAATGCAAATCCGGAATATTTTTCAGAATCATAGCCAACCGCTTCCAAAACATTTGGGTGAACCATGCCTGAACCTAAAATTTCCAGCCAGCCGGTTTGTTTGCAAACGCTGCATCCATTACCTTTGCAATTTACACAGGAACAATCCATTTCTGCGCTCGGTTCAGTAAATGGGAAGAAGCTTGGTCTGAATTGGACTTTTACTTCAGAGCCAAAAAGTCTTTTGGCAAAATGATGTAATGAGCCTTTTAAGTCTGCGAATGTAATGTGATCATCAATTGCCAATCCTTCCATTTGATGAAATATTGGCGAGTGTGTGGCATCAATTTCATCTTTACGATAAACGCGTCCCGGACAAAGAATACGAACCGGCGGTTTTGTTGAAAGCATCGTGCGGATCTGAACAGGAGAGGTGTGAGTTCGCAGCATTAATGGTTCTGAAATTGACGACTCAACAAACAACGTATCTTGCATATCCCGTGCAGGATGATCTGGTGGGAAATTTAATGCTGCAAAATTATTGAAATCGGTTTCAATCTCCGGACCTTCAGCGATGGCGTAACCCATTTCCCGAAAGATTTCTTCAATCATTCGCCGAACCTGTGTTAAAGGATGCGCCGCACCAACCCAATATTCTTTTCCCGGCAAACTCCAATCGATCTTTTTCTCCGCAGTGGGAACAGATAATTCGGCAATTTTCTTTTCAATCGCTTCTTCCACAACTCTTTTGAATTCATTTATTTCTTTTCCAGCCGAGGCTTTTTGATCAGGCGACAAATTTGCCAGATCTTTCAAAAGAGAAGTAACAATTCCTCTTTTGCGCCCAAGATACTGATTGCGCAATTCTTCCAGATCTGTTGTGGTTTGAACTGATTTCAGGCGGTCCTGGAATTCTTTAGAGAGTTCGGGAATATTCATGGAAGTTTTTTTCACCCATCCACCATCGGGGCAAGGCAAGCCTCGCCCCAGCTGGAATGTGGATGTTTACGCGGTTTTTGCGATCTGCGCAAGATGAGCAAATCCGTTTGCATCAGAAACTGCAATCTCGGCCAGCATCTTGCGGTTGAGGCTGATGCCTGCCTTTTTAAGGCCGGCGATCATACGGCTATAAGAAATTTCGTGTTTCCTGGCTTCAGCGTTAATGCGAATAATCCACAAACTACGAAAGTCGCGTTTCTTATTCCGGCGGTCACGATATGCATATGCCATCCCTTTTTGAATGGCTTCACGCGCCGCACGATATAGTTTTCCTTTTGTTAAACGGTAACCGGAAGCAAGATCTAAAATCTTTTTCCGTTTTTGTCTCCGTTTATTTCCACGTTTTACTCTTGGCATTTTCTATCACCTTTAAACATTTACTGCGAGACCACTGCAGTAACGAAATCAAGCGTATGGCAACATCCGTTTCACTTTCGGAGTCTCTGCCGCAGTAAGAATTTTTCCTTGCTTCAGATGCCGTTTTCTTTTCGGCGACTTCTTAGTGAGAATGTGACGCTTGTTTGCGGATGCGCGCTTAATCTTTCCAGATTTGGTCTTCTTGAAGCGTTTTGCCGCTCCGCGATGTGTTTTTTGTTTCATCTGAGCTCCTGATGCTAGGTGCTAGATTCTTGATGCTAGGAATTACTAGCGCATAAGCTTAAATCAGCCCAGCATCTAGCATCAAGCATCCTATGTCCGCTTTGGTGTAAAAATGGCAATCATATTATTCCCTTCTTGCCGTGGCGGACGTTCAATCTCAATAATGTCCTTCAATTCTTCGATCAATCTTTCCAAAATACGTCTACCAATTTCCGGATGTGCCATTTCACGGCCACGAAACATAATTACCGCTTTCACCTTATGGCCATCTTCCATAAACCGTTCAATATGTTTTCGCTTAAACAGATAATCATGCTCATCTGTTTTCGGACGAAATTTTATTTCCTTGACCTGAATTGTTTTCTGTTTCTTTCTAGCTTTCTGCTCTTTCTTACTCTGCTCATACATGAATTTACCTAAATTCATAATTCGGCAGACTGGCGGTTGCGCCGTTGGCGCAATTTCTACCAGATCCAATTCCTTTTCTCGCGCTAAATTGATCGCATCTCGTAATGGTAAGACTCCGATTTGCGATCCATCTTCTCCTATTACTCTTACTTCTCTCGCTCTAATCCTGTCGTTCGCTCTTACGTTATGCTGAATACGAAAACCCTCCGGTTATGAGCTTCTTGAGCTGGTTTGCATTCAATTTGTTTCCACCGCACGGCTGGCAATTAGAGGATTCAATTCGTTTACGAATTCCTGAATCGAACGCGCGCCTAAGTCCCCGCGGGTGCGATGGCGGACAGAAACAGTATTGTTTTCCACTTCTTTATCGCCAAGGATAATCATATATGGTACTTTTTGCAATTGTGCATCACGAATTTTTGCCCCAATTTTCTCTTTCCGGTCATCTAGAAATACCCTGAATTTTTCACCAGAAAAAGTCTTCTCAAGTTGGGCAGCATACTCATGATGCCTTTCTGCAATCGGTAAAATCGCTACTTGAACTGGAGCTAGCCAGAGCGGAAATGCACCAGCATAATGCTCAATTAAAACTCCGAAGAAGCGTTCAAGGGATCCGGTTATGGCACGATGCAACATGATTGGTTGGTGGGGTTTCCCATCAGGACCAATGTATTCAAGTTGAAATCTTTCCGGGAGCATAAAATCAACCTGGGTTGTGCTGCATTGCCACCAGCGTCCAATCGCATCACGGACTTTAAAATCGATCTTCGGTCCGTAGAATGCGCCACCGCCTTCTTCCACTTCGTATTCAATGTTGTTCTTTTCTAAAGTCTTTCTTGCAATATCAATCGCGGTATTCCAGATTTCCACTGGACCTACTGCTTTTTCAGGCCGAGTAGCAAGAACGACCTGAATGTCTTTAAATCCAAAAGTGCGCCAAAGTGAAAATGTAAAATCCAAACATCCTTTGATTTCGTTTTCTAACTGATCTAATGTGCAGAATAAATGCGCATCATCAACTGTGAAACCTCGCACACGCATCAATCCATGCATAACGCCGGATCGTTCAAATCGATATACTGTTCCGAATTCTGCAAGTCTGACAGGTAGATCACGATAACTTCGCAACGCAGATCGATACACTGCGATATGAATCGGACAATTCATTGGCTTGATTTGATATTTGTCATCCTCCAATTCCATCGGCGCAAACATATTCTCTCGATAGAATCCTAGATGACCGCTGGTTTCCCAGTAACTCAAACGTGCAACATGCGGAGTATAGGTAACTTCATATCCGCGTTTGAATAATTCATCATATAAATAATCTTCGATTTGACGCCGTACTCGTGCCCCTTTAGGCAGCCACATGATCAGTCCAGGACCGATCTCATCACTGGTATGAAATAATTCAAGTTCTTTTCCAAGCTTGCGATGATCGCGTCTTTTCGCCTCTTCAATTCGATGCAGGTGCTCTTCTAAATCTTTTTCATTTGTCCACGCAGTTCCATAGATCCTCTGCAACATTGCATTCTTTTCATCACCGCGCCAGTAAGCTCCCGCTGTATGAAGCAGTTTGAATACTCCAAGGCGTCCAGTGCTGGGAACGTGTGGGCCAAGACAGAGATCCATAAATGAATCTTGTTTATAGAAACTAACTTTATCTCCGCCGCGTTCTTCAATGAGCTCCACTTTCATCGGCTCATTTTGTTTCCGCCAGTAATCCAATGCTTCATTTTTCGGATATTCCAATCGTGAAACGGAATAATTCCGTTTTACGATTTCTCTCATCTTTGCTTCAATTTTTTCTAAATCTTCCGGATTAAACGGAGTTTCCCGTTTGAAATCGTAATAAAAACCATCTTCAATTACGGGACCGATTCCAACCTGTGCATCAGGAAATAATTCAGTTACTGCATGTGCCATCAAATGCGATGTGCTGTGGCGAATAATATCGAGACCTTCTTTCGATGAAGGAAGAATAAACTTGAGATCACCGGAATCATTCAGTCGATAAGATAAATCGACTTCTTTTCCGTTAAACTTCGCAGCAAGTGCATCTTTACGGACTTCTTCCTGCTGATCTTTTAGTAGCTCTGAAACTGAAGTTCCGGCAGGAACTTGTTTCGAGACTCCATTAATGTTTATGTTTATTTCAGGCATAGTTCGAGTATCGAAAGGAGGGATTAGAACGTCAAGTATTTCATTCTTCCATTATTCCAATATTCCAACATCCCATTGTTCCTTATCCACCAGTTATGATGGAACCTTGGAATAATGGAATATTGAATTGCTAATATTCCTTTATTACGGGGAAGTAGGCACGGGCGGTATCGAACCGCCGACCTCTTCCGTGTCAAGGAAGCGCTCTCCCACTGAGCTACGCGCCTAAAGGTTCGGGAAAGCCGAAATTATAACAAATCCCCTATAAATTGCAAAAAAGAACGACCCATTTCAAGGTGCCTGTAAATATAGATAAGTCAACGAATTTCGGCCAATCTGTCGGCCTGAACAAAACGTCAAATCTGATATACTTTCGGCAAGGCAGCTATGTCCTCCAAGATCGGGAAGTATGAGTGCCCTTGATGTCCTCGGAAGAGGTGGAATGGGGGTTGTGTACAAGGCTTATGATCCGATCCTGGATCGTGAAGTTGCATTAAAGACAATGACTGCCGATGGACTAAAAGATCCTGTCCTTAAAGAACGTTTTTATCGCGAAGCGCGAGCCGCTGGAAGATTACGTCATCCGAATATTGTTACCATTTATGAATTGGGGGAAGAGAACAGTGTTCCATTTATTGCGATGGAATACATTCATGGGACAGATATTCATGCAGTCATCAAAGGTCAGCATGAAGTTTCCTTTGAACAAAAACTCAGGATTGTAGTTCAGCTTTGTCGCGGACTAGCATATGCGCACAAAGCAGGGATTGTCCATCGCGACGTAAAACCATCAAACATCCGACTTACAGACGATTATCAAGTTAAGGTTCTAGATTTTGGTATTGCCCGCCTGGTAACAAGCACAACCATGACATCGGGTGGAATGGTGCTTGGAACGATTCACTACATGGCACCGGAACAGATAAAAGGTGCTCATGTAGATCGTAAATCAGATATCTTCGCGGTAGGGATTATTCTTTTTGAAATTCTAACCACCAAAAAGCCTTTTGATGGTGATAATACTGCTACTGTACTTTATAACATTCTTCATGAACCGTATCAGAAAATGAATCCGCCAATAGACGAGCAGTTTGCTGCAATCGATCGAATTCTAAAAAAATCATTAGATAAAGATCCCGCGAAACGCTATTTTTCGGCTGATGAGATGGGCGATGATCTTGAACATTTTTTGCATTCATTTGCTCCGCCGCAAAGAATAGGGCAACGTGCTACAACGCAAGAACTAATTTCGCCTTCAACGAAAGAAACTCCACAAGCCGAAGAAGAAAAAAAACCACTGACTCCATACAAATCTGATCCGCGGATTTCAAATTTATTACGTACTGCAAAGAAGCAAATCGTTGAAGGTCATGCTGTTCAAGCAATGAGTTATATCAAACAAGCTTTGCAAATTGATCCAAATGATCCTGATGCTGCGCAACTTCAAAACATGGTTGAGCAGGATATCAAGCGTGCCGAAGCGGAGGATCTGCTGAAGCAAGGACAAAATTACATGCGTGAAGGCCGGTATGACATTGCAATGAAGGCTTTCGAAAAGATTTTGCGCATTCAGCCGAATCATTCAAAAGCACGAATGCTTTTGGAAACTGCGAAAAATGAAATGATGAATCCTGAAATGGAAGAATTGATATCAAAAGCACGGCAAGCGATAGAAGAAAAAAAATATCAAGATGCGCGCAAGATAGTTGAAGAAGTATTGAAAGCAGTTCCGGAGCATCAAGGTGCTTATGAATTGCAGGTGTTATTAAAAGAACGGATCGCAGTTGAAGAATTTAATGAATTTTTGACTTCAGCAGAAGGTTTTATTGAGAAACAAGAATTTGACACTGCGAAGATGGCTCTTGAAAAAGCATTAAAGATTTATCCGCAGCATCCGGTTGCATCAAAGCGGATGGAAGCTGTTAATGATCTGATCCGCAAACAGCAAATCGATAAATTGGCCAGCCGTGGAAATAAACAGATGGAGCTTGGAAGCTATGATTTTGCGCGAGATACATTTGAAGAAATATTAAAGTTAGAACCTTCCAATGAGACCGCAAAAATGGTGATCGGGTATATTGAAGAAAAGAAGAAAGTGGAAGAAGTCAGAACATTGTTGAATCAAGGCTGGCGCACATTAATGATGGATCGCAAGTACGATGAGGTGATCGAAATCGGCGAAAAAGTGCTGCAAATGGATCCGCATAATAGCGAAGCGCAAAGTTTGATTGCAAGTGCACGGAAGGAAAAGACACAATAGTGTAATTCACCTTGTGAAATATAGTTTCATATTGTGAAACCAAGAACGTAATTACAATTTGTCAGCTAAGGTTATTTCTCAAAATCCGTTAACTAGCCGGTCGGAAGCTCGGGAACTGTGCGAGTTGCTGACGGAGCTCTATCGAAAGCAGGTTGAGTCAACTGGATCGATTTATTATTTAGAGGAGCATTCCAAACCTGAGTTCATCAAACACCACGTTAATGTTTTTTTGTGGTACTTACAATATTTTCCGGAATCAGGATCTATTCTGGATTGGGGCTGCAACCACGGTCCGGATAGTTGTTTGATTCGTAAGGTTTTTGATGATCGATACGACTTGCATGCATGCGACTTTGTTTTGGAGTCAGAGTTCAGTATCTTTCGCGACTATGCCCGGCCAAAATATGCTTTGCTCCACAACTCCATTGAACTGCCATACGCCGAAAACACGTTTGATGTGGTGATTGGATCCGGAGTTCTGGAACATACTTCGATGGATCAGGAAGCACTCAAGTCGCTGTTTCGTGTATTGAAGCCTGACGGATTATTGATTATCTCTTTCCTTCCATTCAGATGGTCGTGGGCAGAATTCCATAGACGTCGCTTTCAAAAGGTCAATTTTCACCGCCGATTGTACGGAAAAGGAGAAACGGAGACACTGCTAAAGCGATGGGGTTTTTATCCGATTGAGATCAGCTATCAAACATTTGTTCCAAATGTCGTTGATGGAAAACTGCCAACACCCATTAAAAGACTGCTCAGGCCGATCCGATATCCGGTTTTTGCACACTCCGTCTTGTGTTGTGCAGCCAGGAAAATGACGGTGATGTGATGGCAGCATCTCGAAGGACGAATAGATTAGCGCAAGGCCATGGTTTTAGTCAGTCGATATTTCTTCGCATAATACCGAAACGACCGGAACGACATTCCCACAAATTTAGCGGCTTCTTTTTGGACACCTTTGCTGCGGCGTAAAGCTTCAATCAAAATTTCCTTTCTGATTTGTTCGATATGGCCTTCAAGATCGATTCCATCCTGTGGCAATCGTAAAGCATCGATTTCACCGCGCTGCGGTAACCGGCTTACTTTTTCAGGCAAGCTTTCTACTGTAATCACATCTGAAACTTCCAGTGCGATCGCTCGTTCAACAGCATTTTCTAATTCACGCACATTACCTGGCCAATCATAATTTTCCAGGCATTTCATCGCTTCAGGTGAAATGCGCGTAATATTCTTGTTCATTTCTTTTGCGAACTTGCGTAGAAATCCTTCCGCAAGCGGATGTGTATCTTCTTTTCGTTCACGCAAAGGTGGAATTTTTATTGGAATGACATTGATACGGTAATACAGATCTTCGCGGAAACGTCCCTCCTGAACTCCACGTTGCAGATCTTGATTCGTTGCTGCGATCACGCGCACATCAACAGAAATTTCTTCAGTCCCTCCAACAGGACGGATCGTTTTTTCCTGCAACGCTTGGAGTAACTTGACCTGCATTCCCTGGCTGGTCTCACCAATTTCATCCAGTAGCAACGTTCCTTTATCTGCTACTTCAAACAATCCTTTCTTATTATGAACAGCACCGGTGAATGAACCTTTCACGTGTCCAAATAGTTCGCTTTCCAACAAACTCTCCGGCATTGCACCGCAGTTGATGGAAATAAATGAATGATCTTTGCGAAGACTGTTGTAATGAATCGCTTTAGCAAGAATTCCTTTTCCGGTTCCGCTTTCACCTGTGATCAATATTGTGCTGTTAGTGTTGCTGATCTTCCGGATAAGATCGAAAATGTTTTGCATTTTTGGACTGTGTCCGATGATGTTTTCAAATTGAAACTGACGTTCGACTGATTTTTTCAGGTAAACATTTTCACGTTCCAGTTTCTTTTTGGAAATACATCGATTGATGATGATCTTCATCTCTTCGATGTCGAACGGCTTGTAAATATAATCCGCAGCTCCGATCTTTACAGCTTCGACCGCAGTTTCAGTGGATGCATATGCAGTGATCAAAATAAAATCAGTGTCAGGTGAAATTTTCTTGGTTTGGCGCAACAATTCGAGTCCATCCAAATCAGGAAGACGGATATCGGAAATAATGACATCAAATACATTTTTATTGATTGCATTCAGGCCGGTCTTACCATTTTCGGCAAGTTGTACTTGATAGCCTTCTTTCTTGAGCATGATTGCTAAGAAGTCGCGCATGCTCTTTTCGTCATCAATTACGAGAATCGTACTCATGAATTTTCCTATTGTACCAGAGGAAGAGCAGGCCGCGTGCTTTTAGCGGGTAAACGAACAATAATCGTAGTACCAGCACCTGGTTTTGAATCGATATTTATTCTGCCACGATGATCCTGCACAATTCGGTAAACGATAGCCATTCCAAGACCACTTCCGCCAGTGGTGGAAGTTTGAAATGGATCAAAGATTGAGTCCAGACGTTCCGAATCAATTCCTTTTCCTTCATCTTTAAATGTCAAAACAACATTCCCTTGCAGATCATGTTCCAAAGAAACACGCAGAGTTCCACCCTTCGGCATTGCATGCAGCGCATTGATGGCAAGATTCCAAATCACCTGTTTGATTTGATTGCTATCGAATTCATGAACAAATTCTTCTGAGCTTTTAGAAAATGAAATATGATGATCGTCCCTGAATTCAGGACTCTTCTGAATAAAGCTTAACGTATCAGTCACTACTGAAATCAAATCTTGGCGGCCTGGATCAAACCGTTTTGGTTTTGCAAAATTCAAGAAATGCTGAATGGTGTGATCTAACCGCACCGATTCTGTTAAGACAATTTCCATCAATTTTTGCTGATCATCAGAAAGATGAAGTTCATTTTTCAACATCTGAACAGATCCATGAATCGCTGCAAGAGGGTTGCGGATTTCATGCGCAATTCCCGCTGCCATCGTGCCGATTGCAACCATCCGTTCTTGAATTTTCAATTGTTGTTCTTTTCGATGAACTTCGGTGATGTCCTGAAAAACCAGAATCATGCCGTAGGGTGAATCTTTTTGAGTTGGAAGATATGCCAGATTCATTCCGATCAGGTACACTTCTTTGTTTTTTATAAGGCTTCGTTCTAACCGAACTTGCCGGCTAGATTCAAGTTCATGTCGAACATTTTCCAAATCGATATTTTCTACAAATACCGTTTGAATTTTTTCTCCCAGAATTTGATGCATCGTTTGATTCAAAATTTGAAGTCCGGCGCCGTTAATAAAATTAATGTGGCCGTCCAGATCCGTTAACACCAAACCGGTGTTCATGCTGTCAATGATTTTTTGATGCAAGATTTTCAGATCTGATAAATCTTCATCAATGACTTTTAATTCCGTTTTTGCACGACGCAAACGTTCGGATAAATAACTACTAAGAAATGCTGTCGTAAAAAATCCGAAAATGTGAATGAAGATGTAGTAGTAGATCAGGGTGACTGATATTTCTGAAACCTCAGATGGCTGCAGATCGTAATATGGAATTGTCTTTAGATAAAGCAAGTCAACCAAACAACCGTAAAGAATGCTGCTGATCGCTGCGATATAAAGGGCGCCTTTTCTATAAACGATTATGCTTGCTGCGATGATGACCAAAATATACAGAAACGAAAAAGGGCTGCGAACTCCGCCGGTGAAATATAAAAGAAGAGTAACTACAAGCACATCTCCGGAAAGTTGCAAATATGCGAGTACCCGCAAATTGCGAATTTTGGAGAACCATAATGCAGAGACAAGAGTAAAGAATGAGGTCAGGAAGATCAGGAAATAGAGCGGATTGATTGGAAGAATTGTTCGTGATACGAGTTGAATCAAAATTGCCGAACCCAGTAGTGTAATGATGATGACCATACGAAAAGTCATCATCATGACAATTTTCTGTTTTAATTCTTCATCAGTTCTCAACATTAGTTCAAATTCTTACCGCAAAGACGCAAAAATAATTGAGGGCGGCCCGTAGCAGCGAACCGCCCTCCTGGAATCTTCAATTTTGTTGATTTAACCGATTTTGCTAAGCAAGGAGAACATCGGCAAATACATCGAAATAACAATTCCACCAATGATAATACCCAGGAACAAAATCATAATCGGTTCAATCAATGTCAACATATTCTCAACTGCAGCATCTACTTCTTCTTCGTAGAAATCTGCAATTTTCGATAACATCGCATCCAGAGCTCCAGTTTGTTCACCGACTGCTATCATGTGAACAACCATTGGAGGAAATACTTCAGTATCTTTTAATGGTTCCGAAATCGTCTTTCCTTCTTCAATGCTTTTTCTCGTTGCCATGATTGCATCTTCAACGATTGCATTGCCGGAAGTTTTTGCGGTAATTTCCAGTGCTTCTAAGATTGGAACACCGGAACTAACTAACGTCCCAAGAGTTCTGCAAAAACGAGCGACTGCTATTTTACGTAACACAATTCCAAGAACTGGCAATTTCAAAAGGATTCCATCAATCACACGCCTGCCTTTGTAAGTATCATGGTACTTTTTCAGCGCATAGATCGTTGCTCCGATCAGCAGAATAATCAATATGAAGTAGCGTCCAACGAAGTTGCTCGCTGCAATAACAATTCTGGTTGGTAGTGGAAGTTCGGCACCTAATCCTGCAAATAGTGCTGCGAATGTAGGAATAACTTTCCACAAAATTACAGCCACAACAATTGCCGCAATTGATAATACGGCGATCGGATAGATCATTGCGGACCGGACTGCGCGGCGTAATTTGACGATCTTTTCAATATAGGTAGCAAGTCGTTGCAGGATGGTATCCAAAATACCGCCGGCTTCACCGGCTGCAATCATGTTGCAAAAAAGATCATCAAAAACACGTGGATGTTTGCGCATTGAATCGGCTAGAGTTGCACCGCTTTCAACATCTTGCCGCACCTGCAACAGAGTCTTTTGAAAAACTTTGTTTTCGGCTTGTGTACCCAAAATTTCAAGACATTGAACCAGCGGAAGACCGGCATCAATCATGACCGAAAACTGGCGAGTGAAAATGGCAAGTTCTTTTTGAGATACACCACCGCGCAACAGTGGAAAAGAAACTTCTTTGCCTTGTTCCCGAACTTGGGTAACTACAATCTGCTGACGGCGTAATCGCGCCCGAACAGCTTCTTTGTTTTCGGCAACAATGACCCCAGCCTCGATCTTGTCGCCTCTTCTACCTTTCCATTCAAAACTTGGCATGGTCTTATTCCTCCCTTATCAGGCACGAGCTCTACCGGCACCAACCGGCGCAACATTGCCGCTAATTACCCCGGACCCACGATTGATCATTTCTTGCAATTCTTCCGGATGTGATGAACGGCTTAGAGCTAACTCTAACGTAATCTCTTTTCTAAAATACAGCGTGGCAAGCGACTGATTGAATGTCTGCATCCCAAATTTTAATTGTCCTGATTGCATTGATGAGTAAATCTGATGCACTTTGTCTTCACGGATCAGGTTTCGAATTGCAGCATTCGGAATCAGAATTTCCATTGCCAGAGCACGCCCCTTTCCGCTTGCGCGTGGAAGTAGCGATTGGCACATAATTCCTTCAAGGATTAATGAAAGTTGAGCGCGAACTTGTGGTTGCTGGTGAGCTGGAAACACATCAATAATACGGTTAATGGTTTGACTTGCAGAATTTGTATGCAAAGTAGCGAAAGTAAGGTGGCCTGTTTCTGCAATACGCAAGGCAGATTCGATCGTTTCAAGATCGCGCATTTCTCCGATCAGTACGACATCAGGATCTTCACGAAGCACTGAACGCAGTGCGTTAGCAAATGAATGTGTGTCCGCGTGTAGTTCGCGCTGATTCACAATACAATTCTGATGTTGATGTAAGTATTCAATAGGATCTTCAATTGTAACGATGTGATCATGACGTTCACGATTGATTTTGTCGAGCATTGCTGCAAGCGTTGTTGATTTGCCGCTGCCTGTCGGACCTGTTACCAGAATTAAGCCGCGGGGCTTATCGCATATCTTTTCCACAATTTGAGGAAGTCCCAATTCGCGAAACGACATGATTTCATATGGAATTCTTCGATATGCGGCAGCTACCGCACCACGTTGGCTAAAAACATTAGCGCGGAATCGAGCCAAACCTTTTACACCGAATGAAAAATCCAATTCCATATTTTCTTCAAAGCGATGCTTTTGAGCATCTGTTAAAACGCTATATGCCAAACGCTTTGTATCAACCGGTGTTAAAGGTGGATGTTCGGTCAATGGTTTTAAAACACCATCAACTCGAACTTGCGGAGGGCAGTGTGTTGTAACGTGTAAATCCGTTCCCCCCATATCGATCATCTGTTTCAATAACTGATGCAATGTAACAGCCATAAACACTCCCTCTTAAAATGTAAAGCTGTACGGAAAATTTCCGACAGCACTTTAGGCTACTGTTTCGCGAAGTACTTCTTCGATTGTGGTAAGTCCCACTTTCAATTTTTCCAGCCCACTGGCACGCAATGCGATCATGCCTTCTTCTACTGCTTTCCGGCGAATCTCTATTGCAGAGGCGCCTACCAAAATCAGCTCTCGGATATTATCCGATACTTCAAGTACTTCAAACAAGCCTACTCTTCCCTTATACCCTGTATTGCCGCACATCGGACAGCCGCGTCCTTTGAAAATTGTGACGTCTCTGGCCTCATCTTCCGAGAATCCAATGTCAATGAGTGCCTCTAATGGAACTCGATATTCCTCCTTGCATTCACTGCAAATTTTACGAATTAAACGTTGAGCAACTATGAGGAGAACAGAAGACGCGACAAGAAATGGTTCAATTCCCATGTTCATTAAGCGGTTTACTGTACTGGGGGCATCATTGGTATGAAGAGTGCTCAGAACAAGGTGGCCAGTAAGGGCCGCTTTGATTGCAATTTCTGCCGTTTCAAAGTCACGGATTTCCCCTACAAGAATAATATTGGGATCCTGACGCAGAAATGAACGTAATGCTGCCGCAAAATTCAGTCCGATCTGCTCCTTCATTTGAACCTGATTAATTCCAGTGATGTTGAATTCAACAGGATCTTCGGCAGTTAGAATATTAATTTCAGGAGTATTAATACGGGACATCGCTGAATACAATGTATTGGTTTTACCGCTTCCAGTTGGACCGGTAACCAAAATCATCCCGTAAGGTTTTAAGATTGCTTTTTCAAGCCGGCGCAACGAGTCTGCTTCAAGTCCCAGCTTTGTCATATCTAATTTCAGATTATCTTTGTCCAGCAAACGTAAAACGATTTTTTCGCCGAATAATGTTGGAATAACCGAAACACGGTAATCCAATTCTTTCATTCGCCCCTGGTGTTTGGTTTTGATTTTGATGCGACCATCTTGTGGCAAACGTTTTTCTGCAATGTCCAGCTTTGCCATGATTTTTATACGCGATGTGATTGCATCACGTAATTTCAAAGGTGGATTGATTTTCACATATAGAACGCCGTCGATTCTGTATCTGACCCGAAATTCTTTTTCGTAAGGTTCTACGTGAATATCGCTTGCGCCCTCATTGAGTGCATCATATAAAACTTTATTCACCAGCTTAACTACGGGAGCATCTTCAGTTTGTCTTTCCAGAGCAGCGAGGTCTACATCCGTTGCCTCTTCCAGGACTTCTAAATCTTCGATGTCGCTATCCCCATCGCGCTCAGCAATTGCCGCTTGCATTGCTTGCTTTAATTCAAGTGCGTGAGTTGAACCGTAATACTTATCAATCGATTCTTTGATTGCATATTCTGATGCAACAACCGGTTCTACTTGATATCCGCAAATGAAATTGATTTCATCCATTGCGCGAATGTTTGTTGGATCGGACATTGCAACGGTCAACACCGCTCCAGTGCGATTGACTGGAATCAAATCGTACTTACGGCAAACTTCAACCGGTACCAGATCAAGAACAGTTTGATCAATTTCAAAATGCGATAAATTAATGGCGGAAATTCCGAACTGCTTACTCAGGCACGTAGCAATTTCTTCGTCAGATACAAATCCCATTTTGACAAGGTTGTATCCGAGTTTGCTGTTGTTTGTTTTTTGGAGGTCGAGCGCTTTATCTAGCTGGTCTTTTGTGATCAGCTTATTCCTGAGAAGGAGTTCCCCAAGTTTTAACGGCATGTATGTAAATACAAATATCCAGATACCGGCGGCCTAATCCTAGATTGCGGAGTAATTTCCGTGTATCTGGAGAGTTGATTGTAGCGGAACGTCGCCAAAATTGTCAACTTTTTATGCAATTCCAACAGCTTGTTAAAATGAACAGCATGCCGGAATTACCGGAGTCAAATTCAGGTCGAGGAAGGTTTCCATTCCGTAACCTGATCGCCCTGATTTGTGGCGCTTTCCTGTCAATTATTCTAATAGCGACAATACTTGCCCCGATTCTCGCGCCATTTTCCTACGATCAAATCAATTTACCCGGGCGTCTTCAGCTACCCTCAAAACAACATTGGCTTGGAACTGATGAATTAGGCAGGGATATTCTCTCTCGACTGCTTTACGGCGGCCAAGTCTCATTCTTTGTGTCATTTGCTGTGGTGATTTTTTCGATGATTACCGGCGTAACGATAGGGCTTATTGCCGGTTTTTATGGAGGGAAGCTTGATGAAGTTTTGATGAGACTGGCCGATATTTTTTTGGCATTTCCTGGAATTTTATTGGCAATTGCTTTGATGGCAGTTCTTGGGCCAAGTTTACAAAATGTTGTAATTGCGTTGGTGACGATCGGTTGGATTTCTTATGCACGAATTGCACGAAGTCTTACACTAAAACTTCGCGAGCTTGACTTTGTGCGTGCTTCGATCAATTTAGGCGCCGGAACTTTTCGAATCTTATTTCATCACATATTCCCGAATGTACTACCAACTCTGATTGTGCAAGCAAGTTTCAGTTTTGCCGGTGTCATCCTTGCGGAATCGTCACTGAGTTTTCTTGGTTTAGGAGTTCAACCACCCCAACCATCCTGGGGGACAATGTTGAACGAAGGAAAAAATCATTTGCTTGATGCACCTTCTTTAATGATGTTTCCTGGTCTATCAATCTTTATTTCAGCTTTGTCGTTTCAGTTACTGGGTGACGCACTTCGTGATCGCCTTGATCCACGTTTCCGTCAGGATAATCCTTGACTGAAAATATTGCTGGTTATACAATTTGACCGTCTTTCCTGCTTATTTTCAGACATTTAACGGAGGGTTCAGAGCTTAATGAAGTATGCTTTGAAGCTTTCTGCTCTCATCCTGATTTATCTTGCTCAAACCTCCTTTGCCGATATCGCGATTATAAAAACTACGGGAATTGCCTCTTTTGACGACGCCCGGAACGGCTTTTCCAGCGTCTGTTTTGAAAATAAAAAAGAGTTTAATTTGATGGAGGATCTCTCCAATCAAAACGATGTTGTCACTCAAATCAAAAGCGGGACTTACAATCTGATAGTTGTAATGGGCACTGTCGCTGCAAAATTTGCAAAAGAGAACTTTCCGAATGTTCCGACTGTTTTTTGCATGGTTTTTAATGCTGACGTGGATTCGTTGAAGGCGGACAACATCACCGGCGTCAGCGTGGATGTACGGATCAAAGATCAATTTGCGGTTATGCGTAATATCAGCAAAAAAATTAAACGCATCGGAATTATTTATACCCAACCCGCCAATGATCCTTTGATCGCCAGTGCACGAACAATTGCGCAAGAATTAGATATGAGTCTTGTTACTTCTGGTATTTCTGGAAGTCAGGACATTCAAAAAGCGATGAACGATATTGTTGGTAAAATTGATGCGCTGTGGATTCCTCCCGATCCTTCGTTGTACTCCGATGAAGTAATCCGATACATTGGGTCTACATCATTGACAAAGCTGATACCGTGTTTTGGTCCGAATGAACGATATGTGAGATCTGGTGCAATTTTTTCAATGACCTTTGATCCAGTTGAAGCAGGTCGAACCGCTGGAGATATTTCGAATAAAATTTTGCAGGGCACACCACCATCAAAATTGCAAATCGTAGAGTTGCACCGTTCTAAAATAATTATTAATACGCGCGCAGCAGGATTATTAAAATTGACCATTCCCAAAAATATTCAAGATGCTGCCAGCAAAGTGTATCAATAACACCGATGGCAGTTTACTGCTCAGCCACATTGCGGGGGATAGTTAGAAGTGAATGAGGGTACTCTCTTTCTATGGCATTAACCTGGTTTCGCAATAAGAGTCTAAGTTTCAAAATCAATTTACTGGGCCTCACATTCATTCTGATTTTGATCATCCTTGGTATTTCGATGTATCAGATCGCGCAGAAGAGTCTCCAGCAGGAATTAATTACACGCGGGCATGTAATTGTTCGCAGATTAGCAGAATCGCATTCCTATCAAGTCAGTTTGGGTTTGGCGGACGAATTGAAGCCGATTATAGACAAACTGATGTCAGAAAAAGGAATCTGGTATGTTGAATTTGTTGATCTGGATGGAAGAGTCATTCAAACCGGCGATGGACAATTCAAAGCACAGAGTGATCCTGCACAACGACGTCCTTCTGAATTTTACAAATTTGATCTGAAATCTATTTCGGAGCGTCCGGAGGGAGTTCGCATTCAGGCCTAGGCGGTGAACTGCTTTACGATTTTTTTGCACCTGTTGAAGTCACTACAAATGTTAGTGGAATTCAGCAGAAAAGAACGATTGGTATGGTTCGAATGGCAATGTTAACAAATACTTTAGACGAAGTCAGAAGACAATTGCTATTGGCTTTCGTTGGTGCGGTAGCAGTTGCGCTCCTTTTTGGCGGTGTAGCCGCCTATTTGATCGGGAAATTTACTACCAGGCCTGTGATCCGCATTGCGGAAGCAGCATCTGTTGTAGCGCGAGGTGATCTCAGCCAGCAAGTCGAAGCGACTTCCAAAGATGAACTCGGGACACTGGCGGAATCTTTTAATTCGATGTCGCAAAATCTGGCGAATATGATCAAAGGAATTCGCGAAGCGTATCGCCGGGTTGATGAAGGCCGTGAGCAAATTCAATCGAATGCATTGCAAGTGCTGGAAGGGTCGCGCTCACAAGTAGCATCTCTTGAAGAAATTTCATCAGCCATTTCGCAAATGAATTCATCATTGAAAGGAGTTGCGGGTAACGTAGAAAATCTTTCCACATCATCCGAAGAAACTTCTTCATCAATTATGGAAATGGCTGCAACTATTGAACAAGTTACAGGACACATAAAAAGTTTGTCCGTGTCTGTTGATGAAACTGCATCATCGATCGCAGAAATGGTTTCTTCCATTCAACAGGTTGATAAGAGTATTGAACTTTTAAGCAATTTGATTTCTGATACCGCGGTTTCAATCAAAGAGATGGAAGGATCGATTCGGCAGGTAGAAAAGAGCGCTGCAAGTTCACATGCATTAAGTGAACAGGTAACAACGAATGCAGAAATGGGAATGCGATCAGTGGAAATGACGATAGGGGGTATGGAAAAAATCAGGCAGGCGGTTGCACGGTCAAGTGATGTGATTACGAAACTTGGAATGAGTTCGGAAGAGATCGGAAAAATCTTGAATGTTATTGATGATGTTGCTGAGCAAACCAATCTACTGGCATTAAATGCTGCAATTATTGCTGCGCAGGCTGGAGAACATGGAAAAGGATTCGCAGTTGTTGCAGAAGAAATACGTGGTCTGGCTGAACGTACCGCATCATCAACAAAAGAAATTGATACATTGATAAAAACAGTTCAACGTGATGTTGGAAATGCGGTTAATACAATGTCCGGTGGTTCTAATGCTGTTGAAGAAGGCGTTCAATTGTCCGTTCAGGCTGGAGAGAATTTAAAAAAGATTCTTGATTCTGCCAGGAATTCTTCGGATATGGCCAAAGAAATTGCAAAAGCGACTGAAGAGCAGTCCAAAGGAATTCAATCGATCAATCAAGCGATTGAACAAATTCGTGAAATGATGATGCAAATTACAAAAGCCACCACGGAACAAAAATCTGGCAGCGAACAAATCATTTCTGCAGTAGAAAACATGCGTGAGATGACCAGTTATGTGAATCGGGCTCAGATGGAACAATCCAAGGGAAGCAAACAAATTACAATGGCGATTGAGAATGTGACGGAAATGGTAACTCACATTTTGAAAGCCACCGGTGAGCAAGCCAAGGGAAGCGAACAAATTGTCAAAATCGTGGAATTCTTTAAAGAAATCAACCAGAAGAATGTCGATAGTGTGGCTGAAATGAACCGCGCTTTATCATTATTGCTGGAACAAACCAGCATCCTCAAACAGGAAATCTCCATATTCAAAGTTTAGTAATCTCTGCGATTTTGTGGTGAAGAATCTCTGAATGAAGATTTGCTTAGATATGCGGCCTGCATTGTCGCAAGCCACCGGTGTAGGTATTTACCTTCGGAACCTTGTTCGCGAACTCTCCGAAATCGATACTCAAAATGAATATCACCTTTTTTACAGTTCATGGAAAGAAGATGCACCTAAAGCAAATTACGGCAAGAATTTCGTCATTCACAATCAAAAATGGCCAGTGCGTGTTCTGAACTTTGCGTGGCATCGATTAGGATGGCCGCCGGTTGATTGGCTTATCCGTTCAGAAATGGATGTGGTGCATTCACCGGGACCCTTGTTGATTCCAACATCCAATGCTCACCAAATCACAACTGTAATGGATTTATATTTTTATTTTTATCCAGAAGATACTCTTGGTGAAATCAAACGTGATTACAAATCGTTAGTTAAAAAACATAGCTTAAGAAGTGATGCGATTATTGCAATTTCAGAACATACCAGGCAGATTTTGATTGACCGATTCGAAATTCATCCATCACGCATTTATCTGATCCGCCTTGCAGCAGATCCATATTTTTCAGAATCCGTGTCATCTGAATCCACAAAGAAAATTTTAGGAGAACTAGGTGCAGCCCAGCCATATTTTTTATTTGTTGGAGGGTATGAGCCTAGAAAAAATTTGCAAAGCGCTTTAGAGGCTTTTCATTTATTGAACGAAAAAGATTCCAGATTTGTTGTTGTTGGGCACGCGTTGGCCCGCGCCTGCAATGAAAAACCCGGAACAGACGATTCAGCTAGGATACGTTTCGCAGGAAGAGTTACGTGCGCTTTATCGCGCATCAGTTGCATTGGTGATGCCATCACGGGAGGAGGGTTTTGGAATTCCGGCGCTGGAAGCAATGGCGTCTGGTACAGCGGTGATCGGTTCAGATCTTCCCGTTTTTCACGAAATTTGTGGAGATTCGTTCTATCCTGTACCATCGAACAATGTAGAAGCAATTTGTCAGGCCATGAGGTTGATGCTACATCTTCCGGAAAGGCGTGAGAAACTTGTGGAGTTGGGCCTTGAGCGGGTGAAGAATTTTTCATGGAATGAAACTGCGCAGAAGACATTGGAATTATATAAGAGCTTGTAGAGGCCGGTGGCGCGCGGTGGTGGGGCGCGGCGACACGGCCTCGATCAGGAGATATTCTGAGGCCGGGCTTTCGCACCCCACCACCGCAAAGCCCCGGCCTCTAAGTTATGAGTGAACGGACCATCGGTATAGATGCGCGCGAATTGGAAGGAAAACCGACCGGTGTCGGCGTTTATCTAAAAGGAATTTTGCAAGAGTTGCAGCTTCCCCCCCGCACAAGAATGCAGTTGTATTTCAGGAATTCAGTTCCCGAAAGCGTTTCAAAAATAAATGCAGAAATGATTGTTTTGAAGTCATGTAATAGCAATATCGCCTGGCAGCAATGGACACTTTGTCGCGAGATAACCAACCGCAATTTGAATCTTTTTTTTTCACCTGCGAACTCATTACCATGGCGTTTTACCGGGATCCAAACTTTAACTGTTCACGATCTTTCCTTTTTCCGTTATCCTCTTTGGTTTACAGCCAAGGAAAGACTTTCGCGGCAGGTCAATACAGCGCAATCAATCCGATCCGCCGACCGCATTTACACAGTTTCGGAATTTGTTAAAACAGAGATAGTTCAGCGATTTGGAATCAAGGCGGAACGGATCCGGGTTACTCCAAATGGCGTTTCACAATGTGAAATAGATTTCACAATACGAAACGTGCTTCGCGAGACCCGGAGGCTTTCTAATTCCAAAATTATTTTGTACACGGGATCTATATTTAACAGGCGGCATTTGCCGGTATTAATCGGATCTCTGACACATCTTGATCCTTCCTATGTTCTGATCATTGTTGGCGAAAACCGTACCTTTCCTAAACTCGACCTGGAGCAAGAGTGTGAAAAAAATGGAGTTCGGAATCGTGTACAAATTCTGCAATATTTACCGGATCATTTGCTGCGAGAGTATTACATTATGGCAGACGTTTTTGTTTATCTTTCTGAATATGAAGGCTTCGGAATTCCCCCATTGGAAGCAATGTGCTGTGGATTACCAGTGATTATCTCTGATACGCCTGCAATGAATACTATCTATCGCGATTCTGCTCATTTTGTTTCATCATTTTCATCTTCAGCTGTTGCTGATGCAATCAAGAAAGTTATAGAAGATGAGAATGAAAAATCGCGGCTAATCAATGCCGGCCGTGAAATGACCGCTCGTTACACCTGGCGCGAGACCGCCCGCATCATTTCGTCGGATTGGGAGCAGCTTCTTGATTCCTCAAGTTAGCATCATCACCGTTTACTACAACAATCCAGAAGATCTGATCAAACTTTCAAATTCGATGAAAACGTTTTTGCAAAAAGATCAATATGAATGGATTGTGGTTGATAACAATTCCGGCGTGAATTTGTCATCCCAACTGGAATGCACATATTTATTGTCATCTGAAAACATTGGATTTGGAGCAGGATGTAATGCCGGAGCGAAAACAGCAAAAGGTGCTCATCTGTTTTTTGTGAATCCTGATTGCGAATTTATCGAAGACTGTACCCCTCCACTTGTGAAAGCATCAGAGAAAAATTTGATTGCAGGTCCGCAGGTGTTATATCCGGATGGAGTTTTACAGCTTTCATTCGGTCCGTTTCTTTCAATTTCAGCCGAAAGGCACCAAAAATCTTTGCAATACCGGGAGCGAACTGAATCCGTTCAATCCTTTATCCGCAATTCATCTCCAGAAAATCCGGATTATGTAAGCGGTTGCGCAATGATGATTCAAGCTTCGAATTTTCATGACCTCGGAGGATTTGACGAAAAATTCTTTTTATATAACGAAGACGTAGATCTTTGTAAACGCGCTCAGCAAAAAGGCATTTATTCCGCGTATATTCCTGAAGCCCGGATTCAACATTCTAAAAGCGGCAGCGCAAAACACAATCTTGATCGTGCCAGTCAGGAATATCGAAAGAGCCAGCTGTTGTATTACCAAAAGCATCAAGGTGCAATCCAAAATCTTCTTCTGCGCGCTTATCTTCGTATCTCAGGCAAAATGCCAGCATCAACATGAAAATTGGAATTGACGTTCGAAAGCTTGGTGATTATGGAATCGGAACTCACATTAAAAATGTGATTCTGCCAGCTGTGTCAATGGATGAGCACAATCAATATGTGCTGTTTTCCGATCCAGCTGATCTGAAACCGGAAAAACCAAATGCGATTTGGGTAGCCGAAAATAGCGCAAAATATTCAGTTCGTGAACATTTTAATCTTGGACGCAAAGCAGCATCACATAAAATCGATCTGTTTCATTCGCCCCATTACACGTTGCCATTAACATTCAAGAAATTATCGATTGTCACCATTCATGATTTGATTCAATTCAAATTTCCTCAGTTTTATCCTGCATGGAAAGTTCGTGCCGGTACGTTTGTATTAAGACGTGCAATCCAAAAGGCAGATTTGATTTTGACGGTTTCAAAAACAAGCCGGAGCGATATTGTGGAATTGTATCCTGCAGCAGAATCGAAAATTGAAGTCATTTATAACCGGTTAGATCCTGAGTGGTCTCAACCTGCGCCTGCGCTTGATCTTTCATCGCTAGGAATCGAAAAAGATTTCATCCTTTATGTTGGAAATTTCAAAAAGCATAAAGGGTTGGAAACTCTTGTTGATGCATATTGCTTGTTGAAAGATGCGCCTCAACTTGTGCTAGTTGGAAAATCGCGAGATACAGAATCAGATTTATTGGAAAAATGTTTTGCAAATTCGCGAATCCGCATTCTTGGATTTGCGGAAGGCAGAATGTTGCGCCGGTTTTATGCTGACGCGTTATTTTTTGTATTCCCATCTTTGTATGAAGGATTCGGATATCCGCCGCTGGAAGCAATGAGTTCCGGAACACCGGTTCTAAGTTCTGATACGCCTGCTTTGTGCGAGATTCTTGCGGACAGTGTAGAATTCTTTAAGACAGGCAGCGTGGAATCGCTAGCTACAAAATTGGAGATGATGATTCAAAATTCTGGGAAACGGTCCGCACTGCGGACAGCCGGACAGCAAAAAGCAAAAGAATACATGACCAATGATTCTCCGCAAAAACTCCTGGCGATTTACCGGAGGTTTGCACCGTGAAAGTCGCTCTTGTGCATGATTGGCTTACCGGCATGCGAGGCGGAGAAAAGGCCCTGGAACAACTCTGCTTATTATTTCCAGAAGCGCCAATCTATACCCTCTTTCATTTTCCGGAATCAGTTTCCAAAACCATTGAAAACCACGAAATTCATACATCATTTCTTCAGAAAGCTCCTTTAATCAAAAGCCAGTATCGAAACTATCTTCCATTATTTCCTTCTGCAGCTGAAAGTTTTGATTTGCAATCTTTCGATCTGATCATTAGCAGCAGCCATTGTGTGGCCAAAGGAATCATCCCATCTTCATCTGGAATTCATTTGTGTTATTGTCACACGCCTATGCGATATATATGGAGTCACTATTGGGATTATTTTGGTGATCATCGTACCGGTTTCATTAAAAGAAAGACTCTGCCGATTATGATGAGCTATCTTCGGATGTGGGATGTTTCAAGCAGCAACAGGGTGGATGAGTTTATTGCGAATTCGAAATTTATCGGTGAAAGAATTCAAAAATATTATGGCAGAACATCGCGAGTGGTTTATCCGCCGGTCGATGTAGATTTTTTTGTTCCATCGGATCGTACTCGCGAAGATTTTTGTTTGATTGTTTCGGCACTTGTTCCTTATAAGAGGTTGGAAGTTGCGATTGAAGCTTTCCGAAATTCAAATCGCAGCCTGGTGATTGTGGGTACAGGTCCTGAAGAAAAAACTCTAAAGCAGCGGGCTCCATCTAATGTGAAATTCTTGGGACGTGTTGATGCGAACCAATTGCGCGACCTTTATCAGACAGCGGCGATGCTGATTCAACCAGGGGTAGAGGATTTTGGTATTAATGTGATAGAAGCGCTGGCTTGCGCGTGTCCAGTTTTGGCATATCGTAAGGGTGGTTCAACCGAAACAGTAGTTGAAGGGATAACTGGTTTTTTTTTCAATGAATTAACGGCGGAAAATTTGCGCCAAACTGTTGACAAAGCTAGTGGAATGCTGTTTAATGGCGCGTTCTTGCGCGAGATGGCATTGCGCTTTTCCCCCTCCCGCTTTCAAAAAGAAATAGAAGCCATCGTTCAAGAGAAGCTTCAAACTAAAGTGACATGATCAAGGGAAAAAATCAGGTTCTAATGGCCATCTTCCTTGCGGGAGATGTGGTCGTTACAGTAGTTTCCTTCCTATTCGCGTATTATCTCCGTTTCTATAGCAACATCATTCCAGTAAAATACGGCGTTCCGGCATTTCAGCAATATGTTAATGTCATCCCGCTTGTTGTAATTGTCTGGCCGGTGATCTTCCATTTCCACGGGTTATATCAGATCCGCCGAACTCGGTCATCAATCGACGAATTCTTTTCAGTAACAGCATCGGTTGGAATCGCTGTAGCGATTTTGTGGGGCATATTGCTGTACTACGGCACTTATCATCAGCGCGGTCTCAAAGGCGACGAAGCGCTGGAACCATCCCGCGTACTCTTCCTTTATTTCTTAATGCTCGATATTGCCGGAATCATGTTGATGCGCGCCGGAATCCGGAAAGTTCTAGAAGAGATGCGGCGGCGTGGTTTCAACATCAAAAAAGTTTTGATTGTTGGTGCAGGTAAGCTGGGTGAGACAGTTGCAAACAGGATTCAAATGCATGAAGAGCTTGGTTACGATCTTGTGGGATTTTTGGATGATGATCCAGAAAAATTGGTGGTATCAGGATTTCCAGTAGTCGGTCGAACATCAGAAGTTGCACCGATCGTTGACCAATTGAGGATCGATTATTTATTTATTGCTTTGCCGCTGAGTGCGCATGACACGATAAAGAATATCTTGCATACAACCCGCAATGAAATTGTAGACATCAAGGTTGTACCCGATATTCTGGAATATGTTGCGATCCGCGCCGGGATTGAGGATCTGGACGGAGTACCGATCGTTAACCTCAGTGATGTACCGCTTCGTGGCTTTGATTCGTTTGTTAAGAGAATCATGGACATTATGTTTGGTCTTGGCGGGATGCTGATAAGCATAATATTTTTCCCGATCATTTTCTTTATGGTGAAATTCCGTTCACCTGGTCCAATCTTCTTTAAACAAGAGCGGATGGGTTTAGATGGAAAATCGTTTCAAATGTATAAGTTCCGCACTATGGAAGTGAATGCCGAATTGGAAACTGGTCCGGTGATGTCTCAAGCGAACGATCCAAGGATCACACCGTTTGGTAGAGTCTTAAGAAAATTATATGTCGATGAATGGCCGCAATTTTGGAATGTTTTTAAGGGGGACATGAGCTTAGTAGGACCGCGTCCGGAACGACCTTTCTTTGTAAATTATTTCAAAGAACAAATTCCACAGTACATGTTGCGACATAAAGTTCGGTCCGGAATCACAGGATGGGCGCAAGTAAATGGCTGGAGAGGCAATACAAGTATCGAAAAACGGATTGAACATGATTTGTATTACATTGAAAACTGGTCACTCCTGCTCGATATAAAGATCATCTGGCTCACGCTCGTACGCGGGCTCTCTCATAACGATTCTTGACTCCAAGGTTGATTTTCGTAATCATATTTAACCGCAGAATCATGAGGTGTCTGTGGTTGAAAGCGAGGGATTAAGGTGAATATTGCAGTAATTGGTACTGGATACGTCGGCCTGGTTACAGGCAGTGTTTTTTCTGATCTTGGTAATGACGTAATCTGCGTCGATAAAGATTCCAACCGCATTGAACAACTTTCACAAGGGAAAATTCCATTTTACGAACCGGGATTGGAGGAACTTGTAAAAAGAAACATGGAGGATCATCGTCTTTCCTTTACAACCGATCTTCCATCAGCGGTAAAAAAATCGGACGTAATTTTTATTGCCGTAGGTACTCCTTCAAAGGCAAATGGCGAAACGGATCTTTCTCAAGTTGAAAACGCTGCGAAAGGAATTGGACATGCCTTGGATAGATATAAAGTCATTGTGAATAAGAGCACTGTACCTGTTGGAACAGTGAATATCGTAAAGAATATTATTGAGAAAGTTAGAAAGAACAACGTCAAGTTTGAAGTTGTTTCTAATCCGGAATTTCTGCGTGAAGGTTCGGCAATTCAGGATATGCTTTCGCCTGATCGGATCGTGATCGGTGCGCCCACTCAACAGGTGGCTTTAAAACTTTTGGAATTGTACGCATCCTTAGGTTGTCCGATGTTGATTACCGATGTGGAAAGCGCTGAGTTGATTAAGTATGCATCCAATGCATTTTTAGCGATGAAGATTTCTTTTGCAAATGCTATTGCAGACCTTTGCGAACGAACAGGCGCAGACGTTGTGCATGTAATCAATGGAATGGGACATGACAAAAGAATAGGACATCATCATCTTCAACCAGGGCTTGGATATGGCGGGTCCTGTTTTCCAAAAGATGTGGATTCATTGATTCAAACTGCTCGAAAATTTGATTATAACTTTTCGCTGCTTCAATCAGCAGCTGATATCAATCGGGAACGGATTGAACGTTTCATCAACAACGTGGAGAGCGTAGTTGAATCGATCGAAAACAAAACGTTTGCTCTTTTAGGACTTTCGTTCAAACCTGATACCGATGATATGCGTGAAGCGAAATCGATTGAAGTCATCGATCAGCTTTTGAAACGTAAAGCGAAAATTCGGGCATACGATCCTGCTGCAATCGAAAATGCGAAAAAGATTTTTGGCAAGAAAGTTTACTATGCCAAGAACGCATACGATGCGGCAAAAGATGCTGACTGTACGATTCTGTTAACTGAATGGCGCGAGTTTAAGTTGTTGAACATGGAACGGCTGCGCGATGCAATGAAAACCCCCATATTTTTTGACGGCCGTAATCTGTATAGCCCCGACCGTATGAAAAAGATTGGATTTAAATACTACGGAATCGGCCGCAAATCCAACTCTCATTAAATTCACCACAAAGACACTAAAAATCTTCAAGTATTCTTTGAGTCTTGGTGGTTGAGCTAAACTAATTCGGCGATGATGGGGTTGATGATCAGTTGATCATCTTTCACTTCTGCGATAAAGGTATCGCCTTCATGCCAGAGGTTAGTGATCGGAATTTTTATCTTTTCATCAACCGTTCGTTTCAGGAAGCGCGCACCATATGCGTAGTTGTAACCCAGGGTTGCAACTTTTTCTAGTGCTTCAGGCGTGATGATCAACCGTTTACCCGATGGCTTCAATGCTGTTTCAACTTGCTGCAAATATCTTTCTGCAATGGTTCTAACCTCATCCTTAGTTAGCGGTTGAAATACCACAACTTCGTCCAGACGATTTCTGAATTCAGGAGAGAACAAACGCTCCATTTCTTTCATGACTTCGCGTTTGATGATGTTTACATTTTCACGAGCGTTCAAATATCCAAGTGGTTGAAGGGCGCTTTTAAACAGATGCGAGCCAAGATTGGAAGTCATGATTATGATTGCATCACTGAAGTAAACTTTTTTGCCGCGGCCATCTGTCAGCCATCCTTCATCAAACGCTTGCAAGAATAAAGAAAGCAAATGCGGATGTGCTTTTTCAATTTCATCTAACAACACAACAGTATAAGGATTGTCGCGCAATTGGGTTGTTAATATACCGCCGCGTTCGGAGCCGACAATTCCGCGAGGCATTCCAATTAATTTCTCGATTGAAACTCCGGAGTCTTGATATTCGGAAAGATCCACACGGATCATTTTGTGTTCATCACCGAATAAACATTCCGCCAGCGCTTTGGCTAATTCAGTTTTACCCACTCCCGTTGAACCGAGGAACATAAACACGCCATCAGGGCGATAATAATTTTCCTTTAATGGACCTTTATTCAAACGCAATCTGCGCGCAAGTTTTTGGATTGCTTCTTCTTGTCCAACAATCCTTTTTGCAAGCTCCGTTTCCAGATTCTTGAAACGATCGGTAACATCACGATTTACCAGATCCTGCGGAATTTCAGATTCTTCGGCAATGACTGCAACGACATCTTCACGACGCACAGTTCGTTCATCATTGCGAATTTGAACCTTTACCGAGGCAGTATCTAACCAACCGATAACCTTGTCCGGCAAATGCAGACCGCGGTTGTAACGTGACGCCATTTCCAGTGCTGCTTCAACTGCTTCTTCTGAAACACGAACTGAATAATTGCTTTCAAATCGAGTGATTAAACCTTCGAGAATTTGCCGCGTTTCTTCCATCGAAGGTTCATTGATTTTTACCGGACGGAATCTTCGTGCTAAGGCTTCATCTTCAACAAAGAACTGGCGGTATTCGGTATTCGTTGTTGCGGCAATGATTCGGATTTCACCGCGCGCAAGCGATGACTTAAAAATGTTCGCAGCATCTGCAGGCGCACCTAGCGCAGCTCCAGCTCCAATCAGCGTATGCGCTTCATCAATGAATAAGATCAGATCATGACGCTCTTTTAATTCTGAAATGATGTTTTCAATGCGATCTTCAAACATTCCGCGGAACATTGTTCCGGCAATCAGCATATTTAAATGCAATTGAAGAACCTGGCAGCCGCGTAAACGTTCCGGAACAGAGTGATATTCAAATTCCAACCTCTGTGCTAAACCCTCAGCAATTGCGCTTTTACCAACTCCCGGTTCGCCCAAAAGCATTACAGAATTCGGACGATCAATATGGCTGAGAACTTCGATTACCTTATCCACCTCTTTTTCGCGGCCGATAATCGGTGGAAGTTTATTTTGTCGCGCAAGATAATTCAGATTCGTTGTGAAATGTTTAAGATGGCGTGGCAGATCGAACTTCCGTTTTAGCTCTTTCTCCTGCAATTCGCGGTTCTTTACCCGGTCGCTAATTCTGCGTACAACATGTTCCGGTTCGATGCCGTATAACCGAAAAATTTCAACAGGGATGTTGTTGCCTTCCTGAAAGATTGCGCAAAGCAAATCAAAGGACTCAATTTTGGAACGACCGCACTGGAAAGTATTAATCCAAGCCAATCTGAAAATTGATTTCATGCTAAAAGTGATTTTCAGACCTTTGCCTACGTATTGTTTGCTTAAATCCAAATGCTGGCTGATATCTTTAATGATGTCTTCAGGTGTGAGGCGCAAATCGCGCACCATTTCTTCGAAAAGTTTTCGTTCAACTTTAACCAAGGCAAGAAATAAATGTTCTGCGGCAAGATAATTTTGATCTCTACGGCGTGATTCTTCAATCGCAAGTGCCAGAACTTCGCGTCCGGATTTGCTCAGTTTATCGTTATAATCACCAAAATCGATCGGATCCCTCATGTTTGTCCTGCATGAAATATAGCAAAGCGGATATTTGTTTTCAACTTTTTCGCGACAATAAATAAGCTTTCACCAAAAGGGGACAAAACAAACAGAGTGAAATCCCTGCTTATGTGAGCATTATGTCTTTGTGTTGAGACGAAAATAAAAAAAGGAGCGCAAATATGCGCTCCCTTTTTAGGACAAAAATTTGTAAAGCTTAATAATCGCCGTAATCTTCCATTCCGTGACCGCCACCAGGCATCTCTTTCTTTTTCTTTTCAACTACTTCCGCTACTGCTGCTTCGGTAGTGATCAACAAAGATGCAATGGAAGCTGCATTCTGTAATGCAATTCGCGAAACTTTAGTAGGATCAATGACTCCAGCTTTCACAAGATCTTCATATTGTTCAGTATCAGCATTGAATCCATAATTCTTTTCGCCTTTCTTCACATCGTTGGTAACAACTGAACCTTCCCAACCGGCGTTGGTTGCGATCATACGAAGCGGTTCTTCCAATGCGCGATACACAATGTTTACACCAACTTGTTGGTCGTGGTCCAGCTTCAAACCTTCAAGTGCTTTCTGTGATCGGATATAAGCAACGCCGCCGCCTGGAACAATCCCTTCTTCCACTGCCGCTTTCGTTGCATGCATTGCATCTTCAATGCGCGCTTTCCTTTCTTTCATCTCAGTTTCAGTAGCTGCTCCAACTTTTATGACAGCAACACCGCCGGCAAGTTTCGCCAAACGTTCTTGCATCTTTTCACGATCATAATCCGATTTCGTATCTTCAATTTGTTTGCGGATTAACGCGATTCTGCCCTGGATATCCTTCTTGTTGCCAAGCCCTTCAACAATCGTTGTGTTTTCTTTGTCTGAAACTACGTGCTTAGCCTGGCCCAATTCTTTCAACGTAAGATTTTCTAATTTGAATCCGATATCTTCCGTAATCAGTTTGCCGCCAGTTAGTATCGCGATGTCTTCCATCATCGCTTTTCGCCGATCACCATAACCAGGGGCTTTCACTGCAAGAGTTTTCAATGTGCCACGCAGTTTGTTAACAACCAGTGTTGCTAGCGCTTCACCTTCAAGTTCTTCACAAATGATGAATAACGGACGTCCACCTTGTGCAACTTTTTGGAGGATCGGAAGGAGATCATGAATCGCAGAAATTTTCTTTTCGTAAATTAAGATATAAGGATCTTCTAATGCTGCTTCCATGCGTTCAGGATCTGTAATGAAATAAGGTGACATGTAACCGCGGTCGAAACGCATACCTTCAACCAGATCAAGGCGAGTCTCTTGAGTCTTGCCATCTTCAACTGTGATGACACCATCTTTGCCAACCTTTTCCATCGCTTCTGCAATTAATTTTCCAATTTGACGATCATTATTTGCAGAGATCGTACCGATGTCTTCAATGTCTTTGCTGCCAGAAACTGGAATTGAAAGCTTCTTCAATTCTTCTACAACAACTTCCACGGCACGTTCGATTCCTTTTTTAACATCCATCGGATTTGCACCAGCAGCGATATTTTTTGTGCCTTCGCGTACCATCGCCTGCGCAAGAACTGTCGCCGTTGTTGTTCCGTCACCAGCGAGGTCACTCGTTTTTGACGCAACTTCTTTGACCAGAACCGCGCCCATATTTTCAAACTTATCTTTAAAATCAAGTTCTTTTGCTACGGTCACACCATCTTTTGTAATCATGGGGGAACCGAATGATTTATTTATTACTACGTTGCGGCCTTTAGGACCTAACGTAACTTTCACTGCATCTGCGAGTTTGTTAACGCCGCGCAAAATTTCGCCACGCGCATCCTCATCGTATTTAATAACTTTTCCAGCCATACAAGAATCCTCCAAAAGTCTTTCTTTATTCGATAATTAGTTCGAGACGTATAGCACTATATTCAATAATTGGGATAGTTTACGACGTGCAATTAGCAGCCGAGTGCCCTGAGTGCTAACGAAATATCATAGCAAATGCTCTCTTAAAATCAAGTTATTAATGATGGTTATGCCGCCATCCGCCGGAGTCGTTCGATCCTTTTGTCGAGCGGTGGATGCGTACTAAAGAGCTCCAGCAAGGCACTGCCTGTAAAAGGCTTTACGATGAATAAATGAGCCGTTGCTGGATCTGCCCTCAGAGGCATCCTCTTAGACGCGGATTGTAATTTTTCCAAGGCACTGGCAAGGCCAGCTCCATGCCCAATTACTCGCGCGCCGGTTTCATCTGCTGCATATTCACGTGATCGCGAAATTGCGAGTTGAATTAGCATCGCCGCAATTGGCGCAAGAATCGCCATCAAAAGTAAGCCGATCGGATTACCACCGCGATTATCGTCACGGCCTCCGCCACCACCAAAGAACATACCGAACTGTGCAATCCGGGCAATCATCATGATTGCACCAGCCAGAGTTGCAGCTACGGAAGAGATCAAAATATCGCGATTAGAAACATGTGAAAGTTCGTGTGCAAGAACACCTTCCAATTCCTCACGATTCAACAAACGCATAATGCCCTCAGTAACAGCCACAGCGGCATGTTCTGGATTTCTTCCTGTAGCAAAAGCATTCGGTGCTTCGGTAGGAATCATGAACAAGCGCGGCATCGGCATATGCATTCTTTGTGCTAAGCCTTGAACAATGCCATACAACTCAGGTGCCTGCGATTGATCTACTGGTTGCGCTCGATATAATGCCAAAACGATTTTGTCCGAAAACCAGTAAGAGACAAAATTCATGATCGCTGCGATGACGAACGCAAACATCATCCCTTGACGTCCGCCAACTAAATTTCCAATACCCAGAACAAGTGCAGTCATTAATCCAAGCAAAAGTGCAGTTTTTAATCCGTTCATTTTTTCTACTCCGTTCAATCACGGAAACACGGAAGCCACGGAATTATTATTAATAATTTCCGCATATTCAGCACTTCCGTGATAAAAATCATTTAATTCTCCGGCTTAAATACCAGATTGTCCGCTTTCGGATCGAAGTCCACATTTACTTTCTGGCCTTCCCGAATGTTTCCTTGCAGCAATTCCATTGCTAACGAGTTTTGCAAATATTGTTGAATCGCTCGTTTCAACGGTCGTGCACCATAAACCGGATCATATCCTGCACGTCCCAGAAAATCTCGCGCTTCTTTTGAAAGCGATAAAGTGAGATGCTTTTGATCCAAAACTTTTTGCAAAACTCCAAGCTGGATGTCAACAATTTTTTCAATATCTTTTTCTGTCAATGAATGAAAGATAATGATGTCGTCTACGCGATTCAAGAATTCCGGACGGAAGTGCTTTCGTACCAGTTCCATAACTTCTTCACGCATCCGTTCTTCATTTTTAATCTCTGCAATCAAGTGACTGCCTATATTGGAAGTCATAATAATGATGGTATTTCTGAAATCGACAGTTCTGCCTTTACCATCTGTGAGACGTCCATCATCTAAGACTTGCAAAAGGATATTGAAGACGTCCGGATGTGCTTTTTCAATTTCATCAAACAAGATTACGGCATAAGGTCTGCGTCGAATCGACTCAGTTAAATAGCCGCCTTCTTCATAACCAACGTATCCCGGCGGTGCGCCAATCAATCTGGAAACAGCGTGTTTCTCCATGTATTCAGACATATCGATTCGAACCATGGCACGTTCATCATCAAACAATGCTGCTGCAAGCGCCCGCGCAAGCTCGGTTTTACCTACGCCAGTTGGACCTAAAAATATGAATGATCCAATCGGACGATTTACATCTTGAAGCCCAGCACGAGATCTGCGAACTGCATTACTGACTTTTTGCAACGCTTCATCTTGTGCAATCACTCTTTCCCGTAACATTTCTTCCAGGTGGATCAACTTCTGCATTTCGCTTTCCAACATTCTGGTGACTGGAATTCCTGTCCAATGCGAAACAATTTGCGCGATATCTTCTTCATCAACTTCTTCTTTCAGCATCTTCTGATTTTTTTGCAGCGCTGCTAATTCATTGTTCGCTTTTTCGAGATTATTTTTCAGTTCAACAAGGACGCCATAGCGAAGCTCTGCAACACGATTCAAATCGCCTCTTCGTTCTGCTGCGGATTCTTCAATTTTTGTTTGTTCAATTTCTTCTTTCAGTTTCCGGATATTACCTATCAAATCTTTTTCTTGCTGCCAATGAGCTTTCATGATCCGGCTTTGTTCTTGAAGTTGAGCTAATTCATGATTGATTTTTTCCAGGCGTTGAGTTGAAGCACGGTCTTCCTCTTTCAAAAGCGCCTGACGTTCGATTTGTAATTGCAGAATCCTGCGTTCAACTTCGTCAATCTCAGTTGGCAGACTATCGATTTCCATCCGTAATCGAGAAGCTGCTTCATCCATCAAATCGATTGCTTTGTCTGGAAGAAATCTATCGGAGATGTAACGATTCGATAGTGTTGCTGCAGCAATAATTGCGGTGTCTTTGATTTTTACGCCGTGATGAATTTCGTAACGCTCTTTAAGTCCGCGCAGAATTGAAATTGTGTCTTCAACAGATGGTTGCTTCACATAAACAGGCTGAAAACGGCGTTCCAATGCTGCGTCTTTCTCAATATATTTTTGATATTCATTTAAAGTTGTTGCTCCAATACATCTCAACTCCCCTCTTGCCAACGCGGGCTTTAACATGTTGGATGCATCTACAGCGCCTTCCGCAGCACCGGCACCAACCAGGGTGTGCATTTCATCGATGAACAAAATAATTTGACCGTTGCTTTCAGTGATTGTCTTTAGCAGTGCTTTCAAACGATCTTCAAACTCGCCACGATATTTTGTCCCGGCAATTAGTGCACCCATATCCAGGGCCACTACTCTACGATCTTTCAAACTTTCCGGAACGTCACGGCTGATAATTCTTTGAGCAAGGCCTTCCACAATTGCAGTTTTACCAACTCCAGGTTCTCCGATTAATACTGGATTATTTTTTGTTCTGCGGCTGAGCACCTGCATTACACGCCGGATCTCTTCATCGCGGCCAATTACAGGATCCAATTTTCCCCGGCGCGAAAGCGCAGTAAGGTCTTTTGTATATTTTTCGAGAACTTGATATTTATCTTCCGGATTTTGATCTGTGATCCTTTGATTTCCCCGTAGATCTTGGAGTGCCTTTAAGATTGCATCTTTTTGAATGCCAAGTGATTTTAAGATTCGGCCGACTTCAAGATCTTTCGCTTCGATCATGGAAAGCAAAAGATGTTCAACGCTGACAAATTCGTCTTTTAATTTCTCCGCTTCTTTTTCAGCCTTATCCAAAACGGTTTTCAATCGTGGAGAAATGTAAGCTCCTGCACCTGCAGTACCGGAGACGCGCGGAAAGGTCTGGATTCTTTCTTGAAGGCGCGACTGCAAAAGACTAAGGTTAGCACCAATCTTTTTTACCAGTGGAGGAACAATCCCGTCTTGCTGCTCGGCGAGAGCTATAAGCAAATGTTCCGGCTCAATCTCTTGATTCTGATTTTGTTCAGCTCGAGACTGAGCTTGTTGCAGCGCCTCCTGCGCTTTAATAGTAAAACGATCCATCCTCATAAAAGTATACCCCTATACAAATTCGTCTCGACCATATAATAATTTTTAGGCCGCAGGCTGTCAAGGCCATTATAAGAAAATTTGATATAAACACACTAAGATTTTCAGCTTAGTCTAACCGCCGCGCTTCAGGCTTAGGTTCGGCGTGAATTCTTAGTCAAATCATTAAAGCGTAATGGTATTTCCTTGCTGTTTCTACGGTATTAGAATGAATGACTAGAATAGTTAGTCTTCAATATCAAATGATGCTTCATTCGCGGCAAACTTTATGTCTGTAAAGCGTTACATAATTTTTTTCCCAAATTTTTTTCCAAACTTTTGCTTCAAACACTTTTTTTTCTGCTATAATTGCGGCGAGATTGTAGGCTCACGCGCGAAAATATGCGGATCCGTGAGGAAGCCGGAGAAACTTATAACTTTCATGACAGCATAAATATCATTAGAAACGCTCCTGCGTGCGTTTCACCTGTCTCCGGACGTTTCACTCCGAAAAAAATCCTCCGGAACTTAAATCACTCTAACAAATGAGAAACAATCGACAATCTAGACCTATAGCGATCGTATATAACGATCCGTATTTGCTGGATGGTACACCAACAGAGCGTACGGAATCTCCAGTTCAAGATAGTCTCGATGCGTTTATTTGTGCATTGCGCGAATTAAAACGTCCTTATCGCATACTGCGAATCGATAAGGAAAATTCTTGCGATTTGATCATGGAATTGATCGAGGAAAAATATCAGATTGCTATCAATCTCTGTGAAGATATCAGTGGTAACAATCTCCGGGAGCCAAATATTCCTGCGTTGCTTGAACTCATTGGTGTTGAATACACAGGATCCGGCCCTTTAGCACTCGGATTAACTTGCTATAAAGATCGGTCGAAGCATCTATTGAAAGGAGCGGGGCTCAAGACTCCATCATTCTTTGTAACTGATCAAAAGATGGAGAAACCGCCGGTTGAATTTCCATTGATCGTAAAGCCTCAACATGAAGATGCAAGCATCGGAATTCATTTTGATTCCGTAGTTGATGATCTTGAAAAGTTGAATCAAAAAATTGAGTACATCCGGGAAGTATTAAAACAGCCATCGATTGTTGAGCAATACATAGATGGACGCGAATTCAATGTTGGCTTAATTGGAAATCCTCCGGAGGTTTTGCCAATTGCAGAAATTAGTTTCGAAGATCTGCCGGAAGGTCACGCAAAAATTTGTTCGTATGAAGCAAAGTGGCATTATGGATCGATTTTTGATCGAGGTACCAAACCATATTTTCCTGAACTACCTGCAAAACTGCGACAAAACATCACAACTGCTGCGATCAAGGCATATGAATTGTTTCAATGCCGTGATTATGCCCGCGTTGATATGAGGGTTGATTCCAAAGGAGTGCCCTATATCTTGGAAGTGAATTGCAATCCGGATGTTTCGCCAAATGCTGGATTCTTTCGGGCGTTTTCTTTGAATGGGCGAACTTATGCAGATCTTGTTGCAATGTTGATTTCGTATGCGGAGGAGAGGATTGCGCATCGCGAAGAACGCGTCGTTCCATAAAACTGCATGAAAATTGGAATCACCTACAATCTTGGCAGCGATTATGAGTTTCGTGATGATGATCCTCCGGACGCTGCTGCGGAATTTGATACACCTTCAACAATTGAAGGCCTTACGAATGCAATTCACGCGTTCGGTCATGAGCCAGTCCCAATAGGCGACGGCAAACATCTGTTTCAGTGGCTTTCGAATAATAAAGCTGACCTCATTTTCAACATTGCTGAAGGTTATAACGGCCGCGCACGTGAAGCTCAAATTCCAGCTCTTCTGGATATGATGCAAGTTCCATATGTTGGTTCCGACGCGGTAACGCTTGGTGTTGCACTCGATAAAGTGATGACAAAACAGATCATGAAAGCGGAGCGCATCCCAACTGCACCTTTCTTAAAAGTCTCGAGACCTGAAGATTTAAATGGAGTTCCACTTCGCTTTCCATTGTTTGCAAAACCGGTTCATGAAGGAACAGGCAAAGGGATTGATGCCACTTCCAGGATCATGAATTATCCGAAATTGAAATCAAAAGTTAAGTACTTGATCAAAACGTATAAGGAACCGGTATTGATCGAAGAATATTTAGAAGGCGATGAATATACGGTGGGAATTGTCGGTACACCGCCGAAAGTAATAGGTACGATGCAGATTGTATTTGATAGTTCGAAATCTGAGGATTTTTATTCTTACCATGTTAAGGAGGATTACGAGAGTTTAGTTCATTATATATGTCCACCCAAAATGGATCCGGATAAGCTTCAACAGATTGAAGACATGGCTCTTCATTCGTATCGGGTATTGGATTGCAAAGATTTCGGCAGGGTGGATATCCGCTGCGATGCAGAGGGAAATCCGTATTTTCTGGAGATTAATCCGCTAGCGGGTTTAAACCCTCAGCATAGTGATTTGAGCATCATTGCTCGTCATAACGGGATCCATTATGAAGATTTAATTGGAAGAATCCTTCAATCTGCAATTACGAGGCATAAATTAGCTTAGGATTGGATTATTGACTACCCCAATCCTTCCGATTAAAATTGCTGTTTGATCTTTTTGGGGAGGTTTTCTCGAGAGAGTCCCTCTCAGGCATCAAGGTAAAAAACACATGATAACAACTACAAAAGCAGGGTTAGCAATTCAAAGATCAACTTTGAAACTGTTAACGGATAAAAAAGTTGAGCTATACAACATTACACAGAAAGTTAAGGATTTCGTACGAGCCAGCAAAATCAAAGATGGAATTCTGATGATATCCTCGCTTCATACCACAACTGCGTTATTTGTGAATGAAGTTCAGTCAGCTTTGCTCGATGATATCAAAACAATCCTCAATGATTGGGTTCGGGAAGATAAACTTTGGAAACACAATTCTCCTGAATATTCTGATTGTGAACGTCACAACGCCGGCTCTCATCTTCGCGCAATTCTGTTGGGTCATTCTTCAACTGTAATGGTGCAAGATGGTGAACCCGCTCTGGGAGAATGGCAAAGTATCATTTTTGCCGAATTAGATGGTCCCCGCGAACGCGAAATCCGGATGCAGGTTATAGGTCTAGAAACCTAGCTTTGCCGTTTGCTTAAACCAAACCCCGAATCCGGCATCAGTGTGTCTATTGCAAAATTTCGTTCACTAATTTTTGCGCTAATTTTCCATCGATCTGGCCACGATATCGCGCAAGGACTTCTTTCATTACACGTCCCAATTCTTTTTTGTCCTTTACTCCGAGTTCCTGAATGACTTCGGCTACTTTTTCTTTGGCTGTAGCTTCATCCATTGCTGCAGGGACATAAGCTTCCAAAATTTTCAGTTCTGCATTTTCTTTTGCCGCTAACTCCGGACGTCCGCCTTTTTCGTAAAGTTCAGCAGCTTCTTTCCTTTTCTTAATTGCTTTTTGAATTACTTGAAGTGATTCCGCTTCATTCAGGTCTGCTTTTTTCTCGATTTTTGCATATTTGAGATCAGAGATAAGCATTCGTAAAACGCTGGTTCTCAGCTCATCTCTTTCTTTCATTGACGTTTTTAGCTGTTCTTGAATTTTCTCGATCATAATTCTTCCTTTTTGCCCGCAGTATTTTCTTATTGTAAGATGTTTAAGATAAAAAAGGGATGTAGTGGGGAACACTGGAGAGATGAGAATCGCCATAGCCAGCGATCACGCCGGTTTTCATTTAAAGGATGAAGTCAAAAAGGTGTTAGATTCATTAAAAGTCATTTATGAAGACTTAGGTCCGGAGAATACAGATTCCGTTGATTATCCTGATTTCGCTCGCAAAGTTGCAGAGGCCGTTCAAGAAGGCAATCGTGGAATTTTGATATGTGGAACCGGAATTGGGATGTCGATTGCTGCAAACAAATTTAAAGGAGTCCGTGCTGCACTTTGCAACGATGTATATTCAGCTCAAATGAGCAGAGAACATAATGATGCAAATATCCTTATAATGGGTGGCCGGGTTTTAACTGATGTTTCGCAAGTACTTGATATTGTGAAAACCTGGCTTCAGACAGAATTTGAAGGTGGTCGTCATCAAAGGCGGCTCGACAAAATTAATCAATTTGAAAGGAAATAAATATGGAACCGTTATCGAAAGTTGATCCTGCCATCGCACAGGCAATTCGAAATGAAACACAAAGACAAGCCGAAGGATTGGAGCTCATTGCATCTGAAAATTTTGTAAGTGATGCAGTTTTGGAAGCGCTCGGTTCTGTGTTCACGAATAAATATGCCGAAGGTTATCCGGGACGCCGCTATTACGGAGGCTGTCAGTTTGTTGATGTTGTTGAACAATTGGCAATCGATCGGGCTAAGCAAATTTTTGGCGCGGATCATGCGAATGTGCAACCTCATTCCGGTACGCAGGCAAATATCACCGCGTACATGTCAGTGATGAAACCTGGTGATACGTTGATGGGAATGGAATTGAGTCAAGGTGGACATCTATCGCACGGACATCCTCTGAATTTTTCTGGCCTTTATTTCAAAGTTGTAAGTTATGGTGTGGATCGCGAAACGGAACGGATTGATTTTGATCAAGTAGAGAAAATTGCGCGCGAACATCACCCGAAAGTGATCATGACTGGAGCGAGTGCGTATTCGCGGATCATTGATTTCGAACGTTTTAGCCGCATCGCTCAGGAAGTAGGAGCGGTGTTGATGGCAGACATCGCCCACATTGCAGGATTGGTAGCTGCCGGACTTCATCCATCTCCAATACCTCATGCTGAAATTGTTACAACAACAACACACAAGACTTTGCGCGGACCACGCGGCGGAATGATTCTGTGCAAAGAATCCCAGGCAAAAAATATCGATAAAGTCTTATTTCCTGGCAATCAAGGCGGACCTCTTGTGCATGTGATCGCAGCAAAGGCGGTTTCATTTCTGGAAGCGTTGCAGCCTGAATTCAAAAAATATCAGAAAAACATTATTGAAAATGCAAAAGTACTTGCTGAAAGTCTTGTAGGTGAAGGCCTTCGAATCGTAACTGGCGGAACCGACAATCATTTATTCCTGCTAGATTTAACGCCTGTAAATTTAACCGGCAAAGAAGCGGAAAAAATTTTAGGTGAAGTTGATATCACAGTTAACAAAAATACGATACCTTTTGATACGAAAAGTCCGATGATATCAAGTGGAATCAGGATTGGTACTCCTGCGCTTACTACACGCAATATGGGTATCAATGAAATGAAACAAATCGGACGCCTGATTGCAGATGCATTGAAGAATAAAGATAACGAAACAAGAAAATCTGAAATTCGAAAACAGGTGAAAAGTCTTTGTTCTGATTTCCCGCTATATGCCTCGAAACTTGCGAAAGGTTAATGGTGTTCTGATCTTCGATGAACGTTCTTGATTTAGAAGCACTTTTTGGCTCTGGTCGAGCCTCTCTCCAAAAATCTTCCTTATTACGAATACCGTCCGTCTCAAATCGAATATGCGCGAGCTGTGCAATCCGCTTTTGACGGAAAAAAAATTGCGCTGGTAGAAGCACAAACCGGTACCGGGAAAACACTTGCCTATTTAATCCCTGCACTTCAAACAGGAAGACGAGTGATCATCTCAACCGGAACCAAGGCACTTCAAGAGCAGTTGGTCTACAAAGACATTCCGCTGATTCGTGAAAAACTTGGAATTGAGTTTGAATCATTATTGATGAAAGGCAGAATGAATTATTTGTGCCTTTTGAAGCAGGAAAGATTGGAAACTGAACCGCTGCTTCCCGATCAAGAAAGCGTTGGGCACTTTGAAACGATTCGCAAATGGTCTTCCGAAACCGACACTGGAGACTTAGCAGAGTCAGGCGTATCAGAAAGTGCGCCGATTTTAAAACAACTCTCCATTTCAGCCGATGCCTGTCACGGGTCGAAGTGCCGTTACTTTAACCAGTGTTTCGTGTTCAAGCTCAAGCAACGTGCGGAAACGGCTCGAGTCATTGTGGTAAATCATCATTTATTCTTTGCCGATCTTTCATTGCAAATTTTGAACAGCACTTCAATTTTTCCGAACTACGATGTAGTAATTTTTGATGAAGCACATCAACTTGCCGATGTCGCTACCCATAATCTGAGTATTGTCTTTTCGGAACGTAATTTTGCGGACGTTTATGATGATCTCGTAAAGGAACTTAAGATCTTACGGACTCGTGAAAAATTGGAAACAGGCCCTGTGCAGGATCGGCGCAAACTTGGAGAAAACATTGCCTCCTTGTTTGCCAAGTTCGTGAGCCTCCCTCAAAGGGTTAGATACGATAAATATAGTATTACAAAAATAGTAGAAGACCGAGGCCTGCTTGTCGACCGTCTTTATGCGGCCTTACTGGATGAGCTTCTGAAGTTTGTGGAAAAGACTGAAGATATGCCTCAAATTTACAGGCGTATTGCATCATCGCAATCAGCCCTGGCGTTCTTACTTCACGCCGATGATGAAGCATATGTTTACTGGGCTGAGCGCAATGATGTTCGTGAATGGACATTACAAGCATCTCCGTTGGATGTTTCCGGCGTTTTATCGAAACACTTATGGCCTGAATTGCATGCAGCAGTATTAACTTCTGCCACACTTTTTGTTGATAAAAACTGTGAACCTGTAAAGCAAGAGCTGGGCTTGGAATCCGCATTAGAACATTGCTTTCCTTACAACTTTGATTACCAATCTCAGGCTTGCATGTACATCCCGAAAAATGTTTCGGATCCGACGGATCCCAGATTTGCTGAAGAAGCAGCCAATCAAATTGCAGAGCTTGTGCAGATTACAGAAGGGGGCGCTTTTGTTTTATGTACAAGTTATGGAAATCTTCGGATTTATGAAAAGGCATTGCGAGAACTGGATTATCCATTGCTTGTTCAGGGAAGTCGCAGCAAACAGGCTTTGTTAAAAAGTTTTGTTCGGAATCGGGGTTCGATCCTGCTTGCAACGATGAGTTTTTGGCAGGGCATTGATATTCAAGGTGATTCGCTGGTTTCGGTAATTATCGATAAGCTTCCGTTTGCCGTGCCAAGTGATCCGTTGATCGAAGCAAAAATCCAATATCTTCGTAAACAATCCCGCAATCCTTTTTTTGAATATCAACTTCCTGCGGCTGTGATGATGTTAAAACAAGGAATAGGTAGATTAATTCGCACGACAGTAGATTATGGTTTGCTTGCAGTTTTAGATCGAAGAATCATCACAAAAAATTATGGTGAAGTTTTTCTGCGAAATTTGCCCCAAATGCCGATCTTTCATAAGTTGAATGAACTGAAAGATGCGTTTGAGGAACGCAGGGAAAAATTCATAAAATATCATTAGGAGAGCTCAAACCACGGCTCCGCGGTGAAAATTAGTTTGGTCATTACAGAAATTTTTAAATCGATTCAGGGGGAATCATCCTACGCCGGGATTCCATGCAGTTTTATCCGGACCACCGGATGTAATCTGAGGTGTGCTTGGTGCGATACGGAGTACGCTTTTTATGGCGGGCAGAAAATGACAATTGAGGAAATCCTGACCGCAATTGAACCTCACGGCTGCAACCTCGTGGAAATTACCGGCGGAGAACCTTTGCTACAAGAGGAAGTTCCTGAGCTTTGTTCGCAATTACTTCGTCGAGGACATACGGTATTAATTGAGACTGGCGGAGCTCTTGATATACGGGTTCTTCCAGCTGAAATCATTAGGATCCTCGACATAAAGTGTCCGGAAAGCGGAATGACCGAGCATATGAACTGGCAAAACTTGCAATATCTGGGTCCGAAGGACGAAATTAAGTTTGTGATTAATAGTCGGAAAGATTATGACTGGGCAGTTGAAATTATGAACAGGTATCAACTCCATCAAAAAAATCTGATATTATTCTCTCCGGTTTATCAGAAAATGCCTGCAGATCAGTTGGCAGAATGGATTTTGGGAGATAAATTACCTGTTCGATTTCAGATTCAACTACATAAGGCATTGTGGGGTGAAACTCCAGGGAGATGAGGGGTATGAATGAATTCAAACCGATCATAGCTATCAATCTGTGTACGCGGAGCACGGACGATATGTTTTACATTCGCCGTGGCTATTTAGAAGCGATCGAAAATGCGGGAGGAGTTCCGGTGTGTCTGCCGTTAATGGCCACGCGCGATTACGCTGCAAGGGTAATAGAACTGGCCGATGGTATTTTACTACCGGGAAGTTTAACGGATGTAGATCCAAAATATTATGGCTCGGAAGTATCACCATATTATGGTGAAGGCGGTCCGGAACGAGATGAATCCGATTTCTTATTGCTGGAAAAAGCAATGGAAAAAAAGGTTCCGGTTTTTGGAATTTGTTTCGGGCATCAATCGATCAATGTCTTTTGCGGCGGTACGTTATATCAAGACATTCCGCACGAATTAAACAGCGGTATTACGCATTGGCAAGGTGAGCCCTACACAACTCCGGCGCATAGTGTGAAAGTGGAAGAAGGCTCAATTGTTCATAGGATTTTTGGAAAATCCGAAATCGATGTAAACAGTATTCATCATCAGGGTGTTAAAACCATTGCACCTGGTTTACGACCTACATCTATTTCGCCAGATGGTGTAATCGAATCTTTTGAAAACAAGAACGGTGGTCAATTCTTAATGGGAGTCCAATGGCATCCCGAACGGATGTGGCGTGTATCGACTCAGCAAGCTGCTTTGTTTCAGGAATTTGTAAACGCTGCGAAACAATGGCACATGAAGAATAAGTAATTTTTGATTGCCATCGTGCTTCAAAAAAACTACGCTTTACAATTCAGCGTCTGCGTAAAACGTAATGCGTAATACGTAAAACCAAAAACAGGTTGTTCATGAAAAAATGTTTATTTCTATTAGCCATCCTTTCAATTAGTTTTGGTTGTGGAGGTTATAAGGCGAAACATGAACCGATGTCGCCGGAAGAAATAAAAGTGGCCGATCTGGCCCAACAGCTGGAATCCCAGTCCGAGCAACTTAAGAGTGAAAAGTTTAAGGACGAACTTTCTGAACTGAACGAGCGTGTATCACGTTTTAGAAATACCTGTCTTCGATTTGGGTCAAATTCGCTTGAGGCACGGAGCGCATTCGATCGTTTGTATTATCAAGCTGCGCAAATTTCTTCGAATTTGAGCGAACAAACAGATCCTGACCTTTACTCACAATGGGAAAAGATCCGAACTGGTGCTTTGATGCAGATCGCAGAAATATTGGGATACAAACCGGAAAAAACGGATCAATAGTTACAAGAGTCCGGATTCCTTAAAGCTAAAATAATTTCCTTTAGCGATAATCACGTGATCTAGCAAAGGAATTCCTAACAATTTTCCAGCTTCAGCAAGGATCAAAGTAATTTTGCGATCTTCAGGACTTGGATCCGGATCTCCAGATGGATGATTATGAACCACAATCATTCCTGCTGCGGAATCCCGGATGGCCTTCTGAAAAACTTCTCTTGGATGAACCAGACTCGAAGTCAATGTGCCGCGGCTAACAAAATGTTTGGCGATCAATTTATTTTTTACATTCAGTGAGATCGCCCAAAATTCTTCCTGAGGTTTTGAACCAAGTTCACCACGAAAGTGCCGGAACACAATCTCACTGCTGTTGAATCTTTCAGAATCTCTTTTTGGGTTAGTAGAATAACGCCTGGCAAGCTCAAGACTTGCTTTCAGCTGCGCTGCTTTTGCATCTCCGATTCCATGAAAGTTACGCAATTCACTTATGCTCATTTTTGACAGCGCATCCAGTCCTGCACATTCTTTCAAAATACGTTGTGCTAACTGCAACGCACTTTCCGATGGTGTTCCGGATCCTAAAACAATCGCCAGTAATTCTGCATCGGTGAGCGAATCTGCACCGTCCTGAATTAAACGTTCTCTTGGTCTTTCTGATGCGGGAATTTGTTTGAGCGTTAGACGTCGGAGAGGCATTTTAGTTTGAAAGCACTCGATCAAGCTGGCGGTAATGTCGTTCAAGATGTACTAGATTTAGAACGAGCCATTGCTGAAAATCTTTTTTGCCCAGAAACGGATGCGCGATGGAAGCAGTTTTCACTTTTTTAAAATCGAACTGATCGGTCATATCATATACACGTTTTATCAAAGCCATTAAATCATCGCGGCTTACGGTTTTTGTACGTCCAGCATTCGATCGATCGGAATCGGGTACATTTTGTTTCGCACGAAGTCCTTCGCAAGTTCGCAAGATGCCTTTAGTGCTATTGACCGCGTGAAATGCGACTTCCATCGCATTCCATTTTTCATTTGGTGAACGGCGTTCTAATTCCTGCTGAGGTGTTGATTCGACTCGCTCCTGAAATTTCTGCAACATTTGTAAGGTTTTCGATCTTAATTGTGAATCGATGGTGAAACCTCGGAAAAAAAGGTAAGTATTGGCAACAATACGGGGAGGCATGTGGCAATTTTATGATACTTTTACATCGATGAATACCGTTACTGCAGAATGGATTTTCCCCGTAACTGCTCCAGCACTCTATCGCCATGCAATTGAAATTCAGAATGGCATCATTCAAAAAATTCGACCGATTTCATTGAATGAGGAATGTATCCCCGGCAGTTGCATCATTCCTGGATTAGTCAACGCTCACACCCATCTCGCATATACCGCACTGCGAAATTTGTTTGATGATCTTTCCTTCTTTCCATGGATTCGGAAGTTGACAGAAGTGAAGTATGAAAAACTCAATGAAGAAGACGTTGCTATATCCACAAGATTAGGGATTGCAGAATGCATTCGGGGCGGCATCACCACAGTTGCGGATTTATGTGATTTTGAAATTGCGTTGAAGGAACTTTCGAAAAGTCCGCTAAGAGGCATTTTTTACCTGGAGGTTTTCGGCGTTGAAAAGCAGCAAGCAGATGAATCATGGAAAAAAATCCAGGAACATTTTCCCAAATTAGTTTCAACATATAGCTCACCGCGATTGCAAATCGGAATTTCTCCGCATGCGTGTTTTACGGTTCGACCGGAGTTGTATCAGCAAATTGGTAAATGGGCGGTTGATAATGATGTGCCTGTTAGTTTTCATGCAGCCGAAAGCCGTGAAGAAGAAGAATTCATTGGTCAGCGAAGTGGTCCGATTCAAGAGTTTTTACAAAAAAGAGCAGCCGACTGGAAGATTTTGGGGAAGTCGAGTATCACTCATTTGCGTGAAACCGGAATTTTTGAAACAAAACCATTGTTAGCACATCTGGTTCAAGCGAATGACTCAGATCTGGATGTTATTAGGAGTTATGACATTTCAGTGGTGCATTGTCCGAAGTCGAATGCAAAATTTGCACACGGTATTGCCCCCGTGATTTCAATGCTTGATCGCGGAATTCGGGTCTGTATCGGAACTGATAGTGCGGCAAGCAATAACAGGTTAGATATGTTTGAAGAAGCACGTTTTGCTTTTCTTCAACAAAGATCGCGCGAAGGCAAACCAGTTTTAACTGAGCAACAAATTCTTGAAATGATGACGATCCGCGGTGCAGAATCGCTTAAAATGGACAAAATTATTGGCTCTCTTAAATCAGGCAAACGAGCTGATCTCGCCGTTTTGAATATTCCTACTTATTACAAAAGTTCAACCCATGTTCTTCATCACATCATTCATAACGTTACTTCCGCTGACGTTCTTCGCACTATGATTAATGGTGAGGCGGTAACAGCTGATGTGTCAGATTCCGATGTAGCAAGAATCTACACCAAGCTTAGTCTGTAGCTATTGGAATTGTCATGTTGTCTCATTTAAATTACGACTGTATGCCATTTTGTATGTGGCCGTCTAAGCTCAACGACGAAAGATGCGCTGGCATGTTCTTTGCTGAAATAAAGGATTGAAAAGGAGTGTTGCGTATGAGGGCACTTAAGATTTTTTTCCTTGTGTTGGTTTTGTTAGCAGGGTTTGGTCTGTTTGGTCAAATAGCTGAAGCTCAAAAAGCTGTAGCGCATTCGTCTGGTGGTTCTCATGGCAGCTACCACGGTGGCTCTCATGGCAGTTACCATGGTGGCTATCATGGTTACGGTGGATATCACGGTTATCATGGGTACCATTCGGGATTTTATTATCGACCATACTATTATCCCTATTTCGGATTCGGATATGGCTGGGGCTATCCATATTATGGTTATGGATATGGCTACGGCTACGGATATCCAGCTTATGGGGGCTATTATTCTGGCTATGGTGAAGTCAAACTCGAGGTAAAGCCAAAAAATGCTCAGGTATTTTTGGATGGAGATTACGTCGGGACAGTAGATGACTTTAACAGTTGGTATCAGAAGATGAATGTTGAACCCGGAAAACATCGTATCGTTGTTCGAGCGCAGGGATATCAGCCTTATACAATGGACCTGCGTGTGTTACCAGGGCAGAGTTACAAAATTGAACGGCAGATGCAGCCAGGCAATGATGCAATTCCTGAAAATGAAATGAGATTGCCTGAAAGCGAATACAGAGATCAAAATCGAGATCAAGGGCAATATCAAGATCAAGGACGATATCAAAATCAAGAGCGTGACAGAGAGTACAATCGTGGTTACGCTTCGCCAGATCAAGAATATCAACCCGAGGACCGCGATCAGGATCAGTACAATCGTAATGTCGAACCCTATGGTTCGGATGAGCAACAGGAACGTTACCAACAGAATTCAGCTGGAAAGACGATGATGATTTTCCAGGTAGAGCCTAAAGACGCCACCATATATATTGATGGTAACTATTATGGAACTGCGGATGGGCAGAACAATAGTGAAATTCAAGTTTTGCTTGCAGATGGTACGCATCGTGTTGAAGTAGTGCGGCCTGGATATACATCGTTCAGCAAAGACATTCTTGTGAATAACACAGCTACGCACAGCATAACAATTCAGCTCGAAAAAAAATAAGATAAACAGATCATACAAAAGCCGGCGGGATTGCTACCGCCGGTTTTGTTTTTGGTGCGCCCGGCAGGGCGCACACTCTTGAAGATGAAAGTTCTTTACAGACCCGGCAGGGGGAACTGTTAGCCGGACGGCAAGGGTGTTCATCGCGAGATGAAATCTGAAGGAAGCCGCAGGCAAAGCGCTGGCTTGACGAACAGAAACCGCATAAAAGGCGAATCACCGCGGATGAGAAGGCCAATATCTTCAAAGTCCGGTACCTGCACGGAAGCGATGGTCGTAGATGCGGAATGCCGGAGCATCACACATGAACGAAGCTTTTCCCAAAAAGTACTTTGATACACTTGGACTTGTGTCACTGCTTGATCAAGTGAAACGGATTCAACTTACAATATGAACCGCCGTATACGGAACCGTACGTACGGTGGTGTGAGAGGACGGTGGGGGTAACCTCACCTCCTACTCGATGCTTGAATATTTGCGGGTTACAATAACCCTTCATGAAAGCTCTGATCGTAACAGGTGAAGCTTCCGGAGATTTATATGGAGGAAGGCTTGCGACGCAATTTCAAAAGCGTTTACCTGGAATTCAAATTGCCGGCATGGGTGGACATCATATGCAAGATGCTGGCGTTCAACTTTTATTCGATTATTCAAATGTAGCTGTAATTGGAGTTTTTGAAGTTTTTTCCAAACTGAAACACCTGCACAATGCTTTTTCGTTACTTAAACAATGGGTGAACGAACAACATCCAGATTTTGCCATCCTGATCGATTTCCCCGATTTCAATTTTCGTGTTGCGAGATTCCTGAAAAAACGCGGCATTAAAGTGTTTTACTTCATCAGTCCACAAATTTGGGCCTGGCGCAAAAATCGTGTGAATTTTTTGCGTGATCATATCGATCTGATGATCTGCGTCCTGCCTTTTGAAAAATCGATTTACGAAGAAGCGGGAGTGCCGGTTGTTTATTGTGGACATCCTCTGGTTGAGATTGTTCAGGAGGAACTTTCCAAACAACTGAAATTTGAAATCGCGAAACGGCCGGCTATCGGATTAATGCCAGGCAGCCGCGAGATTGAGATCTTTCGTCACAAGCCATTGTTGTTAGACGCTGCAAACAAGATTCAAAATGCACGCGGTGGCGAAACACTGATAATGTGGCCACCTTCAATCAAAAAGGAAAAAAACGATCTGCCTTTATCCGTTCGTGCTGTTCATGAAAATCGATATGCTGCAATGAGTGCTTGCGATTTAATGTTAGTTGCTTCAGGAACGAGCACTTTAGAATGCGCAATTCTTGGAATTCCGCTGTTGATCGTTTATCGTGTCAGCCACATATCATGGCAATTAGGAAAAGTATTGGTGCGGGTTCCTTATTACGGTTTAGTAAACTGGATCGCGGGCAAGAAAATTGTTCCGGAATTCATGCAAGATCGTATGATTCCTGACAAATTATGTCAGGCAGCCTTAGACTTGTTGGATCGTCCTGATGAGATTCAGAAGATGAAAGAGAATTTAGAGAAGGTTGTTGAATCACTCGGACCACCGGGAGCAATTCAACGTGCAGTCGAAGAGATAGCATCAAGGTTGTAATCACTGAATTTCTGCTACGATTTCGTGATTAGAACCATCGATGCTTCCGCGAATCTTTTTCAAACAACTCAAAAAGTAGAAAACACTTGCTTTTGAAAATTCACTCCAGTCGTCAGCTTCAATTTTCTTCTGAAACATGGCTAACGATTCTGATTGAAGCCCAACTTTTAAAGTCATTGGCAAATTTTGAACCTGTACATCTTGCATCTCTGCCGCTGCAGTTTGGAGACTTATGGATGGCTCAGCAATCAGGTAGGTTCTTCCTTTGGAACAAAAGACCAGATCATCATCTTCGATTCGCAATGGAAGGCATTGAACACCAGAAGTTTCGTTACTATCCTGCTCTTTCTTTTCATAATTTGCGTTACGCAAGTACCATGATTCAAAATTCTGAGATGCTTCGGTTGATACGAAACTAAATGCGAACCGCGCTGAAGGTGCTCCGTTGATTGACTGAAGTGCAAAACTTGTAGATGGTTGTCCAAAAATTTCCGGAGCGTTCGTTTGAAATTGGAACACTGCCGAGTTAGCAGGAACCGGCGGGATACTGCTTTGTACAAGCGATTCAGATGTCGTTTCCAGTTTGTAAGTCTTGTTCGTTCCATGAATGATTCCGGAAAGTGTATGTTTCTTGGTTTCAATAAAGACGAAAGTATCTTCAGGAATTTGATGCACACTTAAGTCTTGCAAAAAATCAGGCCCTCCCGAATTCCCTTTTGATGATGCTTCTATTCTTTGAGGATCTGTGGCTGCATATACATAACTCGATTTGATCATGATGTAGAGATCACCCATATCTAAATGTCCGGAAGGCAAAGCGTAAATGGTATCGTCTCCAATCCGGCTCCTTTTCATTTTTCGATTGTTGGCTAATGCCAGTCCTACAAACAAATCCGATCCGGGTGCAAGGCGTGCGACTGCGAAAAGTTGTGGCTTATTGTTGATGGGAGGCAAAACAGCAATACCAAATTCCTCTCCGATAACATTCAAGATTGTTTTTTCCAGCACTCCTCCCATGAGAGGATTTGGATTGTGATTTCCTGAAAGTTCTGTATCGATCCAGTGAGCAAGTGTGTCATTGAGTTTTGTTCCCTGAATACTGGAATGAACCCGTTTGAAATCAAACAGGTTTATGTAGGCAATGGCATCTTTGGGAATTCGCTGGGTTACCGGACTATCTTTTTGGAAATATACGAAGAGCTGTCGTTTCTTTTGTGCTGTTTTCCACCAGTCGAACCCAAAGTAGCCTAAGCATGCAAAAGCAAATGCTATTAAGACAAACAAAACAGCATTAAGGATTCGGGATCGAAACATATTTGCGTCTTTGTGGTAATTAAGACTGGCTGCGATCGGGTGAAATTTTAGATCGAAAATAATCGATTGTAGTTCTTAAACCATCTTCTAAACTAACGCTTGGAGACCATCCAAGAATTTTTCTCGCGCGCTCAATATTGGGTTGCCGAACTTTTGGATCATCAACAGGCAAAGGATCAAATACTATTTTTGATTTCGAACCGGTCATTCGCAAGACTGTCTCTGCCATCTCCAAAATTGTCATTTCTTTCGGATTACCCATATTTACTGGTTCGTTATAATTCGAAATCATTAACCTGTAAATTCCTTCTACTAAATCGGAAATATAGCAAAAACTTCTAGTTTGTTTCCCATTTCCAAATACGGTGAGATCTTCGCCGGTCAATGCCTGGCTGATGAAACTTGGAATTGCGCGTCCATCTTTCAAACGCATTCGCGGACCATATGTATTAAATATCCGCGCAATTTTTGTATCGATTTTGTGATAGTAGTGATATGCCATTGTCATTGCTTCTGCAAAACGTTTCGCTTCATCATATACACCGCGCGGCCCAATCGGATTTACGTTTCCCCAATATTCTTCGCTTTGCGGATGAACCAATGGATCGCCATAAACTTCAGAAGTGGAAGCTAACACAAAGGTAGCTTTGTGATCTTTCGCCAGACCAAGTGCTTTATGAGTTCCAAGTGAACCAACCTTCAGTGTTTGAATCGGGAATTCATGATAATCAATCGGAGATGCCGGGCTGGCGAAATGAAGAATAAAACGTAATGGCTTGTCTACATAAATGAATTGCGTTACATCATGTTTGATGTACAAAAAATCTTTGTTGTAAATGTGACTGATATTGGAAATATCTCCAGTAAGGAGATTGTCCATACAGATTACTGCGTATCCTTTGTCCAACAGGAAATCGACAAGGTGTGAGCCGATAAAACCTGCACCGCCGGTAATTAGCACCCAATCTTTCATAGTTCAAAAATAATTTAAGTTTCCATCGTGTGTTGCAACAAGCGAATTACTTCATAATTTCGATTGTTTGTTGTGTCAGTGAAGGCGGGAAGTATTGAAGGATCTTATCCCCAATTTCATTCTTATAGCGTTCTCGAACATCACCGATAAGTTCTCCGGAGGCAGTTTCGCCTAATTGAATTAATTCTTTTGGTTCTTTGGTAGCGTCATATAGCCGGCGCGCACCAGGACTTAATGGAGTTCGCTCAACAAACAACACAGGCTTTGGATAAAGTTTCGGCATCATCTCTTCTAAATTCATATGTTCTGACTTCACACCAGTAATGGGCCGCATGTTTAACCCTACCGCGTACAGCAAAGCCGGTTTCGCAAATTCTACAAAAGGATACTGATCAATAATTTTCTCTGATAACTGCGCAGGAATGTCATCGTACACTGAATCGAGAATCACAAATTTCACTGAATCAACATCACCACAGGTTTGTATTGCAGCAATAGCTCCCATTCCGATCCCGAGTACTCCAATACGTGGTTCAATTTGTTTGTACTTCAGTACTTCTGTTAATGCTGCACGAAGATCTTCTTGCTCTTTATATCCCAGGGCACTTGGGGTTGAGCTTTGACCATGCCCACGAAAATCAAAAAGGAAAATCCAATACCCCTGTTTGTTCAATGAAGAAATCAAAGTTTCTAATTTGCCCAGAAGATCAGATCGATTCGAACCATATTCATGAGCCATAATTAAAACAGGGCATCCTGGTTTTCCTTGAATCAACCATCCATGTAAATCTGCGCCATCGGCTGCAGTAAAAGGAATCTCATTTACTTTTAGCAAAAATGTACCAGGACTTAATTCTTTGGCAGGTGGTGGGACTTTTGTGAATTGTGAAAGTTGTTTATATAAAAGGAACTCCAGGGCTCCAACCAACACAACAATCACAATTACAATGTTCAGGATTGTTCTGAATACGGCTCGGCCTTTTTCACTCATAAAAGTCACCCTCTAAACTAAAGTGAAACTTATTTTTCAAGGAAATCCTGTTCCTCTAAATTGGACGACATTAACTCGTGCAGACCAGTATTCGCGTCCGTTTTCAATACAAATTCCCCATTTTCCAACTCCGCTGATAGAGCTTTGATGGACGGCCATTGTTCGCTTAACGCCAGTTCAGCCAGATTATCTAGAATGCAGCGCCGCAAAACTCTTTCCAGATTTCGTGCTCCGTATTCGTAATCATATCCCATTTTACATAACTGGAGCATGGCATCCTCTTGAACAACTAATTCTTTTTCTTGTTTTTTGAGCTGTTCGAAAATCGATGTCAACTTCATTTGTGCAATTTCACGTACATTTTCTAACTTCAGCGAACTGAAGAAAACAATTTCGTCGATTCGATTCAAGAATTCAGGTTGAAAAAATCGTTTTACTTCCTTCATCAAATCGGAGCGGGTAACATGACCACCTTCCTGTTCAAACCCATAACCCAAACGATTTTGTGCGAAAAGGTGAGTCCCAACATTACTCGTCATTACAATCGTTGTATTATCAAAATACGCCACCTTTCCTTTGCCATCAGTGAGCCTGCCTGCATCAAAAACTTGCAGGAAGATGCTTAACAACTGTGGATCCGCTTTTTCAATTTCATCCAGCAGAATCAAACTGTACGGATTGGTGCGAATTTTATCGACCAATTGATTTTGATCGTAATATCCAACATATCCCGGGGACGTCCCAATTAAACGTGATGCGCTGTATCGTTCCATATATTCGGACATATCAATACGTACGATACGATCTTCATGTCCGAACAAAAATTGCGCCATCGCTTTAGCAAGCTCGGTTTTACCAACTCCGGTCGGACCGATGAATAAGAAAATGCCTTTTGGACGTGCAGGATTCAGATTCATTCGTAGTTTCGAAGTGCATAATACTTTTGAAACTGTACGGATCGCTTGCTCTTGTCCAACAACGCGACGAGCAAGAAAACTTTCAATGTTGCGGTAATGAACGCGCTCAGAAATACTCATCCGATTTAATGGCACCCCACTAATTTCGGATAATGTTTCCAAAATGATTTCGGAAGTTACAGTTCCCGGTTTTTCTTTGATTGAAACCCGAGCCGCGGCACGATCCAACACATCTAAAACTTTATCCGGCAACGCGCGATCACGCAGTAGAACTTTTACCCACAACAGCGCCGTTTCAAGCGACTCCTCACTAATCACAACATGATGAAATCTTTCCAAGGCAGTTTTATATTCACCCAAAATCCTCAACAGAATTTCGTGATCAGGCTCTTCCAATCTGATTAATTGAAAACAACGCAAGAATGAACTGTCCTTTTCTACCGAAGTTCGAAATTCTTCCAGAGTTGTTGCGCCAATCACCTGGATTTCATCATTCAATAATGCCGGCTTTATGAATTGCGAAGCTTCCATAGCGGAGTTACGAGAACTTCCGCCGGCGACAATTTGATGAATGTCATCTAAAAACAGTATGCAATTCAATTTTTTTGCTTCGCGGATCAAATTCATAACACGTTCTTCAAACTGGCCTCGAAATTTAGCACCTGCTAATAATGCTCCGAGGTTTACACGGAAGATCGGACGTTCAAGAAATCGTTCACTTACACCACCGGAAATGATGTTGTAGGCAAGTTCTTGAACAAGGGCTGTTTTACCAACACCTGGATCGCCAAGTATCAGAACGTTCTTCTTACTCTGACAAGCTAAAATTTCCTGCATTTGCAGCAGCTCTTTTTCACGTCCCAACACGGCGGAAAATATTCCCAACTCAGCGTCATGTGTTAAATCTTGCAAACAAGACTGAATTGAAAATTTTTCTTCCTTTTCATCTTCTTTACGCGCATCTGCTTTTAATTTGGGAACTCGCTCCTCAACTTTTTTTAGCTTGGCTTCAATAACACCTTTGCTATCTGCCATCTCACTCGCTTTTCGATATAGAGAGTAGGCGCGCTCCAGTTCACCTAAATGAAAATAAAAATCACCTAATAGTTCATAGGTTTTTGCCTGACCTGGTTTGACGCGATTTAACTTATTTAACAGGCGAATTCCTTTACGATGTTCATTTAATCGCGCATAACTCAGAGCGAGATTGTAATAAAGCTGAGGCATGTTCGACTGGATAAACATTGCCTTCTCAAATTCTGCAACTGCTTCACGATATCGGTGGGCTTTGTAATAATCGCAAGCCAGAAAACAATAGGCTGAATACATCCGGTTTTGATACGACTTTTTGCGATGATCCGGTAGAGTATCGGCTGCTCTTAACAGCACACGGTACCAACCATGATCCAAAAGGGCATCAATAACTTCATCAAAAGCGGACGTACCGTATTCAATTGAAATTCTGTTTTCGGAAAAATTTGTATAAACAAAAAGTCCAGGAGAGCAGCTGTAAAGCCAGAACAGGACTCCCTGCGAAAGAATCATGAATGGAAATAGTTCTGCTTCCGTATTTTGATAGCGGACCATGATGTGTCCTGATGATCCTTGAAATAAATTCACATCCTGAAGATTGCGTGCGGCCTCCAAAAGATGGCTTTCCAAAGTTGCAGTTGGATTTTCAGGATTAGAACCCACGTATTCAGCCGCAAAGCTATGACCAGCTAATAAACAATCCTCAAACAGTGAAGACTTTCGTTTTTGAAGAGAAATAAAAATGTATGCGTGAATTCTTGCAACAGGTTCTAACCATGAATGCGCTTTTTGTTCTTGTGGTGAAATTTGAAGGAATGGGGAAAGATTCAGAAGCTCTAAAGGAAAAGAATTCATAGAAAAAAGAGCAACATCGTTTCCAGGCTCCGCCCCAGACAAAAGCAGCGATTCCTGAGGACATCCTATCACGGGCAAAGCTGAAGTCGCAACCAAAAGAAGCTTCATCTATATGAAATTCAGCTTTTTACAGCTTGCGCCCGAAAAATAAAACCCCTATAATTTTTGTCTATCAACCGAAGAATCATGAACATACGGTCGTACGTTTTGCTCTCCTTTGTTCTTCTTTCTTCTTCATTCCAGTTGCAAGCCGGCCAAAAAATGCCCGAAGAAATCAAACAACAGCTAGCTTTTGGTGTGCGTGCTGCAAAAAATGATCATTGGGATGAAGCAATTTACCGGTGGCAGAAAGTACTTCAGCTGGATCATGATAATGTGATGGCACACAATAATCTTGCAGTAGCATATGAACAGTTGGGAGAATATGATCTAGCAATGGAGGAGTACGAGATATCTTACCGGTTAGATGGTCAGAGCGAAGTCATCAAAAATAACATAGACCGTTTCAGGGACTTTTACCGGAAATATCAACGACAGAAAAAATGAGGTTGGCTCTTTGAGCGCAACCATTTTGTATCCCACCTGGAATTCGTTATGAGCAGATTGTCTATAGTAATTGTTGTCATCTTTTTAATCTCCTTATTTCCAACAGCCTACGCTAAAAAATCAACTGAAGTTCAAATCTCGGCCCCATTACGCCCAAAATATGTAGCTAAGGGATATAAGAAGTTATTCATCTGCGATTTTATTATTACCGGCACTAATGATGTGGATAAAGTTGTTAATATCAACATAAATAAAGAAATCAAAGAGACATTAAAAACTGAATTCAAAGACAAAAGTGGTTATGAGATAGAAGACTTAAAAGTCGAATTTGATAAGACCAAGAAGCCCGATGAAATTTTGAAGGATCCTGCTTTCTGGATGGCCCAGGACATCGGAAAAAAGGAAGGGACAATGATTCTTGCCGGGTCCGTTGACTTTTCTAACAAAGAAAAGAGCGGACTTATAACCGAAAGAGTTACAAATCCACGTACAGGGGTTCAGCGTGATGTAACAACGACCAAAGCAAGGTTACAGCTAATCCTTGGAGTGAATCTTTACTTGATAGACGGCACAACAGGAGAAAAACTCTTTCAGGAAAATTTCAGAGAAGAAGAGGTCTATGATGATATTGATAATGTCAGTCTTCCTCTTTTTTATGATGTATTCGAAAGAATGACTCCTAAAATTGTTGGAATCCTTGTTCCTTACCGGGTCGCAGGCTCTCGAACCTTACTTGAACCATGAGAGGTACGTATGCTTAAACGAGTTTCATTAACCCTATTGACCCTCCTTACGGCCATCCCGTTGTACGCGCAAATCGTTCCTTATTACGGCAAAAACAATGTCAAATACGATACGTTCCACTGGAAGACCTACAGGACAACCCATTTCGAAATCTATTTTTATCCCCAGGCGGGCACACAACTACAACGTGTGGCCAGTATGGCTGAATCCGCTTATGACAAATTGAGTGCACAATTACAGCATGATATTGAATTCAAGATTCCACTGATATTCTTCAAAACACAAAGTGAATTTGAGCAGGTGAATTATCTGCAAATTCAGGAAGGAATTCTTGGTGCTGCTGAACCTGTGTACAACAGAATGGCTTTTGCAATTGATCAACCTTCAGATCATTTGCAAAGTTTGATAACGCACGAACTCACTCACGTTTTCGAATTCTCAATGTTGTTTGGAGGAATTTTATCTCCAATCGTTCGCTCCAGTCCGCCTCTCTGGGTCATGGAAGGATTTGCTGATTATGGTACAGGGATGTGGGATCCCGCAGATCTGATGGTGGTTCGAGATGCCGTATTAACGGAGCGGCTTCCTTTTATAAGTGTAGAACGCGACATGATTTATCCTGGCGGCACACAGGAACTCGGCCGTGCACCATACAACGTTGGACACGCAGTATTTGAATTCATCCGAGAGAAATATGGTGAAGCTGCAATCCGCCAATTCTGGTTCTACATGAAGAAAGCTACGTTGCTTGGTACGGAAGAAGTAATTTATAGCGCGCTAGGAGTTAAGGAAGAAGAATTTAATGAACAATTCTCTGCCTATCTGCGTGAAAGGTTCAAGGAATATCGTGACAAACAGTCGCCGGTTGATTATGGTCATGAAATTCAACTGCCCAGACAATATCGACAAGTTTTTTCGCAGGCACCCTCACCGAATGGACAGGAGTTTGCGATTCTTACTTCCAATTACAGCGATTACGAATGGGATATTTTGAAAATTGATCGTGAAGGAAATGTCGTTCACAATTTAACTGGTGGTTTTACCACTTCCTATGATTATTTAACGACAGACAGCTGGAGATTTGAAGGCCGCAACATTGCATGGAGTTCAGACGGACGTTATGTCTGTTATTTCGCTCGTACCGGCAAACGTCGTTCACTCTTTATTGTGGATTCACAGAAAGGCCACAGCATCGATAAAATTAAATTGGATATAGATCAGGCTGCGTCTCCCACTATTTCGCCCGATGGACGTACCGTGATTATCACCGGTTTTAAAGATGCTCAGCCGGATCTTTATGCAATTGATGTGGAAACGAAAAAATATCGCAAACTAACAAACGATATTTTGTTCGAAAAAACTCCTATGTACTCACCTGATGGAAAGTTCATCTATTACACCAACCGTATAAATTCGCGCGATCAAATTATGCGGATGGAGATGGCAAATCCATCAAAGGTTGAGCAGCTTACTTTTTCGGATTATGACTCTACAAGCCCCGTTTACGATGCAAAATCAAACCGGGTTTATTATGCTGCAGATAAAACCGGCGCATATAACCTTTATGCGCTGGATATGAATACCGGAGAAAAACTTCAGTTCACCGATGTAATTGGAAGCAACTTCAGCCCGGCAGTGTTTTATGAGGGAGATAAAAAGCGAGTTGCGTTCACAACATTTTTTAAAGGACAGTATCGATTGTTTATTATGGACCTGCCTCAGCCTGTGGCGGTAATCGCAAAAGATTCTGAGCCGCTTGCAGGAGAAACGTTAAAGAAAACTGCTGCAATGGCAAGCGCAGAAGGTGAGGCGCAAGGTGAAGAAGGCCAATCACGCGAATATCCAAAAGAAGGTCCTGTAATTTCCGATTTTCAGCCTACAAAAAATCTTGTAGTGGATGAAAAGAAAGTCAAAGACAAAAAGCTTCGTTTGCTGGTTGGAGGACGTCCTAGCGTAATTACCGGTGTTTCTGGAGATACGTTTGCAGTCGCATCAGGTGTTGTATTGCAGGATATCTTAGGCGATCAAGAATTCCGTTTCTACACCAGTAGGATTCGAGGTTTTCAATCGTATTACGCAGGGTATCTTAATCTTGGACATCGCTTCCAGTATTTAACGGATTTCGTTTTTAACGATGATTTCTTTTTGACAACAGTTCCGAACGAAATAGCAGTACAAACAGGATTTACAGATGATGTTGTACGGTCTCGAATATATGGCGGCCGTATTCTGGGGCAATTTCCATTGAGCCGCTATTATCGTTTTGAAGTAGGTGCCGGTGTTTTTGATTTGTCGCAAGAATTCTTTGACAACGATGTCCAGAGAATTTACGAGAATTTCTTACGTCAGAATAATCTGGAAGATTTCTTATCGAATGGCGGATACATTCCATTAAGTGCTGCTTTTGTTGGAGAGACAACACGGTTCCGCGAATTCGGTCCGCTTACTGGTTATACATTCAGATTGTCTGTAGATTATTCACCACCGGTAAAAGATACCTGGGTATCACGTGTAATCTATGAAGGCGATCTCCGCAAATATATTCGCATCACTAACAGAAGTTTGATTGCAGGTCGTCTACGCGGTTTTTATACTGCGGGCGACGATCCGGTAATCTTTTCGTATGGCGGTGGTTTGGATATTCGCGGATTTGATTTCCGTGAAATCGCCGGACAAAAAGGTGGAATTGGAAATCTGGAGTATCGGTTCCCGGTGTATCCTAATCCACGCATTCCTTTTCTAGGTCAATTGCGAGCAAAAGCGTTTCTTGACTACTTCAAGATCGACTATCTAAATGATGCTCTTGGAAATGTTTCATTCCCTAACTTTTCGACAAAACACGTAGATGATAAGGTTTTCCTGCTTGATTTCGCTGAAGGCGCAGGATCATTCGGAGCCGGGTTTACATTCTATGCAGGCGGCTTGCCAATGAACTTTGATTTCTCAAAAGTATTTGGAAAAGGCCGTATTGCGGATGAAAATGGAATCATCGACCTCAGGCAACCGCTCAGTGGTTATACAATTACCGATGGTATCCAATTTGATTTCTCGATCGGTTATGACTTCTAAGGTTAGTGCATGAAAAAATACCTGTTGCTTTTGACGCTTCCATTGCTCTGGATGGGAGCTACTTACGTTTCACGTGGAGTTGACCAGAACTGGAAGTTCGATCGTCCTGATGTATTGGAAGATCTTGAAGCGTTATCGGGAAAATGGGAAATTGTAACACCGAACAAATTAAATCTGCCGGTGTTAGGTCAGAGTATCAAGTATGCTGATTACCCGAAAGTGCTCTTGAAAGGAAATGACTATTATGATTTCGAAATAAAAACGCGTATCTACATCAGCAGTGAAAATCCGGATATTCAAGCTGGTGGCCTGATATTGCGTTATCGGAATCTTTATAGCTATTACATGCTATTCCTGAATACAAAGGATCAGAGGTTGACCCTTACACGGGCTGCGCTTGCTGGATTCAAACCACTGAAACGTGAAAACCGAAGCATTGTGCCTGATCGCTGGTATGAGCTGAAAGCAGTTTGTTATCTTGATCACATCAAAGCATTTTTGGATGGTGAACCAGTTCTCGATGTGAAAGATCAAACCAGTACTGGCGGTCAGGTCGGTTTGGTTACTGGTGGGCCAAGTCTGGTATATTTTGAAAACTTGCAGGTGAGATCAGAAAGAATTGAGGCGATGCGCGAAAGACCACAAACAATGCCACAAACAATGCCGCAGACAAGACCACAGTAGATTCACCCCAGAGTCTCATTGGTGAATTTAGAATGCGAATCGCCGGAATATGCTACATAAATGCGCTGCCGCTAATCTATGGCCTGCAACATCGCCAGGATCATGATCTAATTCTTGATACTCCTTCTGCGTGTTTCCGCAAACTAATTGCGAACGAAGTGGATGTTGCACTGATTCCTGTTTTAGGAACTCAGATGCATCCCGATGTCCGTGCAATTTCTGATCTCGGTATTGCAGCTGAAAATCAAACTGAATCAGTTTTTGTTTACTCACAAAAACCACTCAACAAAATCCAGACCGTGGCAGTAGATCCAGCGTCATTAACTTCGGTTAACTTGCTGAAAATCATTCTTCGTATCCAATATCAAAATCAGCCAAACTTCATCACATCATCGGATACAGAAATTCAAGATCGGTTGAAATCCTGCGATGCCGCTTTAGTAATTGGGGATGCTGCGATTACCAGTAACGTTCCAGGTTTTACCAGGTGGGATTTAGCTTCTGAGTGGTATGCAATGACTAAACTGCCGTTTATATTTGCGTTGTGGGCATCGTTGCGACGATTAACCTCATCAGAAAAAGAAATCTTTCAGCAGTCATTTCTCGAGGCTCAAACATCGCCCGAGCTGGTAATAAATCAGGCGTGTGAAATGCTGCCAGTGGATAGAAAATTTGTGGAAAGATATTATAATCTTGACTTGCATTATCAGCTCGCCCCGAACGACTACCAGGGGTTGTCTCGATACCTGGCCCTCGCAGCTGATCTAAAATTTGTTGACAATATTAGGACGGATATATGGATGTAGCTGTGCAAAGTTCTGTTTCGGAAATTCTTTCGCGTGTGTATAGCGGCAAAAGAATTTCACATGATGACGCGATTCAATTGTTTCATTGCAATGATTTGTTGGAACTTGGAATGGCCGCTGATTTCGTTCGTTACAAATTCCACCCTGAAAGAGAAGTTACATACATCGTAGATAGAAACATTAACTATACGAACGTTTGCAATGTTGAATGCTCTTTCTGTGCGTTTTATCGTTCGCCGGGTGAGAACGATTCTTATTTGCATGCTTATGAAGTTTTAGATAAAAAGATTGAAGAAACGTTAGCGCTTGGCGGTACGGGAATTCTAATGCAAGGTGGCTTGCATCCCGAATTAAAAATCGATTGGTACGAAGCCTTACTTCATCACATCAAAAGTAAATATCCCATTTGGATTCACGGATTTTCTCCGCCTGAAATTGTGAACATCTGCAAGGTTTCAAAGATTTCACTACATGAAGTTGTGAAACGGTTAATTGCCGCAGGGTTAGATTCACTACCTGGCGGCGGAGGTGAAATTTTAGTAGATCGAGTGCGACGGGAAATTTCACCGCGTAAATGTATGACTGAAGAATGGTTAGCTGTACATGAAGAATGCCATTTGCAAGGACTTCGTTCCAGCGCAACGATGATGTTCGGTCATGTTGAAACTTTGGAGGAACGTGCTGAACATTTACAGCGCATTCGCGATCTTCAAGACAAAACTTCCGGATTTATGTCTTTTATTTGTTGGACATTTCAGCCTGAAAATACCTTGCTTCAAGTTCCGACTTCCACCGCATCCGATTTTCTGAAAACCCTTGCTATATCTCGTATCTTTTTAGACAACATCGAAAATGTACAAAGTTCGTGGTTGACTCAAGGATTGAAACTCGGACAGGTTGCGCTTCGATTCGGCGCAAATGATATGGGCAGCGTAATGATTGAAGAAAATGTAGTCTCCGCTGCAGGGGCTCACTTCCGCGCATCGCAAGAAGATTTGCGACGCCTGATTCGTGATGCCGGCTTCACACCTCTCAAACGCGATACCATCTATCGCATTATCGAACCTGCAGCGTAACTTTTTCAACACGAAGTCCCTAAGGCGCGAAGTTCACAATATATTTTTTGAAAAAATAATTAGTGTACCGTTGTGTCTTTGTGTTCCTGTGTTGAAAGATACGTTTGTTCTATTTGCTGACGTGCCCGATCAAGCAATTCGTGACGTTGATCGAAGTTCATTCCGGTTGTATCAATCGGATCATGAAAAATCAGACGGATTGTTGCCGGATAAAGAAAGATCGTATCCGGCGCAAGCGCTTTTTCCGTTCCAATTAAAACCACCGGAACCACAGGTACCTGTGCCTTAAGCGCTAATACAAACGCACCTTTCTTAAAACGAAGAAGTCCATCACCGCGATTGCGAGTTCCTTCCGGGAACAACGCAACACATTTTCCGTTTTGAAGATGTGAAACCGCGCGATCAATACTCTTTGCTGCAGCTTCAGGATCCGATCGATCCACTTCGATCATTCCCATTGTTCTTAATGCAAAATTTACTAATGGAATTTTGTAGATTTCTTTTTTTGCCAGGAATCTTATATCACCGGGCAATGCATAAAATGCAATTATTGAATCCACCAAACTGCGATGATTTAAAACATATACATAGCCACGGTTTGATTTGATTTTCTCCGAACCTTCTTTAGCGATTCGAACACCGGCTAACCATAACGTCATCCGTGCAAGCAGCTTCGAAAGCCGTAAGGCAATGCTTGGATTCGAAACAATGCGACAGTAGGTGAGCACTGGAATGCCAATAATAATCAAATACAAGGCGATAAAAATGCAAATCAAAATGAGTCTCGCCCCCGCCACTACCTTCTTCATGAGATTCACAATTTTTATTCTCGCGCAAAGACGCAATGCCGCAAAAGGAAATGTTGCCGCGCTGTAGGCGCAAACTGAAGCCGCTGCCAAAAACAAAAAATTTCTATTGTTTAGTTTGGTCTGGCCATGAGATCTGTGATTTTGTTTTTGGCAGCGGCTTCAGTTTGCGTCCGCCTTCGGCGGACACCGGCAACAAATTATAGATCCAAGAGACTATAATCCATTCACCATTCTCACAATACCATGCTTAAGAAGTGCTACGTTGAAGTTCACTAGTAGTCCTAGTTTCTTTTTCGAAAGCTTCAAATAAGTCAGCAATTGCTTTTTATGAACAACAAGAATTTCTTCCACAGACTTAAGTTCTAACACTAACAGATCTTCAAGAATGAAGTCCGCACGAAAGCCCAGATCAATGACGATACCTTCATAAATTACCGGAAATATAACCTGGCGTTGGAACCTGATGCCTTGTTTTGTCAGCTCATAGCTTAAAAGTTTCTCATAAACGGATTCGAGTAACCCCGGACCAACTGTTCTGTGAATTTTTAAACACGCGCCTATAGCAATTCTGGAAAGATCATTTTCATTCATCTCTTTGCGCCTTTGCGTCTTTGTGCGAGAATCTAAAAGGGTTCGTCGGGGTCGGGTTCGGGAGGAACTTCTGGCTGAGTATTCCGATTCCCATCATTTGCTCTGCCGCCGATCATTCGCATCCCTTCTGCTATTACTTCTGTTCTGTAATGAACGGCACCATTTGCATCTGTCCAATTTCGAGTTTTGATTCTTCCTTCAATAAATACTGGCTTACCTTTTCGTAAATACTCAGAACAAATTTCGGCAAGCCTTCCAAAAGCAACTACACTAAACCACTCCACCTCTTTTCTTAGTTCACCTTCAATTTTGTATTGCCGGTTTGTAGCAATTCGGAATGAAGTTGCAGGTTTACCTGAAGGTAAATATCTGACATCCGGATCTGACCCCAAATTCCCAATAATCAAAACTTTATTTAACGACATACTTTAGTCCTCCTGATCTCAAATACTGCAAGCCAGACGCCATTTTGTAAGCAAAACAGATCTCCTCAGCAAATCATCTTTCAAAAGGTCTGTTCACTACTCAGTGTTTGAGTACCGATAGTGTCAACGTCCGTTTGTTCCAGCGTATCAATCACATGGCGTCGTCAATGCAACTTGGCAATCAAGAGTAAAAAGAGTATACTTTTAGATTCCTAAGGTGAATTGATGAGTGGGCTACAGGCCCACTTTATTTTTTGTTGGAGGTGTTTTTTGGGCTCGCCACCCTTGCATGAAATCGAAGAACTCACCCGCAAAATCGCCGAATCCGAAGGCTTGGAATTAATGGATCTCGAGTATAAAACCGGCCAGGCGCGGAATTTGTTGCGTGTGTTCATCGATAAAGACGGTGGTGTAACTCTCAGTGACTGCGAGAATTTAAGCCGACAATTAAGTGCAGTACTTGATGTGAATGATCTATTAAAGAATGCATATGTGCTGGAGGTTAGTTCTCCTGGAATCGATCGTCCATTCAGGACAGATCATGATTATCAAAGAAGTGTTGGACGAACGGTCCGCATTACGTTTGAAGATGAAACGGGAAAAGTAATGCAGAGCGTTGGTTTGCTAACTTGGGTTGATAACGGCGCGGTTACGATTGAACAACAAGGTGAGACTGCACGAATTGAACGGGACCAAATCCGTCGTGCACAACAAGAAATACCGATGCCAGCACATCCAATTAAGAGAAAAAAGAAACGGAAATAGGAATAATGAGCAGTGAATTAATTACGACGATTGAACAGGTCAGCCGTGAAAAAGGGATTGATCCTGAAGAAATTGTCCATGCTATCGAAGATGCGATTTTAACTGCAGCACGTAAACATTACAAAAATCGCGAAGATCTATCTGCGCGTTTCAATCGTGCTACAGGACAAGTCGATCTATTTGGAACGAAACATGTGGTCGATTCTGTATTAGATCCTGATACACAGACCGATGTGGAGAGTGCCCGTCAGGTAAATCCTGAAGTTAGTACCGGTGACTCTGTAAATGTTCTGCTGGCTAGCCGTCCTTTAGGAAGAATTGAAGCTCAAACTGCGAAACAGATTATTTTTCAGCGGGTTAAAGAAGCGGAACGGAAGAAGATTCATGATGAATATACAAGCCGGATTGGTGAACTTGTAAATGGTATTGTGAAGAATTTCGAGAAAGGGGATATGATAGTTGACCTGGGTACCACCGAAGCGATCCTTCCAAAGATGTACCAATCTCCGGTGGAACAATATTCGCGTGGTGATAGAATTCGTGCGGTGATCGCAAAGGTTCATCGCTTTTCTAACGATCCACAAATTGTATTATCGCGTACGGATCCGCGGCTTTTAATCAAGTTGTTTGAATCAGAAGTACCAGAAATTTACGATGGTACGATCGAAATAAAATCTGCAGTTCGCGAAGCAGGTGATCGTGCCAAAATTGCAGTGGCAACTTCTGCTACTGAAATCGATCCTGTTGGCGCCTGTGTTGGAATTAAAGGAACGCGGGTACAATCGGTGATCAACGAATTGCATGGTGAACGGATCGATATTATCGAATGGTCTAATGACATTGTGAAACTTGCTTCGAATGCGTTGAAACCTGCACGCGTTCAGCAAGTAAGTTTCATTGATGAAAATGAAAAACGTTTGGAAATCATTGTAGAAAATGATCAGCTTTCGTTAGCAATCGGCAAAAAAGGACAGAATGTTCGGTTGGCAAGTAAACTTACCGGTTGGAAAATTGATATTAAAAGTGTTGATGAACACAAACGTGAGGAAGGAGAACGTACTGCAAGATATGAATCTTTTCGGAGCAGGATTCAGTCCGATCCGGAATTGGGAGATAAAGCAATACAGGCTCTTGACTCAGCGGGAATCAATTCGATGAATAAGTTAAAACAGGTTCAATCTTCCTCCGAAATTTCGGAATTAGAGCCTGAAGCTGCGGAGAAATTATTTCAAGAAATCCGCCATTTTGTTGAAACCGGTGTCGCAGGCTAAAAAAATTTACATATTGGAAGCATATTCATGAAGGTTCGGATACATCAAGTTGCTAAAGATCTAGATAAGACTGCAAAGGAAATCCTGGAAGTCTTAGAGGAGCTCGGTGTCGAAGACGTTAAGTCTCACCAGAGCTCTATTGATGAGAGTCTTGTACCAAAAATAAAGCAACGTCTGTCATCACACAAAAAGGAAACGCAAGGACATCATAAGGTTGAAGCAAAGGCAGAGTCTAAAAAGGAACATAAAACGACCCATAAAGTGGAACCAAAAACGCACAAAGTTGAGCATAAGACGACAACCAAAGTAGAACATACAACAGAACACAAGCCGAAAGTTGAGCACAAGGCAAAAACAGAACATAAACCAAAGGCCAAAGAAGAAGCGGTGGTTAAAGAAGAAGCAAAGCCGAGAAAGAAGGCAGCTTCACATCCTCATCGTGAACCGGCACATGCTGAGACGGCCGTGGCGGTAGCAGAACCGGAAGTTGAAGAAGGCATTCCGATGACTCCAGCTGAACCAGCTCTCAGCGAAGAAGAACTGGAACGATTAACGTCGCCTGAAGCTGAAATTGTTGCCCCCATTCCTGAAATACCGGCGCGTCCACGTATTCATATCAGTGAAAATATCGCGGTAAAAGATCTTGCTTTGAAACTCAATGTAATGTCCAAGATTCTGCTTAAGAAATTATTAGATCGCGGAATTCTTGCCAATCTGAATCAGAATTTGGATATGAAGTTAGCGGAACAGCTGGCAAATGAGTTCGGATTTGATATTGAAGTTAAGAGTTATGAAGAAGTAGTTGCACGCGAACAAGAAGGTGAAGAGACGGAAGCATCACAATCAAAACGTCCGCCAGTAGTAACGATCATGGGTCATGTTGATCATGGAAAAACTTCACTTCTTGATGCAATTCGCGAATCGAATGTTGCGGGCGGTGAATCTGGCGGAATCACTCAACACATCGGTGCGTATTCAGTCAGCGTTAACCAGCGCGGAATTACATTTATAGATACACCGGGTCATGAAGCATTTACGCGGATGCGCGCACGTGGAGCACTGGTCACAGACATTGTTGTTCTTGTGGTTGCTGCCGATGACGGTGTGATGCCGCAAACTTTGGAAGCAATTGATCATGCTAAAGCGGCGAAAGTACCAATAATTGTAGCAATTAATAAAATGGATAAACCTGATGCGAATCCCGATCGCATCAAACAACAGCTTTCACAACACGGGATTTTGATTGAAGAATACGGCGGCGAAACAGTATGCGTTGAGATTTCAGCCCGAAAGAAGATGAACATTGATACGCTGTTAGAAATGATTTTGCTGGTTGCCGACTTATTGGATTTAAAAGCCAGCCCGGGTCGTCTTTCCACGGGAACAATTTTGGAAGCAAAGCTTGATAAATCCCGCGGACCCGTGGGGACAGTTCTGGTTCAAAATGGCACGCTTCATATAGGAGATGTTTTTGTGGCAGGCGCAGTCATGGGCCGGGTTCGGGCAATGTTCAATGATATGGGTCATAAAATGAGAGAATCGTTGCCCGGCGAACCTATAGAAGTTTTAGGTTTTCAAGGCGTTCCTCAAGCCGGCGATTCATTTCAAGTATTCAAGGATGAATTCAAAGCGCGCAGCATCGTTGCATTCCGCCAATCGAAAGCAAGAGAGCTTGCAACGCAAGTGGGTTCACGACTTTCTTTGGAACAACTCTTTAGCAAAATTCAGCAGGGAGAAATTCGAGAACTGCCCATTATCATAAAAGCTGATGTGCAGGGCTCCCTTGAAGTTTTGAGTGAGACGCTTACAAAGTTAGGCACGTCTGAAGTTAAGATCCGCATCATACACAGCGGAACAGGCGCAATTACATTGAGTGATGTTCTGCTCGCGGAAGCATCAAATGCCATCATCATTGGTTATAACGTGCGGCCCGAGCCAAAAGCGAGAGAATTGGCAGAGAAAGAAAAAGTAGATATTCGTTCTCACACCGTTATCTACAACATTACTGCAGAAATCAGAAGTGCACTGGAAGGACTTCTTCAGCCCACAATCAAGGAAGTTTTCCTTGGAAGCCTTGAAGTTCGTGATACATTCCGTATTCCAAAAGTTGGCATGATCGCAGGATGTTATGTGTCATCGGGAAAAATCACACGCAGTGCCAACGTCCGTTTGGTTCGGGATCATGTGGTCACTTATGAGGGCAAAATCAGTTCATTGAAGCGTTTTAAAGATGATGCCAGTGAAGTCAAAGAAGGCTTTGAATGTGGTGTAGGAATTGAAAATTATAATGACATTAAAATTGGGGATACGATCGAAGCCTACACGACCGAAAAAGTGGCCCGCCAGCTGCAGTAGCTCGCCATTACGAAAGTTCTATGGTTAACAGAAGAGTTGAACGTCTGTCGGATCTCATTAAACAAGAGATCTCCTCGATCCTGTTTAGTAAAATGAAAGATCCTCGATTGTCATTGTGTAGCGTGACTGATGTAGTATTAAGTAGAGATTATCGGCACGCTAAGGTATATATCAGCGTTATCGGTGAGCCTCTACATCGCGAGGAATGTTTGAAAGCGCTTCAATCTGCTTCAGGATTTATCCGGCATGAGCTTGGACGTGTTCATTTGAAACATGTGCCTGAATTAGCTTTTTATTATGATACCGGTGCGGAATATTCACAGCACATTGAGGAATTGCTTCGGTCAGTGAAGAAGGACGAATCAGGGGAATGAACTGGGACGGTTTGATTCTAATTAACAAACCCGAAGGGGAAACTTCCCACACCGTTGTCCAGGCTGTAAAAAACAGACTAAAAGTTACGAAAGCCGGACATCTAGGTACACTCGATCCGATGGCAACTGGTGTTTTTCCGGTGTGCATGGGAAAAGCAACCCGCCTTACTCCATTTTACATGCGTGCTGACAAATGTTATCTCACTGCAATTCGGTTTGGATTTTTTACAGTTACAGATGATCGTGAAGGCGAACAAGAAGGCCCTTATCGTAAAGTGGATTTTTCCTCCGATCAGTTGAAAAGAGTTTTGTCATCATTTGAGGGTGAATACGAACAAAAGCCGCCAATATATTCAGCAAAAAAGATTAAAGGCAAACCAGCTCACAAATTAGCACGCCGAGGTATTAAGGTAACGCTTCCGACGCAAAAGGTACAAATCTACGAAGCCACACTGATCCATTTTGAAAAAGATATCGCAACTATTTATATTCATTGTTCTAGCGGTACATATGTCAGATCGATCGCGCGAGATCTGGGAATGCGGCTTCGTTGCGGAGCTCACGTTCAGGAACTGACCCGCACACGATTTGGAAATTTCACCATGGAACAATGTGTTCCGTTGGATACTGTTGCTGATAAGATTCGCGCATCATTTATTCCGATTGAAGGCATGCTTACCGATTATCCTGAGATCATCATTAATTCTCAGCTTGAAAAGAGAATTAGTACAGGATCATCGATCAGTGTGCCTCAAAATTTTGATCATGAATGGGTTCGCGTTTTTAGTGAACAAAAATCACTGCTTGCCGTGGCCCATGTTGAAGCGACAGGAGAAAAACAACTACTGCAACCCAAAATTGTTTTTGCTTAGTATCTCTGTGGTTAAGTATTAATGTTTCCAAACATAATCAGCATCGGACCAATTACTCTTCACTCTTACGGTTTACTTTTAGCCATAGCTTTTCTCGTTGGTTTGAAAGTAGCTGCATATTACGCAAAAAAAGATGGCCTCGAACCTTCGCGCATTGTAGATCTTGTAATCTACATTTTCATTGCAGCATTAATCGGCGCAAAAATCCTTCATATCATTGTTGATTTTGATTATTATCGCCAGGATTGGAGCCGCTTACTTCATATATATCAAGTTGGAGGAGTTTATTATGGCGGTTTTGCGCTTGCAGTTGCAGTGACGCTCTGGTACGTTCGAAAACATCATCTGAATTTTTGGCGTACAACTGATTCGCTTTCCATGGGATTGGCGATTGGCCAGATGTTCGGACGCCTTGGATGCTTTTTTGCAGGTTGTTGCTGGGGCATTGAAACAGACCCCGGATTTCCTTTTGCTGTAACTTTCAGAAATCCGCTTGCAGCGGAACAAGTCGGAACACCACTGAATATTCCTTTACATCCAACTCAACTTTACGAAGCGGGTGGATTACTTTTGATATTTTTGATTCTGGCTTTTCTTTTTCCAAAACGGCGTTTTGCAGGACAACAATTCTTCCTTTACATGCTTTTGTATTCCATTCTGCGATTTAATGTTGAATTTTTCCGCGGTGATCCACGTGGTTCTGTCTTTAATGGCTTGCTTTCAACTTCTCAGTTCATCAGTCTGATCGTGTTTGTCGCTTCACTTGGCGTTCTTGTCGTTCGAAGTAGATCGCGTGCTGCTCAGACTGCCTCGTGAAATGCCCCGCCAGTCATTTACTGTTTCAGAAACTGATGCCGGTGAAAGGCTTGATCGCTATCTTGTTCGTGTTCTTTCTCTTGATAGCAGAGCTGCATTGCAAAAAGCGATCACAGCCGGCTCCGTAGTCGTAAATGGTCATTCTGCCAAAGCTTCTTATCGCATTCATGCATCCGATCTGATTCAGGTTGAACTTGCTGAATCGCAATCGGAAGATTTGCAGTTAGAACCCTGGAAATTTCCGTTAGAAATTTTGTATGAAGACGAACATCTAATTGCTATTGCTAAACCTGCGGGGATTGTTACTCATCCGGGCGCTGGCAATCGCGAAAAAACTCTTGCTAACGCCATCATTTCAATGCGCCCGCAAATTTCTCGAACCGGACATCCCTTGCGGCCTGGAATTGTTCATCGTCTCGATAAAGAGACGTCAGGAGTTTTGCTTTTAGCAAAAACTCAATCTGTATATCATCAGCTGACCACGATGTTTAAGAAAAGAAGCATTGAAAAACATTATCGTGCGCTGGCTTATGGAAAATTTGATCGTAAGGCCGGTCGTATTGATCGTGCTCTGGGGCGCGACCCGCGCAATCGCCAAAAAATTTCAATTCGTGCAAAACATTCACGTGCCGCAGTTACAAATTATGAAGTCTTAAAACAATATGATTTTGCTGCTTTGCTGGATGTGCACATCGTAACCGGCCGCACTCATCAAATCCGCGTTCATCTCTCATCCGAAAATCATCCCATTGTTGGCGATACAAAATATGGCGGCACAAACTGGAATCGAATTATGGATGCAAATTTGCGCGCGAAGCTTAAAGATGCATCCTTCTTCGGTTTACATGCATTTTCCTTGGGCTTTGAACATCCATTTACAAAAAAACAGATGTATATTGAAGCTCGGCTGCCTGAAATCTGGCAGAAGTTAAACCTGACGAAGTGAATCCTTGTGGTATTCTTAAGAAACGAGGGCGAAGCGGAGGTTTATGAAACTTTCAACCGATCCAGACAATGACTTTCCGGGTGGTGTTTTTGGATCGGGAACTACATTGCAAGTTGAAGATGCAAGAATATTTCTAGACGCTCATGAAGACGATCTGGTTTTTCTCAGCGAAGTAAATGGAATTCTTTCCATTACGATCAGCGATACTACTGTGATCCTTGATGATTTTGAATCTCAGAATCTTATTATTCGAACGAATCCAGCTTGCGTGAATGCTGATGATACTGTGAAGATACCGATAAAAGGTCTATTTCACAGACCTCCCGATCATCCAAAATCCACATCAAAAAGCGCAGGTCTTGTATTTCGCGGGTTGTATCAGAAATGGCTGTTGAATCGGCCATTTACATCTAAGAAAAAAAATTAAGGTCTCCAGAAATCGCCGATCCGCCAACTCTCAATTTGAATGTTTCGACTAGCAAGCACTGGCTGTGAACAAAGTTTTTGCAGCAAATATGGCTCATCATCAGGAATTGTGCCGAAATTACTCCACGCATGTGCATAAGGAAGAAACGTTTTTGCTTCCACAATTGCGCAAATTTCAGCAACGCCTTTTGCACCTAATGTAATTTGCTGTTTGCACAATTCTGGAAAGCGGGCCATTTGATCTGCAGTTAATGAGAGCCAGTACTCACCAGCGCCGGTTGTATAAAAAGGATTAGAGCGCATCACACCAACAAAAAAACTGTGCAAATTCGATAGCACAACATCGACATTACCAAGATTCTTTTTGATTTCTTCGGCAACATTCACCATCGAACCATCCGCATCTGCGCCGGAATCAATCAAACACCATGCTGAAAAATTCGGTGTTAAGAATGCATACGAGTTTCCCCAATTTCTCAGCATCGGATGACGTGGATGTTCAGATCGCAACGGCTGTTCCCCATAAAATGGATATGCGTGAATTTCAATGTCTTCTATCTTTATCGGTGCGGAATACCAATCTTGCTCAACCACATTCCGAAACCCTAATTCCCGCAACTCTTTGCTAAATACAGGCGCTAGAAGGCTGGATCCTGGTACATTCGGAACGATCATCAACGTTTCGCGGGGTATCATCATTAAAGAAGGAAGATCGTAATGATCTGAGTGCGCATGAGAGATCAGAATTGCGTCGATGTCTAATTGAGTGAAATGATGCGGCATCATTCGTGAGCACGGATCGATATCTGAATTATTTTCTGAAACAAAATGAGGATCGATCAACACTCGCGCCTTTTCTGTTTGAAGCAGAAAGGATGCATGTTGAAGCCGAAAAATTCCAGGAGATCGCGAAGGAAAATTCCACGCAGTTTCCGAATGTGTGTCTACGAAAACTTCAATATGCTTTAGAGTTTCAATAAACTCTGAATAAGGCAGGCCGCGCACAATATTGGAGTTTGTCGTGATCCGGCTTAATACTTCAAGACAATTCCCGATTCCACAAACATCTTCTTCACTCAAATTCTTTATTTCCAGAATTTTATCTGACTTGCGATTGCGAAAAATGAATTTCGCAATCCGATCTTGTTCCGGAAACAGAAGATGCTCCGTTAAACCAAAAGTGGAAAGGTCATCATCTATATGAAAATATTGGGCTTGTTCGGGAAAATTGTGGTTAACAAATTCTATAGATGATGTAAGCCCGAATCCGTCACGCACGCTACAGGCGATATTCCAGATAAAAGGCCGAATTGATTCCAGCATCGGATCGCTGACAGCCCTTTTGACAGAAATGGTTGTATCTGGTGAAATCAAACCGTTACCTCGGTATTCAGCATACATTAAAACTGCATATGATAGTTCCTGAAAAACATGAGCTCTTCAGTATAAATCCGGTTGTTGTACTTCAATTCCTGACTCCTCAAGAATGTGAACGACTGGTGGCGCATTTTCACGCTGGAGAAAAAGAATCCGGCAAGTTGCGGGATAATGCTCGGGGAATAAAAGGTCAACCAGATGCTCCACCGCCTGAAGTCATCAGGAACAATACAGTGTGCTGGTTGGATCAATCCGAAGAGTTTTCCTGGATTTACGATAAAATTTCGAATTTAATAAGCGAACTAAACGATCAAAAATATCACTTTGCCATTGATACCCTCCAAAAAATTCAATTAGCAGAATACACGGCAATCAATCATGAAGCCGGTCAGTTTTATAAATCCCATATAGACAGCTGTATCGCGGGATGGACAGATAGTCAGCGAAAATTATCGATGACAATTCAGCTCACACCTTCTGATAAATATGAAGGTGGCGATTTGCTATTGTTTGGTGATAAAAACGATATGATTTTAGACCGGCCAAATTTCTTGAAAAATATTCAACAAAGAAGGGAATTTGGTGCTGCAATTATTTTTCCTTCTTTTCTTGAACACGAAGTTACCCCAGTAACGAAAGGCACACGGCATTCACTTGTTGCCTGGATGCAAGGTGCCGAACTGGAAATAGCTGTCTTTGTGGTAAAGATTAGTATGTCGCGGATGAGGGTTGCTGCGGAGATAGTAAAAAAATCTGAAGACTGACTCTGAAATTGCCGCTTGCCTGAACAGGTGTTGTTGTATGGATTTCATCCTGATCATTGAATACCACTGTGCCGCAGGATGGAACCAGTTCCTGCCAGGCATTCTTTTCTGAATCGAACCATTGCAGGATTCCACCTTTTTCCGGACCCCACGATTCATTGCAGTAGATCGTTACGGTCTTTCTGTGCTTTCCATCACTGTGAACCGGAATATATGAATGTGGAGTCCAAACATAAATTAAGCAGATTGAACAATAATCAGGATTGTTTTCATTCACCAACGGATAGTCTTTCTCAGGATCAAAAATCGATAGCTGTTCAAGACATAGCTGAATATCTTTCAGAAATTGTTGTGGAGTTACAAAAATAAAAACTGCGGTGCTGTCTTTAACGATATGCTGAGGCCAGGCGAAATTCGACCACATGATCACCGGGCTTTTTTTATTATTCGCGCTCAAGAGTTGTTCAGATGCGAACTCGCAAATCTTTTTACAGACCTTTACGTCAAGCTGATTGTTGAAAACTTTCATGGATCAATAAAACCAACTAACCAGTGAAAAGCGTTTGCCGGTTAGAATCTTCTCAACCTCATGAAGCAAATACGAAGAAAAGGCGATGAGTAGACCTTCCTGAGGAATAATGTGGGTGCCATTTCCCGCGCGATAATAGTCTGCATCTTTGTATATGACCACATCGCCACCCTGAAATCCGGAGTTCAAAAACAAAATGATTGAAATTTTCCTGCTGGTATCTGATGGCGGCTCAAATTCGTCCGCATGGGTATGGAAGTAATCTCCAGCACCATATTGTAAAAACTGAATCCCCTGCAATCCCTGCAAAGTCAATTGAAAATATTCTTCAATACGCGGCTTTACCGATAACAACGATGTTCCAATCTCATGGAATAAACCCTGGTTGAGCAGAATGCGCTTAGTCTTTCGAAAATCAGGATCTACATATAATTTCCCATCGCGATGCACGCCGGCATCTTCGATGTTACTTACTTCAGCAATTTCACAAAGTCTTCGACATTGCTGTTCATTCCAAAATGAGTGTTGTGAAAAGAGGGGGAGAGTGCCGTCAGCTAAAATCATAACCTCTATGAATTGAGCAAAAGCAATTATAATCCTCCTTCAGGTTCTGCTATGAATACCAACCCCTATTTCAAGTTCGCTCTCAATGGTGGTAATGAAATCCTGAAACGTGCAACTCCTACCACTATGGGACTCCGCTTCCCGGCTGATTCAAAAAATGGATTTGAAACCAGGTATGAATACAAGTTATATGACGGAGCCGCTGGGATCGGCATCGTCCTGCTTGATCTATTTCGTGCAACGAAGAAGCAGCGTTACGCCAGGATCGTGGAAGAAATATCGTATGGATTGGTAACCGGCACACCTGAGTATCCGCCGCTTTTTGGTGGTCTGTATAGCGGTTTTGCTGGAGTTGGTTTCTTTCATCTTGCATGCGCCCGAATTTTCAAGAAACAGAAATTTCTGGATTATGGAATTGATGTTGCAAAACTCCTGTCGCAGTCGCCGCATGTGGATACTGATCTTTTCAGAGGTGCTGCCGGAACAGGTTGGTTGTTCCTGGCTTTGTTTTATGCAACTGGAGATCAATCTTTTTTGGACCATGCTAAAAATGCAGCATCTTTTTTGCAAGAAACTAAAATCGAATTCGGCGGAATGTTCGCATGGTGGGTTCATGATCCAAGACAACCGTTGCCTCCGGATGATCAAACCTATGGTGGTATGGCAGCGCAAACTCATACTGGACTTGCTCATGGTTCAGCCGGAATCTGTTTGTTCTTGCTTGAATTACGCAAGTTAACTGAAGACCCTGCTACAAACAAACTTTTGGAAGGTGCGTTTCAATGGTTGAATTCCAGATCGTTTCGCGAGCGAAATGGAACGGTTTGGCCGCGCAGTGATAAAAATCGTGTGATTCAGGATCATTGGTGTCATGGCTCTACAGGAATCGCTCAAGCATATTTATCGCGTTATCGTTTATTGAAAGATACTTCCGCATTTGAAGTTGCAGAATCTGCAGGCCAGGCAACATGGAATTCTTTGCAAGATCATCACAATGAGCCGCATTGTCACTGCCATGGTCTGGCCGGAGCAATGGAACTTTTTCTGGATCTGGCAGATGAAACAGGCGTAGACATCTGGTTGAAGCGTGCGAAAAAAATTGCGGATCAATTGAAAAATCCTGCCGCAATCCGGCGTGATGCCATGGAACCTGAAAGTGGGGGGCCTTCATTGTGTCTGGGTACCGGTGGCATAATCCGGCAAATGTTGCGATTGTCCGGTCATTCCGTATTTCCAATTCTGACATTGGATCGGACTCCGCTTTCCGCGAATCCAACGTCCGTATCGAAGAAAAAACCAACTCAGAAAATTTCCCCAAAGAATTCTGTGGAAAGTGAGTTATTGCCACACGCAACAATTCAACTCAAAAATGGAAACCAATATGTAGAGATCGATCAAGTACCTGCAAATTATTCGCAATCAATCCTGAATTTGATTTCCAAACGTCCTGGGAGCGAGGCGTATTTCGGGGCTGTGGAACAAGTAAAGAAAGCGTGTCAAAGATGGAATAAACAATATCGCAACGTTGTTGTTAAAGAAGCAATTAACCCTGCAATTTTGGGCCGGACTTTACGTGAGATCGCAGGATTGGTGTTGTATGGGGATGGAGATGCGGCAAAGGTAACACGCGCAGCTAAACAATTAACTTTCGGTGCGATCAGCTCAGTAGATTTAATGTTTAAGAGACTTCAAGCTGATCTAAATAGAGTGCTTAGTCATGAAATCAAAGGCCGGCTAGTTAAAATTCAAGCATTAGGTAGTGATCCTCACTTTGGCGGACAGCGCGTTGTTGCCCTTCATTTTGAAAATGGAACTACGTTCTTGTATAAAGGTCGCTCCGTTGTAATTGATCGTGAGTTCGCTGGAACATCTGATGGAAATGAAAGTCAAACGTTAGCAGAAAAATGCCGCAACTTGCTTCAACCTGCAATCGCAAAAGCGCAACTTCCAACACATCGAATTATCGTTGCAGGTCCTAAACATGGCTACGTAGAACAGATTTCCAGTTCAGATATTGTTGGCTTCGAGGTTGAAGATGATGTAATTCAACATCAGAACGCACCGAAAGCTCAGGTCACACGCCTAAAGCAAGCAGACGAAAAACGATATTGGTATAGCGCTGGTTTGTTGGCTGGTCATGCATTTAGTTTAGGAATGTTTGATCTGCATGCGGAGAATGTTGTGATAGGCATTAGCCGATCCACTCCAAACATATCGATGCATGCTGTGGATCTCGAAATTGGATTTGGAAATGTGATCGACCTTGAAGATACGCAATTAATTGAAGGGCCACGTTGGGGAATAGAAAGCCGGCCCCATTCTCACACCTCTTTGTCGTTACCATCACTCTTTTGTGGTTTGTTTGCTGAGGAATGGGCGATTGCTTTAACAACAAATCGGACCTCAGCCTGTTGAAAAACCATGGAAAACGGTTCGTTGGGTCTGGCCTCATCTTGTTCAAAATGCAGATGGATCATTCGGATATCAAAAAAATGTGTGTTCACTCTTACGTGGTTTTGCAGACCAATGGATGATGATTCAAAATCACGCAAGAGAAATCACTGATCATCTAAAAGAAAAACTGACTGGCACTTCTTTAAGAGTTGTTTTGAATCCAACACGAAGTTATGTTGCCGCATTGCTTGATCGTAAAGTTGGTGGAATTCCGATCATGGGAATTGCATTGAATCCGGCTTTACCTTTAGCGCGGCCGCTTATTCCTTCCGAAATCACGCAACTAAATCGGCTAGATGTTCCATACTATTTCCGAATTCTGGGTGAAGATGGAGTTATTTATTGGAGCGACAATGGAAATAAGATTCAAGAACGGAACTATCCTTCAATAAAAACAGTCACACCATTTTGGTCCGTTATCGAAAATCAAGCAGAGCCAAATCGTCTGGCACGTGCTGTGGTTGATATTGCGTGGCAGGCTGTTCCGGAAGGACTTTTTGACTTTCATGAGCCTTCATTGGGAGTACGTATCGCAAGAACTGAGGGCGATGATCGTGTAGTGATCATTCTTGTTCTCAATGACAAACGCTTGATCTGTAAAGTTCGTTCGGAAGGAAAAATCGAATGGTGGCTTGATTAAATCAAACCACCATTAGGAAAATCGATAATCCAGCAAATTTTAACCGCAAGGTGCAGATAAAGTGTCGCAATAGCCTGGACATGTATCAGAGCTGTTGCTACAAGTAGACAACAAAGTTCCGGTACATGCAGGTTCAGCAGCATTTGTTTTTTGATCCAGAATGTTTCCGGGACCTCGGCGAGGCAATGAACTGAGATCAGTTGTTGGTTTCGTACAACCAGACAACGTATCACACACATTTGGCTTTGTATCCGGAACTCCGCAAGTAGATAACAAAGTTCCGGAACATGCAGGTTCGGCTACGTTTGTTTTTTGATCCAAAATGTTTCCGGGACCACGGCCAGGAATTGAACTAAGATCGGTTGTTGGTTTTGTACAGCCAGACAACGTGTCGCAAACATTTGGCTTCGTATCTGGAACTCCGCAAGTAGACAACAAAGTTCCGGAACATGCAGGTTCGGCTACGTTTGTTTTTTGATCCAAAATCGTTCCTGGAGTACGGCCAGGTAATGAACTGAGATCCGTTTCTCTCTTACAACCAGATAACGTATCGCACAGCTCTTTTGTATCCGGGACGTTGCAAGTAGATAACAAAGTTCCAGTACATGCCGGTTCGGCTACATTTGTTTTTTGATCCAGAATCGTTCCTGGAGTACGGCCAGGCAATGAACTGAGATCCGTTTCTCTTTTACAACCAGATAACGTATCGCACAGCTCTTTTGTATCCGGAACGTTGCAAGTGGATAACAGAGTTCCTGTACAGGCAGGCTCCGCCACATTTGTCTTTTGATCTAAAACTTTTCCCGGAGTTTTTGGAAGTTCAGATGCAAGTTTTTGACCCATTGATTGCAGCTGCATGTCGAACTTCTTGGTTGATGCAAGTTCTCCTTTGGCCTTGGCTAGCTTCTTTGGATCTTGTGTTTCCTGCGGCGTGGAACCTTTTTGAACCTTGGCATCTTTCGATGTAGATTCCGAAGTGGATGATGTTTCGGTTTGCTTGATTGGTGGTTTCGAACCGCCACCTTTAATAAGGTCCGTCATACTTCAACCCCTCCTGGTATTCGGTGAGTCCATCATATCTCAGGGTCAAATTTAATCAACCCTGCATTCGCGAATTCAGGTTATCCTTAACTTCTCCGGTGACTGATTTGATTTCCAGCAATACCGTTATTCAAAGTGAAAGAAATATTTCCGAACGTGTAATTGGTTCGCTGAGACCATTTATTTCCAATATCGGTAATGGAATTCGATCAGGGTTGTCGATCAAAGAAGCGGTAAATACTGCTGCGAACTTATTCCCTGATGCTACAGAATATTTTGATTCGGATACATCAACTTTCGGCCTGAAATCTGATTTGCTTTTTGCCAGGGACAACAGGATTGATAGCTTCCTTTTCAGGAACCGCATTTCGGGCAAGAAGGTTTCTATCAATCGGCTTACTGAAGAGGAAGTGCGGGAAGTTGGTGAAACTATTCTTCTGCTGGATCAATCGAGTTGTAAACAGGATGTTATTCAGCGGTGTCCATATGAAAAATTTATTCATGCCTTATTTGATGCAGGAATATTTGCAGAAAATCATGTTGAAACGAATTGGAAACTTGAACCTCAAAAAATCGGTATTACCAGATTGCAACACTCATCGTTCTTGCTGAAAACTTCCAAAGCCCGGGTCATAGTAGACCCGCATTTTGTTTCCAGTTACAGTTCTCATTTAACCGATACTTCATTGATGTTGCCCCAGGATTTCAGAAGCTTGATTGACGCGGTTTTGATTACTCATTCACATACCGACCATTATCATGTCCCTTCATTGATGATGCTGCCGAGAGATATTTCGGTCATAGTTCCACGAGTTATGGAAGAAACGATTTTGAGTCCTGATTTTGGCAGCGAACTTCGTAATATCGGGTTTCAAAATGTGATCGAACTTGATTGGTATTCTGAACCGTTCATCATCGGCGACATTGAGATTTCAGCGCTGCCATTCTATGGTGAGCAACCCCTAAGATATGAATATCCGCGCGATAAAAGAATCCGGAATTACGGTAATTCCTATTTTTTCCGGACTCCATTTTATTCGGCGTTCTGTTTAATCGATTCAGGATCCGATGTAGATGGATCGATGATTGAAGTTGCTGAATCTGTTAAGCGGCAATTTGGAAACGTGGATGTGATCTTGAGTAACTTGCAGAAATTTTATGTTGGGGTTGGCTGCGGGAATCCATTTTATGTTACAGGCAACGGACTTTACTGGCTTTCTTTAACGCCTGATCAAATTGCAAGATTTCCTGAAATGTCCGGTGACCTTTTAACTTTGGGACCAGAAGGCGTCGCTGAAATCTGCCGGATTACAAATGCCAAAACCTTTCTTCCATATTCGCATCTATGGAGCGAAATCGGAACTGCTCCACCGCGTGAAGCTTCAATGTTGCAAGCTCTTAGCACAGCACCCGGAATGTCTGGTTCGAGAACTGAAATCAGGAACTGGGGTATCGGGGATTCCTGGCTGCCATAATCTACTTTTTCGTTTTGGAACTTTCCGGCAGCAGATCCTGAAGATTGATTCTTTGCTGGTTGCCAACATTATCGATTTCCCATTTTTTCCTTCCACCTAGCGGAACGGATTGAATGTCAGGCTCATTACCGTGAACTTTTCCACCCCCCAATGGAACAGATGTAATGTCAGGTTCTTTCCCGTGAATCTTTCCGCCACCCAGCGGAACCGAAGGAAGATGAATATCTTTCTCAACCTCTTTATGTTTATGCCGGTCTCCTCCGCCAAGAGGCACGGGTTTAATATCAGGTTCTTTTCCAAGGACTTTTCCGCCACCGAGTGGAACCGAAGGAAAACCAGATCCTTTTTCCATATTTTTACGATTGTTTCCACCTAATTTGACTGAAGGAAAAGTTGTATCAAACTCTGCAATGTCTTTAGCATCTGCATTATTTATCCTTCCACGAATTAATTTTGCGAGAGGATCGTTCTCATCGTTGGTCTTAATTCGATTCTGAATGGCTTTCGCTTCTGGTTTAGGTAAGTTACGTAGAGTTTCTTTTAAACTATCTGGCAATTCTTCTTTGCCAATATGCGGATCGCGAAGAAGATCCATGAACTGCTCAGCACCGGAAGAAGATGGCCCTGCATTCTGGACATTTGAACCGATTTTGTTGATCTCACCCATGACATTCCTCCTTAGTCTCTGACACGCTTGACGCTCAATAATGAAGACGTAGGAGATGGCGAATGAACGTTGCGGTACTATAATCACGGAAACACGGAACTCTTTGCTTTCGTGGTTAAAGGAGAATTGAATATGCCTGCATATGTCATTGTCGACATCGATATCCATGACCCATCTTTATATGAGGATTACAAAAAGGCTGCACCTTCTTCCATTGAACTTTATGGCGGCAAATATCTAGCCCGAGGTGGGGCTTGCGAAATTTTGGAAGGAAATTGGCTTCCTAAACGTCTCGTTATTCTTCAGTTTGAAAGTCTGGCGCGGGCGAAACAGTGGTTGGAGTCGCAAGAATATTCGGAAGCGAGAGGCATGCGTCATAAGAGCGCGAATACAAAAATGATCCTCGTTGAAGGAATTTCATAAACAACCGTAACCTTCCTTAATCCGCCAGCGTTATCGTAATAGAACAAAAACCGCGGAGGTTCAGCATTGAAGGCTCGTGAAGAAGTCGATGAACGACTTCTAGTTGAAGCAGCACAAAAAGATCCGAGCCGTTTTGCGGACCTTTACGAACATCACTTCGATCGCATTTATGCCTTTATTGCCCGGCGTGTACGTGATCGTTATGAGGCTCAAGATCTTACCTCGGAAGTTTTTCATCAAGCTCTTGCGAATATCAAGCGGTATACATATCGCGGTGTGCCATTTTCAGCATGGCTTTTTCGAATTGCATCCAATGCGATCGTAGATCGTTCGAGGCGAGTGAATCGCGAGCGGGATGTTCTGATGCAACAAGATCCGGAAGACATTCAACTGCAAGATTCTGAAAATCATGCACGGCTGTTTCAAACAGTCAACGGTCTTCCGCCTGATCAACGGCGAGTCATTGAGTTACGTTTTGCAGAGCAAAAATCAATTCGTGAAATCGCTGAACAAATGAATCGCACTGAAGGCGCAATTAAGCAACTTCAATTCCGCGCTCTACAGAATTTGAGAGCGCGTATGGGTGAAACAAATGGCTAAGCGAAGTTTAAACCAACAACTGAATGATGCGTTGGACGAAATTCTAGCAAATCCAAACGCTTTCGCATCATCAGCTGATCCAGAAGTTTCAGCATTGCTTAGCATCGCAGGAGATCTGCGCCATCTGCCAACTCAAGAATTCCGTGAACGATTGAAAGCAAGCCTATTACGAGCGGCGAAAAGCTCACAAAAAGGAGAAGAAATCATGACAACAGCAGTTCAACAAAAAGTGATCGTACAACCGTACTTAAGCGTTAGAAATGCATCAGCTGCACTTGATTTTTATAAGAATGCGTTTGGAGCTGAGGAAATCATGCGATTGGAAGACCCTGATGGCAGAATCGGTCATGCCCAAATCCGGATTGGAGATGCAGAGATTATGCTTGCAGATGAATACCCGGAGTATGGAGTAGTTGGCCCTCAAACCCTTGGAGGTTCCGGTGTCACTATTCATCTTGAAGTTGAAAATGCCGATGCTTTTGTAGATCGTGCTGCAGCAGCTGGCGCGAAAATCGTGCGTCCGGTAAATGATGAATTTTATGGTGAACGATCTGGCAGAATTCAAGATCCATTCGGTCACAACTGGTCCATTTCACAGCCCCTCGAAGAACTTTCAGCAGAGGAAGTGCAAAGACGTTACGACGAAATGCTCAAAGAGTCGCCGCATCCTCCAAAAAAAGTGAATCCGATCCGCCAGGGATTTCATACTGTAACGCCATATTTAATTGTCGATCGTGCCGAAGAGCTGATCGATTTTGTTAAAGCTGCCTTTAATGCAGTTGAAATCTTTAGGTCTTCTGGATCAGCAGGCGGAATTCATTGTGAAGTTGAAATCGGCACATCCAGAGTGATGATCGGAGGTTCTGCAACAATGCCGATTGAGACAACGCATTCAACAATGTATCTGTATGTTGATGATGTTGACGCATTGTATGCCCAAGCAGTGAAGGCTGGTGGAACTTCAATGCAGGAACCGACAGATCAACCTTATGGCGATCGCAATGCCCATATCAAAGATCCGTTTGATAACTCATGGTACATTGCAACCCATATCAAAGACGTTGAACCATAACTCTGCGGTAAGACTTGAAAATCGCTGCGGATAGCCTCGGAACTCAGCACTCGGAACTGTACGTTGTTTTAGATCTTTCCTGAATTACTCGCGTTTATAGAGAGAGATGCGAGACACGCGGTTCATTTTGATCTTTGCGTTTGTGCTAATCACAACAAATCTTTTGGCGTTTTCAATCACTGATATCCCCTGGGAATCATCACTTGAGGCAGCAAAGACGCGAGCCAGGTTAGAACATAAACCGATTTTGTTATTGCACGTCTTTGGCCGTTTAGATCAAGAATTCACGTGAACAAACGCTAGAACCATGAGAGCCGTGACGCTCTCAAATCCAGAAGTAATCAAATTCCTTACAAACGAAGTTGTTCCATACTGGGAAAGTGTTGGTCCCGTTCCAAAAGTTACAATCGAATTAGGTGACGGACGAGTCATCAAAAGAACTCTTGGTGGAAATATCGTAACTTATTTACTCTCATCCGAAGGGAATGTTTATGATGCTTTCCCGGGTGTGTATACACCTGAGCATTATCTATCTGAGATTCGCAGCACCATGGAGGCAATCAAAACTGATTCCAATATTCTTTCATGGCATCGCCAGGAACTAGCTGCCGCAACAAAGACGGAAGAAATGCGAATGACGGTGTCGAAAGCTGTTGTGGAAAGTCCGTTGTTAAAAGCGCTTGGCGGAAGCGAACCATCGAACAAAACAATCGATGCATCAACAGCATTTCAAAAATACGCCGCAAGGCTTCAAGACATCAGCAAGCAAGCGGCAACCGTTGATGAATTACGTTCAAGCGTTCTTAATAATGTGCAATCAAATGATCCAAATGAGATTGGGCGTGATGCAGTTGCGATTGACTCCCGTAATAATTTGAAATTGATCCGTCCGGCAGTACATCTTCTTTTTTCCAGCTACAAAAAGCTTCCAGGCGTTCAGCAATGTCGTGATCAAATCTATGAAGATATTCTTCATATTCCGATTCATGATCCGTATTTAGGTCTTGCCGACGCGATTGTCCCTGGAAGTCCAATCCAATAAAAGATTTTTATCCGGGGCGCGGGCGTCCCTGCCCGCGTATTGAAATTGGCGGGCACGGAGGCCCGCCCTCCGGTCTTGGTTGGTGAGACTTTAGTTGCTCGAAAAGCAACTTTCGTTAATTAAACCCCGGCTGTTCAATAACTGTTCTCCTCGAGAAACACCTGGCCTCGCCTTTGCAAAAAGGGAAATCGGCTGAATGCCACAGGGAGAACAAAAATGAAAGTCGATCCAATTTCAAAATTTATCAGTTCAATCGTACCAACCAAAGAATCAGATCCTGCTTCGCCGCTGAAAGATGTGCCGAAGTTGGTAAAAGATGTCATGGAACCATTTACTTCAATCGTAAAAACCACCAATCAAACAATTAGCACTCTTTCGAAAAGCTCGGACAGTGATCAGCCAAAATCAAAGAAAGGTGATGAAGAAACTTTGGAACGGAACATGTTGAAAGCCCGAATGAGCGGCAGCCAGCGTAAAAGTGGAGATGACCAGGTTGAAAAGAGCAAACATGGAGATGATCAAGTTGAAAAAAAGAAAAAAGGAAAAAAGAAAGAGAGCGGATCCGGATCCACAATTTTCCATGAAAAAGATCGCGTGCAAGATGGAAAAGAAGTGAAGCGTGGAAACTTGAAAGGTGATCTCCAAAAAGAAATTAGCAACATCAGCGGGATCATCGATTGGAAGAAAGGCTATACGCTTTTTGATAAAGAGGCACACCTGTGGCGGCCAATCGAGTTTGCCCGCGACCTTGCCACCGACAAGATTGGTGAAGCTTCTGCTAAAGGACGCTTAGACGTTCTTGCTGTCAGAGGCCGATTGTTCGGAATGGCTGATTTCGATTTCAAGAAATCTTTATTTGAACTTGGACTTGGTGCCCAGGGTGCTTTTGAAGTTCTTGGCGGTCACATTGAATTAAAACATGATGCACCCAAAGTTCTTCTTGGTGGAGTTGATGCTGCGCTTCACACCGTTATTAATGGTGATGCGTATGTTGGCGCGGTTGCTGAAGGTGGCGCGGTTCTAAATCTGAGCTGGGACGACTTCTTCAAAAAATCATTTCTTCAAGTTGGCGGTCAGGCATTTGCAGGTGCTGCGGCTTCAATCACAGGATCGATGTCGTTGGGAAAATTGATAGGAGTGAAAGCTTCTGGCGATGGATATGCAGGTGTCGGAGCAAAAGGGATACTGAAATTCGGATTTGAAGATGGAAGCTTGAAGATGGAGTCCGGATTAGGAGCTGCGCTTGCATACGGTGCAGGATACGATGTTGCTGTTTCAGTGAATTTTCCTGAAATCGCTAAGATGGCAGGCGGTTTGGGCAATCAGTTTATGGCAAGCCCTATTACATTCCCCAGAGATGTTCTTGAAGATGTAGGTCATGTACTCGGTACCAATTTTGGATCGGGTTTGTATTTGTTGGATGCAGCATTTCATCTAACAGGAAAGTCTGATGTTCCATCTGAATCTTCTACTCGCGAAGAGAAAGACATCACCGACAGACTCGATGAAAAGAAAAACCAAAGACCAGCGCAGCCGGTAGCATAGGAGGTCAAAAATGAACACAATTCAATGGATTGAAGAAGGAAAACAATTCGCAGCAAAACTTGAACTCGAAAATGCTGAAGCAAAATTTAGTAAAGCATTAAATTCTGATCCTGGATCAATTGATGCCAGGATCTGGCTTGGTAAAGTGGCACTGATGAAAGGGCAGAGTGATGTTGCAAGCAACTTTCTGAAAGAAGCGTTAGCTATTGAACCTAAAGATGCTGAAGCGTTGGCACTTCAAGGAGTATGCGAACTTCAAAAAGGAAATTTGGAAGCAGCGGTTCAATATTTGCAAAGTGCTGAAAAATTAAATTCCGGTTTGGATTTGATTCACAGCAATCTGGCGCGCTGTTACAAATTGTTAGGAGAGTTTGATGAGGCAGAGATTTCTGCGCGCAAAGCTCTTGAAATAAATCCGAAGAATGCCGAAGCTCACTTTGAACTTGCTGCATGTATGACAAGACAAAACAAAATGTCCGGTGCGTTGTTACATTGTGTTGAAGCGATCAACTGCAATCCATTTTTTGTAGATGCTTATGTTGCGCTTGCAACCATGTTTGTATTAGCAGGCAAAATCGAACAAGCGATCGAAATTTATAGAAAAGGGCTTGCCAACATGCCGAACGCGCACATCCTGCGGGATCATCTCTGTACGTTATTGTTCAGACAAGGCAATCTGCAGCTTGCAGCCGACGAGGCATACGTAAGTGTGCAGCGGCGCAATGATTTTGGAGATCATCTTCGATTAGGAATTTATGCGCTTGCAGCAGGAAAATTTGAACTTGCTGAGAAAGCATTTCTGAAATCAACCGAGATAAATCCGGAGAGTTGGGAAGGTCACTATAACCTCGGCGAACTGTATGCAGCAGCAGAACTCATGGATCAATCACGAGTGCAATATCAAATGTCAATTTCAAAAGGCAAAGATGAGTGGAAGCCTTATAACGGAATGGGGCTCTGGTTCCTCAGATTTGACAAACAATATGATCAAGCGAAGAAAAATTTTGCTCACGCTGCAAAACTGCAACCTGGACAACCTGAACCGTTAATGAACCTTGCGCTTGCGAATGCTGCTTTGCGCAAATGGCAAGAAGCTGAGGAGATTTGCCTTCGATTAATGGATCTTGCTCCACGTGAATCAAAATATTTTGTGGAAGCGGAGAAGTTACTTACGGCGATTCAAAGCGAAAAGTGAAACACGGCTTTGCGGAGGTTAGGTGCGAACGCCACGCCACTGCTGTATCCTTGTTTTTATGAATCGCAACGATGTTGAAAACTTGTTTGATTACAATCGCTGGGCTAATGATGTCACTCTTGATGCAGTTGCTTCATTATCCCAGCAACAATTTATCAGTGAAGCTGCCAGCAGTTACAGATCGGTACGAGACACACTAACTCACATTCTTTCCGCGGAATGGGTATTTTTAATGCGTTGTTGTGGAGAATCGCCGAAACAGATGTTAGATCCAGCGATCTTTCCGGATTTGAAATCGATCCGAATAAAATGGAATGAAGTGAATGATGGATGGGAAGATTTTATAGATGACCTATCAGAAGAATCTCTTCAGAATGTCATTGCCTATACAAATTTTCGCGGTGAACTTTGGAAGTATCCAGTCAGTCAAATTTTGCAGCATATTGTTAATCATTCAACTTATCATCGCGGTCAGGTAACGACGCTATTAAGAACGCTTGGAGCAAATGCAGCGATGACTGACTATCTGGCTTACTGGGATGTTCAAAAGAAGTAGCGGAGAATCAATACTGCTGCAATTCCAGCACACATCGAAAGAAGCAAGTTTTGCGATCGGATCATTACAAACGCCACAACAACTGCAGCCAGTCCATCATCGAATCCATTCAACAATGCTGGAGGCGCAACAATTGCTGAAATGATGGAGCCTGGTGTGTGTTTCAGAATCCGTTCCAGGCCTTTGAGTGATTTGGAATGATTCATTAACCAGAATCCACCGGTGCGACTTGCAAAAGTCACAATTGCCATTCCAAAAATTACAAACAATCCATCAACTTTCATGATTGTCTCTTAAAAAGCCAACTATACTTCCAGCTACACCGCCAGCCAGAATGTACCATTTGCCGGGAAGTAAAAATGAAATGCTTAATGCTACTGCTGCAGAAACTCCCCAGGGTACAAGGTCCGATTTCCTTTTCCACATAGCAGAAAGAATTGCTACGAATGCTGCTGTAAAAACAAAATCGAGTCCCCATTTTGCAGGGTCCTTGATTGAAGTGCTGAGAAGATAACCGAACGCGGTTGAGCTTACCCAAACAATCGATTGTGAAATTCCACTTCCAATCATTAGTGAAGCATTTGTGCCACCGGATGAAAATTCCCGCATAGCTAATGCCCAGCTCTCATCACCCATGAAGAATAAAGATCCGTAAACCTGGGAAGTCGATAAGTTTTTGAACCATGGATGCAATGCGGCGCCCATCAGGATATAGCGAAGATTAATTGCGAGAGTCGTAAGAATGATTGCGATGAATGGCAAGGGCGTAATCCACAAATCGAGTGATGCGAATTGAGATGCGCCGGCAAAAACAATACTACTCATCGAAACGCTTTCAGTGAGCCGCAGTCCTGCCTGGCGCGCCATGATTCCGAAAACTGCGCCCGACGAAAAAATTGCTATCAGTAATGCGAGGCTTTGCATGAATCCAGCAATTGCACCGGCAAGATCAAATGTAATTTTCGTTTCTTGAACTTCGATTTGTTCTGCGGCCGGCATTTTTGTGTAACTATCTAAATTAGTTTTGATGGTTACAATAATATCCCATACATTGTAACTTGTCAAATCAATTTTAAAGGTTACAATATATAGGGGATCGCGGACTTTAGTCCGCCGTAAAATATGGACTTACGTCATTTACCTATCGACGAATCAAAACTAATCGGCGAGCGCCTTTGTCTCGATTTCACAAACACAGTCGGCGGCCGCAACGGCTCTGAGATCATTTTCGAAAAGCTGAAAACTTATAATGATCTTGTTGACTGGAGTGTTCATGTCGGAATTTTGGACCGCAGAGAAGCAAAGAAATTAGAAAAGAAAGGATCACAGAGGGTTGTGAAAAGAGCTTTGCGGTTACGTGAAGCGATCTACAGGATTTGTGTTGCCGCACTAAAAAAGGAATCGCCGAATTCTGCGGATCTGAAATTATTGAATCACGAAATTCAGGAGGCCCGGAATCATGAATTCGTCGATTCTAGTTTTCGGATCCGAACGAAATCCACAAATAAAGACCTGGATCAAATTCTCTGGCCAGTGGTTCTTTCCGCTTCTGAATTGTTAACAACTGAAGATTTGAAGCGGCTTCAACAGTGTGATGGTGAAAATTGCGGTTGGCTGTTTGTTGATACTAGCAAAAATCATACCCGGCAATGGTGTGATATGAGTGATTGTGGAAACCGGGAAAAAGTCCGACGGTTCAGATCTAAATCAACAACGAAGTTCACTAAAAAACACGAAGGATCTTATTGAAAATTCATTATCTTCGTGCTCTTCTTGGACTCCTTTGAAAAATCGGCGATCGACCAAGTTCCCCTCCTTATGAAGGAGGGGATAAAGGGGAGGTTGGAAACACTTTGAAGGCTCCAACCCCCTCTTTGATCCCCCCTTCATAAGGGGGAGAAACGAACGCCGATTTTCATTATTTCTGTTTGATCTCAAGATCATGAGTTACTTCGTGGTTAAAACTGCGCAGGATATCTCTAAAAATCTTCCGAAAGAATTCTCTTCATAATTGAAATCAAAAACACCGCGTCATCTTTTGAAAATGGCATTGGTGGACGGATCTTCAGCACATTATCAAAAGGACCATCTGTTCCAATCAGAACCCCAAGATCACGCATCCGATTGCAAACAAAAGATGCTTCCTCCGTGGCGGGCTCAAGCGTGTTTTGATCGCGAATCAATTCAACTCCCAGAAACAATCCTGATCCACGGACATCACCAATCACTGTAAATTCTTTTTGAAGTTCACGAAGTTCATTAAGTAGGAAGTTTCCAACTTCAAGAGCATGCTGCTGGAGTTGCTCTTGCTGAACTACATCCAGAACTGCCAATCCAATTGCACATGAAACCGTGTTTCCGCCAAACGTACTGAAAAATTCCATCCCGTTGTTGAATGCGTCTGCAATTTCACGCGTTGTAATTACAACACCGATCGGATGACCATTTCCGATCGGCTTACCAGCAGTTACAATATCCGGCACAACTTTTTGTGATTCGAATCCCCAGAAATGAGTTCCAATTCTGCCATAAGCAGTTTGAATTTCATCTGCTATACAAACACCGCCAGCATCGTGAACCGCTGCATAAACTTCTTTTAGATGATCATCAGGAAACAGGAGTTGTCCGCCAACACTTGGACACGATTCTGCCATAAAACCAGCCAGCCTTCTGTTCTTCGATTTCAAGTTTTCAGTAATTTCGCGCACAGAATTCGCATATTTCTTTCCTGCTTGCGGATCATCTTTCTTATATGCTCCGCGATAAGTATCCGGAAGTGATGCAGCGTGAACCCAATCCGGTGCACCCTTTCCACCGGCACCACTATATTTGTACGGACTAAGATCTATTAATGTTGTTGTATGTCCGTGATAAGCAGATTCCAGAACTACGAAATCACGATTACCAGTGTAAGTTCGCGCCAATCGCACTGCTAATTCATTTGCTTCACTACCGGAATTTACAAAAAAGCAAACGCGAAGGGAATCTGGGAGAGTGGCACATAATCTTTCAGCATAATGATTTACAACATCGGAAAGATACCGTGTATTGGTATTCAGCACTGAAAATTGATCGCTTGCTGCTTTAACAATACGCGGATGACAATGTCCAACATGTGGAACATTGTTGTAAGCATCCAAATATTTTTTTGCTTCATCCGTAAACAAATACTGCATCCATCCGCGCACAATTTTCAGCGGCTCTTTATATGAAAGCCGCACGCTTTGTCCGATATGATCCTTGCGGGCAATCAAAGTTTCCTTTCGATTTTCTGTTTTTGCTGGAAATTTGTTTTGCGGAATTCCCAGAATCAAATTCGGATCGGGCGAAAAGCTGTGCCAGACTTCGCGCTGGCTCGCACGTGCTACTCCAGGAAAATCGGTACTTAGATCTAAAAGATCGGTAACGATTTGCAGATGCAAGTGAGGAGTCCATCCACCATTGATGTCTGGCATCCCGATGCTTGCAATCTTTTCTCCTTTTGCAATCTTTTTTCCAATTGATAAACCCTTCAATGAATCTAAACTCAAATGACCATAGACCGTGTAGAATACGATTCCTTCGTCAGTATGATGTTTCAGAATAATTATCGGACCATAATCTTGCGGTGAAGCATTGTTAGCGAACGCTTCAACAATTCCATCCATGGGTGCATATACTGGTGTGCCTGCTTTTGCAAATAAATCAATTCCCAGGTGAATCACTCGCGGTTCGCCGGTGCTGGTGAAAATGGATGACAGATAAAACAGACGCGGTTCATCATAGCGTCCAATTCCAATATTCACCCCGGCTGCAGTCATAGCATCAAACAAACGTCGGGTTAATTTCGGTTCAGAATTTTCCGATGGATCTCCGCAAATTAACGGGCTGCTAACAGCGAGATCGAATACCATGCAATTGTTTGTGCGCAGATCAACTCCTAGCACTGGAGCGGAATCATTCTTTTTTAGCCAGGTGATAACTTTTTCAGCAGTTGCAATGGGTGCAATGTTGCATGCGTGACGGAACATTGCTGTGGCGAAACGATGATGGATTTTGTTAAGCTCCGGCAAGGCATTTTGAATTGGCTGTTGGCTGATCGAAAGATATTCATCATCCGGACGCTGACTTTGTTGATGCGCTGCAAGACAAACACTCATGCACATTCGTATCTTCACCAAATCCCAAAGCCCATCCAGTTCATTTTCAGTTAGCGGGTTTTCGGAATGATATCCACGTACGATGTTTGCCGCAGCAGCAAGCGGATCATCTTGATTAAAAAGGCCGTAGGCAATTGCTACTGCAAGATCACCAACACGATAACTGTGAACTATGTCACCGAAGTCAATTAAGCCAATTACGTTTTGATTGCGGGTATACAAATTATTTCCGCCGCCAACAATAATGTTGAAGTCGTTTGCATCGTTATGAATTGTTTGAGTAGGCAGTCTTGAAATTTTCGGGATAACGCGTTTTTCGAAATCTTCAGCAATAGACAGAATCAATTGCCTGAGATTTTGATCTGTAATTTTGGATTGGTATTGCTGAATTATTTTCGTTGCATTCGCAAGATCCCAATGAAAATCGCGATGAACCGCAGGATGATCAAAACTTGAAAGTGCACGATCCAAACGTGCGATGGCAGAGCCTAAGTCTGTTAGGAGTACAACCGATCTTCTGCGGATTTGTCCAAGAGGTATACCCTTCAAATATGTAACCAGCCATGCAAAATGTTTTGCGCCGGATTCAGCTCTGATCGTTGAAACTGTTTTGCCCTTGCGATCTGAAATCACCCATTGGCAAATCGGAATTTGTGATGCAACGTGCATCATTGCGAGTTGCTGTGCTTCGAGCATTGCGGGATCTTCCAGTGAGTTCACAATCTTGAGCACATAATTTTCACCGCTCGTGCCTTCGATCAAAAAATTTTGATCCCGCTCGCTTGGAAGCGGGGTTGCGCTGCCATCAATGCCGTAATTTTCGCTGACAAAAATTTTTGCGAACTCGATGCTGAAGCGAGGTGCATGCTGAATTAGGAACATGGTTTATATATTGTCACAATTTCTTTACAAAGTTTTACATATTACGATCATTGTTTGGGGTTCATATAGGGCACGGAGGAGAAATATGGGACGACAGTTAATTTTGGTTTTAATTCTATTCAGCCGGATTTTGAATGCCGATCAGGCGAGTCCTCCTGCTCAACCCGTAAAAGGTCCGGGAGGTAAAGATTACTCGCATTTTGCGGTGATCAAAAATCGTTACGAACAAGGAATCAAAGAATACTGGATTTATGAACCAGATCAGCCGAAACCTTCGTCTGCGCCATTGATTGTTTTTCTTCATGGATGGGGTGCAATGAATCCAGCTACATACGGTGCGTGGATTAATCATCTTGTGAAACGTGGAAACATTGTAATTTATCCAAGGTATCAGGCGGATCTAAAAACTACGCTGAAAGATTTCACTGCGAATGCTATCGATGCAATTCACAATGCGATCAACCGTTTGCAAACTGAGCCCAATCATGTGCGTCCGAATTTAAGCAAGTTTGCGGTTGTGGGTCATTCGGTGGGTGGTTTGTTAACAGCGAATGTCACGGCACTTGCGCATGAAAATGGTTTGCCTGAAGTCGCTGCAATGATGAGTGTTGAGCCAGGACGTACATGGAATCCTGGAACGCGTGGAAATGTTCCGCTCGCAGACTTGACGAAAATACCGGCCAAAACTTTGTTGTTATCAGTTGCTGGTGATAAAGACAGAATTGCGCGCGATGTTGATGCAAAACGGATTTACTACGAATCGAAGAATGTCAATGCCGACAACAAAGATTTTGTTACGATGATTTCCGATGATCACGGAACACCGCCGCTGATTGCTCATCATGGCGCGCCTTCGGCATTTGATGTCTCGTACGATAGCGGTGAAAAGTCTGAACAGAACACGATATTGCGTGAGCGGTTGAAAGAAAAAATGCGTGAACGGCAAAATGGAAATGATGAGGCAGAAATCTCGCCTGAACATCTTGTGAATGCGCTGGATTTTTATGGTACCTGGAAATTGTTCGACGGACTTTGTGATGCAGCCTTCTACGGAAAGAACCGCGAATATGCGTTGGGGAATACAACCCAACAGCGTAATATGGGCGTCTGGAGTGATGGCGTTCAGGTAAAACAATTGGCCGTAACAGATCAGCCGTAATTGAATCGGAACAGATTACAAATGTTTACGAGCGCTTTTATAATTGACGCATGCCTAAATTTCGTGTTGATGAATCTATCTTCAATGTTTTTCCTGATGTAGTTCTTGGAATCATAATCGCGCGTAACATCAATAACTCCGGTGAACGTGCAGAAATTATTTCTGCATTGCGCCAGGAAGAAGCAAAAACGGTCGAACGATTCGCCGGAGTTTCAGTCAGTGACCATCCCCAAATTCTGCCATGGCGCGAGGCATATCGTAAATTTGGTGCGAAGCCAAAAGACTATCCTTCATCAGTAGAAAACCTGATCAAACGCGTATCGAAAGGATATTCACTTCCTCACATTAATTTGGTGGTAGATCTTTACAACACTATATCGCTACGACATGCTGTGCCGGTTGGTGGTGAGGATCTGGACAAAATAGAAGGCGATATTGAACTTGTTTTTGCCAGTGATCATGAAGCGGCTATCCGTTTGTTAGGTGAACCGGAAGAGCGTGCGCCAAAGCAGGGTGAAGTGATTTACAAAGATAATGTTGGAGCAATCTGCAGGCGTTGGAATTGGAAAGAAGCAGACCGTACAAAATTTACTGAAGCTACGAAGAACGCCGTTATTGCTATTGAAGGATTGCCTCCGGTATTTCGCATTCAAATCGAAAACATTCTGCAAGAACTTTCCGCTCTGATTGTTGAATATTGCGGAGGAAATATTGCCACCACAATCATCGACAAAGAGAACCACGAATATGAATTTTAGAATCATTGATGGGCATGATCCTCAATTCATTCCAGAAGTCCGGCGATTATTCCTGGAATACGCCGACTCGCTGAAGGTCCCATTGGACTTCCAAAATTTCGATGAAGAACTCAACTCATTGCCAGGTGTTTATACTCCGCCAACCGGATGCCTCTTGCTGGCAATTTCGGATCAAGAATTCGCAGGCTGTGTTGCATTGAGGCAGCTTGAAAAAAATATCTGCGAAATGAAACGGCTCTTTGTGCGTCCGCAATGGCGCGGAACAAAACTTGGAAGATTGCTCGCAGAAACACTGATTCAGCGCGCCCGTGATATGGGCTACAAGTTCATGCGATTGGATACGCTTCCTTCCATGGATCGCGCACGGAAATTGTATTCATCGCTTGGATTTTATGAAATCGAACCCTACCGTTTTAATCCGATTGCAGGCACTTCCTTCATGGAACTAAAGCTATAATCATCTGCATGCAAATTCGGATTGATCGCGTAAGTATCCAGGATGCATCAATTGCTTTTGACTGGGTACTACGTTTACTTCAAGAGTTGGGAGAAGAAGGGGATGATCTGGGAACGTTAAATAAAACAAAAGTAATCACAGAATGGAAACAGGCCGATGATCGTTTTCGAGTATTTGCCGCTAAAACTTCTGATGGAAGAATTGTGGGTGTGATGACATTGGTTGAAACGTTTGCAATTTATGCCAATGGAAATTACGGCATCATCAACGAAATGTATACCGATCCTGAATTTCGTTCCGCTGGAGTTGGTGCTGCATTGATTGATGCTGCCAAAGAATATGGAAAAGGCGAGAGGCTGGGAACGGATCGATGTGACCGCTCCTGAATCAGAGAGATGGGAGCGAACCCGACGGTTTTATGAAAGCCAGGGTTTTGCGTTCACCGGACCAAAATTGAAATTCGTTCTGAAGTAATTTGAACCACGGAGTCACGGAGGTACGGAGTTAAATTTAAATTTTTTGAAATCTCCGTTTCTCCGTTACTCTGTGGTTAAAATTATTTTCGGTAGGCCTGAATAGCGGCGGCGATTACTTCTTTCAACGGTTTCTTCAATTTTTCAGCGAGCGCTTTGCAATCTTCAAATTCCGGTTGATAGTTATAAAGTTTGCCATCCAAAAAACTTTCTTTAATTTTCACCGGTGTCTTCCAAATTTTTACCAGCTTCCATTTTCGTTCCAGCTTCTGGCGTTGAATTTTCCAGTAACGTAAGCCGATTGATGTTGTTTCCGAAAAGAACAATCGATTCAGTTCTTCCAATCTTGAAGCAGGAGCCAGCAACGAAAGACGTACCCCCGGACGATTTTTCTTCATAAAAATCGGTGTGAAGAAAACATCCAGCGCTCCCTGTGCAAAAGCTTTTTCCATGAAGAATGCCAGAATTTGAGGATTGCTATCATCAACATTGGATTCCACCATATAAAGGTCTTCAAAATCTGCTTCCGATTCCTCAACAGTTCCCTGGAAAATTCGGATCACATTTGGATGCGGTGAAGTGTCGCGTTCACCGGCACCTATTCCGGTTTTTTCTAAAGACATTGCGGGCATAGAACCAAATGTTTGCGCAAGATGTGTAATTAACAAGGCTCCGGTTGGAGTTGTTAATTCGCCGCTTACTTCATTCTGAAAAATCGGCACACCTTCAAGCAATTTTGCAGTAGCAGGTGCCGGAACTGGATAATGTCCATGAGAAAAGCGTATAAAACCATGTCCTGTGTTTACGTTAGATGCTGTTATATATAAAGGTTTGAGATATTCTTCCGCGGCAAGTGTTCCGAGAACATCAATTAACAAATCGGTACCGCCCATTTCATGTAAGTGCAAACGAGGCAAAGGAATATCATGAAATTCGGCTTCCACTTCAAAAAGACGTTTACACAACTTCAAAGCTGTATCTTTAATTACCTGTCGCAATCGCGAAGATTTGATCAGCTTTTCATACTGCTTCCATGTGCGCGGTCCTTGTTTTTCATCAGTCTTTATTCGGCACCGAAGAGCGCGCATTCCGGCTTTACGCGTTTCAAAAATTTCTGCTTCATAATTATCCAGAGTGATTCCCTTCCATGCTCTATGGAATGTTTCAACCGGAACTCCCAGATCCAGAAAAGCTCCCAGTAGCATGTCACCGGAAACTCCGGATGATGCATCAATGTGCAGAACTGTCTTCTTCATTATGTGTTCTCAACGCTTCAACCATAAGCGGCAGAATAATGCCTGCAGCTCCGCGAAAACTTTCATTCGCAATATCTGTTGCCTGAGTTTCTTCAGGATTTATCTCAACTACAATCGCACCATTTTCATAAGCAATCCATGCTAATGATGCAGCAGGTTGAACTGTGGCGGAAGTCCCAATTATAAAAAATACCTCACAAAGTGAAGCTTTTTGCATGGCTAAATCAATCAGCTCAGATGGAAGAGCTTCGCCAAACCAAACGACATCAGGTCTTAGTAGCGCACCACATTGGCATCGTGGAGGCAATTCAGTTAACGGTGTTTCCAGCAAAGGAAAAACTTTTTCTTCGCGGACGCATCTGGTCCGCCAGATACTCCCATGTAATTCATAAACATTCTTGCTACCAGCTTTGTGATGCAAACCGTCGACATTTTGTGTAAATAGGGAGAACTCAGGGTACATCTTTTCCAGATCAGCCAGCGCAAAATGTCCGGCATTTGGCTGCATATCTTTATATTTTTGACGCCTCCATTCGTAGAATTCCCATACTTTTTTGGGATTATCGGCGAATGCCTCAGGCGTTGCATACTTTTCTGGTTTAAAATCTTTCCATAGACCTTCCGTACTGCGGAAGGTTGGAGCGCCGCTTTCGACTGAGATTCCGGCGCCTGTGGAAACCATTATTTTTTGACTGCGCTTTAATATGGATAGGAAACTTCGCGTGAAGAGTTCGTCATTCATCAGACGCGTTTGCTTGACACACCCGGAAGCGTTTGGGATAATCAAAATTCCCCAAATACTGCGTCAAATCAGCGTTTCGATCATACCATGAACGACACTCCCAAGAAATTAGGACGCTATCAGATCATCCGAGAAATCGGACGCGGTTCGATGGGTGTGGTCTACAAAGCCGATGATCCGGTAATTGAACGCGAAGTCGCAATCAAAGCAATTCAGCTTTCGTTTGCGGTGAATGATGAAGAAAAAGAGTTATATCTGAATCGTTTTTACCGTGAGGCAAAAGCCGCCGGAAAATTGAATCATCCAAACATCGTCACCATTTATGACGTTGATGAAGATAAGACCACAGGAACACCTTTTATTGTGATGGAGTATCTTGAAGGAACAAGTCTTCAGGAGATGCTTTCACAAGGGATGTTGCTGCCGCTCAAAGATGTAAATGACATCATCATTCAGGTGGCCGATGCTTTGAATTATGCGCACAATCAAAATGTCGTTCATCGCGATATCAAAAGCGGCAATATTATGCTTTTGCCCGGAATGAAGTCGAAGATCATGGATTTCGGAATCGCACGAATGTCCACTTCTGATTTGACCAAGAGTGGACAATTCATGGGCACTCCAAATTACATGTCGCCTGAACAAATTGATGGAAAGAAAGCAGTTGATGGCAGAAGTGATCTGTTTTCGCTTGGTGTGATTTATTACTTGCTTTTAACTGGTGAGCGTCCATTTTCCGGTGATAGTTTTACTTCGATTTCGTACAAGATTGTTCATGTTGATCCCATTCCTCCGCGCACCATCAATCCCGCTGTTCCTGAAGCTTACAATGCGATTTTAAGCAGACTGCTGGCGAAAGATCCAAACCAGCGATATCCAAGCGGTGCAGATTTGATTCAAGATTTGCGCAAATTAAACGGTACGGCAGGTTCAATCGATACCACAGAGTTGGAACAGGTGAGAAAAGCCACTGCCGCAAAGCAAATTGCTAATTTAGATACGAAGCCGTCCGCTGTTCGTGCTGCTAGCAGAAAAATTCCACCATATGTATTGAAAGTGATTGTACCAGCCGCAATTGTTTTGGTTTTTGCAATTGGTGCTATCGCATTTCTGTTGCCTAGAAATGAACATGTTCAGACAACCCCTCCGCAACAAAAACCACATGTAATGAAACCAATATCCGCGCCGACCAAAGAAAATCCAAATGAAGGACTAATTCGGACGAAATGGAATCTCGCTTTGAATTACAGCAAAAATGGATTTTACGATAAGAGCATCGAAGAGTTGACTGAAATCCTGAAAATGGATCCTAAAAATGAGGACGCCCAAAATTATTTGAAAACGGTTCAGGATTTAAAAGAGAAGGCGCAAGCGAAGAAGAAGGCCAGGAGAAAACGGCCATGATAGCGGTTTGTAACGCCGGCGTCCTCGCCGGCTGATCTATCTAAATCAACCTCTGCCGGCGAGCCGCCGGCGCTACAAATCGGGAAAAACAAAAATTGATCGGGCTAAACCTGATTCCAAAGTTTCCTTGGTATAGTACTGTTTCAATATAGAATTTTTCCAATCAAATAAATCAGCATTGTTTTCCACAAATTTCTCCCAACAATCATGATCATTCTTTTTTGCGCGTTCCTGAATCAAGAGAAAGTATCCCCAGGTAATGGTTTCATGATAAAGACCAGGCTTGCCGTGGAGTGAAGCAAACTGTTTTAGATGAGTGCAGAATCGTTGTAGACCTTCCATCGCTGAATAATTGCGAACATAAATCCATGCGGCACGAACGTGATCGGCATGATGAAATTGTTCCGCCGGCAGGGTGCCATTTTCAAATTGACCCAAAAATTCTTTCTCATCGTTATTCATAAAAAAAATCTCCTGTCGTTTATTTGGCAGTTTGCTCTTGAAGACGGTGACTGTGGCTTGAATCCAGATCCAATTTGTAGATCCGTTTTAACTCTTTAATATGCGCAAGTGATTCCGAAGAGAATGGCGTTTTGCCATCAAATGCATGCAGAACGATCCCTTCAAGTAAATCGCCAAGTGTTATATCAAAGTATTCCGCCAGCGCCTTCAAAACTTTTAGAATGCGTTTCTCCATCCGGACTCCGGTTTGAATGCGCTCTACCAAAATCTTAGGGGCTGACGCAGCTTTTTTAGTTCGAGGTGATTTATTTTCCATGATGGTACAATGGTACATATGTACCAAATTATGTCAAGCTTTTTTTTGATGGCGCTTTATAATGAGAGATGTGGAAGCAATCCCGATAAAGCGGAATTTCCCATTTTCTCTGAAGATCAAAGTTCCTCATTTTCCAGTTACCGTCGAGTTCACCCGCGAGGGTCTGGTCTTTATTTTTCTGTCGCTGGCAATCGGTGCGGCCGCAGTAAATACAGGCAACAACATTCTTTATTTGATCTTTTCGTTGATGCTCGGATTGATCGTAGTTTCGGGAATTTTTAGTCGCAGGATTTTAAGCGGACTTTCCGCGAGTGTTGAATTTCCTTCGCATATTTTTTCCGGGGTAAATGTTCCATGCTATGTCACAATAAGTAATAAGAAGACCCATCTGCCATCGATTGGAATTCGTTTTGTTTTGAAGAATCCATCTTTTCCATCAGTAGGTAAATACTTTTTCTACATTCCGCCCGCTGAGAAAGTAAGCGGTTTCATGCCGATTGTTTTTCCGCAGCGCGGTGTTCATGTATTAAGAGAAATGGAGTTGCGAACACGCTTTCCATTTTCTTTTCTGATTAAAGTACGTCGAATTCAAATCGATCAAGCCATCCGCGTTTATCCCAGGATTTACAGAATTCCTGATGATGTCCTGGCCAGATTCACTGAAGGTATTTTGCATGAATCACCATACAGAGGTGACAGCGCACAGTTGCTACATTTGCGTGATTATAATCCGCTGGATTCAAGCAAACGGATTCATTGGAAGGCGTCAGCAAAAACAGAAAAATTTTTCGTGAAAGAATTTCAGCGTGATCAAGGAATGGATCTCACAGTATATTTTGATTGTTTCCCTGGCGGAAATGCAGTTTCACAAATCCAGGAAAAAGCGATCAGTGTTATTGCATCGATTGCATATAAAGCTACAGAAAAAGGATATAAGGCCACATTTTGTTTTCCCGATGCCTCTTTCGAAATCGGAGGAGGCGGTCAAACAAGCATTACTACATTGCTTGATTATCTTGCCGGATTAAAACCGACGCCGCCGGAAGGCCATTATCGCAATCCTCCTAACAAAGATACGATCGTACTGGTGGTTCGCTCTCAATCAGTACCACTAACCGTGAACCCTGATCATCTTCAAATGCGAATTGCCTGGGTCGAAAATTTCCCGATGCATGATCGTTTGAAAACTATATGAAAAGATCATTTACATTCGAACAGGTTCAGCGATCCATTCGGCTTGGAGCCTTCTTACTGGTATGTTTTAGCGCGCTGGCACTAGCGTTAACACAGAGAATGGCAATATCCGCTCTGTTACTTGCGGGAGCGGTTATACTGGCCTGGTTCTGGACACCTCCATCATCGAACCGTAGCAGCATTTGGGAAATTGCTTCCTTTGCATATCTACTATTTTTCTTTTTCGACCTGCTTCGAGTTTCTCAAGCATTAGCCCCCGCACTCGTTCATCTTTTTATTTTCATTTTAATCAACAAGATGTTTAATCTTCATAACATCCGCGATTTTTATCAGCTTTATCTGCTTACGTTTCTTACAGTGCTTGCCGCATCATCATTGAGTGTTGAAATCGAAATGTTTTATATGATCATCGGTTATATTCTGCTGCTGATCTGGAACATTATCTCGATTACCCTTTATCAGGAATGGAAACAAGACGAATCATTAACGTTTCCATTCTCTTTATTTCATCCCTTTTACATTCTTGGAATTTTTGTAGCTGGAATTCTTACGTTTATTTTTGCACTTTCAATCTTTTTCATTCTTCCGCGGATGCAGTTGGGATATCTCAGTGAATTAAGTGCAGGAAAAACTCAGCATGTCAGTGGATTCTCGCAAAAAGTTACTTTAGGTGACATCGCCACCATCGAAGAAAATTCTGATGTTGCAATGCGTGTGCGTGTTTCACCGGATAGTCCTGTTGATTCATCGCCATATTACTGGCGCGGAATTTCATTCGATCACTATGATGGCAAGAGCTGGAGTACAGGCTATCCCGGAAACCGTTTTCTTTCGCGTGATATATCAGGTCTATATAACGTTAGTAATCCTTCAGTAGATCCACGGCAATTTATTATTCAAGAATTTTATATGGCGCCGCTGGATACCAGAGTTGTTTTTGGTTTGGATCGAGTAGTTAAAATAAAAGGAGATCTTGGCGAAGTAAGCCGCGATACGAATGGTTCATTAATGGCAATGAGCCGGCCTCAACACTACGAAGTGTACAGCCGTTTGAATCAACCTTCACGCTCCCAATTGATCTCTGCGGGCCGATCTCCAATTCCTGAACGGGTCCGACGATATCAATTGCAGCTTCCAAAATATTCTCCGCAAATCGAACAACTCGCACGTTCAATTACTCAAGGTCGTTCTTCGATACTTGATAAAGTTGTGGCCATCGAAAAATATTTGCAAACGAATTATCGATATTCGCTAACAGATATTACACAAGATACAAAAGATCCAATTTCAAAATTTCTCTTTGAAACAAAAAAAGGACACTGCGAATATTTTTCAACAAGCATGGTCATTCTTTTGCGGCACCTGGGCATCCCCGCACGGATTGTGAATGGATTCTTGCAAGGTGAGTACAACGATATCGGCGGGTTTTACGTTGTCCGAAATAGTGATGCACATTCCTGGGTTGAAGTTTATTTCGATGGTATATGGGTTCCTTTTGATCCTTCACCTCGACCGGAATTTGCTGCTGCAAATTCCGAAAAATTTAACATTGATTTCCATAAGATTGTGGAATCGATCAAATTCTTTTGGGACCGTTATATCTTGATTTTCTCAGGGCAAGACCAGGTTGATGCATTAACTGCAGTGCGCGATAGATACAACGAACTAAAAACTCGCGTTTCAAGCAGCGGAGAACAAAATAGTAACGTTTTGGAATCGATATTGAATTGGTGGAAAAAGAACCTGAAAATGTTTGCAATCAGTACAGCTGCAATCGTTCTAATTGCATTATTTATTCCGCTGATTTTGCGGCATCGTCGTGCCATGAAAATTTGCCGCAGCCCAATTTTGTTTTATCAAGAGATGCTTTCTCTTTTGGAGAAGAAAGGATTCCGCAGACAGTCGAATGCTACTCCCGCTGAATTTATACAGTTCATTCAAAAACGTGTGCCGCAAGATATTCAGGCCGACCTGAATTCGTTAACTGAAATGTTTTATCGCACACGCTTCGGCCATTATCAGCTAACGGAAGTCGATCAAGCCCAAATCCGCGATTCTCTACAAAGGCTAAGAAGTGGTGGTGCGGACGTCTCGTCCGCATAATGTTGGCGGGCGAGACACCCGCATCACTCACGCTGCGATAGAATTACCTCATGAAAAAATTCTTCACCATTCTTTTATTTATTCTTTTACCGTTACTCGTTTCCGCAGATTCGCCAAATCGCATCATTGCAATTCTTGAAAATGAGCGGAAGTTGGAAGCTGAACCTGATGTAAACCTGAGTTCATTCTTCAAATCAAAAGATGTAAGCATCAGGTGTCGTGCAATATTGGCAGCCGGGCGCATCGGAAATCCGGCAATTCTTACAGCGTTACAACCGCTAGAAAAAGATTCAAGCACAGAAGTTCGAACAGAATTTGCATTTGCATTGGGACAGATTCGTTCGCGCAAGGGATTGCCAATGGCGATCGCTTTACTCAAAGATCCGGATGATAACGTCAAACGTATGGCAATTGAAGCGTTAGGAAAAATTGGAGCATTGGAATCTGTGGGCGAAATTATTCCATTCTTAGATCATCAAGAATCTGCAATTCGCGAACAGGCAGCGCTTGCTCTTGCACTGATAAAGGATCGAAATACCACGCAAATGTTGATCGATAAAGCGGCGAAAGAAGATCAAGCACAATGGAGTTATGTGTACGCGCTCTATCGGTTGGCTGATAGGCGCGCGATTCCGGTTTTACACCAGGTACTGGCCAATCCTTCACCGAGTCCATCTACCGGTGATCCTTCATCAATTTTGTTTGCGCTAAAAGCATTCTGGACTTTGAAGGAACCATTAACTGATGCGGAATACAAATCATTGTTACAGCAATCCGATCAGCGGATCCGCCAAAATGCGTTGGATGTAGCAGCTGCCGCAGGAAAAAATAATGTTTGCAATCTAATTCATGATGCGATGTCTACGGCGGATGCGAATACGCGATCGAAGTCAATTGAAACGATGGGAGCTTTGGGCTGCGGAACAATTGATGAAAGATTCAAACTGCTTTCAGATCCAGATGTAACAGTTCGCGCAGCAGCCATCCAGCTAATACAAAAGAAAGAGAAAGATGAACTATTACCCATTTTCCAACGCGTGGTTTCCGATGATTCATGGATTGTGCGAGCGCAGGCCGCGCGTGCAATTCCAGGAATGGGCCGCGATTACGCTTTGCTTCTGTTGCAAAAACTGATGTCAGATCAGGATAGTGCAGTCAGATTAGCTGCGATTGAATCGCTTGGAGAATACATACCTGAATCTGCAGAAATATTGGAACCTTTACTAAAAAGTGCTGACTTCGCCATCCGTGCAACTGCAGCTGACATTCTTTCGAAAACTGGTAATCCTGAATACATCCCGATGTTGATTGATGCATATGCGATGTCATCGGACCCAGCAGAAATTGAAGGTCGTGCTTCAATCCTGGATGCTCTTGCGCTTTACCATGATTCACGCGTGATTTCGGCTTTAACTACTGCTCTTAACGATCCGGAGTACACCGTAAGGCAGAGAGCGATCGAAGCTTTAAAGAAAGTGAATGGAAATGATTTGTTTCAGGATGGAGCACTGCATCCTTTGGATGATTTCTTATTTATTTCCGGAAAAGTATCAATGGAAACGCAATCAAAATATCCAGTTGATTTTGGAAACCCTGTTCCAGATTTTTTGGTGGAAATACAATTGGAGAAAGGTACTGTAGTAATCCGCCTGCTTGGAAAAGAAGCACCATTGCATGTTCTGAATTTCAAAAATCTTGCAGATAAGAAGATTTATGATGGACTCAGGATTCACAGGGTTGTTCCAAATTTTGTAATTCAAGGTGGCGATCCGCGTGGGGATGGTTGGGGCAGTGCGGGAATGATTTTGCATGATCAGATAAACCATCTGGTTTACAAACGGGGAAGTGTCGGAATGCCATTGGCTGGAAAAGATACTGGTGGTTCGCAATTTTTTATTACGATGTCGCGGCAGCCTCACCTTGATGGCAATTACACAATCTTTGGTGAAGTAATTTCCGGAATGGAATTTGTAGACTCGACCGAAATCGGAGACGCAATAAAGAGTGTGCGAATAAGGAGATTTGCCAGAGAGTAAACTTAATCGTGCGGCGATTCTTTTACAAAATTCCTGTTCCATCCAGGAATGACTACTCGAACATCTTTCGTTCCATTCGGTACTGTCTGGCAGGATAATCGCGATTGCATTGTCGTTCCTGGAGCTTGCTCCAGCTGATCGTATTCATCATCCGTCGCTTCGTTACAGGTTTCCAAACCTTCTTTCACAATGATATGGCAAGTAGAGCAGGCACAAACTCCGCCGCAGGTATGCTCAATTTCAATTCCATTAGCTAAAGCAATTTGTAAAACGCATCCAGGCTGACCGATGTTTTCGTAAGGAATTTTTTCCGGATCTACTTCTACTGTCCTTGGCTCTCCAGCCGAAGGATCTTCGGGTTCAAACCGAATTTTGTATTTCGTTTTCGGTAGAACGATATCACAAGCTTTAATATACGGATTTGATCCGCCCATTTATTTCCTCAACTGTCTTATATTTTTGATTTCAATCATAGAGTTTCACTCAACAAGGTTCAACTTGGCATTCTGTTCAAGAATTAAACAACCCTGGGAAGGAAGAGTTAAATGATATGTAAATTATCCAATTTCAGCAACTTAGCGCCACAACTGTACATTTTCTGTACATTTCTTATATTCCTTTTGTCGTCGATGAAATGGAAGGCATCAAACTTGCTGTATGGCCGAATTGAGAAAGAACCGTGAACAACGATAAAGGCATAGTTTTAAAAGCCATTCAAAAGCATCTTACTGCAGGGAAAATTGTACCTGCGATTGAAGAAGCACTAAAGGGCATTAAAGATTCGCCTAATGATAGTAATTTGCTGCTCTTGCTTGGTGACCTTTATCTTAAAATTAATAAAGGAACGGCAGCAATCAAATATTTGCAAAAGGCTGCGGAACAATATTGCAATGATGGATTTTTGTTGAAGGGGATAGCTGTTTACAAACGTGTTCACCGGATCGACCCGGGGCTGATAGATGTTCGTTTGAGATTGGCGGATCTTTACGCGCGACAAGGTTTGATTTCCGAAGCGCGTTTTGAAATTCTGGCAGCGATTGAACAATACGAAAAATCAGGTCAAATCCGAGAAATGATTGATCTGTTTCATCGCTTGCTGGAAATTGATCCAACGAGTATTGAAGTGCGAAGTGAACTGGCTGCTTTATACGATCGTGAGGGGATGACATCAGAAGCTACAAGCCTTTATCTGGCGATTAGCCAACAATGTCTGCAACGGAATGAAGCGGCCCAAGCACTTCCATTTTTAGAGAAAGCACGAAAATTAAATCCACAAAATGCTGCAGTGCAGTGGAAGATGTTGTGGGTTCATCTGGAATTGGATGAAGTCGAAAAAGCGCGCTCGATATTAGAAGATTTTATTAATACGAGCGTTTCGGATCTTGAAATTCTTGGCTTGATTATCAAGAACCATACGAATTCTACATCGATGGATAAAATGCATGAGTTGATCAACCGCATTCTTGATTCTTCCGGCCATAGAGAATCTTTTTACGTTTTGAAAGGTGAATTGTTTTTGCATACCGGTGAGCTTGAGAATGCTTTAAATGAATTCATGCTTGCGATTTTTGAGCAAGGTGAACGATTTGATCTAAGCAGATCTGCAGCCTTAATGAAACGGATCATTCGAATGGATCATTCGTTTTATCCTGCATGGCAGAAACTAATTGACCTTTATGAATCGCAGCATAGAGACAGCGATATATTGTCAGCGTATGATGCGTTGGTCGAAGCGTATATTCATCATGGTATGTTTCATGAAGCTGAAGAGTGGTTGCTTCTGCTGAAGGATCAGCATCCGGAAAATCCGGTTTATTTCCAAAAGTTAAATTCGCTGTATGCGCGTGGAGTAGTGAAACGTCCTGCGGATCCTATTGTCCATCGCGAAAAAGTGGAAGATTTTGATTTGGAAATTGATGTTGATAATCTTGTTGACGCCGATTCATCATCGACTGGAAAAAAAAATGAGTCGGAAATGAAAAAGCCTTCTGAGTCTTCAGAGATTAATGATCTGCGTCTTTGTGGTTAACTTTTTCAAATATAGATTGCAGTAAATTCTGAGTATCATTCGAAAGTTGAAGATTTCCCGCTTCCATTAAATGCGGCGAGCCTCCTCCGCGTCCATTGGTCTTCTCCAAAAATTGAGTAAACAACGGTTTCAAATCAACCTTAACTTCCTGATGTTTGAAGAAGATACAGCGCTTTTCAGATTTACTTACGCACGCACCCATTGCTCCAGGCTGTTCTGAAAGTCTCTGTGCAATATATCTGACTTCTTCAAAAGGACGATCCCAGACGCTGATAACCAGCTTATGTTCCGATGAATTTAGTAACTCCATCGCTTCAGCATTCAACCGCGCTTCTTTCAGTTTCATGTTTTCTCTGCGCAGATCTTTGATTTGTGTCTGGAGCCTGCTGATCGATTCAGGGATCGATTCAATGGAAGTTGTAAATTTTTTTGAAGCGTCTTTTAGAATTGAAAGTTCACGATGGTATAACATTCGCACCCGGTTGCCGCAAAGAAACGTGATCTTGACCGAGCCGGATAATTTTTCAAACCCGTAAATAAATACGGATCCGATTTCTCCTGTATTTCGAACGTGGGTTCCGCTGCAAGGAGATAAATCGAAATCACCGATTTTGATGATTCGTAAACTTTCCGTTAAATCAGATTGTTTTCGCAGCGGATATTCCTGTGCTTTCGCAGGATCCACAAAGAATGAGCTAACCGGTGCTGCCGATAGGATTACATCATTGGCCAGATCTTCTGCCTGCATTGTTAGTAGTTCTTTCAATTCAGGTTTGTTCAATTCAATACTGCAAAAAAGCTCGCCAAGGTGGAATGAAGAGGTTTCTGCCTTGAAAAGACGGAAGAATGCTGCGGACAGAATGTGTTGACCGGTATGTTGCTGCATATGATCGAAACGTCTGTCCCAATCAATTTTGCCGGTGATTGATTTTGATCCGATTGGATGTTGAGTGATGTGCAACAACTTCCCATTTTCTATCCGCACATCTTTAACCGCGGTTTCGTTTACCATACCAACGTCATTTGGTTGTCCACCGGAAGTAGCATAAAAACAAGTGCGGTCCAATACTACTGCATTGCCGTCAGGAACAGGGAATTGTTCCTGGAGTGTGGCCGAAAATTCTCTTTGGTATGGATCACTCCAAAATAATTTTTCTGTCATATATGGAGCGCGGGCCTCTGGCCCGCGTTATGGGCCGCGGGCGTCCCGCCCGCCCTTTACTGATTCATCTTTGGCATTGCCGGCATTTCTACCACCTTGTAATCGGCAGGAACTACAAACAATGAATCGGGTTGACTGTCATGACTAACACTGACCAGATCGCTTGATGATGTGATGGTTTGTCCAAACATAGATGATGTTGACTCACTATGAACTGGAAAGCCATGAATTTGATTCATAAGATCTCCGCCGAACATTTGAGCAAATTCTTTAGAAAAACCGATCAAACCTTCTAATTCCTTTTTAAGATCAATCTCCGGCGAAATGCAATACGTTCCATTCGTTTGAATAGGGGTCGACATCGATATTTTGTATTCATCACATTTGAAACCGTTGTATGTTTTTGAAGTTCCAAGTTTTTGAACACTTGGTGGTGTCGCCTCTTTTTTGCCCCCTAACTGTGACAACATTCCGGCCGTTTGCTTCATTTGCTCCGCAGTCATAACCATGACGCTTTTCTTTGAAGGCTCTATTATGAATATTTTTTGCGCGGGCACATCAATGATTTGATAAACTCCGGCGGTTCCCATATCCATTCTCGCTTTTTGGCCCTTTGCATAAATCGTCATTGTGGTATTTTTGGGCGGCTTACCCATAACCCCACTAGACTTAATATTTTGTACAATCTTTGCATCCGCAAAAACAGCGGCTGAAATGGTCAGGCAAAACAACAGAGTAAATGCATATTTCATTTTCAAAATCTCCTTGGTCATTAATTCTTTTGAATGAGTTCGTAGCCTCGTTTTAAATCATCAAGCACTTCTTTTAATGAGGCATATCGCTGATTGCGATCCTTTTCTAAAGCTTTCAGAACAATTTTTTCTAACCATTCAGGCATTGCAGGATTCGTCTTTCGCAATGATGGAGGTTGTTCAGTCAAATGTTTCATTACAACTGCCCGCGCATCATCGCCGGTGAATGGTTCTTTTCCGGTAAACATATAAAACATTAAAACACCAACCGCATAAATGTCTGAACGGGGATCTAATTCGCGTCCTTGAATTTGTTCCGGGGACATGTATTTGGGTGAGCCCATAATTTGACCGCTGGAAGTTGCATCGATGTGAGACTGTGATCGTGCAATTCCAAAATCTAGAACATGGGGATTCAAAACATGATCCAGTAACACATTTTGCGGTTTTAGATCGCGATGGATAATTCCTTGCCCATGCGCGGCAAGAACTCCTTGAATTATTTTTGCCATAATCGGAATCAATGCTCGAATTTCCGTTTTGCTATTTCGCTTTAACCATTCATCCAGATTAATTCCCTGAATATATTCCATTGAAATATAACGATTGCCTTTGTATTTGCCGATGTCAAATACTTTGACCACATTGGGATGGGTAATCATTCGTGCCACTTTTATTTCTCGAACGAATCTTTTTTGAATTACAGGATCTGCACTAATTTCGGCACGTAATACTTTTAGCGCAACAATTTCATCAAGATCTCGATCACGTGCTTGATAAACACGTCCCATTCCGCCGGTACCAACTTCTTTGATAATTTCATAACGTTCATTCAAGACCATTCCTGGCACAATGTCCGCAACTTCAAGCTCTTCCACGATTTCGTCGGCGCTGTTATAACGTTGATGTCGATCTTTTTGTAAGCATTTTTGAATGATCCTGGTCAAAAATGTCGGACTCCATCTCTGAGTATTTTCATGAAAGATTGCATGCTTTTTCAGATGCTGTAACTCGACATCGCTTCCACTAAACGGAGGTGATCCGTAGACCATTTCGTACAAAATAATTCCGAACGCATACAAGTCTGAACGCGCATCTACTTTCTGCGCCATAATGTGCTCAGGGCTGAGGTACTGTTTTGTAATCCGTGAATTGCCGGCTTCCCATCTTGGATCCAAACCAAAACCTGCGATCTTAATCTGATTACCTGAAGTCATATAAATATTTTCAGGCGCAAGACTCTTGTGAATAATTCCCTTTCGATGCGCATAGGCCAGCCCCAGACAAATTTGAGTTGCGATTTCACAGATCGTTGAAATATCAATATGACCTCTTGCAAGATATTGCCTGAGGGTTCGGACCATCAACGTATTCAGTACAGATGAAATAATGATCGCCATCTTTGCCGCTATCAAAGATTGCTAGAATCGTGGAATGATTTAGAGAAGAACCAACTTTTGTTTGTTCAAGAATATTGCGGGTCATGTTTTCGTCTTGTGCCGCAAAACGTCGAAGCAAAACAGTTCTACTGAGAGCGGTATCTTGTGCTCGATAAAGCGCTCCAAAAGCATCACGTCCAACTTGTTCGCTAAGTTCATATCGATTTGCCACAATCCGTTTTACTGACGATGGTGTTGCGCCTTCAGGTGCACCATCCATCAAATTCATCTTCTTGATCTTATCTAAGCGCGGCAGGACGTCTTTATAACCGAATTGAATGGCAAGTATCCGTTCAAATAAATCCCGAGCTTTGGAATATTGAGTTGCTTTTTCGTAACACAAAGCCATTCCGTAATAAATATCGATATTGTCTTTCGACAATGGCTGCTCACGGATCGCTTCTCCAAATTTTTGCAGCGCGACTTCGTACATTTCCATCCGTGTAAATAGTTGGCCCAGCAAAACAGTGGCTTCCTGATATTCATCTTGATCGGATTGAATTTCTTGAAGTAATGAAACTGCGCGTTGTGGATCATCACGCCGAAGCATTAATTTTGCGGCACGGATATTTTCATTTGCATGAACTAAACAATCGATTGCTTTTTCGGTAAGTCCAAGTTCTTCATACAGGCGCGAAGCATATTCGTAATTTTTTGTTTTTTCATATAACTCAGCGGCTCTTTTGTTTTCTCCTAGTTGAAGATAGAGTTCCGCAGCGTGCCCAAATTCTTCGATACTTTCGTAGAGGAGAGCTGATTTATAAAAATTTTGTCCTTTTTCGTATGCTTCAGCTGCTCGAGGAATTCGATCAGCAAGCAAATATAAATCACCAGCTTCCTGGTATTTTTTCAAATTGAAGGAGATATCGGCGAACAATTCTTTGTTTTCGCAGCGTTCGACACCTTCGATTAACAATTGATAAGCACGTTCGTAGTTTTGCATTCTATAAAAATGTTCTGCAGCTTTCTCAAATTTTCCTGCAGTGGCGTAGCATTCTGCAGCTTTTGAATAATTTTCTGTTGCTTCATAGCAGATTGCTGCTTGCTCGTACTGTTTGAGTTTATGGAAAAGCGTTCCTGCGGTATGTGCGACCTTTTCAAGTTTTTGCCGATAGCTTTCCAGGTAACCTTTATCCTCTTTATCCTTTAGCAATTCTTTCAGAATACGGAATAAAACATTGGCAGCACGTTCGTGTTTGCGTGCCTTCATGAATAAAGATGCGGCTCGATCGAGAAGTTCGGCTCGTTCAGCAAGAAGACCGGCACGGGTAAATTCGCCTGATCTTTCGGCCATTTCTGAAGCGCGAACTAAATCTCCATGTTTTTCGAACATCATGCTGGCGGTTCGAAAATCGTGAAGCTTGTGACCAAAAATTTCTGCAGCATCCAAGAATTTGCCGGATTGCATGTAATATTTTGCGGCGCCTTTCCAGTCTTCATTTTTTTCCATCAATCGCGCGGCAAGTGCAAAATGATTCCCTTCCAGGTACATCTCCATTGCATTTTTTTCATCACCGGCAAGGAAATAAAGATCGCCCGCTTTGGAGTAGTCCCCATCGCGCTTTGCCTTACGCGCTTCTTTTATGTAATCAACCACAAAGACACCAAGAACACCAAGATCGGAAAGAGACTAAAATCCATACTCCTTCCAGCGTTTGGTTACCAAATCTTTTACTTCTTTGCTCATAACGATTTCATCGGGCCAGGGGCGAGTAAAGCCTTCCTCTTTCCATTTGCGTGTAGCATCGACACCCATGTGTGAACCATATCCCATCAGCCGTGATGAATGATCCAGAACATCAATCGGTCCCATTACAAATTCGATATCACGTTCAGGATCAATGTGATTCAAAGCTTTCCAAGTAACCTCGCGAATATTTTGAACATCAACGTCATCATCGACTACCACAATAACTTTGCTAAACATCGCCTGTCCGAGTCCCCAAATTCCATGCATGATCTTTCGCGCGTGACCCGCGTAACGTTTCCGGATACTCACAAGAACAAGATTGTGGAAAATTCCTTCAATCGGCATGTTCATGTCAACAATTTCTGGAAATTGTTTTTGAATGATTGGAAGAAACAATGCAGTAACTGCTTGCCCGATGTAGCCATCTTCTTGCGGAGGTGGACCAACAATTGTTGTTTGATAAATCGGATCTTTGCGATGTGTGATACAGGTCAAATGAAGTACGGGATACTGGTCTTCCAGTGAGTAGTATCCTGTGTGATCTCCAAACGGACCTTCAATGCGGCTTTCATCCGGATCAACATATCCTTCCAATACAAATTCAGAATGAGCTGGAACTTCCAGATCAACAGTTTCGCACTGCACCATTTCAACCGATTTTTCACGCAGCAATCCAGCGAATAACATTTCGTAAATGTCATCAGGAAGCGGAGCGACAGCGGAAAATGTTAAAGCCGGATCGCATCCGATTGCGATTGCAACATCCATCCGTTTCTTTTCACCTTGATGTTTCAAATGATGATGAGCACCATGCTTATGAAGCTGCCAGTGCATTCCAAGAGTTTTTTCATCAAAAATCTGGAGCCGGTAAACGCCACAATTATGCTTTCCACTTTTCGGATCGACAGTGAAAACTAACGGCAGTGTGATGTATCGTCCACCATCTTGCGGCCAGCATTTTATTGCGGGAAGCAAATTCAATGATGGATTGTCTTTGATTATTACTTCCTTGCATGGTCCTGATTTTACTGTCTTGGGCATCATTTGCATGATTTCATTTAATCGCGGCAGCAGTTTGAGTTTGTCCATCATGTTTGATGGTTTATCAAGCAACTCAAAATATTTTTGGAAAAAATTATCGTAAGAAGTGAGACCAAGCGCTTTTAACATCCGTTTCTTGCTGCCGAGAGCATTGATTAGAACCGGAGTTTGGTGTCCGATCACATTATGGAAAAGCAGGGCAGGACCTTGTTGTTTGCTTACGCGATCAGTAATTTCGGTAATTTCAAGATCCTGGTTGACAGGCGTCTGAATGTGCTTGAGCTCGCCCATTCGATCAAGCTCATCAATAAACTCACGCAAGTCTTTATATGCCATTGTTCCTGCTTAAAATCTTAAGAAGAGAAAGGGGGTGAGTCGAGACAAAAGTGACACAACCTCCTCCCTCTTCCCCAGAGGGCGGGTTAAAACCCGCCCAAAATATTATGACGCAATCTACTGGGCCGATCCGTGACCCGCCCCTGCATTATTTGAGTCTGGCAAATTCTCTATCTTTTTCAATTCCCTGATGGCATCCGTCGCCGCTTGTGCAACTTCCACGTTTTTATCTTTCATATAAGGTTCCAAATATGTGATTGCCCCGGTTTGATGCATATCACCTAAAATCCGGATTACTTTAATTCGGAATGATGCATCCTGAACTTTCAGGTAATCGGCGATTTTCGGAACTGCCTGGCCTCCAAGTTCAAACAAATAGAAACGGACTTGTTGCGCATACAAACTATCATCAAGTGAACGTACAAGAGTATCGATGTACGCTGTATCGCCAAGCATGAATAAGCTAAAACTAAGAGCAAGTTTTATCTGGCGGCTGTTTTCTCGTTGAAATTCACGTTTCAACGGATCCAGATAACCTTGAAGTCTCATTCTTCCGAAACCTTCAATGGCATACTGACGAAAATCTTTATCGTCTGAACTAAAATATTTTTTCATGATTGGTTCAGAAGAAGGATCACCGATTCTACTAATGGCTTGCAATGAAGCTTTCTTCAATTCGTAATCTCTGCTGTAATCCAACAGCCGGATCAGTTCCGGTAAAGCATCGCGATAACGAAATAGACCCAACACGGTTGCCGCATCGGCAACAATTTTTTCATCGGAATGTTGAAGCGTGGGAATCAGATACTCACCCGATTCTTTTTTCCCGATATAACCGATTGAACGCACACAGGTACGAACCATTTTTTCGTTAGGCGAATGCAAATAGGTTGCAAGGTGTGGAATTGCGGGTTCAGCTTTCAGAATTCCAAGATCCGCAGCGGCCTCAATTCGATTTTCAGAGTTCTTGTCATCCAAAACAAAAACAAGAGCATCAATTGCCTGTTGATCGACTTGAATCCAAGGTTCAACAACAATCGGGTGAGGTGGACTAAAAAGATCTTCCATAGAATTCCACAACTCTTTTAGTGCTCCGCGATCAGCAGTTGGTATGTAATGTTCGGTAAGCAAATGCATCGCTTCTTTTTGAGCTTTGCCTCGCGAACTCCGAACTGCAGTACTTAGTGCTTCAACCTGTCGTGGATCATTGATTTTGCCAAGTGCAACCACAGCCTCCATCTGCACTTTTTGTTCTTTATCACCTGTGGCGTGAATCAATGCATCGATTCCAAGTTTCTCGCCACGATCACCCAGCTCTTCTGCTGCTTCTTCTCTTTTGTTTGCATCTGGGCTGTTCAGATTATCCAGAAGTTCCTGAGTGGACAGCTTTTCTCCAGCAAACGCTGCCAGGGGAAAAGTTAAACTAACAACGGCCATTATTTCTATTATTTTCCTCATCGCACATCTCCAGTGTTTATGCATATTATAGCACTCTGCGTGTCAGTGTTATCCTCAGACAATACGACGCTGGTGTTCATTCGAAATTGTGTTATAAGAAATGATGCAAGATCCAGGATGCAAGATCCAAGGTGGTCTATTAACGCCTTGCATCTTGAATCCTGCATCCTGGATCTGTTTCTTATGATCAAGCGTGAACAATTTCTAAAGACCTTAATTTTGGAAGCAGGCAAACGGCTGCAGCGTCAATTCGGCCGGGTCAAATCCATTCAAATTAAAGAAGGCGCTTCTACAAATTTAGTTACAAATGTGGATCGTGAAATTGAAGATTTCATAAAACGCCGCATCCGCAAAACTTTTCCGGACGATAGTATTCTTGCTGAAGAAAGTGCGGCTGAAGATCTCACATCGGGAAAGAAATGGATTATCGATCCTCTCGATGGGACAACGAATTTTGCTCATAGTCTGCCGATCTTTTGTATCTCCATCGCTTTAGAAGAAGATGGAGTTGTTACTGCTGGAGCTGTTTACAATCCGATTGCAAACGAATTTTTTTATGCACGATCCGGAAAAGGTGCAACCTTTAACGGAAAAAAGATTCATGTATCAAGGATTAAGAAATTGAGAGATTCACTTCTGGTGACAGGTTTCCCGTATACAGTCCATTCGCATCCTGAGCACAGTCTTCCATTTTTCAACATGTTGATCGTAAAGGCTCAAGGAATTCGCCGTTTGGGGTCGGCTGCATTGGATTTATGTTATCTTGCAATGGGACGCTTTGACGGCTTCTTTGAAGTGTACTTGAATGCCTGGGACACTGCAGCGGGTGTGTTGATCTTGACGGAATCGGGCGGAAGCATTACTGATTTCGAAGGGCACCCTTATTCTATATATCAAAGGGAATTAGCTGCCAGCAATGGTTATATTCAGGATGAAATGGTTTCGATATTAACGGAAACAAAAAAGGGGCGATTGAAAGAGGTCATTCAATGAGACGGATGCAATGGGCAGTCGCTCTGGTATTAGTGTTTGCTGCTACTATTTTTTCCGCGGAAAATATCCGCCGTAATATGTCCTGGACTTTTGAATCGGGTAACGATCCGATTCTGCAGATTACAAACGAAAGTGATAACGCCAAAACTCTAACCATAAGAATTTTATTCGATCAGAACAGTTATCGTTGGCGTTCCGATTATGGAGTGCCTTCCGGTGAAAATCGTTTTGTGCGTGTTCGAGACGTGTTGGATCAATTGATTCAGAAATATCCAGAAGTGAAGCAGTATTCCAGTGGAGTAGTACAGCTCGAATATGATGGCACTCAAAAAGAAATCATTACTCGAGTAGTCAACTTGAGTCCAAAAGCAGGTGTAACCAGCGAAAAGGAACAGGAGTTGGTTAGTGCACCTGTATTAAATTCCATTGAGCCTGATTCAGGAACGCCTGCCGGAGGAACTTCGGTTCGCATTGTGGGTGAAAATTTCACAGAATCAACATCCGTGAAATTTGGCGGAGTGCCTGCGATGCGTAATCTTCAATCGAAAGAAGTTTTGATTGCGGTTGCCCCAGCGCATGTTCCGGCAGTTGTTGATGTGGAAGTAAGTAACGGTAAGAAGATTGCGCGTCTTACGAAAGCTTTCAAATATGAATCGGAAGGTCCTGTGATTACGCAATTGGATCCTGATTCAGGTCCAGGTCGGGGTGGAATGCGTGTCAACATTGCCGGGCGGAATTTTCAGAAAGGCACTGTTATGAAATGGGATGGCAAAGAATTAACTTTCCGATTTCAATCCACTGAATTATTGAATGTACTCATTCCACCAGGGCGTCCCGGTTCGGTTCAAATTGAAGTGGCCAATCCGGATGGAAAAAATTTTGTTTTGCCGGATGCATTTCAATATCGTGGTGCGCCACAAGCAATCGGAGTGAATCCTTCGATGGGAAGTCCAAGAGGCGGTTACACCGTAACAATTGCTGGAAATAATTTCGAACCCGGTGCGAGTGTACTTTTTGGCGGCCGATATGGACAAACTACTTTTATCAGTTCAAGTGCGCTTGCTGCCGTAGTTCCGCAAAACGATAGCGGGTACGTAGACATTATTGTTTCAAATCCCGATGGTGAAGCCACGAGTCTTTCTCAAGGATTTTTGTACAATGATCCGCCTGTGATCCGTTCTGTGATTGCCACTCCAAATCCAATCGTGCGGATGACGCAAGCACACATTGTAGTAGATGCTGCCGATCCGGAGATCGGTGATCTTCAATATGAATTCCGTGTGGCACAAGGTCCGCAAGGTGGTTATGTAACAAGTCAGGGAAATGAAGCGATCTACAACTCCCCAAATAATGTTGGTCTTGCGATTATTCAGGTGATTGTAACCGATGAACACGGCGCACATGATCAAAGTACCGTGGAAATCCGAGTCCAGTAAATCCGCGCTACTCCGTGATTTTGTGGTTTAATCCCAACTTTATTCATATATTCGATTTTCTGTTGTAACTTCACATAATGCGAATCAAAGCAATTCTTTTAGTGTTGTTTTTTTGGTATTGCACACTCCTTGCCCAACAAACTGCGCCTGCAACTGTTATGGATTTGTATCAACAGGCGGTGAAGGCAAAAAAAGAACAAAGATATTCAGACTATTTGAAGCTCGCTGAACAGCTTTCAGCTTTAGCTCCTTCACATCCAGGAATCGTTTTCCTTCTTGCTGATGCTCAAATCTTGAATGACGATTTGAAGTCTTCAAAAAAAAATCTATTGCGTGCCGCGAATCTTGGAATCTCTGTGGAACCGGAAAGGTTAACTTCATTCCAAAAAATTGATGAATCGCCGGAATACAGAAAAGCTTTACAGTTATTCGAAAAGAACAAATTGGTATCCGGTAAAAGTGAGATTGCATTTAAGGTTCCGCAAAAGGATTTAATTGCCGAAGGAATTACGTACGATCCGGTGAGCCGCGGTTTTTTTGTCGGCAGTTTATACTGCCGCAAAATTGTTGAAGTGGATGCATCTGGAAAAGCCCGGGATTTCATTTCAGAAAAACAGGATGGAATCTGGAGCGTGCTTGGAATGAAAGTTGACGCAAAACGACGGTTACTCTGGGCCAATAGCGCCAATTCAGAAGACGATATGCTGATGAAATATCCTGAACATGACACAGTCGGACAAACAGCTGTTTATAAATACGATTTGCAAACAAAAAAGCTGATCAAGAAATATCTTCTTGCCGTTAAAAGCGAACATCATTTTTTCAATGATCTTGCGATTACCAAAACTGGAGATGTCTACATCACCGATAGTAGTGACGGTTCTGTTTATCGGATTCTTGCATCGCAAGATAAATTGGAACAGTTTGTAAAACCAACTGGAATGAATTATCCGAATGGAATTGCGCTTTCTGAAGACGATTCTCATCTTTATGTTGCGCATCTGGCTGGAATTTTGGTGATTGATCTGGCTTCAAAAGAAGTAAAACCTATTAGTGCTCCCGAAAATATTGCAACAAGCAGCATCGATGGAATGGTTTTGTATGATCATTCATTGATTGCAAACCAGGCTTTAACGGGCGTAGAGCGTGTGGCGAGATTTTATTTAAGTTCGGATCCTGGACGCATTGAAAAACTGGAACTGTTGCAAGTCAATCATCCGGTGTTTGTCATTCCAACGACAGGGGTAGTTGCTGAAGATAGTTTCTATTTCATTGCGAACAGCCAGCTGGGAAGTTTTGACGAAAATAAGAAAATTTTTCCGGAAGACAAACTGCAAGAAACAATCATCTTGAAAATTAAGTTGTGATTCCTAATGCTTCGGCCAGAACTTTACGTTTTTGCGGTGAGAATGGGCTGGCGTTCACGTATTGACCATCAATATCAAATGTAGGAACGCTACGCTTTCCATTGTTGACGCGCATCACTAACTTCAGCGCTTCCGGGTCGTTCTCAATATTGATCACTGTATATTCAACATTGTGTTGATCCAAAAATGCGCGTGCAGCACGGCAATCACCGCAAAAAGTTGTGGTGTACATCACAATTCTATTGGCCATCGATAAAATAATACCTAAAAAATCAAACCCGAACCATTTTGCGTTTCAAACGGGCAGCAGCTTTTCGAATATTCTTTTTATTCGATTTCAAAAATGTTTGTAGTAATTCGGTCGAACATCGTCCCGGGCGGGTAAACGAATGAAATCCAGGACCAAAAAATTCTTCTGGAATTCCACGCGCTAATTTTGTATATGAATGTGCAATCAAAGCTGGTAAATGGCTGGTAATTGCAACGGCCTCATCATGCTTTGCTGGATTTACAATGATCGGCTTACATCCAAGTTTTCGCAGCAATGCGGCTAATCTTCTGCGATCTGATGATGTGCTGGTACCTGCCGGACACAAAAAGAATGGCGCTTTTTGAAACAATTGCACATCCCAACCACGCTCTCCTTTTTGCTCATTACCCGCCATGGGATGTCCACCGATCATCCGCAAATTCCTTTCATTTGCAATTCTTACAATTTGTTCTTTAGAACTACACACATCTACAATCAGCGCTGATGTGGTGGTAGTCTTCAAATATTTTTCCAACAGATTGAAGTGCATACAAACAAAAATCAGATCAGAATGATCGGCCGCTGCCCAGCGCGTTGAAGATTCATTCAAATAATTGCGCAGTAATTTTCGTCTACGCAGTGAAGGATCAATACCGATGATATGAGCATCTATAGCCGCTGCGCGAAGTGCAAGCACCAGCGAGCCGCCAATTTGGCCTAAGCCAATCACTGCAATCCGGATCATTGTCTCTGTTCAACCGGTTTCGCAAACAAATGATCGCGATTCAGAGCTGCAGCTACTGCGCGCACTTCTTTCATGAGTTGTGCAAATCCATCAAAATCCAAACTTTGAGGTCCATCACTTTTTGCTTTCTCCGGTTCACCATGAACTTCTACCATAATCCCATGAGCACCAACTGCAAGCGCTGCACGTGCGAGCGCAGGTACTAATGAACGTTTTCCAGCGGCATGACTTGGATCAACAAGAATCGGTAAATGTGAAACTTCCTTAATCACCGGAACTGCGGATATATCAAGTGTGTTTCGTGTGTATGTTTCAAAAGTTCGAATGCCGCGTTCACACAACATCACTTGTGAATTGCCGCCTGCCAGAATGTATTCGCTGGCCAGCAGCAGTTCTTCAATCGTAGAAGACAATCCGCGTTTCAGCAATACTGGTTTTCTGGCTTCACCTGCAGCTCTTAACAGGGAAAAATTTTGCATATTCCTGGCACCGATTTGCAAAACATCGGCATATTGGACAACATCCGGCATGTCAGCGGTGGACATCACCTCAGTAACAACTGGAAGGCCTGTACGTTCTCTCGCTTCCGCAAGATACTTCAAACCTTCAACACCTAACCCTTGAAAACTATAAGGGGATGTTCTTGGTTTGTACGCACCTCCCCGCAAAAGTTGCGCGCCTTGCTCTTTTACAAACGATGCAACTTCAAGAATATGTTCGCGTGATTCAACAGAACAAGGTCCTGCAATCACCACAAAATTTTCTTCCGATCCGATTCCTGTTTCATTAACTCTAATGACAGAATCGTACGGATGAAAATCGCGTGACGCAAGTTTGAAAGGTTTCGTAATTCTGATGACTTCTTCCACTCCAGGAAGATCCATCATTGTTTCGCGTGAAAGATGAGACGTCTGACCTAAAATTCCAATTACAGTTCGTTCTTCACCGCGCGACACATTGTATTGAATGTTCCAACTCTCTAAGCGTTGGATTACTTCACTTATTTGTTTTAATGTTGCTCCATGAGTCATCACCAGGATCATTTTTTAGAACCTCCTTCGCGCGTTGAAGCTGATTCTAAATCCGGCCGCAAAGCAGCAGCAGCACCTAAATATTGATGCCGGATTTCATCTTGTTCCAACGATGTTTCAAGTAAAACAAGTACTCTCAAAATTTTGGGCATTGATTCCGGAACTGGAATTTCTTGACTGCAGAGGAATGGTACAGAATTCCAACCTAAATGTTTTCGCACTTCCGCCGGAAATCCAGCATTTAAGTCTGGAGTTACGGTGAAAAATACCGAGGCAACATTTTTTGCGTGAACGGAATTAGCTTCAATCAACCGTTGCATTAAAACGATTGAAGCTTTCAAAATATCTTCGCCAGTGTTGTCTTCAACTTGAATTGCGCCTCGGATTCCTCGCAGCATTAAGTTTCTCCTTCAAAAAATGCTTGAGAGCTTTTCGTACCACCCGCCGCGGGCGGGCTGATCTTAAGCACGTTCACTCTCTATGCTCTGCCGGTCAGAGGCCGGCGCGACAAATTCCTGAAATAGCTTTTCAAGTTCCTGCATCGAATTTGGCTCATTAATTAGTTCGATGATGCGCGTACCAACTATAAAGCCATCAATCACATCTTGATAGGGAACCGTATCTTGAACCGATCGAATGCCGAATCCTAATGCAATTGGCGAATCTGTATGTTGGCGAATTTCTCCGGCTTTGGATCGGATCAAATCCGAACCGCTAATGTTTGAACCGGTTACGCCGGCAACCGACACAAGATAAATAAAGCCTTGTGCAGATTTAGAAATCTGCCGAACTCTATCGGCTTTTGTTAATAACGAAATAAAAGATATCCAGGAAAGTTTGTGAATAGATGCTTCTTGCTGCCATGGTCCGGTCTCTTCAAATGGAACATCAGGAACGATCAGTGCTTGAACATCCAGTTGCTGACAGGCTTTGCAGAAATTTTCCAAACCATAATTCCAAATCGGATTTGCGTAGCTCATTAAAGCAATTGGTACTTTCCGTTTCCGTTTTTGAATCGCCGAAAAAACTTGATCCAGATCAAAAGGTTGTTGCAGTACTTGCTGTGCTGCATTTGCAATCACAGGACCATCAGCGACTGGATCGCTGAAAGGAATTCCAACTTCGATGCAATCGGAATATTCTTGTGCTAATTCCAGCAAATCCAAAAAATATTCGCGAGATGGATATCCGAATAGTAAATATGGAAAGAAGAGCGGTTTGCCTTTACGGAAGTTCATAACTTGCTTTCCAAAATTCCAAGATCTTTATCACCGCGGCCGGAAAGATTCACAATGATGGCATCATTGATAGGCTTTAGATTTTTTAGATATGCGATTGCGTGACATGATTCGAGCGCTGGCAGAATTCCTTCAAGACGGCTGAGAAGTAGAAAGGCATCTACAGCTTCTGCATCAGAAACGGTAACATATTCGACACGCCCCGAGTCTTTAAGATAGCTGTGTTCAGGGCCAACCGCAGCGTAGTCAAGGCCAGGCGCGACAGATTCAGTTGTGCTAATCTGTCCGCCTTTTCGCTGAAGTACATAAGTCAGTGATCCATGAAGAATTCCCGGCTGTCCGAGTTTCAATGTTGCAGAATGCATTTCTTCAACTTCTTTTTCACCACCTGCTTCAACTCCTATCATTCGCACATCTGAACTAATAAAAGCATGGAAAAGTCCGATCGCATTTGAACCTCCACCAACACACGCAATTAACAGCCCGGCTTTTTGATTGATGTCTTGAAGCTGAGCCTGGACTTCTTCGCCAATGATTTTTTGAAAATTGCGAACCATCATCGGATAGGGATGCGGTCACAACAACCGATCCAATCAAGTAATGAGTTGTTTCAACATTTGTGATCCAATCACGAAGCGCTTCATTAATTGCATCTTTCAACGTTTGTGAACCTTGACGGACCGGGCGGACTTCTGCACCAAAAAATTTCATGCGGCGTACATTGATTTGCTGCCGTTCAATATCATGAGCACCCATGTACACAACGCAATTGAGTCCGAGTTTCGCACAAACTGCAGCAGTTGCTACTCCATGTTGGCCCGCGCCGGTTTCTGCAACGATTCGCGTTTTGTTGCATCGTTTAGCAAAGAGAGCTTGACCGATGCAGTTATTAATTTTGTGAGCGCCGGTATGGCAAAGGTCTTCGCGTTTCAGATAAATGTTGCCGATTCCTAATTCGGATGAAAGACGCAACGCGGGATAAAGGGGAGTTGGACGTCCGGCAAAATCGTGCAGCAATTGTTTAAGCTGATTCTGAAAATCATTTTGTGCGATTACTTTCTTATATTGGATTTCCAAATCCAATAACGCATCCATCAGCGTTTCCGGGACAAATCTTCCGCCATACTTTCCGAAATAACCGTTTTGATCTGGAAGTTCGTTCATAAGAAATGCCTCATGAATGCACGTACTTTTGTTTCATCTTTGATTCCGGGGCTATGCTCAACGCCTCTAGCAACATCTACCCAGTCCGGTTTGCACAACTCGACTGCTGCCGCTACATTTTCGGGATTCAATCCTCCTGCAAGTGCAAACACGTTCTTTTTGCCAGCTTCTTTCCATAATTCAGGAAGCGATGATTCTTCGGCTTTCAAATCCCACAAAATTGGCGCGTAATGATGATCAAATCTAAAGTCGGAAACGATCTTCACAACTCGAGCTTGCCAGGTTCGCACACGTGGGCGCACATTATCGTAAATCTGCGCAACATCAAGCCGAAATTCCCTGGTTGTATCCAGTATTTGTTGATTTGTTTGGCCATGAAATACTCCAACGCATAAAACTGATTCTGGAATTCGATCGCGAAATGATTTCAAAGCTTGTGTTGAAACACGTCGCGGACTTTCAGCAAAAATAAAACCGAGTCCGGCAGCCCCCGAATGAATTGCCATCAGCGCATCTCGCTCTGATGTGATTCCACAAATCTTAACTTTTGGATGTTGCCCACTGGATGCGGCAACAAACCGGTTAAGCTCTGCCGCAGGATTACTGGTTCGCAAAAAATGTTCTCCAATTAATGCACCGTTATAACCAAGCCCAATTACTTTTTGTAAAGTTTCCAGATTCCGGATTCCACTTTCAGCGATCAAAAATGCATCGGGCAAAAATGGACGCAATGTTTCAAACTTGTTTGTATCTACTTCCAGTGTTTCCAGATCGCGTGAATTTACACCGATATAGCGAACCGGGTGCTCCAGTTTTAACAGATCTTCACGATTCGTAATTTCAATGATCGCATTTAGTCCGATCCGTTCGGTGAATTTTAGTAGTTCAGCCAATTCTCTTTTCGTTAGAAAGCGCGCGATCAGAAGTACAAAGTTAGCGCCTGCAATTTTTGCTTGCGCAATTTGAAATGGATCCAGAATGAAATCCTTTTGCAAAAGCGGTAATGAAACAGCAGCTCGAACATCTTCCAAATCCTCAAGCGAACCATGAAAGAAATTTTTTTCTGTAAGAATCGAAAGTGCGGATGCTCCCGCGCCTTCATACGCTCGGGCTAAAGATACTGGTTGAAGATCAGGCCGGATAGGTCCAGCGGATAATGAAGCACGTTTCAGTTCTGCAATGATTCGAAATTTGCTGCGATCCCAATAAATGAAACGTTCATCCGATGGAACTTCTTTGTTCGACGCAGCGCTTTTTTGCGATGCAATTTCACTGCGCTTTAAATCCAATAGTTCCTTTGTACGATTCATGATTTTTCTAGAGGGAAGCGATCTTGTAATACACGCACAACGTGAAGTGCTGCTTTGGAATCAATTGATTGCCTCGCTTCGATGAGCGCTTCGGTAATCGTCAAGTCTGGATGATAAAGTTGAATTGCTAGCGCAGCATTGATTAACACCGTATCTCTGCGCGGACCCATTTCGCCATGTAAAATCGACATGGCAATAGTTGCATTTGTTGAGGCATCATCTCCCGCAAGATCTTTTTCGTGGCAGAAAGGGATTCCGAAATCTGCTGAACTCATTTTGGAAATTCCGGTTTCGGTTCGATATGCAGTAAATTCTCCGCAAGGTGTTGCTTCATCCCAGCCGCCATCTGAATGCAGCAACGTAACCTTTTTTTCAGGTTCCATCAATCGGATTGCAGATGCCATTAATTCCAAACCTTTTCGATCAAATACACCGATCAATTGCGCAGATGGCCTTGCCGGATTTGTTAATGGGCCGAGATAGTTAAATAAAGTTGGAACGCTCATCAGCCGACGGATGGGAGCAACATGCGATGTTGCGGGATGATAATCAGGCGCAAAAAGAAATGCGAAATGGGTTTCGCGTAATGATTGCTCCGCTTCCTCCGGTTTCAATCTGTAACGGATTCCAAGAGCTTCTAACAAATCAGCGCTGCCGCAACGCGAACTTGCTGCACGATTTCCATGTTTTACAACCGGTATCCCACAGCCAGCCGCAACAAATGCAGTGATCGTAGAAATATTGAAACTTCCTTTTCGATCGCCGCCTGTTCCACATGTATCCAATGTTTTTTGTCCATTGCAAGTAATTGGAACCGCCATCTGCCGCATTGCCAGCGCGAATCCAGCCAGTTCTTCGCTGGTTTCTCCTTTCATATGCAAAGCAGTCAGGAACGCACTGATTTGTGGTGCTTCACAAGATCCTTCCAATATGCAAAGCAATGCCGCTGTACTTTCTTCTATTGTTAGGTGATTACCTAAGTAAACTTTTTCGAATAGTTCTTTGAACTTCATAAAAGCTCGATGGGGAATCTTCTCCCCCTTATGAAGGGGGAGATAAAAGAGGGCTCCCCTTTAATCCCCTCCTTCATAAGGAGGGGAAACATGCTTGTGAACCATTTCACACCTCCAAAAAGTTTTTCATTAAACGCATTCCTTCTTTAGTCATGTATGACTCCGGATGAAATTGAACTCCCTCCGTTTTGCTCCCTTTTACGCGCAGTCCCATGATTTCGCCGGCAGGGGTATGAGCGGAAATGTGCAATGAAGCAGGCAATTTTTCCTCTTCCACGATCAGCGAATGATATCTGGTTGCCTCAAAAGGATTTGGAATTCCTGCAAATACTCCACTACTGTCATGCAAGATCATTGAAGTTTTTCCATGCATTAGCACTGGCGCATTTCCAACTTTCGCTCCAAAAGCATAACCAAGACATTGATGTCCTAAACAAACTCCTAAGATTGGAATCTTTTTATGAAATTGAAGAATCATTTCGTAACTAAGGCCCGCATCTTCGGGAGTTCCAGGACCTGGCGAAATCACAAGATGCGTTGGCAAAAGAAGTCCGGCTTGATGCAATGTAATGGCATCGTTGTAGAACACGGTTACACGTGCGCCTAATTGAGTGAACGCTTGATACAGGTTGTAAGTGAAAGAATCATAATTGTCGATCAGCAAAACATGTTTCATAAATTTTCTTCCACCATCTTCAACATCGCGCTCAATGCCATGGCTTTATTCAGAATTTCTTGATGCTCTTTTTCCGGAACAGAATCTGCAACAATGCCTGCACCTGCCGTATATAAGTAGCGATCCTGTTCGCGCAATAAACAACGGATTGAAAGACAATGATCCATCTGACCACCGCTGCCGAAGTATCCAAGGGATCCGCCATATAAACCACGTTCATGCGGTTCTAACTCATCGATGATTTGCATGGCGCGAATTTTCGGAGCACCTGAAACAGTACCGGCAGGAAACACCGCTTCAAAAAGTTTTTGCGGTGATAAGTTGTTCGATGCGAGCCCTTCTACTGTGGAAACCAAATGCATCACATGCGAATAGCGTTCGACTTTCATGAATTCAGATACTGAAACTGATCCAGGATCAGCAATTCTTCCAACATCATTTCTTGCTAAATCCAATAGCATCAGATGTTCTGCGCGCTCTTTTTTGTCTGACAGTAAATCCTGTTGCAACGCATGTTCTTCAGCAGGATCGTTGCCGCGCGGCCGCGTGCCTGCAATTGGACGAACAATCACGCGCAGCGATCGATCATCACGATTCTCAGTTCGTACCATCGTCTCCGGACTCGAACCGAAAAATTGAAAACGGTCCTGAAAGTTCAGATAAAACATGTATGGTGATGGATTGATCATTCGTAACGCGCGATACATTTGAAATGGATCCGCATCGGAGGAACCTTCAAATTGCATAGAAAGAACCGCTTGAAAAATGTCACCATCATGGATGTGTTTCAAAATTCGCGAGACTTGATCGCAGAACTCTATGTTACTTGTTGGCGATGTCGGAATCGTTGATTTTCCTGGTTTCGGAAGGCGCAAGGTCGACCGCAAACAAGTTTTGATTTCGTTCGCAAGGCGAGCTTCTTCATTTGATGATAAACAGGAAGAGAGTGTTATTCTTCGTTTCACATGATCGAAAGTGAGAATTGCACCTGGTAAAACAAAACCAGCTAATGGGAATCGTGTTGGTTTTAATGGTAACTTCGGATGCAAACGAGCGGCAGCATGATATGAAATGAATCCAATCAGTCCGGAACTCAGCGGGGAATTCTGATCTACATGCAATTTTGAAACACTTTCTGTTACTTGTTGAAAAAATGTGTTTGCTTCTTCATCCGTGTTCCAAATCAGATGTTCTTTGGGAAGAATTCCAAGAAAGGAAAATCTTCCGACAGCTTCATTCCGTTCAACACTTTCCAGTAAAAAAATTGGTTGAAGGGGAGTCAATTTTAGGAATGCTGACACTGGAGTTTCCAGATCGGCAGCAAACTGATGACTGATACGTTCGAACGTTTCAACTGTCATAGCCAAAATAAAAAAACCCACTAATCCGTTTGGATCAGTGGGTTGTTGTTTTCTAAAGTTATGCTGTCAGAGTTAGCCCAACAACCCGCTTAGCGGTACCACCAGTAATAGCGGTTGAGTGTTGGGTAGATCTTCATTCGTTCTGACCTGAAAGAAAAGAATAGCGGCTTCAGCAAATGGTTGTCAAGTTCAAGAATCTTGATTATGCTGGTTGTGCATGAAAATCCTCCTCATTGGCGCAACCGGTGTCCTTGGAAGAAGTTTTTGCAAGCTAGCACCGCAAAAGGACGATATTGAGATTACGGCTTTGGTTCGAACTCCGGAAAAAGCTGAAGTGCTCGAGCAGTACGGAGTTGAGATCATTCCTGGCAGCATTTTGAGTCCTGATTCAATTCGCAATGCGCTTAAAGGGAAAGATGTTGTCTTAAATTTTGCTTCGGCTATTCCACGCAAACTTAAGCCTTCACATCATGATTGGGAGATGAATGATCGCATCCGAACTCAAGGCACATTAAATCTTTTGGAACAACTAAATGGTGTTTTCTACTGTCAGGCCGGTGTTGTGTTTTTATATGGTGATCATCGTGGAGAATGGATTCAGGAAGATTCAGCAGTTTTCCCAGGGCGATTTGCGCGTACGTCTTACGAAATGGAACAAATGTTTTTGAATGCGAAGAACAACATCAATGGCGTTTCTTTCCGTTTTTCGTTGATGTATCACGGGTCCGCCTGGCATACTCAAGCGATGTTAAAAGAACTTAGCAAACGGCGGTTTCCAATTGTTGGAGATGGAAGTTATTACTGGAACATGATTCACGCTGAGGATGCTGCCGATGCTGTCTGGACAATTTTGGCTAACAAGGATCAAATTCAGGACCGCCAAATTGTAGTTGTTAGCGATGATGTTCCAGTAACGTGCAGCGAATTCCTATCTTATTTGTGTCATCTGCTTGGTGTTGAAGAACCGACGCGCATTCCTAACAAGATTGCAAAACTGGCATTGGGCAACGAAATTGTAGAAACATTAACTGCATCTTTCAGATGCAACACAGATAAGATGAAAAGTTTCGGATGGAAACCAGCTTTTCCTTCCTTTCGCGAGGGCTTTCAGTCCCTCCTTCAAATGTCCTAAATTCCCACCATACTGGGGAGAAATGCAACAGCGGACACGGCTTCTACACTCCTTGTGCAATGTGAAACAGAAATAGTTGGACCTACAAACTCACTTGTTTTAAGGAGCAATGTACATGAAAAGAGCGATAGTGAGCGTGGTGTTGCTGACCACTTTATTGGCCTATCGTCCATCATCAGGACAGGATTATGAAATATCAGTCACCGATGTAAATGTGTGGGTTAAAGTCGTCGATAGCACAGGTAGACCTGTTCAAGGAATGAAGAAAGAAGAGTTCGAAATCTTCGAGGATGGGAAAAAAATGCACTCGGAGTGTTTTGAAGAAACATCGATTTCATCGATGGATGATTCCGGCAAGTCTGTTGAAGGAAGCTCTGGCACAAGCATTGCTGCACAAAGTATTACAAGACGTTTTGTACTATTTTTGGATCTATTTAATACAACACATGTGGAATTTGAACGCATTCGTCCCAAAACGGATGAATTTTTGGATCAAATTTCGAAATTGAATTGGGAAGTAATGTTGGTTGCATACCTGCCCTCTGGAAAATTAGGCGTAATCAGTCCATTTACTCATGATTTTGTTCGTATTCGTGCATTGCTTGATCAAGCAAAAGGAAATTTTCAACGTGATCAACGGATCGCAAGAAATGAAAGCGAAATACTCGATACACTTTCAGTTATAAAAAGTCAGAAGGACGCACCGGATCAACAGCAAGATGATAATGGTGTCGAAGAGCTAACAACCAGCACTCGAGCTGATAGAACTACAACGACATCAACGAATATTGCCCAGCACTATTTTGAATTAGCGGTGGGTAGTGCGTACCGTCAGGCTCAGAATTTTGCAAGCCAGGAGAAACAAGCAAGCGAACATTCCTTTGGCGCTTTGGAAAGTTTCGGTGAATACTTTAGTACACGTTTGTCTTCCAAGGATCATACAGTAATCCTGTTTGTAAGTGGCGGCATCAATGTAGATCCGGGACGCCATTATTTCGATCTCATCAATTCTTTTGTTACGCGCCAGGGTGAGAATCTGAATACTGTAGATTTTTCAGCGCTTTATACGGGCAGCATCAGAGAAAATAATTTTGATTTGGAAGAGCAAATCCAAAAAGGTATCGGCAAGTTAAATCGTTACAACATGACGCTGTATGCAATCAATACTCGGGGCGTTATTGGATCAGGTTCAGATGTAACAAAAATGGAGTCCACAAATTCGCAGGTTGATTTTAGTTTAGCAAGAGATTACCAGGACTCACTATCACACATTGCGCAAGAAACCGGAGGATTGTCTTTTCAAAATTCTCAAAATTTCAAAGTTGGCTTCGACAACGTTTTAACTGACTTGAATCATCAATACCTTTTGTGTTATCGTCCGCCGGATCACAAAAAACAAGGACAATATCATTCGATTAAAGTTGTTAGCAAACGCGCCGGAGTGAATCTTCGGCACCGATTAGGATATGAGGATTGAAACAAAATTAACTTTCATCTTTTTGATCGCAGTACTTCTATATACGCCCACCCTTCGAAGCCAGGAATATGAAGTTACTGTTACTAACATTAATGTGTGGGTAAAAGTTTTAGATAAATCTGGAAAGCCTGCTGAAGGTTTGACGCAGAAAGATATCGTCGTTTACGAAGACGATCATGAAATGCCGTTGACTTGCTTTGAAGAGGTTCACGGTTTCGTTGAAGCGCCTGTACCAGAAGTTCACGAGTCGATAGAAGTACAAGGTACTAAACCAGCTACAGTATCGCGCAGATTGGTTCTGTTTTTAGATCTGTACAACACTTCTCCAGTTGAATACAAGGAAATCCTTCCACAGTTGCAAGAGTTTTTTGGTCAAATGAAAGGTAAGAATTGGGAGGTAATGCTTGCTACTTTAACACCCAAAGGGAAAATGGGAATTGTAGCTCCATTTACTCCTGATCTTGATGCGATTAGTCGTACATTGGAGCGTGCACCTACAAATCCAACGCGAGATCAAAGAATTACAAGTGCGCGATTAGATATTACCCGTACACTTGAGCAAACTCTTAAAGGTCCGAATCAAGTGGATCCTCGAACCTTTGATGCATCCGTAACAGATGCTTACAGGCAAGCACAGAATTATGCGCGTGAGGAACGTGATGTTGCAGAATTTTCACTAACAGCGCTTGAAAGTTTCGGAACTGAGCTCGGTAAAAGAGAAAATAGCGACCACATAACTCTGTTGTATGTCTCAGGGGGATTTAATGGGGATCCAGGACGTCAATATTTTGATTTGATCAACCGGTTTGTTGAATGGGCTGGTGGTTCGGCGAATCCTATGGAAAATAATTTCCGTTTTCCTGACAGTGTTCGGAAATTCAATTTTGATCTGGCAAAAGAAATTCGTGACAATGTTGGTAGATTAAATCGAAACAACATTACTTTATATGCAATGAATACGCGTGGTCCGGTAAGTCCTGGAGAAGATAATATCCGAATGAATTCGATTCTTGGTCAAAGTGATTTCGGAATTCTTCAGGATTATCAGGATTCGTTGATTCAGATAGCCAAAGAAACCGGCGGTCTATCGTTTCAAAATTCCAGAAATTTTAAATTGGGATTTGATCAGGTGCTCAATGATTTGAATCACTATTACGTTGTTTGCTTCAATGCACCTGAACACAAGAAGAAAGGTGAGTATCACAAGATTAAAGTTGATGTGAAAACGCCTGATGTGAAGGTTCGTTACCGCCAGGGCTACGTTGATTGAGCTTTGTGTTTTTGTGGTAAAGGTTTAACGGATCTGCGGATATTCAGCTTCCAAATTCTCCTGCATACCAAACAGTCCAACTATTTTCCAATTACCGCGTTCTTTTGTGAATTCGATCTCCTGGCCTTGGACAGTTAGCGTTGCTGTTCCTTTATCTTCATCGATTTCCGATTTTTCAATTTCATCTGATTGCGGACCTGCTGGCTCGAACTTGTCAGTCCAGATCGTGGTTTCAGTCGAAAGTCCCTCACCCGGACAATCTTTCCCATACATTGCAGTACAGAGCTTCATATAATGATCGTCCCACCAACTGCGATCATCGCGAGTAAAGGAATTTAATACAGCTTCGTATTCTTGACGGCTTCCCATCATCCGATTCTTAACGTAATGCTGCAATGTTTTTTCGGGTGTTGAGAAGTATTCCTCACCGCAGCCGACGGAAATAAGAACCAAAACTGCTGCCCCAAATACTAATCTTGATTTCATTTACCCCTCCTCATTGTCTTATTTTGCACAAGATGTGCGGCGGGTGCAAAAGTGACTTTTTAATATAGAATGATAGACCATGGCCAGTGAGTTGCGACGCCAGAAGCGTCTTCATCTGGATCTTCCTATACAGGTAACACTTCTGGATGAGGTTAAAGGGATTCCTTCCGAAAGTGAAGGAAAGCTACATGATTTGTCAGCCGGAGGTTGTGCTTTTTTTCACACCAATGAAATTCCGATAGGTAGCAGGATTCAGGTAAAAATCGTATTGAATGAGGCACTTAAGAAGCGATTTCGCAAGCAGGAATTAACAGCTCGCGGCGCAATCATCCGCATTGAAAAACACCCATCAGAATATCTACTAAGCGTCCGCTTCTTTAAGTGATGCTAGATGCTGGATACTAGATGCTAGGAGTTCAATCGTACAATACCTTACAACGACTTCTTAACCCCGAGCATCAAGCATCCAGCAGCGTTATCTGGCTGGATGCTTCGCCTCAATCACACTCTTCATTCCGCCCCGCACATTAAACTCACCACGAACGGTCATACTTACGGGCTCGCATGCTCGAACGAGATCGCGCAGAATGCGATTAATTGCGTTTTCGTAGAAAATCCCCACGTTACGATATGCGTTGATATAGTTCTTCAATGATTTCAACTCAAGACAAAGTTTTGCAGGCTCATACGAAATTTGAATTTCGCCGAAATCCGGTAACCCCGTTTTTGGACATACCGCCGTATATTCGGGAATGGTAATGCTGATTTCATAGCTGGGAAATTGATTTGGCCAGCATTCGATGTCTGGTAAAGGTGCGTCGATTCCTGATGTTGCATGTAAGTCTGTATAATCGGCCACAGTGAAAACTCCTTGAAGATAGTTAATATTAGTTTAAGGGTCATGAGAGGTCAAAAGTGAAATTCCGGTTCGTCATCGGTCTGGTTGTGATGATATCCTGCATTACATCCATCACATCTGCTGCTGACAAAAGGCCAGCCGTCATGATTAGTTTTGTGGATGGAACCGAAGAACGATTCCGTTTGGATCACATTGATGAAACTCGTGTGATCGTATTGAAAGCTGGATTTCGGCGAAAAGTGATTTTCTCACCATCTGAGATTGTTTGGATGCGATTTCGTCCGGAAGTCAAAACTAAAATTCCAGAAGGACAGGAAGGAGTCGTACTTGCTGACGGATCGATCCTGAATGGCTTGCCAGTTTGGATGGATGATCAATCATACTGGATTGAATCAAATGATCATAAGCGCAGACGCGTTGAACTTAAAAAAGTGATATTTATCCAATTTGCAAATTCAAAAGACGCTATCCGCATTCCAACAATTTCAACTGATGCAATCGCTTCCCGCGTAAATGTTTCTGCAACCAAAGAATGGACTAATACGAATTTGGCAATTAAGAAAGGGGAAGATATCTGGTTTACGGTAGGGGATTATTCTACAGTTAATTGCAGTAATACATTACGAGCTATTAACGCGAGTGGTGTTCCAAACTTATTAAACGAATCAACTTCTGTTCCATCAGCGAATCTATGTTCCTTGATCGGCAAAATAGGAGAACAAGGAAAACCTTTTTTAGTTGGTTTTGCCAGAACTCCTGTAGTTGCACAAGATTCAGGAAATTTATTTCTGGGAGTGAATGATAACGATTTCAAGGACAATAGCGGAGCCTTAGATGTTTTTGTCAAAGTGATAATTTCTTCGGCTCAGGAGGAAAAAAATGCTTCGGGCCACAATTAAGGTACTAATTTTCGGATTGATTCTTACTTTCGTTTGTATTGATTGTAAACAAAAAGCTCAGGATGAACTTCCTGCAAAAAGTTTTCCAAAAGGCGTTCCTCAAAAACTTACCTACGAAAATGTAACAATGCTTATAGAAGACATGCAGCGCTTTCATAAAGCATTGAGGCCATTGGACGCTAATAGAGCAAAAGCAATCGATGAGCGCTACAAAGGCGTATTTTTTGAGTTAGAGGCAAAACCACTTTTCGTAAATGTATATGCAGATCCGCCAAATAAACGGGTCGTTTTTCTGATTGTTCCAAAGGATCCTGCTACGGGAGAAAATTATCTGCTGAAATTTGATAAGAATTTGCCCGTTGTAAATATGAATGCTGCAGAAATTCAAATCCGGTTAAAAGATAACGAAGCTCCACTTACTTGTTTATTGCCGAACCAGGATCCTGATGCCTACGTCCAGGAAGTACAAAGTCATTTATTTACAGTCAAAAATAAGTTGTACAAGAAATTTTTGCAAAGCGGCTCATTTGATTTTGATGCATTGACAATTCTCACTTATCGAAAACACAAATATCCATTCATAGTTTTTGATCTGGATGATGCCGAACTTACCGATACCACCGCAAAACTGAGCTGCAAGTGTTCGCAAATTCCGATGTAAAGGGGATGGCATTCCATTGGATGAGGAACAACCAGTTGAATTGCCAATCACCGATACACTCGATTTGCACACCTTTGCGCCGAAAGATATTCCGGAGTTAATTCAGGAATATTTGTATCAATGTGTAAAACATGGCTTCAAATATGTGAGGATCATTCACGGCAAAGGTATTGGTGTTCAAAAGAATATTGTTCGATCGATCTTGGAGCATTCAGCACTTGTTGAATCTTTTGCGGATGGTCCGGATTGGGGATCAACTTCAGTGGTGTTGAAATAAGGAGTGCAGGCGTCTCGCCTGCATTACGGGCCGCAGGCATCATGCCTGCAGAGCTTTGAGTTTATTTATGCGGACTAGAAGTCCGCGACCAGTAATGCGGGCCAGAGCCCGCGATCCTTTTAAGCAGTCTTTTCTATCTTTTCAATTCTTGCTGCGATTTCAACTGACATGGCATCAAGATCATTGTACAGCTCTGAAATATTTGCGTATCGCTGCGCAGGATTTTTCGCCATTGTTTTCAGCAGGATCCGATCCAACTCTGGCGGAATATGCTGATGAAGACTGGAAGGCCTGGGTGGTTGTTCACGGATGTGTTTGTTCAAAACCGCAAGTGCTGAATCTGCTTGAAATGGCAATCTTCCACAAAATACTTCAAACAGCACCACCCCGGTTGAATAAATATCAGTGCGATGGTCCAACTCAATTCCTTGTGCTTGTTCAGGTGACATATAATCCGGAGTTCCCATAACAGTGCCCGTGGAAGTCATTCCTTTCATTTCTTCAAGTCTTGCGATACCAAAATCCATAATTTTTACATCACCACTGCTTTCCAAAAGAATGTTTTGCGGTTTGATATCGCGATGAACGACACCTTTTTCATGGGCTGCATCAAGAGCAGCACAAATCTGTTTTCCAATTTGGAGTCCAATTTTCAAAGGCAGCATTCCGCGCTGACGAACGAGTTGCTTCAATGTAATTCCTTTCACATATTCCATGCTGATCATGTAATAGTGATCCAGTTCCGAATAATCATATGTTCTAACAACATGACGGTGAGTAATTCTGCGTGCTAACTTCAGTTCTTGTTTGAATCGCTCCAGAGCCGCCGGGTCCTGGGTGAAGACTTCACCTTTCAACATCTTTAATGCAACGATTTCATCGAGTTGTCGATCATGTGCTTTTAATACAACTCCCATTCCACCGGTTCCCAAAACGGATTGCACCTCGTACCGGTTCGCTATTACAGTTCCAGGGGAAAGCGTATTTTGCTGGCCGGTTGATCCTTGTGATCCTGATGTTATTGTGGGCTGTTGATGAGCTGATGACAGTGTAGGTGCATTTGAACTTGCCTGGCTGAATTGGGTTGGTTGCGTAGAAAGATATTGAACAAGTTGTGCTTTTTCTTTCAATTCACCAAGTAATCGCTGAAAGGTATGCGCCAGTAGTCCAACTTCATCGCCTGATTTCACCGGAATTTCAACTTCATAATTTCCTTCTTTTACTTCATTGATTGCATGCGTTAAACTCCGCAGCGGAACTGTAATCCGGCGTGCGCCAAGAAAGCTAATGGCGAACGCAACAACCATGATTCCAAGACCAACATACAAAACATTTTTCTGAAATTGATGGAAGCCATATAGCTCACGATCCAATGAACGAAATGTTACAAAACTCGCCATATCGTTACCGCTTGAATCTTTCAGCCTTCGCGCAACACCAATATAATTCTCCTGGACCTAAATTAAACTGAAATGGTTCGGTGTCATGAGATCTTGCAGCTATATATGCCGATGAAAGCTCGTTTTTTACACTCGACATTGTGGTGGCAATCAAAACAGGATCTGAATTTTTCTCGGTGAGGAAGAATGCCGTTTCGGAATGAGTTAAATTTTTTATTTCAGTTGCAAGGCTATCATCGATTGAATATCCAACCGCAAGACATGCAATCATGGAATCACCGGTGATTACTGGAAGAGCGACCGCATCAAATAAGTTTTGGCCTTCTACCCAGAGTCCGGATACTTCATCTCCATCCAACGCCGCTTTCATTAATGAAATATTTGCAATATTACGGCCGCTCATTGCCGGCTTATCAGTTCGCGCCAGTATCACACCATCAGGATCGGTGACAATAATGAAGTCGCTCTTGGTCTTGGGCTGCTCTTGTTGAACCAAATTCAAAATGCTGGCCGAATCGGCTTCAGCAATATAGGCCTGAAAATATGGATATTGAGCAATCAAATTGTTAGCTAATTTTAATTTTGTGTAACGATCTTCCTGATAATTATCAAATGCAGTTAAGGTTTCAGTTAATGCACTTCGGATGGTTTCTTGTGCCAGATCGTTGGCGCGCCTTGAGCTAACAATCTGGGTTACTGCAATTAGTAACAAAACCAGAAGGGAAGTGAAGATGAAAAACTTAATTGCAAGGCTAACGCCTCTGCTTTCAGTATTTTTCATTTTCGTCGGTTGAATAATCCTTGCCGAATTTATTTTTATGTTTTAGTTTTTTGAAGTTTCGGCCGTCAATTGAAAGTTTTACATTCAGCGGTGCAGTGGATACTTGAATTTTTTGTTCTGCTTGTCCTTCTTCAGTATAAGCTCTCAACATATAAGTTCCATCAGGAATTTGACCAAGATCAAAATTCCCACTTTTGTCCGCTGTGGTGAAGTAGGAGCTATTTGCAACTATGATGGTTGCGCTCATTTGAGGATGGACATTGCAAAAAACGCGCACGATTCCGGGTTTTGTAAAAGTCTGTGATTTACTTGCGCCACCTTTATAAAGCCCAAGATCAAAATCATTTGGAACTGAGACAGAAAAAAGATTATGAAAAATCGGATCATAATTTGGAAACGCGACCTTCGCACCAATCGGGACTACCATGGCTCGCGGACTTAATTCTTTGTTTTTGGTGGACATTGAAAAATCTTTTTTCATTTCCGCTGGTGTAACAATCGCTTCCTTTAATTCATCTAAATAGACCACTGCTGAAGACACATCATCTTTCTTCTTATCACCCTTTAAAATAATTTCCAGAGCCCCGGAAACATCATGGGCAAAAGATACGGACGCAAAAATAACGATTAAAAGCGCAGAGAGAAAACGCATACCAAACACGTTGAATTGCAATCTTATCATAATGGTTTTACTGCAGAAACAAAGAATGGATATTACATTACGGATAGGGACATGTCATGCGATACTGAGATTAACATGGGGCGTGTATGAAGTGGAAGGTACGGCTTTTTACTAAACGTAAACGGAAATATGCGCTTCGTATCAAAGCAAATTCAATTGAAGAACTGGTAGAAAAAATGACACGGCATGCAAAGCAACTAACAGATTTTGTGATTGAAACACCAGTTGGCGCTCCTCTGTATTGGAAATCGCGAATTCTGGCCAGACTGTTTTCTAAAACACACAAGGATAAAAAAAATCCTACTCTGTTCTAATTTGTGTTTTTTGTGGTTAAAGGCCGGGGCGGTGGAATGCCGCCCCGGCTGGTACTCAGCCACTCCATTGAAGGAGCTTATCAGGCCGTTATTTTCTTTTCTTTCCGTCCTGGCTATGACGCAGTCCACCGGGTTCAAGTGGAACTGCAGTTTCAGTTCCAAGTGAACTATTGGTTTGAACTCCAAATCCCAGGACTTTTCCGCCTCCGCGCCCAACAAAAACAATCTCAACACTTCCAGACTGCCATGTTGATCCTGAAGGCAGATAAGAATTGAGTGCAGCATTGGTGCTGCCATGCGGAGGAAGTGAATTTACGATCGATGCGGCTGATAAAGTACCATCTTCATTAAAGAAGCGCACTTTAAAGTGACGATTAAAATGAGGCGAACCATTTTTTAATCGAAGTGAAGTTGCGACATTCGGATCAGCAATCGAAGTCCAGGCTAATTGAATTCGCCCTGCAGTAATTTCAGGCAAATCTTTTTTATCGTCAACAACCATTACGATAATGTAGCCACCTGGATCTCCATCCAAGGTAATCTGCATCGCAGTATCGGCTTGCAAATTTACTGGCTTAACGATCCTGTCTGCACTTTCATTTAATTCTGAAGGACCAATGATGGTGTTGCCATTTATGGTGATCGTACCACTGGTGACACGCGAGTCTTCGTCATCATCACCATTAAATACAACTAAGAACCCATCCTTTTCAGTTGTTGAAAAAGACTCATCAAAAACATTTGGCGATCCTTCAGATCTCTCAAATGCTTCCGGTCCGAAAAGGATTTTTCCTACACCTGCGCCTGATATACAAACCAGAGGAAGTAGCATGAGTACCGACAGTAGAAGAAACTTTTTCATTCCGAGTTTACCTCCTTGGTTATCGGTACTAAACCCAACCTTATTGCGAAGGTTACATTTTTTCGAATCGTAATCTTGCTCGTAATCGTGATCGTGATCGAATTACTGTTTTTGGATCACGATCAAGAGCAAGAGCACGATTACGATTAAGGGAATTAGGCGTGGGGAGGAGTTGGGCAGGGTTCTAGAATTTCCATTTGAAGTGTCGTGTGGCTCAAATGAAAATCGCTTCGAAGAATTTCTTCAACACGAGTGCGAACATCAGAGGCATCCACTAATGGCGGAATTACAATGTGTGCACTTAATGCGTGAGAGTTTGATCCGATACTCCAAACATGAAGGTCATGAATGTTTGCTACACCTTCACAATTCAACAACGAAGTTCTGATTGCTGCAGGATCAAGATGCTTTGGTGTTGATTCCATCAGAATATGTACAGAATCACGGATCAAAGTCCAGGAACTGTAAAGAACCAGAACTCCAATCACAAGACTTAAAATTGGATCGAATGGATACCATTTTGTAATAGCAATCAAAATACCGGAAAGCAATGCAGCAAATGAACCAAGTGCATCCGTCATTACATGAACATAAGCTGCGCGTAAATTGAGATCGCTATGGCCATGTAACAGCCATGCTGAAAATAAATTGACTACCAGTCCTGCAGCGCCAACTATGATCACGCCATTTTGTGCCACCGGCTGCGGGTTCATTAATCGATGGAATGCTTCGTAATAAATAAATCCCACCATCAGCCATAAAGTCATTCCATTAAATAAAGCTGCCAGCACTTCCGTTCTAAAATATCCGTAAGTCCTTTCCGCGGTGGGAGCTTTGCGAGTTAGATAAGCGGCATACATCGAAATGATTAGAGTGAAAATATCTGACATCATGTGCCCGGCATCAGATAGCAATGCCAGACTGTGCGTTAGAAATCCGGCGATCAGTTCTACAAAAAAGAATGCAATTGTGATTAGTAATGCACGTTGTAGTGCGCGGATATCGTGATAGCTATTTGAATGATCGTGGTTATGGCCCATAAAACAGAATTTCCATCTTATAAGATTCTAGTGATTTCGCCCAATGTAAATCTATCGACGTTCCATAAAAGCTTGCAACTCTAGTTAGCAGCAATGCCAATTAGATGAACGGTTACGGTTATTGGCGACAAAATTGATCAGAGACATCGCAGATGCCAATAGTCGTTGTCGTTCAGGGCAAAACGGATTTCACATTATGAAATAATTCCTCGACGGCAAAAAGCGCCAGGCTTTTTCAATTCTCGAGCGGCACACAACTTGCACAAGAATAGATTTCGTATTGTCAGACGGGGACCGATGTCTGCACAAAGCGTTTTTCGACTCTAACCAAACTATAAAAACAAAACTTGGTTCCAACAAATCAGCGACTCCTAGGAGGGGTTATGACCACTAAACTCTTCTCATTTACCTTCCTGATAATCACTGTCTTGTTTGTTGTGACTCCAGGTTGGACGCTTACTCCAAAAGAAACTCCCGTTCTTTTGGATAACAAAGAATTTTTCAAGCCTGAACTCTCAATCAGCACGTCTAGCGTTCCACTGGATGATCTTCGCGGACAACTCATCAACCAAAAACAATGGGATAACTTTCTCGCAAAATACGGTTCTGACTTTCGTGTCTTTCTGGATCCCAGATCCGGAGCGGCTGTAAATATTTTAGGACCAATTCCTTTCATTCCTGGATCCGGCGTAAACAACAGTTTGCAAAAATCAGATCTGAGCAACATGTTGGGACGTCCGGTAACTAAAATTAATTCCAAAATAGTTTCCGATTTGATGCGTGGTTTTCTAAAAGAAAATGCCGCAACAATGGGAATCGATCTTTCACAATTAGGTAAAGTCAGTGCATCACAAGTTACCGATACACTCTGGCAAATCAGTGTGCCTCAAGTTGTGAATGGTATTCAGGTACGCGATGCACGTTTCATGGCAACCATCAGTTACGGAAATCTTGTCATGATGGGAACTGAAGTTTGGGGCAACGTAAAAATAGATACAAATCCCAAAATCAGTGCTGCTCAAGCGTTAGATACAGGATTCAAATATGCGGGTGGAAAAGTTAGCAACGATTTAATGTGGAAGGAACCTGGATTGGAAATCTTGCCAGTGACTCCTTCCAGGGGTATGGCCGGTGAAGCCTACGTTGGGTCAGTTGGTGAAGGTTATGAACATCGACTAGTCTGGACATTCGGTTTTGAACGCGCTCCAGAACTTGCACAATGGGAAGTGATTGTTGATGCACATTCCGGAGAATTACTCGCGTTTCAAGATAAGAATCAGTATGTGACCAAGAGAATGACGGGCAATGTATATCCATTGACCGATACTGGAGTTTGCCCGACTCCTCAAACTTGCGGTTCGATGCAAAATGATTATCCGATGCCCTGGGCAAATACAGGATTAGCTGCACCGAACAATTTCACAAACAGCGCTGGTACTTTTAACTACACAAGCGGCACAGTTACCACAACGCTAGCCGGACAATTCGTTCGAATTTCAGATACTTGCGGTTCAATCAGCCAGAGCTCAACAACAGGCGATTTGTTCCTGGGTGGTACAAATAATCAACATGATTGCACTGTGCCCGCAGGAAGTTCCGCTGGTAACACCGCTGCATCGAGATCCGCGTTTTATGAAGTTAACAAGATCAAGGAACTAGCACGTGGTTGGCTTCCAACAAACTCCTGGTTGCAAAGTCAGTTGACTGCAAACGTCAACATCAATTTGACCTGCAACGGTTTTTGGAATGGTTCCACAATTAATTTTTATCGAAGCGGCGGCGGCTGTAGAAATACCGGTGAAATAGCAGCTGTTTTCGATCATGAGTGGGGCCATGGAATGGATGACAATGATGCCGCAGGAGTTTTAAGTAACTCAAGTGAAGGCTATGCGGATATCGCCGCTATTTATCGACTTCAGGCATCCTGTGTTGGATATGGTTTTTTCCAAACGATAAATGATGGCTGCGGACAGACCTCCGATGGCACCGGATTCAATACTGATGAAGCACAACAAGGCGCAGCACATTGCGATCTGAATTGTTCCGGTGTGCGTGATGCAGATTTCGCAAAACATAATCCAAACACTGCAGATACTGCTGCGAATTATGTTTGCGTAAGTTGTTTGACAGGAACTGAACCATGCGGGCGTCAAGTACATTGTGCTGCAGCACCTACGCGTCAGTCTGCATGGGATTTTGTGAATCGTGATCTAAATTCCGCGCCATTCAATATGAACTCCAATACCGCTTACATGACTGGAAACAAAGTGTTCTATCAAGGAAGTGGGAACGTTGGAGCATGGCATTCCTGTACATGTCCATCAACCTCCGCAGGATGCGCTGCTGCGAATGGTTATATGCAGTGGCTTGCTGCTGATGATGACAATGGAAACGTGAATGATGGAACACCGCACATGACTGCGTTATTCAACGCATTTAATCGTCATGGTATGGCATGTTCAACGCCATCACCGGTAAATAGCGGATGTTCGGGAGCTCCAACTGTTGCACCAACTGTCAATGCGACAGCAGGGGATACGCAGATTTCATTGTCGTGGAATTCTGTTGCCGGTGCATCCAAATATTGGGTGCTTCGAACGGAAGGACATGCCGGATGTGATTACGGCAAAGCGCTGATAGCAAGTCCGACGGCTACATCTTTTACAGATACGCAAGTCGTAAATGGCCGTACCTATTATTACAACGTTGTTGCTGTTGCCACCAACAACTCTTGCTTTGGTCCGGCGCAATCAACATGCGCATCGGCAACACCAACCGGCGGCGGCGGTGGTGATACAACTCCGCCAACAACATCGATTACTTCACCTACAAATGGTGCAACTGTCAGCGGAACCGTAAATGTTACGGCATCAGCCAGCGATAACGTTGGCGTAACGAACGTTGAATTTTACATTGACAGCGTTTTGAAAGGTAACGATACTACTTCGCCGTACAGCTTCTCTTGGGATACGACTACGTATACAAATGGAAGCCATTCCATTTTCTCGCGCGCCTATGATGCGGCATTGAACGTTGGTCAAAGCACAACAATCAATGTAACTGTGAACAATGGCGGTGGTGGCGGTGGTCAAACTGCCGTATTTGATCCCGTACTGCAAGCACCGAAGTGCGCAACTGTCGGATCCTCTTGCGATACAGCTGCAGCGATAGTGATCGGTCGTGCGAATCTTGGTCCGGAACCGAATCAACCGAATACGATTAATGATTCATGTGCAGATGGAACGTCCGGAACATTCCATTCTGATGAATCCAATGACCGGCTGAAAGTTTCAACTTTAGATGCTACCAACTTAGCAGAAGGAAAAACGGTTCGCATTGATGCAACCGTTTGGGCATGGACTACACCATCGCAAGATCATTTAGATCTGTACTATGCTGCGAATGCAAATAGTCCAAGCTGGACGTTCATTGGAACGCTAACTCCAACAGTCGCGGGTTCCCAAGTTTTAAGTGCGAACTACACGCTGCCTACCGGTGCGCTTCAGGCAATACGCGCGCAGTTCCGTTATCAGGGTTCTGCTTCTTCATGTACATCCGGAAGCTATAACGATCGCGATGATCTGGTATTTGCAGTGCAAACATCGCCGATCACCACCGTTTTCTCTGACAACTTTGAAACGAATCAAGGTTGGGTAACGAATCCAAATGGTACTGACACTGCAACAACAGGTCAGTGGGAACGCGGTGATCCGGAGGCAACCAATGACAATGGAGCAAAACAACTAGGAACAACCGTAAGTGGAGTCAATGATTTAGTCACTGGCCGTCTTGCGGGTTCATCTGCTGGCGCTTTCGATATCGATAGCGGAGTCACTTCCGTACAGTCGCCGCTAATTACACTGCCATCAACAGGCAATTTGACATTGTCATTCCAGTATTATCTGGCACACGGCTCCAACAGTTCGAGTGCGGATTTCTTCCGCGTTTCAATTGTGGCTGGAAGTACCACTCAGGTCTTTCAATCACTTGGTGCTGCTGTGAATCGCAACGGTGTCTGGACTCCTGTTTCCGTAAGTCTCAACTCTTTTGCCGGACAAACCGTCCGCATTTTGATCCAAGCTGCTGATGCCAGTACAGCAAGTTTGGTCGAAGCTGGAGTCGATGACGTCGTAATCACTCAACAATAGTTTTTGTTGCAAAGGGCATTCGCATTTCGCGGATGCCCCTTTTTCTTTAGTTTCGGCGTGTAAAACTGACCTTACAGAATGTAAATTATGCTTTACAGTGAATTAATTCACACTTGCGGGCCCATATCGCGGATTTTGCCGTCCCAATCAATCAAACAAATCCGATCATCGCGTGTAAAATAAACACCTTCCTTCGTTGGATTTAGCAAATAAGAATTCTCGTAACGATCCGATAACGGACCTGAATCAGACAGAATTTTTCCATTAACCAAATCTGTTTTTATCAGATTTTTACCTGATAGCAGCCACATTGTTGTTCCATCAATCCTGATTGGTACTGGCCAATACACTTCCTTCGAATAAAGTTTTATCGGTTTGAATAGAGTCCCATCATTCCCAACTGTCCTCAACTCGGTACTTTTATCCACCGATCGCAAAAATACAAGACCGCCTCCAGCAACCTTCCTGGCGCTCCCTTCATCTGCAGCCGAAGAAGGATAGGAATCATTCCAAGCAGGTCGAACCGAGCCATCAGGCGAACATATCACAAATGATGTTTTGCCATTTGTAGATACTGGAATTACAAAATAGGGCTCACCATCTTTTACATATGCCGGCAAAATAGTCGAGCCTACAAATCTTGATATAACAGCAACTCCTGGAAGATTCCATTGCAGGGTTTTTCCATCTAGTAAAAATCTTGTCAGAACATTTTTGGAATTGGAAAGAAATGCTAGCCGGTATTTTCCAACTTGGGAAATCAACAGATGTTGAACAATGGTTGCAAATCCATAAGAAGCTTGTGGAATTGGAACCCGTTGCCATTCGATATTTTGATTTTGGGGAAAGTTTGACGTGATCTTAGAAAAAACTATGAAGCTCTCATTACTTGCAAAACTGTAAAGACAAGTACCATCACCGCATTGATACATGAATTCCGGTGCAATTTTTGGCGATAAAAAACTAAGAGTATGCTCAAATTTCCCATTGCCTGATGCTTTCCAGATTTCATACTTTCCAGATTCTTTTTTTAACAGGAAGGATGACGAATCGCCATCGAAGTAATATCCGGCTATTTCCTGATCCTTGTTCGGATTTAGTCGGAAGTCGGTATTTCTTAAAACGATCCTTTTTTCCGGTGTAATTTGTACAAGGTCCCCGGACATGCTGTAAAAAAATGCGCCGGAAGGTTGAAGCTTGGGTGAGTCAATTAATCGATTCGGCCAGGACAAATTCGCAGGGATTAATTCATTCTGTAAGTCATAAGAAGTGATACAAAATCCTGATAGCAGGAATATGCTTCCAGCACAAATTGCAATTGCAGCCGCAAATCCCGGCCAAAGAAACGTTCTAGAACTTCGTTCAATCTTCTTTACAATAATGAAAAGCGCTGCACATGCTCCGATCAAGCCGACAACGGCTCCGAAAGCCCATGTCAACCATGAGGATTCAGGATAAGCAAACCAATATATATCCGTTAAAACGTAGGCCTGCAGCAAAATAATTACTTCAGATCCAACAACGAGTCCCGCCAGTGCCGTTCCCAGAACAGTTTGGTTAATCCAATATGCAAACAGAAATGATAGAAGATGAAATTGCAAAACCAACAATACAAAAACTTCCGGACGGATTGCGTGGTGCCAGCTGATGAGTGTAGTTAAAGTCAAGTCCAAAAGACTTAAAGAATTCAGCGCGAGCACCATACCGAAGAAAAAAATGCTGCCGATCAAAACATAGAAAAGGCTCGTGAGATACGCGCCGAAGACTCTTTGCGCTGGTGAAAATGGAAATGGCTCTTCTGCATTTCGAACCGATTCACTGCGTAACTGTGCGCCAGCAACCGGACCTGTCAGGATTAATAAACCTGCGATTCCAAACACCGCAAAATAGCCAATGATGTCACGCAAAACTTCCAGAATATTCCGATTATGGATCAGGCTGTCAATGAAAATGAAGAACAAAAAAATGATGGCCAAAAACAAACCGCTCAGAAATGCTTTGCGCTGTTTAATAAGTTCTAAACGGACAACGTTAGCGAACATGGTTGGTATCCTCCGTTTGTAACAATAATTTCAGTGTTGACTCCAGTGGCAATGGCTGGGCGTCCATTTGATCCAGGATCGACAAACTTTGAATTTGTTCGGGGGTGTTTGGATCGATCGTGAGCCATTGCACCAAATCGCCCGTTCTGAATTCTTCTACGATCGCTAGACCTGCAGGCAATACTGGATTCTTTAATCTGCCGGTAATTCGAAACGCATTTTCGCGAAGCTCTTGTAATTTATGCTTGCCGGAAATCACACCACCAGACATCACCCAAATTTCATCAAGCAAATTCAACCACTCTTCCAAATGATGACTGGCAACCAATATTGTCTTTCCTTCACCCGATTGTTCGCGCACACACTGCGACAAAAGTGCATCACGCACAATCGGATCAAGACCGGATGTTGGTTCATCAAGGATCAAAACTTTTGGATGATGTGCAGTCGCGCAAATCCAGGCGGTTTTTGCCAGCGTCCCTTTGCTCGCACCTTTGATCGCGGTTTTCACATCTAAATCAACTGTGCGCGCAGTTTCATGCATCAATGCATGATCCCAGTTCGAAAACAATCGCGAACGAAATTTGAAAACATCATCGACATTCATGAACGAATGGAACACCGGACGTTCAGGTACATATCCGGCAATTGTGCGAATGCGTGATGAGCCATCAGGCGCGTGATTCAAGACACTGATCTTTCCTACATCGGCGGCAAGAATATCTAATAGAATTTTGAAAAGCGTGGTTTTTCCTTCACCATTCCTTCCTAAGATTCCAATAGTTGTTCCGTCAGCAATGGTTCCATTGATGTCTTTCAAAACCTGATTTTTACCGAACGATTTTTTTACGTGTTCTAAAACAATTGAGTCCCTTAAATTATCCCCGCTCATCTTCTTCTCCCCGGCTTTTTGCGATAATCGATTGGATGTCTTTCCAATTCAATCCCGATCTTCTGGCGAATTGTACAGATTCTTGAAGCCGTTGTTTTGCTATTTCCAAACTTCCATTCACATTCGATCGAGCTTTACCCGAAACAAAATTTCCTTCACCACGACGCGATTCTAAAAATCCATCCGAAATTAATTCGCGATAAGCCCGCGCAATTGTGTTTGGATTTACTAAAAGTTTTTCAGCTAATGTCCGAATTGCCGGAACCTGATCGCCTGGTTTTAATAATCCGCGTGCCACTAATCCGCGTAGTCCGGATTTCACTTGCTCAAAAATCGGCACAGGTGAGCGGCCATCAATCGTAACCATTAGTGTACTAGTGTTATAGTACAAAGGTACGAAGTTGTCAATTTTTTTTTACGCGGTGAAAAATAGCATTGTTTTTAGCTGGTCGGCCGTCTAACATTTAGTTTGGAACTTTTTGCCTCTTAATTGTGTCTTGAATAGTGCGGATAGAGGAAGATATGTTGATTCACACCATTGAAGAAGCAATCAGCCGACTTCGTTACATTCAACTCGACAGCGATTTCGCACCTTCTGATATTGCCCACATGATTCTTGCCGGCGGTCATTCGCATCCTCTTTACAACGTGCAGGAAGGGAATTTTCAATCAGCGGTAGAATTTTTGTGTGGTGGGACTCGTGAAATCCAAAATTATCCAATTCCTGGTGGAATTGTTCGGGAAGATTCGCGCGGTCCCTATTTTCATCCAGGTACACAATCATTTCCAGCAAATAAGCGTGTCAATGAATTGCTCGGAATCCTGACAGTTGCTGGCGTTCATTTTAACGGCATGAAAATTGTTACAGATAAAGGGACGGAAGGAACATTGACCGATATGGTTGATTCCTCAATGGATCGCTATGCAATAACCCCAGAAGAACAAAGCTGGTCACTGATGCTATTTTCAGTTCATCCCGGAGTTACTGCAGAGTGGCGAAACAGAAATGGCGAATTGCAAAGTATAGATCGAATCCTGCGATCCGTTATCCAACGTGAATACGGTGTTGGCGCTTGTTTTGGAACCCACGCAATTGAAAGTGTTTCATTTGCGATTTCAAGATTTTGTCTTGATCGCGACATTGAGCCAGAACATTTAGAAGGAATCTGGAAAGATGCATGGCAATACGTGATCGGTGCAATGAATGTGATGAAAAGAAATCAACGGGATGATGGATCAATAAGCCGTTGCTGGTACAAAAAAGGACGCTATCCTACCAATGCCAATCAGTGGCGTGAAAAATTAAAGGATCTCGCAGCGCGCCGTACTGAGCCGGCAAAAGCCATCGTATATCCAACCGGTCATTGTCTGGACGCAATCAGCCCGCTTTCTATGTTTCTTACCGATCGTGAATGGATTGATTCAGCAACTTATCTCGTTGCAGACACTATTGAGTCGCGCTGGATTCCGCTGGCGAAGCAAATTTCGCCCCTCACTCACGCTATTCACGCCCTGAAATTATTGGGCAGTTAAGCAGCCCTGCACCCCCTTTGTAATAAAGACTGGTAGCTGTGCTATAATTTGCCACTTCATGAATTTAATGAGAGGGGATTACCGCTAGTTTATTATCTTTTTTGGCTTCAATCGAATCGAAATTAGCAGAGCTAGATATGAAAGAAATTTTAAGATTTGCAGGACTTTTTGTGATCGTATTAATCGCCTCATGCAAAGGCGATAATGGAACTTCAACGCCGCCTGCTCCCACAGTTCCACTTACACTGCAATCGGTCACACCAAACACTGCCAACCGTGGTTCGCGCGATCTGAAATTACAAATCGTGGGAACTGGATTTCGTTCCGATATGACGGTGAGTTTAGGCGGAGGCATTGATGTCACCTCAAAAGAATTTGTCGATGCCCAACATGTAAATGCTTTTGTGGCTGTGGCTCGAAATGCAGACATGGGAAAACGAACTCTCACAGTTTCGGCTGGTGGTCAAACTGCAAATCTAGATTCTGTATTTACTATCGGCAACGATGTGCCACCAACCGCAAGATTTACAATCACTCCTTCTACTGGAACCATCAACACCACATTCGTTTTTGATGCAAGTGGATCAACCGATACCGATGGTCACATCACTTCCTATCAATGAACCTTTAATGATGGAGATCCAATCAAAGGCAAACATATCGAAAAACAATTTGCTGATATTGGTGAGATTTCAGTGAAATTAACAGTGACAGACGATAAACAATCGCTTCATACAGTAGAGAAAAAATTGGATGTAGCGGAGAATGCTGTCCCTGATGCTTCATTTATTGTTACGCCTACAGCAGGATATACCGTTACCACTTTCAGTTTTGATGCTTCTGAAAGTATCGATCCTGATGGCACGATCCGATCCTATAAATGGGATTTTGGTGATGGCAAAAATTCTACTGGTAAAAAAACCACGCATAGATTCATTGATGGTGGTAATTATTCTGTTGTATTGACGGTTGAAGATTCATCGAAAGTTGAGAAGACAGCGACTCGCAAAGTAAAAGTTACATTTTTTGATGTCGAAAAAGCAAAGAAGGAAATCAATGATGTGTGCACAGGCTTCTTAAAATTATTCGATGATCTGGAAGTTTTGTCAGCCCAGCAGATCGTGGTTGGATTCTCGCAGAATTGCACAGGAAGAGCGCGCGAAATTGCCATTATTGAAGCTGAACAACCACTCGTTGACAGTGCCTCAGTTCAACTTTTGGGTGATACTGAAATCGGATCGGTCAGTCCTACTAACGCAACGGCCAGTTTAACCGCGCGTTTTTATGGAACATACGTTGATGGAACTGATTATGATGGTGTAGCTACGCATAACTTCACGATGGTAAATGAAGGCGGTGAATGGAAGATCTGCAATTTTAGTGTTATCAAAGGCTTGCAATCAGAATCGTTGCAACGTCTCTTCCCCGATTAGGGCTGTTTTTACCACAAAGCAAGTCATGATCGCGGAGCGATCAAACAGAAATAATGAATATCGGGCGTTCGTTTCTCCCCCTTATGAAGGGGGAGATCAAAGAGGGGGTTGGAGTCTTCAATATGTTTCTAACCTCCCCTTTATCCCCTCCTTCATAAGGAGGGGAGCTTGGTCGATCGCCGATTTTCAAAACAGACACCAGGACACAGGTCTCACAAAAAGAATTTCAAAAAATAATTTATGAAACTTGGTGTCTTTGTGTCCTTGTGTTGAAAAAAACCTAGCCCAGGTTCTGGATTTTTTTGTTCAGCGTGTTGCGATGCAATCCCAGAAAGTGCGCAGCACGATTTTTATTTCCCCTGGTCTTTTTTAACGCATACCGGAAGACCGATTTCTCAATCTGCGGAAGTAAGAGTTTATACAAATTTCCACTCAGAGCAATCGGAGTGTTTTCGATGTAATTGGAAAGTTTTGAGTTTAAAAAGATTTCCAATCTAGGCCAGGCATCCGAAGCAGGGAGACGATGCAATTCAGGAAGATGTTCTGCGCGGATATAATTTCCGCGGCAGTTTGAAAGTGCAGTCCGTATAATGGCCTTGAGCTCATCTAAGTTTCCCGGCCAATCATGAGACTTTAAAATGTCGACCGCTTCCGGTGAAAGTTCTTTTCTGGAGATCCTCATTTCCGCAGAATGGAACTCCATAAAATGATTTGCTAACAAAGGAATATCATCCTTTCGATCACGAAGTGGTGGGATTTGGATTGTTAAAAAATTCCAATCATAAAAAAGATCGACCGGCATTTTGCCGCTTTCCAATTCTTCTTTGATCGTTCCATCACTGGCAACTATAAAACGAAGATTGTGTTTCACCATGCGCCCGGTGTGCAAACATTTGTATTCTTTTCTGCGATGAATGGAGATCAGCTGATGCTGAACGAAGCTGGGCATTGTGGAAAAAGATGTGATGTAGCAAGTCGCGCCGGAGGCCACGGAATCATCGAGGCCGAGCAACTCTTCATCAGTTGTTTCTCTGACTTGCGCGCCATCAATGATCTGAAATGGATACGGCGCACGGTGACTGTAATAATGCAAGGCGCGGGCAATCATTGATTTTCCGCATCCCTTTTCGCCGATCAATAGAACTGCACAATCTGCGTTGCAAATCCTACCGATGACTTTATACAGCTGCTGCATCGCATCGGAAATACCGATCAAATCTAAAGTTTCTATAGTTTGAGAGAGCGGCATATATCAGGAAGGCGATTGATTGATGAGCACATAATTTTGTTTTCTTAAATCTTCCATAAAACTCTTCTGATATTTTTCAGCACGGGTTTGCAAAAGCTGGTTGTAAATTTTTCCCCGCGCTTCTTCCATAGCAATCAATTCAGGTTCTTTCCGTTCTTCAACTTTTAGAATCGGACCATCCGGAAGTGAGCTCAATTGGATCGGAATATTCTCCAACTTTAGTTGCGTCGAGAACCGAAGTGATTTTCGGATCTATATCTGCTTTTGTATATTCGACCGGGTCATCGACTTTGAGATGGGGAAAAGCTGCAGGATCAATCTCTTTTCCAGATCGAAGTTGCGCCAAAACATTATCCGCTTCCGTTTTCAATTCATCCTTTGATACATTTTCATCCAGAACTGTATATCTGCGGATTTTAGACTTGGGTTCAGTCATATATTCACTTTTATGCTGCTCATAATAATTTTTAATTTCATCTTCAGTGATGTTGACTTTCCCCTGGACATAATTCCAAAGGATGCGCTGTTGAATGATGCGCCGGCGGAAATCTTCGCGTAATTCCGTTATTGAGGAGCCCTCTTGTTTTAGTGCTTCCATCAATGCTTGATCGTTTGGAATGTTGCTTTCTTCTCGTAATCTTTTGATGGCCGCACTCACATCATCATCAACGTTTAGATGAAGTTCTGCGGCACGTTGTTCCAATAATTTTTGATTGATGATGAATTCTAGCAACTGTTTTTTCTGCTGTGCATATTGTTCATCAAGCTCCGATCCTTGATATCGGCGGCTTAATTCATCATATAAACGTTGCTGTTCATGTTCAAAATCGCTCTTGGTAATAATTTCATTTCCCACGCGAGCCACAATTTCTTCAACAAGATTTGCTGCATATATTGGTGCGGCAATCGCCAGGATGAAAATGAAAAACACTTTGCGCATGATTTTTTTAAACTCCATTGGGGACTTTTGCATTCTATCATAAGTAAGACTCTGCGATTCTGTGGTTTAGTTTTTAGAAACAGCGGATGCTGGTTGAACTTTTTCTCGTGTTAATTCTCCAAATACTTGACGGATAGTCGGAAATAAACGTTGCGGAAGATGAAGATTCTCTCCCGGATATTTCAGGACGCCCGCCGGTGAGAAAGTTGAGCCTTTATATTTGCGGATCAAATTCAAAATTGTTTCAGGTTGAACTGGAGCATCCGGATTAAATTGGAAATACAAAGTTCCATCCGATCGATCGATAGATTTAATCTTTAGTTTTTCTGCCGTCGATTTGATTTGGCCATATTCAATCAAGTTTTCCACTGCTTCAGGTAACGGACCAAATCGATCAACCATTTCATCTCGAATTGAACTCAAAGTTTCATCGGATTGTACGGTTGCAATACGTTTATATAAATTCAAACGCTGATTCATGTTAGGAATATAGGATTCCGGAATTCTGATATCGATGTGCAAATTCACTTCGGTTGCAATTTCTGGCTGTGCTTCTTCTCCCTGCAGCTCTTTCACTGTTTGTTCCAGCATTCGGATATAAAGTTCAAATCCAAGTGCAGCAATATGTCCATGCTGTTCGCTGCCTAAGAGATTTCCAGCGCCGCGAATTTCCAGATCGAGTGCAGCCAACCGGAATCCGGAACCAAGTTCGGTGAATTCACGCAGTGCAGAAAGACGTCTGCGGGCGATTGGGGTTAATTCTTTTTCGGATGGAATCAAGAAGTACGCATAAGCACGACGATGTGAGCGGCCTACTCGTCCACGAAGTTGATAAAGTTGGGAAAGCCCAAATCGATCGGCACGATTCACGATCAATGTATTTACGAGTGGAATATCGATTCCATTTTCAATGATCGTTGTTGAAACCAGAACATCATATTCATGATTGATGAATTGCATCATTACTTTTTCCAGCGCCGTTTCTTCCATCTGGCCATGAGCAACTGCAACACGCGCTTCGGGTACCAATCGCTGGATCATGGATGCAATCGAATGGATTGTTTCAACGCGATTGTGAACGAAATAAGTTTGTCCGCCGCGTTTCAACTCTGCTCGAATTGCTGCGCCGATGGTATCTTCACTGTATTTAGCGATGTTGGTTTGAATTGCTAATCGATCTTTTGGCGGCGTTTCGATGATGCTCATCGGTCTGAAACCCATCAAAGCCATCTGCAAAGTTCTCGGAATCGGTGTCGCCGTTAGAGTCAGGGCATCAACATTCTTTTTCATCTCTTTGATTTTTTCTTTATGAGTGACGCCGAATCGCTGTTCTTCATCAATAACCAACAGTCCCAAGTCATGGAAGTGTACATCTTTGGATAAAAGCCGGTGAGTCCCGATCAAAATATCAACCTTACCTTCAGCAGTGTCCTGAAGGATTTTTTTAATTTCTGCGCGGGATTTGAAGCGGCTGATCATTTCAATTCTGACCGGAAACATTTCGAAACGTTTGCGGAATGTGTGGAAATGCTGAAATGCAAGAATTGTTGTAGGGGCAAGCACAGCAATCTGTTTTTGATTTGTAATGGATTTAAATGCAGCGCGCATTCCAACTTCTGTTTTGCCATAGCCGACATCACCGCAAATCAATCGATCCATCGGTTTATCTGATTCCATATCGGCTTTCACATCTTCGATTGCACTGAGCTGATGGGCAGTTTCCTGGAATTCAAATGCATCTTCAAATTCGTGTTGAAACGAATCGTCCGGAGAAAATCGGAATCCTTTAACAGTTTTTCGATAGGCATAAAGCTGCAACAATTTCTCAGCCATCTCTTTCATCGATGCCTTGGCGCGCGATTTGGCTTTCTGCCAAACCATTGTTCCGAGTTTGTCTAGCCGCGGACTTGCATCCGATGCGCCCATGTACTTCTGAACTAAGTCCAGACGTTCAACAGGAACATACAATTTGTCATCATCTGCAAACCGTAAAAGCAAAAATTCCTTTTCGCCACTTTCGGTTAGCATCGTACTTAACCCGATGAATTGACCGATGCCATGATCAACATGAACCACATAGTCTCCGATTTTCAGGTCGCGCAAATCGGACAAAAATTTTCCGGCAGCTTTGCGCGTGCGGGTTTGCACGGCAGACCGGCTCTCTCCAAACAGGTCATCTTCAGTAAAAAGTGCAACCTGGCATTCGTAATTCTTAAATCCATGTGAAAGATGTCCAATGCAAATCAGAATTCTTCCCAGGTCGGTTTGTACTGGCGGCGATTCATCGGCAATTTCCTGTGGATTCTGATAGAACGCAGCAGGCGCATCGTACTCACGCAGAATTTCTGCTAATCGTTCTGCCTTTCCTAAAGTCGGAAATACGTATGTAGCGGTGAAACCAGACTCGCGGAGTCTTAACGCATCCTGAACGATTTCCTGGACCTGGCCGTTATACTGGCGAGCTGACTGAAATGAATATTCGAAAATTCGATCATCGGGTTGTCTCTCTGAAAGTAGTTCCATAAATTCTAAACGTGAGGCTTTCTGCGTGCTCTCGATTTCTTGCCATGTAGAGAACAATTCTTCCGGTTCAAGAGCAACTCTTCTTTGTTCATGAATTTGTTCGTAGCGCTTTCGATACAAATCAAAAAATTCATTTTGCTTTTCTTCTAACTGCAAAGGCTCTTCAGTAGCGAAGCAATATTCCGTGGGTAAATAATCGAACAACGATGCTTTTTGTTGAAAGAAGCTCGCAACGAAATCTTCATATCCTTCAAATCTTCCGGTTTGCAAAAGCTGTTCGGTCCAGTCGACAAGCTCTTCGTGATAATGAATATCCATCCAGCGGTTTTTGCAGAATTCTCCCCAGCTTTCAATTTCCTCGCGAGCCAAAATCAATTCACGCATTGATAGCAGCGTAAATTGATCGACTTCACCGAATGATCGCTGTGTTGCGGTATCAAAACTGCGCATCGATTCGATCCGATTCCCGAAAAATTCAATTCGTACCGGCGATTCTTCTGCTGGCGAAAATAAATCCAGAATCGCTCCCCGTAATGAAAATTCACCCCGCGAAGTTACGAGATCTTTTTCAGTAAAGCCGTAATTGCGAAGTAAATCCGCTAAAGCATATGGACCATCCGTAAATGTTTTGTCGATCCGTTTAAAACATCGTTGGAAGTGTTCCGAAGGCGGCATGATTTTTAATGCGGCTTGAATTGGAACAACTAAAAATTCTGCATTCCCATCAGCGAGATGCCATAACGACTGCATCCGGAGTACGCTAATTTGAGGGTGTGGACTGACGCCTTGATAAGGTTCAGAATCAGCAGCGGGATAATAAAGAATTCGCGACTGCGGCGCACTTTTTTGCGGAAAAAAACTTCGGTCCAGAAACAAAAGATCAGAATGAAGCGCTTCTGCGCGGGCTGTATCCGGCGTTATTATAACGATCGGCATTCGAAGTTCAGGACGCAGCTGTGTTAAATAAAAGGCGCGTGAGCTTCCTTTTAATCCTGAAACTTTTACTTTCTGGCCATCAGTGAATGAAGAAAGTACTCCATTAAAATCTTCTTCGGGCCAGCAACGTTTTATTGAATCGAAAATCATAATGTCTATGAAGGCCCGGTCCCACGGCGGTAGGGTGCGGGGACCGGGCCTTAAAAACGAAATATTTTTCTGAGGCCCGGCCGTCGCGCCCTATCTCCGCACGGAACGGGCCTCAATTCTTCAAATTTGCAATCTTTTCTAAAATTGAAGTCGTGCTATATCCACTAACAAATGGAAGCGACAATACACGTCCACCATAACTTTCTACGAACTCCGTACCAACAATGGATTCAGGTTGCCAATCGCCACCCTTCACCAGCACATCCGGTTTCACGAACTTGATGATTTCAGCCGGAGTGTCTTCATCGAACCAGGTAACAAAGCGAACACATTCCAGTGCAGCCAGAACTTCTAATCGCTCTTCAAGTCTCATTACAGGACGTACTGGTCCTTTGATGCGACGAACCGATTCATCCGTATTCACCGCAACGATGAGATGAGTTCCCAATTTGGAAGCAGCATCTAAATATTGAATGTGTCCAGGATGCAGCAGATCGAAGACACCATTTGTAAATACAATGCGTGCATCTTTATGATGCAACTCCTGACATAAAACCGGTAAAAAAGCCGGCGCAATAATTTTAGATGTTGAGGATTTCATAGGGAGGAGACGCATTGTTTAAAATAACTAAAGTTTGGAATCAACGCAAAGCCGTGCGGCGGCTATCCTTTATCCTCGATTCTCTATCTTCTTGAGCTTAATATTGGGCGAGAATTGCCACTGGTGATTCGGTCTAAATATTCCAACATCCTTTGTGCGGGATCGAACTTTAAATGTATAAAGATGCCGATGATAGTCGTAAGGATATTCATCACGGCGGTGTGCCGCTACATCCAAATAATAAGTGCCTTCAATCAAATTCAATTGATCAATCTGAAACGTAACTTCGCCAGCGCCCTTATATTCCACCGGTTCAAATTGCTCAATATAGGTATTTGTTCCATAACAACAAATACCTTCTGTGTTGAAAAATCCAATTCCAAAAACAAAATCGCTCACGGTTTTCTTAGCCGTTAAAAATAGTTTGATCTGCATCGGTTCGCCTGTGGTGTAAATATATTTTTCCTGATCCTGATTATCCAGAAGTTGCACTTTTGAAATTTGAATTTCACCACCGCCCCAACGGGACTGTCGAACTTCGCTTTCAGGAATATTTGCCGCTAACGCTTCTGTTAAATGTTGATGCTGAACCTGCAAATCCTTTTCTTCTTTCCCTTCAACATCCATCAGGTAAGAACCGCAAACCATCCGCGGATCCCCGATTTTCATCACCTGACCTTTTTTCAGCCATACTACGGAATCACATAAAGTCTCAACCATCGACATGGCGTGTGTCACCAGAATCATTGTCTTCTTTCGCCTTTTAAAATCCAAAATCTTATCCAGACATTTGTGTGCGAAAGCTTCATCACCAACCGCAAGCACTTCATCGATCAACAAAATGTCCGGATCGACATTCACCGCAACTGCGAAACCTAAACGCATAAACATTCCGGATGAGTAGGTTTTCACCGGCTGATCGATAAATTCTTCCAATTCCGCGAATTTCACAATCTCATCAAATTTTTGGGCAATCGACTTTCGCGTCAAACCCAGCATGATTCCGTTGATGAAAATATTTTCGCCACCGCTAATTTCCGGATGGAATCCGGCCCCAAGTTCGATTAATGCAGAAATTTTTCCGTGTGTGGTGATTTTTCCAAACGTGGGTTTTGAAATTCCGGCAATCAATTTTAGCAATGTACTTTTTCCGGATCCATTACTGCCAATAATTCCTAACATCGTTCCTTTTGGAACTGTGCAACTTACATTCTTCAGGGCAGTAAATGCTTCTTTTGGGGTGATCGTTTCAAACAGATTTCCGCCAAGCATTGCGCTTTTCAATGTTTGAAATTGTCGTTTATGCGCAGAACGTTTGTAGAGTTTGGATACATTTTCAATTTCAACTGCGTTCATTCTTAAACTTCCTCTGCAAACGTATCGCGCAACCGATCAAATACAAAATAGCCGGAAAAAAATACGGCAATGCTGACGCCGAAGATAATTAACAGATGTTTTACGTCCGGAGCTCTGCCATGAAAAATAGCTTGATGATAAGAGTCCATCAAATAGGAACAGGGATTCAAATAAAGAACATGTTTGAATATACGAGCGATCAGGTGTTGAGAATCCTGAATTAAAGAAAGATTAAAAGGATAAATCACCGGTGTACAAAAAAACCAGAGTGTTAATAAGTTGGCAAGGATATCCTTTAAGTCGCGGAAATGAACGCTTAAAGATGAAATCCATAATGAAAATCCAAGTGTAAGAATTAATTGAATTAGGATAATCAATGGAAAGAAAAGGGCATACCACGTTAGAGGAACTTTATAAATGAAAATGAATATCAAAAGAATTGGAACTCCTAACAGGAAATGAACCATATTTGCGAGAACTGATACGAACGGCAAAACTTCTGCCGGGAAAATGATTTTTTTAATTAGATTTCCGCCTGCAATGATGACGTTCGAAGCTTCCAGCAATGAAGAAGAAAACCAGGTCCAGGGAAGCAGGCCAATAAAAAGGAACAGGGCATAAGGCTGAGTTTCTGTTCCGCGATTTGGCAGGATGTAATTAAATACAATCGTGTAAACGGTCAACAACAACAAAGGATTTATAAATGACCAGAAGAAGCCGAGGATGGAACCTCGATAACGGGCTTTAAGTTCGCGGACAACGAGGCTCTGGACCAGGGTGCGGTACCGGTAAAGATTACGAAGGCTTTGAAACATGAGCCATGTTATATACCACGAAAGCTGTCGTGGTGCGAGCGTCTCGCTCGCTATCGTCGCTAATTCCGCAGCATAACCAGCGGGCGAGACGCCCGCATCACTCTTACCCTGCAGGCTTCGTCAACAACTTCGCCATTTGAGCCGTATATTCCCCCGGTCTCTCATAAATCACCAATGGTTCCATTTCACTGAGAGCCTTTGAATTTTTACATGCCGTTGCCAAAACAAATGTCGCGGGTTCATCCCGAAACGAATGCACATACCGCCGTTCGATCAAGAAATATTTCTGCTGCAAAAGCAGTTGCATCCAATCATTTTCACGAAACGTAGGAAGGATGACGGTCAATCGTCCATCTGGTTTCAGAAAATAATCGGCAACAGAAATCAAATCCTTCAGTTTCAAATGAATTTCATGACGGGCAATTGCTTTTTCGCACGACGGATTCAACTTTCCTGTACCCAGTTTGCGATAAGGAGGATTTGAATAAATTAGATCGAATGAATTTGCAGAAAGTCTTTCCTGCAGTTGCATTGCATCCATGTTGATAATTTCAATTTGTTCTGCATGATTCCGTTCCACATTTGCAAGTGCAAGGTCTGAGAGTTCCGATTGAATTTCAACTGCAACGATCCTTCGATATTTTTTCAATCGTGAAAGCAAAATTGGAATGACACCATTTCCGCAACCAATTTCTAATGCAATTTCATCTGGTTTTATTTGTAAAAAATGGGCTAACAAAACTGCATCCAGAGCGAATCGATAGCCGCTGCGCGATTGCTGAATCTGTAAAGAAGAATCCCAAATGCTATCCATCGAAAAATTTTCTTCGCTCACAGTCTTGACCTACCAACTGCTTTTATACTATATATAGTGTAAGTAAAAATTATTTTCTCGATCTTTTGTGGATCGAGCCAAATGAAGCCAGGAGGAATGAATGGCAAAAAAGAAAGCAAAAAAGAAAGCCGCAAAGAAGAAATAGTTTCTTCTCCGCGTGAGGAGCTGCCGGTTCCTCCGAAGTTTTAGCCTGCGGCTCTGGAGATGCTTGGAAGTTTTTAAGCCCTGAATTCATTTTCAGGGCTTTTCTTTTTGAGCAAGGAATGCCTAGCGCTATTAAAGGCATTTTAATAACGCAAATCGATATTAAAGGAAAAGCCATTTCCCTTTAATAAGAATAAGCAATTATGCCAATGATGTTGGAATTTTCCAAACAGTCGTTAGATTTTTTACATTCTCAATATTCACAGTAAACACGCCGTGATCTTCACCAACCGTGCCCTGCACCAAATACGGTCCACGATTGAACAGTAAGTGCGCGCATTTTTGATAGGTGCGCGGGAAGAGAGTTGTCTCATACATCGTTTCCGTATCTTCGAATGTCGCAAACAACATCCGCTCATTTTTGCTTGTGCTGGATGGTTTCGTTGTAACCAGCCAACCGATTAGTTGCACATATTCATCTTTATAGTCTTTCAAGTGTTGTGCAGGAATAAAATTTCGAAGTTGCTTCCATGGTTTAAACAAATGCAGCGGATGTTGTGTTACACCGATATCTAATAATTCAAGTTCCCAACGCAAACGCTGATCTTCATTGTAATCCCGTAAACGCGGCGCTTTCGGTGTACGGATCATTTCAGCGCCGATCAAACTTGATCGATTCCGTTGTTCCAGGATGGAAGAAAACGTGGCTTTCAATATCCACAACATTTGTGGCCGATTCAATGGGAATGAATCACATGCACCGCATTTGATGATCGTTTCTAATTCCGCTTGATTGAATTGTGTTCGAAGCAAAAAATCTGTGAAACTTTCAAAAACCTTTCGGCTGCGTTCTTCAAGAAAAGCATCCCAATGCTTTACCGCAACATCTTTGATTTGCATCAATCCCACACGAATTGCGTGTGGACCTTCCGCACTGTAAGCCATCTCTCCTTTTTGAATATCGGGAAGCAAAATTCGCAATCCCATTCGCCGTGCTTCTTCGATGTAAGCCATGGTGGTGTAAAAGCCGCCTTGATTGGAAAGCACTGCAGCCATGAAATGCGCAGGATAATATCCACGCAAGTAAGCAACTTGCAATGAAAGCTGCGCAAACGATGCGCTGTGCGCTTTGCAAAATGCGTACGCAGCAAAACTTGAAATCTGCCGCCAAATCTCTTTGGCTGTGTCAGGCTCAATTTGGTTGCTAATTGCTTTATTCAAGAACTGACGCTCCATTTCATCCATTGCCAGAGGCGAACGTTCTTTGCCGCTCATTGCACGGCGAAGAAGATCGGCTTCACCCAAACTCATTCCTGCAATTTCATGTGCAACGCGGATTACATCTTCCTGGTAAATCATCACACCGCAGGTTTCATTCAATAACGATTCCATCTTTGGATGAAGATATGACACCGCTTCTTTACCAGTCTTTCGGCGAATGTATTGCTGCATCATCCCGCTTTCTGCGACACCTGGCCTGATCACCGAACTTGCTGCAGTTAAATCTTCAAAATTATCCACGCGCAATTTTTGCAGCAACTGACGCATCGCAGGCGATTCAATATAAAAACATCCGATGGTGTTACCGGTACGTACAAGCTCTTTCACCCTGGAATCATTTTCCAGAAAATCGTAATCATAAATTTGTTGGAAAAAGGATTCGGACGTTCCGTTGGATTTCAAAATGTGAATCACATCATCAAGCACAGACAACGAACGTTGTGCAAGCAAATCAATTTTCACCAAACCGATGTCTTCAACTCCGTACATATCGTATTGAGTAACCACAAATCCTTTTGCCGCCCGTTGAAGCGGAACCATTTGTGTAATCGGATATGGTGCGATCACAATTCCACCAGGATGAATGGACAGATGGCGCGGAAAGCCGTCGATGTGGGCTGCTAATTTCAAAATTCCTTGAAATGGTTCCTGATCCAAAGGCAAATCGCGAGCTTCAGGAAATTGTGATGGATCTTCCAACAAAGCGCCGGCATTAGAACCATAAGGAAGCCTCGAAGAAACTGCGGTGATTTCTTCATCAGGCAATCCCAATGCTTTACCGATTTCACGCACGGCTAATCGCGCCGTAAAAGTAATGTAGGTGCAAATCATTGCAACGCGATCATTGCCATAACGTTCATAGACATACGCCAGAATCGCATCGCGTTCTTTCCAACCAAAATCGACATCGATATCCGGTGGCGATTTGCGTTCAGGATTCAGGAATCGTTGAAAAAATAAGTTGTAACGGATTGGATCTACGTTTGTGATTCCAAGAGCGTACGAAACAATGCTGTTCGCTGCTGAGCCCCGTCCAACCCAATGAATATTTTTTTCACGCGCAAAATTCAAAATATCCCAGACCACCAAAAAATATTCTACGAATCCCTGTTTTCGGATGACTTCCAACTCGCGCTGTAAACGTTCTTCAGCAGCTAGCGGAATTTTTTTGTAGCGATCTTGTAATCCATTTCGGCACAATGTTTCAAGAAAGGGGATTAATGGCTGATTATCCGGAGCATGAAATTCAGGAAATGTGAATCGTCCTAAGTCCAAATTTAAGTTGCACTGATCGGCAATGAGCTGTGAATTTCTAATTGCTTCAGGCGTATCGGAAAACAATGTTTCCATTTCTGCGGTAGATTTCAACCAGCATTCTTCTGCAGCCAGCGGCAGCAGCGAATCTTCATAATGCGATATGGTGCCGATAGCAGTAAGCAGACGATGGATCAAATGATCCTGCGGATAAAGGAAGTGTACATCGTTGGATGCAACGCAATTAATTCGCAAAGAAGATGCGAGGTGTTTCAATCTTCGAATTTGTTTTTCGTTTCCAGGACGATTCGTTCGGACAAGTTCCGCGAACAAATGCGATAGATCCCAGCATCCGGCAAGATCCTGAAGCAGACTTTCATCGCTTGAAATCACAAACATTTGCGGATCAGAAATGAACGCAAGTTTTTTGAGATCTTTGCGCAACGAAAACTTTTCTACTAATTGTCTTGCTGTAACGATTTGTGAAATCTGGCTGAAGCCTTGAATGTTTTTTGCAAGTAGAACTGCGGTGCCGTCTTCTGATTTCAAACAACAACCGATGATCGGTTTGATTCCAAGTTGTTTTGCGAATTTGTAAAACGTAATTGCGCCATAAAGTCCATTGGTATCAGTGAGCGCAATGACTGAAAGCTCCATTTTTTGAGCGCGAAATAACAATTGTGGAATGCTGAACGCCCCCTCAAGCAGCGAAAATGTGCTGTGTACATGTAGATGTGTAAACACCCGTTCCACACGGCCGATTTTTCGCTGCAGTCGCGGGCAGGGACGCCCGCGCCCCGGTTGAGCGTAGGCACTTCTGCGGCGAAATTCCTGCCGGTTCCTCCGTTTCTATCATAGGCGAAGAAAAAGCGAAGATCAATAAGAAGATGCCAGATGCCAGTAAAAGCAACTTTTGTCTTGAAAAAAACAACAGGCGTTTCCCGGGGATGCGCATTCACATTGTAGCCTTCCTCGACAGCCATCTGGCATAGCGGTTGCAATTAGGGTGATTGCTGCGGTAGCGGCAACAGGAGGAAAACAATGGAAATCAAAAAACCGACATCACAAGCAATTGAGACAAAAATCTTTGAGGAATTCGAAACACCTATGACAGAAATCGCTTCTGCCAATGCTACAGAAGCCTCACAAATTGCAAGTCAAATAGACAACAGAGTCGCCTTGAAGCAAAGCATAGGAGATGTGAAGGCATACCTTCGAAATTCTGACGCAAGCGGCATCAATGAACTGCTTGAAGGAAACCAAACTCTCGAGGCAGAACGACAAACACCAGTACATCCTTCCCAAGTATTCCAGGATAGTTTTGAAACAGAATCCATTGGTATGCGATCCATAAGTATCACTAATGAAGGTTCTCCAAAAGTAGACCCGATTGCAGTGAGTTTGTTGGAACAAAATTTGTTGGCAGCCAGATCCGCTGGCCCGATGATTAAAAAACTTACGAATGATAGAGAAGGCAAATAATGTGCGACATAGAATAACTGCACTTATTTCGACGTAAGTAAGAAGGTAATCTATGAAGCGCAGGATATTAGTGCTGTTCGCCTCAAACAACCACCGATGATATGCCGGATGCCAGAAAGCATCTTTTGTCTCGAAAAAAACAACCGGCGTTTCGGAGTGATGCGCATTCGCATTGGAACCATCGTCGAGAACCATCTGGCATAGCAGTTGCAAACAGGGTGATTGCTGCGGTAGCGGCAACAGGATGGAAAATGGAAATTAAGAAAATTTCACAATCGATCGTTGGAGAGTTCCAAAAGATTAAAGATTCGGAGTCCAAAGCATCAAAAAAAGAAGCTAATGCAGTTTCGAAATATGTGGATGCATTTGAAAACAAGACAAAAAGCAAAGAGAGAGAAGCTATTAGCAATGAAATTCAGAAAAAATCTTCAGAACTTAAAGCTGTGACAGATGTTGCTGAGCTTACAGTTGGGATAGTCACAGGTGGCGCTGCAGCCGCAACAACCGTTGGTGGTGCAGTAGTTGGCGGTGTTGCAAGTGCTGCGACAGGAGTTGGAGTAGTCGCGGGTGCGGGGGTCGCAGCAGCTGGAACTGTAGCTGGAGCCAGTGCAGTCGCAGTTGCGGGGGTCGCAGCAGCTGGAACTGTAGCTGGAGCCGGTGCAGTCGCAGGCGCTGCACAAGCTGGAACTGCAGCGAGTGCTGGTGCTGTATCTGCTGCAACTGCTGCGGCTGTTGGACTAGTTGCTGGATCCGGTGCAGTCGTAAGCAGCGCTGTCGCCGTTGCTGAATCTGGAATCGCAGCTGGTGCTTCAGCGGGATCTGCTGCAGCCGAAAAAGGAATTTCGAGCTCTGCGGAGGCAGTTAAGAAAGAACAGATCAGGCAAACAGAGTCCAAAATTGAAGAAGAAAAGAAAGCTGCAGTGATGAATTTAATCGGCTCGGGTGTCGCAGCTGGTGCGGCTTTTGGGATGGGTGCCGCTGCAGGAGCTGGTACAGCCGCAGGAAATGCAGCCGCCGCAGCTGAAGATGCATCTACTTCATCGGATGATTCCAAGAAAACAAAACCGGAAAGTGAGGTTGCACTCTTCAAATCGAGAATCCGCAAACTCCTTGCATAAAAGTTTTGTATTGATAAAGCGCAGGATGTATGCGATAAAACGCATTGATGCGCCATTGGCTGTATCCAGCGCTATTAATCCTAGCAGCATTTGTAAGTTTCTCTCCTGCATTACTCGCCGGTTTTGTATACGATGATCATTATGAAATTGAGGCAAATCCGTATATCAGAGATTTTTCTCACATCAAAATTCTGTTAACAAAGGATACCTGGTACTTCACCCCGGTTGTAATTTCCAATAATTACCGGCCGGTTCACATGCTGACTTACTTGTTGGTCCATTCTTTATTCGGACTAAATCCTTTTGCGTTTCATCTGACGCATTTGTTGCTGAATGTCGGTTGCGTTCTTCTTTTGTGGCGAATCTTATTCAAATTCGTTGATGATTTTCGTGCATTCGTCGGAAGTTTATTGTTTGCTGTTCATCCTGTTCACGTTGAGCCAGTTGTTTGGATCGGCGGAACAGCAGATTTATTATTGGGACTCTTTATTTTTTTGTCGTTTCTTTTTTATTTGCGTGGAAATTTATTTGCATCTTTAGTTGCTTTTGCTTTTGCGCTTTGGAGTAAAGAACCGGCGTTGTTATTTCCAGCAATTATTGTTTTCGATTACTTCCTATTTCGCAGACATTCATTCCGATTCACTACAATCTGGTTAGGTGCAAGCGGAGTTTTAGCCGCTCTCTATATGGCTTCAAGGATGTATGCAATGGATACTTTGCTTCGCACCAATCAGGCCACTGTTGGATTCCTTCAGAAATGTTTTAAGGGAGCAGTCTGGCCAGGATTATACATTTCAAAATTAATTGCTCCTGCTACCTTGAATGCTTTTTACAATTACACACTCAATGCGAAGCTGGTAATTCTTTCTCTTAGTATTCTGATTTCAACTTTATTGCTAGCGATAGTTTTTAGAAAGAACAAAGTTTTTCTATTTGGCATTTTATGGTTTTTTGTTTTTATCTTTCCTGCGTTGATGGTTTCCGCTGTTAGTCCTGTAGGATTTGCGGAGCGTTATTTATATGTCCCATCAGCAGGATTCGTAATAGCGATAGTTTCATTTCGTATGAAGCCACTTATAGCTAAAGCATTGATTGCAGGATGCGTAGTGTTGAGTTTGATTAGTTTCTTACGCTCTCCAGTCTGGCATGATGATCTAACGCTCTGGACGGATACGATCCAGAAGTCTCCTGAAGCTCCAATTGTAAATTACAATCTTGCCACTGCGTATTTGAAGCTTAAAGATCATGCCACTGCCGCAAACTATTACCAGCGTGTTGTAGCTTTGGATCCCACTAAAGCCGAAGCTTATTACAATCTTGCATTGTGCAATCACAATCTCGGAAATGATGAAGAAGCGATTCGCAATCTAAAACTGTTTTTGAAGTTTTGGAAAGGCGATGAGCGAAAGAAATCGGAAGCGCTGAATCAGCTTAAACAGTTAGAACAAAATAGTTATTGAGATTTTGCTACCGCATCATAAACATAACGGATGGTGATAGGTTCGTCAGAAAACATAGGTTGCATCCGAATTTGAACAAACAATTGTTTGCCATCCGGCGCTAATTCGTATGTTGCTGTAGACTTGCCACCGCCGGGACCTTGATTTTCAACCTTCAGTTGATCGCCTTCCCATGTTGCAATGGTAATGAAATTTCCTTTGCCTCGCGGTGTATTTATTTCGCGCTCCGATTTGCGACCGTCAGTGTAAAGAGTACGCTCCCAGTCGTTTTCTCCAGTCAATTTCAGTTCCGGCTTGTTATATTCGATCGTCAATTGATCCGGGAAACGCATAAAGCCACCTGGTCCTTCGGAATCATGATGCTCACCCGTATGTTGACCCATTCTTGGATCTCCATGTGGATACTGGTGCTGGTGGTGTGAATCTGATGAATTTCTTTCTTGCATCATTTTCTCAAACTTTTTTTGCGGATCATCGCTTTGTTCCGTATTCTTTTTCCATGTTCCTGCGAAATTAACTTCAGCCTTAACCAGGACAGGAAATGCAAATACAAGGGCAAAGATAAAAACGGATAAATACTTTTTCATTAAAAATCTCCTTTCATCTAATAAGACCCTAAATTTAAGTCTAAAGTTACAATACGCGCCATTGTTTGGTGCAAAAACAGTTTAGTGCTATGATTGTGCGTTTTTCTGACGAGCCATGAAACGCGACTTTCATATGCACACATTTTTATCGGACGGTGAACCCAGTCCGCAAGAACTGGTACAAGCCTGTATTGATCTGAATCTTGATGAGATTTCAATCACCGATCATGATGCACTTGGCGCCTATCCTGCGGTTTTTGACATAGCCAAAGGCAGCAATTTGCGGATTGTTCCCGGTGCAGAATTAGATTGTACATACGGCAACATTGAACTTCATATGCTTGCGTTCGGAGTCGATATTCAGAACAAAGCATTGACTGATCATCTGGCGCAAATTCAGAAAGCACGAAAAGTAAGAGCGGCTGAGCAAGCAGAAGCAATCAACAGATATTATGCGCGTAAAGTAATTCAGCTTGATGAAATTTGCGCGCGCTGTCAGACATTTATGAATCCGCATTTGATTCACGCCATGATAGATCAGGGTTTATTCGATGATTATCAGCCGCCGGATCGTTACAGGGCCGCCCAACAGTGGATGAAACAGAACATTCAGGTGGACAGCATTATCGTGAAACCTGGCTCAGAGTCGATGATTAAATTAATTCATCAGGCTGGCGGAATTGCCGTACTTGCTCATCCCGCTTATTACAGCCGTGATGGTTTGCAAGGTGCAATGAAGGATCTGAATACAATGATCAGTAATTTAAAAGATATGGGGATGAATGGTATGGAAGTTGTGTATCCATATTGTCAAGAAGGTTCACGCGAATTTCCAACAATGGAAGATGAGCGAGCTGCGATTTTGATGCTGCGAGAATTTGCCTTATATTACGGATTGCAGGAAACAACCGGCAGCGACGCTCATCACATTGATCAATTACGGGCGTATCACTCTCGCTCCTGATTACTCCCTTGTTAAACGACCAGTACCTCCAGGCATTTGATTCTGTTTTGCGGCAGCTTCGTGTTGTTGCATATCTCTGCGGCGGAACCATTCGCGATCTTTTGCTCAACCGTCCGGCACACGATGTAGATGTGGTTGTATCGGACAAAGTTTTTGATGTCGTGAATCAGTTTCGTAAGGCTCTTGATGTGCCTTCATTTGTTTTAGATGAAGAGCGACAGGTTGCGCGTGTTGTACTTGGCAAAGGGAATTGGGATTTTACCGGCTTCCGAAATCACACCATTGACGGCGATTTGCGGAAGCGTGACTTCACAATTAATTCAATGGCGATTCGCTGGGAAGATTTTTACCCTGATCGCCGAATGGATGCTGTTTTAGATCCCTGTGGTGGATTGGAAGATCTTCAGAAAAAATTAATTCGGGCAACTTCGGAACAAAGTCTTGAAGACGATCCGCTCAGAATGTTACGCGCGTTTCGGATTGAAGCTGAGCTGAAGTTCCAAATTGATGATGCAGTTTTGCAGCAGATTTCTAAATTGCATCCGCGAATTGCTGATGTTGCCGAAGAGCGGATCCGCGAAGAATTGGATCGAATTTTCTTGCAACCGGATTCCACAACTGCATGGAAATCGATCAGTAATTCTGATCTTTTCAAGTCATTAATTCCCGAATTAGCTTTGATGAAAGGTTGTGAGCAAGGTGGTTATCATCATCTTGATGTTTGGGATCACACCTTGATGTCGTTAGAAAAACTTGAAGCAGTGACGGCAATGATCCCTGAAGTTTTTCCAGAACATGCCGCAAATATTCTCGAATTTCTAGATTCTACGCCTGGAACTCTTGATCGTCGTCGTTTACTGAAATGGGGAATATTGCTTCATGATGTTGGCAAACCGGCGACCCAAGAATTGCGTGAACCAGGTCGATGGCGTTTTCATGGTCATGAGCACATCGGTGCTGATCTTGCTCAAGCAATTTTAAAGCGGTTAAAGTTTGCCCGAAAAGATATCCAGATTATTACAACCTTGATTGAACAACATCTGCGTCCGCTGAATTTGTTCAATCAAGAAGAGCGTTCGCAAGATTCGTTTTATCGCTTTTTCAGAGCTACGGGTACGGAAGGAATCGGTGTGTTACTAATTGCTTACAGTGATATTGCAACCGCGCGAGGTCCGCTCGCTGATCCAGGACGCGATTCAGAATTTTTTGCTTTGATTTCGGAAATGATCCGTTATTACTTTGATGAATATTTTCCTTCAGTGAATACTCCGGAATTGCTCAAGGGGCGCGATCTAATGGCGTTTCTACAAATGACGCCCGGACCTAAAATGGGTGAGCTGTTAAAAGAAATCCGGGAATCGCAATTGTTGGGTCGATTGCGCAATCGGCAAGAAGCATTGGACTTCGCTCGCAACTGGCTCCGAAATCGGGATTAACCGTAAAAAGTAAAACGTAACTGAACCGTGAGTTCTTACGTTTTACGCATTACGTTTTACTTAACGTATTCCGGTATCAACGGAAATATCAGCTTGAATTGTTTTGCCGGCAGTAACTTCAACTCGCTCACCTTGCTTTTGCACTTTCCCCATTGAAGGCGGAATGATTTGCAAGAAATAAATCCCGGGTTCTAATTCCGCTTTGTAGGTTCCTTGAGAATTAATTTCCACTTCACGGATAACTTTCTTTCCATCCTCAGCCAGAACTCTGACTTTATGAGCGGCATATATTTTCTGCATTACTGACGGATCTGCTTCCGGCTCATTCGGTCGGACTGGGCCAGGTTGAACCGGTGAGAATTTGACTTTGCCAGTTACAGTTCCCATTTTTGAAATACTGGTTTGCGTTTCTTCTGCTTGACTTGAAACGCATATGAACGCTAAAACTGAAACTATCAATAACAGTCGCATATTTCAAATATAATCCGAACGACCAAGAAATTGCATTTGACAGATGAATCGATTCTTTGTAGTGTCTAGATGATCAAATCGGAGCTTTGACTTTGCAGCTTCTGTCTCTTGAAGGTGATTACGGTCTTCGCGCTATTATTTATTTATCCTGCCAGCCTCCTGGAAAAATTACTTACGTTAGCGAAATCGCTCGCGACCAATTGATCCCGGTAAATTTCTTATTCAAGATCCTTCGCAAATTGGTAAAACACGGGATGGTGAAATCTTATCGTGGTCCTCATGGCGGTTATGCGCTGGCGAAAGATGCATCAGGGATCACTTTCCTGGAAGTGATCGAAGCGATTGATGGACCAGTAGTTGTGAATCGATGTTTGAGTGAAGTAACCCGGTGCATGCTTGAGCAGAGTTGCAAAATGTTAGGTGCATGGCAGCGAATTCAACAGCATGTAAAACAGGAACTAAATACACTGACCATCGCTGATCTTTTGAAGCCAACAGCGATTACAACTGAGAAAACAGCCGCCAGTTAAACCACAGACGACTGGGTGCGTTTCCAATATTCCATTGTTCCAATATTCCATTATTCCCCTTGGATATTGGAATAATGGAATGGTGGAATGTTGGATTGGAAGATTGGAATATTTGATTTACAATAAGCGCGGTTAATCAATGGAAATTACCCAGATTCTGTATGTTGCGGGCTTTTATCTTTTCGCGTTGTTGACTGTAATTTCCGGTTTTTTTGTGGTATTCGCGAAAAACGTTATGCGCGCAGTTTTTGCGCTGATGTTCACCTTATTCGGAATTGCCGGACTCTTCTTATTTCTTCATGCCGATTTTCTGGCAGCCACTCAAGTTTTGATTTATGTCGGCGGCGTGCTTGTTTTACTACTTTTCGGCATCATGCTCACTCAGCGGATGGTGGAAGCCGATATCCGAACAGGCCGGATTCAATTCATTCCTACGATGTTTGCAATGGTCATCGTGTTTGGATTTTTGATGTATTTAATTTTTAATACGCCGTGGAAAATTCAGGGGCCGGCAAATTTCCAGGATTCAACTTCAGGAATTGGAACTTTGCTAATGACTGAATGGCTTCTTCCGTTTGAAATTGCATCCATTCTTTTGTTGGCTGCACTGATCGGAGCCGTATCCATTGCACGCGCCAGGAGAACGGTAGCATGACCCTTTCTCCCGGACTTTATCATTACCTGATTATTGCGGCACTTTTATTTTGTTTTGGTCTAGCTGCGGTGTTGACCCGACGCAATGGAATCGCAGTGTTGATGGGAATTGAGCTGATATTGAATGCTGCAAACATCAACTTCGTGGCATTTTCAAATTATGTGACCCATACGCTTGGCGGTCATGTTTTTGTCGTGTTTGTAATTCTCTTGGCTGCAATTGAAGCAGCCGTAGCCCTGGCAATCGTTTTTGCAATCTATCGACATTTCCATAGCGTTGAAATTCCACAAGTCCATGAGATGCAAGGTTAATCAATGTCTCCTTCAATAATTCTTGAAATCAAAAACAGCATGGGTTATTTCTACCCGGAATTAATCCTTTCTGTAACTTTCTTGATTGTTCTTATCGCGGAAATTTTTAGCAAACGCAGCAGCTATATAACGCTGGGAATAATCACAATTGTGGGACTTTTCGCATCGATGGTTGCAGCATATCAGCTGTATTCAATGGATCAGACTTACATTTTTTTCCGGATGATGACGGTTGATCATTTTGCAATTTTCTTCAAATTTCTTTTTGCTATTTCAACGATATTAATCGTGCTCTTCACGCTGAACTCGGATGAATTAAAACGATACGATGCTGGTGAATATTATTGCCTGCTGATCGCAACTGTTCTTGGAATGAATTTATTGGCTTCAGCAAACAATTTGTTGATGATCTGGCTGGCACTAGAGCTTGTAAGTATTCCTTCCTATTTGTTATCAGGATTCTTAAAGGATGATCGTCTTTCCGCAGAAGCATCATTGAAGTTTGTGCTTTATGGTTCCGTATCAACCGCTGTTATGCTTTTCGGTCTTTCATATTTATATGGTTTCACCGGCGCATATGAATTGAGTTCGATCCGTGAAGCTCTTCTGAATACCCCTGTTCCTTCCGGAATTTTGTTGATTACCGTATCGCTGATTCTTGTCGGTATCGGATACAAAATTGCCGCGGTGCCATTTCATTTTTGGTGTCCAGATGTATATCAAGGTTCACCGCTTGTAATAACTGCATTTTTTTCAGTCGGACCCAAAGCCGCAGGGTTCGCACTTTTGATCCGATTCTTCTACGGAATTTTTGCCCAGGGCGGACCAACTTCGAAATTGTTGGCAACTTCAATTGGCCAATGATGATGGCTTTAATTGCTGCAATCACGATGACAGTAGGAAATGTGGTTGCACTCTGGCAAACCAGCATGAAACGGATGATGGCCTACTCATCGATTGCTCATGTTGGATACATGATGATGGGTTTTGTGTTGCTGAACTCTGAAGGAATTCAGGCGATTCTGTTTTATACACTCATTTATCTTGTAATGAATCTTGGAGCATTTCTGGTTGTGGTTGCTGTCTCATCAAAAATGGACAGCGATAATCTTTCCGAATATCGCGGACTGATGACTCGATCTCCACTTGCTGCTTCAGTACTTACAGTCTTTATGCTTTCATTAACCGGTATTCCGGCATTAGGCGGCTTTATCGGAAAGTTTTATTTGTTTATGGCCGCGTGGCATGCGAAGTTTTACTGGCTGGTGATTCTGGCATCAGTAAATAGTGTTGTTTCGTTTGCTTATTATGGCGGCGTAGTGAAACGGATGATTCTGGAAGAAGGAGCAGTCAAAGATAAAATCACTTTGCCGCGTCTTTCAACTGTCTTGCTGACCGTTCTTGCAATTATGACTTTCTTCATGGGACTTTATTGGTCGCCTTTCGCAGAATTCTCACAACAATCCGCAAACATGCTATTGGAAAAAGTCTCCCTCGCATTAAAATAATTCTTACCGCAGAGTTTTATGAGATATACCCCTGAAGTATTGGATCATATCCGTAATCCTCGCAACGTTGGTGAAATCGAAAACACAACAGCGAAAGCGCGGGTGCGCAGTAAAACGGATGGCGATATGTTGCAGCTTCATTTGCTGATTGAAGGTGATGTGATTCGCGATGCAAAGTTCAAAGTTTATGGTTGCGGCGCAGCAATTGCTACCGGTTCGATCTTAACTGAAATGCTGATTGGAATGACTGTTTCAGAAGCGCGCCGAATCAGCAATGAACAATTGTCAAAAAAGATGGGCGGCCTGCCTCCGGAGAAAATTCATTGTAGCGTCCTTGCCGAACAAGCCATTCACGAAGCATTGTCGAATCAAAAACCCTGAAACTAGTTGTTCTCTCACCGATCAGGATTAAGTTAAGTATGAGGATTTATGACGTTATGCAGGCTTCAACCGCTCGAAATGTAACCATTCGGTTACCTATTGATGATGAAGAATTATTTGGAGATCTTTCAATTCCTGAGAATGCAAAGGGATTAGTTCTTTTTGCCCACGGGAGCGGCAGTAGTAGACATAGTCCGCGCAATCAGCACGTTGCCGAAGAACTGCAAAAAGACGGTCTTGCGGCTTTTCTTTTGGATCTTCTCACCGAAAGAGAAGAGATGATTGATGATTTAACAAAACATCTTCGCTTTAACATTCCATTTCTATCTCGCAGAGTAATTGCTGCTGCGGCCTGGATCAAAACTCGGTCAGAGTTGTTGAAATTAAATATCGGTCTTTTTGGTGCGAGCACTGGCGGCGCTGCTGCATTGATGGCTGCAGCACAGCGACCCGATTTATTTCAGGCAATTGTTTCGCGCGGGGGACGTCCGGATCTCGCGGCAGAATCATTGCAATCAGTAAAAGCACCAACCTTGCTGATCGTAGGAGAATTAGATACCCAAGTTTTGCGTCTGAATCAATATGCGCTGCGATTGCTTACATGCGAAAAGAAACTAGAAATTGTACCTGGCGCTTCACATTTATTTGAAGAGCCTGGGAAATTAGAACTTGTTGCTTCACTCGCACGCAATTGGTTTGATAAACATCTGTAAGGCATTTCAGATCTCCTCTCTCGATTCTGAGAAATGAATTAAGATTCAGAGTTGGGAGGCTCAAAATAAATGCGTATTCTCTTTCTCATTCTATTTTTCTTCGAAGTCGCATCTGGTGTATTCGCTGATAACGGATTTTATCTTGGAAATCTTTCCTGGCCGGAAGCAAAAGTCCGAATGAGTCAGGTTCCGATTGTGATTTTGCCATTTGGAGCAGGAGCTAAAGAACACGGACCTCATCTTCCGATGAATGCAGATTACAAAGTTATGGAATATTTGTGTAAAAAAGCGGTTGAATCACAATCAGTAATTGTTGCACCGCCAATTCAGCATGGATGGTTTCCTGCATTCAGGGAATTTCCAGGAACTGAAATTGCGGAAGGAGATGTTTTCCAGCGTTATGTATATCTTGCCGCAAAATCACTTGTGGATCATGGTGCACATCGCATTGTTTTTCTGAATACTGGTATTTTCAGAGCAACCGGTCTACCAATTTCGATGGCAGCGCGGGATATTCGAACAGAGACCGGGACTCCAACTCTTGTAATTTCTTGGGATGATCTTGAAGATAAACAATACGAAGCACTCCAGGAACAAAAATGGGGAGGTCATGCCGATGAAATCGAGACTTCGATCAATCTTTTTCTGCAGCCCGATCTAGTGCACATGGAAAAAGCCGTTACTGATTACGGAAAGCAACCACCAAAAGAGTACGCTGGTTATCAACCAGGAATGTATTCGAATGATCCAAATGATCCATCGTATTCAGAAACCGGATTAACAGGCGATCCCACAAAAGCAACCGTAGAAAAGGGTAAAAAGGCTTTAGAAATAATGACAGCAAACTGGTTGAAGGCTCTGGAAGGTTTTTCAAAAACGCCATTGCCAAAAAAATAGTGAGCACTTTGCGTCTTTGAAGTTACCAGATATGGACGCGGGCATTTTCAGGCCGATACATCTTAGCGCCTGGTTGGATATTGAATGCCTGAAAGAACTCCGGCATGTTTGAAACCGGACCATTCACACGCAAGAAACTTGGTGAGTGCACATCACTCTTAACACGCACTGCAAGATTTTCCGGACGGATATTGTTTAACCAACCAAGAGACCAGCCGATGAAATAACGCTGCGCTGGAGTTAATCCGCCGATTAATTTGCCGCTTTTGTATTCATCGGTTTTCTTGAATGCGTCCCATCCCAAAAGAATGCCACCAAGATCTGCGATATTTTCACCCTGTGTTGCATCACCGTTTACATGCAAATTATCCACCGCAATGTATCCATTAAATTGCTCAATGATTTTTTTGGCACGATTCTTAAATTCTGTTTCATCTTGTTTCGTCCACCAATTTTTTAAATTTCCTTTATCATCAAACTGCCGTCCTTGATCATCAAAGCCATGGGTTATCTCATGTCCGATTGTTGTACCGCCGGCATATGAATAAACAATTGCATCATCTAATTGGTCATCAGGAATTCCAGGCAAAATAAAAATCGCGGCAGGTAATACGATTTCATTGTTACTCGTATTGTAATAAGCATTATAAGTTTGCGGAGTCATATTCCATTCGGAACGATCCACCGGTTTATAAAGTTTTGAAATCGCATAATCACTCTGCCAGATATTTCCTTTCAAGCAATTCATTGCAAATGAACTTCGATCAACATCGTAATTGGAGTAGTCACGCCATTTTTCCGGATAACCAACTTTCTTAATGACCGCATTCAGTTTCGTAAGTGCTGCTTGTTTGGTTGGTTCGCTCATCCAATCCAATTTTTGGATCCTCTCCCGGAAGGCTGTAAAGATGTCATCAACTAACCTTTCATATCGTTGCTTCGTTTTCGGTGAAAAATATTCTTTTACATACAACTGACCGAGCCCATACCCTAAATAATTTTCTTCTTGATCAAGCATCCGTTTCCATCGCGGGCGTTGCTCAGGGACCCCATTCAAAACTGTTCCGTAAAAGTAAAAATTCTGTTGCTCAAATTGGCTGCTCAGTTGACTCGCGTATGTATTGATTAAGTGCCATCGTAAATATGTTTTCCAATTTTCGATTGATTCTTTTTTCAACGACATTTCGACTTGCTTAAAGAATTCAGGCTGGCCTACGACTACATATTCCAGATTAGGAGTATGTCCTTTTTCAAAAAAGTCTGGCCATGAAATGGATGGCGTTAGTTTTCGAAGGTCACCTACTTTGTAGGAATTGTAGTTTGCATGCGGATCACGCAGGTCTTGCAACTTTCTGGACGCTTTCGCAAGATCAGTTTCCATTCTCATTACGGTTTCAGAATTTGTTTTTGCTGTTGCTTCATCATCGCCAAGCAATTGAAACATTTTTGCTAAATGTCTCACATACTCGCTTCGGATGTTTTTTGTTCGGTCATCTGGATCGAAATAATAATCTCTGTCTGGAAGTCCGATTCCGCCTTGATATAAGTGCAAAGCGTACTTTTCGCTGTTCATCTCATCCTGGAAGATTGCGATGCTGAACATCACACCGGCTCCGATGTACTGTAATCGCGCTAATGTATCGACCAAACTTGGCGTGTCATGGATTGCGACAATTCGATTGAACTCAGGCTGCAGCGTTGTGATCCCTTGCTTTTCAATCGTTGCAGTGTCCATTGCTGTAAACCAAAAATCACCGATTTTTTGGGAATTACTTCCTTTTGCGGATTGCTGGCCTGCCGCCTTTTCATTGATTTTAAGAACACGCTGGTAAGTTTCTTCGCGAACCACATTCCCAATTCCCCATGATCTTTCATTCGCTGGAATCGGATTCTCTTTCACCCATTTGCCCAAAGCATATTGGAAGAAATCATCACCAGGCTTTACAGAAGGATCAATAAATTGATCTAAATAATATTCGTAATCTGTGGTTTGAGCTGCATCAGGATGGTTGAAGCAAATAACAAAAATGAATAAAAAGATCAGGGAAATTTTTACGATTTTTCGCATGGTTGTGAATATAACTTTTTGACTCATATTGACAACAAAAAGGTTGGGTCAGGGATTAGGCGAGTATGAACGGGACGATGTTAATATCTGATCCTGCTTGGATTTAATTGTCTTAAGCAATGGATGATCTTTGGGCAAAATTGCATATCCGATGGTCAGTGCTCTTGTGTACATTTCTTGTGCTTCGTGCTTCTTATCTTGTTTGAGCAGGCAGTCGCCTAGTGCATGCGAAATCGACAAAGTATAAAACGTTTGTTCACCATATTCACGTACAATCGTAGCAAGAGCGTTGCGTAATTCTGATTCTGCTTCTACAAGGTTGCCTTGTTCCATCAAAAGTACTGCAAGATTTCTGCGGACACCTAATGTATCCACATGTTTTTCTCCTAAAACTCGTACGCAACCCGCAAGCGCGCGACGATGTAATTGTTCAGCTTCAGCGAATCGGCCTTCTTTGCGCATCAACACACCAAGAATATCGATTGAAACCAGCGTAAATGGATCATCTTCGCCTTGCGCCTTTACACCAACATCAACCACTTCACGCATGAGCTTTGATGCTTCATCCAATCTGCCTTGATCTTCAAGCAGTCGCGCGAGATTGCTAACTGATGTAAGTGTAGAAAGATTTTGAATCCCCAAAGTTCGCCTGCGGATGTCGGCAACCTCACGATACAATTTTTCTGCTTCCGAAAAACGTCCAGTACTTTTCATAATGAGGCCAAGCGTGTTCAGCGTGAAAAGCCTGTTATTATTTTCAGGCTTGTAGATCCGATCTTGAATAGCGAGCGCTTCGCGGGCCAGAGCCTCCGCATTTTTGTAATCATCTTGTTGCCATCGCAATGTTGCGAGTTCGCTCATCGTTTCTGCGGTAAGTTCATGGTCTTTTCCAAGATGTTCCTGGCGCAATCGTAATGAAGATTCGAAATGTCTTGATGCTTCGTCATATAAACCAAGCGATTTATAAGTCAGCGCAATTGTGAAATGCAAGCTTGCAGCGGCTTCCGGTTGATTCTTTAATTCTGTATCAACGCGCTGCGAAGCCGTTTTCAACACACCTTGCAAGTAGGTAGTATCACGGCCGCGTGCATTTTCAGGCTGAGATGCGAGTAGCATATTTTGCAAAAACTGACTGACAGTTTCAGCGCGCTGACGTTCACGATTTGCAACAATCAGCCCCATCGTAATTCCTACAATTGCAACCAAAAGTGCTATCGTTGAGGCGGATGCTGCAATAAATGCCACTTTGTGCCGCGCAATAAATTTCTTCAACCGATATCTTGTACGCGGTGGATGCGCGTTCACTGTACGTTGTTCAAGATATCGCGATAAATCAAGGTCAAATTCGCCTACAGTGTCATAACGCCTGGTACGATCTTTTTCCAGCGCTTTCATAACTACCCAATCCAAATCGCCGGAAAGTTTTCTGATCAACCGTTTCGCATCAAACCCCCGCTTTGATGCAAATTCCTCAGCACGCAATCCAAGCTTGTTCAGTCGAACACTCGGAGGCAATGGCTCTTCATCGCGAAGAATGCGCTGAAATTCCAGATAGTCACCACTGCGAAACGCATCAGCTTCAAATGGCAGCGCACCGATCAATAGTTCATAAAGCATTACACCAAGCGAATAAATATCAGTGCGTGTATCAACATCCAGATTATTTACTCTCGCTTGCTCAGGACTCATGTACTCTGGAGTTCCAATGAGTTGACCAATCTTTGTGAATCCAGGCTGATCATCCGTTGTGCGATGTAATGCACGTGCAATTCCGAAATCAATGACTTTTGTTTGAGGTTGACCATCAGTCATTGTCACAAGAACATTGGAAGGCTTCAGGTCGCGGTGAATGACTCCTTTTTGATGCGCATGTTGTACGGCGCGACAAACGGAACGGAATAATTCAATCCGTTGTTCGATGGAAAGTGAATGTTCGTCACAAAAACGCGTAATCGGCAAACCGCTAACAAGCTCCATTACAAAGTATGGATGGCCTTGTTGTGAAACGCCGGCATCAAAAACCTGGGCGATGCCCGGATGATTCATTAATGCCAACGATTGTCTTTCACTTCCAAACCGGCGCAGCACATCGCGACTATCCATTCCTGCTTTAATCAGCTTCAATGCAACATGCCGTTCGATTGGATGAAATTGCTGGGCTTCAAAAACAATTCCAGTGCCGCCTTCGCCAAGTTTGTTCAATAATCGATAACCATCGATCTCGTCACCAACTTGAGAGGCCAACTTCGATATCTTGATCAGACAACCATGGTGGAGTATTTAAAATATTTTCTGGTCCTTCGTGAGCACTTAAGAGATCTTCAACCTCGCGTTGAAGCTCAGAATCATTTGCGCAACGCTCTTCAAGGAATGTAGCGCGTTGTTCAGGATCGAGATCTAGAGCTTCGTAAAAAATATCCCAGATCCTTTGCCAACGTATATCGCTCACGTTTTACGTTTCACGTTTCAGGAGCCGTTACTTTTTCTTTGGGAGCAATCCTTCTTTCTGCAGGTATTTTGTTGTTTCTTCCGCAATTTCACCGACAACTTTTGCGGGATTCTCTGGATTTTTTGTTTCAGTGATACCAGACCAGAGCAATTTGTCCTCTTTCAAAGAAAAAAGTTTCGTTTCGATCAGGACTCTGATATCTCCTGCATTCGATGTTGCATTGTAAACTGCGCCCCAACCGTAACCGTAATAATCCCAAAAGCCGTTATACGGAAAAAAAGTAGAATACTCGTCCTTTTCCGTGTACTTGAATTCGTCTTTGGAACCCGCATAACTCAACACAATCGCTCCATCGAAACCCATGTCAGCTACTGAAGCTTTTGCCTTGTCCTTATCTGTGATTTCAGAGCTGGTTCCAAAGATCGTATATGACGCGACCGCATCCGCATTGCCGCCTGCTTTAATAATTTGAACCATCTTATCTTCAGCAACTTTGCGAATTAATTCTTGTTTTATGATCGCTGTTACAAAAATCTTTTTAAGTTGAAAACTGGCCGGTGTTACATTCGGATCTTTCCATGAACTTTTGAGTTTTGTTGAATGCGCGAAATTGGGAAGAAGTATGAAAAACAGAATGACTGTAAGTGCTGAAAATTTTCTTCGGAACATTGTGCCTCCAGATTCTTGATTGCCAATGCAATTCTATCAAGAAAGCAACTTTTGTCTCTGCGGCCAAATCAACTTTCGTCCCACTCCTCTTTTGAATTCAGTCGACAAGGACATTTCGCACTTCGGGCATCTTACTTGCAATTGCATTTAACAATCATGCCGAGGCAGATATATGAAAAAGTTTTTGATCGGAGTTGTTTTCTTTTTGTTTTTGTCAGCAATTCTTCAAGCTGCCGGTGAGCTTGATCCTTTATTTGGAAATGGTGGAAAGGTAACAGCTGATCATTAGATCCGACTTTTGGAAACGGAGGGAAGACGGTCACCGATTTAAGCCAACTTACAGACATTGCTAAAGACGTGGTCATTCAGCCCGATGGGAAGAAACACCAACCCGCAAAAAAGCAGAAGCGATCGCAACTCCTGCATTTGCCGGCTGTGGAACTGGCAATTGCACCATACAAACCACAATTCAAACCGGTGGTGGTGTATCAAACAAAATCTTCTTCTTTGGTTGGTATCAGGATAAACAAAACCTGGTTGAAGTGTTGATGAAAGAAGAAGTTGACAAGTGGGTGATCAAGCAAATCTCTAATGGAGCAGTTGTTGCGAAAACAAAAGCCTCCGCAATCATCGCCCCGAATATTTTTTACGATGTGCGAGTTGCATTTGACGGAACGAAATTTACGTTGACTGTCGATGGCGTGGATCTGGTTTCGATGAATGCTGCTGTAACGCCAAGTGGAACAGTAGGATATCGCGTAAAGAAGACGATCGGTAGATTCGGAAATATCTGCGCAGACTAGATTCTGAGGCCCGGCTTTCGCACCCAACCTCCGCAAAGCCGGGCCTCGTTTCGTGTTTTAATATGATAAATGGGGGATGCTAACGAACCAGGTAAGTCTTCCGATCGAACAACCGTCGTCTTTTCATCTGATCACCAGAAAATTTTAGCTACCAAAGAATTCGAAGACCTGCCTTTTGATCAATGGGACCGCTATCGTGTTTTCAATGTCTTAGGTCAAGGTGGAACTGCAAAAGTTTTCAAAGCAATTGACCTAGCTTTAAATCGCAACGTCGCTTTGAAATTTCTTTTTGGCGGCGATCCTTCTGAACAAAAACGACTCTTACAAGAAGCGCGCGCTCAAGCACAAATTGATCACGATCATGTCTGCAAAATTTATGAAGTCGGATCTTTCGCTGGTAAGCATTACATTGCAATGCAGTTTATTGATGGTGAGAGTCTGGACAAAGTTGCGGAAAAAATAACTCTGGAAGAAAAATGCCGAATCATTCAACAAGTTGCAGAAGGGATACATGCCGCACATCGATTAGGGATTATTCATCGCGATTTGAAACCTGCGAACATCATGGTTGAACGTACCGAAACGGGATGGCGTCCATATGTTCTTGATTTTGGTTTAGCGCGAGAGATGTCGGTGCCAGGCACAACCACCACAGGTTTGGTTTTAGGAACTCCTGCTTATATGTCACCGGAGCAAGCATGGGGAAAAGCTGAAGATCTGGATCGCCGCACTGATGTATACAGCCTTGGAGCAACGTTCTATCGAATCTTATCCAAGCGTGATCCATTTGAAGGAAGTACTTATGAAGTGTTATTGCAATTGCATCAACAGCATCCATCTTCATTGCGAAAGTTAGAATCGAAAATTCCCCGCGACATTGAAACCATTGTTATGAAATGTTTGGAAACTGATCGGCAGCTTCGATATGAATCTGCTCGCGCCGTTTCGGAAGAATTGGGACGTTATCTGAACGGTGATCCGATCGTTGCGCATCCACCAGGATTAGTACTTAGGTTAAGCCGGAAAGCAAAAAAACATAAAGTGCTCGTTACTGCATCAGGACTTGCACTGACATTGATTCTTCTTTTTCTGGGGTTGTGGATTCATTCAAGATGGCAATCAGCAAAACAAGCGATGCTGGCGCAACATCTCGGTCAAGAAGTTCAACGAGTGGAAGGAAATCTACGCGCAATCTATGCATTGCCGTTACATGATGTACGCGCGGAAAAAACTCTGGTGAGCAAACGTATGGAGCAAATGATTTCAGGAATTAGAAATGAGTCAGGCAAAATTGGAGATGCTCCAGCTTATTATGCAACTGGCCGGATCTATTTTGCGTTGCAGGATTATGAAAATGCAAAAGATTACCTGGAAAAAGCATGGAATGCCGGCTATAAAACGCCGGATGTCGCTTATGCATTGGGATTGGCTTTAGGTTCGTTATATCAGCGCGAATTTCAACATGTTGAACGATTCGAGATTCCTGCCGGCAAAGAGGCAGCAAAAAAACGCCTGGATCAAAAGTATCGTATTCCTGCACTCAACTATTTAAAAGAAAGCAAAGGTCAGGAAGTGGAATCGATCGATTTTGAAATGGCTTTACTTTCTTTTTATCAGAAGAATTACAAAGAAGCCCTAAGTCATACATCGAAAGCGTTTCAAAAATCGCCATGGTTCTACGAATCAAAAATTCTGGAAGGCGATATTTATCAGGCCATGGGTTATCAGGAAGTTCTTTATGGAAGATATGACTCCGCTGCACAAAGATTTCACCAAGCGGACGAAAATTATTCTGCCTCAAGCAAAATTGCGGCTAGCGATGTTCGAACGTACGAAGGTTCATGCAGTGTGAAAAACAATTTGCTTTACATTGAAGTGATTACAAAAACGCAAACAGTGCCTGCCCATTTTGATCAAGTTGCCGATGTTTGCGAACAAGCCTTAAAAGTGGATCCTGATAGAGCAGAAGTACATTTGCAAATGAGCAAAATGTTCTGGGTATATGCAAATTATCAAGGCGCAGTAGGGCAAGATCCGACAGACAATTTAAAAAAATCGATAGAATCCGGAGAAAAGGCCATTGCCCTGGATCCGAAGAATGTTCTTTCGCATACGGCATTAGGGTTGGCATATTGGGAAAAAGGGAAGCAGCAAATGATTCATGGGCAAGACCCGGGTGAATCTTTTCAACGCTCAATCAAGAATTCGAAGATAGCGGTCAACTATGATCCCAACAGCATGTCAGCGAATAATGCTTTAGGAGTTGCTTACATGGAATTAGGCAACCATGAAATCGATGTGAACAAAGATCCGATCGGGTCTTTGAATCTAGCTGCAAACAGTTTTAGAAAGGCATTGGAACAGAATTCGGACTTTATCAATGGCGTAGTGAATCTTGGTATTACATATTATTTGATTGGCAAATACGAAATGACTCACGGCAAAAATCCTTTGCCTTCTTTTGAGAGAGCCGAATCTGCATTAAAAAAAGGCGTTCAAATCAGCCCAAATCTGGCATTCAACTACTATCATCTTCTAAATGTTTCGGCTGATACGATTGAATACCGCACGTGGCTTAACGAAGATGTTAAGAACGACTTTTCAAAAGGGAAAGAATATTTTGAAAAAGGATTAAGTCTGAATCCATCTTATGAGCCTTTGTATACTGAAATGTCTCACGCATATCTAGGATTGAGCAGAAATGCTTTCAATCGCAATCTTCCACCGCTTGAGTATTTAAAACTGACAAACGAATTTGCGGAAAAGGCTTTAGCAGTTGATCCATTATCGCCCTGGAACTATCAAATCATGGCAGAAAGTTCGGTTCTTGAAGCAAAGTGGAAGATTCTGAACAAACAAAATCCCTTGAGTGCGTTGCAAAAAGCAAAAGCATCTGTGGATCAATTGATTCACATTGGGGGACAATCCGCATCAACTTCAGCTGAAGAAGCTGAAATTGATTATTGGCAAGCGCGTTGGGATTTTTTAAATCGCCAACAAGTACAGCCACTGATAGATAAAGGACTAAAGGAAATTGAAATCGGAATGAAAATGAATCCTGCTTTGCCGGAGCTATATCATACGCGCGGTAGATTCCATTTGTTGAAGGCCGGTACTCTTTCTGATTCGCCGCAGCGGTTGGCCGAAGTTAAAATTGCGCAGGAAGATTTCAAACACGCTATTCTTCTGAATTCGAATCTTGAAAATGGATACACAAACGAACTTCTAGAGATTCAGAAAACCCTCTGAGATAAGAAGCAACTCTTGTCTCATACCAAAAATCAACTTTTGTCCCATCCTTAAGCTCAATTCATTAGTTTCTCGTCGATAGAATAGCATTCGTTCAGCCCGGCATCCCGTTTGCACTAGCCCATTTCGCACGCAATTGGAGGCAAAAATGGAAATAAGAAAATCTGGTTCAAGTGTTTTGAATGTAAATCAAGAAAACAGTACTACTGAGACCGAGAAGAAATCGGAGAAGAGTTTAGCAAGAGGCATTGCTTCTGCAAAAGATTCATTTGAGGTTTCCTCAAGCAGCAATCAAGAAAATTCTGGAAAAAAAGAATTAGGTGCATCCCAGCAACAAGAAGCCTCCAAGATGAATTACAAAGATTTTGGAAACAATGGAACCGCTTCGCAAGATAGTCGAACTCGATATGAAGATGCGAAAAATTCCGGATTGGTTGCGCATTTGGGCCATGCCAAACAAGAGAGTGATCCAAAAGCGGAACGACTGCCAAAAGGAACGACAGTAGAGGATATTAAAAGTTTTAATTCGCCAATCGGTTCAGAACAAACAAGCGACGCAGTCAAAGATGCACAACAAAAATTGGGCGGCGGTAGATATTCGCGCGAAGCATTGGATCAAGAACTTGCACAAAGACGTTCGGATTATTCCATGTTTGGCGGCTCATCACCGATGGATCGCCTCCGAAATTCGACGCCTGATCCAACCGCTGCGCCAAAAGGAAAGAATGAAGTACCAACTGGCAAGGACCAGGTAGCGTATGGGGAGGTGAGTGAACGTAAAAACAAAGATGGTTCAGTCACTACCATGTATGACGAGGTTACAAGCAAAGACGGGAAAACATTCCAAAATCATGGTGAAACTACAGTTAAGCCGGACAGAACAATGGTGGTGGAAAATAAAGCAACTTCTTTCAGCTCAAATTACAAGTACGAACAAGATTCAAAAAAATTTTATGATGCCCAGCTGAATCTTACTAAAGAAACTCAAACTGATACCGCATACGCAAGTGGGAAACAACTAGCAACCGCAACAACGACAACCACGTACAACAAGGACGGCTCCACGACAACGACCACTACTACAAAAGAAACAAAGGAAGACGGTTCCACTACGACTACCACAACAAAAGAAACAACAAAGCCCGCTGGTGGTGAAAAGTCACCATCTTATGGATACGATGGCTCTCCTGGATCATCCTACGGCTACATGCCTTTGCCTCCCGGAGTTGATGATGATCGCGCAGGAGGAGACATACCTGACTATGTCTTAAATCAAATAAATGAAACGAAACCGAAAAAAGGCGGCGAAACAGAATTAACTGATGGCGGAGTAACTGGCAATTCGGCCGATGGAAGTGGTCCGGTTGATAATGCGTTCACAAGAACGGGCGGAGTAATGGGAGCAGTCGCGCAACCCACACGTGCCGGCGAATATGTTGGAGGTCCATCTAATGGAACTGTTGGATCTGCTATTCAAAACGGTGGAGCTACAGATCCGATCGATGGTAACAACTGGACCGGCACAACACATCAAGATGATCCTGCCGATGTGCAATTTGGTCCGGCAGACCAGCCGAAAGAACAGGGCAACAAGAAAACTGAAGAATCTGAAGATTCTTCAAAATCGGTTTTTGATCTGTTGAGAAATCAAAAAAGCAAATAGGAATTTGCAACTTTCCCGGACGCAATTGGAGGCAAAAATGGAAATCAAAAAATCAAGTTCAAGTGTTTTGAATGTTGTTCAAGAAAACAGTACTACTGAAACTGAAAAGAAATCGGAGAAGAGTTTAGCAAGAGGCATTGCTTCTGCAAAAGATTCATTTGAGGTTTCCTCAAGCAGCAATCAAGAAAATTCTGGAAAAAAAGAATTAGGTGCATCCCAGCAACAAGAAGCCTCCAAGATGAATTACAAAGATTTTGGAAACAATGGAACCACTTCGCAAGATAGTCGAACTCGATATGAAGATGCAAAAAATTCCGGATTGGTGGCGCAGTTAGGTCATTCCAAACGAGAGAGTAATCCCAGAACTGATCGATTGCCTAAAGGAATGACAGCTGATGACATCAAAAATCTAAATTCGCCAATCGGTTCAGAACAGACAAGTGATGCAGTCAAAGATGCACAACAAAAACTAAATGGCAGCACGAATGATCGCGACTCTTTGGACCAAGAACTTGCACAAAGACGTTCCGATTATTCCAGGTTTGGCGGCTCAACACCGATCGATCGCCTGCGAAATTCGTCGCCTGATCCAACTGCTGCGCCAAAAGGAAAAGGCAGTGTGCCAACTGGCACAGATGCAGTGGCGTACAGCGGTAAATCCAAATGGCATCAAAACGAGGATGGTTCACTTACGCAAATAAAAGATGATGTGGATGCCTATGATGGCGATGTATACATGAGGCGTAATGAAAAAACTTTCAATACTGATGGGACACGTATTGATGAAACCAAGCAAACTATATTTAAGAAGGACAACAGTAAAGTCGAAACAGATTCGAAGAATTATTTTGATGCCAACGGGAAGCTGACTAAACACACAAGCACAACCACTACCACTGACAAGGATGGTGGTAAGACCGTAGAAACAGAAACAGTAACGCCGCCACCCGGTGGATCCAAAAAGATGCCAGGCATCGATGATCGCGGTGTAGGTAACATTCCAGAAGATATCAAGAAAGGAATTGAATATGACATGCAGCAAATCAGGAATTCGAAACCAAAAAGTGGTGGCGAAACCGAATTAACCGATGGCGGAGTAACTGGCAACTCAGCAGATGGCAGCGTTCCAGTTAACGACGCGTTCACAAGAACTGGCGGAGTGATGGGAGCGGTCGCACAGCCCACACGCGCCGGAGAAGAAGTTGGAAATCCATCGAACGTAACAGTTGGATCTGCAGTTCAAAACGGTGGAGCTACAGATTCGCTAGATGGCAGCAGCTGGACAGGCACAACACATCAAGATGATCCGGCCGATGTGCAATTCGGACCGCAAACTCCAGTAGCAGGATCAGTTGATTCGAAAAAGACAGATAAAGACGCAGACGGCGATTCAAGTCTGCTAAATCAAATTTTGAATCGTAAAAGTAAAAAGTCGGAATGATCGGAGGAGTTATGGAAGTAAGAAAGGCAACAAGTTCACAAATTACAGAACCTCAGATAGATAAAAAATCTGAAGTTACTAAAAAGAAATCAACTGTTCTGAATCAGATTGCTGATTCGTTTGAAAACGAAAGCTCACAATCATCCAGCTCTGATCACAGCAGCTCTGCATCATCAGAACCGGAAAAGAAGGCAGGACAAATTACAGGCGGAATCTTAATCAAGCAGATGACTGCTGCACGAATCGGAGAAACCAATGCCAAATCCGGCGAAAGCTCCGGGAAAAAAGAGTTAAGCCCGGAACAACAATCGCGTGTTTCCAATTCCAATCCTCAAAAAGAAAACCTCAAGCCTTCATTCTTTTTGCAGGATGCAAGAAGCAAAGACGAAGACCGCAAAAATTCTGGATTGCAACCTCCATTTGCTTCATCAAAAAACGCTGATTCTGAACAACAGTCAAAAGTAAATCAAAGCCGGGAATTAGCGAAAGATCTCATCGGCAAAGATACCAGAGTGCAGGATGGAAGTCAGAAAGATTTTTCGAATGATCCGGTAGTTAATGGAACAAGACTTAACGAAGCGGTTCAAGATGCAATTGAGACTCGTCAACAGGATGCTGCTGCTTTAGGAGGGCAAACGGGCAGAGATCGGCTGACGGACGCTGCAGATCCTACGTCGAAAGGACCAGGTCAGCAGAGTTCGTCTCCTGGAAAAGAAGGGCTAGAAAGTAAAACCGATGATCTTATCAACTTAGCAGCAGGGGCAGCAACTTTACTGGGTGGCCCCTCGGCGGCGCGTTTGGAGGTTCGGTCATAATCACTCACGCGGTAGACAATCTCCTGGATGGTGCATTGTCTGATTTCGGGCTTGATGATCATGATCACAAAATAGACGTATTGACTGACGCGCTGCAGGAAAGAGAGCTACAGAAAAAACAAGAAGATCGTGAGGCTCGAACCGGGCAATCAGAAGGACAAACCACTGACACTGCGCAATCGCCGAACCGAACCAAAGAAGATCTGCTTAATTCTGCGCAATCAGTTGAACCCAGTCAAGAATATCCACGTGGAGTTGCATTTCTCCCGTCCGATGACAAGAGTGAATCGGGTTCAACAAAGACAGCTGGTGGTGGAACGAAATCCTACGATCAAGAAAACTACACAGGCAACATTCCAGATGAAGTGAAAAAAACGATGGATTATTTCAGACAACAGGCACTGGCGCAAAAACCGCAAAGTGGTGGTGAAACAGTTCACACAGATGACAGCGCTACAGGAGGAACAATTACCGGCGGATCCGTTAGCAATCTTGTCGCACAACAAGGAAATCTTGGGCTACTGGGAAATCCTGGAAGCGCAACTTCGCAAAACGGACTCGGTGGCGGACAAGGTCATGTTGGATCAAGTCAAAGTGGGGGAAATATCGATCCAGGACCGGATTCAGATAGCTCAGGCTATACCGGCATTACACATCAAGATGATCCGGGCGATATACAGTTTGGATCGCAGGAGCCTGTAGTAAAAGACGGAGTCGAATCGAAAAACTCAAATGATGAAAATAAAGATTCAAACGATTTAACTGACCCTTTGAATCGCAATCGCAAAAAGGTTCTGTGAATTAAGGGAGGAGTTATGGAAGTAAGAAAGACATCAGTTCAACAAATCATTCAACCTGAAATACCACAAAAATCAGAAGTCACTAAAACGAAAAGCGTTAGTCAAAATCTGATTCCGGATTCATTTGAAAAAGAAAATTCACAATCCTCCAGTTCAAATTCCAGCAGCACTGCATCATCAGAACCGGAAAAGAAGGCAGGACAAATTACAGGCGGAATCCTGATCAAACAAATGACTGCTGCTCGATTGGGAAGCGCGAATGTGAACGCAGCAAAACAAGAAAATGGAAAGAAAGAATTAAGTCCGGAACAACAAGCAAGCGTTTCTAATTCCGATCCGCAAAAGAAGAATTTGAATTCGTCTTACCTATTGCAAGATGCAAGAAGCAAAGACGAAGATCGCAAAAATTCTGGTTTGCAACCTCCGTTTGCTTCAAACAAAGGAGATGCGAGCTCGAAATTTACGAATGTATCAAGGGTAGGTAAAGATCAAGTGATCAATGCCACTGGCAGTGATCAAACAAGTAATGCTGTTAAAGATGCGAATCGTTTCGCAGATGGTGAATCAATTCGCACTCAAGTTGATGGTGAAGTTGCTGAACGTCATCAAGATTCAAATGCACTTGGCGGATCAAGAAGCGATCGGCTGAACGATCTTCTCAACCCCACAGCTGCAGGGCCTCAACAAAGCGGTCAAACCTATGGCAAGGATCAGCTGGAATACGCAAAAAAGAGCACGCGTAGAAACGAGGACGGTTCAATTACGGACGTGTTTGATGAGGTGAGCAGAACACCATTTGACAATGCAACTGTTGTGAGTCACACAGAACGAACTGTTAGAGGTAATGAGACGATCATTGAACAAAAACAAGTCAAATATGAAGACGATAACACCAAAGTCGAGAGCGAATTTAAGACGATTATTGATACCAGGGATCACTCAAGAAAGACGACAGGTACGTCTACTACCACAAAACCGAATGGGACTGTGATTGTAGAAACGTCAACTAAGACAGATAAGAAAAGCACAACCACTACTACTACCACAACAAGAAATAACGATGGTTCAACGACAACCACAACGAGTACAACGGAAAAAACAACGACCCCTGGCGGCGGGACGAAATCCTACGATCAGGAAAACTACACAGGTAACATTCCGGAAGCGGTGAAAAAAGTTATGGATTATTTCAAGCAGCAAGCAGTTTCGCAAAAGCCGTCCAGTGGAGGTGAAACAGCTCACACTGATAACAATGCAGAAGCAGACCCAACAGTTGGCGGACGTGTTAGCAATCTTGTCGCACAACAAGGAAATCTTGGGCTACTGGGAAATCCCGGAAGCGCAACTTCGCAAACCGGACCAAGTGGTGGACAAGGTCATGTTGGCTCAAGCCAAAGTGGTGGAAATATTGATCCCGGACAGGATTCGGACAACCCAGGCTATACCGGTGTAACACATGAAGATGATCCGGCCGATGTGCAGTTTGGTTCGGCCGAACAACCAAAAGAACAAACCGGAAAGAAGGAAGAAGAATCAAACGATACATCGTTTTCATTTCTAGATCCTCTACGTAAGAAAAAAGCTTAGATCCTTATGTAAAGCAACTCAAGTCGCCCTGGGAACAACTCAGGTTTCTAGTGCTGATTTGATCTGACTGAGTTCAGCCTCAGAGAAATGTGATTTTCCATTTCGGCATCCGGCTTGCGAGCGTAAGAATATGGAGGCCAAAATGGAAATTAAAAAATCTGTATCAAGTGTTGCGACAATAGTTGAACGAAACAATTCAGTTGAAACTGAAAGAAATCTGAAAAAAGCAGTGCTCTAGGCATTACGAATGTCAAAGATTCCTTTCAGGTTGTGACAAACAACAATGGAGGATTGTTCTCTGAAAATCGATTTGCTCAGCCAACTGGAGAAAAATCTGGCACCAAGGATTTAACTCCTTCAGAGCAACAGCAGGCCTCCACTATGGATTACAAAGATTTTCAAAATTTCAAAGGTTCTTCATTATTTACACAAGATAATCGAACTAAATATGAAGACGTTAAGAATTCGGGATTGCTCGAAGGTTTAGGGCATGGCAAACAGGATATTGATTAGAAAGCAAAAGAACGGATCAAAGAAGGAACGCCAGACAGTCTCAAAGATCTAAATTCGTCAATGGCTCCAGAACAAACGAATGATGGAGTACAGCAATTAACCGGTGACACAAGTATGCGTGATTTCGTAAAACAAGAACTTTCTGAAAGACACCAGGAGTACAACAAGCTTGGCAATGGAACTGCATTGGAACGCTTTGCAAAGTCGATGGATCCGGCATCGAATCAAGGAAGCGCAAGGCCTACTGGCAAGGATCAGATTGCTTATGACAGACAAACCGAGCATAAAAACAAGGATGGTTCAACGACAAAAGTACATGAAGCAACGTGGGAGACTGGAAGAGGAGGAACAGTTGTTGTACACGAGGAAAGAACAGAAAACGGGGACAAAACAATTGACTACAAGGGAAAGATAACAGTTTTTAAAGAGGACAACACCAAGGTCGAAACAGAGGCGGAAGAGCATCAGGATCCTTACGGGGTGACCAAAAACACTACCACGACCACTACCACAAAGGAGGATGGGACCGTTATAACCACTACTTCCACAACAACAACAAACAAAGATGGATCGACGACAACAAACACAACAACAACAACCACACCTGGTGGCGGCACGAAGTCATACGATCCTGACAACTACAAAGGCAACATACCTGAAGTGTTGCAAAGAACGATGGATCATTTCAAAGAGCAAGCTAAGAAACTAAGACCTGAAGGCGGAGGAGAAAGAGTTCTGACTGATGGCGGAGCGAGCGGTACTCCGATTTTTTCAGGTGGCACTGGAAATGTTTCTCCAAGAATGGGTGGAATCAATGGAATGGTAGGACAACCTACGCAAGCAGGAGAAGAAATCGGCCATGGTAGCTTAGGTGGGGGATCAAATCCGGATCAAAACGGCGGAGCTACGGATGTTGATGGAAATAACTGAACCGGCAGCACAATTGAAGATGATCCTACAGATGTACATTTTGGTCCGGCAGATCAACCAAAACAACAAGCCGATAGCAAAGATGAAGAATCGAATAATTCTTCTAAATCATTTTTAGATTCGTTTCGTAGAATAAGGGCGTGATAAAGGAACGTCTCCATATTTTTGCATGGGCGGGTCGGAGATCCGCCCATACTTTCTTACAACTAACCAACAGTTTCAGCGAAAACGCGAAGGAAGTTGCCGCTGGAAATTTTGTCGATGTCTGCTGATTTGAACTTTCGATTTTGAAGTTCTTCACATAAGCGCGGCAGGGAAGTGCAATCTTGCATATCATCAGGCATGAATCCTGTTCCATCGAAATCCGATCCAAATCCAACAGCTTCGACTCCTGCAATTTTTACAACATGCTCAATGTGCCGGATGACATCTTTCATTTTTACTGATGGCAAAAAATCCTTTTTGGTTTGCATGATTTTATCTTCTTCATAACCCGCCATCTGTGGATTTTTTTGATAACGTTTGTACATCTTCTGAATCTTTTTCTCCAAACGTTTGGCCAATTTTACATGTGCATCATAAAACTTCTGATCAATAAACACTGGATAAAAGTTGATGAATACAACGCCGCCTTTTTTTGCAAGCGCTTTTATCATTTCATTACTCATGTTCCGTGGATGACTACAAAAAGCCCGCGCAGAGCTGTGCGAAGCGATCATCGGCTTTGTTGAAGTTTCAAGTGCGTGCCAGAAGGCTTTATCAGACACATGCGAAATATCTATGATCATACCGATGTCATTCATCTCTTGAACCACTTCCCGGCCAAAATTAGTTAATCCGCCCCAACGTTCAACATCATTCGATGAATCGGCCCAATCATTCGTGTTGCTCCAGGTCAGCGTCATGTAAATTACACCTAACTCTCTGTACGTTCGCAGAATTGACAGATCATTTTGGATTGCATGACCGCCTTCAATTCCCAACAAAGCAATTTTTTTTCTTTCGCGCCTTGCCTTTTGTATTTCATTGACTGAATCACAAATCGTAATTTTTTTGCTGTTCTTTTGAACCTCAGTTCGCAGAAGATCAATCATTTGCAAAGCTCTTTTTACAAATCGATTTTCGCCAACAGCAGGATTTACAAAACAGGCAAAGATCTGAAGATCATGCCCACCCTTCAACATCTTTTTTAGACTGACTTGAAGTCGATCATCATTTAAATCCCAACCCTGATCGATCATGTACATCAAGGTGTCAGAGTGAGTATCAATTATGAAATGACGTTTCATAGGGTGAAATGGTTGAGAAGATACAGGGTATTCAACGTAGTTTTATTTCACCCGAGCATCTTGGATCTTGTATCTTGCATCTGTAATCAGGCATCACTTCTTATCTTTAGGCAGTGCCATCAGTTTGGAAATTTCCTGAACACGATCGCGCGCGTAACGTGCCCATCGGCTGGATGAATCAAATTTTAAATACCTCTCCCAATGGTGACAGGCTTCAGCATAAGAATGAACTTTGTCATATACCAATGCAAGATTGTAATGCGCATCAAAATATTCAGGATCAAGCTCAATTGCTTTTAAGTACATCTTAATTGCCAATCGAAATTTCCGTATCTCTTCAAAGATATTTCCAAGGTTATAGTATGCGAGTTTGTAGGATGGATTTATTTTTAGAGCATTCAAATAATAACGGATTGCTTTTTTCTTGCGTCCGATTCTGTAATAAATCGTAGCCAGATTGTTCCAGCAATCAGCCAGAGTCGGATTTAGCTGCAGAGCTTTCCGGTATGCTTTAACAGCAACTTCCCATTTGCCTTCGATATCAGAACGCAATCCATATTCAAACCACTGAATATGATTTTTTTCTTTGCGCTGTGATTTGAAGTTAGCGGGTTCCATTGGAATTTCGTTTTCAAAATTCATCAACAGCTGCCCGGTAACCGGATCGAATGAAAGTCCGTTGTAACGCATTTGCAAAGTATTGTTCTGACAAAAGAACTTAAGCTGACTCAAAGTCTTGATTTCTGGAAATCGCTTTTTGATTAGATCGAGAGAGCGTGTAACTTGTTGAAGAGAAATTCCGCCTGAGATTAGTTCTTTCGCCGCTTTAAGACTGACCAGATCCTGAAAGGAATAAAAATTTCCTTTATCAGTTTGGATAGATCGCGGTATGAACTGGATCTTTTCCCAGTGTCTGAGTCGCCTCGGCGAAATTAATAAAAGTTTGGAAGCATGCCGTACGGTGAATTGCTCCAATGTCCCTCAATGCACAGGCAATTAAGCTTCAGTTGAAGATTTTTATATTATCCAGCGAGCGAACTCGCTTTCCACCCTGGAGGCAGCCTACCGGCGGCCCTGTAATCATGATAGCATAAGTTCCTTGCTTCAGTGGACGGAACTTATACATTAGTAACATGGAGGAATCGATGCGAGTGTTCGTTTTGCTCTTCTTAATTTTGCCGATTATGGCCATGGCATACGAAGAAAAATCTGATGATCATAATTTTTTACAGCTTGGAATAATATCCAGGAAAGATATTTTAGATGGACGAAAAATCTACAATCAGAATTATGTAGATTATGTCCCTAAATCAGATGCAGTTCAGGCAATTCACAATTGTCCACAACCGGTGGAAATAAAGGTCATCTTTGGAGATTGGTGTAAGGATAGTAAGAAGCATGTGCCTGCTTTCATCAAAACGATGGAATTTGCAGATAACAGAGCTATTCAAATTGTTTATATCAATGTAGATCGACAAAAAAAGGAACCGGCAGATCTTTTACAGGGTTTAGATGTTCAAAGTGTTCCAACATTTATTGTGTACTCTGAAGGAAAAGAGACTGGAAGGATTGTTGAAACGCCGAAAGTTAGCATTGAACAGGATATAGCGAATTTATTGCCTAACGCGCACAAATCGGAATAACTGAAAGCCTGATGGTTTTAGGAAGAAAAAAAGAGCCAGAAGATCCCGCGATATATGTTGCGCGCAAAGAGTATGATCGCGCAATCAAGCTCTACCGTGAGCGTCTTTCAAAACAACCGGATAACTCAAATATGCGTCTCAGCCTGGGTGACGCATTGTGGTTTGCGGGACGCCACGAGGAAGCGATTCAAGAATTTAGTAATTTAGCCAAACAATACACAGAACAAAGATTCATTGTAAAAGCGATAGCAGTTTATAAAAAAATTCTGCGATTGCGGCCAGGTATGACCGAAATTGAGCAGAGCTTGATGGCGTTATCGGGTAAACGCGAACATGTTCCATCGCCAACCCCTGGGGAAATTTCCGAAAAAACGACCTCTGAAAAAAAATCGCTTCCGGTGGTTGAAATGGAAACGGTCCTGTTTCGGCATTTAACTGCCAAAGAATTTCGCGAAGTTGTCTCACGTTTGACTTTGAAGCATTACGAAGAAGGTTCATTGATTGTTTCGGAAGGAGATCCAGGGGATTCAATGTTTGTTATCGTCAATGGTGAAGTCAGCGTAAATACAACCAATGCAAAAGGCAAACGAATAACATTAGCGAATCTTGGAGAAGGCGAGTTTTTTGGAGAAATTTCGCTTTTAACCGGTCGTCCGCGAACCGCAACAATTATTACGAATACAGATTCAGATTTACTGGAGTTGACTCGCGAAGATTACGAAAATATTTTAGTTGATCACCCGCATGTTGCTGATGTTTTAAATGAATTGCATCATCAACGTGCATATAAAACGGTGGAAGCTATCATTCAATCATGGCGTGACTCGCAATAATCTACTCAATCCGTGGCGCGGGCGTCCCTGCCCGCGAAATTAGAATGGCGGGCACGGAAGCCCGCCCCCCAGGTGTTTAATATGCGTATTGTATTCTTGGGCTCTCCGCAGTTTGCAGTTGCAAGTTTAGAAGCGGTTCACAAATCAGGTCATGATGTTGTTGCCGTCGTTACTCAACCAGATCGGCCCGTTGGTCGAAGTCTAAAAGTCCATCCACCTCCCGTAAAAGTCTCGGCTCAAGCGTTAGACATTCCAGTGCTGCAGCCTCCAACCACAAAAAGTTCGGAATTTGTTGAACAAATTTCGGCATTTGGTCCTGACATCCTAGTTGTAGTGGCTTACGGGGAAATTTTAAGAAAAAATGTGCTTGAACTTCCTCCCGCTGGTGCAGTGAATCTTCATGCATCATTGTTACCAAAGTATCGTGGTGCAGCTCCAATTCCGTGGGCAATAATAAATGGAGAGACCGAAACCGGATGTACAACGATGCAGATGACGTTGGAAATGGATGCTGGCCCACTCTATCTGCAAGAAAAGTGCATCATTCATCCGACCGATACTACGGAAACATTGTCTCGCAAACTGTCGGAACTTGGCGCCCCATTGTTAACCTTGACGTTGGATCTAATTGAGAAGAATGCAATGGTGCCAGTTACACAGGATCTCTCGGCTGTAACTTTCGCCCCAAAATTGAAAAAAGAAAACGGTAGAGTTGATTGGAATCGTCCGGCAGACTGGATTTCACGACAAATTCGAGCTTTTGATCCCTGGCCAGGCACATTCTCAAGAATTGCAAACACCGATTTAAAGCTATGGTTAGCTCAGCAGGTGGACGGAGTAGCTACCGAAAAGCCCGGTACGGTTACTAATGTCTTGAAACATGCAATTTTGGTAGCTTGCGGCCAAGGAACAATCTTGCAACTTCTGGAAGTGCAACCGGAAAGTAGGCCGCGAATGACTGCTCACGAATTTGCAATCGGATATCGCATCAAAACAGGCGATTCTTTTTCCTGATAGTGCGTCTTAACTTCCCCTTTCTTGACAGATACTTAGCCGATACTTTATGATGAGACAGCATTAACGAGTATCGCTGGAGGCGATATGTCATTAAATCAAAAAGGCGAGGGAAAGGCTGGAGCAATATTCGGTTTTGCCGTTTTTTTGTTGCTCGTGTATCTGGCATGGCAGATCATTCCTGTAATGGTTCGCGTTTTTGCTTTCGAGGATAAAGTGAGGGAAGACTGTAAGTACATGCATGGTAGGACATTAGATAATTTAAAGGACGATATTCTTGAGTACGCTGAACAGGAAGATATGCCAATTGAAAAGGAAGATATCCAGGCTGCAAAGAGCCAAATTGAATTGCACGAGAATCTGAGGGTGCGTATTGACTATACAGTTCCAATTACCACACCATTCTACGTATATAATTGGGACCGAAATTTTGTATATGATGCGCCCTCATTTGAATAATCTGAGAAAAATCATAGTTTAATTGAAGAAGGAGAGTGTCATGCTGAAACTTTTAAAAGTTGCTGGTTTTACGACGTTGTTACTTGCTCTGGCTTCAATATATAGTTTTGCCGCTGTTGACACTGGCAATCACCGTATACCTGCTCGCGTAGACTTTGCAGGTACTGTGATTGAACCAGGAATGTACAACATACAGATTGTTGATGGTGCGGAAGGTCCCTACATTCAACTCAGCAAAGGCGATCAAGTTGTACAGAAGGATCTCGCGATTGTAATTCCTGCTAAAGGCGGAAACGTTAGTCATCCACAGGTTCAAATTTCGAAGATTGCAGGTCAAGAATTTTACAGAATTCGGATTCGCCATGCCGATAGTTGGTACTACGTTTATCTGAAAAAAGCTTAGTGATTGTTCCAACCATTCGATGACATCTGCTGGTTTAGTTTTATTCAGCGGTGGTATCGATTCGAGTACCACTCTCGCGATTGCTTTACAAGAAAGGGACGAAGTCTATGCGCTGAGTTTTGATTACGGACAGCGACATAGGATCGAATTACAGAAAGCAACACTCGTTCTTAAACAATTTCAAGTTAAGGAACATCTGCAATTTCAAATTGATCTTCGTCAGGTTGGCGGATCTGCGCTTACGTCTTCCATACAAGTTCCAAAACAACGCTCAATCGATCAAAGCATTCCTGTCACTTATGTGCCTGGAAGAAATTTAATTTTTTTATCAATCGCTGCAGCCTTTGGAGAAACTCGTAACGCATTCGATTTGTATTATGGCGCAAATGTGCTGGACTACAGCGGCTATCCGGATTGCCGGCCGGAGTTTATAGAATCGCTGGAAGAAACATTAAACAGAGGTACAAAATTCGGGACAGAATATGGCAAATTTCGAATTCATGCGCCGCTTCTTAAATTAACGAAAGCTGAAATCATTCAAAAAGGAATTTCTCTTGGTGTTGATTACACGCATACACACAGCTGTTATGATCCTTCTGAAGCCGGCGAAGCATGCGGCGAATGCGATAGTTGCATAATTCGATTGAAAGGATTCAATGAAGCGGGATTGAAAGATCCGGCTTCATACAAGATGGGAAATAAAAAATGAAACAGATGAGAAGGGACCCGGTAATTCGGAAGTGGGTCATTGTAGACACGGATGTGAATCCGGATGAAATGATTCAACGGATCCGTGAAACAGTTTCACGAGAATATGAAACGGCAAAATCACGCGAAATATTACCTTGCGATTTTTGTCCCGGACGCGAAGAAACAACCGAACGTTCTATCATGCAATTAGTTTCAGGAAAATTTTTGTATGGCAATTCATCTCCTGATTGGAATATTCGTGTGATACCAAATCGAGATCCGGTGTTCCGGATTGAGGGGAATTTAAATCGCAGATTGGTATCAGCATACGATGTGATGGATGCAATTGGCGCCCATGAAATCATTATTGAAAATCGACATCATGCGGATTGGGATGAATTGGAATCAAATGCTGTTGGTGACATTTTGCGAGTGTATCAAGAACGGATGAAAGATCTCAGTAAAGATGCACGTTTCGGGCATTTATTCATTTACAAAAATTATGGTCCAAGCTCTAACAGCACAATGTCTCATCCCCATTCAACATTGATTGCATCTCCATCTGTTCCGGAACGGATTCGGCGGGAATTGGAACATACACGAAGATTTTTTCAAATGAAGGAACGATGTCTTTTTTGTGATGTAATTCGTGAAGAGACACGCCGGAAACAATCGTCTGGACTTGTTAAGCAATACAAGAATTTCGTAACGTTGAGCCCTTTTTTTGGGTCACATCCGCTTGAAACATGGATCCTCCCGCTTCAACATAATTCCGATTATAGAAATCTTGATTCATTATTGTTTTCAGAATTAGCAGACGTTCTTCAAGAGAATGCTCGTACCGTTAAATCAGTGGCAGGACCCTTGTCTTATAGCTTGTTGCTTTTTACAAAACCGAATCGAATTTGGGGCGGTGAACGTGATTATTGGTCAACGATTGATGAAGATTATCATTGGCATATCAAATTTTTTCCGCGAATTCCGAGGCTGAAAGGTTTTCATCGCAGCTTCAGTGCTGGTTCAGGTTATATGATTAATCCTTTACCACCCGAAACAGCTGCCGCCGTTTTGAGATCTAAGTTAGAGGATGCTTCTTCACTCTGAAGCCCATTTCTTGTAGCCATCAAAATATTTCTTCTCTTTCCAAAGATCAGGATCCCATTGATCACCTAATCTACTCATCAGTGCCTTTGTAGTTACTTTGTCACCTATTCCCCCAGCAAGAATACAGTAAGCATTTAAATAATGAACACTAACTCCATATTTTAATCCACGCAAATTAAGACTCTTTTTGATTCTTCGATAATTAACATTGTTTTGTTTGAAGAATTGGTCAGCCGGATAATACCGGCTCATTCGCCAGGAAATTTCAGAGTACAGAATATCGCCTTCATCGCCGCCGATTTTATTGGAAGCTTGTTCAACAAAATGCTCCCAATCCCCAGGGTTACCATGCCAGCGAGGAAGCTGATATAAAGCATGACCTTCATATGCACTCCAATAAAGCGGTTCTAAAGCAGTCACCTCTTCAAAATATTTCGTCATGGTTTCGAGATCGTAGCCGAGTCCCAACCCAACTCCCTGGATATCACGATACCAGTGCGGACAATCTTTGCGCCTTTCTGACATTTTATTTAATGTCGTCTCTGCTTCCTTTAGCATTTTCTGGAAATCAACCTTCTGCTCATTGGAAACTGTATCGGAAAATCCTGAACCACGAATGTCCCATGCTTTTCCAATTTGTGCACATCCTAATGCTATGTTTGCGTATATGGATTTTGGTTTCTGATTTGTCCACTTCTTCAGTTTTGCTAAACGATCATTCCAATCTACTTTGATCCCGCTGTCATCAGCAGGACGTATAGCCTCATAAAACCGATCAAGTTTCCAATCTCCACCCGGAAATCGCTCTTTGCTTTTTGTCAGCTTGTCCGCAATGCTTTCGAGTTCATCGAACTCTTCTTTGTTTAGATGCTGTTCAATCTCCGAAGCAAACTGCTTCCGCAACTCCATGTCAGATTCAACTGTTTTCTCAACTACTTTACTTTCCGACTTATTCGGAGGCGGGGTTTGTGATTTAGAACAAGAAAGGATTAACAGAAGTATTGGAAAGAGAAATAGGGTTGTGCGCATCCCACTCATCAGTATTAGAATGATTGTAACTTAAAAACACTTGACCTGATATAAAATGATGTGAGGGGTTATCGTTTCCTCATTCTACGCAAATCATTTTTGAAACAAAAACATCGGATTGCCAATGATCTCGGACGAAGATTCTAAAAAACCGGCTGCACATACAAGCTTTATTGAAGATCCTCAAAATCAAAACTCAAATAAAGCTTCAGAGATTGAAAAGCCTCAGTTTGATGCGGGGCAGATGATCGCCCACTACAAAATTATTTGCAAGATTGGCAGCGGAGGAATGGGTGAGGTTTATCTTGCTGAAGATGTGCGGCTTGGCAGACGCGTTGCGCTGAAGATTCTTTCGGAGCAATTCGTTAAAGATAATTACCGGCTTCATCGTTTTCGCCAGGAGGCGCGAGCCGCTTCAGCACTAAATCATCCAAACATTATTACGATTCATGATATCGGTGATGCAGATGCCGTTTCATTTATAACAACTGAATTCATTGAAGGCGAGACACTACGCCAGCGATTATCTAAAGAAAAAATGAGCATTCCTGAAGTGCTCAACATAGCACTACAAATCTCAAGTGCGCTTTCTGCGGCTCATCAAGCGGGAATCATTCACCGAGATCTGAAACCTGAGAATATAATGCTGCGTATGGATGGATATGTAAAGTTATTGGATTTCGGACTTGCCAAGCTAAGTGAAAAGGCTCAAGAAAATAATATCGATTCGATGTCTGATTTCACAGAAACCCGTCCTGGAATTGTGATTGGAACGGGCAGTTATATGTCACCTGAACAGGCACGTGGTCAAGAGGTAGATGCCAGCACAGATGTTTTTAGTTTTGGTGTGATGCTTTATGAAATGATCAGTGGGAAAAAACCATTTCGCGGCCCAACAACCAGCGATGTGATCGTAGAAATCCTTACAAAAGAACCGAAATCATTAGACAAATTCAAGCAGCTACCGATCGAGCTGAAAGAGATCATTACCAGGTGCATGCAAAAGAAGCGGCAACTTCGTTATCAATCTGCACGGGATGTTCAAACCGATCTTCAGGCGCTTAAACAACAAATTGATTCAGGTGCAAATGTTAGTACTGCGAAGATCAGGCAGGATCATTCGCGTGGAATATATCGAAATGTCTTACTGGGATTATCAATTATTGCAATTGTGGTAGCAATCGGGTTTATGTTTTACTCGCGCTCTGGAACAAAAACATCAGCAGTCAAAATCAAATCTGTTGCTGTGCTGCCTTTGAAATCATTAGATGAAAAAGAAGAAATGGACAGAATCGGGCTTAAACTGGCTGATGCGCTGATTCAACGTCTCGGAAGATTGAATCAAATCGTTGTTCGTCCTACAAGGGCAATTCAAAAATATCAAGGTGAATCGCTGAATCCAATTGATGCAGGCCGCGAACAGAATGTTGATGCTGTGTTTGATGGTAGTTTCCAACGCGCTGGAGAAAGACTGCGAGTGACTGCGAGATTACTTCAGGTAAACGATGGACATCAATTGTGGGAAGGAACTTTTGATGAAAGCAGCAGTGATCCATTTGCATTGCAAGACATGCTTACTGAACAAGCAGCTCAAGCAATTTTGCCTGAATTAACGGGCGCTGATCGTGAACTCATTACCAAACATGACACTGAAAATGCGGAAGCAAATCGTTACTACACTGAAGGTCGATACCAATGGAGCAGACGGAACTACGAGGGAATGCGAAAAGGCATTCAACTATTTGAAGAAGCGATAAAACTCGATCCAAATTATGCCCGTGCTTATTCAGGACTATCAGATTCTTATATAACGCTTGCAGATTATGGAGATCTTCCTGCCAAAGAGGCTTATCCCAAAGCAAAAGAAGCAGCCCAGATGGCATTGTCTTTGGATGGCACTTCATTTGAAGCATACACATCATTAGCAATGGTCAAATCGAATTACGAGTGGGATTGGGTTGGCGCAGATGTAGCTTTCAAACGCGCGATCCAAATGAATCCAAATTATGCGACTGCCCATCAATGGTATGCAGAATTCCTTGCGGGTATGAATCGTAAAACCGAAGCTCTTGATCACATTCATCAGGCAGAAGAGCTTGATCCGCTGTCATTGATCATTCAAGCAATTGAAGCTTCAATTCTGAATTACGCACGTGAATATGATCGGGCGATTGATCAAGCTCAACGAGTAATTCAGCGCGATCCGAATTTCGCTGAAGTTTACGCTTACTTAGGACTTGCCTATGCTCAAAAAGGAATGTATCGCGAATCAATGGATTCTTATGAGAAATACAGTACCTTGATGGGACGTAATACGCCTGAAGCCAGTGCAATCCGGACCGCTCCTGTTTCGGGTGAAAAGGATTACTGGCTCAAAATGATTGAACTGGCTAAACCTCCAACTGGTTCCGATTTCGATTATGCGGTCTCGTGGTCAAGACTTGGTGAAAAAAGTAAAGCAATCGGTATGTTGGAAAAGGCTTGTGAAAATCGCAGCAACAGTATTTTGTATTTCAAAGTGGATCCAAACTTAGATCCGCTTCGGTCCGATCCCAGATTTCAAGCGTTGTTAAAACGTGTTAATCTCGCATTATGACAAAAAGAATCCTAATTGTTCTATTTTTATTCTTAGGCGCAATTCTTTTTGCGCAAGAGATCACCGAAGTTCCAATTGATAAAGAGCCATCTCATCATTTTGCGCTGGAAAATGATTTTGTCCGCGTCTTTGATGTTGTAGTCGCTCCACACGCTGCGACGCTGATGCATCGTCATGATCGTGATTACATGTTTGTAATTTTGGGCGACTCTGATATCAGCAATGAACGGATGAACGAAAAAGCTGTTCGCATTACATTGAAAGATGGTGATGTGCGTTATTCAAAGGGGAACTTTTCTCATATTGCGCGAAATATGGCTGACACGCCTTTTCATAACATAACGATTGAATTGAAAAATCCTGGTAAGCCTGTTTGTGGAATTGCACCAGCTGCCGATTGCAAGAATGATCTGAGCAATGTTCAGAACGTATTTTCCACCGAACACGTGAAGGTTCAGCTCACCACAATGGAGCCCGGGCAGCAGCAACCTTTACACACGCACACTGCCCCTCATCTCGGTATTGCAGTGGACGATCTTAAATTTGAGAATCACATTACAAATGAGTCCGTAGTAACAGTTTCCATGAAAAAGGGAGAACTTAAATGGATACCAGTTACCGGTGAGTCCCATTATTTAAAAAATGTTGGGGGTAGCCTCGGGCGCTTGCTTTCAATCGAATTCAACTAGATCTCGTCGCTAGTTTTGTCCAAAATTACAGGTCCCATAAATTGGGATATGATTATCTGAAATAAGTTGCCCATGGGACGGTATTGTCTGGAGGCAACTAAGAGGGACTTATGGTTAAGCTGAGAGTATTAGGGATCATCCTTTTTTTATCCACCTGTATTGTATTTGCGGATAACCCTTCCGTTACAGTTAACGTTGATTCGGGTCAGGATCAACGCATCATTCATCCTGAAATTTACGGAGTGAACTTTGGAAGTCCTTCTGAGTTGAGTTTATTCAACAGTCCGCTGAATCGAATGGGCGGCAATCGTACCAGTGGTTACAACTGGCTTGAAAATGCCGATGTTACCGGATTGGATTGGTATTTTGAAAGTTATCCCGGTGATAGCAGTCTTCCGGGTGAAATTGGAGACACATTTATTGATGATACGAAATCGGAAGGGGCCGAGCCGATGATTACAATTCCGATGTTAGATTGGATCGCAAAACTTGGATCTAATCGAAGCATCAACTGGAGTTTTTCAATTAACAAATACGGCGCACAACAAGATCATGATCCTTTCTGGCCTGATGCAGGAAACGGAGTGAAGCCGAACGGTTCGGATGTAGTGAATGATCCGGCAGATGCGGGAGTTCCGAATTCTTCCTTATTTCAACAAGCCTGGGTTGATCATTTGCTCAGTGTTTGGGGGAACTCAAATAATGACGGTGTGAAATATTATGTTTTGGATAATGAGCATGCAATCTGGCATGAAACTCATCGCGATTTCCATCCCATTGGCGCAACCTACGATGAAATCAAAGATAAGATCATTGATTATGCAACGATGATTCATTCGCGAGATGCGGGCGCGCAGGTTGTTGGCAGGAATTCGGATGGTCTGGATATTTCTTTAGTGGATACGACCTTCAGTATTGTAATGAAAGTCAGGATCCAAATTGCTGGTCAAATCCTCCCGATCGTGCAAATCACGGCGGATGGCTTTATATGGATTGGATTTTGAATGAGCTTCATCAACATGAACAGAACACAGGCGAACATGTGCTGGATGTTTTTTCGCTTCATTATTATCCACAGAGTGGCGAATTCAGTGACGATACATCAGCAGCAATGCAAAATCTTCGTAACCGTTCCACTCGTTCGCTTTGGGATCCTAATTACAGGGATGAAAGCTGGATCGATGATTTCGTTTACCTCATACCTAGAATGCATGATTGGGTAGATACCTATTATCCAGGATTGAAAATTGGAATTACGGAATACAACTGGGGTGCCGAAAATCACATGAACGGCGCTACCACGCAGGCTGATGTTCTTGGAATTTTTGGTCGCGAAGGTCTTGATCTTGCGACACTATGGGTTTCACCAGATGCAAATTCGCCTGTAGGAAAGGCTTTCAAAATTTATCGAAATTATGATGGAAACCTTTCCACATTTGGTGATCTCAGTGTCCGTGCGATTGTTCCGAATCCAGATAACGTTTCTTCTTTTGCTGCACTGAGAACTGCCGACAGCTCTCTAACAATTATGGTTATTAACAAATATCTTTCAGGAAATACTCCGATCACCGTGAACTTCTCCAGTTTCAATGCGATTGGTGTAGCAAAAGTGTGGCAGCTCGCGAACAATACAATCAGCCATTTGGCAGATATCAATTTTGGGGGGTCTAGCTTTTCTACAAGTCTTCCTCCTCAGAGCATTACATTATTTGTTCTTCCACCCAACGGGGTAACTCCTGACTTTAGCATTTCTTGCAATCCTTCGAATCTATTCGTACAGCCGGGAGGTTCAGGAAGTTCGAATTGTACACTCACATCAATCGGTGGCTACAATCAATCTGTAACGTTGAGCTGTTCAGGTTTGCCTGTAGAAGCAAGTTGTTCATTCAATCCAAATCCTGTCGTTCCTACCAGTAGTTCAACTTTATCGGTTCAGACAACTGCTTCAATTGCTGAAGGTGATTTTCCATTTACAGTCAGTGGTACTGATGGGACGATAACTCGAAACACGTCTTTGACTCTTCATGTATCTACAGCACCCGCTTCTTTACTTTTTGATGAGTTCGATGACGATGTTCAAAGCTGGCCAGTAAAAAAAGGAACATGGCAAGAATCAAATGGAATTTTGTCAGGATCTGGCGCAAGGTCGGCGATTATTTACGCACCGCAGCCATGGTTTCCTTCAGGGGTTTCTGGTTGCAGTACCTGCACGTTGGAAACGGATATCAGCACTGCGGGAGGGTTCGGAAATAAAATTTTTATTCAGCCCTGGTATCAAGATAAGCAAAACCGTGTCGATGTTTTGCTCAAACAGGAATCGGGCAAAATTCTGTTGAAGCAAAGGGTAAACGGATCAATTGCGCAAAAGATGAAAGCGTCTTTCACCATCGTGCCGAATACATTTCATCACATCAAGGTTGGGTTTGATGGGACAAACTTTAGTCTGGAAGTGGATGGAACACAATTGATAACAATGCCCGCTGCTGCTACGCCATCGGGCAATTTGTATTTCCAGATGAAACGAACTACCGGCTCAATTGAACGTGTAAATATTTATTGAGCGGCCATCATTTTTTAACCATTTGGCGAATACTTTTTGCAATTTTGCAAAAGTTAATAGATCTTCAACTAAGCATGTCCTCGAAAAAACCTTCTGGCACATAGGTTGCTAGCTGATAAAGAGTCGGAGGACAACTCTATGGTTAAGATTGGAAAACTTACTATCCGCCAGTCTGCTAGTTTGCAGACAACAGAACTTGAGCATCAGGAATCGGTATCGAATCAGCCTCAAAGTGCGGAGACAAGCCATGCATCGACTAAAGCTGCAAATAGTGAAAACACATGGCAGCGTGCGGGACTACAACAAGATGAATTAATGCAGAAGAGTGTCCTGAACGAAAAACTAACGGCGCAAGAATCATACGGGCATCAACTCGAACAGATAGAAAAAAATAAAGAAGCAAGAGAAGAAAAGAATAGCTTTTCATTATTCGGATCAATCTTTAACGGTCCGATTGATCGGTACTGTTGTGGGAAGTCCCATTGCTGGTAAATCGGATCATGAAAATAAGAAGGACGATTTGCGAAGCATGATTGAGAAGGAGAACGAAGAAATAAAGAAGCTACAAGCAGAGCTTAATGAAGTGTACGATTCTAGTTTTGTCGCTACCGCCAATTGGTTTAGCGGTCGTGATGAGGGCGCAGAATTTCAAGGGGAATCAAGCGTTAACCAGGCAACAGCGAAAAAGCTGGCAGCAAACCCATTTAAGGATGATGACGATTAAAGTAAGGTAGGAGCGCGAACTTCGGCTGGAAGCGCGCGCTCCAATATTAAGGCTTTCGCTTGAAGGTTGGAATATCTAAATCGTCACGTTCTTCACTAAACGGAAATGTTCCTGCATTCGGTGTATTTGCTCCTGCAGCTTTTCGATAGAACGACAAATTTTCCTGCTGCTGCGCTGTTGGTGGAACAGCAACACCCTGAACATCGTTACGAGTCACGCTCAATGAAGGCATTGACTTTTCGCCGACTTGATCAAATCCGGTAGCGATCACAGTAATCTTTACTTCTTCTTTCATACTGGGATCGATGGTTGCACCGAAAATAATTTCCGCAGATGGATCCGCATTCTCACGAATTAGCTGACATGCTTGATTCACTTCATGAATAGTCAGAGTTTCGCCCGCTGTGATGTTGATCAGAATTCCGCGTGCTCCATCCATTGATACTTCTTCAAGCAATGGACTGTTGATTGCACGTTTTGCTGCATCTACTGCACGAGTTTCACCGCCACAAACACCAGTTCCCATTACCGCCTTGCCCATGCCTTTCATAATCGTCTTTACATCAGCAAAATCTAAATTCACAAGGCCAGGCACCAGTACTAATTCTGAAATGCTTTGCACACCTTGTCGCAAAACATCATCAGCAATCAAGAACGCTTTTGTAAATGGCGTGTTCTTTTCAACGGTTTCCAACAAACGATCATTGGGAATAACAACAATCGTATCGATGCAGCTTCGCAATTCTTTCAATCCTTGCTCCGCTTGCTGCGCGCGACGTCTTCCTTCAAAACCGAATGGCTTGGTGACTACAGCAACTGTTAATGCTCCGATCTCATTGGAAAGACTTGCCAACACTGGTGCAGCACCAGTACCGGTACCGCCACCCATTCCTGCAGTGATAAAAATCATGTCCGCGCCATCCAACAATTCCAAAATCTTGCTGGCATCTTCCAGAGCAGCTTGTCTTCCCATTTCAGGATTGGCTCCAGCGCCTAACCCTTTGGTGAGATTTGCACCAATTTGGAGGCGCACAGGAGCTTTTGAATTTTGAAGTGCTTGCAGGTCTGTGTTAATAGAAATGAACTCAGCACCCTTTAAGCCCATTTCTACCATTCGATTGATCGCGTTACCGCCACCACCACCAATACCAACAACTTTTATCCGTGCTCCTTGCAATCCTTCATCCTCCAAGGAAATTTTGACGCTTGACAGATTTCCGGGCATCTCCGGCAGATCGTCAAACAGTTCCATACTCACCTCCAGCATGAACCACAAAGACTTTGCGACTCTGTGGTAAACCTAAAACATTTCGTTAAACCAATCTTTGAATCGCCACAATGGCTTTCGCCGGCTCAGAACACGTTCGCGTCTAACTTCACGCGTCCGATATCCATAAATAATCAAACCAACCGCAGTCGAATAGATTGGGCTGTTGATTACATCGATCAAGCCGCCAACACCCGTAGGCTTCCCGATCCGGACCGGCAAATCAAAAATGCGCTCCGCAATTTCAGTCATTCCTTCAAGTAATGAACCTCCACCCGTAAGAACTACACCCGAATTGAGGGATCTCGTTAAACCCATCCGTTCAATCTCTTCTTTCATGAGATTGAACAATTCCTCAGCTCTCGGTTGAATAATATCAGATAATATCTGTCTTGACATATAGCGAGGTTTGCGTCCACCGACACTCGGAACTTCAATCGTCTCTTCATCCTCAATTAACGAAGCCAGCGCACATCCATATTTTTTCTTAATCCGCTCTGCTTCGCCAATCGGAGTTCGCAATCCTACTGCTATATCACTCGTAAAATGATCACCACCAATAGCTCGAATATGTGAATGCCATAAACTTTGTTTTTCAAAAACTGCTAAATCTGTAGTGCCGCCGCCGATATCAACAAGCGCAACTCCTAATTCTTTTTCATCCGGAGTTAATACCGCTTCACTGCTGGCGAGTTGTTCTAAAACTGTATCCCCAACTTCAATTCCTGCTTTGTTCACACAAGTCAGCAAGGTTTGAAGTTGAGTTGTTCCGCAAGTTACAACATGAACATTTACTTCCAGACGGATTCCGCTCATTCCTAACGGATCACCGATTTCATCCTGACCGTCTACCATAAATTCTTGTGGCAAAACGTGCAGGATATCTTTGTCAGTAGGAATCGGAATTTGCTTGGCGGCCTCAATCACCCGGTTAATATCATCTCGCGAAATAATGTGATCTTTTGAATTGATGCTGATCATTCCGCGGCTGTTGGAACCCATGATGTGTTCACCGGCAATACCAACATACGCTTCTTCAATGTTGATGCCGGCCATCAACTCCGCTTCTTCAACAACCTTGCGGATGCATTCAACTGTCGGATCTACATTAACAATTACGCCTTTGCGTAAACCTTTCGATTCGCTATTTCCCATCCCGATGATGTCAAGCGCACCATCATCACGGATTTCCGCAACCAGAATGCAAATCTTGCTCGTACCGATGTCAAGGCCGACTATATAGCGGTCCTTTTTTGCCATCAAAGCTGCTCCCTATATGTATCTTTCAGAATGATCTGGCCCTGGTACCGCAAGTCGACTACTTTCACATTTGTGAAATTCTTTTTTACGACTTCCGAGTAAGCAATAAACTTTTGAATCATCGGAAGAATACCATCTTTCGAAACCAAAAGTCCAAATGAAAAGCCTTTCAAATAAATGATCGCATTGTCATTGTCAAAATAATGAACTTCAGATACCTGGCGTATCACCTGGGTATCAACTGACATGGCAGAAATGAATTGAAGTACGCAACGAATTTGCGCTTCATTGGAAATTTCACTGATGCCAGTAATTACAGGAAGGGAAGAGTATTCGGAGTCATGATCAAACGTATCGATGACGCGGCCCTCGCCATCCACCAGATATAAATTTCCTGAAAGTGTGAGTGCTCTGGGTTGGCGTTCAGTAATATGAACCCGGATTGTGCTGGGCAACTCACGCCAAATTACAGCGCTTTGAATCCATGGATGATTTTCCAATCCCAATTTGATGCGAGTAAGATCGGCAAACAGTGCATTCTGCTGTCCTTCGAGAATGTATTTCTTAAGTTCTTCCGGTTGGGTTTTATGGGTTCCCGTTATTTCGATGTTGTTCAGAAAAAACCAGGATGAAGAACGTAAACTTTGAATGCCATTATAACCGACATAAAGCATTTCGCCGGTTAGAATTAGCAATAAAGCCACTCGTAATGTTCTTTGTGAAAACGTTCGTTTAAATCGGCTTTTTCTGACTTCGCGATTTTTTAGATTGCGGATGTATTGATAATCAATGACTTTTTCATTTTGGGTCTGGATTTTTTTTACTGGAAATTGCATTTATTTATGCCTCCAGACAATTACTTCTTCTTCCAGCAAGACGCCTTGTTTTTCATTCACAACTTGTTTGATGTGATCAATCAGCTTTAATGTATCTTCGAAGGTTGCATTCCCTTTGTTCACAATAAAATTTCCATGAATGTCAGAAACCATTGCCCCTCCAACTGAAAATCCTTTTAATCCTGAATCTTCAATGAGTTTGCCTGCAGATGAATCACCAGGATTCTTGAAAATACACCCTGCACTTTTTTCTCGGATCGGTTGTGTTGATGTCCGCCAATCATTATTTTTTCGAATCCGTTCATGAATTTCGCGCGAATCTCCAGGCCTGAGCTGTAACATTACTCTTGTGATGACTGCATCGTTCGGAATCGCGGATGATCGATATGTAAATTGCAGTTCTTTATTATTCGCAGTAACGGTGTGACCATCAGGCAAAATCATTGCAACGGAATGAACGACTTCACTGATGGTTTGCCCATGTGCTCCGGCATTCATGCGTACAATACCACCAATACTTCCGGGAATTCCTACCGCAAATTCCAAACCGCTTAAACTTCGCGATGCAGTTTGATATGCAAGCTGGGCCATCGGATATCCCGCATCGACCATGACACGATCTCCATCAACTTCAAAAATCCGTTGCATGTGTTTGGTAACTATCACCGCGTCGTTAAAACCCAAATCATCTGCAAGGATGTTGCTTCCATTTCCTAAAATTCTGTAAGAACGTTTTTCTTTCGTCAGGTTTCGCAATAACTCTGAAAATTCAGATTCATTTTCCGGCAAATACACTACAGGTACACTTCCGCCAATTCCGATCGTTGTGTAATCTTTCAGTTTTTGATGCTGTTTAACCTTCATTTTGCTAGAATTTTTTCATTGAGCATTTTTGCTGCTTTTTCAGCAGCGCCTGTAATAGTTCCCGCTCCAAGAAACAAAACAATGTCACCCGGCTTGGCCATCTCCAAAACTTTTTCAGGTAAAGTTGCAATGTCTTTATGCAGCGTGAAATTTGGATGTTTTATCACATTCGCCAGTTTTTCAATGTTCACACCCGGAATTGGTTGTTCACCGGCGGCGTAGATATCGGTCAAAACTAAAACGTCGGCTTTATCAAAACATTTTGTAAAATCGTCAAACAAATGAAAAAGACGGCTGTATCGATGGGGTTGAAATACCGCAATAACCCGGCGATTCCAACCTTGTCTGGCTGCAGTTAAAGTCGCTTCAATTTCAGATGGATGATGTGCGTAATCATCAATGATTAAAATATCATTTGCGTTTGCTCGCAATTGAAAACGTCTATCCACCCCACGAAAACGTGAGAGTGATTCACGTGCGGTATCAAATGAAACTCCGAGCTCGCTTGCGACAGCAATTGCTGCGAGACTGTTTACGATGTTATGAACACCAGGAACATTCAGCTTTACGACACCGAGTTTCATTTCATGATGATAGACTTCAAATTCAGAGCCGAATTCTTTCAACTGAATCGGAGCCGCACGGAAATCTGCTTCAGGAGATAAACCGTACGTAATCACTTTGCGATGGATTTGTGAAAGAATCTTGCGGTTCTCTTCATTATCAATGCAAAGGAGTACAGCGCCATAAAATGGAACTTTGTTGGCGAATTGAACAAAAGAACGGCGAATTGCATTCAAGTCTTCATAGTGGTCCAGGTGTTCAGCATCAATATTTGTAATTACTGCAATCGTTGCTGATAATTTCAGAAATGATCCATCGCTTTCATCGGCCTCAACAACAATAAATTCGCCGCGCCCTGCACGAACGTTACTGCCAAACGCTTGCAATCTTCCACCGATAATGATGGTTGGATCTAATCCGGCATCATGCAGCATTAGTCCCGTCATTGAAGTGGTAGAGGTTTTCCCGTGAGCGCCTGCAATTGTTACGCTGTATTTCAAACGCATTAATTCTGCTAACATTTCCGCCCTGGGAATTACCGGAATTTTTTTTGTCTTTGCCGCTAATACTTCCGGATTGTCAGTAGAAACAGCGGACGATGTTACAACCACATCAGCATTGCCTACATTTTGTGCATCATGACCGATATGAATTACAGCGCCTAACGATGCGAGACGTTGAGTTATCGCCGTTTCTTTTAGATCCGAACCGGATACGGAATGTCCAAGATCCAAAAGGATTTCGGCAATTCCACACATGCCGCTTCCGCCAATTCCGACGAGATGTATTTTTCTAATTTTCCCGAACATTTTGAGCCTCTGTAGTTAATGATACTGCCAAATCAGCTACCTTTTTTGCTGCATCGGGCTTTCCCAACTTTCGTGAAGCATCCGACATCTGTTTTAGTTTTTCAGCATTATTAAAAAATGAGTTTATTTCCTGGATCAGGGCACTTGGTGAAAAATCATTCTGCAAAATCATTTTTGCAGCGCCTGCTTCCGCTAGCCTTTTCGCATTCTGCTCTTGATGATTATGTGCTGCAGTTGGAAGCGGAATTAAGATTGCTGGTTTTCCAAAAACTGCAATTTCTGCCAAAGTAACCGCTCCCGCGCGGCAAAGCAATAAATCGCAACTGCTATAAAATTCCTCCACTTGATAAACAAACGGAGTTACTTCAAAGAACGGTGCGATCGGATCATATTTTGATTTCACCCGATCAAAATCTGCTTTACCTGTCTGATGAATAATATGGATTTCATTTTTAAGTTTTGCTAGCTCAGGCAAGGCCTCAATCACAACATCATTAATTGCGCGCGATCCTTGACTGCCGCAGTAAATTCCAAGCGTAAACTTCTCACGCTTTTGTGCAACTTCTTTTAATGGCCGAACAGGCGTTCCAGTCACAACTGCTTTCCCTTTAAACACACCGGCTGAATCTTCATATGAAACTGCAACTTTGTTCGCGAAACGTAACGCTATTCTGTTTGTCATTCCAGGAATTGCATTTGGTTCTACCAGCAAAATTGGAATTTTCTTGCGCTGCGCAGCTACTAAAACAGGACCTGATGAATAGGCGCCGAATCCAATTACAACATCTGGCTTAAAATCACGCACGATTCGCGCGCTCGCCAGGTAAGCGCCGGGCATTTGCAGAAAAGTTTTCAATCGTTGCATAAGACTTTTTCCGATCAAACCACCCACTTGAATCATTCGTAACTCATATCCATGACGCGGAACAATTTCACTTTCTAATCCATATGGTGTACCGGTAAACAAAATCGATTCCACATCACTCCGTTTTTTCAACTCATTCGCGACGGCAATTGCAGGAAAGATGTGACCTCCCGTGCCGCCATCGGCTATCAATACCTTCATATTTCACCGCGGAGTCACAGAGCTCCGTGACTCTGTGGTTAATCATTATGTGTTTTGCGAAATATTCAGCAACACTCCGATCCCGGTCATGCTAACAAGCAGCGAAGAACCTCCAGAACTTATGAATGGTAGAGGGAGACCTTTTGTGGGAAGAATCCCGATCACCACGCTAATATTTATTAATGCTTGAAGAACGATCATCACTGTGATGCCCGCAGCAAGGAATTGTCCAAATGGATCTGGTGCCTTCCATGCGATCCGTAATCCGCGCCACAGAAGGAATCCGAAAGCCAGCAACAGGCCAACAGTTCCTATTAAGCCAAGTTCCTCCCCCACAATTGCGTAGATGAAATCATTGTGAGGCTCGGGTAAATAAAATAATTTTTGAATTCCATTCGCGAGACCAGTTCCTTTAATTCCGCCTGTGCCCAGTGCGATTAATGATTGCAAGATTTGAAAACCGCTGTCCTGTGCATCCGCTTCCGGGTTCACAAAACTGAAAATGCGTTGGCGGCGGTAGTGAACATTAAGAACAAGGAAGTAAAAGATTGGAATTGCAAATGCTGCAAACATTACAAAATATTTCCACGGCATTCCAGCGAAGAACAACAACGCAACAGTAATTCCAACGAACATCAAGGAGGTTCCTAGATCCGGTTCAATAACAATCAGAAATGCCATTTGTCCACAAACCAGCAATGCCGGCAAAATTGTTTGCCAGAAGGATTCAATCTGTCCTTGTCTTTTTGCCAGGAACCAGGAAAGAAAAAGGATCATTGGAAATTTCGCAAGTTCTGCGGGTTGAATTGAAGCTGGCCATCCTAAACCAGCGATGAACATTTGCTACTGCTGGCATGAACAAAACTCCGATCAGTAATATGGCCGAAATTCCAATCAGTGAAAAAACGAGTACACGATTGTTCCACGTTCGGTATGGAATATGCATCATGATCATCATCGCGCCGAAGCTTAAAACGCACCAAATGATCTGACGAAGCACGTAATAAAATGGATTGCCATATTGTTCAATCGCAATTACGGCTGACGCTGAATAGATCATAATCAGGCCAAACATTACCAATGCAACAGTAATCGTGAACAACAATTTGTCCGAACTAATCTTCCTTGCCATTTTGATTCAACTCAACCACGAAGGGCACGAAGAACACGAATATAAAAAAAATCAAAATCCTTCGTGTTAATTCGTGAACTTCGTGGTTAAATTTTTCACTGCATTCACAAATACCTTGCCTCGTTCCTCATAATTCGCAAACATGTCAAAGCTTGAACATGCCGGAGACATCAGCACCACATCCCCCGGCACAGCCAAATTTGCAGCATTTGTCACTGCATCTTCAAGCGAATCAAAAAATTGAAATTCTTTGGACTGACCTAACTCTTTTGTGATTCGATCTTTTGCTTCGCCAATCAAAAGAAGTTTTTTCACACGTTTACGTACCAACGGATCCAAAACTCGATAATCACAACCTTTATCTCTGCCGCCCATAATCAAAAAAATATTTCCCGGAAAACTCTCCAACGATTTCACAACGGCATCAACATTTGTAGCTTTCGAATCATCGTAATAACGAACTCCTCCAACTTCAGCCACAAATTGCATACGATGATGAAGGCCTTCAAAACTTTCGATCGCTCTTTGCATCGGTTTTGGAAGAACACCGCAAAGCAATGAAATTGATGCGGCACACAAAGTATTCTCAAGGTTATGAACGCCCTTTAAGTTGCCCAGTGAAAAATTCACAATCGAACCACCGGAAATCGTTTTTATCAAACCATCTTCGCTATAAATTCCAGCTGGCGGCTTCTCTCTGCGTGAAAACCAAAATATATTCGATTGAACATTTTGCATGTGAACGCGTAAATACGGATCGTCATAATTCACCACTGCAAAATCATTCTGCTTTTGATTTTCAAAAATTCGCATTTTTGCTTCGTAGTATGGTTTCACGGAGGGGTAGCGATCGAGATGATCTTCAGCAAGATTTATTACGGCTGCAATATGCGGACGAAAATCGTAAATTGTCTCAAGTTGGAAACTGGAGATTTCAACAACGTAATAATCTTCCGGCTTTGAATTTTCGCAATATTGAATTAGTGGTGTTCCGATATTTCCACAAACAATTGCATTCTTCCCGCCAGCCCGGATCATTGCTCCTGTAAGCTCAACGGTTGTGGATTTTCCATTGGTTCCCGTAATTCCAATTAACGTTCCTTTCAAAAAGTGATAAGCCAGTTCGATCTCCGAAATGATCCGAATGCCTTTCTTCTTCGCTTCTGCAATCGGTTCTATCGTGTCGGGAATTCCCGGGCTGATGACGATCAAATCAGATCGCAAAAATGTTTCAGTTTTGTGTCCACCGAACTCAAATTTCACTTTGGGAAAGCGTTCTTCATAATTTCCAAATTCTTTTTCAGTGCGGCTTTCGGAAACTATCACACCGCAGTTGCGATTCTGCAGAAATTCGGCGACAGCTTGACCCGTTCGAGCGAAGCCCGCAACCAGAATGTTTTTTCCTTCAATCATCGTAGTTTCAATGTTGTTAAACTCAGCAACATAAACAAAAATGCTAGAATCCAAAATCGAATAATGACTTTTGGCTCTTTCCATCCTCTTAATTCAAAATGATGATGGAGCGGTGCCATAAGAAACACACGTTTTTTGGTCAGTTTGTAATAACAAACTTGAATGATTACTGACAACGCTTCCAGGACGAACAAACCACCAACAACAACGAGCAGAAATTCCTGTTTAATCAGGATTGCGATCGTGCCGATTGCTCCGCCAAGCGAAAGCGAACCAACGTCTCCCATAAAAACTTCAGCAGGATAAGCGTTGTACCAGAGAAAACCGATGCTGGCACCGACCATGGCTCCGCCAAACACGGTAATTTCACCGGCATTTTTCAGAAAGATAATTCGTAAGTATTCCGAAAAAACGTAATGACCTGCGATGTATGCGAGTGCTGTGTACGTTGCAGATGCGATTAGTACGGAACCGATCGCGAGTCCATCAAGTCCATCAGTTAAATTCACTGCATTGGAGGCGCCTACCATTACTACAATGACAAGCGCAATGTAAAAATATCCAAGATCAGGTTGCCACCACTTAATAAATGGAAAATTTAAGCGAGTGTTGTAATAGTCCGTGGTTTTTGAAAGATAAAGAAGGAAAACGCCAATCAAAGCACTGCAAAGAATCTGCAAAGCAAATTTGTGAACGACAGTAATTCCCAAATTGCGGCGTTTAGCTAGCTTCATATAGTCATCCATAAATCCGATTGCGCCGAAAGAAAGAAGTGCAAATAGTAAAATCCAGATGAACGGATTTAACAGATCGGCCCAAAGCAATGTAGGAATCAGAATTCCTGCAATGATAATCAGACCACCCATGGTTGGAGTTCCTGCTTTGGTTTGATGTGAAGCAGGACCTTCTTCGCGGATGTGTTGTCCGATTTGGAAATCTTTGAGTTTTTGAATTGCCCAGCCGCCGAAAAGTAGAGTAATAAACATAGCCGTCAATGATGACGCCGCTGTACGAAATGTAATGTATTGAAACAGTGCAACGCCGGTGACTTCGGGTCTGAGCAGCCAGTGCAGCATTACAAATTCCTCAGCCGTTCAATTACTGTTTCCATTTTCATTCCACGCGAACCTTTGATCAGTACAAGATCTCCCGCTCGTACTTTTTTCGCCGCGAGATCGGCAGCTTCAATAGATGATGATGTGGCGTAAACTTCAGAAATTCCAAATTTGCGAGCTTCATCAGCCATGTGTTGAGTCAATGAACCGGCAGTAATCAGCAGCTCAATTCCCGATTTCGCAGCTTGTCTGGCAGCTTCTTCGTGATATGCGATTCCGTTTTCACCGAGTTCAAGCATGTCACCAACAATAGCGGCTTTTCGATTGAATCCTTTGCTATCAGAAATCAATTGAAGTGCTAACTCTAATGCGCGGGGATTGCTATTATACGAATCATCGTAAATATGAATTCCTGAAATCTCCATTAAAATTCCACGTTGCGAATAAGCGATTAGTTTTTTTACACCGTTCTGAATATCATCCGCCGTCATTCCTTCAATTAGCGCAACACAAACCGCTGCTGCAATGTTGTACGCATTCCCCATCCCACAAAGCGATGATTCAATTTTGATTTTTTCATCATTCCAATTCAAAGTGGCTTCCAAACCTCTGACACCTCTTAAATTCAATTCTTCAATACGCAAATCGGAATTGTTTGCCCGACCAAATGAAATTTGTTTCACGTTCCGGCGCTTGATCTCATTGCGTAACAGCTCATCATCGCCGTTGTAAATAGTCGGTCCATCATCAATAACGCAATCCGCAAGGGAAGCCTTCTCAGCTGCGATTCCTTCAATTGAATCGAAGTATTCGATATGGACAGGATTAACATTTAATAACACCGCAACATGCGGACGCAGCATTTTTCCTAACGAAGCTATTTCACCAGGATGATTCATTCCCGCTTCAAAGACGGCACGTTGTTCGTTGTTCATCGCCAGCAGACTTAAAGGAAGGCCAGTGATGCTGTTGAGATTGCCTTCGCTTTTATATACGGAAAATTGTTCCATCAAAATTTTTGCTGTAAATTCCTTGGTCGATGTTTTGCCTGCGCTTCCAGTAATTCCAATAAATCGGCCTTCACTTTTTTTTCTGCTGTAGGTTGCAAGATCATGAAGTGCTTGCATTGAATCTTGCACTTGAACCAATGTGCCGTTAACTTTGAGATCGCGTTCAACTACTGCCCCTGTTGCTCCAGCTTTAAAAGCAGCATCAACAAACAGATGTCCGTCCGTTTGTGTTCCTTTCAGAGCAAAAAATAGACTGCCAGGTTTTACTTTTCTTGAATCAATTGCGAAAAAAGAAAAAGAGTCCACCCCGCTGCGAAGCAGCCACCCTGCTGTTTCGCGTAATACCGTCTCCACAGATAAAACCATTTAAAACCAACCACAAAAACACTAAGCTTTCTGTGTCTTTGTGGTTGAACTTAACAGTTCTGCAAGAATTTCACGTTCATCGAAATGCTGTTTCTCTTTTCCGATTACCTGATAATTTTCATGACCTTTTCCGGCAAGCAAAATCGTGTCTCCTGGCGTAGCCATTTTTAGAGCAAACGCGATCGCTTCTTTGCGATCTTCGATGATGTGAAAATCCGTATTTTTACTTTTCTCCACGCCTGCTTTCACATCTTGCAAGATTTTTGCAGGATTTTCTGATCTCGGATTATCGGAAGTCAAAATAATTTCATCCGCTAATTCGCCGGCAGCGCGGCCCATTAAGGGACGCTTTCCACGATCGCGCTCTCCACCACATCCGAACAGAACAATCAAACGCTCCCTGGTATAAGGGCGCAAAGTGTTGAGCACCTGACGGAGAGCATCTTCGGTATGTGCATAATCGATGAAAATTAAATATGGCTGACCATGGTCAATTTTTTCCAGACGTCCCGGAACTTGTTTTATGTTTTCAATGCCTCCAAGAATTGCGGCTCGATCAATTCCGGAAATTGTAGCCGCTGCAAAAGCGCCGCAAAGGTTGTAAGCGTTGTAACGGGCAAGCAGGGGAGTCTTGATCTTGATGTCCCTGCCTTCATAACAGATCACCATATTGCTGCCTTGCGGAGTTGTCTTCCAATCCCGAATACGGAAGTTTGACCCTGCGCTAAATCCATAACTAAAGCTATCCAGGCCTGACACTTTACGTTCAGCCAGAAGACGCTGACCATAAGGATCATCTTTATTAATAAATGCACTTTTTGTTGCACAGGTATGCCCATCGAAAAGAATTTTTTTTGCGCAGAAGTAATCTTCCATTGTTTTGTGGAAGTCGAGATGATCCTGGGTCAGATTTGTAAATATCGCTGCTTCGAATGCACATCCCGCCACGCGAGACTGCACAAGAGAGTGAGATGAGACTTCCATAACGCAAGCATTGCATTTTTCTGCGACCATCTTAGAAAGCATTTCCTGGAGATCGAGAGATTCGGGAGTTGTCAGTTTCGAATCAGAAATAAAATCTTTACCGCTATAGATCACGGTTCCCAGCAATCCGGTACGTTGTCCTGCCGCTTCTAAAATCGAGTGCAGAAGATACGTGGTAGTGGTTTTACCATTTGTACCCGTTACGCCATAAAGTTTCAGTTTTGTAGATGGATATTGAAAAAATGCATTGCTCATTCCGGCAAGCGCCAGTCGCGGATCTTCAACCATAATCGTGGTGGCCGATGATTTTAGTTTTCGGTCGCTCAACAGCGCGATTGCACCATTTTTTTCTGCTTGAGCCTGGAATTCACTTCCGTGATGTTGTAAGCCGGGAAGTGCGGCGAATAGACTGCCTGCTTTAACTTTGCGGGAGTCGTATGACAGGCTCGTAATATCGAGATCGGGAGATCCGGAGATGTCGTATTTCTGCAAAGCAGCGAGCAAAGTTTTTAGATTCATTCTTACTTGCTGGAAGCATTCCGTTCCGCAATAATCGAGTTTTGGGAATTTGCCAGCGTTATAATCATCATGTCATCTTTGTTTAAAGTCGAGCCCGGAACCGGCCATTGTTTTATAACGGTGCCTGTCCCGAGTAGACGGAATTGTATTTTTGTTTTACTCAGAATTTCTACTGTTTCACTGGCAGTTTTGCCGAACAAATAAGGCATCACAAGCTCGTTGGCCTTGCCGTCGTCAGGGGCAATGACGAGCTTGTGATGCTGAATAGGAGGAGGAGTAAATGCAACCGGCTCCATGCCTTCCGGATAATTTGCTTCTATTCCGCGGGGGAACGCGGCTTTAGCAGTAATTGCAGGATTTTCTGTGATCTGGTCAGGGGGAATGTCCAGATACTTCAAAACCTGTTGTCCGATTTTCCGAAATAGAGGAGCTGCTACTCTTCCACCGTAAAATTCCTTTTTAGGTTTGTCTAAAACTACGATCATGCTGATGGCCGGATGATGTGCCGGCGCATAACCAGCGAATGATGCAATGTATCCGCCATCGGCATATGTGCCTGATGGTCGATTTTTTGTGCAGTGCCGGTTTTTCCGGCGACTGTATATCCAGGAATTTGGGCGAGCGTTCCCGATCCATGATCCACAACGCCTTCCAAAAATTCCCGAACGGTAGCTAATGTTGTGTGTTTAATCGGCAGTTGTTGTGGTTGAGGAAACACAGCCGGCTTTAAATCTCCTGAACTGTCAGAGAGTCCCAGGACAGTATGAGGTGATACTAAATATCCATCATTTCCGATTGCTGTAATCATCCGCAAAACTTGGAGAGGCGTGACTCCAATTTCTTGACCGATGGAAATTGCGCCGATTGAAATTGCAGACCATTTTTTAGGATTGCGCAAAATACCGGGACTTTCACCTGGTAAATCAATTCCTGTTTTTTGACCGAACCCAAACATTCGCGCATAGTGAACTAAACCTTCCGGTCCTACTTTTAATCCGATTTTGATTGTTCCGACATTACTCGATTTTTCGATGATCTGTCTGAAGCTCAGGATGCCAAATGGTTTGTGATCCTTCATCACAATTCCAGCCAGAACAATGGATCCCCACTGGCAATCAAATTGATCATCAGGTTTCACAAGATCTTGATCCAGTGCAGCCGTTGCTACTACAGGCTTGAATGTTGAGCCCGGCTCGTAGTAATCGGTGATTGCCCGATTTTTCCATTGACCAGCTTGTGTTTGACCGTAAATGTTCGGATTAAAATCAGGCACATTCGCAAGCGCCAGAATTTCGCCAGTTTCCGGTTTCATGATGATCACAGCACCACCGCTTGCACCTTGCTCTTCGACACCGGCTTCTAATTCGGTTTCAGCGATATGTTGTATTGAAGCATCAATCGACAATTGCAACGTTCTTCCGGATGATGGCGAAAGAATTGAATTGCCTGTCATCAACAGGCGTCGCTTTGCATCGCGCAGAGCAAATAATTTTCCGGGAACACCGGTGATTACATGTTCATATTGATACTCAACTCCGGAAAGACCTTTGTTATCCATTCCTACGAAACCAAGCAGGTGAGAAGCGAGATTTTTATTTGGATAATAACGACGGCTTTCGTTTGTAAAATAAATTCCACTCAATTCCAATCTCTTGATTGCTTCAGCTTTTTCTTGCGGAATTTTTCTAGCGATCCAAAAAAAGGATTTATTTTCGGTGTGCTCCAATACTTCTTTCGAATTAATGTTCACAATTTTACCGATCGTTTCAATGACGTCTTGCGGATTTTTCATTTCTTCGGTAATACCGTAAACAGAAGCTTCCTCAATGCTGATCGCTAACTGGCGATTTTTGCGATCCAGTATCGGCCCTCGCTCCGGATAGAGAGTCACAACGCTCTGACGTTGTTTGTTTGCGCGGGCAATGTAATGTTCGTGTTTGATAACTTGCAAAAAAAACAGGCGAAGAATGATGATTCCAATCCACGCGAAGCAGAGAAGTATTGTGAATTGAAATCGTGTCCGGATTAGTCCGGCTGGAATCCGGCTCGATCGAAATGAACTAATTTGCATCCTTTTTGCCCACTTTTGACCGCAGAATGATTACTTGATCTGGATTTGGTTTCACCAGGTTTAATTGCGAAGACGCAATATGCTCAATCCTTTTTAATGAACATAATGCTGCTTTTTCCAAAATTAATTTCTGACGTTGTTCTTTCAGTACGCTTTGCTGATAGTAAATTCCCCGCATCTTGTAACCCATACTGATGATTTCAACGCCTCTCCATATAAATGAAAGGATTCCAAGCACAACTAAGGAACTGCTAATGAGAATCAGCATTAAAGTGCGAAATTGAACTGGATCACGTTGACGTACAGGTTCTTGATGGCGAAGTTTTTTAGATTGAATGTAGACGCGGTTATTCATGTTCCCTGAGCCATGGACCCCATAATTGGCGAGGTGCAGTACCTTCGATTTTTTCGATAGCTCGCATCTTCGCACTCCGGCTTGCCGGATTTTCGTTCACTTCGTTTTCACTCGCCGTGGCGGGTGAAGACGTTAATAATTTGGACAGCGGCTTACCGCCACAGCGGCAAATTGGTAACGCCTTAGAACAGCGGCAAGCCGCCGATAAAAATCGGAACACCTGTTTCACGATCCGATCTTCAAGCGAGTGAAAAGAAATAATCACCAACCTTCCTTCACTTGCCAGAACATCAAATGCATCAAACAAAAATTCACCCAGACCTTCCAATTCGTGATTCACTGCAATTCGCAATGCTTGAAAGGTGCGTGTTGCTGGATGAATCTTTTGTCCGCGTCTTGCCGGAACTACTTTTTCAATGAGCTCTCTTAGCTGCGTTGTTGTTCGAAACGGTTTATTCTTCCGTTCTTGAACAACCCGTTTTGCGATTTTTCCGGCAGCAGTTTCCTCCCCAAACTCTTTCAAAACTTTTTTCAGATCAGCTTCACTCAGCCGGTTCACAAGATCTTCTGCAGTTTCGTTTTGACTGCGATCCATCCGCATATCCAGCGGCCCTTCTTGCTGAAAACTGAATCCACGTTGAGCATCCGTAAACTGCAGCATCGATGCTCCTAGATCTGCCAGAATTCCGTTTACTTCTTGCATCTCTTGCTCTTCCAAAACTGTTCTGATTTCTCGGAAATCCGAATGCACTGTGATTACCCGATTTCCAAACGTTGCTAGCTTTTGCCGGACAATTTCTATGGCCTGCTCATCTCTGTCCATTGCCAGGAGACGTCCATCGGGAGCTGAAGCGTTGAGGATTTCTTGGGAATGTCCTGCCATCCCAGCGGTACAATCCACGTACAATCCCCCGCTCCGGCAATTCAACAAAGCAACGGCTTCTTTTAAAAGAACCGGCCTGTGAATCCGCATAGTCTTGCGTTATCGGGTCGTCCCAATCCCGCAATTCCAAATTCGCTGGTTCAGGACACTATGGCTGCGCGGGAATAGGGGCCACTCCCGCGCAGATTAGGGTCTCGGATGTCTCCGACATAAATGCGAATTTGTAACCACAAAGGCTCTGAGGCTTTGTGGTTTCATTCAGCAAAAAGTTTTAAAAGATCGTCTTCCGATAATCGGTCTGGTCCGGTAATCCGTTTATTTTCAAATTGCGATAAATTCCAAATATCCAAATGATCAATTTTTCCTAACACGCAAACTTCACCTTGAATGGCCGCGGAGTTCCTCGCCGTTGTGGGAATTGAAATCCTGCCCTGTTTGTCCATTGTTACGTCAGCGCCGTAAAAATTTACGACGTCCAGCAGCTTGGTTCGGTGGGGATTTAGGTGGGCGGTTTTTGTCAGTCGCTCTTCTACTTGAGCTTCCCAAACCGTAAGAGGGTACATCAAAACATATTCTCCAGTGAGGCTGGTGACAAAAAATTCATACCCGTATTCTTTCACCAGAATGTCTTTAAACTTTGTGGGAATCTTCAGTCGACCCTGTTCGTCAACTGTGGCAAGCTGATTTCCGCGTAAACTAGTCTTTCGTTTGGTGGCCATACTAACCCTGAACTAGCCGAGGAACTCCTGTTGCGACCATTTTTGTCCTTTTTTTTCCTATCGGCAGTATACGGGACATGAAACCCGGTGTCAAGCATTTTGTAGCGCGATATTTGTAGTATTAAGCTCAGCGCAAACTAGCAACCTATATATAAGGTGAACACTATTGCTAATAGAAATGAGTCACAGCGCTGTATGTTGGGGAATTAAAAAAATCCCATGCTATTTGTGGGATATTCATATTTGGCTATAATTCCAGCCATGGTAGATAATCCGCAGGATTCATATCTGCAGCAACCAAGCGGTGAATTTCCTCAACCAATCCATCCAGTACGTAAAAGAAGCCCAAAAGTATTAGCGATTCTCGGTGGTGTTGGTTGTCTTCTCTTAACTTTGATCGGTGTCGGTCTGATTTATTTTTTTATTTCCAATATCGGAAAGGAAGAATTGCAGACGGTCAATGATCAACTCAGTGCGCTTCGCCACAATGATATTGATCGCGCCTACTCTTACTGCTCACTTGCTTTTCAGAAATCAACAAACAGGGATGATTTCTTAAATATGGTTGAAGATTATCCGATTCTAAAAAATCCGAAAGAATTTTCTTCAAGTGATCGCAGCAAGAATGTTGGAGGTTTAACAATCCTGAAAGGAACTATTACCGGTGAAGATGGTTCGAAATTACCTGCGGAATATCAACTGGTACGCGAAAATGAAAAATGGAAAATTCAATCTGTAAAATTAAGTCCTGCAGGAATGTCGGTGGAGAATCCTGCTGCGCCACAACAGATGACTCCGAAAAAAATATCACCGGTGGTAAATGAATCTCCGGCTCCCGTTGCCGTGATAAAAAATCTGCAAATCACAAATGTGCTTGTACATAAAGTGCTGGAAAAAGATTCCTATTTAATCACAGTTGATTTTCAAGTAATGAATTTTGCGAATGATAAAAGTTCCGGTTCAGCCAGAATTCATCTTGTGCAAGATTTGAAAACAGTGGATCCGAATGGGGACACCGTTCCCAAACTTTCAAAAGACGTAATGAATGATGTAAAGGAAAGCGGCGAACCTGAATACAGATCAATTGATTTTCAATACAAGTTATCAGTTCCTACAAATTCTCCGGCGGGCCGTTATGAAATGGTAATTACGGTACACGACCGCATCGGTAGTACTGCGGCTGCTGCAACTGCGCAGTTTGATGTGCCGTGATTCTACCGCAAAGTCACTGCGCTTTTTCTACAGAAGAAACCACAATAAATTTTGTATTGTTTTTTTCGTAGACTGTTCCTGTTACTTTAACTTTCTCTCCGCCCAATTTCTCAAACAACGGATTTGCTGGTTTGTGATCTTGACGAAGTGGCCAGTACATTACACCATCAGTTGTCAGAATCGCTGGCGGTATGCCGGCTTTGATGCAGGATGAAGCACACTGAGCATGCTCTTTGCCTTTTGCATCACGGGTTGCATAGCAAAAGGTATCGACTACTTCGCCTGTTACGGTTTGCACTGCCGCCATAACATTAGAAGCAATCAATATGAACGCAACTAGAATCCCCATCGTGATTTTCATTCATGTCCCTCCCAATCATTGTCTTGGAATATCAATAGATTTAAAGACTGCGAGACCGCGACTGTCAGTCGCTTTAAATCGAATCCTGTAAAAAACTCTTCCATCAGTATGATCGTTTGTTGGAATCGTAAATGTTCCGGATGCAACGCCCTTCAGTGGTCCAAGAAAAGGATGTGTGTGATCGTTATGATGAAGAACGACTGTCCAGGTCAAGTTTGATGGATCTAACAATCCTTCATCCGGATCGGCGGCGCGTCCGCTGAAGTGCACGGTTTGACCTGGTCGAACAGTTGTTCCTGCAGCAGGTGAAGTAATTTGTGGAACAGGAGGTCGATCGCCTGCAAAAATTTTTAGAATCCTGGATGTTACTTGAGCGCCGTGCGAATCACTGACAATCAAACGTGCATTGAAATTTTGCGCGGTTCGATACGTATGATTCACCTGTCGACCGTTCGTACTGGTACCATCACCGAATTGCCATCGAAATGTAAGCGGATCGCCATCGGGATCAAACGTACCTGCTGAAGAAAAATTAATCGTGAGCGGAAGAAGTCCAGATCGCGCACTGCTTGTGACTTTTACAACAGGCATGCTGTTATTTCCTGAACCGAATTGAATTTTTCGAATCTGACTTTCTCCGATCAGTACATAATAAATTGCACCATCCGCTCCTTGAGTCATATGAACAACGCTTCCTGCATCCTGAGAAAATTCATTATCAGATATTACCGCATTTGAAGAACTCAATCTTAAGTAACGGATAAATCCAAGAACGAAATCTCCGTAAAAATAGGCCCCATTGAATTCAGCCGGAAATGAATTTCCACGATAAATGATTCCACCGGTGATGGATGCGCTGCCTCCATTATGGTTATAAGTAAAAATGGGGTTAATGAAGTTGGAATTATTTGATGTACCTTCAGCGTTAGGCCATCCATAATTTCCACCGCTTCGTCCGATATTCACCTCTTCGAAAGTATTTTGGCCTACATCTGCGATGAATAAAGTTCCGTTAACAGAATCAAATGTGAAGCGCCATGGATTTCTCAGACCGTAGCAAAAAATTTCTCCTCTACGATCTTGTTCTCCTGCAAATGGATTATCTGGCGGAATGCTTCCATCACTATTAACGCGAAGGATTTTGCCATTAATACCGGAAAGACTTTGCGCGTTTTGGGGATTCGCGCCGCCATCGCCGGTTGCGATGTAAAGTTTGCCATCTTTTCCAAATTGAATCCAACCTGCGTTGTGATTGCCTGCATCGGATCGGATTCCATCTACAATAACTCGTTCACTATTGCGATCGATCGTATCGTCATTCACCACAAAACGTGAAACCCGATTTTTTGGATCTGAATTTGGTGTTGTGTAATATAAATAGATGAATTGATTTGAAGAGAAAGATGGATCAAAAGTAATTCCCAACAAACCTCGTTCACTGTTGTCAGTAACTTGAAGATTCAAAGCAGGAGATGATACCAATGATCCATTTTTTAAAATTCGAACCGTTCCTCCCTTTAGAAGGATGAAAAGCCTTCCATCAGGAGCGAATTCACAAGCAGTTGGTTGACTAAGACCTCCCACTATCAATGTATCAGTGAAGCCTGGTGGGACCTGGCCGGCTTCAATAAAGTTGAATGAAAAAGTTGCAAGAAAAAGGAGAACAACAAAGGAAATTTTGTAAGACATATTAATTCCAGTCATAAGTTTTGAGTGCTGAGTCCTGGGCGACTCAGCATTCAGTACTCAAAACTGAACACTCAGCACTGATATTATGTAATTCCCAAGCGTTTCGAGCAAATTTTGTTACAATCATGCCATGATGAATTCAGGTGCATCGAAAGCAGAGGGTGGAATTAAACCAGCTTTGCATGGTGTTAGTTTTAATCCAGTTAATCGCACTTATAGAACATTTAGCTGGGATAGTGTTGATCAAGAATTAAAGGATCCTGATGTTTTTTGCTGGATCGATATTGAAGGTCCGGATATTCTGGCGCTGAACGACGTATTGCGTTTGCTTGATATTGATCTGGTGCTGGTCAGTCATTTTGATGAGCCGGAAGTCCTGCCACGAATTCTTGAGCGCAGCGATTGTCTTGCATTTTATTTATATGAAGTTGACAATCCGGAACGCCATCTGGATACATCTCATGGATTATCAGAAATTGAATTTTCACGGATGATCCTGGTTCTTGGAAAAGATTTTGTTGTAACTTTTCACCGCCATCCATTGGATGCGGTTGAATATGTGAAACAAACCTGCCCCGAAAGTTTCCGTTTTGCTGGAAAAACGCCAGGGTTTCTGGCATTCCTGTTTCTTCAACGGTGTCTTTACGATTACGCCCACTTGAATTTAGCAAACGATAATTTCCTGGACAAACTTGAAACTGAAGTACTGGCAGGAGATCACGAAAAACTGGCTGCAAAAATCTTAGTGGCCGGATTAAACATCCTTACATTGAAAAAACTTGCCGCAAGCTTGCACATAGTTTTGATGCAGCTCGTTTCCAAACGGAGCCCTTTTGTAAGTGATGAAGCTCGTGCATCATTCGGTGAGATGATTCAAAATGCCATTGCGATCCGTGCTGCAATCGATTCATCCCGTGATTTATTGGACGGAATTGTTGGCAATATTCAAGCAGGAGCTGCAAGTAAAACCAGTGAAATTGCGCGTGTGTTGACGGTTGTCTCCGCAATTATTTTACCGCTTACATTGATTGCGGGGATTTATGGAATGAATTTCCAAAATATGCCGGAGCTAAAATCAGAGCGAGGTTACTTTATAGTTCTAACCCTTATGGCGGTTGTAGCCATCATTTTGTTAATTATTTTTTGGCGTTTGGGTTGGATCGGGACAAGCAGATTGCCGACACAAAAAGGTAAGAATCAACCCTCGTAACGGCCGCCCAGATGGGTTGCTAAAAATTTTTCGGCGGCTGCATAAAACTTCAAACGATTTTCCGGTTTCACAAATCCGTGCCCTTCATCCGGAAACAATAAATATTCATGCGGAATTCCGCGGCTCTGCATTGCTTGCACAATCTGTTCTGATTCAGCTTGTTTCACTCGAGGATCATTCGCACCTTGTGCAATGAGCATGGGAATACGGATCTGATCAACTTTATTTAAAGGTGATCGTGAAATCAGAAAATCTTTATCAGAATCAGGATTACCAAGACGTTTATGCATCACTGCAAGAAATGTTGACCAGTAAGGCGGAATTGTATTGATGAACGTAATCAAATTGCTTGGACCAACAATTGAGATTGCGCAGCGAAACAGATCCGGAGTGAAAGTGGCGCCAACCAGTGAAGCATATCCACCATATGATCCGCCATAGATTGCGATCCGCTTCAAATCTGCGATCCCTTGTTGTACCGCCCATTGCACTGCATCTACAAGATCATCATGCATTTTGCCGCCCCACTCGCGATCGCCAGCATTCAAAAAGCGTTTTCCATATCCAGTAGATCCGCGGAAATTTACTTGAAGACATGCATAACCGCGGTTGGACAACCACTGTGCTTCTGCATCATACCCCCAGGTATCTCTGTGCCACGGACCACCATGAACGTTCAGGACCATCGGCAAATTTGATCTTGGTGCACCTTGCGGAAGTGTGAGGTAACCGCGAATTGTAAGACCATCACGTGATTGAAAAGAAATCGGTTCCATTTGTGCTAGTTCGTATTGATCTAAGTCAGGCCTATTTGAAAATAGAAATTCCGCCATTTTTGTTTTGCGATTGTAAGCGTAATAAGGAACAGGACCATTATCGACAGTGAATCCGATCATCCAGATTTGATCAGCATCATCACGATTCAAAAGGAAGAAATCGCCGCGATGCAATCCGCGAATAATTTCTAAATCCTCCCGAACGGCTTCATCAAGAATTGTCCATTGATCACGATCCTTAACCATACCAGCTGCTTCGATCTCTTGAGTGTCTGGATTCACCAAAAATTCACTAACATCATATTCAGGATCTTCCACCAATACCTGAATCCTTCCGGAATTTACATCAAGCTTTATCAACCGTGCGGCATTTGCGTTTCGCGAATCAGCAAGATACAAACTTCCATCACTGGAGAATGTTACCGGCGAGCTTGTTAGACTATCTTCCTCATCCCATTCGATGATTTTTTCCCAGCTTGATTCACTCTTCTTCTTGATCAACAAATCAAAACCGCCGTGTGGTGTTGCTGCCATTGCGCCTCTTACTTTCATTTCAGTATCAGGAACCCACCCAACTACATTTCCAGGATTTTTCTCCAGAAGTTTCAATTCACCACTGCGAAGATCCAGGTGATAGACATCGTGCAATTGGGCATTGTCACGGTTCATGGCTATCAATAATTCATTCGGATATTTCTTATTGTGATCCAGAATTTGAGTTTGCACATTTTCAAACGGCGTGAGATCGCGAGTCTCTCCGGATTCTAGATTCACTGAAAAGAGACGCCAGTTTTCATTTCCACCAGCATCCTGTAAATAAAGAATGTGGCGATTGTCTTTACTCCAGAAATAACGCGTAATCCCTCGGTCCGTATCTTTTGTTACAGGACGAAAATCATTTTGTCCGACAGTACCTACCCAAACATTCAAAACGTTGTTTAATGGAGCGAGATAACTCATTCTCTTTCCATCAGGTGCAATCAGTGGGGCTGCCTTTTCAGGATTTCCAAACAGCACATCCCTTGGGATTAATTTTTTCTGGTTTAAAGACATATTCATAGCAATTTCCTAATTTGATTATGCTGCCACAGGCACTTCAGACGTACAGAATGGGCAACGTTTTGCATTTTTGGAAATAATGGAAGTGCAAAATGGACATTCACGCGTTGTTGGAGTCGGCTCCGGTTTTTTTCTTAAACGATTTACTTGTTTCACTATCAAGAAAATTACAAAAGCCACGATCAAAAAATCGATAATAGTTTGAGCAAACAATCCATAGTTAATAGTAGGCGCACCGGCTGTTTTCGCCGCTTCCACAGATACATAAGATTGACCATTCAAACTCAGGAATAAGTTATTAAAATTAACCTGGCCTAGCAGAAGGCCAATTGGTGGCATTAATATGTCATTCACAAATGATGTAACAATTTTCCCAAATGCCGCGCCAATGATGATACCGATCGCAAGATCAAGAACGTTTCCGCGCATGATAAATTCTTTGAACTCTTTTAGCATTGTGCCTCCTTGGATTTTAGTTGTGATAGTTCAACTATAAATTAGAAGACTAATTTTGCATTAGTGGGCAGGCGCGGAAATGCAAAGATCATTTGAAATCGCGGACCAGAATAGCTTCAGGGCCGTGAATTTTTAACTCCGCATTTTTGGTCGGCTTTACCGGAAGCATGAACTCGCCATTCTGATTCGTAACCGTGCTTTTTAACACCTTGTGTTTTGAAGTTAATTCGACCAGACATCCCGCTGTTTCGACGCCAGGCTGAATTGGTACAATTTGACCGATCCATCGATCCGGTTCGGTCATCAGAATGATCTTGCAGGTTTCGGTTTGATAGATCCGCTGACGTGGTCCGGCATCCTCTGCACGGACTCCCGCAAGTTGCGGTGTGACCCAACTATCAAAACTTAATTTCGCCAATACCCATTCTGAAAATTTGGCTGACTTCTTAGGAAATATTGAAATTGCTTTCTGGATGACGTAATCGGGAGCATCGACTAGCGCCATGTCTTTCATTGCAGCTAAAGATTCTTTGGCCCATTTAAGTTTTTCAGCACAATTGTTACATTCGTTGACATGAGTCTCAATTTTTCGAGTTTGTGCTCGGTCGAGCCGGCTTTCGATAAGATCAAGAATGATTTGAAATTCTGGGCACTTCATATTTCGCTACCGTCCTTCCTCTTATAAAGAATTCGCGGCTCATCAAAAAAATACATCATTTTAGTCCTTACCACTCAGGATTTTGCGTAATTTTTCAAGACATCGTGCTCGAGTCGGACCAATGCTCCCGAATGGAATACCCAGCTTTTCAGTTATTTGATCATAGGAATAAGGAGGATCGGCATAATACAGCGCAAAGATTAAATCTCGACATTTCCCGGAAAGCTGGTCAACTCCCGTCTTTATTTGATGCTGCAATACTAGATTTTCGCTGTTCGATTCTGATATTTCATCCGAAGTCTCTTGCAGCTCAGTTTCCATTTTCTTCTTTTTTGCTATTTTCCAGCATTGGCGCTTCGTAGTGATATAAAGCCAGGAGGAAAGCGTTTCAGAATTTCTAAGTGTCTTGAGTTTCTCGAGTAATATTACACACACATGCTGGAATACATCGGCGGCATCTTGGGATGAGAAATGATATCGAATTGGGACAGAGTAAATTAAATTTTGATATCGACGGATAATTGCCTCCCACGCTTCCTGTTCTCCTTTAAGACAGCGTTCTATCAGACTGGCATCCGATAGCTCTGTTTTCGACTTTGCGTCGGCTGACACGTTCACGCTCGTCATTATAACCCACGAAAATAGGCCGCCCTTTTTGAGGTACAATCATCCTGTGCAAAAGCTAATCCCCATTCTGATTTTGTTATTGGTTTTTATTGGCTGTTCTAAGAAAAAAGAAGAAAGACCCCTGGACAAAATGTTGGGTGAAAAACAGAAGAAAGAGCAGGGGGAAAATTACGAGGTTGGCACAACTGAGCCGGCTGAACATTATCAACGGGGATTCGACGCCTATAAAGACATCAAGGAGATCCGCAAAGAAGAACAAGATCGGCAGGAAGAGCAAAAAGACACTTTAAATGATGTGGACAACCAGTGAACTCAATCACCAGGTCTCCAAGATCATTTTTTCATTACGGATTTAATTTCAGGAACAACTTCTGCTGGCAATAGGCCAGCAGGAGGTAATCGATCAATTAATTCCAGCCACCGTTTATCTTTCTCAAATATCTCTTTGAATAGCTTCAGCGCTTTTTCTTTCTCTTTTGTGGTAACGAGACTTACCGCAAACCAGAACCGTAGCTCATCATTTTCGGGCTCTAATTGCGATGCTTTTTCATATTCTTTGAATGCAGCATCAAGATTGTTTTCTGCGATGTAATTATCACCAAGATCCTCATGATGATATGCCTCTTGAATCCGCATTAACCGCCGTAGTTCTTGAAGCGGATTCGGATTGTCCTCCACACGCAGATCTAAAATGCGATCCTTCCATGAAATCCCGGTTGGCTTTCCAGAAACGACCAGAATTGCAGCCGATTGTTGACCGCGAATGTCTCCGCCAGCATTTTGAGCGGCCTCTAAGGCTGCAAGCATCCGTTCAGCAAGTGAACCCTGTGCTGATTCAAATGCTTTTGACATTGCCGGCCAGATATTAGCATTCGACATTAAATTGGCTTGTACTGAATAATTCTTCCCAATATGATGTCCTGCATCAGCAATACATTTTTTGCCGGTGTGAGTTGCAACATTTCCGTTTGCATCAATCATTGCAACTTGCCGCACATCAGCATTTGAGTCACCTGCAATTAATGCTTTTAACGCATCAGGGGCAGTTTTACCGGCTTTCATTAATTGCAAACCTAATGCACCGTAGGAAGGTTCAGTAAAAGATTGAGTTGCAACTGCTCCTATACCTGCCTCAGCCCATGGAACTCTTTGGCCTACGGAAAAATAATGAGATTGAACTGCTACTCCAAGTTCTCCGGTTTGCGGATCTCGCGCCACAATCGAATAGGTATGAGTTGGAACTTCAGCGATACAAACAATTGAGATGAAAAAAAGAAGAGACAAAGATAGTAGATAAATTTTCATTCAATGATCGTACCGCAGAGAGCACAAAATTCAATTAAGTAGAAATAACGCGTTTGATTCCCTGCCTCAATATCGGTACATTGAAATTAATTAATAGACCTAAATTGGTGTGGGTCGCCTTCAAATACGAAATCACTTGAGCCAGGTGAATTGGTGCCAATGCATCAACTGATTTCAGTTCAACAATAACCAATTGTTTGACAAACAGATCGACTCGGCTTTCACCTACGTGAATGCTTTTATATTTCAATCTGATGGGCTTTTGTCTTACATATGGAATGTTTCGAAGTTGCAATTCATAACAAAGAGCTTCTTCATAGACCGTTTCAAGAAATCCTGGTCCAATACTTCGGTGAACTTCAATGGCAGACCCAATGATCTCATGCGTTAATTGATTAACTTCCTTATCTATTTCTTTGTTCATTTCTGCGACTCTGTGGTTCAAAAAAATAGGGAGCGGGGCCGAGGCGGGCGTCGCCCGCTCCCTTTCTCCAGGAGAGATCCTACCGATCTCCCACCATTTGCCACTGATAATTGCTGAACCGCCAGACATTCATTCGCGCAGTCGCACCATAAATCACGATTGCGTACATTTGTTTTTGCGAGGCACACTCCAGATACAAAGTACCTGATGATGAATCACCCATTGGTGAAAAAGAAGCGATATTGGAACTGCCGAATTTAATAGGATCATCCGGTTGTGGGATGAATCCTGTTCGTGGGGGAATTTGTGGAGTTGTTGCGTTCAAAATTCCTGCACGAATATCATCGGCTGAGCGGCTTAACTCCACAGGCCGCTCAACCAACGGATCGATTCCAGTGTTCACTTCTGCAGTGCGAATACCGTTGCCGTTGCTGTCTGCGTGCATAGATGCCTGATAGATACCATTTCGATATCCGAAAACGATTCCTGCATAACGTCGCTCGTTCATTGCTTTCCATCGACATCGCTCCATAAGCACAGTTATTTCTCTTGCAAACAATTCAAAATCTTTTCGTCGAACTGATCCTGATAAATCGGCTGATAATGTCAGCACAAAAATTCCAATCAATGCCAACACGATCAGCACTTCTAACAATGATGACCCTCTCTGTGACCTCCAGTGGGCAAACTCCGGTTCCATATTTTTCCTCGCATCATTTTCGGGCCCGGCTCCCTCCGACGGGGGAGGGAGCCTCCCGCAGGGTGGACGGCCCTGGGTGAATCAGCGTGTGGAAGTGGATGGCATATTTATTTCACTGAGATCAATGTTTTCAACTGTTCATATTTCTTTTCACCGATTCCTTGAACAGCCATTAAATCGCTTGGATTTTTGAATCCACCATTTTTCTGCCTGAAATCAATAATCTTTTTTGCTAGAGATGGCCCAATTCCAGGAAGCGATTCCAATTCACTCTGATTCGCAGTGTTGATGTTGACAACTTTTCCGGTTGATTTTTGATCCTGTGCTGTTTGTGCTAGAACCATTTGCGAACAGCTAAACATCACCAGAATCAAAACTGCTAGGCTTGTTACGATTCTTCTCATGGTCAACCCTCCTTGGTTGCACGTTCGATAGATGCCAATTGCAAAGCAGTTGCCACATTCATCAATTGAAGATTTCAGTCGAGGTTTGTGGTTTCAAGAATTTTTCGAAACAACGCACGAAGTGTTAATTTGCAGTTTATGAAGGATAAAGTCTTAGCCTGGTATGATTTGCCGGTGTCAACGGGAATTGCCGCTTTCTAATCTAAGAAGGGAACGCTCCTATAGTTGATAGCGGGGCGGTTCATCGAAATAAATTGCGCGAGGACTTCGAGGTTCTCTTTTTTTAAAAGCGTAAATTAGAATCATACCGGCGATAAATCCGCCGATATGAGCCCACCACGCAACTCCTCCACCTTCAGCGGAAGTGAAAGTTCCTTGAATGAATTGGAGTAAGAACCAGAAGATTAAGAACACTACTGCAGGAATTTCCATCACTTGCAAAAAGATGAATATCGGAACAAGAGTTAACACGCGCGCTTTCGGAAATAATAAAAAGTAGGCGCCTAAGACTCCGGCAATTGCGCCGCTTGCACCAACCATCGGAACTTGAGAATTTTGAAAAAGAAAGGCTTGCGATAAAGCTGCAGCAACTCCGCAGATCAAGTAAAAAAAGATGTATCTAACATGGCCAACTCGATCTTCAACGTTGTCTCCAAAGATATAAAGGAACCACATATTTCCTAATACGTGGAGCCAACCGCCATGCAAAAACATTGCAGTGAAGACAGGAATGATTGCATCTTTTAAATCGTGTTTAAGTCCCCAGAAGAATCTTACCGGAGTGAGGCCGTAATCGCTGATGAATGCATCGAGATGAGGTCCTAATGCGAATTCGTAAAGAAAAACGAGAATGTTGATGACAATGATGGTTGTGTTTACAATTGGAAATGTTCTAGAGCGTACCGTATCCCTTAGTGGAAACATATTTTACAAATTACATCCAACGTTTTTGCTTAAAATAGCTTAATAAAGATAAAACAACCACCACCATAATTCCAATCACTAAAAAGTATCCGAATCGCCACTCTAATTCAGGCATGTGTTTGAAATTCATGCCATAGATTCCCGTAATTACTGTTAACGGCATAAAGATCGTAGTAATTGTAGTGAGGACTTTCATAATTTCATTCATGCGATTGGATACTGTTGACAGATAAGCTTCAATCATCGCTGTGCTCATATCGCGGAAAGATTCAGTCATTTCAGCCATACGATAAAGATGATCGTAAACGTCGCGGAAGTAAGCCTGTGTTCGTGTTTGCACAAACTCATATTCATTTCGCGCTAGATGATTAATGACTTCACGCTGCGGAAAAACTGTTTTTTTCAATCGCAGAACGGTTCGCTTTAGTGCAAGTATATGTCGAAGCAGGTCAGGCTTAGGGTCTGAAAAGATATGCTCTTCGGTGTCATCAAGCTGATCTTCGATTGATTCCAAAACAGGCAGGTAATGTACAACCATTACATCAATGATCGAATACAGTACAAAATCCAAACCAAATTCAAATAACGGTACCTTTTGCTGAACTCTTCGTTTTACTTCATCAATGGAACGCGAGTCTTTTTCGTGATATGTCACCAGATAGTCTTTTGATAGAAAAACATCCAATTCTTTCGGAGCAAACCCTTCATCTTTTGAAGCATCAAGATCAACTCCATGCATCACCAAATACAAATAGCTTTCGTAGTAATCCACCTTCGGATAATGAACATCGGCGATGCAATCTTCGATGGCAAGCGGATGAAAATGAAATTTCTCACTCAAAATGAGAGTTTCATCATTGGTTAAATTAAAAAGATCCCACCAGTAAAGATGATCGGGCTTTGTTTGGAATTTCCGCCAATCAACATTTTCGTAAACAGAAACGGTTTTGGTGGGTTTGCTATATTCGAGTACTGTGATCATGCTCTATATTAGGCGGGCGTTCAGATCATACTCACCGGCACCGCTGATCACAACATCTATAATTTCACCGGGAACAGCATTACTTATACCTTTGATTTTCACCACTCCATCAATATCAGGAGCTTGACTGAAGAGACGTCCAACTCCGGAATTTGTTTCGGCTTTATCGATGAGCAATTTCGCATTCTTGCCAATCATCGCGCGATTATGCTTTTTTGAAATTGTAGATTGCAGTGTCATTAGTTCGCGGCGGCGCTGAACTGCTATACGCCGCAAAACTTTTGGGTGATGATCAAATCCTGTAGTTCCTTCTTCATCACTATAGGTGAAAACTCCTAATCGCTCGAATTCTACATCCTTTACAAAATCGTAAAGCTGTTTGAAATCTTCATCTGTTTCACCAGGATAACCGGCGATCAACGTTGTGCGAATTGCAACTTCCGGAACGGTATCACGTATGTTATCAATCATGCGGCGATATTGATCTGAATTCCCGCCGCGCTGCATCCGCGCTAAAACAGACCCACTGGCATGTTGCAGGGGCATATCAATGTAGTTGCAGATTTTTGGAATTTCAGCCATCGCTTGCAAAAACGATTTTCGTAAGCTTGTTGGATACGAATACATCACACGGATCCATTCAATCCCTTCGGTCTTTGCAAGTTCACGAACCAGAATGGCGAGTCCCTCTTTTAATCCAAGATCCCAGCCATAAATAGTGCTGTCTTGCGAAATCAACACCAGCTCTTTAATACTTTGTTGAGCGAGATCCTGGGCTTCAGCACAAATGGATGCGATTGTGCGGCTGCGATAACGTCCGCGCATTGATGGGATAGCACAAAAGGAACAAACATGATCGCAACCTTCCGCGATTTTTAAATATGCATACGAGCCAGGTGTCGTGATGATACGGCGAACCTTGCCATCATAAATATAGTCAGCAGGTTGTTGATCCAGCCGTTCTTCAAATTCTGTACCGCAAGCTTCTACGATCCTTTCAACATCATTCAGTGTGACGAAGTGATCTACTTCCGGCATTTCTTTTTTTAACTCTTTTCCATATCGCTGAACTAAACATCCGGCAACAATCAATTTTTTGTCGGGATCTTTCGTTTTGTATTCCGCAGCTCGAAGGATCGTTTCAATCGATTCTTTTTTTGCGGGTTCGATGAAGCCACAGGTATTTACAATGATGATTTCTGAATCGGCTGGATCGGCAGCGATTGAATAGCCTTTTTCGACAAGTTGTCCAAGCATAGCTTCGCTATCGATTAAATTCTTTGGACAACCAAGACTTATGAGTCCTATTCTTTTTGCGACTTTGTGGTTCATTTTTTTTATGGGTAAATGCGGTATAACATGCGCGGAAATGGAATCGTTTCGCGCACGTGATCTAATTTACAAATCCACGATACCATCCGCTCAATCCCCATTCCAAATCCGCTATGTGGCACGGTTCCATATTTCCGTAAATCCAAATACCATTCAAATGCCTCCACCGGCAACTTGTGCTGTTGAATCCGTTCCAACAACAGATTATGATCGTGAATTCGCTGGCTGCCACCAATGATTTCACCATATCCTTCTGGTGCCAGCACATCCACGCACAAAGCCAGATTTGGATTTTCCGGATCAGGCTGCATATAAAATGCCTTCACTTCCGCAGGATAACGATGCACCATTACCGGTTTATCATAATTTTCGGATAATACTGTTTCATCGGTCCCACCAAAATCAGATCCATATTCAAAAGGTAGCCCCTTTTGTTGCAGAAATTTTGCGGCTTCATCGTAAGAGATTCTTGGAAATGGCGGCGTAATTTTTTCCAGCGGCGCGGTATCTCTTTCTAAAGTTTTTAGTTCTAATTTCCGATTTTCAAGAACACGCCGGACAATGTATGAAATGAAATTTTCCGACAGTTCCATGATGTCATTGAGTTCTGCATATGCGACTTCCGGTTCAATCATCCAGAATTCTGTGAGATGACGTCGCGTTTTTGATTTTTCCGCGCGGAATGTCGGACCAAAACAATACACTTTCCCGAATGCCATGCAGGCTGCTTCGTTGTAAAGCTGGCCACTTTGAGTCAAATATGCTTTTTCATCAAAATAATTTGTTTCAAATAATGTAGTTGTTCCTTCACAAGCTGCCGGTGTAAAAATCGGCGAATCAATCAGTGTGAATCCTTCTTGATGCAAAAAATCGCGACAGGCGCGAATAATTTCATCACGGATGCGGAGCACCGCATGTTGTCGTGATGATCGCAGCCACAGATGACGTTTCTCCATCAGGAATGCTGTTCCATGTTCCTTCGGTGTAATCGGATATTCATCTGCGATGCTTACGATCTCGTAATTGTTGATGTCCATTTCAAATCCGGATGGCGCTCTTTTATCAGCGCGCACTTTGCCATGAACAATAATTGCACTTTCCTGAGTTACACGATCGAATTGCTGAAAGACTTCCGCCGATACGGATGATGCACTGATCACTCCTTGAATTGTGCCGGTGCCATCGCGAACGATCAGAAACTGAATTTTTCCGGAAGAACGTTTGGTCTGAAGCCATCCTTTTATAGTGACTTCCTGTCCGTCATGTTTACCGATGTTTTCGATGTACGTTTGTTTCATAAATGCTCCACGATGAACAATAAAATAATGATTGAGTTCCGCTTATGGGCGGATTTCGGGGAGATGTCGTGAAAGGATTTTACTCAAATCGGAGTACTCAGGCAAACCTTTAAGGTGCTTTTTTACATATTCCAGCGTCGGCGGTACAAATTGCCGGTAAAAATCTCGACCTAAAACCATGCTTTGATAACCGAACGTTCCAAGCGCTTTAAGGTTTCTTTGCAAGCACATACGAGGATATTCGAACGATTGGGTATCGCTATTGGGATGTCTCTCAAAGAAAGCCTCTTCCAACTTTCGAATTAATTCTACGGGATGCTGCAAATAAGAATCGTAACAAAGAGATGCGAGATCATAGGTGGCAGGTCCGAATCGCGCATCCTGAAAATCGATCACGTAAACACGATCTTGATCGGACCATAAAATTGCGCGAATGATAATCGCGATGACAAAAAAATCTTGGACGTTCTGCTAATTCAGTTGAAAGCCTCAACAGGTGTTCTTGCAGTTCCGACTTTTCACTTTCCGAAATTTCTGCTTTACGAAAGCCAATCAAAAAATGATTGTAAAAATAGTTCATTTCCCACATGAATTTTGCTGTGTCAAATGACAATGGATCATTCGGCTGCGCTTTTTCAATAAACGATTGATATTCAACTGTCTTAAGTAGATATGAGAGCCGTAAGTTTTGTGGTAGCCGATCATACAATTCATAAAAAGTATCATCACCAAGATCTTGCAACAGAACAAATCCACGTTCGGAATTTATTTCAAGAATGCTTGCGAGTGGAACGCCGATGGAGCGGAACAAATGAAAATTTCGCAGATATGAAAAATCAGATTCATCAAACGGTTCCGGCATCTTCATCAACATTACCGTTTCACCGTTTGGAACTCGAATCCGATAATAGGCGCGCGATGAAGCGTCACCGGTTAGTTGAGAGGCGCTAAATCCATCAGGAAGTCCGTCAGGAAGATTTCGGTTCAATAAATCTTTGTAAGTCATTTTGTGTCTTTGTGGTTAAAGAACCAGGGTAAAAAGCCACGGCACAACGCTGCATTGCGATATGATTTATCGACTTTTGTTTCAGCCCCCACAATGCAACTTTCTAAATTATATCCTTCCTTTATCATCGCATTTTTCATGACAATACTGTCAGAAAGTTTTGCGCCCGGATCAACCTGTGCTGCCGGCGAAATCAGAATTGCTTCCATCCCGGGAGGACATAAATGAGAGGGCAACGGAGTATCGCATATTTTTATGGCCGACTTCAAAAATTCCGATAACGTTCCCATTTCAAGCCACAACCCATCATACAAAACAACGCCTATCCGGCCTTCTGTTATTAATTCCGGATAAATATCTTTGAAAATTTCAGTCTTCCGATCAGGCGGAATTCTTTCGATGATCATTGGATCTACAATCTGCAGCCCGCTGTAATGAGCCCTCATTCCTGTGCCTTCGCGAATTCCTGTTAGCTTTAGATTTTCAGGATCGAAATAAAGTGGACTATAAGCAGGGAAGCGCTCCGCATCCATTACGGCCAACGTAACGAGATTTCCTGAACTTCGATGATGTTCCGCAATCGCAGCTAACGGAATATCTGAAATCATGTCGCTGTTCATTACTACGAAAGTTTCATGTCCAAGCAGAGTTGATGCTTTTGCCATCGCGCCTGCAGTTCCTAAGATTTCTGGCTCATGTGAATAGCTGATTGGCATCGATCCAAAATGATTTCCTGCAGCTTGCTGAACGGAGTCAGGATGCGCATGCAAATTAATGATCGTTTCTGAAATTCCATTGGTGGAGAGATATTGCAAAGGATAATGAATCATTGGAACGTTCAAAAAAGGGATGCTGGCTTTTGCTTGAACAAAAGTAAAAGGTTTGAGTCTTGTTCCGAGTCCCGCAGCAAGCAAAAGTGCTTTCATTCAAAAAACCATATTGGATGATTCGATGCCTCGTTCTTTGCACCAACGATAATAAAGTCCGCCGTAACTTTCAGTGATATATTGTTCGCGCGAGTAACCGAGCTTTGCGGCGATTTCATGAATTTCTTCAGCCGGACCTTCCAGCTCAAAAAAATTTCCGATTGGAGTTTCATCAATGCAGATGTGGATCTGTTTTTGTTCGATCGAATAAATAGCCCGATATTTTTGATATCGAAATTTTAATGAATAACCAAGGCGTTCAAAAATTTTTAGAAATGTTTCAGGCGGATCCACAATACATTCGATCTCTTCGCGATTTCGGATCCCATCATGGATTTGTAAAGTTCCTTTGAATGTCAGAATTCCGGGCGTGCGCATGCAGGATTCGCGATCCGCTGAAGACACCATTCTGACACGCAACAAACAGCCACTATTCCGAACGGACGAATCGGAAGTATCCAATACGTAGTTATCTTCAAAATGACGTTCTTTTTGCGGCCTAACATTCAAGCCCGCAACTTTTTGATGCGCTTCTTCCAGATTTTCGATCGGAAGTTTTATTTCTGTTTCGGTGTACATTTCCGTCCCACGGTGATCAACGAAAGCCCGGCAAAATGAGCGAGAGGTCGTTCTATTTTTAGCAATGGTAATACGAGATTAAAGCGGCTGCAAAGTTGCTGAGGAAGCTGGTCATGTTTCAGAATCTTTCCATAAAGGTACCACCCGAACATGCCTGCAATATTCAAATACATATCGCGAACAACATCTAAATTCACATGTTCCATCAATCGAACCATTTCAGATTTGTGATAACGCCTGTAATGTCCGAATGCTCGATCTAAAGAGCCGTACAGAAAATGCATTGCCGGAACCATCACGATCAAATGACCGCCAGGCTGTAATCGATTAAATAAGGCTTCCATCGCGCCTGCATCATCTTGCAGATGTTCAATTACATTCAGGATGATCACAGTGTCGTAGAGATCGTCGCCTGGGAAGGGTTCAAACAGATCCCAGCGGAATGCTTTTGGAAAATCTTGTTTCAATCGTTCAACAAGGATCGGATCGACATCCGTTGCATGATATTCAGTTGAAAATGTACGTGCCCACTGTGCGAAATTGCCGATCCCTGCTCCAAGTTCTAATGTCTTACCGCGGATGTACGGCTGCACCCGCGAACACAACCACCGATAATACTTAGGTGTTTGACTAAGTGTTTCCAAACTCTCATAGATGGCGTGCTGAGTTTGCTGGTTTAGATATTCTGGTGCCGAGCTCATTTTTAATCACCGAAGCACGGAATGCACGGAAATAAAAAATAATTAAGAAATTCAGTGTATTCCGTGTTTCTGTGATTAATCAAAAAAGCGATACCTAAAGATCCAATACAAGGCTGCGAATCCATCGCGCCAGGTAATCTTTTTACCTTCTTTATAGCCGCGCCCGTAATACGAAATTGGAACTTCATAAATTCTGAAATTCTTTCTGGCAACTTTTGCCGTGAATTCCGGTTCAAATCCAAATCGATTCGAACGGATCGTAATTGCATCCCTGACTTCGCGGGTAAAAACTTTATATCCCGTTTCCATGTCACTCAAATTCAAATCATTTAGCATGTTTGCCAGAAGCGTCAGCATTTTATTTCCAAGCGAATGCCAGAAATATAAAACCCGTCTTGGATATCCAACGAATCTTGAACCAAACACAACATCCGCTTTTCCATCCTGGATGGGTTTTAACAAAATTTCATAATCCGCAGGATCGTATTCCGTATCCGCATCCTGAATCAGGATTACATCTCCTTTTACATGACTCCATCCCGTTTGAATTGCAGCACCTTTCCCTTGATTTTTTTCGTGAAAATATTTTTCCACATTTGGCTCAGTGACTTTTCTGATTTCATCCGGACTTCCATCTTTAGAGCCATCATCTACTACAATGATCTGTTTCTCGTATGGCGTCGCCAAAACCCGGTCCAACACCTTACGGAAAGTAGCTGCTTCGTTGTAAACGGGAATGATGATGGAAAGTAGCATGATCTAAAAGAAGCTGCGAATAGTTTCGCTCACGTATTGTAATTGATCCTGTGACAATTCAGGATAAATCGGAAGCGCAAGCACTTCTGTTGCACACCGTTCAGCTTCTGGAAAATCACCTCTCTTGTAGCCAAGATTGTTGAAGCAAGGCTGCAGATGCAATGGTACCGGATAATAAACTGCAGACCCAACTCCTTTTTCGGCCAGGAATGATTTTAAACCATCACGCTTCGAAGATCGGATCACAAACTGATGAAAAATCGATTTATTGCCTTCATCAACTCGCGGTAATTTAATTGGAAGGTCTTTCAAAGTTTCCAAATAATAACGTGCATTCCTGTTCCGTTGATCATTCCACCGATTCAGATGATTGAATTTTGTTCGCAGCACAGCGGCTTGCAATTCATCCAACCGGCTGTTCGTTCCAATCCGTTTATGTATGTAAGGTTCGGCGCTCTGGCCATGAGTCCGGAGTTCTCGCAGAATTGATGCAATGGAGGCATCGTTGGTTGTGATCATTCCACCATCACCGTAGCCACCCAAATTCTTTGTAGGAAAAAACGAAAAGCATCCGGTAGCTCCAATTGTTCCAGCTTGCTTACCGTTACGTTCAGCTCCGATTGATTGGCAAGCATCTTCGATTACAGGCACATCGAGTTTTTGAAGATTTTCAATTCGACAGCATTGCCCAAATAAATGTACTGCAATAATTGCTTTCGTTCGGGATGTAATTTTTTCTGCAACTTTATCGGCCTGTAAATTGAAAGTTTCGGGATTGATATCAACGAAAACTGGCTTTGCGCGCAGCCATGCAATCATTCCTGCAGTTGCAAAAAATGAAAAAGGAGTGGTGATGATCTCATCTTCCGGATTTACCCCCAGCGCAATTAATGAAAGCAAAAGGGCATCCGTTCCACTTGCGCAGGCAATAGCATGTTTTGCTCCAGTGTAGCGGCACACTTCAGATTCAAATTCAGCAACTTCGTTGCCTAAAATGAATTGTTGGGAGTTCAAAACTCGGTCTAAAGCTTGCCCAATCTCGCTACGAATTGCTGTATATTGGGCATTCAAATTAATAAACGGTACTTTCATCGTAATTCATACTAGCATGAAGACTTAGCTGGCATGCCTTAATTTGTTGACAAGCCTTTACAAGAGTGCATATAATACAAGAACCGCAGGTGACCTGCATTCATAAATAGAAGGGTCTGGAGGTGCTGGAATTTCCTTCAGATTTGCCCTTATACCTCCCCCCTCAAGGTCCCTGCGGTCTTATTATTTCTGTAGAAGTCACCACAAATTATGATGCGAACGATCATCGGTTCGATTTTGCTTGTGACTTTGATGGTTTTGGGTTGGGGTTCATTGGACTTTTTCAAACACATCCCATATGTAATCGTGTTTCTAAGCGGCTTGATTGCTCCGTTTGTAATACCTCGATCAGAAAATAGTACAGTGAAATATGGAAAAGAACGCGGTGAATCGAGCTTGCAGTTTCTATTTCTGGCATTTCTCAGCACAGTTGGTGTCGGATTTCTCCTGCCGTTCTTTGCCGGTCATAATTTGGGTGTCATTCCGTTTTCAGAACCTGTACGCTATTTAGGTGTATTGATCTTTTTATCCGGATACTGGATCCGCGCCCTTGCCACTCGCACGCTTAAGAAACAATTCAGTTATCTGGTAACGATCCAGGAACATCATCAATTGATTACCAGCGGAATATATTCACTGATCAGACATCCGGTATATCTGGGAACCATTCTGGCCGTTGTTGGAATGTTTATGATTTTCTCTACCTGGTTTGGTCTCGCTTTTGTTATCGTATACACAGCAATCTTAATTCACAGAATGTCTTTGGAAGAAAAATTGTTATTCAAATATTTCGGGAGTGTTTATCAGGAATACAGCCTGAAGTCTTTCCGCCTGATTCCGCATATTTATTAAAAACAGCCTGGAATTAACAGTCTTGCGCTGACGAAAATCGCGTGCAATGATGTTACGTTTAACATTTAGAAGGAGTTGAAAATGCCATCGTCAAAGTATTTGCAATCTATTGATCAATATGTTTCTAACAACCGTGACCAGTATGAAGAGATGCTTGGGGATCTGGTAGAAATCCCGAGTGTCAGTATGGATCCTGAACGGAAAGAGGATATTCATCGGGGAGCGGATTTAGTTGCGCAATATTTAAAAGGATTTGGGGCGGAAGCAGAAATTTATCCGACTTCCGGAAATCCTGTTGTAGTGGGCCGGTTCAAGGCGCCTGGAGCGAAACGAACTTTATCGATTTACAACCATATTGATGTTCAACCGGCACAGGAACCGGAATGGACTCGCGCACCGTTTGTGTTTGTAAAAGATGATGGCAAATATCTTGGACGTGGATCAACTGATGACAAAGGTCCATGCATTGACCGCGTTATTTGCGGCGCGTTATGCAAAAGAAAATGGAATTCCGCTGAACATCAATTTTATCTGGGAATTGGAAGAAGAAATTGGAAGTCCGCATTTTGAAGAATTCGTAAAAAAGAACACCGCTGCATTAAAAACAGATTCTGTTTTGGTATCAGATACGATTTGGATTTCTCGCGAAAAACCAGCAATGCCTTACGGCTTACGCGGTATGTTCACCGGAATTATGACTTTGGAGACTGGATCCAAAGATGCTCACTCCGGAGTTACAGGCGGGGCAGCTCGCAACCCGCTCGGTGAATTGATGCAGGTTGTTAGCGCCTGTTACGATGCGAAAACCGGAAAAGTCAAAATTCCCGGCTTCTATAAAGATGTCAAAGCGGTAAGCAAAAAAGAAATGGACAGCTTTCTTGCATCCGGTTTTAATTTGAAGCGCTGGCAATCTGTTTATGGTTTCAAAGATTTAAGAGTAAAAACTGCAGCTGAAGTTTTGAAGCGGATCTGGTGTCTTCCAACATTTGAAGTCCATGGATTGATCGGTGGTTATACCGGACCAGGAGTAAAAACTGTTGTTCCACCTCGCGGCGAATTGAAGTTCAGTTGCCGTTTAGTTCCAGATCAAAAACCGGAACACATTTTCAAGCTTGTTGAAAAATTTGTGAAGAAAATTAATCCCGATGTGAAACTTCGAATGGATGGAATGTTAGGACCTTATCTTGGACCATTTTCCGGACCATATGCAGATGCCGCCAGGGATGCACTCGATTTCGGTTTCGGCAAATCTCCGGCATTCATTCGTGAAGGTGGTTCAATCGGAGCTGTTGTCACGATGCAAAAATATTTGAAGGTGCCTATCATTTTTATTGGATTGTCTTTGCCTGAACATGGTTATCATGCTCCAAATGAAAATTTCGATTGGATTCAAGCATCAGGTGGCATGAAGACTTTCGTGAAATATTTTGACAATGTTGCATCCCTTTAACCACAGAGAAACGGAATGAGCTCAAGAGTATCGATTGAAGATTTTGCCAAGAGATTAGCGGCGATACCGGAAGCGGAGTTCACGCACAATAATGTTTTGAAATTTGTGCGGAACAATGTGGTTGACCCTGGATCTTTATCTCAATACCTCTGGTTTTCGAACGATCATTACACACGAAATTTAATTCTGAAGACGGACCTATTTGAATTGATTGCGATCTGCTGGGAAGTCGGCCAGAAAAGTCCGATTCATAATCACCGCGATCAAAATTGTTGGATGGCCATCCCTTATGGCAAATTGCAAGTTCATAATTTTGCTTTGATTCAAAAAGAAGCTTCTACTGGATTTTGTGAGCTGCGTTCAAGCGGACAAATTTTGATCGATCCTGAAAATCCTACGGAAGTGGATCCTGAAGAACCGATCCATCAAGTTTTGAATCTGTCTTCGTTTGCTTCCAAAGCTGTGTCGCTGCACATCTATTCGCGGCCGTTTGATAGTTGCGAAGTGTATGATTTGAAAGAAAAGCGTTATGAAGATGTGCCTCTGGTCAACACTACCGAGTACGGAAAGTTGGTTGATTCATCACTCCGTTGCCAGCTTTTTAGCCTTTGATCTGAGCTAGAGTCTTAGCGTTTTCAAAAATTGTTTGAAACATCGGCTGCGTTAATTTCCCGGTAAAAGTATTTTGCTGGCTCGGATGGTAAGAACAAAGCACAAACCGACCATCGGGTAAGTTTATTAATTGCCCATGTCCAAACGGCGGGAATTTGAATTTTTTCAATTCCACATTCAGCCTTAAAACTTTTTTTATTGCGTTGTAAGCAATCGATCCCAGGGCAACAATTACTTTCAATCTTTTCAGTAATTGCATTTCTTGAACCAGATATGGATGGCAGTTTGCGAATTCGCTGAGAAGTGGTTTGTTACCTGGAGGCGCACAACGGACAGCCGCTCCAATGTAGACATCAAGCAATTTGAGTCCGTCATTTCTATGAGTTGAGGTCGGTTGATTTACTAAGCCGCAGTCATGCAAGGTGCGAAAAAGCCAATCACCGCTGCGATCGCCAGTAAAAATTCGTCCGGTGCGATTTCCGCCATTTGCTGCTGGTGCAAGTCCTACTATATGAATGCGCGCGTTTGGATCACCGAATCCTGGTATTGGTCGTGCCCAATATTTTTGTCCGCGATAACGTAAAGGTGGATTCTCAGCAATCGCTCTCCGGTACGTTACAAGCCGCGGACACTTAAAGCAATTTACTATTACATTGTTCAGTTCTTTTAACGTCATGGTCTAAAAGTAAATCACGGAAACACGGAACACACGGAATTAATTTTTTTTATTCTAAAATATATCTTTCCGTGTATTCCTGAATTCAGTGATTAAAAAAAATAGGAGTATTGATATGGATGCAAAAGAACTTCAAGAATTTCGCCAGTACCGGGAGAAGATGAACAAAAGCATTTTAGATTCGAACCATCTGGGCATTAAACGATTTTTTAATCTTGATACGCAGGCATATCAGCCTGGCGCGCTGGATCCGAAAACGAAAGAAATGTTAGGCCTGGTAGCAAGCATGGTATTGCGTTGTGATGATTGCATCAGCTATCACATCATTCGTTGTGCTGAAGAAAAAGTGAACCGTGATGAAATGACTGAAGTGTTTAATGTTGCACTGATTGTTGGTGGATCGATTGTGATTCCGCATTTGAGACGTGCATTTGAAACAATGGAAGAAATTTTTGGAAATGAAAAATAGTTTTGTTCTGACATTGATCTTCATTTCCGCTGTTGTTATTTCAGCGCAAACAGAAAAAAAGGAAGTGATTCCTTTTCAAGATCTGAATAGCAAAGCACAAATCGAGGGGATCACAGTAAACATAAAATCCAGTGGAACGATAACTCTCTCTCCTGTGGCTTCCGGATTACATGTACATGTGGATGTTTTGTCCGATTTAACAGATTTTCAGCGGAAGGCATCAGATATCGTGCGTGCCGGAATGAATGCAAATGTGGAGTGCAATTATTCACTGAATTTTTCAGGGGCTGATGTAATTCCTGATCGCTGTAACGAAGCTGGTGGTTGTCAGTTCGCAAAGATAACTCTCACCGGACGCTATAAAGAAAAGAGGTGCATTTTTGGCGTCGAAAAGACTTTAGTAAATCAAAGTTTTTCTTGCCTTGTATACGTGAATCCTGAAGTTTCCCAAAATGGATTAAGCGTACGAGCGCAGGTGACAGATGTGACCGCTGATGGTGTCATTGGCGAACTGATGAATGTTGAAGTGATTCACAACAAAGTTGTTGGTATGATTAATCAGGAAATTGCAAAAGCTACAAAGTCTACAGGAACAACGATCGGTCTGAATTTTCCTGAGGAATTGAAACCGTTCAAACCGCAGTTGCTCACGGCTACCCTCCAAAGACGCCAGCAAAATCAGCTGTTTATTCGTGCAACCGCATCAGCATCAGTGCCGGAAGCAAAAGCGCAAGAATTATTAAATGCTTTGAAAACTCAACCGCGGAGTCACTGAGTAGCCTTGAAAAATTGGAACGACCAAATTCTGAAACCTTTAGGAAGTTGATTCAAATTTGCGAAATAATATTGATGTTCGTAAACGTTGAATGCATGAAACTTTGCCGACGAAGGTTCAGGACCGATCAATATCACTAATTTTTCATCACCCTTTAAATGAATGTGCTGCCGTACAATTTCTATTTGATGGTTTATAGCCAGAGTGGCGCTTTTTCTGGAAAGCAAGGTAACAGTCATGTCTTTCGGAAAGTAGTACATAACAATCCTGAAATTCGGAAAATATCCTCTGTCTACAACAAACAGTTTTTTCTTATTGCCAAATTCTCCCATCTTTGCAAAAAATGATTCCATTCTTTTTTCCTGAACATTTCGAATATGTCTATTCGGAAATGTTAGTTGATCGATAAATGATTTTACGAACTCGTTTTTAACTTCAGCTGTTTTGTAAATCGGCGGTTTTGTAAAAATAAAATAATTGGAAATTATCGATAGCAACAAAACTGCAGAAAGAAGTATCAGGTTGTATTGCTGCTTTCTTAATACAGAAATTGCCAGTGCAATCACAGTAGGGATTACTGCCAACAAGTAGCCATGCTTTGGGAAATGTATGAATAGAAAAAATGACAGAGCGGGCATGATCGCAATCAATAAGAAAATTTCTTGTCGTGTTAATTGAATTGCTTTGGTTCGTATTAATAACAAAAGCAATAGAGGCAGTGTAATAACCTGAATTAATGATGCTGTAATCTTCAGAAAAGACTCAAGTTCAAATCCTGCAGTTAATGAAGATTCGCGAAGGCCTTGATTAAAAACCGCCAGCATGTACTTATTTACTCCGCCAGTAAGCAACACAATTGGAACGAACCACAATAAATTCGAGACCACAATGCACAGAATCGATATCAAAATTGTTTTTTTGTTTGCTTTAAAAATCACAAAAAGATAGGCAGGAAATAAAAACGCTTCTGTTGTTAAGCGAATTCCGCCAGCTAAGCCGAACAAAATTGATGTTATCGGCAGTAGTTCAGGTTTTCTGCAGGAAAGTAACAGCAAATAACACAATGCTGATACCAGGCAGGCTTCGACAGTATAAATTTCGCTTACACATCCGTAAAAACCAGACTATCGGATTCGTGGCATAGATTGCGGCTGCAGTGAGAAAAGGAAATTTGTAGTGGAGTCGCGTTGAAATGATGAATGAGCAGAGAGCAGCTGCAAACAAAAGAAGTGCTAATTTTGTCTTCATCACGTTTTGAAGCGTTAGCCCGCCGCGGCCGGCGTTACAAGTTGATAATTAAGCGCGGAGTTGTTCGCAGGAAAATTCGGCCATGTAGCCGTCGGGATCTTGAATGATGCAATAGTAGCCGACGACTTCGCCGGCATAAACAGGACCTTCTATTAAAATTCCTTCTTTACGAGCCATCTCAGCAATTTCATCAACATCCTTTCTGCTTTCCACATAAAAACCAAGATGGTCCATGTTTCCTGGTTCATCGGAAAGTTGTCCCAGTGTTTCGATCAAAACAATCATGAAGCCATCTTTTTGTGCAGGAACTTGAATCCATCGAACGTGTAAGTCATGTTCTTCGCGGGAATGAATTGTTTTCATTCCGGCATAACGTTCGTAGAATTCTGCGCTTGCCGCTGCATTTTTAACAAGCATTGCAATGTGATTGAGTGATTCAATTTTCATATTGCTACATTGTGATTGATCGGCCCGTTTCCTGTGCCGATCTTAAAGGGATGAACCATTGCACGGGCTAAATATTTTTTTGCCGGATCGATCGCTGTTGCAATTTTGGTTTTCTTTGCAAGATGAAGCGCCAGGATAGTTGAAAAAGTGCAGCCCAATCCGCGACTATGATTCGTTGCTAATTTTGGAGCGTCAAACACTGTATGACGCACACCATCATAATGTACATCCTGGGCGCGATTATCCAGATGTCCACCGGTAATCACAACATTTTTGGCGCAAGTTGATGGATCTTGTTTGAAGCTTCTTTCATGGTTGCTACATCATGAACATCCATTCCCGCCAGTATTGACGCTTCATGGAGATTTGGTGTGACCGCTTCTGCAAGAGGGAATAATTTTTCTTTGTAAGCTTGAATCATCTTGTCATCGGCAAATTGATAACCGGTCGAAGATTTGAATATCGGATCAACAACGATATTTGTTAGCTTGAATGTGCGTAGCAGTTCGGCGATCAATTCGATCGTTTTTGCATTCGGCATCAATCCGATTTTGACCGCATGGATTTCGATGTCAGCTACGATCGATTCCAGTTGTGAACCGATCACTTCCATCGGGACAGGATAAACACTATCAACGCGCTGAGTGTTTTGTGCTGTTATCGCAGTTACAACAGCAACACCATACATGCGCCATGCCATTAGCGTCTTTAAATCAACGATTACGCCGGCACAGGCGCTTGGATCGAGACCAGCTATCACTAAAATGTTTCGATTCATGGGAATTCATTGTATCGCAATTTGTAACGCCGGCGGCTCGCCGGCGGAGTTAGTTAGTATAACAAGTGTTTCTTACGAAGCTGAACGAAATCATGCAAGTTCTTTTGCAATCGCTTCTCAATGTCGTCAGGATGGGTGCCCTTCTCCAGCTCTTCCCGCATCCATGAATTGCCAAACAATATATCAATAGGTAACCGATCGGTTACATATTCATACGGCGGATCTTTCCATCGAAATTTGTCCGGATGAGTTTGAAATAACCAATGGAGCAGACATAAGGTCATCTTTACCGGTTTAAATTGATGACGATCAATCACATGAATTTGTGCTCCACCGCAGAGCTCACCGGCGTGTTTACTGAATGTGGGCTGAAAATATAACGGTCTGAAAATAACACCAGAAAGCTGATATGCAGACAGTCCAGTGATCAGCGCTTTTGCATCGATCCATGGTGCGCCAAAAATTTCGAACGGACGCGTGGTGCCGCGTCCTTCTGACATATTTGTGCCTTCCAGCAAACATTGTCCTGGATACACAATCGCTGTATCGACAGTCGGCATATTCGGTGATGGTAAAACCCATGGAAGGTTTGTTTCTTCAAAGTAAGAATCGCGCTCCCAATCTTCCATCGATATGATTTGAAGTTTGCAATCAACACCAAATTCATTTTTGAACAAAAGTGCCAGCTCACCGATCGTCATCCCATGACGTGTTGGAATTGGATAACGTCCGACAAATGATTCGTAGCCTTTTTTCAAAACTGGCCCTTCAATATCCAATCCATTGATCGGATTCGGACGATCTAACACCACAACTTCGATCTCACGATTCATGCAAGCTTCCATGATGTATGAAAGCGTGTAGATGAACGTGTAATAACGGCTGCCAACGTCTTGCATGTCAAATACAATCGTATCCACGTTGTCTAACATTTGAGATTTTGGCTTCAACCGCTCACCGTATAAGCTGTAAACCGGAAGACCTGTGACCGGATCTTTGAATTCGCTGGACCACTCTTCTGCTTGCATTTCTCCACGCATTCCATGTTCAGGTCCAAAAAGAGCTGTGACTTGCCAGCTTTTTTCTTGCAAAAACAAATCCAGAATGAATTGTACTTTTGAATCCACTGATGATGGATTTGCAACCAGTCCGATTTTTCTTCCGGCCAAAATTTTTTTGCGCTTCATTAAAACATCAAGGCCAGTAGCAACCATGCGTCCGATTTTAACATGGCGCTTCGGCATTACTTTGTTAAACTTTGTGTCATGGCGGTGGTAGGAACGGCGGGACACATTGATCACGGCAAAACTGCATTGGTTAAAGCTCTAACTGGTGTTGATACAGATCGACTTCCGGAAGAAAAGGCTCGTGGAATTACAATCGATTTAGGATTTGCTCATGCAAGCTGGAATGGAGTGGATGTCAGCTTCATCGATGTTCCAGGTCATGAACGTTTTGTTCGCAATATGCTTTCAGGAATCGGTGGAATTGATCTGTTGATGCTGGTAATTGCAGCCGATGAATCAGTGATGCCGCAAACACGCGAACATTTTGATATTTGCCGCCTTCTGAATATTCCTTCAGGAATCATTGTGATAACAAAATCAGATCTCGTTGACCAACAAACTCTTGATTTAGCTCGCGCGGAAATAGCAGATCTGGTCAAAACTAGTTTTCTTGAAAACGCTCCGACTTATGAGGTCAGTGCAGTCACTGGTGCAGGCATTGAAGAATTGCGATCGGGAATTCTTCAACAGTTACAATCGACAAAAGCTCGCAACACGAATGGAATTTTCCGATTACCGGTGGATCGCATCTTCACGCTTAAAGGTCATGGAACTGTTGTTACCGGAACGCTGATTTCTGGCAGCGTTCGTAAAGATCAAGCCATTGAGATTCTGCCTTCCGGATTGCGGACTAAAGTTCGTTCGTTGCATGCGCACAATCAAGCCGTTGATCAGGCGATTGCAGGACAACGCACTTCCGTGAACGTACAGGGTATTGAAAAAGAACAGATCATTCGCGGTGATGTATTAACCGAACCCGAGATTTTGAAGCCAACGAGTTTGCTGGATGTAAAACTCACTTTATTGAATGGAGTAAAGCCGCTTGCACACAACTCATTGGTTCGATTCCATCATCTTGCAACTGATACCCTGGCCCGCATCACATTGCTGGGCATTGAAACACTGCAACCTGGCGGAACTGCCTATGCGCAGTTGCGATTGCAAAAACCGGTAAGCGCGCTCTATAACGATCGTTTCATTTTGCGCAGACAAACTCCGCTCATTACGGTTGGTGGTGGAATTATCCTTGATCATCTGCCGATCAAACGGATCAATCGCAGCGATGCTCAAGCTCAAAAACGGTTACAAGAATTTGAAACAGGAAACGATTCAGATCGGTTGAAGATCATCGTTGAACAAAAAGGAATTCATGGAGCGGACGAAAAATATTTGAGAGCGCGGATGGCATTGCATCCACAGAATATTCTTGAACTCAACACCGATGGAATTCTAATTTTGAAACAACGTCCATTGTTACTGATATCGGCTTCTGCTGCAAAAACGTTTTTGGAAAAAATTCGGGCGATGGTTGAATCATTCCACCAGAAAAATCCACATCTTCCTGGTTTTCCGAAAGAAGAACTTCGTTCGCAGCTGCCAACTATTTCTCCTGAAATTTATCAGGCATTGCTGGACCGATGAAGTAGCTTCTGGAATTATTCAACTTCAAAAAGATGCTGTAATGTTGGTTGGTCAGAAACCTCAGTTAAGTGGAGAAGATGAAGCAATGTCAGAGTTGTTAGAAAAGAAGATTTTTGAAACCGGGATTGAATTTCCCGGAATTGCGGAGCTAGCAACGAAAATTCAAAAGAAACCGGAAAACGTAACCAAGATCCTGTATTTGTTGATTCGCCAGGGTAAAGTTGTAAAAGTCGCTGACGATTTTTTCATGCATCGAAAAACGCTGGACGAGATCAAATCAAAGATTCGTGAGTTAAAAGCAGTTCAAAAGACATTCTCGGTTGCAGACTTCAAATCCAGGTTTGGTGTGACACGCAAATATGCGATTCCGCTGCTAGAACTGCTTGATAGGGAAGGGGTTACCCGCAGAATGGGAAACGAGCGTATAATTATTTAGTCTGGAGGAAATGTGGGCCTATTGGGATACCTGAACTAATATTGATTTTAGCGATCGCAGCATTGATTTTTGGTGCCAAACGTTTGCCGGAATTAGGGCGAGGTATTGGCGAGGCAATCAGCAACTTCAAATCTGGGATGAAAGAACCACCCAAAAAAGAGCCAGATCAAAAATCACTCGGCAGCAGCGCCGAGGAAAAAGAACGATAGTTTTCAATTAACTTATCCTCAGGCTCCATTGACCAAAGAATCGGGATGTTCCATGGTCTGAGCCATTCCTGAAATTCCGCGTACATTTCTTTCCGAATACTGCGCAAATAATGATACTTGCCATCCTGAGCCGGAAAAAATTCTTCGGTTAAAATTTCGTGATAAGGAAATCGTTTACGGATAGTCGATCCAAGATCCGGCATATACCGAAACAATCCAATCGATAAAAAAGCAACCTTTTGAGATGTGGATTCCTCCAGATCGCTGAACAACTTTCTGTAAGCATCTTTCCATCCTTCAAAGTGAAATACTGGATCGAAATGAAAAGCGATCCGAAATCCTAATTGGCAGGCCTGTTTTGCGGCATCCATCCGTTGCATCAGAGTGGAGGTCCCATATTCATAACCTGTTACAACGTTCTCCGGACTCAACGACCATGCGACCACTAATTTCTCGCGCGAGATTTGTGGATTATTCAAGACCCCAACATTCGCCGACTTCGTTCGTAGCTCAAGAGTCGCTTGTTCAGGTAATCGATGCGACAACCGTGCAATCATCGGATAGTGCTCTTCGGCTAATAAGCTGTCTGTAAGTATTCCGGTTGAAATCCAGGCTGGTTCAGAAGCAAGGCTTTGAAGTTCCTCTTCAAGTCCATCACGATTCACAAAAATTACAAGCGCGCCATTGTTCAGATAACTTTGCAAATAACAGTAGACGCAATCAAATCTACAGCCTTCCGCTAGATCCAGACTGAAGTATCGTGATTCGTGATTCTGGTGATAACAATGAAAAGGCTTTAACCATGCACCGCGCTTTCGAGCAAAAATCACGCACTGCTTTTCGCGATGCATCGTATCTTTTCGAAATTTCTGATAATCCTCAATCCATTTCAAATCCGGGTGCTGATCCAGAACGTCACTGAACTCAGGTGAATAACGTAGATTTTGTTCTGCGAAGAATTCTATTGACATAATCCTCAATAAAGCATTGTATCCGCAAAGCTTTCTCTCTGTAATTCGTTGACAGCTCGAGAGTAATGATTTACGATAAAATTTGTTTGGCAATCCTTCCTGCTTATTCGGATGATCACTGGTCATAACACTGACATCAATTACAACGGGATAATTTATCACGTCCAAACTGAGGATAAGGGACACTCAAATCCTGTTATCGAAACTCTAGTTTATAAGGGCGGCGAAATCCTGGAAGCACGGCGTGTCACTTATGCTGACCTCCTCAAGGATGGCTATGATGAAAAACGGATCATCGCCATGATCGAGGAACAACATCGCGACGTAATCACCGAAATCAAACAAGGAAAATATGATAAGGGTGCACCATATGATCCGCTAGCATCCGAAGGAATTATTGATACAAAAAAAAGTTTGGACCAGGTTATCCTCGATTATCTAGCTTCGGAGGAAGAAAAAGAACGTTTACAGTTGACGCTTCAGGGTACTCCTGATTACATTGAAGGTTCGCCTTGTACGCTGACCGTTCAGACCAGTAGCAGCAGCACTGGCCATCCATTAAAGGGTGCGAAGATCGTTGTAAAAATCATCAGCACAGTGAAAAAACCGATCACTGTTTACGAAGGGAAGACCGATCGAAACGGTGTATTAATCGTGGAATTTGTAATTCCTGAATTTCCGGATGGCAATGCCGCTTTGCTGGTTCAAGCATTTTCAGAAAACGGTTCAGATGAAATTAAACAAATGCTGAAGAAAAGGAAAAAAGTTGCCCGGTCTGGTTCATAAACTTCACGTGTCCGTAAATGGATCCCTGATGGAAATTGTTGAAGGGACAACTGTTTCCGATTTACTCAAAATTCTGGAAATTGGAAACGTTCCGGTTGCCGTTGAACAAAACCTTGAAATTGTTAGCAAATCAGACTATTCAACCAGAACTATCAACCAGGGTGACAAAATTGAAATCGTCCATTTTGTAGGCGGCGGTTAGGCTCTGAGACTTTGTGGTGAAGGTTTAAATTATGAATGACAAGCCATTGATTATTGCCGGCAAAGAATATCGCTCACGATTGATTGTCGGCACAGGAAAATATTCATCGTTAGATGCGATGAAAGAAGCATTAGAAGCATCCGGATCTGAAATGGTCACAGTTGCGGTTCGCAGAATCAATCTTCAAGACAGATCCGAACGTTCTTTTCTTTCCTACATTGACCGCAACAAATTTACAATTTTGCCAAACACCGCCGGTTGTTATACAGCGGATGATGCAATCCGCATCGCACGATTAGGCCGTGAAGCAGGACTATCGAATCTTGTTAAGTTGGAAGTCCTTGGTGATGAAGCCACGCTCTTTCCTGATAATGAAGCTTTATTACAAGCAACGCGTGTTTTGGTGAAAGAAGGATTCATAGTCATGCCTTACACAAACGACGATCTGATTAACGCTCAAAAATTAATTGATGCCGGCGCAGCATGTGTAATGCCTCTAGGAGCACCAATCGGATCCGGTATGGGCATTCAAAATATTGCGAATGCAATGATCCTCCGCGAAAAAATTACTGAAGTTCCATTAATTATTGATGCCGGAGTTGGCACGGCATCAGATGCATGCATTGCCATGGAACTTGGGATGGATGGAGTGTTAATGAACACGGGTATTGCAGGCGCAACGAATCCAGTGAAGATGGCTCATGCGATGAAACTTGCAGTTGAAGCCGGACGAGATGCGTTTCTTGCAGGACGCATGCCGAAAAAACTTTATGCAACTGCCAGTTCCCCAACTTCCGGTGTCTCCCGTCCTGCATGAATTCGCACGATCCCATTGATGAGCTGCAACAAAAGTTAGAAGAGCTAACAAATCTCCGCCAAAGAGAAGAAGAGGAATACGGCAAACTCCTAACTTTGCTTGATCAACGTTGCGAATTTCCACTGCCATCAGAATTCTCCAAGCAGCTTGATCAAGTCAAAGAAGCACTAAATCGCGGCTGGGATATTTCAAAAGAAGCATTGTCAGCAATTCGCAACGAAGACCGCCTCTTTTGGAAAGATGTGGCCGGTGCAAGTGCGGAATACATTACACCGGTAGTTCAGCAGCAAAAAGAATTTAATTCGCTTGTTGTTCATCTGATCAATGAACTCATCAGCGGCGTAACTCAATCGCTGGGCTCCATCCGTGATTTTCAAAGCATGCTGATCCTTTATTTTCAACGGATTATTCCTGTTGTTGATACAAAGAACCGGGAGATGATCGGTGTTGAAGATAAAAATGTCGCGACAAATCTGAACAAATTCCAGGTCGAAATTAATCGATTTCGAAAAGATCTTTTTGATCTTCATGCTAAGACCCAGGAATTGGCACGGAATCATGCCGATGTTTTATTTAAAATGCTTGATCAACGACTGGAAACGCAGGAGATTGATTCACAACAGCGCGATAAAACAATTCAGTCCATGGAAACTTCTTTGCGATCATTGCAGCATGTTGCAGCAGCCTGGAGCACTGATAGGAAAGCAGGCAAAACTTCAGCCGGAACGGAAGAAGCCAGGTATTTCTTCTTTGAAGAACGTTTTCGTGGAACACGGGAATGGGTAAGAGATAAGTTCGTTGGATATGTGAAGTATTTTAAGACAGGCATTGGCGCTCCGGTATTAGATCTCGGCTGCGGTCGTGGTGAATTTCTGGAATTGTTGAAAGAAGCGGGAATTTCTGGAAAAGGTGTGGACTCAAATGAAGTGATGGTGAAAAAGAATCGTGACGCAGGGTTGGAAGTATCGCAGGGTGATTTGCTGGAATTTTTATTTGCGCAGCCTGAAAATTCGCTTGGCGGCATTTTTTGTTCACAGGTTGTTGAACATCTTCCTGCTTCAGTGCTGCTACGGATGTTAGAAGCTGCATTTGTCAGATTAAAAACTGGTGCTCCGATTTTGTTGGAAACGGTCAATGTTTCATCAGTGTTTGCATTAACCCAGGTTTTTACTCGCGATCTCACACATATCACCTCTGTTCATCCTGAAACATTACAATTCATGCTGAATGCCTGCGGCTTCAAACGTCCGGAAATTTTGTATACAAGCCAGGTACCGGCAGTTCAACAACTAAAACTTTTTTCAAAACCTGAAAACGAAGCACAAGAAATTTTCAATCACAACATGTCAAAATTAAATCAGCTCCTTTTCGGTCCGATGGAATTTGCAATCTACGCGGTTAAGTGATGGATCGTATCCGCAAAATTTGTGTTTGTTCCGTTCAAATTCCGTTCATACGCGGTGGCGCAGAATACTTTTCACAAAACCTTGTTAATCAACTCCGATCAAGATCCTACGAAGTCGAACATGTTCAACTTCCATTTCAAACTTTACCGGTTGAGGAAGTAGTTAAAGGTTGTCTTGCGTGGCGCCTGTTGAATTTGGATCGAATTTATAATGATGAAATCGATCTGGTGATAGGAACAAAATTTCCTTCGTACATGGTTCCTCATCGCAACAAAATCATCTGGCTGGTTCATCAGTATCGCGAAATTTATGATCTTCACGATACGGTTTATTCCGGCTTTCAGCCTATATCAAGCCATGTTCAGATCAGGAAAGAACTGATTGATCTTGATCACATGGCTTTTTCCGAAGCAAAGAAAGTTTTTACGATTTCTAAAACTGTTTCGAGACGTTTAAAAGAATTCAACGACTTTGACAGTGATCCCATTTATCCGCCAATCGATGATGCTGATAAATTTCATTTCTCGGAAATGGATAACTTTGTACTCAGTGTTTCGCGGCTTGAAGGAAACAAGCGTGTGAATTTGCTGATTGAAGCGATGCGCCATGTTTCCCCGCGATTTAAAGCAGTTATTGTAGGCGAAGGTTATTTGCGAAATGAATACGAACGTCTTGCTGAATCGCAGAAAATTTCGGATCGGATTATTTTTACCGGCTCATTAACGCGTGATCAATTAATTGACTACTACTCACGTGCCGGCGTTTTGTTTTATGGACCGATCGGTGAGGATTACGGTTATGCCACGCTTGAAGCTTTTTATTCGGGAAAGCCAGTAATCACCTGTCATGATTCCGGCGGAATTTTGGAATTCGTTGATGAAACTACAGGCTGGGTTACAAAGCCGGAGCCTGAAGCAATCGCTACCTGCATAGAACAAGCTCTAACAAACAAACCAGAAGCGAAAACGCGCGGTGAAGCCGGCCGCTCCCGAATTCAATACATCAATTGGGATTTCACAATAGAAAGTTTGCTTGCTCCGTGACTTTGTGGTGGAAAAGTTTTGATGAAAAAGAGAATCGCATTTTTTGGACCACTGAATCCGATACCATCCGGAATTTCTGACTATGATGAAGAATTGTTACCGCTGCTGCGACAACATTATGAGGTCGATGTCTTTTTTAATAGCGAAATTAAAAAGCAGCATGCCTTTTCACATGGCGATTTTTTGATCCGCAATTACCGCCAGCCATATGATCTGACGTTATACCAAATCGGAAATTCATTGCTTCATGAAATCATGTACGGTTATCTTTTCCAGTTTCCAGGTGCGACAATTTTTCATGATTATTGTCTTCATCATTCACGTGCAAAAATGCTCCTGATGCGAGGTTTGTTTGATGAGTACAACGAAGAAGCAGTAAAAGCACATCCTGAAGAACCATTGGTTGCGAAAATGGTTAGTGGAGGGATGGGTGGAGATCTTCTGTTGTATAGCTTCCCGTTTGTTCGATTGATTGCTGAAAACTCGCTTGCGGTTGGTGCTCATACCGATTGGGCAATTCAAAATTTGCAGAAATTTGAAACACCAGCGATCAAAATTCCGATGGCTGTCGATGTTTCAATGCAGTCTGAATCGAAGCACTATATGACCACGGATGAAATAACAATCGCATCGTTCGGATTTGTTACTCCGGAAAAAAGGATTTCCCTGGTACTGAATGTGTTGAAGGAGCTGCGTTATTTCTATTCCAACATCCGTTACGTAATCGTAGGTGAAGTTGCAGCTCACTATAACCTGGTAGATGAAATTAACTCTAGAAATTTACAAGACATTGTGCAAATCACAGATAGAACTACTCGTGAGGAATTTCACCAATGGATGTCTCGCGCAGATATCATCGTTAATTTACGTTATCCCTCAGCGCGAGAAATGTCCGCCACACTCTTGCGTGCAATGGCGTTAGGTAAACCTGTATTAATGAGCCGTCTCTTGCATCTGCAGGAGATTCCGGATGATGCAGTAATCCGTGTTCGTCCGGATCGTGAACAAGAGGACATATTTCATAACATGTGGCAATTAATCGAAAGTCGATCGCTGCGTGAAAAAATTGGACGAAAAGCAGCGCAATATATTCAAAGTCATCATCGCGCGGATCAAATGCTGAAACAATATCTGCAATTGATTGAAACTGCCCTGGAACGCAAATCCAAATTCAATGCTAAAAATCTTCCATTACATCTTTCCAACTCATTAGAGATTATAAAGAAGTACATTCAAAAGACTGTATTCGGTGATCAAAGCTCAAATCTGATGAAACAGATTCTGCCTTAGTTACCTAAGATCCCACTGAATTGATAAAATTTTCTGTTGACAATATAATTATTATTCTGGTTGACAATGAGTTGACAATTATAAAAAAAGGCATGACTACAAGGCAAATACTTTTAGCTTACGTTAAAAAGAAGCGGAGATTCACAGGAAGTGAGCTGGCTGGTCATTTAGGAATTTCCAGGCAAGCTGTCCATAAAATCCTGAAGTCCTTGATTAAAGAAGGAGTGATATTAAAGGAAGGCACAACGCGTGCGGCCTATTACACAATTGCTACATCAAAAAGAACTGAACCGTCGAGCCGCCGCTTTGGCAGGGTTTATTCGATTAAGAACCTGGAAGAAGAAAGAGTATTTCAAGAATGTAGCACGATACTCAATCTTCGCCGGGTGCTAAGTAAAAATGCTTATGAAAATGTGCATTACGCGTTCACAGAAATTGTAAACAATGCCATCGATCATTCTCACACAAAGAAATGTCTGATTGAAGCAGATATCGATTCATATCGATTTTTGTTTCACGTTCGAGATTTTGGAATCGGGATTTTCAACTCCATCGCGGATAAATATGAGCTTTCTAATGAAGCTGAAGCGATTGGTGAATTGATTAAAGGGAAAATCACAACAATGAAGGAAAAGCATACAGGGGAAGGCATTTTCTTCACATCCAAGATCGCAGATATTTTAACGTTTCGTTCGCATCGCATCACATTGATTTTTGAAAATTTACAACAAGATTTGATAGTTCAAGAGACTAAATTTGTAAAAGGAACTTCAGTTAAATTTCAATTGAGCCGGCAATCTAAAAAGAAACTAAACTTGATCTTTGCTGAATACGCACCTGAAGAATTCGGATATCAATTCGAGAGAACCAGAGTTTTGGTAAAGCTATTTAAGGCCGATTTCATCTCTCGATCCGAGGCACGTCGATTACTTCAGGGATTAGATCAATTTCGAGAAGTAGTTTTGGATTTTTCCGGGGTAAAAAGTCTCGGTCAGGGATTTGTGGACGAAATTTTCCGGGTGTTTCAGAAAAGTCATCCAGAAATCAAAATCAAGATAGAAAATGTAAGACCGAATTTGGTCCCAGTAATTCGTCATATAGTTGACAAATGAAAATAAAAATTGGTTGACAATAGGTTGACAATTACTGTCCGGTGCGAAGATAAATGCGGGCATCGCCTTCTTGATGAAGTAATTTTAATTGGGGTTCTTTTAGTCTTTGCAGAATATCGGGGGAGTTCAGCGCATCATGACTTGGCAGGAGAAGATAATTTAGATCATACTTCCGCATCATCTCATTTAACGAAATACTATCTGCGTGATACATTTGTGAAAGATCCCAAGTTCTAATTGAGATTTCGTTTTCCGGAACCTGAAAAATGCGGGAATAAACGATATCTCCTAAAAACACAGAGCGTTCCGCAAATGCTGGAACGATGCTGTACTGGAAATTTGAAGCATGAGCTGAAACATTCAAAATAACGGCATTGCCCGGTATATTTTGCCGGATCCATGTCATCAATTTCGCATCTTCGGGATGAACATAAGTAGTCAATCTCTGATTTTTGGTATCACCAGTGTTGTAAGAATCCATTGCCCATGTCATTACGGCCGGAATCATCGAAATCGCCAATACAGTTAATATCGCAACCTTTTTTACTGCTGAAAGAGTTAGTACGTAATTCAAAAATCGGGCCGCTAAAATCAACAAGAAAACGTGACTGAGATAGCCTACCTTAAGGCTGATATCAGATTGTCCTGGCAGATTGATTTCCACCAGATAAATTATCACAAAACAGGCAATCAGAGGCACAATCAAAGCCCACCGTGAAATGTTATCTTTTACAGCCACAAAACATCCGGCAATTCCAAGGAACAATAAAGGCCCCCAGTTATAAATTGTGTAATGCCAAAAGTGCCTCAGAATATTTTGATCCAAACCAAATCGGAATTGAGTACCGCCTGCTAAAAACATCTGGAAGATGTACAAATAAGCTGCAGCAAAAAATATTCCGAGCAAAGTCACAGCAGCCGGGTGCCACCATTTCAAACTTTTTCTTTTTCGAACAATGAAAATCAAGAACGCCATAGAATAAGCAAGTAAAAGAAGCCCACCGATAAAAGCAGAAAATCCGATCGATGCAAAAACTAATCCTGAAAGTAGAAGCATCACGCGCACGTCATTTAAACGATTCCAGGCGAGCAAAGTCATTAATACAACTGTAAGTGCTAAGAGATGTTGTGGTGCATACAACATAGCTCGATATAAGAAATCGATTTGAGGAACATGCCAGATCCATCGAAGCATCCCTTCGATGTTTAATGTAATAAAAGCGGTCCATGGCAATTTGTGTGATTTCAAATAAGCCATCACGTAAAGGCTTTTGTAATCCGAACCGATAATGAATAAAGGCAACATTAAAAGAAGCACGATTTTGAACTTGACCTGTTTTTTAAGAATAAAAAACATGCAAGCGGAAAACATCAGAGTAGAAAGGAGCGATAACTGAACCATGATTGAGTCCATTTGCATTTGCGGAAACAAAACTCTGATGAATCCCGCCATCAAATGAAAGAACCAGTAATAGTGAAGCGTATAACCGCTGAAATATGGATTCATTGGCGGAATCCCAGTGCTGGCAAGGCTTCCTGCTACGGACATATTTCGAAAAAAGTCGGCATTGAAGTATGGCCGGAATGCAAATCCATCTTGGGTTTCACGGCCAACTCCAGAAAACGGAAAAAACAAAGCCGCAGCAACAATCACTAGCCAAACAAAAAGCCAAACAGCTTCTTGGAGAGTCCAGGACTTTATTTCAGTTTGATCGGATAAACGTGTAAAACGTCGCGTGAGAAAAAAGAAAGTAGCCGCTAACACGGAATATATAGCAAAGGTAAGTATGTTGATCCCAAAAATGTATCCAGCAAAGGAAAGTAGTACCGCGTGAAAAACAAAGCCAATCGGAAACACAAAAATTCTTTGAGCCGCTTTTTCATCGAACAATAATTCAGCAATCGGAAGAGCGGTCCAGCATAACGCGAGCAAAATGGTTATGGACGCAATAGAAAGGAAGATGTTTCTGGCCAATTCAGGGATCAAGAATAATAGCATACCAGCGACAATCACTACACTTAACGGCAGTCCAAGCAATTCTTTCTTAAATAAGGAAGGTTTCGATTCACCGACAGGCAGAGACGTAGCGGAAGTGATCCTTTTTTCCTGTTGAGGGATCTGTTCAGTTGCCACTTGTTAGTAAGACAAAATGATCAGTGTGATAGGGGTACTATTAAGCATCCAGGACATTTCCTGAATTTTTATCAAAATGTGAGGGATTTGTATGTCAGAAATTTACTACAGGGCACTAAAAAATTAAAATAGAAAGAACCAGGATTAGGGAATGAAAGCAAAGCTTTTGCATACAAAAGTACGTCGTCAAAGTGATGGTAAACAGCCTGATGAAATAGAATTGATCAAGAAGCAAACAAAACTATTAGATTTGGCCCATGACACCATAATGGTGCGCGATCTAAATGACGTTATTGTCTTTTGGAATCAGGGGGCTGAACATCTATATGGATGGAGCCGGAAAGAAGCGTTTGGAAAACACGTTCATTCGTTTTTACAAACTATATTCCCTGAACCTTTTGAAGAGCTGAGGAAATCATTCTTAAAGAACGGTTTTTGGAATGGAGTTTTGATTCATACAACACGAGCCGGACGAAAAGTATATGTCGACAGTCGTTGGACACTTGACCGGGATGAAACTGGAAAAGCGCAGGCTTACCTTGAAATAAATAATGACATCACCGAAAGAAAACTTGCCGAAGAGGCCTTACAGCGGGGCAGGGATGAATTAGAAACTAAAGTTTCAGAGCGAACCCGGGAGTTGTCAGAAGCAAATGATTTGTTAAGAAATCAGATCACCGAAAGAGAAAAAGTTGAATCAGCACTTCGAGATTCAGAGTTCAAATTGCGCGCACTTTCAGCGCGGCTTTTAAGTGCACAAGAAGAAGAACGACGAAATATTTCTCGCGAACTCCACGATGATTTAGGACAAATCTTAACTGCAATTAACCTTGATTTGCAGCGCGCAGTAAAAGCATCTAATTCACAGAAGCGGCTGGAATTACTTCGACAAATTCTGAGTAAGAACGATGAAGCTCGAAGCAGGATTCGTGAAATTTCTTCTTTGCTTCGACCAGGACTTCTTGATGATCTTGGAATTCGTGAAGCGATAGAATCGTATGTTTCTCAATTTGCTTCACGAACAGGAATTTCCGTAGAGTTAGCTGTCAAATGTTCCAGCAGTGATATTCCTGCTGAAGCGACAACAACGATTTATCGCATTGTTCAAGAGGCTTTGAATAACATTTCAAAATACGCCAGTGCGAATAAAGTGTCGATTATGTTAGGCATTGAAGGAAATGAAATTCAATTACAAATTTTGGATGATGGTGTAGGATTTGATTTATCTCAAGTCAGAACTGAACAGACTCTTGGACTTGTAGGAATGCGTGAGAGGGCAAGACTACTGGGTGGCAATTTTCATTTGCAAGCGTCTCCCGGAGAAGGGACCTCTATTTCGGTTACTTTACCGGTGGCATCATGGAGTCATCAGCAATGATGAACATGAAATCAATTCGAGTTTTGCTGGCGGATGATCATGCGATGGTGCGTGAAGGGTTAGCAGGAATCTTACAAGATTCATCCGGAATTGAAGTTGTTGGTCAGGCTGGTGATGGGGCCGAAGCATTAAAGTTGACAATGGAATTGAATCCGGATGTTGCTGTTTTAGATTACACCATGCCAATTCTAGATGGGCCGGCAGTCATTGAAAAAATTTTGGAGAGACGTCCTTCAACGCGGATCTTAATTCTCACTGTTCATGAAAACATTCATTATGCTGTGAAAGTTTTGGAAACTGGTGCGCATGGATTTGTAATTAAAGCTGATGCAGCGGAAGAATTAATCAAAGGAATTCGCGCGGTACATAACGGCAAAGTTTACATTTCACAGGTAATTTCCGAAAAGATGCTTGAAAATATGAGCCTGGCAAAAAGTGAACGTATTGGAGTTCAAGCACTATCGCGGCGGGAATTTCAATTGCTCCGCAATTTAGGCGCGGGAAAAAGACTTCAAGAATGCGCGCGATTGATGAATATCAGCGAAAGTACTGCATCAACTTATCGTACTCGTTTGATGGAAAAATTAGGGCTGAATACTACTGCAGAATTAATTCGCTTTGCATTAGAAAACGGAATAATAGGCTAAAGCTTATTATTCATCGTCATCATTATCTTCATCATTCGTAACAATAGTTCCACCATTTGGCTGCGGTGGAACCTGAGGTTGAACCTGCGGTGTATTGACTGTAGGAACTAGGCTGCCTGCAGTGGGAACGTTGTTAGGATCGAACTTCAATTGTGGGTTGATCGCTGAAGGTTGCTGATTCGCATTCGGCGCACCTACTGGCGCAACTCCATTCGCAGGCTTCATTCCAGCATTTGGTGCGGAGCCGCCTGTAGGCGCTGGTGTTGTTATCGGCGGAGGTGTCGGATTTATGGGAGTTACAACACTGCGCGCAGGAACTGGTGAGGCTGTGATCGGCCGAGTGTCTAATTTCTTTGGAGGTGCTCCCGGTTTTTCACTACCACTGATTAATATCGCAATGGGAACACCATCCGCACCTGCAATTACGGCATAGTTGATACCAGTACCTTCCAATAATTTTTTGATGCCAGCAGCGAGCGGTAAATCTTTAAAATTTGCTGAGACTGTTTCATTTGCAACATTTTCATCAACGTTAATTTGAATGCCACTTTGTTGTTTAATTGTTTGGATAGCCTGGCTTAAAGTTTGTGAGGTAAAATTTGCCGTGATTTTTCCGTCGCGCACATTAATCTCGGCAAATGCAGGAATTGAAAAAAGCGCTATCAGCGCAGCAGTTCTGATAAATCTCATACATCAAGTATATTCTTTGTCTCTTTGCCATTCAAATCTATAATGCGTGAAGCATGACAAATTATGGGTTCATCATCGACAACCGTAAATGTATCGGATGCCATGCCTGTACAGTGGCCTGCAAACAGGAGCATGATCTTCCGATCGGCGTAAATCGGACCTGGGTGAAATACGTCGAGAAAGGTGAGTTTCCAAATACACGCCGGGTTTTTTCTGTTCAAAGATGTAATCATTGCGCGGATGCTCCGTGTGTTGAGATTTGTCCGGTTACTGCTTTGTGGAAGCGAAAAGATGGAATCGTTGATTTTGATGGAGATCGTTGCATCGGATGCAAAGCATGTATGCAAGCATGTCCTTATGATGCGATCTATCTAAACCCCAATACGAACACTGCTGCAAAATGTAATTATTGCGCACATCGCGTAGAAGTCGGACTTCAACCACCATGTGTAACCGTGTGTCCGGAACATGCAATCATCGCTGGTGACATGCATGATAGTGAAACCGAAATTTCTCAAATGCTTTCCCGACATCAAGTACAAGTGCGTAAGGCTGAAAAAGGAACGAATCCTCAGGTTTTTTATATTGAAGGAGATGAAGCATCATTAAATCCAACTTACTCCAGCACGCCTGCTGGATATTTATGGAGTGAAATTCCGAAACGTGTTTATCAAATAAGTGCACCGCGATTGGCAACCGCTGAAAATGAAGCCAGGCGCGTTTATGATCAAGGACAATCACACACTGATACCTGGGGTTTTCGTGTTGCTGCATATTTATGGACAAAATCGATTGCAGCCGGAATTCCGATGATTGCATTATTGATCAGTGCAATCCAGCGGAATTTGCATTTCACAACTCTGGAAATTATTTCTGCACTTTCATTCCTGGTGATTACCACCATTCTTTTGATTTCTGATTTAAAACAGCCTTCACGATTTCATTGGATTGTATTTCGTCCGCAATGGCGAAGCTGGTTAACTCGCGGTGCATTTATTCTTATGGGATTTGGCGGTCTGCTAACGGCAGCATTGATATTTAAGGTTGTGATTCCTTCGGAATCTATAATGCGATTTGTATTGCCATTGACAGCACTTTTCGGCGCAGGTTCCGCAATTTACAGTGCATTCTTGTTTGGGCAAGCAAAAGGACGTGATTTCTGGCAAAGTCCGTTGTTCAGTGTTCATTTAATTGTGATGGCATTTCTAGCTGGTTCCGCATTCATCATCACGATGAATGATCAAACGCCATGGATTGCATTGATACTTCAGTCATCTTTGATAGTCCATGGTGTGTTGATTTTGTTGGATCTGGTCGCTGTTCATTCAACGCATGATGCGAAAATTTCAGCAACGTATGTCAAACAAAATAGCTGGTTTTGGCTTGGCGCATTTCTAGTGGGAATCGCGCTTCCGTTATTCCTGCTTTCATTCGGTATCAGCGGTATTGCAGGATTGTTATCCCTTGTCGGGATGCTGTTGTACGAAAAAGTCTGGGTGAGGGCAGGACAAGTTGTTCCACTTTCTTAGCAGATGCTAGATGCTTGATGCTAGATGCTCGGAAGGTTTAAGTCTGTGAAAAAAAAAGAACGAAATTTAAGGATTAAAAAAGGCGGGCAAGGAGATCAGAATGTCTGTTTTCAGTTATACCGATTTGGAGATTTACCAAATTGCTCACCGCCTTGCAGTTGAAGTGCATTCTATGACTTTGAAAGAATTACCAAAATTCGAAACATATGAGGAAGCATCGCAATCGCGGCGTGCATCAAAATCAATTCCTGCAAACATAGCTGAGGGTTTTGGAAGAAGAAGGTACAAAGCTGAGTACATTCGGTTTTTGATTTATTCACTTTCATCATGCGACGAAATGAGTGCTCATTTAAGGTTGTTGAAGGATACTGTTCATTGACATCAGAAAGAAGTGAATATTTTCTGAAAAATTACAGTGAATTAGGTCGCAAGATTAACGCTTTCATTAGTGCGGTAGAAAGAGTGCATCGATGTTAAATAGAGCGAGATTTGAAATGAAGCGCCTTTATCTCCTAGCATCTAGAATTCAGCATCTAGCATCTGGAGTTTGCTTATGGAATTGAGAGATTACCCGCCACCGGAACGATGGGACGACTGGGTAGAGCTAGATCCCAAAGCCTGGCCGCGAAAAGTACAACGGCGTTACACGCTTGTGCCCACAATCTGCTTCAACTGCGAAGCGGCGTGTGGACTGCTTGCGTATGTCGATAAAGACACGATGCAGATTCAGAAATTCGAAGGGAATCCAATTCATCCTGGAAGTCGCGGAAAGAATTGTGCGAAAGGACCTGCAACCATCAACCAGATTAAAGATCCAGAACGCATTTTGTTTCCGCTGAAACGTGCTGGAAAACGAGGCGAAGGAAAATGGACTCGTGTTGATTGGCACGAAGTCTTGGAAGACATCGGATCGCGAATTGCGCGCGCGATTCGCGAAGGACGTCAAAACGAAATCATGTATCATGTCGGACGCCCCGGTCATGAACGTTATATGGATCGTGTGTTGAAAGCATGGGGAATTGATGGCCATAACAGTCATACAAACATTTGTTCATCATCCGCGCGTTTAGGATATCAACTCTGGCTGGGCTCGGATCGTCCATCACCTGATTACGCAAATGCGCGTTTCATTTTGCTTTTAAGCGCGCACCTGGAATCCGGGCATTATTTCAATCCGCACGCTCAACGCATCATTGAAGGAAAAATGGCTGGAGCAAAACTCGCAGTCATTGATCCGCGTCTTTCAAATACAGCCTCCATGGCTGATTATTGGCTTCCTTCTTATCCTGGCACTGAATCCGCCCTGCTTCTCGCAATGGCAAATGTTATTTTGGAAGAAAATCTTTATAACGCAGAATTTGTTCGCGATTGGGTGAATTGGGAAGAATATATGCGAGCCGATCATCCAGGCAGCGAATGTTCATTTGAAAATTTTATTAGCGAAATCAAAAAAATCTATTCAGAGTACACACCAGAATATGGTGAACTAGAATCTGGAATTCCCGCAGCAACGATTACAAAAATCGCGCGCGAAATTGGCAGAGCAGGCAGCGCATTTGCAGCTCACATCTGGCGAAGCACAGCTTCCGGAAATCTCGGTGGATGGAATGTTGCGCGATGTTTGGAATTCCTGCATGTGTTAACCGGGAGTGTTGGAACGCGCGGCGGAGTGCTTCCAAATACGTGGACCAAATACAATCCGAGTTTTTGGCTTGAACCACCAGGACAAAAATTTTGGAATCAACTTTTATTTCCGGATGAATATCCGTTATCGCATTACGAAATGAGTTTTCTGCTCCCGCACTTCTTGAAAGAAGGCCGCGGCCGTCTCGATGTTTATTTCACGCGTGTTTACAATCCGGTATGGACCAATCCTGATGGATTCACATGGATGGAAGTGTTAAAAGATGAATCCAAAGTTGGTTTGCATGTTGCACTCACTCCAACCTGGAGTGAGACTGCATTGTTTGCTGATTACATTTTGCCGATGGGTCATGGCGGTGAACGTCATGACATTCAAAGTCAGGAAACCCATGCCGGCCGTTGGGTTTCATTTCGTCAGCCCGTGTTGCGTGTAGCTCAAGAACGCATGGGCAATAAAGTGAATTTCACATATGAAGCAAATCCGGGAAAAGTTTGGGAAGAAGATGAATTCTGGATTGAACTTTCCTGGCACATTGATCCAACCGGCGATCTAGGAATCCGCAAATATTTTGAATCTCCTTACGAAGTCGGACGCAAGTTACGTGTTGATGAATACTACCGCTGGATTTTTGAGAATGCCGTTCCTGGACTTCCTGAGAAAGCGGCAGCCGAAGGTTTAAAACCGCTGGAATACATGCGCAAATATGGTGCATTTGAAATTCAAGAAAACGTTTACCAGCAGCATCTCACTGCCGTAAATCCGGAAGGCTGCGAACTTGATTCTGTTTCTGGAGTTGCTAAAAAAGGAAATGGTGCTGTTGGAGTTAAGATCGGAGAAAAAATTTATCGCGGGTTTCCTACACCTTCACGCAAGCTGGAATTTTATTCGCCAACAATGAAGATTTGGAATTGGCCTGAATATTCAATCCCAACTTACATCCGCAGTCATATTCCACCTGAAGATCTAGATCCGTCCAAAAACGAATTCTTTTTGATTCCGACGTTCAGACTTCCAACCATGATTCACACGCGATCAGGAAATGCGAAATGGTTGACTGAAATTTCACATCTGAATCCTGTTTGGATGCATACTTCGGATGCGGATCATATCGGATTAGAAGATGGTGATCTGGTAAAGGTTCATACTGAAATTGGTTATTTTGTAAATCGTGTTTGGTCAACGGAAGGAATTCGGCCAGGTGTGCTGGCCTGCTCGCATCATATGGGACGCTGGCGATTGGATGCGGATCAGGGAAGTCGATGGGCTTCAGCACTGGTAAAAATTGAAGATGCAGGCAGCGGATGTTATCGCATCAGACAAATACAAGGTGTCACTCCATTTCAAAGTGATGATCCGGATTCATCGCGGATCTGGTGGTCTGATGGTGGCGTGCATCAGAACTTAACATTTCCAGTTCATCCTGATCCGATTAGCGGAATGCATTGCTGGCACCAAAAAGTGAGAATTGAGAAAGCATCAGCAGAAGATCGTTACGCTGATATTTTTGTCGATACAAAAAAATCATTTGCAATTTATAAAGAATGGCTTGAAAAAACGCGGCCTGCGCCTGGTCCCGATGGTTTAAGACGCCCGCTGTGGCTAACCAGACCGGTGCGTCCGGCTGATGAAATGTTTTATCTAAAATGATTCCAAAAATATTTTTACTATTGGTAACCATTTGGTTACCTAATGCCGCTCCCATTGCTGAAAAATATGGTGCGGAGTCAATCGGTATTTACTTTGAACAACCTGATGGAAAGGTTTTTGAACGAAATGCCGATGAAATTTTTCATGCCGCCAGCACCATGAAAGTGCCGGTGATGATGGAAGTTTTCAAACAAATTGAAGCGGGCAAACTAAATCTCGACCAGCAGGTAACAGTTAAGAATCAATTCTCCAGCATCATGGATGGTTCTCCATTTTCATTAAACATAGAAGATGACAGCGATCCTGATCTTTATAAAGAAATCGGGAAGCAGCTTCCCCTGCAAAATCTTTTGAATCGAATGATCAATAGCAGCAGCAATCTTGCAACGAACATCATCATTGAAATGGTGAAAGCCGAAAATGTGCAACAGTTGATGAAAGAAATCGGTGCAAAAGATATGACTGTTTTGCGCGGAGTCGAAGATCAAAAAGCATACGATGCTGGTAGGAACAATCGTACGTCTGCGCGTTCACTGGCAATCTGTTACAAAGCGATTCTAAATCCGAAGTTGTTTAAAGAAAGTTCCCGCAATGCAATGATTGAAATTTTACGCTCACAACATTCGCAAGATGGAATCGGTGCGGGTGTGAAGGCCAAGGAAAGAGGATTAAAGGTTGCAAGCAAAGATGGATGGATTACTGAAATCAATCATGATTCTGGAATCATTGAAGATGAAAATGGAAAGCGTTGGATAATGGTAATCATGACCCGCGGAGTGAAAGTTGAGAAAGATGGCTGGAAATTGATTGCCGAACTCGCAAACGAAATATGGAACCACAAAGAAACAAAGTAAGAATGGAGACGCAAAGAAATGCATGAGATTGGGATGGAAGTTGAAGCATGGTGCGGACAATGCAAAGTAAATCGCAGATGTGCAGTTACGTCACTGAATCCCGATGGCAGCATTGATCGAGTAACTTGTACTTATTGTCAGACTGCTCGCAATTATCGGGCGCCTCAATCGATGCCATCGACTCCAATTCGAGCTATCCGCGGCGAGGAAGTTGTACAAACATCAGATCGCGAATTCAGCGTGCCCGAAGATGAATTGAAGGCGTTAATTCGGTCCGTGGTTCGCGAAGAACTGGAAATTGCAAAGGCTCACATAGGCGAGCGCTGGGAAGGTGGAACGATGATTCTGCGTCCAGGAAAACCCGGTACTCAGGAAAAAGAAATTCCAATCGAAGCGTTCTTTCACAAAATTGTAATGCTGCGTGATCGCCTTCGCGTATTGGAACAGCAAATTAATTCCAACGACAAATTATCAGATACTGAGAAAGTATCACTCCAACAATACATCACACGCTGTTACGGCAGCCTGACTACATTTAATATCTTGTTCAAAGATAAAGCTGATCATTTTGTAGGTTCAAAGGGCGAATAAAACGTCTCTGTTAATAGGGGCGCCCCATGTTTTACATAATTGCTCTGCTCTTATTATTTTCGAATGATCCCCAGGCACTCCTTCAAGAAGCGAATTCCGCCTTCGAAAAAGATTTGTACAACGAAGCTGTACCGAAATTCGTAGAAGCAATTCCGCTTTTGACTGATGAAAAAGATATTGCAGATGCTACTTACAAGCTGGGTGTTTCATACTTACGAATCGGCAAATATCCCGATGCTATAGAGCAACTGAAAAAGGCCTTCGGATTACATGAGAAGTTAGGCGACAAAGAAAGTAGTGGCTTGGATCTTACCATGGCAGGCTATGCCTATATAAACCAGGGCAAACACGATGAAGCTCTGCAAACTGAAGAAAGCGCTTTGAAAATTCATGAATTGAGTGGGAATAAAAAAGGAAGCGCGATGTCCTTAAGAGGAATCGGACTCGTTCATTATTATCGCGGCGATTACGAACCAGCTCTGGATTTTTTTCAGCGTGGTTTGACAATTGCGACAGAAATTGATGATGAAGATACAGAAGCGCGGTTGTTATCAGATTTTGGAGAAGTTTACTGGGTGCAAGGGGATTTCGATCGCGCAATTGATTATCACAATCGAGCCATTCAGATCGCAGAAAAGATAAAAAATGTAAGAATTCTGGCAACATCCATGGGAGGCAGGGCGCTGATTTATTGGCATCAAGGTGATTTGCAAAAAGCTCTTGAGGATTTCAATCGCTGCTCAACTCTGTTTGAACAACTTGGGAGTAAAGGTAATTTAGCCATCAATTATTTGAATGTCGGTTCGGCTCACGCGGACCTGGGAAATTACCGCGAGGCACAAGCGCTCATACAAAAATCGTTAGAAATGTCGGTTGCGAATAAAGATCGTGGATTGGAAGGAGCATGTTTAAGCGCACTTGGCCGGTTGCATGAAGATCTTGGTGAAATTGATCTTGCCGTTGATGATTTTAAGAAGGCACTGCGAATATCCCAGGAAACAGGTGAGAAGCGCGAACAAGCTTTTGCTTTTAGGGATATTGGCTTGATTTATGAGCGTAACGAAAAATATCAAGAAGCACTTGGGTACTACGAAAAAGCTCTCAACATTTATGAAGAGACGGGAGAAAAGAAAGGAATCGGTCGAGGTTTCAGTGACATCGGTGTGATTTATGCAAAACTTGGAAAACATGACCTCGCAATGCAGCAGTATGTGAAGGCTGTTGACATCCTGGAATCGATAGGGAACAAACAAGGAATCGGACAAACCTTAACAAGAATTGGATTCGAATACCAACGTAAAGGAGAAATGGATAAGGCCGAAGAGAGCCTCATGAAATCAATTGCGGTTCTTCGCGAAGTGGGCGATCCGCAAACGTTGTGGCCAGCTTTGCACAAGCTCGGCATCGTTTATCGCGACACAAATCGTAAGGCTGAAGCAATTAAAAACATGAAAGAGGCAGTGGAGTTAATTGAAAGAGTTCGGAATGAAATTCAATTGCCTGAGCAAAAGTCAGGATATTTAGAAGATAAATTAGAAGTTTATGAAGATCTGATACAGCTACTTCTTTCAGAGGGAAATATTTCTGAGGCTTTTGAATATGCACAGCGCTCAAAGGCGCGCGCCTTTCTGGATTTATTAGCTGAGAGCCGGATCAATCCTGAAGCAGGTTTGAATCAAGAACTTCTTGATCAAAAAAGAAAACTTGTAACTCAACTTTTGACCATAGAAAAATCAATTCAAAAGGAATTCGATAAAGAAACCGCAGATTTGGCGGCTATTCGAAAGTTAGAAACAAAGAGAAATGGAATCGATGATCAATATTCAAAATTGATCCTGGACATTCGAAACAAAAATCCTCGATTCGCCGATTTGCAATATCCGATTCCTTTAAAACTGACAGAAGCTCAAGCGCTTGTGGATGATGACACTGTATTGCTGGAATATTTTGTAGGAGAAAATCATTCTGTGCTTTTTGAGATAACCAACAAAGATGTGCGTGTTCATCCAATTGCTGGTGAGGCTCAACTATCGAAATTAATTCAGGACCTTCGCGAAGAGTTGCAAAAGCCGGAAAGTGTTTTGCAATTGACGGAACAATCCTATTCCCGGTTTGTGAAGTCTGCTTCTGATTTGTATTTAAAGTTGATGAAGCCTGCAGAAGCAAATTTTCAATCAAAGAGCCGGATTCTGATCGCTCCCGATGGATCCTTGAATTATTTGCCTTTTGAATGTCTGTTGATGAAAAAAACTGACAATGGTGCGATCGATTTTCGCAACCTTCCGTATTTAGCAACAAAATTTGAGATCGAATATGTACCTTCTGCGTCAGTTTTGTCAGCGCTTCACAAAAATGTTCAAAATTCTGTTTCACCACAAAAAGCATTGTTAGCAATTGCCGTTCCCAATGGGGACGCAGCCGTTGATCCTCCATTACCATTTGCAAAATCAGAAGTGGAATCGATTGCTCATTTTTATCCATCAAGTGATGTGACGTTGTTAATAGGGAATCAAGCAACAGAAGAAAACATGAAAAGGTTGGAGTTGAATCACTATAAAAATCTGCACTTTGCAAGTCATGGTTTGATTAACGAAGCACGACCGCAATTATCTGCTTTGGTCTTAAGTGCATCATCCAATAGAAAAGAAGATGGTTATCTTACAATGCGTGAAGTGTTTGATTTAAATTTGCATGCAGATCTTGTTGTTCTTTCCGCATGTAATACTGGACTTGGATCACAAGTCCGCGGTGAAGGAGTTACCGGCTTATATCGCGCATTCTTGTGTGCCGGAGCTTCCAGCGTTCTTGTGAGTCTCTGGAATGTAAACGATAAATCAGCTGCCGAACTGATGACGGCGTTTTATCGAAACATGGAAAAAGGCGGAATGAGCAAACCAGCAGCATTAAAACAAGCCCGCATGGAAATGATCCGCAAAGGGTATAGCCATCCGTATTATTGGTTCACCTTTATTTTGATCGGCAGTCCGTAGATTCTTTGCGGTGAAAGTGTTAGAATCCTACATCCGAAATGGATGCTCTTCTGGTTCTGGAGGATGGTTACACTGAGAGGGGCATTGCTTTTGGTTATCCCGGCGAATATTTCGGCGAAATCGTTTTTAATACCTGCATCACCGGCTATCAAGAAATCCTGACCGACCCTTCCTATCAGGACCAAGTCATCGTCTTCACTTATCCGCAAATTGGAAATTACGGTGTCAATACCGAAGACGTTGAAGCTCCGCGCATTTATCCTTCCGCCATTGTGGTGCGTGAGCTGAGTCAATATCCATCGAATTGGCGTAGCAAAAGCGCACTCAGCGATTATTTGAAATATCACGGCAAGATGGCGCTGGCGGAAGTTGATACGCGTGCACTTACGAGACACATTCGCGATAAAGGTGCAATGCGTTGCGGAATTTCTACCCGCGATTTAGATCCGCAAAGTTTGTTGCGAAAAGTTTTGGCTGCGCCAGCAATGGAAGGTGCGGATCTTGTTCCGAAAGTTACAACAGCGCGATCTTACAACTTAAATGCGAAACAACCTCAATGGAATGTTACGGTTTATGATTTTGGCGTGAAGGGCGGAATTCTACGGAATCTTCAGCAGGTAGGTTGCAATGTCATGGTTGTTCCGGCGAATACAACCTCCGAACAAGTTTTGCAAAATAATCCTGATGGCATTGTGCTTTCCAATGGTCCCGGCGATCCTGCAGCTTTAACTTCGATCATCCGCGAAGTTCAAAAACTCATGGGACGTGTCCCGATTCTTGGAATTTGTTTAGGCCATCAAATTTTGGGTCACGCGTTAGGCGGCAAAACGTTCAAACTGAAATTCGGACATCGCGGAGGTAATCAACCTGTTTTATATCTACCAACACATCAAGTTGAAATTACTTCGCACAATCACGGATTCGCAGTTGATCCGGATTCACTTGGTTCCAAAGCAGAACCTACTTACATTAATTTAAACGATCAAACGTTGGAAGGATTTCGCCGACGCGATTTAATGATTGAAGCAGTTCAATTTCATCCTGAAGCATCACCAGGTCCGCATGACTGTCAGCATATTTTTGGTGACTTCGTACAAAGCATAAAAGAATTTTCACCGCAAAGACGTTAATGGGCAAAAGAACCGACATTAAAAAAATCATGATCATCGGGTCTGGTCCGATTGTGATCGGACAGGCTTGTGAATTCGACTACTCCGGTACTCAAGCATGTAAAGCACTTCGTGCCGAAGGTTATGAGCTCGTTCTGGTGAACAGTAATCCTGCAACGATCATGACCGATCCTGAATTGTCGGATCGTACATACATCGAACCTCTAACAGTTCCAGTACTCACATCCATTCTTGATATTGAAAAACCGGATGCGTTGCTTCCAACTGTTGGCGGGCAAACTGCACTGAATCTCACATTGGAAATGAGTCAGCAAGGAATTTTGCAAGCGCGTAATGTTCAGTTATTAGCATTGACTGAAGAGTCGCTGAAGCTTGCAGAAGATCGAATGTTGTTCAAAAAAGCGATGGAAGAAATTGGACTCGAAGTTCCAAAAAGTTCGTATGTGCATTCGATCGAAGAAGCACTCGCTGCAGTAAAAGATATCGGATTTCCAGCAATATTGCGTCCATCATTCACCTTGGGCGGCCATGGCGGTGGCATTGCTTACAATCTGGATGAATTTGTAAAACTTGTTGCTGCCGGTTTAGAAAAAAGTCCGGTTCACGCAATTCTAATCGAAGAATCTTTGATCGGCTGGAAAGAGTATGAACTGGAAGTGATGCGCGATCTAAAAGATAACGTTGTCATCATATGTTCGATTGAAAATTTAGATCCAATGGGAATTCACACCGGTGATTCCATCACAGTTGCGCCGTGCCAAACGTTAACGGATCGCGAATATCAGCGGTTGCGCGATGCGTCGATAGCAATCATCAGAAAAGTTGGAGTGCAAACTGGCGGATCAAATATTCAATTCGCTGTAAATCCTGAAAATGGAAGAATCACTGTAATTGAAATGAATCCGCGCGTTTCGCGAAGTTCAGCACTCGCTTCCAAAGCAACAGGATTTCCGATCGCAAAAATTGCGGCGCGCCTTGCAGTCGGTTATACGCTGGATGAAATTCCGAATGAAATCACCCGCAAGACGATGGCTTCATTTGAACCAACTCTTGATTACGTTGTTGTGAAGCTTCCGCGCTGGGCGTTTGAAAAATTCAAGCTGGCGGATCCGGTTCTTACAACGCAAATGAAATCCGTCGGCGAAGTAATGGCAATCGGACGTACATTTAAAGAAGCGCTGATGAAAGGGATTTATGCGCTGGAACTAAAAAGCCGCGGTTTGCTTCTGGATAACATTTCAAGAGATCCAGCCGTAATCCGGTCGCATTTACAAACTCCAACCTGGGATCGCATTTTTTACGTCGCTGCTGCAATCGATGCCGGAATTTCATTTCATGACATCTTTCAGATGACCAGTATCGATCCATGGTTCCTTGCGCAAATGGATGAGATTATTCAGATGTGCCGTAGTCTTGAAAATTGGGATGATGTAACTACCGAACAACTTCGACAGGCAAAACGATTGGGACTATCAGATGGCGATATCGCATACTTTGCTCATCGCACTGAAGCCGAAGTTAGACAAATTCGTGAACAATCTCAACTGCGTCCTGTGTTCAAACGGATTGATACGTGTGCAGCGGAGTTTGAAGCATACACACCTTATTTGTATTCCACCTATGAACGCGAAGATGAATCGAATCCAACAGATCGCAGAAAAGTTTTGATTGTTGGAAGCGGCTGCAATCGCATCGGACAAGGTATCGAATTTGATTACTGCTGCTGCCAGGCGTCGTTTGCATTAAAGGATCTGGGCATCGAATCGATCATGGTGAATTGCAATCCGGAAACGGTCAGCACTGATTACGATACGTCCGATAGGCTTTATTTCGAACCGATCACTGTTGAAAGTCTGCTGAACATTATTTCGTTAGAAAAACCGGAAGGTGTGATCGTTCAATTTGGCGGGCAAACTTCGCTTAAAGTTTCGCAAGGATTACATCGCGCCGGAATAAAAATTCTTGGTACCAGTTTTGATTCCATTGATCTTGCGGAAGATCGCAAAAGATTTAGTCAATTCCTTGATTTTTATGGAATCCGTCAGCCGCGATCTGCAACGGCACATTCCCCGGAAGAATCGATCCGGATTGCTGAAGAAATTGGATATCCAGTGATGGTGCGACCCAGCTATGTGTTGGGTGGTCGCGCGATGGCCATTGCATACGATAAGGAAGATTTATTGCGTTATGTTGAAGAAGCTGTCAGGGAATCGTTTGATCGTCCGATTTTGATTGATCAATTTTTGGAAGATGCAGTTGAATATGATCTTGATGCTCTTTGCCAAAATGATGATTTTTTCGTGGCCGGAATTATTGAACACATCGAACGTGCCGGAATTCACTCCGGTGATAGTTGTGGAGTATTGCCGGCTCAGTGGCTGCAGCCGGAACTAAGAAAGCAGATGATTGAATGGACCAGAATTATTTCGACAAATTTGAAAATCGTAGGGTTGATGAATATTCAGTTTGCAGTTCAAGGAAATGATTTGTTCATTCTTGAAGTCAATCCACGCGCATCGCGTACAGTTCCTTATGTAAGTAAATCGATCGGATTGCCTTTAGTAAAAATGGCAACTCAGTTGATGACCGGCAAGAAAATTTCCGATTTTAGTTTTCCGGCAGATGGTTCGCTCAAAGGACGTTTCATCAAAGCTCCAGTGTTTCCGTTCATTAAATTTCCAGATGAAGATGTTTTGCTCGGGCCTGAAATGAAAAGCACCGGTGAAGTCATGGGCGCTGGTGAACGATTCGGATCTGCCTTTGCTAAAGCATTGATCGGGGCAGGAAATAAACTTCCGTTGGAAGGCGCAGTTTTTTTAAGCGTGAATGATAAAGACAAAACGGATGCCATTCAAATTGCGAAAGATCTGCACGAACTAAATTTTCAAATCATTGCAACGGAAGGAACTGCCCGCTATTTAAACGAAAACTCCATCCCAGCAAAAACAATTTTCAAAGTAAATGAAGGACGCCCCAACATTGCGGATGAAATTATTAATGGCGGAATTCAAATGGTAATCAACACACCGCTTGGAAAAGTTTCACATTTTGATGAAAGTGCAATCCGGCGCACTGCAATCCGTTATGGTGTTCCCTGCATCACAACACTAGCCGGTGCAAAGGCTGCGATTGAAGGAATTAAAGCGCTTCGCGAAGGCCCGTTAACAGTGCGCGCCGTTCAAGATTACAAATCATTTGTATAAACTTGAATTCTGACTTACGACATAATCTAATCACTGAAACACAGAATCCACAGAAAACGGCGGAATAGAAAAACAAATAATCTTTTTCCGTGAATTCAGTGTCTTCCGTGATTAAAGATTGGGGCATAATTAAGATGCCGACAGATACCGAATTTATGCAAATCGCTCTGCATGAAGCGCGTTTGGCAGAAACTGAAAATGAAGTTCCTGTTGGTGCGGTTCTTGTTTACAACGAAAACGTGATTGCGCGAGATCACAATCGAATGGTGCAGCGCAAAGATCCGCTTGCACATGCCGAGCTTCTAACTTTACAAAATGCGCTGACCAAACATCCAGATCCCTGGCTATTGGATTCAACTCTTTACGTTACATTGGAGCCTTGCGTAATGTGTGCTGGCGCAATGGTGTTATCGCGAATCAAAAGATTGGTATTTGCAACTTTTGATCCCAAAGCTGGCGCTTGTGGAAGTACCATGAATATTTTGGAAGCTCCGCATCTAAATCATCATCCGCAAGTTGAATCTGGAATTCTGCAAACGGAAGCCTCCCGGATTCTGAAAACGTTTTTTCAGAAACTCCGCAAATAATACGTAACCGGATGGTTACCTAAGAAACGCCAGGCGGCGGGGGCGCATAAGAAGCATGGTCAACGATATAAAGCCATTTCCCTTTTTCTTTTATGGAAGTATCAGAGTAACGGCCTACAAATTGCATCGGTTCACCTCCCGCTTTTGGGGTTAGTGTCATGATGAACAGACCCCACGCGGTTGAGACATTTCCGTCGTTTTGGTAAGAACCGTCGTAGAGTTCTAGTTTTGCGGTGTATATCGCAAACAAATCGACCCAGGTCTTACGAATCGCATCTTTGCCTTTGGCGATCATTGAATCAGGCGGAAAGCTGACTGCATCATCCTTATAACACGCCACAATTCCGTCAACATCTGCTGCATTTACAGCTTTCATAAAAGCTGTACCGGCAGCATTCAATCCACTTTCTGCGGCAAAAGTTGATGCTGCGAATAAAAATAAAAAGAGAACCGGGAGTAGTCGTTTCATTTTCAGGCTCCTGATTTTTGTAGATAATAGCAGATTTTCTCGAGCATCGAGAGCAATCTTGAGAGGTTTTGTGGTAATTTGAAAAGAACAGGAGGTTCTAATGATCCGTAAAATGGCACTCCTTTTAACGGTTGCTTTTTTTGCCGTATCGTTGCCACTGTTTTCTCAGGAAAGTCAGCCGATGCCAGCAGCACCAGCACAAGAAGCGCAACCAGCAGCTGTTCAGGCTGCCCCTGCTGCACCTGCGGCTAGTTTTGAATCAGCAATGAAGTTGTATCGTAGGGGGCGTTACGATGCAGCGATAAATTCTTTTGAGCAAGTTGTTGCAAATGACCCGAACAATGCAGCGGCCTGGTACTTCATGGGCTATGCGCATTATGTGAAGCGTCATCTCACCCAAGCGCAAGACGCATTCGCGAAAGCTTTTGCTGCAAATCCAGCTTTCGACCCACGTCCGTTTTTCAAAGGTTAGTCAAAATTCCCCAGTCTGAGAGATTGGCCCCCGGTTCAAAAGCCGGGGGTTTTGGGGAAAAACGCTGATCATACCACATGCAAAAATCAGCAACTCTCCACATCCAATGTCTTTGAAGTACGAATAACGAATAGCGATTTCCGAATTACGAAGCGACTATTCACGCACGAAGAGGCATGACGGATTACGCATTACGCATCAAGGTTTGTGCAAGTACAGGATGTATTCGGCTAAAGCGTCGTATTCCCATTGCTCATAATGAAGGTTCGGCGGCATTTCAGAATTTGGAACTAATGTGCGTGGATCCTTGATGTGTTGCATGTGCCATTCCTTCTTTCTAAGCAAACGGAATGTAAGGTCAGGAGCTTTGACTTCCGTTTGATCTCCACCTTGCCCATCGATTTTATGACAATATGTACACGGTCCGTTGTAAAACAATCGAGCGCCAACTCGAACATGCGGCGGAACCGTATAAAGCAAATCGGGTCTATCGCCAGCAGCGACACGCAATGCAGACATCAACATTTCAGAATCTTTTTTCGTTAATAGAATTTCTTTCCCCGATCTTTTTAGATGATCCTGCAGCCAATCTTTACCGATCGGAAATTTTTTTCTGGTAAGCATCTGCAAACTCGGCTTTGGACCCAGTACTGTCATGCTATGACATCCAAAACAGTATTCTTGCAATACACTCATTCCTCCGACTTCTGATGGACGTTTGATTCTTTCAGCGCGCGGAGGTTCCATTCCCCGAACCGGATGCCATGATGGAATTTTTGGTGTTCCTTCAATTGCGGCATACGTCAAATAACTCCAGCCGATAATGCACAAAACAATCACTATCAACGCAAACGGTCTTTTCCCTGGATTTCGATTTGGATTGCGATCGTAAAACGGCAAAAATAACAGAGCCAAAATGGCAAGGTTTGGCAAAATAAAGGTTCCTAAAAGTTCCGTATGTCCTTTGAAATAAGTCAATGTTTGAAACAGAAAAAGGAAGTACCAATCAGGACGCGGTACGAAAGTGTTGTCAGTTGGATCAGCAGGATTCCCTAATGGCGATGGAAGTAGATACGCAAGTATTAAAGTGAATGCGATGATGAAGAGCATTCCAGTGGAATCTTTTGCAGATTGCTCAGGATGAAATGCCTTTGTTCGTGAATCTAATTCGCCGATCTGTCGCCATGGAACTGTAATTCCATGACGTTGAATTAATAACAAATGCAGAGCAATCAAAATGACAACGGTTAGTGGAAGAAGTACAACATGAATAGTAAAGAAGCGGCTTAATGTCAGTGCGCCAACTGCATTGCCGCCTCGCACAAAATCTCCCAAATATGGACCGAGAATCGGTGCACTGCGAATGATTTCAATCGTAACATTCGTACCCCAGTATGCTTTTTGATCCCATGGTAGTAGATAACCAGTTTGCGCAAAGGCCAGCATCACTAAAAGCAGAAGAACTCCGACAACCCAGGTGAATTGTCGCGGCTTTTTATAAGCGGCATAGATAAAGGTGCGGATCAAATGCAATGCTAAAACGATAACAAGCAACGAAGCGCCCCAATAATGGATGCCGCGTATCCAGCTTCCACCAGGCATTTCTTCTGTTATATACCGAACCGATTTCCACGCTGAATCAGGTGATGCTGAATAAACAAAACTCAACAGGATGCCAGTCAAGAATTGCAACGTGAATAACGCTAGCAGCATGCTGCCGAAGATATGAGGCCAACCAACTCTTTCGGGGATTGGTTTATTCAGGAATGCTTTGATGTATGCAATCATATTTTATGCGGACTGGAAGTCCGCGGCCCGTAATGCAGGCTGGAAGCCTGCGCTCCATAATGCCGGCGTTACAAATTCTTAAGCTTTCCAATCTGCAAAGCGCCGTCTGCAATTTTGGTATCGTATCGTTGTAATGGACGTGGAGGTGGTCCTTCAATGCGATTTCCATCCGCATCGTAAACTCCTCCATGACAAGGGCAATGAAATTTGCGCTCTTTTGATTCCCAGGAAACAGCACAACCTAAATGCGTACAATGAGTATCAAAAACAATAAAACTTCCATCTTTTTTCTTTCGCACCCAAACGATTTCTTCCGTAATTCTTGATTGCCAGCCCTGTCTCACAACGCGTGTGCAACGTACGCGTGAAACTTCTTCCGACAGTTCAGGTGAATCCAATGACACTAGTTTGTACCATCGGTTTGTTTCACCCGTGGAAGTGAATCCAAACAGGAATCGAAAGAAGGGAAGTGATATGAGTGTTGCAGTTAAAAATGAAAACAGGTAAGTAAGGCGGGATAAAAATGTTCTACGATCCATGCAATCGTAATTTTAGTCACTTTGTGCGGTTATTTGCCAGAACTTAACAAATTATTTCCCAGAACTTAACAAATAAATCTTTGCGTCCAGGAAGATTTGAAACAAATTCTGATCGATTTGACCCGATTTCACTTCAGCATTCAGGATATCAAGTGCCCGATCCCGCGGAACCGCTTTCTTATAAGGCCGATCCGATGCTGTTAAGGCATCGTAAATATCTGAAATCGTCATCATTCGAGTCTGAATCGGAATCTCTTCAGCATTCGAACGATTCGGATATCCCGAGCCATTTAATTTTTCATGATGACCATAAGCAATTGTAGGAACGCGCTTCAATTCTGATGTCCAGGGAATTTTGCTGAGAAAAAGAAATGTATGTGTAACATGAGATTCAATTTCAATCCGTTCTCGATCGTTCAAACTTCCTTTCCGGATTGATAAAAGCTGCACCTCATCAGGCCTCAACATAGGTTCCTGGAGTCCCGGTGGAATTAATTGGTTATCAGCAGCAATCATTAATAGCTTTTCAAAATTTCCATCAGCTAAAATGTTAGGCTCATTACTTTCGATGATGAAATTCAGATAATCTTGCAAAGAATTCAGGCGATTTTGAAAAACCTGTTCAAGCAATTTGTCCTGTGCATCATAACCATCTTTTCCATGCTGCAGCAGAACATCCAATTTCGATTTGTAATATTCTGCCTCCCATGCTCGTTGATAGTGATTGAACCGCTCACGGATCAGCTCAAGCTGCATCGGGTAAAGTTTTTTCGCTTTTACCAAAACATTTTCACGCACCCCGACTTTCCCGAAGTCATGTAGAAGCCCGGCATAGCGCATTTCCTTAATTTCATCGGAAGTGAAACTGATGTCTTTGAATTGTCCATCAGCCTGGTCTACCACTTTTGCAAGACCTACGGTTAAATCGGCAACTCGGAATGAATGTCCGGAAGTTGTTGGATCGCGCGATTCAATTGCAGTAACCGATGCTGTAACGAAACCTTCAAACAACGTTTCGATATTTCGAATCAATCTGCTATTTTCCAATGCAACCGCAGCTTGTGAAGCAAGCGAACTAACTAAATCTTCATCATCATCATCAAATGAACGGGTTACGTTTCTGTAATTCTCAAGATTCAACTTTGTTTGGAAATCAATCTTCCGGTTAATTAATTGAATGACACCTACGATTTCGTTTTTATGATTTTTCATTGGAACCGCAAGTGTTGATGTTGTGCGGTATCCAGTCTGTTCATCAAAATTGCGATTAAATTTGTATTCCTGGTCAGGGGGAATGTCATAGACGTCTGGAATGTTTAATGTTTCCCCTGTTGATGCCACATAACCGGCAATGCTTTCTTTCGTAAGTGGAATTACCGATTCCTCATAATCCATTTTCATTGAATCGTTTTGTGTAATTTTGAATCGCAGATGCTTATCCGATTCTTCTTCGCCTTCCACAAGATAAAGGCTCCCAGCATCTGCTGCTGTGATTTCGCGGCTTTTTCGGAGAATCAAATCTCCAAGCTTTAATAGATCGCGTTCAGTGGAAAGAGAAACTCCGATGTTGTTCAACTCCTTCAATCGTCTTAGTGATGTATCGCGCTCGGAACGAATTTCCTGAATTTGCTGCATCAACAAAACAGCCTTAATCACGTTCTGAAGTTTGTGTGCCGATAATCCATCTTCACAGAAATCCATGGTGATATTTTCCGGCAGCTGCAAGCTACTGATTGAATCTTCATTTTCAGCCACCAAAAGAATTCCCTGAACATTATCAGGAAGCTTTTTCAGATCGGATTTTTCAGCAATTAGAATTTTGGGGGATGGATCTTCCAGGATTGCGGGGGAAATTTCTTTTACCTGAAGATCATGTTGTTCAAGAACCCTGGCAATTGAATCACAATTGATTCTTGATGATACATAAACAACAAGACTCATGCCTAACCCCCGGGATGTCTCCATCATAACGGCAGCGATTTACGTCGTCAAACTATTGAGGAGAGCGTGGAATTATTCCGCAGAATGCATATTTTTCACGAAAGGTCAGTTTTAAGATTCAGTTTTTTGGAGTTGCAAAAGGGGTAAAAGAAAAAAAGGCTTAAAAAGCGACTTTGAAAATAAGAGATAGCAAACGGACGTTTTTGGAGGAAAAACACAACGTCCGGATGAATAAAGTAACGGAATTTGCCCAGAAACTGGAATTTTTTCAGGATTTAGCCGATAATTCGATTGTGTTTCTCGAGCCTATGTGTTTTAATCTCAAAGTTATTATACCCATTTATTGGTTCTTATAAGGCTTCGGGCACCAAAGGGGTGATCCTGAAGCGGCTTGAAGAACACGAAAGGAAAGCCTTTCACTTCAGAAAGGGAGTTCATTATGCATCCGTTAATTAAATATGTTGATAAAGGCCTTACGCTCTTAGGAAAAGGTCTATTCAACGGTATTCACTTTTTCAACAAATACCGTCCCAATCCATCGTTCACACCGAAGTGGTCAGAAAAGCCGTTATTGAAATCCTGGCAAAAGTCGAAACCGACTTTAGGTTGGCCCAGGACGACCGATTCGTTGTGTCCAATATGTGTTCGTGAAGCTCGCTCAAAAATACTTTCGGGCGATCAGGATTATCGTACATTAATCAACGAACATGTAGGCGAAATCAAAGCTGATATTGTGGAAAGGGATGGACAAATCTGGATGGTCAAGGAATGTCCTGAACATGGAAAAATTGAGGACATCATGGCGATCGACTCCAAGTTTTTGGAGCACATCGAAAATAACTATCCGGGTCGTGATATCGATGCACACAATGATGCGACGTTACACAATCACGGAACCAGTTCCATCAAACATGGAAGAGGTTCAGTTTTAACGGTTGATCTTACGAATCGCTGCAACATGATGTGCGATCCTTGTTTCATGGATGCCAATCAAGTTGGTTTTGTTCATGAACTATCGATGGAAGAGATCAAGGAAATTCTGGACAACGCGATTCAGATTAAACCGCGCCGCCAAATGTCGATTCAATTTTCCGGTGGTGAACCAACAATGTCTCCGAATTTTATCGAAGCAATTCGATATGCGCGGAAAGTTGGTTACAACAGCGTTCAGGCTGCGACAAACGGAATCCGTTTTGCGCAGGATCCTGAATATGCGAAGGAAGCAGCAGAAGCCGGTCTCCGTTATGCCTACCTGCAATTTGACGGAATCGGAAACGATGCAAACAACCATCGTAAAATTGGAAATTTATTTGATGTAAAACTGCGTGCAATTGAAAATCTGCACGATGCCGGTGTGGAAATCATCCTAGTTGTATCGCTTGTGAACACCGTTAACAACGATCAGGTTGGACCAATCATCGAATTTGCGCGCAGGAATCCGAAAAAGATCGCATTCATCGCATTTCAACCTGTATCTTTTACAGGACGCGATGAAGAGATTACGGATGAACGCAGATTACGTCAGCGCTACACACTTTCACATCTTGCTTATGATGTGAAACATCAAACCGGATTAACAGAACCGCGGCGCGATTGGTTTCCGATTTCATTGATGAGTACATTCGCCGATTATGCCGATCTCGTTCACGGTCCTGATGCGCAATGGGGGCAGGTGAGCTGCGGTTGTCATCCAAACTGCGGAGTTGGAACGGCGCTCATGATCAACAAAGAAACTCAAGAAATGGCGCCTGTACCTGCGTTCTTAAACATTCCGGGATTGGTTGATGATGTAAAGAAAATCAATGACGCGGCACGCGGGAAAATCATGTCGAACCTTATGATGGGACTTGCGTTGTTGAAGAACTATGATCCATTCGGCGCGCCAAAAAGTTTTACCATCATGGCGATGTTCAAAAAGTTCGATAAATCATTTGCCTTGACCGGAAAAAATTACGGCATTGGTCTGGAACGCCGTAAAGATCCATGGAATTTCTTGTTCGTAGCCGGAATGTGGTTTCAGGATTTGTTCAACTACGATTTCCGCCGTACCGAAATGTGCATCATTCCTTACGGTACGCAAGAAGGTGAAATTTCTTTCTGTGCGTACAATACAGGAATCGGCTGGCGAAACATTCTGGAAAAAATGCATCAGAATGCCACCGTTTCACAATGGTATAAAAAGCATGGCAAACACACTGTCTATGCAAACGGAAAAGCCGTACCGATGGACAATGCTGAGCATCAGTTGAATATTAATGAAGATCACGCATCGCGTGTTCGCGTTAAAGGCGACGGACCACAGAATGCGCATGATGAAGAAATCATGCGACGCAAGATGATGCAGCAACAATTACTGGGAACAAAGCTGTATCAGATTCGTGAAGATAAAAAACCGGAAACGTCGTCCGTCGGCGGCGATTAAAAGCAACTAATCTATTACAGGCCGGGTGGCGTCCGCTGCCCGGCCTGAGTTTTTGGTAGGCTCTTTTTAACCGCCGAGTACGATGAGGGCGCTATATAATATTTGCAACAACCTATGGACACTAATGAGCTGAATCGATTTATTCGCGAGTTGAATTCTGATCGTGAAAATTCGGAATCAGAAAAAGAACCTTCATTGGAATTGATGCGATCTGAAGATGCTGCGCAAGTTTCTTCCACAGCGCTTGCTGAAACAGAAGAAGGTGCGGCTCAGCTGAAAACCTATCTCATCGAAGTAGCCCGCCGAAATGCTACTGACCTTTTGTTGGTCCCAGGTGCACCTCCTACGATGCGGATTCACGGCGCATTAGTTCCGCTTGGTGGTGAAGTTTTAGGTCCTGATGCAGCAGCTTCGTTTTTGCTTTCATCATTGTCCGCAGAACGCCGGCGCCGATTCATGGAAGGAGGCGCTGTAGATCTTACGATTGGAATTCCATCGCTTGGCCGTTTTCGTATCAATCTTCACAGAACACGCCTCGGTACTGCAGCTGCTCTTCGTTTGTTGCCGCGGACTATTCCATCAATTGCCGAACTCGGTTTGCCGGAATCGCTGGAAGAATTAACCAGACACTCGCGCGGCTTGATTTTAGCTACAGGTCCAACTGGATGCGGAAAATCAACAACTCTTGCTGCAGTGCTGAACACAATTAATCGCCGCGAAAAAAAGCATATTGTTACGATTGAAGATCCGGTTGAGTATGAACACATTCATCGTGAATCAGTAGTTGAACAGATTGAAGTTGGATCGGATGCAATCAGTTTTGCTGAAGCACTCAGAGCTGCATTGCGTCAGGATCCTGATGTGATTCTTGTCGGCGAAATGCGGGATCTTGAAACTATCCGCACAGTGTTAACTGCGGCAGAAACGGGACATCTTGTCCTTACAACTGTTCACACCAATGATGCGGCGCAAACAGTTCATCGAATCGTTGATGTTTTTCCAGCCGATCAACAACCACAAATCCGGCAGCAACTTTCGATGGCTCTTTCAGCAATTGTTTATCAACAGTTGATTCCTAAAAGGAATGGCCGCGGACGTGTTGTTGCCTGTGAAATCTTAGTAGCAAATGATGCGGTTCGACATCACATCCGTAAAGGCGCTCTTCATCATCTTCATACTGAAATGACGCTTGGAAGAAAATTGGGGATGATCACACTCGAAGATTCATTATCGCAACTTGTGCGTCGTAACTTAATCACTGAAAATGAAGCTCAAATCCACGCGTCACACTTGGATGAACTGTCATCATTTTTAAAAGAATGATGCGATTCAGATGCTGCAACCAGGTACGCGATTAGGCCCCTACGAAATTACTTCATTTCTTGCGAAAGGTGGAATGGGGGAAGTGTATACCGCAAGAGATCATCGTTTGGATCGCGATGTTGCCATTAAGATATTGACCGAGCGACAGCTTGATTCTCCTGATTCTTTAGCGCGTTTTGAACGCGAAGCAAAAGCATTAGCTGCGCTTTCCCATCCAAATATCCTCACTATTCATGATGTCGGATTTGAAAAAAATATTTCATTTGTTGTTATGGAGTTTCTTCGAGGAAAATCCTTACGTTCCAAAATTGGAAGCACACAGATTACAGACGAAGAATCTCTGTCGATTGCAGTTGCGATTGCTGAAGGTTTAGCAGCCGCTCATTCCAAAGGAATCATTCACCGTGATATCAAGCCGGAAAATATTTTTATCACCAATGAAGGACGTGTGAAAATTCTTGATTTCGGACTGGCTCGAATCTCACATCCTTCGCAGGCTGAATTATTAGAAACATTAAGTTCTGCCAGCCAGATGGATACTGAAGCATGGACTACCAAAACCGGATCTCTTGTTGGCACAGTACCGTACATGTCTCCGGAGCAAATTCGAGGTAAGTCGATAGATGCAAGGAGCGATATTTTTTCTACTGGAATCATGTTGTATGAAATGACAACTGGCATCCATCCCTTTGGTGGAAAAAATCTGAATGAAGTCATCACAAATATTTTGCATGGGACTCTTAAAGCATCTGCAATCTCTCAGAATTTGGAACCAATCATCAAACGTTGTTTGGAAAAAGATCCCGAAAATCGATATCCAACTGCAGATGAAATGCTGAACGATCTTCGCAATGCAACTGTTAGGCCAGAGACGAAAATATCAACTCGATCAAAGATTCTTTTCTGGATGATTTCCTCATTGGCAGTTGCTTTGATTATTTTTTCTTTTTTGTTCCGTTCAGGATCGTCTTCTCAACCAGTGCGTTCCATAGCGATCCTGCCATTTGTGAATCGCAGTGTTGGGCCTGATACCGAATATTTGAGCGACGGCATAACCGATAGGATTATCAGTGATATTTCGCGCGTTCCGAATTTGAGAGTGATGGGATCGGGCACAGTGTTTGGATATAAGGGGAAGCAAATAGATCCTCGGAAAATCGGTAATGAATTGGATGTTGATGCTGTTGCAAGTGGAAGTATTACTAGTCAGGGAAACATGCTCATTGTGCGAGTTGAGTTGGTTAAAGTTGCGGACGGATCAGTTTTATGGGCAGATCAATACGATCGTCCGATGTCTGGTCTTCTCGAAATTCAAGCCGATGTCTCCAATAAAATTTCACAACATTTGAAACTTAAATTGACAGGACAGCAAATCAATAAAATATCCGAACAGACGACAAACAATCCAGAAGCCTTTGAATTTTATCTACGAGGCAAGTATCTTTGGACGAAATTCACAGCTGAGGATCAGAGGAAATCGATTGAATATTTTAAACGAGCAATTGAAAAAGATCCCGACTACTCTCTTGCTTGGGCTGGTCTTGCCGATGCCTACGGCGCGATGGCAACGAATGGATATCTCAAGCCATCTGAAGGATTTCCAACATCAAAAACGGCAGCCTTGAAAGCAATCACTCTCCAACCAGAGTTAGCAGAAGGCCATCACGCGTTGGGTGCAACCCTTTTCTTTTATGACAGGGATTGGAACGGCGCGGAGAAAGAATTTCAGCAAGCGATCCGATTGAATCCAAATTTCGTAGATGCCTATTGTGTGTATTCCTATTTGCTTAGCTCTCAAGGTCGTAATAAGGATGCAATTTCAAAGGTGGGTAAAGCAGTAGAACTTGATCCATTGAACTTAAAATCCATGACCGATTTGTCGTATGCGCTTTATTTAGCGAGGGATTTCGATGCGTCATTGGCACAGATAAACAAAGTACTTGAGATGGACAAAAACTACGAAACAGCATTAAACACGCTAGTGTGTTGTAACATTGATTTGACTAGTGGTATAATCTGATGCATGAGTTATCAAATTGCATTGGATGTTGAAGAAAAAAAAGAGTTGGAAAAAAGGTCGCGTTCCCGTATTCTGCCGGCCGAAGAGGTACGGAGATCTCGGTTGATTCTGATGCTGGAGAGCGGAGCAAGCTATAGCACGATTGAAAAGCGCCTGAATTGTTATGCTTCCTATATCAATAAATGGAAGAGGCGCTTTGAAGCTGATCGGCTGGCTGGGTTGTACGCAAGACACAAAGGTGCTGCGGTTACGGTTCTGACTCCCCAACTTGAGGCGAAAATTCTGAACTGGACCAGACGAAAACCTACTGATGGCAGCACGCATTGGAGCAGCCGAAGACTGGCAAAAAAAATGGGAATCAACCATATGCTGGTTGCCAGGACCTGGAATCGTGCAGGAGTTAAACCGCATAACTTTAAACGTTATATGCTTTCGAATGACCCCAACTTCGAAAGCAAAGCGGCCGATATTATCGGTTTGTACATAAATCCACCGCAGCACGCAGCTGTCTTTTGTGTCGACGAGAAAACCGCAATCCAGGCGCTTGATCGACTCGATCCGGTGTTGCCTCTTTCTCCTGGCAGGGCCGAACGCCACGGATTTGAATATTTTCGGCATGGAACACTTTCGCTTTACGCGGCATTGGAAACAAATTCTGGAAAGGTTATAGGAAAAACGGCAGCGCGTCATACCAGCGCAGAATTCGTTGCCTTTCTTGCCCAAGTCATCGCCACCCAATCTAAGCGAAAAGAGATTCACATCATTGTCGATAATCTCTCTGCGCATAAAACCAAGTCGGTTGATCTCTTTCTGCAAGAGCACCCCCGTATTCATCTTCACTACACGCCAACATATTCTTCGTGGTTGAACCAAATTGAAATTTGGTTCTCTAAAATCGAACGGCAGCTCATCGCGAGGGGAATTTTCACTTCTGTTTCAAACCTCTCCAAACAAATCATGAGATACATCGAAAAGTAGAACCTAGATCCACAAACCATAAAATGGAGTTACAGTGATCCGAAGCACCGAATCAAGAAATCTAACTAGCCAAATCCATGTTACAGTCCACTAGTATACGTCTATTCGCAAAAAGGGATGCACGATCGAGCGATTGAATCAGGTTTGAAGGCAATAAAAGTCTCGCAAGGAAGCGGGATTGAGCTTGCTACACTTGGTTATGCGTACGGCATAGCAGGACGAAAAGGAGAAGCCCAAAAAATTCTTAAACAGCTTAAGGACAGAGCGGAAAAGAAATCTGAATATGTATCAGATTTTTATTTTGGTCACGTATATGCAGGACTTGGTGAAAAGGATCTGGCATTTGAATTTTTGATGAAAGCTTGTTCGAATTGGCAAGGTGATTGGGGAATGTTGTTCATTAATGCACCATATTCAGATTCAATTCGCGAGGATCCTAGATTTGAGGAACTAGTACGCTGCATGAAATTGCAGAGTTAAGTTAGCAGAATCCGCCCCATGTGAAGAGCCCATGTGATCTGCGGCGGCAGGTCTTTTTTGTAAACGAAGTGCGTGATATCGCCAATAATCCATGAATACCTAATCGAATTAAATTCTGCATGACCAACAATGTGTCGCTGCTCGCCTAACTGATAAACCTTTTCGATTTTGATTGCATCCGGTTTGCTGATGTAAAGCTGCTCCTGAAATACAGTTGAGACCATTTTCAAATAGGTGAGTAACAACTGCGGTTTGCGTTCTGTATCTTCCTTTACTCCTTGTTCGATAAAATATTCCAAACCGAGATGCACAGCCCACAACTCATCGAGTGTGAGGCCGTAATCGGGATAGACCATCGGATGTGCACCACCAGCAAATACAAAAAATTTTTCGCGCGTTCCGTTTTTTATTTCAAATGAATAAAGCTCAGTCGGCTGCGCACCTTTTATGGGATGGTTGTTAAATGTAGTTTCAAGATGCAGGTCATAATCCAGGTCAGGATGAAATTCCTGTTTCAGAAACTCAATTGCTTCTTGCTTAAACACTTCCATCGTGAACCTTAACATCCTGCTCATTCAAAACTTTTGTGTACATTGATCGATGTAGAGATGAGACTCTATCTGCCGAAAAGATAGTGCGTGAGTATCTGGCAAGTTCGGTTGAAAGCTGTTCCAGGTTTCTTAATTCATGACGAATGTCTTTCGATTCTCGGATGAATTCTTCAATATTTTTACAAGCCCAATTCTTACGAAAAGCTTTTACCGATTCGTTGTAAGGTGGCACATCAAAACAAAGTACTGGCTTTCCTATCAACATTGCTTCAATCATTGATAAAGGAAAATCAAAATTAGGATCATGCTGCTTTTGCAAATGTAGTGCGATATCAGTGCAATCTATCAAGGAATGCAAATCGATATCAACATCGATCAAAGTTGTCGATTGAAGCCGTTCTACGTTTATCTGGCCCTGCAGTTTCTTGCGCCATTCAATTGTTTCATCATCCGTTTGAAAACGCGGAATCAGAAGTCGGAACTCATTCCGCCTGTTGTACTCTCGCGCCATATATAAGAAGAAAGCAAATTGTTGCTTGTTGGTAACATCGTTCAACGCCAGCACCAAAAGTCGTTCACCGACTTCAAAACTTTGTCGAAGCTCGCTTGATGGTTGAAGAATGTTGATATCCGGAAGTTCCACTGTTGGAGGAATTAATTCCACCATAGTTCCCGGCATCAACTCCCGGATTTTTTTGCGATCGCTATCGCTAAATACGATAAAGCAGTCAACCCCAACAAGATTTTTGTAATCCTCTTCCTGCGGTGAGGATAAAAGCGTATGAATGATTTTTGTTTTACCTTTAAGTTTGTGAATAAATTTTGCTGCTTTCACACCGGCGGGCATGAAGAGATGAACCATGTTGTATTTACGAGTTTCAAATAGGAGAGTGGTTAACTTTGCGCCGCTAACGGTGACATTCCATCCCGCCAGGGCTTTTCGCAAAGTATCGGCAAAAAAAGCGGACGAATCGATTTCAGGATCGTAAATAAATAGAATTTTCGCTTCTTTTCTCATCTTGTTTCGAGAGCGCAGGCCTCCGTGCCCGCGGTTTAGTTTTGGCGGGCAGGGACGCCCGCCCTCCGGGATGTCAGGCTTTTTCAGCCAGATTTTTCAAAAGGAAATCATGGATTTTGCGCGTGCGTTCAACCTGACCACGAGCTGCAAAACGCTCATAAAATCCCTCTGAACGGAAATCTCGAGATAACTGACTCCAGTTGCTGATTTTCTCCACGAACGCCTTTTGTCCTTGTTCTTCCCACTCATCGTAAATATCACCATCTTTTGCTATCTTACCAAGCACTCTAATTACTGCTTTTAAAGTTACCGCCCGCGCAAACATGTAATTCTTCTTCCCCCAAATATTTTCCATAACTGCCGCAACAGCTTTGAAATAATCATTTACAAATGGATATGCTTTTTCGGCCTGCAAATTAAAGCTGTATTCCCAAAAATCAAAATTATCTTCAACAAGCTTATGGAATTCGTTATAAAGTTCTGATTGCAAAATCCATTTTTCTTGTTTGCTACGCCCTCCGAGGCGATTGATTTTGTATTGCAATGGTGATGTCGCATTTTCATATAACATCGTAACAAGCCGGGCGCACATCTTTTTTTCCGGACTCGCTGATGTAACTCGGTCCAATAAATCCACAAGATGTGATTTGTTAATTCGAGTGTGTGTGCTGTTGATAATTACAAACATTTCTGCCGCAAAATCCGAAGCTTTTCCGTCAAAGATCATGCATGGGACATCGATCGTATCCGCTTCTTGTGGATGTTTTAATGAATAAAAATACAGCCCTGCTAATCTGTGCTGACCATCAATGACTAAATATTTGGATTCCGGTTCCGTTAATTGTCCATTACGGTATTGCAGCTCTTCTTCAGTAAACAACAGGATTGTTCCAGGAATCAGAGGTTGAACATTAGCAGTTTCGAAAAAATTTACAATCTCTTTTACTTTGCGCCGATTTAATGAACGTTGAAATGCTCCTTCTTTCCGTTCAACACTTGAAATAAATTTGGCCACATCATCATGGATGTGAGCATCCGTTTCCTCAATTGTTTCCCCTTCGAAATAATAACGGCTGATAAAGTGAACCTTAGGAATTATTTGCGAAGCCTTATAGTTTGCGAAATAAAATCTTCCATCTTTTTGATTTATCTGGATTGCATGCATAGATCTCCTCCTGTTCGCGAGGTACTCAATTCAGCGATGTATTTTTCAAATTCTTTTTCTCTCAAACGTTCCATGATCCGGCTTGTTAACAGCCCGGCGAGTGCGCCACCAAAAAATACTGGTAAACAAACGATCCAACCAAGTGCATTTCGAATTTCTTTCCACAGTGGCCAATGAACATGGACATTTCGCTTGAACACAAGATCACGGAAGTAATTTAGATACACACCCATCGCATCGTTGAATACAAATGAAAATCGACCGTAGTAACCAGCAATAATAGTTTCGCCTTTGCGTAATTCATTCAAAAATTCCTGTTTTGAAGTTGCTTTGCAGGCGGTGTAACAACTTCCGAGACGCAAGAGGGTATGTGAATCAGATCCTGCGATCAATGATTTTCCTGGGAAAAATTCTGGAAGGCGCTGCATCAGCAAATTCGGTCCCTTATCGATTGCGCCATTTAAGCCTTCAAACAAATCGAAAGATGAAATCATTTTTTCAACAAATTCCTGACCGTGAATTGGAGCAGGGAATCCATGAAAAAAATGATTTAAATCATGAATGATTTTGTTCTGCCGCAGATACACAATCGTTTCATCGAAGTTCTTACGAAGGCGTTGAATTTCACGGTGTTGATCTTCATTAACATCATACACACCAACATGAACGCTGGTTTTGTAATCAGGCAATTCAACGGTAACTTCTTCGCCAATGAAAAAGTCATTAGTGTCAGGATGTTTGTTTAAGAATGATAAACAGCCATCGATACTGTCATGATCAGTGATGGTGACAAGGTCCATGCCTCGCTTTTTCGCAAGCTGATACAAATCTTCAGGTGAGTTGTAGGAATCCATCGGTTCAAAAGCTTTCATATGGCCGGTTAAGCCGGAATGATAGGTATGGCAGTGCATGTCAGCCTTTAGAAAGCCTTGTGAAAGTTCGATCAATTTTTCAGGCATATTTCAGAGAAAATGTATGTTAACACTTTGTTTGTTAGCGGAGAAGAACTACGGTACGAGTGAATGCTTTACTTGATATTGACGGATCTTATATAAATCAAGACCAAGTGATTGCAAATAAGCGTTGTCTAATTCCACACTTCGTGAAGAAGCTTGTGAGATTTGAATGCTTTGCTGATCTACCGCAGTAGTTTTAAATTCGATTTTGCCTTCCCCATTTTTACTTGGGATAAATCCAAGTGCTACTAACTCTTCCGGCTCTACCTTAGTCATGCATCGATTTTCATGACCGGCTTTCACCATCGGTCCTCCACATTCTGCGCAAGTCATAATGCCATCCAACACGCCATGAGACCTGGCCATAATTCTCATAATGGTTGCTATTATAATCCCAGGAACTGGACGCGCAAAGGTAGGTTCTTCTACTCCAAATGATTGACATTATTGGCTTTACTGCGCTAAACTAACTTGCTTCCTATGGCAGAACGCAAGATTGGTCGTGTCATTTATTGGAAAGATTTGTCTGAAATCCTGGCAATTTTCCGATTATTGCCTCAAGAAGGCACGAATTTTCCGGATTATAAAGCAGGACAGTACATTGCGCTGCGTCGAGATGATTGCAAGTTAACAAAAAAGGTTAACGTCAACGGCACTTCTAAGATCGTTCCAGATGTCGATGACACTGGCAAACAGAAAGTTGGACCGGTGACGCATTCCTATTCGATTTCATCGGCGCCGATTGAAACTCAAAAAAATACCTACCTTGAGTTTTACATCGTCCTGGAAAAGGATCATGAAGGTTTTCCTGGCAGGCTTACAGAATCATTTTGGCACATGAATTTGGAAACAGACAATCAGATTACCTATGTTGATCGGATCACTGGAGATTTCACACTGGACAAACGTATAGGTGAATCTGACAACATTATTCTGGTTGGAACCGGTACCGGTCTTGCGCCGTTTGCGTCCATGATTAAGCAAATACATAGTGATGCGATTGAAGGGAAGATTGATGATCGCCGTTACACTTTGATTCATGCCAATCGTACTTATGATGAGCTTGCATATCATCAACAACTATTGGAGATCGAGGCATCCCGCAGTTTTGATTTCCTTTATCTTCCTTCGGTAAGCCGTCCTACAGATCGCGATCATCAAGATCAGCATCTTGGGGTTGGCAGGGCAAATAATATTTTGCGTCACATTTTTGGAATGCCATTGCGTGAAGAGGCGGATCTGGCAAAAGCAAAGGCTGAAGGTGGCGATGTTGCAGCAGCACAAAAAGTGCTTGAACGTACCACGCGTCCGGAATTGCCTCACCAATTTTTGCGTGAAGAAATCCATCGCCGATGTACGTCCGGCAATGCAGTATTGCTGACTTGCGGCAATCCTAATTCAATGGCTGATATTAAAGAAGTTGCGGATAGTAATCAAATTCGATTTGAGAAAGAAGATTGGTAGTATGACGAAACTGCATAGAAAAGAATTAAAACAAGATGAAGTTCGAGAAAAAATAAGCGAAGCGGTGCGAAGTGTGTCACTTCACAGCCGTGAAGTTGTTTACATCATTGGTCTGGTTTTAGCTGTTGGTGTTATAGCGCTGGGATGGTTCTATTACGAGAAACATCAAGAAGGCAAAAGTCAGACAGCTTTAGCGACTGCGCTCAAGAAACTTGAAGCACCTGTTGGCGATGCAGCCGCGAATCCGAATGTTCGATCTGAATTTACTTACAAAACGGAATCGGAAAAATATTCAGCGGCTCTGAAGGATTTCGAACAAATTATCAAAGATTACGGGAATACTTCTGCTGCTGACATCGCACGTTATCAGGCGGGTGTTTGCACTTATTATCTTGGCGACATGAAGAAAGCGGAATCTTATTTGAAGGAAAGTACAAGAGTTTCAGATCGAAATGTTCTGTATTATCTTTCGCGAATTGCGCTTGCAAATTTTTATTCCGGCACAGGAAAGTATGATGAAGCCACGAAATTGTTGAATGAAGCGATACAGAAAAATAAAGATCTAGTGCCCCAGGAAAATTTGTTACTGCAACTTGCCGATGTTTATGAAAAAGCGGGGAAGGCAAAAGAAGCGCGAGATACACTTCAAAAGATTGCGGATGGGTATAAGGATTCTCCTGCAGCATATCAAGCTGAGAATCGCTTGAAAGAACTGAAAGAGAAATAATGAACTAGATGGACACTCAACAACAGCCTTTACAAGGGCGTTTGGAAGACGTTCATTTTTCAGAAATACTTCTTACTATTTCACAGCGAAAAGAAACCGGCGTCCTGCATGTCGTCCGATATCGAATCGAAAAGGATATTTATTTTCAGGACGGCCGGATTGTATTTGCAAAATCAAATGATCGTGATGAACGTCTCGGTGAATTAGTTTTACGATCAGGCAAGATCGGTTACCGACATCTTGATGAATCCTCAAAGAAAGTAGTTCCCGGACTCCGTCTCGGCACAATCCTCGTTCAGGAAGGTTTTCTGAAGGCCAGCGATTTATATCTTGGTGTGATTCAACAAGTGGAAGAAATTGTATACAGCATCTTTGACTGGTCTGAGGGAACATTTGCATTTCGAAATGGTGAACTTCCAACAAAGGAAGTAATTACGTTGAGCATCTCAACCCCAGACATCATTCTAAAAGGGATAAGCAGAGTATGGCGCTGGTCGTGGGTTCGTGACTGGGTAGGCATTGAATACAGTTTATGTTAGGAAAGATGATTGGGAAAATGTTGCAAAAAAGATGTCGATCACTCCCCAAATTCAGGCAATGATCGATCTTTTAGAACAGCCCCGGTTATTGGAAGAAATTCTGGACATCTCTGCAATGTCAAATTTTGAAACGTGCAAACTTTTGTGGTCATTACTGATTATTGGATTGATTCAACCGGCTATGGCACAAATATCAACTTTGCAAATGCCATTCGAACCGGAAATTACTTCCGATATTTTCATAACAGATCAGGAAGCGGAAAAACCAGCGCCATGGCCCTCTGACGATACACCATCTTTTGCAAAACCGCCGGAAGTTGAAACTCCCGTGGAAGCAGTGATCATTCCTCATGAACAATTTTTTATTCCGGCCAGCACGGAAGAAAAAATTGAACCTCCGCTGCCCTATGATCCGCTTTCGGAAGAAACGCCGATTGAAACTCCGTTACAACTGCCAGTTTTGATTCCACCAAAACCGCCCGAAGTAGTAACTCAATCTATTGACGATACTGCCGAAGTCATTTCACCCGAGATAGAAAGCCAACCTGTTGAAGTTGCGCAAGAAGAAAAGATTGCAGAGCAGGTTGAAGCTGCACAACAAGAAAAGATTGCAGAGCAGGTTGAAGCTGCACAACAAGAAAAGATCGCAGAGCAGTTTGAAACTACGCAGGAAGAGCCGGCTGAACCAGAAAAGAGATTCAGTATTCCCTCAGTTGCTGAAATTGAAGGTCATGAGATGTTAATGGCAAGCACACTCGCTGCGGCTCCGGTTGAAGTTTCATTTTCGGATTTGGCGGAAGCAGCAGCGCCTGTGGATAGTACTGAACTGCATTCATCAAGTTACCAGGATCACTGGGAAGAGAGTGTCGCTGCGCATGTAAAAAATTTAAATGAAGTACACCGTTTTCTGTTTGAAATGCTCCGGATGGAAATGGGTCCGAGTATTTCAAACTTCCTGGCACGCATTTTAAACAAAGTTTCCGCGCAGTACCCCCTGGTATTTGATGGTGTGAAGATGAATGAGTATGGGGAACTGGATGGCGCGGCACTCGAATCAAACATTAATGGAAATTTGGCTGATAAATATTCAGAAGCTTTCAGTTTTTTGCTTGATGAAGAACGGCGGATGATGCAATCATTTCTTGATCGCAAGCGAGCAGAAGCGATCGAAAACGGTATGAATCGAATTCTCGAAAAGCAAAAAATCGCAACCTAGTTTTTTTCATGTTTCAACATCTTGAAATTACATCCCCGGCGGAAAAAATCCGCGTGGTCACACTCAATCGGCCAAAACAATTTAACGCTCTAGGCAAAACGACATTCATTGAATTGCAAGAAGTGATCGATCAATTTGAACAATCGGAAGATTCAATTCTAATTCTGACAGGATCAGGACGCGCTTTCTGCTTCGGTGCCGACTTTCAAGAATTTCAAGATCGCACGCAATTGCCGGAACTATTGGCGCTTTTCCAAGAACTGATTTTGCGAATTTACAATTGCAGCAAAATTACAATCGCTTCATTGAACGGCTTTGCAACCGGTGCCGGACTCGACCTGGCGCTCGCCTGTGATTTCAGATTAGCATCAGATCGTGTGAAATTGAGCGAGGCTTATATTTCGATGGGACTCGTTTCTGATGGTGGCGGATCATTCTTTCTTTCCAAAATGATCGGAATGCAGCGTGCACTCCAGCTTCTTGCAACTGGAGATTCGATTGATGCACAAACAGCGTACTCGCTCGGTCTCGTTTTATCGGTGCATCCTTCCGAACAACTTCAAAATGAAGCGATCAGCCTGGCACAAAAACTAGCAGCCAAACCTCAAACCGCTTTGCGTTTAATCAAAAAACTTGTGAAAGAAAATGATCGCATCGATTTGGAAAGTGCTTTGCGCAATGAGCGCAACGCACAGCTAGTGTGTTTTGAAGATCCTGATCATGTAAAACTCGTTGCTGAATACTTGAACCGTAAAGAACGTAAGGCTTAACGTCTCGGTGGTTATAATTCGATAAAGCGATCTGTGTAACGGTAATTCATTCCAAGCGTCAGAGCGAACGCACTCATCTGCAGAAGATATTGTTGTTCCTTGGCAGGATCGCAATACAGATCTGCAGCACGCGCGCGTTCTGCCAGATAGCGTATCAACTGACGAAGTAGTTGAATCGAAATACCCGTCCAGTAATACACAAGATTCCTGATTGTATGACGATGCGTCATGATGAAATCGTAAGCCGACTTGAATTCCGGTTTATTGATAGTTTCAAAGATCTCCCGAAGATCGCCATCCAGCATCGGACCAAGTTGCGAAACTTGCTTTGGAAAATCCTTACTGCTGTATTGATCGTAGTGTTCGCGAATCGTGACCTTTAACTCTGATACGGGTCGATCTTGCTCCAGGTCTTGTCTTTTTGGAGGCAGTGAACCAATCTCTTTCGCAATCCGATCAATGTAATCCAACTTTCGATAAGCTTCCCAGCCTTCATATTTCTTGCGCCAATCAGAATCGGGTGCTAACCATACTGCAAATGTTTCAGCGAAATCTTCATCCGGATGTTTTTGTGCATACCAGCCTTGCATGTGCTTTACATATTTCTTGCTTAGAGGATTCGGTTTGTAATCTTCGCGATAAGGACGGCTGAATGGACCAAATATCGAGTGCCATTCCTCTGTTAAGTACAATTCATATGCGTAATTGAATGCATGTCCCGCTTCGTGTCGCAAATATAAAATGATTTCTTCTTCCTTCTCCAAATTTTCTGTGTACTCTTCTTCAATCCTGCTTAACTTTTGATCGACAAGGTAAAATGGAATTCCGATGATCGGAATTCCATCAGGACATCCCCATTCATCTGATAAATAACAACTGGGTCGAAATGACAGACCCCTTGCTTCCATCTCTTGATAAAGACGCTGAATCTGAGTTTCTAAAAATGTTCCTTCAATCTTTAACGGAAGCTCTGAAATCTTTTTTGCCAGAACTTCAGCACGCTCTTCTTCCCAAACCCGTGCCGGTTTCTTTTCTAGTAATTGCGTTTCCATATTGATAATTCCTTTATGATTGCTGACCTTTGGTTAGTCTTAAAAATGAGGGCACTATAATCATACAACTTGGAAAACGAACTGCTAGAGAAAATGCATTCCGGTTAAGAAAATAATGTAAGTTACTGAAAAGATAAGACTTAAAGGATCAGATACTTGATGAAATTTGTTCTTCTCCGTATTAAATATTAATCTAATTATGAAGATAATAATCTAATAATATTTTATCGACGGGAAAATCATTTCGTTAACGAAACCGGTTATTTCGTATCTATAGATTAGCCGGTTGTACCATTTTTATAGACATCCTTCCTATATATCAGCGAAGATAGCAAACAGTTGGTTGGAACCGGAGAAAGTGAAAAACCTAGCCACTTTCTTTGAACAGAGTCGATGGAGCGGGCATCTCGGCTCCGTACGTGAACTGGCACAGGTTCTAAGAGCGCAACGGATACCGCCCTTATAACCTCCTGGGTGATTGGCTGGTCACGTACGCAGCCGGGATCGCCTGCTCCTTTCCTTCTTTAATAAATTAGTAACGATTTCAGAATTCTCTCCAAAATCGATTGACAAAATAAATCGAACTCAGTACTATATTCATTGCTTGCTCATTGAAGTGAGGCAGGTTTGTCTTTACCCGCCAAAGCTTGAATGAGTAAATTAAGACTCTTCGGGTAACGACCCAGGGCCGTCCTTTTTGGCGACCCTAAAGTCGCCACCCTCCGTAGCTGCAAAACAAATTTTTAGCGAAACAAATTTGTTTTGAATTTTTTATTGACAATCGGAAAATTGAGCGTATCATTGGGATACTTTTTTCCCTAAAATCAGCTGGAGACCAAAAGTATCGTCGATTCATGATCTGAATCGCAGATATTTTTTGTCTCAAGAAATTTCTGGGACATAGATCTTTGAAAATTGAATAGAAAGGGCACAACCGGAAAGTAGCACTGTTAGTCACAGTTCGTGACGAGAGTATAGGTTATGGTCAAGCTACTAAGAGCATACGGTGGATGCCTTGGCACTCAGAGGCGATGAAGGACGTGGCAGGCTGCGATAAGCTGCGAGTAGCCGCGAGCAGGCTTTGATCCGCAGATTTCCGAATGGGGCAACCCAATCCATTTAGTCATGGATTATCCCGCGCTGAATTCATAGGCGTGTGGAAGCGAACCGGGGGAAGTGAACCATCTCAGTACCCCGAGGAAAAGAAAACAAGTCAGTGATTCCCCAAGTAGTGGCGAGCGAACGGGGAACATGCCTAAACCATTTCTATGTAAGCGTACGGGCGTTGTAGAAGTGGTGTTGAAGGATAAAATCGGTTCGGTCCGTATACCGAACAAAGAGTAAAAAATCTGAATGCGAATCGAAGGGTTTTTGGAAAAGCCCACCATAGAAGGTGAGAGTCCTGTAGATGCAACACTCAGACTCTTGATTTTACACCTAAGTACCACGGGACACGAGAAACCCTGTGGGAATCCGGGAGAGACCATCTCCCAAGGCTAAACACTACTGAGTGACCGATAGTGAACCAGTACCGTGAGGGAAAGGTGAAAAGAACTCCTGCTAGGAGAGTGAAATAGTACCTGAAACCGTATGTTTACAAGCAGTGGAAGCACTATGTCTGGGTTCGCCTGGACAGTGCAACCGCGTGCCTTTTGCATAATGAGCCGGCTAGTTATTGTATGCAGCAAGGTTAAGCGATTTAAGCGAGCCGTAGCGAAAGCGAGTCCGAATAGGGCGCAAATGAGTTGCATGCAATAGACGCGAAGTCAAGTGATCTACCCTTGGCCAGGGTGAAGCGTACTTAACCGTACGTGGAGGCCCGAACCAGTGTTGGTTGAAAACAGCTTGGATGAGCTGAGGGTAGGGGTGAAAGGCTAATCAAACTTGGTGATTGCTCGTTCTCCCCGAAATAGCTTTAGGGCTAGCGTCGGATGATGGATTTTGCTGGTAGAGCACTGAATGGGCTAGGGGCCTTACCGGGCTACCAAACCCAATCAAACTCCGAATGGCATCAATCTTAATCCGGCAGTCAGACAGTGGGGGATAAGCTTCATTGTCGAAAGGGAAACAGCCCAGATCGCCAGCTAAGGTCCCAAAATCTATGCTAAGTGGGAAAGGATGTGGAAACGCTCAGACAGCCAGGAGGTTGGCTTAGAAGCAGCCACCCTTTAAAGAAAGCGTAATAGCTCACTGGTCGAGTGGTTCCGCGCCGACAATCCATCGGGGCTTAAGCATAGTACCGAAGCTGCGAACTCATTGATTCCAGCACAAGGCACACCATACCAATATTCTCATCTACTCTTCTGCCCTTCTTGCTTTATTGCAGACGGGAGATGTGTGTAGATGGGAAGAAAGGAATGGTGCAACTTGTGCTGGAATTGATGATTGGTAGGGGAGCATTCCAAACTTGGGAGCCAGATCGCGAGAACTGGTGGGCGGTTTGGAAGAGACTCTGCCGGCACGAGTAGCGATAAACAGGGTGAGAACCCCTGTCGCCGAAAACCTAAGGTTTCCTGAGGAAGGTCAGTCCTCTCAGGGTTAGTCGGTCCCTAAGGTGAGGCCGAAAGGCGTAACCGATGGGTTAACAGGTTAATATTCCTGTACTACCGTAAATTCGTTTGGACGGTGGGGTGACGCAGAAGGATAGATCTATCTGGCCAACGGACATCAGAACGAGCCAGGCCGCAATTCAAGGTGGATTCTGTAGGCAAATCCGCAGAATTATTCAACACTGAGGAACGTGGGGAAGCGCGCTCTTCGGAGCAAGCCAACTGATTGATTCCATGCTGCCAAGAAAAACCTCGAACCGGAGAATTTATGTGTAACCGTACCGCAAACCGACACAGGTAGGTAGGATGAGAATTCTAAGGCGCACGAGTGATCTCTCGTTTAGGAACTCGGCAAATTGACCCCGTAACTTCGGAATAAGGGGTGCCCCATTAGTGTGTAAGATTTTACATCTGTAGCACGAAGGGGTCGCAGAGAATAGAGTCAGGCGACTGTTTACTAAAAACACAGGGCTCTGCAAAGTCATAAAAACGACGTATAGGGTCTGACGCCTGCCCGGTGCCGGAAGGTTAAGAGGAGCGGTTAGTCCGCCTCGGCGGACAAAGCTGTGAATCGAAGCCCCGGTAAACGGCGGCCGTAACTATAACGGTCCTAAGGTAGCGAAATTCCTTGTCGGGTAAGTTCCGACCTGCACGAATGGCGTAACGATCTGACTGCTGTCTCAACGAGAGGCTCGGCGAAACTGTGATACCGGTGAAGACGCCGGTTACCCGCATCAAGACGGAAAGACCCCGTGCACCTTCACTGCACCCTAGCTAGGTGTTTCGGTGCGTTATGTGCAGGATAGGTGGGAGACTGTGAACCTCTGGCGTCAGCCAGGGGGGAGTCAATGGTGAGATACCACCCTTAATGTTCTGAAATTCTAACCTAGACCTCTGAATCGAGGTCAGGGACATAGCTAGGCGGGTAGTTTGACTGGGGCGGTCGCCTCCCAAATTGTAACGGAGGCGCTCAAAGGTTCCCTCAGGCTGATTGGAAACCAGCCGTAGAGTGTAAAGGCACAAGGGAGCTTGACTGTGAGACCGACGGGTCGAACAGGTAGGAAACTAGGACTTAGTGATCCGGTGGTTCCATATGGAAGGGCCATCGCTCAACGGATAAAAGGTACGCCGGGGATAACAGGCTGATCTTGCCCAAGAGTCCACATCGACGGCAAGGTTTGGCACCTCGATGTCGGCTCATCGCATCCTGGGGCTGAAGCAGGTCCCAAGGGTTAGGCTGTTCGCCTATTAAAGCGGTACGTGAGCTGGGTTTAGAACGTCGCGAGACAGTTCGGTCCCTATCTGATGTGGGCGCAGGATTTTTGAGAGGAGCTGTCCCTAGTACGAGAGGACCGGGATGGACGAACCTCCGATGTACCAGTTGTCGCGCCAGCGGCACTGCTGGGTAGTCGTGTTCGGCAGAGATAAACGCTGAAAGCATCTAAGCGTGAAGCTTGCCTCAAGATTAGAAATCCCGGGACGTAAGTCCCCTAAAGGCTCGTAGAAGATTACTACGCATATAGGTTGGGTGTAGAAGTAGCGACCGCAAGGACAGCTACGAAGCTAACCAATCCTAATCGCCGTGAGGCTTGACCATATTTATGGTCTAATTCATAACTTGTACGACAGAATATCGAAGGTTGTGCCCCCTATTCATATTTTTTGAGGATTGTAGATGGAAGATTGAGAATAGCAATTCTCGATTCTCAATTATCAATCCTCAAGTTTTTGGTGACTCTAGCGGTGGGGAAACACCCGTTCCCATTCCGAACACGGCAGTTAAGCCCACCAGCGCCGATGGTACTAACTTGTACGCGAGTTGGGAGAGTAGGTCGTTGCCAAGATTAATTTAAATAAAAAAGGCCCGCCTCAGGCGGGCTTTTTTTGTTATCAGGCTTCCTGGCTCTTAAAGCTCGCTCTCATTCTGCTGCTTATACAATCCTTCCTGGTATTGGACGAAAGTCCAATAGACAAAACTGAACGTTGAGGACACCATGAAGATGTCGGCCCAACATTTTCACGGTGTGCCGCCAAGCTAAAGACATCGGATAGCTAAGCATTTACGCCGGAGGTTCGGCACATCTTACTAAATCTTTAGAACAACGTTAACAATTTAAAATAGTAGACTTATCAGCGACCTGTTTAGGTACTAAGGTGGCTAAGGAGAAGTGGAGATTATGGTGAAAATATGCGAACCAAAATGTTGGTTCACAACAGCGTGTTTGGTTTTACTTGCTGCTTTTACGGCCTGCCTGCTCATGGTGCCTTCCTCCGCACAGGCAATAGACCGTTTAACGGATAATGAAGTTAAGGAACTAATCGCGAGCTTAGAAACCAGTCGCGCTGCATTCGAGGCGGCACTTGACCCAAAGTTGAAAGATCGTGTCCTCAGGGGCTCTAAAACCGACGCTGATATTGAAGAGTTTTTGGATGACCTTCAGTCTCAAGTGGCGCGAACTACCGAGCGCTTCAACGAGCATTACTCGGCTAGCAGCGAAGTAAGTATTCTGCTGCAGTACACAACCCGTCTTGATAAGTGGGCTAAAACACAGCCTGCCGGCTTTAAAGGTTCGAGTGAATGGGACGCCTTCGCTTCCAATATTCGACGACTGTCCGCAGCCTACAATACAACGATGCCGATAGCAGCAGATGGAATTGCGCGACGTTTCAACGATGCAGAGCTCATTGTTTCCGCTGGAAACGTTGAGAAACTGTGCGATCCGTTCAGAAGCGAAGTCGAGGCAAGTTTGACTGCGAACAAGAGCGTGAGTGCGGCGGATCGGCAGAATGTTTTGCAGCAGGTTGACAATTTAAAGAGCAATGCTCATGCGCTGAACGAAAAATTGGCCAGCAATGAGAAAGGTATTGCCGAGGTCAAGTCTCATTTTTCCTGTAAAAACGTTGTTCTCCTGAACATGATTGTTTAAGCGACTTTCGAATCTTTTACAATTCCTTTTTTCAGTGAAATGAGCTGCTTTTGAATTTTGACATTCATTTGCACGCCGCGCCAGAGTCGTGAAGAAGCGATCAGTGTTGCGAAGACATATTTCAAACAAGATTTTTCACTTTGAAAATAGGGAATGACTTTTGTCCGCCGTTTTGCTTCAGCAAATAAACGCTCCAGCATATTGGTTGTCCGCACCCGAACGCGGTGTTCAGAAGGAAGCTTTAAACACTGAAGTGTTGCTTCTAAATCTTTTTCGAAACTTTCCATTGCTGCAGGAAATTTATCTTTGAATCTGCGAATCAGTCTTTGTCCAGCCGCGATGGCTGTTTGATAACTTTCAGCTGTAAATATTTTTTGAATCATCGGCTTCATTTCAGACATTGCAGTTTTGGGAAGTCGTGCAAGAATGTTGCGCATTTTGTGGACTTGGCATCTTTGCTTCAGCGAATCAGGAAAGACTTCGCGACATGCTTTGATCACTCCAGGATTACCATCTGATACGATCATGAGCGGTTCGTTCAGTCCCCGTTCGGTCATATCATGCAGAAAGGCGAGCCAACTTTCGAAGTTTTCTTTATTGCCTAGTGAAAGATGAAGCAATACTTTTTTGCCATCCTCACGGACCCCGTAGGCAGCAAGGACAGCTTCTTTGCTGCGCACTCCGCGGCGTACTCTCCAATACGCTCCGTCCAGAAATAAATAAAGAATTTTCTCTTTTGATAAATCACGCTTTCGCCAAACTTCAAAATCCGAATGCAACTGATCGCTAATCCGGCTGATTACGGTTCGCGATATCCCTTCGCCGGAAAGAATCTCCAGCATTGTTTCTTCTATATCTCGAACCGAAAGTCCGCGAACTGCAATTTTTAAAATCAGCTCATCCAGTTTTTCTGTGCGCCGCGTGTATGCTTCTAAAAACGCCGATCGGAAACGCTCACGGCTCTGCCGCACTTGCGGAACTTTTAATTCAATGGTTCCTTCTCCCGTCCGGATCTTTTTCGGCTCATAACCATTGCGGTATCCGCGGAATTCTTCATCCTCAGAGCGTTTGTAATATCCGCGTCCCAAAAATTCTTGCACTTCTTCTTCAATCGCATGTTGAAGCATCATCTGCGCGCTTCGCAAAACAACTTCGCTCAACGAAAGTTTCTTCGTTCTGCGATCCTGCGTAAATTCCTTTACTAACACTTCGCTGGGTTGTATCCTTTCCATTGGTGTGTTGTCCTCCTTTGCCCCTTCCGGATTCCACCGGAAAAGGCTTTTGAAAACTTGTTCAGGAGAACAATACACCTTTTCTTTTTTCTCTTAATAAAAAAACTTTTTACAGGAAGTTTAGGACATTACCTATTGCCGAGGCGGAAGCGCTTATCAAACAGGCATTAGTTGTAGTCCAGGTTGTAACGAAGTATAAGATGTCATCCGCAGCCACTGCGGCATGGACTCCCCTTCGTGAAGCGCTTGGCGAAGTTGCCTGGGCATATGAGGTCAACAACAAAAGCCTGCCAATAAAGTAACGTCTATTAGGTAACTATTAATTTTAATTTAGAAGGCCCGCCTTATGCGGGCTTTTTTGTTTTGGTGCGCCCGGCAGGGCGCACACTCTTGAAGATGAAAGTTCTTTACAGACCCGGCAGGGGGAACTGTTAGCCGGACGGCAAGGGTGTTCATCGCGAGATGAAATCTGAAGGAAGTCGCAGGCAAAGCGCTGGCTTGACGAACAGAAACCGCATAAAAGGCGAATCACCGCGGATGAGAAGGCCAATATCTTCAAAGTCCGGTACCTGCACGGAAGCGATGGTCGTAGATGCGGCAGGCATAAGCGTGAAGGAGTGTGCGCAATACCCGGGGAGATCTGTTGACTGTCTCCTTGCTGACATCCATCCTCCTTGGAGTTTTGTCTGTCAGCTTACTGTTACCCAGCGCCGTTTTGGTAATACCCTGGGGGTGGCCGGTCATGCCGGAACGGTGGCCTACCTCACTCCGGAATGGTGGCCGATGATGACCGGAATACGCAGTTGTAAAGGAGAGAGCCTCGAATTTCGATGGTGACAAAAGACGCAGATGTGGGGGGTGAAAAACCCGGAGCGCCCGCGGGCGGTAGTGCACGGAATGCTCGAAAGCAGCGGGAGAGGGTGTCGAAAGCCACGGCAAGGAGAGGAAACTCAATCCATGAAACGAATCATTTAATGGAAGCGGTGGTCGAACGCGAGAACATGTTTGCAGGCTTGCACAGAGTAGAGGGTAACGCAGGATCGGCCGGAATTGATAAGCTAGCAGTAGAAGAACTGCGTCCATATTTACGTGAGCACTGGTTGGCAATCAAAGTAGAGCTGCTGGAAGGAAGATATCAACCACAAGCGGTACGCGGAGTAGAGATTCCAAAGCCCGGAGGAAAAGGAGTGCGCCAATTTGGGCATTCCTACAGTGGTTGATCGGCTGATACAGCAGGCAATTCATCAGGTACTGCAACCGATCTTTGATCCAGGATTTTCTGAATCAAGCTACGGGTTCAGACCCAACCGAAGCGCGCATCAAGCGGTGCGTCAAGCAGGGCGGTATGTAGCGGAAGGAAGGAGATGGGTGGTAGATATTGATATGGAAAAGTTCTTTGACCGAGTCAACCATGATGTGTTGATGGCACGAGTGGCGCGCAAGGTCAAAGACAAACGGATACTGAAATTGATCCGGAGGTATCTGCAAGCGGGGATGATGAAAGGAGGACTGGTTTCGCCACGAAGTGAGGGAACTCCACAAGGCAGACCGTTATCGCCTCTGCTTTCCAACATCTTGCTTGATGATCTGGATAAAGAACTGGAGCGCAGGGGCCATCGATTCTGTCGTTTCGCAGATGACTGTAACGTATATGTGAAGTCAAAGCGAGCAGCAGAAAGAGTAATGGCAACATTGACTCAATACTTGCAGAACAGGTTGAAGTTGAAAGTGAATGCGGAAAAGAGTGCTGTTGATCGTCCGTGGAAGCGGAAGTTTCTAAGTTATAGCATGACGTGGGACAAACAGCCGCGATTGAAAGTTGCAGCCGAAAGCGTTCGCACGGTGGTGTGAGAGGACGGTGGGGGTAACCTCACCTCCTACTCGATGCCAACGGAAAATGGCGAATCTTATTTGCGCATCCGATTGTCCGAATAAATTTCTGGCAGTGCATTTTTCTCCAACACATGTAAGAATTCTCAATTGAACTGAAATCGACCATGAGTCAGAAAAAACGCAAATCCTTTCTGTTTAAAGTTTTAGTTTTAGTTATACTTCTCGGCTTGGTTGAGTTCTTCTTCAATCCTCTTGGTCTTGGCCCACAACCAGCTTCAATCCTTGGTCATGCATTTTTTGACACCACGGTCAAAAACATGAACGACGTAGAACTTCTTATTGATGGAAAAGCAGCATTTGATGCTGTCTATGAAAGTCTGGATTCTGCAAAAAAGTCGATCTATGTTCAGACTTACATCTGGAAGGATGATAAGACTGGGAAGACAGTTGTTGAGAAGTTAAAAAAAGCTGCAGACCGTGGAGTAGAAGTTACAGTAAACAAGGACATGCTGGGAACCGTTTTTGAACTAGGAGATATTTTCAACGGTCGACCCAGTCCGGTTTTTACTTCGGCAGGACTCAAAAATTATCCGCATATCAAAGTGAATACCAAGATCTTTGCTCATTATGATCACTCCAAATATTTCATCACAGATCATGAAACGTTGATCTTCGGCGGCATGAATATCGCGGACGAATATCACTTTGAGTGGCATGATTATATGGCATTAATCAGAGGAAAAGATCGTGTGGCTGCCTTTGAAAACCGGGTGCTACAAGGTAAACCCTGGCCCGCTGGTCTTCCCGCGGTTGTTGCCGTAAACGATGAGCATGCAACAGAAATACGAACTGGCTTAAGGGAGATGATTGATCACGCAAAAAAAAGTATTGTCGTTCAGCATGCATATTTCTCCGATGACATCATTATTGCAGCGTTGCTTCGCGCTACTGATCGTGGAATTAAGGTAGATGTGATTCTACCAAAAGCTCCTGATACCCACAGTCTTGCCAACAAAGTCACAATGAATCGTTTGCTGAGTTCAAAAAACAGGAACAATATCCGGATTTTTTTGTACCCGGTGATGAGTCATGCAAAAGTTTTATTAACAGACGGAGAATTTGTCGCAGTTGGATCCGCGAACCTCACTCCTCGCAGCATGCTTACAAGCAAGGAACTGACATTGTTCGTCCATGCAAATCCGGATGAACCATTTTTGCAAAAATTGCGGAATCAAATGGATGCCGACTTAGCAAAAAGCTCGCAAGTTCTGGAAAGTTTCAAACTTTCTATAATGGACCGGTTTCTGGGTCTGATCGGAAAGTATGTTTGGTAAATCTGTTCTACCGTTTCGTGACTGCCGATGCAATGTTGGATGGCGCAGAGCTTCCGCATCCATTTTGCGCTACAACACGAAATGAATATTCCGTTCCGGGAGTTAACGATTTCACATCAAATTGTTTTGAGTTAGCCGGCGAAGTGAAAATGGTTTGAAACGCACTCTTATTCTTGCTTTGGATTAAGTAGCTATCCTCATTGTCAGAAAGATCTGCCCATTTCACGCGGATAGACGATGAAGAAAGCGCTGTTGCTGAAAGATTTTTTGGCTGTTTAGGCGAATTCGAAATATCAAAACGTTGCAAATAATTGCTTCCCTCTCCACTCCCGGAAACTTCCGCGCCGCCAAGCACATAAATAAATCGTTGAAAAACTGCAGCAGGGTTGCCATGAACTCCATGGATCATTGGATTCAAAAGTTCCCAGCTATTCGAATCGGGATCATACCGTTCTACTGAATTTACAATGGATCGTCCAATGAGATCTTCACCTCCAAAAACGTAAAGCCTTTTTTCGAAAACTACAGCACCCATACCGCTTCTAGCATGGTTCATTACAGCACCGGTGAACCAGGTATTGGTCGCGGGATTATAGATCTGATTCAGATTCATATTTCTAAAATGACTACGGCCCCCAACCACATGAATCCTTCCTTTTAATACGCCTGCCTGAACATGTTCAGATGCATTTGGAAGTGAAGCACGGGTCTGCCATGAATCATTCAAAGGGTCATAGACTTCATGAGTATTCAAAGCTATACCCTGGTTGATGTTTTCAGTTCCTCCGATTAAATGGATTTTTCCATTCAACACAACGCTTGCCATTGCAACTCGCGGAGTCGGAACAGATTTGCCTTGCGTCCATCTTTTTGAAACTGGATCGTAGATTTGAACAGCATTTTCAGCCATGAATCCACCGATCACGTACAACTTATTGTTTACAGAAACAACGGCAGGGTGATGCGTACCTTTTGGCAGATCGGGACCTCGTGTCCAGCGGTTGTTTTTTATATCGTACATTAGCAATGAATGGTGATTTTCCATCAGATATCCACCTGCTGTGAAGATAAAACCATTCAAAGCGGCGGCTCCAAATTCAGATGTTTCTTCCGGCAGCGATTCGCGCAAAGACCAATTACCCTGGTGTGGTCCGATCGGACAAGTTTTCTCCTGTGCGGACAAAAAGTTGTTTGTACCTAGAATCATCAACAGTGCGAATGGTACTAGATTTTTTGGCTGGAACATTTTCCCTCCGAGTTCAATCAAGAAGTCCTTATCCTATTTGTGGCCTGGAAGCGTGAAGTGTTTCTGTCCGAAGGAGAGAATGATCTTTATTATGTTAATCGTCGTCGTCTTTTGATCTTGAATGATGTCTGGCTTGCTCTATCAACTCACGCCAATCCTGCTTGGATTTATTTATTTGCTTGACGCCGTCCATAACAGCTTTTAAATCTTCTTGCGCGCTCTTTGCTGCCTGCATCAAAACAAGAAAAGCTATTGCTTCAATATCACCATCAGCCATGTTCCCTAAGATCGCATAATTCGTGGTTTTCAATTCTTCCCTAACACCGGAGATGAATTTATCTGGATCTTCACCAGCTTTATTAATCATAGTGTGAACTTTTGGAAGGAGATCCCTTGCTGCTTTGTTCCACTTTTCCGATCGTGAAGATAATTCATTTCCAAGCGATTTTTGCAGCATACCTGCTTTCAAATTACCAACACCACTTGCTTCAACTGCAATTTTTTGATCAGAAACATTGACTGTCTTGGATGCATTTAAAGCATTTTCATTTGAAGTTACAGAATCCTTTTTAACTTCCGCTTGCGACACTGATAGCTGTGGCTTTGAGCTCTGGCATTTTGGTTAATCTTCATAAATATGCGAATTGTTAGCTGTTGGGATAATACTACAACGTTCTGAAATCCGCTTGGAAATATCGCTCCTCATATTGACTAAAGTCCAATGTCCTACGTAAAAAGCAGATGGTATTATTTCGGATTTCCATTGACCCGCAACTGCGGTTGCAAACATCAACCTGAGTTGATAGATCCTCCAAGCGTTTTCCGACGAGATCTTGCTTGGCAATCCGCTTGCTTAGTGCAAACACGGAAGCCATAACGCGAGCTTCACGGAGGATCTATGTCAAAAGGTTTGGTGTTGATATTCGTTTCATTTCTTTTGTTCGGTGGTTTTGCTTATGCGGCGGATTTAGATGGTGATGGTCTGAGTGATAGTGTTGAAGCATCATTGGGATCGAGTCCACTTCATAAAGATATTTTTGTTGAAATCGATTGGTTCATCGTAAAAGGGCGCAGCATGAAGCCCAGACCTGGTTTCGTTGAATTTGTGCAGTCGGTTTTTGCGGCAGCCCCTGTGCTGAATCCGGATGGAACCTCAGGAATCCGAATTCATCTTGAATTAAGCCAGGCAATTCGAACAAACCAAACGGTTTTAGGATATGCGGACTCTCATGATAACTACGTTTGGGATCAATTCGATCTTTACAAGAGTCTTTATTTCACGCCATCCAAGCGTGGTACTCACCATTATTGTTTGTTCATTGAAGATTACGGCGATCAAAATGGCAACGCGACTGTTAGTTCCGGAATTTCCAGGAATCCAGATAATTTCGTTGCCGGCGCCAGCGACTTAATTGTTTCATTGGGTCATCCAGGTAAAGATGGCTGGTATAACCAACCAACTCCCGGTCAATACAAATACACTCAAGCTGGAACTTTTATACATGAACTCGGTCACAATCTCGGTTTGAGACATGGTGGACCGGATCATGTTAATTACAAACCGAATCTGCTGAGCCTAATGAATTATTCGTTTCAAACGGATGGAGTTCCGTACACAAGACTGGATGGTGTACGTTTCCGAATATTTGATTATTGCCGTTTCTATCTACCAACGTTGAATGAAAATAATTTGAATGAAGCTGGAGGTCTTGGGCCTTTTGCATCTGACAACTTTGGTACTTACGGAACAACGTATTATTTTGAAAAGCCTGACAAACATCATGGCAAAGTTGATTCCTGGGATGCCACGCGTTCGGTTGATTGGAATAATGATGGCAGAATCAACAGTTCTCGCGCAGAGATCAATGCAGATAGGAGATTAACTTCACTTCGCAGTATTCAGGAGTGGTCGCATTTGGTTTTCACAGGCGGATGGATAGGCAAATCAGGATTGTCAGAGGCATCTACGCTTCCATCTTCAACGAGGCTTCTTTGCATGCGTCCAAAGGATCGTCTTCAACAAAAAATTTCCGCTGCGGATGCAAACATCCGCTACGGAACTTACGCTGATATTTTCAAGAAGTAGTACAGACGTACTGAGAAATGGGTGCTGAGTAATATCAGCACTCATTTTGATTATATGTAACCAATTGGTTACATATTTGGAATTCACGAAATGCTCAAAGTCTACAGCCTCGATTGTGCTAAACTAATTTCACAAAATAGAGGCGAAGTGAGTCAGCTTGTCCTTGTGACCGAGTTGCACGGAAAAAGGATTTCGTTTCCACTTCCAAAAGATACACCTGAAATTTTTGCGGGATCTTTGCGCGACAATACAATTTATCTTCCATATAAAGGTGTATCCCGCCGGCATTTCTCAATATTGTGTGATGATTCCGGCTGGTTGATCCGCGATAAAGGCAGCACAAATGGAATTCGGATCAATGGGAAGAAGCTTAAAGAATCGTCAATTCAGGTTGGCGACACAATCGAAGCAGGCAGCGTCCGCTTGCGTGTTGAAACTCAGGCTGAAGTTGAATCTCTACGATTGCCTTCGCCAACATCTACGCAACGCGCCGCCGGGACCGATCCAATCGGACCTAGTGCCAATTGAAGAAAAACGGTCGCTTTATTATTTCCCCGATCTTGTTTTCCCCAAAAAATTGATTGTTGGAAATTCGCCGAAGATGTTTGAAGTTTACAAAAGCATTCATGCAGTTGCTGAATCAGACATGAATGTCTTACTGGTCGGTGAGACTGGTGTCGGAAAAGAAATGATTGCTGAAACACTTCATTTGTCCAGCAAACGTGCCCACCATCCTTTCATTCCGGTGAATTGTGCAGCAATTCCAACAGAACTCGCTGAAGCAGAATTGTTTGGAATCGGGGCAAAAGTAGCCACAGATGTGAGTGAGCGCATAGGAAAAATTGCAGCTGCACACGAAGGCACTCTTTTCCTGGATGAAATAAGCTCTTTTCCAATAACTCTACAAGCGAAAATTCTAAGAGCGATTGAAGAACGAAAGGTATATCCGGTTGGTGAACATGTACCACAAAAAGTTAATTTCCGTTTGGTTGCTGCAACGAATGAAGATCCGCAATCATTGATTGATGCAGGAAGATTACGCAGCGATTTGTATCATCGATTTTCAGCAGTAGAAATCCACATCCCGCCTTTGCGTGAAAGAAAAGAAGATTTGGAAAGTCTGATTTTAGGTTTGCTTCGGCAAATATTGAAAAAAGAAAACAAGAGCGTACCTGCAATCGGTAAAACTCTTTTGGGTTTGCTGCGAAATTATCCGTATCCCGGGAACGTTCGTGAGTTGTACAACATTCTGGTGTCAATCGTTGCAGCGGCGGCTCCAGGTCAAGTTCTTGATGTTCAACTTGCACCTTCAAAGTTGATGCGAAGCCGCACCGAACAAATATTTCAGGAAGTAGTTGATTCTCAAATCGGAAAAGATAGCCTCCCGATCCATAAGACAATGGATGAAATTGCGCGAAAGTTGGTCTTATATGCTTTGAATTTGCAACAAGGTAATTTGACGCATACTGCAAAGTATTTGCAGATTTCCGTTTTTGGTCTTCGCAAAATGATGAAGCGCCTGAGCATCAAGCGCCCCGAAAAATCATAATTCGTAATTCGCTATTCGTTAATCGGACTTCCTTTCTTTGCTTCGTCCCAATAGATTTTATCTTCGGGTAACATATAAGAGTCGATCCCGATCGCTTTTTCAAATTCGTTTGCAGCCAGCTCGTAAGAGGTTTTGCTTTGTGAAGCTTTCAATGTTTCAAGAACGCCGCGAACCACATAGGCGCCACTTGAATTAGCAAAATTAGCTATCGATTTATCCGTTGCTGCGATGCCTTCAGAAATTTCATGCGTGATGTCTTTCTTATTCAGATACTTCCACTCTGCACGCACTTTCCAATAATTCGCTAGCGCCAGGTACACTTCACTATCTTCTGAATTCAATTTGATTGTTTTGTCTAGATTTTCTTTTGCAAGTTCCAGCTCCTGTTCCGGTGAATTATGTTCCACGAACTGCGATCTTGCGAGTTGAAGGTGCGCCAATGCAGCTTCGTAGAACCCAAAATAAAAGTCTGGACGCAATTCCTGGGCCTTTTTGAGAAGTGGTTCAATTTGATTGTAGTGTGAAGGCCTCCTGCCATTTACTAATGCGAACTCATCCAGAATGCGGTAAGCGACTGCAGAGTCCCAGTATGCATTAAAATAATTTGGTTTCATTTTGCGAGCGAGATCAAAACTTTCCATTGCGGTTGAAATTAATTTTTCCGGATCTTTTCCTGTTCTTATTCCATATTCAGCCTGAGTAATTAAGTTGTGACCAAGATTGCAATGTGGAAAGACAAGATTCGGATCGTTTCGCACAGCATTCCGGTAAGCTTCTTCCGATTTTTTAAACCTTGGAACCGGATCTTTTCCTATCTTCCACTGGAAGTATGCAAGATTGAAATTAGTAATACCAAGATTGTTGTAGTATGCAGCGCTAGGACTGATCTCCAACGCTTTTTCATAATTTTCGATCGCTTGAATTAATGTTGGTGAGGCATCTTTTCCTTTGTACATTTCGAAAGCGCCGAGTGACTGAAGTGCGCTGGCGAGCTGAGCATAACCATAATCCGGCTCGCGCAAATATTGAATCGCAGTTTTGAAATTTTTGATTGACTCTTGATACGAAGGAACTGCGTTGCTTCCATGACCTAATTCATAATCACCGCGATTCATATAAACGTTACCCATTGTTACGTAGGCGCGGCCGTTTTTAGGATCGATTTCCAAAGCTTTCTTACCAATTTCAATTGCCTTATTAAATTGTGGGTTCGGATCTTCTCCATTCACCATCAGAAATTCTGCGAAAGCAGAATGAATTGCCGATTGCGATGCCATGATGTCTGATCTTTGTGGATCAGCTTTCAATGCGTTAGAACAATCAATCATAGAACTTTGAACCTGCGGACGGATGTTTCCACCGCTTGAATAAAAAGTCATGTAAATTACCTGGTACCAGGTTCTGCAAAGTCCGTCATAGCCGCGCGCATCACTTCGGGCCACCTTTGTAACTTCACTGAACTTATCTCGCGCCATCGAATAATAATGATCAGCTTCCTTGTAATTTCCGGCGATCCGTTCTTTTGTTGCTCTTTGCAAAAACATATCGCCTTGAAGAAGATCAACTTCATATAACTCAGGATCTTTTTTGCGAGCTTCACTTGATTTCTTTAAAGCATTGTCCCAATTCTGTTCATAAAATGAGATAAGAGCTTCTGCATATTCAGGGACTTCGCTACCAGAGCTAGCGCCTTGATTTAAAAAATTTAAAGCTGGTTGCCGATACTCGGTTTCAATTTTTTTCCGTTCCGATTCTTTTCTTTTCGCATTTCGAATCTTTTCTACATCTGCTAACTGTTTGTTATAAATTTCTCCGATCGCTAATCCGAGCGAATATGCAACTGATGGTTCTTTGTAACCTCCATCCCAGGCCATTTGGAGATGATCGCGTGCCTTATCGTAATCTTCAAGGCTGAGATAAGCGCGTCCAAGAGAATAGTGTCCTGGGCCATATCCCGCTTTCCCAAATTGCTTCATCTGTTTTTCGATCTGTTGCATCTGACCGCGAACTTTAGTTTTTTCATATTCCGTATTGTGAAGCGGCCAGAGGCGTCCCATTCGAATTGTTCCTTCCATCTTTGTGAGTTGCTGACCGAATTGTTGTGCAAGGAAAGCTTGTTGTTTTGAAGTTCGCCATGTATTGATAGCAATAGCTGCCATGATAACGATGATAAAAAGTGCGACAGACAAAGTTGCAGCAATGGTTTTATGTTTTTGCGATTTTTTATAAAGGCGATAAACAATACTGGTTGGGCGAGCCTCAATTGTTTCGCCATCGAGGAATCTTTGAAGATCTTCTGCCAGTGCGCGTGCAGAATCGTATCTTCGCGCTGGTTCTTTTTGAAGACACTTCATCACAATCGTTTCCAAATCAACTGGAATTGAAGCATTCCGTTTTCTTAATGGAACAGGTTCATCACGGACCACTTTTGCAAGAACGTCGGCAGTGCTTTCACTTTTATCGAATGGCAAGTTTTCTGAAAGCAATTCGTACAATGTCGCGCCAAGACTGTAAACATCGCTTCTACGATCCACTTCTCGCGCTCTGCCTGATGCTTGCTCAGGCGACATGTACCATGGCGTACCGATTACCATTCCAGTCATTGTGAGTTTTGCGGATTCGTTCACTCGCGCAATTCCAAAATCCATTACATATGGAATCCATTCGCCATCTTCATTCCGTTCCACAAGAATATTGGATGGTTTCAAATCTCGATGGATTACACCAACACGATGAGTTGCATGAATCGCTTCTGCTACTTCTTTAATTAACTTTGCTTTTTCTTCAATGTTTAGTTCGGGCGATACATTATTAAGTGTTCTGCCGTTAATAAACTGCATAGCGATGTAAGGTTTGCCATCGGCTTCACCAACTTCATAAATCTTGCAGACATGCTTATGTTCGACTTTGGCATGCGAGTGCGCTTCCATCATGAATCTTTTAACAAGATGGGGTCATCTCCGCGAATAAGTTTTAAAGCTACGGTCCGGCCTAAAGAAGGATCATCTGCTTTATAAACTTTCGCCATTGCACCCTGGCCAATGAATTCAAGATTCTTATAGCGGCCAAAAACAGATCCAGGTGTGGATGTTTCCTGGTTAGCGTAGTGTTGCGAACTCGAATCTGCAGATTCATGAAAGCTTGTAGTTCCACCTGCTTCGAATTCACCTTCAAATGTTTCATGGGTAGAGTCGACGATTTCCGTCCCTTGCGGGTTCTGCGGCAAATCGGGCTCATCCGTGCCGTGGTCCATTCAAAGCCTCTCTGCTGGTCCGTTCTTGTGTGATTGTTGGAATCATACCTAACGCAAACACAAACCCGCAACTACAGTTTCTACCATCAACTTTGGTTGATGACAGTTTCAATAGTCTTCCGACGACAAAACGATTGGCAATGCGCTTGCTATAAGCGGAAAGCAGGAGGATGTCAGAACAACTATGAACAAAGTATCAGGTGCAACAGTTCATCAATCAGTATCAGTTTCATCTTCGGTCGAAGTTGCCGAAGAGCCGATGGGATCGGCAAGAGTAAAAAAGGAATCATCTACACAGGTGAAGTCACATGCGGGAGCGCACAAACAAAGCGCAGTTTCACGGCACAGCGAAAACAATCTTGCAGCAATGTTACAAAAGGAACGCATGGCGGAAATTCCGCACGCTCACATCAAGGAAGAAGATGTCAGAGATCTTGCTACGTTATTAAATTCCAAAAACGGTGGCGCCGAAGGTGTGAAGGAAGAACTAGCGGCAACATTTAAAAGCAATGGTCCTGGTCAGCACGCGAAAATTGCGGAATGCATGCGCCAGTTTGCTGCAGCAGGAACAAAACCATATGGCGAAGCATATCTATCTTTAAAAAAAGAAATGGGCGAATGGACAAAATTCGATCGGACTGGAATGAGTCAACCTGCACAACGAAATTTCTTTAAAGAAGTAGCAAGTCTTAGAGGTCCTGGCTCTGCAAGAGTTAAAGCCGATGTTGCTTTAATGATCCAGAACAATATTGAACAAGCAAAGAAAGAAACCACCGGCACCGGCCTTCGTGCATACGCAGGAATGTATACCGGTGAATTAGGAAAGCTTTTGCAAAGCACTCCTTCCGCAATTCTCAGAACATTAGAAAATGACACGGTCGCTCAAAAAGCGATTCCAGGCATGATTGATAATCTTCTGAATTTCAGGGAAGGACACAAAGCCATCGGTGCAATCGTAGTTGATATGGCATCTACCAATATTAATTGGTTGATGAAATCACCAGCAAGATATGAAAATGAAGCATATATGTTGGGTCGTTTCCTGTCTCATGTTGAAAGAGGAATTGAACGGAACGCCAAAACCAGGGAGGAAACGATTGAAAAAGGTGCCAGCATTCTGACCTTTGGATTAAAGGCAGCTGAAACGCTGACTGAAATGCTATTAATGAATGGCAGCGCAAAAGAAGGGTTCAAAAAAGTCAGAGAAGCGATCGATTGGCTCAAGAATCGTGAACTAGCAAGCGTAGAGGAAACAAGAATGAACCTCAACAAAACCATGGAGGATTTCGTGGGAATCACCTTTAAATCAATTGCAGATCCTTACGGAACTTTTGCTGCTGGTGATGGTGATCGCGTATCAAGACTAAAATACGAAAAAGCGCTTTTCATTTTCCAGAGGGAATTCATGAACGGCCGCAGAGATGTTTTTGCACAATAAACCTACTCGTTGTTAACTCAATTGCCGGGTCTTCGGATTCATATTCGAAGACCCGGATCTTATTTGAGATTTTAGATCTCAGGGTCTTGTTTTATGTTTGAGTGGCTGAATGTTGGATCAAATTGCCTTCAGGAAGTGCAGGACCGCGAACGCACCTAACGGAATTCACCAATCCTCTCAAGAGAGTTCAACTACCATCAAATCCTACCTGAACAGGTAGCGACAGCAAATTCTCTTTTGTCGATAATCTACGCGAATCTCGACAAACTACGGAGGTCTTTATGAGTGGAGTCAAAAAAGTTGGTTCACAACCTGTTTCACAAACCCAGGCTCAGGATCCTTCACCAGTGCCTGCAAAAAATAAGGAAACATCTGTGTCTACACAGTCCGCGACTCAACCGCTGAGTCAATCTGGAAAAAGTGCCAAGACCTCCGAATCGGCAATGTCTGGTGCAGCGATGCGTGAGAAGATGCTTCAAGAAGCGCGAGATTTGGCGAAGCCTTTAGTAGATGCAATGAATGCAAATCCATCAAATTCGGCGGAAGTTTGGACCAACGCAGGGAAAGAGAAAGCAGTTGGAGATCCGCACAAAGAGAAAACGGTTGGAGATCCGCATAAAGAGAAGACAGTTGGTGATCCGCACACACCGGCTACAAATTCCGGCGCATCATCTGAAGTTCAAAAAGCGCAAACAAAAGCTGCTGAAGCCACGACCGGTCCTATGTCTCCGGCCGGAGTAGCGTACAAACCTGAAGCGCGAGTTCCTGATAACACTCCGATATTTACAGACGGAAAAATTGATGGTGAAAAAGTTTTACAAAGTTTGTCGCAGCACGATCAAAATGCAAAAACAACTGAAGATAAAGATCGATGCGGTGGAACAGCTGTGATCGCTTCCGCAATTAATAATGGTGGTGATCAAGGACTTTTGAAACTAACTGGTGCGATGAAAAAGAATCTGCCATCAGACTCTTTGAAAGATCTGAATGAGATTGAAGAAAAGATTAAAAACAAAACCGCAACTCATGGTGACTTAGGAAAACTGAGTGAGATGATTCACAAAGGTTATTCAGTAGAAGATAAGAACACCGGCAGCAAAGGGATTATGGATGGAGACATGCACTCACTTTATACTGCTGCAGGTTTGAAACCGCCTGCTGGTCCGGGACTACCGGAAAAGATTTTCCAGAACGGACAGAGCTGGCCCGTGAATCTGGATACAGATAAAGATGGGAGTCCGAATCACTGGGTCGTTGCTGGCAAAGATGAAAAAGGCCGGGCGTTTATCTATGATCCGGAATCGACACCCGGCAAACCGCAAGTTCATTATCAGGGGAGTCCGGAATACGACAGCTACATCAAACAAATGAAAGATACAAATTCCGGTTTTGCTCCGATCACTAAACAGCAAGCTGATGCAGCGCGTGAAAAATACGATCGCGAAAATTTAATGTAATTGTTATGCCGCAGAGAAGGTGAATTCATTCAACCAGTATCTTCTTTGGCTTTTAGAAAAATTTAGTTCTGTTTCAACTTTGGTAATACATATGTCCTATTGTTTCGATAATGCGACACCCAGAATATCGTCGATGCAGCTGAGTTGATGCGTGATATTGGTTAGTACAAAGCGATCGCGTCACATGAAGCAAACAATGTTTCAGAAACAGTTGATCAATTCTTGAAAATTTTCGACAGAAGATCCATTATTGAAATCTGGCTTAACAATTGCTTTCAATTCTACAAACATCCTCTGTGAGAGAGTGGAAGGAGGATGGTCATGAAGAAAATCGCCTTAATCTTTTGGCTGATCGCGGTAGTCGTGGTTGCAATGATTGCCGAAGGCGGACAAGGTCAAAGCAAAAAGTTCGCGGCCAAAGCATTCACCGAAGATCCCGATGAAACAGATGCAGTGGTCGCCGCATGGTTAACTCACGTCGGTTTGCCCGATGCTGGTAAATCGAACCATGCATTATTCCTACAAAAAGATACTGACACCGCAACAAATGCACTGGCTGGTGCAAAGATCAAATGGCTTAAAAATAAACTGGTCACTGATCTTACAGAATTAGGTTTTGATTTCATGAACGGTGGACATTGTACAGCAAATGCCCCGCGTTTTGTTGTCACTGTTGATGCGGTTGAATTCACTTTTGGATGTAGTTCAGGAACTGCTTCGCCGGCTCCTGATGATCCAGTGAATTGGACCCGTGTTCGATTTGATTTAACTACTCTCCCCACCACTGGGACCATCGAGGATGCGAAAGTTATATTCGATGAGGGGACCGATGCTGGTACTGGTCAAATTTATCTTGATAACATCGATATCAATGGAGCGTTGATCGGAAAACCAGGAAAAGCCAAAGCACCCAAAAAATAATTTAATATAACGGGCGGGTCTCAAAACCCGCCCCTACAATTTATTCAAGATCTCTAAAACCTTCTGAACTTTCTGATGCCTGAGTTCTTTCCAATTTGTAATCTCTTTCCGCTTTGCTTTATCTGATAAAAATGCCCATTCAGGATTGGGTTTAGTATGAGCTCTGGAAACTTTCAGCCATCTTTCAGCAAATTCTTTAAACGTTGGTGCTTTGCCTCCCGACCAGAACTCTCTTGCAATGATCCGGGCAATTGCACCTTCCTTAAATTTACCGGCGCTTAATTTTTGAAACAGCCGTATCATCGCCGGATTTTTCTTCTGATATTGTCCATAAAACAATTTATCCGCAGCTTTTAGTGTTTTAGGCAGGTCTTCAAAACAAACCACACTTGAGGGAAAAAGCGTTTGCTTTGAAATCTTCCCAGTTTTTAAATAATGCCGAATTCTTCGCAAAATGATCCCTTTTCGGTCATTTTCAGCAGTTTTCCTGATATGACCATTTTTCAGTTCCACCGATATTGAGAAGGGGATCGAGTGTTTCTTGCAAAAAGATTTGATTTCGCTAATATTCAGATAGTTGAGGTCTTTCAGTAGCTCTTGTTGGCCGGATCTTGTCAAACTAGAAATTAAGTTCTCCATAGGTTTCCTCGGACCAAATATTCAATAGTATTCCAGGCTTCAGAACAATCGTGTTGCATGGGCCTGTTCTAGAAATAAATTCGAAATTAAAGGGTGAAGTAGTTGCTTTTAAGGATCAAGCTACAAAAGGTATCTATGAGGACACGTCAGACATTACCGTCCGAAAACACTGCTGTATTGTGCCGGGAATGTCGTAGCAGAATTCAACCGGACGACAAATTTTGCAGTCATTGTGATGCTGTAATTTTGCGCCGGTATTGTGCCGGTTGTAGAAAGTTAGTTCCCGATCATGCGTTGATGTGTCCTTATTGCGGAGCATCGGCTGGTGAAAAACCCAAAATTGGCATTTTGCAATATCCGATGAATGTTGCAACAATGATCTTGATCCTGTTCGTTGCGAGTCTTTATCTTCTGTGGCCTTCGGATAAGAAAACAAATCAAGTAAAATCACCTGCCCAACAAAATATTAAGGCTCCTGAAGTAGCGCAAATTCCTGCAGCAAAAAAAGAAGTTAAACCTTCATCTGCTCCTATTGTAAAAAAAGCTGCTGTAGTTAAGGTGGCGAAAAATGTTGAAGAAGGCGCGCGTCTAAATTTAGCCGGGCATGCTTTGATTAAACAAGGCAGATATCAAGAAGCAGTGAGTACATTGCATCAAGCCGTTGAAACTTTTCCGGAAAATACTGAGAACGTCGAATATGTTTTTGCTCAATATAACCTTGCGCATTCACTTCGTAAGATTGGGAAATCGGAAGAAGCTATTCCTTATTTGAAACGGTGTATCGCTTACGACAGCAATAATGAGATGTTCCAGAAAGAACTTCAAGCAGCTCAGCGCGATATATCCCGCAACTAACGGTTCCGATTCACAATACCTATTGTTTCTAAAGCCTTTAGATATTCCACAACAACATCAAGCTGAATTGGACCATAAGCACCGGAAAGCATACTCGTAATTTCCTGAACATTGCGCTTGCCATCTACAAAATTCAAGGCCTCATACGCATTAACTTCATCGGTCAACCGCAACGCTTTCATTTTGTCGCTACCATAATGATCTTCCAGGTAGTTATAGCCAAAAACTCCCATCGGACCTTTCACCTTAGCGTTGCGTGAAAATACAATTGCTGCATCTCCGGAAGCTCCATCAGTTGCTGGCTCACGTTCCATTAAGTTTTGAATCTTACCAATGAAATCTGAAAATCGTTTTTTAGTTTCATCTGGGACTGCAAAATATTTTTCCAGTGAATTGAATACCGCTCGTTCATACCACATATGAAATCTTACGGCATCTTTACTCCCGGTTGGGCCTAACAATTTGCTGGTCCTTTTGAGACTCGCACTTTCCATCATCGTGATCAAAGATTCCGAAGATTGCGTCAAGTTGGACAGGTAATAGGCGCTGCCTGCTGCCAGAAATGCCGCTCGTTTCAATTTTGTTGGATCGATGTTGGCTGGGGTATCAAAGTTTGTATGGATATAGCGATCGGGCCAATCATTAAAATAAATAGCAGGAATTCCGAACGAAGAATCAGTGTAAATTTCGTGATCACTTCCCATGGAGAAATTGGCGAACTCCGCTTGAAGCGCTCTTTTTTCGCCTTCAGCTGAATTCAGTGGGAAGGTTGCTGAGCCGGTGCTTGCGAACTCATCGGTTTGTTGATTCACAAATTCGCCGATTGAATCCGCGACATCATATGTAAATGAAGGCATGCTTGCGGGTCCGCGCGTAATATGGAAAATGGCCTGGGTTTCAGTTGAACCGCCCACCATATCAAGATGGATCGCACTAACAATGTGACTGACAAGTTCCGGACGCCCATTTAAAAGCGCCAACGTTCCTTCAACTTCCGCGGGCCAAACAAAACGAAGTGTACGCGCCGGCGGTTTAATTTTTTTATCGGCAACTAATTTTGAAAAGACCCGGGCAACTTCAAGGATCGTTACACATCCGCTGGCATTATCATTCGCACCAGGTCTCGGATGATCGAGATGACAGCTAAAAACAATTTCCGTGTCTTTTAATGTTGGATCAGATCCGGGAATTACCGCGTTTACTACTTGATAACTTCCGGAATGTTTTCCTGCTTTCACTGTTGCATGAAACGAAATCTTTTCTCCCGCTTGTAACCTTTTTTGAAATGCGCGCGCTTGCTTTAGTGAAACCATGAAAGCAAACGTTGGTTTTTTTGCAAACGTATCCAGATGACCCCACCGGATCAGGTTTTCATTTTCACCCCACCAGGCGGTGTGTTGATTCTGGGCATAGCTGATAATTCCAACCGCTCCAAATTTCTCAACAGCAAAAGATGCGACACCTTCAGGCTGTTCAGATGTCAGAACAATTTTTTTGCTAACATCTTTTCCTTTGTAATCATCATCTGACGTTCCTTTTCCAACATCGATTATATCGGCGGTAACATCAGCACTTTCGCTATCCTGGGCCAGCGTTAATGGAATAGCATCCCATGATGCGATTCTGACTTGCGGAGTGCCATCTTTTAGTTCCCAGAGTTCAGCAAATTCCGCATCCCATGGTGGACGCGACTTCTGTGTTCCATAAAATATTTTTCCATCGGCCGGAAATTCTTCGATCCGAACATCTGAAATTCCATATTTATGCAGCTCTTGTGAAATGAATTGAGCTGCTGCTAAAAATCCTTGCGATCCGCGCATCCGGTGTTGGCGCGAAATAAATTCCAAATTCCTTTTCGCAAGCTCACCTGAAATTTCATTGCTGAACGCATGCATATCTTTATCGGATAAAAGTGTTTGTGAAATCGCGGGTTGCACTGAGAGCGCGAGAAGCGCTACAAAAATAATTGTCAGAATTCGCATGACGTTACTTTATCATGCGTTACACATCCTGGAGCCGGATGTTATCTCAAAATACAAAGGCTCAACTCCTGTTTTGAACCTTCGAAATCGATATTGGTGAATGGAATGAATTCAATTGTAGGATCCGTTACCAGATCTTTGACCATATTAGTAACAACAATCTGACCGGCCTCCGCCAATTCGCTGAGCCGCGATGAAAGATCGACTGTAGTTCCAGACAATGTATCAACGATGATTTCGCATTCCCCCGTATGAATTCCGATTGCATTTCCGAGTTTTGCAAATTCCCGGGCAAAACGAATTGCGCGCGTTCGGACCATCAAAAAAGATTTGCTTTTTGTCATTATTTCTCCGAAGAGACTTTCCTTTATAAGTTTTTAATGCCGCATTGTAGGCCTGATCGTGTGCATCCCAATTCGCTTTTGAAGTAAGTCTCATCGTAATTACTGTTGTCAAAACTGTTTCAATAAACTTTCTTTCGGGTAATGAATTGAGAAAAATTTCGACTTCGTCCAATATCCTCTTCTGATCTCCTGCATAAATTAAATGCTGGTTGCCCGGCAGCTCAATCAGTTTGGCATTGGGAATTTTATTTGAGATGTACCTCGCTTCCTCAATATGTACTTGCAAATCATTTACTCTATGTAGCAATAATGTAGGGACATTGATGGCGGACAAAATGCCGCGGATATCAATCGGGGTATTCATTTTCGCCATCGCCAGTGCCGATCTTGGAGAAGCGCCAAACCTGCAATATCGACCCCACCAGGCGCGAAACTCCGAATCCTCTGCCAGTTCCGGCGCGAGAGAAGGAAGATCATATTCGGCTTTTCCCCAATGTTCGGAAATGACATCGAAAAACTCTCTTTGCCTTTCTTCCAGTGTCGGTGCCCATGGATACTCTGGATCCCAAATCCGTTTTGCAAAAATGCCAAATCCAATCAGCGCAATCGTTCGTTCTGGATACGTTGCAGCAAACAAAAAAGACATGCCTCCGCCTTCGGACATCCCAAAAATAACAGCTCGCGTTGAATGTGCCGCATCCATCACGGCCCGGACGTCATCCATACGCTGCGTTAAATCGGGCAAATCTGCAGTTTGATCAGACAACCCCGTTCCACGTTTATCAAAAAGAATGACACGGCCCATTGTTGCAAGCCGATTGTAAAAATTGCGCACCAAAGGTTGTTCCCAACCGAGCTCCAGATGCGTGATCCATCCAGGCACGTAAACAATATCTAATGAACCGCTGCCAAAAACCTGGTACGCAATATTTACTCCATTGCTGTTGGCATACCGTGTCTCGGGAATTTCAATTGGAGCTGCACTCTGAACGGCATTTGATTGAATCTTTCTCAAATCCTGTACCAGCTGCTCCATTGTTTGATATCGGTCTTGCTTTTTTTTAGCAAGCGCCTTCGTAACGATGACATCCCATTCGTGTGGCAGTAAAGGATTGATCAAAGTTACAGACTTGGGCTCAACTGATAAAATTTTTGCAATTGTGGAAACTAAATTTTGAGACTGAAAGGCAATATTTCCTGTGAGTACTTCATAAATTGTGCAACCGAACGAAAATATGTCGGATCTCGCATCAAGTAATTCCCCCGAACATTGCTCCGGAGACATATAGGCCACTGTTCCCACAATACTTCCAAATGCGGTAAGTGCAGAGAGGGTATTGGCTTCAGAGTTCGATTCTTTATCTGTTTCTATCTTTTTTGCCAGGCCAAAATCGAGAATTTTAACTAACCCTGTTTCGGAAACCATGATGTTCGAAGGTTTAATGTCACGATGGATAAATCCTTTGCGATGCGCCCAATCAATACCTTCGCCGGCGGAGATCAGGATTTGTAGCGATTTTTCGATATTTAGCTGACGATTTTCAATCAGTTCTTTTAGCGATACTCCGGTTACATACTCCATCACAATGAATACATCATCCGGCGTTTCTTCGATTGAGTGGATTGTGATGATGTTCGGATGATTGAGTCCGGAGGCGCTACGCGCTTCCCGCAGTAGACGTGACCGGGAAAGTTCATCTTTGGAAAGAGCTGCTGATAAAAATTTTAGTACTACAAGCCGGTGGAGTTTCGTATCCTCAACTAAATAAACTTCACCCATTCCACCCTGGCCAAGTTTGCGATGGCACTTGTAGTGGAGAATCGATTGTCCGGATTCAAGTTTAGTCACACATCAATATTACATCTTCGTATTTATTCTGAAAGTGCTTTTCACCAAGGAGTCGTAGAGATACGGAGTCATAAAAACATATTTGTTAAATCTCCGTGACTCCGTGGTGAAAAAAAATTAGATAACTTTGAAGGTGGATGATTGCATCCAGCCTATTTTGCCATCGGCGAGACGCACTTTATTCCAATCTCCTACGTGATCGATTAACTCCACTTTGACGCCAGAATGCAAAACAAAAAGTCCTGTACTTTGCTCATCCGGTGCGCTTTTTACATCAGTCGATGGAGAAAATACAATCGCGAAGTTGCGATTCTCCTGAAATTTGTGACGATTAATCGCTGCCACAAACGAAAGTGCAAATAACAGAAGTGCCAGAACTGCAGTCATCGAGAAAATGCGTCTGATAAGAAGGGATCGATAGATATAGAAAATTCCGATGATCATGAAAAGAGCAAGCCACAAACAAACCAGGCCGATGATTGCCCATTCATCAGCAGAAGCTAATTCAGTCCATTTACGAAACCAGTTAACAAAAAATAAATCGGGAATCGGTTCAATCCGATCTTCAGTTCGAAGATTCGCTAAAGTCAGATTATGAATGATGTCTTTATCCTGCGGCTTCAACTTACGAGCGCGTTCAAATTCCAAAATCGCGGCGGGAACATTGTTCAGCTTGTAATAACAGTTTCCCAGGTTGTAATAAAGATCCGGCGATTCATATCCTTGCGCCAGAATTTCTTCATAAACTTTTGCTGCTTTGTCATAACCGCCGCTGCGATATATTTGATTCGCGTTTTCAAAACGCACATCGATCTCAGCTGCGAACGCTATTTCGCAAAAAAGAAGCAATATAAGAAGGAGCCGCTTCTCCCCCTTATGAAGGGGGAGATTAAAGAGGGGGTTGGAGATTTGTTTTTTCATTGGAGCTGATCTTCAATTTGGGTTACGAGTTGTACTGTGTCTTTAAATACGGCTTCCATCTGGAGCGAATCACTTTGAGGAGCAAACCGGGCAAACTCACATTGCTCCATGGTTGAAATAATTGCAGAGATCGTATCGGAAGAAACGGCACGTTGTTGCAGAGTCGAACATATCGTTTCACGATTGAGATCAGAAGGTGGAATTTTCAGTCGATCCGTAAGGTATCCCCATAATGCCCTGGAAACTTCGGCATAAAATTCCTCTTTCTTTTTTTCTTCCAGTAATTTTTTTGCAACGCTCAGTCTTTGTTTTGCAATCTTTCTAGCTTTCCTGCTCCGCAATGAGACGACATCTGACATCTCTTTTTCTTTTTGTTTGAAAAACACCAGAAACAAAATGAAAAGAAATGGCGGGCTTATATAGAGAATGTAAAATAAAGCCGAGCCCACAAATGATTCACCTTTTCGCCGGAATGAAATATTTCCACTTTTGATAAACCGGATATCTTCTCCCAAAAGTTTCACATCTTCACGATTGAGGCCAGCAACTCCGGTAGATTCAGATTCCGATCCACGTTGAACTTTGAGTACAAATTCCGGACTGTGAAGTGATACGAATTTTTGCTTCACGGTATCGAAATAAGAAAATGTGAACGGTGGAATTTTCTGATCACCGGAATGACGCGGGATCAGCAGATATTCAAAAGTTCGACTGCCAGCGATCCGATTTCCCTGAATGTTGATGCTGTTCGAAATTTTTGGATCGAATCTTTCAAAATCAGCAGGGAACGAAATTACTGGAGGCTCCACTAACTTCAAATTTCCTTGGCCGGTAATTTTTACACGAAGTGTTACAGCATCATTCGTCTTTACGTCGTGCTTATCTATATTTGTTTCCATCTGATAAAGACCCACTGCACCATGAAACCCGGGTGGAACATTTTCAGAAGGTAGAGGCTGAACGGTTATGGTTACAGGTTCAGTTGCAGTTTTATATTGAACGGGCGTGGAGTTATCAAAAAAATTATCGAAGAAATCATGAGATTGATTGCGTACAGGGACTGTCACTTCAATTTCCATCGGATCCAGGCTCAATGTTCCGCTGCGTTGTGGAAACAAAGCCAGCTTGCGCAATAAACCGACTGCGTACTCTTTGCCGTTCAGCATCTCGTTAGTTGTTTGGATCTGCTTGGGTATTTCCAGGTCTTCACTCCAGAACCCGGTGAACGACGGAGATTTTGCAATGTTGTAACTTAAGATTTGAACTCTGGTGTAGACCTTATAACTTACAGTGATCTGTTCGCCTTGATACACTTGCGTTCGATCAACGACCGCTTTGATCATCAGGTTGTTGCCAATCTGACTTCGAACATCAGGACTTGCATTTTCGGATCGTTTGGATCCTGGTTGTGCCGTGCCTTTGACTACTTCAATTGTTATCGGTTGGGACTGATATTTTTTTCCCTCAGCTTCAATCGATGCTGAACCGATCGTAAACTTTCCTTCATCACGCGGCTGCAAAATATAGGTGTAAGAAATAGAAGATGAAATTGAGCCATTGATGATTTGCATGCGCGTTGACTGATTGGGACCAGACAACACCATGAAGTCATTCAATGCCGGAGGACGAAAATTTTTGCCGCCCTGTGATCCTTCAAATGTAAATGTGAGCTGAAAATAATCGCCGAACGAAACCTGACCTTTATCAACGGATGCCGTAAATGCACCCTGCGCTTCCGCGGTAAATGAAACGATGCTTATTAAAATTACGAGAAATGCGATCTTAATTCTCACCAGTCTTTTTCAACCTTCGCGTTTGCCGGAACTTTCTTTTGAAGCTTCTTCTGAACATTCTTTTCTTCATTCTTTAAAGCTTGAAGGATCCGCTCCGCATCTTCACGTGAGATCTGTTCTTTCTTTTGCTCAGCCTGCTGTTTTTGTTCCTGTTGCTGCTGTTTTTGTTGCTGATCCTGTTTCTGATTTTGCGGTTCCTGCTTTTTCTGATCTTTATTCTGATCCTTTTGCTGATCGTTCTGCTGATCCTGTTTTTGATCCTTCTTGTCTTTCTTTTGATCTTTATTTTGCTGCTGATTCTGTTGCTGTTGCTTTTGCTGCTGCAGCAATCGCCGGGCAAATTCAAGATTGTATTTTGTATCTTGATCCTGAGGATTCAACTTCAATGCATCTTTATAACTCTGAATGCTATCTTCAATTTTCTTTTGCTTCAGCAATGCATTACCGAGATTGTGATACGCTTGCGCACGCGAAACTCCACTCGATTTTTCTGCCGCCATCCGAAATTGCTTTTCCGCCTCGTCATATCGCCCTTGTTTGTAAAGCGCATCACCTAAGTTGAATTGTCCTTCGTTTAACTCTTTGTTCTTTTCCAAAGCCTTCCGGTAATTTACTTCTGCTTCTGTATATTGCTTGTCCTTATATTGACGATTTCCATCGCGTACAAGCGTACGTTCGGACTCTGAATAAGCTTGAACGCAGAACAGGAAAATAAAAATACTGACTTTTGCGGCCTCAGGCAAAATCGATTTCCAGAATGAAGGCCATTCAAGTTTGCGTTCAGATAAAAAGAATTCCAGCAATAACAATATCAATGCCGCTAACAAAGGAAATTGGAAACGATCCTCAAACTCCGTGTACATTTTTGCGGCGATTTGTTTCTTTTCCATTCCTTCAATCTGTTTGAAAATTGAATTAAGTTCATCTTGACTGACACCTGCACGGATGTATTTTCCTTTGGCCGTATCTGCAATGCGCTGTAATAACACTTCATCGAGGCGCGTAATTACCACATTCCCTTCAGCATCCTTTTTGAAACCGGTTTGTACACCTTTTTGATAAACCGGAATCGGTACACCTTGTGCAGATCCCATGCCGATTGTATGAATAGCGATGCCCGCAGCAGCTGCTTCTTTGGCAACATCGAGCGCATCATCTTCAAAATTTTCGCCATCGGAAATTACAACAATGACCTTGTATTTCCTTTCACCCTTCACAAAAGATTGCATCGACATTCGAATTGCAGATCCAATTGCAGTTCCTTGAACCGAAACGATGTCGGTATCGATCGCGCTTAGAAAGAGCCTGGCAGCGCTATAGTCTGTAGTTAATGGAAGTTGTAAGAAGCTGGCTCCGGCAAAAACTACGATTCCGATTCGATCATTTTCCAGATGATCCAGCATCAAAGAAATCTGGCGCTTTGCATTTTCCAAACGATTCGGTTTGAAGTCTTCCGCCAGCATGCTATTGGAAACATCAAGAGCGATCATGATATCCACGCCTTCACGTTTCACAGTTTCCAATTTTGTGCCGATCTGCGGATTGGCCAATGCCATGATCAACAATGCTAATGACAGCAGCAGCAAGCCAAATTTAATTCTTCTTTTATATTTTCCCGCTGACGGCATCAGTTGCTGTATCAGTTCAGGATTTCCAAGCTTTCGAAGTGAACGTTTTCGGGCTTGTCGCGACCAAACATAAATTGCAATGAGCAACGGAAGAATCAGCAATGCGTATAAATATTCAGGATGCGCAAAGCGGAGCATTATGGAAGTCTCCTGAAAAGTGTTTGCGACAGGATCATTTCGAAAAGTAAAAGGATACTGCCTGAAAATGTTGCCGCAAAAAATTCTTCTTTATGCTTACGAAATTGAAGCACTTCCATTTTTGTTTTTTCCAGCTGATCGATCTCATGATAAATTGCGCTTAGTTTGTCGTTATCAGTTGCACGAAAATATTTTCCGCCAGTTTGGGCAGCAATGTTTTTCAGCATGTCCTCATCAATTTCTACCGGAACATTTTGATATCGCATGCCTGTCGATGTTTGAAACGGATAAGGAGCCATGCCTTTGGTTCCAACACCAACAGTGTAAACGCGGATGCCGAATGAATGTGCGATTCCGGAAGCAGTGATCGGATCAATAAATCCGCGGTTATTTACACCATCTGTCAGCAGAATGATCACTCTGCTTTTCGCTTTGCTGTCTTTCAGACGGCTGACAGCCGTGGCGAGCCCCATTCCGATTGCAGTACCATCTTCAACAATTCCACTTCTCAATTGTCCGATCAGATTTTGGACGACAGCGTGATCCAAAGTGAGCGGACATTGTGTGAAGCTTTCGCCACCAAAAGCTACCAGTCCGATGCGATCATTCTGACGGCCTCCGACAAAATCTTTGGCAACATTTTTGGCAGCTTCAATCCGATTTGGTTTGAAATCTTCCGCCAGCATGCTGCCAGAAATATCAGTGACCAGCACAATATCGATTCCTTCGGTTGTGACTTTTTCGCCACGCGAAGTAGATTGCGGTCTTGCCAATGCAACAATCAGAAAAATGACAGCCAGCACTCGCAATGCAAACAGTAAGTGCCGAAATCGTTGGCGCCAGGACTTCGGTGCATTCTTGAAACTTTCCAGTGTTGATAATTGAAGCTCCGGAAAACGATCGCGTTCTTTCCACCAGTACCAGTAAATCAACAACGGTACAAAAATCAGCAACACAAAAAATTGCGGATTCGCAAACTGTATATCTTTCAACATCAACGCTCTCTTTGTACTGCCGATTTGAGTTCCCCCTCCTTATGAAGGAGGGGGCGAAGGGGGTAGTTGGAGACCTTTGAAAAGCATCCAACCCCCTCTTTCATCTCCCCCTTCATAAGGGGGAGAAACCAACGTCTATTTTCAATGTTTCTGTTTGATCTCAAGGTCATAGCTGTCTTCGTGGTTAGATTTTGGTGTCGTTACAAACATCATTGCCAACTTGATGCTGGTTTCATGTTCATCAGCAAGTGGCTGGAATTTTGCAAATTTCACCAGATCGGCGCGTTCTAAAATTTGTTGTAGGTCATCTTTGAGGTCTTGATTCAACGCCTGAATTTGCACTGTTGATAAAATTAAATCGGTAGTCATCTCCATTGCGTTGATGGACATTGATTGTTCAATGAAAGTTCTAAGAATGTCGCTGATTCGCGAGTGGTATTCCTTTACACGTCCTTGCTGCCATAATTTTTCTGCCTCAAGATTCCGTAATGCTTCCAACGCAACTTCATGTGCCGGTCGTGATGGCACTTGCGGCTGATAAATCTTTTCACCTTTCTTCCGTTTCTTGCGAATGTAATTGAATGCCCAGATCAAAAGAACCGCACCGATTGCCCCTAATAAATAAGGAAGGATTTCGCGCCATGAAAGCCGTAAGTTTAATGGCGGTTTGATGTCTTTAAAATCTTTGGAAGTATCAACGGAAATTCCACGAACTTCGATAGAAATTGGATCACTATGCAAAGCGCCGGAATTTTTGGAAGCCGAATACTGAATAGTCAGCGCTGGAATTGTGTATTTTCCCTCGTCAAATTTCGTGACTACAACATCTACGTTTGACGTTGTATTTTGATCAGTCGTTTCTGTTTTTGGTTCACCTTGCTTCACCATCTCAAAATCTTTTAATGCTTCATGAAATGATGGCCAGGTAACCACCAGATCTTTTGGACCACTGACTTCAAGATGCAGAGTAATCCAATCTCCGATCGAAACATTTTGTTTGTCAGGCTTCACTGACAAACGTACATCCTGCGCTTGCAGTGAGAAAGCCAGAAATAACAACAAGATCAAAAAAATAAGTGATGCCTTCCTGGCATCCGGCATCCGGCATCCGGCATCAGCTTTCTTTACCATCGCTTTTCTCTGGTCCAGGAAAAATGTCATCAGCGGTTTGATGTAAGATTGATCGATGCGGATATCAATTTGATCCACACCACACCTTCGAAATAAACGGATGCGATTCTGATCACGTTCCTTCCACCATCGTGAATAACTTTGACGTAAGCGTGGATTTGCGGTATCAATCCAATCCACATCTCCCGATTCTGCATCGCGAACGCGTAATAATCCGGCCGATGGAAGTTCTGTCTCACGCGGGTCGAAAAGATGAACCGCAATCAGATCGTGTTTCTTCGAAGCGATCTTTAATGCATCCTGGTAGCCGTCCGCTAAAAAATCAGAAATCAAAAATGCGATGCTCCGTTTTTTAATGGCACTGCTCAAATAACGCACCCCTTCTGCGATGTTTGTACCGCGCCGGGCAGGTTTAAAATCCAATAACTCTCGAATGATCCGTAGAATATGTTTGCGTCCCTTCTTTGCTGGAATGAATTTTTCAACAGTATCGCTGAACAAAATCACTCCGACTTTATCGTTGTTTTGAATCGCAGAAAAAGCGAGCACCGCGCAAAGTTCGACTGCAACATCTTTTTTCATTTGCTGAACGCTGCCGAATTCACCTGAGCCGCTGACATCTACAACCAGAACAACTGTCAGCTCACGCTCTTCTTCAAATACTTTGATGTAAGGATGATTAAAACGGGCGGATACATTCCAATCGATTAAGCGGACATCATCTCCAGGCTGGTACTCGCGCACTTCATTGAATACCATTCCGCGTCCTTTAAAGACGCTATGATATTCGCCTGAAAAAATCTGATTGACTAAACCTTTTGTACGAATTTCAATCTTGCGGACTTTCCGCAAGAGCTCTGTACTTGCGATCATGGAACTTCGATCGTATTTAAAACATCATTAACGATGGCTTCCGATGTAATGTTTTCGGCTTCCGCTTCATATGTAACGGCAATGCGATGACGCAGCACATCATGACAGACTGCTCGCACATCTTCCGGGATTACATATCCGCGCCGCTTGATGAATGCATAAGCCTTTGCAGCGAGTGCCAGGTTAATACTGGCGCGCGGAGAAGCGCCGTAACTGATGAGTGTTGTTAGTTTTTCCAATTTGAATTCCGCCGGACGTCTTGTGGCAAATACAATGTCCAGAATGTAACGCTCAATTTTTTCATCCATATATACATCTTGAACTGCTGATCGTGCTTTCAATATGTCGGAAGGACTAACGACAGCTTGTACGGGCGGCCACGAATTTGTGATGTTTTGGCGCATGATCTGCCGTTCTTCTTCGCGATTGGGATAATCGATTTTAATTTTCAGCATGAATCGATCCACCTGTGCTTCCGGCAACGGATACGTTCCTTCTTGCTCAATCGGATTTTGCGTGGCTAACACTACGAATGGTTCTTCCAACGGAAAAGTTTGTTCACCAATCGTTACCTGTTTTTCTTGCATCGCTTCCAATAACGCACTTTGAACTTTCGCCGGTGAACGATTGATTTCATCTGCAAGAATGAAGTTCGCAAAAATCGGCCCTTTTCTAACCGTGAAATCGCCTGTACGCTGGTTATAAATCATCGTGCCGGTTAAATCTGCGGGAAGTAGATCCGGTGTAAATTGAATCCGTTGAAATTTTGCCTGAATGGCTGCGGCCAACGTTTTTACGGATAAAGTTTTTGCTAATCCTGGAACTCCCTCCAGCAAAATGTGACCATTGGAAAGCAGTCCAATTAACAAGCGTTCCAGCATATATTTTTGGCCCACAATAACCTTGCCAGTTTCCATTAATAGAAGATCAATAAAAGCGCTTTCTCGCTGAATACGCTCATTCAGCTCTTTAATATCGGTCATAGAAATAGGTCCCTGCCTGACTTTCGTTTACTCGTGAATTGAAGATTCGCACGTTCCGTTATTAATTCCTTTTTTACCGCAGAGCTCGCTGAGAACGCAGAGTTTAGAAAATATTTTTCTCGGCGTACTCCGCGTTCTCTGCAGTTAAAAATTTAGCAGAATTTTTGGAACGGTTAGTATAGTTTTGACGCCCTTAGAATTCAAACACTGCCATCGGCGCCCAAATCTCTCCCATTATTAGACGCCTTGCTCGATAAAAAGGTCGAAAGTTTGTGCGCCAATATAAACCGATAAGTTAATCTGATTTACGCGCGGTCAGTTCACCGGATGCTGTTACTAAAACTAACTTTGGACCTTTATCATCTTCCGTGAGACGGATCGTACGATTGTTGGATTCCGAACTAAATTCGCTTTCCTTTACATGCTCAAATGGTTTCGTATTTCCATCCGGCATCGGGCGGAATTCCAGAACATGATCTCCCTTCCAAATTAACAGGCGGAACATTTCCTTGTTTTCACCGCTGATCCGAATGGGTGTCAAATGATAAGCGCCTTTGCGGCGTCCAACCGTCCCGATCACCTGACTATTCTTCCAGGCTCCGACTTTCCCTTCGACTCGCTTTTTGAATTGTGGTAGAAACGATTCGACTTCTTCTTTCGACAGACCTGATAACAATGTTGCCGCTGCAACATCTTGCTCTTTCATTGCTTGTAACAGTTTTGCCGATTTCTGATTGAATTCTTCGATTAGTTCCGGCACATCTGCATCACTGCCTCCGAATATTTTCCATGTCTCAGCAGTATTCAATACCAGTACCGCTTCATCATTTTCATTGAACGAAATCGGAAGTTTTTCACCAGAAGGAAGTACATATTGGCCTGTGAATTTTTTGATGAACGCTTCATCCAACTCTTTAAGATCTCCAAACAACAACCGATCGATGCGAGTTGCAATCACATCAGAGTTTTTCGGATTACGATTGGTTGAAACGATCACTACGTAATTCTTCTCTGGGATCATTGCCATCGTATCCATGAAATAACCATTTCCGCCATTGTGTCCGATGAGCTTTTCTTTGCGTTCAGTTTCAGAAGTAAGCCACCCATAAGTGTAGAAATGTTTTTCATCTCCTACTGGTACCTGAGGTGCGAAATATTTTTTCTTCGCTTCCTCCGAAAGAATTGAATTTCCTCGCAACACCTGTGACCACAAATAAAGATCTCCTACTGTGGAATGAATTCCGCCGTTTCCTTTCAAATGCCAGGTCACACCTTTCAGATATTGCGATTGATCGAACGTCGTTCCCCATTCTTCGTTATTGCTATAGCCGATCGCCATTTGCTTGTGATCCCATTTCGGAAGGACATAGCCGGTGTGTTCCATTCCTGCTGGTTTTAAGAGCTGCTCATAAAGAAAATGTTCGTACTCTTCGCCCGAAACTTTTTCTACCACGGCAGCCAGGATTGAATAGCCAACATTGCTATAGTCATATCTTCCAGGCGCATGAATTAATTTTGAATCAAACGCTTTTTTTGAATATTCTTCGCGTCCTATTAATTCTTCATCTTCACCAAGCGAATCGACTAAACCTGCTGTATGTGTGAGTAGATTGTGGATTGTGATTTGTTGTTTATCTGCAGGAACATTATCAAAGTACTTGGTGATCGGATCCTGAACCGACAACCTTCCTTGCATCTCCAGTTTCAAAATGCATGCGGCGGTGAATTGTTTGGTGATTGAACCGATATCAAAAATTGTATCGGCAGTGAATGGAATGTTGTTTTTGGAATCAGCCAATCCATAGCCTTTCTTTAACAACACATTTCCGTTGAGAGCAATCAAAACAGATCCGGAGTATCCATTTTCTGTAGCTTTTGTTAGGTATCGTTCGATCCGCGGAATGTTTTCGGCAGGAGTTTCCGCAGAAACTTGGAAAGCCAAAAGCAAGAACGAAAGAATGACTTTTAGTATTTTCACCATGAGTCCTCCGGCAAGCTAATTATAATTGCTTATTTGAACAAGAAGGTTCGAAAAGTATTAGTCTTTTATTAGTGGACATGTGTCTAGCATTCGTATACACTTAGATTGATATGGTTGCTCAATTTTCAATTCTCCATTTCAAACTTCTTCGCCTCATCAGCAGCAGGCACTTATCGTGCGTCGCGCTCGCTAAAGAATTAAGAGTGTCGCGCGCAACGGCCGCAAAGCTTATTGCATCGCTTCGTAAAATGGGTGTTCCGATTACTACAAGACGGGACGTCACCCGGTGGTTTTATGAGATTCAGCCTCAACCGGATCTTGAACTTGGCGGGTTGATCGGTGCTGGCGGGCGAGGCAGCAAAGACTTTTCGACATCGATAGATCAATATTTAGCGGAGCACATAAATGCCGGATCCAAAAAGAGAAAAGCGATCGCCGGCTAGAGCTTCCAACATCTGTTTTCTTGATTCCAGCGCAGTGGTCGCACTTGCGTTTACACGCGATCAAAACCACGCTGAGGCACGTCGAGTTTATGACCAATTGCGTTTTAGTAATGCACTTTTTGTGACAACGTATTTTGTATTTTCGGAAATCCTGATTTTTCTTCGGCGGCGCGCTTCCGTACAAATAGCCATCAGCGAAGGAGAACGGTTGTTGAAGTCTTCGCAGATGTTGATCGCAGATATCACTCCGGAACTGCATACAACCGGTTGGCAGATTTTTAAGAAGTATCGGGACTGGAAAGATCTTTCCTATACTGACTGTCTTAGTTTTGCGTTGATGGATGAAATGGGAATTTCACGAGCTTTTACATTTGATTCCGATTTCAGGGCTTACGGCTTTACTCAAATTCCATAAGCGTTCGCGATAGAGTCATTCGTATCGCAGAGCGACGATTGGATCAATTTTCGTGGCGCGTTTGGCGGGAATGCACGTTGCAAGAATTGCAACGGCCAGAAGTACCAAAGTTAAAACTCCATATATAACAGGATTCGTGGGGTTAACTTGATAAAGCTGACTAGTTAAAAGACGGCTCAACAATGCTGCTCCAAAAATTCCAGTGACTAAACCGAAACACATCGATCGTAAAGCTTGACGCAGAATCATTGTAAATACATCGGAACGTTGAGCGCCAAGTGCAATGCGAAGTCCAATCTCGCGGGTGCGTTGTGTTACCGCATGACTCAATACACCATAAAGCCCAATGCATGCCAGCAGCAATGCAGATCCGGCGAAGATCGACATTAAGAAAGCATTGAAACGCGAACGAGCAGTTTCATTTGATACAAGTTCATCCATGGTAGTAACTCGAAATACTGGAATATCGCGATCTAGTTTTTGAATTTCTTTTGTTACCAGTGATGTTACTAATGTTGGTTCTTGATTCGTTCGAACTACCATGGCTAAATTCAATTCCGGATTTTGTGCTAACGGTAAATAAAGATCTGGATCATCAGGATCTACCAACGGGTCATTGATCAGCGCGCGCTGTTTAACATTTGCAGTAACTCCAACTACGGTGATCCAGGGATTTGTGGAGTCATCACGTCCAAATCTAAACCGCTTTCCAATCGGATCCTGATCTCCCCAAAATTTTCTCGCAAGTTCTTCACTGACAATTGCAGCAAGCGGTGCTCCTTCAGTATCACGATCTGAAAATGCGCGGCCGCTGATGATGGGAATTCCAAGCGTGGCAAAAAAATTCGAACTCACTGAATGCCTGTAGATACGCCGTGATCGATTTGATTCATTTCCTTCCATCGTAACAATCGACGCGCTTGATGATCCTCCAAATGGAATATCTGAAGCCAAACCAACAGATTGAATGGATGGCAAGGAACCGACTTTTTCATCAAGTAATTTCAATACACCAACGCTTCGCCCTTCCGGATATTTTTGTTCAGGCAATGAAAGAAGCATCGTTAACAAATGATCTTTTTTGAAACCGATCGGAATTTGTTGCATCTGTTTCAAACTTTGAATCATCAGCCCTGCACCCACCAGAAGAATCAAAGCCAATGCTGTTTCGCTGATCACAAGAATCCCACGAGTCGCTTTTGATGAACGTGTTTCTGTAGATTGGACTGCGGCATCTTTCAATGATCCCTGCGGATCATTCCGTGTGGAATGAATCGCAGCGAATAAACCAATGAACAATCCTGTTGCTAAGGACATCATGAGCGAAAAAACGAACACACTGCTGTCAATTCCAATCTGAATGTACGCAGGAATATTTACCGGGCTGAAACGTTTGATCAAATGAATTGCCCAAATTGCCAGTACACTTCCCGCAACTCCGCCTAGAATTCCAAGCAAAGAACTTTCTGTTATCAGTTGTCGAATGATCCGTTTACGCGAAGCACCTAACGCAGTTCTTATTGCCAGTTCTTTTTGCCTGCCGGAGGTTCGAACCAACATCAAGTTTGCGACATTTGCACAGGCAATGAGTAATACAAATGCAACAGCACCAAAGAGGATTCTTACTGCAGGTTTGATATCACCTAGAACTTCTTCCTGAAACGGAATTAGCATTACGCCATAGTTCCGATTTGTATCCGGATATTGTTCTTCAAGTCTTTTGGCGATTGCATTCATCGCGGATTGTGCTTGCTGAATCGTGACATCCGGTTTCAAGCGAGCGACTACATCGTGCCATCTTGCGCCGCGCTTTTCCAAAAGTTGAGTTTGTTGATACAACGTCAACGTCGAAAATGGAATCCAAACTTCGGTGTCCGGGTCCAACCCGTAAAATCCTTTTGGTAAAATTCCAACGACGCTTGTATTTTGATTGTTCAGGCTGATTGTTTTTCCAACTAAAGATGGATTGCTTCCGAAATGGCGCTTCCAAAAATCGTAGCTGATTACGGCAACTGCTGATGACGCGGGCATCCTGTCTTCTTCTGCGCGAAATGTGCGTCCGAGAAATGGGTGCACACCTAATGTCTGGAAATAATTTGCGGAAACCTCCTCAATCTGAATTTGTTCAGCAACGCCCTCAGTAAGAGTTAAGGAGTCATTTTCATATGCGGTGATTTGTTCAAAAACTGAGTTATTGCGTTGCCAATCTAAGAAGTCGGGATACGATGCCGGCCGCCGCTCAAGGCTTTCACGTTGAACTGTCGAACTTACAACAACCAATTTTTCAGAATTTGGAAATGGCAAACCGCGCAACAAAACTGCATTAAACACACTGAAGATTGCAACGTTCATTCCGATTCCCAGTGCCAATGTTAGAAACGCGATTAGAGTGAACCCCGGTGCTTTGATCAAAAATCGGAGGCCGTGATGAATGTCGAATAGCAATGTTTTCATTTTTTTTCGTGTTCTTCGTGGTTGATTTAATTCTTTTCCATTCTTAAGACGACTCTAGATGTCAATCGGCTTACACCACAGAGCAAAAATTCATCAGAAGGTTAGTGATTTTAGCCGAATGGTTAAAAAGAGAGTAGAATTGAGCAGCTTAATTAAAGAGCCTTCCCTAAACAAACCATCTTTATGCCGTATCTCCGATTGGCATAGGGCTTGCTAAACAAATAAGCGATCCTGCCTGGAGGCACGAAATGTCAACAAGAATCGATACTGGAAGAACTGGTCCTGTTCAAACACAAACAGATGTTCAAGAAACTGCACAGCCTGAAAGGGCCGAACAAGCGACGACTGCAGATACCGCTACAATTTCTGAATCCGATAAACAAGCTGCAGCATCAAATGCGAATGCTAGAGCTGCAGAAAATCAAATCACTGGTCAAGTGCGGGCTTCTCAGTTGCAGGGTCAAGTCCCTGTTGCAGATACTTCACCAAAAGTTCCGTCGCAGGGGAAAATATTGGTTGAAAATCCCAATGTTAAGGATCCTGCAGTAAAAGATTTTCAGAAAGAAATAAATGAATTTCGGACTAAGAATGGTCAAACACCAATCAAAGAAGATGGAATCTTTGGTAAGGAAACAAAAGCTGCAGTCAAAGAATTTCAACAAGCCTCCGGTTTGAAAGATGACGGAATCGTAGGTGATAACACCAGAAGCCGTTTGAGATTGGAAAATAGTCCGAGTTTTCAAAGCGTAGATCCTGATGTAAAAGACCAAATTCGCGGAAAGATGAATGATTTCCAAAAGGATCCAACCAATCGTCAGCTCTTAACAACAATTGGATTGGATGAAAATTTTGCAAAACTTTCCAAAACTGATCAAGAAGCCGCGCTAAAAGATCTACCTGGTTCGGCCAGTTCATTGTCTCTGAAAACAATGCAAGGAATGGACAATGATCAGCTGCTAAAAATTGGCGAGCAACCCGGCGGTCAAGAAAGATTGGAAGGGATGAAATTCGCTCTGCAACAAGGGCCGGTCACTCCCGAGAGCCTTAAGGAACTTGATCGATTGAATTCTGCAACCTTTAAAGAAGGTCCTGGTTTGAAAATAAATGGTACTCCAGAGAACAAAGCAGCGTACCTGAGTTTAGTTCGTAGGGAAATGCTGACATCACCTTCTTTTGCAAAAACGATGAATGAAATCAATAACGATAAGACTCATCGGCCGGTAATAGCTAACGTTGGACGTGATATGCCTAACGTCAGACTGGATGTTGATCGCAACGGAACCCAAGATATCGATTTAAACGATTTCAAAAAACTTCCCATAACTCCTCCTGGAAGTGATCCGGATGCCATCACTCAAGGTGAAGTGCTCTCACATGCAATGAGAGAAGCACGGGAAAGAACTTTAGGGAAAGATCATGATCAAGCTCACGAAGCTGCGATTATTGAAGAAAACAAATATCGAAACGACATCGGACAAACATCGACTCGCCTTTTACCGCCATTTGATGAAATTAGAAAGGACAATAAATTCGGAGACACAACTCTGATCATTCCTTTTGAAGGCGCGAAAAGCAAACAACTGGTATTTGATAAACAACAAAAACTGGTTGAAGCGAATACGGAGGTAAAATGAATACTCAAATAGTGGCCTCTTCAGCTATGCAAGAACAAGAACGCTTGCAGAGAATTACACAAAAAAGCGATCTGATTTTCATTGGTACCATTATTGATGCCGGGATCCCTCCAACGGGATGGTCCGGATGTTTTTCCTCCTACCAAACAGTTCGGTATCAGGTTGAGCGAATTCTGAAAGGTCAATATGGTGAGCCAGAAATTTCTGTAGATCATATCGTTGTTCATGGTAGTAAAACTGCAGAGCCCGGAGAAACACCAAAACTTTCCACAGCGATTTTTTATCCGGGAGCAAATATGATTGTTTCAGCCTTAAAACCTGATGCCGATCATTGGACAAGCTTGAATGAAGTAATTGGTGCTGTGCCGAATTCCGCTGATTGGCTCAGAAGGGTAGAAGTACTTTTACCAAAACGGAAACAGTAGAGTCAAATTTCGTTGTTTAAGATCCGCGCAAAGATAGCTGGATCGATGTTGCCACCGGAAACGACACATACAATTTTGCCGCTGCCTGCTTTACCTGAAAGTGCAGCGGCAACGGGTGTTGCGCCTGCACCTTCCGCCACAACATGATTCCGTTCCGCTAACAATCGTATTGCTGATGCAACTGAAGCAAGCGGCATCACCAATGATCCATTCAACAGATCGCGAACCATTGGCCACATTTCAGTCAAAATACTCTTGCCGCCAATTCCATCAACAAAACTTGCGGTGTAAATGACTGTGCGTGGTTCACCTGCTTCCAATGAAACGGACAACGGACTTGCAGTTTCAACTTCACAAGCAAAAATTTTTGTTGCAGGCTTCAAAGCTCGAATTGCTGAAGCAATTCCGGAGCTGAGTCCGCCACCGCCATATGGGACCAAAACTGTATCGACCTCCGGCAAATCTTCCAAAATTTCCAAACCGATCGTTCCATTGCCTGCAATCACAGCAGGATCACTCACCGGATGGATAAATAAACCTTTGCATCCTTCAAACCTTCGCGTTAACAAAACTTGCCACCATTCATCAAATGGAACTTTGATTATTTCGCCGCCTAACCGCCGGATAGCTTTCAGTTTTGTTTCCGGTGCATGATCGGGAACCACAACCGTGCAAGGAATGCCGAGACGTCTAGCATTCCATGCAACACCTTGCGCCATATTTCCAGCGCTTGCTGTGAATATTCCATCGGAAAGCATTTTGCGCGATGCCATCCGAATTGCATTTCCTGAGCCGCGCAACTTAAATGACCCGATCGGTTGCAAATTTTCTAACTTCAAAAATATTTCGCAAGGCGCATCAATTTGCATCCGGATTAAAGGTGTACGAATTGCAATGTTTCGAATCCGCTGTTGAGCGGAGCGTATTTCTTCGATTGGAATGGGCTTAAGCGGTTCCATGCGAGCGTGAGCCTCCTAATTCAACTTCAGTTCCCACATTCTTAGAAGATGCTTGCTCATAAAGGAAATTTGCGCTGGCTAAATCTTCAACAGAAATACCAAGAGATTTGAAAATCGTAATCTCATCGCGAGCGGTTCGTCCTTTTTTACGACCAATCAATATCTCTCCAATTTCTCCTTGAATATGACTCTCATCAATTAGGCCTTCTTTTTTCGGAATCAAAAAATCTCCGGCTTCATTCAATGCTGATTCGAGCCGATCTACAAACAATCGTGACCGGGCGACAGTATTACTATCCAGCTCACGCGTTGAAGGCACACATGCGCCAACTGCATTGATGTGCGCACCCGGTGCAATCGAATCGAAATGCACAATCGGTTCTTTGCAAGAAGTAGTGGTGCAAATTAAATCTGCATTCCTGATTGCTTCTTCAGCAGTTTTGGTTGCTTTGATTTCAATGCCATGACGATCGGATTCACGTTGAACAAAATCGCGCAGATGTTCTGCATTTGGACTCCATGCTCGCACACTGTGAATCTTTCGGCTAACTAGCATCGCTTCTAAATGTGTTTTTGCTTGAACACCGGATCCTAGAATCGCTAAATTACTTGCGTCTTCACGCGCAAGAATTTTGGTTGCCGCTCCACTGGCTGCTGCAGTCCGGATTGCAGTAACCGAAGTGGCATCAACAATCGCCAGCAATCTTCCATAGACCGGCTCAAATAGAAGGATCACACCTTGATGCGAATCATATTCGGTGGCCGTATTTTCGGGAAATGCACTGATGACCTTAACTCCGAATGACGCAGGATTCGCAAGATACGATGGCATCATCGCTAATCTGCCATTTTTTTCCGGGAGCGCCACAACGGACCGTAATGGAAGGATAGCTTCGCCCTTCGCCAGGCTCATCAATACTTTCTCCATTAACCCGATGCACTCCCGCATCGTTAGCAATTCTTCAACTTCTTTTTGATTGATAATTCGTACTTTCATAATTTTGACCGCAGAGTATCAATCGATTTTACGGAATTTCAATCCGACTGGAAACCAGGTCATGCCTGTTACTTTGCCTGTTGTATCTTTGTCAAACACGATAGTTCGTTCAGAATCTTCAACAAAAAATGAAGTCTCACTCTCAGGAATGATGGAAACAGATCTTCCATTGGATTCGATCACCAGTTTGTCGCCTTCACTTCTGATTTTCCATGTGAGGCGGTCTTCTAATCGATATTGACCTTCATATGATTTCAAAACAGCGGGATCGAGTTTGATCGCTGTATGTTCCGGAGGAGCATATTCAGGATTGTAAATTCCTGCAATCTTGTGAGCGATATAACCGGTGTCGGTGTTCGCCAGGTTACATAAAACTACAACAGTAAGGTGATCACCTAAGTATCGTGCAATATGAGTGGTAAAGCCTTGCCATTCTCCGCTGTGTTCCACAAGTTTTTGTCCATTCTTTGTAGTAAACACTTCCCAGCCGTAACCATATGGTTGCGGTTTACCATCATTCAAAACTACTGGCGTCCACATTTTCTCCAATGAACTTTTCTTCAGGAGTTTTTCGGTTTCCAATGCGCCATCCCATTTGGCAAGATCTTCAATCGTAAAATATAAACTCCCATCGGCAGTCGTATTCAATGATGGAGATACCCATTCCTGATTTTTGATTTGATTATTTACAAGTCTATATCCTGCGGCACGATTTGGAACGATGTCTGCTTCACTAATAATGCGAGTGGCTTTCATATCCAGCGGACGAAAAACATGTTCCGCTAAGTAATCACCATAAAATTGTCCACTCAGTTTGTGAATCAAGATCCCTAATGTCACAAATGCAAGATTGCTATAATTCCATTTTTCACCTGGCGCAAATCCAAGTGGCTGCGCGGTGATCATCTTCAGCATTTCATCTTCGGTGTAATCTTTTTGCAAATCGAAATCTTCAGGATAATCACCGAGTCCTGATGTATGCGAAAGCATGTGATGGATTGTAATATTCTTCCAGCTTTTAGGAACATTCAGATACTTTGAGATTGGATCAGTGACTTGAAGTTTGCCCTCTTCTACCAGCATCATCACTGCTGTGGCTGTAAACTGCTTTCCAACCGAACCGGATTCAAATATTGTTTCCGGCTTCACTGGAACCATATGTTCCAAATTCGCAAAGCCATAACCCTGCGAACGAACGATTGTTCCATTTTGTTTTACTAACACAGCCAGCCCTGGTATTTGTTTCGCTTTCATGTACCGGGCCACGAATTCATCTACTGATTCGGTTGATGCAAAAAGATTGAGACAGCTAACAGAAAAGCAAACGATGACCGCGAGAAATTTTTTCATAGTTTTTACCACAGAGGCACAAAGTGCATGAATATTTTATCTTCAAATTCTTTACTAATGAATTTCCCGCCCTATCTTCAATAGAGAGAACAATTTAAGAGGTATAGAGTAATGCCAGAAAAAAAAGGTAAGAAAAAAGCATCGACTCGTGCCGGAAAGTATGTGCGCGAGGAAATGCATCATATGAGGGAAGGGAAGCATCCTGTTAAAAATAGAAAACTAGGCAATCGCAATTGGATTGTCGAAGGCACGCCAGAAGGGAGTTAAAGTTCCCAAAAAGAAGGCAAGCCGAAAGAAATAATCTTAGTGAGCAATGAGAGTAAGCCGGTTCCGAATTTGGAGCCGGCTTTTAACATATAAGTTAAGCCAGATAATATGCCAGCAACAAAGCAACCTCTTCCAGAAGAGCCACCAAAACCCGCACTCCCACAAAAAGACCACCCACCACCAAAATGCTTCTTGCAACGCCCGATTTGATTGATATTGATTTCATCACTTCACCTCCAGTTTTCCTCGGTAGCAATCGCCGTACCAAAATTTAATGTTGGAATTTCAGAGCAGAATCCACTGGCGTTATGACTATCCGCCAACTTAGTTGCTATCCGATTGGCAACTGAATTGCGCCTATTGAAAGCATTTCATAGCCAGAATACGATTAAGTCAACATGCGCAACATTCTGCTGATAGCACTGTTCCTGTTTTCAGTTGTATTGATTTCTGCAGCCCAGGATAACTCGAAGACCAAAGAGCAAGAAAAAGGCCCGGTGGCCGTTCCTACTATGAGTGAGAAAGCGGTTCGATATTACCGGAGTGGAGTTGTACTGTGGGTGGTTGATACAGCGTTAGGGTTTGTAATTCCGGCTTTATTTTTGTTTACCGGTTTATCTGCGCGAATCCGGAACTGCGGGGTATAGGCCGTAAATGGTTTTTTATTATTGCGATTTATATTGTGATCTTCACGATCCTGAATTTCCTGATCTATCTTCCTGTTTCATATTACGAAGATTTCGTTCGGCAACACGCTTACGGATTATCCAATCAGACATTGGAAAAATGGTTTACTGATGCACTGAAGGGCTTGATGGTTGGTGTTGTTATGGGAGTGTTGTTTCTTTGGGTTCCATATTTACTGCTGAAGAAAAGTCCGAAGCGGTGGTGGCTTTATACCGGGATTCTGGCGATTCCGTTTTTCAGTCTGGTAATTCTAATTTCCCCAATCTGGATCGATCCGCTTTTCAATAAATTTGGTCCGATGAATGACAAGGCTTTGGAATCCAAAATCCTGGCACTTGCAGATAAAGCGGGAATTCAAGGCAGCCGTGTGTATGAAGTGAATAAGAGTGTCGATACGAAAACAGTAAATGCGTACGTTACTGGGTTCGGGAATACGAAACGGATTGTGTTGTGGGATACGATTCTTGCGAAATTAAATGAGCGACAGTTGCTTGTCGTCATGGGACATGAAATGGGGCACTATGTTTTAGGACATGTCATTAAAGCGATTTTGTTCTTTTCGTTTATTACAATCGTTCTGCTTTATGCCGCATACCGGACATCAGGAGGAATGATTCAAAAATATCGAGACCGCTTTGGTTTCGATGAACTATCTGATGTTGCTTCACTTCCACTGATTCTTTTGCTGATCAATATCTTTATGTTTGTGATTACCCCGGGATTATTTGCATTTACTCGACATCAGGAACATGAAGCCGACAGATTCGGTTTGGAAATTACGAAAGATAATTATGCTGCTGCGAATGCATTTGTCCGATTGCAAGAAGAGAATCTCAGCAACCCAAGACCTGGTTTACTTATGAAACTCTGGCGTTCGACCCATCCGCCGCTCGGTGAACGCATCGATTTTTGCAATCAATACCACCCCTGGGAAACCGGCCAGCCATTAAAATACGATCACTTGTTCAAAAAGTAGATTCTTGGATTATCGCTGAACAAGAAATTTGTATCTCTTGAATACTTCCAGTGCGGTTTCGCTTTCTAAATATGCAAGCGCTTTTTTAGCAGCTTCCAAATTTTTCGATGTACTTACAACTGCCGCTGGATAACTGATCTTTGGACCTTCCTGCACCGGCACTTCGAATGCAACTCTGGTTTTCTTTGAAATTTCAGCATCCGTTTTGTAAACAATGCCGGCATCAGCATTTCCTAACTCAACTGCCAGCAGTGCGGCACGAACATTTTCGGTGGGAACAAGGTGATCAATGATCTTTGACCAGATTCCGATTTTATTTAAATATTCCTTCGCATAAATTCCGGCAGGTACGGTTTTCGGTTCGGCAATCGCAATATAACCTTTTACATTCAAAAGATTTTTCGCAGCCGAAAGTTTTAACTTGCTATCTTCTGGAACCACAATTACAAGAGTGTTTGATAACAGACTCTTTCGAGTTTCCGGAACAATCAGTTTTTTCTTTTGCAAAGAATCCATTTTCGCTTCATCGGCAGAGAAAAAAATGTCAGCTGGTGCACTTTCTTCAATTTGTCTGGCCAGTACGCTAGATGCGGCAAAATTAAAAATTAATTGATCGCCAGATTGCTTTTGATACTGTTCTCCGATCTCGGTCAAAGCATCGGTTAAACTTGCCGCCGCATACACTTGAATTTCCGCGGCAAAAACATTGGCTGTAAGAGCTACTATAGAGGCAACAGCAATCCATATATATGATTTCATTTTTAGTCCCAACCTAGAAAACGACCTGCATTCTTACAAGAAGTTTGTCCTGCTTATCCTCAATGCCGATCGCATCGGTGTTCAAATAGTTCACCAGGAACTTAAGATCATCTCCCTTGAACAAATAATTGAAGCCTAGTGTCCATGTATCGGTGGAAAGATCGATTTTTGTAATCGGCCGAAAAGTTTCATACTTGAGTACGGCCTGAATTTTAGGACGGATCGTAAAAACATTTTGTAGATACCATCCATCTGCCTCAAAACTTGAAAGCGGTTTTTTGTCTTCCGGTTCAAACCTGTCTCTCAAATATTCAAACCAGATTTCTAAAGGACCGGTACGAAATTGAGTATCAACTCCGAAACCTCGCCGCTTTCCAGTGAACGTAGTATTGGTGAATTGAAAATCACCGGATTGCCCGGTGAGATTTTTGTCTTCTGAAGCAAAACCATTAATGCCGGCACTGAACTTTGTGTCCCAGGAATGTAAGCGGCCACCCCAAATTGTTCCTTGAAAACGGCCTGCATACAAAAACTTGTCATTATCGTTAAAACTATTATTCACATTGTTACCATTAAATAGACCCACGCCGTATGAAATTCTTTTCTCCAATACATCACCGGTGACCATTGCGCCTAATTGCCGGCTGACAGTTAATCGATCATTCACCAGGGATCTTTCGATTGTGAACAACTTTGGATCCAAATAAATCTGCTCAAACCCATACGGCGTTTTAAACTGACCACCTCGCACATTCGCATATGTCAGTTTGTTCCAATTAATATACCCATCGGTTAGCTGAGCCCGAACGTTGGCGCTGCTGATGCTGGTAGGGCTGTTGGAAAGACTGCCGAATAAGTCCATTTCCAGTTTGAAATCGAAATCTTCCAGAAAATTTCCTGATGCGTTTAGTCGCGCTCTGCGCAGGTAAAAACGATCATCACCGGTGGTAAATCGGCTATCCCCCCGATCTCCGACATCGGCTTGTACTTGTAATAAACCACCAATCTTGAGGACCCGGTTCTTTTCCATTTGGTTTGACAACAATGATCTGTGCTTCCGAATAGGTTTCTAAAAACAACAAGTTGATGCAGAATATCCAGTACCAGATTTTCATAATTTAGTTCGAGTGAGTGCTCCATCATATTTGATAAATATATTTTGTCAAATATATCGGAGTTATTTCAGCAATTTCACAATTCTTTTCCAGATTGGATAAGTGGTCAGCAGACTTTTGTTTTCCAATTGTTCATACATCCTCAAAACAAGGATGCCGGTGGGTGTAAGCTTCGTTCCCCCTTTCCGTTGACCTCCGCGGAGAGCGGAGACCAATGGTTTGCGAAAGCATCGGTTCATTGTCTGAAGCAATTTCCAGGCGCGCATGTAAGACATTCCAAGACTTTTCGCTGCGTGGCTGATTGAGCCTGTTTTGTGAATCGCTTTCAAAAGATCTGCTTTACCGGGGCCGATTGCGATCTCTGATCCATAAAGGATTCGAAAACGTGGCCGAATGGTAATCCTGGGTTTTTGATTCTTGCGCCTGATTTTTTTCAAATTAGGATGAGAATTGTATTGAAGCGCCAACAATGGCAATGGTTTTTAAAACGAACTGAAGGGCCGAAGCTTCATCATCATATAATTCGAAGAGTCCGATCAATCCCGTCAGTTTCAAAGTCTGTTGAATAAATTTACCAGCTTGAAGCAATTTCAATTTACCACCACTTTTTGAAAGTGTTGTATAACTTTTTACCAGAGCGCCAACGCCTGAGCTATCCATAAATTCTACGCCTTGCAAATTCACAATAATATTTGTTTGTTTGCGTGCAGTTAAATCGGAAACAGTATCTTTAAAAGATTGTTCAGGCTGACCGAGTGTAAGATTTCCGGAGAGGTCAAGAATTACGACATCACCCTTTTTTCTTTTTGAAATATCCAGCTGATCAGACATTTTCCTGACTGTATCACACGGATCTTTATGCGGCAATGTTATTGCTAAACGGTTTCGAGTACATCAGATTGAATTTAAATGACGGGAGAAAATGCCTCCAGACTCTCACAACTCCAATCAAAACAGAAAACGAACTGCTATATGGGTTGAGGTACGATTTGGGTTCAATTTCTATGCGAAAATGCAGATGGTTTCAGGATGCCGAGATCGCCTACAGCGAATGATCTCACTGCAGAGGATCTCGGCAGACATGAAATGCTCCGGCTTTCAATTCTTAATTTTTACCGGATATGCGAGCTGCTGAGCGCCAAGAGACGATTCAATGCTAACTGTTTCCGTTGCATCAGGTGGCATGCTGGAATTTTTAACGACTAGCTTCCACGCACCTGTAGCATCGGATGCGGAAGTACCAATTATCGGTTCAGCAAGTGTCGGACCGAGATGCACAGTCACAATATTGTTGGGACCCGGGAGCAGCGTGGTTCCTAAAACAGTCCACTTACTCTTAGGGATGCTGAATACTGCTTTGGTGGTGTCGATTACATCTGCTTGAAACACGTTGACTGTGACGGTCGCCGTATTGGACACAAGAACCGGGATGCTCATATCGCTGACTCTGTAAGTGAATGTGACAATGCCCTCAACATCGGGTGCGGTATAAGTAATTTCGCCTGTACTGAGATTAACTGTTGCAAAACCGGCAGTAGGTGGATCAATGATAGTCACAGTGGAAGGATCCAATGTTTCATTGCCGTCCGGATCCACGTCATTTGCAAGAACATTAATCACAATAGAAGCACCCTTCGCAACGGTTGCCACATCATCGTTTGCAACCGGATTGTGATTCACAAAATTGATTGTGATTTCCACCGTAGCAACATTCGAATCAATGTTTAAGCTATCTTTCACTACATAGGTGAATTGGTCAGTTCCGAAGTAATAGAGCGTAGGCGCATACTGGACGCAAATCGGCGAAGTTGATGGAGCCGGGCAAGAAACAAGCGATACAACTCCATGCGCTGGGTTGCCAAGGACGCGCAGTGTGACACCGGTGGCCGGGTCATTGGCGAGCACATCGACAATCACCGGCTGATCGGCATCAGTGACAGCAAGATCATCAACAACAACCGGTCCTGCAACTGGCTCTGTTGACGTTGTTACGGCCATAGTATTGAAACCACCCGCTGAGGAAATCACCTTCACTTTAGCCGGAGGCAAAGTTAGGCCATTGACAACAAGTACGCCATTTGTCATCGGACCGAAATCTTGCACCACCAGGGTTGGAGGCACAAGAGTGTCGCTCGAATCTGCCTTAACGGTTAATGTGCCTGCAGAAAACTTTGCTTCTGTAACTGTTACGACATCTGTTAACGGAACTTCAGTTATAGAAGCTGGAATGTCAGAATTGTTCCAGATTTTGATAGAAGGCGGAAGCACATTTTGATCAGCTGCAAGACTCTGACCATAAAAACGTGGTCCATCACCTAACATGATTTTGCCAGGAATTCCAGTTCCCGTGAAGGAAAGGATCGGTGGAGGTACGATTGCAGGGTCGACGGAGACAAAGACATCAACCCAGGCTTCACCCATATCACGGGTATATGTTGCGCGCTCTACATTCAATGGATCAACAATAGGTCCAAGATGAACCCTTCCGAGTAGATCAAATTCGTCGATTTCAACAAAATCGATTCCAGATCCGCCAATGTTAGGTCACTTCAATGCGGAAATAATTTGTATTGAAAGGGCTGCCAGTAACCGGCGTAGCAATATTCGGATCAGCCAGATATGTATTGCCGCCGGGCAAAACTACATATGGTAATGGTGCGCCACCTGGTGTAGATGATGCCAATAAGAATGGGCCGATCGGTCCGTCAAGCGCCAGTTCAAAATTGCCGGGAACAACACCGACATCCGCCGTAAAATTAATTGCTCGTCTTCCACCAGTAGGTACGTCAAATGTCTTTTCACCAAACGGATGAATCACTCTGAATGTTCCGCCGTTTGGAGTATCAATCCGAATTCGCAAACGTGCAAAGGCAACTTGCTCACCCGGGACAACTGGACCGTTAAAGAAAGCACCTTCAAGAGCTATCAACAGTAATGCTTTTCCGCCATTGACATCTGATGTAGCGGTGGCATTCCACCAAAAAGCTTCTTCCGGAAAATTGGACGGAAAAGAAATGGGTTGATTTGGATCCGGTATATCGGCAGGAAAAATGAAACAGGTACCATTCAGTAGTTCTGTTGCATTGGGAAGACAAAAATCTACCGCGAGTCTTGAGTGATCCTGGTACCAGAGTGGAAAACCGTTTGATGGATCTACAGGTCCAACGCGAGCCAAATCTGCTTGAACCATCGTAGCACTCAATAAAATCAACACCGACATCACAACCAAAATCGATGACTTGTTTAACAGATTCCATCTAGTTACACGTCCAATTTCCCTCATTTCTTGCATAAATTCCTTCTCCTTGTGAAGACCCTCGAAGCAAGCGACGTGCCATACCTAAGTCTCACGACGCCCAGCGGAGTGATTACAGGATTTGTCGGGATTCGTAATTCTTATCGCACTGGACAAATTGTCTACGAACCTGACAGAATGGATCACTTTTTTTATGCTAGACCGTCGGAACTATTAAATTGAGTTCACATTTAGGAAGCAGTTCCAACCTTTGGATCCAGTTTTGGTGAGATGATCTTTCACGCTTTCCGTTGATTTTTAGTATCTTAAATTGTTGGGTTGCTTAAGGATTACGGGTGCGTCAGAATAATTACAATGACGGGAGAAAATGCCCCCAGGCTCCCACAACTTTACCGCCTTGCTCATAGCTTGTTGCTGTGTAAATCAAAGCAAGAGACACTCCAAACTTCGATCGAATCAATTTCCAGGTTGTTACAGGCAAGCAATGCCATTCTTTGGGAATTTTCCGCGGACCGCGGTGTGCTGAAACCGCTAATTACAGTATTCGAAGATAAATCAATTAAGACACGCAATGTCTCACCTGGCGCAGATTTTTTGGGAGAGTCGTACCGAACTGGAAAGCCAACAATCCTGAAAGGTGAAGCATTGCAATCAACGAACAAACACTTGCAATTTGCCAGCAATGGAAATGTGAATTCAATCCTTGTCTTTCCATTGCGGGGCAAAGGTGAGACAGATACTGTTTTCGAATTCATCAATCATTCGTTAAAAGATCAAACGTTTTCTGCAGATGATCTCGACTTCGTAGGTCAGTGCGCAGAACTATTCGTGATTGCAATTCGGAATTGGAAAACCCGCGAAGGTCAAACCCAAAATCAACTTCATGCAATTACAAGATTAACGTTACTGTACGATATCAGCCAGATCTTTCATTCCACTCTGGAATTGAACGAGCTTTTACCAATCATTACCGAAAAAATCCGTGAAATTAATGAGGCTGAAACTTGTACGATCTGGATTCCGGATGGAGAAAATCTTAAGTATCTTCACAGTTCAGGTGGTTATGCAGAATTGTTTGCATCTTTGAAGCCGCTTGAAGATGATCCTGCAGCAGATGTATTTCGCAGTGATGAAGGAATTTTGCTGGAAGATGCATCGCAGGAAGAGCGTTTACAGAAACGTTTCCAAAATCCGGAAGAAACACCGGTCGTTTCTTATATGGCTGCTCCGTTACGAAGAAAAGATCATGTTCTCGGCGTATTGGAAGTGATGAATCGAGTGGAAGGTGAACCTTATTTCACTGAAGAAGATCAGTTTTTGTTGAACGATCTTGCAGCACAGGCTGCAGTTTCAATACACAATGCCAATCTCTTAGCAACCGAACGGAAAGCAAAAGAATTGGATGCGCTATTAAAAGTGAGCCATGAAATTACATCCACACTCGATTTGAATCGCATTCTTTTTACGATTGTGAATCAATCTGCGCAATTAATTCCTTATGATCGTGCATCTATTACGCTCCTGGATCGAGGCAAAGTTGAAATTGGTGCTGTTTCGGGCCGGATGGAAGTCGATAAAAAGAGTCAGGAAATGAAGGAACTGCAAAGTATTTTGACCTGGACTGCAGGTCTTCAAAAAGGTTTATACATTTCCGAATTAGACGGAAATATTGCCACCGAACGTGAAGAAGATCGCGAAAAGTTTAAAGCTTACTTTGAGAAAACGGAATTCAAATCATTTGTGGCATTGCCTTTGAAAGATGAGGAAGGCGAACTTGGAATCCTGTGCTATGAAAGTGCAACTCCGTACTTCCTTGATGAAAGACACCTTGAAGTGATCACCATTCTTGCCAATCAAGCAACTGTGGCAATACGGAATGCCCAGCTTTATCGGCAGGTCCCGCTGGTTGATTTGATGAAACCAATCATGCAGAAAAAGGCACAGATCATGAAGATGTCGCAGAGCCGGAAAATATCGTGGGCATCAGGAATTGCGATTTCACTATTGTTATTGATTTTTGTGCCATGGAATATGAAAGTAGTTGGAGATGTAACAATCCTTCCCGAATTCCGAACGCCGGTTGTTTCTGAAGTTGAAGGTATCGTTAAGCAAGTTCACTTTCGGGAATCGGATCGGATAACCAAAGGCAGCACAATTGCGGCATTGATAGATAACGATTATTTGTTGGCGTTGGAAGGATATCGTGCAAGACGAGATGTGTTGTCGAAAGAAATCAGCCGAAGTGAGAGCCAGGGAGATTCTACAACTGCGCGGTTGAAAAGGATTGAGATGGATCAGGTAAATCGTGAAATCGATTTCTCAAATCATCAATTAATACGCACAAAATTGTTGTCACCGGTGGATGGTGTGATCATCACACCGCGTATTGAAGAAAAAGTGGGACATTTAGTTCGGAAAGGTGAGGAATTCTGCGAAGTTGCCGACATTCGAAAGGTGAGAGCCCAAGTAGCTGTGGATGAATCTGAAATTTCGTATTTAAAAAACGGACAAAAGATTGCATTAAAGATGAATTCATATCCCACAACAAAATTTAATGGAACAGTTACACATCTAGGTGCTGAGCTTCGAGGGAGTGATCCGCATAAGTATTACGTTGTGGAAGCGGAGATCGAAAATTCGCAAGAACTTTTGAAATCCGGAATGGTGGGTAAAGCAAAAATTGCCACCGGTTACCGCAGCGTTGGTTACGTATTGTTCCATACTCCCGCACGGTTTATGTGGAAGAAGTTCTGGGTCTGGCTGCCGTAGAGAGAAGAGGATAGAGAATAGAGGATAGAGAATAGAGGATAGAGGATAGAGGATAGATAGGCGAAATCATCGCTATCTTCAATCCTCTATCCTCTATCATCTATCCTCATTCATAAGATGTCTTACTACGAGCACATATCAGAATCTTACGCGCGAAGTATTGGCGCGGTCACTGGCACCGAAACTATCATGCCCGGACTTCGCCCGGATATTGTTGTACGGCGGCTGGTTCAAAAAGATGAAGTTTATTTCGTGATCAAGGATCCGCTGATTCAGTCCTATTACAAGTTCTCACCTGATGAATGGAATATTATTTCGCTTTTTGATGGAACTCGAACCGCCCAACAGATTGCGGATGAATACAATCGTCTTTATCCCTCCGATTACATAGATGAAGAAACCGTTTTGGGTCATCGTGAGGCCCATCAAGGAAATGGATTTACTAAATCTTCCCGCCGTTGAAAAAAGTTTGCAATTCATGGAACGCATGAAAGAGCAACGCAAAAATCTTGCTGAAAAAAGTAAATTCAAAAATCTTTTTGAGATGACATTTTCAGCATGGGATCCAGATGAAGCATTTAACAAAATCATTCCGTACATTCGATTCCTTTACACCAAAACATTTTTCGTCATTTCATTCACAGCGATTTTGATGATGGCCGCTGTGAATGTCATCAAATGGGAAGAATTTAAGCAAGGAACGATCGCACTTTACACTTTTACTGATAAATCACTGTGGGAGATTTTAGTTTTTTTGATTCTGATGACGGCCACCGGCACCATTCACGAGCTTGGACATGGATTAACATTGAAACATTTTGGTGGCGAAGTAAGGCAAGTTGGATTTTTGCTATTTTATTTAACTCCTGCCTTTTATTGCGATGTAAGTGATTCATATTTATTGACCAGCCGCAAAGAACGTTTGTGGATTACTTTCGCCGGAGTGTATAGCGAACTCATTTTGTGTTCCATTGCCACGTTTGTGTGGTTCTTCGCAGTACCAGGTACATTGATTTACGATTTTGCATTTCAAGTGATTCTGTTTACCGGAATTTCTTCCTTCCTTATTAATATGAATCCGCTAATCAAACTCGATGGCTATTATGCGTTGATGGATTCGTTGGAAATTCCGGAGCTTCGTGAAGAATCGTTTGATTATATCGCCAGAAAAATCAAAAGCCTGTTCGGACTGGAAGTTGAAGAGATGGAAGGAATGACAAGCCGAAAAAGACGCATCTACTGGATCTATGGTGTTCTGGCAATACTCTATACTGTTACGTTATACATCCTTATCGTTTCGTGGTTAAGAAATGTTTATCTAAGAACGTTTCAGGGTGCGGGTTATGTCCTTCTTGCTGCAACCATTTACTTCCTATTCCGTAAGGAAATTCGTGTGGGATTCAATTTTTTGCGATACGTTTATCTTGATAAGAAAGAAATCCTGATGAAAAAAGCAAAATCGAAATATGTTTATGTAGCTATTGCGATTGTGCTTTTGATGATCACGATTCCGAAAACACATATGAAGGTTACTGGAACTTGTGAAGTGCAACCGGTGCAGCAAACTGAACTTCGGAGTGAAGTGGATGGTTTTATACGGCATATTCCGGTGCGTGAGAATCAAATTGTTTCTGAGGGAGATGATCTGGCATCACTTGAGAACCTGGACCTTTCCCGAAATGTTGATCGCGGTGCATCAGCGTTAACAGCACTGGATCGAAATTTACAGATTGCCAGAACAGAAGGAGATGCGTCCGCATATCAAGTGGAATTAAGGATGCGAAGCGATTTAGCAGTACAAAATAATGAGCTGGAACACAAGCTACATCTTCTTACTTTGCGATCTCCGATCAAAGGGAAAATAGCGACACCACGGATTGAAGAAATGAATGGCAAATTTCTTCAACGAGGTGAAATTTTTTGCAAAATTATTGCAGTGGATCGTGTGAAGATTGAAATTCCAGTGCGCGAATATTATGTCCCCGATTTACATAAAGGTCAGAAAGTAAAACTCAAACTGGATGCTTATCCAACTTCAACCTTTGAAGGAACGTTGGAGCGAGTTTCACCCGCGATCAGTAAAAGAGTGGAAGCATTGGAAGGAACTTACACTGAATTTCTGGCGGTCGCAATTATTCCCAATTCTGATGGAAGGTTGGTTCCCGGAATGCGAGGTGATGCGAAAATTCTGGCTGCGGAATATTCAATTGCTGGACGGATTTTTCGTGAACTTCGCCGGTGGATTCAATCACGGATCTGGTGAAACAAAAAACCGCAAAGATGCACGGGGGAATTTAGCATCTTTGCGGCTATGGGCCTGTTAGATTCCTCTTTATCTTTTGGCTGCGACTTTCTTGGCCATGGTTTTCTTTGCTACAGCTTTCTTTGCCATTACCTTCTTAGCTACAGCTTTCTTTGCCATCACCTTCTTGGCTACAGCTTTCTTTGCCATCACTTTCTTAGCTACGGCTTTCTTGGCCATTACTTTCTTAGCTACAGCTTTCTTGGCCATCACACGTGAATGAATTTTTGGTGCTACACGTGGGGAAAGTTTTGCTCCAACTGTTTCCACTTTAAACTCATTATGTTCCTGACCCGTTGCAGCTTTCATTTGTTTCTTTTGTTCATCTGTTAACTTTATGATTGTTTCGTCGGCCATTGGTTTCCCTCCTTGGGATTTCTTTTATTGCTACTTTGGATATAGCAATCCTTTTGCCAGGATTTGTATCGACTGAATTTTGAAATTCGAAGTAAAAAATGAGGGTAATTTTTCAACCTCAAGGTTGAATTTTTAACCACAGAGAATCAAAGATTGTATTTGCGGGTAAGGTATTTCATTCGATTGCGATCGATGCCCAGGATTTCAGCTGCGCGGGATTTCACTCCGTTTGCTTGTTCGATTGCAACACGGATCAATTCACGCTCATAATTCTCAACCGCACGATCCAATGGAAGATTGTCCTCATTAACGAATGGAACCGTAACCACAGCGCATGTAACAGATGCAGGTAAATCATCTTTCTTGATAACTTCACTATCGATCGTCAACAACAGCGTTTGAATCATGTTTTCCAACTCCCGCACATTTCCTTTCCATGGATACGAGACCAACGCATCCATCGCCGAAGCATCAAATCGTTTTGGACCAGACGCGCGATCTTTCGAATAGACTTTCAAAAAGTGATCTAACAGCAACGGGATGTCTTCGCGACGATCACGTAATGGCGGAACTACAATCGGAAATACATTGATCCTGAAATAGAGATCTTCGCGGAATTCTCCCTTCCGTATTTTCCCCTCGAGATCTTCATTCGTTGCCGTAATCAATCGAACGTCGGTTTCAATCGTACGATTTCCACCAAGCCGCTCAAACTTGCGTTCCTGCAACACGCGCAAAAGTTTCGATTGTACTGCAAGCGGAATTGCGCCAATCTCATCCATAAACATGGTGCTTCCATCCGCTGCTTCAAACTTGCCGATATGTGTAGTTGTTGCTCCAGTGAATGATCCTTTTTCATGTCCAAAAAGCTCACTTTCTACAAGCGTTTCAGGAATGGCCGAACAATTCACGCTGATAAACGGACAGCTTTTCTGCGTGAACTGTGATAGTGAATTGCACGCGCGATCAATTCCTTTCCAGTTCCACTTTCCCCCCGAATAATTACCGTTGTATTGCTTTGTGCAACCCGCCGGATCGCTTCATAAACACGTTGTATTGCGGGGCTCGAACCGATCATGTTTTCAAATGAATACTTCTGTTCCAGTTCTTCTCTCAACCGGACATTCTCTCGCTCCATGCTTTGTTTTTCGAGAGCGCGCCGCATAATCAACTTCAACTCTGTAAAATCAAAAGGCTTCCTGAAAAAATCGTAAGCTCCTGCATCAACAGCTCTTAAAACTGCTTTCATTTCAGATTCACCTGACATTACAATCACCACACAATCAGGAATGCTTTCACGAATTTTTGTCAATAGGCTCAGACCTTCTTCCACAGTTCCGTCCGGAGGCAGCTGCAAATCCAACAACACCAGATCCGGATTTTCTTTTTGAACCAGAAGCTCGCCAGCCGGACGATCACCAGCTTCAACAATCTGGTAATCGCTGCTCAGAGCAAATGTGATCTGCTGGCGCAGAAAGCGGTCATCTTCAATTAGGGCAATTTTTTTATCAGGCATTTGTTTCTGCAAGGAAGAGAATTCGGAATGTGGTTCCTTCATCTGGTGCAGTTTCAACTTCCATTTGACCATGATGCAATGCGAAAATTTGCTGACTCGTATAAAGTCCGAGCCCCATTCCATGATCTTTTGTGGTGACAAATGGTTGGAACAGTTTGCTATCTAAATATTCCTGTGTGATTCCAACTCCAGTATCAGAGATTTCGACAACAACACGTGATTTGCGTCGACTATCAGAACGCCAGGTTCGAAGGGTTAGCGTGCCTCCTTCAGGCATAGCATCCAGTGCATTTTCCACAAGATTTGAAAATGCTTCGCGCAGGTAAAACGCATCACCCCAAATCGAAGGAAGTTCACCAAATTCAGTGTCGATTTTGATTTGCTTGATCGCTTTTTGCGGCAACGTGTTCAACATCGCGGTCAGAACATCATTCAGATTGATTCGAAGTTTGATAATAACTTGCTGTTGATGATCTCGAAAACGTTTTACGATAGTGTCCATTTTGCCAATGGTATCAGCGAGGATTTCCATCATGCTCGTTTTAAACAATGGATTTTCGTAGTTCATATCCATGTTTTGAAGCAGTGCGCTCAGGCGAAAAGCAAGATTTTTTAAGTCATGAACAATAACTGAATCAACCGTGCGTTGTAATGATATTCGCGACGCTCTCGCAGTTGTTTTCTTTTTCGTTATTTTTCTTACCACCGTGACACTAAATGTACTTTACGATTAACAGCGTTAGATCATCGCCTCTCGGAAGATTGGCAGTATGATCGGTCACAGTTTGAAGAACATTTTCAAGAATATTTTCAGCATCCAGACCCCGGTGTTTGACTAAAGCTTCGCGAAGACGATTTTCTCCAAAGAGTTCACGATCCGGTGAATGTGCCTCTGTGACTCCATCCGTGTATAAACAAATCAAATCTCCGGAATTTAACTCAATTGTGCGTTCTTCAAATGTGGCTTGTTCGATGACTCCGAGAACCATTCCTTTTGCCGAAAGTTCGGCATAATCTCCTGATTCATGAATTAGAAATGGCGGATTGTGTCCTGCGTTAACGTAAGAAAGTTTGCCATCAGGATTCAAAACGGCAATGAACAAGCTCACAAACTTTCCGAGATTTGAACGTTGAACCAGAAAACGGTTCACATTGCTGATGGCCTCCGTAAGATTTTCAAGCCTGGAAATTTCAATGAACAAAATTCCTTGCACCAATGAAGTCAAAATTGCAGCTGAAATCCCTTTTCCTGAAACATCGGCGATCACAAAAACGGTTCGATCACCCGATAATTGAATTCGGTCGAAGTAATCGCCGCTGATTCTGCGGCTCGGTATGTTCTGAGCGGCAGCTTGATACTTACCATAACTTCCTGTAATTTCCGGCAACAAACTTTCTTGAATTTCACGCGCAGTACTCAACTCCAATTCCAATCGCTCCTTCTCACGTGATTCACGCAAAAGCTTTGCATTCGTCAGAACAGCGCTTACATCATTTGCCAGCGATTCAAGCAAACCTTCACTGATTGTTGATAAAGCCTCAGTTGCTTTATGACTGTCCAGATAGAGTGCGCCCATTACATCTGGTGATGTAATTGCAGAGATCTCTGATCTTTGCATCGATCGTAAAGGCAGGCAAACAAGCGTTCGTAATTCCAGGTTTGCGATACTCTCTGCTTGAGGATATGGCTCCTGTTCGATGTCACTGATGATCTGCTTTTTTCCCGATTCGAGCACCTGTTTCAAAATCGTGCTGCTTATGCGGAAGTCATTCTCATTCAAATGTTCTTTCTTGTCATTTCGCCCACGCTGAAATCGAGTCTGTTTCGAATCGTCAAGAAGAACGATGAATCCGCGTTCTGCGTGCGTTATTTCCAGAGCATTATCCAAAACTACATCCAGAATTTCATGTAATGGAACACCAGCCGAGAATTGACGGACACTCTCCAGAAAGCGTGAAACATTTTGTAAATCGCTTGTTGAAGAAGATGTCTTGAAAAATGATGTTGAGTAAACGGAACTCAGGAATTGTTCTGATGCAGGCGCTTCTTCGGATGTAAGAAAAATCAGTTCTGGAAATTCGTTGTGAGAAAGTTGAATTCGATCTCCATGATTTAATGTTTGCGATCGAATCCTTTCACCGTTAACATACGTTCCGGATTTGCTGTCGCAATCATGCACTCGAAACTGACTTCCTTCACGAAGAATTTGGGCATGCACTCGCGACACAAATGGATCGCGGATCTTAAGATCGTTTTCACCATGACGGCCAATTTTGAAATCATCTTTGTTTAAAGCAACGATATTTTCTTCTCCGCTTGATTCGCGAAGTTTCAACCGCGGTCCTGACTCTGCCATACATGCATCATTCGGTTGGAATTGTAACCTTTCCGGATGTTCCTGGTTTAAGCTGCCCTTCTGTCGAACCTAAAATTTCTAAAATTACAGGAGCCATTCCACTACCTGCATCAATCACTGAGCTGATCCATTTGATTCTGGCCGGAAATTTTTTGGATGTGGAGGCGTTTGGAACAAATTCTGCTTTTTTGCCGGAGCTCAATTTTTCAAGCTGCTCTTCTTGAACATAAATCCGGGCAAGCAGCGGGGCTAAGGCGGTGAGGCGAAACAATGGTACATTGTCATCTTCAACAACACGCTGTCCTAAGCGCACAAATCTTTCTACGATCATTCCGGAAAAAGGGGCAACGATGATACTTTTTTCGTAATTTACCCGTGCAATCTCGCCTTCTGTTTTTGCTCGATCATATGCAAGTCGCCGTATGTCATATTCTGCGGCAGACAAAAGTTTCTGATCATATAACGACTTCGCTCTTGTAAACGCTGCCTCAGATTCCAGCATTATCGCTTTTGCTTTTTCCACTTCCAGTTTTAAGTCTTCATTTGCAAGTTGAGCTAATGGAGTTCCCTTGGTGACAGTTTTGCCCCGATCTACCAAAATTTGATCGATAATTCCAGTGAGGCGCGTTTTGATTTCTACATCATTTTCAACGAATAACGTAGTGTCAAAAACAAGCGAATGAGATGCAGTTTCAGCGAAGATTAAGAATGGGAAGCATAACCCCAGCGACAGCAGTATTGTCAACCGCCTATTGATCATTTAGTAAGGCTATCCCTTATGGCGAGTGTAACATAGGGAACTTCAACCACAAAGACACAGAGACTTGCTCGACACTACCTAATTACGTAGGCAACTACATGGTCCGCTTGCCGATTAGCTTAGTGACTCCATTTTGGAGCCTCAGGAGGAGCAATGTCGAGAATGTTTCGCAATCATATTGTGTTGCTGCTGGTCGTAACCGTGAGCATCATTTTTTCAAAAAATCTACATTCTGATTCTTACTACTACGATTGTTACACCTACTCCTTTTCCAGAGACAATGTTCCGGATCTTGATCAAGTTAGAACTTCAGCTGAAGGAATTGCTGGCCTTCCAAACGATGGACAGATGTATTGCGTTCCAACTGCGGCAATGAATTGGATGGCTTACATCGCCAATCATGGATATCCCGCCATTATGCCAGGACCTGGCAACTGGGAAGTCAGCCCACCACAATACACAAGTGAATACAACTTCATGACTTTCAATCTTCTTGCCTTGGGCCTTTCGATGAACACTGATCCTTATGATGGAACTTTAGATGTAGCCGGACCGGCAACTCAGTCGTGGCTTGATTCAGCTGCTCCGGGTCAATTTTCTATTGTTGAAGCATATGCTGATGGTTCATGGGCTCCGCGCATCAAAGATGCTGGAATTTACAGTGTGTTCGGCGGACTTGTAAATATCAACATAGCCTGGTATTCAGAAATACCACTCACAGAAAGCCTCCAGTGGGTGGGTGGCCACATGGTCTCTCTGGTTTCTGCGTACGGAATGCTGCATCAGCTGAGCGTGAATGATCCTTATACACAATCAAAGTTTTCTTTGAATCCGGGTACAACACAATCTCCATTTAAGGAAAATTTTTCAGGCTTCGAAGGTGTTCAAGCAAGTTATTGCTATTACGATAATGGTTTCGTTTGCTCCACTCGGACTCAAGACAAACTTGATTATATGGATTCTGCGTACGTTCAGGGTTTTATTGCAGTGATTCCCAAATATGGTTTGGTTTATTTAAACGATGAATTGATTATCTTGAATCCAAAAATAATTTCGGGATTCGATCGCGAACAAATAAAGCATATTATTCCATTTCCTGGACGTAAGATCCTGGATGCTGCAATCAACCCACTCCGGATTCAACATCCATTCATTGTGGAAGGGTCCAATACGATTTGGTTGGTTGATTCTCTACTAGGAACATCAACAGAATTTGCAACAGTTGAAAATCCACTACACTTAGTCTACGGAGGCAAAAGAGAACATCTTTATGTTTTAAGCAAGGACAAAATTACTCGCATAGATCGTGAGGGGAAAACGGACAAAGTTGTAGATCTGGAATTGCCACTTGATGCAATTGCTTACAATGAAAAGGATCAACATTTGGTGGGACTCTCCCGAGATTCTCAACAAATGTTAGTTTTTAATGCGGCATTGGAGCCGATAAATAAATATTCGATCAATCGCGAAGTACTTGGAGAAACAGGAAAATTGTCACTTAGTGTAAATCCAACGACCGGTGAAATGGGGGTCTTTGCAAACGGAAATTCTTATTACACATTACTGACCGTAGATGAAGCAGGAAATTTACAAGAGAAGCAAATTAATTTTCCGGCTGAAATTGTATCCGCTGAAAGTTTTTACTTAGATGAATATGGTACGGCCTTTGTTTCAGATCGTGGCACGATCATTCCTTTTGATCGTAATGGCAGAATCATTGAAGGTTCACCATTTTATGGTTTGGCAGGTGGTGATGGCATTATGATTCATCGATCATTCAATAACTATGATCCCGAAACAATGCCGAAGTTTAAGAATATAACTCCGGAGCAAGCGGCAAAGTTGGTTCATGAATAATGAAATCAAAATTCGACCGATCGATCCGGATAAATTGCGGTGATTTTGGCGGCACTAATCTCTAATGCTGAAGGCCGTCCGCCAGGAAAGAAACTTCCTGAAAGCATTCCAGTGTCGATCAAATAAACCTGACCGTTGAAGCGTGATCGAATCCGGCCGTCAGGCATCACAGTATGAGCGGTGATAAATCGCGTAATCTTGTACTTCTGGATTAGTTCCTGAATATTTCTGCTTCCTTCGGAATCATCCCAGCTGGCAAATCCTCTAAACCACAATGGACCATCCGGATGCATGATGAGCCAGCTTTCCAGAGTTGTACATCTTTCCAAAGTTTTGTTCTCACCGATTCCTTGACTCCGTTTCTGTTTTTGAATTTCCAATTCTTGCTTTGCGGCGCCTACAATTTCATCCAAAGTAAAAAAGGGAAGTGCCGCCTTTTGCCCTTGTAGATACTCACGACAAGAATCAAAATCATTCAGCTCTTGGTGAACCTTGCGGTTTATTTCGTCAAAAGATAATTGTTTTACTTCAGGGCTGATCCCTCCATGAAGAAAGACATTTCCATCGACAACTGCAATTGCATCGTGCTTTCGCAGCCACTGGCCGTACGTTCCTTTCTTTGAGAATGCCTCACGATGTTCAACAAAACCCAACGGATGTTTTTGTTTCCAATCTGCTTCCATTTCTTTTGTAAACGCCGGAGGCTGAACATTAAATTTTTTGGCGCGTTGTCTTAAAAAATCTTCGTAATCTGTAAACGCTGCATCCTGAGTTTTTACTGAGTTTGAATCGGAATAGCTGTCATATTCCTCAGCAGACACATAACGTAAATCACCGATTATGTTCATCACTTCATGATTACCAAGCAGTGCGATTACTTTTCCGTTTTTTGTTGGAGCTTGTTTCTCTAAATCTAGTAGGAGATCCATCGCTTTTCTGCTGCCGGGTCCTCGATCAAGAACATCACCGGTCTGAATAAAGATGGTGTTATCGGCGATCCATTCGTGGTTTGCTTTTATCAGCTGAGCCTTTTGAAGCATCGAAACAAAAGCCGCATCCGCTCCATGAATGTCGCCAATTGCCACAATCCGCGGTTTCGAAGCGGCATTCAAAAAGAGGGCAAAACAAGCAACAAAGACTATTAGTAGAAGCTTTTTAGATAGACTCATCAGCAATCAATTTTAACGAAAAGAGCATCCGATCGCTTGCAAAGATGTGGCACGGTGTTTGCTTCAGATTTGACTGACTCAAAAGTGAGTGACTAAAATGTTAACCATTGTTCTTCGAAACCAGGAGCTCCATATGAAAACATTACACGGATTCATTATTGGTTTGCTCCTCCTCTGTGGAATTTCTACAGCTTGGCCGCAAGAGCCGGGAGCTCAGTCCGCAAACCTGTACGCGCCGTTTGCATCATATCAACAGGCTGAGGAAGCACTTCGAACCGCCACTATTCTAAAGGTAAAAGATCTTGGAACTGGAATCACACATCCAATGAAAGTTTATCTTCAACGCGATAACGTTGAATTTAGAGCTGTATTCAAAACCATAGACCAACATTACTATGGAATAACCAGAACGCAGAAAAATGCAGAAGTTGATTTTAAAGACTCATGGATGTATGAAATTGCCGCATATGAATTGGATAAGATGCTTGGTCTCAATATGGTTCCGCCAACTGTAGAAAGAATTTACAAAGGCCAGAAAGGATCGATTCAGTTGTGGATTGAAGATGCGATGACTGAAAAGGAACGAAAAGAAAAACATCTTGAACCGCCGGATGTAGATCAATGGAATCGCCAGATTTTTCAGCTACGGCTCTTCGATAATTTGATTTATAACATCGATCGAAATTTAGGGAATCTCCTGATTACATCAGATTGGAAAATTCATATGATCGATCACTCCCGATCTTTTAAGAGTCTGGATATTTTGAAAGCACCGAAAGATCTTCAACTGTTTTCGAAATCAACCATGGAATCGCTTCAAAATATCGATATCTTAAAACTGAAGGCTTGTTGCAGCCATTATCTAACCGGGCCGGAGATGACAACTCTTTTGAAGCGCCGTGACATGATCGTGAAACAATATCAAACTATGTTGGCAGAAAAAGGAACGGCGATTTATTTTTCGTGGAATTGAGATTTTTCTTTTAAGATGTACGAACATTATAAACAGCCGCTGATTAGCCCGCGGGAATTTGTATTTCGGATGCTTCGGCATGGCGGCTGGGCACTCATTCTGATTGTCAGTTCATTAGGCATTGGTATTCTAGGATTTCATTATTTCAGTCATCTACTCTGGATCGATGCTTTGTTGAATGCTGCAATGCTTCTTGGTGGAATGGGACCGATCGGTGACATGGGACCAACCTGGGGAAAATTGTTTGCATCCGCTTTTGCAATTTACGCCGGATTAATTATTATCGGTGCTTCTGGAATTCTTTTCACTCCAGTTTTTCACCGCCTGATGCATAAATTTCATTTGCCGCGGAAATAATTTCAAAAACTGGAAGTTATCCGTGTTTAAAGTACTGAACTGCGCGTTCGTGTTTCTTCGCAGCAGCTAATGAACCGAAAGTTCCAAGATTACGGCGTTTTCCTGTCTTTGGATCTTTTTTTCGTGAATACAATCGATATTTTCCGGATTTCAATTTACGAATCATGTTTACTTACCGCGGAGAACGCAGAGCTCGCAGAACTTAATTCAAATTCCTCTCTGCGTGCTCTGCGGTAAAAGGATTCAGTATTGTTTCAAAGCTTCGGTGAGGCGTTCAATCCCGGCACGAAGATTTTCGGTAGAACTTCCGATTCCGACTCTAAAATGATTTGGCATATCGAAGAAGCGGCCAGGCACTACTAAGGTCTCATATTTTTCCAGCAGAAATTTGCAGAAATCATCGGCGTTTCCATTTTTCAATCGTGGGAAGGCAATTGTCCCATATCCAGGTTTGATTACTTCAATTTTGTCTTTATGCTGATCAAAAAATTCATTCAGGATAGGCCGATTTGTTTGAAGCAAATCATTTGCACGAGCTGCAATTTTGGAAATATTTCGCAATGCGATTACACTCAGAATCTCCGCCGGATGCGCTGGAATTACGCCAAATAAATCGTTTAGATGCCAAATTTTTTGTATTAACTCCGGTTCAGCAAGAATCCAACCGCAACGTAATCCATTCAGCCCATAAGCTTTCGTTAAACTGTTTGTGGTGACGAATTCATTTCCTAAATGAAAAGCAGAAGCAGGCGTCCCTGACTCAAGATACAAACACTCAAGATAAACTTCATCGACAAGTACCCTGGCTCCGGCGCGCTTAGCCATTGTTCCAATTTCTTTCAGCACCTGGGAAGGAACCAGTACACCGCTGGGATTATGAAGACTACTAATTACAATCAGGCGAGTTCTGGATGTGATCTGCTGTCGCAACAAATCCAGATCTATTCCGAATGAATTTTCAAAAGTTCTTGGAAAACGTTTGATATCAGCTCTCAAGTAACGCGCGACAGCAACCAGTGGATCGTATGTTGGCTGTTCAATCAAAACTTCGTCGCCGGGATTTAATATTGCTGACATGGCAAGTTGATTGGCCATTGAAGTTCCAGTTGCAGCGGCAACACAGTCCATTGGCGCTGCACATTTTTCCGCTAATTCTTTCTGAAGCGGCTCATATCCGTAATGACTTGGACCATTAATTTCCAGGTCTTCAAAAGTTGCTCCTAAATCTTTTAGCGGATAGAACATGACTCCGCTGTTCCCAATATTAAAACGGGCTTGCATCTGGGTTTTGGCCCACTGCATGTATTCAGAGCCTTTATTGAGATCAATCTTTCCCATATTTCTTCCAAACATAATAAATTGGAATTCCGGCAAGTAACAAACCTAAACCAATCAGGCTATCTTTTGGATACTTAAACCATGTAATCAAAACAACAATCCAGGAGGCCGCGATAAAAAATAAAGTTGTCAGCGGATGACCTGGAACCCGAAAAAAGATTTCTGCTGATGAGCGGGAATGTTTTTCTTTATGCTTCAACATAAATAAACATAATGCAGTAAGTCCGAAAAATACAAAATCAGTTGAAACGACATAATTAAGAATTTGTTCGTATTTGCCAGACAACGCAATTACAATCGCCATAACACCTTGAAGTGCGATTGCGAATATCGGGACACGAGTTCGCGGATGGACACTCGCAACTTTTTGAAAAAATGTTCCATCCTTTGCCATTGAAAAATAAACGCGTGGAGCAGTAAGCATGGATTGACTGAGAAAACCCAATGTCGATATTGTAATTCCCAATGCCAGGAAGTTTGCGCCTGATTGACCTAATGCTGATCGCATTACATCCGATGCCGGTGTTCTGGTAGCAGCGAGACCGGCCGGACCCAACACTCTTACGCAGACAAAATTTACAGCTAGATAACACACAATGACGCCGGCCACTCCAATAATTAATCCGAGCGGTAAATTTCTACTTGGATTTTTCATCTCACCGGCAACGAAAGTAGATGTTTGAAAACCTCCATACGCAAACAAAACTGGAATCATCGCTGCTCCCAATGCAATAAATAAACTTACTGATACCGTTGTTTGAGTTGAAGTTTCTTTTGGAGCAGGGTGCGCGAAAAAAAATCCGCAGAAAATTAATGCCAGAATCGCTCCAATTTTTAACACCATCAAAATGGATTGAAATGTACTTCCAGCGCGAACTCCAAGACAATTGATCACGGTTAAGAATGCAAGAATGATGATCGCAACCATCCACTCCATCAATGGAAAATGGGTGAGTTCAATAAAGTATCGCGAAAAGGTTAGAGCGACAGCAGCCATTCCGCCGGATTGAATTACAAGCAACAATGCCCATCCATAAAGGAATGCAGGCAAGGGATGAATTGCTTCGCGAATGTAAGCATATTGTCCACCAACATCCGGCATGCGTGCAGCTAGCTCAGCGTAAACAAAACTTCCGGCTAATGCCACCAATCCTCCCAGCACCCAGACCAGCAAAATCAGGAAAGCGGTATGAACGTGCTGAGCGACTACATACGGATTCATGAATATGCCAGATCCGATGGTTCCCCCCATGGCAATCATGGTCGCATCGAATAGGCCAAGTCGTCGTGCGAGATCCGGTTTGTCAGCCACCTGTGCCATTGCCATGATTATTCAAGGGAATTGCTGTAAGTTCAAGCAACCTTCGTCGACTCGCTTTCTGATACGTCTTCCTTTATAAAGGAAGGTTCACCCGAAGGAGGCACGATGGCAAAGATCAATGATGCTGGTGGAGCTAAACCGTCGCCACCCAAAGATTTTGACTTAGAAAAGGAAATTCTTGAGGGTGTATTCAAAAATAATGAAGATGAAGTTAGAGGCAGCACCATAGGAATTGAAGCAATGCGTGCTATCAATCCAAAATTTGATACCGGTGGAGTAGATCTATTTGATAGCGATAAAAAAATTGATATCGGTGCTGATAAAAAACCTGAGCCAGATTTTGATCCTAAAAAGGAACGAAGAGAATCAGATCAGGGTTTGACAGTTCAGATGAACAGAATATTGATGCAACGGAACCTGAAGAATTCAGGCAAAATCTGATTCCGTGGCCAAACAACCCCAGGTTGTGCATTGTTTGTTTTCGTTCAAGCAACTCTGATGATGTGAAGTGTGGCAAAATTTACAAGTAACGATAGGTTCCTTTTCCGCATCTAAATCCTCACGGCAATACGGGCAAATATTTTCTGAAGATTCGCTTTGTGAGATCGACATAGCCAGCCGTTGTTCTTCATAAGACTGTAAAAAATTAAGAACATTGCCCAGTGTTTGTTCCAACGCCGCCCGCAAAAAATTTTGACGTTTCGGATCCGTGATCGTTAACATTGCGCGTCCTTTGTTGAATTCAAAACGTGCAAAAGTCTGCAGCCAGTTTAAACCTTCATTTTTTGAAACGGATTCCAAAAATTTTCTTGCAGCTTCTCTTTGATCACTGTGAATACGGAACCTTTTATCAACAAAAGGATCACTCACCCTGATTTCATCTGTGGTGTCATCACCAGTTTGTGGCAACATCCGTAACCAAAACTTTTGAGTTACTGTAAGGCTTATATTCAGTATGCGCGGGTTGCTGTTATAAAAATACTCCAGGACCAGCTCACGTCTTCGGTACTGAATCACATAAAGACATCGATCATCTTCTTTTCTGAATCGACCACCGATCAAATCCCGGGTTAACCTTTTCAGGTATTCCTCATCTTCAGGCCAGTCATTCCATTTTGGACGTGGTTGTGTTGCAGTCGCTGCGATTACAGGTGCTGGTATATTTGGTAAAGCAGGTTGCAATCCACCAGATTGACCATCGATGCGCTCTGCGATTTTGACAGCAAGTTCGAGCATTGAAGCAAATTGACTGTTGAATGTTTGTGACTGGAATGCACCGATCGTTTCGTAAGAAATTTTTCCACCAGACAATCGCAATGAATAGCCGCTGTTTCCATGTACAGTTGATATTAAATCGGCGCGTATTTCTTCATCGAAAATTTCTTTGAAACGTTCCGGCAAGTTCGTTTTGATAATGAAGGCTTGATCAAAAGCATAATCGCCAATTTCAATATCTTGCATCCCCAAATACTTTCCAATGTTTGTCAAAAAGTCTTGCTGAGTAATTACAAATTCGAGAGTGATATCGTGGACATTCATTTCAAATCGACTGTAAGTCGTTTTATGTTTTCCGCCGCTTTGACGCATTGAGATTTGCAATGGTCGGCGATGATAAGTCGTATCAAAGCAGGGAAGACCGACAAGAATTCCTTGCGGGACAGGCAGAGTTCCACCAAATCTCTCTGAAAATGAATTGAATTGCTGATATAGCGCTTCCTTCCTTTTGGATGCAATAGAAATAGCAAAATAAAAAAATAGTACGAATGGAATTGCCGAAAGTAAGAAAAAGAATATTGATGAAAGGCAACCCATATTGCTGCCGTAATTTTAAACTAAAACGGGATGCCTTTTGGGCCTATTCAGATCTATATATGATATGGCCCGCGCGTATTGTGTATCGTACATTCGAAAAGGCCTTCACATCTTTTGCCGGATCAGCAGCAAGTACAACAAGATCAGCATCCATGCCAATGGCAAGCCGTCCACGGCGTTTTGCTTCACCGAATTTTTCAGCAGGCGCTGTTGTAAGTGATGAAAGAATGTTGTTCCACTTCAATCCCGCCTGAGCCATGCAGTCATATTCATCAGCAGGATCATAATCTCTCATATAACCGACATCTGTTCCGAAAAGGATCTGAACACCCGCAAGAAAGACATCTCCCACTTCTTTCAAAATAAATTTAAAGAACGGCGAACCTTTGAATAGTTTCAAAGTAGGAATCATGGACATGTTGTTTGCTTTCATCTGTGCAATATGCGAATCAGTAAAACCACGATCATCATCAAGTGCATGAGCAATCACATCTACTTTTGCTTTCAACGCAACTTCCAACCCTGCAACATTTGAGGCATGTGTGAAAACAAGTTTCCCTTTCTGATGCGCTTCAGCAGCAGCAGCGCTCGCAATTTCAACATTCATCGGTAAAACTTCACCACGCTTTACCCAGGAACCGGTAAAGAGTTTTACGATGTCTGCGCCTCGACCTAACTGATCCTTTGCAATAGCAGCAGCTTCCTCCGGGGTTTTAGGAGTATTAAGTGAAGCCAGAATATTAGGAGGCAAATCTGTTTTCAAATAATAAGGAATGCCGTTCTCAGGATATATTGGAGTCCCTGCGGTTAAGATTCGTGGTCCTTGTATTTCCATCGAATCAATTCGATTCCGCAAAGCCAGCGTGTTTGCTAAAAATGATCCAGTATCGACAACTGTTGTAAAGCCGTAACGGGTAAGCATTTCAATTAATTGATCGTTCAGTTTTTGTGCGGGCAAGTTCGCCGCGTCTTCCCACTTCTGTTCCGTGAAATGAACATGGCTATTTTGAAATCCTGCAGTGATAAACATTCCATCACATTTCAAAATCGTTGCATCAGCAGGAATTTGAGTCTGTTCTTTTGAACCGACTGATGCTATTTTGCCATCACGAATGACAACAACACCTGCGGTGATCGGCGATTCATCTGGTGAAGAATAAATTGTTGCGCCGTTTAGCACCAATGCTTCTGATTTCTCATTGGAGGAGCTCTGTCCCGTAATGCAAACAGATAAAAACACAAAAGCGAGAAATATTTGAATAAAACTTTCGTTCCTCATAGTGTGATATTTGTGGAAGTCTAAGACTGAACCGCTCCGATCCATTGAACAGAATCCTTCCATGATGTCCTGGATAATGCAGTGAATAACTTTTTGTCGGCAGTAAGCATGGAGCATTCCAGATACGCAGCCAATGACAAATACATGCAGTCATATACAGTCTTTTTTAGACTCACGGCGATCCCAATCGCATATGGAACAAATATTTCACTTGAATGGATTATTTTAGGAATAGCAATTAAGGACCGTATGATTTGGTGTGCATCTTTTAGGGTGATTTCCTTCTTCCATACTTTTTTCCAAAGAATATTTCCTGCTTCACAGAAAAAGAGATCCGGTACGTGAAAGGTAACGTTACCGCTTTGCTGCTCCGAAAGAACGTAAAGCGCTTGATCACTATAGACCTCTGGTATGTACCATTTCAACGCCACACTTGCATCAAGAACCGCTGTTTTCATCGAGCCCTGTCCGCTGCCTGTAGTTTTCCGCTGTCCGAATAACGAACGCCTTTGTTACGAAGTTTTTCTTGCATCTGTTTTGCGATTGAAAGGGAATCTTCATGCTCAGACAGAGAAGCTTCTTCCAATATGCTCTTCAACTCTTGTTGCAAGGATTTGCCGCGCCGTTTGCTTCTGCGTTTCAATGCCTTCAATGTTGCATCATCCAGGTTGCGTACGAGAACTTGAGCCATTTTTTCACCTCAAAATGCTATCATAATGATAGCATGTCGGCTGTGAATGATGCAAGAAACCAGAAAAGTTTACTAGAAAACTGATTTTAGAATGCGGTCGATCAATTCCTCTAATGAGAACATTGTAAGAGTTAAAGGAAGAAAGGGAATGAGCGTGATAATAGCAAGTTGAAGAATAGTTTCTTTGGTAAATGGAACAAGCCGCATGCTGCGAATGATATCGAAACTATTATTGAGATCTGCCAGCGATTGAATATCTGCAGATCCAAGTAAAGGTTCACCTTCCGGAGCGCCGCCACGCAGCCATTTGTGATCGAACTCGCGCACATAGTTCTGAGCAATAGTGCCATATTCTGCCAGGCCTTTTCGTCTTGCAGCGGACAGACATTTTGCGAAAACAAGCAGTGGTCCTAATACCGTGAAAATTCCAGTGGCAACTACCGCGAGAATTTCCAACTTGTAATCCAATAGTTTTTTGCCTTCGTAAAGGAGCCAGTTCGCAACACTGCCGGAAAACAATACGCCAAGTGCTAGCAATAATGGGATGAAAGCATAAACGGTATTTGATAGAAAGCCGAGACCGCCGCAAAGATCAGGATGAGTTGGCACAAGCTGTAGATCAAGCCGTGATACTTGCCATAAAAATCGAGTCCATAGAATTAAGCGAAAGAACCAGCGAAGCAAAATAAATTGAAAAAATGGAAGACTGATCCAAAGAAGCCAGTATGCAGCAAGAGGGGTTTTCCCTCCAGATAAAGGTGGGGCGAACCAGATATCGGCGCGCACCGAGGTAAGATTCTTCCAGATGTAATTAACACCAAGAACGTAAACAATGGCAATCATCAAAATTTCCAGAATGACAGAATTGCGGATGCGCATTGCAGATTGCACAATCGCAAAAAATTTCTCCCGTTGTTCTGGAGTAATCAATTTTCGTTCAAAAAACATTGCTACAATCCGCCGCATCCTGGCATGCACAATCAGTTCTGCATAAATCATCAAAGGTAATGCCAACAAAAATCGCGATTGTGAATCGATATCGTAAAGAAAAGGTACTTTCCTTCCGCTCCAGGCAAGCCCTTCAAGCATTGTTAAGATCAACAAAGGCAACCATGTGATCACTAGAAAGGCTATGATTCTGCGATATACCAATTCGAATGCGGTATCTGTCAGATGCGAACGGCGTAGCAGTTGATAAAGCGGACCTCCAAGCACCAGAGAAAAATCTTGAGAATCGGCCGTTTGATTTTGATTTAATTCGGATTTGAAATTCAGCATACTTTTCTCACTTTAAGCCAAGTTCGGCTTTAGCCATTTCTCGCAATTTGTATTTTTGAACTTTACCCGAAACTGTCACTGGAAAGCTTTCTGTGAAACGCCAGTAACGGGGAATTTTAAAGCGGGAAATTTTACTGGTGCAATAATCGCATAATTCTTCTTGCGTTGCATCCACATCTTTTTTCAAAATCACCCACGCCATTACTTCCTCACCATAGAACTCATCAGGCACACCGATGATTTGAACGTCCTGAATCTTAGGATGTGAATACAGGAATTCTTCAATTTCACGCGGATAAATATTTTCGCCACCTCGAATGATCATATCTTTCGAACGACCTACAATCCGCACATATCCTTCGTCATCCATTGCGGCAAGATCGCCTGTGTGCATCCAGCGTGCATCATCAATAACCGAATCTGTAGCTTCCGGATTATTCCAGTAACCCAGCATCACAATGTAACCTCGCGAAAGTAATTCGCCGTTTGTTCCGCGCGAAACTGTCTTGCCCGTTTCAGAATCTACAATCTTGCATTCCACATGCGGATGAACCCTTCCAACTGTTGAGACGCGCTTTTCAATCGGATCATCCGTTTCAGATTGAAATGAAACCGGCGAGGTTTCGGTCATTCCATAAGCAATTGTTACCTCGGTCATATGCATTCGGGCGAACACTTGTTTCATCACTTCAATCGGACAAGGTGCGCCGGCCATAATTCCTGTACGAAGACTGCTGAGATCGAATCGATCAAAATCAGGTAAACCCAATTCAGCAATAAACATTGTGGGCACACCATGCAACGCGGTGCAGCGTTCTTCTGATACTGCTTCCAAAGTTTTCGCAGGATCAAATGTTTCCGCTGGCAAAACCATCGCTGCGCCATGGGTAACACATGCCAGGTTTCCCAATACCATTCCGAAGCAATGATAAAAAGGAACCGGAATGCAAAGTCGGTCTTGTTCTGTAAAGCGCATCTTTTCACCGATAAAAAATCCGTTATTCAAAATCGAATGATGCGAAAGAGTTGCACCTTTTGGAAATCCAGTTGTGCCTGATGTGTATTGAATGTTGATCGGCTCATCAAAATTTTGATCGCTCTGCCGTTGATTCAATTCCGACTCTGAAATTTCTCCCGATCTTGATAGAAAATCTTTCCAGGTCACACAACCTGGAAATTGTTGTTTACCTAAAGTGATCACTGTTTTAAGTAATGGAAGTTCCGTATGAACTTCGCGCAATATTTCAGGATAGTTTGATGTTTTATAAGGTGGAGAGAGAATCAGCGTAGAACAACCAGATTGTTTCAGCGCATAAGATAGTTCCGAGGAACGATAGGCAGGATTGACATTCACCAGAATCGCCCCGATCTTCGCAGTCGCAAATTGAATCAGTACCCATTCCGTATTATTGGGTGACCAGATTCCGACACGATCACCTTTGGCAACACTACATGCCATTAACGACCGCGCCACGCGATCGCATTCCGTTTTCATTTGGCTGTAGGTGTAGCGAATTTTTTGGTGGCGAGATATTAGAGCATCGCGATACGGAAAGCGTTCTACTACTTGATCGAACAGATCACCAATTGTGGATCCGATCAACGGTGCGTTCGCAGCACCATGAACGTAGGATAATTGGGATGACATTATTGTGTGCGTGAAAGTCCTATGCGGGATAATAATTCGTTGTATCTGGAATCCGGGCGTAATGGATCGAGCCTTGGATCTCCTTTCAAACAGATCATCGAACTGGATCGTTCGTTGTAAGCCTTTTCCAGCCACTCAAATGCTTGATCCTTTTTATCAAGGCCAGCATAAATAATAGCTGTATCGTAAGCGGGTACATAAATCTTTTTGGAGAGATCGGCTAGTTGCTTAATGATCCGCACCGCATCATCAGTCTTTCCCGAAATTGCAAATAAATGCCCCATTGCGGCAATGGGATAACTTACATCTTTCGAATACGCAATTGTTTCCTGAAACTTCGCGGCCGCTGCATCATAATTTCCTGTTTGTTCGTAAGCCAGACCTGCAAAAAGAGATAACCAAAGAGATTCGGGATAGAGTTTATTAGCCTTGATGCACTGCTCGATGGCTTCATCGAATTGGCCTACGAAATAGTAGTGCCAGGCTAAATGCAAATTCATGACAGGATCTATGGGATCCAGTTCTAAACATATTAAGCTTTCTCTGAGTGATCCTTTAACATCATCCATGGCTATTAAGAAATGCGAGTACCAATGATGTGCATTGCTGTAATTAGGATTGATCTTCAATGCGCATTCATATTCGGATTTCGCTTTTGCCCAGTCCCAATCATAATTGGTCAACAAGAATGCAAACGATGAATGAGCCTCTGCAGACATATTGTCCAATTTGAGAGATTTCGTCAGAAGTTCTTTCGCTTTAGGTATCACCTGGTGTGGGGGTTGTGCTCCAACTTCCGAGGTTCCTAAAGAAATGTAACAATCAGCCAATCCAACATGAGCAAGTACATAATTAGGATCGATCGAAATTGCTTCCTGAAAATTTTCAATTGCTTTGGAAAACGCTTCTGCAGAAGGACGTTGAGCCCAGAAATGACGTCCTTTCAAATAGGCGTGATAAGCTTCCACATTATCGCGATAACGATTCAGTAAGACAGTCTTCTCTTCATTCAAAAGTTTTCCTTTGAGAGTATTTACGATCGCAAGCGAGATTTCATCTTGAATTGCAAAGGTATCTTCCACTTCACGATCATATTTTTCTGACCAGGTGTGATAACCGCTGCTTACATCGATCAATTGCGCAGTAATTCGAAGCCGCGATCCAGATCTTCTAACACTTCCTTCCAAAACATGATGTACATTGAGCCGCTTTCCTATCTCGCGAAGATCGACATCTTTGCCTTTAAACGAAAACGCGGATGTTCGTGCCACAACATAAAGCTGCTCAATCCTGGTGAGTGCATTGATCAATTCTTCAGCCAGCCCATCGCAAAAATATTCATTGTCCGGATCAGCGCTCATGTTCACGAACGGCAGAACCGCGATTGATTTTTCTTTCGATGATCCGCTGCTGGTTTGACCGCGACTGATTGATTCAAGTTGATTCCGAACATCCTTTGCAGTCTGGATTCTACGTTCCGGATCTTTTTCTATACATCGCGAAATTAATTTACCAAGATCTACTGGTAATTCCGGCCGCAATTCATTTACCAATGGCGGTTCCGTTTTCAAAATGGATGAGATTAAAGCTGCAGAAGATTCTCCCGAAAAAGGCCGTTTGCCAGTTGCCATTTCAAAAAGAACAACGCCAAATGAAAAAATGTCGGTGAGATGATTTATGAAATTTCCATGGAGTTGTTCCGGAGACATGTAAGGCATCGTTCCGAATACAATGCCTTCTTCGGTATGCTCCAGCGTTTGAAAATCAGAATCTTCAACATTGGATTTTGTTGGGATCAATTTGGCCAGACCAAAATCCAGAATCTTAACCCGTTTGTCACTGGTTACCATAATGTTCGCTGGTTTTAGATCTCGATGGACGATCTGCTGTTCATGGGCTACTGCCAGCGCTTCTGCTACACCAATTGCAATTGCAAGAAATTCGTTCAACGGGATGCCTTGCGGTGTGATCAATTCAGCAAGAGTTCTGCCAGAAATTAATTCCATTGTTAAAAAGCGGGTACCTTCGAATTCTTCTACGGAATAGATTGTGACGATGTTGGGATGATTCAATGCCGCAATCGCTTTCGCTTCGCGCTCAAAGCGGCTCAATCGGGACGGATCGGAAGCCATTTCCGGCGGCAGTAATTTCAGCGCAACTCTACGATTGAGTTTTGTATCCATCGCGACAAACACTTCTCCCATACCGCCTTTTCCCAGCTGGTTCAGAATGTTGTAATGAAGAAGAGTTTTCCCAATCATTAAGGTAGAGCCTGCAGAAATTATACAGTCTGTTTTTAATTATCTGGCTTAGAGTCTGAGTTTCACAACATGAAATGATATTTCACAAAGTGAAACAAGGGGTGTTCGACGTGAGTTAGAATAGAAGAATGTTTCGGATAACGATAATCATAGCGGGTCTGGTTTTCCTATTTGTCCTTGAAGTTTCAGCTGCGGACAAACGTTTCATGATTCAGTTTGATCGCATGGATTACAGGGCGGAGAACAGCGTGCGTGAAGTTGGTGGAAATATTTTTCACCGATTTCCTGAATATCGCGTTGTGTCGGCTTCGTTGTCAGAAGCTGGGCTCAACCGGTTGAGAAGCGATCCACATGTAAAAAAAATTGAGCCGGATCCGGAACGTTATCTAATGTCTGAAAAAATTCCGTATGGCATTACAATGGTGCAGGCAAATCTTGTTAGTGATGAACTTTCCGGAGATAGAAAAGTTTGCATCATCGATTCCGGTTTTCAAAAACAACATGAAGATCTTCAAGATGAGCGACTCACCGGCGTAGCGCTTGGAGGTACTGGAAATGCATTTGAAGATCGTTGCGGTCATGGAACTCATGTCGCAGGAATTATTGCTGCGCTGCAAAACCAAGTCGGAGTGATCGGAGTCATGCCTGGAAATCATCTCCGACTTCACATCGTGAAGATTTTTGGTGACGATTGTAAATCCAGTCCAGGTCATGCTTCTGATCTGATTGCTGCTGTTCGAAGTTGTCGAAACGCCGGCTCGAATGTGATTAACATGAGCCTTGGAGGCCCGTCCGCCAGTACACTTGAAGAACAAGCGTTTGATGATGCTTTCGATGCGGGCATCCTTTCAGTAGCCGCCGCTGGCAATGATGGTGACACAAGTTATTCTTTTCCCGCATCATACAATTCAGTCATTTCGGTAGGGGCTCTCAATTCCAAAAGTAGCATTGCTTCATTTTCTCAGAGAAATGATCATGTAGAATTTACTGCACCTGGAGTGGATGTTCTTTCTACATCTCCATTCATCGAAACCAATACGGTTACCGTTGATGGCAAAATTTATCAAGGGAACTGGATTGAATTTGCAGCGCGTTCCAAAGGAATTTCAGGATCCCTTATAAATGGAGGATTGTGCGATAAAAAATCGGCATCATGGCAAGGGAAAATTGTATTGTGCAAACGGGGTCAAATCTTTTTTCGCACCAAAGTTGAGAATGTACAATCAAGCGGAGGAATTGGCGCAGTTATCTATAACAATGCGCCAGGAAATTTTTCAGGAACTTTAGGTGATGGACCCCGGCATCAATTCCAGCGATCAGCTTAAGCCAGGTTCAAGGAATATTCTTACTGAACAACAAATTGAAACTGGAAGCCAAAGTTGTTAGCCAGCGTAAGGAACCGGCAAGCGGTTATGATCGCGAAAGCGGAACCTCATTCTCATCACCACATGTAGCGGGTGTAGCCGCTCTGATTTGGAGTTATGGTCCGCAATGGACGAACGAACAAATCCGCGAAGCTCTTCGTGCTACCGCAAAAGATCTTGGCCCTGTCGGAAAGGACAATTCTTACGGTTATGGTTTGCCGCAAGCCAGGCCAGCACTTGATTGGCTTCGCGCACAAAAACCATGACATTGTGATTATTGCGATAGGCCGACTCGCCGAAACATTAATTCCTGGCTTTCTCAAAAATTGGCTTTAAACGATCAACAGGAATTGCTTCACGAATGTTCCCTTGATACCCCTTCACTGTTTTTGCTGCAACAAGTGAGTTATAGACAGCCTCTTCTACCGCTTCTACAGTCGCCAGAAAAAGTGGATCCATTTTATCGTTTGGCAATTCCTGGATTTGTAAGAGCGATGAACTATCGGCAGGAATCAAATTTTTGGTTGAAAACGCGATAATGAAATCACCTGAACCATTACTCATGTAACTACCAGTTCGCGCCAAACCTAAAGCGGCGCGTTTTGCCATGCGCTGAAGATTGCGTGATGAAACCGGAGCATCGGTTGCAATCACAATCATGCAAGATCCATCATGAGATTTCTCAGATTGTATTTCTTTGTTGAAATCGAACTGTTTCAGAATTTCGCCCACGCGGATGCCATCAATCGTTAACACTCCACCAAAATTCGATTGCAAAAGAACACCGACAGTGTAGCCACCCAATGAATCGGGCAGATGTCTTGATGAAGTACCGATTCCGCCTTTCCACGCAAATGCGGATGTGCCAGTACCAGCACCTATAGCTCCTTCTTGCACTGGTCCGGTCACTGCAGACTCAATAGCGGCAATTACATCCTCAGTAGTTACATGCATTCCGCGAATGTCATTCAAATAAGAGTCATTCGTTTCGCCAACAATTGCATTCACGGACCGGATATTTTCATGGCCAGGCTGATTCAAAGTCCATTTCACTACTGCTTCGACAGCTCTACCTACGGAAAGCGTATTTGTTAAAACGATCGGTGTTTCGATGTTTCCCAGTTCCTGAACTTGCAGAAAGCCGGCTGCTTTCCCAAAACCGTTTGCAGTGTAAACTGCGGCGGGAGTTTTGAGATTAAACAAATCACCGTCATGTGGAATGATCGCGGTCACGCCGGTACGAATTGAATCGCCCTTCCATAGTGTTTGATGTCCAACCCGAACTCCGCTTACATCAGTAATGGCATTCAGGGGACCAGTCTGGAAGATGCCAGGATGTATGCCCAGATCCCTGATCCTGATGGTTTTTGGCTGATCTGCATAAGTCAACCAACTTAGTAATACTATTAATAGAGCACTGTATAGTTTTGACCATCTCATCTCAAAATATTTTAGCAGTTATCGCCCAGTTGACAGAACTGTTATCTATGTCAAATTTGTTACGTGACTCTCAAGTCCATTTCGCATTATCAGATCATCGGCACACTCGGCCAGGGTGGCATGGGGGTTGTCTATAAAGCGGTTGATCAGAAATTGCATCGCACAGTGGCAATTAAGACATTACCGCCCGATAAACAAAGCGATGAAAAACTAAGAAAGAGGTTAATGTCTGAAGCTCGCGCAGCATCGAGTTTGAATCATCCAAACATCTGCACGATTTATGAAGTGGATGAAGTAGATGATGTTCTGCTGATTGCGATGGAATATATCGAAGGCCATTCACTCGATGATGAAATCACGAAAGGTCCACTCGAATTTGAAAGAGCGCTGAACATAGCAATTCAAGCAGCGGGTGCTTTTGATAGAGCGCATCGATCTAATATCATTCACCGCGACATTAAACCATCAAACATCGTAATCACCGATGAAGGCACAGTTAAGATTCTTGATTTCGGCTTGGCGCAGTTGATCAGACGTCTGGACAAAGATGCAATTACGGACCTGGTGACTCAAGAATCGGCCTTAACAGAAGTGGGGAAGGTCGCTGGAACATTGCCTTATATGTCACCGGAACAAGTGAATGGGCAAGAGCTTGATGAGCGATCCGACATTTTTTCGTTTGGAGTTGTTTTGTATGAAATGTTTCGCAGCCAACGTCCATTCCGCGGCGACACAGTCATGCAAATAATGCAGTCGATCTTGAATGATCAACCCGAGCCGCTGCGAAAAAGGGATACGAATTTTCCGGCAGATCTTGATCGAGTGATTGAAAAGGCGCTGGCTAAGAAGCGTGAAAATCGATACAGGACAATGAAGGAATTCCTTGGAGATTTGAACAAGATAAAAACTTCGCAAAGCATTCCGCAACAGAAATCAGATCTGAAATCAGTTGCGGTTTTATATTTTGAAAACCTTGGCTCGGTTGAAGAACAAGAATATTTACGCGATGGAATGACTGAAGATGTGATTACTGAATTATCGAAAGTTGAAAAACTTCGCGTGTATCCGCGTTCCGCAGTAATTGCTTACCGTGATAAGCCAGCAACTGCTTATGAAATCGGACGTCAATTAAATGCTGCTTACGTTCTGGCTGGAAGTATCAGGAAAGCAGGCAATCGTGTTCGTATCACTGCGCAATTAATTGAAAGCGATAGCGGTCATACTTGCTGGGCGGAACGTTATGATCGCGAAATGAAAGATGTTTTCGATCTGCAGGACGAGCTAGCACGAGCAATTGCAAGTGCGCTAAGCATTAAGCTTTCACCCGCAGAAGAAAAAGCAATTGCGGAAAAGCGGGTTGAAGATCCAAAGGCCTATGACCTCTATTTGCAAGGTCGCAGACTCTGGCGGCGTCAAACAAAAAAAGATCTGCTTTCTGCTATAGAAATGTTTGAACAAGCAATTGCATTGGATCCAAATTTAGCACTTGCTTATGCAGGTATTGGTAATGCTTGTGGAAGGCTTCATCGTTACTATGATCAGAACATAGCCTGGATGCAGAAGGGAATTGAGGCATGCGAACAGGCCATGAAAATCGAGCCGAATCTTCCGGATGCGCTATCTGCGCGCGCTTTTCTTCATTATGGCCACGAAGAATATGAGGAAGCCATACGTTACGCAAAAATGGCGTTGCTAAGGAAACATGATTGTGAAGGCGCCTACTTCACGCTTGGAGCATCATTAAATGTTAGGGATCGTTTGCAGGAAGCTGCGCAACTAGCCGATGAAGCTGTCGAGTTCAATGGAGATGATTTCAACATGTATGCGGCTTATCAAAATACATTCAAAAGACTGGGTGATCAGGAAAAGGTCAGACGATTAACGTTGCAGCATCTTCGCGTTTTACAAATGCATCTGGAATGGGCTCCGGAAAATGTCCGCGCTCACGTTTTGCTCGCAGGAACTCTTGCGGATCTGGGTCGTGAGGAAGAATCAATTGCTGAGCTTGATCAAGTGCTGGAGAGCAGCCCGGATGATGCTGCCACTTTAGTCAATGTTGCCTGCACATACTCAATTCTGGGACATAAAAAAGAAGCGATTGAAACATTGAAAAGAGCGATTGCGAACGGTTACTGGCATATAGACGTGATCGCTCGTGATGCTGACTACGATAACATACGCGATGAACCTGAGTTTCAGGCAATCATTAAACAAACTAATCCGTCAGCCGGAAATTAAAATCGCACTATCGCAGCGTTGCGCTGCAGTTGAAAAACCTGTACATCAGGATCAACAACAATCCGATCCGGTTCAAAATCACAATGGATCATCACGTCTTTTGTTTCGCCTGCAGCAATCGTCATTGTTAAAGATGATTTACGGAATTCTTTGGCATCTTCAAATCGATTGCCTTTGACTGCCGCTACTTCAACCGGCATTGTGGCGTTACCAACATTTTTTATCCGCGCTTGAACGTCCCATCCGTTTTGTACTGCGCGCTTTTTGGGTTTTTCCATGTAATGATATTCGGGCATTTTCACTTCAAAAAACCATTGCTTTACAAAGGCATCATAGGCTGCAGGATCCGATGCGTATGAGCGCATGTGTGCAACAAAATCTTCGATCACTGGATGATCCGGACCTCGGTGATATTTTGTGATGAAGCTGCGTAATCCGGCGTACATGGCATCACGTCCCATGAGATTGCGCATCATCCAGAAGACCCAACCGCCTTTATCGTATATAACGGTTGTATCTGCGGGCCGTGATTGTGTGGTATATGCAAGCGAGTGTTCGCTTGTAACAAAACGTTGTTCGCCGTAAGTCTGTTCCATAAATTGTGCTGAAACTTGTCGCTCTCTGTCTCCTTTCATTTGTTCAAGCAAGCAGAGTGTTGAAAAATTTGCCATGCCTTCTGCCAATAAGATTCCACCTGGACCATTTCCAGGGGCTAACATATGTCCCCACCATTGATGAGCCGATTCATGCGCAGTGATTGCAAACGCACTTAAACCAAAAAAGATGTCTTGTTCCATATGATCTTTGGTGAGAAAACCGATCCCTTCGGAAAAGAAAATATTTGTAGGATTGCCTCGCGCATATAACGCCAGCGCCGGAAATTCATTCATCCGTAAATCACGCCACACATAAGGACCGAACCATTCCGAATAATATTTTCGTGCTCCATCTAATCCCGAAAGCATAGTGTCGATATTATATGGATGAGCCGGCAGATAATAAATTCGCGATGATTTGCCATCTTTATGTGTCCAACGACCCGCCACTACATTGAATACGCGTAACGGATAATCGCTTTCCCACAACAGGATGCGTCTTCCATTTTTTACTTCTTCGTTTTTCAGCACACCCATCGATGTTGCGATGTAATCTTGCGGGACATCAAGCCTGATTCGAGTGTTCAATAAAGAACGATCGATTCCTGCTTCAGTAATCCCTTCGTAATATTTCGGACCCGGATCGCGCGGCTCATATCTGTTTTCTTCATCGATTCCGATTGTTTCAACAAATCCAAGCACCGGAACAAACCACGGATTTCTGCCAGTTAAAGCAGTTCCACAATCCAATAAGAATTCACCAAGATCTAAAGATCCGCCGCTTCTACTAACTCCTGGAAGCATCACGCCATCATATGTAAATCCGATTGTTACTTTTTGCTGCGGTTGAAGTGGTGGATCAAAGTTGAATACAAACATTCCTGATCGATTTTCTGGTGTATGAGGCTTTCCATCTAAAGTCCATTTCAAATTTGACCAATATCCAACTCCAGTGAGTGGAATTCTGTACAGCGGAATTGTCTGGCTGTTAATCATTTCATACGAACCATTCATATGAAACGAACGCTGAGGCGGTTCAAGTTTCATATCGATGTCGATGAAGGTTCGATCGGGTAGCGGTGCATTCCAAAATGTAGCTACATTGCGGCGCCAGTAATCTTTTTCTGCATTTTCCGCTCGTGTTCCTTGAAACCCATTTTCTATTGTCATCCATAACGTAATTCCGAGTGCAACTGGAATTACAAGAACTGCTGCAGTTTTCAGAATGAAAAGCGTCGTACTTTTCGATGAACGTGAATGGCGATGTGGATCCAAACTTCTTCGTGGGAATTTCCAAACAGCAATAACCAACAAGACAATGGTGATTGAAAAATAAAAAAGTCGATTGAGAATCAGAGCCTTTCGATCGAGCTCAAACACACCAAAGTCTGTCCACACTAAACTTTCTGCTAATGACCAATGTGTGACCCAATTCATTTTTCCGTTGAAAACCGCCCAGCCAGTAATGAATAACAGCGCGATTCCCAAAGCGTAACTCGCAGTGCGGCTCCTGGTGATTGAATATGCTGCTGCAACGAATGCACACCAGAAAAGAAATGTCGGCAGCATTAAATAGATCCATGTGTACAAAAACGGCGCAAATTGAAATGGAGCTTCGTTCTTTTGAATCAAAAATATTGCAACGAAAATAAAACATACTGCCATAGTGATGATCGCAACGCAGAAGTTAGCAAGAGTTTTACCAACAACAATGGCAGCGGTGTGTGCAGGAGTGCTGAAATACAAAGGACTTAACCCGGTTGTAGTTTCTCGATGTAAAGAATCTGCGGTCGTAAACATCAAGAAAAAGCAGAGCATCATTGTAAGTGATGTGAACGTATTGACGGCCATAAGTCCGGATGTGTAGCGAGTTAAAACGTGTAGTTCGCCGCGTGCGCCGCGGTCTGGCATCAGCAAAATGATGGCAATGATACCAATCACCACCAGCAACCATGGCTGTGACAGTAATTCTTTCAATTCGAATCGTATGACTCCGGCAATTTGTTTTACGATTCCTGCGGTTTTTCGTAAGACATCAGGAAGAGCTTTTGGTGGAAGGTACGCTGCGGTTGCAACAGCAGGAGTTGCTTCTTGAATGACCCTAACTCGACGATCTGGAATTCGTGCAAATTTTTTTGCGAAACGATATGCACTTAATATCACAAAACCAATTGCTAACGGAACATAAATGAGACGTCCCAACAAAAATCCGGCATCGTAGTGAATTGGTGAACTGTTATAGAAGGAAACTCCGCGATCAACTATCAGCCAGGTTTGTTTCAACCATCGAAATCCGGAAGGATCAGCGCATTGCATCAGATAAGTAGCTGTTGAAGTTGGATCAGCAGGATACCACTTATACAAAAAATTCATGGCGAGAATCAACATCAAAACCGGAAACAGGTAAACCAAAAATGCGCGGCGTGTATAAACACTGATTGCAAGTGCAATGCTTGAAACAAACAAGATGGCAGGAACCATAAAGACCAAAGCCGGCAAGAAGTAATTCCGCATCTTGAACGGTCCGTGAAATTCAGCAGCGGCAGGATTCGGAATTATGTCGGTCAACAAAATCAGCGTTAACAAGAATAATAAGACGGCCACCAAGCAAGTAGCTAAAGCAGCAAGATATTTGCCCCAAATATATTCCGACGGACGAAGCGGTGTGGCATGAATGATTTCGCCAACGCGATATTGTGAATCTCGAAGGACCGGAGTTCCGGCAATGATGGCGACAAAGAGTCCCAACATCAAAAAGCACATCAATGCAAGTACAAAGGCAAGTTGAAATTCCGAATTCACAAACGATTTCTCGGTTCCTACAGATGTATCAACCGAACGGATAATCCATGCTGAATTGGAAATCAGAAATGCGTTCCATGCTAAAAGCAGGTACCACATCCAGAACAAGGGACCTTTGAGAATCGTTTGAAAATCAGTCTTGAAGACTGTATACAGGCGATGCCAGCTCATGCTGCTTTTTCACCTGGTTGTGCCTGTCTTGTGATTATGAAATATGCATCTTCCAGCGTAGGTATTGCTGCAACAAAATTTTCAGGAGGCGATCCATCGGGCAAATAAATCCGGGCGCGGCTTCGGCCTTCAAAAAGTACAGCTTGAGTTACGAAATATTTTTTAGCAAAACTTTCCATTTCTGATCGTGCAACGGTTCCTTCGAACAACATTCCTTTGAGTTTTTCAATCGCTTCGGTGGGTGTGGTTTCAGCAATCAAACGCCCGCGTTGAATTACTGCAAATCTCGGGCAAAGAACTTTGACATCTTCAACGATGTGTGTGGAAAGAATGACTGTTCGATCTTGACCAAGTTCCGAAAGCAAATGATAAAAACGCACTCGCTCTTCAGGATCCAATCCGCTGGTTGGTTCATCCACAATAATTAATTCAGGATTGCCAGCTAATGCCTGAGCGATTCCAAGTCGCTGCCTCATTCCACCGGAATATTCTTTGACTTTCCGTTTTGCAGCAAATGTTAGATTCACCCGATCCAGAAGTTCAGCAGCAAGACGTTTCAAGCCAGATTGCGATTGAATACCTTTGAGCTCTAGTAAATAAATGAGCATTGCTTCGCCACTAAGATGGGGATAAAAACCGAAATCTTGCGGCAAATAACCGAGCCCGGCCCAAACTACTTCCGGTCTTTCCACAATATTTGTTCCGTTTAACAAAACCTTGCCGGATGTAGGTTCAAGTAAGCCGGCAATAATTTTCATCAATGTACTTTTGCCGGCACCATTGGGACCTAGAAGTCCGAACATTCCAGATCCAATTTTGATGCTGATCCCTTGAAGAGCAGTAACTCCACCTGGATAGACCTTAACCAGGTCTTCCACACTTAGCATAGAAACCTCCTGGGTGATTGTGTTACAAAATCAAATGATTGCTTAAAATTTTACCACTAGGTAAGACTAAACAAAGCTTCACTAAGTTTCGTAAGGAATATTTTCCAACAGGGAATATATTTGCTAAAATTTTCCAACAAACTACCTGATGCAAATTAATTTTTGGAGGATTGAACATGGCAATAGATCACGAAAAGCTAAATAACCTTCTTGGCAAAGCGGTTGTTGATATCGGCGCAACTTTCAATTCAGTACTGGTTTTGATTGGTGAAAAACACGGTTTATATAAAGCGCTTGCCAAGGAAGGCCCAATGACTGCAGCTGAGCTGGCAAAACACACGGAAACGGCTGAAAGATATGCAGCGGAGTGGCTTGCCGCCCAGGCCGCCGGCGGATACATAACTTACGATGAGTCCACCGGAAAATTTTACCTGACTGAAGAGCAGGCTTTTGCACTAGCGCAGGAAGACAGTCCTGTTTATTTGCCTGGAGCTTTCCAGGTTGCGGTTGCTGCATCAAAAGCCAGGGCAAGGATGGACGAAGCATTTCGAAGTGGTGCTGGAATGGGCTGGCACGAACATGATCCGGAATTGTTTCATGGAACTGAAAGATTTTTCCGGCCCGGATATGCCGCCAATCTTATTAGCTCATGGATTCCGGCATTAAGTGGCGTTCAAGAAAAATTGATCCAGGGGGCTCGCGTCGCTGATGTTGGTTGCGGTCATGGTTCATCGACAATTTTGATGGCTCAGGCATTTCCAAAATCGAAATTCTTCGGCTTTGATTATCATTCAGCTTCAATCGAAACTGCTCGCAAACGCGCCAAAGAAGCTGGTGTTCAAGACCGTGTAAATTTTGAGGTTACTCCTGCAAAAGAATATCCCGGTGAGGATTATGATTTTATTACGTTCTTTGATTGTCTTCACGATATGGGAGATCCGATCGGTGCAGCAACTCATGTTAGAAAGACATTGAAACAAAGCGGAACATTTATGCTGGTAGAGCCATTTGCACAAGATAACCTTGCACAAAATCTGAATCCTGTCGGCCGAATGTACTATTCCGCTTCTACGCTAATTTGTACGCCTGCCTCGCGTTCACAAGAAGTAGGAATGGCTCTAGGAGCCCAGGCTGGAGAAAAAAGATTACGTGATGTTTTAACAAAAGCTGGATTCACACATTTCCGGCGCGCAACTGAAACGCCATTCAATCTTGTATTTGAAGCAAAACCTTAATTTCTGTGCCTCCGTGGTGAAAAAATCTTTACCACGTCTTTTTGATCGGGTGAGCTTCGGTGTTGAAGACGACTTTGGAAAGATCAAGAGTTTCTGGAGGAGCAAATAGCAAATAGAGATACTTCAGAGTTTCCGCAAAAAAGAAACTTTCCATATCATCTTTCTTTTCTTTTGTTGCTACACTTTTGAGTGCCGCATATCCGGAATCTGTTTTGCAATATCGCATCAAGCTGTCAAGAAATGTACGGCCCATTTCTAAATATCGCGGATCTTTTGTGTACGTGTGAAGGTAATAAGCAGATTCAATAATTTCCGGCCGAAGGGCATAACCATCGTAAGTAATTTTCATCGTGAGGTAATCAATTTCTTCCGGTTCAATTCCGAATGTGGTCCACATTTTGTAAGATGATTCCTGCAATTTTTTTGCGCGATTCAAATCTCCTGACATTGCAAGAACTGCTGGGAAAAATGCATCCAGCGCGCCGAAATGGGTCGCGATCCTTTTTCCGGAATTCATATCAACACTTCCATACCAAAATCCTGTTGGAGCTTCCTGTGCAAGATATTTATTAAGTGCTTCAATACTTGTCTTCCACATTTTTTCGCAATCTTTGTCATCAAAAAGCCGCGCGCATTTCAATAAATATTCGTAATAAGAATCGATTCCTCCGCTGATATGGCTGGTAGTATCAATCCATTTTCCGGTCTCGACATTGATCGTTGAACCAACGAGTCCGATTTCGGATCTACGATTATAAAGTTCAACCAGCGCTTTCTTCGCTTTATCGTAGTAAAGTGGTTTTTGCGTGAGTTTACTGAGTGTTCCAAACTCTATAAGCAAAGTTCCAATCTCCGCAGGATTTGTTTCTACTCCACTGACCACACCGGTTTTAAGATTGATGAACATGTATGGCAAACCAGTTGGAGATTGAAATACTGGTAGCAATCGGTTTCCAAGATCTTCTGCAAGCGCCAGTAAACGTTTATCGCCGGTGATCTGATATGTGCTTAGCAAACCGCCAAGGATACGGATTGTAATTTCAAAATTCTTGACTGAGATATCGTGATCGAATGATAAATTCTTGATAACAAATTCTCTTGTCTTATCAGCCTCATCTTTCAAGCCCATCAGATACATCGTGTCCATTGCATCTACAGGCGTCATATACAAACTCGCGGCATACCAGTCGCGATAACTTGTGGTTAATGGTTTGAGCGCATCATGGCCCCATGCATATTGTTTATAACCATTCCATGAATGCAGAAATTCTTGTCGAACTTGATCGGCGATCTTAGTTTTATCAATAGAAGTTTGCGCGAATGTTGTAGAGGCAAGACAAAGCAGGACAATGAAAATTTTCAGCATGTGCTTATCTTACCCTGCATTGAATTTCAAATGGAACGCGCTTTAATATGAAGATAGAGAATTGATGATAGAGGATAGATGATAGATGATAGAGAATAGCGATGCCCAATAGTCCTCTATCCGCATATCTAAACAGGAGGTAAAAACTAAAATGACTGTGAAAAGGATTCTAATGCTAGTGGGCGATTTTGTTGAAGACTACGAAGTGATGGTGCCATTTCAAGCTTTGCAGATGGTAGGTCATACAGTTCATGCGGTTTGTCCGGACAAAAAAGCAGGAGACAAAGTTCGAACTGCGGTCCGATGATTTTGAAGGTGATCAAACTTACAGCGAGAAACGCGGACATGATTTCACCTTGAACGCAAACTTCGATGAAGTGAAAACTGAAACCTATGATGCCTTATTAATTCCAGGTGGACGTGCTCCGGAATATATCCGATTGAATGACAAAGTTCTTCAAATCGTTAGACATTTTGCAAAAGAAAATAAACCGATTGCTGCGATCTGTCATGCTGCTCAAATTTTAACTGCTGCCGATGTCGTAAGAGGACGCACCATTTCTGCTTATCCTGCATGTGAACCGGAAGTGAAAGCGGCTGGAGGCGAATTCGTTCAACTTCCATGGGAAAAAGCACACGTTGATGGCAATTTCGTCACCGCGCCTGCATGGACCGGCGCATTCCGAATGGCTCGCAAAATTTTTGAAGGTGCTAGGAACAAATATCGAAGCTTAGAAAGAATCAAAAATGCATAAAGAATCAAATCCTGAGAGGCGTAAAGAAGATTTCATTCGTCAGCGTAGAGAAGAAATAGTGAATCAGCATGTGAATGCAGAAAACAACGGCGATCTCGATCAAATGATTGCGAGTTTTCATTCTCCACATTATCAGGTCATTCCAATGGCGGTTGTGGTTGATGGCGAAAAAGGTGTTCGCGAATTAATTGGAAGCGTGATTAAAGGATTTCCTGATTTCCATTTCGAGATCAGGAAGTTTTATCACGATGATAATGCTGTGATTGTGGAAGGCCTGATGACCGGAACTCATCAAGGCGAATTTGCTGGAATGACACCAAAAGGCCGGAAGATGGATATTCAAGCGGCTTGTATTTTTGATTTCGATGAAGATCGCTTGATGAACGAAACTGTTTACTTCGATTTTGCAACACTGCAACGACAGCTTACCGGTGAGTAATAGAGCGCAGACTTTAGTCCGCAAATCACAATCCTTGAATAATTTTGGTTGAGGTAATAACGCGGACCTTGCTGCGAGGTAACTCCAAATTCTCCCACACCCAGTTGTGATGAATGATGATGGTGGCTGCATCGGCATAAGGACGGTTTGCTGTGGTGTGTCCATCAGCAACCACGGTAACATCGTAGTCACGGCTTGCTGCGGCACGAACAGTTGTATCCACGCAAAAATCGGTAGCACATCCACCGATAATCAAATGTTTTGGATTCAATCCATCCAGAATTTGCGGCAGCATCGATTCATAAAATGAATCACATGCCGTTTTTGTAACAATAATATCGCGATCGTCGCGATCTAATTCCGGAAGAAGCTGCCATCCTTTAGTACCTTGTTCGGTATCATCACCGGATTTTCCATTATGTTGAACGAAGATTACGTGTCCGTCTTTTGCACGCACCGCTCGCGCAACTTCATTAATCCTTCTAACTACACCATCCTTATCGTGACGTGCATTTTCGCCCTGAAATAATCCGACTTGCATGTCAATTATTAGGAACACATTCATGGCAGTAGCCTACCATAGAATTCCTGTTTTGCTGGGGTAAGATTATGTCCGAATGAATTCGGCATCATTGCAGCGAAAACTCGGGTTGGCAGCTGTTGCCGCAATTGTTGCGGGTGATATGTTAGGCTCCGGAATATTTTTTGCGCCAGGCGAATTGGCTGCAGTAGCGCGCGCCAACTGGCAAATTTATTTCTTCTGGGCTCTTGCTGGAGTGATTGTTCTTTGCGGTGCATTAACTCTTGCAGAACTCACAGTTCAGTTACCAAAAGCGGGGGCCTCATTTCACATCATTCATGAAGGATTCGGTCCGATTCTGGGCATTCATCAAAATTTGGGTAGAAATGTTTATCAGCGGTCCCGGCTCGGTCGCAGGTGGTGCAATTCTATTTGGAGAATTTTTAACATACTTCGTTTCACTTTCTCCTGTGCTAGTTGGTTCGGCAGGAATTGTTTTTTTTACAATTATCAATTTGCTTGGAGTTCAGTGGGGCGGTAGAACTCAAATCACGATCACAGCAATAAAGATTATTGCTGTTCTAGCTTTGATACTCGGAAGCATTTTTCTGGCAGAGCCAACCAAAACTACAACCGTTGCAGCATCGGAATCGCACACAACATTAGTATCCTTATTTATGTTGATCGGATCCGGCATCGCTGCTGTTTTATTCACTTACGATGGATGGACCGATGTTACGCATGTTGCAGGTGAAGTCGTTCAACCAGAAAGAAATGTTCCGCGCAGTTTATTGCTTGGAGTTGGGGCGATCATCGTACTTTATTTGTTGGTGAATTTCGCTTTCCTTCGAGTTGTGCCGCTGGAAGTAATGAAACATTCTCCAAATCGTGTCGCATCAATCTTCGCTGTGAATACTTTTGGACCGAAAGGCGCCGGTTACCTTCAAGCCATGATCATAGTATCGACACTTGGCGCGATGGGAGGTCTGATCATGACCCAACCGCGGCTTTATTATGCTGCTGCCGAAATGTACCGGAAACAATCCCCATTGTTTGGGATGCTTGCGGGAATTTCCAAAACCGGCGTTCCAGCAACCTCCATCATATTTACGGCAACTGTTTCGATTCTTGCTCTTACATTTTTTGGATCCTTCTCGCGCATCGTCAATTTTTTCGTTGCGCCAATGCAGTTCATTAATATTTTGATGGTAGCCTCCATCTTCAAACTTCGAAAAAAATCAGATCGTGGATATCGAACACCATTTTATCCATATGTACCGCTACTATTTATTATTGTCATGGCAGGCTTCATCATTTCAGCTTTGATATATCATCCACTAGATACCTTAATTGGTGTGGGTCTGACTGCGACCGGAATTCCATTTTATTTTCGGATTCGCCATAGAGAGATGGAGGTTTGAGATGAATCAGAAGCGATTAACAGTTTCTTTGGTTTTATTACTTTGCGTCTTAGCGGTTCATAGCTTCGCACAGATTAGCGCAACGAATACCCATCATCTTAAACTTCTTTCACAAATCAAAGTCCATACAGGTCCTGTCTTTTCGCTGGCCTTCAGCACCAATGGGAAATTGTTGGTATCAGGTGGATCGGCTGAAGACCACAGTGTTCGAGTGTGGGATATTCCATCAGCTTCGCCACATGTGCTTCTGAATGGAAATCAAAAACAAGTTGCAGCTGTTGGTTTTAGTTCGGATGGAACCAGGGTAATGTCAGCGGGTTATGATGGCACGATTCGAATTTGGGATCTTCAAGGAAAGCAGATTGGATCGATCAATCAAACTGCTGACAAAGCGCCGCTTGCTATTACAAATTTGCTTTCAGTATTCAGCGCTGATGGGACGAAGTTTGCGTATGGTAATGATATGGGAGAAGGTCCGATTTGTATTTGATATGAACTCGCATAAGCAAACGAATTTCAACGGCGCACTTGCAGGATCCGGCGCTCCGGGTGCAATCGCGATTAATTCGAACGGTTCGAAGCTCGCGGTGGTTGCAGGTGATGCGGGAATCATTTATGTAATTGATACAAATTCGGGAAAAGCGATCGCAGTTTTGAAACCAGTAGATTCGCCTGGCGCCGGACAGATTACAATCAGCAAAGATAATTCCATGATTGCGGCATCGAATGATGCAACATCGCACATCATGATTTTTGATGTTGCATCTCAGAAGCAAGTAATGGAATTAAAAGGACATCGTGAGAATAAGAATGGAATGTTATCTGTTACTGGAATCGCTTTTAGCCCGGATGGAAAACTTTTAGCATCAACAAGCTATGACAAGACGGTTCGCGTATGGGATACGGTTTCCGGAAAACAACTTGCCATTTTCGAAGCAGTTGGGAAAGGTCACTTGCGGTGTTGCATGGTCACCCGATCAGACTTCAATTGCGACTTCAGATCTTAGCGGCACGATTTTACTTTGGGGGATTCGTTGATGGTGACTTTTGGTGTTCCGAACGCTTATGGAAATTTACGCAAAGTCATCATGCATTTGCCAGGAAATGAATTACGGATGGTCACATCTGAAACATTAGAAGAATTTCATTTCGATCGCGCGGTAAACCAGGAGAAATTTATTACGCAATACAAAGCGATGTTAGATCTGTTTGCGTTGCATGAAGTGGAAGTTTTGTTATTGCACGAAATATTAAAAGAGGATCATGATTCGATTTCATATATATCATATCGTCCAAACATGACATATACCCGCGATCTCGCTGCTGTGTTTAAAAGCGGTGCGGTGTTGATGGGACCGTATTTGAAAGGTCGCAGGGGAGATCAGGAAATGTTAGGCCGCGCGTTTAGTAAACTGGGAATTCCGGTTTTAGGTGCAATTGAGCCACCAGGATTTTTGGAAGGCGGGGGAGTCACGATCATCGGTGACGATACGGTGGTTGCATCTTTATGTGATCGTGCCAATGAAGAAGGAACGCGTGCGCTACGCAATTTAGTGTTAGACAAAGATTTCAAATATTTTTTAGAAGTGCCGCTTCCATTTGGACACATCCATATTGATGGAATCTTTATGGTGCTGGATAAGGATTTGTGTTTACTTTACCCCGATGCTCTCCGCGTTTTTCCGTGCCGGTTGTATAAAGCAGGCAAATCGGATTTCAAGCATGTGATGTTTGAGGAATTTTTGGATCAACGCGGCATTCGACAAATTCCACTTACTTTAGAAGAACGCCGCGGCGGGAATCTAAATATCGTCGTTACTCACGTTTCACAACGTGCAATCGGATTTCACAATGTGAAACGCATCCATGAGGCACTGAGGACGAACGGATGGCAATTAGATACAGTTCCTGCTGACGAGATGTTTGTGGGCAATGGTGGAGTGCATTGTATGACGTGTCCACTATTGGTCGATTAAACTTTTTTAATCACGGAAACACGGAATACACTGAAATAAATATTATTTGAAATTCTGTGTATTCGGTGTTTCAGTGATTAGAATTAAGTTTTTGGCGATCAATATTAAACGATTTCAATTCGTCCCAGAGTTTCACGTCCTTTGTTTCTTTCAATTTGATGGAGCCGATGATGAAGGTCATTAAAGCAACCGCGATAGGATAGACGAGCCCCGCAAACATATTTCCGCTTACAGTCACGATGTAGGTTACGATAAATGGTGTTAGCCCGCCGAACCAACCGTTACCGAAATGATATGGAATCGACATTGAGGTGTATCGGATTCTGGTAGGGAATAATTCCACAAGATATGCGGCAATTGGTCCATAAACCATTGTCACATACAAAACCTGAATCAGCACCAGAATTGTCAACATGACTACGTTGGGATTTGTCGCTTCAATAATCGTCGGAATCATTTTGCCGGAAGTATCGAGTGCGGAAGTTTTGGAAATGCTGACAATTCCTGCAAAATGATGCATCGCTTTATATATAGGAAGGTAAGTTAAGGCTGCGATCAAGCAGCCGGTCATCATAATCTTTTTGCGTCCGATTTTGTCTGAGAGCGATCCGAACACAATGAAGAACGGTGTTGCAATCGCAAGTGCAACAGCAACGATGATATTGGCAGTTACAAAATTAACTTTTAAGACAGTCTGTAAAAAGAACAGCGCATAAAATTGTCCCGTATACCAGACCACAGCTTGCCCTGCAGTTGCACCAAATAAAGCTAGCAGCATTATTTTTCGATTTTCAGCGCTGCGAAAAACTTCTGACAGCGGTTTGCGTGATGTTTTTCCTGCAGCCTTCATTCCTGCAAATAGCGGCGATTCTTTCAACTTCATCCGGATGTAATAAGACATTGCTACCAACAGAACGGAAACCAAAAATGGAATCCGCCAACCCCATGCCTTAAATTCAGCATCACCAAGTCCGAGTCGTGTTGCCAGAATCACCCCTAGCGATAGAAACAAACCAAGCGTTGCAGTTGTTTGAATGAAGCTGGTGTAGTATCCGCGTTTGTGATCGGGGGAATGTTCCGCTACGTACGTTGCAGCGCCACCGTATTCGCCGCCAAGTGCAAGGCCTTGCAGCAGCCGGAGAGTTACAAGAATGATTGGTGCGAGTATTCCGATATGATCGTACGTTGGCAAAAATCCAATTGCAGTTGTGGCGCCGCCCATGATGATCAGCGTTAACAAGAATGCATACTTTCTTCCAACTAGATCGCCGATTCTGCCAAACACCACAGCACCGAACGGCCGCACCAAAAATCCGGTTGCGAAAGTTGCAAGCAAAACGAGGAATTGAACGGCAGGATCGCCTGGCGGATAAAATAGCGGCGCGATAATCGTGCCTAAACTTCCGAAGATGTAAAAGTCGTACCATTCGATCATTGTGCCTGCGGAGGATGCAGCAATGATCTGCCAGATCTTGAAGTCTTGCTTTTGTTTTTGCACTAGCTCTTTTTTACCGCAGAGTTCGCAGAGCTTTTCTTTTCGATTTTTGCCCAGGTATCGCGAAGTGTTACGGTGCGATTGAATACCGTTTTTGCGTCAGTGCTATCCGGATCCATACAGAAATATCCCAGCCGTTCAAACTGATACGTATTACCGGTCTTAGCTTCTTTCAATGATGGTTCTAACTTGGCGTCATCGATCACTTCAAGCGATTTTGGATTTAAATTCGATTTGTAATCTTTACCTTCTTCCACATCATCTGGATCCGGCTTTGCAAATAGATAATCATAGAGCCGCACTTCTGCTGAGATTGCATGCGGTGCAGAAACCCAGTGAAGTGTGGCTTTCACTTTTCGACCGTCCGGAGCGTCACCGCCTTTTGTTGCAGGATCGTAGGTGCATTTCAATTCTGTAATTTTGCCGGATGCATCTTTGATCACTTCTTTGCAAGTAATGAAGTACGCATATCTCAACCGGACCTCTCTTCCTGGTGCGAGTCTGAAAAATTGTTTCGGAGGATCTTCCCGAAAATCTTCATCTTCTATATAGAGCACTTTTGAAAATGGAACCAGGCGGGTATCAGCCGACGGATCTTCAGGATTGTTGATGCATTCCAGCATTTCTGATTTATCTTCCGGATAATTTTCAATCACAACTTTCAATGGATTGATCACAGCCATCGCACGTGGCGCACGTTTGTTTAAATCTTCACGCAAGAAATACTCAAGCAATGCAATGTCAACAACACCTTCCGCTTTGCCAACACCGATACGATCGCAAAATGTTCGCATCGCTTCAGGTGTATAACCTCTTCTTCGAATTCCTGAAAGTGTGGGCATGCGCGGATCATCCCAGCCACGAACTACTCCACTGTTCACAAGGTCTAAAAGCCGGCGTTTGCTCATAACGGTGTAGGTGAGATTCAAACGCGCAAATTCAATTTGCCGCGGATGAAAAAGTCCAAGTTGATCGATGTACCAATCATAAAGCGGACGATGATCTTCAAACTCAAGCGTGCAAATCGAATGCGTGATTTTTTCTATGGAATCACTTTCACCGTGAGCCCAATCGTACATCGGGTAAATGCACCATTTATTTCCAGTGCGTGGATGATGTGAATGAAGAATGCGATACATCACCGGATCGCGCAAATTTAAATTTGGTGAAGCCATATCGATCTTGGCCCTAAGCACTCGTGCGCCATCCGGAAATTCACCCGCTTTCATCCGCTCAAAGAGATCCAAATTTTCAGCGACACTTCGATTGCGATATGGACTTGCTTTGCCTGGCTCAGTTAACGTGCCGCGATATTCCCGGATTTGATCTGCAGTCAGATCATCCACAAATGCTTTGCCATCTTTAATCAGCTTGATTGCCCATTCGTAAAGCTGATCAAAATAATCGGATGCATAAAATTCGCGATCTTCCCAATCAAATCCTAACCACCGCACGTCTTTTTTAATTGCATCGATATATTCCTGTTCTTCTTTGGTTGGATTCGTATCATCAAAACGTAAATTGCTTTTGCCGGAATAATCTTTTGAAATTCCAAAGTTCAAACAAATTGATTTTGCATGACCGATATGAAGATAGCCGTTTGGTTCGGGCGGAAATCGCGTATGAACTCGATCATAACGGCCTTGTTCGAGATCTTGATCGATAATTTCGCGGATAAAATCTTTTTTAACGACAGGTACAGCTTCTGACTCTGACATATTTGTATCTCTGTGGTTCAAAATTTTACCACGAGGTCCGCATATCACCCGCCAGGACGCTTTCGTATCGCCTCTGAGCCCGAACGTTCCATGTTTGTTGTATCCATGCTGCCATCCGATTTACTGTCGCTTTTGAAACCTTTTACCGCAGAGCACGCAGAGATCGCAGATTCTTATTTCTGATCGCTCTGCGAACTCAGCGTACTCTGCGGTAGAAACCATGGAGGTCTTATGACAAGAATTGCTTTAGTCCTGATTGCGCTTATTTGCGCAGTTGCTGCTCCGGCAGTAGCGGCAACAAAAGAAATCCCTATCACCACATCATCAAAAGATGCATTGGCCTTATTTGAAAAAGGACAATTCTTTCTTGATGTAGGCCGCGCGCAGGAAGCAAACGATTTATTTAAGAAAGCTTTGCAACTCGATCCCGGTTTTTCCTACGCCCATTTTAATAAAGCGCTCTCATCAGCATCGGCTCCTGAATTCAAACAGGAATTAGATGCTGCATTAAAAAGCGGAAAAACGGATGGCGAAAAGTTGCTGGCTCAAATCAATCAAACTTTTATCAGTAATGATGCGAAAAAAAGGATTGAATTGTCAGAACAACTGGTGAAGCTCTATCCGGAAAGTCCAAGAGCATGGTTAACACTCGGTACAAGTCAAGGGAGTCTGAATCAAAATGAAGCGGCACGAAAATCAATGTCAAAGGCACTGGAATTAAATCCTGATTTTATAGTAGGCCATATCGTCCTTGGATTTAACTATCTTTTTGGCCAACCTCGAGATTTGAAACAAGCAGAAATTCATATGCAGGCGTGTACCAAACTCGCACCGAAAGAAGCGAAGTGCCACGAAAATTTAGGTGATGTTTATCGCGGAATGAACAAACTGGAAGATGCAAGAAAGCAATATACAACGGCCTTGCAATTGGATCCCAAACTTAGCGTTGTAAACCTGAAAAAAGGTCATGTGAATTCTTTTCTTGGAAATTATCAAGAAGCATTTGCCGATTATGATAAAGGCATTGAAGGCGCGAAAGCTTCCAACAGAATTAATTACGCAAACTATAGAGCATTCACTCATCTGCATGCTGGTGATGCCGGTGCCGCAATTCAAGATCTTTCTAAACTGGTTTCATCTGCGGGAACCTCAGGATTGCCTGCTGATGAAGCAGGCGCTGCAAAAATTTTTACACTGACCAACGAAGTAACGATTGCTCTGGATAAAAATATGTTCGATCAGAGCAAAAATATTTTGAAGCAGCTTGGAACAGTTCAGGCGGAAACTTCAAAACAGGTGCAAGATCCCAATTTTGCACGACTTCAAAAAGCAGCCCTGGTTTTGTTCGAAGGGCAGCTCGCCGCACGTCAAGGTGATTTTGCAACTGCAAAAGCTAAGGCGGAAGAAAACCGCAAACTGATGGAAGCCGATGCGAATCCGCGAAAACTGGAAGGTTACTTTGCACTTCTCGGTCTGACATCGCTATTGCAAAAAGATTATGCAGCCGCAGTTGAGAATTACAAGAAGTCTGATTTGACCGTAATCTACAACAAGTATCACTACGCGCTTGCTTTAGATAGCTCGGGCAAGAAAGGTGATGCCCGCAAACTTTTCAAAGATGTTTCAGAATGGAATTTTAATTCCGTTGATTACGCCCTGGTGCGTAAAGATGCAATTAAAAGGTTCACCGCATCGTAGATACATGTGTATCGAGGCCCGGGCTTGCGGTTGTTGGGTGCGAAGCCCGGGCCTCAAATTTCGCCTTTGCCCCAACTTTTTATTCCTTGCCCGGTCTAATTCCGTATGCGGTTCAACACTGCTCGGACTCTCATTCTGATCCTCATCCTCTTAAACACTGCTTGTTCTCAACAATCACAAGCTGAACGCGCTAAACGCTGGAATTTTTATTTTGAAGAATTAAAAATCCAATCACTACAGCAACGATTATCAAATCAATATCAGCCTTCCAAACTTGCATTCGCCAATGTGAACTTAATCACCATGCGTGATGAACAGGTCATTCCAGATCAAACGGTTTTAGTTGATAACGGAAAAATTTTGGAAATTGGTAATGCGAACAAAATCTCAGTGCCGGATGGATTTCAGAAAATTAATTGTTCAGGCACCTACATGATGCCGGGCCTTGTGGACATGCATGTTCACAACCTTACTTCCAGTAGCCAGCATCTTTTGAATCTTGCAAATGGAGTTACAACTGTTCGTGACATGGATGGATTTCCATGGATGCTAAAGGTTCGCGAACAAATCGAGCAAAACAAACTTCTGGCAGCCAACATGTACATAACCGGTCAGATTTTGAATCGTGCTCCGATGGACTGGTATGCCAAAGTGAGTAAATCGCCGGATGAAGGGCGTGCAATCGTAAGGCAACAAAAAAAGGATGGATATGACTTTATCAAAATTCATAACAACATGCCTTTGGAAATTTATTCGGCAATTTTAGACGAAGCTCACAAACAACAAATTGATGTTGTAGGACATATCCCGCATGAAATTACGATCCAACAAGCGAAGGAATTAGGACAAAAAACTTTTGAGCATTTTAAAGGGTACATTCTGGATGCCAATCTCACTTTAACCAACGAAGATTATGTTGAAGAATCGAAGAATTTAAAGTCGTGGAATTGTCCTACGTTTTATAACTACAGGCAGAACCTGCGCGGCGATGCAGCAAGAAAATTAATCAATGAAAGCGTTGAAATGAAGTATGCGTCCTGGAGGGATAAAAGCGATTGGCTTGAAATCGCAAAAGAAACTCCAAATCCAAATCTGGCACTTCAGCAAAACGTTCTACCACTTTCAATCAAAATCTTTAAAGATTTGCTTCCAATTTATGATCGCTGGCTTGCCGGTACTGATTCAGGAGGGGGAAGTGCCTTCATGGTTCCAGGATTTGCACTACATGATGAACTTCGGATCATGAATGAAAATGGCCTCACAACATTTCAAACTTTAAAAACTGCAACAGTGAATGCTGCACTCGCCATGAATCGTGATAAAGAATTTGGAACGATCGAAGTTGGTAAGCGTGCTGATCTATTAATTCTTAAATCAAACCCGCTGCAAGAAATTTCAAATCTGGAAAATATTGATGGTGTTATTGTGCGTGGCATTTACATGTCACGGAAAGATCTTGATCACATGCTGGCAGAAATTGAAAAGATCTACAATCCTGCTGCAGATCAACGGGTGATTGCTACTCCGGCAAAAGAACAGATTGAATCATTTCTAAAGGATTTCAATTCCCTAAAGGCTCAAGGTTTTGTTTTTCGTGATCACGATCTTGAAGAACTTCAGGGTCTGTTGAAGCAAGAACACAATCTAAGTCTCACACGTATGTCTAACGTTAAAGGAGGATCCGAATGAGCTCATTTAAACATGATTTTCGATATGGCCTCCGAATTTTATGGCGTAACCTGGGACTTACAGCGATTGTATTGATTTCGCTTGCTTTGGGAATTGGTGCAAATACTGCAATTTTCAGCGTTGTTAACTCCGTACTTTTCAAACCCCTTCCTTTTAAAGATCCCGAAAAACTTGTAGTGATTTGGGAAGATGCATCATTCGTCGGCTTTCCGGAAAATACGCCCGCGCCAGCTAATTACGCTGATTGGAAATCACAAAGTCATGTGTTTTCAAAAATGGCAGCAATGCGCACTCAAGACTTTAATTTGACAGGTGGGGGCGAGCCATTAAAGTTATCTGCATTTCAAGTGACCGCCGATTTTTTCCCGCTTCTTGGTGTTCAGCCAATTCATGGTCGTGTGTTTACTCCGGCGGAAGATTCTCCTGAAGCAAACAAAGTTGCGATTCTAAGTTATGGATTTTGGCAAAGCCGTTTTGCTGGACAAACAAGTATTGTTGGTCAGGAAATCATTTTGAATAATGCGAAGTATACAGTCATCGGAATCCTGCCCGCGAATTTTCAATTCTTCGATCCAGAAATTAGTATCTGGGCTCCGATGGCATTTACCACTGAACAGCTTCAAAGTCGGAACGGGCACTACCTGGAAGTTGTTGCGCGAATTAAAAACGGCGTCTCTTTCGATCAAGCACAATCCCAAATAAAAACGATCATGGCGCGAATTCGTGCTGATCATCCAGAAGAGACTGGTGGAAAGCTCGATGCATACATCGTTCCACTACGTCAACAATTTGTTGGATCTGTGCGGCGTCCATTAATTTTACTTTTGGTTGCCGTTGCTCTAGTTCTATTAATTGCCTGTGCCAACATTGCAAATCTACTGTTGTCATCAGCGACATCAAGAAAAAAAGAGATCGCATTACGTGCTGCCTTGGGGGCTGACAAATCGCGATTGTTGCGCCAAATGTTAACCGAAAGTCTTTTGCTTTCAGGTGCCGGTGGAATATTAGGTCTTATACTTGGTGTAATTTCATTTCGATTTTTGCAGCAACTTATACCTCCCGCAGTCGCATTATCTGCCCGTCCTACTCTGGATCCTTATGTGCTGTTATACACATTCGCGATATCAATTCTTACCGGACTGATTTTTGGATTAGTTCCATCAATTCATGCATCAAAAACTGATTTGAATGATGTCCTTAAGTCCGGCGGTGCACGTGTGGGCGCAGGCTCTGGGGCAAAAAAATTACGCAGCATCCTGGTGATTTCAGAAATGGCGCTGGCTTTGGTGTTATTAGTCGGAGCTGGACTTTTGATTCAAACAATTTTCCAGTTACAAAAACTGAATCTTGGTTTTGAACCAAACAATGTTGTGCGATTACAGACTGTCCTTCCAAAATCTAAATATGACGTTCATGAAAAAAGAGTTCAGTTTTATGAACAAGTACTGGATAGAGTAAAAGGAATTTCGGGTGTGGTGTCGGCTGGATATTCAACTTCAGTTCCTTTGGATTGGAAAGGTGGAACGAATGGTTATGAATGGGAAGGATATCCGTCCGAACCGGGGGCCATACTTGATGCAAATCATCGGCAAGTAACGTCTGAATACGTTCAAACAATGAAAATTCCGCTCAAAGAAGGAAGATACTTTGATGGAACCGAAACTGCTACATCAATGCCTGTTGCCATTATTAATGAAGCGATGGCCAGAACATATCCAGCAAAAGTAAGCCCGATTGGAAAAAGATTTGAGGTTTCCGGACAGAATATAAAGTTTACGATAATTGGAATCACAAAGAATACTCGAAACATGGGATTGGAAACTGAGACGAAAGCGGAAATGTATCTTCCTGAGAAGCAATCGAATTTTGATTTTTCATGGTATGAGCCTCAGGATCTGGCAATCCGAACCACATCGGACCCGATGAATATTGTGACTTCTGCAAGACAAATCATACGATCGATCGACCCAGATTTGCCGGTTTCGAATGTGATCAGCATGGATGATTTAGTGGCAAAAGAATTTGCGCAAAGACGTTTTACGATGATTCTACTCGCTGCCTTTGCCGGTCTTGCTTTGTTGCTTGCATGTCTTGGAATTTATGGCGTGCTTTCCTATTTCGTGAATCAGCAAATTCCAGAAATCGGTGTGAGGCTTGCATTAGGTGCGCAGCCGCAATCAATTCTGCTGCTGGTGTTGAAACGGGGCATGACCATGGCGCTGCTTGGAATTTTGTTCGGAACTATAGGTGCAGTCGCACTGGCCAGAGTGATGAAAGGCTTATTATATGGAGTAACTGCTACCGACCCCTGGACGTTCATGATTGTCGTGGCAACTTTGGTTGTTACAGCACTCGCTGCCAGCATCCTTCCGGGACGCCGAGCGATGAAAATTGATCCCATAACTGCATTGCACTATGAGTAGACTCTGAACTTCTCATTTTTGCAGCCGTTCAATTTGATTTCCGTTCGTCTTTGTTATTGAGATTTTTTAGCGGAGGGAAATCATGGGCGACGGACTTAATGTTTCACGAGGCAGTACTACACCCCAACCGCCAGTACAGGATGCGGGCGTAGTTGAAGATGCGAAACCGAAAGATTCAATTGCAGAAACGAAGACCGATGCACAACCTGTGGCTCGACCTAAGGACAACAAGCCCGTAGCCGATTCTTCTACAAAAAAGGAAGAACAAAATCTTAAGGGCACATTTCGTCAAAATCAGTTGAGTCAACAGCTTGACAACAAGCCGAAACCCGGCGAATCGTTCAATGTTGCAAAGAAAATAATGGATAATCCCAGATTGTCCGATGAAGCGAAGATCGCTGAATTGCAAAAGGTAATCGAAAAAACGGATAAAACCGAATTCGCTACGTTCATGAAAAAATATCCAAATTTTTCCATGGACGAAAAAGCTTTAATTCATTCTGCCATGATGGAATCGCCAAAAATCATGGAACGAGTCGCTGGCGAACTTAACCAGTCCGAACAATTAACTGTTGTTTGGAACGCCGTAATGGATTCCACTCATGGAGCGACACCAAAAGATGAAAGCAAGAGACAGGAGCGCGCTGATAAAGGCCTTGCTGCCTGGATGCAAAAAACTGATTCTGACACATTGAACAAGGCGCTTGATGGCAAAAACATTGATTTCAAAGCCAGCGCTAAACTTTATGGTGTGCTGACTTCAGATCCCGCGCGTTTGATTATGAATATGGGAGCCCATCAAGGCAAATTGATGGGTGATCAACTGGAAATAGCAACCGAGCTAATGAACCTTGCATACAACAATCGAGGCGAGGTTGTCAGTAGACAAGATATTGAAAGCGCCGCCATGTCACTGATTGCGCGACAAATTACAGATGAGATGAAAAAACGCACTCCCTGAAATTCGATAAATGTTTGCATCTCTGCGGTAAGATTTTTGAATACTTCGCAATTTTATTCTGTTGGAAATATGTCGAACCCTGCCAGGACAAAATCACGATTAAAACTGAAAGCTGAATTAATTCTATTTCTTTTCATCAGGACAAACGTAATACAATCCGTAAAACTGACTTTCTGATTTTTTGTGGAATTGATCTCGTGCTAAATATCGTGCGAGAAAAGCCCTAGTATCAATGAAGGTCATTCCGATCATAAAGATATCGATCGTGGTTTTTTGCAAAGTTCTTAGGAGCCTTTCCTTTGAAAATAGCATTATCTTCAAATAGGGGATCTTCTGATTTCTTTATATATCCGGGTTTTCCACGTGTGCTCCTAATGATTCGCGGATTAGCTCGCCCTGGGAGATACCACGTCGTCGTGCTCTACGCATGCCTTTTTCCTTTAAATCATCAGGCAACATTATAGTTTTACGTTTCATATAGCCATAAGCATAATGCATCCGCCATAACATCAGTTCAATTGGTTAAAAATTAATCCAAAATGGGTAATTTTTAAACCTTGTTCGTTGCATTCATTTCTTGAATTTTTCTTAACTTCCATCAGAATAATAGTTCATGGACGCAACATATCTTCGTGCATGGTGGTTTCACAAACAAGGTTTGGATGGTTCACTGAGTGGATCATCTCCCCAGGAAGTTTTGGAAAAAACTGGATGGAGTCGATCTGTAGGTGGATCGAATCCATATCAAACGCTTTTTGCTCGCAATGGTTCAAGCAGGGAAGACATCGATAAAAGTGTTTCCAGGCTGGAAATTTATGAACTTCCTTCTGCTCGCGGATGTACATATGTTGTTCCTGCCACACATTATGCATTAGCCTTGAAACTCAGCCAGGACTTTCACAATGATGAAAATGTTGCGGTGAAATTTCTCGGAGTCACACCGAAAGAGCTTGACAAGTTAATGGATCGGATTTTGAAAGTGTTGGAAAAAGGCCCACAAGATCCAAGGCAGCTAAAAGAATCGTTAGGTGATGCGGTTCGAAATTTAGGTGAAGCTGGAAAGAAAAAAGGGATGACTACCACTTTACCGATCGCATTAGGAAAACTACAATCGGCAGGCAAGATTCGGAGAGTTCCAGTGAATGGCCGTTTGGATCAACAACGATATGCATACGCTTCATGGTCGCCGTCACCTTTAGACAAATTCAAACTGAAAAGTGATGAAGCTTATGTTGAATTAGCTCGTTTGTTTTTTATGTGGATTGGCCCAGCATCGATCAAAGAATTTCAGTGGTTTTCGGGATTGGGTGTTGCAGCAGCGAATGCAGCAGTAAAACCGTTGAAACTTGTGCCGGTAGAAAATGGAAGTGAATTGCTAATCCATTCTGATGAAGCAGATGATTTCCATTCTTTTCGCGCGTCAAAAAATCCACAATATGCATTGATATCGTGCCTTGATAGTTTATTTTTGTTGCGTCGCAATCTTTCACATCTTCTGGATGAAAAAGATGGAAAGCGCAAAGTCATGGTTGATAAATCGCTGAAAAATCTGATTGGCGTACAGGATCTTCCCAGCAATGCGATTGTCGATCGCGGCCGCATTATTGGACTGTGGGAATTTGATGCACTCAAACAAGAAATTGTTTGGAATTCGTTTGTGCCAGCAGACGAAAAATTAAAGGAAGTTGTTTCAGCCACAGAAAAATTTATTTGTGAACAGCTGGGAGATGCAAGATCTTTCAGTTTAGATAGTCCCGAATCACGAAAGCCTAGAATCGACGCTCTAAGAAAATCATAACCGCCGAATCGCTGAGAGTTTGCACAAAGTCGGATTGCGCATAGCTTGGATAATAGTGGAGGCGGTTTATGCAGTTTTGGGACAAACTCTACTATTACGTCAATTTTCCGCTCATAAAGCTCGGTGAATCTCAAATCACCGCCTGGACGATCTGTTACATCCTTTTACTGCTTGTTCTTCTATACACCATTACAAACCGGATGAAGCATTGGGTTGTCGACCGGTTGTTCGCAAAGAGTCATATTGACTATGGTGTACGTCAGGCAATCGGAACCATCGTTGCTTACACAATTGTTGTGATCGGCACATTGGTAATTTTAGATTCAGCCGGAATTAACTTAAGTGCATTGGCAATTGTTGCTGGCGCATTAGGAATCGGCATCGGTTTTGGACTTCAAAATGTGACCACAAATTTTATCAGTGGAATTATTATATTGCTGGAGCGCCCGATTAAAGTCGGCGATCGTGTTCAGGTTGAAGGTGCAACTGGCGATGTGGTTAAGATTTCTTTGCGCGCCACAACAATTGTTACGAATGATAATATCGCAGTAATTGTTCCAAATTCTGAATTCATTTCATCTAAGGTAATTAACTGGAGTTACGGGAATCCGGATGTTCGATGTAACTTTCCGATAAGTGTTGCGTACGGCACAGATCCCGAACTTGTTCGCGACGTTCTGTTAGAAATTGCCGAAAATCACCCTGGCGTTTTGAAAGACAAAAAATCTGATGTCTTACTGGATGAATTTGGTGACAGTAGTTTGAACTTTATTTTACGAGTGTGGACTCGCGCTTACACTACAAAACCAGGGGTTCTACATAGTGAAATTAACTACGAGATTGCGAAAAAGTTTGAACAACATGGCATTCAAATTCCATTTCCTCAACGGGATATTTTCATTCGCGGCGGCGAAATCAAAGTAATGCCAGACTGATTTTCACCACAAGGACACTAAGATACAAAGTTACACAAAGATATTGAGCAGTTATTGAACCGTGGAGTCACGGAGGCTCGGAGTATGGTTTAATACTATTTCCATTAACTCCGCTTCTTCGTGACTCAGTGGTGAAGAAATAACCATGCAGCAAACGATAACTGTAACTACTAACAAACGAAACGGTTTATACGATATCACCGATGCCGTAAGAACAGTTTTAAAAGTTAGTAAAGTAAAAAATGGGCTGGTCAATATTTATGTTCGACATGCTACAGCAGCGATAATGATTCAAGAAAATTGGGATGAATCTGTTCAAAACGATGTTGTGAATCTTTTAAGCAATCTAATTCCGAAAGGAGTTTGGGAACATGACGCTCAAGATGGTAATGGCGACGCCCATCTGAAATCAGGATTGATCGGCCCTTCTGAAACCATTCCGATTGTGGATGGTAATCTTGCTTTAGGCCGATGGCAAAATATTTTTTTGTGCGAATTTGATGCGTCCTCGCAACGACCGGCAAATCCTCGTAACAATCATTCCCGGATAACTTGATCATAACTTGGTGTTCTTGGCGCCTTAGTGGTTGAGTTAGATCAGCGCGCCGTAATTACCGGCAATTCAATATTGGATGGATGTTCCGCATCATGGTAGATGGAATTCACCGCAACTGCAGTACGGCGATTGTTGTTTAATGGCTCACCGGTATTTGGATTCACATCAAAGCGCGGAAAATTGCTGCTGGAAATATCAAGTCGAATGCGGTGTCCTTTTGTAAACAGAATTGAAGTCGGATTCAACTCAATTCGAAACTTGTAAACTTTTCCCGGCGTCATCAAAGTTGCTTTTTCTAGTGAATCTCGATATCTAGCGCGCACAATACTATCAGCCAGATTCAATTCAACTCCGTTTGGAAAATCTTTATTCGGCGGGTAAACATCAACAAGTTTCGCAGTGAAATCTGTATCCGCTGCTGATGAAGATGCCCACAAGTTTACAATCAACGGACCAGTCACTTCCAAATCTTGTTCCAGTTTCGGAGTTTGAAAAACTAATACATCATTGCGCGTCGAAAGACTGCGATTATCGGTGCAGCCCATAACATCGGGCCTGCAATGCTGATCATACGGGCCAGCTTGCATCAATCCGATCTGTGATGAAACATTTCCGCCAATTGAAGGCACAGGATGTTTTGGATCGAATTCAATTACCGACGGGTTTGCTACTGCCGGTTTGGTCGCACTCAAGCTTCCATCGGAATGTATGTAATATGGAGTTACTGCTGCGCGTTTTAATGGCCATTCTTTTTCTGATCGCCAATGACCACCAACAAATACTCGATCTTCCGGAGTTTTATGTCCGTCGCCTCCGCCCATTACAAAAATTCGCACAGGATCTTCTTTATCAACACCATTCTCAATTCCTTTGAGCCAGCGATCCATCCACTTTATTTCCAACTCTTCAATAGCAACCTCCGCTTCCGGACCGAACTCAGCTTCACCTGCAAAACTATTTCCAAGTCCGGCATGGATCCAGGGTCCCATTGTTAATCGCTGCAAACTCTTTTTCGTTTTTGCAAGATTTACATAATTCAAGTTAGCAACATTCAAATCCCATGAATCATACCAACCGCTGATATGGTGTATCGGTATGTTTTTGTGATCATTTATATGAGCAACAACATCAACACCGATGTCCTTCCAGTACGAATCATAATCGCCATGAGACATCGCTTCGACCAAAGCGGATTCATACTCTGGTGCCAATCGCAATGGTGAAGTTCCCGCGCGATAAGGAAGTGAGGTCACATAGAATTTGTAATCTTTCATACTATTCACCAGCGCTCGTTGGGTTGCTTCATCGCCAGGATAATATGCGTTATAAGTTGGAGAATCGATCGGATTGCCACAACTGAACAACCACGTGAAGAAACGTAACTCGAATGCTCCATTATGTCGTAAGCCATAGCGGCCAACATCAGTTGCTGCAACCAATGGAACCATCGCTTTGAGTCCCGGTGGATTCGACATTGCCATTGCATGTTGAGTTCCGCCTTCATAAGACCCACCCAACATTCCAATCTTTCCATCACTCCAGGATTGAGATGTAATCCAGTTCGCAGTGTCAAAACCATCAGCTACATCATCACGCAAAAATCGGAAATGTCCTTCAGAACCATAACGTGCACGAACGCTTTGAACGATGAACACGTAACCACGCTTGACGAATATTGCAGCATAATCATCAAGTCTTGATCTATCGTAAGGAGTGCGGATTAAAAGAGCCGGGAATTTTCCGGATGCCAGAACGCCATTTTTGGATGGCTCATATAGATCGGTAACTAAATGAACGCCATCTCGCATTGGAACCATCAAAGTTTTTGCAGCAATCATTTCGTATTGCTCTGGCGATTGTGCTAAAAGCAAACTAACGAAAGTGAGTGACAGGAAAATTAAGCAGATTTTGTTCACGACCAAATTCTAACAGCATGGTAAAGTTATTGAAACGGAGGGAGTGTGGCCACGAAAATAAACCGCAGAGAATTCTTGATTAGCAGTGCAATAACTGTTGCATCGGCAGCGAAATTGGAAAGTTCACCGAACCAAAGTCCAACTGTTATCACTAAGAGCACCGTAACTCCAATTGTAATTTCAGCCGCTAACGGTAATTTTTTTAAGAATGGCGGAAGAGTAACCTGCGTTGAGAAAGCGTTTTCGATGATCACCGAAGGTTCCGATGTTTTAGATGCTCTTATTGCTGGAGTAAACATATTGGAATTGGATCCTGAGGAGGATTCCGTGGGATATGGTGGACTTCCTAACGCTGACGGCGTTGTTCAGTTGGATTCTTCCTGCATGCATGGGCCGAAAAAACAAGCAGGAGCTGTAGCCGCAATCGAAGGTGTCAAAACGCCATCACAAGTTGCAAGAGCTGTTTCACAACTGACCGATCATCATTTGATAGTAGGTCAAGGGGCACAGCGTCTGGCGCGGAATCTCGGATTCAAAATTGAAGATGATCTCAATACGGATAACTCCCGCAAAAAATGGTTGGAATGGAAACGCCGAATCGATCCTGGTCATTATCTGGATCCGGCAAAACGTGCACAACATTATTACGAAGTAACACGCCAAATGGCCAAAGAAGGATTATTACGCGCTGCTCATCTGCATGGAACGATTAACTGTGATGGAATCAATTCCAAAGGTGAAATTTGCGGCGTGACTACAACTAGCGGCCTTGCGTGGAAAATTCCAGGACGTGTGGGTGATTCGCCGATCCTTGGCGCAGGCTTGTATGTTGATAATGCAGTCGGTGCGGCCGGATCAACAGGCCGCGGAGAAGCGAATCTCTTTGGGCTCAACTCGTTTTTGATCGTGGAAAATATGCGACGCGGAATGCATCCCAAAGATGCTGGAATGGAAGCATTGAAACGCGTGAAAGAAAATACAATTGAAAAACGATTGTTGAATGATCGAGGTACCCCCAATTTCAATTTGTCTTTTTACATCATCAATAAAAAAGGTGAATATGCCGGAGTAGCGTTATATGGTGAGGATCCTGATGAAAAAGGATGGGCAGGGCAGATGGATACTCAATTTGTTCGTTATTCAATCTGCAACGAAAATGGTCCGCAAAATTTGAATTGTGAACCGTTGCTTCCCGGAGTTCCGTAGGGACAGCAGCTGGTGTATGATTTTTCCATCAACAATGTTCACCACAAAGTCACAAAGAGCACAAAGTTCTAGAAATTAATTATTAGATTAAGCTTTGTGCACTTGGTGCCTTTGTGGTGGATTTCTAAATCAGGGGTTTCGGTGATAATCGGAGTACCTGTAGAAACTTATCCGGACGAAAAGCGTGTCGCAATTGTTCCTTCCGTAGTTTCAACGCTATCCAAAGCTGGAATCAAGACAGTCGTTGAACGCGGCGCAGGAATTAAAGCCGGCTATCCTGATTCAGAATATCAACAGCATGGTGCCACCATTACTGCTGATAGAAATGCACTTTTTTCTGAAGCGGAAGTCATTGTTGGTTTGCATGGGATTCAAGATACAAACGGAGTTAATTCATTCCGCAGCGGACAAATCTTCATCGGACTTCTCGATCCTTTAGGTTCGCCTCAACCATTTGCCCAGCTTGCTTCAAAAGGTGTATCTGCATTTGCATTGGAATTAATACCGCGCATCAGTAGATCTCAATCGATGGATGCTCTCAGTTCCATGGCAACAATTGCAGGATATAAAGCTGTTCTTTTGGCTGCAGATTCTTTGCGCAAAATGTTTCCAATGATGATTACCGCCGCAGGGACAATTACCCCCGCAAGAGTATTCGTGATTGGAGCAGGAGTTGCAGGGCTTCAAGCGATCGCTACAGCGCGACGTTTAGGCGCAATCGTTCAGTCTTATGATGTGCGTCCTGCGGTTAAGGAACAGGTTGAAAGTTTAGGTGCGCAATTCGTGGAAATGGAGCTCGACACCAAACAAGCGGAAGGTGCCGGCGGCTATGCAAAAGCGATGGATGAAGAATTTTATCGCAAGCAAAGACAAATGATGTCGAAAGTATTGGAAGAAAGTGATGTTGCAATTTCAACAGCCGCAGTTCCAGGAAAAAAAGCGCCCATTTTGATCACTGCAGAAATGGTCAAAGGGATGAAAGAAGGATCAGTGATTGTTGATTTAGCGGCAGAAACGGGTGGAAATTGTGAACTAACAAAACCTGGTGAGACTGTAGAAGTTCACGGGGTAAAAATTCTCGGCCGGTAAATCTTCCATCATCGATTCCGTATCATGCCAGTCAAATGTATTCCCGGAATATCTCCGCATTTTTGCAACTCATAGTAAAAAATGGCGAATTAAATCTGGATTTGGAAGATCAGATTATTCGTGAAGCTCTGGTTGTACATAATAAGGAAGTAATCAATCCACGTGTGCGCGAATTGCTTGGTCTAGCCAATCCACAGACAGCAGAACAAAAATGACATCTGAACTTGAAATCGGCCTGTACATTTTCATGCTGGCCGGATTTTTAGGCTATCACATCATTACTCGTGTACCTCCGCTATTACACACTCCATTAATGTCTGCGACGAACGCAATTGCAGGCATCTCTCTTGTTGGATCGCTTGTGGTTGCAGGCGCTAATTACGGTCCGTTCAGTACGCTTCTTGGATTTATTGCTGTTATTTGTTCTTCAACAAATGTGGTGGGCGGTTTCTTAATCACTGACCGAATGCTGAAGATGTTCAAGACCTCTGCAGATGCAAATGCAGCAAAAAAAGGTGCGTCTCGAAATGTCATTATCGTGATCGCAATTGTAGTAATTGCTGGATTGGCAATTCTTGTTTGGGGAATGTCGCAAGGTCAGAACTTTGGAACTGTTTTACATGAAAAATTTTCTGATCATGCTTTGAAATATTCCTACATCGTTTCAGCAGCAATGTTCATTTTGGGATTAAAAGGTCTCAGCTCACCGAAGCATGCCAGAAAAGGAATGTTTGCCGCAGAGTTTGGCATGTTGCTGGCAGTAATAGGAACGTTATTCCATCATGAGATCGTTACATATCAATGGATCATCATTGGCTTTGTGATTGGTGCAGTAGTCGGCGGCACGATGGGATTAAGAATTCCAATGACTGCTGTGCCGCAACGAACCGCTCTTTCACACTCACTTGGAGCACTTGCAGCATGTCTGGTAGGTGTTTCCGAATACTTCAGGCATCATGGCGAGCTTGATAAGGTAATCATGACGGCACTGGGCTTTGAAGTTGTAATCGGTGGTTTAACATTCACAGGCAGTTTGATGGCAGCCGCAAAACTTCAAGAATTATTGCCAGGACGTCCAATTACATATAAAGGACAGAATATTTTTAATTTTGCTTTACTGGCAGTCATCGTTGGAAGCTTGATTTATTTGGTAATCCAGCCCGAAACTCCATATTTGTTTTATGTCATGGTAGGCCTCTCTTTGATATTTGGACTTATGCTGGTGATCCCAATTGGAGCAGCTGACATGCCTGTAGTAATTGCACTTTTGAATTCCTATGGTGGTCTTGCTGATGCATCCATGGGGTTTGTTCTTATGAACAAAATCCAAATTATTACAGGCTCACTGGATGGAACTTCCGGATTTCTTCTTTCTTTATTGATGTGTCGGGCGATGAATCGTTCGGCATTTAATGTCTTATTTGGAGCGTTTGGAAAACTTGATGTATCAGAAGAGGCCAAAGCTCTAGAGGCAAAGGGAAGCGTGCGCAGTATAACTCCTGATGAAGTATCAACATTGCTTGATAGTTTCCGCTCAGTCATTATTGTTCCAGGTTACGGAATGGCGGTGGCCCAAGCTCAACATGGTGTTGCGGAGTTAGCGAAGGAGATGATGAAACGTGGAATCAATGTGAAATATGCGATCCATCCTGTCGCCGGCCGAATGCCCGGCCATATGAATGTATTACTTGCGGAAGCAAATGTGCCTTATGATCAGCTATATACTATGGAACAGATTAATCCTTATTTTCCTGAAGCAGATCTTGCGTTAATTGTAGGAGCTAACGATGTTACGAATCCAGCTGCACGGAGTGATAAAAATAGTCCGTTATATGGAATGCCTATATTGGAAGTAGATCGTGCAAAGTCGATTATCGTTCTCAAAAGAAGTATGCGGCCAGGTTTCGCGGGGGTAGATAATGAACTGTATTACGATTCGAAATGCATGATGTTATTCGGTGATGCAAAACAAAGTTTGAATAGTCTTTTTAGTGCGTTAAAGACAGGACATTAGGTCCAAAGCAAAAGCCTGCGAGGTAACCATGATTAACGTAAGAGACATCCTTCAAGAAAAAGGTAGAGAAATCTGGAAGGTATCACCACAAACCAGTGTTTTCGATGCTCTTAAATTGATGGCCGATAGAAACATCGGTGCGTTGCTGGTTCTGGAAGGCGAAAGGTTGGCCGGAATTTTTTCAGAACGCGATTACGCACGAAAAGTAATTCTGAAAGGTAAGGCATCGAAAGAGACAGCAGTGGGTGAGATCATGACGGCAGTTGTAGTGACTGTTCGTTTGTCACAGAACGTTGAAGAATGCATGGAACTTATGACTGCGAATCGCATTCGTCATCTGCCGGTAATCGAAGGTGATGAACTTGCCGGTGTAATTTCAATCGGTGATGTGGTGAAGGCAATCATTTCGGATCGCGAATTCACAATTAAACAACTTGAAAATTACATCACTGGTGGTCCCTAAAACAAATTCTCAGTGTCTCAGCGGTTAAATCTTCAGGAGGAGCTATGGCTGAACAGCGGTGGATGGTTACGATGGATGGAAAGCAACACGAAAACGATATGAGTGTGCAAGAAGTGCGTACACTCATTAATAACAATCCCGGGAAAAATATTCTGGTATGGACTCAAGGTATGGCTCAGTGGATGGATGCATCTACAGTCCCTGAATTTCGAAAGATAACTCCCGCCAAACCGGCAGAATCACCGAAACCAGAACCATCAGTAAAAATCAGTTCCGACGAAATAAAAGAAAAAGCAGGATTGCTCAAAGGATTACTTGATTTCCGTTTTGAGCATTTCATCACAACAAAAATTATTTCCATCCTTTACATCATTGTTATCGTTATGATTGCCTTAGGCGGTTTGTTTTATTTCTTCGTTGGTGGGGGAATGGCGTTATGGACCGGTATTCAGGCCAGAAGCTTTTTTTCGATTCTGATAGCACTGGGAATCATGATCCTGACGCCAATCGTGATGGTTCTTTATTTAGCGGCAATCCGGATGTGGTTTGAAGTTGTAATTATTTTCTTTCGGATGAAAGAGGATCTTACGAAGCTAGTAGAGCGCTCGGAATCAAAACCAGAAGCAAAAAAATAATCTCGGTGCCCTTCGCGTTGAAAAAGATGCGTAAAAAGCTATAGCGCCGGCGTTTTTCGTATCCGTATAAAAACGCCGGCGCCATTTAGAGGTGCCTCAAACCCGAGGCTTACTAATTCTGTTATTGTTACTGCTTTTCTGATGCTGTTGCTTCTTTTACTTTAATCTTTGTCGCAAGATTATTGGCATCGGCTTGAATTGTAACTTGATCACCAGCTTTCAAGTTATCAGCTTTGAACATTTTGTCCTTGGCATCCCACTTCGTCTTGTCATCAAAAGTGAATGTCCTTGTTTCTCCTGTCTTTTCCATCTTCACGGTAAATGATTTTGCCGTTAGATCTACATTGTCAATTGTTCCGACAATTGGAGCACTGGACATTTGCTTCGAATCTGAAGCAGCGGGATGCTGTTCCGGATAAGCGCTAGGTTGCTGCTGTGTTGGTTGCTCCGATTGAGCGAAAGCAAAGCAAGCTACAAACAGTCCTAGAAGCGCGAATAGCGCAAGTTTCTTCATTTAACACCTCCTGAGTAGGCGCCAAAGACGCGAACTCACTTTCCTTTATTGAACTTTGATTTAATTGCTTAGATGCGGACTGCGTTAAATGTAGCTGAATTATTAATACGATGCCTTCTAAACTCCGACAGCAGCGCAGGCGCTCGTTTGATCACAAACGCCTGCGCTACTTAGAGGTGCCTCAAACTTCGAGGCTTACTAATTCTGTATCTCTTATTTTTGTGGTGGTTGTTCTTCAGTAGTAATTTCTTTTACTCTGATATGGCTGATCACGTTTTCGGGGGTTGCATTCAGATAAACAACATCACCGGTCTTTAAGTCTTCAACCTTAATGATTTTATCTTTGGTTCCCCAAGATGTTTTTGTGGTATACGTATAGGTCTTTGTTTCACCATTCTTTTCAGTCTTCACCGTGATCGTTTTCGTTGGAACGTCCACTTTTTCGATCGTGGCGATTACTTCACCATCTTTCGTTACTACTGTTTTTTCTGAAGTCATGCTGGGTTGCTGAGTAACTGTTGTAGTTTCCTCGGATTGGGCTACCGCATATGCAGCAAAAGCAACAAAAAACCCCAGAATAGCGAATAACGCAAGTTTTTTCATTCAACACCTCCGGTGTCGTGAGCACGCGCCTATAACGCGGACCCTATGTATTTTTTTTTGATTTGGTAAATAACACCTCTAAACTAAGCCCCGATTTTGAGTTTGCAAGTGCTCCGACGGAATTCTAGATGTGGCACTACTATACCTTTTCGACTAGAATGAAAAAGCAAATTCAATCAACCGGTGGGGCGGGCGTCCCTGCCCGCCGCAGGCACGGAGGCCCGCGCTCCCGGAGCAATCGCGAGGCGTTATGAAAAAATATAAGCTTGCTTTGTTCTTCTTAATTGTTGCTCTTCCATTTTTTGTATCTGGATGTAAAAACCGCGCTGAAGAAGTTCGAAGCGGCGTGATGTATGCAGAAAATGCATTAGCTTCGGTTGGATCGAATCCCTTTTCCAGAGCTTCATATGAATCAATTATTGGTCGGGGCGGTACGCCGGTGGATTACATTAAAGCGACTCTGCCAAAAGAGAATCCGGTATTCGATAGTTGGGAATCCGGAAAACCAACTCACCCCTGGACGATTGTTATTAGGCCTGGGACAAGTCCAAATGAATACGCGATAGAAGGATATGGCGCAGATCTAAAAAAGCCGCTTCAGGTAAAATACGTAACCGTTAAGTTACCTGAATCGGAATAGAGCAACAAATTCACCACAAAGGCACAAAGAGCACTAATTTTTCTGGGTCGTTGTTCCTTTTTGAATCGGTCAAGAATTTTCTAAAAAAACAAAAGCCACATTTTTATCTTCATCTTAAGGTTAAAAGTCCCGATGGAGCTTTTGTTTTTTTAGAAAATACTTGACCGTGTTCGCCTTCGGCGAACGGAACAACGATCCAGAAAAATTCTCACGAAGATCTTGGTGAATCTTGGAGTTCTTGGTGCCTTTGTGGTAAATCTAGAAAGTTAAAAGGTTCGCAACGCGTCTACAGCAGCTTCAACTTCAGCTTCCGAGTTCATAATTCCTGCAGCCAATCGTGCATAGGATTTCCCGTAAGGTGTAGTGCTGGCAATAATCTTTTTCGCAAGTAATTTTTTTACAACCTCTTCCGGAGCTAAACCGTCTACATCAAAACAAACTATCCCTGCCGAAAGTTCAGGACTCCGCGGAGTGTATAGCTTTACACGTTTGATTTCTGCCAATCCATTTTTACATAACGTATTCAGTTCATGGATTCGCTCTGCAATCCGTATTTTTCCGATGTTCAAATGGAATTGAAATGCATCAGCGGCTGCCCATTGATGTTCGTATGCCATAAATCCGCCGGGTGCAATCCATGATGCATGTGTCTGGCCTTGCGGTGCGCGATTTTGCATCCACGCCGAATAGAGTTCCAAATCGTCAAAGCTTGGAATGGTTGGAGTCAATTGAGACCATGCCGAATTCTTTCCCCAAATAATTCCCGTACCGCGTGGTCCGAAAATCCATTTATGTGTTCCTGCAACAAGAAAATCACACCCAAGTTCGTTCACTGTAGTATTTTCGATACCCAGACCGTGAACTCCGTCAACCACCATCAAGATGCGATCTGCATCTGCGCGCCCATTGTTTGCCACACTGACAACTTGCGCAATTTTTCCTAGTGGAAGTTTCAAACCACTGCTGGAATGGACCCATGTCACACCTATTGCGCGAGTTTCAGGTTTAATTGCTTTCCGAATTCTATCGACAATTCCATCTTCCGAAATGGAATCATACGAATCATACAAACTGATTTTGCGGTAAGTTGCTCCATTCTTTTGGGCGGTTCAGCGGATAGATTCATGATGCGAATAATGATCATGATCGGTTGTTAGAATTTCTTGTCCTTCTCGAATCTTCATCCCGTTGTATACCAGTCCCAGGCCCATGGTTGTGCTGGTAGTTAATGCAATCTCTTCCGGTTTTGCACCGAGATACTCAGCCGCAGCTTTCTTAACTCTTAGAGGAAGATTTTCAGATTCCGATTCAAACAGGGAATGTTCCACAACTAAAAATGGATTTCGGTCAATCTCCCGGCGATATTTTTCGATCGCATCACGCACCGGTTTGGGATGCGATGCAAGAAAGAAAGTAGCGAGATGAATGTAATTGCGGTCTAAATCAAATTGATCGCGTATATCTTTCCAATTTGCTGCAGAAAAGTCGAAAGATGGTGGAGCTGTTTCATCTTTTAAAGCATCTGCATGCACAGCGGTAGCAGCAATGGAAAGTCCTGCGGATGTTAAAAAACCACGGCGTGAGATTTTCATGAGGTCCTCCGTTTTGAACTCTTCGGATTTCATCAAAGCTATACGATTAAGTCAACTATCCTGGGTTGGTTGACAGGCGAAGCTATCGTTCAATAAAATCGACGACAGACCGGTTCCAATTTCTTCCTTTGGTCTTACTTTCAAAACAATTTTCCAAAAACGAGGAGCGACTTGTGATGAAACTCTGCAAATTTTTTATCGGTTTGATCATTCTTTTTACTGCTTCATTAAGCTTTGCTGCGGGATTGCCCAGTCATGCGCAACTGCAAGCTGCATTAAAAACTGTAGTTGCCGAACAAAACGGTGGCTTTGGCTTGAACATGTGGGCAACGATTGTGGACAGAGATGGAGTCGTTAAAGCCGTCGTATTTTCCGGCAAAGATCGTGGCGATCAATGGCCTGGAAGCCGGGCGATTTCCGCTCAAAAAGCAAATACTGCCAATGCATTTAGTTTGCCGAAGTTGTCTTTATCAACAGCGAATTTGTATTCTGCCGTTCAACCGGGTGGAAGCCTGTTCGGTCTGCAATTTAGTAATCCTGTAGACACCAGCGTTGCATATGGCGGCTCTTCCGAAAAAATTGGAACTGAAACGGATCCAATGGTTGGAAAGAAAATTGGAGGTGTAAATGTATTTGGTGGTGGACTTGCTTTGTACGATCAAAGCGGAACATTACTGGGAGCGGTCGGAGTAAGCGGAGATTCCTCTTGTGCCGATCACATCATCGCCTGGAAATTGCGACACGCTTTGAAGTTGAATAAAATTCCAGGTGGTGTAAGCACCACAAAAGATGACAATATTGTTTTTGATATTTCCGGTGGCAAGAGTGCCGGAGGTTGGGGCCATCCGGAATGCTCTGCTGATGCTACCAAGATCGGAAATGATCTGCCAAAAACGCATCCGATTTCGAAATAACGATAGATTCTGTAGGGGCGACCGGAAGGTCGCCCGCTTTGGGAAGCAGGCGAGCTTCCGCTCGCCACTACAACTTTCAGAGAAAAGTCCTATTAATAATTAACAAGGAGACGAAACATGAAAAAGTTCATCTTTTTATTTTTTCTCAGTATCATTTTGCTATCTACTGCGGCATGCGCAGCGGAAATCACAATCAATTTGATTACTGAACAAGGTGTTGGAAAAGAAATAGGGAAAATTACTGCAACCGATAGTAAATACGGGCTCATACTAAAACCCGATTTGTCCGGACTTCCTCCTGGAATTCATGGATTTCATCTTCATGAAAATCCGAACTGTGGCCCCGCTGAAAAAGATGGAAAGATGACTCCTGGCCTGGCTGCAGGTGGACATTTTGATCCGGCAAAAACTGGCAAACATTTAGGTCCTTACGATGAAGGACACCTCGGTGATTTACCGCCGTTGTATGTTGATGCAGATGGAAAGGCGAATACAGAAGTTCTGGCACCGCGGCTGAAAGAAAAAGATTTAGCCGGACACTCCCTTATGATTCATAAAGGTGGCGATAATTTTATGGATCATCCGGAACCTTTAGGCGGTGGTGGCGGCAGAATGGCTTGCGGCGTTGTGAAGTAAAACCACCAAGACGCTAAGCTTTACCAAGTACCATTGCGAGCAGGGCCATTCTCACATAAAGCCCGTATTCCATCTGGCGGAAATATGCAGCGCGCGGATCTTGATCCAATTCCATTGCTATTTCATTAACACGCGGCAGTGGGTGCATCACAACCATTTCTGATTTCGCGCGCTTCATTGTTTCAGCCGAAATTACATAGGCATCTTTAACAGAATCGTAGTCTGCAGGATTTTCAAAACGTTCTTTCTGTACCCGCGTAACGTAAAGAACATCTGTCTGCGGAAGGACTTCATTTAATTCTCTGTATTCTTGTTGATTTACGGCGGCAGCTTGCAGCTCTTCAATTAATTTTTGTGGCATCCGTAAAATTTCAGGGGAAACGTAATTTAACTTCGCACCGTACAATCGCAATAGACGCGATAAGGAATGAACAGTGCGTCCGTATTTCAAATCGCCAAGCATCGTCACAGTTAATCCTTCCAGCCGGCCGAGTTCTTCTTGCACTGTAAATAAATCCAGCAATGCCTGGGTTGGATGTTCACCCGTACCATCGCCCGCATTGATCAAAGGCTTTCGCAAATATTGTGCAGCAGTTGCAGCTGCTCCAGTCTCTGGATGACGCAGCACAATCACATCGCTGTAACATTCAAGTGTCCTGACAGTATCTGCCAGCGATTCACCTTTCGAAACGGAAGAATATTTGACTTCATTTATTGGGATAACGCTTCCACCAAGACGTTCCATTGCTGCAGTAAATGATGATGATGTGCGAGTGGATGGTTCATAAAAAACATTGGCAAGAATTTTCCCTTTCAAAAGATCAATCGATCCGAGTCTTTCAACCATGGTCCGCATTTCATGAGCGACAGCAAAAATATATTCCAAATCGACGCGTGTGAATTGTGAAACCGCTAAGATGTGTTGTCCATAAAAACGGCCATCCCCTCTTTCACCTAAAGGCAGGCGAACGCCCGCAGATGTAACGTTCTTTCTAGTAGTCACAATTTTTTCTCCTAGAGGCCGGCGCCGCGCGGTGGTGGGGCGCGGCGGCCCGGCCTCTTATAGTATTACTGCTCTTGGTTCCCGTGCAAGATCTGATTTTTGATTTTCGGATGTTGCAACGGCGTCAGATTCGCTACTGTTAATTTCCAACGATCCGGATATGGATTCGTTCCAGGTAGCGGTTCCAAATGGATTGTGAATTTCCAAACTTCTTCACGCGGATAAGCAGTCAGTATTTGATTCCGTTTTTCAGGAATATCACGCACAAAAACTCGATTTCCAGCTGATGGCGGGAACGAATTCAAAAAGAAAAATGTTCTCAAAGTGTATTGATCGCCGGAAAGAAGGATCAAAGCATTTTTTCCAACCGGAGTTTGTTCGAGGATTTTCACGAATTGATTGCTCTGTCCATGATAAATCTGCGAGTGATGTTGAATTTGAAATGGTAATGATCTTACAAGCGGCAACAATAAAATCGGAACTACAAGAAATATTTGAAGAGTTCTGTTCGGAATGCGCTGAAGCAAAACTCTTATCGATTTTGCAGCAAGAACCGATAAGAATCCGACAATCTCAAAAATGTAACGTGGGCCTCCATATACAACATCTCTCCATGAAAATGCGGAGTATGCTATGAGCAAACAAAGCGAGCATACAATTATCAGCCATTCAAATTTAAATTTTGGTCTGTAAATCAGTAGTGGAACAAAAATAAGTAAATCAGGCCAGGGCCATTGCCATATTGAATCATTCAACCTGAAGAAGTACCACGGAATATTTTGCAAATAGTATCGTGCTGAGAAGTTAACTGCGTGATAGGTGGGATCGTATATATATCCTGAAGCGATCAAATTTCCAAAGAGAGTCCAATTATAGATTGCTCCAATCGCGGCCAGCGGAATAAAGCCGATCAACGAAAGCAACGAAGTGCGTTTCTCTTGTATCAAACTCCATAAAAATGCGGGTGTAAGTAAAAATAGAGTTGTAAACGGACGCGTTATCAGTGCAAATCCAGCAAATAATCCAGCAAGTATGTAATGTTTCTTTTGTTGTGATTGGAATGCTGAAATCAACTCCGCGACACACCAGGTTGCAGCGCACAATGTGGGCATATGTGACATCGAACCGCTGCCAGTCATCAGCACAAAAGGTGAAACACAAAATAGCGCGCAAGCGAGCAATCCGGTATTGCGGTCGTATAGAAGTGTACCAATCCTCCAAACTCCTAACGCTGCGATGCCTGTAACAACAGGATTCACAATCCACGGTGATCCAAGGAGCCATCCAATCGAAAGTATAAGCGGCCACCCCAGGGAATAAACAGAACACCACTTCGAGTTCGTTGTGATGATGTGGTCTACAGTGAAAACCTCAGGAACCGCCGGCGGCGAATACCAGAGATTGCCCGATGCCAGAATCTTTCCTTGAAATAAATAAGAAGTCTCATCTGCTACATGCGTAATGAAACCAAGAACGTATTTGGAGATAAGGAAGGTTATGACTACAACGCTGAGGGAAATTATAAGCGATACTGGATCGGTGGTCTTTTTAATCACGGAATTACGGAAGACACTGAAAACACGAAATTAGGAATAAAAAATACAGTGAATTCCGTGCCTTCCGTTTTTCCGTGATTAAGTGCGAGACGCAGACGTTAATTTATCCCGGAATACTTCCTCAAGCTTTTTAAGTTTCGGGCGAATGATGTAAGCACAATAAGGCTGATTCGGATTTCGATTGAAATAATCCTGGTGATAATTTTCAGCAGAATAAAAATTTGTGAATGGAGTAATTTCAGTTATGATCGGTTTGTCCCAAATCCGCGCAGCATCAAGTTTCTTTTTGTATTCCTCAGCCAACCGTCTTTGTTCATCATTGTGATAAAAAATTGCGGATCGATATTGCGGACCAAAATCATTACCTTGCTGATTTAAGGTAGTTGGATCATGAGTTTTCCAGAATACTTCGAGCAATTCTTCATAAGATATTTGCGCAGGATCATATTTGATTTGCGTTGCCTCTGCATGTCCAGTCGTTCCTGTGCAAACTTCTTCATAACTCGGATTCTCAACAAATCCACCGGAATATCCGGACACCACACTTTCAACACCTTTTAATCGCTGAAATACAGCCTCAGTACACCAAAAACATCCTGATCCAAACGTTGCAGTTTCCATAAACGTCACCTGTACTTAATTTTTTGTCACGGAAGCACGAAATTCACGGAAATATATTTTCATATTTATTTAATAATTCAGTGCATTCCGTGTTTCCGTGATTAGAGATTAAGAAAGCCGAATTAGATATGCAAGCGCAAAACCGATCTGCGCTGCCATCATCATGTAATACATGTGGTTCCACGAAGGATGATTCTCAACGCGAGCAAGTTCTTCCGGATCTCGCAAAATTAAATATACGGTGTACATACCCCATATAACCAGCAAAACGCCTAAACCGGTTAGAAGGATTGGATCACCTGTTAAGATTGGGTGAACAGGATTCGAGGGATCTTTTACATACGCGCCAATTGGAATCAGCAGCCAGGGAAATACGAAAAATGGCGCAATTATCCACGCAGCCTTTCGTACCCCATAAACAATCGGCAAAGTTTTGCATCCACCGGCACGGTCACCTTCAATGTCTGCAAAATCTTTTGTGGATGCAGCCCCAAGCAAAAATAATGCGAAGATCAATCCGATATACCACGGTTCTATAAACCAGATTGGTGCAATCATTGCCCAGCCTGCTACCTTCAATAACATTCCACGCGGTATTGCGATTGTGATGTTCGCTAACATTCCGCGTGCTTTTGTTCTTCCCATTGCAGGCACGGAATAAATAAAAGTAGAAAGCAAGGCAACAAAATAAATGAAAAACGTTTGATGAAACTTTAACGGCGCCAAAAGTTTTTCAGCAAATGTAACAAATGGAAATACAACTACCAGCCAGGTTGGAAGCACTCCTAAAACGTTGAAGATCCAAACGAATTTCCATGCCTGCGGAATCGAAAGAGCTTTTGTTACCAATGGACGATCCGGTTTATTTAACCGATCGATTTCAAGATCGTAGATTTGATTGATTGCATTGTTGGCTGCATTCAACAGAGCTGCACACAATGATCCGAGTGCAACCGTAAGCAGAATTCGAAGATTAAAACCGGCAGGCTCCGGATTATGTACCGAACCATATGCACAAACGGCGCCTGAAATAATTCCCAGAAGTGGAGGAAGTAATGTAAATGGTCTTGCGAGCTTTACATATGCACGCACACCATTTTGCTTACTGGATTTTGCCGCAATATCCGAAATGTTCTGCATTAAGATTTAGAAGTTTCTACGGCTGGTGCGGCTTTCACTTCTTTAAATGATTTCACAACGTTATCCAGCTCATAGTGATTTTGGTTGTATTTCTTATCCGGAGTCCATGCAAGAATTTCATGAAAATAGAAAGGGGTTTCAACGTTGGCATGAACGTAAACGATCTTCATGTTGTTGCTGGCAGTCCCTCTAATATCAGTCATCAATGCACGATTTCCATCGAAAGTTGTCTCAACTGTAGGTTTTGCGTAACCACCATTCAACGTTTCTAACAGATTTTTAACTGTTTCTTTTGAATGGTCTTCCAATTTCAAATCAGGAAACATGTCTTTCTTTTCGGAAAATACAACCAGAAACATTTCTTTATATGGATTCGAGATTTGCAGTTTCGCTTTTTTGTGAAGCCCTTTCGTGGTTTCCCATCCACCCTGCGTAGTAACCTGGCATAGTCCATCAGTGCCGGTCATAACTTTACCAGCGGGTGCTGCAGATTCAGTTTCTACTCCAGGTTCACCCTCAGGCGGTTCACTTTTTTCTTCAGCGGATTTTGAACATTGAATCAAAGTACAAATTGCAAGAATCAAAAAGACATGCAGTAATTTTCTCACGACACCCTCCACAGGAACTATTGGACTATTCTAACCTTGTCCCCCCTCCTTATGAAGGAGGGGGGAAGGGGAGGTTGGAAACCTATATTAGCTCCAACCCCCTCTTTGTTCTCCCCCTTCATAAGGGGGAGAAAAGTTCTGCTATCGCTATTTTATAATTTTGAATGCGCATTATATGCGTCGGCAAATATTTTTGCGAATTGTTCAATCGTAGTGGGTGTGATGTTTTCAGGTTTTCGTGGAATTGGTTTGATCACGCCATCATTAAATGAGCGGTACATTTCTACGTATTTTTGGGCTATATCCGCTGAAAGACCGCCTTGAACCATTCCTTTTTCAGCATCTTCATAGCTGAACTGGACGTACGGAAGCTCAGGTTTTTCAATTGCTGCGCCAAGAACTTTTGCTGCTTCAGCAAAACTCACATCGCGCGGGCCAAGCAAATCAAGATGTGTTTTGCCTTTAAAATCCAAACGATTCAAGCGATCTGCTGCTACGTCTCCGATATCTTTAGTAGCAATCATTGGAAGAATTACTTCAGGTTTTGCAGCAGAACCAATGATTCCCATTTCACGGATCATAGGGATGTCTACAAGGAAATTTTCCATAAAAAATGTTGGCCGTAAATGTAACACATCCGCTTCGAGTTGATTCAGGCGTTGTTCTTGATGATGCAGTCCTGAAATCGGTCCTGTACCTGATGGTAAATCGGCGCCGATGCTGCTTAAATTCACCACATATGGAACTTTCGATTGGCGCAAAGCTTTATAAATTGATTCGCCAATTCGATTCATATATGCAAAAAGGTCCTCTGCGCGCTGATCAGTAGGAATCATTGCATAAACTGCGGTAGCTCCTTCGAAAGTGTTTGCTAGAAATTTAGAATCATCCAACGAACCTTGATGGATCTCCGCTCCTTGAGCTTCAAGTGTTTTCAGGCGATTTTTATCTCGCGCAATTGCGCGAACTTTTTTGCCGGATTGTAAAAGCTTGCGTGCGATTTCACTTCCCGTATTTCCAGTAGCACCTGTGATGACGTACATGATTTGCCTCCAAGATATTTCCGCAATTATTTGCGCGGAATTACAGGTAAGATAAGCCGCGAAGGGTGATCCTTGCCATAATAAATTGTTTGTGCTGCAGGAATCAGCCTCGATTCGGTTGCGATTTCCGTTCCTGTATTTGGATTCGGATCATAATGAGGAGCCTTGCTGCTTGTGATTTGAAGCCTAATGCGGTGCCCTTTTTTAAAAACGTTTGATGTATATAGATCACCAATGCGAATTTGATAAATTTTTCCTGGTTCCATTAATTCCTGTTTCGTAAAACCATTGCGATAACGCATCCGTAAAAATCCTGAATCAAAACCTGTCAGATTAATTGAACTTCCATCCGGATAAACATCACACAACATAATTCCAAAATCTGTGTCGCGAGCGCTGCTGCTAACGAAAAGTTCAGCAGCAACTTCTCCCGTTACTTCAACATCATTTTCAACCGGTTCCGAAGTATAAATGAGCACATCCTTTCTGCTTTCTATTGGGCGCTGATCGTATGGAATCGTTGCATCATAATTTACATCCCAGACCGGATTTTTGGGATCAAATGTGTATTTATCGATACCAGGTTTTGCGGTGGTTGGGTGCGAAAGCCGAGCCTCAGACGTTAAGTAATAAGGCTCTGACTTCGCACGCGACAACGGCCATTCTGATTCAGATCGCCATTTGTTTTCGCCCATTACAAAAATATTAACAGGCGATTCTTCTTTACAAATATCTTTTAATTCACAATCAAAAAATCGGAGATATTCACCTTCAAAATCTACTCCGGCAGAAACTCCAAAATCGATATCTCCAAATTTTGTTTTTCCCAATGCAGGAACTGTATGATTCCATGGTCCGATGATTAATCGTGTATGTGATTTCGCAATATCACTGCCTGCTTCTTTGCGCATCAAATTAAAACCTTGCGTGGCACCAATCAAACCATAAACCGAATCATACCAACCGGTCGAAAGCAGAGTCGGCGCTTTCATTTTGTTGATCTCCTGATCGACTGAAACAAAATCCCACCACTGACTTTTATCGGGATGAGTCAGCCATCCGTAATATTCCGGCGCATATTTTTTCAACAACGGCATATCTGCTAACGGACGGAAATCATACCAGCCATGTCTTACACGTCTCCATTCCTGTTCTGCTTTATCTTCATCCCATGTTCCGGATGTATCTGCCGCTCTCTTCCTTTTGTCCGGAAGGATGTACGAAATAAACCAGTCATACCAGGGAAGCGAAAATCCTCCGCCAACGTAGAAAAAATAATGACTGCTAATCGGAGTATTGTGCGGGGCCGCTGCTTTTAAATGTGGAGGATCTTGCGATAGCGCCAGCCATTGAACGATTCCGCGATAAGAAATGCCATAAGTACCAACCTTTCCATTGCAATATTGTGAAGTTCCAATCCATTCAATAACGTCATAACCATCTTTCTTTTCATTATGATATGCGCGGAATTCACCTTCACTTCTATAACGACCGCGAACGTCTACCAGAAAAACGATGTATCCATTCTTTGCAGCTTTTAAAGGAAACGTGTACGAACTAGCCAGCGTATCTCCATACGGACTTCGAAACACCAATGCCGGATATTTTCCCGCCTCGGCGGGTCGAAAAAGAGTTGCGCCTAATTTCACACCATCACGAAGTGGAATTTTCACCTCTTCAGTGATGACATTTTGTTGTTCATAACCCGCAGCACTGAGCAGCGCAGGAATAAATATGATGCACGCAAGGATTTTTTGAAATCTAAGCATAAATATAAAGAGTAGGGGCGAGCGGAAGCTCGCCCTCATGATGGCAAGGGCAACCTGCCGGTTGCCCCTACAAAAATTATTTCGCACGCATGTATTGGATTTCCATCATTTTGACTTCTTTACCATCCGGACCCAGACCGTTCATTTCAAAATGGTATTCATTACTATTTACCATCTTCATTGAGCTGTGAAAGGTCAGCATTTTTCCGGTTATGGGATCAGAAGAAGTACCTTCCCAGTTGATTGTCGTTCCATCATCCGGGCTTGTGCCGGTGCTTTGCATAATACCTGTGCCCATGCTGTCGATCCAGCTTGCAACATATTTTTTGGTTACATTGTCGTAACCGTAAGTCCCATATCCATTAAATGGCATTCCATTAAAATTTCCTTCAGCATGTTCTTGAAGGTAACGTCCATCCATAACAGATGTAAATGTTGATTTGCCTTTCGTTTCAGTTGGAGTTCCGGATGGATTGTCATACATCTTTATCGTGCTGTTCCATGTTCCAACAAGATTCTGCATCGCCTTGTGAGGTTCACCGGGTGTTGCAGCAGCCATGTAAGCTTTCATCATCGCCTGTTGGTCGGGGGTCATCTCTTGCTGCTGAGCATTGAGTGCCGCCAAAGGCGCAATTAACAGAGCAATTACGATCAAAACTTTTAAGGTTTTCATGTTCCTCTCCTGAGTGGTTTAAAGGGGCAACACGCATTTTAATCGATGGATTGTCAGGCTTCAAGAGATGGCGTATCAATATAACTAAGGATAAGTTAGAATCCAGAATTATGGCTGAGCAGGAACACTTAATTTTAATTGCAGTGGGTCCGGATAAAGTTGGTCTGGTTCAAAAGATTTCGGAATTTATAGTGAATCGTGGTGGGAACATTGAAGACAGCCGAATGGCCGTTCTGGCTGGTGAATTCGCTCAGATTCTACTTGTGTCAGGTGCGGATCGTGATCTGGAAAAAATATCCGAAGCACTTCCGCAATTAGGAAAAGAAACTGGTCTTAATGTCTGGCAAAAAGAACCATCCGGGAAAAAAGTTGCAGTTCCATCGTTACCTTACAAACTTGTTGCTTCCTGTATGGATCATCCGGGAGTTGTTTATCGTATTACATCGATGTTGAGTCAGTTCGAAGTAAATATTGAATCGATGGAAACACAAACTTATCCGGCGCCGGTTAGCGGTGTTCCAATGTTTCGCATGGAAGCGATCGTAACTGTTCCGGCTGGACAGCAAAAGAAGGCTGTTAAACAAGCGCTTGCCGAAATTGAACGTGAAGAAAATATCGATCTCGAATTTGTTCACGTTACTGATACTTCAATTTCCTGAAGCAATTAACTCAACCACCAAGACACTAACCAACCTCACGAACCGGAAAGCGTTTCACAAGAAACCAGTTCAACAGAAATAATCCGATCGCAGCTTCTGCTGAAATAAACAACCAGAACTGCCAATAGTGTGGAAAAATCTCATCCCACCCCATGTAACTATTGAAAGCGACATTCACATTTAGCTCAGGCGAAGTAATCAATCTTGTGAGTTGCTGAACAAGCAGTGCGTAAATTAGAGCAGGTATCCACACATATTTCGTTATTCCGATACGAGGTAGCAGTAGAAGTCCAAATGTCAACGCGCCGATGTGCGAAAGGATACTTGTTAACGGCCAATCACCATACATCCATGATTCAATGAACCACAATGGCAGTGCTGGAATCAACCAGAGGATACCGATTCGTATCAGCAATTTCCATCCGGTAAAAACGCCGATCGCAAGCAGCAGATTATTGAGATTGCACAACCAGAGGATGTAGCCCGGGTGGCCTTCATTCAGATGATGAACAAAATGTGCAATGAAGAAACAGAGCGGAATTATCCCTAAAACTTTTGGCGGCAGCGCATCACGCATAGAGGTCGAGGCCCGGCTTCGCGGTAGTAGGGTGCGGAAGCCGGGCCTCTATTTCCTAGTATAATGTTTTTCTATGCGAACAAATGTTGTCCGGTTAGATGTGACTTTGCTGCGTTATGCGATTCGCGAAATCGTTGATGTGATGCAAAAGTTGTCTGAAATCGATTCCGAGTATCGATTTGTTCGCGAAAACATTGGTGATCCGATCGCAAAAAATTGGCCTGTTGCGGATTTCGTAAAAGAAATTCTGATTGAAGAAATAAAACGCAAAGACAACGCAATATTTGGCTATACTCATTCGCGTGGTAATCCTGCCGTTCGCAAATGGATCGTTGAATATGCGAAACGGTTTTCTCCAAATTGCGTTCTGGATTATGAATCTGTTCTGTTAACAAATGGGTTAGGATCCGCAATTGCGGTTCTTTATCACATGTTTCCTAAAGGCGCACGAATCTTGCAGCCGGCACCTTGTTATCCCACACACGCTTCATTTGAATCTTTTGCCGCAGGGGAAGAGCCGCTTCTATATCATTTGGATCCTACAAACGGCTGGCAGCCAGATCTGGATGAAATTGAAAGTCAGATTAAGAAAAATCCAGGTATTGCGGGAATCTTAATAATCAATCCAAATAATCCAACTGGAGCTGTTTTCAGCGGGGAAGTCCTGGAGAGTATCGTTCGTCTTGCAGAAGAAAACAAATTGATGGTGATTTCTGATGAGATTTATTTTCGGATGATCTATAACGGGCGCACTCACACACATTTAAGCGAAATTGCTGCAGGACGGATTCCGTTAATTGTGCTCAAAGGTCTTTCTAAGGATGTACCATGGCCTGGTAGCCGCTGCGGCTGGATCGAATTTCATAACACCAATATTGACGATGGTTATCGCGGATATTGTGAAGCCGTCAAAAAACGCGTTCTGTTAGAAGTCTGTTCCACAACAATGCCTCAAACTATTATTCCAAAAATTTATGATCATCCACAGTATGAAGAATGGCTTCAACACAACAACAAGGCCTTAGAACAAAATGGGAATCAAATTGGACAAATTTTAGAGAATGCGCCTTCTTTGAAAGTAATCCCACCGGATGGCGCTTTTTACATGATGCCTTTATTTGAGAAAGATGCATTGAATAACAAACAGACTTTGCCGATCCGTAGTGACCGTGCACGTACATTTATTGAATCCGAACTTGCAAGATCGGGGACGCATCTGGATAAACGATTTACTTATTATTTGCTGGCATCTACTGGAATTTGTGTTGTGCCGGCTTCCGGATTTTATTGTCCGATGCCTGGATTTCGTCTTACGACATTAGAACGGAATGCCGAACTGCGGAATGCAACCTACCGCCGCCTCTCTGCCGCAATCTCCGAATACCTGAACTCGTAAAAAATATTTTTACCGCAGAGCTCGCAGAGCACGCAGAATTATTTAATTAGTCTGCGATCTCTGCGTTCTCTGCGGTAAATTTTGTTATTGTTCGGTGATGGTTACTTTGCGGTTGGCTTCAAGACCAGGTGCGCCTTGTTGCTTTCCGCTGGGCCAGAATATGATTACATCAGCCTTAGTTGCTTGACCTAATCCAAATTCAAGCGGCAAGGATTCCTCATTCTTTCCGTTTCCAGAACTAACCACACCAACCTGCAATATTAATCCAGTTCGAACAAGCACTTTCGCTCCGATTGCAGATCGATTACTTTCATTGCCTTGCAAAACCAAATTAAGCCAGTTGTTATTTCCACCGCCCGTATTTTGATAAACAGAATCTCCGTCATTTCCTCCGCCATCAGAATCGCCGATCACCACATCTACATCACCATCATTATCCGTGTCCCCTCCAGTTGTTGAACTTGGATTATCGGCGTTGCTCAAATCAACATTTGTCACCCGCGTGAACTTACCATGATTGTTGGCGAAAAGAAGATTCGCTCCATCTGATTGTGCGAGTATCACGTCATAATCGCCGTCATGATCAAAATCTGAGAATGTCGCGGAACGTCCTTTATGAGGTCCTGCTAATCCGGCAGGCCCGGCAACATTTTGAAATTTTCCATTTCCTAAATTTCGATACAACAAACTAGGTCCGTTGTTATTCACAACAAACAGGTCAATATTTTCATCGCCATCATAATCAACAGCAACTGCGAGCTGAGAAGCACCAGAAAATCCTACTTTTGCTGATGTAGTAACATCACGAAAAGTATCATTTCCGTTGTTAAAATACATTTTGTTTGTCTTCTGGAAATTAACAACGTAGAGATCCTGGAATCCATCATTATTAAAATCAGCTGATACGGCCGCTCGACCTGGTCCTTTAAAGTCAACACCGGCTGATGCCGCAATATTTGCAAACTGAAATCCGCCAACATTTTTGAATAACTGATTGGATGCGCCATCTTTAACCACAAAAAGATCGAGCCGTCCATCGTTATTAAAATCGAGCCAGATTCCACCTACGCTTTTTGGTGCATTATCACTCGCGAATAATCCCAGTCCTGAACTTTGATTTGAAAACACTCCTTTGTTGTTTTTCAAAACTACTGAAGGTGCATTGAAATTCGCGATAAATACATCCAGATCACCATCGTTATCAACATCTGCCCACGTTACACCGCGTGCATCGCTTCCATTGTTGCCAAGTTTGTTTTGATTGGTGGAATTCGCGAAGACCGCACCGCCAGTATTTTTACACATCAAATTTCCATCAAAACCGGTGAGATACAAATCCTCCTTTTTATCATTATCGAAATCGATAATCTGTACCGCGCTTGTTTTATTGGGGTTGGGCTGATCTTTGAACGATCAGTGCGATTGACAAAACCAAAGGGTCCTTTTTGCCCGGTAGCCACAACACTGAAGATCACTTTTTTCTGATCAGGATCATTGGTCAAGATCGTGTAAGGCCGATTGATACCACCCACGACGTCACCTACAAACTTGCACACAACTTGTGTATTTTTACCGGGCTTAATGACAAAAGATCCGCGCGGTGTACACATCAACAATGAGTCAGAAGGAAACGTAATATCCAGATCCGCATTGCCTGTATTGGAAATTGTCATGTTTTGCATCTTAAATGTGCCGACATCAAGATTTCCAAAATTTAGAGTCGAAGTTGATAATGAGACATTAGGATTACCGACTTTTTTGCCGGTGCCTGCTAGAGAAACACTCGCCACAGTTTTTGAATTCACTACTATAGACAAACTTCCTTTGAAGCTGCCTTCTTTGTTTGGAGTAAATGAAGTTGTCACACTAAACCCTGAGCCAGGCTTAATGTCTCTAGGAAAAGAGGGAGAAGTTACATCGAATGCATTATTATTGCTGCTAATTTTACTGATGTTTACAGTTGATGAGCCGTCGTTTTCGATTGTAAAACTTTTCGAATCAGTTTTATTTACTTCAACATCACCAAAATCGAGCGAACCCGGTTTTGCTTTTAGAGTAATAGTATTGTCAACACCGGTTCCAATCGTTCCTACAAAATCTGTTCCGCCAGTGCTTACAATTCGAATTTTGGAAACGTTCAATCCTGCTTGCAGCGGCGAGAATTGAACTCCGATTGTCTGCGAACTGTTATTGTCAATACAAAATGGAAGCTTGGGAGCGCTGACAATCGCGAAACGCGAATTTTGGGAAATAATTTGGGTCACCTGCATCCCAAGTTCTGGATCGTTGTTTTTGATCTGGAATGTGAGTACAGTGCTGTGTTCACCAACTTGTACATTGCCAAAATTGAGTGATGATGGCTTTACACTTATCTTTCCACCTGGACACTGTGATTGTGCAACAAGAAATGATGATTGAATGGTTAACAAAAGCAGAATAAAAACTGTGGCGACACTCCATTTCATGTGAATCCTCCGCGTGATTGTATGAACTATTTTACTACGCGTTAGGCAATCCCAAAGGAATAGCGGGATTTACCCATATCTAGTATCGGTAAATGGGGAAAAAAGTTGCTACTGTCCGATACTTTTCAATTTTTCCAACACCTTTTCGGTGTGGCCATCTACTTTAACCTTCGAGAAAATGTGAGCAATCTTTCCTTGTTCATCGATCACAAAAGTTGTTCGCTCAACTCCCATCATCTTCTTTCCATACATGTTTTTTTCTTTCCATACATCGTACTTCTGAATTGTTTCTCGATTTGGATCGCTGAGCAACGGAAATGTCAGGCCATATTTATTTTTGAATTTCTTGTGAGATACCACGGAATCTGCACTTACACCTAAAACAACTGCGCCTGATTTTCGGAGGGCACCGATATTTTCCGTAAAACTACAAGCTTCCTTGGTGCAGCCGGGAGTGTCATCTTTTGGATAGAAATATAAAACGACCTTTTTGCCCGCAAAATCTTTTAGTGAAACTTTCTTTCCTTCATCCGATTCCAATGAAAATGATGGAGCTTTTGATCCAGCCTTCAACATCTTTCTTCTCCCATTGTTTTATTTGAGATCATTAGTTCTATAAACATAGATTTTTGTGTTATTAAAGTCACCGGTATTCACAACCTTCAACGGTTTCCAATCAGGAAAAGCAAATGTGTTGCTGAGAATCCAAACGTCGGATTTCAATTCCTGTTCCAATTTCGGTTCTAAATTTCGAATCCCTGCACGATGAAGATAAACAACAACCGCGGATGCATTTGACAAAGATGTTTGTAATAAATCGTGTCTGCGAAATGAAAGATTTGGCAATCTCAAAAACACACGCAGGATTTGTGAAATCCAATAGGGAATTGGTGACGATTCGACTCCAGTAACCGCGCTTTTCGGATAATGCCTGGCCAGGGAAATCGCCAGCGTACCTAATCCTGATCCTAAATCAAAGATAGCTGGTCCTGGATCTTGGGGAAGATTTTGCAGAATGCATTGGGTTTGTCTGGCGGTAGTAGGCATAGGAACGATGCCATTTTTTATCGACCAGATTGTTATGGAAAGGACGGCTCCGGCCGGTAATAAGATTCCGAAAATTATCTGCAAAAGTGCTTTGAAATTGGGGTCCATTTTTTTTCTGAATTTGATGCAAGAATCGGGCTTTTTTCGATCCAGCTTGAGTTTACTATGACTTGCAGTAGCAGGGGCGACTGGAAGGTCGCCCTCGCAACAAGCAGGCGAGCTTCCGCTCGCCACTACTGAGGCGTTTTGAAAGAAAAACGATTACGATAGGAGGTAGCTTACATGCAATCTGCGAAGGAAGTCATTTTTATGGATTCGAATCTATTTTGGCAATCCGTTTTGGATCGAGATTCATCAATGGATGGCCGGTTTGTTTTTGCTGTTGAAACGACCGGTGTTTTTTGCCGTCCGTCATGTGCTGCAAGAAGGCCTCAACGGCACAATGTTGTTTTCTTTGATGCGCCTTCGGATGCAGAACATGCAGGCTTTCGAGCTTGCCTGAGATGCAAACCAAATGAAAACATCGAAAGTCATAGGGCGCTAGCTGAACGCGCACGGAAAATCATCGATGAAAATTCCGATGATCTGGAAAAATTAAGCCTTAACATGCTAGCGGATCAATTACATGTAAGTCCGTTTAAGCTTCATCGCGCGTTCAAGAAAACGTTTGGGCTCACACCGAGGCAGTATTCCGAATCGCGCCGTCTTGCTCGCTTTAAACAAAATGTGCGCCATGGAGATACAGTCACCAATGCTATATATGAAGCTGGTTACGGATCCAGCAGTCGTTTGTACGAAAAAAGTTCAGCCAGACTTGGAATGACTCCAGCTTCATATCAACGCGGGGGCAAAGGTGCAACGATTCATTATTCGATTGCACCTTGTGAGTTAGGTTTATTACTGACTGCTGCCACCGAACGTGGTTTATGTGCAGTTCGTTTTGGTGATAATAAAGAAAAGTTAATTGCAGAGTTGACGAAAGAATTTCCGGAAGCGGAATTGATCAAAGATAAGAAATCGAAATGGACAAATGTTGTTAATGATGCGATTCATGGCGCAAAAAGAAAAGATCAATCGCCATTGGACATTCAAGCCAGCGCATTCGAATGGAAAGTGTGGAATTACTTACGCACTCTACCGGCTGGCGTAACGAATACATATGGAGAAGTCGCCAAGGCAATCGGCCAACCGACCGCCAGCAGGGCCGTAGCGCGTGCTTGTGCTTCAAATCCTGTGGCGGTTGTTATTCCATGTCACCGCGTGGTACCTGCGGCTGGCGGAGTTGGTGGTTATCGCTGGGGAACCAAGCGCAAGCAAAAAATTCTGGATTTTGAAGCTTTGAGTCTCAGTGGTAAAAAATATTAATTAGTAGCAAATGGGGGTCGCTGGACTTTGGATGCACAACTGAAATCCAAAGTTTCGGTCGACCCTTTCGCAATAAAATCCGCGATTACAACATCAGCACAACCTACAAGCCTGTTGAACGAATGACTACCATACGGAATTACAAAGTGGCGGCTGTTCGGTAACCATTTTGCAACTTCATCACCCCATCTTGGCTGAGTCACTGGATCCAATCCACCGGAAATCAAAAGCACAGGACCGCGAAATGTGGAAGGCTTCGCAGACCAATTTGGTGAGATGCCTTTTGGCCAAACTTTGCACGCATCCTGAATTTGACGTACCCAATAATCACCACTGAATGTATTCGCAGTTTCTTTGCGGATCATTTCTTCTGTTACAAATGGAATTTCTTCCGTGCAATAAACGGTCAGAAACATTCCAAATGCAAGCTCTTCTTGAAATTGCCTGTGCATCAGAGTTGCAATTTGAGCGATGGGTACAAAATTTCCGGTTGCAGCTTGATGAATCATCAAAGGAAGTTGTGACTGCGTATCAACAGCATGAAGCAATGCACGCAAAGTTAGAATGACATCTGCTTCTTTGAGTACAACAGTTGATGTCTGCTTGGATTTAGAATCCATAATTTCCACTTTTGCTGGCTCTTTATGCAAACGTTCCATCAATCCCGCGAATTCCTTTTTCAAATCCGGAAACGCTTTATTGCAAGCTTCATCAGCGGCGCAATCTTGAAATACGCGATCTAGCGAACGTTGTGAATCCGCTGCCGTAGTAACCGAAAGCCGCATTGTCTGTATTGGGGCAATTGCTTTTAATACAGCACTGCGAACTCGATCAGGATAATTTTGCATATATACAAGTGCCGCTGCAGTGCCATAGGAAGTTCCGTAGAAATTGATCTTTTCATAACCGAGCTGTGCACGCACTTCATCAAGATCACGCATCCCATTCAAAGTTGTGTATTGTGATAGATCGGCAGATGATTCCAGCTGACTTTTACATTCTTTTACTTTTTCGATTGGTAGAAGATCTGATGAATTTCCCATATCGCATTTCAAGCCGTTCGATTTACCAGTGCCTCGTTGATCAAATAAAACGATGTCACGATTTTTTCTGACTTCTGCAAATGTTGCTGCATAAAAATCTGCGAGTTTTGTTCCTGCTTGACCCGGACCTCCTTGAATTACCCACAATGGATCCGGCGCAGGATTAACATTTAGCGCACGTAGAACAACAACATAGATAGGAATTTTTCTTCCTTGAGGTTGATCGCGATTTTCAAGAACTTCAATGGAGCCGCAACGAATGTCGCCTTCAATACCTTCCAATTTACAAGTCTCAAGTGTTGAAGCTGCGAATGCTGATTGCAGATTTAAGATCAAAAAAAGACAAAAAAGCCATCGTGTGTTCATCGTTCTCCTATGCTCATCTTCCGGGGGCGCGGCCTCCGTGCCCGCGATATGGCGGGCAGGGACGCCCGCCCCCCCAGGATATTAGAGCGGTCAGTAGTCGGTTTGTTCGAAACGTTTAATTGCTGATATCAGAGTGACTGTTGTTATTGCCAAAATTGAAATCAATGCTTGCCATGGAAATATCGGTTCAACAAAAGCCCTCATAAAAGATTCAGGCAGCCATGGATCTACTGTATTAAAGTAATCGAGTTTGTTGGTGAGAATCATAAATCCAAAGCTGTATAAACACGCGCGAAGATTGTCACCGCTGATTGATGTAAAAAGAATCGTCATGCCAACGTACGGAGCAGTGGTTAGGGTCAGCATGAAAGCGCCTAACAAAATGTGAGGTACAGAAATAGGGTCATTAAACAAATAACCGCCTGCAATCAACACCGGACTCGCAAGAAGATTCAATGTGAGCAATAGAAGCATCACCATTCCAAATTGAAATAGAATCCAGGTCCGACGACGCACCGGCAAACCTAATGTCAACAAAATTGTTTTCGATTTTGCTTCAGCAAGAACACCACCCAATGCCAGGATTACTCCGAATATTGCGCTTCGTTCAATCTCTTCAAACCATCGGATGTTTGTATAGCTGACAAAACTTTCTATCATCAGCCGCACTTCCGGTATTTTGGTGACATCAATTTCGCTCATCTTGATAATTCCTTTTAAAAAAGGAAACAGCGCAACATGGCAGACGGCAATTGCAAGAAGGAAGAACATGCTTCCGTAAAAACGATTCCTGGTATTATGCCAAATTTTCCAAGCGATCATGATTGATCCCTCCTGTAAAGCCGGTAGCGGCAAGATAGATCTCGCGAAGATTCATATCGTGAATTTCCACATTGGAGATGTGATATTGATCTCGAAGTCGTGCTGCGATATTTTGCGGATCGGAACTAACAGTAATACGAATTCTTAATCCTTCGCGTTCAGCGTTCTGAATATTTTCCCATTTGCGTACTGCATCGATCGGAACATCCCCGATTGCGTTAATGGTTTTCCATTGAGTTCGAATGTCATCAAGATCACCGGTCAGCAAAATACGGCCGCGATTCATTATTGCGATTTGATCGCAAATCCGTTCAACCTCATCGAGCCGATGTGTAGCAATTAGAACTGTCCGATTTCCTTCCGATGCCGATGCTGCAATCGCTGACAATACTTCTTCAATGCCTGCCGGATCGAGACCTTCTGTTGGTTCATCAAAAATTAGCAATGATGATTTTCGCGATAGTGCTGCAGCAAGAAGTAGTCTGGTTCGATTTCCTTTTGATAACGTATTCATGCGTGTTCCAAATGGTATGTTCCACCTGGAAATAAAATTTTCAGCGGTAGATTGGGACCAATCGGGAAAAAATGAGCCGTAAAATCGCAGAAAATTTTCTACAGACATCTTGTCGTACAGGATTTTATCTTCCGGAATGAATGCAGTGGATTTCAAAATTTCGATGGATTGAGTTGCAGCATCCAATCCGTGAACAAGCGCCTTTCCTGAAGTCGGATGATTCATTCCACATAAGATTTTCAGAGTCGTAGTTTTGCCAGCACCATTTGGACCTAGCATTCCGCAGATCGATCCTGCCGGAACACTCCAATCGAGACGATCTACGGCAAGAAGATCGCCGTACATTTTTGTAAGCTGGATGGTTTCAATAATTTTGTCACTCATAGTTCGCTCCACGCATCATGAACTTGAAAATTTACGCTGCATATCTTTCAAAAATTCAATCAGCTCATCATCCGCAAAATTCAAAACCCGCGCTTCAGCAATCAATTGCTGCAAAAAAGGCTGCAATCTTTTTTTCCGTTCTTCGCGAAACAGCCGCGGTGGTGAAATCTTCACAAAGGAACCGCGACCTGCGGTCGTTTCAATTAATCCTTCGCGTTCCAGCTCGCGGTAAGCTCTCGAAACGGTGTTCGGATTGATTACCAACTTCGCTGCCAGATCTCGAACTGTTGGAAGTTGATCGCCTTCTTTCATGGCTCCTGATGCTATAGCGTGCTTAATCTGACGGATTAATTGCTCGTAAATCGGTTCGCCAGTCTGCGGTGTTACCCGAAACAACAATCACCTCACGCTCTTTTTTTTAGCGGACTAAAGTCCGCGCTCCACAACTTGTATTAATGTCTTAATACAATACGCAGGGACTGTCAAGTAAGTTCTGGAATCCAGGAAAAGTTTGTGGTACTTGTATGGCAGAGGTATCCGGATGCGAAAATTAATCTGCGCCTTTTTCCTAATCTTTTTCTCTGCACTTTCTTTAAATGCTGCATCAAAAATAGCTTTAGTTGGCGGAACACTTATCGATGGTAACGGCACTAAACCGATCCGCAACAGCGTGATTTTGATAGAAGGCGAGCGGATTACGGCCGTCGGACAAGTGGGAACGTTAAGTGTGCCTGCAGATGCCGAAGTGATTTCAACGGAAGGAATGAGCATCCTACCGGGACTCTGGGACATGCATGTACATCTGATGATCAACGGCCATTCCGATTATGATCACTGGGACAAAACCTATCCGTCGCGTTTGGAAAAAGAAATCATGCCGGCATCTGCAAAACAATTGTTACTGGCAGGTGTGACCAGTGCTCGCGATTTAGGCGCGCCGCTTGAAGACAGCATTCATGTTCGTGATGCAATTAATTCCGGAAAAATTCCGGTGCCCACAATGTATATGTCAGGCCCTTTCATTCAACATGAACCATATCCAGGTACAGAATTATTTCGTTGGGGAGTAAAGGGTGCCGCCGATGCGCGTGCAAAAGTTGATAAGCTTGCCAAAGCCGGTGTGAATATCATCAAACTAATTGATCAAGATCAAATGACGATGGAGGAAGTGCAGGCAGTTGTTGATGAAGCACACAAAAACAAATTGCCCGTTGTCGCACATTCGCATCGACCTGAAGAAATCAGGCGTGGTTTGAAAGCAGGTGTTGATTGTTTTGAACATACAGGATTAGCAACAGCACCCGAATATCCGCAGGACATCATTCAAATGATTCGCGAACGAACCGCTCAGATGAGCCTTGGTCCGCTATTCTGGACTCCAACAGTAGAAGGTTTGTACAACTACGAATACATGCGAGACAATCCGGAACAATTAGATGATCCTTCGTGGCATGAAGGTCTGCCGCAAGACATCATTGATGACATTAAGCAATCCCTTCAACATCCTGAGCGGTTGTCTTATTTTCAAATCACTCCGCAAAGACGTCCTACTTTAGAACGCAAATTCAATCAACTTCGCGAAACAGGAGTCGTGATGTTGATTGGAACAGATAGCGGAATTCCAATGCAGTTTCACAGTCAATCTACATGGCATGAACTTGATGTTTGGGTGAACAAATTCGGAGTTGATCCAATGATGGCGATCCGTTCCGCAACGTACTGGCCTTCACTTGCGATGAAGGTGGATAAAGATGTCGGTACGATCGAAGAAGGGAAGTATGCCGACATCATTGCGGTCCATGGTGACGTTTTGCGCTACATCGATTTGCTGCAACGCGTAGATATTGTGATCAAACATGGCACACGATATAAGTGATGCGGGATGCGCGATGCGAGATACGAGGCGCGCGATTGCCTTTGATAGTAAATAACATGCAGTTGGCGCACGATTCAGGCCTGTTGATAGCTTTTCGACAAAGAATTTCGGGAAAGCATTGCTAAAATTCAAAATATGAAATCAATCTTTTTACTTTTAATGTTGCCGTTAATATTGAATGCGACTGAAGCCGACATCAATTCGCTTGTTCAAGCGGAGAAAGATTTTTCAAAACTCTCCGTTGAAAAAGGAATTAAAGATTCGTTCGTTGCCAATTTTGCTGACGACGCAATTATTTTTCGTCCGATACCGGTTGCGGGAAAGAAATGGTATGAAGGGCGTCCACCGGTACAAGGTGTACTTTCATGGCAACCCGTATTGTCAGAGATCGCCGCCTCCGGGGAACTTGGCTACAACACTGGACCTTATGAGTATCGTGAAAAGTCTGATGCAAAGCCGGTAGGCTACGGAGAATTTTTTTCGTTTTGGAAAAAACAATCCGATGGTAAATGGAAAGTTGTTTTGGATCAAGGCGTAGAACATTCCATGCCTAATACCCAGGTGAAGCTGGAAGTAATTGTTCCGCAAAGCAAAGCGAACGATTCAAACAATGATGATCGTTCGACATTGATGCAAATAGACCGAAAGTTTTCGCAACTCAGCAAAGAACAGGGAATGCAAAAAGCATTCGCGCAATTCTTAGCACAAAAGACACGCCTGATGAGATCTAATCTCTTACCTGAATCCAACCGCGACAAAGCATTAGGAATCGTTGCACAAGAAAAAGGCACATTAACATGGGAACCCTCCGGCGGAGACATCGCTAAATCCGGTGATCTCGGCTACACCTATGGATTGAGTCAACGCGATGTTGATGGAAAAGTTGAAAAAGGAAGTTATGTGCGTGCGTGGCGTAAAGAAAATGGCGATTGGAAAGTAGCCGTTGATGTTATGACTCCATTCCCTCCAGAGAAATAGACTAACCGCAGAGCATGCCTTTGTGGTGAATTTTATTTATCTTTATTGAAATGGCCCAACCACGTCCCGACCTGCTTACATGGAAAGAACGACGCGCGGCTCTTCGTCACATTTTTCCGTTTCTGAAAATGGTATGGCAGACAGATCGTCGCGCAACTGTAGCAATGGTGATTTTGCGGCTGTTGCGCGCTTGTGTTCCCGTTGCCGCATTGTGGGTTGGAAAATTAATTCTTGATAATGTCGTTGCTTCACTTCGCGGACATCCAGACTTAACGCATCTTTGGAAATTGGTTGCACTTGAATTTTCGATCGCATTTGCTGGTGAAGTTCTGGCGCGAGTTTCCAGCTTGATCGAAAGTTTGCTGGCAGATCGCTTTTCAAATATCACCAGCATCCGGTTAATGGAACATGCTGCACGTCTCGATCTTTATTATTTCGAAGATCCGGCATTTTACGATCGATTAGAAAGGGCACGCAGACAAACTACCGGACGCATCGGAATGCTGGCAACGCTTCTTTCTATGGGTCAGGACTTCATTACACTACTTTCACTTGCCGTTGCACTGTTTTTGTTTAATCCCTGGTTGTTGTTGCTTCTTGCAGTTGCAGTGATTCCATCTTTTTTAGGTGAAACACATTTTGCTTCGCTTCAATATTCGCTTTTCTATCGCTGGACTCCTCAACGAAGACAACTGGATTACTTGAGATACATGGGTGCAAGTGATGAGACCGCAAAAGAGATGCAAATGTTTGGTCTGGCTGGATGGCTTGTAAATCGATTTCAAACTTTAGCGGGACAGTTTTACCAGGAAAACAAAAAGCTTGCAGTGAGAAAGAGCATCATATCAACTTTGCTTTCAGCGATTGGGACTCTTGGATACTATGCCGCGTACGTTGTGATCCTTTTGCGCGCAGTAGGCGGTCACATTTCCCTTGGCACTCTTACATTTCTTGCTGCGTCTTTTATGCGCGGCCGTGATTTAATTCAACGTCTGTTGATGAGCGCCAGCGATATTTATGATCAGAGTCTTTATCTCAAAGACCTTTTCGATTTTTTTGCGATGAAACCATCAATTATTTCAAAGCAGGATGCGCCTCCGATTCCAAACCCGATCCGCGAAGGTTTTGTTTTTGAAAACGTTGGTTTCCGATATCCAGGAAGTGAACTATGGGCCGTACGAAATTTGAATCTTCATCTGCATCCTGGCGAACGGATTGCGCTTGTTGGTGAAAATGGTGCAGGCAAAACTACGCTTACCAAACTTCTTGCGCGTTTGTACGATCCAACTGAAGGCAGAATTACTGTAGATAGAGTTGATTTGCGCGAATATGATCTTGCTTCAGTTCGCCGAGCGATCGGCGTTTTGTTTCAGGATTTTGTGGAATACGATTTGCGCTTTGATGAAAATATAGGAGTGGGTGAAATCGCTGAAGTGCAGCAATATTTGGATCAGACACGCAACGGCAATCCAGTTCCAGATTCAATTAAGGCAGCTGCGGACAAATCGCTTGCCTCTTCGCTTCTGCCGAGATTTCCAGGCGGTTTCAGTCAAATGCTTGGCCGCAGATTTGATGGTGGTATGGATTTATCAGGCGGTGAGTGGCAGAAGGTTGCTCTTGGCCGTGCATATATGAGAAGCGCGCAAGTTTTGATTTTGGATGAACCCACTGCAAGTTTGGATGCGCGCGCAGAGTATGAAGTGTTTCACCGATTCTCGGAATTAGTTCGTGGCAGAATGGCTGTCATTATTTCACATCGATTTTCAACTGTAAGAATGGCCGATCGCATTCTGGTTCTGAATTCCGGACGCATTGTAGAATCAGGCACGCACGAAGAATTGGTGGCCGCAAAAGGACTCTACGCCGATTTGTTTTCGCTTCAAGCTGAAGGCTATAGATAAAAACTTTGTGGAACTTCGTGAGCTTCGTGGTTAAATGCTGCTCAGCGGACGAGACGTCCGCATCACATAAAGGAGATCGGATGATACGAAAATCAATCGTACTTTTCTTTCTAATTTTCCTAACCGCAGCTTTCGCACAAGCTGAATCAAGCATAACCACAGTGATTCTAGTTAGACATGCGGAGAAGAGTACAACTCCAAAAGACGATCCACTTCTGACCGACTCAGGGAAATCACGCGCGTCGCATCTTGCAGAGATGTTGAGTAACGCAGGAGTTCAAGCGATTTATACAAGTCAATACGAACGTACCAAGCTGACTGCCGAACCGACTGCAAAAAAGTTGAACATCAATCCAACTGTCATTGATGCAGCGAAGAGCAATGAGTTTGCAAATGCGATTCGCAGCAAAAATGCAGGACAAGTCGTTCTGGTTGTAGGGCACAGCAATACTCTTCCAGAAATTATTCATGCACTTGGCGGCCCGGAGATTCCGGAATTAGATGACCAGGAATATGATAGTTTTTTTGTGTTAAGTGTTCCGCAAAACGGCGAATCAAAACTTTTGAAACTAAAATTTAACTAAAGGTATTTTTGCTATGAATGGAAAAAGTTTGCAAGAAACATATGCACCGCAAAATGCATGTTTTGGATGTGGACCAGCAAATGAAAAAGGTTTGAAGATCCGGAGCTTTGTTCAGGGTGATGAAGTTGTTGCAGAATGGACTCCACAAAAACATCATGAAGCATTTGAAGGAGTGCTGAACGGTGGAATTATTGGCGCGTTGCTGGATTGCCATTCCAATTGGGCCGCAGCATGGCATTTGATGAAAAAGGCTGGAGAAAATCATCCGCCATGTACAGTCACCGCAGAGTTTGCAGTGAAATTAACACGTCCAACACCTACAAATGTTCCGGTTCACATAAGTGCAGTTGTAACAGAGTCAACAGATGATCGCGCTGTAGTAGATGCAAAATTAACAGCCAATGGAAAAGTGTGTGCAACATGCCACGCAGTTTTTGTTGCAGTAAAACCTGGACATCCTGCCTATCACCGCTGGTAAATCACGACGCTTATTCTTGCAAAAAGCAACGAATTCGTTATAGTAAGAATTGTCAACGGAGTTTTTTCATTGACAAAAAGTTAAACAAAAATATTTTGCTGAAAAGCCTTCTGCTATCAGCTTTCCGCGTTTCGCAATCCTGCCCTCGTTCGAAAGGGTCTCGATTCGGTGCGGGAGTTTGAATAAGGCCCTTTCAGTTCTTAACATGAGGAGATACTTTTGCAAAAGAAACTTTTTGTAGGTGGATTGCCCTACTCAACCCAGGAAGATGAAATTCGTGATCTATTTTCAGAAGCTGGTGAAGTAGTATCTGCGAATATTATCCGCGATCGCTTTACAAATCAGTCCCGCGGTTTTGGTTTTGTGGAAATGGCAACTGAAGATCAAGCTGCTGATGCAATTAAGCGTTTTAATGGCGCTGAATTTGGTGGACGCAGCATCGTAGTAAACGAATCGCGACCACAAGAAAGAAAGAACACAGGCGGCGGTGGATTCCGCGGAAAACGGGACCGCTATTAGTCCTTATTGATAATTAGACCCTTCGGCTTAGCTACCCGAAGGGTCTTTATTTTTTTTAGCGCATACTTTTATGAGGTAAAGCATAAGGAGGGAGAGTTTCAGAAAAATGAAGTTACGCTATCTTCTATTATTTCTCACCTTATTCATTTTCACTTTTGAAGTTGTACCTTCAAATATTTCCGGCAGAGTCTGGATTTTTTTCAAAGACAAACCTCAATGGAAGTTGAAATCTTTTCAATCAGCTAAATTGCAATTTTCTGAAGCTGCACTACAAAGACGTGAAGCACGCGGCCTGACAACCTTTGATGAAACTGATTTACCTGTGGATTCGGGCTATTTAAATATGGTGCGAGGTGCAGGCGCAAAAGTTCGAATTGAATCACGATGGCTGAATGCCATTAGTGCAGAATGCAATTCCAACTGCATCTCTGTCGTTCGCACTTTTTCTTTTGTTTCATCGATTGAATCCGTTCGAACGTACAGGAGAGCTATAGAGCCGATAGAACAAATTTCGGAACGAAATTTTTTACCGCAATCAACAACTGCTTTGAATTATGGATCTTCGCGGGATCAACTTGCACAATTGAAAGTTCCTGCCGCACACCTCAGAGGATTTTCCGGCAAAGGAGAAATTGTTGCGATCTTTGATACCGGTTTTCGAAAAGATCACATCGCGTTCAAAAATCACAAAGTAATTGCGGAACATGATTTCGTTTTTAATGATGATGATGTAACAAACGGCGGAGAATTTGATTCGCATGGTACTGGCACATGGAGTTGTGTTGGTGGTTCAGTTCCCGGGCAATATTATGGACCTGCATATCAGGCCGATTTTCTTTTGGCAGTGACCGAAGATATTCGAAGTGAAACGATGGTTGAAGAAGATAATTGGGTTGCAGCGATGGAATGGGCTGATCGTAAAGGGGCGAGTGTTATCAGCAGTTCGCTTGGTTATTCAGACTGGTATGGTCCAGTCTGATTACAATGGCACAACTCCGATCACATCGCGTGCAGCAGGTACTGCGGCCCGCAAAGGAATTGTTGTGGTGAATTCTGCCGGAAACGCAGGTCCGTTTTCTCCAAGTTTAGGCGCACCTGCGGATGCATTTAATATTCTTGCAGTAGGCGCAATCAATGGCCAGGGTGGAATTGCCGATTTTAGTTCGCGCGGCCCAACTGCAGATGGACGCATCAAGCCGGAAGTAGTTGCACGTGGAGTCAGTACATATCTTGCAAGCAATTTCACAACGCGATCCTTCGGACGAGCCAGCGGAACTTCCTTTTCATGTCCGCTGGTTGCAGGTTGCGCAGCAGTACTTTTATCAGCGCGTCCTGATTGGACACCATTGCAAGTGCGGGAAGCTATCATGATGACCGCCAGCAGATCGAATCAACCTGATAATGATTTTGGTTGGGGAATTGTTGATTTAAACAAAGCGATCGATTTCCTGCCGGCGCAATCAGTGGTTGTCGATCACAAGGCTTTAAAAGATACAAACCAAACTGCTCAACCTTATCGCGTGCTGGCAAAGATTCGTGCGCAACGAGGGCTGAATCCTTCACAGCTTTTTGTAAACTGGAGACGTCAGGGTTCCAGCGCATTTGCCAAACTAACTTTCCAGCCTGTTGCTGGACAAGCCGACAAATTTCAAGCTTTCATTCCGGCACAATCATCAGGAGTTACCATCGAATATTTTCTCTCTGCAAAAGATGTAACAGGGAAACAATCCCGTGATCCTTTTCGCGCCCCGGCAAATTTGTTCAGTTTTAAGGTTCGCTAGCCCTATCTCAATAGTTAAATGTTTGGTAAGTTCTAGCTCTGATTTTTTTTGAAAATTTTAGCGGTACAAGGCAGTCCAACAAAAAGAACAAGAAAAAAAATCTGGGCAATTTTACTTCTGTCAAATCTTTGTATATGCCTTGTCGGCTTTTTATGTAACCCGGGCATAGGCCCCTAAATACAGAAATTGTGTGTTCATAATAAACTTTATTTCCCATTCGTTTTATTTTCTTAGATCCAGTACTACCTGAAAACTCAAGTAACCATTTGTAGAAAGGCAAGTCCATTTCATGAATGATGCCAGCTTGTTTCGCTCTTGAAGTCGAGGAAGCTGTGTGACGACGGTACTTAAAAACAGGTGTCGCATCGTAAAAAACACTGAAATACTGGTTGACTGAAAGAAATAGAGCAATGTCTTCTGCTCTCCTTAATTCCTGGCGGAAAGCTATCGGTTTGTTGAAGACTTCTTTTTTAATCGTGACGCCAGAAGTAATGGGTGTCGCCTTAATGCTGCCCATAAAATGCAAAATAAGTTTTCCAGGTTTGAATAATTTGGAATCATGGAAACCGGTATTTTGAAGGAATTCTTGTCTATCACCAAAATAAGTAGCAGGGCCATATATCATTCCTGCTTCAGGAAAGTCTGAAAAACCTTTTACACGCTGGGTTAAATATTGAGATTGCCATAAGTCGTCAGCATCAAGTAATGCGATAATTTCTCCTTTTGATTTTTCTATACAACGGTTTCTTCCAAAAGAGGGTCCCATTGATTTTTCAGATTGCCCAATTAGCCTGATTCTTGAGTCTTTTTCGTGTAATTGTTCGACTATCTGAAGACTTTTATCAGTGCTCGCATCATTGAATAGAAGCCATTCCCAATCCATATAATTTTGACTTAAAACGGATTCCGCTGTTTCCGAAATGGTGTTTTCGGAATTATGGAAGGGAGTAATAATAGAGACTTTCATCGATGGTAATCCGGTAGAATTTAATATGCCAATTTACCACTTTTTCCACCTGCAGCTTCCTGAATGTTCTCGAGACTTGACAACGATTTAGGTTCGCAATACATTGTTCACCTGATTTCAGATTTGAAATTGCAGATTGCAGATTTCAGATTGGGCTCGAGCGATCTTCAATCTCAAATCTGAAATTCCGTTGGGCCTATAGCTCAGTTGGCTAGAGCGCACGCCTGATAAGCGTGAGGTCAGTGGTTCAACTCCACTTAGGCCCACTATCAATTGCGGAATGCGGAGTTCGGATTGCGGGCTTTAAATTCTTTCTCTTCGTTGTTAATTTGTTGCTCAGTTAGAAATAGTTAAAGAAGAGCGAGAATTTGAGGCCCGCATTCCGCAATCCGAAATCCGCAATTTAGATTGGGGATATAGCTCAGTTGGGAGAGCGCCTGCTTTGCACGCAGGAGGTCAGGGGTTCGAATCCCCTTATCTCCACCATATCCTTATTATCGAACATCTACCTGACTGCAACATGAAAACTTTTGAACCCCGCCGGAAAAACAAATCATAAAAAAATTGTAGAGGTCTGCTTGCATGAAAAAACGGATGATTGTAGTTGCTATCATAATTCTTACTTCAGTGATTCTTGGTGCTGACAGTCCTGCTACGACAGATAGTTGGATATGGTTAGAAGAAATCGATGGAGTTAATGCCCTGGCCTGGGTAACCGGTCAAAACGAAAGAACATCAAATGCATTTAAATCGAAGCCCGAATTTGAATCGCTTTATAAACAGGCTCTTGAAGTATTGAATTCCGAGTCGCGTATTCCATCAGTTGAACAACGTGGTAAATGGCTCTACAACATTTGGAACGATCAAAATCATCCGCGTGGCATTTATCGTCGCACGACTCTGGAAGAATTTCGTAAACCCGTTCCGAATTGGCAGACGATTCTCGATTTAGATGAATTGTCAAAAAAGGAAGGACGATCCTGGGTTCTTCAAAGTATTTCATGCCTTCCTAAAGAAAACAGGAATTGTTTAGTGTTTCTTTCTCCCGGTGGGAGTGACGCTTCCGAAATGCGGGAATTTGATATGGATAAACTCGCTTTTGTTACGGATGGATTTTTCCTGCCAGCCGCAAAGAGTGATGCTTCATGGATAGATCATGACACCTTGTTTGTCAGCACTGATTTCGGAAAAGATTCACTGACTGAATCTGGCTTTCCCCGCATTGTAAAGATTTGGAAGCGCGGAACACCGATTGGAGAAGCGAAAAATATTTTTGAGGGTTCCAAAAAATCAGTACGTGCTAATGGAACTCGAATCCGCACAAAAGTGAGTGATATTGATCTTATTTCAGAAAATCTTACAACGTGGAGTGATGATTATTATCAGCTTATTGACAATAAGTTACAAAAGTTAAATATCCCACGAACAGCAAACATCAACGGTGCATATCAGGGGAAGCTGGTATTTTCATTAAACAAAGATTGGACGTTTGGAAGCAAAAAATTTGTCGAAGGCTCGGTAATCCTTGCTTCACCTGAAGTGCTTCGTGCTGGCACAGGTGATGTTGATCTGGTTGTTGCTCCCACGGCAACAGAGATTGTGTATGATGTTGCGTCTTCTGATTCTGGAATTCTTATTTTGATGTTGGATCAAGTAAGAGGACGACTGTATCGATTTGAACTAGAATCAAATGGTTGGAACCGGCGTGCGATTCCATTTCCGGAAAATGGTGCGATCACAATTCCGCACGATCTTGATGCATCAGGTGACTTTTTTGTGGAATATCAATCCTTCACCATTCCACCCACACTTTATTATGTTCCTTCTCAGAGTTTGAAGCCTGAAGCGATCAAAATGCAAAAACCAACTTTCGATGAACATCAATTTGAAGTGAATCAGTATTGGGCAATCTCTGCAGATGGTAAGAAGGTTCCTTATTTTGTAGTTATGAAGAAGGGAACACCGTTGGATGGAAAAAATCCTACACATATTTTTTCTTATGGTGGTTTTCGGAATGCACTGACTCCGTCATACTCAGGATCATATGAACATCTTTCTGGCGCTTATGGAAAACTCTGGTTAGAGCGAGGAGGGGTTTTTGTGCTTGCAAATATTCGTGGCGGTGGTGAATTCGGCCCGGAATGGCACGACGCGGCGCTGCGTGAAAATCGTACTAGAGCGTTTGAGGATTTTGAAGCGATCGCGCGAGATGCTGTTACACGCAAGATAACATCCCCTGATCATATTGCTATTGAAGGTCGTTCCAATGGTGGGCTTCTGGTAATGGCACTTATGATTCGACATCCGGAACTTTATGGCGCAATTATCTGTGGATCCCCTTTGATAGATATGGTCCGATACAACAAACTTCTGGCAGGTGCTAGCTGGGCTGCAGAATATGGAGACCCTGACAAACCGGAAGATCTGGCATTTATTAAGAGTTACTCACCTTATCAGAATTTGAAAAGTGGTGAAAAATATCCGCCAGTTTTCTTTTATGCATCACTTCGTGATGATCGTGTTCATCCTGGCCATGCAAGAAAAATGGTGGCGAAGATGCTTGAATCCGGATACTACAATGTTTGGTATTACGAAAATACTGAAGGAGGACATCACGCATCTACTACCAATGAACAACTCGCATACCGTCTTGCACTTGCTTACACCCATCTTTGGGAGCAGGTCGGCCGGAAAGATCATAAAGCAAAAGCAGCCAGCAATTAATTTCGAAATGCGCGCGTTGACCGCCCAGGTCGCTAAGAAATTTTGACTTTTTGTTTCCGGTAACCTTTTTGATGCCTTTGCTGCTTTAGCAGCGAAGTCAGCATTGTGAAAAGCTCGCCATGATCCAGCCAGATACCGCCGCATCGTGGACAGCAATCAATTTCCACATTTTCTCGGATTGATTTCAGTAGATACACGTTACAAACAGGACAAAGCATTTTTCCCTTCCCGATTCTAACTTAGACTCTGAATCACAGAAAAAAGTCTTCTTTAGATTGCCTCTCGTTGTAAGAACGGAAGTTCTCGCGTTCGATCTTTTGTTGGATCGAAATAAAATCTTTTTAACATTCTATAGTCTCGCTTAATTTTTTCCTGTGGCAATTTATTCATGTTTGCGATGTATTGATCGATTTGACTGGGAAAGTCTGGAAATACTGCACCTCTTTTTCTCAATTCCTTCAATAATGGTTCGTCCCAGAACAATATCTGCCCTTCAATTCCATCGAAACGGATCTTGAGATTTGGAATGGCGTTGCGTAACTGCAATGCGTCAACAGCATGGCCGGCAAAAACAAACTGAACTTTCCGCTGATTGATCAAATAATCGATTGGAGGTTTCTTTTCGTGTCCAACTCGTCCGCGCTTGAGCAATGGGAGATGTGCCGTGAAGTAATCAGTTAAGCCTGTCTCGCATTCCACTCCTTCAACATTGGGCATATAAAACAGCATTCGTGCTTCGCCTCCAAAAAAACCGATCCGCACTGGCAATCCTGCAAAATATCGATTCAGCACTTCAGCTTTTTTTCTGGATTCGCTTGCCCAATCTAGCTGGAATTTATGATAGACGTACCATTCGTTGTAAACTCCACGCTTTCCACCCAGGCCTGACCACCGTGCTCCCTGATAAACAAATAAGATTAACAGAACACCAACCATGACAATTCCTTTTGCGGAAATAGGAATTGCGCGAGGCGCGGCAGAAATCATCGGAAGAATTGTTAATTCAAGAGCTAAAGCTAAGAACGGTGTGAATGGTATAAGCATTCGTGCAAACATAAAATCGCCTCCCACTCGCGCGAGATACCACATATAGACCAGGCAAAATAGAGTAACGAATAGCATTTCTGGAACTACACGTCCCTTCCAAAAATCATTTTCAAATATTTTCTTGCCCCATATCAAAACGGAAATGGGAGCGAGTAGAAGCCCCACGCCAAAGATCCAATATTTTTCGAAATAAAGCTGGATGTAGAAAAAGCCTTGCGAATACCAGGTTAAATTGGCTGACTTCGCATAATAAGTATTCGGAAAAATATCGGAGTAATACCAGATTCTCCAAATCAGAAATGGAACAACAAGAACTAAGTAAGAAGTTGTAAAACTAACGATGCCGCGCATCTTTTTTCTGTGAAATAAAACAAGAACTAGAAATGCTATAAGGAAAAATAGAAACGAGTCTTGTCGCGTCAAAGTAGCAAGTGCTGAACTAATTCCGGCAGTGATGAAGAGCGGTTGTCTTCGGAAAAGCATTGCGAACGCAAAAATCAATAAGAATGTTTGAAACGATGTTTCCAATCCACTGGTTGCGTAGATTTGCCAATCAGGATGGAACGCTGCAAACAGAGTGGCAACTGGTAACAGGTAGTGGGTTGTTCCTGATTGCAGATCCTTTGTATGCAGAAATAGAACGATCAAGCTTGCCAGATAGAAGAAAATGCCCCAAAAAATAGACCAGCTTTCAACATTCAATCCCAAGAACATGGCTAAAGCAGACCACAGCCCCCACAGAAAATTTGTATAACCTTCGACTTTTTCACCGGGGTTAAATACAAGACCTGATCCGTGAACAAGATTGGCGGAGTACCGGAAAGTGATGAACGCGTCATCGCAAAGCCATTGATCAGCAATTGCGCTGATGATTCCAAAAGTGATTGCGGCGATAGCTATCAGTACATACCAATGTCGTTGAGTCAATGATTTTCCACCCAACTATTTGGCAAGTGCTTGACTGAGTTGGTCGGCTTCATTTCGATCCAGAAAATATTCTACAGCAGTAAACGCTCCTAATTTTTTGACGGTGATGACCAATCGATATCTGCCGTCCTCTGTTTTTTCTAATTGTAAGGTTTTTGGATCTCGCGAAGTCTGATAAATTATTTGATCTTCCATCCCATTATCATATATAGAAGGGAAGCAAAACAGATGCAGGATCCAGGATGCAAGATATACGGCTGATAAGTGCCTTTGTTCCGCCTTGCATCTTGTATCCTTGATCTGAGTTTTATATGTGGAGTTCAATAAGCATTCCTGGCGTTCCACGAATTTTGATGGCTGATACTACTCAAAATCGGCAGGGATGGGAGCACGCCTTTTCAGATCGGCTTTATCAAAGTCTAAAAAAATCAGGATTGCACATGGAAGCAGATGCGCCGTTGCACGCCGGTGGCAATCAGTTGAGTGAATATCAATTCAATAGTCTTTTAATTTTCGCTCATTCACACAAGGACGTTTTGGAAACACCTGGTTCTCAAAATGTTTCACCATATCTGCTAGCGATTTGTTCCACGGATGGTTTTGACGCAGAATCTGGCGAATCGATTTTGAAGTCAAATCCATCAATAGCGCCAATCATCATTGCACCGTTGTCAGCAATGAGTCCACGTGAGGCAGGACTTTTCTATCTGAAATTTTTTACCGAATTGAAATTGCATTCTAAGGAAAGTATCAGCGGCAAAATGGTGTGGTTCTCGTTTTCTAAGGCCAAAGAATTACTGAAGCGACGCAGATATGCTGCAAAGTTCGGTGTACGCTGCTAGTTTATTTTTGCACACTAACGGATGGACTTGACGATTCGCGTAGTTTGAGCCCGCCGGATCTTTTCATCACAGGCCATCTTGATCCAACCTTGCCGTGTAATTCCGATGCGTCTGCATTCACTATCGATCGTTCTTAGTAACTCTAGGGGAAAATCGATATTTACACGCTGCTTAACAGTATGTTGACCTGTAAAATACTTTGATACGTCCTGGCCGCGTTGCGCTTTTTCAGCAATTTCTTCTATATCTTGAATGTTAGTTTTAGCGAGTTTCTTTTTCATAGGTTTCTCTTTCTTGTTTTGTTGACTTCCACGCTGTAATAACCCAGATGAATTCTCCAACCTCATCTTCACGGTATTCAACAATGAAGGTCGTGATCTTGCCTTCCGCGAAACCAATTATTCGGTATTGTTCCGGATTATCCGAACGTTGATCCTCAACATAAGGCATATACAAGAGGTCTTCCAAATCAGCAAAGTCTATATGACGCTTATTTAAGACCTGCTGACGTTTGTTATCCTCCCATTTCAACCTCATACATAATTATACTCTTTTTATATCAATTTTATACCATTTATCTTCAAAGCTGTGGTAAAAGCCTCTTATACATTGCACTTCCTGATTGTCGATTTGAGGCATTCCCCAAACGACTCCGCAATGTTATCTCGATTTTTGGAGGAAAGATTTATGACATCGGCAACTCAAACATAATTGCACCGTTGTCAGCAATGAGTCCACGTGAGTCGGGCCTTTTCTATCTGAAATTTTTTACCGAATTGAAATTGCATTCTAACGACAGCATCAGCGGCAAAATGGTGTGGTTCTCATTTTCGAAGGCAAAAGAATTACTGAAGCGACGTAGATATCCAGCAAAGTTCGGTGTACGTTGTTAGTACGGTAGACTTCTTGTGATCGAAGTCTACCGCCTTTTAACTATTCCTTCGTAAGCTCCAGCTTTCCTTTCTTAATCAACTGCTTCTCTCCGACCCAAACATCAGTATCGGAAAGATGAAATGTGAGGCCTGCGTCAGCATCATTTATGCCGCCTGCCCATGAATTGTTCCCAATTCCAAGAGTGACAACGCCTCCCATTTCAAACGACAGATATTTACCAAGTGGAGAGCTATTTGGGTTCAACCCAAAGTCAATAATCGATAGATCTTTGATCTCTTCAGATGAAGAATCAAGAAACTTTTGGATGATCTCACCATTTTTCTCAGCGGTAACTGTTGTGAGTTTTCCGTTGACGTAATTCAATTTCAAATTGTCGATATTCATCCCGCGAAATTGAGTATGAGGTACTACAAGAACACCGGTAGCGCTGGAACTTTGAACGCTGGCAAATGCTTCACCGGCAGGCAGCCATGCTTGCGCCGGACCAGTGAATCCTAATACATCTTCTGTACGGCCGGAATTGATTCGAGCCGGATATTTGTCAACAGTGAAAGTCAAATTTGTTCCAGCAGGTGAACTGATTTTTACAGTTGTACCTGGATTCAAAATTGTGGTGATGTGCTTGCCTGTTGCTGCAATTTCGCTTGGATTTACACCTGCCGCATGCCAGAACATGTTAGACATTTGTGCAAGATCTGCACCCTGCGCGTCTGCATAGGCTTGTGTTGGGATTCCACCTGTTTGTCCGATCGTTACAGTACGGGGTCCGAAGTGAACGGAATGCATGACTCAGAGTCGCACCTGCTTTTCGCACCATCGCTTGTCTTTCTTCCGGAACATCAGCAAACAGAGTTGGATCCGCAGTTGATGTTGCATTGATCTGACAATCAAATGCACGCGCCATAAGTAATGGAGCTGTCGGAACAATTTTCAAATATTCCACAGGCATTTCCATAATGGCTCTTTTATCTGCTTCAGGCAGATTTAGTTGAACAACAGGTTGTCCGCCCGCTTTAAAGACCGCGACATAGATCGCTTCCAACAATTTGATTTCAGCAGGAGTTCCTGTGATAAGAACTGATTCTCCAGGTTGCACATTCAGGGATTTGTTCACAAGATTGTCTGCTACCGAATCGTAATCCGGATTGTCTGCGGCAAAACCTAGCGGAGCAAGAAACAAAAAGAACAGAAAAATAAAAGGAATGAAACTAAAAGCTCGTTTCATGTTGCCCTCCAATGACCCTTGGGATAAGAGTTGGTTGTGTGGAGATAAACCAGCAAATTGCTTGCTGCTGGGGGAGATAGGTAACGGCTCGATTATATTGAGTTCAAAGTCGCCTCGTCAAATGCAGGTTGTCGATTTTGTGTTTTGTCGAACGACTACCCAGTGTTATTTCGATTTTGGAGGAAAAAGTTATCCAAACTGCAAATCAAACCATTATGATAAAAAGCTTTAGGAGAAAATCATGAAGTACATTTGCCTGGTCTATGGTGAAGAAAAAGATATGTCGCTCATTCCGGATAGTGAATGCATGGCATTTGGCGATTCGCTTCGAAATACGGCCGATACATTGCAGCGGAAGCTCTCCAACGAGTGGAAACTGCTACTGTAGTCAAAGTTAGGAGTGGCAAAGTATCTATTACTGATGGACCATTTGCTGAAACCAAGGAACAACTTGCAGGATTTTATTTGATTGATGCAGCGAATCTGGATGAAGCAATTCAGATTGCATCAAAAATTCCACCAGCACGCGTTGGCAGCATCGAAGTGCGACCGATTCGAACTTTACAAGGAGCTTAAGCCGTTGGCCGGGTAGTTAAACTAGCAATGCTTTGATTTTTTGAGTTGATGTTCCGAGATTGGCCATCTTGACGCTTGGTAAAAACGTAGGAGCGCGTCGCGCTTTTGTTGCTTGTTCAAAGGAATATGCAAGCTTGATCAAAGTTGGTTCACTATAAGCAGATGCGAAAAACGAAATTCCTACCGGTAATCCTGAAACATAACCGGCTGGAACTGTAATGTGTGGATATCCTGCAACAGCAGAAGCGGATGAATATCCGCCGGTGAAATGATCACCATTTACATAATCTGTTAGCCAGGCCGGGCCTCCTGTCGGTGCGATCATAGCATCAAGCTTATTCTTCTGAATGACGAAATCGATTCCTTTTTCGCGCGCGAGTTCTTTATTCTTCTTAACCGCATCCAAATATTCTTTGCTGGTCAAGGGTCCTTTTGCTTCCGCCTTGATAAAAAGATCTTGACCAAAGAATGGCATTTCCTTTTCACGATTTTTTTCGTTGAAGTCGATAATTTCTCCCAGCGTATGCATTGGCGCAGCAGGACCGAGATTTGAGAGGTAAGTATTCAAATCTGCTTTCAATTCGTATAACAGTACATCGGTTTCCGTATCGGAAAATTCCGGTGGAATTGTGAGATCAGCCGGATCCACAATTACTGCACCGCGTTCTTTCATTACTTTGATCAAATCATTCATAAGTTCATCAACTTCGTCATTGAACCCAAATGACTTTCTATGAACACCAATGCGTGCGCCGCGCAAACCATCGGGATCAAGAAATTTTGTATAATCCATTAACATTTTGCCTTTGCTTTCATTTGTTGCTGAATCACGCGGATCAATTCCAGTTAAAGCGCCCAATATAATTGCCGCATCAGAAACAGATCGGGCCATTGGTCCAGCTGTATCTTGTGTATGTGCGATCGGAATAATTCCTGAACGACTTACCAATCCTAAAGTTGGTTTGATTCCAACAAGGCCACAAGTTGAAGAAGGACATACAATCGATCCATCGGTTTCTGTTCCAATTGCAGCGACGCATAAATTCGCGGCTGCCGCAGCACCCGAACCCGAACTTGAACCACAGGGATTTCGATCCAATGCATAAGGATTTTTGGTCTGACCTCCGCGGCCGCTCCATCCACTCGTAGAGTGACTGGATCTAATGTTCGCCCATTCGCTTAAATTCGTTTTTCCTATGATTACGGCGCCGGCTTCGCGTAATTTCTGTGCCACAAATGCATCTTGTTTAGGCTTTGAATCAAGCAAAGCCAATGACCCCGCTGTGGTTTTCATTCGATCAGCAGTATCAATGTTGTCTTTGATTAAAATTGGGATTCCATGCAGCGAGCCCCGTGACCCTTTTTGTTTCCGTTCACGATCTAGCTGCTCAGCAATATCAATTGCTTCGGAATTCTTTTCAATAACCGAATTAATTTGTTTATCGATCGCATCAATTCTGTTCAGGTATGCTTCAGTGAGTGATCGTGCGGTAATCTCTCCGGACTTCATTCTGTCCTGCAATTGAAGAATGGTTGTTTCTTCGAGTTTGAGTGGATCCAAATCGTCTGCGTAACTGAATTGAGTCAACCATGGGTGAGTACCTGCAATGGCACAAGCTAAAGCGCTTGTTTTCAAGAAATCTCTGCGTTTCATCAAAGACCTCCGGTTTAAATGGATGCTACTTTGCGTTTAAACAGAAGTAAAGAGGGCTTCTAACCACAAAGCTCACAGAGATAAAATAAGAATATGGCTAAGAAAACTTCTGCTAATAAGTGCGTTGCGTTTCTGCGAGGAATTAATGTTGGTGGAAATCGAAAAATTGAAATGGGTGATCTCAAGAAATTTTTCGAGAAACTGAAATATCAAAACGTATCAACCATTCTGAATACCGGCAACGTGATCTTTGAGACAGATGAACCGAATATAAAAAAAATTACCGAAGTTCTGGAATCAGGATTAACGAAACAATTCAAATATCCAGCACGAGTAATTGTTTACAATATTTCCAATGTTGGGAAAGTAATTCAGGGTTATCCGTTTGATAGCACTGACGCAAATTCTCAACACTACGTGGTGTTTCTTTCGAGCGATATTGGAGATGAGCTTGTGACGTCGATACTATTCGATAAAAAACTTGAAGAAGTTGCTGTGGGAAATGGAGTTGTTTATTGGAAAGTTCTAAAAGGGAACACTTTGAAAAGCAAATTCGGAATGTTGATTGCGAAAGCCAGATACAAAGAACACAACACCGTGCGAAACATTAACACCCTGCGCAAAATAGTTCGTTGAACCGTGCGTTTCAAATCTCTATATTAACAACATGATTTATCGCATTATCCTTATTCTTTTTGCTTTAACATCATTTGTTAACGCTGCGCCACTTCAGAAAATAACTGTTCCAAATGCATCAGCCAGACAGGCAGTTTGCAATGATGGAAGCCCCGCAGTTTATTATTTCCGCCAGGGAAAAGGGTCCGGCAGCAACAACTGGGTAATTTTCCTTTCCGGAGGCGGGTTGTGTTACTCCGTAGAAAGCTGTAATGAACGAAAAATAAATTCACCGGAGTTGATGAGTTCAAAAGGCTATCCTTCAACTTTTGTCGGTAATGGTGTGCTTTCGGATTTGGCTGCAAACAATCCTGATTTTTTCAACGCAAATCAAGTTGCAATTCCATATTGCAGTTCCGATTTGTGGAGCGGTGATCGTGAAAAAAGTAATGCAACAGGTGAATATGAATTTCGTGGAATAAAAATCGTGCGGATAATAGTTAATGAACTTCGCAATACCAAAGGGCTTTCATCTGCAAATCGTATTTTATTTTCTGGCACCTCAGCCGGCGGTATCGGTGTGATGGTCCATTTAGATTGGTTATCAGCACAATTTCCGGCAGCAGAAGTGCGTGGCGTAAATGACGCTGGATGGACACCTGCACAAGCACTCAGTTTACCGATTCCACAGTCTGTATTTCCGGTCAATGAAGCTTTGAAGTTATGGAACGGCAAACCTGATGCGAGTTGTGTTCAAGCAAATCCAAATAAAAAATACATTTGTTATTCCTCGGATGTATATCGGTTTTTGAACGCTCCTTTAATGGTTCAAATGTCCCAATATGATCCGGTCTTTTTGTCAGGATTAGGTGTGAAATTTCCATTCGATCCCGCTGAGAAAGCGCTTGCCGATCTATTTGCTGCTGCAGTGCGTGACTCACTATCAAATGTAAATGCAGCATTCAGCCCGCGTACCAACACTCATGGAGTTCTTCCGTATCAACGCTTTACTGGATTGAAAATTAATGGATTCTCGCTTCAAAAATTAATTGGGAACTGGTTCTTTAATCGTCCGGGTCCTATTAAAGAAATTAAGTAATCTTTACCGCATCCATCAATTGTTTCACGCGTTTAACAATCACACGTTCATGTGATGCCATGCTGTTTTTGAATGCAGTTCCCACAATCGCGCCATCTGCATAGTGGAGCAGATTACCAACATTTTCCGGAGTTGTTCCGCTGCCTGCCAATACGGGAAAATCGCCAGCGCTTTTGCGTGCTTCCTTTAGATCTTCTAAAGATGGACTTTGTCCGGTAGCCTTGCCGCTTATAATGATCGCGTCAGAGTGATGAGCAATCGCTTGCTGTATTGATGTAGTGAGCGACTTCCCGGTTTCAAGCGATTCGCTGTATTTCACCTGAACATCGGTTAGAAGCAAGACATTTTCAGCTTTGATTTTTTTGCGATATTCAATCACTTCACCAGCTTGTGGTTCTATAACGCCGGCAGCAATTCGAACTTTATCAACAAAAAAATCTAATCGAACAAACTGTGCATCAATTACTTTGGTAATTGCCAGTGATGCGCGCCAATCGTTTAACAAAACTTGAAGTCCTACCGGTACATTCGCAAATCGCTTTACTTCTTTTGCAATGATTGTGAAGGCAGCAACGATTTCAGGTCCAACAGTAAGCTGATGAGGTTGATCGTAATCGTTTTCAATGCACACGCCGTCGATACCACCTTGCTGCAAAGTATCAAGATCACCGAGTGCACGTTCAATCACAGAATCGAGATCGCGAAATTCCGGATAGCCGGGCAGTGGCGGTAATGCGATCATTCCGATGATGGATTTTCGTTTGGGGAAAATTGTGCGAAACATTATCCGATTGTTCCGTAATGTTGAAGCACTGTTGCTGCCTGTCTGGCTCCGGATTCTAACGCCCGTTGAATATTTTTTTCACGCCAGTAAGAAACGGTGAACGCTGCCTGAAATGCATCGCCGCATCCTGTTGAGTCAACGATCTCCGCAACTTTGAATGAAGGATGAAAAAGCGGCTCGCCTTTGATTAATGCCACACTGCCTTCTTCTCCCAAGGTAACTACAATTAAGCATTGAGTCCTCTGCGAAAGTGGACGTAATTTATCGATTAAGTGATGATCACCACTGATAAATGCAATCGTCAGTTTCTGAATGAACCGTTCAACAATGTCCATATCCTTTTTGTAATCCGCCAGATCCAGGAAATCCGCAACACGCCATCCATCGAATGGGAGCGACATTACTTGCCAGAATAAGGGTTCAAGTTGTTGAAACATTGGAGAAGCTAAGAGGTTATGGCTTTGCACGAACTGTATTTCTGAATCACTCAATTGAAAATGTTTCAGCACACCGGGATCATATCCACCTTCAGGAAAAATGCGTTCACCGGAAGCAGTCAATGTTATGTTCTGGCGAGCGGTGGAAGCATTCAACGTTTTAACGTGTGATGAATCTACTTTTTCGGTTGCGAGTTTCTGCAAGATTTTTCTTTCATCATTTTTTCCAACCCGGGTGATTAGCGAAACATCTTCAGCGCCGCTACGTTTGCAATGAACCGCAAAATTGAGCGAGATGCCTCCGACATATTGTTTTTCCAAATCAAGGTAATGATCGATAGTACATTCGCCGATAGAAACTATTCGCAAAGGCGTGCTGTTCATTGTGCGCATTATACACGGGAGCGTCCACGCTCCATATTTCATGTTATAAATCAAATGTGGACTACACACTGAAAGACATTGCTAAAATGATTGATCATTCTTTGCTGAATCCTGCGTTGACAGTCGATCAGCTTGAACAAGGAATTCAGATTGCGCTCAAGTATGAAGTAGCAAGTGTCTGTATCATGCCGTTTTATTTGAAGCAATGTTCTGAATTGCTAAAGGGAAGCGGTGTTAAAGCAAGTACAACAATCGGATTTCCACATGGTGCTCATGCAACTTTCGCTAAAATCTCCGAAACAAAACAGGCATTGGATGACGGATGTGAAGAGCTCGATGTTGTTGTGAACATCAGTCAGGTCATCAGCGGAAATTGGGATTATGTGCGATCTGAAATTGTGGCAATCATCGAATTGATTCACGCTTCGCATCAGAAAGTAAAAATCGTTTTTGAGAACTGTTATTTGAATAATGCTCAAAAAATTCGGCTGTGCGAAATTTGTGGTGAATTAAGAACAGATTGGGTTAAAACATCAACAGGTTATGGCATCAGTGGAGCAACCCCCGAAGATGTCATTTTAATGCGAAAGCATTCACCATCGTTCGTTCAAGTGAAAGCAGCCGGTGGAATTCGAGATCTTGATACCTTACTTATGTTTCGTGAACTCGGAGCCACCCGGATTGGCTGCTCGCGTACCGCTGAAATCCTGGAAGAATGCAAGCAGCGACTAAGCTGATCGAATTGGATTACAACGTTGCTTTAAACATCTTTTCGTAGCCATCAGCAAGATCTAACAATGCTTGTTTCCCATTTCCTTGAAATGCAGGTCCATGCATTAACGCCAATGCAGTTGGATTGACCTCTGCCAGTCTGCGGATGGTTGGCGCAGTAAGACTGTTTAAAACGGTTGCTTGATACAGTTCTTCGGTTTTAAATGCTGGTCCAATCAGGTCCGATTGGGTAATCGCAACAGAATCGCCGGACTGTGTAAATAAATCCCCACAAAGGAGCGTGCCGGTGGTTTCCTCAAAAATCAAACCAGCATCCCAACCATGCGGAACATGCGGTGTATAGAAGTATCGAACTTTTTTGCCGCCTAAATCCATTGTTTCACCATCCTGCAACGGTCTTGGTTCTCTAGATGCCATGTCGGCTACAGATACCATGCACCCTACTTCGCCATGTGCAATTTGCGCCTGAGGTGAGGCTGCTAACCAATTGTTCATCGATCCGCATTCATCAGCTTCGTAATGACCGAATGAAATCCATCGAATTTTCTGCAACGGAATCACTCGTGCCACCGCCGATGAAACCAGTGGAAACAATCTTAAAAGCCCGGTGTGAAAGATTAGTGGTTGATCAGCATCTATCAAATATTGATTAAATCTCAAATCAGCTTGCTCTACGTAAGTTGAAATGCGATAAATTTTATTTGCAATCTCAGTGACACTCGTCTCCATCATTTCTCCATTTATTTAGTTTTTGATACGATTTTTGCTTTAGATATGACTTAAATGTTAAGGAGTATTTTAAACGAATCAGCTACCAGGGAAAACCGATTCATAGAATGCTCGAACTGGTTGGTTTCCTAAAGACCTCCGAAATAGCGGAGGTTGCTCCTTAATTCCGTAGACGATTTAGAGTCAATCTGAAAGATTACTCTCACAAACTGGTCTGGCATCTTGCTTGCAATCACAAGAAGTTAGGGGTTTACTATTGGAAGCACCCAAATCAGAGACCTCAAGGGAAATGACAAAACAAATAAGTCGATCTTCGTCTAGACAGCAACTCCGACGCTGGCTGGCAAGAATAACGAAAGTGATGGGAATTGCTTGCTTAGCGGTTTACTTTCTCTTTCATATTTATTGCTCGCTATGGAACTATGCTGCTGTAGAAGCGTTTTCAGCAAAAAACAACATACAAACTGCATCCAACGTTGACTTCAGCTTATGGGATTCGAAAAGGATCCAGGCTTACAAAGATGCACTGATTAAGAAAGTTGATCCACCGTTGGCGGTTTTGAAAATCGATCGACTTGGTCTCATGGTTTCTGTTTATGAAGGAACAGATGATCTCACACTCGATCGGGGCGCGGGCCACATTTCAGGTACGGATCCCGTTGGTGGCAACGGCAATGTTGGAATTGCCGGACATCGTGATGGGTTCTTTCGCGGTCTCAAAGACATGTCAGTGGGAGATGATATTCAGCTTCTAACACCCGATTCAACGTACACTTATACAATCAGTGAATTACTCATCGTCAAACCTGAAGATCTTTGGGTACTTGATTCTGGACAACAACCAAGTCTCACACTTGTAACTTGTTATCCATTCTATTTTGTTGGACATGCGCCTGAGCGCTACATCGTTAAGGCATCACTAAAAACAACGCAACCAAAAAAGTCATCTGAAAAATAAAGGAGGAGCTATGCGATCTAAAATTCTTTTCAGTGTATTGTTGCTGATAGGAATGGTTTTCTGTTTTAGCGCGTTGCAAGCAGACACAACCACTGAAGTTAGATCTGGTACGGTAACTTCTGTTCAAGGTAACCATGTAGTAATTAAAATGAGTACCGGTGAAGAGAAGGAATTTGATGTGCCGGATGATTTCCGTTTAACTGTGGACGGAAAAGAAATTTCTGTTCATGAACTGAAACCGGGTACAAAGCTTACCAGAACGATCACTACGACTACTGAACCTAAAACGGTTTACACGACAGTTGTAAAGAGAGGAACCGTTTGGCACGCCCAGGGAACGACAGTGATCATAACCGGTGCAGATAGAGTGAACCGCCAGTACACTGTTCCGGATTGGATCAAATTTGAAGTAGATGGCAAAGAAGTAAGTGTATATGATCTGAAAAAAGGCCAGCGTGTTACGGCTACTATTGTTACTGAAACACCATCCACTGTTGTTACAAGTACTCCAGGTGGTGTGTCCGGCAACGCACCAGCGGAACCAGCCGGAATGTCTTCAGCAGCACCAGCTGCCGAACCAGCTCCAGCCGCCGCACCAGAAAAGACTCTGCCAAAAACAGCGAGCAATATTGAGTTGTTGGCATTATTAGGAGTTGGACTTCTTTTCTTATCTTGGAAATTGCGCTAGGTTCGTACTGATTTAACATTAAACAAGGGAGAGGGGAATGCCTCTCCCTTGTTCTCTTTACGTTACAAAAAATATTTGAATCTCTGCTGGCTTCTGCATTATTTCTCCATTTGTTGAATTTCTCCAACGATTTATGTTTTAGATATGGATTTAAATGTTGAGAAATACTTCAAACGGATCGGCTATTCCGGAAAGCCTGAAGCAAATCTGCAAACATTGCGCACGATCCATCGATTGCATCTTCTTTCCGTGCCTTTTGAGAATTTAGATATCCACTTTGGAACGCCCATTTATCTCAATATCCAGAATTTTTTTGACAAGATTGTAAAGAAAAATCGCGGTGGTTTTTGTTACGAATTAAATGGACTCTTTTATGAACTTTTGCGCAACTTAGACTTTCGAGTGCAGATGTTATCAGCCAGAGTTGCAAATCCAGATGGAAGCTGGGGTCAGGATTTTGATCACATGACTTTGCTGGTTGAACTTGAGGAACCGTGGATTGCTGACGTTGGTTTTGGTGAATCATTTATGGAGCCGCTGCGTTTGAATGATCCATCAGATCAGATTCAAAACGGACGCGGCTTTAAACTGGAACCTGGTGAAAATGGCTGGCTTATTTACAAAGCTGAACAAAATGGTCAATGGTCGAATCAATTTTTATTTAACTTGCAGCCGCATGATCTAAATGATTTCAGCGGAATGTGTCATTACCAACAAACTTCTCCCGAATCCAGCTTTACGAAACGGGTTGTTTGTTCAGTGGCCACAAAAAACGGTCGGATTACACTGACGGATCAAATGTTGATCGTTACGAAAAAAGGAAAACGTAAAGAAACTAAAATCTCGGGTGAACCAGAATTCCGGTCATTACTCAAGAAGCATTTTGGAATTGTTTTATCCTGAAAATCCTTTCCGGTGGCGAACGTTTAGATCCGGGCGATCCACTTTCACTTTAATCTGATGGTAGCCGCCTTTCAGATCAGCTGGTATATCCGCGCAAAGTAAATATTGTTCATCCATATCAGTTCTAATATCGTCCAGAGCTCGCTCATAACTACGGCTGTTGATGAAAGCAGTTCCACCTGTTTCTTGAGCTAAAAAGAACAACGTGTCTTGAAGTTCTGCCCCTGTTGAAAGTGAATCCACCTGTGATGCACTAACTGCCCGATCCGGTGAACGATCAATTGAAAGAGCACCTTTGGTATCTATGGAGTAGATCGTTACATTGAGCCGATTTAATTTTCCGATCACGTTTCGAACTTCGGATTGAAAATCGCTGGATGGATATTCAATTAAACGAAAATCTCCGGTTAGTATTCCTTCCTGTTGCTCAATTGCATCTTGAACGAGTTGATGGTATTGCATGCCTGGCCGCATTGAAAATCCACCACTGATGTAAACCAAAATCTGTCTGCCTTCAAATGAATTTGAACTCAAATAATTTGCAATTGTGAGGAAGGAATCTGCGGTCAATTTACTTTGTTGTTTTTCTTCTGCAGCAAAACTTCTGGCCATCATTCTTGCAGTATGAAACGTATCCATAAATCGGGGGCCAGCATTAGCGCTCGGCTGATTTTCTTGAGTCGTGTCTCCGGGATAAAGTACATCTAGAAGTTGACTTTCTCTTGTGTGTTCTCTAGCGGCGAGAGTCGCATTTGCTCTCATTTTATTTACGGTAGAAATGATTGCTTCTTTTTCTGAAGTCATTTTCTGTACAACGCCTAATCTCATTGATGGCAGCAATGCAAAAACCATCGCTTGATCCGGAGGCGAGAAAGAATCATGTAAGTAAGCGATGAATTTCTTTTTTAAGTAGTCAAAATCTCCGGGCAATGTGTTCAAAAGATCAAAATAAAAAAAATATTTTCTTCCTGATTTGAGTGGCGAATTTTCTGAAGCGAAGGTGTCGTTGCTGGCATTTGAATCTGTTTTTGCATGATCAAAACACCTCAGTTCTGATTTTTTCCCATCGATGAATAGTTGGAAGTCGTTCATTCCAAGATCAGTTACCGGCCGATCATGGTTGTCGGTGACTTTTACCCAGACTTCCATAAGGCGAACTTCAACTTGCTCGTCTAACTGCGCAAAAACAAAGCTTGCCAAAAGCAAGCAACATAACAGAAACAGTGGTTTTGATATACGCCTCATGGGACCTCCTTCACGAAACGATGCTATAAGGTGTGAAGGAATTTGTCGCTAATTTTGGTACGAATGGCAGGAAATTTGTTGTGAATTACAGGCTTTATGGAACGAGTTTTGACGCGTCAATACGATTGGGTTAAATCGATGACCTTCTTATTTGAGGTACATCAAAGATCCGGATATCGTTCGCAGGATTTTCAACTGCATTGATTAATGCTGCAATCATTTGATGGAGTGTAACTAAACCTAAACGTAAAGCGGATTCTTTGAACGAAGGTAAACGTTCAAACAACCAATACATAGGAAGTAACGCATAAGCCCAACGATGTCCCGGCCCAAGCACGTACCACGGACGCAGAAACGTTGCATTCATTCCTGACTCGCGGATCAATTGTTCCGCTTCAATCCGCGTTTGAACATAAGCCTTCATTACTGATGCTGGATGCGCCACACTCAGGTACACAAAATGCTGAACGTTTGATAAAACCGCAGCATTAATAGAAGCACGAGCGGCAGGAAAGTCGATTGTGCGAAAAAGTTCTGCCTTGGATCGACCTGGGTGTGCTACTCCAACAAGATGGATGAAAGTGTCGGCAGGCGCGATTGAATCTTTGTACGTATTTTCATCTAAAGCATCGCCAATAATAATTTTGCAGCCTTCCGGGATTTTATTCTCCGATCCTTTACGGACTAATGCAGTAACTTCATGCCCGCGTTCCAATAATTTTGGAATCAGCCGGCTTCCTAAATAACCCGTACCACCAGCGATGAAAATCTTGTGGCGACTCATCGTCAACTATGCGAATGCAGCCATCGAGTTGGATGAAGTAATGAATCGAATTCATGAATTCATCTGAATCCATGATCTTCATTCATCTTCGCTTTTTTCTTCTTCATCCTCTGATAATGAATTTGCGCCTTTTCGGATTGCGGTCTTGCAAGCATCATCGAATAGAGCATCGAATCTTGCCCAATCTGCATTTGCTGATGCCCCTGGTTCTCCTGCTCCTTTAGTTTCGGAACCAGCACTGCCTTCGGCTTGAAATGTTTTGATTGTTTTTCCAGATTCAAGATCAACCAGTTCGAAGCTAAGCCACACTATGACACCCGGAATTACGTCTTTCGTTCGCATTCGCGGCGAGATCGAATTTCCAGTTGTTGAAGCATCGATGGATGAACGCCAATCTAAAATTGATCCGTACAAAACGTATTTTGCAGGAAGTGCTTTGAGCTTTGCTTCGTCTTCTGCACTTAAATGGTCATCTAACCATTTTGAAGTTTTTACAATCTTAGCTACGGCTTTCCTATCTGCTGGTTTGTATCGATCATTTTCTTTCAACTGATATGACATTTGCGCTGCCAGGTCGTTGCCGTTAAAACTAATCGAGCCTTTACTTTTGTTTTTGAATTCGATTACGGCAACCGTTTCTTCATCAACTGCAGGTAGATTCGTTACAACCAGTGTGAAAATTAGGAGAAGAAGATATTTTGTTACTCGCATAACGTTAATGTAAACATAAAGGTACGGTACATTCAAATTGCAGGTTGGAAGCCGGCAATTCATCTGTTCGGTACTGGGATGATACTGTCTCATAATGAACAGTTGTCAATTGGCATTATCGTCGTAAACAGCAAAGGCATAAAGCTTGCTTTGTGGTGTGGTAGGAGATCTATGCATGAACACAGTTGCAATGGATGTGAAGTTTGCATTTCGAATTTTGAGGAAAAGTCCGGGCTTTGTACTGGGAGCGGTGATCGCACTTGCTTTAGGGATTGGTGCAAATACCGCAATTTTTAGTGTTGTGTATGCAACTTTAATTCGATCTCTTCCATATAAAGATGCGGACCGCCTGGTGATGGTTTGGGAACGTGATATTAAAGATCCAAATGATCAGAACGTAGTAAATCCTGCAAACTTCATGGATTGGAAAGAGCAAAACAAAGTCTTTACAGACATGGCTGCATTTTGCGATACCTTCGGTCACTTAAGTGGCGGAATCGGCGAGCCGGAGGAAGTGATAATTCAATATTCAACTCCGAACTATTTTTCAGTTCTTGGATCCAAAGCGTTTTTAGGCCGAGCATTTGTTGCCGGAGATGAAAAATCAAGCGAGCAGGTGATTGTTCTTAGCTATGGTTTATGGCAACGACGTTTTGGTAGCGATCGTCAGATTATCGGCAAAACAATTACTGTGAGTGGTGATATATCCAAAATTATTGGTGTGATGCCTGCCGATTTTCAATTGTTTATCAAGAAAAAATCCTGGGTAGGAAAACAAGCAGAACTGTGGGCTCCTTTTCCGATTACACCGAAGCGCCGTACACGGCAAGGACGCTATTTGCTATCGGTTGCACGCTTGAAACCTGGAGTTACGCAGGCACAAGCAAAAGCAGAAATGGATTTGATTGGAAAAAATCTCACGAAACAGTATCCGGATTTCAATACAGGTTGGGGAGTTTCAGTTGTTCCGATCCGTCAACAATTAACAGGTCCATTTCGATCAGCGTTATTTGTATTGACCGCAGCCGTCGGTTTTGTATTGCTGATTGCGTGTGGAAATGTTGCGAATCTGATTATGGTGCGTGCAATGTCGCGGAGCCGTGAGATTGCCGTGCGGGAAGCAATGGGTGCAGGACGCTGGCGGATTGTACGACAGTTATTGATTGAGAGTCTTTTACTTGCTGCCGGCGGGGCAGCTTTAGGTTTGCTGCTGGCATATTGGGGATTGCAGGCGTTACAAAGTTTTCAAGCTCTATATGGAATCGATTTCACTACGGTAGAAATCAATCCGGCAGTTTTGTTATTTACATTGGCGATATCAATTTTGACTGCAATTGTTTTTGGACTTGTTCCTGCATTGCAAGCGACACGCTGGAATTTGCAAGAACAATTGAAAGAATCTTCCCGTGGTGTTCAACTCGGATCCAGTCGTACTCGAAATATTTTTGTTGTTGCTGAAATGGCATTGGCATTAATTCTTTTGGTTGGGGCAGGTTTATTGATTCGAAGTTTTGCGAGACTTGTATCTGTGAATCCAGGATTCAATCCCAAGAACATGGCCACAGTTCGCATATTGCTTCCTGAAGAACGTTACAAAAAGAAAGAACAAGGAATTCAATATTTTCAAAAAGCGATAGAACGCGTTCAAAATTTACCTGGTGTTGAATCGGCAGGTGCAACAACATTTCCGCCATTTGCCGGACCTCCAAGCGGCACTGATTTTTACATTGAAGGCAGACCAAAGCCAAAACCTGGTCAAGAACCAATCACTGATGTGATCATCACTGATGGCAATTTTTTCAAGACTATGCAGATTCCTTTAAAGCGCGGCAGATTATTTAATTTTGCTGAAACATCCGAAGCGAAGCGTGTTGTGGTGATCAATGAAGCTCTGGCGAAAAAATATTTTCCTAATGAAGATCCGCTTGGCAAAGGATTGAAAATTAACATGAGAGATGAGCCGAATCCTTATACTCAGATTATCGGCATTGTTGGAGATTCAAAACATGCGAATCTGGAGGAGCCGGTGAATCCTACCGTTTTTTGGCCGCATCCTGAACTTCCATTGCCATTCATGACTCTTATCATCCGCACAAAAGGAGATCCCACTTCCGCAATTCCTTCTATCCGCCAGGCAATCCGTTCGATTGACCCGGATCAACCGCTGGGTGAATTTCACCTGATGGAAGCTTCGCTCGGTGAAACGTATGCACGTAACCAATTTAATATGGCGCTTTTAGCGCTTCTCGCTTTTGTTGCAGTAGCACTTTCGATCATCGGAATTTATGGGGTAATGTCTCATACCGTGTTGCAACGAACTCAGGAAATGGGAATTCGAATGGCGTTAGGTGCACGATCAAAAGATGTGGAACGGATGGTGCTGAAACAAGCTGGCAAATTAATTGTTGGCGGCTCATTGATTGGTTTGGTCGGGTCATTTGCGTTGACCTGGTTGATGCAGGGATTGTTATTCGGAACGAGTCCTACTGATGGACGAACTTTGTCTCTGGTTACGATGACGATTGTTGGTGTCGCTTTAGCAGCTTGTTGGATTCCAGCTCGCCGCGCATCAAAAGTCGATCCCGCTACCGCACTTCGCTACGAATGAAGCTCCGTGCCTTAGTGGTGAAACAACTGGCCAAAGAAGTCACCGGCATTCCATGTTGGCCTCTGATCTGCATTTGCAGTTCGTAGTCCTGCCAAAAAATTTGCACGAATTAATTTGATTCCGCTGCTCCAATTCATTTTCTGTGAACTTTCATCTTGCGGCATGTGATATGTAGTGCGCAGCCAGCTTCGTACTATTTTTTCACCATCGACCTTTGGATCATTCGTTTGAAAACCGGAAGTGATGCAAACCGATGGAACTCCGCGTTTCACAAAGGAATATTGATCACTTCGAACGAACCGAACTTCATCCGGCGCAGGATCAGGACTTACATCTAAGCCAGCATCTTGCGACGCTTTTTTTGCTGATGCGCCAAGCGCAGAATTATCTTCTCCAAAAATAATTACATCTTTGAACGGAAAGAGCATCAGAAACATATCCGTATTTAAGTCAGCAACGATCTCTCTTTTCTCAGGCGGAAAATGAGCTAGATAATCAGAACCCTGTAATCCTTTTTCTTCCGCTGTAACCGCAGCAAAAAGTATGGAACGACGCGGCTTTTCGGACAGTGATTGAAATGCGCGCGCAAGTTCAATTAGAGATGCAATCCCTACCGCATTATCATAAGCACCGTTATTGATCGAATCGCCATCCACAGGTTCCGAAATTCCTAAATGATCCAGGTGCGCTGTATATATGATGTATTCATCTTTTAGTTTCGGATCGCTCCCTTCTAACAAGCCGGTGACATTTGAACTTTTCGCTTCTCCCAACTTTGATGTTTTCTTCATGCTGGCCTGGATCGGAAGTGAAAATCCTTTCAGCGTGTTGTCTTTAGTGGATTTAAAGACTTCATCTAATGTTTGCGGTGCGCCTGCAAATAATATTTCTGCACCAGCGCGATTTACTGTGGCCGATCCACGAAGTTGCTCAAATACTTCGCTCGGTTTTCCACTTTCATCTTCCCAGCGATATGCACTTAATTTTGATTGACGCACCGATCGCGACCATGGAGCGTTCTGTTCATCTTCCGGAGATCGGATTGTAATAACTCCGATTGCACCATGCTCAGCCGCATTTTGATCTTTTATGCGCGTCGAAGAGTAATGCGCGCGGCGGCTGGCAGGAAATGATACCGGTCCGCCACGAATGAGTGCTACAACTTTGCCGTGAACATCAAGTCCTGCATAATCATCGTATTTCAATTCCCGAGCAGTAACGCCAAAGCCTGCAAAAACCACCGGTGCAGTAAGATCCACTTCTTCGCGAATGTAATCGGAAGGCATTACGTACTCTTCACCAATTCGAAGTTCTTTTGTGCCATTAACGCCAATTACATTGAATGAACATTTCTCCGGCACCAGATCCGCTTTGCGCAAAGGGACTGATTGGTAATAAGAGGCTTGGCTGCCAGCGGGTTTTAAGCCGAGTAATTCAAATTGTGATGCAACGTACATTGCAGCTAAATCGTAGCCGCGTGTTGCAGTTCCTCGTCCTTCGAGTAAATCGCTTGCCAGAAAATCGACATGCGTTTGCAATCGCGATTCCTGTATCGCATTCAATCCTTTTTGCTCATTTGAATCCGGATTGGATGCGGCAAGCTGCAGCAGGAGTAATCCAGCGACAAAGAATTTTGCGAATTTTGATCCGTTCATGGTTGTTGATTGTAATGCAAAAACCGCTATGGAGCGCGGACTTTAGTCCGCATCATAGGCCGCAGGCTTTAGCCTGCAATTGCGTTAAACAAAAATATGCGGATTAAAGTCCGCAACCCAGAATGCAGGTTAAAGCCTGCGCTCCATACGCCTAGAAGCTCACTCTTATTAGGTATAACCTTGGGAACGTATTGCGCCTGGCCTCCGTATTGTCTTGATATTAGGAGGAAAATCCGAATGAGATTCGCATTTCTGATTGGGTTACTGATTTTACCAGTTTCTTTGTTACAGGCTCTTGAGGTCCGGTTTTACCCTGGAGACAAGGTTTACTTATTCGAATCTTCAGTTGAGCATGGTCTCAATTCTGTGGTGATTCAAAACATCGGAATTTTGCAAGCTGAAGATACGGAACTCGATGTTCAATCGATCACGGTTGAAATTGTAGAAGGGGATGAGGTGCGGCAGAGTTTGACTTATCGTAAGCCGGACATTGAAAAAGCAGCAAAAGGTTTGTTCGCTCTGCAGCAGCAAGGCATTCTGAAACTTCTGGAATTTCAATTTCCGATCAGCACATTTTTAGGCAAAGATGTTGTGCTTTCATCCTCGCCAAAGTTAACTCATGGTCAAGCGGTTATTCTTCCGCATACAGTTTTCGAAGTAAAAGGACAGCCACAAAGTGTGCGTGTTCGGGTAGAAGGTGTAGATTCTTCCGGACAAACTGAAAAAGCTGAAGGATCAATTCCGATTAGCGTTTTTCAATCAACAACAGCATACGATTTTCCGCTTCGCGGAACCTGGTACATCGGCGCTTCTGGAACTTTACACAGTCATCACCGCTGGGCCGCGATGGAAGAATTTGCGCTGGATATTGTTCAACTCGGTAACGCATCGAAGACCTGCAAAGACAAAGGCCTTACATCCCAGGATTATTTTGCATATGGTCAGGATGTGATTGCGGTAGCAGATGGAACAGTTGTAGAAGCGCTGGATCAATATTCTGATGATGATGCTAAGTTAAAACAGGAAGATGAAACTTATGATCAGTATGATCAGCGAATCCAATCAGGACAGATGGAAGCATTACAACAAAATCCTTACAGTGTAGCGGGCAATTACATAGTGATCCGTCATAGTGATAATGAATACTCAATGTATGCCCATTTAAAGAAAGGCAGTATGAAAATAAAAAAGGGTGATGTGGTAAAACAAGGACAGGTAATTGCCAGTGTTGGAAATACTGGAAGCAGCACAGAGCCTCATCTTCATTTTCAAATTCAAGATAGCAGTGATCCGCTTCGATCGCGCGCATTGCCGGTGCGTTTTAGAAATGCGGTGGTGGAAATGCTAGGCTACAAAGGACGCCATCTTCAAAGTGGTTGGATTGTCACAGCGCAATAAAGGAGAAAAAACTTCGGTAACGTTCCTGATTCTTCAAGGAATTGGGGAATACGATTATATTCCGATATGTGAACGTGAAACGTGATGAACGTGAAACGTAAAGCGTAAAACGTAAAGCGTAAAAATGTTAGGATAGTCGAATATGGCTGAGTCTGGATCGGGGATGTCTAGTTTCGTAAAAGCCCTGGTTGTTGTGTTTATTGCTATCGCTGTGTTTGGAACGATTGCTATTTTTGCCGGCTGGATGTGGTGGAAAAAGAATCAAACAAGCATCATGAATTCCACAACAACTGCACGTGATGAAGGATACAGAATCGGGAAACAAAATACCGAACAAGGATGCTATGGCATCGCAATTACCAGAGCCAAAGAAAAAGCACAATTCACTCAGATGATTGCAAATGGAATTTTTCTCGGTGCTTGCCTGGAAAAAAGCAAAGCCTCACAAGGATTTTGCAAAGATATTCCGAGTGATCGGGAATTTACTAAGAGTGTTCAGTGGCGGCTACGGCGCTGCAAAGAGTTGAATCTGGATAACAACACATGCTCCGCGTTACTGAGCGTCGTTCAACGTTATTGCCATGAAACACGCGCTTCCTTAGGCAAGAGTGATTAAATCGGTTTGCAAATTTAAGATTAGATATATATTAGCAACGAGATCATTTTCATGGGAGGTGCTACCGTGCGGTGGCAACTTGGAAGGCGCAGTACAAATGTTGAAGATCAACGGGGAATGGGTTTTGGAGGACGTGGGGTTCAGCTGAGTGGATGCACTCTGGTATTAATCATTCTATTTGCTCTGATTACCAAAACGAATCCTCTAACATTGCTGGGACAAATACTTGAGCAACAACCATCGACTCAAGTTCAACAGCCTGCAAATCCATCGAATCCACAAGCGCCGCAACAATATGATGAGCAAAAAGATTTTGTTTCATCAATATTGGGTGAAACGGAAGAAATATGGGGACAAGTTTTTACTTCAATGAATCGCAATTACGCTCCACCTAGACTTGTTCTGTTTGAGCAGGGCGTTCAATCCGCGTGTGGTATGAGTTCTGCTGCAGTTGGGCCGTTCTATTGCCCGATGGATAGCAAAGTTTACATCGATTTGGGTTTTTTCAATGAACTCGATCAGCGGTTTGGTGCACCGGGAGATTTTGCTCGCGCTTATGTAATTGCACATGAAGTCGGACATCACGTTCAAAATTTATTAGGAATTTCAGATCAAGTTCACAATTTGCAGGAACGCAGCTCGCAAGAACAAGCAAATGCATTATCGGTGCGATTGGAATTGCAGGCCGATTGTTACGCTGGAGTTTGGGGATATTACGAAGATCAAAAACGCAAATTGCTGGAACCTGGTGATATGGAAGAAGGATTGGGTGCTGCAGCCGCTGTTGGTGACGATATGATTCAACGTCAGGCCGGACGCGCCGTGAGCCCTGAGTCCTGGACCCACGGTTCTGCAGAAATGCGTCAAAGATGGTTCACCAAAGGTTTTCAATCAGGCCGCATTGATGAATGCAATACATTTGAAACGAATCGTCTTTAAGCGGTTCTGGTTCTAAATACTCTGCGAATTCCTTTAAACACGAACATCAGTATTACAACCGCAAGACCTACCGGCAAAATCCAGGGAAGAATTGCAATCAAAGCCAGTAATCCGCTTTGTGAAACTTCCTTTAATGCTTTCAACGAATTTTTCCATGCATAAAGTGCGCGTGATGCGAAAGTTGGAGTTGCTACAGTTATTGAACTTTGAACTTGAACGTTCAAGGTAAGTGTTGCAAGCGAAATCAGGCGATCCATATTTCGAATTCTTCCTTCCATCTGTTCAATGTTTTCTCGAACTTCACCAAGCTTCTCTTCTAACAAAATCAAATCTTCAAGTTTTCCGGTGTTCTTTTGTACCATGTCCAACAATCGGGATTCCAATCTTTTTGCATTTTGCAATCTTGCTTGAATGTCGAAGTACTCTTCAGAAACATCTTCTGCTTTGATGTTTTCGGATTGAATCATTCCTTGCTCGCGTAGCCATGAAACCATTAAGTTGGTACGAGCGGGTGGAATTCGAATGGTGATTGTTGCAAATCGCACAGAACCGGAATCACGAGTCGCTTCCAGGTTGGAAACATAACCGCCGACTTGTTGAAGTTGCTGTTCAAGCGCTTTGTAAAACGGATCGTAAACTTTTACAGTAAGAGCAACCTGCCCACTGGTAATTATTTTTCTTTCAGGTGAAGGCGAACCTGGGACTTCTAGCGCGGCATTCTTAGCTAATGAGTGCTCATCGAAGCCTGCAACTGGCATCGAGGCCTTTGCTAATCTGTAAGAAGGACGGCCAAGAAAAAATGTAACTGCGAAAACTATCGCCAAAACAACAATTGCTGGTTTCAGAAAACGCTTCATAACGAACCTCCTGAAACCTTTAACGCACGGTAGGTCAAAAAAATCTATTGAAGGCGGGCATTCATTCTGCGAAGCCGTTTCACGAGGCAGCGCATGACTTTTAACGCAAAATAGGGAGTCCTTTCGATCATAAAACTAAAACGATTCTCATCAATCATCGCAACTTTGCAATCAGTACGAGCAACGGCACTCGCCGCTCGAACATCCTGTTCAATTAGAGCCATTTCTCCAAAGATTCCACCGGCTTCAACAGTTTCAACCAGAACATTATTCACATAAAGATCGACTTCACCTTCAACAACCACATACATAAATTGTCTTGGATCACCGGCTTTAAAAATTGTTGTACCTGCGGAATAAGATTGCAGATCATCGGCTTTATCAAATAAACGGATTGTTGTTGCATCGATCGTGCTGTCTTCCGGGGTCATGCTTTTCTCCTGAGATAAATTCCTGGTAATCATCGTATCCCGTGTGTGTTTCTTCAGTGTTACAGAGAAGTTAATTTAGCGGGATTTCACTTCAGTCCAGAATCGATCGCGCAATTGAGCAGTTTCACCGCTGGGTGTGGTTACATTTTCAAAACGTTTCATGATTTCAACATTCGGAAAAACGGCAAGATCTCTTAGCAGATCCGGGTGAATAAAAGGCTTAGCCGCTTCATTGGCTGTGGAAAAAGAGTTGAAGTTTGTTACAGCAGCGCCTGCTTGTGCGCTCAAAAAATAGTTAATGAAAGTGTGAGCTTCACGTTTATGGTGCGCGGTTCGCGGAATCACCAGATAATCAACAGACAATGCGCTCCCTTCGCGCGGCACAACGAATGCGATGTTCGGATTATGTGCAGCCACTTTGGCAATATCACCATTCCAGCCGTGTGCCAGCCAAACATCACCGCTGGCCAGAATCTCATCGTAGTTGGTGCTGTTATAAACTTTCACCAGCGGTTTTTGTTTTAACAACGCATCACGAGCTTGTTCCAATTCCTCACGTTTTTGCGTGTTTACAGAGTAGCCCATCCATTTCAAGGCTACTGCGAAACAATCCATCGAATCATCCAGCATCAAAATGTGATCCTTATATTTCGGATTCCAGAGGATACCCCACGAATCTACAGTTTCTTTGACTTTCGTGCGGTCATAACCAATTCCTGCAAACGATAACAAAAATGGAACTGAATATTGTGATCCGGGATCGAATGGTGAATTGCGAAATCTTTCAGCGGTATTGTTTAAATTATGCAGCTGGGAGTGATCAAGCGGTTCTAGTAAATGATTTTGGATTAACGCCGCAAGAAGGTAATCGCTTGGATTTGCGACATCGTAATCAGAAACACCGGCATTTAACTTCTCCATCAACTCTTCATTCGAAGCATATGTGTCAAGAACAACTTCGATTCCGGTATCTTTCGTAAACTGCTTCAACGTGTCTGGCGGAAAATAATTAATCCAACCGTAGACATTTACACGATGAGTTGATTCAGTGGTGGAATCACCGCCGCATGAGGCAAGAACTGTCAGAAGGAAAAAGCATACGATCTGCGCTAATCTGTTCACTTTTGTTAATGATAGCGCACTTCAGGAGGGCGGGCCTCCGTGCCCGACGTACTTTATGATTTCTTGCGATTGTAATTTGTAACGTAATCCGGAATTGCTGTGTCTGGGCTGGTGTGATCATCAGCAAGAGGTGATGAAGGATTCAGGTTCAAAGGCAGCACACCGGACCAAACTGGAATTTCATAATCGGCTTCGTCATCTAAAGGTGGACCAGTTCGAATTTTTGCGGATGCTTCTTCCAATGGTAATTTCAACACCAGAGTTGCTTTCATTTCTTGCTCATTTGGTCCACGAACATCCTTCCAGCGGCCAGGAATGATATGTTCACTCAAAGCATACAGGGCTTCCATCTTTTCTATTGGATTTTCAATCGGCAACGCTTTTCCGAAAACAACGACCGAACGATAGTTCATTGAATGATGAAATGCAGAACGCGCCAGCACAATTCCATCCACGATTGTGACTGTTAAACAAACATCGATTCCTGTTGAAAGCGATCGCAACATGCGGCTGGCAGCAGAACCATGGATGTAAATGTGATTATCGACTCGTGCATATCCAGTTGGAATTACAAAAGGTTGTCCATCAACGACAAAACCGACATGACACACAAATCCTTCATCTAAAATGCTGTTCACTGTTTCGCGATTGTAGTCGGCGCGCTTTGGTAAACGCCTAACAGTTGTTCGTGGTGTTTTTTCGATTGTTTGCATACTGGCTCTCCTGCGTCTGCGCTCCATAATATCTACAAAAGTGGCCTTGTAAAATATCCACTTTTTACATATTCTATAGATCCACTTTGCTCGAGGATAAATGGAACTAGTGCTGCAGTTAAATCCAAAATCTTCCGAGTCACTTTATCAGCAGCTCTATAAAGCACTGCGTCAAAAAATTCTTTCGGGTGTTTTGGATGCCGGCATCAAATTGCCTTCAACGCGAGTGTTGTCTGATCGTTTAGGAATTTCTCGAAACACGGTTTCAATTGCGTACGATCAATTGATCAGTGAAGGTTACCTGGAACCTGCTCGCGGTTCGGGAACTTATGTCACCAAACAACTTCCGGACGATTTAATGCAGACCGATGGTTCGCACGTAAATCGAAAGAATGGATCGGGACAACTTCACGGTGAATTGGGAAAGTTGGGAAGGCTATTAGCAGACGAAGGTCGCTATGAAGCCAAAAATAATTCGACTCTATTTCCGTTTCGTCACGGACGTCCGGATTATCCTTCGTTTCCATTAAGAACGTGGCGGCGGATTTTATTCCGGCATTATCGGGCGCTTCAATCGGATGTACTGGACTACACGTTCGATGCGCGCGGTTATGCACCATTGCGCGAAGTGATCGTTCGTTATCTTGGCCGCGCGCGTGCAGTGCGTTGTGATGCAAATCAAATCGTAATCGTAAATGGTTCGCAACAAGCTCTCGATTTGATTGCACGTGTGTTGTTGAATTCAGGAGATCGTGTTGCAGTTGAAGACCCAGGTTACCTTGGAGCACGACGCGCATTTCTGGCATCCGGAGCTTCGTTGCAGCCGGTAGCGTTGGATGATTTCGGAATCGATCTGGAAAAATTAGGAAGGCTGCGAAATATCCGGATGGCATATGTAACTCCATCCCACCAATTTCCAGCTGGCAGCGTTCTGCCTTTATCGCGACGTTTGGAATTGCTTGATTGGGCAAAACGTCAGAAAGCGTGGTTGATCGAAGATGATTATGATAGCGAATACCGTTATGAAGGACGTCCGATTCCTGCGTTGCAGGGACTGGATGAATCGGGCTGCGTAATTTATGTTGGTACTTTTTCAAAAGTTTTATATCCGGCGTTACGCCTTGGTTATTTAGTGTTACCCGAAGCATTGGTGCCGATTTTCAGAAAAGCAAAATGGTTGAATGATCGGCAAAGTCCGATGCTTGAACAATATGCGCTTGCAGATTTTATAAAGGATGGCCACTTAGAACGTCACATTCGAAAAATGCGCCGCTTGTATGATCGGCGCCGCGGAGTGCTGGTGGAATCGTTGCGCAAAGAATTTGGTGAGATTGTTGAGATTCGCGGTGAGAATGCCGGTATGCATGTATTGATCCGATTCAAATCAAAAATAACCGATGCTGAAATGATCCGGCGTGCGGCGGATCATGATGTGAATTTGTTGAGTTCGGCTGAATATTATTTGTTGAAACCGCACCGCGGCGAATTCATTTTCGGCTACGCCAACCTTCCCGATTCCAAAATCCGCGAAGGCATCCACCGCCTCAGCACAGCTCTGCGTCTCCGCGGTTAATGACCTATAAAATTTTTCCGTGTATTCCGTGTTTTCGTGATTAAAATTTAACTAATCAGACGCTGCAAGCTGTGAGAGCACCATTTGCAACGCAGCAATTTCAGCCTTTATGGCAGGTGATTGGCTTTTTTCTTGCGCCAATTGTTGGATTACAAGCGCTTCCTGATAATGTCCAAATAGCCTGAGAACATATCCATACATATACAATCGCTCAGGATTTTCTGGATTCCGTTCTGAAAGCGCCAAAAATAGTTTCAGGATTTCCTTTTCTCTCATGGCTGGATCGGGCGACATATGTAGGGCATTTCTATAAACATCTTCCGCTTCATCCAATCGATGCTCATTGGTTAGTGCACCAGCCAGAAAAATTCTTGCATCTCGATACTCAGGAATTTGCTGAACCACATACGACAAAACATTGATTCCCAGATCTGCATCATCAAATTCCAACGCAGCTTCACCCAGAAAGAACGACGCATCAATGTCATCAAAATATCCAAATAATTTTTCACGGAATGAATTGTCCTTTGTGATGGCGTATAGCGCTGCAAGTGCCCATGGATCAGCAACAGAACGTTTTAAAGTTTCACGGAGTCTTGATTCCGCTTCCTTTTTGTTTCCGCGCATCCATGATGATCGTGCAAGATAGTAAGACGGTTGCGACGATTGATATTGATCACGCTTAAAATGCCAACCTGATTTTTGGACCTGTTGCATGGCGATTTCAGCTTGACCTGGCAAATTTGCATATAAAGACAAGAATCCTCGGTCGAATAAATTTTGAGGATTATTTGGAGGAATCAGTTCCAGTCCTGAAACGAAATAATTTTCTGTTTCATAAAGCAAACTCGAAGGGCGCCTGGAATCCAGGAAAAATGGTGCAGCTGCAAGTGACCTTGATGCAGCCTCCGCTGCTTCCATCCATTGATTCGCTGCTCGTTTTTGGTAAGCAATTTGAGTCCAATGATCTGAATTTCCAATCGCACGAAGCATCCGGGTTTCTTCGTTGATGTAATCTGTTGTTGCATGAAAGAACCAGATTCCCGGCACTACTGGTATTAACCACAAGACATTTTTCCAATGGACCACGAATGCGTGAATCGCCGCCAGTGCAAAAAAAATAAACAGCGGTATAAGCGGCGCCCGAAATCTGGCAGAAACATAAAGGTTTAATATGAATAAAAATTGGAATAAGAATGCTGCGTAAAACAACAGGAATTGTTTCCAGAACTTTTTCCCAAACCATAAACCCGTCAGTGCGAGCGCAGAAAAAACACAAAATGGAGCTGCTGGTATTCCCGATTCGCGCAGCTGTATTTCATTTGCAAAAGTGCCAGGTGATTCATGCCATTGATAATCATGAAAAAAATAGAATGCTTTGTTTGCCAGGAGCGTCCAGAATTGATGAGGATTATCTTGTAAAAAATGAACCGACTTAATACTCCAATAGCGTTTCACTTCAGCGGTTGTGAGATTTAGATCTGTGATTGATCTTGCAAATCTTCGGTACGTTTTTTCGCGATCATCAATCTTGTTTGGATGCAGTTCGGAAACATCTTGTACGATTGGTGGATAAACTGAGCTCAACCCGTTCGCGATGGGATTATTTCCTTCATAGATTGCGTTGCCTGGAACAAATATCCACCAGGAGAAATATCCGATTGTCATTGCCTGTTGAAGCCATACCGCGGCCAAAGCTGTAATTGCCGGTGCTGCACACACCAGAGACGAAATCAGAGCGTTGTGCCGTTCTGAGATTGTCAGCAAGAAGAAAGCAGGCACGATTATGATGAGTAATGAGAAATCAGGCCGCACCAATATCATGAGTGCCAGCGAGATTCCGGCAAGTAAATGATTGATTGATGCTTTTGAGCCGATCAGGTACAAGAACGCAAGAAGAAGAAAAACGATTAGCGATTCAGGTTCAAGTGAGTGTGCTGAGATGATCAAGCCTCGTTGCAGAAGAAGTGAGATTGTGCCCGCAACGGAAAGCCATAGTGGAAAAAATCGAAGCAGAATGCGAAAGAAGATGCCGATTGAAAGCGCAGTTAACAATATTTGGAGCCACTGCACAGCTTCAACTGAGTTTCCCATAAGATTTTGTGCCGCAACATGAACTTGCAGATACAAAGGACTGAAATCCAAAAGTTCTTCGGCTTCTAATTTGCCGTTTCGATAACTTTCAGCAGCCCGCGAATATTTCGAATTCTGGGTGGCAGGGAACAGTCCAAAAACAATCAGCGAATAAAAAGCAAATGCAGCAACAAAAAACAGCATTGTAATAATCCGCAGTATTACTTGTTGCGGTATTTCTTTCTTCATAAACCTACCTTACTACGAACTTGGCTAAATTGGATTAACATCCAATCACTTGAATCAATCACCGTTTGCAGCTTCGGCCCCATTTGCGATTCACGAAATTAATCTGCAGTTCGCAACATCCTTCCTGCAATTGGCCATAAACCAGGAATTTTTTCCCCCGCATGGCAATATGCTTGCTCCATGAATCCATGGAACAGATCAACATCTGTTACTAACCAGTTCGAAGTGATGCAATTCATGGAGGATGCATGAGGAATAAATTTCTCCTGCTGTTTGCAATGTTCTTTTTGATTACTGGGACTGTTTTGGCACAAGTATCTACCAAAACGGGATCCATTTACGGAAAAATTCTGGATGACAAAGCTGCACCGCTTCCGGGTGTTAGCGTTACGTTGGAATCAGAAGTGATTCCTGCTCAGAACGCAACATCAGGACCATCCGGCGGATTTCGGTTTGCGAATTTGCCTCCGGGCATTTATTCGGTGAATTTTTCGATCGAAGGATTTACTGAAGTTCGCCAGGAAGAGGTTCGTGTTAGCACCGGTTCTCAAGTTCAACTTGAAATTTCGATGAAGCCTTCGCTCACAGAAGAATTTACGGTAATCGGTGAAACGCCGGTTGTAGATTCAAAGAAGACCGGACAATCGGATACTTTCAATCGTGATTACCTGGATGAAATCCCCAGCGGGCGCGATCCATGGGTGATCATTGATCAAACAACGGCAATTGATGTTGATCGCTACAACGTTGCGGGTTCTGAATCAGGTCAGCAAGCGGGATTTGTGGCGCGCGGCGGAAGTGATGATAACACCGTCTGGAATTTTGATGGCGTTAACGTAACCGATCCGCAGGCGCTTGGGGCTTCACCAAGTTATTACGATTTTGATGCATTCGAAGAACTTCAAATCTCAACCGGCGGAAATGATCCTTCCATACCAACCGGTGGAGTTGCTGTAAATATTGTTACGAAAAGAGCGGGGAATCGTTGGGAAGGCGATGGATCGTTTTTTTTTGTAAATGAAAGTTTGCAAGGGACACAACACTCCGGATGAATTAAAAGCGCAAGGAGTTGATAAATCGAATCGCATCGATGAAATCAAAGACTACGGTTTTGATCTCGGCGGTCCGATCATTAAAGACAAACTGTTTGCATGGGGTGCATATCGAAAAAATGAAATCGGGTTAATCACAACCGCAGGACTTCCAGATTTAACAGACCTAACAATATTCAATGCGAAAGCAAATGTAAGCTGGTCTTCTTCGCATGAATCGCAGTTCGGTTACAACGATGACAACAAGAAAAAGAATGGCCGTGCTGCTCAAGGAGTCGCAATTCAAGCGCCTGAAACTTTATGGACTCAAAGTGGATCCGACTCAATTCTTGAAGGAATCTGGACTGCTCAACACACATGGATTCCTAATGATCACACGATTCTCACCGCACGTTACGGTTATAACGGAAATGGTTTCAGCCTGGTTCCGCAAGGTGGAAAAGATATACCGATGATTTATCTGGCATCAGTTCCGCGATGGGAAAACACAAACTATTACGTTGCACCAATTGACCGTCCTGGAAAGGATTTCAGTGCCGACATGAATTACTTTACAGAAAATAAATTGGGTGGTGATCATGAATTCCGTTTTGGATTTGAATACAAGACGGATAGTCTTCACACATTCAGCAGTTACGGCAATGGCGTGTTGATCATCGATTACTATCAATCTGGTGCGGGTGGTGGGCTGACCTCAGGAACACTCCTGGCACAACATTTCATTGATGGACACGACAAAATCGATCGAACCAGTTTTTACGTGACAGACACTTATCGCAAGGATCGTCTGACATTGAATCTGGGTTTCAGGTTTGATCATCAAACCGGTGAAGCTCAGTCATCATCAATTCCAGCCGTCCCGGGATTTGAGGCGTTTGTTGGACCTCTTGATTTTCCTGGTATCGATCCCGGAATCAACTTCAACGATATTTCACCACGCATTGGAGCTACTTTCGATATGAGTGGTGATGGCAAAACATTGATTCGCGGAAATTTCGCAAGATATTACGACACTTTCAATCCGGCTTACTTGAATCACGTGAATCCGACATTCGTATATAACGGCGCGATTTTTACGTACGAAAATAAAAATGGAGATCGCAACGTAACTGCGGATGAAATTACATCAGGACCGAACTATTATGGCGGCCTTGATAATCCAATTTTTAACCTGGATGCGTTTCTTAACAACAAACTGATTGATGGCGATTTCAAAAATTCGGGATCAATGGAATACCTGGTTGGATTTGAACGGCAAGTGATGACCGATCTTTCAATCGGTGTTACATATACGCATCGCGACTATTTCGACACAACTGCGATCTTACCAGTTGGTATTTCCGAAAATGATTTTGTTCAAATCGGAAATTACACCAGTCAAAATCCTTTGGGTAACTTTTCAGTTCCAATTTATTCGCTGAGTTTTACTCATGATGGACGCTCGATCTTAACAAACATTGAAGATTACAAAACGAATTACAACGGTGTGGATATCACCGTTCGAAAACGCATGAGTAATGACTTCATGTTAAATGGAAGTCTGACATTGCAACGTCAAAAAGCGAATTATGATGGCGGAGATTCAGCAGCGTTTTCAATTGCTGATGGTGGATTATCAGGAGTGACTTTTCCATACGATCCAGGTCAAGTTCCATTTTTGAACGGGCAACCGTATGCGTTTGCTGCAGGTGGCAGCGGAAAATCAGGAGTCTATCCATATTCAGAATGGCAACTGAAAGTCAGCGGAGTTTATCAATTTCCATGGGATGTCAGTGTAGGTGCATTTGGACGTTATCAGCAAGGTTATCCTTATGTAATTTTTGGCGCGTTTACGGATAACACTCTTGCCGGTGTATTAGGAACCAGCACCCATCGAATTTTATTGGAACCGTTTGGGAGCAGAAGATTCGACAACATTTTCACGCTCGATCTCCAATTTGAAAAAGGTTTTGATCTTTCAAATTACGGACGGCTGTCTTTCATGGCCAATTTGTTTAACGTTACAAACACAAATACAGCAATTCGCAGAGTTCGAAGTGCAAGTTCCGGTACGTTCAATTCAATTGAAGAAAATATTTCACCGAGAGCCCTTCGGCTGGGCTTAAGGTACAGTTTTTAAATTCATGGCTCCTCGATAAAGGAGAGAAGTAGGGCGGGTCTGGACAGACGGCTTTCTCCCCCTTATGAAGGGGGAGATGAAGAGGGGGTTGGAGTGATTTCATATTTCTCCAACCTCCCCCTAAACCCCTCCTTCATAAGGAGGGGGAACATTTTGTTTAGGCCCGTCCCTACATTTGTGATCAAATAAAATGCAAATGTTTGTTTTGGACTGGTTTAAGAAACGTTCATCTACCGCACGCCTCTGGCTGATCAGCTTTGCGTTCTGGACTTTTTTCGGATTAACAAATTTTATCCTTTCTTACTTTCGTCATCCTCCATCACTTCCCTGGTGGGCAGATCTTTGTTTGCAACTTTTATTCTGGTACATTCACGTGCCCGCTTTGCCATTGGTTTACTGGCTGTGGAAACGATTTCCTGTTGTTGCCCCGAATAGAATTCGTGCATTCATCCTTCATTGCTTTTTCAGCATTGCATACGTTTTAGCATTTGCGGTGCTTCGTGTTTACTTTGATCAGATTCATCCTCTTCACATTCTTGGAACGGATCCGTCTGGTCCGATTTTTGCAACGCTATCTTGCAATCTTAATGGGTGGCATCACGATCATGTTTTTTGATTACTGGGCCTTGCTCGGGGCAGTGCTGGCGCTGGATTATTATCAAAAATTTCGTGAACGTGAAAAGGAAGCAGCAGAGCTGCAACTGCGAACTTTGCAATTGGAAACGAGTCTTGCAAAAGCACAGGTTCAAGCTTTGAGGATGCAGTTAAATCCACATTTTCTTTTTAATACATTGCACAGTATTTCTGCATTGGTTCGTGAGGAAAATAAGGCATTAGCGATCCGTATGATTGCAGGTTTAGGAGACTTGTTACGGCAGACACTTCAAGTAAATTCGCAAGAAGTGACGTTGAGGCAGGAATTAGATTTTCTGGAAAAATATTTGGAGATTGAACAGCTGCGATTTCAAGATCGGCTCAATGTGAAAATGATGATTGATCCGGATACAGTTCAGGCAACAGTCCCGTGTTTGATTTTGCAACCATTGGTTGAGAATGCATTGCGGCATGGAATATCGAAAAGTGCAAAGGCGTCATTGATTGAAATCCGTGCTAGCAAGGAAAATGGCAATCTCATTCTTCAAGTTTATGATGATGGTCCAGGCTTTCCGGCGCAAATAAAACCTTCAAACGGCAACAGCATCGGCCTTGCGAATACTCAAGCAAGGCTTGAAAGTCTTTATCAAAATTCATTTCGGTTTGATTTGGAAAATGCTGAAGATGGCGGCGCGTTAGCAACTATTTCAATTCCATTCATATCAGGATCATGAAAGAACAAGTAATCCGAGTTTTGATTGTCGATGATGAAGTGCTTGCCAGGCGCATTTTGAAATCTTTGTTGAAAAACAAGCCGGACATTGAATTCGCAGGTGAATGCCGTTCTGGAATGGAAGCTGTAGAAATGATCCGTCGCGAAAAACCGGATCTTGTTTTTCTCGACATCCAGATGCCGGAAATGAATGGCTTCCAGGTGATTGAAGCATTGAAGCCCGAGGAAATTCCAGAGATTATTTTTGTAACTGCGTATGATCAGTTTGCGGTGAAAGCATTTGACATTCATGCAATCGATTATTTGTTGAAACCTTTTGATGACGAACGCTTTGAAAAAGCGTTAGAACGTGCCCGTTTGCATATATCGCAGAACAATCAGAATCGTTTGAATCGTCAATTGATCGATTTTCTGAACCAATGGCGTGAAAAAGACCAATTCCAGCAACTGCCTCCAGAACGGATTCCGGTGAAGGATCATGGACGTATTTCATTTGTTGCGGTCCGCGAAATTGATTGGGTTGAGGCATCGGATCAATACGTGACTTTGCACTGCGACAAAAAAACTTACCTTGTGCGAGAAACTATGAACGAATTGGAGGAACGCCTTTCATCGAAATATTTTTTCAGGATCCACAGATCGTCGCTTGTTAATTTGCAAAGTGTGAAGGAATTGAGGGTCAATAAACAGGGAGAGTGTCACGCTGTTGTAAAGGATGGTTCTTTCCTGAAAGTCAGCCGAAACAAACGCACCGAGTTTGAAGAAGCACTTCTGCTCACGCAATCAGACTAAGCGAGCAGTCTACGCCGGATAAATTTGTTCGTTTCCTGGAGCGATGTTACGTGACATTGCAAAACGAACCTCCGCCCATTGTTCATCCGTCAGGCCTGTCAAATAAGATTTAAAATCATCATCGGGCAAAGGTCGAATCTTATTTCCCATCAATTTCTTGAAATCTTCCAAATTCAAAGTTGGCAATGCATACATCTCATTGGCACTAATTTCGATTGAGCGAGCGTAGTTCGGAAATATGATTAGAAATGAATCATCGCGCATATCGCGAATATCAACACGAACCATAAAAGGCCTCCATTAATCAGCAGACAAGGAAATATTATAAAGGATTATTTGGTAAAGTCTGCGATCGTTAAGCCGCTGTCCCTGGAGGTCCGTAAACTCTTGCTAATGTTGAAGCATGAAGCTTTTTGCTCAGGCCGAAAAATTCGCAGAAATTCATAATCAGCGGGCTCCATTTCTCAGGATCAATGTAATTCTTTTCTCCTGCCACAATTAGTTTTTCGCTGATATGGACACGGACAATCCTGGCTTCAATTGCAACTAAGTGCGATTCCACTGCTCCAAATGGATGAATCTGATCAATATTCGCTTCAAGTTGGACAGGACATTCAGCAACTCTGGGTGGATCTACAAGTTCAGATTCTTGTGGTGATAGCATTGCAACCTCAAATTTGGACGGCTCATAACGATAACCCATCTTCACTTTGTATTCCGGTACAGGATTTTTTCCGGTCAGCAAAGCGAGACGATTTACATTTCCAACCAGATCAGAAGACGGAAGATTCAAAACGCATTGCGGGTCTCGTTTCAAATTTTCTACTGTTTTTGATCTGCTGCTTAAACCAAGCATGCATGATTTCCCAAGCCACCAGGCTGAGGACATCGGAGCAAGGTTTGCGCTTCCATCTTCGTTTAATGTGCTGATCAAAACTACCGGCGTTCCAAAATACAAAATTTTCGGTTCAATCGTTTTATGCATTACTGACCTCCACTTGCGAAAGGATACGGATTCAGGCGTGGAGGTTACTATCTGATTTTTGCGTTAAAAAAAGTCTTCGTGTTCTTTGTGGTTAATATTTATTAACTTGCGGCGCAGTCTGGATTCACATCGCTATCTTGTTCGAAAATTTCTTCCAATGATCTGTCGGATTTTGCAGAATCAGGATTTTCAGCCACGAAATCAATATCGCGATCTGCATATTCATCACGATCTTTGACTAATAGCCATGCATTGGCGCGTCCTTTCATGTGAATCAAACCAAAACGTCCATGCAATTTCTTGCCATTCAGTTCAAACTTCAGTGCGCCTTGTTTGAATGCTTGTTCCGGTGTTGAAGGTGGTGCTTCTTTTTTGGATCGACCTTCAGGAATAAATTCATATGTACCATAATCCCAAAGCATCACCGGACCTGCACCATAATTTCCCGGCGGAATCACTCCTTCAAATGGACCATATTCAATAGAGTGATCGGTAACTAACATTGCTAATCTTTTATCTGCGGGATTTAAAGATCGAGCCTTTCGGAATTGCCCAGGATTTTAAAACGTCGCCGATTTCCAAACGGAAATCATAATGCAAGTTTCTACCTTTATGCTTCTGAATGTAAAACCGGCGCTTTTTTGGTTTGCCCTTTTTCATCATTAGAATCAAGCCGCTGAACTTTTTCTAATTCAGGTGGGAGTGCGAAATGTACATCTTCATGAACTGTTTCCAGCGGCACAATCTCTGTAAATCCATAATTGCCTAAATGATTCACGACTTGTTCAACCAGCAATTCGGGTGAAGATGCTCCGGCGGTAATTCCGACACTTTGTGCATTTTGAAACCATTCCGTACGAATGGCATTGGCATCATCAACCAGATATGCTGCTGTTCCGGATTTTTCGGAAACTTCAACCAGACGATTTGAATTGGAACTATTTTTTGATCCGATCACCAGCACCAGATCAACGCGCCCTGCAACTTCTTGAATCGCGGTTTGGCGATTTTGTGTCGCATAACAGATATCGTCAACCGCCGGACCCTTAATTTTTGGAAATCGTTCGCGTAAACGATTCACAATTTCGCGGGTGTCATCAAGACTTAATGTCGTTTGAGTAAGAAAGGCCAACTTTTCCGGATCGGATACTTGCAAACGATTTGCTTCTTCAACCGATCCGATCAGTACCATATGATCCGGAGCTTCACCCAAGGTACCAATTACTTCTTCATGACCTTCATGTCCGATCAGGATGATCGTATATCCATCTTTTTTGTAGCGGATCGCTTCAAGATGAACTTTCGTTACGAGAGGGCATGTAGCATCAATCGCTTTCAAACGGCGTTTTGATGCAATATTCCGGATTTCAGGCGAAATTCCATGAGCACTAAAAATCACCCGCGAATCTGCAGGAACTTCTTCCAGGCTTTTCACAAAACAAACACCCTTAGAACGAAGTTCATCCACTACATATCTGTTGTGAACAATTTCATTCAAGACATAAAGCGGACTGCCGAAAGTTTCAAGCGCAAGATTCACAATATCAATCGCCCGCACAACTCCTGCGCAAAAACCTCGAGGCGTTGCAAGATAGATTTTTTTACTCATGTGGATTCTACCGAGCTAATTATAGGCTGGAGGGCACTTTTTCACCACTGACACCGTGGGCAGCTTCGATACCTCTTTTTTCATTTACGAAGGTGATTCCGATAATTCCGATCAGAAAAAATACGCCGGTGGAAATGATTGCGGTTCGTTGAGAGCCGGTCAAATTGGAAAGAATTCCAAAAACGGCTGGTCCAATTGCTGTCGAAAGCTTCCAAAATAAGCCCCAGAATCCGAAAAATTCACCTGATTTTTCCACCGGTGAAAACATTCCTACTAACGCTCTAGCAGCGGATTGACTTGAACCCAGTCCTAAACCCGCTAGATTCCCCACAATATAAAATGCTGTACGGCCGGTTGCAAAATAAGCTCCAATCACCACACCAAGCCAAATTGTAAGCGTAATGTAAATCGTATTTTTTGCACCAATTTTATCTTGAATTACACCAAAAAGAATTGCGCCAAGCGAAGAAGAAATCTGAGTGATGATAAAAAACCAGATTAGTTCAATGGCACTGAGACCAATGGTTTCGCTGGCATAAATCGATGCAAAATATACAACTGTAGTTACTCCGCAATTATAAATTCCGAAAATAATAAGAAATTTAAATAACTCACGATACTGTTGGATATGAATGAATGTTTGTTTTATTTGAGCCAAACCTGCACTAAAGTAATTCGTTCCTTCAGGAAGGGAGCTTGCCTTCTTTCGTTCATGAACCCATAAAAACGTGGGAATGCCAGCAATCAAAAAGAATGCAGCGACTACAAGATTTACTTTGCGCAAATTTTCAGCATTTTCTAAAACGAAGCCGCCTTTCAAAAAAGGAAAACAACAAAGTAGACAAAGCAATCCACCGATATAACCAAGCCCCCAACCGAAGCCTGATATTTTTCCCATATCTTCCGGTTGTGCAATTTCCGGAAGAAAACTGGCGATCAAATTTTCGCCGGTTGAATACGCAAAATTGCCAATGATAAAAAGCAAAAGTGCAATCCAGACTTCACCTGGTTTTGCAAAATACAAAAATGCGGTAAATATTACGCAAGTGATGTAACTGAAAAACAAAAATGTTTTTTTTCTGGCGGAATAATCTGCAATCGCACCAAGTAATGGCGCACTTAACAGAACCATTCCTTGACTGATCGCATTTCCTAATCCCCAGAGTTGATCTCCTTCACGTCCCCCGCCTACAACAATTTTTACAAAATAAACACTGAATGCGATCGTTACAATCAGGGTAGTGAAAGAAGAATTGGCAAAATCGAAAAAGCACCAGGAAATGATTTCTTTTTTATTGGGAATTCTTTTCCACATAATACAAGATAGAGGCCCGCGCCCCGCGGATGCTGGGAGCGGGGCCGGGCCTCTGATTTTACATCGTTTCAGAGGCCCGGCTTTCGCACCCAACCACCGTAAAGCCGGGCCTCAATCTACTATTGCAATTATCCTGGCCGGGCCTCCAGTCCCTTCTTCAATTTTCATAGGTAGTGCAATAATCCACGCGCCTTTTTCCGGCAGTCGATCCATATTAGCAACATTTTCCAATCCATAAATATTCGCGGAATAAAAAACTTGATGAGCAATGAAATCTTTGGAATTGCCAGGATCAACACTGGCAGTATCGATCCCGACTCCTTTGACCTTCCGATTCACCAGAAGTTCAGCGGCGGCTTTCGAATAACCCGGGAAGTGTAGATTCGATGCATCACCAGGTTTGTCATCACCCAAATATTTTTTTCGATCCGGCCAAAATTCTCCCCAACCAGAACGCATAAAAACAATCGCACCATCATTCAGCTGGCCATTCTTTGCTTCCCATGCTTTTATGTCATCAGCACTCAATTGATAATCAGGATTCGATTTGCACTTTTCGCTGACATCAATTACCGAAACCATCCCAACAAAACGATCGATCGGAATTTGATCGCTGGCCCAGCCCTTTTCACTGAAATGGATCGGAGCATCAAGGTGAGTGCCTCCATGTTCCGATGCTGAATAATTTGCGCTTGTATACCAGTAGCCTGCATCGGATTTGCCCCACGCCACTTTTTCATGTTTGAAGCCTCCTCCAGTTGGCCAGTAAATCGTATCTTTGCCAAACGCGTAAGTTAAATCGACAATTTTTTTTCCGGCAAATGGATCGGCGGCATAAGAAATTGTGCAGGACAGTACGAGGCAAAGTAAGATTGTGATTCTCATGAATTCTTCGCCCTCCGTCGTTTATTTTTCGGTTAGAAGCTTCTTTAAATTCAAATTGCGGATCAAGCGATGCAAATAATTCGGATGCACACCCAATTTTTTGGCTGCTTCTGTATAACTGCTATTGGCTTCATGAAATGCTTTTAGGATAAGGTCTTTTTTTAATTCCAAAACTGCTTCATGATATTTTCCCACTTCAATGCCTTTCGGTGGATCTTTTTCAAGCAACGATTCCGGTAAATCTTCAGGTGAAATACTATTCGCATTTGTCATTACTACCGCGCGCTCTATTGCATTTTGCAACTCTCGTACATTCCCCGGCCAATCGTATGCTTCCAGATATGCTTTCGCATCCTGACTTAAGTTTTCCACTTTCTTTTTGAATCTGGTGCTGTATTGCGAAAGAAAATATGTTGCAAGAAGGGGAATATCTTCCTTTCGTCTTCGAAGCGGAGGCACCAGAATGTTAAGTACATTCAAGCGATAATACAGATCCTGACGAAACGCTCCTTTTCCAGCTTCTTCTTTTAGATTTTTGTTGGTAGCGGCAATTACCCGAACATCAACAGGAATCACTCGCGTACCACCAACACGTTCTATTTCACGTTCTTGCAAGGCTCGCAATAATTTGCTTTGAAGACTCAGCGCAATCTCACCAACTTCATCAAGGAAAAGTGTACCGCCATCTGCGAGTTCAAACTTTCCTTTCTTTTGCGCGATTGCGCCAGTGAATGCGCCTTTTTCATGTCCAAATAATTCGCTCTCCAGGAGAGTGTCTGTTAACGCCGCACAATTTACTGCAATAAAGGGATTCGAAGCACGAGGGCTGCTGAGATGTATTGCCCTGGCAACTAATTCTTTGCCGGTACCACTTTCACCTTCAATCAAAACTGTGGAATCTACAGGAGCAGCACGTTTAATGAAGTCATATACCTCTTTCATCGCAGATGCAGCACCAACAATTCGATGATCAGGATCCGCTTCTTCATGCAGCCGTATGTTTTCAATTTCCAACTTTTCGATTTGATGGACATTTTCCATTGCAGCTGCCGCAATTGCGGCAACGGCAGTTACCAGCTGCAGATGATGTTCATCAAACGGCTCATGTGGATTTGCACTTTCCAAATAAATCAAGACTTTTTCCGTACTTTGTCCAGGCAAAGGTACACAAAGAATAGATTGGATTTTGCGATCTGCGAGGCTGCTGGCTTCTCCCAGTTTCCTATTTAATGAAAGATCATTGCTTAAGATTGCTGCTTCCGTTTTTATTACTTCAGAAACAACTGTACGGCTCACAGCAATCCGTGGGCTGATATCTTTGGTGCGATCATGAGCAAGGACGGATGTGAAATCTGTGGCGTCTTTATTCATTGTCAGGAATGCGCCAAATGTAGCGGGAACAGAATCAAAGACCATTTCCAGGACTTTTTTCTGAAGATCCGATCTCTTGTGAATTGAATGAATTACGGAGCTGATGCGAAGTAAAACGCCGAGATCGCGCGCGGCTCGGGGCTTAGCCTGAGTTTGATCCGATTTTAAATACTCCACATCTTCTTGACGCAACTGCACAGTAGATCGATCGGGACTTGGAAATGAATCATCTAGAACCGCAACTGGTTCTCGCTTGTCGTCTTCTTCAATGAGAAACAAAAAAATCGAGTGGCCGATTTCAATTTCATTACCGTGTTGCAGTGCTTTTTCTTTTATAGGAATGCGGTCAACGAACGTCCCGTTTAAACTTTCCAAATCTGCAATCTTGAAATTGCCACGTTCTTGTGAAATCTTGCAGTGGCGGCGTGATAGAGAACTATCCTGAACTGAAAGCTGAACTGTTGAATCGCGTCCAATCACAATTTCCTTTTTGTCTAAAGGAATTACGTTCCCCTTAAGCGGCATTCGATGACGACCAATCTTGGGTTCATATGATTCATTATAACTGTTCAGCAGTTCTCCTCTGCATTACGAAAGGGAGAAAGGGAGAACGGGAGATTTTAAGATGACGGTGTTTGCTTCTTAATGGAGGATTGAAGTTCCTGGAAGTCGATCATTGTTTCTTTTACTTGATCTGCCACCGGTAGATCAGAACAGTAACGAAGAATTTGATTGTAATGATCGAGCGCTTTCTGGTATTCTCCGACAGCTTGATACAACTTCGCTTGATGAAGTGTTTCAGAAGCAAGTTCAACCAGATGATCGCGCACCGGTTTTTCGAATTCGCTGTTCGGAAACTGACGTCTGAATTCATAACCGTTTTCAAGCATCGTAAAAGTACCTGAAAGCGATTTCATCCTGGTATTTGAAGCCAGCTTCAGGTCAGAATCTTTGGTTTTTTCAGCAATCTTATAACACGCCGAAAGATCATCCAATGATGGAATCATTTGCAATAAGCCATCGTGACTTTGCTGAGCCCATTCTCCGCCGTTTTTGTCGTTCAAAATTTCCAGATATAACCCAACTGCATCAGAATTCTTTTTCAAGATCCGATAATTTTCGGCAAGACGAAATTTTACCTCAGCCGTTCGCGGACTGTCCGGATAATTACTGAGATAACGCCGCAACATCTCTGTATCAAACATTTCTTTCTTCAAAACTTCTTCATAAAGCGGCTTCGCATCTGCAAGATCTTTTTTAATTTTGTCTAAATTAGTTTCAAGCTTCTTAAGAAGCTCATCGGAGTCATCAAAGTTTTTATCCGGAGTCGATTTGATATTTTCAGTGGCTCCTGGAACCTGCAATTGAATCCATGCCTGAGTTGGGACTTGCATCTCGCGGATGTTTTCTTCATACATGCGAATCAATTTTCCATAATCCCGGTTGAATGATTCCTTGTCTGATTCTTTCATCTCAGCATCATGAATGAACGCCCATCGAAGTTCATCGGCCGTTTTACCTTTACCGTATGCATTTAGCGCCATCCTGCGAAGAACGGTTTTTTCATTTTCCTCTTTCCGTTTATCAATCAAATTCACAAAAGTTTGTTGAGTCTTCAAACGATAATCAGTGGCATCAGCCGGATTCTTTGCAGGTTGGAGTGTTGCGGAGAGACTGCGTGCAATTTCGGCGCGGTCATCCAAATATGGATGTGTGCGCCAGTAACCATAACCCGGTGCTTCGTAAATATGTTTGCGCATCTTTTCGAATAATTGATTTGTACCTTGCGGAGAAAAACCGGCTCGAGATGCAGAGATCATTCCTTCCCGATCCGCTTCTAATTCCAATTCACGGCTGAATCCGCGAAGCAATAATTCCTGAAATATCATTCCAAAGGCAGCACTTCCTTGCAGCACTTCCGATTTTGCGGAACGTGTTGGCATTCCGGTAATTGGATCATAGCCTTGATTGCTATCTTTCAGACCAAAAGCAATTCCAATAACCAGTGCTTGATAAAGTAAATTCATAATGGTCTGACGCTTGGCCGCTTTACGGCTATGTTCATTTCGAACGTGAGTAATTTCATGACCAAGTAATGCCGCCAGTTCATCATCAGTTAAATCAAGATCCAGCATGCCGGTGGTAATGAAAATGAAACCACCAGGCAAAGCGAAAGCATTTGGCTCCTCCATTTTCACAATACGAAAGGAATAATTGGTCTTATCGGGGTCAGATCTTTGTGCGATGCGATAACCGATATTGTTGATCCGTTGAAGTTGTTCTGAGTCTTCATCGGTTCCCATTTCTTTCAAGACTTCAAGGGCGACTTTGAACCCTTTATCAAAATCTTTTGGGGTATCATCATCAGCGTATAAGTTTCTAACAGATGGAACAGCGATCAAAAAAGCTAGAATGAGTGCCAGGATCTTTTTCATAAGTCTCAATAATAAGTCTAATGGTTAGACTTCTCCAACTAATTTCTGGTCGAGCATGGTTCGGAATTGAGTCAAATTTTGATGGTACAATATGACGGCAAGCTACGAGTTTATGCAAGCTGCAGCGCTATCAGATGTCGGATTAACGCGAAGCAAAAATGAAGACGCGTTTTGGTGCGATATTCCTCGAGGTGTCTTTATTGTCGCTGATGGAATGGGCTCGCAGCAAGCCGGCGAAGTTGCATCGAATGCTGCAGTCGAAGTAATTTCCGCGGAATTAACACTGGCAGTAGATCGCGGGCTCCGTGAATCAGAACTAGCTGATGCAATGTTTGATGCTTTTCGCGAATCGGCTGAAGAGATTTACAATCGCGCTCAAGAATCTGAACACTTATCCGGAATGGCATGTTCTGCTATCGCAGCGGTTGTGCAAGAAGGTTATTGTCTGGTCGCTCATGCCGGGGATTCACGGGCATATCTTTTCAGCGAAGATACGCTTCACCAGGTTACAATTGATGACACACCTGTAGCCGTGCTGGTGAAGCGCGGCTATTTGCTTCCTGAAAAAGCGCGTTCCCATCATCTAAAAAATGTTTTGACAAAATCGTTAGGCGCGAAGCCTAATGTTGAAGCAAATCTGACTAGATTTCCAGTAAAGTTGAATGAACGGATATTGCTTTGCAGTGATGGTTTATGGAGTATTCTGACTAATGATGAAATTGGCGACATTTTGCGTGCAAATCCTGAAGCTGCGAATGCATGTCGCGGTCTAATTTTTTCGGCACGATCTAAAGGCGCGCAAGACAATATAACTGCAATTGTTATTCAGCTGCAAGAAGATTTTACTGAGGAACTTTCACCTGATAGTGAGATTGAAGAAATTTCTGGATATTTTGAACCCGAAACATAAGATACCCCACCCGGAGGGCGGCCCGCGCTCCAATTGATGAAGAGGAGTTTCAAGATGGCAAAGAAGAAAGCTAAAAAAACAGCAGCAAAATCAAAAGCTCCAGCTAAGAAAGTGATGAGCAAAAAGAGTCCGGCAAAAGCGAAGAAAAACGTTAGTACAAAAAGTGGCAGTGCATCACCTGTGCAATCATCAGCAGGATCTTCGCGTCCGAAATGGGTTCCGCCAGGTGCAAATCCACTGAGTCCGATTTTAGTTCTAAGGAACGTTGAAGCAGCATTGGATTTTTATCAAAAAGCATTTGGTTTCAAATTGCGAAATGTTATGAGGGGGCCGGATAATTCGATTCTTCATGCGGAGATGACGCATGTTGATTCGCTCATTATGATGGTGACCGGAAAGTCCGGAGCGAGGTGCGTTTGCACCAACTGGGCCGAGCCCGGTTACTTTGTATATCCTGGTTGCCGATGTTGATGCGATTTCAGATCAAGCACGCCTTCATGGTGGAAATATTGTTCAACCACCTACAGATATGTTTTGGGGCGACCGCACTGCAGTGATCATTGATCCGGAAGGACATAAATGGATGGTTGCGACGCACGTCAAAGACATACCGTTTGATCAAATGGAAATGCCATCCTAAAGAAAATAAAAGATAAAAGATCAAAAATAAAAGATAAAAATTAGTATCAATTCGTGTACTTCGTTGAAGATCGGCGACCGACCAGGTTTCCCCTCCTTATGAAGGAGTGGATAAAGGGGAGGTTGGAAACATTTTGAAGACTCCAACCCCCTCTTTGATCTCCCCCTTCATAAGGGGGAGAAACGAACGCCGATTTTCATTATTTCTGTTTGATCTCAAGATCATGAGTTGCTTTGTGGTTAAAAACATTTTGGAGATTTGTTGGCTACTGAAACCCCTAAGAAACCTTCAACATTAAAAAGCCTTGCCGAAGCGCTGCGGTCCTGGCGAACTGCATCAGTAACTTTGTTGTCCTTCTCATCAGGATTGCCCCTGGGATTAGTATGGATTGCAATTCCAGATTGGCTTCGCAGTGTTGGTGTTGATATCCGTGTTGTTGGATTGATCACGCTAGCACAAGCGCCATGGACATTTAAATTCCTTTGGTCTCCATTGATGGACCGTTATAGTCCGCCATGGCTTGGAAGACGTCGCGGTTGGGCTGCCATTGCGCAAGTTGCATTGATGATATTGATTTTTGCACTTGCAGGCGTCGGAAGTGTTCCTGAAGCTCCATGGGTTGTGGGAGCGCTGGCGCTTGCAATCGCTTTTGCATCCGCAACACAAGATATCGCGATCGATGCTTATGCTGTTGAAGTTTTGCGACCGGAAGAGCAAGGAGTTGCAGTTGGAGCCCGCATCGCAATTTATCGCGCCGCAATGTACATCGCCGGCGGTTTAAGCATTTCTCTTGCAGCAAAATTCTCCTGGAAACTCGTTTTCGTTGGATTGGCTTTGATGTATTTGCCAATGCTCCTGGTTACCATAGATGCACCAGAACCAGATAAGCAACAAAAACCTCCGGCGACACTCAGAGAAGCAATCTGGTTACCGTTTATAGGATTCCTTTCCAGACATCGGGCACTCGAAATATTAGCGTTTGTTATTTTCTATAAACTTGGAGACAATCTCGCCACATCACTTTTGCGTCCGTTCTTAATCGATATGGGATATGACGCAACTGCACGCGGTGTCGGTTTAGCAACGATCGGCGTTTTTGCGACTCTTTCCGGAACATTCATTGGCGGCGCAGTAACAACATTGATCGGACTCGGTCATGCATTGTGGGTTTTTGGAATTCTTCAAATTGTTTCCAACATCGGTTACGTTCTTGTAGCAAATTCGGCGGTGAATTTACCGTTGATGTACAGCGCGATGGGCTTCGAATCCTTTACTCAAGGATTAGGCACCGGCGCATTTTCTGTCTTGTTGCTGCGAATGACACAAAAACGTTTTTCTGCAACTCAATATGCTTTATTTTCAAGCTTATTCAGCCTGCCACGAGTTATTGCAGGACCAATTAGCGGCATTGCTGTTGATTCGATGGGTTGGACAGCATTCTTCTGGCTTTCAATGATCCTTAGCATTCCTGGTTTGATTTTGCTTTCACGCTTTGTTCCAATTGGCATGAGAGAGCCTGAATTTAGTATCGAAAAAGTTGAACGGAAAGAAGTCAGCCGCACAGCACTGATTATTCGCGGTCTTGTGGGAGCTTTCATAGCATTGATTAGTTCAGTTTTACTAATGGCAATTCTTGGTGCGATTAAGAAAATGCGTGTTGAGAAAAGTGATGTTTTTGATTTATGGGGGCAATTCGTTCAATTGTTAAGCCCAACAGATCAAGGCGCATGGATCACCTTAGTAGGAATTATTATTTTTGCATTGGTGGTCGGATTATTTACCGCGGCAGCAACTGCCGCTAGATCGGGATCGATGATGGAGAATTGAAGATAGAGGATAGAAAGCAAACAATCCTCTATCCTCCATTCTCTATCCTCTATCCTCCATTCTCAATTAACCTGCGCGCGCTTGTGCTTTGCGCATCTCCTCATCAAGACAAGAAATCACTTCACTCAGTGGCGCAAATTTATCAATAGTGCAACTAACCGCAATTCCACGTAGGCTAAATTTTTTCTTCTTCACAAAAACAAGTGTGGAGATAATGTCTCGAATTCTTTGAGCTGCGGATTTCGCCCCGCTTTCCGGAGTTTCGGGCAATAACACAATGAATGAATCGCTATGGAAACGTCCTAATAAATCCGATTCCCTGATTTCTTGATGTACCGCTTCGGCAATGCTTCTCAATACTTCATTGGAAAATAATGCTCCATATTTCATATGAATATTTTTGAAGTCTTCCAGATCCACACGCAACAATGAAAACGGACGTGAAATTCTTTCCACCCGTTTTAGTTCTTCTGAAATCCTGCTTTCCATATATTTCCAGTTGTAACAATCACAGGCCGGATCACGTATCGATTGATTCCGATAATCTCCTAACAGTTGCTCATATGCTTGTTTATTTGCAAGATTGCAGCGCACAATTTCACGAAGTTCCTCAATTTCAAAAGGCTTGGCAACAACGATATCAGCGCCGGATCGATAAGATCGGATACGTGACTCCTTGTCATTGCGCGCGGTTAGAATTACAATTCTGGTGAATCGTAGTTCTGGATCTCGCTTGAAAAACTCACAGACATCGTAACCATCAATCTCAGGCATCATAATGTCGAGTATCATTACATCTGGGAGAAACTGGCGGGCGAGGTAAAGCACATCTTTGGGTGAATTAAACGCAGCAACTCGATATCCTTCGTTTTCGAAGATGTCAGTTAACAAATCGGTAATGATTGAATCATCATCGAGTATTAGAATCTTTGGTTCAGAAATTGCCTGCATTGGTGTATTTTGATTCATTCTAATACATTTTATCTGATCACTACAAAAGTAGATCTTGACCAGAGTAGGGGAATTGACTAGCATTTAGGGTACACACCTGAACTACAAAGAATTTTCCGCTCCCCCCTTTAGAGCGGAGTAAAAATTAAGACGTCCTACAGGAAGGTTTATGGACAGAAAGTATAAGCAACGGGGCTACATGGAGGACTCTTCTTCCGAAGCTGGCAAAAAAGAAAAAACACCCAGGCCAGCAAAGGAAAAGGGCATCAGACATTACGGAATGCGCAATGGCGGAACCGCGCGTAGCGGAGTACGTTGTGCGCGTTGCGGAAAAACAATGAATTTAATGGGAGATGTTGCGATTGATGCAAAATGTGAAAATTGTGGAAGTGATTTTCATACCTGTACCAATTGTTCTTCTTTCAATACAAGTGCGAGATGGGAGTGCACCAAACCAATTACGGCGCGGGTGACGCCAAAAGATACAAGAAACGAATGTGCACTGTTTAGTCCGGTAGTTTTTGTGGAACGCACATTTGAAGCAGATGCTGCACCGCAAGATGCGCGTCGCGCTTTCGAAGCATTGTTCAAAAAGTAATTCACCACAAAGGCGTAGAGATTAACTCTGCGGTAAAATTATTGGACGACCGCAATAGTGGGGCGGTGATGAGGAATATCTAATTCCTCAACGATCTTTAGCAGCTCATCTTTTTCTAATGTTTCTTTCTCTAACAAAGCACCGGAGAGTTTTTCCAGCTTTGTAATGTTTTCTTTCAGCATATTTAGAGTTTGCTGATAAAGATCATCAAGAATGTTTTTGATTTCGACTTCGATCTCTCTGCCGGTTTCATCAGAAACTGAAGATCCAGTTCCAAATCCACGTCGTTTCAAAAATGGGCCTGAATCGGTGTCAGGAATACTGATTAATCCAAGACGATCGGTCATTCCATATTCAATGACCATACTGCGCGCATATTCAGTCGCTTTTTGAAGATCGTTTTGCGCACCGGTGGAAATTTCATTGAACACAATATCTTCCGCTGCACGTCCACCAAGCATTATCTTTATCCGATTCAGAAGTTCGGATCGTGTAATTAAATAGCGATCTTCTTTCGGCGTCTGTAATGTGTAACCAAGGGCTGCATAACCCCTTGGAATAATTGAAACGCGTGTGACTGGATCGGAACCAGGCGTTAGCAAGGCAATCAATGCATGGCCCGATTCATGTACACACACAATCTGTTTTTCCTGAGCATTGATCAAACGATTCTTCTTCTCAGGTCCGGATAGAATACGATCGATTGCGTCTTCCAGGTCGATTGTTTCGATTGTTTCTTTATTACGACGCGCAGCCAGTAATGCAGCTTCATTACAGATGTTTGCTAGATCCGCGCCTACAAAACCTGGCGTTCGCTGCGCAATGATGTCGAGATCAACATGCGGAGCTAATTTCAGTTTGCGAGTGTGAACTTTCAGTATTGCGGTACGTTCTTTCAAATCGGGCGCATCTACAACAATTTGTCGATCAAAACGGCCGGGTCGCAAAAGTGCAGTATCCAAAACATCGGGACGGTTTGTAGCTGCAATGATGATTACACCTTTGTGTGAATCGAAACCATCCATTTCAGATAACAACTGATTCAATGTTTGTTCGCGTTCATCATGTGCGCCAATCATTCCGCCCGCACCACGATGACGTCCGATTGCGTCAATTTCATCTATAAATATGATGCAGGGCGCTTTTTTCTGAGCGCGATCAAAAAGATCACGAACGCGCGCTGCACCCACACCTACAAACATTTCAACAAAATCGGATCCACTCAAACTTAAGAACGGCACATTCGCTTCGCCTGCAGTTGCACGCGCAAGCAAAGTTTTTCCAGTGCCTGGAGGTCCTACAAGCAGAACTCCTTTTGGAAGTTTGCCACCCAGCTTTTGGAATTTGCCAGGATTCTTCAGGAATTCAACCAGCTCAATCATTTCTACTTTTGCTTCTTCACAACCAGCTACATCGCTGAAAGTAGTTTTTTCTTCCACTTCGTTATAAAGCTTGGCGCGATTTTTACCAAATGAAATGACCTGTTCGCCTGCACCACCAACACGTCGCAGGATGTAACTCCAAAATGCAAACAACAATACAAACGGCAGAACCCAGGTAAATAAGAATTGAGTAATTCCAAAATTGCGATTTTCTCCTTTATATTCAACACCGTTAGCTTCCAAAAATTCGATTAATTTTGGATCTTCCACGCGGGTCGTAGTGAACTTCACCTTCTTGCCATCAGTATCTGGATATTCTCCCTCGATCGTATTTTTAGAGACGATAACTTCATTGATCTTGTTGTCTTTTACATATTGTTTGAATTTCGAATAATCGAGCTCATTTCCCGTCGGCGAAAATGAGGAAAACAAGAAATAGAGCATGATCAACACGAAAATTGCAGGGAAAAAAGAATTTCGGAAGATCTGTTGAAAACGATTATCTTTGTTTGGCGGACGATTTTGGCCATTCATATCAGCATTAATATAATATCTCAGGACATTTATAGCAAAGGGGTTCTACCGCTTAGTCTATGAGGTTAAAGGAATTATGGCAGAAATAAAGACCGTTAAGAATTCATGTGTTGAAACGATGGAGATTGTATTTCCGAATGATGCTAATCCGCTGGGAAATATTTTTGGCGGACGAGTAATGCAATTGATCGATATTGTTGGCTCAATTTCTGCGATGCGGCATGCCCGAAATGCGGTAGTTACCGCATCCATGGACACCTTGAATTTCAAAAATCCAGTTTTCGTTGGCGAAATCCTCATCCTATATGCGTGTGTGAATTATGTTGCTCATACTTCTATGGAAGTTGGTGTCAAGGTCATTGCCGAACATCCTTTAACTGGCGGAAGACGTCATACCAGCAGCGCTTACCTGACGTATGTTTCAATAGATTCCACAGGAAAGCCGATTCCGATTCCGCCGATCGTTCCTGAAAGTGACGAAGAAAAAAGACGGTATGAAGAAGCTCGCATCCGCAGAGAACACCGCTTAGCGGTATTGAAAGCAAAGAAAGGATCTTAGTTCTGAGTTTTTGTGGTTGGTTCTTTTTCGTTGGCGTAATAGCCTTCGCGATATCGAAGTTTGATCCCTTGTTTTTTGCAGAAGATTTGAATTTTTCGCCAGCTGCCATCCATTTTTGACCGTGGCACTTTGTAACCCAACGAATATTGACTTCGCATGCCCTCGCGAAGTTTTTGCATCACATCATCCAATGATTTTAAACTCGATGGGAAAAAAGCATAACCTCCACTGGCTGCTGCAATCTTTTCCAAGATAAATCTACCGCGTAGTGAATCCGAATTCAGAGACATAGTCCCAAATGCCAATACCATGATGTCGGATGCAACCAGATTCGAAATGATTTCATCCAGCCTTAAATTGCTGGATGTATCTTCCCCATCAGAACAGACAACGATTATTTTGCGTCCCCATTCGTCTTTGATTTTGTTCATCGCGAAATAAATTGAATCGAGCAGCGCAGTGTTGCCGCCTTTTACTCCTTGAAATAAAAGATCCTTGGAAAATATTTTGCGATCATGTGTTAAAGGTGTGACCTCATCAGTGAATTCATTAAAGGCCACCAGCATCATTTGATCTTCTGGCTTTAATTCATCGATCAATCTGAATGCGGCATTTTTCACAATATCCAGCTTTTGTTGACTGGAGATTAGCTGAGACATGCTGTTGCTGGAATCGATCACAAACGCAACAGTAAGTGGAACTCCATTTTCGCCTAACTTGTCGCTTGATTCATTGGAAAAATTTGCAAAATTTGTGATCGGTTGCACAACTCCAGCTTCTTTTAAAATGAAATCTTCGACCGCCAAATTTTTGATGAAGTTTCCTCTGGAATCGGTTGCGGTGAGATAAACGTTGACAATATCAACGTTTAAATTTTCTGTGAACTCTTGCGCAAAAACTGTAAACGAAATGAAGACAAAAATAGTGCAGAGTACCCGCGAGAGCATTTCTACTAAAGGATAACACGACTCGCGGGCAAGTTATTACTGCATATTTGCCGCAGAGCTGCGATCTCTGCGGAAAGGTTTTATCGTTTGGCACCGTGTGCAATTAGATATTGGATCACAGGATTCGGCATCTTTTCTGCGGCCAGCGTAATCGCAGTTTTGCCATCGCTATTCACAGCATTTACATCAGCTCCAGCATCAACCAGTGCTTGCGATGCTTCGAGATTCCCCCCGGCTGCGGCTTTCATTAGCGGCGTTGTGCCCCGATTATCTCTGGCATTTAAATCAGCGCCTGCTTTAACCAGCATATTAATCATGTCCTTTTGATTCTTCACTGCAGCGTTATGCATTGCAGTATTTCCATCCTGATCTTTTGCATTTACATCCGCTCTGGCACGAATCAACGTATCAGCGACAAGCGGATTGCCAGACCATGCCGCTTTCATCAACGCGGTATTTCCAGTGCTATCTTTGATATTTACATCAGCACCTGCGCGAGCAAGATCATCTGCAATTTCAGCATAGCCTGCATTCGCTGCACGCATTATTGGCGTCATTCCTTCAGAATCCCTTTGATTTACATCGGCTTTAGCCTTAATCAGTATCTGAACGACTTCTCGATTGCGATTGTACACAGCTTTCATTAAAACGGATGAGCCTTTTTCATCCTTCGTATTTGGATCCGCACCTTGTTTAAGTAAATCACTGACTTTACTGGGCTGTCCCGCTGTAGCTGCGTTCATCAATTCTTTATTCAACGAGGCTTGATCAGCAGCAGCAATGAATGTTACGCACAGGAAAAGAGCAAATAGAAGAGTGGTTGTCCGTTTCATCTGTTCCTCCTATTCAGAACGATAGTAGGTCTCTAAGCCAAATTCAATACAATATCCTTCCATATATATATAATTAGCGTTTATGTTTCGACGGCTGATTTTTATTCCATTGATATTTCTGGCTGCAAGTTTTTTGCTGGCACAGCAAGAATACGAAGTTTCAGTTACCTATGTGAGCGTTTGGGTAAAAGCTACTGATGATAAAGGAAACCCTGTCGAAGGATTGAAACAGGAAGATTTTCAGGTCTTCGAAGATAATGTCCCTGTTCCAATTACATGCTTTGATGAGGTTAAGATTTCGGAATCAGATGCTACAGCACAAAAAACTCCGGAAGAAAATGCTGAAGCAGCAGAGCGTTTCGTTTTGTACCTGGACCTCATGAATACAACACCTCGCGAATATCAGGACATCAAACCAGGCCTGAAGCAATTTTTGGATGATCTCTCCCACAGAAATACTGAAGTCATGATCGCAGGATTACTTCCAACCGGGAAACTTGGAATTTTTGCACCATTCACAAAGGAATATGGAAAACTTCGAATGCTTTTAGATAAAGCACCCGCTAATGCTGGTCGCGATACGCAGGCTGAAAGCCGCCGTCGGGAGTTACAAAACATAATGGCAGGTGCAGGTGGAGATCCGATTGATGCTCTCCGAGCCGGTTATTCGGCTGCACGAAATTATGGAAAAGCAGATCAAAGCGCCAGTGAATTTACGCTACATGCACTTGAAAGTTTTGCTCAACATATGATCGATTCGGATTTTGGCGGCCATCTAATCATCCTTTACGTCTCCGGAGGATTTACATCGGACCCGGGACGCGAATATTTTGATGAAGTGGATGAACTTGCGAAAGGTTCGGTTGAAGAAGAAGAAATGTTTACATACTCTTCAGAGCGAAATTTTAATTTTGATTTTAAACAGGAGCTGCAAAAGAGTATCGGGAAGATGAATCGTCTGAACGTAACCATTTCAACTTTGGATACACAAGGAATGGGATCACCCGCGGACAAACGCGATTCATTGCAGCAAGTAGCTGATGAAACGGGCGGGATTTCCTTCGGCAATTCGCAGAATTTCAAACAAGGACTTAAATCGATACTAAAAGATTTTGAACATCAATACATCATTTGCTATACACCTCCAGCCAAACAAAAAGCCGGCTACAAAAAAATCAAAGTTGTTACGAAAAAGCCTGATGTGAATTTGCGTTATCGCCAGGGCTATTCAGACTAACTCTGTGCTTCTGCGGTTACCGGTGACCGAATGCGGGATGTCTTGTCCCAATAGCGAACACCACGGAGTCCGCTGACAACCATTTTTCTCGTCGAACCGTCTTAATGGCATGCGGATTGCCATATCCAATGTTTCTTGGAGAAAACTGGGAATGGATATACCGCGTAGTAAAGACATAGTAAAGAGAAAAAAGATACGCCGAATTTTGTTAGGCGCAGCCGGCTTGATCGTTGTCGCTGCAATTACTTTAGGTTTATCACGTTTAAAACCTGCGGCGCCATCAGTCGAACGTGAAACAGTTTGGATTGATACCGTAAAACGAGGCTCAATGCTTCGGCAAGTTCGCGGCACAGGAACATTGGTTCCTGAACAATTTCAATGGATTCCAGCAACTTCAGAAGGTCGTGTTGAAGAAATTTACATCCGTCCGGGAACGCAGGTGGAAGCAGACTCTGTAATTTTGCGACTGAATAATCCGCAGTTGGAATTGGATGCAAAAGATGCTGAGTTGCAGTTGAGAGGAGCCGAAGCAGAGTACATAAATCAAAAAGCAAAATTAGAAGTAACTAAGATGGATCAAGAAGCAGCGGCTGCTGGAGTGAAATCAGATTATTTGTCGGCGAAGTTAAGAGCAGAAGCCGATGAAACTCTGGCCAAAGATGGTTTGGTTCCAGATATCACATTAAAAATTTCGAACGCGAAAGCAGAAGAATTAGAAACACGCTGGGAAATCGAAAAGAAAAGATTGGCAGTGAATGCTGAATCATTTGAGGCGCAACTGAAATCACAGCGAGTAAAAGTTGATCAAATTCGTGCCTTATATGATTTGAAACGTAAGCAGATGGATCAGCTTCAAGTGCGCGCGGGATCACATGGAGTGTTGCAGCAGCTACCGGTTGAAGTAGGACAACGTGTTACCGTTGGAGCAATTTTGGCAAAAGTAGCTCAGCCTGAACATTTGAAAGCAGAACTGAGAATCGCTGAAACTCAAGCAAAGGATATTCAGATCGGCCAGGTAGCTTCGATTGATACCAGAAATGGATTGATTGATGGCAAGGTTTCGCGTGTCGATCCTGCAGTGCAAAACGGCACTGTAACGGTTGATGTTAGTTTGGAAGGATCCCTACCAAAAGGCGCTAGACCAGATCTAACAGTAGATGGAACAATTGAACTTGAACGGCTTACAGACGTCTTGTATGTCGGACGTCCTGCGTCAGGTCAGGAACACAGCAGTATCGGGTTGTTTAAGTTATCTGCAGATGGGAAAACTGCAACCAGAGCAACTGTGAAATTGGGAAGAAGTTCAGTAAATACGATTGAAGTTTTAGATGGACTCCAGGTGGGAGATCAAGTGGTGCTTTCTGATATGGCAGCCTGGGATTCTTTTGACTCAATTCGATTGAATTAAGGGATTCACCGCTCTGCGGTAAAAAAATAAGGAGAGAATGAAATGGATCGGTCCGATCAACCTTTGATTATTTTGGATGGAATTACAAAAGTTTTTGTAACTGATGAAGTAGAAACGCATGCTCTTTCAGGAATTAATCTTGAAATCAAAAAAGGGCAATACATTTCGATCGCAGGACCTTCGGGATGCGGTAAATCAACATTGCTTTCGATTTTAGGATTGCTGGATACACCAAGCGATGGAAGTTATAAGCTAAACGAAAATCCCGTTGATCGTTTGACTTCATCTGAACGTGCACGGGTACGGAATCGAGAAATCGGTTTTATTTTTCAGGCATTTAATTTGATCGGCGATCTAACGGTCTATGAAAATGTGGAACTGCCTTTAACTTACCGCGGATTGTCTTCATCACAACGCAAACAGATGGTTACTGAAGCGTTGGAAAAAGTAGGAATGTCGCATCGTACAAAACATTATCCATCTCAACTCTCCGGTGGTCAGCAACAACGTGTTGCAGTTGCGCGAGCTCTTGCAGGTAAACCTTCAATTCTTCTGGCGGATGAACCTACAGGAAATTTGGATTCCAAAAATGGTGAAGCTGTGATGGATTTGCTTCGTGATTTGCATCGCCAGGGCGCAACGATCTGTATGGTAACTCACGATCCGCGTTTCGCACGATATGCCGAACGAACCATTCATCTATTTGATGGAAGAGTAGTCGAAGAGACCGCGGAAGTCTAACGGAGCGCTGGCCTCTGGCCCGCATTAAGGACCGCGGACATCTTGTCCGCTAAATAAGAAAAAATTATGGACTCACTCTTACAAGATTTGCGATACGGTTGGCGGATGCTGGCAAAACGTCCTGGTTTTACAGCAATTGCTTTACTTACTCTTGCGTTAGGAATTGGTGCGAATACCGCGATTTTCAGCGTTGTTAACGGAGTATTGCTACGACCGTTGCCAATTCATGATCCGGATAGAGTCGTCATACTACATCAAACGCTTCTGAGCGATGAGACAGCGGTGTCACCGGTTGATTACACTGAACTAACTACGCAGAGCGGTGTATTTCAAAATGCAGCGGCATTGTCGGAACAGAATTACAACATCACCGGAAATGGCGATCCGGAACGCCTTCAAGGTGCAGCAGTAACTTGCGATTATTTTCAGGTTTTCGGAGTGAATCCACAAATTGGACGCCCTTTCAATTCTTCTGATTGTAAAGACACTGAAAAAAGTGTCGTGATTTCTTATTCCCTTTGGCAATCAAGGTTCGCTGGTGATCCCAAAATTGTTGGAAGCAAAGTTCTAATTGATAGCGAACCTCAAATTGTTGTGGGCATTGCTCCACGTACTTTTGATCTTCCCAGAGGTACCCAAATTTGGCGTCCGCTTATTTTTACTCCACATCAATTGGATCTAAAACAACGTGGCGCTCGCTGGCTAGCAGTATTTGCAAGATTGAAATCCGGAGTAACACTTCAGCAAGCGAACAGCAAAATTCAAGCGATGGCAACTCGTTTCGCAAAAGAATATCCCAGATCCAACGAAGGAATCGGCGCTCGAATTGTCCTGCTTCAAGAATATCTGGTTCAGGATGTCAAAAAAGGTTTGCTCGTAATTTGCGGTGCAGTCGGTTTTGTTTTGCTTATCGCTTGCGCGAATGTCGCAAATCTTCTTCTTGCAAGAGGTGCTTCTCGGGCAGAAGAAGTTGGGGTACGAAGAGCTCTTGGCGCAAACAAACTACGTTTGGTCCGCCAATTTCTAATTGAAAGCGGATTGCTTGCATTTTTATCATGTGCAGCGGGAATCGTTATTGCCTTTTGGTTTACGGAACTTTTGCGATCCATCGGACCTGAAGATTTGCCACGCCTTAAAGAAATAAAAATTGATACCGGTGTTCTCGCTTTTTCAATCGTATGTTCAGCATTAACCGCAATTTTGATCGGGCTTGTTCCTGCATTACACGCTGTGGGATCCATTCCTGATCGATTGAAAGCTACCGGGCGAACCACTGTTTCCAGTGGAAAAGTTTTCAGAAAATTCCTGGTCGTTTTTGAAATAGCTCTTTCATTGATGCTGCTTGCTGGCGCTGGTTTATTAATCCGGAGTTTCATGTTGATCAAGAATATTAATCCCGGATTTCAAACTAAAAACGTACTTTCGTTTTCGTTATCTTTTCCTGCTGTGAAATATCCAACGATGAATAGCATCTCTTCGTTTGTTTCTGAATTAGATTCGCGATTGTCACATCAACCCGGGGTAAAATCGTCGGGTGCAATTTTTGGATTACCGCTTTCATCAACATTTAGAGTCGGTGGAAGTTTTGAACGAACAGCAAAGCCTCCGATGCAAGAAGAACCAAGAGCAGCTGTGCGGATCATTACGCCTGGATATTTTCGTACAATTCAAATTCCTCTACAGCAAGGTAGATATTTCACCTCTAGCGACACTCTTGATGCTCCAGGAGTTGTAATCATCAATGAAGCTGCAGCAAAAAAATATTGGCCCAATGAAAATCCGATCAATCAAAGATTACGAATTCATATCAGTTTGGTTGATTTGAAAAGCGAGCCGCGTTTGATCATTGGAGTTGTAAGGAATGTAAGAAGTGATGCTTTAAATGAGGAACCCAAACCAGAGCTGTTCATTCCGCACGCCCAACATCCTGTTGATGCCATGACATTTGTTGTTAGCACAACAACAAATCCAAATTCCTACATTGTATCCGTTCGAAAAGAAGTCCGAAGCATGGATCCAGAAATGCCGATTTGGGAACCAAGAAGTTTGGAAGAAATTGTTGGAATGTCTGTTGCTGAAAAGCGATTCACAATGTTACTCATTTCGATTTTTGCCGGAGTGGCCTTGATCCTTGGAGCAGTTGGTATTTATGGAGTGATTTCTTACACAGCATCGCTTCGTACGCGTGAAATCGGATTACGAATGGCAATTGGTGCTCAAGAAGGAGATGTGCTGCGGTTGTTTTTGCGCGAAGGAATGTTGTTGGCGATCGCCGGAATTATGGTTGGAACTGTTGGTGCGATTGCATTGTCGCGTGTACTCACAAGTATGTTATTCCGCATCAGTCCAACGGACCCCATTACGATTGGAGGCGTTGCACTGATGTTGTCGCTGATTGCACTTTTCGCTTGTTATTTCCCTGCACATCGTGCTTCGAAAATCGATCCCGTGCGGGCGCTTCACTATGAATAATTTGTTTTGATCTGGAGGGCGGGCCTCCGTGCCCGCCATTTTAATTGAGCCGTTCAACTGGCGGGCAGGGACGCCCGCCCCCCGGGAGTATATGGAGGTTACGATGACCGGAATTTTCCGTGATCTTTCCTTCGCGTTCCGTTCATTCCTGAAAAAACCTGGATTTGTTTTGCTGGCAATCCTTGCATTGTCCGCTGGAATCGGAATTAATACCGCAATCTTCAGCGTTGTGCATGCAGTTCTGATCCAACCTCTTCCTTATAAAAATCCAGACAAAATTCTGATTTTGTGGGAAAGCTCTCCACAAATGGAGACTTCGGTTTCTTACCCAAATTTTTTAGATTGGAAATCTCAGAACAAAGTTTTTGAATCAATGTCCGCATTCCGCCGCGATAGTTTTAATTTGAGCGGCGTTAGCGAACCAGAACGTCTGCAAGGACGAATGGTCTCGTCCGATTTTCTTCACGTATTACAAGTAACCCCACAGGTTGGTAGAGACTTCCGGGCTGAGGAAGATAAGCCGGGTGGAACTCCCGTTGTGATGTTGAGTCACGGACTCTGGATGAGACGCTTCGAAAGTAATCCAGCAATTATTGGAAAACAAATTCTTTTGAATGAGCGAAGTTTTACAGTCATCGGTGTTACACCTGCGAATTTTGAATTTGGTTCCGGAGCAGATCTTTTCGTACCGATCGGCCAATTCAGCGGAAAAAATTGGGACCGCGATAGTCATCCAGGGATTTATGTAATTGGACGGATGAAGCCAGGAATCACTATGGAACAGGTTAAGGCTCAATTGGGTACGATTGCAAAAGTGCTTGAAAAACAATATCCGGATACCAATAATGGACGCGGAATTTTAATCAGCACCTTGCGTGAGAATACTGTTGGTGATATTCGCCCTTCGCTTCTGCTGATTATGGCGGCAGTTGGTTTAGTGCTGTTCATCGCTTGCGCTAATGTGGCGAACATGATGCTCGCACGAACGGTTGAACGCAGAAGGGAGATGGCAATCCGTGCTGCTTTAGGCGCATCACGGTTTTTTTTGATCCGGCAAGTGTTAGTCGAAAGTCTATTGTTGTCATTTATCGCTGCAGTTTTTGGAATTCTGTTTGCCTACTGGGGAATTGATCTGCTTGTAACAATGCGTCCAGATTCGCTTCCGCATTTAAATAAAATAGAGATAAATCCCTCTGTGCTTTTCTTTACTCTTTGCGTTTCTGTGGTTACAGGATTGCTTTTTGGTTCTATCCCTGCGTGGAAAGCATCTGCAACCGATGTAAATGACACTTTAAAAGAAGGTGGACATCATTCAGGAAATTTAACCCAAAAAAGAATCCGCCAGGGATTAATCATTTCAGAATTTGCGTTGTCCATGTTGTTAGTTCTGGGTTCCGGACTTTTGATAAAAAGTTTTATCGCCACTCAATCCAGTTCACCTGGCTTTAATTCCAGAAATCTTTTGACAATGCAGATTTCACTTTCAAATGAAAAGTACAACGGAATGAAAGGGATGTCGTTCCTTGAAACTTTGGAAGAAAAAATGCGTGCACTTCCAAATGTAAAGTCTGCTGCTTTTACATTTGGATTACCGATTTATGGAGCATCTGAATCTACTTTTTATGTTGCCGGACGTACTCCACCAGCAAAAGGAATGGAACCACTTGGTGTGATGTATGTAACAAGCGACGATTACTTTAAAACAATGGAAATTCCGGTGCTGCAAGGCCGGGTATTTGATCGCAGAGATAATTTGAAAAGTCTTCCTGTTACCATCATTGATAGCGAATTGGCGAAACAATTTTTCCCGAATCAGGATCCAGTTGGTCAAAAACTTATTTTCAATCCGGCTTTTCCACCTTTTGAAATCATCGGAGTAGTCGGACATGTGAAGCATTATGGTTTGGATACAGCCGGTCCCGTAAGACTTCAGTATTATGTGTCGTTCAATCAAGTTCCTGAAGAGTATATGAACCAGGTTTCAGGGCAGGTCACACTTTTGTTAAGAGCAGATAAAAATCCAAACAACCTGATCGGCTTTGTTCGTAATGCTGTTTTATCAATCGACCGTAATCAACCAATTTTTCTTGTGCAAACAATGGATGAAATGTTGACCGCTTCGGTTGGTGCCAGACGTTTCGCCATGCTTTTGATTACGATGTTTGCAGGACTCGCTTTAATTCTTTCACTTGTGGGTGTGTATGGAGTTATTGCATACAGCGTGGTTCAACGCACACGTGAGATCGGAATTCGAGTCGCATTGGGAGCCAGTAAATCTGACATCCTGAAGTTGATGGTTCAACAAGGAATGATTCCGGTAGCAGTTGGTTTGATTGTTGGAATCGCTGGTGCATTCGCTTTTTCCAGATTCATTGCTGGATTGTTGTACGCTGTCAGTCCTTTTGATCCAACAACTTTTATTGTGACTCCGCTGTTTATGATATTTGTGGCGTTACTTGCCAGCTATATTCCAGCAAGACGCGCAATGAAAGTCCATCCAGTTATCGCACTTCGTTATGAATAACAATTTTTATTTTGGAGTGCGGGCCTCCGTGCCCGCCGTGTTAATTGAGCCGTTCGACTGGCGGGCAGGGACGCCCGCCCCCCGGTAAGGAGTCGTGCAATGAAAGATCTTTCGCAAGATATCAAATATGCATTTCGAATGTTAGCAAAGAGCCCGGGCTTTTCTGTCATTGCAATCTTAACTCTTGCGCTTGGCATTGGTGCTAACACTGCCATCTTCAGCGTAATTAATGAATTGATGCTACGGCCACTTCCATATTCCGAGCCAGATCGATTGTTTCGAATCAACAGAACCGGAAGTTCTTATGTTGATTTGCAAGACATTGCTGAGCGAAGTAAATCGCATGAACAAATTGCAGGATACAGAGAACAATCTTTTGATTTGACTGAAGGTGCAGATGCTGAGAGATTCCATGGGGCGTTAGTAACTGGAAGTTTATTTCAATTGCTCGGTGCTAAATCTTCCCAAGGACGACTCATTCATCCATCGGATGATCAGCCAGGCGGACAGCGGATCGTTGTCATCACAAATGAATTTTGGAAAACCAGATTGGGTGGAAGAGCCGATGTAATCGGCAGCTCGCTTTCCTTCAGTGGAGTTCCTTATACCATCGTTGGAATTCTGGAATCAGGGTTTCATCTTCCGCAAATGGAAACTGACATTTTTGCACCGCTGCGCGTGGAATCCAAAGAAGAGGCGGCAGCTCGCGGTGCACATTCACTCGTTGGTATTGTTCGTTTGAGACATGGAGTCACAAAAGAACAAGCTCAATCAGAATGGAATCTGATTGCGAAAGACTTAGAACGTTTAGATCCGATCGAAAATAAAGATCGCACACTCGTGCTTTATTCGCTTCAAGAACATCTCACACGAAAGATAAAGCCTGCACTTTATTTGCTTCTGGGAACCGTAGTTGTTGTTTTGTTGATCGCTGGTTCAAACGTCGGTGGTTTACTTTTAGCACGTTCTGTTGCAAGAAGTCGTGAATTTGCCGTGCGTACTGCATTAGGTGCCGGACGCGGCCGAATGATCCGGCAACTTTTGGTTGAGTATTTGCTGCTCGCATTCGCCGGAGGCTTGCTTGGAATTTTTCTGGCCTTGTGGATTGCAGATATTATTGTCCAGCTGAATCCTCAAACCTTAGTTCGTATTGATCGAATTCATCTGGATGGAACGGTGTTACTTTTTGCGGCCGCAGTTTCGATCATTACCGGTTTGATTTTTGGAATGGTACCTGCATTTCAAGCATCTAAAGCAGAACCATTCTCCGCGTTAAAAGAAGTTAGATCAGCTGGACGTCCAGGCTCACATCGTTTTCGAAATGTACTGGTGGTTTCTGAATTGATGTTAGCAATCGTGCTGCTGGTTGGAAGCGGTCTGCTGTTGAGAAGTTTTTATAACTTGATGAATGTTCAACCCGGATTTAATTCGCATGATTTAACAACTCTCAATTTAACATTAAGTATCAAAAATTATGGCGACATTAAAAAACGAACGATTTTGTTCGATCAATTTTTGAATCGTGTTCGATCCCTTCCTGGAATTCAATCCGTGGCGTTAACCAGTGAGTTGCCATTTGGTCCTGGAGGTGTGTTTCATAACTTTGCAATCGAAGGCAAAGACCAAAATCCACGTACTGAACCTGAAATCTATAATCGTTCGATAAGTCAGGATTATTTCCACACGATGCAGATTCCGTTAAAGGCTGGTCGAAATTTTGGTGATCAGGATCATTCAAAAGCTTTGCCTGCGACAATCATCAACGAAGCTGCAGCACGAACATATTTTGCAGGACAGAATCCGATTGGTAAACGGGTCCGATGGAGGCGTGATGGTGCACCGGAAGAATCAGATTGGATCACGATTGTCGGTGTTGTTGGTGACGTTCACTCATCGCTTGATGCGGAAGAAGTGCCTGCGTTGTATACGCCATTCACTCAAGAAACAAGATTCTGGAAAACATGGATGAATATCGTAGTTCGTTCAAGTCTTCAGCCAATTGCGATCGCTGCCTCATTGCGTAAAGAGCTCGCATCTTTAGATCGTAACGTTCCGTTAACTGAAGTCAAAGGTATGGAAGAATGGATTTCGCTTTCGGTTGCAGATCGCAAATTCAATCTTCAACTACTCGGTGCGTTTGCTGGTCTTGCTTTGTTGTTATCATCACTCGGACTTTATGGTTTGATTTCTTTCACCGTTTCCGAAAGAACACGCGAACTTGGTGTTCGCATGGCATTAGGTGCACAACGCCGCGATATTTTGAATCTCATTGTTAAGCAATCATTACGATTAGCGATTATAGGCATTGCACTTGGACTCGTTGTTTCGTTTATATCAGCGCGTGTAATTCGCGGCATGTTATATGGAACCAGCAGCATGGATCCTGTAACACTTGCGGTTGTTTGCGTTCTTTTAGCTGCAACAGCAATTATCGCAAGCCTGTGCAGCTTTGCGCGCAATCCGTGTCGATCCAGCAAGCACTCTTCGTTATGAATGAACTAACGTACGCTGTCCGCAATTTATTACGTAAACCCGGTTATACATTGCTGGTCATCAGCATGCTTGCAATTGGAATTGCGGTCAGCGGGACAATCTTCACCTTAATGAACGCACTTTTATTTCGTCCATTGCCTGTGCGTGAACCTGAACGATTAGTTCGCTTATATATGAAGCAGGATGGCCACACCGAACGACGTATCTCATATCCTGATTATCTCGATTTGCGTGCGACTTCCGAAGTTTTTAAAGATGCGGTCGCAACAGGTCTTGTTGGTGTAGGACTCGATGCGCAACAAACTCTTGGCGAAGTCGTTTCCACAAATTATTTTTCTGTTCTTGGAATCCAGCCAACTCCAGGAAGAGATTTTGGATCAACCCAGGACAAATCTGCCATTATCAGTCATCAACTTTGGCAACACGTATATTCCTTAGATCCGCAAATCATTGGAAAACAAATCAGATTAAATGGTGCGTTGTTCGCAATCATCGGTGTCGCTCCGAAACAATTTTCAGGAACATTTGCCGGAGCTCAAATTGATGTATGGGTTCCCATTACACAAGTGCGATGGCTTGGTGCTGAGGTATTGACAGATCGGCTGAGACCATCGGTTCATTTCATCGGCCGCTTGAAAAACAATATTTTGCACGATCGGGCAGCAGCAGTTTTAAATGCAACCGCACTACAGTTAGAGCGTGCGTATCCAGGAACGGAATCAAAACGCACCGGTGTTGAAATTGTGGCGGCTACGTTGCTACACGGAGGTCTAAGAAAAGGCGTTTCAATTTTCCTGACGCTCATGCTTGCTGTTTCAGGCTTGGTGATTTTAACTTCGTTAGCCAATGTTGCAAATCTTGTCCTGATTTCTGCTGCCGGAAAGCGCCGCGAAATCGCAGTACGGTTTGCATTAGGGGCGGGAAGATTTTCTATCTTCCGCCAATTCTTAATTGAAAATCTTTTACTTACTTTATCTGCTGGCATAGCAGGATTTTTTCTATCCCTTTGGTGTGGAACAATTATTCATTCATTGAATCCGATTCCATCAATTCCTTTGCAATTCGATCTTGGTCCGGATCCTCGCGTGTTTACATTTCTTGTAATTCTTTCAACCTTGATGGGAGTTTTGCTTGGTGTTGTTCCTCAGCTCCAATTTAAAAATTCAAGTTTGCTCCCTGCTTTGCAGACCGAACCAGGAAGAGCAACATCGAGCAGGGAAGCTTCGCGTCTTCGGTCAGCATTTGTAATCTGCCAGGTTGCGGTGTCATTAGTGCTTCTTATTAGTGCTGCTTTGTTTTTTCAAAGTCTGCGTAATGCAAAATTCATGAGTGCAGGATTTGAGCCGAAACAAGCTCTGGCAGTGGATGTGGATTTAAAAACGGCGCAGTTGAATGAACAGCAGGGCAAAGAATTTTATCGTGAACTTATGCGCAGGGTTTCAGTTCTTCCTGGAGTTGAATCTGTTGCGCTCTCCAATCTTGCGCCGTTAGATATTGCCACTGGACGCATTCCAATAGTTGTTGGTAAAGGGCAACCGTTGCAGGTTTCCTTCAATCGCGTTAATGCCAATTATTTCAAAACACTTGGAATCCGGTTGATTAGCGGCTCTGAATTTACATCATCGCTGGAGGAAAGTGGTGATCTGGTTACAATCATCAATGAAACAATGGCGCAGAGATTCTGGCCGGGAGAAGTTGCAATAGGAAAAAGCTTCCAATTGAAAGAAAAAAATCGAGTAGTACGAGTGATTGGCGTTGCGCAAAATGTAAAGTACCGAACGATTGGAGAGGATCCTGAGCCTCATATGTATGTTGCGTTCGAACAAAATTATGAACCAAGCATGACCGTGCTGGTGCGAACTAAAGGCAATCCGGCACTATTGCTGGAGTCTGTGCAGCGTGAAGTCCGTAGTATTCGGCCTGATATTCAAGGATTTTTTGCGCGTACTCTTGAACAACATACGTCCTTTGCGATGTTACCTGCGCGTTTAGCTTCATGGCTTTCGGGAATTTTTGGAAGCATAGCTTTAATCCTTTCAACAATGGGAATTTATGGGACAGTTGGATATTCTGTCGCAATGAGAACAAGAGAGATCGGGATCCGCCTGGCTTTAGGAGCAAAGCCTACGCAAATTCTTCAATGGATTCTAAATCAAGGAATAATAATTATGGGGTTAGGGTTGTTAGCAGGTTTATTGCTTTCGTTTGCAGCAACGCGGCTGCTTTCGAAATTTCTATATGGAATTAGCGCCTCCGATTTGACAACATTCGTCGGAGCTTTGTTGGTGCTTTCTATCACAGTAATTTTTGCTTGCTATCTTCCTGCACGCCGCGCGCTGCGAGTCGATCCGGCTTCAGCATTAAGAAACGAATAATTTTGGAGAATTTTAGATGATTGTTTTAAAAGACGTTGAAAGATATTACGAACAAGGTCCAAGCAGAACTTATGTTTTACGCCGCATCAATTTAGAAATCAAGGACGGCGAATTTTTGACCGTAATGGGCCTTTCCGGCGCCGGAAAATCTACGTTGTTAGCAATTTTAGGAATGCTCGATGCTTCCTGGAATGGCGAATTTTATTTTTTAGACCAGCCTGTTCATAAACTCGGCAGAAAAGAACGCGCAGAATTAAACAAAAAATATATCGGCTTTGTTTTTCAAAGTTATCACCTGTTGGACAATTTGACTGTTTATGAAAATTTAGAGCTTCCTTTGACCTATCGGAATGTTAAAGGTTCCGAAAGAGCATCGATGGTTTGCGACATTTTGGATCGCTTTCACATTGTTGGAAAAAAAGATCTCTTCCCAAGTCAGCTATCAGGCGGCCAGCAACAACTTGTCGGTGTTGCACGTGCAGTAATCGGAAATCCAAAATTACTGTTGGCTGATGAGCCAACAGGCAATTTGCATTCATCGCAAGGCAAAGAGATTATGGAATTATTCAAGAAACTAAATGATGATGGCACAACCATTATCCAAGTAACGCACTCCGAAAAAAACGCCGAATACGGCGACCGAATCATTAATTTGTTGGATGGCTGGATTGCTTAAAATACATTGGAGAATTGATATGGCTCGTTTGCACATGTGTTTGTTCTTATTAGCATTTTTTTGTTTTGGATTGAGCGCTATTATCGCTTCGGATTTTCCGAAAGCAGCTTTTACGGTTACAACTTCCGATGGGAATGTGTGGGTTTTGGATTTCAAAAGCAATGGAAAATTTGATGTGACCCAAAATGGTGAAGATGCAGTTCGGGGCAAGTATAAAGTCAGTAAAGCGCAGATTGAATTTGTTGATGAAAGTGGTCCGCTAGCGCAGCCTGATGCGAAAGAAGGAACATACGAGTGGAAATATGAAGATGAGCAACTAACGTTCGATAAGCTCAATGATTCAGCCGAAGGAAGATCCTCAACACTAACTGCCGGACCATGGGATAAGAAATAAAAGTAAATCGAAATTATGGCAACTACTGCTCGAATTTTAATCGCTGATGATCAGGCGGACGTACGGGAAGCATTGCGTCTGCTTCTGAAAGGCGAAAAGTATGAAACAGAAGATGCGGAATCGCCAGCGGCTGTTTTGAAGAAACTGGAATCTTCTGACTTCGAAGTAATTTTGATGGATCTGAATTACAACCGCGATACCACTTCGGGACAAGAAGGTCTTGATCTTTTGAGTCACATTCAAAGCATCGATCCATCGATTCCGATTGTAGTGATGACTGCGTGGGGAACTGTGCAGCTTGCGGTTGAAGCAATGAGACGCGGTGCGCGCGATTTCATTCAAAAGCCGTGGGAAAATACGCGGCTGCTTACCATCGTTCGAACTCAAATTGAACTTCGCAGAGCGTTGCGTAAAGGCAATCGCCTCGAAGCTGCAAACCGTTTACTTCCCGAAGATGTACCGATCTTGATTGCAGAATCGCATTCCATGAAAGCAGTTGTGCAAATGATCAGCCGCATTCGGCCCTTCCGATGCAAACATTTTAATTACCGGTGAAAATGGAACCGGCAAAAGCATCGTTGCACAATCGTTGCATCTGCTTTCATCGCGCGCTGCGAAACCGATCGTTACAGTGAACGCCGGCGGATTGTCTGAAGGCGTTTTTGAAAGCGAATTATTTGGTCATGTGAAAGGCGCATTTACAGATGCCAAAGCAGACCGTGTTGGAAGATTTGAGCTGGCAGATGGCGGCACATTATTTTTGGATGAAATTGCGAATGTTCCTCCAGGGCAGCAATCTCGTTTGCTGCGAGTTTTGGAAACGGGTGAATTCGAACCAGTCGGATCATCGCGGACACGCCGCGTAGATGTGCGGATCATTTCAGCCACAAATGCTGATCTCATTAGCGAAGTCGAAGCAGGACGCTTCAGACAAGATTTATTGTTCCGATTGAATACGATTGAGATTCGGATTCCACCTTTGCGCGATCGTGTAGATGATATTCCGGTGTTAGCGCAACACTTCTTATTGCAACATGCGCATCGATATCGAAAAGACATCCGAAACTTTGATCCTGCAGCAATGACATTGTTGAGGCGTCATCCCTGGCCTGGCAATGTTCGCGAACTGGATCACTCAGTGGAGCGCGCTGTTTTAATGGCGCAGGATACAGTACTACGTCCGGAGGATCTTGGATTACGCGCAGTAAAAGAAGGGAACACACGATTGGAAGAAATGAGTCTTGAGGATGTCGAATTTTTCCTGATCCGTAAAGCGTTGGAGCGGTACGACGGAAATGTTAGCCGTGCTGCAAAAGCACTTGGATTGAGCCGCAGTGCACTGTATCGTAGACTGCAGCGGCACAATCTATGACCAAAAAGGAACTCGGACACGAATCCCGCGTTCTTCTTTACTCAGTTTTAGCCGGACTCCCCGGCTCTATCATTGCCTTAATTTTCTTGTGGTCCAGCAATCATCCACCGCGAGTTCAATGGACCCTTACAATATTGATCTTGATTTTCTGGTTAGGTTTTGCACTCGCATTGCGCGGCAGGATCGCATACCCATTACAAACAATTTCGAATCTGTTAGCCGCGCTTCGCGAAGGCGATTATTCCATCCGGATGAAAAAGCCGCGAACCCATGATTCGCTTTACGATGTAATTACCGAAGTCAATGAACTTGGCGAAACACTTCGCGAACAGCGGCTCGGTGCATTGGAAGCAACTGCATTACTCAGCACTGTCATGGGCCAAATCGAAGTTGCCATTTTTGCATTCGATCACAATCAAATTCTGAGATTAGTAAATCGCGCCGGCGAACGGCTTCTTGCACAACCCGCAGAACGTTTAATCGGACGCACTGCAGAGGAATTGAATCTAGCTGCATGCCTTGAAGGTGAAGTACCACGAACTATGGAAATGATTTTTCCAGGCGGAGTCGGACGCTGGGAAATGCATCGCAGCACTTTCAGGCAAGGTGGTTTGCCGCATGAATTGATTGTGCTTTCTGATCTCAGTCGTGCATTGCGCGAAGAAGAGCGTCAAGCATGGCAAAGGATCATTCGTGTTTTAGGGCATGAGTTAAATAATTCACTGACGCCGATTAAATCAATTGCAGGAAGTCTTGAAAATTTGTTGGACAAAGATTCATTGCCTGAAGATTGGAAATCGGATACTCAGCGAGGACTTTCGGTAATCGGTTCGCGTGCTGAATCGCTTAGCAATTTCATGCAATCTTATGCAAACCTCGCGCGATTACCGGAACCGAAACTTCAACCCTTAGATGTTGGTGATTGGATCCGTCATGTTGCGAGGCTTGAAACCCGAATGCCGGTGGAAGTAGAAGAAGGTTCATTAGTTACAATTCAAGGCGATCGTGATCAGTTGGAACAATTGCTGATCAATTTGATCCGTAATGCTGTTGATGCTTCATCCGAAACTGGTGGAAAAGTTCGTGTTGGATGGTCGCGCTCCGGAACAAACTTGGAGGTTTGGGTTGATGATGAAGGACCAGGAATCGCAAATCCAGCAAACGTGTTCGTTCCGTTCTTTACAACAAAACCAGGAGGCTCCGGAATCGGATTGGTTTTGTGCCGTCAAATTGCGGAAGCTCATGGCGGCCGTGTTGCTTTGGAAAACCGCACACCATTGCGTGGCGCCCGCGCGCGCTTATTCCTGCCTTTGTAGTAGAAATCTTTTTTAACGCCGAGTTCGCCGAGTTATTTTGTTTTCTTCGGCTTCGTTTTGAGTTATCCAATCATGCGCTGGAGTAAAGGGACTACGATTGATAATAGTGCAAGACAAATTATGACGCCGGTGAACAAAGAATACCTTGCTGAATAGGCATCAAGCAGACTTTCATCATAATATTTGTCAACACCATTATCTCGATACATGCTGATCAAACCACTGATTAATTTCGTTCGAGTCTTCCTACCGGTAAATAAGGCTCTAACCGTAAACGCATCAATGATAAAAGTAGTGATTATCAGAAGACCAAGTATCAAATCATAACTAGGCGGTCGTCTACCATCATAGGCCGTGTCAGCAACTCCCCAATTGATTCCTAAAACGATCAAGTTAAACAAAACTGCAGTTACCACAAAGACGGTGTCGGTTTTGGCACTCTGCTGTAACTCACTTACGACATGTTCGTGAACGCGTTCAATCATTTTTTAATGCCCCCTTTTCGATTTTGTTAGGTTCAGATCACAGTATAGGAAAGTAATGAAGAGTGGACATTGGGTACTGTGACAGTTCTTCTGCTGTCACAATCTGTAAGTGAATACATCACTGAACGAATTTGAATGGACTTATATCTTCCATTTTTACAACGCCAAGTCCGCGAAGCTATTAAAAATAATCTCCGCGATCTCGGCGTTAAAAAAGGCCAATCAATAATCGCCTTGAAGCACGAAGGCGGCCCAGTAGTAAGGGGATTTCCAGCGCGGATCGTTCATCATCTTTAGCTGTGCAGCGCGCAAAGCTTCTGGGGGTGCTAAATGTGCATCGCCAAGCATGCCTTCATAAAACGTTTGCATAAATTCTGCGGTGGCAACATCATCGACTTTCCACAAGCTTGCCACAACGCGTGCTGCACCGGCATAAAGAAATGCGCGGGCTAATCCCATAATTCCTTCGCCGCGTACTTGTTTTCCTAACGCAGTCCGGCATGCGCTCAATACAACGAGATCCGCTTTCAAGTGAAGATTGAAAATATCACCTGCAGAAACAAAGCCTTCGCGTTGGTGTCCGTTTTGATAAAACAAAGAAAGGATAATTCCGGATTGTTCAGGCAACATTGAATTCAGAAATCCATGAGTTGCAAGATGTATATATTTGTAATTGTGAATTTCAGGACTCAAGATCAACTCGCGGCTTGCTTGAAAATCGAGCGCCTTCAAACTTTGATCTTCCGGAACCAAATTCAAAATTGCTTGAGCTTCGCGCCTTGTAAATGGCAGACGCGTTAATGGTACGCCTTCCATTTGGATTGATGCAGTTGACAATCGAACATCATCGCTGAACGTGGATGGTTTCATCCGTTCATCTTCGAATTCAAAAACAGGATCCGCAAACACGGCAATTGTTTTGGACGGAGGTTCACGCTGAGCAATCTCCTTTCGTAAGACTGAAAGTGTAGATGCAGAAGGAGCATTTACTATTTCATGATCCACTGCAAGCAATTGATCCGTTCGTGGATCGGAGAGTGCAGCAAATGGAACAAAATGAAGTGGGCCATCTGCCACAATCAAGATTCTGCGGTGATCCAGCTCATCCATAATTGGATCAAACAACATGTGACTGAGTTGTATCGCCATGTCATCTATATTATTTGCTTTAAGGTGTCGTGATACCGGAACTGCGCGAGCGCGTCCGGCATTTGGGGATCCTTCAGATAATTGCTGATAAAGCGACAGTGCCAAAAGTTCAATTTCTGCGCGTGCCGGTAATTCTGCGCTCTTCATTGCGTGGCGTGAAACTGCCCAAACAAAACTTTTTTCATCGCCCAAAGAAAATTCAAGTAACACGGTGTTGTCATCCAAAATCGATTCCTGCACGTGCGACAAAGTTAGCGGTTCCGGTTTCATGATTTGCGCATATTGCGGATTCGTTCGCCGGATTGTTGCTTCAATCTGTTCGTATCGCATATTCAATGATTCAATTTCTTCTCCCAATCGAACAGCTTCTTCCGGCCAATCTCCAGAACTTAACAAACGCATCTGACGATCGAGACGCGAATTCAATTCTTCACGAACCGAGCGTTCTTCCAATAACAAACCCGGTTCAACACCGCGCGTCAGATCTAATGAAGATTCCGCGAGTAATTCCATCAAACCTCTTGCGCGTGATCGTTCGCTTACATAAAAAGCACGCGCATCATATCCAGCAGAAGGTTCAGTCTGATGCAATTCAAACAAAAGGTTTTGATACAACTCATAATATTTTCGGGAAGCGCCAAAAAATGAAGCACGAAGATTCTGACTCAACACTCGAACTCTAAGTGTTTCCACAATTGAGATACATGAATCGATGTAATCAAGTGCAGAGACCAGTTGTCCTTGCCTTCGTTTCAATGATGCTACGTGAAAAAGCGATTCCGCTTCACCGGGCCGGTCTCCAATTTGCCTTCGCAATTGAAGTGCAAGACCATACATGCGCGCGCCTTTTTGCAATTCACCATACGCCAATAGATTTGTTCCTAAACTATCAAGCGCTTCTCCCTCGCCTTGTCGATCTTCGATTTTGCGCCGCAGTTCAAGTGCTTGATTGTAGTAATCAAAAGCGCTGCCTAAATCCTCCTTTTTCTGATAAACATCACCAAGATTGTTCAGCACCTGTGCTTCAACAGATTTCATTCCGATCGAATGAGCGATGTTCAGCGATTGCTGAAAATATTCCTCAGCAAGATCGAACTTGCCATTTTCTTCGTACGCTTTCCCCAAATTATTCAACGTGGAAGCTTCACCCGCTTTATCTTCCGATTCTTTTCGAAGTTGAAGCGAGTGAGTGTAATAATCCAAAGCTTTATCGATTTCACCGAGTTCGTGATAAACAAGACCGAGATTATTTAATACTGCCGCATCACCGCGGCGATCCGGTGCGTCCTGGCGGATCTCTTCAGCACGATTCAAATAATCAAGCGCTTTCTGCAGATCCCCGAGATCAACCAGCAACATTGCTACATTATTTAGTGTTGATGCTTCGGCGCGAGAATCACCGGCAAGATGCTGCAATGGTAATGCTTCATTGAAAAATGAAATTGCTTTTTGATTTTCACTTAGTGAACTATAAGCAAGACCCATTGCATTGAAAGTATTCCCCATTGAAACCCAATCACCGGTTTCTTCCCAAATCGGCAAAACCCGATCGTAGTAATCAAGAGCTTTGCTAAGATCGCCAGTGCGATAGGAATGAAGTCCCATATTGTTCAAAGCAATTGCTTCACCATGTTTATCACCAGAATCTTTCCAGCTCTGTAATGCTTGCTCATATAAGTTCAATGCTTTCTGGTACTCTCCAATATTTTCGTAAGCTGTACCCATCGTGTTGAGTGTTTCGGCGATTCCTTTTTTCAGATTTAGAACCTTGTAGATGTTTAATGCTTGTTCAGCGAAATTTATACTTTCAGTGGAACGACTCAAGACCTGATACTGCTCACTGAGTTTCTCCAGACTTTTAGCTTGCAATAATTGATTTCCTGATTGTTTGCTCAACTCAACAGCATTAAGCAAATGTTTAACCGCTCCAAAAGTTTCTTTTTCCGAACGATTAAATCGATCAATTTCAGCAAAAGAAATTTCGGATAACGCTGCAACTTGCAATAAATCCTTATCGTTTGGTTGTTTTTGGGTTTCAATTGTTGCTTTGTACGAACAAGACCGAAGTTTTCGTGAACTAAATAACAATGGATTCCAAATTTCTGGTAAGCTTGGGGCAATTTCAAGTTTATAATTGCCTTCAAACGGTGCGACAAAAAAGATAGATTCGTTGCCGCCGCTTCCTGAATTCAAATCAAGCTTTAAAAGCTGAAGCCATTCAGGTGAATAGAGCGACGCGGTTAAATCTACAGAGGTTTCCTCAATCGAAATTGAAACAAACTCCCCAGCCGATAAAGCGAACTCTTCACTATGAACCTCGCCAGGCTCGATTTGTCGATCGACTGTTTTAGAAGACGCAAAAAGGGAGTTGCATATCAGAAAACTGATAATCAGGAAGGTTGGGATGCGAAACATTATTGCAACAAAACCCTGTATGTACATTTGTACCCGACTGGGTAGGAACTTGCAAATTCTGGGAATGAAATGTTTTTACATCTTAACTCACGTACAGTGAAGGTGGAACGTGATCAAAAGGATTGCAGATCAATTACGGTCACGAAATAGAATTGCGATTAAAACCGGACGCAGCATCTTATTTCTATCTCCCGATGAAATTCGGTGGATTGAAGCCAACAAAACAAAAACCCTTTTTCGCACCATAAGCGGCGACTACATTGTTCACGAAGGCATTAGTAGATTAGAAGAAGAACTCGATCCTGAACAATTTGTACGGATTAGCCGATCTATCATTGTAAATATCGATCAAATTCGAGAACTTCAGCCATGGTTCCGTGGAGATAGCCGGATCGTACTTCATGATGGAACGATTCTGATGTGGAGCCGTTTATATGTCAGCCGCCTTCGCGAAATTCTTAGCGAATCCTTAACAAAGCAAGCCATGCATTAATTCGTAATTCGCTATTCGTTATTCGTACTTTGAGCTGTGCTTTAATTTCTCATGGGCCCTCCGGAAATGAGAAGGGCAATCGGTTCGCTCTACCAGCGGACCGATTTTGTTTTCTCTACCGTTCAAAACTATGGATTCGCTCTTCATACAACGAATTTGGAAACGTAGATGTTCTTGAAACAAACAAGACGGACAGTTTTTCAATCTAATAGGATCATTGCCCTCCCTCTATTTCATTTTTCAGAATCCGTTCACTCCTAAATCGAATACGATTACGACGCTGCTCCTGCTGGCACATCTGTTGCTCAATGATTCGCAGAGCTCTCGTTTATCGATGCAAACTCAACGAAATCTAGGAGGAGCAATGAAGCGATACTTCATTCTTATCCTGGCGGTAACATTCGCTTTTACGGTGCCTGCCTTTGCGCAGGTTGCTGCAAAAACAGGATCAATTTATGGAAAGATTCTGGATGATAAAGGCGCACCACTGCCGGGTGTTCAAGTAACTTTGGAATCTTCAGAGATTCCAACACAAAGTGCACAGTCAGGGCCTTCCGGCTCATTCCGTTTTGCAAACTTACCACCGGGAGTCTATTCGGTTAATTTTTCGATCGAAGGATTCACGGAAGTAAGACAAGAAGAAGTGCGAGTTTCGACAGGTTCTCAAGTGCAGTTGGAAATCAGCATGAAGCCGTCTTTAGCTGAAGAATTTACTGTGATTGGTGAAACTCCAGTTGTTGATACGAAAAAGACTGGCACGTCTGATACTTACTCGCGTGAATATTTGGAAGATGTACCAAGTGCGCGGGATCCGTGGACGATTATCGATCAAACTGTTGGAATCGATTCGGATCGATACAATGTTGCCGGTTCTGAATCAGGCCAGCAAGCATCATTCATCGCACGTGGTGGAAATGATGACAACACAGTTTGGAACTATGATGGTGTGAACGCAACCGATCCTCAAGCACTTGGTGGATCGCCAACGTATTTTGATTTTGATGCGTTTGAAGAATTACAAATTTCCACCGGCGGAAATGATGTATCAAATCCCAGCGGTGGAGTTGTAGTTAACATCGTTACGAAACGCGCAGGAAATAAATGGGAAGGAAATGCTTCCTATTTTTATGCTGGTGATAGTCTTCAAGGTGATAACACCCCGGATGAATTAGCTGCGATCGGAGCCAAGTCGAATCGCCTCGATGAAGTAAAAGACTACGGCTTTGATCTTGGTGGTCCCATCATCAAAGATAAGTTGTTTGCATGGGGCGCTTATCGCAAAAACCAAATTGGTTTGATCACCACAGCGAATACTTTGGATTTCACCGAATTGGAAGATTGGAATTTCAAAGCGAACATGAACTGGAACAGTGCTCATGAATCGCAATTTGGATATTTCCAGGGAGAAAAAACCAAGAGTGGACGTGCTGCAATTTCAATTGCAGTTCAAGCGCCAGAAACTTTATGGGATCAAACTGGCACCGATACAATTCTGCCTGGAATTTGGACCGGTCAGCATACCTGGATTCCCAATGATCATACGATCGTAACCGGACGTTATGGTTATATCGGTCTTGGATTCACGCTGGTTCCTGTTGGCGGAAGAGATGTACCGATGGTTTATCTCGCTGCAATTCCGCGTTTTGAAGACACGATTTTTTATTCAAAACCGATTGATCGTCCGTCGCATGATTTTGTAGTAGATACAAACTACTTCACAGAGAATCTCCTTCATGCTGATCATGAATTCCGTTTTGGATTTGAATACAAACGATCCACTCTTCATACGTTCAGCAGTTACGGAAACGGGATCTTCATCGTTGATCGCGGACAAACGGTCCCTCGCGGTCCGCTGACTACCGGGACGCTTTTTGCGCAACACTTCATCGATGGACACGCCAGGCTGGATCGCACCAGCTTCTACGCTAATGACACAATCAGAAAAGATCGACTCACATTAAATCTTGGTCTGAGATTCGATCAACAAAAGAGCGAGAATCTTGCATCTACAATTCCGGGAGTCGTGGGCTTTGAAGATCTAGTTGGTCCGCTTGAATTTTCCGGAAACACACCTGATGCAAAATTTAACAATTGGTCACCGCGCTTAGGTGCTACATACGATTTAACGGGCGATGGGAAAACAATTATTCGCGGAAACTTTGCACGTTACTATGATGTTTACAATTCCGCGTATGCGACCAATCAGAATCCCACCTATCGTTACAATGGCGCCATCTTCAGCTACGAGAACTCAAATGGCGATCGAACGATTTCGCGCGATGAAATCACCGCAGGACCTTTTTACTATGGTGGTTTAAATGGTCCGATCTTTGATATCGATGCGTTCATCGATAGCCGCAAAATCGATCCTGATTTCAAAAATTCAAATTCGTGGGAATATATCGCAGGTTTCGAAAGACAAGTAGCTACCGATCTTTCGATAGGAGTTACTTACACTCATCGCGACTATCGCGATCAAACAGTAATTGTGCCTTTCGGAATTACTTCTGCGGATTACGCTCTGGGTGATCCATTTACTGCTGAAACCGTGTTAGGCAACTTCACCGTTCCAACTTTTTATTTCCAGGGCGAACATGATGGATCCACAATTTTGACAAACGCCAGTGAATACAAGACAAGTTACAACGGTGTTGATATTGCTGTGCGCAAACGCATGAGCAATAACTTCATGGTGAATGGAAGCCTGACGTTTCAAAAGCAAAAAGCAAACTATGATGGGCCGAATGCAACAGCATTTTACATTGGCGATGGCGGCCTTACCGGAACAGTGTTTCCGTTTGATCCAACCAATTTGCCATTCCTGAATGACCAGCCTTATGCATTCGCTCCTGGTGGAAGCGGAAAGTCAGGAGTTTATCCCTACTCCGAATGGCAGGTGAAGTTGAGCGGTGTGTATCAATTCCCATGGGATATCAGTGCTGGCGCATTTGGGCGATATCAACAAGGATATCCATTCGTTTTGTTTGGAACCTTCACAGATGCGAGTCTGGCAGGTGCGCTGGGAACAGACACCCGTTTAGTTCTTGTTGAACCTTTCGGCAGCCGGCGATTCGATAATATCTTCACGCTGGATTTACAATTCGAAAAAGGAATTGATTTTGGAAATTACGGACGTCTGGCAATTTCGGCGAATCTTTTTAATGTAACCAATACGAACACAGTAATTCGCCGTACCAGAAACGTTTCTGCATCCAGTTTGAATCGCATTGACGAGCTTATCTCACCACGTGCACTCCGTTTAGGTGTGCGGTACAGTTTTTAATTGAATGTAAGGGCGGTCTTCATGGCCGCCCTTACATCCTGCATCTAGAAGTCCTGTCGTTTCTCTGCTATTGATAGAAGCATGAGAAACGTCATTATTTTTCTCCTTTCATTCCTTCCTTCATTTATATTGATTGGTGATACCGCTAAACCTCACGATGCAGCACCTCGATTGATTTTGGTTTTAGCAGTCGATCAATGCAGATATGACTACTTAACGCGATTTTCACCGCTGTTTGAAGGCGGCTTTCGATGGCTTCTGAAAAATGGCGCTGTATTTTCTAATGCAAACTATCGGCATGCATCAACTGAAACTGGCCCCGGACATTCTGTGTTGCTCACTGGACTTCATGGTTCGCATTCAGGAATCGTTGCAAATGAATGGTATGACTCATTTCTTAAAACGTACGTAAACGTTGTGGATGATCCAACTCAGCAAGGAGTCGGAAGTAATGGACGAGGCGCATCTCCAGTGAATTTAGTTGGATTTACTGTAGGTGATTATTTGAAAAGGCAATCGCCGAACTCACATGTTGTTACAGTTTCGTTGAAAGATCGTGCTGCTGTATTGCTGGGTGGACATCGTGCGGATGCCGCTTACTGGTACGATTCGAAGACTGGAAATTTTGGGAGCAGTACTTATTACGTGGATCATTTGCCCGCATGGCTTGATAAGTTTAATGGCTTGCGATTTGCAGATCGTTATGCCGGCAAAAGTTGGGAACGTTTGAAATCTGACGCAGCGTTATATGAAAAATATGCGGGGCCTGATGCAATTGAAGGTGAATGGGACCGTAAGGATATTGTTTTTCCGCACAAGTTGCGGGGAACTCCGCCAGCAGAAGAATACTACCAGGAATTCAGGCGAGTCCCGTTTGCAGATGAGATGACATTACAGGTAGCGCTGGAAGCATTGAAAGCGCACGATTTAGGAGCAGATGATGTTACCGATATTTTCGGTATTAGTTTTTCAGCAACAGATGTAGTCGGGCACACTTATGGTCCTGATAGTCAGGAAATTATGGATCAAATTTTGCGGTTGGATCAGTATCTTCAGGTACTTTTTGATGCGATTGATAAACGTGTCGGTTTAGCGAACACCATTGTGATTCTTTCCGCAGACCATGGAGTCATGCCTCTGGTTGAAGTTTTGCAATCGCGTGGAATTAATGCGAAAAGAGTCAATCCATCCGTGCTGGAACAACCGGTAATAGATGCATTGAAAACGCAATTTTCAAAAGCTGATGGATTGTATGAATTTTCGCAGCCGAGCTTTTATCTAAAGAAGGAAGAAATCAAAAAGCGCGGTCTCAAACAAAAAGATGTTGAGGATGTGATCGTAAAAGCGGTTCGTGGATCCGATCTTGTCGAAGCAGTGTACACGCAAGAAGACTTGATCGGAGAAGGACAACCAAATGACCCTTATTTTACTTTGGTTCAAAATTCATTTTTTGCGCCGCGCAGTCCGGATATCACTGTAGTTCTGAAGAAATACATATATATGGATACATATGTTGGTGGAACCGGACATGGTACGGTGTACGATTACGATCGTCATATTCCGGTTGTTTTTGCTGGTCCTGGAATTAAAGCAGGGACTTATGATCAATCCTGCGGACCTGAAGATATTGCACCAACTTTAGCAACGCTTCTAAAGCTTACGATGCCAAAAGAGGATGATACTCGGGTTCTTTCAGAAGCTTTGATTGGCCATCAATGAATTACGCAGAAATTCTTCCCGATAATAATCTTCGCTCTTTTATTGAATGTTATTGGGTTCATTCAAATAATTTGTCGCCACATATCGTTCTGCCTGACGGTTGTATCGATATTGTTTTTAATAACCTCGCAGGTTCTGTGGTGGGTACAATGACAACCCCGCTAATTGTCCAACCCTCCGGTGATTTTTTTGGAGTGCGATTCCGGTCAGGCAAAGCTTCAATGTTTTTGAATTTCGCTGCTTCCGAAATAACGGATCAACAAACAGAATTGCGAAACATAACGGGTCAAGATGGATCCATATTGATTGAAAAAGTTTTTGATGCAAAGGATATTACTGAAAAGGTCAAACTCTTGAATGCGAGTCTTTCATCATGGTTCAGAGATAAAAGTAACGATAGAGTCGATTATGTAATTCAGAAAATTGTTGAGTCACAAGGAAATATTTTCATCAATTCGATTTGTCATTCTCTTGATCTGAGTCGCCAGCATTTGGCGCGATTATTTCAGGAGTATGTTGGGATTGGTCCAAAGCAGTTTGCCAGAGTGATCCGATTTCAAGCGCTTCTAAAAAATGTGCGTCAGAGTCGGAATGTAAATTGGGCGGATGAAGCTGCGATGCTGGGGTACTATGATCAAGCACACTTAATAACGGACTTTCGACAATTTTCTGGCACCTCACCTGAAAAATTCACCTCACGTTAAAACAGGTTCCATTTTTCCAATCATTATTCCTGCCTTAATTGATATGTTTTGACGAATCGGAGGAACAAATGAAAATATTACACTCTACGCCGATACTTTTTGTCGAACGCATTGAACCTTCATTACCATTTTGAGCCGAAAGATTGGGATTTACGAAACAAACTGAAGTTCCGCATGAAGATGTTTTAGGTTTTGTGATTTTGGAACGTGACGGTGTTGAAGTCATGATGCAAACACTTGATAGCGCGAAAGCAGATCTTGTTGATCTTGCAAAACGGTTTCAGTTGAACACGGTTGTGCAATTTATTGAGGTTGATTCATTGGATGACGTACTTCAAAGTTTGTTCGGATATGATCTTCTTACGCCTGTCCGAACAACTTTTTATGGAATGCGCGAAGCAGTTGTAGCTGATCCTGCGGGCTTTATTCTGGTCTTTGCACAAAAAATCGTTTAGAGGCCGGGGGCTTTGCTGTGATGAGGTGCGAAAGCCCGGCCTCAAATAGCAGATATACACCAATGCCGTGCCGCCGCTCCCCACCTCCCCGCGGCACCGGCCAATATTTGATCAAAATTCCCGGCTGTCACGAATCTTGCGACATGAAGGTCGTGTGATTTTCGATACCAGCCCTTCTTTCCGTCAATAAAGTTAAGGCTAAGGTGCTAATTGTTCGTAAACTTTTGTTTTGGCGAGGAAGGAGATGAAAAAATTATTTCTGTTATTCCTAATTCTTATTTGTGGTGTGTGCGCAGCAGAAAAGGATAAGAAGTTCATTTCTGGTGGCGAGCGTGAAAAATATTTAAAACGAGCTCAAGTTTGGCATCAAGTGGACATACCAGCCATGGATATTATGGCTGAACCTCAAAGTGATTTTGCGGTTCCTTTCGATGCGGAGGTGACCTGTACTTTTGAGGAGCCCAAAGAAAAACCGGGTGGAGTAAATCCCAAATTCAAATGCCGCAGTGAATCGGGAGAAATCATTAGAGTAAAGTATGGATCGCGGGAAGTTTATGCCGAAGTTGCAGCAACACGATTATTCTGGGCGCTTGGATTTTATGCCGATGAAATGTATCCGGTTCGGTTGAAATGTCTGGGATGTCCCCCAAATCCGGCGGAGCTAAAAAAAGGTGATGAACGCGATACTCGAATCATTGAAGATGCCGTTATTGAACGAACATTTCCAGGAATAGTTTTGGAGTCAAAGACTGATGAAGGTGTGAACTGGAAAGAATTTGAGAAGATCGATGAAAAGGAGGGCGGTGCGTCTCGAAGAGATCGTGATGCGTTGAAGTTACTTGCAACATTTGTTAACGACGCAGACTCAAAAGCTTCAAATCAAAGGCTCGCTTGTTATCAGGAAGATTTCCGAAATGCAGGGGGCAGTGGACAGGCTTTTTGCACTCGGCCAGTTGTGATGATTCAGGATCTTGGAAGCACTTTTGGATCAGGTGGAGTTGTTAACATTAGTAAGATTGATCTTAAAGGTTGGAAAAGCACTGAAGTATTTAATACTGCTGAAGAAGCGAAGCATTTAATAAAGAATGATCAAAAAGTGTGTGTTGGAAACGTCGTAAGTAGTATGGGTGCGAGTGATGTTGGGCTAAATCATCCATTCATCGGTGAAGAAGGCCGGCAGTTTTTGGCCGACCTCATGAATCAACTATCAGATCAACAGATCCGCGATTTATTTCGGGTAGCACGGGCAGATCGGATGAATGAATATATTGAGAAAGATGGAGTCCGAAGAAAAATAACTGCTGACGATTGGGCAGAGATATTTGTCCAGAAGCGCGCAAAACTAAACGATGAAAGATGCGCGCTGGAACCGAAATAATATCAGTACTGAGTACTGAGTGCCGAGTTTCGAGTTTCACTCATTACTCAGCACTCGATACTCGGTACTATTCTTCATCGTCATCATCCCAATCATTTCCATGAATTTTGCGGTTGATCAATTCACGAATTGTGGGCTGACTTCCTTTTTGTTTTTGAATATTTTTGATGTATTGCGGGTGTACATTAAAAATCCGCATCTCTACTAATTGTTCCGGTGGGATGTTGTGATAACCAAGTGCATCCAATTCATGAATAAAAGTCGGACTTACACCATGAATCCGAAATTCAACCAGTCTTTCTTCCGGAAGATTTGAATAGCCTTCTTTGTTAAGCTCTTCTATAAATGAAGGGGAAACACCATGAATTCGAAATTCAACGAGCCGTTCCAGGGAAAGATTTTTGTAACCTAATTTTTCTAATTGCCGGATCGAATCTGGATCTACTCCATGAATTCGCATTTCAACTAATCGATTTGTTGCCACATTGCGATAACCGGCCGCGGAAATCGCATCTATAAATTCTGGCGTCACTTCATGAATTCTCATCTCTACCAATCGTTCCTCACTCAAATTGTTATATCCACGCGACTGAATTTCGCGAATGAATTTTGGTGAAACACCATGGATCTTCATTTCTACCAATTGCTCAGTTGTAAGATTGTTGTAACCAAGCGCGTTCAAATCTTTAACTTCTGCAGTAGTCAGGTTGAGACTGGCCATCAAAAAAAGATCATCTTCTGAAATATTGGAGTGGCCTAACCGCGACATTTCAGCAATGAATTGTGGTTTGATTTGAAGTTCAAATTCTCCGCCACCTTCGCCATTGTGTATGACACCTTCAAATTGAAACACTCCTGCTTCGCGATCGACTTTAAATTGAACCGGGCCATTCGCCATCGTTTTAAGATTGACCCCATCCAGGTTTTGCATCCAATTATTCGAGTTGCCTCGATGGATGTTTATATGCAATCCTTCGTCTGAATCGTGGGCGATCGACCAGCTTCCACGAAGGACGCCAGGATTTGATGCGTTCACAAAAGCTGAAATGAGGAAAATCGCGAGCACGGAACGCGCGAGTTTTGTCATGATTATTCCACTCCTGATAGATCTTTAGACCACCATTCGGGGCCGGAGGTTTATCTGTTAATCTGTAGGGACCTAATTTTCGCGGGCAGAGACGCCCGCGCTCCGGAGTTATCGGCATGGTTGATTTTGATAAAGCATTGACACGTGGTGAGTACGCCTACAACACCAAAGTAGGTGATTGGTGGCGTCAGAAGTCAGAAGATCGTGCGCACAAGAATGCTTATCGGATGATTACGCAAACTGTGGCTCGACATTTTCGGCGGCGTTTGAAACGCGAACCGGAATGGATTGTTGATTATGCCAGCGGCAATTCAATGGTACTAACTGAAATGGCAAAAGTTTTTCCACATACTCGTTTTATAGCACTCGATGGTTCTCGCAAGATGCTGAGCATCGGACTGACAAATCTTCGAAACGCCGGACTTGATGCAGATTGGTGTGTCCCGGAAAAAGCATTTCATCGGCGCGGACCACAAATCCGTCTCGTATGTGCTCCCCTTCCTGAAAAACGATTACCCTCAGCGAAAGCGGATGCGGTTTTATTTTTGTTTCCTAATTTGAATGCTTCTAAAAGTGGTTTCAAAAAAATTCAAAATCAGTGGATTAAAGATCCGGCTTCAGAACAAACCGCAAGACTTTTTTCGAAATTGCAAGATGAGAATGCGAAAAAGCAACCAAATCCGGATGAGGTATATGAAGAGCTTGTACTCGGAGCTGCAGTTGCGGAAAATGTTCGAAGATTATTGAAGCGCGGAATGTACTGGTTCAAAGTTGACTATACAAATGCACTTCGAAAGGAATTGCAAGATACAGATCAGTGGCAACTTTTATTTGTTGAAGCCGCTATGAATTTGCAAATTGGTGAACACAAAAAGCGAAGTTTGTTTGAGATGACCGAAAACAAATATTACCGTTCACAAGTGATTATGGATGTTTACGATCAAACGAAGGATCCGGTTGATAGGACTGGCGGCTACATGATTACGGCTTTCCGCAGGAAGTAATGTCTGCAAACATATTCCGTGACTCTGTGGTTACAACTCGCGAGCCAAACGTCCCAGTGTAAACAACGCATTGTTCAATCGATCAGACCAGGGATGCGAGCAATTCAACCGAATACAGTTTCGGTAATGTTGTTTTGCTGAAAACATCGATCCCGGCGCGATGCTAATTTTTTCAACTAAAGCTTGCCGGTACAAATCCATCGCATCTACACGTTCAGGCAATTCAACCCACAAAACATAACCACCTTCCGGCCGCGTAACTTTTGTTCCTTCGGGAAAGTAGTGTCCGATGGCTTGAGCGGCGAGTTGAATCTGTGTGCTATAAGCGCGCCGGATGCGTCGAAGATGATGATCATAACCTCCACTTTTGAGAATTTCAGCAACTGCAAGCTGAGACAAAGTTACCGGTGAAAGAGTATTTGTTAACTTCAACTGCCTCACCTGCTGTAAATATCGGCCGGGAGCAGTCCAACCAACACGCAGACCAGGTGAAATACTTTTCGAATACGATGAACAGAGCATGACGCTATCCCGCTTATCAAAAGATTTGCACACTTTCGGACGCTCTCCATCAAAATGCAATTCGCCGTAAATATCATCTTCAATCAAAGGAATATCCTGACCTGCAAGAAGTTCGACAAGATCTTTTTTCTTTTTATCAGGCATCCGGCTTCCAAGTGGATTATGAAAATTCGGAATTACAAGACATGCTTTCACCGGATGTTTTTTCAACGCAGCATCCAATGCATCAAGACAAATCCCTGTTCGCGGATTCGTTGGAATTTCTAAAGCTTTCATGCGCAGGCTTTCAATGATTTGCAAAAAGCCGTAGTAAGTGGGAGATTCAACCGCGATGATGTCACCAGGTGATGCTACTGCGCGCAAACATAAATTCACTGCTTCCGTACAGCCGAAGGTAGCAACAATTTCTTCACCGGTAAAAGAGCAACCCTGATCGATCGAACGCCTGGCTATTTGATGACGTAGTTCCGGCACACCTTGAACCGGAGCGTAAAGGTGAGTATTGAAATCTGAATTGCGTGCGAGAGATGCCATGATGCGATTCAATTTTTTTACAGCCAACATCTCCGGACCTGGTACAGCTCCACCAAGTGGAACCATTTCCGGATTCAAAACAGCATCATGAATGCTTGCAACCAATTCACTGACATTCACGCGGGATGCTGATGAAGGCGGACGACTCATTGCGGGTTCAGGCGGAAGTTCACGCGGTTTCAAACGCACATAAAAACCGGATTGCGGACGCGCCTCAATCAATCCGCGATCTTCCAACAAAAAATACGCTTGAAGAATCGTGGAAATGCTAACGCGCTCTTGTGTACTCATCCTGCGAACGGAAGGAACTTTTTCGCCGGGACGCAATGTTCCTTTTTCAATCAAATCGCTGATCTTTCCAGCAATCTGTTCGTACAAAAATGGCTCAATTCCTTGCGTGATTGCCTGTTGCATAACAGACCTCCATAGTTATACTGTACTGGTACAGTATATCATACTGCGAGCTGTTATTGCTTTCTAGAGGCTATGATTTTGCCGGCGAGCTCTTTCAGGATTTTGGCGGTTCCGGCAGCCGTAATGCCGAGCTGATCTTTATCTGGATACAACTCCACAATATCGGCGCCTACTACATTTCCTTTTAACGTTTGGATGATCCGCACGGCTTGACGTACGGTTAAACCGCCGCCTTCGGGATGTGCAACTCCGGGAGCGCAGGAAGGATCGAGTCCGTCAAGATCGAATGAAATGTAGACCGGCATATCAAATTCAAAAACAAGATCATCGCGCCAATCCTTCATTTCATAAGTTTCCACCTTATACTTTCTGATCTGTTCACGCTGATGATCCGTATTTGCGCGGATTCCAACCTGCACCAAACGATCTGCCAGTTTTTCTTCCAACGCTCTAGCAAAAGGTGATGCATGCGAGTGAGGATTGTTTTCGTAATTTTGATAGAGATCGGGATGTGCATCAAAGTGAAGGATTCCGAGGCGCGGATATTTATTACGTATTGCGCGCAATATCGGATAAGTAATGGAGTGATCTCCGCCAAGGCAAATTGGTTGAAGATTTCGTTCCAACAGTTCCGTAATTGCCCGCTGGATTTCATTGAATTCATCTGGATGATCTGGATTCAAATCGCCGGCATCGATGATTAATCCTTCGCGGCTGAGATTAATTCCGGATTCGGTCCAGGGATTTGAAGATTCGCTCCAAAGCGCCTGGCGAATTACCGGCGGCGCCTTTGCCGCACCTCGTATATATGATGAATTTTTGTCAAAAGGTAATCCAATCAATCCAATCATGTTAATCTCCGTGATTTTGAGGTGTAGAATTCACATCATACATTTAAGTATAAGGATTGGCACATGAGAATCATATTAGGTTCAGCAGGTACGCGAAGCGACCTTGCATTCTTCTTTGCACTTGGAAAGCGGCTTCAAGATCGGCATCACACAGTCACAATGATTGTTCCGGAAAAATATCGAAGCGAGATCATGAAAATGGAACTTCGAATGGTGACCTGTGGACGCAATTTCGACAATTATCTGGAAGGAAATTCTGAAGACACCAGCAGTGAATTTGTGAAAGTATTTGCATCACAAATCACCAGCCAGTTTGTTGCATTGCGAGATGCACTTCGCGAAGCGGACGTACTGGTGGCTGACACCTTCTTAATTCCTGCAGCTTCAATGGCTGAAAACGTAGGACTTCCATATTTTCAATTGATTCAATCACCACTGCAGTTAGAATCGGCAGAATTTCCATTCATCGGAATCGCAGGCGAAAAAGTAAGCGGAATATTAGGTAAACGCCGTAAAGACGCGATGCGAAAAGAATGGCAAGAGACTCTAGGATCGATATTGAATCGTGAACGTGAATTCAGCCATTTGAAGCCTGTTGGTGACCTTTATCAACATTTGATGTCTGCCGGACGCCACTTGATCACTGTTGATCCTGAAATTTCAAACATCAAACAATCATCAAACCAAACTGTTGTTGGCTATTACAATCCTGATTCAATTAAATCAAGTACCGATAGACTTTCAATTTTTTTGGATAAACTTCCAATTCCTATGCCAGAACGCCAATCGTTTCTGAGTTCGGTTTGTGAAACTGTGGATGCATCAGGATATCGTGTTATGGTTCCAGGCGATTGGTATGGCTCGAATGACAAATGTGTGGTGATCGATCCTTCGGAACAATTTGATTCGATGCTTCAATCTGCTGCAGTTGTTCATCAAGGCTCAGCAGGAGTGGTGATGACATGTGCCAAAGCAGGTATTCCGCAAGTTGTGGTTCCGTATTTGATTGAAAATTTCTTTTGGTCCGAAACGATTGATTCACTCAAGCTTGGTCTTGATACGAAAAAACGGAATGATGCAAAGTCTGTAGCTGCTTTGATAATGCAAGCAATTCAGATGAAGGAATCTGTTGCGACAATCAGTGAAAAATTACGCAAGCGCGATGGATTGGAGCTTGCCTGTGAGGCAATTGAGAATCTCTAATCTCCGCTGAGCGGATAGCCGGCGGTATTTACGGATTTACCATTCAAAGTCAGGACATGCAGCCCTGCCGTCTTTTCGGAATCCATAAATCCGATTGCACCGGGGTTGCCCTGGATGTAACGAATAATCCACTCATCATGTTCCACGAACATCGGTGTGATTTTTACGTTACCTCGTTTTTCCCAGTATGTGTTAAATGCTGCTTCATCCATCCCGGTAATCTTCATTAGGAAAAAGTCATTTAGTTTTGATCCAGGACTCAGTAACACCGGCGTAATCGGATTACCGTTAACCCATTGGGTTTTGTTTCCAAGATAAATTTCTTTGAGATCCGCTGCGGTAATGTCTTTTAAAGCGTTTCCAGGATTTACAACAATCGCAATACCAGCTTCCAGCGCTTTACTTTCAGTATCCACTTTTTGTTTCAATGCACCAAATTCATTTGCCAGTGTTGAATTTTGAATTCCATTTTGTTCCGCCTCCTTCAAAAAAGCGGCCGCTTGTTTCATATCGCCTCGTTCAACTGCACATTTTGCGAGATAGAAATGCGGAACGTATTCCAGGGTGATCGTACCGTAGGGCCGTGCTTTTGTATCGGGCTTTGGATTTTTTTGAAGCGCTATTTGAAATAATTTTTCAGCTTCCGCGCAATCTCCTTTTTTGAATTTTGCCCGCGCTTTTTCATAATCTTCGTACCATGCTGACCCAAATAAATGCACAGGAACGAAGAGGAGAAGATAGATCACGAGGAATGGTTTCACCGTTGGCTCTGTATGACTATTGTAGCGCATGAGGCCCGGGCGTCTGAAAATGACGAATTTTCAATTAGTGTCTTAACTTGGAAGATTACTTACTATATAGACAGATATATGCCTGTGTGGGAAGTGGAATTCTAGCCAATAGGAAATTTTGTCCCAGGAGTTAAAATAAGAACCAATGTCAGACATTCGAGTTCTGTACATTGAGGATGACGAATCGCAGCGTAAACAGCTTTCAGAGGAGCTGCGTTCGCATGGTTTTGATGTCACAGATGTTAGCTCCGGAACTGAGGGACTCCGAATTCTGAATTCGGAGGGCGCCGATCTTGTCCTGTGTGATTTGAACATGCCCGGAATGAGCGGACTCGAAGTCCTCCAAAAGACTCACGAGAAACAACCTGATTTGCCGGTAGTTCTGATAACCGGACATGCCACGATTCAAACCGCGGTGAGGGCGATGCAAGACGGCGCATACGACTTCATGATCAAGCCTGTTCAACCAGCCGAAGTCGAAACCACGATCCGTAATGCATTGGAAAAAGCTGCGCTGTTAAGCCGGTTACAAAGATCTGAAAAAAATTTGGAAGTTATTCTAGACAACGTTCCCGATATCATTTATTCCCTTACTCCGGCCGGTGAATTTATCAGTTTAAATCGTGCAGCTGAAATAATTCTGGGCTACAAAAACGAAGAAATATTAGGAACGTCGGTCTTTGATTTAATTTACCCTGATGATCGCGAACGGATCCGGGCTGCGTTCCGGATTGCAGTTGAAACCGGCAAACAACCGTTCCCTACAATTGAATTCCGCATGGTTACTCGCGCCGGTGAGGTACGTCATTTTGAAGTTAGTGGCAAGCCGATTTTCGAAAATGGCAAGGTTATAAAGCATGATGGTATCGTTCGAGACGTTACGTTGCGCAAAGAAATGCAGCAAAAGCTACGGCAATATTCCCAAGAATTGGAGGGAATGGTTAAGGAACGTACCGAACGGCTTGAGTTTGCCACTCGACAGCTTTCAGCACTGAATGAAGCTTCCAACCGGTTTACTCAAATCTTTGATGAAAGCGAATTTTTGGATGAAGTTCCAAAGCTTCTGACTCGCAGTTTAGATTTTGATCGCGGTCAGGTTCTTCTTGAAATCGATGGAAAACTTGAATTGGCTTCCTATTCAATGGAGAAGGACACACAGGAACTAATTGATAATTTCGTTAAGAGAGTTCGTGATCCGAATGTACCGATTCCTGCACCTATTCTGGAAAGTCTTCACGAAAACAGAACTGTTTTTATCCGTGATCTGAATACTGATCCGCGCTGGCCGAAAGATCCTGGGGTGGTAATCCGCACAAAATCGATTGTAGTTTCGCCAATCCGCGCGGAAGGAAAGCCAATCGGCCTTGTTGTCGGCAATATGCAACACCATGCGCGCGCAATGGATGAAGGCGATGTCACTCGCTTTGAAATGTTCGTAAACATGGTTGGGCTTGCTTTGGAAAACATTCGAACGTTTCAATCTTTGGAGCGCAAAGTCATTGAACGTACCAAAGAATTGCGCGATGCAAATCGCGAAATGAGACAGAAAGCAGACAAGCTTGAAAAAGCAACGTTTTCACTTGCAAATGCGAATGTTCAACTGCTAGCTGTTCAGGAACAGCTCGAAAAACGGAATACAGAACTCGAAATCGTACTAAAGGCACTTTCGGAAAGCAAAGGCAGCATTGAAGCAATGCTGAATTCTTCTAATAGCGGAATCTTGATGGTCAACCGTGATGGGATCGTCACCGCTGCCAATCCATCGTTAGCAAACTTTTTTGGAATTGAACTGAAAGATATTTTGCAGCAGCCGGTGAAAATTTTTGTCGAAAAGATTCGGGACCGTTTCAAGGATCCTGAAGCCTACGATGCTCATGTCCGCCAGCTTCTTACCAATGCATGTGAAGTTCTTGAAATTGATATGGTTGAGATTTATGAACAAGGTTTTGAACTGATCAATTCGCCGCGAATTATTGGTGCAATCCCAAATCCTGTTATTGACCCGGACAATGTTGTAATCGGACGGGTGTGGATTTATACGGATTTTACTGAGCTTAAGAAAGCTGATGAACAAATCCACAAAATTGTGGAAGCTGCCCCCGTTCCGCTTTTTGTCAGTAGATTTGAAGATGGACAAATCTTGTATGTAAACGAAAATCTTTCGAACTTAATTGGACTTTCACCCGAAGAGTTAACCCAACATCGGGTCTATGATTTTTATGGTAGTGAAGAAGAACGTACCAAATTGCGAAAACTAATTGAAGAAGAAGGTGGAGTTCGTAATTACGAATACTTGCTGCGGAAGGGTGACGGCACACCGATGTGGGTTCTGGTTTCAGCGCAGAAAACGGATATGGCCGGTGTACCTGTAGTGATCGGCGGCTTAAGTGATATTACAGAACGAAAGGCAGCTGAAGTAGCATTGCGTGAAAGTGAAGGCAGATTCCGCGGCCTGGTAGAAAATGCCAATGACATTATATATAGCTGCAATCAGCAGGGAGTCTTTACATATGTATCGCCGAATTGGACCGATATACTTGGACATCCGGTAACAGAAGTATTAGGTAAAACTTTTGCACCATTTGTACATCCGGACGATTTATCCCCATTGTTGGATTTCTTTGAAAAAGCATGGGACACCGGTGAGAAACAAAGCGGATTTGAATATCGGATTCGACATCAAAACGGAACATGGAAATGGCACGTAACAAGTGCTTCAGTAATTCGGAATGAAAAAGGCGAAGTAGTAACTTTTATTGGAGTTTGCCATGACGTGACCGATATGAAAAGGGTCATGGATGATTTGGGCAAAGCAAACGTGCATTTACGGCAAACTCAATCGCAGCTTGTGCAATCAGAAAAGATGGCAGCACTCGGTGTGCTCGTTGCAGGAATTGCGCATGAAATTAATACGCCGGTTGCCGCCATAGATAGTATGCATGATACGCAAATGAAGGCGCTTGCAAAACTATCTACTCAACTGCAGTCCAATTATCCGGAAGTTCTTGAGCATCCAAAAATCAAATCGATGCTCGCCATGATTTCTGAAGGTGACCGGGTAATTGAAAGCGCGTGCGATCGCGTAACAAATATCGTGCGTCGACTTAGAAGTTTTGCACGGCTCGATGAAGCTGAACTAAAGACTGTGGATATTCATGAAGGGCTCGATGATACGTTGACATTAATCCATCATGAGTTTAAACACAGGATTAAAGTGAACAAAAACTTCGGAAAGATTCCTCAAATTGCCGTTTTCCCTGGCCGGTTGAATCAAGTTTTTCTGAATATCTTAATTAATGCACGACAAGCTATGAAAACTGGGGGTGAAATTACCATCTCCACATATGCGAATGATGACAAGGTATTTGTTGAGTTCACAGATACTGGAGTTGGGATTCCACCGGAAAATGTTAAGCGGATCTTTGATCCTGGATTCACTACCAAAGGTGTCGGCGTTGGTACAGGATTAGGGTTGTCCATTTGTTATCAAATCATTCAGGATCATCATGGTGAAATTCTGGTAAAGAGCGAGGTTGGTAAGGGTTCAACATTTACGATTGTGCTGCCTGCCCATTTAGAAACTTTGGTCCGCGGCCAGGAGAGGGCCGTTGCCCAGGCATAACTCAATGAGAAGTACGATTAACGAATATCGAATTACGAATTAGGAATTCCGAATCATGATTCGTAATTCGGAGATCGCTATTCGTTAGTCGTATTTCACATTTTCAAAAAACATAAAGGATATTTGTTTAAGGAATGAGGTCTCTGCGTAGAATCATGGGAATCCGCGAAGGCGAAGGTCTTCGTGCGCTCATGATGTTTTCCTACATCTTTCTGGTGATTACATCTCTGCAAATACTGAAGCCGGTCCGCAGTTCACTCTTTCTTACACGTTTTGGTTTTTCTCAACTGCCTTACGTTTACCTTTTGGTTGGAGTGGTAGTCGGTTCAGCAATCTTTTTCTATTCACGCGCAGCCAGAAAATTAAAATTAGGCCGACTCGTTTCTTATTCGTTGCTTGTATCTATCGCAGTGTTGTTATTGTTCAGGACCTTATTAACCGGCGATCATCGTTCCGGTTTTCTTGCTTATGCCTTTTACATCTGGGTAGAAATGTATGGAGTAATTCTTACAGCACAATTCTGGCTGCTTACGAATTTTGTATTTAATTCGCGCGAAGCAAAACGTCTTTTCGGCTTTGTAGGGGCAGGTGCCATTTGTGGTGGAATTGCCGGTGGTTATTTAACAAAATGGCTTGTGCCTCATACCGGTACAGTAAATTTGATTTTGATTTGTTGTGCAGCTTTGCTGGTTTGTCTTGGAATCTTAAGGGTAGTCTGGCAAAAGAGCGTAAAGCATAGTTTGCGTGAACGCAGATTTATTCCGGTACGTCCTGAGACACGTACTGGCCGGCATCCCTTACGCACTGTATTAGAGTCACCACACTTAAGGTTGATTGCAGGCATCGTTGGTATTGGCGTATTGGTCGGTAATCTTGTTGATTATCAATTTAACGTAATTGCGGCGACTCAAATTCAGAATCGTGATCAACTCACTGCATTTTTCGGATTCTGGTTATCCAACCTCAGCGTGATTTCGTTAGTGATCCAATTATTCATCACTCCTCGCATTTTGATGAGGTTGGGAGTTGGAACATCGTTATTTGTTCTTCCGGCAGGAATCATGGCAGCAACGACCTACTTTTTATTTTCACCAGGCGTTTATTCTGGACTCTCAACAAAGGTTGCAGATGGCGGTTTAAAACATTCGGTGAACAAAGTTGGTCTCGAACTTTTGTATCTTCCCGTACCGTCTGATATCAAAACTCAAGTCAAAACCTTTATTGATGTTTTCGTAGATAGTTTTGCCGAAGGCTTAAGTGGCATATTGTTGATCGTTCTCGGTTTTACTCTTGGTACACAGATACGATCGATTAGTCTTGTTGTTGCTATTCTGGTCGTGCTGTGGTTTGCGATGGTATTTTTCTCGCGCCGTACATATGTAAATGCGTTCCGCACAGCAATTGAACAAAGAACGATCGATCTTGAAGAACAGAAAATAAATCTTGAAGACGCAAGTTTGTTTGGTTTCATTGCCAGGATTTTGGAAGGTGATAAAGAGCGCCGAATTCTACTGATCCTGAACTTGATTGAAAATTCACGAAACGCCAAGCTGATACCTTATTTAAGGAATCTTTTGAATCATCCATCGGATGACATTAAGATCCAGGTCCTTCAAATGCTTTCGAATTTCGATTATGCCGATTTTACAAAGGAAGTTGAACCACTGGTCCATGACAATACTTTTGAAGTTAGAACTGGTGCAATTCTGTACCTTGCTCGGACATCTCGAAATCCTGAACAAGTTTTAGGATCCCTTTTCACAAACTCCTCGGTGGATGTTCAAACTGCGGTGTTGATGGTTGCTGCTCATTACTATTCTCAAGACAAAGATTTTCGGAAACGATTTCCAATGGTTGAACATCTGAATTCTTTAATCAAGGATCCAGAGCAAGAAAAGGAAAACGATTTCAAAATCCAGATCGCAAGAATTATCGGTGAAGCTCGAGAGCCTGCTTTGTATCCATATCTTCATGAGCTATTACAGAGTCCGGAACGCGAAGTATTGCGTGAGGCGATCAGTGCCGCTGGAGACACTGATGCTCCTGAATTTGTTCCGATCTTAATTAAACATCTGAACACTCGAAGGGTTCGCAAATATGCAAGGATGGCGCTAGCAAGTTACGGTGAAGACATCATAAATATTCTTGTGGAGCGATTGGATGATCCTAAGGAAAATCGGATTATCCGGCTTAGTATTCCGAAAGTGCTGGCATTAATTGGTTCGCAAAGATCTGTTGAAATCTTATTGTCGAAACTTGAAGAGCCTGATCTGCTTTTGCGTTATGAAGTAATTAAAGGACTCAGTAAACTGAAAGCGAATTTCCCGAATCTTAGAATCAATCGTGAAATTATAACCAAAGAAATTCTTGAAGAGACGAAATATTACTTTAAAATGCTAACCGTTTTGAAATCCGAACAATCAAATGGTAAGCGAGATGAGGCTGGTTTACTTTCAAAGGCTCGGAAATTATTAATCCGCGCATTGGAAGAACGTTTGGATAACAATCTGGAGAGGATTTTCCGATTATTAGGACTTCGATATTCAACGGACGATATGTTTAGCGCTTACAAAGGAATTGTCAGTGATCAAAGCGATTTGCGTGCGAATGCAGTAGAATTTCTGGACAATGTTTTGGATCATTATCTAAGGCGTTATATTTTGCCAATCGTTGAAGATCTGCATCAAGGTGAGGCGCTGGATAGTATTAGTGAAGAGTTTGGACTCGAAGAATCGCCACAAAAGAAAACATTGGAAGATTTACTATTGGGAGATGATAGCTGGTTGAGAATTTGCGCGCTTTATGTTGTTTCTGCTCTGGATGACAAAGGCTGCGTTCCACTTGTGGCTCGTTTAAAGGATGATTCGGATCCAATTGTTCGTGAGACCGCGATTTTTGCGTTAAAACATCTACAAGCCGAATTACCAGGTTGATACAAATGCTGACTACAGTTGAAAAAGTAATCTTCTTACAAGATATCGATTTTTTCGAATTTACACATACAGAAGATCTCGCTTATATTGCAACCATCACCCAGGAAGTTCGGGTAAAGGCCGGTTCCCTTATTTATAAAGAGGGCGAAGTTTCAGATTCAATGTATCTGGTACTCGATGGCAGAGTTCGACTTCATCGAGGCGGGAATGAAATCATGATTGCCCAGAGCAAAGATATTTTCGGAACATGGGCATTATTTGATGATGAACCGCGGGTTGCTACCGCAACAACAATCGATGATTCAACACTGCTAAGAATTTCTAAAGAAGATTTTTTTGATCTTCTTTCCGATCACACCAATATTACAGAAAGTGTTTTTAAATCCCTGGTAAAAAAAATCCGAAGCATAATTCGTGATTAAGCTCTGTGTCTTTTGCGGTAAGTACTCTTTAAGCCTAAATTCGATTACAATTATGGATTCGTTATGACAGCAGATTCGCCAAACGCAACATTAGATCCTGCAAACTCTACAGTTCTTGTCGTTGATGACGAGGAAATTGTACTTACAAGCATCAAAAATTATCTGAATCTTGAGACCGACTACAATATCCTCGCTTTTACCTCGCCAACGGAAGCATTAAAAGCGATTGAAAAAACACCAATCGATTTAGCAATTTCTGATTATTTGATGCCAGAAATGAACGGCATCGAATTTTTGTTGAAAGTCAAAGCATTGTATCCCACAGCAACCAGAATCATTTTGACTGCATATGCCGATAAGGAGAATGCAATCCGTGCAATTAATGAACTTGGGCTGTTTCAATATATTGAAAAGCCATGGGACAACGATCAACTCAGAATTAGTATCCGCAATGGCCTTGAACGTAGAATCCTGATGAAACAGCTGGAAGATACCATCCGCGAATTCGAAGGGTCACAAAATCAATTAAAGTCTATACACAACCGCATCTTGAAAACATTCGTCTGAAGAGCATGTTAGGGAAATATGGGAAAAAGAGCGACAATCTTTTTTTGCTTTTTTTGTTTGTTCTTCAAAGGTTCATTCCTAAAAGCATCAACAAATTCTGCGTTATTTGATTCTGAATCAATTGCGCATGACCTCGCACTTTCTCCGCAGTCTGATGAAACCGAAAAATCAAACCCGCAGGCTGATTCAACTACCAGACAGGGTACGTTGGATGCGGCACGCGAAAACAAAATGGGCCAGCTTAAGTCACCCAAACTTTCGCGTATCGAAAAGTATTGGCTGAACTCAGAAAGAGGCGGTTTGGGTTCGAACTGGTGGGGCTTCTCTCCCAAGTTTGGTGGATTCGATAGTGGCGCAGGACTTGGCGGCGGCGTTCGTTTTTGGCGCCGGGATATTTTGGGAACTCCGTTAGAATTTCAGGGCCAGGCACTCTTTTCAATTCGAGGTTATAAAATCTACTCGCTTGATTTCGGAAAAGTTATGCGGAGCGATATCCACCGGTTGATGGGTGTTCGTGGTTACGGAGGACTATACAATTTCAGAGGACTGGATAAAAAGGATTATAACTTTTTCTGGTATGGGACATTCCGTTATCGTGATTTGCCGGAAGAAGATTTTTTCGGCCTTGGTAATGATTCATTGGAAGAGAACGATACAGATTTTGCACAAAAAGACAAAACGTTTTTCGGTACAGTTGCATATCGTTTCCTTCCATGGGCACTTGCCGCAGGCGGCGCAGGTTATTTGAAAGTTGAGATCAGTCCGGGAGAAGACGGTACACTTCCTAACACAGAAACAGTCTTTGATGACACAACTGCTCCAGCACTATTTGAGGATGCACATTATTTTTATGTCGGCGGTTCGTTCATCATAGATTTGCGGGATCGTCCGTACAATCCACATTCTGGATTCTTCTTTGGATTCGCCCATCTACGGTATGACGATACCAAGGAAACAAACTTCAGTTTTTCAAAAACCAGTTACGATTTGCGCGGCTATTTCCCCGTTTTTGCTGACAATCGTACGCTCGCGGTTCAACTCTATACTTCAATGAACAACCCACAGGATGGAAACCGCGTACCTTTTTATATGATGGAAAGTCTTGGAGGCGCGGATGTTCTTCGCGGGTTTCATACCTATCGATTTCGCGATGAAAATCTAATCTCACTTTCAACAGAATATCGGTGGGAACCTTCAAAATTCTGGGAATTGGCGCTGTTCTATGATGCCGGAAAAGTTTTTCCGCAGGGTGATGATTGGAATTTTAACGACCTCCAAGATGGATATGGAATTGGAGTGCGTCTTAAATTGGAAAAATCGGTGATACTTCGTTTTGATGTTGGACACAGTGACGAAGGTACTTCATTTTACATAAAAGTTTCCAGCCCATCCTTTTAAGGTCACGAATATGCTAAAAATCAAAACAGGATTTGTAATCATTGTAGTTGTCTTATTTACGCTTCCCGCTTTTGCTGTGAAGTTTTATCCCGATGATCCCATTCGAAAAGACAATGATCAAAGACCATCACCTGAACCGATCCACAGACCGGCGAGTTATGTTCATGATCTGATTAAGAATACGCGCTATAAAGACAAACATCTTGAAACACCGGCAGCAAATACCAATACATTAGGTGAAGTTCCGGATTCAAGCTGGTTCACAAATCGGATCGGCGGCAGAGAAATATCGCGAGAAGAGCTTGTTCGTGGACCAAATCAATTAAATGGTCCTGAACCAGGTACATGGACGATTATTCAGGCAAAGTCACAGGGAATTTCACCCGGGTTTACAATTCAGGATAGCAAAGGTGAAGTCTATTTTCTGAAATTTGACCCGATAAAGAATTCACAACTGGCAACTTCCACTGAAGTAATTGTTACGAAATTCTTTCATAACTTTGGTTACAACGTTCCGGAAAATTACATTGCTTCACTTCATCCTGAAAATTTGCAAATCAGTCCGGATGCAATTATTACGGATGAAAACGGACAGCATCGAAAGATGGAAAAAAGTGATGTCAATGTAATCCTTCGAAAAGTACCGATGAGTGATGGAGTTGTTCAAGTTGTTGCAAGCCGCAAAATAACAGGTGAATTGATAGGCCCGTTTAAATATAAAGGAATGCGCGGTGATGATGCGAATGATATTTTTATGCATGAAGACAGGCGGGAATTACGTGGCATGCGCGTGTTTTGTGCATGGCTCAATCACGAAGAGTCGACTGCTATTAATACTTTGGATTCATATCAAGGTGATGCGGGAAACGGTTATGTAAAACATTATTTGATCGATTTCGGATCGGCGCTTGGGAGCGACAGCGTCAGACCGAATGATCGAAGATCCGGAAATGAATATGAAATTGAATGGGGACCGATTTTTAAATCTGCTTTCACTTTAGGATTCATGGATCGCAAATGGCGATCAGTTCATTATCCAGAATATCCATCAGTTGGCAGATTCGAATCGCAATTCTTTCAGCCAGAAAAATGGAAACCTGATTATCCCAACCCTGCGTTCAACAGAATGCTTCCTGATGATGCGCTTTGGGCCACAAAAATTGTGATGCGCTTCACTGATCATATGGTTGCAGCTTTGGTGAAAACAGGACATTATGAAAATCCTGGCGCTGAAGATTACGTTACACGCACACTCATTGAACGCCGCAATAAAATTGTAAATTATTATTTAACTTTGCTTCCTCCATTGGATGATTTCCGTTGGAATAGTGATACATTGGAATTCAAGAATCTTGGCGTTGATAGTCATGTTGGAACAATCAATGGTTATAAATATCAATGGTTCCGCTTAGATAATGGCTCACAGAAATTGGAACCTGCAGGTGAAGCTGCAACCGTTTCGAATCCTTCAATACCTGTAACTTTAACTGATGGTGATTATCTGATGGTGCGAATTGAACCAGTGGGTGCTTCGATTCCTGGATGGAACAAAAAAGTCGATGTTTATTTGCGAAGGAGTGATCGCACGATTGTAGGTATTGAACGTCAATAGACGATCAAATTCTTGCATCTCTGCTAATCAAAAGATAAGTTTTGAAAATAATGATCAAACGTATTTCTTTGTTAATTGTTTTAATCCTGACTTGCCTTGTTCCGGCTTCCGGCCAAAATAAGCCATTCCCATTTGCAGTGATTGGAGATAATGGGTGTGGTTGTTCTGGACAAAAACTTGTTGCCGATCAATTGTTGAATTGGTACAAAAAGAAACCTTTTGGAATGGTTTTAATGTTAGGGGACAACATTTATCCTGAAAGTTCTTTTTTCGGAGGGTTGAAGGGCGGAGATCCCAGGCTCTTTAAAAAACGCTTCGACGATTACTACCAACCCTTGCTTGATAACAAAGTAAAGTTTTTCGCTACGCTTGGGAATCATGACATGGAGGCCGACAGAGGACGTTCGATGATTGCTGATAAAGAACGTTTCCATATGATCGGAAGCCTTGGATATTATTCGTTCGAACCTGAAGATCAAAAGAGCTTGATTACATTTTTTGCGGTGAATTCAATTCCGATGGTTGACGGTGATACTGATAAAGGTCAAATCGAGTGGCTAAGAGAGACATTAAAAGTTACTAATTCAACATGGAAAGTCGTATACATGCATCATCCGATTTACACCGGAGCAGGTGGGCATCGCGCTGATCAAGGTTTGCTGAATGCGCTTGAAACTGTCCTTGTTGATGGCGGAGTTCAACTTGTCTTGAGCGGTCATAATCATTATTACGCACGCACTAAACCACAGAAGGGGATTACATATTTTACCGCGGGTGGTGGTGGACGAGACCTTGTATCAGTGAAGTCAACAGGTCAATTAGAAAAGGCGGTTGAAGATTATCACTTCATGTATTTTGAGGCATCGTATAATCGTTTGGATTATTGGGCTATTTCAGGTGATGGAAAGGAGTTAGATCGCGGATTTCTTGAACCGCATCCGAAAACGGCTCCAACTGAACACACACCTTAATCATTTTTCGCTATGCCAGTCTGAAAGCCGTACTTCTTTAGTTGTTAATTCTTCGCAGATCTTGTCGATGGCTTTATATTCATGGCCGTATTCGCTTTCAAAATTTTCGAATTGTTGCTGAGAATCCCATTGATCGAGTGTGAGATATCTCTGCGGATTCGAAACATCGCGAAATAGATGCGACCCTAAGTATCCATTCCCCTTGCGAAAACATTGAACCCAGGTTCCGTTACTACCGTAGTGCTTTTCGAATTCGGACTCACTCCCAGCTTTAACCCAAAATTCCCACAAAATGTTGTAAGCCATTGCTCAATTATATCTTTGAGTCTTCTCGGTCACGCTTTCATATTTAAACAGACCAATTCTTTTTGATTGCGCAAATAAAGTTTGCCATTCACCAGTGTGGGCATAGTCCAGCATTTCCCTTGCAAAACCTGGGCTGAGGCTTTTTCCCGATATTCTTCCGGAGTAGCTTCAACCAGCGCAAGCAGACCTCGCTCGCTAAGTACAATGAGTTGTCCATCTGCCACGATCAACGAACCTTTTCCAAATCCGCCTTTGGTCCATTTCGTTTCGCCATTGGCAACATCCATACATTTCAATTGAGCATTATCAAATCCATAAAGATGACCTTTATACTGAACCGATGAATTGAAATGATTTTTCATTCCTTTGGTAAGCCACACTTCTTCAACAGTGGGATTTGTTTTTGTTCCACCGATTCGTAAAAGAGCGCCGCCGCGATCATAGGAAGTTGAAATAAAGATTTTGTCTTCAGGAATAAAAATTGGAACTGCAGCATTTACAAACCAGTTCGTTTTCCACGGATATTTCCAATACAATTTGCCGTCAGTTGGAGACAATGAAAAAAGCTGTGTGCCAGAAAAAACTAAAATCTGGCGCACGCCGTTGATGTTTACGGCAATTGGTGAAGAATAACCTGGCTCATCAGTTTGCGATTTCCAAACTACTGCTCCTGTTTTTTTATTAAATGCGACTACTGCATTGTTTTCGCCGCCGCCAACTGGAAGGATTAACAGATCACCTTCAACCAGTGCAGATGAAGATACTCCCCAGATCGGTTCCTTTGCACCTAACTCTTTCGGATTGTGCTCCCAGACTTTGGCGCCAGTATCTGCATTTAAAGCGTACAGAGTTCCATGTGCTCCGAAAGTGTAAGCCAATCCATCATCAATTGTGGGTGTTGAACGAGGCCCATTCCCTTGATCGTTTACAAAATTTGAATCGGAGCGGAAGCGCCATAATTCTTTTCCACCAACCGAATCAAAACAAATTACAAATTCATCATCACCTTGTGAGAACATTGTGTAGATGCGTCCACCTGAAATTGCAATTCCTGAATAGCCATCACCAAGGTTGACTCTCCACTCTGCCTTCGGTCCTTCTGCCGGAAACGTTTTCATCAATCCTGTTTCGGATGATATGCCATCACGATTTGCTCCGCGATAACCAGGCCATTCAATATCTGCGCCTGCAGCCGGTCGAAGAGCCATCGCAAAAATAAAAAGGATCCAACAAATGATTGCATCAATAACTTTTTTCATGTGTCCTCCGTTCATCACTGATCAAGGTAGGGGCGAAATAAAATCCGCCCCTTCCTTGTGAGGCAAGGCCTCAAGCGTCACGATTTTAGTTTCTTTAATGTTTCACTAGCGTTTTGATTTTGAGGGTCATACTCCAGGACTTTTTCGAAATTTTGAATTGCAAGATCTTTATTGCCTTCGTTCATGTAAATCGTTCCCATCAATTCGTATGTTTCCCACACATCCGGATACACTTCAGAATTAAATTCCAATAGTTCGATTGCATCTTTGGATTTTTTCTGATCAACAAGTTCGCGTCCGAAATCAACAAGCGTAATAGGATCGTAAATATCGTAATCAGGATCCTTGTTTTTGGTTTCTTGTTGAATCGTTTTTGCTGCAGCGAGCCCTTGCTCCCGAAGAATTTTCATAAATTCTTCTTCTGATGGCGGAATCTTCAACCCTGCACGTGTTTCGACAATTGCTAAACCTTGAGGCAGACCGTTTTGTTCAGGTTGTTGTTTTAAAAAAGCTTCGGCTTGCGGATCCTTTTTCACTTTGGCATTTAAGAATTCAAGCGTATAACGACAAATCGATTCATAACCCGCACGCTTATCTGCTGGTGGTTGATTCTGTTCAGGCGAAGGCGGAATTGGAATGAGTGGCTTGATCATCGCAAAACTGCTGAAATCGCCTGGAGTCATACCTTTCAGCTTTACTACGGTTAATGGCGCGTATTTGATCGCTTTCAAAAAAGCATCATTGCTGTCTGGAGTTGTTTCCTGTGCGCTTAAATGCAGAACAGGAACTCTCAACAGCGGTGGATCATATAGAGGGTTTTGAAATAAAACGGAATATCCGAATTTGTTCGCGGTCGAAGATTCTAAACTAACAAATGCATCAACATCGCCGTTGTACATCGAAAGTAATGAACCGGCCAGACCGCCAAAGCTAAATCCGACCACCGCTAATTTGTTTGGGTCTATGGCAGGAAATGAATTCAAAGTCGCAATTAGAAATTGCAAGTCTTGAAGTTGAGTAATAACGCCTACAGAATTGAAACTCAGTTGTCTTGAATTCAACCCCATACCTGGTGATGAAGCCACTACATAACCATGACTGGCAAGAAATTCAGCCAGAACGACGCTTGAAACTGGTGAGGATAATCCGCTGCTTGGTGCAATCAACACCAATGGAAAACGATCTTTTGATGGATTTGCATCGCGCAAAGCCATCATTTTTGATTTGAGCGCCGCTCGCACATTTTCATCTGATGCACTTTGTACCCAGCGATTTTTGAAAGCTGTAATTACATTTTGTTTTTGTTGATCGGTCGGTTCTGAGCCTGTTTGTTCCGAAGCAGTGAGATAAAGATATTCTTCGAAGGTGATAGGAGTTGATTTCCCGGCAGCGTTAGCCGGATACCAAACACTGATTTGAATCGGACGCGATCGATCGCCGGCCGTGATGTTTCCTTGATAATCGCGTTTTGATTTGAACGGTCGCGATGAATCTTTGCGGAATAATACCTGGAAACCAACAGCGTGCTGTCCAGGTGTTAATTTCCCCCAAATTGGTGAGGTTTCTGATCTGAGTTCTGTTGGCAAAGCAAAGATCAATAGAGCGATCGGGAAAATCACTGCCATCTTCCACATGTGTCCTCCAAAGCCAAAAAATTGCGTTGTAGGAATATTTACTACAATTGTAGGACGAAATCAAGCATCGATTAGTTCTGTCGATCGCGGCGCGGCAGTGATCTTGCAGTAACAAGATTCCAAGTAGACGACTCGAGGAGGTAATTCAAGAATTGGGATTTAAACTTCAAGAGTCTGAATCGTTCAACCAAAAACGTCTGGTAATTAAGACTGATGGCCGCTTCTTGTTTTTAGATCAAAATGAAATCTTATGGCTAGAAGCGGACGGTAATTACGTTCAAATTCACACCAACCAGAATCCTGTTTTGATGCGCTGCGGAATTTCAACACTGGCAAATGAATTAGCTCCTAATTTCATTCGAATCAGCCGATCAACAATTGTGAACCTCAATCATGTCCGTGAAATGCGCCCCTGGATGCGTGGAAATTATCAAGTAGTCATGACTGACGGGAGTCAACTTACGTTGACTCACGGATTTCGGGATAGATTTAATGATCTAATCGGCATTCCATTGGGAATACGTTCAGGAACACTGTAAAAAACCCACAAAGTCCTAAAAACTTGCTGATTTTCTCGCCCAAATGTTAAGAAATGTTAATATCCTCGAGCCTATCAGGTTGATGATTAGGCCAACTCATCGTATGTTCTTAATGAGGATAAATAGGTGAGAAAAAGCAAAATTGTCATACCAGTGGGGCTTGTCATAATCCTGGCATTGTCTTTTTGGTTGTATTCGCTTGGTAGAAGTAATAAATCGCCAAAATATAAAACCGAAAATGTGGAACGAGGGGATATTACGGCCACAGTAACAGCAACAGGAACTGTATCAGCACTTACAACCGTTGCAGTTGGAAGTCAGGTATCCGGAATTATTTCCAAAATGTACGTGGACTTTAATTCCAATGTTAAGAAAGGCCAATTACTGGCTGAATTAGATCCAACTTCTCTTCAAGCGCAAGTAGATCAAAGGCGCGCTGACCTGGCTCAAGTACAAGCACAGGAGCGGAATAGCCGTCTTGCATTTGAACGTGCTAAAAGTCTTTTAGAAAATGAGTTCATCTCTCGTTCAGAATACGATACAGCTGAAGGAAATCTGAACGCTGCCAAAGCAACTGTAGATCAAGCACAGGCAGCGCTCAAACAAGCGGAAACAAATCTTTCATATACAAGAATTGTTTCACCGATCGATGGTGTAGTTGTAAATCGTGCGTTTGATATCGGGCAAACTGTAGCAGCATCATTTCAAGCACCAACCTTGTTTACCATTGCTCAGGATCTGACCCGCATGCAAGTTTCAACTACTGTAGATGAGGCCGATATCGGAAAAATAAAGGTCGGTAAGGAAGCTACTTTTAGTGTTGATGCATTTCCGGAACGTACCTTTAAGGGAGCGATTTCGCAGATCCGTTTACAAAGTACAGTTGTACAAAATGTTGTGACTTATCCTGTATTGATCGATGTAAATAATCCTGATCTTCTTTTAAAACCAGGAATGACTGCCAATGTAAACATTCCGGTTGAAAATCGAAAGGATGTATTAAAAGTTCCGAATGCAGCGTTGCGGTTCCAGCCAGCACCAGAAGAATTGGGAGACCGCCCATCATCGCGTCAAGGAAAATTTCAAAAGAAACAAGGCAGCACAATTTATACGCTGGATATGAACGGAAAAATAAAACCAGTATCCGTTACTGCATCAATAACTGATGGAGCATTTACAGCCGTAGAATCATCAACCTTGAAAGAAGGGGATGATGTGATCGTTGGATTTTCAACATCTCGTGCGATGGAAAGCTCCGGCGGAATGCAGCAGCGTTCGCGTCGTGGTGGCGGCCGGCCATAATAGAGTTTCGCAATCTTTAGGACTCGGGTGAAGACATCATGAATCAACTTGTAATGCAAATGGTCGATTTAAAGAAGACCTATCGAATGGGTGAAACAGAAGTCCATGCATTACAAGGAGTGTCCTTAGATGTTAATTTTGGCGAATTTGTGGCGGTAATGGGGCACTTCTGGCTCAGGTAAATCAACATTGATGAACATCATCGGATGTTTAGACCGGCCAACTTCCGGACAATACATTTTGGAAGGTGTCAATGTTTCAGCCTTGGATCGCGATCGAAGGGCTGAAATCCGGAATGACAAAATTGGATTTGTATTTCAAAATTTTAATTTGCTTCCAAGGGCATCTCTGCTTTGGAAAATGTGGAACTACCGTTGATCTATTCAATGAAACATCAATTGGATGAAGCCCAAATGCATGAGCGAGCGAAAGAATGTTTGAAACGAGTTGGTTTGGAAGGGCGTGAAGAACATTTGCCGAGCCAGCTTTCTGGCGGTCAGCAGCAGAGGGTTGCGATTGCGAGAGCGCTTGTAAATGATCCGGCAATTGTACTGGCTGATGAGCCTACAGGAAATTTAGATACAAAAACTTCGGAAGAGGTTATGGAAACGTTGAAGAAACTGAATGAAGAAGGAAAGACGATTGTTTTGATTACTCATGAACTGGATATTGCCAAATTTGCGAGGAGAGTTATTACATTAAGAGATGGACTGATTATTTCGGATGTGTTTAATCACAAGGTAGCTTAACTGCAAAGGTACAAAGTTATGAACAAGACAAGTAACACAATAAAAGTAGCGTTCAGATCGATTGGACGAAACAAGATGCGTTCGATTCTTACGATGTTGGGGATCATCATTGGCGTTGCGTGTGTGATTGCGACAATCGGAATTGGTGAAGGTGCGCGCATTCAAATGGAATCGCAATTGAAATCGTTGGGAACGAATTACTTGATGATCTTTCCAGGCACAACAACCTCATCCGGAGCGCGCTCAGGCTGGGGAACGAATTCAAAATTAAGTGAAGGTGATGTTGTTGCAATTCGGCAAGAATGTTCCAGTTGTGCTTATGTTTCAGCTCAGGTTCGATCTGTTGCCCAGGTTGTTTATAACAACAAGAATTGGTCTACATCAATTCAAGGTGCAGAAGTAGATTGGCCTTTAATCCGGTCATGGAATCTCGAATCAGGTCAATTTTTTACTGATGCCGATAGCCGAGCGACCGCCAAAGTGTGCGTGATTGGTAAGACAATACAAAGCGAGCTTTTTGCGAGTGAAGATCCGATCGGCAAAGTTTTACGCATTAAGAATATTCCGTTCCGTGTAATCGGTATTCTTGAAACCAAAGGCGGATCGACAATGGGGCAGGATCAAGATGATACTATCATCGCTCCTTATGAAACTGTGCGCAAAAAACTGATGGGAAACCCAACGCCTGTTGGAATTATTATGGTTTCATCTATTTCCAGTGAAACCGTTCCCCAAACTCAGGAAGAAATTACTTCGTTGTTGCGCCAACGTCACAAGATCAATCCACTGGCCGGGCAGGAAGATGATTTCATGATCCGTTCGCAAACTGAAATGCTCGAGCAAGCTGAAATGCAATCACGAACGCTGAGTATTTTGCTCTGGTCAATTGCCGGTGTTTCACTTTTGGTTGGCGGCATAGGAATCATGAATATTATGCTGGTAAGTGTAACTGAAAGAACTCGCGAGATCGGAATCAGGATGGCTATTGGAGCCAAGGGTAAGGACGTTCGATTGCAATTTCTTCTTGAAGCACTTGTGCTGGCGCTTACCGGTGGAATTTTTGGAATCTTATTTGGTTTGGGTATTCAAAGAGCCGTGGCTCGATTTGGTGACTGGCCGGTATCGTTGCAACCTGAAGCAGTAATACTAGCATTCCTGTTCTCCGCATTTGTTGGAATATTTTTCGGATTCTACCCCGCTCAAAAAGCAAGCCGGCTCGACCCGATCGAAGCGTTACGGTATGAGTAGTGAAACGTGAAGCATCCTCCCGAATTCAACGTTTCACGCGGTTGGTAGCATTACGGTATGAGTAATGAGTGCTGAGAACTGAGATTGTGAATCGAAGATATTTTCTGAAGACATTTGCATTGCTGTCCGGCGCATTCATTAAAAATAGTTTTGGAGCGCAGATAAAACCATCGCAAACTGTCACTGGAAAATGGTCGCATACATCACCGAATTGGAAAAGCATTTCTAAAGGATTGGATTTTGCTACGGTTGATGTGAATCGTGGAAAAGAAATTGTGGATTCAGTAGCCGTTATGCGAGTTCAACCGAAGCATAACAAGATTCGAGTGTTTCATTCCTTTGATTACGAAAAAACAATCGTTCGCACATTAGAAGAATGGCAAAAAGAAACTTCGGCGCTAGCGGTGATCAATGGCGCTCAATATATGGCTGATCCATATTACATGCCTTGTGCTCTGGTAATTTGTGATGGTAAGCAGAAAGGTCCGGCTAGAAATAAAAATGTTCGCGGTATGTTGCTCTCCGAGCCCAAAAAATCTGATTTACCGCACGCAGATTTAATTGACTTCGACTACGATCAGTTTAATCCTGAAACGACACCATATACACAGGGTTTACAACACTGGCCAATTTTGTTGGATCGGCAAGGCGCAATAAAAGTCAAACCTTCAGAAATGCGCGCAAATCGCTCTGTGGTTGCAAAAAATTTTGACGGAGACATTCTATTTTTCACCACTCAACGCGCATCCTTTACCCTTTACGACTTTGGAGCATTTCTAAAAGATACGAACGCGTCAGCAGATGGCGGCTTTCATATTCACACTGCGATGAATCTGGACGGCGGTAAAGAAGCAAACATGCTTCTTCGGTCTGAACATTTTGCTTTCGATTCCAAACCGAAAGTGCAGACCAATACCACTGCCGATCAAAAACTTTTTGCGTGGGAAGTCAGGCTGCCAGGCGTAATAGGAATCTTTCCACGTTGATCGCTTATTTCTCACCCGCCGTTGGGAAGACCGGCGCAATATCAACCGGAATACCGTTCAGACTTTCAGTTACGCCAGTAATTTCATTATTCGTTACGCCATACTTTTCAAGTAAACGTTCTGCACGCTGAAAATCTCCGGTAGCTTCAATCATCAGTAGCTCATTGGATAACGACTTCACCGCTTCATGCGTTTTTGAAATGTCTACCTTAAAACGATTTTCACCTGTAGGAACAATTGCCCCTTTTTCACGATACCAATTCCATTGAACTGCTGTGCCTCTGCCGTGCGCTTCGCTAATTCCAAAACGCATACTTCTAAACAACAATCCGGCGTTGGTTACATACAGCGTTTCGGCATCAAACGAAGTAATTAGCTTTTGGTCAATCGCGTATACCAAATTCCAGATTCCAAGGACATCTGCTTTGCATTCTTCAATGGTGGAATAAAGATTTTTCAGCAAGATTCTTGTATCCACACGTTTTCCATCCGGACCTTTGATCATGCCGGGTCCAAGACCATGAGAAAGTTCATGAAACAAAGTGTGATTGAAATAAGCATCAAACGAAAGCTTGGAAACCTGCGAAGAATCCAGAACTCGTTGTGCTATCGGTTGACCGGATTTAGAGAACTTTGCTTGCATCACATTTTTTATCAGAACATTTTTAAAGCCTTTTCCTTCGCGAACCCGTTCATCATTTGGAAGATTAAACGCGGATGTCTGAACTCCAGATCTTGCTTCGCCGGAAGTGAAAACTTCTTGAACAATTTTTAACGCTGTGGAGGAGCCACGATTCGGGTTCTTGTGTTCATCAGGAATCGGAAGACCACGTTCCATATCCGGAAGATGCTTCAAATAGACAGCAAGTTTTTCGCTTTCCGCTTTATCAACAACCGTCACAAAACATTCATATGACGCTTTATAGTTGAACAACGCATCTTCATACACTTCATACGGGCCGATCACAATTTCAATTGGCGAATTTAAATCAATCCACGCTACGTCGCTTGCATAATAATCATCGTTTAGAAATGCATCGGCTCGTTTCGTAAGATAGGCTTTTAATGATGCATTCGATGTTAGCTCTGCAGCCTCGCGTAATTTTTTTGCTGCTGTTTCAAGATCACTTTTGTAATATTGCGAATATGGAATCGCTTTAAGCTTTCCACCTTCTCTGCGAATTACAGTAAAAAGACCTTGAAAGTTTTCTTTATCACCGGGATTTGCGGTCACCCATTTCTCAAACTCTTCTTTAGTCATATCGACCGGATAAAAAGCTGCACCTTCAGGCTTTTTACCTTTCTCGCCAAATCGGACCGATAAAAGGTTTGTCTTCTTCCAGTCTGTTCCAGCGGCCTTTCATGATGTCGAATAAATCGAGCGCTGGTTTGTATTTGTCGGAAGATGATGCAGACGCTGCAAGTTGTTTCCGAAGGGCAGGGTTTTCTTCAGAAACCTGTTTCCAATAAATGTTGTCTATGGGGCGAGCAGCTTCAATTAATACTCCCAGCACTTTCTGATCTTCTGCATTTAGCAAACTGTGATCATAATCAATCACAGTTCTTGGAAATTTCGAAAGAGTCTCCGAAATATCCGCTGATAATTCCGGCGCATTTGCCGCAGGTTCAGGTTTGGCCAGAACCATAAAGCTAAAACAAAGACAAATTGCCAAAGAGAGGAAAAGGATTTTGACGTAGATTTTCATATTTCTCCTTTCAGCAGAGTGTGATGCTTTTTAGGCTTCGTATGTTTAAATAATAGCGGAGGAAAACATGAAAACGAACATAGCATTTCTTTTGGTCATTATTTCAATTGGATTTCTAACAGTTTCGGGTGCTTTTGCTCAAGGACAAACTGCACCTTCAACGACGTCCAGCTTTAAACAAGACTTGATCAAAGATATTGAGTCTGCGGAGAAGAAGCTGATCAGTCTGGCGGAGGCAGTTCCTGCGGAAAAATATTCATGGAGACCGGGAGAGGGCGTGCGCTCAGTCAGCGAAGTATATATGCACGTTGCTGGTGCAAATTACTTACTTCCAAGTTTTGCGGGGGTAACTGTGCCGCCTGGTATTTCGCGCGATATGGAAAAGACGATAACGGAAAAAGACAAAGTTATTGAGGCCTTGAAACAATCTTTTGTTCATTTACATCAAGCTGTTGATAAGACTTCGGATATTGACTTTGACAAGAATGTAAAATTTTTTGGAGGCGAAGCCAGTGTCCGTTATGTTTTTCTGGTAGCTGCTTCGCATTGCCATGAACATCTTGGACAATCGATTGCATATGCGCGTACGAATGGCATTACGCCGCCCTGGTCAAAAGAGTAAAGAAGTTTTTAACCGCAGAGTTCAGTGACTCTGCGGTTAATTTTATCTAACTGCGGAGAAGTAACCGCGCCAGCCGCTCCATCCGAACTTTTGAGCCATTGAAGTTTTGCTGCCGCGGAACGCAACCATAATTGATTTGTTTTCCTTATTTACTCCGGCTTCAGCCAGAATTTGTAGGATCTTGGTTTGCTTTCCTTCACTGGCAAGCTGCCACGCTGAATATCCAAATTTGTCAGTGGCAAAAAGATCAGCGCCAGCTTTAATCAAAATGCGGGTAATGTCACCATGGCCTTTTAGTGCTGCCCACATTAACGGAGTCCTGTTATGATTGTCCCTGCCGTTTACGTCCGCACCATAATCCAGAAGAACGCGAACGATGTCGGTGTATCCCAAAAAGGTTGCCATTTTTAATGGTGTCCAACCTGACTGAGTTTTGATATTTAGATCTGCGCCTTTTTCGATCAGATAATTTGCAATATCAAGATATCCTTTGAACAAAGATTCCATGAGTGCGCTGGTTCCAGAATAACTTACTCTGGTATTCACATCCGCACCGGCATCAACAAGCATTGTCACCATATCGGTATGTCCACTGGTTGTTGCCCAAATTACCGGTGTCCAGCCGAGTTTATCTTGAGCATTCACATCAGCTTTGGAATCGATCAAAAGTTTGACGGCATTAGAGTGACCTTGTGAAGCAGCCATCATTAAAGCAGTTTCATCGCTATTATTGCGGTCGTCTACTTCGGCTCCAGCCGTTAGAAGAACATTCATTGATTCGAGCTGATTGGTACTGGCTGCCCACATCAATGCAGTTTTGCCTTCAATATTTCGTGCTGTTACAAAAGCGCCTGAATCAAGTAAGAGTTTCATTGCGCCGGTATAACCAGATGAAGCTGCCAGCATTAGAGGAGTATTATTGCTTGCATCACGTTCATTTACGTTTGTGCCATTTTTCAAAAGGCCTTCAATCTTGGACAGGTTATTTTCTTTTACGGCCGCAGCCAGCTGTCCGCTTGATTGCTTTGCTACACTTTTGTCAGCAAATGCTGCTGACGCCAGAAACACACTCAGTATTGCGATAAACACTACTGAAACAGAAATGCGCATACTTTACCTCTCCACGTTGGATACTTCGATTATAGTAGGTTTTATACCATATACAATCAGGCTGCCCGAATCGCTCTAATCCTCTCTAACAACGGTGGATGTGTGTAATTCAGAAACACATAAATAGGATGAGGGACAAGGTTAGCAAGATTGGTTGCATACAGTTTTTTTAGAGCTGAAACTAGCTTTTCACGATCTGAGATTGTTTGTACTGCATAGCGATCCGATTGATATTCGTTCCGTCTGGAAAGCGCATTGAATGCAATCGAGATCAAGAATGAAATTGGCTCAAACAAAAGTCCGAAAAATAGTAAGCCTGCATAGACCGATGATTTTTCCATATAAAACGCATCAAAAAGTTCTTTCTTATTCAGGAACAATGATAGTAGATAGAACACAAGTCCCATATGAAGGAATCCGAGAATCATTCCCATAACGATGTGCTTTTTCTTGTAGTGGCCTACTTCATGTGCGAGTACTGCAATGATTTCATCGAGTGAGCTATTTGTAACAAGAGTATCAAAAAGCACGATGCGCCGATATTTTCCAAAGCCGATAAAGAAAGCATTCGTTTTTGTAGATCTCCGAGAGCTGTCCATCACGTAAATTTCACGAAATGGGAATCCGACAGATTGAGCGTATGCCTTAATTGCATCTCGCAACTCTCCTTCTGGCAAAGGAGTGTATTTGTTAAATAACGAAAGAATCCAGACTGGCGCGACGTATTGAAATGCAAGAGAAAAAGCAACGGAGAAAATCCAACAGTAAAGCCAGGCACGCTCGCCGGTGAATTCAAGAAACCACATAATTAATGCGAGGACCGGTGCTCCAATAAGAATCGTAAGTGCAAGCCCTTTTAATCGGTCGATTACAAATAAGTGAGACGTTGTCTTATTAAATCCGTATTTTTCTTCGATCACGAAAGTTGAATAAAGATCGAAAGGAAGGGAAAGAATTATGTTTGCTAATGCAAGAATTCCGATGTAAAGAAGTCCGGTAGGAATAGTGAACCAACCGAAACTTCGTACCCATTGATCAAGCAAATTAAATCCGCCAGCAAGCCAAAAAATGATGAGAATAATCAGTGAAAATGTTCCTCTAATCAAACCAAACTTTGATCTTTCAAGTGTGTACTGTTGAGACTTACTGAAAGTTTCAGGATCAGCAACATCAGATAGTTCCGGTGGCAAGTTTGTTATTGGCTTCCGGATGCTCCACCATTCAAAAAAAAGCAAAACCCAGCGGAACAATAGTGTCCCAAGAATAATGATTTGGTATAACTTCATTGCGTTCACTTCATAAATTTGCGCAACAATTTGATGCGCTCTTTATATGGTGGATATCGTAACGGCAGATCCAACGAAGGAATGCCTCTGACAATACTCTTGCGATGTGAAAATGCATCAAAGCTGTTTTTCCCATGATAAGAGCCCATTCCACTTGTTCCTACTCCTCCAAAAGGAAGATTCGGATTTTGAAATTGCACCATGCAATCGTTAATACATCCCGATCCGAAAGAGATGCTGCTGATTATTTTTTCTTCAGTCGCTTTATTTTTCGTGAACAGATAAAGCGCAAGTGGATGGCTATGTTTGTTAATTATCTGAATGGCATCATCAATCGTTTGATATTCCAAAACAGGCAAAATGGGACCAAAAATTTCTTCGCCCATCACTGCATCTTCAAGATTAACATCTTGAATGATAGTAGGCGCGATGTAACGCGACGTCCGGTCATGATTTCCACCAGCGAAAATATTTCCTTTCATCAGAGATACAAGACGGTCAAAATGACGTTCGTTAACGATGCGCCCGTAATCTGGGGACTTTGAAGGATCATTTCCAAAAAGTTGTTCTATCTGTTCCTTCATTTTTGTTAACAAAGATGCTTTTTCATTGCGATGAACCAGCAAATAATCAGGAGCAATACAGGCCTGGCCTGCGTTCAGAAATTTTCCCCAAATGATCCGTCTTGCCGTGACGTGCAGATTGGTATTCAGATCGACAATACATGGACTTTTGCCTCCTAACTCTAGAATCACAGGAGTTAGATTGCGAGCTGCATGTTCGGCAACCTCCCGTCCGATTTTGGTACCTCCAGTGAAAAAAATCGTATCGAATTTTTTTGTAAGTAATTCCTTTGCTGTCTCAACCCCACCCTCAAAAACAGCTACATATTCATGAGAAAAAGTTTTTGCAATCATTTCAGCTACAATCTTCGATGTCGCTGCAGCGACTTCAGATGGCTTAATGATAGAAGTATTTCCGGCGGCAATAGATCCAAGTAACGGGGCCATAATTAACTGAAATGGAAAATTCCACGGACCGATGATCAGTGAAATTCCTCTTGGCACTTTATATATGAAGCTTTTTGAAGGCAAAATTGTTAGGGGTGTGGGAACTTTTTCAGGCTTAACCCAGGATCGTAAATTCTTTACTGCAAAATTAATTTCTTCGTAAGTATTACCAATTTCAGTTTCGTAGACTTCAAATTCGGATTTTCCTAAATCCGATGCTAGCGCCTCAAAAATTTGCTTTTCGTGATTCTTCATCGACTGTTTCAAAGATCGAAGTTGGTTGAGTCTAAATTCTACGGGACGTGTCTTTCCTGAATTGAAGAATTCTCGCTGTTTCTCAATCGTCTCGAGTATGTTCATGGAGAGTACAGTATAACGGAGGAATTCAAAGGACATTGTTAGAGTGTCTCCCTCCTTCCTGTGCCCGAGTATAATGTCAATATATGGTTCCGCGGGTTTTGTGCTGTTTCTTGCTCTTATGCCCATTCGTTTTTGCTGACACATCAGAATTCGAAAATTTATTCCAAAAAATATCTACAAAAAATCATCTCGAACTGACACTGCCGCCCGAATTTCAACAAAAACTATTGTGCCAACCTGAGGATTCCAATAATCAAGAGAAACAAATAACTAAAGCACCATGTAAGTCAGGAGTGGCGTCAATCAACGAAACTAAAGATACAAAACAACCAGCATTGCCCAATGTACCTGCGAATGATCTTTGTGCGAATGCAATTCCAGTCGGCGCTGGAACTTTTGTTTCTGAAACATGTACTGCAAAAAAGGATGGTTCAACATCCTGCCAGGCAAGTTCGTCAGCACCAGACATCTGGTATGTTTACACACCGGGTGTGGATCAAACGGTTGCAGTGAATACGTTTGGTTCAGGTTACGACACAATGTTGTCGGTTCACAGTGGATGTCCGGGTACAAGTGCAAATCAGGTTAGTTGCAGTGACGATTGCGGAAGCCCTGATTCTTGTTTGAGTTTCAATGCAGTTGCTGGTACTTCGTATTGGATCCGTATCGGAGGGTTTCAACAAGATTCAGGAAAAGCCGTGCTGACCGTTTCGCCTGAAGGATCTTTTGGCGGGCGCATCACTGACTCAGTAACAAATTCAGGCATTCCGGACGCTCAGGTTTTTGTCTATACAAAAGATGCCGAGTTCATCAAATTTGTAACTGCTGACTCTAATGGCAATTACGTTGTAAATGGACTTGCTACCGGAAATTACATTGCCCGCACTAACAACGCTGCCGGCTACATCGATGAAGTTTACGATAATGTGATTTGTGAAGGCGTTACCTGCACACCTGATGGCGCAACCTTAATACCCGTGACTGGCGGGAAATCAACACCGATATCATTTGCATTAACTCTTGGTGGCGATATCCGCGGAAAGGTTACAGATGTTGATACTGGAAATCCTTTGGAAGGAATTGAAGTTCACATTCACGATCTTGTAAATCGTCACATTTCAATCGGTTTCACCGATGCAAATGGACGATATGACACTTTTGATGGTTTGCCGGCCGAACCGTATGTAGTGCTCGCTCTCAATCAAGATGGATTTGTGGATGAACTTTACGACGATATTCCATGCGTTAAAACTTTGTGCTCATTTGCGTTTGCAACAATAATCAACTCCACTCCAGGTGTGGTTGTTGACAACATTAACTTCGGATTAAAGACAGGAGGCAGAATTAAAGGAACAGTAACCGAAGCTGTAACACAGCAGCCAATCTCAGGAGTTCAGATCGCAATCTTTGATTCAGCAGGGAACCGTGTTTCCACCGGCTCATCCGATTCCAGCGGTAATTACACTTGTTTTGATGGATTGCCTACCGGATCGTATTTTGTGCGCACACTTAATTTCAAACATTACATAGATGAACTGCACGATAACATTGTGTGCACAGCGGGTGTATGCAATGAAACATCGGGAACGCCAGTTCCATTAACTGTGGGTTCTCAGACTCTGGTAGATTTTGCGTTGGATACTGGAGCAATGATTTCCGGCAGAATTTCGGAAAAAAATTCTGGAGATCCTCTTCTGGGATCGTTGATCGATTTGTATGATGCTTCTGGAAATCATTTGAATTTCGAAGTCCCGGATAACAATGGAAACTATTCCACACTTGTTGGACTTCCTGCCGGAAATTATTTTTTGAAATCAATCAATCAGCAAGGTTTTGTTGATCAACTTTACAAAGAGATTTCATGTGTTGCCAGCAGATGTAATCCTCTGACCGGGACCCCGGTTTTTGTTCAACCTGGAAACAATGCTCAAAACATCGATTTTCCATTAGAAAGAGGCGCAGCAATTGGTGGACGCATTATTGAATCCGCAACCGGTTTGCCATTGAGTGACATATTTGTGCTGATGTTTGATTCCAGTTTCAATCTATCATCTTTCGGAGTTTCAAATGGATGCGGCGAATATGAATCGCTTCATGGAATGATCAGTGATGAATACGTTGTCAGTACCTTAAATGATCAAGGATTTATTGATGAAGCTTATGACAATGTGCTTTGTTTGAATGGATGTGATTATTCTAAAGCTACGCCGATTTCATTGTTGGCAGGACAGCATGCCAATAATGTTGACTTTGATTTGAGTATGCTCATGCTTCGCGATGAATTTCAAGATAACGTACTGTCCTGGAATGTGAAATCAGGAGACTGGATTGAACAGGGAGGTTTTTTAACCGGTTCACCTGCAGCCAATTCAAACAAAGCTGTCGCTTTTGCTCCGTTGCCATGGATTCCATCGAGTGCTAATGGATGTTCACGTTGTACGATCGAAACTTCTCTAAATACAATTGGTGGAACAGGGAGCAAAGTTGTGATTGATGGATGGCGTCAAAATAGCGCTAATAGGGTAGAGCTATCGCTGAGAGAAGATGTAGATCGATGGAAGCTGAAACAGATTGCAAATGGGAAATTAGCAGCAAAGGCACGTACGACTTTGGCGATTAATGCTGGAACAAATTATCGAATCAAGATTCGTTACGATGGAGCTCAATTTGAAGTTTGGGTTAATGATACATTTTTGATGAAGATGCCAGCGCCAGTGATTCCATTTGGTAATGCAGGTTTCGAAGTTAAGAAAACATCAGCCTCCTTTGACAACATTTTGATTTACTAAGTGAACGCGCTCGCCTATTTCAACAATTCCGTCATTTTTTCGCGAAGGACTGATTCGATCCTTCCCTTGAATGCTAAAGCTGCAAATGGAATTTGACCATCCATATTTACTTCATGATCTTCAACATTAACCTGGCCGGATACATCAAATCCCATCACTGTGAAACTAAAATTGCCCGTTTCACCGGTCCAGGATTCTTTTAAATTTTGGACCATATTTCCATATTGTTTCTTTACTTGCTCTGCCATGTTCTTCAATCGATCTGCTGCCTGCTGTCGCGTTAAGTTATGCGGGACCAATATTTTTATTGAGGGCATTTGTTCTCCAAATGTTTAGTGCGATTCAATTATCGATGGAAGTTGTGAACTCTGCAAAGTGATGAGCGCATTTATTTTTTGGCGGGCATGATTCCCGCCGTCCATAATGCGGACTGGAACTCCGCGGTCCGTAGCAGCCGTTTGGCCTCTCGATAGACCGATTCGTGGCATGGTTTGGCCCGCTTATGGCATTCCTTTTGTTGAGGGCAATTTGCTCTGATTTACTAAGGTCGGAGCAAAAGCAATGATTCACTTACAATTAGACAAATGGTTGATCAAAATCTTGCAACTTGCCGGTCTTGTTATCGTCTATTTCGCAACAGCTAGCGCTACGTGTCAACTACTTCATTCTCCTGAAGCTCACATCTTCCGTTTCTTCATCCGCATCCTGAGTACAATCTAACAATTCGATTTTCGCTGGTTCCCCTCGGCGGCAGTTACTATAATGAGTGCATACAATTTTCAGGAGAAAGTGAGTGAACCGGCGCGGCAGCGGAATCCTTCTTCACGTAAGTTCGCTTCCATCAAAATTTGGAATCGGTGACCTGGGTCCAACGGCATATCAATTCGTTGATTTCCTAAAAGCATCACGAAACCGATACTGGCAGATACTTCCATTAAATCCAAGCGGCACTTTTGTTGGTAGTTCACCGTATGCAAGTTATTCTGCGTTCGCTGGAAATCCATTGTTAATCAGTCCGGAAGGATTGCTGAAAGATGGATTACTTCAGGAATCAGAATTAAGTTCCGAACCATTTGCAGGGAACAAAGTTGAATACAAAAAAGTAATTGAACATAAGACTCGCATCTTGCAATCAGGTTATGACCGTCACATGCTGACTGCAATTTTGCGCCCTGAATTTGAAGAATTCTGCAGGGAAAATGAGTCCTGGTTGGAAGATTATGGGTTGTTTGTTGCGTTGAAACAGCATTTTGAAGAAGTTTACTGGATTGAGTGGCCAATCGAGTTGCGTGATCGTGATCCAAAAGTTCTTTCGGAATGGCGCGAAAAATTGCAAGATCGAGTTTCACGTGCCAAGTTTTTTCAATTCCTTTTTTTCCGGCAATGGTATTTTTTGAAATCGTATTGTGAGCAAAATGGAATTGAAATAATCGGTGATATTCCAATCTATGTCAGCAATGACAGTGCAGATATGTGGTCACATCCGGAGTTATTCAAATTAGATGAAGACAAAAATCCGATTGTTGTTTCAGGAGCGCCACCGGATTATTTCAGCGAAACCGGACAACGTTGGGGTGGTCCCGTATATAAATGGGAAGCTCACGAGAAAACAAATTTTTCCTGGTGGCTCAGCAGGATCTCGCAAAATCTAAAATTGTTTCACATCGTTCGCTTGGATCATTTCCGCGGCTTTGTTGCATATTGGGAAATTCCTGCGGAAGAAGAAACTGCGGTTAATGGCAAATGGGTTGAAGCACCGGTTTATGAATTTTTTGATGCGATCAAAAGACATTTTCCAAATGCAAAAATTATTGCAGAAGATTTAGGCCTGATTACTCCTGATGTTAAAAAAGTCATTGAACATTATGGATTTCCAGGAATGAAAATTTTGCAGTTTGCATTTGGTGCTGATTTGCCAACGAATCCATATATACCTCACAACTATTCGCGCAATTGCATTGTTTATACTGGCACTCATGACAACAATACAACTCAAGGCTGGTTGAAAAACGAAGCTAGTGCTGAAGACAAACAACGTTTAGCAGAATACCTGGGACATCCAATTAGTCCCGAACAGGTACATTGGGACATGATCCGTCTTGCACTTAGTTCGGTTGCCGAAACTGCAATAATTCCAATGCAAGATTATCTTGGACTCGGCGAAGAAGCGCGCATGAACTTCCCTCAAAAGACAGACGGCAACTGGTTATGGCGGGTTCTGCCTGAACAGTTTTCATCGGACCTTGCTAAACATCTTGCCCACCTGAACTGGTTTTACTCCCGCGAACCGGTTAGCAAATAGTCTCTGTACTACCTTTTCAATTAGGGTTATGATGTAACTGTCCCCGTAAATAGGAACGGTTTTGATCCGACGTTTCTCCAGTTACACCCGTTGATAAATTCTAGCTAAGGGTTTTGTTCGATCCGACTTTCTTGGAGGGGTCGTGATCCACAAAAGATGGGCCAAGGGACAGCGGAATCCTGTAGCAACCTGTTCGTGGTTGCGCACGTCGATTGTCATTCCAATCACATTACTCCTGTTCATCCTTTCTGGATGTGCTGGAAAGAATCAACCTCCTACCGTTACAGAGTCAGCTCCTCCCACATTAGCTGAACCGCAAACAGCTCCAGCAGCCGCGGCCAAAGGCCAGGAAGCATGGTCTGATGCAGTTCTGTATTTTGTAATCGTTGATCGTTTCGCTGATGGTGATTCGAACAACAATCAAAATGTTGATATCAACGCAAAAGGAACATTTCATGGCGGAGATCTAAAAGGATTAATCAAGAATCTTGATCAAATTTCTGATCTCGGAGTCACTGCAATATGGATCACCCCGGTTGTAAAAAATATTGATGGATTTGTTACTGGCGCTGGATTCCCTGATTGGGGATATCACGGATATTGGCCGATGATTTTTACAAACTCGATCCGCGTTTCGGCACTGAAGATGATCTGAAAAAACTTGTAGAAGAATGTCATCACCGCGGGATCAAGCTTCTGTTAGATGTGGTTTATAACCATTGTGGATATGATTCGCAATACATAAAAAATCCTCAGACAAGAAATTGGCTGCGTACCGAAGCACTGAGTACATGTGGCCAGGACGATTTAACTTCGTGTCTATCAGGTCTGCCAGATTTCAAAACGGAATTGCCGGAAGTTGCCGATTATTTAATGAAAGCGCATTTAGGTTTGGCCAGACGTGTTGGATTAGATGGATTTCGGCTTGATACGGTCAAACATGTAGATCATCCATTCTGGAAAGAGCATCGCCAAAGAATACGCACTGAAATCAGCAATAATTTTTTCCTGCTTGGTGAAGTTTGGGGAGGCGATCCTAAGGTTCTCGATCCCTGGTTTGAAGGAGATGAAATTGATGCAGGTTTCGATTTTTCATTTCAAGGAAATGTAATTTCATTTTTATTAGGGCGCGGTCGAACGATCGCATTTGATCGCTATTTAAAATCGCGTGAAACCATTCGAAGCGGATATCTCGTATCGCAATTTCTTTCATCACACGATGTCAACGGAGCCTTAAATCAATTTGGCGGTGATGTGAATCTTTTCCGTCTCGCGGCGTTACTGGAATTCACCACAGTTGGAATACCGATGATTTATTACGGTGAAGAAGTCGCCCGAATTGGTGGTGATTGGCCTGACAATCGCAGTGATATGCCGTGGGGCAATCTTGATATTATGCCTGGCAAGGGCAAACCGAGAGACGAAAATTTACGAAAGGATTATCAGAAATTAATCGAAATTCGACGCGCCCATCTTGCGCTTTCGCGCGGCACTCATAACAGTATTTCCAGTGAAGGTGATGTCTTAGTTTTTTCACGCATATATACGCAATCAAGGGACATCGTCATTGTTGCGTTGAACCGTGGAACATCACCATCCAAAGTTACAATTCCGATTCCTGCAGAGTGGACTGGTAAAAATATAAAAGATGTATGGAATGACCAGTCCACTATTTTGAATGGTTCCAATATTGAAATGGAGCTTCCGGCGCGATCTGCGCGAATTTTTGTTCCTGTTGAATCTTCATTATCGCAGACAATTTGGCAAATGCCTGAACAAATTGGCGGAGCATCGCTACCTCAATATCACGAATCCAAGCAGGTACGATATTTGCAATAAATAAAGGAAGGGCACATGGCTAGCGTTAAGTTAGATAACGTTGTAAAGCGCTTCGGTAAAGTTTCCGTAATTGAGGGATTCACCCTTGATATCAAAGACCATGAATTTATGGTGCTTGTAGGCCCTTCGGGTTGTGGAAAATCAACAGCATTGCGAATGATCGCTGGCTTAGAAGAAGTAACCGATGGCAAAATTCTGATCGACGATAAGGTCGTAAATGATCTGCCTCCAAAAGATCGTGATATTGCGATGGTCTTCCAGAGTTACGCTCTTTATCCGCACATGACAGTGCTTGAGAATTTGGAATTCGGACTTAGAATCCGGAAAATGCCGCAAGACCAAATCGATAAATTGGTTAAGCAAGCTGCACAAATTCTTGATATTACGCACTTACTCGATCGCAAACCGAAGCAACTATCAGGAGGACAAAGACAACGCGTGGCATTGGGCCGTGCAATCGTTCGGAATCCGTCGGTGTTTTTGTTTGATGAACCATTGTCGAATTTGGATGCAAAATTGCGTGTACAAATGCGAGCTGAAATCGCAAAACTTCAGCAAAGGCTTCAAACCACCTGTGTTTATGTAACACATGATCAGGTAGAAGCAATGACTATGGGTCATAGGATCGCAGTTTTAAATAGCGGAAAATTGCAGCAGGTAGGTACGCCGTTGGATTTGTATGAACATCCAGCCAATGTTTTTGTCGCTCAATTCATTGGAACTCCACCCATGAATCTTGTCAAAGGCGTTATCGCAGATGGTGGTGCAAGTATTGTTGCATCAAAATTTAAAATTCCTGTTCCGAAATCTTATGGCAATGCCGGACTCACAGATGGGAAGAAAGTTATTTTTGGAGTTCGGCCAGAAAATATTATTCACACCGATGAAAAACCACGTGGTGAGGCAACTCAAGTTTCAGTAGATGTTGAAATTGTGGAACCACTCGGTCATGAGGTGGTTGTTTATGCGCGAGCCGGAGATGATTTGTTAGTGGCAACAGTGGATCCGCATCGTGCTCCCAAGATGGGAGACAAATTTGATTTGTTAATTGAATTGGATGCACTTCTTTTGTTTGATGCCGAAACGGAAAAGCGAATTGTAACGCAGGAGGAATAGCCATGCCTTTCAGATTGCAAAAAATCATTCTATGTCTATTCACTTTTTTAACGCTTGTTTCTATAACCGCAGCTCAAGAGCTGGTAGTCTGGCATGCGTATCGTGCTGAGGAGAAAGCGGCATTCGAAAAAGTGGTTGCTGCGTACAACGCATCAAAAGGGGGAAAGGTGAAAATCACTACGTTGGCCGTTCCTTATGATGCATTTGCGGACAAAATTACAGCAGCTGTCCCACGCGGGAAAGGCCCAGATATTTTTATTTATGCCCAGGATCGTCTCGGTGGATGGATTGAGGCAGGGAATACAGTTGAGCCGATCGATTTCTACGTAGAAGATGAGACCAAAGCACGTTTCATCCCAACAACAATGGAAGCAATGACTTATCAAGGCACCATTTATGGACTGCCATTGAATTACAAAGTGATTACGATGATCTATAACAAGAAGCTGGTTACTGCTCCGCCAAAAACAACAAATGAATTAGTTGCACTCGCAAAAAAACTTACCGATCAAAAGGCAGGGAAATTCGGACTTGCGTATTGGTACTCTGACTGGTATTACCACGCGGCATTGATGAATGGTTTTGGTGGCGGTGTTTTCGATGCTCAAAGAAGACCAACTATAAGCTCGGCTGCAAACGTGAAATCGCTCGAGTTTTTAATGAAATGGCTTACTGTGGATAAAATTCTGCCAGCCGAACCTTCCACAGCATTGATTACATCTTTATTTAATGAAGGAAAAGCGGCAATTGTATTTTCCGGTCCGATGGTTTCTTGGTGAAATCGCAAAAGGAATTGATTACGGATTAGCAACGCTTCCAAAAATTGATGAAGTTGGCAAACCGATGCGTCCGTGGATGACGGTGGAAGGAGTGTACATTGCGGCACCATCAAAAAGCAAAGAAGCAGCATATGATTTTCTGAAATATGTGACCGATCTGCCCTCCGCAAAAATTCTGGCGGTAGAAGGAAGGCAAACTCCATCCAACAAAAATGTTTACAACGATCCGAAAGTTGGTGGAGATGCAATCTTAAAAGCATTTCGGCAACAGGTTGAGCTTGCTGTACCAATGCCGAATCTTCCGGAAATGACAATGGTCTGGTCGCCAGTTACAACGGCGATGAATAAAGTCACAAAGAAAGCAGCGACACCAAAAGTAGCATTAGATGAAGCGCAGAAAGCGGTTGAAGCCGATATTGCGCGATTACGTAAAAAATAGGAGACAGATGACAGGAAAATTGTTCCCCCTCCTTATGAAGGAGGGGGATGAGGGGGTGCTTGGAAACATTGGAAAGATTCCAACCCCCTCTTTGATCTCCCCCTTCATAAGGGGGAGAAATTCTTAGGTAAATCATGGCGGTGAGAATATCGCATAGACGGCGATTCGCAATAGGGTTGTTTTTTGGACTCATTGTTGGATTAGCAGTTTTGTATGCCTTGTATCGCGAAGCCAGAATAGAAATTGCGCGCGAGCAAGCGGACCGATCAGGAATTATTTCGCTGCTCAGCTTAACGCAATTAGTGTCGGAAACGGGTCCCAGCGGAGATGCATTACGTCAAGCGGTAAGTGCCGTTGCATCTTCCGATTCATCATTAAAAAAGATTTTGGTGATTCGAGGTGCATCACTTGAAGCATCCACTGCAATTCAGGATGCTGCACCACGCCGCTTAAAGCGAGATGAAAAACCGATCTTTGATCTGGGTCAACGTCTCCGTGCAGCAGTTCAAACAAATCGCGAAGAACAAGTTTCGCGGAAAAATGAAATTGAAATCGAACAAACCGGTAATGGAGCACTTCGTCTTGCAGCGCCAGTAGAACAGGATGGATCCGTTACTGGATTTGTGATGATTGAAACTTCACCATCATCCCCGCCTTCAGCTCCGTCCATTTTTACTCCGATACTTATTGCACTGATTGCGTTAGCTGTTTTTATTGGTGCGGGATTTTTGTTTGATGAAAAGAAAATAGCAATAGCCGTCCTTGCTTTTATGGTGCCTGAGTGCCGCTCTAATTTCGTACGGAATCATGGTTAAGCGTGCAACTGAATCAGAAAACATGTCTTTGGAGAACAACCTTGCCAAACAATTAATCGATCAATCAACAAGATCCGCAACACTTTTAACACAATTAGGAATCACCGCAAAAATCCCAACAAAACCTGGTTCGTGGGATACGGACGTTTATCGAAAACCAAGAGGAATTCTTACCGATGAAGGAACGATTAATCAATCAGTACTGGCTAATAAGGAACGATCATTTAACGATCAAGTGAACAAGTTCCTGATTGGAATTGTAGTCGTCTGTCTTGGAATTCTTTCGTTCTTCGGTTTTGGCGCGGCATCAAAATTAGCTCAGACAATCGTCCAACACCGCCAGGCTTATATGTATGTGACTCCTGCGATGCTTGCGATGCTTGTGCTTGTCTTCTTTCCGTTCTTGTACGGAATTGTTTTGTCATTCACTGGCTCTACTCTATACAACACTGAAAAACCGATTACTGAAATTTGGACCGGGCTTCGAAATTATTTTGACATTCTAGGCGATTTCTCAATTGTAAAAAGAACTGATCAAGGACTTTCGATTAACTATCAAAATTTTTATTGGACTTTCATATTCACAATCCTCTGGACTGTTTCAAACGTCACAATCGGCGTTACTGTTGGATTGATCCTTGCGTTGATGCTGAATACGAAAGGACTTGCACTTCGGCCTTTTTATCGCGTCTTACTCATATTTCCCTGGGCAATGCCTAACTACATTACTGCATTAATTTGGAGGGGAATGTTTCATCAACAATTTGGTGTGATCAATCAAATCATTCAACTATTTGGCGGTACACCTGTTTCATGGTTTGAAAAGCCATTCACTTCATTTCTTACTGCGCTTGCTACAAACGGATGGTTGAGTTTCCCATTCATGATGGTTGTTTCGCTTGGTGCATTGCAATCTATTCCAGCTGATTTATATGAAGCCGCCAGAGTAGATGGTGCATCGCGCTGGCAACAATTTTGTTCCATCACATTGCCATCACTGAAACCTGCGCTTGTACCTGCAATTATTTTGTCGGTTGTTTGGACTTTCAACATGTTTAACATCATCTTTCTTGTCACTGCTGGTGAACCAGCAGGTTCAACTGAAATTTTGATTACTCAAGCGTATAAAATCGCGTTTCAACAATATCGTTACGGTTATGCTGCGGCCTATTCAACAATTATTTTTCTGATTTTGCTAATTTATGGATCGATTCAAAACAAAGTGACGAAAGCAACGGAGGCAATTGCAGGATGAAAGAACGTGCTGGTGCGGATGAGCCGGCGCATCTGCCGCTTCATATTTTTCTGATCATTTTTACATTTTTGAGTCTATATCCGATCTTCTGGGTATTTACAATCGCATTTTCCGGTCAACAAAGTCTTGCAATTGCAGATGTACCTTCCAACGCTACAGTTGTGGAACGTCTCCGAGCGATCATTCCATGGCCGAAAGATTTTTCTACTTCCAATTTCGTTTCTGTAATGAAAGATCAACCATTTGCAAGATGGCTGCTTAACAGCGCGATCGTTGCCGCAGCAACAACTGTGGTTGGAGTTTTTCTTGCGTGTACTGCTGCCTATGCTTTCTCAAGATTTGTATTTCCAGGCAGGAGAACAGGATTAATGTCTTTTCTTGTTTCTCAAATGTTTCCTGGAACATTAATGTTGATTCCGCTGTACATCATTTTGGTCAAATGGCTGGGTCTCGGATCCTCCCGAATAGGATTGGTTCTAGTCTATGCAACAACTTCAATTCCATTTTGCGTTTGGATGTTGAAAGGATATTTCGACACCATACCAAAGGAATTGGAAGAAGCTGCAATTATGGATGGTGCTTCACCAGGAACAATTTTCTTGCGGATTATTTTGCCGCTTGCAAAACCAGCGGTAGCAGTTACTGCATTGTTTTCATTCATGACCGGCTGGAATGAGTTCATTCTTGCTGCCACATTCATGGACAAAGAAGTTATGTATACCGCGCCGGTTGGATTGCGATTTTTTGTCGGTGGTTTTTCGCAGCAATGGGGATATTTTGCTGCGGGTTCGATCATTGTTTCAATCCCGGTTGTAGCTCTATTTATGTTTCTCCAAAAATATCTGGTTTCTGGTTTGACGGCTGGGGCGGTTAAAGGTTAATGAAGGTTCTAAAAGGAGGCGTTTTAATGAAGAGCAAATATGTTTTTCTACTCGTTGTTCTCAGCTTCATTTTTTGTGGAGCTCTGGCGTATTCCCAGGAAGTTACATTTAAGGATCCTGTCGGTGATGATAACGGCCCTGGCAATTACGTTTATCCAACAGATGCAGTTTACAAGCCTGGTTCATTTGACATTACGCAGTTTACGATGAAAGCAAGCGGTGATCAGGCCAACTTTGAAGTAACTACCAATTCTAAATTGGAAGATCCATGGGGTATGCGTGTCGGTTTTGCTGTTCAAATGGTTTTTATCTTTATAGATACCGATGGAAAGGAAGGTAGTGGATTTACAGATGGCTTACCTGGAACAAATGTTAAATTCGATGCAAAGGATGCGTGGGATAAATGCATCATTCTATCTCCACAACCAGCGACCCGTGTGAAACAAGAAGTGGATGCAAAAGCACAATCGATGGCAGCTGCGATTTTGATTCCAAAAAATACAAAAGGTACTGGAAACAAAATTACCGGTTCAGTTCCATTGAAAGATCTTGGTGAAGGAGATCCAACCACATGGGGATATCAAGTTTTGATGCAGTCCAACGAAGGATTTCCTGATAAAAAAGATTTGCTGACTCGCAAAGTAAACGAATATGAAGGGCAGCATCGTTTTGGTGGCGGAAATGATGGTGACTGTGATCCTCATACGATGGACATTTTAGGAGATGATCAAAAACAACAGTTAGCCTATGAATGCAATGAAGACGGAACATCAAAGAAAATGGCGACACTACACATGGTTCATATGAAGTAACACTTGTCTTGATAAATTCTCTTCTTTGAACCTACAGGGGAGATTATCAGGACAAAGAATGCGAGGGAAATTATGCGAATAACAAGGGGTATGATCTGGCTGCTTGCGGTTGCAGTTATTGGAATGGCAGCACCCGCATCTGCACAGTTAACGTTTGATGGAAATGTGTACACGAAATTCTTGTGGGGCACGGATCGGTTAGCTTCAGCGCTTTACGCATTTACGACAATTCCAGGTGAAGGGCTTGGTGATTCAGGACAAGGTTCACAGTTGGAGTTTTTCATCCGTGCGAAATTTGCTAGAAAAGTAGAATTAAGAACCACAATTCAAAGCCGTTTCATCCGGAATTATTGGACAAACGGCGGCGGATTTGGTCAGTCCGTTTTGCGGGACTTCACCACTTTTTGGAGGTCCCACTGAATGTTTGAGCAGTGAATGGGATCCGCGTTCGAATCAGTATGTAAAATTGCGCGGTATTCAAATGGTTCTTACGCCTGGTTATAAATGGCTCGATTCTGCTATCATCGGTGAAAACGATTTAGGTCAGTACGATGCATTTGTGATTGGACGTATCCGTTATATCGATCGTTTTAATGCCGCCGGAATTCAACTTTCCGGAAGTGCCGCGAAAAAACAATTTACCTGGGACTTGATCCGAATTTCACTACTGCGAAACCTCGGACCATTTTTCAATACAGGTCAGTTTCAACCTCAAGATGGCACCTGGGCGTTTCAGCCAAAATATAAAGTCAATTCAAAGTTTGATCTGTCGGGAATAATCTCTTACACACGTGACATTGAAGTGGATGCAGCAGATTTTGATCTGGATAATGGACGCGAGATTAAAAGCCGCTTTGAAAATACAGTTGGTTCGATTAAGGCTGGAATCCATGCGAGTGAGACATTCGACGTACATGCTGCTGCTTATTTTTCCAATGCTAAAACAGATCCTGTTTTGGGCGGTGCCAGTCTGAGCGGAACTTCAGGTTTTTCTGCGACACCGTTGGGAGATATCAGCGATCAATCGTACAAAGTCAATGTCGATATCAATGAACCATTTGGTAATGGTTTATCTTTTAATGTTGAGTATTTCAACATCGGTGAAAACTATGAATCAATCTGGGCATCACGCCGCGAATCAGATGTCTTATTGACTGAAGGATTCGATGCTACTTTCGCTCAACCCGGACCCATGAACGTGGCCTTCGGTGTGTTTGGAGGTGGTGGCGATGCTCCGCAACCTGGTGGTCCAACGCGTACCAATATCGGTTACGGCGGATGGAGCGGAAATAGAGTTCAAGTTCCAACCGTTCAGGCTGATAATGATTTCACCGACTTTGATGAACCGGTTGCAGAAACATGTATCGGTTGGAAAGGTATTACGTTGAAACCAGTTTATGGAAGCGGAAACTGGGACGTTACCGGTGAGTATACGTACATTGGCTACAATACAAATTGGCAAGCCTTTGGTGATGATAGCAAACCGGTTACCGCTACGATTTATCCAACAATGGAAGGAGATACCGGAGTTGGTCACAATTACAGGAATGCATATTCACCTTTCCGGGATCGGACCTCGCAATTGATTGTTGGACGTGCAAAGTACACGTTTAACAACGGGACTGAATTCTGGGGAAAGTACAAACACATCGATGAAACAGACGATCGATTGAATGAAACACGGTTCCTTCCATTTCAACCTGGTGATTGTCCGGGTAATGGAGTTGCTTGCAACAATGCACGAAATGAGTACTCACCAGGAAATTCAACCGCTGATATTTATGGAAATCCTCCAGTCATCACCGTAAATGGTGTGACCGGTTATCAGTGGAAACCGTTCGATAGTATTACTGATGATGATCGCGATCTAAACTACAACATGCTTCAAATTGGTATAGGCAAACAGTTGCATCCCGATTTCTATAGTTCAGTAATGTATGAACGTTACAATGCCGATCTTCAAGATGGTAATACCGCGTTTCAAGCGTACAACCTTCATGAAATCGCATCAGGAAAACATCACAAAAACAAATTCATCTGGGTAGGTCGTTACCTTCTGCCAGGTTTGCCTGAAGCAGGATTCCAGTATGAATACAACTGGGGTGATTTTGAACCAAACTTTGGTGGTGGTTTTGTTCCACAGATTGCAGATGAAACAATTTCGCATGATCATCATGTACCGGTTGGTTCCCCTGGTTTCTTCGGCCGTTTCGGTGGATGGAATTCACTGGCCAAACGTGAATTTAAGCAGAACCGCTTGAAAGGTTACATGAAAATTATTTTTTAAAGCGAATGAAAACAGAGGAATCTGCTTTTGTAAAATGGAGAATTGTCTTGGTTCCCCCTCCTTATGAAGGAGGGGGTAGAGGGGGTGGTTGGAACATTGGAATGCTCCAACCACCCTCTTCATCTCCCCCTTAATAAGGGGGAGAACCTGATGTCCGTTTTCATTATTTCTGTTTAATTGTGCATCCTGAATTACTCTGTTGTAATTTTTTGGAGGAATGACTTGCTGAAATTCTTAATTGTTATTCTGTTTATATCTTTCACATTTGTTTCTGCAGCAGACAAAGAAATTTTTAGATTGTCAGATCCGCGCGGTGACGATTATGGTGACGGCACGCTTATTTATCCGCTTCGTGATTACATGCAAAAGGGTGATTTTGATTTAGTTTCTCTTACGGCGCGCCAGGATGAAGGTGGAACATTATTTGAAGCGGTGTTCGCAAATAAGATTGCGGTACCAGGACCCAGAGCAATAGATGCTGGGGGTATGACTCTCAGCAGGATCATGCGTTATGGTTTTTATACTTTTAATCTTGATATTTATGTCGATAAGGATGGTGTAGAGAATTCCGGAAATGTTCGTATGTTGCCAGGCCGAGGGGCCAATGTTATTCCGAAAAATGCATGGGAAAGAGTTATTTGTTTGACACCTCGCCCCAATGAAGCAAAATCTCTGATGGAAAATGTTTTGGAAAAAAGAGAGTACGATTCATTAAAAGAACAAAAAGGAAGGGTCGATCCTGAAGATGAAGTCGAAATGAAAGGCAGGGCAAGGAAGGCTTTAAATGATCAATATTTTTTCCCAACTCAGGTTCGTGTGGCTGGATCGACAATTCGATTTTTTGTCCCGGCATCTTTCCTGGGCAGTGTTGCGGATCCTTCCTGGCATTATGTAGTAGCAGTTACTGGAGCCTCCATAGAAGAAAAAATCGATCTTAGCGGTTTAATCGGAAAAGATTCAAACGTAGAACCGCCATTGCTAAATTTAGTGTTCGCTACCGGACCGCCTACAGATGGTTTTGGAACCACGCGCAAAGAAAGAGATCCACTTCAAACGCCGATTGTGGACATAATCGTTCCGGAAGGCGAAAAGCAAAGTGAAGTTCTGCGCGATTATGATATGAAAACCGGCCGGCCCGTTCAGATTCCTGCGGTGACGCCAAAATAATATGCCGGTCCCCCACCTTTTTAAGGAGGGGGTTAGGGGTGGTTGAATATTATTGCAATTATTTTTAGACTCGCCTCTTTGAGAGATCTCAACTGATTCTCAAAACTTTCGAACCGCGAACATGCTGATGCTTCAGTTCTCTCAATGCTTGATTTGCATCTTCTAATTTGAATTCCTGGAATTCAGGCTTCAGTGAAATTTCATCCGCCAACTTCAAAAATTCTTTGACATCATTCCGGGTAACGTTAGCAACACTTTTGATTTCTTTTTCCATCCACAGATGGGTTGGATAGTCCAATCGAAGTAATTCTTGTTGATCGCGTGTCTCTTTTCGAATCGCATTAATCACCAGACGTCCCCCAGGTTTCAGATTTCTTAAAGCTTCCAAAACTGGTTTCCATGCTGGTGTTGTATCAATGATGCTGTGCAGTTGTTCAGGAGGATTTGCAGAAGTATCGCCAGCCCAGTTGGCTCCAAGTTGGATTGCAAAATCCTGTTCTTCTTTTTTCCTTGCAAAGACAAATACTTTTGAATTCGGATAGCGATGCTTCACCATCTTCAATACAAGATGACCTGATCCACCAAATCCGGTGAGTCCCAACAATTGACCATCCTGAAGATTCGTAAGTTTTACCGAACGATAGCCGATCGAGCCCGCGCACAGCAACGGCGCTGCTTCAGAATCAGAAAAAGAATTCGGAATTGGATATGCAAAATCTTCATTCACGATCATGTATTCCGCATATCCTCCGTTCGCATCACGGCCGGTAGCTTTGAAGTCTGCGCACAAATTTTCAAGTCCTGCTTTGCAAAATTCACACTTCCTGCAAGCGGAAAATATCCACGCAACTCCAACCCGATCACCTGAATGAAAAGTTTTTGCCGCACCTTCACAACTCTCAACTATTCCGACAACTTGATGTCCTAAAACGATAGGAAATTTGGGCGGGGGAGTGCGTCCTTCAATTTCATCCAGCTCTGTGTGGCAAATACCGCAGGTCAATACTTTGATGACAATTTCATTTTCACCCGGTACAGGATCGGGAAGATGCGAAAGTGTTAACGGAAATTTTTCTTGTTCCAGATTACAGATCCTTTCCAGGATCATTGCTTTCATTTGAAGTCAGGATAACTCAAAGCTGCTTGCTCATAAAGACAGCTGTTGATGGGCAAAGAGATGAAAATTCTGATGTGGAGCGAATCGCATTCGGTGCTTCAATTCTATTGGCGATAACAAAGCCATGCTTTTTGAAAAAATGTTCAGCAGTTGTAGTGAGCAAGAAAACATTCCGAAGACTTAATCTCGACGCATATTCCAGAATTTCTTGTAACAAAGCATTTCCTAGCCCATGATTTCGCTCTTTTTCAGTTATTGCCAGCGACCGGAGGAGTGCATTATGACCACAAATTTGAAGTCCGACACAGCCAATTAATTGTTGGTCGTTTCTAGCAAGAAGGAAGTGTCCAATTCCATTTTCAATATCTTTAAATGGAAGATTGGCAGACTTCAATAAATCACGGATTTCTCCGAAATCCTCCGGTTTTGCAAAATGAATTTCCATGGTTTATGGTTTTCGCGCAATAATTTTGGCGCTCCAAATTTTTCCTGCCACATAACGATCTACGAGTGCAGCCAGCGATTCATCTAGTGCGAACTCAACTTCCTTAAGAATCTCCAGAATTTGATCGCGATCATACGCAATCCGATCGGTTACCTGAACATCTTCAAATCCTGCTTGTCGCAATCCATCCAAATATTCTTTTTCTGGAATTGCGCCTGCAACACACGCACAATATAGTGCTGATGATTCCCTGAGTGATGCCGGAAGTTCCTCAACCATAATGTCACTGATCGAGAGACGACCGCCACTTCGGAGTGCGCGGAATGCTTCCTTAAAAACAGCAGGTTTATTTGGCGATAGATTAATCACACAATTGGAAATGATCCAATCTGTTTCTTGATCCGCAAGCGGCATATGTTCTGCTTCACCTAACCGAAACTCAATATTATTAGCTCCAGCTTTCTCGGCGTTCTTGCGTGCCTTTTCGATCATTACCGGAGTCATATCAACACCAATAACTTTGCCTTCTGAACCAACCTTCTGTGCCGCCAGCAAACAATCGATTCCTGCGCCGCTTCCAATATCAACTACGGTCTGACCTGGTAATACTTCTGAAAACGCCAATGGGTTTCCACATCCGAAACTATTTTGTACTGCGTCTGCTGGAATCGATTTCAGGTTCCTCTTCGGAATATCCGGCACAACAAGCTACACGCTCTGCTGGAATTTCGTGCGAAGTTGATGCACAACAGCCTGATTTCATCGAAACTGCCGCCGTGTATCGATTACGAACTTGTTCTCGAATTTGATCTTCAGTTTTCATTGTTCCTCCATTTTCTAACATTCCGTAGGGCAGGCCTCCGTACCCGCCACTTGAACGCGGGCAATGAGACCCACGCTCCCAAGTTTATGTTATTACTTGTATCATGCAAGTATTTAACGAAAAAAATTAGCGTTTTGTTCCAGCGGCACTCAGCTGTTTTGAATTCAATCGTATGTTTTCTGGCGCAATGATGTTCTGACCGGTTGAACAGGCTAGCGCATTATTCAAACGCCGGATAACGTCAGGCAAAACACGCTGAACTTCTGCTGGTAAACCTTTTACCGCTTCGCCAACAACATTCGCTAAATCGCCCTCTATTCGTGACACTAATTTGTGTCCAGGATCTGTAATCTCGATACTTTTGACTCGTGCATCTTCTGCAGAACGCTTGCGCAGCACCAGCTTTTTGCGAACAAGTTGATCTACTAATCTGGTGGTACTTGAAATATCAAGACCAAGCGCTTCTGACAACGCGCCCGAAGTTAAAGGTTTAGGAATCAATATTTGCAGGGCATAACATTGCGAAACGGTCAATCCGTAGCAACAAACTTCATCTCGGTTCCTAAACTGATATCGGCGGGCTAATTCTGAGAGCGCCCGATATAGTTCAATACTATTTACTTGTGCCATACAACTATTATAGCACCGCTACAATAAAGATTCAAGAGTCTGTAAAATGTTGAGGTATGACCGAAGACACAGGCATCGGCGGTGCCGGAAGCAAATTTCCGACTACTCGTCATTCTGCGATACTGGCAGCACGCAGCAGCGATTCTGTAGAGCGAACGCGTGCAATGGAAGTAATCATTGGCGCGTATTGGAAGCCTGTTTACAAATACATCCGCATTCAGTGGCGGAAATCGAATGAAGATGCCAAAGATTTCACTCAAGCTTTTTTCACGCGTATCCTGGAAAAGGAAATTCTGGAAAATTTTGATCCGGCCCGCGCAAAATTTCGAACTTACTTGCGGACATGCCTGGATGGCTTTCTTGCAAACGAACAAAAAGCTTCGGGAAGACAAAAACGCGGCGGAGATGCAGTCATGCTTTCACTGGATTATGAAAGTGCGGAAGGTGAATTGAAACATGTTGAAATTGGTGGTCCGCAAAATACCGAAGAATATTTTGAGAAGGAATGGGTGCGAGACTTTTTCGATTTTTGTTTGATGGAATTAAAAAAGAATCTGGAAGCAAAAGGGAAACTACTGCAATTTCATTTGTTTGAACGTTATCACATGGAAGGTGTTGAAGGTATCACCTATGATGTACTTGCATCAGAAGTTGGAGTCTCGGTCACCAATGTGACGAATTATCTTGCGGCAGTACGCAGGGAATTCCGAAAAATTGTTTTGGATCGTTTACGTCAACTTACGACTACGGATGAAGAATTCGCGCGTGAAGCAAAACTATTGTTAGGAATTCGCGTATAAGGATCACAAATGCTTTCAAATGATTCTTTACATCGTTTACAAGCGGTAGTGGAAGAACCTGATTTAGAAGGTACACGTTATCAGGTTATTGAACGCATCGGACGCGGCGGCATGGGTTCTGTTTATTTAGCGGATGATTTTGAATTACAGCGCAAGGTTGCATTGAAAGTAATGAATCTGACGGATCCTTCCGGTGATATTGCTAAGCGGATGTGGCGAGAGGCTAGGATTGTTGCGCAATTAGAGCATCCAGGAATTGTGCCAATTCATGATGTAGGAATACTTCCTGATGGCCGTGTTTTTTATGCGATGAAATACGTTCAAGGCAGCAGTTTAGATCAATATCGAAGTAAAGGATTATCCCAGGCAGAAATGTTGCGGCTGTTTCAAAAGATTTGTGAAGCGGTTGCATTTGCTAATGCGCACGGAGTAATTCATCGTGACTTGAAACCGGAAAACATTATGGTTGGACCATTCGGTGAAGTATTAGTCATGGATTGGGGCGTTGCCAAAGTATTACGGAATTCGGAGCCGGATACATCCGCTATTTCTAAGTCATCACAAAATTCGGAAACAGATACGCAACAGGGAACGGTTATTGGAACCAAAGGTTACATGTCACCAGAGCAGGCGCGCGGTGAAACGGATACTTTAGACCAGCGCACCGATGTTTATTCGCTTGGTGCGATCTTATCTTTCTTGCTGCCCGAAACACATAAACGTTTAACAGCCATATGTAAAAAGGCGATGGCTGAATCTCCATCCGATCGTTATTCTGGGGCTGAACAGTTGGCCTCTGATATCGCCCACTTCTCTGATCATCAACCGGTTTCTGCTTATCGTGAAAACGTGTTAGAGAGAGCACTGCGCTGGCTGGATCGCAATCGTTTTGTGGTTTATTTAATCGTTACCTATCTTATTCTGCGATTTCTTGTTTTGATTTTTATCAACCGCTAAGTTACAGAGGTTTACCAAGAAGTTCATCTAGCTTTTGGCGATATCGACGGCTCAAAGTAAGCATCGTTCCATTTTTCAGAATCACGCGATAGTCACCGTGAAACCATGCTTGCAGTTGCTCGATACGATCGATATTCACAATTGTGGATTTGTGAATCCTTACGAATTTTCGCGGATCCAATTCATTTTCAAGCGTGTTCATGCCTTCACGCACTAGATGTTCATCTTTGCCGGAATGGATTGAAACGTATTTACCTTGTGCTTCAATCCAATCGATTTCATCAGTCTTAAGAAAGAACACACGTCCGCTTGCTTTGATCACCAGCCGTTCTAAATATCGCGGAGGTGTCTTCATTTCTTCCAGCAAGGCATACAACCCTTTGTTAAGATTGCGGCTTCGATCACGATCAATTTGCGATTTGGCTCTTGTTAGCGCCTCTTCAAAACGATCGGTATCAAATGGTTTTAACAAATAATCGAGTGCATGAACTTCAAACGCTTGAATTGCATAACGATCATAAGCAGTAACAAAAATTACGTGAGGGATATTTTCTGCTGGCAATGATTTCAACATTTCAAAGCCATTCATTCCTGGCATCTGAATATCCAGGAAAATGAGATCCGGCGAAAGCTTTTTGATTGCATCGGCTGCTTGTTCGCCGTTGCTGCAGATTTTCAAAATCTCAATTGATGTATCATCCTTTAATAACCGTTGGATTCGCCTGCACGCGATCGGCTCATCATCAACAATGCACACACGAATTGTTTTTTCTTGAATCATCTCGTCACCTGTATTCCGTTTTGATTTCATGCATCAAATGGTTTTGATCTGGAATTTCCACCGTAACAATGAGTCCGCCTTCCGGTGCATTTTCCAACTCAAAACGATGACCTTTGCCATACAATTGTTGAAGCCGTTCACGCGTATTCGAAAGCCCGAGCCCTTTCTTTAACGAGGCCGTTTTTCTCTGATCATCACTTAATCCAGGTCCATTATCCTGTACACGAACATGCAAAATTCCATTGTTCTTTGTTGCTTGAATTTCAATTTTGCCCGGTGAAGTTCTTGGAGCAATTCCATGTCGGATCGCATTTTCCACGATCGGTTGCAATAAGAGATTTGGAACTGCAACCAGCAGAGTTTGTGGTTCGATATCCATACGGATGCTTAAACGATCTTGAAAACGAACATGTTCTATCGCGAGATAACATTTCAAAAATTCCAATTCTTGTTCAAATGGGACTTCCTGTGCTTCAGAATTGTTTACGGTCAGGCGAAAAAAATGTTCTAGATGATCCAACATTTTTTCCGCCACCTCAATGTCTTCTTGCATGAGTTCGGAAATGGAGTTCAAGGTATTAAAAAGGAAATGAGGATGAAGCTGCATTTTCAGCGCCTGAAGTTGAGCACGAGCTAATTGTGCGTTGAGCTTTGATTCGCGGGTTTGGCTGAATATATAATGACGCCGATAACGTGAGGCGCTGATAACAGCTACAGCGCTCCAGTAAACCAGAAAATCCATCGCAAAAGGGAAGTCGCGGAAGACCATATTCATGACATCAATAAAGGGTTTTTCGCCGAGCATAACGATCCAGCTAAGGACCGAATAACCCATGCTGGTATAAAACAGGACTGCAGCATTCGCACCCAGATGAACGACAAAATTGCGAAGTAAAACTCCTTTACGGATTGGATATTTTTTTGTGACAGCAATGATGAATGGTGTGCAAAGTGCCCATAAAAACCATGTAGAGCACCAAAATAACATTTCTGCCCACGGAATCGGTTTATTTTTAGATGCAAATTCGTAGGCATTCATTAGAAAAAAATAAATGGCAAGACCTGACCATACACCAACGATAATTCCCCAACGTTTTAGCGGATTTGAGGCAGGTTCTTGAGGTTCTTGAATTTTTTGTTCACGGATTTCAGCCTCAACATTCTCTTTAATTTGAGGTTCAATCTTCAGAGTTGCCAAAATTCCATCACCGTTTTGTTCCAATTTGATGGAAATTTCTTGAGCGCGTTTTCCATTAAGTTCGTTTAACGTAGTTTGAAGTAATTCCAATTCATTAGAATCGCGAAGTGGCCGGCTATCATGGATGTGAACTAATAGATTTTCGTCTTCGGGCTGAGCTTCAACAATAAGTTGTCCGGGCGATGTCGATTCAGGATGATCTCTTTTCAGAATTGCTTCAACTGCAGCTTGAATACTTCGATTGGGAACCGCCCAATCAAAACAATTCGTTGAGATTTGAAATTGAATTGATGGTGAATCAGGGTTATGAATTTTTTCAATTTCCATTGTGCATCGAACAAACTCCAATTCTTTGCGTAATGGAACTTCGCGATGTTGAGCATTATCCAGAGTCATTCGGAGATAATCGCCAAGCCGGGCAATGAATCGATCGGCAGCGCGAAGATTATTGTGCATAAGGGAAGACAGCGAATGCAGACAACGAAATAAAAATTGTGGTTCCAACTGCATCTTCAAAGTTTGCATCTGAGTGCGGAAAATGCTGTCTTCAAGCTGAATCGCATTTAGTTCAGTTTGTTTTGTGCGGCGGAAATAATCCCAGGCATAACACACTGCAAGAACGGCGTGATAAATTGCAAAACGCCAGAAAAATAACCAACCAATAAGATCGCGGGCAATCTTAAGAAGATCTGCAAATGTTCTCTCAGGATGGAACAACCATTGAACGATTAAAATTTGGATAGCGGCATGCAGCACTGCGATGATAAAAGCCATCAATGTGTGAACGACGATCGTTCGAACTAAAGTGCCGCGCTCATATCGAAAACGGCGAGCAAGCCGCAGAATCAGTGGAAAAAATGCAGCCCATAGATACCAGCCAGTAAACGTCCAGAGAACGTGTTCTTCCCAATGGAAAGGTTCCTTCATGCTGGCATATGTAATGAACCCTTGACCAAAGAAGACCAACGCAATTAATGTCGCAACTGACAGCACAATTGCAGAGCTAGCGTTGCGAGGTTTAGAAAATTCCAGTTTCATGTGAAGTTTATATTCGCATTAGATCGCGCTTCTTGCAAAGTATCACAAATCAATGGAACAAAAGGGATTGTACACACAATAAGAGGGATGCGCGATGCGAGATGCGTGATGCGAAAAATGGGGCGATCAAATTGACCGCCCCAAGCTCTCATTTACGGGGGAGCCATGAGCGACTCCTGAGTTTGTTCGCCGTCATGAACCAACTCAAGAGTACCTCTCGCAATGCCGCAATGGCGCAAAGATCAAAAATTTTAAAATCATGACTTTGCGTCATTGCGTCTTTGCGAGAGTTTTAGGGCACGGAATAAACCGTGCCCTAAACTCAAACTAGAAACTGTAACGAACGCCCAGACGCAGGGCTCGTGGTGAAATGTTTTCTTCAATTTTGTCGAATGTGCTGGCGCCTACTCTTCGCTGCCGGCGGATTATCGTATTTGTGTTCGTTACGTTAAACAAATTTGCAGAGAATGTAAGTCTGCCGTACGAACCAAAATCAAGTCCTTTTTCCATTTGAAGATCAAGCGTGAAGATGTCATCGAACCGGCGGCTTCCAAATGGTTCTACCAGGAACAAATGACTGCTTGTTCCAAGCGCAGCATTCAGTGTTGGATCATTGATTCGGCCGAACAGCACGTAAGGATATCCCTGCTGATATCGTGCAAACGCTCCGGCACTGATATCCCATGGGAATTGATAAACCCCGCTTAATTTCAACTGCCATTCTGAATACGGATAAACTCCGGATTTGCCGCTGCCTTGCGGAGCAAATGCATATGGCTGATTGTTCAAGAACGGCAGATTTGTTGGATCAAATGGAAAAACCTGACCAGTCAGACCGCCATCTCCAATGTAAAAGGCAAGAGAATCGCCTCCATCGTAGTTAGCTTTCTGTTTCTGCAAGGTCAGGCCTGCATTGACCATGAAATTGTTACTCATCCGTTTGCGCGCAGTAATGTCTATACCGTCATATTTTGTTTTGTAGTCATTTGCATTTGTAACGATCAGTGATCCATCCTGCGTAAACGGAAGTGTGTAGACTGGAACATCAAACGTTCCAAGATCAGTTTCCATGTGGAAAATTTGTGAGACTGCAAAATCACTTGCAGAAACCCCGTCTGGAACAATTGTGGTTGCATCGCGATAATCACGATGTGTGTACGTTACGCTAACTGCAAGGTCGGTCATCAGCTGGCGCTCGAAGCCAACCAAATATTCCCAGGCGTTCGAATTTTTTAGATCAGGATCATAGGTGTGGAGTCCTTGATCATACCCATTTGGAGTCCAACCACCGTAGTAAATCGGATCACCTACAATTTCATCCGGTGTTATTACACGATCGCCGTTCGAATTTTGAAAATTGAATTTGACGCCGTTGTAAATAAACGTCGGATTGGTATGCGTTAGGAACGCACTGTTGAAGGTATCGTAATAACGGGCAAAGTTTCCACGTAGAATCGTTTTGCCATCACCCGTAATGTCATACGTAATACCCAATCTAGGAGACCAATCGTTGAATGTAACTCCAGGGTCATTTCCACCAAACACAAGTGGACCCACTATGCTTTCAAATCCAGGGACTCCGGGGGAAGTTGCAGCTTCGTTGTTTCCTGTTTGACGATCAAATCGGAAACCAAGATTCAACGTTAACCTGTTCTTTCGATATGTATCAGTGGCGTAGAAACTGGTCCGATTAACGTTCATCGTCCCATCAATGTAGTGTTGGGCATAAGCGTATCCAGAGGTTAAAGGCCCATTCGGAGTTGTCTGATTGTAATCAATCAGCAATACGCCATTGCCATAACTACTAAAGGTGGAAATTTTAGAAGTCTTGTATTCAAATCCGAACTTGAATTCATGATCACCACCCATCATCTGTTCTTTGTAATAGTTGGTGTCGATGACGATATCGTGCGAGCCGCGATCAATTGGGGAAACGTAAAATGAGGTTTGTTCCCAACGTGGAATCGAAGCAAGATAAATCATCGGCACATCTTTCCCGCCTTCCGGAATCAGATCAAATACATTTCCGATATATCCGTAACGACCGGTTACGATCGTATGATCGTTCGGAATCCATGTATGTTGTCCGGTCCACAGTCCGGGCAGAATTGTGCCGTTGGAAAGCTGCGTCCACAAAGCTTCTGGTGCCATCGTTGCTGCATCAAAAGCTGCACGTCCGCTTTTCGTTTTCTTACCATTGAAGTAACCGAACTGAGATTCATGTTGCGTATTCCAATTCATGTTCGCTTTGAAATTGAAATCTTCCAGTTTCGTGAAATCGATCAAATCAGTAATCGTAAACAGACCAATTTCATTTCTTCGATAAGCACCCCATACGAAAAATTTATCTTTAACTATTGGGCCACCCAAGTCGAAACCAAAATCTTTTACTTCATCCAAACGGTTTGAACCTTTAATTGGCTCACCGGTGAATGGATTCAGATTTGGATTATCGATCAACTCTTGTGGTGTGTTGGTGCCTTGCAAACTATCGTTTACAAAATAAAACGATCCATTTCCTTCCCATTGATTTCCTGAACGCTTTGTAACAACGTTTACAGCAACACCACCGGTGGGAATTGATGGATCGCTTCCAGCGGTAACGATGTTCAATTCTTCAAACGCGTCAAAATCAAAATAAGTAGGAGACGCACCAAGAGATTGTGGATCGGTTACATTCACACCATCGTAATTCCAAATCGTATTGTCATCATTGCCTCCACGCGCAATGAAATTTGCCTGCTGCCCCGATTCAGAACCAGCAACGTTGTAACGATCTGAATCAACGCCTGTAGTTTGATCAATGATGACCCAGGGATCACGCGCGTTGGGTACATCTTGCAGGTAATCTCTATCAAAAGTTTCTGAGTTACTTGTTTTTTTAGTATCAACAACAGGAGTCTGGCCAATCACTGTAAATTCTTCAGCCAGTGATGGCTTCAATGTGATTTCCAATTGCACCTGTGATCCGGTGTTTACCCGCACTTCTTCCTGACGAACTTCAGCGAATCCTTCAATCTGGAAGTTCACTGAATAAACACCGGGTGGTAAATTGGCAAATCGAAATCCTCCGGAAGGTCCGGAAGTCGCTGTTTGCGCCGGAATCTCAGATGATTCCAGAGTAACAGTCACTCCTGGCAATGGTGCACCTTTGTCATCCAGTACTTTTCCATAAATGGAGCCCGTTTTCGTGGCAACTTGCGCGGAAACGGGCAGCGTATAGATAACAACAAGGAGACCTAATGCCATTAGTAGGAACCATTTAGTTTTCATAGCTTCTCCATGGTTTTAATCAGGTTTCCAACCTGCCTTGGAGCAACAGCTATGCCATGAAGACAAATATTTCGATAAGTGTCGGTAATCAAATTACTTAAGCTGATCGGACGAATTTTTATTTGATACCAATAAATCAAAATTTGGTTTCCGTTTGTTGTGTTCGCTTCTGCGAAAACTGAAGATTGGTTCCAAAAACAATGTGCTCTGTTTTAGAAAACTTACATTTGAGAGTGGAACGTAAATTTGAACTGAGTTGAAAGCGGGATTGGAGTACAAATAAAAAAGGCACGGACGTGCCGTGCCCATAAATTGAAAATTCAGATAGAACTGAATCTTTAAAAAGTAGAAGCTCTTTCTACGGAACTCGAAAATGAATTTCCAGTTAGTTTACGTAATGTTTCTTTGCGGCTCAGTATCAAACGTGTTCCATCTTGAAGAATGACTTGATAATTGCGGCCGTGATTCCATGGTTGAACCCATCGCACACGATCCGTGTTGATGATCGTAGATCTGTGAATTCGTACGAATTTCTCCGGATCAAGTTCTGCTTCTAAAGCAGTGATCGACATTTTGAGTTGAAGTCTTTCGGAGCCCATATGTAACACAACATATTTTCCTTCAGCTTCAGCCCAATCTAATTCTTCCGCTTTCACAAAAAATACGCAGCGGCCGGTTTTGATTGCAAGTTGACGTTGATGATTTGGATCACTAGTTTTAGGATTTCTTTCACGTTGAAGCGCGTGTTTTGCACGTTCAAACGCTCGTTCAAAACGATCTGTTCGAACTGGCTTTAGCAAATAATCAACAGCTGAAACTTCGAATGCCCGCGCAGCATACTGATCACCATCACACAAAAAAATCGTAGGAGGCTGCTTTTCGCTTGGCACAGTATCTAACAATGCAAAACCATTAATATCTTCCAATTCAACATCAGAAATAAGCACATCGGGTTTGTAATCGCGAATCGCACTGATCGCTTCAATACCTTGATTGATTTCTTTAACAGATTTAACTTCAGGATCTCTGGAAAGAACACTGACGAGGTCTTGTCTTGATTTAATGTCAGGTTCTACAATCAAAACCTTTAGCGAAAGGCGGTTCGGTCTAATTTCATTCCTTTCGTAAAACATACTCACCTCAAGTAACAAAATTAAGCCTGTAGGCACGAAACGGCAATTTGTATGACACAAACGGTACAGATGAAGGAACGAATACTTCCGAAGCAGGAATGTGCGGGCTAATCTAAGTCTTTGAAAGATATTTATAATAGTTAAACATGTGTAAATTCTTCTGTTTTGCCTTGTTTGTATTTCTGAACGCAACTGTAGCAGAATTCCCCACCGGAAAAATTGTTGAGAAGGTGGGGTGTCAGGGCGCGCCCGGTTTTTCGTACGCGTTGTATCTGCCAACCTCATATCAGTCTGAAAAAACATGGCCGGTTCTTTTTGCCTTTGATCCAAGAGCAAATGGAATGCGTCCGGCAGAATTGTTCAAAGACAGCGCTGAAAAATACGGATACATTATTGTTTCCTCTAACAATTCTGGAAGTGATGATCCATCCGTTCCGAATCTTCAAGCAATGAAAGCAATATACGATGATGCTCTATCACGCTTTTCTGTTGATAGACAGCGTTTGTACGCTACTGGACTTTCTGGCGGCGCTCGCGTTGCATGTGATATGGGTTTCAAATATCGCGGACAAGTAGCAGGTGTAATTGCATGTGGAGCCGGTTTTCCAACTGATAGTCCTCCATCAAATGACACTCCTTTTGCATTTTATGAAACGATCGGAAATCTAGATTTCAACTATTACGAAATTCGATTGCTACGTCCAAAATTGGAATCGGCTGGTATTCCATTTAAAATCCACATTTTTGATGGCGATCATTGGTGGCCGCCAAAAGAAGTCTGCACTGAAGCTTTGGAATGGATGGAAGTTCAGGCAATGAGAAATGGTAAACGAGAGAAGGATCCAACTTTGATTGAATCACTCTTTCAAAAGCGATTGAAAAAAGCTGAATCACAAAAAGTGCAAGGACTATTGAATGAAGCGGCAGAGGAGTATCAAAGCATATCTAAAGACTTCGATACTCTTCGCGATGTTACAGCGACAACTTCAGAAGCTTCGCGGTTGATTGCAACTGAAGAAGTAAAACGCTGGCAGCAAGAGGAAACGCAACGTGACCAGCTTGATGCTCAATTCCGCCAAAAAATGCAAAGCGTGAATCAATCGTTGCGAGATTCTTCAAAGAATGTTCCGAAGTTGGAAACGGTGCTCGCATTTCTGGAAATTCAATCGCTCAAAAAGAAAGCGGCAGAAGCTCCATCTAAATATGACCGGCTTCATGCGCAACGTTTGTTAGAAGTAGTTGCGGTTCAACACGGATTTTATCTGGCACGTGGTTTTCGTGAATACGGTGATTATCCAAGGGCTGCATTAACATTATCAGTTGCTGCAGAAATTCATCCTGAAGAACCATTACTATGGTACAAGCTGGCAGCAGCTCAGGCTCAAATGGGTCAAAAAGAAAAAGCATTTTCATCTTTAAAAAAAGCGGTCGACCATGGATTTAAAGATGCAGAGAAATTAGAAAATGATTTTGATTTCAAACCTATTCGGGATGAAAAACAATTCAAGAAAATTTTGGAAGAAGTAAAAAAGAAAGGCTCGTAGGGGCGAGCAGAAGGTCGCCCTCCTAATTAGCAGGCGACCTTCCGGTCGCCACTACAATCATTTCATTTCCCAAATTCCACTTGAATAAGGAGGCATCGAAAGATTCCACTGTCCGGAAGTTCCTGAAGGAGGAGGCATCGTTCCTGTTGTGAAAAGTGTTTTTGCTAACATTGCATTAATTGGATATGGACCTGCAGAAGCAAAAGCTCCACTGAGATTGTGCGCTACCAGAACAAGCTGATCATTGGACCTTCGCAAGAAGACGAGCACAGGTGATGACATTGAAGACGAAGTTAATACCTCAATACTTCCATGAGATAACGCCTGTGAAGCTGCGCGAAGTCGAATCAGGTTGCGATAATGCGATAGCAGGGAAGCCGGATTATCGATTTGAGCCGCAACATTGGCAGAATCTCTTCCTGGTGCAAACGCATACCATGGATTCATCGAAGTTGTAAATCCGCCACCAGGGCCGTTATCCCAGGGCATCGGAGTTCGTTTGGCTTCATCGCCTGGAGCAGGGCCATTTTGAATTCCAATCTCTTCACCATAATAAAGGAAGGGTGATCCTGGGAGTGTTAGCAAAATTGAAGAGGCCGAACGAAGCTGCTGTTGATTATTCTGAAGTTGAGTGGCCAGCCGGACTTGATCATGATTTGTCAAGAAGGGTGCATCGTTAACGCCGGCAGGATACATTGACTTTACTTGCATAATTTTTGCTGCAATATTTTCTGCTTTGCCGGTCTTAAGTCCTTCCAGAATTCGATCTGACAACGGAAAATCAAAATTCATCGGAAGCTCATCGCCCCAAAGAACGTCTTTTGTCGATCCGAAATATTGAGCGATGATCGGAGTTTCAGTCCAATTCTCACCAACTAAAGTTGCTTGAGGATGGTTATTGCGAATTTCTGCCGAAAATTCTTTTAACCATTGATGTGTTTCAGGCGTATCCGACTGACCGGGCCCTGGCCCAGTTTCAATCAGATATCGTGTCGCATCTAAACGAAAGCCATCGAGTCCTTTATTTAACCAGTAAGTGGCGAGATCCTTGAACTCTTTGCGAACCGCAGGTATACGAAAATTTAGATCCGGCATTCCAGACCAAAAAACTCCGTAGTAATATGCGCCATTCTTGAAGTGCCATGTTGGTGAGTTAGCATTCCAGGGTTGACCCCATCCTGGATTACTTGCAGACCAAACGTACCAGTTATGCTTAGGTGACGATGCTGAAGAAGAGGAATCCAGGAACCATGCGTTTTCTGAACTGGAATGATTCATCACAAAATCAATTAGGATTTTAATCCCTCGTTTGTGAGCTTCTTGAAGAAGCCGAACGAAATCGTCATCAGTTCCATAATCTGGATTTATGTGGCGATAATCGGTTGTATCGTAACCGTGATAACTGGGTGATTTAAAAACCGGCATGAGCCAGAGCGCATTTACTTCAAGATCAGTTCCCGAATTCGGTTTTCCATCATTTAAATAATCCAATCTTGAAATCAATCCATTGATATCTCCAATTCCATCACCATTTGAATCCTGAAAACTTCGAACAAACAATTCGTAAAAAGTCGCACCACGTGACCACTCGTGTTTCCATTGAGTAACCTCATTGATCACCGCCGGATTACTTTGACGACTGTGAGCGGAACAGGAAAAGAATAAGAGTAAAGAAAGTGCAGGTGTCAAAAGCTTTATCCGGCGGGAGCTCATCTATTTGCTATTATAGTTGTCTTTAGGGTTACTAGACATCAATATATGTCAGTTTTCGACCGAGCTCGAATCACCGCGTTGATGGAAGATCTTTTCCATATTTTGCAGGGCCGCCCGATTGATTTGCTTCCTTTTGATGAAGTTAGGGAACGATTGCATCTGAAACAGGTTGTGAATCGCGGAATTCAGGAAGTACCCTTAGATCGCATTGTGGGAACTGTGGGTCGTGAACATGATTTCAATCGTGCCTTCTTGCCACGTGCAGAATCTCTTCGACAGCGTTGGAGCGAAGTGATGGAACTTGCTGAAGGTCCTGTTGGATTTTCACCTGTAGAACTATATAAAGTTTATGATGTTTGTTTCGTCGTTGATGGACATCATCGCGTATCTGTGGCTCGATCTTTGGGCGCTCCAACAATTGAAGCAAATGTAAAGGAATTTCTTTCGCCGATCCCACTGACCTCTAATAGTTCTATTGAAGATGTAATTTTAAAAAGCGCATTTGCGGATTTTTTAGAAACGACTGGTTTGGTTCAGAAGTATCCTGGACAATATGAAACAACGATACCTAATGGATATGAACGCTTGTTAGATCACATTAGCGTTCATCGTTACTATCGTGGAATTGAAACAAAACAAGATATTACCTGGCAGGATGCATTGATTTCATGGCGTGATACTGTTTATCGTCCGATGATTGAAGCAATTCAAAGAAGTGGAATTCTAGAACAATTTCCAGGCAAAACAGAAACGGATTTGTATTTGTTTGTTATGGATCATTTGCATCACCTTCGGCAAAGTTACGGAAAAGCGGGAGATGTGCGTGACAGAGTAGTGAAACATTTTGCCTTAACCGAACGGAGTAAAAAAAGCCGAAAAAAGAAGACTCAAGTTAAAAAAAATGATTCAGAAAGTTAATCTAATTTGCATACTGGTTTTTTTCAGTTTATTAATGAACTCCAATGCAGCAGAAGAGAATGAGCCAATTCGATTTATCCATCCAGCAGGATTGGAATTTTATTATCCTTCCGATTGGAGCACAAAGGATTCAACTTTTGCGGATGTCGAACTTGTGCCGCCTGATCAAAAAATGAGTCCACAAGGTCCAACAGAAGCATATTTTCTTTGGGGCCTTGGATTAGATTCTTCCCAAAATATTGATAAGCAAATTACAGATCAGCTGGCCGTATTGATGGATCAAATTGCTTCGTTTTTAAAACCAAGTGTTGAGCCAGAATCATTCCTTGGTAAAAAATTTCAGGGTCTTGTTTATACATGGCAGGGAAAACGGCCTGATGGAGAGGAAGTACTTGGCCGCGTTTTTATTCTTCCAGAAAAACGATTCGCGTTCGGGCTTGTAGCACTTGGTGTGCGGCAAAATATTGTTAAACGTGAATCAACCGTAAGCCAAATATTCGGTTCATTTACGTTCAATGAAGTTACGCCAGATCATCAACTAGTTGGAAAATGGCTAAGTATTTCGGAACAGCTGCAAACCAGTTCTAATGAAAATGATGTAACGCCATCAAACGAAATGGAATTAAATGTAGATGGGTCCTTTAAAATTTCAACACCAACTGCAAATTCGGAAACACAAACTCAAGAAATGGCGAGTTCAGGTTGGTGGTATACACTGGCAAACAAAATCTATTTTGTATCACCAGGGAATGTAGCCCTTACTTTTCGATTTGAATTGAAAGGTGATCCCGGTTCACGGACTTTAGATCTGGATCATTCGAATGGTGATCGGCAAGAGTTTCATGAAGAATCTCCCGCTCCCTAATTTCGTCACCATTCTTTCGACATTTTTGTAACATCTCTCATCATTATTTCATTACTTCTTACTGCCTCTAACTTCTTGTTTTATCTCTAGAAAAGTGCCACTTTTTTGCCCTCGCCGGTACAAAATTTTTGTCAAAATTTGTAATCAATGTCATGTCCATGCGACAAATTTCTCAAAGTTGAAAAGAGTGAGTCACATGAATGTGACATTCTGCCAAAAAGCTCGTCGACAAAATAATATCCATTTTCAATTTCCGAAAAAATGACCCGCTGGCTTTTATTTTGCTCTCCTCGAGACGAAAACCGAAAAACCTGAAAACCTAAACCAAGCTGCGGAGGGTACATGTTGATGGTTAAAAATCGAAGAGATCGAAGGCCGCACCCTTGGCACTTCATCTTCATTTTTCTTGTCTTGATGTCAGCAGGGATCTTGGAAGCAACCAACCCATGGGTTCAAACATTTAATCCAATACGCACTCTTTACGTTTCGCCCAATGGTAATGGTGATGGCTCGCAAGGAAACCCTATGAGCCTGAGCACTGCAATGAATACGGCACAAGCGGGGGACCTATACTGGCTGACTCCTGGTACCTACACTGGTCAGAAGACTTTTACAAGAGATGGTACCTCTACTAATCCAATAGTATGGCGGGGTCAGAGTGGTGCAATTATCGCTGGCGGGATAGAACTGAGTGCAGCCCACAATTGGGCCTGGGGACTCGAAGTTAGCGACCCAAACGGGAATGGAAATAAAGATGGGATTACGTTGTACGGAACCGGAACCCACGCAATCAACAATATTGTGCACGATATTAAAGGACGATGTGGATTAGGCGCGTGGAATACCGGTTCCGGACAAGTAATTTACGGCAACATAATTTACAAACAAATTCCGGTTAGTAACAATCCCCACAATATATATACACAAAATGATTTCGCTACATTTGGCTGGAAGTACTTCGTTCAGAATATGGTTCTGGATTCATGGGACGCAACTCAAAGTACATACAACTTTCATGCATACGCACAAGGCAGCTACTACAGCGGATACCATGTAGAAAAAAATATTTTTCGTAGAGGGAAATTTTTGATCGGAGGAACAAACCTTCCTGCAGATAACGAAATTGTAAAAGAAAATTATTACTATGATTCACCAGTACTATTTGGATGGAACATACCCGCACAAGTAAAGTTTACAAACAATTACTTAGGCTTAGGCTGGCTGGACACAAAGTTTTTTTGGGGTGCAGGCGAACAAGTTTATGTTATTCCAGACCAGAGTGTTTACACCGGAAATTCGATCATGAAGCCAACCGGGCAGCATGTTCAATTCAGAACAGCGGCATACATGCCAAACTGGTGCGTCGGGTGTCCAGAGATTCGCAGCGGCGATACTTTCGATAACAATACTTATTCTTCGCCATTTACTGCAACATTCTGGGCTGACAACAACGACGACGGTGTTGTTGATTTTAATACATGGAAAACTGACACTCAAAACGCTGGCAAAGCGTTTGATACCAATTCTACTGTAGTAACTACAATCCCTGACAAGATTGTTTTATTAGGGAATGAATACGAAACTCAACGCGGGGAACTTGCAATTTATAACTGGAGTTTGAGTTCTACAAAAACTGTGGATCTGTCATCCATTCTTCCAAATGGAACTGACTTCGTGGTTCTTGATCCGCGTAATATGGGAACGCCTGTTTATCAGGGAACATACAATGGTCCCGTTAACATTCCCACCAGTGGAAAAGAATTTCTGCCTTTGTTAGTTGTGGGTTCAGGAACTGCTCCGCCACCACCTCCACCTCCGGATACAACTCCTCCAGATACAACAATCACAAGTAATTTCTGCGGAACCACTGTTACTTCGTCTACAGTAACTGTGACCTGGACAGGCAGTGATGACACCACACCAACTGGTAATCTTGTTTATGCATACAAACTTGATTCCGGTTCCTATTCTTCGTACGCTTCCGCGACTTCGCATACATTCAATAATTTGTCTAACGGATCACATACGGTTTCGGTAAAAGCGAAAGATGAAGCCGGAAATGTGGATCCAACTCCTGCAACTTGCACATTCACTGTGAATGTTGCAGATACAACTCCGCCGGTACTTTCAAATGTGACGGCATCGAATATTACGATGACCGATGCAACCATCACCTGGAATACGGATGAAAATTCTGATTCACAGGTTGAATACAGCACTTCACCGTGTCCATGTGGAAACGATACTCCGTTAGATACAAACATGGTTACTTCGCACTCACGAACAATTACAGGACTTACTGCGAACACAACGTATCATTACCGTGCGAAGTCAAGAGATGCATCTGGAAATATTGGTTATAGTAATGATCAAACGTTCACAACGTTACAAGCTCCACCACCGCCGCCTCCTCCTCCAGGACAGGTCGTCTATTATGTTGAACCGGAAGTGGAAACTCTCGTTACTCCGATGACAGATAAAGGAAATAATAGCGCGTCAAATCACAAGTATGTTGAATCATCAGCTGAAGATCAGGGTACAGTCACATTTACGCTTGATGTTCCTGAAGCGGGAACTTACTTCTTCTGGGCTCGTGTAAAAGCGGTTGACGCTTACCACGATTCATTTTACGTATCTGCTGATGGAGGAGCCGAAGATGTATTTGATTGTGCAGCAGGAAAACAATCTCCAGATTTTCAGTGGTCGCGTGTCAATGGACGTACTAGTGGAGATCCACGAACATTTTCTTTTAGTGCCGGACAGCACACATTGAAATTCCGAGGACGTGAACCGGGAACCTCACTGGATATGCTCGCAGTAACCGATAAATCTGGCTTTGTTCCGCCAGCAGGTTCTGCAATTACAGAGTTGTACAAAGTTCTTGCGAAGAAAATTAAGAGCACCTCCACAAAAATCAAATGGCGATCAACAACACCGATGGATTCTTTTGTGGAATACGGAACCTCTGTAACTTATGGCCATACCTCTACACTTGATTCCAAGATGATAGTGAAACACAAAGTGTCGTTGGAAAATCTTCAACCAAATACGACGTATCATTTTCGTGTTACATCGGTAGATACCAGTGGAAATAAATGGGTATCGGCAGACTTTGAATTTGCAACCTTACCGTAAGCAATGATGATGGGCAGAGCAACAAGAAAAAAATTAACGATTAGGCTTTTTTTCTGGCCCTTGATTGAGTCTATAATTCATCAAGGATTTCTGCAGTTTGCTCTGCCTCTTTTATTTGAGGCTTTGTACAGTTATAGTGTTTTGTGTACTAAACGTAGCGGGAGAAACGGTATCTTAAATTTACCTTATTTAAGACCGTGCCCAATACCGCTGCATCACCAGCAGTAAAAGTTCGCAGTCGAGTTTAAGGGGTTTTTGCAGCTTTATACTCGTTTCTGACAATAAGAACTAAACCCAAAAATCTAACCAAACCAAAAACCGAACTATACCTCGGAGGACCATTTCATGTCTAAACAAAGAAGTGATAGAAGGCCATATCGTTGGGACTTCACCTTCCTTTTTCTTCTTTTGATCGCAGCAGGGACTTTGGAAGCAGCCAATCCTTGGGTTCAAACATTTAATCCAATACGCACTCTTTACGTTTCACCCAATGGTAATGGTGATGGCAGCCAGAGTAACCCGATGAGTTTAAGTGCTGCAATAAATACCGCAGTAGCAGGAGATTTGTACTGGCTGATACCGGGCACATATACCGGCCAAAGAAAATTCGCTCGTGCAGGCACATCTTCTAATCCAATAGTATGGCGGGGTCAGAGCGGTGCAATCATTAACGGAGGCCACCGGAGGCTAAGAAACAAGTAATGATGCGGAATCAACAACTGCGATAACTTAAACAGCTAGAATTTCCAGAATCGAGTATTATCTTGGAGATTCAAAAAGGTATCGCAGTTGTCATGATCCGCATCCACCCACTCTTTGACGCATTCTACTACTCCTTTTACATTGAAGGACTTTGCGAAATTTTCGGCACAAAGAGCCTGCGCTATGACACGCGCGGAGATTGGCCGCTTGTACCACATAGTTTGTGTTTCGAGATGGATGGAAAACGTATCTACATCTCCGCGGAAGATAGTTCCACTTTTAATTCTGATGGGCTTCAATGGGCCGATGTCTATGCAAAAGTTAATATCGACCCAAATGTCGTGCCTGAGCATCATCAGGAAAAAGTTCTGCCGATTGGACCGAAGTTTCGGGGTCAAAAATTACGGATTGATCAAAACTCTGACTCACATGGCGCGAACGACTGTCATGGTCACAAGTTCATACGACAACTTACGCAAACGTTTTGGTAAATATTGGCCGCGAGAGCACATTGCAAATCACTGGCGCCAATACAAACATCGATTACCTCTCAGCGAGTATTATTCTGCGCCATCGGAGCACGAATATATCTTCTTCGTGGGATCAGTGTGGAAACGCGAAGCACAGACTAACGAATATCGCGCTTTGTTTATGGATGTGTGTCGAAGCATACCAGGTCTGCGATTCGAAGGTGGATTTCCGCCAAGAAGTGATCAATTTCAACCATACGAACATCTTCTTATGTCACAACGCGTACCGTTTACGGAGTACATTGAGAAAACAAAAAAGTCCGCGGTTGCATTCAATACACCTGCTGTTCATGGATGTCTTGGTTGGAAGCTTGCGGAATTTCTAGCGCTAGGAAAAGCGATCATCAGTACTGATGTAGGCCGCGTATTGCCGGCTCCTTTAGTGCATGGTGAGAATGTTCACTTTGTCGATGGGTCAGAAGCATCAATTCGTGAGGCGGTGAAACGGATTACATCAGATGACTCATATCGCGCAAAGCTGGAAGCCGGCGCGCGTGAGTACTATGAGTCTTATCTTGCGCCGCGCAGAGTGATCGAAAGAGTAGTACATGCGGCGGGAAGTGGAATCGTAATTAGCTGATGTTGGAAAATAGATCAGGCTTTTTTTCTGCTTCTGGGTTGAGTCAATGATTCAACCAGGATTTCAGCAGTTTGTTCTGCCTCTTTCATGCGTGGCTTTTTATAGTAATTGTAGTATTGCCTGTAGTAATGATAATGTGAAAACCGATCTTTCAGATTTACTTTATTTAACACCGTTCCAAGAACAGATACATTCACTTGTTGCAAAAGTTCACTGGCAAGCTTGAGAGTTTTTGCAGTAGTGTAATCATTTCTAACTACCAGAATTAATCCATCCACACCAACACACGCAGCGAGAGTTTCAGGTGTTAAAAGTACGGGACCACTGTCCATTAGAATGTATTCAAAACTTCCCATTGCGTTGGTTAAACAATCAATGAAGACAGAACTATCCAGCGATTCAGCCAACTGCAATCGATCGGTATGATCAACCGGAATTACGGTTAGATTCGGAAAAGGTGATGGAAAAATGCTGAAATCAGAAGATTGTCCGTAAAGAAAATCATTCAGTCCAGTCTGTCTGCGAATCCCCATCGTTTCATGAACACTGGGTCGATGAACATCTACATCGATCAACAATGTTTTCTTTCCCATTTTTGCTAATGCTTTTGCTAGATTCACCGTAACAAAAGTTTTTCCTTCACCAGGTTGAGCACTGGTTACGATGAAAACTCTTGGAGGCTTATCCATTCCATCAATTGCTGAAATGTGACGCCACAAGAAACGGAATGAATTGTAAATGAGCTCTTCTTCCTCCATCTCGGCATCCGGAATGAACGTTAGAAAACGGAGGTGAGTTGTTTGTTCGATATCTTGTTGACTGCGGATTTTTGCATCCACATAATTCAACAACAGTGCAGTTCCAATTCCGAAAATCAGTCCAACAATTAACCCCATCGCTTCAGATTGAACTCTGCGTGGACGGATCGGTTTATTTGGAACCTGGGCTGCATCCACGACTCTCATTTGAACGCCGCCTTCCATTCCACCGGTGTCTGTAAGTTCGGCTGATTGTTTTTGCTGAATTAATTGATCTAATAATTTGCGTTCATTTTCTAAATCTGTTTTTAAACTCAAAAATTCAGACGTTTCTGGAGTTGAACCATTAATCGTTCTGTGAGCTTCATCAAAATCATGCTGAATGCTTGCGAGTTTGGATCGTGTAGCATCCAGTTCTGCACGGCTGCCGGAAAGAACTGTGCTGAAAACAGTTTGCATTTCTTGATTTCTCTGATCACAAGTTTGATCCATTCTGGTTTTCAATTGCTGTAAGGCAGGCCAACCTGGTTTAAAAATCTTGCTTTGTTCTGCGTATTGTTGTTCCAGCTGAGAGCATTGCTGATTGAGACTGACCACCGAAGGCGATGCCAATACCTGGGGTACTGATGATGGCGACATCTGTGACAATGAATTGTAATTGGATTGCTTTTCCAGAACTTCCTTTTGCGCGCTGTTCAACTGCTCGGTGAGACCTTGAATCTTCTGCGTTGCCACAGTTACTTGCTGATCGGCGGGACTGGATTTTGACATCGCAGCAAGTCTCGCTTCTTTGTCTGAAATAGATTTTTGGGTACGTTCGATCTGACGCGAAATAGATTCGCTTGTAGAACGGCTTTGTTTGGCGCTGGTCTGTCGATTCCATTCGATTAAACTTTCTGCCCAGTTGTTTGACAAGATTGCCGCGCCTTCCGGGACCAATGACTCAATCCCCATTTCCATAATAAATGTATCTCTTCTTTGCAGCGTTTGAGTGCGGCGCAATATTTCGGAATAAAGCGATTCAGGCGAACGTTTCCAGCTAACAGGCTCCATTCCAAGTAGTTGAGCCGTTCTATCAACGCCCACTTTTTTGATCAATAAATTCATCACTTCAGGAGTTCGAGCAAACTCCATTTGAGTGTTAAAAAACATTTCGCTTGTATATTGGAACGCTTCCTTGTACGTTTGCTGCCCGACATTTAACTGTTGAGGCAATACTTCAACCGCCGCACTGGAGTAGTAAACTGATTTCTGTAGTGCTATTCTTATAGTATTACCTATAACTATTAAGAGAACGACTAACAGGATAATTTTCCATTTTTTGAAAATGCCATAATAATCAAGGAGGGCATTTGCAGGTGGACGTGCCAGAGTTGCAGGGACAGCAATAGGATTCTTCTTTTTGGATTTTGGATTCATATGAAAAATACTTTAAATTCTCAGCCTAACCTCCCCTCACGGACACTGGCATCCAAAGAAGAGAATGTGCATAATCTATGATACTTACATTAATAATTCAAACGGAATAATCAAATCGAGGGGGAAATGAGACGCCGAACTTCATTTTTACCATTTGCCCTTCCCGACCTGGGCCGAGAGAATTTGAACAAGTTCGAGAGGTTTTGGAATCGGGCTGGCTGACGTCAGGACCGAAGACCAGACAATTAGAAAAGGAATTTGCGGAATACGTTGGGGCACGTCATGCAATTGCTGTAAATTCCTGCACTGCTGCATTACATCTTGCACTGGAGTCGGTTGGAGTCAAAGCTGGAGACTTTGTTCTAACTACGCCCTACACATTTGCAGCATCGGCAGAAGTGGTTCGTTATTTCGATGCGATACCGGTATTTGTTGATATCCGTCCTGATACTTTTAATCTGGATCCATCAAAACTTCACGACACCATTTCCGATCTTCAACGAAACATCGATCGCGGAACAAAACCGGAACTTCGAAATGTGCAAAAGGCTCTCTCTGCCAAACGTGAGAGCGGAGGTTCAATTCGAGCGATCATCCCGGTTCATTTCGGCGGACAACCCTGCGATGTTGATTCAATCTATGCCGCTGCTTCACAGTTTGGATTTGCATATATTGAAGATGCCGCACATGCGTTGCCTTCACGATATCGCGGCCGTTTAATCGGTGCACCGATGGAAGGTTCCGCAAAAACGTTATCGTGTTTTAGTTTCTATGCTACTAAAAGCATGACGACAGGAGAGGGAGGTATGATCACAACGGAAGACGAAGAACTCGCCGATCGATGTCGCATGATGTGTCTTCACGGAATCAGCAAAGATGCATGGAAACGTTATACCGCTGAAGGTTCCTGGTACTACGAAATTATTGCTCCGGGCTTCAAATACAATCTCACCGATCTTGCTGCAGCATTAGGGCTTGCTCAACTTTCGCGACTTGATGAAATGTGGCAAAGACGAAAGCAAATCGCCTCAACGTACATGATGGCCTTTTCATCCTACAAGGAACTGGAATTGCCTGCAGTTCTTGAGGATTGTCAGCATGCATGGCATTTATTTTCACTGCGTTTTCGTACTGAATTCTTCGATGGCAACGAACCTCCGGATTTATTTCGAAAACTATTTATCGAACAAATGAAAGAGCGCAATATCGGTACAAGTGTTCATTTCATTCCGCTTCATATTCATCCTTATTATCGAGATACTTATGGTTATGAAGCGGAGGATTTTCCAATCGCCTACGGTCAATATCAGAGAGTGGTCTCGTTACCCATCTATTCCAAAATGACTGACGAGGATGTTCAGAATGTGATTGACGCCGTAGGGGAAATTGTTCAACAATATACAGGACACCACAAGGTCAGATGAAGGGGTTGAGGGTTAAAGGTTTTAGTGTGACCACAGAGATTCGGAAATAAAGTTCCAATTCCTGCTCACCTACATTTCGCGAAGAATCCGCGCGACACATTCTTCCTGACTCCTTATTATCTGTAAGTGACGGGGCGGAGCTATACCTGAATGACGAGAGCGAAACAGAATTTATTCTCGAAAATTTTTCTCAGTTTTGAAAATGGATTTTTATAAAAAATGGCAATGAGTACAACTGAAACAGCAATTCCAGTTAAACGTCCAAAATTAATTCTGGAACCATCGAAAGGTTGGAATTCACTTGGACTTCGCGAAATATGGGAATACAAAGAGCTTTTATACTTCTTGATCTGGCGCGATGTAAAAGTCCGATATAAACAAACTGTATTGGGTGCGGCGTGGGCTGTAATTCAGCCGGTTTTCACAATGCTGGTGTTTTCATTATTTTTTGGAAAACTTGGGAAAATTCCATCAGACGGAATTCCTTATCCGCTGTTTGCATATGCTGCTTTGTTGCCGTGGAATTTTTTTGCACAATCATTGAATGAATCTTCAAGCAGCCTGGTAAGAAGTTCCAATCTGATCCGCAAGGTTTATTTTCCGAGACTTACAATACCGATGGCCGGCGTATTCGCCGGGTTGGTAGATTTTGGAATTTCATTTGGTGTTTTATTGATAATGATGTTCTACTACAAAATGCATTTCACTCTGAACATTTTACTCTTGCCTATCTTCTTGTTATTGGCAATAGCAACGGCGTTAGCGGTCGGAATCTGGTTGTCGGGTCTCAATGTGAAATATCGTGATGTTCGTTTCGTAGTTCCATTTTTAACGCAATTCTGGATGTTTGCTACGCCTGTTGCATATCCAAGCAGCATGTTGCACGAACCATGGCGAACAATTTTCGGTTTAAATCCAATGGTTGGAGTCGTTGAAGGATTTCGCTGGGCGTTATTGAACACAAATCCTCCCGGGAAAATGATTGCATTATCTTCAATTGTGACCATTCTTATGTTGACATTTGGCGCATATCATTTTCGTAAGATGGAAAGAACATTCGCTGATTTGGTGTAACTGTCTATGTCTGATGTTGTAATTCGATCTGCAGGGCTTTCCAAAAAGTGCAGAATTCAGCAAGGTGCGTCTGCAAGTTACGATACGTTGCGTGAGTCGCTGGTACGAATGGTTAAAAGTCCTTTGCGCCTTTTCAAGCCTGATCAGCATCATGTAACCCGCAGAAACGGGCATCCATATATATGGGCACTGAAAGATGTCTCATTTGAAATTGAAAAAGGCGAAGTAATCGGAATTATTGGGCATAACGGTGCTGGAAAAACCACTCTCCTTAAAATACTTTCTCGTATTACCGAACCAACGGAAGGAAGAGTTGAAATCGACGGTCGCGTAGGTTCACTACTCGAAGTTGGAACAGGATTTCATCCGGAATTGACCGGTCGGGAAAATCTCTATCTTAATGGCGCAATTCTTGGAATGAGAAAGCTGGAGATCGATCGGAAGCTTGATGAAATTGTTGCATTTGCCGGTCTCGAAGAATTTTTAGACACGCCGGTGAAGTTTTATTCGACAGGAATGTACGTTCGGTTAGCATTTGCGGTTGCTGCACATCTTGAACAGGAAATTCTGCTGGTTGATGAGGTATTAGCAGTAGGTGATGCAGAATTTCAAAAGAAATGTTTAGGGAAGCTTGGCGATGTAGCACAAGAAGGCCGCACTGTTTTGTTTGTAAGTCACAACATGGGAGCAGTGCAGAATTTATGCAGCAAAGTATTTTTGTTGAAATCCGGCCATCTGGTTGAAACTGGAGATCCATCTAAAGTCATTGGGGATTATTTAAAAGGAAGCAGTGAAGATTCGCGTCAATCGATCAACATCGATCTTGATCATGAGGCGATCAAAATTAAAAAAATTGTCCTTGAACAAGATGGATGTCATGAAGGTGCGCCGTTCAGGATTGATGAAGAAGTACGTGTTCAGGTTTATTACACGGTGAAAAGACCCCTTGGTAAAATCCTGCTTGGCTTTGATGTTATTTCAACCGATGGTTTCCATTTGTTTCGCACTTATGATGCCATCACTCATGGTTTGACCGAGCGAGAACCGGGTGAATATGTTTCAACGATCACTTTTCATCCGCAAACATTTCAGTATGGTACGTATTATTTAGATTTCATCTTAGGTATTCACAACAATTGTTGGATTACCAGGAATCAAATCCGTTTGCGGATGTCCTATGAAGGTGCAAGGGTCACAGAAATCGATTATCCAGGATCGATTCAGCCACAAGGAAGTTGGGTAGTTCAACCAGTAGTAACCGATGAGGTAAAATAAGTATTGATTCATAATGGAGTTTAAATAATACTAATAAACTAAATATTCATCGCTCTTTTCTTTGGCGGGTGCTAACAGTGAAAAATCCGGATAAATATCCGGGTTTATAGGTTTTACGACTTGATGAGGGGTAAACAATGAAACTCGCCAGGAGACTGAATCAATACACAGGCCATTTAGGAGGACTGTTGTTCCTCCTCGCCTTTTCCTTATTTCCCGTTGTAAGTGAGGCGATCACATTACCGTCCGGTTTCCAGGAGCAGACTGTTTTTCAAGGCTTAACCCTTCCTACAGTTGTCCGATTTGCTGCTGATGGCCGCATCTTTGTAGCGGAAAAGAGCGGCAAAATCAAAATCTTCAACGGCCTTACCGATACGACTCCCGATCTTTTGGTTGATTTATCAGTAAATGTTCACGACTACTGGGATCGCGGTTTATTGGGAATGGCAATCGATCCACAATTTCCTGCCAAACCATACATCTACATTCTTTATACCTACGACTACGATCCGACTTATGTTCGGACCTCAACCACCACGATGGGGCGATACTTGCCCAACTCCACCTGGACCAACAGCGGACGGCTGTGTTGTAAATGGCCGCATTTCAAAACTGGAAGTCGCGCCAAACAACACATTGGTTGGAACTGAGCAAGTATTGCTTGAAAATGCGTGGTGCCAGCAATACCCCAGTCATTCAGTTGGAAGTTTGCAATTCGGACCTGAAGGTGCTTTGTATTCCAGCGCTGGTGATGGAGCAAGTTTTAACTTTGCTGATTACGGTCAGGATGGTAATCCGTTAAATCCATGTGGAGATCCACCTTCTGGGATAGGGGGCACCCAGGTAATTCCAACCGCCGAAGGTGGCGCGCTGCGCAGTCAAGATGTGCAGACATCCGGAGATTCTGTGACCTTGGATGGAGCGATCCTCCGAATCAATCCCGACACAGGCGCAGCATGGCCTGATAATCCATTGATCGGTGGCGATCCAGCTGACGATCGCATCATTGCATATGGTTTACGAAATCCATTCCGTTTTGCGGTTCGTCCCGGTACAAATGAATTATGGATTGGAGATGTAGGTTGGAATACGTTTGAAGAAGTAAATCGATTGCAAAATCCATTGGTGGTTACAAACTTTGGATGGCCTTGTTATGAAGGCAACGGAGCTCAAGGCGGATACAGTCCGTTAAATATTTGCCAGAATCTTTACACCGCAGGAACGGCGACTGCGCCTTTTTATGCATACAACCATAACTCGGATGTAGATCCGAGTGGCGATGGTTGCAGACCGAATCCAAATGGAACAGGCACAAGTTCATCGATCTCCGGTTTGGCATTTCATATGACTGGAACTTTTCCGGCGCAGTATCAAGGTGCATTTTTCTTTTCCGATTATTCGCGCGATTGCATCTACATAATGCAGGCCGGCTCAGGTGGTGTTCCGGATGTTTCGACGCGCACTGCATTTGGTGTTGATGCTTCAAATCCAGTCATGATTGAAACTGGACCCGGCGGTGATCTCTTTTATGCTGATTTTGATGGAGGAAAAATCAGACGCATCCAGTATACTGCTTCGAATAATCCACCAACTGCTGCGATTCAAGCAAATCCTACTTTTGGTGATGCGCCTCTCTTTGTTCAATTCGATGGCTCATCTTCATCCGATCCAGATCCAGGCGCGACTCTTTTTTACAATTGGGATTTGGATGGTGATGGACAATACGATGACTCAACACTCGTAAATCCGGTCTACACATATTCTGATATTGGATCTTCCTATCAGGTCACTGTTGGCTTAAAGGTAACCGATGATGATGGAGGATCCGACACTGAAACCATTGTTATTACGATTGGAAACACTCCACCCTCTGCTAATATTTCGCAGCCGCTTCCATCTTTAACATGGAAAGTAGGTGATGTAATTTCATTTCAAGGATCTGCCAGTGATATTCAAGATGGCATTATGCCTCCTTCATCTATGCAATGGGATGTCATCATGCATCATTGTCCGGGTGGAACACCAGATTGCCATACTCATTTGATCCAGAGTTTTGTTGGTGTTGATCAAGGTACATTTACTGCGCCAGATCATGAATGGTATTCATTCTTAGAATTTCGATTTACGGTCACTGATTCCGGCGGGCTCACAGATCAACAAAGCGTATTGATCGATCCACAGGTAGTTACAATCTCTTACGATTCTGTACCACAAGGATTGCAAATTGATGTTGGTGGAGTTGCAGAGACAACTCCATTTGACCGATCTGCAATTATTGGTTCATTGAATACGATCGCTGCACTGTCACCGCAGGACCTTTCTTCTGAAAAGTATTACTGGGTATCTTGGTCTGACAGTGGTGCAATATCTCACGAAATTCTGGCAGGTGAAACAGCTGCATCCTACACCGCCACATTCACATTGTGTGTCTCTACCGATACGACTTGCGATGGTGTTGATGATGATTGTGATGGCACTGCAGATGATGATTACGTTTCGCAAAATACCAGTTGTGGCATCGGAGCATGTTCAGCAAGCGGCACGACTTCCTGCGTAAACGGTCAAGAACAAGATAGCTGTAACCCTGGAAACCCTGCGCCAAATGATGCCACTTGCGATGGAATTGATGATGATTGTGATGGCACAACTGATGAAGACTACATTTCCGTAATTACATCCTGTGGAATCGGAGCATGCAGCGCACAAGGTGCAACATCATGCGTCAATGGTCAGGTTCAAGATAGTTGCTCTCCTGGAAATCCCGCTCCGGATGATGCGACTTGCGATGGGATTGATGATGATTGTGATGGCACCAAAGATGAAGATTACGTTTCTGTAATTACATCGTGCGGAATCGGTGCGTGTTCCGCGCAAGGCGCAACATCATGCGTCAATGGTCAGGTTCAAGATAGTTGCTCTCCTGGAAATCCTGCTCCGGATGATGCGACTTGCGATGGGATTGATGATGATTGTGACGGCACAAATGATGAAGATTACATTTCGGTAATTACGAATTGTGGAATCGGTGCATGTGCAGCTCAAGGCGCAACGTTATGCCTGAACGGTCAAGAGCAAGATAGTTGTATTCCGGGAAACCCCGCTGATGATGATGCAACTTGCAATGGAATCGATGATGATTGCGATGGCACTACTGATGAAGATGTACCTCCGGTTAACATCTTTCCACCTTCGCAAAACTACGATGCTTTTGGCGGTCAGGGTTCGATCACAGTTACAGTACCACCTGGTGCTTGCCCATGGACTGCAGTAAGCCAGGATTCCTGGATCATAATCTTATCTGGCGGAAGCGGAACAACAGATGGAGTTATTCTTTACGACGTCTTATCAAATCCTGATCAAAATCAACGAACAGGAACGATAAAAGTAAATGAACGGATCTTCACTGTGAACCAGGACGGAGTTCACACATCCGTAATCTTCTTTGATGATTTTGAAGATCAAGACGCCAGTGACTGGAATCAAGTAAAACCTGAATGGGGTGTTGTGAATGGCAACCTCACAGGATCTTCAACCCGGCTTGCTTACATCACTTCGCCAAATTTTGGCGGTTGCAGTAATTGCACTTTTGAAACTGACATCACATTAGAAACTGCGAATGCACGGGCATCTTTTCTTGCATGGCATGTTGATAAGAAAAATATGATTGAGATGCGTCTGTTTGCAGATAAAAACAAAGTTGATCTGCGTTACAAATCAGCTGGCAGAATCGTTCAACGTAAAAAATCAAAACAACAGCTTGCGTTAAACCAAAGCTACCGTTTACGTCTCGTTTATTCCAATTCCAAAATTCAGGCTTATCTCGATCAAGTTTTGATATTGGAAATGAACGTTCAAAACACGCCTCTTGGAAATTCAGGATTTCGTGTGAAATCGGCTGGTGGAAACGCATCGGCCCACGCTGGACAGATCCTTATTTACTAATGAATCACAACTCCAATGGACCGGTAAGAATTTTATTTACGATCCCTAACTTCATCACCGCCGGGTCCGGTCGAGCGATGCTGAATATTGTTGAACGTCTGGATCGTAAAGACTTTGCTCCTTCGGTTTGCGTTTTGAAAAAAGGTGGGAATCTGGAAAAAGAAGTTGAGCGGCTTGGCATTCCGCTGATTGAAGCACAGTTCACGGTGCCGGCATTTCCTCGTTGGAGCCTTTTCAGCCGTGCCTTAAAAGCATCAAAACAATTTCGTGATTATCATTTTCAACTCTGGCACTCTTTTCATTATCTGGATGATTACACCGAAGCATTAGTTGCATATCTTTCCGGCGCATCTGCCTGGATTTATACAAAAAAGAATATGAGCTGGTATCGTCGCTCCTGGTATTTGCGCACTCTTTTTGCGGCACGAATTGGCGCTCAGAACCATGACATGATGAAGCGTTTTTTTGGAAATCCATTCTTTCGGAATAAAGTCACCGTAATTCCAACAAGTGTGGATTTGGATTTGTATCATCCTGATGTTCCGGCAAAACTTAATTTGCGGGAACAATTGAACATTCCAAAAGATAATCCGGTAGTTGCTTGTGTGGCGCAACTAGTTCCTGTTAAAAATCATGCTCTTTTGATTGAAGCATCCGCAAGAATTCCAAACCTGCACGTCTTTCTGGCAGGTGCTCCGCTTGATCCGGCATACACTGAATCGTTGCATAAGCTGACTCGTGATCTACAAATGGAAGATCGTGTTCATTTTCTTGGCCTTATTAGTGACATTCCATCATTGCTGGCCGAAATTGATATTTTTGTTCTGCCATCACGATCAGGAGGCAGAGCAGAGGGATGTCCGGTTGCGCTATTGGAAGCAATGTCAGCAGAAAAATGTTGTATCGCCACAGATGTTCCTGGAAGTCGCGACATTTTGAGCGGAAACTGGGGAGGTTGGATAGTGCCGCCTGAAAATACGGATGCACTTGCGGCAGCGTTAAAAGAATTGTGCGAATCAAAAGAACTTCGCGAAAAAATTGGCAAAGAGGCCCGCCGCAAAATTTGTGAGAAATATCGAATTGAAAGAGAAGTCGCGCAGTACTTAAATCTTTATGACTCAGCGTTGCACAGAAGAAGTTTTTTATGACTCAAATCGCCACAGAATCTCCCGAGTCAAAAAAAGCTGAACCCAAAGATCAACAATTTGTTGGTGATTTACTGCTAGTTTTTCGCGCAGGTCCGGCAACAATCCGTGGCCGGAATTCCAGCAGTCCGAATAAATTATTGGCTCAACAAAATGAATGGACTCTTTACTCCTTCCCTCAAAATTCACGATGGAAAGGTTATCCTTTATTGAATTTTTCGTTTGAAAATTGGCAGGTGTGGTTAGTTGGTGAAATCTATGGAGAGAATAATCCTGACCAAACATCTAATCGCGTAAAAGAGGCAATTCAACAAGATAATCTTTCATCATTGAATGGCCACTATTTAATGCTTGGCTGGAATTCGCAAAAACGTGAATGGAATATCTGGACCAATCGGCTTGCAACCATTCACGCATTTCACGCCGAAACCAAAAACGGAGCAGCGATCGGAACGTGTTTTGGAGCAGTAGCAAGAACTGCAGCGAATTATGATTTTGATGAATCCGGCTTGTTAGGATTTTTTGCGTTCGGATTTTTTCCACAAAATCGCACCTACTACAAAAACGTTAGAATCCTTCGACCTGCTACTCATGAAGTTTTCAATTCTTCAGGCACATTAATCAGTTCGAAGCGTTATTGGAATTGGTCTTTTCAGCCAGATCAGCAACGATCCTATGATGACACCGTAGCGGAATTTGGGAACTTATTGCGCGATATCATGAACGATCTTTGTCGCAGCGGCAGGATTGCTTTACCAATATCGGGTGGATTGGATTCACGGAGTGCTGTTGCAGCCGCACCTGAAGGTGACATCTGGTCATTTTCTTATGGTTATACTGCGGATTCTACCGAAACAAAAATTGCGCGCCAGATTGCAGCTGCCCGCAATATACGCTTCGATGCATTTAGGATCAATTCTTATCTTATGGATTTACTTCCTTATATTACCGAAGCAGTTGAGGGATTTCAGGACCTTACACAAACTCGCCAGGCTGGTGTGAATGATCAATTGCGAAGCAATGCAGATTATGTAATTGCCGCGCATTGGGGAGATGTTTGGCTTGATGGATTTGGACTTCCTGAAAAACAAACTGAAGACCAAATGATTTCTCATGCGTTTAAAAAATTCAGGAAAAAAGGCAGCAACTGGTTGCTTGAAAATGTTTGCCCCAGTTTTGTTAAGAATGAATCTTACGAAAACATTCTTACTGAGATGCTCCGCAATGAATTGCGAAATCTAAATGCAACTAAAGATGCGGATTTCTGGTTGAAGGCTTTGAAAACGGAGCAATGGTCATTCCGTTGGACGATATCAAGTTTAAGAGCTTATCAGCTTGCGGTTTTTCCAAGGCTTCCTTTTTATGACAACAGGATGATTGATTTTTTCAACACGGTACCTTCATCTTTTGTGAAAGATCGGCGCATGCAGATTGATTATTTGAAAAAGTTTGCTCCGGATCTTGCGCGTATAACATGGCAAGTTTACGATGCCAATCTTTTTAATTATCAGCACTTCAATACCTGGCTTTTACCAAAACGTGTTTTTAAGAAGGCTGGTCGGATGATTTCAAGGCGTCCTGTTTTTCAACGGAATTGGGAAGTCCAATTTCTTTCAGAATCCGGACGTAAAAGTCTTCGTCAATATCTATGTAATGGACTGGGCCTTAAAGTGGAGCAGTTTGTATCGGCACAAAAAATTGATACTTTACTGAATGAATTCTTTGCTTCACCTTCGCCGGAAACTGGATACCCGGTTTCAATGCTTTTGACTTTTGCTGCATGGCTGGAAAACCATGGCTGAGGCAATGATTGATGTTCAAGAGCGGCAGATAGCCTCGCCGGCGATTGATTCAACAATCAATTCGTTTGACCGAACTATGACTGAAAACAAACTCTTTCGCGTCGTTACTGCCGGCGATCTGAATTGGGAAAAAGGTTTTGAACAAGCTTTGATGACAATCCGTATTCTCGTAGATCGCAAGATCCCAGTACGGTTTGATATTTTCGGTGAAGGCAATGAATATCAATCCATTTTGTTTGCAATTCATGATATGGATCTTACTCAACATGTTCACCTTAATGGAAGAATTTCTCCGGACGAACTGCGGAATAGATTTAAAGAAGCAGATGTATTTTTCTTAAGTAGTTTTGATGAACAAAGTCCGCTCGAAGCATTAGAAGCGATGGGTTGCGGTGTGCCAGTCGTAGCAACACTGAGCGATAAAATCGATGAAATTATCACTGATGGTCTTGAAGGATTGATCGTTCCGATCATGGAGCCAAAAACGGCAGCGGATGCTTTGGAAATGTTGTGGCGGAAAACTGACCTTCGATCAAGAATGGGAGCTTCCGCAAAAGAGAAGATGTTAAAGCAGGGAGAGGAATGAGTCCGAGAGTTAGTATCGGATTGCCGGTATATAACGGCAAAAATTATCTGGGCAAAGCGATTGAATCAATTCTTTCGCAGACCTTTTCAGATTTTGAGTTAATCATTTCAGATAATGCATCAACAGATTCAACGGAAGAAATCTGCAATGAGTACGTAAAAAAAGATAACAGAGTTCATTATCACCGGAATGAAACGAACGTAGGAATTGCGAGAAACTACAACATCACTTATGAGTTGTCATCACCTTCCAGCGAATACTTCAAGTGGGCCGCACATGATGATGTGCTGCTTCCTGCGTATCTGACCACTTGCGTAGTAGTGTTAGATAAAGATCCTTCCATTGTTTGCGTTCACACATTGATGCAAGGAATTAATGAGAATGACTCAATAACTGAGAATTACCCTGGTGATCAATTTGAGAAATCCGCTGAATGTCATTCTCGCTTTTATGATGCAGTTTGCGTTTCTCATCAGGTAATAGTTGGTCATGCATTAATTCGAAAATCGGTTTTGGATAGAACGAAATTATTTGGAGGCTATCCTGGCTCAGATTGGGCACTGCAGGCTGAGCTATCATTGTATGGCCGGTTGTATACGATTCCGGAATATCTTTTTCAACGCCGATCTCATCCGGACAGAGCTTACAGAGTTCCGTTATATGAAAGGATTGCAATTGAAGATCCCACAAAGGCCGGGAAAATTGTTTTGCCTGCATGGTCGCAATGGTTCGGATATATTCAAGGAATTAACCTGGCCGACTTCCTTTGAAGGACTGGACTCGTTGCACAATACATGCATTTAAATGTTTTAAACGTGGAATTCTTTTTTACAAACTTGCTCGCGATTTAAAATGGGCTGCAAAACAAATGTTTCATATGAAAGCGCATGCTATTTCTGCCGCATTTTTAATATTTTTTGAGATCACAGCAAATTAATATGCGAATTTTATTAACCGGACATCGCGGATATATCGGTACTGTCATGGCGCCAATGCTCATTAGCGAAGGGCATGATGTTACAGGATTGGACACTGATTTTTATGATGGATGTACTTTTGGTGACGCGCCTATAGCAATCAATACAATCAAAAAAGATATTCGTGATGTTACTCGCGATGAATTAAAAGGTTTTGAAGCAATCATTCATCTTGCCGCTTTATCAAACGATCCTTTGGGAAATCTGAATCCGGCGCTTACTTTTGATATCAACCATCATGCAACGGTAAGACTTGCAAAACTTGCAAAAGAAGCCGGCGTTCCGCGATTTTTGTTTTCGTCATCCTGCAGCAATTACGGAGCTGCTGGCGATAAAATGTTGACCGAAGAAGCGGCATTTAATCCCGTTACTCCATATGGCGAATCGAAAGTGCTTGCTGAAAAAGGTCTGCGTGAACTGGCCGATAACGATTTCAGTCCGTCGTACTTGAGAAGTACAACTGCATATGGAATTTCGCCGCGGCATCGATTCGATATTGTTTTGAACAATTTAGTAGCATGGGCATTTACAACAGGCCTGATCTTTTTGAAAAGTGATGGCTCACCGTGGCGGCCAATTGTTCATATTGAAGATATCAGCCGTGCATTCATTGCAGTCCTTCAAGCGCCGCGTGAAATCATTCATGATCAGGCATTCAACGTTGGAATCACATCTGAAAATTATCAAATTCGCGATCTCGCAGAAATTGTGCATGAGGTCGTACCGGACTGCCGAGTTGAATTTGCAGAAGATGCCGGACCGGATAAACGTTCTTATCGCGTTGATTTCAGCAAAATTTCTAAAATGCTTCCATCTTTCAAGCCACGCTGGAACGCACGCCAGGGCGCACAACAACTCTATGAAGCGTATCGTAAAACTGGATTGCGTTTGGAAGAATTTGAAGGTCCGCGGTATCGCAGAATCGATTGCATTCAAAACCGGCTTGCGAATCATCAGCTCGATTCAACTCTTCGCTGGCAGAAGGATCATTCCAGCATTCAAGCATGATCTTCTCGGAAACGAAGCTCAAAGGTGCTTTCCTGATTGAACCTGAAAGAAAAGAAGATCATCGTGGTTTTTTCGCCCGAACATGGTGCCAGCAAGAATTTGAAACTCATGGTTTAAATTCGAAGCTTGTGCAATGCAGCGTTTCATTTAACAACAAAAAAGGAACTCTTCGCGGAATGCATTTTCAGATTGCGCCATTTGAAGAAACAAAATTAGTGCGATGCACAAGGGGCGAAATCTTTGATGTTATTATCGATTTACGTCCGAACTCCGGCACATTTAAGAAACATTTTTCGGTGATTTTGAATGAAGACAATCGGTTGATGCTTTATATTCCTGGCGGCTTTGCTCATGGGTTTCAAACAATGGCGGATAATACTGAAGTGTTTTATCAAATGAGCCAATTTTATTCTCCGGAACATTCCGGCGGTGTAAGGTGGGACGATCCTGCGTTCGGAATTGAGTGGCCGCGAGATGATCGCATCATCATTGATCGCGATTTGAATTATCCGGATTTCACTTTGTAGCATGACTTTATTAACCGCAGCTGATTTAACAGACGCCGGACAAGAAATGCATCGATTAATGGCAGATCTTTATCCAATTTGCCGCAGCATTACCGGTGAGGGATTTCGTCAAACTCTCAAAATTCTTCAAGATGTGATTCCGGTTGAAATCACCGAAGTTCCCTCAAGAACTGAAGTGTTTGATTGGAATGTTCCGCGCGAATGGAACATCCGCGATGCTTATATCAAAGATCCAAATGGAAAAAAGATTGTTGATTTTCGAAAATCCAATCTTCACGTGATGTCTTATAGCATTCCAGTGAATCGTAAGATGTCACTTGAAGAATTGAAACCACATTTGTACAGTCTTCCAGAACATCCCGATTGGATTCCATATCGCACTTCTTATTACGCAGAGAATTGGGGATTTTGTTTGCCAGATAGACAACTTCACGAACTTCAAGCGGGCGAGTATGAAGTTGTAATCGATTCAACTTTAGAACAAGGCAGCCTGACTTACGGTGAATGTTTTCTTCCCGGCCGTAGACAAGAAGAAGTTCTGATTTCTTGTCACGCCTGCCATCCTTCACTTTGTAACGATAATCTTTCAGGAGTGGTTCTGTCCGCGAAGTTAGCTCAAGCTCTGCGCAATCAGGAAATGGAATATTCATATCGATTCCTTTTCATTCCAGGAGCAATAGGATCGATTACCTGGCTGAATAAAAATCAAAATCAAACGAAAAGAATTGTGAATGGTTTCGTTTTAGCGTGCGTGGGAGATCCAGGCAAATCAACATATAAGAAAAGTCGAAAAGGGAATGCCGAAATTGACAGAGCAGCGGAACATGTGTTGAAACATTCGAACGGTGATTATGAAATTTTGGAATTCAGTCCGTATGGTTACGATGAACGTCAATTTTGTTCGCCCGGTTTCAATTTACCGGTGGGATGTTTGATGAGGACTCCGTTTGCAAACTTTCCTGAATATCACACCAGTGCTGACAATTTGGATTTTGTTGGCCCCGAATATCTCGCAGACTCATTCGCAAAATGTCTGGCCATCATTGAAATCCTGGAAAACAACAAGACATATATCAATTTGAATCCGATGTGCGAACCGCAACTTGGGAAACGAGGTTTGTATCGGAGCGTCGGTGGGGATTCGGCTGAAAATGTAAATGAGCTTGCGCTGCTCTGGGTATTAAATCAATCGGATGGTCATAATTCTTTATTGGATATTGCAGAAAAATCAGGAATGAATTTTCAATCTGTTCTGAAAGCGGCCAACAAATTGCGCGAGCACAATCTTTTGCAAGAACAATTGTACAACGAGGAGATTCCATGACTGCAATCTATCATGATGCCGCAATAAAAGACGACGAACGGCGACATTTAATCTATCAAGGCAATTTATTCATTTATTCTCCGATTCGTGCTTCGCTGGAATTTTGTGACTTCGCACGAAAGATGATTACATCCGAATTTCATCCCATGGATCCAGAAACTGCGCAGGATCAGATGCCTGTTGAAAAGTTTGCTGCACTGCTTGGTGAACTCAAACCAAAATTCATTCATCATCCTGAATCCAAAGAAATGATCAAACGGATTCTTCGCCAACTTGGTTGCGATCCGGAGCAAACATATTTTGACGTGCCGCGGTTAAGAACTTCGACTCACAGTGAATATCTGGTATCAGGAATCTCTTATGCATTTCATCCCCATCGTGATACATGGTATTCAGCGCCATTTTCTCAGATTAATTGGTGGATTCCGATTTATGCGGTTGAAGCGGAAAACATCATGGCCTTCCATCCATATTATTGGGATCATCCGCTGAAGAACGGATCACGCGAGTACAATTATTTTGAATGGAACAAAAAAAGCAGGAAGGACGCTGCAAAACACATTAAAACGGATACGCGAATACAACCAAAGCCTGAGGAAGCAGTTGAACTTAATCCTCAAATCAGAGTCGTATCGCCTCCCGGTGGAATACTGATATTTTCAGGTGCTCAACTTCATTCCACTGTTCCTAATACCACGAAGAAAACCAGATTCAGCATCGATTTCCGTACAGTCAATTTCAATGATGTAAAGAATAAAGCGGGAGCGCATAACATTGATTCGGAATGTACCGGAACAACATTGCGCGATTATCTGCGATGTACTGATTTGGAAAAAATCCCTGAAAAATGGGTACGCGAATACGATCCAAATGCTCCTGATTTAGATTCGCAAATAATTTCGTCCGAGCCTCACCATTGATGGAAAAAGTAATCACAGCCGTCGTTCAAAAAAACAGCGGATCAGGAATTACGCGCTGCCGATTTTGCGGTGCCGCGCTTACACATACGCTGGTTGATCTGGGAATGTCGCCGCTTTGCGAAAGTTTTTTAAGTGCGGAAGAGCTGAACCGGATGGAGCCTTTTTATCCGTTGCATGTCTATGTTTGTTCTGTATGTTTTCTGGTGCAGCTTGAAGAATATGTAAGCCCGGAAAACATTTTCACTCACTATGCGTATTTCTCGTCTTACTCAGATACATGGTTAGATCATGCTCGCCGTTATTCTGAAATGGTAATCGGGCGATTTCAATTAACAGATGAAAATTTTGTGGTTGAGATCGCAAGTAATGACGGATACCTGCTTCAGAATTTTGTCAAAGCTGGAATCCCGGTTCTTGGAATTGAACCGGCAGTAAATGTTGCAGAAGCAGCTTTAAAGAGAGGCGTTTCAACATTGATCGCCTTCTTTTCTGAAGATACGGCGCGCAATTTGATAGCGAATGGTAGAAAGGCAGATTTAATCATTGGAAACAATGTTTTGGCCCAGGTTCCTGCGCTGAATGATTTTGTTGCGGGAATAAGAATCATGCTGGCACCAAGCGGAGTTGTTACCCTGGAATTCCCTCATTTATATCAACTGATGACTGGAAATCAGTTTGACACAATTTATCATGAGCATTTTTCTTATTTTTCTTTTTATTCCGCCAGGAAGATTTTCGAAAAGCATGAACTGGAAATTTTTGATGTTGAAGAATTGCCGACACATGGCGGCTCCTTACGAATCTATTTACATCATTCAAATGATCAAAGACATAAAGTGTCGGAGCGCGTTGATCAACTCAGCCAGCAAGAATTGAAGAATGGTGTTAACCAATTGAAGACTTACAGCAATTTTGGCGAAAATGTTAAAGAAACGAAAAGGAAGATATTGGAATTTTTAATCACTGCAAAACGTGAAGGGAAGAAAGTTGCAGGATATGGTGCGCCGGGTAAGGGCAATACCTTATTAAATTATTGTGGAATCCGAACTGATTTTCTGGATTACATAGTTGATAGAAGCCCTTTCAAGCAAGGGAAGTTTTTGCCGGGAACACATATTCCGATCTATCCTCCTGAACACATCAATGAGACCCGGCCTGACTATGTTTTGATTCTTCCCTGGAACTTGAAAGATGAAATAATGAAACAAATGGTATTCATACAGGAGTGGGGCGGCAAATTTGTAGTGCCGATACCTGAGCTGAAGATTTACTAAGGAGCGCGGACATCCGGTCCGCATTACGGGCCGCGGGCTTCCAGCCCGCTATAAAATGACAAAGGAGAAAAGCCAATGAAAGTTGTTCTTTTTTGTGGAGGACTCGGAATGCGTTTAAGGGAGTATTCCGAAATCATCCCGAAACCGATGGTAATGATCGGTTACAGACCAATCCTTTGGCACGTAATGAAGTATTACGCTTATCACGGACACAAAGAATTCATCCTTTGTCTTGGCTATAAAGCGGACATGATCAAAGATTATTTTCTGCACTATAACGAATATCTATCAAACGATTTCACTATGACTTCAGGTGGAAAAAATATCGAACTTAAAAATAGTGATATCGAAGATTGGAAAATTCATTTTGTGGATACCGGCCTTACTGCCAACATCGGTCAGAGATTGAAAGCAGTAGAAAAATATCTGGATGGTGACGAAGTTTTCCTTGCAAACTATACAGACAATCTTACTGATTTGCCGTTGCCGCATTTAATCGACTTCTTTTACAAAGAAGATAAAGTTGCAGCATTTTTATGCTCCCGTCCAAACGTTAGCTTCCATCTTGTTTCAACAACTGAAAATGGTCAGGTAAAAGATATTCAGGATGTGATCAGATCCGGATTTTGGATAAACGGTGGTTTTTTCGTTTTTAAGAAAAAGATTTTTGACTACATTAAGCCTGGCGAAGAATTGGTCATGGAACCTTTTCAAAGATTAATTAAGGAAGGTCAGCTGGCCACAGTTAAATATGAAGGATTTTTTGTCAGTATGGATACGTTCAAAGAAAAACAAACTCTGGATGATATGTATTCACGCGGCGAAACTCCCTGGGAAGTTTGGAAAGTCAGATGAATTCTATGCGATGCTTTCTCCCCCTTATGAAGGGGGAGATGAAAGAGGGGATTGGAGATTTTTCCAATCATTCCAACCTCCCCCTCGACCCCCTCGTTCATAAGAAGGGGGGAATCTTATAGCTCTGTACCTAAATACAAATATGAAGTTTGGCAAATCAAAAGAGTTGCAGCAGCGGAGTCACGAACTCATTCCTGGTGGTGCACACACCTACGCAAAAGGTGATGATCAATATCCTGAACAGGCACCTGCATTTATTGTTCGCGGAAAAGGAGCTCATGTTTGGGATGTTGATGGAAATGAATTCATTGAATACGGGATGGGTCTTAGAGCGGTAACTCTTGGCCATGCTTATCCATCTGTTGTGGAAGCAGCAACGCGAGAATTGCAAAATGGTTCCAATTTTACACGCCCGTCTTGGTTGGAATTGGAATGTGCTGAAGAATTTTTGAGCTTGATTCAAAATGCGGAAATGGTGAAGTTTTCCAAGAATGGTTCTGATGCAACATCCGCAGCGGTCAGGCTTTCGCGTGCATTTACCGGACGCAATATTGTTGCGATTTGTGCAGAGCATCCATTCTTTTCGATTGATGATTGGTTTATCGGCACCACTGAAATGAATTCCGGGGTTCCGGAAGCAATACGAAAATTAACTGTAAAGTTTCATTACAACGATATCGATTCGCTGATCGAACTTTTTTACAAATATGAAAATCAGATTGCGTGCGTGATTTTGGAGCCAGCAACATGGATGGAACCGGAAAACGGATTTCTGGAAAATGTCCAAACCGCTTGCCGCAAAAATAATGCAGTCTTAATTTTTGATGAAATGATTACCGGCTTCCGCTGGGATAATGGCGGCGCTCAGAAAGTTTATGGAATTGTTCCGGATCTTTCTACATTCGGCAAAGGAATGGCTAATGGTTTTTCATTGTCAGCGCTTGCTGGCAGAAAAGAGTTAATGGCTCTCGGCGGAATTTTGCACGAAGGTGAACGTGTTTTTCTGCTTTCTACAACTCATGGAGCAGAGACCCACTCGCTAGCCGCTGCAATTGAAACGATGAACGTTTATGAAAACCAAAACGTTATCGAAACATTGTATCGACAGGGACTTCGTTTGATGGAGGGAATCAATCGGAGTATTTCCGATTTGCATTTGAATGACTATTTCCAAATTGCAGGACGTCCCTGCAATTTGATTTTCATCACTCGCGATCAATCGAAGAATCCATCTCAATCTTTCCGTACTTTGTTTCTGCAAGAAATGATTCAACGCGGAATAATCGCGCCTTCATTTGTAGTGAGCTTTTCTCACAGCGATGAAGATATCGATCGAACAATCAATGCTGCATCCGAATCGTTGCGTGTTTATAGTAATGCGTTGGAACATGGAATCGAAAAATATTTGAATGGAAAGGCAGTTAAACCCGTAAACCGGCGATATAACTAATCATGTTCAAGCCTGCATTATTTGATTCGACCAAAAAGCCGCTGAAGATTTTATGCCTTGGTGCACATTCGGATGATATCGAAATCGGATGTGGGGGCACAATCTTGCGTTTATGCGAGTCTCGTCCGGTTGAAATTGTGTGGGTGGTTTTTAGTGCCGGCAAAATCCGCGAACAAGAAGCAAAGAAAAGTGCAAACCTGTTCTTAAAAGACGCAACCGCTAAACAGGTAATCCTCAAGAATTTTCGGAATGGATTCTTCCCCTATACCGCTGTTGAAATAAAGGAATATTTTGAAGAGTTGAAGGAGATTTGCAACCCGGACGCAATTTTTACTCATTATAGTAAGGATCTTCATCAGGATCATAGGCTCATTTCTGATTTGACGTGGAATACTTTCCGGAATCATTGGATTTTAGAATTCGAAATTCCCAAATATGATGGCGATCTTGGCGCACCCAATGTATTTTTTGAATTGAATGAAGAGACCTGCCTTAAGAAATGCAACCACATAATTCAATGTTTCAAAACTCAAAAAGAGAAACACTGGTTTACTTCCGATACTTTCCTATCGCTTATGAGGCTTAGGGGGGTTGAATCGGCTACGAGATATGCAGAAGCTTTCTATTGCCGAAAGACGCTGTTGTAGCTCTGTTTCAAATGATGAAATATCATTTCAGAATGTGAAATAAGAACATGAGAGTAGTTTTAGCGGTCGTTCAATTTCCAAAGTTATCTGAAACTTTTATCGTTACTCAATTTCAAGGTCTTTTGAATCATGGAATTGACGTTCACATCTGTTGTGACCGCAGTAACGAATCGGAATGGACTGCATTTCCGGCGCTTAAAAGTAATCTCGAAGCGCGAAAGCGTGTGCATATTTACTGGCCGCATCGTCCAAAGTGGTTTGTGCTGCTCTGTTTCTTTCCAGCTCTTTTATCATGCTTATTTAAAAATCCTTCCGGAACGTTGCGATATCTCGGTAAAGGTTTCAGGAAATTTGGGTTTTCGATTTTTAGAATGTTTTATCTTAACTCAACTCTGGTTTCGCTCAAGCCTGATGTAATCCATTTTGAATTTGGTGCTCAAGCGTTGGACAAAATGCATTTAAAAGAATTATTGGGTTGCAAAGTTGTAGTCAGCTTCCGTGGTTACGATTTGAATTACACCGGGTTGGAGAAGGAAGGATATTTTTCAGAGGTGTTCGAAAAATCAGATATTGTTCATTTGCTTGGACATGATTTATGGCGCCGCGCGCAAAAGCGTGGTTGTTCTGCTTTGCATCCCCACGTTTTGATTCCGCCGGCAATCGATGCGTCATTTTTTGCGCCAGGAAACCGCGAGCATGCTGATGTTACGGGAACCAGGGAACGGCCATTGCGGATCTTGAGTGTAGGACGGCTTGAATGGAAGAAAGGTTACGCATTTTCGGTGCAAGCAATTCAAATCCTGAAATTGAAAGGCCTTCATTGTGAATATCGGGTGATTGGCGAAGGCCGTTATGTGGAATCGATTGCATTTTTGCGCGGACATTTCGGTTTGGAAGACAGCATTAAACTGATGGGCGCGTTACCTCCGGTCCAGGTTAAAGAACAAATGCTGTGGGCTGATGTTTTTCTGCATTCATCAGTGTCAGAAGGTTTCGGTAATGCTGTGATGGAAGCGCAAGCGATGAAACTTCCTGTTGTTTGTTCTGATGCAGATGGTCTTGCAGAAAATGTTTTAGATAATGTAACGGGCTTTGTTGTACCTCGAAGAAATTCACAGGCTCTTGCTGACAAACTTCTAATCCTTTCAAAAGATCCTGCATTGCGGCAGCAGATGGGAGATGCGGGACGCCAGAGAGTTCAAACGCATTTTCGAACCGGCGATCAAATCGATGCGTTTCGAAAAGTGTATGAAGATTTGATGGTCAGGGTTTCAAAAACGGAACCTGTATGAACCGCGTTGATTTAGTCTGGCTGAGCGGCGGACACGGAGGCCCGCCCCCCATTGTTCCTGATTGGACTCTTGGAAATGTTTTGCTTGTGGATCCAACTGTATCTTCACTTCGCGAATCTGTAGCAAAACATTTGCAAACTTGTGATGATGCTTATCTACTTTTTTGGGACAGTCAATTACCGTTTCCGAATCCTGCAATCATTTCAAACTTTGAATCAATGCGTGGTGATGTTTGGCACGCAGGTCTTCGATTAGGTTTAGCTGGACAGCCATCACTGATTCATTCTGTGGAATCGATGTGGATGTTGAATTGTGATCCCGATTCTACAATCGATTCAACTTCATGGAGACTTTCGCTGCGTGCTGCGTTAATTCCTTCGGGTGTATTACGAAAGTCCGGTTTTATCCGGCCGGAATTTGAAAGCCTCGAAGCTGCATCACTGGAACTCGGACACCGAATGATTTTCAGCGGAGTTCTGGTGCGTCATGCTCCAGAGTTAATTCCAGAAAACTTTGAGATTCCGAAATCTGAAATTCCACTTGACGATCAAATTAAATTTATAGCCGCACGTTATGGATCTTTTTGGGTCAGATGGGCAATATTCCGATCAATCCTGAATGGAAAAACAAAACTGAGTACCGGCTTAAAAGCGTTCCGAAAAAGATCTATTTCAAGCGAAAAATCATCGCCTTACCGCGCGAAAGTTACTGAAGCCGGACCAGCAACTTTTGGTGGAAATGTCAGCATCGTAATACCAACACTCGATCGGTATCCATATTTGCATAAATTGCTTTCGCAGCTCAGAAACCAAACCGTAAAACCGATAGAAATTTTAGTGATCGATCAAACGGCTAAGGAACGACGCGATCTATCGATTGCATCTGAATTTGCAGATTTGCCTCTTCAGGTTTTTTATCGCGATCAAGCCGGACAATGCTCATCACGAAATGCCGCACTCCAGATAGCAACAGGGGAATACATTCTTTTTCTGGATGATGATTCCGAGGTTCCGGAAAATTTAATTGAAAATCATTTGAAGAGTTTGCAATTCTTTCGCGCTGATGCTTCTTCCGGCGTTGCCGAAGAAGCAGGTGCTGGCCCGATTCCGGAAAATTTCCGGTTGATCCGCGCCAGTGATGTGTTTCCTACAAACAACACTATGATTCACAATTCAGTACTGCAACAATCCGGCTTGTTCGATCTTGCTTATGAGCGCGGTCAGCGAGCCGATGGTGATCTCGGAATGCGCATTTATTTGAGTGGCGCATTAATGGTGTTGAATCCTGAAATCCAAATTTATCATCATCATGCTCCCCAAGGCGGATTGCGTGCACATAAAGCTCGCAAGATTACATATGCCAGCAGCCGGAATCATCTTCTAGTTAGACATCTTCCCAGTGTCACTGAAGTTTATTTAGCTCAACGCTATTTTCCTCCCGAAGTATTGAAGGAAATGTTGTGGCTTCGAGCAGCAGGAACATTTCGCAGCAAAGGAAATATTTTCAAAAAGGCATTGAAATCTATCATTGCCGGAGTCCTACTTCCTGACACGGTTTGGAAGATGAAAAAAACTGTGGCGAAAGCGAACGCTCTCCATAATCAATTTCCGCAAATTCCAAGATTCAAGAACGAAACTCAATATGCACGCCCTAATTCTTACATCTGAATTCCCTCCGGCCCCGGTGGCCTTGGTACTCATGCATGGCAGCTGGCGCGTCATCTTCACAAATTAGGATGGAAAATTACGGTTGCTGCATCCCAGGACTATGCATCAGCGCAGGAAATCAATGATTTCAATCATGCTCAACCGTTTCCGATAATTTCGATTGCGAGCAATTGGTTTTCACCAGTGCGTTTTGTGAAACGCTGGCGAAAAGTTTCAGCATGGCTGAATCAAAATAAACCGGATGCAATTATCGCCAGCGGATCTCGTTCTGTCTGGATGGCCGCAGCTCTTTCCAATCGTTATCAACTTCCCTGGGTTGCAGTAGGACATGGTTCAGAGTTGTCATTCAAAACTCCAATCCGGAAACTTATAACCCGCTGGGCATTTCAAAAAGCAAACGGTGTGATTTGTGTTAGCGGATTCACCAGGGAACAAATGAACAAATCAGGAATTTATGTCGATAAAACTTGCGTGATTCCGAATGGAGCCGATCCTGATCTGTTTCAGATTTTGCCGGCAAAAGAAGTTGAACTATTTCGGACTCGGCTGGGTTTTACAGATGCGAAGCTTATTCTTACCGTGGGTAATGTTACGGAACGAAAAGGCCAGGATGTTGTAATTCGCGCTTTGCCGGAAGTCATTAAACAAATTTCGAATGCTCATTACATGATTGTTGGATTACCAACAAAGAAAAAAGAGCTGGAAGATTTAGCGCGGCAATTAGGCATTTTTGAACATGTCCACTTTTTCGAAAGAGTAAACAATGAAGAATTACTCCGCTTTTTCAATTCCTGCGATGTGTTTGCAATGACAAGCAGGATGACTTCTGATGGCGATTTTGAAGGTTATGGAATTGCCGTAGTCGAGTCTGCACTTTGTGGAAAACCTTCAGTGGTTTCAGGAAATTCTGGCTTATCAGAGGCAGTCATTGATGGAGAAACATCAATTGTTGTTCCCGAAAATGATGAAAGAGCTACAGCCCAGGCAATCATTCAAATCTTAAAGGATGAGAAAGTCAGACAACAAATGGGTGAGAAGGCCAGACATTATGCAATTACTCAGCAAACCTGGGCAAAGCGAATTGCTCATTACGATCAATTTTTGCGAGAGATTTTACAAAGCAGCAATCGCAGTGGATTAGTTTCCGTCTAAGGTTCTTATGGAAAAGCTCGTTATCATTTCCCACACGCCGCATTTCATGAAGGACAATCAAATTGTTGGTTGGGCGGCAACTGTAAAGGAAATTGATGCACTTTCAGTTCTGTTTGATCAAGTCATTCATGTGGCTCCGTTGCATGTGAATGAAAAACCGCATGCCAGCGTTGCTCCATATGAATCGCCCAAGGTCCAATTGAAAGCAGTAGGGCCTTCCGGTGGAAATACGATTGGTGCGAAATTTCGAAGCCTGTTTTCTATTCCGGAATATTTAAAAGCGATTCGATCCGAAGTTCGAGATGCAAAAGTGGTTCACGTTCGATGTCCGGCAAATATCAGCTTGTTAGCAATTATTTTCCTTGCGTTTATTCGTGAGCCGAGAATTCGCTGGTTTAAATATGCCGGAAATTGGAAACCGGAAAAAGGAGAATCGTTGTCTTATCGATTTCAACGATGGTTTTTGCGCCGCGGAATTCATCGTGGAGTGGTAACAGTAAATGGAAATTGGCCCGGCGAACCTGAATTTGTTCATGCGTTTCCGAATCCATGTCTCACCACTGAAGAATTAATTCGTGCAAAAGAAATTGTTTCGCAAAAACGGCTATCAGACCCGATTCGTATTGTGTTTGCAGGACGTCTGGAAGAAGAGAAAGGTGTTGGGCGATGTTTAGAAATCCTTTCGCGACTGAAAAAACGGAACGTAAATGCAACACTGGATTTAGTTGGTGACGGTCCTGATGCAGAATCATTCCAAAAACTGGCCGAATCACTGGGTGTGAGTGATTTAACGAAATTTCATGGATGGATTCCACGGACACAGCTAGCATCAATTTATTCCACAGGGCACATCTTCTTATTTCCGAGTTCTTGCAGCGAAGGATGGCCAAAAGTCTTGAGCGAAGCGATGGGATATGGTGTTGTACCAATTGCGAGCAATGTCAGCAGCATTCCTTATCATTTGCAACAATTTCGCTGTGGCCTGTTTTTCAAGCCTGATGATCTCGAAGGATTCGTATCGGCAATCATTTCTTATCAGGAAAATCCGGAATTGTGGCGCGATCACTCATTCAATGGATCGCAAGCTGCTGAATTTTTTACATATGAAAATTATCTGACGAAAGTTTCAAATTTGCTGAAGTTGAATCATCAAGAAGCAATCCCTCTTCCGAGAACTGTCTAATTAACATGGAACTTTTATCCAGCTCATCTCAAAGATATTCACAGGAAATACTTCCAGTTCCGATTGAAGTAGAACGGCCTGCAAGCTTGATCATCCTCGGTTTTGTTTTGCTTCATATTCCACTTGCTCTGGGCATGCTGCATTCTTCGCTTTTCTCCACAGTTCACGCATTCACTGTGTTGGCAGTTGGAGTAATTGCATGTTTGATTGGAAGACTTGATATTGCCGCCGCGGCAGCTGCATATATTACCGGCGCTGAAGTGCTTTGGAGAATGACAAACGCTTCGATTTTCTGGGAATTTGGTAAGTACGCAACGCTTTTGATTTGCAGTATCGGAATCTTGCGTACAGGGCTTCGAAAGATCAGTATTCCATTTTTGTATTTTCTGCTTCTTGTTCCTTCAACAATTTTTACTGCGGAAGCATCTTCATTCGCTACCGCTAGAAATGAGCTCAGCTTTAACCTTTCCGGACCGTTAGCTCTTTTCGCCAGCATGTGCTTCTTTTCCGGAAAGAAATTAAATCGGCATCAGTTCGGTCGAATCCTGGTTGCATTGGTTGCGCCGATTGTCGGAATTGTTACCATTGCAATTCATTCAACCCTTTCAGCATCCCAAATTAATTTCACTGATGAATCCAATCGAGTGACCAGTGGCGGATATGGTCCAAATCAAGTTTCGGCGGTGTTAGGGTTAGGCGCACTTGTACTTGTGCTGTTAATCATTTCAAGTAGAGCAAGCAAGTTTTTGAAAATAGCGGCAGGAGTTCTGGCAGCAGTTTTAGTTTCGCAAAGTTTATTGACGTTCTCTCGCGGTGGCTCATATATGGCGCTAACCGGTATGGCTGCTGCGATTTTGATTGTTATAAGAAAACGACATATTGTTCCTTTTCTTTTTGGAATGATTTTTGTTGCAGCACTTTTCAGCGTTTGGGTATTGCCCTGGATGAATTCATTTACCGGTGGAACTTTGGAGGAGCGTTATACAGATTTTCGAAGCTCAGGCCGTGTCGACATTGTTAGAGACGATTTGCGTATTTTCAAGGAACATCCATTCCTGGGTGTAGGTCCTGGCATGGCAGCGGGTTATCGGTACCTGTATTACCGCGGTGCACCTGCACATACAGAATTTTCACGCATGCTGGCTGAACATGGACTTTTAGGTTTAGCTGCGATCATTCTTTTAATTGTCATCGCGATCCGCAACGTTCGGGCAGAAACTCAAAGAGAAGACAAAGCTGCCGCTGTGTCTTTGGTGCTTTGGAGTATTGCTTTTATGTTTATCAACGCAATGCGACTTGTAGCGCCAGCTTTTTTATTTGGTTTGACTTCAGTGCAGATTGAAGAAGAAGAGGAAGAAGACAAAGACGAAGACGAAGAGGAAGAGGAATCTGAAAACGTTGAAGAAGAGGACATTGAATGAAGAGTGTTTTGATCGTTGGCAATTTCTTGTCTTCCTCAATTGGCACCCGCAGCGTGTGTGAAGATTTTGCAGAACGATTAAAGTCTTCCGGATGGTCAGTGACTACGGCATCTGCAAAGAAAGGCCGTGTTGCACGTCTTACCGATATGATTTCAACCATCTGGTCGAAAAGAAAACAATATGAAATTGCTCAGGTAGATGTTTATAGTGGTCATGCATTTTTTTGGGCAGAAGCAGCTTGTTGGACGTTACGTCAAGCGCGAAAACCTTACGTACTGACAATGCATGGCGGAAATCTTCCTGCATTTTCAAACAAGTGGCCTCGCAGGGTTCATCGTTTATTGAATTCCGCGGCGGCTGTAACCTGTCCATCCCCATTCTTGTTAGAAAAGTTTCGCAATTTCAGAAATGATTTGATTCTGATCCCCAATCCATTAGAGCTAAGCTCATTTCCTTTTGTTCATCGCGAAAAACCAAAGCCAACTTTGATTTGGTTTCGCGCTTTTCATGAGATTTATAATCCGGAATTAGCTCCAAAAGTAATGGACTGCTTAAGAAAAATCTTTCCGGATGTTCACCTGAAGATGGGAGGTCCAATAAAAGATGAATCCAGTTTTTCAAAAATGAAGAGCGTTGCAAAAGAACTTGGCGTTGAAGATCGAATTGAAATTTGTGGAGCAATCTTAAGGGCCAATGTTGGGAGCTTTTTGAATCAAGGAGATATTTTTTTGAATACAACGAATTTTGATAATACGCCGGTGAGCCTTATGGAAGCTATGGCTTGTGGTTTGTGTATTGTTAGTACAGATGTTGGCGGAATTCCATATCTATTGAAGGATGGTAACAATGCTTTGCTGGTGCCATCAAACAATGCTCAGTCAATGTCAACAGCAGTTACGCGCATGCTAAACGAGCAAGGCCTGGCCGCAAAGATTTCGAAGAATGCTCGTTCGGCGGCAGAGAAATTTGATTGGTCAGAAATTTTGCCTCGTTGGGAATCTTTATTTCAAACTTTAACCGGACATGAACAAAACGAAACTGAGTGGAAATTATCGAATGTCTCTATCAGCAAATAATTTGTGGTCTGGGATCTTAGGCAATTGGATTCTTCCGGCGGGAGATTATTTATTTGGTCAACAGATGATGAAGAGACTCCGCTATCTGGAAGAAGCACAATGGTGGGATCGAGACCGCATTCTGAATGAACGGGACCAGCAATTGCGGTCGCTAATTGGAATCTCTTACCGAGAAGTTCCATTTTATCGAGATCTAATGGATGAGGCTGGGGTCAGGCCGGATGATATTAGATCCGTTAAGGATCTGCCGAAACTTCCGGTAACAACGAAAGATTTGATCCGGGCAAATTTTCCACATCGAACCGTACGATCCACTGGTCAAAAAACCTATGAATCTCGCACATCCGGTTCTACTGGCAAGAATTTTTGTGTAATAGAAGATCATCAAACGGCAGGAAGATTCAGGGCAGCATTCCTGCTTGCACTCGAATGGGCCGGATGGAAAATGGGCGAACCGCATTTGCAGACCGGAATTACATCAACCAGAAACCTGGAACGCAAAATCAAAGATGCAATTATGCGTTGCTATTATGTTTCGGCATATGACCTTACAAATGAAAATCTGGATCGGGGTTTAACTTGGATCCAGCAACATAATCTCAAACATGTTTGGGGATTTCCTGGAAGTTTGTATGTACTTGCTTTACGAGCGACAGAAAAAAGATTGTCGTTTCAATTACGTTCAATCGTTACATGGGGAGATACTCTTTACCCGCATTACCGGCAAACAATTGAAAAAGTATTTGGAACTCGCGTGCATGATACATATGGTTGCTCTGAAGGAATTCAAATCTCTGCTCAATGCGGCACCGGTACTGCTTACCATATTCACTCACTTGATACGATTGTGGAATTTTTGGACGACAATTATGAGCAAATTTCCCCAGGAAATCCGGGGAATCTAATTATCACGCGACTTGATCCTGGTCCGATGCCATTAATCCGTTATCGAATTGGAGACATCGGAGTTTCTGGAAATTCAAGAATGTGCGAATGCGGTCGGGGTTTCGAAACGATGGAATCAGTTCAAGGTCGAGACACCGATATTGTGATTACGCCGGATGGAAATAGATTGATTGTTCAATTTTTTGTTGGAGTTCTGGAGCATTTCCCTGAAATTGACTCGTTTCAGGTGGTTCAAAAAGAAATCGATTCGATGTTGATCCGGGTTGTGCCATCGAAAGATTTCACAAAAGAGCTGGAAAATAAGATTGTGACGTTACTTCGAGACAAAGGTGCTCGCCTGAAGATCGATATTGAGCCAGTCAAGGATATTCCGGTGTCACCATCCGGAAAAAGAAGATTCATCATCAGCGATGTTTTGAAATTAAACAATTCCTCACATGTTGTGTAATTCATTCTTCCATCCTCTAGATTTAGAGCTTTGCGTTTAATAATTGAACGAATCGGGTGTGAAAAAGAATTCTGTGATCGGGGAAGTGATTGGTGGCCAAACAATTGCATAGAAAGCGATGACACTAACAAAGGATAAAGAAGTCGAGCATCCTTTCGTTTCCGTGATTATGCCGGTGCGAGATGAAGAAGATTTCATTGAACACAGCTTAGGCTCGGTCTTGAAACAAGATTATCCTGAGCATCGGATGGAAATCCTGGTTGTCGACGGTAATTCGAAGGATGGAACGCGTCAGAAGATTCAATCTCCACGCGTGAAAATCCTCGATAATCCGGCTGGAATTGTGCCCTCGTCATTGAATATTGGTCTTAGAAATGCGATGGGGGAGGTAATAATAAGAGTTGACGGCCACTGCGTTTTGCCGTTTGATTATATTAGCAATTGTGTTCAAGTCCTCCGCGAGTCAGGGGCAGACTGCGCTGGTGGTCTCCAAAAGGCATACGGAGAAGGGGTAGTAGGTAAAGTGATTGCGTTAGCTATGAGTTCACGGTTTGGTGTCGGTACCGCGTACTTTCATTACGGAACAAAACCCAATTGGGTTGATACCGTCTATTTAGGCTCCTACAAAAGAGATGCTTTTCAAAAAACAGGTGGATTTGATGAACAGCTTGTTCGAAATCAGGATGATGAATTTAATTTCCGCTTAACACAAGCAGGCGGAAAAATCCGATTCGATCCAAAAATCTTTGCAAATTATTATCCGCGGGATAGCATTTCTCGTTTATGGAAACAATATTTTGAATATGGATTTTACAAGGTACTTGTAATCCGGAAACGCCGAGGGGTGAGTTCGATTAGGCAACTTGCGCCATCAGCGTTTGTAATAGCTCTTTTGCTTAGTTTTGTTTTGGCTCTTGTTTCAGGGCAGATGTGGATTATGGCAACTGTTCTTGGTCCGTATTTACTTGCTAATTTTGGCGCAAGTGTTTTTCTCGGATACCAGAGAATCCGAACAATACTTCTACTGCCAATAGTGTTTGGATGTATGCATATAGCATATGGGGTGGGGTTTCTTGCCGGACTGTGGCGCTTTAAATCATTCCAAAGTAACGTCGCTGCCGTTCCAGGTCCAAAAGATCTTACCTACCAGAAACATTAGCTTAGTGAACAAATAACAAAAAAAGGCGATAAGTATTAATGACGAAACGAATTTTTGACCTAAGTGTTTCTATTATTTTTCTGGTTCTGTTTGCGCCTTTTTACTTATTGATCGCTCTTTTGATCAAGCTGGATTCATCAGGGCCAGTTCATTATCAGGCTCTAAGAGTTGGTAAAGGTGGAAGGTTTTTCAATCTTTTGAAGTTTCGAACAATGAAAGTGAATAGTTCGAATTTAGGACCGGCAATCACTCAAAAAAGAGATCCGCGAATTACGCGGACAGGAAAAATTTTGCGCGAGATTAAGTTTGATGAAATTCCGCAACTTTGGAATGTGATTCGAGGAGATATGAGTCTCGTCGGACCACGGCCAGAAGATCCTCGTTATGTTGAAAAATATAACGAAGAACAGCGGAAAGTACTTTTGGTTAAACCCGGACTATCGAGTCCGGCATCAATTCAATACCGGCACGAGGAGAAATTACTTTCAAGGCAAGCGGACAATTTGGAAGAGTATTATGTCCGCCAGGTAATGCCAAAAAAATTAAAAATCGATTTGGATTATGTAGAGAACCAATCGCTAATCCGTGATGTAGCTATCTGTTTCAAGACCGCTTACACAATTTTTAAGCCGAATGAATAGATAGTAGATTCGCGTGGCTCTGTTGAGGTATATGAACACACAGAGAGGGAGTAGGGGAGTATGGAACAAAGGGGCGCGTTGCGAATTATTAAACGCGTAGTTGAAAGGTATCTGAAACTTATTGTTCTCGACGCAGTCGTCGTGATGCTAAGTTTATGGACAGGCGTGGTCCATACGTTCATTGACGGCAAGTCTGGACAGTGAACCGGTACTTCTGTTTACCGGAATTTCGATCCTGATTTATTGGTTTTCGAATTTCTGGTTCCGGATGTATCAACGAGTATGGCAATATGCTGCTGCCGGTGAAGTAATCAGCATCGCCGAAGCAAACTTGTGCTCGGTCGGTCTGATCACACTCCTGGATTTACTCTGGCCCAACCCACGTCCAATTCCAATCAGCGTGTGCTTGCTGAGCGGAGCTTTTGCTTTCATTGGATTTACTGCAGTGCGATATCGACAGCGCTTGTGGACTGGAATGCATTGGAGATGGAGTGAATATCGAGATACCGAAAAGCAAAATCGGGAACGTGTATTGGTTGTTGGTGCCGGAGAAGCTGGAGAATTGTTTGCGCGCCGCATCATGTATTCTCCTGGCGAAAGACGATATGAATTAGTTGGTTTCATTGATGATGATCCTGAAAAGGATCACATGCGACTTCATGACCTCCCAATTTTCGGAGACTATACTCTTATCCCGGAAATCGTATCGAAATATAGAATCGATTTAATTGTTATTGCGATCTATAACATTATTGGCGGAGATTTTCGCAAAATCCTTGATGCCTGCGAAAAGAGTCAAGCACGAATAAAAGTAATCCCTGATCCGATGGAGTTTTTGGAAATTCAATCGGATGCACCCCCGATTCGCGATGTCTCATCAGAAGATCTCCTTGGAAGACAGGCTGTAGAAATTGATGCCAGCGCATGCAGCAAGCTGCTGGAAGGATGCCGAGTTCTGGTTACCGGAGCTGCCGGATCGATTGGTTCTGAATTATCGGAACAAATTCTCTCGTTCAATCCTCAGCAACTTGTTCTTGTTGATAATAACGAGTCCGGTTTGTATGAGACTCACAATTATTTAAACCGAATTTATGCTGCACAAAATGGAAATAATCGAGCCTCCATAAATGATCGTGTTATACCGATCGTTGCCAGCATTACGAATCGTTCAAAAATGAATTTTGTTTTTACGAAATACCGGCCGCAAGTGGTCTTTCACGCGGCTGCTTACAAACATGTGCCAATGATGGAAGATCAGCCAGATGAAGCACTCTGGGTAAATGTTTACGGCACAAAAAATATTGTCGAACTTTCGCGTGAATACGAAGTCGAGCGTTTCGTTTTTGTTTCAACGGATAAAGCAGTTCAACCGGTGTGCATAATGGGAGCTACCAAATGGCTAGCTGAATTAATGATTATGAATCCTGATGCATGGTCGCGCCGCGAACGTGAAGCAGATGCTCAGGAAAGAAGGAAACAGCAAAGAGCAGACAGGAAACGATTAGTTGATGAGAATCAAGCTTCCAACTTACAAAATACACTTTTTACTGCGGTTCGATTTGGAAACGTACTTGCGAGCCGTGGCAGCGTTGTGCCGGCATTCGAGCAACAAATAAGTGCTGGCGGTCCGGTGATGGTTACACATCCGGAAATGACTCGCTATTTCTTGAGCATCAAAGAAGCAGTGCGTCTCATCATCCAGGCTGCTACTTTTACTCAAGGCCGCGATATTTTCATGCTACACATGGGCGAAAGGATTAAGATCGATGATCTCGCGCGCCGGTTAATACGGTTGCGTGGTGCCAGACCTGATATCGACATACCAATCGTTTATACAGGAATCCGTCCTGGCGAAAAAATGCATGAAGAGCTTGTCGCACCGGGCGAATCAAAACTTGAAACTCAGCATTCAAGAATATTCAGGATTCAAAAGAATCATTTACCTGCGCCTGAAATTCTGGCCAGTGAGATAGATGAATTGCAAAAGTTAGCGAAGGATCATGAAAATGCAGATCTCGCTGATCGTCTGCAGAAATTTGTATCATCGCAAGAAGGATTGCAGCCTGGCGGTCATACAATCTTTTTCCGAGGAAGGATATCCGAGTTGATCTCTGCGGCCCGCGAAGCGGAGTCAAAAGAGAATTGGGATCAAGCTTTGGAAAATTACAACGAAGCGCTGCGACTTAGCGAAGGCATTCAAACACGCTATGCAGATCTGCTTTGCAGAACCGCGAATGTTCATTTGAAAAAATGGAATCTCGGCCAGGCAATAGAACTGCTGAATCAAAGTAAAGAAATAAGCAGAAAAAATGGCTACATTCCAGGGTTGCTGCTTTCCAGCATCTTTCTCGGTAAAGCATCCGAACAAGCTGATGATCTGATAACTGCTCTGAAGCATTACCGATCAGCCATGCGCATGGAAAGTTTTTATAAAACGGAAGAAAACAAACGTACGATCTTAACTAGCATCGGCCGTGTTTATGAAAAACAAGGAAAGTATCACAAAGCAGTTTCGTACTTAAAAAAAGCTGTTGATTGCTGGAAAAATGAACCTGTCAATTTGGAATGGGCGGACGCAATCTTCCGATTGGGTTCATGTGCTGCAAAATTATCATGGACCAAACGGGCGGAACGATATTTTTACCAGGCGTTAATTTATTCAAGGCAACTTCAAGATAGAAATCTTCAAGCCGGAATCTATCTTCAGCTGTCTCGTTTAAGTATGGCTCGCAAGCAAAGTCTCAAAGCCCGCGAGTTGGCTGAACAATCTCTGGAAATTCTGCTTTCTGGCGGGTCCAAGCGGAAGTTAGCGGAAGTTTATTTGATTTTGGGAAGCATCTTGCACGAAGAATTAAAGCTTGGGTTAGCAGAAGAGAATCTGCAGAAATCATTGGCTCTTTGCAATGAAACCGGGCAATTTATGCTGATGGGCGATGTCCATGTGTCGCTTTCTCTGCTTTGCATTGATCAAGAGCAAATCAGCAAGGCATTACAAAACCTTTCGTTTGCGCTGACCCAATACAACAAGGTAACAAAAGCGGCTGAAGTTGTTGAAATCCGAAACAAAATGGAAATGCTCGAAAAGTTATTTGTTCGAGTGTGCCGTGAACTCGCCAGTTATTCAGGCAAAGGTTGGGATGAAGATCACGGAATTCGCGTCGCACTGCATTGTCTTGAATTGGCTGAGTGGCTGGGTCTCAACGGCGATCAAAAGAAAGCGCTTGTATCGGCGGCGTTGTTGCATGATATTGGAACATCAAAAATTTGCGAAGAAATTTTAACAAAACGAAGTACGCTTACTACCGATGAAATGGATGAAGTAAAGAAACATGTTCTTCATTCTGCAGTCATGATTGAAGACATTCAATTTCCATGGCCCGAAGTTTTAGCGTACGTAAAATATCATCACGAAAGGTACGACGGGAATGGTTATCCGCTTGGACTTCGGAAAGATGAAATCCATTTAGGCGCCAGAATTTTAGCGCTTGCTGATTTCTATGTGGCACTTACTTCAGAACGAAGTCACAGAAAGGCATTTCCAGTACAAGAAGCACTTGAACTTGTAAGACAAGAATCAGGTAAGATGTTTGATCCTAAAGTTGTTGAAGTTTTCTTGCATCCTCGTTTTGTAGATACTCTATTGTCTATGACAGGAGCTGTAGAAAACAGAATGGATTCATCTCCACTATGGACCCGGCTGCAAGGTAGTACGACAACAACTTCAACTTTAAAGCTTAAAAACGCTATTTCGCCAGGCAATCGCGAGGAAGAGCGCGATGGCACCTTTGGCTTATGAAGCTTAAGTTAATTTCTATGACCAAAAGATTTTCGCGTTATGCCTTGTTCCTGGTTCTTTTGTTTTTGATCGGTGATTGCACGTTTCTGCAAACTGCTTCTGTTGAAATTTCAGCAGAACAGCAACAGGGCGGAGCAGCCAGACCATGGTTCCGTGCAGTCACACCTTTGCGCCAGATGTACGTAAGTCCCACCGGAAGCAGTGATGGAAGATCCGCATCAAGTCCGATGAGTCTGAAGAAGGCAATTGATACAGCGAAAGCCGGCGATCTGTATTGGCTCCAGGAAGGTCAGTACAAAGGTGCGTTTGTGTTGCAGAAAAATAGTGGGACGGAAAAAAATCCAATTATCTTTCGTGGAACTCCAGGAAGACGAGTGGTGGTGCAAGGCAGCTTTCAGGTATTTACCGCATACACCTGGATTTGGGGCCTTGAAATTATGGATCCCGGTGGAGTTTCAGAAACCAGCGGCGTAGACATGCTTGCCCCGGGTATTCATGTCATCAATAACGTGATTCACGATCAAAAAGGAAAAGTAGGCATCGGCTCGTGGCAAACAGGTGAAGATCAAGTTATTTACGGAAATATTGTTTACAAACAAATTCCAAAACAAAACAATCCCCACAACCTTTATATTCAAAATGATTTTGCACACATGGGATACAAGTACATCATCAACAATATGTTTCTTGATTCCAAGGATGCGACTGAAGCAACTTACAACGTTCATGCTTATACTCAAGGCAGTTTAATTACCGGGCTGTGGTTTGAGCAAAACATCGTGCGGAACGGGATATTTTTGATTGGTGGTTTTAATTTACCAGCCGATCATGAAGTAGTGAAACAAAGTTATTTTTACAAAGCTCCGGTTCAAATCGGCTATAGACGTCCAACTCAAGTCCGGTTTCAATACAATTATCTCGGCCGTTCAGAGCTAATCACTCAATACTTCTGGGGGGCAGGAGAAAGTCAATACAAACAAACTGCACCAAATATCTATAGCAATAATGAAATTTTGTTGCCGCCGGCACCTCATATTGATTTTTCTACATCAGCATTCTTATGGCCGGAACGTTGTGATGGTTGCGCGCGAATTCGCCCTGTAGATATTTTCGATCAAAATAAATATACGTCACCATTCCAGGCAAGATTTTATGCTGATAATAAAAATCTGGGTGTTCTTGGAATGGATGGTTGGCGAAATGCTACTGCTGAAGCTGGGAAACGTTTTGACGGCAACTCAACCATCGTTGGAGCGCCACGAGAAACGAAAGTGGTAATTTTAAAAAATGACTATGAACCAACACGTGCCAATCTGGTTGTTTACAACTGGTCTAATGCTGCAACAGTGCGTGTCGATTTAGGAAGCTTTTTGCATGCTGGATCAAGATTCACGATTTATGATGCCAAAAAAGTTTTTCAAACGCCAACTTTAGCTGGAACCTACAGCGGACCAATTGAACTTCCAATGGGCAAAGAATTTGGCGCATTTGTCATTGTTCAACAGTAGATTTTCCCCGCATAATTGATATTCGAAAGAATATCGAAACACCGAGGGTGGTCAATTTTCAATGCTCCTTGACGCACCTAAAATGCCTCACGATATAATTCCTTTCGGATGCATCCTACACCTTCGATTCGTTGGAAAGAAGCACAGAAGTTAGAAAAGGAATGGTGGCTTCGCTGGAAAGATCGCAACGATATGCACGTAGTTTGGCTACAGATGCAGAACGATGCTGTCCATCATATTGGACTTCTTCAACAACATCTAAAGATTCCCTCTTCTCCGAGGGTTCTCCAAATTGGTTCAGGCGCTCAGGGTTTTGTGCATTTTTGTCCGGGTAGCAGATTCCTGTTGGATCCGCTTTCCATTTTTTTCAAACGAAATTTTTCGGAGCTTATATCACCGGAATCGAAAATTGTTGAGGCGATGGGTGAATCGTTGCCTTTCAAAAATGATTCATTCGATGTGATTTTTTATCTTCAAACAATCGATCATGTTGACAGACCACAAGCAACTGTTCGCGAAGTATTGCGAATTGCGAAACCAGGAGCGGCGATAATGATCTCAGGCCATGTATTTTCACGATTCGCTGCCTTGCTGCACGCTGCTCTCGGCAAGATTGTAGATCCAATGCATCCTCATAGTTTGACAAGCCGCCGCCTCAAACAATTAATACTTCAACCTTCGGTCGATGGTAAGCGTCTTGTTATTTTGAAAGAGGAGGAGAATCCAATAAAGATTGCGATTTATCCGGGATTTCCGAAACTTCAACGCCTGGCTATCATCTTAGGGCTTAGCCCAAAATATCTTTACTCCATACTCAGATGTGAATAAAGAATTTGGCGCATTCGTCATTGTTCAGCAGTAGATTTTCCCTGTCTCATTTCGATCTTCACATCCGGTCGACCCGCCTTATAAAGAATCCAATCGAATGATTCGTTAATTGCTTCATAACCGCAGGCAACAAAGATTGAATACTGATATTTACAATCAGGATTTTGAAGAATTAACGTCCCTCCCTGAGGCTGTGATTTCACAGCATTAAGAACCTCATTCGTCAGACGTTCAGCCTGCTTTCCCGTTGAAAGCATTGCTGCGCTCTTTGTATAAACTGAGCTGACGCCCACAACAAGAAATACAATTAGACACAATTTCCTGAGGGTATCGGCCGATTGCGGCAGTTCAAATGTTTTTATGAAGAAAACTGCAAGTAGTCCGCAGGCAAAAGGCAGCAGGCTGTAAACATACAATTCCGAAACATGATTAAAGAAGACGGTAGGAATTAACAATGCGGAGCCTATCACGAAGAACCAGACCGTAATTCGAATTAACTGTCTTTGTTTGTAAAAAAGCGTAATGATCAGCAAAAACATTATTAAAAAATAACATCCAACCAATAGCAGAAATAAAAAATCTTTCATTTTTTGAGCGATAAATATTTGCAAAGTTGAAAACGGATTCAATGCAGTGAACCACAAAATTGCAAAGTTGACCGGCGCTCGAAATAAATTAATGCCAAAGCGTCCGCTTCCTCCGAATTTCAAAGACGGGAAATCAAGAACATGTCTTGCTGCTACGTAACCCACAATCAAAATTAGGACCAGAACCAGCGTACGTTTTTCGTTATTTAATTTGTCTGATAACAAATAGGCTAGAAACAAAACAGGGAAGATACAGACCGAAGTTTCTTTCCAAAGAAGCGCGATTGCAACACATGCCAGACCCAGGATGTCTCTCTTTATCGTTCTATCGAAGAAAAGGAAAATGAAACAGCATAGATATGTAAATAAAACTCCAAAGATTTGACTCAGCGTATCGATCGAAGCGACTGGATGTACTGCGCCGGGATGGATACTGAACAGGATTGCAGCGATTGCACCAATTTTCTCATCATAAAGTTTTCGAAAAATAAAAAATGTCAAAATGGCCAATAAAAGATGTCCGGCTACAGTTGCAAAATGTATTGGAAATGGATTCAATGCCCATTTTTTCTGAATTAATACTAAAGTCGTTGCCTCAAGTGGGCGCCATGCATATGCGTTTCGTGGATTCTTATGCAGAAAGTAATGAAAGCTTGATTGAGGTTGTGGATCAAAATAAAACTGATAATCATCATCGTAATATGGTATGTCTTTGATGCATTTCAACCAGAAAACTGAAGTACCTAAAAGTACAATAGCCAATAAACATCTGATCGTTAGATGTGATCGCACAGCTTATTATCATACGGAACTCCGGTGGGTCTAAGGGGTTGATTGATTTCTTTTTCAGGGGTAGCATGAAACCTTCATGCGTTTCAAAATGTCGAAAAAATAATTTCGGGCATTTAGATTTAAATAAAAAACGAAACCAGAGAGAATTACTCCAATCCTTGGAGGGGACCATGGCAGCGTTCCGAAATGTAATCCCCTTACTTTTTCTGCTTATTCTTCAAATCGACGTAGCTTCTGCTGGTTCACCATGGCTGGATGCTTTTTCGCCGAAACGAGAACTTTTTGTATCTTCAACTGGAAATGGATCAGGAAATAGTGAATCCGATCCGATGTCATTAAATTCAGCAATCTCCTCAGCGCAGCCGGGTGATCTTTATTGGTTGCTTGATGGAACCTATACGGGATTAATCCATTTAACCCGAAATGGTTCCTCCGATAATCCGATTGTGTTTCGAGCCAAACCTGGCGATCGTGTGATAGTAAATGGCTCATTTCAGGTTGATGCCGCTTTCAATTGGATCTGGGGAATGGAAATTATTGATCCAGGCGGGGTTACAGATATCGGCGGGATCGAAATGTATGGTGACGGCGTTCATGCGATTAACAACATTGTTCATGATCAGTTTGGGAAACCGGGCATTGGAACCTGGAATACCGGCAAAGGTCAGGTTTTGTATGGCAATATTGTCTACGCACAAATTCCCGACGGAAATAATCCACACAACATTTATGCGCAGAATGATTACAAAAAAAATAAATACAAATATATCGTCGGCAATATGATGCTGGATTCTATCGACGCTACTCATAACACTTACAACTTTCATGCCTATACTCAGAATAGTTTCATCAGCGGTTTTTATTTGAAATTCAACATTCTTCGCAATGGTGAATTTTTAATTGGTGGATACAATCAACCATCCGATCGTGAAATCGTGGTTTCGAATTATTTTTACAACGCGCTTACTCAATTTGGTTATGGTGTTCCATCTCAAATTAAGATGAAAAAGAATTACATGGGCAGAACACCACTCTGGGTAAAATGGTTTTGGGGCCAGGGTGAAGTGAAATATCCACAATCAAAGCCAAACCTAATTTCAAAAAACGAGATTTTGTACCCTGGTGGGAATCACATTGAATTTCGAACATCGGCGTTTACTCAAGGCGGGCTGTGCAGCGGGTGTGTTGCTATTAAATCCGGTGATACTTTTAATAACAACAAATATTCTTCGCCTTTCTATGCAAATTTTTATGCTGATGGCATAGATCGTGGGGCCATTAAATTCGATGATTGGAAATCCGCAACTGCGGATGCCGGGAATGGATTTGACAAAAATTCCTCAGAATTGAAAGAAGTGACCCCAACAAAAAGCTTTATTGTTCCAAATGATTATGAAAAAGGCCGTGGACATCTTGCCATTTATAATTGGAATCAACTTAGCAGCGTAACCGCAAATCTTTCAGCGGTTGTTTCGAAAGGTCAGAATTTTAAAGTGTTGGACCCAAGGAATGTATTTGGTACGCCAGTTGTTTCAGGAATCTACAATGGGCCAGTAGATATACCAATGGGTGGTCAAGAATTTGGTGCGTTTCTGATTGTGACGAACTGAACTCTATTTAAAAGACGTCGATATTCCCCAGGAGATCAAATAGCGATCTTTTTCACTGCCTGGCAAATTTGAATTTCTGGAAAACCAGCTGCCACCAACAAAAACGTTCCAATAGTTTTTGATTTTGTATCTGAATCCAAGGTCAGAGTAAGTGGAATCATCTTGGATTTCACCGATTGTAGGTTCACCGTTATTACCAACAATTTCTCCAGGCAGTTCATAGCTGTTCTTTCCATACCCAACATCTCCATAAACGGAGAGTGATCGAGTTATGTAATATTCAATCGATGGAATGATGCGTGATTCAATAAAAAACCAGTTCTCTCCGGTGACTGATGGTTGTGCATCTCTTGCGTAGTCGATGCCTACAGTTGTTCTTTCCCCGACTCTAACTCGAATAGCTCCGGAGCCAATGATTCCGTTGTAATCGGGTAAACCTGCAATATCAGGCGTAAGGTGTTTATATCCTAAAAGAGCTTGTCCTGTAATATTTCCGCGCGCCTGGAAACTAAATCCACCCTGCAAAGCCCAGGTGGTCGCATCAGGCTGAACTGATTCTTCGGCAAAATGAATGTTTTCGTAATAAAAATTTCCAACAAACGAAGTGCGTTCAGAAACATTTCTTCTTAATTCAACAAAAGCGCGGTTTTCAGTACGGTCAAAAAAATCAGACAAAGGAATGCCGGTCGGATTCACAATGTCTTCGATAATTCTATCTGTCGAAGATTGGAATCCAGCTTCGAGCTCTGATCGTTCTCCGAGACCAAGAGTGAAGGATGAATAGAAGTTATTGCGTCGTTGATTTGTCGGAAAATCAAATTCTTGTGTTGGTCTAATTCGTTCTACGTGAAAATCATCGCTAATTGTAAATAGAAGTCTTGGACCACCAATAGTAAATTTCGCTCTCGTCGAATTAAAAACACCATTGAGATCGTCAAGTTCGCGATAATAAATGAATTGCACAGCCTCATCGACTTCTAACAAAGCTCTTGTTTTAAAAGGAAGGAAAATAAGTGCTGAGGGCACTGCTTGAAAGTTGTAGTCAGATTGGGGATTATTTTCTACAGAAAGCCCATTCGAATCATACTGACCAAAAATATTGAGGCCAGGTTGCACGTAAAAAATCCCTGCTCGAAACAGGGTATTTTGCAACGCCTGATCGATTAAAACTTCCATCAAACCTTCAGGCTTTTTCTCCTCTTTTGGAACAACTTGCGCAGATGCAACCACTGAAAACAAGAACACGAATGCCACGACGGCTAATATCCGGTACCTAATCCCCATAATCTTCCCCTAAACTCAAGAGTTTAATCATTTTAACATCAATCACTGGATTATGCGCCCACAAATTCATTATATTTTGACAGGTGCCGAGGAGCGCCCGTATAATCTTACATTCTCCCCAGGGGGACTATTTGCGTTTTAGACATATCGCACTTTACGTCTGTTTATCGTTATTCATTTGGTCTTCTACTCTTGCCGCGCAAGAGGAGACTTTACCTTTCCCTTCGCAGGGATCCTTTAGAAAAAGTTCCGATTCTTCACCTGCTCAAACTCTTACAGGATTGCATGTAACTGAAACGCCGAACGGAGTGAATATCGAAATTGTTGCGGACGGAGCAATTGAGTTTGCATATCATACTCTTCCCAATCCGGCGCGATTGGTCACTCGATTTTAAGAATGTTAGGAGTCAATTGACTTCTCAAACACTTCAGAATCAATACGTCGGCAACATCAGATGTTACGAGCTCTTGCATGGTCAATCGAGTGAACCTGGTGCCCGAATCGTCTTTGAACTAAAAGCGCATATGAAATTTGCGGTACGAGTTCATAATTCAGGTTTAGTTCTTGAAATGACGACAATTGAACCGCCGCCACAACAAACATATACACAGACTGAACAACCACCAACAGTTCCTGACACTTCCAATACTCAAGTTCAGCAAGAAACACTTCCTGAAAGACAAGATGTAACAACAGAAGAAACGAACCCTGCGGAAACGTCGCCTTCTCAACCTGACCAGCAGTCAAATCAAATAACAAAACCCATCGAAAAACCGCAAGCGCAGGCTGAACAACCTGCTCAGCAGCAAGCTACTCCGAATATTCCTCCTGTTTCACAACCGAAGACGGTTGTTCGAATTCCTGGAGGTGGGTTAGATCTTGAGCCCACAGATGCGGATCCGGCATTGTTTTTCACAGTCCCTGCAAACTCTACCGATTATGTTTTGGGTTCCGGAAGATGTGATCGAACTCAAAGTTCTGCAGATGAATGAATTGAACGTAACGATCCGAATTGCGGGTGATGGTGCCCATTACTTTGCCGTTCTTGGGATCAATTAAAGTAAGTGGACTAACAGCACCTGAACTTTCCGACAAGATTGCAAAACTTCTTGGTGATCAATTTCTGCAGAATCCTCAGGTCAGTGTTTTTGTAAAAGAATTTAATTCGCAAAAAATATCGATTATTGGATCGGTTCAAACTCCGGGTACATATTCACTGACAGGCTCACGAACGATTATTCAAATGCTGGCCCAGGCTGGTGGAGTTCGTCCTGATGCGGGCAAAGGCATTTTTGTTTTTCGACAGGATGTTAAAGGTCAAAGTACGCGGCTCGGTATCCTTCGTGAAAATTTATTGATGAAAGGTGATCCTGCCTGGAATATTTGGTTACGAGCGGGTGATGTTGTAAATATTCCACCGCAGGAACAAATCAGCGTTTCGCTATTTGGTGCCGTTGCAACACCAGGTGTTTACAATTTGATATCTGGAAGTGAGAGCACATTACTAAAAGCGATTGCGAGAGCTGGTGGATTACAGCGGGCATCCAAGAGTGGAGTAAAAATCAAAAGAAAGAATGCATCAGGCAAAGAATCTATATTGGAAGTAAACCTTGATGAAATTTTGTCTGGTAAGAAACCTGATATTCCACTGCAAGATGGTGATTTAATCATAATTAAAGAGAGCTTTTTTTAATTAGTCTTTTTGACTTCTCACCGCAATCTAAAATCAATGCAATCTGAACGTATTGCTACATTAATGCAATTTCTCAATCCACAGCAGCAAGAAGCAGTGTCGGCTGTTGAAGGCCCGATTGCGGTTGTAGCCGGCGCTGGCTCCGGAAAAACCCGCGTAATCACTTATCGCATTCCATATTTGCTTTTATCAGGAGCAGCATCTCCAGAAAACATTCTGGCACTGACATTTACCAACAAAGCCGCAAATGAAATGAAAATCAGGACTCAACAACTTGCTGGGTCTGAATTTACACCTCCGCTGATTTCCACATTTCATTCTTTCGGAGCTTTGATGCTGCGCCGTTACATCAATGTTTTAGGATACGATCGCAGCTTCATGGTATATGACGAAGATAATCAACTGAGTGTGGTTAAGGAATGCATCCGTCAGCTTAATTTGAATGAACAGCGTTACGAGGCTCGCGACATTCAATATTTTATCAAGTGGTATAAATCAAAACTCGAGATTCCGAATGTTTACGATCTTAACATGCAGAAGATCATCGAATGCTATCAACGGATGCTTCGAGAATCGAATGCGGTTGATTTTGATGATTTACTGGTTTTGCCGCTACAAATCTTGAAAGAGTATCCACAGATCCGCCAATGGTATTTGCAAAACTACACACACCTGATGGTGGATGAATATCAAGATACCAATGAAATTCAATACGATCTTTTGAAAATACTTACCGGACCACAGGCAAATGTTTTAGTTGTAGGAGACGAGGATCAATCAATTTATCGATTTCGCGGCGCACGTGCTGAAAATATTCAGCATTTTCTGCGAGATTTTCCGAACGTCCGGCTGATTAAATTAGAGCAAAATTATCGGTTCACGAAAACAATCCTGAAAGCGGCACAAGCTGTAATTTCGAATAATCGTTCACGCATCAAAAAAGAACTTTGGACTGAGAATCAGCCTGGAGAGCCTGTTGAGGTATATCACGCCTTTGATGAATATGATGAAGCAACCTATGTAACACTCCGGGTAATGGCGGAGCTGAAAGAAAGACGTCCATCCGAGATTGCGGTTCTGTACAGAGCCAACGCACAATCCCGTGCTTTAGAAGAATCATTTGTAAAAGCGCAAATTCCTCATCGGATTGTTGGTGGTGTCGGTTTTTATGAACGTCGTGAAATCCGTGATGTGATCGCATTTCTGCGACTTTTAGTGAATCGAAATGATTCCACAAGTTTTCTTCGCATCATAAATATTCCACCGCGCGGTGTAGGTAAAAAAATGCTGGAACAGATTCAAGGCGCTGCATCGGAATCCAGTTCATCTTTGTTTGATGCTGCAATGAATGTGGGTGGATCTGCAGTCCGAGATTTCTTGCGATTGTATGAGCCTTCATTGAATCAGAAAACAGCATCTGCATTTTTGCAGGAGTTACTTCAAAGAATCGGATATGCAGATTATTTGAGGCGCGATGAACCGCTTACCTCTGATGAACGGATGGAAAACGTTACTGAATTCATCGCACATTTGCACGATAGTGAATTGCAAGAGGGATTTGATTTAACCGAGTTCATTGGAAATTTGCCGTTGCAAAGTCGATCAGAAGCGTCAGATGAAGCAGTTACTTTGTTGACTGTCCACAGCGCGAAAGGGTTGGAGTTTGATGTTTTGTTTGTGATTGGAATGGAAGAAGGATTATTTCCACATATAAAATCTTTGGAATCTTCGGACGATGTGGAAGAAGAACGGCGCCTTTTTTATGTGGCAATGACACGCGCACGCCAAAAACTTTTTTTAAGCTGGGCGCAGCGCAGAGGGATGTTTGGATCAGCAATGTCTAATCAGCCATCAAGATTTTTGGATGAAATCCCGTCATGGTTCAAAGTTTACAAACGCTCCGAAAGATTTCAAACTTCCACACAATTGGCTGGCAGGGACTCCGCTCGCCCTCCGGGAAAAGGAGATTTCAAGTCCGATCCGGATGCTCCTTACAAAGCAGGTTCAGTTATCAGACATGAAAAGCTGGGACGTGGCACAGTGATGAATGTGGAGGGCGCGCCAAATGATTGGAAATTAACCATCCGTTTTCCCGAAGGAATAAAAATAATCATGAGTCGCTACGCCCAAATTACCGTGGAAAAGAAGTAAGCGCGGCCGCCGGAAATTTGAAACACGGGCTCCGCGACTGCTTTGAAAATCGATGGTCAATGAAGTTCCCCCCTCCTTATGAAGGGGGTGGTTGGATAGATTGTGAAAATCTCCAACCCCCTCTTTCATCTCCCCCTTCATAAGGTGGAGAAACGAACGAGAGCGCATCCCCGGCGTTTACAGTCGTTAGAAACACTAATACAATAGCAATAGTTCCCGCTTTATCACTCAAGGCGATGCCTAAACGCTATTTAACTCCTCTGCCGTTTGAAAAATCACGCCTGTTAGCACGTACACGCGCTGCTGAATTATGGGAAGGCCGAATTGATGGAGGTCTTCATGCCTTAAAGCGACTTCTTACCGGGCGCCCAGGTGCATGGAATGATTACACAATCCTCAGCCAGGTGCGTCATCCTTTATTGATTCAGCCGGAATATGCAGGAGTTCTTCGCAATGGACAATTCGCATTTACAATGCCGCTTGATTTTCAACCTCAACCACTGCCTGAAGATTGGGATTTCTTTACTTTCTGCGCGCAGTTCATTTCACTAACAAATCTTTTGCATCATAGAGGACTTGTATTTCGCTGCGATCCCAATTTTTTACTTTTTGATTCCCAAACTTCAAAACCTTACTTCGCAGGAATGAGCAATCTACGTGTCAGCACCGATTGGGAAATTGAAGAACATTCGCGGATCATACTTGAAACTTTGCGAAACTGGCCGAATCCACCTGCATCAAAACAAAGAGTCTTAAAGATTTTGAAAAGTTGGGAACGTAGAAAACAGATTTCATTGACCGAATGTCTAAAAGATCTTCTTTCGGAACAATTTGTTTCGCCAGATTTGATAACTTGCGGAGCTGAAATTCTGCGACGTCGCGAAGTTGAAATGGTAACAGGTCTATTTCAACTCGCTCAGCGTTCTTGCGGCAGAGCAGTGGTTTTTCAAGCAGATCCAGGCGAAGGGAAATCGACTTTACTCCGTCAGGCTTTTCGGGAGCTAGCAGGAAGAAATGCCCATATTACATTTTGTTCAACACCGCGCGATGACCGTCCTTATCATTTGATCCGGAAATTGTTGGATCGATTTTTTGAAAATACCGATTCTTATTCCAAATGCCGGACTGAACTTTCATCAGGCCGCTGGACACAGTTTATGCACGGATCAGCGGATGTTTCAGAAGAACGCATTGTTTCGCTGTTCATTCAAGTTCTGGAATTTTTAAAACTTTCGAACTCTCAATGTTGTGTCTTTCTTGTTGATGATCTGGACCGGGCTGATTTTCAATCAATATCCATGCTTTCACGGATCGTTCGACATATTTCCAACCAGCGTGTTTTGTTCATCTTCACCGGATCAACTCGTTTCACAGAACTTTCCGATTCCGCGATTCAGATTCAATTAGAGACTATGAAACCCAATGAACTTTCAGGATCCTTCATTGTTCCATTATGGAAAAAAGAACAAAGGCAGACAGTGCTGCAAGAAATCTTCAATAGAACATCGGGAAATCCTTTGTTGTTCCAGGAATATTTGCGTGAAGTATTCAAACAAAATCAAAATTCGTTGAAATGGGAAGACACTGGATGGACATTGCCTATTCGGGAAATTCCTGCACTGCCTGGAGTTCTCTCTAATTTTTATTTAAGTCAGCTTCCAGAATTAACTGCTGCAGAACGCAACTTTCTTGAATCTGCATCCATTCAAGGTCCAACTTTTGATGCTGCTTTTGTAGAATGCGCAAACGAAGGCAGAACAACGATTGTTCAATCACTGCGAGAAAAAGGGATCTTGATTCAGACCGACGGACAACTTCAATTTCGAAAACCTTTGCTTGCAGATTTTCTTTATCGCCAAACAGATCCTGAAAGACTTTCCGGATTTCATCAAAACATTGCGCAAACTTTGTTACGGAATTCTGATGGTGAATTGGATCCACGAATTTCAAAACATCTTTTGAAGGGCGGTCAATTTGATCTTGCATTGCAGCATGCTTGCCGCGCAATGGATGAAAATCGGCCTGGAACGGTTCAAGTTGTTCTTCCTGTTTTGGAAGAACTCGATCGTTATGACTCCAAATTGAGTGATCAAGACAAGCTGATGCTTCATTGCCGCAAAGGCGATCTTCTGTTTAGAAAAGGAAATTATCCATCCGCAGCTGAGTCCTATCGAAAAGCGATTGAAAAATGCGCAGGCGATAAAAATATGAAGTTTGATTTGTCTGTACGCATTGCACGCTGTCACTTATTAAACAATGACATTTTGCTTTCATTGAAACTTTTGAAAAGTCTATCTCCTGAAGCAATTAATGATTCACATCTTTTACTTCCGTACTACTTCACCAGCGGTGTTTGTGCATGGCATCGCGGTAATCGCGAAGATCAAGATTTTGATAAGGCATTGCAAATTGCAGAGCAATTACAGGATTTCGAATCCCTTGCATCCGGATACCGCCAAAAAGCGGAACTTGCTTTGCGCGATGGTTCTTTTGCGGATGCTCAAGTACAAGCACAAAAAGTGCTTCGATATTCCAAAAAGACAGCAAATGATACTGAAATCGGCCTGGCGTTGAGGGTTTTGGGATCAGCTGCGTTTCATCGTTCAATGTATGAGAAAGCAGAACGGACATATAAGCGAAGCATTTTTTATTTGCGACGCGCGGAAAGCCTTGATGGAATGGCGCGAGTATGGAATCAACTTGGCAATTTGTATTTAGAAATTTATCGCTTTAATGATGCTGTAAAAGCATTCAGAACCGCTGCAGTATTGTTCAGTCAGCTTGAACATCCGCTGGAAGTAAGCCTTGCACATTTCAATATGGGATTGATTTTCATTGAACAAGGCAAGTTGCGTGAAGCAGAAAAAATTTATTTACGATGCCGTGCGATAGATAAGAAAGCAGGAAACCGTCTTTATTTTGCATATGACATTCGTGCTCTCGCTGTAATTGCTTTTCAACGCGGCTTTTTCCGCAAAGCAGACCGATTGTTAAAACGAACGATAGAAATTTGTGAAGAGCTACATGCAGAAGCGGACGTTTTACAAACCAAAATGATTTTGCTTTACAGCCTTTTGGAACAAGAAAACTATCGTGAAGCTCGATCGCATGTCGACTATGTGCAAAAGCGGCTTTCGACATTGCAGCAAGAGCCAATGGCGAGATCAGAGATCCATTATTTGCTTGCCCAATATTACTGTTTTACAAACGAGATTAATGAAGCGGTCAGTCACATTGAAGAAGCATTGAAGCTTGCGCGTAAGATCCATCATTACAAATTGATTGGAATGGCATTGATACTTCGAATTATCTTGCGGAATTCGCCTCCATCACGTAATGATGCAGATCTAAAAAATGCGATCCGTAATTTCCGGAAGAGCCGTAATGAGTTACGATTTTTTGATTCAATGCTGAAATTGTATGAAGCATATCCGGCACTAATTCGAGATCGATGGCATTCACGTTTCCTGGCTCGAATGGAAAAGGGTTATCGCGAAATTCTGAATCAACCCAGGCATCGGCAACTGAGACGCCTGGTGCGAGCGGCGTCACCAAACCGCGTGAAGCCTGAGCCATTGTATGAATGGTGGCAGTCATTATTGGCTTCACTATCAGGAGTGGAAACACCGGAGCATCGATTTGTGCGTGTGTTAGCAAGTCTATCGGAAGAGCTGCATGCATCACTGGCAATTTTGCGATATCAGACTTCAACCGGTGAATCAGTGGAATATTCACATCCTGTGGATTCATCGCTAGATGTCGCACGTAATTTGCAGAACCGGATCTATGCGACATTGGAAGGGAGTAAAGATACGGTGCTGTTGCAGCCTGATCATGAAGCGGAATTCATGAATCATCCTGCAGTTCGTCTTCACAACATCAGCTCCATTCTGGCGGTGCCAATTTTGCGCGATACCCAGGTTTGCGGAATGTGGTATTTCGAACGGTGGGATCAAGAACCTCCATTCACCAGAAGTGACTCCGGAAAAGCTTCGTTCTTCGCTACTGCCTCATCGCCCGTTCTCACGAATGCGTTACGTCCTGCTGCTCATTATCGACATCAAGATGTTCAAGTTTTGCGTGCGCCTTATCCAGACTTGATCGGCGGTTCACCACGCATGCAGAACCTGTATCGGCAAATGGCGCGGGCAGCACCGGTGGATATCTCAGTTTTAATTTTTGGTGAAAGCGGAACAGGAAAAGAATTGATTGCGCGGAATCTTCACCGAAGCAGTCAACGATCTTCAGGTCCGTTTCAAGCATTGAATTGCAGCGCGCTGCCTGAAACTTTGTTGGAAAGTGAACTTTTTGGTTACGCGCGCGGTGCATTTACTGGCGCTACAATGAGCCGTCAAGGATTGATCGAAAAAGCAAATGGTGGGACTTTGTTCCTGGATGAAATTGGTGATTTAACTCACACTGCGCAGGTGAAACTTTTGCGAGTGATGCAAGAACGTGAGATTCAGCGTTTAGGTGAAACCGTCACTCGAAAAGTAGATGTACGATTTATTTTTGCGACGCATAAAGATTTGAAAAAATTAGTTCAGGAAGGCTCTTATCGCGAAGATCTTTTTTACAGAGTCAGCGTTCATTTGCTTCATGCTCCACCGCTGCGAGAAAGAAAAGAAGATATTGCAGCATTAACTTCGCATTTTACGGAAAAATATTCCAAAGATTTCAGTAAAGAAAATATTAATTTTTCGCCATCGGCTGTGCGTGCGTTTACTGAGTATGATTGGCCGGGAAATGTCCGGGAGCTGGAAAATGTAATTCAAAGCACTCTGGTAAGTTGTGAATCGGGCAAAAGCATCAGCGTTCAGGATTTGCCTTCGAATATTACGGGCGGTGGACATCGTGTTCAACGATTTGCCGGTCATTCGTTGGAAGAGGCAAAGAATGAATTTGAACGCGAATTTTTGCAGCAAGCTTTGAATCGAAACAAATGGAACAAAACCCAAACCGCGAAAGAACTGAAGATTACGCGCCAGGGACTGATGAATATGATCCAGCGGCTAAATATTAGAGAGCCTGGTCACTGAAACACGGAATACACGGAAGAAACAAAATAATTCCGTGCCTTCCGTACTTCCGTGATTAAATGAAGAATTACTTCGTCCGCAGAACGTTGCTGCTAATCCCAATTCTATTTGCTGTTATTACGATCGTCTTTGCGTTTTTGCGGTTAATACCTGGTGATCCGGTTGAAGCAATGCTGGGGGAAGGTGCGCGATCCGCAGATGTTGCTGCGATGCGAAAAGAATTATTACTGGATCAGCCGCTGCTAACTCAATATTTTCACTATCTCGGCGGTGTGTTTCGCGGTGATTTAGGCAACTCATGGAACACAAGAATTCCAGTTGCATCTGCAATCATTTCTAGACTTCCTGCTACATTGGTACTGGCTACAGGCGGAATGATCATTGCAATTTTGATTGCATTTCCGTTAGGCATCATCGCTGCAAAAAATGTAAATCGCTGGCCTGATCGAATTGCAATGGTAATGGCAGTTGCCGCCAGTGCAATTCCACATTTTTGGCTCGCTCCACTTTTAATCCTTCTGTTTTCTATTTTTCTTGGATGGTTTCCAGTTTCAGGAACCGGAACTCCGCTTCATGCTGTTTTGCCATCATTCACTTTAGGATTAGCGCTGGCAGCAATTCTTGTGCGGATGATCCGTTCAAGCATGCTGGAAGAATTGCAATCAGATTACATCCGAACAGCGCGCGCGAAAGGAACATCAGAACGCGCGATTCTGTGGAAACATGCGCTTCCAAACGCAATGCTCCCAGTGTTAACGATTCTGGGATTGCAATTTGGTAGTTTGTTAACTGGCGCCATTATTACCGAAACAATTTTTTCATGGCCTGGAATCGGACGCCTCTTGATCCAGGCAATCTATTCGCGTGATTATCCGCTCGTTCAAGGATGTATCCTCATTTTTGCGATACTCTACGCTATTGTAAATCTCCTTGTGGATCTCCTCTACGGCGTGCTAGATCCTCGCATTCAATTGAAGTAGAAGCTTTCAACTTCAATCCCATCTAATCTAAATCATCTTCAATCGAAGTTTTTGAAAATGGATTGAAGATTATGTCGCAGAACACACTACATTAAAAGGAATTTCGGGCGATACTAAACCGATTATCTGCTGCGTAGATTCTACGTACAACAAGTTTTCGAAATATTCAAAAATAAAAACAAATTTGATGCGCAGAGGAATTGCGCCTGACAAGAAAGGAGTTAATTAAGATGAAAAAGGATGAAAAAGACGAAAAACGTAGAGGTCTTGATCCGACACCAGATAGCAATCCTGATCCAATCACTGGCGAAAAGGGTTCGCATCCAGTAGGTGTCGCGGCAGGCGGCGCGGGTGGTGCGGCAACTGGAGCTGCCATAGGCGGAGCAGTTGGAGGTGCCCGTTGGAGCGGTTGTTGGCGGTGCAATCGGTGCAGTTGCTGGCGGTTTAGCCGGAAAAGGTGTTGCTGAAGTACTGGATCCGACTGTAGAAGAAGCTTACTGGCGAGACGAATATCAAAATCGGCCGTATTACAAAAATGGGACCGCTTACGAAACCTATCAACCTTATTATCAATACGGATATGAATCTGCTACACGCCCGGAATTTCGTGGACGTGATTATGAAGATGTTGAACCACAGCTGGAATCTGAATGGAACGAACATCGTGGTTCTACCAAGAGTGAATTTAGAGAATTCAAAGGTGCAACTCGCGATGCTTACGAGCGCGCTGCTTCCTCTTTAGAAAGAGGTGGTCACGAAGTATCTGATAAGGCCGATTCCGTTTGGGAACAAATAAAAGGAAATTGGAAGCAGGCGAAAGGTTCCATAAAAGAAAATTGGAACAAATTGACTGATGACGATATTGAAGCGATGGAAGGCAGACGTGAAAAGATTATTGGGAAAATTCAAGAAAAGTACGGTGAAGCAAAATACAGCGCAGCCGACATCGAACATGAATTAAACGATATCTATTTAACGAAGAAATAAGAAATTACAAAAGTGGCGGAACCAAGTTCCGTCACTTTCTTTTCTCTAACCTATGAAGGACAATAAAAAAAATATCGAGGCTTTCGGGCTTAGACAGCATTATGAACGAAGACTAAAAGCGGTTCAAAGTCTTCAAGCGCGGCACAACCAAAAACGCAGCACTCTCCAGGTAATAACGGACAAACTGGTGTCATGGAGCGGCACAGTTGCGTTCTTGTTTGCGAACATCGCAATTTTTGCGATATGGATTCTCTGGAATAGAGGGCGGGGCTCGTTTGATCCTTTTCCCTTTGTTTTATTGACAACTATCGTATCTTTGGAAGCAATCATTCTTGCCATCCTGGTATTGGTTAGCCAGAACAGGCAATCAAGGATCGCTGATTTGCGCCAGGAAATCGACATGCAAGTGAACCTTGTAACGGAAGAAGAGATCACAAAACTCTTAAAACTCGTGGCAGGACTTTATAAGGCGCTTAAAATCAACATCGATCAGGATTCAGAATTAAAAGAAATGCTCAAGCCTACAAATTGGGATTCCCTTGAAGAACGATTGGAAACGGAACTCCTGAAAGAATCATAGTCTACGCAATCCTCTATTCTCCATCCTCTATTCTCACAGACCGCGGGCACGGAGGCCCACGCTCCGGAATTGCGGACTACTCGCCTGAGATATAATACGGGTTTATCTTTAGAGCACAATTATGATTCGACCCTATTTGGATAAGAGTCCCCAATTTGACGAAACAGTATTTATTGAGGATAGTGCCCAGGTTATTGGCGATGTAGTAATTGGTTCGCATTCCAGCATCTGGTTTAATGCGACAGTTCGCGGCGATGTTCATTACATCCGGATCGGCAGTTATTCAAACGTTCAGGATAATTCGGTAATTCATGTCACCAATGGAAAATTCCCGACGATTTTGGAAGATTACGTAACTGTAGGTCACAGCGTCACGTTGCATGGATGCCATATTAAATCGAACAACTTAATCGGAATCGGAAGTATTGTAATGGACGATGTAGTGATCGAACCGAATTGCATTATTGGTGCAGGCGCCCTGGTCACGCCAGGCACAAAAGTTCTGGCGAATAGTGTGATGTTGGGATCTCCGGCGCGTCGCATCCGCGAAGTAACGCGCGATGAAATCGATTGGATCCGGAAACACGGTACGAATTATTACGAGTACAAAGAAACGTATCGAAAAATGTACGGCAGGTAAATTTGGCGGCGACAATAAAAGCAATTAAAGGAACGCGCGATATCCTTCCGCCTGAAATCCATAAATGGCATTTTGTGGAAGATAAGGCGCGGTCTATTTGCGCAACTTATGGCTATGAAGAAATTCGTACGCCAATTTTTGAAGCGACTGAACTTTTCGCGCGTGGAATTGGTGAAGTTACCGACATCGTAACAAAGCAAATGTTTAACTTCCCGATTGGACGTGAGCAGCAGGTAACTTTGCGGCCGGAAAATACAGCGCCGGCGGTACGCGCTTATGTTGAACATGGTTTCGATAATGAACCGTCGGTTACGAAGTGGTATTACCTCGGTCCGATGTTCCGATATGAACAGCCGCAAAAAGGAAGGTATCGACAGTTCAGCCAATTTGGAATTGAAGTTCTTGGAACCGAGAATCCAGCAGTTGATGCTGAAGTGATTGAACTACTGGTTGGATTTCTGCAGTCCTGTGGCTTGAACAATTTTGAAACGCAATTGAATACGGTTGGCTGTAAAGAAGATCGTGCGCGATATTCCGCTGCGCTTCAGGAAATTCTTCGCCCGAAAAGAAATCAGATGTGTGAAGATTGTCAGGATCGTATCGAACGCAATCCACTGCGAGTTCTGGATTGTAAAGTCGAGGCAGATCAGCCGATTATTAACGCACTTCCCTCGATCGATGAATATTTATGTGAAGGATGCAGGCAGCATTTTGAAGCAGTTCAAAAATATTTGAAGCTGGCTTCCATTGAAACCGTTCGAAATAAAAGATTGGTTCGCGGTCTTGATTATTACACCAAGACTACATTTGAAATTGTTGCGGGTGGTCTCGGTGCGCAAAATTCAGTTGCCGGAGGCGGTCGTTATGATGGTCTGGTTGAAGAACTTGGAGGTAAGCCAACGAAAGCGATCGGTTTTGCATTGGGATTAGATCGCTTGATCCTTGCGTTGCCGGATTCAATAGGCGAAACGGAAGGAATTCGCGTATTCATAGTAGCGCTGGATGATGCTGCGTTTGATTATGCATTTGAGAAGATTCAGTCGCCTTTGCGTAAAGCAGGAATTCCTTCGGATTTGGATTATCAACGCCGAAGTTTAAAAGCTGCAATGCGGCAAGCCGATAAAAAGAAAGTAGATTGGGTCATCATTGCCGGTGATCAAGAACGTCAAGAAAATAAAGCAACGTTGAAGAATATGAAGACAGGGGAGCAGGGAACGTATGCCATTAATGAAGTAATTGAGAAGGTACGATGAAAAGAGATTTGTACTGCGGAGAAATTCGCAAAGAACATGTTGGCAAAAATATTACAGTGTGCGGTTGGGTATCACGCAGAAGAGATTTAGGATCATTAATTTTTATTGAACTTCGTGACCGCAGCGGTTTGGTTCAAGCGGTTTTCAATCCTCAAGAAAATAATGAAGAGGCGCATCGTGAAGCAAAAGATCTGAGACCGGAGTTTGTTGCCTGCATTCAAGGACGTGTAGTGGAGCGATCGCCAGAAACTGTGAATAAGAATTTACCGACCGGTGAAATTGAAATCGCTGCAACAAAGTTAACGATACTTAACGAAGCTAGAACTCCGCCGTTTCCGATCGAAGATGAAGTCAATGTTGGCGATGATATTCGATTAAAGTACAGGTATCTCGATTTGCGCCGGCCGAAGATGCAAAAAAATTTAATCGCCCGGCACAAAGCGATTCTTGCAGCCAGAATTTTTCTGGATTCCCAGGGCTTTCTTGAAATTGAAACACCAATGCTGACCAAATCTACGCCGGAGGGAGCTCGTGATTATCTCGTACCCAGTCGCGTGAATCCTGGAAAATTTTATGCGCTTCCGCAGTCGCCTCAAATCTTTAAGCAGCTTCTAATGGTCTCAGGAATGGAGAAGTATTTTCAAATCGTTCGCTGTTTCCGTGATGAAGATTTAAGAGCCGATCGTCAACCCGAATTTACTCAAGTTGATATCGAAATGTCATTCGTTCAAATGAATGATGTGATCGGATTAGTGGAACCTTTAGTGCAAAAAATGTTTGCTGCTGATGGTTATCAAATTAATATTCCATTCAGGCGGATACCTTATACGGACGCAATGAATCGTTATGGTTCCGATAAACCCGATTTGCGATATGGAGTCGAGATTCAAGACATTACATCCTGGGCTTCCACAACTGCTTTCCGTGTATTTCAACAAGCGGAAAAAGTGAAGGCCATCGCAGCGCCTCAACTGGGACGTTATTCACGAAAGGAGCTTGATAATCTGGATGTGAAAGCGAAAGAGTTTGGTGCAGCTGGAGCGATCTGGGTTAAAAAGTCGAACGAAGGCTTTCAATCTTCCATCTTGAAGGCTGTCGGCGAAGAAAAAATAGCAGAATTGTGGAAACAACTTGGTGCATCCGATGGAGATTTGATTTTAATTGTGGCTGGAAGTAACGATCTTACAAATTCGGTTCTGGGTCAGATGCGGATTCATCTGTCCAAACAGGAAAAATGGACACGCCCCGATCATTTCGAATTTGCCTGGATTTATGAATTTCCTTTGTTTGAATTTGATACTGAGGAAAACCGTTATGTCTCGTGCCATCATCCATTTACGTCGCCTATGCCGGAATGGATTGAAAAATTAGAACAAGACCCTGGACATGCAATTGCGCAGGCATACGATTTAGTGTGTAATGGATATGAAATAGGGGGAGGCAGCATCCGAATCCACGATTCAGAAGTTCAATCTCGTGTCTTCAGTACTCTAAAATTATCGCGGGAAGAAGCTCAGCAAAAATTTGGGTTTTTGCTGGATGCGCTTTCTTATGGTGCACCACCACATGGTGGAATTGCGCTTGGAGTGGATCGCATTGCGATGCTTTTGGCGGAACAGGAATCAATTCGCGAAGTGATCGCATTTCCAAAAACCAGCAGCGCTGTTGATTTGATGACTGATTCTCCATCGGCTGTATCAGAGCGACAACTGAACGATTTGCATATTCGCTTGAAAGATGAAAGCAGTAAATAGAATTGCACCTCTCTATCTTGAGAGGATGGGCCGTCTATCAGCTTCAATGGCCAGTGTTATCCGTGGCAAAGAAGAAGCGATTCAACTCACGCTGACAACCATGCTTTCCGGTGGACATCTTTTGATTGAAGATGTGCCTGGAATTGGAAAGACGATGCTGGCGCAAACGCTTTCGCGTTCCATTTCATGCGATTTTCACCGGATTCAATTTACTTCCGATCTAATGCCTTCTGATATTACCGGCGTTGCAGTTTGGAATTCACGCGATCAGGAATTTGTGTTTAAGCCGGGGCCGATTTTTTCCAACATTGTGCTTGCTGATGAAATCAACCGCGGCACACCTAAAACTCAAAGTGCGTTGCTGGAAGCAATGAGCGAATTTCAAGTGTCAGTTGATAATCATACGTATGAGTTGTCGCGTCCATACATGGTTGTTGCTACGCAAAATCCAGCCGAACATTACGGAACGTATCCGTTGCCGGAATCACAATTAGATCGATTTTTGATGCGGATCAGGATCGGCTATCCGGATGAAATACGTGAAAAGGAAATTATTCGAAGCCAGGAATATGAGCATCCGCTAACAAAAGTTCAGCCTGTTCTGGATCGGGCAGAAGTGATTTTGTTTCAGGAGCAGGTGAAAAATGTTTTGGTGGAAGAAGCGGTGCTTTCGTATATGTTGCAAATTGTGAATGCGACCCGGAATTCGCCGTTGATTTCCGTAGGATGCAGTCCGCGTGGTTCGTTGTATTATTTTCGCGCGGCGCAAGCATCAGCATTTTTGAATGGACGCGATTACGTAATTCCGGATGATATTAAGGCGCTTGCAATTCCCTTGCTTGCACACAGGATCCTGCTAAAATCATCAACGGTATTTCAGGATCATCGTTCCGAAGAATCAGAACGTGTGATCCGCCAAATTGTAGACACAATCCCAGTACCGTTATAATTCACCACAAAGTCACGGAGAACATTGCATGGGCCAAATCCAGGACGCTGAATTCGTCGAAGCCGTAATCGCCACAAAAAAAGATGCAAAGCTAGTTGCAGCCGCAAAGAATGATCGAACCAACTCTCCCGCTTCGATGTATCGTGAATTTGAAAAACTACCACTCGAAAGACGGCGAGATATCATCAATCAAATTTCTGGTGAACAGTTTGTGGCTGCACAATGGAAGATTGCTTTTCCCATGAACAATTTTGCCGCAGAAGTTTTGCCTGATGCAGTGAATGTTGCAGGCAAAGCATTATTTTTTACCCGCGACGAAGATTCTGTCCGCGAATCAATCCGCGCAATTAAGATTTATCAAGCTAGCCCATTTCTCAAAAGAATTGCTGCGAATTTAGCTCAATCAGCTGAAACTGCTGATATCGATCAAGCGAAAGTTGCAATTATCTTGACTGAGCCGGCAGTATTCGGAATGATCCGCGAGTTGGATCCGGTAAAACCAAATTCAGAACGGATCGTTGATTCACTTTGCCGAACCGCAGCATACACACGTAATCTTGATGCTACTCTTGCTGTTGGCAAATTTTTGTGGGCGCGACGTCATTTCGAATATTTGCCGAGTCTTGCTTCAATCGTTGAAAACGCAATCTTTCTGGCGCGCGACCGCCGCAGCGTAAATCAAATTCTGGAAGGCTTTACCGCTGGTTCAATCGATCGCGTTTTGCAGGAACAAAATGGTAATACCAATACACTCGCCGCAATTCGCGATATCGCCTGGAAAACGCGCGACTGGAAAATCATCCGCGATCACCTCCACTCCTACCTTGGGGAGCGCAGGCTTTAGCCTGCATTGTGCGACCGCGGACTTTAGTCCGCATTATGGAGCGCGGACTTCCAGTCCGTATTACGAGCCGCGAGCATCATGCCCGCTTATTAATCTTCAATCGTTGAGCGGATTCAACCAGTTCAAACCAGGAAACCGCGAAAAATCTGTATCATTGGAATGAAGTTCACACGAATGTTCAACTGCGAGTGCCGCAATGTGGGCATCCGTAACAAGATTTCCACCCACTCCCGTTAAAGACAAGAACTCTTTGAAAATGGAAAGGTGTCTGTGCAGGATCAAGAGGTTGAACATTAGGTCTTTCGTACCACTCTTCAACCATGCTGCAGCATATTTGAACTGGGACTGGATCTACCAAAACCTGGCGATGTGTCATGAGACGAACAAAACCAAATGTAACAGCCCATGGAATTCCAACTAGAGTCTCCTCAGAGAGCATTGTTTCCCACCACTTCTTCGCTTGGATATGATGAGGCGCAAGTTTGTTATAAGCATAAACTAGAAGATTAATATCCGGGATGATCATCGGCCACGATGGAAAGCTTGAACTCTCTCTTCGACTTCTAATTGATCTGACAATTGATTTAACTTATCAACGTCTATGCCGGGTCGAAAGGCAGAAGAATGGGGGCGAACACGAAAAGGTTTGATTTTTCGAATAGGAGACCGGGATATAGTAAAAGCTAGCCGCAAGCAGTCATTTAGAACTTCCTTAAAACTCTTATCCGCTTTCTTGGCTCGAGTTTTCAATTCACGGACAACATCTTCGTCGAGAGTTACTGTGGTTCTCATAAACGCATCATAGTGCTATAAATTTATGCTGTCAAGATGCTAAAATACTATTAATGAAAGTAATCCGCATCATTTCATTTGTGTTTGTGGCTACTGGAATTCTATTGCTTGTATTTGCCTATCGTGAATACAAAGCGAAGAAAGCTTTTACGCAACAAGCGCAAGCAACTACCGGCAAAGTTTCAGAAGTAATTAAACGCACGCGATCAGGATCGAAGGGAAGTACCACGACTGATTACCAATATCGCGTTGTTTATCAGGCTAGGGATGGAAAGCAAAAAGAATTTGTATCAGACAAATCGCATAGTTCATCTGAATATAAAATCGGAGATGCTGTTCCTATTTTGTATCGTGCTGATCCTGAACGCGCGGAAATCAATACTATTTCGTTGCTGTGGTTCAATTTCGGATTACTTTCAGTTTTAGGATTTTGTTTGGCAGCTTGTGGCGCAACGAATCTTTGGATTACAGAATTGCCTCCACAACAAGGACTCACCAGTTCAGCAAATTTGCGCGATCTGAAAGAAGCCTATCGTAATGGAAGGCTTACCCGAAATTCTGAATATCAAGGATTGCTCGTTGGATTTTCTTTTTTCGGTTTTGCTTTGCTCGCCGCAGCAATAATGATTTTTGTTTTCGCAGGTGCCTTCACAAAAATCCTTATCGGCATTCTAGCAATTTATATGCTCATGCGAATTGTGTTTGATCGCCGCAAAAGAAAGACAAACCACGAAAGTGCTTCGTGATCTTCGTGGTTAAAATACCGGCATGCGAGTAGAATAGAAGTCACAGACAAAATCCTATGGAAACGGCACGTATTTTAGTCATTGAAGATGATCCCGAGTTTGGCCGCAGTGCCAAGCAGTTACTCGAGCAAGAAGGGATGGAAGTTGAGACAGCAAAAAATGGTGCGGAGGCATTTGAACGCCTCCTTTATTCACCCTTTGATGTTGTTCTGCTTGATCTCGTGCTCGGCGAAGAATCGGGCTTAAGCATTTTGCGTGAGCTGAATACTTCCGGCAGCACAATTCCGATCATCATCATGACTGCGCATGCATCCATTGAAACTGTCACAGAAGCGATGCGCATTAATGCCTTTGATTACATCCGCAAGCCATTTACGCGCGAAGAGATTCGTGAGGTAATGCGAAGGGCAATCGTTGCTGGTTCAAGACCGGAAGAAGATAAAAATCGTGAAAAGACCGGCAAGACTCTGCCGATCATTGGTCAGAGCATCGGCATGGTGGAAGTCTATAAAGCGATTGCGCGTGTTGCACAAACCGACTCCACAGTATTAATCACCGGAGAAAGCGGTACGGGCAAAGAGCTTGTCGCGCGCGCAATTCATGACAATTCCCCTCGTGCTACCAAACCTTTTGTCGCTGTCAACTGCGGTGCATTAACCGATACTCTTTTGGAAAGCGAATTGTTCGGGCACGTTAAAGGCGCATTTACCGGAGCAGCATCATCGCATCGCGGCATCTTTGAAAGTGCAACAGGTGGTACTGTATTTCTGGATGAAATTAGTGAAACATCGCCAGCGTTCCAGGTAAAACTTTTGCGCGTTTTGCAGCAACGCACAATACGACCCGTCGGCAGTAGTGATGAACGTCCAATTGATGTTCGTGTGATCGCTGCCACCAACAGATCGGTTGAAAATTTATTAGCGTCAACATTTCGCAAAGATTTGTTGTATCGTCTTGGCGTAATCAACATTCATATTCCTGCTCTTCGCGAACGCGTTGATGATATCCCATTGCTTGCTACCAATTTTTTACGACGTTACAACAAGCGGCAAGGAAAATCCGTTACGATTGCGCCTGAAACAATGGAGTGGATTAAAACTTTAATGTGGCCAGGAAATGTTCGTGAATTAGAAAATGCGATCGAACGCGCTGTGACGATGAGCGCAAGCGGAGAAATTTTGTCGGAAGATCTGGTTCAGTTTGGTCTGATCACCCAGGCCACAAATCCAGGAGCGAACCTCTCACCGTCGGCAATTCCGGCTCATCCTCCTGCAGAACCAGCACCGCCGGTGTCCATTAAAAGATGTCATCCGCCAGCACATTCTTGATGTATTAAAATACACAAGTGGTAACAAATTGCGGGCTGCCAAAATTTTGGGGGTAGGGCGATATACGTTATATCGAATGGCGGAACGCTTTGGAATTGATCCGCAAGAATTGGGGCTTTCTCGACGAGCTCGGAAGCGTAAAATCGAGCATTGAGTTTGACATCTAAAGAATGCTCCAATAAGCTTTTTAGACGTTCATGAGGGGGCGTTGGGATGCAGTTACTAACACCAGAAACGCGTCTTAACAGATTTAAGCTGGTTTCATTTCTAGGGCGCGGAGGTATGGGTGAAGTCTGGAAAGCGGAAGATGAACTGTTAGGCCGCGAAGTTGCTATCAAGATCCTTCCACCGGAGTTAGCAAACCCTGATCTAAAAATCCGTTTCGAACGTGAATACAAAATTCTTGCAGCATTAAATCATCCAGGAATTGCTCACCTTTATGAAGCGGGAGAAGAATATGCACAAATTCCTGATACACCGCGCGGTCCGGCAAAAATTTCATTCCTGGTAATGGAATTTATTGAAGGCCGAAGCCTCTCAGCGATTTTGAATTCCGGTGCATTGCCAGTTGTAACTTCTGCGCGTTTGGGCCGGCAAATTTCGAAAGCACTTACCGCTGCACATGAAGCCGGAATTGTTCATCGTGATTTAAAACCCGCAAACATTATGGTGACTGCCAGGAACCAGGTGAAGGTTTTGGATTTTGGTTTGGCACGTCCGCTTACGCAGCATGTTCATACAAAAGGACCTTCACTTCCGGAAGTTACAACATCAGGAATGGTTTTAGGTACAGCTGCATATTTAGCGCCGGAACAAATCAAAGGTGATCACGCCGATGTTCGAAGTGATATCTGGGCTTTGGGCTGCGTTCTTTATCAAATGTTAAGTGGACAACGTCCGTTTCCACAAGATTCAATTCCGGAAGTGTTAGCATCCGTGTTGCGTGATGATCCGACTGATCTCGGTACTTTGAATCCAGCAGTTCCTGCGGCTTTGAAATCTTTAATTGAGAAATGTTTGGATAAACAGGCAGAAAATCGTCCACAAGAAGCGAAGGAAATTAGTGCTGCATTAAAAGAGATTTTGCAAGAATTCAGACAAGGCCCGCCGTCATCTCCATCGATTGCAGCAGATGTTGCGCAGTTGAGTGCCTCAGCAGAAATGTTGAATCGATTTTTGCGGATGGTGAATCCAGCTTATCCACAACTTACCGCAAAAGAAGGAAAAGTAGGTTTTGTTGAAATCGAACATTCTGGCGCAAAAATTGGAATTCTGGTAGTTCCTAAACCTTCCGGTGATCAAGTCGCATTTGTAACACCAATTTTCAATTTGCCTGAAGGCGACTCATTCCGGATTTATTCAAGGCTTCTTTCTCTTTGTAACGGTCATACTGATGTCGGACGATTTTCAATTGATGAAGAAACACGTACCGTAAACCTTACGTGCGTCCGCAATTGTTCTTCACTTGAATCGCGACATTTCCGCCACACCCTGGATGCCATCAGCACCGCTTATCACAAACTTGCGAATCCATTGGTTCAGGAATTCGGTAAAGCCTGATATGCCTAGTTACGAAACAAATCAAACTATCACCGGATTTATCCGGCGTGTGAAAGCAACGTTTGATGGTTTCAGCGGGCAAACTATTTTGATATCCGGACAATCCGTTCCGATGCTCCATGGAAAATTAGGATATCGTTCCTCAGTTGTTCATATTGCGCTTTTAACAAGGCCAGGCCAGAGCTTCGATACATTAATCTTGTCAATTCCGTTGTTCCGTGTTCCAGCTGAAAATCCCACAAAATTATTTGAACAGCTACTTTGCTGGAACAATGCAGCAACAGGAACTGTGCATTTTGCATTGGATGAATTGATTAACTCAATCAACGTTGTTTGTGTCCGTCCAGTTGAAGGTTTGGATTTCCAGGAGTTTCAAAGTTGTCTGGATCAAATGCTGAATGTTCGATTAAATGCGTTTAATGAACTCCACAGAACTTTTGAATCCTTATCGTTGGAGACTCTGTGACCTTCAGGCAACTGTTTCATTTGCATTTTCTCCCCCTTATGAAGGGGGAGATCGAAGAGGGGGTTGAATGATTTCAGGAAATTCCAACCACCCCCTTTCCCCCTCCTTCATAAGGAGGGGGCACTTGTTAGTTGTAGTTCTTATTTTCCTCTGCTCGGTTTGTTGGGCCGACATGACCATCTATTTCAAAGATGGCAGCTCTTTAAGTGTTTCGAAAATTGTGTTTCGTCAGACCTTAGCGGATTTATATCTTACTGATGGAACGATGCGAACGTTCGCTGTAGATAAAATCGATTTGAAATCCAGCGGCATTCCACGTGCCGAAGGTACTTATGGTCAAACAGGGTTAGGCTCATCGGCCGTCAAAAAACCTCCCGTGGTAGTTAAACCTTTAACAGGCGATCCTAAGTTTCGACAAGTTCAATTGAAAGAAGAATGGGAACATGCCGAACGATCTGCAACTGCACTGAATGATATTGGCCCAATTCATCAAGGTGATCTGGTAAGAATTTCCAATGAAAGCACTGCAGGTTCTGTAACTGAAAATACGGCCGTTGAAACTCCAGATGGCGCTTACATTGTGATTTATATTTCCGATGGTTTGCTTGGAAAAAAACTTTTTGATGCTGCAAGTTTTCAGTCCAACTTCAAATTGAATGAAAAACAACTAACTCCGCCGGAACCAATCATAGTTCCTCCAAAACCAAAAGAAACTCAAAAGGAACCAGAACAACACCCAAAACCGATAGTTGCGCCAAAACCCGTTGAAAATGAGCCGGAAGAAATAACTCTAGAAGAAAAACCAAAAGTGGTTGTTCAACAAGATGATCAATCATCTCCGATTTTGCCCATTTCATTGGCGGTTGGTGGAATTGCAATAGCAGGTGCGGCGTTGTTTGTTTATTCGCGAAAAAAGAAGAAAATTTTCTTGAACGTAAATAAATTCAAGCAATTCGAAGATGAGCTTCGTGATTTCGAATTAGAAATCTGGTTGAAGCATGGCCGGACTATGGATCAATTAATGGAGATTGGTACCAAGAAATTTTATCAAGATCAGCCGAATGCATTAGCGGCAGCCATGAAAATGTTGAAAGGTGCAGATCGACTATCGATAGTAAATTGGATTTCTAACCAAAGTGGATTAAATTCCGAAAATGCCGGACAAGTTTATTCACAATTGCATCAGCGAATGGAATGGATCCGCGAAACAATAAAAGCGGTATCAGCGCGTTCAGGATTTACTCCTTTGGAAAAGACCAACCCTTCGTTAGATAAAACAGGGTCACACATTCGTAAAGAGATACAATCAGCTGTGGAAATTTCCAGATCATCCAAAAAGCAAGAAATATCAGATCCGGAAATTTCACCATCACAGGTAGTTGCTGTGCAACCACAGCGCCAAATGCAATATTCATTAACCGGACTTCCTACGTATCTAAAAAACGTGTTGAAACATTTGGGCGATCTTTCCGATTAAAAAATTAGGGGCGGCTGAAAGCTGCAACTGAATTACCACAGATCACACTACTGTTCGTCTGTTCTGATTCTATCGGAATTGGACTTTTCCTAAAATGGAGTTAGTAATAATGACTCCGGGAGGAAAAGTCAGTGTCAAAGAGAGAGCGAAGGAATTTCACACCACAAGAGAAAGCCCAGATTCTGAAAGAGCATTTGTTTGAAGGCAAGCTCGTATCGCAAGTATGCGAGCAATACGGGATCCAACCGACGGTATTTCATCGATGGAAGCAGCAAGCTGCTGAAAATTTATCGACTGCGTTTGATAGAAAAGGAAATAACCTGGCAGAGTCAAAGTGGGAAAAGAAGGCATCAAAGCTTGAAAGAAAGCTAGCCGAGAAAAACGAAGTGATTTCAGAGTTGATGGCCGAACATATTGCTTTAAAAAAAAGTCTTGGGGAGGACTAAGAGGCGAATGGGTGCCGCACGATATTCGGGATGCGGTGATGGATTTTGTGAACCTCTGGAAACAGAGAACACATTTGAAGGAATCGTTTTTTATTGAAGAGCTTGGAATTGGCAGAAGCAAGTTTTTCAATTGGAGGAAGCGATACGGAAAAATCAATTTCCACAATTGCTGGATTCCGCGGGACTTCTGGATAGAAGACTGGGAAAAGAAACGGATTGTCGAATATTACCTGGCCCATCCGTTGGAAGGTTACCGGCGGCTGACATTCATGATGTTGGATGAAGATGTAGTAGCCGTTTCTCCTTCAACCACCTACCGGATTTTAAAGGAAGCGGGATTTATGCGGAAGTGGAGTCGAAAACAATCCTTCAAAGGAACTGGATTTGTTCAGCCTGATGGTCATCATCAGCATTGGCACGTGGATATCTCGTATTTGAATATCTGCGGCACTTTTTACTATCTCTGCAGCGTTTTGGATGGTTACAGTCGATACATTGTGCATCATGAGATACGTGAAAGCATGAAAGAATTCGATGTTGAGATCATTTTGCAAACAGCAAAAGAAAAACTTCCTCATGTGCGGCCTCGGATTATTACTGATAATGGACCTCAGTTTATTGCTCGAGATTTCAAGGAATTCATTCGGATCTCGGGAATGAGCCATGTGACGACTTCTCCCTATTATCCGCAAAGCAACGGTAAAATCGAACGTTGGCATGGCCTGCTGAAAACGGAAGCGATCCGGCAAAAATGTCCGCTTTCGCTGGAAGATGCAATTCGGATCGTGGCCGAGTTTGTGGATTATTACTGTTGCAGGCGTCTTCATTCTGCCATCGGATATGTTACTCCGTTGGCAAAATTGCAAGGTCTTGAGAAACAAATTTTTGCAGAGCGCGATCGAAAACTGGATACAGCACGGCAGCAGCGCAAAGTAATACGCATCTCAAACAAAACAATCATTACCGATATAATACTACAACAATAGTGAATGTTATGATTGAATTTCAAAAAGAAGGCGTTGTAGAATCCGTAATGTCCAAACGGAAGCAAGCTCTGCTGAGGAGCAACTCGCCAGGGATAATCGGACCAGATGGCGACAGAGTCATCTATCGGGGAGGCTCACTGCCTCCCTTCTTCTTGATGAATATGTCGCTTTCTGTCATGCCTTAAAAAACCTTGGGGTCTGGGGCGAAGCCCCAGATCTAACTAAACTTAAATCCTGAAAAGTCCATTTCACGCTGAACCAGGACACTGTACTACCGGGCACGCTATTACAACCCTAATATCGGGAAGTTTGTAAGCGAAGATCCCATCAGATTTCCATTATCTTCGTTTTACGCTTACGTCCAAAACAATCCCACAATTTTTTTCGATCCCTTAGGTCTTGTACAGATCAAACTTAGCATCGATTTGCAGTACAAGCCCAAACTTGCGACTGAAGGCATTGCTCTCATCTTCAACTCATCGTTGACATATAAATGTGATTGTTCTCCAGGTTTTTGGCAACTCACATTCTATTTCAATTTGGAGTCGTATATTGGTTGGAAGACCGACCCACAAAAATGCCACGAACACGAGATGGACCACCTAGAACGTGCATATAAGATAGCTGATGGGTTCTTTCGAGAAAAATCTATTTTGTCTTCACTCGAACAACGGCCATACAATAGCGAACCTGAGTGTAAAAAAGCTGCTGACGAAGGTATAAAGAAATTTGCTAGCAGTGAACTGCCACAGATTAAGTTGCAGTGGATGCACGATAACACGATATACAACTGGACGCATGTGTGGGATAGATGTGACTGATGGATATGCAGACCGAGAGTAGGAATAAACTGATCCTCTCCATTTTAGTGATGATGACAATTGTAGGATGGGTGTTCTTTATTAATGACGTAATTAACTCTGTTTGGTCGGTGAAGAATCTACAAACTAGTAATATATCCGAAATTTTCAACCGACAGGTTTCCGCAAAAACTGTTCTGTTTTTGGCGCTGTCTGTTGTACTAATACAGATACTTTTGCTGATGTTCTCAAAAGAAAACAAAAATATGCCTTGGATTTTGTCTTTGGCGATCATGGTCATTAGTTGGCAGGTGATTACCCTCTTCGTAATACCAGAAATTTGGGTTAACGTAAATGAAAGTTTGCTCTTTTATGTATTTCCGCTGCTAGTTTTTTTAGTTTCATTAGCTCTGATCCGTCGACTGAATATTCTTTCTAATTCGTCAAGAAAGTTATTGTTCGCCGTAGTTGTCTGTTTGTGGACTACGGTAGCTATTCGAACGATTCTTGATTACCGCTGATCTTAATGAAAGCCTTAGTGTGCGGGGCGTAGCGCTTTCTGCTTGGACAACATCTCGGTGAAATAAAAACTCTGAAAGGATGAGGCAGTTCCCGTCATCCGCTGTGGAAATTTCCAGATCATCCAAAAAGCAAGAAATATCAGATCCGGAAATTTCACCATCACAGGTAGTTGCTGTGCAACCACAGCGCCAAATGCAATATTCATTAACCGGACTTCCTACGTATCTAAAAAACGTGTTGAAACATTTGGGCGATCTTTCCGATTGAAAAATAAGGGGCGGCTGAAACGCCGCCCCTGAGTTACCACAGATGCGAAGCTACTGTTCTTCCATCTTGAACAAAACTAAACTCTCCAAAAACGCATCGAGATCTTTTTTGGATGAAGTTGAAAGCGCGACAAAACTATCTCTTGATGCCGCTGCCTCTCCACCATGTTCAAGAATTGCTTCTGTAATTGTTGTTGCACGTCCATCATGCATGTACGGTGCAGTAGATCCGACACCCCACAAGTTTTCGGTCATGAAGGTAGAAGCTCCACTGCCAACTTCATCAATACCTTCAGCTAATCCTGGTCCCATATCATGCCGCTTCAAATCGCCGAACAATTCAACAAGAGCCTTGCCAGCGTTGTCTTTGCGGAATGAACCAAGGCGAAAAATCACATTTCCATTTTGATCTTTGATGACGTTGTCCGGCTGATCCTTTGTCAGATCAGCTTTCACAGCCAGTGCCGGATCAACACCACGTTGTTTTGGATCTTGACCTGCTGGAAATGTTGCATCACGGTAATTTGCATTTTGACTCGGTTCAGTGAAAACAGGATTATCGATTTTTAGAATCGGAAAGTGACAATTGGCGCAACCAACTGACACAAATTTCACGGCGCCTTTTGCAATCGAGGCCAACTCTGACGCTGGAAGCGGATCAATCAAACCAAGTGCAGCCAGTTCTATCTTCGAAGTTGGTCTTGGTTGAGATGCAAGATAAACTGCAAGTGCAGTTTGATCGCCAATAGTCATTTCATTTGCAACACCATCCGAGTCACCATCAACGTTATCACCCGCAATTTCAACCGCTTGCATACCAAGTTCATTGTGTGAAGCATCCCGGTTGAATTCGCGAATAAATGTGAAACTGCCTTTCCACTGAAAAGGCCGAACAATAAGATCAGCACCGACGCCTTTTACCAGTGAAGTATCGAAACTAACAACACATGGATTACTTTGTGTTTTCGTCGCTTTGATCTTGCCGTACGAAATTCCTTTTGCGATCAAATCTTTTGTTGAAGATCCTTGAGAACATGCTTGCGTCTTTGCTTGATCCTTGATTTGCAGCAGTTTGACTGTCATTTCTTCTGCTAATTTTTGTAAACCACCAAGTCCAAACATAGATGGAGTATTTCGTTGAATCATCTTTGAAAGCACTCCAGAATGTTGTGGATCGCGATGGACATTTGAAGCAGCTCCACCCGCACCATCATCAGATGGTAAGTTGTGACATGAGTTGCATGCAGTTGCATTGGGACCTGTTGCTCTAGCTGGAACATGATTAGCCCACTCTCCCGCTCCAGTCAGATCAGCTCTAGGTATTCTTGTAAAACGCTGGCCCTGGCCAACGTTTGCTCCAACACCATCCAATGCATTGAACTGAGTTTCAAACAACTCGTCACCATGTTCAAATGCCTCTTCAAATGCTTCTTCATCTTCGCCGGCCGCAACAAGATCATGCAAAACGGCTTGATCAATATGTTCAGCCGCTGGATCATGTACCGCATCAACGATCGCGAGATCAGTGATGATTGCCCACGCACCAGCCGATAAGCCGATTATGGAAGCCACAATCACAATCGCTTTGAAGCCAGTGGGTAAGCGCCTCCACAAGGAGATACAGAGACGGAGAGTCCCCGTTTTGAAAGACATAACACCTCCACTTGATGTTTCTGCAGGCAGGGATAGGACAGAGAAATAGTTTTCGAGCGGACGCAGAAGCGGCGTTAGAATCGCTTCAGCGTTATTTCGGCGGGTTTAGTTTGAGTCCCCAGCCAAAAAAGAGTCTACCTCTTGAACGCTCTCAGCCCACTCCAATTTAAAGAACCTGCAAATTTGCCTAATCAATGTCCTGGCAGATGAAATCGACTTGCGTGCGTTAGGCTTGAGCTGAAATTGAAATGGAACTACCGGCAAATAGTTGGAGATTCAACAAGCGTGTTAATCCGGACAAGAAGGATTTGATGTTGTGATTTTGTCTTCTGTGGGTTCCGGTATAGCCGGTTTGTATTGTAGGAACAGAAACTTTTGCCTGACGCTTCTTCAAGCAGCACCTACCAAGGACAATTGCTATCATACTCCTTTTTAACTACGAAGTAACTCATGATCTTAAGATCAAACAGAAATAATGAAAATCGGCGTTCGTTTCTCCCCCTTATGAAGGGGGAGATCAAAGAGGGGGTTGGAGTCTTCAAAATGTTTCCAACCTCCCCTTTATCCCCTCCTTCATAAGGAGGGGAACTTGGTCGATCGTCGATTTTCAAACTTCGTGGTTAATTACAGGATTTTTAGCAGGCGGTCTTTCGTTTTCAGGGCAATCAAACTTGCGGATAAAAATGCAATCGTAAATAGAATCAACATGATTTGATCCAGAATTTTAGTATCTGGATGATCGATCCAAACAAAAAGTTTTGCATTAGACCGCAATCTTTTTTCAGACCTCTGCAAATCAGATCTCGCAACTTCCAACTCTTGCTGCTCATCTTTAAGTTCACCTGCAATGCGATCCGCATCATAACGAAGGGTATTTAAATCGTTGAAGTCGGTAATGTTGCCCATGCGTTGCAGTACATCATCTAATTCATCCTGCAAAGATGAGATTCGCTCCTGGATGTCGCTCATTTGTTTCTGATTTTCATCGATAGAATTTTCAAGTTCATCTTTCACTCGAAAAGAGGGGAGCTCAAATTCTTTTTTCAGCAGATTGTATGACCATTTGCTGATCATAGTTTCACCTAAGGAACGTTGAAATCCTTTGAGTTCGCCGAAAATTCCGGAAAACAATACTTGCGGAATCAAGAGGATTGGAACGAGTGCAATCGCTTTATCTGGTGAGTTCACTATTGAACTGATCAGCAAGCCAAGGGACACTCCTGCCACACCGCAAAGTACCAGCGGCCAATACGCTTGAAAAAAACGGTCAGGTGTTAAAAGAGCAAGAACCAGACATTGCAATGCCACCAACACAGCAAGCACAACAAACTTCGATGTGAGATACGGCACGATCGCAAGATTCACCATCCGTTCGCGTCTGTATAGCGGAATTTCTTTGCAGATCTCACGTGCTGAATTGTTACAACCAAACCAGATTGCGGCGAGCGTCATCATGAACAAACGGCTGCTTAGATTTGTTGTGGCAATAAAAATAAAGAACGTAATTAGCGGGGCTTGTAACAATAGTAATCCTGTATTTTTTCGATCTCTTAAAATGATTTCCAGATAGCGCCTTGCTAAAGTTGCTCCTTGATGGAAGAAGTAAGCAGGGGGCTCCGCTATTTTTTCTGAGCTTTGTACTGTTGAACGCTTCGAGGGAAGTACCTGATCGCGTGCCTGATCGAAATCTTTTCGATGCGTTGCTGTTTTTTGAAATTCTTCTTGCCATTCATCTGCACTTCTATTTTTGATTTTCGAATACAGTGCACTTAAGGCATTTACTTCAAAAAAGCTCATCGCTTCCTGTGGACTTCCGAAGAAAATCAAACGCCCTGATTGCATCAGGGCAATTCGCGAAAACATTGTCGCGTGTTCCAGGAGATGTGTTGTTAGAATTGTGATCCTTCCATCTTGCGAAAGTTTTTTGAACAGCATCATCAGCTTCTCATCCAATGCCGGATCCAATCCTGAAGTTGGCTCATCCAAAAACAGAATTCCAGGTTTTGTCAGAAGTTCGATTGCAATATTGACGCGCTTGCGTTGTCCGCCACTCAACCGATGCACCGCGAGCCGTTCCTGTTCTTCAAGCTCCAGTTCAATCAAAGTTTCTTTAACACGAATCCTGCGTTCCATTTCTGACATGTCGCGCGGCAGCCGCAGTTTGGCCGAATACATCAGAGTTTGTTGGACCGTTAATTCGCGATGAATAATGTCATCTTGCGGAACAAAGCCGATGTTTCTTTTGAATAGATCGAAGTGCGTGAAAACATCAACTCTGTTTAATTGCACTCTTCCACTGGAAGGAAAAACCTGTCCGCTTAAACATTTCATGAGCGTGGTTTTTCCGGAACCACTTGGACCGATCAGTCCGATCAATTCATTTGAATTGCAAGCTAACGTCGCACGATCAATAATTTGTTTCTCTCCGGCTGCAACACTAATCTGCCATCCGATTAGTTGACTCTGTTGTTGCAGCGTATAAACATTCAGGAACTCCCCGGTGAATAAAATCAAATACGGCATAATCAAAATTGGTTCACCAGGAATCAGCGGCGATTTTTGAATAAGCCTGTCATCTACGTAAGTCCCATTTGAACTGCGCAGATCTTCAATATGAATGCCATTGCTGTCACGTTCGATTCGTGCATGAAATCCTGATACCAGCGGATGTTTAAGAACTACATCGCATTTTTCATTGCGTCCGATCAAAAGTGGAAAATGATCTACACGTTTTTGAAATACAAATCCTGAAACTTGCATTTCACTGAGGTTTGGAGCCTGACTGGCAGGAGATTGAATTATTGGTGCTGACTTTTCTTGTTTTATTCGTGGAATCTGAAAACCAAGCTGAGTACGCTCCACATCTGATGTAGCCCTGCATTCGAATTCCACTCCGTCAACTGAAAACTTTTCACCAGATCGGACGATTGCGGTGTGACACAAACCGCCTGCATATAAGAAGAGTGCATCAGGTTGGGCAGATGATATCTGCAACCCTTCCTTATTTTGTTCAATATTTAAGTGATGCTTTTGGATTCGTGGAGATGAAATCCGGATATGGTTTCCGGCAGCACTACCAAGTGTGTTTCGACCCGTGGTGAGTGGAACGATCCGTTCATCAGTCTTACCCGGCGACTGGACCAGAACAAGATCCATGGCCTCATTATACTCTGTGTTTCTGTGGTTAATCTTAAGCGCTCTGTTCCATCAATCTCGCGGTTTGCGACATTTACAAAACACAAATTCGGTGTTCATGGCTAAATGAAAACCATGAAGCAAAATCGCGCGATGAAATTGGCGCTTTGCCTGTTGTTTTCTGCATCTGGATTACTCGCTCAACAATCAAAAAAAGAATTGCCGCCAACTCCGTCATTCAACGTTCGTAAAGCTACGGGTGAAATCAAAATTGATGGAGTTCTAGATGAGGCGGCGTGGTCAAACGCAGCAGTAATTCCTATTGCGTTTGAATATCAACCTGGCGACAACGTACCGCCACAAGTCAAAACAGATTGCTATATCACTTTCAATGATAAGTATCTTTATATCGGCTTTCGTGCATACGATCCTGAGCCGCGAAAAATTCGTGCGCATCTCATGGATCGTGATTCAATCAATACCTTCATTCAGGATGATCATGTCGGTGTAATGATCGACTCGTTTAATGATGAACGCCGGGCGATTCAACTTCGTATGAATCCACTTGGGGTTCAAGCCGATGCAATCTTCAGCGATCTGGAAGGAATTGAAGATTGGTCATGGGATCTGATCTGGGATTCACGCGGACGAATTACGGAGGAAGGTTATGAGGTTGAAGTTGCAATTCCGTTTAATCAGATCCGCTTTCCACGCACCACAAACATTCAAACATGGGGCATAGAATTTTTCCGATCCTATCCACGGAATATCCGATATAGGATGTCATCGAGGCCTACTGATCGCGACAAGAGTTGTGCTCTTTGTCAGCAAAATCGAATCACTGGATTTGAAGACATGACTCCTGGCCGGAACCTGGAATTTGATCCTACTGTTACTGCTCATCACACTGATGATCGTCCTGATTTTCCTGAAGGTGATTTGCAACAAGCAGATCAGGATGCTGAAGCTGGCTTAACGGCACGCTGGGGCATCACACCCAATATGATTTTGAATGGAACACTCAATCCTGATTTTTCGCAGGTCGAAGCGGATGTCGCTCAGCTTGATGTGAACACCCGATTCGCGCTGTTTTTTCCGGAAAAACGTCCGTTCTTTCTGGAAGGAGTTGATATGTTTACCGCGCCGATTGACAACATTATTTTCACGCGCACAGTCGTCGATCCCAAGTGGGGAGTTAAGATGACCGGCAAAGAAGGGAAAAATGGAATAGGAGTATTTCTAACGCGCGATGATGTGAACAGTCTGCTCATTCCTTCCAATCAATCTTCTGAATTCGCTTTTTTGAATGAACAGGTAACTGGAACTGTTTTGCGTTACCGCCGCGATATTTTTAGCAACTCGACTTTAGGAGCGTTATTTTCCGATCGTGAAGGCATTGGCTATCACAATCGTTTTTTTGGTGCTGATGGTTTTTTCCGTTTGTCGAATTCCGACACAATCGACTTTCAGGCTATTCATTCTGACACACAATATCCAACTTCCATTGCAGAAGAGTTTGGTCAAGAATTTGATTCATTCGGCGATGAAGCTCTATTACTTCGTTACAATCATTTTGCACAAAGCTGGCTGTGGGGCGGATTGTATGAAGACTTTGGCGAAGGTTTTCGCGCGGACAGCGGTTTTATTCCAAGAGTCGATACACGCAGAATTAATGGTTTTCTTCAGCGTCGTTTTTTTGGTGATGGATCCAAATGGTATACGCAGCTGAATTTCGGATTCATTGGTGAGCGCATCGAAAATCATGAAGGATTGCTCACAGACAGCAAACTTCAAGGATCTGCAAATCTCAGCGGACCGCTTCAATCATTTTTGGAAGTTGATGTTTATCGCAACAAAGAATTCTTTGACGGCGTGACTTACGATATCAATCGCGTGGAATCAATCTTTCAGATGAAACCTACCGGAAAGATTGCGCTTAACTTCTTTGGTCAGGTTGGTGATGCGATTGATTTTGCAAATTCGCAAGCTGCCGATAGTGTTCTTCTAAATCCAAAGGTTGAATTTCGCGTGAATCGGCCAATTAATCTGCAATTCGATCACACCTATCAGCGCTTGAATGTTGCTGGCGGAACTTTGTTTACAGCGAACTTAAGTCAGATCCGTGTTGTTTATCAGTTCAATGTCCGGATGTTTGTGCGTGCAATCATTCAATACCTGAACCTTACTCAAAATCAGAGTCTATATACATTTCCTGTTGATCCCGAAACTCGAACCGTGTTTACGCAGTTCCTGTTTTCGTACAAACTAAATCCTCAAACTGTGGTGTTTGTCGGATATTCCGATAACAGGTTAGCGCTGCAAGGGATTGATCTTCTTCAAACCGATCGCACGTTCTTCTTGAAACTTGGCTACGCGTTTTTGTTCTGATTTGTAGCGCCGGCGGCTCGCCGGCGCGGGCAAAATGTTGAACTAAACTCCTCCAATGCGAGCGGAAGCGAGCATCGTAAAACTTAATTTCAGAATGCTCATGCTCGCTTCCGCTCGCATATTATGATTTAGCTACGGGCTATACCCGCGCCAGCGAGCCGCCGGCGCTACAAACTGCTCCCCTCCCCTTCTTATGCTTATTATTGTAAACATTTAGACCCAATTCCACGTCCCATTTCATGAAAGCAAGTATGGTTAGCGATGAACAGGAGCTTATCTCTCGAGCCCAGCAAGGGGATACCGTTGCGTTTCAAGAGATTATTGACCGATACAAAAAGCAGGTTTATTACCTCTCTCTTGATCTCACCGGAAATCACCATGATGCCGAGGATCTGTCACAAGAGGTTTTGGTGAAAGCGTATACGTCGCTTCACAAGTTCAGAGGCGAGTCCAAAATCAGCTCCTGGCTGCACAGAATTGCGGTGAATGCGCATCTGGATGAGCGCAGAAAAAAATCGCTTATGTTGCTGAAAACGAGTGATGAATTGAATGAGACTTTAACAATGCACAACACTAAAGGAAGTTTGGAGAGCGATCCGGAAAAGAAAATGGAACGAACCAAAATACAGGAACACATTGATCAAGCTCTCTTAACATTAACCGAAAGAGAACGGACAATTTTCGTGCTGCGCCATTACCATGAACATGCACTGAAAGAAATTGCGGAAATGCTGGATTTAAGCGAAGGAACAATCAAAAGTTTCCTGTTCCGTGCAATTAAAAAATTGCAAAAAGCATTATCCCAATATGAATATCAATTTGAGGGAAGGAGTTCGAATGAGTGACTGCCAGAAGTTTGAAGATCGGTTCGTAGATGCATTGTACGGCGAGCTCGATCCTTCTAACCAACAAGCTCTGGATGAGCATTTAAAGGAATGCAGCCGATGCACAGAACTGTTTGCATCGATGCAAAATACATTGCACATCATGGATGGCCGCGAGCATCCGGAATTGCCTGAGGAATATTGGAATCAATACGATCAATCGTTACAGAAACGGATGGCAGATGCGAAACCGCAAAATGTTCGATGGCATTCATTTGGCAAAATTCCTGGCTGGGTTTTGAAAGCAGCTGCAGCATTCATCCTGATTGGTGTCGGAGTACTGATTGGCCGTTACTACATGACGCCAACAACGCAACCGCAAATTGTCGAAATTGGTAAAACTCCTTCAACAGTGCAGCGGGTATCAATGGATCCAGAAACAAAAAGATTTTTGGATAGATCACAGGTACTGTTAATTGGAGTTGTGAACTTGGAACCAGATGCGGATGGTAATTATTCAACAGATTTATCAGCTCAACGAAAAGTATCACGCGACTTAATTCAGGAAGCGTCTGTAATCAAAACGAAACTAAAAGGACCAGATAAACGAAGGTTGAATGAATTGGTATCGGATCTTGAATTGATCATGCTTCAAATTGCCAATATGGAAACTGAAAACGATCAACCCGAAATTGAAATGGTTAAAAGCGGCGTTGATCGCAAGGGTGTGTTATTCAAAATTAATTTGGAACAAATGCGTATGTCAGGGGCCGCCGGAAATCAACCGGAAAACAAAAAAGCATCCGGTGAAAAGAAACTATAGTGGAGGAAATTGGATCATGAAGACGAGAGAAATCAAGGGATTGGCCATAGCCATCATTTTGATGGCCTTATCTCTGGCGGTTCCATCGAATTTGCGAGCGTTGCCACCTTTTGATGGCAATGGAACTCCGGATAAAGCAGTAGAAGCTTACAGGAAGGCATATGACCTGATTTTGAGCGAGTCCTGGGATAAAGCGATTTCAGCTTTTCAGGAAGTAATCAAACAATATCCAGGGAATGCAGTAGAAGATGATTCAGCTTTCTATATTTGTCTGGCGAAGGAGAAATCCGGAAACAATAAAGAAGCTGTTAGGTGCTATGGACAATTTGTTGCGAAGTATCCCAAAAGTACATACGTTAATGATGCTTCCCAAAATATGACTCGATTGGCACATGGACTAAGTGCGATTGATCCGGGAGCTGGAGCAGTGGTCGCATCAGTAGAAAAAGAAAAAGACATCAATATCAAATTGCTTGCGCTTCGAGCATACATTGATTCCGGTGGCGAAAAAGAAGCGCTTCCGGTAATTATCAGGCTGTATGACAAGAGCACAAAGCCGGAAGAAAAAGAAAAAATACTTTACATGATGAATGATATTGATGATCCATCAGTTACCGTAAAGCTTTCTGAAATTGTTCAGAAAGATCCATTGCCTGAAATGCGCAAAAAAGCGGTTTATGCACTCGGTGATCATGGTGGTGATGTAGCTGTTCAGGAATTGAAAAAGATCGTGAAATCCAAGAATGAAATTGAAGTCAGAAAGGCAGCTCTGTATTCCTTGGCGCAAACAGAGAACCCGGGGATCGTAACATTTTTAGGTGAAGTTGCGCGCACAGAATCCGATGAAGAATTAGCAAAGGCAGCAACCTATGCGATTGGTGAAGTGGAATCGGAAGAGTCATCGCAAGCACTTCAATCGATTTTGAAATCATCAGCGATCATTGAAGTGCGCAAAGCAGCATTGCATGCGCTTGCTGATCATGATGAAGGGATGTCTGTGGCAACATTGAAAGCAACTGCGTTGAATGATTCAAACGAAGAGCTTCGACGGACAGCAGTTTATGCAATTGCGGACAATGACAGCAAAGAATCGTTCGAAGCTTTGAAAGAAATTCTCACCACAAGCAAAGATCCCAAAGTTCAAGAGAGCTCATTATATGCATTGGCGGATCATGGTGAACCTGGAGTTCAACCATTATTAATGCAAACAGCAATTAGTAATCCTGAAGAACATCTTGCTAAGGCAGCCGTGTATGCGCTTGCTGATTTAACAAAAGGCGATACGAGTTTGCTTCTGGAAGTTTTCCGCAAATCGAAATTTGAGGAAGTACGGAAAGCGGCTCTTTATGCGATTGGCGATCATAGTCAAGGCAAAAGCGCAATTGACTCACTGTCAAAAATTTTGAAAGAAGAAAAGGAAGAAGAATATCGTGTGGTGGCTTTGCAAGCTCTGTCGAACGCAGATAAAGATGCAGCCGTCCCGATTCTTGCAGATGTTGCGAGAAATGATTCCAGTCAGCGCATTCGGACCGTCGCGGTACAGATGCTAGGTGAGATTGGTACCAAAGCCGCGAAAGATGCACTGTTGGACATCTTAGAAAAAGAATAAAATTTCTTACCGCAGAGATCGCAGAGTACGCAGAGAATCAATAACTTTTAGCTCTGCGATCTCAGCGACCTCTGCGGTGATTTTTATTACTTAAAGCCGAAACGCGGATCAAACTCAATCCGGTCCGAGCCATGTCCATAATAAACTCCCCAATGCGGAGCCTCATCAATATATCGAATTTTTACCGGAGCATAATGTCGTCGCTCCGGAAGTCCGAGCTCACGTTCGATTTGATTAATGAATGTAACCGTTTCACCTTTCACAAAACTATCTTTTTTTATTTCATCTCTACGTGGGTCTGTCAGACTCAAATGCCGATGTGCCAATTCGTGAAGAAAGATCATTCCAATATCAAAAGCTTCGCGAGGAACATCGCGATACACAATGTCACCGAAGTCGCTGAAATCAAGTTCAATCGAATCGCCGGCAGCAACTCTTCCGAAAGCAGCTTGTTTATTTTCACGAACCTTATAGACATTTGAACTTCGAATCGCTGATATCAATAAATCTCTGCCGGTTGAAGAACAACGCCGATCAGAATGGATCGGTGTTTCAACTTGATACGGTCCTGTCAAACTTGCATATAACAGCGGAAGCTTTTCAGCTTCTTTCACTCTTATATAGCTATTAGTAATTTCCAATTGAAGACAGGTAATCCTTTCCAGTGATTGAAGTAATTGCGAGGAACGTGAAGAAGTTGTTGTGGAAAGAACTGGAATCACATCAGTTGATAGTTGATTCTGAATTTGGATAAATGCTTCTATTTCCCCATGCGCTGATAGAAGCAAAACTAGAAGAAGAAAGCTTGCGAGCCCTGCGCTCACTTTGCGGTTCATAGCGCATCCTCCTGGACGTTGCTACTGGTTGCTATCGCGCGGTGTTCGTAATCGGACACACGCAGTGAACCGTAAAAGAGAGCTGTTATAAGAGACGGTTTATGTTGGAAAAAAGTTTATGGAACTGCAATAATTAACAATCCATTTACAAAAACCAATAGAAAGTGAGGAAGTCATGGCTAACAGAACTGCAGTAATCGAAACAAACAAAGGAACAATTCGAATTGAACTACTGGAACAGGATGCACCAAAGACCACTGAGAATTTCATTTTGCTTGCACAGCGTGGTTACTATAACGGCATCATTTTTCATCGAGTAATCAAAGGATTCATGATTCAAGGTGGTGATCCCACTGGAACTGGCCGTGGTGGTCAATCTGCATGGGGTGGCAAATTTGATGATGAAATCAATGAAGGTTCCGATGTTTACCGTACCGGATATAAAGCCGGAACCGTTGCGATGGCAAATGCAGGTCCGAACACCAATGGATCACAATTCTTTATCATGCATGTGGATTATCCGCTGCCTCCGAAATACGCAATTTTCGGAAGAGTGACCGATGGTCAAGATGTGGTGAATGCGATCGCTACAACTCCAACTGAACCCGGCGATCGTCCTCAAACACCGGTTACGATGACCAAAGTCACCATCGAGTGAGTTTGTCCAGTGGGGCGGGCGTCCCTGCCCGCCGAATCGCGGGCACGGAGGCCCGCGCCCCAGATTTTTTTCTGTAATCCTCACAAGGACGCTATCCGTCTAACCTGTAGCGGGATAAACCTTCTAAGGTACCTGCTGGTCTCAGGTATTCAGGAAAGCGTCCATGAAACAAATCATATACATCATCGTGATTCTGTTAGCGATTTTATCAGGCAAAGCATTTACAGAAACCGCAGCACCAAATCAAAAACCGGTCCTGGCAGTGCGAGCTAAGGACAAAATATCGTTAGACGGCAAACTTTCGGAATCAGAATGGAAAGATATTTACGCGATCTCAAATTTTGTTCAAGCAGATCCTAAAGAAGGGACAGAACCAACTGAAAAGACGCTCGTGGATATTTTGTACGATGATGATGCAATTTATTTCGGCGCACGGATGTTGGATTCAGAGCCTTCAAAGATTGAAGCACGTCTTGGAAGAAAAGATGTAGCTCTTACCTCCGATTCATTTTATGTCTACATCGATCCATATCATGATGGCCGCACCGGTTATTACTTCGGCATCAATGCATCAGGAACTCAATACGATGGAACATTGATGAATGACAGCTGGAATGATTCTTCCTGGGATGGTGTTTGGGAAGGCAAAGCTACGCTTGATGATAAAGGATGGACCGCTGAAATTCGTATTCCATATTCTCAGCTTCGTTTTACTCAAACCGATCATTACACCTGGGGCATTAATTTTAAGCGAACAATCTCAAGAAAGAATGAAAACGATTATCTTGCTTACACTCCAAAAAACGGAAGTGGTTTTGTTTCAAGATTTCCTGATCTTGTTGGAATCGAAAACATCAAACCCAAACGTACCTTAGAAGTAATTCCATACCTAACATCACGCGGTGAGTTTTTTCAGAATGAAGCCGGTGATCCTTTCAACAATGGAGCCGATTTCGATCCGGGTTTCGGCGGAGATGCAAAGATCGGTCTTGGAACGAATTTGACTTTGAATGCAACCGTGAATCCTGATTTCGGACAGGTTGAAGTAGATCCAGCAGTTGTGAACTTGAGTGATGTTGAAACATTTTATCCGGAGAAGCGGCCATTTTTTGTTGAAGGCTCCAGCATTTTTACTTTTGGTGAAGGCGGAGCATCAGATTATTGGGGATTCAACTGGTGGGGTCCTGATATTTTTTACAGCCGTCGTATTGGAAGACCCCCACAAGGCGAGTTAGATGATGTTGAATTTCAAGAAGTTCCAGATGGCACCAGAATTTTAACTGCTATGAAGTTAACCGGTAAATTGGCGAACTGGAATTTAGGAACAATGCATGCATTTACAGGCCGTGAATTCGGGCAATTCTCCAACGCCGGTACGATTTGGGAACAAGAAGTGGAGCCTTTGAGTTATTACGATGTTTCGCGTGTGCAACGGGAATTCAATTCAGGTAAACAGGGTCTGGGATTTATCACAACTATCGCAAGCAGAAGTTTTAAGGATGATACACTTCGCGATCAAATCAACAGCAGCGCTTTGGTTTTCGGAGTTGATGGTTCGGACCTTCCTGGATGACGAAAAAAATTGGGTGATCACCGGATTCACTGCCGCATCACGAGTGAATGGAAATGAAGCTCGAATCACTGACTTGCAAGAAGGGTCACGTCATTATTTTCAACGTCCTGATCAAGATTATTTAAACGTGGATCCGAATGCGACATCGCTAAGTGGATCGATCGGACGTGTGACAGTGAATAAAGAAAAAGGCAACGTGCTTCTTAATTCTGCTATTGGATTCATTTCACCAGGATTTGATGTGAACGATGTTGGATTCATGTTTCGCGCGGATCAAATCAATGGTCATGTGGGCGCCGGCTATAAGTGGACTGTTCCTGGAAAATATTTTCGGTACTTTGACGTACTCGCAGCGGTATTTCGTAGTTATGACTTTGATTTAAACGATACATGGAATGGAGTTTGGATTCGAAATCGTATCGAATTCAACAATTATTACACCCTGGAATCATCAGTTGCCTCTAATCCTGAGGAAACGATTAACAACTCTCTCACTCGTGGTGGTCCATCAAGTTTGAATCTTCCTGGTTTTGAAACAAATATTTCTTTGAATTCAGACGCTCGAAAAAAATGGGTATATGGTGCTAACTTCAGTTCCTACGAAGCTGATACCCAACGTTTTCGCGCAGGTGGCGCAAGTTTGGAATACAAACCTTCAAGCAATATTTCAGTCGGCATCGAACCAAGATATGAATACAGCCTGATTCCTGCTCAATACATCGATACTTATGATGATCCTTCAGCAGATTTTACATATGGCAAACGATATGTTTTTGGTGAATTAGATCAGAAAACATTTTCAGCAGGTTTGCGATTAAATTGGACTTTCTCACCAACTCTTAGTTTGCAGCTTTATGGTCAGCCCCTGATTTCATCAGGCAGCTATGCAGATTTCAAAGAGCTTGCTGCACCGCGAACTTTTTCTTTCAATCATTATCAGCAGACTGGAATCATCAGCTTCGATGGAGATACATACGTAATTGATCCAGATGGTCCGGGCCCTGGGTTGCCGGTTGAATTTGATAATCCGGACTTCAACTTTAAATCTTTACGCGGAAATGCTGTTTTGCGCTGGGAATATAAGCCGGGTTCAACACTTTATTTTGTTTGGACTCAATCTCGACAAGAAGATACCCCCAATGGTGATTTCCAATTTCGGCAGTCACTGGGAGACATCTGGAATTTGCCATCGGACAACATTTTTATGGTGAAGTTCACATATTACTGGAATTTTTAGCTTGATCCGTAGTCTTACTAATTGGAGACAAGATTTGGAACTTCTCGCTCCTCTGAAGCGTATTTAATTAGTGGACTCGGATTTTATTTTTTTCACGGTTGTAGGTGCGAACTTCAGATCCGTTGGAGTTTTGCGATGAAGTACTTTACTGGCAGACCTGAAACTGACATGCGCTCCTATTACCAGAATCAAAGTAAGGCAAACCCCAACGGGGAAGTAGTGTTGAGGGTACCTTTGAATGTGCAACGCGGCGATCTTGGAGTTCTGGACCGAATTAATCCTGGCAAGATTCGAGTGTTGATTATAGATGCGGATCGCATAGCGCGAAAACGCGTCCGTGAAATGTTAGGAGATGATTCGGAAGTCGAAATTATTGGTGAATGTGAAACCGGGGAAGATGCATTAGCATCCATCCGAACTATGTCACCTGATCTCATCATTCTTGATATCCATCTTCCTGAAATTGATGGATTCTCGTTATTAGAGTCCATTCCAAATGATCTTACCCCTGCTGTAATTTTCGTAACCGCATTTGATCGATATGCATTACGTGCATTTGAAGTTTCAGCGCTGGATTATTTATTGAAGCCGTTCGGACCGGATCGTTTTCGTAAGGCCATGCGCCGGGCCAAAGCTCAAATCCGTAAGGAAAAAGGACCTGAAGAAAAAAGGGATCTAGGCAGAATTGCGATCCGCACCGGCAAAAAGGTATTTTTTTTAAAGGCCGATGAAATTGATTACATTGAAGCAGAAGGAAACAGCGTTCGATTGCATACCGGAACGCAATCTCATGTGATCCGCGCTTCGATTAGTTCATTGGAATCGGAATTGGATCCCGAAAAATTTGTGCGCATTCATCGATCAACAATCGTAAATGTGGATCGTGTGCGCTGGCTGGAGCCATCAACTCACGGAAATTATCGTGTGACGTTACATGATGGAACACAGTTAATTTTGCGTCGCAAGGAAAAGCTTCAGCAATTAACAGGCAAAGCAACGAGACAATCTTGAGTACTGATTCGAGCCTTATGGCTCATTCCTAGAAGAGAGAATCTGAAGGCGGTCAACCCCTCCGACCGCCTTTTTTTTGGTGCGCCCGGCAGGGCGCACACTCTTGAAGATGAAAGTTCTTTACAGACCCGGCAGGGGGAACTGTTAGCCGGACGGCAAGGGTGTTCATCGCGAGATGAAATCTGAAGGAAGCCGCAGGCAAGGCGCTGGCTTGACGAACAGAAACCGCATAAAAGGCGAATCACCGCGGATGAGAAGGCCAATATCTTCAAAGTCCGGTACCTGCACGGAAGCGATGGTCGTAGATGCGGCAGGCATAAGCGTGAAGGAGTGTGCGCAATACCCGGGGAGATCTGTTTGTTTGCTAATAAAGTAGAGCTACCGAGGTTGAGAGACTTTGGAAAGAACAAGCAGAAGTCAGCCGAGGTCATAGTAGATTGAATCGACCCGATCGAAGGACCGAACGTGTTGTAAAGGAGAGAGCCTCGAATTTCGATGGTGACAAAAGACGCAGATGTGGGGGGTGAAAAACCCGGAGCGCCCGCGGGCGGTAGTGCACGGAATGCTCGAAAGCAGCGGGAGAGGGTGTCGAAAGCCACGGCAAGGAGAGGAAACTCAATCCATGAAACGAATCATTTAATGGAAGCGGTGGTCGAACGCGAGAACATGTTTGCAGGCTTGCACAGAGTAGAGGGTAACGCAGGATCGGCCGGAATTGATAAGCTAGCAGTAGAAGAACTGCGTCCATATTTACGTGAGCACTGGTTGGCAATCAAAGTAGAGCTGCTGGAAGGAAGATATCAACCACAAGCGGTACGCGGAGTAGAGATTCCAAAGCCCGGAGGAAAAGGAGTGCGCCAATTTGGGCATTCCTACAGTGGTTGATCGGCTGATACAGCAGGCAATTCATCAGGTACTGCAACCGATCTTTGATCCAGGATTTTCTGAATCAAGCTACGGGTTCAGACCCAACCGAAGCGCGCATCAAGCGGTGCGTCAAGCACGGCGGTATGTAGCGGAAGGAAGGAGATGGGTGGTAGATATTGATATGGAAAAGTTCTTTGACCGAGTCAACCATGATGTGTTGATGGCACGAGTGTCGCGCAAGGTCAAAGACAAACGGATACTGAAATTGATCCGGAGGTATCTGCAAGCGGGGATGATGAAAGGAGGACTGGTTTTGCCACGAAGTGAGGGAACTCCACAAGGCGGACCGTTATCGCCTCTGCTTTCCAACATCTTGCTTGATGATCTGGATAAAGAACTGGAGCGCAGGGGCCATCGATTCTGTCGTTTCGCAGATGACTGTAACGTATATGTGAAGTCAAAGCGAGCAGCAGAAAGAGTAATGGCAACATTGACTCAATACTTGCAGAACAGGTTGAAGTTGAAAGTGAATGCGGAAAAGAGTGCTGTTGATCGTCCGTGGAAGCGGAAGTTTCTAAGTTATAGCATGACGTGGGACAAACAGCCGCGATTGAAAGTTGCAGCCGAAAGCGTTCAACGTTTTAAAGCGAAGCTGAAGGAATTATTCCGCAAGGGACGTGGACGCAATCTTGGACGGTTCATCAAAGAACTCAAACCAGTGTTGCTAGGATGGGTAAATTACTTTTCACTGGCTAATGTCAAGAGTACGTTTGATGCACTCGATGGCTGGATACGCCGAAGACTGCGTTGTGTGCTCTGGCGACAGTGGAAGCGATACCCTAAACGAGCCAAGAGTCTGATGAAGCAAGGAATCAGTGAAGTCCGTGCGTGGAAATCGGCTACCAACGGGCGAGGCCCATGGTGGAATGCCGGAGCATCACACATGAACGAAGCTTTTCCCAAAAAGTACTTTGATACACTTGGACTTGTGTCACTGCTTGATCAAGTGAAACGGATTCAACTTACAATATGAACCGCCGTATACGGAACCGTACGTACGGTGGTGTGAGAGGACGGTGGGGGTAACCTCACCTCCTACTCGATTTTTACGACAAAGACGCTGAGCTTTAACCTTGGAGAGGGTCGGAGACTTGAGCCTTTTGCCATAAATCTCTATAAGCGGTACGGACGCTTTCATTAAGGTTCTCGGCCAGGTCTAACGGAAGTTTCGCTTCCCGGATTAGATCCTGGATGTCCGCAAGATCACGGATTCGGTGTTGAGCAGAAATTCCTGAAGCGAGCTTTAACTCAATCAAATTTTCTAACGTTAGGAAGCTGATCCCATGACTTTCGAAAGATGCCTTTGCAGGATCAGGAAAAGCAACAGCCTTTGGCTTTCCATCGCCAGGATATTCGCCGGTTAACAGCACATCAATTCTGACTCCAGTTGATGAAGATCGAAAACTCTTTTTTGAGCCTGCAAAAGCGCCAACATATCCTTTGCCTTCAAACTTAGTTCTGAATTTCTCCAAACCCTCAGGAGTCAACAAGATGTCAATATCGACAGTCGCTCGCAAAAAACCCTGTTGCCCAAGTGCCAGTGCTCCTACAACGGCGTAGGGAATTCCTGATTCTTTTAATGAAAGAGCCAACTCGTTCAAGGTGTTATGGACCGAGCTCTTCTGTTGAAAAAAATCACTGGCTTCTTGAACCCAAAAATCTGTACCATTCTTTAAACGCTGTTCGTATTCAACAACCGGGTGCTGGTTGTCAGTTGGTGAATCATCTTTGTTCATATAGGTGAATCATCCTTGTTCATATAGGTGGTATGAATTCTAACAAAATCCATGCGGTCCGATAGTACTGTGTTTCATAATATGAAATAATATTTCACATTATGAAATAAGTGTATGTTCCGAAGGATTAGACAAAGGTTGCTCGATTAACAACTTTCGTTGCCTGAATTGATTCATTGTCTCAATGACCTCTCTCGACAAACTTTTTCCAGAGATTGGCATGCCCGTTGCAATTAGCCAAAGTGGGTTAATAACCCGGGAGAGAAATGACAATGAAGATCGCCAACAATTATTTTCAAGATGTAAAAGCAAAATTAGAAGAAGCAATCCAGGATAGACTTCCGGAACAAACTTCGGAATCTAAAACTAACACTACGACTCAGACCACGACGCAAACAACTGCTAATTCGCAGGCTGCTAAATTAAAAAGCGCAGCTGAAGAAAGTTTAAGCCGGATTCGAATTGAAAATGAAATCGGGAAAAATATTAATTCGAGCAAGCTTAACAACATGAAAAATGTGGTGAAAGAAATTGCACCGGAACTTAAGAAGAATCAGCTTGACCGTTTGATCGGTTCACATGTGAATTCCGGATCAGCGAAAGGTGTTGTGGATGGCATTCGTGGTTTAGCCGGAGGCCGTGATCACCTGAGCGAATTAACTGGCGGCAAACTTGATGGTCTTAGATTATCTGGCGGATCTCTTGTCAGTGATGATCCACCGCCTTCGGATCAAAACAATGGAACGAAAGTCGAAAAACCGAGCGTGAAAGACATCATCATCAATTTCTTATTAGGTCAGGCTCAGGGCAGACAACAACCGATACCTTTACCGCCGACTCCACCGGATCCGGAGACGGGTAAAAATATGTGGAATGGTGTGACGTTCCTTAAAGATGTATTTGGCACTGGTAGTTATGAGAACCATGTCAACCAGCGTGGTGGGATTGATACAAATGGAACGCCAAATCCAGAAGCACCCGATTCAGGACCACCCCGTGTTATTACACGCGACATGTTGAACGGAATCGCTGCAAGAAAAGGTTCCAAAGGTGAACCGAATCCTGAAGGAGAGAATAGCACCGGTGGTCCAATCGATGAAACAAAAACAAGTGGTGCAGCAAATGGTCCTGCCGGTCAACCGGTACCCGATGCAGAAATCAGCAGCGCAGTTGTGACCAGCAGAGATATTTCCGCGCTGCGCATCCGCTTGGAATCGAAATTTATTAAACCGTAACCGCAAAGACGCAGATTAAAGATAGAGTAGATACAAAGGTGGTCGTTCGGCATCGCCTTTGTATCTCAGCGGTTAAGCAACTTTTGGCGGGCTTGTTCGATGCGGGCAGCATGAATTTTGGGATCAGCGTAGTTAATAAAATTTTGGTAGGCTTGCAAAGCTTCCTCCTTCCGTCCCATGCGTTCATAAATAATTCCAAGGTTGAAATATGCTTCAGCAAAAGAGGGATTTAACTCCAATGATTTCCTCAGCAATTCTTCTGCTCCTGCCAGATCTCCGGATTGTCCTTTGATAATTGCAAGCGAATAATAAGACTGAGGCAGCACCGGATTAAATTGGATTGAATTTTCGTATTGCTGCGCTGCGCGGGTAAGATCACCAAGTTTCAAATAAGCATTGCCCATTTGATACGATGCTGCTGCATTTCGGGGATCGAGTTCTAAACTCTTTTGCAAGTACGTCAATGCTTCCTGCGGTTTGTTCATGCTAATCAAAGTTTCCGCTAAACCAATCAATGCTTCTTGCATCTCCGGATCAATCTTTAATGCAATCTGTTCTTCCATGATCGATTTATCAATTTGACCTAATCGTTTAAAACCTAAAGCTAATCTGTGATGAATCTTGTTGTCTTCAGGTGAAAGCCGCAAAGCTTTTTGCCAGTATTCAACCGCTTTTTGTGGATCTTCATCAATCACAAATTGAGCGAGTGTATCCCACAGAATTGGATTCGAAGAATCTAACTTTGCGGCACGTTCCAGCAATTCCAAAGATTCATGCTTTTTTCCTTCCATACTTAAAAATGTGGATTGCTCATACAATTTCCAAACGTCAATCTTCGATTTGGGATCGGGCAAATTGCTGAGATCTTTCGGCGTTGATGTTCCTGAAAGATAACCCAAACTTCGGAGTTGTTCTTGAAGTTCGGCATCTTCTGTATGCGATTTCTCAGTCATTGGTGGAATTTTTTTGTACTTCTGCAATTTGTCTGATAAACCACGAACTGTTGAATCCAATTTTCCGTGATCATTTTTTATTTCGTTTGGATCTTCTTTGATGTTGTAAAGCTCCGGCTCAGGTGCATCAATCACTTTCCATTGTGAAGATCGTGCAGCGTACAACGGACTCCATCCGATTCCTAGCGGATATTCCGTTTCCAAAATTGCAGTAGATTCACTCCATGAATTTCCTTCTAACAACGGCAGTAATGAACGTCCATCCAATCCTGACGGTTTTGAAATTCCAGCAAGATCTAAAAATGTCGGAAGAACATCCACAAGTTGAACTTGTTGCGCGATTTCTTTGCCACGCGCAATTCCAGGACCTTTCATCAAGAATGGAATTCGGATAGTTGAGTCATAGATAAACAATCCATGTCCGAGTTCTCCATGTTCACCCAGTCCTTCACCGTGATCGGCAGTTATCAGAATTACGGTGTTTTCTAAATCTTTTATTGATCGAAGGAGAACTCCAATTTGCGAATCGACGTAAGCAATCTCACCAAAGTAAGGATTTGAAGAATTGGATTTAAAAGGTTCCGGTGGATCATATTTCGCATGCGGATCGTAAAAATGAACAAACAAGAAGTAGGGATTCCGCTGATTTGCTGACAGCCAATTTACTGCTTCCGCAACAGTGGCGCTTGCTATCCTTTCATTTTGTGGATTCAATGATTGCTGTGATCCGTATTGGATGAAATCGTTGTAAGTATCAAAACCATTGTTCAAGCCGAACCGGTGATCCAGAATGATGCTGCTTACGACCGCAGCAGTTTTGTAACCATTGTCATGGAACAGAGATGCTATGGTAGGAATCGTTTGTTTTAAGCGATATCCGTGATTATCGCGAACTCCATTTCTAGCGGGCAGAAGTCCGGTCATCAACGTTGTGTGCGACGGAAGTGTTAATGGAACATGGGCTACTGCGTTCCGGAATAGTGTGCCATCGTGCGCAAAAGAATCAATGATCGGAGTCTTTATTTGATTATTTCCATAAACTCCGATGGCATCCGCGCGCGTTGTGTCGATTGAAATCAGAATGAAGTTATTTTGTACTTTTTTCGGCGGAGGTTGAGTTGGTTTTGTTTTCAGAAAAAAAAATGCAACTCCGCCACAAAGCAGAATTAGAACAAGAGCAATGATCTTCCAATTTCGCAAATTAGATATTATTACCGCAGAGGCACTAAAAAAATAGGGCGATCTTTTCGGATCGCCCTAAAATTCTCTCTTTTACGTTGGAGCCACGAGGCTCCTGAGACGCATTCAGCGTATGCGCCTCAAGCGCATCATGGATTTTAACCGCAGAGATCACGGATCTCTGCGGTTAAATCAAAGCGGAGGCACCAGTAGGATGATGCCCCCGCGCCAAAACTAGAAACTATATCGAAGGCCCAGACGCAAAGCTCTGGGGGAAATCAATTCATCGATTCGGTTCAACGTTGCTGTAGTTACTGTACGGGTACGGCGGATAACCGTATCTGTATTGGTAACGTTAAACAAGTTTGCTGAGAAAGCTAAACGTCCGTAGTTGCCGAAATCAATTCCTTTTTCAAATTGGAGATCCAACGTGAAAATGTTATCGAAACGGCGGCTACCGAACGGTTCAATCGCGATGAGATGGCTTGTAGTACCAAGCGACGGTGCCAGCGAAGTATCGCGAATGCTTGCGAACAACACATAAGGATAGCCTTGCTGATAACGTGCAAAAGCACCCACAGAAATATCCCATGGGAACTGATACACACCACTCATTTTCAATTGCCATTCAGAGTACGGATAAACTCCTGATTTGCCGCTGCCTTGAGGTGCGAATGCATAAGGTTCATTGTTCAAGAAGGGCAAATTGGTTGGATCAAATGGGAAGACTTGACCAGTAATTCCGCCATCACCGATGTAGAAAGCGAGAGAATCGCCACCATCATAGTTGGCTTTCTGTTTTTGAAGTGTAACTCCACCATTGACCATGAAGTTGTTGCTCATCCGTTTACGAACTGAAAGATCAATACCGTCATACTTTGTTTTGTAATCATGAGCGTTAGTGACGATTAAATCGCCATTATCAACTCCGCCATACACAAAGTACGGAACGCTGAAATTTCCAAGAACAGTATTAGCAGTGAACGTGCCGCCCGGAACGAAATCAGCAGCAGTGACTCCATTGGGAACAATTGTGATCGCATCGCGATAGTCACGATGCGTGTAGGTTGCGCTGAACGACAAATCAGTTGCTAATTGACGTTCAAAACCAACCAGGTATTCCCAGGAATTGGAGTTCTGTAAATTAGGATCAATTGGGTGCAACGCTTCAAACGAAGCCAGATCAAAGATCGGTCCGCTCAACCCACCGTAATAATTAGGCGCACTTGTGATTTCATTGGGCGTAATTGTGCGGTCACCATTGAGATTCGTGTAAGTAACAATTGCGCCGTTATACACATATGTTGGATTCTGATGCTGAACATAAGCAGGGTTGAATCCATCATAGTAACGTGCAAAATTTCCACGAATGACTGTCTTTCCATCACCGGTCATATCATAGGTTGCGCCGATCCGTGGAGATAAGTCATTGAACTTAACGTCAGGTTCATTACCGGGAAATTGTAATGGTCCGAACAATAGACTCAAAACCTGGAACTCCAGCAATATCGGATGCCTGATTTGAGCCAGTCTGATGATCGAACCTCAAACCAAGGTTCAATGTCAAACGATCTTTACGGTAAGTATCGGTCACGTAAAAACTCGCCCGCTTTTCATTGACATGGCCATCAATAGCATGCTGTAAGTAAATTTCGCCTGAAGTAAATCGGACCTCTTGGAACCGTTTGGTTGTAATCAACGATGAACACACCGTTACCGTAGGAGCTAAAGGTGTGGAGATCGGATGTTTTATATTCAAATCCGAACTTAAATTCGTGATCACCACCAAGCTTATTTTCCGTAAAGTAGTTGGCATCAACAACAATGTCATGCGAAGGACGATCGATCGGTTTTACATAATAGAGGGTGTCTTCATAGCGCGGAATTGCTGCAAGATAAACCATTGGAATATCTTTTCCGCCCGGAGGAACAAGTGTGAAACCAAGACCGATGTAACCATAACGTCCGGTTACGATTGTGTGATCATTTGGAATCCAGGTATGTTGACCGGTCCAAATTCCAGGTGTAATCGTATCCGTTCCGCCCTGGTCCCAAAGAGTTTCTGGAGCTTGTACCCCGATTGAAATTGCAGCACGTCCAGTCTTTGTCTTATCACCGTTGAAATATCCAAACTGCGATTCATGAGCAGGATTCCAGTTCATGTTCGCTTTGAAGTTCCAATCTTCCAATTCGGTGAAATCCAAAGTATTCGCTGTCGTAATTAAACCGATATTGTTCTTGCGATATGCGCCCCATGCAAACAATTTATCTTTGATGATGGGACCGCCGATATCGAATCCATAGTCTTTTACTTCATCAAGACGATTGGATTTTGCTCCGATTGCAGCTAATTCAGCCGGAGTATTGTCGCCTTGAAGGCTATCGCCTGAATAAAAATAGGAAGCATTTCCTTCCCATTTATTTCCCGCGCGTTTTGTAACAATGTTGACAACTACACCACCAGTTCCAACTGATGCATCATTTCCACCAGTGGAAATGTTGAGTTCTTCAAACGCATCAAAATCGAAATAGGTTGGTGATGCACCTAGTGCGCCAGGATCGCTAGCATTTACACCGTCATAGTTCCATACGGTGTTGTCATCGTTACCACCACGCGCAATAAATGAAGCTTGTTGTCCTGATTCGGAACCAGCAACGTTGTAACGATCCGAATCAATACCTGTTGTTTGATCAATGATTGTCCATGGATCACGGGCACTTGGTACTTCTTCTAAGTAATCACGATTGTAGTTTGAGGATGTCCCAGTCTTTTTGGTATCCACAACCGGTGTTTCACCGATAACTGTGAATTCTTCCGATAAAGACGGCTTCATCGTGATTTCAAGTTGTACCTGTGAGCCAGTGCTAACACGAACTTCTTCCTGACGTACTTCTGTAAAACCTTCAATTGCGAAGTTCACAGAATAAGTTCCAGGAGGAAGGGCTGCAAAACGAAAACCGCCGGAAGGCCCAGTCGTTGCAGTCTGGGGTGGAATTGCTGTTGATTCCAGCGTAACGCTTACACCAGGAAGTGGGGCGCCTTTGTCATCAAGTGTCTTTCCGTAGATTGACCCTGTCTTTGTCGAAACTTGCGAAAAGGCAGGGATTGTAAAGGCGAGGATTCCCACCACAAGGGCAAGCAAAAGCTTATTTCTCATGGCTCCTCCATAAAGGATTAATGGTTAACAGATCAGTAACCGGCTAAAAATTTGTTCCAATTCCAGTGACGGCTGAATAGAACGCCGGGAAATACAGAACCAAAACTCAACCGGAGCGCGGGCGTCTCTGACCGCGATTCTACGGCGGGCACGGAAGCCCGCCCTCCAGATCGATTGATATTGAGCAAGAGGTGTGCCATGCAAGAAATTGGAATGAAATGCGAATTTATCGACTCAATCGGGGCGCTTTATCAAACGAAAGTTGTTATGGATTTCGGTAATTCCGTATGAGTGTTTTTTTGTCCGAATCCGTAAATTGGACCAATTCGTTTCCGAATTAGAACTTTTCGTACTGAATTATCATCATTTCATATCAGGTACGAAAATTTGGACGAAGGAATGAAATAATCAGTTATGGAATCGGAATTCGGTAGATAGGATGGATGCCTAAAAGAGGATCACGAACTCGAATCTGTTTATTAAACCAGCCTCCATTTTGAGGAATAAATGGCAAATCCTGGCGGGTAAAAATCCAAAAGCTTAATTGATAATCTCCGGTCAAATTGTTTGTAGTCAATGGAATTTCGATCGGAAGAATTTGTCCTGGTTCTAAAACATATTCCTGAATATCACTGGCAATTTCATAATTCTTCCATGCTTGCGATTCTCCTACTTCACTGAGAAACGCTTCAGCATGTCCTGTCACTTTCTCCTCACTGCGATTTACAAGATCGCATCGCACAGTAAAACGCTGATCTTTATTAAATTGCACAAATGGTTGTGACATTTCTTTTTCAGCTGGTTTTACATCAAGATTCACACTCAAAATTTCTAATGGAGGAAGGAGGTTTACCAGTTGAATCCCTTTTGGAATTCCTTTCCAATCGAATTGCACATGCTGATTTGGAGTTACATCAGGTTCAACGTGACTGAATAGTGAAAAGTTAGCAGTTAATCTCTCCGGCAAGATTGCAAACGGAAAAGTTTCAGTTCCATTTTCTGCGGCCGAAAGTCCATCACTGCTGGATCGTTGCAAAATGGTTTCATCCAGTTTCAAATTTTGCACGCGGATGAAGTAGGAAGGTTCCCGCTCTTGCGGAACTAACAAAGAATAGTATCCAGGCGGCAGCAAAAGCGCGTCTCCTGATTTTGTTAAGCGATACTGTTCTAGCCGATTATCCCGCACAACCGCCGGAAAAAATTGAGGCAAGGAGCGATTCTGTTTTGTGGAATAAACCTTAATTCTGAAATCGGGAATTAAAGTAGGATGAGTAGTAAGATCAAGAACCAGTGACCCATTGGCCTGAGCATCTGTAAAAAATTTCTGAAAATAATCTTTGAACTTTTGAGCTTTGGCACCTTCAGTGAAATAACGCATGTACTGTCCGCTGGAAAGAACTACATAATCAAAACCCTGATTCTTAAACCATTGAAAATCTCTTTGCGCCACATAATCCCGCGGGACAAAACTATCAACTTCAAAATAATTATGATCAAGTTCGATCTGATGATATTGAAGAAGCGCGACTTTTGAACCCTGGGGAAGATGGTTTGTAATCCACAATTCTGCTTTGCTGCGATTGTCGATCTTGGAGTACAAAAAGGATTGCGTAAATGCGTTATAAAACGGGAAGAACAATGCCAGAACCAAAATGACAAGATAACCTCCAGTCAGAGCATTTGAGCGGCGTTGTTTAACTACGGTGTTCCACGCGGAATCAATCGCGATACCGGTCCACAATCCAATAAAAGGATGCAACGGCAAAAGTTCTTGCACCCGGCGAACATCAAAAGTGCACATCCAGAAAAAAACAGCAATAGGATATACCGATGCTAGAAGTGCGACGCGCGTGTTCTTAATGAATGCAATTATCAATCCCACAAGCGTAAGAAGGATCAAAGGAAGTTGGTAGTTATAGCGGATGAGATACATCACATAAAAAGACACGACATTTCTTTCGTAATAATCCTCCATCGGCTGATAGTAAGAATCCATTTTTTGAATCCAGGGAAGGATTACAGATGGATTGCCGGCAATGTAAGGATTGGATGCACTAAATGCAATCACAAAACCCAACGGCGCCATAACGAACGCCAATGGTTTTAAGTTTTTTCGATAGATCCACAGCGCAAGAATTATCGTTAAGATCAACGGAAGTCCGATGGTATATTTCACCGAAAAGGAAGAGCCGGCGAGTAAACCCATAAGTAAGGCGCGGCGTGTGGTTGGATGTTGTGAAAGTGAAAGTGCAACGCAAACTGTAGCGATTGCAAAAAATACTGCAGGAACTTCGGGCCTTAACATGTGACTGAATTCGATGTGTTGCGGTGATGCCGCCAGTATTGCCATCGCAGTTAGTGCTGTAGCGCGGCCGAAGTGCAAACCCATTCGATAAATCAAGACAACTGATAACGTTCCGAAAATTGCGCACACAAAGCGTCCGATAAAAATTAGCGATGCCTGCGGCACCGATGTCATTTCGTTAAAATGTCCGGTCCAAACTCCGATCCAATAAAATCCATACAAAAAAGGAAGATGCAGATAGTAGGAAAGTCCGGGATAGACGAATTGATTCGGATTTAGATTGCCCGTGTACAACATCTGCTGAAGTACAGCGAGAAAATCGTTTTCACCGTAAAGTGTGTGTAAGGGCAGTCCGAAGGATAATCCTTTCAGCCGCACCACGGCAGCGAAAGTCAGGACCATCCAGAATACAAACCGATGTATTTTCCAACGCTCACTCGTCACATCATTCATTGCTCATGCATCCAGGGGAGCGGGCGTCCCTGCCCGCCTATCCTTCTTCAAGATCGCGGGCACGGAGGCCCGCGCCCCGGAAAAATTCTTCTATGCTGGTAATCGTACTTCAAAACGGGTGCCGTGTCCGGGTTGTGAATTTACGTGAATACTACCATGATGTTCGGTCACAATCCTCTGCACAATTGCCAACCCTAAACCCGTTCCTGTAGGTTTCGTTGTGAAGTATGGTGTAAAGATTTGCCGCTGCATTTGATCATCCATTCCCGGTCCATTATCTTGCACCGCAAGAATCGCTTCCTTCGGATCCATTTTGCCCAATGTAGTGCTTACCTGTACGTCACCTTGCGTTCCGGCGGCATCGACTGCGTTTTGAACTAGATTGTGTACCACTTGCGATATTTGTTCAGAATCAAATTCGAATTGAGGCAGATCTCCTGGTTCAAAATGAATCGTAGCTGAACCATTTCCTTGATACAGATTTAAGCATTTTTGAACCACTACATTGAGATCTCCTTGTTTTCGTGATGGTGGTGGCAGTCGTGCAAAGTCTGAAAATTCATCCGCGAGATGACGCAGTTTTTCCACTTCTTCTAGAATGCTTCCGCTTGCTTCCTGAAAAACTTCTTGAAAACGATCCGGCGCTTTTTCAAGACATAACCGCAAATTCATGATCGATGTGCGGATCGGCGTTAATGGATTTTTGATTTCATGCGCAAGATGCCTGGCAATCTCTTGCCATGCCGCTACTCTTTCTGCCTGCAATAACAACCGCTGTTTTTCCTCCAACTCACTGGACATCCGGTTGAATGCGCGAATCAGATCTTCAACTTCTCCGCCGCCTCGCTCTTCCAATTGTGTGTTGAGTTGCCCGGAAGCCATAGCTGTGGCTGCGGTAGTAAGTTCTTGCAAAGGCGCAGTAATCCAGCGTGATAACAGAAAGCCGGCCGCTAAACACAATCCAAGCAATAATACTATTAATATAGTACTATAAAGGATCAGATTTTGTTTCTCGGTTTCCAATACTCCGGAGGAAGTAGTCACTAAAATCCAGGCAGTAGGCTGGCCTCGAAAGTCTTTCAGCTCAATAGTCCGCGACAGCACACCTTGATCCGTTGGAGCTTGAACTTGCTGATTGGTGATGCTTACCTGTGTTCCGGGATACGGGACACGTCCAAGCTCTTCCGCCAGGAAATAGCCGCCTTGTAAAATCAATTGCCGTTTCCCGAATTTTGCGGTTCGCCGAACCTGCAATGTGATTTCAGGATCGTTCAAAATTACCGGCTCTTGTTCCGGCAAAACCGGAACGATCCCGCGTCTACCAAACAATGCTGGACGCCTGCTGTCGCTTAAGATATTTCCATCTGCCGCCAACACTGTCAGAAAGCTTAATGTGGTGCGTCGTTTAATCCGCTCTGCAAATCCAATTACTTCGCGATTGTAATTAGGAGGATCAGCCAGCATTGCGGCTAATACCGGTTCTTGCTCCGTAAAAATTCCTGCTGCGAGTTGGTCCATTTCCAAGCTTAAACTGTGCTTCAGTGATTCCATTCTCAAATTCAAAAGTTCAACACTTTGCTGCAGACGTTCTGTTGATTGCCTGTGATAGCTCTCATTGATCCAGCTATAAAGAAAGACGCTTGTTCCTGCTATGAAGGCCGAAACAGTTACAGCCATCAGCAGCGTAATTTTTACTGGAAGTTTCATTGTTCTGGAACCATCCAGGCATTGGCGAAATCCAACATACCTCCAGATCGCATATTCAAATTTACAATATTCTTTCGTGCAGCAATCCGGGTTTGATGGATCAGTAATGGAATGATTTGTCCCGAGGCTTCCATTTCATCCCAAACTTCAAACCATGGCTTTGGGCTGTTGAGATGGAAGTGATTACGAAGTAACCAGTATCGGAAAAGATCCTGATCCGATTCCAGCATTTCCTGAGCCGCAATTTCAATTCGTGCTTCAGATTTCCCCTGAACAAATCCAGCTTCTTGCCAATCTAACAAAAATCGCTCGGCCATCAGGTGATAAGGATCTTCTTCTGGAATCTTAATTTCCATGATGTGCTGTCCATTAAGATGTGGCTGCGAGTGTCGTTCAGACAAAAGAATTTCTGCATGATCGTTCAGAGCCGCTTTTGCAATCTCTTCGATATGTATTGCCGAAGTTAAACTTGAGATTTCATCCGGCTTCAATCCTGAAGTAAAAAGGTAGACAAAAAAAGACGAACCCGGAACAATGCGTAGTTCTGGATCGGAATTGATTTGCTGAAATCTTTCTTCAGGAACCGGAAGGATGTCAACATCATTCAACTTGAATGATAAATATGGATTCAATGGATCTACCGGAGTTGGTGTAATGGAATCCAAAAATGGCCGGCCTGCAATACACTTTGTGTTTGCTTCCAATCCAAATTGTGTTTTGGTAAATGGACGAAAAGCCTCAGAACGAACCGGCGGCAAACAACGCGACAAAAGTATTGCACTCAGATAATCAGCATCAGTGCTTTTGACAGTCAAAGTTCCGGATTCCATTTGAATTTGATTTGGATGACGATGATCAAAGAACGGATAATCCAGAATCCAATGACATGCATTTTCATGATCTTGAATTGCCGCCACGGCATTTTCAACATCAACCATTAATTCAGGATTGATTCTTGAAAGATCTAGCTGCACTTCCGTTTCATGAATTTCAAACGGCAATGGAATTGTTGGAACAACGTTATCTCCGCTTTCAATGAATAATGTTTGCTCGTTGATTCTTTGCAGCAATGAATCAGCAACACGAAGTGCTCCTCCGTAGTGTGGTTTACGGATCGAATATGCAGGTGTCGTTAGGAATAAAAGCAGTAAGACGCTAATCAGTTTTTTCATCATGGATTTTCTACAACATCGATATAGATTCCGCCGTTTCTTCTGATTGTGATCAATAATTCTGGCGCGTTGTCGTGGTTTAAATCTGTTATTGCAAGATCCAGAATTTCACCATCCATTTGAGTCGTAGATTGCAGTGTTAAAGAAGTATTGTTGTAAGTAAATTTCAACAACGAATCGAGCTGACCTGGAAGTGAGTTGGACGAAGTGTAAATCGCCGGTTCTAAAACTGCGAGTGAACCTCCGACCAGTTCATTGGATGTAATCAGCGTACCGGCACCGATGCTTAGTCTTTGATCTTCCTGGATCACTGCGAGTCCTTTAGGATTTATTACTTCGAAATCATAAAAGTGGCCATTGATTAAGGAAAAAATATTAAGACCTGGAATGGCCAGTGGGATTTGTGGCGGAAGATTCGCAGGAGTAAATTGATCGAGTTCTAAATCATACTGCAATGGTTGAGTCAGATTGTTTTGAAGGATGATGTAAGTTCCATCAAGATCCAGGATTTTTCCTGAAGGTGCGCGTGAACGAACTGGCGCAAAGTATTCCAGCGGAAAAGAAACTTTACGCTTGTTGCTGGTTTTCCAGTTAATACGTTCAATCGAATCTTCATATAAAACCAGTAGTTCACAATCTTCATTTCCGTGAACACATCCTTGAGTTACGTCCAATGGAATTGATTGCAGTTGAGCAACAGGTGTTGGGATCTTTACTTCATGATGCTGGTGCATATCCATCTGCTCGTGATGATGCTCTTCTGCTATTTCCGGCGGAGAAGATTTCCACAATACGGCGGAAACTCCTGAAGTTTTTTCGGTTTGCAATTGCATGTCCCACAGAAATTGTAATTGGCCGTTTGCTTGGGAGAGAACACCATTCACAACTGTAGTTGATGCATCAGTACTGGGTTTCAATTGCCACAACTCGTTTTCCAGCGCTCCACGAAAATAATGAAACTGGCTATCGGGAAGTTTCGCTTGATTATCAATCGTTCCTAGTTTTACTGAGTATGACTTCCGTGATTCGTTAATTTGTTTCGCTGAATCCCAGGCAAGTCGCTGGAGTGGATCTTCCGGTGGTTTTGTTTGGTTTTGTGGAATCTCTTGCGGCAATTTCTTTTGACAGGAGATAACCGCAAGACACAGGAACAACAACAGAAAAAGACGTTTCATATTCTGGCGGGGCTAATCAGGCTGTTTTTCAATCTGAAATCTGAAATCCGAAATCTGAAATTCCTTAACTTCCTCCTTATATAATACAGCCTATGTTGTTTAGAAGTACTCGAGGAGAATCGGAACCCGTTAGTTTTCAAACGGCTGTTTTGAACGGTTTAGCTCCTGACGGCGGACTCTATTTGCCTGAAGTAATTCCAGGCGTCCCCCCAAAAGTACTGGAAGCATTATCGCGGCTTACTTTTCAAGAGCTTGGCCTCGAGATTGCGAGCCTCTGGTTAGACGAAGAAATGAACCGGAATGATTTACAAAAGATTGTTGATTCGGCATTTCCATTTGATGCTCCATTAGTCCCGGTTGAAAGCAATATTTATGCATTGGAATTATTTCACGGACCCACATTTGCTTTTAAAGATTTTGGAGCGCGCTTCATGGCGCAGGTTTTGGAGCAGTTTATTGCAGATTCGTCAAAGGAGTTAACAATTCTGGTTGCAACTTCAGGCGATACCGGAAGTGCTGTAGCCAGCGCTTTCCACAATTTGCCCGGATTCAAAGTCGTATTGCTTTTTCCATCCGGCAAGATCAGCGAGATTCAGCGCAAACAAATGACTACGTTAGGTGGAAATGTTCAAGCTGTGGCAATCGAGGGAAACTTTGATGATTGTCAGCGATTAGTAAAACAAGCGTTTGCAGATTCTGAGTTGCGGACACATCTTCGATTAACTTCAGCGAACTCGATCAATATTGCACGGCTCCTACCGCAAAGCTTTTATTATTTTCGCGCCGTTGCTCAACTTTCCGATCAACATCCTCCAATATTTTCGGTACCCTCCGGAAACTTCGGAAACCTGACCGCCGCTGTTATTGCAAAACGGATGGGACTTCCAGTCAAACATTTTGTTGCAGCAACGAATGTTAATGATGTAGTGCCTCAATATTTTAAGACGGGTAAGTTTGAACCACGTCCGTCAATTCAAACCATATCGAATGCAATGGATGTTGGTAATCCCAGTAATTTTGAACGGATGTTGGAGCTTTACGAAAATGATGTTGTAAAAATGAGCGCTGAAATTGATACAGCCTCGTTTACAGATCACAAAACGGAACAATGCATTAAGCATACTTTTCAAGAAGCGAACTATGTTCTTGATCCGCATGGAGCTGTTGCGTTGTTAGGGCTGAAAAAATTCATTAGCAGAAAATCTGCCGGTATTTTTCTGGAAACAGCACATCCGGCAAAATTTCTTGAAACTGTAGAGCCGGCCATTGCAAAAAAAATTGATATACCTGAAAAATTACAATCATGTTTGAACAGTCCAGAATATGTCACTAATCTTAAGGCCAGCTACGACGAATTTCGCGCATTTCTGCTTGGATGAGGGTCGCCATCGAGGGTTTGATAGAATATACATTTACCTATGAAAGAGTTAATTGAAGAATTGCTGCGCCAATTGGGAGAAGATCCAACTCGCGAGGGGTTGCTCAGAACACCCGAACGAGTTGAGAAAGCGCTTAAGTTTTTTACCAAGGGTTACACTGAAAATCCGGAAGCGATCCTGAACAATGCACTTTTTGTTGAAGACTACGATGAGATGGTCATTGTCAAAGACATCGACCTGTTCAGCATGTGCGAACATCACATGCTTCCGTTTTTCGGACGTTGTCATGTTGCTTACATTCCACGCCACAAAATAATTGGACTGAGCAAGATCGTTCGGATCGTAGAAATTTATAGCCGCCGGTTACAAGTTCAAGAACGCTTGACTTCACAGATTGCGGAACTGATTTCCAAAGCGCTAAATCCGTACGGTGTGGGCGTTGTTATTGAAGCTCAGCATTTATGTATGATGATGCGGGGAGTGGAGAAACAGAATTCGATTGCTATTACTTCATCCATGTTAGGTTCATTCAGAACGAATGTAGAAACGCGAATGGAATTCATGGATTTGATTAAAGGACGCCGTTCGTAAGTTAAAGATTCAAACGGAGTGAGTGAAAATTTGGTTGAATTTCCGGGACCTGATAATCCTGATGAAAATCAGGATGGAATCGAACGAAGTGATGACGATCTCTACGAGCCTTACTCCAAACTAATTCCGATTTATTACCGGGGCAAGGAATTCATGGTTCCGGAAAATAATACTTTGCTCCGCATTCTACAATTTTTAAATCCGGAAGTTGCATATGGTAATTATTGCTGGAATGGCGATTGCCGTAATTGCATGATTACAATCCGTCGCACGGAAGAAAGTCAGGAAGTAACGGCGATTGCTTGTCTAACGAAAGTTGTGCCGGGATTACAAATTGTCCGGCTGCCGCTAGGAGTTCGAATTGAATCCGCGCGCAAGTTGTATTAGGAAAGTGATGCCGAGGGGGTTGGAGTCTTCAAAATATTTCCAACCTCCCCTTTATCCCCTCCTTCATAAGGAGGGGAGCTTGGTCGATCGCCGATTTTCAAACCAGGTCACAATGAAGCACGAAGGTAATAAATTTATTAAAGAAAGACTTCGTGGTTTCATAAAGCTACTGCGGGCGAGACGCGCTGGCAACACTAAAACTTAGCTTGCCTCTTTCTTAATTTCGTCATATTCCTTTTCCAACCTTTGTTCGATTTCATCAATATTTAAAGGCTTCATCATTTCCAAAATTTCTGGATCTCTTTCTTCTTTGTGCCCGATCTGTTTGTAAATAGCGGCGATCATTTGCATCACTTTTGTAATTTCTTCTTCCGCAATCATATTAATTTGCAAATCAATTTCTTGCCTTAAGTCAGCGATTTTTGATTGGCGGTTCTGGCTGATTAACACAAAGATTGAAAGAAAGATCGCCTCTAAAGAGACGATCATAGTCAAAAGAGCAAAAGGAAAAGGATCAAAAGCTTTTTTCCCGGGAATCAGATTCAAATTGATAAGAATCCAAACCAGAAACCAAACTGCATTAATAACCAGGAATGCTACACTTCCGGTAAATTCCGTGACTTGATCAGCAACTCTTTCGGCTTTAGTTTTGTGCAAGTTGTGTTTTGCTTGATAACCGTGGATGCGTTTCAATCGCCTTTTAAAGCGGGAACTCATATCTTCACCTCTTGTGATCTATACGTCTTTGTGGTGGCAAACACGTATAATAATAATCCCTCGGAGAAAGAACTTTGAACCGCGATCAAGAAACGCTGTTGCTGTCGCTTGCTGTCAAGAAAGGCTTGCTCAGCGATGAAAAACTGAATGAAGCAAGCAGCGCGGAAGGGGAACATAAACCAGAATCAAGTGGAAAGCGGATTGATTGGCTGTTAAAGAAGGGTCATCTCGATCCGACAACACTTGATCTTTTGTTAAGTTCAGCGGAATTTAAACGCGAATCCAATATTCCAATTACGCAAATCATCTCGGCCGATGAATATTTAGATCAAGGCCCTCCTTCATTTCCCGTTTCCAATTGGGATCGATATGCATTTGAAAGTTATTTGGGTGAAGGCGGAATGGGACGCGTTTTCAAAGCTTTTGATCTGCGATTGAAACGTTATGTTGCATTGAAATTCGTAACCGGTTCCGTTGGCGGCAAAACGTATCGCTTGATCCGTGAAGCTCAAGCTCTCGCGCGCATTCACCATGACAATGTCTGCCAGGTATATGAAATCGGTGAAGTTCAGGGACATCTCTACATTGCAATGCAATATATCGAAGGGGTAACTCTTGATCATGTAGATGTGAAGCAACTCACGCTCCAAGAAAAAGTAAGAGTTATGAAAGAAGCAGCCGAAGGACTTCATGCTGCACATCAAACTGGAATCATTCATCGCGATATAAAACCCGCCAACATCATGATTCAGAAAAAAGATGGCAGCTGGTCTCCGGTATTGATGGATTTCGGATTGGCGCGTGAACCCAATGATGAGGGGATTACACGAACAGGACTTATTGTTGGAACACCTTCGTATATGGCGCCTGAACAAGCCACGATGGACAGTGAATATCTGGATCGAAGAACCGATATCTACAGTCTTGGTGCAACGATGTACAACTCGTTTGCCGGTCGTGCACCTTTTTCTGGAACAACACCGCTGGAAATTATTCGACAGGTCAGCGAAAAAGACCCTGAACCTTTGAGGCGTTTGAATCCGGAAATTCCGGAAGATCTTGAGCGCGTGGTGATGAAGTGTTTGGAAAAACAACGTGAACGCCGTTATGCGACTGCAAAAGAATTATCTGAAGATCTACAACGCGTTTTGACAGGCGAAGCAGTCCTGGCGCGGCCGATGAGCATTTTCCATCGAAAATTCCGGCGATTGATCCGAAGTCGCGTTGCGATGTTGTCAGCAATTTTATTAATTGCAATCGCTCTGATTTATGGAATTGTCAGTATGCGAAGTCGATCGGAAATTCAGGAACGTTTGCGATTGGCAAATGAATTTTCACAAGAAATTCGATACATCGATGAATTCATGAGGCATGCCCTGACAGCACCTCTGCATGACATCCGCAAAGAACGATTGGTAATCCGTGAGCGGATGAACCAATTTGAAAAGCGGATGAATGAAGCAGGTCCGGCTGCTATTGGTCCAGGAGCATATGTAATGGGTAGAGGTTATCTGGCCTTACATGAACCTGAAGAAGCGCGAGAATGGTTACAAAAAGCGATCGATTCTAATTATCGTGTTCCGGAACTCGATTACACGCTGGGTTTAGCACTCGGCGAAATTTATCAGAAAGAGCTTGAAGAAGCGGAGCGTATCGCAAACAAAGAACTTCGAGAGTTACGAAAGAAAGAGTTGGAGAAACTTTATCGCGAACCATCCATTTCGCTGTTAAGTTCAACACGCAATTTGCAAATGGAATCAACTGATTATGCGGAGGCATTAATTGCCTTTTATGACCGGCAATATTCGAAGGCTTTACAAAAAACTACGATAGCTCTGACTAAAATTCCCTGGCTTTACGAAGCACAAATTTTGGAAGGGAAAGTTTATTCCGCTCAAGCGAATGATGAGCGTGATCGTGGTGCAAATGAAAAAGCGATGCAGCTGCTGCAAAAAGCGGATGAATCCTATGGTAAAGCAATCACAGTTGGACGAAGCGATCCATTTGCGTATGTCGGAGCCTGTGGCGTTTGGGTTAATGCAATGAGTTTTAGTTTGTATGGATCAGGCGGAGATTTGATGCCATACCTGAAAAAAGTTCAGGGGAATTGCGATTTAGCGCTTCAAGCGGATCCGGATCTTGAACTTGCGTATCTGGAAGAAGCTCATTCATTGAAACTTGCTGGTGAAGATCAAATTTATCGCGGTGAAGATCCTATGAAATATTTAATGGAAAGCGAAGCCTTAGCTCGAAAAGCATTGAAGCTTTCACCGCAAAATGCCAGAGCTCACACTCAGATCGGGATGGCTTTGTTTAATAGAGCACGATATTTTTTTGAAAAAGGTGATGATCCAACTGAGTTGTTGAAACAGGCAATGACTTATTCCAGGTCCGGAATTGCTGCAAATCCAAATTACGTTTATGCCTATAACAATCTTGGAATTTGTTATTTGATCATGGGCGACTATTTAACTTCACGTACTGAAGATCCATCTTCTGCATGGAAGGAAGCGATCGTGACTTTTCAAAATGCGATCCGCATACGTCCTGATTATTCCGGAGCGTTTAGCAACATTGGCTACGCATATCTTGGTTTAAGTGAATGGAATTCATCGCATGGAAAAGATCCATATCCTGATGCGTTAAAAGCTGTAGATAGTTATAACAATGCGATCCGCATGAATGCATCAGAAACATTTTCATTTCAAAATTTAGCTCTTGCATACACCGATATGGCCAGCTATGACATCGATCGAAATCGCGATCCAGGTCCGAATATGCGGCAGGCGATCGATACTCATTTTCAGGCGATCAAATTAAATCCTGGAAATCCGACAGGATATGCAAATCTCGGAGTTGCATATTTGTATCGTGCTGAATATGACATGGAACACGGCAAAAATCCTGAAAATGATTTGGAGTTGGCGATCAAAACTTTTGAAAAAGCTGTAGAACTGAAACCAACTGATTTCAGAACTATGGTCAATCGCGGCAGCGCTTATGTAGATAAAGTTTTGTACTTGCAAATGTTAGGAAAAGATCCATCCGAAAATTTGAAACTTGCAGCGGAATGGTACAACAAAGCCATTCAAACCAGACCTGTTCATGGATCTGCATGGCGGAAGTTAGGGAATGTTTATTTGATGCAAGCGGAAAAGGCGCTAGAGGAAAACAAGAATCCATTGAACTGGATTGGCGATGCGGACAAAACATTCGCGAAGGCTCAAGAGTTCGAACCTGATGAATATGAACTTGCTGAATTAAAGGCGCAATTGGAGGTTGCCAAAGCACGGAATGCGGCGAATCAACATAAAAATCCACAACCGTATTTTGAGCAAGCAGATAAGCTTTTTGCGGAAACATTGAAATTAAATCCGGGTGCTCCCGAAATTATTTTGGAAATGGCACGGCGTGATTATTATGAAGCGAAGTGGCGGCTCGCATCGAATATGAATCCAAAAGATGCAATTGAACGTGGTTTGAAAAATATTGAGGAAGCGCGAAAAGCTGCGCCAAATTCAGCAGAAGCTTTGTTGTTGTTGGGCAAGCTTCAGCTTTGTAAAGCCGAAGCTACATCAAACTTGGATCAGCGCGGAGCTTTAGCAGAAAATGCAGCGGAGTCATTTAAAAAAGCGTTGGCTATAAATTCCAACCTTCATCATGAGGCCGACGCGTTAATTCAAAAAGCCCATTCTCTTACGATTATCGACGTTATGGGGGCTAATCTGCAGGCGGATTATTCAGCCAATCTTGATACGTAACGAACGTTCTAAATCTTTTCGAAAATATCAATCGCCAGATATATCGAATCTGCTCAATCGAATAACTTGAATACATAATTCGATGAACGGAAAGCGGATCACGTTTGCCGGAATGTATCATCCACACAATAAGCATTTTTGGAGCTCGCGATATCAACAACGCTGACAAATCTAAAAGTAATCGTCCTGTGGATGGCATTGCCTGCGAATATTTTGTGTATGCATCTGCAGCGCCCCAATTGTGTGACCAGTGTTTGAGATAATCGATGGTCATCCGCTTCGCTGGAATATGATGATGAACTTTTGCTGAAGGAATAAATCCGATATGCGATCCATTCAACCATAATTTCCTGAGCAATCCTGAATCACCATCGCCAAGTAAACGATCTCCAAACGAATCAGGATTGAAACCACCTAATCGAAATAGCACATCCCGCTTGATCGCCATGTTCACGCCGAAGAAATATCCATCCGGAGAGAGCTGAAAATTTTGATACGGATCTATCAGCGCAAGAGCAGGGAAGAATGCGCCGTTTTGTACCAGCTCAGTGATCCATGGCTCCGGTGATTTCTCCCACATCGGCTTTGCTATTCCACCAGCAGCACTCATTGCGGGATGATGTTCGAATGCTTCAACGTAATGGCTCAGCAATTCTTGATCAATACTGGCATCATCATCAGTGAAGAACAGGATGTCACCTTTTGCTGCGCGTGCTCCTGCGTGTCTTGCGTTATGCAACCCGAGACGCTCTTCATAAACATATCTGATCTGAGAATTGTGTTGTCCATTCAGCTGCGTTACAAATTCACGCGTATCATCGCTGGAGGCATTATCAACCAGAATCACTTCATACAATTGCCGCGGTAATGTTTGATTCAGATGCGAAGGAAGTGTAGTTCTTAATCTTTGCGCGCCATTGTGAGCAGAAATAATGACCGAAATTTTCGGTGTCACAATTTCTTTTGTTTCAGTAACAGTTTTCAGAAAATTGTGAATATTCGTTTCACTTGCAATATTCATTTCGGTTGGCTTTTGTGATTTCCAATGACCTCTGTGCTGGTAGAGTTTCCTTCGCATCAAGCGCCAAAATGGATACGAAAAGAGGTTGTATAAAAATTTCGAACTCGCTAGTTTCGACATTGCGAAGGATAGGAACCGCATGAACATGCTGCCGGCATATTCAACAGCTTGTTTGAATATCTCTTGCGCCTCGCGCTGAAATCCATCCTTCATCAAAATATCCGCACTATTTAGCATCATGCCGGATAGTGCATCATTTCGAACCGCAGAGTTGATCTTATGTTTTTGCAGGCAATCCCAAACAAGTTTCGCAGCATGACTTTTTGATTCTTCCAGAACAAGTTTTGATTCGTGTGAAGAGATTCTTGGCAGCCCATGGTCACGCACGTAATAAAGAACAAGCGGTACGTAAACGTAACGGATGCCTTCACAGATTGCGCGGATGTGAAGTTCCCAATCATCAAAAAATCCAAATAATAACTCTTCCGGCCAGCCTCCAAGTTTTTCAATCGATGAACGCCGCCAGAGCGGTGAACCCGTAGACCACACAGCATCATCCCAGAGAAAGCGATCCAAATGGAATTCCGCTGAATGAATGTTCCACAGAAGATTTACATCTCCAATTTTTTCCGTAAAAAATTCATCCAGTGAATAACACATATCCAACTCAGAATCTGAATCAAGGACTGCTTTCTGGACTTCAAGTTTTTTCGGATGAAGCAGATCATCGGAATCCAGAAACTGAATGTAATTGCCTGCAGCTTCCTGAATTCCTCTATTGCGTGCTTTACAAACTCCGGAATGACTTTGTTTGATCAGCCGCGCTTTAGTTTTGATCTCCGGACGTTGCAGGATCTCTTCGATTGTTGATAGTGCTTCCGGATTGGAACCATCATCGATTACTAAGATTTCACAATTCGCAAAGGTTTGTTTTGCTGCAGATAATACTGAGTCCAGTACAAAGTCTGTTCGGTTGTATGTAGGAATGATGATAGAAACTTCAGGTTTCATTTAGCTTTTGTTTCGGCCGGCTAAAGCATTCGACCGAATTGGCCTTGTGATGCGCAGAAAAAATCGGATTACACTCACGATCGGAGCAGTCCATGGTTTTAGTTTTGGCATCATATCAAGATGACGTATTAACGCTTCTCTACTCAGGGAGCGTTTTAATTTGCCGGCGGCAAGTTCATGAGTAGCGTCTTTGATTGAAAATTTACTGGCAAGTGTTCCGGAAAGTTTCAAATTAATATCAGTTTCCGGCCCAGCGTAACTTTTACCAGAACCAGCTGGTACATGGCGATAATCGTGATTTTGATGAACAACCTGGATAGAGGATGTTGCGTCAATGAGCGGAAGTCCTTTAGCCCGCACCGAATACAAAAACCAATTATCCCAAGCGGCTCGGCCGATAATGAACGGAGGCATATCGTTTCCAATAATTGAAGAATAAACAAAATAATCGATTGCCCAGTGTTCTTCTAATATCCCTCCAATTTTTACTTGCTGTTTTAAATCTTTTTCCCAGCCTTCAGAAAAATCCAGAGGTCTAACAACATCTAGATTCCAACGTCTACCACAAAGTAGAAATTGATTCATAGATTTTGCAGCATTGTTTACTGCCTCCAGAAAATCAGACATCAGGATGATGTCCGAGTTGATGTAGCACAAGAGCGGAGTCGTAGATAGTTGGCGTGCTTGTTTGAAAACATCTTGAATAATTGGCGTTCCATATTCACTGCAAGCCACTGTTGGAACATGTTCGATGTTCAGTTCTTCGGCTGTTTCCCTGGTGCCTTCATCACTTCCAAATAAGATCAATCGTGGACTCGGCCGCAATAGCGTCCAGCTTTGAATCGCATTCCGCTGAATAATTTCGATATGTCCGTGAAATGCTTTTGGGATTGCAAAGATCGTGATCATAATTCCTGATCTGCGTTTTTCAACATCAAATATTTTCCTTCTGGATTTCGGACAAAAACTTTTACATCATTTGCACCTTTAACAAACGAATTTTCAGGAATCATCACCCTGAAAAGATGACGTCCCTTTTTTCTTATCGGATGTGAATAACCTGTTGCGCAAAAGATACCATTCATCGCAATTGCGATGTCATACCTGTTCTCACCGAGCGAATCGGATTGAATCGTACCTGTTAACAGTGCCGGTAGTGATCCTGACTCAGGATCAACATTTTGAAATCGTTCAGATTTGTTGAGCGTAACTTTGATGTCTGGAAAGAATGAATCCGGCGGAGCAGTTTTACCAATAATCCAGGGATCTGGACCCGACTTGAATAGATTTGCAGATTCCTCTTCTCCGAACATTTGGATTTTGCGATTCACTGTTTGTTGTATTTGCTCAAGTCCGCCTGACTTAATCAAACGTGATTTTCCATAATCAATCATTATTTTTTTGGTCATCCGTGGCGGTTTCCCATCCATCAAAGAGTAACCATCTTCTTTCCAGGGAATATGAAATTTTAATACCGAAGCAATTGTTGGCAGCGTATCCAATGTCTCCACATTCCAATCCAAAGTCTCTCCTTTTTCTTGATGCGGATATTTGATGAAAAATGGAACCCACATCATTTCCGGATAATTATTTGGACATACTTCGCGAAATTTCTCACCTTGTGTAAAACCTACACCGTGATCGCCAACAAGAATTATCATGGATTCGTCAAAAAGATTTTCACTTTCTAACTTGTGAATCAGCTTTCCGATCAAGCGATCAACATATTGAACCTGGAGTAAATGTCTTTGATATGCCTCCCTCACTGTCGTGTCATTTTCCCATATTAAAGTTTCATCAAATGCTACGTGCTCAATTTCGAATGGATCATAAGAACGTCCTGAAGGTAAATACTCCCAAATCCGGTGAGGCAAAAGGATATGCAAATAATGTAAGAACGGTTTTTTGTCGTTTTGAAATGAATCCACAAAATCCATAAACGTTTTCTCGCGGCCTGTTCGATGATCAGGGGTCTGAGCCATCTGCTGTTTTACGTTAAAATTCCCCCAATTTTGCGTGACCGATGGTATTCCTGATCTCATATCGGCAGGAAGAACTACGTTTGCATACACAATGCAAAGATCAGAAGACATGTTTGCTAGATTCATTTGTTGTTCAGGTTGTTGTTCTTTCACTTCACCAGGAAAAAGGTTGGTTCCGTATTCTGTTGCGGTCATTGAATAAGTGCCCTGCAACAAAGTGAAGAGCGTGTTTGGAAAATCTGCTCGTACCGGGAGTGTGCCTCTGTGCGGGTAGTTTCCCGTCAAAATGGAAGGAATAGCAAAAATTGTTTGATCTCCGGCTGTAGTGGCGTTTCTATAGAAAGTTCCACGTTTTGAAAATTCTGAAAAATTTGGAAAAAGGTGCGAATCGATTTCCAATTTGCTATTCAATAAAGAAACGAGCGGGAATTCATCAAACACTACAATAACAATTGGTACATTGTTACCAGGGTGAACAGCAATTGCAATTGGATTTTCAGCTTTCATAATTTTTTGAATCTGAGGGTTAAAAAGGAAGATTGCAGGTACAACCAGAATTGCTGGCGCAAAAAACAACAAGAAATCTCGAATCCAGGTGAATTGTGAATAACCGAACCAGAATACGATTACCAACAAAATAAAAATTGCAGGAATTAGAATTGTGCCGGGAACATAATCAAATTTTTTTAGAGGCAACATCAATATAAGTGTGGATAGCGTTGCAAAAATCAGAATACGAAAACCATGTTGAAACCGTTTTCCTATCCGGCCCGCCAGCCGATACAACAAATAAAGAAAGAAGGGTGCTGCAAAACTTAATAGGAAAACCAGGATCAACAATTCCGGTTTCTTAATCTGATGATAAACAAAGAATTCAGGACCTTTGATCAAGGTTGAAAATAAAGGATGGACGACGGCCAGATTAAAAAGTGCCAGAAATGGCAGGGCTTCTTTAATTCGAGTCCAGGTAGAGTTCGTTTCCGTCAAATTCTTTCGGAACTATTGTAAATTATTTGACCGATTTTTGCTTCGCATTATGCAGGATTCAAGGAAATGAGCCCGGAATGTACTACGATAGTTAGCTTATGGTTCCCGTGAAACTGCTCGTCATCAATGCTTCCATCCAGATTTTGGTATCTTCGTTACTTGGCTTTTTGCTGTTAATTCCGATGCAGCCATGGGGGAAGAACTTTCTGACAAAGGTTCGAAACATAAATGATTTGCGCAGCACTCATCTCGATTGGTTGATGCTCGCGTTCATGCAGTATGGCGCCGCCTTTGCGTTGATGCATCTTCCGGTAACGAAACCTGGCATTGTATCCGCTTTGTTAGTTTGTGGTGGTTGGATGAATGCAACCCCTTATCTTGTTCGTGGGATTTGGGGAATCAACGCATTCTCTTTAAGTGGTGACGGAAAGCAAATTGCGGCCGCAAGTCTCGGACTCATAAGCGTTTTATCAATCATAACAGGCTGGAGTCTTATAGTTAGTGATGCATTGATTCATCGCTAGTATTTCGTAAGTTATGAACAAAATAATTTGTATGATCGAGCTCACTCCAGCCATCTAAATTTGCCCATTTCGGAGGATTCTTCGTAACAACGATTAAAGCTCCAGTCTCTGCAAATTTTTCATAAACTTGATTACGCACATTTGTATCTGCTTTCCAAAAATTAATCTCATCGTCAGAAGTGATTTCCGAAACGATTTTTGCGCGAGCCAGCCGCGCCCAATATGCTTCAAATGAATAACCGATGTTAGCCACTTTGGATCCAGATTGAATTCCTATTTTTTGCAAACCTTCTGCAACATCAGCCGCTATAAAACTATTTTTGCCTGATAAACTGTTTCGAAATTCTCCATACGTATCGAAGATCAGAGTTACCGAACTGCTAAGAAGGACCACCAGTGCAACGGCAATCGTAACTGCTTCTGTTGTCCTTTTGTTATCTTGAGTATCAGCCAATTTGATACTGGAAAATAATCCCAGCCAAAGTAAAACCAGATAACCCGCAACATATCTTGGATGAACCGATACAAGGGCATACATTCCAAGTCCGAAAAGAGAAGTCAGGATCAGCGGGTAGTTCTCAAAAAGATCTTTGAGAGCGAAACGCTTCCTTCCGCTGACCAAAAGAAGAATTACATATCCGACTGCAAATGCATCCGCACTGAAGACGGGATTAATACTTGATTTATCCTCGGTATGAAAAAAAGTATCAACACAAAATCGTAAACTCGTTATGATCCGGGCGAGCTGTTGTCTGAAATTGAAATGCGTTACTACTCCTTCGTACCAGTATGATGGGTCGTACCAGGGCGGATAGGTTCCCCCAACAGGAGTTCCGAATTCATAGATTGCAGGGTTTTCAAAAATTCTACGAGTAGGATGTTCTGGTTTTCCAAAACCTGGTGTTCCTTGCCAGTGAATATACTGCGGCACTACTCCGTTTACTTTCCATGCATAGTTTAATTTTCCACTTTCACCAACAGTAAATTGTCCTTTCGAATTTGAAAGTGCAAGGATGAATGGTCCGGACAAACATAAAAAGGACAAAAGTGCTGCCAAAGTAAGCGGCAAAGCCTTTCGGATATTTTTAATGGCAGAAAAAGTTATGATCAGAAAAACAAATGTCAGAGGAAAAAATGGAGCTCTGGCAAAGTATCCAAGCGCCAATGAAACACCAAGTAAAATAAAGTTGAACACGTTAGTCCCGTCGTTCAAGATCCGCAACATCATTCCCGTAGCCAAATACAAAAATGCGACTGCAATCATGTCAGGCGTTTCATTTGAAAGAGTGATTAGTTTTAATGAGGACCAGAGGAACAGCGAATACCCCAGGATCAACCACGCCCAGTCTGTGATGACCAAAAATTTTGAAGATAATTGGTTGTGATTCCACAAAATCACTTGCAATAGAAAAAAATGGAAGCTGAAGATCGTAAATAAATAAATTATGAATTGCATTAGATGTACAACTTGAAATTCCGATCGAACGGATGGATGGAAAATGTGTAAGCCTAGCGCTACAATCCACGAATAAAGAGGACTCCAGTAAGCATTAATTGCCATTTTCCAATCGCCGCGAAAATAGGCATCACCCATATCCAGGTATGAAATGCCATCCGGATTCATTGAATTTCGGCCAAGCCAGATTTGAAAAAGTCCAAGCAAAACGCAGCCAGTCCACAAAAAAAGTTTTAATTTTTGAGGCTGCTCCCCACTCGCAGACATTAAGAATAGTTTACACGAAAGGGGAGCATGGATTTTAGTCCGCGCATTCGGAACCATCAGCCCAGACTAAATATAGATGGCCGGCTTCCCGGGATATGTTACTCGCCTGTGGGGGACTCGGGGCGCAACGATTACGTTGTTACGCTGCAGGAAGCCGGCCTGTGGAGAAGGACAAAAATGATCCAACAACCGCTGACCGTTGCACACTCACTTTACATGTCGCAACCTTCATGCCATTTGCATCCGTCGTGAGAAGATGAAAACAATCATTGAACTGTGGAAGAACGCGCCATTGTAAAGTTGATTTTGTATACATCTACAATTCTTGAAGAATTGATTTTGCAAGCATTTGATAATCACCATTAAAATGATGTCCACCTCTCAATGGAATTATCTTTGCAAATTTCGTTTGCACGTGCGGACACGCGCTATCTTTTTCATTATCACCATAAAAGCATAACGACTTCAGTTTCAGTTTCTTTATTTCAGGAACTATTGGTTCACCATCATCGCCGAAACTTCCAACCCAATCGCTAAGATGAAACTCGAAATCTGCTCTTTGCGAAGGGCCAAGTAATGCAAGCAGTTGTATTTTAGATTGAAGATCTGAAGGAAGCCGATTGATCATAAATGGTAATACATCGGCCCCGAACGAGTAGCCGATTATGATGACTTTTTGTTTTTTCCAATCCTGCAAAAAATGAACTAACACGCGTTGTAAATCTTGCGAAGATTCTTCCGGCGTGCGTTTTTTCCAAAAATATTGAAGAGTATTAAATCCAACAACAGGAACTCCACTTTTTGCAAGCTCATTACCGATTTGGCGATCGAGACTTGCCCAACCGCCGTCTCCGGAAAGGATTACTGCAAAGATATCGCTGGATGATGATGGTTTAGCTGATGGAACTTGAACGATTGGAAGTCCATCCACGTTTGAGGATGTAGGATTTTTTGAAGACGGTTCTGCTGGTGCCGCGACTGCAGCGGTTTTCACTTTAGCGATCTGCAGATATGCTTCTTTAAATTGAGCCATCCAATTTTTTTCAACTGCAAAACCATGTCCGACTCTCGGCAATAGAAGCACTTTCGATTTTGGAATTTGCTTTGCGTAGTCTTCTGTTGAATTCGGATCGCATACCTGGTCGACTGTTCCTTGCAGTGCAATCCATGGGGATTCAAGTGTCGTATCGGGAAGAAGATACATTCCTTTGGTATGCGGTTTAAAAATGTATTGAAGGCTTTCGCCCTTGCAGAATGGTTTTCTTAATTGAAGGTCTGGACAAAATCCAAGACTGATCGCTCCTGCAAAGGTATTGGGCGGCGCTTGAGCGAGTGCCGCGTAAACAATTGTTGCCCCTGAAGAATATCCAATCAATATAGGAGGTACATATTCAGGATAATCCAGGGTTTTTTGAACATATTTGCTTAGCTCTTCCAAGTCTGCCGCAGGAAAAGTGCACTTTCCATGAGCCGTCCGCAAGTAGGGGAAGTAATTTTTGATGTTGATGCCAACTACTAACGTATCCATATTCCGGAGTTCTTTAGAAATCACAATAACGCTTTTCTCCCAACCTCCATCACCGGAAACTAAAAGGACGACATGAGGTGGATGTGGTGTTTTCCTATAAATGGCTACAGTACTGAAATGTTGAAAAGCCAAAGTTTCTCGCGTTTCGAGTTCAGGAATTAGAGTTGCGGATGTCTTGAGACCTGTGTTTGTACTGTTCAGCTCCTTGAGGCTTGAAGTTTTGAGGTCCGGGTTTGCGGGGGCAGGGTGCGAAACCCGGGCCTCTGACGAAGGCGCTGTTGAGGCCCGTCTTCCGCTCGCTTCCTCGGCGAAGACGGGCCTCGATATTGGTAGTATTACAATCATTGCGATCGCAAACCAAATTAATTTCATTTTGCGATCACACCTTTTAATCCGCTTGAAACAAGAGATGCAACATTTGCAAGAACGCGAGGCAAATTAAGGCCTCCAGGTGAAGCCAGGTAACGAGGCTCCCAGATCGGATCGAATTTTTCTTTGTATTGGCGGAGTCCCTGGAAGTTATAAAAATGTTCCCCAAAACGGAAGAGCAATGCGCCGAATCGATTCCACAATGGAGCAAGCGCATGATCCTGCAAACCTGAAAGCGGCGCCATTCCAAGATTAAACCAGTGGTATCCATTCATCTTTCCCCAAAGCATTAAACGGATAAAAAGATAATCCATAACACCTGGCGGCGCATCTTCTGAATAACGCATCAAATCCAATGAAATTTCTTCCTTATCTGATGCGCTCCAAATATTTACGAATCCAACCATCTTGCCATCAAGCCGGGCAATCGCAGCTGGAAAACGTTTTAGATATTCAGGATCGAAACAACCAAGTGAAAATTCTTTTTCACGCGTATTTTTGGCCGCAAGCCATTCATCCGAAATTTCTTTCATTTCAGGAAGTAGTATTGAAACATCTTCCCTGGGAATGATTTCAAAAGTTAGTTTGTTCCTTTCTAATTTGTTCAACAGGTGTCGAAAACCTTTTCGATGCATTCCTTCCAAAGAAAATGTTTCCAGAGGAACACGCGCTTCTTCACCCAGCTTTAGCAATGAGAGACCGAGATCTAGATACAAAGGCAGATGGGTAGGATGAACTTCATAAAAGACTGGCGAACCTGCATGACGATCACATAATCTACGAAAATCCCATACAAGTTCAGGAAATTCGCATTGGCTACCTATTGGATCTCCCATCACAATCCAGCTACGGCCTTCTACGCCATACATCAACAATGATCTGCCGCTTCTACTAAACAAAAGAGCCTTATCACCAAGTAACGCGAGATTTGCGTAAGTCCTTTTACTTCGAGCTACAACGGATTCAGCTTTATCCAATTCCTCCTTTGCTGGTCTGATTGGTTCAGTAGTTGTTGATCGAAAGAGGCTGTATAAAGCGATACAAAATGCAAGACCGACCGCACCAACGCTTGATCGGAGAAAACGTGGTGCATCTCCTTTAAGAGTGAAGTGCCACCACAGCTGATTGGAATATTCAACATGTTTAAAGCTAAAGAATCCCAGCCAAATTGAAGCGAACAAAACTAACGCAATAGCAGTAATCCAGCCTGGCGTGAAAGGTTCAGATAGCAAAGATGTTTTGCGGTAGAAATGATTTCGGCAAGGTAGAAATATGATCAACATTGCTGTGAGCAAAAGAGCTTCTTCGTAATCCAGCCCTTTCAAAAGCGAAACGCCAATACCAGCGGTTAAAAGAATCGATGTCAAAACATAAGCTGCATCCAAACGTCGTTGTAAGCTTCGGGCCAGAAATAGAAGTGATATTCCGATCAAGCTTCCAACAAAATGTGAAATTTCAAGAACAGGAAGTGGTAGAAAAGGATCAAGCCGCGATAAGCGATCATGAATTGACGGGGTTGCACCTGAAAACAGCAGTACAGCACCCGCAATAAAGGCCATCAATGCAAATGCAGGGGGAACCAAACTTGATAGCCTTCTGGCAAGAGAACGTGCAATTCTTTTTAGTAGACGACGGTTCAATGTGATTTCGTAACCAGCAAGTGTTGATAGGCCAAGAACCAGCGGCACCAGGTAGTAGATCATTCGATACGCGATCAGAGCTCCAACGATGACTGAAGCGGGTCTATCCGTTGGCAAGAAAATCAGAATAGAGCTTTCGAAGATTCCGATTCCGCCGGGCACATGGCTAATTACGCCCAGAAATTGTGAAAGTACAAAAACGGCAAGAAATCCTGGGAACGAAATCGGAACAAACGGCTTTATTAAAACAAACAAAACTGATGCCGCCACAGTCCACTCAATTGAAGAAATTACAACTTGTGTAAAAGCGAAGCTTGCTGGAGGCGGTGCAAATGTCCAATTACCAATTTTCAGCGGTCTTTTTTGAGTTGAACACCAGATTAAATAAAAAGCGATCGCTAATATTAAAAGAATTCCTAACGGGCGCAGAAAGAGTGGACTTAGATGAAACAGTTTTGATAGCTCGTGCGGCTCTAAAATCAGCGCAGTGCCGCCAATCGTAAGTGCGCCCAGTGTAAAAGTCGTAGCACTGAAAGCAATTACTTGAGCAATCCGTTCAGTTGAAAGTCCCCATACCGAATAAAGTCGATATCGGATTGCCGCGCCGGTGAGCAATGGAAAGCCAAGACTTTGACTGAAGGCATATCCAAGGAATGCAGCAAGTGCAGTCTTGCGATAGGGCAATAAAAGCCCGGTATAGCGCGTTCCAAGCGTGTCGTAGCAAGTTAATGCGATGTAATTTAGAAAGGTAAGGCCGAGTGCCGTAAAAATTAATTGAGTAGGGATTTCGTGAAGGCCGTACCAAACATCATGGAAACTATAGTTCTTGAGAAATTCGTGCAGAATCCATAGTGATGCTGCAAAGAGTACAGCGCCTGTAATAAATGTAAGTTTTTTCGTATGGAATGAGCCCATCGAAGATTCCTGAGCGATTTGCATAAATCACTTTTTGTTTTTTTGATTCCTAACGCACTAGAAAAAAAGGGCGATCCGCAAACGGGGGGAATCGGATCGCCCTGTGTCAGCCTAGCTAAGGTCTAGCGTTATGAAGAATGTCCTATCCTGACGGTCTACTGCTAGTAATAATCCTGAGTTACCCGCAGCTTTAATCATGCTTTGGAAATCCGATACCGTCTTGATCGGTTTTCGATTTACTTCAAAAATTACGTCACCTTGTTGCAAGCCTGAAGTTTCAGCAACTGATCCAGGCACTACTTGAGTTACAACAACACCGAAAGCACGACTTGATTGAAGCTGTTCAGCAATTTCCGGTGTGAGTGTCTGCAATCGCATTCCAAGTTTTTCTTCTCTGTCTGCGCCTTGAGATTCACCATTCGGTTTTTCATCTTTTAGTTCGCCAATTGTCACTGCAATCGTTTTCTCTTTTCCATCCCGAACGATTCCAATTTCGGCTTTACTCCCGGGTCGCAGTGAGGCGATTTCATCACGCAACTGGGTATTATTACGAATTGTTTTACCATTCACTGATGTAACTACATCGTAAGATTTAAATCCCGCTTCTGCGGCAGGTGATCCTTTTTGAACATCACTCACAACGGCGCCATCATAATTTTCGAGATTCAACGATTTCTTCATTTCAGGGGTGAGTTCTTGAATTGAAACTCCCAACCATCCGCGCGTTACGTGTCCTTGTGATTTCAATTGATCTGTAATCTGCCGTACCATATCAACAGGAATTGCAAAACCGATTCCTGCATTTGCGCCACTCGAACTTAAAATTGCAGTATTGATTCCGATCAAATCTCCATCAAGATCTACAAGTGCTCCACCACTGTTCCCAGGATTGATGGCCGCATCTGTTTGTAGAAAATCTTCATAGTCTGCAATTCCAACATTTGATCTGCCCTTAGCCGAAATAATTCCGGATGTAACAGTGTGATTCAGCGCTTCACCAAACGGACTGCCTATTGCTAATACCCACTCTCCTACTTCGATGTCCTTATCATGACCAAGTACCAGCGGATTCAGGTGATCTGCATCAACCTTTACCAAAGCAAGATCTGTCTTGGCATCTTTGCCAACAATTTTTCCAGTAACTCTTCTGCCATCCGACAAAGTTACCTGTAGTTTTGTGGAGTTATCGACTACGTGATTATTTGTAACTATGTAGCCATCAGAACTAAGAATTACGCCACAGCCTAAAGTTCGTTGAACTTGTTCACGTTGTTCGGGAGTGTAATTAAAAAAGTTATTAAAAAAATCATTGGGGAAGAATTGGTGTAGTGAATCATCACCCATTGCATTTTGCAATTTTTCCTCATTTACAATCATGACTATTGAAGGCGTTACTTTTTTTGCGACTTCAACGAAAGCCTGACTGATTTGTTTGGCGCTATTAATACTGCTCGAAATAGCTGGTTGTTGAAGCGCCTGCGAAGGAGCGGTTGGCTGCGCCACGCCCACACGTTCTGCGGTGCCAGCACTTCGAACCATCAGTGCTTGAGCTCCGGCAATCACAACAGTGCAACCCAGCACGATTAGGATCGTGTAAAATATCTTTTTCATGTGCTTCTACCAACCTCCGTTATGTTGCTTCGGCAAGCCGCATGCCAGCCATTCAATCCAATAATTTCAACAACTTGGCGGAGTCTGTGGAGTTTCAGGTGTGGCATTTTTCTACACGTTGATGTGGAATAATGAAACAAAAAGTGGCTAAATTATGAGTAGGTCCCGACAGAGCTACGATGGCAATCATTTTGTTATTTTTGTTTGATGGGGGCGATTCGCCATTGCGAATAATTGCCCGTTGCGGGGTTCGATGAACTGGTATTCAAAATTAAATTTAAAACTTAAGTTCCTGCTTTTCACATCACTCGTAGTGATTGCGATTTGCGCAGGAAATTACTTCTTTGTTGATCGCATTTTCCGCGGTTATCTTCAATCCGAAATGCAGGATGAAGCTCGGGAAATTTCAACGAGTCTTGAGGACCAGCTTTTCAACTTCATCGATCCACGATTTGTGCAAAGCACCGCATCACGGATGCTAAATGAACGAAGAGAGATTTCCAGGATTATGGTTTTCAAACGCAATGGAAATCTGATGGAAAACTTTATTGAAGTTTCAGGAACAACGCTTCCTGACAATATTCAGCTTTATCGTGAGTCAGCGAACAAAGTAAATTCTTTTCGCCATGAATTTCAATTTCGTGGAAATGAATACTGGGAGTTTGCTCATCCAGTTCTAATTGGCACGAAAGTCGCAGGCTTAATTACGATTACGATGAACTTTTCGCCATACAAAGTTTTTATGGGAGCAGTTCGGTCGGGAACAGTAGTGATCCTTTTTATAGGACTTATTCTTTTGATGTCGAGTATGAGCATTTATTTTGAAGGAAGAATTCACAAGCCGTTATCTCAAATGCTAAAAGCGATGTCGCAGGTGAAAGGATCCGATTTTGAAGTGAACATTCCTGCATCATCTCAGGATGAAATTGGAAAATTAGTCGAAAATTTTAATGAAATGATTGTGTCGCTGAGAAGAGCACAAAAAGAGATCATGAATCAGAATCGGGTTCTTGAAGAGCGTGTCGAAGAAGCAACTCGAGAACTTCAAGCACGAAATATGGATTTGTTTCAAGCTCAAGATGAATTGCGTAGAGCAAGTCGGCTTGCAACCGCAGGCCAGGTAGGAGCAATGCTAGCCCATGATCTTGGATCTCCGCTAAGTTCAATCTCCGGGCATTTGCAATTAATGCTTGAAGATCCGGCAAGACGTGATGAAGACAAACAGCGATTGAATTTATTGCTTTCTCAAATGGAGAGATTATCCGATACGATCTACAATTTTTTGCATGATGTTACCGGGTTTCGGGGAGAATTCAGAAATTGTAATTTGAATGAAGTACTGGATCACATAATAAAGTTAACAACCCCATTAATGAGCGCCGGCAAAATTGAAACGGTCGTGAGAATGGATGACTCACTTCCGGATGTAAGCGCTGATCAGCATCAACTTCAACAACTTTTCTTAAATCTTTTTACGAATGCTATTGATGCAATGAGGGATGGTGGAAGATTAATCATCCGTACCAAGCAGCTTTCTTATGATGACGATGATTTCCTCAGTTTTGCTCCAATTCTCAATGGCAGTTTAAATTCTAATCCGCTGGTATTTGTAAGTATTGAAGATACCGGCATTGGTATGAATCAAACATTATTGAAAAATTTATTTCGTCCGTTCTTTTCCACTAAAGAATTTGGGAAAGGATCTGGTTTAGGGCTCGCGATCTGCAAAGAAATTGTGAAAGCACATCGCGGACAAATTTTTGTGGAAAGTCATGAAGGTTCGGGAACAGCGTTTCGGATTGTCTTTCCCGCAGCAACATATATTCAGGTGATAGATGCAACACAAGCCGAATCTACTCATAGTAGATGATGATTCTGTAACAGCCGATATGATTTCCCAGGCACTGGGAAGGGAAGGCTACGCACTAACTGTTGTTAACAGTGGTGCGGAAGCTGTGCGGCAAGGGAAGGATCGTCGCTTTGATCTGGTGCTAACGGACGCTTCGAATGCCGGAGCAAGATGGAATGGATGTGCTGTCGTGGTTTCGAAAAGAGCAGCCGGATGCAATCGTATTATTGATGACTGCATTTGGATCCAGCCATTCCGCAATTGAATCGATTCAACAAGGCGCATACGACTACATCAGCAAACCATTCAAGATTGATGAGTTGCGTCAGGTTGTCAGAAAAGCATTATCGGCTCGAAATGTTGCCAGAGCAGAACTGGATATTTCTGAGAAAGAAGAGTTTGAAAGCCTGATCGGCCGCAGTCAGAGCATGATTGAGATTTACAAAATCATCGGCCGCGCGGCGGATTCAGATGCACCGGTTTTGATTTTAGGTGAAACAGGAAGTGGTAAAGAATTAGTAGCAAGAGCACTTCACGAAAAAAGTTCACGCAGAGGATTTCCATTTTTAGCGATTAACTGCAGTGCTTTAACTGAGACACTGCTGGAATCTGAATTATTCGGTCATGAGAAAGGTTCATTTACCGGAGCCGTTGCATCGCGGCCTGGGATTTTTGAAGCTGCAGGCCGGGGAACATGCTTTCTGGACGAAATTTCGGAAACATCTCCGGCAATGCAATCAAAATTGCTTCGCGTGTTGCAAAACCGTGAAGTAAAACGTGTTGGCGGAAATCAGATCATAACTTCACACGCCCGTATCGTTACGGCGAGCAATAAGGATTTAGCATCTCAAGTTGAAAAAGGTTTATTTCGCCAGGATGTGTATTATCGTTTAAACGCAATTACGATCATTGTTCCGCCGTTGCGAGAACGACGTCAGGATTTGACTGAACTGATTCAATACTTTCTGAAAAAATATTCCACACTTCAACGAACGATCCATTTGTCACAAGAATCCTTTCAGCAATTGCTCTCTTATGACTGGCCCGGAAACATTCGAGAGCTTGAACACGTCATTCAACGCGCCGTTACCTTAACCCCTTTGGACACCATACTTCCGGAGCATTTAGCAATCGGCGAAAGGATGCAGCCAAGTTCCGGCATTTTGGAAACTGGTGAACAAATTACACTTGAAGAGTTGGAAAAACGCTATATCCGCTACATTTACTTTAAAACCCTGCGCAACAAAGCCCGCACCGCCGAGATCCTTGGAATCGACCGTAAAACGTTGTACAGCAAGCTCGCTCGATATGCGATCGATCAACCCGGGGACACTGAGAATAGAGGATAGAAGATTGAGGATCGATCCTCCATCCTCATCATGAATGAGTTATACTTATAGATACAAAACATACATCTGGAGTAGCGATTAATGTCTGTTAAAGAAAGGAAAGATTTGCAGGAAGTGACCATCCGGTTTGCCGGAGATTCCGGCGACGGAATGCAGCTTACCGGCACACAATTCACGAACACTTCTGCAGTATTTGGCAATGATATCAGTACTTTACCGGATTTCCCGGCTGAGATTCGAGCTCCGGCAGGATCACTTCCCGGAGTTAGTGGATTCCAATTAAATTTTAGCAGCCGCGACATTCGGACACCCGGTGATGAACCGAATGTTCTGGTAGCAATGAATCCTGCTGCGCTGCGCGTGAACTTGTCTGATTTGGAGCAGGGCGGGATTTTGATTGTGAATTCCGATGCCTTTAGTGCAAATAATTTGAAAAAGGCTGGCTATAACAACAATCCAATTGAAGATGGAAGCCTATCGGGCTATCGACTTTTTTCACTTCCAATCACCAGTTTGAATGCAAATGCATTAACGGAGACGAAGCTTACTAAAAAAGAAATTGATCGTTGCAAAAATTTCTTTGCACTGGGAATTTTGTACTGGCTTTACGATCGTCCGATGAAAGTGACACTGGATTGGATTGAATCCAGATTCAAGAAGAATCCGGAACTGGCGAAAGCAAATACACTTTCGTTGAAAGCCGGTTATTACTATGGGGAAACTACTGAGCTTTTTACAACCCACTATCGTGTTGATAAAGCAAAATTAGCTCCTGGCAAATACAGGAACATAACAGGAAACGAAGCGACAGCAATCGGTTTTGTAACCGCATCTCAACTTGCAGGACGTCCGTTATTTTACGCAAGTTATCCGATTACTCCAGCCAGCGATATTTTGCATGAATTATCGAAGCATCAAAATTTTGGCGTAAAAAGTTTTCAGGCTGAAGATGAAATTGCTGCAATGAGTGCAGCAATAGGTGCATCTTTTTCCGGCTATCTTGGATTAACAGGTACCAGTGGTCCAGGACTCTGTTTGAAGTCTGAAGCATTAAACCTTGCTGTCATGACCGAACTTCCTGTTGTTGTGGTCGATGTTCAACGTGGCGGACCAAGCACTGGACTTCCTACGAAAACAGAACAGGCTGATTTACTTCAAGCAATGTTTGGACGTAACAGTGAATCACCGGTTGCAATCATTGCTCCAGCAACTCCGGGCGATTGTTTTACGATGGCCATTGAAGCCTGGCGTATCGCAGTCAAATACATGACTCCCGTCCTTTATTTATCCGATGGCTATCTAGCGAATGGATCGGAACCATGGCGTATTCCAAAAATTGAAGACTTGCCAAAGATTGAAGTGAAGTTTCGAACTGAAGTTGAAGGATTTTTCCCTTATCTGCGCGATGAAAAAACTTTGGCCAGACCATGGGCAATACCGGGAACTCCTGGCCTGGAACATCGAATCGGTGGGTTAGAAAAACAGGATGTTACCGGGAACGTAAGTTATGATCCTGAAAATCATGATCATATGGTTCGTTTGCGCGCTGAAAAGATTGCAAGAATTGCAAATGATATTCCCGAAGTTGAAGTTTTGGGAGAAAAGGAAGGCGAAATTCTGGTTGTGGGCTGGGGTGGGGCACTATGGTGCCATCACAGCTGCAGTTGAAGAATGCCGTACCAAACGAAATCTGCCGGTATCCAGTATTCATTTGCGTTATCTGAATCCATTCCCCAAAAATCTTGGCGATGTTCTGGCGCGATTTGAAAAAGTTTTGATACCAGAATTGAATCTTGGCCAGCTTGCGCTTTTGTTGCGCGCTAAATTTTTGATTCCTGCAAGAAGTTTTACAAAAGTAAAGGGAAAGCCGTTTAAGATTTCCGAAATTATCGATCAGATCGAAGAAACACTGGAGAAATAATATGAGTACTACGATTGCACCAACACCACTCACTCGTAAAGACTTTGAATCGGATCAAGAAGTCCGATGGTGTCCGGGATGTGGCGATTATTCAATCCTTGCTCAAACTCAAAAAGTTTTGCCTGAGCTGGGTGTGCCACGTGAAAAATTTGTATTTGTTTCCGGAATCGGCTGCTCAAGCCGCTTTCCGTATTATGTAAATACATATGGATTTCATAGTATTCACGGACGAGCTCCAGCAATTGCTACAGGCATAAAAGCCAGCCGTCCTGATCTGTTTGTTTGGGTAGTTACCGGTGATGGTGATGGTTTGAGTATCGGCGGAAATCATCTTGTGCATTGCATGCGTCGCAATGTCGATTTGAAAATCATCCTGTTCAACAATCGAATTTATGGATTAACAAAAGGACAATATTCACCTACTTCTGAATTCGGCAAAAAAACAAAATCGACTCCGATGGGTTCGATCGATTATCCAGTGAATCCAATTCATCTGGCGATTGCAGCGGAAGCTACATTTGTGGCGCGCTCTTTTGATATCGATACAAAACACATGCAGGAAACTTTGGTTCGTGCAGCAAAGCACAAAGGTACTGCATTTGTGGAAGTTTTTCAGAATTGCAACATTTTTAACGATGGTGCATTCAAAGGATTTACCGATAAGGAAGTGCGCGATGATCGGGTAATTTACGTACAACACGGTAAGCCGCTTGTTTACGGAAAAAATCACGACAAAGGATTGCGGCTCAATGGAACAAATCTGGAAGTAGTCACGCTGGGTAATGGGGTGAGCGAATCCGATCTTCTGGTTTACAACGAAGAAGATCCAAGTCCGGTGATGGCATATCTCGTTTCTGCTTTGGAATATCCACATTTTCCGGTCCCTGTTGGTGTATTCCGCAACATTTCAAAACCGACATACGATGAGTTGATGGCCGGCCAAATTCAAAAATCGATTGAGATTTACGGCCACGGTAATTTAGAGAAGTTGCTGAACGCCGGCGATACCTGGACCGTCGAGTAACGCTTAACCACGGAGCATCTGACTCCGTGGTGAAAAAATGAAGTTCGTTGCGGATGTAATGTTGGGCCGGCTCGCGCGGTTTATGCGATTCGCAGGCTATGATGTCGAATATGATCGCAATGCAGAGGATGATGAATTATTTCAGCGATCACGTTACCGAACTCTGTTAACCCGCGATCGGGAACTTGCGACGCGTGCTGCAAAGCGCAAAATCTATTTTGTTCAAACTACCGGCGCAGAAAATCAGCTGGAAGAAATCCGCAAATCGTTTCCGTTGCACAGCGAATCACCGCGTTGTTTGTTATGTAATCATCCAATTCGTAAAATCAAAAAAGAAACAGTACGCCATCTGGTTCCTCCATTCGTGTTCAAATCGCATTCAGATTTTTTTCGTTGCAAGCGATGCGCAAAAATCTATTGGAAGGGAACTCATTTTGAACGTCTTTCCCGTGTGATACAATGCACTCCAAAGTCGAACGACGTTAAACGTTGTGATAGTGAGGAGGGACGCTCAGGCCTGAAAAATGGCTCGCATTATCCCGGTTTCATCTGGAAAAGGCGGAGTCGGTAAGACGACTTTTGCAATTCATTACGCTTTAGTCCTTTCCCGTTTTGGCCGCACAATTCTGATTGATCTGGATATGGGTACGTCCAGTGTGCGCAATAGTATTGATGTGCCTGTACCGTATGATCTTTATCACTTCTTTCGCAAGAATGTTCCGCTTCAATCTTGTGTAACACCTCTGAGCAAACAATTAGATCCACAACAACGCTACAAAAACTTCGGATTCATCGCATCACCCCGCGGGTTGATTGAAGATTTAATGAACTTTGATGAAGTTCAAAAATCACGTTTGATCCGTGCGATCAATTCACTTCAAGCTGATTACGTTATTTTGGATTTAAAAGCAGGAGTCGATGCTCGCGTTTTAGATTTCCTTCCTCATGCAAACTCCGGCGTCATTGTATTTACACCGCTGGTGCCTTCCGCAATCTTTGCAGCATCGGAGATGGTAAAACATCTGATTTTGCGAAAACTGAAAGCGTTGTTCGGCTTTGAATCTTTCTTGCTCCGGAGCGGACTCACACCTGTTCAAATTGCGAACTACATGGACCATATTCAAACAATGGAAGATGTCTATGAATCGCGAGAAAAAAATCTGGAAGAGTTTCTGGCCATTTTGCAGCAGGAAATAGAAAATGAAACCGTTCTTGCAATGCTTGGCAACGTGATTCGCGACTTTAAGATCTACTACGTATTAAATCGATTTGATAGTGTCACGGATAGTCTTGAGAAAATAATCAAGCCATTTACTCAGTCTATTCAGAACGGCATTTCTCCCCATCTAAGAATGATTAATCTTGGCTGGATTATTGAAGATGATCGCTTTTTAAAATCTGCAACTCAAAGAATTCCGCTACTGTTGCAACAACCACCTGAGCCTCAAAAACCGGATGCGCATAAACAAGACATGGAAATGTTAAACAGATGGATGGTGGAATTGAAGAGAGAATTTGCTCCAATTCCAAAACCGGCACGATCCGTGAGTCCGGTGGCAGTGCAGTCTAAATCCGTTCATTCTAAAGATCCGTTAGAACAACAGTTAAATTTACTGAAAGAAATGTTTCAGACTCAGGATCGTAAAGATTTCAGGTTGAACTTCGATTACATCACGCAGCGAAGCCTTCAATTAATTAAGCGTGGCCGTTTTGATGACTTCGGTGATGTGAAGCTGTTTGCAACACTTCAAGATCGTGCTGAAGCCATCGCTGCAAGGTGGCATTAATTGTTTTACCACAAAGACTCTGAGTCTCCGTGGTAAAATTATGGGTTTTCGATGAGGCCGAATGAAGTTTCGTTTGAAGCGATTTCGTTGTAGCGCTGCAATCCTAATTCAAGTAAACGTTCTAAAAGCGCGGAAAAGGAAAGTCCGCTAATCTCCCACAATTTCGGATACATGCTGATGTTCGTGAAACCCGGAATTGTATTGATTTCATTTAGATAAAATTTTCCGGTGTCGTGTTCCAAAAACAAATCAACGCGGCCCATTCCCGTACATCCAATGGCATGAAACGCGCGCACTGATAGAGTCTGTACCGTACGAAATTGCTCAGGAGTGAGATTGGCAGGCATCTGCAATTCGGTAGTGTCTTCAACGTATTTCGCAACATAATCATAGAATTCACGCTTCGGTATAATTTCGCCTGGTAGCGATGCTTCCGCAACTTCATTTCCTAATACCGAACATTCAATTTCTCGCGCGTTGATTCCTTGTTCGATAATCAACTTTGAATCGTAACGAGCCGCATCTTTCAATGCTTCGCCCAATTCTTCTCGCTTATGCGCTTTTGAAATTCCAACACTCGATCCAAGATTTGCTGGTTTGATAAAAACGGGATATTTCAGATTTTGCTCAATCTGTCTGATGCATTCCGCAGCTGAGTCTTTCCATCGATTTCTGTAGAACCACACATAAGGCGCAACGAGAAGATCATTTTGAGCAAACAGCGCTTTCATGATTATTTTGTCCATTCCTGCAGCTGAGGCAGCAACACCTGCTCCCACATATGGAATTCCTGCGCTCTCTAACAATCCTTGAATGATGCCATCTTCACCAAAAGTGCCGTGCAGAATTGGAAAAGCGATGTCAATTTGAAGTTGAGATTTTAATGAATGAAGTGCAGAGCCTTCAATTCCTGGATATATGAAAATCCGTTCTTTAAGATGGTCTTTGTCAAAAACCAATGATTCCGACGTTTCTTCCGTCCGCCACCAGAATCCTTTTTTGTCGATGAAAATCGGAAACACACTGTGTGTCTGTCTTAACACAGCATAAATCGATCTTGCGGAGCGGATCGAAATTTCATGTTCTCCTGATCGTCCACCGAATAACAACGCAATCCGTAATTTCTTCATATCAATTGTCCCCTAGATACTAACCGCAATTCTGATGCCAATGGATAGCGATGCAGGATTCAAGATACAGATCCACGGCTGTTAAATGAGTTGGTTGCCACCTTGGATCTTGTATCCTGCATCCTGCATCCGTTTTTATCCTTCCTGGTAATATCCCATGCGGCGAAACTTTTCATATCGAATATGAGTTCTATCGTTCCAGGGTAGCGTTTGAATTTCTTTTAAATGCCTGATCAAACTTTGTTGAACCAGTTTTGCTGATTCATCGTAATCTGCATGAGCAGCACCAACTGGCTCTTGTATGATTTCATCAATCAAACCAAGATTGCGTAAATCATTTGCAGTCAAATGTAAATTATGTGCCGCTTCTTCTGCCTTGCCAGCGTCTTTCCAAAGAATTGATGCACAACCTTCGGGTGAGATGACGGAATAAATTGCGTATTGCATCATAAGAATGCGATCGCCGACTCCTAACGCAAGTGCGCCACCACTTCCGCCTTCTCCGATTACGATTGAAACGATCGGAATCTTTAAACGGGCCATCTCGCGTAAGTTCAACGCGATTGCTTCCGACTGTCCGCGCTCTTCTGCTCCTATTCCTGGATAGGCACCAGGAGTATCAATGAAGGTAACAACTGGCTTGTTATATTTTTCAGCAAGCTTCATCAGCCGCAATGCTTTGCGATATCCTTCCGGATTTGCCATTCCAAAATTTCTGTAAATGCGCTGTTTGCTATCTCTGCCTTTTTGATGACCGATTACCATAATGGTTTGATCATCAAAAGTGGTCATGCCTCCAACAATTGCATGGTCATCCGCAAAACGACGGTCACCATGAAGTTCCATGAAATCCGGAAATAATCGTTGAAAGTAATCCATGGTGTGAGGACGTTGTGGATGGCGAGCTACCATTGTGATTTCCCATGGATTTAAATTGGAATAAATTTCTCTTCTAAATCTGGCGAGCTTATCTTTGAGTTTGTCGATCCGTTCCGCAGTTTCCGGCCGATCGGAATAAATGCTCAGCTGCTCGATCTCTTTTAAAAGATCTACGATTGGAGCCTCGAAATTGTAGTTCCCCATAGTCAGGGTCTATTTTATCTCGATTGCGCGGCGGAGGGTTTGCCACTCGACACAATCGGCCAAGAAGCTGTTCCAGGGCGAATACAAAATCCCTTGATGGCCGCACTCGAAATGTAGGTGCAGTTTGTAGATCAGCAACAAACTCCGGCTTCTTAAGCACGAATGTTAAAGTACAATCTCCCCGGTATTGTTCCACAATATTTCGAAGCCGTTCGATCTTTTCATTTTCCATTCCTGGCAGATAAATATGGACTTTGAGTTGTTGCGAAAGATTTTCTCGCGCCTCATTCAATGGAATTATTTCAGTAGCAATTAAGCTTAAGCTATCTTCTTTCAAATCCAGTCGTCCTTTCAGGATCAACTCCGCTTCTTCTTCTATAAACATCATATTATTTTTGTAGAGTTCAGGGAACACTATTGTTTCAATCATGCCTGTTAAATCCTCGAGCTCTACGTAGGCCATGAAATCTCCCCTGCGTGTTCGCACTTGCTTGATATGGCCAACAATGCCGCCGATCAAAACTTCTTTGCCGTCCCAGGTTGAATCGATCGATTCGATTGGGGTGGTGAAGGTTTCCAAAATCTCACGATGTTTATGTAATGGATGTCCGGAAATATAAAAACCTAATGCTTCTTTTTCATGAACCAATTTTTCCTGTGGATCAAAATCCTCCGTTCCGTAATTAACAGTTGCTGCCTGACCGATCTCAGCAAAATCAAACAGCGAAGCTTGATTGGCGTTTCTTTCTCTGCGGATGCTGTCTTCAAGAAGGCGATCCAATTGTTCAATCATTCCTTTTCGCGGTGCGCTGAAACTATCCATTGCACCCGAACGGATCAAACTTTCCATGACCCGTTTGTTTACTGCACGCGAATCGACCCGCTCGTAAAAATCTTCAAGCGACTTAAATCGTGCTTCATTGCGAGCTTTTGAAATCGACTGAATTGCGGCGCTGCCAACATTTTTTACAGCAGCGAGTCCAAATCGAACTGCGTCGTGTTCAACAGTAAATTTTTCACCGCTCTCATTGATGTCCGGTGGAAGAATTTTAATTCCCATGATTCGACATTCATTGAAGTACTTTACGATTTCCTGACGCTTTTCAATTTGGCTTGATAAAAGCGCAGCAACAAACGGAAGCGGATAGTAAGTTTTCAAATATGCAGTTTGATATGCGACCAGCGCGTAGGCGGTGGAGTGCGATTTATTGAATCCATATTGCGCAAATTTCTCCATCAAATCAAACAACTCTCCCGCTTTCCCTGAATCAATATTTCTTTCCACCGCACCTTTAACGAATTTTGCGCGTTGAGCTTGCATTACATCCATCTTCTTTTTTCCCATCGCGCGTCTCAGAAGATCTGCTTCACCTAAACTGAATCCGCCAATCTTGCTGGCGATCTGCATGACTTGTTCTTGATAAACGATAATGCCGTAAGTTTCTTTCAAAATCGGTTCTAATTCCGGAAGCAAATAATGGATCTTGATCTTGCCATGTTTTCTGGCAATGCAATCTTCCAGCATTTGCATCGGACCAGGCCTGAACAGCGCATTTAACATGATCAGATCTTCAAAGCGTTCCGGTTTGAACTTACGAAGCAAGTTTTTCATGCCCGAACTTTCAAACTGGAACACGCCATTCGTTTTTCCTTCCGTAAAAATCTGATAGACCTTGGAATCATCCAGTGGAATATCCAGAATCTTAATTTCCTTGCCGGTGATTTCATGGATAATTTGCAAACAATCATCAATGATGGTGAAGGTTGCTACACCGAGAAAATCCATTTTGAGCAGACCTAGCCGCTCAAGAATTTTCATGTCATATTGAGTGGTAATTACATCGTCTTTGCTGCGGAACAATGGAACTAATTCCATCAAAGGTTCCGGTGCAATCACCACTCCGCCGGCATGAATCGAAGCATTGCGAACCAGTCCTTCGAGTTTGCGCGCAGTTCCTATCCAATCCGAAACTTTTTCATCTTTCATTGCATCCTGGAGCTGCGAGGATTGAACTGCAGATTCCAGAGTGATGTGAAGTTCGTTCGGAATCATTTTCGCAATGCGATCGCATTGTGCGTAAGGATATTCCATAGCACGTCCCACATCGCGAGTGACTACGCGTGCTGCCAGCGTATTAAACGTGATAATTTGTGCAACATTTTCGCGACCATATCTTTGCGTAACGTAATCAATAACTTCACCGCGACGTCTTCCACAAAAATCGATATCAATATCAGGCATACTGATGCGTTCCGGATTCAAAAATCTTTCGAAGATCAAATCGTATTGAAGCGGATCGATGTCGGTAATTTGAAGACAATATGCAACCAATGAACCAGCAGCAGAACCGCGTCCAGGGCCAACAGGAATGTCATGCTCTTTTGCATATTTAATGAAGTCCCACACGATCATGAAGTAACCTTCAAAGCCCATTTGCTTGATCATGTTGATTTCCATGATCAAGCGCTGCTCATATTCCCACTGTGCATGGCGCAATTTATTTTCAGCGCCTGCCTTTTGCCATTGAGTCTTGCGGAATTCAAAACCTTCACGGACGGTGTGTTCAAAATAATCGGACAGCGTGAGTCCTTCCGGTACTGGAAATAAGGGAAGATGATAACCCGTGCTGCGCAAATCGATATGACAACGCTTTCCGATTTCTGCTGCTGTCATTAATGCTTGTGGCAGATCCTTAAAAACGCGTGACATCTCTTCCGGCGATTTAATGTAAAAACCTTCCGATCCAAAACGCATCCTGTTTTGCTCATTGATAGTACGGTTTGTTTGAATGCATAACAGAATGTCATGTGCACGATGATCTTCTTTGTTGATGTAATGCGAATCGTTGGTTGCAACTAATGGAATCTCCAGTTTGGAGGACATCTCCAGCAGCTGTGTGTTGATTTTGATTTGATCATCAAGGCCGTGATCCTGGATTTCCAGAAAATAATTTCCTGAACCAAATATTTCTCGATACTCACCTGCAACCTTCAACGCATTTTTGGTATTGCCGTTGAGCAAATTTACAGCTACTTCGCCGCTCAAACAGGCGCTTAATACAACCAGGCCTTTACTATGCTGTGCAAGTAATTCTTTATCCACTCGCGGTTTGTAGTAATAGCCTTCTAAGTTCGCTTTGGAAACAAGCTTCACCAGGTTGTGATAGCCTTCATTATTTTCTGCAAGCACCACCAGGTGATAATTGTTTTCTTCGAGGTCAGTTGGCTTTCCTGTTTTATCGAAGCGCGATACAGGCGCAACATACATTTCGCAACCGATGATCGGTTTGATACCTTTTTTGATCGCAAGATCATGAAATTCAACTGCGCCGAACATGTTGCCATGATCTGTAATTGCGACCGATGTCATCCCCAGCGATGAAACCTTATCAATCAAGCGTTCAATTTTGCAGGCGCCATCCAGCAAACTGTAATCAGAATGAAGATGCAGGTGTGTAAATTCCATAAAAAAATGATTTCTCCCCCTTATGAAGGGGGAGATCAAAGAGGGGGTTGAGTAATTGAAACACTCCAACCACCCCTTCAATCCCCTCCTTCATAAGGAGGGGAAAATATTTAAAATTTCACAATCAATCTCCGTGTCTCTGTGGTTAGATTTTATTCCCATTCGATCGTACCGGGTGGTTTTGATGTGATGTCATAAACCACACGATTGATCCCGGGAATTTCATTTACGATTCTGCTTGAAATTGTTGCCAGAACATCATACGGCAATCGTACCCAATCCGCAGTCATTCCATCTTGACTATGCACCGCACGCAAAGCCGCCACTTCGCTATATGTGCGATTGTCACCCATCACACCGACACTTCGTACCGGAAGTAAAACTGCAAAAGACTGCCAAAGATTTCGATACAAACCAGCATTCACAATTTCTTCTTTTACAATTGCATCCGCTTTGCGTAATAACTCCAATCGTTCTTTTGTAATTGTACCCAAACATCGCACCGCTAAACCTGGACCAGGAAAAGGTTGCCGATATAAAATTTCTTCTGGCAAACTTAATTCGGCACCGATTCTACGAACCTCATCTTTAAAAATTTCACGAAAAGGTTCGATTAGTTCCAGCTTCATTGATTTGATTCCATCGATCAAATTGTGATGCGTTTTGATCACCTGTGCGGTACCGCGCGATCCGCCGCTTTCAATCACGTCGGGATATAAAGTTCCTTGAGCGAGATAATGAATGCCTTCGATTTCTGTGGCAATCTTTTCGAAAATTTCAACGAACGCTCTTCCGATAATTTTTCGCTTGTCTTCTGGATTTTCAACGCCCTGCAAACGCGACAAAAAATAATCAGATGCATCATGGTAACGAACATTTAATCCGGCATTACGTAACCGATTGGTTACCTGTTCTCCTTCGTTTAAACGCAGCAAACCGTTGTCGATAAACACAGGAACAAGAGCATCGCCGACTGCTTTCTTCAGCAAAAAGGCCATGACAGTGCTGTCAACACCACCGCTCAGCGCGCAAAGGATTTTGCCTTTGGTGGCTTTCTTCCTTACAGATTCGCAGGTCTCCTCAATAAAAGATGCAGGAGTCCAATCGCCTTTGCATTTGCAGATCTCAAACACAAAATTGCGCAAAATTTCTTTGCCATGTTCGGTATGAATAACCTCAGGATGAAATTGAATTCCATAAAGGATTCCGCGCTCGTCACGGAATGCCGCAATCGGTGAATTGCTCGTAACTGCAATCGATTGAAAGCCCGCCGGACACTCTAAAATGCGATCACCATGACTCATCCAGACGTTTTGTTGGGGATCTAAATCCCGAAAAAGCGGATCTTTTTTTACTTCAATTTTGGCCGGACCATATTCTTTCCGTTCGGCGCCTGCCACTTTGCCGCCGAGCTGGTGGGTGATCAATTGCATTCCATAACAAATTCCAAGTACCGGGATTTCCATTTTCAGCAGAGATGGATCGCTGTGAAATGCGCCAGATTCATAAACAGAGTTCGGACTACCCGCCAAAACGATCCCTTTTGCGTTATGATCGCGGATCTCTTGCGCGGTGATGGTATGAGGCACAATTTCAGAATATACATTCAGCTCACGTATGCGACGTGCAATTAACTGAGTGTATTGTCCCCCAAAGTCGAGAACCAGTATGGATTCCTTTTTCATCAAAGTTACGTGATTATATTAAAGAAAATCAAAAAGTAAAAATCAAAAATCAAAAATAAGAAATGGAACTAACCGCAGAGCAGAAAAAAGAAATTTTTGAGAACGGATTCATTGTTTTGCCGAATTTAATTCCTCACCAAAAGATAAATGTTTGTTTGCGTGCAATCAACCATTCGATCGGACAGGGCATGAATAAAAAAGACATGGATGAATTTCGTGCGCTGTCATTCTGCCCGGAGCTGCTGGGCAAATCGCCGTTATTGGATCTGTATGAAACTCCAGTGATGTCGTTGGCGGAATCAGCCATCGGAAAGGACAATGTACGTCTTTGGGGCGGTGGTCAAATTGCATTGCGTTTTCCGGTGATGGAAGATCCTGGGCAGATGTATCCGCACATCGATGGAATGTATTACCCTGGAAATAAGATCGCAAAAGGAACAGTTCAATCATTTACGATGCTGGCTGGAATTCTGCTTAGCGATATTCCAAATAATTTCTGGGGGAATTTCACACCATGGCCAGGATCCCATCGGATTCTCGAGTCGTATTTTCAGAAGCACGGACATGAAGTGTTGTTTAAAGGTTTTCCAAATATTGATTTAGGTGAACCTTACCAGATCACCGGAAAAGCAGGTGATGTAATCCTTTGTCACTATCAACTTGCGCATACCGTAGCGATTAACATTTCACCATATATACGTTATGCGGCATTCTTCCGGTTGCGGCATGTAAATCACGAAAAGAACAGTCCAAAAGTTTTCACAGATTTGTGGATGGAATGGCCAGGGATAAGAGACGCGGTCTAATCTGCTGATGTCTGACGTTCTTTAGTTACAGAATGATGAGTGGATGGATCCAGGTCTAATGTTGCAGGGCGGGTGATACGCGGCCGCCATGAGATAATTTTCTTCCAGAATTTCTGTTCGCTGGCATCATCAAACAATGAATACGCCACCGGGGTAACGATCAAAGTAAGTAATAGACATAAGGATTGTCCACCTATTACGACAATTGCGATTGCTCGGCGCTCTTCTGCTCCAGGCCCGGTGCCAGCTGCCAGAGGTAGCATACCAGCAACCAGCGCAAGTGTTGTCATTAGAATTGGGCGAAGTCGATCACGATTGGCTTGAATAATTGCTGCCTCCCGCTGCATGCCTTTTTGTCTTAATTGATTCATGTGATCAATTTGCAAGATTGCATTCTTTTTCACTACACCGAATAAAACAAGGATTCCCAGAGCGGAATAGAGGTTCAATGTGTTTCCGGTAATGAACAAAGAGAATAGTGCGAAAGGAATTGATAGTGGCAACGAAAGTAAAATGGTGAGCGGATGAATTGTACTTTCAAATTGTGAAGCAAGAATCATATACATGAAAATTACGGAAAGCATAAATGCCCAAATAAATTCTCCGAATGTTCGTTCCAATTCACGTCCGCGTCCTGACACATATGTCGTATATGCTGGCGGCAAATTCATCCTGGCCGTTTCTTCGCGCAATGCTTGAATTCGATCAGCGAGTGCGTAGCCAGGAGCAACCGAAGCACGAAGACTTACTTGACGTTGGCGATCCAGTCGATCGATTCGTGATGCTGAATCTGCGCGCACAATCGAAACAAGATTATCTAATCGTACCAGGCCACCACCGCGCCGAGGTATATAAAGCTGGGTAATCTCATTTTCATTTTGCCGATCGCGTTCGCTGAGCCGGAGTTGAACATCATAATTCTCATTGATTGATGAATCATAAAATCGTGATACTTCTTCATCTCCACCAACCATGAGCCGTAAAGCAGTTGCAATATCCGCAGTTTCAATTCCCAAATCTGCAGCACGCGCACGATCGATTTCCACACGCAGTTCCGGTTTATCCAATTTTAATGTGATATCAGCATCGATAATTCCCAGATCCGGAGCTTTTTGACGTAATTGGTCAGCATATTTTGCCAGTGTTGCTAAGTCAGGGCCTTTTAAAACGTAATCAATATCCCAGTTCCCTCCACCAATATTGAAAGATGGGGCATTACGAACTGAAGTCCGAAGATCTTTATACTTTTTCAACTTCTTGCGAACTTCCTGCATCACATCCTTTTGGGAATAATTATTTTGAAATGCTTTCCATGGTCTTAAAGTAATTGTGTCTTTCAGAAAACGACCGATACTGAAAATACGTTCTTCATGCGGTGCAATGCGAACGTAAGCGCGGCCAGCATTTACATTACCTAAAAAACTTCCTCCTACAGAACTGAGCACCAACCGAATTCCTCTTACCGATGCAAGATCTTTTTCGATCAAGCGCATTGCCTCATCCATCGCCCCTAAGCTTGCACCTTCAGGCGCTGTGACATTGATATCAAATTCGGCTTCATCAACATCACTCGGGATGTAATCTTGCTTCACCACTTTATATAAAGGAATGGAAGATAGGATTACACCAACAGCGATGATTGCAACTAACTTCCGATGTTGTAAGGCGATGCTTAGTAGATTGGTATATTTCGTATCCAACCACGCATAAAAGCCAGTCCTGCTACGCGCTTCTTGATCAATATCTTCAGCGCGCAACAATCGTGCGCTCATCATTGGTGTCAATGTAAAAGAAACAAGTAAGCTGACCAACACTGCGACCGCCGCAGTGATTCCAAACTGAAATAGAAAACGTCCGGAGATACTGGACATAAAAGACACTGGAACGAATATAACAACAAGGCTGAAAGTGGTTGCCATAACTGCGAGTCCGATTTCAGCTGTTGCTTCTCTCGCAGCATCAAAAGGGGTCATTTTCTTTTCTTCAACAAACCGGAAAATGTTCTCAAGCACGACAATGGCATCATCAATTACAATTCCAACCATCAGCACTAACGCAAGCATTGTTACGCTGTTGAGTGTAAAGTTGACTGCACATCATTCCGAACGTGGCGATTACGGAGGTAGGGATTGCAATAGCTGCGATCAAAGTCGATCGCCAATTGCGCATGAAAAACAGAACGACCAGGCTGGCAAAAATGCTGCCTAAGATCAAATGCAAATTAATTTCGTGTAATGCCGAATAAATGTAACGAGATTGATCGCGGATTATATCTATTTTGATATCGGGTGGAATTTGAGCACGGATTTTTTCGAGATTTGCTTTGCATGCTTCAATGACAGCAATTGTATTGGCTCCCGATTGACGCCGCACTTCGAGGCTGACAGCCGGAATACCATTCAGCCGCGAAACAGATCTTTGTTCTTTGGTGCCATCTTCCGCCCAACCGATATCTTGAACTTTTACAGGTGCACCCTTGATCGTTGCGATCACCAGCTCATTGAAGGCTTGAGGATCTTCAATTTTGCCCATTGTTCTAAGCACTTCTTCGCGTTCCGAACCTGTAACATTGCCGCCAGGTAAGTCAGCATTTTGGCGTTGCAGGGCATCGCGAACGGAAGTGATTGGAATTTGATAGGCAGCGAGACGATCGGCATCGACCCATACGTTAATTGCACGTTCTAAGCCGCCAACGATTTCGACTTCACCCACACCGGAAGAACGTTCCAATTGCAGCTTCACAACTTTATCGGCGATTTCAGTGAGTTCGCGAATCGGACGATCTCCTGATAGAGCTACAGTTATTACAGGTGTTGAGTCATTATCGTTTTTAAACACTGTCGGCGGTTCTGTGTCTTCCGGCAAATCAGAAAGTATTCCCGAAACTCGATCGCGGATGTCTTGTGCTGCGTCATCAATATTGCGGTTCAAATTGAACGTGGCGATTACAATTGAGGAGCCTGGGCCTGAAACCGATCGCAAATTATCAATTCCTTCTACCGTATTCACAGCTTCTTCAACGCGTTGAGATACCTGTGATTCAATTTCTTCGGGAGATGCGCCAGGTAGGGATGTTCTAACTAAAACGGTAGGCAAATCAACGGATGGAAATCGATCGACGCCTAGTCGGAAATAGCTTGCTGCACCAACAACTACGAGTGCCAGGATGATCATACTGGCAAATACAGGGCGCTTGATACAAATTTCTGCTAATTTTTGCATGAGATAAAAACAGTACTGAGTGCTGAGTACCGAGTAGTGAGTGCCGAGTTTGTTTTTTTACTCAGTACTCAGTACTTGTTACTCACTACTAACTTGTTACTGGATTTACGGCTTCGCCGCCAACCAGATTGCCAGGTTGAACGACAATCGTTTCGCCGGCTTTTAAACCTTCCAAAATTTCAACTTGATCTTTCGTTTGACGTCCGGTGCGGACACGTTTTTCCAACGTTTGATTATTTTCAACCACAATTACTTTATCGAGTCCGGCAAATGTTACGATTGCAGTTTTCGGTACAAGAACTGCCGGCGTTTCTGAAGCCACAACAATTTCCGCTTTTGCAAACGCACCCGGTCGAAGCAATCCTTGTTCATTTGGAATTTCTGCTTCGATCATCAAAGTACGATTATCAGTTGTAAGCGCCGGACTTAACCGTGCTACTTTTCCATAATAATGATTTTGATCACCTTCGACACTGACTTGAACAGTTTGTCCTTTTTTCACAGAAGATGATTCGCGTTCAGGCACTGCAAGTTTTAATCGGAGTGGATCAACACGAACGATCGTAAGCGCAGCTTCACCAGATGCTAAGTATTGTCCAGGAGAAATATGACGCATTTGAACGGATCCATCGATCGGTGACGCGAGAACTGAATCCGAAAGTTGTTTGCGTGCAATTTCGAGTTCTGCTTTGCGTTGGTACCACAACGCTTGTCGATTGCTAACTTCATCAATTGCATCCTGGTAACGTGCTTCCGCCACTCGAAATGCCGCAATCGCATCATCATATTGGGATTGCGAAATCAGCCCTTGATTCCATAGAGATGTCATTCGATCCTGAGTTAAACGGGCTTGTTCCAGCTGTGCTTCAGCCTGCTGCACAACTCCAGTTTCTTTCGGATTTACTTGCGGCTCCGAATCCTTATCCTCGTTTTGCAGACTCAGTCGGGCACGGGCTTGTGCCAATGCTGCTTCGGCTTGTTGTACTCGTAGCTCAAAATCCGTTGACTCTAATTTAACAAGAGGTTGTCCTTTGCGGACGCGGCTTCCAAGATCGACGTAAATATCTTTAACTCGCCCGGTAACTTTCAGACTTAACTCAACTTCCTCTTCGGCAGCCAATGTTCCGCTAACGCCGATAGTTCGAGCTAATTTGCCTTCCTCAGCTCGGACAACATGTACAGTTCTAACTTTCTTTCCACTATCACGAGTACTCTTTGCGGATGTATCCGATTGGCAAGAGACGCAAACGATCAACAGGGCAAAGAGACCGGATATGGCTATCCAGAATCTCATTTTCATCTCTTAAATTAGCTAAGATCGCAAAATTAGGCAAACTGTTTCGGAGGTTAGTTAAGTCTTGTTAAGGATAAGTAAACAATGCACTTGTAGAACCTGAGCCAGAATTCCACGATAGACTATATTTGTTCAAATGAGTAAGTCGATCGAACTTCCCGGCGATAAATCCATTTCACATCGTATAGCGATGCTGGCGGCGTTAGCTGACAACGCTTGTACTTTTGCAAACTTCAACACCGGTGCCGATTGTTATTCCACACTTCAGTGTCTTCAAGCATTAGGTGTAGATGCGAATACTAACGGTGTAACGCATAGAGTTCCGCTTCATACGCCGAAGGATCATTTGGATTGCGGCAATTCCGGGTCCGCAATCCGGATGCTTACTGGTCTTTTGGCCGGACAGCAAATCTCAGCAACATTGATTGGTGATTCATCGTTAATGAAACGTCCGATGAAGCGGATTGCAGATCCGTTACGTCAAATGGGTGCAGTGATTGAATTGCGAAACGATGAATATGCACCGGTAGAATTAAAAGAAGGAACGAAGCACGGCATCGAATACACATTGCCTGTCAGCAGTGCTCAGATTAAAACGGCAGTATTGTTTGCAGGATTAAAATTTGCAGAGACGCGAGTGATTGAATCTTTGCCATCGCGTGATCATACTGAACGTCTTTTTGAACATCTGCAAATTGAACCAGGACCATCTGTAAAAATTCCGGCATTTTCATACATGGTTCCTGGTGATCCATCTTCCGCCGCATTCTTGATTGTGGCTTCATTGCTGAACAAAGCAGAAGTTCTTTTCAGAAATATCTTGTTGAATCAACATCGAATCGCTTTTTTACGCGTGCTTGAAAAGGCAGGTGCATCGGTGAAAATTGTTGAAGAATGGATTCAGCAAAATGAACTGGTGGGTGATATTCAAATCCATACGAACGGAATTAAAGAAGCAATCATAATTCATCCTGAAGAAGTTGCGTGTTTGATTGATGAGATTCCTGCGCTAACTGTTGCTGGTATGAAACATGGTATTGAGGTTCATGGCGCAAAAGAATTGCGATATAAAGAATCCGATCGCATCAAGGCAATGACATCGAATCTTCGTTTGCTGGGTATGGGGGTGGATGAATGGGAGGATGGGTATCGTGTTCATCCTGGAAAGCCAAGATCAGCACTATTGCACACCTATGGAGATCATCGAATTGCGATGGCTTTTTCTGCCGCAGGATTTGCAGTCGATGATCCGGAGTGTGCAACGATCAGTTTCCCCGAATTTTACGATCTTTTAAATAAAATCATTCTGTGATGTAGTAGCCCCGGTGGCTATTTTCCCAATGTTTCAATAATTTCATTGGCAACTGTTTCAACATTGCGGGTTCCATCAACTTGCAAATGCGCCGATTCATAACTCTGCTGGCGCTCATCGTAAAGTTGTTTGGCATTGCGCCATAACGGGCGCGATGTTTCAGCACCGATCCGTGAAACAAGAGTGTCAAACGGAACCTTGAGATAAACAACTGTTCCGTTGTGCAGCATCCAATCGTGATTGAAAATAAAACATCCGCCGCCTGTAGCAATTACCGCTGGATCTTTGTGAATGCTGCGAAGTATTTCAGATTCACGTTTACGGAATTCTGACTCGCCACCAGTTTCGAAAATTGATTCGATCGATTGTCCGGCAGAATGTTCGATCTCATAATCGAGGTCAACAAATTCACATCCTAATTTTTGTGCAAGCGCTCTCCCTACCATGGTTTTTCCTGCACCCATGAATCCTGTTAAGTAAATGCGCATTGTTAAGTTTCTAAAGCTTCATCCGTTTCTTGTTTGCGATACCTTCTGCCTTTCCAGTGATTGCCTCCACGAAGGTAATAACTCAGCATGGAATTCATCATAATCAATCCATACAACGCTGCAGTAATTGGGAAACTAAAAAAGTAAAGCGGTGATACTTTGAAGAAACGATTGGAGCGGATCTGAACTGCTGCCATCACTAGTAATGGAAAGGCGCACAATAACGCAATTAGTTTCCAGCCAAATATGACTGAAAGAATTCCTAAGATTGCGGGGGCGACAATTAAAAGATAAATTCCGACAACCGCTCCACACATTTTAAGTGGACTGTAATTGCTTCCTTCAAATGCATGACGGCTCAATCCATCCCAAAGTCCAGCAAAACTGTTATACATTGGAGTCACTAACAAATCAGAGTGTGTTAAATACGTTTTAATTTTGTATCCCTCTGATTTATATAGCTCTGCTATCCGCACATCTTCTGCCATTGATTCGCGAACGCGATGATAGCCATTTTCGTGTCTGAAGATCAGCGTCTTCGTCAAAATAAATCCGCCCGCAGCAAGCGCAGTGGATTGAGATGGATCATTGGATTGATGAATTGGGCGAACCATGTTCAGGATGATTCCAAATCCCGGAAGTACTATCCGGCTCCAAAAAGTATCGCATCGCATACGAGGTACAAGCGATAAGAAGTCGAGTTTTTCTTTTTGAGCGTTCGCAAGCGCTAAACGCAATGTAGACGGATGAAAATGAATGTCTGCATCCGTGAACAGCAGCCAATTTCCTTTTGCATAGGCGGCGCCTTGCTGATTTGCCCACGCTTTACCACGCCAATCCCCGGGCAATTCAACGCTACGTACCACACGCAAACGTGAATCTTTCTCAGCTAATGCGGAGGCGATTTCAAATGTTTGATCTTCGCTGTGATCATCAACCAGAATGATTTCGAAATCTGAATAATCCTGCTTCAACAATGATTCAAGAGATTGAGCGACAATGCGGCTTTCATTTCGCGCGGGAACAATGATGCTAACTTTTGGTGTTGATACCGGATCGATGTCTTCACGCAAATATTCGAGCCTGCGAAGGCCGATATAGGCTTGAATGAGGAAGGCAAGCCAAAACAAATTGGCGAGCGCTAAATAGATGAATAAAACTTTTAGCCACACAAAATATCCAATGAAACTGGGGGGCGGGCGTCTCTGCCCGCCATTTAAATCTGCAGGATTGATTGTACTGCAATTATGCATCCGAGAATGGTAATCACGAGACTGGAGATTACCGGAAGTCCGTAGCGAAGTGATCCGCGAGGCTGAAATTTTTGCGACCATTTTGATGCATAAAGAAGGAGCAGGCCGATCGAAGTCAGAATAGCAGCCAGACCCAGGCTGAAAGAAATAATCAGGATCAATCCAAAACCAACTCGATGCAGGGAAATTGCACTCAACAAAACTACCAGCGCAGAAGGACAGGGCAATGCGCCTCCGCTGATTCCAACAGATAACAAGCTCCTCCATGTGATTTTGCCAGTTTCAGGATCTACAGGTAGATGGGAATGTCCGTGTTGATGGTGGTGCTGATGGTCCTCAACATGATGATGGTGATGATCGCCGTGATGATCATGCGAATGATCGTGATCATGATGGTGATGATGATTCGGGGTGCTATTGGACTTCATCATTTTGAAGCGTTTGTAAAAAAGCCGCGAACCGATGATCACAATACTCAAACCAGACAAAAATCCGAGCCATGGATAAAGTGTGTCAGGCAATATGTATTTTGAACCGAACAACGTAATCAAACCCAAAGCAAATACGCCGATAGTATGCGTAAGTGTAACTACAGCGCCAAGAAACATTGCATGAAAAGCTGTTCCTCTGCTGCCAACTAAGTAACCTGCAACGATCGCTTTTCCATGTCCAGGCGAAAGCGCATGCATCGATCCCAGAAAAAACGCGATGATGATTGAAATGAAAATTACTTCTGAGGTTAATTCTTTGGTGGTGATTAGTTTTGCCAACTTATCATTGCGAAGGGTTCCGGGTCGAACGTTTTCGCGCGATCCATTTTGAATATTCGATGAATGTGCTTGATGTTGAGCCGCTAACAATGGATTTCCAAATTTGAAATTCAGCTTCATTTCTTGCGGCATCACAGTTGTAGGATCAGTTGGATATTGTGATAAGCCTTTGCTGCGTTCAGTGTATGTATCTGGTGGAAGATTTAGAGATGCAAATCCTCCATCGCGGTTAATTACAATTTCCCTCCACCCGTTTCGTTCCGGAAAATTTTGGTCCGCAAATTCCAAAGTATTTGAGTTCGAGATCATGGAAACAGGAACTTCAACGAAATAGGTGCAATATATAACAAAGGTAGGAAGATCACCCGCACCAGGTCTAATTTCTAACCTGCTATTCTGTATTTTGAAGGTAAGGTTAGTTTGATTGATTTGCACCTTCAAATTTGGCAATAGCTGGTTAGAAATGCGTTCCGCATACCGGATTTTTTCTTCATCTGAAAATTTTGAATTGTAATCGGTATCCAGAAATTCCATTTGTTGATACGAGGGAATTTCGGCCATATCAACGATGTGTTTCAACAAGATTCCATCTTTTGTATATTCCAGCCTGGAGTAATGGCTGATCGAAAAATTTCCCATTGGATGAGCTTCGAGGAATTGGGCAAACAAAATTGCGATAAGTATCAGAAGTATGTGTGAATGTCTCATGTCAATAACGATACGAAGCGAAGCCGCACTATGGATTTAGCGATCATCCATATTTAACTTCTTAATCGTAATTAAAGGTGTTGTTCATCGTGGCACTTTGTCGCAAAAGTGCTAGCATTAAAAAAACAAGCGAGATCATGCATATTCCTGACGGATATCTATCGCCCGCCACTGCGGGGACTTTATATGCAGCGGTTCTGCCTTTTTGGATTTCGGCAGGCAGGAAAGTAAAGTCCGTTTTCCGCAATCGAATGCTTCCGCTGATGGCACTGATGTCTGCATTCTGTTTCGTAATTCAGATGTTAAACATCCCGCTGCCGGGCGGTACTACCGGGCACGCTGTGGGCTCTAGTTTAACGGCATTAATTTTAGGAGTTTGGCCATCGGTGATTGCAGTTTCTATCGCATTAACAATTCAAGCGCTATTTTTTGGAGACGGCGGAATTACGGCACTGGGAGCAAATTGTTTTAACATGGCCGTCGTTCAAGTTTTTGTGACCTATTATCTTTATCGTATTCTTCCCGGAAAGCGTCCGGTAGCTGCAGCGATCGCGGCATATGTTGGAGTAAATGCAGCTGCAATGTTCACTGCAATCGAATTGGGATTGCAGCCATTGATTGCACATAAGGCGGATGGCACACCGTTGTATGCTCCTTATCCGCTTTCGATAACAGTTCCGGCAATGTTGATTGGACATCTTATTGCTGGACTTGCTGAAGCTGCTGTTACTGCTGCAGGGATCGCCTACGTTACGAAATCTGCGCCGGAATTGATTTCGCATCAAGTTGTTCATGGAAAACTGAAGCATGCCTGGTTGGTGTTGACCTTGTTCGTGTTTCTAACGCCTTTAGGATTGCTGGCACCCGGAACAGCATGGGGTGAGTGGAGTTCTGATCAACTGTCACACATCGGATTGGGATTTGTGCCTGAAGGATTGAAGAAATGGGAAGGTTTTTGGACCGCAGCATTCCATGATTATGTGATCCCGGGTGTGGGTGAAAATACGGGTTATATTCTTTCTGCAATAATCGGCGTTGCAATTATCATCTCAATTTTTGTTCTGGCGAATTTTATAGTCAGACGCTTTCAGAATCGCGCACCTGCACACTCGCCATGAGTCTTTCTCGTTCTGCTATCGAAAAAAATCTCGCAAAATTTGCGGCCTTTTTACAAGAAAGTTTTTTTGCCGATCAAACTGCAAAAAAAAATGGCTGGCTGCAGAAAGTCGATCCTAGAATCAAATTGGTAGGCTGTTTCTTTCTACTTTTCTGCTCTTCATTCATTCATCATTTAACATCAATTTTGTTGATTTACGTATTTGCATTAATTCTGTCTTTAGGTTCCGGTATTTTTTCCGTAATTTTTGTGCGTAAAATCTGGCTTTATGTTCCGATTTATGCAGCCATCATCGCATTGCCTTCGCTTTTTCTTGTGCATGGCACTCCTGTTTATCGCTTTGGCGAGACAGACATTGTGATAACAAAACAAGGTCTGACAGCAGCAGCATTTCTTGTTTCGCGCGTTGCGGTTTCAGTCGCATTGATGCTTGTGCTGGTGTTAACAACTTCGTGGCAGGATCTGCTAAAAGCTCTTAGAACTTTATTTGTTCCCAAAATTGTTGTGTTGATGCTTTCAATGACTTATCGATATATCTATCTGCTTCTTCTTGTGGCTTCGAATCTGTTTCTGGCCAGGAAAAGTCGGAGAGTATGGCCGGAAGATTGGCGTACAACCCGAAAATGGCTGGAAGGAACTCTTGGAACGCTTGTGGGAAAATCTGTTCAAACAAGCCAGGATGTTCATTTAGCAATGATCTCTCGCGGATTTCAGGGTGAGCCTCAAATCCTGAATCAGTTCCGATTGCAGTTCACCGATTATGTTTGGGCTGTTGTATTTGTCAGTGTTGGACTCGTGGCGGTGACCCTTCCATGACTTCACCCCTTTTTCAATTATCCAATGTCCATTTTTCATATGTGGGTCAACTTGAGGCTCTTACTGGAATTGATCTGTCCATCAAACAAGGAACGCGAATTGCAATCGTGGGTGAAAACGGTTCAGGTAAAAGTACGCTGTTGAAATTGTTGAATGCATTATATCTTCCAAATTCCGGAAGCATTCAATTTGAAGGCAAGACGCTTACAGAAGAATTAATGGAAAATGGAAATTTTGCATATGAATTTCGTCAGCGTGTCGCATTCCTATTTCAAGATCCTGAGACTCAATTATTTTCATCCACTGTTTTTGAAGAAATCTGTTATGGACCTTTGCAGCTTCGTTGGAACAAACAGCGAATCAATGGAGTAGCGCAAGAAATGATGAAGCAATTTGGGATCGATCATCTTGCCGATCGTCCTCCGTTTCGATTAAGTGTCGGAGAAAAGAAGAAAGTTGCCCTTGCGTCGGTTCTTGCACTGGATCCAGAAGTGTTGTTGTTGGATGAACCTGTCGCTGCATTGGATCCGCGCACTCAGAATTTGTTGCTTGAACTGATTCATGATTGGTCCCACGATGGCAAAACAATCGTAACTTCCACTCATGATTTATCCATCTTGAAAGAGATTGCCGATGAAGTGTATGTAATGCAAAGAGGGCGGATTGTATATCATGCTGGGGTGATTGAACTTTTGGAGCAGCAACAACTTTTGGAAGAATATAATTTGATTCACATTCATACTCATAAACACCGCGATATGGAACATGCTCATCCGCATACTCATGATTTTCATGGCCATAAGCATGAGCATGAATAATGACCGTGCGGTCCCCCTCTTATCCAAGGAGGGGGAACCGTGAATAGAATTAACCTGCCATCGTTCGCGAAAATCAATCTTATACTTCGCATCTTAGGAAAAAGGCGAGATGGATTTCATACCATCATTACTGTTTTACAAACCATCGATCTGCGCGATGAACTAACTTTCGAATTTGAGTCCGCAAAATCCTTCGATATCAATTTAGAATTATCCGATCCAAAAATACCTGCAGATGAATCGAACTTGATTTTTCGTGCCTGTAAAGCATTTCACAAAGTGCATCACCTGAAACATCGGGTGAATGTGAAAGTCCAAAAGCGGATTCCAATTCAAAGTGGTTTAGGTGGAGGTTCCTCAAATGCAGCATCCACATTAATTGGGTTATCACGTTTCTATGATTCGCCCATTCCCATGAAAGATCTGCATAAGATCGCTGGAACTCTGGGCTCCGACGTTCCATTCTTCCTGGAAGGTGGTACGGGCCTGGGGACTGTCCGAGGGGACAAAATCAGGAAGTTAGAGGACATGGACGAATTAAACGTGCTTTTGGTGATACCTGATGTTAGTTGTTCCACAGCAGCGATTTACGAGGAATATGATCGTCGAAATTTGTTGACACCCGAGAGCAAATCCATTAAAATTCGGGATGTTCAACGGCCGGAATCCCAGAGGGACTACGTCTCTTTAGTCGAAAACGATCTGGAGCGGGTCGTTTTTGCTCTGTATCCTGAGCTCGATTCCATTAAGAAAAGATTATTGAAACTTGGTGCGATTGCTGCGGCTCTCACCGGCAGTGGCTCCACCATCTTTGGTCTCTTTTCGGATGTTGTTGAATTTGATAAAGCAGCTGAAGCATTTCCGCGAAGTATTCGGAGCCGATTTGTGAATCGCAACGAATACCGGAAGGCTTTAGGTGTTTTATCGTGATTTTATTTTTCAATCTGAAATTTAAAATCGGAAATCTGAAATCGTATTGGGGAGTCGCCAAGCTGGCAAGGCACGGGTCTTTGGAGCCCGCATTCGGAGGTTCGAATCCTCCCTCCCCAGTTAAAACAAAATTCAAAACAGGGCTATGAATCGTTGTAAAGTTTTCACAGGAAACGCTAATCCACCTTTAGCGGAGGAAGTTTGCTCATATTTGCAAACGCCGCTAGGAAAGTGTCATCTCACAAGATTTAGTGACGGTGAATCTTATTGTCAGATTCTGGAAAACGTACGTGGTGTTGATGTTTTTGTGATTCAACCTACTTCAACACCGGTAAACACGAATGTGATGGAACTTTTAATCATGATCGATGCGCTCAAGCGCGCTTCTGCGGGCCGCATTACAGCAGTAATTCCTTACTATGGTTATGCACGGCAGGACCGCAAAGATAAACCCCGCGTTCCAATTACCTCAAAGCTTGTGGCTGATTTAATTACCAAAGCTGGAGCCGATCGAATTTTGACCATGGATTTGCATGCCAATCAAATCGTTGGCTTTTTCCGAATTCCAGTAGACCATTTGTTTGCTGCGCCAGTAATTTTGAAATACATTTCAGAACACAATCTGGAAGATGTCACGATTGTTTCGCCTGATGCAGGTGGTGTTGAAAGAGCGCGCGCATTTGCAGTGCGTTTGAATGCGCAGCTTGCGATCGTTGATAAACGGCGCGTAGCAGCGAACGTAGCTGAGGTGATGAATATTATCGGAGACGTTCGTGGCAGAACTTGCATTGTAGTAGACGACATTATAGATACTGCCGGTACTCTAACCAATACGGTGAAATCGCTAAAAGATCAGGGAGCGAAACGTATTATCGCGTCTTGTACGCATCCAGTATTAAGTGAACCGGCGATTCAACGATTGCAAGAATCAGAAATCGAAGAAGTGGTTGTGACCAATACAATTGCATTGTCGGCGGACAAAAGAATTAATAAAATTGTTCAGCTTTCAGTAGCGGAACTTTTAGCACGAGCGATTACAAATATTCATAAAGAACTTTCAGTAAGCGAACTTTTTGTGTAATATCCGCCACGGCGGAATATGGAGAAAATTGTATGGAACAGATAACAGTACAGAGCAATGTTCGAGAACTTAAAGGCAAGGGGCCGAACCGCCGTTTGCGTGTTGCTGGTAAAATTCCGGCAGTCTTATACGGACACAAAAGCCAGAATATGGCGATTGAAGTAGATCCAAAAGATATCTTTAAAATCTTGCATTCAGATTCTGGTGAAAATACGATCTTCCAACTTGAAGTTCCTGGCAAGGAAAAAATCAATGTCTTGATTAAGGAATATCAACTTGAACCGGTATCGCATCGTTTGCTTCATGCCGATTTTTATGAAGTAGCGATGGATAAAGTATTAGAAGTTGATGTACCTCTGGAAGTACTCGGTGAAGCCTACGGTGTTAAAACTGAAGGTGGATTGCTGGACATTGTGCATCGCGAACTTCGCGTTGAATGTTTGCCAGCAGATATTCCGGAAAACATTGAAATTGATGTGACCGAATTGAAAATTGGCGATCATATCCGTGTGAAGGATCTGAAAATTTCAGAAAAAATCAAAATACTGGATGATCCGGAAACGGTGGTTGTTGCTGTGGAACATCCACGCGCAGAAGAACCGGTTGCAGCAGCAGTTCCGGCAACTGAAGCAGAACTAGAACCGGAAGTTATTAAGAAAGGTAAGGCTGTTGAAGCTGAAGAGGGTGAGGAGGAAGAGGAAGGAAAAGGGAAAAAAGAGAAGTGAAGCGTGAAGCGTGAAACGTAAACGTAATGCGTGATGATCAGGTTGATTGCGGGATTAGGGAATCCTGGCCAAGAATATGAGAAAACCCGCCACAATGTGGGGTTTCGAGCCGTTGATAAATTGTTGGAGATTTCCCCTGCGCGAAAAGAAACCTTAATTCATCAGGCGTTGTTGTATGATACAAAACGCTTCGGAATGTTATACAAACCGCTGACATATGTGAATCGCAGCGGGAAAGCGCTTCGCGGAATTGCAGAAGATTTGAATTTGACGCCGGAAGAGATTCTGGTATTGTATGATGACTTCGCGCTTGAACTTGGTCTGATTCGAGTTCGTGAACGTGGCAGTGCCGGTGGTCATAATGGATTGCAATCAATTATCGATCACTTCGGTACAACAGAAATGCCGCGGATCCGGATGGGAATTAAGACCGACGAAATGGACGATTGGGCCGATTTCGTCTTAGGAAAGTTCAAACGTTCAGAAGAAAAAATTGTAGAAGAAATGTTAGATTTGTGTACTGACGCCGTAGAGCTTATCCTTAAGGACGGCATTACGGCAGCTATGAACCGTTTTAATCGAAAGCAAAAGCAGGAATAAACCAGCCTTTGCTCCTTGTTGTTTCCTCGCGGGGGAACAGCTAACTCCGAGTCTCTGTGGTAAAGAGATTTGGAAAATCCATAAGGAGGATCAATGAATCATTACGAGTTAATGGTGATTTATTCACCAAACCTCACTGAAGATGAACAGCGCCAGCAGTTCCAACAGGTTGAAGAACTGTTGAAGCATGAAAATGCCCGGATCAATTGGGTGGATCATTGGGGCAAACGCAAACTTGCATATCTGGTAAAAAAACAGCGTCAGGGGATCTATGACTGGTTTTATTTTGAACTGGATCCATCACGCGTTGCTGAAATCGATCGCAAGTTAAAAATGGCTGAAGTCATTTTGCGCTTCATGATCACCAAAATGGAAAAATTGCAGGTTCAAAATCTCAATCGTGAAATTCAACGACGCACCGAATCTGCTCAACAACAACAGCAACAACAGCAACAAGCAGAACAACCTGTAGCACCTGTTGCACCTGTTGCATCTGCTGAGCCGGCTGCTGCACCTGTAGCGGAAGAAGCTCAAGTTGAACCCGAACCGCAGGCTGAAGAGTCAACAACAGAGCCTGCCCAAGAGGGTTAGGAGGAGTTATGGCAGATCGAAGAGGACAAGATAAAGATAAAGACATGAAGAAGGATGGACAGGGGCAGCAACAGGAAGGAATGGGTGGCCGCCGGTATTTTTATCGGCGAAAACGGGTTTGCCGATTCTGTGCCGAAAAGATCGACTTTATCGATTTTAAAGATGTTGCGTTGTTGCAAAGTTTTGTTCCGGAACGTGGCAGAATCATGCCTCGCCGCATCACTGGAACCTGTGCCTGGCACCAGCGCAAACTGAGTACTGCGCTGAAACGCGCACGCATTGCGGCGCTGATTCCGTATGTAGGAGTTTAGTACTATGAAGCTAGTATTACTTGAAGATGTCGATAAGCTAGGTAAGAGAGGAAGTATAGTCAGCGTTAAGGACGGTTACGGACGCAACTTCCTGATTCCACGTAAACTGGCTAAGCCTGCAACGGAAGGTAATTTAAAGCAGATTGAATTGGAAGCAAAAAAATTCAAGGTCCGTGAAGCGAAAGAAGAAACAGATGCTCAATCGATGAAAGGTGATCTTGAAAAGTTATCGCTGACTATTCCGATGAAAGCGGGTGATGCAGATGTTTTGTTTGGTTCTGTAACATCTGCTGATATTGCTGCTGCGCTGGAAAAAGAAGGTTACACGATCGATAAAAGAAAAATTGATATTGGTGAACCGATTAAGCGTCTCGGCGTTTATCATGTGCCGATTAAATTGTTCAGAACAGTTACTGCTGAAGTAAAAGTCTGGGTCGTCAAAGAATAACTCTGTGACTCTGTGGTAAGAGTTGCAGTATAATTATCCCCGCTTGTTAGGTTATGGCTGTCGATCTCATCACCGAAAGGGGACTTCCGCAAAGTTTAGACGCTGAAAGATCTGTTCTTGGCGCGATCATTCTCGAGAACGAAGCAATCTATCAGATTTTAGACGTCTTAAAAGCCGAAGATTTTTACGCAGAAAATCATCGTTTGCTTTATGAACGATTGACCGAAATGATCAGCAGTTCGCGCGCAGTCGATCTTGTAACCTTGCGCGAAGAGTTAGCGATGACCGCCGAACTCGATCAAATCGGTGGCATTGCATACATTGCATCGCTGATTGATACCCTTCCTACATCAAGAAATGTTCTGCATTACGGCCAGATCATCAAAGAAAAAGCTATATTGCGTCGCCTGATCCGCGCAGGCTACGACATTATAGAGTCCAGTTATCGGCAAGAAGATGAAACCGGCGAAATCCTGAACAACGCTGAACGCAGTATTTTTGCAATCGCAGAAGATCGCGTTCGAATCGGTTTTCAATCACTGAAAGATCTTGCCGATGGTGCATGGAGCCGGATCAATTTCATTCACGAAAATCCAGGAGTTTTAACCGGATTAGAAACTGGATTTTCTGATCTGGATCAACTCACTTCAGGCTTACAGGCTTCTGACTTGATCATCATTGCAGGCCGTCCATCGATGGGTAAAACTGCATTTGCAATGAATGTTGCTCAAAATGTCGGAGTGCGCTTAAAGAAGACGGTTGGGATTTTCAGTCTTGAAATGTCAAAAGAACAATTGATGTTGCGGTTTCTTTGTTCGGAGGCGAGATTAGATTCGCACCGTTTGAAGGTAGGCGGTTTCACTCGCGATGAATGGTCACGTTTGATGCGTACCATGGCAATTTTAAGCGAAGCAAAAATCTTCCTGGATGATTCCAGTGGTTTGACTCCAATTGAAATGGGCGCAAAAGCGCGCCGGCTAAAAGCGGAGCACGGTTTGGATTTGATTATCATTGATTATTTGCAGATGATGCGGATGAAAGGTCGATATGATAATCGTCAGCAAGAAATCACAGCAATTTCACGTTCGCTGAAAGAATTGGCGAAGGAGTTGTCTGTACCTGTGGTTGCGCTTTCACAGCTTCATCGCGGACCTGAAACCCGCGGCAAAGATCACAAACCGATGTTATCGGATCTACGTGAATCGGGTGCGATTGAACAGGATGCAGATTTAGTTTGTTTTATTTATCGCGAAGAAGTGTATGAGCCTACCGAAGAAAATAGAGGTCTTGCTGAAATCCTCGTTCGGAAACAGCGCAACGGCCCAACTGGAGATATTGAGCTCGTCTTCTTGAAGGAATACACACGATTTGAAAACAAGTATAAGTAACCTGCCCTTTCAGCGGCCAACCTGGGCAGAGATTAATCTCGACGCCCTTCATGCTAATACAGTAAAAATAGCTGAGCTGGTTTCGCCAGCTCGAATCATGGCCGTAATCAAAGCCGATGGATACGGGCATGGTGCAGTTGCGATGGCTCGTGAATTTGAAAAAGCGGGTGTCGCATATTTTGGAACCGCAACTGTCGAAGAAGCTCTGGAAATCAGACAAGCTGGAATCTCAACACCGATGTTAGTGCTCGGTGGAATAACTTTGCAACAGCTTTCATTGTTACGAAATTACGAATTTTTTCCCACAGTTCACAACCGTGAATTTTATGAATCGCTAGTTAATTATGTTCGTAACAATGCAATGACCGTCCATGTTCATTTGAAGGTGGATACAGGAATGGGGCGTCTTGGATTGACCGAGCAAGAAGCGGCTGACATTATTCAGAATCCGGTTCCTGGAATTCGCATTCAAGGACTGTTTACCCACTTTGCATGTGCAGATATTCCTAACGATGAAAGCATGCACATGCAAATCCGTCGATTCAATGAATTTGTAAGAACATACGGCGCAAAAATTCCAGATATTCACGCTGCCAATAGCGCTGCAATTCTGAATTATCCGGAAAGTCATTACAATCTCGTACGCCCTGGCCTTTTACTCTATGGACTTTCACCCTGTGGTGGAGGGCCAGGATCTGGAGCCGGTCCTATCAATCAAAAGCAGAATTATCGCGCTTCGTAAAATTGAAGCAGGGCAGAGCATCGGATATGGAAGAACATTTGTTGCGGATCGTGAATCACTGATTGCAACCGTACCGATAGGTTATAGCGATGGATTGCGCAGACGACTTTCAAACAAATTGAAAGTGGATGTGAAAGGCACAATGTGTCCGATTGTTGGAACGATCAGCATGGATCTTTGCATGCTTGATGTTACCGATCATCCGGATGTTCAATTGTATGATGATGTAACATTTCTTGGTCCGGGAAATGGGGCATGGGAATGGGCGCGCATGCTGGATACAATTCCTTGGGAGATTCTTTGCCTGATCGGTTCACGTGTTCAACGCGTTTATTACAAAGATGGCAAAATTTGCGACGTTTACTATCCTTGAGCTCAGATGCTGGATGCTAGGATTAAACAAGCTTCTTAAACTCCTAGCATCTAGCATCAAGCATCCAGCAACGGTTGAATAAAATGAAGAGAAAAACATCACAGTTTGTTTGTCAGGAATGCGGAGCCATGAGTCCGAAGTGGCTTGGCAAATGTCCTGAATGTGGCAACTGGAATTCATTAGTAGAAGAATCTGTTGTCGCGCGCGAAACCGGAACATGGACCGGCATGACACAAAACCATCCAGTGCTTTTGATTTCAGATGACAAAGCAGAAGAAGTACCTCGTGTTTCAACTGATATTCCAGAACTGGATCGCGTACTTGGCGGAGGCATCGTAAGGGGAAGTCTTGTTTTAATTGGTGGAGATCCAGGAATCGGAAAATCTACATTAATGATGCAGCTGGCCCACAGTCTTTCACTAAAGAATCACAAGATTCTATACATATCCGGAGAAGAATCAGAAAACCAAATCCGGATGCGCGCTCAACGCCTGAAAATTGAAACCGAAAATCTTTATGTTTTTACCGAAACTTGTGTTGAACGGATCCTGCCAGAAGCGGACAACCTTAAACCTTTTGCTCTGGTTGTTGATTCCATTCAAACCATGTACACATTGAAAATTCCGGCAGTGCCAGGAAGTGTCGGACAAATCCGCGAAACTGCAATGCAATTTCTTACTTATGCAAAACAAAGCAACATCACCGTTTTTCTAACCGGTCATGTTACGAAGGAAGGAATGATCGCGGGTCCGCGATTGTTGGAGCATTTAGTAGATAGTGTTCTTTATTTCGAAGGCGATAACAAACAGCTTTATCGAATTTTGCGCGCAGTGAAGAACAGATTTGGTTCGGTAAATGAAATTGGTGTTTTTGAAATGACCGAAGCCGGATTGCTTCCAGTGAAAAATCCATCACAAATGTTTTTATCAGAACGTCCATTATCAGCTCCAGGTTCTGTTGTAATGTCATGCTTGGAAGGAACGCGTCCGTTTCTTGTTGAACTTCAAGCATTGGTAACGGAAAGTGCCTATGGTACTGCGCGCAGAATGGCGATTGGACTTGATTCATCGCGGGTGATGATGCTGGTTGCGGTGTTGGAAAAAAGAATTGGGTATCATCTCGCAGGCCAGGATATTTTCTTGAATGTTGTTGGCGGACTCTTCATCGATGATCCTGCTGCAGATCTCGCAATCTGTGCCGCCGTAGTTTCAAGTCTGCGCAATAAGGCGATTGATAGCAGCACTGTGTTTTGTGGTGAAGTTGGATTAACAGGCGAAATCCGATCAATCGCTCACTTCAATTTGCGCGCTTCGGAAGTAAAGAATCTTGGTTTCAAACGCGTCCTCGCCCCCCAAAATTCCCGCTACGATGGCTCCGGCTTAGAAATCATCGGCTGCGAATCCGTCAAAGACGCTTTGGCGTTCCTGAAAAAGCCAGATAATTAAGCAATTCACCACAAATACACAGCCCCTTGGTGCTTTTGTGCGTGAATCTTCCGATTTTTCAATAATTTCCCGCCATTTTATATTACAATGTAGACGCTAAATAACGTCTAAAAAAGGGGGTGAATCACTCTGAGCCTATTTTTAAGTCGATTAGTTTTAGTAGCTTTACTGGCAGTCGCGGGGTATTTCATTCAGCCCTTCCAGGCACCAAGCCGAATATACGGATTAATAGCCGGTACGGTGTTGGGAGGACTTATCATTTTTCTGGAAAGCAAAATCAAAAGCGTTGGACCAAAGACCTTAATTGGCGCCGTAATTGGTTTAGTTTTCGGTATTATCCTCGCGATTCTTGTCGGGTTAATTGTTGGAAAGTTGGGTCTAGCAAAACCAACTACATCGATTCTTCAAATATTTTCATTTTTCTTCTTCATTTACACCGGATTGCTTCTTGGAAGTAAAAAAGCCGATTGGTTTGAGCCTGCAAATTTGATGGCCCTATTTGGAGAAAAGGGTGAAAAGAAAAGTTACAAGATTCTTGATACAAGTGTCATCATCGATGGCCGTATTGCTGATCTTACCGAAACGGGATTTATAGAAGGTACGATCGTAGTACCTCAATTTGTATTGAGAGAATTGCAGCATATTGCTGATTCGCCTGATTCTTTAAAGCGAAATCGGGGTCGCAGGGGAATTGAAATTCTGCAACGAATGCAGAAAAAAACTGATCTAAATGTAACCATTACTGAAATCGATTTTCCTGATATTCCGGAAGTTGATATGAAGTTAATTGAATTAGCCAAACAGTTGAGTGCCAAAATTGTGACAAATGATTACAACCTCAACAAGATTGCACAACTTCAGGGCGTTTCAGTTCTGAATATTAACGAACTCGCAAGTTCATTACGTCCGGTTGTATTACCGGGCGAAACCATGAAGGTTTTTATTCTGAAAGAAGGCAAGGAATACAATCAAGGTGTGGCCTATCTAGATGATGGAACTATGGTAGTAGTCGATAATGCAAGGAAATTAATTGGAAAGAATGTAGAAGTTACAGTTACCAGTGTCTTGCAAACCACAGTTGGGAAAATGATTTTTGGCAGACATGAAGAAGAATAGCAAAATGGGGCATCCGCTGATGCGAATGCCCCATATTCTTTGCTCCTTCTAACTAGTCAGTTTTTAACTGATTTTCAACGGAAAGAACCCCCGACATTTGACGAACTAAAGAACCTGCGAGGATTCTATCCCCTTCCGTATCTACATACCCCGTCAAGGTCACGCGACCCCGATCCACAATAATGTTCAGCGAAGGTCTGGCTCCGAGAAAATAATAAAATAATCGATCATCATTTTTTAATCGGCGATATATTGCCAGACGTAAGCGGTCATCATTCTGTGACGGTGGCAGAATTTCAATTTTATTATCAACTTTTCGGACACCAGGCACTTCCATGGCTGCGTCTTCCGCTACATCATACAAATAAGCGTTCCGGACTTTGCCCGTTAAAGTTACAACTTGATCTTTTACCAGAACATTAAGTGAATCAAATACGTTATTTCCGTAGCTTGTTGAGTCTTGCCGAATTTTCGCAACTACATCAACACCAATGTCTTCATCAGTTTTATTTCCACTGGTAATAGCAATATTGTTTACAACATCGGATTTCATTGCTTTTTTCGCGATCTTTTCGGCGTCATATTTATCTTTTAAGTTGGAGGCAACTCCTTCCAAAATTACTTTGCCATCCTCTGTACGCACTTGCAGCTGATTGATATTGGCTTCTTTCTGAATCTTGTTCTGTACCTCATTCAGGTCAGCGCCAAGTACCAACGCTCCAGCTGCTAACAGTGCTGAAACTGTTAACATGATTTTCTTTACGCACTTCATAAGTCTGCTCCTTGAGTTTTGCCTCTCTTACCATTATCGTCTTGCCTGAACGTAGTACAACATCCAAAATTGCATAACGAGGAACCCGGGAAGTCCACGTTAGCGGACACCCGGATTCCTCAGGTGATTAACGGAAGATGCTGATTCCGAAATAAATGCGCCTTGTACCTCCCCCCTGAATATAGAAAACTGAATTACCAGAATCAGTTCTCATCATTCCTTAAACCTCCGTAGTGTCCAGTCAGCAACTACCGTGCCAGACTGGTATTCGTCGAGAACACGTTTATAATCTGTCCTTTATCAAGGACGAATGAGTAAACCGCAAAGAGCACAGAGTAGAATAAAGACCTATGGCTTATCTATTAGTTCCGGACAAAAAGCAGACTCGCAAAATTCCGATCCGTAAGGAAACTTTTTTCATCGGCAGAGCCCGCGAAAATGATTTGATGCTGGCTTCCGATTCTTTATCGCGATTTCATGCGCAAATTACCAAACAAGAAGGGAAGTTCATTGTGCAGGATCGGGGTTCCTTAAACGGTGTTTTTGTTAATGGAACTAGAATCGGTGAAGAGAAAAAATTGCAAGATGGGGACATCTTAGGATTTGGTGATATTCATGTTCGGTTTTGCATGGAAGAGCGTGAAAACGTTCGATCAACAGGAACCACAGCAGATCTGATTCAGCGTTTTCCAGTTTCTAAGCTGGTTGATTCAACTCGTTATAAACCAGAAAAAAGACAGCGCTATCTCGATTTACTTTACAACTTCAGCGCAAGATTGTTGCAGCAATCTCCATCAGCTGATCTGGGTGAAGTTGCATTAGAAATGATTCAAGAAGTTTGGAATCCGGATCGAAGTTGTTTAATGCAACGCGGTGGTGACAATTGGCAGATCATCACTCAACGGTTTGGAAAAAATCCGATGCTCACTGGCGAAAATATCGAAATCAGCAGCAAACTGATTGGCGAGTTAGAAACGAAAGAAGAAGCGTTGTTGATTATTAACAGAACCGAAGATCGCAGGTTCAATGCATCCGAAAGTCTGCAACGTCAAAATGTAAAATCATTGATTTGCGCACCGCTTTGGAATAACCGCAAAATTCATGGCTTCTTTTATGCAGATCTAATTTTTTCCGATCGAAGTTTCAGTTATGACGATTTGGAAATGTTTGCAATTCTTGCAAACTTAATGGCCATCAAATGGGAAAACGATCAGCTCTGGCACCAGGCTTTGATTCAGCAGCAATTGGAACAGGAAATGAATCTGGCAGGACAGATTCAGCGAAAATTTTTTCCAACAGAATTTCCGAGTCTTGAAGGTTTCGATTTTGGTGCAATTACAATCCCAACTCGCAAAGTTGGTGGTGATGCATATTTCTGGCACGAACGAAAGGATGGACTGCTTGTTGTGATGATTGCTGATGTGATGGGTAAAGGCTTGCCAGCATCATTGTTGATGTCGCAAATTCAAGCGATCATGAAAATTTATTCGGAGCAATATTTTTCTGCTGTTGAAATTGTTACAGCAGTCAATGAATTCATTTATCGGTACAGTACGCAGGAAAAATTCATCAGCATGGTGGTGATGGTGATTGATCCGGAAACCGGAAAGATGACTTTTTGCAACGCAGGCCATAATCCGCCATTCAGTTTCAAAAATTCTGAACAGTTCAAACGCTATGATGACGGCGGGATGCCAGTCGGGGCTTTTCTTGATCAACCCTATTCGCAAGGAGAAGATGTTTTAGAACCCGGTACAACATTGGTGTTATACACGGATGGAATTACTGAAGCCCGTAATGAACAAGATTTTGAATTTGGAATGGATCAATTAATTGAAACTGCACAGCAAAATATTTCACAATCCGCAATGGAACTAACGGAAACAATCGTAAAAAAGGTTCGCGAAGATTGGTTGGCTACAGATCAGGAAGACGATTGGACTTTGCTGATTGTGAAGCGAAAGTAGTGGCGAGTGGCAGCTCGCCTGTTGACGAAACAGGGCGACCTTCCAGTCGCCCTACAAGTGGGCGATAGAGGATTTGAACCTCTGACTTCTACCGTGTGAAGGTAGCACTCTCCCACTGAGTTAATCGCCCATGAACGCTTAATTTACCACAAATCAAAAATCACGGAAACACGAAATACACCGAAAACTCTTATAAAAAGTGAATTCCGTGTGTTCAGTGTTTCCGTGACCATTTTTTATTTAGAAGTAGTTTATAAAGTTCATTGCGTGATCTGCCGCTCTCGCGAACTAATTTCTGAATCGCATCTTTTCTGGATAAGCCTTCTCGGACCAATTCATCAAAACGGATTTGAATTGTTTCATCGGAGATTTCAACCGGTTTTTCCTCACCTGGTGCCACAACAACTGTACATTCGCCGGTCCATTTTTGATCAGCCAATTGTTTTAATAGCTCGCTCGCTGTCCCGCGCAAAACTTCTTCATGAATTTTTGTCATTTCGCGGCAAAGTGCGAGATTCCGGTTCCCAAGCACTTCCGAAATTTCGCGTAAGATTCCATGAACTCTTTCCGGAGATTCAAATAGAACTAGCGTATGTTCTTTTAGTTCCGCCAATTTTTGCAGCGCTTTCAAGCGTGCTCCTGGTTTTAATGGTAAGAATCCAGCGAAAGTAAATTGTTGCAATTGAAATCCGCTAAGCAAAAGTGCAGTGGTCACTGCGCTGGGGCCTGGAATGCAAGTAAATGGAATATCTTCTTGAATCACATTTTGAACTAAGGCATACCCTGGATCAGAAAGTAAGGGAGCGCCTGCATCAGAAATTAGTGCAAAAGTTTTTCCGTTCTTCATTAACGCGATGATTTTTGGAAGGCGTTTGTGTTCATTATGTTCATGGAAGCTAACGAGTCTTGATTTGAAGTTGAATCGCGCTTGCAGCTTTTGGGCGCGCCGCGTATCTTCGCACAAAATGTAATCGACGCCTTTCAGCACTTCGATTCCACGCGGAGAAAAATCTCCTAGATTCCCGATTGGTGTGGAAACCAGGAAGAGTTTTACAACTCTTTCAGGCTGAGATAAAGATCGCAAAGGAAATGATGAATAAACAATAGATTTTGAGGGTCAGGAACGGAATCAAGTAATCTCTTAAAACGCAAAAATCTTCTGAACTTGATATCCAGAGCAAATATTTTTAGAGCTTCATTGCCATTAAGAATATCCTGCTTCGGATATAACTGCGTTAATAAATGAGAATAAACATTGCGCGCAGTAGTCATGGCATCGTCATATTTCTTTTCGGCGATTTGCGCTTCCATTGAATGCATCAAAGTTGAAAACTCACCTGAGCCTTCAAAAAGTGTTCCGTATGAAAAAGGATTTATTACTTCTGGCTTTAACTCAACAGTTTCGGATTTGATCTCAACAGGTTCTGCTTTGAACTCAATCGGCTCAGGCTGCGAATCGCGGGACTCAGGTTTGAACTCAATTGGTTCAGGCAGTTCAGGCTGCGAATCCTGGGATTCAGGTGGAGTCTCAACCAGTAGCTCTTCACCTGAGATTTCAGAGTAAGTTTCATCCGGCTCGGAAGCTTCGAAATTATCTGCATCATCAGCAACGAGATCAAATGTGGGTTCTTCCATGTGTGGTTTATGAAATGGAGAACTCTTTAATAAATTCGTGTCATCAGAAACTTCATCAAATTCTTCCATCGGTTCGACTTCTTGAATGGCATCGATTGCATCATCCAATTCATCCACTGAGTTATCTACCGATGCGGGAAGTTCAGGTTCAAGCGAAGCAAACGGATCATCTTCTAATTCCGGTTCTTTCTGCGCAGGCGGTGGAGGCGGTGGCGGCTCTTCAATTTTTATTTCTTCATATGGTTCGATCGAGTCAACTGGTTCCGGTTCAGATGGCCGTGGTGGTGGTGTTGAAGTTTTAGCTGGAACAAATGGTAACGGTGTTACCAAAGATGCTGGCTGAGGCGGTGGTGTTGTTGGTTTTGCAGCTGCCAAAGGCTGCTCAACTGCTGTGCCTCCTGCCGTATAAAGTGAAGTAGACGTCCGTGTGCGTCTTTGCAAAAGCGCTTTCTTACTTAAATCATTGAAAACCAGTTTCGTTATACTTTTCAAAGCATCAAGAACACCAATTCCAGTTGTTGCTACGGTTTCAAAAAATGGAACATTATAGCGATTTAGAATCTGATTCATTTCTTCCGATGTCATTACATCCGGAAGATCCATTTTGTTAAATTGCAAGGAATGCGGCAGATCTTTCAAATCTTTTCCTAATTCACGAAGGTTTTCTTCCATATTGTTGAAGCTCTCCAGATTTCCAAGTTTCTTCAACCTCTGTGAATCCGCTACAAACACAAGACCATCGGATCCCCGCAAAACAAGTTTACGGGTTGCGTTGTAACGAACCTGACCTGGAACAGTGTAGAGCTGAACACGAACCGCAAAATCTTGAATTTTTCCAAGGTTCAATGGTAGAAAATCGAAATAAATTGTTCGATCTTCTTCAGTTGCCAGGGAAATCATCTTGCCCTTATTTTCGGGTGCAAGATTGTTATGAATGAATTGCAAAGAGGTGGTCTTTCCACCAAGACCTGGTCCGTAATAGACGATTTTGGCAGTTATTTCCCTCGTGGCAAAATTAACAAACGCCATGTTATTTGAAAACTCGAGCCTATTTCCCTCAGTAGTGTCTCTATCTTATCGTGAAGAAAACGAAAAAAGCAACCTTTTCAAACACTTGCGGGGGAATTAGAGCCGCGAAAAAATAAGTTTAATTCTCGTGAGTGAGGGCATTTTCCTGAGCACTAAAGAAGGTATCTGTAATTTGACGACAAGAACGCACAATCTCGCTGGCTGAATCATAAGCTTCCCGATATTTTTCTTCGCCGATTTGTCCTCGTATATATCGCATCGTAAGCCAGACATAGTACGTATAAAGAGCATCATCCATGCAGTAATCCTTAATCCGCAACCGTTCACCCTTTTCGTGCAAATCTTCTACCAGCGAACCATCAATATCAGTTTTGCCCGGAAGCCCAAGTAATTTGGCGACCAAATTCAAAGAAGGTCGGCTGCTCGCTCCAAAACCTGAAAGATCATCACAGACATCATGGCTTTCTTCAAACGAATAACGGCTGCGATCTTCTTGCATTGCCACTGGAATTCGGTGTTTCATCGAACGGTAGAACAACACCGGCAAATCAAATCCGCGTCCATTGAAATGAACCAACGTACTTTTGACCGGCTGATTCCCTTTACGAAATCTAACGATTTTCCAGAATTGCTGAAGCAAAAGTTTTTCATCAGGATTTTCAGCTACTGCAGCGTTTACAACCTTACAGCTTTCGCAATCAACGTCAAGCATAGCAATACAAACCGGCCGGTGAAACGGTGGTGGTAAAAATCCAGATGAGTATTTTCCGCGGATCGCCTCTTGTAACTCAGTCATAGAGGCATCATCGGATAAGCCAAAAAATCGCCGGACAAGCTCGCGATCCAGCACAGTTTCAATATCTAAAATCAAAAATCTGCGTTCCATATAGAAAAAGTATAACGTATTCCCAGCTGAGCTTCACTTGATACATTCTTAGCGAACTCGGCGTTAAAAAAGATTATTGCAATGCTAGCTGAGCGCGGCGGATTTCGCGCTGGAGGGAGGGACCATCATCGGAATAAATTGTATTCTGTGAATATTTGGCAGCTTCTTGTAAGCTTTCGCCGGATTCTTTTTTGTAACCAAGCTCGCGATAACATTGCGCAATTCGATATTGAACAGTGCCTGGCCCAATTCCAACTGTACGATCTAATTGAACTTGCCTGAGTTGTTCGAAAGCCAGATCGTATTCCGCAAAATGCATATGACACAAGCCGATGTTTAGCATCGCAATATTCTTTTCCAGCGGATTCACACTCAAGTTGTAAGCTTTCTTGAATTCGATCAATTGGCGATTGAAAAGCAATGTAGGATTATTGAATTGAATTTCCATTGGACTATTTAACAACTTTTGGTCCACATCCATTGGTGTTCCGCTACGTTGAACCGAAATTTTTACAGCTTGACTCTTCTGCAAGCCGAGCAAAGTCCGCTGAACTTCTCCTGCACTCTTCACCGGTTTTCCATCAATTGCTAAAATCTGATCACCGGCATTTAGCAGTTGAGTTTCACCATTTGCTTTCAGCAGGGCCTGGGCAACAACAGGGCCATCGGTAATCAGAGTATCGATCAAATAAACTCCAAGACGTTTCTGAAATAGCGGTTCTTCATAATCAAGTTGTGCCATGAACCGTTTCCATTCAGAAGAATCAAACACCTGGACAGTTCGTAAATCAGCCATGGAACTCCAATTCGACAACAAATAAAATTCCACGGTGCGTTGCAATTTTTCTTTAGGCACGTATCCGATTAACAGCAAGTCAGATTCAGCTGAACTACAAAGCTCCTGGATCACACTTCTGCGATCTTTGTCCGGCTTATTTGTTTTTATGCCTTCCAAAATTTTGCGCAAAGTTTCTTGAACAACCATGCGATCGCCGGTCTGAGAGTAATCCTCGTAATTCAGATTTTGAAGTTTTGATAAGTTCTGATTGATTTCAACAGTGAGTTTGTCAAGATCAGACTTTAAAATATCAGGTGCGGCAACGAGTCCCATGAATGTTAGTGAAGGATTCAATCGGGCATCAATGTTGAGTGCTTGATTTTTCTTCACATCAACAGTGCTTTCATATTTCCCGCGTGGGCCTTTGATCTTGATCAGATGTTTTCCCGCGCAAACTTGATGCTTCTGAAGCGGCGCCAGGCCGATGTACTCGTTGTCAATAAATACATTCGCTTTTTCGTCATCGGCAGTTATGTTTAACTGAGCAATGGATGGTGAAAGTACGATCGGCTCAAATGGATAATCCGCATTCTCTTCGATCGTGATTCTTCTTAACTGAGTTTCCCAGCAAGGTTTTTTGAATTGCACTTCGTAGGATCCCTGCTGCAAATCCGGCACCGCAAATTCATCCGAAAAATCCGCTAATGGCACATTCATGGCGGTGGCGCTTTGTTCTGCACGTTGTGGCGGAGTTGTGCCTCCGGTTGTGCCAAGAAGTTTTTCGCCCATCGAAATTTCAACACCTTTGGGATAGGTGATGAAATACGCAACACTGGAACTTCGTTCTAGTTTAAAATTGAATTTTTGTGATTTACCGGGAACAACATTGATCGTGCTTTGTTGTGATACGAAGCCTGGCTTAGAAATTTCGAGATCATGATCTCCTTTTAAACTATAGAGCCCTGTAACATCAGTGGTACCTGCGGCAACTCCATCTAACTTCAGGTTTGCGCCTGGAGGTCCCGACGTAATCGTAATTGTTCCTAGATTTTGATCTTTGATCTTTTTAACGAATTCGATAATTTTTGGCGAAGTAAGATCCTGATTCAATTGATAATTCGGATTCAATTCCATCAATTTCAGGAATACCAGTTTCGCTTTCTCTGTTTCACCTTCGTTGTAATTTGCCTGACCTAAGTAATCGAGGCTGCGTAACAGCAATAACATTTCGGGATCGGTAAGTCCTCTTTTTACTTTTTGTTCCGTTATTTGTGTAATGAGGCTTTCAAACATCGGAATACTGGAACTTTGATTAGCCGAATTGAAAGTCGTTTCAGCTTCCTGGAATGCTTTGGTCCATTGCATCTGCATTGCTTCTTCTTCAATGGGTGCTTCTTCTGGCTTGGATTCAGGCGGAGGAGTTTCCTGAGCAAATAAAAAATTCACCGCAAAGATGCAGAGAAATAAGAGTTTGAATTTCATCCGATTTTTAAGATCCTTTTTTGATCGCGATCCAGAATAAAAATCGATCCCGAAGGGACCTACAGCGATCAATCTTCCATCTTCAAAAACAAGTGAGCCGCCTTTTTTCTCAGAAGCAATGAACCGTAGAAGGTTTCCATCTGGCGCAAAAATCAAAATGCCTCGTGGATTCCTGTTTAGCACATAAAGATGATTTGCACGGTCTACGGCAAAATCTTCGATGCGATCGAACGTAAATCCTTTTCCTGCTGTTCCGATTGCATAAATAGCTTTGCCATCCGGCCATCAAAAAGATTTGCTTTCTTTGTTTATCAAGTGCATAGACTTGATTTCGTGTATTCAAAACAACCTTTGCATATTCACGTTCGGTGTTCGCGAATGATGAACCTGAAAGCGGTTTGCGCATGGAATCATAAACTAGAATCCCTGGCGCTTTTTCTGAGACCACAAAGAAGTCACCGAAAACATTCACCGCTGCGGATCGAATTTGCACAAGAGGCTCAGGTGATTTGCCTTCCTTTTGAAGCGCGAAGCTTGCCGATTCCTTGCCACCAATGCTAACTGCTGTTTCATTAGCGATGATTGCAACATCACGGTCATCCATAAAAACGGATTGTGGTGAAAGCAATGAGATGGTGTTGACCGATTTGCCGCTTGCATCAAAGACTGAAACGATTTTTTTGTCCTTGTCAGCCAAATACAAATTCCCTTTGCTATCTACTCCCATTCCTAATGGATTATCGATTTGAGGTACAAGAACTGAGTAAGTTGAGTCAGGCAGGTACAATTTTCTGTCTGTTTGAGAAGCAATATGAAGGCGATAGATGATTGTGTTGATCTCGCGCGCGGGTTGTGAAAATTCGGAATCTGGAAATTGATTGATTAGCTGTTGAAAATCGAACGCCGCATCAATATACGAATCAGAATTCAATGCGCTTAATCCCATTTCATATTGCGCGCGTGGTGCTAGAGGACTTCCTGCGAATCTTACTTTTACTTTCGAAAATTCTTCATACGCCTTATCGTATTCACCGCGAAGTTTTAATGCCAGCCCGGCGCCAACTAACGACCGATCCACCCACGTGCTGGAAGGAAACACTCGCGTGACACGTTCGAAATTAGCGAAGGCTTCATCCAGATCTTTCGGATCACGGCGGTTCAGATAAATCAAACCAATATAGTAGTAGGCAGCAGGAGCTGAGTTCGAATCTGTATAGCTGTCTTTGATTTGCTGAAAATATTGCAAGGCCTGGTCGTCCTTTTTTTGGTGATCAAAGTAATAGATACCTAGTTGGAGGAGGGCATCATCGGCAAGCGGACTTTTTGGAAATGATTTTACGATGAAGTTCAGATCATCAAGGGCTTGCTGATATTTTTCGCTTTGTAAAAAGAAGAGAGCACTATCGTAATGACCTTTTGCGGGATCATCAGCCGTCAGTAAAATGGCAGCAAATATGTGAAGAAAAAGTAAAGTTAGAAGAAATTGGCTTTTCAACCCCCTCCTTATCCAAAGGGGAGGAATGCGTGGAATAACCGCTTTCATGCGGGGGCTATTCGGGTTCTCCGAAGAGTGATTCTCCTTCACCGGCAGAAATATTTACAGTTTTGTTTAATTTTTTGCCTTGCGCTGGCCAATTGAATTGTACCACATGGTTTCCGGCTTGAATTGGAAGCTGAAGGATTGGAACATCATCAACATATTCACCATCAATTGAAATGCGACAATTGCTGGGGTTTGCTTTTACTGTTAATTTTCCCATTGCAGGTTCGGTAATTGTTGCAGTTTCACCGGAGACGACATCCACTTTGCGCGTCATTCGAATGAAAGCTCCTTTGCGCGCGCGAATTGTTAAGTTGTAGCTGCCAGGTGGAAGTTCAATTGGTGTCTTCAAAGCTTTCCCATCACTATAGATCGTGACAGAATAACGTCCGCTGTAATTTACAAATCCTGAGGTGACTTCAGCTTCAAGTTGAATCGACAATTTTGGATCAGTGTTTCGATCAATTGTACGTTTCTCTTCCTTGTAACCGGAAAGACGTAAAATAATCTCGTGCACTTTCTCATCAGCCAACTTGATTTTGCCAGGAGTTGTACCTTGCGACTGACCATCCAGCAAAACTTCCGCACCTGAAGGGGTACTTGATAAAGCAATGTAATACGGATTCGGCTGCAGCGGTGGCTGTTCTTTGGAAATTGGATCCAATGTCATATTTACGGCAGTTGGCCATGCTTCAGGGGACAGATCAAATTCTTTGTCTTTGTAGCCTTGCATTTTGAATGTCAGATGCATTTGGCGTTTTTGATTGATTACTACTGGAGTCGTACCAACCATTTTCCCATCGATCCACAGTTCCGCACCATGTGGCTTGGTAGTTACGGCCAGGCTGGTAGAAGAGCCTGGTAAATGTCCGGTAAAACTTGCAGTTAGAATTAGTCCGCCAATAAATAGCAAAGCCAGAAGCGCGCCAAGAATATAAAACTTCTTTTCTTGCCATGTGCTCGGTTGCCTCATCAGTACTTGCTGCGCAGTTTCCGAATAATTTGCTCCGACTCCAGTTCTTGGAGCCTGCTGCTCCGGTTGAGATCCAAATGCTGGAAGCGTTTGCGAACGAAGATCCATTCCTACAGTGGGAGGCATTTGCGGTTTGCTTACGATCGTATTCTGAGCTGATGGAGTTGGACGATGTTCCGTCTGCGCCATGATCTTTTCAAGCTCTTCAGCAGTAATATTGCGGGTTCTATCTTCTTCATACGCAGCCGCTCTTGAAGCTTTAGGCTGAAACTTCATCGACTTCAGATAAAACAAAAATTCTTCGAGATCTTGTGCCATTTCTTTTGCGCTGGGATACCGAAGCTCACGATTTTTTTCCAGCGATCGCATGATGATTTGATTAAGCTCAGTGTTGTATTCTTCCGGCAGATCGTGAACCGGCTTAGGGCGGATATTTAAAATGCGATACATAATGTCGACTGCACCACCACCGGCAAACGGATTTAGGTACGTAAATAGTTCGTATGCGATAACGCCGGTGGAAAAAATATCAGTTCGCACATCGAGCGCTTCGCCTGAAATTTGTTCCGGCGACATGTACTGAAGCGTTCCGATAATGTAACCGCTTTTTGTAAGTTGCGAAGTTCCCATCCGTGCAATTCCAAAATCCATAATTTTTGCGGATTCATCATCTTGCAATCGGATGTTTGCAGGTTTAATGTCTCGATGAATTATCCCTTTCTGATGCGCTGCATGAAGCCCTTTACAAATTTGAAGAATGATATCCACCTTCCGTTCAACAGAAAGTGATTGCTTTTCTTTGATGACAGCTTCGAGGTCTTTTCCCAGCAGAAATTCCATGGCAATGTATGGACGGCCTTGAAATTGTCCAAGATCGTAAATCGTAACGATATTGGGATGCCTTAAACCACCTGCCAGTCTCGCTTCACGCTCAAATCTGGAAATTAATTCAGGCTCATCAAGGTTCAGTGATGATAAAAGTTTGATCGCAACATCCCGTTTTACGATCGGATCGTACGCATGATACACAATCCCCATCGCTCCTTTGCCGATCACGGAAAGGATCTGATACTTGTCTATTTTTTCGGGAACATTTTGCGCTGCCATGTATGTGTACTATGCCTAAAGATATAGCTGGGGTGACCCCAATACCCCCGAGGAGACCTCTGAATCTTAGCACGCGCAGCCTCGCTGAATCAAGGAAAACCATTGATTCGACGCGACTTAGCGTTTCTATACGCTCTGCGGTTATAATAGGCAACTTATGAAGAAGGCGTTAGCTGTAATTTTCATCGTTGCTCTGATATCGGCCGGAATTTTTTTCGCAGTGTTTCGCGGATGGTTCTGGCGGCCTCTTGGTGAGCGGGTCTTTCCCGAAAACACTATTCTGTATGTCTCTCTTGATAACATCGAAAGAGCCCGCAAAAATCTTGAAAACACCACCGTCTGGAAGGAATTAAGTAATTCCCCTCGAAAAGACAAATATCAGAAGCTGATTCAGCGCGCTTTCAGCTCTTTTGAAAGTACCAGCGGTTTTGATCTGCGTCCAATGTTAGATCAATTCAATGGCGAAGTTTCTATCGGATTATTTCCATTACCGGAGGGTGAAGGTTCTGCTGGATTAGTGGTGAAGGTTAAGGATGAAGGTAAGTTCCGTGAATTTGTGGAACAACATGTCGATCCAGCGGTGAAGCGCCGATTTCCTGAGATCAAGAAATCGCAATATTCATATGAAGGAACATCGTACTATAAATATAGTAGCCCCAAATTTCCGCGCGAAGCGTCACCCTGTTATTACGTCTCCGGCCATCATTTCATATTCGCCATCAATGAGAATGGAATGCGGCATATTCTGGAAGTGGATAAAGGCAAATTTAAAAACCTAAGAGAAAGTGATGTATTCCGGACCGCACGCAAGGAATCCGGCTATCGTCGTGGTGTTCTGGCCTACATAAATGTTCCTGCCGGTTTAAGTCTTGCGGAAAAAAATATTCCTGCGACGGCATCCAGGTATTGGTCCGGAATGTTGAAGCTCACCGGCATTCAAGCGGTCCGCGGATTTGTATATACCACGCGCGTAGAAGGTGATGGTTTTGAAGAATCTGGTTTCGTGGAAGTAAATCGCGAGCGCAGCGGATTCATAAAGATTTACATGGAGCAACCTCCACGTAAGATGGAAAGTCTTCAGTACATGCCAGGTTCCGTGAAGATGGTTTCAGCAGGCACGCTTCCTGACTTTATAAGAGCATGGGATGGATTAAACGCTCAACTCGGAACAATCCTGGACAAACAACAGTATCAACAATATCAACAAGGTCTTGCTCTATTGCGAGGAATTTTGAATTTCGATATTAAGCGTGATGTCATGGAAACGGTCGGTGATGAAATCGCGGTCTCCTATGAACCTGGATCTTCAAAAGCACCGCTAAATGTAAATTTCCTGATGGTTTTAAATCTAAAAAATCCTGACACTTTCCGGACTACGATTTCACGTTTTGCTGCAATGGCAGCTGCTCGCGGAATTAATAAACAAGAAGTAAATTACAAAAACCGAACGATACAAGTTTTCAATGTCAATCTTCCAAATAGCGCACTTTCACCATCTTATTCTTTTGATGGCAAATGGTTTTTATTTGCTAGCAGTCAAAATTTATTGCAAGCCGCATTTGATGGAAAAGATAGTAGTAATGGAATTCAATCAACTGATGATTACAAAAAATCCACTTCTGGATTTCCATCAAAGACCCATGCTTTGTCTTATACGAATGTATCCGCTTATCTGAAATCACAAGCGTTGTTGTTAAAAAGCAGAGCGGACGATGAGCATGCAACCTGGATCCACGAATACGCGCTCGATCAAGAACTGCTGGATCTCAGTAAAGTTTTGTCAGGAAATGCAACATATACGAAAATCGAAAAAGATGGAATTCGCATTCATGGAAATTCCTCAGTTCCTTCCGTGTTTCTTGGTTTCACTGGCGTGATTGAATACCTGCCTGAATTAATAAAGAAGTACGCTCCAACTCCCGAGCTTTAGCCCTCCAGAGCCTGAAATCCACTTAGACTCAATGTGGATGTATAATTGACAGGCAATTGAGTTCGGTTCTAAATTTAATGATTGAGAATTGGAGGGCTCGGAGATGGTTGAGAGCACTTCTGCAGATGGCCAGAGAATTTTAAGTTCTATCAGTGAGCGAGTAGACAGCGAAGCTTTTCGCAAGCTGCATTGGGAAGGTACTTTTGATGAATACCTTTCCATGTTAACCCGCAACGGTAAGATCGCGCGAACCGCATTCCAGCGTATCTACGACATGATCATGTCGCATGGTTATGAGGAATTCTATGATGGAAAAGAAAAGTTGATACGCTACAACTTTTTTTCAAATCCCAGTTTTTCAAAAGGTGATGCAATTTACGGACTTGAACGATCATTGATGAATTTGGTTCAGGTATTTCGATCAGCTGCACAACGTTATGGTCCGGAACGTCGCGTGTTGTTATTGCATGGACCTGTTGGCAGTTCTAAAAGCACAATTGTTCGCTTGTTGAAAAGAGGGATGGAAGATTACTCACGCACCGATGATGGCGCTGTGTATTCATTTGGATGGGTAATCTCGGAAGGCGAAGCAGGAAGCAAAGCGCGTCCTGAAGTGCGATGGTGTCCGATGAATGAAGAACCATTGCATCTAATTCCGATTGAACTTCGCGAAAGTTTCTTAAAGGGCATGAACAAGGAACGTCCTGATACTGAACCTATATATATTGAAGGCGATCTTTGCCCGGCTTGCCGTTACACATTCAAAGAAATGATGCGCAAGTATGCAGGTGATTGGCGAAAAGTTGTTCAACATGTTCAAGTACGGCGCATTCTTCTTTCTGAAAAAGATCGTGTGGGAATTGGAACGTTCCAACCCAAAGATGAAAAGAACCAGGATTCTACCGAGTTAACAGGTGACATCAATTATCGCAAGATTGCGGAATATGGTTCCGACTCTGATCCACGCGCATTTAATTTTGATGGCGAGTTCAATGTTGCCAATCGAGGTTTGATCGAATTCATCGAAGTATTGAAATTAGATGTGGCCTTTCTTTATGATCTCCTGGGCGCATCTCAAGAACACAGCATCAAACCGAAGAAGTTTGCACAAACGGATATCGATGAAGTAATCATCGGTCATACCAATGAACCTGAATATCGCAAGCTTCAAAACAATGAGTACATGGAAGCACTTCGCGATCGTACGGTAAAAATCGATATTCCATACATCACACGATTGGATGATGAAATCAAAATTTACCGGAAGGATTACAATCCTGAAAAAATTCGCGGAAAACACATTGCGCCACACACACTTGAAATGGCAGCTATGTGGGCAGTGCTCACGCGGCTTGAAGATCCGAAACATGCCCAGCTGACTATCATTCAAAAAATGAAACTCTACAACGGCAAGACACTTCCGGGATTTACTGCCGATAATATTAAAGAGTTGAAACGTGAGGCGAAGCGCGAAGGAATGTTCGGAATTTCACCGCGATACATTCAGGACAAGATTTCGAATGCACTGGTCAGTGATGTAAATGAAACTTGCGTCAATCCATTTATGGTGATGAATGAAATTGAAAATGGATTGAAGCATCACAGCCTGATTACCAGTGAAGAACAGCGCAAGCGGTATAAGGAACTTCTTTCGATTGCAAAGGAAGAATATGAAGAGATTACAAAGAATGAAGTTCAGCGCGCTATTTCGGTTGATGAAGAAGCGATCAAGAGACTTTGCGCGAACTATATCGATAATGTAAAGGCATATACGCAAGGTGAGCGCGTAAAGAACAAATATACAGGAATGGATGAAGAGCCTGATGAAAGATTGATGAGATCCATCGAAGAGAAAATCGACATTCCGGATAACCGGAAAGAGGATTTCCGCCGGGAGATCATGAATTACATCGGGGCATTAGCAGTTAGTGGCAAGATCTTTGATTACAAATCGAATGAACGTCTACATCGCGCACTCGAAATGAAGTTGTTTGAGGATCAAAAAGACTCGATTAAGCTTTCGAGTCTTGTTTCCAGCGTTGTTGATAAGGACACCCAGGAAAAAATTGACATCGTTAAGTCACGGATGATTAACAATTATGGATATTGTGATGTTTGTGCGACTGATGTCTTAAACTTTGTTGCGAGCATCTTTGCGCGAGGAGATGTAAAGAAAGAGGGGCGAAGGTAAGTTGATTGCGAAGATTGAACAGGACCATAGCAGGTTCAAACAGATCGTACGCGGGAAAATTAAACGCGAGCTCAAAAAATATATAACTCAAACTGAGCTCATCGGGAGGAAAGGGAAGAACATCGTAAGTATCCCTGTCCCTCGCATTGAACTTCCGCGATTCCGTTTCGATTCCAGGCAACAGGGTGGTGTAGGCCAGGGTGATGGTGATGTTGGATCCGTCTTAGGAACAGGCGATCCGCAAGATGGATCCGGAAAAGCTGGTGATACACCAGGCGAGCACATGCTGGAAGTTGAAATCACACTGGAAGAACTTGCGCAGATTTTAGGCGAAGAACTCGAGCTTCCAAACATTGAGCCTCGCGGCAAAAAATCGATCACTTCCGAAAAAGAAAAATATACAGGCATTAGCCGAGTTGGCCCTGAATCTTTACGTCACTTCAAACGCACATATAAAGAAGCGCTTCGCCGCATGATTTCGACAGGCACTTACGATGCTGAAAATCCGGTAATTGTTCCCATTCGCGAAGATCGACGCTATCGAACCTGGAAAATCACATCACTTCCGGAATCTAGCGCCGTTATCATTTATATGATGGACGTTTCAGGATCAATGGGGCCTGAACAAAAAGAAATTGTAAGATTAGAATCATTTTGGATTGATACCTGGTTGCGTTCTCAATATGACCGGATTGAACTCCGGTACATTGTGCATGATGCCGCAGCAAAAGAAGTGGATCAAGAAACCTTTTTTCATTTGCGGGAAGGCGGCGGCACAAAGATTTCGTCTGCTTATAAACTCTGCAACCAGATCATGTCGGAACAATTTCATCCTGATGATTGGAACATTTACCTGTTCCATTTTTCGGATGGTGATAATTGGGATGGCGGCGACACAGCGGAATGTATCAATATTTTGGAAAATGATCTGCTGCCGCGATCAAATTTATTTTGCTATGGGCAGGTGAAAAGCGCCTACGGTAGTGGCGACTTTTTGTATGGCATTCAGGAATATTTTCCGAACGAACCCAGAATCGTAACTTCCAAGATTAATAGCAAAGACGAGATCTATGATTCGATCAAAGCCTTCCTTGGAAAAGGCCGATGAACCTCAGTCCTGAATTAGCACAAATCCGCGACGAAATAAAAGGTTACGCACTCGAATACGGGCTCGATCCGTTCGAAACAATCTTCGAAATCCTGGACTTCGATCAAATCAATGAAGTCGCTAGCTATAGCGGATTTCCAACACGTTATCCACACTGGTCGTTTGGAATGGAATATGAGCATCTAAAAAAATCCTACGCATACGGTCTGCACAAAATTTACGAAATGGTCATTAACAATGATCCTTCATATGCATACCTGCTTGAAAATAACGCGATGGTCGATCAGAAAATCGTCATTGCTCACGTTTATGGTCATACCGATTTCTTCAAAAACAATTATTGGTTTTCAGCGACCAGCCGAAAAATGATGGATGGTATGGCGAATCATGGAACGATTATTCGCCGTTATGCCGAAAAATATGGACATGATGTAGTTGAAAGTTTTCTGGATGTTGCACTTTCCATCGATGACCTTATTGATTTCCATTCGCTTTTTATCAAAAGAAACCCTTTCGTAAAGCCTGTCCCGCCGGAAGAGGAAGATGAGGAGCCTCCGGAAGTCCGATTAAAATCCAAATACTATATGGATGATTTTGTAAATCCTCCGGCATTTGTGGAAGAACAACTAAAAAAGATTGCTGATAATAAATCGCAGATGATGAAGTTTCCTCCACATCCCGAAAAAGACATATTGATGTTTCTGATTGATTACTCACCGATGGAGAATTGGCAAAAAGTATTGTTATCAATTATCCGCGACGAAGCGTACTACTTTGCTCCGCAGCGGGTCAGCAAAATTATGAATGAAGGTTGGGCTTCATACTGGCATTCCACGATGATGACCGAAAAATGTTTGAAGGATACCGAATTAATCGATTATGCCGATCATCATTCCGGAACGCTGGCTTCACATCCTGGATCTCTGAATCCTTATAAGCTGGGAATTGAACTTTGGAAAGATATTGAAGATCGCTGGAACAAAGGAAAATTTGGTTCGGAATATGATGAATGCGACAACATGGAAGAATTAAGAACCTGGGACAAAGAATTGGGTTTAGGCCGGCAGAAAATTTTTGAAGTACGAAGGGTCGCAAATGATATCACTTTTATTGATAACTACCTCACGAAAGAATTTTGTGAGAAACACAAACTCTTTACTTACAAATACAACGACGTAATCGGCATGTACGAAATCTCGGACCGTGAGTTTAATGCAATAAAACAAAAGCTTTTATTTCAGCTTACAAACTTCGGGCAGCCGATCATTCATATAGTCGATGGCAATTACAAGAATCGTTCGGAATTGTATTTAGTTCACAGCCATGAAGGCATCGATCTTGATGTGAATTACGCGCGGGATACTCTGCAAAACGTTTTTCAAATTTGGAAGCGGACCGTCCACTTAGAAACTCGCCTGAATGACAAAGGCAAATTGTTTACATTCGATGGCAAAGACCACATCGAGTTAAATATCAACAATTAACCACCGAGACTCGGAGTCTTTGTGGTTATTCTTGTGGTGGGTCGTTGCCTTCTGCGTCGCGGAGCCAGCCGGGCGGGACTGCATTTTGTTTGGCTTCGGTTGTAAATTCTGAGTAGCCTTCACGCACATCATCGAGCTTAGCGTGGGCGGATTCTGCTAAATCGCAAACCTGTTTAGTTGTATCCTGCATCGGAAGTTCATTGCCTTGTTCATCTACCAGAACGTGAGTTTGAACTGCTATCTGTTTTAGCTTTTCACATTCTTCATTCAAGCGATTGTATTGCCCTTGCGCCTGCTCAAGTTTCTGCCGATGCATTTCTGCTTCCTGTCGCCATTCAGCTTCCGTTTTTTCTGTAGATGTATTGGACTCAGAATCTTCTTCCGTTTTTTCAGAGTCTTCTTTTACGTTCTTGTCAAAGGTGCCCTCACCAAGGTCGTACTTATCTCGCAACTTGTCCAGGTCCTCTTGAGTAATCTTGCGCGCAGGTTTTTTGGGTGTGGCAGTTTGTGTTGTTGCTGGCTTTGCTGGAGTGTTCGTAGATTCTGGTTTTGGAGTCTGAGCTGTTGTTGTTTGCTGATTTAATGCTTCGGTTTTTGTTGTATCAACATTTGATTTTTTGATGTTGATTTTTACACCGCTTGCATCCTGAACAACAATTTGGTTTTCATCTTCACCAACTTTTGTTCCATGAATTGATTTTCCATTTTTTAAAACGACATCATAAGCATAAGTTGTTGAAATAAAAGCTAAGAGAATCCCTATGTTTATTAGTAGTCTCATTTGATGGCCCTCGCTGGCGGTATGTTAACGAAAAGAATGGGATTAAAGCAAATGGCGTAATCTTATTTCGACGATACGGAGACAATCCGTACCACAGAGTTGTAATCAGGTTCCTGAGATTCCGGATCGATCCTTCGGGAGATCAAAACATTTGATTCGGGCCAAAACATTTGAAGTGTTCCGGGATGAACCTTCGCAATCTTGCATATCCCTTCGAATTCTCCTGCGTCCGATTTCAACTTAATTCGTGACCCTTCAACCATGCTGAATTTTGAGGCATCGGAAGATGAAACAAAAATTTCATCACGTCTTTTACTTCCTACGAGTGGATCTGCTGTTCCATATACGATGCTATTGAATTGTTTGCCGCGGCGCGTAGTCAAATAAAACTCCCCTTCCTGCGGGACTTCATTTTTGGGCTGCACTGCTGAAAACTTAGCACGGCCATCGGATGTATTGCAGATGCCATCTTTGAGCAGCATTGGTTCACCATATTGAAATGAATCTCCTTCTTTTTTCAATTCCTTAATGCCGCGATACGAAGGAATTACCCGATCCATTTCTTGTAGAATCTCTTCTGGGTTGTTGAATGCGACTTTCGATTTTTTTTCATCAGGCAAAACGCGTTGTGCTAAATCAACAATGATTTGCCATTCACTTCGTGATTCGCCGATACGAGGCCCTTCAATTTCGGGAGAAAATCGGATCCTACGTTCGGTGTTGGTAATTGTGCCTCCACCTTTTTGTTCATACCGTGTTTGACCCGGCAGAAGTAAAACCGCTTCGGAGGGCTCCACTAACATTGAAGAATTAAGAAACAGGTCCTGATGAATACGAAGCGGCACTCGCTCCAGAGATTCGCGAATGAAAATTGGATCAGGCATAGTATCAATAAAATTTCCGCCAACAACATAGAACGCATCGATGGAACCATCATGTGCAGACTCAAGCATTGCCCCAGCAGACATTCCTTTCCATCCAGGGATTGATTCCACCTGCCAGAGTTCGGCAAGATGATTTGCATTTTTATCATTCACAGGCAGGCCCATGACGTAATCGCTCGGAACAGATCCAACTTCCGCGGCGCCTTGTACGCCGCTGTGACCACGGATTGGAACAACTCCGGTGTTTGGTCTGCCGATCATTCCACGTGCCAGTGCAACATTGATCAACGCCTTTACATTTTCTACGCCGAAACGATGTTGAGTGAGACCCATGCTCCAGATAAAGATTGCAGTGTTTACCTGCCGATAAATTTCGGCGAATCGATTCATTTCGGCGCGTGTTGTCGCGGAATGCCGTTCCAGTATTTCCCATGATTGCGCAGCTAACTCGGATTTCAATTCTTCAAATGCATTTGTGTGATCCTGAATGAAATTTTTATCGATCCAATCACGTTCAATCAGGATTTTTGTCACGCCGTTATAAAATGCGACATCACCGCCGACTGCAATTTGGAAAAAATCATCCATCAATCGCGTTCCAAATATTGCGCTTTTCGTTACTGACGGAATCCAATAATTTTCCAATCCGGGTTCGCGATACGGATTTACAACTACAATTCGGGCGCCTTTTTGTTTTGCATAATAAAGATACTTTGTTGCAACAGGCTGGTTGTTGGCGATATTGGCTCCCGCTAACACAATCAACTCCGATCCAATCCAATCGGAGTTGGAACACGATGATGCAGCAATTCCCAAAGTTTGTTTCAATGCAGTAGTGCTGGCCGCATGACAAAGTCTTGCAGCGTTGTCGATGTTGTTTGTTCCCATAAGGCGGGCGAATTTACCGGCTACATAATAGACTTCATTGGTTAAGCCACGCGATGTCGTGTATATCGCAAATCGATGCGGATCGATATTTCGCAAATGACGTGCGGCCACATCAAGTGCTTCATCCCAGGATATTTTTGTAAATGCCGGATCTCCTTTTCGGCGGATCATAGGATACGGCAAACGTCCTAATTGCCGGAGCTCCTCTCCGCTCATTTGTCGCAGCTTTGACACATCAGGTAAATCCTGGATGTTCATTGCTGGCATAGTATTAATACGAAGCAATCTGAGTCGTGACATGCAAAGATGAATCCCTGTCATAGTATTGTCACGCAGTCCATAAGGTCCGAGTGAACAACCGTCACACACACCATGCTTCAAAATCTTCCAGGCGTATTTGAGGTTGTCACGGTTTTCCCAAACTATGCCTCCCATATCCAAATAATGGTTTGGCTTAGTTTTGCCGATTCCGAATGGAATCCAACTTACCACGGGGGTTCGTCCTTTCATGTGGAGGATTGAATCCTCCAAAATGCGATCAGCAGCAGCAGATGTCCGGCTAAAAATGCCAACCCTCCAAGTGGTGTGATTATGCCAAGAGCTCGAATGTTGGTAACAGCAAGTAAGTACAAACTTCCCGAGAACAATATGATGCCTGCGATGTATAGCCAGCCGGCATATTCGAAAAAGACTCCTCGATCGGCGAGGATTCCGGCAATTATAATTGTGATTGAATGGATCAACTGATATCGAACCGCTGTCTCAAATACTTCTCTCATACGATCAGACAACTGGTCCCTTAGGGCATGAGCCCCAAAGGCACCTAACGCCACTGAAAGAAATAAGGATAACGATCCTGCAATTCCAAAAAATCGCAATTTTATCTCCAGATCTTGCTCCTTTTATTATAACTTTGTGGCGGGAATTCCGAAAAGAGTTAGGATAATTTAATAGGAATGAATACATAACCTGCATTTCTTGACATTTGCATGGTCTCAACTATATTAGAAATTGAATTTGTGAAGTATAATAACGGACATCTGTTCTTATTTACGCAGGATTGTTTTCACAGTAAATAATAATGATGCGTTCCTAAAGGAGGGCTGTATTATGAGATGGTTGTTCGCTTTGGTAGCTGTTGTTGCTGCTTTATTTCTTACCTCCCCAGCCTTCGCCAATGATGATCCTCTGAAAACATCAGGCGATAACGGGCTCAATTCTTCATCATATTTACAAGACCAAGACAAGGATAAGGCCGCCGAAGAAGCCGAAGAATCGTACGAGACACACGGACATTATTTGTGGTTTTTTGATGTTTATGGTGGTAAAGAACGTATGATTCGTGACGAGTTTCCGAATGGCCGTTGCGCCGGATTGTTCGGGGCAAAAGTCGGTATTACTCCACATCTTGGTGATCATGCTGAATTCGAGGCCGCATTTGGTGGGAAAATTAATGTACGTGATACTGATAATTCCAGCCTTTTTGGCGATGTCGCCATTAACGCCTTGTTCGGAAATTACAGTTATGTGGGCGCAGGCGTCAGCTTCTGGGATCTTACAGAAGAGGATACCCGCACTGCTGCATTACTGGTACATTTTGGTATCTCATTAACTCACAGCGGTAAAGTTGCTTTGGCGGGTGAAGGTCGAATTCCGTTCGATCAATTCGATGACGTCGATAACAACTACATGGTCTGGGGCGGACTTCGTTTCCGGTTTGGTGGCGAGGCAGGGGGGGCTGGTCCAGTGCCGCCTCCACCGACAGGACCACCGACAGAAGCACCACCGCCACCAGCTCCACCTGCACCAACACCACCTCCGGAGCCGGAATTCGTATGGCCGGAAGTCTACTTCCCATTTGATCAATACGTGCTTACACCGGAATCTCGCGAGAAGATTGATTCGGTTGCCAAATATATGACGGACAATCCAAGCACAAACGTGACGATAGAAGGACATTGCTGCTATATCGGCACCGATGAATACAACCTCGCGCTGGGTCAACAAAGAGCTGATGCCATTCGCGATTACTTGACCGGCAAAGGCATTTCAGCAAGCAGGTTGAAGACGGTCAGCTATGGTGAGGCCAGACCGAAGTATGACAATGAAAAAGAAATTACGCGCCGGTTCAACCGCCGCGGATTCTTCGTGGTAATCAAACCACAATAAGAAATTTTCTGAGCCCCGAGGTTTCGGCCTCGGGGCTTTTTGTTTTTGATAATGCTTCTGGGGGGCGGGCCTCCGTGCCCGCCGTTATCGATTTGCGATCCTGCTTATTTCAGGTGGGATTGTGAACTCTAAACGAGTTCCCATTTTCAAGGAATGTTTTTTAGCAAATCCTTCATTCACTTCCAAAACGTATTTCGCTTTTTGCATCGGCACATATGACGCACAAGGATCTTCAGTGCAGGGTTGAGCGGTAGCGAAGTAAACAATTTCCTTTTTGTCGTTCAGCCAAATGATGTCAAGAGGGATCAATGTGTTTTTCATCCAGAAACTGTGCTGATCCATATACGGAAATATGAAAAGCATCCCGGCATCCTCAGAAAGTGATTCCCGAAACATCAATCCTTTCATGCGAGTTTCGTCGGTATATGCTAATTCCGCTTCAATCTTCAGGTCAGGATTAATGATCACAGTCGTTGTTGGCAATTTATCTCCACTTGCGGCCAGAGTGCTGAATGCTGAAAGAATAATGCAACACAGCAAAATGTAATCACGGAAATACGGAAGGCACGGAATACACAGAAAGAAGTTTTTATTAATTCCTTTGAGTGATTTCAGTGAATTCCGTGTTTCAGTGATTATGCGTCTACTCTTCTGTGAAAGGCCCACCATTCAACCATAACAATGCCAGTTGCCAGAATCAAGAACCAATTTCCTAAATCCGTCTTTCGTTGAACCATTGTCGCGCTTGAGCCTGACTTTGATTTTGGTGGAGCAGGCTCGATGTTGGACTCTCCTGCATCGGCAAAGTTTGCATAACCTTCCTTGCCATCACTTTGATATGCACCCTCAGTTCGTAATTTATCACCGGTAACAGATGCCAGCGGTTTCTGTTTTTCTTCCTGAATCCACTGAATCGCATTTTGCAGAAAAACTGGAAAGCCCGCCAGCAAAGGAAGATTGCTGTCTTCCAGAGAGAAACCCAGAACTACTTTGCGTCCGTTATCTTCGTTGGCGTATGCAATTGACCCGGACGAAATATCTACCAGTGATTCTGAACCAACCGGCGGCATGATCGAATTTGCATTTTGAAATTGCCACGCTCCCACATCTACGAATCGCAACACTGGATGTCCATCATTCCAATGTACAGGTACAGTTGATGTGCCCGACGATTTTGATGAAAGAAAATAAATTCCTGGCTGCCTCGCTTCATCAATACTTTCGATTTTCATTATTGGAAGTGAACCGTCGTTTGAAATCCTGACCGATGGCAACACTGTAAGAGCTTTACGCAGAAACGGATTTTCATATAAGAGATTCACTGACGAAAGCTGAACAGGATCAACAATCAAAATGTAATCATCATCAAGAGGAAAAATGTCATTCGGTTTCTTTTCTATATGTACTTTAATGGTTTGATTTACGGTTAATTCTGTTGTTCGTTCCAATGTCTCGCCAGGTCCGAGTTTTACTTCAAAAGAATCCATCACACTATCGTTAGCAGAAAGTGTCAAAGTTGAAGTCGCAGTTTTCTTCGAAAAATTCTTGATTTGATATAACAGCATTTGAAGTTTGTCAGATCCAGGTAGCGGTTTTGACGCCACTCGAATAATTCCGATATTATCGCCGCTTTTGCCAGCAACAATAGGATCAAAAGACATCGCGCCTGGGAAATTAGCCGGAACATTTGCAAAGTCTGAAGCGATCATGACAAGCGGTGGTGGAGAATTTCGCAGAAGTGGTTCGAGAATTTTGGTTAACTGTGACCAATTGCCTGCAACATCAATCGGTTCCAGGGAATTTAATTTGGATCGAACCTGACTGAGATCATTTGTGCTCTGTTGAACGATTGATGTTTCAGATGAAAACGCAAGAAGCAAAACCGAATCGTAAGCTGGAACGTCATCCAGAGCCTTTAACAGACCTTGCTTTGCAACTTCGAAACGTGAAGGCTCAATATCAGTGGCTTTCATACTGGCAGAGCAGTCAAGAATGAGGATCCATTGGCGGCTCAAACTGGCTGAAGATACAAGGTGAGGTGCCCGAAAGAATTGCTGTGATCAGAACCAGAATTAATAATTGCAGAAGCAACAACAAACTGCTTTTCAATTTCTGAAATGGTGTATCGGCGCGGATGTCTTCCAATGCTTGCTTCCACAGTAGCGTGCTTGGAACCACAATATCTCTGCGACGGCGCTTCAGGAGATAGAGCAGAATCAAGGGGATGGTTAGGGTGAGCAACCACAATGCGGATACATTGCTGAACTCAACCACAAAGACACCGAGTTACTTTTGATCCTTTAATACAACCATTTTTTCAAGAAGACGTTCACGCTTACGGAGTTGTTCCAGATCATATGCAATAGCATCAACCTGGTTTTTGAGTGCATGATGCTGCAAATGAAGTTTGGTGAGTTCAGAGACAAGATAATTAATTAGAGTATGAAGTACACGGATGTAATGAAATGGTTTTTCGAGACTACGAACGATAGTTGTATTGAACGTTGCTTGTTCTTGATTGAAGACAGCTTGTTTGTGAATTAATGCATCAATGTTTCCATACAACCGGAAAAATGGACGAAACCAGTTGCGAAGCTTCATCAAGAACGGCGAGTTTGCTGAATGTAAAAATGTATTCAGGTCGACGTTATAATCTGGAGATTCGTAGAACTTGGTGTCGAGTTTTTCGAATTCAAGTTCCTTTAAGAAGAACGTTCTGATCCGGTCTGGATTAGGAGGAATATTCAATTCTAGTTTTTGCAATTCCTCCAGCTCCTCGTCTGTGAAGAGTTTTTTCCTCTTTTCTTCGATTTCTTTACGGATTTCTTCTTCGATTTTTTGGATGTCAACTTTTGCGCCGGTTGTAAACATAATCAAGCGGAAAATAGCACATTGTGGGGTCAGGCGCAATCTGCTCCTTTGTGACTTGAAAGCTTTGTGTTGAAATATACACCGATGCGAATTTTGATCATTGATGATGAAAAGAACATTCGAGCTTCGTTAAGCCGCTTTTTTGATTTAAATGGTCACAGTGTGGAATCTGCCGAAAGCGGTCGTGAAGGACTCGATAAAGTTCGCAGAAGTTCTTTTGATTGCGTCCTGCTGGATTTGAAACTACCGGACACCGAAGGGATTGAAGTGCTCGCACGCATCCGCGAATTTGATCCATTCGTACCTGTGATTCTTTTGACTGCTCATGGAACAACGGCCAAAGCTGTTGAAGCAATGAAGAAAGGCGCATTCGATTTTTTTGAAAAGCCTGCTGATGAAGAAAGGTTATTGATTGCCGCCAGGAATGCAGCCGAGTTGCACAGATTAAATCGTGAGAAGTCAGAGACGCTCCGCGAATTAGATGAAAAGTACCGGCTAATTGGGGATTCTTCGGCGATGCAAACACTGCGGAAACAGATTCAGCTTGTATCAGGAAAAAACACCAGAGTTTTGATCACTGGAGAGAGTGGTACAGGCAAAGAATTGGTGGCATATGCGATTCATCGAAACAGTGATCGTTCCGATGGTCCGTTTGTCAAAGTAAATTGTGCTGCGATTCCGCAGGAATTATTCGAAAGTGAATTGTTTGGACATGAAAAGGGTTCGTTTACAGGTGCTTTGCAGCAAAGGATTGGTAAGTTTGAACAAGCTGATAAAGGGACATTGTTCTTGGATGAAATCGGTGAGATTCCAATTTCGCTTCAACCCAAAATCTTGAGAGCATTGCAGGAAAGTGAAATTCAAAGGATCGGAGGGCACAGGGAAATTCGTGTTGATGTGCGTGTGGTTGCTGCAACAAATCGGAAATTAGAAGAAGAAATGCGGAAAGGAAATTTTCGGGAAGATCTTTTTTATAGACTGAATGTCTTTCCTATTGAAGTACAACCGTTGCGTCAGCATCGCGAAGATATTCCTGATCTGGTGAAAAACTTTTTGGTTCGGATTGCGGCAGAAAATAATATGCGCAAAAAGGATTTAGATTCGGAAGCACTGGAACAATTAATGGTTTACGAATTTCCGGGAAATATTCGTGAGTTACGCAATCTTGTTGAACGTTTGTTGATCATATCTCCCGATGAAAGTATTCGAACCAATGATGTGCATCGAGTTTTGCCTGCGAACATAAAAACTCCGGCGGAATCTGCCGCCAATCCGTTGCTGTATTCAAAGCTGGAAGATACCGAGAAGGAATTGATTCAGCGTACGTTGGAAGAAAATCATTGGCACATCAGCCGCGTCGCTCGAATCCTGGGCCTTGAACGCAGTCACCTTTATAAGAAGATGAAAAAGTACGGAATCACAAGGCCGTAGACGGCTGGCGGTCTTTCAGTGTTGAACGTATCGCTTCGATCGCTAGCATCATTGCAAGGATGATCAAAACCAGGCTGACAATTCCATTGAAGAACTGCGCATTCATCGCAAACTTACCTCTGAAAGCCCAGCTTGCTTGCAGAATCAATGACCAAACTGTGATCACCATTACGAACAACATTGGAATGAGCGTAAACAAAAACGGGCGTTTTGATTGTCTCAGCCACACAGTAATAGCAAGAAGACTTAATGCGGCTAGTAATTGATTGCTTGATCCAAACAAAGTCCAGAACAAAAGATATTTTCCGCTGCCTGCAAGCAATAATAAAAGGGCGGGTGGAACGATTGTAAGTAGAGTTGCCATAATTGCGCCATTGCGGCCACGAAGATTAAAAAGTTCTTGAAGGATGTATCTGCCCAATCGTGTAGCAACATCCAATGTATCAAAAATAAATGTGGAAAATGCCATCATTCCAAATGTTGCTGCCAGGGTGAAATTTTTTTCGCCGATAATAACCGACAGAAAGTGTCCAATTCCATAGCCGTAGATTTTGCCTGGAGTTAATCCTTTTAGCGCGGATGGAGCTGCGATCATCACGGTTGCAAGTGCGATCAGCGCAACAAATCCTTCAAGTAACATTCCGCCGTAGCCCACAGGCCTGCAATGTGGTTCTGATGCGATTTGTTTCGAGGTTGTTCCTGATGCGACAAGTCCGTGAAAACCAGAACACGCACCGCATGCAATTGTTACGAAAAGAAATGGAAATAAAGAACCGGTTAGAGTTCCTGGAACATGCCAGGTGATAAAAGATTTTTGTTGAATATCAAAGTGTCCGAAAAAAATCCCGATGATGCCTGCAGCCAGTGCCATATATAAAACGAAGCCACCTAAATATCCACGTGGTTGCAGAAGCAGCCAGACTGGAAGCAGCGACGCAACGAAACAATAAACAAGAATGATGATTCCCCATGTCCTGGCTGGCGAAATCAGTAGTGTTGAATATTGGGTACCAAGCCAGACCACAAACAAAGTTGCCGGCACAAAAATGATTGTCATCAACCACAATGGTGGATTCCATTTACGCTGAAGTACTCCCATGATGATGGCAAGCAATAAATATGCGGTGCTTGCAAATGCTACAGCGCCGCCAGTATTAAAACTTTGACCATTTGGTAAATCTTCGTTTAGTCCTACAAACGTTCCTGCTGTGACATCGGTGAACGCGCAAATTACATAGATCAGTGCGAGCCAGATAAAGAGCATCATGAAAATCCAGCCGCGGCGCCCTAAATGTTGGCGGACTATTTCGGCAATTGATCTTGCTTCATGCCGTACCGAAGCAACAAGGCAGGAGAAATCATGAACTGCTCCGATGAATACCGCGCCAACACCGATCCACAGTAAACAAGGGAGCCATCCAAATTGAAGGCAAGCAGCAATCGGACCAACGATGGGACCGGCCGCAGCAATGGCGCTGAAATGCTGTCCCAACAAATAAAACGGTTTTGTGGGACAATAATCTATACCATCATTAACAGTAACAGCGGGCGTTGTTACTTGATCATCAAGCCGATATTGAGATGCTACATATCGGCCGTACAATTTGTAACCCGCTGCAAGGAAAATCAGGAACGCTATCGCAATAAGCGCCATAAGTTCTTATATATTGGATTGGTGGATATTCACCGGATTTTAAGATCAGCCATTATTTTAACGATTTTTGTTTTTCAGGGATATAGCATGACTGACACACCGCATCAGAATCGTTTGGCTCAAGAAAAAAGTCCATACTTATTGCAACACGCTAACAATCCGGTTGATTGGTATCCGTGGGGCGAAGAAGCATTCAAAAAAGCTCGCGAAGAAAACAAACCAATTTTTCTTTCCATTGGATATTCAACCTGTCACTGGTGTCATGTGATGGAACATGAATCATTTGAAGACAAAGAAGTTGCAAAGCTTATGAATGATATGTTCGTTTCAATTAAAGTGGATCGCGAAGAGCGTCCGGATATCGACAACATTTACATGACTGTTTGCCAGATGATGACTGGCAGCGGGGGATGGCCGCTCACAATTGTAATGACCCCCGATAGGAAACCATTTTTTGCTACAACCTATATTCCAAAAGAAGGACGTTTTGGAAGAGCGGGAATGATGGATTTGGTACCAAAACTTCATGAGATCTGGCAGAATCGAAAAGAAGATCTTTTGAAATCTGCCGATCAAATTACGGAACTGCTACAACAATCGCAATCTTCTGCAGAAAAAGGGGAGGAACTCACCAGAACGGATCTGGATAAAACTTATGATCAGCTTAATCAAAGATTTGATCCATTTTACGGCGGTTTTGGTAGTGCGCCGAAATTTCCAACACCTCATACGTTGTCATTTTTGTTACGCTATTGGAAAAGAACGCACAATGCAAAGACTTTAGAAACAGTTGAAAAAACTCTGGATGGAATGAGAATGGGTGGAATTTTTGATCAGATCGGTTTTGGATTCCATCGATACTCAACTGACAAAAAATGGTTGGTGCCGCATTTCGAAAAGATGCTTTACGACCAGGCGTTGTTAACCCTCGCCTACACTGAGGCTTATCAAGCTACAGGCAAACCTCGTTATAAAGAGACGGTTCAAGAAATCCTTACCTACATTCTTCGCGATATGGCTTCACCTGAAGGTGGATTTTATTCTGCAGAAGACGCAGACAGTGAAGCCGAAGAAGGGAAGTTCTATTTGTGGGATGAATCCGAGATCCGAAAAATTCTGGGAACTGATGCCGATCTATTCATCAAAGTATTCAATGTAAAGAACGAAGGAAATTTTATTGATTCGGTGACCAATGAAATGCCCGGAACAAATATTTTGCACTTGAGCAAATCATGGTCTGAAATTGCGAAAGAAAATCTTTTAACTGAAAAAGAGCTGCGCCAGATTATTGATCGATCCCGCAAAAAATTATTTGAGGTTCGTCAAAAGCGGATCCATCCGTATAAAGATGACAAAATCCTGACTGATTGGAACGGGTTGATGATCGCAGCGATGGCTCACGCATCGCAAGCGTTGCAAGAGCCGCAATATGCGGAAGCGGCGAAGAAGTCTGCGAATTTTATCTTACAGAAAATGAAAACAAGTGATGGCTCTTTGATTCATCGTTATCGCGATGGTGAAGCAAGACTTCCCGCTCATGTAGATGATTATGCGTTTTTTGTATGGGGATTGCTTGAACTATACGAAGCTACATTCGATCCGGCGTGGTTAAAGTCTGCGATAGAATTGAATCAATATTTGATTGCGCATTATTGGGATAGTGAGCGTGGTGGATTCTATTTCACTTCTGACAAAGGTGAAGAACTAATAACACGTACCAAAGAAATTTATGACGGAGCGGTACCTTCCGGAAATTCAGTCGCAATGATCAATCTTTTGCGGCTTGGCCGGATTACGGCAAATACAGATTTTGAAAAGAAGGCAGCACAAATTGCAAAAACATTTTCGGAGTCGGTGCGAATGGCACCTTCTGCCCACACGATGTTGATGCAAGCATTAGATTTTGCAGTCGGCACCTTCCTACGAAATTGTGATCGCCGGAAATCCGGATGCAGAAGATACTAGAAAGATGCTTCAGGCATTAGGACAACATTTTGTTCCGAACAAAATTGTGTTAATGCGTCCGTTGGATTCCGAGGACCCCGATATTTCCAGGATTGCGGAATTTACCAAATATCAAAAGGCAGTGAATGATAAAGCCACAGCGTATGTTTGTTTGAAGTACGCCTGCAAGAATCCCACCACAGATCCGGCCAAAATGCTGGAGCTGCTACAATAACCACGTTCAGGAGGGTTGACTTTGAGGTTGCTACAACGGTAGTACTATAGCTGTAGTGACGAGAACAAAGCAGCATAAATTTCGATACCGTCCCACAGGTTTTGCAGACGGAGGTTTTCATTTGCGGCGTGCTGGTTATTGTCGTGATTGGCGATCGGGAACCCAATTACCGGCGCATTCAACACATCAACAAACAAATACATGGGGATGCTTCCGCCGAGTGACGGCATTTTAATTAGCTGAATGCCCAGCGATTTTTCAATTGTTTGAATCACAGCTTTTGACTCCGGAAGATCCATCGAAGTTCTCGCGGCAGGATAACCTTCCTCCCACTGTAAGTAAATAATCTTCGGAGATTGTTTCCGAATTTCCGGTGTTGGCGGTTCATAAACAATATGAAATCCCTGATTTTTGATATGTTCCTCCGTCAACTCCCGAACTTTTGCAGGCTTTTCATCAGGAACAAGTCGAAAATCGATCGAAGCATGGGCTTCAACCGGAATTGCATTTGCTGCTTTTTCGCCAACATTACCGCCTTGAAAGCCCCGGAGATTCAACGCCGGTAAGCTCACAATGCGTTCAACCAGCAATGCATTATTCGCTTCGGTTTGTGCCAGTCCGAGTTCCGATCGCATTTGATCATCAACAGAAGGCACTTCCACAATTGCTTTGTGTTCACTCTCGGTTAAAGGACGAACGCTGTCATAAAATCCCGGGATTAAAATTTTGCCATCCATATCACGCATGCTGGCAATCAAATTTGCAAGAAGGGCAATTGGGTTTGGAGCCCAGTTTCCGTAATGACCACTGTGCAATGCGCGCGTCGGACCATATACAGTGAGCTCCACTCCCATCACACCGCGCGCGCCAAAAAATAGCTGCTGCTTTCGACTCTGGTGTACCGGACCATCACACAAAAGCCAAACATCCGCCTTCAAAAGATCTTTGTATTGTTCCATTAACCCTGGCAGATGCGGTGAGCCTGCTTCTTCTTCACCTTCAAAAAAGAATTTCACATTCACCGATGGCGAAATGCCTGCAACTTTCATTGCATCGAGTGCCGTAGTGATTGCAGAAATCGGAGCTTTATCATCGCCGGTGGATCGTGCATACAAACGCCATTCAGGGTTTAACGGACCATTTACTGAGTTAAGATCTATGGTTTTGCTATCTATCGCTCCTTCGCGCAAAACCGGTTTCCATGGTTCGGTTTTCCACTGCAAAACATCCACAGGTTGTCCATCATAGTGAACATAGATTCCAATCGTTTTTGCAGCAGATTTACTTTTCAACTCACCATAAACTGCGGGCGGAGTATCTTTGAATTCAAGCAATCTAGTTTCAACTTCGCGACGCTTCAACATCGCAACAATGAAATCTGCATTCTTCCGGATGTTCGCTGTATCCGAAGCAACATTTGGTATTGCCAGTAAGTCTATGAATTCTTTTACGATCTTTTGCTCATTTGCTTTGCGATAATTTCGAACCTTCTGCAATGGCTCACTGACTTCAGTCCAACTCTTACATGCAACCAACATGCAGATGATTGTTAGCACAATGGCGGGCACGGAGGCCCGCCCTCCTGAAAATGGGTGATTCATGATTCCAGCTCCAGCAATGCGTCGCGTTCTAAGGCTTTCACTAATCCTGGAATCGTAAATTCCTTTGCTTGAACCTTACATGGAATTCCATGTTCTTCAAGCGTTGCTGCTGTAACCGGTCCGATGCAAGCAACACGAATTCTTCGGAAATCAAGTTTGTTTAAATGTTCGCCGGCGATTTCCACAAAATGATTGACAGTTGAACTTGAAGTAAATGTTATGTAATTCAACTTCTCATGAGTTAGCACGCGCAAAAGTTCTTTGCGGCTTGATTCCGGAATTTCTGCGCGATAAACCTGAATTTCATGAATATTGGCGCCGGCAAGTTGCAAAGTATCCGGCAAAATTCTTCTGGACGCTTCGGCGCGAGGCAATAAAATCCGTTTTCCAGATATGTCTTTTTTCAGAAGCTCTTCCACCAGGCTTTCCGCTTGATACATCGGAGGAACTAAAGCCACAGTTGCGCCGCGCTCCCGTACTGCAGCAGCCGTAGACCTTCCAATACATGCAATTGATAAATCCTTGAATATTGACCAATCGAGTGCTGCTTCTTCTAGTATCTGATCCAGGATCACAACGGTGTTTACGCTTGTCAAAATCAACCATGAATAATCAAAAATGACGTGCAATGTTTGTAATAACTCGAGCTTCTTTTCATACACCATTACAATTTCGATTGCCGGCACCTCAACAACATTAGCGCCTCTTTGCTGTAACAGCGAAGTTAATTCGCGAGCTTGCTTTTGTGCGCGCGTCACCAAAATGCTTTTTCCTGCAAGCGATTTCGATTTATAAACCAGCCCGGAGTAATCTTTGGCAATCAATAAATGCAAAATTTCTCCTGGCATACTTCTCGCTCGTTGAGCTGCATTTCCTGCTGTACTTACAATCGGTTTCATATTGCCTTCAAGATTTAAGATTGCGCAAGATTCAGATGGACCTAATCCATTCATGATCAAAGATTCCATCAGCTGTCCAAATTGATCTTTGCGTACGCGGATCAGGACCGGATCCTTCATTGATGCCAGCAAGTCCCATTGAATTTTGGCAAGACCGCTGTGTACTAAATTTTTGATATAAAGGCCTTCAGGATAAATTGAAAGAAGGGAAGTGTAGAGATCCTTTTGATTTCGGATCACTGATCTGCCTCTTTAGATTCGGCAAGAAGTTCACGAGCACCTTGCGCATCCAATTTATTTTGCATTTGTTTTATGCAGTCATCAGGCAATGCGCTTCGTACAAATTCCTGAACAATGCGTCCGGAACGGATTCCACCAATAAATGCCCGGAATGTCCATGCGCCGCTCTCTAAAGTTGCGAATCCTCCAATTGGAAGATGACAACCTCCTTCATAAATCGAAAGGAAACCCCGTTCGATTCTTGCTGCAATTCCGCTAATCGGATCGTTTAACATTTTTAAAAGAGCTGAAACTTTATAATTTGCTTTTGCTTGCAGCACGATAGTACCTTGTCCGATTGCAGGAATAAAGGCATCTTCCGAAAGCGTATGCATTATTTTTTCATCATAGAGTTGCAATCGGTGTAATCCGGCAGCTGCAACTACAATTGCATCATACTGGCGTTCGCGTAATTTTCGTAGACGTGTATCCAGATTTCCACGCAACATTTCCACTTTCAAATCAGGTCTGAAGAAACGGATTAGAAGTTCGCGGCGCAAACTGCTTGTACCTACGCGTTTTCCCGATGCAAGGTGCATCATCTCATCTTGTTCGCTGACCCAAACATCGCGAGGATCCTCTCTTGGCAAAAATGCTTCTAATTCCAGGCCTGGAGTTAAGGCCGCAGGCACATCCTTCAAGCTGTGAACAGCCAGATCTGCGTCGTCTCTTATCAGCGCTTCTTCAATCTCTTTCAGGAACGCTCCTTTTCCGCCAAATTCCGAAAGCGGTCTATCATGGAATCGATCTCCTGTTGTAGTGAACGTTACAACGTTCCATTCATGTTCAGGGAATCTACGTTGCAACAGCGATCGTGCATGCTCCGCCTGAAACGTTGCAAGCTTGCTGCCTCGTGTCGCGATCTTAAACTTCATCTCTGTGTCTTCTTTGAAAATGACTGCTGATTTTGACTTCCCCCTCCTTATGAAGGAGGGGGTGTAGGGGGTGGTTGGGAATATTGTAAGACACTCCAACCCCCTCTAAATCTCCCCCTTTATAAGGGGGAGAAACTGACGTTTTGTTTTCGCCATTTTCGGTTCATCCAAAGGTCATGGTTTACTTTTGTGGTTACAACTTAAAAAGTTTGCGGATCAATTCAATCTTTTCTATGCCATCTGGTTGATTTGCGAGCGAGCGAAGTTCAACAAAAGAACCTTGAGTAATTTTGTTTGTAAGACTATTTGCTAAACTTTCCAACGCCGCCCTTTGTTCATCAGTTAATGGTCCGATTTTCTTCAATGTTCGTTCGATTTCAGATTGGCGTAACGCATCAATCCTGCTTTGTATCTCCCTGATTGTTGGAGCGATATCCAATGTTTTAAGTCTATTCCAGAACAGCTCTGCTTCACGCGCTACAATTTCTTCAGCACGATCAGCTTCTTTTTCACGCTCTTTCCGATTCGCTTCCGAAACATTTTTTAAATCATCGATATCATAAAGGAAAGTGTTATCCACTTGATTGATTTGCGGATCGATATCTCTTGGGACAGCAATATCAATCAAGAAAATTGGTTTATTTTTACGGATAGCCATCGCCCGGACAACATCATCTTTGCGGATAATAAAGTTTGTTGAACCGGTTGAGCTGATAATGATATCCGCTTCAGCAAGGCAATCTACCATGCTTTCAAACGGAACGGCGCGTCCTTTGATTGATTCCGCGAGTTCTGCTGCATTCTGAAAGGTACGATTTGTAACAAGGACCAGCTTTACTCCGCGAGACTGCAAATGTCTGATGGATTGAAGGCTCATTTTGCCCGCACCAACAATGAGCGCCGTTTTCCCATCAAGCCTTCCGAAAATTTTTGTTGCCAGTTCAACTGCAACGGAGCTGATCGAAACAGCATTGGAGGCAATTAAAGTTTCGCGTCGAACTTTCTTTGCAACCATAAATGCACGTTCCATAACCGAATTCAAAATGAATCCGATTGAACGATGCTGCTGAGCTAATGCAAAAAATTGCTTCATTTGCCCGAGGATTTGCGGTTCACCGATTACCATCGAATCAAGACTGCTTGTTACGCGAAATACATGACGTACTGCATCCGAATCGGAGTGATGATACAAAAATGGTTCGAATTCACGCGTGGAGATCCGACGCATATCGCTGATGAAATCGATCAATCGATCGCGTGATTCTAACGTGGATTCATTATTCGCCATGATTTCAAATCGATTGCAGGTAGAAAATATCAGCCCTTCCGGCACTTTGGTTTGTAATGCTTTCAATGCTTCAGGATAAAGTTCTTCCGGAAGGTGCAACCGTTCGCGAAGTTCAACGGGCGCTGTTTTGTGGCTTAATCCTGTTATCGTAATGGTCATGATTAAAATGCGTGATAACCCTTAGATAGAAGCGATATACCTGCAAAAGAGAACAGCATCAAAACAAAACCGGCGATTGCGAAATAAGCTGCGCGACGTCCGCGCCATGCAGCAAGAAGTCTTCCGTGAATTAGAATTGCATATAAGCACCAGGTAATTACCGACCAGATTTCTTTGTAATCCCAGCTGAAATAAACCCCATGAATATTTCGTGACAGGATCATTCCGGTAATGATTCCGAGGGTCAAAAGAAAAAAACCCGCCCAGAGGCTTTTTGATGCTAAGTCTTCACATACCTCAAGAGAGGGGAGTCGATAGTAAAAAAATGCAGGCTGTTTCGATTTTAGCTGTCGTTCTTGAATGATATAGATGATCGCCAGCACAAACGTTAAAGCCAGAGCAGCAACACTGAGGATCATCAAAGGGATATGAATATAGACCCATTCTTCCCGAATGATCGGTTCTGGTGGGGGCATTTTTACACCGAAAAACTCGTTGTAAAGAACAGAAATGATTGCGACCGGTAATAAAACCACAGCAACGGCTCCCATTGAATCTCTATGCACAATCCATGTGAAGAAAAGAACGGTCAACCAGGAAACGAGTGTGAGAGCCTCAGGGAGCGATGTTGCGGGAAAATGATGATAGCGAAGTCCGATAACAAGAAGATCGAGTCCGTGCGTGGCTAATCCCAGCAGCAGAAATAGATAGGCAGCACGAGCCGTTTTTTCCTTTTTCAGGAAAAATCGGATCAAAAAATAGATCGTCGCCACGGTGTAAAAGGCAACGGCAAGGATAGCGAGCGCGTCAGTCATAATGCCCTAGAACCTCTGCGGAAGTGAGCAGTGATACTAATTTTTTTCACCACAAGGACACGATGGCACTAAGTTCACAATTTTTTAAATTTAGTGAAACCTTGTGCCCTTGTGTCCTCGTGGTGAAAAAAAGTGTTAACTACTAATATAGTTTACTACTTCTTGGGTGCGGCTGGTTTGGTCTGCGCTGTTGGCGTAGTCTTAGGTTTAATTCCTGCAAGTGCATCCTGAATCTCTTTCGATGTAGATCCTTTCACGAACACGATCGTATTATAAGCGTCATTTTTCACCGGTTCTTGTTCGCCTGAGACGGGGCCAAATGCAAGATGTCGGACAGATTGAGCCCCCTGCCAATCTTTGGAAGAAAGATCTATTTCTAATACAGGATCACCGGTAAAAGATTTTTCATCGCCAAATTTTTCGATCTCAGCAAGCTCTAACTTTTCAAGGACTCCCTGAACTTTTTCAGAATCCACCGGTCCTTTTTCCGGTGAATTCATTGTCCAGCTATCTTCTTTTCCTTTAGCAAAATCGTATTGGACACTCTTTTGTTTAATACGCACGTTTTCTACATCAAAACGATTGAACACAACTAACTTTTTCTCGCGCCAATCATCTACTTTCTTATTGAAGAAGGTGGAAAATGAATCAGAAACCATTGCCAGTGAAGGATTTCCTTCTACGCGTACATAAATTTGTTCACCCACTTTGTTTCCGAAATCAATTTCTTGTTTTAAACCTTTTTCTAAAGTGATTTCCACTGACCCGGATGGTTTATCGAATCCAATTTTTTCGAGGCTTGCAGTTTGTGTATATTCAGGTGCGTCCATAAACTGAGTCGCACGCAAGAATTCAAGTGATGATAGTAATGAGCTGACTTCAGAATCAGAAGCAGGGGAGTTAATCGGCTCTTTCATTTTCCATGAGCCTGACTCTTTTTGAAAAAGTACATTTGCTTGCGGCGTAGTAACACGAACAGATTCTGCTTTTTCACTATTGAAATCTGTCAGCTTTTTATCGCGAAGATCCATTAAGGAAATCGTACCTACATTTCCAATTTCGCCTTCAACCGAATACACACGGGGATCGTTTTGAACGCGAACATAATTTATGTTCAACACTGGATTCCGCGCGCCGACCTGAACCGTATATTTTTTGCCTTGTTTCAGCGTAATGTTGAAGGTAGCTTCAGGGTTATCGAGTTGATATTCCTTTAAGTTCTTTCCTTGTTCATCAACAATATCTTTATACTGAAGCTTTTCGAAAGCAGATGTGATTCTTCCAACAGTCGCTTCGTCTGCACGAGTTTTAATCGGAGAAGTAATTTCCCAGCGATCTTTACCCGATGTAGCTAGCTGAACGGAATCTTTCGCGCGATTAATCTGGATTTGAGTAATGTCGTCCTTCTTCAGCTCAAGTAAAGTCTTTTGCTTTTCTTCTTGAACTTTCTTTTTCTCCGAACGTTGCGTATCCCAATAAGCAACGCCAGCCAGTATCAGAACAATGACTGCGAGCACAATAGTAGTGCGAAAACTCATAGCGGAATTCCAATTGATTGAAATGCAGAGGAGCAGAGGGGCAGGGGTGCAGGAGATGCTTCCAAATTATCTCCTCCGCTCCTCAGCACCTCTGCTCCTCCGCATTTCTCACGGGCACAAACTTTCATTTATAATCTCTTGCGTTTGATCCAAATCATGATGCCTGCACCGATAATCAGGATTGGAATGATCAAAACCAGCAGAACTCCAGCGTAGTTTAGTTGCGTACTGTTCAACATCATCATGTCGTTTTTATCATTTCGTGGTGGAAGTTGGATCAGATTTTCTTGTTCAGTCAGCCAGGCTACAGAATTTTGGAAAATGCGATTGTTGCCGGGAATTCTGGCGAAATTATTCTCAGCGAAAGTCACATCACCAAAAACAACCATTCGCATTTCAGGCGAACGCTTATTTTTGTCATTTTTATTTTCAAGAGGAAGTGAAACCAGAAGACCAACAGTAAGCGGTCCTTTTATGTCTTTGCCTTCATCAAAATTGGCATGTTGTTTGTCGGTTTCTCCCCAGCTGTATTGCGAAGTTTGCGCGAATGGCGTGAATGTTTCTTTGTTATTTTCACCAGGTTTATAGTCAAGACTTCTTGCCAGTGCAAAAAACATCTGGTAATTAAATTCTTTTGTTACAGGAGTCCCTGGAAGAGCCGAGACCAGAGGTACTGCAACATCTCCGAGCGGGAAAAAGTACTGGCTATCAACTGCGATGTCATCGCGCGCGGTGACTTTATAAGTGGATAGTATCTTTGAAAGAGAATTATCTGCCGATGGATCATCCAGAATCAAAGCCCGACCGCCTGCAGCAAGATAATCGGTTATACCTTTCACTTCATGATCAAGTAGTGCCACAGTTGGGCCTGCAATCACCAGCACAGTACAATCAGCAGGCACGTTTGGCTTTGCGGCAAAATCTTTAAGCTCATTTACCTGATAATTTGTTTTCTTTAACTGATCCACAACCGTGCTTAAACCACGTTCGTCATTTCCACTAATCGAAGGTTCACCGTGACCAGTCATGAAATAGACAGCTACCTGTTTGCTGGATGTGACCTTTAAAATTGCATTCGTTATATCTTCTTCAGTGCTGGTATTGATGGTGGTTTTTTGCTGACCGGATTCGAATACTGTCGTGCCGTTTGTATCAACATTGTATTGCTGAAGAAGCTGCTGATTCTTCAATGGATCCAGCATCTTTATTTCAAGCTTTTTGGTTTCTATTTGATAGTTATCAAGCAGATCCTTCATCCGCGTTCTGAGTCCCTCTTCCTGACCTTCAGTAAAGAAGGCTGTAATTTTCACAGTTTGTTTTAAGTTCTTCAGAGCATTTTTAGTCATCGGAGATAGACTGAATTGCTGATTCTTGGTTGTGTCGTAACGATATGGATGCCTGTTGATCAACCAATTTGCCAGAACTACCATTGCCAGAACTAAAAGGACCATCACAAGCGAATTCAAACCGTAGCGTGTTGATCGTGCAGTAAAAAACGTTTTTAGCTCTTTCCGTTCAAACCACAGTGATATCAGGAAAAAAACAATACCCGCAATTACCGCGTAGTTTGCATATTTCTGCAATTCCGGCTTTTGCAACTTGATGAAAAGCGCTGACAGAATAAACAACGCCGCAAGAATAAAACTAATTTTCTTAAACTTTTCCATCGTTATGACTTCCACCGCTGAGATTGCAACACGATTCCCGTAACGAACAACGAGACAAACGCAAATGAGACGTAATAAAAGACATCATTGAGATTCATGATTCCTTTCGTAAAATCATCAAATCTTTGATAGATCGAAATATATTGCAGCACTTTTCCATACCATGCTTCGCTGCGTGAAATCCAATTAATGATCCAAAACAGAATCAAAAATACAAACGACAATACTGCGGCAACGATTTGACTATCTGTGACTGATGAAGTGAATAATCCAATTGCCACAAATGCTGCGCCCAACAAAAAGAGTCCAAGGAAGCCTGTCAGGATCGGCCCAACATCAGGACGTCCGCCAAAAACATACAGTGTTGCCGGATAAATCAGTAACAAAACCAGAATTGCAAGCATCAGCGTAAGAACGCCAAGAAATTTGCCAACCACCAATTGAGTAATTGAGATCGGAGAAGTCATCAGCAATTCATATGTGCCCAGCTTTTTTTCTTCTGCAAATAATTTCATCGTAAGCATTGGAAAAATAATTAAGAAAAAGAACGCCGCATTGGCGAAGAAAGGCCGCATGATGTTCTGCGAAAGATCAACACCTTCTCCGCCCATTTGTGCTGATTGAGCTACCTGTTGCATGTAGAGCGTCAGATAGATGTAGAAAAAAATTCCAAGAATGATCATCAACAAAGCGACCACAATATAAGCAATCGGTGATGCAAAATACTGTTCTAGTTCCTTTCGTGTGATTGCTAAAATAGTTTTCATATCTTCACCACAAACATTTTCGATTGAAATTTACGATGGAATGTTATGTTGTTTTTTCTGTTGGTGCGGAGGTGCTTTGCTCGGCAGTTGTTAGTTGTACAAATACATCTTCCAATGTAAATGCAACTGGCCGCAGTTCTAGAAGGCCGGCCTTGCGACCGACTACGAGTTCCGCAATTTCTTCGCGAATATCAACGTCCTTCCCCGTTTCTATGACGTATGTTCCGTCTTCTTCTATTTTAAAATCAACCACTCCCTGCAAAGTCTTTAATTTGTTTTCTAATTCCGGCGAGGGTCGTCTTACGCGAATTGTAGATAGATTTGCTCCGCGCAGCGACATCGATAGTTTTTCCGGAGAATCAATCGCAATGATTTTGCCTTTGTTGATGATGACAACTCTGGCACACGTTTGTTCAACTTCGGGAAGTATATGACTGCTGAGAATAACCGTGTGATTGCCGGCCAGACCTTTGATCAGCTGACGGATTTCAATAATTTGGGCAGGATCCAGCCCGATAGTGGGTTCATCCAGGATTAATACTTCCGGATCGTGAATTAGAGCTTGAGCGAGTCCAACTCTTTGTCTGTAACCACGAGAAAGATGGCCGATTAATCTTTTATAAACGGATTCCAATGAACATTTGTGTACTACGGCGTCAACTCTTTCTTTTTCTTTTGAAGGAGGTACACCTTTGATGCGGGATATAAAACGCAAAAAAGAAGATACGGTCATATCGCCGTATACAGGCGGATTTTCAGGCATGTATCCAATGCGCTTACGCACTTCTTTGGATTGATCCAGCACATCAAATCCAGCTACCTTTGCCGTGCCCGATGTGGGTGGCAGAAAGCCGGTCAAGATCCGCATAGTTGTGGTTTTGCCTGCACCGTTAGGTCCAAGAAAACCGAGGATTTCGCCTTTTTCAACCGTAAAACTAACATCAGTCAAAGCCGGCGTATTATCGTAAACTTTTGTGAGATTAATTGCCTCTATCATATGAATGAATAAGACTGCGATTCTGAGGAATTAGACGAATCGCAAACGGCTAATTATAGGGACATCACTCGTTCTACGTCAAGATGTCGTAGTGTACGATCGTCGATTTGCGCTCACAGTATTCCTAATGCGGAATGCGGATTGCGGAATGGCGGCCCTTAATCCGGATTCGACAAAAGGGTGAGGGGTTTGTTACAATCGAGTAGATTTAAGTGCCCGTACTGGTTATATTTAGCATAGATCTTTCATGGTCGAAGGAGTCATATTTTTATGAGGCATAAGCTTTTTGTTGTCAGCGTTTTCATTGTGCTGATCAGTTCGACAATCGGCGGCATGGTTGCCAGCAAAGTTTTAACAAATGAACAGGATCGGCAGGATCAAATGAAAGATTTTACCGCTGTTCTTGACACCATTGAGAGCAACTATGTTGAACGAATTCCTTCGCCCAAAGTAATCTCCGGCGGCATTAATAGTCTGCTCCATTCACTTGATCCGCATTCTAATTTCTTAGATGAAGAAGCATATGCCTCTCTGCAAGAAGAACAGCATGGTTCTTTTTACGGACTCGGAATTACGATTCAAAGTATCAACGGAATCTTGACAGTGATTTCACCAATTGAAGGAACACCTGCATATAAAGCAGGATTACGTGCGGGTGATGTGATTTCAGAAATTGAAGGTGAACCGACTAAAGGGAAACCAACAAATTTGTTGTTGAAGAAACTGAGAGGTCCGAAAGGAACGAAAGTTACTATTACAGTAGAACGTGAAGGATTTCCTGATCCGATGCATTTCACTCTGGTGCGTGATGAAATTCCTGTAAATTCGATCAGCTACTCATTCATGATCCGGCCGGGTACGGGATATGTGCGGATCAAAAATTTCACTGAAACAACTACGCGCGAGCTTGACGCAGCATTGCACAAACTAAAAGAAGACGGAATGAAATTTTTGATTGTTGATCTGCGTTTTAATACAGGCGGACTTCTTGATCAAGCAATCAAAGTATCAGATGAATTTTTGGAGAAAGGGGCAGTTGTAGTTTCGACCAAGGGTCGAATTAGTGAAGCGAACACAGTTTATAAGTGCCCGGAAACGAATGACTATGAGGATATGCCTCTGGTTGTATTGGTGAATCGCAGCAGCGCGAGCGCATCTGAAATTGTTGCAGGAGCAATTCAGGATCATGATCGCGGAATTATCGTTGGCACGACAACCTGGGGAAAAGGCCTGGTGCAAAGTTTGTATCGCTTAAGCGCGAATACTGCGCTGGCACTTACGACCGCGCGTTATTACACACCGAGCGGACGATTGATTCAGCGTGATTATTCGCGTTCGATGTATGACTATTACTACACCGATATCGGTGTTGATGAAGATCAGTCACATCGCGAAAAAGCGTACACCACAACTGGCCGCGAAGTATATGGTGGTGGTGGGATTACTCCCGATGTGAAAGTGGATTCGGTTCAGCAAACGAAATTCATGGATCTGTTGAATAGCGAATACATTTTCTTCAACTTCGCAAAAAGATTTTCAGCATCAGATGAACGCAAAGTTCAAGCTGTCGATGCTTCCAATGAACCGCATGCAACTCTCCATGTCATTGATAGAAATTTTAAAGTGAACGATGAAATCATGGACGATTTCAAAACGTTTTTAGAAAAAAGCAAAATTAGTTTTACTGACAAAGATTTAGTGGACAATACTCCTCAGATAAAAGCTCAAATCCGTCAGGAAGTATTTGGGGCTATTTGGGGCTCAGAAGAGGGTTATAAAGTCGCATCTGATCAGGATCCTCAGATTCTGAAGGCATTAGAACTATTGCCAAAAGCGGAAGCGCTCCTGAAGTCAAGGAAAGAGAAGCTAGCCAGTGCGGCGTTAAATTCAAAAAAATAAGATGGCCCGATCGAATTTTGAAATCGAATGGCAGACCATCTCCGTTCGAACTATCAAAGTTGTAATCGTACTGTTTATTGCCGGCATTTGTGCTTCAATTTATTGGTTCTGGCTTAGAAATCCAGTCGATACCAATCAAAACGATGCGCCTACACTCGCGGAAAGTACTGCACGTTTTATCGATTACGAAGGGAAAGTTGAAGTCAAGCCCAAAGATGAATTTGTTTGGAATCCTGCCAGTTTCAAAATGGATCTTCAAGTTGGCGATAGAATCCGCACCGCACCGGATTCGTTAGCAAAAATTAAGTTTGAGGATGGCACCGAAATTACCGTCCAATCTGATTCAATCGTAGTTATCAGCAAACAAATGGGGGCCAGTCAGAAAGAAGAATCCCCGTTGATGGTTATTGAAGTTGGTGAAAGTGATATAAATGCAGAGCGTTCTGCTTCGGCTCCAACGTTATCAACATCCAAGATTTCGCGATTCAAATTAGCTCCAGGATCCACAGGTAGTGTTCGGGCTGATGATCAAACTGGTGAGCATTCGGGAACAATCAATAAAGGATTTGGTGAAGTTACAACAACTCGCGGAGAAACAACTCAATTGAGTGAACTAGAACAAATTAAGGTTGATAAAGATTTTGTTACCAGCAAGATTAAATTGCCTTTTACACCTCCTTTGCTTTCACCTCAAAACGGTCAGATTTTCGATTTCCTAAGTGATCAAGGTTTAACGATTGAACTCAAATGGCGTGATGTTTCTAACGCCGCGCGATATCACGTTCAAATTTCGGAGCATCCTTTGTTTGGAAAACTCTCCGCCGAAAATGCCAACCTTACGAAGAGTGCGATTTCAATAAAAATTCCAAAGAGCAATAAAAAGCAGTACTTCTGGCGTGTGAGAAGCATTGATAAACCCGGCAATAAGAGTCCGTGGAGTGTTGCACATCAATTTGTTGTGCAATCGCCTGTTGCATCGCAAGCGGTTCGCAGCATGGATAAGACGCCTCCAGCATTAAAAATTACGTACATGCATCCGTTCTTTCCGTTTGTTCAAGTAGAAGGTACGACCGAACCGGATGCATTCCTTACTTTGAATGGTGAGATTGTCGATGTGAAAGAAGATGGATCATTCGTGTATACATATAACTTGCAGCAAACCGGTGAAAATAATTTAGTGTTTGTAGCGGAGGATCCTGCTGGCAACAAAAACACGGTATCGAAGAAGGTAGATTATCAATAGTTTGATAAGGGAATACAGCCGAGCGGTTTTAGGGGGATACTAAGGCCTTCCATAAATAAAGCTGGAGAATGATGAAGCAAGTGGAATTGCCTGCCGCTGGCAGATCTGAGAAAAAGGGTGTCGACAAAAAAGGCAAGCTCAGTGAATCAGAAAAGTATCACATCCTGCTTCGGATCATAAAAACTGCGAATGATAAACTGGATCCGTCCAGTGTGATGCGGATCATAATGGACAATATTCAACAGTTAATTCCATGCGAAGCGTGGTCGATTCTGGTTCTAACACCGGAAGGTGGGGAATTGGAATTTGAAAGAGCACGCGGACAAGTTGCTAATGCATTTGTTCGGGCACGCTTGAAAGTGGGAGAAGGTATTGCAGGTTGGGTTGCTCAACACCGAAAACCATTGCTGGTTAATTCTGTACAAAACGACCGTCGCTTCAATAGGAACTTTGATAACAAAACAAATTTCATAACACGTTCTATTCTATGTGCTCCTCTGATCAGCAGAAATCGTATTTTAGGAGTTGTTGAGCTGATCAATAAAAAATCGAAGAATTTTCGTTTTACCAAATCCGATCTTAAAACGCTATCTACACTGTTAGGACCAATTTCAGTATCATTCCACAATGCTTTATTGTTTCGTGAAGCTCAAGCGTTGACTCTCAGTGATGATCTTACACGCTTGTTTAACAGCCGTTATGTTTTTCAGTGGATCGGTAATTCCATTCAACGATATAAGAAGTTGATGAAACCGTTCAGCATTATTTTTTTGGACCTGGATGGATTTAAAACGGTGAATGATCGTTATGGGCATCTAGTAGGTGGCCGTACCCTTGTAGAAATTGGTAAGATCATCGCACAGGCAGTTCGTAAGCGTGATCGTGTTGCGAGATACGGAGGAGATGAATTCGTTGTAATGTTACCTGCGGCTGGAGAGACCGAATCGATGGGAGTAGCTGAAAAGATTCGGCTTGCCATTCAGAATTATGATTTTCAAACTGCGCTCCAAAAGGAAATTCATTTGTCTGCCAGTTTTGGAGTCGCCGTTTTTCCGGAGCATAGTGAAACTGCTACAGAATTGATACAAAAAGCAGATCACGCTATGTACCGTGTAAAATATTCAGGAAAGAATGCAGTTTTTAGCGCTGGCGGCTCGCCGGCGGAGTTTAGATCAACTACGAAGGTCCCGAAATTACACGAAGGATCTTTTTAATATGTATTCTTTTTCGTGCTCTTCGTGTACTTCGTTGAAAATCGGCGATCGACCAAGTTCCCCTCCTTATGAAGGAGGGGATAAAGGGGAGGTTGGAAGCATTCTGAAGACTCCAACCCCCTCTTTGATCTCCCCCTTCATAAGGGGGAGAAACGAACACCGATTCTCATTATTTCTGTTTGATCTCAGGATCATGAGTTACTCGTGGTTAAAAAAAGGTTTGCTATCGCGTAATGCGATGGTACAAAATCCTATTCGGCATTCATAAGGAGAGTAAATGGGCATTGGTTCTATTTTTAGATTTTTTTCGAGTGATCTGGCGATTGATTTGGGGACCGCAAACACACTTGTGTTAGCAAAAAATAAAGGAGTTGTAGTTCACGAGCCATCTATCGTTGCGATCAATAAAATGACGGGCCGTGTGGAAGCCGTTGGCCGCGAAGCTAAAGAAATGGTAGGCCGAACTCCAGGGAATATTGTTGCGATCCGTCCGATGAAAGATGGCGTAATTGCAGATTTTGAAAGCACAGAAAAAATGCTGGACTATTTCATTAAGAAAGCGCACAACCGAAACATGTGGGTTCGCCCTCGCATTGTCATCGGTGTTCCTTCCGAAATCACTCAAGTTGAAAAGCGTGCTGTTCGCGATGCAGCTTATCGTGCCAGAGCTACTGAAGTGTATTTAGTGGAAGAAGCGATGGCTGCTGCAATCGGGGCCGGTCTTCCAATAACTGAACCAAGCGGAAACATGATTGTCGATATTGGCGGAGGTACAACAGATGTTGCAGTGATTTCGCTGGCCGGAATTGTTTATAGCCGTTCAGTCAGAGTTGCGGGAAATGAAATGGACGAAGCAATCATTCAGTACATCAAAAAGAAATACAACCTTTTGATCGGTGAACGTACGGCCGAACAAGTAAAGATCGAATTAGGTTCCGCGTTTGCAATGGATGAAGAATTGTCCATGGAAATAAAAGGACGGAACCTGATGGAAGGTGTTCCAAAAACAATTGTGATCACCGATGCTGAAATTCGCGAAGCGTTGAGTGATACCGTTGCAATCATTGTAAATACAGTTCATGAAGCTTTGGAAAAAACTCCTCCCGAGTTATCAGCAGACATTTTGGATAGAGGAATTGTTTTAACCGGAGGCGGAGCGTTGCTCAAGAAATTAGATGTAAGGTTACGTGAAGAGACGGGACTCCCTGTAACCGTTGCTGAGCAACCTTTGTATTCCGTTGTGCTTGGAGCAGGGAAGATGTTGGACAACATCGATTTGCTTCGAAAAGTAACGTTGTAAAAAATACGGAGCGCGGGCTTCTAGCCCGCATTACGGGCCGCGGACTTCCAGTCCGCAAAGATCTAAGAGCTCGCAGGTTAGCAGTCCGGCGCTCATAAAGATTCAAATGGCAGGCGTTGGTCTGACTATACAAAAGCCGATTACAGTTTTTATCGCATCACTCCTGACGCTTTTAATCCTGATGTCTTATCAGGTCGCTGATGAAACAACAGGACGTACCGTATTAGGAAATGTCATCTTCACACTCTTATCTCCTATCCAATCAGGCACCACATCAGCAGTAAATAGTGTGTGGAATGCTGGTGCCCGCTATTTCGATTTAATAAATACCAATGAAAAGAATCAAAAGCTTACACACGAAGTGGCTGAATTAAAAATCCTGTTGAAAGCGAGTTTGAGTGAGCGTGATGAAAATCAGCGGCTTCGCCAAATTTTGAATTTGCGTGAAAAGCTTCCATTAAAGCTTGTTGCAGGTGAAGTAATTGGAGGTACTGCGAAAGCTCCAATATCCAGAATCATTTCCATTAATCGCGGTGCTAAAGATGGAGTCGACGCACAAATGCCGGTCGTAACTCCATCCGGTGTTGTAGGAATGATCATTGAAGCTTCGCCAATCAGCGCAAAGGTCCAATTAATGTCGGATGTATCTTCATCAATCGGAGCCATGTTATCCAGAAACAATACCGCTGGAATTTTATCCGGCACCGGAACCGAATTATCTGTTTTGAAATATCTTCCGTTAAATGCAGATATCAAAGTTGGCGATGCTGTTGTAACTTCCGGGCAAGATGGAATTTTTCCGGAAGGATTTCCTATTGGTAAAGTCACCAAAATTGTGAAGGAAGAGTTGTATGTCAGTGCAGAAGTAACGCCGTATCAAAGTTCTGCAGCCTTAAAAGAGATTGTTGTTCTGCTGCAAAACAAAAATCCTGTCTCTGCGCGAAAACCATGAATCTACTGAAATTATTGATAGCTGTTGTAGTAGTTTTCGTTCTGCAAACGATGGTAATCAACCGCTATGAATATTTTCACTTGATGGATCTGTTCTTATTGCTGAACCTTTATTGCGCACTTAATTTTAATCAGATGATTTGCATGGGAATTTCGATTCCCACAGGTTTGATCCAGGATGTTTATTCTTCAAAAGGGATTATCGGTATTAACGCATTCTCAAAAACCATTATCGTGTTTTTCATCAGCGGGCTGAGTTCAAGATTAATGCTCAAACATCCTTTAGTGATCCTCCTTTTGATCGCGATTTCAACAAATGTAGATTATTTGACCATTCTCGGATTACACATGCTTTTTGGATTGGATGCATTTCCGCTTTCAGGTAAGACACTTTTGACAGCTTCAATAATTAATAGTGTGATTGGTACGATCATTTTTCAAATGACGGACCGGATCAGAACGAAGAAGGAATATGCATAATACTCAATTCGATCGTGAACGGATCGAAATCAGAATCAAAATTATTTTCTGGGTGGTTGTCGCTTTTTTGGTTACGTTTTTTATAGGCTTCTGGTACTTACAGGTAATTCGCGGTCCATATTATGTCGTTCTGGCGCAGGAAAATGTCCGCCGCGAATATCCGATTCCCGCACCACGCGGATTAATACTTACGCGCGATAATCAGATCCTCGCTGAAAATCGCCTCAGCCACAATCTGTTTGTAACTCCATGGCTCTCAAAAAATCTGAATCATACTCTTGAGTTTCTTTCGAATTCCCTTGGTACAACTCAGGAAGATCTTAAACGGATGATTTTGAAAGAAGGAACAATGCGTTCGCGTCAACCGGTACTCGTTTATCAAGATCTGAGTCTTGCTCAGCTTGCTTATATTTCAGCACGAAAGATTGAATATCCCGAAATCGACATTAAACAGGAAACCAAACGGAGTTATCCGCATGGAGATCTGTTTGCGCACGTGCTTGGTTATGTCGGTGAGTTAACAGAAGAACAAGCTGCGAAAAAAATATTTCCGGAAGCAAAAAAACGGGAGATTGTTGGTCAAGCGGGGATCGAGCGATATTACAACCGATATCTCATGGGCGAAGCTGGTTATGAAAGCAAGGTCGTCAACAGCAATGGCATGGAGTTGAAGGAATTTGGCGTGACCGAAAGGCCGCCGCAACCCGGTGAAGCTTTGCGATTGGGCCTTGATTATAAAATGCAACAAGCCGCGCATGATGCGTTTGTAGAAAAAGATCGTTATGGATCGGCGGTTGCTATCAACATAAAAACGCGCGAAGTCATGGTGATGTACAGCGATCCATATTACAATCCAAATGACTTCGTTCCGCGAATTCCACAGCAAATCTGGAAAGATCTTCTAACCGATCCACGACATCCATTACAAAATCGCACGATCCAAAATAAATTCTCACCTGGTTCAACTTTCAAATTGATCATGACCCTTGCAGCTCTGCAAGAAAAAAAGATTACTCCCGATACCACTTTCTTTTGTGGTGGATCGCAGTTCATATATAACCGCACGTTTCGATGTTGGAAGCCTGGAGGACATGGCGTAGTAAATCTGCACAAAGCAATTGTTCAGTCGTGTGATGTTTATTTTTACAACGTTGGTATGAGGATGGATATCGATGTGATTGCTCAGTATGCTAAGAAATTGGGTCTGGGCAGTTCAACTGGAATAGATTTGCAAAATGAAGCTGCCGGTCTTGTGCCAAACAGAGAATGGAAACAAAGAGTGGCACACGATAAATGGTATCCCGGCGAAACGATTTCGGTTGCCATCGGACAGGGTCCGGTTCTGGTAACTGGATTGCAAATGGCATCAACTCTTGCAGCGATTGCCACTGATGGAATTCGCGAGCAACCTCATTTGTTAAGCGCAGTTCTGGATCCGGATGGAAAAGTTAAAGATGTAGCGCATGCACAGAAACAAGAAATCACCGGAATCGATCAAAATTACTATGAAATTTTGAAACAAGCATTGTGGGGCGTTGTAAATGAAGGCGGAACCGGTGGCAAAGCACGCATTGATGGCTTCGATGTTTGCGGAAAGACAGGCACCGTACAAGTTATCGGATTTGAAAAAGGCGGCGATTTGTGGAGAAAGCAAAAAGAGCAGTTCGGAGATCATGCCTGGTTTGTAGCGTTTGCTCCTTTTTCGGATCCACAAGTTGCAGTGGCAGTATTTGTTGAACATGGTGGTCATGGTTCTGATGCCGCTGCGCCTGTAGCAAAGAAAATTTTTGAAGCATATTTTCAGGATCGAAAAATCCCACCTTATGATCCTCCACCATTTGCAAAAAACATTCATCGTGCTGTAACTGCTCCGAAGGCTCCAGAGCAACCTACAGAAAATATTGAATGAACTGATTTATGGTTGATACGCGTCTCTTCCGGCAATTCGATTGGTTCCTGTTAATTGCAATCATGTCACTTGTGGGACTTGGTGTATTGATGATTTACAGCGCAACATATCAAGGCACGCACGCCGAACTTTACATCCGGCAACTCCAGTATTTTGTTGTGGCGATGGTTTTGTTCATAGTAATTTTGCAAGTGGATTATCACTTTCTTACCGATGGTTCGGTCGTCTTTTATATCTTTTCACTTGCATTGCTGGTAGCAGTTTTGATTTTTGGTAAAAGGATTTCGGGATCAAAAAGCTGGTTTTATTTGGGTTATTTCAATTTTCAACCTTCTGAGATTGCCAAAATTGCTTCCATATTATTTCTGGCACGTTTTCTTAGTGCGGAGTCTCGCAGTACTCAATTGAATCTGAAAGATCTTGGTATTGCTGGCGCAATTATGGGGCTTCCGATGTTCTTGATTATTCTTCAGCCGGACATGGGAACGACCCTGACATTCCTTCCGCCGTTAATTGTTCTTTTGTTTCTTGCAGGAATGAGATTCAAATGGATGCTGCTTGCGGTAATCGGTGGTCTGGCTACACTTCCATTTGCCTGGTATTTTTTAAAGCCGTATCAGAAGGCTCGAATTCTAACTTTCATTGATCCAACGAAAGATCCATTGGGTTCAGGGTATCAAATCATTCAATCCAAGATCGCAATTGGATCCGGGATGATTTGGGGTAAGGGGTTATTGTCCAAAGAAACCCAGGCTTATTTGGATTTTATTCCCGAAAAACAAACCGATTTTGTGTTCTCTATTTTGGCGGAAGATTTTGGATTTATTGGAGTGCTTGTCGCCCTCGGGTTATACTTTCTTCTGATTTCCAGATTGCTGAATGCAGCAACACAGGCGCGTGATCGTGTCGGTACTTATGTGATCATGGGAATCATGGCCGTTTTCTTTTTTCATGTGGTAGTGAATATCGGGATGGTGATTGGATTAATGCCGATTACCGGTTTACCGCTGCCATTGATGAGTTACGGCGGTTCCTCATTACTGTCAACAATTGTTGGTCTGGCAATCGTAATGAACATCCGCATGCGCCGCTTTGTGAATTGAAATAATCTTACTCGTACTCTTACTCGTACTCGAAAACCTAATATGACCACTTACTTTGATCATGAAAAATTACGAGTTTATCAGCAGGCAATTGCATTTGTTGTTTGGTGCGGCAAGTTGTTCGATCGTTCAACGAAGCGAGGATCTGTTTATGATCAACTCGAGCGTGCCTCAACCAGTATTCCGCTCAATTTAGCTGAAGGCAATGGGAAATTTTCTAAGAGAGATCGATGTAGGTTCTTGGATATAGCAATGAGCTCTGCTCTTGAATCAGCCGCCTGTCTGGATGTACTGGTCGCAAAAAATCATTTTAAGGCTGAGGACATCGAAGATGGAAAAAAACAACTCCAGAGCATTGTATCCATGTTGATGGGATTAATCGCGAACTTTTCGGATAGATTGGGTGAAGAAGTTGTAGAATACGGAAGCTCAAATGACGAGTACGATTAAGAGTACGAGTAAGAGTAAGATTAAAGAAATATGAATATTGAAGATCGTTTACTGAACATACTCCCCTACGTAGAAAAGCCTGCCCGTTACATCGGCGGGGAGTTCAATCAAATTCGGAAAGATTTGCGCAATGTGCGGGTTAGATTTGCGTTCGCATTTCCGGATGCTTATGAAATCGGAATGTCTCATACCGGACTGCGAATCCTATACGACCTCCTGAACATAAAAGCCGATATTGCTGCTGAACGTGTTTTTGCACCATGGACTGATATGGAGCAACGGTTACGTCAAGAAAAAATTCCACTTTATTCGCTCGAAAATAAATTGCCGCTCCGCGAATTCGACATCATCGGTTTCTCTTTGATGTACGAACTCTGTTACACCAACACACTCGCAATGCTGGATCTTGCAGGCATTCCGTTAAAAACGAAGAATCGCACGATTGCTGATCCACTGATCATAGCCGGCGGAACATGTACGGTGAATCCTGAACCGATCGCAGAGTTTATTGATGCTTTTGTAATCGGTGACGGCGAAGAAATTGTTTTTGAAGTCATCGAAAAATATATGAGTCTGAAGGGAACAGGCGTATCGCGCGAACAGATTTTATTTGAGGTCGCCCAAATTCCTGGAATCTATGTTCCATCGCTTTACGATACGTATCAAGATCCGCGCACCGGAATGATACTCGCGAAGAAAACTGCCGGACTGCCATTTCCAGTACGACGCAGAATCTTGATGGATATTAACCAATATCCATTTCCAACAAAACCGATTATTCCTTATACCGAAATCGTATTTGATCGTGTTTCGCTGGAATTATTCCGCGGATGTGAGCGTGGCTGCCGGTTTTGTCAGGCAGGCTACATTTATCGCCCCACACGCGAACGCAATCCGCTTCAAGTTTTTCGTGCTGCGGTTGAACAGGTAAAAAATTCCGGCTATGAAGAAATCAGTTTGAATTCGCTCAGTTCAGGCGATTATTCACGTTTGCCGCAATTGTTGACCTGGTTGAATCAGCAATTCCAAAGTGATCGCGTGGCCTTGTCGTTGTCATCATTGTTTGCATCTTCAATTACCAAAGATGTGATCCGCAAAATTAAGCAAGTCCGCAAAACAGGTTTCACCATTGCACCGGAAGGCGGAACGGATCGCATGCGAAAAGTCATTAATAAATACATGAGCGAAGCTGAAATTTTGCATGCAGCTGAACTGGCTTACACTGAAGGCTGGGAACACATCAAATTGTATTTCATGATCGGACAACCCACCGAAACAATGGAAGATGTTGAAGGCATCGTGAATCTGGCAAAAAAGATTTCGGATCTCGGACGCCAACAGCATCAACGCTCCGGAAAAGTGAACCTTGGAGTTTCATCATTTGTTCCGAAACCACAAACTCCATTTCAGTGGTGCAAGATGAATTCGCGTGAGGAGTTGCTGGACAAGCAGTCAGTGATCCGGCGCATGACCCAAAAAACGCGGATTCAATTTAAATGGCATCACATCAATATCAGCTTACTGGATGGAATTTTTTCGCGCGGTGATCGAAGATTGAATAAAACCCTGGAACTTGCTTATCAAAAAGGAGCTCGCTTTGATGGTTGGTCTGATTGCCAGCACTATCCGCTGTGGGAAGAAGCATTCAAAGAATCGGCAGTCGATCCAAATTGGTATTGGAATGAAATTCCTTTAGATGCTACGCTGCCATGGGATCATCTTTCAGTAAAAGTTGCGAAAAAATTTCTGAGGAAAGAGTGGGACAAAGCTCTGGCGATGGATACAACTCCACTCACCGGTTTTGATAATTGTGTATATTGCGGATCTTGCAAAGCTGCTGACCTGGTGAATCTGAAAGGGCAATCGGTTGAAGCTCGTAACAGCAATCCGGAAGAAATTCAGCCGGACAATAATGATATCGAACGCGAAAAGAATTTTCGATTCCGCGCAAGCTTCAAAAAAGAAGGAGCGCTGCGATTCATTTCTCATCTGGATATTGCAAAGACCCTGCGTCTTGCATTTAAACGCGCCGGCATTCCATTGAGCTACAGCCGCGGATTTCATCCGCAGCCTCAAATTTCATTCGGTCCGGCATTGCCGCTAACGGTGGAGTCAAAAGAAGAGTTCATTGATTTCTTTACTTATCGTTATTTTTTGCCAGAGGAATGTTTGAAGCGATTGAATGAATCGCTCCCGCCGGAAATGGGTTTCCTGAAAGTGATTCAGATTTCGCGCGAGGCCGGATCTTTATCAACTTTGGTTAGTGGATCTGATTACAGCGTAAATCTTGCAGATCCGGCAATCGAAAGTGTGATTAAAAACTTTGCTTCGCGAAAAGAAATTTCAGTGGAGACGTGCCATCAATTTGCGATTGATGCTTTTCATGCAAAGCCGGAGATTCTAATTACAAAACACAAGAGCGCAAAAATAGTCGATATCAAAAAATTTGTCCGTTCGTTGAGTTTGGATGAATCAGGGCAGCGCTTGCTGATTGAAATGAAAATCGAAAATGGCGCAACGATTGGAATTCAACATGTTGTAAAAGCGCTGTACGAAATTGATGTGGAATTTCCAGTTACCCGCGAGCGGCAATATCTCTGGCATCAAGGAACCAAACAATCACCGCTAAGCTTTGAGTCGGATCAAGCAGCAGTAAACCGCCAACTTCTGGATATGCTACTTTGATTTTTTCTTTTTCGCAGGGGGACGCTTTTTAGCTGAAATCGTTTTTGTAATGGTCGCGCCTTGCATTAATTGCTTTTTGTCTTTCACTTTTGCCATTGAATTGGCATAAGCCTGCTTCACTAACTTTTTGATGTAAGCCTTTGGAAATGTGTCTTTGCTTTTGACCAAAATGTATCTGTATTGATTGCCACCGCCTATCAACATTTTCTTTGGGTCATCGAGTTCCGAGCCCCAATAAAATCCAAAGTGAACATTGTTGCTGCTTCTGCCAACGGCAACAGAACAGAAAACATGTCCCACTCTATCGGTCGGTGACCATCCAAACGCAAGAGCATTGTAGTTGTCATAAATTAATTCATTCGCGGTGGGATATAAATCCCAGACAAATTCTCGCAGCCACAAGGCTCTTTCTTGAATATCTTTGTCAAAAGGTTTTAGGAACTTGAGCAGATCTTTGGTGTCTGTTTTGCTCATTGTTGAATGAAATTAATATACACCTATTAATACATACAAATGAAGTTCCATACATTTTTGTTGTTAGCCATCCTGTTGATTTGCTCGACACAGAGCAAGGCAATGGCTGAGATCAATTTTAATGCCATCGATGGTTACGTTACCGCGCGGATGCGGTCAGCACGAATTCCCGGCTTAGCGCTCGCTGTAGTAAAAGGCGATCAAATTATTTACGCGAAAGGTTACGGCCATGCTAATCCATCAAACGATCTAGTGACGCCGCAAACTCCTTTCATGATTGGCTCTGTGTCCAAGCCAATCACTGCGCTTGCTGTAATGCAGCTGGTTGAGGCTGGCAAAATCAAACTCGATGCACCTGTTCAGAATTACATTTCATGGTTCCGTATCGGTGATCCAAAAATGTCAGCGAAAATTACAGTACGTCAACTACTCAAACAAACCAGCGGCATTCCGCAACCACAGGAGCTCCTGACATTATCAGAAAATGATAACAAGGCTCTAGAACATACAGTTCGATACCTTGCGAAATTGAAATTGATCGCCGAACCAGGCAAGGCATTCACTTATTCCAACGGGAATTACAACACATTGGGATTCATTGTGCAGGAAATATCGGGACAATCTTATGAAGAATTTGTAACGCAACATATTTTCATTCCACTGGAGATGCACAATAGTTTCGTTTCACAAGATGAAGCAATACAACACGGTATGGCTATGGGGCATCGCTGGTGGTTTGGTTTTCCGGTCGCAGTAACACTTCCTTTTGTCCGCGCTGTGCTTCCTTCCGGTTACATCATCTCCAGCGCAGAAGACATGGGGCATTACATCATTGCGCAAATGAATGGCGGACGTTACAAAAATATTTCTGTGCTGTCGCCGCAAGGAATTTCGATGATGCATACCGAAGCAATTCGTAATCCTTATGGTTGTGGATGGGAATCTATCAAAGCAAATGGACGTATCCTGATTAATCATGATGGCGGAGTTCCCAACTTTCAGGCTTCTGTCTTTTTCGATCCTGAAAAGCGGGTGGGAGTTTTTGTTGCAGCAAATATTGACAGCGCATTGGATACATTTTCTTCACCTCATGGTACATCGGCAATTGATGGTTCAACTGTCCGCGCAATGGCTCATAGTGTATTGAATCTGGTTTCGAATCAGCGTTTGCCTGATCAAGGCCAGGGCAACAAGCGGCTATACATCATCTTCGATCTGATTTTGTTCGTACTAACGATTTTGCTTTTCATATCGCTGATACGGATTCCATTTCGATACAAAAACCGCCACGGATCGAACATTGGAAAAATTGCGGTCTTGCATTTTGTCTGGCCAATACTTGTTCTGTATGCTGCGGTCCGCGTTCCTGAATGGAAAGTGTTTGTAATGATGTATGAGCCGGATCTCGGTTATTGGCTAATTGCGGTCGCGTCTATAGTGTTGATTAAAGGCGTGGTGGAAGTCGTTCTAACTCTTCGATGCAATCGTGAACATGAATTACGACTTCATCGTTCCTAAATTCCGGATCGATCGATTCATAGATTTTCTGAAGTCGATCAAAATTAATTTGCTGTTTCGTTAGATCCGCTAACAAATCAGACAAAAACTTCTGACGCTTCGGATCTTCGTGGGATTCATTCCTTTTATCAGCAACATACTCAATGAGCAACCCGATCATTTCTTCGGAATCGGACCAATCAATGAATGTCATGCAATTGCCACTCCCAAACAATTCCTTCTTCCGGATGAGTTCTTTCACCCACAAATTCAAATCCAAGTTTTTTCAGAATACTATTTGATGCGTTAACTACTGGTAATGTTTGAGCGAACACAACAAGAAGATCGTTTGTTGCGTGGGCAATCTCTATGAGTTTTTTTGCCATGGATGTTGCGATGCCGTGCCCCTCAAATTCAGGAAATGTGAAATAGGCAATCTCTACGCGGCCATCTGTAGGCGCACAGGTGAATGCACATGTGCCAACCAGTTGAAGTTCATGCATAGCCAGATAGCCAACCCAGGGCGGATTGAAACCTCTGGAACGATACAGAGCTACGGTTTGTGCACAAACGTCTGCCGCTTGTTTCGAAAGAATGCCCGCATCTTCGTGCGGTGTTCCATCAACATCGATTTGTATCAACCGAACATCATTCATATTCGTTCTAATTATTACCGGTCCATCTGGATGTGCCTACGATATCGTCGATTTTGTCTTCGAACTCAACAAGGTTAGCTGGATAAATACGATATGGATCAACTTCAGCCAAACAACCATGATAATGATCTACAGTTTTTTCGCGCTCTCCGATTTTAATGCTTATGATGACTGAAGGATTATCGGTAGCAACTCCTTTGCACCCATCTTCAGTGCGTTGATATTTATCCCTTAGACCGAAAAAGTTGACTGCGTTAGCTGCTTCGACAAGCTGAGCAACTTGTTGAGGGCTAATCTGACTTTTTGCCTGACCTTTGATCTTGACATGGTCGATTCCGTCGTATTCAACACTCCCATTCGACCGGATAGATAATTTATAGATTGGGCATGATCCATAACAAACAGTCCGTTCCATTGTCATTAGATCGAAATGAGTAATTTTTTCGGTCTGTGTTTTACACGAAGAGATAATTAGAAAAAAAATCATGGCCGCGAGAACGATGCACAATTCAGTATTTCGCATAAGAAAGTATCATAGGCGATTATGTTCGGCAGCAACAACTAACTAGGACAATCGAATTCCGCAATTAAGGCGTTGCGTGAGATTACGAACATGAAATTTAAGGCTAAAGGGTTCCTAACAACAATTACTTCATTTGCCTTCTTGATAGAAGACGGTGTTGCTTATCAAAAACGAACCGGTGTTCTAGCCAATTTTTGCTATCCATTTCATAGTAAACAGCACTAAATCCAAGATTAGGGCCGCATTCTGCATCTGATGGTTCACCTATCTGAGCCACGACTTCGTGGTATAAGTGATTCCTATAGGGACGGCAAGGATTTCGGAACGCTTTAGACTCCGAAAATCAATTTTCTTGGGAATAGAAGTGACGGGACCTGATGTTTTTCCAAACAAGAAACCTTTAACCCGAAGTTTTTGAGTTTCATCACAAGCAGAGGCTGAAACATTCCAAATTTGCTCCTTTACCTCTGCTACTTCAGGAAAGAATGAAACATTGAAAATAATCCCATCAGCGCAATTTCTATTTTCAGAAATGTGAAGTTTGTACTTTACTGAGAGTTGAATTCCATCCATCCCTTTATCAACTGGTTTGACTACGAACGGCCACGCGACATCAAATAAGATACACGCCCCACTTTTCTCATCATGATAAATACCGGGCCAAGAATCATATCCTTGTACTGGAGCATATACCCAACCCTCCGGAAATCCTTGCCACATTCCATTAGCTGCGAATAGCGGAAGTGTTAGTAGAATCAACAAAGCAGTAATGAATTTCATAATACATTTAACGTTTCAGTGTGGATTAAGTTTTGTCACTGTGTCACGGTTATGATGACGTTGCCTTTCTTATGTCCTTTCTCAACATAATGATGAGCTTCAACAATCTGCTCCAATGGATAAACCCTGTCAATGACAGCTTTCAATTTTCCAGCTTCTGCCAGTTCTTTGAAAAAAACTAAATCTTCAGCACGTAATTTCGGTAGTCCATCATCCACAGTTACATGTCTGCCGTTTGTAGTGAGCACTTTCGAACAATCCAATTGCGATTTTCGTTTTCCAACAGCATTCAAAACCAAATCATAATCCTTGCCGCTATTTGTGAAATCTTCTTTGGTGTAATCGATTACCTCATCGGCTCCCAGAGATTTCACCATTTCTAAATTCGCAGTGCTGCATATCGCGGTTACTTCTGCACCAAAATATTTGGCAAGTTGTAATGCGCAGGTACCGATTGCTCCGGAAGCTCCATAAATAACAACTTTTTTTGCGTTCTCGATATTACCTTTTTTCAAAAAATGCAAAGCTAACAATCCACCATACGGAATTGCTGCTGCTTCTTCGAAAGTTAGATTGGCGGGTTTCAGCGTGATCACACCATTTTCGGGAACGGATGTGTATTCGGCATAAGTACTCATCCGCATTTTGGTGAATGCATAAACCTGGTCACCTTTGGTGAATCGTTTTGCATTGTTGCCAGCAGATTCTACTTCGCCAGCCAAAACTGCCCCTAATATTTTCCTGGGTTTTGTAATGCCTAATAACACTCTTGCCGGAATCCAAAATTTGGTTGAAACTTTGAAGGCACGAATGAAGCAATCGCTCGGAGTTACTGCTGTTGTATTAATCTTTACCAGTACTTCATTGCTTTTAGGTGTGGGCTTAGCAACGTCTTTGACTTGAAGGGCACTCCGGTGGTCCGTATCTGGTGCAGACAACTGCTCTCATGATAAAACCGCGGAATCTGTCTCATCAAATCATAATTCAAGGGATTTATTAACCGCAGAGTAACAGCAAGATTAGTTTTATTGAAGATTTTGCCGGCACCAGGATCGCGGGGGTGAAGATCTATTGTTTGCTTACGTATCTGTTCAGCCATGCAAGAACGTGTGGCCATCCGCCTTCATGATTCTTTTTCGCATCAATATTTCCGGCAAAACCGCTGTGCCTGATTCGAACCAAGGTGCCTTTACCTTGCGAGTTGAGTTCCCACCGCACTGTTGTCGGCGGAATTTTCATCCAGCTTGGTTCCCATGTATACACAAGAACATTCGGCGGATCAATTTCTAGATAAGTTCCATCAACAGTGAATGCGTCGCCTTGCGATCCCTTTCCTTCACTGTGCCATCGACCTCCAACACGTAAATCTACATTCCATTTCTCGCATTGATAAGCGTTTTCATCGCCCCACCATGCAAGAAGTTCTTCTGGTGTTGTAATTGCTTTGAAAACTCTTTCCGGAGACGCATCAACAAAAATTTCCTGAACAATTTGATCTTGCTCTACATTTGTAACCATAACTTGCTCCTTATTTGTTGAACCGTTCAACGTAATTTTTTAAGTTCCGTAAATTGCGTTGCCATGTAACTCGATATTCTTCAAGCCAGCGATCCAGATCTCGCAACGGCATTGGATTCAATTGATACATCCTGAATCTTCCTTGCCGTTTTTCTTTCACTAATTTGGAAGATCGCAGCACACGAAGATGTTTTGAAATTGCAGGACGGCTCATCGGAAATTCTGCTGCAACCTTATTAACTTGGTGCGGTCCAGTGCGCAGAAAATCAAGAATCGCCCTGCGGGTTGGATCTGCAATCGCGTGATAAACATCATAATTTGTAGTTTGCATCGAACCTCCGATATGTAACCAAATGGTTACCTATTTCAGTCAAAAAGTCAAATAACCGCAGAGTCTCAAAGATTGCGGTAAAATACATATGTATGCCGACAAGAGAGATCGTCGTTAATTCAACGAATTACGAGACGCGTGTAGCCGTTCTTGAAGATGAACGTCTGGTCGAAATCCATATTGAGCGTGCCACCAGACGCAGCATTGTAGGCAACATCTACAAGGGTAAAGTCACCAGAGTTCTGCCTGGCATGGAAGCAGCGTTTGTAGATATCGGTTTGGATCGTGATGCATTTCTGTATGTTCAGGATGTATATGAAGATCTTGCGGAATATGAACGGATGTTGAGTGTTGATGAAGCATCGGAAAGCGAACCTGAATTTGAAGAAATGAAAAATGTGGTGGCGACGCTTGGAATTGGCGATTTGCTCAGGCCAGGACGTCATGTTCTGGTGCGTGTTACAAAAGAAGCGATCGGAACAAAAGGTCCAAGGATTTCAACGCATATCACATTGCCCAGTCGTTATGTGGTGTTAATGCCAACGGTCGGTCAGATTGGGGTTTCGCGCAAAATTCAATCGCGTGAAGAACGGATGCGTCTCAGGGCTTTATGCCGATCGTTGCGACGCGGCAACGGTGGCATGATCGTTCGCACTGCAGCTGAAGGTGTGAATGAGGAACATCTGGAAAAAGAAATTAAATATTTGTATCAGCTCTGGGAAGAATTAAAACAAAACTTTGAACACGGATCTGTGCCTTCACTGCTTCATCGCGAAATGAATTTACTGGAACGGGTTGTCCGTGATTCACTCTGGTCTGATCTTACAGCGATCCATATCGATTCAGAAAAAGCATACGAACAGATCATTGAATTTGTAAACAAAATCGATCCGGGTATTGTTCCAAAGATCAAGCTTTATGGACATGATTATCCAATTTTCGAAAAGTTTGAGGTCCAGCGCGAACTGGAAAAAGCATTACACGATAAAGTGTGGCTGAAATCTGGCGGATATATTGTGATTAATCATACCGAAGCTCTGGTTGCCATTGATGTAAACACCGGAAAATTTGTTGGGAAAAGAAGCCTGGAAGATACGATTGTCAAAACGAATTTAGAATCAGTGAAAGAAATCACCCGGCAAATCAGGCTTCGTGATCTGGGTGGAATCATCGTGATCGATTTTATTGACATGGAAAATCCTGACAATCAACAAAAAGTGATGGAAGCATTGGAGAATGAATTAAAAAAAGATCGATCGCCGTCCAGAATTATGCCGGGCAGCAGCTCAACGCTTGTAATCTTAACGCGCAAACGAACGCGACAAAGTCTGGAAAAAGTATTGTGTCAGACGTGTCCGTATTGTGGCGGCGGCGGAATGATCAAATCAGTTTCAACAATTTGCTATGAAATTTTGAACGAAGTGAAAAAGCAGGCATTGGTTTTTGAAGGAAGTGATGTGATTTTGCGTGTGAATCCTGATATTGCTGCGGCATTGAAGGATGGCGAAGCGGAAGTGTTTAAAGAGATGCAAATTTTTTTGCGTAAATCAATTACAGTCAGGCCTGATAATAATCTCCATCACGAACAATTCGATCTAATGAGCGATTGAAGATTCAAAATCAACCCTGTATCTCCGTTACAGCCATGAAAATAATTACTGACAACACGTTCCCCCTCCTTATGAAGGAGGGGGGCGACGGGGTGGTTGGTTCTTTTGAGAGAATCTCAACCCCCTCTTACATCTCCCCCTTCATAAGGGGGAGAAACGACCTCCATAGTTCGAATTTTGATGATTTCTGTGTAACACTTTCTCCGGTTCAAATTTTATGATTCCAGAAATTCAAAAGAACCTTGAACATCAGCTTACTCAAATTCTAAACGAATTGTTTGGGCTCGAAAATTATTCCATTCCCGAACCGATGTATCCAGAACCAGAAATGGGTGATCTGGCGTACACGATTGCATTTCCGCTTGCAAAGACTTTACGAAAGAATCCCAAAGTAATTGCCCAGCAGATTGTTGATGCAATCAACAACAAAAATCTGGAGTTGATTGCAAAGACGGAAGTTGGCGGCAACGGCTATATCAATTTAAGACTGAAACGCGAACCGGTTGCAGCGAATTTGCAGCGCACACCTTTACAGCCAGAGCCAAAACGCGATGGGAAAGCAATTGTAGAACATACCAACATCAACCCAAATAAGGCTGCGCATGTTGGTCACTTGCGTAATGCCTGCCTTGGTGATTCGCTCGTTCGCTTCTTGCGATTCATGGGAACGCCTGTGGAAACGCACAACTACATCGATGACACAGGAGTTCAAGTTGCTGATGTTGTAGTTGGATTCCGGCGCCAGGGCAAAACGGAAAAAGATCTGGGATCAATTTCAGGACGCATCGATTACTACTTTTGGGATTTATATGCTGAAACACATCACTGGATTGATACAACTGATGAAGGTAAAGCAGAACGTGCGCATGTGTTGAAAGCGATGGAAGAAAGGGAAGAGCCGATTTTCAGTTTGTCGCAAGCAATTGCAAACCGCATTATTGAGTGTCATCTATCAACGATGGCTCGATTGAGAATTGAATACGATTTATTGCCTCGGGAAAGCGACATCATTGGAATGAAATTCTGGCATCATACATTTAAGTTGTTACGTGACAAAGGTGTGATCGTTCTTGCTGAAGAAGGCAAAAACAAAGGCTGCTGGGTAATGAGGCTTGCCGGTAGTGAAGGGTTTCAAGACATGCAAGATGCCGACAAAATTATCGTCCGATCAAACGGTACTGTTACTTATGTAGGAAAGGATATTGCGTATCAGCTTTGGAAATTCGGATTGCTGGGAATCGATTTTCGATACAAACATTTTGAACATTCACCGCCAGGTTTACCGCCGCTCTGGACAACAACATCAGGCCAGGGCGATTCCAATGCTCCGCATTTTGGCGGGGGAGACCTTGTGTATAACGTGATCGATCAACGGCAATCCTATTTGCAAAAAGTTGTTGCTGAAGGAGTTCGTGCGCTGGGTTATACACAACAGGCGGAACATTCAATTCATTTTGCTTATGAGATGGTGACGTTGTCTCCGAAAACTGCTATTGAACTTGGTTTTCAACTTAGCGCGGAAGAGCGTCAAAAATCGTTCGTCGAAATGTCCGGACGAAAAGGTCTTGGTGTAAAGGCGGATGATTTAATCGAACGCCTTCAACAAAAAGCACAAGAGAGAATTCAACCGTTATATCCGGACATGAATCAACAGCAAAAAGAACAGCTTGCATCAATCATTGCGATCGGAGCTTTACGATATTTCATGATCCGTTTTACGCGCAATACCGTAATCACCTTTGATATGGATGAAGCTTTGAGTTTTGAAGGTGAAACCGGACCTTACTTACAATATTCGATGGTGCGTGCCAGAAGTATTTTCCGCAAACTGGAAGACTCAGGGTTTAAGCCAACCGAAGATGAACTCGCGGCCGGATTGAAGTCATTAAGTGAAGGCGAGAATCAGGAAAACGAAGATACATGGCAGATCATTTTAGGAATCATCCGGGTGAAGGATATTGCAACCAAAGCGATCCGTTCGCTCGAAATTTCATATTTTGCAAAGCATGTGTTTGAGCTGGCGCAACGATTTAACAACTACTATCACAAGTATCCGGTACTGCACGAATCGGATCGACTTCGAAAGCTTCAGCGCACTGCAACAGTCCGGATGTTTGCTGAAGGCATGCAAACCTGCATGGATATGCTTGGCATCCCAATCCCTGAGCGAATGTGAACCACAAAGACTCCGAGATCCTAAGCTTCGTGCGAATTAGTTGCGCGGTTTGTGTGCGTTCGGAATTCATATTGGAGCGCGAATTAATATCAGCGCTCAATAATAAAATCGACCCTGCCATTATTCGGGAAGTTATTTTGCAAACTTATTTGTTTGCCGGATTTGCATCCACAATTAATGCACTGATTGTCTTGAATCGATTAGTTCCCGGGAATAAAGACCATTTGCGTGAAGAGTTTGGATCATTGGAGATTTGGCGCGAACGGGGGATTGAATTGTGCAAGCAGGTGTATGGAAATCAATTTGAAAAGATGGTTGAGAACATGAATCAATTGCATCCTGATCTTGCCGATTGGATGATTATTGAAGGTTATGGAAAAGTTTTATCACGTCCGTATCTGAATCCGATGGTCCGTGAATTATTGATCATAGCAATGACCGCCGTTTTGAATGTAGAGCGCCAATTCCATTCTCACGTTCGGGGAGCTTTGAATGTTGGCGCAAAGTCTGACGAAATTTCCAAAGTATTTGCCGAAACAAAATCCTTCATGGATCCAGCCACAATTCCCACGCTTGAAAAATTATTGCAACAAATCCTTTCCGGTAACACCACAAAGACACAAAGTATACAGAGCTAAATTTATTTATTTTAATAGAATCATTGTGACCTTTGTGCCTTTGTGGGGAATCTTCAATGCAAAGTCTTGCTGATTTTTCGCTGGAAGCTTTTCGTAGATATGAAAATAAAACTGCATTCATTGAGCAAACGGGTTTTCGAAACAAGAAAACGACCTACGGCGAAATTGAATCTGGCGCGTTCAGAATCGCATCGGCATTTCAACAATTAGGAATTCAGCCAGGCGATCGCATCATCATTTGGGGTGAAAACAGCGCAGGCTGGGCAATGACTTTTTATGCGTGTTTGTTAAGCCGTGTGGTTGCGGTCCCTTTAGATGCATCATTCACTGCGGAGTTTGTAAACAAAATTGCTGCCATTACAGAAGCGCGGTTGATCTGTTCAGATCAAAATGGTGCGGCATGGAACAAATTGCTTGAGACACCAAACTCCTTTACCCCTGATTCGACGCCGCCTAAACCTGAAACACTATTGGAAATCATTTACACCTCAGGCACGACCGGTGATCCAAAAGGAGTGATGATCACTCATGGAAATATTCTGGCGAATCTACAACCGGTACATAAAGAGATTCAGAAATATCTGAAGTACACAAAATTATTTTCGCAGTTTGGTTTCGTTCATCTGATTCCGCTCAGTCATTTATTCGGACAGGTCATGGGATTGTTCATACCACAAATGCTAGGGGGCACAATCATTTTTGCAGATCCAGCACCACCGCAAGTTGTACGAGCTGTCAAAGCAAATCATGCTTCGGCCATTATCTGTGTTCCGCATGAATTATCGCTGTTGCACAAAATGGTTGAACGAAAACAAATAGTCATGGATGACCAAACATCAAAAGGAACACTGCGACGTTGGTGGAAATATCGCAAAGTCCATCGCATGTTCGGATTGAAGTTTTGGGCATTCATTGTTGGCGGCGCGACGTTACCAAAAGAGGAAGAACAGTTTTGGTCGAAACTTGGGTGCGCAGTGATTCAAGGTTACGGGCTAACGGAAACAGCACCATCAGTGACGATTACACATCCATTCAAAGGAATTGTTCAAGGTTCAGTTGGAAAAGTGCTGCCTGGGCTTGAAGTAAAAATTGCAGATGATGGTGAAGTGATGGTGCGAGGTGCGAATGTCAGTCCCGGTTATTTCCGAAATGAAGATGCTACTCGCGAAATGTTTGAAGACGGCTGGCTGCGGACCGGTGATCTTGGACGCTTCGATGAAAATCGTAATTTGGTTTTGGTAGGCCGGAAAAAAGAAGTGATTGTGTTGCCGGGTGGGATGAATGTGTATCCGGAAGATGTGGAAGCGGCGTTGAATTCACAAAGTAGTGTGCGTGAATCGGCGATGGTGAATGGTGGTAGTGATGATAAACCACGTGTTCATGCGGTGTTAGTTTTGCGCGAAGGATCGAATGCGGATGAGGTTGTTGCTAAAGCGAACAAAGCTCTACAGCCGCATCAGCAGATTCAATCCTGGAGTTTATGGCCGCAAGATGAATTACCGCGAACATCGACAGGCAAGCTGAAAAGATTGACGATTCAAAAGGGGAGTGCCGCGGATGAATCTCCGGTTGAAGATATTGCATCAAAGATTTTAGAAGGCCGCATCGATTCTTCCAGACTCGATTCTGATCTGGGATTGTCTTCGCTGGAACGATTGGAATTGATGATGGAGCTTGAACAAAAAGCAGGCATCGAAATCAATGAAACGGAATTTACAAAAGCAAAAACGATGTCAGATGTTGTTCGGTTGATTGATCAACCAACACAAAAACAATCTGAAGAGTATAGTCCTTTCGTATGGAGATTGTGGTGGCCGCTGCGGATGTTCCGAAAAATTGCGTGGTATGGACTTGCATCACCTGCGATGCGCATCAGGATGAAGGTTTATTCTTCTGGCTTGGAGAATTTAAAAAAGGTTGAAGGTCCAATTTTATTTGTATCGAATCATCAAAGCATTTTAGATCCGCCGGTGATTTTGAAAGCATTGCCGCGTTCATGGCGTAGAAAGCTTGCACCTGCGATGGGAACGAACCGGCGCAAAATTGATTTGATGGCTTCATCACTTTTTTTCAACAGCTATCCTTTGCCGGTAACCGGAGTCGGCTTGAGATCAGCGATTCAACATACGGGATGGCTTGCAGATCACGGATACTGTCCGTTGATATTTCCGGAAGGGAAGCGCACACAGGATGGAGCTATGTTTCCATTTCGCCCGGGCATTGGTGTGATCGTGAAAGAAACAGGACTACGAGTGTTGCCGATTGTGTTGAAAGGGGCGTTCGAAGTTTGGCCTGAAACGGCACGTGGTCCAGCAAAAGGCGATGTGCTTGTTCATTTCGGTCCGGTGTTTGATTTTGCTGGAAAGCAGCCGGAAGAAATTACATCTGAGTTAGAATCCTGGTACAAAAACAATTATCAACCACAGAGACGCTAATCGATTTTGCCTTGAAGAGATCGCAGCCACAACTTCATAACTGAAATTGGATATTCGATCAATACATGCAGATTTGCTTTTGAACGACCGGCGCGGCGATTTACAAATGTGATCGGAATTTCCTGAAATCTGAAACCATATTTCTGACACTTCATCAGCGTTTCAACACCGACTGAAAATTCGCGTGCTAAATAATTATCCAGATGAATCGTTTCCAAAACCTTGCGCCGATAACATTTAAAGCCGCCACTCGCATCTTTTGCTCCGACTTTCAATATATGACGATTTACCCAATTGATAATCCGGCTGAACAAAATATTGCGAGGCAAACAATTCTTTTGTCCACCCCCAGGAACATATCTTGAGCCGATTGCAACATCAGCATTTTTAGCAGCGCCAACTAGCGCCGGCAAATCATCCGGATCGTGCGAGAAGTCTGCATCCATTTCAATTATGAATTCAGCATCTGATTGAGTTAGCGCATTTTTGAAACCTGCAAGTCCCGCACTTGCCCTGCCACGCTCATTCATTCGATGTAACACATGAATGCGCTGATCTACAGCGGCAAGCTTATCTAAAATTTCTCCGGTGCCATCGGGTGAATTATCGTCAACTACGATGAGTTCAATATTCAAAGGTTGTTTGAGGATTTGTTTTACAAGTGCTTCGATGTTTTCACGTTCATTGAAAGTAGGAACTACAACAATTACTTTTCCGCTCACTATTTTTTCTCAAAGAACTTTTCAGCTTGTTTCAAAGATTCCGGAGTTCCGATATCAATGAATCTGGCATTGGAACAATATCCGCCTAACTTATGTTTCAACCAGAATGGAATTACCTGGCGTTCTAACGATAAACTTTGATCACGTGGAAGTGATTTCAACAAGTTTCTGGAAAACAAGTAAACGCCTGCATTAATCCAGCGCGGGCCTTTTGCCGCAGATTTTTCGCAAAAGCTTTTTATGATTCCGCGATTATCTAATTTAACACTGCCATATCGAATAGGTTTCTGCATCCTTTTCAAAACAATGGAGCCTTTGAAACGTCCTGACGAATGCCACTGTAAATAATCATTCAGATCGATATTGATGTAAGAATCGCCATTCATTACGAGACATAAATTGTTTTTGATCATCGGAACTGCAAGTCGTAATGCGCCAGCAGTACCGAGCGGCTGTTTTTCCCGTGAATAGACTAGCGAAAGCCCGCGAAAAGAATTTCCAAATTCTTCCTGAACTAGTTCACCCAGATAACCAGTGCACAAAATCACTTTTTTAAATCCCGCATCATCAATTTGATCCAGCAGACGATATAAGAACGGCTTGCGTTTAATTGGTACAAGCGATTTCGGCAAATTCGGTAGTGCACGCTCCAGGCGGGTGCCAAGACCTCCGGCAAGAATTAATACAGGAATATTCTTGTTATTCCTGGCCATAGCTCTGCCATGATTTCAATCCGACATCGACAAACGAGAAGTCCATGAATTGTGCACCCATATTTTCTAGGGCGTGTCTAAGTTCTTGTTGACGATGCAATTCACAATAGATCAACAGGTAACCACCTCCACCTGCACCGAGTAATTTGCCGCCGATGGCGCCATGCTGCAATGCGGTTTGATATAAATCATCGATCATCGTTCCTTCTGCAACTTCAGGATTCATCCGTTTCTTGTTCACGTAAGCTTCATTCAACATGCGCCCGAATTTTTCCAAATAACCTTTGACCAGCGCATCCTTCATTTCAAACACCAATTCATATAAGCGCTGCATCCCTTCCAGTGTTTGTTTGCGGCTCTCTTTATAAAACCTGACCTGTTTTTCAATCAATCCAAGATTCGACCGCACTTTGCCGGAATAACAGAGCATCAGATGTGCTTCAAGATCGCTGACGATGTCGCGATCAATTCTTAATCGATTCACTTTCACGCCATCAGAATTGAACTCAAAAAGATTAAAACCGCCGAACGTAGTTGCATATTGATCTTGCTTGCCGCCTTGAATTCCAAGATCGACACGTTCAATGGTGTGATTTAGTTCCGCAAGTTTTTGTTTTGTCAGTTGACGACCTGAGTATCTGGCAAGCGCTCCAATCACTGCTGCAGTCAGCGCAGAAGATCCGCCTAATCCGCTTCCTGGCGGAGCATCCGATCGAACATCAAGCTCCATTCCATGCGGTCCGCCTAATCTTCCTATTGCTGCTTTCACCAGATCTAAAACGCCATCATATACAGGATCATCTGCCAGCGAATATTTGATTGAATAACCTAAAGCGACTGATTGAATGTAAATCTCTTGATCTTCACGCGGGGAAAGGCTGACATATGCATAGCGATTGATTGTTGCAGATAACGTAGCTCCGTTGTGTTTTTCATACCAATGTTGCAAATCTGTTCCGCCACCAACAAAACTAATCCGAAGCGGTGATCTTGCGCGGATTTTCATTGAGCGAGCTTCCTTTCAAGTTGAGCGTAGATTAATGTTCCCCACAGCAAAAGAATTCCATAGAATTTGTAGGATTGCACAAGAATCAATGGCCATTCAGTAAATTTTGGATCCGCAAACAGGCTGCGATCACCGAACGAAATCAGAAAAGCGGAAATCGCCCAGATCGCAAAAATTTTGAAGTTGCCTTCAAACAATGCATAAAAAAGTAAAACACCAATCGGGAATAACAATTGGGTTTCGTAATGGATCCATGCTGTGGGCAAAATCAACAGCATCAATGAGATGAATGCGGAAAAACACAGGCCAAGCTGTAATTCGCCCTCTTGATCCGAATACCACATGGTTGCAAGTGTGATTAAGGCCAATAAAAAAGCGACTGTATTTGCTCCAAGCAGAATTCCATGATGCTGTGATGGTGTAAGTTTGTTCATGCCTGTCACGCCGCTCAATCTGCAGATAAAAGCGGATAACGATTGATCTTCAGGATGCCCGGTGAGTTCTGCGCCACGCGATGGAAGGATGTTTGTTACATAACGTTCATAAAGAATCGGGGAATTCATGGTGATAGACAAACAGACAATGAAAACAATTCCAAAAACGATGCCAAAAATTCCGCGCCATCTTTCTTTTGTTAAATAAAATGGCACCATCAAAACCGGCTGCAATTTCACAATGATCGCGAATGCCAGCGTTGCGCCTGATGCAAAATAGCGTTCTCGAATCGCAAAAGCGAACGCACCGGTTAACAATGCAAGCATCAAAATATCCATTTGCCCATTTGAAAGCGTGCTGATTGCTGGTTTGAAATTTAGTGCGATCAAAACAAAGGCATAAAAGCCGTATGATCGCCATTTAAAATCAAATAAACGGACAAGAGCACCGATCAGGATTATGTAAAGCAGAAAATTCAAAATGACCCATAATTTGATTCCATTTGCAATTCCTAAAGGTAGAAACAATTCAATGAATTGGGCGAATGGCGGCGGATAAACATAACTGTGAGCAAATAATGGATCGTTCTTGGTGATGCTGTATTCATAAGGATCTTCTTTGCTTCTTAATTTTTCAGCAGCTTCAAAAATCTTCGTGATGTCCTCGAACCGGCTTGTGTGAAGAATTCCGTAAAACTGATATGTAAAATGCACTGCAGATAACATCACCAAAAGCGCAAGGATTGCTTCAAGCGATGTTGATCGTGATTTTATTTCGGCAACTGCAGCGCCAATTCCCGCAAATAATGCGACAGCGGGAAGCAAGGATACGGTCCAGAGTCGTTCAGTAGCCAAACCATAAACAATCGCAGATAGAAACAATATGAAAACGACTCCTGCCACTACAGGTGAGCCGGTGATTCTTACAATTCGCCAGACAAAAAATGAAATCAGCAAGGACCATAGCAAGGGAATTAGTGCCGGAAAAACGAGTTGAGTTTTTTGACCGGATTCCAGTTTGAATGAAAATAATCCGGCGCCTAAAATACGTTGATCAGGCACTGGATTAAATGTTTCGGAGTCAATTCGAATTACCAGATTGCCGGATACGCCAATCGAATCAGGCTTTATATCAAGAACGTAACTGCGACGCGAATTATCTCCAATGAATGAACTGATTAAAGTTTTGTTCGCGAATATGCGGATCGTTGGATGTTTTATGTTTTCAGGTCGTTCCCCATTCAGATCGATTGTGAGTTTGTATTGCTGTCGTCCGATTCCATTTAAGCGGATCTGCGCATAACCGGTCGTCCATTGATATTGATTTGGTGGAGTACCTTCCGGTAGATGTAATCCGGAAATGCGAAGCGCGCGTGTTGAAAGATCGTAAGAAGGTTTGATTTGGTATGCTAAGGTGATTGTTAAGAGGATCAGAAATCCTAAGGCTATAAGCTTCTTAGACAAAGATCGTTGAGTCCCCCAGTTAGTATACCATTGGGGTTCATCTCTCGACGAGAGACACACGATATGACCGGAAAATATGACGAAGACCTGGCTTATATTCATGATCGCGGGTTTGGCGGATTTGCGAATCAAGCGGCTCCAGGATTGTTAAGACTGTTGCGAGATCATGGAATTCATTCCGGTTTGGTTGTTGATCTTGGTTGCGGAAGTGGAATCTGGGCACGGCATCTTCTACATCATGGTTATGAAGTTTTCGGTGTTGATCAATCTTCAGCAATGATTCAGTTGGCGCGAAAGAGTGCACCGGCTGCGAAGTTCAAAATTGGATCATTGTTTCAAACAAAATTGCCATCTTGCAATGCTGTTACGTCGATTGGTGAATGCATCAGCTATCTGTTTGATCGAAATCTAAAAAGAGATTCGTTATTTCAACTGTTTCGCAATATCTACGAAGCACTACAGCCAGGTGGAATTTTCATTTTTGATGTTATGGAATCTTTGCCATACGAATTGAAATATCCGAAAAGAATTTATTTGACCGGCAAGGATTGGGTGATTTTGTTTGAAGCTACGTGTGATCGTAAGAAAAGAATTCTTACACGCCATCAGGTGACGTTTCGGAAAATTGTTGCTCACTATCGAAGAAGCGAAGAGCTTCATCACGTAAGAGTGTTAAAGCGGTCGTTGATTCGGCGCGAATTGGAGCGTGCTGGTTTTCGGGTACGTTATCTACAGAGTTATGGAAGGATACCTATGTTTCCGGGACGTCTCGGATTTTTATCAGTGAAATAGGTCTTACGCCCGCCTTGCGGCGGGCTGAATCTTTTTATGATCTATTACCCCCAGCTTACGCTGGGGGTTACCTCCCATCGCGTATCCGCATCTCGCACCGCGTATACCGCACGTCGCATCGCGTTATCCCGCATCGCGCATCCCGCATTGCGCATCACGCATTGCGCATCACGCATCACCTAATTAATCCTGCGTCTCCGCAATTCTTTTCATCACAAATTGGCGTTCCGGTTTTGTGCGAACCAAATCCAGAGTTTGACGATAGTACTTGGCCGCCTCCTGGTGATTCCCCAGTCTGCGATGAAGCTCAGCATAAGTTGCAGGAAGCAAGTAATAATTTTGCATTGAAGGCAATTTGCGTAATTCATCAAGTTCTATCAATCCTGATTCCGGACCATTTCTCATGGCCATTGCTACCGCTCGATTTAGCATGAAAACTGGTGAACGGTTTAGTGAAATCAAGATGTCGTAGAAATCCAAAATTTTTCCCCAATTTGTGTTTTCATAGTTCTCTGCTGAAGCATGATAAGAAGCGATAACCGCTTGAACATGATATTCCGTCATCTCTTTCCCGGATGCTGCACGATCGAGATGATAGAATCCGCGTTGAATAAGCTTACGATCCCATTGAGTTCGATCTTGCTCTGCCAAAAGAATTAGATTGCCATCACTATCGGTGCGGGTTTTCAATCGTGCTGCATGAAACAACATCAGTGCCAGGAGAGCGTGCGTTTCAGGCAAATCGCTTGCGGGATGTTCTGCCACAAGAAATGCAAGCCGGATCGCTTCTTCGCAAAGATCGTGCCTGACAAGATCTTCGCCTTCAGTGGCTCCGTAGCCTTCATTGAAAAATAGATACAAAACATTCAGAACAGTGTGCAAACGAACTCTGAGTTCCTGATTCTCCGGAATCTCGAATCTGATTTTGTCTTCTTTGATTTTCCTTTTTGCTCGCACGAGCCGTTGTGCAATTGTTGCAGGTTGTGTGAGAAACGCTCGTGCAATTTCGTTAACACTAAATCCGCATAGTGTCTTCAGAATCAAAACTGTTTGCGTTTCTAGATTCAGTTGTGGATGGCAGCATGTGAACATGAGCGTTAACTGTTCATCTTCAAATTCTGGTTGTCCCTGAGTATCTTTGTCCATGTGTTGAGTGATTTGTTGAATCAGTTGAGGTTGTTTTTCGCGAAAAGTTGTTTCGCGGCGCAAAATATCAAGTGCACGATATTTTGCTGCTTGCATTAACCATCCTCCCGGATTTTTCGGAACACCGGAAAATGGCCACTGTTGAATTGCTTTGATCAATGCATCTTGAACGACATCCTCCGCTAAATCGAGATGATCGATTCCCAAAATTTTTACCAGGATGGCCGTGATTTGTGCCGATTTTTGCCTGAATAGATGATCAACCAAATCGTGAATGGATGACTCTGCTATTGTCATGAACTCTCTTTTTAAACCACGAAGTAACTCATGATCTTAGATCAAACAGAAATAATGAAAAACAGTCGCCGCGTTCTCCCCCTTATAAAGGGGGAGATTAAAGAGGGGGTTGGAGCCTTTCAAATGTCTCCAACCACCCCTTCAATCCCCTCCTTCATAAGGAGGGGGAACTTATTGATTAACACTTTTCAAAGCAGGCCACGAAGACCTTCGTGGTTAGTATTTCTTAATGGGGGATGACTTCGCGAACTTCTACAACACCATTAAAGTCAAGGTGCGGACAACTCCGACTAATCTCAATAGCTTTATCTAAATTGTCGGTTTCAATCATCCAAAAACCGCCAACTGATTCTTTCGTTTCTGCAAAAGGTCCATCAATCACCTTGCCATTCTTGATAGCAACTGTACGACCATTTCCTGATAACTCTTCTCCGGCTAAATATGTTCCATTTTCCTTAAGTTGTTTGCTCCAGCCTACATATTTTTCAACGATCTTTTGCATCTGTTCCGGTGAATATTCATCGAACGATCCTTCTTTTAATAACAAAACAAATTTTGGCATTTCGTTTTCCTCCTGAATTATTAAGACGAACCAACTAACTCTAAATCGACAAGTTAAGAATTTCTTTGACGGGAAGCCTCGTAAAGGAATACGGCGACGGCGCTTGCTATGTTCAGCGAATCAGTGCTGTTTCTCATCGGAATCGATACCGCACAATCAGCCACATTTAATATACGTTCGGACAGTCCAAAACCTTCATTTCCAAATACCAGCACAATCCCTCGTTTTAAATCAGTTGAGCTTAACTGAGAATTACCGCCGGGATGCGCGGCAATGATCCGCATTCCATATTTTTGTTTGAATTCAACCAGTTTCTGCGTCAGATCTGGAACATGAAATGATTGAATTTGAAAAATGCCTCCCATAGAATTTCGAACTGAGCGGCGCAGCCATGGGCTGCTTGAAGTTTGATCAACCAGAATCGCATCAGCTCCAAATGCAGCGCAACTACGAATAGCGACTCCGACATTTTCCGCATTTACCACGCCGTCCAGTGCAACGATCAACGGTTCTTTGCGAATCGAAAGTAATTCTTCCAATGAACCTTCATCCGGCATTTTTGCGACTGCCATGATGCCTTGATGCAGTGGAAATCCTACGATAGTTTCCAGTAGAGCTTTGGATGCGATATAGACAGGAGCGGTGGCAGAAGCCTCATCAGAAAAAATTTGATGTTTCCATTGCGCAGTCATCAGAAAAGAAATGATATTGAGTCCGGATTGCATCAACCGGCGAACAACCTTTTCGCCTTCTGCAACAAAAATTCTTCTGCGCCAATGATCTTCCGGTCTTCGTAGTGTTCGATATGGTTCCAGCTCCGGAAGATCTAGATCCCTAATCTGGATTTCCATCTTGCATGATTCCAATGATGGAACTTGGGAGTTAATCTGCGGCAGTAGGGGCGTTGGCTAGATTGACTGGTTCCGGTTCTTGCGTGGGGGCATGTTTCCGATCGAAAGCGCGTTCAGTTTGCGGACCGCGCCAGTTATCGAATGAAGCTACGACGTGTACGCAAGCAACAGTACAATACGGAGCACAATATTTCTTGGTATTGAATTCGCGCTTTATATCTGTTCGTGTATATTCCGAAAGTGGAATTCCAGGATATCCACGTTGTTGGGAACAATAATGTACCAAACCATCTTCACAAATATACAAATAGCGGCTGCCTGCTCTGCAACTCCAATCATTGGCTTTGCCTAATGCAATGTTGTCCTGGAATTTATAGAAACGTGTCCAACTGCGTTTTCCCTGATTTCTTAGCTTTTGATAAATCGTTTGCTCCAATTTGGTGAGCGGTTTCAATTGACCGTGTCCATTATGAATAATGCCCAGAGTCGTAGTTAAACCCAATTCAATTGCGCGTTTGCTTACGATTTCCGCATCCTCTGGATTTTTGATGCCGCCGCCGATTACCGAATTAACATTAACGCCAAATTGCGCATGTTCAGCCAACATTTGCAGCTTCTTGTCCAGAACTTTGAGGCTCTTTTTGGAAACTTCATCCGGATTGATGTTATCGATGCTGATTTGAACGTGATCCAGTCCTGCGGCATTCAATCGTTTAATACGATCGACTGTTAGGAGATATCCATTGCTAATCAGGCCGGTGAGCATGCCGCGTTTGCGGGCATGCGCAATGATCGTATCCAGAGATGGATGAAGAAGGGGCTCGCCCCCACTGATTACAAGGACACTAAGACCCAGATCGCCTAAATGATCAACTCGCTCCAGCATTACATTCTCGGGCACCGGAGCCGAGTAATCATCAAACTCATTGCAATAAGTACAAGCCAGATTGCAACGCCGAATCGGCACAATATGTGCCAATACCGGATGGCTTTTTCGAGTAAGGCCGCGGCCGATCATCCAAAATTCACGCAGCCTTCGGATTACTTTAATATGTCTTGAAATAATAACGCACCTACCGCTTGAAAATTAATGCTAAATATATGACTTGAAACAATTTCCGCCAGTCTCTCCAGAATCCCATGTCTTCACTGGCAGAGGTAAGGTGCCACCACAATTTAGCACGAAAAGTTTCCAGATGCTAGATGCTGGATGCTTGATGCTCGGCATTTCTCGAGTTGTCGGGCTTATGATGTCCTAGCATCAAGCATCCAGAATCCAGCATCGAGCTAGTAGGCCGCTTGCTGTTGTTGTTTGACCAACAACTCGAAGGGTTTTTTATCAAATGCTTTCAGGTAAGCTTCTTCCGGTGTGATTATGCCTTTATGAACCAGGTCAGTTAAAGCACCATCAATGGATTGCATACCGTCATTTTTGCCTGCCTGAATCAATGACATAATTTGCTGAATTTTGCCTTCACGAATTACTGTTGAGAGCGCAGGAGACCCAAATAAGATTTCATTCACCGCAACTCTGCCTTTACCATCTTTGGTTCGCAGCAATTGTTGAGACACGATCCCTTTTAACGAATCAGAAAGCATTATGCGAACCTGGTTCTGTTGATCGGGTGGAAAGACATCAACAATACGATCGATTGTTTTTGCTGCACTATTGGTATGAACGGTTCCAAATACAAGTTGTCCTGTTTCAGCCAGAGTCAGCGCAAGAGAAATAGTTTCCAAATCACGCATTTCACCGACCAATACAACATCAGCATCTTCACGTCCTGCAGCTCGCAATGCATTACCAAACCCGCGAGTATCGTGTCCAATTTCTCTTTGAGTGATTAAACAGGTTTTGTTCTGATGAACAAATTCGATCGGATCTTCGATCGTAAGGATGTGTTTATTGTAAGTGTTATTAATCACATCGATAATTGCTGCAAGCGTTGTTGATTTTCCGCTGCCCGTTGGGCCAGTGACCAATACGAGGCCGCTTTGAAGATGAGCTAATTTTTCAATCGCTTTGGGCAAACCAAGTTGATCGACTGATTTGATTTTTTCAGGGATCAATCGAAAAACAGCGCCCATTCCTGTTTTTTGCAAAAGATAATTACACCGGAAGCGTGCAACACCTTCCAGACCGTATGCAAAATCCAGGTTCCTTCGTTTCCATAAATTTTGCTTTTTCGGTCGGTCCGATAATTTCAAACAGTAGTTCAACGAGTTTATCGTGTGTTATTGGAGGTTCGCCTTCAATCGGTTCAAGGTTACCGGCTACCCGAAGTTTTGGTACAGATCCCGCAAGGAAATGAATATCGGACGCATCTTTTTCCTTTACGATTAAAAAAAAACGGTCAATATTAGCCATTTCTTCTCGCCCCCATTACATACCTACACTGGCTTTATAATTGCTTTCTTGTTTTCAGCTCGAGCAAAACCTTGCTCATATGTAATTACTTTTTCTTTCACAAGTCTTGCGAGACTGTAATCCATCAGAACCATTCCCTCTTTTACTCCGATTTGCATTAATGATGGAATTTGGAAGGATTTCCCATCGCGGATCAAATTACCGATTGCAAGATTGGAAACCAGAATTTCATATGCCATTACACGACCTTTTCCGTGGGCTTGAGGGATTAATTGTTGGCTGATTACCCCGCGAAGTGAATCGGAAACCATTGCACGAATTTGATTCTGTTGGGCTGGCGGATATGCATCAATAATTCGATCTACAGTTTTTGATGCATTTCTGGTGTGAAGCGTACCAAGAACAAGGTGTCCGGTTTCTGCAGCAGTGATGGCCATTGAAATGGTCTCAAGATCACGCATTTCACCAACTAGAATTACATCGGGATCTTCACGTAAAGCTGCACGTAGCGCTGCCGCAAAACTTTCAGTGTGCCGATGAACTTCGCGCTGAGTGACATTTGAAAGTTTATTCGTGTGTACATATTCAATCGGATCTTCCAGCGTGATGATATGCAACTTATTGTTCGCGTTTATTTGATCGATCATTGCAGCAAGTGTCGTGGTTTTTCCGCATCCGGATGGACCTGTTACCAACACAAGTCCCTGATGATGTTCGGTCATGCGTTTGACCACTGGTGGAAGGCCCAATTTTTCCAAGGTTGGAATTTCGGGAGAAATGATCCTGAAGACTGCATCTACGCCTTTCCGTTGTTTCAAAATATTGACGCGAAATCTTCCGATTCCCTGGGCTTGATAGCAGAAATCGATATCCAGATTTTTACCAAAATGATCTTTTTGTTCCGGAGTCATGATTTCGTTGATCAATTCAAGTGACTCCTTGGAAGTAAGAGGATTCATTTTGACAGGCTTTAATTCGCCATGGATGCGGATTAGCGGAGTTGTCTCAGATGCGATGTGAACATCGGATGCGCCGATCGATCCGGCGTATTTCAGGATGTTGTCGAGTCTCACCATACCGGCCGCCACATTTTACCGCAAAGCCACAGAGTTAGTACACTGTAATTTCTTTAAAGCTCGCACTTGTGGTTTTAATCCTGAATCCCACTGTGCCGAACGGATTGTTACTTATGTTGCCTGAAAGGATCAGGGTTCCGTTAACCAGAACGCTAATCGCCCCCGAATTATTCGTTACTCTTACGCGGTAGTTCGTTCCAGGATCGATTGTAAGATCTCCTTTCAGCTTCATGGTTTTGATTCCATTTTCTTTTCTGAGCAACTGGATCTTGTCTTTATCTTCTTTCAAGACAATTTCAAAATTATTTTTCTTGTCCTGGAACCACGCGAGCAAAGAAATTTTCCCGCCGGCTGTTTCAAATTGAAGGTCTGCTTCAACGATACAATTTGTACAACCAACGAATGGCGCGATGGCATCCGCTTTCTTATAATGAACTCCAGTTAATGATCCATTTAAAACGCTCCAGTTTCCTTTAAAGTACGTCCAATCAGATGCATCGCCATCTTCAAAATCATCTTTGAATAAGAACAGCGGTGCGCCTACTGAAAATTCTTCTTTGACGCGGGCAACATTTCCTTGAACATCTTTTACTTCAGCAAAGATATGCGCATTTTGTGCTTGCGTTATCGGTGGTGAAACTGCGATCGAATAAACGCCGGGTGCGACTGATTGCGCGAGATCGAAAAGTTCATCACCTGGATTTCTGCCGTCGATTGAAAGATCAGAGGTAATTGAAAATGTGGATGCATCAATTCCCGTGTATGTATCGGCTGCACCCAAACGGATTTCACTTACTGTAGAACTATTTTGTCCCGGACGTGGTTGATTCACATTGAGTGATGGACGCAGGTCATCAAGGAACCATCCAAAACTTCCATGACCGGAGTCCGCACCAAAATTAATTGGACAACCAAGATCGATCCATCTTGCAATCGTGATCTTTTGATCAATCGTTAGTGGCGGCACGCCGCTTCCGACAGGTGGCATGATTGTTCCAGTGAAATCGACATCAGCATCGTTTGGATCTGCGCCCTGTGGCAACGTGTTGGGATCGCCGGGAGTTGTTTCAGTTGGATGATCACCATTGGTCCAACCATCCAAACGTTGTCCGAAAATTTTCCACATCAACATGCTTCTTCGGCTTTGAAACTGTCGAATGTAACGACTCGCATTTGTTTGCCGCCATTGTTTATTAATGATAACTGGCGGATAACCAAAGCGTGCATCTGGATCATTTGCCAGCGTGATGTAATCGCGTGCTAATCCAGTTGGACCATCGATCGATGTATCATCCAATACTAAATTTCCTGGAGGAGTTGGATCATTCATGGTGTGGCATTGCACGCAGCTTTGCTGCAGGATCGGTCGAATGTCTTGATAAAATTCCACGTTTACAACCGGTGCTGATACATTCACAATGATCGGGTCGCCATTTGCATCATGTGAAACGAGCGGCGTCATGTTTACTAAATCCCATGGCTGATATCCGGAACTTCCGGCAACGGTTTGATCGAAATCAAGCGGCAATTGGCTGTGCGCATGACATCCTCCGCAATTCGTTCGAATTTCACCGGGCCGAACTTGATGCCATGTTTGCGCCATCGAAAGAACTATGCCGTTCTTATCAAGCATTTGAAATGTAAACGGACTATCCGCCGGAACTTTCGCCATGAAACTTGTATCGGGATTTTCTTCCGGATCCAAAATTGGTTGGTTATTGCCGTCGTATTTTCGCACAGGAATTTCGCCCAGTATCCGAAGATGTTCCATCGCATGACTGACAAACCAATTAAAACCACCAGGGCCACAGCATGTACTATTGGGCCCATAGCTTCGATGAGTGTTCGGCTCCATCGCTAAAATCCGGATCGCCCAGATTTCAGAATTACTGATTTTGCCAGCATCACTTCCTTGCCATAGCCAGTTACTGCTTTGTTCATTTTCGGAAGTATTGAATGCATCCAGTCCATCAAATGTATTTTGTGTTACGAATCCTGGAAAACTTTCTCGCTTGTATAAACTGCTTGTGCCCACAAGTCCGTAAGGAGTACCAGCGGGCAATTCAGCGTGAAGTGTTCCATCATTTGGAAGCCATGGAATTAATGCTGGCTCAGAAATTCCATGAACCGTTTGATACGTAACTACAGCGCGTGGCCATGCTTCGTTGTATTGCGGATCATTTTTAATCTTCAAAAGTTCTGACGGATCATTTGTGATGTTGCCCCCGGAAATCAAATAAATTCCGCCATCGTAATATGGAATTGGTGTTGGACGATTCAAATCATTGGCAGGACCAGGGGTCCAGACAACAAGCAAATCGTTATTTGGTGCGGCCGATGGATGCGAAAATTTTCCAACTCGCACACCGCCACTTCCTTTCGGTGCTGCTTCATCATTACCATGTGTGAATGGAGAGATTGAATACATTCCCCATGGAGTAAACGGCATTCTAAATGGATAGTGAAATCCGCCTTCAACAGTTTGATCAATCGGAGGATTATCCGCTGGAAACGCACTAAAAAATGGAGGCGTTCCAGCTGGAGGTTCATGCGGGAAGCGATACAACGCGCCGAATCCGTTGTTATTTAAGTTGTAGTAGTCCGTAACGATGATGTCATCATTCGAAAGTTGCGTCATGAAGTGAAACGCTTGGGCCTGACGGAACGCGCTGATCACCGGTTTCCAATATCGCCCATCAGGATAAATTGACCAGATTCCCCAAATTCGACCATCGCGATTGCCTTGAGTTTCAAGACTGCTGAACATGATGCGTCCATCGCTTAAAGGCGTTGGATGTAACGCGCTTCCAATTGTCATTGGTGCAATCGCTGTGACATTGGAACCATCATCATCCATTACAAAAAGCTGCATCGTTGGATTTGTTAATCCGCGCGGTGGGATGAATGCATTACGATTGCTGGAAAATGCAATTTTTCCGCCAGCAACAGGACACGGACCGATGTTGATAATTCCGTAACCAAGATAATTGTATCCTTGTGGTGGATCTACTGGATTTGATTCATCCCAATTTCCAGTACCAGTATTCGGAGTGAACTCACCATGCGTAAGCTGAACGATTTGTCGCGTATTCAAGTTGATTTTGAAAATATCTGAACCAGCGTATGAGAGTCCGCGTTGTTGATTAATATTTGCCGGATCATAGAAATAGCTGTAATAAACCCACTGAGCATCGAATGAAACAAATGGATCGGTAACCGATCCGATGCCTGCATTCACCAGCACCTCTTGATTTCCATTCGGATGCAAAAGCATCAAATCAGCGCCAGGTTCAAGATTCGCAGGATGTGCTACTTCAGGCCACGTTGTGTTTGTATTATCTCCGTAACGTGGTTGTCTTACGTAAACGATATCGTAATTAACAGGCGGAGCAGCGAATGCGTCAGTTAATGAAAATAGTATTAGAAGGGAGAGAAAGTACCTAAGGCGGACTTTCATTCTGAGTCTCCTCTTAGCCCCGGTGAGGTGAGCCTTTTTCTATGTTTTAAACCCTGCCCATCTTCAGACCGTTGTACTTATTGCTGGTTGCTGAATTATAACATGGAGCTTTTAGAGGCTGTAAAATGGACAATATGAAAATGGTAGTTACTCTCGTTATCCTGCTTTTGCTCCCTGGAGCAATTGGATTTCCTTGCGCACCGGCACCACCCGATGGACGTGGAGTTCAAGTTCTTGGCGAATCTGCGGTAATCGTTTGGGATTCCAAATCAAAAACAGAACACTTTATTCGAAGCGCCACATTTGAATCCGATTCTCCTGATTTCGGATTTCTGGTTCCTACTCCTTCAGTTCCTGCATTACAAGAATCAAACGATCAAATATTTACCATGACAGAAGAATGGATGGCTCCGGAAACAATCGAAAAGAATGTTTATGGAGTGAATCCAATTTTTATTTTGGGCGCATTCTTCATGCTCCGATCTAAAAGCGATGATGCGCGCGTGACAGCGCTTCCACCTGTTCGTGTTCTTGCTACTCAACAAGTCTCGGGCTATGACGCAGTGGTGTTGGAAGCTGACAATGCAAGCGCATTACAAAGCTGGTTGAGTGAACATCATTATGCCGTGCGACCGGATTTGATCGAATGGTTCGAACCGTATATCCAAAAGAAATGGAAAATCAGCGCATTCAAGATTGCATATCATTCAACCGGAGAAGCATTCGCAACATCACCGGTAAAGATGTCGTTCCAAACTGATCAGCCTTTTTTCCCATATCGCGAACCCTCAAATCAGCGTAACCAAAATCAAGATCAGCCCCGTCGCGTTTTGCGACTCTATGTTTTGAGTGATTCCAAAATGGATGCAAAGTTAGAGGATTCAGGATCATGGCCTGGAAAGATTGTATGGAGCGACAAACTGAATGAACAAAAACGTGCTTCGGGAATTCAAGGATTGAAAGTCGATCTTCCATCGAATGTTTGGATGACCACTATTGAAGATGACTCTTCACCGCGACCTGGAACCGATGATCTGGTTTTCGTTCCGGCAAAAGATCAAAACCGGAAAGTATTTGCGCCAATTGAAATCGAAGTGGACAAACGGATACCGCTGCCGATCGATCTGCTGATTCTTATCGGCTTGACCGTGTATCTAATCAAACGCCGCCGCCGCAAACTTCGGGCCGCGTGAACGATCACAATGACAAAGGAATGTAGTTACAGATCATAACGGCGTACAAGATTCTTTCTATAGAGTTGTCATGATCAATTGTCATATGAGTTCGGCTTGGAGTGCACAACGGAATCAGGAATACACTGGTACATCGGTCCATATGGTTCGCTCCGACGGTCATTATGGCAATGTAACTGTGGTGGGCTTATATCGTGGAGATTTCTTTATTATTGTTAACTCGGCGGTAAAATTCAGTGGGAGACAAGATTGAAAATATTGCAACCCATTCCCAGGAGGTGCGCATGCGAATACTTATCGCGGTCTGTGTTCTCATTTTCTTTGCTACTTTGGGTGTAGGACAGGAGAAGAAAGCAGTCGAGCTAAACCAAATCCGCCTCTACCTAACGGATGAGGTATTTAGTGAACGAGTTGGCGGTGACGTCACTGCGCTTACAAACTACATTAAGGCTCTACAAAAGGAAAGTGCTATATTCTGGGAAAAAGTTGAACAGCCAAATGCGAAGGGCCTATTGATCGCAGTTGGAGTGAAGCCGGGAAATAAGGCTAAGGTATGGTGTGATTTCATTGATGGAAAGATTCCAAAAGATATGATTGCCAAACTGGAAAAGAAACTCACCGAAGTGCCCGCCATCGCTGTGAAAAAACCCATTGCATTTGGTTTAGAGTTAAAACTCTGGGGTCAGACACCAGACAAATTTCCTGTGTTTCCTCAAGCCTGGGTCGAAGTATCAAAAGATCCTCTGATGATCCCGGACGAGTTATTCCCTGTTATTTGGCCGGATTAGAACAATGCTTCAAATATTATGAAATCAGTGCAGAGGTCAGCTCAAAATATAGATGGACTACTTGAATGAATGATTGAGCCAACGGTTACATACACCAACACTAAAGCCGACCTCGTATTCTTTTCTTTCACGCATTCATTACGCCAGACTGTTGTTCGAATAATGTTTGCAATCCCGGTTATCTTTCTTGCATGGCAACTCATTCAACTGGTTGAAAGTCGCCACTTCGCAATTTATTTGAAAGTAATAATCGTTTTGGGTGGGATATTGGTGTCAATTACTTTTATTCTTGGTCTTCACTTTGCTATGTCGACATTTTTATATATGGGGCGAGGTAAAGATCCAGGAACTTTGACAAAACATACAGTGACACTTACCGAAAATGGTGTTACCGAAGTTACGCCGGCTGGTCACTCAAATCAAAATTGGAAAAGTATTATAGAAGTGCGACGAACCGCCAAATTCATTTTGATATATACCCAAAGACATGCTGCTCATGTGATACCGCTAAACGCATTTGCATCAAATGAGGCGGCCGATGAATTTTATAGCTTTGCGCACTCTGCGGTAAAAAAATAGAGTATTTGAAGATGAATAAACGGAACTATGTGCCTGAAGGTTGGCCGGTATTGATACCCCGCATTGTGGCTCATCAGGCGGAGCAGTTAGTTGAATTCGTGAAACATGTATTTGATGCAACCGGGAATTATCAATCAGAAAGACCGACTGTTCTAAAGATTGGCGAATCAATGATTATGATCAGTGAAGCTGGCGCGCGCGATCCAATGCCCGCATTTCTGTATGTCTACGTTGAAGACACAGATGAAGCCTATCGGCGTGCAATTCAAGCCGGTGCAAAGTCACTCGAAAAACCAGGTGATGTACCTTACGGAGATCGTCGCGCAATGGTGGAGGATCAATGGGGCAACGTCTGGCAAATCGCGACGTTCAAAAAATAATTCGGCGCACTCGGCGTTAAAAAAGATTAAACCAAAAAGCTTTTCTGCGGATTTTTTTCTTTCAAGACTGGACGATCTAACCGAAACAAATCGATATTGGATTCAGTGGTACCTTGCATTGCAAGTTCGCTTAATACTTTGCCAATAATCGAAGCAAACTTGAAGGCATGTCCGGCTCCGATGGCCACAAAGCAATTTGGATTTTGTGGAAGGGCATCAATTACAAAGTCACGATCCGGGGTCAATGTATAAAGACACGATTTTGTATATAACAATTTCTTCATCGCACCTGGCAAAACTTTCTTCATAAATTTTTGCAAACGTTCAAAAGCATCCAGATCCAGATCAAACGTTCTTGTATCTGCAGTAACCTCTTTACCGCCAACATCCTGTCCTGCTTTTATTGCCGGTTCGCCAAATACAGGAAACCCATAAAAGCTAGGTTCATCCATCCAGATCCAAATTGGAAACTGGCTTGGGGCGAATTCTTGTAGATTATTAGGAACAAAATATGCGACTTGTTCTTGAGTGACTGTCAGCGGAAGTTGGATTTCAAATTTTGAAAGCAGTTCATTGGACGACGGTCCGCCTGTGAGAATCAATTTTCGCCCGCGATAAAATCCATCTTGGAGATTGACCTCGTATTCTCCATGTCTTTCGAAAATCGACATTACTTTTGCATGCTCTTTTAAGATTGCGCCATTTTCGCGTGCCATTTTTTGATGCGCAAAATTGGCACGTGCTGCTGCTGCAATTCCGGCATCAGCTTGAAACATGCCGGTTGTGCCATCGTCAATTGAAAATTGCGGATACCATTTGCGGATTTCATCAGCATTCCAAATTTCATAGGGAACGCGGCAGGTGGTAAGACTTTCGGTGTAATCTGACATTGGAATGAACGCATTCGGTGGCCACAAATCCAATCCGCCAGTGCGAATGATGACTTCATCTTTGGAATCATTTTCCAAAGTTTTCCATGCACTGTAAGCCTGTTTTGCGAATTCAACGTATTCAGGTTTGTGATAGGAAAGACGGATGATGCGGGAATGATCTTGAGATTCGCCGCGAACATGACCTAATTCGAATTGTTCCAGCCCTAATACTTTTGAGCCTGCGGAACGCGACAACCAATATGCCGCAGCACTTCCAATTCCACCCAAGCCGATAACTATGTAATCAAACTCGCGATTCATTAAGACTCACCACAAAGGCGCAAAAAACACGAAGTTAGTTCCCCCTCCTTATGAAGGAGGGGGGTGAGGGGGAGGTTGGAAATATTCTGAAGCTCTCCAACCCCCTCTTCAATCTCCCCCTTCATAAGGGGGAGAAACGAACATCGGTTTCGCAAAATCATTCGTGACCGTAGTATTCGTATGCAGACATCGGTTTGCCGGTTTTCGATTTCCAATTTCGTTCTTCGGCCGGAATTTTTCCAAGCGCACGCGCCATCTCGCGCACATGCGTTGCAATCGAACCGCAACAAGATCCAATAAAATTCACACCATTATCGCGAGCTTCTATTGCATAGTGTGCCATCTCCGCGCGACTGAGTTGCAATGGATCTAAACCTAATGGAAATTCAGGAAGGGAAGTGAAATCAGGAGATCCTGCGGGAGTGCGATATCCCGTAGGCTGACAGGCAACATAACATTTCACCGCCTGCCGCATTTCTTTAATCAATGGCAAAGTATTTTCAGGATTACGTAAACAATTGATTCCTACGATATCCGCACCGGCGTCTTCCAATCTTCGCGCACATTCCGCCGGACTGTAGCCTTCATAACTTTCAGGCTTTTCTTCGTAACACATCGTAACCATCGCAGGTAATCCAGCCTTTTTGATCGATTCCACTGCAAGCAATGCTTCACCGACCCATGAAAATGTTTCGCCGATTACGAAATCAATACCAACATCCATTTGAACTTCCAGTTGTCGATCAAATAATTTCCTTACGTGATCCGCTGATTTCGGTTCTTTCGGATCGTACATCCAGGTTAAACTCAAGTTGCCGGCAATCAGAACATCTTTTTCACTGGCTACACTGCGCGCGATCAATACCGCCGCACGATTGATTTCATCCGTCTTGCCTTGCAAGCCAACAGTAGCAAGCTTGTCTTCGCTTGCATAAAAAGTAAGAGCTTGTAAGACTTCGGCCCCGGCACGCAAAAATTCGCGATGAAGCTGCGCCAGGGCTTCAGGATTTGTGATGCTAACTTCAGGCGTGAATGGTCCGGCTTGTACGTATCCTCGCTTTTCTAATTCGAGTAGATAACCACCATCACCCAGTACAATTCCAGATTTAAGTCGTTCGAGAATTCCTTTTTTCATCGGTTGAAAACATACCAATTCATTGATATGCTGTCAATTATTTTGAAACCAAATTTCATAATGTGAAATGATGTATGTTGATTAAAATGCGCCGGTCAAAAGCGTATCCTGGTACGCAATCAGTTCAGCGCGCCCTTTCATTGCTTCGAATTTTTACTGATTCGCAACCTTCCTGGACTTTACGCGATCTTGCAAGAAGAACAAAGCTAAACAAAACAACTTTATTCAGATTGCTGACAGCATTGGAAAGCGAAGGGCTCATTTCACGCGATCCCATAACTGAGACTTACAGGCTTGGTCCGGAAGTGATTGCATTAGGCGGACGCGCCTTACGATCGAATCCGCTTCAAACCATCAGCCGCGATGAATTGAAGGCGCTGGCAGAAAAAACGCGTGAAACTGCGACTCTGGAAGTTCTATCCGGACGCGATGTAATCATTTTAGATGAAATCACCGGAGATCGTTTGTTAGGCGGCGTAGCATGGATCGGAACTCGCTGGCCAGCGTTTGCTACATCCACTGGGCTAGCAATCCTTGCAGGTATGCCGCAGCAAGAAGCGCAAGAAGTTCTGAAAATGCCACTGGCTCAAATCACTCCAAAAACAATTACAACTCCTGATCAACTTCGCAAAGAATTTCAAAACATTCGCCAGCGTGGATATTCGGTTGCCGATGAAGCGCTGGAATTAGGTTTTATCGCGATCGGTTCTGCGATTTACAATCATGATGGGATTGTGGCAGGCGCAATTTCAATTGGCGGACCGAAGATCCGCATTGCTGCAGATCGATTTAATGAACTTGGTAATATTGTACGTAATTCTGCCAGCCGAATTTCCACAAAGCTCGGATTTCGTCCAGGCAAAGAAAATTCATGATGAAATGTCATGAAGCTACACTCCATTGTCTTTCTGATTGATTGTCCGGATCAAAAAGGTCTGGTTTCACGCATCAGTACATTCTTTTATGAACGCGGTTTCAACATCCTTCATTGCGAGCAATACACCAACGTAAAAGAAAATCAGTACTTCATGCGATTGAAGCTTGATATGTCCGGGTTAAAGACTTCACGCAAATCTTTAGAAAATGAATTCGGAGAATTTGCGGCATCACTCAACATACACTGGACAGTTCACTACTCCGATTACATAACGAAGATGGCAATTCTTGTAACGAAGACCTCGCATTGTTTGTATGACCTGCTGTTGAGGCAAGCGGAAGGTGAACTTCAATGCGAAATTCCGGTGATCATTAGCAATCATCCAGAATTGGAACATGTGGCAAATCAATTTCGCATTCCGTATCATTGTCTTCCTGTAACAAAAGAAACAAAGCATCAACAGGAAACATTCATTACAAAAGTCTTGAAGCAATATCATATTGATCTGGTAGTGCTGGCTCGATACATGCAAATTCTGTCAGATAAGTTTGTAAATGATTGGGCGGGCCGGATCATCAATATTCATCACGCCTTCTTACCCGCATTTCAAGGTGCAAATCCTTATCAACAAGCTTATAACCGCGGCGTAAAGATGATCGGTGCAACTGCGCATTATGCAACAGCGGAACTCGATGAAGGTCCGATCATTGAACAAGATGTGGTTCGAGTGAGCCATGAAGAATCAGTGGAAGATTTAACGCGCATCGGCCGCGATGTCGAACGCCTGGTTCTTGCGCGCGCTGTAAAAGCACATTTGGAACATCGCACAATCCCTTCAGGCAGACGTGTAATCGTCTTCTCATCTGGAAATTAATTTTGAACCGCGGAGTCACGGAGATACGGCAAAAAAAACCAAAAAAACCCCGTGACTCCGCGGCTCCGTGGTTCAATTTAACGTATATTAAATGATTATGGCTCGGGTACTTCTATATATGATGCTATTTCTGCTGCCACACCTGGCTTTTGCAGATGCACAATTAGACGAGCTTGTGCAGAAATTGCAGCAGAAGTATTCAACATTAGAGGGATTCAAAGCGAATTTTACTCAAAGCTACCAATCTCAGCGATTTTCGGACGGCCTTTCGGAGTCAGGAATTGTTTACTTAAAAAAAGGCGGCCGGATGAAATGGCAATATACTAAGCCGGAACCAAAAATGTTTGTCAGCGATGGGATGTTCTATTACTACTATGTTCCAGAGGATAAACAGGTTATCAAGAGTCCAATTAATCCGGGTGAACAACATTCGCCGACTTTATTTCTGGCAGGAAGAGGTGATTTTGTTCATGATTTCAAGGCCGAATGGTCAGATCCACGGCCAGGCTCACATTTAATTAAGTTAACACCTTTAAAACCGCAACCTGATTTTCAATCATTAATTGTAGACGTCGACCCTGTGAGTGGATTAATTCTTCGCCTTTTAGTGATCGACGAATTCAGCAATCGTACCGAATACAAATTCACACAGATTCAAGAAAATCCACAATTTCCCGACAACTTCTTTACTTTTCAGCCTCCACCAGGGACCGATGTGATCTATCAAAGAAGTGAGGCGGAATAGTAAGGCTGCCCGACGGTTCAATCGGTCTTGAATGACCTGATGAGAGTCTAAACAGATGAAAATTCTTTTTCGGCGCGGAAGAGATTAACGTATAATGGCGGGGACATATGCCTAGACAGAATCTCCTTTTTTTCCGTAAGGACGATGCAATTCCTGTGGATGAACAGAAACTCATCCGGAATTGTCTGGACGGAGATCGTCAGGCTTTTGAGAAAATTGTTGAGAAGTATCGCGATGCGTTGTATTGGACAGCCTACAACCTGGTGTTAGATTCCGAGGACGCGAGAGACGTAACCCAACAGGCGTTTTTGAAAATTTGGAGATCGTTGTCGGAATATGATTCCAATCGATCATTTCCAGGATGGGCACATAAGATTGCCGCAAATTGTGCCATCGATCTACTGCGCTCGCGACGCGAATCGGAACCACTGGTTGACGATGTTCCCGCGGAACGCTCCTCACTTGATCAAAGAATCGATGTACGAAAGATTTTTTCGCGAATCGCTCCATTGTTGCCTCAACGCCAACGGATTGTGCTGGTTTTGAGAGAGATCCACGGAATGGAAATCGCAGAAATTTCGGACCTGCTTCAGTGCACCGAATCGACAGTTCGCAATCTCCTGTCTCAGGCTAAAGAGTCCTTTCGAAAACGAACGAAAGAGCTTTTTCCTGATTACGGCCTGTAAGCGTCCATATCTCATTCAGAATCTCCCATCTCAAAAAAATCTTATCGATGCCTAGACAAAATCGTCCTTTGATTCGTAGTAAGGATTGAGGCAGTTGTTCCGGATAAGCGGAGGCAGATCCAGAATGGTTGTCTCGGAGGGAATTCTAGGTTATGGAAATTGGGGAAATTTCGGATCTAATTCGGTGTACTAAATCGATGGATCGTAATCTCCTATATCAGGCTAAGGATTCTCTTCGAAAACGAACGAAGGAACTTGTTCCTGATTATGAACTGTAACCGGATTCCAAATGCTGAGAGCTGGGATGAAGCTTCTGAGCAACAATTAAATGAATATCGCAGTCATATAAAGTTCTGCCTGGCGTGCCGCCGGCGAGTTTTCTCGGAATCGCCTATCCCATTGTTGTCAGAATTAAAAGGCGAACCGATGCCGGATGAATTTTGGATCGGATTTTGGGATTCGCTGGAAAATAAATTACCTCCGGAAGATAAACGGTATCATCTGCCCCTCTTGCCGGTGGTGCGTTGGGCTGCAGCACTGATTGTCGCGCTGTTATTGGCGCTTTATCAGAACAAGTTACCTGAGTCCCCCTCCTATGAAATCAGTAGGGGCGGATCCCCAATCCGCCCCTTTGATTTATCCAAGGATCCTTCTCGGTATCCCTTAATCGAAGAGGTAAAAGAACCCGGTTCCACATATGCAATTTTTGAGGCCGATCACGATCAAAAGATCGTAATGATTTTTAATCCAGACATCGAACTATGAGGTCACAAGACCGTTGTGTCTGGGAAATAAAAGATGGGGAAGGAAAGGGAACAGGGGTGAAAGCGAGAACAGGAGTAAGGGAACAAAGGAGTTGGGGTGAAACATTCAGGTGGAATTTTCGATTCAAGATATCTCCCGCATTTTTTATTCTCATTTTTGCTGTTGTTGCAAATGCGCAAGATCCACTCCTTACCAAAGCTTTTACAATCAAATTCAAGAAGGTGGACGAAGTGGCTTCAGTGATTAATGGTTTGTTGAGTGATAAAGGTGCTGTTACTTTACAACCAAAACTGCAAACGCTTGTCGTTCAGGACTACGAAAAAAATTTGCGTCAAATTGAAATGGCGATTGCAGCGTTTGATGTCCCTCCACCTGCTGCAGAAATTTCCGTGAAGCTTGTACGTGCAACAAAGAATGCAGATCCTGCACCGATATCTGATGAAATCAAAAATATGGCACGTGTTGGTGATGTGTTAAAGTTCAATCAGTACGCACTTCTTGACAGTGGAATTATTGAATGTGAAGAAGGCGAAAATTCCAGTTTATCCTTGGCGCAAGAATATCAAATCAGTTTTGTGCCTGACATCATACAAGAAGGAAGCAATATTATCCGTCTGAAAAATTTCCAGTTAAAGAAGAAGAAAAAGGACAACAACGGCAAAGAAACTTTTTTGCCTTTGATTACCGTAACTGTAAATCTACGGAATGCAGAAACGCTTGTACTTGGTGCAAGCCGTTTTGAAGAGAGTGATCAAGCTTTGCTAATCATGATTTTGGGGAAAGTGAAAAAATGATCTTTGTGACTTTGTGGTGAATCTGTATGGCTGAATTTGTTTGCAAATACGGAACAGCTGGGGGCGAAATCTTGGAGAAGATCTACGTAGCGGATACTGAAAAAAATCTGCGTGATCAGATGGAGCAGCAAGGCTATTACGTATTTGGAATTCAACGAAAACTGCAAGCTACAACCGTAGTGAAGTCGTTGCTAAGCCTCAAACGGAAGAAAGTATCCGACAAACAATTCATGATTTTTAATCAAGAATTAGCAGCCTTGATTCACTCCGGTTTGCCTTTGCTGCGATCATTGGAATTGTTAATGGAACGTGTTGATAATCCGGAATTCAGTGTGATCCTGGAAAATGTTTATCAAAAAGTGAAATCAGGGACTTCACTTTCGGAAGCATTTTCGACGTATCCCGAAGTTTTTCCCCGCGTTTATACCGCCAGCATTCTGGCAGGTGAAAAGAGCGGAACATTAGAGCAAGTCATCCGCCGTTATTTGACCTACATGAAAATCAGCCTTGCTATCCGAACCAAAGTTGTTTCATCAATGATTTATCCAGCCTTGTTGTTGTTATTGTCTTTCGGAGTTATCGGAGTGCTGCTTGGTTATGTAATACCAAAGTTCACAGAATTCTATTCAGGATTTGGCGGAAATCTTCCTCTGGTTACAAAGATGTTGATTGGAGCGGCTGGTTTTGTGCGAGCGAATTTCATATTTATTGCCATTGTGGTTATAGGTTCGATTCTTGCGCTTCGCATTTACATTAAAACTTCGGAAGCAGCCCGTGTTGCCGTTGATCGTCTTAAATTACGAATCCCATATGTAGGCTCGCTGTGGACCAAGTTTTCCGTATCGCAGTTGATGCGAACGTTACACACCCTTCTGGCAGGTGGAATTCCATTGGTAAACGCGATCGATGTTGCTGCAAGTGCTATTGGAAATACGCTTATTTCAAAACGCTTAGAAAATGTCAGCCAGCATGTTAAAGAAGGCGACACACTATGGAGCTCCCTGCAACAAACAGGTTTAATCACACACATGGCAATCGAAATGGTGAAAGTTGGCGAAGAGACCGGATCCCTGGAAGAAATGCTAAGAAATATTTCCGATTTTTATGATGAAGAAATTGATACAAGTTTAACAAACGTGCTTTCGATTATTGAGCCGGTGATGCTGATTGTGATGGGAATGGTAATCGCAGTGATTTTGTTGGCCATGTATTACCCGTTGTTCACAGCAATTACTACGATTCATGATTAGTAAGTGTGTTATGGGAGAAAAAAGATTTAACCACGAAGGCCACGGTGAGGCACGAAGTTTTAGCTTTTTTTTCGTGAACTTCGTGAACTTCGTGGTTAAAAGTGAGGTTTTTAGGATATGGCTGAGATAGTAGCAAATGGTAAGAATGGTAAAAATGGTTCGGAACGCGCCATTCTTGCTGAAGATGAACGTGAACAGAAAGAGCGCAGACAACAGGTCAGATTCGAAGAACAAAATGCGAAGTTGCTTGCGGAACGTTACAGATTGGAGTTTATCGAACTAAAAGATTTTCAAATCGATCACTCTTTGTTCCGATCCATTCCTGTTGATTTGATGTTTCGATACAATTTCGTTCCTTTCAAAAAAGAGAACGACATTTTATACGTCGTTGTTGCAGATCCAAGCAACATTTTGATGGTTGATGATTTGGAACTTCAGCTTGGGATTCGAATCCGGATGCTGGTTGGTACCCAAAGCGCTATTCAAGATGTGCTGAAAAAATCAGAAAGCAGCCAGCGTGTGTTGGAAGAAGCTACCGAAACTTTCCGCATGCAGGTAGTTCGTGAAGATGAGGAAGGGGACGAAACGATCACTATTGATCGTTTAACGACCGATTCAAGCCCGATCATTAAGCTGGTGGATAGCATTATTTTTAACGCGATCCAGCGCAGAGCAAGTGATATTCATATCGAAACGAAAGATACCGAAGTTGTAGTGAAGTATCGTATTGATGGTGTTCTGCAGTATGCGATGGAGCCGATTGATAAGAAATTCCACAGCTCAATTATTTCGCGTATCAAAGTAATGTCGGAACTTGATATCGCTGAAAAAAGAGTTCCGCAAGACGGCCGCTTCAAACTTCGAATTAAACACAAAGCGATCGACTTCCGTGTTTCAATCATGCCCAGTGTTCATGGAGAAGATGCTGTTATCCGTATTCTGGATAAAGAATCGATCAATGAAAATTTTGCTGATTTGAATCTGACAGTGCTTGGCTTTGATGAAAATATTTTGCGCAAAGTTCGTAAATACATTTCGGAACCATATGGAATGGTTCTGGTTACAGGTCCTACTGGAAGTGGAAAGACAACAACATTGTATGCAGCGGTTTCTGAAATCAGGAGTGTTGAACACAAAATTATTACGATTGAGGATCCAGTCGAATATCAACTGCCGGGAATTACGCAGATACCGGTTAACGAAAAGAAAGGTTTAACCTTTGCGCGCGGATTGCGTTCCATCCTGCGCCATGATCCTGACAAGATCATGGTTGGAGAAATACGTGATCCTGAAACAGCGCAGATTGCAATTCAATCTGCATTAACAGGCCATTTGGTCTTTACCACAGTTCACGCCAACAACGTTGTTGATGTTCTTGGCCGGTTCTTGAACATGGGAATTGAACCTTATAACTTTGTTTCCGCTTTAAACTGTGTGCTTGCTCAACGGTTGGTTCGATTGATTTGTGAAAATTGCAAAGTTCCAACTCATGCAAGCCGTGAATTGTTAGAGGAATCCGCGCTGGACGTATCCAAATATGCTCATACAACGTTCTATGAAGGATCGGGTTGCATCGAATGTGCCGGCACGGGATATAAAGGCCGTACTGCAATATCTGAACTTTTGGAATTAAATGATCGCATGCGCGAGGTACTGCTTACGATCCGTTCTACTGCGGAAATTAAAAGAGCGGCTCGCGAAGAAGGGATGACATTTTTGCGTGAATCGGCACTGGCAAAAGTTCTTACAGGAGAAACGACGTTACGTGAAATCAATAAAGTAACGTTTGTGGAATAAACAATGGCACAGGTTCTTTTTGCTGAACGCTTACAACATCTGTTGGTGAGCCCTCAATATCCGGATGTTGGAATTGAATTTAGTTCTGATTGCATTCGACTTGCGATCAGTGGAACGCAGAAAGGTAAGCCCGTTCTTATTCATCTGGACCAAGAACCACTTCCTGCCGGAGCTCTCGATGTCAATCCATTTAAGCCGAATATTCAATCGATCGAAGCTGTGGCTAATGCTCTAAAACTTTTGTGGAATCGCAGCAAAGTAAAACCGTCTCGGATTTGTTTGTTGTTGCAGGATCGCGCGGCATTAACGTTCCATGTTACGCTTGAACATCCGGCGAAAAGTCCAGCTGATTGTTTGGAATTAATCCGTTTCAAATTGAAGAAGAGCGTACCCTTTCGCATCGAAGATTCTCAGCTAACTTATTTCACTGCATCAGGTACGCAAGATTATTCCGCGGCAGCCCACTGGACAGTTGTACTGAATCAACAGGTTTTGCATCAGTACGAGCAGTTTGTGCAATCTACTATTGGAGCGGAATGCGGCCTGGTGGATCTTGCAACTTTTAACTTCATGAATCTTGCACATGGTGCAATTCGAGATGGTGGTTTGAGTGATCAAGATGTCTTCTATGTCAATTTAGGCCGTGATTCTATTTCGGTTGCCATTAGCCAAAAACAAGATTTGATGTTTTTTAGAAGCCGTGCACTGGATTCAACTTCGGATCGCTGGCAACAAGCGCTGGAAGAGATCCATCCTGCAATGCTTTATTATGTCGACAAGCTTGGCGGTCAAACATTAGCGTGTGCATTTGTGCACTCCGAAGACAACGCTGAACAACTTTCGGCGGAAGTTGAAAAACGATTCGGGGTTCGATCATCGACTCTGAAACTAGAGACGTATTCTGGGCTTCGTTTCGATACAAGTAATTCCATAACGATGGAGCCATTTGTGCCGCTCGCTGGTCTATTGATATCGCGAAGGGTGGATTTTTAATGATTATCCGGAACAACCTTGCAACGAACCCTGTTAAAAATTATTCGCTTTATTTCCTGGGTTGTTTGGTGCTTTTAGGTGCCGCGCTATTGTTTACTCTTTTCAATGCACGTAGCTTACTTTCCTGGCAATCTGAAAGTAATCGCTTACAGGTGAATATTTCTGAACAACAAAAAAAGAGAGCCGACCTTCAGAATGAAGCTTCCAAGCTCAGATTAAGAATTACGCAAATTAAAACGCCGCAGTTCATCAGTGAAACGGAATTCATGAACAATGCGATCAAAAGGCGGACTTTCTCATGGACAACATTGTTTGATGAGTTTGAACGGATTTTTCCTGAAAGCGTGAAGATGGTTTCTGTGTTCCCGCAAATCAATGATGAACAGATTAACATTACGATGCAAGTCGCTGGCAAAAGTCTGAATGATATTGTGCAACTTATTTCTGTTTTGCAAGGTGCGCCGGCATTTTCGGAAATTGTGCTAAAAAGCGAACGTCAGGAAAATGATGGTTTGCTTCATGCCGCCATTTCATTGACCTATCGCCCGGAAAAATTAAGCACTCAACCCCATCCTCAAACTCAAACCACACCTTCTCCTGGGGGTACGGTTGATGAAAGCGAAGAAACCACTGAGAGTACGAGATGAACATAGAGAAGGTCAGCGTAAACCTGAAAAAGATTCATTTCGTGCGGTTCTTACTTGTGGTGTTAGGAGTGAATCTTGCGATTTGGGGATTTCTGGTTTTGCCAAAACAAGATCGTATTGCAGCGCTTCAAAAAAGTTATGCCGATCTTCGTAATCAAGGAGCCACAGATCAGAAAGAGATTAGGAACCTTCAGGCCAGACTTGAACATTTGCAACAGGCACAGGCAGATCTGAAAACAATCTACAACAAGTTACTAATTCGCAGAACTGAAGGAATGAGTATCCGTATGGAACTGGAAGGCCTGGCTAATAATCTTCAGGTAAAGCGCAGTGATTTTTCTTATGACTATAAAAATCTTGAAGATTTCGGACTTCAGCATTTTATGTTGAGTGTGCCGGTTGAAGGGAATTACCGGAATATTAGACGTTTTATCAACAGCATTGAACGTTCTGAACACTTTTTAATTCTGGATCGAGTCGATCTTTCTTCAGAAAGGAAGGAGGATATTCTAAACCTGGATTTCACGCTTTCGACATATTTGGTTGAGAATGAAAAATAAAGCTGTACTCGTGGCAGGTAAAAAACCTGTAGATCGGAAGCTTTTAATATTGATAGGGTTGGTCTTACTCACTGCATTTATGATTTTCTATCAGCTAACAAGCGGTCCTCCCGTGCGGACTTCGGTTAGCGCGCCACAACCAGTAAAGCAACAACCAAAAGTGATTAAAAAAACGTCAGTAAAGGGAAGTCAGAGCAAGGTTCAAAATCCTTTAGATACAGAAGATCCGGATTTGTTGCCGCAACTTAAGAAAGAAGCCAGAACATTCGAAAACGAAAAACGGAATCTATTCGCATTCTTTGTTCCGCCTCCACCACCGCCACCGCCACCACCGAAACCAGTTTGTGGAGATGGTAAATGCAATGGAACCGAAAGCCACGACACCTGTGAATCGGATTGTCCACCACCGCTACCGCCACCAATTTGTGGAGATAATAAATGTGAAGGAGGTGAAACGTATCAAAATTGTCCGAACGATTGTGATCCTCCACCTCCGCCCGAAATCACTTTAAAATATATCGGTTATCTTAAAGATCATTTAGGCGAGGTAGCTTTCTTAACGGATGGGAAGGAAGTGTATATGGGCCGCGTAGATGATATTATCGCAAACCGCTACCGGGTTGTGAGTATAACTGAAGAAGACATAGAACTTGGTTATGTCAATTTAAAGACAGGCCAGAGCAAAACAATTCCTTTTACCCCAAACAAAAGCTAGGAAGAATGAATATGAATGGATGGAAATTTCCGAAGCGTCGCCAGTTGTTGTCCTACCTGATTGTTCTTGCTCTCTTGCACTCATTAGGATGCGCTGCACAAAAAGCGTACCGAAACGCGCAAGAAGCGGCACGCAAAGGTGAATGGGATCGTGCAGTCGGTCAATACATGATTGCTCTAAATAAAAAGCCCGAGAATCCTCAATATCGTACCGGATTTGAAAGAGCGCGTCTTGCTGCATCCCAATTTCATTTTCAAAAGGCCAAGCAGCTGGTTGAAACCCACAATTATGAACAGGCAATTATTGAATTTCAAATCGCTCTGAATTTTGATCCTACAAATCAATACATTACGAATGAATTGGCAGCGGGAAAAAAGCTTTATGAACGTGAGTTGAATCGGAAAGAACTTACGGAAATCGAAAAAGCGAAGGAAGAGTCAAAACGCAAAATGCAGTTATATAAGGTTCTTGGTCCTGAAGCTGAAACAATTATTCCTTCGTTGCGTTTTCGTGATGACAGTTTGAAACATATTCTGGATGCTTTAGGACAACTAGCGGGAATCAATGTTGTATATGACAGCGATTTTCGTGATCAGGAATTTTCAGTCTCATTAGACAACATCAAATTTCGTGATGCATTGCAGCAAATTCTGGTTGCAAATCGCTTGTATTACAAACCTTTGGATCAGAGCACAATCCTGGTCATTCCTGATAATCCTCAAAAACGACGCCAGTACGATGAGCAAGTAATTCAAACCTTTTACTTAAGCAACGCTGAATTAAACGATGTATTAAACATGGTTCGAAGTGTAATGCAGATTCAGCGTATCGCAACAAATCCGCAGTTGAACGCTATTACCATTAGAGATACTCCAGATAAAGTGGCAATCGTTCAAAAGATTATCGAAGCCAATGATAAGTCCCGTTCTGAAGTTTTGCTGGACGTGGAAATTCTTGAAGTGGATCGCGATCAAACAAAGTCCTATGGAATTAATCTGGATACCTACAGCGTATCTCAGAGTCTTGTGATCAACGAGACTCCTGGACAAATCTTTGGCAATCAAATTCCAGCGATTGATGCTGCGGCATGGTCATTCACGGTTCCATCGATCCTATATACAGCGCTGGCAACGGATCAGCGAACTAAAATTTTAGCGAAGCCACAAATTCGGGCATCAGAAGGACAGCAGGTCACGGTTCGTTTAGGTGATCGCGTACCAATTCCTGTTACAAATATTCAGGTTCCGGGTACAACACCGTCACCTATTCCAAATGTTATTTCCACTACATCATTTCAGCTGACCGATGTTGGTATCAATATCGATGTAACTCCACGTGTACATCACAACCGCGAAATTACGCTCACAATGAGATTTGAATTGACTTCGATCACTGCGCCAGGCGTTGGTACCCTTCCGCCAACATTGGGAAACAGGACTGTAAATACTGTAATCAGGCTCAAAGATGGCGAAACAAATCTTCTTGCAGGATTGTTGCGCAGGGATGAACGAAAATCTCTTCGCGGTGTTCCTGGAGTCATTAATGTACCTTTTGTCCGCGATCTCTTTGCGCAGAACGATAAGACTCTACAGGAAAAAGATGTGATCTTTACGATTACACCGCATATCTTGCGTACGCCAAATGTGACAGAAGAAGATTTGAGTCCGATTTGGATAGGAACAGAGGATGATATCCGGTTGAAATCTGCTCCACCAATTTCGGTATTTGAGCGGTCCGATGTTAATAAACAAGAGCAACCTTGGGAACAGGGATCGCAGGAGATTGAGCAAGGCAATATTACACCTGATACCGCTACTCAAGAGAAACCTGTAGGTGAACCAAGTTCTGAAGGAACGACTCAACACCCAACTCAACATCCAACACCAGCACCAAATCATCCTCAGCCAAAGCCGCCAGCGCCGCAGTCGCAACAACCTCCGGCTGAAGTTGTTCCAGAAGAAACTACGCCACTTCCACAGACTGCGCCGCTCGAACAAGAGATTCCGCCGCAGACAGAGCAACATCAAACTCAACCTGGAGCCGTGGTTCCTCCAGTTACACCGCAAGTAGAAAGAGGAGAAGGTGATGCCATTCAGGCTGTGATTTCGTTTACATCTTTGAATGTGAATCCGAAAGTTGGAACAGACGTGGTGTTGAATGTGCAAGTCGAAGGTGCTGAAACTGCAACCAGTGTTTCTATGTTCTTAGGTTTTGATCCTTCCGCGGTGCAGATCAAAAATATTTTGCAAGGACCATATGTCACTCCCGGTGCATTTACAAAGAGTTTTGATAACGCCCGGGGCATTGTACAAATTAATGCAAGCCGATCACCAGGGAATCAACCATCAGGAGTTGCAGCGACAATTGTCCTTACAGGAGTGAAACCTGGAAAAGCAACAATAAATTTGAATTCGGCTGTAATTCGCGATGCGGCAGCAAATGTCATCCAGGTAACGTTCCTGCCGTTTACGATTGAGTTTCAACCATGAGATCCAAGATTAACCAAAGGCCAATTTCTACCCCTTATGAAGGGAGAGATGGAAGAGGGGGTTGGGGACTTAATCAATCCGGAGTTACGTTCATAGAACTCCTGGTAGTTCTATCGATATTGGTAATTCTTTCTGCAATAGCGCTTCCGGTTGCGAAGTTTTCGGTGCGTAGACATAAGGAAATTGAACTGCATGAGAATCTTCGAATGCTTCGAAATGCAATTGATGCATATCATGAAGCAGCAGCGCCATCTATGCCTGGAGTAACTCCAAAAATTCAGGTGAAGTTTGGAACTGATGGTTGGCCACCGGATTTACAAACTTTAGTGGAAGGTGAGCCGATCATTGGTGATGCGACTGGGAAAAAGATCCGATTTTTGCGCAGGGTTCCATTAGATCCAATCACGAACAGTTATGAGTGGGGATTACGAGCAAGCCAGGATGAGCCGGATTCGAAAAATTGGGGCGGTGAAAATGTATGGGATGTTTATTGCAAGTCAGAAGAAATGTCCCTTGATGGAGTAACAAAATACAGCGAATGGTAATATCAAAAAGTAAAAAACGAAATTCTGAAAACGGTTACACTCTGATTGAGTTGTTGATTGTGTTAGCAATCATCTCATTGCTGGTTTCGATCGTGTTGCCGCAATATCGATATGCCCAGCAAAAAGCAAGAGAAGCCGTGCTGCGGGAAAATCTAACGCGCATGCGCGAAGTCATTGATCAGTATTTTAGTGATAAGGCGAAGTATCCAGAATCTTTGGAGACTTTAGTCTCTGAAGGTTACTTTCGTAAATTGCCGTACGATCCGATTACAAGAAGTGACACGACATGGCAAGTTGTTTTGGAAGACGCTGGACAAAATGCCGATCCAACAGCAACATTAGGGATAACCGATGTTCATAGCGGTGCACAAGGTGTTGCATTGGATGGCACACCATTTTCAGAGTTATGAAAGCGCGATGCAGGATGCAAGATACAGGATGCATGGCGGTATACAAAGTTTGTTAAACACCTTGAATCTTGAATCCTGCATCATGGATCATAGAGATTAATATGAATCGCGAAATGAAAATCAATGAACGTGGATTCACATTAGCCGGCGCCCTCACTATCATCGCGATCATTGCAATTTTTTGGGCGCTTACATTACCACTGTGGGCACGCATCAAGCAACGTGACAATGAAGAAGAATTAATCTTTCGCGGAAATGAATACATTGAAGCAATCGGACGCTATCATCAAAAGTACGGCACATATCCTCCGGATTTAGAAACCCTTCAAAAACTAAAATTCATCCGCAAGCTTTATCTTGATCCAATGACCAAGAGTGGAAAATGGAAAGTACTTCATCCTGAGTCGCTTGTTCAAACTGGAGCAGCCGGTCAAATTAATATGCCGGGCGGCTCGAATAATAATGATCAAAAGAAGGGTAAGAAAAATAAGCTCGGGATTAAAAGCGGTGACGATGACGATGATGACGATGAGGATATGGGAGATAATGATTCTGGCGACCCAAATGATCTTCCTGGACTTAATAATGATGAGGATAAAGACAAGGATGAGGAAAAGGAAGTTGAAAGCATTGGTCCGGTCGTAGGTGTTGTAAGTCGCAGCAAAAAAGACAGCATCAAGATTTATAACGGTGCGGATAAATACAACAAATGGAAATTTGTTTACATGCTTCAGCAACAAAAAGGACAACCTGCTCCCGGCTTTCCTCCGGGTGGTGTAGGAACACCCGGTGTAAATCCGCAACCTGGCCAAAAACCCCCAACCACAGGCCCCGCTCCTGGAGGTCCAAAAAATCCACCAACACCTTTTCCCAGACCGCCATCACCACCTACCCCTCCGGATGATGATGACGATAGTAACGATTGAGCATCAAATGAGCGCAACTTCAGCGCTCGGGTTTTGTTGTAAAACGTGCCCTATATTTAAGAGATGAAAGTCTTGAGACGCGCGGCTATTGTCGTCGGCATCCTTCTTGGCTTACTTCTAATTGCGATAGCGGTTCTGCATATGCCAGCAGTGCAGATGGCCGTCTTTTCACGACTTCAAGATTACTACCAATCTGAATACAACATCCGAATTGAAGGTGAACGTTTTTCATATAGTCTTTTCCCGCGACTCCAGATCGATGTTAAGAATGCCCGAATTTTTGGTGGCCCCGAAAATCAGAAGGAATTCGTAACAGCAGAAGGCGTTCATCTGTTCGCACCACTTTCGTTTCTCTGGAGTACCGATCGAATTGTTGACAAACTTCAGATCGTAAAGCCGCATGCTGATCTTGATAATCCTCCACATCTCCGGCCCACGAAATCGAAAGGATCGTTTGAGATTAATGAAATTGAAATAATTGGCGGCCGCGCAAGCTTTCAGAAATATCAGGTGGATGAATTACATCTGAAGTCTTCATTAAAAAAAGATCGACTTCAGATCTATGACCTAGAGGCTCGTTCTGGCGGATCTGAATTGAAAGCAAGTGGAAGCATTGAGTCATTTGACAAACTTCAATATGACTTAAGTTTTCAGCTTCATGGAGATGCCTCAATTGTTCAAGATCTGGTGAAGGACTTGCCTGCAGTGAATGGGCCGGTGTCTGGTTCCGGAAAAATTACTGGTTATGGAAATAATCCGGAGTTTCGTGGAACTCTAAATTCGAACGCATTAAATATTGATAAAACTTCGCCGTTCGAAGTAGACGTTAAATACGAAATTATTACCGCTGCAAGTGTGAGACCTTATCGTGTGGATCTTCAATTCAAAGATTTGCCGGTAATTGCTTTACGCAAATTTGTTCCGAAAGCATCTCTGGTCACAAGTTTCGCATCCGGGAAATTGCACTACGAAGGAGGAGCAGATCCATTTGCCGCCACGGGTTCAATGAATGTCGCATTGCGCGCTATTGGTAACGGAACTTTTCCTGTGGCAGGTGACATTCACGGAGATTTATCCAGTGGGACATTGAAATTAAGTCAAAGCAATCTTTCAATGCGTTCATCGAACGCATCATTTTGGGGAACCGTCACACGTGATGATGTTGATCTCGCGGTGAGAGCTATTATTGGCAACACAGCCGATCTTGCAGCTTTCGCTCCGGATCTGCGAACAATTCCTGGTTCGTTTCGCGTTGAAGCACGCATACAAGGATCATTTCGAAACCTACAAATTAATGGAAATCTTACCGGAACATCGCCTGATATGAATGTTCAAGCTCATGGTTCATTCAGCACAGGCACAGAACAAGTTCAAGCATTCGTGCGTGGCAATTTTAATGGACATGCTTTGAGACGTTTCAAAGTAGATGCAACCGGAAATTTCGATCTTGAAAGCACAATTCAAGGTCAACTGAAAAGTCCTGAATTACAAGGACGCCTTTTAAGTACTGATGTTGCTTATCAAGGGATTCAAATTGGTGATGCCAGGGTTGATTTCGAAAGTGACGGTAAAATTCTCAACGCAGATGCCGAAATTCCAAACTTCCAAACGATCATCAATGCTTCTTACATCTGGAATTCATCACGATTTGTTATTGATGCAAGATCTACAGATTTAACATCAGAAAAACTCAGGCCACTTCTTCCTGCTTCTGTCAGTGATATTCAAGGCACCGTGACAGGAACTTTACATGCTGACGGAAATGCAAAGCAATGGAAAAATGCAAAAGCACAATTACATATAGAATCCGCTAAATTAACATCTCCGATGTTTCCCAATGAACTTGATATTAAGTCTGAAACCCAAATGGAAAATGGATTGATCAAAAGCAATTCACAGGTGAGTAGTGGAAATGCAACCGTGAATGGAGTTGGTACTTACTCTTTGAAGCTAGATCACTTCGATTTGTCAGCTCAACTAAAAAACATAGACGTTAAGTTGCTCGAACCATTCGTTCCGCAAATTCCTCCAGACCTAACAGGAAATTTAAATGGTGTACTTACAGCACAAGGAAATGCAAAGCAATGGAGGGATTCTGAAGCTGAACTTAAATTTCAAGACGCTTTTTTCAAAAGGAATGAAATGGAAGTTCGTGTGAAGAACGATAGCACCGTTTCGCTAAAGCAACGCAATTTCGTTGCAGATTTGAACATCAGTTTGCCCGAAGGTGATTTCCAGGTTCAGGGAAGACTTCCAATTGAAGATACGGGTAAAGCTGATTTGCGAGCAGTAGGAAATCTTGATCTCAAAGTTGCATCGATGTTTACCGATCAGGTGAAACTCACTGGAAAAGCAGCATTGGATGTAAGAGTTCAAGGAAGTCTAAAAAATCCGCAAATTCTTGGCGATCTTAAATCCCAAAATTTTACAATCGACTATCCGGCTCAAAAACTTTTCCTCCAGGGTGATTCTGTTACTGCGCATTTTTCCGGACAAGATCTTCAACTCGATCTTCAAGGCAGACTAAATGAGGCTCCGCTGCAAGTTCAAGGCGACATTCCTGTTGTTGCAGCGCATAAAGGCAATCTTCGTGTGAACTTACAATCCTTTCCGCTCCATAGTATCGCATCGCCGGACACTCATTTCAGTGGTACCGCATCATTTAATTTGCAAGCAGAGGGTAAGGGTATTAAGCCGGAAAACTGGAATGCTCAAACAGAATTAAAGCTTGAAAATTTACGTGTCGGTGAAACAGCAGTACAAAGTGCAAACATTCGCGCACGGTTGAATCAAAAACGCTTAACCATAGAGCCAATTCAAATCAAAGCTGGCGAATCGTTAGATCTTTCTATCAGTGGTGAAGCTGACCTTCAAAGTCAAAATATCAACGCAGATGTAAAAACCCAGGTGGATCTTCTTTTCTTACGGAATTTCATGCCGGACTTCAGTGGCACTGGAAAAATAATGATTGACCTTAAAGCAACGGGTGCGTTGAACAATCCTCAGATGACAGGCCTGATCACCATGGACAATGGCTACATCCGTGTGCCTGACTATCCATTCGTGTTTGAACAGATCCAGCTACGAGCGCCTTTCGATAAAAATCGCGTCATGATTGAAAAACTCAGCGCTCGAATGGGTGGTGGAACTGTTGAGGGATCAGGACAATTCGATCTCCAGAATTTTAAGCCGGCTAATGCCAATGTCACATTGATAGCAAAAGACGTACGGCTCAATTATCCAGAAGACTTACATAGCCAATTGGGTGCAAATGTGAAGTTTACATCAGCAGAGAAAGGTTATCTTCTGTCAGGTAATGTCGATATTGTTCGCTCAAGTTTCACAGAAGACATTGACTACAGAGACCGTTTGGTAAACTCCTTGCTTTCGCAAAAGAGAGCGCTTGCCCCAACTTCGGATCTTCAATCTTTAATTCGTCTGGATTTGACCGTTAAAACGATCGGCGACTTTCGTATGAGAAATAATCTGGCACGCCTTCGAGCCGCTGCAAATTTGCAACTGCAAGGAACTCCACCAGAACCACGGATCTCAGGCAGGATTCTAATCAAGGATGGAAGCCTGTTGTACTTTCGTGGTAATGAATTTGTTGTTGAACGCGGAAACGTAGATTTTTATGGGACTCGAAAGATAAATCCTGAATTTGATTTCCAACTTTATTCACTGGTCGATAATAGTACTCCGCCTGACCCCGGTGAATTTGCTGTTGATCAATATGAAGTTGAAATCAATGTCAGAGGCTCTTTGGAGAATTTGGAAGAAACGACGGTTCAATCTTTTCCTCCATTGGATGAACAAGCAATCTATTCTTTGCTGCTAACCGGCGGTACAACATCGAATCTTACCCAGGGTGCTTCTGTTTTGTTCCAGGAAGAACTTGCATCTTATTTTGCTGGTCAATTGTTTTTTGGAGCGCCTCAACAAATCGGAAGGGCTCTGGGATTAAATCGTTTTGAGATTCAACCGGATCTGGTTTCTGCAGAACAGGATCCAAGTGCACGGCTGGTTGTTGGAAAAGATATTACTTCTCATTTAGCCGCTATTTACTCCGTTTCACTTTCCGACAGTGAAGATCAAACCTGGATTTTGAATTACCGGCTGATGCGAAATTTCTCATTTAGATTCGTGGATTCATCGGATGAAGGATACACATTCGGTTTACGGCATTCGCTACGATTTGGACCGGGTGCGGCATCTTTGAGAAGTAGAAAACTTTCTGGCAGACGACAAATTGAAAAAATCGATAAAGTGGAGCTGCAAGTAACCAATATCACCGTTCCTTTTGAAGATGTTTTCAGCAAGGTTGATGAGTTGCAAGGAGCCAATTACGACTACTGGGCAATCAATGACCAGGTATTGGATTTGAAATCCTTTTTGCAAGATAAAGGTTATTTATTCCCGGAAGTAAATGTTGAAGAAGCGCGGCTCACATCAGGAAAAGTGAACTTGAAATTTCAAGTTGACGGAAGAGGTCAGCGCAGCATGGTTTTCAATGGCTATGAGCCATCAAAAAAGCGAGTCAAGAAATACCTGCAATGGTGGAGAGAAGGATTTTCAGAACAAACAGTACTGGAACAAATCAACGACGACCTGTTGAAAGAGCTGTGGGGAGAAAAATATTTACGTGCGCAGGTTGAAACTAAATCAGAAATCGAAAATGGCACAGGGCGCTATGTATTTGAAATTACTCCAAACATTCGTTACTCGCAGATCACGCTGCATTATCCTGGTGCAGTTCAATACAGCGAACACGATCTTCATGATGAACTCCTGGAGTTGTACGGATCACGAATCAGCCTGGATGTGGATGCATTTCATCGTTTCAGAACTTTGAAGGATTACATTATCGCGCTTTATGTACAAAAAGGATTTTTAGATGCTACCGTCAAAGAAGGAAAGGTTTCGTACAACGAAAATGGTTCAGCCGAGCGTGAAATCATTATAAATGAAGGTAAAGTTGCAAGAATTGAAGATTTGGAGGTATCGAATGGTCAGACATTTCCTCCGGATTTACTTGCAAAATTGAAAGAAGGTCCTGGAAAAAACTACAGTCCAAATGGTGTAAGTGAAGATCTGATTACAGTTGCCGACTATTTTGAATCCAGGGGATATCCTAATGCTGAAGTTGATTCCGAGGTAATAAGACAACCAGGGAATCCTGGGTTGATCTTACGTTACAACTTGAAAACCGGAACGCAAGTCAGAATCGGAAACATCCGGATTGTTGGTAACAGTAGTACGCGGCGCGGCGTTATTCAAAAACGACTTACATTTCATGAAGGGGATTTATTAGTTCGCGGAAAACTTTTTGAATCACAGAGAAATCTTTATCGAACGCGAAACTTTCAGCTGGTAAAGATCGAAGCGGAGGAAGGTGATAAGCCCGGGATCAATGATGTAACCGTCGAAGTTACGGAGTCTCGCAAATATAGAGCAACATATGGAATCCGTTACAACACTGAAACCGATGTTGAAGGCGAAGTTGTTTTGCAGGATTCGCGTTTATTCGGTACCAGCCATAATGCTTCTTTGTTTACACGAGTAAATTCGCTTGAGCAAGATTTTGGTTTTAATTATTCGATTCCTCCGATTTCGAAAGGTCTGATTCGCGGTTTGGATTGGGATATTCTCCTATCAGCAAGGTACGAACGGGAAGATCATCCAACTTTTTTGGATCGTTCTCTTACTTTTAGTTTTCAAAAGCAATTTAAACTGTTTGGCCCTTTCGTGAGCCTGGGTGAATACAGATATGAGCGGGATCACATTACTGCAAAAAAAAATACTGGGCCATTTACGTTTGATGAGACAAGTACTATTTCAGAAGTAGTTGGAACATTCCTGGCAGACACCCGTGATGAACCAATCAATGCCAAACGCGGTTATTTTATTTCGCTTGAAAATGGATTCGCGCCATCTTCTTTACAAGGCGATGAATTGTTTCAACGCTTCTTCTATCAATTTTTCTATTTCAAAAGTTTCGGGAAAATAGTCTGGGCAAACGGTTTTCGCACAGGATTCGCATTTCCTGATGCGCAACTTCTCATTATCAGTGAGCGATTTATGGCTGGCGGATCTTCAACCGTCCGTGGGTTTAAATTGGATACACTTGGGCCAAAAGATCCTTTTGAACATGAGCCTTTAGGGGGAGAAGGGCTTCTCATCATTAATCAGGAAATCAGGGTACCTGTTTATAAGTGGTTTGGTGCTGTTGCGTTTTATGATGGCGGGAATGTTTGGGTCAAGGCAAATCAAATCAGTTTCGGTGATCTCAGACATACGTTCGGATTAGGTTTACGAATTGATACCGGTTTTGGTGTTGGGAGATTCGATTGGGGATACAATCCTGATCCGCAAGAAGGTGAAGCTCAGAACGTATTCCATTTCGGCTTCGGTCAAGCCTTCTAAATTTCATTCCGGAGCGCGGGCCTCCGTGCCCGCGATAAGATTGGCGGGCAAGGACGCCCGCCCTGCTGTTGAGCTTTGAATTGTCCACTTAAATGCACATCTAGAACTTAACACTCGTCGAGCTGGTACTTGCATGCTTCTTGCTTAAGCATAATGATTGAATGGCAGCGTTAGTACTGCAGTTTGGGGGGCGGGCGTCTCTGCCCGCTACTTCGCGGGCACGGAGGCCCGCGCTCCCGAAAAATGATTAGCAGCGTTATGAGGAGGTCGAAACGATGAGGAATAAAGCGATTTATGTTTTGCTTTTGTTAGCACCACTTGCACTATTTGCACAACCGGCACCAAATCCGCCACCTCCGGTCCTGTTTCAACAAGGGATGCAGCACTATAACAATCAGCAATACGATGCAGCTATTGCGGCGTTTACCAAGTTTGTAAACATAAAACCGAATCCAGATCAGAAACCGCAACAAGCAGTTCCGAATCCCGGAAAGAAAGGGGAAGCCTTTTACTATATTGGGATGAGTTTCCTTAAGAAAGGAGACAAGGACCAGGCGGTTGCAAACCTGACGAAATCAATAGAGATGCGCCCTGATAATCCGCAGGGGAAACTTGAGAGAGGAAAAATCTACATTGATCAAAAGAAGTATGACCTTGCGGTTGCCGATTTAACAGTCGCAGCGAACGCGATGGCTCAAAATGAAGAAGCTCAATATCAGTTAGCAATGGCATATGCATGGCAAAATAATTATCAACAATCAATTGACCAGTTCAAAAAAGCATTGGCAATTGATAATCGAAATGCATATGCGCATTATTGGATTGGTTTGGCATATTCGAAAATAAATGAAACTGGACAAGCGGAAGAACACTGGCGGATGTTTTTGGAATTGTGTCCGACATGTCCGGAAGCACCTCAAGTCAGCGCATTCCTAAATCGGCGTTAAGATTTTTACCGCAGAGATCTTAGAGTAGTCTGCGGTGAATTAATTCATTGTGTTACACTGGTTTGCATGAGCGGATTACGCCGTAAAGTTGAGATTGAAGGTATCTCTGTTTTTCTTGCACATCCTGATGAGCTGCCGATGCGCTGGATCGGCCAGCAAGAGTTGGTGCTTCAACTTCACGCATGCTGGAGTGTGATTGATGAACGCGATGTTCCACTTTCACCGCGCTTGATTGGAAAGCCTGGTGTAGGGAAGACTACACTCGCTTACGGCGCAGGAAAGCAACTTGGACGCGATGTCTATATATTTCAAGCTACCATGGATACGCGGCCCGAAGATCTTTTAATCACACCGGTGATTGCTGATGACCGCAAGATTCAATATGTCGCCAGCCCCGTGGTGACCGCAATGATTACGGGAGGCGTTGCGATTCTTGATGAAGGGAATCGGATGTCAGAAAAATCGTGGGCCTCACTCGCACCGCTACTTGATACTCGCAGATATATTGAATCGATTGTTGCGGGAGTGAAAGTAAAGGCGCACCCTGACTTTCGGTTTGTTGCTACCATGAACGATGATGCGAGCACTTTTGAAATTCCGGAATACATTCACACCCGGCTTCAACCTCAAATCTTTTTGGATTTTCCTGAACGCGAAGAGGAATTAGCCATCCTTAAAGAAAATCTACCGTTCGTTGATGAAAAAATTCTGAATTATGTAACAGATTTTCTTGAACGTTGCCATCTTGCTGAAGAGCCTTATACGGTTCGTGATGGAATTAATGTCGCTCGATACGTTGCAAAAAGATTGAAGTTAGGGATGAAAGATTTGAAGGAACTATTGCACGATGCGATTTTGAAGGTGTTAGGCGAAAATGCATTGCGTTATACCGGCGATTAGCAGTTTGTAACGCCGGCGGCACCGCCGGCAGAGCTAAATGAAGTCAATATATTACGAACAAGTTGAACGTTTCATTTTATTTCCCATAATTCATCATTCTTACGAATTCAGCTTGGCAGCGCGCACTCTTTTTAACGAATTAAAACCAGGGGCAGTAGCCCTTGAATATCCATCCGTTCTTCAAGATCTCATCATAAAAGGCATCCAGAGATTACCACGCGTTTCAATCGTTTTGTATGGACAACCACGTCACTACATCAGAATCGAACCGGTGGATCCGTTCATTGAGCTGGCTCGACTTGCTTTAGAAAATGACATTTCTGTTCGATGTATCGATTTGTATCTTCCTGATTATCCGGAGATCGTAGAAGCGGTTCCTGATACTTATGCGATTCGAAATATCGGCCACGAACGCTATTGCAAAGAATTATTGAAACACCTTCCTGAAACAAGAGTTGAAGAAGATGAAATACGTGAAACTGCAATGGCATTTTATTTACAAGAATTGCAAAAGAAAGTCAGTAGTTCCAAGAAAATCCTTGTTGCCTGCGGACTTTCGCATTTAAAGGGACTTCGTAAAACCTTACAATCAAGTGCTCCGCGCCCATTTGAACAAAAACCTTCCGCAAAACTTTTTCATCTAAGCAGCGCATCTCTTGGCGAAATCATGGGCACATTTCCTTTTCTAAGTTCCGTATATGAATTGCAGCGCAATGGTCCGGTTCAAGCTCCGCCAGAAATTGAGAAATCATCTGAAGTGAAAAGCAAACCGCTTGTGCTTTACAAAGGTGCTAAGGCTTCATCAGTTGAAGAATTCGCAAAGAGAGCTCATCTGAAAACTGCGGCTGCTGTTTCGGATGGAGATCGGAATGAAATTCTTGCCCGTTATGTTCAAGAGTGCCGTTCTTATTATGAACAGGAGATCGGAGATCAACTCAGTCCGCAGCAAATGGTGTTGATCAATCAGTTCGTTCGTAAATATGCGTCAATGAAAATGATGTTGCTGCCGGATTTTTATGAGCTTTTGATCGGAGGTCGTGGGTGCGTGAGTTCTCATTTCTGTTTTCGGATGTGGGAAATTGGAACATGTTATCCGGCGCAACAAGGGCCGAGTGAAATTGAAATCATAGAATTGCGCGCTGAAGATCTGTTCAATCTTGTTAGTAAAGTTCGAATGAATCCGCATCCACCATTGAAGCCTCGGGCAACATTGCCCAGATTTCTTCGCCGTAAGGAAAAACAGCGGAAGGGTGCGCGAAATGGATTGCATTTTGATCCCTTTACGATTTGTTCTTATCAGCCGGAAGATCTGGTGATCGAAAACTATGGAAATTATTTGCGCACAAAGGGCAAAAATATGTTGAGCGAAGAAAGGAAGCGGGTGCGTCCGTTTGAAACTTCGCTACTGGATGGAATTGATTTGCGCGAAACCATACGCAACTGGCACACTGGACAAATATTTGTTCAAGAATGTTTGACTGTGAAAGGGGAAATCAGCTCGTTAGTTGTGATCTTTGATGAAGATCAGGATAAATATCCGTACACAATGACCTGGCTTGGAGAACATTATCAAGAATCAGATATGGCATTTTATGCAACCGAGCCAGAAGAACGTCAGGTTGGCCCAGGAATTCGTAAATCTGTTTATGGTGGATTTTTGATGACTATGCCGCCTGGAAGATTGTTTGATATTTTTGGCGATCCGGCATACACCGGTACATTAAATTATGCTGAACGACTTCTACTTGCCGGGATCGATTACAGTCTCGAAAAGTTTGTTGTGTACGCTGCACCAAAACCTCCACGACCAGCTTTTCAAACTCTGGCCGGACGCTACGGCAAACGTATTTTGTATATTCCACTTTCCCAACTTTCCCCGGTGATGGTCCAACGCATCCGTAACTTCCATATTCTGTCCAGCAAATCTATTCGCGATTATGCATCAGACTACATTTGGTAATTCTAACCAGCAAAGCCATTTTACCGGTTAGAATCATTGCGATTTGACTTTAATTAGATTCTAAGTACAATACACGCGTACTCGTTCGGGGGGACGGACAAGACGAGTCGAATCACGCCTTTTAGGAACTCCTCTCCCCAAAAGAACTTAAATTAGCTATTTTGTCTCAATAAGGGGTATTGAGGAGGGGTATATGGGGAACAAGTCTTTTAAGGCATATCTGCCTATTTTCATTTTCTTATTAGTGGCGTCATTTGTATCGCAAATTTACGCTCAATCAAAAACTGATCACAGCGAAATTTTACTGAATTCCGGTGCAATCAATACTTCAACACCGGAGATGCAAGCTGCCAGAAATTCTACAGGTGACTTTGAAGGCAAAAGATTGCATCTTGTGCAGTTCGCTGGTCCAACTACCGATCAATGGTACAAATCACTATCGCGAACGGGTGTACGAATTGTTGGTTATGTACCTTACTACGCTTATTTAGTTTACGGAGATTCAACCAGTATTGCTGGATTACAATCACTGGCATCTTCTGAGAATTTTATTCAATGGGATGGACCTTCTTCTTGATCAATATAAGATTCACCCTTTTGCGTTACCTACTCCTCCCAAAGGCATTGAACGCAAGACTGATATATATGAGATTCAGCTTGTAGAAGATGATGAAGTTAATAATTTCACTCTTGCTTCGATTGGAAAATGGCAATTAGAGCCTTACCAAAGTATTTCCAAAGAGCTTGGTTATGTGAACATTAAAGTTCGCCTGGTTCCGGAAAGCGTTTTGGAAATTGCCAAACAACCCGATGTGGTTTCTATCCATGTTGCTCCCGAACCTCAATTAAATGATGAAAGACAGGATGTAATCATTTCCGGAAACATTACCGGGAATAATCCAACTGGTCCTGGTTATCTTTCGTTTTTGGCATCAAAAGGTTTTACCCAAAGTCAATTTTCAACATCTGGTTTTGGTGTAGATGTTTCTGATGATGGTGTTGATAACGGAACGGCATCACCTTTGAATCCTGCACTCTTTGAACTGGGGAATACTTCCAATCCTGACCGGTTTGTATATGTGCGGCGCGAGCCGGCCGGCGCTGGTGAAATTCGCGGCTGTGATGGTCACGGTAACTTAAACACTCACATTGTTGCAGGCTACAACGACCTTGCGGGTTTTCCACATGAAGATGGAACCGGATTTAACTACAACCTTGGAGTTTGTCCGTTTTGTCGTACGGGTGCTTCCGTAATTTTTACACCAAATTTTACAAATCCTGATTATGAAGATTTACAATCGCGCGCTTATAACGATGGAATGCGTCTAAGCACCAATAGTTGGGGCGCAAACGTTGCCGGTGACTATAATTCCGATTCGCAAAGATACGACGCGCTAGTTCGCGATGCGCAACCTGCTGGCAGTGCAATTCCGGCTGCAGGAAATCAACAAATGATCATCCTGTTTTCTGCCGGCAATCAAGGGCCGGGAGCAACTACAGTTGGTTCTCCTGGTACAGCTAAAAATGTAATCACTGTAGGCGCAGCTGAAAATGTTCAAGCTTTTGGTGGAAATGATGGATGTGGAGCTGGGGATTCATTCGCAGACAGTGCTAACGATCTAGCAAGTTTTTCAAGCCGCGGTCCATGTGATGACGGCCGTATAAAACCGGAAATCGTTGCTCCGGGCACTCATGTTACAGCCGGAGTCTTTCCAGTCGCATCTCCACCTGTAAATGGTCAGGCAGATGCATGTTTTGACGGAAGCAGTGTTTGTGGTGGAGTAGGAAGTGATTTTTTTCCAGCAGGTCAACAGTGGACTACTGCTTCTACCGGAACCAGTCATTCAGCCCCTGCCGTAGCGGGAGGCGCAGCATTATTACGCCAATATTTTATTAATAATGGAAATACACCACCCAGTCCCGCAATGACCAAAGCATATTTAACAAACTCTGCGCGGTACCTGACTGGCGCAGAAGCCAATGACACTCTTCCATCAAATGGTCAAGGAATGGGAGAGATGAATTTGGGATTGGCTTTTGATGGGACAGCACGAATCCTGAAAGATGAAATTCCAGCAGATGAATTCAGTGCAACTGCACAATCACGAACAATCACCGGTTTTATTTCAGATCCATCAAAACCATTTCGCGTTTCACTTGCATGGACTGATGCTCCTGGATTAACCGTTGGAAACGCTTTCGTAAATAATCTCGATCTTAGCGTAACAGTTGGTGGCAATACTTATCGTGGGAACGTTTTTTCCGGCGCAAACTCTATTACAGGCGGCTCAGCAGATCCAGCAAACAATTTGGAAAGTGTATTTCTACCGGCGGGAGTTAGCGGAAATTTCATCATCACAATAAATGCAACCAATATCGCAGGAAATGGTGTTCCTGGTGATGCAGATGCTACAGATCAGGATTTTGCATTGGTTTGTTACAACTGCGTTGAGGCCGCGGTGCCTGTTATCGCTAACGCGGGTGCAGTGGTCACAGAAGAAAATTGCTTGCCATTCGATGGAATGGTAGGTCCTGGTGAAACAGCCACCATTGACTTCAGTTTACAAAACGTAGGTACATTGAATACGACCGATCTGGTTGCAACGTTACAGTCAACCGGCGGTGTTGTGAATCCAAGCGCTCCTCAACACTACGGTGTTGTTACTGCAGGCGGTCCTCCTGTTGCTAAATCTTTTACTTTTACTGCAAGCGCATCATGCGGCCAAACGATCATTGCTAGTTTTGATTTGCAAGATGGCGCGACCAATCTTGGAACTGTTACGTTTACGTTCCAGACCGGTACGCCTGGTTCTAATATCTCCTATAGCTATACAGGTCCAAATGTTGCAATTCCAGATAATAATGCTGCTGGTGTGAATGCCACAGTAAATGTGACAGGCTTCACTGGTCTGATGAGCGATGTAAATATCAGCATCGATGGCGTTGGTCCATGCAATGCAACTGCAGGTAATTTGAATAACGGAGTTACACATACCTGGGTTGGTGATTTGATCTTCAAGCTCACATCACCTGCTGGAACTACAGTTACGTTTATTAATCGTCCAGGTGCAGGAACGTTCGGAGCGGATGGAAATAATATTTGTAACACGATTTTTGATGATGAAAGTGGTGGACCTAATTTCGATACGATTCAAGGTACAGGCGTACCGCCACTGGGTCCTCCTTATACCGGAACCTTTACTCCGCAAAGTCCACTTACCCCATTTGAAGGACAAGATCCAAACGGAACATGGACTTTAAACGTTAGCGATAATGCAGCCGCTGATACCGGCTCGCTGAATCGATTCACAATTCGAATTGCACCATTTAATTGCTGCAATAATCTTTGTCCCACATTTACGTTTGATCCGGCTACACTTTCAAACGGCACACTCAGTGTGTTGTACGACCAAACTGTTTCTGTAAGTAATGGGACAGCACCATATACATTCGCAGTTTCCAGCGGCTCACTTCCTGCGGGATTAACGCTGAATACAAACACAGGTCAAATTACAGGTACACCCACTACGATTGGAACTTCAAATTTTGAAATCAAAGCTACAGACGCAAACGGTTGCACAGGCAAACAAAGTTATTCGATTACGATTGACTGCCCGGTTATCACGGTAAATCCAGCCACATTACCAAATGGATCGGGTGGACATATATATGATCAGACTGTTTCAGCCACTGGCGGAACAGGCCTTACACTTTCGCAGTAACGAGTGCCGCACTTCCGGATGGATTAACATTGAATCCGAATACCGGACAAATTTTAGGAATACCCACTGCTTTAGGTACATTCAATTTCGATATCACTGCCACAGATGCAATTGGTTGTACCGGTGTCAGGAGTTATTCAATCACCATCGACTGTCCGGCAATTAGTGTGTTACCTCCAGTATTGCCAAATGGAATCGTAGGAACTTCTTACGATCAAACTGTTTCAGGATCTGATGGAGTTGCAACCGTACACATTTGCAGTAACTTCGGGAACGTTGCCAACTGGACTCACATTGAATCCTACGACTGGTCAAATCAGCGGAACACCATCAGCAGCAGGATTATTTTTGTTTGATATCACCGCAACGGATGTGAACGGATGCAGCGGTCTCAGAGGGTATCAAGTAACAATGAGCTGTCCGGTGATTACTGTCACTCCTGCAACGTTGCCAGATGGAACGATCGGCGCGTTGTATGATCAAACAGTATCCGCAGCCGGTGGAACACCGCCACATACTTTCTCTGTATCTGGCGGAGCACTTCCAAACGGATTGACGCTGAATCCAGCCACAGGACAGATCACAGGAACTCCAACAGCTCTTGGTACGTTCAATTTCGTGATTACAGCAACTGATATTTATGGTTGCTCAGGATCCACAGCTTACACAGTAACGATTCATTGCCCGGTCATTACTATAGATCCTGCAACATTGCCCAACGGTACTGTTGGAACTTTGTATGATCAAACAGTTTCAGGAAATGGTGGGGCGGCACCATATACATTTGCAGTAACAAACGGATCGTTACCAGGTGGATTAACGCTGGATACTAACACTGGCCAGATCACTGGAACGCCAACCGCAGCAGGCACATTCAATTTTGATATCACTGCTACAGATTCAAACGGTTGTACTGGTGTCAGAAGTTATTCAATAACGATGGATTGCCCGGTCGTCACGGTGAATCCGGCAACATTGCCTGATGGAAATATTGGTTCGCTGTATGATCAAACTGTTTCCGGAAGCGGTGGAACAGCACCGTATACATTTGCTGTAACCAACGGATCACTTCCAGATGGATTAACACTTGATTCAAACACAGGCCAAATCACAGGAACACCAACTGCTCTGGGTACATTCAATTTTGATATTACAGCGACCGATACTTATGGTTGTTCAGGAACAAAAACTTATTCGATCACAATCAACTGCCCCGCAATCACTGTAAATCCTGCGACACTTCCGAATGGCATTCTAGGAACGCCGTACGATCAAACGGTTTCAGGAAGCGGCGGACTCGCACCTTACACGTTTGCAGTAACAAACGGAGCATTACCAACTGGATTGACGCTGAACACCAGCACTGGCCAGATTAGCGGAACGCCAACTGCAGCAGGCACATTCAACTTCGATATCACAGCAACTGATGCGAACGGATGTACTGGCGTAACAAATTACTCAATCACGATGGATTGTCCAACGATTACTGTGAATCCTGCGACACTTCCGAATGGAACCATTGGTGTTCTTTATGATCAAACTGTATCTGGAAGCGGCGGCACAGCACCATATACATTTGCTGTAACAAATGGATCACTTCCAAATGGATTAACGCTTGATTCAAACACAGGACAAATCACAGGAACTCCAACAGCTCTTGGCACATTCAATTTTGATATTACAGCGACCGACACTTATGGTTGTTCAGGAACACACAGTTACACCGTAACCATTAATTGCCCGGTGATAACAGTCAATCCTGCAACACTACCGAATGGTACGGTTGGAACTTTGTATGATCAAACGGTTTCAGGAAGTGGAGGCGCAGCGCCTTACACATTTGCCTTAACCAACGGATCATTGCCTACAGGCTTAACGTTGAATCCTTCAACAGGTCAGATTAGCGGAACACCAACTGCAGCGGGAACCTTCAACTTCGACATCACAGCAACCGATGCTAATGGTTGCACCGGCGTATCCAGTTATTCGATCACGATGGACTGTCCGACGATTACAGTGAATCCGGCAACATTGCCTGATGGAACAATCGGCGCATCTTATGATCAAACCGTATCAGGAAGCGGTGGCACAGCACCTTACACATTTGCAGTTACGAATGGATCACTTCCAGATGGATTGACGCTTGATTCAAACACAGGTCAGATCAGTGGAACAGCGACTGTATTGGGTACATTTAATTTCGATATCACAGCGACCGACACTTATGGTTGTTCAGGAACTAGAAGTTACTCCATAACAATCAACTGTCCGATCATCACAGTAATTCCGGCAACACTGCCTGATGGCACGGTTGGAACTCTCTACGATCAAACAGTTTCAGGAAGCGGTGGAGCAGCACCTTACACATTTGCCTTAACCAACGGATCATTGCCTACAGGCTTAACGTTGAATCCTTCAACAGGTCAGATTAGCGGAACACCAACTGCAGCGGGAACGTTCAACTTCGACATCACAGCAACCGATGCAAACGGATGTACTGGCGTAACAAGCTATTCGATCACGATGAGTTGTCCTGCGATTACAGTGAATCCTTCAACATTACCTGATGGCACTGTTGGAGCTTTGTATGACCAAACAGTTTCAGGAAGCGGTGGAACAGCGCCTTATACATTTACTGTAACCAATGGATCGTTGCCGACTGGCTTAACATTGAATCCTTCAACAGGTCAGATCAGTGGTACTCCATCGGTAGCAGGGCCGTTTAACTTTGATATCACCGCAACTGATGCAAACGGCTGTTCAGGCGTTACAAGTTATTCAGTAACGATGAGCTGTCCTTCGATTGCGGTATTGCCTGCAACATTACCTGGCGGAACAACCGGAGTTCTATACGATCAAACAGTTGCCGGTTCTGGTGGCACTGCGCCATACACATTCAACGTATCAAGTGGAGCACTTCCAACTGGATTGACGCTGAATCCAACCACCGGCCAAATCACAGGAACACCAACAGAGTCAGGAACATTCAATTTTGATATCACTGCAACTGATATCTTCGGCTGCATTGGCACAACAAGTTACTCCGTAACGATCAGCTGTGCGACTATCACAATCATTCCGGCCACACTTCCTGATGGAGTCACCGGAACGCTTTATGATCAAACTCTTTCCGGAAGCGGAGGAACGGCGCCGTATACATTTGCAGTAACCGGCGGTTCATTGCCAACTGGATTAACGCTGAATCCAACTACCGGACAAATCACAGGAACGCCAACAGTAGTTGGAACGTTCAACTTCGATATTACAGCTACGGATGCAAATAATTGCTCCGGCGTTGGGAGCTACACTATCAACATCGCTCTGCCATGCTTGTTCTGCGATGAATTTGATGACAATTCGCTCAATCCAAATTGGATTTACATCAAGAACATGAGTGATTGGTCCGAAAATGGTACTGAGTTGATTGGACATCCAGCAAAGAGGAAAACTTTAGCGCTTGCCAATCCCGTATTTGCAGGATGTACAGACTGTGTTGCGCAAACAATCATGCGTACCGCTGGTGGCGCGTTTAATCAGGTTTGGTTCTTATTCCATGTTGTTGACAAGAACAATCTCGTAGAACTGCAGATGAAAGAGGGAACGGATAGATGGGTTCTCAGACATCGAGTCAACAAGAAGACTGTCGCTAAAGGAAAATTCTTAGCACCTATAGATCCAAACACGGATTACACCGTGTCCATCCGATATGATGGCACTAACTATATTGTGTCATTGAACGGTACGGATGTAATTACTATGGCTCCTGGCGGAACTGTTACAGGCGGCAGTGTTGGATTCAAAGTGAAATCGACAACTGGAACATTCCAGCGAATTCAAGTGAACTAGAAATTCTGAAGGCGCTTGCAGGTTAACTGCAGGCGCCTTTTTTAATTTGCGTTATTTTGCCAAAAGAGAGTAGAAAGCGGCAACAACAGTAACATTATCTATACCGCCTGCCTTTAAAGCTAATTCAATAAGTTTCTCACAAACTCCCTGAGGACTTGAGTGGCTTTTAAAGACGGAAGCAATATTTTTATCACTGACCATTTCGGTCAATCCATCGGTACAGAACAATAATTTATCTCCATCAGACAACTTGTAATGGATTATTTCCAAATTGACCTGACCACCCTGTCCACCGAGGCAGCTGGTTAAATTATGACGAAGCCCATGATTTGAAACGTCTTCTTTAGACAGCTCTCCAACATCCGCCAGATACTGCGCGAAGGTTTGATCTTTTGTTAATTGATAGAGTTGATTACCCCGGTACATGTATGTGCGAGAGTCACCGACATGGATTGTAAAAAGATCGGTAGCAAAGATATAAGCTCCAGTAACAGTAGTTCCCATACCCTTCAATTTGGGAAATGCTTCAGCATATTGAATTAAAGCTTCATCTGTTCTTTTGAAATATCTTTCAACCCTCTTGATCGCTTCTTGAATCTCAAGTTCTCTTGTTGCCGGATTATCAAGCTTCTTGCCCCATCTTGCCGATTGGAGCACAAGATTCGTAATACATCGAAGCGCGAAATTACTTGCAATTTCTCCGGCAGCGCTTCCACCTATGCCATCTGCAACCGCCATTGCATATCCAATTTCCTCAATCAGCTCAGGAATCTGCTCATGTTTGATACTGGTTTGCACCTTTTCCCAATATCGACCGGTTCGGGTGATGATATATGCATCCTCATTCTTATCCCGCTGCTTTCCCGGATGGGTGGCAGCCCCAAAATCAACCCGGACCCTGGACGAAACCGATGGAGAAACATCAAGCCAGAGTGAAGTTACAGGAATCTCAAATTCGCCGGTATCGAGCTCTTCATCATCGCTCATATGACATTAAGTTTACTCCAGAACAGCCCAGCCGCAATGAATTTTGAAGGCCCCGTTTTTGGTTTTACTATTAGTATAGTACTACAAAATTCCAGTTTGACAGGACAGGCTATTTTCACTTAGAATGAGTTGCGGTTTGATAAGATGATTTAGAATGCTTTCTGCAGTAGGTGTAATTCCGGCCAGATATGGCTCGAGCCGCCTGCCAGGGAAACCACTGGCAGATCTGCAGGGTAAGCCTCTCCTTTACCACGTCTACCAAAGAACTCTTCGAGCAACCACTTTGCGCGAAGTATGGATTGCGACTGATGATGAACGTGTGTTTGAAGCTGCAAAAGCTTTTGGTGGCAATGTGAAGATGACTTCCAATGTTCATCGATCGGGAACGGATCGAATTGCTGAAGCGATTCAAGGGGTAGAGGCTGATATCGTAGTGAATATTCAGGGAGATGAGCCATTGATCGATTATGGCGCGATTGATCATGCGGTGAATTTGCTGGTTCGTGATCCTGATGCACAAATGTCGACGCTAAAATCTGCATTGGATGATCCGCAGGACTTATGGAATCCAAATGTTGTAAAAGTAGTGACGAATCAGCGAGGCTATGCTGTATACTTTTCACGTTCTGCTGTTCCGTATCTGCGAAAACGTGAACAGCCGACAGCGAATCTTCAAGAAATCCTGGCCGATGATCCTTCGTTTTTAAAATATTTTTACCGGCATATCGGTTTGTATGCGTATCGGCGTGATTTTTTGTTGGAGTTTACAAAATGGGCTCCTTCGCCTCTGGAATTATTGGAAGATTTGGAACAGTTGCGTGCAATTGAACACGGTACGAAAATCAAAGTAGATATTTCAAGAGCAGTCATATTTGGTGTAGATACACCGGAAGATTTAGAACGGATCCGTAGATTGGTAAAAAAGGATCCAAAATTATTGCAAGCATAAGGAGCGCGGGCTTCCAGCCCGCATTACGGACCGCGGGCCTTGGCCCGCCATAAAAATAAATGCAAATTAACACTGGCGTGAGGTAAAGCGATGACGAAGTACATTTTTGTCACTGGGGGCGTTGTTTCTGCATTGGGGAAAGGTTTAGCTTCGGCTTCAATCGGTCATTTGATGGAAGCGCGAGGCTACCGGGTGAACCTTCTGAAATTCGATCCATATATAAATGTCGATCCCGGAACGATGAGTCCGTTTCAACATGGTGAAGTCTATGTTACTGATGATGGTGCTGAAACGGATCTGGATCTGGGACATTATGAACGTTTTACTTCAGCCAAAATTGGAAGATTAAATAATTACACCACAGGTCAGATTTATGAATCGGTAATAAACAAAGAAAGACGTGGTGATTATCTTGGAAAAACTGTCCAGGTCATTCCGCATATTACTGATGAAATCAAATCAGCGATCCATCGATTATCAAAAGATGTTGATATTGTCATCGTAGAAATTGGTGGAACTGTTGGCGATATCGAAAGCCTTCCATTCTTGGAAGCCATCCGTCAGTTCCGTCTGGATGTTGGACGCGACAATGCAATTTTTGTTCATCTTACGCTGGTTCCTTTTATTGCAACCGCCGGCGAATTGAAAACCAAACCGACTCAACACAGCGTGAAAGAATTGCGTGAGATCGGTTTGCAGCCGGACATCATTTTGTGCCGTACCGATCGATTTCTTCCCGCATCATTGAAAAGTAAGATTTCATTGTTTTCGAATGTGCCATCAGAAGCTGTCGTTACAGCGAAAGATGTGTCATCGATTTACGAAGTACCGCTGGTATTTAAACAAGAAAATCTGGATCGCACAATTTTGAATTTGCTGCGTTTGCCTGAATCGGAGGCCCATCTGGAACCGCTTGAAAAGCTAATGGAGCGGATCAGAAATCCGAAACATGAAGTCAAAATCGGCGTGGTAGGGAAGTACGTAGAATTGGAAGATTCGTATAAGAGCTTATATGAAGCCTTGTATCACGGTGGCGCTGCTAATGAATCAAAGGTAAAAATTCAGTGGATTGAAGCAGAAAAGATCCTGCCGGAAAATGCTGCAGAAATGTTAGGGGAGATGGATGGAATTCTGGTGCCCGGCGGTTTCGGATTACGTGGAATTCCTGGAATGATTCATGCAATCCAATATGCGCGAGAAAAGAAAGTCCCATATTTCGGCATCTGTCTTGGAATGCAAACTGCCTTGATTGAATATGCGCGAAATGTAGCAGGGCTCGCAGATGCTGATAGCACCGAATTCAATGCAGAAACACCGCACAAAATTTTTGTGATGCTTCACGATTTGAAAGGGATCACCAACATGGGTGGAACGATGAGGCTTGGTGCATATCCTTGCGATCTTACGCCTGGTTCGCTTGCAGCTAAAATTTATGGAAGCGATAAAATTTCTGAGCGCCATCGACATCGTTATGAATTCAATCGCGACTATGAAGCACAATTGATGGAACTGGGAATGCACTTCTCAGGTTATTCGCCGGATAAAACTTTTGTAGAAATCATAGAATTGCCAGATCATCCCTGGTTTCTTGGATGCCAATTCCATCCGGAATACAAATCGAAACCACTTACGCCTCATCCGCTTTTCCAATCTTTTATAGCAGCTTCATTGCAAAATCAGAAAAAACGCAAAGAAGCAAGGATACAACAGCTTCAGGAAGTTCAATGAAGCCGTTTCGTATTGCCGGTTCCATTGAAGTAAAAGATGGTTCTCCATTTTTCTTCATTGGTGGCCCATGTGTCATTGAAAGTGCGGATCATATCGATTTTATGTGCGGTAAGATCAGTGAGATCTGCGCACGTCTGAATATTCCATATATCTTTAAAGCTTCGTTCGACAAAGCAAATCGTTCTTCGATTGAATCTTTTCGTGGTCCAGGACCTGAGGAAGGTGTTCGTCTTTTCAGTGAATTGAAACGCAAACATTCAGTTCCAATCTTGACTGATATTCACCAGCCGTCACAGGCAGCATTGTTAGCGAAAACTGTTGACGTTTTACAAATACCGGCATTCTTGTGCAGACAAACAGATCTTTTGCTGGCCGCTGCAAAAAGCGGTTGCGTAGTGAATGTGAAGAAAGGGCAGTTTATGGCTCCGCAAGATATGAAAAATGTGGTTGCCAAAATTCAAAGCGCTGGAAATGAGAAGGTCTTGCTGACCGAACGTGGTGCAACCTTTGGTTACAATAATTTGGTTGTGGATTTCCGTTCGCTCGAAATCATGAAAAAGATGAATTGTGGAGTTGTTTTCGATGCGACTCATAGCGTGCAGCTTCCTGGCGGCGAAGGGAATCGTTCCGGGGGTCAGCGAGAGTTCATTGAGCCATTGGCGCGAGCCGCAGTTGCAGTTGGAATTCACGGACTGTTTATGGAAGTTCACGATAAACCGGATCAAGCGCTTTCAGATGGACCTAATGCATGTCCGCTGGATCGCTTACCTGCTTTGCTTGAGCAGCTTTTGGAATTCGATCATATTAGCAAACGCCAATGAAGATGCACCGGACAGCCCTGGAAGTTTTACAAAGCGAAGCCAATGCGATTTTAGGTTTAATCGATCGTATTGATGCAAATTTCGAAAAGGCGGTTGAGTTGCTTGACGCTTGCAAAGGCAGGGTCGTTTTAACTGGAATGGGGAAATCCGGAATCATCTGCCGAAAAATTGCAGCAACATTTTCCAGTACAGGACAACCTGCATTATTTTTACATCCTGCTGAAGCGATTCATGGTGATCTTGGAATGGTTGTTCCGGGTGATGTGGTGATATCGATTTCGAACAGTGGTGAAACTGCAGAGCTGTTGAGATTATTGGAAATGTTAAAACGGCTCGGCATTCCGCTGATTGCATTAACAGGACGCAGCCAATCAACGCTAGCACGTTACAGTGATGTTGTATTGGATGTAAGTGTCACTCAAGAAGCTTGCCCATTGAATCTGGTACCCACTGCATCAACGACTGCTGCGCTTGCGATGGGAGATGCGCTTGCGATGTGTTTGATGGTACAACGCGGATTTAAGGAAGAAGATTTTGCGCGATTACATCCGGGCGGAAAACTTGGAATGAAGTTGTTAAAAGTTTCGGAGTTAATGCGAACCGGTGAAGCAGTTCCCATTGTTCGTATCAAAACACCGATGAAAGATGTGATCTATGAAATGTCGCGGAAAGGAATCGGAATTACCAGCGTAGTCGATGATGCCGGGCGCGTTATGGGAATTATTTCTGATGGCGATCTAAGGCGCCATCTGGAACACGACGATCAATTGTTGAAACTCAATGCTGAAGATGTAATGACTCCCGATCCGATAACCATTGATGGTGAAGATCTTGCAACGAAGGCATTGAATTTAATGGAACAGAAAAGGGTCACATCGCTGCTAATTCTGGATAAAGATCGAAAAATCCTCGGCATTATCCATCTTCATGATCTCTGGCGCACCGAAATGTTCTAACTTCGCGTCTCGGCGGTTAATATGAATATAGAGAACAAGGCTCGCAACATCCGTATGGTCCTTCTTGATGTCGATGGCGTTATGACCGACGGACGTGTCTTACTGCTGCCTGATGGCCAGGAAGTAAAATTCTTTTCGATTCATGATGGATTCGGAATCGTCTGTGCAATGAAAGCAGGAATCCGAATCGGTATTATCAGCGGAAGGTCATCGCCATCGCTTAAACTCCGCTGCCAGGAATTAAATATTGAAGATGTCTACATGGAAAAAATGGACAAACTTCCGGTGTTGGAGCAAATCATCAAAGAACGCAATCTCTCTTACGATCAAATTGCTTTCATCGGAGACGATGTTCCTGATCTTCCTGTCTTAGAAAAAGTTGGATTATCGGCAGCACCAGCCAATGCCCATGAGTCTGTAAAAGCAAGAGTCGATCTTGTGCTCGGCAAATCTGGGGGAGATGGAGCGGTTCGTGAGTTTCTTGATTTATTGTTGCAAGCCCAAGGCAAAACAGATTCAATCCTGAAAAAATTTAGCTCGAAGAAAAAAACAGACTAAACTCCGGGCCGCCCACAATGCAGGCGCAGAGCAAAAGTACATTTTGATAAAATACAACGACGTTAAGCGGGGGAATCACACCATGGGAAAAAGCTTTCGCTGGATGTATGCCGGTTTATTCCTAACAACTGTTGCTACGCTGATTGTTGAAATCCTCAACGCTCGTTTGCTATCGGTCTTGACCTGGTACCATCTGTCATTTCTTGCCGTATCACTTGCGATGCTTGGAATGGCGGCAGGCGCAGTGTTTGTATTTCTTAAACCGTCCTGGATGGGATTGGATCAAAATGAAACTGCTCTGCCTCGATTTTCCACGCTGTTCGCTGTAGCTATCGCCATCTTGCACATAGTAATTCTTTGTATTCCTATTCCTGTTTTAAAAGACCACCTTGGGATCGTAATTGTCGTAATGACGGTTACAACGATTCTCATTGCCATACCGTTTTTCTTGTCGGGGATTGTGGTAACTATAGCTTTGACTCGCACTGATGGTCAGATTGGGCGTTTGTATAGCGCAGATTTAATTGGAGCTGCTTCAGGATGTCTTCTGGTCATACTCATATTAAATTCAACCAATATTACGTCTGCGTTTTTTTTGGCGGCGGCAATTGCTGGAATAGCGGCCCATTGCTTTGACCGTTTTTACTCGAAATCTGAACGCAAACTAAATGCACTTCTTGCCATTCTCTTTGCGGGAATTGCCATCATCAATTCAAGCGATCTCATTGGGATTCCTTATCCGAAAAACAAAGACCTTTGGCTGCAAGGATATTCCTATGATTACACTGCCTGGAATAGTCATTCCTACGTGATTGTGAGAAAGCCGTTCAATGGCCGAGCATACTATTGGGGACCATTAAAAGGTGGTGAAGTATTTCGTACGAATTATGCATGGATCATTATCGATGGAGAAGCGGGAACTCCGTTTACTCAATGGGACGGGCAGAACTCGGCTTTGAACTGGGTTCCGTATGATGTAACTATCCTTCCTTATTTTTTCCGGCACGGGGATACTGCAGTCATCGGGGTCGGAGGTGGTCGAGATCTTTTAGCGGCAATTTGGGGAAAATCCACTTCGATCGTTGGAATTGAAATCAACAAGATTCTTCTTGACCTGATTACGGATCGCTACCGCGACTTTATCTTTATCGCTAATCGTCCGGAAGTGACACTTGTTCATGATGAAGCTCGATCCTATCTAAGCCGCAATCAAAATCGATACGATATTGTTCAAATGTCACTCATCGATACATGGGCTGCAACAGGAGCTGGAGCATTTACCTTAACGGAAAACGGATTGTACACAGTAGAAGCGTGGAGAGTAATATTACGAGCTCTTAAACCGCACGGTGTATTCAGCGTTTCACGATGGTTTTCACCGTTAGTTATATCGGAAACGAATCGTCTTGTTGCTCTTGGAACAGCAGCTCTTTTGGATCGAGGCGTTCAGGATCCATCCCGGAATATGATCCTTGTGTCTTGCGACAAAGTCGCCACTCTTTTGACATCAGTAGATCCATTTCAAACTACAGATGTTCAAAAACTGATAGACCTCTCGAAAATTTACGGGTTTTCGATCCTTCTTGCGCCAGGAATGAATTCAAGCAACTCGCGCCTTGCAAATATTTCGCAAAGCAAATCACCCGAGCAACTCGAAAAAGCCGTTGCACATCCTGATTTTGATTTTAGTCCCCCAACAGATTTGCGTCCCTTTTTCTTCAATATGTTGAAACCCACCAGCTTTTATCGAAAAATTCCAGTTGGCGGAGTTCTGGAAGGTAACTTAACCGCAACTTCCACTCTTGTTCTGCTGTTTCTTGTGTCCGTGGCTCTTGTTACTTTCATCATTTTCTGGCCACTCATTCAGTCCGGTATGCCGGCAATGAACAAATCGGCTTTTGCTGCTGCAATGAGTTACTTTTCAATTATTGGATTTGGATTCATGCTGATTCAGATTTCGCTTTTGCAACGTTTCTCAGTTTATCTTGGACATCCCACCTACGCACTTGCGATTATTCTTTTCGCAATGATCCTTTTTACTGGAATCGGTAGTTTTATTTCTGACCGAATCTCCATTGAAAAACCTCGTTGGGCTTTAACTCTGCCGCTCATTATTGGTTTGACTGTATTCTTGGCCACTCTCCTGATTACGCCGTCCACGCAAGCCACTGTTCAGTACGGGCTTCTCATCCGATCGTTGATTGTGGTTGCTTTCATGGCTCCCTTATCGTTGCTTCTTGGATTTTGTTTCCCATTGGGAATGCGTGTCCTTTCAAGAATTTCAGATTCAGCAAAACCGTGGATGTGGGGCGTAAACGGAGCATCAAGTGTTCTTGCCAGCATTGTTGCGGTGGGCATCTCTATGTGGTTAGGCATTCATATCAACTTGATGATCGCTGGAATACTCTATCTCTGCTTGATGATTCCTGCTCGGAAACTCGCCGCCTGAAATCCATATTGGACTAAAGTCCACTATTGCGTGTTTGTTCAAAGATGCTAAACTGCGTTCAATTCCCGTCGTGGGGAGCGCGTTTCTTCCTACACAAAAAAAGGAACAGGAGAAACTATGGCTTGGTTGATGGATATTGTTTGGTTTTTGTTGATCGGATTGGCTGCAGGTTGGATTGCAAGCTTGATCATGAAAAGACAAGGAAAAGGAATTGTCAGCTATCTCATCATTGGAATCATTGGCTCGTTGTTCGGTGGATTCCTGTTTCGTTTGCTGCAACTTTCAGCTTTTGGATTGGTCGGAGAGTTATTGGTTGCCACCGTGGGTGCAATCATTTTCCTTCTAGTCCTCAGAAAAATCTAGTTCCTTATATACATTTGATCCTCGTTTTAGATCTGATATCTTTTTAAAAAGCTATATATCAAACTGCATATCGGCCAGTTTGCGCATCTGGAAGCGAAGCCTTAATATTTCAGACCAAGGTGGAGTCATGTCAAAACCGACTTTAATAACAGTGGATGATGATTTCGATGTGCTACGCGCCATCGAAAGGGATTTAAAAAATCATTACAGTGAAGATTATCGCGTTCTCCGTGCGGAGTCCGGAATAAGAGCGCTGGAACTGCTGCGGCGATTGAAAGAACGGAACGATGCTGTGGCATTACTGCTTGTCGATCAACGCATGCCTCAAATGGATGGCGTTGGTTTTTTAGAAGAAGCGATCAAAATTTTCCCGGATGCCAAACGAGTTCTATTAACCGCTTATTCCGATACTGATGCAGCAATTGCTGCTATCAATCTGGCACACATCCATCAATATCTTTTGAAACCATGGGATCCTCCTGAAGTAAATTTGTATCCGATGCTGGATGATTTACTGGATGACTGGCTGGCAAACTACCGGCCTCCTTTTGAAGGGATCCGGGTATTGGGAAATCGATGGTCAGCACATTCACATACAGTGAAAGACTTTTTAGCGCGATATAACCTGCCTTATCGCTGGTTCGATATTGAAACGAAGGATCGTGACACCGAAGTTCGCACACTGGTGGAAGCTCTGAATGAAAACGAATTGAACAAGCTGCCGCTGGTTTTGTTTAAAGATGGAACGAAACTTTCATCACCATTACCAACTGAAATTGCAGATCACATTGGATTGCGCACACGAGCCGAAAGCGATTTTTATGACCTGGTCATCGTAGGTAGTGGACCTTCAGGTCTTGCAGCCGCGGTATATGGTGCATCGGAAGGACTTCGAACTGTGATGATTGAGCGCGAAGCTCCGGGCGGACAAGCTGCGCAAAGTTCACGCATCGAAAATTATTTGGGATTTCCTGCCGGACTTACCGGCGCCGATCTTACGCGCAGAGGGGTCGCGCAAGCCCGGCGATTTGGCGTAGAAATTCTTGCACCGCAAGAAGCAACTCGCGTACGTGTTGATGGACCTTACAAAGTCATTGAATTAGCAAATGGAACTGAAATTCGATGTCATGCCTTGTTGATTGCCACAGGTGTGCAATGGCGCAAGCTGGATGTTCCTGGCATTGAAAATCTAAATGGTGCCGGTGTGTATTATGGAGCCGCAATGACTGAAGCAATAGAATGCCGCGGTGAGACCGTTTATCTCGTTGGTGGTGCAAATTCTGCCGGACAAGCTGCGGTTCATTTTGCAGGATATGCCGGTCAGGTAGTGATGCTGGTTCGTGGTAGTTCGTTGAAGAACACCATGTCCAAATATTTAATTGATCGCATTCAGCAAACTCCAAACATTTCCGTGCAATACAACTCTGAAATTGTTGAAGTTCATGGAACAGAACATCTCGAAGCAATTACAATTCACTGTGCTGCCACCGGAAAAACAGAAAAGATCCAGACAAACTATCTATTCATATTCATAGGTGCAAGGCCTCATGCTGGTTGTGTAGAAGGAATTGTTGAATGCGATGATCGAGGCTTCATTCTTTCCGGTTCAGATTTGATTCGTGATGGTCAACCTCCAAAAGGATGGCAATTGGATCGTGATCCGAGTTTGTTAGAAACCAGCACTCCAGGAATTTTTGTAGTGGGAGATGTGCGGCACGGTTCTGTAAAACGCGTTGCATCAGGAGTTGGTGAAGGTTCAATTGCGGTCCAATTCATTCATCAATATCTAAGTAAGGTTTAAGATGACTGACGAAGATTTGAAACGGATCACAAAAGAAATGCGGATTGTTGAGGAGTTTGGTGATCTGCCTGATGATGAACTTTTGTGGCTTGCCAATCACGTTTCAGAAAAAACATTTAATCCTGGTGACTGCGTTTCTAAAGAAGGAGATCCGGCTAACGATTTTATTATTTTGGTTGATGGATTACTTCAGTATCGACGCGATTCTGATAACCAGGACAATCGAGTCTGGGATATGGAACCGGGAGAAGTTGGTGGCAAACTTCCATATTCACGCCTGACACATTACACAGGTTCGGTACGCGCCGCAAAAAAAAGTAGAGTACTTGTTGGCAATGTTGATGTTTTTCCGGAAATGATTCGAGATACACCTTTATTAACACAGCGTTTGGTAGGGATGATGCTTGACCGGACCCGTTGGGTTACAAGAGAGCTTCAACAAACCGAAAAACTTGCTGCACTGGGAAAGTTATCTGCCGGCCTCGCTCACGAACTGAATAATCCGTCAGCATCTGCCAAACGTGCTGCTCTGGCATTGAGCGAAGCGCAAGAAGCTTTGCGCGAAGCAACCTCGCAGCTTGATACCCGCAACCTGAGCGCTGATCAACGAAAAGCAATTTTGCATTTCGAGCGTCAGGCATTATTGAATACGCAAGCGCCTGAACTCATGGATTCACTGACTCAAAGTGAAAAAGAAGATGAAATTAGCAGCTGGCTTGAGAAAAATAAAATTCAAGGTGGAGGAAAATTCGCGCCGGTCTTAGCTGAAACAAGCCTGGAGATTTCGTGGCTTGAAGGATTGAAGCAACAAGTCGGTCAAGACGCACTTGCAGAAGCATTGATGCGGATTGTTTCACAAGTTTCCGCCAGAAAATTAACAAAAGAAATTGAATCAAGTACAAGCCGAATCTCAGAATTGGTTAAGGCTATCAAAGAATATACGTACATGGATCAGGCGCCAATGCAAGAAATTGATATTCATCAAGGGATTGAAAGTACTCTGGTGATGTTGAAATACAAATTGAAACATGGAATAACAATCGAAAAAAATTTTGATAAGAGCTTGCCGCGCGTGTGTGTATACGCCAGTGAATTGAATCAAGTATGGACGAATCTGATTGACAATGCGGCGGATGCAATGAAGAACGGTGGGAAGTTAGGAATACGCACTGCTTTGGATCAAGATTCTGTAGTAATTGAAATTACTGATACCGGAACCGGAATCGCACCAGAAATTCAAGGAAAAATTTTTGAACCTTTTTTTACCACGAAAAAAATGGGTGAGGGAACTGGTCTTGGTTTAGATACTGTATACAGAATCATCCGCAGACATCGCGGCAACGTTACAGTTGAATCGAAACCGGGTAATACTTGTTTCAAAATCCGATTGCCTTTAAAGCAGCCTGCCTAAGTCTCATTCAATGGTGTCTTCCAGCAACTGAACGTCTACTAAATCTTGCGAGCGTCCTGTAGCTTTCTTATTTCTAATCAGATCCTGTCGTGATATAACCGGAATTTGAACCCTTCGAGGTCTATGTGAATACGGTTTGAATATGTCTCTTGAAACGATCCATCAATCTTGGTCGTAAGACTTTATCAAACATTTGTGGGAGGAGGCGATGAAGCTTCATTTGGAATTTGGAATGAAGCTGCCTACGATGCATTCAACCATGCATTTGTATCCTATCAATGGTGCGGTAAATCGCGTGCCAGAGAAGCCACGGCATTCTATCATCGTGATGTTACCTGGTCGATGGTGATCGCAGCCGAGTTAGAAAAACCTGAGATTTACAGGTACCATTGGGGAAGGTATTTCATGACTCGACTACTCCTACCGTTCCTCCTTTTTTTCCCTTTATCTGTTTTTACGGGTGAAGCGCGAGATCGGGCTTTGTGGCAGCAGCTTCATCAGCAAGCAATTGTCTTAGAGAAAGCAGGTAATTACGCCGATGCGATTGTGCAATACGAACAAAGCATGAAGATTGCGGAAGAGATTGGAGATAAAGCGGCAGTCGCGAAAAATTTAATTGGTATTGGAAGAATTCGGATCAAGTTCGGGGAATTTTTGGAAGCCACGAACTTAATTCAACAAGGAAAAAAGTTAGCTGAAAAGCTCAATGAACGACTGATCCTGGTTTCGGCGCTAATTGCGACCAGTGATCTTGAGGAAAGGCAAGGTCGGTTTCAGGATGCGCTCAAATCCGCTAACCGAGCTTTAAAAATCGCATTAGAGTTAAAAGACTTTAAGACGTTGTCCGAGGCATACCGGTTTGTAGGACATTCCTATTACAGTCAAGGGCAATTCAAAATTGCTCTTAAGAATTATCAGGAATCACTAAGATACGCAGAAGTTACAAAGAATCCCTCTGTGATTTGTCTTTCGTTATTGGCGGTTGGCGTCGCTTTCATAGATACAGGCGACTATGATCATGGCGTTCCATGCTTGCTCTCTGCATTAGAAAAAGGAGAGCAAGCCGGCGAAAGGGAAGTGATGCCGGAAATTCTTTCCGAAATAGGAATCGCTTACAAAGATATGGGAATGTTTGAAGAATCTGCGGAGTATTACAATCGCGGTCTGCGGTTTGCGGAGGAGATCGGTCAAAAAGAGGCAAAAGCCAGGATCCTCAACAATCTCGGGGTATTGTACCAGAACGAAGGACGTTACAACGAAGCAACTCAACATTATCAGCAATCATTGAAGATTGCAGAGGAATTGAAAAATCGAAGAGGAATCGCATTGCTCTTGAATAATATCGGTAAAATTTATCTGGATGAAGGCCGTTTTGAAGAGGCCCTTTCCTATTTTGAGAGATCTCTAAAAACTAGAGAAGAAATCGGTGATCAATGGGGAATCGCAGCAGCTCTTCAGAATATGGGCACAACCTTCGAAAAGCAAAAACTTTACGACAAGGCAGTCGATATTTATCAGAGATCCTTAGGGATATCCGAACAAATAGGAAACAAATCCCAGGTTGCTTTGACTTTTCTCCATCTGGGGGATGCTTATTTGAGCCAGGGAAATTACCAAGTGGCTGAAGAGAATTACAAGAAAGGATTATCTTTGGCGAGAGAAGTTCATTCAAAAGTGATCATTGGATCTTCTTTAGGAGGCTTGGGAAAAATCAGAATGGAGAAACAAAAATATTCAGAAGCGGCAGAATATTTTCAACAGGAGTTGACCCTTGCTAAAGAAGTGACGAAGCCGGAGATGATTTGGAATGCCAGCTATGGGTTGGCAAAAGTATATGAAAGTCAGGAGCGTTATTCACAAGCACTGAATTTCTATTCGGCAGCAATTCATGAAATTGAAAGAGTTCGTACAAGAGCGAGTTCTGATGAAGGTAAATCCGGATTCCTCCTCAATCATCTTCATATCTATGAAGAACTGATTAGTTTGCTGCACAACCTCCAACTGAAATACCCGAGAAGAAATTATGATTTTCAAGCCTTTGATTATTCCGAAAAGGCGAAAGCGCGAATGTTTTTAGATACGTTAGCAGAGTTTCAGTCAGGTATCAGAAAAGGTTTAAGCAAAGAACAACTACACAAGGAAAAGGTAATTGTACAAAAAATTTCCAGGCTTCAAACTGATCTTTGGAACGCTACAACAGAAAAAGAGCAAAAGGAAAAGCAAAAGAAACTCAGAGAAGCAGAAAGAGAATTGGACCAATTCATCCTGGATATGAAACTTTCAAACCCACAATATGCGCAATTAAAATATCCTGAACCATATAGGTTCAGTCAGGTACAAAAACATTTGGATAAAAATTCGGTGCTGTTGGAATTTTTTCTTAGTGAGAACGAATCCTTCGTATTTGCTGTTACATCAGCGGGGGAAGAGGTCGGGACTCTTCCCGGAAGAACCGAACTCGAAGAATCAGTTCGAAAATATCTGGAAGGAATCAGAATGCCGCCGAAAACTTCTTTAGGAAAGGATGCAAACAGCCTGCGGCAGGCATACCGCAATCAAGCTCACACTCTATATCAAATACTCATAGCACCCGTCCAAAAGCATCTAAGAGAAAAAGAAAACTTGATTTTGATTCTAGATGGAATTCTTCACTATGTTCCATTTGAAACCCTGATCATGGATGGAGATCGTTTGTTGATTGAGGATTTTCGGATTTCCTACGCACCTTCGGCTACAATATGGGCAAGTCTGCAAAGTAAACAAAACGAGCGGAATCCAAAGGCACTCCTTGCTTTTGCAGATCCTGTGCTCTCCTCAGATTCCTCCGAGCTTTCTGAAGAACTTCAGGGTACGAGGTTGCACGATCTCGTTCGGCTACGTTATGCCAGGGAGGAAGTTGAAGGAATTGCTTCTTTGTATCCACAAGATTTACGAGAAATTTATCTGGCTGAAGAAGCTACTGAAGAAAAATTTCAAAATGAAAAAATTTCTGAATATGACTTTATCCATTTTGCAACACATGCACTGATTGACGAAGAAGTTCCGCGGCGATCTGGTATTGTCTTAACTTCGGGAGCGGCTGGCAGATCGGATGGAGTGCTTCAGATGCATGAGATCTGGAATCTTCATCTGAGCACAAAATTAGTGGTTCTTTCGGCGTGCCAGACTGGGCTCGGAAAACTGGTGAGTGGCGAAGGTATGGTCAGTTTGATGAGAGCCTTCTTTTACGCTGGGACTAAAGGCGTCGTTGTTAGTTTGTGGAATGTCGATGACAGTTCGACTGCCAACCTCATGAAGGATTTTTACATTCATATGAAGGAAGGGAAAAACCCCGCCGAATCATTGCGCCAGGCCAAACTGGGCATGATCCAACACGCGAGAAAAGGTTCCAGCTATGTTGCATATGAGGACCCGTATTACTGGGCACCGTTCATTTTGGTCGGCCAGGGAAATTGAATCCTCATCTGGAATTTTTGTATTTCCAACGTCTTTATAGAGGGTAGGTTGGAAAAGAATGCACTGAACAAGTTAAAAGATACGCAGCTGTTGGAAGGTTACAAATCTACTGGCGACAATCGATACTTTCAGGAGATTTTTGGACGTTATAAGCAAAAAATTCAGAGCGCATGTTTAAAATTCTTTCATGGTAATCGAGCCCTGGCAGAAGATGCGACTCAAGATACTTTTTTGAAGGCCTTACAGCGTTCTGATCAGGATACCATTCACAACGTCGGCGGCTGGTTGCTTAGAGTTGCAAAGAATTCTTGTATCGATATTCACCGGAAGGAGCGGACAACAATGTTTGAAACGCATTCTGAAATTGAGCCTCCAATTAACGCTCCGGTTTCTAAGGAAACACAACAAACTGAGTTAAGGATTCAAGAGTTGATTCAGAAGGTTAATGAATTGGACCAGAAGCAGAGAATTTGTTTGAAGTTATATCTGGAAGGATACAGTTATCGAGAAATCGCGCGGATTACAGATTACAACGAAAAGGAAATAAAATCCGCGATTCAAACTGGAAAAGGAAACTTAAGGAAATTGTTTCAACAATAATAATGTAAGCATCAACATTTTGGGAATGGATATGGACTTTGAGGAACAAATTAAACAAAGTTTTAGAGATGAAATCGCGAACAGAACAGATTGTCCTTCTTCTGAGGGCACTGATTCGCTATCAACATCGCGAGCTTGGTACAGAAGAAATGTTACGCATCAAGCAGCATATAGATATCTGCGGTTCTTGTGATTGCGTACTTGTACAGCTTTCGGAATTCGATTCCGTTGCAGGGTCCGCAATTCAGGCCAAACAGAAAGTAGTACTCCGGTTCTTTCTTCATCCCGCTCTTGCATATGGAATCGTTCTGCTTCTTCTGTATCCTGCTTATCTGGGCCTGATTGATCACAGGCGGGCTGCGCGACAAATAAATGATGGGACGGGCTCAGCAATGGACTTCGATTTAGGACAAGGATCCGCTACTCGTTCTGCAAGTTCTGGCGAACAGATCGTTGTCCCTTTATCTTCAGACGAACGATTTTTTATCCTGACTTTCTTTCTGCCTGTTCGAAGGAACCATCGGTATGAGATGGCAATTCGCAACGAGCAAGGAATTCTGATCGATTCAAAAGATATACACAGCCGCGATTCGGTTGGCAATTTTTCTATCGTTGCGAACGGCTCACTTTTCCCGAATGGCATTTACAAACTGACCGTGAAAGAAGTGGAGCCAGCAAATGGAGTCATAAAAAACGAATACAACTTTCATTTTCGAATTGAACGAAATCAGGAATCAGGTGCATGAGTTTCTTTATGAAATGTGAAATGACCTGTTCATTTTTTCGGTGGTCTGATCGGAAAGAAAGAATGGAGGTAAATAATGCCAGAACAAATTAGAAGAACTGACGGTTCACGAACTCAGCCGGCATGTCCGGTGGAATTGTCCCCTCCTGGTTCTACCAGTGAAGTAGATAACGAGGAGTTGAATCATGATCCGAAAACTTCCGGAGCTACGAAAGAGGCTGCCGCATCGAAAGCGCTTGAGCACGGATTAGAAGGGCGCGCTCAAGAGGCCCGGCTGCGTGCTATGCAGCAACCGACGACAGTAATGGTCAATGGTCAGCCGGTGGCGTCGCCCACCAAAGAGGACCCTCCGAGGATGTATAAAATGGTCGATGGTGAAGGGGTGTTGGTACGTTCCAAAGATGAAAAGGCTTCCGATGTGATGTCGAAGTCAGAGCAATCGGGAACAGTTACCATCAATGACAAAGGTGCTTTCAGGATTGACGATAGATCTACACATTGTAATGATGGCAAGGACACAACTAAAAGTTCTGAAGATGTCAATCTGGGAATTGACTAATTGCGGTGGCTTTTCAATGCTTTCTCATAGTTGGCCCCTAGTACGATCAATTCAGATTCCGATCTGAAGCTTAGGTCCCTGGATAGTAAATCGGTTCCTCACCCAATAATTTTTCTTTGTCTTTCTGTTCCGATTTTGATTCGCCTTGACTTCGAACGAATTCAAGATTCGTTTAAACGAAGATGCGCTTGACAGGATCCGATTGCAAGTGAAAGTGAAGATCCTTCCTTTCAATGCCGCTGAAAACCTTAATATACCCCCAGCGGCTATCTCGTTCAAATAAACGAAACACGATCTCGATTGACAATGGCTTGCAGAGCAAAATGTTGCAGGAAGTCATAACAAGCATACCAGGATGGGTCGCGATTTTATTTGGTGATTTTTATGAAGCCGGAGACCGTGTGCAGCTTGGAGCTATTAAAGGCGACGTTATAGACATTGGTGTTTTGCGGACTACATTGATGGGATGTGTGCTGTGGGTTGACGGCGCGGTGAAAATTATAACGGAGTATGATCCTCAAAATATATTTCGCGTGAATCAAGAATATAAGTCCCTCTGAAGCAGGTTAATAAGCGAAATCTTTAGCAATGCTTGGATTCGCGCATAGTGATCCAATCTGGAAGCGGACTAATGGCTTTCATGCGGGTACCGATGATATGCCTTTCGTGTTCCGCAGAGCATCTCGGACGAAACTGGCCAGCAGACGCGCTCTATTTGCAGCAGGATGATTTCCGTTGGTATCGAGGCGGATCGCTTCTTCAAAGTCGTGGAATGCTTCCACCATCTTTCCTTGATTCAGATACACTTCCCCACGATTTATCAGAACCTGCGGATCCTCAGGAAAAAGATTAAGTGCGATTGTATAACTTGTAATCGCTTCATCGTATTTTTTCTGCTTTTGGAAAATAGAACCCAGAATCCCATAGACATACGGATTCAAACGGTCCAGCAACGCGATTGCCTCAAACAGGTCCTGAGCCTCTCGTAGCCGGCCATTTTCATAATAAAAATAGCCAGCGTGAATCATGGAAGCCACTTCTATCGGTTGGATTCCAAGCGCCTCCGCAAGTTCATTCGCCTCACCACTGTGTCTGACTTCATTTGATGTCACAGCTCACCTCTATTTGCTCAAATTCCCAATAGCGTTTTTGAGCACGTCGTTGGAGGCATCTATCATATGCAGTATACGCCCCATCTTTAATAATTTTCCCCAATCGATTGCCTTTTTGTTCTGCTCACCAAAATTTTGTGATTCGGATTGATTGGAAAGACTGTCAAGTCTCTCACGCGATAATTTCTGTGAAATCCCTTCAAAAACTTTTGGGTTCCCAAGTCCCTCCGGCAAAGAGCTCACCTGCTTCTGCGATTCAGTCATCATCCCAGTATTCCGAAATTCCTTAAAATAGGAAGCCGGACTTAGTTGATTGGCTGATGGCACTATGCCACTATGCCACTATAAATTATCTGATCTGGAAGGTTTCCCAGAATAGGCGCTTTCTCAAAAGCAGCTTTTGCTGCAGCGATTCCTGCGGGTGTCGCCTGCGAAACTCCATTCGCAACCGATTCGGTTCCTGTTCTTGTTACTTCCTGGGGGATATACGCTGGAGCGATTCCAGCATTCCCTTTGATTTCCATCTTACTCTCCTCATTGTTTGCTACTTGTCCGTTGACGTCAGGAATCTTGAGTTCATTCGTTGGTTTTGTTGTCTTTTTTCAAGTCATCTAAACCCGGTAAATCACCAGTCAGGTCCCGATTGGTAGCAACTCAGAATCCTTAGCTGAACCAGCTTTAGTAAATTCAGAATCTTTTGCTGCCGCTGCCCCGGCTTTAGAAAAATCCCCTTTACCGTAGGCCTCCCCTATATGTTTGCTTACGTGATCTTCTCCCGGGTGTTCAGCGTAATAAGCCTCTGTCGCATGGCTGGCCAGATGCTTTTCAGCCGGGTTTTCCGCATAATAGGCCTCCATTTCGTGCTTGGCCACGTGCGATTCCCCCGATGTTAATTTCGGCCAGGGTTCTGTCATTAACTTCGTGCTTGATTCAGTGGATTTATTTTCCGTAACTCCAGCTTGCTTCTTGTTTCCTTCCTTCGATCCATCGGCCACAACATACTCCTCCTCACGCGAATCGAAGTCATCCGGTGGTGAAGGATTTCCAAATCGAATAAACGGAAAAAACTTCTGTGCCTTGATCGCTGTTTCCGCAAATTTATTTTCGGCGTTTCTCGTTTGCTTGAGATCCTCTTTTTGTTCCTTTGTAAGCGGACGAAATTCAGCGGGTCTGTTTTCCTTTACAATCTCTGAAGTTTTCTGGGTGCTCTCCGCCGGTGCTGATTGCATAGAATGGATGCTTTGTTGGCTTATTGATTTGATGTCGGCCATAAACCCTCCTTGGTTTCTTGATTGGAAGTGATGGTGGTCCTGTTTGCTGGTTTTCCACCTCCATTATTCAGAGACGTTTCAAAACGGAAAATTCCAGATGGAATTAGAAAAACCTCAGATTTACGGGCACTAATGGGGAGGGTGTTCCTTTTCTGCACTCTGTTCCGACCCTCTTTCTCCTTCAGCTGGAAGCTTTCTCGTTCTGTAAAATGCGAGAATACAATCCATAGCCCATCCGTCTGGCGCCGGGAGCAAAGAGGAAACTGATTACTAATATCTAACGTTCTTTTTTCTTTGCTGTTTCAAGCGTTTTCAAATGAATCTCAGGAACGTACATGGATCAGGCGCCAATACAAGAAATTGATATTCATCAAGGGATTGAAAGTACTCTGGTGATGTTGAAATACAAATTGAAACATGGAATAACAATCGAAAAAAATTTTGATAAGAGCTTGCCGCGCGTGTGTGTATACGCCAGTGAATTGAATCAAGTATGGACGAATCTGATTGACAATGCGGCGGATGCAATGAAGAACGGTGGGAAGTTAGGAATACGCACTGCTTTGGATCAAGATTCTGTAGTAATTGAAATTACTGATACCGGAACCAGAATCGCACCAGAAATTCAAGGAAAAATTTTTGAACCTTTTTTTACCACGAAAAAATGGGTGAGGGAACTGGTCTTGGTTTAGATACTGTATACAGAATCATCCGCAGACATCGCGGCAACATTTCTGTTGAATCAAAACCAGGAAATACATGCTTCAAAGTCCGCCTGCCATTAAAGCAACCCAACTAAATTTCATCTCAAGCAACATTCTCTATTGGCGCAGCAGGTAAGGTTTAGTTCGCTACTCGTGTGATAGAGTATGGAAACTATGCCGTTAGCTGCAGGCCAGAAGCTTGGGCCGTACGAAATCAGTGCTCCTCTTGGAGCAGGCGGAATGGGCGAGGTGTATCGAGCGAAAGACACGCGTTTAGGCCGCGAAGTTGCGATCAAGATCTTATCGGCCGAATTTTCTTCTAACCAAAACCGAATGGAACGATTCGAGCAGGAAGCTCGCGCAGCTTCGGCTTTGAATCATCCGAACATTATCACTGTTCATGATGTCGGCGCGCATAACGGCGCATCTTACATTGCTATGGAATTGATTGATGGAAAAAGCTTGCGTGAAATATTGCAAGCTGGCGCGTTGCCGGTCAAACGAACAGTAAGTCTCGCAGCTCAGGTCGCAGATGGACTTGCAAAAGCGCATGAAGCTGGAATCATTCATCGCGATTTAAAACCTGAGAACATCATGGTTTCCAAAGATGGTTTCGCAAAAATTCTTGATTTTGGATTAGCGAAATCAGTGATGCCCGCGCTGGCAGATGCCTCAGTGCTCTCGACTCTGGCTAAAACCGGAGAAGGAACGATTTTAGGCACTGTCGGTTATATGTCGCCTGAACAAGCTTCCGGCAAAGCTGTCGATTTTCGATCAGACCAATTTTCATTTGGCTCCATCATGTATGAAATGCTTTCAGGTAAACGAGCATTTGCACGCAACACAAATGTCCAAAGTTTATCTGCAATCATTCAAGATGATCCTGAGCCTTTGCAAACTTTGAACCCGCAAACTCCTGCGCCGGTCCGATGGATCATCGATCGATGTTTATCAAAAGATCCTGTAGAGCGTTATGCCTCAACACGCGATCTAGCGCGAGAGCTTCAAGGGATCCGCGATCATTTTTCAGATTTAACAAGTTCCAGCGAAGCGGTTTCGCAACAGACACTCGCTGTACATCGTTCCCAAGTTGCGCGATCGTGGCTGAAGTTCCTTCCGTGGGCTTTATTGATTGCAGTGATTTTGTTGTTCGCTGGTTGGATTACACGCGAAAAAAAGAGTTCAGTTCAAACTTCAACTCGACGGTTTGAAATATCAATTCCCGGCGGTTATCAACTTGCTCCAAATGCGCCACTGGCTATGGCTCCGAACGGAAGTGCAATTGTGTTTGGATTGCTAGATCGTCAAATGCAGGCAAAACTATGGCTGCGATATCTGGATAAGTTTGAGGTTCAAGCCTTACAAGATACAGACGGAGCGAGCTTTCCTTTTTGGTCACCGGACTCCAAATCCGTTGCTTATTTTGTAGAAACGAATTCCACTTTGCGGCGGTTCGATGTTTCTACCGGAATCAGTCAGATACTTTGTAATACGCATGGCTCGGCGCGTGGTGGTACCTGGGGATCAGACGGAACGATACTTTTTACACCGGACACAAACAATGCAATACAAAGGGTCTCGGCAAAAGGCGGTACACCTCAGGACGTTACAAAATTGGATCCTAATATTATCGATGGTTCACACCGCTTTCCAGTTTTTCTTCCTGATGGACAACACTTTCTGTTTACGCTTTGGAGCAATCATCTTGAAACTGCATCGAAGGTTGGAGGAATTTACATCGGTTCGCTTGGAAATAACGAAATTCGCAAATTAAGCTCGGACGCATCGCAAGCGATTTTAGCAGGCAACAACAGGTTGTTGATCTACCGAAATGAGGGTTTGCAAGCAGTATCATTCGATCCGAAAAAAATGGAAATCACAAGCGCTTTGGAAGAAATTACTCCACATCCATTATTTCTTCCTGCTTCTGGGGCACTCGGAGCTTCCGCATCAACCGCCGGCGACATCACTTATGCGCTTTCATCTGGTGAAGGAACTGCACAACTTGCATGGATTGAATCAAGCAGTGGCAGTCAAAAAATCATTCGTGAAGAACGTCTTGGGATTCAGAATCTCGTTATCTCTCCCGATGGAAATCGATTCGCCGCCCAAATTGTAGGCCGCGCTGGAGCTGAGATCTGGGTTGGAGATGCAAACAGAGAAGTGATGACCCGACTTACGCGGGGTGGATTGGATGCGACCGGACCGGTGTGGTCTCCTGATGGCCGCTTGATCACTTTTTCGAGCCAGGCATCAGGAATAACAAGCATGTATATTCTACCGGCTGATGGAAGCAAACAACCTGAGTTATTTTACTCACAACCAGATCGTGACTTTCGTGTTTGTTCGTGGTCCTCGGATGGCCGTTCGATATTCATGGAATCAAATCTCAAAGCGAAATTAGAGATTGGCGACATTTGGGTTCTTGATGTAGCAACGAAAAAAGCACATTCAGTTTTATCCGATCCAACAGCAACACTCCGCAGCCCTGTTCTCTCACCCGATGGCCGCTGGCTGGCTTATGTTTCTGATGAATCAGGCACCAATCAACTCTATGTACGTCCTTATCCAGCGCTTGATCGTAAGTGGCAAATTTCGCAGAATGGCACATTAACACAATCAAATTTTTTTGCTCTAGCGTCAACCACGTACCTTTCACATTGGCGTCCCGACGGCCGCGAACTTCTTTTCATTTCGCTGAATGGAACGATCGATACTGTAAGCATTGAAACGAAAGATGGAAATCTTGCTGCAACTGAAGCAAAAACACTCTTCAAACCCTCTTTTCCGTTGATTGCTATCGCTGCTTCTCCGGATCATACAAAATTTCTCGCAGCAATTGTGCCAGGAGATGCAACTTCCGAACCGATCCGTGTTGTCCTTGCCTCAACGACCAATTAGTATTGTTTTTTCGTTTGGTCGGTCGTGCTAAAAGTTCTTCGGTCATTTGGATACCGTTTACAGAATTATCCGCAGACATCACGGTAGCATTCATGTTGAATCGAAACCAGGTAACACCCGTTTTAGAGTCCGACTGCATTTAAACAGCACAACTAAATTTCAGCTTTCTTGTTTTCTCATCCAGACTAAGTCGGACCGCTGACAAACGGTGATCGGTGGCCAACGCTATTTTTGCCATTCTGGCCTATCCAGTTCTGGTGTCGTCAATGTCACTTTGGCCGCCGATCGCCAGTTTGTCGCTTGCTAAAAACAAAGATTCGCCGAGGCATCGCCCCAAGCTTTTTTAGCTACGCCTGCTGCTATATGAAAGCACACGCGTAACAAGTCTTATGACTATCGCGATGCATGGAATCAATTATTTCGCCGTGGTCTACTCGAATACAGCATGTCTAGATTGCCATCGCTTCTTTAATGAGTTGTCCGGTTTGTTTCAGCTTCTTCACTCGCGTTTCCTGATCGGTCTTCAGTTCAGCAATTCGTTTATCAAACGCAACCTTCTTCTCATCCCTGGCTGTCGTTGCTTGTTCCCGGAGTGAGGCCAGCTTCGCTTCAAATTCGCGGTTCGTGTTTTCGATCGATTCGTTAATCTTTTCCTGTTTAGCCTGCAGCCTCGTTTGAGCTGCATCGATCTTTGACTTAATTCTTGCTTTTGCTTCAGCGGCCTCTCGGTTGAATTCAGCCTTTAGCTCTTTGATTTCGGCTTTTGTGGATTCGATATCTCTCTCCATTTCAGCCTCAACAAATTCACCGCGCACCCGGCGAAACACCGTTCCGCCTAATTGATCAGCTCTGGTGTCCAGTGGTGTAACCCACTCTTCTTCAATCTCCGCGACGACTGCAGTCTTACCAGGCAACAAATACAGCGAAACTTCATCAATGAAATCGCTACCAATGCCTAGCTGCGTCAAATCATAAAGTGAACCAGCAAGGGTTCCTGTTGTTGCGCCAATTGCAAATCCGACCGGACCGCCAAGCAATCCGATCAGACCACCTGTGGCCCATCCGAGCGCCGTCCCGACCGGCACCTTGCTCGGAAGTGTCTTTCACGCTGACTTTACCATTTGTGTCTTTAGAGATAACCGCGGCCTGATACAGTGTCAGGCTGCAGTAGTGACTGGAATATAGTTGTTTCTCCGCAACCGCATAGGCTGGTCCTGAACTGTCTCTTCTATAGATAATTCTTTGCACGACCCGCAATGTCGGCTTTAGACCGAATTTCACTTTTTCCCAGTGAAACTCCGATTGAATACCTGGTATTTTGACGTTTGGATATTCTAATAAGTAACGATGTAAATCGGGCACATATATAGGAAGCACCTTTAATTAAATTTTATGTCAACCACTGCGGGTCTGCTGAGTGCCATCAAAGCGATTACTTGTTTTGAATAATTCAAATTCCCCAGCAGATGCAAATTTCGCCGTGCGTGATAGTAATGCAGCAACTTCAGTCTTCCTCATCGGTCTAAATGTGCGAGCTGCTTCGAATGCTTGATCCAAAATCTGCATGCTATCGATTCCTGTAATTACCACTGATGTTGGAAGATTCATCGCATAATGCAGACACTCAATCGGTTTTACGGCGCCGCTTTTTAAAATGATTGAATCACCCATCGATTTCATTCCTAAAACACCGATCCTTTCTTTAACCAGAACTGGTAATACGCGTTGCTCAAAACTTTTGAAATGAGCATCCATTACGTTCAAGGGCATCTGCACAGTATCAAAATGGAAATTGTTCTTCTTCGCTGTTTCTAACATTTTCAAATGGATCTCAGGATCTTTATGACCGGTGAAACCAATGAATCGGATCTTGCCGGCTTTTTTTGCTTCTTGAACTGCTTCCGTGGATCCTCCTGGCGCAAAAATGCTGTCAGGATCTCCAATGCGAATTACTTCATGAAATTGAATCAAGTCCACATGATCAGTTTGAAGACGTTGTACCGATTCATTAATTTGTTTTGCCGCTCCTTCTTTTGAATGACTATCGAGTTTGGTCATCAAAAAAACTTTTTGTCGGTAGCCGTCTTGCAATGCTTTTCCCATTCTGATTTCGCTTCCCCCATCATGGTAATCCCAGCAGTTATCCATGAATGTGATGCCGCGATCAATTGCACTTCGAGTGATCCGGATGCTTTCTTGTTCTTCTTTCTGCCGGCCGATATGATGTCCACCTAATCCAATGAGCGAAACCTTTTCGCCGGTGTTTCCAAGTTGGCGATAAATCATTTCACTATTGGTTGGGTTTGGGCATCATTGGAAAACGCAGGGAGTTTTCCTGTTGCAAGCATTCCAAGCACTGATGTAATTCGAAGTAGGAAATCGCGTCGATCCATAGCAAACCTCCAGCTGTTTTTCATAATATGCTTAGAAAGTTAGACCTGCTAAAATTTCCTTCAGTCATTTTGGTGCGGTCCGATCGCAGCAACAATTTTCAAATTCAAAGAAAAAGATTTGAGAATCAATCGAGAGCTATCGGTATTCTAATTTTTCAGTACCAAGTCGAGATGGTTATTCGCTGAAGGCTTGGTTATGGAAAACTGCTTTTCTTGCGTAGTTGGAATGTTCAAGGTGCAATGAAAAATTTATTCATCTGTCTCGAATATTCATCAGGCTTTCGAGCACGGTAGTGATCAAAAGTTTCCAGCGATCTTGATCAGATTCGTTGTTGAGCCTCAAACAAAGCAAAAAATAAGGTTGTACGTGCTAAAATCGCACAAAAATGCGCTGGTTTCTGCTGATCTTAATATTTTCAGTGTTTTGCCTCAACATCGTTTTCCTTCAAACACTCGGGCTACTTCCATCACTTGTATTTTTGCTTCTTTTTGCCTCATGGATTTGTATTGGATTTCCGTTATCAAAGATTTTCTTGCCTCAGCCATCCTGGAACGATCCGTTCTTCTGGCTTTGCTCAATCGTTGGTGGATACCATGTAGCTTCGCTTCTTGCAATAGCATGGACCACAATTTTCGGATCGCGATATTCCTGGCTGCTTTTCGGAAGTCTTATTGCAATCTCAGTTTTTATGTGGCGCTTTTTCCATTACAAAACATGGAAATTGGAAATTGTAGAACCATTTCCAAAGGATGTAACTCCTAATACAAGAATCCACTGGACAAACCTTTTAGTCTTTACATTCCTCATCCAAATTCTGCTTTATCAACCTTTTACCCATGTTGGAGTTTCGACGCCCGGAGGAAAAGTTTATCGTTCCTATTTCAATGGAGATCTTTTAAAACATGTTGCTGTTGCAGCCGAACTTTCAAAAGGACAATTACCACCGCGTAATCCCTATTTTAATGATGAAGAAGCTCTTCACTATTACTGGTTCTTTTACTTATTTCCATCCAGAGCCTATTCAGCCATTCAAACTCTTTCTCTGGAGCGCTGTATGCTGTTGCTCTCCTGGATCTTGGTTCCGGTTTCGATTCTTTCGCTCTTTCAATGGATCCTACGATTCGCTTCGACTCCGCGCGCTGCAATATTTGCTGTAGTAATCGTCTTATTTGCCTACAGTTATGACGGGTTACTCGTTCTTCAAAAGTTAATCAAGGAGAATAAAACATTTTGGGAATTCACCCGTTACAATGTTGATGCCGCAACACGCTGGTTTTTCGGACCTCCCGAAATTGATGGATATTACCGTGCTTTTTTATATAATCCGCAACATCTTTTTGCGCTTTCCATGATTGTCACTTTTTTTGTGCTGATTCAAAGATCGTTTCAACAGCCTAACCTTAAGCCTTTCCTTGCCGGAGTTTTTCTAATAGGCGGACTTCCAGGGCACAGCGCCTTCCTAGGATATGCGACCGCAATCTGGGTTCCATTATGGCTCATTATATCGAGACCCTCTGGACTCGGTACCCTGCTCAAGCGTCCGATTTTGTGGTTAGCCTGTTTCGCTATTATTGCATTCTATTTTGTTGCTTATTTTTGCTATCCAGCTCTTTACGATCCTGTAAAATCAGGTCTCCTCGTTTCTGTCGATGAAAAGTTTTTGCACAATTCTTTTCTCGTTCTGTTTTTCAGTTTTGGCCCTCTTCTAGTTTTTGGTGTTACAGGTATTGTGCTTGCACTTAAAAACAATGATAGAAGATTGATTCCACCATCTCTCCTTCTGTTCGTGTCAGTTTGCAATATTTTCTTTGTATCTGAGGCAGCGGGTCGGTCAGACATAGCAGTAAAACTCGGCTACACATCCATTCTTTCTTTGGCGGCGCTGACTGGATATTCTTTTTCCTATTTGAAATGGAAAACAATCTCAGAAAAAATTCTCTTTTTAGTTATCGGTGTGATCCTTCTCGCTGCCTTACCTACGATTGGAATGGAATGGTATAACGCACAAGATATTACCAATAAACGATGGCTCACCTGGATTAAATATTCCGACAAAAAAGCATGTGATTGGATTCGAAATTCTCTGCCTGCTGATGCAATTGTGCAATCCTGGCCCGTCTATGACTCGGTTGGCAAATTCACGCTGCTTCCTTCTTTTGCACAAAGGCGTACAGCAGTGGGCGATCCCATGCACGCTGCCCTCTTTGAAGTGGATCAAAACCAGTATCAAGAAGATCGGTTTCTAATTAATCTTTTATTTCAGAACAAAAATCCATATCTCACATATAAAATCGCCTGTAATCTTGGGATTCAATATATTTATTTCGGTCCCAAGGAACGTAGAGCGTTTGATGATTCAGGTCTTGAACGTTTTCAAGATCCCAACCTATTTAAAACAGTTTACAATCAGGAGGGCGTTTCAATTTTTCAACTTGCACCTGGAAAGAGCTGTCGACGGCACGATTTCGATATCGATTCCAACGGCGGAATTACCACTGAGGGGGTCAAATTCAAATTTGGTGCAGGTTTTTATGATCCCCAACTTACAGATCAATCCATTCTTCCATTTAGAATCGTCAGTAGCCATGCCAATATAATTCTAATTTCCAATAAAAAACAAAATGGGGAATTAGCATTTCAAATACGGTCTATTGAGGGAACTCGAAAACTAAAAATTTGGAATGAGGATATTTTACTGGTTGATCAGGTGATTTCTAGTGAATTCCGGCGAGTTGAACTCTCGAATTTACAACTATCGGCAGGTGTGAATCATCTGGTTCTTGACTCTTCCGGAGAGGAAGGAGTCGTTCCTGAACAACGGGTGTTTTTCGATGAACGGAAGGCTCAGTTTCAGTTGACCGATCTTATTTTTGTGACCAGGAATTAGCCTCAGCAATAGAGTCTTACTGCATTGTGAAATGAATTCTGATTCAATTTAGAGAAAATGATCGTCTGGATCATTTGATTGAGATGTCGCAGACTCAGCGAATTTTGTTCTCAGGCACTTGTTTACAATTTATCGGAACGACTGTTAAATTACGAGCCATGGCAGTAATGCAGTAAATAAGAACCAAGAAAGAGCATCGCCTTTTGAGCAATTAATGTTTCGCAAACTGATGTAGTCAGCGATATTAAAGCCCTGCATTTCGATAGGAGATGCGAGCGATTGCAGCCCAGTCCGCTTCAGCGAGTCCTTGCGCTAATGCAGCGATGAATCGATCACGAATAAGGCTGGCGATCGGCATCGGAACAGCGAGATCTTCTGCTGCACTAAGAAGAAGCCGATTGTCTTTCATTCCTAAGGGCAATTTAAATCCAGCAGGCTCAAACTTGTCAGCAGCGATCATGCTTCCGTAATTTCGATATATCGGTGCGGGAAAAAGTGACCCGGTGAGAATTTCAAGAAACGTGTTCGGATTGAGTCCATACTTTCGGATTAAGGCAAAGGATTCGCCCAAACTTTCGATCACAGTTGAGATCATGAAATTTCCTGTAATCTTGATCAAGTTAGCTGCTGGTGCATCTTCGCCGGCATTAAACGTCTTCTGTCCCATCGCATCAAATAGAGACTGGCAGCGCTCAATTTTTTCAGGCGGGCCTGCCACAACAATGAATAGTTTCGCAGCGGCAGCCGCTTCCGGCCGGCCTAAAAACTGGCGCAGCGATATAATGTTGCTGCTTCTTACGATGAGCTTCATCCAAACGTCGCGATAACTCCACGCTGATAGTACTCATTGAAATATGTACAGCACCAGCGGGAAGTGATTCGATAGCTTTGCCTGGTGTGAACATTATCTCTTCCAAAGCACGATCGTCCGATAAAATAGTGATAAGCGCGTCCACATCAGAGGCGGCTGCAGCTGGAATTTCTGCAATCCTTGCGCCTAACGATTGCAAATTTTCAGCACGATTTCGCGTTCGGTTGTAAACCACCAGCGCGTGTCCTGCTTTGATCAGGTTGTGTGCCATACCCGATCCCATGTTTCCAAGGCCAATAAATCCTATTTTCATTTCATTCCTCCTTATACAAAAAGTGCGGCCATCAAAACACAATGCCAGCAGAATAACTGTTGTTGCAATTTTCAGAAATGTTCGTCTGAATCTTCTTGTTGTATTGTGCGTAGCCGCCGCGAATTTCTTTCCCAGGCGCTTGTTTGCCAATTATCGGAATGGCTCGTACTTACGAACCACGGTGGTAATGCAATTAGCAAAAACTTAGAGAGCGCATTCACATATGGTTCGTACGATCTTCTTAGTTCCATTAACTTCTGATCGGCTTCATCCCCGGAACTCAAAGCTACACCAGCTTCGGCTAAGTTTTCGCGCATTCTTGTCAGATCATCATTTGAAAGACGATCAACTTTCGGTGCGATTGGTGGTCTGTTAAAAATTTGCGATAGATCTACGACTGTATGCCGCGCCATTGCAAAAGTGAGTCGTGCTTGTTGGGCCGGAGTTCCTTCAACGCCTACGATCACAAGCGCGCTCGCATCCAGAATCATAGTGAGCGCACCAAGCCAGGATTGATTACTGTGTTGCGAACGATAATATGCAAGCACCGGATATGAAAGATGGCTTTCCAATAACTCCGCAGACCAGAGTTCCCAATCGCGTAGAAATTGACGCACTTCACTCATATTCAGTTCCGCACTATGTCTTCGCAGCAATTCAGCAGCCGTCGGAGGCGATCCCGCTCGTGCATCCAGCAATGAAATATTTACTTCGCGCCGCGAAAATGCTTGAAACAAAACAGGAACATAACCGATTACCATTGCTAAGAAACCAAATCCCATTCCTGCTTCCACTACCGTAATTGCGCGGGCAATTTGAGTTTTGGGAACTACATCGCCCAATCCTAAAGTAAAGAAGGTTGTGCCGCTGACATAAAGATCGGTAAAGAAGTTTGAAGTGTGTTCCGGACCAGTCACTCCTGATCCGAGTGACCATTGAAGAAGAGCAAAACTAAAAACCAAACCTACTGCCCAAACGATCAGCAAAAATAACAAAGATAGCGAACCATAAACGCTGAGAAATCCATCACGCCATTTTCCGGGCCGCATTTGTTTAGCGATCCACGACCATGGAAGCCATGTGCAGCGATAAAAAAATCTGGTGAAACGGAATCTTCTGGTAACTCTTCGCGGAAGAACAATCGCCTCAAATGCATCCCAAAGAATCAAAAGTAACAGGATGATACTGAGTATCATTGTAAATGTATGCATTGTAATAATGATGATATGCGGAATTAAGAAAGGTTAGAAATCTTTATGTTATGCGTACAAGCCACCGGAGGAATGTTCCAGCCATTTCTCAAGAGATGCGCGTGTAGTTTCAGGTAAGAGCAGCTTCAATCCCATAGTTGCATTTTTAGAGCGTTCATTTCGGATCCATTGTACTTTTGCGGAGCATTCTAAAGGACCTTTCGCTAGCGGGACAAACAAACGTAACTTCAAATCTTTCTCATCCACCTGGCGAATTCCTTTTACCACACAAACCCCCGAAGCGCTCATATTCATTGAATTTGTAGAAACCCATTGACCTTCAGGTGTCTGGTACAACACCGGTACGGACATTCGATATCGCGGTTCACATCGTGTTGAAGTTGCTTCAATATCGAGTGGAATTGGACAGTCCGTTTGATCTTCGACTACTTGAATTGCAACACTACGAACTTGCAAGTCAGGAAGGATTACTTTCACCATGTATCTGCCAGGAGCAAGTCTGTACGGAATTCCACGATCCTTTCCGACTATTTTGAAATTCGCATCGACTCGTTCCACTTTAATTTCAGAACGTAGAAGAGTTCGATTAAAGGTATTCACAGGACGCAAATAAACTTCTTCATGCAAATCTCTGAGATCAAATTCGTGTACGTTTTCTTGATCTGACAAAACGTCAACTGTGAATTGTTTCTTAGTTTCCGATCCGCTTGCTCGCAATAACGTTAGAGTTCCTGAGTATGTTCCAGGCGTTACACGATCGGTTCTGAACAAACTTCCGATACGTTGATCAACACCAAGCTGCGGAATTGTAATGCGTGCGGATTGAACAAACTTGGGTGTGAATCCGATTTTTACAATCAGGATACCAGTACCCCTCATCCTGCCGATTTTAGACTCAGTTTTGTTATGGGTCAATGAGCCGGTTAGCGGGCACATGTTAGAGCTCGTCCACCGTCGATACTGCAGGTGATTCCAGTAATCCATGAAGCTCGGGAAGATGCCAGGAACAGGATTAAATCAGCAATTTCTTCGGCAGTGCCTACGCGACCTAAAGGATGTGTGGTTGTAGAACGTTCCAAAAAAGCTTGATATTGTTCTTCGTTCATTCCACCGGAACGATGCAAATGCGTGACCACAACACCAGGATTTACGGCATTCACACGGACGCCTTTTGATGCAAGTTCTAAAGCTGTACATCGCGTAAATTGATCGAGGGCCGCCTTGCTCACACTATATGCAAGAATTCCAGGAAATGAACGCAAACCTGCAACGCTGGAAACACAAACTACATTCCCTTTGTTCTTGATTAATTCCGGAAGGCTGAGTTGTGTTAACTGCAAAATGCTTCGCAGATTAATGTTCATCATCACATCCCAATCTGATAACGAAACATTCTCAATCGAACCGGTACCTATAATACCTGCGGCATGAATCACAACATCAATGCGTCCGAGTTTATCGATTATCGTTTTAACAACCGCAGATGTTTGATCCTCACTTGCTAGATCTGCTGCGAACGGATAAATATTTTTCGATTGTTCGCGCAGATTCTGTAATTTTTCAACGCGTCTTGCCACTGCAGCAACACTTGCTCCTTCATTTGCAAATTTGATTGCTGCCGCCTGACCAATTCCACTGGTAGCTCCCGTTACCAAAACAACTTTCTTATCAAATTCCATTTTTCAACTCAGTCCTTTTTACCTAAATCAAATCCGATTCCTGCTAATCCATGAATTGCAACATTCGGTGCATGAGCTTTGCCCTGGGCAATGCTTACAGATGCTGTGGCCAAAGTTAATTTTCCTTCCAGAGTAAAATAGAAAATCCGCGAAACATAAAAACGTCTTCCGAAGGCGCCCTGTCCAACGAATCCTGAAATTTCATAATTTGAGGCAAAGCCCAGTCCGCGAATTTCTGATTCTGTATGGGTGATTACAGGTCCTGCACCTGCCCGGACATAGTAATGTCCAAATATCCAAGCATGATTCAAGAACAGCATATTATAACCGTGGGTTACTTCGAAATGCTGAACTTCGGGCGGATTGTTTGTCAGATAAATTTTGTGATGCAGAAATTCCAATTCCCATGCGTGTTTCTCATTCTGGTATGAGATGCGGTATCCATAATAAGGTGCATCTTCAAAAGGGCGCGTTTCGTATTCAGCACCAAATTCAAATTTTGGAAATGCGGTCTGTTCGATTTCAAGTGTGGTGGAAAAACTTTTTGCGCTGCCGGTGCGAAGTGGCTCAATGGACCACCAGCTATCCGGGTATGCAGCTGTGGCGGTAAAAAAGATTGCAAGTACGCAAAGAAGTTTCATAAAGATATTGCGGACTAGAAGTCCGCGGCCCGTAATGCGGGCGAGACGCCCGCGCTCCATAATAAAAACGGGGTGGTCTTCTGACCACCCCGTTTAAAATGCTATTCGAAAATTCTTAGAATTCGATACGGAAACCAAGCTGAGCAAGACGTTGATCACCCTGGAAAGGATCACCAGCAAAAGTGTTGGCTTGACCGAATCCCGGATCATTGATGTTACCGTTGATTTCGCCACCCTGCGAGCGGAAACCAGCCGGGTTTTCGTTGTTAAACAAGTTAAATACTTCGAAAATCCCTTCAATGCGTACAACATCTCCGATGCGGAAGAACTTGCTTAACCGCATATCCATTTGGTAGAACGGATCGCCGCGGCGTGCATTCACATTCGGATCAGTAGTGTCATAGTTAAAGCCATCACCATTAAGATCAGTGGTAACAAACGCATTAAATGGTTTTGCTGAATTTGCGCGGAAGAATCCCGAAAATGTAATTTCCCATGGGAGATTCGCAATTCCGGAGAGCACAACGCGATGACGCGCATCTGTTGTTAAAGGTCCTTTCCATTCTTGGATCATCTTCAGGTCCAAGTTTGAAATCAAGTGCACAGTGAGTGCAAATTCCAGGAGAACCCAATCTAAATTCATCGGAACCAGGCAACAGGTTTCCTTCAACTTTTGAAAGTGTGTAGGATCCCTGGAATTGGAAGCTTCTGGTCAACCGATGACGATAGCTTAAGTTCAAGCCATCATAATCGCTGAATCCTGCTGTCAAATACATACGCGGACCTGATCCAAAGTTGGGTAACATTCTTGGACCGCCAACTTCGGGACGTCCATTAAATTTGAAACGCACATATTGATCACGGACTGCAACGTGGATGTAATCCGCATCAAATGCTGCGTTTTGTCCGATTTGATGACTGACACCAGCAGAAAACTGGCGAGTGTAAGGAACTTTCCAATCCGGCGATAAGACATCATTTGGAGCTGCCAATGCACCACCCTGATTTGGTGGAAGCGGGTCACCAGGTTGGAAGAAACTGCCGTCAGGATTTCGGATACCGTTAGGATCATTTACTTGATAAACGGAACCATAACCACCGAGCGCTGCTAGTGGGAACAATAAGTTTGCGTTTGTGTATGGGAAATCATAATAGAGTCCCCATCCACCACGAAGCACTGTTGTGCCGTCGCCCCCCACATCGTATGCCGCACCAAGTCTGGGAGCAATATTATTCTTATCCATTTCGATACTGCCATCAGCACTATCGTGGAATGGTCCGAGCCAGCTGAAATCAAACGGGGCATTATGCAAGTCTTGATACAGACTGCTGGAAGATTGATTGATTTCCAGACCAGTCACAATATCGTAGCGTACGCCGAGATTTAATGTCAGCTTTTGATTAACATTCCAGTCATCCTGGAAGTAGAAGCCCCATTGATTGTTTGGAGTTTCATCTCCAAAGAATCCGCCGTTGATATTAATGTTAAAGACTGGAGAATCGCGCTCCGGTCCAAGATGATCAAAACGTGGAACTGTTCCAGTTGTAAATGAACCACCCAATGTTGGTTCATGAACATAATTGATTCCGCTCTTGAAATGATGTTCACCCATACTTACGGAGAAATCATCCTTAAACTGATATTTCTTTTGCTCCGTTGTTTGAGGTGTATTGGGGTTTTGCCCAAGATAAACACCATTGGGGAAATATTCAGTGGGATCACTTGAAGTCGGTGTGATTGCATTCTTGAAATCCGCATACTGGAATGCAAATTCGTTCAGCTTATTATCACTGACCACGTAGTTATGACTCGCTAAAACAGAATGAAAGTTGTTGGTCAAAAGACCGCGAGCATTTGCAGCGATAACTGGAGCTGCACCATAAACAGTGGTTGTTTTTTGTTGGCCATAACGAACAGTTAGAAACTGCTTTGGATTTAAGTTGGATGTAAATTTTCCTGTCCAAAGCGTGTCTCTTGTTGGCAATGGTACCTGTCCATCTAATTCCGGAGCAGTACCTTGCGTATCAACAAGTGATTGTTGATCCGTTTGTGCTCGTTCTATCGCAACAAAGAAATGAGCTCTATCCTTAACAATCGGTCCACCAAAGGATCCACCGAACTGTTCTCTGCTGTAAGGAGATGGATCGCTTAATCCACCATTCTTTTCTGTTTCAGTCAAAGCATTTAATGAATCATCACGAAACAAAGAAAAGAATGAGCCATGAAGATCATTCGTGCCGGATTTTGTTACGACGTTTAAAACTCCGCCACTGGAACGTCCGTACTCTGCTTTATATCGATTTGTTAACAGGTTAAATTCGGCAATCGATTCCAATGAATAAAACTGATTGATTCCGCCAACGGTATCATCATTGTTATCGCCACCATCTACTGTGACGTTCATATTTCGGCCGCTTCCACCGATCATGCCAACTGCAAGGTTACTAGGACGTGTTGGATCGGGATGCACCGTAAGAGTTGTGCCAGGTGCAAGCGCGCCAAGGTTTGCAAATTGGCGGCCATTCAATGGCAGATTTTCAACCTGTTCCGGTGTTACAACGGTTGCAATATGAGATTCAGTGGTTTCAATCAGCGGAGTCTCTCCGGTGATTTCCATTGTCTCACCCGTAGTAGAGAGTTTCATTGCAAAATCAATACTGACTGTACGACCAACATCCATACGGATGCCCTTTTGGACTTGTGTTGCAAAACCTGTAATCGCTGCGGTAATGTCATAAGTTCCAAATGGCATTGATGGAATACGAAATATTCCTGCATCATCTGATACATCGGTTCTTTCAAAACCGGTCTCAGTATTCTTAGCTGACACATTGACTCCGGGTATAGGATTTCCCTGGTCGTCTTTAACCGTGCCAGTTAAATTCGAAGTGCCCACCTGAGCAAATGCGTTAAAGCATGCAAAAACGCAAAAGACAAAGATGGCTGTAGAAAAGAGCCACGGTCTTTTCATATTATGTTTCCTCCTGGATAAGAAAAAAAACGTTTTCGAAAGGGTCATTTTTTACGTTGAAGTAACGCTATCATAACACACCGACTAAATGAGAGCGATAATGTGTGAGCAATTCTTATACCACAGACTGAATATGTATAACTTATTTGTTTCCTGAGGCTTAGAAGCTCAAACGCCGGCTGGTTAACGATTCCGGATTCAATTTATTGGATGGACTTCATTTCTTCGTACCAAAATTGTGAATAATTCAGGAAATTTGATTTAGCAAAACTTGTGCGTTTTTGCGTTGTTCGCTCATCCAATCAGGTGAAAGCTTTAAAAATGCTTTGTACAAAGTCCGTGCTTTATCTGTCTGGCCTAAAGTATGGTAAGCAATCCCCAAATTTAAATACACTTCTACAAAAGTCGGATCTAGGTCAATTGCTTTTTCCAAATATGAAATCGCGTCGGCAGTACGATCTTCTTTAATTAAAATCGTTCCTAAACCGTTTAGTGGATATGCATAGTTTGGTGACAGTCGTATTGATTCTTGATAAGCCTTCTTCGCTTCTTCAAACTTTCCTGTTTCACGCAAAGCGTTTCCATAATTGTTCCATGCAATTGCATTGTTAGGATCGATTTTTAAAACTTTCACAAATTGTAATTGCGCTTCCTCAAAATGTCCGGTATCAACAAGTAACATTCCCAAAAATCCCTGTGCGTCTGAACGATCAGGAGCCAGTGCAAGTGATGCTTGTTCAGCTTTTAAGGCTTCCGGATAATTCCGAAGATCTTTGTAAGTAAGCGCAAGGTTTTGATACGCATTTTCATCAGTAGGATCTATACGAACAGCTTCCTTTAGCAATTCCAATGCTAAATCAAATTTTTTGTTTTCGCGATAATGAGATGCGAGTGCAACTCTGAAAAAATTATTTCCGGGTTCTTCATGATTCAGGTCTTCTAATAATTTCAAAGTTTCTTCTTTGCTGACTTCTTTTAGAAGCGTAGCTCTTTCATATTTTGACCAAACCATAATCTTATCTTTAGGATCAGCAGTTCCTTTTTTGGAATGTAAGTTTGTGGTACCAACGTAGCCAAGGCTTCTTAATTTCTCAAGAGTTTCAGCATCAGGAGCAGAGTGTTGGGTTTCATTTGATTTTGCATAACGCACTGAAAGTTCGTCTTTCAATTTTGTGGATATATTTTGATTTTGCGAAAATAGATTTTGTTTTTCTTTCGGATCACTTTTCAAGTTATACAATTCAGAACGTGTGGTTGATATTAATTTCCAATCATCACGGACTAACCCTTGCAGGCCGTTCCATCCAAATAATTCGGGATATCGTGATTCGAAGTAGATATCGCGATTCCTTTTTGCTCCATTAAGGAAATGTAGTATTGATTCTCCATCGCGTGCGATAGGGTCCGAAAATCCAAGTAGATCGAAAAGGGTAGGAACGAGGTCCACAGCGGCCGTATTTTCCGTAATCTGCATGTTTGCCGGGGCGCCGGGATATGTAAGTACAAACGGAATTCTCAAGGTGCTGTTGTAGGTGAAAAATCCGTGCGTTTCTTCGCCATGTTCCCCCAAACTTTCACCATGATCACCGATGATAGCGATCACAAGGTTTTTATTTCTGTTGTTTGTTTTGAGCCAATCGAACACTTTGCCAATTTGAGAATCTACAAATTGAATTTCGCCGCCATACCCAACATAAGGAGCAGGCGGACTGTGAGGTGTGTGTGGATCATAATAATGCAACCACAAAAACCAGGGATTGTTTGGAAAGCTTTCGAGAATCTTAATTCCGTGATTGGTGACTTCATTGCCAGGGCGTTCAACTTCAAAATTTGAAAAGAGACCTGGTTTTCTTTCCATGCTGTCATCATAAACATCGAAACCTCTTTCCAATCCAAATTTTCGATCCAACACAAATGATGAAACTACTGCTCCGGTTCGATATCCATGTTTTTTCAATTGAGAACCGATCAGGATGTCCGGCCTGGAAAGAATTTCCAGACCGTTATTATGCATTCCGTGGCTTGATGGAAATAATCCAGTCAGGATTGAAGTATGAGATGGAAATGTTAACGGCACCTGGCTGAAAGTGTTTTCAAAAAGAATTCCACTCTTCGCAATTGAATCAATGTGCGGTGTGTTGTTGGATCCGCCATAGCAAGAGACATAATCCGGCCGGATGGTATCGATTGTGATTAACAAAATATTTGGTTTATCCAGATGTACAGTCGTTTTGATTGTGCGTTTGTGAAAATAAAAACAAATTGCGATCAGAGAAACGACGAGCGCCAGCGCTGCAAACAAAACTTTTCTTGTCATGATCCTTTGTAAGAGTAAACTATGAATTTATGAACTTCAAAATGCGCGCCATGTTAATCGACAAAACTGAGGAAGAAATCCGTGAAGAAATGGCCTCAGCTCTTGGCAGAATTGGCAAAAAGCTTGAAGTGCTTATTGCTGAACTCAACAAGCTAAAAGAAAGAGCTGGTTTGTGCAACGATGACGAAATAGAGAATGTGCTAGAGGAGTATAGGAAAATTCGCGCCGAAGCACGCCTTTACTATTGGTATCTCATCATTCAAAGAGAATCAGTTGGGTTAACCAACCACGATTTAGTGCGTACGCTGTACCGTATTCCTGCCCTGTAGGCTCGCTGCAACTTGACCAATCGCAAACCACTTCCAAATTGTTTATTATAGACGCTATGGAAGCCGCAGAGCTGATTGAAAAAATCCAATCCTGTTTAAAACAGATTGAGGGATTGCGCAAAGAACGTCAGGCGATCGGAAGTTCGAGTGTTAAAGCCTGGAAAACGGAAGTAGAGCAGTTACTTCGCAGTGGTGGCAAAAATACATCGAAGCTGTTGCAGAATTTTCAGAATATGAAGTTTGGTGCCAGTGCGATGGGAACTGAAGTAATCGCTGGAAATGAAGTGAAGTTTCAGGCATATCAAGCGGAACTGGATGCCGCCGAAAAATTGTTAAAGAGTGCGGTTCAAACCATACAAATCTTTGGGATCAGTGAAGGTCCGAAACTTCCGGACTGGGTGAAGCAAGAGATGAAAGCCACCGGCACGATCCATCTTGGCGGAAAAGAAGTAGATATAAAAACGGTAACTGTGCATGAATTTTTGAGTGCCATTCTCGAACTTTCAGAATCTGATAAAAGCCTGGATGAAAGTTTAAAGAAAGAGATGTCTGAGCGATTAGAATCGCTGAAAAAACATCCGCTGTTATCACCCTTTCTTAACCAAACCATCGACAAAGTCTTCTCCAAACTTTAACCACAAAGTCTCAGAGTCTCCGTGGTAAAAATCAGTACTGATCAATTGATCGATATTGAATAGCTTCAGCCAAGTGTTGGGGCTGGATTTCGGCAACACCTTCCAGATCGGCGATTGTACGGGCAACTTTCAGGATCCGATGATATGCGCGGGCGCTGAGATGGAATTTCCGGATGGCTTTTTCCATCAACTGCAAACAGGGTTCGCTCAAGCTGCAATATTGTTTCATTAACTTTGCGGGAAGTTGCGAGTTGCTAAACAGTCGATGCTTTCTGTATCGATCTAATTGAATTTTACGTGCAGTACAAACGCGATCTCGAATTAGATGTGATGCTTCCGATTCAAAATTTTCGGTTAGTAGTTCCTGCGATTTTACTGCGGGAATATCCAGGTGAATATCAAACCGGTCCGAATAATCGGACCTGAAATGCGCGCAAGATATCGCTGCAATTGTTGATTTGTACACTTACAACTTTGATCAGGAACTCCATAATATCCACACGGACACGGATTCATTGCTGCAATTAACATGAAACGCGATGGATATTCCAAAGATCCAGAAGCTCTTGAGATACGGATACTTCCGTTTTCTAACGGTTGACGCAGAATCTCCAAAATACTTTTTCCAAATTCCGGCAACTCATCCAAAAACAAAACACCATGATGAGCAAGCGAAATTTCTCCAGGTCGCGGATTGCTGCCACCGCCGGCAAGTCCTGCATAACTGATCGTATGATGCGGAGCGCGAAAAGGTCTGGTATGCATCAAGCCATTGTTACCAAGAAGTCCAGCTACTGAATAAACCCTTGAAGTTTCCACTGCTTCATCAAAAGTAAGCGGAGGCAAAATGGTTGGAACTCGTTGCGCAAGTAACGTTTTTCCAGCGCCTGGCGGACCAATCATGAGAACATTATGACCGCCGGATGCAGCAACTTCTAAAGCACGTTTAGCATGAAATTGTCCTTTTACTTCTGAAAAATCAACAGAATATGTTGGAAGTGAATGTTGTTCTGAAAAAGCGGATGCTTGAAATTTTTCGATTCCAACACCTTTACTTAAGAATTCCGCAGCTTCGATTAACGAATTAACAGGGAAGACGGTTGCGCCATCCATCATTGCAGCTTCTTCGGCGTTTTCACGCGGGATCAACAAATTTGGAATTTTCAGCTTTCGTGCAAGAATAGCGAGCGCAAGCGTTCCAGTAACCGGACGAACTTTTCCTTCCAACGAAAGTTCACCTAAGATCAAAAATTGTTCAAAGCGCGCTCGTTGAATTTGTCCTGTTGCTGCAAGAATTCCCAGCGCAATCGGCAAATCAAAATAAGGCAGCTTCTTTTTTCAGATTGCCGCGAGGTTGACCGTAATAGTGCGGCTTGGAAGCCAATAACCACAGTTATCCATCGCTACACGAACTCTCCGTTGACTCTCCTTCACTGCAGCATCTGGTAGACCAACGGTGAACCATTTCAATTCAACACCTGTGTTCCGTATTGCAACTTCCACATCCACGCGATGAGGATCAAGTCCGTCAATACAACCACTAATCAACTTCGCTACCATACATTCCTCCTAGTTTAAACCACGGAGGCTCAAAGTCTCTGCGGTAGAAACACGAAAGGCGGGTGATGTTGTTTAACAACATCGACCCGCCTTAATTTTTTTTAACTGCTAACGAAATCTTATTTAGTGTAGATCGTCAGACTATCTCCTGGTCTGATGGAATTCTTATCCAGCCCGTTCCAACGTTTGATGCTACCTACATCAATTTTGAAGTTGCTGGCAATTGCAAAAAGTGTATCTCCGCGTTTTACCTGATAAACAATTTTTTTGTTTCCGCGTGAGGAAGTAGAGGACGATGCAATTTTCGTACGAGAAGATTTCGATGAATAACTTTTAGTTCCTACGGCAAGCCTTTCGCCGACTCTTAACTTATGTTTGTTCGAAATATTGTTTAGCTCGCAGATCTGCCCAATAGATGTGCCAGTCCTTGAAGCAATATGGGACAACGTATCGCCACGTCTCACGATGTAATAACTTTTCGGACCATTCAAATCATCATTAGGATATGTCACGGAACTTCGTCCGATCGGAATCACAAGCTTTTGACCTATTGATAATGAACCATCACCATCAAAGGAGTTAGCGGAAGAAATGGAACTCGCAGAAGTTCGATAGAGCGATGCGATCGAAGTTAATGATTCGCCTGGTTTAACTTCATGCTTTCGCCAGGTGATCCGTTTTTCTTCCGGAACACTCGAAATTTCCGTCAAAAACGTTTCTTTCTTGCCGCTTGGTAGTCGAAGCGAATAGGTTGATACGCGTGAAGGTGTGGTTAGCCGCGTTAGTTCAGGATTTAGCAGCTTAATCTCTTCAAGTGCTACGCCTGCGCATTCTGCTACTAATCTTAAATCCACCGTATAATCAACCGAAACCGTATCGAATTGAACTGGCGTTTCTAATTCTTCGTCGAATCCATATTTTTGTGGATCCTTCGCAATGATCATTCCCGCCAATATTGCTGGCACATAATTCTTGGTTTCCTGGCGGATATATCTGGTTTCCGATAATTCCCAGAAACTGTTTTTGCCGCTGCGACTTAATCCATATACGATCTTATTTTCACCGGCATTGTATCCAGCCAGCGCCAGATACCAATCGCCAAACATGCCGTACAGGTCTTTGAGATAGCGGGCAGCGGCTCTCGTAGATTTTTCAAAATCAGAGCGTTCATCTACCCACCAATCCATTTTTAAATCGTATCTTTTTGCGGTTCCCGAGATGAATTGCCAAAAACCTTTTGCCCTGGCACGTGAATAAGCGTTCGACTTAAACGAACTTTCGATAAGTGCTGTATAGACAAGGTGCCATCGGGTATTCCTTCTTCCCGGAAGATTTGTTTCATCAAATCCAGATATCGACCGGATCGTACTAACCCACCAACAAACTCTTTGCGTCGAGCATTCTGAAAAATTCGAATGAATGATAATACAGTGTCATTGACTTCTACTGGAAGGTCATAGCTGATGGATTTTAGTTCTTGTTCAACATCTGCTTTGGTTTCCTGATCTGGAGTTGGGAATGTGCTGATGTTTTTCAGTTCATCGATCAATGCCGGCTCAACAGGTCGTTCCGTAAAACCATCGCCCTCCTTAAGGGCCGTCATTTCGTGCTGAAAAATCTTGTCTTCAAGCTCGTCGATAACTGCTTCAATCTTGGTATCAGGCTCGTGGCTGGATTGATAAGCCATTAGAACATCTAACGACGCATCAAATTCCTCTTTCGCTTTTTCAAGATGACCAAGATTTAGTTCCCGCTCACCCTGGAAAAAGTGCTGCCGGGCTTGGGCAATCACTTGATCCGTAGCAGTCTGCGCAACAGGAGCGGCCGTAGCTACAGGAGTTTTAGCTGGAGTAGCTACCGCAGTTTTTTTATATCCCCCTCCGCAAGCCCATGCTCCCCCCAAAAGCAAACACAAGCTCAGGATCTTTAATGATCTCTTCATTCTTTTTAGGCCTCCCGAAAGGTTTGAAAAAATGAGGGAACCTCGCCCCCAATTTTCAGACAGTTACTTTTTCGGTTAAATACTGCGCCATCATACTACGTGCCCTTAAGGTTTTTCAACCCCCTTGGGCTATTTTAGGGCACATATGGCTTTGGCGAACTCCATTTGATTCGTTTTGCATCCAATCGTGTGATTTTGATACCGCAATAATTGCAGCGTAATGATGCACTTTAAATTGGTTTGAATTTCTTGTAAATTCGCGCGCGGAACTCTTGATGATGTTGTAGCCGGCATACCGATCTGCTGTCAAAATGATGCATACAATTGACACTTGCAAAGGTGGGCGTCTTCGGTAATGGTGTTTTAGCGGGGTGTAGCGTCTGGAAGTCCGCCATCTACTGGCAGAGTTGCGCCGGTAGTGGGAGTTTGTCTGGTTGCGAAAAAAAGTACCGCACGTGCGACATGTTCGGCTGTAATTCTTGATTTTAGAAGATTGCGATTGCGATAGTATTCTTCCAGTCCTGCTTCATCCAAACCTCGTGCTTTCATCCGGTGCCACCACCTCGGCCCATAATCCGGATTTAGTTTGGCCATGAGAAAACACTGCATCCGGCGCTACCATATTTACCCGCACATCAAGTTCAGCAAATTCGAGGCTGGCAATTCGAGCAAGCTGATGCGAAGCCGCCTTCGTAGCGCTGTAAGCTCCGAACTTTGCACCAGGTGCAAATACATTCTTTGTAGAAATCAGGATCACATCGCCACCGGTCCCTTGTAATTGAAACAACCGCGATGCCTCTCGCAAAAGTAACATCGTACCTTCCACGTTTACTTTCTCCAGCCGGCGGAATGCATCAAGGTCCATTTCTGATAACGATGAGACCATTGCGATTCCAGCATTAATAATGATGAGATCGATGCCGCCCCATTTGCGGATCACCTTCTTGAATCCGTCTTCGATGGATTTGGAATCACTGACATCCATTGCGGTAGAAAAAACCTGATGTGGATAGCGACTTTCTAATTCAGCTGCGGCTTTTTCCAAATTTTCACCGGCCAAATCAGTGAATGCAACATGACAACCATTCTTGAGCAAAGCTTCAGTGATTCCCAATCCCATTGCTCCCGCCGCACCCGTTACGAGCGCGACTTGTCGTTCTAGCGGTAAGGTTTTCATAGAAACTTTAGCTTGCTGCATCAGCAGATATTCCATATCAAACAGAAGCTCTTCTTCAATTCCTTGATACTTGAGATCACTCAGCGCAAACCATCTTTTCACCGAGAGAGATTGTTTGGTAATATCACGTGCAATTATCGCGGCACGTTCATTTACTCCGGCGCAAACAGCACCAATTCCTGGAAGTAACAGCACTCTAGGCAGTGCGTCGAACCTTACTGCGCCTGGAGCAAGGCGGTGAGCATGTCTTTCGTAATAGGCGTTGTATTGAATCTGGTAGTCTTCTAACGCTGCACGAACTTGTTCTTTAAACTTGGCGGCATCATCATAGGCCGGATTTGCTATGAACAATGGCGTAGCTTTGGTGCGAACGAGGTGATCCGGTGTGAGCGTTGCGGATGCTGCGAGTTTTTGGGCGTTGGGATGATTCAGAAAATCGATTACTTCCGGTGTAATCAATGGAAGCAAGATAAATCGTCGATGGGGATGATCGGGATCATCGCTTTTTTCAGCTAAAAGACCACGAAGCAATGGGGCGAATTCGACGTACCGTTTCTCTTCGTCTTTGAAACTCGCCTTAAAAGAACTGATTTGAGCAGTATGAGTTTGATCGCGCCAGTATTGTTCGGCTTTGTTTACCAGGTTCATTGTCGCTTCGTACGCTTCTTCCGCTGTTTCACCCCATGTTACCAATCCATGTTGAAGCAGAATCATTCCTTTGGCCTTCGGATTTTGATCGAAAGCATCAGCAGCTTGTTTTGCCAATCCAAAGCCGGCCCGCATATAAGGAACCGAAACAACATCATTTCCAAAAACTTCGTTTACTACACGCGAAGCCTCGGGTTGATTCGTCAAACCAAGAATTGTTGCGGGATGGGTATGCACAATGAATTTCGCTGGAATGAAAACGTGGAGAAATGCCTCAACTGATGGCATTGATGCATTGGGATCCAGCAAATGAATCCGCAATTGTTTGTTCATTTCATCTTGCGAAAGATCCGGAAGGCGACGGAGTCTTTTCGCTCGTTCCAAATCGACTGCCGAAAATCCATTGGGCGAAATATTCGCTAGATCGAATCCGGAAGCTTTTACGAAAATTGTTGAACATTGATCGCCAAAAATATTTGGTGTCAAAGTTTTGACAGATGTGTTTCCGCCGCCATGCAAGACTAAATCTGGTTCACGACCAATCAATCTGGAAACATAGGTGCACATTGCCAGATCATTTCCGGAGTGAAGTCCGAATTCGTTTTTGATCCGTTCTGCTTCCGATTTCTTCCAGCTAGTTTGCATTCTTTATCGCAGACATCATATATGCTGCATTTTCAGCGATTGCGCCACGTTCGAAAATTGCGCTACCGCTGATCACAAGATCGGCGCCCATTTTGCCAACCTCTTGGATATTCTCGCGGGTAATTCCGCCATCAATTGCAGTCAGGATCATTCGACCGGAGGCTTGGATCATTTCTTGTAATCGCTCGAATCGCTTTTTGCTGAACGGAATGAATTTTTGTCCGCCCCATCCTGGATTAATTGCAAGGATCAGCACCAGATCAACTTCATCAAGCAATGGCTCAAGCGCTTCTAACGGAGTTCCTGGATTGAGTGCAATCCCTTTTAAAACTTCGCGGCCTGCAGCTTTTGCTGAAAGATTGATTTGCTGAAGCGCTCGATGAATGTGCACATCGGACTCAAGATGCACGGTGATCAAATCAGCGCCTGCTGCAATGTAATCGTTTACTTTGTTGACCGGATCTTGAATCATAAGATGAGCATCTTTGAGCAATGAAGTTTTGAGCGCTTTAATAAACGGAAGGCCAACCGTCATCTGAGGAACAAAACAGCCGTCCATGACATCGATATGAAGCATCCGAATTCCGGCGTTTTCCAGAATTGAAATCTGTGAACCTAAATTCAACAAATCCGCTGAAATGATGCCGCAGCTAATAGTAGGGGAGATTGCTTTGACCGATTCGAGCAATCGCGTCAAGTCTTGCTCCTCTTTTCTTTCAGATCCTGAAAATATTGATACGCTTGTTCGGGCTTTAATCCTTCATGAACAACTTTTCTGACAGCTTGAATCATTGCAGTCGGAGCCGCGGATTGAAAAATGTTTCGTCCCATATCAACCCCTGAAGCTCCTTCTTGAATTGCTTGATATGCCATCTTTAAGGCATCGAGTTCAGGCAGCTTTTTTCCACCCGCAATAACAACCGGAACAGGACATCCCGCGGTAACAGTTTCGAAATTTGGAACGTAGTAAGTTTTTACAAAAGTTGCGCCAAGTTCAGCGCAGATTCTGGTAGCAAGTCCGATATAACGCGCATCACGTGTAATTTCTTTACCAACGGCTGTTACTCCTAAGACTGGAATTCCGTAACGCAATCCTTGATCAACCAGGCGAGTCATATTCGTAACCGATTGCGTTTCAAACTCACCGCCAATAAAAACTTGAACCGCCATTGCAGAAACATTCATCCTTACAGCATCTTCGATATCGATTGCGATGTTCTCGTTCGATAGTTCCTTTAATATGCTCGGACCACCACTGGCACGCATCACGATCGCCTTATTTGTAGCCGCCGGAATTGTTGTGCGTAAGATTCCGCGGGTAAGCATTAATGCATCCGAATATTCCGCCAACGGTAAAATCGTGACATCACAACGTTCGAGTCCCGTAGTAGGGCCTTGAAAATAACCGTGATCGAAGGCCAGCATCACCGTCTTTCCGGATTGCGGTTGAAATACTCGCGATAGACGATTTTTCATCCCCCAATCGTAGGAATTCGAGCCTTTTAAAAAAAAGCCCTCGTTTTTTACAGGAACATCGAGATGAAAATTTTTCTTTTCGTCAGATTGATCAGCTTCCGGCATGTTTCTACTCCTTTTAAATCAAATTCAAGAATAACATGGTTGGGATACTCTAAGATAAGTCTATATATTAATGAATTACACCAAGGAGGTGAATCATGATTCGTAAAGCTTCTGCCAATTGGAAAGGTGGATTAAAGGACGGTAAGGGATCGATTTCAACGGACAGTAAAGTTCTATCATCAACGCAATATTCATTTGGAACTCGCTTTGAAAATGGGATTGGAACGAATCCGGAAGAATTAATCGCAGCAGCTCATGCCGCATGTTTTTCGATGGCACTTTCAGCAGAACTGGGCAAAGCAGGAATCACTCCAGAATCGATTGATACTACGGCAAATGTAAAGCTGGAAAAACTTGAAACTGGTTGGACTATTACCGAATCACATCTGGATGTTTCTGCAAAAATACCTGGAGCAGATCCAAAAGCGTTTGAAACTGCATCGAATACCGCAAAAGCAAATTGCCCGATTTCTCGTGTTTTAAATACCAACGTTACGATGACGGCAAAATTGAATTCGTAATCGGATTTTTTTACCACGAAGATCACGAAGTGCCACGAAGTTTTTAATTTTTTTCTTATTCGGGTTCCTTCGTGCCCTGTTTTGAAAAAACGGCGATCGACCAGGGTCCCCTCCTTATGAAGGAGGGGATAAAGGGGAGGTTGGAAACATATTGAAGACTCCAACCCCCTCTTTGATCTCCCCCTTCATAAGGGGGAGAAACGAACGCCTATTTTCATTATTTTTGTTTGATCTCAAGATCACGAGTCTTCGTGGTTAACATTGTATTCTCTCCCATTTCAGTGATTTCATTTATGTTGACAAGTATCTAATAGGTAGATTATAATCTATCTATTGTGATTAATATCAAACAAAAATTCCAGTTTGTAACGACGCCGTTTTTTGAGCCGTTTTTCGCATTACAAACGCTAACCGATGACGAATCGCGGATTCATGAGCAATGGAAAAGGAAAGCACTGTTAAGACTGCCATCCAGTTTTCAGAAAAAATTTACCCTGATTGGAGGTTCTTCTTACATATGGCCAGCGATTCCGGATACGCTTCAAGATCCTCCATTGTCAGCACCTTTCGAAGAAACTATTTCCACGGTTGCGGAACTTCCTGCGCAAGATTTGCAAAAGGCAATCTTCTCCGGGATCTTGCATGAACCTGGTCCGGTGAAAAATCTTCTTTCCGGACGCAGTGATCTACTTCAAACGGTCTCCAAAATATCAAAAGCAAAACATGAATGGCTGGCATTTATCGGTCTGTATCCCGCTTCCAAAAACTCACCGTTGTTTACTGGGCTGGAATTTCTGCTTCGAGCTCCGAAGGAATTTCAAAAAATTCTGGTGGATCTTTTGGAAATGTTTTGGATTTCCGATTTCAAAGAAACCTGGAATGTGCTTTATGAGGAATTAGAAAAATCGCGCGAAGAAAAAGAACGATTGTTCCAATCTTGTTCGCTTGAGGAATTTACTCGTCTTGCTTTGTTGCGCATTGAAGTTGATGAGAAAAAACGATTGCTAAGAGCGGTGCGCGGAGGTTATGTATTGCCGTTTAATCATCTTTCTGCTGCATACATCATTCCTTCCGCTTTCAATGATAAACGTCACTGGACTTGTTCTGACGAAGATCCGAAAAAAGTAGTTGCTTATTTTCCGTATTTTGATCCAGCAATTTCATTGAACTGGATTCCCAAACCTTCTGATTCCGAAATTGCAGAACCGGAAAGAGATCCGGCTCTGATTTTCAAAGCATTGGGTGACACAACGCGATACGCAATCGTATCGTTGCTTGCAAGAGGACCGATAACCTCTACAGACCTCGCGAAAAAATTAGGCGTATCACGTCCGACTGTTTCACATCACATTCATGTTTTACGTGATGCCGGATTGTTAGAAGAAAAAATCCAGGGAAATGCCGCTGTACTTTCATTAAGGCGGGAAGTGTTAGAACAACTTTCCGAAATTACGATCCGCAAACTCTTCGACTCTACCGAAAAAATCGATTTAAGAAAAACGAGGACGAAATGAACGCAGGAATTGGTCCGAATGATCCAACCATTTATTACTATGACAGCGATTATCCATCACCTTTTGACACACTCTTTCCAAAAAATTTTGATGAGACCACCGAGTTTCAAGGAATCGCTTTTGATCTGGAAAGATATGAAGATCTGGTAACAGAGCAGGGCGGACCTGTTCTTGAACTTGGTTGTGGCACCGGCCGGGTTGCGATTCCACTTGCGAGAAAAGGTTTTGAAGTCACTGGTGTTGATATCAGTCAGGCGATGTTAGAGCGATTCAAACGCGCGCTTGACCAGGAATCGAAAGAAGTTACAAACCGGATTACGTTAATTGAACAAGATGTAACGCGACTTGATCTTGGAAATCGCTTTAACATTGGTATCTTTGCATTCAACAGCCTTCTTTGTATCACCGACTTCAATGATCAATGTGCAGCATTGCGTGCTGTTGCACGTCATTTGAATCCGCGCGGCAAATTACTGATCGATATCGTAAATCCACTAAAGCTAAAAATCCAGGGTGATCCTGATCCGAAACCTTTTTATACGCGGAAAGATCGTAACAGTGGAAACATCTACACACGTTTTGCGATGGTGGGGCCATTTGAAACCGATCACAAACAGCAGCTTTACGGTTGGTACGATGAAATCACTCCTGAAGGTTTTGTAAAACGACGTTTTTATGCACTTTATTGGCGTCCGATTTTCCGATTCGAAATTGAATTAATGCTGCGTGAAGCGGGATTGGAAATTTTACAAATCGAAGGTGGACACCGCAAAGAACCGTACACATCCCAAAGCCCTCGAATGTTCATCATTGCTCAAAAGCCGTGAAATTCCTTTTGCTCAGTTTCATCGTGTTGGCGAATTCACTTCTACTCGCTGCATCTCAAATACCGCCACGAATCACGAATTCACCTCACGTCGATGGCATCTTAAATGAAGATGTGTGGAAGCATGCATTGGTTGTTTCTGATTTCATCCAACGACTTCCAAGAGAAGGATCAATACCAAGTGAACGGACGGAAATGCGAGTCCTGTATTCGGAGAGTTCTTTATTCCTTGGTTTCATAGCTTACGATAGTCATCCGGAAAAAATTGTGGCCACTGTTTACAAGCGCGATGATCCGGATATTACACAAAACGATCAGCTTGCCTTTGCAATCGATTCATACAACGACGGACGAAATGGTTACTGGTTTTCGACCAATCCGCTTGGAGCACGTGTTGATGCGCAATTTGCGAATGAAGGAGATCTTTGGGAAGACAACTGGAATGGCATCTGGGAATGTAAAACAAAAATCAATTCTGATGGCTGGGTTGCAGAAATTGAAATTCCATTTTCTACGCTCCGATTCAAGAAAGCAGATGTGAATATCATGGGAATCAATTTCTTTCGGCGGATTGTCCGAACCAACGAACAAATTTTCGCACCGTTGATCTCGCTCCAATTATCTGCAGGCACTCCGAATGTTTCCGCTGCCACAAAATATCAATTTGAAGGAATCCAGGAAGGAGAAAAATTGTTTGTAAAGCCGTATGGTTTAAGCGGTTTCTCCGCTGAAACACAAAATACGGATGCTGAAAAAGATGCCGGCCTCGATGTCCGATATCAATTAACAAACAGTTTGATTTCAAATTTTTCCGCAAACATGGATTTTGCGGAAGCAGATGTTGATGATCGTCAGGTAAATTTATCGCGGTTCCGGTTGTTCTTTCCTGAAAAGCGTGAATTCTTTTTGGAAAGCGCCGGCAATTTCCAATTTGGAATTCCAGGCGAAACCGAAATCTTTTTCAGCCGCCGAATCGGTCTTACGGAAGATTCATTGGATACAGTTCCAATTCTTTTTGGTGCGAAACTTACCGGGAAAATTAAGAATTGGGACATCGGTACACTTGATGTTCAAACACGTTCCGATAATTTGTTTCCTTCCGAAAATTTTTCTGTGCTGCGGTTAAAATCGGGAATCTCTGCGCGATCTTACGTTGGCGGAATCGTAGCGAACCGCACAACTGAAGATCATCAATCCAGTCAAACGTACGGACTTGATATGAATATTTATCTTTGGAAGGAAACTTTTTTGAGCGGTTTTGCTACCGGTATTTATTCTTCTGAAAGCAAACAGAAATTTCTTGATACATCAGCATTCGATTTAAACCTATCTCGCGGAGGCGAACGAACCTCTTTTCGCATTCGTTACACCGACATTGCTCCTGAGTTTGACCCTGCAATCGGATTTGTTCAAAGACCTGATACACGTCGGTTTCTTGCGAATCTCTTCCAACCTTTTTATACAAAAAGCGGATCTCTGCTGAGCCTTACTCCTGGTTACGAATTAATACGCGAAGAGAATCATGCCGGAACGCTAATGTTCTTGTATCAACAAGCGTCTTTCAAAACACTTTTCCAAAGCGAAGATCAATTTCGATTATTCGTGAATCGAAGTGAGGAATATGTTCCGGAAGAATTTCCGGTTTTTCGGGAAATTTCCATTCCTGTTGGGAGATATGTTGCGAACCGTTTTGGATTAGAGGCATCCACAAAACCGGGAAGGAAACTTTCGGGAGCTTTTACAGTTTCTAATGGCGGATTTTACGGCGGTTCGCGTTTCGAACTGAGTCCGTCTTTGTTCTGGAAAGTGAATCGGCATGTCACTCTTTCCCAGACTTTCATTTCGAATTTTGTGAATGATGCGCCTGAAGATTTTAACTTGTATATAACTCGCACCCGGATCAGTTATTCGTTAAATACGAGTTTCTCAATTGCATCAATTCTGCAATATGACAACTCTTCGCAGGAAATCGGATTCAATTGCCGCGCAAGTTACATGTTCAAAGAAGGAACTGAACTTTTTGTTGTCTACAATGAAATTCAAGATGAACGGTTAGAACCGGAGATTACTCCACCAAGAAACAGATCACTACTAATTAAGTTCACATATTTGCTGAGGATCTAGAGGCCCGAGCTATGCGGTGGTAGGGTGCGAGAGCCGGGCCTCGAATGCTAAAGAGAATCACAAAAAAGTTGAATAGATGACTGTGCGATCATGTGTGAAATAATGATTAATAGTTTGTAAAAACGTAAAACGTAAAACATAAAACGTAATGAGGCTCGATATCCTTTACGTTTTACGAATTACGTTTTACGTTTTGGCAAGTTTCTAAGCAGACCAACGAGGAGCAACGATGGTACCAATCACTTCATTGTGGATTGCAATACTTTTATCAGCGGTGATCGTTTTTATTGCCAGCTTCATTACGCATATGGTTTTGAGTTATCACCGCAGTGAATACAGAAAATTTCCGGATGAGGACGGCTTAAGCGAAGCAATTCGGAAAACAAATGCATCACCAGGATTTTACGCATTTCCATACACCGCCAATCAGAAAGAAATGAAATCGCCAGAGATCGTGGAGAAGTTTAAGAAAGGTCCTGTTGCTTTATTAACGATGTTTCCAAATGGTCCAGCTCCAATGGGAAAGTATCTCACATCGTGGTTTCTGTATTGTGTTCTGATTGGAGTTTTTGTTGCTTATCTCACGGGACGCACCACAGGACCGGGTGCGGCGTATCTTTCGGTTTTTCGATTAGCTGGCACTATCGCCTTTCTTGGTTATGGGGTTGGGCACATCCTTAATTCAATTTGGATGGGACAGCCATGGAGCGCCACGATGAAACATGTTTTCGATGGTTTGATCTACGGACTTTTGACTGCAGGCACCTTCGGATGGCTTTGGCCAAGATAGAGTAATTTCCAGTATTGTTCGGAAAAGATAATTTCGCAGGGTGCTAAGCGTTCAATTTCCGAAACACGATCCGTATCTGCAATCAAAAATTTTGAACCGTTGTGCGCAGTCGTGATTGCATCATCAATCGATTTCGCTGCAGGATGAAGCTGTCGTTCGGCGTAATACATTAGTGGATTTGCAATCGACCAGTACCGATTACCAACGTAAGGTATGCGCTCTAACTCAGGCACAGCACTTCGAACAACAGAATTTTGTGATTTCAATAATTTGTTTTCATTTTTAAAAATCGATTCCAGAGATACGATCATGATGATCATTGCGCCTACAAGCATTACAGGCGTAATGAAACGAACAAGGAACGATGCGACTCGCGGTAATTGAGTTTCAATCCAATAACCTCCACAGAGTGCGAGTGCTGGAAGTATCGGGAAAATGTATCGGCTTGAGCGTGCGGCGGAAAAGCTATACAGGATTATCGGCAGCGCAATCCATGTTAGAAGAATCACAAATGTTGAATTCCGTTCGCGAATCATTTTGATGAATCCTGGAATAGCGGGTAAAGCCACCGGCTGAAATACAGTTAATAGAATTGCCGGATATTCAAAGATCATTGTTGTAATTGGAATGTTGCGAACAGAACGCGAAAATATTTCGCTAAAGTAATGTGCGCGCAGTGCTTCCGATCCGAAGATTAGAAATTGATGTAAAGGCCACAGTGCGCCAATCATCAAGCCACCAAAAAGGCCGATCCAAATCAACGGCCGTTTCAAAATATTTTGGATTTCTAAATCAAAGAGTGCAGCTGTTAGAACAGTCATCAGCGGAAGTAAACCTAAAACGCTTTTTGTCAGGATGGCCGCACCAAAGGGCAAGCATAACAATGCGTGAAATTTTTGACGTTGAAATCCTTTAATGAAAAACCAAATCGTCAAACTAATCCAAAACGTGGTTGGAATTTCCAGCATGAATCGGCGCGCATTGCTTACGAAGTGCGGAGTTAACAGCAATAACGCAGCTGCTGTTCCGCCGGCAAGAGTTGAAGACATTTTGGATCCAATCAAATATGTGAATCCAAGAATTCCAATGGCCATCAATATAGATGGCAATCTTGCTGCAAAATCATTTTCGCCAAGAATGCGGAATGATTGTGCTGAGATCCATGTTTGAAGCGGCGGATTCTGGAAATTCGCGCGATAGTTCCAGGTCACTGTAAAAAATCTGCCGCTGCGCGCCATCTCCACACCTTTTCTTGCATAAAAACAGTCATCAAGTGATCGCAATGAGACCACATTTGATTTCAAAGCGAAGAGGCAGGCGGCCAGTATCAACAGAATGAAGAAGTGTTTGTGAACAGCGAGTGAGTTAGGTTGCACAAGGTGACTGATTATAAACCATTCACGGTCTGCAGATGTCAGTCAAACTACCTATATTTATAGATACCGATTGAAGGAGATGACGATGAGAAGGGCAACAAAATTCATCACGGATCAAGATCCGAAATTTTCTGCTACACCTTCAGCGAGTGTTGGGCTTGCAGATGCAGATTCAGGTTTAATGGATGCATATTCGCGCGCAGTAACTTCCGCCGCAGAAAGAGTGAGTCCGGCAGTTGCAAAGATTGATGTTCAACAGCGGCGGGAATCTCGTGGTCCCCAACGACGAATGCCGAAAGAAATCGAAGGATCCGGTTCTGGTTTTTTATTTACGCCTGATGGTTTTATCTTGACTAATAGCCATGTCGTACATAACGCAACAAAAATAAATGTCATTCTTCCCGATGGACGTCAATTTCATGCTGACCTGGTTGGCGATGATCCGCACACTGATATGGCAGTAATTCGAATTCAAGGTTCAGGACTTATTTCTGCGGAGTTGGGCGATTCACAAGCTGTTCGTGTCGGACAACTCGCGATTGCGATCGGAAATCCTTATGGTTTTCAAACCACTGTAACAGCAGGAGTGATCAGCGCTCTTGGACGTTCACTGCGTTCACAATCAGGACGATTGATCGACAGCGTTATTCAAACTGATACCGCATTGAATCCCGGAAACTCCGGCGGTCCACTTGTGAATTCCAATGGGCAAGTAATTGGTGTTAACACTGCGGTGATTTTACCGGCGCAAGGAATTTGTTTTGCAATTGCAATAAACACTGCAAAATTTGTTGCCGGTCAACTTATCAAAGACGGTAGAATCCGTCGCAGTTTTATCGGAGTCGCTGGTCAGGATGTCCCTCTCCATCGACAGATCATCCGCTATCATCATCTCGATCAAGAAAGCGGAATTCTTGTCGTTTCAATTGAGCCAGATAGTCCCGCACAAAAAGCTGCCTTAAGAGAAGGTGATGTTATCCTTTCGTACGAATCTTACAGTGTGGAAGGCATTGATCAGCTGCATCGGCTTTTGACCGTTGAAGAGGTTGGCAAAAGAGCAACATTGTCAGTTCTCCGCGGTACCGAGAAAATTCAACTTACGATTGAGCCGAAGGAAAGAATTTGATCACTGCGTTTCCCTCGTGCGATTGACAGCCCCTAGCGCATGCTATAGGATATGTGGTTTCATTTTGGGGTTACGAGGAGGAAGGAAGTGAATCGTCCCCTACGACTATTATTTGCTTTCATTTTAGTTACGGTTTTTGCTTTGCCAGCTTGTAACAGGCAAAAAGCAACAATCATTCCAAAGCTTCAGATCAACAAAAAAGCGGCTGAGATGGGAACGCCGATTGAGCTGACATATTCTTTTACTACAAAGAAGGAATATGTTGCTCTGAATCGAGACCTGTGGGTGTTTTGTCATTTTCTGGATCCAAAAAGAGTGATCCGTTTCCAGGATGATCATCAGCCATCGATTCCTACAAGCCAATGGCGTCCAGGTCAGACTTATCATTATTCGCGAACGCTCTTCATTCCAAAGAACATCCCGCACGGCGAATATACAATCTCAGCCGGAATCTATGCTCCAGGCAAAGATGAACGCTTAGAACTCGATGCGACTCCACTGGATCATCGTGCCTACAACATGGGTACGTTTACGATTGAGATTCCACCGCAAGAACCGATCATTCAATACAAGAGTGGTTGGTATGATCCGGAATCTTTCCCGAATGATCCGCAGATTCAATGGCGTTGGACCAAAAAAGAAGCTGTGATGCGGGTTCGAAATCCGAATACCGATGCACTGTTGTATTTCAAGGCGGATGCAAATTCTGATCGGTTTGGAACTGATCCGCAAAAAGTCACAGTGAAAGTTGGCGATACTCCGATCGATACTTTTCCGATGGTCGGCAATCAGCCGATCCTGAAAAAATATACGATCAGCAAAGACAAATTGGGCCAGGTAAAATGCTTGAATTGAAAGTGGAAGTTGATAAAACTTTCAGACCGGCTGAAGATAAAGTTTCAGCTGATACGCGTGAGCTCGGAATTCGTGTTTATGAGCTCTATCTGGGCAAAGCAAACGATTAGAAAACACTCGCGATCAATTTTCGTTTTCATAATATTTTTGCTGATGCCCTTCGTGTTTTCATGTGATGCTTCACGCCCGAAATCCTATATCACTCCTCGCGTAATTTTTAATAAACCTGGCGCTGAGATGGGAACCCCTGTTGAAGTAACTTATTCGTTTGAAACAAGTGATGATTTTCCGGGGTTGAAAAAAGATCTAACGGTGTTCGTTCATTTCCTGGATCCATCCAAAAGAATCCGATTTGTTGATGATCATAACCCGCCAATTCGAACCAATCAGTGGTGGGCCGGAATTATTCTTACACTCGAACTTATTTTCTTCCTGAAAATATTCCGGCTGGAAAATATGTCGTTGAACTTGGTATGTACACTCCGAGCGGAAAGGGGGAACGGTTTGTTCTGAATGCGAAACAGCTGAGTGAGCGTTCGTATGAAGTCGGAAATATTAATATTGAAAAACGATCAACAGATGCTGAGGGACAACTCATTTCAGGTTGGTATGATTTGGAAAGAGAACCGAATAACGATTGGTATCACTGGCGATGGATCAGCAGGACGGCCATTGCGAAGTTACCAAATCCACGTGCGAATTCAATTCTTTATTTAAAGGCAGAAGGCGAACCGCAACGTTTTCAGAGTGAGCAAAATATTTCGGTCTATGTGAATGGAAAACAGTTAGATCGCTTTAGCGTGGAAACTGCAGAACCGTTCTTGCAGAAATATGAAATTGATTCGGCGAGCCTTGGTGCAGATAGCAATGTTGAAGTGAAATTGGAAGTGGATCAAACATTTGTGCCTTCAGCGAATGACTCACGTGAACTCGGATTAAGGGTTTATTGCTTATACCTTGGGAAAGCTCAAGATTTAACCACGAAGGGCACGAAGTAGCACGAAGTTATTTTTTAAGAATTTCTAACTTGATTTCGATAGTAACTTTTTTCGGATTACTTTTACCTTCTATATTCAAGCTCATGGCATTTGAAAATCTTTTATGAAGACTATCTCCTGCGACGTGAAAATCCAGCGAAAGAGTTTTGATTGCTTCCAATTCTGCCTGATCTAGCTTGATCTTTAGCTTCTTTGTAACTTTTCGCTCTTTGGATTTGGAAGCTTCAACAAGCTCATTTAGAGCTTCCAATGTTGTATCTTTGATCTGCCTGATTTCTTTCGTCGTATAAGTCTGGGCTTTTCCAATGTACATATCGCGGAGCGCATCAAGCTGAGAAGCGACATCGGAAGATTTCACCTCAATCTTTTTCATTGCAGGTTGAATGCCGGGCAATGTTACCTGCGAGAACTCAACAGTTTCATGAGCGATTTCAGCTGGAGTCGGCATTGCTGGCTCAGGTTCAAGCGCTTCCGCCATGTCCGGTTCTGGAAGGGGTTCTGGTTCCACTCTAGCAATGATGGAATCAATGGAAGCTTCTTGTCGAATTTGTTCCTCGAATGGAACTGAAGGTTCAGATTGCGGTTGGTGCTGAGCGACAGCAATCGGTGGAGCAGGAGTTGGTGCAGGTGTATGCGGTTTTGGATATTGCGGAAATCGCTGTGCAGCTCTTTCAGGAATGTCTGGTTTTTCTTCGCCGAGTGCTTTCTTGCGAACCGTGATCAACGTCGCTTTGGAAATTCCTTTTAACGTTTCAAAGATTCCATCACCAAGAAGTGCTGAAGCTTCATACCAGGGAATATTTCGCTGGTTCAAAGCGCGATTCAATTCCTCTACAGGTACGACAGCTTTCAAATCGCGTTTGTTGTACTGAAGAACCATTGGAATATCTTCCAGATTTAATCCGAGTTCGCGAACATTTTCCTCAAGATTTTTGTAGCTTTCAATGTTCGCTTCAAACATCGGAATCTGAGAATCGGCAACAAACACAATGCCATCAACGCCACGCAGTACTAATTTACGTGTATTGTTATAAAAGACCTGTCCTGGAACCGTATACAACTGAAATCGAGTTTTAAATCCGGCGATGTTGCCGACATCGAGCGGAAGTAAATCAAAGAAGAGTGTGCGGTCTGTTTCGGTTTCAAGGCTGACCATTTCGCCACGAGACTTTGGCGAGGTTTTTTGATAGATGTACTGTAAATTTGTGGTTTTGCCGCAAAGGCCTGGTCCATAATAGACAATCTTTGCGGCCATTTGCATTGTCGCGTAATTAAAGAAAACCATGGCCGTCCAGTTTACATTTTAACTTACAGTTTGCTAACTCGATACCGGCAGGAAGGAGAACCGGTTCGCATTGCAAACGATTTTTTTCTCGTAATAATAATGGTTTATGATAACAGAACCCCTTTCTCAAAACAATTTATTCTGGCTCTGAAGTCTTAACTTTATGGTCGCACAAACTGAAAAAACGATCGCTACAAATCGGAAAGCATTTTCTGACTACATAGTTCTGGAAAAATATGAGGCCGGAATTGTGCTTCAAGGGTCCGAGGTGAAGTCAGTTCGAGAAGGAAAGGTGAATCTGAAGGATTCTTATGCATTGATCAAAAATGAAGAAGCGCAGCTCTTGAATTGCCATATTTCACCCTACACCTTCGCGCATCAATTCAGCCATGAGCCGCTTCGTACGCGAAGATTGTTGCTTCATAGGCAGGAGATTTCGCGGCTGATGGGCAAGATTAAGGAAAAAGGTTTGACTCTGGTTCCATTGCGGCTTTACTTCAAGGGGAAGCATATCAAAGTTGAAATTGCATTGGCGAAAGGACGAAAGATTTGGGGAAAGCGCGACGTAAAACGGCAGCGAGCCGTAGACAAAGAAGTCCGTACCGCACTAAAATACCGCGGACGTTAAAGAAAATAACCACGGAGTAACTACTCCGCGATTCAATTCAAAATTAATTGATGAAATCTTCCGCACTCTTGATCGCAATCCCCTTATTTGCTTTCTTTGCCATAGCTGCCAGTCTTGACCCTGGCAGATATTTACCGCTGGTCTCAGAAGCTGATATTACAGCTTATATGGCTGCGCGAAGTATCGTATCAGATGGGAATCTTGCATTTAGTTCGGCTGATTCAGATCGATATTTAAAAGAATACGGAGAAAAACCATCACGAATCAAAGTAGCCAAAAAGCAAATTCTTACCTCCGATGGAAAGTATCGTGAGTATTTAGTTTTTTCACTTCCGGAAGTTTTTGTCTTTGTTCTTGTTCCATTTGTTTGGGCTTTTGGATTTAAAGGTTGGTTAGTACTTCAAGCTGTTTGCATCGGAATTCTTTATTGGATCGGCACCGCATTTTATGGAAGCGGAAAAGATGATTCAAAATGGTCTGCGATTAACTCCATTTTATATTTCACGCTGATTTTAACGCCGGTAATGTTTCTGATGCCCACCCATCATCTTTTTTTGCTCACTGTATTAACCGGAAGTATTTACGCTGGCATCAAAAATTATCCGCTTGCATCTGCAGGATTGCTCGCATTGGCGATGTCTTCTCAACCATGGACAATCCTGGTTGCTTTATTTCTGGTAGCGTACTGGCAATTTTCAGGATTAAAAAGCGAACCGCCCAGATTTATTGTTTCTTTGATTCTATTTGGTGCTTTGACTTTTGGAATTGAGTGGTTGATGTACCCACCTTCATCCACTTCAGAAACCAGATGGCTCGGTGCTTTTTCTGGTCCTTCAATTCTGCAAATCTGGACAACTCTTCCGGTTGTTGAAACGAAGCTCGTTGTACCTCCAACATTACAACGATTATCCGATTTTGTTTTTGGCCGCACCGCAGGATTTCTTCCGTATGCGACAGCCGCATTGTGCATTTTACTTGCTTCTATGTGGCACATTAAGGATCGTCTTGTGAATCGCGGGATCGCATTCGCTATCCTGGTTTTTCTAAGCGTTTGTTTCGTACCCTTCGCTGAACGGGGAATTGCGTATTTTACGGATGATTTCGTAATTATGCTTTGTGCAATTGCCTTCTTCCTTTGTCCGATTGTTCGTCCGAATTGGTTTTTGATTGCTACCGTTGCAATCTCCGCAATTTTTGCCGGGCCTCTTTTACTGAATCCGCTTGGAGCACTCTCAACAAGAAATTATTACTTGCAATCTTTTCCATATCGCTTTCTTCCGCAGGAACTCGAACTAATCGGCCGCCATGGATTGACGGCTGATCCGGCGTATCGCTTGAATTTTGCCGGAGGGACAATCTATCTTTTGAATCAGTATTTTTATCAGGAAAAAGATTTTCTTTGGGTTCGTGGACAATCCACATTGGAGTTCATCATCGAATTCGATAGCCCTGATGTGATTTCTCATTTACGAATACAAAATGGTGTTGTGCCCAATCGAATTTCAGTCCATCTAGGAAAACGGGATGAATTTTTTCCATTAAGAGCAGATGAAAAAACGCTTCTCGATTTGAGTAATTTCCGATCTTACATGGAGATGTACCGAGGAAAATATTACCTTCATGGTACAATAACTTCCGAAAGTGGCTATGTGCCAAAGTTGTTGATCCGCGAAAATCCTGATTTCCGTTATCTTGGCTGCCGCATTCAGCCCTTCAGCAAACATACAATTCCTCAATAAAGGAGAACGATAACCGAATGCGAATTCAAATTATTTACGTATTTATGGCGTTCGTTGCCGCCGTGTTTTTGGCGAATATCGCCGGTGCTAAAGATTTAATGGCTCCCGATAGCGAAATTGCAGTGCTCGATACATCGATGGGACAAATCACGATCGAGTTTTTTCCCAATGCTGCTCCAAAACACGTTGAAAACTTTAAGACACTTGCCAGAAAAGGATTCTACGATGGAGTTAAGTTTCATCGAGTAATTAAAGGATTTATGATTCAGGCTGGCGATCCGAATTCTAAAGACAATGATCCATCAAATGACGGCGCAGGAAATGCTGGATATACATTAAAACAAGAGTTCAATAGCATTTCACACAAACGTGGAATCGTTTCGATGGCAAGACGCGGCGATAGTGTTGATAGCGCATCGTGCCAATTTTTTATTATGCATCGTGATCGGCCTGAGCTGGATAATCAATACACCGTTTTTGGTCGCGTAATTTCCGGAATGGAGGTGGTTGATAAGATTGCTGAAACTCCAACCGGTGCGCGCGATAATCCAACTACGCCTGTGGTGATCAAAAAAGTAACCATTGAAAAACGAGCTGCCACCCAAACCGCAAAGTAATCCTGAAATAGAGGGATCCAACCAAAGGGAGGATCCCTCTTCTCTTGATGAAGTCCGCCAGCGTTTACAAACTTTTGGCTACCTCAACGGACGTATTGAGCGATTTTATCGCGGTAGTCTGAAGCGCTCTGCTTCCCAATTCTTTAATCGTTGTTTACTCAGCCTTCGTGTAGGATTGCTGAGCGGAACTCTTGCATCATTGCTGATGACTTCCGGTACGCTGCTGTTCAATATCAGTTTGCTCCGGAATTGGTTGGATCTGGTACTTCTGTTTTTTTATTTCGAAGTCTTCTTCGTGGTAGTTTTTTCGTTACTTGAGCTTGCGCTGATTTATCTCGTTTCTTTATGGCTTCGCATTGGCGGTGGACACAGGTTAGTGGCTATCGGACAAGCCTTCAGTTTTCTTACCGGCTTCGCATTCTTCATTTACTTCCTGTATTGGGGTTGGAGCCGCGTAGGCATTTTGCGGCTGCTCCCCGAATATTTCGTTGCTGCTATGATCATAGTACTACTAATATCGGGTGTACTGGTTGCCAGATGCACCTGGGTTGGCTTTGTCGTTGCTTTTCGTGAATCGAACTTGTATTCAGAAGTACCCAATTGGCGTCGGCGAGGCTATGAAGTTATTCTGGCGTTAGCCGCTCTGATTATTTTGGTTCCTGTTGTTTTAAAGCAGTCAGGCGAACGTAAAACGGAGGAACCACCGGTGGCAGTGCTCTCAACTACCGATCGATGGATTGTGATCGGAGTTGACGGTGTTTCGCTGGAGCTGTTGCAGCGATTTTCTGCGAATGGCGAATTACCAAATTTCAATCGTCTCTTATCCGAATCATTTGTGAGCAAACTTCAATTTGATGGCGCAGGAGTGCCGCCTGTTGCCTGGACCACAGTTGCAACTGGTGTTACTCCGGAAGAGCATGGAATCTTAATGCCGGAAGTCCGGCGTTTAGGTGGCGTCAGTTCATGGATGCAAATGACGCCATTCGAGCTGGCGTTTCATTCTGTGCTGATGCACGCAGGTCTTGGACAACGCCAACCAGTTTCCGGTTACATGCGTCAAACGAAAGCGTTTTGGGAAATTCTTTCCGATAGCGGAATTCAAACCGGAATTGTAAATTGGTGGGGAAGCTGGCCGGCGCGTTCGCTGCGCGGTTGGAATGTTTCGGAACGTTATTATTACAAAGTCGCATCAGGAAATCCGCCGCAAGATGATACTTTTCCGCCGGAATTATTTAATCAATTCAAATCTGTTGCAGGAAAAACATCTTCAAAAATCAACGGACCGGAATTAGATCGATTTTATACATCTGTTTTCGAATCTTTGTTCCAACAAAAGCCGGTTCGCGTTGCAGCGCTTTATCTTCCAGGACACGACATTCTGAATTACGAATTTTTGGAACGGAAGCAAATGGATGCATTTACATATACCGCTCAATATCGCGAACATTTGAAATGGCTTGATGATCAGATCGGCAAAATTGCAGCAAATTCAGATTACAGCTTGTGTATCATTCTTAGCGCCGGTCGTTCTCTGCCTGGCAATTCCAGCGGTGTATTGATTCATGGTCCGGAATCATGGAAGAAAGGTTTGATCCAAAATCGTGCGTTCGCAGAACGCTCTATCACACCGTTAATTCTTTACACTTGCGGTGTTCCAGTTTCGCGTTCGATGAATGGCGATTTGCTGCAAGCAGTTTTACCTCAATCGTTCCTGGCTCGCGTTCCCCTTCGCACTGTAAATGCGTACGTAAAGAAAGATCGGATGGAGATCGAACACGCCGGTGAATTCAATGACTTACTTGTCGAACAAATGAAATCCCTCGGCTACCTGCAATAATCTTTGCGCCTCAGTGGTTAATGTCAGTCACGACGTGCCGAGCGGCGCGCGACACCCGCTACACTTACAGGTGAGCGGGGACGCCCAACTTCGGCATTGACGAACGAAACAAAACCGTGGACGCCGCGGACTGAGAGCAGCTCAGCTAGCTCGAGGCCGCCCAGCGCGACCAGGAAAATCAGCAATAGGATGCGAATTCTCTTTGATACTTTCATTGCTTACCCTCCATGATGTAGTTGCTCGGAAGCTCACCTGCGTCCTTCAGCTTCTTGAGTTCGTCAAGGCTGATCTTCCGGGCATTGGCAGGCGCCGTGAAACGGAAATCCTCCGCGGGAACGTCGCCGCCGGTCTTCCAGTTCCGGATCTGGATACTATACTGCGGGCTGCCGGCCATGCCCTTGGTTGTGACAACGTACCGGCAGGGATACGGACGATCTCCCTGCGCGATCCAGATCTGCCAGTCAACTTCCTTGCTTCGAAATGCGAGGTAATCGCACTCGTTGCCGCCGATCACGCCACTTCCAAGATCCTTGACGTCGACCACATCAGCCATCAATGCGTCGTAGGCCCCGGTGACAAACAGATCGGCGGCCGGCAGAGGGCGGTCGTACTTGTTCTGCAAATCATCGATGAGGTGGTCGATTGAGCCGGGCGTCTCGATTTGCACGAAAACGTTCCTGTTCTTACCAAGAACGGTCAATGTTTTTCCATCGAAGATGGTATCGATGTCAACGAACCCGCCCGACCGGGTAAAGCGAGCCTTGTCTGGCCGGGCTAACGACACCGTTCCCGAAGCCGCTAGCGCGAGCTTCTGCTGGTCCTTCGTCACAAGCTCAAGGATCGAATCATAGTCGAAAGAAATCGCCTTCTGCCCGACCACGTAATCCGCCATCGCCTTCAACAGGCTCTTCGCCTGGGCCTCGTCCGCCTGCAAAACCGGCGACATCACCATCCACGCTAACAACGCAAGCGCCGTAGCAAGCGCCGCCGCGAACGTGATCTTCGGTTGACTCTTCACCTGAACCACCTGAGACACTTTTTTCATAACAAGTCTCCTTCTTAATTTCATTAGTAGTTGGTTCATTTGAAATCTTGAACAACAACTATTCCTTTCTTACTTCATACCACAGTTCTACCATTCCGTTCTTATATGCTGTTACGTCTTTTAGGTGTAATGCATGTTCTTGCCCGATGTTGTCAAAAAACAGCGTTCCGTCACCAAGAATGATTGGCACAATTGCTTGTCTTATTTCGTCTACCAGGCCAAGTCGGATAAAATCCTTAACAAGCGCTGCACCGCCTACCAGCCATATGTTCTTGTATTTTGGTTTTAGCTTATCGTTTACAAATTTCTTCAAGTCACCCGAATAGAATTCGATGCTTTGTCTGTCAGCCGACAAACTTCTGTGTGTCAAAACAAAAGTCGGTACGTCTCCATAGGCCCACCCAAATTCCTGTGAAAGTTCCAGTGCATGTTCATATGTCCGGGAGCCCATTACGAAGCAGTCAATTGTCTTCATGAATTCTTCCGCGTTTTCTCCAGTAACTCCTTTCTCGTATGTGTCTGATGTTTCAAGCCACGAAATACTTCCGTCTTTTTTGGCTATGAAGCCATCAAGACTCGAGACCATGTGTACTGTGACTTTGGGTGCGACAGTTGTCATTTATTCCTCGTCCTGAATTTTAGTAAAACAATCCCCGTGAATTTCGTGCTTCAGTGTTTCCGTGATTAATAATTCTTAAGCTCAACACCATTGTTTGTCAGATGGGCTTCGCCATTCATCAACATATAATCCAAAGCATTGGTAATATTTTCGCTTAGCTTTTCGCCGGATCTTTCCAGGCCCATCAAGCGGCTGATTTCTTTTTGTAATTGATCTGCCGGCTGACTTCCTTGCATTTTTAACACCAGCTTAATTGCTGCTAGAATTTCCTCAGGTGAAATGTAATCTGCGCTGAAGGTTCGCGGATAAACTCTGGGCTGAACCGATTTGCCTCTGATTTTCAGAAAATTGCCTTTCTTAATTACAACATCCTTATTGCATAATGCTTCCGCTTCTTGATCGATCAGTTCCACAATTTTGGTAGTGACTTGTTTAACTCCCCAGTGCATCGAAACTCTTCGGTGCAATTCATCAACATGAATCGGACCTTCCATGCCGATCACTCTCAACAAAACATCTTTGATTGCTGATCGATCATCGATCATTGATTCCGGTGTACCGATTCGATTGATAGGAGTGGGTCGATACTCCGGAATGCTTATTCCCGAAAAGTTTTTGTTTTCCTTAATTTCAAGTTGTAGGGGCGAACGGAAGTTCGCCTTCCCATCCAAAAAGGCGAGCTCCCGCTCGCCACTACATTTTTGATTTCTAGCCGATTCCACCGCCGCAAGCACTCGTTCGATTTCTGCTTCAGGATTTGTGTACCAATCGATCGACCAGATTTTAATGATTTTCCAACCTCGAGACTCAAGTTGCTCCTGTCTGAGCCGGTCGCGATCTCTAACTGTTTCAGCTGAAGAATACATGTGTCCGTCGCATTCGATTCCTAAAAGAAATCTTTCGGGATTTTCAGGATCCAAAACTGCCAGATCGATGCGATATACCGATGAACCCGGTTGTGAAATGACCAGTAATCTATTCGAAATCAATGCGTCTTTCACTGATTCTTCAAAAGGACTTGCCGCACGCGAAACGTTGATCATTGTTTGCTCAATGTATCCTTTTTCAGCATAATTCAAAAAATTTCGTAACAAAGAGATTTCATTTGAATGTGATACATCCAGATCTTCGGCGTGAATAGCAGAAAAAATTTTCATACTTCTTCTGGCTCGGGTAAGTAGTACGTTCAGAAATCTCCATCCGTTAACACCGGTGATCAGCCCGGTTGCACCAACACTCACAATGATTTTGTCCCTTTCATCACCCTGAATCGTTTCAACCGTTTTTACGAAGAATGGCTCTTCCGGATGTGATTGAAAAAAGAATTCCAAATCAGGATTTTCTTTTCTAACATCTTCCACTGAATCTCGTATCAGCTCTCTCTGTTCGCTCCCAAAAGTTACAACACCCAGCGAACGCTCAGGATGTAAACGGATGTGAGTCAGAATTGAACTCACAATTGATTCGACTTCTGTTCCGTCATTTACATAGTGATACTCCAACCCCAATTCTTCGAACGCAGGAAATGCATGAGGAAAGCTGAACAAATTCTTATAAAAATGCATGTTGGAAAATGTAATCAACGATTCATCCTTGCTCCTATAATGCCATTTCAAAGAAAATAAATTCTGTTGAGCGGCTTTAAATAGATCCAGAATATTTTCAGGTTCTTGATTTTCGACTGAATTTGATGGAAGTAATTGTTTTGAATCGCCAAATACGATGACTTGCTTTGCCCGAATCATGCTTCCAAGTGCATCTTCCGGAGCAATCTGGCTTGCTTCATCAAAAATCAGCAGATCAAATTGATGCATCCGCGGATTTAGAAATTGTGGAACAGAGTATAGGCTCATTAAGAAGCAAGGTTTCAGCACCCGGATGGCATTTGGAACTTTATTCAAAATTCTTCTAAGTGGATCATTGATTCTTTTGAGCTGCATATAACGGGACAAAATGTTCCATTCATTTTGTAATGATGCTTCCTTGAGCTGTTCCTTCAATCTACTTCTTAGAACTTGAAGCAGTTTCTCTTGCGAAAGAGATTGTAGTTGTTTATCGCAGCGAACAAATTCTTGAATACGGACTTCATGTTGTCTGCCATTGAAGTTTCGAAGTGACGGACTTGTTTTCAAAGCAGAGTCGAAAAGCAGACGATAAAACTGCTTTCGAAAACATGGTTCCAGCAAGGTTCCTGGTAAGTTTTGTTCATAAAACCTTTGCAAAAGATCGCTTGCTTTGGATTGCGAACACAATTCGCGATTTAAACGATAAGCTACCCAGGCATGCAGAGTATCGCGATTGTCAGATAATTCGAGCAATATACGAAATAGATTCGCAATTTTCGATTCAGGCTCCGCAGAAATTTGAGTTGAAGAATATTGCGCAATCTTAAGAAATTCCTGCAGTACGATTTTGAAAAGATGAAGGCAAGAATTGATCCTGGAAATCCGTTCTTGAACTTGCAAAATTGATAAACTACATTGAGACGCTAAAGTAATTCCTTTTTCACCAATGTACTTGCCGGTCACAAAAGCTCGCGCGCGGTTGAGCCAGTTAACGTATTCTTCCAGATCATTCCAGTTTGAACTTAGCGCTTTCCAGCGATTGCCAAATAAATCTTTACCAATCGCATCATTTTGTTCCAGGAATTGTTTTGCTTTCAGCCATTGCACACTATCTCGTGTGAGTTCGAACATCTCTTTTCGATTCAACGCGGTGTTTCGATTCGTTTGTTTTTTCAGGAAAGTGCGATCCCGCCAAAACTGTAACGATATGCATGATATGAAATTTCGGGAATAGCGCTCACATTTTTGCGCAAGATTTTGTAAAGCATCAGCATTTTCTTCAATCCAATCATCACGAAAGCTCTGATCCAGCCTTTGCTGAAGATCGTTATACAGCCTGCCGGCTGCGATTAAATCAATAGCTTCTTTTGGAATCTGATCCCATCGCGAATTCAAGAGTTCGCTGGAATCGGTACCGGTTGATTCTGCGATTGTGGTTGCAGCATCGGAAATAGTTCCAATTTCTTCGATCGTAGTTGGAAAGCTAATTCCAGCGAGATCAACAAAGTGTGAAATCTGAACATATAGCTCATTGAATGAAGCCAAGGCTTGATCAAGCGCGGTAAATATATCCTGCTGCAAAACGGGCCCCAATGTTTCAACGCAACAGCCATTCCAGGGGTGAGCCTCCGGATTTCCAATTTCTGCAAGCAAGGCCGAATGCTCTTTCAGTAGTTGGCCGATTTCAAGCAACGCTGATGACGAAATATTTTCTACTTCCGGAATCTTTGCATTCAAAGATGGAATATCTGAATGCGAGACAATTTCAGCAAGCATTTGAAATGGTGATACAGATGAAGATGCAGCTCCAATCGGACGGTGCATTTCTTTTACAAACGATTTCAGCTCGTTACGTACATGATTGAAATGCTGGGTTAGACGATCATCTGCATTTGCAACTGGAGCTGAGCTTTCAAGGGTTTGTCCAAGCTGTTTAAGGACATCACGTTTCATTGTTTTTCCGCTATGCAGTTCCAGGCAGAAATCCTGTAATCCGATTCCTTGGAGTCTTCGATAAACAACATCCAGTGCTGCTTTTTTATTGCTTACAAAAAGTACAGTCTTTCGATTGGCCAGAGCTTCAGCAATTAGATTCACAATGGTTTGAGATTTGCCTGTGCCTGGTGCACCTTCAATGACAAGATTTCGGCCAGTACGAGCCGCAATCAGAGGACGTTGTTGAGATGCATCAGCATCCAACACATGAAACGTATTGGCTGGGTCAAGCAAAATATCGATTGGGCTATTTAAAATTTCTTCCGGAATGGCATCCGCCTTTTTTCCACAGAGCTCATGAATTGCAGGGCATTGTAAATAAAGCTCCTCATTTTCTTCAAGATCTCTATACATTTGAAATTTCTGAAACGGATACAAACTCAAAAAAATCTGAGCTGTCAGATTCCATCGTGGCATGGATGAAATCCGTTCTTGAATTTCAGCGAAAAGAGCTTCAGGAATGAATTCTTCAAACTTTTCCGATAAAGCAGGCAGACTAATTTGAAATTCAGTTTGCAATTTCCGGATAAGAAGGGGATTTACGAAAGGATCATCACCGCTGGCCCGCAAACGGAAGGTATCAAAATCAGGACGCTCCAATTCGACAGGGAGCAACACCAACGGAGCACGAAATGTGTTTCCTTCAAGTAATCCAAGGCTTAGAAAAATTACATTAATTCCACGTTCCTCAATCCATTCATTGCCCTCTCTATAAATTCCGATCAATTGACGATTCAGAGCAATTTTGCTGAGCGATGTTTGAAGGGCGCGGTCATGATGTCCAGCAGAGAGTGGATCACGGTGGAAAAATTGGTGGTCGATTTCGACCAGGTTTTCAGGCTGAACACTTTGCTCCAAAAATCCCATCGGATGTTCATCGAGATAGAGTGTGCGAAATACTTCTGATGGAATTTCGGTGACAATTTCCAGCGATTTGGATTGAGAGTTGAAATTCAAAACAGAATTTCGAAAGCTGAGATCAATCAGCTTACTCTGCCAATCGTACAACTTAGCCCGAATATCGTCTGTCAGAGGAACTGACATGTGTAAATTATAGCTGACCTTCTGCATTGCTTGCTCAGTTTCAGCAGTTTGGCTTGCAAATCGGAACTTTTTTTGTTAATTTTTACCTCAAACGTACAGCCTCAAAAACTGTATCAGTTAAGACTTCCTTACCGACTCCATTTTCTATTCGTGTGAGGCACTGGTAGGTGATCGTGCGAAGGAGGCATGAAGGATCTTGAACAGAAAATTGATCAGACCGAACCTGACAGAAATTAAAGAGCAGCAGTTCAGCAGCAACTCAAAACCAAATCGCAAAAAGCCCGCGCCCCCCGAGCAAACCAATGCGGAGAATTACTATTTCATTCGCCAAATGAACAATAAAACCCCGATGGTAATTGCTTTTAAAGACGGGGAAGAAATTCATGGCATTGTTGAATGGTATGACAAACGTACCATTAAAGTGCACCGAAATGATGGGCCGAATTTGTTGATTTACAAAGACAGTATTAAATACATTTACAAAGATCCGGCTTACGAGAGTAATTCTGAAGACGACGACAGGTAAACGCGGCACAAAGCCCACTGTTGGAATTACGCTTGGAGATCCTGGCGGAATCGGACCTGAAATCATACTGAAGGCATTTCGTCGAAAACTGCCTGCGGCTCATTACATCATTTTGGGTTCGACTCGCGTTTTGGAACACCATTCAAAACATTTAAAAATTCCACTTCCGGACAAACGCGCGCAGATCATTGATATCGATAACGTTGTCAAACCATATTTCGGAGCATCGCCTGAGCAAGCGGGCAAAGCGTCTGTTGAATATTTAGAGCGCGCATTTGAGTTTTATCGTGCAGGGAAAATCGATGCACTTGTAACGGGGCCAATTCAAAAAGAGAGCTGGCATGTTGCCGGATACAAATATCCTGGCCAGACAGAATTTTGTGCGGAAAAAACCGGGTCGAAAAAATATTGCATGTTAATGGCGGGCGTAACATTCAAAATTGCATTGCTCAGCACACATCTTCCATTGCAGGAAGCTTTGAAACAGGTCCGTACGGAAAATATTTTGGAGCAATTGAAATTGTTACATCGCGAGTTCAGGAAATTTGGATACAAAACTCCAAAGATTGGAGTGGCTGCAGTGAACCCGCATGCGGGCGAGGCAGGAATTCTTGGCGGAGATGAAAGGCGTGCGATCATTCCAGCGATTGAGCAAGCGCAAGCGGATGGCATTGATGCTGAAGGTCCGATTGCACCGGAGGTTATTTTTCGTGTTGCTGCACAACAAAAACGATGGGATGTAATTTTGGCAATGTATCATGATCAGGCCATGATCCCGCTCAAACTTCTCGATTTTGAACGCAGTGCGAACGTAACTTTGGGGCTTCCGCTGATTCGAACTTCACCGGATCATGGAACTGCATTCGATATTGCCGGGAAAGGCAAAGCAAATCCTGGAAGTATGATTTACGCAATCAAAATAGCACGTGAGCGCAGGGTTTGAGATATGCGCTTAATGGCACTGGATGTTGGAAGACGCAGAATTGGAATTGCGATCAGCGATCCGATGCAAGTTACAGCGCGTCCGCATTCCACGATTGCGCGAACCAAAACTTCGCCAGCTGAAATTGCAAAACTCGCCGTAGAACTTGGAACCGCAACAATTCTCGTTGGTCTTCCACTTCATCTAAATGGCACTGAAGGAGAACAGGCAAAAGATGCGCGTTCTTTTGCATCAAAGCTTGCACAATCCGCTTCCGGAATTCAAATTGAATTCGTTGACGAACGCCTTACTACTGTTGAGGCTGCGGAGAGATTAGCTGACAGACGCGGAAGCTGGCGTAAAAAGAGGGATCGAATCGATGCGTTTGCTGCCGCATTTATCTTGCAAAATTATTTGAATAGTCGATGATGACTCGCCGAAAAATATTTGCTGTAATCTTTTTCATCCTGATGCTGGCAATCACCGCTACAGGAATTTTTATTTGGTCGGAGTTAAACAAACCATATCGAACATTTTCTGAAGCCAAACTTCTAGTCAAAATTCCATCAGGAACCTCTTTGGATTCGGCTTCGCGCCTGCTGACAACGAAAGGCGTCGTTAAATATCCATGGATGTTGAAAGGACTTTTTTATTACAACCGAACTCAAAGCAAAATGAAGGCCGGTGAATATGTGTTTGACCGCGCTCTGACACCGTTCGAAGTTTATAACAAGTTACTTCGTGGTGAGCAGCAAAATCTTGTGCTGACTGTGCCCGAAGGAACAAATACGTTTGATATTCCTGCGATTCTGGCGAAGGAAGGAATTAAACCGGAAGATGTTCAAGCTGCTATGAAATCTCCCTTGGTCCAGTCCGATCTTCAATCGATTGATCCTGGAATTCATAACTGTGAAGGATTTCTATTTCCGGAAACATACTTTCTAACGAAGACCGATAATGCGGAGAAAATTCTTTTAGTAATGATCGGTGAATTTAAGAAAAGATTTTTGCCTCAAATTAAAACGCGAGCGGATGAACTTGGAATGTCGGTTTTGGATGTTGTAACGCTTGCCAGTTTGATCGAAAAAGAAACAGCACAGGGAAGTGAGCGAAGATTGATTTCAGGGGTGTTTCATAATCGCTTAAAGCAATCTATGTTGTTGCAATGTGACCCAACAGTGATTTATGCATTGCGGCTCGACAATCAATACAAGGGAATGATTAGTCGTGCGGATCTGCAGAAACCATCGCCTTACAATACTTATGTCAGCCCTGGATTACCTCCAGGTCCAATCTGCAACCCAGGTGAAGCTGCAGTTCGGGCAGCTATGAATCCGGAAACGACCAATAAGTTATATTTTGTTTCCAAAAACGATGGCACTCACTATTTCTCAGCTACGTTGCAAGAACACAATCGCGCTGTCCAGCAATATCAACGTAATTAGGAAAGTATTTGTCTCCGTGACTCTGTGGTGAAAAATTAAGCGCCGGCTTCGAGTTCCGATTTTTCAGATGATGGGGGAGGGACATAAAAAAGGATTCGGCTGCAGCTTTCGCAGGTAATGATGGAATCATTCCTTTTTATTTCTTGAAATAACTGTGGTCTGATCCGCATGTGGCATTCCAGGCACATCTGATTTTTTGCTTCTGCCATTGCAACGCCCTTACGTGATTGGGACGCCCGATCATAAACTTCCATTACTTCTTCTGGAACTTGATCGATCCATTTCTGCCGTTGGGATTGCAATTGCTCCAGTTCATTTCGAAGTTGTTCCACCTGTCGTTCTATAACTTTTTTATCTTCAAGAATGATGTTTTCTTCACGATCCAAAGCATTTTGCGCTTGATCTTGCCGCGCTTTAATCTGTTCAGCTTCTTCCATATGAGTAAGTATCTGATCTTCGATTTGGCGGATGGCTTGTGCTACCCCTTCAATTTCATGCTGAAGGGCTGTGTATTCTTTATTTGTTTTCACGCCATCGAGTTGTTCTTTATAGCGATTTCGTTTTGTTTCAATCAGGTTGATGTCGCCTTCCAGATCGCGGCGTTTCTTCAAATTTTGCGCCAGTAGATCTTTGCTTTCTTGAAGATTTTTCCTGTAACGATCGAGTTTGCGATCCAGTTCTTGAATTTGGCCCGGCATTCCAGAAATCTTGGAATTCAATGCAGCAATTTGTATATCAAGATAGTGCAATTGAATTAGCGGAGTTAAATCGACATTCATCTGATTTTCTCAACACCAATGGAATTTAGGCGATTAAAACCTGAATGGGGGAATTGAGGTGGCCCACCTGGACTCGAACCAGGGACCAACCGGTTATGAGCCGGTAGCTCTGACCAACTGAGCTATGGGCCCTTTGCTTTCGGGAACGCGGGCTAGAAGCTTGCGATTGAAGCCGGAAAGTGGAAGGCAGATCGCAGAATTAATTCTGCGATCTGCCTTGGACATCGTTAGATCCTTCCGTTCAGAAAGTTCTTGATCACTTTACTGCGCGATGGATGGCGCAATTTTCGCAGCGCCTTGGCTTCAATTTGACGTATACGTTCGCGTGTAACAGAAAAAATCTGTCCGACTTCTTCCAACGTACGTTCGCTTCCGTCACCAATACCAAACCGCAGTTTGATAACCATCTCTTCGCGCGGAGTTAACGTTTTTAAAATGTCTTCAATTTCCTTTTTCAGACTTGTATTAATGACCGCATCCGATGGGGAAACTGCTTTTTGATCTTCGATGAAATCACCAAGATGACTATCTTCTTCTTCACCAATCGGTGTTTCCAGCGAAATCGGTTCCTGTGCAATTTTCAAGATTTTGCGAACTTTTGAAACAGGCATTCCCATCTTTTCAGCAATTTCTTCTGAAGACGGTTCGCGACCCTTGATCTGAACAAGGCTTCGAGAGGTCCGCACCAATTTGTTGATCGTTTCAATCATGTGAACCGGAATACGGATTGTGCGGGCCTGATCTGCAATCGCGCGCGTAATCGACTGGCGGATCCACCATGTTGCATATGTCGAAAATTTATATCCGCGGCGATATTCGAATTTTTCTACCGCTTTCATCAACCCATTGTTTCCTTCCTGGATTAAATCCAAAAATTGTAAACCGCGGTTTGTATATTTTTTGGCGATAGAAACCACCAAACGCAAGTTCGCTTCAATTAATTCCTTTTTCGCTTGTTCAACTTGCGCTTCTTCCTCTTCAATAACTTTTAAATTTTCTTTCAGCTCTTTCGTGTCGGAATAATATTCAGTCTCCATCTTCCGGATGAAATCCTGTTGTTCACGAATCTGATGGCGGATCTCTTTTTTCTTATCGTCACTTTTGCGACCTTGCTCCAAACTAATTTTCAACTTACGGATATCAACTTCCCATTCTTCTAACCGGCTCAAAAGTTCCTTGATCTTCCTGATGATCCGTCCGCGTTGCTGATCATTGAGTTGCAGAGCTTGAATATATTTCGATACCTTTCCCCGATTCTTATAGATCGTGTCTGCATATTTTGTTACTGCCGCTTTGCTGACCAGCTTCCTCGCTTTTTCCTTTAACTTTAGATATTCCTGATCAAGCCGGGAAATCTTATCCATGACACCCAGCACCTGGCGATACTTTGTATCAATGGTCTTTTCGGTAATTTCTTCATCTTGAAGATGAAACAAATTTGGGATGAGGTTTTTGTTTTTGCGGATGCGCTGTCCCAGCGAAAGAACTTCTTTGATCGCAATCGGCGCCATTGAAATCGCGCGAATCAAATTCTCTTTATGGGTTTCAATTCTTTTCGCAATTTCGATTTCGCCTTCACGCGTTAGCAAGGGAACAATTCCCATTTCGCGCAAATACATGCGAACGGGATCATAAGTCTTAGCGTAATTTTCGCCCTCTGGTTCCTGTTCTTGTTCTGGTTCTTCTTGTTCGAATCCCTTGGAGAATCTGTTATCAGATTGATATTTCTCCTCAGAGTCGACGACTTCAATTCCAACCGAATCAAACATTGAGAACAATTCATCAATTTCATCTGAAGAATTGATGATTTCGGTAGGGAGTACGTCACTTACTTCATCATAAAGTAAGTACCCCTTTTGCTTGCCGCTATAGACAAGCTGTTTAATCTCGTCATATTTATCGTCGATTGACAAACGGATATCCTCCTAAAGGCAGTTCCTTTTGCCGCACCACTCTCTTTGGACGTCCGTATGAGAAAAATTTTGAAATTCCCACCCTAAAGCAATTTCTTGCAAGTTATTGTTTATATTGGACTTAGGCAAAAGAGTTCGGCGCGTATACCAATTTGGCACGATAATAATATAAGAGGTTCCGACCGAAAATCAAGGGAAATAATAAGATACGGGTTTTTATTTTTCGTTTTCAACCAATCTATGGACCTTTGGTTTGCAGGCCAAGATCCCGTTTTGTCGTCAACAACGAATCGAGTCTTTCAGAATCTCCCGATTTTAAAGCTTCCTCGATTTCCATATTTAAACTGCGAAGGATGCGGTCTTTTCGGATCAATCGGATTGATCTGATTTTATCCTGCGCATTTTCTAATGTAGGTTCAGGTGCCTCATGATCCATCGCCAGTGAAGTCATAAAACTTTGCAAACTGGAATCAGTTTGAAAATGATGGATCAATTCTGCTGAAGATATTTCAGGATTGTCTTCAATTTCCTGTTGAAGCTGAGCGAAGCAATCAGCAAGATTCAGTTCGGTAGTATCTTCAGTGGTGATTTCTGAAAAGATTTCCCGCGCGACTTTTGGATTCATCAACAAAATTTGTAAAAGTTCTTTTTCAGGCTTCGGAACGTTCGTTTTGTTAATTTCAGTTCTTATTTCCGCCCTGCGAGTTTTTTGTTTGCGCTGAAAAAGGTCCATTAGAATTTGTGTAGACATCGCAAAAGATGATGCAAATCGATTTAGGAGTTGTTCCCGTTCAAAAGGATTGCTGATCACTGCCAGCAACGTGATGAGTTCATCTGTTGCGGCCAGTTTCCCGGAAGGTAATTTCAGATCGTATTTTTGCGAGAGGTTGTTAAAAAACATCTGGTCGTAGCGTAACGCTTGATCGATTTCCTTTTGCAATGAATCTGCTCCACGTTCGCGGATGAATTGATCGGGATCAGTGCCTTCCGGAAGATTCACAACTTGAACGGAAAAACCTTCTTTCAAAAAAATTGGAATCGCCCGCAATGCTGCTGATTTTCCTGCTGTATCCGGATCGTATAACAACACCGCGCGCTCAGTGTATCTTCGCAACAATCGTGCTTGATTTTCAGTAAGGCTGGTTCCAAGGGATGCAACTATATTATTGTGCCCGGCTTGAAAGGGCATGATCATGTCGAAGTAACCTTCAACTAAAAGTGCGAATTTTAATTCCTGGATGTGCTCTTTGGATAAATACAATCCAAACAGATGATTCGATTTTGAATAAAGTGATGTCTCCGGACTGTTGAGATATTTTGCTTCTTCGCCGCTACCCTGAAAGATACGTCCGCCGAATGCGATGATATTTCCATGAATATCGTGAATCGGAATGATGATGCGGCTGCGATAACGATCGTAATAGCCTTCATTCTGGCGCGGAACTACAAGCCCACACTGCTCAAGTTTTGCGGGACTGATATCGCGTTTGTGGAAATGTTCTAAAAGTGCGTTCCATGAATTTGGCGCAGCCAAGTTGAAAGCGTCTGATCGTATCGTGTGTCACGCCGCGGTTTTCTAAATAAGACAGCGCTTCTTTTCCGCTTTCTGCAGTCAACAGATTGTGATAAAAATCAGCAGTTTGGCGCATCAAATCCAATAATTCTTCCTTTTCTTTGCGCTCACCTCCGGATGTGAATTTCAACGGAATGTTGTAGCGCATGCTCAGCAGCTGCATGCATTCTTTGAAATCCATTTTTTCCATCAGCATTACAAACTTGATAACATCTCCACCTACTCCACAGCCGAAACAATGGAACATTCCGTTTTCTGATGCATAAAACGAAGGTGTTTTTTCAGTGTGAAATGGACACAATGCGCGATAACGGCTGCCAGCTTTTTTGAAACTGATGTAGTGACCGAAGACCATCATCGGATCCACTACCGCCTTCAATTGCGCAAGAAAATTTTCACCTGTGGCCATTGGTTTGATTATAACTAAAGTTTGTGCGCTTCGTTTTTAATCACGGAAGGCACGGAATTCACTGAAAAAAATATTTTTATTCCGTGAGTTCCGTGTCTTCAGTGTTTCCGTGATTATAACGGTTTCAACTCCACCACCCCAAAGCCCCGGCCTCTACACAAAAACTCAGAGTCTCTGTGGTTAAAGTGGTTTTAATTCAACGACCGTAACGCCAGTGCCGCCGCGTTGTGGCGATTCAGGATGAAAGCCGCGGACATGAGGATGGGAGCCTAACATTTCTTCTAATGCACGTTTTAATTTGCCTGTACCATGACCATGAATCAAGCGCACCTGCGGAAGTTGACCGAGCACAGCATCATCTAAATATTTGTCTGCAGCCGAAAGGGCTTCATCCACAGTTTGTCCGATCAAGTTAAGTTCCGGTTCAACATTTTTTTCCGCATAAACTACGTGAACACCTTTGGGTAATGATTCCGCAACTCCCTTCTTTCTTTCCAGCGTATTCAGTGGAACAGTGAATCGAATATTTCGGATTAAGACTTCCGCTTGGTCTTTTTTGATAGAAACAATTTCTCCGAAATCCTTGTACATCTGCACCCAAACACGTTCTCCGGCATTAAATTTTTCCGGTTGTTTATCGACTGCAGTCAGTTGCTGAACAGATTCGATCGCAGGCATGACTTCTTCTTTCAGTTGTTTTCGTAATGCCTGGCGATCCTGGGCGTCTTTGATGGAATCCAACATGACTTCCACTTTTGCGTTCATTGTGCGGATTAAATCTGCATTCTGTTCGCGCAATGTTCTTAATTGGTCTTCCAATTTCGTTTCCATTGCGTCAAGCTTTTGTTGCTGTTCGCGAGTTTTCGATTCCCATTCCGCTTTTTCGCGCTCTAATTCTTCCTGCTTGAGCGTCAGCTGATGGATTTTTTCTTGCAGACGTCTTTGAAATTCATCGATTCTTCTTCGCTCGTCACCAACAAGAGAGCGTGCATTTTTCAGAATCGATGATGGCAACCCAAGTCGTTCTGCAATTTCAAAGGCATGACTCGCACCAACTTGATCTAAATGCACCCGATAAGTAGGTTGAAGATTATTCTGATCAAATTCCATCGCCGCGGTAAGACATTGTGGATGATTAAATGCAAACACTTTCATTTGACTATGATGCGATGTAATCAAAGTCTTTGTATCCCGTTTCAGAAATTCTTCAAGAATCGCCACAGCCAGCGGAGCCCCTTCTTCCGGATCGGTACCGGTTCCTAATTCATCCAGCAATACCAGAGATCGTTCCTGCACGTGTTCCAAAATGTTGCGGATATTTCGGATATGACTGGAAAACGTGCTTAAGCTTTCTGAAATACTTTGCTGGTCACCGATATCGGCTTCAATTGATCGAATAATCGGAAATTTTGTTCCTTCTGCTGCCGGAACTGGCAAGGCATGATGAGCCATCAAAGTTAGCAGCCCTGCTGTTTTCAGGAAAACTGTTTTGCCGCCAGTGTTCGGTCCGGTGACCACCAGCGCTTCTTTATCGGGCCGCATTTCTAAACTCAGCGGCACCGGTGTTTTGTTCTCCTTTTTCAACGCAGCTTCAAGTAAAGGATGTCTTGCATCGATTAATTTGAGATCGAACTCAGCAGTCATTTCAGGAATTGCAGCCCGATGAGATTTTCCGAATCTACCGCGGGCAAAAATCGTATCCAAAATTGTTAGCTGCTGAAGCGAAAATAAAAGTGCATCCGAGTTGCGAGCAATTGAAGCAGTAAGCTGTTTCAGGATGCGATTTATTTCTTCCCGGATTTGATCATTCAATTCAGCCAGCTCATTGTTTAGATCAAGCACATTAAACGGTTCAAGAAACACCGAAGCTCCACTGCCTGAAATTCCATGAACCACTCCACGGATGGAATGCTTTTGTTCAGAGCGCACCAATAGTACGGCGCGACCATGCCGGTACGTAACATAGTCTTCTTGCAAAAGTCCTTGATAACGGCTATCGCGGAAGTAGCGTTCAAGCGCGCGTTCTACGCGGATCTTTAAATGCGAAGTTTGTTTATAAAGGCGGGCAAGTTCGGGAGTAGCATCTTCTTTCAGCTCTCCAGTTGGATCCAGCACAGCATCGATTTCATGTTCAAGGTTTCTTAGTTCCGGAAGGTGACTCATGCGTCCGAAAAGACGCGGAAATTCACGATTCCAACCTTGAGCCGAATTGCGGACTTCATTGTTCAGTGCGATCAGTTTCAAAATGTGCAGAATTTCTGCGCCATCCATTATTTGATTTTCTATCGCGGCTTTGTGAATTAACTCTTCGGAATTTTCTAAGGTTGAAAGCGAAGGGATTTGATCCTTCAATGCACATTGCAATGCTTCATGACTGATTTCTAATTCCGCTTTCAAATCTTCAGGCGGTTGTATTGCCAGAATTTTTTGACGTCCTGCAGCTGATGATGCAAATCCGGAAAGGTATTCCAGAAACGCCGGCCATTCCAGCATGCGCGATGCGGATGGCGAAATGTGGAATGTGTTCATGATGCTAGATGCTGGATGCTAGATGCTGGGAGCTCACAATGTTGTACCCTTCCGAGCATCTAGCATCAAGCATCCAGCATCCAGCATCTGCTCATAAATGATTAATAAGACTGGCTATCTGCCCAGCACCATACCCGTTATCAACATTTACAACAGCAATGCCGGCGCAGCTATTCAGCATGGCAAGCAGCGGAGCAAATCCATTTAAGTGTGTTCCATATCCCATACTTGTAGGGATCCCGATCACTGGAACGGAAACTAAACCAGCAACAACGCTGGGAAGAGCACCTTCCATTCCGGCAGCAACAATAATTACGCGCGCGGAGCGGATTAAATCCATGTCAGCTAACAGTCGATGCAAACCTGCAACACCAACATCGTGCAAGACTTGAGTTTCATTGCCGAAAAGATCTGCCGTAACCGCTGCTTCTTCGGCAACTGGAATATCAGCAGTACCAGCTGAAATTATTAGAATTTTGCCTTTGCCGGTATAGCCTTCTTTGTTTCGGATTGCGATTGTTCCGCTGGCAGGATGAAATTTTGCCGATGGAAATTCTCCTTTCAATTTTTCGTAAACAGTGGAGTTGGTTCTTGTGATCAGAACGTTGCTATTTTTCGCAGACATGCTTCGAACGATTTCAAGAATTTGTTCCGGCGTTTTTCCCATTCCAAAAATCGCTTCCGGAATTCCTTTGCGCATTTCACGGTGATGATCCACCCGCGCGAAGCCTAAGTTTTCGAAAGGGATTTTTTTCAGCGCTTCGATCGCTTCTTCAAATCCGATTTTTGCGCTTTTGTAGTCTTCGAGAAGTTTTGCTAGATCTTCAAGCATATTTTTAAGAAACTTTGCGCGAGATTTTGCTTATGCCAGCACTAATTTTTCGGCGTCGGTCATTTCTGTGGTGCCGCGCATCACACCCATCGTACTTTTTTCGCGCGAAAACGTTTCCCTGGCAATTTCCAAAATATCATTAGCAGTAGTGGATCGAATTAATTTCTTATATTCAGGTTGATAAGGAATCGGTCGATTCAGCAAATATGCATTTACTGCATCAATCATCTTTGCTGCAGCCGATTGTGTGTTCAAAGCATATCCACCAATCAAAGCTTGACGCGCATTTTCCATTTCTTCATCAGTTACGAGTTCTTTCTTCAAAGCTTCAAGTTCTTCCCACATTCCTTCTAATGCAAGTTTTTCCTTGGAAGCTTCCCCTGCAATATAAGTTAAAAACGTTCCGGCATACAGGTGGCTGGATGCGCCTGCATACACCGTATAAGCCAGAGACTTTTTGCTGCGCAAATTGATGAACAATCTACCGCCCATTCCGCTTAACACTTGCTGTAATACATCATATTTATGTGCATCTTTACTGGTTGCAGGCGGCGCTGGAAAACCAAGTACGAAAGCTGTCTGCTTTTTCGGACGTGTTTCAAATTGCTCGGGTGAAGCCGGTCCCAAAACCGGAGGTGGTACCAATATATCCGGGCCTGAAGTTGGAAGATCCGCAAATCCTTTTTCAAGTTTTTGAAATAATTCATTCGCATCGAAATTTCCAGCTACAGCTACCAATACTCTTTGACTATGAAACATCCGTGAACGCCAGGATAAGAGACTTTCAGTATTGAAGTTTTGGACAGTTTGCTCAAAACCATTTTCAGGCAAACCATACGGGTGCGATCCATAATATGCGCGTTGAAATAATTGCAGTGGACGTACAAAGTTGTCATCCAGATTTCTGCGGAGCGCGGACAAGACCTTTCCTTTTTCAGTAACAATTTCAGTTTCTGGAAATCGGGAATCATACATACAATGCATCAACAATTCCCACATTTCTGAAAATGATTCAGGCAGCGCTTCAAATGTAAATCCACTGACATCACGATAGCAGCTAAAACGAGGTGTATTTCCGAGGGCATCAAATCTAAATGCAATTTGTTCCGCGTTCAGTTTTGATGTGCCTTTAGCAATGGAACGGAACAGGAAATGAGTTAATCCGGCATTCGTTTCGTTTTCTTCGTTTCTGCCGCCAAGAAAAAAGATTCCTGCTGCTATAAACGGATAATGCGGATCCGGCTGAAGAATGTAAGTAACTTTTCCTTTACGAACTTCCGGAACGGGTTCAGCTTTTTCAGCGGGTGGCAACGAACCGGCAAGCAGCGGTATCGGTGGCGGCATAACGATCTCGGGAGCAACGTAGCCTGATGTTAATTGCTTCTGATATTCTTCAGTTGTTAGTTCAGGAATCGGTTCATTCACAAATTCCAAAACAGTCATGTTTGTCGGAAGCAAATAGCGAGAAGCCGTTTCCAATATGTCCTGTGCTTTAAGATCTTCCATTGTTTGGAGATAAGTTTCGATCCGTTCAAATCCACCGTAGGCTTCGTTATAACTCAACAATTCGGCAAGGTTCAGTGCATCTTCAGTTTGCATCGCTTGATGCAATTTCAATTTATTTTTTACTTTACTTAACTCGCCTTCCGTAACTCCATTGTGAATTAGTTCTTGAATTACCGCCCAAATATCGCGACCCGATTCTCTGACACGTGTCGCATCGGTGATAGCGCTAGCAACAATAAGGCCGACATCCTCATAAGCCATTTCACTGCAGGATACAGCGCTTGCAGAGCGCCGGTGTTCAACCACATAACGGTGAAGTCGCGCGCTGCGACCTGAAGAAAGAAGTGAAGTTAGAAAGTCGATTGCAGGCTGATCTTCGTGAGTTACGCCTGGTATATGAAATGCAAAATATATATAGCTTTGGGTTGTTTCAGCGGTGTGTAAAGCAAACCGCATTTGTTCTTGCTTCGGTTCCGATGGTCCGAAATCTTTCTTCAACTCACGGTTCGGCATTGATGAAAAAAGATCAGCAATTTTTTTAACTGTATCATCTTCATCAAATTTTCCAGTTACCGTGACAATCATATTTTGGGGTTGATAATACCGGTAAAAGTAATCAAATAAATCATCTTGAGTATACGAACGTAGTTGTTCCGGTGTGCCAATTCTCCATCGCTTCATTCGATGTTGTGTGTATGCAAGCTGAATCAGTTTTTCAATTGAGTAGGAAGCAGGGGAATCAAGTTTCCGATTGAATTCCTCGATTACAACTTCGCACTCTCGCTCCAATTCATCCGGAGGAAACAATGGAGCGATGAATGCATCACCCATCAATTCCAATGCTGGATAAAGATTTTCAGCGGGCACTTCGCAAAAATAATTTGTTTCATCATAGGAAGTGCTTGCATTAATTGAACCCCCTAAAGATTTCATCTGAATTCCCATTGATTCCGGCACCGGGAAGTCCTTTGAACCTTTGAAGTACATGTGTTCCAGCAAATGAGCGAGACCAACTTCATCATCGGTTTCACAGAAATAGCCTGCTTTAACGCAGAAATGAAGTGCCGCTACTTCCGAATTCGGAAGAGTGTGAGTAAGAATCGTTAAATTGTTTTTCGTGCGATGTCTTTTGGTGTTTTTTAACCAGGGTGCTAGATTTGGCATAAAGTATAAATTCCTACCGCAGAGACTCAGAGTCAAGCCATGCGTTTGACGAAAATAATTGTGCTGTCATCGATGGGGGCGGCACCGTGAGTAAATTCCCGGACTTTTTCTTCTAAAAGGTTGGAAAGATCTTCCACACCTGTTTCCCGATTCTTGACAAGAAATTCTTTAGCCCCTTCTTCGCCGAATTCCAGTCCATCCGGATCCTGGCTTTCAGTAATTCCATCAGTACAAAGGAAAAGTAGATCATTCGGTTGCAGACTCAAGCTTTCGCTCCGATAAGACGCCCCAGGAATAATACCAATCACTGGACCACAAGCAGGTAACAAGATTACGCCCTCCGTTGTTAAAAGTATTGGCGGAGTATGTCCGGCATTCACATACACAAATTGACTCGTAACAGGATCCAGTTCTCCGTAAAAAGCTGTGATGTACTTATTGGGTGGTGAATTTTCGCGCATCACGTGATTCAATTTGAGCATCATTTCAGCAGGATCTTTTTCCGTGCGAGTAAGCGTCCGTAATGAAGCCTGAAATGCCGCCATCAATAAAGCAGCACCGATCCCTTTTCCAGCTACATCAGCGATTATGATCGCCAGCTTTCCATCATCCTTAGGAATGAAATCGTAATAGTCGCCGCCAATTTCATAACAGGAATGATTGATTCCGTAAATTTGATAGTTCGGAATCTCGGGATTAATTTGTGGTAGTAACCGGCGTTGGATCTGTGAAGCCACAGCCAGTTGTTCTTCCATGCGCTTTTTCTCAAGCTGGTCTTCAAGCAGAAGAGAGTTTTCAATTTTTACTGCAGCCATGTTAGCAATTAAGGCAACAAGCCTCAGATCGGATTGTGAAAATGTGCGCCGTGAAACAAGGTTATCTATATAAATGAGGCCAATGACTGCACGATTATTCCACAAAGGAACGCAAATGATGGATCGTATTCCTTGAAGTTGAATGCTTTGCGAAGATTCAAATCGGTCATCGGACTGTGCATCTAAAGTCAAAATTGCGCGTTGATTTTGCATGACTTCATTCAGGATTGTGCGGCTGATATTTAACGGCTGATCCGGAAAATTATTTCGCACTACCTTTAAGTTCAACTGACTTCGATCAGCTGGATCCAACATAATTAAAGCACCACGCTCCGCAGGCACAGCTTGAAACACAATATCCATAATGACTTCAACTAATTTTTCCAGGGGATAATGAGTGATCAAAGCTCCAGCCGCTTGATTAAGCGCGGGCCAAATATTTTCTGCTGCACCCGGACTAATCTGGGATGAGCCGCTGGACATCGCTTCCTGAACGTACCGGCGAAGATTCAATTCATCCGTATCAATCATGAATGTTGCTTCAAAGCCTACGGATGGCGATGTATCCGTTACCTGAACTTTTTCCGACATCGGTTCCAGGAAACGGATTGTAATTTCACCAAGCTGAATCATGTCACCGCTTTTTAATGCGGTGGTCTGGCGGATGCGAACACCATTTAAGAAAGTGCCATTGCGGCTTCCTGAATCTTCGACATACCACTTGTCTTCTTTCTTTAAAACGCGTGCATGATGACGCGAAAGTGAAAGATGATTGAATACCAGATCATTGCTGGAGGAACGTCCAATAGACAAAATGTCTTTGTCTAATTCAACGTCATAAGCTTTATCGTGCTTTTGTTCTACTCTTAGCCTGGGCATATTGAAAAATTAAAAATAAAAGATAAAAGATTAAATATTAGAAGGAAAGCTTCATTGCTTCCTTCGCGAGACGTAGTGTTTCTCTTGCTTCTAATTGCGCTTTTCTTGAACCTTCCCGAACTATTTTTTCCACGATACCTGGTTTTGATTCTGCTAACTTGCGGCGTTCGCGAATCGGTGTTAGAAAACGATTAAGTGCCGCAGTCAATTTCTTCTTGACTTCTACATCTCCAACTTTTCCTGCGACGTACCGTTCCTTCAAATCCTCCACTTCCTCTTTATTATCATTGAACGCATCATGATATTGGAAAACAGGATTTCCCTCTACATGGCCTGGATCTGTTGCCCGCAAACGTGTTGGATCGGTGTACATCTTCATTACCTTTTGTGAAACCGTTTCCTCATCATCCGATAAATAAATTGCGTTATTCAAACTCTTGCTCATTTTGGTTTGACCGTCAGTACCAACCAGAGTTGGAACTTCACCGATTAATGTTTCAGGAATCGGAAAAACATTTCCATAAAGGGTGTTAAAACGTTCTGCAATCTCTCGAGTCACTTCAAGATGCGAAGCTTGATCCTTTCCCACTGGAACCAGATGTGCTCTTACCATCATAATGTCAGCCGCTTGCAGAACCGGATATGAAAGTAATCCCATCGTTGCAGTTTCAAAATTTGCCGCCTGCATCTGATCTTTCAATGTTGGAACCCGCTGCAATCGCGGAACAGTTACAAGCATTAAAAAGAGCAACATGAGCTCTGCAACTTCAGGGACCAGAGATTGGAGATAGATTGTACTGCGGTCAGGATCAATTCCAACGCTCAGATAATCATATACTAGCTGTCTTGCATTCTCAGCAATGTTAGGAATCCGGTCGTAATGTGTAGTGAGCATATGCAAATCTGCAATGATGAAGAAACATTCATACTCATCTTGTAATCGCACACGATTTGCGAGCGTACCGACGTAATGTCCCAGATGTAAACTGCCAGTAGGCCGGTCACCTGTAAGGATCCGTTTTTTGGTGGATGTCATTTCATGAAGATTGTAACAGGCATGAAAGTCAGCACAAAGACGATCAGGGCGATTACTGCCCAGATTTTCCGTGCAAGACCAATAGGCTGATCATCATTCAATGTTGGTGGATGGCGGAACCCTGCAATAAATTTCAATACCAGCAGCATCGCCGCATAAAAGAGCCACTGGAAGCCGCTTACCCATGATTGAGTAAATCCATAAATGGCAAGACCAATGATTGCGCAGAAGAAAATCCATGTGATCACATAAGCTTTTTTCCCAAAAACAGCATATGAAACATGTCCGCCATCTAATTGTGCAATCGGCAGCAAATTCAGACTTGTCGCAAGACATGCGAACCAGGCTGCAAATCCGGTGGGATGTAAAAATATGTCATTTTTTGATAAAAGCTTTGCAAAGATTCTGAAAATCAAAGGTTCACCGAAATTGATTACATCTGCTGGATTTACGGTGGCGGGAACTTGAGAACTCCATTTCACTCCAAAGAACAAGAAAGGTATCAAGAAAACAAAACCGGCAATCGGTCCGGCCAGTCCGACATCAAAGAGAGCACGACGATTCGGAAATGAAGAACGGATGCGGATAAATGCGCCGAAGGTTCCGGTAATCGCAATTGGTGCGGGAATAAAGAAGGGCAATGTGGCATGAATTCCGTAGTATTGACATGCAATGTAATGTCCCATTTCATGCGCTAAAAGTATGAGCATGATTGCTCCTGCATAGGCAATTCCTTTATGCAGCAAAGAAGGGTGATTCAAAATCTGATTAAGGAATCCGACTGTATTTGGCGCCGAGCTTGTTGCTTCATAACTTAACATCATGTAGGTGCCTGTAATCAAAGTGGTGCCAACAGTGAGCAAGAACAAAAGTACATTCAGCAAATATCGCTGGCGATATTCGACTGCAACCGGGAAAATTTTTACGGCTTCAGGTTGTATTGAAGAATAAGAATATTGTTCAGACATAAACCATTGCGACAGTTTTAATGTATGGTTTTAGGAAGGAAAAGTCAGGGGATATTTTGCAAATTTTTTCCCGGCTTGAACCGGATTGTCTTACCAGGAGGAATTTCCACTTCTTCCCGCGTCCTTGGATTCCGTCCAATTCCACGCTTCCGAGGTTTTACCTGAAAAACACCAAACCCACGAAGCTCTATCCTCTTGCCGTCCATCAAAGCGTCTCTCAAAGAATCGATCGCTGCATTCACTGCTCGTTCGGCTTGTGTTTTCGTGATCTTGGTTTCTCTTGCAACAATGTCTACAAGGTCCGCTTTGATCATACTCTTCCCTCCAGAAGGCGCCCTTATTATGCCAATGGCCCAGTCAAAAGTCAATGTTTCGCAAGAGTTTAGCGCGATTTTGTTATTGTTTGAATCCTACTGTAGGAAGGGGTGTCTTATCCTCCTCAATGGTCCCAAAGCGGGATTCATATTTTGTAACGTTTTCAAGTATTGCTTTGCCAAGTCTTTTGGCGTGTGCCGGTGAAACAATGACCCTGGCAAGCAGCTTTGCGAGAGAAGGATTTGGTAAAACTGCAAAAAAATCAATCCAAAATTCTTCGGCGGTATGAGTTACCTGTGCCATGGTCGAATAACGACCTGAGAGCGTAGCTTCATCTGCCTGTACTTGAAGTTCCATTTGTTTCTTTTCTTCCATTAAATCAACTCCTTACCACAGAATCACAGAGTGAATACTATTATGTTACACTCGAGTTTCCATTCATGCGGATCCTTTATTCTCTAATTTATACGCTGGCATTCCTGGTTATCCTACCTTATTTCCTGATTGCCGGTCTTATCAGACAAAAATATTTCTCCAGCGCCGGGCAGCGATTCGGCTTTATTCCCCAACGCAGCTCTGAACCATCGATCTGGATTCATACAGTCAGCGTTGGTGAATTTTTGGCCGCAAAACCTTTGATTCGAAAGATCCAGGAAAAATATCCAAATATTCCTTTATTTATTTCAACTACAACAATTACCGGTCAAAAGCTTGCTGCTCAATTTCTTCCTGGTCAAAGTTTTTATTTTCCTTTCGATTGGAGCTTGTGTGTGCGTCGCATTTTCCGGAACATCAATCCCCGGCTGATTTTGATTTTCGAAACGGAGATCTGGCCGAACTTCTTATGGGAAGCTCATGATAAAAAAATTCCCGTAATTCTAATCAATGGAAGAATATCGGATCGCTCTTTTTCACGATATCGCGTTTTCAGAAAAATAATTCCAGGTTTTACCGAATGCTGGATGCAATCGATTGAAGATGCATCAAGAATGAAACAAATTGAAAAAGATCCTCAACGCGTGAAAGTCATGGGCAACATCAAATTTGAATATCAACCGCATTCATTATCTCCTGCATTACAACGGCTTATTGAGAATTGGAAAGGTTCATCTTTATTATTGATTGCCGGAAGCACAATGCCAGGCGAAGAAGAAATAATTTTGGAATCTATCAAGGCTCTTCGTATAGATATGCCATTGAAGATACTGATAGCTCCGCGTCATCCGGAAAGATTCAATGATGTTGTTCAGTTAATCAAGCAAAGAGGTTTTGAAGTAATCCGTAGAAGTGAAAATAAATCGGATGATGCGCCGATCATGATTTTGGATACAATCGGTGAGCTTGCGGCCGTATATGAGATGGCGGATCTTGTTTTTATCGGTGGGACTCTTCGGTACAGTGGGCATAATCCAATTGAGCCTGCATATTATGGTAAGGCAATTGTGTCGGGGCCGGAGTACAAAAACTTTCGGGCAGTGTTCGAAGAATTTTTGAGCAATGATGCAATCATAGTAACTGAAGATATCACCTCTGCGGTCCGCAATCTTGCAAATAATTCTGAACGCCGAAAAACATTAGAGAATTCCGCACGAGAGCTGGTAAGAAAAAATCAAGGTGCTGTGGGATTTGTTTTACAAAATTTGAGGAAGTATTTGGATGATCGGAGCATTATGGAGCCGGGTACGAAATCATCTGTACGATAAAGGTGTACTTTCAACTGTCCGGCCGAAAGAATTTGTAATTAGCATTGGAAATTTAACATGGGGCGGCACCGGCAAAACTTCATTGACTTCATATCTTGCAAAATTTTTAATCAATGAAGGTTTCAAGATTGGAATTTTAAGCAGAGGTTATCAACGCCATTCCAATGGACCGGTAGTTGTTAGCAATGGTCAGGAGATTAAAACTACATGGAAAGATGCTGGCGATGAACCTTACTTGCTTGCAAGCATGAATCCTAAAGCTGCCATTGTTGTGTCTGAATCGAGAGTAGAAGGATTACCGATTTTGTCGCAGTTTCAGCCTGATGTTATTTTGCTTGATGATGCATTTCAGCATCGACAGATCGCAAGAGATTTAAATTTGGTTTTGATCGATAGCACTGAAAATATTTTGAATCTGCATGTTCTTCCATTTGGAAAATTGCGGGAGCCCTTAGATAGCCTTCATCGTGCAACCGCAATCATTCTTACTCATTCTAAGAATGCAAATCCGGAAACAGTGAAAGCGGTAAATGCTTATAGTGTTCCTGTTTATCATGCAAATTATGAGGTGAGCAGTTTTGAGTATTCAGGAAAATCTGTGGCAGCTTTTTGCGGCATCGCAACGCCGCAGCATTTTCAAAGGTTGTTGGTTGATTATGGTGCGAAGGTTGTATTGTTTCGTGAATTTTCCGATCATCATTCATATTCTCAGGCCGAACTGAGGGAACTGGAACAAGAGGCATTGAAATCAGGTGCTGAAGCGATCGTTACGACGTCCAAAGACGCGGTGAAGCTGCCGGATCATTTTCAGCTGGCATTAGGCATCGTGAATGTTGAATTCGTAATTGAAGAAAAGGAGCAATTCAACTCCTGGATTCTATCGAAAGTTTCTAGCGCCCGGGCCACAGCGTTTACGAGTGAATCAGGTTCGTTATGAGGAATTTGAGATTTCAATTGGAACGCATTCTGTTTTTGCTAACAGTCCATACATCCCGTTTGTTTCCAAGAAAGTTGTTTCTGAAACTCGGCAAAGAATTTGGTTCGCTCGCGTATTTATTGGATCAGCGACATCGAAAAATTGCATTAAGCAATATTTCAAAAGCATTGCCGGAATTAAGCAAAGAAGAAGGCGTGCAAACTATCCGAGAATGTTACAGATATTTTGGAATGTACTTATTTGATTTACTTCATTCGATCCGTGGTTATCGCCCTGAATTTCTTGAAAAGTGCGAATATGAAGGTTTGGAGCGTCTCGCTGCTGCCTATGCAAAAAAGAAAGGAGTACTCCTTTACACCGCACACTATGGTGCCTGGGAAGTGAATGCTCAGGCAAATAGTTATAAAGGATTTCCGCTGAATGTGATCGCTAGAAAATTGGATAATCCGTATCTTGAAAAATTGTTAACCAAATTCCGTACAAGAACAGGCAGCGGTGTGATCGATAAAAAAGATGGTTTCCGACCAATGCTTCGAACTTTAAAAGAAGGTAAAGGGATCGCAATTTTAATCGACCAAAATGTTACAACTGAAGATCGTGTTTTTGTGAATTTCTTCGGGCGTCCTGCCTCTACCACACCGGCGCTTGCTCTGCTAAAACTAAAAACAGATGCGGACATAATTCCATGCTTTGCTTTTCCGCTTCCTGACGGACGATATCGATTCAGATATTGCGATCCAGTTCAAGTTGATCTGACTGGAGATCGAAAAGAAGATATTTTCCGAATCACTCAGGCCTGCACTAAAATCATTGAGAATGAGATCAGGCAGCACCCTCAATACTGGCTGTGGATGCATCGTCGTTGGAAAACTCAGCCTTCCACAAAAGAAATCATTCAAGACACTGATCCGATTTCAGCGGAGAGTTCCAGGGTGGGTGCCAGATGAAAAAAGCTGTCTTTATTGACAGAGATGGTACGTTCATTGAAGACGTAGGTTATCTTAAGATGCTTGAAGATTTGCGATTTACACCGCGTGCTGTGAACGCATTGCAAATTTTTACTCATCTTGGTTATTTGAATATTGTCATCACAAATCAATCCGCCGTAGCGCGCGGTATTCTGAGTCCGAAAGATCTGAACAAGATTCATCAAAAGATGAAGAACCTGACTTATGATGAAGGAGGCATTATCGACGACATATTCTATTGTCCTCATCTTTCGGAAGGAAGAATTTCTCCATACAACGTAGAATGTGAATGTAGAAAGCCAAAAACGGGGCTGGTAATCGAAGCTGCACAAAAGCACAATTTGAATCTTGAAGAATGCATTATGGTTGGCGATAAGAAATCGGATCTTGAGCTTGCAAAAAATGCAGGAATTCGTGGAGTTCTGGTGTTAACCGGTTACGGAATGCAAACGAAGAACGAATGGGAAGGCGAAATTGAATCATATCCAACCTTGTATCACTTTGCTGCCAAGCTGAATGAGCTTGCGGTGAATTCATGAGCGTTGAAGCGATTCAATTTGCAGGTGTTACAAAGAAATACGGCGAATTTGTTGCGGTTCGCGATTTGAGTTTGAAAATTTCGCCTGGTGAAATTTTTGGATTTGTTGGTCCGAATGGTGCAGGGAAAACAACATCAATTCGGATGATGACCGGCCTTGCGATTCCATCTTCCGGGTCGCTGAGTATTTTAGGAATGAAATATCGCGATGATAGTCTCCGTATTAAACAAATTCTTGGTTACATTCCGGATCGTCCTTACCTGTACGAAAAACTAACCGGCCGCGAATATTTAGAATTCATTTATGGAATTTATTCCATGAATGGAAATACAGATGGCGTTGATCACTACCTTTCACTTTTTGATTTAGTTCCATGGTCTGGTGAACTTATCGAAAGTTATTCGCATGGTATGAAGCAAAGACTTGCATTCGCTGCGGCGTTGTTGCATGAACCGAAAGTTCTAGTGGTTGATGAACCGATGGTTGGGTTAGATCCGAAAGGTGTAAGACTGATCAAAGAATTGTTTCGGGATCTTGCCCGGCGAAATGTCGCAATTTTTGTTTCAACTCATAATCTTGAAATGGCCGAACAGGTCTGCCATAACATCGGCATCATCCATGAAGGACAACTTCTTGTCTGCGATACTATTGATGGACTCCGCAAACAAGCCTCACTTCCTGAATCACGATTAGAAGATATTTTCTTGCGCCTTACAACCGAGGAAATTAGGTGAGGGAATGATCGGAATAAGACTTTCTCCCCCTTCTGAAGGGGGAGATGGAAGAGGGGGTTGGAACCTTTTCAACTTCCCAACCACCCCCTTAACCCCCTCCTTCATAAGGAGGGGGAACATGCCTGACTTCCCTTCCAACAATCAATGAAAGGTTTTCGACAATTTCTACGGCTATATTTCAACACGCTGTATCACTATCTGGTGCCTTTTCGATGGCGCGTTTATTTCCCGCTGCTTTTTCTGCTTTCTCTGGCGGCAGGATTACTCACAATAGAATTCGTTGGTTTTCGAAAAGTTTTCCAATACATGAACAGTCTTCAGGATTTGACTGCTTTGTTTGTGCAATTTTTGTTGCAACGATTCCTGGGATTGATATTCCTCATTTCATATTCAATGGTTTTCATGAGCAGTATCATCAACGGACTGTCAACGTATTTTCTATCTGAAAATCTTCCCTTCCTGCACACCTTGCCTGTTCCAAGATGGCGAATTTTGTTGCTCAAGTTTGTTGAAACATGGATCATAAGCTGCTATCTGATCCTGTTATTTCTCGCATGCTTTCTCGCTTCCTACGTTCATACATTTAACCTCGGTCTGTCGCGGTATTTTTTGTGTGCCGGGCTTCTAATTGTTTTCACACTTTCACCGGTTGCACTGGGCAGCGCAATGGTTACGATTTTGATCCGATTTTTTCCGGCACGAAGAATTTACCAGGTAGTGACGCTGATTGGTGGAATTTTTTTGGCGGCTCTGATGATCGCAGTACGGATGATGCGTCCGGAACTTTTGCTGAATCCCAAAGATACCCAGGATTTTGTCAATTTAATCCGCGATATGACTTTCCCCTCATTGAATCACTTGCCAAGTACATGGGCGTCGGCAGTTGTTATTGGTGGAGATTATTCAAAAGGTGTTCTGCTTCTGATTTTTACGTTGGCAACACTTGTATTGCTAGCGGTTGTGCAGAAAATTTTTTACCAGCGTGCCTACATTCAATCTCAGGAGAGCAGGACATTAAGAGAAAAACCATCCGGTAAAACAAGACGAACCGTACATCGTGGAAAGATTGCCAGCTTGATTTTGAAGGAGCTAAAAATATTTACCAGAGATGCAACGCAGTGGTCACAACTTTTGCTTTTAGCCGCACTGGTAGTTGTTTATCTGATCAACATTAAGAATCTTGCGATCCAGATGGAGTCAGTGCGCTGGGTAGTTAGCTTTATTAATCTTGGTCTTGCCGGATTTGTTTTAGCAGCGTTAAGTGTGCGATTCCTGTTTCCATCAGTTTCATCTGAAGGCCGTTGTTTCTGGTTAATCAGAACAATGCCTTTATCGTTTCGAACGTTACTGTGGTGTAAATATTTGATTTACTTCCCGCCCTTTTTGTTGTTCACTCAGATGCTGGTTTATTTTTCGAACCGAATTCTGGAAGTACCGCAATTTTTTATTGCGCTTTCAATGCTTAATATTTTTGCGGTTTCATTTGCCCTGACAGGTTTGGCGATCGGTATCGGTGCATTGATGCCCAATTTCCGCACCGATCATCCTTCCAGAATTGCTGTAGGGCCTGGCGGTGTGCTGTACATGCTTATTAGTTTTGCATATCTGGCTGTTATGCTGATCATTCAAATCCGTCCGGTTTGGTTTTACGTCATCGAACGCTCGGATGAAATTCAAAATTTCATGTATGCCGGAGCAGCTATTGTTTTAACTTTGATTGTGGCACTGGTGCCGATGGAGATTGGTGCACGCCAACTTGCAAAGCGCGAATACTTGTAATTCACCACAGAGACTCAAAGATGTCACGCTATTCAAGACAAGAATTATTTCAACCAATTGGCAAAGATGGACAGAACAAGATCCGTGGAAGTGTAGTTGCAATTGTTGGATGTGGTGCGCTTGGATCACTGCAAGCCGAAGTACTTACGCGAGCAGGCGTTGGGAAAATCATTTTAATCGATCGTGATTTCGTTGAACATTCCAACCTTCAACGCCAATCACTTTTTGATGAAAATGATGCGAATCAGGTTGTACCGAAAGCGGTCGCTGCTGCAAAACATCTGGCAGAGATTAACATAGATGTGGAAGTTATTCCGCATGTTGCTGATCTTAGTCCAGACAATCTGGATCTACTAAAAAATACGAATTTGATTCTGGACGGAACCGATAATTTTCAAGTGCGTTTTTTGTTGAATGATTATTCCTGGAAACAAAATGTTCCCTGGATTTATGGCGCTTGTGTTGGATCTACTGGAACTGCATCCGCTTTTCTGCCGCCAGCATTTCCTTGTTTGCGATGCATTTTTGAATCGGAACCGCCTGCCGGTTCGGCCCAACCTGTGATACCGCAGGGATTTTGTGGCCAGCCGTTGGTGTTGTTGTAAGTTATCAAATAATAGCCGCATTTAAGATTTTGACCCGCAATCCAATCGCGTCTGAAATTTTGCAGATGGATGTATGGAGTGGCGAGCATCGATTGGTTTCATTATCAAAAGCAAAACGATCCGATTGTCAAACCTGCGGGTTATTGAAATTTCCTTCATTGCAAGTTCACGCAATACAGGAGACAGCGCTTTGCGGAAGAGATGCTGTTCAAATTAGACCAGCAAAATCCGCATCACTGGATCTTGATGCAATTTATCAAAAATGGGAATCCCTTGGAACAAGCCGGCGTAATCCATTTTTGATCAAACTTGCATTGCCTGAAAATGAGATCGTATTATTTCCGGATGGCCGCGCTATTATCAAAGGTACTTCTGATTTTGTGCGTGCCCGAAGTTTGTACGCTAAATACGTAGGGAATTAATCACGGAAACACGGAAGGCACTGAATACACGGAAAGAATTTTAGATTCTTATTAATTCTGTGATTTCCGTGCCTTCCGTGATTCAGTGATTATGATTTACCTGGATAATGCCGCCACAACCTTTCCTAAACCCATAGAAGTCTATGAACACACCTTTCGATTTTTAAAGGAGTCGGCAGGGAATCCTGGACGCGGCGGACATCATTTCGCAAATGCATCGCGGCAACTTGTAGAAGAAAGCCGGCAGCGGATGGCGCGATTTTTGGGCGTTCGCGATCCTAAGCGGGTTATTTTCACCGCAAATTGCACCGATTCCATTAACATGATGCTGAAGGGTTATCTGAGGCCCGGTTCACATGTAATCGCAAGCAATCTGGATCACAATGCGGTTTCGCGTCCGCTGGAAACATTTCGAAGGGCAGGCACAGTCGAAATTACCCGCATTCCCTTCAATGAAGGCGGATACTTATCGCGTTATGGGATCTCCCAGGCCATTAAGCATAATACTACATTAATAGTATTATGTCATGGTTCGAATGTTCTTGGTTCCGTCCAGGATCTGGATTCAATCGCAAAAATCAGCAAAGAACGGGGGATACCACTTTTGGTGGATGCTGCACAAACTGTCGGAAGGGTTGGAATTCAAGCTGACGATGCTCCGATGTTTGTAGCCTGCTCGGCGCACAAAGCTTTATTTGGTTTGCCGGGTCTTGGGATTTTAGCCTTGCCGGAAAATTCGGAATTACAGTCTTCAAGAGAAGGCGGCACGGGGACATCCTCCGAAAGCATCGTTCATCCGCAGCAATTGCCGGAACGTTTGGAAGCGGGGACTCCTAACGTTCCAGGAATCGCTTCACTCAAATACGGTTTGGATTTTATAGAGAAAGAGGGGATGGATGCGATCCATGAAAAAGAAATGCGTTTGATGAATCAGCTATATTCACAATTGAACGATGATTCACGATTTGAATTTTATTCAAAACCAGACTCTGGTCCGCATGTCGCTGTTGCTGCGTTGAATGTTAAAGGTGTGCCGGCTGAGGAAGCGGCAGCAATTCTGGATCAATCCTTTGGAATTGCGGTGCGCGCCGGATTGCATTGTGCAGCAGTTTTACATCAACAGTTAGGAACGATACCGGGCGGCTGTCTTCGCATCAGTCCTGGGCTTTTCAATACAGAAGATGATATTGATCAGGTGGTGAAGGCGCTACGGGAGATTACGGAAGAATATTAATCACGGAAAACACTGAATTCACTGAATTTATTAAAAAAAACAATAATTCCGTGATTTCAGTGTCTTCCGTCTTTCCGTGATTAAGTGTTATCGCTAGATGGCGCCGGGGCTGTCAGCTCATCTTTTTCTTGTTCTTCTTCAAAGGCGCGTTTGCCTTCGCTGTAGGCATCTTTCAATTTTGATTTTTTCTGATCGTAATAGCTTTTAGCTTGGTTGATCCCATCAGATGCACGGCTTTTCAAACGACTTACTTCGATTTCAGCCTTATCACGGATCCTTCCATATTCCTCTTTCACATTTGTGGATACTTCATCCGTGGCGTCTTTGATCCGTTTGCGAGTTTGTTCACCTGATGAGGGGGCAAATAAGAGTGCAAGCGTTGCACCAACAACTCCACCAAGCAAAAATGCAAATGTTAATTCCAACGAATTATCATCACGTCGTCCCATGGGGCCTCCTTTCATGCCGTTTTATGATTCAGATTCTTCGTACTCTTCGTAATCGTAACCGTCGCGTTTCATTAAGTGCTTAACGCCATATCCAATTCCTGTCAAAAGACTGCGAATACCGGTTACAGGTTTGGTTACAAATGATGTCACTGTATGAACTTGATTCACAATTCCGCGAGTAGCTACAACTACATCGTGCAATTCTTGAACTTCCTGATCGAGGTTCGCTGTAATTGATTTTACATTGTAAAGAATCTCTTGCGAATTGCGGATTGTTATTTCCATTTCGCGAATCGTTCGTCTTAATTGTCTTAATGTAGGAATGATTTCGCGAATCAGTCTGTAAAATAGTAACAAGGCGCCAAATAAAAGAAGCAAACCAAGCGCAGCAAGGACCTGATAGATGGTCAGCGACATGAGTTCAATCTAATCACAAACCTAAACAAAGTCAACGAAACACAACCATAACTCCTTACTATACTATTCGCTGCAAACTCGCATCAGTAAATGGCTTGCAGCTTGGATGGTCAACGAGTGGCATGTTATAATCTTCGTTCCTTTCCGGGACAGAATTCCCCAGAATGAAGTGTCCAATTATTACTGGAGGCTAGATACGTATGAAGGTTTATACGACTGATTCCATCCGCAATGTCGCGCTTACAGGACATGGTGATGTCGGCAAAACTACTCTTGCTTCGGCTTTCCTTTTCGATAGTGGCGCAGTAAATCGTTTTGGAAAACCGGATCAAGGAACGACCATTACAGATTTTGATGAAGATGAAATTGAACGCAAAATTACGATCTCCTCTTCTCCTTGTTATGTGGAATGGAATAAGGTCAAGATTAATTTCTTAGATACTCCAGGTTATGGAAATTTTGTTGCTGATGCACGCGCTGCATTAAGAGCTGTTGATTCAGCATTGGTAGTTGTATCTGGAGTTGCCGGTGTAGAAGTTCAGACCGAAAAAGTGTGGAAGTGGGCTGAAGAATATGGACTTCCACGGATGCTGGTTGTTAATAAGCTGGATCGTGAAAGGGCGGATTTCAATCGTACTTTAGAATCGATACAAAAAGCTTTTGGACGTGGTCCGGTTGCAATCCAAATCCCAATCGGTTCTGAAAAAGATTATTCCGGTGTTGTCGATTTGCTTCATAACAAGGCTTATCAGTTTGCAAAAGATGAATCAGGAAAGATGCAGGAAGTAGCGATCCCTGATGATTTGAAAGAACAGGCAACTACACAACGTCAAGCTTTGATGGAGATGGTTGCTGAACAAGATGATGCATTGATGGAAAAATATTTTGATTCCGGTGAGCTGAGTGTGGAAGAGGAAATTCAGGGTTTAAAGAAAGCCATTCTTGAACGAAAAATTTTTCCAGTTGTTTGTGCCTCGGCTTTACATAATATCGGTGCTCAACCGATCATGAATTACATTGTTGAATTGTTTCCGAATCCTGCTGAATCCGGCGTTATATACCCTGGAGAAAATCTGAAGGATCATTCAAAAATTGAAGCGAAAGCGGATGAATCGCAACCTGCTGCTGCATTTGTGTTCAAAACTTTCGTGGATCCTTATGCCGGTCGTGTGAATTTATTTCGTGTTGTGCAGGGAGTTTTAAGATCTGATCACAATTTGTTGAACGCTAATAAAGGAACAACGGAAAAGATTGCCACTGTTTCAGTGCTTCAAGGTAAGGCAGCAAGCCCGGTTCAAGAAGTTCATGCTGGTGATATTGCCAGTGTTGCAAAACTAAAAGACACTCAGACAAACGATACGCTATGTGAACCATCTCATCCCATGAAATTTGCGCCAATCGAATTTCCGCATCCGATTATTTCTTACGCCATTGAGCCGAAGTCGCGTGGTGATGAAGAGAAGATCAGCATTGCGTCTCATAAGATGGCCGATGAAGATCCGGTTCTCCGTTTTGATCGCGATCCACAAACCAAAGAAATGTTGGTTTCAGGAATGGGACAACTTCACGTTGAAGTAGTGGTGGCGCGTTTGAAAAGGAGATTCGGTGTTGAAGTATTGCTGCATCCGCCGAAAGTTCCATATCGCGAAACGATTAAAGTGAAATCAGAAGTGCAGGGAAAATATAAAAAGCAATCAGGCGGACGCGGTCAGTATGGTGATTGTTGGATTACGATGGAGCCACTTCCTCGTGATCAGGATTTTGAATTTGTTGACAAAATTTTTGGCGGCTCCATTCCGAAAAATTACATCCCTGCCGTTGAAAAAGGAATTCAGGAAGCAAGACAACATGGAGTGCTTGCCGGATTTCCTGCGGTAAATTTCCGTGTAACAGTTTTTGATGGCTCTTACCATCCTGTAGATTCCAGTGAAATGGCGTTCAAGATTGCCGGATCGATGGCATTCAAAAAAGGAATGGAAGAAGCAAAACCAGTTCTGCTTGAACCGATCATGCATGTGGAGATTACCGCACCCTCCGATTATATGGGGACGATCATGGGAGATCTCAACGGACGTCGCGGAAGAATGGAAGGAATGGATTCGAGCGGAGCAAATCAAGTAATTCGCGCGCGAGTACCGCTTTCCGAAATGCTGAATTATGCGCCGACGTTGACATCAATGACTGGCGGACGCGGCTCCTACGAGATGAACTTTTCGCATTACGATGAAGTACCTTCACATCTAGCCCAAAAAATCATCGATGAACAGAAAGCAAAAGTTCAGCAGGTTAAGGAAGAATCTCATTAGATTTCAATGAGCATTGCTGCCGGCATCATTATTGTATTGATGCTTGTTTTTGCTTCTGTTACTGCTGTTCGTGAAATCAAGCTTTACCGGAAAGCTTTGACCGGTAACATTCAATATCTCATTTCAAAATCACGGCTAGCTCGCCGGCTTGCCGTTTCCGGTCTGTTATTTGTAGAATCGATCTTTTTTGTGATCGGATTTTATGTTCTGAACTTATCTGATCCACTTCACGCGCTGCTGTTCTGGACTCCAGCACTGATTTTAATTTTGTTGGTTGTTTATCTCGGAATGAGGGATTTCCGTGAAACCCGCCGCGATATCGATAAGATCCTCTTAGAAGCTGCACACACGGCGGTTAGGAAGAAGAATGATGAGAATATGGAAACGCTAGGGAGCAGAGGGGCAGAGGAGCCGAGGAGCTAATCTCCTCCGCACCGCTGCCCCTCCGCTCCTCTGCTTAAAAGGACGGTGGTTCTTCAGCAGGAGGTTCTTCGGTAGATTCGTCCGGTGGTGGAACGTATTCTTCTGGCGGTGGTGCTGGTTGTTGAGGTTGCTGTGCTTGTTGCTGTCCCGAATTTGCTTTATCGATACGCTGATCTAAATCTTCAGCCTTTTTTTCTGCTTCTCCCGCTATCCCATATTGATTGCCAGTGGCGTGACTGTGCCACAATCCACCCGCACCAACTGTGGCACGAGCGTCATCGGCTTTTTTCTGAGCTTCTTCTTTTTGATTCTCAAGCTCTTCGATTTGTCTCTTGTGTTCGGCATTTGGATCAACCTGTTGTTCTGGCTGTTGATCCGGTACGTAATCTTCACCTTCTACAGGAGGCGTGTACGTCGAATCATCTCCGGTTGCCTGGCCTTCTTCTCCTTCCGAACTTCCACTCACCATTCCTAACTGAGACTTGATTTCGTCAACATCTTCATTCGTTAACGGACCTTGACCTTCTTTCCAGATTTTTCTATCGCCTCTCTTCTTTCTTTTTCCTTCTTGGCTACCTCACCGAGACTCTTCTGCTGTGCGCTGGCTAAAAATGTAAAACCAAAAACAAACAGCACAAGCAGGATTCCGATTCGTTTCATGTCGCCTCCCACATAATAGAACTCCCCTATATTATAAAGGCATCCTTCTTCCGAGTCATTTCTGAAGTTAATCCGTCGGCAATTCGGAGATTTCTCCTCAATAAACCGACCGCTCTGGAAAAATATTGGGCAATATAATGCGAGATTTCATCGACGACATCATCAGGTACACCATCGTCAAATCGGGATTTCAGACGCATATCGCATTGGTCATTCACATAATCTACGATTACAAAAGTCTCTCTATCTACGATTGCAACTTCGGTGGAAAAGAATTGCAATCCAGAAATTTCTGAAATTTTTTCAACCTTTTCTCCTAATTTATCCAATCCATAAATCTTTTCTTCTTCAGGAGTTACCCGGTGATAAATGTGAGTATTGTCATCCCACCAGCATGAAATCGTAGATCCACAAATGTAATAAACTCGAAACCATGCACGTCTTCCACCAAATTGCACAGGCAAAACTTTTTCTTGCAGCAAAAATCGTTCTTTATTCTTGCTCTCGCGGGCTTTTACAATATCGAACAAAGTCTTAGCATTCAGTTCAACACCAACTCCACCACCACCGATTGCCGGTTTAATGATGAATGGTTCACCAAGCCGGATCAATTCACCGATCTTAATTTTTGTCCAATCACGATTGGGAGAAAGGATAATGGTATACGGCACATGAAGTCCGCTGGCAATCAATTCATGATGAATTGCAGCTTTATCCAATGCGACCTGTAATCTTTCTGGATCATTTAATGGATGCGAGCCGGAGTTTAGTAACATGCGGGCCAGAGGTTCGAAACTTGGATTTGCATCCGAAGCTCGATCATAAAAAAAGCGTGCAGCGAATTCATCATTCATCATCTTCTTTTCGATCTCTTCAAGATTATAGGGATGAATGATGTGACAGGTCAGACCAAACTGAACACATTGATTGTCCAGAATTTGAATGAAGTCATGGTCGTATTCCCATTCCCAAAGTAGAGCAATATCAACTAACATTTTTGAATCTCCAAGATTAGTTATCAGAATGTCCCCTCCTTATGAAGGAGGGGGATAGGGGGAGGTTGGAATTGTATCAAAAAAACTCCAACCCCCTCTTTACTCTCCCCCTTCATAAGGGGGAGAAACTAGTTGTTGTCAAAACGGATTATTTCTCTTTGATGTACTAACGAATCCAAAAATTCGTTGTTAACGGCATAACCAATGCCTGGTTTTTCAGGTAACGTGACATAACCATCGCGATCTATCTTGACTTCAGGATCGATGACATCACGATGCCAATATCGAGAGCTGGCAGAAGTGTCGCCCGGTAGTGTGAAATTTTTGAGTGATGCAAGTGCAAGATTGTGAGCTCTTCCAATTCCTGATTCGAGCATTCCACCACACCAGACGGGAACGTTGTTTGATTGTGCAAGATTATGGATACGGATTGATTCCGTATGGCCGCCAACACGCCCGGTTTTGATGTTGATGATGCGGCAGCTTTTCATTTGTAATGCAGCCTGCGCAGCACGACTTGAATGAACTGACTCATCCAGGCAAACCGGTGTTTTTAGACTCGATTGAAGAATCGCATGTTCGTACAGGTCTTCGTAGTGCAAAGGCTGTTCAACCATCATCAGTCCAAAATCATCAATAGATTGAAGAAGAGAAGTATCGTTGAGTGAGTATGCTGCATTTGCATCAGCCATTAATGGAATGTCCGGAAATTCTTTGCGGATCGCTTTTAAGAGATCAATATCCCGGCCCGGCTTAATTTTGATTTTAATGCGCCGGTAACCTTCAGATAAATAGGACTGTATTTGCCGCAACAAGGACTGAATGTCTTTTTGCAATCCAACGCTGACTCCGCATGGAATTTTTTCTTTTGCACCGCCCCACAATCGGAATAGCGGAACATTTTTAGATTTTGCGAGCAGATCCCAAAGCGCGCCTTCTAATGCAGCTTTCGCCATATTGTGTCCACGAATCGAAGATGATGCATTCAGGAAATCGGCGATTGAATGAGAATCTTTCAATAACGGCAAAAGATAGCGGCGCAAAATTTCCCAGCATGTGAAATTCGTCTCATAACTGTAAAGTGGATCAACGTCAGCAGCACATTCACCGTAGGCTGTAATTCCATCGGCCTGAAGTCTGCAAACTACAATTTCTCGATGATCAATTGATCCGAAACTGGTTTCAAATGGAGAAACAAGCGGCAGATTAAAAAGCAATAGTTCTGCTTGTTGTACTCGTGGTAGCGAAGAATTTAAAAGTTCATTCATGTCTTAAGCCCTCAAACATCAATTATGAATCTTACTGTATGAAATTCTGCTTCTTCTCTCCATTCCAGCTGGCCATATGTAGCGCTCTTTGCATGCAGTCGGCGTTCATGATTGTCTCTGATTTTTTCGCCTGCTACAACTGCGTTCAAAGTCCAGGCAGAATTTTTTTTGATCTGAACGTTGAAGCCTTTCAGAAAAACATGCTCAACTTCATGAAGCAGGATCAAACGATTCAACCAATCTATCAGAAGTAGATAACGTTCTGGCGCTTCCAATTGTACAGGAAAACTTTCCTGAATTTCGACTTTTGAAACGTCGGTCATTAAATCAAATAGGGCTGTTCCGGCCTCACGAAAGACTTCGTTTTCGGAATCCGCGATAACTTCTATGAAGGCTTCCGATGGATGATCCAGAAATCGGTACATTTCTTTGTGGTGAGTGCTATTGCCGGGGGTGGAATTTCTTGTAAACGTTCTTTAATTGCTCATGCGAAACATGGGTATAAATCTCCGTAGTGCTGATGTCCGAATGCCCGAGCAACATTTGCACCGAACGTAGATCAGCACCGCCTTCCAGAAGGTGAGTTGCAAACGAATGTCGAAACACATGCGGCGTCATCAGATGACTCGGGATGTTGGCAAGCCGCGCGTAAGCTTTCAAAATTTTCCAAATTCCCTGACGTGTCAACGGTTTCCCTCGTTCATTCAAAAATACCTTTTGCTGATCTGAAAATTTTTTTGAATTGCCAAAGTTTTTATCCAGTTTACGTAACAAAAACTTCGATCTGACATCTTTTATGTATAACTCCAGCCACTTTCGTGTCTCTTTGTTTACCGGAGCGACACGCTCTTTCGATCCTTTGCCATAGCAATAAATGAAACCTAATGAAAGTTGAAGTTGGTTCAATCCAAGATGAATGATTTCCGAAACACGCAGTCCACTGGCGTATAAAAGTTCAATCATGGCTCGATCGCGAATTCCGCTTGGCCGACTGATGTCCGGTTGTGCAATCAATCGCTCTATCTGGGCCTGAGTTAATACTTTGGGTAATTTTCGTAATCTTCGAGGCGATTCAACCTGTGCCGTGGGATCAGTTGGTGTGCGTCCATTTGCAGTCAAATATTTGTAGAATCCGCGCAGGGTTGAGGTCATTCGCATCACTGAGGTTGATGAAAGCTTATTGGCATATAAGAAGTGAAGAAATTCCATGAGTTGCAGGTAAGAATCAGGTCCTGATCCCCATTCCTTTTTGTCGCTGAATTCCTGGAGTCTGGTAAGATCCCGAAAGTACGATTGCAGTGAATTTTCGGAAAGGCCTTTTTCCACCCGGCAATACTCCATATATTCTTCAATCCAATGGTGCAGATTGCTCATTGAATCTAATAGTACTACAAACTTAGTAGACATGACAGAGTCTTGATTCAACAGCGCTGGAAACCTAAAATTAAAGCGCCATGAAACCTGATGAACGAACTCTGGAAAAACAGTTAAAGCGGATCATACGAGGAGAATCTTCGGATGGCGAATTGCTGGCAAATCATTGGCTGGGACTTGGCAGAACCGGAAGTCAGATTGTAATTCGTGCTCTTAATCGTGCGAACGCCTGGGAATCATTTGCAAATTATGTTTCGCAGCACCCAGCTCTCCGCGAATTATCGGAAGGAATTTCAGCTTGCGCAAAACAGGCAATCAAAATCATTCAGGAAATAGATTCAAGCCGGCCGGGAGATTGGCAAGCTTTGCGAGATCAGATAAGAACGGATGAGGATTTGTTCGATACCGTTCTCATTATGTTAGAGACATCCAACAGTGAATCCGCCGCGGAGTTCATTAATTCTTTACTGGATCAAGGGTTCAATAAAGAACAAGAAACACGGTTACGAAAACTGCTTTATCACTTCAGGCAAAAAGGAATTCGTCCGGAGGTTGAAGCTGCCGGATCCCAATCCGTTCGCGAATTATTTTTCTTTGGCGAAAACAAGTTGCCGTTATGGCAACCGGTTTTGTATTTCCGTCCACACTCCGCATTTGCATCAAATGGAGATCTATTAATTCTGCGTGTCATTGAAGGCAGTGAGACTGCTCCAGCAGAGCAGCAGCGCAATATTGCTTTAGATCAAGCTTCAATGAAACAGCTTGCGGAGCGGTATTCAGTGCAACTCTCGCGACAACTCGGAATTGAAATTCAATTTCATGCAGTTGATCCCGCCCATTCACGTCATATTTTGCGACGTTCCGCAGAATTGATTCCTGATTCATCGGCTGTACAACCTTTGCAAGATTTTTTGAAGTTCATTGGTCCGGAGCCTGTCAAAAACCCATTTGAGTCGCTAAATAAATCTGATGCGCAGGCGAATCCAGATCTGTTTCTTCACGAACCGTACTTCAGTCACTGGACTTTGAATCCGCATGACATTGAAGAATATCTAAGTCAGCTTGCGGCGTTAGAAAAAGGTCCGATTATTTTGACCGGAGGTTCTCTTGCCGCCAGGAAAATGGAAATCAGGAGCAGCTTCTTTCAAAAAGTTTTTACTGAACATGAGCGTTCCATCTGGGCTTTTGCATTTCAGAAAGCTGCATTTTACTTACAACAATCCAATCCCGAAGTTTCAGCATCGGCAATGCATTGGGCTGAGCAGTTACAGAATCCGGAACTTCAATCCGAAAACATTGAAATCGCGCGGGTGTTGTTTGATCGAACGGTTGAACTAGCTACGAAACAGCAGAAGGCGAGACAGGAAGAGGAGCGGAAAAGTTCATTGATAATGACGCCGGATGAGTTCAGGGAAAGTAAACGTAAAACGTAAAACTTAAAACGTAAAATGTAAGATTTGGCTGAGCTATTACGTTTTACGCATTACGAATTACGCATCGATTCCAAGCGGTAAAACTTAAATCACAAAACGTAATTATTCTTTGACGACTAAGGTTCCTCTCATCTGCTTGTGATTCTTGCCGCAACGAACGACGCAGTAATACGAGAAGGTTCCTGCTTTATCCGGTGTAAATTCCACGATGGTTGGCGGGCCGGGGCTCACTTCGCGCGCAATCCCGAGCTCATCAATAGCAAAACCGTGGGTGACATCCAATGCCTTTAACTGCAAATGGACCTTTTCACCTTTCTGTACTTCAATATGACTGGGATTATATTCTCCTTTCTGTAGTACTATTTCGATAGTACGTACTGAATCCTGCGCTTGAATCTGAACGGTTCGATGCCAGAACTATAAAAATCGCTAATGCAAATCTCATATTCTTACCTCAAACTATTAGCTTTGTTCCTGGCTTAATTTTTTTACGTATGCGTCCAGCATCTCGTTTTCAAAAGTCACTGTATTTAAAAACAAGCTTTCTTTAAAATATTGTTCCAATTCCTCAGGCGACATCTGACGCATAAGATTTTCAATCTCCTTCATTACATCTTCATAGGTATGTTTTAATTCTTTGCGAAGTGCTACTTCCTGATAGATGGTTTCAATCAAAGATAGCAAATCGCCATCCAGAGTTAGTTCATAACCGGTACTAAGTTTCACCGTTTTCATCCCTCCTCTCCTAGCTTTCAAAACCCATCCGGGCGTCATCTACCGCCGGGTAAATGCCGAAAAGGGATTTTGCTTTGGCAATTGCCAGCAAGGTATCAATTCGCGGTTGGATACCAGCAAGATGAATACGCCCTCCGGCGCTTTTCGTTTTGCGGTAAAAATCCATCAAACATCCAATGCTGGCGCTATCCATAAACGTAACCTGACTCATATCAATAACGAATTTGCGATAACCTTGTTCGATATAACTTGACCATTCTCGTGTGATATCTTCCAAAAGCTCATACACCATCCTCTGATGAGGAATCGTAATTACTTTCACATCATTTTTAATTTGTTCCATTTTTCCTCCTCAGGCCGGACGTTCAATTACAGAAATTCCTTTCATTTTTTCAGCAAGTTCTGCGCGGCCACGGTGAATTCTTGATTTCACTGTGCCTTCAGCGAGGTTTAATTCATCAGCAATTTCTTTGTATGATTTGCCTTGCAGATCACGCAATATCAATACCCGGCGAAGATCATCCGGCAGCTCACTTAAACTCTGCCGAAGTACCTTTGAGCGCTCCGTCGCTTCCATATTTCCCTGCGGCGATAGACCTTGAAATTTAAAATTCTTTAAATCGGTAAGATCTCCACTTAAAATTCTTCGTTCCCGTTTTACACTCCGATAGTAATCAATACATGCATTCCTGCTGATGCTGACCAACCACCATGAGAAATCTTGTTCCTTTTTGTAGGAGTGCAAAGCTTTGTAGACTTTAAAGAAAACTTCCTGTGTTAAATCCTCTGCTTCCTCAAAACGGCCGGTGAATTTGTAAGCGATACCAAACACTTTCCGCTTATACTTGGCGATGATTTGTTCCCAGGCAGCTTCATCGTGCAGCAGACAACGCTCTATTAATTCAAGATCGGTTGGTTGTTGATCGTTCAAGATTCAATAAATATACCATTTCTGGGGAATGAGAATAGAGGATCGAGTACAGAGGATAGTTAGGCTGACTATCCTCAATCCTCGATCCTCAAGCTATGATTAGTACGATGAAAGTAATAGCCACGCACCTCAACGCCGACTTTGATGGGTTCGCAGCGATGATCGGTCTGCTGAAGATTCACCCTGATGCGGTATTCGTGTTTCCAGGTGCAAAGGAACCAGGCCTGCGTCACTTCTTACGAGATACAGGTATGGAAATTCCCGAGGTGCCGCTCAAAGATGTTAGAAATGTTTCGCATCTTTTTTTGGTGGATGCTTCACGCGAAGATCGTATCGGTGAACTTTCATCCATATTGCAAATGGAGCCTCGGCCAAAAGTCGAGATATACGATCATCATCCGGATGAACAATCAACTCTCCATGGTGATGTGATTCATACTGCCAATGTCGGAGCAACTACAACGATTGTTGTGTTGGAGTTGATGCAGAAAATAGCGGCAGGCGAAATTGAACCGCTCTCTTCTTTTGAAGCCAGCATTTTACTTGCAGGCATTTTTGAAGACACCGCGAATTTTCTGTCAATTGGAACGACACCCGAAGATTTTCGTGCGTCACTATGGCTCATTGAACAAGGTGGGGAAGTGGCAATCGTCAATCGATTGTTGACACACCGATTGCAGCCATCGCAAGTTGCTTTTTTTAACGAACTGGTAGCACGTTGTGAAGCAATTCACATGGAAGGAACTCACATCGTGCTCAGTATGTTTTCGTGGTCTGAATTTGTCCCGGAAGCGGCGTATCTTGTACACCGTTTAATGGATCTGGAGCCGATCGATGTTTTTTTCGCTCTGGTGCTGATGGATAAACGCGTTCATTTGATTGCACGCAGTCAGTTGCCCGATGTTGATGTAGGACAAATCGCTTCTGCTTTAGGTGGTGGCGGTCACAGGATGGCAGCATCGGCAGTGTTAAAAGGTGTGACTTTAATTGAAGCGCGCGAGAAATTACTGGGTGCGCTTTATCAAAATTTAGTACGCCGTGAAAAGGCTTCAGACTTGATGAAGAGAAACATCATTGCGGTTGAAGCATCGAAAACAATTTCTGATGCAGCACATTTAATGAATACATTTCGAGTGAATGCGCTTGCTGTGCGGGAAATGAATCGTGTTACAGGAACGATCAGCAGACAAATCGTTGATGGTGCAATTTTTCACGGTTTGCAAGATCGAATTGTGCGTGAATTTATGATGACTGAAATTCCCTTAATTCATCCAGACACTCCGGCAGGAAAAATCTTTGATTCAATGGTTTCAGGTCGTACACGCTTTGTCTTAGTTGGACGTGATCCGGAAAATGTTGAGGGCATTATTACCAGGATGGATTTGCTTCGGTATCACTATGAGATCAGTCCGGCGCGAATGGCGCTACGCAAAGGACGTCAATCCGAAAATTTATCTCCCATGCTGCGCAAGAGGTTGCCTTCGCGAATTCTAGAAGTACTCGAAAATAGTGGTCAGGTTGCAGAACAAATCGGAATGAAAGCGTATCTGGTTGGGGGAATGATTCGGGATCTTCTGTTGCATCGCGATACTGCAGATCTCGATATCGTAGTCGAAGGAGATGGAATCAAGTTCGCTGAAAATTTTGCGCAGGCGTATGGATGTCAGGTTGCAGCGCACAGGAGATTTGGAACAGCGCGCGTAATTTTTTCGGATCGATTTAAGATTGATGTCGCTACTGCGCGCACAGAATCGTATCATGCGCCAGCTGCTTTGCCGCAGGTTCAAGGCGGAATTTTGCGACAGGATCTTTATCGCCGCGATTTCACAATTAATACACTTGCAATTGATTTGTCATCCGCCAATTTCGGACATCTAATCGATTATTTTGGTGGTTGGGATGATCTGCATCAAGGTGTAATCAGGGTATTGCACAGTCTGAGTTTTATTGATGATCCAACCCGTGCGCTTCGTGCGATCCGTTTTGCAACGCGCTTCAATTTCGGAATCAGTCAAGATACTGAGCGCTTAATGAAAGGCGCTGTAGATAGCCGTGTACTGGAAAAGCTTACCGGTAAGAGACTTTGGGCAGAGCTCAGAAATTTATTGCAGGAGAAACATCCGATCCCAGCGTTGCGGATGCTTCAACAATACAAGCTGCTTTCGTTCATACATTCAGCAGTTGAAATCGATTCCTTTTTGTTAGAGTTGTTGTATCGGGTCGAATCCGTACTAGCGTGGTTCGGTTTGAATTTTCCAAACGAAAAAATTCCTCACTGGAAAATTTATTTGATGGCGCTTTTGGAAAGACTAAATCGTGCTGAACGGATGGTTGTAGCACAGCGATTTCAACTTGTGTCTGCAGTTCAAGAAATTTTGCGAATCTACAAAAGCAATGTCCGCGACATTTTTTCGCGGTTGAAAACTGGAGACAATTTAAGCTCGCTCTATTTTTCATTGCGCGAGTATCCGCTTGAAGTGATTTTGTATGCAATGGCACGAATTGAAGATCAGGAGCATAAACAACGCATTGCAAACTTCATTCGTGATCTGCGCGATATCCATCTTGATATCAATGGTGATGATCTTGTTCAAATGGGTATGAAACAAGGTCCTGAAATTCGGGAGCTGCTGGATGAAGTTTTGAAAGCGAAACTGGATGGCCATGCTCCCAATCGAGACGCTCAACTACAATTTGCTGCCGGAAGGTTAGCTCAGAGTAAATGAGACCGATCAGTGACCGCGAATTCTGTCGCGACATTCTGCATCTTTCAATCCTGATCCTTCTGGCAATCGTTCAACCACTCTTAAGCGTACTCTCACGCAGTCCAGAGTTCTTCATCGTCCGCGGCAATCGACCGATCGATGTTGTGATGTTGGTTGTTGTTCTTTGTTTCCTTTTGCCCGCCGCGTTTGCACTGGTTGAGATTTTTTGCAGACTTATTTCCTCAAAGTTGCAGAAAGTGATTCATGCCTTCTTTATGTTCGTCCTGCTTCTAATTCTTTTGGCTTACGGATTACTACAGCTAAGATTATTATCTGGCTACGCAATTCTTACCGGCGCTTCTTTATTGGCAGCGTTGATATTATTGGTTTACTATCGATATCATCCGGTTCGCGTTTTCTTTACTTATCTTGTTCCTGCTTTTGTACTGATCCCAGCACTGTTTCTAACAACCCCAAAAATCAATCAACTTCTTAAAGCTCCCGCTGTATCAACAGCATTTCCAGTTGTCCATTCCAATATTCCTGTTGTTCTCATTGTTTTTGATGAATTCCCGATTGGATCCTTGCTTGATGAAAAAGCTTCGCTGGATGCCGCAGCATTTCCAAATTTTGCAGCATTTGCATCAGAGAGCACATGGTATCGAAATGTAACCGCAGTAAGTGATCACACAGAAGATGTAGTTCCAGCAATTCTTAGCGGAATTTATCCCACCAAAAAACAATCGCCTACTGCCTGGGAGCATCCGAACAATTTATTTGCTCTATTACAAAATTCATATGAATTGAAAGTGATGGAGAGCTTAACGCGGCTTCTATCGAAAGCACCACGGAATATTGGTTCTTTCAACGAACGGATGCGATCACTTTTAGAAGATGCTTCTGCAATTTATTTGCAAACGGTGCTTCCACCAGAGTTTGCTCAACATTTTCCATCCATCAATCAAACCTGGCAAGATTTCTGGAAGGGTGGATTATCGCTACAGCCCAAGAAAAAGTTTGAAGGACGCGGCGGTAGTTTTGAAGAATTCATCGCTTCAATTGCACCATCAAAAAAAACGCCACTTTATTTTCTTCACACGGTACTTCCACATGGACCCTGGGAATATTTTCCATCGGGAGTTCGTTACAACATCGGACGCTGGACCACTCCACTTTCAGTTGAAGACAACCTTCAAGAGTGGAATGGCAATCAAGTGAGTGCGACTCGCGCTTACCAGCGCTATCTACTGCAAGTTGCGTACGTGGACCGGCTTGTAGGAAAAACAATCGATCGACTTAAAACGGCTGGTATTTATGACCAGGCTTTAATAATCATGATCGCCGATCATGGTATTTCATTTCTTCCAAATCAAAAACGTCGGGAAGTTACGATGACAAACCTTGAAGATATTTTGATGGTTCCTTTCTTTATCAAATATCCGCATCAACACGAATCAAAAATTGATGATCGCCCAGCTGAATCGGTCGATATCCTTCCAACAATCGCTGAAATATTGAATGTGCAATTGCCGTGGCGCATTGATGGCATATCACTGCTTTCGGAGAACACGGACAAGCGCAAGAAGAAAACAACCTTTGGATGGTTTGGTTGGACCGGTAAAATTTTGAAAATTGACCAGCCTCAGATGCAGAATTCTGCGAACTGGAAGCGAAAGATTCAACTCTTTGGGTCAGGTCCGATTGAAAAGGTATTTCATTTTGGCGCCAATGCGGATTTGGTGGGACGCGCTTTAACAGAATTTCAAATTAGAAATGAGATGGGTTCAAAGATTGAACTTCAAAATCAAGAATGGTATCAGAATGTAAATCCTCAGTCGGGTTTTTTGCCGGCACAGGTTACCGGAAAAATCTATGGGGAAGATTCCGTCAAAAAGTTTCAAGTGGCTATTGCGATCAATAACAAAATCTGTGCAGTTGCAGAACAATTTAAGTTTGGAAAGGATTCAGCAATTGCCTCTATCGTTCCGGAATCCTGTTTTCGTTCAGGCGTTAATGAACTGCGATTCTTCATGATTCACAAGGACCCCGGCGTGCATCTCTATAGAATTTCCCAGGGCTCATAGCCGTAACCTGAAGCAAAATTGACAGGAATGGGCTATTATGGTAGCGTATAGCGTTTTTTAGACGCTGCTTTTGTGGGTTTTAGGAAATTCAAAGCCCATCACTTCAATTTTTCCCGGAGGATTCTAAAAAAATGGGATACCGAAGACTGTTTAGTTCGGAGTCGGTGACGGAAGGTCATCCTGATAAGATTGCCGATCAAATTTCTGATGCAATTCTTGATTCTGTTATGGCACAGGACCCGAAAGGCCGGGTTGCCTGTGAAACTCTTGTAACCACCGGTTGTGCGGTAATTGCAGGAGAGATCACTACTGATTGTTATGTCGATTTCACCCAAATTGTGCGAGATACCATTCGGGAAGTTGGATATACAAGGGCGAAATATGGATTTGATTGCGATACCTGTGCAGTAATTTCGACTGTGCAAGAGCAATCTCCAGATATTGCTATGGGTGTTGACACTGGCGGGGCCGGCGATCAAGGAATGATGTTCGGTTATGCCAGCCGCGAAACAGAGGAGTTGATGCCAATGCCGATCATGATGGCGCACAAACTCGTACGCAAAGTCTCCGAACTGCGTAGAGCGGGAGTTTTGGATTGGGCGCGTCCGGATGGCAAATCACAGGTAACGGTTGAATATGAAAATGGTATGCCAGTTCGCATCGATACAATCGTTCTTTCAATTCAACATAGTCCTTCAGTTGAACAAGCAAAAATCAATGCTGATTTAAGAGATCATGTGATTGCAAATGTTGTGAAATCAGATTTTATTGATTCCAAGACAAAATATTTTATCAATCCTACTGGACGTTTTGAAATTGGCGGTCCGCATGGTGATACTGGATTAACCGGCCGCAAAATTATTGTTGATACTTACGGTGGAATGGCTCCTCATGGTGGTGGAGCTTTTTCCGGGAAGGATCCAACGAAAGTCGATCGCTCCGCTTGTTATATGGCACGTTACATTGCAAAAAATCTTGTTGCAGCAGGGTTGTGTGACAAAGTTCAAATTCAACTTGCATATGCAATCGGTGTTGCAGAGCCAGTGAGCGTGCTTGTAGATCCATTTGGAACAGCAAAGATCGATGACTCAAAGCTCAGCGATCTTGTTCGTGAGCATTTCAGTTTGACCCCGAAAGGAATTATTGAAACATTGCAGTTGCGGCGTCCGATTTACAAGAAGACTGCTGCATTCGGACATTTTGGCCGAACTGAAGATTCATTTAGTTGGGAAAAAACGGATAAAGCTGAAGCTCTCCGCAATTCTGCAAATCATCTTCATGTAGCCACAGCAGACGTTAAGTAATTTTTTTCTGTCTGCGTGGTGAATCGCGAGGGAATTAATATGGAACATGATGTAAAAGATCTATCTCTAGCCGAAAAAGGCGAATTACATATCGAATGGGCGCAACAAAATATGCCCGTTCTGATGGCAATTAAGCAACGCTTTGAACAAGAAAAACCATTGAAGGGTTTACGCATCTCTGCATGTCTTCATGTAACTACTGAGACAGCAAATTTGATGCTGGTTCTTCAGGCCGGTGGCGCAAATGTTCAACTTTGCGCATCAAATCCACTCTCAACTCAGGATGATGCTGCTGCAGCGTTAGTCAAAAATCACAACATCCCGGTGTTCGCAATTAAAGGCGAAGACAATGACACTTACTATAAACACATTCTCCAATGTTTATCGCACAAACCTCAGTTCACAATGGATGATGGTGCGGATCTTGTCAGCGTGTTGCATACCAAACAAACTGAATTGTTAAAAGATGTTTTCGGCGGAACGGAAGAAACGACAACCGGAATTATCCGTTTACGAAGTATGGCTGCAGAAGGCGTTTTGAAGTATCCGATCATTGCAGTGAATGATGCCAACACCAAACACATGTTTGATAATCGATATGGAACAGGGCAGAGCACAATTGACGGAATAATTAGATCCACAAATGTATTAATTGCCGGTCAGCGATTTGTGGTTGCAGGTTACGGCTGGTGCGGAAAAGGTGTAACACAACGGGCTAAGGGTTTGGGTGCCCATGTAATTGTTACCGAAGTCGATCCGTTGCGCGCGCTTGAAGCGGTTATGGATGGCTTCGAAGTTATGACCATGGATGAGGCAGCAAAAATTGGAGATGTCTTTGTAACCGTAACAGGAAACAAGAGCGTTTTAGCAAAACGGCACTTTGAAGCAATGAAGAGTGGCGCGATCGTATGCAACTCCGGACATTTCAATGTTGAAATAGATATTCCTTCATTGGAAGCGATGTCAAAATCACATCGCACTGTTCGCGATTTTGTTGAAGAATATTTAACAAATGACGGACGCAAGCTTTATTTACTGGCAGAAGGACGTCTTGTAAATCTTTCCGCAGCAGAAGGTCATCCCGCGATGGTGATGGATATGAGTTTCGCAAATCAGGCTCTATCGGTTGAATATTTGCTGAAAAGTGCAAAGACATTGCAGAAGCAAGTTTATGTTGTGCCGGAAAAAATTGACAAGGAAATTGCACGATTAAAATTGGAAACAATGCGGGTTCAGATTGATAAACTCAGCGGGGAGCAGGAAAAGTATCTCGCCTCCTGGCAAGAAGGCACGTAATAAATTTTTTGTAGGGGCGACCGGCAGGTCGCCTTCCACTTAAACGCTAGGCGAGCTTCCACTCGCCACTACAACGCATTCGAAGTTTTTCACGGCGGTTTTTCTGATATCTTCCGGAATAACCGCCGCTTTTCTTGTTTCTAAATCGAGTAGAACGCACTTAAACTCTGTGCTCATCGCCACTTCATCGGTTGCAACATTTCTGAGCCGATGATGAAAAGTGCCGGATTTATTTTCTAACTTCACAATTGTCGATTCGAGCGCAATCACATCTCCGGCTTTTAATTCGCGATGAAAATCCGTCTGCGCATGATCACAATCAGCTGGTGAAACGGTACATCTAAAAGTTTCTACGTATATCGGCATCGAATTATTTTTTACCGCAGAGGCTCTAAGTCTCTGCGGTTAAGTTCTAAGTTTGAAAAGCAAATACAGTGCGAGTAGTGTCGCAAGAATATTGGGTGTCCATGCTGCAAGAAATGGATTCAAGATTTCCAGATAGCCTAGCGATTTTGTAAGAGCCAGAAAAAACCAAAATACGATTCCCATCACAATACTCAATCCGATTCCGAACAAAGCTCCGCGTTTGCCGGTGGTGAATGAAAATGGAATCGCAATCAATGTAAGGATCAATGAGACTGTTGGGAACGATAATTTTGCTTGCAGATCTACTGCGAAACGTACGAAATCAAAACCTCGCGCTTTTATTTTTTGGACATAATCTCGCAACTCATTAAATGTCATCTCTGATGGTAGTTCTTGTTCAGTTCGGAAATAATCAGGAGTTACTGGCAGCTTAATGTCTTCAGATTTGAATGGTTCATATTTTGCGCGTCCGTGTACGAAAGTGCGCTGCCAACCTTGTTTGAGAAGCCATTTGTTATTTTGAAATGTAGCTTGTCTCGCATAAACACGTTTTGTCAAAATAAAATTTTGTAGATCCACCATATAAACGGAAAATCCATACATGGTGTTTTTTCGAATATCGAAAACGTCATAGTTATAAAAACCATTTGCTCCGCTTAACCAATGCCGCTCGAATGAAGAAAACAATTCAGGAGGTTCTCCTTTAATTTGTGCGCGATAGTTATTTGCAATCTTATTTGTGACAGGAAGGATGTAATCTTGAAGCCAATAAGCGAGTCCGCATAGACATAAAGCAAGGGCCGATTACCGGAACTGCAATTCGATAAAGACTGATTCCGCTGGATCGCATTGCGATCACTTCGCTGTGACGTGTCAACATCCCAAATGTCACGAGTGTTGTTGTCATGGCACTCACTGGCAAAACCCAGAAGATCCACTGCGGGAAATTAAATTTCAAATATTGCATCAGAATATTCAAACCTACTTTGTTTTTGAACAAATCATCTACCAGCTGAGTTGCAACAATCACTTCCGCAATCACTACCAGTGCTATCAATGTCAGCGCAAAAACTTTTAGAAATTCGCGCACGATGTATTTATCCAGCAAGGTAAAAACTCGAAACGGGAAACGTTGAATTCTAAGAACAACACGGATTCGGCGCGTTTGAACTGAGCGTTCTTTTGCTTCTTCGCGCTTGCGCCTGGCCTTAGAAGCAAGTTTTGAAAATCCAGCACTCAATGCGCTGCTATTCGACTGTAAGAAAACAATAACACCCAGTATTCCGAGCGCGATATTTCCGGCCCATGCAGCTAACCATGGTGATACTGTTTGCGCATCACCAAAACGTTCGCCTCCAATCAGAAAGATGTAGTAAATCAAAATGATTCCAATGCTAATTGCATATGCTGATGAACGTCCTCCACGCCGGGAGCTCACACCAAGAGCGATGGCCAAAAATCCAAAAACAAAACAGGCAGCCGGGATTGCATATTTTTTTTGAATTTCTACTTCTAAATAAGCCCATGGAAGCTTTTTTGCGCGATTCTCCTGTATCGACTTCCGGAGTTCATTGACAGTTTGATCGCGTTCACCTTTTGGAAGTTCGTTTGAAAATTGACCGGGTATCGGAATTGGGAAAATGTTTTGAAAGAAAAATACTGAAGTGTAATCCTGCGGCTGCCGCGGATTTACTTCATGCCAACTACCATTCCTTAATTCTAATTCCAGCTCATTTTTAGCCGAATGTGTTTGTACAATTCCTTCTTTTGCCAGAATCAAGCGCGGCTTTTCTGGTGTTGATTCATCATAAATCATCACCCCTTTCCAAAGATTTCCATCCTGACTTGGAATGTCCTGAACATAAATTACTTTGCCTGGAAAACGATTATTAAATACGCGTGGTTTCATTTCGCTGGTCGCATTGGTCGTGATAATCTTGTACATGAAACGCGCGAAAGCATAGTTTCCTTTGGGGACGGCAACATGAATTAAATATGAGCTGAGGCCCCAGCAAAGAAGGGAGAGAGCCAGGATTGGGACAGCAATGCGATAGAGGCTGATACCTGCTGCTCTCATTACTGTGAGTTCGCTATCGGTACTCAGACGTCCGAGTCCGAGTAGAATTCCAAGCAGAAGAGACATTGGAATAGTTAGTACTGTGAGAGCGGGGAGACTGTAATAAATTATCAAGAAAATGTTGATGAAATCCACGTGTCGAGTGATCAGGATTTCAGCCAGCACAAGAATTTGATTCATCAGCATGACGAATGTGAAAATCATCAAGCCAATAAATACATTTGGAATAATTTCTTTAATTATGTATCGGTCAAGAATCATGACATTCAGTGAATCTCGGATAATAAAGTAAAAATGCTAAAACTCGCAATACCACGGCCGTTCCCCCTTCTTATGAAGGAGGGGGTTAGGGGGTGGTTGGTTCATTGCACAAAAATCTCAACCCCCTCTTTCATCTCCCCCTTCATAAGGGGGAGAAATACATCATTATGATAAAACTGGCAATACTCTGGCATAATCATCAACCTTATTATAAGAATTTTGCAGACGGTTCTTATCTTCTGCCCTGGGTGCGGCTTCATGCCATAAAAGATTATTGGGGCATGGTGTACATACTCCGTGAATTTCCACAAATTCGGCAAAATTTTAATCTTGTTCCATCGCTTCTAGATCAACTTCAAGACTACGCAACAGACCAGGCTAAGGAAGCAATGCTTGATCTATCATTGGTCCCGGCAATCAAACTCAGTGAAGCAGACAAAAGTTATTTGCTTCGTTACTTCTTTTATACGAATAAGAACGTGATTGAGCGTTTTCCAAGATACATGGAATTATTGGAAAAGCGCGGTGTACATGGAACTGGCGAAGATATGGAAAAAGCGCGGACCCATTTTACCATTCAAGATTATCTAGACTTACAGGTCTTACAAAAAGTCGCCTGGATGGATGAAGAATATCTTGAGAAGGATCCCGATCTTGTAAAGTTCTTGGAGAAAGGCAGGCATTTTGATGAGAATGACAAAGTTTTGTTGCGTCAAAAAGAATTGGAACTAATTCAACGTGTTGTTCCTGAATACCTGGATGCTGTTCGCAGAGGTCAAATAGAAGTTTCAGTTTCAGCTTTTTATCATCCGATCCTTCCATTGTTGGTTAGTTCACGAATTGCTCGTGAGTCCCATGCTTCAGTTCAATTGCCGATGTCTGAATTTAATCATCCCGAAGACGCTCGGGTGCAAATTTTGAGAGCGTTGGAATACCACAAAAATATTTTTGGTGAAAATCCTGTTGGATTCTGGCCGCCTGAAGGAAGTGTCAGTGAAACAATTTTGCCATTGTTAGCGGAAGCAGGAATTCGGTGGATTGGAACGGATGAAGAAATCTTACTGCATTCAATTGAAAAGGGCCCTGTTCACGATAAAGCGCGCTGGTGCGCTGAACATTTGTATTCGCCATACACACGAAATGTGGGTGATGGACAGATATCAATTGTCTTTCGCGATCATGTCTTATCCGACTTAATCGGTTTTTCGTATTCGCGCATACCAGCAGAACAAGCCGCTTCAGATTTTATGAAAAGGCTTCATGAACTTTCGGAACGAATCAAACGTGAGCCATCAGATCCGCCGCCTCTGGTGACGATTATTCTTGATGGCGAAAATGCCTGGGAGTACTACCCCAACAATGGTCGTGATTTCTTGAAGGCTCTTTACAAAGCACTTTCGTCCGATCCAGAAATTCAAACAACAACGATTCAACAATATATTTCAGAATTTCCCGGCAGATCTTTGGAAAGACTTTTTGCAGGATCCTGGATCAATCACAATTTTGCAATCTGGATTGGACATTCTGAGGACAATAAAGCATGGGATTATTTAAAAGAAGCACGCGATCAGGTTGAATACTCAACCGTCAATGAACCACAGAAAGGTCCACAAATTGAAAAAGCATATGAAGAAATTTTGATTGCTGAAGGAAGCGATTGGTTCTGGTGGTTTGGTGAAGAGCATTCATCCGAAAATGATCCAGAGTTTGATCGGCTTTTCCGGCAGCATATTACGAATGTCTATCATTTCCTGGAAAAACCGGTTCCAGAAACTTTACTCTTACCGATTAAAGCGCTGCGTGCTGGCAAATTGATTTATAGAGTTCCTCGCAGGTTCGTTAATCCGAAGCTGGATGGTAAAGTCACAAATTACTTCGAATGGCTCACTGCAGGCCACTATTATGTTGCCGATCAAATCGGCACCATGCATCGCGCCGAAACTTTAATTAAGCAAATTTTATTTGGATTTGATCTGGAAAATGCTTATTTGCGTATTGATCCACAAAGAGGAACCGCAGAAGAGTTATTTCAAAAAGGATTTCAGTGCCAAATTTTATTTTTGCCAGCATTCATTTTTTCGATCGGATATCGTGAAGATGGCAGTGTAAATCTCACCTTAGAACGCGAAAGAGACGATACATGGTTGATTGAAGAGCACCAATGCGAAGTTGGAATCGGACAGGTATTGGAAGTGAAGGTGCCATTTGCAAACCTTGATGCCAGTTCAGGCGATATGATCCGGTTCCGCATTACGCTATCAAAAAGCGCGATCGTTTTTGAAGAACATCCCCAGTCCGGCTCAATTAATTTCCAGGTTCCGGGTCCACATTTTGAAGAGATGAATTGGGAAGTTTAAGGGATTAACCGCAGAGCCGCAAAGGCCCGTAAATAATTGACAAATCAGGAACTTTCGTGATATAAGTTTTGAATTCTGCATACAACTCATGGGGAGACATAGGCCTTTTTTTCAATGGGAAACAAACGGATTCTCGTCGTTGACTATGATCCGAAAAGCCTGAGTCACACCCGCGAGCTACTACAGACAGCTGGCTTTGATGTCGAGACCTGCGCTGACGGTCTGGCCGCTCTCGACAACTTCAAAACTTCGAATCCCGATCTGGTTCTGCTTTCACCCATGATTCCCAAAATGCATGGGTTTGAAGTGTGCAGCAATATCCGCAAAATGCCAGGGGGAGATAAAACACCAATCGTAATTATTACTGATGTTTACAAAGGCAAGCGCTATCGACTCGATGCTATCAAAAAATATGGAGCCACGGAATATATCGAAAAACCGATCGAAGATGCAAATCTGCTTTCGATCCTGCAAAATCTGATTCAAGGGAACGGATCTCCGGTAACGATTACACCGCTACCAAGATCCGTTGAGGAAGAGGACGATCAATCAACGGTTCAATTCTCTTCGGAAGACATTAAGCTGGCGATTGATTCCGCCGAAAAAGCAATTAACGAAAAACAATCTCCTGCTCCTCCAATTCCAATTCCAACTAAAACGGCAAATCCAATTCCAACTCCTGCTCCTGCGCCTGTAAAGAAATCTGAAAAGCCGCGAGTAAAAGATGATATTGACAAAAAGTTGGAAGAATCGCTCGCAGGTTTGAGTTTGGATTTTACTAAACTGAAATCAAAACCTAAACCTGTAGCTCCTGCAAAACCAGCGCCGCAACCGGTAAAGTCATCATCGGTGCCAGTGCAACCTCCAAAACCGCCAGCACCGGTCGTTACGCCAGTTTCAACTGTTCCTGTATCTGCAAAACCCGCTGGCGATGCGACTTTTACATCGGAAGATTTATTCACTGATGTGATTGCGAGTGTTGAACGAGAGCTTGAGCACGAAAAAATTATTACCAGCTCTGGTGTCAAACAAAAAACTGGACCAGCCACAAATCCTGTTCCAGTGGATGAATCATCAAAACCTGCAGAAGCTTCACCAAAGAAAAGTTCTTTTGATGAGGAATTAGAGCGGAAGATCAGTGATACGCTTTCTGGAATTTTAAAGGACAAGGCCAAAGCAGAACCTTTCGCAGCGAAGCCCGAGGAACCTCCAGTCGCCAAAGCTGAAGAGCCCGCGCAGCCGACTATTCAACTTTTGCGAAATGAAATCGAAAGTGCGATCGCAGCTGTCACTGCAACTGAAGGAATTAACTTTGGTCAATATCTGTTGCTTAGCAAAATTGCTACAGGTGGAATGGCCGAATTGTTCAAGGCAAAACGCAAAGGCGTAGAAGGATTTGAGAAAATCTTGGCAATTAAACGGATTCTTCCACACATGTCTGATAACGAAGAATTCATCACGATGTTCATTGATGAAGCAAAACTGGCGGCGCAATTAACTCATCATAACATTTGCCAGATTTTCGACTTAGGAAAGATTGATAATTCCTATTACATCGCCATGGAATATGTTCATGGCAAAGATCTTCGCGCTGTTCTGAAAGCGGCGCGTACGAAGAGTAAAGCGATTCCAGCGGAACTTGGTATTTTGATCACATCCAAAATTTGCAGTGCGTTGGATTATGCACATCGTAAGAATGATTCAAATGGTCACCCGCTGAATCTTGTTCATCGAGATGTGTCACCACAAAACATACTTATTACTTACGAAGGTGATGTAAAACTGGTTGATTTTGGAATTGCAAAAGCCGCTACGAAAGTGCATGTCACACAACATGGTGCGTTAAAGGGCAAGCTTTTATACATGTCACCCGAACAAGCCTGGGGAAAGGCAGTTGATCGTCGTTCCGATATTTTCAGTGTTTGTGCAGTTCTTTATGAAATGCTGGCGGGTCGTCCGTTATTTTTTGAAGACAACGACACCGAAGTTACAATTCTTGAAAAAGTTCGTGAAGCACGTGTAACACCGATTTGCAGTGTTGTTTCAACTCTGCCAAAAGAATTGGAAAAGATATTAAGCAGAGGCCTTCAGAAAAATCCGGATGATCGATATCAGTTAGCATCTCAATTACAAAAAGATCTGGATAATCTTTTTTATACAGAAGGATACAACGCTACCAGTGCCAGCCTTGCAAGTTTTGCTCGAAATTTGTTCCCGGAAGAATGGGTACAAGAATCAGGCAGCCGCGAAACCCTTGTTATTGGCAAGGAAATAACAGATCAATTCAAATCAAAACAGCCGGAGAAAGTTGCTGAAAAACCTTCCGCACCGGTAGCGAATGCGCAATCAGCTGCTATGACAATTGCTCCGCAGCCGACTAAACCGACAGCTCCTCAGCCTGCTGTTGATTTACCTTCTAAAGAAATTCCCAAACAAACTGCGCAAGTCGCCGAACTTCCCAAGGTAACAGCAGCTCCGATCGTAAGTCCGAAGATGACAGAACCGGAATTGAAATCAGAGCAGAGTCCAAATATTACATCTCCGACTCATCAAATCTCTACAACCGGATTTCGAGATATTTCAGCACCTGAAATCATTCCGCCTCAACAAACCGGCGGCAATTTCATAAAATTCCTGGTTGCCGGAATTGTTCTTGCTGCAATTGTAGGCGGCCTCGTATACTACATGTTCCGTCCGCAGAACCACACTAACACTCAACAAAACGCACCACAACAAACGCAAAATCCCAAAGTCTCTTCTACTTCAACGGAATCAAAACCTCCGCAAGCATCAACTCAAAATCCTGTAACTTCTGCAAACCCGTCACCCGAAACAGAACAACAAAAAGCGGCATTGCTCAAGTTGATGGAAGAACAGAAGAAGAAAGATGAAGCATTAAAAGAAGAACAAAAAAAGAAGGATGATCAGGCGAAATTAGATCAGCAGAAGAAACTTGAAGAACAGAAAAAGTTAGATGATGCGAAGAAGAAAGAAGATGAAGCGCGTGCGGAAGAGCTAAAGCAGGCTGAAGCAGAGAAAGCTCTTGAAGAACAGCGGCAAAAAGAAGCGGCAGCGGTGGCTGAGCAACAAGCGCAAGTAGCACAATTAGAACAACAACAACAACCTCCACCAGTGGCAGCAACGGAGCAGCCTCCGGCAGAGCCTGCAGCTGAAACTCCGCAACAGCCAACGGTGAATGAAGGTGATCTTGTTGAATTGGCACCCGATGTTAGTAAACCGGTGCTGATAAAAAAGATAGAAGCTGATTATCCACCAGTAGCCCGTCAAAAAAAGGTAGAAGGTACCGTCATTTTGGGACTTCTGGTGGATGAGAATGGACAGGTTTCCGATGTACAAATTTTACGCCCGGCAGGTGGCTCCTCCGGGTTGAATGAGTCTGCTGTTTCTGCGGTGCGTAAATGGACATTTCGTCCGGCTGTAAAAGCAGGCAAACGTGTAAAGGTGCCGAGTTACTTATCCAGTTGTATTCAAATTGAAGTAATATCAAAATCTATGGTATTAACGGAGGGATTAACCTATGCCGCCACTTTCAAAAGATCAGCAGAAGTTTTATGAAAATGCGATCGAGATGGCAAAAAGGCATATCGAAGAGATTGCCACCAAAATGGACGAAGAATTATCTCGCGTTAGAGAGCGACTGGCGGAATTAAAAAACGAAAGGGAAAATGTTCGTCGTATTTACGACAGCGCTTGCGCAATGCTGGGAGTAGAAAACGAGATGGAAAAGAGGGAAGAAGCGGCCGAAGGCGAAGAAGATGTAGTAGAGGCCTAACACCGCAATTATTTATTCAGCTGGAGCCCAACGCGCTCTGGAATTTCATTACTGCTGAAACGATGGAAAGGAAATTCAAAGCGGGTTGGGCTCACCGTTTTTTAAATTAACAACGATTTTGAACAAAATGTCCTGGTTTAGAAAAGAAAAAAAACCGATTGAACCAACATCGGACAAAGCCTCACGTGTGCCTGAAGGACTTTGGATCAAGTGTGACGGCTGTCATCAGATCATCTGGCACAAAGAAGTTGAACGGAATAACAACGTATGTCCGAAGTGTGGTTATCATTTTAGAATCGGTTCCGAACAACGGATTCAAATGATTCTGGATGAAAGTAAATATTCAGAGTTATTCGGAAATGTGATTTCAGTTGATGCTTTAAGGTTCAAAGATACAAAGAAATACAAAGATCGTTTACAGCAGAATTGGAATACAGTTGGTCATAGTGATGCTATACGCGTGGTGGAAGGAAAGTTAGGTGGAAGATCCGTAGTGTTATGCGCCATGGAATATGCCTTTATGGGTGGAAGCATGGGCACTGTAGTTGGTGAAAAAATTACCCGAGGCATTGAACGATCGCTTGAAACAAGAGCACCATTAATCATCGTGTCTTGTTCTGGTGGCGCACGCATGCAAGAAGGTGCTTTGTCGCTGGTGCAAATGGCAAAAATATCTGCGGCCCTGGCACGATTGGACGATGCCGTGATTCCTTACATCTCGATACTTACAGATCCAACTACCGGCGGAGTGTCGGCCAGTTACGCAATGCTTGGTGATATTAATATTGCAGAGCCGAAAGCATTGATTGGATTCGCAGGACCGCGTGTGATTGAACAAACCATCCGTCAAAAGCTGCCTGAAGGCTTTCAACGTTCAGAATTTTTGTTGGAACATGGAATGCTTGATGCGATTGTCGAACGACATCAACTTCGCGATTATTTAATACGCGCCTTAAATTTACTACTGGAACGAGTACAGTAGTTTTCATTCAAAATAAAATTCACGGGCACGGAGGCCCGCGCTCCAGGGTGTTTTGATGTCTGTTTACAAAAGGCTTGAATCCCTCGAAAAGATCGGAATCAAACTTGGTCTGCGCAATATCAAAGTAATTCTGGAGGCATTAAATCAACCTCAAAATTCATTTCAATCTGTCCTGATTGCTGGTACCAACGGAAAAGGTTCAACTGGCGCAATGCTGGAAAGCATTTTACGGAATCAAGGTTTCAAAACAGGTTATTACACTTCACCGCATCTGGTGGATATCCGTGAACGTATTCAAATAAATCGCGAACTGATATCTGAAAAAGATTTTGAAGCCGTCCTGGTTAAGATATTTGATGCAGTCGATTCGATGATTGCTGCTGCTCGTTTGGAAACGCCTCCAACATATTTCGAAGTACTCACAGCTGCAGCGTTCCAGCATTTTCAGCAAGCCAAAATCGATTTTGGCGTTGTTGAAGTTGGTTTAGGCGGACGGTTTGATGCTACAAATGTTCTTTCACAAAATGTTTCAATGATAACCAGCATCGACTATGATCATGAGGAATTTCTGGGGAAATCTCTCGCTCAAATTGCGTTTGAAAAGGCGGGAATATTTAAATCCGGAATTCCTGTGGCCCTGGGAATACTTCCTCCTGAAGCAGCAGGAACGATTCAGGAAGTTGCAACTCGACTGAACTGCACCGTTTCAAAATTTGATCCTTCTGCGATTCAAAACTTGCATCTACTCGAAGGCTTTCCCGTATTTAACTACAGAAATTTGCCGATTCGGGTTAATCTGCGCGGGCGTTATCAAGCGAACAATGCTGGCGTTGCTCTGACCGCCTGCGATGTGCTTCGATCCATCAGTATTGATATTTCTGATAATGCGATCATCGAAGGCTTAAACAAAGTCGAATGGCGCGGACGTCTTGATTTATTGCAGCAAAATCCATCTGTTCTGCTCGATTGTGCTCACAATCCAATGGGAGTTCGATCACTTGCAGAATTCTTGAAAGAACTTAGATGGAATGAAGTCGTTGCATTGTTCACTGCGATGAAAGATAAAAAAATTCCCGGAATGCTAACTGAAATTGCTCCTTTGATAAATCAAATGGTTCTAACTCGGGTTCACCCGGTATCCAGGTGTGCAACAAAGGATCAACTGACAAAAGCTTGCGATGACGAAAAAATTCGATGGGAATTTGATGAGAATGTCGAGTCTGCGATTCAACTTTCGTTAGAACGAGCAAAGGAAAAGGGTCACCCACTTCTGATTTTTGGGTCTATCTATCTCGCGGGTGAAATCCTGAACTCCGTAAAACGTGAAACGTAAAACGTAATGCGTATTCGGTTCTATTACGTTTTACGGATTACGGATTATTCTTTTAGGGCGAGAAATACCGACCAGAACCAGACCAAATCGGTCTCATTCCTTGAAATTTAGCGGGCCTGTCGAATATAATCGAAATATCGGCGGGGTTGTATTTCTAACTCGATGAAAATAAAAGCTTTATTTGTCGTGTTTTCGCTTGTTGCGATTACGCCGATTTGGGGGAGTCCGAAAGTAGTTCATTTCTTCATTGATGGCACCATCCATGCGATTACCGCAGAATATGCGGAAAAAGCGATCGATTATGCCGCTCAACAAAAAGCTGATGCCATTATCTTCCAAATTGAAACTCCCGGCGGATATGTCGATTCAATGAGATCGATCATTGAAAAAGTGATCGCATCTCCAGTTCCAGTGATAGCTTTTGTCGCACCAAGCGGTTCCAGAGCTACATCCGCGGGATTTTATATGGTTATTTCTGCTGATGTCGCAGTGATGGCTCCCGGAACTCATCTTGGTTCAGCTCATCCTGTGTTCGGCCAGGAAGGCGCGGATAACGAGAACACTAAAACTTTGATGAAGAAAGCAACTGAAGATTCTGTGGCTTACATCAAAACACTCGCAGAAAAACGAGCCAGAAATGTTGAACAAGCCGAAAAAGCAGTGCGAGATAGTGTGTCATTTACCGAAACTGAAGCTGTTAAATTGAACCTTATCAACTTCATCGCAAAAGATGTGAATGATTTATTGAAGCAATTGGATGGAACTACGATAAAACGTTTCGATGGAAGTTCGCAAAAGCTTCAATTAGCAAAAGCAACCGTTATCAAATATGAAATGACCGGTCGCCAGAAATTCCTTTCGGTGCTTGCTGATCCGAATATCACCTTCATTCTTTTTGGAATCGGAATGATGGGAATCATGATCGAACTTTATAGTCCTGGATTAATCCTGCCGGGGATTATCGGAGTTACTTGCATCGCTCTTGTTTTTCTTTCATCACAGATAATTCCAGTAAATTATGTCGGATTAATTTTTATCAGTCTCGCTGCAATCATGTTTATTCTGGAACTGAAGGTTCATAGCTATGGAATGCTGACCGTTGGCGGCATTCTGTCTCTTATTCTGGGAGCCACGATGCTCATTGATGCACCAATTCCAGAAATGAAAGTTACATTCCAGGTGATTGCAACTGTAATTGGGCTGGTTGCAGTTACGATGGCGGTATTGGTGTATCTGGTGATTTCTTTACACCGCAAAAAACCGGTCACGGGTGTGCAAGGGATGCTTCAAGAAATTGGTACCGCACAAACGGACATTAATCCAGAAGGTCAGATCTTTATTCGCGGCGAAATTTGGAAAGCAGTTTCACCGGAACCGATTTCTAAAGGAGATCGCGTACGAGTTCGATCGGTAAATGGTCTGACGCTTCACGTTGAAAAAATTCGCGGAGAACCGTACAGTTCTTCGGTTCCGTTATGATGGAGTGCAAATGAACAGCAACTTAATTACATACGCAGTAGTAATCATTTTTGGAATAATCCTGTTGACCTCCTGGATCAAAGTTCTGCGAGAGTATGAACGTGGCGTCATTTTCAGGCTTGGCAGACTTGTTCCCGTTCCTCGTGGTCCTGGAATAGTGTTTGTCGCCGCACCATTTGAAAAACTAGTAAGGGTGAGTCTTCGTACCGTCACGATGGATGTCCCACCACAAGATGTAATCACACGGGATAACGTTTCAGTCAAAGTAAATGCAGTAGTTTATTTCCGAGTATTCGATCCAAACAAAGCAATTGTTGAAGTGGAAAATTTCCTGTATGCGACCTCCCAGCTTGCTCAAACAACCCTTCGTTCGGTTCTGGGTGAAGTTGAATTGGATGGTTTGCTGGCCGAACGTGAAAAACTAAACTTGCGCTTGCAACAGATTCTGGATCAGCAAACAGATCCTTGGGGAATCAAAGTCTCTATAGTTGAAGTTAAACATGTGGATCTTCCGCAAGAGATGCAGCGTGCAATTGCCAAACAGGCGGAAGCTGAACGTGAAAAACGCGCTAAGATCATTCATGCGGAAGGTGAAAAACAAGCGGCTAAAGCATTATCAGAAGCGGCCAAACAAATTGCATCTGAACCCCTCACCATCCAATTGCGCTATCTTCAAACGCTGACCGAAATTGCTACGGAAAAGAATTCTACAATCATTTTCCCTTTGCCAATTGATATGATTGAAATACTGATGAAAAATCGTGGACCCCGGGGATAAATGAAAGATCGGGCACTCGTAATCGATCCATCCCGCATTTTGCCGGAGCCATTGTCAGCCTTTTTATCAGGCCGCGGATATGAGGTGGACAATACGGTTATAGAAGCTGAAGCATTGAGAAAAATGTCAGAGCATCACTATGGTCTCATTTTTATCAGCATGATAGATTCGGAAGGAATTTCACAATTGCGAGAAATTCGCAATCGCGCCCGCGCACCATTTCAGATTATCGTTTCAGGTCCTGATGTCGTTTCTTCCGCAGTGAGTGCATTTCAAAATGGCGCAAATCATTATTGGGCTAATCCTGTCAGCATGCTGGATGTTCAGAAATTTTTTGATGAAAGCAATATCCTGGTGCCCACCGGCAAAAGATATCAACGTGAAGAAGCGCTTCTTCAGATTATCAAAGAGATTGCGCTTACGATGGAGTTAGACGGTCTTGTCAATATTCTTATGGACTCTGCAATGGAGTTGACACGAGCTGATGGTGGAGCTTTGCTGCTTTTGGATGAGAAATCGCGATCATTAATCCGAAAATCGGTTCGTGGAGTCAGTGGTGGCGAACAGGAAGATGAACTTTTTGGAATGCCAGAATCGCAATATCACAAAATTCTCCTAGATCGAAAACCTGTTCTATTGAACGATCCACAAAATTTGGGAAATCGAAAAGTTCGAGCACTAATTGCAGCACCAATTTGGTCGCGTGATGAACCTTTAGGACTGCTCGTAAATGTGAAGTTTGCTTCGAGCAAGCATTCATTTTCAAACGACGATTACAAAGTCTTATCACTTTTAATTGATGAAATCTCAGGCGCAGTTTTCAATGCGGTCACCCACTACAAAACAAAAGAGCTGACAATCAAAGATGATTTGACTGAAGCTTACAACCGCCGATATTTTGAACGCTATCTCGAAGAAGAGTTTATGCGTGCACGAAGATATGGATCAAATCTATCGCTGATTTTCTTTGATGTGGACAATCTGAAAGAAGTGAACATGCAGCATGGACATCTAACCGGTTCAAAAACACTTCAAGAAGTTGCGCGAAGAATGATTTTAACCGTTCGCGGAATTGATAAAGTGGTCCGATACGGTGGCGATGAATTTTGTGTTGTACTTCCCGAAACAGACAGTCAAGGCGCATTTCAAGTGGCTGAACGCATCAGAAATGTTATTGCCAGCAAACAGATCGTGATCAATGAAAACATCAAGGTCTCAATTACCGGCAGCATCGGAATCGCATCCTATCCTACTCATGCTCATTCCAAAGATGAACTTGTAAGACAAGCAGATAAAGCGATGTTTGTGATCAAAGGAAAAAGTAAAAATGCAATTGCGATCGCAGATATTCCTGCCCGCGAACAAGCAACCAAAACCGAGAGTGATTCGTGAGCGACGAACTGATTATTCGCGGATCTCTGGAGGAATCTTCCTTACCTGAACTCTTACGCTCCGTCACGCGAAGCCGCGAAACAGGTGTACTCACGTGTGAGATGTACGAGTACCAAAAAGCGATTTACATCCTTGATGGTCAGATTATTTTTGCATCATCCAGCAATACTGATGACCGGCTGGGGGAATCGCTTTTACGCAACGATAGAATTCCACTTCGTCCGCTGATGATTGCATCAAAAATGGTTAAACCTGGAAAACGCCTTGGTTCTATCCTTGTTAACATGAATGTCATCACTCCGGAAGAACTGGTGGAAGGAGTTCGCAATCAAGTCAGAGATATCATTCACAGTTTGTTTAGAGTTACGAAGGGTCAATACGAGCTGGCATTAAAAGATGTAAATACCCATGAAATGATTCTTTTGAATATGAGCACTGAAGACATTATCTTTGATGGCGTAAAGTCCATTAACTCCTGGACACGTATTTTAAAAGGGATAGGGACAATTCAACACAAAATGATTCCATCAGAGGAAGCATCAAAATTAATTTTGAATCTTACTTTGGAATCGGAAGAACAGCATTTATTTTCATTGTGCGAAAAAGGACAGTTCTCAATTGAAGAAATTTGCACAATGAGTTACATGAGTAACTTTGATACATGCAAGCATTTGTGGGCTTTCATGATGGTCGGTGTTTTGGACTCAGTTGAACCGCAAGATCAAAAGGATCAACCGACTATTATTGCGAAAGTAATTTCAGCCGATATGGAATATGAATTCCATGATCTGGTGGAAAATTACAACAGTTTGTTTTCTCACATTTATGATTATGCGTTTGAACGTGTTGAAGATCAGGCAGAAGCTATTGCTACCAAAGCAATGGATCAGGTGAAACTTGCATCGCCCGATTTGTTGAGGAACCTAAAGCTGGATACTTACGGCCGTTTGGATTCAGATTCTTTAATGAGGAATATCCCGGTCATTGAAGCAGACGGAAAGATGGAAGTTGTGGCAGGCGCGTTGGAAGAAATTCTGTATGCACTTTTATATGAAGTCGGTTCTTTTTTTGGTCAAGATCATCAGAAAAAGTTAACTGATGAAATTCAAACATTAAGAAGAAAATGAGTTCGACTTTGGAAGAACCAAAAGTAAATCGCGTTCATGATCGTGTCTCGATTTTGTATCTGGCAGCAGAGCAAAATCGGCCGAATTGTTGTTATTCGATGAATGCTTTATTACTGAAAATAATTGGAAGCAGAAAGCATCTGAAAAAGGACGTGAGTTTTTTGAAAAGACGAAGGCGCGCTATGAACAGGTGACCTGCGATTTATTCGCCGGTGATCGTTTTGTGCGTCGTTTGCAACGATTTCATAAAATTACTGTACTGCTAAATCAACCGATTGATCCTGCTGTAATTCGAAACCGAATGAAAGTGATGATGCGCGATCGTTCTTATCATCACCTTCGATGGTTGATTGTAGATATTTTGCTTCTTCCTTTTTCGCTTCTTGCAATGCCGATCCCCGGTCCAAATTTAATCGGCTATTACCTTTTGTTTCGCGTTTATTCCCACTGGAAGGCTTATCGTTCGGCATCCAGAACAAGTTTGGATGAAGTCGATGTTCAAGTCAGCGAGCAAGCTCACGAAGTTCGTGCCGCGGTTCGAAGTAGTAAAGATGTTCGAACAGCATTAAGCGAATTGCGAAGCAAATACGGTTTGCGTGCGCTACAGGAACACGATTTTATTCCCCAGCGTGCGGTATTTCGCGAAGCGTGGCTCCGTTTTAAAACTTCTCTGCATTCCACGAAGTAAAAAATAGATTACAATCCTGTTACGTATTTCATTGACACCAAAAAGTATTTCTGTTAGTTTTCAATTGTTTTTCAAAGAAGACATTTCTAAATTTGCAGATTGGAGGAAAGTAAAGGATGGTACCTAAAACGCTTTTTTTAACAAAAGGGAAAGGCGTTCACAAAGAAAAACTCACCAGTTTTGAAATGGCATTAAGAGATGCCAGCGTTGCGCCGTTAAATCTTGTTCGTGTATCTTCAATCTTTCCGCCAAATTGCAAAATTATTACACGAGAGCAAGGAAAAAAATATTTGAAACCGGGACAGGTTGTTTTTGCTGTTATGTCCGAAAGTTCTACAAATGAACCACACCGATTGATTGCGGCATCGATTGGTCTTGCAATTCCACGCGATAAAAAGCTTTATGGATATCTTTCAGAACATCACAGCTATGGTCAGACTGAAAAGCAAGCTGCAGATTATGCAGAAGATTTAGCAGCAGGTATGCTGGCAACAACTCTCGGTCTTAAATTTGATCCAGACAAAAGTTGGGACGCAAACCGTGAGATCTATAGATTGAGTGATCACATTGTATCGGCCCGTAATATTACTCAATCAGCAGTTGGCGAAAAATATGGACTTTGGACAACGGTCATCGCTGCAGCAATTTTTGTTGAGTTCCGTTAGAAATTGATCCAATCCGATTCACGTCCATTCAATTTTCTTGGACTTCCATCCGAAGATTCTACCTTCGAGAAATCGAAAGTTGTAATTCTGCCTATACATTACCAATCTACAAATGCGCCACACGAAATTATTTCGGCATCCCGAAACGTAGATCTTAACGATGAAGAGCTTGGCAAAGAAACTTACAAAATCGGAATCCATACTTTGGAAGAAATGGTTCCGGAAGTTGGGAATGCTGATGCGATGATGGAAAAGTTGTATGAAGTTTCACAGCAAATTTTGCAAGCCGGAAAATTTCAGGTAACCCTCGGTGACGAACACTCGCTTACTTCGCTGGTGAAAGCGCATCTCGAAAAGTGGCCTTCGATCGTTGTCCTTCAAATCGATGCAGATACTGCAAAACTTCGAAGCAAGACCTTTTATAGGAAAGACATCGAAACCGATCGTGAATGGTTTGTAAAAGTGGTTGATGAATTACCGGAACATGTTTACTTCACAATTGATATGAATGGAATGAATCCAGACGAATTGACATGGCGAGATCTGATGAATTTAACGCGCGAATTAACCTATCGAAGGAATGTTGTGAGTGTAGATCTTGCCGGGCAATGTCTACAAGAGGGTAAAGCTTTGTACTGCGCGAAACTGCTCTACAAAATCCTCGGTTGCATCTTTAACCGTTAATTTGAATCACGGAAGCACGGAATTCACTGAACTAAAAAAATCTATTAATTCCGAGTATTCAGTGTTTCCGTGATTCGCGACGGGCTATCATTTGTTTGAAGAACAAGGAAAGGTAATTTTTTTTGTTACTTCTTGATTGTGAGGGCGGTTCTTATTCATCCCTCGATAAAACATAAACGGCTGAGTTGTCCCGGCTTCTTTTTCGAAAACCTCTTGGGAAATTTCCACAAAATAATATGGAGGCTTCTGGTCTTTTTCCAATCCTGCTAACTCAACTACCATTTGCTTCCGGTCCCCAGCGTTAGGCAGTTCACTGTTTTGCCATTCAAGAAAAATCCAATGTCCATATGTTAACGGTATAAAGCGGAATTCATTTTTATCCGTAGCAACCTCGTACTCGTTCATCCTACGCAACAATCCTTCGAGGTCAGCTCTCGGAAGTATCTTTTTTACATATGCTGCTTCTGCATCGATTGTTATCTCCCCAAGTAATACACCATAATCTTTGTAACTATTATTCTTACTGCCAATTGAGGAAACTGTTTCTGAAGAAAATTCTTTTTCGGGTGAATACTGAAGGAATTTGGCGAGTTCCATTTTTACCTTCTTAAACCTCTTAAGAGATTGATCATTTACCATGTAAAACGTAAGTGATTCAAATTCAATGTCACTACGCCATCTTCATTTTGTTTCCAGATTCCAGAATCCCTTGGGGCAACAAACATATGTTCCCGCATGATTCGCAAATATTCACCATGGCTCAATAATGCAAGGAACTCTGCCTCTGTATAGCTGAATAGACCGAAAAAATGGCAACTCTGTGAAGATAGAAAAACCGTCTTCAAAGGCTCCCTTTGGAACAATAAACATGTGAAGAGAAATTAAAATGAAGAACAAGACTTGTTTGAAGAATGGCATATTGACCGCTAATTTGAATCACGGAAGCACGGAATTCACTGAAAGAAAGAAATCGATTAATTCCGTGTATTCAGTGTTTCGGTGATTTAAAGAATTGCGGATATTTTCTTTTGCCAGTAATCACAGGTTTCTAAAGTTACTTGCTCTGCATTGCCTGTATATTTTTCGGGATGATTGATCAGGTCACGTTCGTCCGGTCGAAACTTCGCAAAATATTCCCGCAGCTCTGGTTGTTCTTCCATTAATTCCGTCATTTTGCGGCCAGTGGTTCGCGATTGATTGATTAATTTCTTCGACCAATCGTAAGGATCAGGACAGCCATGCAATCCAAGAAGAATGTACAGCGGCTCGGCAATAATGGAATCGCGCGTCATTTCAATATTTTTCATCAGCCGCTCTCGATCGACTTCCAGAACTTTCACAACTTTCGTTGTGCGATACACCGCATAATCAAGTGCTGCAAAAAACTCTGCCAGGAAACGCAAACTGGCGGAATTAGTTAAATCTCGTTGATGCTCAGAAATTTGATCCATCAACGCTGTAACAAAACGCGGCATGTACGCCTTCCACAGCGATTTTACGTTTTCAAAATCTTTAGGATTGATTTTGTGAGGCATCGTGGAAGAGCCTACACGATCCGGCTGGAACTGTTCTCTTACTTCCGCAATTTCCGTTCGGTAAAGATGCCGCATATCATCCGCAAAATTCGCGAGAATCCCGAAAGTAGAAACAGCGCTGTAAGCTAAATCGACCAGGAATTCTTGTTCAACAAGCTGCGATGAAACTCCGGTGTCGCTTGGACGTAATTCTAATTTTGCAAGTAAATCTTTTTCAAACTGAAGTGTACGTTCGCGAAGTGCCAGATAAAGGGCATTGTGTGCACCCACAGGCCCCGAAAATTTTCCTCGCATGTTTTTGCGAGCTTCATCAATTTTCACAATTCTGCCGCCCAAACGGCTTACATAAAGTGCAATAGCGTATCCAAATGTAATCGGTTCAGCATGCTGTCCGTGAGTTCGTCCCATTTGAACTGTTCCAGCTTCACGACGCGCAATATCGGACAAGAAATTCAACAATTCAGCAAGATCCGGAATCAAAACTTTTTCGGAAAAGTCTTTGTACCTCAACGCAGCAGACGTATCCATGATGTCGTTAGAAGTGGCAAAGAGATGAACGTACCCTCGCGCTTTTTCACTGATCCTGCGTCGAATGACGTTGACTAATGCGCGAATATTATGTTGAATCCGCGCTTCTTCTTCATACACCTCTGCTGCTGTGATGTCTTTACACGCCTTCGAAACTTCCTGAGCTACTTCATTGCTGCAAAAGCCATATTCGGCGAGAGTTTGGATTAGAGCTTCTTCAACTCTGAGTAAATATTTGATGTTCGCTTCTTCAGAAAGATAATCACGAACCTTGTTATAAAAAACTTCATCAGCACCGTAGTACCGCGCGTCAAAAGGTGAAACTGCGTCAAAAAATCTCATATGAAAAAGATAACATATGCGCCTAAAAATGCGATGCTTGATGCTAGATGCTTGGAGTTTTACAATCGTTTTTTCCTAGCATCCAGCATCTAGTATTCAGCATCGCAAAAGATTCAGCTTTGCTGAAATCTTTTGCACAGATTTCCACAGATTCTGTGCAAAAGTCACAATGTTAGAGCAACAAAAGAGCGGGGATGCGCATCATTACAGCAGTTTTGCGCACTGCACTAGCATTGTGCCGTTCACAGAAATGCTAAACACAATATGTGGTGCGACGCTTCATAAATAGCTACAGCCCTTAGAACAATTTTTAGTACTCGAGAACCGCGAGATTTTTGACAATGTACCATCGCAGTGTTACATTCACTGTTCTATTCTTAATCTAGGAGAAAAATAAACCCCACCTAGCAGGAGTTTCCGACCTTGAAGACCCAAATTGAAAATGTCAGTGATGTAAAAAAAATAATTCATTTCGAGATCCCTTGGGAAGATGTCGATACTCATGTAAAACAAGCAGTTCGTATCATTATGAGATCAGCGCGGATTCCAGGATTTCGCCCGGGAAAAGCACCTGAGAATATGGTTCGCTCACGTTATGCCCAACATATTAAAGATGAAGTTATTAATACAGTCATTCCCGATGCATACAAACAAGCATTAAAAGAAAATGAATTGGATGTAATCACTGAACCTGCGCTCCACGATGTTCTTTATGCAGAAGGTTCGCCGTTTCTATTCAAAGTTACGGTTGAAACGCGTCCAAATGTAAAGCTTGGAAATTATCGCGGTTTGGAACTCAAAGCGGAAAATTTAGAAGTGAAAGATGAAGAAGTGGATCAGGTGTTGAAGAATCATCAGGAAGCAACAGCTGAATTGATTCCTTTAGAAAACACTCCTGCACAAAAAGGACACTTCATTAATGCTCAGGTGAAAGCGACTGTTACCCAGGATGATAAAGCGAAAACATTATATGATGGCCGCTCCAGTATTGAACTTGGTTCGACCGATAATCATCCTGCATTCAACGAAAATCTTGAAGGAAAAAGTGCTGGTGATTTAGTTGAATTTGATGCGACCTATCCGGAAGATAACCCTGAAAAATCGATCGCCGGCAAAACCATTCATTATTCAATAAAGATGGAGAGTGTGAATGAAAAACGTCTTTCGACAATTGATGATGAATTTGCCAAAGATCTGGGAGAGTTCAAATCCCTCGCTGATCTGAAAGAAAAAATTTCTGCAGATGTGCTTACGCATAAAAAGAATCAACTTCAAAATGCTCGTAAGGAAGAAGTTCTGAAACGGCTTGTGGATGAAAATCCTTTTGAAGTTCCTGAAACTATGGTTCGAAAAGAAACCGAATCGCTGCTGAATGAATATGCTTATGTAATGCATCATCGCGGAGTGAATTTGAAAGATCCTTCAATTAATTGGAAAGAGATTCAGGAAAAATTATCACAGCAAGCAGAGAGAAATATTCGCGGTTCTATGATTTTGGAAACAATTGGTGATCTTGAAAAAATCGAAGTTACTGATGAAGATGTGGATCAAGCAATTCAACGGATGGCAGATCAACAACGGCGCGCGCCGGAGGCAATCAAGGCTGAAGTCATCAAAGAAGAAAAGATGGATAATTTGCGCAACAGAATTCGCGTAACAAAAACATTAGATTTTTTAGTGGACCAAGCCGTTATGAAATAGGATTATAGAACGGAGAGAGGTTGTGAAGCGATTTGTAACGCCGGCCGCTGGCCGGCTGAGATATCGCAATACGAAAACAAAGTTAGCCGGCAAGCCGCCGGCGTTACAAATTCCTAAGGAGCAATTTTACAAATGAAAATGCCCGATGTAGTTAATCAATGGATTCCGGTAGTAGTTGAACAAACGAATCGCGGTGAACGTGGTTACGATATTTTCTCGCGGCTGCTAAAAGACAACATCATTTTTATCGGTACGCCGATTGATGATGTGATTGCAAATCTTGTAATTGCACAAATGTTATTTTTGGAAGCAGAAGATCCGGAGAAAGATATTCAGATCTACATCAACTCACCTGGCGGAGTTCTTACAGCCGGTCTTGCTATTTACGATACGATGCAGTTTGTTCGTCCTGATGTTTCAACAATTGTTATCGGTCAGGCTGCAAGTATGGCATCAGTACTTTTAGCTGCAGGGACTACTGGAAAAAGACTGGCACTTCCTAATTCGCGTGTTGTTTTGCATCAGCCTCTTGGCGGGTTTCAGGGTCAGGCATCTGATATTCACATTCAGGCCAAAGAAATATTGAGAATGAAGGATCGGATCACTGAAATTTACCAGCAGCATTGCAAACAGCCGCGCGAGCGGATCGAAAAAGATCTGGATCGGGATTTCATTTTGACGGCCGAACAGGCCAAAGAATACGGCTTAATTGATGACGTAATCTACCAGCGTTCCAACACCAAAAAACGCACGGAATAGAGGCTGGACAACCAAGTGGTCAAAAAATTGACAAACTACCTTGCTGCCTCTATGATTATGCTTGAGATTGGCCTAAAGGGGTTCTAGCGCTTCAACTTACATGGTACGAAGAAACAGTAACGACGGCATTGTTTTGCGGTGTTCCTTCTGCCACAAACGACAGGAAGACGTCCGACGACTAATTGCAAGCTCCCCATCCGTTTGCATCTGCGACGAATGTATCGAAGCTTGCCGTAACCTTCTTATAGAAGAAGAAAACGTCTTTAATCGAAACACCTCTTCTTCCGGATATCTGAAACCATCCGATATTAAAGCCTTCCTGGATCAATATGTAATCGGTCAAGAAATGGCCAAAAAGAAGCTTGCCGTGGCCGTTTACAACCATTACAAACGGATCGAACTCACCAAGAAGAAAAACGATATCGAAGTTAGCAAAAGCAATATTCTTTTGATCGGTCCTACGGGTACCGGAAAAACGTTGCTTGCACAAACGCTTGCAAAATGTTTGAACGTACCTTTTGCAATCGTAGATGCTACAACGTTAACTGAAGCGGGTTATGTTGGTGAAGACGTTGAAAATATTATTTTGAAATTATTCCAGAATGCGAACGGTGACCTGGAGAAAACTCAAAAAGGAATTATTTATATAGATGAAGTAGATAAGATCGCGCGTAAGGATGAAAATCCATCGATTACGCGTGATGTTTCCGGTGAAGGCGTTCAGCAAGCTTTGCTGAAAATTCTTGAAGGGACTGTTGCGAATGTTCCACCACAAGGTGGACGTAAACATCCCCATCAAGAGTTTTATCAAATTGATACCACAAATATTTTGTTCATTTGTGGTGGCGCATTTGTTGGATTAGAAAAAGTAATTGAACGCAGGGTTGGGCGCAAAAGTTTGGGTTATAGTGCAAACATTCCACCGAAGGGTCAAAAGGATACAGGATCCCTTTTGGAACAAGTTCAACCGGAAGATTTGATCAAGTTTGGATTAATTCCAGAATTTGTTGGACGTCTTCCTGTTGTGGCAGCGTTGCATGACCTGGATATGGCTGCTCTGGTTCGTATTCTGACTGAGCCGAAAAATGCTCTGGTCAAACAATTTCAGGTGATGCTGGATTATGACGGCGTTGAGCTTAAATTTACTGATGATGCAGTTAAAACCATTGCAGAAATGGCTTTAAAGCGTAAAATGGGAGCGAGGGGATTACGCCAAATCATTGAAGATCTGATGCTGGACCTGATGTACCATCTCCCCTCACAGAAGAATATCAAGGAATGTGTTATTACCAAGGATGTCGTTCTGAATTTCTCGAAGCCAATTACTTTAATTGAAAAGGCTGTATAATACTAAAGATTGAGTTTCCTTCCGGCATCTCACTAAACTGAAAAAAATACTCTACGTTTCTGCAATAAAGAACCTCATTATATGAAACAAAACCACGCAACTGTACCAGAAATCCTGACACTCCCAATGATTCCATTGCGGGATGCAGTGTTATTTCCAGGTATGATGATGCCATTTTTAGTTGGCCGCGAAAATTCGCTAAAAGCACTGGCATCGGCTATTGAAAGCGATCGCAGATTATTTCTTGCAGCACAACGATCAGCTCAAATTACAAATCCGCGGCTTGAAGACATTTTTTCCATCGGCTGTGTCGGTTACGTTGTGGAAAGCATCCGGCAGGATGATGGGAATACGAAAGTGTTAGTTGAAGGAATTGAGCGTGCCCGGATTTTAGAAGCGCATATGGGCGACCATTTTTCTGTAACGGTGAAAGTACTTCAACGATCAGTAGAGCCCGATCCATTATTAGCCGAAAGAAAAGGCGAATTGTTATCGTTGTTGGAACAATATGCGAAACGTGTTCCAGGATTTTCTGCAGGCGCGGTTTTGCCGCATCGTACCGATAATCCAGGACGTCTGGCAGATTTAGTAATCGCATATTTGAACCTGGAAATTAACCAGAAGCAGGATTTGTTGGAGATAACTCACCCCGGTGAAAGGCTTGCGCGTGTGCTTGCGATCTTGCGGCAGGAGATTGGGAAGCTCAAAGTTGAAAAGAAGTTGGATTCGCGTGTACGAAAACAAATGGAACGTGCGCAGCGCGAATACTATTTGAGCGAAAAGATGAAAGCAATTCAACGCGAGTTGGGCCGCAATGAAGAGAACATTGCTCAGGAAGAAATTGATGAATATCGTAAGAAAATCGAGTCACTAAAACTTGCAGATGATGCAAAAGAAAAAGCTTTGGGTGAGTTGCGGCGTTTGCAATTGATGCCGCCAATGTCGGCTGAAGCCACAGTTTCGCGCAATTATCTTGATTGGATCCTCGGAGTGCCATGGAGTGAAACAACACGAGAGATTCAGGACCTGAGAAAAGCACAAAAAATTTTAGATGAAGACCATTACGGTCTGGAAAAAATAAAGGAGCGCATTATTGAATATCTTGCAACGCGAAAGTTATCCAAGAAAAAGAATGCCGGAACGATTTTGTGCTTTGCTGGTTCGTCCTGGTGTTGGGAAAACTTCGTTAGGGGCATCGATTGCACGAGCAACCGGACGAAAGTTTGTGCGGTTATCTTTAGGCGGTGTGCGCGATGAAGCGGAAATCCGCGGTCATCGCCGCACATATATTGGAGCATTTCCTGGTCAGATCATTCAGATGATGAAGCGGGCCGGAACAATCAATCCAGTATTCCTTTTGGATGAAGTGGACAAGATGAGTATGGATTTCCGCGGTGATCCAACAGCTGCATTATTAGAGGTTCTGGATCCGGATCATAATAAAACCTTTTTGGATCATTATCTTGATACGCACTACGATCTTTCACACGTAATGTTCATCATGACTGCGAATGTTCCGCATAGTATTCCGCCTGCGCTGAATGATCGAATGGAAATTTTGCAGCTGCCGGGATATACGGAAGATGAAAAAGTTCAGATTGCTACACGCTACCTGATTCCAAGGCAGTTGGAATCACATGGTCTTTCAGGATACAAAATCAATGTCCCGGAACAGGTGATACGTCATATCATCCGTCATTATACGAGGGAAGCCGGTGTTCGCAATTTGGAACGTGAGCTGGCATCAATCCTTCGCAAAATTGCGCGCAAAATCGCGACGAAAGATCCTCATGAACGCACTCTTACTATTGAATCCGCCAGAAAATTTCTTGGCGTTGAACATTTCACTGAAATGGATCGCGAAAAAACAGATGAAATTGGAATGGCAACCGGTCTTGCATGGACTGAACGTGGCGGTGAATTGCTGTTTACCGAAGCAACATTGATGAACGGCAAAGGCCGGCTGATGCTTACCGGAAAACTTGGAAAGGTAATGCAAGAATCGGCTCGCGCTGCATTAAGCTACATCCGGTCTTGCACACAACAATTTGGATTATCAACGGATTTTTACCAACATCTTGATTTCCATGTTCATATTCCTGAAGGTGCAATTCCAAAAGATCGAACCTTCAGCCGGAATTACAATGGCAACCGCATTGATTTCAGCTCTTACGCGAAATCCAGTGAAACGCGACGTGGCAATGACCGGCGAAATTACGCTCCGCGGAAAAGTTTTGCCGATTGGTGGTGTAAAGGAAAAAATTCTTGCAGCACATCGCGCCGGTGTTTCTACAATTATCTTGCCGCGTAAAAACGAAAAAGATTTATCGGAAATTCCGGCGAATGTTAGAAAAGATCTAGTTGTAAAACTTGTTGATTCAATGGATGAAGTTCTTCCAATTGCTTTAATAAAACCATTGGAACAAAAACGGAAAAAAAGTCGGCCTGAAATTGCTCCTGTTTCCAGAAAGAAGAGCAAGAAAGAAGTTATCTTACCGCAGTAGTGAATTGTGGGTTTGGAATTTATCGGCAGTTTTACTGCTACAACAAAACTGCCGGAGGTGAGAGGTATATGGGTAGCATTTCTCGGCAGATCAAATGTCGGGAAATCATCATTGATCAATTTGTTAACGCAATCCACGATAGCGCGAGTTAGTAAAACACCAGGGCGGACTCAAGCGTTGAATTTGTTCAGGGTAGAGGATAAGTGGATATTCGGGGACTTTCCAGGATTCGGTTACGCAAAAGTGTCCAAACAAATGCGACACGATTGGGACCGTTTGATCCGGAAGTTTTTGACTGCCGAAAATTTTCAGCTTGCGGTTCACATTGTGGATTCAAGGCATCCGGGAATGGAGCTTGATATGCAGCTCAATGAATGGCTCAATCAACAAGGCTTACCAAACGTAGTTGTGTTAAATAAGTCTGACAAGTTAAATCGGAAAGAAAGAATGGATGCTGATCGGAAAGCGCGTGAAACGTTTTCAGATCAACCTCCGCTCTTTGTCTCTACACAAACAAATGAAGGCAAACACGAGTTGAGAAAATTATTAGAAAGTCTTTGAACCGCAAAGACTCTGAGACTTTGTGGTGAAAAAACGGAGAAAGTTATGAATATTGCTGAATTGAAGGAGATGAACATCTCTTCTCTTAGTACAGTAGCGAAGGAATTAAATGTCAGTGGGGCCAGCAGCATGCGGAAGCAGGAGCTGATTTTTGAGATTTTAAAGGCCCAAACTGAAAAAGATGGTTTGATCTTCGCTGAAGGTGTACTGGAAATTCTGCCGGAAGGCTTTGGATTTTTACGTGCACCGGATTACAACTACTTACCAGGTCCGGATGATATTTATGTTTCACCATCGCAAATTCGGAAATTTAACTTGCGAACCGGTGATACGATTTCCGGACAAATCCGTCCACCTAAAGATGGTGAACGTTATTTTGCGTTGATCAAAGTTGAAGCTGTCAACTTTGAACATCCAACGGAAGCACGTAACAAAATTCTTTTTGACAACTTAACGCCGCTTTATCCGAATGAGCGGATTCAGTTGGAAAATGAAAAGGAAAATGTTTCTGCACGTGTCATGGATTTGCTGACACCAATCGGTAAGGGTCAACGAGGTTTGATTGTTGCAGCGCCGCGTACAGGAAAGACCATGTTGCTGCAAGCAATTGCAAAAAGTATTACGTCCAACCATCCTGAGGTTGTGTTGATCGTTCTGCTGATCGATGAACGTCCGGAAGAAGTGACGGACTTCCAGCGTAGTGTGGATGCTGAAATTATCAGCTCTACATTCGATGAACCTCCAACACGGCACGTTCAGGTTGCCGACATGGTGATCGAAAAGGCAAAACGTCTCGTTGAACACAAACGCGATGTGGTAATCGTTCTGGACAGCTTAACGCGTCTTTCGCGTGCAAATAATGCGATCATTCCATCCAGCGGAAAAGTTCTGTCTGGTGGTATTGATGCGAATGCGTTGCAAAGACCAAAACGATTTTTCGGATCCGCCCGCAACATCGAAGAAGGCGGAAGTTTAACGATCATTGCAACATGCCTGGTAGATACCGGAAGCCGTATGGATGATGTCATTTACGAAGAATTCAAAGGTACCGGTAACCTGGAAATCCATCTCGATCGCAAACTGAGTGACAAACGTATTTTCCCATCCATCGATATCAATCGGTCCGGAACCCGCAAAGAAGAATTGCTGCTTTCGGCTGAAGAGCTCAATCGTGTGTGGATCTTACGCAAGGTATTGTCACCGTTGTCTTCAGTAGAAGCGATGGAATTGTTGATCGATCGTATGGGAAAAACCAAGAGTAATAAGGAGTTCCTCTCTTCAATGTCCGCAGCCATGTAACCTGTCAGCCCGGCTCGACGATAATTTTGACTTTTTCCGTCAGAAGTTTATACTTGTATGCCGCTCCGGAGCGCGGACATCCTGTCCGCATTGCGGGCCGCAGGCTTCCAGCCTGCCATAAGAATCAGGAGCAAATATGAAAAAAGGAATACATCCAAACTACAACGAAACGCGCGTGATTTGTGCATGTGGAACTTCGTTTGTAACACGATCCACAAAGAAAGAAATCCGCGTAGAAATTTGTTCGATGTGCCATCCGTTTTTTACGGGGAAACAGAAATTAGTGGATACGGCCGGACGCCTCGAACGCTTTCAGCGACGTTATAAAAAAAGTAAGTCAGCAGAAGCAAGTTAAGTCCTGCCAAAATCCCTTCCTTGATTGAACCATGATTGACAAATTGCAAGAACTGGAGACGAAGTATGAAGAACTGAACCATCTTCTTTCGGATCCTGAAATCTCTACCGATTACCAGAAGTATCAGAAGCATGCAAAAGCGAAATCGGAAATAGAAGATATTGTTCAGAACTTTCGGCAATATAAATCCATCTTGCATCACATTTCTGAAACCAAAGCTTTGTTGAATGGAGAAGATTCAGCAGATATGGTTGCGATGGCGAAAGAAGAATTGGAAGGGTTAGAAAAGCAGAAGGAACAGTACGAACGCGATCTTCAGTTGATGTTAATTCCGAAAGATCCGTTTGATGAAAAGAACGTCATTCTTGAAATTCGAGCTGGAACTGGCGGTGAAGAATCAGCATTGTTTGCTGCGGAATTATTTCGGATGTACAGCAAATACGCTGAAAAACAACGATGGAAGATCGGTATCATCGACAGCAACCCAACAGGATTAGGTGGTTTCAAAGAAATTATTGCATCAATTGAAGGGCAGGGAGTATATAGCTGGATGAAACATGAATCCGGTGTTCATCGTGTTCAGCGTGTTCCTGTTACTGAAGCCAGCGGACGCATTCATACATCTGCCGTAACTGTAGCGGTAATGCCTGAAGCGGAAGATGTGGAAGTTGAAATCAAGGAATCGGAATTAAAGATCGATACATTCTGCGCAAGTGGCCCAGGCGGACAACATGTAAATACGACACATTCGGCTGTGCGGATTACACATTTACCAACAGGCATTGTCATTAGTTGCCAGGATGAGCGGTCTCAACATAAGAATCGCGCGAAAGCATTGAAGGTATTACGATCGCGTTTGTATCAGATGGCTCAGGAAGAACAAGCAAACTCCATTGCATCAACGCGCAAGAATATGGTTGGAAGCGGAGATCGCAGTGAAAAAATTCGAACTTATAATTTCCCGCAAAATCGACTCACCGATCATCGGATCAATCTGACCTTATATCAGTTGGATCGCATCATGGACGGCGATATGGATGAGATCCTTACCAGTTTGAATAACCACTATCAAGCCGAAGCCCTCAAAAAACTCGCCACCGCGTAAGGTTCTCATCAATTGTTGCGCACGTTCGAACGATATAGTAACAATTTTCTGTTAATGGTTCGAATCAACCGCTTCTTAAGGTAAAATTTTGCAATGAACCAATAGTGTGATTGTCAGCTTTTGCTGAGGGTTTGCCGATCTGATCCGGGTTACATTTAATTCGTTGGGCTAACTCATCAATTCTAAATTGCCGATTAATATTGAAACCAGTCCTTAAAAGGGCCTTGATCAGGTTCTTGCGAATCAAGGAAATCGAAAATTCTAGGAATCAGTGTGCCGAATTGTTCACCCGCTCGCCCTTCTTGGCGAGCAGCTTCAATGTCCGGAAGCTTGGATTCTGGATTGTATTGCTGGCGAATGCAATCTAATAGATATTTTCCTACCAATTGTTCACCTCCTGGCTCAGCGTAAAGTCTGGAAATCATTGTTAGCTGATCGGATGTTATTGGAAAAAAATTCGGATCGCTGATGATTTGAGTCATGAATTCTTCGGCTTGATCCGGATTTTGCGCCAATGATGTCAATAATTCGCCAATACCATCACTCAGTGGTGGCCCTGCCGCCAGTTTGGCGGTTGCATAGGAGAGAGCTATTGATGTGAACAAGCCAGTATTTCCGCCTTTCGCGATTGTTAATGTCAGATTGTTTAGAGCTTCCAGACTGATTTCTACGTCATACTTTTTCAATTCACAGCTCAGTAGAGATGCAAATCGCGTTCGCTCCGCTGCTTGTATTAGCCTAGCCTGTTGCAAAGATCCAAACATCTGTAGATCGGATTTCATTTGTGCTGCGTCCAGTCTAACGACCTGTTCAGTCGTAACAGCGGGAAGTTGCGGTTGTTCTTTCGCCGATCTGTTTTCTTGAACCTCAGTCGGCGTTGTTTGTTTAATCGAAATTCCTGTTCCAACACGATTCAACATTTACCTTATCTCCTTGATAAGTTTTGTCCAGCATCATGCTTGAGCAAAGATCATGCCACTTGTCGATTTGAGAAGCATTCAAAGCAACGTACTAACAAATTTTTGCACATTGGCAAAGTTTTTTGCTTTTTGGCATATATATTCCATCCGTTTTTGTTTTGTTCAAATTAGCGTGAAGTAAAGAACAAGCAAACTCCATTGCATCAGCGCGGAAGAATATGGTTGGTAGCGGAGATCGCAGCGAAAAAATCCGAACTTATAATTTCCCGCAAAATCGACTCACTGATCATCGGATCAATCTAACCTTATATCAATTGGATCGCATCATGGACGGTGATATGGATGAGATCCTTACCACCTTGAATAACCACTATCAAGCCGAAGCCCTCAAAAAACTCGCCACCGCGTAAGGTCTTGTTCAACGCGAGTTCGCAAAGCAATTCTTAACGCCGGAAAAGCTTGCCGTGATGCAGCGTTGATGCAACTGGTCACTAATGAAATCAATAAACGTAGTCTTGCAAGAAGTACAATATAATTATAATATAATTATATTATGAAGACTATTGCGATTACAATAGATGAACCGACTTTGCGAAGGATTGATGAGCTCGCGAAGGAACTCGGGATGAATCGTTCGGAAGTTGTACGCGAAGCGGCTCAGGACTACATTGCCGAAAAGGAAGCGAAATCTGATGAGGAGCGGGAACGCAAAATTTTTAGGCGTCACAAAAACAAGCTGAAGAAGCAGACGGCAGCATTGATCAAAGAACAAGCGAAGCCATGAACCGCGGTGAAATCTATCGTACGAAAGAGAAGATTGCTGAACGCGGTGCAAAACCTGGTTTTTATGTCATCGTTTCCAGAGATTTCATCGCTCAGAATCCCGACGTTGACACTGTGATTTGCGCACCTGTATACAGTGAGATTCTTGGAATCAAAACCGAAGTGATTCTTGATAAAGAGGATGGTATGCCACACTCATGCGCAATTCGCTGCGATTTCTTGATGCTGATGTTCAAATCCAAGCTCACGCAATTTGCAGGAAGCCTGAGCCCCCATAAGGTCGACGAGCTAAATCTTGCACTCACCCACGCACTCCAATTGAAGTAACAAAAAAGCATGCATCCTGCACCAAGCAAAGAAGAAATAAGAAGGGCAGCAAATAAGACAATTCAGGATGTGATTGCACCGAAACTAAAAGTTCTTTTTTGCGGAATTAATCCCGGATTGTACTCCGCTGCAGTGGGTCACAATTTTGCGAGACCTGGAAATCGATTTTGGCCTGCAATTTTTGGAGCGGGCTTCACCGATCGACTTCTTTCTCCATACGAAGAAACAAACCTTCTTGAATATGGTTATGGCATCACAAACATCGTTGAGCGTGCAACCGCGTCTGCTGATGAATTGAGCAAAGATGAGTTGATTCAAGGTGCGAAGGAACTCATAACAAAAGTCCGCCTTTATGTCCCAGCGTACTTAGCAGTGGTTGGATTGACCGCTTACCGAACAGCATTCAAGTCTCCAAAAGCAAAGATTGGATTACAAGAAGAAAAGATCGACAACACTTTAATCTGGGTCTTGCCGAATCCAAGCGGGTTGAATGCTCATCATCAATTACCGGATCTCATCAAATACTTCAGCGCATTACGATTGCACAGTCTTGAAAACCGCAACGACTAATTTTGTGATACGTATATAATTCACCTTGTCTTATGAAAAAAGCTGCCAAAGGGAAAATCGATTTGTTGCCGCTCGCTCCGGCAATAATTACATTGCTTGCGCTGATTGCTATGGTTTTATCCGCATATCTTGCATGGAGCACCTGGCACCAACAGACTTTACTCGGCTGCGGTGGTGCAGGAGCAAATTGTGAGGAAGTAACAGAAACTCGATGGGGAAAATGGTTTGGAATTCCAGTAAGCGCAGGCGGCGTGCTTGTTTATTCCGCCATCTTTTTGCTTTCACTTTCGATGCGAAAACATGCATCAAGGAATCAATGGCTTGCTCTAGTCTTTTTCTCCGTACTAGCTTCAGCATCAGCACTCTGGTTCGTTGGTCTGCAGATCTTTGAAATAAAAAGCTATTGCTACTACTGTATGGCAGTCCATGCCTGCGGATTATCAGTTGCATCGATTGTTCTTGCGAAAGCTCCCTTGCGCCGTCTCAGTTATCGCCTGGGTCTAACGGCCATAGTTGCCGGAATTGCCGTGGTAGTTGTATTAGCAGCGGGGCAACTTAAAATTTCAGATGATTTACCATTGCCTGTTACAGAACCCGTTGAGAACAAGCCTCAAGTTTCGGAGCCTCAGGAAATTCCTGCTCAACGCGAAGTAATCCTTGCGAAAGGAAAACTGTGGTTTTCGTTAAGTGATTTTCCGTTTATCGGTTCCGGTAATACAGCCAATTTTGTCGCACACTTTTTTGATTACACCTGTCCCGCTTGCCGGAAATTTCATTCGACATTAAGGGATACTCATCAGACATATATAAACGAAACAACCCTGGTTATGATTCCTGTTCCTCTGGATGCAGCATGCAATTCTGCAGTCAAAGAGACTGCTTATACTCATCAAAATGCGTGTGTGTATGCGGAGATCGGATTAGCGCTTTGGAGAGTTTCACCACAATCCTATGACAGTTACGATCAATTCATATTTCAAGATGAACTCCCTCCATCCATAGAAGCGGCACGCGGTCTGGCTGATCATCTTGCTGGCAAAGACGCGATGGATCGTGCGCTGGCTGATCCAGATATGATGAGCGTTTTGCATCATGGCCTTGAAATGTTTTATTCACCGGCCTTCCCGCAGAAAGCCATCCCTGCTTTGGTGACTAAAAACCAAGTTTTCAGTGGATTTGCTCCGCCTGATCTTCTAGCGCGACTTCTGACAGAGCATTAATTCGAACTTACTCCAACGGCTTCAATTCACCCAGCATTGTTGGGATCAGCTCTGTCACTGTAGGATGGATATGCATCGCTCTTTGAACAACGGTATACGGCGCTTTCGCATACATAATATCAAGAAGAGAATGGATGATTTCATCTCCTTCAGGTCCTAGAATTGCAGCACCTAAAATAAGTTTTGATTCAGAATCTACTAACACTTTCATGAATCCCTCGGTTTCTCCTTTCACACGCGCGCGCGTAACTTTAGTCATCGGACGTTTTCCGATCAGCGCTTTCTTGCCTGACTTTCGTACGTCTTTTTCTGTCATACCGGCGCGTCCTAATGGAGGGTCAATGTATAAGGCATATGCCAAAATCCGGTCACTGACCTTACGTGGGTCGTGATCCAGCAAGTTTGCCGCTACAATTTCAAAATCGTTATAAGACGTGTGCGTGAAAGCTCCTTTCCCGTTGCAGTCTCCCAATGCCCAAACTCCTGGAATATTCGTACGCAACTGATCATCAACTCGAATGTAACCCCGCTCGTCTTTTTCGATTCCTGCTTTCTCCAATCCTAAATCATCCGTATTGGGTATGCGCCCAATCGCAAGAAGTAAATGAGAACCAATCACCTCTCGATCGCCGTTTTCACAATCCAAACCAACTCGCACGCCCTGATTTTTTGCTTCAGCTTTGATGCATTTGGCGTTCAATCGGATTTGTATTCCTTCTTTCTCCATGATTTGTTTGATCGCTTCCGATGTTTCTTCATCTTCACGGCCAATCAAATGTGATGCCATTTCCACGATTGTCACTTCACTGCCGAAGCGACGGTACATTTGCCCAAATTCCAGACCAATGTAACTTCCTCCAACAATCACCAGATGCTCCGGCAGAAAATCTACATCCATCATGCTGGAATTATTCAGCGCTTTTCCATTTAAACTGAGACCGGCCGGCATATTTGCGCGTGCACCAACATTAATAAATATCTTTTCAGCTTCCAGCAGTTCATCGCCGACTCGCACCGTATGCGCACTCTCAAAACGACCATGACCATGGAATACAGTACATTGCTGCAAACCTTCCATCCATTTTTGAACGCCTTCTGTTGATGGCTTCACGATTTCATCCTTGCGGGCTTTCACTTTTTTCATGTCTACGTGAATTGGAGAATCAATCGCGACTCCATAGTTCGATGCTTGCCGTGCAACGTAAGCAGCGCGTGCACTTGCGATTAATGCTTTGGTAGGGATACATCCATTATTAACGCAAGTTCCCCCAAAGCGCTTGCGTTCCAGCACTGCAACATTCCAACCTGCAGATGATAATCTAGCTGCCAATGAAGGACCTGCTTGTCCTGTGCCGATGATAATTGCATCGAACCGCTTGCTCATATCCTGGTTGCCTCCTTGTCCTTCTAGAATGTTATCGCAAAATTCTATGAAGGCTCAGGGGCAAAATAGCGGTTATTATTTTTTCGGCTCTTTGCTTTTCAGAAATTCAAGATCCGTTTGATTGTGTTGATATCCTTTCGCGGCCATATCAGGATTATCTAAATCCCGTTCCACCGTAAAGCGCCGAAGAGCAGCTTCCATATTGAGTGCTCCCTTTGCTTTCGCAGCACGCGCGGAAGAACTTACGGATTTTGTTTGTGATTCATCGGATGGTTGCGCATTTCCATCTTTTTTTACCAGCATATCTCCGGTCGTGGTCTCGGTAGTAATTGAGCCAGAAGTCGGATGAATCGATAATCCTTTCTTGATTTCTGAAACCATATGCCCTCCAATATGTCGACAATGCTACCTCTTCATACATGCGTGAAAATCGATCAAAGCGGATCACTATTTATGGAACCGAATCCCGGTTCAAACAGATTGAAATACCCGGGCGCACTGAGTGCCTCTTTTTACCAAACGACTAATTAAGAAACCACCAAGAACACCATGACGCCAAGATAAGAAAGAGATAAAAAAGAAAACTCTTTCATGATTTGGTGCTCTGTCAGGCTACGGCATTATCATATTTTTTGTTTTTTCTCAGTATGTTTTTGCTGCCATTTATGATCTAATTCTCGCTCATATTTAGTCCCCGTAAATTTTCCGGGAGAAAGCCATGAACGCTCTTCAATTGGCAAAACAAGAATGGGCATTTGTTGCCAGCATTGTTACCACAACGTTGTTTTTCTTATTCGGTAATCGCTGGCTCGCAGACTTATCCAATCCAGCATGGTTTGCTTTTATTTTGATTTGGCTTTTTACAGTCATATTACTTTCGGCATTTGCAATTGTGAGGCATGCGGAAAGCCTTGCCATCATTTTAGGTGAACCATTAGGAACACTTGTTTTAACGCTGTCTGTAATTGGAATTGAGGTGATGATGATTTCCGCGGTGATGCTTACAGGCGGCGGCAAGCCAACTCTGGCAAGAGACACAATGTTTGCGGTTGTGATGATTGTTTTGAACGGTCTTGTTGGACTTTCTTTATTGCTGGGCGGGTTAAGGCATCATGAACAGCAATACAATTTGCAAGGCGCGAATGCATTTCTGGCTTTGATTGTTCCTCTTGCGGTGTTGGGCCTGATACTTCCCAATTACACCCAGTCTTCTCCTGGTCCCACACTCTCAAAATTTCATGCAATTTTTCTTTCAATAATGTCCATTGGGGTTTATGCAGTTTTTCTGGTGATTCAAAATATGCGTCACCGTGAATATTTTTTAGCTCCCGCGTCATCGGAAATGCACCATCATCAGGTTTCAGGCGTTCAAGGTATTTCGTATCATGCGGTGTTATTGATCTTGTATCTTGTACCTCTTGTGATTCTTGCAAAAAAGATTGCTGTTCCAATTGATTATGGAATTCAGGTCATGAAAGCGCCGGATGCGCTTGGCGGTTTTCTTGTAGCGACTCTGGTTCTTTCTCCTGAAGCATTAAGCGCCATCAAGGCAGCGATTGGTAATGATCTTCAGCGATCCATCAATATTCTTCTTGGCTCCGTTCTTGCGTCAATCGGACTTACGATCCCATGTGTACTGATGATCGGGTTGTTTACGGAACAAACAATCATACTTGGACTCGCTTCAGTGAATACGATCTTGCTTGTGTTAACGCTTGGAATCAGTGCACTGACATTTACAAGTAATCGAACCAATGTTCTGCTGGGCGCAGTCCACCTGCTATTGTTTCTTGCGTATTTGATGCTAATGTTTGAAGGCTAATTAATTTTCTTTATAACGCAAAACATCCAGTGATTGGCTCATCCAGGGATGTAATTCCACACGCAATCTGCCGGCCTTCACTGCGGGATCTTCATTAACGATTGCCTGAGCTTCGTCTAGCGATTTCACTTTAAGTACAACGATTCCTCTTAAGTCTCCATCATCACCCATCGGACCTGCAATTAATAAAACACCTTTTTTATATAAAGATTCAAGATGCTGCAGATGCGCGCTTTGTATTTTCGCTGATTCATCAGCGGACTGTGTTCGAGCTGGACCTTTGTAAAGCAGGCCCAAATAATATGTGATCAACTGAGGCGGCTGTTGTTGTTCAGCAATTGCTAAAGTTGAACCGCAAAACAATATTAACATCAACATCACTATTTTCATTTTGTCCCTCTCCTAATATTCAACGTTTATGTCTATTCCTTTATACAATGATGCTATGCCGACAATTATTTCTCATCCTGCTATCTTGATGGCTCTCTATCCCGCTTTTCGCAAATACCAATTCCCATCATCAACCTGGCTTGCTGCAGCCATTTGTTCTATTTTCCCCGATTTTGATGTCATTGGATTCCAATTTGGAATTCAGTATGGCGATATTCTAGGCCATCGAGGTTTGACACATTCCATTCTTTTTGCATTTTTGTTGAGCGCAATTGTCGCGGCCATCATCCATCAAAAACAAAAATTCGCGGTGTTTGTGTTCTTGTTTCTGTGCACTCTGTCACACGGGATCCTTGATGCATTTACGGATGGTGGTCTGGGCATCGCTTTTTTCTCACCCTTTAGCAACACACGTTATTTTTTTCCATGGCGGCCGCTGGAAGTTTCGCCGATTGGAATTTCTGGTTTCCTATCAGGTCCGGCTTTGAGTGTTCTTGTGTCAGAGATAAAATTCATCTGGGTACCTTTTGGTTTGATGTTTCTATTCGGAAGAGGTTTGAAATGGCAGAATACAAAACAGTAGTGAGTTGGAATCGGAACGGTGCATTATTTACGGATAACCGTTACAGTCGCGCGCATGTTTGGCGTTTTGACGGCGGAATTGATGTTCCAGCGTCCGCATCTCCGCATGTTGTGCGAAAACCGATGTCAGTTGAAGCTGCAGTTGATCCTGAAGAAGCATTTGTGGTTTCGCTTTCCAGTTGTCATATGCTGTGGTTTTTATCGATTGCTGCAGAACGAAAATTTGTGGTTGAAAATTATCATGATGAAGCTGTAGGTGTGATGGAAAAAAATGCAGAAGGGAAGCTGGCAATGACCCGGGTGACATTACATCCGGTTGTGAATTTTAGTGGTGATCGTTTACCGGATGAAAGTGAGATTGAAGCCATACACCATCAGGCGCATGAAGAATGTTTTATTGCAAATTCAGTTAAAACCGACGTTCGCTGTGAACCAAAAAGTGGCACTACGGAATCATAAAAAAACGTCAAAATGACAGATCCACTATTGGGAGGGATCTATGGGCAAAATCTGGATGCTATTGATACTGGTTTTGGGCCGGACAAGTTTTCTATACGCTGATGCAAAAAGTGAAATCATCCCACTATTAAAAGAGCAAGATGCTGCATGGTTCAGGGGGGATTTGGACGGATTCATGAAGTATTACGATTCCACAAGTGAGCTTGTGTTCATGGGTTCGGATGGTCCGATTCGGAGTGCACAGACATTGAAGGATCATTACGATAAGAAATACAACAAAGGAAGAAGTGATTTTGGCAAACTAACGTTTTCGGATCTGGAAGTTGAAGAACTGGCTCCGGGACTTGCTCGGGCCTGGGGAAAATGGCTGGTTGAACAAAAAGATCAAAAATTATCTGGATGGTTCTCTCTGATCTGGAAGAAAACTCCTGCCGGGTGGCGCATCATCCACGATCACTCCAGTTAAATCTCTACAAAGGGAGTTGCGTTAAACAAATTGTGTCTTAAATTACAGTTTGATTCGTAATCTTCGGGTCCTACTAACCAAATAACCAACGGGGTGAAATGCCATGGATTATGTGAGCAAATTACGCGAAGCCTATGAATCCTGGGACACAAGTAAAGGAACCAATCATGAGAAGTGGTTGGAATTAATGTCCGATCATGTTGTATTTAGATCTCTGGCTGGTGGTGCACCAGGTATGGAGTTCACAAAGGAGTGTCATTCCAAAGAGGATGTGCGTGGATATTTCGCGGGACTTTATAAAGATTGGGAAATGATTCATTACAGTCCCGAACAATATATTGTAGAAGGAAAAAATGTTGCAGTAAGAGGCACCTGCGCTTTTAAGAATCGCCAAACGAAAAAAGTAATTCAAACACCGAAGGCGGATTTCTTCCGTTTTGAAAATGATAAAATCGTTGAATTTTTTGAATTTTACGATACCGCAAAAGCCATCGCCGGCACTATGTCCAGCACTTAATTACCTCGCTTAACTACCAACAAGCCTGCCCATTACGTCCGTATTATCAAATTGGATGTCTTATCAACAAGATCGTTCGTATAGATTAGAACGATCTGTTTGGGAGGTCATTCCATGAGAGCTTGGTTGTGTCTCTTAGCTATTGGTCTATTGGCAGGTTGTCATCATCCACCTCCAATAACATTCGATGAAGACAAAGGTACAGTCAACCCTGTAGTTCAGGATATTCCCGGCAACAACATTCAGAATGAGAATAAGAGCGGGGATTCTGAACTTCATTAAGGAATGTTGACGGACAATCTGAGTCAATTGCGTCCAGTGTTTTTCGATTATGACAAATCCGACATCCGGTCTGATCAAATGGAAGTGTTGCAAAGAGATGCTCAGATCTTAAGCCAAATCAATAACAAAGTTCAGATCCAGGGTCATTGTGATGAGCGTGGCACGGAAGAATACAATCTGGCATTAGGTGATCGTAGAGCACGGATGGTGAGAGAGTATCTAACCTCACTTGGCATTCATGCCGAAAAACTCGACACAATTTCATATGGTGAATCCAGGCCGTTTGCGAAAGAACATAATGAAGATGCATGGAGCGAAAATCGTCGCGCACACTTAATCAACGAACAATAAAGCGAACCAATCGCATTCGGCATCTGAGCCTGATATATACTCGTTTTCATGAAGGCCGGTGAGTTGTTCAGCAGTGTTGCCGCTTTTATCTGGATTCCATTTTTACCGGAAAAACAAAGGAATGCCGCATTAAAGCGATATCCAATCAACCTTGATGCGGCATTTCTTATTTCGACAACTCTTCAATTGTTTTTATTCCTTTATCTCACTCTTCATGGTTTTTTCGATTATCAAGAACGCATGTTCGATCAGGTATTTCTCCATGCAATGAAGACTGGAGATGACAGGGTAACGATTGGTTTTTTTATGCAGAGCGGTTTGCTGAGTTTCTTTGCATACTTACTAACGATTCGAGGTTTTTTCCTGACACTTGCTTTTGTTGATGCAGCAATCAGGTTGATTAGTTATGCGATATTAAAAGAACCACTGGCGAGTGTTTTCTGTTTTGTTCCAATCGAATTGTACGGTGTTATTAAGAAACATTGGAATCGCGTATCAGAACGGAGGGAATTCGGACCAGAAGTTCCTGATGAAATCCAGAATGGTACAGAAGGGAATTCAGATCAGATCATTATTCTTTCAGCAAGACAAAAAGATTGGAATCCTGCAATGACTATTCGATATAACGGTCTTGATTATCACCCTGAACCACCGGTTCGTGTACAGCATGGGAATTATTTTCGATATTCTTATCGTTTAGTGCGGCAACATGAACATGAAATCATCCGCCGCCTTGTTGTATATCAATAAGTAGCCCTGTGTGAGCTGGTTTTGGTGGTGTTTTATCACGGAAAACACTGAATTCACTGAAAGCACGGAATTATTATCTTAAAGAAATGAAAATCCTTTTCCGTGATTAAAACACTCGAATGGCCGGTGGGAAACCGCGTGTTAATAGAAAAGCTGAACGGAAAGCGACAGGGAGCCGCGTATCCGCTGATGCGGAAAAAAGGCACGTTTGGCCAGTCCAACGCCTCAGGTTTTCAGGCTCTGTCCCCTAATGTTTGGAAAGTCGTCAATCCATTCAGCTTAATATAACGCTAGTGCTTTTTAGTTAAGGCGTCAAGTTTCATTGAAAGGAATAAAGAATGAAGAGAAATGAATTCGAAAATCTTCTTAAGTCATTGGCTGAATCCTGGTCTCGTCGCGATTACAACTCCGCTGCAAAATTTTTTGATGAGGAGGTCCATTACGGTGATCCGCTCCGTTATTCGTTCTCAAATCGGCACAACTTCAGGCATTTTTTGAAGCAGATGAAGGCTATGAACAAAAAACAGAATGGCACACTATTATTTTCGATGAATCGATTCAGACTGGTGCAGCAGAGTATACATATGAAGGCACCTATCGCTATCATGGAGTGGTTTTAATTCGTTTAAAAGACAATAAAATTTGGCGCTGGCGAGAATATCAACACATCGATGTTCGTGATTGGCAAACATTTGTATCCAGTACAATGTTTGATTAATGAAACAGCGTCAGCGTAATCTGGCGGTGTGTTTTTTTAATCACGGAAACGCGGAAGTCACGGAAATTATTATTTAGAAAAAAATAAGAGATACTATTCCGTGATTTCTGTGTTTTCGTGATTAAATCATCTTATCAACGTTTTCCTTGAGCAATTTGAATTGCTTCCGTAAGTTTTCGCAAACGAGATTCATCTCCCATCTTTTTTCTATGAGAACGAGTCTTAACCTCAGCATGATCCGAAATTTCACATGGATGCAGACAAGTCGCAACTTTCTATTTGGATTCCTACTGACGGCATTCGCAGGTTCATGCGCGGTCGCGCAGACCCAGCTCAAAAATCAGCAGCTACTACAACCTGTGCAGTTGCAAGAGGACCTCAACGTTTTGCAAAACGCAATGGAAAATGGTCCGCCGGCGATCTACCTGTACATCACCACGAATGAGCTCAGTGCAAGGTTTTTCGCAGCACGTAAGAAGCTCACAAAACCGATGAGCGAAATTGATTTTTTTCGAATTATTGCTCCAGTGGTAGCATCGGCTAAACACGGTCACATGTTTGTGCGACTCACAGAGCCAACTGCTTTCCGGCTTGCTGAAGCGCCGTTGCTCCCGCTGGGAATCCGGATCATTGACGCACACACCTATGTGCTGCGCGATTTCTCTAGTGCGGAACACTCCCTGCAGGGAACAGAACTGTTATCGGTCAACGGCGTTCCAACTCAAGACCTGATCACGCGTTTGGGTGAAAGTTATTCGATTGATGCAGGTCAACTCGATGCCCGCGATCGTGTGATCAGCGGCATTAATTTCAACACGGGGACTGTAAGTCTGATGAATCTCGGTCCGCCTTATCGGATCGTGATCAATCAAAACGGTACTAAGTTTACAAAGGACCTGAATGGGGTTGCCCACCTTGAAGCACAATGGCGGCAGCAATACCCAAACGACTACGAAGTTCGCAAGCGTGGAGAGATGCACGTGGAATTTCCGGAAAAAGGTGTTGCGTTGCTGAAAATTCCACACTGGGATTATGAAGAAGAAAAGCACAGTCCCTCAGCTGACCTGCAGAAAACGATGGAATCCATTGTAGCTAAAAAGGCTTCTGCGCTGATCATCGATATCCGGGACAACGGCGGTGGTGAAGAAGCGCTTGGGTCGCAGTTGCTAGCCTATCTCATGAGTGAGCCATTCCAATATTACAAATGCACAGTTTTCAAAGAAGACCATTTCCCATGGTTGTCGTACGGTGTTGGTGAAAGCGCCGATTATGGAAAATTGCTCCCTGAATATATCGGTCCGGTCGATGAGAACTGCCGGATATACGGCAATTTCGCCCTGAAGAATAGACCCAATCTGGGAATGCAACAACCGCGAAGTCCGCATTTTGACGGCGTTGTGTTTGTTCTCGTAAATGCTGGTGGCTTTTCTACCAGCGTTGAATTTGCGGCACACGTTCATTCAGAGCATCGAGGCATTTTGATCGGTCAAGCGCCGCATGGCTCTTACTGGTCCAATGATTCCGGGATTACTCCAACCATTGCGCTACCGAATTCAGGGCTACTTGTTGATATCCCATTGATCCATTACCAGCATGCATTGCGTGACAATGTCTCAATTGGGAGTCCTGTGCCAATCGATCGTCCAGTAAAACTCTCCATTAAAAACATGATTGCTGGCAACGATCCAGAAATGGATCTCGCATTACAACTTGCACGTCAACATTTGTAAGGTGGTTTATCAACGTTTTCCTTGCGCGATTTGAATTGCTTCCGGAAGTTTTCGCAATCGGAGCATCGCCAGAGTTCCCAGGAATGGTCCTGGCGCGAGTAAGATGAATGCATATCGCCAGCCGATTGCTGCAACAACAATCGAAATGATTTTGATACTGATTACGGTAAGCAAAAATCCGAAACAAGTTTGAAGCGTTAATGCAGTTCCAATGTAACGTGAATCGCCAAGTTCCGTAACACACGTTGAAAACTGCGCTGAGTCGGCTACAACGCTTGCTCCCCAAATCAATGTAATTACAATGAGCCAAACAGGTTGTGCGAACAAAAGTCCTACCGCAATACAACATGCGCCGCTTATGATCATCGCCGCAGATGCGACCAATGTTCTTCCATAACGATCAGCAAGAATTCCGGCAGCCACACATCCGATGGCTCCTGCTCCTATCGCCAAAAACGAAACGGTTTCTGCTGAGCTATGGCTGAGCCCTTGCGCAGAAAAACTTGCACGGATCATTGCAGGAGACCAGGTCCACATTGCATAAAGTTCCCACATGTGTCCTAAGTAACCAAAATTCGCAAGTCGAACTCCGCGATTCCCAAAAACTTTTCGCGCTTGTGACAAATCAAATTTTGCTGAAGGTTGCTGATATGGACCATCTGATAGCAAAAACAAAACGACCATTGCACCTAAAACCGAAAGTGCGGAAACGATCATTAAGTTTTGGCGCCAGTTTTCCATTTGAAATGCATTCACTAAATATGGAAAGGCTTTTCCTAAAGTGAGTGCACCGATTAAAACTCCGATTGCCATTCCGCGTCCTGATCGAAACCAGCTCGCCATTACTTTCATTGCTGGCGGATACACTCCACCTAAAAACATTCCAGTGAAAAATCTAAGAATGATTGCGGATGCAGGTCCGATTGGAGAATAAAGCTAATGCAGCATTACTGGCTGCAGCCAACAAACCACAAATTGCCATGAATCGGCGTGAGTTGATGATGTCAGGTAGATTAAAGATGGCGCTGAGGAGAGTACCAATTACAAATCCGATCTGAACTGCAAGCGTTAGCCAGGCAGCTGTTGAATTAGAAATATGCCAGTCTTTAATTAAAACGGGAACAACGGCCGATGCGCTGAACCAAAGACTCATGGAAAACAATGTACCGGCTGACAAAAATGCCATTGCCTTCCATCGTTCGTTCATAAGGAGCGCGCGCTTCCACGCGCTCCATAATATTACCTAATAATTGGGATTTTGGTTGGTGCGTTAATTTATTTAAACGTGTTTACCAGCACCAGACTTACCGTTAACTTCATCTTTGAAGTACAAATTGCGAGTATCTTTCTCCGATTCGGGATTTACTGCAAATAATAAATCGGCAAGTTCATTCGCATGTTCTTCTTCTTTCGCCAGGATCCTTTCCATCAAAATTCTGGATGTTGTATCTTTATCGCCGAAGAAATTAATGATCTCGCGATACGAATCGATTGCGATTCTTTCCGCGATTAAATCTTCGCGCAACATATCAATCAGCGAGTCGCCTTCTTTATATTCACTGTGGCTCATCTGAGAAATAATCGCTGGATTCATTTCAGGTTTGCCACCTAATTGCGTGATGCGTTCGGCAATGCTATCGGCGTGTTCTTGTTCTTCATTCGCATGCTCCAAAAATTCCTCTGCAACTGCTGCGGAATGAAGTCCAGTGGCCATATGATAATGAAAACGATATCTGAGAACACAGACAATTTCTGTTGCCAGCGCTTCATTTAAAACATTGATCGCTTGTTCGCGATCAAGCACATAGGTTTGAGTGACGGGTCCATTTTCAATTGCTTGACGTGCACGTTTCCGGATCTCTTCGATATTTTTGACAAAGCTCATTTTTTCCACCTCGACATTAACATAATCCTTTACGCGGGCTTGGTGCATCGTCGTTATTCGACATTTTCTGTCGCATAATTTATGACAAAGATAGAATACTGATGAATATGATCATTCGTAAGGCTCTGGCATTCGGAGCTGCTATGCTTCATGACTACGGAATTCAAGATTCCCACTGGAATGCTGAACGGCTTCTTCGACTTTCCTTAGGGTTCGATCGGGCACATCTGTTCACCGAGTTGTCTGCAGAATTAACTTCTGAACAGGAACAGTTGTATCGTTCACTATTATCACGCAGGGCGGTTCACTATCCGCTTGCTTATTTAGAAGGTGTTCAGGAATTTTATGGCCGTGAATTTGCGGTGAATGAAACGGTTTTGATTCCGCGGCCTGAGACAGAAGAGATTGTTCGTGTTGTATTGAATCTTTCGTTATCGCCTGATCCGGTTATTTTAGACATTGGTGCGGGATCAGGTGCAATTGCGGTTACACTGTCTCATGAAATCATTGGAGCGAGGACCATTGCACTGGAGAAATCAATTCTTGCATTGCCAATATTGAAACAGAATGCAAAAGGTAAAATTGATATCGTTCGCGGTGATTTTTATCATTTACCATTTCAAGATTCTGTTTTCGATGTTGTTGTCTCCAATCCACCCTATGTTGAACTTTCTGAATATGAACAACTGCCCCGTGAAACCCGATGGGAACCCCGAGAAGCATTGCTTACAAGTGATCTGATGGATACCTATGACGCATTGCTAAAATCTTCAGCGCGAATTTTGAAAGCCGGTGGGTTTTTCGTTTTTGAGATTGGCTATGGACAATCTGAAAGAATTCAATCTCTCATTCGCATTGAATTTAGTCTGAAGGAGATAAGACCAGATCATCAAGGACTACCTAGAACTTTCGTTTTGCAAAAAATCATATAATAAGGAGCGCGGGCTTCCAGCCCGCATTACGGACCGCGGGCGTCTGGCCCGCTATAAATAAATGAAGCGTAAATCATTAGCATGGAAAGCAATACCCTGGGCTGCAACAGGGTTCGCTGGAGCTTTTGCTGCTGCAAATTTCGCGGTTGGCTATTTCATCAGTCAGGAAATGATGCGGCCGAAGCGAAGAAACAATCGCACTTCGGCGTTAAACAATTTCGTTCCGGATGTAAATTACACGTTAGAGTCCTGCACGTTTAATAGTTATGATGACTGCCCGCTGTCTGCGATTTTGCTTCATCCTGAAAAACCGAATGGCAAAACAATTCTGATTTGCCATGGCATAAGACACGATAAGCGAAGTGGAATCCGTTTTGTGCAATATCTTTTGAAAGACGGCTACACATTGATGTTGATCGATTTTCGAAATCATGGTGAAAGCGGCGGCCATATCACGACATATGGTTATCACGAAAAAGAAGATTTAAGAGCGGCAGTTCAATATCTCCGAAAACAAGGAATCACCGGTCCGATTGGTGTTTTAGGAGCATCCATGGGAGCCGCGGTTGCGCTTCAGGCTGCGGCTGGTTTTGAAGATATTCAAGCAATGGTGCTGGATAGTCCATTTGCATCATTGGAACAAATCGCTTTCGAGCAAACGATCGGCGTAACAAGACTTCCGCGATTCGCAGTTTATCTTCCTGTGCAACTTGCGTGTTTATGGTCAAGATATGTTGAAGACTTTCCGGTTTCGGAAGTGTCGCCGCTTTTAAGTGCGCGATCTTTGAAGTGTCCGGTCTTTTTAATTCATGGTGATGCTGATAGAAAAATTGGTGTTCATCATTCCCGCCAAATTTTCGATGCTGCTCCGGAACCAAAAGAACTCTGGATCTGCGAAGGCGCTGGTCATCTTGGAACCTATCTAAAAGATCCGGATGAATATCAGAAACGTGTTTTAGATTTCTTCCGGAAACATTTGTAGGGACAGTCAAAGTCCTATTCATTAGCAGGCGAGCTTCCGCTCGCCACTACATTTCAAACATGAAAAACGTGACACAAAATTAATGCAGTTTGTGTCTGTCGAAACACACCACTCGGCTCGGCGCGAGCATATATTCGTGGCATGAACGTTGCGTGAGGGGATAGCTCAGGAGTCAAGTCAATGTCGATAAGTGTTTTAATTCCAACTACTGCATGGTTAAATGATAAAACTGAAATCATGGACAAAATTAGTATTCAGGGTGGAAAGCCTTTGCATGGGGAAGTTCGCATCAGCGGTGCAAAGAATAGCGCCTTGCCTTGCATTGTTGCATCGCTTCTGACTTCTGCCGAAGTCGTTCTGGAGAATATTCCGAGACGTACTCGCGACATCAATTCCATCATCAAGATGCTGGAACATTTGGGACTTAGTTCTGATTGGAATGAAGGCCGGCTTTCATTATGTGCAGAAAATGTTGAGTCACTTGAAGCAGCATACGATACCGTGAAAACAATGCGTGCATCGGTTCTGGTATTAGGTCCCTTAGTTGCGCGTTTTGGGGAAGCGATTGTTTCGCTGCCCGGCGGATGTGCGATTGGAGCTCGTCCGATTGATATGCATTTACGCGGACTCGAAGCTCTCGGTGCAACGATCCGGCTTGAACACGGCTATGTACACGCCATGGCTTCCAAATTGAAAGGCGCGAAGTATCAATTTCCTGGTGTGAGTGTAACCGGCACTGAAAATCTGCTAATGGCTGCTGTGCTGGCAGAAGGCGAAACCATTTTGGAAAATTGTGCGATTGAACCGGAAGTCGGAGATTTGATTGAATTGCTTCAAAAAATGGGAGCCGACATTAGCGGACGTGATACATCAACACTGACAATCCGCGGAGTCAAGAAACTTCATGATGCCAGACATTCCATTATTCCGGATCGAATTGAAACCGGAACGTTTCTAATTGCAGCGGCAATTACTGGCGGATCAATTACTACCGTAAATTGCAATCCGGAACATCTTACAGCATTGCAACAAAAGCTAAAACAAAATGGCTGCGAAATTATGATCGGACCAGGAGAGATTTCACTTCGAAGTCCGCAAACACTAATTCCATCCGATGTTGAAACACATCCATATCCGCAATTTCCAACCGATTTGCAAGCGCAATACATGGCATTGATGACGCAAGCAGAAGGTTCCTGCAAAATTGCCGAAAATATTTTTGAAAATCGATTCATGCATGTGGGTGAACTTTTGCGAATGGGAGCCAGAATTAATGTTCATGGTCATACTGCCGAAGTGTTCGGGCGGACTTCTTTATCAGGTGCAAATGTGATGGCTACTGATCTACGTGCGAGTGCATGTTTGATTCTTGCCGGTTTGGTTGCGGAAGGCACAACCGTTATTCAGCGCGTTTATCATATTGATCGCGGTTATGAACGGATCGAAGAGAAGTTAAGCGGACTCGGCGCGACAATCGAAAGACTCACCTAACAATTCCCCTCAGTCTAAATAGATATTGGGCGATTTCCATGTTGAGTATCATTTCTGATTACAGTATTAAAATTTTGTACTTTGAAGTTCTGCTCATGCTTATCTTACCGCTTGCGTTGATTTCCGCTCTCATGTTTTTTGGTGGAATGCTGTCAGCTGAGAAATATACTTCAGCCGGATTCCTCGCGTTGTTTTTTCGTCCCAATCTGTTAACTAAAAAAGGAAGTAGCTACCGTGCCGGTCTTTTGATTTCGTTGATACCCATTATAGTTTTGTCGGCATTTCCTGCAGTAAGATTTGTTGATCCCCCAATTCATAATGTCAACCAGTAACTCGTTCCGAATCTCCGGATGGTTCTAAGGTACTTATTGTTACGGAATGGACACGTTTCCCACTGACTGAATGGCTCGATCCAGAAATGTCGGTTCGGTTCTCATTAATCGAAAAAGAATCGAATGCGATTCTAGCAAAGAAAACAGTTCATGTTCGTGAGATTAGTGACCTAGGTGAGCCGTCAATCGCATGGGAAAGAGATGCTGTGAAAATTCGCGCCTTTGATTCTGGACATGAAAATTGGGTAGTAACCATTCACCTAAATCAGTAGGAGATCCGAGCCATAAATCGCTGCAGCCGACGCCTCGCGCCTCTTCAGTCGCCCGTTTTGCAATTGCTAAATCCATCTTTGAAAAACAAAACGTAAATCGGCTATCATCATTTGTGCTGCGCAAAAGTTTAGCAAAGCGTACGCCTTCAATCGGCGCAGTTCGGGCGGCTGACCCACAGCGTTCGCTGATGCAAAAAGAAAAACACAATAAATGAAAAAAAACGACCGGTGAAATTGAATTGGCCGCTGAGACGTCGGCTTGATCTGATCCATGCAATAACATGCCATTACATGAACAAAAACGAATTTATCAGTCTTCTCTCTGACAGACTTTATCCGTATTTGCGCCAGTCTGAGTTTAAAGGTTCCGGTCAAAATCTCAGGCGTCAACATCGAGAAGTGTTTCACATCTTCAATGTCCAAGGGAGCGATACAGCGATCCGTTGTTATATAAATTTGGGAGTTCATCTTGCTTTTCTCCCTACGAACGGCGGTTCACGTTTCAATCCTCGGAGTTTTAAAGAAGCGGAGTGTGAATTTCGCAGTCGATTGAAGCCACCACCTGAATTCGGTTACGGTTGGCCGTATGGGCATAGTGAGAACGAAGCAATAGAAATAATATCTGTGCTAATGAGATCTTACCGTTTGCAAGGCGAGGAATTTTTTGATGAGCTTAAGGCTTTTCCCGAATCTTTCACAAAGGTGACACCTTCTGATTTTACTGCGCCAGTGCGATCTGGCATCACTCGTTTTTGTGGAACCCCGCCTTTCGTTAGAATTGCTCTCTATCTAGGTGATGTAGCTAAAGCAAAAGAATTTGCGAAAGTAGGCCTTAGCTTAGCTTCTCAGTCTGCGATAATATTACGAAAGCATTACGAAGATATACTTACAGCCAGCTAGCAACTCAGTTCACCGGACGCTCACTGCGTTCTCGTTTCGCTCGCTCGCGGATTTTTGCCGGTGAGTTTCGGCGTTGAGCGGTATTATGACGCAGTCAAAAGGAACGCTAAAAATCGATGGGCCATTCGGCGTGCCCATTTACATTCATTGGTCAACCCTGCTTGGGGGCTTGTTACCTTCTGCGTGGGTAGGCTTTGGTATTCAGGAGATTATCTATTTCACCATCGGCTTTGTCATACTCGTTGCAGTTCATGAATTCGGTCATGTAATTGCTGCAAAAGCTGTGGGACTAAAAGTTCTGGCTGTGGAAATGTCGGTAGCAGGAGGTCTTTGTCGGTATGAATGGACGCTATCAATAGGAAAGGCTCTATTTGTAACTTCGGCTGGTCTACTCGCGCAGTTTCTTTTGCTTATCATAAGTATGATTTATGCCGCCCTTATTGGAGACGAAGCTGGCCCCGCCGCAAATTGTTTGTTGTTCGTATTTACATTTATTAATGTATTGATGTTTGTCACTAACATCATTCCAGCTAGGGTACTTTCTGGTCTTTCAACCGATGGTTTTGTGTTATGGAAGTTAGGTATGGTCTACATTAAATCCTATTTTCAATAGTGCGGCCCACCCAACAGAAAGGTTCATCTGGCGGTTTGTAACGCTGGTGTCGAGCCGCTTGAGTTCGGTTTCGGCGCGACATTTCTTACTGAAGTTTTTCTACCTAACAACAGCGTAAACACAACCAAACACGCGGCGCCAAGTGTAAGTAAGTCTAACTTTTCTCCCAATAAAATTGCCCCACCAAACATTGTAAGGAACGGTTGTATCAGTTGAACTTGTCCAACTCGCGCCACACCACCAATAGCCAATGCGTGATACCAGATAAAAAATCCGAACAGTTGGCTGATGAAACTTACGTATAAGAAACAAAGCCACACTGGTGTTGATGCTGAAAATCCATGCTTTAAGATATTTGTCACAAACATTGGCCCACTTACAGGCAATGAAAGAACCAGTGCCCAACAGATGACTTGCCATCCGCCAAGTTCACAAGCGAGTCTTCCTCCTTCCGCATAACCAACAGCTCCTGCCAAAAGTGCGATCAATAAAAGAAGATCAGCGGTCTGAAGTTTTCCGGCACCTTGAATCAAAGAAAAACCGACAACGATTGCACTGCCTAAAATTGCTGTAATCCAAAATCCAAAAGATGGACGATCTCCGGCACGCAATGCACCCGCAGCTGCTGTCGCTAACGGAAGAATTCCAATCAACACTGCTCCATGAGATGCGTGAACCGATTTCATAGCCCATGCGGATAAAAATGGAAATCCTAAAACAACTCCTGATGCGACTATCACCAGACTTTTTATTTGAGGCAAACTCGGCCGGCTTTGTCCTGAAAAAAATAAAATGAAAGCTGCTACAACTCCAGCCACCGCAGATCGACCGAAGCCAATAATGGAAGGATGAATTTCTGCTACTGCCATTCGTGTTGCTGGCAAAGTCACACTGAATGCTGCAATCGCCATCATTCCTAAGATCATCCCTTTCGTTTCTTTGCTTTGCTTCATAATTGGTTAAATTTAATAGCATTGACCAAACAATAACAGATTCAGATAATCAGAATTGTGAACAGTACAGTTCTGTTTTCGCAAACTGTTTTAGAAATCACCACAAGGGCACAAAGGTCACAAGGGTCACAAGAATAAAAATAAATTTAATCCTTGTGCACTTTGTGACTTTGTGGTGATTTTGAATTGAGGCAGGTTCACAGCAGAGAATTGAGATGATAAACTCTCAGCGAGGTTGCTATGGATGATTGTATTTTTTGTAAAGTAGCAAGCGGTTCAATCCCAGCGAAAAAGATAGCTGAAAATGATCACGTAGTGGCATTTGAGGATATTGCACCGCAAGCCCCAACTCATATTCTGGTTGTACCCCGCAAACATATCGAGACGTTGAATGATATAACGCCATCCGATCAGGATTTATTAGGCGCAATGGTCATGACAGCAATTCAAATTGCAAAGGATCGCCAGCTGAGTAGTTCAGGTTACAGATTGGTTTGGAATACGAATCGCGGTGCTGGCCAATCCGTTTTCCATATTCATTTGCATTTACTTGGCGGCAGAGCAATGGCATGGCCACCCGGTTAACGTTTTTTCAAGCGAGCCACTTCAGGAAAATCCTCATATGAAGGATCGATATGCCTTCCGTAAAACAAAGCTGTATCAGCAGGGAACTGATTACCTGGATGAGCTCTATCATTTAACGGAAAATTTGAGTTCGAAAACTCCGGAAAGTTTAAAATCACAAATTATTCAAACGGCCACTCATATTATCGTAAATGTTGCGAGTAAATCTTCAGGCAGAACAACTATTGAACAATCATTTTTGGTGGATGGATGTTTAATGTCGTTGTTTGAAACTGTTGCTTGTCTTGACATCGTGGAGCGTCAAAAACTGGCAAAGCAAAGTGATCTAAATAAAGCCAAACAAAAAGCAGATGTGCTGCTGACCACGCTTGAATCGATGAAGAAAGTTTTGGGCCGGCACTAATTCATAGCGGGGGAGAAGCCTAGGTCGATTTAAATTTACTGATGATTTTGGTTGCTGCAGGATTGATTTTCAAAGAAGGTTCATTGCTGATCACTCAACGACCGGCAGGGAAACACGGTGCATTAAAGTGGGAATTTCCTGGCGGCAAGGTTGAACAGGATGAAGACCCGCGCAAATGCCTGGAGCGTGAAATCCAGGAAGAACTCGGCATCGAAGTTAGGGCGGATGAAATTATTCAAACAATCCATCATCGCTATCCTGATCGCTCTGTTCTTCTGCTTTTTTATCGATGCCATTGGATTCGCGGAGAGCCTCAACCGATTGAATGCAATGCAATTGCCTGGACCAATCCTGCTCATCTAACAGATTATGATTTTCTGGAAGCTGATCTCGATTTTATCCGCGGTTTAGCACAAAAGTCTTTCTAATCATGCGCTGGAGAATTCCAATTCTAATCATTCCTCTGATTGTTGTGTGTGCTCTTACGTGGCAGTTTTTTTTCAAACATCGAACCGCAAAAAACTACAATGTCATTTTGATTTCCATAGACACATGCCGCGCTGATTTTATTGGGGCATATGGAAATTCAGCAATCTCTACTCCGAATCTTGATTCCCTTGCCAAAGAAGGAATTTTGTTTGAACATTTTTACAGTTCAATCAATACAACACTTCCTTCACACGCCAGTTTGTTAACAGGGCTCTATCCGCGAAATCATGGTGTAGCGCGCAACGCCATGCGGCTTGGAGCTCAAAATCAAACCCTCGCAGAATTTCTGAAATCGCAAGGCTATTCAACAGCAGCGTTTATCGGATCATTCGCATTGGCTTCCGTATTTGGATTGAATCAGGGATTTGATGTTTACGATGAATCATTCATGGGGGATCCCTCAAAATACATTGGACGCAGCCTGGTAATAAATATGAAAGACGGCAAAACGTTGGAGGCTTTAGAGCCGGATACACGAACTGGAGATATAACGCGTCCTGCTGAAGATGTGAAAGCGTCGTTTGAAAAATGGTTGTCCAAAAATAAGGATCACAAATTTTTTGCATTTGTTCACTTTTATGATCCTCATTTTCCGTATTTGCCTCCGGAGAAATGGTATCGAAAACATATGTCTTCAATTCCGGAAAGGACGCCTTTAACGGAACAGGATCGAATTAATTTTTATCCAAATTTCAAAACGTTGGTGGGTTCCATTGAAAATTTCCGTCCTGCGCAGATTGATACCGTAGAATTTTCACCGGTTGTAGATGCATTGGTGCATCTTTATGCATCAGAAATTGAATATGTGGATTCAGTGATCGGTGAATTGGTGAAAGATCTCGCGCGAAGTGATTTGCGTGATCGTACAATTTTGATTATAACTTCGGATCATGGTGAAAATCTAATTGAGCATTCCAGATTTAATTCTTTTTTCCGACATGGACTGCTTACATACCAGACGGAAACAAGAGTTCCATTGTTGATCTCATCGCCCGGATTACTTGATGCCGGGTTGCGAGTGTCGGAGCCCGCAAGCCAGCTTGATGTATTCCCGACACTTCTGGAACTTCTTGGTTTAAAGTCATCTCTGCGTTTTGATGGCAAAAGTCTTTATCCGGTTTTGTTTGGTAAAGATAAGGAAGAATCTCCGCGATTGATTTTTGCTGAAGCATCTCAGCCACGCATTAGACAAGAAGATTCAGCGGAATCGTTTTGGCCTAATAACGACAATTCAGCTTCAGTCTGGTTTGGAGAATGGAAATATACACGAGTGCCATGGAAAAATTATGAGGCAATCTTCCGAGTCTCGCAGGATGGGTTAGAAGAAAATAATCTGATTCAGTTAGTGAACCAAAAGAATCCCGAGTTGTTGAAGAAGCTACAATCGGAACTTTCGGCCTGGCAGAAAAATTCGAAGAACATTGATACGGCGTTCACGTTAAGTAAAGAAGACCGTGAGAAGTTAGAAAGCTTAGGTTATGTGCAATGATTAATTGCGGATTTCGGAATGCGGATTGCGGGCTTCTAATTCTGATTCTTCTTTAGTAATTCTGAAATGAGCAATAAATAAATAAAGAAGAGGCGAAATTTATGGCCCGCAATCCGAATTCCGCATTCCGCAATTAGTTTATGTACCCCAGCGCCTTCATCGCTTCATCCGGATCATTATCATTTGCTTTTCTTTGTGGGCCGCTATTGTATCCATACTTATGCAGTCCGGTTCTGAACTCAGTACCAATCTTTTCTAACTCAGCGGCTCGCCGTTTTCGTTCGCTGTACAGATTCTTCAATTCTAACGGATCATGATTTAGATCGTAGAACTCATGTTTGCCATCTGAGGACCAGATCAGTTTTTCATCCAAAGTGCGGACGGCCCATTGAGTTTCAGGATATTTTTGCCAATCTGTTGTCAACAGCTGAAAGTTATCCGGACGTTTTGCAATTTCCAAATAAACAAAATCATGCAACGATTTTCCTTCAAATGCCCGCACAATTGATCTGCCTTGATATGATGGCGGTATCGGTAAATTCAAATATTCAAGAATCGTTGGGGCGAGATCAAGATTCATCACAAGTTGACGAAATCTTTTGCCTGACGGAATTTTTGGACCCACAAAAATCAGGGGGACGCGTACGGCTTCATCAGTAATACGCTGACTATGCCCCTGCCAGCCATGTTCTCCCAAGTTTTCACCATGATCTGCAGTGAAAATAAACAAAGTATTTTGTAACAAGCCTGCCTTTTCAAAGTGTTTCCGCAATTTTCCAAACATACGATCAACAAATGTAACCTCACCATCGTAAGATGCGTTCCATTTGCTCTCTTCCGTATCTCCGGCCGGATACATACGGTAATAAGGAGCAGGCGCTTCATAAGGATAATGGGGATCGTAATAGTGAATCATCAAGAAAAACGGACGTTTTGTTTTTCGCTGAGCCAGCCATTTGAAAACAACTTCATTTACTTCTTTTGCATTCCGCTGCCATCGTATGCGCCAGTCGAGCTTTTTTACATCCGCATTCTCTTTACTCCCAAGGTGATCTTCATAAAAATCAAATCCCTGGCTGAATCCAAAAATTGTATCGAGATTTGATGCGCCAACAACCGCTGCAGTGTCCCAACCTTTAGCTTTCAACAATTCCGTAAATGTAGTTGCGCTGTGTGACAACGCAACACCGTGTCGTTGAATTCCGTGCGAATATGGAAACAGCGAAGTGAAAAGGCTTGAAAACGATGGTTGAGTTGTAGGCAATGGGCAGAACGCGTGCTCAAAAACTGAGCCGGTCAATGCGAACTGATCAATTGCGGGAGTTGTATGGCGTGAGTAGCCATAAGTTGAAACGTGATCGGCGCGCAGGGCGTCCACTACAATTAATACAATATTTTTCGAGTAATCAGGCTGATTCTTTTTCCAGATGTAGTAACGCCAGCCGGAGATAGATGCAGAAAGAATAACGACAATAGAGATAATCTGAAAAAGCTTTCGTTTCACTGATTGCGTTTCATTAGATCTTTCGCGCGAGTAATGACATTGTCAGTAGTAAAGCCGAAATGTTTCATTACATCATCGACCGGTGCAGAAGCTCCGAACGTTGTCATTCCAATCATGTCACCGTTTTCACCGATATATCTATCCCAACCAAGCGGTGAGGCTGCTTCAATTGCCAATCGATTTTTTATGTTTGCTGGCAAAACGGATTCGCGATATTCAGAAGATTGTTGCTCGAAAAGTTGCCAACAGGGAAGACTCACAACTCTTGTTGCGATTCCTTCCGCTGAAAGTTTTTCCCAGGCCTCAAGAGTAATCGCAATTTCAGATCCAGTTGCAATTAAGATGAGTTCAGGATTGCCTTGTTGTGCATCTGCTAAGACATATCCGCCATTGCGAACTCCATCCGCACTGCCAAATTTCTTCCGATCGATCACCGGTAATTTTTGGCGAGTAAGTATAAGCCCGACTGGACCCTTCTTCAGCGAAATTGCTAACTCCCAGGCAACCGCTGTTTCCGTTGCATCTGCCGGACGGATCAGAGTAATTCCCGGCATTGCACGCAATGCTGCAAGATGTTCAATCGGTTGATGCGTTGGGCCATCTTCACCCAGTCCAATACTATCGTGCGTCCAAACATAAATTGTATTTGCTTTCATTAGCGCAGCGATGCGGACTGCAGGTTTCATGTAATCAGAAAATACAAAGAAGGTTGCGCCGACTGGGATCAACATTTTGCTAACTGCAATTCCATTTTCAATTGCGCCCATTGCATGTTCACGAATTCCGAAATGGATGTTTCGTCCGGTTGGAGTTTCATGGATGCTGCCGCTGTTTTTGAATTCAATGAATGTGGATTCCACAAGATCTGCGGAACCTCCAATCATGTTGGGAAGAACTTCAGCTAAAGCTGCAAAAACTTTTGCTGAGGCCTGGCGGGTAGCCATCGGTTTTTCAGCGCTCAAATCAGGAATCGCTTTTTGCCAATTTTCCGGAAGCTCCGAGTTCAACCACTTCTGAAAAGTCTCCGCAAGCTCAGGATATTCTTTGCGATATGCTTCAAAACGCCGGTTCCAATCTTCTTCAGAGCGTTTCCCTTTTTCAACACATTGTCTGAAATGACGAAGCACTTCTTCCGGAATATAAAATGTAGGTTCAAGCGGCCAGCCAAGATTTTCTTTTGTACGTTTTACTTCATCCGGTCCAAGCGGAGCTCCGTGAGCTGACGCTTTATCTTGTTTCCCTGGTGAGCCATATCCGATATGAGTTCGAGCGATAATCAATGATGGTTTTTCTGATTGCGATTGTGCTTCTTCAATTGCATGTTTAAACGCAGCGCGATCGTTGCCTTCAATGTGCTGAACAAACCAATGATATGCTTCAAACCGTTTTCCAACGTCTTCTGAAAACGATTTACTGGTATCGCCATCAATTGTGATGTGATTATCACCATAGATGTAGATCAGCTTGTTCAATTTGATGTGGCCGGCGATCGAGCCTGCTTCGGAAGAAATTCCTTCCATCATGTCGCCATCGCTGCAATATGCATAGATGTGATAATCAATAATGGAATGTCCGGGGCGATTGAAGTAACCACCAAGATAACGTTCAGCAATTGCCATCCCGACGCCTGTACCAAAACCTTGCCCTAATGGTCCGGTAGTTGTTTCAACTCCTGCAGTATGTCCGTATTCAGGATGCCCTGGAGTCTTTGATCCGATTTGGCGGAACCGTTGAAGTTCTTCCATCGGCAAATCGTATCCGGTTAGATGAAGCATTGCATACAACAGCATTGATGCGTGACCGGCAGACAAAACAAAACGATCACGATTAGGCCAATCTGGATTTGCCGGATTGTAATGCATGATGTTCATCCACAACTCATACGCCATTGCTGCCGCTTCCATCGGAGTGCCGGGATGTCCGGACTTCGCTTTTTCAACAGCATCAACTGCCAGAAATCGGATTGTATTTATGCTTGATTCTTCAAGTTCGGAACTTATTTTTTGTGGTGCGGTTAAGCGGATAGTTTCTTGCTCCAAAACTACACCTCCATCAGTCGAAAAGTGAACTGCTTATTTTACACTATAAGCTTATTACCATAGCGCAACCACAAAGAATCAAAGGACAATCGATTCACGCAAGTAGCGTTCGAATCGGCTCGCGATTTTTTTGAGGGCATGTTTTTCCATGGCGAGTTCAAGACCATCACGTCCCAATGCTTCCGCATAATCTCTGTCGAGCGCGATGGTTGCCATCTTATCAGCAAGATCTGATGGATCATTGAGGTTCACCAGAAAACCGTTATCAGTATCTTGAATGATTTCATTGATGCTGAAAACGCGTGTTCCAATTACAGCTTTTTTAAAAGCCATTGCTTCCAGAATCGCTAAGGGAAATGTTTCTTCGGTTGAACACGAAACGCAAACATCAGAAATCCACATGTACGGATAACGCGCATCTGGCTCTCCTTCTTCTTTCACAAGGTGGAAATGATTTGAATACTGGCTGTTGTCTATTTTGTCTTTGATCTCCTGCAGGTATGAGCCTTCGCGGGCACCTACGATAAAAAATTCCAACTCCGCTTCTGGATGACGTTTCAAAAGTTCCAATGAAGCATCAACAAAAAGTTTTTGCCCTTTGCGTTCAATGGTTGGACCAACAATCGTAATCACGCTGGCAGTTCGCTTGATTCCATACTTCGCCCGCAAATCAATCGGGCTGTTGGTTTGTTTAAATAACTTTATTTCTGCAAGATCAACTGCAGCAGGCAAGACCCGAAGTGTGCTGCGTTTCGTATTTAACTTTGATTCGGATGGTAACAGTGCCGTAGCCGGTAATTCTTCAGGTATTGATGTTTGTTCAGGCAATTGCCAGACAGCAGGCAAATTCATTTCACGAAAAATAATTGGAAGTTGATGCGAACTCACAAATGCAACATCAAAACTTTGTTCTTGATGCAAATTCCTTATTTTTTCAGACAGCTCTGATTCTTTCTTAAGAATCGTGACTTTACCTAGATTTTCATAATGGTGCCGCAAGATCCCATCGCGCGATGAAATTGTTGTTAATTCATGTTTGCTTTGATGATGCAGATATCGTGCTAAATGAAGCAGAAAAGATGGACCATCTTCAAGATCCAGCGAATCTAAAATCCATAATATCTTTAGCGGGACTGGAGGTTCAGCAGCAATCCGCAGTTCAGTGTTAATTCCAATCTCATCTCCTTTCTTTAGCAGACTTTCATTCATCAGAACATTGGAAACAGGCTGCGGAGGAATTTCGTTTTTCATACCTCGTTCGCGTGCATGATACAAAATGCCAGGCACTTGAATTACGTAACGGCCGTGATTTGATGCTTCATCCAATAGCGATCCTTCTTCCATCAAAGAAACAACTCGTTCGTAACCCTTCAACTTTTCGACAATTCTGGTGCTCATCAATATTGGATGCTGGTAATAACCGAGAGGATAAGAAGCGCCGACTGCCCACACCGGTTTGAATTGTGGCGCAAATCGCAAACCATTGTTATCGATCAGATCGGAATCTCCAAAAACAAAATCGATTTCGACTTGATCCTGGAGATATGAAGCCATGTAATAAAGGGCATAAGGTTCAATGATATCTTCAGCACCAATGAGGAATAACCATTCGCTATCCGCTTTTTTCATAATGCGTGCGAAGGCTTCAGTATCGCGTTCTTCTCCTTTTTGAAATGAAACTTTTACCCGCGAATCCTTCTCAACTTCTTCGATCAACTTGCGAACTTCTTTGTCTTGCGAACCACGATCGACAACATACAATCTGTGAAATGGATAAACCTGGTTAAAAATTGATGAAAAACTTTCACGCAAAAACTCAGCCCGCGGATTTGTGCTTTGCATCAAAATGCCGATTGTTGGTTGCGACTTAAATTTTGGAATTTGATTACGACACCAGGTTTCGTTTCTTGAATTCCATTGATGATTCCGGATCCACTCTACATATGGACCTGGATCGCGGGCATCCTGCGTTCTAACCGGCGAAAACGTTTTACCGGTTAGAATGTTTGAGGCCTCTGGAGATGATTTAAAGATTCGTGAAAGCAACGACATAGCGGAATATTATATTGCGGATTTCGGATTTCAGATTGCGGGCTTTTAATTCTGTTTCTTCTTTATTTATTTCTACCTCATTTCAAAATTAATAATGAAGAGAAGAAATTCAAAGCTCACAATCCGCAATCTGCAATCCTCAATCCGCAATATAATAGGGGGATGCCGTGGCATTTTACCTTTACGGATAATGATTCTCGCACGATTACAGATCCAACAGCATTGACGGTACAATCCCGCGGTGAATTAAGCCCGCTGCAAATTTTCGTCCGTGAAGTTCTGCAAAATTCCCTCGATAATCGTGCTGGAAGCAGTCCGGTTCGAGTAACATTTCGGATGAAAGTGCTTCGCGGCACTGAGCGCGAATTGTTTCTGAATTCACTTCAATTCGATTCTATCGTTCCTCACATTCAGGCCGTCCGGCAATATGCGCATGAAAACCGACGCGATTCAGATTTGCCAGATCCTGCACAATGGCTCACCGGTGGTGCGCCTTTACGGCTCCTTTGCATCGAAGATTATGGAACGCGCGGGTTAATAGGTCCTGAACACAGCTTAGAAGTGCATCGGTTTCCAAAACCTCATTGTTTTCTCGGACTTTGCCGAAATATCGGTGATAGTCAAAAATCAGCTGATGCAATGGGTGGAATTTATGGTTTAGGCAAAACTGTTTTGTGGAAGCATTCACAATTCCGTTTGGTTTTGTTTCATTCACGATTGCAAATTCCGTATTCATTTGAAAATGATCCAAACACCCAGCACTCGAATAGGTTTTTCGGTCACATCCGCTTGCCAGGACATCACCTCGGACGCCAGTCCTTTCGTGGCTCAGGATTTTGGGGCATGCGCAAAGGCGATCTAACCTGGTCTTATCTGGATTCAGCAGCTGACGATTGGGCATCACTGTTTCATATTCCACATCGAACAGAAAGACAATCAGGCACATCAATTATGATTGTGGATTTTGAAAATCCGGATACTGAAGATTCTATTTTGAATCCCGAAGAAACTCTGGAAAAAATTCGTGAAGCTGCGGAGGATTATTATTGGCCGGCGCTCACCGATGGCAGTCTTCAAGTTACTACAAAATATGAAACCGAAGATTCCAGTGAAATGGGAACTCGGGATGTTCTTGATGTTCCATATCTATCACCGTTTATTAAGGCGTACATTGCCGCAAGATTAGAAAAGCCGAAGAGTGGTCTGCATTTAAAATCTGTCGAAGTGAATGTTCCGAAAGTGTCCGATGGGTGAAGAAAAATGTAAAGCGTCGATCGCTGTATGTGTTTCGTTACGTGATGAAGAAAACGATGTCACAAAATTTGTGAATCGCACAGCATTGATTCGCGGTGCTGGAATGGTTGTAGGTTATCAGCGGATTGGCAGATCGGGAATCGGCGGTTCTGAATTTTATGCGGTGGTACTTGGCGGGAAAAGTTGTCCGGATTATCTTGCGCCCGGTCATGTACAACAGGACCGATGCGAACAGTTGTTAGCATATTCTGAACCTGTAACTCACGATGTCTGGACACTGAATTCGGACAAACTGAAACATTGGCATGGAGCCCGCGCTGAAATCGGAAGAATTTTGAGCGGAATTAAGCTAGCAATTTCAACAGCAACGGAAGAAGAAATTCGGCCCGAAGGCAAAGCTTCATCTTTATTAGCTTCCATGTTTCCCTTATCGGAAGGACCTGATCATGAGGCTGCAAGGGATACAAGTTTGACATTTTTGTTACCACCACAATTAAAAACAGAAAATGGAAGTCGCAAATATGAATTTCAAATTCGGGTCACCATCCCTGCGCGTAAAGATTTTCTGGGTGGTACATATTCATTTTGGAAAGTGGAATGCAAATATGGATTTTTAGGCGAAGAAGTCGGACATCGTTTACTTGATAAAGCGCCAGTTCAGTTTACGCACATCCGAATGAATGGCTCTGGATGGCAACCATTAACAGAGTTACGTCAGGTATATGAGGCCGAAGTTGAAGAGCAAGAATTGATTTGTGATTTGCGTGGCGAAACAGCTTCGCTTGAAACCTTTTTGTCTGAAGTGTCGAAGCAGGAATTGCAGATCAAGGTTTCAAAACGATGAGTACACCGGAATCAATGAGCTGGCTTAAAGATGCAGTTGAGCGTCGTGCAGTCTGGCCGTATGAACTTTCATCCGATGTTGTCAAAGCACAGTTCAGTGGATTTTTATTGCGAAAAGGGAAGCGTATCGGCGAACCATTTCAAGATCAAAATTGGAAATTGTCGAAAAAAAAGATAACCGATGCCCAACCTCGATGGGATCTTACATTTTCTGGTTCTGAATGGGACCAAAATCGAATTGCAGCTGGGATTATCAATTGAAAATCCATCGCAATTTTTTTCAGTTCCATGCTTTTACGCTGCCGAAATTTTATGCAAAGGAACACGGTGGCGAAGTGCAGTTTCAAAACTCTTCAGTACCGGAACTGTTTTTCTTTCAATGAGAATTCTGCGCAAAGATGTGGTTGGATATGCAATTGTAACTCCCACGGTCTTCTTATCTGAAAATGTGAAGAACTCCACTGATCCGAAACCCTCAATGAAAGGCTCACGTCTCGCCATTGGATATCCGTTGCATATTCAAATTGATGCGCCGCAGGAAAGCCCAGGCGCAGGAATTGAAATTTTATGGCACAGATTTCAGGATGAAATCGGAGATTCAATGTACCAGCTGATCATTGAACCGCCTCATCCGATCTTGCGCTTGAACAACAGGCATCCATCTTTGAAATTAATTTTCGAAAGTCGCACAAAGATTGGATCTGCTGCACGGATTCGTAACGCATTATTTTCGATGATTGCCTCCGATGTGTGGCTTCAATTAGCGGAATATGCCAGCTCGATGGAAAAAATGGATCTGGATGATCCAGAGGATCCTAGCGTGGTGTTATCAAGAAAAATCATTCGCACACTTTCCAGAATGATTAAGCAGCCCGCAGATGAAATCATTGCTGCATTCGATGATCATACTTCGCGTTCATTACTTACCCTTCGTATTCAACATCATCTGAAAACGTTGTCACATCAAAATGCGTTGTTGCAAGCTTTCGTTTCACAAGATCAGGTGTCGGAGTTTTACGAATGAGATTGCCGTTGCTTGATCACGGAATTATTTATGCACATGAACAATTCCTGCAACGCCATCCTGCAGAACCAGCAGTTCCTGACAAAATGTTGTATTCCGGTGAAGGAAGCGAACCACCGTACGATAAGATCGAAGCATTTTTAGAGTTAGTGATGCTTGATCCATCGATGACCAAATCAACCTCTGATGGAAAATTGGGAGCAACTTTACATCAACTGCTTTCAATTACGCGGCGTGCTGCGTCAGATATGAGGTTCTGGCATTATCTTTCTATCGTGCGTTTTCCGGAATATGTTAGCTGGCGGTATTATGACGAAAAAATTGGAAAGACAAATAGGGTTCGATTCCTTGGCTCGCTGGATGATAATGCATTTGCACGTTTGTGGTGGTGGGGTGAGTTGACCGTGAGCCGTTTTGCAAACGATCCATATGAAATTACTTTGAAAGCAGCGGATAGCCTGGAATTTTTTAGCGGTATCCTTCGAAATCTTTTTGGTGGAAATCATTTATTGGTTCAGGCGCTTTATCGCAAATTGTTCACAACTGGTGATCGTCCGCACGAACAAACTGTGCGAGAGGTGATCGTTAAATTGAATGGCTTACTTGTAACAGTTGCAATTGATGCGCTCTCCGAATCCGACATGGATGTTTTAATCGATCGCATCGTTCGATCCGCTTAGTGTCTCTGTGGTGAAAGATTACTGGTTTAACCGCAAAGTTCTAATCACGGGTGCATCATCCGGACTTGGTGCAGCTCTAGTGCGCGCTCTCGCAAAATTTCAGGTTCACTTCGGGTTATTTAGCAGACGCATTGAACCGATGCAACAACTTCAATCTGAACTTCAAACCTCCGGAAGCAAATTTTGGATCCGATCTTGTGATGTTCAAAATCGCGAACAAGTTGAACAATGTGTTGATGCATTCGTTGCGGAAGCTGGACGCTTAGATGTTGCGTGGGTCAACAGCGGAATTAGTGGTGAGACATCATTTAAACAATGGGATTGGAGAGTCGTAGAGGACACAATCGATACGAATCTGAAAGGCGCTATTTACACCACGATGGCTTGTTTGCGTCACATGACAGCGCAAAAATCCGGCACAATTGTGGCGATCAGTTCCGCCGCCGCAATGCGTGGACTGCCAGGCCGAACAATTTACAGCATGACCAAAGTTGGATTGGAAGCATTCATTGAAAGTCTCGCCACTGAGTTATCTGAAATTCAGTTCACTACAATTTATCCTGGCTTTGTTGATACGCCGATCAATCAAAACAATTCCCGGCGGTTCTGGCTGATGCAGCCTGACAAGGCAGCGCAATTAATGATTGGTGCAGTAGCTCGCCGCAAGAAAATTTACATTTATCCGTTCCGTATGAAACTTTTATTTCACGCCATTCGCAGTTTGCCTGCGTTTTTGTATCGCCCCTTAGCCCGCCGTTTGATCAACATCAGCAAGCCGTAATATTTTTAACCACGAAGTACACGAAGAATCACGAAGATTTTCCTTAAATCCGTGTGCAAGTTCGAGTTAAGATTTCTTGCTTTGAATGTAGTGATCGACTTGTTCTTCAAGAATTTGCATTGGCATGGCGCCGTTTTTCAAAACAACATTGTGGAAATCTTTGATGTTGAAGCGATCACCTAATTCTTGTTTCGCTTTTTCACGCAATTCCAAAATCTTCAATTGTCCAACTTTGTACGCGCACGCCTGGCCCGGACTTACAATGTAACGTTCCACTTCAGATGTAATTTCAAGTTCGCCGATGCCGGTGTTATCTTTCATGTATTGAATCGCTTGCTCGCGGGTCCAATGTTTCCAATGAATGCCGGTATCACAAACAAGTCGTGTTGCACGCAAAAGTTCATCCTGCAATCTGCCTAAATCACTGTAAGGATCTTTTTCGAAACCTTCCTCCCATGCAAGCCTTTCAGCATACAAAGCCCAGCCCTCAATGTAGGCTGTAAATGGAAGTACTTTGCGAAACGTAGGAACGCCTTTCAATTCTTGTTGGATTGCAATTTGAAAATGGTGACCGGGAATCGCTTCATGATAGGCGAGTGTGCGCATACTCCACTTAGGAACTTCTTTCAAATCACGCAAGTTTGCAAAGAAAACTCCCGGACGTGCCCCGTCCATGGAAGGAGGTTCATAGTAAGCTCCGGAAGATCCTGTTTCTTTGAAAGTCGGAACGCGCTCCACTTTGACGCCTAGTTTCGGTCTGATATCAAAAACTTTGGTGATTCCGTGATCAACTTCATCAATTATCTTTTGATAATCTGCAATGCATTGTTGGCGTCCGTCATCGCTGCCCGGATATTGGAAACGTGAATCAGTTCGCAATTCATTCATCCGTTGTGAAATTGTTTCACCGCTTAGCCCCACGCTATCTAAAATCGTTCGCATTTCAGAATGAATTCGATCAACTTCTTTCAACCCTAATTCATGAACCTGTGCCGGAGTCATATTTGTGGTTGTGTTTGATTTCAGCATGTAGCGGTAATAAGCGTCACCATCTGGAAGTTTCCAAACTCCATCATCAGTGGTGGCCTCAGGCTCAAGTTGCTCAAAGTATGCAATCAATTTTTTATATGCGGGATAAACTGTGGCTGTTATTTGATGCTCAACATCTGCGTACAGTTTTGATTTTTCTGAATCATTAATGTCGGATAGCTTTTTGAGCTTTTCATCGAACGATGTGAACAAAATATTTTCTTTGGGGTTTTGGTTTGTAAAATTGCGCATCTCAGTAAGAACTTTCTCAATTACAAATTTTGGCGGGATAATTTTCTTTTGTTCACGAATGCGAAGTCCTTCTAATTCCTGGTCAAAACGGATTCCAAATTTCGAAAGCCTTACAACGTAATTTTCAGCATCTTTCTTATTCCCAATGTAATGGATCGACGCCATAAACGAAGGAAGTTGGCTTTGAACGCCACCCAGCTGATTCAGGGGATAGTTATGATACATAAACTTTTCGCCTTCGACCTGATCTTGAAGGAACCATTCAAGAATGTCGTAGGAAAGTTGCTGACTTTCGTTCAACGATTTGCGATCATATTTTCGAAGCCAATTCAGGTCCTTACTGATCAGGTTATTCATTTCATGCGCGAAGGCATCGGAACCATCATTTAATTTTGCGTTATGGAAATTGATTCCCATTGGTTCCAGGAGTCGTAATGTGCTAAGTAATTCGGGATTTTTCAGCGCAAATTCTATGAAGATTTTTTCGTAAAAGTTATTGATGTTGAATGGGCGAAACCAGATTAAGTTGCCTAACCAAAATGCTCCGGCAGCCACGATGATGAGCAGTGTATATTTAATGGTCTTTTTCATTTGTTCTCCCGCCTAGAGAAATGCTGATTGGAGTTGCAGAGCTAACATACTAAGACGTCCGCGGGTGAAATTTGTTCGCATGGTGTGAATTTTTTTAACCACGAAGATCACGAAGAATCACGAAGATCTTTTATTATTTTCTAAACTTCGTGCTCTTCGTGAGCTTCGTGGTTAATTATTGCAGACCCAGGAGAATTTGGATCGATCCTGGCCTTCTTTTACCGGGCCTTCATAGTCCTGTGAATTAAAATAAGTTTTTACGCGGTCGGTAATTCCTAAAACCTGTTCATGTGGTTTCCAAACAAAAACCTCACCCTTCGTTTCATTCCAAATCTTTCCTGATGAAACCGAATGCGATGCTTCCGCCAAACTCAAATTCCCTAAAAATTCTTGCAGTGCACGGAATCTTCCTTCAACAAAAGGTGAGAAAAAATGGAACGCTTTAGAATACAAAACAGCATTGTGATAATACTCCGGAATATTGATCACAGCTTCCTTACCTGTTTGTCGCGCAAGATCCAAAATCGCTTGCATACACGGACGCATAATTCCTAAACCTGGATATTTTTGCCCGGGAAGCTTCGGACGCTCAGGCGAAAATTTAGCACGCGGATTTTGAAATACCAGCCAATCAATTACCAATGTATCCATTTCCATCGTATCGCCGCTTGCAGGACACAACCCTTTGACATGCGCATCAAAAACTCGCAACTCGCATAACATATGATCCTCATCTTCCGGCGATGACTTTGATTCAAATAACTTCACGCTTTGCCGGAATGGATCCATACTGCGGATTACTAACTTTGGATTCGTAAACCCTTTTTGTGAAAGAAGTTCCATCACACCATAATCTTTCAGAGCAGCAAAAACTTCAGCTTCACTGAATCGCTCTAAAAGTCGATTGGTTCCTTCTCTCCGCAAATCTTGTTCAAGATCTTCTTCGGTCAGAGCTAAATTAAAGGGATGATTTGCAGCGCTATCTACTTGAAATGAGCTCAATCGTCCTTTCAAATCAGCAAAAACAGATTTCATACTTTTCATATTCACGCTTCACGCTTCACGCTTCACGTTTCACTTTCCGTGTTTAATGCATCCCAAAACAAACGTCGAAGTTCATGTGCTCCGCGCGCATTCGGTTCAATTGTTAAAAGATACCATAACGATGGATCGTCCTTTCGATAGTATGGATTTCGTCGATCGTTATAACCTAAACCGTGTCCCAAAAAATGTGTGAACGCGTCTACAGTCTTAATTCGCGGACGTTTCCCAAATTCTCTGAATGCGTCATTCACAATTTCCAGGATCTTATATTCTTGCTCTAGCGGCCGCCCATTTTCGAACAATATTTTTGTTCCATCCGTTGGATCATACACGGTACTGAGAATTAGTTTAGAAAGCGGAAAGTTGCTCAACAAACCATGGATAATTGCATCCAAACGGAAAACAATATCTTCCGCATTTTCACCTGAAAGAATATCGTTACCACCTGCGGTTAGAGTAAATAGAATCGGCTGCGAAGATGGGACGTGGATTTGTTCCAGTTGATGATGAAGCATATCGATTGTAGTTGCGCCATCGACTGCTAAATTTTTGAATCGAATTCCAGGGTAAAAGGTTTCCAGGTCTTTACCATGAAAATCCGGAAAGTAATCATCTAGATTCTTATATAGCAGGGAAGCTGCACCTTTGCCTTCGCCGGGATAATCATCGATCGACATGCTATCGCCAAGCGCAATGTAATATGATAGCTCTGCTGAATTTTGTGGCTTGCGGAATAAAGATAAAGCGCGTTTTAGCAGGACTAAATCTCAGCGTGGATCGCTAGCAGCCACGCGTGATTCTGTTTTGCCAAAAGAGGGAATTGCTTCCAAAACTTTCAGCGCCATATCAAACCGATTGAAAGGAGGCATAATGTAAGCACCTTGCACCATTGGCGCACAAGCCAGCAATGCTTCTTGCGCAATCCGGATTCCTTCAGCACGGCCTGCATCGCCGTTTCCAGCTTCATGCATCCGTTTGCGAATATCATCCGGAACAGACATTCCAGGAACTTCATTATGCAAGAACTCCGCATTCTTAGCAGAAGCAAGCGGAAATATTCCAACAAGAATTGGAATTTTTATATCCTGAATTCGATTCAAAAATCTTTCAAACAATGCCAGATCATAAACAGGCTGAGTCATAAGATATTCAGCGCCTGCTTCAACTTTGTAATAAAACCGTTTCATTTCTTCATCCAGATTGAGAGCTCCTGGATTTGCTCCGACACCAATATGTAATGAAGTTGGAGCGCCGATCGGATTTCCTGCAAGATCCAAACCTTGATTTAAACGATTTGCAATTTGCGTTAAGCCGATTGAATCCACATCAAAAACAGCAGTTGCGCTTGGATAGTCTCCCATTTTTGGCGGATCACCGGTGATCATTAAAACATTTCGCAAACCTAAAGCATGAGCGCCGATCAAATCCGCCTGCATACCTAAAAGATTTCGATCGCGGCAACAATAATGGATGATGGTTTCAACACCAAGTTGATGTTTAAAGATTGCAGCCAGTGCCATCGGACTCATGCGTGCGCTTGCGCGAGGTCCGTCTGCAATGTTGATCGTATCAACACCGGCACGTTGCATCATTTTTGCGCCTTCAATTACTTTTATGAGATCGACACCTTTTGGGGGATCGATTTCTACTGAAATTGCGAACTTGCCTTCAGAGAGTTTGCGGGCGAACGGTGTTTTTTCCGCAGTCGGAACCGGTGTTATTGCTGGAGCCTGCTTTTCTTTCGGTTGTTCTGTCGCAACGAACAATCTCGCGGGTTGAAGTGATCGAACAACAGTTTTGATCGCTTTCAAGTGTTCCGGTGTAGTACCGCAACAGCCGCCCAAAATGCGCACTCCGGATTGAATAAAACGTTTTGAAAATTTCGACATGTAATCGGATGAACATAAGTAGATGTAACGGCCGTCAACTAATTTTGGAAATCCTGCATTCGGTTGGGCCGATAATGGCGTTTTGGTTAAACTCGCCATTTTTTTAACGCTTTCCAACATGATTTGAGGTCCAACACTGCAATTCAATCCAATGACATCTACTTTGTATGGCGCGAGCTTTTGTACAATCGTTTCCGGCGTATCACCAAGCGGCGTATTTCCATCATCAGTGATTGTCATTTGTGCAATGATCGGCAGACTGCACAACTCCTGTACTGCAAGGATCGCTTGTTCCAATTCTTCTAATCGCGAGAATGTTTCAAGCATGAATAAATCCACACCGCCATCCAACAACGGTTGGACCTGTTTCTTGAAAGCATCTTTTGCTTCTTCATAAGCAAGCTTTCCGATCGGTTCGATTGGAACGCCAAGTGGTCCGATGGCTCCTGCCACAAATGTTTCTTTGCCGGCTGCGGCTCGCGCATTTTGCGCGCCGCGAAAATTGATATCATGCAACTTTGATTCAAAACCATGAAACAAAAGTTTGAAGTGATTGGCACCAAATGTATTTGTTTCTATGATATCGACGCCGGCTTTCACATAAGCTTTATGAACATCACTTACCATGTCAGGAGCGGAGAGATTTAATTCATCGAAACAGCGGTTGATGAAGATCCCTCTCTCATAGAGCATGGTGCCCATGGCACCATCGCAAAGAAGGATTCGATCTGCCAATTCTTCTCGGAAATTTCTCATAAGCCTTTAAGAATACTCCATTGCCCGTACTTGGGCAAAGATAGCGAGAATAGAGGATTGAGGATTGAAGATAGAGAATAGAAGTCGCGCTATGCTCTATTCTCAATCCTCTATTCTCTATTCTCATGGACTCTTACGCTTTGCTTTCTTGAGTCGTTCAAGATATTCGGACGTTGGTTCCGGAGGTTTCTCAACCACTTGAGGTTGCTCAAGGCTCGGTTCGTTGATCAAAGTCTCGACTGGCATTTGATATTCAGACCGCGGCATTTTGACTGACTTCAGTTGATTGAGCGCAGAAGGTATCTGAACCTGCGCGGGTTGGGCGACTGCTACCGGTTTAAGCCATCGAAAATCTAATTTTCTTGCGGCGACATCAAACAAAAACAGGAATGCTGCAATCCATAATAATGTATCGCGCAAAGGTGCTGAATCGAATGAAGCAAGTTCGGTGAAATGAAGCTGATCAGGGGAATTGTAAGTTTGTGGAATCACTTTTTGAAGTAATAACAATCCTTTGGGATCTGATGCAAGTTCGCGATTAGGTGAACCGGCATAATGAACAATCTGTTCTTCTACTATGTTCCCATTTTCTTCCCGAAAAATTTTCCCGATAAAACTTCCATTACCTGACATTTTTGTCTCATACCTGCCGGGTGTTGTTTGTAAAAGCTCCATGTTTTGCGATTTTCCCGTTTCATCCACAAATACCGCATGAAATTGCGCATCCGAAATTAAACGGCCTTGCGCATCCATTGCTTCTACTACAAGCATAGTACTATCGTTTTGAGGCACGAAGACCGGTTCGAAATTTGGTGATGAATTTGCACGGGCGATCCATCTTGAAAGTTGAGCCCAGAATCGTTCGTATTCCGGCCATGCCAGCCACATCTTTCCCCACGCAGCAGTTGGATCAGAAGTAAATGCTGCAGATTGTCCAACTCCGTATCTCCAGGAAGCCAGCACCGGATCTTGCTTTGACGAAGAAAGCGACAAAGTTGCCAGTGGTTTTAGAGTTGTCGCAACATAACCAAGTAAATCCGGAACTGCATCGATTCCGGAAAGCAGAGGTTCTGTTTCATTTATCTGCGGTGTAAATTGTTCTTCATTGATGTAATACCGTTGCACAAGTGCAGATTCTTGCGTGAAAATCTGTGGCAGAGTAAACATGTCGCTGGTAAAATAAAAACGGCCATCACCAGCAACTGCAAGCTGTTCCAAAAATCGCACATCAACATCTCCGCTCTGTCCAATTCCAATTGCTGTTGTAGTAATGCGATGATCATTCAACACGCGTTGTGCAATCGCCAGCGATGATTCGCCAGACGGTCCTGTTTGTTCTTCACAATCTGCAGTATCTGCAAAAAGAATTACGTGCTTTACTGTTGCGTCCACTTTTTTCAGCGCTTCATATGCTTCATAAAGTCCTGAATACACATAAATTCCGCCTCCACCGGCGCGAATGGATGTGATCGCATCAATCGCTTGTTGTTTGTCTTTCAGATGTTGAAGCTCAAATGCCCATTTAGGAACCGAATCAACAGCCAATGCGCCGAGCTGATCGGTGTCTTTCAAAAGCGAAACAATGCGCGCGCCTCCTTCATCAGCAAGATCGATTTTTTGTCTGCCACGACTTGCAAAACTCATACTTCCTGATTTATCAATCACAATTACCATGGCCACATCGGCTAAATATTTTTTGTTAATCAGATCCATCCGCACAGGCAACGTTTCTTCTATCGGAGTTTTGTAATATCCTCCTGGTCCAAAGCTGCTTCTGCCTCCCAACATTACGAACCCGCCGCCGAAATCATGAACATATTGTTTGATCATCGGCATTTGACGTTGAAGATTTGATGCCGCAATGTTTCGGACAAAAATTGCCTGATACTGAAGCATCTCTTGCATAGACAAAGGAAGTCCTGCAACATCAGTCAAATTGATTTGGAAACCACGATTTGTCAGTGCCTGTGATAACGGCTTCAAATCTTGCGGATTTGTATCAGCTAATAAAATGCGTGGTGAACCCTGAACAGCTACCCAAACTTCTCTGGTGTTGTTTCCGGATTGATAATCTTCTTTCGGCTTCAATCGAATTTCGTAACGATAAACTCCAGGTTCGGTAATTTTTTGCGGAAGCCGGATTAATTCCTTCTCATCTTTGTTCAGCTGTAATGTTCCTTCTTGAATCAATGCACCATTTCGATATACCTGCACAATCGAAGGATTTGTTCGATTGCTGGAAAACAAAACATCTAATGTAAAATTTTGTTTCAATCCGATTTGCGGCGGAACACGAAGATCTTCAATCGCTGCTTCAGCATGTTCTCCCGGCTGTAGATAAAGAGCCTGAAAATTGATTCCACGCGCGCCAGCATCAGCAATTGCCTGTCTAACATTTCCAGTTGTTTCATTGCCATCACTCAGTAGGACGATATTTTTTTGATAACCAGGAGCAAATAAGGCCTCTGTTAATCGAATTCCTTCTTGAATGTTTGTTTGTGAATCATCTACACGCGATTCAATCCGCTCAATCATCCGCGGAGTTGCGGAAAATTGTTCAACGCTTGCTCCTGCACCAAACAACACAATCCCCGTTTGATCAGGGGTCTTTAGCTTTTGAACTGTGTGATTAATCCATTGAATGGCTCTTTGCTTTTGTTCAGTACTCAAGCTTGCAGAACCATCCAATAAAAACAGGACCTGTTTTTTACGGACGGGAGTTTTCCAATGAAATCCTGCGAGCCCTGAAACTAAAATGAGAACGATAATCGAACGGAGGATAAGCCAAAATCGATGTCGCGAGATGCTGCCTTCTGCGTAACTATTTCTACTGATTCTCCAAACTAGAAAAAGCAATGGTGGCGCGAGTAGCAGCCACAAAGGATAAGTAAACGATGGCATGAAAAGAGTTTGCGGCATCTCGCTGCCGCATTTTTATTTTACCTTCCACTGAAACTTGTCTTTAAAATCATCAAAACAATGCTTGCAAATCCAGTAGTAATGATCGGCGGTGGTGTAGCCTTCATGTTGTGCATCCGGTTTTGGTTCAGTCACAAATTTTGCCCAACAGAATTCACAATGATCAGAATCCATCCCGTCACGAAAAGCTTTGAACTGGCTCCATTGCATCGTAATTCTTTCCAGATACTTTCTTGGACGCTTCAATCTCCAATCATCTTTATGAATCATTGATCTTTCTTTCCCATGCGAATCTTAATCCTACCAGATGCGTGATGCTGGATGCTAGATACTGGATGCTGGATGCTAGGAAGGCCAAAGTTTTTTTTCAAAAAAGAGTTTCGCAACACCGAGCATCTGGCATCAAGCATCCAGCATCAAAGTAAAATCTTCTGCCGGCGCAAATCGTGTAACATCAAAGTTTCAATTGGCGTTGAAGTATTCACTCTGGTAAACGTTGCAAAACTTTTGGCGGTCGTTCTCTGGATTGCATTTTGAAAATCATGGAGACGCGAAAGGTAACTTTTTAAAACATGAGGCGAAATTGAAACTTCAGCCGAACTTTTAGTTTCCGAATCTACAAGCCGCAAATCACCACGAAAGTCAGGCTTAATTTCTTCCTGGGACAAAATTTGGAGGCAATGTATTTCATATCCAATGGCAGAAAGAAATTTTATTGCTTCAAAGCCATCGGGTGAAAAGAAATCAGAAATTAAGAAACAGATTCCGGCACGGGAGCTTTTTCCAGCAAGTTTTTTTAATATTGCATTGAGATACGTTTCGCCAACAGGCTGACAATCCTTCAACAAATTCAATATTGGAAAAAAGAGCTTCATCGATCCGAAGTGATAATTTTGAAATTCCTTATTCTGCAGCAATAACAATTGCGGCCGATCGTAATGACAAAGACTGATGTAGGAAAGATAAGCGCCTAAAGATAATGCATATTCAAATTTTGAAGGAGATCCAAAACTCATCGATTCGCTGCCATCAACAAGAATAAAAATCGGCCGGCTTTCTTCTTCAAAAAATAATTTCAAATAGAAGCGCTCTGTTCTGGCATAAACACTCCAATCAATTCTTCGAATGTCGTCTCCTTGCAGGTATTCGCGATAATCCGAAAATTCCAGGCTTGATCCTTTACGCAAACTCGTTTTTTCGCCGCGATATTGTTGTCGCATCCGCTGCCGGGATGGAATTTGCAAGGCTTCTAACCGGGTCAAGAGTTTACGGTCAATCAGCATGATGATTATTATAAAGTCATCATGAATCCGGTGGGGCGGGCGTCTCTGCCCGCCAATCGTGGGCACGGAGGCCGGCGCTCCCCTGGAAATCGAAAGTGAAATTTGGCTCTCGACGGCAGTGGATGAATTTAAGACACTGAAAAGTTGAAGAGTTTGAAGCGACAATGCATAATCTAACTGGGAATTCAGGGGTATGGCCTTTCAGAGAAATGTTCCTCATGCGATGAACGGCAGTCTTGCCGATATTCATGCGGCCGAACTCGTTTTGAATATTTACGAGTCTGGTTTAAGCGGTCGCTTGAGGTTTACACAAAATAAAATTCGACGCGACATTTATTTTCGCAAAGGGGATATCATTTTTGCGCACTCCAGTTTGCCGCAAGAACGTTTTGGCGAAATTCTAATCAGACTTGGAAAAATCGGAGCTGACGAATTCAATGCAGTAGTGCGTGAAGTTGCAGAAGGAAAGCGACTTGGTGAAACGCTGGTGGAACGTGGATATATCAGCACGATGGATTTATATGTCGGGTTGAATTATCAGGTTCAGCATATTTTGTATTCCGTTTTTGATTGGGATTTTGGTTTATACGAATTCGAAGAAGAAATCCGCAATGTTCAGCAAGAAATAGCGGTGCGTGTTTCAACCCCCGATCTGGTTGTGCGTGGTGTCCGTAATATTACGAATTTAACTGTATTAGATCGTTCAGTTGGCGATGAGTCGAGAGTTCCTTTGCATCAAGGAACACCGCGACTTCGCCGCACAGATTTCGATTATCAGGAAGAAACCATTCTGTCGTGTGTGGATGGCAAATCGAATATTCAGCAGATAAGAAATCTTTCGAAGTTGACCCCGCTTGAATTTGGCCGCGCGATGTTCAGCCTTTTGCTTTGTGGAATTGTGGGCTTCCATGAAGAAGAGCGTCATAAAATATCGGAAGATCCCAGAAACTGGGCGCTGAATTTATTTGAGCCGGATACCGAACCTGCACAAACCGTTATTCCGAAATCGATTGAAATCCCAACACGTACTCAAGAAAGACGTCCGATCGATACTTTCAGCGATGCCGAGTTACGTGATCTTGTCATTTATACTTCTGAAAAATTTCAAACTGCAACTGACGAAGATGTCTTAAATCTTGCGCCTGGTTATACGCAAGAAGATATTCAAAGCTCCTACGATTACCTCACTGCAATTTTTCATCATTGTTATTACTCTTCGGATCAATTTCAGGATTTGAAAGCAATATTGAAATCAATTGTAGATCGTCTGGCCCAGGCTCATCGCAATCTGACTAAGGTCGATCAGCAGGTTGAACTTCCAGCCGAGATGCTTACCACATCAGAAGTAGAAACTGACATTGCTGATCAAGAAGTTGAAACTCAGGTTTCAGATCAAGAAGAAGAAACTGAAGTTGTCGAGCCAGAAGGTGAAACTGAAGTTACTGCAGTTGCCAGTCCATTTCCTGAAAAGATTGAGCTGAATGATTATCCGATGTCTTTCGAACCGCCTGCGCCTCCTGTTGAGGTTGAAACAAAACCACAGCCATCGGTGAAAATTGAACCAAAGCAATCTGAAAAGACAGTTCCAACTCCAGAAACGATTTATGTAACTCACCCTGAATTCGATTTTCCTATCCAGATCTCGCCTATGCCAGAACCTATACCGAACCCGAAGCCTAAGCCCAAGCAGGAAAAGAGTCCTGCAGCTGTGGCAAACGTCAGCGATATGACGTTAAGAGAATTGGAACGGGCAGTTTCAACTAATCCTTCTGACGTGCAGTTTCTAAGAAATTTTGGCAAGCGGTTACAGGAAGCGGGACGTCCTTTGGAAGGTGAAAAGCAACTTCTGCGCGCGTTATCGATTGAGCCCCGGAATTTGGAAAATCATTTTGCGCTGGCGGATTTTTATCAAGCACAAGGATTAAAACTGAAAGCGCGCAATCATCTCAATATTATTCTGCAATTGGATCCGAATAACGAGAGAGCTCTTGCTGTATTAGGTATTACGAAAAGAAAAAGCATGCTGTATCAAATCGATCCCAAAAACCAGCAGGACGCAAAGAACAGATTTTAGAGTAATTGCTGAATGATCGAATCTGGCGAAATATTTTCGGCCAGACCTTCCAGATTCAAAATCAATCGATGACGCAGTGACGGAAGTGCTGCTGCAATCACATCTTCGGTTGAAGCATTGAACCTTCCTTGCTTAAGCGCTTGAATTTTTGCAGACAGAATCAATGCTTGCGCGCCGCGCGGGCTGGATCCGAACCGTACATATTGTTTGATTAATGACGGCGCATCAGAATGATCAGGGTGAGTTCGCAACACCAATTGGGCTGCAAATGAGATCACTGTTTCTGCTGCTGGCACTTGCAAAATCAAATGGGTGAATTCGCGGATGCGTTCGCCATTTGCAGCAGGTTTAATTTGCAAAGTTTCATCTACAGTGGTTTTGGTTAATATCGCAAGTAAGTCATTTTTTTCAGGAAATTTCACCAGCACTTTATACATGAACCGATCTAGCTGTGCTTCCGGCAGCGGATATGTACCTTCCATTTCAATCGGATTTTGAGTAGCAAGAACATAAAATGGTTCTTCCAAATCATTCTTCGTGCCTGCAACCGTCACACTGCGTTCTTGCATTGCTTCCAATAAAGCCGATTGTGTTTTTGGAGTTGCTCGATTGATTTCATCGGCAAGTAAGATGTGGGTAAATATCGGGCCTTTTTGAAACAGAAACGATTTTTGACCGGGAGCTGTTTCAACAATAATGTTTGTGCCAAGAATGTCTGATGGCATCAGATCGGGGGTGAATTGAATTCGCGAGAACTGAAGTTCTAATGCTTCAGCCAGTGTTCGAACCAATAAAGTTTTGCCGAGTCCAGGAACGCCTTCGAGTAAAACATGTCCGCCTAAGAACAAGGCATCAACTACAGATTCGACAACTTCTTTCTGTCCAACAATCCGTTTTTCAATTTCCGACAGAATCGATTTGTATGTTGCTCGAAATTGTTCCGCTTTCTGTTCCATGTTTAGCTCTTAACCGCAGAGATCATTTTTCAATGCTTTCGAAATATCGCAGAATTATATCGCGATAAGCGGCTGGAATTTTTTCCTTTCCAACGATCGATTCAGCTTCAGTTTGCTGCGCGGTACTTCCGTCACCACCCAGGATTTGCGGTTCATTCGATTGACCGAAAGTACGAACCCGAACATATCGCGATTTTTCAGCATCCCATTTGCTGCCCAGAAACATCGGATCTTTTCCTACCTTTTCGCGTTGACCGGAATAAATCTGTTCGTATTTTGCTTTGGTTCGATCTTCAGTGTAATCGCTTGGACCTTGTTTTTTGGTATCAAAATGTTGCGGTCCCATATCTTTGTTGGTAGTGCCGGGACCATCCTCTACACCACCTTTCGATTTTTCAACATCACGATCTTTTACCTGGCTGTTATATATGACTTTGTGTTTGCCTCCAGTCATTCCTTTTTGCGCATTATCAAGTGATTCCTGCAGCTCAGCCATCTGCTGATCGCGTGACTTTTTGTTTTCTTGATATTGCTGCATTGCCTTTTTCATTTTCTCCATATCTTGTGGCGATAATTTGCCATTCTCCATTTTCTGTCGAAGTTCTTCGCCACCCTGAAGTCCTTCTTTTTCCAATTCTTCCTTTAGATTGTCCGCCTCTTTTTCTAGTTGCTTATCCTGATTTTTTCCGGCTTGACCTTTTGTATCGGAATCTTTCATCGATTTCAGATTTTGAGCAAACGCATTCTTTTCTTGCTTCTTCATTTGCTCATCCAAATTCTTCAGCTGCTGATTCATTTCATTCATCTTTTGCAGCGCTTTGGCTGCATCCACATCGGGTTTATCCATATGTTCAACAGCTTTTAGAAAATCCTGAGTAAGCTTTTTGATTTCCGGTGTGACGTTGGAAGAATTTTGAATCTTTTGAAGCTCTTTTGAAAATTTTTGTGATGATTGTTTAATTTGCCTCTGTTGTTCTGGCGCTGAGGTAGTTGCTGAAATCGGCCAGTAAGAAAACGTTGCCAATGCAATCGCCAATATCGCCGTTAGCAGTAAAGGAGGGGCTGAACCTTGTTGTAATTGTGCACTTCGTAAGAATTGCACATGGGGGAGATGAGTTTCCGATTCCTGAATCAAAGCGGGAAGAAATGGATGTGAGGTATCGCGCAATTCCAGATATGTGTTCAGGCGATCTTTGAATTTGTAATCATGATCCAGTTCACCGGCGAGCGTCCGTTCATCATCGCGCAGAAATAATCGCAATGATAAAACTGAAAGAAGAAGGATGATGCCGGCACTAAAAACAAAAATCAGAATCGGATGATAAAAAAGGTATTTGTCAGCAGCTTTGCGATTCAGCTCAAAAATAAGAACTGCGCTAATAGCGAGCAGCAGGATCTGTAAACCAAGCCGGATCAGCCGCAATCCGCGAATGGTGCTTAAAAGTTTATCTATTTTTTCCGAACGCATTTTATCTATCATGCGGACGTTCCAACCGTTCTACCTGAACGGATGCGGGCAAAAATAAAAGAAATCAAACTCAGTGCGAATGGAATCGCAATCCTGGTACGCCCAACCAAAAATTCAGTAAATGAGCCGGCCGGAGTTTTATCGAATGCGGCAATTATCGTATACAGAATTGTTCCAAGGATGTATGCAATAAAAAGACCACGGGCATGAAATCCTGAAAGTCGGAGCGCAATAAAAATAAAAAACCATGGAATGATCCAGACAAGCGGCATGAAAGCAAACCCTGAAACAACCTTAAAAGCAACGCCTGATGCAAGAGTCATTGTTGTAGTAGCAGTAAGAATCAAAATAGTCAAAAAAAGAATGCCGGTTGATGGAGTGTTAAGAAATAATTGTTTAAAGTTTAAGGACTCAATGAGCGGACGCTTAAAGAAATGATTGCGATCCTTATCGGTCATGGTTCCCATTGCAAAACAGGGCAATGTGAAAAGTAGAACAAGGAGTATCAGATCAAACAGTTGCTCAATTGCACTTTTTGTGATTGGTCCGAATGAACGCTGGCACAGCACTCCTACTAACAAATAGCCGTTAATCAGGAGTAAAGCCATAATCCGCACCCAGGGATTTCGTTCTAGCTTTCTGCTATCAAGCGCATTGCGTCCCCAGCAAACAAACAAAATTCCGATCAAGAGATAGATTCCAAGATAAAGAGGCCAAATTGGAATATTGAAAGTTATCAGCTTTAAAGCTGTTGGTGAATAAATCTGTTGCCACGTTACCAGCCATGGTGAAAATACAGCAAAGCCAAGCCATCGAGGTTCGCGGATAACATTTGCAGTCATGATCCCAATTGCCAGTGCGATCACAAAACCAAGCGCAAGCGAGAGGATGATGCTCAGAATGGTTCGTGATGAAACAATTGAAATACAAATTGTGGCCAGCAGGATCACCGCAAAAAATACAATCAAATAGAAAAGGCTTAAGAAAAGATCGCTGTAAGCAAGACCACCCATAAAAAAGAGTGTCGACAAAACCGGGAGTGATGCCAGCAAGATCAGAAGAATTAAGAGAAACCCGTGGGAAAATTTTCCCAGCACGAGTTCGATGTAAGACAGCGGTGTTAATTCCAAAAGTTCGTAAGTTGCCTTTTCGCGTTCTGTGGTAAAGCTGGATGCGCCAAACACAATTGAAACCAGACCAAGCAAAATGCTGATGGCAATCACAAACGAATACATCGTAATTTTTGAATTCGCAGCAAGCGACATCGGATTAAACGAAGCGCCGCTATTACTTGATACTGCGATTAAAGGAACAATTGAAAGCAAGGCAATGTAAACCGGAACGATGAAGAATATTTTTCGTGATCGCATTTCCTCGCGAAGCTGTTTTATTAGCAATGGATTTGCAAGTGTAGAAATAACTCTCACGAAACTTCTCCCTTCGTAATTTTCATAAACAGATCTTCCAGATTTGCTGCAACCGGATAAAACGATGTAATCCTGAAATTTTTCGAAACCAGTTTCGCAAGAAGTTGTGCAACATCTTCCATGCCCGCGTTGGAAGTAAACTCGAGATATCCGCCTCCATCAATCCCAGCCTCCAGTCCTTCTTCTTTTAGAAACATTTGAATGATTTCCAAGGGCTCAATTGCTGTTAATCGATAAATACGAGCTCCACTCAAACGCTTTTCAATTTCGGTTAGGGAACCGGCAGCAATCAATTTGCCTTTTTCAATAATGCCGATCGAAGTACAAAAATCGGAAAGCTCCGGAAGAATGTGCGAAGAAATCAGCACGGTCTTATTCATCTTCCTTAGTTCTTTGATAATTTCGCGGATTTCAATTCGGCAGTCGGATCGAGTCCTGAAGCAGGTTCATCCAACAACAAAATGGCTGGATCGTGAAGCAACGTTTTGGCAAGACACAGCCTTTGCTTCATGCCACGCGAGAGAGCTTCAACCAGATCGAATTTCTTGCCAGTAAGATCCGTTAATTCAAGAACGTCATCAATCATTGATGTTCTGCGAGATTCAGGAATGTGATAAGCCGCTCCAAAAAAATCGAGATACTCCCAGACCGCAAGATCTGGATAGACTCCAAAAAAATCAGGCATGTAACCGATCAGCTTACGAACTTCTCTTGGTTCTTCTTCAGGATTAATTCCGCCAATCAAAATGCTTCCACTGCTTGGAACCAGAAGTGTGGCAAGCATCTTTATGGTTGTAGTTTTTCCGGCACCGTTTGGACCAATAAATCCGAAAATTTCACCTTTCTGGATATTTAGATTTATGGAATCAACGGCTTTCAGGTTTCCATAATTTTTTGTTACGTTTTGTAATTCGATCATCTTTCTTTAAACTCAGCCCGTCCGCCGCGGCGGACGCAACAAATCTCATCGCAATGTTACAGCTGGATTTAAGGGCTGGCTCCATCTCGATGAATTTGCTGGTCCTTTTTCTGCAACAGGAACATAAACGGTTATGTAACGCGTACAAGCCGTTTTTCTGCTCCTGCCATTAATTTTGATTTCACCATCTTCATCCTGAACTTGTCCCAGGAAAAAATGAGGTCGCGTGTGTGATGGCCCGCTCAAATTAAGTAATGAACGCAAATGCGGCTCAGCCATCGGAATTGTTGATCGATTGTTCAATTCAATTTCAAACTTATGTGTTTCGCCAGGCTCAATGAGCTGTAACTTCGCTGAATTCAATCGGTCATACATAAAAAAACATTCCCTTAAGACATAACGGCTATTGTTACGGACCGATCCATAAAGTTTCGTACCATCAATTTGTGCATTCACTTGAACGCCGGTTGTTTCCAGCTGCGAACTAATGGCATCGAAAGTACGGAAAGTCCAGGTCTTCATAGATTCGCCGGTGAGTGTATGGGGCAGATCTTCAATCAAAACGAAAGGTTCAAATTGATAATTGTAAGAGTAACTTTGCCGGGTTGCTTTTGTTAAATAACTGTTTTCAGGAACGGCTTGAAAATCAAAGTCTCCTGATTCCGAAAATGCGGATCCGTAAACCTGATACGTGGTTTGGCTGTGAAGTTCCGGGAATGCTTCAATTACCGCGATTTGCGTAATTTTGCCTTTACTGGAATGGCGGTAGTTGCTATATCCAATCGCAGCAGCTGTGAACACAAATATAATCAGCGGAAACGTGATCCATAGCATTGCATTCTTTTTTAAAACATTCAAAGCGAAATATTGAACCGGGCCAATCACAATTAAGTAAATAAAAAAGAAAAGCGCAAACCATTTCATATCCGGTAATTTCAAGCCAGGAATGTCATAGAGATCCTTTTGTACGCGCGGATTATCTTCCAAACGCGCTCGGTAGGGCATTCCAAATACCGGCATTGTTGGAACGGTAGGAAAAAGAATTTCATTCCAATAACCTGCAAACTGCGTCCGGATTGATTCAGGAACGCGGGAATAATCAAATCCAAAATAAATAATGTTTCCTTTATAAAAAGGAGAGGATGTAATCAGCGTGTTTCCTGGGGAAATTTCTGCAAGCACCAGATCAGATCCATTCGCATGAATTTTTTGAGCTGGAATTTCGAATTGTGGAAGTGGATCAGCACTTCTCGCGCTCCATCGGCTTGCCAGAAATTCTCCGCGGGTAGTTTCGCTGAGTTCCGGTGCGATGGAAGGTAAGAAGCGATGCAATGTCGAATCTTGCAATGCAGAAAAATCAGTAAACGGAGATGCAACAAGAGTTCCACCGGAAGCTCCATACAACAACAATGCCTTCCATAAATCCAAATCTAATTGTGGAGTCGAAACAGAACCGATTGCTATTGCATCAGCTGTAGAATACGCAATGAAATTTGAGTAAAGATCAGCAGGCCGTAAATAACCGACAAAAGTTTTTCCACCCCAGGGATTCTGGATTCCACTCAGGAATTGATGATTGTAATCGCTATCTGAAACAACCAGGATGAAATTGTCCTGATAATTCAGCATTTGAGATGTCAAAGTTCCTTTGATGATTGCATTCTGCTGTGAATCTAAAATCCGGTATCCAAGAACTTCGGCATTATTCGGCATGAACACAAGCATTTCAACTTTGCGCGATGCTCCAGGTGCCAGTTCTAACGTCTTTTGAAACAACGTTTCACCCCTTGAAACCTGGAGTGTGCCTTGAAATGCCGAACCGAAATTTGAAATTTGAAAGACGATCGGAAACCATCGGTCGCCGCGGATAAAACCATCAAGTCCTACGGTCGTCTTTTCAACCCGGATTTGCGCTTGTAAAGAAGAGGAGATTGCCAGCAAAGCGACAGCAATCAAAAGAAAGCGAATTTTCGAGAAATACCCCATCGTATAAATTAACGTTGATCGCTGTGAATTGGATCTAGCGATGCATGTTTCTTAGCGTTTTGCCTTAGATAATCCACCAGCATTTCCAGCTGTTTGTCGTCGATTTTGGCTGGAGGCATGACGCTGTCAGGCTTGATCGATCTCGGATCCAGGGTATAGTCGCGGATGTATTGTTCGTCGTGCTTGTCGAAGATATTGGTCAAATCAGGTCCCTTTGTGCCTCCACTCCCGTTCAGTTTGTGGCATTTAGCGCATTCGCCGGAATATACTGCCTCGCCGGTCTTGTAATCTTTCTTATTACAACCGATGGCCAACAATATTAGCAGAAATACAATCCGTTTATGCACCATGTGAGATTATATAGTAAGGCGGATGCAGGATGCAGGTTGCAAGATGCGCGGCGAGTTTCCAGCGACTTTCCAAAATACCTTGGATCTTGCATCCTGGATCCTGCATCTGAGCTACAATTATTTGCCGAGAAACCTGACGGGTGTTACTATCGTTTTAATCACTTATGTCTCTTAAACAACACAGCATTTATTTGGCTGCCGGTCTGTTTGCATTACTTGCATTTTTACTCGGCATTTTTATCGGTGGATCTTTTTCCACCGCTTCAGAACAACCTGTTCCGGTCACACCACCGCCGGTACATCGAGAACTTCTTGAATTTTCGGACGCTTTTGCTGAAATCGCTGAAAAGCTAAATCCATCGGTCGTGAATATCACATGCACTGAGATGCATGAAGTTGAAAATTTCCAGGAAACACTTCGCGATGACAGTGATGATAATCAATTTGGATTTGGATCCGGAGTGATCATCGATACTTCCGGCTTCATTTTAACAAGCAATCATGTAATTGAATCAGCAAGCAAGATTGAAGTGAAACTTTCGGACAATCGAAAGTTTGTGGCAAAAATGGTTGGGCAAGATCGCGAAACAGATCTTGCTTTGATTAAAGTTGAATCTGAAAAGCCACTTCCTGCGGCACCATTGGGTGACTCAAATCAATTGAAGCCAGGACAGTGGGTGATGGCCATCGGGAATCCATTTGTCTATGACCATACTGTTACGGTTGGAGTAATCAGTGCATTAAATAGAAATCTTGGTACGAACATCTTTGATAGCTTCATTCAAACCGATGCTGCAATCAATTTTGGAAATTCAGGTGGTCCGTTGTTGAACATCAAAGGTGAAGTAATTGGAATTAATACTTTGATTAGCTCACAGGGCACAGGAATCGGTTTCGCAATTCCGATCAACATGGCGAAAGAAATTTTGCCGCAGCTAAAAGACAGAGGAAAAGTAACACGCGGCTTTTTAGGTCTTGTTCCGCAGCAAATAACTTCTGATTTGCAATCATCGCTTGATTTGTCATCTTCCGAAGGTGTCATTATTTCATCAGTACAAAAAGGAACTCCAGCAGATGATGCAGGATTGAAACGTTATGACATCATCCTGGAATTGAATGGACAAAAAGTTGAATCTGAGGATCAATTCCGCCGTGTTATTGCCGATACACCACCAGGACAAGCCATAAAGTTGAAAGTGATGCGTGAGGATAAAGTTTTGGAGTTGAGCGCACAGATTGCAGAGCGCAGCGAACGCAGCTCGGCAGAGCTCACTGAACCAAAAGCCATTCCCGATAAAACCGGTTTACGCGTCGGTGATATTAACAGTCATCACCGTGAAGAATTTAATATTCCTGATTCAGTCAACGGCGTTGTTGTGCTTCATATACGGCAAGGTTTGAAAGCGGATGAATCAGGATTAGAGCGGGGCGACGTAATTGTTGAAGTCAATAAGAAGCCTGTCACGAATGCATCAGAATTCGATAAGGAATTGAAAAATGCAAAAAGTGGACAGGTTTTCCTGTTGTACGTTTACCGTGATGAAACCTACCAATTTATTACTTTAGATATTCCCTAGATCCTCGTAATTCGCAATTCGATTTTTACCCTTGATTGACTACCATCCTATATCCTGACTATATTGACGTCATGGCCAAACCGAAAGGTCCTTGTCATTGATGACCAACAAGATATTCAAGACGCACTAAAGATGGTCCTTGAATATGAGGGCTATCGCTATATTAGTGCACTGACCGGGCAACAAGGATTGCAAGTAATCGAAGAAGAACATCCCGACGTCATTTTTCTTGATATCAAAATGCCGAACATGGATGGAAATGAAGTCTTCGACATCTTGAAAATGAAAGGCATGCTGACTCCGGTGATTATGATTTCAGGCCATGCCCCAATTAGCACAGCAGTCGATTTTATTAAACGCGGAGCTTTCGATTTTTTAGAAAAGCCGTTGGAGAGCGCGAAGCTGCTCTTTGCGCTTCGAAATGCAGTTGAAAAGAAAAAGTTGAGCGAAGAATATCGCGACTTAAAACTGCAAGTCGAAGAGAAGTATCAAATGATTGGTGAAAGCGATGCGATGAAAAAACTTCGCGACGCAATCGTCAAAGCAGCACCAGCGAACTCTACAGTATTGATTCGTGGTGAAAGTGGGACTGGAAAAGAATTGATTGCTCGGGCCATCTTCAAGAATAGCGCTCGTTCAGATAAACCGTTTGTAAAAGTAAATTGTGCTGCGATCCCGGAAGAATTAATCGAAAGTGAATTGTTTGGTCATGAGAAAGGTTCATTTACCGGGGCAACTGAAAGGAAAACAGGGAAGTTTGAGGCTGCTGATGGTGGAACAATTTTCCTGGATGAAATCGGAGACATGAGCCATCGCACTCAATCGAAAGTTTTGCGAGTGCTGGAACAGGGCGAGTTAGAAAAAGTAGGTTCATCGAAACACATTGTGGTGAATGTTCGGGTAATAGCAGCTACGAATAAGAATTTGGAAGAAGAGATTGAAAATGGCCGTTTTCGTGCAGATTTGTTTTTCCGCTTAAATGTCATTCCGATTTACGTTCCGCCGCTTCGAGAACGCACGGAAGACATTCCACTTTTGGTTCGTCATTTTGCGGAACTTTATTCGCGCGAAAACAATGTCCCCCCAAAAACATTCTCACCGGAAGTGATCGAACGTCTAAAAGATTTTCGTTGGAAAGGCAATATTCGCGAGCTGCGAAATGTAGTTGATCGTTTAATGTTGATGAGCCCTTCAAATGTAATTACGTTGAATGACCTTACTGAATTTTTACCAGCGGCGGCCGGCGAAATAAAAAAAGAAAGCAAAGATCTGGATGTTTCTCTGGCTCAATTAGATACTCTAAAAGATTTCAAGGAAACCGCAGAAAAATTGTTCTTGATGCAAAAGCTGAAACAAAATAATTGGAATATTGCCAAGACTGCCAAAAAAATAAAAACCCCCCGCAGCAACCTCTACAAAAAACTCGAACAATATAAGATCGAGATCAAAAAAGAAGGAATCGTATAGACTCAGCGTCTTTGCGGTGAGTCCTCTAAGTCCTTATATTTATTGGCGATTATTGCCTACAATGGTAGGATAAAGATTAGTCCGGGGCTGGAGGGATGATCGCTCTCGGGAATAATTCTGGGAGAGGAAAGTCCGAACTCCGCAGGGCAGTGTGGTTCTTAACGAGAACCGGGAGTAATCCTAGGGAAAGTGCCACAGAAAATATACCGTCCACCGTAAGGTGGATAAGGGTGAAAAGGTGCGGTAAGAGCGCACCGCTTCAATGGTGACATTGAAGGCAGGGCAAACCCCACACGGAGCAAGATCAAATAAGGCGGCCTTTCAAATTGCCCGTTTGATTTCGCTTCAGCGAATGGGCTGCCGGGTAGATCGCACCGAGGAATCCGGTGACGGATTCCCCAGATGAATGATCATCCTCCGCCATAATGGTGGGGACAGAATTCGGCTTACAATCCAACCCTGGCTAAGATTGATGGAAGGTGCTGTGTAAACACGGCATCTTCCTGCATTCTTAACTATGAAAGCTGGATCGCAATTTCTTATTGCATTAAGACTTCTAAATACCGTTCCAGTTGGTGCTCGTCTCACCATTATTTCTCAAAGAGATCAACTTCAACTTTTTTGCAAAGGCCATCAGGTTCAATTTATCGAAACCACCAGCATGTTTCCGGGATCGTTTTTGAACAAAATGGGAATGCAGGATGCAGCGAAAGCATTTCCATTAGCAACCGATATCAATGCAAAAATTGATTTACTGCGGCCGATCACCTCAGAAGAAACACAACTGAAATCGTTTATTGATGAAGTTCAAAAACAGTTGACTGATTTCTTTCAGGTTGAAATTAATACTTGCAGACTGAAACTGGAAAACTTCAACGAATCTCCAATGCTGTTAGATTTTACCCGGCTATTTTACGAATATGCAGCGCCATTCGTTCAAAATCTTCCACTGGAAGAGTTTCTTCCCAATCCGCAGATTCCATTTAAGCGTTCGACCGATTTCATGAATCGGACGAATCGGATCCGGATTTCCACTGTTGAAGGATATTTATTATCGCGCCTGGAACAACCTCATACACTGGCACAAATCTTATCGATGGTCCCTGGAGATGAAGTTTCAACAAAAAAAGCATTGCTAACTTTATGGGCTTTCGGTGTTGTTGATTCACAAGTTCTGGATCAGTTAGTTCCGAAAGTTGAAGCTCCAAAGGTTGAAAGTGCAAAGGTTGAAACACCTAAGGTAGAAGCTTCGGCTGTTGAAGCTCCAAAAGCGGAAGTGCCTAAAGAAAAACCAAAACCGAAAGTTGATGAAAAATCTGTACGTGGCGAAAGTATCGCTGATTTAAGTCACATAATCGAGCAGGCTTACTACGGTTTAAATCGCCAGGACTTCTATTCGGTGTTGGGGATCACACCAAAAGCAGATCTGGCAGAAATTAAAACTGCTTATTATGGTCTCGCCCGAAAATTTCATCCTGATCGTTTCTATGGAATGGAAGACAACGTTTTGAAAGAAAAAGTGGATGTTATCTTTTCAACAATTAATGGCGCATATGAAACTTTGAAAAGTGCCAAAAAGAGATCGGAATATGATTCCACATCAAGCGATCTGCGGACTATTTCAGTTGAACCATTGAGCTCCGAAAGTAAATCCGCGGCGCCATTGGGACGCGATGCACAATTGAAGGCTGCAGAAGAACACGCTAAGAAAGCTCAAGCTGCCTACGATAAAGGTAACAATTATGAAGCCGTTCAATACTTGAAGTCGGCTACGCAAATTGCCCCCGAAGTTGCGAAGTACTGGCAACAGCTTGGAATTTCGCTTTCACGAAATCCGCAATGGAGAAAGGAAGCGGAAGATAGTTTCAATAAAGCCGCAGAATTGGATCCTAAGAATCCTGAAAATCATTTGTACATGGGCTTCCTTTACAAAAATGCTGGTTTGAAATTAAGAGCACGGAAACATTTTGTATCTTGCTTGCAGATGGATCCGAAAAATGAAATTGCATTGCGTGAGCTAGCAGCAATCGATGCCTCACCGGCATCAGAACCGGAAGGTCCAGGTGCGAAAAAAACAGGACTTCTTGGCGGCATATTTAAGCAGAAGAAGTGAATGCAAGATGCATCCTGAATCCTTTGTTAGTGAGTAATACTATAATTATAGTACTGAGCAATCCCCTATATTATTTTTCGCTGAGGCTGTTTCGCCATTCGGATTCGAATCTGCTGAGTGGTTGAAGGTAGGCAGATTGAAACGCGTCATTAAGCTGATTTCCTTTTCCTAACTCCTCCAGTAAACCATTAACGTGATAGAAAGGTTGCCGTTCAAGAAGGAATGAAGTAAAGGATAGCGACTGTACATATAACACCTGAGCAACATCGGTTGAAGCGCCCATAAAACTTCCATTTAGTTGTTCAATTCGCGGAAGCTGCCCGGCAGATGCAAGCGAGCTCAAAAGATGATTTGCTTCATCGCTGGCTTGTTTGCCTTCCATATGCTGTGCTAACCCTTCTTGCAGCCAAACTGGGCAATTGCCGCTGCTTTTGAAATTCACGAAGGAGTGAGTCAATTCGTGAACCAGTGCATCTTTCATTTCATCAGTGAGTGACTTCACACCTTTAATTGGAAGTTTGATTTTTCCATCATTGATTCCACCCGACCATGCAGGAGCGTCTGTAATAGCTTGAAATTTTTCTTGCGGATAGAGAACGATTACAAATGCAGTTGTTGGAAATGCATCAAATTGTAAACTGAGCCTCTGATATGTTTCTTCAAGGAAATCTGAAATCTGATCAACCAAATATGGATCTGCATTTCCGCCGTCATAACGCATGATGAAATGAAGGCTTTCTGAATTGTCATAAGTACTCGATGCTCTTCGTTCCCGCTTAAGCCGATCCAGTTTTGCGCTGAGCACTGGATCCTTCTTGATTTGAAGTGACTTTTGCCAGAAATCTAAAGCTTCATCCAATCTTTCTTTCCGCCAGGCTATTTCTCCCAGCATGTTTAAAGCGATTGTATTTTTCGTATCCAATTTCAGAAGTTCATTGAAAAGTTGTTCTGCATCCCAATCATTTTTTAATTGAAAATAAATCATGGCCAGGTTGAAAGTGGTCTCACGATCTTTAACCATGGTATAAGCTTTCTTGAAATTTTCCAGTGCACCGTTGAAATCTTTTTTTTCAATCTGATCTTTTCCCAGGTCTGTAAATGAACGCGCCAGAACTGTCTTTGATGAGGAGTCAAGCGATTCTAATGAAGCTTGATTTGCTTCTGATGGTTTCGATTGTGATGTTTGTGGCGAAGGTTTTGAGTTACTCTTTTCAATTTTCGCAACCATTGTGCGCGGAATTCCAACAACGCCGGTTGCGGTTTTGTAACGCACCTCTTTTCCATCTTCCCATGCGGATTCGCATTCAATCTCCCTGCCATTTTTCAAATGGATTACATCGCAAAATGCGGATGTAGCTACAACAATCAAGGCAAAAATCGCGAACCAGCGGCAAATCATTGCAGAGCTTTGGAAATTGGAATCACCTTAGGCGGGGAAGGTTGCTGAGTAAATTCGGATGGCATACCTGGCAATTTTTCTTTAGCTTGATCCTCACTCTCATAAATTCCATACAACACGCGATAACAAGGTTTGCCATGGAAACTTAATGGCACAACATACAAAGGATCTTTTTTTGTAAAAAGATTCAAAGCTTCCAACACCGTTGAATCCTGACACGCAATTTCGAGTTGTATCGTTAAACGGTTACGTTGCTTGCTTAATTCGCGCTTCCATAAACCAGCCGCCTCAGATACTTTACCATTCAGCGCTAAATCGATCGGACTATTCTGAGCCGCAGGTTTCACTTGTGCTGACGTAGGTGTTTGTGTTCCAGAATTGACTTGCGCCGGAGTTGGTGTTTGCGTTCCGGATTTAACCTCGTTCGGGGGTGGTGTTTGTGTTCCAGAATTATTGTTGGCAGTTGTTGCAGCCGGAGGCTTTGTTCCTTCTGTTACTCCTTTTTTCGTAACAGGAACTTTTGGCACAACAGTAGACGTTGCTTCTTTTGTGACATTTGGATATTTGCTTACGTAATAAAACGAACTCGCTGCAGAAAGAATTCCCAACAATGCAACTAAAATAATTCCTTTATTCCACCCTCTATGTTCCTCGACCGCTTCTTCCAATTCCGAATCATATGTTTCTTCTTCAGCCTGTTCTGTTTCATTTAACTGACGAAAAGGTGAAAGTTCCGTTGATTCTCCTTCTTCAGCACTCAATATAATTTCGTCTAAATCGGGTTGCCCTTCGACTGGCTCAGAATATGGTTGCGCAATGTAAGGTTCTTCCGCTTGCGGATCACTCAATTCTTCAACGGTTGGTACGTGCATAACTTGACCCAACGAAACATCTTCTGTTGCCTCAGGCGAATCGATGTCAACAGTTTGCGGATCCTGCGTTTCTGAAACTGACAACGGCATTTGTGTAGGCTTGAATGGCTGAGAGCGTGCAAGTTCAAGAACTTGCAAGGCTGCAACTGTTTTGCAAACTTCAAATGTGTCGATACCAATCGATTGCGCGATTTCTTCAAGCGAATGAGAGCCATCAATGTTTGCGGAAATCTGTTCTGCGCCTAAGTGATAATCAGCATACTTTTGCTCAAAATCGGAAACCTTTGCGTAAATCGCTTCAGGTGATCCAATATGCCTCAAAATCCAATCTCTATCGCGAGTTTGCAATATGCCATTGTAAATAATTTGCGGTGCAGTAAGGCCAAGACTGACAATTTCTTTTGGCAGAGGTCCTTCTAAAACTTGATATGATCCGCTTTCCCAAAACAGCAGTTGATACAAGATGCCTTCAACCTGCATTCGTGCGCCCCAAAGTAAATCCTTTGGGCTGATGTAACCGAGTTCTACAAGCGTTTTGCCAAGCGAGACATTTGGTTTGATGCGCGCCTGTGCATGTTCAATCTGTTCAGGTGTTAACTTTCCAGCACGTTTAAGAACTTCGGTCAGTCGATCTGATTTTTCATTTGAAGATGCAAACGCAATTGTGCCGCTTTGCAGGTAGACAACTTTTATCACCGGTCCTGTTTCCAAACGAACCATTCCGGTGACACTTGACGCGGAAAGATCCTTTAGAATTTCAATAAAACTAACTTCTGATAAAGACCCTTTAGTGGGCAGTTGCATGCTAACTGGTTTTATTCATAGCAATCTGCTTCAGAGCCCGCTTGGCTAAGTTGCGATCATCCGAAGCGATGAATTCTATAGTGAGGGCCTTTTCGTAGGATTGACGCGCTGCATCTCGCTGTTTTCGTGCTTCGTAGATCAACCCCAATTTTACATATACACCTGGAAGAAGCCATTTCGGTTCTTTCGGTTTTTGCGTCACGATCTCATTCAGTAATTGAGATGCTTCCAGGTATGAGCCCTTCAGGTAATAAAGTTCAGCAAGAGCAAATTTAGTTTGCTCATTGTTTGGATATTGTTTCAGAACTTTTTGTAACGATGCTTCTGCATTTTCGTACATCCCTTGTTTTGCAAAGCGCCGCCCCTCAAGATTGGCGCGATAAATATCTGCATTTTTCTGATTGTACTTGTCATCTAAACGTTTTTGTGCGTCTTCATGAAAGTGTCGATAGTCTTTTAGCGAAATTACTTGCTTATAACATAGGATTGCTTCTTTGCGCATTCCGATTTGATCATACAAATTTCCTAATTCCAGATAAGCACGGGGAAGGATCCAGGATGGGTCTTTCGGTTTTGTTGCGATTAACGCCTTCACATCAGAGATTGCACGTTCAGGATCAAAACGGCGACTGTATACACGCGATAATTTTAAGATACTTTGATTCTCAAGTTCCTTATTATAAGTTCGTGCATTCTGTCTGCATTTTTCTAAAATTTCATCGTAAACTTTTTCCGCTCGCTCATAATCATTCAGCTCATCTGACAAAAGAGTACCTTGCCAATAATGAAACCAGGCATTTTCAGGAAATCTGCTGCGAAAAGATTCTACAATTCTCAATGCATCATTTGGCTGGTCCTCATGATCACCATAAAATCTTGCAACAATTAATTGCGCTTCATCTTTGAAGTAAACTGATTTTTGTCCGGCGATTTTTAACAGGGAAAGTCCTTTTTCTTTATCGCCTCCGGGCAAGAATAAAAATGTCTTTAATACCTTTGCATAGCCTGGAAGAGCGCCAGCAAGATAGTTATACATTCCAATATTGTAATAAGCATCATATTGCGAAGGTTCAAGGTCCAGAACTTGTTCCAGATATTTTTTGCCTTTCGCCGCATCGCGGCCTGCCGAAAAATAACTTCCGCGTAATCCTTTAACGCGTGATTTCAAACTGTGTGCATTGCCTAAATAAAAAAGAGCAACGATGTCATTTGAATTTCTTTCAAGTAAAGCTTCACAGCGTGAAACTGTTTCTTCAATTTCCTTTTCAAATTCGTCATCGAACGGGGTTGATTGTGCTTCTTTGTCATCAATATAGGTGCGGAAAATCTTCCACCAGTATCCATTCGCCAGGAAATAAGAAACGGCAGGACTTTTCGGATGAGAAGCTTCCAGTGTTTTGATTAACTCAATCCCTTCATCGAAATGTGCATCCAGATACATACTGTTTGCTTTGATAATGACTTCATCCAAGGCAGGGTCAGAATGAATCGGATCAGCGGCGTAAACCAGGCCGCTTGTGAGGGCTATTAGAATGAAAACACTAAAAACATACCGTCTCATAACCGACGTAATTATAGTTGTTTGAACTCTCAGGGGTCAATCTTTATCACCACGACACACCGATGTCCTGGTTTTAGCGGGACAAGAGAGGAAGTTTACTGCAATAGAAATTGCAGCAACTTGGATTCATCGATCGTAATTTGCTGACGCTTGTAATCGATGAGTCCTTCACGTTTAAAACGACCAAGCAAAGCACTGACCGAAGGTCTATCTGTAGCCAACATGCGAGCCAATTCTTCCTGAGACAAATTCAAATGCGTCTTACCATTCTTATCGCCGTTCTTTTTTCCAAGTTTCAATAACAATCTTGCAAAACGCATTGTCTCGTGGTTGGATGAAAGCTCGTCAATCTGCACTCGTGCATCAGAAATCCTTTTGCAGAAAAAGCTCAGAAAACAACCTACAATTTCCGGTTTGCTGTTTAATAATTCGAAGAACATTCTCGCTTTAATTGAAGCTACGATCGATTCTTCAAATGCTACAGCTTGATCCGTGCGTTTTCCGTCTGGACACAGGCATAACTCACCAAAAAAGCCACCTTGCCGCATCATTTCAACCGTCTTTTCTTTGCCATCCAGACTGATCACAGAAACCCGGCCCGGCCCTTCTGAATCAAAAAGATCTCGCTGGAAGGATCGCCCATCAAATAGATAATTTGATTTCGCTTGATCCGCTTCGTAAAGAATGCGTATTCAAAACTTCTTGCTTGATCTTTTATAAATTCAGTTAGTACTTCACACTGACTGTGATTCCAATTCATAGAGACACTCCACAATAGAAAGGTTGCGGTGAAGGTAATTGTTTAAAGGAACCTTAGTCTACAACGACTTACAAGTTTTGTCAATGAAAAAATTAGATTTACTGAATTCCAACGACTCTTATCGTTGCTGTAAATTATTGAAAGATTTAAACTTATTTTCACGAGCAGATGAGGTTAATTGACCTCTACTGTGCTACGGGGAAGTACGTATAATAAATACGGATTCAAATATGGATTCATAATATGAAATCTGCATCGATTTTTGGAAGTTCTCGGCTTCTGACATTCATTTTAAAGCTGCTGATCAGCGCAGGATTAATCGCGTACTTTGTCTGGCAAATCGATCTGACCCGCGTATTGCAAGCTCTGCGACACACCCGGATGCTTTATCTGTTAATCGGTTTCATTCTGTATCCGTTGGGTCAGGTGATTTGTGTGGTGAAATGGCAGTATCTGGCCAAAGCACTGGGGATTCAAAGAGATCTCAAGCCGATGATCCGGCTCTACTTCATCGGGATGTTTTTTAACATGTTTTTGCCAACCAGTATCGGAGGGGATATCACACGCGGATTGTATTTGAGCCCTGGCAGTTCAAGCAAGCGAGTCGCTTTTCTTTCTGTCATAGCAGAGCGTGGCACAGGAGTTCTTGCAATGATGATTCTTGCTTCCGTAGTAATGCTTTCAACTGTTGGTGTGCCGCTTCCTAATTGGCTCCGATTTGGATTTCCAGTGGTAAGCGTTGTGATTATTCTGGGGTTATGGTTTTTACCATTGCTATTGAAAGGCACACGCGCGCGGCTTCGTAGTTTGATTTACGATGATTTAATCGTGTTATGGGAAAAACCGCGCGTTGGCCTTGTTGCATTGATCTATTCGGTGATCTTTCATTGCATCCTGGTTGTAATTCATATTTGCATCGCTCGCGCACTATCTTTAAATATTCCCGCAGCATATCATTTCATCACCGAAACGCTTGCAAGTTTGGCAAGCTTATTACCAAGTTTCAGCGGAATTGGAGTTCGTGATGGTGCGTATTTATATTTATTAGGTCGTGCGGGAATTGAACGTGAATATGCTTTGTTATTTTCGTTTTTGTGGTTTTTGATTATGGCAATTTCAAGCTGTATCGGTTGTATCATGTACTTGATCCGTGGGTTGTCTCCCGTCGAAAAATCAGGCATTGCCGATCAAGCAAATGGAGGAGCATATGCCGAAAGATTGGGATGAGGGGAACAAACGGATTGAGGGGATTTTCGGTCAAATCGGTTTAGGAAATCAGGATCCAGAAAAGCTTGCTGAATTTCTCGATGATTTTGAAAAGGCAATGAATACAGCCGAACAGTCCGGAAAAAGAACGGGACTTAAGTTTAAGGATGTAATAGATCAAGCCGAAGCCAATGAAACTCCTGATGGGGAGAATGTAGAAGTTCTTGAAGATGAGAAAGAATAAATTGATTTCAGATTTCAAATTTCAGATTTCAGATTGAAGTACGCACTCATACTTTTGTTTCTTCTTATTATTTTTGCTCCGGCATTTGCGCAAACCTCGGAAGAAAAGGAATTATTCGGTTATATCAACTCCGAACGAGCCCGCGAAAAATTACCTCCACTGATCTGGAATGAGGATCTGTACAAAGTAGCTCGCTCTCACAGCGAAGACATGGCGACAACCGGTGAGGTTTCACATGCTGGTTCTGATAAAACTCAGCCTGTTGACCGGATCAAGGCAGGGGGCTTGTATGCTTCCAAAACCGCAGAAAATATTGCGCGCGATCTTAACGTAATTTCAGCCCACACTTCTTTGATGGAGTCGTTCTATCATCGCGAAAATATTCTTGATCCGGAAATGACTCATGCCTCCGTTGCAATTATTCATTCCCATCAATATTTGTATGTCACCGAACTTTTTATTCAAGAAATTCCGGAGTTAAGTCTACGACTCGCAAGGAGCGAACTGCTGGATTCACTGAATTCGTACCTTACACAGCAAGGACTACTTCCACTGAGTCTGTCCCAGAGTATGTGTGATGTAGCGCAATCACATGTTGATGTTCAGGAAAAACTAAACTCGCTTACTCCACCGTTGTTGATGGGACAATTAGCACATCAAATGGGCGGCTCCATTCGTGTGAATGTGTTTACAACCAATACGATTGAAAAAATTCCTGATGAAGTCCATGAAAATCTTCGCGGAAAAAGTCAGATGGTTGGAATTGGATTCAAACGGATTCGCGGAAAACTTTGTGAAAGCGGTTGCTATCTTGTAACTTTAATTTTCGGTGTCCCGGAGTCCTGAAGAATCAAAGGAGTGGTTGAGAATATTTTGAGGCAAAAACTTCATGAACGCGCGCTTGTTATATATGAAGACTCCGATATTTTGCTTCTTGAAAAAAGTGCAGGCCTGTTGAGTTATCCGCTTCCAAATGAACGCAGTGATAGTGCTATCCAATTAATTCGCCGATATTGGAAATCGAAAAATATTCAAAATCGAAATTTATATTTGCTTCATCGTTTAGATCGTGATACTTCAGGATTGATGATCTTTGCAAAAACTACGCTTGCGCGAAAATCTCTCACCATTCAATTCAATGAACATTCCGTTATTCGCGGGTACATTGCTGTAACGGAGGGTATTCCCTCGCCAGCGAAAGGATCATTAGAAACAATGCTGGGCCGCAAATTTACTGGAAAGCGCGGAGTTACAGATCACGGCAAGTCATCAAAAACTCATTACGAAGTGGTGCAGTCCTCTTCAAAGCGCGCATTTGTTTATTGTTCGCTTCACACTGGCCGCACTCACCAGGTCAGGATCCATCTGGCGCATCTTGGAACGCCTGTGCTTGGTGATCCAATTTATGGCAAGAGAGGGAAGCGATTGTATTTGCATTCACACATTCTTGGCTTCATTCATCCGCGCACTCAGAAACCTCAATTATTTCTTTTATCACTGCCTTCAACGTTTAAAGCAGCACTTTGATAAAATTCCAAATCATGCTGCGCAAAATAATTCCGCTGCTTTTGTTATTAATGGCCGGGTGTGTGGACCTTGAAGTGCGCACGGAATTCCAACCAGATGGATCCGGCGTACAGGTGTGGAGATTTACATCCAGCGCGTTAGTGGCTGCGCAGGTAAAAAAGTTCGTTGATTCTTATCCATTATTAAAAAATGGAGTGCGAGTTTGGGATGAATATCGAAAAGGTGAATATCTTTTAGGAGTGAAACTGCCTTTCAAAAAAGTTCAAGAACTGCAAGATAACGGACGCGAAGTCCGATTTGGAACAAAAGGATGGCTCCGAAAAACTTGCACATACACTGAGACATGGAAGGATACAGTAACGAACCGGCAAGGGCCGTTTGCAGAACAAGCTGGAAATGTGATTCCGGTAAAATTGCGATGGCTGGTTGTAATGCCAGGAGAAATTGTTGAATCGAATGCCGATGAGATTACTGGGGGTCAGGCAATTTGGACTTTGACATTAACAGAATACGGTACTCCACGGACGTTTGCTGCTCGATCGAACTATTGGAATACACCACTGATTGTTTTGCTGTCAGTCACAGTCTTTGCAGTTGTTGCGTTAGTCTTTTTTGCAACCCGCAAACGTACAGAGAGTAAACAATTGCAATGTCGCTTTTGCGGAACTGTCATTTCATCTTCCGCCACATTTTGCAGTGCTTGCGGAAAACCACAAACAATCGATGAAGATTTCACCACCAGGACACCATGACACGAAGTTACTCATGATCTTGAGATCAAACAGAAATAATGAAAATCCGAAGTTCGTTTCTCCCCCTTATGAAGGGGGAGATCAAAGAGGGGGTTGGAGTCTTCAAAATGTTTCTAACCTCTCCTTTATCCCCTCCTTCATACGAAAAATTATTAATAAAATTTTGTGAATCTTTGTGCCGTCGTGTCCTGGTGGTGAAAACCATGGTAATGTTTTGGTAAGATTATTCACCTTGAACGATGCGATACAAAATTGTTTTGATTCTTCTTGTTCTTCCAACATTGGCATTCGCAATTTCAGTGAACCGCACAGTTCTTGTTCCCCGGCAGTCTGGAATTTTTACAGCGAATGTTCATGCAGCTCTCAATCCGAGAACAACCAATACACTGGTGATTTGGGAAAAGCATCCAGGAAATCATCCGGGCCATTCGCTTTGGGGAATGTTGCTGTCGCGCAACGGTACGCCCGCGGGAACAGCTTTTCAAATCGTGAGTGGTCCAAATACATATTTCCCCGATGTGGTCTACAATCCTGACGCCGATCAGTTTTTGTTGGTTTATTCGAATGAAACAAACGCGAACGGCCGATTTGAAGTACAGGCTCAAACTTTAAGTGCAAACGGAGATCGGATCGGAACCCCAATTCGCGTTTCGATTTCAACTGATGCGCAAAAAGATATTGCAAACTATTTGCAAGGCGTTGTTTATGATGCTGCAACAAAAGGCTACATTATCCTTTGGTGGCGTTACAAATTTGGTAGTAATGTTAGCGGAGTCGATGATGGTGTTTATGGAACTGTATTAAATTCCAATCTATCAATTCGAAAGCCTGCCGTTATGATGATTCCGTTTCAACGAAATGGTACTCAAATTTTGGGCCCCTATGTCACGGATGTCGCAATGCATTCACCAAGCAAAAAACTTTTGATTGCGGGTTATACAACTTCAACTCAACCCGGATTTTTTGTTCAGTATTTTGTTTCTAAAGCAGATCCAACGCTTCAAAATCCTCAAATCGTTTTAACGAAATTGAGAAATGCATTGTCTTCCGGTGCGGCGCCCCACGTTAATTTCATGTCTTTACAATCTGGCCAGATGGCTGCTCAATTTGTAGAAGGTGATGGACTAAAAGTAAGGAAGATTAATCCGCACGGCGCGCCAATCGGGCCGGTAACATTTTTTCTAAATGATCCAGCACGAAATATTCCGGTAGAATTTCCAGATTCTGCTCTTTCAGCCAAAGATGGGCAATCAGAAATTGCAACAGTGGCACTGGATGACTCGATCACCATGACTGGAAGACTATTCCTTCAAATTTCCAATGCGGCCGGTGTTTCAACTGGGTCAGCTGTCGAAATTCACTCCGGTTTTGATGGAACGCATCCTCCAGTGATAGTTTCGCTGCCGGAAAATGCACAAAATGGATTCTTATACGCCGTTATATACGTGGAAGGTATGCAGTTAAATGTCCCGCCCGGCCCCACTGAATCATCCGGATTAGTGTTACTCAGGGTGAATACTTCTCCCTAGGGACTTTGCGTCTTTGCGGTGAAAAAATTATAATATTCACCGGACTATGGCGTATTATTCTGAAGCAGCCCAACATGTTAAGCACGAGCTGGCCACTGAGCTCGATAAAACTGAAATTCGAAAACTGCACAAAATCGAAGTGTGGAAGCACTTCGTAATCGTCGGATGGCAGTTTTTTCTGCTCGCTGTTTCCATTTACGCTCTCGTTGTAATCGAGAATCCACTGTTTTGGATTCCGCTGTCATTTGTGCTGGGCTTCACCATTTTTAACTTCACGGTTTTACTTCATGAAGTCGTCCATAACGCAGTTTTTGCTCCCAGCAAAAAGAGTAGATTACTGAATCGGATTATGGGTCTGATGTATGCATTTCCCAGTGGAATTTCAGCAACTCAGTTTACAAAATGGCATCTTGATCATCATGCAGGACTCGGTTCGCCAACGGAAGATCCAAAACGCCATTATCTTTCACCTAAAATAAATAAACGCTGGGTCAAACTTCTTTATTACACTCCCGCACTCTTTTTCATTTACTTCCGTGCTGCCGCAACTGAAGCATCACAGTACCCACCGGAGCTTCAAAACAGAATTAAGAAAGAACGGATGTTCACCATCCTTTTTCAGTTGAGCTTAATGGGACTTTGTTATTTTCTAGGTGGATCTGGTGTTCTGCTTCGGGTTTATCTTGTTCCGATTTTTGTGGTATTTCCAATCGCATTTTCTTTAAACCGACTTGGTCAGCATTACAACATCCGTCCGGAAGATCCTGCACAATGGAGCACGCTGGTTAAGAGTTCGTGGTTTTGGAACATTGCATTCTTATATTCAAATTTCCATCTTGAACATCATTATTTCCCCGGTGTGCCTTTTTACAATCTGGCGCGAATTCACAAGCTCTTGCAGGCATTCTATGCAAGACGCGGAATGAAAGCCTATGGTTATGGTGAGCTGTTCTTCCGTTACATCATTTTGAATAAAAAGCCGCACGACGATTGGGAACCATTACCGGACAAAGAAGCACAGCCGCCTCTTGCAGCAGCAGCACTTTAAAGACGTAGTACTAGTTTTGTAGTATACTTACTAACGTGTCTAAGGCTGGAATTGCAGTTCTAATTTTACTTCTAGCAGCGTTACTTCCCGCTTACGAACCTCATAGCAAAGCTTCATATCTTTCGCTAAATCCGGAACTTGGAATTGTTTACAGACCTCCATCAATTGCTTGGGATGGTCAACAATGGGATGCAATCTTTAGAGATCCGGCGCCTCCGATGGGATGGGCTATTTTGCCGATAGGATCGGAAGGATGCAATGGAATTACTAAAAGCTGGCTGGATAATGCGCGTAGAAAAAATTTTAAGCTCGCTATTCTTTTTACTCCATTCATTACAACTGATGACATGAGGCGCACGATCGATTGTGCAATTCCGCTGGGTTTTCGCCGCTCGATCGTAGATGAATACATTTCATATCAGACAAAGAACAAAGGACGTCCTTTGTGTACGGTTGTTTCTGAATTGCGAGATCTATCAGCTTCAATTAAAAAGCGGTATCCATCATTTGAATTTTTAGTGAATGATAATTGGCATACATGGATGATTGATCTTTCACGCGGCCAATCTCCGAATTGTGGAGCATATCCGCTTTTTAAAGCTGACATGACCGGCGTGAGCGTGCTTTCAAAATATAGAAATCCAATAGATGAGGGCGGATGTGGTCATCCGACATCTCAAGAAATGTTGGAACAGCTAATCGACCTTAAGCCGACAGTAAAAGATTATTCGCGAACCGGTCGCACGTTTGTGTGGCAGCTAAATCAAAATTGGTATCCAGGCGGTGAAAATGTTCTGCAGTTGTTTAGAGTAATGAAAGCTACGTATGGTTGGGATCGGTTCTTCTTATTTGGACCGACAACAGAAAGTCCCACCTCAGAAAATTGGGGTTATAGCTTTCGTGGTGGGCGCGAGAGTTGTTCTGCTTCAAATTTCGAATGGTATTTGCCAGCAAGACAATATTTGATCCGCATCGGTGAAGGCAGACAAACAACAATGACAATGTCAGGACCTTCATCTGCGTCGCGTGACTCAGTTGTTTCATTGAATGGCAGAATTACCACTGGATCCGGTTTGCAAACTGGTGGAATTGAGCTGCAGTACATTCCCCCTCCGGGATCGCCACAAAGTTTTCACCGGCAGATTACAGCACCTTCCGGCGCAATAATCGCATTTGTTGGAATTCGCATAAATCGTGAATTACCCAATCCGATAAAAGGTGCGGCTCATTTTCAGGTCCAGAGAGCGCAATTATTTGAAGCAGGATCAAATGACAATAAGGTAAATGATGGCGAATTCAACAATGGTACGGGCGGCTGGCTGGTAATTTCATCAACACCGGTTCGCGCAGTTACAAATGGTTCAGAAAAAAGTATTGAAGTTGACGCCAATGCAAGTCAGTCCACGCAAATTACATCTTCACCGATCAAAGTTAAAGCCGGACGGGATTACATTATAAATTTTGATGCGAGGATTTTTACTGAAGCCCGAAATAGCGCATATTTTTTTGTTAGCTGGAACAAGCCTGGAGAAATTCGAAGGGATCGGATGTTTATGAATTTTCCGCTGCAACAAACTTTGATGGCAACTTCCTCCGATGCAAATGGCAGATTTCAATTCTCAATTCAGCCAACTGAAGTCGGTTTGTATCAGCTGTTCGCTTTCTTCAGAGGCAGCCGTTCTTTTCAGCCTTCGCAAGCTACAATTAATCTGAACGTGAATTAATCTTTTCCAAAACTTCGTAATAACAAACTTCTACCTTTTCAACCATTGCTTCGATCGAAAATTGCCGGGCAGCTTCATTTGCTTGCTTCCCAAGCTTTGCTTGTAATTCTGGATCTTCATAAACACGTTCGATCGCATGAACCCAATCCAAAATTCGAGTTGAAACAAGCAAACCGCATTCACAATTGTTCAATTGATCGCGCGTTGCGGCTTGATCGACTGCTATGCATGGGAGCTTCATCGCCATTGCTTCTCTCAAAACTCCGGACCAACCTTCGCCGCGAAGAGAGGACAGGAAGAATACATCCATTGCTGAGTAGAGGTTTTTAACATCAAGCCGCATTCCGGCAAAAATTACTCGATCTCCCAAACGCGCTCGTTTGGCTAAAACACGACAGCGCTCTAATTCAGGACCATCTCCAACAAGCAGCAGATAGCTTTTTTTCTCAGGGTGGGCTGCTGCAAATTGCGTGAACGCTTGAATCAATTGATAATGGCCTTTATTCGCATCAAAGTAAGAAACATTTCCGATCAAAAATGCATCGTCAGGAATTTGCAAATATTTCCTGGCAACATCTTTGGGAGGAGCCTGATCAAGCCGCGAAAAATCCGTTCCACTTTCAGCAATACAAATTTTTTTCGGTTGGACTCCATTTTCAATCAATTGAGCTTTTACTGCTTGCGAAACTGCAAGAATTCCATCCAATGAGCTGTACTTCCTTCGCGCGAATGGATTGCGCGAAATCGGCAATGTAACTCTACGCGTGAAAATTGTAACGATGTTCTTTCCGGTTCGAGCTAACAGAGCCAGGCTTGCAGCATGTGCGGTATGTGCATGAAGAATGCTTGGTGAATGCTGCTTCAATAATTTGCGCAATTGAATCGCAGCAACGAAATCCCATTCACCGCGCATTTTGATTTCAATAGGAGAAATCGAAGCTTGCTCAGCTTGTTTAACAAGCGGTGAGTTTTTCTGCGCTACCAATATATTTTGATGGCCGCGCTCATTCAACCCTTTTATTAAATGAAGTGTTTGAATCTCACCACCGCGGAAACCACGTTCCGTATTGATATGAAGAATTATGAGCTTGGATTGCATACAGCCGAAATTAAGAGAGCAACTTTTCGATCGTCTTCGGCCAGGTGATATCTTTAATTGATTCGTAACCGGCAGACCCCATTTTCTCTGCAAGATTAGAATCATCAAACAATTTTTGAATTGCGCTGGCTATGGATTGTGGTTCCGGTTCACAAACAAAACCAGAAGCTTGATTTTGTACAAGTTCAACTGGACCGCCGCTATCGTTCGCAGTGATCACCGGTTTTTTGCATTGGAAGCTTTCAACTGTTACTAATCCAAAATCTTCTTGATATGGCGCATAAAAAACAGCGCGGCATCTTGAATACAGGATCAACATTTCCTCTTCACTAACATGGCCCAGGAGCTCAACACGTTCGGTTAACGAATGTTGTTTGATCATAGATTTCAACCGTTCGTAATCCGGTCCTTCACCTAAAATAATTGCCCGGCCTGCTTTGGTTCGTGACATCGCTTCGATCAAAAGCGGTACACGTTTTAGCGGAGTTAATCGTGAAGGAGACAAGATGAAATCGCCGTATAGTGCGACTTCATAATTTCGTAGTGGAGGTGGTGGATAAAGGACATCGCTTGGAATATTTCCCCACTGAAGCAAACCTTGCTGAATATGTTTCGATTGTGCGAACAGTTTACGAAGATTTTGAGTTAGGAAATGATGATCGGCTTTGTGGATTAGAGTGCGACGCGTTTTTTCTTTGAGCTTTCCTTTCCAGCCTAACTTTCCACTCCAGCTATCCCAAAGATCATAATATTCACGCATCCGATGATTCAACCAACAAACATGATTCGGATGCTTTAGCGCATAGGAAGGAAAGCGCAGCGAAATTACGCGGTCGACCCGTTCACCTGCCCCTGTAAGTTCAACATCGGTAAGACGGGTAGCGAGGTATGCAGCAAATTGACGTCCGAACCGATTTGTTGGCGTAGTCAGTAATTCAGCTTCATGACCAGCATCATGCAGCGCCTGGATCAAAGCGGATGCGATCACTCGGTGCCCTCCTTTTACGAAAGGCACATCTGATGTAGCCACGAGAATTTTCATCTTCTTCGATCAGGATCCGCGAGCATGGCGCAACTTATAGCCCTAACTTAAGCCTCTTCATTTGCAGATTGTACGATAGCAAATTGTAAATTTTATAATTTGGTACGGGAGCGAGTTTTTGCAGTAAGCACGGAACGTGCGAGAATGGCGCCCAACTCTTTATCCTCTTGGGTCAACGCCCTTAGCTCTAGACTTGAATTTATTTCAGCCTTGTCAATTAATTTGAGCCAGTAAAGTGTCCCGTTGAGTTCCTTTAAAGAAATTTGAAGTTTGTGGATAAAATCAGCACGACTTTCACCGCTACAGGCTTCCTCATAATTAGCTCCAGCCGAAGTTGCACTTCGGACGAGCTGACGAGCTAGATGATTATCAACAGGTCCTTTTCGAAGAACTCGGGCGAGTTTTATGACACGAGCGCTAAAATTAAGTAACCGGTCTGATAACTTTTTCCGTTCCTCTTGCACTCGATCATTCTAAGCGCAACGACCCGAAATGGAAAATTGTACAATTTGCAATATGTACAAAATGCAATAAAGAAAAAAGTCTTTTTCTCTCGAAGAGCGAAATTACTACTTGCCGGAGATAAAATTCAACTTTACACTCGGGAAACCGGTTAGGTCGTTGGTTTTGTTGCCGCAGACTCAGTAACGGTGATCTTCTCCAGCCGTTTCGGGAATTTTGTGTTCGATAAATTCTTGGAGGTCGTATAGACCTTCATGAATTTCTTCGGTGTCACATACACGTAAACATCGGTACTGGTTGCCTGTTCCCAGGTTAAAGGCGTTTTAATAGCCTGGCCGGCAAGCACAACATTTTTTCCTTTAATGTTGTATTTCGTAAGAAGATCTTTAAGGAGAACTGCTTGTACTTGTTTGTTTCCAATTTTTACTTTCGATGTTGCAATCGTTCCATATTGAGCCTGTGGAACTTCGGAAACTAGCGTTTGCTCGTTAAAGATTTTCAAAGAAGACGCTTCTCGCTGCTGTCTTTTCTTTTGAGCCTGTGGCTTAAATTCACCACCCTGTTTTTGGCCAGGCTGAGCAGTCGTGGATTCCGGCTTCTTTTCTTCTGATTTCTTGCATGCGACGAAAGCGAAGCAGACAATGACCGCGCAAGCTAGAATTTTTTTCATAGGGGACTCCGTGATTCAGTATTAATGCTGTAAAAACATGGAATGATAGCCCACAGGTACCCAAAAGTCAAAGATTAGGCACGGAAGCACAGAAGTCACGGAATTAGCGAAAAAAATAAATTATTTCGGTGCTTTCCGTGTATTCTGTGTTTCCGTGATGGAAACAGTTTTCCCTCAAAAGCGTATCTTATGATGTTGTGCTTATTCTGAAAACAGCGTCCAGTTCATGCATAATAAGAGGCTCACAAACTCTTAATTAAGAAAATGCCTAAGGAACCTGTAACTCAGCCGATCATACCGCCGGTTGTGAAGCCCGAAAAACGCGGGCTCACCGTGATGGCCAAAGTCTATATCGGATTTTTGGTGACCTGGGTCGTATCGATGATACTGGGGTTCGACTCACTGCGCTCGTTCGCTTTCTGGGGCGCCTTCATCTTAACGACTTATTATTTCGCCCTTTTCTTGAAAAAGGTAATGCGCAAATTGCTGTGGCGCATCCGAAGAAAATTAATTCTTTCTTACATCTTCATCGGTTTCATTCCAATTTGCTTACTCGCATTCATTTTTGTTCTGGCTTTCTGGATTTTCATGGGTCAGGCAACATCGGAAATGTTTAATTCTGCGTTGGATTCTTATCTGCTTCAAACAAAAATGGAAGGTCAGAAGCTGCTGCATCTTGCTCGAGTTTTACCAAGAGAAGAAGTACACAAAACATGGTTTGAAGATTTATCGCAAGCAGATCAGGAATGGCTGCACTATGCCCGTTTAATTTTTTACAGGCCGGATGGTTCTGAAGTAATTCAAGGTGATGAAGAAGTTCAGCTTCCTGATTGGGTAAAGCAGCATGAATTTTCAGGTCTGGTTTTAGGTGAGAAGCATTTGTGGTTAGTCTCTGTTCATCACAAGCCTGAAGAAAACATTTCGCTGTTGATTCAGGTTCCGGTTACAAGAGTAGTGCTGGATCAAATTGGAAAGAAGATCGGTGCAAATATCACCTACTATTCCGGCAGCAAAGGAATGAAAGATGAGTTTGAGGAAACAGTAGAAAAGACACGGAAAGATCCGATATGGCCCGCATGGTGGGACGTTCCGGTCGCATGGATTAGCTTACCGGATCAGCAGAGCTGGCAGACAGGTGAAAAAATCACTCTTGCAGGACGCATCAATATCGATGGTGATGAAGATAAGAAAAAAGAAGCAGTCAAAGGGGAAGTTCACAAAAGAATACACAAGGGAATCAAAGAGGGTGAATCGCCGATCATCGTTGGCGATAACGATATGGGGATGGGAGCATTTGCGCTGAATACAAATGTTTCCAAAATTTACGATCACATCTTTTCACGCAGCACCACGCTTCAGAAATTTGTATATGTGATGATGCTGGGGATCGGGATTTGTTTCCTTGTCATCGAATTAATTTCCTTTATTTCAGGCTTCTTGCTTGCTAAATCGATCACTGCATCAATTCATAATCTGTTTGAAGGTACCGAACGGATCAAGAAAGGTGATTTGAATTACAAAATCAAAATCAATGCAAAAGATCAGTTGGGTGAATTAGCAGCCCAATTCAATAGCATGACTGATAGCATTCAAAACTTAATGAAAGTACGAGCGGAAAAGGAGCGTCTTGCAGAAGCCTTATTGATTGCCCGGCACATGCAAGAAAAGCTTCTGCCGAAGAATGTGATCTCTTTCGGAGGGATCGATATCGCTACAATGAATTTGCCAGCCGAAGAAATGTGTGGTGATTACTATGACATCATCCGGAAAAATGATCAGGAGTTGGGAATCATCATTGCGGACGTTTCAGGAAAATGACCGAGCGCGGCCTTATATATGGCAGAGTTAAAAGGTGTAATGCTTTCTACGAGCCAGAGAACGATTGACCCTAAAGAGGTAATGGTAGAAGCGAATCGTGTTCTATCACCAACACTCGATTCCCGGAATTTTGTTACGATGACCTATGCCATGATCAATGAACCAATGAAGGTTATGACGATGTGTCGAGCCGGCCACAATCCAATCATTCATTATCATTTCAAAACAGGAGAGGCCGAAGTTGTTCAATCACGCGGAATCGGACTTGGCGTGTCACGGAACGGAATTTTCGAAAGAACGTTGGAAGAAGTTCAAAGGAATCTGGATTCAGGTGACATCCTGGTTTTTTACACCGATGGTTTGACTGAAGCGATGAATGAATCAAATCAGCTTTACGGTTTGGATCGCCTTTCCGGAATCATCATGAAAAACAAAGATGGTTCAACAGCCGAAATTAAAGATGCAATCTTCCGCGACCTTGAATTCTTCCTAAACAAAAAACTTCCCCAAGACGACGTCACTCTCGTTCTACTCAAAATACGCTAAATCTAACCACAGAGTCGCGAAGAGATTTGTGATAGAATCACTTCAATTCTTCGAGGCTCTTTCATGGCTGAGAAAAAAAACGAAGAGATTCGCGTCGAAGACCGTCGCCATTTTGATCAAGAGGGGAATCCTATAGTTCAGGAAGAAAAAAAGGAATCATCTTCAACACAGGAACAAGCAAAAACTGAACGAACTGAAACAACTCACACTTCAGGAACACCTCCTGGATTAGATTTCGTCGCAATTCTGTTTACTTATGTTCATACTGCCTTGATGTACCTCGGCGAAGTTAAGGATCCGGAAGGAAAAGAGAGTGAGAACATAGAGGGCGCTCGTCAGATGATCGATATACTCGAAGTGATGCAGCAAAAGACTAAGGGAAATTTAACGAAACAGGAGGAACAATATCTGGAAAGCGCATTGTATGATCTCCGAATGCGATATATGAAAAAGGCAAAACTTTTAAAATGATCAGCTGTCGCTTCCAGCTTTTGTTCCGCGAAAAAATAACGATTCTATTTGTGATCATCTTATTTTTTGTTTTCGTTGACCCGGCTTCTCTATTTGCTCAAAACGATATTCTGATCTTACCGGACGAAAATTCTACTCCGCAAACTCAGGGACAGGCTGATATTTATCTTCCGGAGGAAGAAAAACCGGAACCTGTTCATATCGGCTTTAGCATTTTTTACGATACCTGGTCCAGTTTTCAATCAGCGCTTGAGAGAGGAGACGGAGATTCTGCCAACCAATCGCTTGCTCAACTCATTGAACTCAAAAATCGTAATTCGATTCCCGGATTGCCGGAATTTGCGGAAGCCGCGGTTCAAGAGGGCAATCGTAAAATGGATAAGAAGCGTGTGGCTGAAGCGCTCAGTTATTACACTGCCGGCTCTGCTTTAGATCCTTCCTTTGCCGATGCCTACTATGGTCAGGCGCGTGCATATTTTGCGCAAGGTATACCAAAATACCGATACGGCATTACTGCGGCAATTCAAGGCTTCACAGCTCCACGCAGTTCTTTTCGCGGGAAAATATATCTCTACTCCAAGCTTGTTCTGATCGGGCTAATCGCGATGATTGCAAGCGCCGCAATTTTTGCCTTGATTTTATTTTTAAGATACAACCGTCTTTTGCGTCATGATGCTGAAGAAAAATTGGGACCAAAAATCTCACCGCTTCTGGCTCACTTTTTGGTTTGGATTTTGTTAACGTTACCAGTACTTTTGTTTTTAGGACCTTTATGGCTAGTTCCTTTTTGGTTTGCTATTTTTGCCCCATACGGCCGAACCAAGGAAAGAGTATTTGCAATATTTTTCCTCGTGATTTTTGTGATTGCATTTCCGTTGTATAGAGGCATTGCAAAATATGCAAATGCTGCATCCGATCCGATGCTTGCTTCGTATATCAATGCTGTAAGTGGTGGGCCGAATCCTAAAATACTTTTGGATTTCCAGAAATATGTTCAGGAGCATCCTGCCGATCGCGATGCCCGGATTATGCTGGCTTACTTGTACAAGAACAATGAAATGTTTGAAGATGCTGCAGCGATCCTTCAGCGGATGATGTTAGATGCACCGGATGACGCACGAGCTCCTAATAATCTTGCTGTAATTTGTTTCAAGCAAGACGAAACGGAGTACGCAGTCCGATTGACCCAAAAAGCGGTGAAGTTGAGTCCTCGAAATGGAGTTTATAAATACAACCTGTCAACAATGCTTCGTGCAAAATTTAATTTTGCTCAAGCTCAGCAGTTGATTGACGAAGCGAGGGCAGTTGATCCATCTCTTTTTAAAAATGGAGAACCTGGCCCCACTCAGTCTCTGATTGATGTTATTCCTTCTACTGATTTTATCCGCACCAAAATTGAAACAAAGGTTGGTGATCCAAAACAACTTTTTAAGTCTCCATTTACAATTCTTTCCGGAGCACTTTTACTGATTGGCATATTTCTGTGTTTCATGGTACGAAATGGTTTACATGCCCACCGATGTGTGCAATGCGGTCAAGCATTTTGCCGCAAGTGCCAAACTGTGGACCGCAGTTATGGATTCTGTATTCAGTGTCTCCATATTTTTGTAAAAAAGGATGGAGTTTCGCCAGCATCCCGCCGGAACAAGATGACGCAAATCGTTAACTATTCGAAAAAACAAAAATTGCTGCGAATTGTAGGGGCAGTTCTAGTTCCCGGTAGTTCTGACATTTATGATCAGCACGTCGTAAAAGGCGTAATAACGATGTTCTTATGGTTCCTTTGCGCTACTATTGTGATCTTTGCGGTCCACTTTGCACCACTTACTACTTACGAATCTGCAGAAAATGCCTGGCCCATCATTTTGATTTGTATTTTTGTGATGGCCGTGCTGTACATTCTGAGTCTCTTGCGCCAATTTCGACGCTTGAGAGCCGAATAACGTCGTAGAACTCCCATTCTCTATCATCAATCCTCTGTGCTCTATCTTTGTTGGTATAATAGCGGCGATGGCGTTAGAAGGGACTCTCGAAGATTTTAGTCTTGCCGATATCTTCCAACTAATCGGAATCCAGAGAAAAACGGGCATTTTAACCCTCCGTAGATCCGAGGAAACGATCATCGTTAAGTTCTACGGTGGTCAGGTTATTGGTGCGGATTCAAGTCCGAAGAAATTGGAAGATCGTCTCGGCAAAGTGCTTGTAAAAACGGGGCTGATTACATTCGATCAACTTAAAGAAGCCCTGAATATTCAGCAAAAAACTCTTCAAAAGATTGGGTTTATTCTGATAGATCAGAATTATCTTTCCCGAGAGCAACTAAAGGAAGCGCTCCAAATCCAGATTGTCCAAATGGTCTTCCGCCTATTTCGCTGGCACAACGGCGAATATTACTTCGATCAAAAAGCACATGTTGATCCTAATTCAGATGACAGTATTCCGCCGATGAGTACTGAAAGTATTTTGATGGAAGGAATCCAAATGCTCGATGAATGGCCGATCATCGAGAAACGGATAACGAATTTTAATATGAGATTTCGTTCGACTGTTGAATTATCGGATCTGGATCTCGGTGAGTTGACCGGTGAATCGGATTTGGATTCGATGTTCGATAAGATTCAGGATCCCGCACTGGAAGGACTCAATGGAAATGAAAAGATCCGATTGAGCCGCGAAGAAGCCGAAGTATTTCAGTTTCTTGATGGCAAAAGCACCGTCAACGACATTATTGAAAGCAGTAAGCTTGGTGAATTCCATACATGCAAAGCTCTTTATGAACTGTTAGAACGAAAACTCATTGAGCCGATTCCTCAAGGTGAAACTTTCATTCCGATCAAAGAACCAACGTTGTCTTTCATGCGTCCCGAGCCGGAAGAAAAATCATTTAATGTTGCATTTCTATATCCTGTTCTGGCTGTAGCTGTTGTTGCTGTATTGTTTTTCAGTTATCACGATCCGTTGCAACTTCCTGGCGTGAAATTTTTCAGGGGCGAGAATGAAACGCAGATCAAAAAAGCGTTAAGCCAAAATCGGATGAATGTTTTGGACAATGCACTAACATTTTTTTATCACACCAATAAAAGATTGCCCGATCGATTGGACGAACTGGTTCGAAACAATTACATTTCAAAGGATGATCTGCTGGATGCATCTCGTCGCCCATTTCTTTATCAGGCCAGCGATGCCGGATACATTCTGGCTGCTCAAACGGAGGATGGGAAAGTCGATCAATCACTTCAAGTAAGCCGGATTTTTGCGTCGGCTATGGAAGTGAAACCCAGCGTCTCAAATTAGAACTCTGCGGTTTTTGCGGTTAGTACAATGAAAATCACATTTATGGGTAGCGGGACATCTATGGGTGTTCCAACCGTTGGTTGCGAATGTGCAGTTTGTCTATCCGATGATCCACACAACAAACGAACAAGAGCTTCACTTTTGATTCAGTCGCGGAGACTGAATATCTTAATTGATACTGCAACCGATTTTCGTGCACAAGCAATTCGCGAAGGTTTGAAGCATGTTGACGCGGTTTTGTATACGCATTCTCATGCCGATCATATTTTAGGTCTGGACGATTTGCGTCCATTTTCATATTTCCAGCATCAGCACATTCCATGTTATGGAACTCAAGAAACGCTGAATGGCGTTTGTGATGTGTTCAAATATGTTTTTTCAGAACCGCAGCCAGGCGGTTCTATTCCTCGAATCGAACCGCGTCCAGTACAAGGTCCATTTGAATTTGAAGGCCTACCTATTCAGCCTCTTCCTGTTGTGCATGGAAAGCTGCCAGTAAACGGTTATCGCATCGGTGGCATGAGCTATCTCACAGATCTAAGTGAAATTCCGGATTCTACTTATGAGATGCTTTACGGAACTTCCATTTTAATTCTTGGAGTTCTGCGTTATGCTCCTCATCCAACACATTTAAATATTGATAAGGCTTTGCGAATCGTAGAACGGGTGAGTCCGGATGCTGCCTACTTCACTCATATCAGTCATGATTTTGATCACAACCGCACCGGGTCAGAACTGCCGCGAAATGTTTTTCTATCGCATGATGGCTTAAGCCTGGAGTTAAACGAACCATGAAAGTGTATCGCGGATTTTCTTCCTGGAAGCTTGATCCGCAAACTCGTACTGCTGCTACGCTCGGGAACTTTGATGGGGTTCATCGTGGTCATCAAGCCATTTTGACGAAACTGGTTGAAGATTCACGAAATGTGAATTTACCTAACGTTGTGATGACGTTCGATCCTGTGCCAAAGAAAGTCCTTTCTCCTGAGACTGCGCCACCATTAATTCAAACACTGGAACAACGGCTTGAAACTTTTGAGGAATTGGGAATAGATAGTACTATGGTTGTAGTATTTAATATAGATTTTGCCAGAAAGACTCCCGAGCAGTTTGTAAAAGAATATTTGATCGATCTTCTGCACGTCCACACATTTGTTGTCGGCGTAAATTTCGCTTTTGGCTATCGGAAACAAGGCAATATCACTTTATTGAAGCAAATGGGAGCCGAATATGGATTCGATGTGGAATGCGTTGATGCAGTTCAGGATGCCGGTTCACGGATTTCTTCAACATTGATCCGTGGCGAGATTCAAGATGGACAAATAGAACAAGCTCGCAATCATTTAGGACATCCTTTTGCTTTGCGAGGAACAGTAATTAAGGGCGAACAATTAGGTGGCAAAATTGGAATTCCAACTGCGAATCTTCAGGTGAAAAATGAACTACTGCCGGGCCGCGGAGTGTATGCTTGCAAAGCAATCTTTGAAAAACATCCATTTCCGGCTGCGGTGAATGTAGGATATAGGCCAACAGTTGGCGGTAAAAGCTTAACCGTCGAAGCGCATTTAATCGGATTTTCCGGAGAGCTGTACGGAAGAGAAATGGAACTTCAGTTCTTTCAGCGAATCCGCGAAGAGAAGCGATTTTCAGGAATCGATGTTCTTCGCAACCAAATTCTTGCTGATATTAATGCCGCTCGTGTTTATCTTGAAAGTGTGTAGAAAGTGTGCCGGAGCGACCGGAGGTCGCCCTGGTAGCGCAGGCGAGCTTCCGCTCGCCACTACAGTGAAATAATTTCATGACAACAAGTCAGAAAAAAATCGGATTAACTCCTGAGGCCTTTGAGCGATTTCTGAGTTCCCTGGATATCGATCGAGATCGCGCTGGAGAAAAATATGAAAATTTACGATTAAAACTGCTGCGCTTTTTTGAATGGCGTGGTGCCTTGCATCCAGATTTGCTGGCAGATGAGACTCTGGATCGCGTTTCCAGGAAAATAATTCAAGGCGAAGTTATTTACGATATTCCAGGATACGTTTATGGCGTTGCGCGTTTTGTGCTTCGCGAATCCTGGGAGAAATTGCAAAAGGAACGCGCATCGCATGATCCGTTGGATTTAAGTACTGTAGCGGATCATCATGCGAACGAAGCGGAAGAAATTGCAAACGGAGATGAAGGAGAGCGTCTGACAAAATGTCTTGATCATTGCCTGGAATCACTTCCTGCTGAAAGTCGTGAATTGATTCTTGGCTATTATCAATTGGAACGCGGAGCAAAAATTCAGAATCGCAGACAACTGGCTGATCACCTGGGAATTCCGATGAATGCACTTAGAATTCGTGTGTTCCGAATTCGAGAACGTTTGGAGGCATGTGTGCGGAATTGTGTCGACAAACAAGGTGTCGTGAAATGGATTTCTGCAAAAACCACGGATAATGATAAGGAGATTTAGATGCCCGAAGACTATAGCAGCTCAGAGCTGATCCGATATCTGTTACGAGAGCTGCCCGAAGATCAGATTGAAGAAATTGAACAACGATACTTCACCAATGAAGATTCGTTTGATGAACTTCGCCGAGTTGAAGCAGAATTGATCGATTCTTATGTTGCTGGAGAATTGGAGTCCGATCAGAAGAAAAAATTTGAGCAATCATATTTATCAATGCCTGAAGGCAGAAGCCGTGTTCAGTTCGCGGAAGCATTACGTGTAAAAGCTTCGGAAATGCCGAAGCCGGCAGTTTCATTTTCAGGATTCAGGAAATGGAGCGCTGCTCAACTATTGGCTGCAGCATTAGTAGTTTTTACAATTGCAGGCGCCTGGATGGTTTGGGAGTTGATCCATTTGCGTGCTGAAAATCAATCGACGCAAAAAAAGATTCAAGAGTTGCAGAAAAAATCGGATGATTTGCAAAAGCAATCTTCTGCAAAAATTCAAGAACTTACGAAGGAACTTGATTCAGCACGCATGGTAGAAGATGTTAACCCTCCGCAACCGATCCATGGAGCCCAACCACCCCAACCCACATTTCTTGCAGTGTTGATGTCGCCAGGCCTGGCACGCGGCACTTCCGGAATGCAAACAATATCTCTGGATAAGGGAATTAATTTTGTTAGCTTTGAACTAAAGTTAGATCGTGATCCATTTCCTGCTTATCGTGTGTCATTGCAAACGGCTGATGGGGACGAACTCTGGAATTTGGGGCTATTAAAACCGATGATGATGGGTAATGGCAAAGCAGTGAAATTCAACTTGCCTTCGAACCGTCTCGATCAACGCGATTATGTGCTGCTTCTACAGGGAAAATCCGCCGGATCTAAATTCGAAAACGTCAGCGCCTATCCATTCCGTATTAAGAGACCGCAATAGACCTTTGCGTTTTTGTGGTGTGATTTACTGCGCTTTTTTCCAGAGTGAATCCCAATAAGCTCGAGCCTTATCGGTTTCCATATCTCTTTTTAAAAGATGCGGTTGCTGGTAGACAAAGAACCCGCAAAAATTAGCTTTTTCCTTATCCGGCACCCAATCTGCGGCTGCTTCGGAACATTTGTTAGGGGAAAACTCGTCATAATATAGACAGTTTTGACAACAATGAAGAGCGGAGGAACAATAAGGGCAAAGGTCATGTCGATGGAAGGAGCTATTGGAAGCGATTTCCCGATGACACTTATAGCAGAAAAACATCCGTGACCCCTGCTTGGATTATACCGTGAGTTGGCGCAATTGCAAGAAAATCTTAGATTTAGCCATGACTGCTATAATTGTAGTCCTAGACTGATCATAAGGGGCGCGAATATGCCAGATCTAAACATTAGTGTTCGATCCAACGATACGGTTTCGATCGTGGAACCGGTCGGCTATTTAAACGCGCATACCGCCAAACATTTTGAAGATGTTTTGCAAAAATTGGTGGATGAAAATCGCTTACTGATTGTCATTAATTGTCATCGGCTCGACTACATTGCCAGTGCAGGACTGGGTGTGATCATGGGTTTTATTGATACGGTCCGTGAGAACAGCGGCGATATCAGAATGTGCGCAATGAACAGCACAGTTAAGAGCATTTTTGAGGTTCTTGGATTCACAGAACTTTATTCGATTTTTGATAATGAAGAAAAGGCAATTCGCAGTTTTTCTGAAACTGCATGATTGAATATGTCTGAAATAAAGAATAACGAGCGGGTCGAGGTAACCATTCCAAGCAGTACAAGACATCTGCATGCAATGCGTGTATTGACCTGTACACTTGCCGAATCAATGGGGTTCGATTCGGAGGCCTCACAAAAAACAGCCCTGGCTGTGGAAGAAGCTTTAACAAATGTTATGGAACATGCGTATCACGGCGAAGAATCACACAAGATGCAAGTGATTTACGAATTGGAAAGCAAAAAATTTACTGTGCGTATTCTTCATAATGGCGATCAGGTGGATTCAGGTAAACTTACAAATGTCGAAGAATTATCCGATTTTCATCTTCAAAAGAAAAAGGGAGGTTTAGGCATCTTAATCATGAAACGTTGTATGGATGAAGTGTCATACAAGTTTGCTCCTCCTTTGAATGAATGTTGCATGATTAAATACCTTCCTGATGTACCTGCCAAAGCAAAGCGAAACCGCTGAGACACTAAAAAGAACAAAGAATAGAATATTTACTTATGCAAGCTGGATCATCGCTTGATTATCGAAACATTATTGAGTCGTTTAAAGCGAAACAGCTAAGTGATCGCGAGATTGAGCAACGTCTTTCCGATCTTATGCTGTTATTCGATTTTTCTTCGAGCTTAAATCGAGCCGGAAATTTGCAAGAGACGGCTAATCTTCTTCTGCTGACACTGATGGGCTATACGGCCGCGCGCCGATCGGTTTTTTTATTGTGTTCAAAAGAAGGCATGGAGCTTGTTGCATGGAAAGGCTTTCGCAGTAATCCAACGACTCTAAAATATACATGTCCTTTGCATCCACCATTTCGCGAAGCCTATCAGGCTGATTCTTCTCCAGATTTAGAGATGAAAGAACTTTTCGAGATTCTCGGAGTTCAGATCATCGTTCCGCTGTATCAAGATGACAAACTCCTGGGTGTGATTGGGCTTGGCGGCAAAAGCGGTAATAAACGCGAATCGCATCATGAACTTCAAATGGTTGCCTCATTGGTCCAAATGTGCGCAAATGCAGTGAAAAATGCTGAGATTCACAAGATGCTGGAATCATTGAACAGGCAATTAATTCTGCGAGTTTACCAGCTGAATACGTTGTTTGAACTCAGCAAAGACTTCAATGCTGTCTGGGATGCTCAAACCATATTTCGCATGCTTGGAAATTCGTTAACCGGACAACTGTTGTTATCACGTTGCGCAGTGTTTACCACATCAGAAGATGGTTTAGATATGCAATTCTGCCGCGGTTTTCGATTCAGTGAGGATGATCTAAAAAAAATCAACAGTAAAAGTCTTAACAAAAATCTGCCTGATAAAACTCCGCAAACAATTTCCGATCTTCCTCCCGGACCGTTACATGAATTTCTGTCCGTACATAAAGTGCATCTGATTTTTCCGATGATCATGAATGATGAAGTCCGCGCCTGGATCTTGCTTGGTGATCGCAAGACTCGCAAGGGTTATGCGCAGGAAGATTATGATTTCATAACAACGTTAAGCAGTCTTGCACTTGTGTCTGATGAGAATGCACGGATGCAGCAGCAAATGATTGAAAAACAACGCATGGATAAAGAGCTTTCGATTGCGCGTGAAATTCAATTTAGTTTGTTACCGCAATCAATTCCTGATATTCCAACGTATGGGATTGCTACTGCATTTCAACCCGCCTATCAAGTTGGCGGAGATTATTTTGATTTTATTCCAGTCTCTGATTCTGAACTGGCTCTGGCAATCGGTGATGTTTCCGGCAAAAGTACGCCTGCTGCAATGATCATGGCATCATTGCAAGCTTCGTTGCGCGCACTGGCATCCATGCAAATCAGTGATCCTGTGCTCACCATACAACGCATCAACAAGCTGCTGGTCCGAAGTCATGGAAAATCGAACAAATATGTCACATTTTTTTACGGCATCCTCAATCATCAAACTCATGAACTCGTTTACGTAAACGCTGGACATTGTTATCCACTGATCTTGAAAAAAAGTGGAAAAGTGGACCGGCTCGAAACTGGCGGAATGGTAATGGGTTTTTTTGATGACGTTCCATACAAGCTCGGCCGTTATTCGCTGGACCCTGATGATCTAATGATCCTTTATACGGATGGTGTATCCGAACTTGTCGATTCGGAAGGTGAAGAGTTCGGAATTGATCGGATCATTCAGGTTTTGAAAGAGAATCATGATGAATCGGTTTCGGAAATCCGGGATCAACTTGTCAAAAATTTAACTCTGCATCGCGGTGAAGAAAATCAATTCGATGATCTAACGCTCATTTTGTTGAAACGCATTGAATAATTTATTTCGGCGTAGCTGCAGTTAGTTCCTCAATTTTCTTCTTCAGATCATCGTTTTCCGGATCAAGCTCCAAGGACTTGCGATAATGCTGCAACGCATTTAACGCTCAAAGGCATGTTTTTGAGGTATTGATGTCAGTAATGTGCCAATTAGTGCGAACAGAATTTTTTTCGGACCCATGTTAACCCCCGTGATTGAATAACGGTATCACATTAAAATCACCTCAAAAGAAATTGGTATTTGAACTCGGTGATTTAATTCGCCAGAGGCTAATTTCAAACCATAAAAGGGATCATCGCTTGTGTTAGACTTTTGTGGTGAATTTTATGACTGATGAAAAAATCATGAAAAATCCTCATAGTGAGGAAACCGGAAAACGTTTCGAAAAACTTGTCGATGTTATGTATACCCTTCGATCCGACAAAGGTTGTTCATGGGATCGATCCCAAACTTTGAAGGATTTGAAGCAATACTTGCTTGAAGAATGTTACGAGCTGCTTCAGGCAATCGATCTTGAAGATGACCACTCAATGCGTGAAGAGCTTGGAGATTTATTGTTTGAAGTTGTATTCCTTTCGCAGATGATGCAAGAGAAGAATAAATTCACGCTAGAAGAAGTGATTGATCATGTGTTAAATAAAATGATTGGACGTCATCCGCATGTGTTTGGTGATGTTCAAGCGGATACTCCGGAAAAAGCGCTTGCAAGCTGGGAGTCAATGAAGATTAGCGAGGTAAATTCTAAAACAGGTCGCAAGAGAAAATTACTGGAAGGAGTGCCGATTGATCTTCCCGCTCTGCTTCAATCGTTTTTGATTTCTACCAAAGTTGCACGTAACGGTTTTGATTGGGAAACAGAAGGAGATGTGTGGAAGAAATTCGAAGAAGAGCTGCAAGAATTCCAGCTAGCCCAGACTCAAGAATCGAAAGAAGAAGAATTTGGAGATTTACTATTCACACTCGTAAATGTGGCTAGAAAAAATCAGATTAATCCTGAAGATGCTTTACGCGCAGCGAACCGTAAATTTCGAAATCGTTTCGATCGTTTAGAAGATCATGCCAGGGAACAGAATAAAGAAGTGAAAGAGCTCAGCCCCGCCGAACTTGATTCGATTTGGGAGCAGGTGAAAAAGGAATCATAGATGCCTGTTTTACGAAATCTCGTTTTCATTAAACAAGTTCCCGATGTTGGCGAAATGCATTTTTCGGAAAACAAGACACAGGTTCGTGAGGGCGTTAAAAACATCATCAATCCTTACGATCGTCGCGCCATCAGCGAAGCGATACGGAATAGAGAAAATTTTGGCGGAGAAGTAATTGTTGTCACAATGGGGCCGCCACAAGCGCGCGAAGCTTTAGCCGAAGCGCTTGTCATGGGAGTTGATCGTGCAATCCACATTGAAGATCGCAGATTAGCTGGGAGCGATACATTAGTTACCGCAAAAGTTTTGTCGGCTGCAGCGCGCAAAATTGGTTTCGATTTAATTTTTGCCGGACAACACAGCACTGATTCAGAGACAGGACAGGTTCCTCCATCAATTGCCGAAATTCTGCAGATTTCGTGTGCTGCTGCGGTTACCAAATTAGAATATGGCGAAAAAAACCTGGTTGCAACTTGCGAAACCGATGATGGAATCATGGAAGTCGAACTTCCTTATCCTGCGGTAATTTCATCAGCCGAGCGGTTAATTAAGCCGATCAAAGTAAAAGATTTCAATCCTGCGTCTGCAAATTACGAAAAAATTGAAACTTGGAATTTGAATGAATTAGGAATTGAGGAAAATGAAGTCGGACTGAAAGGTTCGCCAACGTGGGTTGCTGATATCTGTGAAGAAAAGATTGATCGTGAGAAGAAAATTTTAGATGGTTCAGATCCAAAAGAAGCAGCGCGCAAAATGTTAGATGTAATTCGCAACAGTTCTGCACGCAAAGATAGGGAAATGATTCCTTCGTATATTTCGCGCGGACAGCAACAATTCTGGTGTCTTGTAGAGCAAAATGAAGATCGGATTCGATCTGTTTCACTCGAAATGATTGGAACTGCCGCTCAGCTTGCTTACAAAGGCGGCAAAGTGTACGCGATTATGATTGGTGCTCCCGTACGAACGCAGGATGTAGTTTTATTGGGCGCTTATGGCGCGGATCGAATTTATCATGTAACCGATACTGCTGCGCACCCTGATGATATTGTCGATTTGTTATGCGATAGCATTCAAAAACTAAAACCATTTGCGTTTTTGATGCCCTCAACTCCGCAAGGGCGCGCAATTGCACCACGAATCGCTGCACGACTGAGTCTTGGATTAACCGGTGATTGTATCGGGCTTCGATGGGATGCGGAAGGACGTTTTGAGCAACTAAAACCTGCTTACGGTGGAAACATCGTTGCGCCGATCATCACAAAGACTGAACCAAAGTTAGTCACGATCCGGCCCGGGGCATTGCCATCCTATCGTCCCCGAACTGGGGATCAAATTCCGGTTACTGAATGGGCAATTCCCAATCAAGTAAACCGGCGTTTCAAAATTTTGAGCCACAAAAAAGATTCAGGAAGCGATGCCGTAAAAATGGATAGTGCTTCTGTAATTATTGGAGTTGGAATGGGTCTCGGACAAGATCATGTACCGGATGCAATTCGATTGGCTGAACTTCTGCGTGGCGCAATTGGAGCAACACGGCGGGTTGTTGATAATGGTTGGATGCCGCGACAATTTCAAATCGGATTGACAGGCAAATTTATTGCGCCTGACTGTTACATTGGATTGGGAATTTCAGGAAGAGCGAATCACGTGATCGGAATTCAAAAAGCAGGCAAGATCATCGCGATCAATCAGGATCCAAACGCCGAAATTTTCAAGCATGCAGATCTTGGAATTGTGGGTGACTGTGCCTCAATTGTAAATGAATTGATTAATACTCTTACCGCAGAGTCACGGAATTCTTAGTCGAGTTCAGAGATGTAACGTTCGGCTTCGATTGCGGCAGCGCAGCCCGTACCTGCCGCTGTTATAGCCTGACGATATACATGATCCTGACAATCCCCAGCAGCAAAAACACCATTAACATTGGTTCGCTGTCTTCGATCAGTCACAACGTAACCGTTTTCATCTAATTCCAGCTTACCTCTAAAGATTTGAGTGTTTGGATCATGACCGATTCCAAGAAATAATCCGCCGATCGGTTTTACCCACTCCTTGCCATCTTCAATATTTTTTAGTCGCAAGCTGGTAACATTTTTGTTTGTATCAGAAATAACTTCTTCCACAACTGTATTCCAGATGAAATCGATCTTTTCGTTTTTCATAGCGCGATCTTGCATGATTTTACTGGCACGCAATTCATGACGCCGATGAATAATATCTACTTTTTTGGCATATCGAGTCAGAAATAAAGCTTCCTCCATCGCCGTATCGCCGCCGCCAACAACAACCAGATCCTGATTTTTGAAAAATGCTCCGTCACATGTTGCGCATGAAGAGACACCGTATCCCCACGATTCTTGTTCACCGGGTACGTTCAGTTTTTTTGGCGAAGCACCAGTGCAAATAATCAATGTTAATGTTTCGAGGGTCTGATCGTGAGTTTTCAGGGTGATTGGGTGTTTACTAAAATCGACTTCAATTGCCAGCTCATGAATGATTCGGGTACCAAATCTTTCCGCCTGCTCTTTCATCTGTTGCATTAGTTTTGGTCCCATAACCCCTTGCGGAAAGCCAGGGTAGTTTTCAACTTCGGTTGTTAAGCCTAATTGGCCATGCAGCTCAGTTCCGGTAAGCAAAAGCGGATTTAAGTTTGAGCGTGATGCATAAATTGCAGCGGTATAACCAGCGCATCCTGACCCTAAAATTATGACTTTCTCCATAAGCTCTCCAATTATGAATCAATGATAATACGTCTTTTTAACCGCAAAAACACGGAGCAAAAACAAAAGCCGCCTCCGGACGGAGACGGCTCCCGGGATTAGGGCGGAAAATGTTATTTCGCTGACATTTTCCAGTCTTTAACTACGATCACATTCGCGCCTGGAGATTCATATTTTTCGCCAGTGACATCAACCGTATGACCAACATGCTCGGCCAATGTAGCGTTCAAGGGTTTATGATCGGAGCTGATCAAAAGATAGGTTGTATCGCCAACCAGTAGTCCAACTGGTAGCCCTTCTTTTACGCATTTTGCTCCACATTCGCTATGTCCCGCACCTTTTGCGCCTTTAGCTGAATGGCAAGCAACATCAATAACCTCGCCTGTCCACTTTCCTTCATTGGCAGCTTGAACATACAGCGCTCCAATTACGGTTATCATCGCGAAAACTGTGAGCAATGCAGCAATTCGTTTCATCGTTAAAACCTCCATTAAGGCTTGGTTTAGTTTTTAATAAGTAGGTTGGGGTGAATCCTATGATAATCCACGAACAGATCCATTTCAACTAATACTCGTACTCGTACTCGTAATCGTACTCGTAATCTTAATCGGCCATTCGATTAAGAGTACGATTAAGATTCAGAAATATTATACGAACCGAAAGGTTAGCTGGATTTACTGATCCATTTTCTCTGAGGATGATCAACGCGCTTTTTTCAAACGAGCAGCTTGAGCTTCCGATCTTGCAGCCGGACGTTTGGGGGCTGCTTTCTTGGTTGCCTGAACACTCTTTTGAAGAGCTTCCATCAAGTCTGCAACTTTCGGTTTTGCTTTTGGTTTTACAACCGTAAGTTTCCGTCCTTTCAACTTTGCTTCGATCATCTCTTCTACTTTCTTAATATAATCATCTTCGAACGCTTCAAGGTTTAAAGGTTCGGACAAATTTTCTACAAGCTGAGTCGCTAGTTGAAATTCTTTTGGCCGAAGTTCAATATCCTTCGGCACTTTATTTTCGTTATCGCGGACTTCATCGGCGTACAGCATAAAATGCGCAATTAATCCATCCATTCCGGGACGTATCAAAGTTAAATATTCATGATTACGCATTGTAAGTTTTCCAATTGCAGCCTTTTGTGTTTTTTCCAGCGCACGCGTTAATAAAGCAAATGTTTTTTCGCTACCTTTATCAGGGCCTATGTAATAGGAATTGTCATAGTAAAGTGGATCCACTTCTTTCAGATCGATGAACTGAACGATATCCATCACGCTGCTGGAAGCAGGCTTTATCGCTTCGATATCTTCATCATCGATGATTACGTATTGATCTTTTTCGTATTGATAACCTTTTACCAGTTCCGAACGTTCTACGACTCGTTCGCAATGGGCACAATAATTCTGAAGATTAATTCGATTTTTGCATTCACCGTGCAAAAGGTTAAAGGAAATATTGTGTGAAGTAGTCGCGGTGAAAAGTTTCACCGGAATCGAAACAAGTCCAAAGGTTACGGTTCCTGTCCAAACAGCAGTGGCCACAGACACCCCCTAAATAGCCGCGGGCTTCGCGTTTATTGGAACGCCGCCCATAATACTACAACAATCATATCTGGATCAAATTAGATGGCCGAACTTAGAATTTCATTGGATAACAGCAGCCCCCCTGAAGTTAACCGGAGGCGTCCATCATGCAATTCCAGAAATCCTTCTGCCAGAAAGAGATCGGCCTTGTTTTCAAACAATGAGAGGGGATGAATTCCGTAAGTAATCTTGAAGTTTTCCACGTCAATTCCATCAATTTTTCGGAGTCCAAAAATCACAGCATTTCGAGCTTCTGTTTCCCGATTTTCCGAAGTTTCAGATTCAATGGGGAGCTTACCTGCAGCAATTGATTGAATATACTCTGGAACCTCGCGCAGATTCTGAATTCTCCTCTGCTCATAATACGAGCATGCCCCTGCACCATAGCCGTAATAAGGGGCACTGGTCAGTATTTTAAATTATGACGGGATTCAAATCCTGCAAGGGCGAAGTTTGAAACTTCATAGTGCAAATATCCAGCTTTTTTCAACAAATCAATTGCTTGAAGATAACAAGCAACTTGCTGTTCTTCTGCCATTTGTTGAGTTTTTCCTTCCTGTATTTGTCTTGCTAATAGCGTGCCTTCGTGGACTTCCAGCATGTACAGTGAAATATGCTGCGGACGAAAATCCAGAATTTGAATCAATCCCAGCAGAAAGCCTTCAGTAGTTTGGCCTGGCGATCCTAACATCAAATCAACATTGATATTTTTGAAGCCGGACTTCTGGGTGTTCTGAAGTGCAGCAATTGATTCTTGTGCTGAATGTCGGCGTAACATTGCGTGCAACACAGCTGGTTCCAGGCTTTGAATTCCAACACTCAAGCGGGTGATTCCGATTTCCAACCATGATGAAAGCGATTTCTGTGAAACATCATCAGGATTTGCTTCCATGGTAATTTCGGCATCTTTGGTCAGAGGAACCATGTTAATGAGGTCATGAATTGTTGCCGATGGTGTAACGGATGGAGTTCCGCCACCAAAATAAAGCGTATCGGAGTGCTGAGGCGGCCTCATTTGAACTTCTTGTCTTAAAGCATCGTCATATGAAGTTGACAGTGACAGCCTTGTTGATAGCGGGAAATCGCAATAGCTGCAATGCACGATACAAAAAGGGAGATGGATATAGATCCCTGGCTGCATGGTATTCATTTTAGCCCCAACTTATATTATTTTCCCTGGTCTAAAGTTTGTGGAGGACGATCTGACATGAAAACCATAGGAATGCTACTTGCTGCAATTTTGATTGTAATTACCTCGGTGAATGCCGCTGAAACATCGAAAAAATATGATTTCGACAAAACATTTCCAACCACTGCGGGGAAGAAACTGGATATTGACTTAAAAAGCGGTGGTTCAATCAATATTATCGGTGGTCAAAAAAATCAGGTCGTTGTCAGAGCACGATTGCGCGGAGAAGATAGCGAAGATTTGGATTTTAACGCTGAAGAATCCAATGGCACTATCAGAGTTACTTCCGAATATGTTGGTGGAAGCTACAGCCATAATGTCAGCTCCGATTTAGATATCGAAGTTCCTTCGCGTTTTGATGTGGATCTTCGCACCATGGGCGGCGATGTTTCAATTACCAATGTTGAAGGAGAAATTTCCGGTCAAACGATGGGCGGGGAGTTGAATCTTCAAGGATTGAAAGGAAATATTCAACTCACAACAATGGGTGGGGAAGTCATGTTAGAAGATTCCACGCTTGATGGTTCTGTAAAGACCATGGGTGGAGATGTAGTAATTCGAAATGTTTCAGGCACTGTGAAAGGATCCACCATGGGCGGTAATGTGCGGTATGAAAATGCGGATGGAAAGGGAACGCCGAAAGGTGAAGTAAAGATTAACAGCATGGGCGGAGAACTGAATGTGAATGATGCACCGGAAGGCGCATCGCTTGACACGATGGGCGGTGATATCCATGTTCGATCCGCTTCCAAGTTCGTTGAAGCAAATACAATGGGCGGCGATATCGATCTTGATTCAGTAGATGGTTGGGTTGATGCTTCAACGATGGGTGGAAATGTTAAAGTTCGAATTACCGGAAATCCATCAGAAGGAAAACGGGATGTAGATCTCACATCGATGGCTGGTGATATTGAACTTACGGTTCCTGAAGGAATGGCGATGGATTTGGATTTGCAAATCGAATTTGATCCTGATCGTTCGCATACTCCTGAAATCATCAGTGATTTTCCGGTGAAGACCTGGCAGGAAGAAGATAAGAACCACCATCATGGCTATAGACGCTCAATGATTTTGCGTGGGACTGGACAAACAGGCAGCGGACAACATAAGGTGCGAATCAAAACAGTTGAAGGCGACATCATTCTAAAGCGGGGCTAGCTCTTCGATTTCCCGGCTAGTACAAAGTCAATCGCCTTTTGCATGTATTCAGCAGTGCCGACTTCGTGTCCTAATCCAGGCTGTTCCAGCAAGAATGAATGGAAAGCGTCGCGGCGCATTGCACGTTGAATCCCGCGTGAATCACTCAAATTAAAATCTTTCGGACCTGTGATCAGAACAAAACTGCAATCACTGCGTGCCTTCTTGATATGTTCGCCTGAAATGATGTCGGGATTGTAATCGTTGATTCCTTGTTTGGTTGCGCCGACAGGGATTGGCATTTCATAAGTTTTGTAAAAATTTCCGCCTGCCTAGGAAATCGCAGCCTTCCAAAATTCGGGATGGACAAAACAAGCCATTGCCGAAATTCTTCCGCCTCCCGAAAATCCGCTGATAATTCTTTTTGTAGTATCAAAATGCATTGTCTTAGAAAGTTGGGTAATGCCGCTTTCCAAAATTCCGATTCTTTTTTGCCACAGTTGATCGTTACTAATCTTTGCCGCACTGATAACGATGAATTCATTTTGGGTAAAGACCGGTTCAAACTGTCGAGGAATTTTGGCAGAGTCATCAGGGTTAACCCACGCCAGCACAATGTAAGTTTTTGCCGGATCGTAGCTGGGTGGAATGAAAATTTCAAAAACTTCTGCTTTTGGATTTAATGTTCCAGGAAGTAAAACTGGATCGAGCCCAGGCTGCGGCAATTCCGGGAGTTGAACATCCAGAAAACCAGTTTTGTAAGGTTGATCTGCAGCATAAACTACAGAAAATCCCACAAGTAAAATTGCGAAAAATAATATTTTGAACAAATGCGCTCCCAACTAAATTACTAACAACGCAATTCCCAGAAATGAGAAGATTGCACTCCAGGGAAGCGTATTCCAGTTTTTCCACAAGCTGAGCAAGTTCAAAAATGTTACTGCAGCAAAGATTGCAATAATTGCCCTGGTTCGATAAAGACGCAATCGCTCCATGAATGGTTGCGGATGATAATTTTTTGCGAGCCACAATTCCCAGCTCCAATTGAGGGGACGCTCCTGCAAATATCTTGAAGCGAAATAAGTAGCAGCTGATGGATCTTGAATTAAGTAACAGGCACGCGCCCCAAGATAAAGCGTTTCGCTATCGGCACGATTCGTCCGGTCAAGATTTCCTGCAAGCGCTTTTAGTTCATGCCATTTTTGTTTTTGCCAGAAGTCCCTACATTGGTCATGCCACATTCCTGATGAACCATGCCAGAAGCCGTAGAAAGAAATTACGATCAAGATCACCACAGGAAGAAACCAGATCAAACGCCGTTTCATAATAGCCACCGCTTTTCAACGCGCCTGCAAATCGATTTCATTTCCCCGTAAGTGATTACTGGATTTTTGGTGTTAGAAAATGCGCTCCATTCCAATTTTCGAAACGTCCTTTCAACATTGAGCCATTCTTCCTGCGGCAGATGCTGATGGAGTGTATTCAACAAAGATGATCCTGGTTCTGCTTTTTCAAGAATCCGATCAGAAATTTGCTGGTAAAGAAGGTGTGCAGCATTGCGGGAAAGCTGCAGTTGTAAATTCCGTTTTCGGAAAAATGACTGAAGAGCAGGTGGTTTTGGTCTGGGCTTAGGCTGATAAAGCTGTAAGAATAAAAGAATGCAGGAAAGGATTGGAGCGAGGGTGGCTAAGACTAAAATTGATGGACCGGCCTTAGGAAAAGGAACGATAGCTGGTTTTGGCGCAGTCGGTGGCTCAAATCGAAGTGACAATGGAGGAAGCGTAAGGAGTGTTACATTGCCGCGGTCAGGATCAAATTGTGTCACCTGTAAAGAATGTAATACTACATTAATAGTATTACCTACGGGAGCAATGTTATACTCAGCAGTCTTACGGCTGAACAGCTTTTGGCCTCTGAGTGTCGCTGAAATAGTTCCTGTCGTTGGGCGGATTTCAGCACCAGGCGCGCTGATTTCCGGAAATTCGAACGTGGAAAGCAGCCCGTCACCTTCAAGCGCAATCCGCACAACTTTTGATCGTGGAGCATCCGAAACGATCTCATTCTTCAAAAGAAAGGTACCTACCAAAGCAGGTTTTGGTAAAGGTTTCACCTTGATCATTAATGGATTTGAGGAACGCTTTGCATCCAGAATAAGATCTGCTGCCGAAAATTTTCCTGACGGCACACGTACCTTCATTTCACAATCTATCGGTTTTAAAACTGCAGAACCTTCATGAAGGGGAAAAACTAAAAATCTTTGCAAATCATATGCGACATATGAATCGCCATGATATCGAATTCGATCTGCCTGCGGACGCGCAGTGTAGGGATAATCATATTTAAGGAAGCCTGGAAATTCGGCTTCTTCTGAAAATCGAAGACTATCTACTGGAAGTTGTGCCAGCAAACGGTACGTCACAATCATTCCTTGATTTTTGTAGGGCGTTGCTAAATTTGTTTCGGCCACTACCAGAATTTTATTTCCGATATCTTCTGCGGATGTGATTACCGGCAACTTCACTTCCGGTTCAGCTGGCGGTTTTTTATTGGTTCCGCCACCTTGAACTGTGATGAACAACGTGTTGGATGAATATGTTCGATCTGCAACCTTAGCGCGTGCCGGTCCTAATTTGAATGTTCCATCTTGCATTGCGGTCAGATTGTAAGTAAGAATCCATTTCACCGTTTGACCACCGGGCACTTGCAACAAATTTTTCCCCTGACTGTTCAATCGGAATTGGTCTAAACCTTCAATGTTAACCATTGGCGGTTTTTCTGAAGGCACTCCATAAATCTCTAAAGTCAGCAAAAAATCTTCTTGCCATCGCACCGTAGAATCTTCCACTTTCAAAGTCATTAATAATTGATTGGCGGATTGAGCCCACACCATGCTTGTGAAACAAAGGAAGAAGAACAGTACGCGCTTTACCATTCAAATTCCTCAGGTCCGCTCTTCTTGGTGTTGTTTTGTTTCATCAAATCAGATTCTTGCTGATCGAAATACTTTAACAATGATTTTGTCTCTTCCGGGACTTCATTTGGGGCCTGTCCGCTTGGTGGCAGTACATCCGGGGGTGGTGATGGATTCTGTTTCTTTTTTAATACAACTTCCCAATTCCATCGCGCGCGTGGATTCATTGGATTTTGTAACAATGCTCTACGATAAGCACCGATCGCTTTATCAAATTGGTTCTGTGCAAAATAAATATTGCCAATCGCAATATCAACTTCTTCCGAAGCCCCTTCCAATTTAAGAGCTTCAAGGCGCCGCATCGCTGGTTCATATTTTTTCGCTGACGTCTCTTTTAACGCTTCACGAAATTCGGCATTCGGATCTGTCGATGTCATTCCAATGGTTAACACAGCAATAATGATTGACCCGATCACCTGTGCAGGAACTCTTCGCCGTGTGCCCACGATTCTTCGTATCTGATCGAACGCTGGCGTAATCTGGTATAGCAGCAATAGAAGTAATGCCGATGCGATGAAAGGATAAGGTTGGTAATCAGGAGTCGGTTTTCCCTGGATTTCAATATCGTGAGCCCTTGCAAGTAAATCTTTCTCCAGTGCTATTGATGTAGAACGAGACAGATCGAAGTAAGCTCCGTTTGCAGCAGAGGCGGCTGACTGAAGTCGTTTAGGATCAGGTGTGCTGAACGCGCCGGGATGATTTCCTGACAAGCTAAATTCAGGCACCGGACTTTTTTTGTTTCCACACAAAAACGTCATTAAAGATGTATCAGGTCTTGAAGCAATAAGACTTACCAGTGCTGAAGGATTGTCTTGAAATTCACCATCACTGAAAAGCAAAACCAATTTTTGCTTTCGTGCAGTTCCGCCGTCCATCTTTAACAAATCTTCAAGCACGTTATGTAGCTCACGTGCTGACGTTCCAGGCTTGGTTGTCATTCGGGGAACGATGGAATCTAAAAAAACTTGAATTGCAGTCAGATCGGGAGTCATTGGAATTCCGATCTGGGCATCCTTTGCAAAATAAATTAATCCGGCTGAACTTCCGGCAAAACGTGGAAGCATTCCGCGGATAAAATTTCTGGCTTGATCGATCCTTCGCGGCGCACCATCTTCACAAAACATGCTCTGACTTACATCAACTATTAGAATTACATCGACACCTCTTACGATTTGAGGTTGCGGTGCAAATTTCCAGTAAGGATTTGTCAGCGCAACAATCAACAAACCGAGTGCAGCAGGTACAAGCAGAGAACGGAACGAGACTTTTCGATGCCGGCGAATTTGAAGAAATATGGCAATAATGAGTGGAATGATTAGTATAAAAAAAATCGGCGTTTGAAAATTCATGGAATCCGTATCACGTACAAATTTAAAAACAGATAACCGAAGATCAGCATTACTGCCGGAATTAGAAAAGGTCTAACCCGGTTTCGGATCATTCGATATTCCAGGGATTGAGTTTCAGATTTTTCCAAACGATTGATGTTTTCAAACAACATCGTGAGCGATTTTGGATCTGAGGCCCGGAAATATTTTCCGCCGGTGCGTTGCGCGATTTTCCGCATCAAAGGTTCATCCAGATCGGCAATTTCATAACGATATGTTTTCTTCCCATCTTCTCCGTAATATGGAAATGGTGCTTTTCCCAGAGTTCCGACTCCAACCGTGTAAATCTTAATTTTTTGTCCCGCTGCAATTTCTAATGCATCTACTGGATGCACTTCGCCCGTATTATTTCTGCCGTCTGTAATCAATAGCAGAATACGATCTCCATTACTTTGCCCCGCTCCAGTAAGTCGATTTACTGAACTCATAATTGCGGATCCAATCGCAGTGCCTTCCGGAACGATACCAAAGTCAATTTTCTTGATTGCCTCTAAGAGTTGTGAATGCTGAAGTGTTAATGGAACTCTGGTTAAAGTTTTTCCTCCAAAAATGATCAAGCCGATTCGATCAGAAGGTCTGCCACGAACGAAATCAGTCAAAACATCTTTTGCAATTTCCAATCGATTTGGATGGAAATCTTCCGCTGCCATTGAGCCGGAAATATCAAGTGCAAGCAAAATATCAATGCCGGATGGAAGTGTTTCTTTTTGCTTTTCAATAAAACGCGGACCAGCAAGCAGAAACAGCAACAATACCAGGGCAGCGGCCGGTAAGAATCGTGAAAATCGAATCGCTTTCGTGCGCCATGTATCTCGCACTTTCAAATAGCCGGCGGCAGGAACATCCATTGATCTGCTTTTCATCCTGAAAAACATCCACAGTTCCCAGCAAATGTAGAGTGGAATTATCAAAAGGATCCATGGGTGAAGTAATCTCATGCTGTTTGGCTCTGAGAAGTTTTTTGTTCAGGACGTTTGTTAGAAACAATTTTCATGGCCGTTCCCAATGCTTCTTCAATTTTCTTACTTTCAATTTGACCGGGTTCGTTGGAATACCGGGTGAAATCAAGCGTTTCTAAAGCTTCAACAACGGTTTGTCTTTTTTGATCTGCTCTTTCTTTTAATTCAGATGCGGTAAAGGATTCAGCAGCAAATCCCCAGATCAATTCCGATCGCAATATTTTTGATAGCACCAGGGGATTTCGAACATCGCCGCGGCGTAGCTCTTGATGTAATCGCCGCAACTGCCGTAACAAAACATTTCGCGGAGTTGCAGCACGGTGTCTCTTAATCCGCAAGAAAATTAGAAGAGCAAGCAAAACAACTACAACGCCTCCGGCAAATGCAAGTTGAGCGGGATTCGGTACAGGATGAAAGTGTGGAGGCTCTGGTTGTTTGATTTCAGTTGAATCGCCGCTAATAGTTCGCACATTCAATGGTTTGCCATTCAAAACAGAATTTGTTCCTCTTCCATCTGTAATCAAAACAGAAGGCGTTCCGCTGATAACAAGACTTTGGGGAACAATGCGGATGCGATAAACGGACCTCATTTCGTTACCGATACTTTGTTGCTGCGTTTCAATGATCCGCATATCCATTCCTTCCGGCGATTTCAAACTGATTTGATACGCCTCCCACAACGGATGACGCACTTCGATTACCCAATCAACAGCTTCGCCTAAGAAGACGGTTTGTCGCGGAAAAATTTGTCTTATAAATGGTTCGCTATCCGCTATTAATGTGAGGATGAAAAAAAAGATCAGAAGAAGGAAAATCCGAAATTTCATTTAGCTTATCAATTGAAGTGGTATGCGCGAGTTTTGTCTTTGCCTGAGAAATTGGATTAATCGCAGATCGGCGCCGGGATTAGATAGTACTAACAACAAATCCGCTTTTGCGCGTGCAAATGCGCGGCTCACATTTTGACGTTGCTGTTTGTAAAAAGCTTCATATTCCCTTCGTGCCGCAACATCATAACCATCAATTAAAATCCGTTTGCCTGTTTCCGGATCATACGCATCAAAAACAGCCATCGCAGGAAGGGCGGATTCAATCGGATCATGGATGTCGATCCCTACAACCTCGTTTTTTGTAGCCAGGGCGCCGAGTGCTTGTTCGTAACGCTGATCCAGAAAGTCAGAAATCAAAAATAGGATTGTATGTTTCTTAAGAATTCGACGTAAAAAATCAAGGGCATTTGATATCGAAGTCTTTTTTGTTTCTTTGTATTGAGTAAGTAAAAGATGAAGGATGCGATCGGCTTGCGAAGGGCTGCGTGTAGGTGGAATAAAAAATTCAACACGATCTGAAAATCCCAAACATCCTATCCGATCATCATTTTCGCTTGCCAAATAAGTAAGAATTGCAGCAAGTCTTGCAGTAGTTTCACGTTTGCGATTCATTGATGAACTGAAATCAATCGCCAGCATGATGGCCAGATCGCGTTCTTCAACAAAAGTCTTTACGAATGGTGTTCCGCGCCGTGCAGTAGTATTCCATTCGATTTGCCGGATATCGTCTCCAGGCACATATTCCCGAATTGCAGCGAACTCAATTCCTCTTCCATGAAAAAGTGTTCGGAAGGAACCTTCACCAAATGTTTTAACCAATCGTCGCGCTGTGATTCTTAATTTCCGGATTTTTTGTTTTAATTCCTCCGGTTTCACTCTCCACCTCTGTGGTTACGGTATTGGTACCTTTGCAAGAATTTGCTGGATTAAATCTTCAGTAGAAATATTTTCGGCGTCTGCTTCGTAGCTGCGAATCAATCGATGACGCAAAATATCCGGAGCAACAATTTTGATATCATCCGGCACCACGAAAGACCTTGCATTTAAGAAAGCATGCGCTTTTGCTGCTTGCGCCCAAAAAATTGAAGCTCTTGGTGAAACACCAAACTGCAAATATCGCCCGAGTTGCAAATGATATTCATCAGGATTTCGTGTGGCGTTGACCAGGTGAATGATATAAGTCTTCAATGAATCATCCATGAATACATTTTGTGCCGCATTGCGCAGATCCAAAACATCAGTCTTATTTAATACAGGCTTGATTTCATACGATGATGTTCCGGACATGCGATCCAAAATAATCTTTTCTTCATCTTTACTTGGATAAGTGATTTTAACTTTCATCATGAACCGATCGATTTGAGCTTCCGGCAGAGGATATGTTCCTTCGTGTTCGATCGGGTTCTGTGTTGCAAATACTAAGAAAGGTTCTTCCAACATATAACTTTCTTCGCCGATTGTGATTTGTCGTTCTTGCATCGCTTCAAGTAATGCACTTTGAACTTTTGCTGGTGCACGGTTAATTTCATCAGCCAGCAAAATATTACAAAAGATCGGTCCTTTTTTAACAATGAAATTTCCTTCCTTAGGATTGAACACCAATGTGCCTGTTAAATCGGAAGGCAAAAGATCAGGTGTGAATTGAATCCGCTTGAAGTCCGCTTGAATCGATTGAGCCAGCGATTTTACAGCAAGTGTTTTTGCTAATCCTGGAAGTCCTTCCACAAGCATATGACCGTTGGAAAGCAGGCTAATTAATAAGCGCTGCATCAAGTGGCGCTGTCCAACAATCACGCTCTTAAATTCATTCTGCAGTGAGACAAGAAGTGCGCCTTTTTCCTGAATTTCTTTCTGAACTTGCTCTGGAGATATCTGAGTCATCTCGCGGATTATAACAAGAAACGATGATTTATGAATGATGAACGATGAATTTAGGCCTGGCGTGATTTTACTCCCTATTGCGCATGTCAAGGTAGCGGATCAAAAAAGATCCGTGAATCACTCTTTAGTGGGAGGGTAGTATGAAAGTTTTTTCACTTCTAATTTTAAGCTTAGCTCTGATTGGTATCCTTGCGACAGATCAAGCTTTTGCACAGGGCCATTACACAATTGTAAAGAACAACATTAGAAAAACTTGTGTGGTGGATTTAATCAAAGAAGGAACAACCGGCATCAGGTTTATCGACCGAATCTGCAATGAGAACAGACCTACAGATGAAGAAGTTATCGATGCTTGCGGATATTATGGTGATGCTCCTTTTTATGATGTCTATGAACTGATCCGAAACGGTGGTGGGTTCGTCATCAGACATGTCGAATTTGAATATGATGAGGTAGATAATACCTGGACAGTTGTTGATGTAGTTGAAGTGCCAGTTCCTTCACCTACAACTCCGTGGGCTTTTCAATGCACAGATCCATCGGCTTCAATAAATCGAAGTAGTGCTTCGGCTGCCGCTGCAAATCGATTGTTCACATCCGGGCCGAAAAATTCTGCAGCTGCGAATGACTATCTTTCATATGCTTTGAATCCAAACGGACAACCAACAGGGGCCAAAAGCACTGTTTTTTCAAATCCAACTTCCAAAGGTGCACTTGGTGCATCGGTAAGCCATGACGGAAGTTTTTCAGTACAACTATCAGCAACGAGTTCAACCTGGACGCTCAGTACCAGAAAACTGAAAAACGGAGTGCCTGCGGGTAGGCCATCTAGCTGGACAATTCCAGCATACAGCGGTTACAGCCCGGACATTACTAATGCAATCGAAGTAAACAGCGGCGCGGCAGGTCAAACGGCACAAAAGATCCGGTATCTGGTTTATCGCGAATTCCGAAACACCGGCACTACGAGTCAACAAAGCCGGATCATGATTCAGACAATTGATGATGTCACAGGTAAGCAGATTGGTTCAGCAAAACCTCTTACGCAATTCAAAAATGCATTTCAAGCAACCGCTGAAGCCATTCAGTCACTTGCAATTGCACCCAATGGCGATCTTTTAGTTTTTACTGAGTACAGCAGCGCTTGCAAGAAAATGATTTTGAAAGCAGTGAATTTGAATGGTGATGTGACCTCGGGACCAGCAAAAACACTTGCGGGATGTGCGGGGCTGGCAAGTACTCCTGCTGGTTATTTGGGAATTGATATTTCGCTTAACCCTCAGAACACGAGTTCAACTTCAAACGAAAAGTAGGTACCCTCTCGGAAGGCCGCAAAGCGCATTAAGGAATTCAGAGCTTTTACGGCCTTTCTATTTTGACAAAGGCTTTAGCGCGTCATGTTATAATTTAAAACCGGCTGGAGAGCTTTGTTAAAAACAACGTTCAGCACTAAGCTGCTTTTAGGTTTTGTGCTGGTTAGCATATTATCTGCAGTCCTCTCTTCTTCACTCGATTATTTCCAGTGGTATCAACAGATTAAGCAGCCTAACTACAAGACAGTTCTGTCGATTGCCGTAGCGCTCGCCTCCGGATTTTTATTCGGTTATGTTTATCGTCTTTACTTGATTCGTAATATCCGAAATCTTGAGAAAGCAACATCAGTAATCAGCCAGGGAGACCTCCGGCAAAAAGTTGAGGTTACCAGTGAAGATGAGCTTGGAATGTTGGGGCGCACTTTTAATCAAATGGTTGATAGTCTGGTTGAAACCATCCGTGAAGTAAAACATGTTTCAGATACGATCTACGATTCAGCAATGAATCTTTCGGCAACTTCCGATCAGGTCAACGCATCAACTCAAGAAATTTCGAATACAGTGCTTAACATTGCGAAAGGTGCGGAAGCTCAAGCTCAAATGGGATCGCGAACAAATCAGGTAACAAGGGAACTTGCAGCATCCATAGCGAACGTTGCCCAAAAAGCAAAGGTCGCCAGCGACATGGCACTTGAAATGTACGATCGAGCAACTGAAGGGAATCAGCACACTCAACAAGCCTTGCAACGCATCACGGAAGCTGCGGCAAAAATCGATAACGGATCCCGGATGGTGCAAGGATTTCGCGAACGTTCATTGGAAATTAATAATGCAGTCCGGCATATTACATCGATTGCGCAACAGACGCATTTGCTTGCATTGAATGCAACGATTGAAGCGGCGCGAGCAGGCGAACACGGACGCGGATTTGGAGTCGTTGCTGAGGAAGTTCGGAAGTTATCACATGAAACGAAAAAGCTTGCCGAACAAATTTCACGATTGGCTGATACGATCAACATGGAAAGTCAGGAAGTACTAACTTCGATGTCCGATTCCAACGAAAGTGCTTCGCGCGGAAAAGCGGTCGTACAGCTTGCGAGTCGCACTCTGGAAGACATCGTAAAAACAGTACAGGCGAGTTTGAATCAGATTCAAGAAATCACGGGACTAACACGTGATCAAACGTTGATTGCGGCGAAAGTTGTGCAAACGATTGAAGAAATTGCGAGAATTGCCCAGGAAAATGCGGCGGGAACAGAAGAAGCTACAGCGGCTACAAAGCAACAAACCGAAGCAATGCAAGAATTGGCATCTTCTGCTCAGGAGTTGTCGCGCACATCGGATCGATTGAAATCGCGAATTTCGTCGTTTCAATATTAATTAGCATTGTGGAAATATTAAGCTTCAGTTATCAAGGGGATTTCTTTTGCATAAAAGCCACAGATATTCATGAAGTGATCAATTCTGTCGCTCCAGTGTCACTACCAAGAATCCCGGATCCATTTGAAGGCGTATTTCAGCATCGCGGAAATGTGTTTTCGCTAATGAGCTTCTGTCTATGTATGGCTCGATTTCATGGAATCGTCTCCACGGAAATTCCTGATTCACAAATTATTATTTTTGCAGAACCGTATCATCAATTCGCAATCAGAGTGCCGACGCCTCTGGAAACGATTTCAATCGAACGAGAAGAGATTTCAGTTGTGGCTCCCGAAAAGTTTTCAGCGGCAATTTTGGATGGAATTGTGAACAGAGGGGAACAGCGTTACCATTTAATCTCTGCAATGAAATTATTTTTGCATGCCGGCAAATTGATCAGTGAAACGGAAAATGCCCGGCGATTTCGAAAAGGAATAGACTTTTGAATTATAAAGTTTTGGTTGTTGATGACGCACTGTTCATGCGTTCTGTGATCAAGGATATTCTCAAGAATTCCGGAAAATATGACATTGTCGGCGAAGCAACCAATGGACAGGAAGCTGTTGATCGATTCAAAGAATTAAATCCGGATATTGTGACGATGGACATTGTAATGCCGATCAAAGATGGTATTGAAGCGACACGCGAAATTTTGCACCATGATCCGAAAGCGCGGGTGGTAATGTGTAGCGCGCTTGGCCAGGAACCGCTGGTAATTGAATCGATTGCCGCTGGCGCTAAAGACTTCATTGTTAAGCCGTTTACTCCCGAGAAAGTGATTCAAGTTATGGACGACGTTGCCCGCGGACCAATTAAGCGGCAAGGATGATGCGGAGGAGCGAAGGGGCAGTGGAGCAGAGGTGCTAGCTCCTCGGCTCCTCCGCATTTATTCATAACACTTCGGCTATAATGAGCCTGTGGATCCGGCACGGTACCGCACACTGTTCGTTCAAGAAACACGCGAACACATTCAAACGATGTCGGAGGCAGTCCTCCGATTAATTCGAGAACCATCTTCTTCTTTATACGATCATCTTTTTCGTGCCGCACATTCCGTGAAAGGAATGGCCGCATCTATGTCATTTCAACCCCTGAAAGAAATTGGACATGCAATGGAGGATTTATTTGAAGAGATCCGCTGCGGGGCACTGGCAGTTGATCATCAAACCTTAAAAATGCTTTTGGGCGGATTGGATTTGATGGAGACGTTGATCGGTGAATTCGAACTGACCGGAAAATCAGTTAGCTCATATTCAGAATTTGTAGACGCAGTTCGACTTGTTGCTTCTAACGCAGGTTCGCAAGCGCGACAAACAAAAACTGAAGACAACCGGCCGAACCTGGAGTTGATCATTCCGGAGCGATCTCCGCGAGTTAATGCACCATCTTTGCAGGAGCCAACCTTTTTGTTTCGGGTTGATTTGGAAGTTGCGCAATCCGCTCCATTACCCGGTGCGCGTGCATTGGTTGCTGTGAAAAGCATCGAAGAACTCGGTCGGGTTAGTCGATTATCACCATCAATTGAAGAAATCGCCGCCGGAAAATTTCAGTCGCAGTTGTTTTGCTATCTTGTTACGAATCGCAATGCGTCAGAAATCAATGAAGAGCTCATGGCATTGACCGATGTTGTGCGAGTTGTTATAACACCAATCGATCCTTACACCCGTCAGGCACCGTCAGGAGCTCCTCCTGCTTTCAAAAGTCCAATCCGACGCACGACAGTTCGAGTTGAAACGCGAGCGGTGGATGTCGTAGTTGAAGGCATTAGCGAGTTGATGATTTTAAATGCTCAGCTTCAGGAGGTTATGCCTGATCATCCTGAAATGTCCCGAATAGGAACTCTGGTTGAACAACTTTATGATCGTGCTTTGCGTTTAAGGATGCTTCCATTTGAAGCTTTATCAGGAAATTTTGCGAGGATTGTTTATGACCTTGGCCAACAGCTGCAAAAGAAAGCACACATTGTAATTCATGGCGCAGATATTCAGATGGATAAATCAATGTTGGATGAACTGGCGGATCCGATGATTCATCTCCTTCGTAATGCTGTTGATCACGGCATTGAACCGCCAGCCGACAGGTTGCGGCGTGAAAAAGCAGAGACCGGCACGATTCGCGTTGAAGTAATACGGCAGGGTGATCGAGTCATCATTCAGATTGAAGATGATGGCAGAGGTTTGGATTCTGAATTCATCCGGAAAGTTGCAATGAAAAAGGGCTTGATTACTGAGCGACAGGCAGCAAGCATGAACGTTCATGAAATATTGATGTTGATTACACGATCAGGTTTCAGTACCAGATCCAGTGTGACGGATGTTTCCGGACGCGGAATTGGATTGGATGCAGTTCGCGCCAGAATTGAATCGCTTGGAGGTTCGCTTCGCATTGCATCTGAGCCTGGACAATTCACGCGCTTTGAATTGATGGTGCCGTTTACACTTGCAGTAGTTCCAGCAGCTCTGATTTCATCGGCCGGGCGCAAATTCGCAGTTCCGCTGTCACGTATCGATCGCTTCACGCGAATTTATAAACGCGATTTGCATTCCACTCAAGGGCGTTTGGTTACCTTTCCTGAAGCCGGAACCTTATATATCGAACAATTGAGTCATGTTTTGGAAGGCTCAAATACAGCGGATTTTCCCGATGAAATGCCAGCATTTATTACTGAACATCAATCCAGAAAAATTGCCTGGTGCGTCGACGAGCTTCTCGAGCAAAAACAAATCCTGTTAAAGCCTCTCGGCGAGCCGCTAAACCTCGTTTCGTGCTATAGTGGGGCTACGGTTTTGGGGAAGGGAGAAATCGTTCCCGTTTTGGACATTGAGGAATTATATAGAGAACGCAATACGTAAAGCGTGAAACGTAATGCGTAATGCGTAGGGGGAAGGGAAGTGGAAACATTCACAGAAGGGCAACTGTCCTTACTCGAAGATATTACCGATGCCGGATCGAATCATGCTGCAACTGCTCTTTCGCAATTGCTGGGTCGGTCTGTCCAACTTAAAAATAACACGATCCGTTGGCTGGATCTCAAGTGTCTTCATGGCTTAATCGAGGATCCGGATGCCGGTGTTGCCGCTTTATCATTCCGTATTTTTGGCGAATCCCGAGGAAATATTCTGATTCTGTTTCCTCAAAAGGATGCGCAAAGTTTGGTAATGCAGTTGAACGGCCATACCGATACTGAATTTCCTTTTGTAGAAGCTCTGGATGTCTCTGCAATTAAGGAAGCTGGAAACATTCTGGCAGGTGCTTATCTTAACGCTGTATCTAGTATTACAAATATAGTACTATTGCCTTCTATTCCGACGCTCTTTCAGGACACCGCCCGAAATGCTCTTAAGCAAATCCTGAATGACTGGAATTTAGGAAAAAGCCAGGTATGTATTATGGAGACCGAATTATTAGCCGATAGCCGGGTGACCTGTTATTTCTGTTTGGTTCCAGACAAAAATTTCCTGGAACGAACTCTGTGACTCTGTTGTTCTTTTAAGCTATCCTATAAACATGGAACAGCAGTTATGTCCGCAATGTGCTGGTACTGGTTGGGAAGTAGTAACTGAAGGCAACATTTCACGCGCCCGCCGCTGCCAGTGTTCTATGAGCGCCGATATCGATAAGTTATATTCGTCTGCTCGGATTCCACCGCGTTATGCAGGCTGCGATTTCGATAGCTACGACCCAGCTCCAGGCCAGCGAAAAGCAAAAAAATTTGCAAAGGACTATGCTCAAGATTATCCGCTGCTGGATGAAGAAACATTTCGGGAGCGCAGTTTGCTGTTTACTGGTGGTGCCGGCCGCGGAAAAACACACCTTGGTGTGGCTATCTTAAAAACGCTTCTTAGAAAAAGCGTGCCTTGTTTGTTTGTAGATTTCCATAACCTTCTATCTGAAATTCGCAACAGTTATGATGAAATTTCGCAAACATCGGAGTATGAAATTCTACGGCCGATATTAAATGTCGAAATCTTGCTGCTCGATGATTTAGGATCCAGCCGAATGACTGATTGGATGCAAGATACCGTCTTTCATATTATTAATCTTCGATACAATAACCGAAAGCCGCTGATTGTTACGTCGAATCTTTCACTGGAAGGCTCAAAGACATCTGGTCAGGAGGCATTGCAAGATCGACTCGGCTATCGTGTTGTATCCAGACTTTATGAAATGTGTACAAATGTGGAACTTGATGGTCCTGATTATCGTAAAGATGTAAGAAAAGCCGGGGGCGATTTTCTGCGAAGTAAAAGAGAAGGCAACGCTTAGCCAGGGTCACGCATCTCCGTGCCCGCCAAATAGGTCAAAAACACAATGCGGAAAATATTTGTTTGCATATTTTGGGTCCTGATAATTTCATTTTCATTGGCCGCAGATAAACCACAGAAACGGGTTCTGATGGATAAAGAAGTTGAAGTTCCCTGGGGCGAGAGTAGGGAATTTCACTTCCTTGTACCTGACGGAAATTGGAAATTCAAAGCAGAATTCAAAACATCAGGCGGAATGAACGATGATATTAATTTTCTGGCAATGGATCAGGAGAATTATGTGCGATGGTACAGCCATTATAATTTCGCTGCGGTTGTAAAACTGGAAAGAAAAAGAGAAGAGAAATTTCAGTTTAAAGCTAAGAGTGGCCAGACTTATTATTTCGTTTTTGACAACTTCTTTTCAACAGTCAGCAGCAAAAAAATTAAACTAAAAATCGAATTAGTTCCGTTAGACAAAGATTAACCGCGGTGAGTTTTTGTGGGCTTGACGCGAAAGCGAGTACGTCTTTGTTCTGCAACATATTGCGAGAATCGGATTAGATTTGCAGCCGGAGATTTGACCAGGCCTCGTTCTGATGTTGTTTGTTCGGGTTCGGCTTTCTTTCCGAGTTGTTCCTTCAAAAATTTCACCATCTCATTCATTTGCACGTGCATCTCTTTCATCTTCTCGCGCAAATTCAAAATGATATCCACGCCGGCCAGATTTACACCCATATCGCGGCTCAAATTCAAAATTAATTCCAGACGTTCTAAATCTTTTTCGGAATACAACCGGGTGTTACCATCTGAACGTGCCGGTTTTAACAACCCTTCACGTTCATACAATCGCAAAGTTTGCTGATGAATGTTATACATTCTAGCTACCACACCAATCGCATAAAATCGTTCGTCTTTTTTCTTCATGATCGATGCCTCAGTAATTGTTCTCTTGGATTGGATGGATTTAGCTTGTCCAACTCCCTCAAAATCTCCTTACTCCGTTCATCTCGTACTGGCGGCACAACAACTTTCACTTCCACCAATTGATCACCACGCGAACCGCCGCGCAATGATGGTGCTCCTTTTTCGCGCAGTCGAAAGATTTGACCGCTCTGAGTTCCAGGTGGAATCTTCATGTTTGAACTTCCTTCCACCGTTGGAACTTCAATTTTTGATCCTAATGCCGCTTCAGTTACTGTAATCGGTACAACCAATTTGATGTTGTCTCCCTCTCTGGTGAAAATCGGATGCGGCGCAACATTAACAGTGAGATAAATATCGCCTGAAGGTCCACCATTCGAACCACCATGGCCTTTGCCGGCAACCCGGACTTTCGAACCGCTATCTACACCGGCTGGAATATTCACCCTTATCGTTTCTTCTTTAGGAATTACACCGCGACCTGAACATCCGCTGCATGGTGAATGCAACACCCCTTCGCCGTTGCAAACATTGCAAAGCGAAGAAAATTTCATGTAGCCCCGTGCACGATTTACCTGCCCGGTACCTTTACATTCCGGACATTCGGTTGTTCCGGAATTCGGCGCATAGCCAACACCGTTACATACACTACAGGTCAGATTTCGCTTAATTTTGATTTCCGGTGAGATGCCACGAATAGCATCCATGAAACTGATATTAATTGGATAAATTAAATCCTGGCCTCTTTCCGGCACTCTTCGATTTTCACGCGTGGTTCGTTCTTTTTTACCACCGCGCATTGATCCAAATAAATCTGAAAAGATGTCGCCAAATGAACTGCCACCAAGGTTGGAAAAATCAAATCCATTAAAATCGAAATTTACAGAACCGCCTGGACCTGGCTGAGGTTGTCCTTCTCCAAAAATTGTTCCGTATTGATCGTATTGTGCTCTTTTCTTGGAATCGGAAAGGATCGAATACGCGCCGGATACTTTTTTGAATTGATCTTCAGCTTTTTTATCACCAGGATTCAGATCAGGATGATATTTGCGCGCAAGTTTCTTGTACGCTTTCTTGATTTCTTCCTGGGTTGCTTTTTTGCTAACACCAAGAAGCTGATACAAATCTTCCTTGACCATTAGAATCTCCAGTAAATCTTTTTACCGCCGAAATCACAAAGGGCGATCTTACGATCGCCCCTCAAAATTATTTGCCTTTGTTTACGTCCTCATATTCGGCGTCGATTACGCCTTCTGAGGAATCACCAGATGGCGGTGGAGGCGGCTGTTCTGGTCCGGGCTGAGTCCCACTGTCACTTCCAGCTCCTGCGCCTTTGTACATTGCTTCTGCCATCTTATGCGAAGCACGTGTTAGTTCTTCTAGTTTGGCCTCAATTTCGCTGCGATTTCCTGATTCAACTGCTTTCTTGCATGCTTCAATTGCAACTTCTACATTTTTCACATCTGCTTCAGGCAACTTCTCGCGATTTTCTTTCAACAATTTTTCTGTATTGTAAATCATGGAATCAGCGCGGTTACGAAGTTCAATCTCTTCTTTCTTCTTTTTATCGTCATCAGAATGCGATTCGGCATCTCTTACCATCTTATCTACGTCATCTTTGTTTAAACCGCTTGAAGATGTGATCGTAATCTTCTGTTCTTTTCCTGTTCCAAGATCTTTGGCTGAAACATTTACGATTCCATTCGCATCGATATCGAATGTTACTTCTACTTGTGGAACTCCGCGCGGTGCAGATGGAATTCCAACAAGATTGAATCTGCCAAGGGTTCGGTTGTCATATGCCATTTCACGTTCGCCTTGCAGTACGTGAATTTCAACTTCAGTTTGACTATCAGCTGCAGTCGTAAAAATCTCACTCTTTCGAGTCGGAATAGTGGTGTTGCGTGGAATCAATTTTGTTGTGACATGACCGAGAGTCTCAATACCAAGAGACAACGGTGTAACGTCCAACAACAAAATGTCTTTTACTTCGCCGCTCAATACACCCGCTTGAACAGCAGCACCAATCGCAACAACTTCATCCGGATTTACGCCACGATGAGGTTCACGTCCAAACAATTCTTTTACGATTGCCTGTACACGCGGAATTCGCGTCGAACCTCCAACCAGAACGACTTCATCGATATTAGATGAACTCATTCCTGCATCAGCCAATGCTTGTTTGCACGGACCAACTGATCGCTGCAGAATGTCTTCCATCAAGCCTTCCAATTTCGCACGCGTTAATTTCATCAATAGATGTTTTGGTCCCGATGCATCAGCAGTAATAAATGGAAGATTGATGTCGGTCTCTAAAACCGTGGAAAGCTCCATCTTTGCTTTTTCTGCTGCTTCTTTCAACCGTTGTAATGCCATCCGATCTTTGCTCAGATCAATTCCTTGATCCTTTCTATATTCTTCAATGATCCAATCGATTACTCGTTGATCAATGTTGTCACCACCAAGATGGGTATCACCATTGGTGGATTTCACTTCCACAACGCCTTCGCCTACTTCCAGGATCGAAATATCAAATGTACCGCCACCAAAATCATAAACGGCGATGGTTTGATCTTTCTTTTTGTCCATTCCGTATGCGAGTGCAGCAGCTGTAGGTTCATTAACAATGCGCATTACTTCCAAACCAGCAATCGTTCCCGCGTCTTTGGTGGCTTGCCGTTGGCTATCATTGAAATAAGCCGGTACAGTGATGACAGCTTTGGTGACTTTTTGTCCTAAGTAGGATTCAGCTGCTTCTTTTAAATAGCGCAGGATTTGCGCGGAAATGTCCGGAGGCGCGATTTCTTTCCCATTAATGTCCACCCGTGCATCCCCATTTGAAGATTCCACTACTTTATATGGAACCATTTTGATTTCGTCTGGTACTTCACGATAACGCCGTCCCATAAAACGTTTAATTGAATAAACCGTATTTTCTGGATTCGTAATTGCCTGACGTTTTGCAACCTGTCCTACCAGCCTGTCCCCACTCTTGGTATAGGCTACTACTGACGGAGTTGTCCTGCCGCCTTCAGGATTTGGGATAACCGTCGGCTGATCGCCTTCCATGACGGCCACGACGGAATTCGTCGTTCCCAAATCAATTCCTATAATCTTGCTCATTACACGCCTCCTTATGAATTTAGCGTCGATAAAATTTCACTGTTAATATAAAATCTTAGTCCTTTATTGTCAAGTAATTCTGATAGCAACTTTTTAAAATTTTGGCCGAAAAACCTATTGAAATTACTGGCTGAAAATAGTGAACAAGTGTAGAATATAGGTACAGGGTTAGATCCCAAATGTCCCCACGAGAGGGCGGAAGGTAGGAGAAGCACAAACCCTGACGGAAAAATAAAGGCTTGTAGGTCAACAAATTAAGCAATTTCTTGTCAATGTGGAGAAGAATTTGCTTGTGTGATAGATGTACCTAAATTTAATGGTACGAGTGGTTCAGTAAACAACATTCGTTGGATTTACGTAGGAGGTCCAATGCAAATTGTCATTGAGGTCTGTGACATCTGTGGGAAGAAGCATGGGACCATGCTCAGAAAAAATGGGATGATATTTGGTGATCGTCAGTGTTTTCTAGATTTTTGCAACTCCGTGTGGTTGGAATGGGAAAAGGATGAATTTATAGCGCGCGGAGTTTTGCCTCCAAAGAAAATATCCGCTGGCATGGCACAGAAGTTCGATTCGCTAATCGATACTTCCGGAGTAGCGTTCAAAGCGCAAATTATCGGAGGCGGTTCCAAGTAATAAAAAACTAAACTTATATAACCATTAAGTTTCCACTTTTCAAAGACCTTACAAATAGGGCGCGGAAAAAATCTGCGCCTTTTTATTTTTAACCGCAGAGACTCTGAGATTTTGTGGTTAAAACATGTGGCTTCCATTTATATTCCTTGTTATAATCCGTCTCTTCATACAAATATGCCTGAACAATTGTCAGAAGATCAGGTTTTAGAACAAGAAGTCAGGCGTCACATAGCAGTCACTTCCTGGGGCAAGCTGCTTGGGATGCTGGACGGTGTTGTGAATTGGGGACGTCGTTCCTCAATTTGGCCGCTTCAATTTGGACTAGCTTGTTGTGCGATCGAAATGATTGCTACAGCTGCGTCCCGCTTTGATATCGCACGTTTCGGTGCTGAACTATTTCGAGCCTCACCGCGACAAGCAGATTTGATGATCGTTTCCGGCACAGTTGTTAAACGCATGGTTCCGATGATTGTGCGTTTGTATAATCAAATGCCTGAACCGAAATACGTAATTTCAATGGGCGCATGTTCCACTGGCGGTGGTCCATTTAAAGAAGGATATAACGTTGTCAGTGGAATCGATGAATTCCTCCCAGTTGATGTTTACATTCCGGGATGTCCTCCAACTCCGCAAGCATTATTAGATGGCCTGATCACCCTGCAGAAAAAAATCGATGGTGAATCGCTGCGCACAGTGCGATGGTATGACAAAGATGCTCCGGCTGCAGTTGCAGTTCCAATGCTTGGTCCCGATCTGGTAGATCCAAGACAAATGGATGAACTCCGATTTGCATGTCAGAATCCTGATAAATATGAACGGCAAATTAAGGAGATGCCTAAGCTGATGTCTGCATTTGCGATTGATACTGAGGTTAAAGAAACACCAACATCCGCCCAGGATTTTGCCCGCAAAATCAACGAAACCTTAAAGTTGGAAGATGGAGTTCAAGCTCAAAAAGGCAATCTGGTTGTTGATGTCAGAAATTCGTTGGAAGTATTCAAACATCTGAAAGATGCGCACTCTTACGATTATCTTGCGAACTTAACATCGGTAGATTATTCCGATTGTTATGAAGTTGTTTATCATCTCGCTTCAACCAAAAAAGGTGAACCGGTACTTGGCGTAAAAATTAGAGCTGACAAAGACAATCCGAAAGTTCCATCACTTACCCCGATCTGGCCTGGAGCAAATTTTCAAGAACGTGAAGTCTACGACATGATGGGCATTCATTTTGAAGGCCATCCTAATATGAAGCGCATTTTGTTGTGGGAAGGTTTTGAAGGATATCCGCTTCGTAAAGATTGGTTAGAGCCTTATTACGAAGAACCTGGCAAGATTTTTTCCACACGCTGGCGCGAAGGTTATCACAAACGTGCTGAAGAGCGTGTTCCTTATCATCGCAATGTCCAGTATCCGAAAGGATGGAATCCGGATACGTGGAAACCTTCTGAAGATGATCTTGGAGTTCCAACCAGCGCGGTTACACATGAACAGCTAGAGCCGGATCAACTTCTTGTAAACGTCGGACCGCAACATCCAAGCACTCATGGCGTTTTCCGCATGAAACTTCTATTGCAAGGCGAACGCATTCAAGCGTTGGATCCGGTCATGGGATACATGCATCGCAATCATGAAAAAATCGGTGAACGAAATACGTACCTGATGAACATGCCGTTTACCGATCGGCTCGATTACATCTGTTCGATGGGAAATAATTTTGGATATTCCATTGCCGTAGAAAAACTGATGGGAATTAAACCGCCGGAACGGGCTGAGTACATCCGGGTAATTATGGCGGAATTAACTCGCGTATTAAATCATCTTTGGGCAACCGGATTTTTATTGAATGATCTTGGCGCATTCTTTACTCCTGCCTTATATGCGATCGAAGAACGGGAACTGATTCTGGATCTGTTTGAAATGGCTTCAGGATCGCGAATGATGTGCAATTATTTCCGATTCGGTGGAGTGGCGGAAGATTTACCGGAAGAATTTTTACCGCTTGCAAAAAAGCTTGTGTATGAACGCTTACCTCGGGCAATCGATGATATGGATAATTACCTCACCAAAAACGAAATTCTAATTAATCGATGCAGAGGCGTTGGTGTACTGAAAGGTGAAGATGCAATTGCATTCAGTGCAGCAGGACCTGTTCTGAGAGGCGGAGGAATTCCATACGATGTTCGCAAAGCCGATCCATACTCGATTTATGATCGCTTTGATTTCAACATTGTGACTTATCCCAATGGTGATATTTATGATCGATACATGGTTCGCGTTGATGAAATGCGCGAATCGGTAAAAATTCTAAAACAAGCTTTAGAACAACTTCCCGAAGGCGAAATTTTTACAGGCAAAAAGGGCTGGCAAATCCGTGTGCCCGCTGGTGAAGCCTATGGACATGTGGAAAATCCTAAAGGCGAACTGGGATATTACGTAGTGAGTGATGGTGAAGCGCATCCATATCGTTATCATGTGCGCGCAACAAGTTTCATTAACTTGACACCATTGGAACACATGTGCCGCGGACATCTTGTCGCAGATGTAATGGGAATTTTAGGCAGCATTGATATTGTGCTGGGTGAAGTAGATCGCTGATGAGACTTTACGGAACAAACTTTTTTACTGGAATGGCTCTTACCATGCGCCATTTGTTTGCAACATATAGGGAAGATTTCAAATATTGGTTTGGTGCAAAACAACGCCAAAAAGTATTCCGCAATAAGCCGGAAGATATCGGTTCATTTACAGTTCAATATCCGGAAGAAAAACTGAAAGTTCCGGAACGATTTCGAGTCCTACCAGTTTTGATTTACGAAGAAGCAGATGGTGATATTCGTTGCACATCTTGCGGAATATGTGCAAAGGTTTGTCCACCGCAATGTATATGGATGGTTCAAACACGTGGTCCGGATGGTAAGCCGAAACCAAAAGTAACCGAGTTCTTCATTGATATGGATGTTTGTATGAACTGCGGTTTTTGCTCGGAATTTTGTCCGTTCGATGCAATCAAAATGGATCATCAATTTGAATTGTCAAATTATGAACGGCGGCAATCCCACGTTTACGATCTTCAGGACTTATTAGTTTCAACTGAGTATTATGCGAAGACGCATCCGCGTGCGTGGGCAAAAGAGTTACAAGTAAAGGAAGAGGAAGAGAAGAAAAAGAAAGCGAAGGAAGTTGCAGCCGCGGCAGCAGCAAAGAAGAAAGCTGAAGAAGCGGCGAAAGCTGGAACCACAGAGGCGCAAAAAAGTTCCGAGGCACAAAAGCCAGCTGCAGCAGCAGCTGGAACCACAGAGGCGCAAAAAAGTTCCGAGGCACAAAAGCCAGCTGCAGCAGCAGCTGGAACCACAGAGGCGCAAAAAAGTTCCGAGGCACAAAAGCCAGCTGCAGCAGCAGCTGGAACCACAGAGGCGCAAAAAAGTTCCGAGGCACAAAAGCCAGCTGCAGCAGCAGCTCAAACCACAGAGACATCAAAACCCGCTGAGACCGCAGAGAAGAAAGAGGAGCCACCATCATCATGATGCGGAGTCCGGAGCTTGAATATTGTTTGCAGAGTCCATATTTATGGTACGACGAAACGTCCGCCACATTGGTACCGAAGGATCTTGAGAATGCGGAAAAGTTGTTGAAAGCAGCTCAAGAACAAAAAGATCAGATTGAAATGCTGAACAAGGCATACCAATCGATGTATTGCGCAACGATGGCATTGTTACATTCAATCCGTTACAAGGCTTCCGGTTTTCGGTGTATCGTTACAGTGTTGGAAGAATATTTTGTGCAAAATGGAAAATTGCAGCGAGTTCAGGTAGACAATTTGATTCGTGCGCAAAAACTTATGGGTACCCCGCAAGAAAATGTAGAAGCTGCGGGTCCGATTTTTGGAAGAAGTGAAAAAAATCTTAGGCAAATAAATGGGCACTTATCAGTGGCATTACACGTTTTTGGGAATTTTTTTCCTGTCGGTAGCAGTCTTCGCTGCGTTGCCGGTCATCGTTGCACGAATTGTTCGACCCAAAAAACCTTCGCCTGGTAAACAGGAACCCTACGAATGTGGTTTACAAAAAGTCGGAGACGCCTGGATTCAATTCAAAATTCAATATTACCTTTATGCGCTGGTGTTTATTGTTTTTGATGTGGAAATAGTTTTGATTTTTCCATCGCCGAGTATTTCAACAACTCGGACCGGTAGCTTTTCTGGAAATGGCTATCTTTCTTCTAATCTTATTCCTTGGCCTGATTTATGTCTGGAAAAAACGCGATCTGGAGTGGACTTAATGGATCAGATTTTCCTCGCATTAAAACAATTCATTTTGACTCTGGCCGGCAAATTACTACATGGTTCCTGGATCGATTTACTTTCCATGATCATCAACATGGCAGCGATTCTTTTATTCGCGCCGTTGCTGATGATGTACTTAACGCTTCTTGAACGCAAAGTGATTGCGCGCTTACAGGATCGCTGGGGACCAAATCGTGTTGGCCCATTTGGTTTGCTTCAACCGATCGCTGATGGCATCAAAATGTTCATGAAAGAAGATATTACGCCGGCGATTGCGGACCAAGTTTTGCACAGAATGGCCCCAATTCTGGTTGTTATTCCTTCTTTGATGATGTTTGCTGTTTTACCATTCGGTGCGGGAATGGTTGCCGTGGATCTAAACATTGGAGTGCTCTTTTTTATTTCGATTTCTGCATTGGAAACAGTTGCAGTTGTAATGGGTGGATGGGGCAGCCGGAGCAAATATTCATTGTTAGGTGCAATGCGTGCTGCTGCCCAGGCGGTTTCATATGAAGTGCCGCTAGGATTATCGATCATTGCAGTTGTGATGTGGACCGGATCAATGTCGACGGGAGCTATTGTTGAAAAGCAAAGCGGATATTTCGGTTTAAATTGGAATATTTTTCACCCCTGGGGTCTGCTAGGATTCATCATTTTCTTTATTACTGGTGTTGCGGAAATTAATCGAACTCCCTTTGATACTCCCGAAGGTGAATCAGAATTAGTAGCTGGATATCATACCGAATATAGCGGGATGAAATTTGCGCTTTTTCAAATGTCCGAATTTCTTAGCGGTTTTGCAATCTCCGCAATGGCAGCAACTTTATTTTTAGGCGGCTGGCAAGGTCCGGTGTTGCCATCATGGCTGTGGTTCATGATCAAATCACTTAGTCTATTCATTGTTTTGATCTGGTTCCGTGGAACATTTCCGAGATTTAGAATTGATCAGGTAATGGCCTTTTCCTGGAAATTCTTGCTGCCTCTTGCTCTTGCAAACATATTCATTGTTGCTGTGGATTATTATTTTGTTGGTATTGTAGGTTACGTATTTGCATGGATTTTAGCGCTCCTTTGTTTCTTTACAATTTGGGCAATTAACAGCATGCAGGTTCCGCATCCATATAGCGGTATTGTTACACATTCTCCAGGGAGCGCTGCACCTGCCGGAAATTCAGCAGCATAAAGCCAGCGATTCGCCGCGCGAATCGCCACACAAAAATCAAAAAAACATGAAACGCGGATTTCTTATCTATAATCCTGGCGCAGGTCAGGCACAAAAATCGGATGCTGAAGTTTCTGGAGTAGTTCAGGAATTTGAGAAGTACGATATCAACATTACTCCAAGTCCAACATTTCCAGATGTAAGCATTCTTGATATGGTGAAAGATTTAGTGCAACAGGCACCTGATGTTTTGGTTGGCTGGGGTGGTGATGGAACAATTCATGAAGTTGTAAATGGAATGTATGGTTCAGATATTCCGGTGGGATTAATTCCAGGCGGCACTGCGAATTTGCTTGCGAGGGAATTGAATATTGGACACGATATTAAAGAAGCAGTCAGGATAATTGGTGAAGGAAAGACAACACAAATATCGCTGGGTCGAGCCAACAAAAAGTTATTTTTATTAATGGTGGGCATCGGTTTTGATTCAGCAGTTATTCGAAATGTAGATCTACATTTAAAACGTAAAGTTGGATATCTCGCTTTTGGATTAGCAGCTATCAGGACTGCAATCGATTATAAATACCCCAAGATTACTATCAAAGTGAATGGTTCGGAAAAGGAATGTGTTTTTGCAGTAATTTGTAATGCTCGCGAATACGCAGCGTTTTTTCGATTGGCCCCTGATGCCGATATTTCTGATGAATACTTGTATATCGTTTTGTTTAAGGATGCGGGTTTAGGTAGTTTGATCCGTTATGGATTTTATGCCTGGCAATCCCGGCATCTAGAATTGAAATCGGTGGAAAGTTTGCGAGCAAGCAGGATTGAAGCGAACGGGTCTGAAGAGGTTTGGGTTCAGGCAGATGGCGAGTTGATCGGGTATCTTCCGATGAAATTCGAAATTATTCCCCGTGCCTTGAAAGTTTTCTCGCCGTAAGAGTGAAAAACTAACCCACGAAGTGACTCATGATCATTAGATCAAACAGAAATAATGAAAATCGGCGTTCGTTTCTCCCCCTTATGAAGGGGGAGATCAAAGAGGGGGTTGGAGTCTTCAAAATGTTTCCAACCTCCCCTTTATCCCCTCCTTCATAAGGAGGGGAACTTGGTCGATCGCCGATTTTAAATTTCTTCGTGGCACTTCGTGAACTTCGTGGTTAAATAAGAGTTAATCATGACAATTAAAGCAATTGGACTGTTATCGGGCGGACTTGATAGTTCGCTGGCAGTCCGGTTAATTCAAAATCAAAACATCGAAATTAAAGCCATCAATTTTTACACCGGCTTTTGTACAACCGATTTCCGCCGACAGGTAAACCGTAAAAAAGCAAAAGGCAAAGTTTATTACAACGAATCGTTGAAGTCGGCAGCATCACTTGGAGTGGAAATTGAATATATCGATATTTCCGCTACATACATCAAAGATGTTTTGATGGAACCGAAGTATGGATTCGGCAAAGCAATCAATCCATGTTTAGATTGCCGCAGTTACATGCTTGCGCGTGCGAAACAAATCATGGAACAAGAAAATGCTCAATTCGTTTTTACCGGCGAAGTTCTTGGACAACGTCCGATGTCACAACATAAAAGAGGACTGAATATCGTTGCAAAAGAAAGTGGATTGGATGGACTTTTAGTGCGTCCGCTTTCTGCGAAGCTTTTGCCACCAACCATCCCTGAAACCAATGGATGGTTGGATCGCGAAAAGTTGGGTGCAATTTCCGGCCGTTCGCGCAAAGAACAATACCGGATGGCGGAAGAATTAGGAGTTGATGAATATTCTCAGCCAGCCGGTGGATGTTGTTCACTTGCGGATACTCAGTATGCAACGAAGATGCGTGATTTACTGGATCATACAGAAGAAGGTAAAGTTCCGGGACTTGATGATGTGATCCTGTTAAAAGTAGGCCGTCATTTTCGCCCGTTTCAAAATTTGAAAGTTGTGGTCGGTCGCGATGAAGTAGAAAATCGATTCCTGGAACGTTACGCCACTCAAGGTCGCGCGATGTTATGCAGTATCGATATAATGGGGCCGGTGACAATTGCAGAAGGATCACTCGGTCCGGATGAAATTCGTATTGCAGCCGCAATTACCGCTAGATACAGCGATTCTGAGGGAAGTTCATCCGTGCGTGTAAAATATGAGACTGAAACAACATCAGGTATAGTGGAAGTTGAACCATCAGCGCAACATGAAATAGAAGCCTGGCGCGTTTGAACAAGGGAGGATTCTAAATGAAAAAGCAGATTCTGGGGATCTTTCTGTGCATACTGCTTGGGGCATTTTTATTTGCTGATGAAGAAAAAGAATCCAAAAAACCTGAGTTCAAACCAGAATTCCCAAAAGAAGTAACCTCCGAAACAAAACATTCCATCACAATCAACGGAAACACAATTCAATATACAGTCACGGCTGGAAATATTGTTTTAAAAGAAGAAAATGGAAAACCGAAAGCAAGCTTCTTTTACATTTCTTACACAAAGGATGACGTAAAAGATCCATCGACGCGTCCGCTCACTTATTCTTTTAATGGCGGACCAGGTTCATCATCAGTCTGGCTTCATATGGGAGTCTTCGGCCCAAAGCGCGTTCGCATGAACGATGATGGAAGCGCGTACAAAGGTTCATTCGCGTTGGATGATAATGCATATTCGCTTTTAGATTTAACCGATCTGGTTTTTATCGATCCTGTTTCTACTGGATATAGCCGGCCGGTTCCGGGTGAAGAAAGCAAGCAATTTCATGGCTTTGAAGAAGATATTGAATCGGTTGGCGAATTTATCCGTCTATATACAACGCGTGCAAAGCGATGGAGTTCTCCGAAATTCCTGGCCGGTGAAAGTTACGGCACAACACGCGCTGCAGGACTCGTGGGTTGGCTGCAAGATCGTCATGGGATGTACTTCAATGGGGTTGTGCTGTTTTCAGTTGCAATCGATTTTCAAACATTGGAATTTCAATTAGGTAACGAATCTCCTTATATGTTGTTCCTTCCAACGTACACAGCTACTGCGTGGTATCACAAAAAACTTCCACCCGATCTTCAATCCGATCTTCAAAAAGCAATTCAGGAATCAAGGCAATTTGCATTAAATGAATATTCAGTTGCACTGCTAAAAGGGGATCAACTGAGTGATACAGAACGCAAGAGTGTCGCTGAGAAATTGGCACGCTATACCGGACTGTCACAGCAATTTGTTGAATCTTGCAATCTAAGAATCAGCGATTCACGATTTTTCAAAGAGTTACGAAGATCGGAACGATTAACCGTTGGACGTTTAGACACCCGTTTTATAGGTCGCGATCGTGATGCAGCAGGTGAAGAAGCCGAATATGATCCAAGCTACGCTGCAATTCAAGGGAGCTTTACTGCAAATTTCAATGACTATGTCCGCAAAGAATTAAAGTACGAAAACGATATTACTTATGAAATATTAACTTCCATCTATAGTGATTGGCCTGGCAAACAGTTTCAGGGGCGATATATCAATAGCTCTGAATCGCTTCGAAAAGCTATGACCGAAAATCCAGCGTTGAAAATTTTTGTGGCGAATGGTTATTTCGATCTGGCCACTCCGTTTTTTGCATCAGAATACACATTTAATCATTTGGGATTGGATCCATCTCTGCGCAATAATATCTCAATGCATTACTATGAAGCGGGCCACATGATGTACATTAATAAACCGTCGCTTGTGCAATTAAAATCGGATCTAACAAGTTTTTATCAAAGTACTTTGCAGAAATAAATTTTGCTGGAGGGAATATGGCAGAAGAACAACAACAAAGAGAATGGTTAACAACTATGTTGCTTTGCATTTTTCTGGGGACCTTAGGAGTTCACAGGTTTTACACAGGCTACACGAAGGAAGGTGTAATTCAGTTATTGACTTGCGGTGGTTGTGTTGTTTGGACCGTTATCGATCTGATCAATATCATCACCAACAAATTCGTGGATGCTCAGGGCCGGCCGTTGCTGAAAACGCAATAGTAGTGCATTGTGAGGGCGGGTCTCAAACCCGCTCGTCACCTCCTAAATCCGCTTTACATTAACTCCTTGTAAATTCATCACTTTGAGATAAACCTTTTCACGCCCCACCTCGTCTTATAACCAGAAGGTGAGAACAATGAAAAAAGTGATTGCATTCTTAATATCGACCGTAATACCAGTAATCATTCCAATGTGTGTACTCGTGAGCCTTCCGGTTTGCGTTGCCGAGAAATATCTACCTCAGGATATGAAAAACAGCATCCAATACGGAGTGCGCTTTTTACATCTGGTATGGGCTGCAAATGGCGATTCAAAGGAACAACAATCCATTGCTGAACAAGAACTTACGCCTTATGTTGAATCTACGGTTACGAGTATGACGCTTGCATCTTTAGAGACGGAGCCTGATTGTGAGTTCGTTCAAAAGCCCGAACCTGAAAATCCAGCTTTGTTTGAAGTCGATTCCTTCCCAACACTTGAACATCAACTTGAAACTAAGATCGATGTGATCGTCGATAAAGCGCTCGATGATGGCAGGGTTTCGAAAACAGAATTGCAAAAACTCCGCGATTTGAAAATGAATTTCCACCAGGAAATCTTTCAAAACGCAATTGAGCGGGCGATCCACCAGGTCGAAGTCGTGAATCAAATAAATCATGTGCAAAAAAGGAATCAAAAAGCGATCCGCATCGTCGTCAAAACCAAACCGATCTCCCCCGCGTAAACGTCCAATTTCCTGCATTATCCGAAGCTAAATTCAAATTGTGATAAACTAAGTCCCTCAAAAAAAGTACTGCAGAAAGTACTCGGAACTCAGTACTCGGTACTCAGTACTAAAAAAGAAGCTGAAGCTAGGTATTTTTAGTGAGGGCGTGAGAATGGTTCAGCTTTCGGATAGGCCAAATAAGGGAAGATTTGACTCAGCATCCATCGAAAGCCTGAGCTCTTTCACTCTGGTCCAATGGCTTTCATAAATCACACAAACAAAAAGATTACGGCCACGATCATCTTCTACGGAACCGATCAAGCCGGCAAAAACACATCCCTTTTTCATATTCACAATAATCTTCCAGAAGAGGACAGAGGGAGACTCGTTTCGCTGGCAACCGAACATGGGAATATGGTTAATTTTGAATTTCATGCACGGCAGTTCGATATGAATGGTTATTCGTTTTTTGTGCAGCTGAATACAGTCTCAGGCAACGTCAAAAATGAAACTCTCAGACGGTCGCTGGTAGATGGTGCTGATGGCTGCGTGTTTGTAGCCGATATGCAGCCATCCTGTCAATTTGCAAATTTCAAATGCTATCAAAATTTGGAACAGGATCTCGGTGCTTCCGGCAGAAATCTGAGAGATTTTCCGTTGATTATTCAATACAACAAAATGGACGTTCCAAATGTTTTGCCTGTAGGCAAAATGAACTTATTTCTAAATTCTTACAGCGTCCAATTCTTTGAAACTTCTGCCATCACCGGGACTGGAATTCTGGAGGTGCATGGATGGCATTACCAAACTGGTATGGAAAGACCTGGATAAAAACAATTTTTTTGGTTTGACCGATGACACAACGCAAACAAAATTAGATAAAGAAACCCAACGGATTGAAACCAGATCTGAAGAATATGATGAATTAGAAGTCTTTGATCTTTCTGACGATTCGACACAGGCCGGGTTGGAAAATGCTGACTTAACCGAATTTCCTTTTGAAGAAGCCTTCGTTTTTGAAGAATTGATCAACCTTGCAGATCACATTGCACCGAAAAAAGAACAAGATGCATTTGATACAGGTTCCACACAAAAGATTGATCAAGGTGCAAGTTCACAAATTGCAAAACCATCGGAAGAAAAAATTGTTGAGATAACAACACCGATCCAACTGCAAGAAGAACCGTTCGAATTTCCTTCGCCCACAATTGAAGAAATCGCTGCCGAAACTGAACCCGAACCGGAGCCGTTAGGTGAGACCGAATCAGCGACTCAAATAGAAGAAGAAGTTGTAAAAGAGCCTGAACCTGTGATTTTAACGGAACAGATTTCAACGCCTGAACCAGTGGTTGATCTTGAAGCTACAATTCGACCCCAAATGCCGATTGAGGTTCAAACAGTATCTCCGCCGGTGCCAGCAGCTGTGGCGGATTCATTATTCGGAGCCGATCGATCACTTCATACTTCGTTTTCAATGCTTGAAGATGCGATCAGTAAAAAAGATTTTGGTGGAATAAAAACTTTGTCCGACAAAATCTATTCTGAGCTCATTTATAAATTTTGTGATCAAAAAGGAATTACCAGAGATCAATTTAACGATGGATCGTTATGGTTTCAGGAAATCGGAATTCCTTCCAGCCAGTATTTGTTGTACCGGAAAGCGGCTGAAAGTTTAGCAAGTCAACAGCAAGCTGCACTGTCAGATCTATTTCTGATTCACCACTTTTTACTTTTCTTTCATACGCGGTTATCCAGCGCAACGGAACTACCGAGCCGCGTTGCTAAGAAGTTGGTTACAATCGAAAAAGTTTCGAAACGTTATACGTTGGGTAATTATCAGGTTCACGCATTAAAAAACGTATCAATGGATGTCAAGGATGGTGAATTCCTGGCAATTGCAGGTCCTTCTGGTAGTGGAAAAACCACACTGCTGAATTTAATCGGTTGCATCGATACGCCGAGCAGTGGAACGATCACAATCGAAGAATGCATTGTGAATAGTCTGAACTCGGATGAACTGGCTGATCTACGTGCGCGATCAATAGGCTTTATTTTTCAAAACTTCAATTTGCTGCCAGTGTTGTCGGCTGCAGAAAATGTGGAATATCCACTGCTTCAAATTCGTGAAATCAGCAAGCCGGAAAGAAAAGAACGCGTAAATCATTATTTATCGATGGTTCATCTTTCAAGTGTAGCGAATCATCGACCTAATGAGCTTAGCGGCGGCCAAAGGCAGCGTGTTGCGATCGCAAGAGCATTGGCAGCGCATCCTAAAATCGTTCTTGCCGATGAACCAACAGCAAATTTAGATCACAAAACAGGGGAAAGTATTTTGCAGTTGATGAAAGAAATCAATCGTTTGGAAAAAACGACTTTTATTTTTTCTACACACGATCATCGTGTGATGGAAATTGCCGATCGATTGGTTCAAATTAACGATGGAGAAATCGTATAAGGGACTCAGTGTCTTAGTGGTAAATAAAATAATTTGGGGACTCGTTTTTGTGATGGGCATGGTGCAAATCTGTGCTGCGGAATTTGCAGTTCAGGTTGGTGCATACACCGATCCTGCAAACGCGGCCAAAACAATTGAACGTTTACAAGCGGAAGGTTATCCAGCAGTTTCTGATGTATTCATCAATCAAGCCGGTGCGAAGTTTCAGTGTGTGATGGCAGGTCCATATTCAACAAGAAAAGAAGCACAAAATATTTTGGCAAAACTAAAACTTTCCGGCTGGACTGGATTTGTGCGGACATACCAACCAGCTGCCGGAGTAAAGCCCGTTCCAATTCCATCGGAGAAAATCACGCCGGCGCCTGCACCGCAGCCACCACCAACACCAGAACCATCGACTCCTAAATCTGAACCACCACCAGTTGCATCACCTCCGGCAGTAATCGAGACTCAACCTGCACCTGAAATCGAAAAACCGGCTGAAGAGCCTGCGCCAATTGATTTAGATGTGTTTAAAAATGATAACAAACGATCATCCCGATCACCTTTCAGCGGATTCATTCAGAATGAAGCAGCTTATACATATGCGGAACCGGAACACGGTTCTAAATTCAAAACACGACTTCATCTTGCAGCCGAAGGTTCGTTAGGTGAACACGTCAAATACAAAGTCTCCGGGCGCTTTTTTTATGATGCGATTTTTGATCTGAATGATTTCTACTCCGATGAAGTCCGCGATGATCAACGTTGGGAAGCGATGTTTCATGAGACGTATCTCGATATTTCAGCAGGTGACTGGGATTTCCGTTTAGGCCGGCAGAATATTATCTGGGGCGAAGTGGTTGGATTATTTTTTGCTGATGTTGTTTCTGCAAAGGATTTGCGTGAATTTGTACTTCAGGATTTTGATTTGATCCGGATTCCACAATGGGGAACACGCGCTGAATATTTCAAAGATGACTTTCATGCCGAATTCATTTTTATTCCCTACATGACCTATGACGAAATTGGAGTTCCTGGAAGTGATTACTATCCAATTCCTCCATTGCCGCCTGCACCATTTCAAGTTCAATTTAACGATGAACACCAGCCATCAGATTCGCTCGATCATTCCGCATATGGTTTGCGTCTTTCAATTTTGAAAGGCGGATGGGACCTCTCATCTTTTTATTACAGCAGCATGGATGCATCACCCGCGTTTTTCCGAACGGTTCAAACGGAACCGGCCCCATTGGTAATTTTCCAGCCGGATCATGATCGTATCCATCAAATCGGGTTTACAGCTTCGAAGGATTTTGCATCTTTCATAATCAACGGCGAGGCAATCTATACAATGGATCGATGGTTTAGTGTCAGTGATTTAGATGACACCGATGGCGTTGTGCAGCAAGATTTTCTTGATTACATTATCGGTTTTGAACGACCATTCGCTCATGATTCACGATTAAATTTGCAGTTTTTTCAACGCTGGTTCGCATCTCACAATCCCAACATTTTCCAGGAAGAATTTGAGACTGGTTTGTCTGTATATGCTTCTACAAAAATGGCGAATGAGAAATTGGAACCTGTTGCGCTGTTCATTTACAGCACGACGCACAAAGATTACATGACCCGGCTGATGCTAAATTGGTATCCAGCGCAGAATTGGGCTCTCATTTTTGGAACTGATATTTTGAATGGAACAGCAATTGGTTTGTTCGGAAGATTTGATCAAACAGATCGAGTTTACAGTGAAGTTCGTTACAGCTTCTAACTGATATGAAGACACAGTTTAATAAATGCCTGGTATTTGCAATTTTCATCGCAGCATTTGCGGGCTTTTTGCGGATGCGAACTGTTACGCGACTTCCGGTTGATTTTGACGAGCTTGTGTATTTGCCGACTGCATTCCGGTATCAAGAAATGATTGAAGGTCGCAAATGGAAGGAGATCGTTAATCATAAGGAAAATTTAGAACATCCTCCGTTTAATAAAATCCTATTTGCGTTGGATCTGAATGTAATCAATTCGAAGGAACCGGATTGGGATGCATTAAGTGTTGGTAAAAGTATTCCGCCAGATGATCGTCCGGCATTTTTTGGACCTCGGAGAATTTCCGCAATCGGGGGCACACTTCAAGTATTGATCACTTCATTGGTTCATCCAATCGCGGGAATCTTATTGGCTCTGGATACCTATCATATTAAATACAGCGCACAGGTTTATTTGGAAGGTGTTCCCGGATTGATGGCAATGCTAGCTGTCTTTCTTTTCGAATTTGGAGTTCCAAACAAAAATGGCAATGCTGAAGCAAGTTGGAAGCTGCTGATTCCATCTGCTATCGCACTCGGCATGGCGGGTGCAGGAAAGTACCTTTATGGTTTTGTTGGATTTGTTCTACTGGCATTTCTAATCCGCAGGACACGTTCGCTGCGAACTGCACTATTGTATTGTGGTGTTGCGATTCTGGCTTTTTTGTTATTCGATCCATTTCTCTGGCCGAATCCTCCATCGAGACTTTGGGATTCGCTGACTTTTCACTGGCGATTCGCGCATAGTGAACATGTAGTCTCCGCGGGATTGCCCTGGTATGCCCCTTTCTATTATTTGCTGCATGCAGAGCCAACAAAATGGCACCGCGATGTGTTTGTTACAGGTTTGGCCGACATCCTCATTTTGCCGCTCAGCTTATTCGGAATTCCGCGCGCTGTTCGCGAGCGGCCGATCTGGTTGGCATGGGCAGCTTTTGGTCTCTTCTTTCTTCTAATCTGGCCGACGAAATGGCCCCAGTACATTCTGTTTGTTTTACCACCACTGGCAGTTTGTGCAGGCCTCGGCGTTGAACAAATTGGCGTCAAATTATGGATACAGCTTCGAAAACTCACTACGCACTTCGCAATTCGTAATACGTAATGCGTAAAAACGCAATATCGCTTGTTACGCATTACGGATTACGCATTACGGATTACGTATTATGTTGGATTTAGCTTTAGCAGCTCGAAATTTATTTCGCCATAAAGTGCGTTCAGCAATCGCTTTCTCCGCGCTGATTTTTGGCGTGGTGTCGTTGTTGCTGAGTGGTGGATTTATCGATTGGATCTATTGGGCACTGCGAGAATCCACCATTACAAACTTGATCGGCCACATTCAAGCCGTGCGGCCTGGCTATTACAAAAAAGGTGCAGCCGATCCTTTCGCTTATCTCCTACCGGAAGATTCCAAAGAGCTGAAGATGATTCAATCAAATCGTCATGTAAAGACTGTGACTTCGAGATTGATCTTCGGTGGACTGATTAGCCTTGGTGACAACACCATTTCGTTTTTAGGACAAGGAGTAATTCCTGAAAAAGAAACGAGCGTAAGTGCGGCATTCGCAATCTTAAAAGGTAACAATCTAACATCAGACGATCCGAAAGGTGTGATCCTTGGGCAGGGATTAGCGGAAAACATGCAGGCAGAACCTGGTGACACGGTAGTCTTTCTTACAACAAACGAATCAGGCGGAGTGAATGCTGTGGAAGGCCACGTTCGCGGCATTTTTTCAACAATGACAAAAGCTTTCGATGATGCTGCGATCCGGATGCCGATTACTCTTGCTCGCGAACTCTTGGGTGTGCATGGTTCGCATAGCTGGGTGATTCTTCTGGATCAAACAGAAAATACAGATGCAGCTTTATATGAATTGAAAGCAACCATTCCTGAATCAAAAATCGAATTCGTTCCATGGAGCGATCTTGCCGATTTTTATCGCAAGACCGTTCAGCTTTTCTCGCGGCAGATGAATGTTGTGCAACTCATTATTGCTTTGATCATTATTCTTAGTATTTCAAATACGCTGACCAAAAATGTTTTGGAGCGAACCAATGAAATCGGAACATTGATGGCGATGGGAATGCGGCGAAAAAAAGTGCTGAAATTATTTGTTTCTGAAGGAATGTTGCTCGGTGTAGTCGGCGGATTGATTGGACTTATTTTAGGAACTGTGTTGGCGCATATTATTTCGCGAATTGGAATTCCGATGCCGCCGCCACCGGGAGCTGCACGTGGATTTACAGGTGAAATCAGGTTGAGTTGGACTCTTGCTGCAACTTCTTATCTGCTGGCAATTGGTACTGCCACTCTGGCCAGCATGTTTCCGGCATGGAAAGCTTCGCGAATCAATATCATCGATGCGCTTCGGCATAATAGATGAGAGAAACCACAAAGACTTTGAGACTTGGTGGTTCGAGCTAGTTTATGTGGACGTTAGCATTTAGAAACATTTTTCGACAAAAGACGCGCACCGGCCTTACGTTGCTTGCGATCATCGCAGGAGTGATTGCAAACATTTTTGCAGGCGGATTCATTGAAGACATCTTCTTCCAAATCAAAGATGCAACCATTCGATCGCGTATCGGTCATTTGCAAGTTTACAAAGCGGGCTACTACACATTAGGCCGCCGCGCTCCATTCAAATACATGATTGAAAATCCGCAGCAGAAAATTGATGAATTGCGAAAGATCAATCACGTAAGCGATATCCTTCCGCGTGTTTATTTTTCCGGCTTGCTCAGCAACTCTCGTACAAATTTTTCGGTGATCGGCGAAGGAATCGATGCAGACAAAGAATCCAAACTCGCCCAGCGGTACGTAAACATCACCTCCGGCCGTCAAATAACAAACAAAGATACTTACGGAATCATGTTAGGCGAAGGTGTAAGCACTGCACTCAATTTGAAACCAGGAGATCCTGTAGTTCTTCTGGTCAACACTCCGGAAGGAGCATTAAACAGTTTGGACTTTACTGTGATCGGTACATTCCAGACTGTTCTGGCTAAAGATTACGATGATCGCGCTATTCGGATTAATGTTTCAGCCGCTCAAGAATTATTGGCCACATCGAAAATGCATTCGTTGATTTTTGTCCTGGATGACACAAAGTATACAGATTCAGTAGCAGCAGACTTAAAGAAAAATTTGAATCCAAAAGAATTTGAAATTAAAAAATGGATTGAACTTGCTGACTTTTATACGAAAGTTGTAGCGATGTACAAAAGACAATTCGGAGTGTTGCAGTTGATTATTTTGGGCATGGTCATTCTGAGTGTGGCGAATAGTGTGAATATGACATTGTATGAACGTGCCGGAGAATTTGGAACACTCATGGCATTAGGAAATCGAAGAAATCATATTTTCAATCTGGCGATTCGTGAAACAATTATCATAGGCTTCATCGGAAGTGTTTTAGGTGTTGTTATAGGTATCTCACTGGCTTCTCTGGTTTCATCAATCGGAATTCCGATGCCTCCACCTCCGAATTCAACAACCGGTTGGACTGCAACGATCCGTCTCGTTCCATCGACTATCATCTGGGCGTTTTTTATCGGCTTTCTCGCGAGCTGCCTGGCAGCAATCTTCCCATCATGGCAGATTTCACGTATGCCTATCGCTGCAGCTCTTCAACAGAATTAAAATCACGGAAACACCGAATTCACGGAAAGATTCTATTAAAAAGATTCTATTAAAAAGATTCTTTCAGTGACTTCAGTGCTTCCGTGATTAATAAAGCTTCTTCAAGTAATCCTTGGTGAAGTATTTCTCAGGTAGATCGCGTAACAAAAATCCAGAATATTCCAGCACCGATTTTTCACCCTTTAAAGCATCTTCCATGATCAAAGTTGTAGGCCGGAAGCTTCCGACAACTTGCACAAAGTTCTGATACCGGCATGTTTTCAAATGTCTTCCTGAGATTGTATAGAACTCGGCTTTATAAGGGTGACTATTTGATGATTCAATCCAATAGAGAACACGATGATAAGTGACACCGCGATCATTCGCTGTTAGTTCCAGCACATAGTATTGCTGGTTTTCAATCGTTTCAGTACGCAAGAGCTTCGGATCATAATCACCGGAAAAATTGCTGCGCGCAAGATCACCATAAGAGACTTGTCCGCTCAAACGTTGTGAAAGTGGAAGACGGATAGCTTGTGAAACTTTTGGTGTAAAGAACCACAAATCTTGATCGCGCATCAAAAGAATTTGCCCGCGCTCTGAGGCCGGTGCCGTTGTGATTACTGTAGTTCGTTCATTCCCTTTGCACAGAATTTGATATTCTTCAGGTGGAGATTGTTTTTCTGCAGCCGATGTTGTAATGCGCACATTGACTTGAAATGGATCTTTAGGGAACCGGATTTCATCAGCGCGAAGTAAAATATTTTTTGCCAGCTCTTCATTTTGAGCATGAGTCAATGAAGCTAAGATTGCGATCGCAAGAATAGCGGTTAAAATGTTCCGGAACATGGTCATGATTTTCCATAGCCGCATGGGTGCTGTCAAGAAAGATTACAATCGGCTATGATGCACCAAGCATGAATCTATATTGGTTTCATCGTCTTTTGATTCAGCTGATTCTTCGCCGCTTTCGAGTTCCACGCGATGCGGTGCGATTTGCATTTTCCAAATATCCTGATCGAATTGCGCTGATCACTCAGCGTGGCTCCTTAACATATAGCCGTCTCGCAGATCGCGTTTATCGGCTTGCATCTGGCTGGCATGCAGCAGGAGTCAAGAAAGGAGATCATGTTTATACGCAACTAGCGGACGATTGGGAACAAATCGAAGCACGACTCGCTGCTTATGAGCTAGGAGCGATCCTCACCTCTTTTCATGAAACCCACCCTGCAGAGCTTGTTTTGCATGCTGCACAAGTTGCAAAACCTCGTGTGTTTGTATTCGATCCGAATTTTGCAAAAAATGCGGAATTGCTTTCAGATCAACATCCTTCGATGCTTCAACTCAAAACTGGCGGCCATGGCAGCTATGAAACTCTGATTGCGGGAAGTCCGGCAAAACCTTCAACAAATTATGTTAAACCGCGAGACGTCGCAGCACTTGTTTTCACTTCAGGAACAACAGGTCCACCAAAAGCATTACTTGTGAATCAAAATGTTGCGCTGATCAGCCTACGATTGATGATCGCGAATCTAAACATAGTTGTGCCGCATCAGGATATTTTTTTGATATGCATCCCGTTAGTTGGTGCAGGGAGCGGTGCCGTACTGCCGACGCTTATTGCTGGCTCTACTCTGTTGATTCCACCAAAGTATGAAGTCAGTGTTTTGATTCCGTGGATTGAAAAGTACAAGGCAACACGTGCATTTATGACACCCAGTCAGTTAATCGATGTATTGGATTGGCCTGACCTTGCGCGATATGACATCAGTTCGTTAAAGAATCTGATTTACGGAACTGCACCGATGCCGGCAGCAAAGTTGGAAGAAGCAATCGTGAGGCTTGGTCCGATTTTGCAGCAAGGATATGGCATGGCTGAGGTTTTACCTCCCGTTTCATTACTTGAGGCAGAACAACATGTTCATAACGGCGAGCCTGCAGCAAGAAATATTTTGAGCTCCGCAGGAAGAGTTGTGAATGGAGTGAAAGCCCAAATTGTTGATGAACAGTCTCAGCAAGTAAAGCCTGGTGAAATTGGTGAAATTTTGATTCAGAGCCCTGCAGTATTTTCAGGATACTGGCAGCAAAGTGATTTAACGAGCAAAGTTCTGCATGATGGTTGGTATCACAGTAATGATTTTGGTTTTTTTGATGAATACGGGTTGTTGTACATCCTGGATCGTAAATCGGATGTGATCCAACGTGAAGATCGAACAACTTATCCGCGGTTGGTAGAAGAAGCAGTTCATGATCATCCTGCGGTTAAAGAAGCATGCCTGGTGAAACCAAATGATTCATCCGAAATAATTTTGTTTGTGTCATTGCGCGATCAATGGCGAACACCTCAGCGTCGTTGGAACCTGACAGAAGAAATTTCTAATTTTCTATGCGACAAAGTTCAGGAATCGCAAATGCCGGATAAAATTATTTTGCTCGATGAACTTCCAAGAAGCTTCCTGCAAAAGATCCTGCGAAAAGACTTACGCGAACTGATCGGCAAGCATCAGTAAAGTTTTTGTTAAGCATACGTTCACCTACATTTCTGTCCGTCTTTGTTTTTTACGACACATTTATATGCGTTAACAGAGAGGAGAAATGATTATGGAAACGGCACAAGAAATTTCAATTGCTACAAGTTCTACCCTTGAAACTTTAAAAACTCAACAACATTCAGCCTGGTCTTCAGGAAATTATTCTATGATCGGTACAACGCTTCAGATCGTGGGTGAATCTTTGGTCAATGCTATAGACATTCGCTCTGGCCAGCGAGTTCTCGATGTCGCTGCCGGCAACGGTAATGCTTCATTAGCTGCTGCACGTCACTTCACACATGTTACAGCGATTGACTATGTTCCAGCATTGTTGGAATCCGCTCAGGGACGTGCGAAAGCGGAAAGCCTCATTATTGATTTTCGTCAGGCTGATGCTGAAGCATTGCCTTTTGAAAGTCATTCGTTTGATGTTGTGCTTTCAACGTTTGGAGTGATGTTCACTCCAAATCAAGAAAAAGCTGCAAGCGAGTTTCTGCGAGTCTGCAAACCCGGTGGCAAAATCGGACTTGCTAATTGGACGCCAGAAGGATTTGTCGGACAACTCTTTAAGTTGCTTGCGAAATACATTCTACCAATGCCGGGTGTAAAGCCGCCTTCTGCCTGGGGAACCGAATCGCATCTGCAAGAACTTTTTGGCAACTCGGTTTCGCTTTTCAGCAAACGACGCTATTTCGTATTTCGTTATCTATCAGCTCAACATTGGATCGACGTTTTTCGAGCTTATTACGGTCCAATATTAAAAGCTTTTGCGGCTCTTGATGCTGAGCAGCAATCCAGCTTAAACAAAGATCTTCTTCTGCTTCTTGAGTCATACAACCGATCCGATAATGGAACTCTTGTGGTTCCATCAGAATATCTGGAAGTGGTTGGCCTTCGTCATTAATATTTGGAGGCCCGGCGTCGCTGAGGTTGGGCGCGGACGCCGGGCCTCGAATCTATAACTTAAGTTAGATCTAAACACTGAACCTTTTTCCAGCTCCTAACTAATACTCAAGTTCGTGTCCGCTAATGACTGCTGAATTTAAGATATACACATTAAACCTTGGAGTGTTCGAAAGAAAATGAAGAAATCATTTAAAAAGAATCAGGTTGTAGAGTGGCAGGAAACTGATTTCAGCCATCTGCATCGCGTTCCCAAATTAAGATATCAACGAAAAGAATATATCCACCAAACAGCAATAAAATACATTGAAAAATCGACAGATCAGCCAATTTGGACATTCTGTGGAAGCTGCTTGCAGCCTACGAAACTGCTTAGTCCTTGTTCTAACGTATTAGAAATACAGCTCGATAGTTGATTGTTCAGACGAAATAATGTCACGCCAAAGCTGACACTTTTTGTTAAATCTTCGACTTTTTCGAACCTCGTTTCGCGCAACTCTCAATACTAGAAATCATCAAAATGGGTCGGCACATTCCTATGATCGTGCGGATTTTATTCAAAGTCTTGCAAGTTGTTGAAATTAGTTGAGATATTTTATTGATGTTAAGTTTTGATACGCAGCTAAAGAGTACGTCTGCTAGTAGCTGTCGAGGATAAGGAAATTCCGATGAGACTGGCATATCTCTTGCTCAAAGAAGGTTACGCGAGGGGGGAAGAAGTATAGACGCAGGAATAAATACGATCGGAGTCCCCCTGCAATTCATGATGAGTGAGTGTCAGCAAAGTCCGTTTTGGAATAAAAATTATTGGAGTCTCATTTTAGGGGGATCCTCCGGATTTGGATTAGCCTCAGCAAAGAAGTTAGCAAGCTGCGGATTCAATATCATCCTGGGTCACAAAGATACTCAAGGCCGTGTTGAATCCGAATTACAATCCGAGTTTTCGGAAATTCGAAATCATGGTGTTCAGCTGCTTACTTACAACGGAAATCTGACTCAAGATGAAGAACGTGGCGAACTCTTCTCAATCGTAGAAAAATCAGTTCCAAAAGATCACCTCTATCTTTTTTTGCATTCCATCGCAGATGGATGTTGCAGACCACTGATTGAATTTTCAGATTCTCAATCCAAAGGCCAGGCAATCAGTGAGCTTACAAAGATTCTTTCGAACCGCGGGGTACAGATTTCTGAAAGTGCTTTACGTGATGCGATTAATACTGCATTTCATGAACACGGGTGCGATGCATTCGCAACGTTGGCTGAAAGCCGGCGTCCATTTCAAGGTGAGGAATTATCAGAAGCAGATCTCGCTCGCACTTTAATGATCATGGGATATGACTTCGCTAGCTGGAGCCGGGAACTTTTAAAAGCAGGATTATTTTCAAAGAAAGCGAGATTGATTGCATTAACTTCCGAAGGGAATGAAAGAGCATGGCGTGGTTATGCAGCAGTTTCGGCTGCAAAAACAGCGTTGGAAGCGCTTTGCCGATCCATGGCTCTTGAATTCGCGATGTATGATGTTCGTACTTGCATTGTTCAACCTGGAATTACAGATACTCCCGCAGGCAATAGCATCCCTCAATTTGATTTGATGAAAGCACAAGCACGGTTGCGCAATCCATTTCATCGATTAACCACACCGGAAGATGTTGCCAATGCAATTTATGGACTGTGTTTGCCATTGTTCGATTGGGTGAATGGCACGCTACTAAGAGTGGACGGAGGAGAAGCAATTTCAACGCTGACTTAATTCATCATGACTGATCAAGACGTAGCTTTAATCACCGGAGCATCCGGAGGAATAGGACAGGCTATTGCTCAGATGCTGCACAAAAGGAGCGATGGCCAACTTAAAATTGGATTGCATTACAACAGCAATTTAAAAGCGGTCCAACAACTTCAAAGCCAAATTCCTCATTCCTTTTTGATTCAAGCGGATCTTAACGATACAAATGCTTCTGAAATTTTATTGAACGAAACGAAAAAACATGGAACGCCTTACATCCTGATTAACAATGCAGGCGTGAGTGTACCGCACGAACCAGCGCTTGAAATTCAAATGTTGAGTTTTGAAATGATGATGAACGTAAATTTCAAGACTTCATTATTTCTGATGAAAAATTTTGCGAAAGAAATGATCCGCGCGGGTTCCGGAATTATCGTTAACATCAGTTCTATCCTTGCGAATCATGGACTCATTGGAAGCGCTGTTTACAGAGCTACAAAAGCCGCACTTGAAGCAACAACAAAACAGTTTGCGCTGGAACTCGGCAATCGTGGAGTTCGTGTGAACGCGGTGGCTCCTGGATTTATTGAAACGCCAATGACTGCTGCGATTCCAATTGACCGGAGAGAAGCACTTCTTTCTAAAATAAGCAGCGGAAAATTCGGACATCCTGCAGCAGTCGCTGAAGCTGTCGGATATTTGATCGAAAACGATTACATCAACGGAGCGGTCTTACGAGTAGATGGAGGTTTAACGCTTTGATTTCCAAGGAAAAAATTCTGGAACTGATTCCGCATCGGCCTCCAATGCGATTCATTTCAGACATTCTGGAATTAGATGATCAACATCTGGTAAGTGTTTATACCTGGACATTGGAAGATTGTGCCGGCCATTTTCCAGATTTTCCGGTTGTGCCTGGAGTGAAAATTATTGAATCTGCGGCTCAAACCGGATGCGTGGCCTTCGGTCTTTATCATCTTCTAAAGAACAATGATGGATTTATTGATCCCGATCAAATGGGAGTTTTTACTTCGATTGAAAGTGGAATTTTTAAAGAAATGGTGCGACCGGGAGATACGGTTGTGATGCATGCTGAATTTGGGGACGAAGGTTATTTTCGGAGTCCGAAAATTTCTGTAGAAGTACATGCTGTTTTTCAAAATGGAAAAATGGTAGGGGAAGAGATTTTTCACGGACAACTTTCTGGAATGTGGATTAGAAAATCGTAATCGTACTCATAATCGTACTCGTAATCGAATAGCTGAATAAGAGTAAGAGTACGAGTAAGAGCACGATTACGATTGAAGAATTAGGAGGGAGACTAAACTGAAATCGATTGCAAAGCGCCGGGTTGTTGTAACTGGACTTGGAGTAATTGCATCCAACGGAATCGGTTTGAATGACTTTCGTAAAGCACTTCAAATCGGAATGTCTGGAATACGTTGGCAAGAATCACATAAACAGCACAACATGGCCAGTCAAATTGCCGGCATACCGGAAGTAACGGAAGACGAAATTTTAGAAGTTTTGCCGCCGAACTTTTTGCACAAATTAACAGAAGCGATGGTTTACGCAGCTTTATGTTCTGTTGAATGCGCGCGTCATTCCGGCGAAAAGGTCGATCTATTTTCCGATGTAGAAAACCCGGTGGATTGGAACACGGGTGCAATCATCGGTTGTGGTCTTGGTGGCGGAATGGAAATTGTTTTGGAAGAATTTTCTCCGGTATTAAGAGACTCGATTCATGCCGAACAAGGACGTGGTGCACTTCCGCTGGGAAGTGATGCTGTTGCGAAAGTTATGGCAAGCGGTGTCAGTGCAATCGTTGGAAAGATTTTAGGATTAGGTGCGCAGGTGATGTCGAACAGTTCCGCTTGTACTACCGGTACGGAAGCAATTTTTGAAGGATACAAAAATATTCTTTTAGGTTATGCCGATTCAATGTATGTAGGTGGAACAGAAGGAACACATGTAGGTATTTATGCAGGCTTCGATGCAATGCGTGATGTGCTTTGTTCTGATTATAACGATCTTCCGGAAAAAGCTTCGCAGCCGATGGGAGCGGGCGCGTGTGGTTTTGTTCCAGCAGGAGGCTGCGGAATTTTAAGGCTCGAAGCTTTGGAATTTGCTTTGAAAAGAGGCGCGCCAATTTTGTGTGAGTTAGTTTCTGCCTATTGCAACTCCGGCGGTCAAAGAGATGGTGGTTCGATGACTTTCCCCAATCCGGAAGGTGTTCAACGGTGTATCCGTTATGTTTTGGAAGATGCAGACGTGAAGCCTCAAGAAATTTCGTTGATCAATGGACATTTAACATCAACAACAGCAGATCCTCTTGAAGTAAACAACTGGTTGCGCGCGTTGAAATTGGATCCTTCCGAATTTCCATTGATTCAATCTACAAAATCAATGATCGGTCATGGATTGGGAAGCGCCGGTGCAATTGAATCAGCGGCAGTTGTTGATCAAATTTCGCGCGGATATGTTCATCCGTCAACGAACTGCGAAGATATTCATCCAAAAATAGAATTAATTTCAAAAAGTATTCCGCATAATTTTCAAAAACGTGACTTAGAGTACGTTATTAAATCTTCCTTCGGATTTGGGGATGTTAATGGTTGCCTGCTTTTTAAAAAATGGAACGGCACGGAGACCGAAATTTATCAAAGGAGTTAACAATGGGATTCGCGAGAAAAGAAGCAACAATTGAGGCAATTCCGCTGGAACAATTGACACCTTTAGAAGTTGAAAGAAAAATCATTGACGGTGTTAAAAGGTATGCTACAAAACAAGACAACTGGACTAAAGCCACAAAAAATACTGCCTTTTTAGGTCAGATCACAGGAATGGGAATCGAGTCTGCGAATCTTGTGGATATCACGATGTCGATTGAAAGACAATTCTTAACCCGCAAGACTCGAAAAGTTCCGATGAATCATGATGGCAGCGAGTTTCTGCTGGAAGATGGAGAGATTGGTAAGCTCATGATTCTCGAAGGACAAGATACTTTTGCCGCTACACCGGGGCTTGCTGTGAAGATGTTGATGGAGCTGGGTCATATGGAAAAGGATCCAGCGTATCTTGAAGACGTTATGTCTTTTGCTTATGTGGTAATCATCGGTGAAGGATATCGTTTGAACGATTCACTTCAAAAACTTTCGTTAAGAATCGACAAAGCTCCGGATGAAACTACGAAATCCGAATGGCTTCAATCTCTTCGTGAGCAAATTAAGGTTGCCACGGATTATGTAAACACGGTGAGCGATACTGCAAAACTCAGCGAATCACGGATGCAGTCGTATGAACAAGAACGCGCTCGACATATTGCTTTGTGCAAAGAGATTGAAAGTGCTAGCGACCAAACAGTTTCATTCAATGAAGCTGATAGGGAAGTGTACAAAAGCAAATTGGCAGCATTGAAGCTTCGTGCAAACAAAAATCGTATGGTGTTGCGAGTTGTGGAATCTGTTGCCAGAGATTGCGGCGACCGTTCACTGTTGGAAGAAGCAGAAGTTCAAAAAATTAAAACGAAGTTAGAGTCAACGCTGGCAGAAATGCAGAAGTGGAATTAATCGATGCAAGCAATAGGAAACGACATAATCGATCTTCATCATGCGTCCATCATAGAACCGCGTGATGATGGTTGGATGCAAAGACACTTAACTCCAGGCGAATGGCAATCGCTTCCAGATAATGGCAGAAGGCTGGCATTTTGGAAGATGTTTGCACTAAAAGAAGCTTCATCAAAAGCGATTTCGCAGCTTGGCCACCAGGTTCCGTACGGAAGCTTCACTCATTTTGAAACCGATCTTAATCGCAATCAGGTTGTTCATTGCTCAGGTGAAATTTTTTACGTTCAAAATGTGGAGGTAACTGAAGATTGGATCCATGCAGTTGTGACTTCATCGCGCGAATCCAAAATTATTTCAGAAGTTCATCAGCTCAATTCTGATTCGGATGCATCACAATACTTACAGGAAAGACTTTTGAAAAGTTTGAAAGCGAATGGAATTCAGCAGGCAGCATTCGCTCAAAAAGGCGGAATTCCATTTGCAGTTCAGATTGGAAGATCAATCATGCCAGTTTCGTTTTCCCATTCTGGAAGATTTGCAGCTCTTAGCTGGCAGTTACAAACATTATGAGAATTTATTGCATTCTATTTTCAGGACAGGCCGCACAAAAGCAAGGAATGTGTACTGAACTTTGGAAAATTCCTGCGGCAAGAGAAGCATTAGAAACGCTGACTCCTATTTTGGGCTCTGATCTCGAATTCATCACCACACATTTGGAAGATGAAGAGCTTCTAAAGACTTACAATGCGCAGCGCGCAATCCATGTGCATCATTTAGGGCAATGGCTGGCATTTCAGCATTATCATCCTGAAATTCGGATTGGTGCTGCGATTGGTCATTCGATGGGAGTGGTAGCAGCGCTTGTTGCATCAGGAGCCATGTCCATCGAAGATTCCGGTCGTTTTATTTTGGCTCGCGCTCAAGCGTTTGCCGATGTCTGTGCGGAACTCAACAACAAGTATGGCTTGATAGCAGTACAGACTGAAAATCTTCAGGATCTAATTGATGAACTTCCTAGATTTCCAGATCTTGAATTGGCACTCTATAACAGTCCAGGCAAAGGTGTAGTTGGCGGAAAAATAAAAAATTTGATCGATTTGACGGATCTCGCGAAAAAAGAATCGTGGCCTGTTTATTTCCGATTTTTGAAAGTGGAAGGTCCGTATCATACTCAAGCACTTCAAGCGTGTGAAGATCGATTGGAAAAAGTTTTGCAGAATATTTCCATTGAGCCACCAAACATTCCAGTGTTTATGGGCACTTCAGGAAAATTGGAACAAGATCCGGACAGAATAAAATATTTGTTGATGAAGCAGCCAACTTCAACTGAAATGCATTTCCAGGCTGTGACTCAAGCGCTTCAATCTGGATTTCAAGATTTCCTGGAAGTTGCTCATTATCCGCAAGCGATTCAGTGGATTTCGGAAATTGCTTTGTCATCCGGATACTCCGACGTAACTGTAACAAAAGTTTTAACAACTGATATTTCACTGCCAGTCGAAAACATCGCTTGATGAACAAAGATCATATGGAACAAGGATCTCTCTCCCGTGAGCAATTATGATTCTGTTAACAGGAGCATCCGGATTTGTCGGACAATTAATGGCTGCAGTTCTATTAGCGCGAAATGATGATCTCCAGCTGTTTTTACCATATCGGACTCATCACTCCGAAAGCGATCTTGCAAATCAGATTTTGGAACGTGCCAGAGATCTAAATCCAAAAGCGAATTTAAGCAAAACACGTTTGATCATGAAACCGGTTTCGAATTTGCTTGATTTGCTCGAAATGGAAGATGAACTGAGGGGCGCTGGAATTCGAGAAATTATTCACTCCGCAGGCTCGGTTAGCTACGATGATGAAGAAACACTTCTTTCAGTCAACGTGGAATTAACTAAACATCTTGTTAATCTTGCAAAAAAGTTGGATGTGAAACGCTTTATTTATATTTCAACCGCATTCTCATGTGGTTTTGGCCGGAAGCTGGTTTACGAAGATTTACATCCTGAACCAACTTTCGATCCGACTTTGTATACGAAAACGAAAAGACAAACAGAAAACTTAATCATTAAGAGTGGTGTGCCTTACGTGATCATGCGTCCGAGTATTGTCATCGGAGATAGTAAAACTGGAATTTATTACGGCAAGCCTTATGGAATTTATCAGCTGATGCATTTTGCTAGCAAAGTGGGAAGAGGTTCACGTAAAGACAACCTGCATGTCATTGCTCCAAATGTAAAATTGCAAGTCATCCATCAAGATCATTTTCAAGACTCCATGGAAAAAGTTTTCAGACACGCTCCAGCGGGTACAATTGTTCATCTGGCTTCAGAATATTCATCTTTAATTACTTCCCGCGAGCTAATCGATTACTGGGTTCAATCATATTTAAAGCCATCATCGATCCATTATTACGATTCACTCGCGGATTTTCCGATGGAAGATAGCAGGCTGGATCGCAAGGAAAAACTGTTTGTTGAAATGACGGGAGTGAATAACGAAATTGCCGGTTACGATTTGGAATTTGATTTGACTCAACTGAGAAAAATGTACCGCGGTGATGAACAATTTCCGAAAGTAACTTACGAATCTCTGCAAAAGTGTATTGATTGGTACATGCAAAAGATTGCTTAGAGCGTTGGGGAATTTAGAAATGTTTCCCTTTTTGATCTCCCCCTTCATAAGGGGGAGGAATTAGTAGTATGGAGGAATTATGCAAAGAATGTTGCCGGTAGATGAAGCGATGTCGCAACTCATGGGTCTGGCTATTTTTGGAGAGAAAGTTGCGGCGCGAACGTATTCGCTTATGGCTAAGATCAAGCCGGATTTTGATCAGTTGCTTCGCAAATTCTCCCACATGGAGGGTCAACATGGCACCTGGTTTATGGATGGCAGCCGCAGTAACAAGATTGAACCAGACAAAACTTTTGCAGATCGTGAGCTTGGGTATTTGATAGATCAAGTCGATGAATATTACAAACAAAAAGATTTTAATGCACTGGCTGTGCTTCAAGGTTTTATTGTAGAAAGCTTGGCCATTTCTACATATGAACCGTTTCTGGAAGTTGCTCATAAATATCCAGGATCTGAACAAGCATTTAAACAAGCTCTTGCCGATGAACGTTATCACGTTGATTGGATTACACGATATTTGCGATTGGAATTCTTTGAGAGTGAAAACAATTTCCTGCAGTTAGCGGAACGTGTAAACACACAGGGTGTAGATTGCATTGGTGGAAGCATGATGAATATTGTGGATTGTCTGAACAGTGTGGGACTTTCAGGAGCAGATTGTTCCGGCACAATGGTGGCCGAGTATACGGGGCTTTTGGAAAGTGTGGGAATTGATAGTGAATCTGCAACAAAAAATGTGATGGGAATTTTTATGCCGTTGATTCGCAAATATAAGCAAGGTGAGCGAACAAAATGACAAATATTGAACAAACTTTTTGGTATGGAATGAATCAACTTGAGGATCTTGCTGTCTCACAGTACAAAAAGTTTGTTCCGGAATTGAATATCTCCGGCAAACAAAAATTCCTTCAAAACAATTCCTCTGCATCAAATAATTTGAAGGAAGATCGCTTAGCAGCCGAGATCGGAAGGCTTGTGCAAATTGCAACAAAACATTCGCGAGTAGATTCTTTGCTGCTGCAAGGATTTTCATTAGAACTTCTGGGTCAATCAATTTATAAAGCTGTTTTAAATACACCTTCCTTAAGCGACAACTCTCACACATTAGCGAAAGAAGCTGAGCTCGCTTCTCAAGAAGTTTTTAATCAAGTCCTTTCTATTCTAAGAAAAGAAAATCTTGTCGGTGATTCATTGTTTAAGAGTTTTGTTTCTGCTACTCAGGATGTCTTCGGACAATTGGATTCAATGGGTTCTCTCATTGATGAAACTTTTTCGGATCATAGTCAGTTAAAGTTTGATGATGTTCTTGCAGACGCGGTTACCGAGCTCCTAAAATATGGATCACAACTTGGAATGGATCGCAGAAAACTTCTTCGACAACTCACCAGCGCCCTGATGATGGGCTAAAAACAACTTTCGTTGCCCAACTGAGCCCGTTAGTTGCTTGATTTTTCTGCAATAAACTCTTTCCCCCTCGACAAACCACTTGGCATCAAGGTTGCAATATTCAGGAATGGTTAATCATTCGGAGGGAAGATGGAAATCAAACGGACAGAAAAAGCGATTCAAATTTCGGAAACACAAAACAGCGAAACAAACAGTGCCAGTTCAAAAAAGGTCTCTACACTCAGTGCTTCAGATTCATTTGAAAATGCAAGCTCCAATCAACCGATGTTTGCGGCGCCTCAGCCCGAAAGTCCGTTGAGTAAAGCCTCAGAATCATTAGAAAAACAATTCGATGCAGCTCGTCTTGGGCAATCACTGATTGGCAATTCTTCACCGCAAACAGTTTCGCGTGCCAACGATAAACAAGCCGAGTTTACGAAGGCTCATTCCGAATTTCAGGAGACCGTCAAAGCGCGCAGACAGGAAGCCCTGGACCAGGCGTTTGACAAAGCATTGGACGATCTAAGAAATGGTGATAGTTCTCTACTGGGAGGCGAATTCTATCCAGTGGACATACCTTCCTTTGATGTACCCCGTAGCGATACCAATACCGAAAATTCCAAACCCGAAAATTCTAAACCTAAACCAGTCTTTGATTTCGAAGTAAATCAGAAGGAAAAGTTTTTTAATGACTTGTTAGAGTCCAACCGAACGAAACCGACTTCATCGGTGCAAGACGAACGGATCAAAAATGTGAAGGACCATAACAATGTACCATCTTTCTATCCTTCAGTTGAACCAACTTCGCGGGCGAATGACAAGCAGGCTGATTTCACTAAAGCAAAAGCGGAATTTGATAAGACCGTAGAGGAAGAGAGAGCAAAGCAACAGTTGATAGACTTAATCAACAACCCTCCTAACCCTCTTGAGGATTTGGTGAACGGGATCGATCTGTTTAAAGAAGAAGAGTCTATACCAACAGCAGAATCGAATCGCAAGCAAAAACAACTTACTGATCTGCTGGCGGCGAATAGAGAAGCGCTTAAGAATAGTTAATGATTTTATTCCGTGACTTCCGAACCGCCGGTTCACTGGCCGATTCGGAAGATCACGAATTCTGCGGGTCGTGCCGGTGCGACACCTATCATGCAAATGAGTCTACCGTTATCGATATCATCTTGAGTCATGGTTGTTCGATCGCACTTCACAAAAAATGCTTGTTCCGGTTTTATTCCGGCCAATGCGCCGCTCCTCCAAAGTGTGATTAAGAAATCTTCAATCGTTGCTCTAACGTTGGCCCAAAGATTTTCATCGTTTGGTTCAAACACCACCCACTGAGTACCGCGATTGATAGATTGCTCGATGAAGATGATCAACCGTCGAACATTAACGTATTTCCAGTCAGCATCAGTTGATAGAGTTCGTGCGCCCCACAAAAGGATTCCTCTTCCCGGAAAAAAACGGATTGCATTTACACCCTGTTCCGTAAGAAGGTCTTGCTCACTTTGCGAAATTTGAAATTCCAGATCTGTTGCTCCAAGGACGATTTGATTTGCAGGAGCTTTGTGCACACCATGTTCAGAATCGTTCCGTGCATAAATTCCTGCAACATAACCACCCGGCGGAACGAATTTTCCAGAGCCGGTAGCCGGGTCGAGAATTTTTATCCATGGATAGTAGCATGCTGCATATCTGCTGCTGACATATTGATCGCGTGGTTTGATACTGCCGATGTTGCTCACTCTATCCGCATCAATAATGGCGATGCGATTTTTTCGTTCTTCACAATGAGCGATTACTGCCAGCACTTGATCAGCATCTGCATTCGGTGCGTAAACGATTGAAATTTCGTCAATGGTATCAAAGTCGTTCAACTCATCTGCGATATAACAACGTTGACCGCCATTTGCGAAAAAACCATTTACTGCATCGGGGAGATAGGATTCCGAAATGTAATTGCCATACTCAAGCTGAAATTGGTTCCAGCTTGTAACTGGTTCGGGATTCGCGGGTCTCTTTTCCGTTAGTCCCAGAAATCCGGCAGTACTGGTGTTTACAGGTTCAATTGTTTTCGGATTCATCGTTGAAAGGCGGTAAGCCTGTTCATCACAATCTTACCGCCAAATCTTTAATTGACTTCTATCGAAGATTTTATATACTTAACCATATGGTTAAGTATTCTGAAAGCGCTTTAGATACCACATTTTCGGCCCTGGCTGATCCGATCCGTCGTGAAATTTTGGGTCGACTCACTCAAGGGACGGCATCCGTTTCTGAATTAGCGCGTCCATTTTCGATTTCACTACCGGCGGTAATGAAGCATCTCAACTATTTGCAAAAAGCCGGACTGGTTTCTGGTGAAAAGAAAGGACGTGTTCACAAATTTCAGCTGGTGGCTGCACCGATGCAAGATGCTGCGGAATGGATTGCAGCATATAAAAGATTTTGGGAAAAACAATTTAATTCACTTGCGAAATATCTGGATTCACAATCCAAGGAGGAATCATCATGGAAGCAAAGACCGGACAAGAAACGGCGCTCCAGGTCAAGCGCAACTTCAACGCGCCAAGAGAAAAAGTCTACAAAGCATGGACGGACGCCGGAGCGTTAAGTCAATGGTTTAGACCAAGCGATGAGCATCAAACAACCATCGAAAAACTTGATGTAAAAGAAGGTGGAAAGTATCGCATTAGAGTTAATTATCAGAACGAGACGCATCACATAAACGGTGAATATTTAGAGGTTCGGCCGGAAGAAAAACTAGTTTATACGTGGGTGATTGAGAATGAATGGGAACCGTCAGAGATTTCGCAAGTGACAGTTGAATTCATAGATCGAGGCAATTCAACCGAACTAATTTTGACGCACGTACGATTACCAAATGAAGATCAGCGTTTGAAACATGCTGAAGGTTGGAATGGTTGCCTGGATCATTTGGAAATTTTTTTTGCAAAAACATCCAAGGAGAGAAACTAATGAAATCAATAATTCGAATCTGTATCATCATGGTATTTGTTTTAAGTTCTTTTCACGTATTTGCTGATTCTGGATTGGATAAAATCAAATCTCTTGTCGGTGAATGGGAAACAACAACAGCGGATGGAAAATCAGGCACTGTGAAATATGAACTTATTTCAAATGGGACTGCCGTTGAGGAAAAGCTGGGAATGCATGATGGTGAAATGGTCAGTATCTATCATATGAATGGCGATAAGCTGATGATGACCCATTATTGCGGCTTTAATAATCAACCGCGTTTCGAAGGTGCGGTCCAAGGAGATACGATTACATTCAGCTTCATTGATGCTACCAACTTGCCGAATGAATCCGCTCCGCATATTACTGGTATGGTGTTGAATTTCAAAGATGCAGATCACTTTACGCAGCAATGGTCAACGAATGCGCCTGGTGAACATGGCATGACCATGGATTTCCAACGCAAAAAATAAAACTTTGTAGAGCTTAGTGACTTTGTGGTTGCCCGCTTATGGTTTCACAAGAATCGAAAAGCCGTCGAACAAATATTCGCGGACACCATTCTTTTGCTCTTTGAATTTTGCGGTGCCACTGTGAATCGACTGAAACGCTAGATCCAATTTCTCTAAATACGATGATGGCAGCAGGGTTTCATTGTGTGATGGCACAACGTAATCAACTTCACTTTGCAATTTGTGTAGAAGACTGGCTGTTTCCGCATATTGATTGAAATTGGATTCAGGAAAGTGCGCATACAGCGGCGCCGGATAAAAAGTGTCGCCGGTGAAAAGTAAACGGTTTTTACGATCTAACAAACCGAGGGAATCCGGCGTATGTCCTGGAATGAAAATGATTTCAAGAATTCGATTGCCAAGATCAATGCGATCATGATCTTTTAATATTTTTGTCAGGCTATAAGACTGAATGTGATACTGATTTGCAACAAAGCCTTTTGGAGTTTCGCGGTGAATCCAATCATCACTTACAAATTCTCTTACTTCGTCGTACGGAACACCCTTGGAATTTGATTTAGAAAACTCGGTGTCCATTCCATAGATTTCGTGAAACTGATAATTCCCTCCAATATGATCGTAATGAGTGTGAGAATTGATCACGAATGGTTCCATTGGAGTAATTTCAGATACGAGTTTTTTGATATCACCAATGCCTAAACCGGTATCAAACAAAAGAGATTTCTTAGTTCCAACAATCAAATAGGAAATTACTTCTTCCCACTGTCCGGGTTCATAGATGGCAAAAATTCCTGGTTGGATGCGATAAACTTCGAACCATTTCTGGCTTTGCGGAATTTTTTCAAAACGGTTCCAGGATTTTCGTGGAACTTGCTCCCACCATTTTTCAACTGCTTCAACATTAGCTATGCTGCACATAAGTATTAGTAATATTGTAATTGGTTTCTGCACAATGTATTCTCAACCCATTTAAAGGAGCCTTTCATGAAGCTAAAGATTTTTTCAATCATTTTATCGCTGCTTGCATTCATCAGTATGAACGGATTTGCTCAAAAAGAAACGGTGGAACCGATCCACTATGCATTTGTAATACATGGTGGGACGCTTAGTGAACAATTGCCAGCAGAAGATGAGAAAGAAATTAGAGCGGCAATGAAAGAAGCCTTACTGGCGGGAAAGAGAATTTTGGAATCGGGTGGTAAAAGTATGGATGCGGTTGAAGCGGCGATAAAGATTCTGGAAGATTCGCCGTGGTTTAATGCAGGCAGGGGAGCAGTGTTCACCAGCGAAGGGACAAATGAACTTGATGCTTCAATTATGGATGGTTCAACATTGAAAGCCGGATCAGTAGCCGGCCTTACGCATATTAAGAATCCGATCAGTTTGGCCCGGATGGTTATGGAGCGCACCAAGCATGTGATGCTGGCACGTGAAGGAGCTGAAGCTTTTGCTAAGGAACAACATGTTGAGCTCGTCGATCCAAAATATTTTTTCACCCAGAAACGATGGGATGATTTGCAAGAAGAAAAGAAGAAATCGCAAGAAAGCAAACCTCATGGCACTGTAGGCGCAGTTGCTCTGGATTTATCCGGAAATCTTGCTGCCGGAACTTCTACCGGTGGAACGACCAACAAAAAATTCGGACGGATCGGTGATTCACCAATCATTGGAGCAGGTACTTACGCAAACGATCACACCTGCGCTGTATCAGCAACTGGCACGGGTGAATATTTCATCCGGCTTGTGGCAGCTCACGAAGTTTCATCTTTGATTGAAAAAAGTGGGAAGACTGTAGAAGAAGCCGCGAATGAAGTAATCCTTCAGAAGCTGAAGGGACCTCGGTGGAGATGGTGGTCTAATCGCGATTGATACGAAAGGGAATAGAGCAATGCCGTTCGTTAATGAAGCAGGCATGAAGCGCGGCTATATTAATGAAGCCGGCGAGCCAGTTGTGCTGCTATACAAAGATCGCTGATTTTTGGCGCCTCAGTGGTGAAATTCTGGGGAGCGGTATGTATCTCTGCCACCCATTACAGTAAGCAAGACTTTTGTTTTTAAAACGCGTTCAACTGGCGGATCCAGAATATTTTCGGAAAGCACAACAAAGTCCGCATATTTACCAGGCGTCAAAGTTCCTTTTACTTTTTCATCGAAGCTTGCATAAGCAGCATCCACAGTAAAGTGATGTAGCGCAGCTTCAACTGAAATTCGATGTTGCGGAAAATATCCTTCCGGTGGAGTTCCTTCCGGTGTTTTTCTTGAAGCGGCACAATAAATTCCTTTCAACACTTCCATTGAAAAAACAGGCCAATCACTTCCGAATGCCTGAACCGCTCCGGCGTCATCAAAAAGTTTGAACGCATTGGCATGTGATGCCCGATCAGGTCCAAGCAATGGAGAATAATTTTCCAAAGTTGTCTTGTCAGGATTTGCAAATAAAGCCTGCGTTGACGCAATCACTCCAAGCTGTTTAAAACGTGGAAGATCACTCAAACGCGGCACTTCAATGTGTTCAACCCGATCGCGGCGATCTCGCGGACCATTCGTTTTTGCAACATATTCATATGTATCCAGCGCCATTGCAATCGCTTTATCGCCAATTGCGTGCAACATGATCTGAAATCCTTCGCGATCGTACTTCACTGCGGTGGCGTTCAATTCATCTTGCGTCCAGTTTGCGATTCCATTTTTGCCGGTGGTGTACGGTTCAAACATCACTGCAGTTTGTGCGTCAACAACGCCATCCACAAATCCTTTTGCTGCACCAAATTTCATTAACTTCTCCGGATATTTTTTGCTGAGCGAATGATAGTAAGCAAAATCTTCGGCTGTAACATCTTTTTTGAAAGTAACCGCACGATAAAATCGGATCTTCAATCCGTCTTCTGCGAGCACCTTATCAAATGCAGGCAAATTATCTTTCTGGAACGTTGCATTTTGAACAGAAGTCAGACCATAACTTGCAGCTACATCCAATAATCTTTTTAACGATCGATAATTTTCTTCAGTTGTTGGCGGGGTGATTAGATTTTCAACTAAATTCTGTGCTGTTTCTTGAAGTTCTCCGGTTGGTTCACCTTTTTCATCATGAACAATCCGTCCTCTTGCAGGATCAGGAGTATCACGGTTGATTTTTGCCAGCTCCAGCGCTTTTGAATTTACAAGTGTCATGTGGCCATCACGTTCATCCAGAATTACGGGTCGATCGGAAACAATCTGATCCAAATATTTTTTTTGCGGTTTTTGATCAGGAAATGCTGCATAGCCCCAACCCTGTCCCAAAATGCAAACAGATTTAGGATTTGCTTTTGCGAAGTCACCAAGCTTCTTTTGAATTGTCTCCAGGTTATCTGACTCTTCTATCATTACTTGATCACGTACCAAAAAATGCATGTGCGCATCGTTAAAACCCGGCGACACAAAGTCGTCATGTAAATCGACCACTTTCGTGTTTGGCCCTTTTAACTTCAACACTTCTTCGTCACTGCCTACTGCGGTTATTAATTCTCCTGTGACAGCGATTGCTTCTGCCCGTGGATGATTCTTATCGCCAGTCCAGATTTTTCCATCCACAAAAATGCGATCTGCAGGCTGCAATGATTCTTTTGAATAACTGACAGTTACTGAAATGACCAGGAACAACGGGACAAATTTGGCGGTTTTTAGCATGAAATGATTCTGTCTGCAGAATGGTTGTGATGCAAGAGCTTAGAAATACAGATCAAAGATCCGTTTTCCAAGATCTAAAATCTCAGCATCGCGGCGATTTGTAAGGATGATCACCGTGAATTTCTTTTCCGGATAACGTTCAATTAAGTTTGTGAATCCACAAGTATTACCGCGATGAAAAAATAAATTGGTATCGCGATGCTTCGTAATATACCAACCGAATCCATAGCCGGAATTTTCAATATCAGTTGTTGGAGATGTAACTGTAAAAGCTTCTTTTAGCATCTTCTGGCTGAGAATCTTATCGGTATAAAGCGCTTGATCCCATTTAAAAAGATCGTTCACTGAAGTATAAATTCCGCCATCACCTAATACTGCGCTGGTTACGCTTTGATCGCTTGGGACAAATTGATTTTTTTCCTGTGCGTAACCATAGGCACGATTTTGCACTTTGGAAATTCCTGCTTCGTAAGCAAGCGTGTTGGTCATTTGCAGTGGTGAAAAAATATTGCGCTTCAAAAAATCTGCGTAGGTATTTCCTGACACCGATTCAACAATCAGTGAAAGCAATGCATAACCGGTGTTGCTGTAACGGAAATCAGAACCCGGCGGGAAATAAGTTTTGTTTTGCTGACGAACAAGATTTAAAGCGTTTCTGTCACTCAATTGAATCGTTGTGCCTTCCGGTATGACATCTTCGTAGTCGATGAGTCCAGATCGGTGTGATAAAAGATGACGCACTGTAATTTCATTTCCATAAGCCGGGAATTCTGGAAAGAATTTTGTAATTGGATCGTCAAGCGATAATTGTTTCCTTTCAACCAAAATCAGAATTGAAGCTGCGGTAAATTGTTTACTTACTGAAGCAAGCCTGAAATTTGTCGAAGTTGTGCAAGGAGTCTTCTGTTCAACATTCGAAAGACCATATCCTTTTTCGTAAATGATTTTGCTATCACGAATTACCATTACCACTGCACCGGGAGTATTTGGACGATCAAAATCCTTAAACAAGGCATCAATCTTAGCGCTCATTACATTTGCTGCAAATAATACAAGTAACAGAGTCAGTAGGAAACATCGATTGATCATTCCATTACTATACTCTGTGATAAGATGTTCGGAATATGAGGGGAGAGAAATCCATAAAATACAAAATATTTCTGACGCTTCTTGTACTGTTTTTCAGTACATTCCTACAAGCCGCTAATGTTTCTGAAATCAAAGCGCGCAAGAAATTAATCATGTTATGCCATCCTGACCCGCTCGGTTTTGTAAATGAAACTTCGCCGGGAAAGTTCGAAGGTTTGGACGTTGAGATCATGAAAACATTAGCGAACTCATTAGGGGTTGCGCTTGAAGTAAAGCCTCTGGATAGTTTCAAAGATTTGATTCCTGCGCTTTTAGAAAACCAGGGTGATGTTATTGCAAGCTCCGTCACAATTACAAAAGAACGCGAAAAGATTGTAAGTTTTTCTGATTCTTACTTTCCGGTGGTGATGATGATCGTAGTCAAAAAAGATAGCAAAATTTCCAATCAAGGAAATCTTTCTGGGAAAAGATGTTCGGTAACTCCCGGCACGATCATGGAAGATCAAATGAAAACAATTCCTGGTGTCAAATTGATTGATGCCGCGGATTCTGCCGCCCAGTATAAAGCACTTTCAAAAGGGGAAGCAGATTTTGCGCCATTCGATTCAACATCAGTGATCGGAAGTATTGATAAATATCCGAACTTAAAAATAGCGTTTCATCTTCCGGAAAGGTATGACTACGGATTTGCAGTCGCTCCTGATAGTGATCTTAAAGATGCGATCAATGCGCATTTAAAAAAGATGCAGGATAGCGGCGCATGGTACACGATGGTGCGGCGTAGCCTTGGAGATCGGGGTTATAAAATGTTGGAGATGATTAAGAAGGAAAAAAAATAATTCCCCGAAAAACCACCAAGTCTCCAAGAACACCAAGTTATGAAAGAGATAAAAGAAATCTCTATCTTATCTTGGTGCTCTTGGAGGCTTGGTGGTTTCTGGACTGGAGATTCCACAATTCTGGCATTTCATTTCTTATTCGAGCCCGCTTGTGTCATTTCTGTCGTAGATTCATTCCCAAAACCTGTAATACAGTGATGAACATCCAAGGAGGGATCGTGAAAAGACTAATTCTGGCAGTGTCTGTTTGCTTTCTTTTTGTTCTGGGAATTGCGTTGGGAGTTTCAGCGCAACAATTTGGAAGTCTCACACTTCCACCGAGCGGTGATAATCAACACGCAATTGTCACCCAATACATAGGTCTGGTTCAGGTTTCGGTTGATTACAACAGCCCTGATGTTCATGCACCAGATGGTTCGGATCGGCATGGAAAAATTTGGGGCGGATTAGTTCCATATGGAATGGCAAATCTTGGATTTGGAACATGCGGCGATCAATGTCCGTGGCGTGGTGGTGCGAATGAAAATACAATTTTTAAAGTTTCACACGATGTAAAAGTGCAAGGACAACCGCTTAAAGCCGGGGCATATGGTGTGCATTTCATTCCTGGCGAAAATGAATGGACAATCATTTTTTCCAACAACTCAACTTCATGGGGCAGCTTTACCTACAAACCGTCCGAAGATGCATTACGTGTTACTGCTAAACCAGCAAAAAGTGAATACCATGAATGGTTAACCTATGAATTTACCGATCGCCAGCCGAAACAAGCTACGGTTGCTTTGAAATGGGAAGATCTGCAACTTCCATGGACTATCACGGTTGATAATATTGAAGATTATTACGTTCAGACCATCGATCGTGAATTGCAAAACGCAACCGGTTTCAGTCCTGAAAATTGGAGCGCTGCTGCGCAATATTGCTTGCAATCAAAAACTCATCTCGATAAAGGACTTCAGTGGGCACAGATGGCAGTAAATTCTCCATCATACGGCCGGGAAAATTTTGCGACTCTAAGCATGCTCGCATCTTTGCAGTTAGCAAATGGCCAAAAGGCCGAAGCGAAAAAGACAATGGACCTGGCGCTAAATCATAGAACTGCCGGACCGATGGATATTCATCTTTATGCGCGCGCACTTCAGGCTTCGAAAGAGACCGATGAAGCAAACCGAATTTTTGCATTGAATGCTCAGAAGTTTCCGAAAGAATGGCCGACAGAAATTGGGTTGATGCGAATGTACTCAGCGAAAGGTCAGTATAAGGAAGCGTTGAAGCATGGTCAGCTTGCACTTCAACAAGCAGGCAATGACCAAAACAAAACGCAAGTGCAAAACTTGATGAAAACCTTGGAACAGGGCAAAGACATCAACTGATTTTATAATCTCGCGCAAAGGCGCAATGACGCAAAGTAATTGTTTTATTTTCTTTGCGGCTTTTGCGACTTTGCGCGAGGGTTTTTATTGCTTCGCCTTCGCAATATATTTATCGATCAGTCGTTCCAGGATTGGCATCGTAACTGAGCCATTCAACAGCACTGCGTCATGAAATTCGCGAACATTAAATTTGTCGCCCAGTGCTGATTCCGCTTTGCGCCGTAATTCACGAATTTTCATTTCGCCGGTTTTGTATGCCAATGCCTGACCTGGCCATGAAATATATCGATCGGTTTCTGTTTCCACTTCATGCAATGAAAGCGCAGTATGCGATCCCAGGTAATCCATAGCTTGCTCGCGAGTCCATCCCATTGAATGAATTCCAGTATCAACAACCAGCCGGCATGCGCGCCACATTTCGTAGGTAAGTCTTCCGAAATTGCTATACGGATCGGTATAAAATCCTGCTTCTTGTCCGAGCCATTCCGAATACAATCCCCAGCCTTCGCCGAATGCATTCACATACATAAAACGTCGAAATTCAGGAATGCCCTCTAACTCACTTGCAAGTGCCGTTTGTAAATGATGTCCTGGCACAGCTTCATGCAAAGTCAGCGCTTCGAGGTTATATAAAGGACGAGTCTCAAGTGCATAAGTATTCACCCAATAATATCCAGGTTCCGTACTGCCAAAGGTTGGCCCGTTATAACGACCTGAGGTGTATTTCGGTGCAATGCTCGCTGGCACTGGCTCAACACCATACGGTAGTCGTGGAAGTGTCTTAAATAATGATGGAAGTTTTCCGTCCATTCGTTTTGCAATGTAAGAAGCATCCTTTAATAATTCCTCCGGAGTTTTTGCATAGAAGCGCGGATCGGTACGCAAAAATTTTAGGAATGCAGCATAGTCACCTTTGAATCCAGTCTTTTCAATTGCCGCTTTCATTTCGTTCTGGATACGATCAACTTCACGCAATCCGGTTTGATGCACTTCCTCGGGCGTTACATTTAATGTCGTGTAATGCCTGACCAGATATTCATAAAACATTTTGCCATTCGGTAGTTGTGAGGCACCCGTAGTTTTCCGCGCATTGGGACGATATTCCTTAACAAAAAAATCGAGCAAGGTTTTATATGCAGGAACGATTGAATCCTGAATTGCCTTAGCTCCTTCCTGACGCAATCTTTCATGTTCCGAAGCTTTCACCGTAACCGGGAATTTTGCAAAAGGATCATAAAAAATACTTTTGGTTGGATCATCCACAATATAAGCCGACATCGTTCCTTCAAATCCTTTTAATACGACTTCTGGAAGCACCATCCCAGTTTTGATTCCTTCGCGCAGCAGTTCGATATGCTGTTGAACGTAAGTAGGGAAAGCTTTCAGCCGCGCGATGTAATTTTCATAGTCTTTGACCGTGTCTAGTGGAACCTGTCTGGGAAGCTGCGCGAATCCGGAATGAAATCCGCTATCTGCGTTCCAGGGAATTAAATAAGATGTGAATTTATAATCTAAGATTGCGTCTTGAAGTTGATACTCGAAAAGTTCATAACTGATCCGATCGTTGTTGTTAAGTTTGGTTGGATCAATTTTATGTAATCGGTTCAAAAATTCTTGACGATCGTGAGCGCGACGCTCTTCATCTTTTTCTGTAACCAACGGCAATTGATCATTGTACGTATTGACACCGACACTCGTGGCGAATAGCGGATCTTCTTTCAGCCGCCATTGCCATTCTTCCTGAAATAGCGCACTTAATTCGGCATTTGAGCTCATGTCAGCACCAAAAAACACATTAGATGAGAGAATAAACAGGATTACAAGTATTTTTTTCATAGCAGGTATTTTATATTAATTTTCAACCGCCTCTTTAATCTCCCCCTTATCTAAGTGGGAGAGAACTGCGCGTTAGCGTCTCAACCGAAATGCCAGTGAAATTTAAACGGAGTTATGTTCTAATAAGGCTGTGATCTCAGGGGGAAGTACTTGATCCTTATATTTTTCATTGCGTTGATCTTTGTTTTATTCAATCCGCTGAGTGCTCATGCTGTTACCGGACAACGATTCGAACCACTCAAAGATACTCTTGCACGCTACAATGTTGTCAAAATACCAGAACCTTCCGATTATCCTGATGTTCCTGCAGTCGGTTTACTTTCTATTACTGAATATAATCAAATCGGCAGCACTCACGAACGGAAGATTCATCGAATTGTAAAAATCCTGACTGCTGCAGGAAAAGAAAACACCCGCGTAAGGATCCCATGTTTTGGAACATGCCGTCTTGACGGTCGAACCATTAAGGCAGATGGCACTGTTGTGAATTTGCCATCACGAGATTTGATCCGATCCGAAAGAATCACGCAATATTCTGCGCCATTTACATTCCTGCGGTTTGCATTACCTGCTGTAGAACCAGGTGACATCATTGAGTACAAAGCAACTATCGAATTTCCATTTCCGTTTTACCTCGATGATTACAGTTTTAGCGAATCGTATCCATTGGTAAAAAATGTTTTCATTCTTACGCATCCTGATGATTATTCGTATTTCTATCAACGCCTCGGTACCGCGCAAATCACTGTTAATAATGATCAGATTGTGGATGGGCAGACAAAAAAATTCCGGACAATATTCAGCGTGCAAAATGTGCAAGCAGAAGAGCAACAGCCATATGCTCCTGATACATCGGAAGGTCAACCACGCGTACGGTTAGTGATGAATGGACATCTTGGTGAAAAACTTGAAATTTTTAAGAACTGGTATGAATACGGCACCTTCGTATCCGAACGCTCAAGGATTTCATCAATTGCTGCTCCTAAAGTTGTGCAGTTTGTACGAGAGATTGTTGGAAAAGAAACCAATCCTGCGGTTGTAATTCCTAAAATCTTTCGAAAAGCTGATCAAGAAATTCAAATTTCAAACAAAACCCTCATTCAATCCGGATTTGAGTTTCAAGCACCCGAAGACACTCTGGAAAAGAAGTTGGCGATGCCGCATGATTTTGCAATCTTTTTGGCATCCTGTTTCAAGTTCATGAAATGGGATTCTGAGTTGGCGCTGGTCAACTCGCATCATCGACCGGCAGCAAGTAAAGAAAATGCATTTCCACTGGATTTAGATCTTGTGTTTTTAAATGTGAAAACTCCAAATGGTGAATTCTTATTGGATTGCAATGGAAATGGAATGCCGCCCGGTCTTTTATCTTCCGCAGCAATGAACCGATTTGCGTTGGTGATTCCGGTTGGAACTGAAGCGAATACCCGAACAATGTCTCCTTATCTAACTACGATGCTTTATCGCGAAGGGAATAAAACGCACATGGATTTTAATCTGATCGCGGCCAAGGATATGTGGAACATCGATTTTAAATGGTATTTAGGCGGCGAACTTCAGAAAGATTGGATCGAAATATACAGACAACAAGGTGATGCTGCGCTGAAGCGCGCAATTGCTGTTGAAGCACGAACTCGAATTCATGCCGATCAAATTCAGCAAATTGAGTACAATTTTGCTGGCAATGGAATTGAAGTAAAAGGTAGAGGCACTGTGCGCAGAAGCAAAACGGGTCCGGGCATGGAAGCTGTAGTGAACGATTTTTGGGATCCTGTTTTTACATTTAAACAATTTTTGTTTGACGGCCGCAGTAAGCCGATTCTACTTCCAATTGCCGGAGAACTTTCCTCCACTGTCACGATTCAACTTGAACCTGGTATGGAACCAGTTTTACCAGCATCTGCTGACATTCAATGCACTCCGCTGAAATACTTATTGCAGTTTAGCAAACAGCGTCAGCAGTTACGCATTCAAGAAAATCTGACAGCACGGGATATGCTGATCAAACAGTCGTTGTTTCCTAAATTTGCAGAATTTCTGGATCGATATCAATCAAATCACTATTGGATGATTTTGATGTCACCAAATTTTCAGCCATCAACTCCATTACCAATGCAGAAATTAATTCTTGCATTTATGGATCCAGGCAGGATGTTTCGTGAAAACTAAAATGTTGTTACTGATGTTGTGGTGCGCTGTGGCAGTCGGAAGCGATTATGAATTTGTGGAGTCTTCGGTAACTATCACCGTGCAATCGAATGCATTTGCAACGGAACATCATCGGGAAACGGTACGGATTCTCACTGAAAATGGATCAAATTATCAGAAGTTGCTGCCGGTGAATTCTTATATCCAGGTAAAAAATATTTCCGGAACAGTAAATTATCCGAACAACAAAACAGAAAGAATCGATAAGGAAGATATTGTAGAACTTCCAATTTCTGAATCGGCAGAAATGATGACTGACCTAAAAGCGGTGGCGATCATTCCATCCTGGCTTACAAAAGGCAGCACATTTTCAGTTGAGTATGATCGGAACATAACTTCACTTTTGTATTTGAGTTCTTGCATATATGCATCGAATGTCCCGATCAAAAGATCGGTTTGTGTAATTACTTATCCATCCACCGTACCCATTAAATATCGCGGGCAGGATGATCATGTCATAGTGAACAAATCTACAACTGGAAACAGCACAAATATTTCATTTGAAAGCACAGATAGAAAGGAAATTTCATTATTCGGGAAAAAGGGCGCTTCTGACGATGTTTATAAAAGTGTAGATTTTCTTCCCGAACAATGTATGACTGACAAATGGCAACTCTCAACTGTGAGCTGGGAAAGCATTGCCGCATGGTACACCGAACTTTCTAAACATTCTTATCAATGGGATCCTTTAATGGATCGCATCATAGATGATGCTAAAGCAAAATCCAAAACACCGGAGGAACTTGCCGACGCCTTGTATCAATATGTTCAACGAAACTACAACTACACGGCAATCGAAGTCGGAATCGGTGGATTTAAACCGCGCTTCACGAATCAAACGTTTCAGAAAAAATATGGTGATTGCAAGGATTTAACTTTCCTGTATGTGTCGTTGTTAAAGAAAGCTGGGATTGAAGCTTTTCCTGCGCTCGTTGATACGCGCAGTCGCAAATTCTTTTACAAAGATTTTCCGAATCCCGGACAGTTCAATCACTGCATCGCATATTTACCTGGAATTCGGAACGGCATTTTTGTAGACAGCACGGTTAAGAATTTTAAGCTTGGTGAGGTTCCGGTTGTGATTCAAGGACAGCAGGCGCTGGTGGTGGGTGCCCAACAAACTGATGGAAATTCCAAGGGATTACTTTAACTCCAACGTCACCAGGCTTTCTGTCAGCGGTGCTTATGGGCCGCAGGAACTGCGATTCAAAGGAAGGATGGAAACTTCCGGCTTTTCTTCCATGCTTGTGGAAGTCATGAAGAATGCGTTGATGAAGAATACCGTTAAGTACTATGTATATAGTACGATGATGCGTGAGGGAATGCCTGTGCAAAAAATGGAAACCAAAGTTGAAAGCGATCGCGCACTATCAGTGGAATTCACTGTTCCCGTTTATCAAGCCAATGCATATCACATGGTACTGTTAAATACGTTGAATTATCCTCCGATGGAAGGCTTAGCCTATGATCCCCAGCCAGACCAATACTACGCGTTGGGAAATCCGGAAAGATTTGTTGCCGATTGTACGCTCGATCTTGCTGGTCATAAGTTGATAACAGAACCGTTCAAGGATGATCAAAAGGGGAACTACCTGACGTATTCAATGGAATTGAAAGAGGAAGGAGGGAAGCTGCGATATCTAGCTGATGTCTACTTCGCGAATGGTTTGTTGGATCCTGAGGAGATGAAACAGTATCAGCAGGAACTCCGTAAGTTTTCTGCTCAACTTCAACGGATAGCAGTACTGCAATGACCCTCACTCATACTGGAGGGCGGGCCTCCGTGCCCACCAATAATACTGCAAACTTCATTGCGGGCAGAGACGCCCTCGCCCCCGAATGAGTGATAAGAAACAAAAGTAACCACAAAATCACTCTCTAATAAGGAGTGGGCTATAATGCAAATCAAGATGAAATGTTGGCGTGTGGCGATTTTATCTTTATCAATCCTAACAATCGGCTACTCAAACCTTCGTGCTGCAGCGGTTAGCTGCAATGCAGGGATGAGCGGCAGTTTTCCTTGCAAATCTGTACAACAACAATCCCATGTTGCGTTGAATCGTTTCAGCACAAATCCGGCTAGCGCAAGCAATCTTTGGGGCTATGTCGATCCTGACGATAATCGTGAGTATGCAATTATTGGATTATCAAACGGAACAGGTGTTGTCGATGTTACGAATCCTGTAAATCCTCGGGTTGTAGGAGTAGTTCCAGGGCTTCAATCTGCATGGCGCGAGGTCAAAGTCTATTCCGTGTTCAATGCAAAAACGAAAAAGTGGGATGCTTATGCCTACATTTCCACCGAAGCGGTTGGTGGCGGACTTCAAGTCATCGATTTATCGCAACTTCCAAAACGAGTTTCACTAGCATTTTCAGATCATGAAATCTCAACTGCCCATACTTTATTTGTAGCGAACATAGATTTTTCTACTGGTCAGCCATTGCCGGGTTTAGTTCCGATACTATATATGGAAGGAACGAATTATCGTGCTGGAAGCAATCAGGCTGGACTTGTTGCATACAGTTTAAAAAATCCGCGCAATCCGAAAATCATCGGAAGATACACTGAAACTTACGTTCACGATGTGTATGTTGAAACGTTCAGCGGAAATCGCGCAAAACAATGTGCCGGGCATGATCCGTGTGAACTTGTGTTTGCATGGACTGGTGGTGATTTCCGCACAATTGATTTCACTGATAAGAGTGCACCGGTAGTACTTGGAACATTGGTTTATCCGAATTTAGGCTATGCCCATTCCGGCTGGATTTCGCCGGATAAGAATTTCCTTTTTAACAACGATGAATTAGATGAGATAGATACAGATACAAGAACGCGGATTCTTACGCTGAATATTAAGGATTTTAGAAATCCAAGATTAGCAGCAACATTTCGTGGAAGACATAAATCGATCGAACATAATTCATACGTCGTGGGAAACAAACTTTATATTTCGCATTACACACGCGGACTTGTGATCATGGATATCACAAATCCTGTTCGGATCCGTGAGGCCGCATTTTTTGATACGCATCCAGAAGACGATGACACTGTAAATGTTATCCATCCTCAGCATCGTGACCATGATGGCGATAATACATTTCACGGCGCCTGGGGAGTGTATCCGTTTCTAAAAAGCGGAAATATTTTGATCAGCGATATTGAACGCGGATTGTTTGTGTTGAAGGAACAATAATTAACGGCGCATCACGCGATAGGATGACAGCACAAGATACGATGCAGCTAATTTGATTGCTCCACCGGCCAGAAACGGAGCAACACCTCTGTACCATGCTTCAAGCGCCGACATTGAAACGTTGATCATCAAGCCGATCATCCCGCAAACAAAGATCATAATATTTGCAGCTACAAGAGATGCGAAGATGGGCCATTTCCGAATTTGTGATCGCGGCTCCATCCCATGATTGCTGCTGCAAGAACAAATCCCACCAGATAACCGGCACTTGGAGCAAAGACGAATTGTGTTCCGCGGGATGCTGCTGCAAAGGCATTCACATCAAGAAGACCAAATGAAAGATACAACAACATGGAAGCAATTCCCCAGCGCAATCCAAGAAAACCGCCGGCAAGAGGCACAATAAACGTTTGAAGCGTCATTGGGATCGGAGTAAATGGCAGTGGAATTCTAATTTGAGCAGAGAGCACAGTTAATAACGCGAAAAATATTGCGCCAAAAAGATTCAACAGAAATGTTTCTGTTCTGTCGATGGATGCTACTGGAATTGGAATCTCTTGCCTTTGATCGATATCCATAATCCGATAATATTAACAAATTTCCCGCGATAACAACACCGATTTTCCTGGGTGCCCATAGCTGCCATATTCCCACATATTTACGCCGATTTAGGCACCGGTTGTACCAAAGTTATTGTCATAAAAACAACAATTTGGCTAATTTTCTGTTCATGAACTCACAACCAACTTTGAGGCCAAATCGTGCGATTCTTTGGGGCGGATTAATGTGCGGAATTATGGACATGACAGCCGCATGCATTTTTTATGGTGTGCTGCGTGGAAATCCGCCGATACGCATTATGCAATCGGTTGCAACCGGTTTACTGGGAGCCGCTTCTTATGATGGAGGAATTGCTACTGCAGCACTGGGTTTGTTCCTGCATTTTATGATTGCGTTTAGCGCTGCTACCGTTTTTTATTTTGCTAGCCGCAAACTTCCGATGATGACCAGGCATGCAATCATCTGCGGATTGTTGTATGGAATTGCGGTTTATTTTTTCATGCAGCTTATTGTTGTGCCTTTATCCGCATTTCCACACAAGGGCAAGTTCACTCCTGTGGGTCTTGCAACTGGTATAACCATTCATATGTTTTGCGTCGGATTGCCAATCTCACTGGCAGCACGATTAACCACAAAGTCTCAGAGTCTTGGCGGTTCAATCCTCACCCACATGTGACATCTTGCTCAAACTTGCGCCATAAGACCCACCTTTCGTACCAAAACAATTGTTTTAAAAGTTCTCAAAGTATTACTGTGATCGTGTGGAGAACTTTATGAAAAATTTTTGTAGATTGATCTTCTTGCCAGTAATTTTAATTTCATTGCCTTTGTACTCCCAGAACAAAGTCGAAAAAGCAACTTTTGCGGGCGGCTGTTACTGGTGCATGGAGGAGGTTTTTGACAAACTGGATGGTGTTATTTCTGCGACTTCAGGTTTTGCCACATCTCCCCGGAGCACAGGAAAGGCTGAAGCCGTAGAAGTCATTTATGATCCTGAAAAAGTCTCCTATCAAAAACTGTTAGAAGCCTTCTGGAAAAATATCGATCCGAGCAATACTGAAGGCCAATTCTGCGACCGTGGGCCGCAGTATCGTTCCGGAATTTTTTATTTTACAGAACAACAAAAAACTCAAGCAGAAGAATCTAAGCTTCAAACTGAAAAACTTTTTTCAAACAAGAAAGTAGAAACGCCGATACTTCCTGCTGGCCAATTTTTTCCTGCTCCGGCAAACGAACAGGATTATTACAAAAATCACGCTGCACAATACAAACAATATAAGATGCGTTGCGGCCGCGAACGCCGGTTACATGAACTGTGGGGTGATGACAATAAAACAAATGGAGCAAATTGAGGTGATTTAAAATGATTTCAGGAATTAGTAACCACAATTTTCTCATACGTACACTCATTGTCGATCATGATTTAAATTCCCGAAAAGCGATTATCGAAATTCTTTCCAGAGATCCGGCAATCCGTGTTGTTTCTGAATGCAGCAATGGTGTAGAAGGAATGACTTCAATTCATGAATTCAAACCTGAAATTTTGATCTGCGAGGTTGAAACACCTGGAATGGACGGCTTTTCACTTCTGAAAGCGATTCCGGCAAATAAGCGGCCAGCCACAATTTTTGTCAGCAATCATGAACATTTTGCGGTACGTGCTTTTGAATTCTCAGCCTCTGACTACATTGTCAAGCCGATTCAGGAAGAGCGTTTTCTCATAGCTTTTTCCCGCGCACGAGATCAAGTGGAACGAAGCCGAACTCCTATACAAGGAAATTCGCCAGAACGTCCGCGTCAGCTTGCAATTAAAACCGGACGTTCTGTGAATTTCGTAAAGTTCGATGAATTGGATTGGGCAGAAGCAGAAGGTAAATATGTCCGGCTTCATATGGGAAAAGAATGTCTTGTTTTGAAAATGAGTATTTCTGCTTTAGAATCTGAATTGGATCCGTTTCAATTTGTGCGGATTCATCGATCCACAATTATTAATGTCGATCGTGTAAGGCGTGTTCAGCCATGGAATCATCGCAGAACCTATCAGGTTACGCTGCAAGATGGCACACACCTGGTTTTAAGCCGCAAATCGAAATTGCAAGAAATTAAAACTGCCTCCGCTTTCTAATTTCACCACAAAGTCGCAAACATCATTCAACTTTAAGTTCCGTCCACTACACTTACATAAAAATCCTTGAAACATACATTTTGGGGAACGAATCCTACACTTTGCATTGCGCGAAAGATTCAAATTCAGGAACAAAAGTTTGATTTAACTTTCAGCTCTGTCGACGATAAATCGAATGGTATGTGGCTTGCTATATGCAATAACGGACACTAATCAAACCATATGGAGAAGCTATGAAAATGAAATGGCTCCTATTCATGGTAGTGGTTCTATTTGCTGCTGCATTCGCCTTTCCTGTTTATTCGCAAATTGCGACCAAAACGGGATCAATCTACGGAAAAACCGTTGATGATAAAGGCGCACCACTGCCAGGTGTAACTGTTACATTGGAATCGAATGAGATTCCAAGCCAGACCGCAACGTCTGGACCTTCCGGCGGTTTTCGTTTCGCAAATCTACCTCCGGGAGTTTACTCTGTGAACTTTGCAATTGAAGGATTTACAGAGGTACGTCAGGAAGAAGTAAGAGTTAGTACTGGTTCGCAAGTACAACTTGAAATCATGATGAAACCGTCTTTGGCAGAAGAATTTACAGTTATCGGTGAAACACCGGTTGTGGATTCAAAAAAGACTGGCACATCTGATACTTTTACTCGCGAATATCTGGAAGAAGTTCCAAGTGCGCGTGATCCATGGACCATCGTTGATCAAACAACAGGTGTTGATATGGATCGTTACAATGTTGCTGGTTCGGAATCCGGACAACAAGCTGTGTTCGTCGCGCGCGGCGGAACTGATGACAACACTGTTTACAACTACGATGGTGTGAATGCAACCGATCCCGGTGCAATGGGTGCATCACCAACGTATTTCGATTTTGATGCATTTGAAGAATTGCAAATTTCGACCGGTGGCAATGACGCTTCAGCACCGAATGGTGGAGTTGTAGTCAACATCGTAACAAAGCGCGCTGGAAATAAATGGGAAGGAAATGCTTCCTATTTTTATGCCGGTGATAGTCTGCAGGGTGATAACACTCCTGATGAACTCGCAGCGATCGGTGCAAAATCCAATCGTCTTGATGAAGTGAAAGACTATGGCTTTGATTTTGGCGGTCCGATTGTAAAAGACAAATTGTTTGCATGGGGCGCATATCGCAAAAACGAGATCGGACTGGTTACAACAGCAAACACTGCTGATCTCACCAATTTGGAAGATTTCAATTTCAAAGCGAACATGAACTGGAACACAGCTAATGAATCGCAATTCGGATATTTCAAAGGTGAAAAAACGAAATCAGGACGTGCTGCAATTTCAATTGCAATCCAGGCTCCTGAAACTTTGTGGGATCAAGGCGGAACGGATACGATCACGCCTGGAATTTGGACCGGTCAGCACACCTTTATTCCGAATGATCACACGATCATAACAGGACGTTATGGATATATCGGATTAGGTTTCACGCTGGTTCCGTCTGGCGGAAAAGATATTCCGATGGTTTACCTGGCCGCGATTCCGCGATATGAAGACACTCTGTTTTATGTAAAACCGATTGATCGTCCGGCTCATGACTTTGTAGTTGACGCAAACTACTTTACAGAAAATAAGTTGGGTGGTGATCACGAATTCAAATTCGGATTCGAATACAAAACTGCAAAACTGCACACCTTCAGCTCTTATGGAAATGGTGTGTTTGTGGTTGACTACAACCAGACAACTCCCGGCGGTCCGATTTACTTCCGGCATTGTGTATGCTCAACATTGGATTGACGGACATGCCAAACTGGATCGTGCAAGTTTCTACGCAACCGATACGTACCGCAAAAACCGGTTAACACTCAATCTTGGTTTGCGCTTCGATCATCAAACCGGTGAGAATCTCGCTTCCAGCATTCCTGGTGTTCCAGGATTTGAAGGCGTTGTTGGTGCTCTTGAGTTCCCGGGCAACGATCCTGGAATCACATTTAATGATCTGTCACCACGAATTGGCGCAACCTACGATGTTAGTGGTGATGGAAAAACGATCATTCGTGGAAACTTCGCGAAGTATTATGATGCGCTGAACAATGGGTTCATTACTTATGCCAATCCAACGTTCGTATATAACGGAGCGATTCTTTCTTATACGAATCTGGATGGCGATCGCGTAGTTGATCCGAATGAAATTACCAGCAACCCTAATTATTACGGTGGATTGAATGGTCCGATTTTTGACCTGAACGCTTTCACAAACAGCAGAAAGATTGCATCTGACCTTCAAAATTCCAGTGCATATGAGTACATTGTTGGATTCGAACGCCAGTTAATGCAGGATCTTTCGGTCAGCGCAACATATACACATCGCGATTATCGCAATCCAATCTCGATTGTGTCTAATGGAGTTAGCGCTGCTGATTTTGTTCCTGGCGGTACCTTTACGGCCAACACTGTATTGGGATCATTCAATGTTCCATATTTTGTGTACGGCGGCGTTGATGATGGTGATCAGATCCTGACAAACGCTCATGATTACAAAACAAAATATGATGGCGTTGATCTTACTGTCCGCAAACGGATGAGTAATAACTTCCTGCTTAATGGGGGCCTGACTCTTCAAAAACAAAAGGCTAGTTACGATGGCGGCGACTCTCTCGCATTTTACATCGGAGATGGCGGCCTCAACGGTCAGGTATTTCCATTTGATCCTACAAATCTACCGTTCTTGAATGATCAACCTTATGCATTTGCACCAGGCGGTAGCGGAAAGTCGGGAGTCTACCCGTATTCGGAATGGTCGCTTAAATTGAGCGGCGTTTATCAATTCCCATGGGACATCTCTGTAGGTGCATATGGTCGTTACCAACAGGGCTATCCTTATGTGTTGTTTGCGACAATTCGCGATGACTCACTCGCTTCATCACTTGGAACAACGAATCATTTGATTGCTGTAGAACCATTTGGTAGCCGCAGATTCGAAAATATTTTCACACTGGATCTTCAGTTTGAAAAAGGTATTGATTTCGGAAATTACGGACGGCTGGCGTTATCTGCGAATTTGTTCAACGTAACAAACACAAATACGGTAATCCGCAGACTTCGTAGTGTGACATCTTCACAGTTGAATCGCATCGATGAATTGATCTCACCGAGAGCTTTACGTCTAGGAGTTCGTTACAGCTTCTAGTTTTGCGTATACCAAGGGCGTGGGGGCATGGACAGCATGCCCCTACTTGCTCCTCCATGGAAGGAGCGTAGGTCGGGATACCCTGCGCTCCTTTTACTCATTTCAAGTAAAACCTCCATCTCATACCTTCGACCCTCCCGTTTGTACCAATTGTGATCTTATCGATCAAGCCGCATAGAATAATACTGAAAATCACATGACAGCAGATTCAAAATCTCCCAAGAATCAATGGATTTTTGTTTTCGGTATAGCGACAATTCTTTCCTTTGCATTTTCTGTGCAGTATTACGTTTCGTTTGATCGCACTACTGGAAACTTCAAGTGGGCGGAAGAACTCTACCGGGATTTGGCGAATTGGTATTTATGGGCTGCGGTTTTTCCACTCATCCAAAATCTCGGAAGGAAATTTCGATTTGATTCGGGTACAAGATTCAAAAGCTTCTTTGTTCATTTTATTGTTGGAACGGTGATCGCATTTTTGCATGCAAGCATCTATATTTGGTCAACCGATTGGTTGCTGAGTCCTGATCACAATTGGAATGTTTACAAAAAGGCTTTTGAAAACAGTTTCCTGTCAATGTTCCTGTGGCGTATCGTTTTGTATCACGCCATCCTTTCTGTCTGTATTGCCTTAGATCTACATCGCAGGGTCTTAGAAAGCGAGATTCAATCCGCTCAAATCGAATCTGGCATTTTGCAAGCACAGATTGAATCACTGAAAATGCAGATCGATCCCGATTTTGTTTTTAAGAGTCTGGATCAGTTAACGGATCTAATGCATCACGAAATAGATGAAGCGGATAACATGGTTGCGCGACTCGGAGACTATCTTCGTGTGACGCTTGAGAATTCTGGAAATTCGGAAGTGAGTCTCAGTGAAGAAGTTGAATTCTTGAAATGTTATATCGAGATTGAAAATATCATGACACGCAATCGTATCGATATTCAATTCGATATCGATCCTGATACTTTGCATTGTGATGTGCCAAGTTTGATTTTGCAGGCTCCGGTGGAGAATGCAATCCGGAATATAGCAGGTCAAGATTTGAAAACTTTGAAAATCCGGGCTCGTAAGACTGACTCGAAACTAATCTTGACAATCATTGATCCTCAAAATCTAATTCAGCATTCAAAAGGTCCGCGCGTTCGGCAATTGATCGAACGATTGAATACGCTTTATGAAACACGGATTCAAATGCGAAGTTTTATCGATCCGGAAGGTGATAAAACTCAAATTGAAATTCCCCTGATTTTAGAGAAACGAAATTCATCGGAAATAATTCTTGCCGATTCACAACCTGTGGATGTTCAACCCTTGTCTGAATCAAATTCAAGCCCCGTTCGGAAATGGCTTGTAATTATCCTGGTTTTTACAGGTCTTGCTGTTTATTTCTTACTGAGCAGAGCAATGGTCCTGGTCAGCAAAGGGTTAACTGTAGATTGGGCGACACAGTTGCTGAATACTTCCGGTTGGTTTATTTGGGCTTTGATCACCCCGGTTATTTTGAAACTCTCATCAAAATATCCGTTGGGACGAAAACATTTTTTAAAACACTTCACAATCCATTTTTGTGCACTTGCCTCTTCCTGGTTTCTTGCAACGTTGGCTATGATCGGAGTTCGATGGGCCGCAAATCTTGCACAGATCCCTTTTTTGCAAATGCTTCCAGGAGGTATCGCACAATCGCCATTTTCATTTGATATCCTTTGCTACGGAACCATTATGGCTGTTGAGACTTCAGTGAGATATTACCGTCGAGTTGAGAAAAACAAAATTAGATCTGCAAAGCTCAGTTCACAACTTGGCCGCGCTCGCCTTCAGGCACTAAAGATGCAGCTACATCCGCATTTTTTGTTTAATGCATTGAATTCACTTTCGGAATTGATGCAAGAAGATCCGGCGGCAGCCGAACACATGATTGAAAATCTCGAAAAGTTTTTGCAGTTAACAATGAAAAGCAATCATGTGTTGGAAATTCCATTTGAAGAAGAACTGGAGTTTCTGAAATGTTACCTTGCAATTGAACATGTTCGTTTTCAAAACCGGCTAAACATTAAAATGGATATTGAACCGCAAGTCTTGAAAGTACGGGTCCCAAATCTTGTGTTGCAGCCGCTTGTAGAAAACGCGATCAGGCATGGTATTGCACCGCGAAAAGCTGCAGGCCAAATTGAAATCAAGGCGAGTAGAAAAAATGGAATGTTAATGGTTAGCATTCAGGATAATGGACCAGGATTGAATCGATCACAACGAAAAACTCTTCCGGGTGGTTTAGGCCTTTCCAATACCCGCGAAAGGCTTACACAACTTTATGGTAATAGCCATCGTTTTGAAATGATTAATGCTCCGGAAGGTGGATTGATCGTAACGCTGGAAATTCCAGTAAGTACGAATGGAGTGCACTGATGAGCGTGGACCTCTTGTATTACGGAGCGCGGGTCTCGGCCAGCATTACGGGCCGCAGGCATCTTGCCTACTAAATTAATAACATGACCGAAAACAAAAACATCCGTGTTTGCATCATAGATGATGAGCCGATTGCTTGCCGCAGGATTCAGCGTTTACTAAAGGATGATCCTGAAATTGAAATTGTTGGAACTTGCAACGATGGTGAAGAAGCACTCGATTCCATTCACCAATTTCATCCCGATCTCATTTTTCTCGATGTTCAAATGCCTGGAATGGATGGCTTTGAAGTATTGAACTCGCTCCAGCCTGAATCAATGCCTCATGTAATCTTTGTTACGGCGTATGATCGATATGCAATTAAGGCATTTGAAGTTCATGCGCTCGATTATCTTTTGAAACCTTTTGACAGAAAAAGATTCGAGCAAGCAGTACAGCGCAGTAAAGGTCAGATCCATCAATCTCAAGAAAGATCAAATAATTCAGAATTGGTAGCGCTGTTGAAAGAAATGAAAAATCAGTCGCATCATTTGGAGCGATTGGTGGTGAAGAGTCAGGGCAGAGTCTTTTTTCTCAGGACAGATGACATCGATTGGATAGAAGCGCAAGGTAAGCACGTATCAATTCATATCGGCAAGGAAACGCATCTTGTCAGAGAGGCGATGAATAATCTTGAAACAGAGCTGGATCCAAAAAAATTTGCTCGGATTCATAAATCGACAATCGTAAACATTGATCGGATCAAACAATTACAGCCACTTGTTCATGGTGACTTCCGTGTAATCCTTCGCGATTCAACTGTCCTGACAATCAGTAGAAGATACCGCCAAAAAATCGATGAACTTCTCGGTAAGTCTTTGTAGCCTCTGTGGTTTATATTTGACTATGGAGGTTTCAAGTGACATCGAGAATAGTAAAAATCAGTCTCGGATTTTTCTTCTTTCTAATCGCAACAAATGTTTTCGCTCAGCTTAACCTGCTTGAGGAATACAATTTTCAACTCGGAGCATCGGGCGGAAGTGAGTTGCTGTTTCATGATCCTTCACTTGGAAATGGAAATGCTCAGATGCGTTTCCATGTTTTTCCAATATCAAATCAAGAATCGCAGGTTCAAATTGAAGTATTTCGCCACATTATTGGAAAGATTTCGTTTGCGCTTTTGCTGGACCGTGTAGAAATCGATTTTGTGAACAGTACTGGCGCAACGATCAAATCAATTGTTTTGGATCAATCATTGGGTGAAGGTGGATTCTTTGTGATCGGTGATTCAGCCGACGGCTATTTTGAAAGCACTCGAAAACTAAGTGGTTTGGTAGCAGTACGTGCGATCCGGTTACGTTTATTTGGTAATTATGAATGATGATAGAGGATTGAGAATAGAGGATAGTTAGCTAACAATCCTCCATCCTCGATTCTCAATCCTCATTCCTTATTTTCCGCCACTATGCCATCGATTTCTTCAGGGCTATGTAGCCTTCCAGTATTCATACCCGGGCATTCTTCTGAGGCTTCGTCCCATGATTTCTTGCGCGCAATAATTTCTGGCCAAAAAGGGAATGTTCTACATTGTATCGGCCTTACCGGGTAAACTTTGCAGCCTTTGTCATAAAAAACGCAATCGCCATTTGGTAATTCGATCAAGCTCATTTTTTGATTTACTTTTCTTACATATTTTTTTGTAAATTCTTGATCGCCTATTCCTAAAAATTCCGCAATTCGATAAAGTTCAGGAAGCGTAATCCACACATAACCTGGCGCACCGGTACAACAATGACCGCACTGCGTGCATTCAAACTTTAGTCCGCTGCTATACCACGTCATTCCGTGTCTCTGTGGTTCAAAGGAGTGTATCAAAGGACGGATAGAAGATTGTGTCATCACGTTCCGGAGAGGTTGAAAGCATTGCAATCGGCACCTGTAAGTATTCTTCGATGAATTCTAAATATTTTCGCGCTTGTTGCGGCACATCTTCCAGCTTACGAATTGCAAAAGTATTTGATTTCCATCCTTCAAACTTTTTATAAACTGGTGCACACTCTGCAAGCAAATCGAGTGAAGCAGGGAAGTCACTTACTTCTGATCCATCTTTGATTCGATATCCTGTGCACAATTGAATTTCATCCAGCGCATCAAGAATATCCAGTTTCGTAATGCAAAGAGCGTCCAGACCGTTGATTTGAACAGCATATTTCAATGCAATCAGATCAAGCCATCCGCATCTTCGGGGACGTCCGGTAACTGCACCAAATTCTTTTCCCCTGACGCGAATCAATTCGCCGATATCATTCTGCAATTCAGTTGGTAATGGACCGCCGCCAACTCGTGTAACGTATGCTTTTGATATCCCTAAGACTTTGTGAACAGCTCCAGGGCCAATTCCAAGTCCTGCAGCAATTCCGCCAGCAGCACAACTACTGGATGTTACAAACGGATATGTTCCGTGATCCACATCCAGCATCGTTCCTTGTGCACCTTCAAATAAAAGTGATTTGCCTTGATGCATGGCATCCGATAAAAATGAAGAACAATGACAGATGTATTTCTTCATTTCATTTTGAAACGTAGGGATTTGTTGCAAAAATTCGTCGGCCTGTGGATTTCCAACGTACAAATCACGAAGTTTTTTTTCAAAATCTGATTGGACTAAATCCGAAATACGATAACCTCTGCGGCCCGCTTTGTCTTCATAACATGAACCGATCCCTCGCATCGTTGTGCCGATCGCTTGTGTTTTTTCAGATTCCAATTCGCGCCATCGATGATGCGGCAAAATCACATGCGCACGGTCAGAAATATGTAATCGATCTTGAAAGCTGAACCCCGCTTCTTCCATTCGGTGAATTTCAGCCAGCAATGCAGTTGGTTCAATCACCACTCCATTTCCGATTACGCCATGTTTGCCGCCGCGAAACATTCCGGAAGGGATCAATTGCAAGACATAACTTTTGCCCTGAATCATTACAGTGTGGCCAGCGTTATGACCGCCTTGATAACGAGCAACGATATCAAAATGGAGTGAAACTAAATCAACAATTTTGCCTTTTCCTTCATCGCCCCATTGGGCGCCAATTACAGCGAGATTCGACATAGCCGACTTATTGTACCGCAGCGAACGCACTCTGCGGTAAAAATTCTAGAGTGAATGTCCCAGTTCGGATTCGATATCGCGTAAGAAAGAAGCCGTATCCATGATCCGCACGATTGAAGAAATGTCTTCTGAGATTACGCGGTCTTTTTCCATTTTAGGAACGTAGGAACGGATCCGCTGATGCAAGATTTGCAGCGCTTCCGATGTTCTCAGCGGAGAAAGTAAATCCGTAGCTTGCGCAGCGCACAACAATTCGATCGCTAAGACATGAGCGGTGTTACTTACAATTTGCTGGAATTTTAGTGCAGAAGTCACACCCATGCTGACGTGATCTTCTTTGTTTGCAGAAGTCGGAATCGTATCAACACTTGCAGGATGCGACAGGATTTTATTTTCAGAAACCAATGCAGCGGCCGTAACTTGCGCCAGCATAAATCCGGAATGTAATCCTGATTCTTGCATCAAAAATGGAGGCAAATCGCTTTGAGATGAATCTACCAGCAATGCGGTTCGACGTTCCGAAATGCTTGCCAGTTGAGATGCTGCGATGCTTAGAAAATCGAAACACAAAGACATCGGAGCGCCGTGAAAATTTCCACCGCTGATTAATACTCTGTCTTCCGGAAACACAAGCGGATTGTCTGTTGCCGAATTAATTTCAGTTTGGATCCAGCGTTCACAAGTCAGAATTGTGTCGCGCACAATTCCATGAACCTGCGGCATGCATCGAAGCGAATAATTGTCTTGAACTTTGTGAGTGGATTGCCGGTGTGATTCACGAATTTTGCTGCCTTTTATTAAATCTCTTAAGTTTTTTGCAACTGTTATTGCACCGCTATGTGGTCTGACTTTTACAATCCGTTCATCGAATGCATCATCAGTGCCTCTTAAAACATCAACAGAAAGCGCGCCTGCAGCATCAGCAATTCGTGCGAGTCGATTTAAATCCAACCAGCTTAATGCCCCAACTCCGGTCATTGCTTGTGTTCCGTTAATTAAGGCAAGACCTTCCTTTGCTTGAAGAACAACAGGATTCAAACCTCTTTCGGATAATGCCTGCTTTCCTGGAAGAATGGATGATCCGCTGTACGCGTTTCCTTCTCCAACCAGAACTAATGCAAGATGTGAAAGTGGCGCAAGATCTCCGCTAGCACCTACCGAGCCTTTGGATGGTATTACTGGATGCACGCGTTTGTTCAACATATCAACAAGCAACTGAACAACTTTAGGTCTGATGCCGGAATTACCTTTTGCCAGAACATTGGCGCGCAGCAACATGATTGCTCTGGTGATGATCCCAGAATATGGTTCACCTACGCCTGCGGAATGACTGCGAATTAAGTTGAGTTGCAACTCGTTGACTTGATTCGCTGGAATCCGTACATCAGCTAACTTTCCGAAACCGGTATTGACTCCGTAAACGGTTTGGTTTGTTTCCACGATTTGATCAATTACTTTTCGTGATTGGACCATACGATCCATTGCTTCAGGAGCAATGGAAACTTCAGCATCATCACGAGCTACGGATGCGATATCAGGAATAGTGAGATGATTTCCATCAATTACAACTTTCATAGCTCTCATTTCACCACAAAGGAACAAAGATTGAAATTCACCAATTTATGATTAAATAACTTGCATGAGATCAGTGAGAGCACCGCGAGGTACATCCATCACCTGCAAAGGTTGGCTTCAGGAAGCAGCAATGCGGATGTTAATGAACAATGTAGATCCGGAAATCGCTGAAAAGCCGGAGGAATTGATTGTGTATGGGGGCTCTGGTAAAGCTGCTCGCAACTGGGAATGTTTTGAAGCGATTGTTCGAAGTCTTCGGACTTTGGACAATGATGAAACATTGCTGGTGCAATCGGGCAAGCCGGTTGGAATTTTTCGCACGCATGAAGATGCACCACGCGTTTTGTTGGCAAACTCGAATCTTGTGCCTGCATGGGCAACCTGGGAAGAGTTCTGGCGATTAGAAGCGATGGGGCTGATCATGTACGGACAAATGACAGCTGGCAGTTGGATCTACATTGGAACGCAAGGCATTTTGCAGGGGACATATGAAACTTTTGCTGAAGTGGCGCGGCGTCATTTTGGTGGAACCCTGAAAGGGCGGTTTGTACTTACTGCCGGATTAGGCGGAATGGGTGGCGCTCAACCACTTGCTGCAACGATGAATGAAGGAACGATACTTTGTGTGGAAGTGGATGGCTCTCGGATTCAACGCCGTCTGCAAACACGATATCTTGATGTAGTTGCAGGCACTCTTGATGAAGCGCTCTCACTGATCGATCGAGCGCACAAGGAAGGACGCGGCCTGTCCGTTGGAATTCAAGCCAATGCTGCGGATGTTTTTCCAGAACTTGTGCAGCGCGGAATCACACCGGACATAGTTACCGATCAAACTTCAGCACACGATCCTTTGAATGGATACATTCCAAATGGTTTGCCGGATGAAGATCCAACAGAGTTAAGGCAAAAAAATCCGCAGGAATACATCAAACGTTCGATGGATGCGATGACCGAACACGTGCGCGCAATGCTTGAAATGCAAAAACGAGGTGCAGTCGTTTTTGATTATGGAAACAATCTTCGTGGTCAAGCATTCAAGAACGGCGAAACACATGCATTCGATTTTCCTGGTTTCGTGCATGCTTACATCCGTCCGCTATTTTGTGAAGGCAAAGGTCCGATTTCGTTGGGTTGCACTATCAGGCGATAAAAGTGATATCTATCGTACTGATCGTGCAATTCTTGAAACATTTCCAAAAGATGAAGCTTTGGCGCGATGGATCCGTCTTGCGCAAGAACGCATTGAATTTCAAGGTTTGCCTGCGCGTATTTGCTGGCTCGGTTATGGCGAACGTGCTGAATTTGGCGAACGGATCAATCAATTAGTAAAGAAAGGTGAAGTGCATGCACCGATTGTGATCGGCCGTGATCATTTAGATTGCGGATCCGTTGCATCGCCGCGCCGTGAAACGGAAGGGATGAAAGATGGTAGCGATGCAATTGCGGACTGGCCAATTTTGAATGCATTGTTGAATGCGGTGTGTGGCGCTACCTGGGTTTCATTTCATCATGGTGGCGGAGTTGGTATCGGCCAATCATTGCACGCTGGAATGGTGATTGTTGCTGATGGAACTGATGCAGCATCAAAACGCTTAAAACGTGTTCTAACCTGCGATCCCGGAATGGGAGTCATCCGTCATGTTGACGCTGGATATGATGAAGCAAAATCTGTGGCTAAAAATAAAGGCGTCAAGATCCCGATGATGGATTAGCAAATTCATCTACCTGTGAACAACTTTGCAAGCATTTTGTATCGCCGGCGTACACGCCGGCTACTCATTTTAGGATCTCTATTCTTAATTTACTTTTCGCAAAATTTTTCCATAGCCGGACTTGATCCAATCCTGGTTGGTGCATCAGGAATTGTGCGGCAAGGGAACAGTCTTTTGATCGCAGGTGACAAAGAACCAGGTGTTTATTTTCAATATGACTTGCAGCAGGACGAAAAAGGTCCACGCATTCCATTTCTTCCACAATTTTTGCATCGCAAAGTTATTCCACAAGCTGAACTCTCTTTGGATCTGGAAGGCATCAATGTTCTAGCTGATGGTCGCATCGTAGTATTGTCAGAAGATCTTTATGCTTTGATTAATGAAAAAGGGATCGTTGCTCAGTATCCAGAATCTTTTACTGAGTTTGGCGGATTAGGATTAGAAGGAGTTGCGGTTCGTCCAAATCCGGATGAATCATCAAATGTAGCAGTAGTTTGGGAAGGAGGATATCCGGAGCCCGAAAAAATTCCATTTCAAATTAAAGATGCTGTTCGAAAACTGGCATTTAATCCATTAATCCTGCTTCACAAAATTCCGAAAAATGAAACACTGCAACATATCAAAAACACGGATCTCACCATTGTGGAGTTGCAAATTTTAAGACCAGATGGCAAGGAACCGGATGCTCAACGTTTTCGAGCTCCCGATCTGGTCTGGTATAAGCTTCCATCGGTAAATGATGCTGAATCAGAATGGGGATTTATTGTTCTGCTGTCTTCGTTAAATAGAGCGGAACCCGCTGAATATAAGTATCTATGGTTGCAGCGTTTCGATATGCAAGGGAAACCAGTTGGAGAACCATTCGATTTGAAAAAAATTTTGCCGGATGATTTGAAACCATTGAATTGGGAAGGATTGGCGTGGTTTGAGCCCGGCAAAAGTCTGGTTATGACCTATGACAATATTGGTGATGAATCTCCGGAAGCTTATGTAGTTGATCTGCCTAAAGGCTGGTAATTTTTTTTACCGCAGAGTTCGCAGAGGTTCCCTTATCAGGATTAAGGTCATGCGTTTCTCGCTCTCGAGCCTGACAGCAAGCGATACGCGACAAGCCATAACACGGCACCCAAGGCCAGTGCGGCGCTGACAACTTCCGTGCATATCGTCAGATTCATGCTGAGGGTGTGTGCCGACATTGGTGCCCTGCCGTAGTGAAGGAGCCCGTCGAAACCGACGGTCGTGTAGATGGCCAGTGGCAAGAGCCCAAAAGGCGAGCGCTTATGAAGGTAAAGCAAATAGCCACAAAGACCAATCGCAGAGATCGCCAACCAGGAAAAATATACCGACATGCGGGATATCCATGCAGGTAGATTCGGATATTCTGCTATGTACTCGGCGTTGTGCGCGAAGTGCAGAAGACTCGCTCCGCAATATAGGAGAAGAAGCCAGGGTAAGACTCGGCCTGGGAAAGTCGTCGCGTCAGCGGCAGTCTGCAATGAGTTGTTCAGGTGCGCTTTAATCTTCACAATCGCATCGAATGGACAAAGTCTTTCTGCGTGCTCTGCGGTAAATTAAAAATTGCCTTCTTGTTGGTTTTTGAATTTTCCCTGGTAAGTCGCGTTGCCGATCGTGCGTTGAAAAATAAATTGGCAGATGGCGATTCCGGGATATAAAGCCAGCGGCATCGGAGATTGATTGCTGATTTCCAAAACTTGTTTGTTTGCAATACCAGGCTGCATAAAACTAGCGGAGATGTGCACCAGAAGTCCTAATCGCGAAAAACGGCTGCGTCCTTCAAGCCATCCACATAAATTCGAAGCCAGCACAATCTTTTCTACGGTGATTCCAAGCACAGTTTCCTGCGGCATCAACAAGAGATGATCATCCACAAGCACACGTTCGGTGATTTCTTCGTAATTTGAATCGGGAGTTACACGCACAACATCGTGCACTTTACGAAATACACGAAATTCATTTCCTAAATGGAGATCAACACTGGCTGGCCCGACACACTCCGGGTAAAAAGGATCAATCTGAATGGAACCTGCTGAAATCTCCTTTAAGATCTCATCATGAGTCAGAATGCTCATGCCGGGTTCGATAATGCAAGATGTTCCCAGACAAGCATCTTTTCAACTTCGCGGAAAGAACCTCCCGCGAGTTGCACCAATCGTTCACGAAAATGATTGTATCGTTCCCAATCCGCTTCCAGAAAGCGGGTAAGCATCGTAAAAATCTGATTACCACGCGTATCCCAATCCGTCAAAATCACAGCTTCTTCATGGTTTTCAGAATATTCATCGCAAAATTGCTGGATGCTTTTTCCTGTATGCACAGTTACGATCTGACCTCGTATCCCTAACGCTCTTAATGTCTGAACGTCGCGAGATCCCTCAACAATAATCGGAACTGATTCATTTACTCCCGAAAGTTCTTCGAGGAATCTTTTTGTGGAATCATTTTTGTGTCGCATGTTCCCGCCCTTGATCGCTCGGTTTGAGAGTTGATGTGCTGTGTCCAATTCTTTTTTATAAACCTATTTCTATCATACGGTTATCTTGTGTTTTATTCAAATCCAACACACCATCACTTGTGGAAAACGGTAAAAACTATACGCATCATTTTTGAGCAGCCAGCATAAGTCTTTGAAAAACAATGATTTATCATTTGATTTTTGCTGAGTTAATGCAGTTTTCCACAGGTTCTGTGAATTTCTGATGAACAACGTGTAAAAGCTGGATTATGGCTCATCTTCATATACATGAATCATTTGTTCCGAGAAGAAAAAATCAACCGGTTTTTTTCACAATGAAGAGAGTTCGATCATCAGTTGCGGGATAACCTTCAGTGAATTGCTTGATATCTTCGAAAATCATTTCAACAAGTTCTTTGCAGCTTGCGTTTTGATTGCTCTTTACGATTTCAGTCAATCGTTCTGTTCCAAATTCTACACCGACAGTGTTTGTAGCTTCAGTTACACCATCGGTATACATCACTACGATATTCCCTTTTTCAAAGAAGACGAATCCGCGTTCGTATTTTGCTTTTGGATAAGGTCCTAAGATCAATCCGCCACGCGTAAGTTCGTGAATGCTATTGTTGCCAAAAAAAATTGGCGGAGGATGTCCACAATTTACGTAAAAGAAATTTCCGTTGTCTTCAAGTTCTGAATAAAACAGCGTAATGAATTCATGACTCTTACCGGCAGCTGATAAAACCGAATTTAGTTTTTGCACGGTACGGACAATCTTCAAATCTTTTTCGAGCCCCATCCGCAGCCCGACATATACATCGCGAACTTGAAGTGCAGCAGGCAACCCATGCCCACTGGCATCTGCAATCGACAGTCCAAGCACTGTGTCGGAAATTGGAATGATATCGAAGATGTCGCCGCCAACAATCGCTGCGGGATAACTTTTTCCATAAATATCGTAGTCATAAAACTTTGGAAATTCCGTTGGCAATAAACTCATTTGAATCTTTCGAGCTTCTGCGATATACGCTTCGAGTCTTTTTTCACGAATTTTCAAATTCGCAATGTAATAAACGGTGGTGAGCATGTAATGAACATGTTGTTCTTCAATCGGTTCGGTCAAAGAGAATGAAATGAGCCACTCATCATGATCGCCCAGACTGATAGCTGCAAAACAATTCATGCCTAAAGGAGCTTCGATTGCGGGATCATATCCGGGATCGGTCGGACACATAAATACTTGCCCCTCTCTTCTGAGTCGTTGAATCGCCTCATAGTCCATGGAAATCGTAACGTCGCCAGTAACTTTTGGAGTGCCGCTCTGTGAAGCCAACTGGTAGTGGCTATTGGTCTGTTCATACAAACGACCGCCGGTAATTCCAATTTCCGGACCAAGTCCTACCACAATCGATTCAACGATTGTATGTAACATGCTAGCGATACTTGGCGATTCTTCGATCTTTTCCAGCGTTTTTTCTAGTTTCTTTAGTAAGGTTCGATAATCGATTGCCATCTGTTCTATTGTAGCGCCTTATTCGTGTTAACATGAAGCAACATCGATGGGCATCACCAAAGATCATCGGATTGAACAGTTTTATCCCTTGATTCTCGAACTGCATACGATGCCCGGTCTCAATGAACTTCTAAACCGCGTCCTGGAATTTTCACTTCAAGCAGTTGATGCAACTTATGGTTTGATCACCCTCATTGATTATGAAAAAGAATGTCTTGATATTCGAGCAAAGACGGAAAGAGATCTGCTTCGCAAAACCACCAAACTCGCTTTAATGGAGCCGGTTTTCAAGAAAATTGCGTCTGAAGGTCATCATGAAATCGTAATGGACTATTCCGATTCTTCTTTTTATCTCCCTTTTTATCGCGGAGCACGTTCCGGCATTTACATTCCGCTCCATTTGATGCAAACAACCGTGTCGATGCAGCAGAATTTACCTCCAGAACGCAAAACTCCTCCTAATGTAACTGGGATTTTGGTGATCGAATCGAATAGACCGCGGGCGTTTAAAAAAGATGATGCTGCCTTTTTGCTGGCGCTCTGTTCTCAAATTGCTCGTCTGATAAAGACTATGCAAAAATTCGAAACCCTGCAGAAAGAGAATCAACTTCGGGACAAATTAGCCGAAAAGATATTAACTATGGATTCTCTTCAAGCTACTCAGTTAGATCAGCTGCTTAAAAACATTCTGGAACTTGCATTCGAGCTAACCGGAACCGCGCACGGAACCATACTTTTGCTTGAAGAAACAAGTGGCGATCTCATCATTAAACAACAAGCAAGTAAAGGAGATTTTTTGCAAAATCCTCCATCACGTTTGCGATATTCTCCCGAACAGCGCTCCAGCATTTCATTTGAAGTACTTCGAACCTGTACACCATACATTTGCGGTGATGTTTCCAAGGATCCACATTACGTCACTCTATTCCGCAATATTCAATCGAACCTTGGTATTCCAATTGTTTTTCAAGGACGCGCAATCGGCGTTCTTTTGCTGGAATCAACAAGATTGAACAACTTCACTGCGGATCATGTTCGATCTTTGCAAAAACTGGTCGATGAGATGGTATTTTTTCTCAGACGAGCACAGCTTGGTGAGTATATCCGGCTGAAAGGCGGAGAGATTGCAATCATTGGAAAAAGCAGGATCATGCAGGAAGTGGATCAGTTTGTGGAAAAAGTAGCTCAATCACATGTGACGGTGATGCTGCTTGGTGAAAGTGGTGTGGGAAAAGAATTGATTGCCCACGCAATCCACTTCAATAGTAAAAGGCGAGACAAGCCGTTTATCACTGTGAATTGCGGCGGTCTTACCGAAGAAATTCTGGCGAATGAATTATTTGGACACGTTAAAGGATCATTCACCGGCGCGATCCGTGATCAAATGGGAAAGTTTGAGCTGGCGCATCAAGGGACTTTGTTTTTAGATGAAGTTGCGGATATGAGCATCAAACTTCAAACCTTGCTGTTGCGCGCTGTGCAGTATGGTGAGATTCAGAAAATTGGTGAGGACAAACCCAACCGCAAAGTGAATGTGCGAATTATTTGCGCAACGAATCAAGATCTGGAAAGGCTTGTTGCCGAACGCAAATTTCGTAAGGATTTATACTACCGTTTGAATGTTGTTCCGTTTTATATTCCACCACTGCGTGAACGCAAAGAAGATGTGCCGGTCCTGGTGAATCATTTTGTTGAGAAGTTTTGCATCAAAAATGAATTGCCTGCAAAACGTATGTCGCAAGAGGCGATGAAGATTCTGCAAGATTATGATTGGCCGGGTAATGTTAGGGAGCTTGAGAACATTGTTGAGCGAGCTGTGATTCTGACAACCGATCTGATTATTCAACAATCACATCTTCCGAGATTTTTGTTGGGTGTATCGATGCCGGCTTCCGTTCCGGTTGAAAGTGGATCATTGCAAGATAAAATCTCATCGGTCGAATCCTACATCATCCGACAAAGTCTCGAAGAAAATGGCTGGAATGTTTCCTACACTGCCAGAAAATTGGGATTAACACGCCAGGGCCTCCAAAAGAAAATGCGCAAGTATTCGCTCAAAAGAGCTCATCCGCTTTCAGTTCACTAATTTTTTAACGCAGAGCACGCTGAGATTCGCACACGGAAGACACGGATTTAACCAATTTCCACGGATCTAAATTTATTAACCACGTATAAACACGGCGCGGGCTGTGCCCGCAACCCAAATAACTTACCGCAGAGATCGCCAAGAACGCAGAGTATTTTTTGAACCACGGATGAACGCGGATGAACACGGCGCGGGCACAGCCCGCGCCGTGTGCATCCGTAAATATCCGTGTGCTAATTCTTTGCGCGATCTCGGCGATCTCTGCGTTAAAATTGATTCAATGAAAACGCTGCAGTTATCTTCTAGCATTGAGAATGCGCCGCTGATCAATGAAAAGCGCGGTAAGATTCTTCGCGATCACGGCATCCGAACTATTGAAGATTTACTGTGGTATCTTCCTTTCCGCTATGAAGATTGGCGCGAGTTAAAGCGCATCTCTGATATCAAGAATGGTCAAGCGGTAACGATCTCCGGCACTGTATCGCGAAACCATCTTCAAATTACGGCCAGACAACGTTTCAAAATTCTGGAAGTGACTATCAGGGATGGTTCTGGCTCAGCTTTACTGCGTTTCTTTAATCAACCGTATTTGAAAGATCAATTCGAAAAAGGAAAGACGGTTGTGGTTCATGGCAATGTGCTGATGGAACCATTTGCATCGGTGCCATTAATCAAAGATCCGCAATTTGAATTTGCAAAAGGGAATGAAGTATCACGATTTCTGCAGGTTCGTCCGGTTTATGAAAGAATCGGCAGCATTACTCCAAAAATGCTTCGTTACATCATCAAGATGTGTCTTGAAGCAATTCCGGCTGCTGCTTTTGGTGAACCGCTTTCGCAAAAAATCCGCGATCATTACAGATTGATCGATCGGAAAAGTGCATTTGTGCATTTACATTTTCCGGGCTCGGATGCGTCGATCGATGAACTTGAAGCCAGACGCTCTCAAGGTCATCGCAGATTAATTTTCGAGGAATTCTATTTGTTGGAGCTTGGCCTTGCTTACCGGCGTAAAGAACGGCCAATGAAGAAGCACCGGATTGAGATTGATGACCGGATCCGAAAAAAAATCAAAGAAGCGCTTCCGTTTCGTCTTACTACAGCTCAGAAAAAAGTGATCCGCGAGATTGTGGAAGATATGAAAACAAGCGTGGTGATGTATCGTCTTCTGCAGGGTGATGTGGGAAGCGGTAAGACGATTATTGCATTAATGGCTGCGATGGTGGCGGTAGAGAATGGAATGCAAGCGGCGTTGATGGCGCCCACTGAAATCCTGGCCGAGCAGCACTTCAGCAAAATCAATGAAATTCTACATAATACTACATATATAGTACGGTTACTCCGTGGCGGTCAAAAGAAAAAGGACCGTACCGAAGTTTTGGAGTCGCTTGCAAGTGGGGAATGTCATCTATTGATTGGAACTCATGCTTTGATTCAAGATCCCGTTCAGTTCCATCGTCTTGGTTTGGTCATCATCGATGAACAACATCGATTCGGAGTTTTGCAGCGCGAAAAATTGCTCAGAAAAGGTGATCAGCCGGATTGCTTAATCATGACTGCCACTCCGATTCCCAGATCGCTGGCATTAACGGTTTATGGTGATCTGGAAACATCCGTCTTAGATGAGATGCCTCCCGGGCGAAAACCGATTATCACCAAAGCGGTGGAACTAAAGCGAAGGGCAGAGTTATATAACAAAATTGCCAGTGAAATAAAAACAGGAAAACAAGCTTATATATTGTGCCCGCTGATTGAGGAATCGGAGAAGTTACAACTATCGGCAGCAGAACAACTCGCGGCGCAATTACGGAAAGCGTATCCAGAACTAAGAATCGGTTTGATTCATGGAAGCATTCCGTCAGTTGATCGTGACACCATCATGAAAGATTTTTTGAACCGAAAGATCCAGATGCTTGTAGCCACAACAGTAATAGAAGTGGGGATCGATGTCCCGAATGCAAGCATCATGGTAATTGAACATGCGGAACGTTTCGGACTCTCACAGCTGCATCAGCTGCGCGGGCGGGTCGGTCGAGGATCACAACAATCTTATTGTTATTTGCTTGTACCCGCCGCTTCGAAGCATACTGAAGAAGCAAAACAGCGAATTCAAGCAATGATCAGTACGACAGATGGATTCAAGATTGCAGAAACAGATCTGCAAATTCGGGGTCCAGGAGAACTTACTGGAACACGTCAATCCGGAATAGCCCGATTTCGAATTGCAAATCTGCTGTTAGATCAAAAAATTTTGGAAGTGGCGCGCAAAGAAGCATTCCTGTATATGGATGCAATTCGAAATAAGCCGGCTGTTCTTAAAGACTTTTTTCAGAAATATTGGAATAATCGTTTTGGCTTAATCCAGGTGGGCTAAAGAAATGCAGTAGGGGCGACCGGAAGGTCGCCCGGCTATCGAGTAACAGATAATAGACTGGAGGGCGAGCTTCCGCTCGCCCCTACAAATCAACGAGGGAAATCACATGAGAAAAATTCTTGCGATTTTTGCGTTAGTTTTAGCATTTCTTTATTCCGCGGCAGCAAAAGAAATATCACTGCAGCCGCCAGTTGCGAAAAAAATTCCCAAAACGATGAGCATTCACGGTGACACGCGTGTGGATGATTATTACTGGATGCGGGAAAGAGAGAATCCGGAAGTAAAAGCATATTTAACCGCAGAAAACGCATATGCAGACGCCATGATGAGACCCACAGCTCCTTTTCAGGAAAAGCTTTATAAAGAAATATTAAGCCACGTCAAAGAAACCGATATGAGCGTACCTTTTCGTGAAGGCAATTATTTTTATTACAGCCGTACTGAACAAGGAAAGCAGTATTACATGCTTTGCCGCAAGAAAGGAAGTTTAGATGCGCCGGAAGAAATCATTATGGATGTAAATAAACTTGCGGAAGGTCAAAAGTTTATGAGTGTTGGTTTAAGAGATGTCAGCCCTGATGGAAACTTAATGGCATATGCCACGGATACAACTGGCTTCCGCGATTACACTTTGCACATCATGGATCTTCGAACGGGAAAAATATTTCCTGACAAAGTGGAACGAGTTAGTTCCTTCGCCTGGGCAACGGACAACAAAACGATGTTTTACACCACGACAGATCCTGCAAAGCGATCATATCGTTTGTTCCGGCATGCGCTAGGCAGCGATCAACATGAATTGATGTTTGAAGAAAAAGATGAAATTTATCGGGTATTCACATATTTAACGAATGACCAGAAATACATATTCTTCGGCTCAGACAGCACTGATGCAACCGAATATAGATACCTTCCTGCAGATAAACCGATGGAAGCTCCCAAAATGATTCTTCCAAGAGAAAACAAACATGAATATCATCCGGCAATCTACAAAGGTGGCTTTTACATAATGACAAATAAGGATGCAAAAAATTTCCGAATCGTTACAGCACCTCTGGATGATCCATCACCAAAAAATTGGAAAGAATTTATTCCGCACAGCAAAGCGGTGTTTATAGAAGATATGGATTTTTTTGAAAATCATTGTGTGATTTCAGAACGTGAAAATGGACTTCCCTGGATCCGTGTAATTGATTTTCGAAATGGGAATTCACACCGGATCGAAATGCCAGAACCGGTATTCGAAGCTTATGTCGGGGTCAATCCTGTGTTCAATACAAATATTGTGCGGATTGGTTATCAATCTTTTGTGACTCCCAGTTCGGTCTATGACTACAACATGGATACGCGGCAAAAGACTTTGTTGAAACAGTATGAAGTGCCCGGTGGTTTTAATTCTGCGAACTATGTTTCCGAACGGATCTACGCCACTGCAAAAGACGGCGTAAAAGTCCCGGTGTCGCTGGTTTATCGCAAAGGGACAAAGAAAGATGGAACTGCGCCGCTTCTTTTGAGCGGATATGGCGCCTACGGTTATCCTGTTTCCATCTATTTTGATTCTGAAAGATTAGTACTTTTGGATCGTGGAATGATTTACGCTGAAGCGCATATCCGTGGAGGTGGAGATTTAGGAAAAGAGTGGTATGAGCAAGGCAAAATGATGAATAAGAAAAATACGTTTACGGATTACATTGCCGTTGCTGAACATTTGATCACTGAAAAATACACATCGAAGGATCGCCTGGTTGCAACCGGTGGCAGTGCAGGTGGACTTCTAATGGGCGCTGTCACAAATATGCGCCCGGATCTTTTCAAGGCGATTGTAAATTATGTGCCGTATGTTGATGTAATCAACACAATGCTTGATCCTACGATTCCATTGGTGGTACCGGAGTATCCGGAGTGGGGGAATCCAAATGAAAAAGATGCTTATTTTTACATGAAATCCTATTCACCATACGACAACATTTCGAAGCAAAATTATCCTGCGATTTTAGTACGTACTTCGTTTTATGACAGTCAGGTGATGTATTGGGAGCCTGCAAAATATGTTGCAAGATTGCGCGCGAATAAAACGGACAAGAATGTTTTGTTGTTTAAAATTGCACTAGAAGCAGGCGGGCACGGTGGACAATCAGGCCGTTACGATAGCATGCGTGATGATGCTTTTGACTACGCGTTCATTTTGACCCAGGTAGGAATCAATAACTAATCACCACAAAGCAACTAGCGAAAATCAACGTTCGTTTCTCCCCCTCATGAAGGGGGAGATCAAAGAGGGGTTGAAGTGCTTCGAAATGTTCCAACCTCCCCTTGCCCCTCCTTCATAAGGAGGGGGAACTTACCCGATCACCGATTTTCAAAGCATGAACAAAGTTTAATTCTGTTTTTCTTCTTGAATCAGCATCATGCTGCAGGCATCAAGGCATTCTTCACAGATCGCACTGTTTGAAGTTGTAGAAATCATCCTGCCAACATTTTTTGATGGCTTATGACAGAAGGAACACCGTAACCCGGGATCCATCCGGGAATTGGAAACTTCGAATTGCAAATCGCGGGGAACATAATCCGGATGGTCAGAGAGGATGAGCCATCCATCCGTAATGCATTGATTGCAAATGCAGATGGAAGGAGTGGAGGCAATCAGTCGATAAACTTCGCCCTGTGGCTTATTGCAAAATGTGCAGAACAGATTTTGCTTCTTGAGTGCTACGCTTTTATGCCGCTTCCAAAACCAGAGCAACATATCACCCATTTTTCAGACTCTCCTTGCCTCTGTGGTAGATTATAATGCCAGATAGTGGAGGGAGCGTATGGATCGAAAATTCCGGCCTGTATTAATCATAATTCTTATTTTTCTGATTCCTGGTGTTTTTGAAGCGCAGTTTGGGACGAATAAAGAACACATCACAATGATGCGCCGTATTGTTCCATCATACATTCTTCCAGCCCGGCCTTTGCAGATCCAGGTAACAGCAAAAGCAACAGAAGGTTTCGGATCGGAGCAAACGATTTCGCAGCTGGTTGGCGGATATCTTACAGATGCCCTGCCTGACATAAAAATCGTTTCCAGCGATTCTTCAGCATTGTTGCTGTCGTGTAGTTTGGAATATCTGGATACGGATAAAAATCAGCAAACACAATACACCACGGAATACACAAGAGTTGGAACCAAACAAGAATGGAATGAAAAGAAAAAAATCTGGGAAACAAAAGATGACTATCAAAACGTGCCGGTCAGTTGGATTTCAACTTCTGTTACGGGATCAGCAACCGCTGTTTGCACAACGACCGATCCAAAGGCCCGCGGAGAATTACGTCATACGAACTCATCGGCTTCGTATTCAGTGAGTCAATCCGGACGTTACGATTGGGTTCCAGATGAGGAGACGGCGCGTCGTTCATTGCTTGAAGAAGTTTCCTGGAAAATTGCAGCAGATCTTGCACCGGTAAAAGAGCCGGTTCGGGTGATACTTGCAAAAAATGGCCCGCTCAAAAAAGGCAATCAACTTTTAAATGATGCAGATGACGCAGGCCGGCCTTTGCCCTGGGCTCAGGCTGCTGCGATGTGGGAAAAATTGAACGGGTTATCATCTAAAGACGAAGCGTATAGGTCATTCAATCTTGCTCTTGCCTGTGAAGCTATGGCCTATCAAGAGACGGATTTGGATCGTTCACAAGAGCTGTTGAACAAAGCCGCAAGTTTGTATGACCGCGCGATTCAATTGAGGCATGATGAAAAATATTTTTCGGAACCATCGGCCCAATTCAAGATGCGGTTCAATCAATGACAAGATTGAAACAGCTTTATTCCGACAGAGGGCATGCACCCCAGGCAACAATTGTCCTTCAAACCGGAGGAAAAACTGTCGCGACGTCGTCTGATGATGATCAGGAGATTTTGACGAATTCCTCGATTATTGCTCTGACAAAAGCTGGTCTTGGAAGCAGCGTAATCATGCAAAAGATCAATTCCTCACGCTGTAATTTCAAAACTTCGGCGGACGACTTAATCGCTCTTAAAAAAGCAGGGATTTCGGATCAGGTCATTCGGCTGATGATTGATGTTGCCAACAGTCAGTAACCGAAGGAATACTAAACCACAAGCGCAGTTGATGTTTGTAGCTGCGCATCGATTACTTCAAAACGTTTTCTCCAATAAATAAACGCAATAATTACGGTTATGGTTGGCACCGCGATGCCGAATTCATCAATAAAATATTTTGTTTGACCGGTATCAGTAGTCAATGGAGACAGAATGGATTGAATGAAAAGATTATGGCTGGCATGAAGGAATGCACCTGTCCATAAGCTTCCTGATTTCAATCGTAACCATGCTAATGGAAAGCTGATCGCAATTACCATTACGGTGAAACAAGTCAATGCAAACCAGGGCGATGTGCCGCTATTGTAATCAGCGAACAAAAGGAGAGGGTAATGCCAGATTGACCAGATGATTCCACCAATCAATGCCGTTTTTGTAAAGCTTGTTACTTTTGCCAGCTGAGGTGCTAGAAAACCGCGCCATCCGATTTCTTCACCCAATGCGGATGAAAGACTTGAAGCCATTCCGATTGTTCCATGTAGAAGTACATACAGTGCAATTACAATTGCCGGTGGAAAATTTTTCCAGCCGAAACTAGTGGCAACTGATTTGACGAAATCATCATTAGGAAATTTACCGAAACCTGAAGTCCAAACCGCAAGATATGCGAGCAAGCCGTAAACGATCGGGACGATGTAGCTGATCAAAACGTAACGTGTATTCCATCTCCATCCCAGCTCTGGAAAACTGATTCCACGCAGGCGGCAAGTGATTAGGGCAGCGGTTCCAGGGCACCACATCAATCCGTAAACATAGATCCCATTTCCTGCACCTAACTTGCCGATGGAAATGATGATCGCGTAAAAGATGGAGCTCAATGCAAATGTTATTGCTAAGAAAGTAGCAATTGATCTCTTTGTTACCAAATTTTCTATATTCATTTGAACTCCTCAGTGGTTAGAGATCTGCGGCGAAGATTGAATTTTATTCAAACGTGCTAATGCTTGATCGTAACCGTAACCTGAGCGTACCATTTTCATGTATCGATTCAAGCTTTCGATCGCTTGCTGTTTTTGGTTGAGCTCCAATTGACAATCAACAATCGATTTTGTCAGTGGATAATAATTTGGCGTTAAACGAAATCCGAGATCGTAAGATTCAAGCGCTTTCTTGCAATCATGATCCAGATATTGCCATGATAAACCGACGTAGAAATGCGCATCACGTTCGTCTGGAAAGTCTTTCATAAACTGAGCCATTGTTTTCCTGTATTCTGTCCCGTTTCCAGAAATCCATACGCCGATTGATTCGAGCCATGCTTGCTCCCTTCGTGTAAGCCGTGCCTTTAATTCAAGTGCTTTTTCATGAGCAGCTTTCGAACGTACATCATCGCCTGCGAACGAATATGCGCACGCGAGCTCTCCCCATGCAATGGCCATATTCGGATCAATCGCAAGCGCTTTCTCTAACTCAATAACTGCATCTTTCCATTTGCCTTCGGTAGTAAGATCCCGTGACCTTAGATAATGTGTGTATGCGTCAAGAGAGCCAGTTGCCATTTGTTTGGAATCTCTTCCTCCTGCAATAGGTGCTCCAGCTTCCGCAAGTCTCGATTTAAGAGGTTCAGAAATGTTTTTTGTCAGTGAGCTTAAAATCCCGCTTTTGCCTTCACATTGTGATTGAAAATTTCCGACCAGTTTTCCGCTAACCAAATCTGTAAGAGTGGCATTTAAGATGAATGTATTTTGAATTTGGGAAAGTGATCCGGACAAAATGATATTTGCATTTAAAGTTTGATTTAATTTTTCGATGAATTTCAAATCATGTGCAGTATCTGAAAAAGTTCGTCCGATTTCCATTGCTGCTGCATTGATCCGCCATGGCGAAACCACCTGAACTCCTTTGCAATCATTCAATACTTGCACAAATGAATCTGATAAAACGCGTCCAATATCTGCTTTCGCCAATTCCGGATCAGCAGTTTTATTCTCGAATGCCATCACAGCAATCACCGGCGGCCCCGACATTTTTATAGGTGTCGTGGATTTGCGCCAAAGTAAGAAAGCACCTCCTGCAATTGCCAACAGTACAATCGCAACAGCAGCCCATTTTAAATTTGGTGCGGTCTGTGAGGTTTGTTTTTCTACTGTTGCGGTAGAAGGAATCACAGTTGAATACGCGACTGTTTCGTGAAGTTCTTTCGAATTCAACTGCGTACGCAAAGTATTGATCGCTTGCTCCATTTCTTTCGCGGATGAAAATCTTTTCGCTGCTTCTTTCTGTAATGTCTTATCCAACAACTCAGACAATCCAGGCATGTTCACTTTTATAGTTGAGACTAGAGATGGTGGAGCATCGCGCAGAATTGCGCTAATAGTATCGACGGCAGTAGCGCGCCGGAATGGATTCATTCCGGTTAACATTTCATAAAGAACAATTCCAAGAGAAAATAGATCGGAACGAAGATCAGCGCTTTGTCCGCGAGCTTGTTCCGGACTCATGTAGGCAGCAGTTCCCACAATCATTCCAGTTTTCGTAACGGGGCTATCCATGATTGACAATGAAGCGGTTGTATCAATGGAATCTTGTTTAATTAGTTTTGCTAAGCCAAAATCAAGAATTTTTACAAAGCCATCATGACTGATCATGATGTTTTCTGGCTTTAAATCGCGATGAACAATTCCAATGGAATGTGCTTTGGAAAGTCCAGCCAGGGTTTGTAAGGTAATATCCAGTGCCCGATTTAAAGGAAGCGGGCCTTGTTCAATAATGTTGCGAAGAGTATGACCTTCAACAAACTCTGTTACGATAAACGGCTTTTCATTAAATTCACCAATACCGTATACGGTGAGGATGTTGGGATGATTCAAGGCTGAAGCCGCTTTTGCTTCGGTGAAAAATCTTCTCAGGCGATCTTCATTTTCAGATTCTTCACCTAAAAACTTGATAGCTACAATTCGCCCCAGTTGAACATCGCGCGCCCGATAGACTTGTCCCATTCCACCGGAACCGATCAAAGTTAGAATTTCGTAATTTCCAACTTTCATCCCTGTGGTTATATTCATAGCAGAAGTTTATCATTGGTGGTTTAGAATTATTAGATTATGGCTGAACTGGAAAAGATTTCGTTTATTGGTTGTGGTAGAGTGGGCCGCACTTTTGCCGCGGCGCTAAAAAATGCAGGATACACGATCGGAATTGTTGCGTGCCGGAACATGAAACATGCAGAAGAAGCGGCGCACTTTATTGGAGCAGGTGAAGCGTCAACGGATCCGATTGAAGCTGTTTCCTTTGGGACTGTTCATTTCATAACTACCAATGATGATGCAATTCCTGAGATCGTAAAAATAATCGATGATGAAGGTCCGAATTCACTAGCGGGACATTTTTTCTATCACACAAGCGGCTCGTTGAGTTCTGCAGTTTTAGAACCGTTGCAGCAGAAAGGTGCCGAGATAGCTTCAATTCATCCTTTGCAAGTTTTTGCTGATCCTGCAAAAGCCTTAGAAACTTTGCCCGGAATTTATTACGCCATTGAAGGAAGTGATCGCGCCATGACCTGGGCGATTCACATGGTTGATAAGCTTCAAGGTAAGCTGTTGTTAATTCCAACCGGAAGAAAAGTTCTTTATCATATCGCCGGCGTTTTTGCTGCAAATTACCTTGTTGTTCTTGTTCAAATGGCGTTAAGTATTATGGAGGAGATTGGTGAATCACCTGAAGATTCGTATCAAGCCTTCCTGCCATTAATGGTGAGTGCGTTGCAGAATGTTGAAGAATTTGGAACTGCTGCAGCACTTACTGGGCCAATCGCCAGAGGTGATGAAAAAACAATTCGGGCTCACCTGGAGGTATTGGAACAACTTCCACCGGAGATTTTAAGTGTGTATAAAGTTCTGGGTCAGGAAGCAGTCAATCTTGCAGTTCGATCTGACGGCATCTCGCCCGATCAAGCGCGCCGACTCTTTGCGCTTTTAAAAAACTAAAACTCTGCGCTTCTGTGGTTCGGCGGCTCTTTGCGATTCTCCAAATTTACTCTGTACCTCTGTGGTTCAGAAGTCGAAGGAAACAGTTCCGTAATACTCCCGCCCGAACAGTGAATCGTCAACTCCCACTGCAGGAGTTAATTCCACTTCTTCATCAAATAGATTCTTGATCAAAAATCCTAAGTTCAAATGCTGTCCGCCAACCGGCAATTTAACAACTGTTTGGAAGTTTGCGTATGTAAATGGCTCACCAACTACTATACCCAAACGATTTGTTGTCTCTGCCGCGAATCCTCGCGAATCGAATTTACTCCAATAATTAAATCCGAAATTAAAGCTGAGCAAATCAATTGGATTCACGTTGATGATTCCGGTGAATTTATTATCGGGTGCATATGCGCCGTCCGGATCAAACGCTGAAGTTGGTGAATTTAGATCAGTAGATTGGAATGCATATCCAAGGATTGCAGAAAATTTATGGTTCGGTCGAAATCTACCTTCAATATCAACACCTGAAACATGAATGTCAGGTCCGCGGTTTGCTGAAAGTCCTACAGGAACCCCTGGACCGAATTGGATAAAGTCTCGAATACCGCTGTAATAGAAATCTGTTTTGGCTGAGAGTTCCGGCGTAAAAAAATATTCCAGACCAGCTTCAAATGTATCAATTTTTTCTGTTTGAAGATTCGGATTGCCTGTAATTCTTAACGGAGGCGGTCCCGGGCTGGCGAGAAATTTCATATCAATGAAAAGATCATTCCATGTTGGCTGTCGGAAAGCACGGCCGTAAGAAGTTCGTAATACAAGTTTTTCGCTTGGAAGAAAAACTGCTGAAATGCTTGGACTGACGGATGTATCGGTTATTTCGTTTTGATCAACCCGCACCCCGGCTGTGATAATTGTTTTGCCATTCGCAAAACTAAATTCGCCCTGTGCGTAGCCGGCGATGTTATTTACTGTTTCATCAGCATCAGGCAAACGAACGATATCTTTTTCTGTTTTATCGGATTGGCCATCAATTCCAAAAATAATCCTATGGCTTGAAACTACCCAATCAAGTTGTGAATTGAAATACAAACGTTGATTTACTTCGTCCTCATTTTCGACAAGCCTATCTTGATGGCCGATCGATAATGGATTGTGGCAATTTTCACAAGTATTTCCGTTGCGACGATTAAAAAATCCTTTAGTGCGCCAGCTTAACTGTTCCGAGAATTTTTTGTTATAAGAAGCATCTACGAAATTTAAAGTCTGATGTGTTGGAAGGGTTGCAATTTGCTGTTGCTGATCAAAAATAAATGGACTTGAATCATCTTTGTGGAACAAATACGAAATGGCAAAATCCTTGTAATTTGCCTTTGCAAAAAAATCGCCGCTATTAATATCGGAATTATCATTGAACCTCATCGGGCCGTCCTGGGTTTTGTATTTTCCAGTGAACGAATAATTCCAATCTTCTCCCCTATCACCGTAACTCAATGCGAATCGACCGACGTTTCTGGATCCACCTTGAGCTACAGCTGAACGTGAACCTTTATCTTTGAAATCTTCCGTAATGATGTTAACTATTCCAAAAAAAGCATTTTGTCCGTACAAAGCTGAACCCGGACCTTTGATCACTTCAATACGCTTCACGTGTTCGATCGGGAAAAAATCTTCGTACGCTGGATGTCCAGGATAGCCGCCTTTATCAGGGCTGTTATAAGGCGTTCCATCAATCAATAACAAAACACGTTCAGTAAATGGTGAAGGTCCAAGCGATCTGATTCCCAGAACTCCACCCATCGGAGTAATCCTTGCATTTACACCTGGAACAAACCGTAATGCTTCACCGATTGTCGAAGCGCCCATTTCCTTGATTTGCTGGCGGGTGATGACAGTGACCGCTTGTGGTGCTGTTTTCAATAAACGTTCGGTTCGAGTGGCGGTAATAACTTTGCCTTCCGATACCAGGTTAAAAATATCTTCCAGCGTTACTTCTTCTTGCTTTTGTTCTTGTGCAATAACGACGGTTGTGAATATGAAAAGGATTCCAAGGATTGCGATGACTCTCATCCACACCCTCCTATTATTCGCTTGATTCTAGCATAGCGAAGAAACCACCAAGACTCAGAGCTTTTGTGGTTGAGCTTATTTGTAAACCTGCGATGCGCTCATGACGACGTTGGGATTGATTTCGATATTCAACTTCTTGGCCGTTTTCAAATTAATGGCTAGCTTCGATAATGTCGGCGAAACTGATGGCAAATTTTTCCCGCTCTTTTGATCAAGCAAATTATGAACGAGCTCCCCGGCTTGTTTTCCCATGGAACCAAAATCGCTGCTGACAGACAACAACGCACCTTCCTTCACGAACGCTTCGTGATAAGCCAGCACCGGAAGGTTGTGATTCAGTGTTAACGACAAAACTGAATGAAATACTTCCGGTGAATTCACCAACGATTTATCAGGAATTACCCATAGCACATCAATCCCTTCCCAATCCGACAATACTTCTTCCATTTGCGAAGAATTCTGAGCAGTTCGCGTAATAACTTCCAATCCATATTTAGGTGCTACCGTTTGTGCTTCACGAATTTGTTCGCCAGTTACTTCCGGGTTGTAAATTACACCGATCCGTTTCGCTTTTGGCAAAACAGCGGCTAAAAATGAAAATTGCGCTTGAATTGGAACTTCCCAAAAAATTCCACCAACATTTGTGTTTTTCAAATCGCCAGTTTCACTTTTCAACACATTCGCGAACACTACCGGAACTTGATTCTCCACTTTCCGTACAGCTTGCAGTGAATTTGCACCAGTAACGAAAATTGCATTCGGGTGAAATTTCTTGATTACATCCCCGGCATTTGAAACTTCAGTCTCCTTCATTTCAGCCGCAGAAATTTCTTTTTTGAATCCTTCAATTGCAAGATCATGAACCGGGTTCTCAGCACCACGAACGATCAGAACTTTTTGTAAGCCACCATTCTTTTTCCGTTTTTGATCCTGGAAAAAATTTCGAAAAGATGCATCGGCCACATTTCCATTCGGAGAATACGCAGGATCCATGGTCAGAACCGCAGTTACTGCAGTTTCAGCCCGAGCAGTTTGTTTGCTGGAGTATAAGGCTTCCGCCAGTACAAAGTTCGCGTCTTTTTGCGAAGCTTTTGAATAATATTTCTTTTCATTTTGTTCGATCAGCTGAATCGCATCAGAATAATTTTTTCCTGCTAAAAGTTCACGAGCCTTTGCGATGGTTCGATCGCCCGCTAATTTAGCCTCCTGAAAAAGATTGATTGTGGATTGAGAATATAGTTCAGGGTTCAACGAAAGTTCTGGATTCACCTGCAATGCTTTTTCAAACTGAGCCACAGCCATCTCATTTTTTGCCATGAGCTGGTAAATTTTGGCCGCAGTCAAATAACCATCAATGATGATGTGTCGCTCAATTTTTGGGCTCGTAGCTAAAAGTAAATTAATGCCTGTGTTGATTTGTTCGATCGCTTCTTCATATTTGCCTTCAAGATATAAAGCCTTTCCTTTTTTCACACGTTCCAGCCCTTCATGTTTTGCTTCATCAAAAAGCTGAATCGTTTTTGTGGAGTAAAAATCGCGATCGAGTTTTAACTGGGGATTGACAATAATAGCTTTAGCAAACTCGGTGCGGGCTTGATCTTCATCGTTTAGAAGTTGATAGATAATGCCTAAGGCGAGATGGGCTGACGCTTTATCTTCGGAAGACGCCACGGTTTCAGTGGCGGTTTTTAGTTTTGAAATTGCAGTATCATAATCGCCTTGCTGATAGGCTTTCATACCTTCTTGCAGCAAACCGGAATCGGTTTGTGCAAAACCCGCAATCGGCATTAGAAACAAAATCAGATAAGCTAAAGACCATTTCATAATTTTTCCTTATATTATGACATCTCTGGGCTCAAACCACGGAGACACGGAGGCGGCCAATGAAAGCGATTGTTTTTCACAAACATGGTGGACCTGACGTATTGCAATATGAGGATATTCCCGAGCCAGAAGCAAAGCCATTTGAAGTCGTCGTAAAGATTCGTGTGGCTGCGCTGAATCATCTGGATCTGTGGCTTCGAAAAGGAATTCCTGGGAGACCAACACCTCTGCCTCATGTTTCTGGATGCGAAGGTGCTGGCGATGTGGTTTTAGTTGGTTCCGGAGTGACGCATTTTAAGCCAGGGGATGCAGTGGTAATTACTCCACCTTACTCATGCGGCCGATGTGAATATTGCTTGAAGAATCAAGACAGTTGTTGCCCATCCTTCGGTATGGTGGGAGTCCACCGTTATGGTTGTCTGGCCGAAGCAGTCGTAGTACCGGAGCAAACGTTATTCCATTTGCCATCGAATCTTAATTACGAACAAGCTGCTTCGATTCCACTTGTTTTCCAAACAGCGTGGCACATGCTAGTGGATCGAGCGAAACTGCAGGCAGGCGAAGATGTGTTGATTCAAGCTGCTGGAAGTGGAGTGGGTATTGCAGGAATTCAAATTGCAAAATTAATTGGTGCACGTGTGTTTGCAACCGCGAGCACGGATGAAAAGTTAGAAAAAGCAAAACAACTTGGTGCTGATGTTCTGATTAATTACAAACAAAAAGATTTCCTTGATGAAATTCGGCGCACTACAAACAAACGTGGTGTGGATGTGATTCTGGAGCATACCGGTCAAGAAAATTGGGAAAAGAACGTATTGAGTTTGTCACGTTTTGGACGCCTTGTAACTTGTGGTGCAACTTCAGGTCCTGATGCAAAAATGGATTTGCGATATGTTTACAGCCGTCAGCTTTCAATTCTTGGAAGTTATATGGGCGGAAAGCGTGATTTGCTTGAAGTCTTTAAATTTGTCAGTGAAGGCAAATTAAAGCCTGTGATTGATTCAGTATTTTCATTGCCCGATACTTGGAAAGCTGAAGAAAAAATGGAGGATCGCAACCTATTCGGCAAAATTATTGTTGTTCCAGCTTAGTTTTATTATTTAAACAAATGCGTCAAGAATGTCTCCCCCTTAGGAAGGGGGAGAATTAAAGAGGGGGTTGGAAGCATAATGAAGATTTCCAACCACCCCCTAGCCCCCTCCTTCATAAGGAGGGGGAACGTATTCGGCAAATTTATTGTAAAACCATGACTTTGTTTTCTTTGAGCCTTTGCGGTTAAATGAACTAATGCTTGCTTCCTACGCTATTCAAGACAACCAGACGCGCGGACGCCGTTATCCGGAACCTGAACATCCGTATCGTTCTCCATTTCAGCGGGATCGCGATCGGATTATTCATTCACGCGCTTTCCGTCGTTTGGAATACAAAACTCAGGTATTTGTGAATCATGAAGGCGATCACTATCGCACACGTTTAACGCACAGCATTGAAGTCGCTCAAATTACGCGCACGTTAGCTGAAGTTTTAGGATTAAATGCTCATCTTTGTGAAGCGCTGGCGTTATCGCATGATATGGGACATCCTCCATTCGGACATTCCGGTCAAGATGTTTTAAATGATCTGATGAAAAATTTCGGAGGTTTTGAACACAATCTTCAAACCTTACGGATCGTGGAACTTCTTGAAGAAAAATATATTGAATTTCCAGGATTGAATTTAACATTCGAAGCGCGGGAAGGGATCGTCAAACACAGCACCATATATAAAGGTATGAAAAATCCGCCGGCTTCAGTACGCGATTATGCGCTGGATGAATTGCCTCCGTTAGAAGCGCAAATTGTGGATCTCTGTGATGAGATCGCTTACAACAATCATGATCTCGATGATGGTTTGGAATCGCGGCTGTTGGATCTTGAGGGTCTCGTTGAAAATGTCCGAATTTTTGGGGATCTATTTCGATCCGCCAAGGCGGATCATCCGAAAGCGCCTCTGAAATTATTGATCAACAAAACGATTATCAGCCTGATTAATATAGAAGTTACAGATTTAATTGAAAACATCCGTCGCACAATTCAAAAAGAAGGGATCAAAACTCTGGAAGATATCAGAAAAGCACCACGGATGCTGGTGTATTTCAGCGATGAAGTTGCTGATAAACATCGAGAACTGAAAACGCATCTTTACAAAAATATGTATAACCACTTCCGCGTTAATCGAATGAAAAATAAAGCGCGGAGGATTCTTGAGGCATTGTTTAAAGCGTATCAAGAAGATCCATCACTTCTGCCGAGCCATTTTCAGAATCGAATTCCACAAGAGGGAAAAGAACGCGTGATCTGTGATTATGTTGCTGGAATGACCGATCGTTTTGCGATCGATGAATATATGAAATTGTTTGATCCGCGCGAGAAAGTCTAACTGCACCATGATTACTATCAAGCTTTTCGCCGCATTTGCCGAATTTGCAGGAACACGAGAGCTCAATTTGCAATATATCGATGGAATGACTTGTGAAGATCTATGGAAAACAATTACAGAACGTTTCCCTAAGGTTGTATCGATTCCGCCTTTATTTGCGATCAATGATGAATATGTTCCGCGTTCGACTGCACTGAAAGATAATGATCAAATCCTATTATTTCCTCCAGTAAGCGGAGGATCTCCGAAATATATTTATGATGGCCCGCTTTCTGTTGATCGAATTTTGGAAGCTGTGAAAGATGAAAATGGTGGGGGCGTGGCGTTATTTCTAGGGCGAATTCGGCGAACGAATGAAGGAAAAACGATACGGCACCTTTTTTATGAATGTCATGTTTCGATGGCTGAAAAAAAGTTTGAAGAAATAATAAGCGAAATGTATTCGAAATGGCCGCTGAAAAGAATTGCGATTGAGCATCGGATTGGTCAGCTTGAAGTGGGAGATATAGCGGTGATCGTTGGAGTTTCGGCAGAGCATCGCAAGGAAGCGATTGAAGCTTGCAGGTATGGAATTGACGAATTGAAGCATCGCGTACCGATCTGGAAAAAAGAAATATCAGAGACCGGCGAGGAATGGATCGGAGCATGCTCGCACGAAATTGAATGAAGTTTACCGGCAAATTTCTCGAGCTCGTAGGGTTAATCGTCGTTGCTTCAGGCTTTTTATTTGGTGTGCAGTATAGTTTGATTAAGTTTGAACTGGCGGCCCTGGCTACTGGATGCCTAATATTCTATGTAGGTTATCTCTTGGAAAAAAAATGAAATCATTTTCGATGTTAAGATCTCTCTCCCCCTTATTAAGGGGGAGATTTAAGAGGGGGTTGGAGGCTTTCAAAACATTCCAACCACCCCCTGTCCCGCTCCTTCATAAGGAGGGGGTACTAATATTGTTGGCGGTTTTATCTTTTTGTTGTTTTTCGGCTGAAGCTTCACTGACAAAGCCTGCGGCAAGACAAGCAGCAGGATTATCGTTTTCGACTGTCTATGAAATCAGTGTAAATATTGATCCTGAAGCGTTGAAATATTCCGGGCATCAAAAAGTTACTTTTACGAACAAGCAAGAAAAATCGACCAATTATCTTTTGTTTTTTCTTTATCCTAATGATCCTGCACTGACAAAAACTCAGGACAAGTACATCACTATTTCAAACGTTAAAGCAAATGACGCTGCAGCAAAAACTGAAGAGAAGGGTCCATCACTGCGAGTCTATTTGCCGGCGGCACTTCAGCCGGGAAAAACTGTAACCGTAGAATTCGATTTTGATGCAATTATTCCCGAACAATCAGGAACAAAGGACCTGTTTTCAGAAGCAATGGATCAATTGACTCAAATCATAAATCCTACGAACCAACAGAAAGAAACCGATTACGGAATTTTTGGTTCGAATAAAGAAGTCCTGAATTTAGGAATGTGGTATGCAGCACTTTCCAAATTTGATAAAGATGGTTGGGATGAAGAAGCATATGCAGGAATTGGCGATGTCAGCTATTTCGATCCGGCAGCATTCCACGTTCGATTGACGGTGCCTGCAGCGTATCAAGTTGTGACTACAGGATCCACAATTAAAAAAATACCTCAAACCCAGGGGAAGTTAGAACATCAAATTGAATCGCAGATGACTCGCGACTTCGTTGTTGAACTCAGCAAACAATTCGAACAAAAAAGTTCAATTCGTGGTCAAACAACAATCCGTTCTTATTACCTTACCAAGCATCGTGATAGCGGTGAAAAAGTTTTAGATACGGCCGTTAAAGCATATGAATATTTCTATCAAGAGTTTGGTCCTTATCCGTACACGGAACTGGATGTTGTGGAAGCTCCTTTATATGGCGGAGCAGGAGGCGTGGAATTTCCAGGCCTGGTGACAATTTCATCGATGCTTTACAAGGATGATGAAGATTCCACAGAAACGGCTTCACTGGATCAACTGTTAGCAGCAAATCCGATGTTTCAGCAATTATTGGAATTTGTCGTTGCGCATGAAGTTGCACATCAATGGTGGAATGCTGTGGTAGGAAGTAATTCCAAAAAATATCCGTTTATTGATGAAGCGATGGCGAATTACTCCGCGGTTTTGTATTTCGAACATTTCTACGGACGCGAAGCAGCTGAAAAACAAATGGAAATGCAAATGAAATTGAATTATCAGATGCATCGACTGCTGGGCGGGAGTGATCAACCCGTTCTATTGCCTGCATCTGCATACAATGGACCGCTGGAATATGCAGCAATTGTATATGGCAAAGGTGCATTAGGATTTGACAGCATTCGAAAAGCGATCGGCGATGATGCATTTTTTGCCGCGCTAAAACAATATTACAAGCAATATTGGTTCGGAATCGCTGGTCCTTATGATTTCAAATTAGTGGCAGAAGAATTGGAACCCAAAAAGAAAGAACTGGTTGAATCAGTTTATAAAAGATGGATGGAAGAAGAACACGGTGACGAAGATATCGGCAAAGGTTCTCTTGATTCGCTGATTGCCACGCTGCTAAAAAATAATTCAACCTTTAGCGATACCATGGATGAAAAGGAATTATTGAAAGAAATAGAAAAATTGTTAAATGAACCGCCACCATAATTAATTTCAGATTTGGAGAAAGGATATGCGAGGAGTATCAATCATCGGAGCTGGTAAAACGAAATTCGGAGTATTTCCGGATCGTTCGTTGAAGAGCTTGATTGCTGAAGCTGGAAAAAAGGCTTTAGAAGATGCACATGTTGATGCTTCACTGATTCAAGCATTTTATCTTGGTAATTTTGCAGCGACTGGATTCAATCGACAAAACCATGTTGCTGCTTATGCTGCCACCGCTTTAGGTTTGCCGAATGTTCCATGCACCAGAACTGAAGCGGCTTGTGCATCCAGCGGTGCGGCCTTGCGCGAAGCAGTGATCGCAGTTGGATCCGGTTTGTATGATTTTGTTTTGGTAGGCGGCGTTGAAAAAATGAATACTGTAGAGACTCCACGCGTTACAGAGTATTTGGCCCAGGCAGCAGATTGGGAAACTGAAGCAAAAATTGGCGCAACGTTTCCTTCAATGTTTGCGTTGATGGCGCAGCGACACATGCATGAATACGGAACTCGGCGTGAACATCTTTCGGCGGTTGCAGTTAAGAATCATGCGAATGGCGCAAAAAATCCTGATGCTCATATGCAAAAGGAAATTTCGATGGAGAAAGCGAATACTTCACCAGTGCTTGTTGCGGAGCCTTTGAATCTTTTTGATTGTTCATTAATTACAGATGGTGGAGCAGCGCTTGTAGTTTGTGCATCGCAACTGGCGTCCGATTATTCAGAGACCCCTATTGATATTGTTGGTCACGGACAAGCTTCCGATTCGTTTTGTATGTACATGAAATCAGACATAACCAAATTTGAAGCAACGATTGCGGCGGGACGTCGCGCATATGAAATGGCGAATTTAACTCCACAAGATATCGATGTTGTGGAAGTGCATGATTGTTTCACAATAGCTGAAATTATTGCGATCGAAGATCTTGGTTTTTGCAAGAAAGGGCAAGGCGGGCCATTTACTCTTGAAGGGATGACTGCAATCGGCGGAAAAATTCCAGTAAATACCAGCGGTGGATTAAAGTCGAAAGGACATCCAGTTGGCGCAACTGGTGTAGCTCAAGTTGCTGAATTGATTTTGCAGTTGCGTGGTCAAGCCGGTGCGCGCCAGGTTCAAAATGCTGAAATTGCTCTGGCGCATAATTTAGGCGGCAGCGGTGCGAGCTGTGTTGTTCATATTTTAAAGAGGAGGGCATAATCATGGAACTGATAATTCGAAGATGTCCTTCCTGTAAGAAAACATATTTACCGGATGTTGATTTATGTCCTGCCTGTGCGCACGTAACTTCAACAGTTTCTGAAACTGTGAGTGGTGCAGGAAAAATTTACAGCTTTACGCGTGTGCATGTTGCGCCGGAACAATTTCAAAACATTGTCCCGTATTATTTAGCGATCATTCAATTGGATGCCGGACTTCGTTGTATCGCAAGGTTGCAGACTCAAGAAGGAGATCATGTAAGAATCGATGCACCGGTGGAGCTTGTCTCGTCGGAAAACGGGTATGTGTTTGGACTGAAGTAGAGGTCGGGGCTTTGCGGTGGTGGGGTTCGAAAGCCGGGCCTCAGAGACTTTTGCGTCTTGACGAGAGGTTGTGATAGAATTCGACGTCCACAAAAAAGGAGGTGAATTGGTTGGCTGAAGTTATCATCCAGGATGGTGAATCTTTGGAAAGCGCTTTGAAGCGATTCAAGCGTAAAGTCCAGCAAGAGGACATCATCAAGGAAATTAAGAAGCATTCCTTTTATTTAAAGCCTGGCGAAAAGAAAAGAGCGAAGCAGGCTTCTGCCCGGAAGCGTTTGCGCCGCAAACTCCGCAGGCAATCCGCTTAACTACAGTTCTCTTCAAATCTACGAATCCTTTTCTTACACAATTCGTGTTGAGTTGAAGATAGAATCATAGCGGTTCACAATTCTTGTGAACCGCTGCTACCAAATGATCGGCGAGGTGGAAGAGTGCCATACGACAAGCTTGAAGAACCAAAGAATGGGGAAAAAATCCAACTGAGTGGGGGAAAGCTTCAGGTTCCTTATAACCCCATTATTCCATTTATTGAAGGCGATGGAATTGGACGTGATATCACAAAAGCAACACACCGTGTTGTGAATGCGGCAGTAGAAAAAAATTACGGTGGAAAAAGAAAAATCGAATGGCTTGAAATTTACGCCGGTGAAAAAGCGCAAGCAAAGTATGGTGAACTTCTTCCGAAAGATACAACAGAAGCTATTGCTGATTACAAAGTTGTTATCAAGGGACCTCTTACAACACCAGTCGGCGGTGGATTCCGCAGCTTAAACGTGACTCTTCGCCAGGTGTTAGATTTGTATGCCTGTGTGCGGCCGGTAAAATATTATCAAGGTGTTCCATCTCCGGTTCGCAACCCGGAAAAAATGAATGTCATTATCTTCCGTGAAAATACTGAAGATGTTTATGCTGGTATTGAATGGCAATCCGGCAGCGAGAATGCGTTGAAAGTAATCAAGATGTTAAAGGATCAACTCAACGTTATCATTCGGCCGGATTCAGGTATTGGAATTAAGCCAATTTCAAAATTTGCAAGTTCGCGGCTGGTGCGTATGGCAATTCAACATGCAATACAACACGGCCGCAAGAGTGTAACGCTGGTGCATAAAGGTAATATTCAGAAGTATACCGAAGGCGCTTTCCGTGATTGGGGTTATGAAGTTGCACGCACTGAATTTGGCGATCAAACGATCAGTGAAGAACAGCTTGGCAGTGGAAATGCTGGCGGCAAAATAGTTATCAAAGATCGAATTGCAGATTCAATGTTTCAGCAGATCTTAACTCGTACCGATGAATATGAAGTGATCGCCACTACCAATTTGAATGGTGATTATTTATCCGATGCATGTGCCGCCCAAGTCGGTGGCCTTGGAATTGCGCCAGGCGCAAACATCGGAGATGAAGCTGCGCTGTTTGAAGCCACACACGGTTCTGCTCCGAAATATGCAGACAAAGACATGGTGAATCCCGGTTCGCTGCTTTTGACTGCGGTGATGATGTTGGAATTTATGAATTGGAAAGAAGCGGCATCAGCAATCGAACGCGCTTTTGCAACAACAATTCAACAAAAGAAAGTCACTTATGATCTTGCGCGGCAGACTGAAGGTGCGAAAGAATTAAAAACGTCCGAGTTCGCATCGGCAATTATCGAAAATCTTTAGATCTCTGTGGTAAGTATGAGGTAATCATGAGAAAGAAAGTTACTGTAATTGGTGCAGGAAATGTTGGTGCAACCGTAGCGCAACAAGTTGCACAAAAAGAGCTTGCTGATGTAGCTCTTGTTGACATTATTGAAGGCGTGCCTCAAGGAAAGGCGCTCGATTTGTTAGAAGCAGGACCGGTTGAGCGATACAATGCACGACTCCTTGGATCAAACAGCTACGATATTACCGATAACTCTGACATTGTTGTAATTACAGCAGGACTTCCGCGCAAACCTGGTATGAGCCGTGATGATTTGTTGCTCAAAAATGCAAGTATTGTGAAGGAAGTTGTAGAGAATGTCGCAAAACGTTCGCCGAATGCAATTCTGATCATGGTTACAAATCCACTTGATGCAATGGCTCACCTTGCGCTCAAAGTTAGCGGCTTTCCAAAACATCGCGTAATCGGAATGGCCGGTGTTCTTGATTCAGCGCGGTTTTGCACTTTCATTGCAGAAGCCTTGAATGTTTCTGTGGAGAATGTCCATGCATTTGTATTGGGTGGACATGGTGATGAAATGGTGCCGCTGCCTCGATATTCTACTGTTGCCGGAATTCCAATTACAGAATTATTTCCACCTGACAAATTGAATGCATTAATTGAACGCACCCGTAAAGGTGGCGGTGAAATTGTCGCTTTACTCAAAACGGGCAGCGCATATTATGCTCCTGGCTCATCTGCAGTAGAGATGGTAAATGCGATTCTCAGAGACAAGAAAAAGATATTGCCATGCGCTACTTACCTTGAAGGCCAATATGGAGCAAACGGAGTGTTTCTTGGAGTGCCGGTGAAGTTAGGCGCAAAAGGTATTGAAGAAATCATCGAAATTAAATTGTTACCTGAAGAACGTGAAGGATTAAACAAATCACTCAAAGCCGTTCAAGAACTTGTCGATGTGCTGAAGGCCAACAAGTACTTGTGAGATGACTTTTAATAAACCACGAAGTGGTTAAAAATTGTTTTGATAGCCGGTGAAAAATGAAAATTCATGAGTATCAGGGCAAAGAACTTTTTCGCAATTATGGAATTCCAGTTCCTAACGGAATAGTTGCATCAACGTCTGAAGAAGCAAAAGCTGCTGCGCAAAAATTAGGAACGCCTGTAGTTGTTGTAAAAGCACAAATTCATGCCGGCGGACGTGGTAAAGGCGGCGGAATCAAGATTGCAAAAAGTCCTGATGAAGCTGCAGCAAAAGCGGCTGAACTTTTAGGAAAACCTCTAGTAACACCTCAGACTGGCCCCGAAGGAAAAATTGTCAACAAAGTTTTAGTTGAACAAGGACTCGATATCGCCAAAGAGTATTACCTTGGTATTGTTTTGGATCGGCAGGCATCAATACCAGTGATTATGGCGAGTTCAGAAGGTGGAATGGACATCGAAACATTGGCTAAAGAAAAGCCTGAGAAACTTTTGAAGATTCATGTACGCGGTGAACGACTTCTTCCTTTTCAAGCGCGGGCAATTGCATACGGACTCGGTTTGCCTGCGGAAAGCATTAAAAAAGGCGTACATTTCGTAACAGAATTATTTCGATTGTTCATTGAAAAAGATGCATCGCTTGCAGAAATCAATCCATTGCTGTTGACAAAACAGGGCGATGTCCTGGCACTCGATGCGAAAATAAATTTTGATGACAACGCACTGTTCAGGCATCCCGAGATTGTTGAGCTGCGGGATATCAGTGAAGAAGATCCATTGGAAGTTGAAGCATCCAAATACAATCTCAATTACGTAAAGCTGGATGGAACTGTTGGATGCATGGTGAACGGTGCAGGATTGGCAATGGCGACCATGGATATCATTAAGTTTGTTGGCGGCAAGCCTGCAAATTTTTTGGATGTAGGTGGCGGTGCCAAGAAAGATCAGATCATGAACGCTTTTCGCATACTAACTTCCGATCGCGATGTTAAGGCTGTCATGATCAATATATTTGGTGGAATATTGCGATGCGATGTTCTTGCACAAGGTGTTGTCGAAACTACGCGTGAATTGAATCTGCAATTGCCAGTTGTCGTACGCATGGAAGGCACGAACGTCGATCAAGGGAAAGAAATTTTGCGTACATCTGGTTTGAAGTTAACGATCGCTGAAGACATGAAAGACGCGGCCGAGAAGGCGGTTAAGGCAGCCTCGCAGCAAGGATAACAGGATTGTTTTTGCGATACTTTATTGATAATAGAGGATTGAGGATGGAGGATTGAGAATTGAAAAGGTACGTGGAAGCCTGGATGAAATTAAGGAGGAGCCATGGCTTTCATTCAATCTTTTCGAGATCTGCAAGTCTATCAACTCGCACGAACAAATACCAAAAGGATTTTTTTGATAACACAATCATTTCCGGTTGAAGAAAAATTTTGTTTAGCGAATCAGATTAGACGATCTTCAAGAGCAGTAAACGCGATGATAGCTGAAGCATGGGTACGTCGGTCTTACCCTGCAGCTTTTGCGAATAAATTAGTGAGGCCTTAGGTGAGGCGATGGAAACGCAAGCATGGTTAGATCACGCCAAAGATTGTAAATATATAGGTGAAACTCAATTTGCTGAGTTGGACTCTTCATGGCAGCATATTGGCGGAATGCTTCGCAGAATGATGGAAAAAACATCTGATTTTTGTAGAAACACCAATCGCAAGAATTAAAGCTATGTTTTCAGATATACGATCCTCTATCCTCAATACTCTATTCTCAATAGTCAGGAGGATACGATGAGTGTTTTAGTAGACGAAACTTCGCGAATCATAGTGCAGGGGATTACAGGCAAAGAGGGCAAGTTTCATACATATCAATGCATGGATTACGCGCAAACGAATGTGGTAGGTGGAGTTACTCCAGGTAAAGGTGGAACGCAGCTTACTGAAGTACCGCCCAACAAAAAGCCAGTACCGATTTTCAATACAGTGCGCGATGCAGTGCGTGAAGAAGGTGCGAACGTTTCGATAATTTTTGTACCGCCACCATTTGCCGCTGATGCAATTCTGGAATCGCTGGATGCTGGAATTCAAGTCATTATCGCTATCACGGAAGGAATTCCGGTGAATGATATGGTTCAGGTGAAACGATACTTAAGTGAATCGAAGAAATCACGTTTGATCGGACCAAATTGTCCGGGAATCATTTCCCCTGGCAAATGCAAAATCGGAATAATGCCTGGCTTTATTCATAAACAAGGGGATGTCGGAGTAGTAAGCCGCAGCGGAACGTTGACCTATGAAGCTGTTGGACAACTCAGCAAATTAAATCTTGGCCAATCAACTTGTATTGGGATTGGCGGTGATCCAGTAAATGGCACATCTTTTATTGATGCGCTGCAATTGTTTGAAGCCGATTCGCAAACTACGGCAATCGTAATGATTGGTGAAATAGGCGGTACTGCCGAAGAGCAAGCCGCTGAGTTTATCCGTAGCAATGTTAAAAAGCCCGTTGTTTCGTTTATTGCCGGTACAACTGCGCCAGCCGATAAACGGATGGGTCATGCTGGTGCAATCGTTTCAGGCGGAACTGGTACAGCAGCATCTAAGATTGCTGCACTTGAAACGGTGGGTGTGACTGTAACAAAAAGTCCCGCTGAAATCGGTAAAACAATGTATGAAAAGATCAAAAATCAAAAAGTGAGATGAGGAATGCAAAGGACATTAGCAATCATTAAGCCGGACGGAGTACGTCAAAAATCGATCGGGGAAGTTATAAAGCGGCTTGAGGCCGCAGGTTTTCGAATTGTCGGAATGAAAATGGTACATCTTTCACCGGAAAAAGCGGGTGCGTTTTATGCCGTTCACAAAGAGCGTCCGTTTTACGGCAGCTTAATCAAGTTTATGAGTTCGGGTCCGATTGTGCCGATGGTTTTGGAAGGGGAGAATATCATTGAACGTCTTCGCACTTTAATGGGAGCTACTGATCCAGCCAAAGCAGCGGAAGGAACAATTCGAAAGGATTTAGCATCAAATGTTGAACAGAATGTGATTCATGGATCTGATTCAGAGGTTTCCGCATCCACTGAAATCCCATTCTTTTTTAGTCCTCAGGAAATGATTTCCTGATTCTTGCGCACTAAATAATGCCTGCAAAAATATACGATATCAGTGTGAATATCCAAATAGGGATGCCCACTTATCCAGGCGATGCTAAATATAAATCACGCAAGCTGAAATCTATTGAACATGATGGATATGAAATCCACCGGCTCACGCTTGGAAATCATACTGGAACTCATGTTGATGCACCCGCACATTTCATTCAGAGCGGTGCAACCATTACGGAATTACCGCTCGACATTTTGACAGGCCGGTGTGGTTGAAATTATTGACAAGGAAAAGGTCGGTCTTCAAGAAATACAAAATTTGCAATTGGAAAACGATTTCAGGATTTTATTGAAGACCCGAAATTCCTGGTTATGGAAAAACAAGAAACGTTTTCAAAAGAAATACGTTTATTTGACATTGGATGCTGCGAAGTATCTTGCAGAAAATGACATCAAATTAATTGGGTTCGATTATCTTTCATTGGAAAAGTTTGGCGATTTAAATCACCCGGTCCATCGCTATCTTCTGGGAAATCAGGTGATTATTGTGGAAGGCTTGAATCTTTCGGAGGTCGACCCAGGTGAATATGAAATGTCCTGCCTTCCTATGAAATTAACAGGGCTGGATGGTGCTCCAGCTCGAGTAATTTTGCGAAAGTAACTAATAGAGGCCGGCACCCGCGCCTCACCTCCGCGGGACCCGGCCTCGAGCGGTTATAATCTTTCCTTTATGGAAACGATCAAACAGTGGGTTAACGAAGTACAAAATTATTTCCATTTGTGCGTCGCTGCTCTTCACGCCTTACTTACACGTCCACGTTTTCCTCAAGAGATTTTGTTACAAATGGACTCAATGGGCGTAGGCTCGCTGAATATCGTTATCCTTACCGGCCTATTTACAGGCATGGTTCTCGCCCTGCAAACAGCTCTCAGTCTGGAAACATTCGGAGCAAAAAATTATGTTGGCCGCGTTGTCAGTCTTTCTATGATCCGTGAGCTTGGGCCAGTGTTAACGGCATTGATGGTGGCTGGCCGAGTTGGTTCTGGGATTGCAGCGGAATTGGGATCGATGATAGTGACCGATCAAATAAATGCAATGCGCGCTATGGGAAGCGATCCGATTCGCAAACTTGTAGTTCCAAGAATGGTCAGTGGATTGATCATGGTTCCACTTTTGACGGTTCTCTCCGATACAGTTGGCTTGCTTGGCGGGTGGCTAATTGGAATTATTTTGTTAAGAATTCCGGGCGGACTTTATTTTTCATCTGCTATTGATGCATTATCTGCAAGCGATATCATTGGCGGGTTGATCAAACCGTTCGTATTTGGTTACATCATTGCAATGACTGGATGCTACATGGGATTACAAACTACGGGAGGCACTCAAGGTGTCGGTCGTTCTACAACACAATCAGTCGTGGTTTGCTCAGTTTTAGTTCTCGCATCAGACTTTATTTTGACCCGAATCTTTTTCGCGGTGTTTTAATGAGTAAACCAGATACGACTATGATCATAGCTCCTTCAACGGATCAACGTCCACCGAAAGGATGCATGATCGAATTGCGAAATGTCTATTTTTCCGTTGGCGATTTTCATATTCTAAAAAACATCAGCCTTCGAGTAATGACCGGAACTTCAATGATGATCGTTGGCGTTAGCGGTGCTGGAAAGAGCACTATTTTGAAGTTAATACTGGGACTTATTAAGCCAGACAGCGGTGAAATTCACGTAGAAGGTGAAGAAATTAGCCATTACACTGAAACTGAACTACTGCCTGTAAGGCAAAAACTAGGAATGGTTTTTCAAGAAAGCGCTTTATTCGACTCGTTAACCGTACGCGAAAATGTTGGATATGTATTATATGAACGCAAGATCATGCCTGAGGAGCAAATTGAAGAGCGGATCCTTGAACTTCTTACTCTAGTTGAGCTCGAAGAAATGATAGACAAGATGCCGTCGGAGTTAAGTGGGGGTCAAAAAAGACGTGTTGCGATTGCGCGGGCGATGGCAGCAAATCCTAATGCCATTCTTTATGATGAACCTACGGCTGGCTTAGATCCTGTGACATCAAAGACCATCATTAAGCAAATGATAAAGCTTCGCGATCTTAGAAATGTCACTTCAGTTCTGGTTTCTCATAAGTTGGAGGATGGATTCAAACTTGCTTATAACATGATTTCAGTTGAGGGAAATGATGTTCGAATGGTTCCTGATCCTACTGGACGAAGGTTGCGAGAAACTATTTTTTACATGATCAATGAAGGTGAAAAAGTATTTGAAGGTACTGCGGATGATTTTAGAAATTCAAAGGATCCAATGATTGCTGAGTTTCGGGAATGAAGATTTTACCGCAGAGAAACGGAGGATGTTATGCCGACTAAGAAGGCTCTAGCGTGGTCTGAGTTGAAGGTTGGAGTACTCATAATTATATCGCTGACAATATTGGTTGCGATTGTTGTACTCGTACTTGGTGTTGAATCGCCTTTTGCTTCACGTTATACACTTTACACATATTTGCCGAATATCGGAGGATTGCGTGAGGACTCACCGGTGATGCTTGAAGGTGTCACAGTGGGAACTATTAAATCTTATGAATTCGCAGAACTTGAAAAAGGGGTTCGAATTACGATGCGTATTCAGGAAAAATACAAAGAGCGCATTCGTACTGATTCCATTGCCCATCTCACAAGCTTGGGGTTGTTGGGAGACAAGTACATAGAGATCAGCCAAGGTACTCGTGATGGAAGACCGCTGAAAGAATACGAAACAATCACAGGTGCTCCACCGCTTGATTTTGATGAAATGGTCGCTCGCGCCAATCATACTTTTGACGATCTTGGTGAGACTGTAAATAACGTCAAGGACATTACACTGTCAATGAAAGAAGGAAAAGGAACACTTGGGCGATTGCTTAAAGACGATGCTGTTTTTACAAACCTCAACGAAGTATTGCGAAAAACACAACAAGGAAATGGAACTCTAGCTAAATTAATCAATGATGACAAAGTCTATAAAGATTTAAGCGCTTCCATGGCAAATGTACGATCTGCAACGGATAATCTGCGATCAAATGAGGGACCAGCTGGGAAGATCTTGAATGATAAAGAACTTGGCAAAAAATTGGAAAGTACTATTAACAAACTTGAAACAGTGGTAGCTCGAATGGAAAATGGGGAAGGTACTTTTGGTAAGCTTTCCAAAGATCCGGCACTTTATAATAATTTGAATGGGGTAATGGCCAATATAAAGCCACTCTCGGATCGAGTTGCTAAAGGTGAAGGAACAGTCGGCAAACTTTTCTATGACAAACAGCTTTACGAAACAACAAACGATACGATGAAAGAGATACAGCTTTTGATCCGTGACATTCGGCAGGATCCAAAAAGATATTTACGCTTTAAATTTTCAATTTTTTAGTGTTGCAAAAAATTCATGACACCTTCCGTGATCACGCGGATACAACCAGCGAAGGGTTGGATTGGGCTCAATTTTCGCGAACTATGGAAATATCGTGAGCTTTTATATTTTTTAATCTGGCGTGATCTAAAAGTCCGATACAAACAAACTGTTCTTGGCGCAGCGTGGGCAATCATTCAACCTTTACTCACAATGCTTGTTTTCAGTTTGTTTTTCGGGAGACTTGCGCATGTACCTTCCGATGGAGTTCCATATCCACTATTTGCTTTTGCCGGGCTTGTCCCCTGGATTTTCTTTGCAAACGCGATTACGCAATCATCAAACAGTCTGATCGGAAGTCAGCATCTCATCACCAAAGTATATTTTCCACGACTCGTAATTCCAATTGCAGCTATTCTTTCGGGAATTCTTGATTTTGTAATCGCTTTCGTGGTTTTGATCGGAATGATTTTGTATTACGGTATCGCTCCTGGAATCACAATTCTTACAATACCGTTTTTCTTCCTCATAGCTTTGATTACCGCTCTTGGAACAGGACTATGGCTTTCTGCGTTGAATGTAGAGTTCAGAGACGTGCGATATATAGTTCCATTTCTTGCTCAATTCTGGCTGTTTTCCACACCTGTGGCCTATCCTAGCAGTCTGTTGGCGGAACGTTGGCAAATTATTTATGCATTAAATCCTATGGTTGGTGTAGTCGAAGGGTTCCGTTGGGCATTATTACAAACGCCTAATCCGCCCACGGCTGTTTTAGCCGTATCTACTATCACTGCGATTTTCCTTCTGATCACCGGTGCTCTGTATTTCAAGCGAATGGAACGCACTTTTGCTGATGTGGTGTGATTAACTAAAATAGTCTTTTATGGCAATCCTGATCAATAAAACTCTGAGAGTAGAATTCCCTGTTGAAACCAGTGCCGTAGTCGGACGTGCTCCTGATGCGGATCTTCAATTGAATTTTCCCACAGTATCCAAGAAGCACATACGATTGTTTGAAGCTAATGGAGTATGGTGCGTTGAGGATTTAGGCAGTGCAAATTCAACATATGTGAATGGAGAACGGATCACCCGTAAGGAACTTAGCACGGGTGACTACATAAGATTAGATGCTTACACATTAGTCTTTTTTGACAATGCGCCTCCATTATTGCCTGAAATTATTGTTCAAGATCCAGGAAGTGTCATTCGTCAAAGATTGCCGATCAGTCAACCACTTTTGAAGATTGGCCGAAGCTTGCAAGAAAATCATATTCCGATTGATGACCCCAGTGTTTCCGGCAAGCATTTAAGTTTACTTCGCATTAGCTCCCAATGGAAAATCGAATTTGCGAAACCGTCGGTGCATGTGCGTGTCAATGAAAATCTTGTTCCTGATGGAACGATGATTAATCCTAACGACAAAATCAGAATTGGATCGACTTCAATTGAAATTAACACGCAAACACCAAAGGAATGGACAATTATTTCGCAAGTGAACGAGCGTCTTTCTGGACTCTTTGAAGACGTTCAGAAACAAGGTGAAGGACTAGAATCCACCTTTCAACAGGTTGGGGATGTTGGTGAAGATTGGATGAAAAAAATTAATGAAGTATTTACTCTGATCCAGGACAGTTTGAAATTGTTGGAAGAACTTTCAACCAGCGTTCACCACATGATTCCATCGATGGAAGATTTGGAAGCGGACGGAAATATTCTTGATCAAGGTATACGGTTATCGAGGCGCTGTAACAATCTGGCAAATTATTTGGAACTTGTGTTGCTGAACAATCAATTAGGAAACATTAGGACAGCAAAGCCTGAAGATCAGATGGATTTGGTGTCCAGATTCTTCCGTAACGTTCATGGTTGTTTGGAAAACGATAATCCAACCATCAGGCTATGACGGAAAGAGGATAGAGGAATAGAGGATAGAGAATAGAGAATAGAGGATTCTATTTCTTGCGATAGGAGTTTCTACAAAACTCAGGTGTTTTTTCCATCATTCTCCGAAGCATCGCGCCAATTTGCTGCCATGAAGAATCCAGCTCGTTAAATTCTTCTTCTCCAATGTATTCACAATCAATTGCATGATCTAACCATGCTTGTGTTTCCATTGCCTCACTAAGCGCCTCACTAACTTTATTTGTAAAAGCTGCGGGATAAGATCGACGCGCCCATGCTTCGGCAAGCATCGCATTCACTGCTCTTGAGGACCGTCTAATCTGATTAACTAAGCAATATTTTTCTTCAAAAGGAAATGAACGGGTAATCAAAAAAATCTTTTGCGTACTTATTCGGGCAAGCTGATAAACTTGCAAGTCTCGAAAAGTCTGAATGAAAGCCATGTAACCTCCTTCAAATCATCCAGACTTCCACAGTTCTCTCCCCTCATTCTATCCTCAATCCTCCATTCTCCATTCTCTATTCTCTATTCTCTATTCTCTATTCTCTATTCTCTATTCTCTATTCTCTATTCTCTATCTTCTCTCAGAACTAGGGGGATTAACTTCAATTAAACGCGGCTGGTTATTTAACAGCACAGCCGCATGGAATCCTTTTTTCAGGCACGCAGTACCGATTTTGCCATCTTTGCGTAACGCGATCAGTGCTAGTTGTCTTGGATCTTTTGATTCGCCTTTGAGCGCTCTTTCCAAAACAATTTGGCAAGCTTCTTCCGGATCGTATTGATTCCGCATCAGTTCAACAACCGCGATCGAGGCACATTCACGGATCGCTAATTCCCCCGTACCTGTCGCTGCTGCAGCGCCGATTTCATTATCCACATAAAGGCCGCAGCCGATCAGCGGCACATCTCCTACGCGGCCTGGAAGTTTCCAGGCTAAGCCACTCGTTGAACATCCGCCGTAAAGATCTCCATGGTTGTCTCGAAGTAAAAGACAAATGGTGTCATGCGAATCCTTTTGCGTAAAAGGTTCAACATCAAAAGGTGAAACCGGATTAGCTTTCCATTCTTCATATCGCTTTTTAGCGGCGTCAGTTAACAGATCTTCTTCTGTCATTCCATTAGCGATAGCAAATTCTTTCGCGCCTGAACCGGCCAACATAATATGAGGACTTTTTTCCATTACAAGCCTTGCGGCAGAAATTGCATGACGAACACCGGTCAGCGCTGCAATGGCGCCAATTTTTTTCCGGGGCCATCAATAATGACAGCATCCAATTCAACAATTCCTTTTTGATTCGGCAACCCACCATAACCAACACTCGCCACATCCGGATCATCCTCAACTACCCAGATCGATTGCTCAATCACATCCAGCGGATGAACTTCATTCGAAAAAAGCTCCGCTGCTTTTTGTACAGCTTTTAACCCAAATTCCCATGTAGAAACACAAATTGGCTTTTCCATTCTCTATACTCTCTCTGTGTTTTTGTGGTTAAATCCTCACATGCCTGCTGCCATTTTATTTGATTTGGATAATACACTGTACTCCGAAAGCTGTGGTGTTTTTGATTTGATTGATCAGCGCATGAACGAGTGGTTGATTTCAAATCTCCAGATTCCTGAAGATGAAGTAAACGAATTTAGAAATAAGTATTTTATTCAATATGGCACTACGCTTCGTGGTTTGATGCTCCATCATGAAGTGAACCCTCGTGATTTTTTAGATTATGTGCATGATGTGCCGGTTCATGAATTTTTATCAGCCGATCTGGAATTACGGCAAACACTGGAACAGGTGAAATCTCGCAAGCTGATTTTTACCAATAGCGATTTGAAGCATGCCAATCGGATTTTGGATGCACTCGGAGTTAGAGATCAGTTTGAGCGGATATTTGATATTGAGGCGATGAATTTCATTCCAAAGCCGAATCCTGATCCATATCGATTGGTGATTGATTATTTAAGGCTTCAACCCAGAGATGTGCTTTTGATTGATGATATGGAACGTAATTTGAAGCCCGCTCAAGAAATGGGAATGCGCACAATCTTAATCGGCAATGGCACGTCCGTCGACGACAGGCATCATGCAATTGAAAATATCAAGGAACTCACGAGTATTCTCGAACAAATCATGCAATAGTACTATATAAATAGTATTACAAATAATGCATGCATTTTTAGCAATTCTGGAGTTCATTTGTATCAAGCGTTATAATCAGGGCCATGGTAGACAACGACTTCCTTTACAACATCGATTTATTTTCAGACCTTGAAGACAGCCAGATCACATTAATTCAAGGACTGCTCAAAGAAGGCAATTACAATACGGGGGACCGAATTATTGAAGAGGGAATTATTGGTGGCGCGCTTTTTATCATCGTAAAAGGGAAAGTTCGAATTCACCTTAAGTTTGACAATGAAACGATTGAACTGGCAAAGCTTGGTCCTGGAGATTTTGTGGGTGAAATGTCATTGATCGATGATCATGCTGCTGCTGCCACTGTTGAAGCGGAAGAGCCTACTGAAGTCCTGATTCTTTCGCGTGATGATTTTAAGGCATTGCTTTCAAACAGCACGGAACTTTCCGCCAAACTTTGGGAATCTTTAGCGCGAAATTTGAATGAGAAAATCCGTAAAACGGATGACCTGGTGAAAGCATATTATGGATTGAATAAAGCATTATGCCATGATCCGCAATTCCGTGAATTTTTCACAATGTGTAATTTTAATCGGCGCGAGAAGATCGAAGAGTAATTAGAGTAATTTCTGGCCGTATTCCGATCCGGATAGGCGCAAAAACCATTCCTACCCCTGGATTTACATATAAGAAAGATTTTCCTTCTTTATAAAGTCCGTAAATGTATTTGTGGAAGAACTGCATTGGTGAAAGCGGAATCCCAAAGAAATTCAGGCCGAGTTGTCCGCCATGTGTGTGACCTGATAATTGAAGGTCGATCCTGTTTTGAAAACTTTGCGGGAAAAATTCCGGCCGATGCGCGAGCAGGACTTTAAATCCATCGGGATCGATACCGTTTATGGCTGTTGGTAAATCTGCCAAACGCGAGTCATTAACGCCCAGTAAATTTAAATCTTCGCCATTCACTCGCAAAGTCTTGTTCTCATTTTCAAGCATTACAATTCCAGAATCCTTCATCGCTGCAGAAACTACTTTGTAGTTATCAAAAACATCATGATTTCCCATACACCCAAAAATTCCGTAATCTGTTTTTAGTTTTGAGAACACTCGTGCTACCGGTTCAATTTCACGTGCTGAAGTATCAACAAAATCGCCGGTCATGACTGCAACCTGTGGATGCTGCGAATCCATAATTTCACGGATTGAAATCATTTCATTTTCATTCATGAAGGTTCCGGAATGAATATCGCTGATCTGGGCTATCGTGAATCCATCTAATGCATGCGGCAGATTTTTAAATGGAATCTCAACGCGCTTTATTTTGTAATCCCGTGCCGTTTTTAAAGCGCCATATCCTGTAAGAATTAATGGCGCACCAAGACTGAAAGCTCCGGCGACTTGCAAAAATGCACGCCGGCTTGCATCAACAGTATCTTGTTTGAAGAAAGACAAAATCCAACCCGCAAGATCCTTCACAACGAACAAACAAAACATCATGATCAATGTGATAAACCAGGTTGTTCCTGGAAAAACAAGGATCGATTTCAACCAGGAAAGATCATGATGAATAAATCTTCGGATCACAAAACGCGCGGGAATTGACAGGTTGAAGTAAATGAGCGCGACGAACAAAATACGCTCAATCCAGATCCGGTTAACGCCTGAAATAGGCAAAGATAAAAGCCACAAATGTACGCCTCTAGCGACGTAAATTTGCATCAAAATCAGCAAGGCTAAAATTGTTAAAAAGAAGAACCAGAATGATTTCATCGCAGTGAATAAAGATACAGATGGTACCGCAGAATCGCAATAAGTGCACCTTTTCACGAGGGTGTGTAGCAAATTTTGCTACACAAAATTGCGTGTTCATCTGATAGCCACCGAGCACCTATATTTCTTATTCTCTTCTTGATGATTCGTAATTATTAACTGTAAACACGTAACTTTCTAACGAGGTGCCTCATGTACGCTGCTAAAGAATCTAAGAAACAAGGACGTGAAACGTTGGGGGTCTATCTACGGGAAATCTCACTGACTCCGCTTTTAAACAGTGAAGAAGAAAAGGCGTTGGGCGCAAGGATCCAACATAATGGAGATGAAGAAGCATTTCGCCGTTTAGTGGAAGCAAATCTTCGTTTTGTTGTAAAAATTGCAAAAAATTATCGCGGTGCAGGTGTTTCATTTTTGGATTTAATTCATGAAGGAAACATGGGATTACTTGAAGCTGCCCGCCGGTATGATCCCACCAAAAATGTAAGATTCATATCTTATGCAGTTTGGTGGATCCGCCAGGCGTTAGTGACTGCGATTTCAAATCTAGGTCATCCAGTGCGATTACCGGCAAAAGTCAATTATATGTTGTATCGTGCCGGACTAATGGCGATAAAGAAAGAAGAAGAATTAAGCCGGCGGCCGACTGTTAGCGAAATTGCGAGTGAACTTGGAGTTGCGGCGGATGATCTTCAAGAAATTATGGATGCCGGCGGCCAGTCCATTTCATTGAACCATCCAGCAAGCGCTGAACAAGCACGCGCTCTGGAAGAAGTTTTCTCACTAGGAATAGAGGAAACTGTAGAGAGCAGTCTGATTCGTGATTCTGCGAAAAAAAGTGTTCATTCCGCACTACGTGATTTAAACAATACTGAGGAAACGGTACTTCGTCTCCGTTACGGATTGGATGATGACCATCCTCGAACCTTAAAAGAAATTGGAAATCGTTTAGGGCTATCAAGGGAAAGAATTCGACAGATTCAATGTCGTGCTCTATCCAAATTAAAAACACAGCGTAACTCTTTGCGTGTTCTCTGTGCGAATAGTTAAAATGTAAGACATGAACTTCCTGCGGAATCTCATTGAGCGCCGCAAGCAGTCAAAGAGAGGAAAGGAAGATCCACCTGAATCCTCGACTCTCGTAAAGAGTGTTGATGAGTTAGATCGCATTTCAGCGGCGCTCAAAAAAAGCGACGACGACTTAGTTGCTGTCTCTGCAGCACTCAGGAAAAGTGAGGACGCATTAGCTGCACGTGTTCTACAACATGGAGTTCTAAGCGTAGTTGGAAAAAGAGCTCTTCGTGGAACTGATCTGGATAGTTTCATGAATGAGGCTTGTTACCTGATCTCACAAATTCTTAATGTAGAGTTCTGCAGTATTGTACAGACAACCGTTGATAACAGCTTCCTGATCCTCTCTGCAACTCTGGGATGGCCTGCTCAATATTCAAAAGTTCATCAGCTTCCAACAGCGCAAGCCACCGACCTTGAGTTTACACTCAAGCAGAATGGACCTGTTCTTTTCAAAAATTTAAAAGATGAAAAACGTTTTGTCCCGGCTGAATATTTGCTTGAAAAAGGAATTAGCAGTGGAGTGAATGCTCTAATTCTGGGTCAAGATAAATCGCTGGGAGTCCTGAGTGCGCATACGAAAAAGGTTCGCGATTTCAATCAAAACGAAATTAATTTTTTACAAAGCATAGCAAATATGGTCGGAGCAGCAATCCAACGAAAAGAATCAGAAACAGTATCCTCTCAGCTCGCCAGTGTCATTGAGTCTTCCGATAATGCAATTGTTGGCACTTCACCAGATGGGACGATTTTGAGTTGGAATCCTTCTGCAGGGCGAATCTTTGGATTTTCAGAAGAAGAGGCTGTTGGAAATTCTATTTCAATTATTGTTCCTGATGACAAAAAAGAAGAACATAACAACACGCTTGAACTATTACGCAAAGGGGAAACTATAGGTCATTATGAAACCGTTCGAATCCGAAAAACCGGTGAACGTATTGATGTATCCATGACTGCTTCCCCGATCAAGAATCAAGCCGGTGAAGTTATCGGAATTTCAAAGATTGCGCGTGATATTACAAAAGAAAAGCAAGATGCTGACAAATTGCGAAAGAGTGAAACGCAGCTCAAAGCTGCTCAGCGTATTGCGCAAATGGGGAGTTGGGAGTGGGATCTCGCCTCAAATTGTTTGCATTGGTCACAGGAATTGTATCGAATTTACGGAGTAAATCCTGCTGAACAAATTAGTTTTGAAAAGTTTATTGAACTGGTACATCCGGATGATCGCCGGCTGGTTCAAAGTTTTTTTGAATCAAAGAGAATGTTTAGCCTTGAGCATCGCATCGTGCGCCCGGATGAAGAAACTAAATACATTCAAATTCGAGCTGAAGTTGTATCTGATTCGGAAGGAACTCCGACCAGTTTGATGGGAATTGCTCAGGATGTCACTGACAGAAAGCGAGCAGATGAGCAGCTCCGATCATCGCGTGAGCAATTACGCGCACTATCTGCACATCTTCAATTCATCCGCGAAGAAGAGAGATCGCGTATTGCCAGGGAAGTTCATGACGAACTTGGCCAGGTGCTTACTGCACTCAAAATGGATTTGTCGTTATTGAATCATAAGTTGCTTGAGTCCAGCGCAATATTGCCGCGCAAAATGCTCTACGAAGAAATCAAGTCGATGTCAAAGAAGGTTGATATAACAATCAAGTCTGTGCGAAAGATTGTTACGGAGTTAAGGCCTGAGGTTCTGGATCATCTGGGCCTTAACTCTGCAATTGAGTGGCAAGCTCAGGAATTCCAAGCGCGTTCTGGGATAGATTGCAAATTAGATCCGCATATGGAATCAATAGAGATGAATGATCGGGATGGGGAAACTGCAATCTTCCGAATTCTTCAAGAAGCTTTGACAAATATTGCCAGACATTCAGGGGCAACCAAGGTTGAAATTTTTTTGAACAAGCAAGACAGCGAAATCACGATGGAAGTTCGTGATAATGGCAGGGGAATTTCCGATGCCGATTTAGCAAAAAGTCGTTCATTTGGATTACTGGGCATGCGCGAGCGGGCATTGTTTTTGGGAGGAGACCTGGAAGTTAAGGGTAATCCAGGATTTGGGACGTCTGTAAAGGTTCAGATTCCTGTCAGGAAAAGCCCTGGCTAGTGACAATGAACGATTAAGAAATATCTTCTAAGTACAAGGGAAGTCTATGACAAAATTATGCATTGCGGACGATCATGTTCTGATTCGTGAAGGTTTGAAAAAAATCTTGAAAGAAGCTCCAGATATGAATGTTATTTGTGAAGCTGGAGATGGACGCGAATTGATGGAATGTTTGAAAACTCAACCAATTGATATTGTTATTCTTGATATTTCGCTGCCAGGCAAGAGTGGATTGGAATTGTTGAAAGATATTAAACAGGATTATCCACAAATTCCGGTTCTGATTTTAAGTATGCACCCCGAAGACAGATTTGCAGTTCGGGCATTAAAAGCCGGCGCAGCTGGTTATGTTACGAAAGAGGGAGCAGCACAAGAGCTCATTCAAGCTTTACGAAAAGTGATTCAAGGCCGCAAATATGTAAGCCCAACGCTTGCAGAAAAATTGGCCACTGAACTGGATATTGCTTCAGATCGGCCTCCACATGAATCGCTATCGGATCGTGAATATCAAGTATTGTGTTTGATAGCCAGTGGAAAAACGGTAAAGGAAATTTCGGGCGAACTATTTCTCAGCGTGAGCACCGTAAATACTTACCGGACAAGAATTCTGGAAAAGATGAACATGAAAACCGATGCTGAGTTAATCCGATACGCCATCCAGAATCATCTGGTTGATTAACGGGGATAGGCCCGTTCATCCAATCTTAAATCACGGAATAATATTTTTATTAATTCCGAGTATTCCGTGTTTCAGTGATTAAAAATTCGCTTGTTGTATTAACTCTGCTTTTCCAACGCGAATTGCAGGTGCTGGACGCTGTCTTCTTGAACGGTAATCGTTTTTGAAACTTCCTTAAATCCATCGCGGCGGATCGTGATCACATGCTGACCGGTTGGAATTTTCCTTACTGGAATTGGAGTTTCTCCAATCGGCTGACCATCAATAAACGCATTTCCAAAAGGCTCACAATTGATTGTAATCGAGCCAAATTTGGGACCAGCAGTTTCTTGTTCAATCCGTTTCTTCAGCTGCGCCAACTCAGGATTTCCCGGATCCAGGGTTGCGAGTTCATTTAAGATGGCTGTTGCGCGGTCATACTTCTTCTTTTGAATTTCATTTCTGGCAGAAGAAATCAACGATTTTATTTTTGCCGATGAATCCGGTGGTTGAACGGTGCTATCTAATTTCTTTTGAACTTCCGACAAAAGCGTCTTTGCTTTTTCGTTGTTAGGATCAAGTGCCAGTAAACGGGTCAATTCTAATTTCGCATCAGCATAGCGGCCGTCAGTGTAGTATTTCCTGGCATCATTTAAGGATTGTTCTATTTCCTTATTCAATCTTACTTCGCTGGTAGCGTTCGCCAGTTCGACACGAGCGTTGGTTAGCCCGTTTTGAGCTTTTTCGTTTAATGGATCTATTTTGAGAATCGATTCATAATAATTAATTGCATCTGAAAAGTTTTTGTTCTGTTCAGCAGATTGCGCCTGCTGAAATAATTTTTCAACCTCAACTTTTTGTGCCTGGGTTAACTTTTTGGCCAGGCGGTCTTTAACGTCTTGCAGCAGTTTTTGTGCTTCAGGATTGGTAGGATCTTTTGCTGTGTAATCCTGCAGAGTCTTAAGAGATCCTTCTAAATCCCCACTCTGCATTTGCTGACGTGCTGCGGCAATAATTCGTTGAGTTTCGTTATTCGTAAATGGCTTGGGTGGTTGAAGAAGCCAGTAAAAAAAGATTCCAACTGCAACCAGCAAAATTAAGATGGAAGGGTAGACCCAAATGGGAGTAGTGCGAACTTTGGCGAGCTTTTCACGATATTCCTCACTCGCGCGAATTTCCTGTTCCGTTGTTTGAATTTCCTGGGCAATTTCTGCCGAATCCGGCTTCAGCTTTCTAGCCTCTAGTAACAAATTCAGCGCTTTTTCTAAATCACCATGAGTGCGAAGGGTGATGGCGCGATTCATCATCTCTGTGAATTCGGTATCCTGTTTTTTACGTCTTTCCTCCTGACGTAACGCATTTTGGCACCGTGAAATCATTGATCGAACCGACGGATTCTTCGGTTCTAACTGTTCGCATTGCTTTAGTAATTCAAGGGAAGCATCGTAATCTTTTTTTTCCAGCAGTTCTTCAGCCTTCGTTAAATAACTATCAATTTGTCTTTTTAATTCAGATTGTTGTTCTGCGCGATTGAATCGTTCCTCACATCTGCGTAGATAATTTGAAGCAATACTATTTTCAGGATCGATTCCTAATAATGTCATCGCTTCACGCTGACAATTAGTCATATCTCCGGATTGGAACAAATTCACGACATTCCGCTCGGCCTGAATAATGTATTTCTTTCGTTCCTGACTTTCTTCTTCCTCACGGATCCTGTGTTGACATTGCTGGATATATTCGCCTGCAAGTTCGTGTTCAGGGGAATAAGCCTGAATTATTTTCATTTGTTCTATGCAATCATGAAATTTCTCATCAGCATAAAGAGCCTTTCCGGCCTGCATAATATTTTCAATTTGAGAGGAACTTCCAATATGACGTTTCGCGCGGACTAATCGTTGATGGGCATGAGCATAAGCCTCACTGGCTTCAGTATAAGTAGGCTCCTGGGGCAAAGGAGGATCGCTAAACATTCCTGATGATGGGTCGTAATTCAATTCATTGCAGATTTCTAGAAAATCACGGCGTGAATATAAATCTTGAAGCCGGCCAATTAAGATAATCGTTTCATTGTTCAAAATATCGCGAGAATTAATCAGAGTACGTGCTTGTCTTGCGAATTCTTCCCGGCAATCCAAAAGTTCTTGCAGTATTTCTTTGCAATTTTGAAATCGATGTGACGCCTCTTTTTCCATCGCTTTAAGAACGAGATCACTCAAACGTTTTGGAATTTGCGGATCGAGTTGAATTGGCGGCGTCGGTTTTTCATTTAAGACTTTGTGAATGGTTGCTGGTAAATTTGTGCTCCGGAATGGATGAGTACGGGTCAGAATTTCATAAAACACAAGGCCGAGTGAAAAGATATCGGCTCGATGATCAACTTTAATTGCAAGAATCTGTTCCGGAGAAATATATTCTGGTGTTCCGATGATTGCACCGGCACGAGTGATATCAGACGAAGCAGCTCTGGCAATTCCAAAATCCATTACCACCAGGTCGTTATTTGCACGGATGTGAATGTTTCCAGGTTTAATATCACGATGAATAATTCCTTCTTCATGAGCGAAGGAAAAAGCTTCGGCAAGTTGAAGCATCCATTCCACTTTCTGCTCCATTGAAAGCGGAGGTCCATCTTTTAAATATGTTTTGAGATCCTGCCCTTCCAGAAGTTCCATCGCAATGTAAAGCTGGCCATCAACTTCTCCGAGGTCATATACGGTGATGATGTAAGGATGATTGATCTTAGCGGCCAGGCGCGCTTCTTGATAAAAACGTTTGCGAAGTTCCGTATCAGCAGTCATGTCGCTAACCATGGTTTTTAATGCGACATAACGATCCAGCATTTCGTCGTATGCTTTATACACCACGCCCATGGATCCCTGGCCCAATTTATCTACCAGGGAGTACCTTCCCATCTTGCGGATTATTTTTTCCGTACGTTCCGGCACGGCTATTTTGTATATTTCAGAGCGACGATTGTAATGTTGTCTTTTCCACCGGCTTCATTGGCAACATCAATCATAGTGTCACATAAAGCCTGGAGATTATTGTTATTCTCGCGGCTAATTGTAAGGAGGTCCTCTGAGCTAATGAGACCATGAAGTCCATCGCTGCAAAGGAATAGGATGTCTTCATCCTGTAGTTGAAATTCCTGCACAGGAAAATCAATATCTTCTTTGGATCCGATTGCTTTTGAAAGCACATTTTTTAATGGAAGTCTTGCGAGTTGATCTTCGGTAAAAGCCTTTCGGACCCATGTTTCATTTAACCAAACATCATCCCGTGTAAGAACAGCAAGCTGATTTCCACGTACTAAATATGCGCGGGAATCACCTACTGAAGCTACAACTGCAACATCATCACGTACGACTATTCCGACAACAGTGGTTCCCATCCCGGTATATTCCTGATTAGCATCGGCAAGCTGCCAGATCTTGTGGTTTGCTAACTTTAAAGCGGTGCGTATCCGATTTCCATCGAAACTGAATTTTGGATCGATTCCGAATGGCCAACTTAATTCACGTTCCTGGTGTGTTCGCACCATGTAACTTTCAATCGTGCGCACTGCGGTCGACGAAGCAACGTCTCCAGCATTGTGTCCGCCCATTCCGTCAGCGACAACGAAAAGCTGAGCGTCAGAATTTACTGCAAACGAATCTTCGTTCCGTTGCCGTTTTCTACCGATATCGGATTTGCCGTAGGCTTGAATCATTCCCGTTTTTATACCATACTCGCTGCCAGCACGCCAAGAATAGGACTAAATGAGGTAAATCCTATTTCCGCCGGAGCGAGGAAAGATAGGGAGTTAAAAGATAAGTCGTGGCGAGCAAAATGGAAATAATTGTTATGATCAGGCCAACATAAATAATTTTAGGTTCAAACCGGAATTCTATTGAGTGTTGTCCTTTTTCAAGTGCAATCGCTCTAAACAAGCCATATGCAGGAAGAATCTCCTTCTCTTTGCCACGATCGTAAGCTTTCCACCCGGGATAATTAACATCCGTTAATACTACAAACCCCGGTGAGTCCAGATTAGCCATAATTTTTACAGAATTTACTTTCGATTCAACAATCCTAGCTGATGGCGAATTGCGGCCAACGACGACTTTATAAGTAATAACATTTATTAAGCTTTCATCCGTGATGAGCTCTTTGGGAACCTGGTTCTTGAATTCTGAATCAATAAGAACATAATCACGCGGTTGGAAAGAAGAGGAATGAAGATAAGTTGATCTTTTGTGTTTATCGTCCGTAATAATCGCTTTTTTCGCTATGAACGTTCTGGGAATAAATTTCCTATTGTAGAAGATAATGAGCGACTTGTTGCTAACAATCGAATATTGTTCGGGCGGAAAGTTTATTTTTTTTTCCGAAAGTACGTCTTCGCCCACCAGCAAATATTTAGCACTTAGAAGATTTATGTAGTTATTGTCTATAGCAACAGATTGGGTGATTTTTGATCTGCGTGAAAAATTCATTCCAAATTCGGCTAAATATTCGCGATAACTACCCAGAGCCATAGTTGTGTAACCAAAAATATTTTGAAATCCTGTGATCGAACCTCCGTTGTTATAAGTGGAGCCTGCCTCAAACGTCGCAATTCTGTAATTTTTCTGTGAGTCTCCTCTCAAAAAAGCCAGAGGCGAGAATTCTCCTTCCAGGCTATTTGTACTGACCATAGTATCAGTCTCCATTCGAGCGCCATTAAAGATTTGATGTGAATTAAAAGTAAAAAGATCAATAACTATGGCAGATAGAAGGAGCGTTTTACATAGTGAGATGTGAATTTTTCTTCGGACGGTCGCCTGAATTAAAGCGCTACCGGCGATAAGCAGAAAAATACACAAAAGCAGATTAGTCTGAATAGAAATAATTCTCTGTCTTAAAGCACCGGCTTCAAGGAAAATAATTGTAGCAGACATAATTGCGAATATTCCAATAAAGCTCAAAAGAAATATTTTCATTTTCCGAAGTGCGATGTATATTTCCGAGTTCTTGGTGTCTGATAAGATAAGCTGCATTCCATAGGCAGCAAAAATGGCGGCGCATAAATTTGTGATCAAGAAATAATTGCTTGATCTGGCGAAGAAATTTAGATAAGGAGACACATGATAGTAGATTCGCGGCCATATGGTGTATCCGCCCAGGGAAAGCACGAAGAAAATGCTGCCAACAATCAACCACATGATATTTTTTTTCGTTGTGCACTTGATGCCAATCACAATCAGCATTATTGGAATAATTCCAAAATACAAATGACCTTCGGTCATGTCCCTTGGATACCAGGCGTTGGATCCGAATAATCCACCAAAGAAATTTGGAATGATCGTTGTAATGAGATTGATCGGATCCAGTGGAAATTGTTCAAGCAATGAATATTCCTTAGGTATTTGACTTCGGACGGAACGAAAATGCAGTTGAATGGTTGGGGCGAGTTGAATTGCTGCAATAGAAATGCCGGTTAAAAACATTAACAGGAAAGAGTAACCAGCTTTAATTACAGGACGCCATGATTGAATATTGTAGGCCCGCCGTACAGAATGCCATCCGAAATATAAAAGGAGAGCAAGAAGTGTGGAAAATGTGGTTTGTGGATATCCTGCAAGAATCTGAACTCCAATAAGGAGTCCTGCTTTAATCACATGTCTATTGTTTTTCTCCAAAATTGATTTTCTACAGTAATAAAAAATTAGCGGAATCCATGTGCTTGCCATAATTGGGCCGAGATGTTGTGCATGCGCTGCAAGATATCCGCTAAACATGTAAATGATGGCGCCTGATAATGCTGCAAATCTTTTCAGAGGTAAACTGCGAAGAAAGATCCACATGAACAGCCCGGTCAAGAAATAGTGAAGTGCTAGAAACGTTTCAACCGTTTTAAGCGACACGGGTGAATTTAAGGAAAATAGATAAAGAAATAAGTTCAATGGATAAAAAACAGCATTTTCTGGGTCAGCAATTGCAGGAAATCCGGCAAGAATATGAGGATTCCATAATGGCAATGATCCATTTTTTATTGATTCGATGGAATAGAATTGCGAGGGATAGTAATAATCGATCATATCCCAGGGAATAGCATACTTATCTGAAAATAGAATGCCTGCAAAGAAAAAGATTGTAAGTACGAAAAGAAATAATATTGAAGCTAAATCAAGGCTTCTATTGGAAAGTAAGCGTCGTCGCCGGACCCGGAACCTTAATATAGATCCGGTATCTACTTTTAAAAAATCTTCAGTCCCCACCTAACTCACCCCAATTACACGCAGCGATGTCCTTACATCGCTATCTTTATGCCAATATTATGCCAACTTTAGTGCTTTTAGTAAAATCGTCTACTTTTCTTCTTACTTACCAGTCATCCGTTTCCAAAACTGTTTCAAACGGCCCCTTTCAGGGCTTGCGAAAGCTTCTCATGTAGAAGCCCGAATTCTGACGAGAAATGAACCTCGCGATCGTATAAAAACTTGATCCAGTGATCGCGCCTCGTTAACAGATCTTTAAGCTGCTGAACATCATCTTCTTTAAGTGTGTAACCAGCCCGAATATTTTCAGGAACTGGCCGAGGTACATAAAATGTTGAATGTTCTGGGTGAATTTCGGACACTGGACGATTTTTTGTATAGAAATAAACCGCAACCGATTTTCGAGAAAAGTTCGATTTATTGTCCGGTAATTGGATTTTTTTGAAGCCATGCCATGATTTTTCAGAAGTTTCAAAGATCACACAACGATTCATTAAAGGCATAAAAGATTGGATTTTATTTTGATCCGGATTCCATGGATTTAAATGAAGTTCAATGTTCCCACCCCATGATTCTTCCCATTCAGGGTTCAAATAAAGGAGCAAATTCAAACGACGATGCCATTTTGTTGCTGGATGAAAATTAAAATCAACATGAGGATCGAGATCCTGGCCTTCTAGATTTTCATGAGTACCTCCTCCGATATATTCCGGGTCGTATAAGAGTTCCGGAATCCCTGTAATCGTACTCATGAACATCAAAAAATCACTTGATTTGAAAAGTCCATCTAACACTTTGTACGATTCATTTATGTCAGGAAGTTTTGTATTTACAGCTTTTTTCCCGACTAAACCAAGTTCATTCGTTGCCTTGGACGGATCGAATACAGGAAATTGCTCAAGCAGATTTTGAGCAAATCTATCATCAAAAAAATTGTCGAGCACAAGATGGGGGAATGGAGACGCAGATTGAAAGCGTTCTCCAAGTTTAAAACTGTGGAGTCGTATATCTTTATTAATCAGGTCAAGCACATATCAATTATAGCGGACTAAAGTCCGTGCTTCACAAGAAAGTCTTTGCGGAATTGTTAACGGTGCTTTATCATCATTTTTATGCTTGAAAACGTTTCCGACGAAATCCCGCCAGGATCAGCAGAAGAACCTAAAAGAAAACGTAAGGTTTTTCAGACGCTCTTCATCGGGTTCCTTTATTTCTTTGCGATTTCTATCGGAAGTTTGTTCGGATTTTTTCTTTCCTATTTGAATCGCCTTCCACAAATTCAGCAAATCGAAAATTATCAGCCTAACATCCCGACTCATGTTTATTCCGAAGATGGTACTCCGATCGATGAATTCTATGTTGAGAAACGTGTCATTCTTCGTTCGATTGATCAACTATCACCAGATATAAAGAATGCCATTATCGCTGTGGAAGATGCCCATTATTTTGAACATCCCGGTGTGGATCCCTGGGGAATTTTGCGTGCTTTGTATGTGAATCTAAAAACAGGCCGTGTGGTGGAAGGAGGAAGCACGATCACTCAGCAGCTAGCCAAAATGCTTTTCTTGCGTCCGGAAAGAGCCATGGAGCGGAAAATACTGGAGGCAATGCTTGCAGTTCAGCTTGAACGCAAATATACGAAGCAAGAACTTTTTCTTTTTTACTGCAATCAGGTTTATTTAGGACATGGTGTTTACGGAGTTGAAGCCGCGGCTCATTATTATTTTGCGAAGCCGGCTTCAAAGTTGAATGTTGCTGAATCCGCAATGCTTGCTGCACTTCCAAAAGCCCCACAAGAGTTTTCTCCACATGTTCATCCTGCAAAAGCGCTGCAGCGAAGAAATCATGTTTTGAAAAGAATGTTAGAGGAAAAATTCATTACGCAGTCGGTTTATGAGCAAAGTGTAAAGACTCCGCTCGGTGTAATTCCACCATCGCCAAAAACATATGTTGCTCCATATTTTACGGAAGAGATTCGAAAATATTTAGAGACGAAATATGGTTATGCGGGAATTTATGAAAGTGGTTTAGAAATTCATTCGACTCTCGATTTAGAAATGCAAAAAGCTGCAGATCGCGCTCTTGATAAAGGAGTTCGCAGACTTGATAAGAAACAAGGTTGGAGACCAATTCAAACAAAGCTGTCGCCAGAACAAATAAAAATCTATCGCGATCCGGAATGGAATTCTGAAATGTATCCTGGAAAGATCGTGAAAGGTATTGCTATAGAAGTTACCGATCGTTTGGCAACAATTCGCATCGGTGAACAAGATGTGCCGTTATTGCCAGACGGCTGGGCATGGACTCGCAGAAAATCTGCAACAGATTTGTTGACTGCCGGCAATTTGACCGACTTCAAAATTCAGGAAGTGAAGGATGGAAAAATTGCAGCAATCAGTCTGGATCAAGTGCCATTGGTGGATGGTGCGCTAATCGCAATGGATATTAAAACAGGAAAAATCCGCGCGCTTATCGGCGGTTCCGATTTTGTTACGAAGAAATTTGATCGCGCCACACAAGCCTATCGTCAAACCGGTTCAGCCTTTAAGCCTTTCATTTATGCGGCTGCGTTTGAACGCGGTTACACACCCTCTGACGTGATAGTCGATGCTCCTATTTCTTTTTATGATCCATGGACAAAGCAAACATGGGCACCTCAGAATTACACCGGTGACTTCTTAGGGCCAATGACTCTTCGTCGTGCCCTGGAACTTTCACGAAACACTGTTGCGGTGAAACTCCTGGAGCAAATCGGTGTTAAATACGCGATTCAATATATTGACCGATTCGACGCCATCAAGAATATGCAGCCCTATCTTCCGCTTGCGCTTGGAGCGAGTGAAGCAACGTTGATCAATATGGTTCGTGCTTATGGCGCTTTTGGTAATCAGGGTTTGATGATGGAACCTGTTTTCATTGAAAAGATTTTGGATCGAAGCGGAAATACTTTGGAACAAAATATGCCGCACGCAAAAGAAGTTATGCGTGCTGATATTGCTTATTTGCTAACAGATGTCCTGCAAGGAGTCGTCAAACGTGGCACAGCAGTAAAAGCAAAATCGTTGGATCGTCCACTAGCTGGAAAAACCGGAACCACCGATGATTGTACGGATGCGTGGTTTATCGGTTATTCACCTTCATTAATCTGTGGAGTTTGGGTAGGGTTCGATGAAAAGAAATCATTAGGGAAAAAGGAAACAGGTGCCGAGGCAGCACTTCCAATCTGGATCGATTTCATGAAAGAAGTTTTGAAAGACAAACCGGTCGAAGATTTCCAGGCGACAAGCAACATCATCACAGTTGCGATTGATCGACACACCGGATTGCGGGCAACCCCTGATTGTACGGATGTAATTATTGAATCATTTGTTGCTGGATCAGAGCCGCGACAGATGTGCGGTCCTGAACATCATGGCCAGGCGATTCCTTTACAACCGGAAGAAGTGGAAGCAAGCGAAGAATCACAAACTCAACAGTAATATTTATTTCAACCGATACAAGACATAATCCCGTGATCTTCCAATGTCTACGCAGTAATGTAATAGAAAGTCTTCAAATCGACTTTGATCCTCCTTGCTCCAGCTGTACAACTTCTTCTCGTGTTCTTTGCTGTAAGTAACCTTATCAACTGCAACGTGGCTAATGCCAAGCTGTTTCATCTTTTCGGCAATTGCTTCCGCACTCTGATTTCCAGCAGTCAACGCTTCTGCTACGGGGGGATCACAGCAACTACTGAATATTGGCCGTGGCCTTAGATATAGAGGGTTATGAAAACTTACCAGCAAAACTTGTTTTACGTCTTTGATTCGATTCAGCTCATCATAAACCTGCTGTCCGGTTGACATTCGTGATATGTACTGAGCCTTCGATTCTAATCCGATGAAATATCGGAATGGATCAAATAAATGGTAAGTTGACACCATAGCGATATAAATGTTCATTGCCAAAGCAATTGCAATGAAGAATGAAGTAATCCTGCGCAACCAGGAGGATTCCCAATTTAATTCCTGTATTGCCGCGGCACCTAAACAAAAAACGATTGCGAGAACTGGAATCAGTGATCGGATAATTGTTTGAAAAACAAACCAGGAAAGGATACTCAGCACAAGCGACCACTTGAGAATGCGTTCTGTTTCGGATCGACTCTTTCTGACAATCAAAAGTGCAAACATCAAAGGTAAAACACCGGTGTGTACATCTATGATTTGCGGTTTCAGTGTCAGGATAAGTGGGAACAAAAGATACGTAGACCATGACCAGATGCCGATTTCTGAACGGTTCAAAGTTGCTTTCAGATAGCGATCAGCATTCTCAGTCCAATAAGGGCTTTGAAAGATTTCATTCAGGAATGGATAAACCGGGTTACCTGTAAACGCCCAATTCTTCATCATCCATAAGGAAGAGAGTAGTCCAACTGGAATTAGAAACAGGATGATTGTTTTCCAATTCCATTGCCACCGAAAAATTCCAACCAAAATTAGGACAAAGATTGCAGGCAGATACAAAATGAATGTGTATTTTGTGGCTGCAGCAAGTCCCATCGAAATTCCGGCAAACACAACGTTTGTGAAATTTCGTTTTTCAACACTCTCGATGTGAAATTCAATCAAGAAATAGATCGATAGTAGTACAAAGAAGCTGAAGAAAAGATCGTTCCAGGCCCAACCCGCCAGTACATAAACCACCGGCATAGTTACAAACGTTAACGGGGCCAAATACGGACTGCTTTGCGGGCTGAGTTTTTTGCTGATCTGACCCATTATTAGCATCAGAGCTGTTGCCATCACAAAATGAACACACTTGCAGGCAATTTCTCCGCTCACACGAAATACGATCAAATAAATCAATTGAGCGAGGGGCGGATAATTCGATTCCACCAGCAATGGAATGTATGAAATCCGGCCCAATTTCAACCAGATGGCAGGAATCAACAGATGATATTCGGTGGCATCGCGGCTTACTTCCGGAGAGACGAAGAAAGGTAATCCAGGAATTAGGAACAAACCTAGTGCGGTCACCGCCAATAAATCCCAGCGGCTAAATCGATAGGAAAATGAAAACTGAGCCCTCCAGGAATAAATCGAAAAGATAAAAAGTGCGGCACCGAGTAGAATCCATATAACAAATAGCTCAATTCGGAACAGTCCAATGAGCCCGAGAATTCCGACGAAAATTCCGGTGATGCCGATGCCTAGCGCAAGTGAAGTTAGGATTTTTGTAGCAACATTCCTCTCCTTCAACCACATCATTACCGGTATTGAACCGAAGCCGCTAACGGATGCGATCAGACAAAAGGCCGCAGCCATCGGTGCCATGTTCATGACAATGAACTTAATTGGCGGCTGTTGAGTGGTGTAAACGATCAAAATGATCGCAAACAAAGCGATCCAGAAAATTAGGAGAGCATTTCGCGATGGAGTGGTCACGATTGTCTTCACCTTCGTGACACGGATCGGTTATTTCTTTGGTTTAGGCCGGCTCACTTTCGGTTTGGCCTTGATCTTCGCAACAGCTTTTTTCTTAACCTTTACGGCAGCTTTCGGTTTCGGTTTGGCTGCAATTTTCATCTTAGCCATTGGGACTGGCTTTATTTTTTCAGCCGGTTTTGATTTGGATAACATTTCAGGAGGTCTGACGCCTTTCATCGGCTTGCCTGATTTCGTCGGTGCTACCGTCGCCATTCGGGCTGCGCCACTCGACATCCGCGAAGCCATCGCTGCTGATGGTGGCTTTTTCAAAAGTGGGATCTTGACTAATTTTTTGGCAGCAGCAATTTCTGGCTTCGGCTTCTTTTTCTTATAAGAACGATTGATAATTTCCAGTAACTTTTCGGCCTCTTCCCAGCTTGTTATTTGAGCTTGCCTCCAACCAGCATCATGTAGCATTTCAACAGGATGCGGGTGAACAAACCCTTCCCGTTCAATATCATGTAAATCTTTAGATGCGGGTTTAAATTCAACAAAGATGATTTCGTGGCTGCGATTCATTCCGAGAGTGCATATCGTTTGCTCATCGTTCTTAATGAAAATCCGTTCGGGGGAACTACTACTCTCGTTATCGGCCGTAAGTTCATCTCGAAGCTTGATATAGGTTTCTTCGACGGTCATTTTTGTTCGTTGAGAATATACACCTAACATTCAGATGAATCAATAAGAATCATAAATGTAGTATGATTTTGGTCAATTTAAGGGTTGTTTATGACAAAAATACCAAGGTTGAAGTCGAATAATATCTTATTTATTTTCATAGATTTACAGAAGAAGCTATTAAACGAGATAGATGCTGCGAAAAAGATCGTAGCTAATAGCAGAGCATTATTAGAAGTGGCGGAGCTTTTGGGTATTCCAATAATCGTAACAAGTCAATATCGTAAAGGACTTGGAGATTTAGAGGAGGAAATTGCGGAAAAGGTTCAGCATAAGGTTATTGATAAGACAACATTTAGTTGCACGTTAGATCCGGCATTCACACAAGAGTTAGAAAAGTATCCAGGCAGAAGCATTGTTGTTACAGGAGTTGAAACCCATATCTGCGTACTTCAAACCGCACTTGATCTTATGGCTCAGGATCGCATCGTAGCAGTTGTTACGGATACGGTTGCAGCCAGGAAGGAGGAAGATCATCAGCGGGGTTTGAATCGGATGGAAAAATCGGGTGCGATTATGGTTACCAAAGAGATGCTGATTTATGAGCTGCTGGAAAGAAGTGATGTTCCGGCATTCAAGAAGATACTTCCTTTGATTAAGAGCGAATAACCGGAGCGCGGGCGTCCCTGCCCGCGGATTTATTTGTCACTCAATCTTTTTCGAATCATGTGATAGAGCAGATTTGCTCGGCGTGATAGCGACGAGATGATGATTTGCTCATGATCAGCATGTGCGCCGCCGCCTTCAACTCCAAGACCATCGAGAGTCGGTACTCCTAACGAGGATGTAAGATTTCCATCGCTTCCACCGCCGGTCCAATATTCCTTTAACTGATATCCAAACGAGGAACCAATTTCAGAAGCTTCACCATAAAGTTTTAAGACAGCTTCGGATCGCACCAGAGGCGGACGATTCACTCCGCCTTCCACTTTCAATCGAGCTTTCGGAGAAAATGGTTTCAACGATTGAAATCTTTCTTCAAGCCAGATCTTATCTTCAGGACTATCACATCGAACATCAACAATGCCATGTGCCTCCGCAGGAATTACATTCGATCGTGTTCCACCTTGTACTACATCGACATTTGCACTAATTCCTGGATGCTCCTTGTTCCAGCTTTGAATCGTTAGAATATGCCGGGCGAGCTCTTCAACGGCACTAACTCCTTTTTCCGGTTCAACACCTGCATGAGCTGCAAGCCCATAAGTCCAGATTTCATAATCACCAACGCCGCGTCGTTTCGTTTTCAATGAATTTTCCGGGCCGGCTGGTTCTAAGATGAAAGCGCAGGAAGCATCTTTTGCTTCACGCTCAATCAATTCCCGCGAACTTTCGCTTCCTTCTTCCTCATCAGTGTTTAAAAGCAACGTGATGTTGCTGTGATTTAGTTCGTGCTCTTTCAACAATTGGAATGCGTAATAGGCAATAACAATTCCGCCTTTCATGTCGAAGATGCCAGGTCCAAATGCCAGTTCGCCTTCTTTGCGAAAGGGCATGCGCGCGAGAGTTCCAAGCTCCCAAACAGTATCAATGTGACCAATCAAAAGAATCTTCGGCCCTTTACCAGTCCATCGTGCAACCAGATGATTTCCGCGGGAGGGTTGTTGATCGATTTGAATTGACATTCCTAAATCGTGGAAAGTTGTGGCAACTTGCTCGCCGAATCGATCGACAGAAGATTTGTCGGTTGTCGGAGATTCCATCTCCACCCATTGCTGAAGTTTTTTCAGCATTGCGTCTTGTTGACTTTGAAAAATAGCCAGAGTTTGGGCCGGGTTCATTCGATACCTCCATTCCCTTGCTCAATAGCAAAACGCATAACACCTTCCATTACGATCCGATCTTCGACTTTTCCTTCCACTTTAAAGCGTCCTACGCGACCTTTCCGCCGAACAATTTCTCCTGAGAGTTGTAAGGAATCGCCGGCACGAACTGGTTTTCTAAAGCGAACAGATTCGATACCGGTGAAATAAATCAACTTGCCTCTGCTTTCTTCTTCTTGAAATACCAGCAGCGATCCTAATTGAGCCACCGCTTCACACAAAATTAAGGCTGGAACGATGCGAAGCGATGCCGGCAATCCCTGGAAATACCATTCGTTGTAAGTAATGTTTTTTACACCGGTAATTTTGAAACCAGGTCCCATCGATGTGATTTTGTCGATCAATACGAACGGATAACGATGAGGCAGGAGTCTCAAAATTTCTTCGATATCCGGCAAGTTGTTTTTTTCCATACTGGTCTATCATAATGGAAATATCATGCAAAGACAGCCAGCCGTGGCGGGTTATTTTTATCCTGGAACTCGAGCAGAGTTAGAAAACCAACTTCAGGAGTTGATTCCTCAACAAGAAAAGGTGACTTGTCCCGCCATTGTAGTACCTCATGCGGGTTACATTTATTCAGGCGGAGTTGCAGGAGCGGTCTACGGCAAAGTGAATCTTCCGGATACTTATGTAATCCTTTGTCCGAATCATACCGGTTCAGGAAGCGATTTTGATGTTTATCCTGAAGGGGAATGGTTAACTCCATTGGGTACAGCTACAGTTGATGAAGATCTTGTAAATAAACTGATTGAACGATTTCCAATGGCACGAAAAGACGGCCGTGCTCATATTAGAGAACATTCACTCGAAGTTCAGATTCCATTTTTGCAATATTTGAAAGGCACGATTAAATTCCTTCCAATTTGTATCCGTCAATTTAGATATGAGAATCTGGAAGAACTCGGTCATGCTTTGTCGGATTTGATTAAATCATCAGGAAGGGAAATTATGATGATATCCAGCACTGATATGACGCATTATGAACCGCAGGAATCAGCCAATCGAAAAGATCGTCTTGCGATTGAGCAAATGCAAAACTTAAATGCACGCGGTTTGTATGACACCATTCATCAATACGACATTTCAATGTGCGGATATCTCCCTACTACTGTTACGTTGATTGCGGCTAAAGATCTTGGTTGTCAGCAAGGCACTTTAGTGAAATATGCAACTTCGGGTGACGCAACGAAGGATTACAGTTCAGTAGTGGGTTATGCCGGCCTTTACCTGAAATAATTTCACCACTATGAGTCTTTGTGGTGAAGTTAGAAGCCGAGGCGTCTGTATTCGATTGCGGGACAGCGATCCATAACAACGATCAGGCCTGCTTTTTGCGCTTTCAGCGCTGCTTCTTCATGCCAAACACCAAGCTGTGTCCACAAAATCTTTGCACCAATTTTTATGGCCTGATCCGCGATATCCGGAACATACTCTGATCTGCGAAACACATCCACCATGTCAACCTGGGCCGGAACAGAGAGCAGATCAGGATAGCTGGTCACACCGAGAATTTGAGGATGACCTGGGTTTACAGGAATTACTTGATGTCCACGTGCTATCAATAACCGTGCGATGCGATTGCTATCGCGATAATCCTTTGGGGAGCATCCTACTACAGCTATAGTACGATGATTGTAGAGGATGTCTTTAATGATTGTATCATCTGGATTTTTGAAAATCACGTTACTTTGCAGAGTTCCAAACCGGGGTTAGCCAATCTTTCGTTCCGGAATCTTCGCCGCGAACAATTGAAAAATAAGCCTTCTGAATTTGTGCAGTGATCGGTCCGATTTTGCCATTGCCAACCTGACGATTATCTACTGAACCTCCGACAGCAACTTCAGCACCGGTTCCACAAATAAATAATTCATCGGCCACATATAATTCGCTTCGATCAATCGTGCGTTCCAGACATGGAATTCCTGCTTGTCTGGCAATTTCGAAAATTGTGCTGCGTGTAATTCCTTCCAAGGCATTATCGGTAACCGGTGGGGTTATTAACGTTCGACCTCGCACAATAAACAAATTCATGCCTGCTGCTTCCGAAACACTTCCATCTTCATTCAAAAGGATTGCTTCATCAAAACCATTATCACGTGCTTCAGCTGCAGCCAGTGCAAGGTTTACATAACTTCCATTGACTTTGGATCGCGCCGGAATGGCATTGTCTTCGATGCGGCGCCAGGAAGATATTGTAAGTTTCAATGCGTTTTCGCGTGAAAGATATGCGCCCATCGGAACAGAAAATAACAAGAAGTCATTTTCATCATCCAACCGAAGTCCGATTCTGCGCGCTGATTTATAAGCCACAGGCCTGATATAAACATCTTCACGAAATTCATTCCGTCTTAACATTTCAGCTGTTAAATTTACCAGCTCATTTTCGTTCAATGAAAGTTGAATCTTGAGCAACTTACAGCTGTTCAAAAAACGCTGGTAGTGTTCGCGTGGGCGGAAGATAAAAAGTTCTTTAAGGCTGGTATTGTAATAAGCACGGATTCCTTCGAAAACAGCCGTTCCATAAAGGAAGGCGTGAGTCATGATACTGAGACGTGCATCTTCAAGTGGAACAAACTTTCCTTCAAAAAAGGCGAAACCTTTCATGTGCCTATTCTAACGCGTATTTTCAAAACGTCTATCAATTGAAATGGATTTCGTAAGGCATGAACAGCAGCAGGTTTTCCCGTTCTGTAAGTTTTGCTAGCTTCAACATTCGTGTAATGTCGTCAGGCAACGAAATCTGTGATTCTTCTCCTGCTGAAACGATGTTTGACCAACCAGACTTGCGCGCCGGAAAAATTGCGAATCCTGTTTCTTCTTTGTCTGAAATTTTTGCCAATTTTCTGGCTTCCCAAATTGCATCCTGTAATCCACCCAGTTGATCTACGAGACCAATTTTTATTGCTTGATCTCCTGACCAAACACGGCCTCTTCCAATAGCATCAATGTCACTTTGGGTTTTCTTGCGGCCCTCTGCTGCTTTCTTCGTAAAAGAATCGTAAATTGCATGCATCTGACGATGCATAATGTTCCACTCCTCATCAGTAAAAGGCACATAATCGCTGAACAGATCCGCATGTTTTCCTTTCTGAATGATTTCTTTATTTAATCCAATCTTGTCATACAAGCCTTTCATCCAGAATTTGCCAAAAACAACACCAATCGAACCTGTAATTGTTGATGGGTCAGCTAATACTTTTGAAGCCCCCATGGAAATGTAATAACCGCCGCTTGCTGCTACATCAGCCATCGAAACAACTATTGGCTTTTTCATTTTCGTGACTATTACTTCTCGCCAGATTAAATCGGATGCGACAGCTGATCCGCCCGGTGAATCAACACGCAATACAATCGCTTTTACTGAATCATCCTCTTTCGCTTCGCGCAGCGCTTTTGTGATTGTTACTGATCCAAGTGTATCTTCTTCAAAACCTTTGTTTGATTCACCCGGCATAATTGCGCCGCTTGCATAAATAATTCCTATCTTTTTATTCGCTCCGCGATATGTCTCAGAAAAAGTTGGCTCTTTATATTCCCGAACCGGCATCCAGGAAATTTTGCTCAGTTTCAAATCCTTTTTGATTTTTTCTTCAACTTGATCTCTGTATAACAGTTCATCTACCAGACCTTTTTGTTTTGCTTCGCTTCGGATTGGAGGTCACTTCGTCAATAATCTGTTTCACCCTATCCGCTGTTAGTTTTCGATCCTTCGCAATGTCACTGGTAAGCCTATCGTACAGACTATTCAGGAGTGATTCCGTGGCTTCGCGATGGGCATCGGACATCGAATCGCGGGTCCAAATATCACTTGCGCTTTTGTATTCACCAATGTGATCCATTTGCGCAACGATTCCGAGTTTATCAAGAGTACCTTTGAAGAATGGAGTTTCAGATCGTAATCCGGTAATATTCACGCCACCTTCCCCGGCTGGTGCAAGATAAAGTTTTGGAGCTGCTGAACACACATAATATTCCAGAGGATCGCCGTCTTCGATAAAGCCATAAACTGGTTTTGCAGTAGCAAATCTTTTGATTCCTTCGCGGATTTCTTGAGTTTTCGCAAACCCCATTTCAGCATTCATCGATGAAACCAAAAGTCCTTTAATGTTGCTATCCTTTCGCGCTTTTTCGAGCGAAGTCATAATGTCTCTTGTTGTTAACACATCGCCCATAAAATATCTTTGTAAAAATCCTTGAGGTCCTTCTTCCAGTACTGGTCCAGAGATGTTCAGTACCAGAATGCTATTTTCTTTTACGTTCGGCCCCATTGTTGCGATCGCAACTACGATGATCACAACTAACAGGAGTAAAAACGAAAGGATTGAAAACAGCAAATATTGCAGGAGATTTTTCAACATTAATGCCTCCGATAGACAAAGATATCCACCATTCTATACGGTTTCCACTGTCATTTGGTTCGCTTTGAGTCTTTGCAGTTCATTCTTATCATTTAGAGATGCACAAGTTTGCTGAGACTTGCGAAAAGATTGCTGCAACAACGAAAAAGCTGGAGAAAGAACGCATTCTCGCGGATTATCTTCGTTTATTGAGTGATGAAGAACTGTCGATCGCAGCCATATTTATGAGCGGTTCCCCGTTTGCACTTCGCGAACAGCGGATCACAAATACCGGATTTGCAGTGTTTCGGGACGCACTCGAAGAATTAGAACCTCGTGCCATTGAAGAATTTGGAACAGCGTTGCTGCAAACAGGAGATCCTGGAGCTGCGGTGTTCGAGCTATTAATAGCAGCAGGGGATCACGGTTTTGCACCGACACTTCAATTGAATGAAGTCCGGAAGTTTTATCATGATCTTGGTGAAACCGGAACGCAGCAAAAAAAGCGGACATTAACTCGTGAAATTCTGCAGCGTGCAACTCCGCTAGAGGCAAAATACATTACAAAAATTCTGCTTGGTGGTATGCGAATTGGTTTGCAGGAAAGCCTTGTAGAATCCTCCATCGCAAAAGCATTTAATCGTCCATTAAAGCCAGTTCAACTTGCCAACATGTTGATCGGTGATATCGGTCAAACTGCATTGATGTCACGAGCTGATACGCTTGATCAAGCACAAATGCAATTACTGCATCCGATAAAACCGATGCTGGCTTCAGCGGAAGAAGATGTTGCAAAAATTCTGGATTACATGGATGGAGCCGGACTTGCTGAAGATAAATACGATGGCATCCGTGCTCAGATCCACAAACAAGAAAATCAAATCAGGATTTATTCCAGAGATCTGGATGACATCACAGCATCATTTCCAGACATTGTAGATGCCATTGCAAAGATTGATGGATCTTTCTTAATGGATGGTGAAATCGTTCCGTATCGTGAGAATCAAATTCTTAGCTTTGGCGATTTGCAACTTCGAGTTGGCAGAAAAATCCTAACATCAGAAATACTCAATGCGGTGCCGTGCAAATATTTTGCATTTGATCTGCTATTCATGAATGGTGAGCTGCTTTTGTTTCAACCGCTGACGTTAAGAAAAAATCGTTTGTCCCAGGTATGGGAACAAAATCAAACATCCTTTTTGCCTTCAACATCAAAAATTGTTCAGGAAGCGCTGGAGTTAGAAGAAGCGTTTGAAGGAGCAAGGTCGCGAAATAATGAGGGCTTAGTGATCAAACATCCGGATTCCACTTATAGCCCGGGTAAAAGAGGGAAGTCCTGGCTCAAGTTGAAGCGTACTTTAGCTTCATTAGATGTCGTTGTTGTAGTTGCAGAATATGGACATGGCAAGCGCGCGGGATTGTTATCCGATTACACTTTTGCTGTTCAGAACAATGGTGAACTGCTAACAATCGGAAAAGCTTATTCCGGCATTACAGATGTTGAGTTACAACAGCTTTCAAAATTATTCCATGAAATCTCTTTAGGAAATCGCGGCTATTATCATCCCGTAAAACCGCAAGTGGTGTTCGAAGTAACGTTTGATCGGATCAATCGCAGCAACCGCCACTCCAGCGGTTTCGCGCTGCGCTTCCCAAGGATTAAGCGGATTCGGTGGGATAAGAAGCCGCAGGACATCGATACTTTGGAAACAGTAGAGTCTTTATATAACACGCATTTTGGGACCAAATAGCACCCGCATATTGCTAAGTTGCATTCCAATAAATTAGATGTATACTGCGGTTAATTTCATGCCCAGCGTACCTAATCCTGCCGTGGCATGAATCCAGGATGACGAATGACCACTCGCGAAATTGGCATCAGCGTTATTATCGGATTGGGATTTTGGGTTTTTGGCGTTTTTGGATTGTGTTGGGTACCATTTGGATATGTTATTTCGCTCCTCATATCAATCTTGGGAGCGATTGTGGTTGTATGGATAGTAAAGAAGATCAGAAGTGGGAAGGATTTTACTTCAACCCATATAACTATTAGTGCGCTTTTAGGGTGTGGCCTTCTTTTGTTTGCCGCCCGGATGATAGCAGTCTCCGATAGTGAGACTATAACTCTAGATTGTACAAATCTCTCAGCTTATAAGGATCCTGCGTCTGTTAATCCCAATGGAATTGTTATTTGGAAAATTAAAGGTAACTTACAAAAAAATTTTACAGTTACCTTCACGGACGAAAAGGCGCCTTTTATGGATACTACCACTAACACGTACAAGAAAATTGTAAAAGGTCTTGGGCAAAGTCCTCCAGAAACTGCGAAAAACCTGGGATTTTTTACCTATCAGTTTACATGTCCAAATGGTGAAGTTGCTGACCCAATGCTTTTTGTTCCTCGGGTGCCTTAAGATTTCGATCTTTCTGCGAGGGCTCTTTTGACTTCCGGAACTTGTCGGACTGCTTCTAAATCCGGATGATATTTAATATCACACAAGTTTCCGTCACTGATCCCATTTAAAATAATTTGCGTGGCCCATTTGTAGTCTCCGCACCTTGCTGCAGTCACTCCAGCGTAAGCTGTTAAAAGTGGGCTATTACTTTGAACATCAGCTCCCTGAACCTTTTCCGTTAAAACATTTCTGATTTCTTCTCTAGCTTCTTCACATCGACCTATAGCTGCCAGTGCCATAGCCAATCCTGCGCGAGTTTCGGTATCTTCAGAATTGGAAGCAAGATTTGTTCGAAACCCTGCGATAGCCTTCATATAGTATTTCAACGCCGTGTCGTTCTCTCCTTTAGCTTTATAGACATCAGCGATGTTTAGTTGGAAAATTGCCTGATCAGGTATCTGTTGCTGTAAAGCTTCCCAATTTCGTAATGCAAGATCGTACTTCCGCTGATAGTAATAAATAACTGCGAGATTGCTTTGTACGTAAGCATCAGGGCCTTGTTCAAGAGCTCCTCTGAAAAAAACCTCCGCACTGTCAAGTTTGGCGCGTTGAATATCCATCAGACCCAGAACCACCAACGGCGCAGATCCGTTTGGAGATAAATCCCTTGCTTTTAATAGATGCAAACGTGCTTGATCGAAATTACCAACGTCAACATATAAAAATCTTCCTAGTGTGAAATGATTTAGCCAATAATTGGGGCGAAGGGCTATTGCTCTTTCGAACATTTCTTTTGCATCCGAATTCCGATGCAACGCGGCGTAGGCCGTTCCAATGCTTCGATAAGCTGCATCATTTCCTGGAGCATGTTCTAAAGCTTGTGAAAAAGTAGTCTTTGCTTCAACTGAATGTCCAGATTCAAGTTGGACCAGACCGTTCGCAATTAGCGATTCAGGCAATTCTGGATCCTGAGTTATCGATTTGTTTGCTTCAGTTGTTGCTTCAACAAGTAGTGCGGGGGTTCGAACTTTGGCGTATTGACCTAAAAGCGAGATAGCTAATCCAGCATGAGCAGCGGCAAAATCCGGGTCGATTTGAATCGCTTTTCGGTACAACTCTATTGCTTCATTAACATTTCCTTCTTTATCCCATTGCTCCTGGCGGTTTCGTGCTTGTACATAGTATTTGTAAGCTTCCATATTTGGCGTTCGAAGGTGATCGATCGCTTTGGCATCTGATTTCGTTGCAAGATCTAATTGCGCTAACAATTCATTTTTGGTGGATTCTAAAGTTGAAATTAGATTTTCTGCGGGGCCATGGATTTGTTTATTGAAAAGAGTTACACCAGCTGAGGAAATCATTTGTGGCGCGATTATCAAATCGGATTCATTTCCTGAAACTTCGCCGCGAACAATCCAACCTACACCGAGTTCGCGCGCAACATCCTGTATGGATGCTTTCTCATTCAAATCACGAACGGTAGCATATGGCGCAATGGCCAGGCCAGGCTCAGATTCCAATCCTGCGATCAGTGCATCGGTAACAAGTTGTGCAAAGTATTTATGATCAGGATCGCCAGTGTACGTAAAAGGAAGGACAGCAATGGCTTTTGGTTTTTCAGCAGTTTGTACTTTTATTTCTGGTGAAGATCGATGTTTTGTGAAATACAAAACTGCCGGAATCAAGACTGCAAGAACAATTATAGCGGGCAGAATCCATTTGCGTTGATGAGTGCTGCGAACATGATCAACTTGTGTTGAAGGTAATGTACCTGTTCTAAAACTTTCGTCTCTAAGCCTCCGCAAATCGATCCAGACTTCATGAACTGATTGGTATCGATTCTCAGGATCTTTCTCCAACATTTTTTTGAGAATGTGTATCAATGCATCGGGAACTTTGTCGTTGTACCGTGTAACAGTAGTTGCATCTTTGTGCAGAATTTCATCCATAATTTCTGGAGCAGAATTTCCGGTGAATGGCAAACGTCCGGTGAGCATTTCATATAAAACGACACCGAAAGAAAAGATGTCACTGCGATTGTCAACCTGTTTCCCCAAAATCGCTTCAGGCGACATATATGCTGTAGTTCCGCGAATTGGATTGCCAGGCCCAGTAAGCAAAGAATCAGTCGATGTATTACTTAAATGATCACCTTTAAATCGCGGTAATTGTTTTGCCAGACCAAAATCCAAAATTTTTACAAACTTACGTGGGGTCAACAACACATTGGATGTCTTGATGTCGCGATGAATTACATTTTTTTTATGAGCCTCATCCAGCGCGTCCGCAATTTGAATTGCAATATCAAGAACTTCTTGGATCGTTACTTCGTGCGATGAAATATAATGCCGAAGTGTATCGCCTTCAACATGCTCCATGCAGATGTAAGTAAGTCCATCGATTTCACCGGTCTCATGAATGGTGCAAATATTCGGATGATTTAACGCCGCAGCAAACGATGCTTCTTTTTGAAATCTACGAACTTGATCCGAATTTTCGATTAATTGCGGTGAGATAATTTTGATCGCTACAAATCGTTTCAGAGTCTTATCTCTGGCAAGATAAACCTCTCCCATGCCTCCACGGCCCAACAACCTTAGGATTTCGTAATGACCAAAATTACGCCCGGGAATCAGACTCATCAATAACATAGTTTACATGGTTCGCTAATTTGGTCGTACATGGCTCTTATTTCGATCAGAGTTGGGTATGCTATCCTATTTGTTTATAGTCATATGCCTCAAATACCTTCTAACGTCGGCAAATATCTAATTGATTCTGTCCTGGGCAGAGGTGGCATGGGCGAGGTCTATAAGGCTCATGATCCTGCTCTCGGAAGATACGTTGCTTTAAAGATTATGAGAGGTCACTTCCATGGATGATGCGGTAGCTCGCGAACGATTTGTTCGTGAAGCTCAAGCCGCAGGTGGTCTTCGTCATCCAAATATTGTGACTATTTATGATTTGGGTGAAGTTGAAGGACAAATGTTTATCGCCATGGAATTCATCCAGGGTGACGATCTCGAAAAAATTATCAAAACTCGCGCGTCATTATCGATTGAAGATCGATTGAACATGATGATCCAGGTTTGTGAAGGCGTCTCATATGCTCACAAAAATTCAATCGTGCATCGCGATCTAAAGCCTGCAAATATCAGGATCGATCAAGAAGGTGTTGTTAAGATCATGGATTTCGGAATTGCAAAGTTTGAACATTCCAACATGACGGCTTCCGGAACAGTACTGGGCACTCCGTTTTACATGTCGCCTGAACAAGTGCGCGGTTTGCGTGTAGATGGACGCAGCGATGTATATGCACTCGGAGCGATTTTGTATGAAGTAATGACCTATGAAAAAGCATTTCCGGGAGATATGGCGAGTGTTTTTTACAAAATTGTTCACGAACAACCAGCGCCACTATCAAAATACATGACTGTAGATACCGAGCCTTTGCAAAAGATTGTTGATTTGTGTTTGGAAAAAGACAAAAACAAACGGATGCAGTCAGCAGCAGATATGGCCAATATGTTGCGTGAGGCAAGACGTACATACCGTGACATTAATTCGGCGACGGTTATCGGTGTTACGCAGACTCAGATGATTTCGGGTTATCACATTGCACCTGCACCGACTGCAGTAGAAACGGACGAAAAACGGCATCATAGTTCTTCTGGTGTGTCACGCCAGATAACAAACTCATCGTTACCTCCGACGGTTTTAGGAGCGTCTCGAACATCAATGGATGCTGGTCATGCAACGAAGATGGATCAATCGCTTGGACCTCATACTCCAACTTATCCATTGCCACATCAAACCACCGGCCATTCCGCCATCGCAAGGAAATGCCTTAAAGATTGCAGCATTGATGCTGATCTCTTTCTTAATATTTGCCGGAACAGGTGCTGGTTTGTATTACTTTGTGATTCGAGACCACAACACAAATGGAAACGTTAATGGTCACAATGACAATGGTTATGGCCCCAATAATAACGGTGATGATAATCCAGTAGATTACAAAGCAGAACTAGCAAATGCGAAATCGCTTTTCCAAAACAAGGATTTTGCACAAGCAGCATCGATTTGCGAATCTATAATCAAGAAGCATCCAAACGATGCAAGCGTGCACTTCCTCCTTGGAGCTTCAAGGCAAAAAATGTTGCGAAATCAGGAAGCACTGGTTTCATATCAACAAGCTGTGGCGCTGGATCCAACCATGGACAAAGCGTGGCAGCAGATCGGATTTATCTATCGCGATCGCATGGATTATCAGAATGCTGAAAATGCATTCTTACAAGCGACTAAAATTGATTCTGGCTCAGGTGCGTCATGGCAAGGGCTCGCTGACACGTACATGATTATGCAAGATTCTGAAAAAGCACTGGCAGCTTATGAAAAGCTTTTGACTATCGAGCCTGGAAATGTAACGGCTCACTATAATCTCGGTTTGATTTATTTAGGTAAGAAAGATTACGCATCTGCAAAGCGCGCTTTTCTAGATACAATCGAAATCAATCCAAACTTTGCAGAAGCACACAACAACCTTGGCTTTGTATATCTGAATGAAGGAGAAGTCGATCTTTCGATTTTGGAAAATGAAAAGGCAGTTGGTCTAAAGCCAAATCTTTCATCAGCGCATTACGTTTTGTTTTCAGCGTACGAACAGAAACAAGATTTCAAGCGCTCAGGAGAACATTTACGGAAATATTTGGAAATCACAGGTGATGATGATCCGAATTTAAAAAAGAAGGCGCAGCAATACAAATGAAAGAGAAGTTGTACCGCTCGATTCGCGATTACTGGTATAAGAACTATGGCGGTCGGGTACAAAAAGTTTTGTTGGATGCAGGCTTCACATGTCCAAATCGAGATGGCACCAAAGCAGTAGGTGGCTGCATATATTGCAACAACGATAGTTTTAATTTCAGTCCTGATTTCACGGTTCGTGATCAACTCGTATTCGGAATGAAGCGCGCACGAAAGCGATATCGGGCTCGGAAATTCATAGCTTATTTTCAAGCCTACACGAACACTTATGGATCGCCAGAATATCTTCGCAAGCTTTACAGTGTGATCTATGAATTTCCTGAAGTTATCGGACTTTCGATTGGAACGCGACCGGATTGTGTGCCTGATCCCGTTTTGGATGTTGTTCAGGATTTTGCACGAACGCATGAAGTGTGGCTGGAATATGGTTTGGAATCCAGCCGGAACGATTCTTTGAAACGTTTGAATCGCGCACACACATTTGAAGATTTCAAGGATGCCGTTCTTCGAACTGCAGGACGCGGAATTAAAATTGCAGCGCACACCATTGTCGGATTGCCATGGGAAAATGAAGAGGACATGCTTCGTACTGCGCAAGAAGTTGCATCACTTCCAGTGAATGCAATTAAAATCCATAACCTTCATATTGTTCGTGGAACTGCATTGGAACAAATACACAGCCGGTCTCCAGTTAAACTTTTGAGCAAAGAAGAATACGCTTCAATTGCTGCGAAGATTCTTGAAATTCTTCCACCAGAGATGTTGGTCTTACGGCTAACTGCAGATTGTCCAGATTCATTGTTAATTGCACCGGATTGGTGTAATAGAAAGAAAGAAATTGTCGCTTTGATAGAACGGGAATTGGAAAATAGAAGAAGTTTCCAGGGATCAAAATACGAAGCTCCCGTTTCTGTTGTAAGTTATTGATATCCTTAGATTTGACCATACAGAAAACTTCGTTTAGAATAGTGAGTTTATATAAAGCGCGCGCGAGGTGAGGCGGGGATGGACGTTCAACAAGGTAGTCTTGCCCAATTCAATGTTGCCGATTTGGCAGCTGAACTCCATCTGACCGGGCGTACAGGAATTTTGCGTCTGAGTCAGGCGGGCATCAAGAAAAGTATTTACTTCAAGTCCGGCAGAATTGTATTTGTTCACTCCAGCGTAAAGCATGAACGTTTGGGTGAAGTTTTATTGAGGCTTGGAAAAATTACTGAAGAAGAATTTGCGCAAGTTTCAGCTGAAATGGAAGAAGGGCTAAGACTCGGTCAGGCTTTGTTACAAAAAGGACTTTTGTCCGCATCGGAAATTAATTCCGGTGTAAGTTATCAGCTGCAACAAATATTATTTTCCGTGTTCAACTGGGATTCAGGGGATTATGAATTTGTTGATCGTGAACGCCCGGTTTTCGAAGACATCATGGTTGAAGTTTCAACACCGGCATTGATCATTGATGGGATTCGTAATATTACAAATTTGCTTGTGTTGGAAAGAGGAATCGGACAAAAAAACGAAGACACCATACTGATGCCAGGCTCCAATGGCCGTCGCATTGCGCGCACCAATATGGATTTTTCAGAAGAAACAATTCTTGCCGGTGTTGATGGTAAAACAACAGTTCGGCAACTCCGTTCAATCACCAGACTTCCACCCCATGAATTTGGCCGCGCACTTTATTGTCTTTTAATTTCAGGGATGGTTCATTTCCAGGGTTCACCGAAACGGGAAGTCGTTCAACAGCCTGAGAAAGCAAGGCAGTTTAATGGACTAAATACTCAGCCGATGCCTACGACCGAATATCCTAAGGGTGTACCGGTACAATCAGCGCGATTAAAGACTCATTCAGAAGCAGAATTGAGGGAATTGATTATTTCCACTGAAAAGAAATTCAAGGATGCAACGGATGAGGAAGTATTGAACGTTCTTCCTGATTTTAGCAGTGATGAAATTCAAAAAGCTTACAATAATCTTACAAATATTTTTCATGCGCCTTATGTAGCATTCGAACGTTTTCGTGATCTAAAAGATTCTTTGAAGACAATTATTGATCGGATGGCAGAAGCGCACCAAAATCTAATGAAACGCAAATCGACTCAACAGTTGCTGGAAGAAGGATTTTCTTTGGAAATTGAAGTTCCATTGGAAGAAGCTGATTTGAGTGGATTTTCCGAAACTCAAGATCACGAAACCAAGATTACTCCTGAAGAGGAAGATCTTACCGATTTTTTGATCAGTAACACTGCAAATGCAGCCGATGAAAATGGAATTCAGCAACTTGCTCAAAATGATTCATCAAACACGAGTGAGTTAAAAGAGCTGGTTCGAAAGCTGCAGGAAGCTGGAAAAGCAATGGACGCAGAAAAACACTTGCTGCACGCGCTAGAGATTGATCCGCGAAGCGTTGAAAATCACTTTGCGTTAGTGGATTTTTATCAGGCCCAGGGATTGAAATTTAAAGCATTTAAGCATCTGAACATCATTCTGCAATTGGATCCCCAAAATCAACGTGCACTGAATTCGCTAGGGCTTAAGAAACGCAAACCCCTCTACGAAATCTCCGCTGATCAATGATTTTGTATCTTTGCGGTTGCATCCTTCTGTTCATGAAAAGCCCGCGCAATGTCACGTAAACTAATATAACCAAGAATTTCCCCATCGTTGTTGGTTACAATCAAACGCCCCACGCCATTTCGCGTTGCCTTTTCAAATGCTTCCATGATCGATTGATCAGGCCCTATTTGAAGCGAATCATTAATCGGATGCATGATTTCCCGAACTGTGGTGTGGCTTCGATCTTCCGGCTTGATTTTCTTAACTTCAGTAAACGGGATAATTCCCAGCGCTTTTTGATCGCCTACAGGGAAACTTCCATATTGGTAGCGCCAAAAGTAGTCATCAATTAATTGTTGTGCCGTAATTTCTGGCGGTATCACTACCGGATTTTTTTGCATCACATCATCGACTTTCATTCCGCTAAAGGTTTTACTGATTTGTAATTGCCTGTAACTCGATTCGGCTGCATCTTTCAAAAAAATCCCGATCAAAATTGTCCAGAACCCGCTGTAAATCCCTTTTAAAATGGAAAAGGCTCCGTAGATCATCAGCAAAAATGCAATCCCAACTCCGATACGAGACGCGATTTTTGTAGCGACGACAATATCCTTTTTCCAGAAAGCGATCAGGGATCTCAGAAGTCTTCCGCCATCGAGAGGAAAACCAGGAAGCAGATTAAAGATGGCAAGCATGAAGTTTACGAAATACAGGTACATCAGGATAACAGAAGGAATTGATTGATGATCGGGGAAAAAAAGATTCCGGAGGAACAGAAAAATAATGCCAAGGATGACGCTTAAAAGAGGTCCGGCAGCTGCTACTTTAAATTCAACGGATGGTTTGTAAATCCCTTCCTGAATCAAAGAAACTCCGCCAAAGACATGCAAAATGATTGCATGAACATGTTGTCCGTTTTTACGCGCAACAAGTGAATGACTGAGTTCGTGTGCAAGAACGCAAATAAAAAGTAGCAAGGCCGAAATTGTACCGAGTGCATAGTTAAGTCCAGGCGAAAGATTTGGAAGCATTGCGGGGAACCATGCAGTTGCAAGATTGATCGATACTAAAGCAAAAATAAGAATCCAGGAGTAATTAATTTCGACACGAATACCAAAGATTTTGAAAAGGGGAATTGAACCGGCTGACGTTTGTGTTTTCACTCTATGGATAATAAAGGAATTAACCGCAGAGTCGCAAAGAAGAGAGAGGGGCGTACTACGTACGCCCCACCTTTGGACCAGAGAGGGGAAGTAGTTAAAAGGCCTCAACAAGCATCATGGGTTGCAATCTCGGGTAAATAAGGCGCTGGAGCAGCAAAAAAATACCCCTGCCCTAGTTGAACGCCCAGGCTTCGCAGCGCTGTAAAATCTTCGCGGGATTCAATCCCTTCAGCGATAACCTGAGCATTGATTTTTGATGATAGTGAAACTAATGTTTCCAGGAGTCCAATCTTAATTAGGCTTTCGTGGATGTTTGTAACCAGAGAAATATCAAATTTCAAATAGTCTGGTTCTAATTCGGCGATAGCTTGAAGTGAACTATAGCCGGATCCCATATCGTCGATAGCTACACGAAATCCGCGATCCCGGTATTCATGCAGGATTTTTCTAAATCCTGCCCACTGCTGAATCGCTACTCTTTCGGTAATTTCCAGCACAACATTCTCTTGTTTTAAACCAGCTTCAATTACCGATTCCGATAATTGATGCGGTGTGAACTGAGAATCCTGAAGTGCTTTTGCCGAAAAATTCAGGAACAAATTGCCATGAATGCTGTTCCCACTTGCGGCTTTCAATGCGGTAGTTCTGCAAAGCCGTTCAAGTTCCAACAGCATATTGGTGCTTTCTGCAAATGCAAAAAGAACCTCCGAGCCTTCAAAACCAGAATCAAGCGGGCTGCGGCTTAGCGCTTCGTATCCCAAAACCTCCAGGTTTTCCAGATAAACGATCGGCTGGAAGTAAGTTGTAATGGAACGGTTCGAAAGAATTCGTTGCAGTGCAATGTGGTGGCGGATCTTTTGATTCTCTACCTCCTGACCAGTCACTTCTCGCGCCCTAGCTATCGCTCTTTGGATCAAGCGTTCAATACGAACTGCCGGGTCCCTTACTACCGTGGCATGTCCGGTGTAAAACGACAGATGGTGCCAACGCTGTTGGCTCATCTGCTCGATTCTCTTCCGAATTGCGTTTCGCAAACGTTCATTGGTCAGTTCTAATGTTTGTTCATTCCATAACGTGCCAGGAGGAGGCGTCAAGAACAGCAAAAATTCGTCGCCTCTAACCTGGGTGACTGCTATCAAATCGCGTTTGCGTAGTACTTCATCTTTGGCCAGATCCAGCACAGTAGCAAATTCGCTGATGATTTCATCGTAAACTTGCCATCCATACAAGGATTCCAGGTTTTCTTGACGGCCCAGGTTCACAAGAATAAGGCCAACGCTTCCGTATTCGTCGGTCATTTTGCGAACACCGTCAATGATGATCGGGAGTGCCGGTAAGTTTGTGTTTTTATCGAACAGCGTGGACTTATACCGCAGCCATTCCGCGGTCATTACAAAAGGATCCATCGTCTGTTCGTCCCCCATACGGACACTCCTCTTGTTCTTTTTCCGTATTTCAACTGGTTGTAAGTCGGGTTTCCTCTCCCCCATTTGTATGCGTGGTTGCATGACCTCCACTTAGGCAAAGGCCAGGCCAAGTGTCATAATGGGGATGTAAGTAATTGAATTTATGTGGGTTAGTTCCTGGGACGGCTTAAAAACACTTCGTGCAGAGGTGCTAACATAATGAGCAAAAGAACACCAGTGCGGAGTCCGACGGTCGACGACAAATGGCAGCGTTTTCGGGCTCAAGGCCCTTTTGCACCACTGCTCAAATCGTTCACACAGCCTTTTTGAACTTTTGCAATCCGTTCAAAAATTCTGTTCTTTTGACTGTGTCCTTTTAACTGACTTTCAGAACCCTGTTCTGGCTAATCCAAAATGGATCATCGGATTTCAGTTGAATACTGAATACCGACTCCTGAAAATCCTGAAATAGTACAGCCGTAACACCATTCTTATATCGGATGGTCTTCCGAATTAAGCCCGGATTCGACGGCATGGACATTTCTTCCACAGTCTCGATATCCTTCTCACCTGGAAGTTCGAGAATTATCTGTGTATTGGATAGCATCGTCATAATCTCCTTAGAACCAGCTAAATAAGTGATTCCATGCCTGATGAATCGTTTCCATGAAGGTTACGTTTGGTTTATTTTGTCTGTGGCAAGGTGTCCATTGGTCGGCTCCGGCCACTCCACAAGTAAGGGTAACAAGTAAAAGCGCAGTTCCTAATTTTTTTCTCACGGTGTCTCTCCAAGGTTGACTTTTCCGGGGGAAATTGTTACGGAAAAGTGGGGTTAAAGGTTGGGTATAAGGGTAGTAATTATTCTTACAGAAATAGGACGTTCGAGACCCACGCATAACACCTCCGAACCTCCCAGCCCTTAGCTCGCTACATTGGCAATACGGATGCCAAGTAGCAAGAAAAACCATAAGTTGTTGAAATCGTTAGAGATCAACAGCAAAAACTTACGGTCGGCAAGAAACCCGACTGTTCACATAATGAGCATTCGCTCAGGAGTGAAATTCAAAGTGTCGTCGGTATGTGGGATGTGGAAGCAGCGTAGTTAGAGAAAGAGTATTGTTCACAACGTTAGCACTGTTTACTGCCGCCATAAAATTCACTCGGTTTTACCGATTTGAATCCGGACAGTGGGGGCTCTAAATAGATCCTGAAGCACCTACTGTAGCACTTCACTCCAAAAAATTACTAATAAATTACTAACAATACAAATATAGTACTAGCTCTGATTTTTAATTCCGTGTAGTTTCATCTTGCCGTAAAGCCCGTTACGTGTCAAGCCCAGGCTTTTCGCAGTTCGCAGGATGTTCCACTTATTTTCCCGGAGGGCATCTAAAATGATCTTCTTTTCACGCTCTTTCAACGTGCCTTTTGTTATCGCTGGAACGCGCTCAAATTCCCGGATTTCACCGTCGAGATCTTCCGGTTTAATCCATTCTGTTTGAGCGAAGGCGACCACTCTTTCGACTTCATTTTTCATCTGCCTAACGTTACCCGGCCAGCCATACTTTTTCATCAATTCCATGGTTTCCGGGGCAAATCCAGCAATTTTCTTACGGGCGGCTGCAGCAGCAGTTTTTAGGAAATGGGAAGCCAGCAGAGGAATATCCTGAATCCGCTCCCTTAAAGGCGGGATATGAATTTGAGCGCCACGGATTCGATAATATAAATCTTCGCGAAATTTTTCATGGCGGATCATTTCTTGTAGATTACGATTGGTTGCTAAAATCACGCGTGCATCTGTATGTAATGTCTCAGTTCCCCCAACGCGTCTGAATTCTCCTTCCTGAAGTACGCGCAATAATTTTGCTTGCATGGATGGCGGCATTTCACCGACTTCATCCAAAAATAAAGTTCCTTGCTTGGCTTGTTCAAAGAGTCCTTTCTTTTGCTGAATTGCACCTGTGAACGAACCTTTCTCATGGCCAAATAATTCGCTTTCCAAAATTGTTTTCGTCAGCGCGGAGCAGTTCACAGCCAGAAACGGACCATTCTTCCGTTTTCCTGAAAAATGTAACACTCGGGCGATTAATTCTTTTCCGGTTCCGGTTTCTCCTGTAATCAAAACTGCTAGATCTGTTGGTAGAAGATTCTGCACTGTTTGCAAAACTTTAAGAATGGATTCACTCTTTCCAATAATCTCCGGAAAGTTTACAAGGTTTAATGATGCCCTAAGCGATTCATTTTCTACCAATGATTGTTCAAGAACTAAAGAATTATTCAGAGCCATTCCAATAATTGATGCAAAAATTTCAAGCAAAACCGATTCTGTCTTTGCAAGTGTTTCGATACCTTCCCGGCTATCCAGATACAAAACTCCAGTGAACCGTTCTCCCGCTTTCAAAGGCAGACAAACAATACTCATAATCCGACTTGCTAGAATACTGGGTTTTCCTTTCAAATACGGGTCCGATACCGCGTTAAGGCGAACATACGGTTTTTGGGATTCAGAAGCTTCTTCTAACGCCGACTGGCTGATCTCGAAAATTTCCTGCACTGAGGTGTCATCCAAAGTTGCCGATTTGAATATCTTTGGAGGATCTTCGGCTAGAATAAGAACGGCGCGTTCCATATCTGTAAATTCTAAAGCGCTAGCGAGAATCCGGCCGATCATGCGATCTGGATTTCCTTCCCCCAAGACTTCACGAACCATTGTAAGAACTTTGTATGGCAGCCCTTCTGCCATTTTGTTTATCAAATCAGATGGAGTTTTCATTTCAGTATGCAATCGATTCAAGTTCAATAGTTCTTTTCTTGCACCGAGTCTTGAAAAAATATTGTACGCCGATTCTAGACTATTGCTTGCCTTTTCAAAGTGATCTTTTTTTATATAATAATCGGCCTTACATCTGAGTGTTTTGCCCAGCCAGTAGAGTGATGGAATACTCCTGAAAATTCTTTCCGCTTCATGCAAAGATTCCCTTAAATTCAAATCACTTGCGTTTTGGGATTTAAGAAGAGACGATCCGACAAGATAATGAAAAAGAGCAAGTTCAAAAGAATTTTCTGGCAACTCTTTGTTAATCTGTGCTATTGAATCAATGTCTTGAGTTGTGAAAGCAATCCAAAGTTGGGCCTTTTTGAATCTAGATGTGCCCCCGCAATTTTATACAAATCTCCGGCCCGCGACAGATGAAGTAGAGCATCCTTGGGGTGACCTGAAAGAGTATAAGACACACCCAGTGCCTCGCTAGTTAGCGCAATTTCAGCTGTGGCCTTAAGTTCTTCATGAATTTTCAGAGCTTCTTTCAGACATGAAATTGATTTTTTATATGTTCCAAGAAACGCATACTCCCGCCCCGCCTGAGCGAGGGCCGAAGCAAGTTCCTTTCTTAAACCCATTCGTCGGCCTAGCCGAATTGCATTCGCAGCATACTGAAGCGCTCTCTTTAGACGTCCCTCAATTTCATATGTAAGGCCTAGATTAATTAATGCGCTCACTGTTAAATTATAATTACGTTGAGCTCGGCTTAATTGAAGACTTCTAAAATAGGATTGACGCGCCTGCTGTATTTTGCCTTTCTGCTTAAACAAAATTCCAATGTTGTTAAAGATATGAGAAAGTCTATCGAGATCATTTTGCCTCTGAAAAAAATGAATTGCTCTTCTTAGCCATTTCTCAGCTTCATCTAAATTGCCAACACGCGCCATGAAAACACCGACATTCATAATTGATGTGCTACGTTCTGAATGTCTCTTTTGAGCTGCTTTTTGCGTAATGTTTAGCGCATCATTGAACCTCCCCTTAAAAAAACACAAGAGCCCAAAGTAGTGCTCCATTAATCCAGAAAGATTACTGTCATTTACGTCTTTTGCGGATTCTACTAAATCCGATAATATTGCTTCCGCTTCATCATATCGAGTTAGGCGAATCAGAAACCCAGCTCGTTTAGTTCTAAAATAGTCATTCCATTTACTCTTAGATGTTAGGTTTGCTCGATTGACCATTTTTGATGAAAGACTTTCAGCCTTTCCGAAGTCTGCCGTTCGATAATAAAAATCCAGCCAGGAGGAGGCGAGGCGAAAGGAGTATCCGAATCGACTACGAATTGAATTTAGAATACGTCTCGTTCTTTTGTGGCGAGCTGTGCGAATAGAAAAATTAACTAAGCGGTAGAGGTTTTGTTTTGGCAATTCGGCGCCGGCGAGAAATGCGTACCAGTACCATTCTTGGGCAGCATCGGAGCGTTCGGGAAATTTGGCAGCGACACGCAACGCTTGAAAGGTGGCGATCTTTTTGTTGCGCGATGCGCGTGCGATGCGATACAAAATTTCAGGATCACCATCAAGCGGTGCATTGGCAAGCAGTGAAGCCGCAATTTGGGCGGTTCTATCTTTCCGCAAACGTTCCAATATTGTTTGCGCAGTCATAACCAGCGAAACCAAATCATTTTGGATTTGCACATATCCGCGCGCTTGAAGATTGTCGAGCCATTCATTCCCCTGCGATTCCGGAAGTCGAAGCGCTTGAAACAGCCAACTCTTAGAAAGAGGTGTAGCAGCAATCGCAAGTGATCCAAGAATGCGCATGTCGGTTGCTCTTAACCGTTCGAGTGCAGCCGCGGGTGCTAAATCTCGCGCTGCTGCGGGCCAGATCAGAAACGAATCTTGCGGAAGTTCTTTGCGTAAATCGGCGAGTACTTGCTCCGGAAGTGCATAACCTTTTGCTCGAATTTTATCAATGCGATCTTGCTTTAATCCTTCCGCAGGAAATGCAAATGGAACAACTTCATTTAAGTTTTGTTTTGTGAGCAAAGGAACATCGATGCGAGTTGAAGACTCTTCCGGTACTTCAACCGATTGTTTGGCGCCGAGCAAAATAAAGTGAAGCGATGGGATGTTTTGTAAAGCAGAAAGGGAATAGGCAAGCATTGAGCGTTGTGCAGGACTTAATGCTTCAGTCGATCGTAAAAGAATCGTATATGGTTGAAGTTCGGTTGCTTTCTGTAAGCTTTCGATCGCAGAAAAAAGATTTTTAGGTTGCTGATTTAACTGTGCCCAACAAACTGTTCGCAAAACATCTTCCGGAGTTGAATGACGAAGATCGAATGTTGCAGTCTGAATTCCCTGATTCCAGGATTCTTGAAGTGTGATCCTTTCGATTTCCGAAACATTTAGACTACTCGCAGTTTGAAAACTGACGATCGGTTTGTTCTTCAGGAAATTTTCCGGAAGCTGGAAATAAGCTGGAATCGGGAAAAATAAAAAACTGCCACGCACATTATTAGGAAGCAGACGTTTCCAAAGTTCTGCTGCAGACTCAATCCGCTGGGCAGGTTCAAGCGAAATCATTTCGCTAAGTAGATCTTTCCAAAAACCGTGAAGTTTACGGGTTCGTTTCTGAAGATCTTGTAAAATTTCAATCGATGGTTCAAAATCCCAGGTTTCATCAGGTGTTAGTGCATGCAAGAGCAACATACCTAAGGCAAAAATATCGGATCGCGCATCACATTTGCGGCCCGCCAATCGTTCGGGTGCAATGTATGGAAAAGTTCCAGAAAAAGTTTGTGATGTTTGTTGAATTTGTTGAGCCAGACCTAAATCCAGAACCCGAATGCTCTGGCGTGCTACAAGAAAATGTTCCGGTTTGAAATCATGATAAAGCCAACCGCGGCGATGTAAGAATGCAAGAAACTCTGCAATCTGCAATGCAATTCGTTGAAGATCAGAACTGCTTGAATTGCGGATCCACTCTAGCAATGGTGTGTCTGTATATTCCGGATATGCTACAAACTTTCCTAAAGTAGAATCGTTTCCGGCATCAAATGGAGCAGCAATATAAGGATGGCTGAGCTGCAGGGCAACAAGCGCTTCTGAATGGACAGTCTCTCCGGTTTTTAGAACGCAGTTCTGCCCGGTGATCCGATCTGTTGCTCGGTAGACCTTACCCTGAGCCCCCTCCGCTAATACTGACGCTATGTCATAGCGGCTCATCGAAAACCATTATAGTACGATGTTTGTATAATCGAGCACGCAATAATGCTATTTGGCCGCTGACTTAATTTTCAACTCTCGAAATTGTCAACCTCTCGGCGCAATACTTTTTCGCAGCAGGGGAATGCGGATGTAAATTCCGGAGCAGGAGATGCAAACAAGTAGCCTTGCGCTAATTGCACGCCAAGTGAACGCAACGCATGATACTCTTCGATCTCTTCAACTCCTTCCGCAATTACCTGGGCATTGATCTTCGCAGACAATGCAACCAACGTTTCAAGAATTCCAAGCTTAATCAGATTTTCATGAATGTTACGGACCAATGAAATGTCGAATTTCAAATAGTCTGGTTCTAGTTCCGCGATTGCTTGCAATGAACTATATCCGGCTCCCATATCATCGATCGCAACTTTAAATCCATAGTTGCGAAATTCATGGATGACTTTCTTGAACTTGTTCCATTCCTGAATCGCAACACGTTCCGTAATTTCTAGAACAATACTTTCAGGCTTCAATCCAAGTTCATGCACAAATTCCGATAATTGTCCTGGCGTGAAATGGGAATCAACAAACGATCTTGCTGATGAATTCAGAAACAGATCACGATCTAGATTCAAATCTTGAGCAGTACGCAACGCATTTTTCCTGCATAAACGTTCTAATTCCAAAAGCATGTTCGTATTTTCTGCAAATGTGAACAAAAGTTCCGTCCCTTCAAAGCCGCTATCTTCCGGACCACGGCTCAAAGCCTCATAGCCCAAAACTTCCAGCGAATCCAGGTAAACAATCGGCTGAAAGACGGTGACGATTGTATTCATCGAAATCATGCGTTGCAGAGAAATATGATGGCGGATTAATTCATTTTCGATTTCTGCACCGCTAACTTCTCGCGCTCTGGCAATCCCACGCTGGATCGATCGTTCAACACGAATTGCAGGATCTCGATTGATGAGCGAATAACCGCAATGAAAACTCAAATTGGAGTGCCATCGCTGCGATCGAAAGCGCTCCATCTTGTTGCGGATTGTATTTCGAAGCGCCTCATTCATGTATTCCAATGAAGTTTCGCTCCACAATTCTCCCGCAGGTGGAGTCAGTACAAGAATGAATTCATCACCACGCACCTGTGACAATGCAATGATGTCCTCGTGTTGCAAGATTTCGGCTTTCGTTTCTTCCAGAATCTGGGCAAACTGTTTGATGATACTGTCGTAGATTTGCCACCCGTAGGTAGTTTCAAAATTTCTTTGCTTGCCCAGATCGATCATCAACAGGCCGAGGTTTTCGTGATCCTCAATTAACCTGCGAGCATCTTCCAAAACCATGGAAAGCGTTGGAAGATTTGTGTTTTTATCAAACAGATTGCTTTTGTATTTGAGCCATTCGGCCCTCAAAACAAAGTAGTCACCCTTAGCATCACCAAGCATTTCACCTTCCTTACTCACTATCCAGGGAGTCTGTACTCCGCCGGCTTTGTTTAAGTCCCGACGACTACTTCTTAACCTGGGCGAAGATGACATTTAATTTTTCAAGTAGCTCACGTGTCGCAAAAGGTTTACAGATGTAATCGATTGCGCCTTCTTGTAACCCTTGAATTTTGTCTTTCATTTCCGTTCGAGCCGTTAGCATCGCAACGGGTATATTTGCAATATCTTCGTCTGCTTTAAGCAGTTTCAAAACTTCCCAGCCATCCATGTCAGGCATCATCACATCCAGCAGGATGAGATCTGGATGATGCATTTGCGCAATGGCAAGTGCTTCATTTCCAGAATTTGCTTTCAGGATTGAATATCCTTGTTCTTCAAGAATTAGCTCCAGAAAATCCAGGATATCTTGTTCATCATCTACCAGAAGGATCCGTCGGTTCGTCATCGGTCCGGTTTTTTGTGAAAAAAATTATAACACAGCCCGTCTGATTTAATTTTTAAAGATTTTAATTTTCTAATAGTGTTCCGTGATGCAAGATGCGTGATGCAAGATGCGCGTTACTGGCACCCAGAATCTGGCACCACTATTTGAGTGTACTACAAATGCACGCGAGTTTGTTGCGGTTGATCAACTTCCGGAAAATGCTCATAGATTGCGGGAAGTGAAATTGTAAAGGTGGTACCCTTACCAACTTCGCTTTCAGCAATGATCATTCCTTGATGTGCTTCTACGATTGAACGTGCAATTGCCAACCCCAAACCCATGCCGCCATATTTACGTTTGCTGGTTGCATCAACTTGATAAAACCGATCAAAGATCCGATCTAATTCTGATTTTGGAATTCCTACACCGGTATCAGCGACCCTCAACTCAACCATCGGTTTTCCTTTGTGTTCAAAAGAATGAGCGGAAATAGTTATAGAGCCATTGGTCTCCGTAAATTTAATGGCGTTGATCGTAAGATTTTCTAAAACCAGATATAGCTTATCTTTATCTCCCATCACAGAAGGCAAATCATCTGGAATTTCCTCATTAAAATTGATGGCTCGCTTTTCCAATTCAGAAGCCAGTGTTGCAATAATTTGTTTTGTCAGAGTTTTTAAATCAAAAGGCTTAATATGAAGGGCCATTTGCTGCGCATCCATAAAGGAATAATCAAGCAACGCATTAATCAATTTGGATAAGCGTTCCAGATTTCGCTGAACCACTCCCAATGCTTTTTCTTGTTTGCCCGTTACCGGCCCTAATTTTCCTTCAAGGATGTATTCAGCATAACCTTTGATTGATGTGAGTGGAGTTCTCAGTTCATGTGAAACGTTTGCAAGCAGATCAGATTTCATCCGGTCAAGCTCTTTCAGTTCTTCGTTCAGCGAAGCAAGTTTCACATTATTCATTTCCAGCAATCTGATATTTTCATGTATTCTTGCGGTCATCGAATTGAAAGTATCGGTTAACACTTTGATTTCATTATCAGATTCTTCAACTTGAATATCGCCAGATGAAGCGCTGGCCATTCCTCTGGCGCGTTCGGTTAAGTCCACAACTGGCCGTGTAATTCTTCCGGCAATCCACCAAACGATCAAACTCGTAATCAACATGCTGAAGAATGTTAATGCCGCAATCCGATAAATACGTGATTCTATCTGAGACCACACACCCTGATATGAAAACCACATCACTACCGAATACTTGTGACGTCCCCATTCATCAATGTTCGGTGAAATAATTTCAAGAACTTTATCATTCTGTGGTCCTTTAATATGCCGATCACTCATCTTTATTTTGCGGATGGCATCAAGATAAAAGCTGTCAGTTACTTGTGGAAATTCGAGGTTTTTGCCTGGAATGAAATTACTTTTTGATAGATCATCGCTATCGAATAAAATTTTTCCATCAACGTTGATCAGGAAAATTCTTATTAAATCCGGTTCATACTCCATCAAGTTATGCATGAGTTCGCGAAACTTGAAATAGCCGGAAAAGTAATAATTTTCGTAGCCGTCAGTAACTGGTTTTGCGGCTAGATTAGAAAATGCATAAGCGCGTTCCTCGATATTGTTCTTGAACTCGCTATACTTCATCCAGAGAAGAAGTACTGCATTTACGATCAGGATGATTGCAATGAAGAAGCTTGCGATGATGGCATATCTGACGCGTAAACTTTGCCAGCGAAACTGCATAGGTAATGTTTACCACAAAGAACGCAGAGTATAAAACAAAAAAGGCCCCGAACCACCCGAAGGCAGCGGGGCCTGGCAGTGTATATGATGTGAGAGCGTTAGAACCAGAAGGAAAAGCCACCGGCAATTTGAAGTCCGGAAAGATCTAAAGGTTCAAATGAAGGATCAAAACCTCGAACATCTAAATCACCTTCCGCACCCCAATATTTTCCTTCACCCATAATTGCGAATGAATGTCCAACCGGAATAAAAACTCCCGCCTCTACATGCCATCCAGGATCTGCTCCATCTGAAAATGCATGACCACTAACGATGTCTGGATTGGGGCTATTCCGATTGTTAATGAAATCTCCAAATTCTTCATATTCCCAGAAATAAATTCCGAACCCTCCGCCAACATACGGAATCACTGCAGCGTCTCTTCCAGTTGGAAGAAATTTTACGTTTGCTTCAAGAGGGACAATTTGGAGATGAATATCTCTCAGAATCGGTTGGCCGTTTTGGAATTGAAAATCGAGATCCTCTACTGTTGTGTCTGAATGGTACCAGGAAAATCCAGCTCCCAAATTTACATGATCACCTAAGAAAAAGTCGTAACCAACCGAGCCCCCGAAATCGTTTAGATCGCTTACCTCAAACGTTGTTTCTCGCTCATTTTGCGAAAAAACATCAGAATCTCCACTGGGTTGAACGTAGCCAAAAAGCGCATTAATTGAACCGGCTGATGCCGGAATGGCGGCAGCCGTACATAAAAGCATAAATAGAAGGGCACTTCTTCATTTACAGAACCTCCATTGATTTGGAGCATCTTCCGTTAGATCGCCAAAGCAATTCATATACCAATCTAAACACCACTACTTTTTTGACAATCATGGACGAGAGGTTCAAATCGGGATGTCTCCGTTTTGGAGAATGGAACGGTTTTTTGGATGGCAACTGTCCCTAAGTAGGGGCAATTGAAGCGTAATGAACTGTTGGAACGTCTAATGATCAGAGGGTGCTGATTCGTTCTTAGATAAATTTTCACGCAGCAAACGATTTTGTTCTTTTAACAAATCAGTTTGCTGAAGTAATAATCGATTTGTTTCTTGAAGTTCCCGGATAATTGCAGCTTCGCCAGGACCAGGTTGTGGATATAAGTTTTCAGGTTCCTTCTTTTCGAGGTCGTGCCCTGTATATTGAGCCCTGCTGGTTGCTACAAAAACCGTGAATATCGCAAGAAGAATCGTTATAATCAACAATTTCTTTGTAATGAAAACCTCCATTCAATCCATGGGCACTAAAATTGACGCCCTTGCTGCAAACCAAATAAAATCAAATATTTAGACTATGAATATTGTCAAGACCTTACTGAACCTTGCACTCACCGGCGGCGAGTGGGTACTGTACCTTTTAATATTAAGCAGTGTTTTGTCCCTGGCAGTAATGATCCAGAAGGCGATTTTTTTCTACAAGAATCGGCTTCACTGGGATGAGTTCGCTGAAATGCTGACAGGTTTTTTTAACCGAGATGATCCTGAAGCCGCTCTTGATTACGTACGTCAGCATACAGCACCTGCGGCGCGTGTAGTTGCAGCCGGACTTCAAAATCTGGATAAAGGACCGGATGCTGTAGAAGAAATTTTAGTTGGAAAACGTATTTCTGAAAAATTTCGGATGGAAAGTAAGCTGGTGATTTTAGGAACACTCGGTAACAATGCGCCGTTTATCGGATTGTTCGGAACCGTTTTAGGGATTATCAAAGCTTTTCATGATTTGTCTGTCGCCGAAAATGCAAATCCTTCCGTTGTGATGTCTGGAGTATCTGAAGCTCTGGTTGCAACCGCTGTTGGTCTTGTCGTAGCCATCCCCGCAGTCATGGCTTACAACTATTATCAACGCAAAGTAAAAGAAGCAGTCACACAAATGGAAGCTGCTTCAAAAATGTTGCTTGTATATTTGAAGAGCGAAGTAAAAACGGAGGTTGAGCAACGTGCAAGAGTCTGATGTTGATGAAGATGCGATAACAGGAATTAACGTAACTCCGCTGGTAGATATAACACTCGTGCTGCTCATTATATTTATGGTGACTGCCAGATTTATCTCGGAACCGTCACTCGGAGTGAATTTGCCGAAAGCATCGGCAAGTGCCAGTACAGAACAAGAGGATCGTAGAGCTTATTTAACTATAAATACTCAGCGGCAAATTTTTTTGAATAATTCGCTAGTCAGCGAACAAGAATTGCCTGGTAAAATTCGTGAATTATTAAAACAAAAACCTGATCTAAACCTTGTGTTGCGTGCTGATAAAGATGTATCGCACGGTGATGTGATGCGTGTTCTTGACCTCGTGCGAGAGCAAGGTGTAACACAGTTTGGGATAGCGGTAGAAGGGAAACCGAATCAGTAAACGTAATGCGTAAAACGTAAAGCGTAAAGCGCAGAGGGCGAGCGCGCTCTTTACGTTTTACGTTTCACGTTTTACTGATCAGTTTTATGAAGAAAGAGTTTTCATTTACATTGGCGTTGACGGTCGCTCTCTGTTTGCATGTGCTGCTAGCGGTGTTTATGAAATACAATCCGCTTGCTGCTTCGCCAGCGACTCCATCATCGGCAATGAATTCGCCGGTTACGATGCAGTTTGTTGAGGTTCCGCAGAATGCGACAGCATCAACGGAACCAGTTCCTTCATCTAAATATGCATCTGATGCGAATCGCAAAGCGGGACCATTAATACCAAACAAGGTCAGGCAACCCACACCGCAGATCCGGCAATATCCATCATTTAAAGGACAATCCGCGAGATCGGCTCCTGCAGCTCCATCTACCTCAACACCAGCACAGCAACCGTCTGCATCAGAACCAAGTGGTGAATCGAAAGCTGTTCCTGAACCAGGCCGGGAGATGTTCCTGTACCAAAACTTGCTGAAGGTGCACTTGAAAATTTGGATCGCTTCATCGGTAAAGGCAATTCAGGAAATTCAGGAAGCGGCAATGGCTCGGCAGATCAGGATGGTTCAGTGCCAACCGGCGATACCGGTTCTGGTGTTTTTTTTGATACGCAGGGTTATGATCTTGGACCCTGGGGAAATCATGTTGTTGGAATTGTTAGAAGAAATTGGATTGTCCCTGTTGCGGCAGAACTTGGATTGAAGGGCATTGTGGCTATTTCTTTTCAAGTCGATCGCAGCGGAAAAATCCTCGATGCCAAAATCATTTCAAGCTCCAATGTACCTTCATTTGATCAAGCAGCTTTGCAAGCCTTACAGATTTCAAATCCTTTTCCACCACTGCCTCCTGACTTTCCACGTCAGACTTTGCCCGCCGTCTTCCGTTTTTACTACAACATCCCCGTGCCTGAATAACGCCATTAATTTTCAATCAATGGAATTAGTTCCAGATTCGAATTGCATGACGGCAGCTCATACAGGTCGACTTTGTTGAGTCCATTTTTGAACGAGTTCTCCGGAATTAATGAGCTGAAGCCCTGAGTATTCTCTTTCAAAGGAACTGAAACTGTAACGCCGCGGATGACGTTATTTATGGCGATTGCAATTTGAATTGAGCTGGTTTGTGCATTATGAATTTCGCCGGAAATCAGTGCTGGAACAAAACTGCTGTTTAAATCAACATTCTAAAACGCATCAAAATTCTTAATAAATCCTTTTAGTTCGATACTGATTTTCTTTTTCTGTATCGTTTCGCCAATCCGGTGAGGACATGGTCCGATAAAATACAATCGACTGATATCTCCGGATCCGAATGTTTTTTGTTTGAACATCAGTATCTTGTTAACTGCATTCAAATCGGAATGAAATTCAATCTGCGTTCGACAATCAAATTTGCAGGCTGACTTATTCTTCCTATTTGGGGGGTATCTAAATGCGGAAACACCTTCAACATGCCATGGAATATTGATATTCAATGCCTCTGCAATAGTAGGAAGAATGTCGATTGTTTCAACATTCCAATCATTTATTTGCTGATTCTTTTGATAAGGAGCCTTAATAAATAATGGTACGTGGAGTATTTCTGCATAAGTGTTTTCTTTGATATTTCTAAACTCACTGGCTTGATCGAAACTGATACCATGATCTGCTACAACAATAATCAAGCTTTTATCATAAAGGTTTGCATTTTTTAGACGATTTATGATCCGTCCGAGCAAACGTATCAACAAAAGCCACTTGAAGTAAATGGCGTTGATAACCTCGAACTAGTTGAAATTCATTCCCAGTCCATCTTTCGTGCTCAACATCCATTCCATCAACCGGATAGAGTCCATAACTTTTCCCCGATGGTAAATATTGCCATGGTCTATGCGGCAGCATAATGTGAACGAAATACAGTGCGGAAGAGGTATTAGGCTGAATTGAGTTTATGAAATGATTAAAAGGATCTAGTGTATTTTGTTTTGCTCTTTTATTATCTTCACGATTTGTCCAAAAGTCTCCCCAGGTTTCAGAAACATTTGGTAAATCCTTTATCCAGTCATGAGGAAGGACAATATGTAAATATACCAGCGATACGTCCATTAAAATCGAACATAAATGATCAATAGTTTTTGTTGGCTTTTTTTGATGAATTGATTCAGGCCACAATCTTGTTGCAGTTTCAAAGACATTCATTTCATAAGAACTGCCTAAGAGGGTAAAAAGGTTATTTGGGTAATCTTGAGGTATCGCAAGCTTCAAACGCTCAGGATATAATCCTGTCAAAATTGCTGTTAGTGAAAATTCCGTTCGTTCCGCAACAGTACTTGCATTTCTATACCAGGTAGCATTTTTTAGTAACTCCGCAAAGTTGGGGAATTTTTCCGAATCGATAAGTTTTTGTCCATTCATCAAAGAAGTTACAGGAAATTCATCAAAAACAATCATTACTACAGGTGACTTCGCTTTAAGGGCTCCTTTTGGAAGAATCGTTTTGCCTGAAAAAACAATTCGAGAGATTGCAGGACTAAAAATGAAAACCAGCGGTACGATAAAGATGGCAGGTATTAAGAACAGAAAAAAGCTTTTTAGCCAGTTTGATCTGAAATAACCATGTGAAACGAGGGCACAAAACGCAAATAAAAAGAAAGTATCAATGGTTGGAGAAACTATGCTAATTCGTTCCATTCAGGATAAATAAGAAGCAAAAGCAGAAGATTAATTAGCACACCAACTGCAATGGTGGCTGCAACCGAGTTGAATCGATTTAGAATATACGGAATTAATCCAAGCAGAAAGGGCAGGCCAAGACTGAGGATAACTACAAATAAAGCCAGTTCACCAGGAGTCGTCCCTTTAAATACAAAAAACTCGCTATTTTGCTCCAGAATTTCATAAATGGGTTGAGTAACTGCAAGAGCATACAATGCAGAAACTACGCACAGGTCTGACCATAGAAAAGTAGCTTTAGACAAGAGGCGCGCCGATTATTCTAATTGAATTTTTTGATGATAATGCTATTTCTAAACCGCCCTTAGAATAATTTTATCACACCAACTCCAGGCGCTCAGGCTATGTGATCTGCGGAGCGTTATAATGGAGTTAGTTTGGGAATAATCGATGAAAAGGGAGAGGTAAGGGTCGTAGTGAAGCAAAGAAAACAGAGTCGACGTGGAAAATTCAGGAAGCCAGGCTTTTTTACCGAAGCTCTTGTCGCATCGAAGACTTCATCACAATTCAGGTCAGAGCTTATCCGTCTCGTCACACTGACTGGCGCGAAGCTAATCCTTGTTGCTAAGTACTATAAGGATAGTACTAGATTCAAGGTAGATTCATATTATTCATCATTAAAGATACCAGACGCATTTATCTCTCCGGCCAATTTTAAGACAAAAGAGCAACAGAATGTGTTGCGTTCAAATCATGCAGTCCGAGATCGCCGGTTGAATTCCGAATTTGTTCAAGCCTTCCAAATCCAAAACATCATTATTGCGCCGATGATTGTTTCCGGAGAAATCACAGGACTGTTGATGGCTGCGAACCGGCGTGGTGGATTTACTGAATCCCATTCATCTCTGCTGTCAACGATTGCAGCTCAGGCCGCTCCGTTGCTTGCAAACTTTGAACTAAGAAAAGAAGAGCGCCGCCGCAGCAAACAGCTGAGTTTGTTGAATCAGTTAGTAACTGAGATTTCGATGATAAGAGATAATCAGCAACTATTGCGTGTTGCTGCAGAGCAAATCCGGAAACATTTTTCTTATTATCTGGTAGCCACAGGATGGGTCGATGACGCTAAAAGAGAAATCCGATTTGTTCACGTAATTTCCCGAAAACAAAAGGAAACTCCGGTCGAATATCTTCCGATTCCATTGAATCGAGGGCTTATAGGTAAAGCTGTACACTCTGGCACAACTCTGTACTCTGGAAATCTTTCTTCATCAAAGGATGAATTTTTGTTTCTGCCTGAAGTAAAAAGCGAGATGGCTTGTCCGGTAAAAATAGGCGACACCGTAGTTGCAGTTCTGGATGTTCAAAGCGACAAACGGAATGATTTTGATGATTCCGACCGGCTGGTGATTGAGATGATCAGCAGTGCACTGGGCAGCGCAATTCAAAATGCGAACGCATATCAGAATCTGGAACGGATCAACGCACAATTGGAAGAAGCCTCACGTATGAAAGAAGAAGTTTTGCAAATTGTTGCCCATGATTTTCGTTCACCACTAACAGTGATCCGCGGTTATCTCGATCAGATTATTCGGAAAGAGAAATGGCTGGACTTGCAGCAAAAGGAAATCTTGCTGACAGTTTCACAGCAGGCATTTCGTCTTCAAACACTTGCAGATGCAACCTTGAAAGCATCACGCTTTGATAGTGGTGACATTTCGTTTAGTTTTGAAAAAACAGATTTTGCCTCTTTTTTGCGAAATCTGCTTCTTCCATGGAGCGAGAAACATAACTTTGTAGTAAAGACTCAGAAAAATCTTCCATTAATCAAAGCAGATGGAAGCAGGCTCCAGGAAGCGATGGAGAATCTGATCAGCAATGCGATCAAGTATTCGCCTGATGGTGGTGATATCGCGATTCGGGTTCGAGGAGTTTCCCGAGAAGAAATCTCTCCCGAATTTAGATCCGATGCAACGCACGGCAACTTCCTATTGATTTCAATTTCCGATCAAGGAATTGGAATTCCTCCTGAGAAAAGAGATTTGCTATTCCGCCGATTTGCGCGCATTCACGATTCCCGCCGTTTTGAAGGTGCCGGGTTAGGCTTGTATATTGCCAAAAAAATTGTAGAAGCACACGGCGGGCGGATCTGGCTACAGGAACAAAAAAAAGGATCATGTTTTTGTTTTGCTCTTCCCGAATATCATCCTAATCCAGCAACAGAAAGCATTCTGATTGTTGAAGATGATGCTCACATTTTGCGATTGCTGCATCGCGCAGTTTCAAGTCTTGGTTATGAAGTAATTTCAGCATGGAACGGAAGGGAAGCTTTGGACAAAGTTTTTCGCTTTCAGCCGCGATTAATCGTTACCGATCTAATGTTGCCGGAAATTAATGGTGAGGAACTGATTCGCAGATTGCGGATGAGTAAAGAAACCGAATCAATTCCAATTATTATTTTCACCGGTAAAAGAGATTTCAATCTGGAACAGGCTGCCGAAAATAAGACGCTGGTGGTTTTCAAGAATCAAGGCATCGAGAAATTACTTGGATTAATTCAGGAATCGTTAAAAGCCCGGCTTCCGCACCCCACTACCGCGAAGCCCCGTCCTTAAATCAGAGGTTTACCGCGGTCGGCAGGAACTTTCATTTGATATTGCTCAAACATCCACGCCGGACGCGAATCAAATTCATCTTTACGGATTTTTGATAACACATCTTCAACGGTGGTAACACCATTCCGAACTTTTTCCATCGCATCCCAATACAGCGTAGTCATTCCGAGTCGCTCAACACCAATTCGTTTCAAGTTTTCAGCGGTGAGGGTTCCTTTGCTGATGCCCAATCGCACGTCATCATCAGGAACAAAAATTTCGTGAGTACCGATCCGTCCTTTGTATCCAATACCGTTGCATTCTTTGCAGCCTTTCGCGCGATGAAGAATGACGCTCATTTTTGGATCCAGTCCCACAAGTAATTTTTGGGCCTCATCCGGTTCGTATTCTTCTTTACAATTTGAACAAAGCCTTCGAAGCAATCGCTGAGCACACACGCAGATGATCGTTGAACTTACAAGGAATGGCTCAATTCCCATTTCTATAAGCCGCGTAACGGTTGAAGGTGCATCATTGGTGTGAAGTGTTGAAAGCAAAAGATGACCGGTCAGTGCTGCTTCAATCGCAATCTGGGCCGTTTCCAAATCACGGATTTCACCAACCAGAAGCACATCAGGATCCTGGCGGAGATAGGCTCGTAATGCGCGTCCGAAGGTTAGCCCGATGTCTTTATGCGTTTGCATTTGATTAATGCCTGGCAATGTATATTCGATCGGATCTTCAACAGTTTGAATGTTGATTTCCGGCCTTTGAATTTCATTCAGCGCTGCATACAATGTCATGGATTTACCGGAACCGGTTGGACCGACATGTAAAATCATTCCATAAGGAGTCAGAATTTTTTCGCGATACACCCTGAGGTTGCGTGCAGAGAATCCAAGCTTATCCAATGGCAATGTAGATTTTTGTTTATCCAGAATTCTCATTACAACTTTTTCACCAAAATTCATCGGCGAAGTTGCAACGCGCAAATCGAAATCAAAATTCTTTTTTGTGTATTTCTTAAATACGATGCGGCCATCCTGCGGCATCCTTCTCTCTGCGATATCAAGATTGCTCATTATTTTTATGCGGGCTACCAGGGGCAGAATCAGGTTTTGTGGGCCAAACTTATTTACGATACGCAAATCTCCATCAATCCGGTAACGAATTACAACTTCATTCTCCCAGGGCTCAATATGAATATCTGATGACCCTGATGTGTACGCATTTTCGATGAATTGATTTACTAATCGAATGATCGGTTCAGATTCTTCGCTGGCCGATGCGTCAGCAGAAAGCACTGTTGACTGAACTTCTTCCTTCTTTTTGAATTTTTGTTGTGCTGCTGCAAGTGGATCTGAAGTTACAGCGGCTTGTGCCTGATTTGGATTCAGGATGTCAGCAACCACTTTTGGGTCAGTGATGACCAACCGCGAACTTTGTTGTACTCCTGTGAGAGTACTGAGATGATCAAGGAGTTCAAGATTAAATGGATTGCTCAAAACAAAACTGGTCTGCCCACTTTCATTCTTCACTGCAACAATGCTGTTCATTCTGCAAAACGGAGCAGGCAAGATCCCTAATTGCAAATCGGTGTAATTAATCGATGGAACATATTTCAAATTTAAGAAGTTTGAAATGTATCGTGCCAACCGTTCAGAGTCGATTCCAAATTCTCCGATAAATTCATAAAGATGTGCCGCAGGAATATTTCCCAGCTTCTGACGTTTTTCTGAGGGCAACGCTAATTCTTCAAAAAGATGTTGTCTGAAATTCACAAAATCTACTGCACTGATTCGGCGGGAATGCTCTTGCAGTTGCCGCCATTTGGAATTTGTTTGCAGCTGCTTGTCTACAACTTCCAAAAGTTTGTTTTTGAAAATCGGTTTTGTGACGTAATCGACGGCACCCAATGCAAATGCTTTTGCTTTATCTTGTTCATCACCTAACGCTGTCAAAAAAACAACCGGGATGTAAGAAAGTTCTTCATTTTCCTGGAGTCTTGAACAAAATTCATAACCGTTCATTTCGGGCATCATGACATCGAGCAAAATCAGGTCGGGTTTTGTGCCGTTGCCGGTTAACATTTGAATGCCTTTCAATCCATTGTCCGCAATGACAACCTCATAGCCTCTACTGGAGAGCAGCCGTTCAATTAATTGCTGCGTGTCACGGTTATCTTCAATACTCATTACCAGCGGACGATCACTGCTCGTCATAGATCACCTCAACCTTGCTGAGATATTCTGCAAGTTCATGAACGCCATCCCGAATCTTATCGGAGTTTGCTTCTCTGGCTGCTTCTTCCAAATTTTTTCCGATCTCCGTAACACCATCAAAGCCATAACCGCCGCCGGCGCCTTTCATGCTATGACCAAGCATGCGGATCGTTTCAAAATCATTTGTTTCCAAAGCCGATTCGATCATGACAATATCTTTCTGGCGGTTATCCAAAAATTTCGGAATCAAGTCTGCGATTTCAGGATCCGCATGGATGATTAATTTTTGAGTCTGATTCATTTCAACTGATGTTTGTTCAGGTGGTTTGGAGACAATTTCGGGCTTGATTGAATGAATTGCTTCAAGTTGGTCGAGTTCTAATTCAATAAAGATTCGATCTTGAAGTGGTGTGGAAAGTTCAACGATCTTATTCAGCCGTGCTTCAAGAGTGGAAATATTGCGAATGATTGCTTCAAGCAACTCCCGATCTTTTTCCGTTAGTTGATCCTGAATGTGTTTGCGCAGCAATTGTGCAGCAACTTTAACGGATGACAAAGGAGTCTTGAGTGAGTGGCTGAACAATGAAGCAGCATTCCGGGACTCTGCCATAACCGGAATTATTTCCCCCTCTTCTTAACTGATGATTTCTTTCTGTAATTTATTGACCGACTCTTTCAGCTCTTTTTGATCTGGATTAATCAACAGCGATTTTTCCCAGTACGCAAGAGCTCTGCGTACATCCGCCCGCGCTTGATAAATATTTCCAAGCTCGTTATAAGCACGCCAAAATTGAGTGCTGTTTTGAATCGCTTGTTTATAATGATTCTCCGCTTCTTCGGTCTTGCCAGAATGACGGCTAATCTCCCCTAAATAAAAAGATGCGAATGCTAGATATGTTTCATCAACGCCGCCATCAATAACTTGACGTAAAACTTTCGTTGCCTCGTCATAACTTTTTTGACGGATCAGATCTCTGGCTTTTTCAATTAGTTTTGGGACTTCTTCACGATTTACCAGGTCTCTGACCATTTTGATTAGTTCTTCAGGCGTGAACGGTTTTGGCAAATATACATCAGCGCCTTGTTGCAAAACTTCCGCTTCTGAATCTAACACCGATGTAACTACGATCGGTGTGGTTTTAATTCCTGATTTTTCGCGAATGTATTTGATTAAGGAATAACCGCTTTCATCCGGCATCATGAGATCGGTGACAATCACATCTGGAATTTCGGAAAGAAGGAGTTTTCTGGCCTGGGGGACATCTTTAGCCTTAATCACATCGAAGCCGGCATCTTCCAATGCGGTACAGGTAAGCATTAATACATCAGGTTCATCATCGACGACCAAAACGCGATTTTTTGCCATACATCGCCCCCTTATTGCGGAAATGAAAGTCCGTATTGGACTGTAAGAAAGTACCATACGCCGTCGTGAAGTGTCAAACAAATTGCGGATTTCGGCTTTCGGATTGCGGGCATTTAATTCTGCTGTTCTTCAGTACTTTATGCTCAGGCGCAAGTGAATAATGAAGAGCTAGAATTTAAAGTCCTCAATCCTCAATTCTCAATCCTCCTAAAATCCTTAGAGGATGGCGTTCATAGTAGAATATCCGGGGGGACTATAAGTTCGTGCAGGCGATTTTTTCTCGCACATTTCCAATCTTCTGTCTTGTCTTATTTCTTTCGCTTTCGGCCGAATCTGAAGATCGAGAAATTTCAAGTTTTGAACACATTGTAGATCTTCGTGGAAAGTGGAAGTTCAAAACTGGCGATGATCTTCGCTGGGTAGATCCGAATTTTAATGATTCGAGTTGGGAAGAATTGCAGGTACCCGTACCGTGGGGAAAACAGGGTCATTACGATTATTCAGGAATTGCCTGGTACAGATTAAAACTTCATGTTCCGGAAAAAGAGTCTCGCAAGCAATTTACTGGAATCACTATCGGCTTTGTTGACAGCAGTTATGAATTGTACGCAGGTGGTAGAAAAATCGGTAGAGCTGGATGGCTTCCGCCTTTTCCAAAAATGGAATACGACCGGATCGGTACTTTCCAAATTCCGCAAGAATCATTTTCATCGGATGGTCAACTTATGCTGGCATTGCGTGTCTGGAAGTCCGACGAAAAAGATGACGCACTAGGCGGGCCATATGAACGCAATTTTTTGTTGGCCAATTGAATACCTGGTTCAAAAAGAATTTCTAAACGAAATTCCGCTTCTGCTTCTTTCATGTGTTTTTTTCATGGTGGGCATTTATCATCTTCATCTTTATTTTCGAAGAAGAAATCTCAATGAGTATTTGTGGTTTGGTCTCCTTTCAAGTTTCAATGCTGCGTTCTATACATTTTTGAGATCACAATGGAAATTTGTATTAACTGATAATTTCAATCTGTTAAAAGAGCTGGAGTATTTTGCTGCGTACACTTTTGTTCCAATTACAATTCAGTTTCTATGGCCGCTAATAAATCGCCGGATCTCAATTCCACTTCGCATTTATCAGCTTTCGTATGTTCTATTGGCTTTGATTTGTCTCACGCCTGGTCTGCGGTTGAACATCATTGCGCTTCCAATCTGGGAGGTCTCTATAGCATTATTTTTGCCGTTTGTGTCTTATCACATTATTCAAAGCGCATTAAAGGGACATGCTGAATCAAAAACGATTGTTATTGGATTACTGATTGCGGTCGCAACTCTGGCTAATGACATTGCTGTAGACCGCGCATGGATTCAGTCTACAAGACTGATGCCGTATGGATTTGCAGCGCTCGTTCTTTCCATGGCACTCTCATTATCAAATCGCTTCAGCAGAGTATATTCCGAACTGGATGCATTACGGGGTGATCTTGAGAAGCGCGTTGAAGATCGAACTTTGCAGTTAACAGAACTCAATGTGAAACTCTCCGACGCGAATACCAAACTTTCTGAGCGAAGCCGCCAATTAGTGGAAGCAAGTCTTGCCAAGAGTCAATTTCTTGCAAACATGAGTCACGAATTGCGTACTCCACTGAATGCAATCATTGGCTACAGCGAAATGATTCAAGAAGATGTTCAGGAGAAGGGCATCAACGAATTTATTCCTGATCTAAAAAAGATACGTGAGGCCGGTAAACATTTATTGGGAATTATCAATGACATTTTGGATCTGTCGAAAATTGAATCAGGAAACGTTTCGTTACATCTGGAAGAATTCAAAATCTCAATGATGATTCAAGACCTGGGTACGACCGCTGTGCCGTTGATGGAGAAAAATAACAATAAGTTAGAAATCCGGATTCAGGAAAATATTGGAACGATGCGCGGAGATATTAAAAGGCTAAGGCAGGTCTTGCTGAATTTGCTCAGCAATGCCGCAAAGTTTACTGAAAATGGCAAAATCACGATAGATGTTTCGCGTGAAAATGTTGATCATAACGATTGGATTAATTTTCGAGTTTTAGATACCGGCATCGGAATGACAGATGAGCAAAAATCAAAAGTATTTCAAGCATTTTCGCAGGCGGATACTTCCGTTACCCGAAAATTTGGCGGAGCTGGTTTGGGTCTGGTAATCTCCAAAAGATTTTGCCAGATGATGGGAGGAACGATAACCTTTGAAAGCGAGGCCGGAAAAGGTTCAAGTTTTTGTGTTCGCCTTCCTGCAGTTCCTCCCGATGTGAAAAAGGAATCTGATTTGATGACCGATATTGCATATCAGCGGTCATCTGCGAATGGCATTGTCCTGGTAATTGATGATGACCGTTCGGCCCGAGATTTGATGGTGCGGATGGTTTCGCGCGAAGGCTTTCGAGTTGTTACAGCCTGGGGTGGCGAGGAAGGTCTTCGATTGGCGCGCGATCTACAGCCTTCAATCATCACGTTGGATGCCTTTATGCCCGGAGTTGATGGCTGGTCGGTTCTAAAGGAACTGAAATCGGATCCCACTCTTGGCAAAATTCCGGTGATAATGGTGACAACGGAGGAAGATAAGGACAAAGGTTTGTTGCTTGGCGCGTCTGATTTTGTGCCGAAACCAATTAAGCGAGATGAATTATTGACTGTGCTGAAAAAGTACAAGCGGTAATGTTAAGCTATTACGTTTTACGCAACCTGAATAAAACGTAAAACGCAAAACGTAAAAAGCATGGCCAGAGAAAAAGAAAACGTAACGTTTAAATTCAAATTCTCATTTCAAAACGGTACATCGAAAGATTTTACGTTGACGCTTGATGGCCGCACTTTGAAGCTCATTGCACAACCGGTTGCGAATCCTCCAATGTGGACGCAGCTTGAGTACAACAAATGTCCGAATTGTCCGCTGGATTCATTTAAGCATCCGCATTGTCCAATTGCTCTCAATATTGTAGATGTTGTTGATTACTTCAAAGATCTTGTTTCGTACGAAAAAACGTATCTCACGATTGAAAGCGGACAACGTACGTTCATCGGTAAAGTTTCATTACAAGAAGCAATTAAATCGTTGGTAGGAATTTATATGGTGACCAGCGGTTGCCCGATCATGGATCACTTCCGGCCGATGATGCAAAACTATGTTCCGTTTCCAACTATGGAAGAATCCGTATATCGGTTAATCAGCATGTATGTGCTGGCGCAGCTGCTTTTGTTTCGATCCGGCAAAAGAGCTGATTGGGATTTAACAAAACTTCTTTCCATTTGTAATGATGTTCAATTGATCAATCGCAGTTTTTTCAAAAGACTTCGTGCATTGAAGCTCAAAGATGCAAGTCTAAATGCGCTCGTTGCGTTAGATTCGGTAGCAGCTTACACCGCTTCATTTTTGGAAGAAAATAATTTTGATGAATTTAAAATGATGTTTATGTCTTATTTGGAAGAGGGCAGTAAGATAAAGTGATTGCAGGGGATAAAAGAGGAGGACAGATGGCGAAAATTGTTTTGGTGGAAGATAACGAAGATAACCGGGACATGCTTTCACGGCGGCTAACCCGGAAAGGATTTGAAGTGTTAATTGCCGTGAATGGTGAAGAAGCAGTGGATTTAGTTCAAAAGGAACAGCCCGCTTTGGTATTGATGGACATAAGTTTGCCTGTGATGGATGGATTTGAAGCAACACGCCGTCTGAAATCTCTTGATGCTACAAAAAATATTCCAATTGTTGCTCTTACTGCCCATGCAATGTCCGGCGATCGTGAAAAAGCAATTGATGCAGGCTGTGATGATTATGATGTAAAGCCTGTAGAGTTAACACGATTGCTTGCGAAAATTGAAAATTTGCTAAAAACCAGGGGAATAAAATGAACGTCGTTGCCGAAGCTAGCGTTCTGGTTGTTGATGACAACGAAGACAATCGCGATATGTTATCGCGTCGATTGAAAAGGCAAGGCTATGCGGTCTCCGTTGCAGAAGACGGCCAACGCGCTTTGAATATGATCGCCACCGAAAAATTCGATCTGATTTTGCTTGATATCATGATGCCCGGAATCAGCGGTATAGAAGTTTTGAAAAAACTTCGCGAGACTTTTACGGTTGCCGATCTTCCAATCATTATGGCAACTGCAAAAGATCAAAGTGAAGATGTAGTCGCTGCATTGAAAATGGGCGCAAATGATTATGTAACGAAGCCGTTGGATTTTCCGGTTGTGCTTGCTCGAGTTCAGACACAACTCGCACTAAAACGGCTTTCAAAACTAAAAGATGATTTTTTACGGATCGCATCTCATGATTTGAAGAATCCGCTGACAGTAATTTTAGGAACAGTCAAAATGGTGCAGCGGCATGTGCCGCCAAATTCTACGATGTCCCCTGAAGCTCACGAACTTTTATCGAAAATTACGAAACGTGCTGTTGAAATGCAGAACATCATCGAGGATTTCCTTGATTTTCAAGCGCTACAAGATGGCAGACTCAGCTTGCTTAAGAGAGATATCAATTTAAACGACATCGCGCATGATGCAAAAGATAGCAACATTGAATATGCAGCAATCAAGGAAGTGGAACTGGTGTTGGAATTAAACCCGGAGCTTCCGGTAATTCAGGCAGATTCGGCGCGGCTCACTCAAGTCGTGCGCAATTTTGTTAGTAATGCAATTAAGTTTGGACCGCGTGGATCGAAAGTTACGATTCGAACAAAATCGGATCGAGATTCACTGACGCTTGAGGTTTCTGATAATGGTCAAGGTTTGACAGAAGAAGATATGAAAAGAGTATTCAATCCATACTCAAAGTTGACCACTAAGCCGACCGGTGGCGAAAAGAGTTCCGGTTTAGGACTTTCGATTGCAAAACAAATGGTTGATCTTCATGGTGGATTGATCGGGGTGCATAACAATCCTGGTGGCGGCGCCACATTCTGGTTTAGTTTGCCAATTGAACAAGCGACTGAACGATTACCATCGCAGGATTGAAGAAATGGGCAAACGTGTTCTGTTAGCAGATGACGACAAAGATCTTCAGTTTCTAACCGAGATGGCGTTGACTGATGCGGGCTACGAAGTAGTGACTGTTGCGAATGGAAGGGAAGTGTTACAACAAGCGCGCAGTGCAAGTTTCGACATCATTTTGATGGATGCTGAAATGCCATTAATGAACGGCTTTGAAGCTTATCGAGAGCTGAGTTCAGATCCTGCAACGTCAAAAATTCCAGTTGTATTCATAACCGCGAGCCAACCAAACCAGGATGTGAATTACATTTTGAAACCATTTGATGCAGATAGTTTACCTACGCTGATCGAAAAATTTATTAAGACTTAATACTCCGCACTTTGATCAACCACATTTAACAGCGGTTTTTTTGCAAGATATCGCTTCAGATTTTCCTCAAACAGCCAGAACATACGGTCCCAATGTTCTTGCGCAGCAACACCCGCAATGTGCGGAGTTAAGAAAAGATTCGGGACTGAAAAGAGTTCATGATTTTCAGGCAACGGTTCTTGATCAAACACATCCAGGTTTGCACCGCGGATCCGCCCTTCGCGCAAAAATTTTATCAACATGTTTGTATCAAGAACGCCAGAACGCGCAACATTGATCAATACGCACTCCGGTTTTAATAACGTAAGCTCGCGTTCACCAATTAACCCTCGCGATTCTGCAGTCAGTGGAAGTGACAGGAGTAAATAATCAGCGCGGCCCAGTCCATCCCTAAAATTTTCAGCAGCCAACATTTCATCCACATCTTCTGCTTTGATATTTTTTTTGCGGGATGCAATCACATTCATTCCAAACGCTTTTGCCAAACGCGCAGTTTCTTTTCCAATACCTCCGAGACCAATGATGTAAAGCGTTTTGCCACGAAGTTCAGAAAGCGGAGGTTTTCCGTTGATAATGTCATATGCAGCATAATGTCCTTTTTGCTGATGTTGCCAGCAGTCCATGAACTTGCGTGAAAAAACTAACATGGCGCCGATGACATGTTCAGCAATCGGAGTTGCATGCATTGCACGCGAATTCGTAAGCAAAATGTTGTGCGATAAGAAATGCGAATTCATGAATTGAGATACATTTGCTGCCAGGCAATGAACCCATTTAAGGTTCTTACCTAAATCAAGTTGAGCCGGTTCCAGGCGATACCCAAAAAATATTTCTGCATCTTGTAATTCTTTTCTGAATTCCGGTTCTTCTTTTGGATAAGCAAATTCTATTTGAGGAAATTTTGGACGGATTTTGTTTACATTGGAATCAGGAACGTTCCAGAAGGGATTCCAGGCCTGGTTGAAGATGACAACTTTCATGATTTTTATAGCGGGCGAGACGCTCGCGGCCCGTAATGCGGGCCAGAGGCCTGCGCTCCTTAGTTCTGCTGTTCGAGTTCTTGTTCTTTGTATTGAAGTTGATAGAGTTTCGAATACAGGCCGCCGCGCAATAGTAGTTCTTGATGCGTGCCTTCTTCCCGCAATTCTCCATCAAGCAAAACAAAAATACGGTCCACATTTTGAATCGTTGAAAGACGATGTGCAATCAAAATTGCCGTTCTATTGTGCATCAGCCGCTGCAGCGAATTCCGGATCACATATTCGGTTTCCGCATCAACACTGGAAGTCGCTTCATCCAGAATCACAATCGATGGATCACCTGCTAATGCTCGAACAAATGTAATTAACTGGCGTTGACCGAACGACAAATTGGAACCTCGCTCAGCCAACAATTCTTGATATCCTTTCGGCAGTTGTTGAATAAAAGGCTCTGCAAGCAAATATTTTGAAACCGAATGAACACGTTCGTCAGTAATCTCCGGCCGATCAAACGTAAGATTTTCCATAACCGATCTTGAAAACAGAAATGCATCTTGAAAAACTACAGCGATATCGCGACGGAGTTGTTCTTCCGGAATTTCTCTAATATCAACTCCGTTTAGAAGAATGCGCCCGGTATATTGATCATAAAATCGCAGCAACAAACTGATGATGGTAGTTTTGCCAGCACCAGTTGGACCTACAATCGCAATTTTTTCACCAGTGTGAATCTTAAACGAAACATTTTTTAAAACCGGACTGTCATCGCCATAACTAAAATTTACATTTTGGAATTCGACTTCAGCTAAACGTTCTGCTGGAGGAACCATCGTTCGCGGTACTTGGATAAATTCTTTCGTATCCAGCAAATTAAAAATCTTTTCAGATGCAGCCATTGCCGATTGGACGATGTTGTATTTTTCGCTCAAATCTGCGATCGGTCTGAAGAATCTTTGGGTGTACTGTATGAATGCGATCAAAGCTCCAAATGAAACAAAGCCGGCGATAGCTCGATTACCGCCGTACCAGACCAGCAATGCGATTGCAAGTGCTTCAATGAATTCAACGACTGGATAGAACACTGCGTAGGCTACAACCGATTTTTGAGTTGCTCTGTAGTGGTTGAAATTAATCTTGTCGAATTTTTCGAACATCCGGCCTTCGCGATGAAAAATCTGAATCAAGCTCATTCCTGAAATTGCTTCCTGTAAAAATGCATTCATTCGAGCAAGCCAGAATCGTGTTTCCATGAAAGCGGCGCGAGCTTTTTTGCGGAAGATTGTAGTTGCCAAAAACAATAACGGAACCACGGAGAGAGTTACGAGCGCCAGATTAAAATTAATTACCAACATCGCGATAGTGATGCCACTCAATGTCAGAATGTCGCCAAAGATAGATACAACACCGGAAGTAAATAATTCGTTGAGAACATCTACATCATTTGTAACGCGGGTCATCAAACGGCCAACAGGATTTTTGTGAAAGAATTTGAGTTCTAGATTTTGTAGATGCTCAAAAATTTGAACACGCATGTCATACATGATCCGTTGTCCGGTCATTTGCATGACATAAACCTGGATGTAACTCAGTATGAGTTCGACGAGCAGGACCAGCAAATAAAGTCCGCCAATCTTATAAAGCCCTGGAAGATCATGTTTGGTGATGTAGTTATCAATCGCGAATTTCACGAGTATCGGCGTAAGGACTTGAAGGCCGGCAGATCCTAGCATCACGCAAATTGCGAAAATCACTCTGCCACGATACGGGCGGATGTAGACTAGAAGCCGCTTCAGTAAATTCCAATCGAGTTCCCGTGACTCTATTTCTTCTTCCATTAACTAATTCTCCGGATATGCAACTCTTCTTCAATCAACTGCTTCTGATACAAATCGAAATACAAACCGCGTCGCTCCAATAAATCCAGATGTGGACCTTGCTCAGCAATCTTTCCGTGTTCAAGTACAAAAATCAAATCAGCATCTTGAATTGTTGAGATGCGGTGCGCAACAATCACACAGGTGCGGCCCTTTCTAAACTCTCGCAAATTTTGCAAGATCCGATCTTCTGTATACGTATCTACGTTTGAAAATGAATCATCCAATAAAAGGATTCCCGGGTCTTTGATTAACGCACGCGCAACTGTTGCTCGTTGTTTTTGTCCGCCGGAAAGTGTAATGCCGCGTTCACCAATGATCGTTTCATATTGTTTCGGAAACGATAGAATCTCTTCTTCAAAAGATGCCAATCGTGCAGCATCCTGAATTTCTTCTGCTTCGCGCGCGTCGATTCCAAATGCAATGTTTTCGGAAATTGTGTCCGAAAATAAAAATGAATCCTGCGGCACAAATCCTATTTGTGTGCGCAACACGGACAATGGAATTTGCGATATCGGAATATCATCAATCAGGATTTCACCGGAATCAGGATCGTACATGCGCGCAATTAACTGAAGCAGAGTCGATTTTCCTGATCCTGTACTGCCAACAAAAGCAGCCGTTGTTCCTGCTTCAATTTCAAAACTAAGATCTTTCAGAATAGGCAAATCTTTCCGATATTTAAAACTTACATTTCTGAATTCGATCTTTCCACGCAATCGATATTCGTGCGGCACTGCCGGAGTATCCGGATCAGAAATATCAGGCTTTTCATCAAACACTTCATTTAAACGGGCCATTGATGCTGCACCGCGCTGTGTAATATTCACCACCCAACCTAACGCAATCGATGGCCAGATCAGCATTGCAAGATAACTGTTGAATGCCACAAATTCTCCGAGCGTTAAACGTCCAAGAATTACCTGTCGGCCTCCGAAAAATAGAACGGTTAACACCCCGATTCCTGCCAGAAGTTCAACCAGTGGATATAAAACTCCCCAAACTTTTATCAGGTGCCTGTTCAGCTGAAGATATTCGTAATTTGCCTTTTTGAATTCGGAAACTTCTCGTTCTTCGCGTCCGAATGCTTTAACAACTTTGATTCCACTTAGATTTTCTTGAACGGCTGTACTGATGCGTGAGAATTGCTCCTGAACGTCCTTGAATCGGCGGTGAATTACTTTTCCATAACGCGTTACCAACAATGAAACTATCGGCAATGGAGATAACGCAATCAATGTCAGACCGACATTGATTCGCAGCATCATGGTGATTGCGAATACAAATGTAAAAAATGTATTCACCGAATACATGATGGCCGGACCAAGCACCATCCGCACTGCACTTAAATCGTTATTATTCCGGGACATCAAATCCCCGGTGTACATTTTGTTGTAGTACGATGATGATAATACTTGCATATGCTTATAAAGATCGTTTCGAAGTTCGTATTCGATATCGCGGGAGACGCCGATCATCACACGCCGCATCAGAAATAAGAAAACTGCCTGGAAAAACACAGCACCGAGAATCTGCCAGGCATACTTCGAGTAGCCTGTTCGAAATCCGGCCTGCAGGGCATTGATCGCCCATTTCAAAATTTGCGGTGAAATGACCTGAAATGCATTCGACAACATGACGCATAAAATTCCGAAAATCATGCGGCCTTTGTAACGGCGCAAATACGGCCACAATCGTTTTAGCGGACGGACAGAACTTTCTTTTTTATTCATAGTTAATTGCGGATTGAGGATTGAGAATTGAGGATTGCAAGCTTTAAAGTTTCTCTCTTCATTATTAATTCTGGCTTGATCATTTTATTTCGCTAATATTTTTTCGTAATAATTTTCATATAACGGAACAATGTTTCTTTGATCGAATAGTTCAACAGCACGGCGCCGGCCAGCTCGAGCCATTCTTGCTTTCAAATCCGGATCCTTCAAAATCGTTAACACCTGCTCAGCCATTTGTTTCACATTTCCGAGTTCACCAAGGAAACCAGTTTCACCATGTTTAACTACTTCCGGAATTCCGCCAACATTTGTTGCCACAACTGGAACTTCGCAGCTCATCGCTTCCAACAAAACAAGTCCGAAGCTTTCAAACTCGCTGGGCAACAAAAACACGTCCGCGCATCCCATCAAAGTGGGAACGTTGTCCAGTTTTCCTAAAAACGACACTTTGTTCATCAAGCCATGTTCACGGCAATATTTTTCAGCAACCGACCGTTCCGGACCATCACCTGCAAACACCAGACGTGCGGGCATCTCGGCTTGTACAATTTCAAAAATTCGAATTACATCCATGATTCTTTTTAACGGACGAAAGTTTGAAATATGCAGCAAAACTGCTTCATCGCAAGGAGCGAGTGCTTGCTTCTGGCAATCACCTGCGGGAGGTTTCTTGAAAAAGTTCGTATCCACAAAATTTGGAATCACTTCAATTTCTCGTTGACCTACTTGCTGCAATGTAACCTTCTTTAAATGCTCTGATACGGTTGTAACGCCATCGCTTTTTAGTATTCCAAATTTCGTAATCGCAAAATATGATTTATCTGCACCAACCAGTGTGATATCTGTGCCGTGCAAAGTTGTAATCACTTTTACATCGCGATCTTCAATCATGCTTTTTGCCAGAAATGCGCTGATTGCGTGTGGCAGCGCGTAATGAACATGAAAAAGATCCAGTTTGGCGTATTTCGCAATCTCCGCCATTTTTGCAGCGAGGGCTAAATCATATGGCGGATATTGAAACAGCGGATAAGGCATCATATCCACTTCGTGATAGAACACGCGTTCATGAAATTTTTCTAACCTGATCGGTTGGGCATAACTCACGAAATGAACTTCATTTCCACGATTCGCTAACTCTTTGCCCAACTCCGTAGCAATGACTCCGCTTCCGCCATATGTTGGGTAACAAGTAATTCCGATTTTGAAAGGCATGCAGGATTATCCTAAAGTCTGAACAATATCTGGAATTGCAAAAGGTTCTGTAGTCAGAAAAGCTTCAGCGTGAGTAGCGCCAATTAATTCACCCCAGTATCTCATTTTTGTATTAATCATCTCCAAAAAAGCCGGTGCACTTAATATTGTCTCTGGTTCTTTGCTTTCAGGATTAAAAAACTGCGATTTATGTGCCCGCACAACTTTCCACTTCTCTTCAATCTCTTTGCTAATGTCAACGACAAATGAAGGGATTACATCGAAAGGAAGTTGATGATACAGAATTCTTTTCGGACGCCAGCGCTCTTGTCCGGTTTCCATCTTTGCTAATCCTGACAAATAACAAGCTTCGGTAACGATGTTCGATGTTGCCATGTGATCTGCATGACGCGCTTTCCAATAATGATTGATTACGATGCTCGGACGATATTTCCGTAAAAGCCGGATTACCTTTAAATGATTTTCACGTGTCACGGTCACACTACCATCAGGAATGTCTAAGCATTCCCGCACTTTAAGATTCATCAGCTTTGCGGCTTCTTCTGCTTCTTTTTGCCGAATCTCCATTGTTCCACGAGTTCCGAATTCGCCTCGCGTCATATCAGCAACGCCGACTGCGTATCCTTGTTTATTCAGCTTGATGATCGTACCTGCAGCGGCCAGTTCAATATCGTCGGGATGAGCTGAAAACGCCAGTACGTCTAACTTGATCCCGTGATCGTCGGTCATAGGTCCCTCCGCCTGTATACCAAGATAATAAAAGTATTAATTCTAATAACATTTCACCGCAAAGCCACAAAGACTATATTTCCAGCCACTGATGGGCGGTTGCATTGGCATCCATCTTATCGTGCACTTCACTAATTAATTCCGGGAGTCTTTCGCGAAATGAAAAAATATTTAGAAAGCGTTCCTGAAGTTTTTCATCGGGATAAATAACATTTTTGGATTTCCGGATTCGATCTAGAAGTTCAAGGTTTTTCCCTTTTACAGCAAGTAATGCTTTATGTTCCATTTTTTGAGTCTGAAATTGAATCTTGTTTCCCGCAGTGACAATTGCTTTTGCTAATGTTGGATCGACTTTCTCAGCCTCCGTTTGCATCTGTTTTATTTTTTCTTGCGCGGTTGCGGCCAGCGTTCTTGCTGCAGTTTTAATCCGATCTAATCCTGAATGCTGTATTAATGCATCGGCAAGAGTATCTTCAGGCAAATAGATTTCATCCGGAGTCAAATTGAATGTCTGCAAGAATCTTACGGTAGCTGGCGGCAGCAAAGTCATACTCGCTCTCGGCATCACCGGAGGTTGTTTGACTTCCATGGCTTCATACCATGGATGCAATTGAGCAAAGTATGCAATTTCAGCAGGACCTCCGATGTACGTAGCGGTTGGCAAAAGATAATCTTGAAAAATCGGACGCAACAGCGCGGCAGGGCTCAGGTTTTCCACTGGAGTATCATGCGGCAGGTTATTCTTCTTTACCTGGATCCGCTCACCATTTTGAATTACAAAGAGTGGAAGCTGATCAGCATCCATATTTACTTGAGCCGGATAATTCAAAGAGTGAAGAATTTCATTCTGGTGATTCAAAAGTGAGAGCAGTTCATCACTCTTATCAAAGAATTTTTTAAAAAAAGGTGTGGCAAGTTGTTTTAGTTCTGGATCCGATGGATCCAACAACAAAATGGGCAAATCTTTAAGAAGCCATAATAAAGTTCCCGCAAATGCATCGGTTAGCGTTCCGCTGGAATAAAATTTTGAAATTGTTGGGTGACTGATTTCATTCAAAGAACGCAAAAGAATTTTCCGAACTTCCTTATTGGTAACTGGAATTTGTCCGGTAGGTTGCCGCTGTAAGAAAAAGTGTTCTTTCAGCGAAAACTTTAAGACTTCGAAATTACTTCTTAGTAAACCAAAGCTCATTATTTCATGCCAGTTGTGATCTTCAGATGCCATCCAGAAAATGGGCACGCACGGTTTTCCAGTTTGTTTTTCGATTTTCTTCGCGGTCTTTACTGCTGTGAGTGCTTTCCAGATTGTGTACATCGGACCAGTAAGAATGCCCACTTGCTGTCCGGTTACAGCGCAACTTGTACTTGAAAGCGATAAGGATTGAATCAGCTGATCCGTTGATGGATTACCGAAAGCCGAATTTTGCTTCTGCAGAATTGTGCACAATTCTGCTCGATGCGCGGACTGAACTTCACGGAATTTGTCGCGAGGAGGATAGAACTGCAGTGCATTTTCCTTGTTCTGAAGATAATCCAGGAATAAAGAATTCATGCCTGGCAATCGAGCATAATCTAGCGTACTCATTAACATAGTTTACCAACAAAATACGAGTATAGAAGATAGAGGATAGAGGATAGAGAATTGAGGATCGCATCGGCAAAACTATCCTCAATCATCAATCCTCTATACTCATCTGATAAAATGTGTCTTGTTTAACTTAAGCAACGGGGGCATAGCTAAGCTAGATGAATTGGTATTATCGGGAGGATTCTGGACTTCAAATTGGACCTTTAACCGAAGATGAATTTGACGGCCGTGTAAAAGCAGGTCAGGTAACTGCTGATACCATGGTTTGGAATGAAAGTATGCACGGCTGGCAATCTTATCAAGATTGGAAACGGGCCAGCTCATTTCCAGATGCACCTCCAGTTCCTAAGGTAGTGTGCAGCAGTTGTTATCGTCAGTTTCCTGAGAATGAAGTTCTGCGTTATCAGGATTCCTGGGTTTGCGCCAGTTGTAAACCACTTTTCTTTCAACGACTCAAAGAAGGCGGCGCGGTCCCCGGTGTCCTTGATTATGCAGCTTTTTGGCCACGCGCTGGCGCAAAAATTATCGATAGCATCATCACCAATGTAGCTTCAGGAATTATCCAATTCGGAGCAATCATTCCATTGACGATGCTTTCAAAAAACGAATCTTTGATCGGAATCGTCTATATCATTTCGTATTTGCTTGCACTCGGAATGAGTTTTGCTTATTACGTTTATTTTCTTGCAAAATATCAGGCGACGCCCGGAAAAATGGCATTAGGTTTGAAAGTTGTTACTCCGGAAGGAGCTCCGATTACTGCGGGAACAGCAACTGCACGATTTTTTGCAGAGATGTTGAGCGCACTCATCTGCGGAGTTGGTTACATCATGGCTGCTTTTGATGAAGAGAAGCGTGCTTTGCATGACAGATTATGTAACACGCGCGTAGTCAGGAAATAGTTACGTGCAAAAATCATCAATCTATTGTTCCAGTTGTTCGACTTTAATCCCTTTTGAGCTTTTTAATACCGACCAACAGGAAGAATGCAGTTACTGTCACAGACAGACTTACGCGTTTGCATTTCCAGCTTTGATCCGGTCACCGGAACGAGCTAAAAGTGGCGAACAAATTCTGGTTGAAGGTGATGCCAGCTGTTTTTTTCATCCGCAGAAGAAGGCAGAAATTTCTTGTGAATATTGCGGGCGATTTCTGTGCAGCTTATGTGATATCGAATTTGGTGAACAACATCTGTGTGCGTCTTGTATTGAAGCAGGTAAAAAGAAAAAAACGTTGAAGACGCTCGAAGATAGGCGCGTCCTTTATGATGATCTAGCACTTGCTCTCGCTATCGTTCCGATGATCCTTTTTTATGTCGTGGTAATTACGGCGCCGATTTCAATCTTTATGGCAATCCGTCACTGGAATAGCCCAAGCAGTATCATTCCGCGCAGAAGTAAACTTCGAATGACCCTTGCAATCCTGATTTCTGTTAGTCAGCTGGTTGGAATCGGGGCACTGATTTATTTGTTCACATCAGGATTCCGAAGTTAATGAAAACACCAAGCGATTACAAACGTCTTCCAGGAACAGGCCATGCTTTCCTTGGATTTGGCCGGAGTACCCTCTGGCTGGGCGAGGATCATATCTTGCTTATTCAAAGACGTGGTTATGTTGAAGACTACAAACGATTTTATTTCCGCGATATTTGCACAATCGTGATTCAGAAAACAGGACTCTATCTTGCTCTCAACGCTGCCGTAGGTTTGTTGCTTTCAGGATTTCTGTTCTTGCATTTTCTTGGAGTAATTCAATGGCACTGGGACAGAGCTGAGCATATTGCGCTGGCAATTCCTAGCGCAAGTCTGTTGCTTATTCTCCTGGTCAATGCAGTGAAAGGTCCGACGTGTCTTACGAAACTTGGAACGGCAGTTCATGCCGTAACGATTCCATCGATGAATCGTGTTCGGTCGTCTTTGCGCATTGTTGCAACTCTTCGAAAAATGATTGAGGAGACTCAAGGACAATTACCGCGGGAAGTTCTGTTGCAGCATCCGAAAATTGAAGAGCCGCCGGTTCAATATCCACCGCCACTTGCAGCAACTGGAAAATCGAATCTTGTTAATGACAGTGGCACAATTCATTTGTCCTTATTCGTTTTTCTTGTGATTGATGCGATAGCGACAATCATCTCGATCTTTGATCGAAGTCAGATGCTGTTGGTTTTTAGTTTGATTTCATCTTTTGTTGGTTGGTTTCTGTTGATCATGGCTTTGGTCCGTCAACGCCGAAGAACAGTTCCTGCGGGTGTCAGTGGTTTAACATGGGGAGTTCTTATTTATAGTGTTATTTATTACACCTGGAGTTATTTGTTCACGATTTTTTTTGCGATTCAACATCCGGCAGCTACAACCTCTCGTTGGGAGTGGATTAAGACGCTTTGGGCACTTTCGCCGTTAGAAAATCCTGGAATATTTGTGATGACTGTATTTTCGATCGCATGTTCTCTGTCACTTGGAATTCCCGGACTGATTAGCGTGTTGCGATTTCGTGCGCTCTCCAAAGCGAAAAGTAAAATTCAGATTGCCGGAGGCGAAGCAGCCTAATGCAAACTGAATTAATCAGCAAACAACGTTGTTTTTTTCACTGGCAGCGTGAAGCTGTAGCGCGATGCCCGGAATGCGGACGCTACTTCTGCCGGGAATGTGTCACTGAGCATTTGGATCGCCTGTTATGCGCAAGTTGTCTCGCGCGAATAGTCACACCTTCAATTCACAAAAAATCGTTCAAACCAGTTTCACTGTTGTTGCAATGTTTGATCGGATTGATTGTGTTGTGGGGAGTCTTTTATTATTCCGCACAAATCCTTTTAGCAATTCCATCTCCGGTACATGAAGGAACAACCTGGAAAGATTTCGTGAAATGATGAGATGGAAACGCAGCAACAGTCGAACTCCCCGCGGGATTGATCTGCTGGAAGAAGCATTTTTTGTTCTGCGAAACATACGTCCGCCGCTTCTGATTTCTTATTTGATTGGAACCATTCCCTTCATATTAGGTTTGCTTTATTTTTGGACTGACATGAGTCGCAGCCCGTTTGCTGCTGCACATTTAGGCCAGTCAGCTTTGGGCATGTCCTTTCTGTATATCTGGATGAAATCCTGGCATAGTGTTTTTGCAAATCGGCTTCTATTAGATCTCACCGGAGAATATCCTCAACCTTTTTCGGTTTCACGCACGTTTAGAATGATCGCTGCACAGCTTGCAGTTCAGCCTTTCAGTTGGATTCTGGTTCCAATATTCGGGGTTACTACAATCGGACTTCCATGGGTTCAAGCATTTTTCCATTCCTACTCAATTACCGCAGATGGAAATCATGAAGATCTTCGATCAGCCATAAAACGCGCATGGACACTTTCGAATTTATGGCAGGCACAGAATCATGTAATGGTTTTTCTTCTTTTGTTGTTCACTGTTTCCATATTTCAAGGAATCATAGTCTTGATAATCACCATTCCATTCCTCTTAAATTCTCTTTTTGGAATTGAAACTGTTTTTACATATGCCGGCCCTGCTTCCTTATTTAATTCAACTTTTTTTGCAATTGCGGGCAGCTTGACGTACTTAGCTGTAAATCCTCTTGTTAAAACGGCATACGTGTTGCGCGCTTTTTACGGGCAATCTCTCCGCTCCGGAGCTGATCTACTCGCTGAATTAAGATCAACCGAAATCACGGAAGAAAGGCAAGAAAAATCCAGTTCAAGAAATTTAGTTCTTTCGAGTCTTTTAATTCTGGTGCTAGTAACATCGGCCAATGCATCAGATACGCAGAAAAAAATTGCAACAGATCAACTTGATAAATCGATTGAACAGACAATTCACCAAAGAGAATATCAATGGCGGCTTCCTCGCGAGCAAAAAGACTTGAAGGCTGATCAATCTTTCCTCCTGGATTTCATTAAAGGGGTTCAAGATACACTGGCACGCTGGTTTGAACCGTTCCAAAAGTTTTTTAAAAAACTTTTGGATTGGCTTTACGACAAAATTTTCCCACCATCGTCCAATCCATCTGCAGAAAAAAAACCAATTAGTGATCAATCCGTTTGGGTAATAGTTCTTATAGCTGCGGCCGTACTCTTGCTTGGACTTCTTTTGTATCGAATATGGAAACGGCGGGATCAAGATGAAATTATTACTGCGGGAGAAGTGGCCGTCGCGATTCCGGATCTTAAAGATGAAGGCACAACAGCAGACCAGTTTCCAGAAGAAGGATGGTTATCTCTGTACCGTGAATATTTGGAGCGAGGAGAGTTGCGGCTGGCATTGCGTGCGTTATATCTCGCCAGCCTTGCTCTGCTTTCAAGACGCGGAATATTGACCATTACAAAATACAAATCGAATCGGGAATACAACCGCGAACTTCAGCGCAAAGCACAAACGAATCAAGATCTTTTGGATGCGTTTCAGGAAAATTTATTTTTGTTCGAACGGTCCTGGTATGGAGAGCACGAAGTTAACAATGAGATTATCAGCAAATTTAATTTGAATCAGGAAAGAATCCGTGAAGTCGCGTAAAGACACACTCAGCATTGTTGTAGCCATTCTGATTTTTGCTCTATCCGCATACGCGCTCTTGCATCTTTTGATTATGCGATACAGCTCCGGCGATGTTTATCCTGAATACTCATCGCTGCGTACCGATCCGTTTGGAACAAAAGCATTCTATGAAAGCTTGCGAGATTGCTGTGATCTGAAAGTGTCGCGAAATTTTGAAGAATTTTCCAAGATTAACAACAACATAAATTCGACAATTATTTTTGCAGGTGCAAGCTTTTCCGGTGACAAGATTCCTGAGAGTTTTTTGAAGGATCTAGAATCGTTCATGAAGAATGGCGGACGGCTGGTTGTCACTTATAAGTCTTCCGGATTTTTCAGGAAAATAACAATAGAAGAAACAAAAAGGCAAGAAGAAAAAGAAAAATCAGAAAAAAAGAAACCTGAAAAAAATCCGGAAGAAGATGAAAATGCGTTGATCAAATTTGTCTCTCTTTCTGAACGTTGGGGATTGAAATATGAAGAAGGTGATTGGGACGGATATCGAAGTGCCCGGTTAGTTGCAGACATGAAGCTGCCAAAAGTTCTTACCTGGCATTCGCCTGTGTATTTTGAATTAAATGGAAAAGATTGGAACGTCATTTACAAACAAGATGATCATGCAGTTCTGGCTGAACGCAATTTTGGAAAAGGAAGTCTGGTGCTTGCATCGGAATCATTCTTCTTATCGAACGAAGCAATGCTTCGAGATCGTCATTCGGATCTGCTTGCATGGTTGGTTGGTCCCAAAAAAGAAGTCATATTTGATGAATCTCATCTTGGTATAGCCTCAAATCCCGGAGTTGCATCGCTTGCCAGAAAATACAACCTGCATGGATTAGCTGCTGGTCTTTTAGTAATTGCGTTGCTTTATGTTTGGATGAGCAGTACGAGTTTGTTGCCGGCATATAAATCCGGGAGCGATTTGGAGCGAAAAGCGATTGAAGGGAAGGATTCGGCATCAGGGCTATCAAATCTTTTGCGTCGTAACGTTCCGGCTCAACACATTTTTTCGCTTTGCTTTTCAGAATGGAAGAAATCGGCTTTAGGTCAAAAACAATTACAGGAAAAAAAGCTAAAAAAAGTTGAGGAGTTCATAAAGCATCCGGATCGAGCTAAGAATCCTGTGGAGTCATACAACACAATCAGCGAAATGTTAAAAGAAAAATAAGGCCGGTGCTGCGGGGATCAGGGCGCGGCCTCGAATAAGGAAAGGTAATGGAAACAACAAACACGGATAGTATAAAGCAAGTTTTATCAGACGCTCGCACTGAAATTTCGAAAGTAATGATCGGTCAGCACGAAGTTATCGATCGCGCGTTGATTACAATTTTCACAAACAATCATGCATTGATTGAAGGCGTTCCCGGTGTTGCGAAAACATTATTGGTTCGAACCTTGGGGCAAGTACTTGGATGTCCAAGTCAGCGCATTCAATTCACTCCAGATCTTATGCCTGCTGATATCACCGGCACAAACGTATTAAATTTGCAAAAGAATGAATTCACTCTGGTGAAAGTGCTCGGTCTTTACAACATTTTTGCTGGCGGATGAAATCAACAGGGCTCCGGCAAAAACGCAATCCGCGTTGCTTCAAGCGATGCAAGAGCGCCAGGTTACGATCGATCGTGAAAGCTATCCTTTGTCTCAAAATTTCACCGTGTTCGCAACAGAGAATCCAATTGAATATGAAGGGACGTATCCACTTCCGGAAGCGCAGAAGGATCGATTCATGATGAAGATCACCATGAATTATCCTGATGAAAATGAAGAGCATGAACTTGCTGAAAGGACTTTAGGGACGAATTCGCCGGAAGCAGTTTTAGCATCAGGGCAGGTTCGAGGTGTGATCAGTGAACAGAATCTGAGTTCATTCCGATCTGCATTACAAGCGGTTACAATGCGCGAAGAATTAATCCGTTATGCGGTGGGGGTCATCAGGGCATCACGGCGAAACAGTTCGATTCTTGTTGGCGCAGGTCCAAGAGCTACGCAAGCGCTGTTATTAGCGAGCCGTGCTCAAGCGTTGTTGGATGGCCGTGATTTTACAACTCCTGATGACATTAAAATAATGGCTGTACCAGTTTTAGAGCACAGGTTGATTCTTCGTCCTGAATACGAATTAGAAGGTTTGGCGGTTACGGAAGTAATTCAAAAAATTTTGCAAGAAATTGCCGTTCCCCGGTAAATGAAAATGATTGTCCCGCGATCCCGATTATTAGTGTGGTGTGGAATTGCACTGCCATTCACTGCAATTCCAGCGCTGTTTCCTTCGTTGTTATTGCCATGCATCGGTGTGCTGGCTGTTTTCGTTCTTATGATTGTTCTTGATGCAGCCAGAGCATCGCAACCATTGCGCGGTCTAAAATTTCAATCTCCTGAAATCGTCAGACTAACAAAAGACAGAGAAGGCGATTTTTTAGTCACCATCCTGAATCCTGATTTGAAAGAAAAAACATTTCGAGTTGCTTTGCCGTTTCCAGCAGAGGTTGAATCAGAACAAGAAAATATTTCGGTACGGATTCCTGCTTCCCAGCCTGCATCAGTCGTTTCATGGCATTGCCGCGGGGTAGTCCGCGGTCATTTTAAAGTTGATCGCATTTATTATGAAACTTCCTCTGCATTGAAATTATGGAATGCTCGCTCCAGTGCGCCAATTCAAATGGAGATCTATGTAAATCCGAACCTTTCACAAGACAGGAAGCAGGTTGCCTCTTTATTTCTAAATCGCGGAGCGGTAGGAATTCACTCGCGGCGCATCATCGGTCAAGGAAGGGAATTCGAAAAACTACGCGAATATATTCATGGTGATAGTTACGATCAAATCCATTGGAAAGCAACAGCAAAACGTGGCAAACCGGTAACAAAAATATTTCAGGTTGAACGCACTCAAGAAGTTTATGTTGCGATCGATTCATCTCGCTTGTCAGCGCGACTTGCAGGTTCAGAAGCAATTCTTGAACATCATTTGCGTGCTGCATTAGTGTTGGGAATGGTTGCTGAAAGACAAGGTGATTTATTCGGTTTGCTAACGTTCAGCGATAAAGTTGATGGCTTTCTTCGCGCGCGAAATGGCAAACCTCATTACAACGCTTGCCGCGAATTATTAACAACCCTACGTCCGCGATTAGTAACACCAGATTTTGATGATTTGTTTTCTTTTCTGCGTTTACGACTTCGCCGCCGTGCGCTGATCATAATTCTTACCGATCTCAATGATCCGGTTTTGGCTGAACGTTTTGTGCAAGGTTCAAATCTGATTGCGCGACAACATCTTCTTTTGGTTGACATGGTTCGCCCGCCAGGTTCGAAAATGTTGTTTTCGCAACCTGATGCAGATTCTGTCGATTCACTTTACGGCCGATTAGCGGGACACATGTTGCTGCATGACACCATGGAACTTAAAAATACTTTGCACCGGCATGGCGTGACATTATCGCTTCTTGATGATTCGCGATTAACTGCAGATCTGGTCAGCCAATATTTAACGATCAAACAAAGACAACAAATATGATCATCGATGTAGATCATTTTATAGATACTGAGCGCATTTATTGGGATGAACTGGAAAAGGTTTTACGCCGCGTTGAACAAAATCCCGATACCCCGCTTCCATTGCGTGATCTAAAAAGATTTCATTATCTCTACGAACGTGTCTCTGCAGATCTCGCAAGAATTTCAACCTTCGCATCGGAAAAGGAAATCAAAAGTTATTTGGAGTCACTTGTTGCGCGCGCATATGGTGAAATTCATGAAAGCCGAAGCAAACCGCATCGGCTGCGTCCGTTCTATTGGTTTTTTACTCGCTTTCCACAAGTCTTTCGTAACAGAGTGCAAGCCTTCTGGCTTTCGCTGGCAATCACACTTGCAGGAGTAGCTTTTGGAGCATCAGTAATCTCATTTGATTACAATGCAAAACCTGTGTTGATGCCGTTTGAACATTTACAAGTAAAACCATCACAGCGCGTTCAGATGGAAGAAAAATCAAAAGAAGATCGTTTGTCAGGACACAAGGGAAGTTTTTCAGCGATGTTAATGACGCACAATACGAAAATTTCGATTCTTACTCTGGCTCTAGGAATGACCTGGGGAATCGGTACGGTCATTTTGCTATTTTCGAACGGTGTAATGGTTGGTGCAGTTAGTGCGGATTACATCTTAGATGGACAAACAAAATTCCTGATGGGCTGGTTGATGCCGCATGGTGTAATTGAAATTCCGGCAATTTTAATAGCTGGTCAGGCGGGCATTTTGTTAGCCGGAGCGCTGATCGGCCGCGGCAATCGATTGTCATTACGATTACGGCTTCGCGAAATCACAAATGATTTGCTAACACTGATTGGTGGAGTGGCAGTGTTGTTAGTGTGGGCCGGAATCATTGAAGCATTTCTATCTCAGTACCATGAACCGGTGCTGCCATATTGGGCGAAGATCACATTTGGTTTCGTAGAGCTTGTGCTATTTATCGCATTTCTTTCCCTAAGCGGCAAATCCAGCGATGAACAAGTTGGTGATGTAAATTCATGATTCAAACAACGCGCGCCAACGTAATGAAAATTCAAACTCCGGAAGGGATTACATTTCCATTGTTGCTGGCAAGTCCGGTGGTGCGATGTCTTGCCGTTATGTTTGATCAGGTGTGTGTAACGATCGCATTGATCATCCTGTTTCTTGTACTTGGTTTTCTGAGCAGCATCAGCGGTGATTTACATGGCGCAGTAATAACCATTGCGTACTTCGTATTGTCCATCGGATATCCGATTCTTACTGAATGGCTCTGGCGCGGCCAAACTTTAGGCAAGCGGATTTTCCGATTGCGAGTCATGGATGTTCAAGGATTGCGATTACAGTTCAGCCAAATCGCGATCAGAAATTTATTGCGATTCGTTGACTCTCTGCCGCTTTTCTACGTTGTTGGTGGAATTGCCAGTACTATATCGCGGCATTATCAACGGCTTGGAGATTTAGCTGCAAATACAATTGTAGTGCGGATGCCACAGACGATTGTTCCTGATGTTGGCCAGGTGATGGCGGGCAAATTTAATTCCTTCCGCGATTATCCACATCTCGCAGCGCGTTTGCGTCAAAGGATTTCCGCGCAAGAAGCATCGATTGCATTGGAAGCATTAATACGCCGTGATGATCTTGATCCGCAAGCTCGCATTACGTTGTTTCATGAAATTGCAGATCATTTGAAAACTGCGGTTGAATTTCCAGCAGATGCTGTTGAAGGATTAACCGCAGAACAATATGTACGCAACGCTGTCGATGTTTTATTCTCCGCGCGCAAAGCGTAACTCTCCAGGATTCTAACCAGCGAATGGCTTTTGCCGGTTAGAAAAAAATAGGGCTTGATGCGGTAGAATATTGTTTTACGGATCATCTTTCACACCTTCACCGCTGCGTCTTAGTTTTTGAGAGATCAGGGCATGACTCCAGAGCGTTGGAAACAAATCGAACAGATTTTTTTCAAAGCAATCGAACTTCCACAAGATAAACGTCCATCTTTTTTGACAGTTGAGTGCGGCGACGATTCTGAACTCTTTTATGAAGTGGAGTCCTTGCTACAACAAGAGGATCAAACTGGAGCGATGATGAAGACAATCATCTCGCAAGCTGCAGATTCATTTTCTAAAGAAGAACCTGGAAATCTGAAAGGAAAACGGATTGGCGCTTATCGTCTTTTAGATCTGATCGGACAGGGTGGGATGGCCGAAGTTTATAAAGCGGTGAGAGATGATGATCAATACCAGAAACAAGTTGCAATCAAATTAATTCGCGGAGAAAGGACATTTCTTATCGGCCGCTTCTGGCACGAACGACAAATTCTTGCAAATCTTGAACACAACAATATTGCGCGGTTTTTGGAAGGCGGAACCACACCGGAAGGCATTCACTATTTAGTAATGGAGTTTATTGAAGGAGATCCGATCACAATCTACTGTGACAACCATAATTTAACAATTCGTCAAAGGCTCGAACTATTCCGGACCGTTTGTAATGCTGTGCAATTTGCACATCGCAATCTTGTAATTCATCGTGATCTTAAACCAAGCAACATCTTTGTTACATCCGGAGGCGTTCCAAAATTACTCGATTTCGGAATTGCAAAATTGCTGAATTCCGATCTGGCTGACGAATCTCCAACAGCTACTGTGACATCATTCCGGATGATGACTCCAGAATATGCGAGTCCTGAACAAGTCCTGGCACAACAGGTTACTACTGCTACAGACGTTTATTCACTGGGCGCGGTGCTTTATGAATTGCTGACAACAGAACGTGCGCATCAACTGAATACTCACTCGTTGAATGAAATTGAACATGTCATTTGCAAAAAAGATCCGGATCTGCCGAGTACCGCAGTGAGGCGGGTTCAATCAACAGATACGGAAGAGAGAAAGAACACTAAAAAAAGATTGAGTCGCGATTTTGTTCATGAGCTGGACAGCATTGTATTAAAAGCGATGGAGAAGGATCCGCAGCGCCGTTACAATACTGCAGCTCAATTCGGCGAAGATATTACCCGTTACCTGGATGGACTTCCAGTTCTTGCCCGTACATCGACGATCCGATATCGTACCTTCAAGTTTGTGCGAAGACATCGAACTGCCGTAGCTATCGCAGCATTCGTTGTTCTTATGCTTGCCGGATTTGCGATAGCGATGACAATTCAAGCGGCACGGATCGCAAATGAAAGAGATCGTGCAAACCAGGTTACAAAATTTCTAGTAAAGCTGTTTGAAGTTTCTAATCCGAGTGAATCAAAAGGAAACAGTGTAACAGCAAGAGAACTTTTGGATGCAAGTTCAAAAAAAATTGAAACCGACCTTCGAAATCAACCTGAAGTACAAGCCTCTTTAATGGAAACAATGGGGAAAGTCTACGGAAATCTTGGACTATACAGCACGGCAATACCACTGCTTGAAAAATCTCTCCAAATCCGCGAACAAAAATTTGGTGAAGAAAATTTAGATGTTGCAACTGCTATGAATGATCTTGCGGAAGCTTTATTTAATGCAGGGAAACTTGAAGCTGGTGAGCCGCTGGCAAGAAAAGCTCTGGCGATTCGGCGAAAGCTTTTGGGAAATGAGCATCAGGATGTTGCACTGAGCCTGAGTAATCTTGGCGGTGGAGTCTATGCCACCGGAAAATATGCTGACGCAGAATCCATTTTCCGTGAAGCTCTGGCTATACGACAAAAAATATTCGGTGATGAAAATTTGCTAGTTGCAAGCAGTCTCACACAACTGGGGATTGCACTAAAGTTGCAAGAAAAAGTCGATGAAGCCGAAGTGGTAACTCGCAGAGCTTTAGTAATTCGCCGAAAATTACTGGGAAATAATCATCCAGATATTGCGACAAGTTTAAATAATCTTGGCCGGATACTGTTGGATAAGCCAGATTACGATGGCGCTGAACAGATGCTTCGGGAGGCAGTAGAGTTGGATCGCAAAATATTTGGGAATGATCATCCTGATCTTGCTATTACGCTCACTGGCCTTGCACAGGCATTGAAAGGGAAAAAGAATTACGTGGAGGCCGAAAAACTTTTTCGCGATGCGCTGGCTTTAAAACAAAGGACTCTAGGTAAGGACCATCCCTCGATTGCAATAAGTATGTCCAACCTTGCTGACTTACTGATTGATCAAGGGAATTATGATGAGGCCGATCAATTGCTTCATGAAGCTCAATTGATATTCAAAAAATCATTGCCTCCACAACATTTTAATCATGGTAGTGTTCTGTTGGCTCTTGGCCGTTCGCAATTGGGAAGAAAAAATTACAAAGAAGCAGAACAATTGTTGCGGCAGGCTCTCACAAGTTATGTCGCAAACTTTACCTCCGACCATTTGAGAGTCGCTAATTTAAAACGAATTTTAGGTGAATGTCTGACACAGCAAGGCCGTTTCAACGAAGCTGAATCTATGTTGCTGGAGTCAAATCGAATCTATGAATCAAAATACAACAGCAATCATCCTGATGTAATTGAGGTCAAGCATAGTCTAGTGTCCTTGTATACTGCCTGGGGAAAACCAGCTGAGGCGATCCGTTATCAATAGGGGAACTGAGTTAGAGTGAGCACAACGAAGCTTGCGAAAGTCGTCGTGCCAATTCGGGCCGGCCACTTCAGTGATTGTTCCATTTGGAATGACTTTCCAGATTCCCTTACGGCTGACTGTGTATAGCGTGGTTTTCACGTTATGTGAAAAAACAACATCCTTGTAAGAGGGCCGCGGATCTGTGTTCAAGGGATGAGTGTGAACCTGTGCTACCAGATTTGCAGGAACAATTCCTTTCCATGTTTCTTTTTTCCATTTTCTGGTTGCCGGCCATCGGACCCACGCTAAATCTCCTTTTGGATTTTGAATCATCCAGGCAGACTTTTCACGAGTCGGATCTTTTCCAAACCAGGAGTCAGACCACAATTTGTAAAACTCGTTCAATGATTCGCACGTTAATTCATCTGCATATGCATTGATGGAAGATAGGGATGCAATGACGATGAAGGTTAATAACGCATTTTTCATACATCCTCCAAGTAATGACGAACGCCAGAAGCCAGCGCTCTCAATCAGGTATTGCGTTAAAACAGTCCATCGCGGGTCGGTGACCCCTTACCTTGATTTTTTCCGCATGCATATAGGTAGGTATAATGAATGCTGGTGTTAACAATGGAGGACGAACCCAGCCGTGTAACCAAGCTTCTTCAGGATTGGAGCCATGGTGACAAACAGGCTTTGCACGAATTAATGCCTGTGGTTTATCAGGAATTAAAAAAGCTTGCTAGTAGTTACCTAAGGTCTGAACGTCCGGATCATACGTTACAGCCAACTGCTCTGATTCATGAAGTCTACATCCGCCTTATTGGACAGAACATGCCGGAGTGGGAAAGCAGGGCTCATTTTTTTGGTGTAGCTGCACGCCTGATGAGACAAATTCTGATCGATCATGCTCGAAGTCGCAGCGCTGAACGTCGCGGCGGACCGAATCAATCAAAAATTCTTTTAGATGACGTTCCGCTCTTCAGTCAAGATCAAGCTGCAGAATTATTAGCATTTGATGAAGCCTTAAGAAAATTGGCTGAACTTGATGAACGTAAAGCAAAAATAATCGAGATGCGATCATTTGCTGGTATGAATGTCGATGAGACTGCGCGAGCTTTAAATGTTTCTGAAGCCACAATCAAACGGGAAATGCGCCTTGCAAAAGCATGGTTAATGCGTGAACTTGCAGTTAAATAATCAGGCCACCACCAAATTCGAATGACTCCAGATCGCTGGAAAAAAATCGAAGATATTTTCAATCATGCCGTGGAACTTCCATTAAATGAAAGACCAACATTTCTTCAAGGAATTTGCGGCAATGATAAAGAGCTTCTTTTAGAAATTGAGTCATTGCTCCATCAGGATGAGGAAACTGGAGCAATGCTAAAAACCATAATCTCAAAGGCAGCAGATTCCCTTTCTCAAAAAGATATCGATCTATCTGGAAAAAGAATTGGTCCCTATCGCATTACAGGATTGATTGGGCAAGGAGGAATGGCAGAAGTCTACAAAGCGGTAAGAGATGATGATCAATATCAGAAGCAAGTTGCGATCAAAATAATTGGTCATGACAGAGGTTCATTTCTAATTGGCCGTTTTTGGCATGAACGGCAAATTCTGGCAACTCTTGAACACAGCAACATTGCTCGCTTTTTAGAAGGCGGAACAACGGATGAGGGAATCCCTTATCTGGTAATGGAATTCATAGAAGGAGATCCAATCACAACTTATTGTGACAAATACAACCTGACAATCAGACAGAGGCTGGAATTATTCAGGTCAGTCTGTAATGCCGTGCAATACGCGCATCGAAATCTTGTAATCCATCGTGATTTGAAACCCAGCAATATTCTGGTCACAGATGAAGGTGTTACTAAGCTGCTAGATTTCGGAATCGCAAAATTATTGAATCCGGATTTGGCGGTGGAATACCCAAACGCCACTGTAACTTCTTACCGCATGATGACCCCCGAATATGCAAGTCCGGAACAGGTTCGTGGCGAACAGGTAACAACGGCGACCGATGTTTATTCGCTTGGTGCGGTGCTTTACGAATTACTAACAAAAGAACGCCCTTACCATTTTGACACTCGATCTTTTTTTGAAATAGAACGCGTGATCTGTGAAAAGGAGCCTGAGCTTCCGAGTTCTGTTGTTGTCCGGATAGACCCTGCAGATTCGGCAGTCAGGAAGGACACTAAAAAAAGATTGAGCCGTGAATTTAGCCCCGAATTGGACAGCATTGTATTAAAAGCGATGGAGAAGGATTCGCAGCTCCGTTACAGCACTGTGGCGCAATTCTCAGACGATATTAATCGTTATCTTGATGGACTTCCAATTTTGGCCCGTACTTCAACCTTCAGCTATCGAGCCCTTAAGTTCGCACGCCGGCATCGAACGGCAGTTGCACTGGCAGCATTGTTTGTTATAGTGCTTGCCGGTTTTGCAACTGTTATGACAATCCAGGCTTCGCGAATTGCAAAAGAAAGGGATCGCGCAAATAAAGTCACAGACTTTCTTGTAAATCTTTTCGAAGTTTCCAATCCGAGTGAATCAAAAGGAAACAGTGTAACTGCAAGAGAACTTTTGAATGAAAGTACAAAAAAAATCGAACGCGATCTTCGCGACCAGCCTGAAGTTCAGGCAGCATTGATGGACACAATGGGGAGAGTTTATAGAAATCTCGGTCTTTATAACACTTCAGTCCCATTGCTAGAAAAAGCTCTAAAAATTCGGAAACAAACATTCGGGGAAGAAAGCACTGAAGTCGCATCTACCATGAACATTCTTGCTGAGGCTCTCTATAATGCCGGCAAATATGATGAGGCAGAGCCGCTTGTAAGAAAGGCTCTCAGCATCCGCCGAAAATTACTTGGGAATGGTCATCCGGATGTTGCAGATAGTTTAAATAGTCTTGGCTTTGGTTTGTTTCAAACCGGAAAGTACGATGAGAGCGAAACTGTTTTGCGTGAAAGTCTTAAAATACGCCAGAAAGTTTTTCGTGGAGAAAGCGTAGAAATCGCAAATAGTCTTAATGAGCTTGGACTCGTTCTTAAGGTGAAAGGCAAGACAGATGAAGCAGAATCATTATACCGGCGAACTTTAGCAATGCGTCGAAAATTGCTGGGTAATGATCATCCTGAAGTATCAAGCACTCTGAATAATCTAGGACGACTGCTCATTGATAAAGGCAATTATGATGAAGCTGAGTTTCTGCTGCGTGAAGCTGTAAAGCTGGATCAAAAGGTATTAGGGCCGGATCATCCTGATCTTGCGATCACCATGACAAATTTGGGATGGGCGTTGCGTGAACAGAAAAAATATGAAGAGGCAGAAAGTATTCTTCGTGATGCGTTAAAAATACGTCAGCGAGCGCTCGGCGATGTACATCCTGCGGTTGGTACCAACCTTTACGCCATAGGTGCGATACTTTTAGAAAAAGGGGATGTTGATCAAAGTGAATTGTTCTTGCAAGATGCGCAACAAGTTTGGAAAAAGACATTGCCTCCGCAGCATGCAAACCATGCAACAGTACTATTGGCACTTGGAAGATTGCGATTGAAAAAAGAAGATTACGTGGAAGCAGAAAAAATCTTTCGCCATGTACTGGGAATGCGCCAACAGAACATGCCGCCCGGTCATCTTGATATAGCAAAAGCAAAAGGGTTGCTTGGTGAGTCTTTAAAGGAACAAAAGCGTTATTCCGAAGCGGAACCTTTGATGGTTGAATCCTACCGCGCATACAAAGCTAAACTCGGAGCGAATCATCCGGATGCGATCGAATCGGCTGAACGGTTGAAATTACTTTATGTTGCGTGGGGGAAACCTTCTGAAACCGATCGCTTTCAGTAACTATTGGTTGCTGGAAATCAATTCGAAGGAGTAGCTACACTGATGCCACTTACCATCGCCTTCTTTTCTAACATCATAAACGTGCCAACCATCGGTGTAATAAAGTTTCGAATCTCCAAAATACTTCGCCCATAGCTTATTGCGGATGCGAACAGGATATGCATCCGTTGCCGTTTGGAAATTTACCGAAACGTCGGATAAAAATTCAACATCAAACCATTCAATGCTTGGCTTCGTATCATTGATATCATCCACCTGTTTGTTGTACGCGGGGCAAGATTGTGAGTGGGAAAAATCTACACAGATTTGTTCTCCACTCAAATTTTCAACGTTTGCAAGCAGTTCAAAGAAATGCTTTACAACTTGCTGAATCGCTTCCTTATCCGTTGTTGGAACTTGAATCGAAACTAGTTTAACGATTTTCGTTCTGGCGCCTGAGTTGTCGGTTACTGCGAGAGTAACAAAATATACTCCACTGGATGGATAATCATGATTGGTTGTTGCGCCTGTCCCGGTTTTCGAATCTCCAAAATTCCAATCATAAGCGACAAGATTGCCATCTGGATCTAATGATGCGGAGCCATTAAATGAAACTGATTTTTGAACGATGGAATCAGTGAAATCAACCATCGGAATTGCGTTTGCGGTGGGATCTTTTGAAACCACCACATTATCAAATTGTGCAGTTCCTGCTTTCACATAAAGGCCAATTTGTCCGGTATAAACGAATCCAAGATCTGCATCAAAAACTGGAACTGCATCAACATTCACTGTTACATGATTATTGTTGATCACTGCGGAGAAATGATGCTGCGTGCCAAGAGCGTTTCCAGCAAGCGGAGATTTTAATCTTGTTTCATAGCCGCCATTAAAGCGATCTCTTAATCGAAGAATGTTTTTCTTGCCATCAATTAATACTGCGCGGAAATTTTTCTTATCGCGATATTGGAAATAAATTCCGGCAAACTTCCCGGAAATCAGAGTCACATCAAAATCGATCGTAACATTGTCTGTATTTGGAATGGTCGGGAAGATGTAGCCAGCTCTGGTAACACTGGTTTCAACATGACCTCCGGTTGGAATCCAAACTCCTTTTTGTTGAATCCAATCGGAAATATCGCCATCTTCAAAATCATCACTCAGCAAAATATCGGATGGAATTACTTCGATAGAAAGTGGTTGACTGTTGCTAAGCCCAAGCGATTGGAGTCCGGTTTTGCCATCTGCGTAGACTGTTAGAATTACTGTTCCGGAATCAACGAAGCGTTCTTTGAGTGCAGCTTCACACCTTCGATTTTCCATAGATTTCTTGGCAAAAGATTTTGTCCATGAACGACAATTTCGGAAACTTGTCCGCGAAGAATTTGCGCTGGCGAAACTGTAAAAAGTTTCTGATCAGGCGGAGCAACGTTTGTGATCCGCGGGAACATGGAAACATCTTCGGCAAAAGCGTTAAATACAACGCAAAATAGCAGCAGAATCAAACACTTTTTCATCAGTCGTGGATTTCTCAAGTGAAGTGCATGATCGTATCAAAAGAGGCTGCGTTATGTCCAGTCAGGGTTGATCATAATACTTCGTCATTTACCTCCGGTAGAGAATACGAACTGCTCGTTTCTTTATTGGACTCTTTAACATTTGGTTCGAGGCCAACGATGTCGCCCTTAAAGATTCCTGATTGCTTAATCGAATTCGGGAATTTGGAATTCAATTCCAGAGATCGTGCGGTTCCTTCCTGCTTCAGCTCTCCGATTTGCGAAGTTTGCTGGCGTGGATTTTCAGGAGTTTTCTCAGTGGTGTATTGGCTGTCATCAGAAGTTGTTCTGATATTTTCATGCTCGGGGTGAGTATATGGGACGTTAAAGCCCTGTACGCGTCTGATTGTCATTTCTTCCTCCAATAATCTTATGCGGAGGAATCAGTCTAAAAGGATCAAGTTTTGCTTTCGCGGGAGAGCGCGAAGGCTCTCCCGCGCAGCATTTCTATTATTGCCCAGCTTCAACCAGATCGGCTGCTGATACCGGACCTACAACAAATGTGTCAGTGTGATTGCTGACGAACTCTCTGAATTTTAAAGAAGCTTTGAATCCAGTTGGAACGCCTTTTTTCTTTGAAATCTCATCGACTTTTGCTTGTTGCTCATCGGTTAGATCCGGAGCGATTGAGAGATAGTCCCAAGATGCACCATCAGTATGGGCGTACCATTGAGTTGCAGGCAGTCCGGCTTCTTTGTTGATTGCATCATTCGCGGCTTGCCATTTCAGGAACTCAAGATGTTTACCCGGTGCAACCTGGTAAATACCAACTAGTGCTCTCGGCGGTTGGTTCATCTGAGCTTGCAGTAACGGAACAACAATGGCCAAAACTAAAACGGCCAAAACAAAAAGATTGAATCTTTGTTTCACGGTCTTCTCCTCCTGGGTCACGCCGCAGTATCGAAACTGCGGCATAGGTTTTTGGTGTGAAAATTACTGGGACGCGGCTGATTCTATGCTGGTCAATCTCTGGAGTCAATCTATCTTGGCGCAGTTTGCCTCTTAGCGTTATAATCCGTGAGGTCTGAGGTTTGAGCCAATGAAAAAACTTTCCATTATCTTGTGTCTTTTTGCAGTTACAGCGTTTTGCCAGGATCCGGTCTGGCAGGTGAACTACGGTAAGGCGATGCAGTTCATGTCGCAGGGTAACTATTTAGATGCTATTACATATCTGAAAATGGCGGTCGCAGATAAACCAATCTCTGAAATCGTTCAGAGAGATACCGGGCCAATTGAATATCTGCCTTATTTGCAACTTGGTATTGCTTATTACAAAGTTCGTAAAATTCCCCTCGCGATCGAATTTCTCGATTTGGAAAGTTCGTTATCGGCAATTCAAAAAAGCAAAACCGGTTTGACATTATTAAGGGATTATAAAGAAGTCACCGCAAAGGCCCAGAAAGCACAAACCCAGGATGATCCTGAGCAAGGAATTCGCGCATTTAATAAAAAGCCTTATGTTTTGCCGGACGAAGAAGTTAAGCAGATGAAAGAAGACATCAGGCAGCGTTGCAATCTTCCAAAAGCCGACGAACACACATATCCATGGTATTACCACTATGAACTCGGATTGGGACTGAAGCAAAAAAATGATTGGCAAAGAGCGCTCGATAGTTTCATCAGTGCGCTCGATTTTCGCGATAGACCGCAAAAATTCAGCAGAATTTATGGAATGTGGTTTATTGATTATTATCCTTACTATAATATCGGCCTGGCTCATTACCATCTGCAAAATTGGAAATGTGCCGAAGACTCATTCCGCCTGTCGCAAATGTTTGAAGATTTGCCATCGAGTTCAGCAGATTACAAAAAAATGTTAGAGATGAAATCTGAGGCGGAAGGTCATTTAAGCGATACGCGGTAATTTTGGAGCAGAACTATGACTGAAGTATTAATACTTGGCGGCAAACGGACGCCTATGACTGAGTACAACGGAGCTCTCAGCGACCTCAGCGCAAATGAACTTGGATCAATTGCTGCAAAAGCTGCAATGGAAACGACCGGAGTTGCGCCGGAAGAAGTGCAGCATGTTGTTTTTGGAAATGCTTTGCAAACCAGTGGAGATGCAATTTATGGTGCGCGCCATGTTGCATTGAAAGCAGGAGTTCCAATTCCCGTTCCAGCATTAACGGTGAATCGTTTGTGCGGCTCAGGGATTCAATCGCTTGTTGAAGCAGCGCATTTAATTCAGCTGAATGAAGCTCAAACCGTTCTTGCTGGCGGAATGGAATCGCTGAGTCAGGCTCCGCATGTGATTCGAGGCCTTCGCAAAGGTCTTCGCCTGGGTGAAGGTAAATTGGAAGATTTGCTTCAGGTTGCATTATTGGATACACAATGCGGATTTTATATGGCACAAACATCGGACAATCTTGCCAGACAACATCAAATCAGCCGCGAAGATCAGGATCATTATGCAGTGCGAAGTCAAAAAGCTGCAGCTGCCGCGTATGATGCTGGAAAATTCAAAGACGAAATTACTCCCGTGGTTTTAAAGTCTCGCAAAGGTGATGTCATTGTAGATCATGATGATCACATGAGACCTGAAACAACTTTCGAAGGTCTGTGTTCACTAAAACCTCATTTCAGCAAAGATGGATTTGTGACCGCAGGAAATGCCAGTGGAATCGTGGATGGAGCTGCTGCACTTGTTCTTGTTAGCGGCAAAGAAGCGGAACGCCGTAATGCAAAACCGCTGGGCCGCATCGTTTCATGGGCATACGCGGGCGTAGATCCATCGATCATGGGTATTGGTCCTGTGCCTTCCACGCAGGAAGCATTAAAAAAAGCTGGACTTAAATTGGATGACATTGATTTGATTGAGGTGAACGAAGCATTTGCCGGTCAATATCTTGCTGTGGAAAGAGTGTTGGGATTAGATCGTGATCGCGTAAATGTGAACGGTGGAGCAATCGCTTTAGGTCATCCACTGGGAGCGACTGGTAGTCGTTTGGTCCTTACAGTACTTTTGGAATTGCATCGACGCAAGAAAAAGTACGGCCTTGCAACTGCTTGCATTGGAGGCGGACAAGGGATCGCGATGATCGTTGAAGCTTTATAAATGTGAAACGTGAAACGTGAAGTGGGGTGATGATGAAGATTACTAAAGTTGGAGTTCTTGGATGTGGATTAATGGGATCAGGTATTGCGCAAGTTTGTGCGCAAGCTGGTTATGAGACGCTAGTCCGCGAAGTGAATGATGATCTGATACAAAAAGGCCTGAGCGGCATTCAAAAATTCGCGTCGAAAATGGCTGAACGGGGCCAGCTTAAAATCAGCGCTGATGAAGTAATGAAAAATCTGCGCGGTACAACTCGTCTGGAAGACATGGCAGATCGTGACATCATTATCGAAGCCGTTCCCGAAATTCTCGATCTCAAGAAATCCACGTACAAAACTTTAAGCGAAGTCTGCAGAGACGATGTGATTTTCTGCAGTAATACATCTTCTTTATCGATTGTTGAAATGGCAGTATCAGCAAAACATCCTGAACGTTTTGCAGGACTTCATTTCTTTAATCCTGTCCCGCGAATGGAATTAGTTGAAGTTGTAAAATCAATTTTGACCTCTGACGAAACCTTCCAGCAGGTATTTGCGTTTGCGGAGTCTCTTGGAAAGAAACCAATCGCTGCCACCGATAAACCAGGATTTATTGTGAATCGATTGCTGGTGCCTTATTTATTGGATGCGATCCGTGCACATGAAGATGGTTTTGGAAGCATCGAAGATATTGATAAGGGTATGGTCCTTGGTTGTGGTTATCCAATGGGCCCTTTACATTACTTGATTTTGTGGGTCTCGATACTACGTATTACATAGCTAATATTATGTTTGATGAATTTAAAGATCCGCGTTATGCACCGCCTACATTGCTAAAAAGGATGGTAATGGCCGGGCATTACGGCAAAAAATCAGGCAAAGGCTTTTACGACTATTCCAAGAAGTAACCCCCCAAGTTCCAGGGGCGCGGGCCTCCGTACCCGCGAGTAAGAGGAGAGTAAGCATGCAATTTGAAAATATCATTTATGAAGTTCGTGATGGGATCGCATACGTAACTGTAAATCGTCCAAAAGTTCTGAACGCTCTTAACGATCAAACGATGGAAGAGCTGAAGCATGCATTTCTGGATATTCGCCACAGGAATGATGTTCGAGGCGCGATTTTTACAGGCGCGGGAGAAAAAGCATTTATTGCCGGTGCCGATATTAATGAACTGGCTACACAATCGCCGATTGATGGAAAAGATCGCTCAAGACGTGGTCATCATATTTTGGACATAATCGAAAACCTGGGAAAGCCGGTGATTGCAGCAATCAATGGTTATGCATTGGGTGGCGGATGCGAAATTGCAATGGCCTGTACGATCAGGCTTGCTTCTGACAATGCAAAAATCGGTCAACCTGAAGTGAAACTCGGAATCGTAGCGGGTTATGGCGGAACTCAGAGGCTTCCTCGTTTAGTCGGACTTGGTCGCGCTCTGGAAATTTTATTGACCGGCGAACCGATCAGTGCACAACGTGCTTTTGAAATCGGGTTAGTGAATGGCGTTTATCCGCAAGCTGAATTGCTAACGCAAGCGGAAACAATGTTAAAGAAAATGATGGCGAATGGCCCGCTTGCGATAAAACATACAATTGAAGCCTCTTTGCATGGAACCCAGATGTCATTGGAAGAAGGATTAAATTTAGAAGCAAATTTATTTGGACTAATTTGTACAACTGAAGATATGAAAGAAGGCACTCGCGCGTTTTTAGAAAAACGTCCGGCTAAATTTCAAGGAAAATAATCTTACCGCATAGTACGCAGCATCTATTTTATATTTTCTCAGCGATCTCTGCGCCCTCTGCGGTAAGATCATAAAATATGGATGAAAAGGAATTTTGCGAACGCGTATTGGATGTCGCGATCCAGAAAGGTGCAAATTATGCAGATGTTCGTGTAATTCCTTATTCCGTAACGGAAGATATTTCAGTCAAAAATGGAGTCGTTGAAAATCTAGAATACTCTGAACTCGCTGGATTCGGTGTTCGTGTTCTTGTAGATGGTGTTTGGGGATTTGCATCTTCATCGAATCCTGTTGAGAAAGAAATTCCTCGCATTGTAGATCTGGCATTTCGGATTGCAAAAGCCAGCGCATTAACCCGCAAAAAAGCCGTACGACTTTCTTCCGGATTGATTTGGAAGAACGCACAATATTTAAGTTCATTTTCCATTGATCCATTTAAGGTATCTCGAGAAGAGAAAGTTGATTTGCTTGTTAGAGCCGATCAGCTTATGCGCAAGCAAAGCAGTAAAGTGAAAATCACAGAATGTGATCTTTCATTCAACAGAACTGTGAAATTCTTTTCCTCGACTGAAGGTACAAATATCCGCCAGGAAATCATTATTAGCGGCGGCGGAATCAGCGCGCGGGCAGTAAATGGAAATGAAGTTCAAACCAGATCTTATCCGAATAGTTTTCGCGGAAATTTCGCAACGAAAGGTTATGAATTTATAGAAGCTATGAATCTTTTGGATCATGCCCCTCGTGTTGCTGCGGAAGCAGAAGAATTACTTTCTGCTCAGGATTGCCCCGAACAAGAAACCGCAGTGATATTAATGCCGAGCCAGCTTTGTTTACAAATTCACGAATCGATCGGCCATGCTGTTGAACTCGATCGCATTCTTGGATCAGAAATTACTTACGCTGGCGGAAGTTTTCTCACTCCAATTCTTTCGCAAATAGGAAGTTTTCGATACGGATCCCCGCTTGTAAACATCGCAGCCGATGCCACGTTGGAAGGCGGTTTGGGCAGCTTTGGATTTGATGATGAAGGAGTTGAATCAAAAAAGTTTCCTTTGATTCAGGAGGGAATCTGGAAGGATTTGCTCACTTCAAGAGAGACTGTCGCGGAAGCAAATGAAATTTTGGGCCGGGAATACTTTCATTCCAGTAATGGAACGATGAGAGCATCTTTTTCAAACAGAATTCCTTTGATCCGGATGACAAACATCGTTATGGAGCCAGGTGAAACCAGTTTCGACGATTTAATTGCTTCAACTGAAGACGGACTGTTACTTGATACAAATTATAGTTGGAGCATCGATGATCTTCGAAAGAATTTCAGTTTTGCAGTTGAAGTTGCGCGGCCGATTAAGAATGGAAAGGTTGGTCCTATTTTTCGAAATGCGCATTACACCGGAATAACTCCAGTGTTTTGGAATTCTTGTGATGCAGTTTGTGGTAAACAATGGTGGGAAATGTATGGCACACCGAATTGCGGAAAAGGGCAACCTGGCCAAATCATGATGGTAGGTCATGGTGCATCTCCTGCGCGATTCAGAAATGTAAAAGTTGGTAGTAAAAAGAAGTAGAGCTCTGCGGTAAAAAATGTTAGGCGAAAAACGTTGTTTTGAAATTTTGAAATCGGGCTTGAAGCACGGACAGAGCAAAAAGCCAGATTATGCTGAATTCTTATTACTCACCTGGGATACATATGTTACGCGTGTAGCGAATTCGCAAATCCATCAAAACGTTGCTGAATCTGAATCGTATCTTGCGGTCGATATTATCAATAATTTAAGAACCGGTTCATCTGCAACAAATATTTTGACCGATGAATCGATTCGCAAAACGGTTGATTCAGCTCTGGATTCAACGCAGCATAAAGCTCAGCTTCCGAGCGGATTAAAACTAGATCATTTTCCTCATGGCGTTTTGCCCGGCCATTTTTCCGATAAGACTGCCTCATTTTCTCCGGAAGATCGCGCACGCTGGATCAAGACTTTAATTACCATTGCATCATCAAATGGACTCACTACTTCCGCAAAGTTCCAAACAGGTTCAGGAGAAATTGCTGTTGCCAATAGCATGGGCACGCTCGTGTATACATCTTTTACCGATGCGAACATCAGTGCAATTTTGACCGGGGAACATGATAGTGCCTATGGATCCACTGCTTCGCAGGAAGTTAGTGAAATCGATATTGACCGTTTTGCAGAGGAGTTGATTTCCAAATCACGACTTCAAAAAACAGCACCACGGGATCTATTTGCCGGAAAGAAACCAGGCGAAGAAATGAAGTTCGATGTGATTCTAGAACCAGCGGCAGCAGCAGAGTGGCTGGATTTCCTTTCATACACCGGATTCAATGGTTTGGCATATCTTGAAGAAGAAAGCTTTTTGTGCGGAAAGCTTGATCAGCAAGTTATGGGTGAGAATGTAACGATTTTTGATGACGGCAATAATCCCGCAGGTTACATTTTCCCATTTGATTTTGAAGGAACTCCCAAAAAGCGTGTGATGTTTATTGAACGTGGCATTGGTAAAAATGTTGCGCGCGATGGTTTGCTTGCTGCAAAAATGAAATCAGAAAGCACCGGTCATTCACTTGGCGCAGGGCAACGTCATAACGGTGCACTTCCGCTGAATTTGATGATGGAAGGCGGAGATCAATCATTGGATTTTATGATCGCATCATCCGAAGAACCAACGATTTATGTGACCCGATTTCACTATACAAACATTGCTGACCGCAAGGAAGTAATCTTAACTGGTATGACCAAGGATGGAACTTTTTTGGTTGAGAAAGGAGAAATTGTTTGTCCGATTGTAAATCTTCGTTATTTGCAAAGCGTGGTTGCATCGTTCAATCAAATTGAAATGCTTTCCGAACCTGTTCGGGTGCCATGATCCTGAAGGATATGGAGCCTTAATTCCTTCCTGCACTGTTGCTCCTGCTCTGAAAATTCGTGGTGTTCGTTTTATCGGCAGTACCGGAAAATAGACCTTCTGGAGGCTCCGTAAAGTTGCTGTATAATAAAGACCTAACCCTTTTTTAAACCCATCTTAATGGAGAATCATGAAAGAAGACCCTGTCTCTGACAAAATCGATGAGGTTTTAGTTCAAGTAATGCATCGGTACCGCAACTTTTTTTTGGGACCTGGAATCAATATGGATGAATACAGCGTCCCGCTTCGCAATCGCCCCGATTTCGTTGCCCCCCTGGTAACTGTGATGGGCTATACATTCGGACTTAAGGGCTATCAAACGGATAATGATGTTTTTATCGAAGTATCAGGAAACGTTTACTCCAGCGGATTTAATGTCGAAAGATTTCGCGAACGTATCCGTGATGAATTGAGTTCGTCAGTTGCAACTGGAATTATGAAAAATTTTGCTGAAGATTCGGATTATCAGCACGCCCCTGATGGCAACCTGTATAAATTTGCTGATTTTTTTGAATTTTCTCCTGATCAAGATATCCAGATTGCTACCAAAAAGAAAAAAGAAGAAAGCAAAGTTACAAAAAAAATGGAAGATGTAATTTTGCAGCAACGTTTCCGAATTAAGAAAAAATATCTTTCTGACTTGCTGAAACATCCGGAAAAACTAGCCAGCGCAATTTACCTCTATTGTCTTCGCCTCTTTGTGAGCGCCTACCGCAAAAGTCTATGAAGAAAAACGTAAAACGTGAAACGTAAAACGTGATTTATGGTTACTTACGTTTTACGCTTTACGTTTTATGCTTGTTTCGGAGGAGGAGCCTTCTAATGAGATCCAAGATTTTATCAACATTCATCTGTGTTCTCATGTTCACTGGACCTGCATTTGCACGGCTTGATGAACGCCAATGGTGTGGAACTAAAGGTCAAATGACAACGGAATATTTCATTAAGAATCATGAATATCGTGTGAAAGAAAAAGGGATTCGTCCGTTATCTGTGGCAAGCGCAAAGCAAAATAATCAGGATGTTGGTGAGATTGCTGTAATGAAAGCAAATTCAACCACATTGATCACTCCTAATATTTTTGATTTGAAAGGAAAAAAGATTACGTTTACGTTCAATGCGCAAGGAGCATTTGATATCAAGGTTGGCGCGGGTTCGATTTCAGGAAACCAGGGAGGTGCGATCACTCTCACAGATGATGATTCTAAACAAGTTGCTTTCACAAACGGGTTCAATTTTAAATTTTACGGAGCAACTTACACTTCGGTCTTCATTAATACGGATGGAAATCTTACGTTTAAACAGCCGGATAATGCCTTAACCGCCCGCGATGTTTTTCGCGTGCTTACCGGACCACCAAGACTTGCGCCCTTCTTTCAAGATTTGAATCCACAAGCAAGAGGGCAGGTTCGCGTTCTGCAATCATCTACAAAATTTACGGTAACCTGGAATGATGTTTCCGAATTCTTAAATATCGGAGCGAATAGCAATACTTTTCAGGTTAATCTTTTCAAAAATGGAAACATCGAATTCATTTATTCCACTCGAATAGATACCAAAGCTGCTGTCGTAGGTGTATGTCCAGGGAATACTACATTTTCAAATTTAAAGTTTGTTAATTACTCAAACATCACAACGCTGCCTAATGTTAAATCTGCTGTGTTGGAACGTTTTGCGGAACGACAAGAAGTTGACTTCACAGCATTGATCAATGAGTTTTATCAAACCCATCCATCAGTTTTTGATTTTATTGTTGTTTGGACCGATTTCAGTGCACTGCAAGGAACAGGAGCTTTCGCTTTTTATTCCGGAATTCAAAACAGCATCAGAGGAATCGGTCAACCTATCTTTAATTTCAGCAAAGCGTTTAGCAGCCCGAAAGTTCAAGGATTTGTTATGATGGATTTGCTGGGAAAATATCCTAACGATCCGGAGACCGAATTTTTGTTTAGCAATAGTACGCTAGAAGTTTTTGGTCAAGAAAACGGACATCGCTGGCTCGCGTTTCCGAGAGTAGCGATCGCCGGACAGCCTCAGAATCTTTTGTTAGGCCGTGCCGATTCGCATTGGAATTTTTACATGGATACCGATGCATCATGTATGGAAGGAAACGATATTCGCGATAACGGTGATGGAACGTTCACAACGGTTGGAGCAAATGAAACTTATAGCCAATTCGATCGATATATGATGGGATTAATTCCGCCAGGTGCTGTGCCGGATACGTTTGTTGTAACCGGCAACTCAGATCCGGAACGTCCACCGGAGCCCGGTGTAACAATCCGTGGAACCAGAGTGAATGTTCGATTGCAAGATATATTGAATTTTGAAGGAGCGCGAGTTCCGAATAGTGGAACATCGCAAAAAAAATTCAGAGAAGCTTTTATTTTGTTTACGAAAAAAACTGCCCCATCACAGGCTGATCTGGCGAAGTTAGAAAAAATCCGCACAAGCTGGGTAGCGTTTTGGAAAAAACAAACTGTAAATGCGACGATGGACGCGACGTTACCCTAAGCTTTTTTAACGCCGGGTTCGCTGAGTTTCAGATATTTTTTTCTTCTTTTGATTCCATTTCTCAAGACGACGTTTAATTTCTTCTTCAAAGCCGCGCTCTGTAGGCGTGTAAAAAATATCGCTGGCCATTGAATCAGGAAGGCAAGATAAATCCGTTACCGCATCCTCAAAATTGTGCGCGTATTTGTACCCTTTTCCATATCCCAGATTCTTCATTAACGGTGTAGGCGCATTACGGATATGCAACGGCACCGGTTCATCCGGTTTTTCATGCACAGCTTCGGCAGCGCGCGTGTACCCTTCGTAAACTGCATTACTCTTTGGTGCTGTGGCCAAATAGATTACCGTTTGCGCGAGAGCCGTATTTGCTTCAGGCATTCCGATGAAATGTGTTGCTTGCTGAGCAGCCATTGCAACAACCAGCGCTTGCGGATCAGCCATTCCAATATCTTCGCTTGCAAAGCGAACCAGTCTGCGCGCTATGTATAGCGGATCTTCACCAGCTTCCAACATCCGCGCAAGCCAGTACAATCCCGCATCGGGATCACTATTACGCAAACTTTTGTGAAGCGCAGAAATGACGTTGTAATGTTCTTCACCTTTTTTGTCATACAACAATACTTTTCGTTGAAAAGCTTGCTCCAGTTCCTGCGGACCGATTTCTTTTGTTTCACTTGATCCGGCGATGTCTGCTGCAAGTTCAAGCAAATTTAAAGCTGTACGGGCGTCCCCATCCGACATCCGTACCAGAACTTCCAGACTTTGATCCGATAACTTCAATCCTGATTCGCCAAGCCCCCGTTCTGTATCCTGTAATGCGCGCAATACAATTTCGCGGATACTCTCCGGACCCAAAGCATGTAGTACGACAACCTTAGTACGCGATAACAAGGCGGAATTGATCTCAAAGGATGGATTTTCTGTGGTTGCACCTAACAGAATGATGTCGCCGCTTTCAACATAGGGAAGAAATGCATCTTGTTGAGCTTTGTTGAATCGATGAATTTCATCCACAAAAAGAACAGTTTGACGTCCGTAATATTTCCGTTGCCGCTGTGCTTCCATCATCACTGTTTTGATTTCTTTGATTCCGGCAGTCACGGCGGAATAAGGAATGAAATACGCGGCTGCAGAGGCAGCTAAAAGCCGCGCTAACGTTGTTTTGCCGGTTCCAGGGGGACCCCAAAATATTACCGAACGAAGTTGTCGCTGTTCTGCCATCCGACGCAAAATGCGTCCAGGTCCAACCAAATCTTCCTGTCCCAGGAATTCATCGAAAATTCGCGGACGCATCCGATCAGCGAGTGGACCCTTCGCACGGCTTTCACCACTTTCAAACAGACCAGGAGTTTCAGTTTCTTTCATTTAAACGAATTATAATCACGAAGCACGCGGGATGCGAGATTATTGGAAGGACTGAATTAATTCAATGCGCCGGCGGTTCTCTTCCTGAATGATGAACTCCGTAAATGGTAACCACAAAACTGCGAATCGTAGAGCTCTCACATTGCCACGATTAACACGAACAATATCCTTCTCCCGTTGTTTAGCCAGAGCAACGAGATTCTCTTCAAATTCATGAAGTTTCTCTTCTTTTTGTTTTTGGATCGTGGCCAGTTCTCGTTGAATTTCTGCCATGTGTGAGAAAGATTGCTGAACATCCATTTCAGCTTGAAGTTCTTCAATGGTAGCTGTCTTACCGCTGGCTTGTGCTTCAAGGCGCGCCGAAGCCTCACTTTCTTTCGCAGTTTGCATATCGGTTTGATTACTCAATCCATGTTCGCGATATTCACGTTCCAGTTTTTCCTTTAGCCGCTCTTCATGTCTGAGAATTGTTTCTAGAAGCTGTCTCCGTTCTTGATCGTTCTCTTCGCGCAAGCTCTCCATACACCTGTTGAAAAATAATTCTTCGGTTTCATCGAGCTTGCGGTAAAGACGTAAATGTGGATTGAAGATTAATTCCAGCGTTTCATTGGTAGTCAAATAATCTATAAATTGCTCTTGCAACGATTGGAAATGTGGCGCAGAAAAATCATGATTGTCTTCCACCAGAAAAAAACTATTTGGCTCAGCCGATCCAGATACGCTGGCAAGATCCAATTTTTCTATTAATGTATTTTCCCAATCTGCCATATGACCTGCAGCTGGAAATGGAATCACACGCGTAACATCACGTTCGTGAAAAATTTCCCATCTGGTTCCTTCGAATGTAACTCGCCCTAACGCAAAAAGCCCTGGCTTATACAAAACTTGACTGGTAACTATTTTGTCCTGAAATGGGGATGAAGCTTGATCAAGTATTGATTGATCTGCCGCAAGATACAATGATTCAATTGTGGTTGGAATTTTGGGAGGAGCAGCAGGATAGTGTCTACCTGCTGTTTTACGCGATTTATAGTTGCTTGAACCAGGAAGCTTTTTTGTCATGACTTGATCTGATTATTGGCGCTCTGCAAGAACGGGTGCATTTTGCTCTCAACCGTTTTTTGTTGCAGAGCCGGTGATTTGTTCCAGATTAGTTTCCCATAGAGAACCACCGAAGTCAAAATAAGAAATAAATCCCGTTATGCGGATGATAAAATTAAATAAAGATCCATTACATTTGTACCGGTCGCGTAACAATACTTTGATTTAATGTCTGGAAGAAATGATATGAATCATTATTCATCAAAAATTCATGAACGGAAAGATTAAGTGATTTCGCTTTTTCAAAAGTATCACTATCGGCTCATGCACCTGCGGCAGAGGAATTTCCATCAATTCCATCTGTTCCTGCTGATGCAAAAACGATTTTTCGACCGGCTAAAGCTTCTGTTAAAAGCAATGCAAGATGCTGATTGCGGCCTCCAGTTCCATTTCCAGTTACACGAATAGTTACTTCGCCGCCAAGAATAATAGCTGAATGATCTATCATTGAATTGATGTACTTTAAAATTTCCTGAGCTGCAATTTCAATCGACCCAACCAAAGGATTCAGAATTACACCAGATTTGTAGCCCAGCTCTTCCGCTTTTGTTTTTGCTGCTGCACATGCGGTTTCATTCGATGCAACGATGAAATGAGGAATATTGAGAGATCCCGGCTTCGGAGTTTCAGGAATTTTGCCTGCAATACCTGCTTCTAATCGCTGTTTGATATCTCCAGGAATTTTATCGAAAATGCCGTACCGTTCCAAAATGTTTTTGGATGCTCCAAATGTAGTATTATCGACATAGAATGGACCCGAACCAATCGCTGATAGGTCATTCGAGGCGACATCTGAAATTACCAGGACTGTAGTTTGCAGATGTTGAGTGGTTACCCCTAATTGTCCTCCTTTAACTTTTGAGCAGTGTTTTCGGATGGTATTGATTTCTTCAATCGTCGCACCGCTCTTGATCAAAAGATCGTTCAAGATTCTCTTTGAATTTTCCGAAATGCCCTCAGCAGGGCTTGCTACTAACGAAGAGGTTCCACCGGAAAGAACTACGAGCAGATTCGAACCATCAGGGATTTGTTTCAGCCAACTCAGGAGTTCGGCTGCAGCTGAAAAACTCTGCTTATCCGGCAATGGATGGGAGCCGAAATGAATTTTATTTGCATCTAATGATGCTGGTATATCGTCGCGAGGCGAAACGACAAAGTAATCGCTGCAGGCTTCGGTTTGCAAAATTGCTTCTGCACTTGCCAATCCGGCTTTTCCCAGGGAAAGCAGCCAACGTTGTTTAGAGTTTTGCCAGTGAAGAAGATTCGGATCGGATGGATTTTTTAAAAGAGCTGGAAATAATTTTGATGGACGAACTGAATCGATTCCAGCTTTTATGATATTTAGGGCATCTTGATGCACGGGTATAGTCCCGTTCACATCATATCAAGATTGCCAATCCCCCACAGCAAATTGGGAGAGGAGTTAGAAGCGAAACACCAAAGTCTTTTGTTGCGAGCGGTCCTTCTTCTCTCGCTTTTTCCGCTCTTCCTCTTTTTCATCTCGATTCGGCAATTCCAGTGTTAGAGGGAGCGGCTGAACATCTTCCTTCTCTTTCTCTTGTTTAAGCTGTTCGATGATAAACGCATCCAACATTGCCTCAACCTCCTCATCTGTCGAGTCAGCAATTCGCATGCCACTCACAGATATTGTCGTTCGAAACCTCAAAAAAGTTCCCTCCAGTTGTCCTCTCGACGACAACCTCAATTGCCAATCATAGGAGCTTCTTGTCCAAACGTCAAGATTTGTGCCATACGGCTGTCTAATGTCAGGACACATGTTCAAATGGTGATCGCATTTGTTTTAACATCTCTCTGAGTTCAACCAGCGTCAGAGCAAGACGTTCTTTTTTAAAACCAGACGAACGTTTCCACTGATGTCTTTTCACTGCGAGTTGCATCGCGGTATCAATGTATTTCTTTTCTTCCGAATTCTTACTTCTCAATCGATTCCATGGTGATACCAATGAACCCACAAGTGACGGAGCAAGCGTTCCTTCCATAACTTCTTCTTGCAACTCAGATCTGATCCATTGTCCTTCGCGATACAAAAAATACTGGTATGCGACTAAAAGCAAAATAACTAATACAGGCATCAAAGTGAATGCACTATTTACCAAAAATGAATTGTCAAATTTCGGGCCTAATATCATGGAGGTATTCCAGAATGCATGGATTCCCATCGCTGTAAGAATGAAGCTAATTGCAATACGCATCCGTTTTGGACGATGCGCACTTCGTGCTAATCCAATGCCCATTCCTACTGTGGCTGTGCAAACGCAATGCACTACAGCAGAGTAAAGCGTTCGAACAAAAACATTTCGTGCCCATGCCATAAAACCGGAAGCATCATAAACCTGGGTGAAATACAAAAAATTTTCAGTCATTCCAAATCCCAATCCAGCAGCGGCTCCAAGAACAATTCCATCTACCGGACCATCTGATTCAACTCGTAACATCGCAATTAGGAGGATGCAACTTTTTGCAAGCTCTTCAACAAAAGGCGCAATCACAACAGCGCCAACCGCATCAGAAATTTTTTCGCCAAAAACCATGGCGATTGGATAAGAAAAAAATCTGGAGCCAGTAACTCCAATGATTATTGCGCCCAGAGCTCCCCACAAAAAAACACTACCAACAAGCCAGACAGGTTGACGATGGTAACGATCCAACCACCAGATCACGAATAGATAAACGACCATTGGAATAAATGCAGCCAGGACTGATAGGAAAATGACAATCCACTGCAAAATTAGATCCATACGTTATACCGTATTCTGGCTCCTGAGGATTGAGGATAGAGAATAGAGGATAGTTTGGCTTTCCATCCTCTATCTTCAATCCTCAATCCTCTTTTCGCAAATGCCCCTATCGTTTTATTTAAAACGAATGTACCATCAGAAAGATTTCGACGTCCAATGAAAGGGCTGCATAATTCAGTGAAATGAGACGATTTTTCGTTAAACACTTCGGCTTCCTCTATCATGTAATACGTAAAGCAAATCAAGATGATTGCTGGGGAATGGCTGGTGAAGTTGCATTTCAGCTTATGTTCGCCTTTGTTCAAGGTTTAATTCTGGTTGTAGCAATCCTTAGTATTCTCAGCGGCAATCCTCAGGTCTTTGATTCTATTGTTTATTTTTTTGGAACATTCCTTCCATTTGAAATCTATTCGGTCATCCGCAACCAGATTGCAGAAATTGCCGCTGCACATACTAAAGGTATTTTGACTCTTGGTTTTATCGGAACGACATGGACGATGTCCACGTTCATGATGACCTTAAACAAAATTTTCAAGCGCGCATATAAGACTGAGGAAACTCGTTCTTTTTGGACCTTACGGATGCTTTCATTCGTTGCTGCCATGCTTGCAACATTTTTAATCGGGATTGCGCTCAGCCTCCTTCTGCTCGGATTGCAGGTTGCTCATTTCATAGAGACCAGTATCGGACAGTATGTAAACATCGCAGTTTTCATCCGCTACTTCCGATTACCTGTAGCTTTTGTTGTAATCACATTCCTGATTTCATTTGTTTACATTTTGTTAGTGAACGTAAGGCAGAAAGTAAAAGAAGTTCTGCCGGGGGCAGTATCATTTTCCATATTGTGGTTTTTCTTTACAAACTTATTTGGACTCTATCTCCGAAATTTTCCCCAATACAATAAAACATACGGAACATTGGGAGTGTTCTTAATCTTGATGATCTGGATGTATCTAACTTCGGTTTCCCTTTTACTTGGCTGCGAACTGAATGCTGAATTGCATCGGCGGCGAGTTCCTAGCTAAAAAAGTCGATGGTGTTACTGAACTTCAAAGTTAATAACCACAGTCGCTTGATATTCTCGTACTTGCGAATTGGAAATCGAACCACGAAGCTCTTTTACTTCAAACCAGCTTAAACCGCTTAATGTTTCCGATGCTTTGGAAATCGCATTATTGATAGCGTCCTCAAAACCTTCCGTGCTAATTCCAATAAGCTCAATCCTTTTATAAACCTTTGCAGTTTTATTGCGATCTTTCTTTGCCATGTATTGCTCCTCAAGCTTAAATTTTCAACTGAATCTATCCTAGAATGAAACATTGTTCAATGTAACCATATGTTAGACTGAAATTACGATGCCAGAAGATCCAAAAACTCCGAAAGCTGCTCATGAGTTTTCATTTCAGGAAAAAGTCAAAGAGTATTACAAACCTGAAGATCTTGCCGAGTGGGATTACTCAGAAAAGTTAGGAGATCCTGGCGAATTTCCTTTTACGCGCGGAATCCAGAAATCGATGTATCGCAATCGTTTTTGGACGATGCGTCAATATGCAGGCTTCGGATCTGCAGAAGATACAAACCGCAGGTTCCGATATTTGTTAAAACAAGGCCAAACTGGCTTGAGTGTGGCTTTCGATCTGCCAACGCAAATGGGATATGACTCCGATCATGAATTGGCGCGTGGTGAAGTTGGACGTGTAGGTGTTGCAATCGATTCGCTGGAAGATATGGAACGCCTGTTTGATGAAATTCCATTGGATAAAGTCAGTACCAGTATGACCATTAACGCAACCGCGTTCATCCTTCTTGCGATGTACGTTGCAGTTGCAAAAAAACGTGGGATTTCACTGGATCAAATTTCAGGGACAGTTCAAAACGATATTTTAAAAGAGTATATTGCGCGCGGCACTTACATTTATCCGCCCGAATTTTCCATGAAGCTTGTAACCGACATCATGGATTATTGCAGCAAAAATGTGCCTCGTTGGAATACGATCAGCGTTTCCGGATATCACGTCCGCGAAGCAGGATGTGATGCAGTTCAGGAAGTTGCATTCACAATTGCAAATGGGATCGCCTATGTTGATGCGGCGGTTAAATCGGGGTTGCATGTTGATGATTTCGCTCCGCGCATGTCTTTCTTTTTTAATGCGCATAATAACTTGCTGGAAGAGGTTGCAAAATTTCGAGCGGCAAGAAGACTCTGGGCTCGAACTATGAAGGAACGATTTAAGTCACAATCCGAGCGTTCCTGCCAATTAAGATTCCATGCCCAAACCGCAGGCTCGACTCTAACCGCACAGCAGCCGCAGACAAACGTCGCGAGAGTTACATTGCAGGCACTTTCGGCTGTACTTGGGGGAGCTCAATCACTGCATACCAATGCCTGGGATGAAGCATTGGCCTTGCCGACAGAAGCGACGGCTTTATTGGCTTTACGAACTCAGCAAGTCATTGCTTATGAATCAGGAGTTCCATCAACCGCAGATCCACTAGCAGGATCATACTATATTGAGAGTACTACAAATATAATAGAAAAGAAAGCCGTGGAGTATATTGACCGCATTGATGCCATGGGTGGAATGCTGAAGGCAATAGAGGCCGGATTCGTACAAAAGGAAATCCAGGAAAGCGCTTATCGTTACGCCAGGGCACTTGAGGAACAGCGCGCGATAGTGGTTGGAGTGAATGCTTTCCGGCAAGAGGAGGAACCGATTCGAGAAATTCTGCAAATTGATTTGGGCGTGGAGCATGAACAAGTTGAGCGGCTTCAATCGTTGCGAAAAAAAAGGAATGCAAAAAAGGTGGAACAGAGTCTAAAAGCAATTGAAGAAGCGGTGCTACACGAAAAAAATATTATGGTTCCATTGATTGAAGCCCTGGAAACCTCCACAACGCTTGGAGAAATTTCCGATTTATTGCGAAAGCATTTTGGGGAGTATCACGAGGCTTCAATCGTATGAGCGATCCGCTGCTTCAAGTGCAGGATCTAAAAGTCCAATTCTTCATTGAAGACGGAGCAGTGCGCGCGGTTGATGGGATTTCATTTGAAATCCGATCAGGCGAAATTTTGGGGATGGTTGGTGAATCCGGATGCGGCAAAAGTGTTACTGCTTTGAGTATCCTGCGACTCCTGGCCCCTGCTGGCAAAATAGTTTCCGGTGAAATCAATTTTCACGGAAAAGATTTGATTCGTGCCTCCGAACGTGAAATGCAACAGGTTAGGGGAAATCAAATTTCAATGATTTTTCAAGAACCTATGACGTCATTAAATCCAGTTATGACTGTTGGAGATCAAGTTGCTGAAAGTTTGATTTTGCATAAAGGTATGAGTCGTAAGGAAGCTTCGGGCGAAGCTGTCCGATTGTTTGAAAGTGTGCGGATTCCTGATGCCGCAACCCGCATTAAAGATTATCCGCATCAAATGAGCGGCGGAATGAGACAACGTGTAATGATTGCAATGGCGATTGCATGTCAGCCCGCTTTACTGATTGCAGATGAGCCAACAACTTCCCTGGATGTTACGATCCAGGCACAAATTCTGGAATTATTGAATCTATTAAGAAATGATTACGGACTTTCGATTTTGCTGATCACTCATGCATTGGGCGTTGTGGCTGAAACAGCGGATCGAGTGATTGTGATGTATGCCGGAAAAATTGTGGAAGAGGCGCCGGTTCAGGAAATATTTGAACATCCTTGTCATCCCTATACTGTCGGACTTCTTGATTCCATTCCTAAAATAGAAATTGATGGACAAAAACGCGATCGATTAAAAGCGATCGAAGGCTCTGTTCCAAATTTATTGAAGCTTCCACCAGGCTGCAGTTTTTATGATCGATGTTCTGACCGGATGGATCGTTGTACGGAATCATTTCCAGAAATTGTTTGGATTAATCCGCAGCACCGCGTCAGTTGTTATAAATGGACAAACTCTTAGAAGTTAAAAATCTCACCAAACATTATTCCGTCTCGCGCGGCCTGTTTTCCAAAAATCGCCAGATTGTAAAAGCCGTAGATGGCATTTCATTTTCGATTGCGCCGGGTGAAGCACTGGGATTGGTTGGCGAATCTGGATGCGGAAAGACTACAGCCGGACGCTGCATTTTACGTTTAGTTGAAACTACGGCTGGTGAAATCTGGTTCGACAATCATAACTTGTTAGAACTTGACAAACACCAATTACGTATGATGCGCCGCCACATGCAAATGATTTTTCAGGATCCTTATGCATCATTAAATCCGCGCATGACTGTGTCAAGAATTCTTGAAGAACCGTTTGTCATTCATCAAGCCGGAAATAAAAAATATCGAGTCGATCGAGTTGCACAATTGTTAAATATGGTAGGACTTGATTCCTCTTTAATGAAACGTTATCCGCATGAATTTAGTGGAGGCCAGCGACAACGGATTGGAATTGCTCGTGCGCTTGCCCTGGATCCCAAACTGATTGTTGCGGATGAGCCGGTGTCAGCTCTGGACGTTTCTGTTCAAGCGCAAATTGTGAATCTGTTAAAAGATCTTCAGCACAAATTGAAGCTAACATTTTTGTTTATTGCTCATGACTTAAGCATAGTTCAACATTTTTGTGACAGGATTGCTGTGATGTATCTTGGAAAAATTGTTGAACTGGCTCCAAGCCAGGAATTATTCAAGAATCCGCTGCATCCGTATACAAAAGTTTTATTGGCTTCAATTCCAGTGCCTGATCCGAGAGTGCGGAAGAAACGTGAAAATCTGAAAGGTGAAATTCCAAGTCCATCCCGGCCGCCTTCCGGATGTCATTTCCATCCTAGATGTTCAATCGCAATTGAGCGATGCAAAATCGAAGAGCCACCGTTACGCGAAATTACTCCGGGGCATTTTGCCGCTTGTCATTTAGCCGAAGCATAAGCGCACTCCAATTTTTGTCCAACCATTGTTGAGTGAACGGCGCAATCAGTTTTTCTTTTTCAAGATTCTTTTTCAATTTGATCAAATCTTCAATGACATCAACATCGTAATGACTTTCCAAAACATGAGTCTTATATCCATGAAGTTTTTCTAAAGTTTTTTGAAACACTTCATTCGTGCTCCATGGAATGGTTTCGAAAACTGTTGGAATCATTTTTGAAAGACCCAAAAGGTAATAGCCTCCATCTTCAGTTGGACCAATCACTGCATCATGATTTTGAAGTGACAGGAATGCTTCCTGAATTCGTTCGATTGGTAAATCCGGCGAGTCCGTGCCGATTACCACAATTCGATCATGGTTTATGAACTGAGCTTCAAAAGCATTGTGTAATCGTGATCCAAGATCTTTCCCACTTTGCTGAAAGATTGGAAAAGAATTTTTGAAATGAAAATTCGGATCTCCCACTACATATAGATATCCGTGTATGTTTAAGGATTTGATTTTTTCGAGGGTGTCTTGCAGGAAGGCCAGATGCAATTCCATGGATTGGAGATCATTCAAAAATGGCCGTAATCTCGTCTTAACTTGTCCGAAATCTGTACCTTTCGTAAAGACAAGAATTGTATTTTGTTTGCTTGACAGCTTTTTCATTTGCAACCTATAATTCTAACTGGGTAATTAGCTTCAGAATGATGCGTCGTGTCCGAATACTTCAATTTGCACTCCTGATTGCGCTTGTGGTGTTTGCGAAAATTGCAACTGGTACGAACGCTCCAGAAAAGTCTAGCATTGTTGGAACGTTTACTGGCGGCAAAATCGTAAGCGAAGGCGTCACAGTTCGTTTAGTCGATTCCATCTTGTTGCGTGAAGTGGCACGAACTGTAACCGATAAGAATGGAAAATTCCAAATGGCGAATCTGTTGCCAGGACTTTATCTGATTACAGTTGATGCCGGATCGATGAAAAACATGTTCAAGCGTGTTGAAGTTGTTTCCGGTTCACCAACATTCATTGATATCCGTCCGTTAATGTCTGAGCAAGAATTAAAAGAACAAAATGGTTGGGAGCGTTTCAAATGGACCGATTAAGATGGCCGAAAGAAATCCGTTGCGCGATGAAGTGGGACGAACCGCGAGCGATAATGAAGCACCCCAAAATGATGGATTACTTGCAGCGCTTCGCAGCTTCCAAGAGGCGAATGGAATTGAAGGCGAAGTTTCATATTTAAGTCTTGGTAGCAATAGTCAAGATATTTTGACGCATCAGATGGCGCAGTTCGCAGTGCAAGGAAGATTGGAAGATACTGGAAGCTGGTCATTTAATGGAAATTATTTAGATGGATTTCACTCCAGTTATTTAGCGCGCGGTGGCGTGCAATATCAACTTTACAATCATGATCTGAATGTTAATTTTTCAGCAAACGATCTCATATTTGCGGAATATCCCGAACTACTCAGCCGTCAGAGAATTGCCCGTTTCGTTCAATCTCCAGACGACTCCTCAGAAGAAGATAGCCGATGGATCACCAACCTCAGTGTGGATGATCATTGGCCAGTATTTGATCACGTACAAATTGGATATGGTGTTCGTTTCGATTACTACGGTTATTTGCGTGATGCTGTTCATTACTCGCCGCATTTCGGAGCTTCGATTGATTTAGCTCCTGGCGTTGCGATTCATGGAACGTTGTTTCGCAATGCATCGGCTCCTGGTAATTTCGCGCCGGAATCTGATGGACTTCATTCTTATGTTCATGAAATAGCGTTTGTACCTTATGGAACTTCGCTGGTTCCGGAAGTTGCCCAGGGTTTTGAATCAGGAATTGATGTGGTTCGTGATGATTATCGTTTTGCTGTTGTTTATACATATCAAAATGTTGCGGACAAAGTTGCAACCGTAGATGTTCGCAACACACCAGTAAGTATTCAGCTGCAATCATTACGGCCGTTTGTAATTTTTAATTCAAGTGATCAAGAGTCGCATGGGGTAGAAGCGGATTTTGAAAAACGGCTTTCGCACTTACTTACCGCTCGTGCAAGTTACAACGTCACGCAGACAATTCCGATTTACATTGTTGAAAAGGGAACGTTTTCGCAAAGACAAATGTATTTCCGGCCTGGTGAAAAATCGGAAAATTATCATGATGTTCAGGCAGGAATCCGGGCTGATATTCAGCAAACAAATACACGAGTTGCTGCCAACTGGAAATGGAGCTCTGGAAGTCCGTTGATTTTTGGGCGGAATGCTACTGGCTCTCTTTCTGCTTTGGACCTTGAAGTTTATCAAGGAATTCCATTCCAGGTATTTTCGGAAACAGATTTAAAATTGCTCGTTGCTGTTCAAAATATCCTGGATCATGAACAGGCGTCGACTGGAAATGCAGACTATAATCGCGCTTTGCAGTACGACCAACCTAGGGTCATCGCTGGCGGCGTGTTGGTTCAGTTCTAACCTCAACCGCTTTCGCATCTGTCACTTACAGTTCAACCAATTCTCTGAATCGAATTTCCGAATAATTCAAATTTCTGAATGATTCGAGATACGTTTTTTTGAATAAATATGCTATTATCTTATTTTATAGGCACTTACAGGGATAGGCAATATAGTGCTTTAGTGGTATAGCATTTGCAGATAACGGGCTAGGAGATTTTTGCTTTGAAGGAAAGTCTGTCACATTCCAAAGGCGTCAAGGCACTGATTCTGCTTTTTGCCATCGCAATGGCAACCCTGGGTGCACTCAACTTTGCCGCACAATGGAATGCAAAACCGGTAACTGACGGTGTGAAATGGATCTTCTTTCGCGGAATTGTTGTAGCTGACTCCATTACGAATGACTCAGCAGGAGCAATTGCTGGAATTTCCAAAGGCGATCAGCTCATTGCGATCAATTTCCATAAGATCAGAATTCCGCAAGATGTTGGCGCAATTACAGCACGCGAAATGGAGGCAGGACGCCCACTGCAATATGACCTTGTACGCGGCAGTGAATCTTTCGTTGCACTTGTAACGCCAAAAGTTCGAACCAATAGTTTCTATTTCTACCTTGCTTCAGTCGGCTTTGTCATTCTTGCCATTGGTGTTTTCGCATTCTTAAAAAGTCATAGCCGCTCATTTGCATTGCACTTTTTCTTCCTTTGTCTCGCATTTTTCGGAGCTTATGTTTTTTCATTTACGCGAAAGCTAGATACTCTGGATTGGATCTTTTTCTGGGGTGATGAAGTCTTCCTTTTACTGCTGCCGCCGTTGTTTTTGCATTTTGCATTTTATTTCCCTGGCCAAAGGCAATGGATTTCGCGCGATCGATTATTTTTGCTCTACTTACCTTCAATCGTTTTCATCACTGCCAGAATTCTGTTTACACTGTTTTATTTCTTCCTGCCTCAAAGTCCTTATGTCGCCAGTATTGAAGGCTATCTTGCTTTCGAGAATTTTGAAATTCTTTATCTATTCCTGGGACTATTCGCTGGAATTCTTGTTCTGTTTTATTCCTATGCCAAGTCTGAAGACATCATTCAACGGAAGCAATTAAAGCTTGTTCTTGCTGGCATCGTTGCCGGATTCGGTCCGTTTTCAATTCTGTGGTTGTTTTCACTTGTTGTTCGCATTCCGAATCAAGCACTTGAAGCTGCATTAATGCCGCAAATTTTAATTCCGCTCTCTTTAACTTATGCCTTATTCAAATACCGCCTGATGGATGTCGACATCATCATCAAGCGCGGCATGATTTACACGCTTACTACGATGGTGCTCTTTGCGATGTATTTGATGCTCACTGTTTCTACAGTGAAATTCTTGATGCCCGAAGCGACACGATTTACGACTGTTGCTATTGCATCATTAACAACACTTCTGGCTGCATTGCTATTTCAACCGTTGCGGGATCGGGTTAGATCATTCGTTGATCGTGTTTACTACAAAGATAGCTATGACTACAGGCGCACGCTGGTTCAGTTCTATCGTGAATTGACATCATCTCTCGATATCGATCAACTTTCGGCCTCATTACTGAAACACATTTTTACAACGTTCAAAATTGAGCGCGCTGAGCTTTTCCTGAAAACAGGATTAAATCGATTTGAATCTTCCACCAATCCCGATAAATCCATGAATCCCGGCCTGGGATTTTTAGCGGCATTATCTACGGATCCATTTGTGTTCGTTGATTCACATTTCAATCTGGATGCTGAATTACTGGAAGACGAAAAAATTCTCCGAGAGCTAAATCTGAATTACTTTATCCCTTGCAGATTCAAACACAACATTGTTGCAATCATCGGCGTATCAAAGAAAGAAAAAGGTGATTATTTATCTAGCGAAGACTTGGACCTGCTTGTTACATTGGCGAACCAGCTTGCGATCGTAATCGAAAATCACCGGCTGTTTTTCACTCTGAAAAATAAAGCAGATGAACTGGAACGGCTCAAGAACTTTAACGAAAATATTCTGTTAAGTCTAAACGTTGGAATTTGCACGCTCGATGAAAATGGCAAAGTCGTTGCCTGCAATCAGTCGATGGAATCATTTTTGGGAACAAATCGGGTTCTGATTTTGGCCGAAAACTTGAAGAAATTTTCCCGCCGGAAATTGTGGATCGGTACAAAAATTACAATTTAAAAAGTCCACGTAAGAAATTGGAAGGCGCACGTTTCTATAAAACGTTGGCTGAAAATTTCAAAGGACAAGATTCGGTTATGAACTTATCATTTGTACCGTTGATTAATGAATCTGATACCGAATACGGTACGATCCTGATTCTTGATGATGTAACTCATCAGGCGAAAATGGAAGAACAACTTACACAAAACGAAAAGCTTTCAGCATTGGGACTTTTGGCCGCAGGTGTTGCACATGAAGTAAATACTCCGTTAACCGGCATTTCCAGCTATACACAAATGTTGGAACAACAAATGAATACAAAGCCGGAAACGCGAGAAATTTTACAAAAGATTGAGCAACAAACTTTTCGTGCTTCAAAAATAATCAATACATTGCTGGATCTTTCGCGCGAGCAGCCTGCAGAAGTTGAACAGATAGATATCAATGGTTTGTTACATGAAACTTTGTTATTGCTGAAACCGCATTTCAAAGATTTACCCATCGAAATTGTTCAGGAATTTGATTCATCAAATCCGGCAGTATCTGGGAATGAAGGAAAGCTGCAACAGGTATTCACGAATTTATTTTTGAATGCCAGAGATGCGATGCAGCAAGGGGGACGCCTGCTGGTGCGTACTGAAACAGATGGGGGCCAGGTTGTGGTCAACATTGTTGATACAGGCGTCGGTATGGATGAAAAAACATTAAAGCGCATTTACGAGCCGTTCTTTTCCAAAAAAGCTTTCAAGGGTACGGGCCTTGGACTTGCGATCACTTACACCATCATCCAGGAGCATAAGGGCTCTATCGACGTTTTTTCCGAAGAAGGAAAAGGAACCCATTTCCAAATAAAGCTACCGATGAAGAGGGAAGTGCATGAGCAGTCCAGAGCGTATTCTGGTGATTGATGATGAAGACGTAGTTCGCGAGATTTTTCAACATTTACTGAAGACCGAAGGATACAACGCTGATTTCAGTCCTTCCGGTGAAGATGGTCTTCGAATGGCTCGCGACCGTGAATATGATGCCGTAATTCTGGATGTAATGATGAACGGCATCGGAGGTTTGGGAACTCTCCAGGAACTCCGCAAAACTGATCCCGACATTCCTGTCATCATGGTTACGGCATACGCCTCACTTGAAAATGCAATTGAATGCATGAAACAAGGTGCATTCGATTACATTACGAAGCCATTCAAAAATGATGCAGTAATGATGGCCGTTCAGAAAGCCATAAAACAACGTGCATTACTTCGCGAAAACAAAAATTTAAAGTCTCAGCTGAAAGGAATTTTCGGCTTTGAAAATATTGTTGGGCACAGCGAACAAATGCGAAAAGTTTTCGATCTCGTTTCGCAAGTTGCACCAAGTCGCAGCACGATTCTCATTACCGGTGAAAGCGGCACGGGCAAAGAGTTAATCGCCAAGGCGATTCATTATCATTCCACGCGTGCAGGAAAGCCGTTTGTTGTTGTAAATTCTGGAAGTTTGCCGCCGGGCACTTTTGGAAAGTAACTTGTTCGGACATATGAAGGGTTCTTTTACCGGCGCTATTTCGTCGAAGAAAGGTTTGTTTGAAATTGCCGATGGTGGAAGCATCTTTTTTGATGAAATTGGAAACATCAATCCAGACACTCAATCGAAACTTTTGCGTGTGATTCAAGAAAAAGAATTCATGCGCGTGGGTGGAGTAGAAACGATCCATGTTGATGTACGGATCATTGCTGCAACAAATAGCGATTTGTATGGCCTGGTAAAGGATGGAAAATTTCGCGAAGACCTCTATTATCGGTTGAATGTAATCAGCATTCATCTACCTTCATTGCGCGAAAGAATGGAAGACGTTCCGTTACTTGCAGATTACTTCATTGAAAGATACTGTAAGGAAAATGAAAAGTCGCCATTACACCTCACACCTCAAGCGCTAAATGCGTTAATGGATTATTCGTGGCCAGGAAATGTGCGAGAGCTTGAAAATGTAATTGAACGCGCGGTGGTATTATGCCGCGGTGATTCGCTAACAGCAGATCTACTTCCCGATACCATCCGCGAACGGGCGAGGGCTTATATGGTTGCAGAAGGGAATTTGCCGTTTAAAGATAAGGTGAGCCACTATCGCAAAGTCTTGATTATCGATGCCCTGCAAAAGTCGGAAGGGGTCCAAAAAGAAGCCGCCAAGCTTCTTCGCATAAAGCCGACAACCTTGAATGAGATGATGAAGCGGTACAATATCAAATATCCCGCGTAACGGCCTCGAATAACCACCGAAGGTAAGTACAAATAAACAAATAACTTCGTGTTAATTCGTGTCCTTCGTGGTTAATAAAAGCTATCTCTATCGCCCACATATTTCTATTGAGGTAAGCCGTAAGATACTTTAGAATAAGGACAAGAGGGCTCGGTCTAAGGAGGCCAATTAATAATGGGGAATACGATATTACTTGCCGATAAGAGCATCACAATCCAAAAGATTGTGGAACTTACTTTTTCTGATGATGAATATGAAATCCGATGTGTCAACGATGGGCAAGCAGCTCTCGATGCAATTCCCCAGGTAAGGCCAAGCATTATTCTTGCCGACATCAGTCTTCCTGTTAAGAGTGGTTATGAATTGTGTGAAACATTAAGAAAGGATCCTGCATTCGCTGAATTTGCCAGAACACCGGTGATCCTTCTCGCTGGAATTTATGAAACGATGGATGAAGAGCGGGCGAGAGCTGTCGAGGAAAAAGTGCGAGAAGTGGGAGCCAACGATTTGCTTTCAAAACCGTTTGATCCCCAACTGTTAACTACGAAAGTAAAAGAATTAATGGATTCTATTCCTGCAATTGTAGATGATCCTTTGTCAAGAACGCAAAATATCGATTCAGGATCTGAAATAACACAGACAGGTTTTCTTGGCGAACCAGTAGAAGAGGATGTTGAGAAAACGATGATGTTACCCGGTTTCTCAGCAAATGTGTTTGCTGAACCACCCGGCTTTGAAGGTATAGAGGTCGATCCGCATCAAGCTACTGTAAAGATTAATTCAGCTACCCCGATTAGTGAGCCGATCTTTGAAGAAGCTCAGTTACCGACTCTATCAGACACAGACTCAGCAGAGCAGGTCGTAGAAGAACGGCCAACATTTGATTTTAATGATGGTTCGTTTATACCGCAGCAAGAGCCGGAATTTTCATTTGAAGGTTCTGAAGAGACTGTCATTAGCCGTGATGCTCTTTATGCATCACAGCCAAAAGAATCGGAATTTGAGCCGGCTGTATTTGAACCACCACAAGAAGATCAAACAACAGTGCCACGTCCTGCCGCAATCATCCCTGAAGCGGATGAACCTTTTGGAGATGTTTTCGAAACTTCTGATAGTGCATCTGCATGGAACACCACGTCTTCTGAAGAAGATTCACCTTTTGGTCTTCCAGAAGTGGCAGCACCTCCTGCACCAGAAGTTGAAGAACCAGTTGTCGCGATGCCTCCTGCAAAAGATTCTGAAACGACAGGTCCAATACGAATTCCTCCTGAGTTGTCGTGGTCTGAAGAGTCTGAAGCTTCAGCGGTAGAAGAAGTGTCCGAAGTTGAGGAAGAACCGGTACAGCAAACTGAAATGAGTCCGGTTTTTGGTGAAGATACTTGGTCACGCGAACGATCCCTTGCCGGAGAGCGCACTGCTGAGGAATTGTTTGAAAGTGAATCATCACAAGATTCAGTTCCAGCAGTTGAAGAGGCAGTTGAGCTTCAACCTGATTTGTCAGAAAGTGTTCAGGATGAATCAAACATCACTGCAAAACAGCCCGCAGTTAAAGCGGAAGCTGTATCTGTTCCGCCTGAAATTACGGAAGAATTAATAAACAAGATAGCTGATCGTGTCGTAGGGAAGCTTTCGGAAAAAGTCATTTCTGAAATCGTCTGGCAAGTTGTTCCGGATCTTGCAGAAAAGATGATTCGTCGTGAGCTGGAAAAGCTTCACGCCGGCGAAGAATAAATAATGTATTTACCACGGAGTCACAGAGAAACGGAGTTTTAATAAAAATTTAGAAAAGCTCCGTCTCTCCGTGGCTCCGCGGTTGAGTTCCGAATCTCCAACTCCCGCATTTGCCATTGAACTTATGTTTATGTACTGGTGTGTCTCTGACTGCAATTTGCTATTTGCGAACTCTGCGGTAAAAAATTAAGGAATAATTATGGAAAAGGTATACGATCCTAAGCAAATTGAAGATGACTTATATCAATATTGGTTGAAGAATGATTATTTCCGCAGCGAAGTAGATTTCACTCAACCTCGTTTCTCTATAGTAATTCCACCACCAAATGTCACTGGCTCATTACATGTTGGTCATTCTCTTGATCTAACATTGCAAGACATTTTGACGCGCTGGCAAAGGATGCTTGGTAAAAATGCGTTATGGGTTCCAGGAACTGATCATGCAGGTATCGGAACTCAGATCGTGGTTGAACGTGAGCTGGCGAAGGAAGGCAAGACACGACAGCAAATTGGCCGTGAAGAATTTGTAAAACGGGCATGGGAATGGAAAGAGTACAGCCATCAAAGGATCATTCAGCAAATTCGCAAATTAGGACTTTCCTGTGATTGGTCGCGCGAACGATTCACTTTAGATGAAGGCTTATCAAAGGCTGTTCGTACAGCTTTCGTACGTCTGTATAAAGAAGGATTGATCTACAAAGATCAATATATCGTGAATTGGTGTCCGCGATGCAGAACCGCAATTTCTGATCTGGAAGTTCGTTATGATACGAAAGAAGGTTCGTTGTATCACATCCGATACCCTGTAAAAAATTCCGATCAGTTTGTTGAAGTCGCAACGACCCGGCCGGAAACGATGCTGGGTGATACTGCAATTGCAGTGCACCCTGAAGATGAGCGATATAAAGATCTTGTTGGTAAAACAGCAATACTCCCGCTCTTGAATCGTGAGATTCCTGTCATTGCTGATTCTTTTGTTGATCGCCAATTTGGAACAGGCGCTGTGAAAATCACTCCCGCTCATGATCCAAATGATTTTCTTGCTGCGAAGCGCAATAACCTTTCAGCGATCCATGTGATCAATGGTGAAGGGAAGATGACGGATGCAGCGGGTCCATATTCGGGACTGGATCGATTTGAAGCGCGAAAAAAAGTAATTGAAGATTTGGAATCGCAAGGATTTTTGATCAAGAAAGAAAAGCATCAATTTGCGTTAGCACATTGTGATCGTTGCAACACAATTGTTGAACCATTGCTTTCTCTGCAGTGGTTTGCGCGTATGTCTGCGCTTGCTGAGCCGGCAATTCGTGCGGTTGAAGATGGGCGAACACGAATCATTCCTGAAACATGGGCCAAAACGTATTTTGAGTGGATGCGCAACATTCGTGATTGGTGTATTAGCCGCCAATTATGGTGGGGACATCAAATCCCCGCATGGTATTGCGATGCATGTGGCCAAACCATTGTTGAAGTGGAAACACCAAAATCTTGTCCGAATTGTAACTCTGAAAAATTACGTCAGGAAACGGATGTTCTTGATACCTGGTTTTCATCAGGTCTCTGGCCAATGTCCGTTTTCGGTTGGCCGGAAATTACGGATGATTTGAAGTATTACTATCCAACCAATGTATTAGTAACGGGATTCGACATTATCTTTTTCTGGGTGGCTCGGATGATGATGTTCGGTTTGAAATTCATGAACGATGTGCCGTTCAGGGAAGTGTACATTCACGGTTTGGTGCGTGATGAACATGGTCAGAAGATGTCGAAATCAAGAGGAAATACGATCGATCCAATGGATTTGGTTGACGAAAACGGTGCTGATGCTTTGAGATTTACAATGTCGGCTTTAGCAGTTCCTGCGCCTGATATTCCACTAGCTCCGAAGCGCGTACAAGGGTACCGAGCGTTTCTAAATAAACTCTGGAACTCAGTGCGATTTGCGTTGATGAAGATTTCGGAAAATGAAGTTTTGGATCCACTTCCAAAAGAACGATGGGATTTGGGCGATCGATGGATCTATTCAAGATTTAAACGCACTGCTGATGAAATCAATTCAGCGCTGAAAGAATATCGATTCGATCTTGCCGCAAATGCTGCGTATCAATTCTTGTGGCACGAACTTTGTGATTGGTACATCGAATGGATAAAACCGCATCTTGCGGATGATTACCCGGAGTCTTCAGCAAGAAAGGCTTTATTGCTGCAACGCATCGGTGATGTGCTGCGATTGCTTCATCCATTTGTTCCATTTGTTACAGAATATTTGTGGCAGCAACTTCCTATTGAGATCCGATGCGATCCTGCTTTGATCCGCTCAAAGTATCCAGTTCTTGAACAGAACGACATTGATGAGGAAGCAGAAAAGCAATTTGGGTTCTTGATGGAATTCATCGGAAAAATCCGGCAGGTTCGTTCGGAGATGAATATTGAACCATCAAAAAAAGTGAAAGTGTATGTACGAGGAGATGTGGACCCGGCTCCGCTTCAAAAACATGAAGCCGAGATTTTTCAATTGGCGCGCGTTGAGAAAATGGAATTTGTGACAAACATGCCATCAGGCATGCACCTCGCGCGTGGAATTTTAAAAGATTGTGAAATTGGAATCGATCTAACCGGTGTGCTTGATATCAATGCAGAAATCGAAAGGCTGAAAAAAGAATTGAAAAAAATCGAAGTGGATTTGCAGCAGGCACAAAAGAAACTTGATAACGAAAATTTTGTGAAAAATGCGCCGGCAGAAGTAGTTGAGGAACAAAAGACTAAATTTGCAGATCTAACTGCACGTAAACAACGAACCGAAATTACACTACAAGCATTATCTCAGTAGCCTGGTATGTTTTCTTTTGCCCACCTCGCGAAGCGGGTGGGGCAATGCAGACAAAGAAATAATACGAGATCGCAGATTCAGTTGCTAGAGGCAAAGAGGACGGGAATTATGGGAATTTGTTTGGTAGGATTTCCCTGATACTGCGGAAGAGGAACGTTAGTGGCCTGAAGCTTAGACTTCGACACGAAGATTTTCCCTTCCGGTAGGAAGTGAGAATTCGCAGGGTATCATGCGTCGGCGAACGCGTATTTATTACCAGACAGAATCATTTCCTGGATCCGGGAAGTCTCTGCAGTTGAAAAAAGAATTTGGAGATCTGAATATGAAGATTTACATAGGCAGCGATGCCAGTAAAGGTTATGCAGATACAGTGTTTTTGAATGAAGCGGGAACATTTTTGCCGGAAGGAAGATGTTTTGATGATGCCGCTGAAGGGCACAATCAATTGCGGGAAGCGATCCTGGGTTTGAAAGCGAAGAATGACGGTGTTGAATTTGTTGTTGGATTAGAGGCTTCCGGTGGTTTTGAACGCAACTGGTTAAAGTTTTTTAATGAACTGAAATCGGTTTTCAAAATGAAAGTATTTTTACTAAATGCATTTGCTGTGCGCAAATTTTTTGAACGAAATTTACGCCGGAACAAAACGGATCGAATTAGTGCCCGCAATATAGCGGAATATCTGAAAAACGGAGGGAGGAGAAAGGATTTTGAGTATGAACCACAAATGCAAGGAGCGCGAACATTGTATGGCTGTATTAACGCAGCGATCGGACGCCGGGTTCAGGTTCAAACTCAATTGCAAAGTTTGTTGCCCACAGTTCAGCCCGAGCTGGTTCAATATTGTCGCGAAGGAATCCCCGATTGGGTGATTGAAATATTATGCAGTTATCCGACAGCTGAAAAACTTTCGAAAGCTGAAGTCAAAATTTTATGCAAGATTAATTCGATCACAGATTCTCGCGCGAACAAACTGATTAAAGCCGCCAAAGAGTCTGTTGCTTCACAAATTGATGAGCATACTGCTGCATCAGTTTTATTTTTGGCTTCTGAAATTAAAGATCAAAATGAAAAAATAGAGAGGCTTCAAAAGTCTTTAGAAAAATCACTGAAAGACGATCCAGCAGTAAAAATTATTGATGGAATTAAAGGCATTGGAATTTGGACGTCGATGGTATTGCGTTTAGAATACGGAAATATCGAAAGATTTTATTCTGCCGAGGCTGCTGTCGCTTATGCCGGACTCGATCCGCGCATCGAACAAAGCGGTGATCAATTACACAATCTTGGAATCAGCCGTGCTGGGCGCATTCGCATTCGTGCTGCTCTCTACATGCCAACTCTTGCCGCAATTCGCTTCAATCCAATTATCCGTAACTTTTATAATCGCTTGATCGCAGAAGGAAAACCTGAGAAGGTTGCCATAGTTGCTTGCATGCGAAAACTCATTCACATCGTTTACGCTTGCTGGATCTCAGGAAAACCATTTGACCCCGATTACCAATCTAAGAACCAAAATCAGCCGGTTAAAAAAACATCCACTATGCAGCCCCTGGCTCATGTCATTGCTTCGTTGGCTGCACCCATTTCCAAAAAGGAGGCCAAAAGGAGAAAAGCGGCAGCCATGCCACAAAAGGGTGGTCCTTTTATACGTGGTCTCGGCGCCGCTTCTAATGAAAATAATAAGAAATTTTCAAGTTAAATTCTATTGACTTTAACAGGGTATCTTCGTGGTTAAGGAGCTAAGTTGAACTGGGATTCGGAAGAAATTCGGGATCTTCTAAATCGCGCGCTGCGTGAAGATATCGGCACAGGCGATGTCACTACATCCGTGCTGGTTCCTGAAGATCTGAATGGTTCCGCAGTCTTTATCGCGAAGCAAGCCGGAGTTCTTGCAGGTTTGCCTCTGGTTTCAAGAATTTTTCGGATATTAGATCCATCTGCAAAAGTCCATGATTCTTTGCAGGAAGGAACCGAATTTCCATCAGGAACTCAGCTCTGTCGGGTAACTGCTCATGCCAGAGCAATTTTGACCGGTGAGCGCGTCGCTTTAAATTTTTTGCAAAGGTTGTGCGGCATCGCAACAATCACTTCAAAGTATGTTCGATCAGCGCGCCTGCATGGGATTCAAATTCTTGATACACGAAAGACTACGCCATTACTTCGAGCTCTAGAGAAGTATGCTGTGCATGTTGGGGGAGGCGCGAATCATCGCATCGGATTGTACGATGCTGTGATGGTGAAGGATAATCATTTGAAAGTCGAAGCAGATTTTCGAAAAGTATTGGAGCGCTTTAAAGAACACGGCCGCGCACCAGAAGAGGTTGAAATTGAAGTGGACAGTCCTGCAATGCTTCGTGAGGCTATTCAAGCTGGTGGACGCTGGTTCTTGCTTGATAACATGACTCCAAATCAAATTCGTGAATGTGTGAAAATGAAGCAATCAGGAATCAGGTACGAAGTTTCCGGCGGGATTTCAGAATCAAATTTAGCGGATTATTTCATTTCAGGAGTTGATGCAATTTCTGTTGGTGGACTTACGCACAGCGTTCGTAGTCTGGATATTTCAATGAAGATTGATCTTAAACCGGCTGTTTGAGGCCGGGGCTTTGCGGCGGCCGGATGCGAAAGCCCGGCCTCGAATTGTAGTGACTTATATGAATTCTTTTAATGTCGCATTTTTTCAATACCAGCGTAAAAGCTCATTTGGATCTGAACTTTATTACTATGGCGAAATCGATAGCACAAATCGTGTTGCTGAAAAATTGGCACAGCAATCATTTCGTGAAGGAACTATGGTAGTTGCAGATTCACAAACTGCGGGTCGGGGTAGAAGTAACAACCAGTGGTTTTCTCCTGCAGGCGAGAATATTTATTGCACGCTGCTACTGAAACCCGATGCATCTTATTTGCACAGAATTCCATTTGTTGCTGGTTTAGCGATTGCCGAAGCGCTTGCAGATTGGAATTTGAAAATTGATCTGAAATGGCCGAACGATCTTCTGGTTGGAAATCGAAAAATCGGAGGGATCCTTGTTCAGAGCGCAATGGAAGCAGGAACGATGAAATATGTTATTGCCGGTTTCGGAATTAATGTGAATACCACATCATTTCCGGCAAGTCTTAACGAAACTGCCACATCAATTGCGATTGAATATGGGCAGCTTGCGAACAGGGAATGGACATTGGCCAGGGTGCTGATGAATTTCGAAAAATTGTACTCAGAAATGACTAAAGTATCATGGGAAGATTTTTGCAAAGAACTTGAGAAAAAATCCACGTTCATTAAAGATTGTGAAGTCAGGATTCAAAATCATGAAGGTGTGACTGAAGGAGCTACTGCTGGTCTTGATTCTTATGGTGGACTGATTGTAAATACTTCAGATGGAGCACGCGTATTTTATTCAGGTGAAGTGCAAGCATGCCGCAAAAAATAAACAGCTTGTTAGCGATTGATATCGGAAATACCAATACTGTCGTAGGTTTGTTTCAGAAAAAAAAGCTGGTCAATAGCTGGAGACTTACAACAGTTCGGGAAAGAACGGCCGATGAACATGGTGTGCTGGTCAAAAATTTGCTGAGCCTATCGGGTTTCAATAATCAAAAAATGGACTCAATTGCCATCAGCTGTGTTGTGCCGCCTTTATTACCTTCGATTCGAGAAATGTCAGTAAATTATTTTGGCAGCGAACCTTTCATTGTTCAGCCAGGAATAAAAACCGGAATGCCGATTCTTTACGATCCTCCGCAGGAAGTAGGTGCGGATCGAATCGTTCATTCTGTTGCCGGATTCCATCTATATGGAGGAACTTGCATTGTGATCGATTTAGGGACTGCAACAGTATTCGATGCAATAACGGCAAAAGGTGAATACTTAGGTGGCGTAATCGCCCCGGGCATAATGGTTTCTGCGGAAGCTTTGTTTGAAAAAGCGGCAAAGCTTCCACGGGTTGAAATCCGTGACCCCGGTGAAGTGATCGGACGTAATACTGTTTCTGCAATTCAATCAGGAATTTTTCTGGGTTACCTTGGTTTAATCGAAAAGATTGTTACTGAAATGCGGCGTGAGCTTGGTGATGATGCGACAACGGTTGCAACTGGCGGGCTGGCACCATTGATTGCAAAAAGGACATCGAAAATACAGCACATCGATCCGGATTTAATTTTAAAAGGACTGCAAGTATTGTTTGAAATGAATCAATGATGGATGAAGAGGAATATTTTCGGGTGATTGAAGACCACTTCTTACAAAAACGTGGAAATCCGATGCTGCTTTCACCAAAAGAATGGGTATTAATTCGGGAATGGTATGAAGCTAGCATTCCGGCTGAAGTAGTGATTCGTGGAATCGATCGCGCTTTTGAAAAAAAGAAAGATCCTGACAATGAGATAACAAGTTTGGTCTATTGTAAAAGGATCATAAAGAGTGAATACAAACGACATTTGAAATCGATGGAGGGTGCGGATACCTCTCCTGCAAGCGCGGAACCACCGCCGGCCGATATCGAACAATTCCTGGAAAAACTTGCAGCTGGACTTGCGGCAAGTGAAACCAAAGCCACCGCAGAAGGGAATGATGGGCTTGCGGCGATGTTAAAATTGCGTGAGAACGAATTGCGCAATCAAATCTTAGATTGCTTCCGGGCCAATCCGGCAATGGATCGTCAGCGTGTGGAAGAACGACTTACCGGCATTGAAAAGAATATGGAGCAACTCCTACTTCAAATGGTGCCGGCAACCGACTTAGATCGTTACAAGGAGGATTCCATGCGCGAATTAAAATCATTTGAAGAGAAACTGGAATTCGGCGTATATCAAGAAATGTTGCGCCGGTCTCTCATCAAAACCATCCGTAAACAATACAACATTCCCAGACTAAGTTTGTTTTACATGTAGGAGCTGATGAGCGCGGGTCTTGGCCCGCATTGAAGACCGCGGGCTTCCAGCCGCTTGAGCTCTCTAACATGTCAGCGCCCTTTGTCTGGATCTTTATATCTTTTTCGGCGGGCATCCTGGCCGGAGTGTCTTTTCAAGTTCCCGCTGTTTGCATTTTTATCGCATTATTTGTTGCGGTAATTTCTTTACGATTGGACTCGTTTCGAATTGCAGCAATTGCACAGCTGTTGCTGCTATTTTTAGCGGGCACGTTTTCCTATCAATTGTCAAATTCCATTTATCGCAAAAACGAATTGAGAAACTGGGTTAAGGACCATGAATCGGAAACCGTTTTAGTAAAGGCCAGGTTAAAAGAAACACCAGAAATTTCCGCCGACTTTGTGGTGCTTCGTGTGGAGGTTCTTTCGATTTCCGGAAAAAACATTCATGGCACCGCACGAATTACTGTCACCGGTAAAGTAGATCAGTCTGCGATTGTTGGTGACGTTATTGAAACATACATCCGTTTCCGTTTGCCGGTTTCATTCCGTGCGGAAGGATGTTTTAACTATGAGAGATATTTACAGAAAGAAGGAATTCATGTCCTGGGAAGTGTCAAGAATGGAAATTTGATCCGAATCGTTGAACGCGGATACGGATTTCAATCATGGTTGTCTTCTCTGCGATTAGGAATGATTCATCGATTGCAGCATGGATTTTCACAGCAAGATGGTGGGATTCTTCGAGCGCTTTGGTTAGATGATCGATCAGGCCTGCAACACGAAACTGAACAAACATTAATTGACGCCGGGATCTTTCATGTTGTCGCAATTTCCGGTTTTCATGTCACTGTCCTGCTTCTGATTTGTTTTTTAGTTTTGAAGCGCATCGTCCGATTTCCACTGGCAATGGTTTTCCTGAGTTTGGTGCTGCTGTTCTATTTGATGCTTCTAGAAGGACGCTCCTCAATTGTACGGTCGGTTCTGACATTTTTGGTTTTGAGTTATGCCGTTCTCCGTCACGAACGTCCCGCGATGGCGAATGTGTTGTCTTTAAGCGCTTTGCTGCAAACGCTCTGGAATCCTTATGAATTGTTTGATCCAGGGTTTCATTTAACGTACTTATCGACAGCTGGAATTCTCTTTGTTGCACTTCCGATTTGCAACTCCATCCGCTGGCCAAGAAATATTTATCGCTTAATCTGGTCTTTCATTGTTGTATCACCCATCATTCAATTCGTTTTGATTCCATATCAAGCTTTGATCTTTCATCGAGTTGCTTTCGGTTCCTTGCTCGCAAATTTGATCGCAATTCCACTAAGCAGCTTCTTGATTGCAGCAGGTGTGGGAACATTGCCGTTAGGTGTGTTTCAATCCACTTTTGCACTCGTGGTCCGTTATCCGGTGCGATGGTTTGCAGAAAGTGCTGAATTCTTTAGCGGCGTCTGGTTGAAAACAATTCCGGAACCTTCACTCTCAATTGTGTTGATTTTTTATTTCGCAATTTGTTTGGCACTGATTTTTCGCAAAAAGCGGAATCTTTGCTTTGCATCATCAATCATTGCCGTATTTTGTTTCATTTCGATAGTCACTGCGAAACCCTCGCAGGCTGTCGGCCGCCTTGTCTTGCACTTCATTGATGTAGGGCAGGGTGATTCGATCTTAATTCAGTATCCTGATGGAACCGCGGACCTTGTTGATGGTGGCGGTTTTTGGAATTCACAAGCATTGGACACCGGTGAGGCTGTTTTGATGCCTTATCTGTCACATTTAGGTATCACCAGGCTACATCGAATTTTTTTGACTCACGCTCATGCCGATCACATGAATGGTTTGATTTCTTTAAATCGCTACATTCAAAGCGATCTTTTTTATTGCACTCGTAAGCCGATTTCTGATTTCGCGTTCCAAAAGTTGATCATCAATACACCAACCCGAGTTCAAGGAATTCGCGCCGGAATGAAATTCAGACAGGGCAGTGTTCTTCTAAAGGTTCTTGCGCCTGATGATTGCAAATACACCCGCAAGGTTGCGAATGATGATTCCCTGGTATTGCAATTAGAATATCAAAATCGACGCATTTTACTTGCGGGTGATGCGGAGCTTCAGACTGAAGGGAGTCTTGTGAAAAACAACTCTGTTACAAAATTGGATGTTTTGAAAGTGGCACATCATGGAAGTAAAACCTCAACCTCTGAACAATTCCTGAATCATTTCAATCCGCGAATAGCTGTAATTTCTGTCGGGCGCCACAACTGGTTTGGCCATCCTCACCCTAAAGTGTTATCAGAATTGCGCCGCCACCATACCACAATTTTGCGAACGGATTTAGACGGAACGATCAGGATCATCATCGATGATGATGAAATAAAGATGGATGCATTTGCGTGGCAGCATTATTCGGATTGAATGTAGTTGAGAAACATTCGGGTTAATTCCTGAATCAGTTTGGTATCGCTTACGTCAACCGGATTAAGATGTCGTTCGCCAAAAAGAATTTGTTCCCTCATCGCTGCAGTTACGGCCATTAAAGCAAAAGTGATTGCAAAATCTGGATCAGGATGGCGCATCTCATTTTTGCGGCTCATTAGCAAATCGATGAATGATTTGTGTACAGCAGCATTAAATTCGCGGGCACGTTTCAGTTCTTTTGTTTCAGGACTGCTTCGCACATTTAATGTAATTCGAGATAGAAGTGGTTTATATTTTCGCAAATATGATGCAGCGCGTTTCAAATAAGCTTCTACAACTTCAGCGATGTTTTTTCCTTTCCATCGATCTTCACGAAATTGCAACGTACGCTGCTCTTTTTCACGATCCAAAAAATGCTCATCAAACCAGCTCAACAATGTTTCTTTGCTTTCAAACCTGGCATAAAATCCGCCAATTGAGACTCGAGCTTTCCGTGCAATGTCTCCTACGCTGACTTCTTCAAACGGTTTTTTCGAGAAAAGCTCCAGCGCTGCAGCGATAATCCGCTCTGAAGTCTGCTCACTTCGATTCTGTTTAGGCCGTTTATAGCCGATGGTATGTAAAGGCTCAGACGTCGATCCCTTCACCGCTTCCTCCAAATCTATTGACTATCATACATAATCTGAAACAAAATACGAATCGGATTCGTAAAGTCAGTACTGAGTGCGGAGTTCCGAGTCCTGAGTGAAAATACTCGGCACTCGGTACTCATTGCTCAGTACTCGAGTTTTCAAGGAGATAAAATGAAAAGCCTTCGATACGTTTTCGCCATCTTGATTGTCTTTATCAATTTCAGTCTGGTATTAGCGGAAGCACCGCCGCCGGCGCAAACTCAACCTGCTTCAAAAGAAACTCCACCGCCTGAAGAAAAAGTCGTGGAAACAAGTCATGACATTACTCTGAATGGAAATCGGATTGCATATCGTGCTTTAGCCGGGAATATTCAAATTAAAGATGAAAAGCAGTCACCAAAGGCGAGCATTTTTTATATCGCATATCTTGCCCAAAAACTCGATACACCAAAAAGACCGCTGACTTTCGTCTTTAACGGCGGTCCTGGCTCTTCAGCGATCTGGCTTCATATGGGCGCATTCGGGCCGAAACGGGTGAAGGTCGATGAGCAAGGGATACCCGGTTCACCTCCTTATACCGGAGTCACAAACGAAAATTCAATCCTGGATCTAACAGATCTGGTTTTCATCGATCCGGTTTCAACCGGCTTTAGTCGTCCGGCACCAGGAAAAGAAGCAAAAGAATTTCATGAAGTTGCCGCGGATGTTGAATCGATCGGCGAATTTATTCGAATCTTTTTAGCGCGCCATCAACGGTTTGGATCTCCGTTGTTCATTGCAGGTGAAAGTTATGGAACGATCCGGGCAGCTGGCTTGGTTGATTACTTACAAAGAAGATTCAGCATTCCTTTTAACGGTGTGATCCTGATTTCATCCGCAATTGATGCCACAATTTTTCTCAATCAAACTGGAAACAACTTGCCATACATTTTGACTCTTCCTGCTTTTACCGAAGCGGCCTGGTACTACAAAAAGCTTCCCGCTGATCTTCAAGCCGATCGCAATAAAGCGGTCCGCGAATCACAAGACTTTGCAATCAATGTTTATTCATTAGCTTTGTTGAAAGGGTCAGCAATCAGCAGTGATGAAAGAAAAAGTATTGCTGCAAATCTGTCAAAATTTTCAGGTCTTCCTGAAGATTTTATTCTGCAAAACAATCTCCGGATCGATAGTTTTACGTTTTGTCAAAAACTTCTGGAAAAAGAAAGACGCGTCGTAGGCCTCTTAGACAGCAGATATTCAGGGTATCCCAACTTTATGCCCGCAGAAAGTTTTGCGCCTGCATATAACTACATGTTGTTCGATCCTTCGGCCGGAACCGTTGACACCGCATTTCATACAACGTTCCAACAGTACCTTCAGCAGGAACTAAAATTCAAAACCGAACAAAACTATGAGGTTCTTGATCAGCCGGTTGCACGTTCATGGAATTATGAAAGCGTAACGAACCGATACTTAAACACTGCTGATAACTTGCGCGCGGCAATGACTGTAAATCCGTACCTTCAGGTATTTTTCGCAAGCGGATATTTTGACCTGGTTACAACAACATCTGGCACGGAGTACATCATCAGTCATCTCAACATTGAACCTGAACTTGAAAAGAATATAACTAAAGCGTTTTATGATTCAGGTCATATGATGTATATGCACTATCCGTCGTTGGTGAAGCTGAAACAGGATTTATCGAAATTTTACGAAGGCGCATACTGATGAGCGCGGACCTCTGGACCGCATTGATGACCGCCGTCATTCTTGCCCGCACTCGGTTGACTGATTGCTTGAGTGGACTTAATGTTTCTTCGGAGTTATCGTGGCTCAAGCTGCTTCCCGAAAAACAAAAATTCTTGCGACATTAGGTCCAGCTTCCCAGGAATCCAATATCATCGAACAGATGATTCTTGGTGGGGCCGATGGTTTCCGCTTGAATTTCTCGCATGGTAGTCATGACTACTTCAAGCCTTTAATTGAACGGATCCGTTCTGCCGCTGCAAAAACAAGCAGACCAGTTTCCATTTTGCAGGATTTGCAAGGCCCGAAAATTCGAACCGGTTTACTCAAAAATCATCAACCCGTTTATCTTGAAGCCGGAAAAACTGTTGCGATCACAACGGAGGAAGTTGAAGGCACAGCTTCCGAAGTTTCCACAAACTATTCCGGTATGCCTGATGATGTAAAACCGGGCGATCCAATTCTGATTGATGATGGCGCAATCGAACTCAAAGTCGTAACAATCGAAGCGAACCGCATCATCGCTGAAGTTATTACCGGCGGCTGGTTGAATGAAAAGAAGGGGATCAATTTGCCGGGCACTCAAATTAGTGCTCCCAGTTTAACCGAAAAAGATATTGCAGATGCGCGTTTCGGTGTTGAGATGAAAGTTGATTACATTGCGCTTTCATTTGTTCGTTCTGGTTGGGATGTTCTTGCGCTTAAAAATCTTGTGACCGAATGGAATTATTCCGATGTAAAGATTATTGCGAAAATCGAAAAGCCTGAAGCGGTAAAAAACATTAAGGAAATTTTAGAAGCATCAGACGGAATTATGGTTGCAAGAGGTGATTTAGGAGTTGAATTGCCCGCAGAAAAAGTTCCATTGATTCAAAAGCGTTTAATTGATCGCGCAAATAAATCGGAAAAGTTAGCAATTACTGCAACTCAAATGCTGGAAAGTATGGTTCACAATGTTCGTCCAACACGAGCAGAAGCCTCCGATGTAGCTAATGCAATTTTAGATGGAACTGATGTTCTGATGCTGTCTCAAGAAACAGCCATCGGAGAACATCCAGTCCGTACTGTTAAAACTATGGCTTCGATCGCGCGTTATACAGAATCGGATGATGAGTTAGTTACAAATATTGAATTAAAACGGCCCCAGCGGCTAGCAACTTTTACTCATGGAGTTGTTCATTCCGCACGTGCGGCGGCAGTGGAAATGAAAGCGAAGGCAATTATGGTATTCACGCAATCAGGAATGACAGCAAATCTGGCATCCAGCCAAAGACCGCCCTGTCCGGTTTATGCTTTTACTCCGTTAGAACGAACGTATCGGCAGCTCGCACTGGTCTGGGGTGTACATCCAATTATTTTTGAGTTCTCATCCTCCACAGATGACATGATCAAAAGAGCCGAAGAATTATTGTTGGCATCTGGGGCAGTTCATAAGGGTGATGTAGTGGTGATCGTATCCGGAACAAATCCGGTTCGAGGTGCTACCAACATGATGAAGATCGAACGATTTCAGTAATTTAGCGATAGAGTCTTCGTCACATCCGAAAACTGTTGTACACTCTTTAGGGGGGTAATGAGCGAAGAATATACTATTCAGTGTTGGAGTTGCCTGGGCGAATTCGACGCAGTTTCGTCGGTATGGTGCAGCTGTGACCCGAAAAATCCCTCGAAACTTTGCCCTTACTGCCTTCAATGTTTTTGTAATGCCTCCGAAGAGTATTTAAGACGATTTTGGGAGTACGCTCCCCCCACGCTTCAACAAGAACGTACGTCGCTTCGAAAAATCAAAGATCGTCTCGGTGAGCTGCTGGTTCGCGCTCAAATCGTTACCGTAGAAGACATGCTTTTTGCTCTTGGCCAGCAAGGTGAGACAAATGAAAAACTCGGTCAGATTCTGGTAAACAATAAATTAATTACGCCTGAAGAGCTGGATCTGTTTCTGCAAATGCAAGCAATTCCTGTTCCGAACGAATTTACCGAAGAATATGTTGACCTTAAGATGCTTCAACGATTGAATCCGGAATTTTGTGTTCAGCGGAAAATTTTGCCATTACAAGTTTTTCAGGGAACAAATCGTTCATTCCTTGCGCAAGCGATGGCAAATCCGCAAGACATTATAACTGTTGAAACAGCAGGACGAAAAGCAGAGATGCGTATCGTTCCGATTTATGCCGATGAAATTGCAATTGTAGAGTTCTTGAAAAAATATGTTCCACCCGGCGGCGCACGGATTATGGAACAAGAGACAATGGATTCTCAAACCTTAATTCGAAGACTGATCATGGATGCAATCCGGCGTCATGCTTCTGATATTCACATTGAGCCGGACCGGAATGAATTAAATGTTCGATATCGCATCGATGGAGTGTTATACAAGATAAAATCGCCGCGTAAAGAAGAACACATTCCATTGATTGCCAGTCTTAAGAAGCTTGCAAAAATGGATGTCCAAAATAATCGCATCCCGCAATCCAGCAAAATGATGTTGCGATTGGGCGATCAGAAATATCAGTTGAATATTTTGAGCTTCCCAAACCCACATGGGGAGAGTATCAGCATTAAAATTGTTTCGCTATCGACATTTTTGCGTGACCTGAGCGAAATTGGTTTTACGAATGAGCAGCACGCGAAAGTGCAGTCAGCATTAGATTCACGATTCGGACTCATTTTGATCAGTGGTCCATTAATGAATGGCGTAAGCACGACCGAGTATGCAATGATGCGTTATCTCGCAAGCTCAAATCGCAAAGTGATGACGCTGGAATCTCCGATCTTTGCAACGATCCGGCATGTGCATCAATCGGAAATCAATCCATCAGCAGGTTTTGATTTCATCACTGGTCTAAATTCAATCATCCGATCGAGTCCTGATGTAATCTTCATTTCTGATATTCCAGATGCTGAAGTAGCGGCCACAGTTTGCAAAATTGCATCACGTTGTGTGGTGGTTGCTTCGTTGAATGCAATTTCTTCGGCCAATACAATTGTGCTTTTAAGGGAACTTGGTGCTTCGGCTTCACTGCTTTCGCAATCATTGTCCGCCGTTCTGAATCAACGATTGATTCGGAGGATCTGTCCGCATTGTTCTTCTAAATCTCCTGTGTCTGAAGCTTTATTGATGCGAATGGGGCTCACACAATTAGAGGCGCAGGGGTTGAATGCATATGCGGGAACGGGTTGCAAAGAATGCAATTTCATCGGCTTTAATGGCCGTATCGCAATTTTTGAGGTTTTATCAAATGATCCCCCGATTGCTGAAGTAATCGGACGAAATTCGTCATCGCATGAAATCGAAAAAGTTGCTATAAAACACGGCATGCTTTCACTTCGCTCCAGGTGTCTTCAAAGGATTAATGAAGGCATCACCACAATTGAAGAATTCCAAAAATCCAAATTCTGACCACTGAGTCACAGAGATCACGTTTTGTTTCCAGTTGACACACTTTATTAGGATGTCTTGACGTGCTTATCCTGGTAAGGCGTTTGCATTGATGTTTATTGGGATTTCCGAAAAAAACTATGACAACTGTGATCATTCTGCCTAAATTCAAATTCTGGAATAACTTAAGTTTTGACAAATGTGGGAAGCAGCGGTAAATTTTGTGCGGATGGTGATCCGCAGGGTAACTCGCCTCGTACCTCGTTCGATTGGTTCGAGAAGATGGCTGAAGGCTGTCTTTATTCTATTTGTTTGTTTTGCAATCGTAGCCTTGATTTTCATTCTACAGCTTTATTTTAGCTGTCGAAAAGTTGTCGATGCGCATCTTAAGACCGATAAATGGTCATTACCTTCAACAATCTACGCTGACGCTCCGATGCTTTATGAGGGCATGCCTCTTAAACAAGCATGGTTAGTCGAATATCTTCAGCGTTTGAATTATCAGAAGACTGTAGATGCATCCCCTGAAACTGCTCAATTTGCGGTATTAAAAAACGGAATTGCATTTCGTAAACGAGCGTTGTTCAAAACTCAAAACGGGATTGTTCCGGTCTTAGTTCAGTTCGATAGTGATGGCATTTCGAAGATCCTGAATGTTACTAACAAAGAAGAGCTAGCTGCTTTCGAGCTTGAACCTGCTGCCATTAGCAATCTGTTTGGATCTGAATGGGAGAAGCGAACGATCATTCAATTTCAAGACCTTCCAAGGCCTTTGATCCAGGCTGTTATTGCCATTGAAGATCGTCGTTTTTATGATCACGGCGCTATCGATTTCAAAGCGATTGTTCGTGCGATTGTGAATGATCTGATGGGTCGAAAACAACTGCAGGGCGGCAGTACCATAACACAGCAGCTGGCTAAGAATTTTTATTTGACTCCTGAGCGTTCAATACGCCGCAAGTTAAGCGAAGCGATGATGGCCTGGATCATGGAACGCCGTCAGACCAAAGATGAAATCCTGGAAATGTATTTGAACGAAATTTATTTAGGCCAGCGTGGCGCCATGAGTATCAATGGTATGGGCGAAGCGAGTCTTCTTTTCTTTCGCAAGGATGTTCAGCACATTACAGTTCCTGAAGCTGCGTTTTTGGCCGGATTGATTCAGGCGCCAAATTATTACAATCCGTACAAAAATCCAGCTCAAGCCCGGACTAGAAGAGATACGGTGTTGCTGGCAATGAAAAACACTGGAGCTTTATCGGATGAAGAATATGAAAAATATGTGAAGGTCCCTCTGGTTGTTCATCCTTATGATGCTCGAATTAATCTAGCGCCATATTTTGGGGATGTTGTTAAAAGCCAGCTGCTGGATAAATACAAAGAAGAAATGATTTATACGCAAAATCTTCACATCTTCACGACACTCGATCTGGACATGCAGAGATATGCCGAAGAATCGCTGTCCAAAGGTTTAGATGAAATTGATAAATTGCGATTCAAGCGCGCGAAGCAAAATGCACAAGGCTGTCTGATTGCAATTGAACCGCAAACAGGTTACATCCGAGCGTTCGTTGGAGGCCGAAGTTATAGCAAGAGTCAGTTTGATCGAATCAGCAGCGCTTCACGACAGCCTGGAAGCGTCTTTAAGCCGGTCGTTTATGCAACTGCATTGGAACAAGCATTTGCCCAGAAAAGCCGGGTATTTACGCCTGCGACAATTGTTGTTGATGAGCCATGGACGCTTCATTATTCAAATCAAACCTGGGAACCGAAGAATTACGATGGACAATATCATGGTTCCACAACACTTCGAAATGCGTTAGCTCAATCGATGAATGTTGCAACCGCAAAACTTGCAATGGATGTTGGACTACAAGAGATTGCTAACCTTGGAAAGAAACTTGGATTTGAATCTGTGAAGCCGTATCCTTCAATAGCATTGGGTGCATTTGAAGTCAGTCCATGGCAGGTAGCCACTGCGTTTACAGTATTTGCAAATGGTGGTGTGAAAACAGAATTGCGAACTGTGAAAAAAGTAGCTGGATCTGATGGCAAAACTTTGGAACGAAGCCAGATCGAAGTAGAACGAGTCTTGCATCCACAGACTGCATACATTCTCACCGATATGATGGAAACTGTGATCAGCAGTGGAACTGGTGCACCCGTTCGGAGATGGGGTTTCACGCGGCCTGCTGCCGGAAAGACAGGAACGACTGATGAATATCGTGATGCATGGTTTGTTGGATATACACCGAATCTACTTTGCGTAGTATGGACCGGATATGACGATAATACGCCGATTAAAATGACCGGTGCTCAAGCAGCATTACCGATCTGGGTTCAATTCATGAAAAAAGCGGTGCAAAATTTGCCGGCAGAGGATTTTGCAAGCCCGCAAGGAGTAGTTGTTGCAATGATCGATCCACTAACTGGACAACTTGCTACGGAAGATTGTCCCTCAGCCGTTCCTGAAAAATTTATTTCAGGGACCGAACCAACGCAAACTTGCCAGGAACATAGTTCCCACTGGTGGAAGATTTTCGGTTAATTTGCAATTTGTAGCGCCGGCGCCTCGCCGGCGATATTATCGGTGTGGAGTTATTTATGAAAACTGTTTCACGTTTTGTTAGCGTCTTCTTAATCTTATTTTTTATCTCAGCTTGTGGTCCCAAAAAATTAAAACCTGGTGAGCCGACAACTACACCTCCACCTACAACGACACCAACTCAGCCTGCGCCACCGGCACAACCTCCAGCAGAAACTCCGAAACCTCAACAACCTCCACCAACTCCACCACCTCCCTCAAAACCGCCGTTAGAAGTTCCTCAAATGAAACCGCGTCAGCCATCTAAGGCTGATCCCGCTTCAACAAAACTAATGGATGCTGGTGCGAAAGAGTTGAATGCTGGAAATCTTGATCAAGCTGAAGAGCTTTTTGAACAAGCTTTGCGAGTCAGTCCGACTAATGGAAAGCCTTATTATTATCTTGGTGTAATTGCTTCACGGCAAAAAGACTACGAAAGGGCATTAGGTTTCCTTCAGCAGGCAGAGAACTTATTGCATACCGATAATTTCTGGATGTCGCAGGTGTTGTATCAAGAAGGACTCACATTAAAGGCGATGAAGAGAGTTCCCGAAGCAAAGAAAAAATTTCAGGAAGCGTTAGAAAGAGATCCTAACAATCAGTACGCTTCAAAAGAGCTAAAAACTCTGAACTCTGCGGTTAAGAATTAGCCCACAGAATCCAGGTTCAGAATGTAAGGCAGCGGATTTACCGGGCTATCGCCGATATGAATCTCATAATGGAGATGAGGTCCCGTGCTATTTCCAGTATTGCCTACGGTTGCGATCACATCCCAACGTTTAATATCCTGCCCAAGCTTCACTCGGATTTCATTTAAGTGACCGTATAAAGTTGTGATTCCACCGCGATGTTGAATCTCAATTACATTCCCGTAACTTCCTTTCAGACCAACAAATGTAACTTTGCCATCAGCAGGAGCAACTACCGGCGTGCCGATTTCATTTGTTATATCGATGCCTTCATGGAAATCAGGTGCATTCGTAAATGGATTTCGTCTTGCCCCAAAATACGATGAGAGAAATCCGGGGACGGGTAGAATCGAAGGGGTGGATGAAAGTTCGTTCGTTTGACGATGGAAATACTCGTTAAGTACATCAAAACTTTGTTCCAGATTCTGAGCGCGCTTTTCAAGATTTAGCAAACGTGATGGATCAGGAACTCCTAGCGTTGTAGAACTCATTGTTACACCGCCCAATCCTGGCCTTTCAAGCAATCTTTTTCTTCCGAAACTATCAGCAGGGAGCCCTGCCATTACTTTCAGCTTATTGGACAGATCGGTAAGAAAAGAGAGTTTGCGATTCAGCTTTTGTGTCAAAAGCTGCGACTGCTCCAGGCTTGATCGCAATTCCTGATTTTGCTTTTGAATCAAAACATAATTCCGCGCTTCCCGATTGAGTTTCACATAGTGAAACAACATACCAACGAGAGCCAGAAAGATGGCCGCAAGGCTAATAAGAGCATAAGAAATGAGACGGGTTGAAATCTGGCATTTACGAAGGTTTGATCGGGTGTGCGGGACGACAATGATTGTGTATCGTTGGTCCGCCATTCTGTAGCGTCCTCCCTGAATGAAATATCCTACTTGTGGTTACGACTTTCGCCGCCGGCCCGGCGTGGATCTAAATGCCTATCTCCCGTAGCCGCACAATTTTCGAAGAACGTCATGCTACCACAGGGAACGGAGTCGTGTCAACGCAAAACGACGCAAAACAGAAAGCCCCGATTCAAAACAAGCTCGGGGTGACTCAAACCGAGCAAAAACGGTCAAAAGCGGATTCCCATTCCATAATGTGACATATCATTCTTCAGGTAAGAATGTCGCTAAAAAAGCGACCCAATCCTTCACAATAGGAGGTCCGCTGAGCATTTCTTTTTCCTTAAAACCAACTTCACCCTTTTCCAATTGAATCATTGCGCGAACTGCTTCTTCCCCCTTTAATTCTTCAAATTCGGCTTCAATCATCTGTCCATCGTTTAATATGATTGCGCCACGTTGACCCAAATGCACAAATTCAACAATTCCAGATCTCCGCATTGCGCGGAGAAATTCCAGCAAGTCAATCATCAAAGTATTCAGGCGATCTTCAAATAGGGCTTTAGCTTCAATCGCAGTTTGGCGGCGCCGGACGCGCTCAAAGATGATCCGAATTCTGGTTAATAGAACCTCCATCGTAAATGGCTTCGCAATAAAATCATCCGCCCCAAGTCTCAAACTATGAACGCGATCAGGGAGATCAGCTTTGCTTGATAAGAATACAAATGGAATCGTTTTCGTTGATGGAATCTGACGCAATAGAAAACAAAATTCCCATCCGTTTAGTTCAGGCATTTTGATGTCGGAGATAATCAGATCCGGTTTATGTTGCAGAGATAGAAGGATTCCTTCTTCACCGTTTTCTGCTCTTAGTACTTCAAACTCAGTACCTAGCTCGGTTTGGAGGAGATTCAGGATGCCGACATCATCATCAACAACCAGGATTTTTTGTTTCATACGTAATTCTTAATTGGCGGACTAAAGTCCGGGCTCCACAGTTTTGAAATCAAAGCCTTTTTCGGTTTTTACGATCTTTCCATAGGGATGCTCCGGATCATGGACAAAAAACAAAAGCCAATCTTCTTGCATTGATTTTTCCAAATATTCTTTTTTCTTTTCTAACGTTTCGAGCGGATTCAGATCAAATGCCATGATGTATGGATACGAAAGATGTCCGTGAGTTGGAAGCAGGTCACCAAGAAAAAAAGCTTTTTTGGAATCGGAATGAAGCGAAACGCATTGATGATACGGAACGTGTCCGCCTGAACGAACAACCTGAACTCCCGGTACAATCATCGAATCACCATCAACGAAGTCAAAATATCCAAGTTTTTCCAGAGCGACATAATCTTCGATACGATAACTTCCGCGAGTTCGTTCGTTCAAGTGAGTAGCAAAATCAAATTCACCGCGCTGTATTACATAACGTGCATTTGGAAACGCGGGAATCCAATCACTGCCATGACGGATTGTATTTCCCCCCGCATGATCCCAATGAAGATGCGAATTGATAACTACTGAAATTTCCAATTCAGTAATTCCGATTTCTTTAAGCTGAGCTATAATTCCGGGAAATTTCTCAATTCCGTAAATCTGATTCTTTTTGTCATCAAACTTATTACCAATGCCTGTATCAATTAGAATCCATTTCCCGTTTGCTTCAACAAGCAAGGATCTAGCTGCAAGCCGAATTCTATTTTGCTCATCTGGTTTGTAAATTCGCTGCCAGAGATTTTTTGGAACGACTCCAAACATCGATCCGCCATCCAGATGGAAGTAACCATCGAGCAATGGATACAAAGCAAATTTTCCTAATTTCAGTGGAGTCATGTAACTGAATTATCTAACAAGCTGTGCAATGGTTTCAAAGTGGTATGTTTGCGAAAACAGATCCAATAAAACTAACCGCTGAACTTTGTAATTTTGAGAAAACTGCTTTAGATCGCGGGAAAAAGATGCCGGATCGCAGGACACATACGAAATGGTGCGCGGTTTCAGCTTTTGCAATTGCTCAGTCACGTTTTTGTGCAGACCCGCTCTAGGAGGATCGACCAGAACATCCGTAGTCTCTTTCGATATCTTGTAGTCTTCTGCGCGCGCGCAAATCCATTCAATGTTTTTTGCTGAATGATGCGATTTTGCAAATTGAATCGCCCGCGGATTTTCTTCGCACGCATGAATTTTTCGTACATGTGGCGCAATCGCAACCGTAAAGAATCCAGCTCCGCAATAAAGCTCAGTAACAACTGCATCAGAATTGATTTGGAAATGACCTTCTACTTCCTGAACCATCGATTTCCATAAGCCTGGATTTACTTGAAGAAATACGCCTGGTCCCATCGGAAATTCTGAATCCCGGAATTTAACCCTTAGCCCGGCTCTTTCAGCATCTTGTGGATCGAAAACGGATGTGACACCTGATAGTTCGTTCCGAAAATTGAGCGGGATTTTGGAATTGAAATAAACTGCAGTTTCGCCAACTTCATTTTCATAACATTCAACTTCAGACACCTTTGGTAACGGAGTCGCTGTCAATGCAGTTCGTACGATTGCGAGAAGTTTGTTAAGAGCTGGAGTCAGACAAAGACAACGCTGAACATCCACAATCTGATTCGATTCCATTTCATAAAAACCTAGCTGGTTTTTGCGTGCGCTGTATTTGAGTTGCCGATGCCGGTAAGAAAATGGATTGCCTGCAATCACTTCAGGTTCAGGAAATGAGATTTTGCTGCGGTGCAAGCTTTCAATCAACACATTTTTTTTCAGCTCTATCTGATGTTCATATGTCGTATGACTGATCTGGCAGCCACCACATCGGCCAAAATATGGGCAATCTGGCGGGATTCTTTTGGCTGATGGAGTTACGACTTCAATGACCTGGCCTTCAAGATAATCACGATGCTTTTTCGTGATTTGAACGCGGACTGTTTCACCGGGAAGTGTGAACGGCACAAATATTACCTGGCCGTTAATTCGGCCAAGCCCTTTGCCCCCATGAACGATTTTTTCGATTGTGATTATTGAGTCTTCCATGGTGGTTTGTAGCGCCGGCGGCTCGCCGGCCGAGTTTGTTTGCTTGCGAACCTATTGCCGGCGTGGACGCCGGCGCTACAAATTCCTTACCTTCGGCCTTTAACAATTAGATCTGCCAGCAATCCCAAAATCGCTGTTTGAAGAGCTGCAAATAATACGATTGTTGCTGCGGTTGTAATGTTTTGAAACACGTAGAGTTCCCATGCAGTAAACAAAATTCCGAATAAAAACAGAAAGAGCGCGATCGGCATGAATATACGCAGCGGATCAAAATACATAACGGTTCTAACAACGAGCAAAAAGAAATTGTAGGTATCTTGAAGCGGACGTATTTTGGAATGTCCTTGTCGTTTGTAATAGTTTATCGGAACATATTTCACCGCATGATTGTTGCTTAGTAACGCTAAAGTCATGGTGGTCGTTAAAGAAAATCCAGGCGGATAGATATTTAAAAACCGTAGAAAAGAATTTTTTCGAAAAAGACGAAAACCTGAATTCAAATCCGGAATGTGTGAATTCACCATAAAATTCGCAAGCTGATTCAACATCCATTTAGCCGGCTTGCGAACTGTTGGAATGTTTACATCTTCACCAGTTCGTGAGCCAACGATCATGTCATAGTGATCCACGTCTACCAGCAATTTTGGAATTTCGGAAACCGGGTACGTTCCATCAGCATCTGTAATCAAAATCCATGGAAATTTTGCTGAAAGAACACCGGTCTTGATGCTTGCGCCATAACCCCGATTCTCAGGATGTCTTACAACATGAACCGATTTGCCTTCAACAGTTTGAATGGTGTTATCGGTTGAACCATCATCGACAACAATGATTTCAAAATCGATATTTTGAGTGTGACAAACCTTCTGGATTTCTTCGATCACGCCTGCCAACGATTTTTCCTCGTTGAACGCAGGAATTATGATGGAAACTCCAGGGAATTGCGTCTTAGCCAGGACCTCTGTCATAAATGCGTTATTATAACAGTTCTAGGGAGCGCGGACGTCTCGTCCGCATTATGGGCCGCAGGCTTCCAGCCTGCTAAAGGAGCTCAACATATATGGAACTGAGTGTCGGCATTTCGGGAGCCAGCGGCGCAGCATATTCTGTGCGATTTCTTCAGGTGTTGGATGAATTGCCGCAAGTTGAGAAGGTGCATCTTGTAATTTCATCCAATGGGTTCACGTTGTTAAAACATGAATGTTCGATATCAGTTTCAGTGCAAAATTTTCAGATCGCAAAAATCATCGGAAAGGATAGTTCTAAATTCCGCTTTTATGACAACATGAATTTTTATTCGCCAATCGCCAGCGGCAGTTATCCCACCGAAGGAATGGTGATTGTTCCTTGCAGTACTGGAAGTCTTGGAAACATCGCATCCGGTACTTCTAATAATCTGATTCAGCGCGGCGCCGAAGTTGCGTTAAAAGAGCGCCGCAAGCTGATTCTTGTAATTCGCGAAACTCCGTTATCGCAAATTCATCTGGAAAATTGTATGCGGATTACACAAGCAGGAGGAGTTATATTGCCAGCCGCGCCTGGCTTTTATCACCGGCCTGCACAGATCAGCGATTTAGTGGATTTTGTTGTGGCCCGAATCCTTGATCAACTTCGCCTCGATCATCAAATCAGTAAACGCTGGGGCAAAGAATAAGCTTTGCGCTTTTGTGGTGAAAAATGTTTCTCCAGAAGCTAGGTCTCACGTTACGGATGATCAAAATAGAGCATTCGGTATTTGCTTTACCTTTTGCTCTCATCAGTGCGTTAGTTGCAGCTCATGGAATTCCAACACCACACCAATTACTCTGGATCCTTGTAGCGATGGTAGCGGCGCGCTCTTGTGCAATGTCGTTCAATCGTGTTGCGGATCGCAAATTTGATAGCTTGAATCCACGAACTCAAAAATGGCCGCTTGCATCCGGACTCCTTTCTCTTCCATTCGTAATTTTTTTTATTGTAGTCTGTACCGCAATATTCATATTCGCAGCATACAAATTGAATTCGCTTGCGTTTGTGCTGTCACCATTAGCTTTGTTAATTATTTTTGGATATTCGCTCACCAAACGGTTTACGCCGCTGAGCCATTGGTTCATCGGATTGGCGCTGGCGATTGCACCAGCGGGTGCATGGATTGCAATTCGCGGCAAACTGGAAGTCACTCCGCTGATTTTAAGCCTGGCGATTTTGTTTTGGACCGCTGGATTTGATTTGATCTACTCCTGCCAGGATGCTGAATTCGATCGCTCTCATAATCTTCATTCCATTCCTTCCAAACTCGGAATTAAGACTGCGCTTCTCGTCGCGCGTATCTGTCATCTAATTACCGTAAGTTTATTGGTTGCTTTTGGAATCGCCGCCGGTTCAGGATGGCTATATTATGTCGGCGTGACTTTCGTCGCTGTTTTGCTCATCTATGAGCATTCACTCGTGAATCCTCGTGATTTAAGCCGGGTCAATGAGGCATTTTTTACGGTAAACGGCGCTGTTGGCGTGCTCTTATTGTTATTCGTCAGCCTCGATCTTTTCTTCAGGCTTTAATGGACCTATTGAGACATTTAAAAACCTAACCCGATGTGTAGATTGTTGAGACATTAAAAATCTAACCCTTTTGGGGTGGGGTGCGGGGAGGGGCATCCCCTCCCGGCCCTAGCCCTAAGTTCTTATGAGTTACTGTATCTGAGCGAAGGTTGTCTTTTAAACGAGCCGCGCGCACTTTTTGATTCATAGGATCTATATTATTAGTAATTCTTAGTTGGCTGACGGTTGCTTTTTGTTTGGGATTTAAAGGTAAAGAAGAGATTTGAGCGATCCGAAGCTCGATTTGATTTGAAAGTTCAAAAGGATCCAGATTTGCGCGAAGTGTTACAAGTTGTGAAATTTGATCTTTCTTGCCACTGCCAGAGGCAATCAGCTGGTCAAGCGGTGTTTGGGACTGATCGTAAATTCTTTTCAGCTTTGAACCAATTCGAATTTTTTTCTTTAGTTTCATGGATGGAGTAAACAAGTTCATCAACCATCGTAGTTCGTTGCTGTAGAGTTGATTCATTGCGTTGATTGCCTCTAGGCTATCGTAACGGCGCCACCCAAACACTTTCCGAACGTGCGTCCAGTTCTTTTGTTCGATGTGTGCATTATCGTCTTTTTTGTAAGGACGCCCACGTGTGAATTGAATTTGATTGTTTTGACAGTAACGGAATAAATGATCATTAATAAACTCTGATCCATTATCAGAATCAATTCCTTTCAGCCGAAAAGGTAACGTTTTTTGAATATTCTCGAGGGCGGATACCACATTGCGTTCCGACTTTCCCAGTACTGGGCGTGTTTCGACCCAGGTCGTCAGAATATCAGTTTGATTTAAAGAATAGATGAATTCGCCAGTGGCTGAATTTCCAGAATGAGAGACCAAATCAATTTCGGTAAATCCAGCAACCGATACATTCCAGTGATCCGTCTTAATTGGAATATGGTGTTTGAGCAAACTTCCAGGTTTGGTTCTTCCATAAATTGATTTTCTCACTTTCCTTTTCTGCGATTGAAGTCTTCTGTCCATCTGGCGAGCATTAATTTGCAACAAATCTTTTTCAACCTCAGCATTTAGCTGAAAACGTTTTCGAATCCATGGCAGCCATAGTGGAAGAGCTGCCTTCAGCCGTACAGAACATAAATATCCGGCTGCCATCCAGACTGAAATCAAAATCCGGATCACGCCAGAGTCGTAGTGAGGCTTCCTGGCTTTCCGTTTTCGTTGCACTTTCTCTGGCCCCGGCCCATTCAACTTAGCAATTGCGTACTTCCGGTTATAATTGCAAACTCTGCAAAATTCATCCAGGATCCGATTCTTTTCTGCCATATCGGCTTTCCGATATCGATAATAAATGGCCTTGAAGTATTCTCTGCGCGAATTCTTACCCATAGCATCGACCTCTCTTGCTTCTATGGGTTAGATTCTCATATGTCTCAACGATCCCCCTTAGGGTTAGATTTTTGATGGCTCAATACGATGGATGGACACTATTTGGCTGTAGTTTTATAATTACCGATTTATGATGACTGAAACCTACCTTCAAAGGACCGAACTCTCCGACATTGCTGACAAAGTTTTTGCCGGAAAACGTCTGAGCAGGGAAGACGGCATTCGGCTTTACGAATCAAACGAACTTTTGACCATTGGATATCTGGCCAATTTTGTTCGTGAAAAACTTCATGGACGCCAGGCATTTTTTAACGTAAACCGTCATATTGAACCAACTAACGTTTGCGTTTTGAAATGCGGGTTGTGTGCATTCGGAAAAAATGTCCGCTCTAAAGATGCATACACAATGTCGTTGGAAGAAATTTTCGCAAAAGCTGAGGCAGGTGCAAAAGAAGGTGCCACTGAACTTCATATTGTTGGCGGATTGCATCCTGATCTGCCATTCCAATTTTATCTGGATATGTTGAAAGGCTTGAAACAACGGCTTCCGCAGATTCATTTAAAAGCGTTTACTGCTGTTGAAGTTGATTTTTTTGCAAAGCTCGAAAATATGACGATTGAAGAAACATTGCGTCGTTTAGTAGAGGCAGGATTAGATAGCATTCCAGGCGGCGGGGCGGAGATTTTTGCAGATCGTGCGCGCAATATTATCGCTAAAGGAAAAATTTCCGGTCAAGAATGGCTGGATGTAATTCGAATTGCGCATCAAATGGGTTTGCATTCCAACGCTACGATGCTTTACGGTCATGTGGAAACATTTGAAGAGCGCGTTGATCATTTGATTTCACTTCGCAGCCTGCAAGATGAAACTCATGGTTTCATGACATTCATTCCGTTGGCGTTTCATTCAGCAAATACACCGCTGGAATATTTACCAGAAACAACCGGCTTTGATGATTTGAAAAATATCGCCATATCGCGGTTGATCCTGGATAATTTTCCGCATATCAAATCCTACTGGATTATGGTCGGACCGAAGATCGCACAAATGGCCCTTCGATTTGGAGCGGATGATATTGATGGAACGGTTGCTGAAGAAAGAATCACACATGCCGCCGGTGCAAAAACACCACAAGCAATCACTCGTTCAGAACTAGTCAGGATGATTAAAGAAGCAGGCTGCATTCCGGTTGAACGCGATACGCTTTATCGCAATCTTCACCAAGTTAGCTAACTCAACCACAGAGACTCTGAGGTAGAAATGAAAAAGGTTGGTGTCATTGGGGCCGGGACTATGGGTTCTGGCATTATTCAAACTTTTACTGAAAAGGGATTTGACGTACTTGCGTTCGAAAGTTTTGCTGCAGCGCGTGAAAATGCAACCGGTAAAATTGCAAAGCTGATTCAAAAGCGTGTTGAAAAGAAGCAAACAACTCCGGAAGAGGCTGACAAAAGCATAAAGCGCATCCGGTGGTGTGATTCATTGGAGGAATTGTCGGACGCTGAATTTGTGGTGGAAGCAATCATTGAAAGCTTTCCATCAAAAGCCACTTTGTTCAGCGAGCTTGATAAAATTACCCGGCCTGAAACGATTCTAGCAACCAATACATCTTCGATTTCCATCACAAAAATTGCAGCGGTGACTTCGCGTGCTGATAAGTGCATCGGAATGCATTTCATGAATCCCGTGCCGTTGATGCCTCTGGTCGAAGTAATCCGCGGTCATATGACAAGCAATGAAACTTGTTCGAAAACCGAATCGCTTGCACGCGATCTCGGTAAAACTCCGGTAGAGGTGAATGATTACCCGGGTTTTGTATCGAATCGAGTGTTAATGCCGATGATCAATGAAGCGATTTATGCGCTTTGGGAAGGTGTGGGAAGCAAGGAGTCGATCGATCAAGTAATGAAGCTTGGGATGAATCATCCAATGGGGCCCGTTAGAATTAGCGGATTTCATCGGACTTGATGTTTGTCTTGCGATTATGAATGTCTTGTATGAAGGGTTTTCAGATTCCAAATACAGGCCGTGTCCGTTGTTGAAGAAGATGGTGGATGCAGGCCAATTAGGCCGCAAAACAAAACGCGGCTTTTACGAATATTAAATCTTAGTGCCTTTGTGGTTAATTAACTGGCTCAGAAATGGGCTCTTCTCCATTGACTCATGACATAAGGCGAAGTCATATCGTGTCGGATCTTCCGGATCAAACTTCCGCAGCACATCCGTAATCGCTTCTGCTTTTTTCCAGCTCAATGAAGGTGTTGAAATCCATCCCAATTTGTATCCAACCCGCCCGATATGCGTATCCAATGGCATAACCAGGTGAGCTGGTGAGATATCCTTCCATAAACCTAGATCAATCCCATCTCTTCTTACCATCCATCGCAAAAACAAGTTCAAACGTTTGCAAGGGCTGCCGGAGGACGGATCCGGAAGCAGGAATGTGTGCTGATTACCGGAAATTCGACGGAGCTGTTCTACGAATCCCATAGCTGCTATTTGTATCGTACTACCGTTATAGTATGATTGTTTAAAAACATCATATAAAGATCCATGCTGCGAATATACGAGGGATAGCATTTCCAGAAGCTGCAAGATTTCACGTTCTTTATGAAGCCGGTAGTACGGCCGATATTGCCGCAGTTCAGCTATCGAATCCGGGTTTCTCAAAAAACTCGCCGGCGAATCTCCCATTCTGGATAACAAGCTTCCAATAAAGTTGCATAAGCTGGTGACATTTCCATAAGCGAACGTTGTAGCAATAAACGCTGCCGCTTCAATATCATGGAACGTTTTATAACGATGCGGAAAAAGCAGCGGATCCTTGCGCCGTTCAAAAAAAGTTTGCGGACTTCGCAAAAATTCTTGCTTGTAATCGCTGTAAAGCTGATCGAGCGTTTCCTTCAACCGCGTTTGTTTGTTCAAGTTCATCCCGTTTATCTTACGAAAAAATTGGTATGATAGCTTGTAATGCCATTCAGTTCGGGGACCAAACTAGGGTTCTTTGAAATTACTGCGCCATTAGGTGCCGGCGGAATGGGCGAAGTTTATCGCGCACGTGATACCAGGCTGGGACGCGATGTAGCAATCAAAATTCTGGTTGCTGAAGTTGCTACGAATAAAGATCGCATGAGCAGATTCGAGCAGGAGGCTCGCTCAGCTTCGTCGCTCAACCATCCCAATATCATCACCATCCATGAGATTGGGTCTTTCGATTCCACATCCTACATCGCGATGGAATGGGTCGATGGAAAAACTTTGCGTGAAACTTTGAAAGAAGGACCATTACCAGCACGAAAAGCAATTCAAATTGCGGTCCAACTTGCCGATGGTCTAACCAAAGCACATGAAGCAGGAATCGTACATCGTGACTTAAAGCCCGAAAATATCATGATCACCAAAGATGGTTTCGCAAAAATCCTGGATTTTGGTCTTGCAAAATTGTTTTTACCATCCGGCTCTGAAGTCTCCGCACTTCCAACTTCCGCAGGGACTGATGCCGGAACCATTTTAGGAACCGTCGGCTATATGTCTCCGGAACAAGCCAGTGGAAGAGCAGTTGATTTTCGCTCTGATCAGTTTGCATTAGGATCGATTCTGTATGAGATGCTTACAGGCAAAAGAGCATTTGAAGAAAAGACTACGGTAGAAACATTAGCTGCGATTATCAAAAAAGATCCCGAACCAATTTCATCAGTGCCGGTTCAAGTTCCTGCTCCTTTTCGCTGGATTGTTGATCGTTGTCTGGAAAAGAATCCTGAGGATCGTTACGCTTCAACACGTGATCTGGCTCGTGATCTTCAAAGTGTGCGCGATCATTTTTCTGAAGTTGCATCATCAACTGAATCTGCCATTCCAGTTCAACTACAAAAACGGAGTCTGAAGAAAATCTGGTCAATTGTAAATGTCGCACTGCTAGTGTTATTAGGCGCTTCAACGCTTTATCTGTTATTGAATTCTAAAAAAGTTGAAAGGAGTAATGTTGATTATCACAGGCTGACTTATCAAAGAGGAGCGATCCATTCGGCACGATTTGCTGCGGATGGACAAACGATAATTTACAGCGCTTCGTTGGAAGGTGCCCAACCGGGATATTTATCTAACGCGAACCGAAGGAGTAGAATCACGGGCGCTTGGAATTCCAAATGCGAATGTACTGTCCATTTCTCCAACTGGAGAAATGTTGGTCTTAATTCTTAATAAGAAAAATACTCTTGCTCAAGTTCCATTGACCGGCGGGTTACCGCGGGAGTTGGATGAAAACATTTTGGGAGCAGATTGGAGTCCTGATGGTAAATCAATGGCCATTGCCAAAAAGGAATTTGGCCCTATTAAACATCTGGAATATCCGCCCGGAAAAATTCTCTACAAAAGCACTCAACGGATTGATACGGTTCGATTCTCTCAGAATGGAGACCACATAGCGTTCATTCAGGGACTGCCAGACGGCTCAAATGGGAATGTCAAAATTCTAAGTATTAGCGGCAAAGAGATTGCATCATCATCACTTCTCTATCCAGAAAGTTTAAGTTGGTCGCCTGATGGCAATGAAGTTTGGTTTTCTACTGTTTCTGACCGTGTTGGCGGTGGCTATGAACTTTATTCTCTTTCACTAGCAGGAAAACAACGCTTGATTTCGCATTTTCCTTCCTCTTTTATTCTTCACGATATTTCCAAACAAGGGAAATTGATTGCAGAGTTTAGTGATGATCGTGGAATTCTAATGACTGGTTCCGATGGTAATGAACGTGAACTCTCCTGGCTTGATAATTCTGATATCCGCGACTTTTCTTCGGATGGAAAAATGTTATTGATTCATGAACGAGGTGATGGAAGTGAATCTCCAGGCGGCACTATTTACATCAGAGGCTTAGACGGATCTGCTGCCATACGATTAGCCGCAGGAACTCCTATCTGTTTTTCTCCGGACAATCTTTTCGTTCTCGGCTTCGACGCACTTAATTCATTGATGGTTGTACCTGTTCGAGCAGGTAGTCTTCGGAGGTTTGAGTACAATCAGTTCAAGTTCATATTAACTGCAGAATTCTTACCGGACGGCAAGCAATTCCTAATTTTAGGTGCCGACAATGAAGGGCGTACTGAAGTCTTTTTTCAAGATGTTTCTGGTGGAAAACTTAAATCATCAGGAATCAAAAATTTCTATTCTGCCGAAAACAACAAACTATTATCGCCTGACGGTCGTTTGTTGCTTGGACTAGACGGTGCTGGGACAATCAGAATTTACAACCTGGAAAAGGCATCACCAGTTCCGTTCTCCGGATTTGAAGAAGGTGAGACTCCCATCAAATGGAATCAATCTTCCGATGCAATTTTTGTTTTTAATCCGAAAGTTCCAGCCAGGGTTTACAAAATTACATTAGCTGACGGAAGTCGTACTTTGTTTAAAGAAATTACCCCACCCAATCGCGCCGGCGTAACCAGAGTTCAGTCCATCAGAATTTCGTCTGATGAAAAATCCTATGCATACACTTACGTTCGTCGCAACGGAACTCTATATTTGCTCGATGGCGTTCGTTAGTGTGCGTTTGCATTCGTGGAGATAAGCTCGTAGTTTGCACCGCCCCAAATTGCCGACATCGAGACGCTCACAATTCCGATGTTACGCGCGAACAGGAATTCTGCGCCAGCATCAGCACATCCAAGACAATCTTTAAATCGATAGGCATCTGTAAACTTTCCAGCCGGCGTTTCAACTTCTACGCCCGGTTGATTTTTCTTAAGTTCAGCCTGCTTTACCGCAGGACCAAAAAGGATTGTTTCATCTTTACCATCCCAGCGATATACGACTCCGTCTTGCCACGCAATCCATACATCGCCTTGAGGTGCATTCCTGGTTAGATTGAACCAGGTTGAAAAATGAAAATAATTTTTCCCTTCGATTTTCTTTTCTTCAGTAATTCTTACATCCACATCAACTGGTTCACGCGGCATTCCTTTGTATTGATACTTCCAGTACAGTCCAACTTTTAACGGAAAATATTCTGAGGGTAATCCTTCAGATTGCATATCAGCTCCTGCGCACACAATCACAGCCAGGCATAAAACAAAAATCACACTATGAATGATTGAGCAAGACTTCCACATGTGCTGCCGAAGCTTTTGCAAGAGCATCATAGTCATAGCCCCCTTCTAAAATCGAGAACACTCTTTGATGATTAAATTTTGCTGCAAATTCAAACAAGATCTGAGTTAATTCAGCATACATCTCGTTGGTGAGTCCCAAATTTCCTAAAGGATCGTTTTCATGGGCATCAAAACCGCAGGAGATTAAAATAAATTCCGGACGGAATTGTTCCGCCTTAGCGAGTGCTGTTTTAAATACTTCCATGTAAGTAGAATCGCGTGCAATCGGATAATTAATTTTCGTGCCTTCAGCCCTGCCCGATCCTGTTTCATCTTCCCATCCAGTACCCGGATAATGATATTCTTTGTGCAAAGAAAGATAGATCACTGATGGATCATCCCAGAAAATATCTTGAGTGCCATTGCCATGATGAACATCCCAATCCACAATCAAAACGTGACTTAGTTGATATTGTTTAACAAGCAATCTCGCAGCGATGGCAATGTTATTAAACAAACAAAATCCCATTGCCTGATTTGGAGTAGCATGATGCCCCGGCGGTCTGACTGCCGCAAAAGCATTTGAAAATTCATTTTCCATGATTCCACTCACGGCTTGAACTGCTGCACCCGCGGCCAACATAGCGGCATCAAATGAATGTCTTGATATGTGGGTATCGGAATCAACTTGATAAGAGCCTCTGAGTGAAGCGGCGCGCACAAATTCAAAAAGTTCCCGAGTATGCACTGAAAAAATTTGATCCTCAGTCGCTTCTACCGGTGGAATATGGATCAAACGATCCCATAGTTGAGCTTCTTTCAATCCTCTATTGATGGCTCGCAGACGTTCAGGATTTTCTGGATGAAATCGGACCTTCATCGTGTTTCAGATAAAGATCATCGTAAAAGTATGCAGTGGGCATGAATTGATTTTACCGCAGACTCTGTGTTGCTGATTCAGCATCAATACTGTGCGTATTTTTCAATGAATGCAATTCCTATACTGAATTTGATATGTGTGATGCGGGCGTCTCACCCGCCGGCAAAGTTAGCGTGCTTACAAAATTGGCGAGCGAGATGCTTGCATCACTTGTGAGGCAATAGGTATGGGAATTCGAATTGGAATTAATGGCTTCGGCAGGATCGGTCGAAACTTTTTGAGATGCTCTTTGAACGAACCGGATTTTGATTTGATCGCAATCAATGACATCACCGATACGAAAACGCTGGCTCACTTGCTAAAGTATGATTCTGTTCTCGGAGTATTGGATTCCAAAATCATAGCGGAAGAGAAATCAATTATTGTTGGTGATCGCGAAATCAGAGTGAGCTCTGAGAAAGATCCATCAAAACTTCCGTGGAAAGAATTGGAAGTGGATCTTGTTATTGAAAGTACTGGACTTTTCACCAGACGACGTGACGCTGAAAATCATATTACTAGCGGAGCAAGAAAAGTAATTATTACAGCGCCTGCCTATGAACCTGATGTGACACTGTGTGTTGGTGTAAATGCCGAAAAGTATGATCCTGCAAAGCATCATGTGATTTCCAATGCTTCATGCACAACACATTGTCTTGCTGTTATCGCTAAAGTTTTGCATAAGCGATACGACATTTCTCATGGTTACATGACTACAGTTCATTCCTATACCAACGATCAAAAACTTTTGGATCTGCCACACAAAGATTTAAGACGCGGCCGCGCCGCAGCACTCTCCATGATTCCAACAACTACTGGTGCAATCACTGCTACTGCTGAGGTAATTCCTGAATTGAAAGGAAAACTTAATGGAGTTTCTGTGCGTGTGCCGGCCCCGAATGTGTCATTGATCGATTTTGTGGTGCAGCTTAACAAATCAGCAAATGCAGTTGAGATCAATCAAACATTTCAGGAATCTGCGGCCCGGGAGCTGAAAGGTATTCTTGCGTTTGAGGAAGAGCCACTGGTGTCGATCGATTTCAGCGGCAACCCGCATTCCGCAATCGTTGATGGCGTATATACTACAGTTATGGGTGGAACTCTGGCAAAAGTACTTGCCTGGTACGACAATGAATGGGGATATTCCTGTCGGCTCAGAGACCTTATAAAATTGGTGGCAAAATTATTATGAACAAGCTTACGATTCGTGATCTTGATTTGGACAACAAACGTGTCTTCATCCGTGTGGACTTTAATGTTCCATTGAATGATAAAAATGAAATCGAAGATGATACAAGAATCCGGGCAGCACTTCCAACAATTCAATATGCGATCGATCATGGTGCAAAGCTAATTCTTGCATCGCATCTTGGAAGACCTAAAGATAAACCCGAAGAAAAATACAGTATGAAGCCGGTTGCCCGGCGTTTGGGTGAACTTCTTCATAAGGAAATTAAAATCGGATCGGACATTATTGGTCCGGAAATGCAGAAGCTTTCCAGTGACTTGAAAAAAGGGGAAGTGCTCTTGCTGGAAAATCTAAGATTTCATCCTGGCGAAAAGAAAGGTGATCCAGAATTCGCAAAATCATTAGCAAAATTGGCTGATGTTTATGTGGATGATGCATTTGGGACCGCACATCGTGAAGATGCATCTGTGGTTGCACTGGCAAAATTGTTTGATAAACGGGCTGCAGGATTTTTGATTGAAAAAGAACTGAAATATCTTGGACAACTAATCAAGAATCCGGACAAGCCATATATTGCAGTTCTTGGCGGAGCAAAAATCAGCGACAAGATTGAAGTCATTCAATCTCTGAGTTCCAGAGTTGAAAAGCTTTTGATTGGCGGCGCAATGGCTTACACGTTTCTAAAAGCACAAGGAAAAGATATCGGCAAGTCATTATGCGAAGAAGACAAATTGGATCTTGCGAATGAGCTGTTTGCGTCCGGAAAAATTAAGTTACCGCAGGATCATGTGCTTGCGCCGGAACCGAAAGAAGGCGTCCAAACTAAAATTGTTAACACTGGCGATGACTTCGGAGGATGGATGGGACTCGATATTGGTCCTGCAACGCGCCAGACATATTCAGCAGAACTGCGTAATGCAAAAACTGTTTTTTGGAATGGACCGATGGGCTTTTTCGAACTGGATGCTTTTGCTGAAGGAACCAACGCTATTGCAAAGACACTCGCTTCAATCTCTGCGACTACTGTAATTGGAGGCGGTGATTCTGTGTCTGCGGTTGAAAAATGCGGTGTCGCTAACAAAATCACTCATATCTCAACCGGCGGTGGTGCAAGCCTCGAATTCTTATCTGGCAAGGAATTACCCGGAATTATGGTTTTAACCGATAGATAATCACGGAAGCACTGAAGTCACGGAAATCACTGAAAAATTATTTATTATTTTGTGACTTCCGTGTATTCCGTGCTTCCGTGATTTAATAAAGGACAATTATGCGAAACAAATTCGTTGCTGGAAATTGGAAACTGAATTGCACTCAGAAACAAACTCGTGAATTAATCACATCGCTGCTTGAAACTACCAGAACCGTTTCAAAAACAACTATCATGGTTGCACCTTCTTTCACATCTTTGCATACTGCTTCACAAATTTTGCAAGGCAAAAATATTCTTCTTGGCGCACAAAATTGTTATTGGGAAGATCAAGGTGCGTTTACCGGTGAAGTATCGGCTGTGATGTTAAAAGATATCGGTTGCCATTATGTGATTTTAGGCCACTCAGAGCGACGGCAATTCTTTAATGAAACAGACGAAAATGTAAACCGTAAAATTCGGGCAGTGTTGCGACACAATTTGCTTCCAATTATCTGCGTAGGGGAAACGTTGGAACAACGCGAATCGGGTTCAACGCTGAAAGTTGTTGAAGATCAAGTACGAAAAGGATTGCAAGGATTTTCTTCTGAAGAAGCTGATAAATTTACAATTGCATATGAACCGGTGTGGGCTATCGGAACCGGACGTGCCGCCACTCCTCACGATGCAGTTGAAGTTCATATTTTGATCCGTTCAACACTGGCACATATTTTCGGATCCAAAACTGCGGAACAGATCCGGATTCAATATGGTGGCAGTGTGAACGCCGAAAATATTCAGACATTTATTCAGGAAGAAGAAATTGATGGTGCCCTTGTTGGTGGAGCCAGCCTCAAAGCAGATTCCTTCTCCAAAATTATTCTAACCGCAGAGCAATATTGATGCTGGATGCTGGATACTTGATGCTAGGATCGAAATATAGTCGTTGCCAATAATGAGCGTGGGAGCGTACCTAGCATCTAGCATCCAGCATCTAGCATCCCTTGTATTTGCAGTACTCCTTCTGAGCCCGCATTTCGTCTTTCCCGAGAACCTGGAAGAGGCGATGGTGAAGGCTGCAGCAAAAGGTGATGCAGTCCAGGTTCGTAATCTACTGGATAAGGGTGCAAGCGCTAATTCGCGCCATGTATTGACTGGTTGGTCTGCACTTACGGCAGCCTCTTATCATGGAAAATTGGAAATTGTACGCATTCTGATTCAAGCAGGTGCAGATGTAAATGCAAGAGATAAAACCGGTGGTACACCTTTATTGAAAGCAGTAACGGTGCCCGATGCAGAAAATATTTCGGGCCTTCTAAAGGTCAAAGCTGAAATTGTTCGCGAGTTGCTCAAGGCAGGAGCCGATCCGCAATTGCAAGATAATTTTGGAGGGACTCCATGGGAACAAGCCATTATTTATCATCATCAGGAGCTGATTGCTGCTTTTGACAGAGTGAAAGGAGTTAAAGAAACTCAGATGATTGATGCCGCGACCGCCGGGGATGCATCAACCGTTAAAAAAATGATTGAAGAAGGCGCCGATGTAAATTACAAAGACAGTGATGGATGGAGTGCTTTAAGTGAAGCATCACTGGCGGGACAGGTTGAGGTTTTGAATCTGTTGATTGATTCGCATGTTGATGTAAATCTGAAACATCAAAATGGTTGGACTGCTCTGATGGTTGCTGCGCAGAAGAATCAAATTCAAGCAGCACAAGTGCTTTTAAAGGCTGGGGCCGATCCGAAAATCCGTAATGATGATGGTGTCACAGCAGTAATGATTGCAATCAAACAAGGAAACAATGATCTCGCAGAATTATTGAAGAAGTAGAGGTGAGGGGAAGCTCGCCCTGATTGATAGCAGGCGAGCCACTACATTGAAGGCTGTGATTGAAGATTTGCCAGCGATTTATCATGAGCACGGCTTAACAATACAAGCGAGACAATCGATCCAATCAAGCATAAGCACATGTCTTTCTGCGTATCCCACGGATCTCCTTGCGCGCCAAGAAAAGCATCAGCAGCTTCACCGGATCCGATAGCAACCCACCATTCGATCAGTTCATAAAAAGCACTGAATGCAAGAGGGATGCAAATCGATATGAAGAATAACCATTTGCCGGACTTTATTGGCGAAGTTCGCATTAAGATTTCGCGAGTCAGGATTGCAGGAATAAATCCTTGCGCAAAATGTCCGATTCCATCATAAGAGTTTCGTGCAGTGCCTAGCTGGGCTTGCAGCCAATTAAACAAAGGAACTTCAGCGTACGTGTATTTCCCTCCGACCATCAAAATGATGGTATGAATCAGAATCAACACATACAGCAACATACTTAATTCGAACCGCCTGTACGTAATCAGAATTACGGTAACTCCAAGCACAGCGGGCGCAACTTCCAGCATCCATGTGAAATAATCATGGGGATGGATTCCGGACCAAATCAATACAGCAAGAAATATTACGAAGAGTAGAAGATGGATTTTTTGGCGGCTCATAAATAAGTTATAGCAGAGTTTTTGCCATTCAACGTCACCGGGAAGATATTTATTGCTAGCAGTAACCAACAAACGATGCGAAAAATTTTTGTCTTATTAATACTGATCGCTGCAATCTGTGAGGCTTCTGATAAACCACCTGTTTTGCCTGGTAATAGATCAAACTGGCTGGATCAACAGCCTATTTCATGGAATCAACTTCGCGGAAAGGTGGTGATGTTGAATGTCTGGACGTTTGGCTGAGTGAATTGTCATCAAACGCTACCGTGGGTAGTTAGCCTTCAAAAAAAATATCCATCGTTGCAAATCATAGGGATTCACACTCCTGAATTTTCCTGGGAAAAAGATCGTGGACGCATGCGAGAAGAAATAAAAAAGTTTGGCATGAATTATCCGCAAGTTCTGGACGATAACTATGATTACTGGAATGCTTTGGGAAATTCATATTGGCCATCGTTTTATGTTGTAGACAAACAAGGGACCATTCGCGGACGGTTCTTTGGTGAAACACACATCAATGACAACCAGGCCACAAAAATTGAAGCGTTGATTAACGCTTTAGCCGCCGAACCGCAGAAATAATCAGGAGGTTAAAAACTTCATCGCCATATCTACTTCAACTGGACTACCGATTACTAATGGAGTTCGCTGATGAAGTTCGGTGGGCTCGACATCCAGAATGCGCTTTTTGCCATCAGTGGCTTTTCCACCAGCAGCTTCAACAACCATTGCTAACGGCGAAGCTTCATAAAGTAAACGCAATTTGCCGGATGGTTTTTTCAAGGAACCAGGATACAAAAAGATTCCGCCATAAAGAAGTGTGCGATGAACATCAGCTACTAGTGAGCCGATGTAACGAAGACCGTAAGGACGATTGGTGTCTGAATCTGAATCTTTCAAATAATCAATGAATTTTTTTGTGCTATCGGTTCACGAATGATAATTACCTTCGTTGACGCTGTAATACTTCCCATTTTGGGGGATTCTAATATCTTCATGCGAAAGTAAAAATTCTCCGCAGCTCGGATCATAGGTGAAACCATGAACACCATTTCCCGCAGTGTAAACAAACATAGTGCTTGAACCGTATACGATGTAGCCGGCACAGACTTGTTTATTGCCCTGCTGCAAACAATCTTCGAGCCGTCCAGGGCCTGAAGGGCTTACACGCCTGTGTACTGAAAAAATTGTTCCGATCGTTACATTCGCATCAATGTTGCTGGAACCATCCAGCGGATCAAACAAAAATGCATATTTGCCATAAGGATAACCGCTTGGAAGCGGAATAATATTGTGTTCTTCTTCAGAGGCGAGTACACATACCTGACCACTGCGACCTAGAATCTCATACAGAACACGATTAGCGTAATCATCCAACTTTGTGACACGCTCACCATGAACATTCTCGCTGCCCGTTAAGCCAAGAATGTTCACCAATCCTGCTTTGCGTACATCACGTGCAATCAATTTCGCTGCAAGCCCAATATCATTCAATAGGCTGGAAAATTCTCCGCGCGCCTCAGGATGCTTTTTCTGCTGCTCCATTATGTGGCGCGAGATGCTCATTACTTCATGCGGTATCATGCACTCGACCCCCTATCATTGCTGTTCACGAGTATTATACTTCATGAGCGCGAACAACCCCGCGCGCAGATTCTGAGTGATATAATTGACGTATGGCAGATGAATCAAAAACCAGCGATCTTCCGTCTTCAGAACCTCAAACTGGAGAGACAAATAATTCGATAACAGATGATGAAATTGGTAAACTTTCTGATTTAGTCTCCGACTGTATGGATTCGCAGGAAGATGGCGATGATACGGGTTCCTTCACCAGAACTGCAGACGAAGATACGGGTGAATTTAAACCGCTTCAAGATTAATTTATATTTCGATCGATCAGCAGTGAAATAATGCAAGATTACCAGTGGATTACTTTTGATTGTTACGGCACCTTAATTGATTGGGAGCTTGGAATTATTTCTGCTTTCGAACGTGTTGCTAATATTACCGGTAGTGCATTTGATCCTGCACGAATTCTTGCGTTGTATCACAAGTATGAATCTCAGGAAGAATTCAGCTATAAACGTTATCGTGAAATCTTAAATCGTGTTTCAGCCAGAATTTGTAGAGATGTTGGATACAAACCGCCGGATGAAGAATTCCTTTCGAAGAGCCTCGGACGTTGGCGTCCGTTCGCGGATACGAATCCTGCACTTGAAAGACTGGCTCGCAATTTCAAACTGGGGATTCTATCCAATGTCGATCAAGATTTATTGACAGAAACCCGTCGGCATTTTACAGTTCCATTTCAATTGATTATTACTGCGGATCAGGTTGCTTCGTATAAGCCTGAGCCTCGTCATTTCCAGGAAGCACGCAAAAATATTAAAGATGCAAAATGGATTCATGCGGCGCAGAGTTATCATCATGACATTGTCCCATGTAATCGTTTAGGTATAGATTGCGCGTGGATCAATCGTAAGAACGAAAAACCGATTGATTTAAACATTAAGACAAAATTTGAAAAACCTACGCTGATGAGTTTTGTCGATTGGATGGAGGGAGTGGATTGAAATCTGCCAGGCAGCGGACTCAGACCCGCGAGGCATTTTTTGGGGTATGATTAATGTGATGAGGTGTATGGATGGCTAACGCGTGTGTGTTTTGCAAGAAGGTCCATGATTACAATCGCGAAACTGCTATTCAAATCTTGCGAAAGACTCCGGATACTTTGCGTGAACTTTTAGATGGCGTTCACCTTCAAACATTAACGCGCAAGCCTTCGGAAAAAGAATGGTCGCCCCGCCAAATCCTGATTCACTTGATAGATACTGAATTTGCTTATGGCTTCCGTTATCGTGTCATCATGGCGGAAAAGGAGCCGAACTTGACACCGTATGATCAAAACTTGTGGGTGAACAGTTTCACTTATGGTGACCAGGATGCAACTCAGCTCATCCGTGCGTTTACACCGTTGCGGCGAGTAAATTTGGAATTGCTTCAAACCGTCGATCCCGCATTTTTCGATAAGTCCGGCAAGCATCCGGAATATGGAACAATTACCGTTGCTCAGATGATCCCACACCTTGCTGCTCATGATCTCAACCATCTCGAACAAATTCGTGATCGCATTCCTGCAGTGTGACCACTACTAGAAGTTTATCCAGAACGAATTCAACCTTCCTTGATTCGCGTATTGTAATTTTATTCATTGCATACGTTGTGGCTCTGGCATTTCGAATCACACTATTCTCTAAAACCGGATATACAGCCGATGATGCTTTGATTATTTTCCGATACGCCGAAAATCTGGCCGCAGGCCATGGTTTTGTCTACAACCTCGGCGAACATGTGTTAGGAACAACGACGCCTTTGTATACGCTTCTTCTGGCTGCTCTTTTGAAAATCAAAATCAATTGCTTTGTTGGCGGCCTGATTCTAAACAATCTCGCTGATCTGACTACTGCCTGGGTTTTGTTACAGATGTTTCGATCGGAAGAAGGACCACTTTCCTGGTTGCCCGCATTGTTATTTTTATTCACCCCTGAGTCCTTACAATGGTCTTTATCAGGAATGGAAACGGAGTTGTATATCGCCTTTATCTTTCTTTCATTTTATTTTGCTTCCACTGAATCCTGGTCTTTCGCATTTTTATTGGCAGCGATTACGGTATTGACGCGCGTTGATGGTATTGCTGTGCTCGGTGTGCTCGTTGTTGCTTACCTTTTGCGTCACGCCAAATTGCCGGCGATACCTCTGCTAATTTTTGTAATTGCTGTGTTGCCCTGGATTTTGTTTGCGTATTTTTATTTTGGATCGCCGATTCCAAATTCAGCAGCAGCAAAGTTTGCACTCTCAGGCCACAATCTATTGTCAGCTTCTGTAAATATCTTGTTCCGCGGATTTCTTCATCTTCAAACGTTTGGAATTCCTATGCTGATCCTTGCTATCCTTGGCACCCGATTTATTTGGAAAGAACGTAAGCCGTTAGTACCCGTGGCGCTGTGGACCTGGGGCTATGCACTTTCCTATACCCTCGCTGCTGGTCCGATGCATCCCTGGTACTACGCGCCGTTTTATGCTGGATATCTGGTAATTGTTTATCACGGAATCCTGTTTATCCTGGCCCGATATCCAAAATTGGCCGTGCCGCCAGCAGTTGCATTGTTCGGGATTGTCACTATATCTCTAGTACTATTATTATCGTATTATAAATCAGTGGAAATCCAACGCCAGCAAATTCAGATGAATGCAACAAATAGGGCGGTAGGAGTTTGGATCCGGCTCAACACTCCCGAAAATTCTGTTCTTGCGGCAAAAGACATCGGATATATCGGCTATTATTCTCAGCGCAAGATTTTAGATCTTGCAGGATTAGTTTCGCCCGAGTGCATTCCGTTTCGCGCTAAAGTTGATTTTGTCGGACCGATCCGTAAGTTTCGTCCGAATTATTTCGCATTCAGTGCCGGACAATTCAGGACGTTAGGTTTGGAAGCGGATCCCTTAATGAAAGATTACAAAATGATAGTGAGCATCGGTGGTACCGAAGGTGATTATATGGTTTTCAAGACTGTTATAAAATGAAATAGATTCACCACGGAGGCTCAGAATTCCGCGACTCCGCGGTTAATCTTAGAAGGAGTAGAAGATGATTCACGAGATTCCAAAAGATGAGATGTCGACGTTGATCAGGGATTGGTATTACACAGCATCAGAAGGTCAGGCAGATAAATTCTTGTCCTTTTTCGCACAATCTCCGGACGCAGTTTATTTTGGAACCGATCCTGACGAACTGTGGTATGGCTATGATCAGATCAAATCATTTTTTACAGATTTATTCCGCACTTATGGAAAGTGGTCGATTATGAGTAAAAACCTGAACGTTCATCAATTCGGAGATATAACATTGTTTAATGATGAGGTCGAGATCTCGGCAACTCATGGCGCATCAAGCATTGCTCAGGATGCAAGAATGACCGGTGCGTTATTAAAACAAAATGGCCAATGGAAAATCATCCAGGCCCATTTCTCATTTGGCACACCAAGCTCCGAACTTCTACCCGGATAGCGCTCGCATCTCGCATCGCACATCGTAATCTAATACTTCAAATTCGGATCTGCATTCAGCGTCATCGGATGCGAAACTCCACGCGAGAGTTTGTGATGCGCTACTGACGCAATCATTGCTGCATTATCTGTAGATAAAATCAGCGAAGGGAAGTATACCGGCAGGCTTTTAGACTGTCCCCATTCCGCTGCAACTTTGCGAAGATAACTATTGCAAGCAACTCCACCTGAAAACGAAATACTTTTTGGATGAAACTTTGCAACCGCACGTTTCAAAGGATTCATCAGCATATCGATCGCAACTGTCTGAAAAGATCTGCAAACCGAGATAATCTCCGGTGAGTATTCGCCGCCTTTATATCCGGGAATATTGTTTCGATGAACGTGATACAAAACTGCAGTTTTGATTCCGCTGTAACTGAAATCGTAAGTATGGGATCCGAATTGCGCTTGGGTGAGTCCTAATGTATTTTCCGCAACTTTATTAGCAAGCCGATCAATTACAGGACCACCCGGATAACCCAGGCCCAATAACTTCGCAACTTTATCGAAAGCTTCACCGATCGCATCATCGCGGGTTTGTCCAAGCAGCTGATATTCATCGCGAGTTCGCATCAGGTAAAGGCTGGTGTGACCACCGGATGCAATGATTGAAAGCATCGGCAGTTCCGCTTTTGAATGTTCCAAAAAAATTGAATGAAGATGTGCTTCAAGATGATTTACACCAACGAACGGAATGTTTAACGCCAGTGAAAGACTTTTCGCAACATTTAATCCAACCAGTAATGAGCCTACTAAACCCGGACCGTACGTTACTCCAATCCCATTTAGTTGCTGAAGCGAAATTGTGGAATGGTCAAGCGCTTCTTGCAAAACGGGACCGATATTATCCAGATGATGTCGTGAGGCTAGCTCCGGTACAACTCCGCCATATTTTTCATGAACTTTCACTTGCGACGAAATGATGTTGCTTAGAATGCGATTGTCATCAAGAACTGCCGCAGAGGTTTCATCGCAAGAAGTTTCAATTCCAAGTACTAACATGAAAAGTAATTGTATGTATAATGAGCGCGGGCTTCCAGCCCGCATTATGGGCCGCGGACTTCTAGTCCGCAAGTTCCCCCTCCTGGAGGAATCATGATCGATGCGCAAACATACCTAAAAGAACAATCTGAGAAGGGATATCACTATCCATATGCGGTGCAACTATTACTGGATAAGGGAATAAAGCTGGACCAGGGAAATCTAATTGAAGATTCGGTTCAATCTCAATTCACGATCAGTGAGTCTGAATCAATTGACAATCCTTTGGAGATCTTTTCGCCAGCATTGATTCAAACCTGGGATTGGCCTGATGCCGAACTGGCCATTTCAAAAACGAAAGCAGTCATTGAAATTACGGATCGTTCTGCTGAAGCCCTGTCTCGCAAGAACCGTCTGCAACTGTTTCACAAGGTTGTTCTGGCAGTTCTACAAGTTATTAAGCCGGTAGCTATTCACTGGTTACCATCACAGCGGATCATTGATCCTCAGCGGTATATAGAAGATCTGGAACAGGGCGGATTGTTGTTTTCGTCGGCTGTGAATGTACGGATGTTTAAGATCGAACAAAGTGATGAACGGATTATGGATACGATGGGATTATGTGGACTTGGATGTCTGGATTTGCAAAGTATTTTCAGGAATCTTGATCCGGCAAAGATGGGATTGTATTTGTATCATTTGGCGGAATATGTTTTTGAGCGTGGCGATGTGATCCGTGATGGGGATTCTGTTGAAGGGATAGAACCGAACGAAAGATGGAGATGTCGAAAAGGGCCTTCTTATGTTCCGCCGACTCGCCGTGTCATTGATGTAATTCCTGGCCAATACACACCGCCACAATAAGATTCACCACAAAGTCGCAAATTCTCTGTGGTTAGTTCTTAAAAAGTTTGCGAAGAGATTCGGTATAAGGTGGGCGGGCAATGCCTTTCTCAGTAATGATTGCGGTTACAAGTTCATTGGGTGTGACGTCAAATGCAGGATGCCGAACTTCGATTCCATCAGGTGCAGTTCTTTTTCCATGAATTTCCACCACTTCCTGCGCAGTCCGTTCTTCTATCGGAATTTGATTTCCGCTCGTAAGGCTCAGATCTATGGTTGATAAAGGCGCGGCAACATAAAATGGAATTTTGTTGGCATTCGCTAAAACTGCAACTGTATAAGTTCCGATTTTATTTGCAACATCACCATTGCCGGCGATTCGGTCCGCCCCAACAATCACCAGGTCTACATTCTTCTGGTGCATGAAATATCCCGCCATGCTATCGGTAATTAAAGTAACAGGAATCTTGTCTTGATGAAGTTCCCACGCGGTTAATCTTGCGCCTTGCAAAAACGGACGCGTTTCATCAGCAAACACCTGTACCTTTTTGCCATGTTCAACTGCTGCGCGAACTACACCAAGAGCTGTTCCGAAACCGCCTGTTGCTAAGGCCCCGGCATTACAATGAGTCAAAATCGAAGCTTCTTGAGGAATTAATTCATTTCCAAAATTTCCCATCTTTCGGTTGGCTTCAATATCTTCCACCAAAACCTTTTGCGCTTCCAAAATTAATTGCCCTTGAATTTCTTCCAACGGAAGTTCTTTTAGCTCAGCATAAACTCGCTTCATACGTTCGATCGCCCAAAACAAATTCACAGCAGTAGGACGTGTCTTTGACATGCGATCGCAAATCTGTGCGAAATGCTGATCGGGATTGGATTTTATACTTTGCATTCCGAGTGCAATTCCCATCGCAGCAGCAACGCCGATTGCCGGCGCTCCGCGAATCACCATAGTTTCAATCGCTTGTGCAACTTCTTGGTAATCTTTATATTCCCGATAGATCTCTTCGCCCGGAAGGAGCCGCTGATCGATCATTCGAACTCGGCCATTTTTCCATTCAATCGTTCTTATCATAGTTATGAATTTTAATATGGTATCATTTTTTCACTGCCAATCATGTTGACCCGTCTGCGGATCACAAATTTCGCGTTACTGGAGGAGATTGAAATTGATTTCTCCAACGGTTTATCGCTTTTCACCGGTGAAACCGGCGCCGGCAAATCAATCTTAATTGACGCAATTTGCAGAGTACTCGGAGCTCGAGCCAGTCAGGATGATGTTCGGGCCGGCTCTCAACGGGCAATTCTTGAAGCAATCTTCGATACATCAAAGATTCATCCAGCGGCAAATAATCTTCTTCAAAAATGGAACATCCCAACCGATGTGGATGGTTCTGATTTGATCTTGCGCCGCGAAATTCAACCCGGCGGCAAAAGCCGTGCAATTGTAAATCAGTGCTCAGTCACATTGGGTCAGATTAAGGAATTAGCTCCATTTTTGGTAGATGTTTACGGTCAAAATGAACATCAAAGCTTGTTAGACTCCGCATCTCAGCGTGCACTTTATGACAATTCGCTCGGACTTCAATCGGAGATTCGCGAACTTGCCGAAGTCGCGGAGGAAATTCGAATTCTGCAAGAGGACTTCAAAAAATTGCGTGAGCAAGAACAAGAACGTCAGCGGAATATGGATCTTTTGCAATATCAAATCCGCGAAATTGAAGAGGCAGCAATTCAGGAAAATGAAGAAGAGGATCTTACAACCAGACGTTCGATACTTCAAAACAGTGAACGGATCAACGCTCTATGTGAGTCATTGCTTCAGGACATTGTAGAAAGCGACCAGAGTCTATTAGGACGGATAGAACATATCGGCAAGCAGCTTCAAGAATTGAAAGAATTTCAACAGCCGTTTTCCAATTATGTCTCAAAGTGTATGGAGTGGTTGGATGAACTCAATGAGCTTGCGCGCAAAGTAGATTCGATGAAACAGCATTCTGAATTTGAAGAAGGTTCGTTGGACTCAATTGAATCGCGATTGGACCTGTTCGACCGGTTGAAGAAGAAATATGGTCCGACATTGCCGGATGTTTTGCAACATTTAGCGAAATGCAAACAAGATTTGAATTCCAGTTTTCAAGCGGAATGGCGTGCAGAACAGATCATGCTTGGGCTGAATAAGAATGCTGAGAAGTATAAGGAGTTATCAGAAAAAATTAGTCGCGCACGTGAAAATGGGAAGTCCGGTTTTGAACGCAAAGTGGAATCTGAATTGAAAGATGTGGCGATGGAAAAATGCCGGTTTCGAGTTGTCTTGAATCCAATTGATGGCGGCTCTGAATCAGACTTAGCGGCGGCGAATTTTCCAACATATGGAAGCGAATCCGTGACGTTTCAAATTGAGCCGAACCCTGGTGAAGGATTTCGTGATTTGAATCGCATTGCTAGCGGCGGTGAATTATCGCGATTGATGTTGGCGCTAAAGGTCGTTACGCAGCCTGTGGCAGGGCAATGTTTGATTTTTGATGAAATTGATGTCGGTGTGGGAGGCAGGATTGCATTCCAAATTGGTGAACGGCTCCAACGTTTGTCTCAAACTTCTCAGGTGCTTTGCGTAACCCATCTTCCGCAAGTTGCAGCATTCGGGGATCATCATTTCCAGGTGTCAAAGAAAACCAAAACAAATCGTACTACAACTATAGTAATGGAATTGCCGGATGAAGATCGGATCAGGGAGCTCGCGCGGATGATTTCGGGAAGTGAAGTGACCGAGACTGCGCTCAAGCATGCCCGCGAACTTAGGAATCAAGTCGGGACCGGCGAACAACACACTGGGGGGGCGGGCGTCTCTGCCCGCCAGACTCATGGCGGGCACGGAGGCCCGCCCTCCAGAAAATAATGGCCGTTCGATGAAGCTGGTTATCCAAAGAGTTTCCGAAGCTTCAGTAACTGTTGATGATCGCACAGTTGGATCCATCGGACGTGGCTTGTTAGTGTTCTTGTGTGTCGAACGCGGGGATGATGAAAAGATTGCAGATCATTATGCCCATAAAGTTGCCGGACTGCGGATTTTCCCTGATGATGCCGGAAAGATGAATCGATCGGTCACTGAAACGCAGGGTGAAATCTTACTGGTCTCACAATTTACACTTGCCGGTGACGTTGAAAAAGGAATGAGACCAAGTTTTGTAAATGCCGCTCCACCGGAAGAAGCAGATCGTTTATATGTTTATTTTGCTGAAAAACTGAAACAGGAAGGAGTCCCAGTTGCTACCGGTGTCTTTCGCGCGATGATGAAAGTGGCTCTGGTTAATGATGGGCCTGTGACCATCATTATGGGCAGAAGCTAGCGATCCTCAATCCTCTATCCTCAATCTTCTATACAACGACGAGCCCCGCTGTATTGTCGCCGGCAGACCATCGGCGTCTACCATAATCCGGATTGGATCATTAAAATATTTAAGGGAAGGTTGGATAATGTAAACCTGGACAGGGGTTTGAGTTTTGTCTTGCTGGTAAACCGTGTCCTTTGTTCGCCGAATTTTCCAGTTCAATTTTCGAATCTGAAATCCTTTGTTAAAGATGGTAAAAAAATCGAGATCTCTTATTTCGATTTCAGTCGTCTCACCAATTTTTAACTCAGGCAAAGTTTTTAGAATTGCAGCGCGTGAAGCGACCATTGAAAAATCAAGATTCACATTGGAAGCTCCATCATGTGCAACGATCATTTCATTTTGAAATGCCATTGCAGCACGACCTTGAAGCCGATCACCTTCACTGCGAAGTTCAATTTCAGATTCGCCTTCAGGTCGTGAAGAATGCATGGTGAATTCATTTAAGGTTCCATCCGCTTTTTTCAGAATTCGTGCAGAATAACTTCCAGGAAATGGCGAATCCGTGACTTGTTGTGAAATAACTTCGAATTGACCATCAGACAAACTTCTTTCAACAAATCGCTCTTCTCCTACAACAAAGCCATTGTTCACAATTTCATATCGCTGCACTGCAACATCTGCCGGCAACGCAGGCATTGCTGAAAATCGATTTGATGGAGGTTGAAATGACTTTTTAACATCTTGCAGAATTGCATTTAACTCTGATTCAGGAAGCCATTTTCCACGAAGCATTACCCCGGCTATTTTTTCGCTATTAGAAATATTTTTCAAAGGATCTGCTCTCAGCAAAATCAAATCAGCGCGCTTGCCTGCAGTTACAGTTCCAAATTCAGAATCTGCTTTTAGAAATATTGCAGCATTCAAAGTTGCTGCTTTGAGAGCTTCGGCAGGTTTTAATCCAGCATCAACTAAATTTTTAAGTTCACGGTGCGCAGAAAATCCAGGCACGACATAACGGCTCGGCGCATCAGTTCCTAAAAGGATTCCGGCGCCATGTTGATGCAAAGACTGAATAATTTCTTTCAACACTGACACGCCACGTTGTACCGCTTGGAAATCCGTACCCTGAAAACGCTTTTCACGCCTGGGATCCCACATCGCAAGTCGTGATGGTGGTACGTAATTCAATTCAGGAAAGTGGGCTACGTCGCGCTTCTCTGTCGCAGAAGCATAATTTTGCTGTACGACCAAAGTCGGACAATTCCAAACTCCTGATTTTGCGGTGTCTTCAGCAACAAATGGAATCTCGGATTCTTTTACAGTTTTTGCTCCGGCAGAATTTTTTCCAATATCTGCATCTTCAATCGCACCAAGATAACCGGTCAGATGCTCAATGCTGTTTTGTCCCAGTACTAAAGCCAAATCAAGACCAACATCAGTTGGGACGTGTCCGGCTACAGGCATTCCATTTTCTTTTGCGGCTTTCAGGATTTCTTTGTAAACAGTTTTGGAGAGTCGTGTGTAAACTTTGATGCAATCGTATCCGGCATTTTTTTGTTCTTCTACCATTTCACGCGCTTCTAATTCCGTTTGAACAACGGTTACACTTTCGCCGGTTGGTGGAATACCATCCAGAATTGGACCGCACGTATAGAAGGTTGGTCCAAGTAAACGTCCTTCTGAAATAAATTGTCGAAATGCTAAATGGATTGGTGAGCCGCGCATGTTCCGCACTGTGGTAACACCATTCGCAACAAACAGTGCCAGATCCTGCAACGATTGCGCATGCACATGCATATCAACCAGTCCAGGCATGAGATACATTCCGCGACCATCGATCTTGATTGCATTCGGTGGAATATCAACTTTGCCGGAAAGGCCAACCTCTGTGATTCGATTCTTGTGAATTGTGACGGTTTGATGTGGAATTGCTGCACCATTTTCCACATCAATCACTGAAACATCGGTGAAAACGTAGTCCTGTGGCGATTGATCCGCCGGCGTACCCAGCAACGCCGAACAACACAAGACCACGAGAACAAGAATTGTTCTCATAGATTGATCCTAGTTTTGGCTGAAACCGGCCTTACAAGAAATATCTTGTTTTGTAAGGACGTTGCTATAAGTTTATACCAAGGTAGTAATTCTGTGAATCCTGAGATTTACTTGAAATTGAAATAGTCTATGAAAGTTGTTCTTTTGCTGTTAGGGCTTCTCGGTATAGCGTCTCAGGCGGGAACCATCAACGCCGCGAGTGACTCGGTCACTCCAACACCGATATCAGAACAGATCCTTCAAACCTATAGTTCGGGACGTTACACCGAAACAGTCAAACTCGTGGAACAATACCAGCAAACAGATCCTGAATCTTTTGCTGCTTTGCCTTATGAGCTCCTTTATGCAAAAGCTTTAATGCGCGCCGGAGAACCAGACCGCGCTTTGCATGCCTATCGTGCACTAACATCAATTCCAAAATTAAAACGATTTATCATTCTTGATGCTGCCCGTCTTGCATCTGATTTGAAACTCAATGATGAAGCTGCGCGATATTATTTCGATGCTTTACAGGACCGCGGCATGCCTGAATATTCGGCCATTGCCAAAGAGGCTTTTGAATTTGAATATGTAAACAAAGATGCCGAAGGACTTAAGAAGTTAGCAGATTTAGTTGGCACAACTGCATCTTTGAACAGGCTTTCGCAATTTTATTTAGGCCGCGCCTATCTGCTTCAAAATAATCCTTCTGCTGCAAGCAATACTTTTTCAAAACTGATAACTGCAGCGAAACAGGATGACATCACAAGTCAATCACTTTCTGAGCTTGATGGTCTGGAAGGTTCGAATTTGAACGCCGAGCAAGCTGTATCACGTGGGAAGCTCGCTTATAAGGTATGGAATTTCGAACTTGCGAAAAAATATCTTGAACCGCACTCGCAGGACAATATTACAAACGCTTACTTCTATGCGAGGGCAATTGCATTTCTTGGACAAACACAAACTGCAATCAAACTTCTTCAATCAGCGGCAGATCAATGGCCGTCAGATCCAACCGCCAGACTCTGTCGTTATCAATATGGGAATCTCTGTCTTCGGATGGGTGAATATAAAAAAGCGGAGGACACTTTCGAAAAACTGCGGCAAAATACTCCAACCCAGGGAATGGATGATGCAACCGAAAAGTTTGTTCATGCATTACGAGCGCAATCAAAAATTACAGAGGCAATTAAAACCATTAGTCCTTATTGCAACGCAAAAAGTAAAAAGAATCGCCATCAAGCAATTTTTCTGCGGGGTCGCACTTATTTTCAGGGAGGACATTATCGTGAAGCTTATACCGATTTCGATACGTTGTTGAAAGCCAGTATTGCTCCTGGCAGAGAAAATCTTTTTTGGAAAGCGTTATCACTCGAAAAGATGAAGCAACCGCAGGAAGCTTCAGCTTTATATGATCAACTCTCGCATGGAGATGATTTTTATGCGCTTTTAGCGATGGATAAATATCGGGATCTTAACAAGCACGATCCGGCCGGTTTGAAAGAAAATGGAAACTTTCAGATCGGCACTCTGCCCGGACCTGAAAGCCTCACACAAGTTCAAGACTTGTACAGTAAAGATGATGTCATTCCCGCTTTGTTGTATTTGAAGATGTACGATGAAGCTGCAACTGATCTTAAATCCATTTCAGATGATACATGGGCTTTGATGAATGTGAACATAAAGGATCGTCAGCAAAAATATTTAACACTGGCTTATGTAGCCGGGCTTGGCGAAAACTTCGCAACTGCAACTTATTATTCTGAATTATTTGTAAAAAGCGTGCGGGGTCAAAATGCAATTTACTCCGCTCCAGAGGCAGTCAGACGCGCATTATTTCCGATGCCTTACTACGAACCGATTTATCGTTTTTCAATTCAACGCAATCTGGATCCGTTTCTTGTGCTGGCCATTATGCGGCAGGAAAGTAAATTCAAACGATTTGCAAGATCGCCGGCGTTTGCTCGCGGTTTAATGCAATTGATTCCATCCACTGCTACGCGGCTTGCGTCGGATTTAGGACTTAAAGGATTTTCATTGGAGAATCTGTATTCGCCCGAGCTCAATATCAATCTGGGCACGCGTTATATTCAGGATTTAACTCAACGGTTTGGAAAGCGTTTGGAGGTAATCGCAGCAGGCTATAACAGCGGCGAGTCAAATGTTCGAAGATGGCTTGACTGCACTGCCACCGATGAATCGTTTGAATTTTTTTCGAATATCGATTTGCCGGAAACAAAAGCGTATGTAATGATCGTCCGCGGTAATTATGAATCCTACAAGCGCACGTATCAAAAAGAAGATCTCGCTGCGATGGTGAAAAGCTACGAACCGGCAAAGAAGTAAATCAACTACGAAGGGCTCGAAGCGATCGGGCAAAGCTCCCCTCCTTATGAAGGAGGGGATAAAGGGGAGGTTGGAAACATTTTGAAGACTCCAACTCCCTCTTTGATCTCCCCCTTCATAAGGGGGAGAAACACACGCTGATCTTCGTGATGCTTCGTGGTTTAAGGCATTTTTATCGCGATTGGAAGGCCATCTTAACTGGATACCACACTTTTACTTTTACGCCTTTCTTTGAAGCAGGTTCAAAAACCCATTGCTTTACAGCTTCAACCGCAGATTCATCCAAAATAGGATGAGCAGAAGTTACAACCTTTGCCTCTAAAACTTGACCTGTTTCGGAAATCAAAATATTCAATCCGACTGTTCCTTGAAGCTTGAGTTTTTTGGCCATGTCAGGATATTTTCCCGGAACTCTCTTTGTCGCTCTTGGAGGCACATCTACTGCATCCAGGGACATCAATTGTCCAGGTTTGATTTCAGGTTCAACTGGTTTCGGTGGCTCAGGTGGCTTTACAACGACTTTCTTTACTTCTTCCAGCGATCCGCTGAAAGTAGCTTTTTTGCCGGCAGTGATTTTTACAGAACCGGAAAAATCCTGATAGCCATCTTTTTTCAGCGTGATATCAAGGTTGCCAGGTTTCTGGTTGCTTAAAGTTTTAGGAGTTACACCCAGAACCCTGTTTTGAATCACAATAAAAGCTCCGGAAGGATTTGAGTCCACAACTAATGTTCCTGTTTGAGCTTGAGCTTTTGTCAATGTTACAGGAATATTCAATTCGGTTATGTTTTCGCTGAGCTCAACTTCCTGCTGAGAATCTTCATATCCTTTCATGCGAAGTTTCAAAACATATTTGCCAAATGGTAATTCTGGAATCTCCATTGGCGTGACACCTTTTTCTTCTTCGTTCAGTAAAATCGTGGCACCAGTCGGTTCCGAATTAACAATAATTTTGCCAGTTGTAACAGTATTAACAACTGGAGGTTTTTCAGTTGGAGGTTTTGGTTCAACCTTTGGCGGTTTTGGTTCTGGTAACGGAGGTTCTACCACAACTTTCTTTTCGGGGAATAATTTCGGAATTAAGATGACTGCGCCTACGATTGCAATAATCAATGCAGCAACGATGGCTGCCAACCAATAAATTTTTAATGCAGATTTCGATCCCGGTGGTGCAGTTACACCTGTTGGTTTTGGTGAAGGTGGCAATGAATAAGGTGATTCCGGTACCGATTGTTTTGGCGGGATTGGCGGTGCGGGCATCGGCGGATTCGTTTTAGATGGCGATGGTGTCGGCATAGAAATCAGCTTTGTTGGCTGAATAACCGGTTCTTCCGGCTCCGGTTTTGGTGGCATTGGAATCATTTGAGTTGGCGAATTCGCTCCAACTTCCTCCGCTTCTTCAACTGGAGTTGGTTTTACAGTCTGCATTTTTTGTGGAGGTGGTGTTGGTGGTGCAAAACGAAGTGGTGGCGGTTCCATTGGTGGCGGTGTTGGACGATGCGTTTCTTGTTTCGGTGGTTCAGGAGGTGGTGGTGGCGCAGGTGGTCGTGATTGTGTAGAGCTTGCTGACTTTGCGAAATCAGGCGTCGGTATCATTTGAGTAGGAGCCATCGGCGCCGGTTCTGAATCAAATTTTATTTCTTGCGATGCCCTGACAAGATCCTCACCATGATCCACAATCATCGTAGCGCCGGCTTCAGCGGGCAAAACACCGCCGGTCTTCGCTTCGTTTTCCGCCAGCACTGACTCCAACGATGGGAAAGATGACTCTTTTTCAGCATCAAATGCAGTCGTAGCTTCGAAATCGGATGGTGGTTGTGCAGGTTTCACATCAGGAATTGGAATTGAAATTGTTTCAGCCTGTGGTGTTTGCGTCTGCACAGATTGAACTGCATCCTCAATCATTTTGTTTGCATCCATGATCATCATGGTAGGAGAATCTCCGACATATGTTTTTTCAGTTTCAAATTTGCCGGTTGATTCGCCTACGCCGCCGCCGCTAACGAAATATGGAAAATAACTGGTTTCGGAAAGCGGCAGAATTTTTTGCAACGCTGAAAACATTTCATTTGCAGTTCGGAAGCGTTGTCCGGGGGATTTTGCAAGTGCGACATTGAAAAATGAATTCCAATCATCCGGTTTAATTCCGGATTTTTCCAGATTTTTCGGTGTAGAAGGATTGTCGCGTGCAATCATCATAATTACATTTGCTGCACTGTTGCCAGGGAATGGAAGTTGTCCTGATAAGATTTGATACAAAACGACACCAAGTGAAAATAGATCGCTTGATGGTGTAACTTTTTCGCCCAACGCTTGTTCGGGTGCGATGTAATAAGGAATGCTCAAAAGTTTTTTGGTTTGCGCGGCTGCAATTTCATCGAGTCCTGCAATTCCGAAATCCGTAATTTTTACATGTAATTCAGATGTAAGAATGATGTTTGTCGCTTTCAAATCTTGATGAATGACGTTCTTCTTGTGCGCGAAATCGAGCGCATCACAAACCTGCTGAATTATGTTTAATACCTGCGCTCGTTTGAATTGATGTTTGCTTTGCAGCATCCAATCAAGATCATGACCATCCACATATTCCATCGTGATGTATGGAATCTTTTTTTCTTCGCTGAGATCATAAATGATGCAGATGTTTGGATGGTTCAGTGAAGTTGAAGTACGAACTACGCGATAAATCTTTTCGAAAACTTCAGCAAAAGTTGCAGATTCCTCGAGAGCGTAAAGCTTGATGACTTTAATTGCGACAGTTCTACGAATTACAGGATCCAGTGCTTTGTACACTGAACCAATCGGGCCTTCTCCAATCTTTTCAATGATTTCGAATCGCCCAATCGTGTTTTTTCGGTCAACCATAAGAAATCCCCTCGAGAATTCTATCATGCTTTAAGCCGAAAAATGTAGGGGCGAGCGGAAGTCGCCTTCTTCGTAAACTGTAAGGGCGACCTTCCGGTCGCCCTTACAACGTGCGCAAGCGTAAAGGAGGTCATATACTAGTTGCACATGGGTAAATCAACAAAGCAATCCGGTAAGGCAACTAGCGAGGGTACGCGACGTTACGTAGAACGGTTTAAAGGCACAATTCCTGAGGATCATTTCCGCGAAGTCCAGGGTCTGTCCATTTCTTCTATTGGACTAGGAACCTATTTAGGAAACATGGATCCACAAAGCGATAGAAATTACGAAGAGGCGATCTTCAAAGCGCTTGGCAGCGGTTGTAATTTAATCGATACAGCCATCAATTATCGTTTCATGCAAAGCGAAAAAAATATTGGTAACGCGTTGCGAAAAGCCATTGCTGAAAAAGTTGTCAGCAGGGATGAAATCGTAATTGCAACGAAGGGTGGATTTTTAGCAGCACATCCAAGGGATTACATTGCGAATGGAATCTGTCAGGCTGAAGACATCGTTGCGAATTGTCATTGCATGACACCGCAGTATTTGCAAAGTCAGCTGAATCAAAGTTTGGAAAACTTAGGACTTGAAACTGTGGATATCTATTACATTCACAATCCGGAAACACAGTTGTCTGAAATTTCGCGGCAGGAATTTTTGAAACGGATGCTTGCTGGTTTCCAGTTTTTGGAAAAAGAAGTTCAAGCAGGGCGGATTCAGTTTTACGGAACGGCTACATGGGATGGTTATCGCAAAGAAGAAGGAAAGCAGGGATATCTTTCGTTAGAAGAGTTGATCGGACTTGCGCGAGTTGCAGGTCAAGGTGACAATCATAATTTTCGAGCGTTACAATTTCCTTATAACCTGGCGATGCCGGAAGGTTTTTTACTTCACAATCAAAATTTCGGATCACAGCGAGTTTCGGTGATAAAGGCAGCATACAATCAAAAAATGATCGTGCTTTGCAGCGCATCGATTTTGCAAGGCCAACTTGCGCAAACTTTACCGGAGTCCATCGAAAAATTTTTCGCACAGCTGCAAACTGATGCTCAAAAGGCAATTCAATTTGTGAGATCTACACCTGGCGTTACCACCGCATTAGTAGGGATGGGCCGGCCGGAACATGTGGAAGAAAACCTACAAGCCGCCAGAGTTTCACCACTGACCTGGGAAAAATTTCAGAATTTGTTCGAATGATGCTTCGTCCCTGAATACAGGTAATGTGTCCTATTAGCAGGGCATTAAAGATCGACAGAACAGGGTGTTCGATCAGGCATGAACTTTGTATACTAATTGCTTGTGGAGGCGTTAGGTGAACTATAAACAGAGGTTGTTGGTTTTTGCTATCCTCTTATTTGCTTTGCCAGTGATAGCTGGAGATGTTGTATATACAATGTGGGAGGATGATCAGGGGATGTTTTGGGTCCGAATCCAAAACGATACCGATCGATCGATCCGGGTTGGTCATATTCTTATAGTTTTTTACAACTCCAAAGGTAAACCGATTGAAGAACGAAATGAACCCTGCAACGGAAATTGTCAGCTTTCCCCTCGTGATACCCGGGATTTTGGATCCTATGATCCGCCAGAAGGGACTCAAAGTGCGCGCGTTCGTAATGTAAAATATACCGTCGAATAGTAATTATTGAACCGCGAAGCCACTGAGAACTCCGTGACTCCGTGGTTCAAAATCCCCAACCTTTTCCTCGACTTCCGGTCTAAATACGTGTGGTTGATGTGATGATGCCAGATGAAATGGAGCTGGTGCAAAAAGCCCAAACAGGAGATGCACTGGCGTTTGAGTACCTGGTCCGTCAATACGACCAACAGGTGCTCTCCATTGCTCTGAGCTTCACCAATCACGCTGAAGATGCAAAAGACATTTATCAGGAAGTATTTATTCGCGTTTTTCGGGCTTTACCCGGATTTCGTTTTGAGAGCAAATTTTCAACATGGCTACACAAGATAACAACCAATGTTTGTTTGACGCAGCGTTTGAAAGCAAAACGGCATCGTCATCAATCTTTGGATCAGGAGTTCGAACACGCCGATGGGACTTCATACACACTTTCGGAAGTTCTTGCGGACGATACATCAACTCCGGAGAAGGAAAGCCAGGATTCGGAAATTACTCAACAGATACAAAAGGCGCTGGAAGTTTTATCACCCCAGCAAAAATTGGTTTTTACTTTGAAACATTATCAGGGATATAAATTGCGCGAGATTGCAGAAATGATGAATTGTGCAGAAGGCACTGTGAAAAAACACCTCTTTGTGGCCAATGAAAAACTGCGCGGTCAGTTGAAGGATCTACTTTGAGCGCGGAGGTGAAGGAGCAATGAATATGAATCATCAACAATGGAAAGAATGGATTAATCTTCTGGCTTATGAAGAGCTGGATGCTGAACGAAAGCGTTTAACAGAAGAGCATATGAAAGATTGTGTATCTTGTCGCGAAGAATGGGATCAATTGAAACGGCTTCATCGAGTCATGGATGATCATGCCGTTCAGGTTCCAACTGAACATCTATTAAATGAAGCGCGACAAGAATTGCGCGCCGCTCTTCGTTACGAACGCAATAGACCAACTGCTTCTTCACATATGCGCGATCTGTTTTCACGATTCGTTCCTAGTTTCCGCGTTGGGATGAGCTTCGCAGCGATGTTGGTGGTTGGACTTTTTGTGGGATACATGACGGCTCCTAAAAAACAAATTCTGATTCCTACAGTGTCTGAAGTGAAACCACTTGATACCAGCAATCTGGATATTTCAAACATCCGTTTTGTAGATGCGGATCCAAAGGATGGCCAAATTGAATTTGCTTACGACGCAGTTAAGCCGATGCGCGTAAAAGGTTCTATAAATGATCAAAAGATTCAACAGCTTTTAACCTATGCATTGGAGCGCGAACAAAATCCAGGAGTGCGTCTGCGTGCAGTGAATACAATCGGTGCAAATAAAAAAGTTGCAGATCCTGAGATAAAAAAAGCTTTGATCACCGCATTAAAATCTGATGGCAACGATGGTGTTCGAAAAGAAGCAATGGCAGTTCTGAAAACATATCCATTTGATTCAGACATTCAGAACGCATTCGTTTATGTACTGCAGAGAGATGCAAATGCAGCGCTGCGGATTGATGCAATCAAGAGTTTGGAAGAGAACAAGACTCAAGATCAGGAAATCTTAACAGTATTAAAAGAAAAAAGTGAATCAGACGATAACAGCTACATTCGCCGCAGAGCGAAAGACTTTCTGCAGGAGGTAAGTCAGCAATGAGAAAGAGTATAAAAGCTCTGCTGGTGCTGGCGGTTTTCGTTTTGATTCCGCCGATAGCAGATGCTCATGAAAAAACTGAAAAGAAAACCCCTAAGGGCGGACAAGTTCGCACTCAGTCGTTTTCAGTAAATAAAGGAGACTCGCTTCAAGTTTCGGTGGAATCAGGCGACATTTGGATCAGCGCATGGGAGAAAAATGAAGTCAGCATTTCTGCTGAAGGAATCGATCCTGAAGATATGGATAGTTTGAGCATGACTCAATCAGGTAATGTTGTTCAGGTTCGTTTCAGGGATTCGCATGGTTGGTCCGGTTATGTGCGATTTGATATTCAAGTTCCAAGTCAATTCGATATGAATCTTCGAACTTCCGGCGGTGACATCAGACTTCAAGGAGGTTTGACTGGAAATATTAATGGTGCAACATCCGGCGGCGACATCCGTTTGGGAGATGTTAACGGCCGTTTGGAAATGCGAACGTCCGGTGGTGATATTTCCGCAGGCCGAATTGAAGGCGATGCGATTTTACATACATCCGGTGGCGACATCGAAGTGCAGTCAATTTCAAGCCAGGTTGATTTGAGTACCTCTGGTGGTGATATTCATGTTGGAAATGTTGGCAAAAGTTTGAAAGCATCAACTGCGGGTGGAAACATTACTGTAGGTGATGTTGGAGGTGAAGCAACAGTTTCAACTGCCGGGGGCGACATTCAGGTTGGAAAAGTTTCTGGAAGCGCCACAATGAAAACCGCAGGTGGAGATATTATTCTGAATGGCGCAAGCGGTATTGTGATGGCAAAGACCGCAGGTGGTGATTTGAACCTGAAAAATGTAACAGGATCAGTTCAAGGTGAAACTGCGGGCGGCGATGTGCATGCCGAAATTCGTCCTAGTGGCAGCGGAAGCAGCCGTTTGTCCACGGCAGGTGGTGATGTGACACTGCTCATTCCTGAAAATGCCAAAGCAACGATTGAAGCGCGCATCCGCATTCGAGGTAATTGGAAAAGTTCAAAAGAAGATTACTCGATTATGTCAGATTTCAAATCTTCGAAATATGAAACGGATGAAGATGTTCATGAGATCCGCGGATCATACGTTTTAAACGGCGGTGGGGAAGTGATTAATCTTGATACCGTCAACGGCGATATTTACATCCGCAAACTGCAACAATAATTGAAACCGCAGAGGCTCAGAGCCTTTGCGGTTTTCTTCTTTTTACAATCCAATCTGCCAAATCTGGCGAAATAGCGTTCAACAATATTTGAAGACGGCCAAATCGTTGTGTAATTACTTCAGTGCGCGGATTTTGAATTGCATCCAAAATTTCTGCTGCAACTTGTTCTGCAGTTTGAACAGATCCATATAATCGAACATCACGATTTCCTGGATTTTCTATTACTTCAAAAAATTCAGTTTGGGTTCCGCCAGGAAAAATCAAAGTACATTTGATGTTTGTATTTATTAATTCCATCCGCAATGATTCCAGCAATCCGATTTGTGCGAATTTTGTAGCACAATATGCGCTTTTGAATGCAGCACCTCGTCGGCCTGACATCGAAGCAACAACTATGATTTGTCCGCTTTGTTGTTTGCGCATCACCGGCAAAACGTGCTTGATAGCATGAAACGTACCCATGTAATTTACACGCCAAAGTTTTTCCATCTGCTGCGGCGTTGTTTCATCTACTGTTGCATAAAGTCCGATTGCAGCGTTGTTAATCAAAACATCAATCCTGCCGAATTGTTGTAATGCTTTATCAACCATTGCCGCAACCTGTGATTCGTCGCTGATGTCAGTCTGAATTGCAAGCGCCTTACCGCCTGCAGATTCAATTTCGCGTGCCACTTGTGCTAAGCGATCCATTCTGCGTGCGGCGATTATAACCGGCGATCGCGTTTTACCGGTTAGAATCGCTGTGGCCCTGCCGATGCCGGAAGATGCACCGGTAATCAAAATCACTTTATCTGCTGAATTCATAACGGCTGATTATACTCTGTGAAAGGCTTTGTGCTTTTGCGGTGATGCAATAAATATACGAATACTAGGTAACCGATTAATGACCATGCAATTGCGCGGATCCGTACAATAATCGCAACAAGTATTCCAACTGCTGCGCCCATCATGAGTTGTTGTGTTACAAAGGCATGAGCAGCTTCAAACAATCCTAAATTTGCTGGAAGAATCATATTCGCGGTGTTGACAATCTTTAATACTGCTTGCAAGTACCAGAGTTGAAGGATATGAACATTGTAGCCAAGCGCCCGGAAAATAAATCCAGTTTCTATCACCGGATAAAAGAAGCTCGCAAAATTCAAGAGAAATACAGCCAGGAATCTTTTCGGATATAAAGTTCGAAAGCGAAAAAGACCCTCTTCCGTACGTATTAATGTTTGAAAGAAAGGCTTTGTCTGGTATCTTCTAAGTAGTGAAGTAAACGGCCGTACACCAGAAGACATCAAATAAAAGAGCGTTGCAAAGCCAACGATCAAAACTGAAATTGCGGAAAGGATCACAATATTCTTTCCTAATACAAATACGGCCGCAAAAAGTCCGGAGATGATAAATGCAGCACCTGAAAGTGCGTAGATTAACTTCTCTGCAAAAATTCCTGTTGCAGCATCCGATGCAGGAAGCCGGTCACGTGCCATCGCAATTTTTACGAATTCACCTGCGATGGTGCCAATTGCTAAGTATGCGAATGATTCACCAGCAAGCCGGAAGTTAAATACGTGCCAGAAATTTGAAGGTGCGGGAATACAAAGCTGTAAGGTATAAGTTCGCAGGAAATGATAAAGGGTGAAAACGACTATCAATGCAACAATCAACAAAGCATGATCGTGAATTGTATCGGCAATGCGTTGCCATCCTGTTTTACTTCCGAAGTATACGAAAAGAAAAGCGCCGATCAGTGCGAATGCAATTTTGATTGAGGTGCGTTGGAGATTAGACATATGGAGATTGTAACTTTAAGTTTGTCGCTGATTGCAGTGGTTGTGCTGCTATTTGTTTACCGCCAGATGCAGCAGGTGAAAACTGATATGCAATCTCAAATGCATCAGCTGCAACAAAACTTTACTGCCAGGCTTGATTCCAACACCCAAACGCTTTCCAGCAATCTCGGTTTAATCAATTCCCAGGTAAGCAACACCACGAATGCGATTACGCAGGTGCAAGGAAATTTAGGGCGGATGCAGGAATCTACTCATCAAATCATGGATCTGGCCCGAGATATCAAATCCCTTCAAAACATTTTGCAGTCGCCCAAAATGCGGGGCGGTCTCGGTGAATTCTTGCTGGAGGATTTACTGTCGCAGTGTCTTCAAACCGGCTCATACCGGATTCAGCATTCCTTTGGTAGAGGCACGATTGTCGATGCTGCCCTTTTTATTGGCAAGAATATCTTATGTGTGGATTCGAAATTTCCGCTGGAAAATTTTAAGCGGATGTTCACGATTGAAATTGAGGCTGAAAAGAAAGCGCTGCGAAAAACATTTTTAAGCGATGTAAAGAAACACGTGAATGATATTGCCGAGCGTTATATTAATCCTGATGAAAATACTTTCGATTTTGCCTTAATGTTCATCCCTGCTGAAAATGTGTATTACGAATTGATCGTTCGGGAAGACAACCAGCTCTATGAACACTGCCTGAACAAAAAAGTGATTCCGGTTTCTCCGAATACTTTTTACGCTTACCTGCAAGTTATTTTGATGGGACTTCGAGGGCTGCAAATTTCTGACCAGGCAAAGCAAATTCTGGCGCAACTTCAACAACTTGAAAATGATATGGCAAGATTTGAAAATGATTTTTCAAAGATTGGTAGCCATATTCGCGATGCCCAGGGCAGTTACGATAAATCCAGCGAACGATTACAACGTTTGAAACGTAAAATCGCAAGCATGGAAACTCCGGAATTGGAAAAGGAACTGCAACTCCTCGCAGCTTCTGGCGACAAAAACGGGTAGTAGTGGCGACCGGAAGGTCGCCGGCTTTACTTGGTAGGCGAGCTTCCGCTCGCCACTACGAATATAATTAAACAACTATGAAAGCGCTTCACACTTATAACCATTTTCTTCCAACATCTGAATGCACCACGATTCTTAATTCTGTATTATTGTTTAAAGAAACATTTCCGGTTCCACGGGTTGTGCGCAAATGCAAAGAACGAAGTTTGGATTACCTTGTGATTGATGGACATTTAATTGCGAAACACTTTCCGGAAGTGACAAAACTCTCGCGCGAAGTTCACGAAATTGTAGAGGAATTTTCCGGCGTTCCACTTGCGCCACTGAAAAACTCAAGAGTGGCGATCAACATCAACATCACTCCGCCCGGTGGTGAGTATCGATGGCATTATGATCGGAATGCTGTAACCGCAATCCTTTATTTGAATGAGATCGAAGGCGGCGAAGTTGAGCTTTTTGGAAATTACCGGATTTTGCTGAACTCAGATCGATTGTCATCCATCCAGAGATTTTTAGATCAAATTTTTCTAACCAAAATCTGCCGGAAGATTTTTTCATCGAAATACAAACTGATCACTCCAGCGGCTGGTGAACTGCTAATCATGAACGCAAATAAGTGTCTCCATTCGGTGCGCGAAGTTCGCGGTACGAATGATCGTGTGTGCATTGTGTTTGCGTTTGATACGCCCGGGAAAATTCACAGTGTTGATGCCGATCTCGATCCCTATCTTTATTCCGATCGGGCAGTTTCTGACAGAGATCCTAATTACGCGAATAAGAGTGCCTAACCCCGGATAAACCTTTTCGCAGGTTGAAGGTCTAAATCAACATGACATGGCGCGTAGCGGTGCGCTCATTAATTAAAAGCAAGGGTTATGCAGCAGTAGTCTTACTGACACTGGCTCTTGGCATCGGAGCGAACACTGCAATTTTTTGCGTATTGAATGCGGTCTTATTAAGACCACTTCCATTCAACAAACCGGATGAATTGATTCTCATCTGGAATTTATATGGCAAATCCGATACGTCTCGCTGCAACGTCTCGCCACCCGATTATTACGATCGAAAAGATCAAGCAACCACATTGCAAAATGTCGCCGCGTTTGTGAAATCCGGATTGGCTCTTGTGGATCGCGGTGAGCCGGAACAAATCAATGCTGCATATGTGACTGCATCATTATTTCCAACTCTCGGAACTCCCGCAGCTTATGGAAGATCTTTTCTTGGATCGGATGATGAACCAAACAGCAATCCGGTTGCGGTGTTGAGCCATTCACTCTGGCAGCGGCGATTTGGAAAAGACAAAAACATCCTTGGAAAATCTTTGAATTTGGGTGGAAAGAAATACCTCGTTGTTGGGGTGATGCCGAAAAACTTTTGGTTTCCTGATCAGGAAACTGAATTGTGGGTTCCATTGATTTTTACAGCTGAACAACGTGCCGATAGTTTCCGCGGAAACGAATTTCTAACAATGGTTGCGCGCATCAAAAAAGGAAAGTCGTTTAAGCAGGTGCAGGCGGAAATGAGCACAATTGCTGCACGTGTCATTGAACGCGTGCCGGATCGCCGCGACTTTTTGTTAAGCAGCGGTTGGGATGCGGAAGCTGTATCGCTTCGGGAATCATTGTTTGGCGAAGTGCGTCCAACACTATTGCTGTTGATGGGTGCCACAGGATTTTTGTTGTTACTGGCATGCGCAAACATCGCGAATCTTGTAATGACACGCAACATGGAGCGAAGCAGGGAAGTCGCTATCCGGATTGCTCTTGGTGCCGGACGCCCTCAGCTAATGTCAATGTTTTTGAGCGAAAGTATTGTGCTTTCATTGTGCGGCGGCATATTAGGATTATTGCTTGCATATGCAAGCTTCGGTTTGATCCGGTTATTTTCACCACAAGATGTTCCACGGATCATGGAAACAAGTTTGGATTGGACAGTCTTAACCTTCGCTGCAGTTGTATCTTTGATTTCCGGTATTTTGTTTGGACTCACTCCATTGCGCATGACTAAGAAAGCAGATCTGAGCAACTCATTGAAAGAAGGTTCGCATGCTTCATCCGGACGCCCGGTACAACGTTTCCGTCATTTTTTGATTTTTTCCGAAGTTGCAATCGCATTGATCTTATTTGCCGGTGCAATTTTATTTGCACGCAGTTTTATGAATTTGCTGAATCAAAATGCCGGATTCCATACCGATCAAAGAATTACATTTGGAATTACGCTGCCACAGTCACAATATCCGGAACAGCATCAGCGCATCCAACGGTTTACTGAAATGCAAGAAAAAATCCGGCAAATTCCTGGCGTAATAAACGTAGGTGCAAATGCTATTTTGCCAATGACTGGTCAAAATTGGACTGCCACTTTTGAAATTCAAGGCTATACGCCATCAAGTGCTGAGCCTCCATTAAGTTTTGAATATCGAATCATCACTCCGGATTATGTTCGTGCAATGGGAATCTCGTTACTGCGAGGTCGCGATTTTCATTCAAGCGATACCACTGATTCGAAACCTGTTGTTTTGATCGATGAAAAACTTGCCAGGAAATACTGGCCTGATCAGGATCCAATCGGACGTCATATCGGATTTGATTCGCGAAAATGGCGTGAAGTGATCGGTGTTGTAGGTCACGTACGCAATGTTTCCTTATCGCAGGAAGGATTAGGTCAAGTCTACGTGCCATTCACACAATCGGCAGATTCAACAATGTACTTGGTGGTTCACACTCAGCGAGATCCGGCATCGATGCTTCCGGAAATCAGACAACAGATCAGCAGCATTGATCGCGCTCTTCCGCTATACCGGATCCAAACCATGGATCAACTTGCATCAAAGGCCGTTGCCAAACCGCGCTTTCAAGTATTACTGCTTGGTTCATTTGCGGTGCTTGCCTTACTTCTTGCTGCGGTTGGAATTTATGGCGTCGTTTCATATTCCGTTAATCAAAGACGAAATGAAATCGGAGTTCGTATGGCACTTGGTGCTACACACTCTATGATTCTTCTGCATGTGATTCAAACCAGCATGGTGCCAGTTGTTCTTGGAGCGATCGCTGGGTTGCTTGGCAGTGTAGCATTGAATCGTTTGATTCAAGGATTGTTGTATGGAATTTCCGCAATAAATATTGTCGTACTCGGTGCTGCTGCTATTTTGATTTTACTCATCGCCCTTGCCGCAAGCTTACTTCCTGCCAGACGCGCCGCGCGAACTGATGCCGCAGTTGTCCTTCGCAGCGAATAGAAATTTACCGTAGAGACACGCCCTCTGCGGTATGATTGTAGTATGAAAATTCTTTGGACGGTTCTACTGATTTGCATCGCGACTTTCGCATATTCCGATTCATTGAAAACGGACAAAACCGAAGTCCTGCCAGGACAGGAAATCACAGTCACTCTCACTTCCGGTGGAGGACTCACCAATACTTCCTGGATTGGAGTGATTCCTTCCGATATTGAACATGGTACAGAAAGTACCAATGATGCTCACGATGTGGATTATCAGTACTTCAAAGCTGGTGATGCGAAGTACATCTTTAGAGCTCCTTTGAAACCAGGATCGTATGACTTTCGACTTTCATCCGGCGGCAAAGAACTTGCTTCAACAACATTCCACGTTATTGCTCCTCAATACAACGCGAAACTGACTTTGCAGAAAACTTCATTTTTGCCTAGCGAAAAAATTGATCTTGCGTTCAAAGTGGATCAACCTTTGCCCAAAGGTGCGTGGATCGGTCTCATTCCCTCCAATGTCCCGCACGGTAGTGAGGACACTAACGATCAAAACGACCTGGCCTACCAATATATAGAAGAAAAAACGTCTGGAACTTTCACCTTCAATGCGCCCGATCATTCCGGATCATACGATCTTCGATTGAATGATTCCGACAGTTCGGGAACCGAAATCGGCTCTGTCACTTTTACTGTTGGTGAGATAAAAAAAGAAGGAACACTCAAACTTTCAAAAACATCGTTTCTTCCGGGCGAACAAATCGAGCTTAACTTTACAGCATCCGATACGTTGCCGCGAAGTGCATGGATTGGAATGATCCCTTCTAAAGCGGAGCACGGCAAAGAAGACGTTAATGATAAATATGATATCCAGTACCAATATGTTGAAAAGAAAACTTCCGGCAAGATGTTGTTCACTGCGCCGCCTGAAAATGGTTCCTACGATTTCCGGCTGAACAGCGATGACAGCGGCGGTACGGAAATTACTTCAGTTACATTTCAGGTCGGAGGCAAACTGGATGCTGGCGGCATGGCAAAGCTTTTGGAAGAGCAGGGCAAACTTGCATTGTACGGAATTCAATTCGATTTTAACCAGGCGACTATCAAACCGGAATCTGCACAAGTGCTGAGTCAGGTCGCTGAAGTCTTGAAGAATCAACCTGATCTGAAACTTACGATTGAAGGTCATACTGACAATGTTGGTAAGCCTGCCTACAATATGGAACTATCGCGCAAACGCGCGCAGAGCGTAAAAGATTATCTGGTTAAGAATCATCAAGTGGACGAAAGCCGTCTCACAACGCAAGGATTTGGTGATACAAAACCGATGGCGAAGAATGATACCGAGGCAGGCCGAGCACAAAATCGGCGCGTGGAATTGGTAAAGCAATAGAACGTTTGTAGCCAACGTTACAAGCCCTGCTGAAAAATTTGTCAAACGGTTAATTTTTTTAGCCAAAAGGCTAAAAATAGAGTGATCGAATTCCGGCCTGCGTATATGCGGATCGAGGGCAGTGCTTCTTAGATTCTCCAGAAAACCATCTGGCATGTAGCTTGCTAAACAGCGCAACGGAGGAACCCACAACATGATTGACAAAATTTCTGACGTCAGGATTCAAGAAACCGTTATGGAAGAAACAACCGAAGCACCAAAACCGCAAACACAGGATACTGTGCCTGCTGAGGCTGGACCAATTGTTCAAGCTACACCGGAATATAAATCGGGATTAGTTGCTGAACAACGACTGGGCGGCCAGGTTTTGGCTAACGAGCTCAATTCCCAAATTCCCTCAGAAAACAAAGCCGCTTTTCAGAACGATGTGCGGACGGGTACAACCACAAGAGACCCTGCCCCTACGATGAAATCAGTTCCGGAAGTTGTCAAAGATACTCTGAAGCAGGTTCCGGGTGAACTCAAAAGTAAACTGGGAGAGATCGCTGAAGCCTGGAGCGATCCAATAGGCACGATTAGTGACGCCACAGATGAAGCCAAGCGTAAGTGGGATGACATGAAAGCCGGCAAATAAACCGGTGCCGCAGAAATCAGGAGTGCTTGTTGGATTAAGATCTAGGCTCATGGAATTGCAGAGTGCAATGATTTGCATAGCGATGGAAGTCTTTATCGGTTGTAAACAAGGCAAGACCTCTTGATTCAGCAACTGAACACAAAAGGAAATCTGTATCGGATCCTTGAATTCCAGCAGTGCGACATGCGTTAAGGATTTCTGCGGCGCGTTCGAAGTCAGATGACACAATAGTTAAATCGGTAAACGCCCTCATCGCCTTTCGTAATTCATCGAAATCCTGTTTTTCGCGGATGCCGGTTAAAACTTCCTGACGAACCGGACCAATGATCTCAACTCTGCATTCGCGAATCAGTTCTTCCAACTCATGTACAAACTGACTGGATTGGCTTTTGTTGGATCTACGGAAAGCAAGTAACCAGATGGTGGTATGTACAAGTACGTTCATTTTTTCTGGCGTTCGTAATCGACCTTTCCAAAAAGTTTTGTGATCTTTAGTTGTTTGCGTTTGCTAATATATTCTTTCAATGCCTCTTCAACCGTGGCTTTCTTGGTTTTTTGTCCGCCGAGTTTCAAAGCTTCATCTAATAATTTCGGATTAATTGCTAAGTTGGTAGCCATTCTCACACAATATTTTACACATTTAAGTGTGTAAAACAATTTATCCTATTTTTTGACCGAAAATATGCCAAAATTGGTCGTCCTCGAGAGATTGTAAAAGATCCGCATAAACACTATATATTGTGGTAAAGTCTCGACGAGGGCGGAATAGTTGTATATAGTATAAGTTGGGTGTATAGTGATTCAGTCTACAAACCGCCCTGAAGAAATGTAGGGGCAAACAGGGATAAACAAAGAAAAAAAAGGAGAGACAGATCCCCCATGGTGACCCTTTTCAAACGTCCAATAGTGAAAAGCACATGGCCGGATAATGCTCTGGAGATTCTCCGAATGAGGTATCTCTTAAAGGATGAGGACGGCAATGTAGTTGAATCTGCTGATGATCGATGCTGGAGCGTCGCGGCAGAAATTGGGAAGGCCGAATTATCCTGGAAGAGTAAGGAGGAAGCCGAGAACATTATCGGCGAGTTTTTCAAGATGATGGTAGAGCGGAAATTCATTCCGAATTCACCAACCATGATGAATGCCGGAAAGAATAACAACTTACAGTATTCCGCATGCTATGTCTTGCCGGTTGAGGACAGCATTTCAGGGATTTTCGAATCGATTAAAAATGCTGCGATCATCCACAAATCCGGAGGCGGGACCGGTTTTGCTTTTTCAAGGATTCGACCGCGTGATGACATGGTTTCAACAACCAAAGGAGTTGCGTCGGGTCCTGTTTCATTTATGAAAGTTTTCGATGCGGCAACCGAATCGTTAAAGCAAGGGGGTACGAGACGGGGTGCCAATATGGGAATACTTCGGATTGATCATCCGGACATTATGGAGTTTATTGACTGCAAGTTAACAGGGGAAGTCAATAACTTCAATATTTCCTGTGCGATCACCGAAGAGTTTATGGGTGCGTACGAGCGCAATGAAACATATCCTCTAGTTTCGCCGAAGACAGGCAAAGAGGTGGGGAGATTGAATGCGCGGGACGTATTCACAAAGATTGTAGATGCTGCATGGCAAACCGGAGATCCTGGATTGATTTTTATTGATCGCGTGAATTCAGGCGCGTCCAATCCTATTCCAGTTTGCGGACCTGTAGAATCTACGAATCCTTGTGGTGAACAGCCGCTTTACCCGTATGAGTCATGCAATCTCGGCTCAATCAATCTGGGCCTGCTAGTGAAAGATGGGGAAATCGATTACAAGGAGATGGATCGGATCACACGATTGTCCGTAAGATTTTTGGATGATGTGATTGAATGCAATCCATTTCCGTTGAAACAAATCGATGAGATTGTGAAGAACAATCGCCGGATCGGACTTGGCGTAATGGGCTGGTCTGATTTGTTGTTTCAGTTACGCATTCCGTACCAATCGGAAGAAGCTTTGCAATTGGCGGAAAAAATCATGCAGTTCATCGAAGAGGTGTCGCATGATGAATCGCGTACGCTGGCTGAAGAAAGGGGTGTCTTTCCGCGCTGGCATGAATCGATTTACAAAGACCGCTATCCACTGCGAAATTCTACAGTAACAACGATTGCACCAACCGGTACGATCAGCATTATTGCAGGATGTTCAAGTGGAATAGAGCCGATCTTCGGTCTTTACTTCAAACATCGCTTAGGGTTTGAATTCTTCAACCCATTTTTTGAACAGGTGATGAAAGAAGAAGGATATTGGTCGGAGACGCTGAAAGAACATGTGCGGAAACATGGCACAATCGGCGGTACGAATCTTCCGCAGGAGCTGAAGAATCTTTTTCGGACCGGCGCATGAAATTCCACCGGAATGGCATGTGAAGATGCAAGCAGCATTTCAAAAATTTACTGATAATGCTGTAAGCAAAACAATCAATCTTCCGAATGAAGCTGCACCGGAAGACATCGGTGATGCGTATAAGCTTGCATATACCACCGGATGTTTAGGAATTACGGTCTATAGAGATGGGTGTAAGCCGATGCAGGTTCTGACTCACGGGGCCAAATCGGCAGAAGCAGTAGAGCCTCGCAAAGAGATGACGATGAAAGGGCGTCCGGATGTGTTGCTCGGACGAACAATAAAAATAGAGTCTCCGCATGGCACCGTATATACGACGGTTAACGAGAACGGCAGCGGCGAAGCTTTCGAAATTTTTGTGAATGTGGGCAAAGCCGGATCGGATGTAGCCGCGGATGCGGAAGCATTAGGCAGGAGTCTCTCACTGATGTTACGAATGCCGTCACCTTTAACGGCAGATCAGCGAGTCGATTTAATTGTACGACATTTGCAGGGAATCGGCGGTTCGCGTGATGTTGGATTCGGACAGAAACGCGTGCGCTCTGTGCCGGATGCCATTGCTCGTGCTCTGCATGTGTATCTTGAATCGAAATCGCAAATACCAAAGGTAGAAGATTCGCTGGTACCTGTAATTCAATCCGCGATGGAAGGAGTTGCAACCGGCAATCTGTGTATTGAGTGTGGTAGTCCGACCGTCAAGCAGGAAGGCTGTGAAAAATGTCACGCCTGCGGCTGGTCCAACTGTTGAGCTTAAAAAACGATTAAGGTTTATTTCGGGGTGGGTTCGCGCTTTTATTAGCGAACTCCACCCCAATTTTATTTGCATCGTCCATCAGACCCATCCTTCACATGATATAAAATAAGAATGAGTCCTACTATTTTCTGAGCCGGCGGTTTCCGATTCTTTTTCTTCTCAAGGGAAGAATCTAGGATTCATGTTCATGTGCATCGGGAAAACGGTGAGGCTAAGTTCTGGATTGAGCCCGAAATAAAACTGGCAATTAATTACGGTTTAAGTCAGGCTCAATTAACAAGAGCAAAAAGGCTTATCGAAAAACATGAAAACGAAATCCCCAACGCTTGGAAAGAACACTTCGGAAGTTGAAGTCACCAATATTTCCAAACACGGTTTCTGGTTACTTATTAATCAAGAGGAACTCTTTGTAGAGTTTAAACAGTTCCCTTGGTTCAAAGATGCCCCAATCAATGAGCTGCTTAACGTGCAGCTACCGCAACCAGAGCACTTATATTGGCCAGAGTTGGATATTGATTTGGCGGTAGAGTCGATTCATCATCCAGATCGTTTTCCATTAATGGCAAAGTCCCGGCGAAAAAGTCGATAGAAGCGAATCCCACCCCAATTTTATTTTGGGCCACCTTAAAGGCCCTAAGTTCACAAAGTAAATAGAAATTTCGCATCAACTTGAAATGGATAAATATGGAATAATTGAGCTGCTATGGAACATTTCATTCCATTAAATTTCAAAAGGCTGACCAATGAACAGCAAATGCAGCGCGCCAGGAATTTCTACGAACTTTGCAGTTCGCGCAGAACAGTCCGCGAATTTTCCTCAGAACCTTTGCCTGAAGGTCTAATTGATTTACTGATTCGCACTGCAGGAAGTGCACCTTCCGGTGCAAATAAACAACCCTGGACTTTTGTTGCTGTTAGCGATCGAGCCACAAAAAAGAAAATTCGAATTGCCGCAGAGAAAGAAGAAAAAATTAATTATGAGCGACGCTTTACAACAGAATGGCTTCAAGACTTATTTCCTCTTGGCACTGATTGGCGTAAGCCATTTCTGGAAGAAGCTCCTTGCATCATTGTTGTTTTCCGGCAAGATTACGGACTTCAGGATGGCAAGAAATCAAAACATTACTATGTTAATGAGTCGGTAGGCATTGCAGTTGGATTTTTGCTTGCCGCGATTCATAATGCGGGACTGGCTTCACTGACTCACACACCTAGCCCTATGGCTTTTATGCAGGAAATTCTGGATCGACCAAAAAATGAAAAAACTTTCTTAGTAATTCCAATTGGATATCCAAAAGACGGAACTCAAGTTCCAAATATTTCGCGGAAGGATTCGGATCAAATCCTGATTAGAAAATGAAAAGTTTTTTATTTAACTCACGCCGCTTTATCCAGATTCTCACTCCACAGATATTGTTTTGTTTCAGACACAATGACTTTATTAAGAACAAGCAATGAAATCAGATTGGGAATCGCCATTAGACCGTTTGCAATATCGGCAAAAGACCAAACCATAGGAAGAGTAGCCACGGAGCCGAGCATCACCGCAACAACCCACAACCAGCGATATGGTTTGATTACTCGCGTTCCGAATAAGTATTCGGCTGCTTTTTCCCCGTAGTAAGACCAGCCAAGAATTGTAGAAAATACAAAAGTTAGCAATCCAATCGTTAGTACAACCGGACCCAGTGTATGAATTTCAGAGAACGCCGCTTTGGTTAAAGACGCGCCTTGTAATCCACGAGTCCAGTCACCGGAATTCACCAGTACCAGGCCTGTCATTGCGCAAACAACAACTGTATCCCAAAAAGTTCCAGTTGATGAAACAAGGGCTTGTCGTACCGGATTTTTTGTTTGCGCTGCAGCAGCAACAATCGGCGCGCTTCCTAATCCGGATTCATTTGAAAAGAGTCCACGTGCCACACCATAGCGGATCGCTTCTTTCATTCCAGCTCCAAGAAAACCTCCGATCGCCGCTTGTCCACTGAATGCGCTACTAAAAATAAGTTGAATCGTTTCCGGGATGGTTGAAAATTTCATGATCAATAGAATTGCACATCCAATTACATAAAAAACCGCCATGAACGGGATAAGCTTTTCGCAAACTGATGCGATCGATTTGATTCCACCCAAAATCACAACCGCTGTAAAGAGTGCCATTACAGCGCCTGTAATCCATGGTGGAATATTGAAAGTTTCATGAACGAGTGTGGATATCGAATTCGCTTGCACCATGTTGCCGATACCGAAAGCAGCGACAGCGGTAAGTGCAGCGAAAATGATACCTAACCATTTCTTGTTCATGCCACGTTCCAGTACATACATAGGGCCGCCAGCCATCATTCCTTGTTCTGTAGTAATGCGGTACTTTACAGAGAGTACAGCTTCGGAATATTTCGTTGCGATTCCAAATACTCCTGTAAGCCACATCCACAAAACAGCTCCTGGTTCACCTGCAGTAATCGCCGTTGCGACTCCGACAATGTTTCCAGTTCCAATCGTTGCGGCCAGTGCAGTTGTCAGCGCTCCAAATTGGCTGACATCGCCTTTACCTTCTTTGGTGCGTCGAAATGAAAGTTTGATTGCGGTTCCCAAAAATCGTTGAATGATTTTAAGCCGGAAAGTTAAGAAAATATGGGTACCTACAAGCAAAATTAGCATTGGAAGTGCCCCAAACCCAATTACTGATCGCTCCCAGTATTGCTTCTAATTCTTTCATCAATCCTCCCGAAGTTTGTCAATGTGAGCGTGACTTGGATTACAAAGGAACAATCTCATGAAGTCAGAATAATGGCAAGGTATTTGGGCTATGTAATACGAAGTTTTAGGCACGCGTTCTGCTTTTATAAATACAGCGTTCACAATCGTCAACCAATTCTTCATTTTCCTCGTCTAATTCAGAGTGGCGATAGTTTACAAGGTGGCAAATGGAAGCGCTGCTTAGAGATATACGTTACGGCGTCCGGTTCTTTTTTCGAAACGCTGCTTTTTCTGTCGTTGCAGTGATCGTTTTAGCGCTTGGCATCGGTGCAACCAGCGCCATTTTCAGCGTGATCAATTCTGTATTATTGAAAGATCTCCCTTTCAAAGATCCTGCTCGTCTAGTCTCGATTTATGGCAACCTGACACAACTAACAAAAGCTCCGGTTTCAGCTGCAGATTACCTCGATTGTAAAATGCGAACACAAGCTTTTGACGGCATGTCCTGTTTTGCTGCGTATGGCGCACACAACTTATCCGGTGTAGATCATGCGGAACAACTTAGAAGTGTTTTCGTTTCCGCCGATCTGTTTTCAACGCTCGGTGTTCAACCAATCATCGGAAGAAATTTTTTGTCGAATGAGGACAGGCCAGATCATTACCACGTTGTTCTACTCAGTCATAGTTTATGGCAGCGCCGCTTTGGTAGTGATCGCAATTTAGTTGGAAAAACTTTAAAGCTGGATGGACTTGATTACACAGTGGTTGGAATCATGAAACCGGGATTTCAGTTTCCATTGGTTGGTGCAGATTTCCCATTTCCGGCAGACTTGTGGGTTCCATTGCCAATGACTCCAAAACGAGCTGCTGATCGAAACACAAACTATTTGGGTGTGGTAGGCCGATTGAAACCAGGGATCACAATAGAAAAAGCTCAAATCGAGATGAACGTCATTGCAAAAAGTTTGGAGCAAGAATATCCAGCGACCAATACTGGCGATCGAATATTGCTGGTGCCATACCGGGAAGACGTTATCGGGAAGAGCCGTTTGACGCTTTTTATTTTATTTGGAACGGTGGTTCTTGTTTTACTGATTGCTTGCGCAAATATAGCCAACTTGCTACTCGCACGTGCGACCACGCGCAAAAAAGAGATGGCTATTCGAGCCGCTCTTGGTGTAAGTCCCGGCTGGCTGATCCGTCAACTTTTTACGGAGAGTATGATCCTCGCCTTTACGGGCGGTGCAGTTGGATTGCTGATTGGAAGTCTTGGAACCAGGTTTCTTGTTATGCTCAGTCCCGAAAATATTCCACGTTTGAAAGAAACAACGCTGGATTTTTCTGTTTTGTTTTTCACTTTTGCAGTATCGGTTCTAACAGGAATCATTTTCGGCCTTGCGCCAGCTCTTCAGCTACTCAAGTCTGATCTAAACGAATCTCTTAGTGAAGGGGATCGCGGTGGTTCATCAGGTGTGAGCCACGCAAAAGTTCGTAGTTCGTTAATTGTATTTGAAGTTGCATTGGCCCTGGTGCTTCTGATCAGCAGCGGATTGATGATCAAAAGCTTCGTTGAACTGCTGCTTGTTAAAACGGGCATGAATCCCAGTAATTTATTAACCGTTGAATTGTCATTACCATCAAAAAAATATCCTGATATGAAAACGCAGACCACATTTTTCCAAGCGGTTCTTGAACGCACCAAAAATCTACCGGGTGTTGAAGAGGTTGGCGGGACAAGTATTTTGCCGTTGACTGGCTCTACCTCAACGATTTTCAGTATTGAAGGAAAACCAGCACCACCTGAAAATTTACTTCCATGGGCCGGTTTCTGTTGGGTTACTCCAAATTACTTTCGTACGATGAGTATCCCGCTTATTAAAGGAAGGGACTTTACTGATCGGGATAATGAGAATGCACCGGAAGTTGTTGTCATAAATGAGAAGATGGCCAAACAAAATTGGCCAAATAGCGATCCGATCGGACAACGGATTAAGATTCGTTATGGAACTGGAACCTTTGTTCGAGAAATTGTCGGTATTGTTGGAAACATTAGGCATCTTGGTCTGGATCAGGATGCCCAGCCAGAAATGTACATGCCGATTTATCAGAACCCGGAAAATTTTATGTATTTAGTTGCCCGCACAAAATCAAATCCAATGGCATTAGCAAAGGTAATTCAGAGTGAAGTTGCCTCCATCGATAAGGATCAGCCCGTAGCAAATATCAAAACGATGCAAAATATTTTTTCTTCATCGGTTGCGCCTCGCCGATTTTCAATGCTGCTCATCACCATATTTGCATGCCTAGCTCTGGTGTTATCATCGGCCGGGCTCTACAGTGTCATTTCATATTCTGTGGCGCAACGTAACCACGAATTGGGAATTCGAATGGCAGTCGGTGCAACATCGAAAGATGTACTGACGCTTATTTTGGGACAAGGATTCAAACTTGTGGTTAGCGGCACAATAATTGGCTTGGCCGGTGCATTTGCATTGACGCGTCTGTTGCAAAGTATGTTGTTTAATGTAAGTACTACCGATCCAGTAATCTTTGTTGCCATTTCTTTCATATTGATTTGTTTTGCGTTGCTGGCAAGTTACATCCCTGCGCGTCGCGCAACAAAAGTCGACCCAATGGTGGCCTTACGGCATGATTAGTACTTTGTGACGATTTGTTTGTACCGCGGATGAGATCGCAATGGATCCCATGATGGATTGAGTGCCAACGATTTTGCGGAAAATGAAAATGGCATTGCGAGCACTTCTTCGATTTCATTCAAAGCCTGGTCGTAATCACCTAATATCGTATAAATCTCCGCCATATCGATTATGTATCCTGGTGCCATAAATTTATCCACTGAAATTGGAACCATTTTCATCGCCTTTTTCCCTTCACGAATAGCATCTTCCTTGCGTGCCAATCCTGCATAAGCTTTTCCTAGTGCCGCAAAAACAGCGGCATTTTCTGGTCTTTCTTTTGCCTGTGCCTCCAAAAATATCGCCGCCTTTTCGTATTCCGAACGTGCAAGCAAGTCTTTTTTCATATATGAAAATATATCCGCACGCATTAAAGATTTCGGTGTAAAGTTAGCTTCTTCTTGAAAAACTTCGAAAGTCATACGATTCAGACGATCTAAAGCAGCTTCGTATTTTCGTTCCGCGATTTCCTGTCTCAACCAGAATGCATTGTAAAAAGTAGGCTCTTTTTGAGGCATCGATTCCAGGATTTTGCGGCCTTCTTTCAGATCTCCTTTCCATGAAATAGAGTTCGCTCGTTTCATGCCGTAGATATACACTTGTTGCGGGTCAAGCTGAATGCCCTTGTCAAAATAGATTTCAGCATCTTGATACCGCCTCATTCGCGAAAGAGTACTACCAATTTCTGCATACGTGCTCACATTGCGCGGATCCAATTCAATCGCTTTTTTGAAATGCTTGATTGACTCCTCAAATTTTCCTTGTCGTCTTTCTACAAAAGCTATTGCTCCCATTGTGTTTGTATTATTCGGTTCCGCAGATAAAGATGAATGAAATTGCTGCAATGCAAGTTCGTAGTTTTTAAAACCAAAATAATAATAAAAGCCAAGGGCAACTTTAGCGATTGGTAAATTAGGATCAGTCTCCATGGCTTTATCTATCAGTTTCTTGGCGATCTGCAATCTTTCAGGCGATGTATCATAGCCTTCGTGAAACACTGAAAGATGAGTGATAGCCAGTTCTGCCTGGGCCGCCTCAAAATCGGGATCAAGTTTTAAGGCATTTTCAAAATTCTGAATCGTTTCATTGAAAACGCTAAGATCATAAGTGGGAAAGAAGACGAGTTCATGGCCGCGCAAGTAATATTGATATGCTTCCACATTTTGAGTCGGCACTTTTGTTAACGTAGCTTTTTGGGGCTCAAGCAAAGTGATTCCCATCTGGCTAATAACATTTTGTGCAATTTCTGATTGAACTTGAAACACATCATTGATAACGCGATCGTAATTATCTGACCAGACTTGCGTATCATCCTCTACGCGCACAAGTTGTGGAGTGATTCGAACCTTACTTTCGTTCGCGGAATGACTCCAGCGGATGCTTCCTTCCAGGACATAATCTACTCCCAATTCATCGCCTATTGTTCTCAAATTCTTATTACTTTTTTGATACTGCATGGCACTTGTTCGTGAGATCACTCCAAGTTCAGGAATAGTACACAAACGGCTTGTAATTTCATCCGTTATTCCTGCTGCAAAATATTGATCTTCTGTCGGGCCGAGATTTTCAAATGGAAGTACAACAACCATTTTGCGTTTGTTAGCTGATGTTGCTGTTGGTTTGAGTTTGTCTTTCATCAGCCACAAAAAACCAGCGGCCAATAAGATCAAAACGATTGCTGCAAGAATCCACATTCGGTTGGAGATTGGTTTCGAAATCGTTGAAGGCTGGCTTGTAGCGTGAATTGTGTCTCTTTTGAGGCGTTGTAAGTCTGTTCGCAAATCTGCTGCGCCGCCATAACGAAGATTACGATCCTTTTCCAAACATTTATTGATGATGCGTTCAAGTTCGGCAGGCACGTTTTGATTCAGACGTACGGGAGCCACGGGCTGTTTTGTGAAGATTGCTTCCAAAATTTCGCCGGTATTTTGACCGGAGAAGGGAAGTACACCAGTTACCATTTCATAAAGCACAACACCAAAAGAAAAAAGATCGGTTCGCGCATCCAGATCTTTTCCCCGTGCTTGTTCAGGTGACATATAAGAAACGGTTCCCATGGTCGACCCTGATTTTGTTAATTGATCCGGAACGCTGGCCGTTTGCATTTCAGTATTAGGTTTCGTATCGGATGCAACTTGTTTGGCTAAACCGAAATCAAGAAGCTTTGCGTGTCCGCGTGATGTTACGAAAATGTTTGCAGGCTTGATATCTCTATGAACAATTCCTTTGGTATGAGCGGCATCCAACGCATCCGCAATTTGAGTTCCCAGATCAAGCACAGCATCAATTTCCATCGGCTTTTCATCGATGACATATTTCAAGGTACGTCCTTCCATCATTTCCATTGCAATGAAAGGACGTCCTTCATGTTGGCCGATTTCATGAATCACGCAAATATTCGGATGATTCAATGCCGATGCTGCTCGTGCTTCACGACGGAAACGTTCTAATGCAGCTTGATCGTTTCCTACCTCATCAGGCAGGAATTTCAATGCAACGTGACGGCCAAGCTCGTTATCTTCTGCTTCATATACAATCCCCATTCCACCACCGCCAAGTTTGCGGATGATTCGATAGTGAGAGACGGCTTCGCCGATCATGAATGTACTTTATCATACGCAAGTCCTAACCTCTTCGCGTACGTCTCTTTTTAAAGCGAAACACTTTGTAAAAAACATCACCTTGAATTACAAAGAATATATATGAAGAGATTTTTGTTGGTCTTTATCTTAATTGTCATTTCCGCTATTACTTTAAAGGGAAGCCCTCAAACAACGGACTGGTCAGATTTCGTATCTCAAGAAGGAAATCGGTGGAGCGTTCAGTTTTCTGAAAACGGAAACGTTATTTCTCTTTATGGAATTGGTCGATCTCACGCAGCAACACCGAGCGAAGCTACTTCCAGATTTCTAAGACAACATTACAAGCTGTTAGGAATTCAAAACCTAAATGATTTGAGACTTATAACCACAGATCAGACATCACTAGGAACTCATTTCCGTTACAAACAATACTTCGGTGAGCTTCCTGTAGCACGAAGTGAAATAAGTATTCATGTAAACAAACGAAATCAGATCATTGCTGCGAATAGTCTGTACTTCAATTTAAAAGGAAATGTTGGAGTAGTTGGAAATGCTGATGAAGGTTACGCAAACATCAAACGCATTTTTGGTCGCGATGCTGCGATTCTTAACACGGGTCTCACTGTTTACCCCGTTGGAGCTGAACCGAGGCTTTCATGGCGCATTGAGATAGAAACGCGGAATGCGCAATCCTGGCTGCTTTATGTTGATGTTGCGAATCCGCGGGTAATTCTGCAAGCATCAAAAACATTTTTGCAGGCTGAAGGTGAAGCGAACATTTGGAGTGAAAATCCGGTTGTATCTTCGGAACGGACAAATCAACGCCTCTTATATATGGATGCAACCAAGGCTTTATCAGGCCAGTTCGTTCGGACCTATAATGCAAATTTCAAACAAAATGTGCTGGATGTCGTGATTCCAACGATCCCACTTTCCAAATTTACCACTGCAAAACGTCCCGATCGAAAATTTGATTTTTCTGAAAATGATGCTCGGCTCTCTGAAGCGATGGCTTACTTTCATATTAATCGTGTTCATGATCATTGGCGCAATGTTGGCTTTCGCGGTCTCGATTCAAGAGCGCCAGTTTTTGTAAACATCCAGACTGTGAGTGGTGCTGGTTGGGACAATGCTCAGTATCTTCGCAGCTCGCAGTTTCCAAAAACTGGAGTTTTCATTTTTGGCGCAGGTCAAAAATTCAATAATTTTGGTCTTGATGGAGACGTCTACTATCACGAATACGGTCATGGTGTTCTTGATCACATTGTGCCGGGATTGTTGGAAGCTGTAGAAAGCGTTTATCCGCTGGCTTTTCATGAAGGTTTTGGAGACATCTCTGCTTGTTCAATTACAGGCAATTCTCGAATGGGCGAATTTGCTTCCATGAATAAGGCTTCAGGAAAATGGGAAGGAAGAAATTTGGAAAACAAGAATCGTTATCCAGCGAATGTGCCTGCTCCTGAAATTAAAATCCCAGAACCGCATTACACCGGACTCATTGCAAGCGGTGCATGGTGGGATTTGCAGAAAGAGATCGGATTGCGGAAAGCTCATCAACTTCTGTATCAGTGTTTGCAATTGCTACCTTCCGAAATGAATTTTTTCGATTTGCGAGATGCAATGTCCGCTGCGGATGAATCCATGAATAGCGGAGTGAATGGTGTTGCAATTATGAATGCATTCGCGAAACATGGAATCAAAGTGTCCGAACAAAGGGCAAAAGGGCGTTCTGAGATTCAAAGGATTAACGATAGCAGGCGGTCCTCAAAACCAAAATGCTCAAATCAAAACAACTTTTCAACGCGGAGATATCATTTATTTAGTTGCTGAATATGATGCATCCGGATTGAGCCCCGGATATAACCTCGTTCCAGTTTTTTTCAACTTTAATGCACCTTCAAATTCAAATGCCGGAGCGCTACCTTTGATTTCAGGACTGACGAACGGTCCTCATCATGGATTGAAAGGCGCGCATCTTTATGAGGTTGATACCGATTCAGATACGATACCGGGAATGTATACATTTACTTTGTCCGGACGATTGGGAGGTACCAATCAAACGTTTGCGGCTGCTTCAGTGAGTTTTACTTTGAACTAGTATGAAAAATTATTTAATGATTGCGTTTGTTCTGTTGCTGGCATCATTTCAACTTAATGCTGAAAATAATTCGTTTGATCTTTATCGCGAGCAAGCACGTGCAAGCGTCGCACAGCATTTGCAGAATGCAAAAAAATTACACCGGCCATCATTGAATGCAATTGGAAATATTGTAGTGATCGAAGCAAGCGTAAAAAGCGGAACGATGCACGCCCCGAACAAATTTGATTTGAGCGGAAGGACAATCCAATTTAATCGCGCGACAGATGGAACGTACGAAACAAATGTTTCCAATGCCGGATCAGTTAATACGTCTGGTGAATTGATTCAATTGCAAGCCGGAGATGTCAGATCAGTCCCGCTCGGCTTCTCTTTTCCTTTTTATCGTTCGACTTTTAAGTCCGTATTTGTGCATGCAAATGGAAATCTCACATTCGCGAAAGCTGCAAAACCTCCTTTAGGTCTTTCAGATCTTGAGCTCTTCCATATCTCTCCCCGGATTGCGCCGCTTGATTTATATACATTGTTTTCTTCAGCGGATGTGTATCTGCAGAAAAAGTCCAGTGAAGTAACCTTTACCTGGAAAATCCGCGCTAATTCAGATGAAATAATTTTTCAAACAACATTGGGCCGCGATGGAAATATTAATTTTCAGTACAGTACGATCGCCGTTGATGTGATTGCGGTTACCGGAATTAGTCCAGGGCCAGCGAGCCAGGCATTACCGCAATATGTTGATTTCAGCAGCGGCAATGTTAGTACTTCGCGAAATGCTGCAATTGAATCATTCTCATCATCATCAACGGTTGATCCTGTCGCGATAGCGAAAGCTTTCCTGTCATCGCAGTCTGATCGCTTTGATATGCTTGCGCTTTTCTACAGTATTAAACATCCAGGCCGGCCTTCGTTTCCAGGAACGGGAGTCGATGTTATTTATCAAAGCAATATCAAAGGAATCGGCCGTAGTTTGTATAACTATTCAAAAGTTCTTGGAACGAAAGGAAAGTTGAAAGCGGTCGCATCATTTTTTGATTTTGAATCGTATCCCACAGATCCTCTTCAATTTTTTCAAGGTTACGCTCCGGATACTGGTAGAACGCCGCTTTGGCTGGTGTCGCATGAGATCGGACATTACTGGCTTGCATCAGTAAGGATTATGGAAAATGGAGTTCGGACAACTAATTTACTTGCTGATTGCTGCCATTGGAGTTTTACATTTGACTCCGATGCTTCGTTCATGCATGGCAATGATATTCACGATAATAGCAACGGCACATTCACAACAACAGATGTGAATCGACGTTTTTCTTTGCTTGACCAATATTTAATGGGCCTCATTCCAGCATCGGATGTACCACCAATGTTTTATGTTGCGAATTCAGTAGGTGCAATGCCTTCTGATTACGCGAAAAAAAATGTGACGTTTTCAGGAACGCGTGTGAACGTCGACATCAATCAAGTTATCGCCGCAGAAGGTCTCACGAGTTCCGGCATCGAATGCATCACAGCGCGCATTCAATGTTGGATTTGCATTGATTGTGGATGAAGGTCGCAAGCCTTCTGCAACCGAACTATCCAAACTTGAGCGGATTCGAACGGAATGGCCGGCCTATTTTCAAGAGGCAGCATCAAACCGTATCTCAGTCAGTACCACATTGAATCCTTAGGGAATCAAAACATTTTGCCTTCGGCACCGTATTTATTGGAGAGCGATGCGGAGGATTCGTGAATTCACTCTGGAAAGATCTTCAATATAGCCTTCGGAGCCTTAAAGAAAAGTCCCGGCTTTACAATTCTGGCGATACTGGCGCTGGCGTTAGGAATCGGTGCAAATACTGCAATCTTCAGTGTTGTTTACTCGCTCATGTTCCGTCCTCTTCCAGGAGCATCCAATGCTGATGAACTCGTTTCGGTGGTATTAGCGGATAAGGAAGGCGGTTTTCCGTATCCTTTTAGTTATCCGGCATTTCAAGACTACAGTTCTCTCAAAAATGTGTTTGCAGATTCGGCAGGGTGGCAAGTTGTAGAGGGACAAATTCGTATCGAAAATAACAATCCCGAGCGGATGATGTTTCCAATAGTTACCGGAAACTTTTTTCAAGTTCTGGGTGTGAACATGCATCTAGGGCGCAGCTTTTCAACTGAAGAAATACAGCACCCAGGCTCTGCCAACGTTGCAATCCTGGGATATAACTTTTGGAAAAAACGCTTCAATGGTGATCCAAAGGCCGTAGGTTCAAGCATTCGAATTAATGGAAACTCTTTCACAATCATTGGTGTTTCAGCGAAAGCATTTCGTGGCAATTCAGGTCTGATTCAGCAAACGCTCTACATTCCGCTTTCAGCGGCGGACTTTTTATATTCTGATTATGCAAAGGATCTTGCACAAAGAACCCGCGCAGGCGAGATCTTTTTTATCGGAAAACTTCGAAAAAATGTTACACATGCACAGGCGCAAACCGCGCTGAATGTTCAAGCGGCGAGACTCGAAACAGAATACAGTGAGATTCATAAAGGACAGCGCGTGCTACTGTATGCTGAACCACGAACACGTTTAGAACCAGCCGCCATATCCTATATGCCTCCTATCGCACTGATATTCATAACGCTGGTAGGACTTGTGCTGCTGGCTGCTTGCGCAAACGTTGCAAGCTTGTTATATGCGCGAGCCTCGGGTAGACAAAAAGAAATTGCAATCCGTATGTCGCTGGGTTCGAGTCGTATCCGGATTTTGCGTCAGCTTTTATTTGAAAGTCTTCTGCTGGCATTCTGCGGTTCGATAGCAGGAATTGGTATTGCATTCTGGTTAACCAACTTGCTTGCAAATTTGCATTTTGCTACCGATATCCCACTCGATATGAATTTTTCTCTTGATTCAACAATACTCGGTTATGCGCTATTGATTGCTGTCTTCAGCGGTGTTTTGGCTGGATTGATGCCAGGGTTGCGTGCATCAAACACAAATCTGGTGGAGTCATTAAAAGAAGGCGGACGCACTTCCGCAGTTGGAGCCGGACGTCAAAGACTTCGCGACATATTGTTGGTCACTCAGGTGGCGGTATCGCTTGTTCTCTTAGTTTGCGCAGGATTGTTTTTACAATCAACGATGAATGCAGCCAAAGAAGACATAGGAGTGCAAATAAAAAATCGTGTAGTGTTTGCGATAGATACGCAGCTGTTACATTACGATGAAAATCGATCACGAACTTTCTATCGCAGCCTTTTGGAACGGGTTCACACAATTCCCGGTGTTGAATCTGCAGCATACGGACGATACCTTCCAATCGGTTTTCAAAATGGATCATATGAAGTTTTCATTGAAGGGAAAGCACAGCATAACTCCGGATCTGATCAGGCATACGTCAATATTGTTTCATCGGACTACTTCAAGACCGTTGGTATGCCGTTGTTACAAGGCCGCGTATTTAATGAGAAAGATATTCCAGGAAGTAAAAAAGTCTCGATTGTGAATGAAGTCATGGCGAGAAAATATTGGCCGGGAGAAAACCCTCTGGGCAAAAAGTTCCGGTTTGATACGTCAAATTCAGAACCGGTCGAAGTTGTAGGCATTGCAAAAACTGCGAAGTATGTATTGCCAGCTGAATCGCCACGGCCAGCATTCTATTTGCCTTTTCATCAAAATTACCGTCCCGATACTGTTTTGCATATTCATACTTCGCGTCTACCTGCGGAAATTATTTCCGCTGTCCGCGCTGAAGTGCGTGCACTCGATCCAGAAATTTCTTTATCAGATGTACGGACTTTGGAAGAACACATCCGCTACGGAAAGATGCGCTTGTATGATGTCGGTACAGGTTTAATTGGCGGATTTGGATTCATCGCTCTGGCTTTATCTGCAGTCGGACTCTATGGAGTTATGGCATTGCTGGTCACACAACGTACACACGAAATTGGAGTTCGAATGGCGCTGGGTGCATCACAACCTATGGTCATGCGGATGATTGTCTGGAACGGTTTGAAGAAAACTTTGCCCGGACTGCTAATTGGTGTGCCACTGGCAATTTTTGCGATGAGAGCCATTCAATATTTACTTTTTGGTGTATCACCAACTGATCTGCTTACTTTATCTCTTTCACTGCTATTCTTAACCACAATTGCTTTGATTGCATCGATCGTTCCAGCATGGCGGGCATCAAGAGTGGATCCTTTGGTAGCTCTTCATAATGAATAGTTAACACAAGGGGGCAAAGAAAAGATCACTTCAGCTGCCCGGGCTGTGCCTAACATCCCACATTTGTTTGTCGTCTGAAGATGAATCATCCTTTTTTCTGGCCTCATCGACATCCCCACGGAGCGAACTGGAAATCCAATCACTTCCTTTGTCACTGCTGACAAAGCTATCACCCTTTGGAGTTGAGCCTTTATTGACCTCAACAGAATCATTCCCTTTTTCTCTACCAGAAACAATTGGCTCGTTCTGAACGGAAGGTGATTGATCGCTGCGCTGAATTTTCATTTTTTCCCCCTCACATACACTCATGCGGAAAAAGTGCTGTAAGAGGCTCACGGAAGTTTGCACAAATCTTGAAATTGCAGGCTTCCTTCTGAAATTTCGAACGTAGATTTTCTGTATTAACCGGCGAATTTTCGACAATCTGCGTTTTCGTCAAAATCGGTGGAGCAGGTTCGACAAGGAATTCCAGCAATCGGTTCTTCATATGATTTAAAGAAGCTGCAAAAATTTCCGTGCTCGTCTCATTCCTGATACCAGAAAACCTTCCCGAGTTGATAGAACACTTGTGAGCCAAAGTCTTGGTTGACCTGCGAATGATTGTCGCCACAAAATATTCCCGGTGTTTGAAATTGAAATCTTTGTGATGAAACTATGAAGTGGATTTGATCGTCGAAAAGAAGCTAAACAAAATTTCCATCAAGTGTAGGCTGAATACTTACCGGATCTTCTTTCCCAGTCCCGAATATACCTTTAAATAAGAGATCTCCTGAAGCTGAAATTTTCAGAACAGTTACACTTGGCCTTCCAACCAGGATAAAGCTTTGATTTTTGATTGCTCAAGAAATCAGGCAAAAAGCAACCACACCTGATGAACAAAAAGCAGCAGATCAAATCTTGCAGGCTCTGGGAATAAAACCTTAACCACTAAGACGGCGAGACGTCGACTGCCTTCGTCGCGCGTCTTCATTAACGTAAGACAGCATTTCTACAAAAGGAGACAACTATGGGTACGACAATAGGCGGCAATACAGGTGCACCAAAATTAACTGACATTAATATTGGTGAGGTTTCGGGAGAAACTACAGTCAACAGTCCACAGGCTGAAAAACCGAACGCAGAACCACAAACGGAAGCACGTCAAACGGAAGGTTCCAAACAAAACAGCAATGATTACAAACGGCAAAATGAAGTTAAAGGTTCATACGTTCAGCAACAGTTAGAAAAGGCATATCAGAATGCTCAGCCAAAAGTTCCGGCTCCAAATAAGTATGTGCCTAAAAATGGCGTAGCCACGAAAGAGCAACAATCCCCTTCAACGACATTCGATCGCAGCAAAAGTGCAGTTGGAGACGCAGGTAGGCTCAGTGGCAAAGTTGAATATGACAAACTTGATGATGATTTGAAATCCAAAATGAATCAACAGGTCTGGCATAACATGGATGAAAATCAACGCAATACCACGGTTGAAACTTACCGCCGCTTGAAAGCTTACGGAGTCTGGGATGAGGTGAAAAGCGTAGAAGGTGGTAAAGAGCCTGCAACGCCTCATGCAAAAATTGCAGGGAAAGAATTCGAAGTTGCTGGTGACACGGCAGCCGTTAACTTTATTGCAAAAGATGGCGACAGTTTGCAGAAGAAGTTGATTGCAACAAAACATTTCGGTAAAGACGGAGATATCATGGGCAGCCAGCATTCAGGACAAAAATCAAACCGTGAATGGACTGGAACTGATGAGCAAGGACTGCACGTTTCCATTGGAAAAAATAATAAATTTGATGTTCATATCGATAAATATCCACCTGTAAAAGAACCAGTGAATGGCAAAACACAAGTAGATGTTAATCGTGCAAAAAAACATGGAGTAAATGAACTCATTCCTGGGAAAATTAACAAGAAATTAGGTGGAAAGGGAATCATCATTGATGGTTCCATTGAAGAAAATCGTAAAGGTTGGCATGGTGGTGAATTAAAGATAGGTGTGAAGTTTGAAATCCATGGCCCGGTTAAGAAGAAAACAAATCTGCCTCAAACAGGTCCTGAGTCTGCAAATGCTGCGCCTGAAAAAATGATGGAAAAAGTCAGCACTCGTGTCGATAGAGCTCACATCTTTTTTCCCACACCGATCGGATCGAATCCTGATGCAATGCCTGATCCGCAAACAGTAGCTTCAAGAATGGCAGCAGAAATGCTTGATGCCGCTCGCAACGGCAGAACTTCAATTCAAATGAATCTTCCAGAGTACTTGAATCAGCATGGCGATCAGGTAAAAGCTCTCAAATATATGGAAGAAATTGGTAGAATTGTTCGCAGTGAAATGATTGCTGCTGATCCAAAACTCAGCAGCGTGGTTGGCCTCACAGTGACATTCGGCGCAAAGACTCAGCGGGGCTCAGTTGCATTGAATTAAAAATACATCCCAACACAAGAACAATGGGGTGGGTTCGCTTGATGCGTTCCCGCCCCATTTTATTTTGTCAAAGATATTGTTATCCTTCGTGCATGAAAACATTTTTATTCTCTACTTTATTCTTTCTGGTAATGGGCTCCGCACTCATCGCGCAAGAATCTGGAATACTTCAATTGAAAGATGGTGCGATTTATTACGAAACAATGGGAGACGGAGTGCCAGTTGTGTTTTTGCACGGCGGATTTGGCGATCGCCGGATGTGGAATGATCAGTTTGCAGAATTTGCTAAATATTATTCTGTGGTGCGTTATGATCAGCGAGGTTTCGGAAAATCGCAGAAGCCCACAGCAGCATATTCACCGGTATCAGATCTTGAAATGCTTCTTGATCATTTGAAGATTGATAAAGCGCACCTGGTTGGAAATTCAATGGGCGGTTATCTTGCGATCGATTTCGCCATTCAAAAACCTTCACGAGTTCGAAGCATTACAGTTGTTGCGGCAGGTCCGTAGCGGACTTGAGCCTCCAAAAGAAGAAACCGATCGGATGATGGCAGTATTTAAGCTTGCCAAAGATGAAGGATTAAACAAAGCAACCGCTGTGTGGATTCAGAATCCGATGGTTGCTGTTACCAGCAGCCTTCCGAAAACTGCACCATTACTCAAAACGATGATTGAAGAGAATGCAGCAATTTTCGAAATGAGATTTTGGCCGTTCGAACAATCAAATCCACCAGCGGTGAAGCGATTGAACGAAATCAAGGTTCCTTCTCTTATCGTCATCGGTGATAAAGATACTCCAGGAAATCAGATCGCAGCCGAAGTTGCCGCAACTGGAATTGCAGGCGCGAAGAAAGTAATTATGAAAGATGCGGATCATCTACCTCAAATGGATAATCCGGAAGAGTTCAATCGTATTCTCAAAGAGTTCCTGAGCACTGCAGTTCAGTACCATTGATATCTTCAGATATATTTCACATTGTGAAACGTGATTTCAGATTGTGAAACGAGGAAATTTAGTTTTTGGGCCAAACTGGATTGCGGTAAACTTCGCGGCCGCGAAGAAGGGTCAGTTCGCATTTCAGATTCTTTAAATCATCCGACGGAACGGTATACAGATCACGATCCCACACAGCGATGTCAGCATCTTTTCCGACTTCGAGTGATCCAATTTGATTTTCAAGAAACATCTGATGCGCTGCCCAAATCGTGTAGGATTTCAAAGCGACATGGATATCCACCGATTCTGCAGTGCCAAAAGGTTGCGATCCGTAAGTTGCATTTAATGTTTTGCGTTCGATCGTTGACCAGAGTCCATAACGTGCGGGGAATGGCGTAACGCTATAATCAGAACCGCCTCCCCAATGAATTCCTTTTTGCGTGTATGTTTTGAATGGCATTAAGCGAAGGCAGCGCTGCGGACCAAATGTTCCTGCGTACAGATCACCAATCCACCACATAAAAGGCGCCTGTGCTTCCGGATAGCCAGCGTCATATTCCTTTTGCAGCTTTGCCATTATCGCAATTGCATGATCGGTAGGGATGTTGTCATGAATGATGGCGTGTCGCAGACCTTTTGTCGGTTTTTGCTGAAGCACTTTATCATATGTATCCACAACCCAATCAATCGCACGATCACCAACCGCATGTGTGCCAACATGAATTCCTGCATCGTGAAACATTTTTACCATTTGTTGATACACCGATGGATCTAATGCTGGATAGCCGGTATTCTCTTTATCGATTTCAATCGACTTTTGATGCCATGGCTCATAAACCCAGGCTGTACGTGCACCTCCGCTGCCATCCATAAAAATTTTCACTCCGCCAGCGAGCAGCATTCCATTATCAAAAGGTTTCGGTGCTCTTGGAAATTTTTGCAATGCGGCTAGCGCAACTTTTGCGGAATCCATTGTTGTACCAGCTAAGATTAGCGCATTGATGCGCACTGTGAATCGATGTTCGTTTAGAAGTTCGCGATAAAGTTCAAATCGATCAGGATCTATACCTGGATCCTTTGCAGCAGTCATTCCTTCTTGATTGAAAACTTCCATCATTTTTAACAATGCTGCACGTTGTTGATCATGGGTTAGCGCAGGAATTAGTTGAGTGACAAGTTGCATTGCCGGATCTTCTTTCAAAACTCCGGTAGGCTTCCCATTTGCATCGCGCTCAATAATTCCTGCAGGCGGATTTTTTGTTTCAGAACTGATCTCTGCCATTTGCAAAGCTTTTGAATTCGCTGCTCCATAATGTCCGGTTGTGTGCCAGAGCCAAACTGGATTCTGAGGCGAAACTGGATCCAAATCAGCTGCGGTGATATATCGCAATTCTGCGAGTTTGCCTTCATCCCAACCTTGACCAACAACCCATGCACCCGGTTGAAGTTGAGAAACTTTTTTGCGTACAAGCTCTAGTGCATCAGAGATGCTTTTAACGGTGCTCAGATCCAGGATGTAAAGAAGGCTGACGCCATCAAAATGGCAATGTGAATCAATGAGACCCGGAGTTGCGGTGCGTCCTTGCAAATCGATGATCTTCGTGTTGTTGTCAACGCGTTTGTGAATCTCATCATTCGATCCGACAGCCAGGATCTTGCCATCACCAATCGCAATCGCTTGCACGATGGAATCTTTTGCATCAACGGTGATGATCTTTCCATTAATCAGGATCAGATCTGCAGTCGTCGTAGCGATGCCTGTACGCGTTAACAGAAGCGCGGTTATTACTGCAATCAAAATCCTTAGATTCTTATAGGCAGTGTTATATTTCATTTTGATTGCAGTGTTAATGCAGTAAGCCTGTTTTCTTGCAGGGCCTTGTTCAATGCGGGAAGTGATTCCGATTTGAATTTAACCCAGCGATCCAATGCATTGCGAAGTGCCGTGCTTTGTTTATCAAAACCGCTAAGGGCATCAACACTCGGTGCACCATCAGCGAAATCTACCGTTTGCTGCAAATCTGAAAATGCGCGGGAAAGATATGAGAGGCTTGTAACTTTTGTTGGCGTACTGCCAGGCTTGCCCCAGCCAAGTGGATTCGCTCGAAATTCTGTGAGATCAGTGATTCCGTTTTCAAATGCAACAATTTGATCCGCAATCTTTCCCGAAGTTTTTGTTCGCAACTCTTCCGCTTGTTTTAACAAACTCTTTGCTTCGCGAGAGGCGTTCGCTGCTTCAATCCGCTTTGATTGAATCAGCTTTGCAAATTCAAATTGCTTCATTAAATCGTTGTTAGAAACTTTTGATCGTGGATCATTGTTCACAGTGAACTGCTGCTGATAAGAATGGCCATTCACTGTAAGTTTCGCGATATAATCTGCAGGCAACGACCAGACTCCTGTGGGCATCGTTCCGTCTTTTGATTCGCCTTCATGCAATTCATCGGGATACGCTTCATGTATATCCCAAACAAATCGATGCATGCCTACTTTTGTTGATAATTGTGCAGGTAGATTAAACCAGTCCGGAGTTACTGTAATTTTCGCTGTATTAATAACCGGAGTTTTATCGTCACTTGAATATCGCCTGACTAACTTTCCGGCTTGATCAAAAATTTCCAACGTAACTGGCGATGAAACATCTTTGCTGATGTAGTAATCGATGATCGCTCCATCGGGAGGATTTTCTGCAATCGATTCATCTTTTGGAAAAGGTGTGCCGGTAAAGCCTGAAAGATGGATTCGGTATGCAATAGCAGGTTGAAAAAGAAATGCATCGGGAGATGTACTGGCAGCATCCAACTGACGCAACGGAGTGATGTTGTCCATGATCCAGAAGGCGCGCCCATGAGTGCCGATCACCAGGTCATCATCATGTACATCGATGTCGCGGATCGAAGTTGTTGGTAAATTGAATTGCAGTGATTGCCAATGATCACCATCATCAAACGAAACATACATTCCAAGTTCAGTGCCCGCATACAATAGGTGAGGCTTTTTTTCATCTTCGCGAACTACATTCACAAAATGACCGTCCGGAATTCCATCCGCGATCAATTTCCATGTTTTGCCAGCATCATGTGTTCTGTAGATATAAGGTTTGTAATCATCAAGCCGATGACGATCAATCGTGACATACGCAGTATCAGGTTCGAAATGTGATGCTTCTATGATTCCCACTTTTGACCATGGTGTCAGCTCTTTTGGTGTTACATTTTGCCAGTGTTCACCTTCATCATTCGTAATCCAGATCAAACCATCATCAGTTCCAACCCAAATCAAGTGATCGCGCATAGGTGAAGGGGCAATCGCATAAATGACTCCGCGTCGTGATCCTTTCGTTGCACTGTTTTCTGCAGAACTCGGATCGAGATTTGGCGGAACCGTAAGTTCCTTACGAGTTAAATCAGGACTCAATAGTGTCCAATGTTTTCCTTTGTCATTTGTTCGAAACAGATATTGATTTGAAAAATACAACGCATTCGGATCACGCGGAGAAAAAACTAACGGGAGGGTCCGATGTCTGGCGATAAATGTCAGGATACGCAAATGTCGGATCGATGTTTTCGGTTTGTTCTGTATCTAAATCCAACTTGGTGACTGTGCCGCCGAAAATTATGTCCGGGTCTTGCGGATCGGGAGCAATATAACCATTTTCATAACCGGCCGTTATTTCATGGAATTGCATGATGTTGATGCCGTCAGTTTTAGCGATCGTTCTGCTTGGAACTCCTGCCGCGCCTGAATCTTGTTGAGCGCCATAGACCCAGTAAGGAAAACGATTATCGGTAATGACATGATAAAACTGACCGGTTGGTTGGTTGTACCAGCTTGACCATGTTTGCCCACCATTGAGGGTGATAATCGTTCCCTGATCTACACCTCCAATCATCACATTCGAATCATTCGGACTGATCCACAACGTGTGATAATCATCACCACCAGGTGCACCGCGGAATGGCAAAAATGTTTTTCCGCCATCAGTTGATTTGTACATTGTGATATCGCACACATAAACGATGTCGGAATTTTTTGGATCGACAGTGACGCCACCAAAATACCAACCTCGCGCCCAAATCCGTTCATCGCTTGACACATATTTCCAATTCAATCCTTCATCATCGGATCGATACATCCCGCCAGCCTTCGAATCTACCAGCGCATAAACAATGTTGGGAGTGTTTGGAGCGACAGCGATACCGATGCGGCCTAATCCTTCGGAAGGAAATCCATTGCCGGTGATTTGTGTCCAGTGATTTCCACCATCAGTGGATTTGTATAAACCGGATCCAGGCCCATAAGATGGCGGATACACATTCCATGGCGGACGCCGAGTGTGCCACAGTGATGCAAAAATTGTTTGCTCATCTTTTCCAAATGCAAGATCAATCGCTCCAGTATTCGCATCCTTATATAGAATCTTCTGCCAGGAGTTGCCTCCATCGCTGCTGCGAAATACACCGCGTTCTTCATTCGGACCATATGCATGGCCCAACACAGCAACAAAAACCACATTGGGATTTTTTGAATCAATAAGGATTTTTCCAATTTGATGCGAATCAGTTAATCCAATATGCTTCCAGGTTTTACCACCATCAACAGATTTATACATCCCGTTGCCATAGCCGATATCCGAGCGCATATCTGCTTCGCCGCTTCCAACATAAATCACTTTTGAATCGGAAGGAGCAATTGAAATCGCGCCAATCGATGCAATTGGCATGTCATCAAAAATTGGCTGCCAGGTGCGGCCCGCATCTTGAGTTTCCCAAACGCCGCCATTCACCGAACCGAAGTAATAATGCTTTGGCTCATTCGGAATTCCTGCAACCGCAAGAACACGTCCACCGCGAAATGGACCAATCAATCGCCAATGCAAATCTGAAAAGAGTGTTTGATCAAATGTTGATGCTTGTGCAATTGTGGCAAATAACACAATGCAAAAATGCAGAAAGATTTTGAAATGTCCCCATCGCATGGAAACTAATAATAACCGAAGAACTCAGATGCGCGATGCGGGATGCGCGATGCACGGCTGAGCTTGGGGAGCGCGGACTTCAGTCCGCATCTTCGGCATACCTCTTGCTACACATCATATATAAGGAGATGTCTATGAGAATAAAAATCATAACTGTCCTATTTTTTCTGCTGATCATGTCCACATTTGTTGTAGCTCAAAATACGACATCCAGTGGCAGTGCGGGTGTAAGTTCGAGCGCATCTGGTAATACTGGTTCATTTTTAAATTCAGGCTCCAGCAGAGGAATTCAAACTCCATCAAACAGCGGAATCGGTAATGTGCCAATTCCATTTAGCACACCAAGTACCACCATGTTCAACTCGCAGAATCTGAACAGTCCGGCGGCAATCGATTCGAGCTCCGGAACTCCCACAAACGATGAAATTGTTTCAGCTCAGTCGGATTTGATTTCATCTACAAACTCATTTTTAAATCCAACAACAGACACAACATCAAACACCCGAACACAAACTTCGGTTTTAGGTGAAACCATTTTCGGAAATACGATAGTACCGGGCATGACAGACATTCCAATTGTGACCGTTGTTCCTTCAACTAGTCCATTAACTTTTAGAACGACTACAACCAATCCCAATAATCAGTAAAAAAATGGTGTGAACGTCTGGTCTGCCAGAGTTTGCGAGCGAGACGTTCGCACCACAGGTCACGCACTTTAATCGCAAGAACACCGACATAAAATTGGAAAACACGTCTAACTTAGAGCGTTAATCATCGAACCATCGCGAACATTTTCAAGTTTGAAGTTTCCTAACTCTGCCACTTGAGATAATAGAAAATTAGAAGCGATGCGACTTCGGCGTGGAAGTTCTTCAGATGAAATTGGATTTCCAAAAATGAGAGTAGCTCCTCGCCTGTAATAAAAAAAGCCAAGTAACAATAAAAATCCTTGCATGCCAGAACCCGGAATCCGATGGATCCAACGACCTGGATAGCGGCCGTATTTTATGTAAGCAGGGACAACGTATGCTGATTTGCCAAGTTGATTTGAAACTTCATTTGTAATTCGAACTGCTCCACTTCGGAATTTATGTATCGTGGAACTGAAACTGATTTCACCCTCTGGAAGCATTATTAGAACTTCGCCAGATTTAAGTGCGTCTACTGCCGTTTTACATGCTTGTTGCGCACCGGAACGAGTACCATTTCCGGCAGAAAAGGCCCCTAATTTCTTAAATATGAATTTTCCAACTCCAAAACCAAACCGAAAAACCTGTTGATGAGCCATGACTCGCGCCGGACGTCGTAATGCGATTCCAAGAATCATTGTGTCCACATAATGTGGGTGATTGGCGCAAATCATTAAAGGATTATCAGTAATTTGAATATTTTCTTCCCCGTAAATTTCAATTCTTCCTACTTGAACCTGAAGTAATAATTTACACAATCGAAATGCAAACCGAAAAAACAGATTTGAAGAACATTCAGGATCGGGATAAATGGTAGATAATATTCGCATTGTGAATCTCTTGTTATAATTGCATCTTACATCAGAGATCAAGGAGGGAAGGGATGTTTCAGCGAAAAAAAATAATTCTTCTAATCGTTGTCCTTTGCTTTGTTTTTGTTGGATTTCAAAAGGCTCGCGTTCATTCAATTAGCAAAACCATCCAAAGATTCTACAGTGCTGCTGCCAATACTAAGGCGATCCTCACGTATAACGGGACTGTTCCGGTAACTGCGCCGGGGAAAACTGCAACCGGAATTTCTATGCAATCCACAGGTGAAGAAACTCAAATCGTTCTGTTTTTAGGCAGAGTAACAGTTAAAGGAAAGATCACTCCACAAACAGCCGGTAGTCCACTGCCGACAAAACTTCGATTGACAATGAAGCACAACACTCCTGGCGGCCAAACATTATCATCAACCAGCTTTGATGCGAATGTTCAAAGCGATGGAACAATTCTTCAACAAAGTGTTCCATACTCAAATTTTCAAGTTTTCAATAATAAGGATGTGCTTCAACTCTTAGCATCACCTGTAGACAAAATTCTTCCAGCGGGAAGATTGAATTTGTCAGCCGCATATGCAATTGGTCTATCTGCTGTCAATTTGGATGCAGACTCGCAAACACCTTTAAATGAAGCAGACTCAACACCACAGTTCATCTTTCAATACACAGGACCAGCTGAAGGCGGGAAGGCACTCGGACCTTTAGTGTTTAAAGTGATCGGACAATCTGGGTTCAAAATGAACGGAACGTTACAGATCAACGGCAAAATTACACCTGATGAAGCGGCCGACAAAAAACCTGCACAGTTTCAAGCGGCTGTTTCACACAAAAAACAAACGAACGGCCAGCTCATTTCCAATGAGAATCTAACGATCAAAGTTCAACCAAACGGTCAAGTATTAATACAAAGTTTCCTGATCACAACAACCAACACTCTTGGTATTCCTGAAGCATTGCAGGTAACTCTCAAGCCCAATATCGAATTTCCGTACAGTACTGTGAATGTGAGATTCACGTATACTCCTGCAGTACCCTAAAGCACGCGGGCAATTTTTGACGTGTTGACGCTCCTCCAATTTGGTTATATATGTTATGTGAATAGACATTCACATGCATAAGTTAAGTACACACATCCGTAAAGACCAATTAATTCGCGGCGTATTGAAAGTTATTGCACGCGATGGAACAAAGCGCTTGAGCGTTGCAAGAGTATCTCGTGAAATAGGGTTAGTACCATCTGCTCTTTACAGGCATTTCCATAGCAAGGATCAAATGTTGAGCGCTGTGCTGGATTACATTGTAGGAAGAATTCAGCACAATTTTCGTGACGTCTGCGAAGAAACCGAAGAACCGTTACTAAGAATGCAACGGTTTCTGCAAAGACAATTGAAATTGATCAAAGAAAGTCCGGCGATACCGACGGTTATCTTTGCTCAAGGATTGTTTTCTGAAGATACTTACAGACGCAAAAAGATCTTAGATATTTTCGGTCAGTTTCGACATGAATTAGCAACGATGGTGAAAATCGGCCAAAAGGCGGGCACAATTCGAAGTGATATTTCTGCCGAAACCGTGGTTCTACTTTGGGTCGGAATCATTCAACCTGCGGCATTGCTTTATTTTCTGAGCAACGGCCATTACGATCTTGAGCATCATGGAAAGAAGGCATGGAAGTTATTAAAGGATATGATCCAAACAAAGAATAAGTGAACAATCATTCACAATGAAAGTGTAGGGGCGACCGGAAGGTCGCCCTGCCTGCAAAAGATGAGCGCGGAGAGCTTATGAAAAAAGCGGTTGTTCTGGTGATTTTGTTAATAGTCATAGGCGGTATTGTCTTTTATCTGCAGAAGAACAAAAAACCCAAAGATGAAAATATAGTTCATGTCTCTGGAAACATCGAAATCACTGATGCTGCTGCTTCCTTCAAGATCGCGGGCCGGGTGACAGAGCGTCTTGTGACAGAAGGAGACATTGTAAAAGCTGGTCAAACGGTAGCCAAACTCGATGATGTAGATCTCAAGCAGGAAGTAAATCTGCGCCGTGCTGAACTGGAAGCCGCACAAGCTTCCTTAAAGGAATTGCAGGCTGGCTTTCGTCCTGAAGAAATTCAGGAAGCGAGCGCAGCTTTAGCGCGGGCGAAAGCAGAGGAAGAACGATATAGGAAAGATTATGAGCGCCAGCAAGGCTTATTTCAAAAAGAAGTAATTTCGCAGCGTGAGCTGGAAGCAACGCGAATGTCTTATGAAACTGCTGTCGCAAAAGTACGAGAGGCCGAACAGCAATTCACATTACGCAAAAAAGGATTTCGCACCGAACAGATTGAACAAGGCCAGGCAAAAGTTCAACAGGCGCAGCAGGCATTAAATATTGCAGAAACAAGACTGGGATATGCAACTCTCGTTTCTCCTTTCGATGGATTAGTGCTCTCTAAGAGCATAGAATCCGGTGAATATGTTTCGGCGGGCACTCCGATTGTCACCATCGGGCAGATGAATAATGTCTGGCTGCGCGCTTATATAGATGAAACAGATTTAGGTCGTGTGCATGTAGGACAATCGGCAAAAGTTCGAACCGATTCGTATCCAAACAAAACTTACCCCGGACAAATTTCATTCATTTCATCCGAAAGCGAATTTACTCCGAAGACAGTTCAAACGGAAAAAGAGCGCGTGAAGCTTGTGTATCGGATCAAAATCGATATCGCGAATTCGGAAATGCAATTGAAACCCGGAATGCCTGCAGATGCTGAAATCCAACTAAAAAATCAACGGAATAACTCATGATCTTGAGATCAAACAGAAATAATGAAAACGGTCGTCGAGTTCTCTCCCGAATGAAGGGGGAGTGTATAGAGGCGGTTGGAACGTTTTCCAATGTTTCCAACCACCCCCTTAACCCCCTCCTTCATAAGGCGGGGGAACTTCATGATTACCGCTTTTCAAATCAGTGATGTATGGAAGCCATTCGTACTTCCGGTCTTACAAAATCGTTCGGTGATGTTGTTGCCGTAAAAGATTTAACTGTTGAAGTGGAACAAGGTGAAATTTTCGGATTGGTTGGTCCGGATGGCGCAGGCAAAACAACTACCATGCGCTTGCTGACATCAGTAATGGATCCAACTTCCGGTGATGCCTGGGTGTTGGGCAAACATACTGTACGCGAGTCGGAAGGAGTTAAGGAACACATAGGATATATGAGCCAGCGTTTTGGTTTGTATCCTGATTTGACGGTCGAGGAAAATGTTCATTTCTACGCTGATATTTTTGAAGTGCCGCGCAAAAATCGCGATCAAAAAATTAACGAACTCCTATCCTTTAGCAACCTTACTCCATTCAAACAACGGCAGGCAAAAAAACTTTCCGGAGGAATGAAGCAAAAACTTGGACTTGCTTGCACTCTGATTCATACTCCGAAAGTTTTGCTTTTGGATGAACCAACTGGTGGTGTAGATCCGGTGTCGCGCAGAGACTTCTGGCGGATTCTTTATCAGTTGCTGAAACAAGGCGTCACCATTTTCGTTTCTACTGCATATTTGGATGAAGCGGAACGCTGCAATCGAGTTGGTTTGATGTTCAAAGGACATCTGATGGCGGCCGATACTCCGGATCAAATCAAAAAACTCATGCAAGGTAGTCTTTTGGAAATTCTTACTCATCAATCGCGGAAGGCAGCCGATGTACTAAAGCATTCTCTTCCTGATGCTTCAGTTGGAATATTTGGAGATCGGGTTCATGTTGTTGTGAAAGAAAAAGATTCTGCGATTCTTTTGATTGAAAAAAGTTTGAAAGAGAATAACTACGGTTTTGATGAAATCCGCGTGATTGAACCATCGTTGGAAGATGTGTTCGTTTCGATTTTAGGCGAGCGGGAACAGGAATGAGCCAGGTTACAGACAATACTGTAGTCAGCGTTAAAAATCTCGAAAAGCGATTCGGCGATTTTATTGCAGTGAACCGGATTAGCTTGAGTGTTCAACGGGGTGAGATCTTCGGATTTCTTGGACCTAACGGTGCGGGAAAATCTACCACCATCCGCATGTTGTGCGGAATCTTACAACCAACATCCGGCGAAGGTCTTGTTGCAGGATTCGATGTAGTTAAAGAATCAGAAAAAATCAAAACGCGGATCGGTTACATGAGCCAGAGGTTTTCCTTATATGAAGACTTAACTGTTGAAGAAAACATCAATTTTTATAGCGGCATTTATCGGATTCCATCGAAAAAAAAACAAGAGCGAAAAGAATGGGTACTTCGGATGGCGGGTTTGACGGAACATCGAAATACTAAGACGGCGATTCTATCAGCTGGTTGGAAACAAAGATTATCACTGGGCTGTGCAATATTGCATGAGCCGCCAATTTTGTTTCTGGATGAGCCCACATCCGGTGTTGATCCGATCAGTCGCAGAAAGTTTTGGGATTTGATTCATGACATGTCAACGCATGGTGTCACAATTTTTGTGACGACCCATTACATGGAAGAAGCTGAATATTGTGATCGTCTTGCTTTGATTTACAGGGGCGAACTTACAGCGACCGGCACGCCGCAAGAATTAAAACTGAAGTTGATGAAGGAGGAGGTGCTGGAGCTTAAATCCGATCATCCGCAAGATTTGATAGAACCATTGGTGAAGGTTCCAGGTGTAAAGGAAGTTGCATTATTCGGACGTGGTTTGCATCTGGTGGTGGATGATTTCCATAAAGTTCTACCTGCGCTGCAAGAATTTTTGCGAGTGCAAAATATTCCCGAACAAAAACTAAAGAAGATTGAACCTTCGTTAGAAGATGTATTTGTTTCATTGATCGAAGAGCGTGAACAGCGTGAAAAGCCGCAGCAGGAGTTTCGCCAATGAAGCTTCAAAGGTTGCTAGCCATTGCGCGAAAGGAATTTATTCATTTACTTCGTGACCCTCGGAGTCTTGCAATTGGAATCCTGTTACCAGTCATTATGCTGTTGCTGTTTGGTTTTGCATTAACTCTGGATGTCGATCATGTACCGATTGTTGTTTGGAATCAAAGTCAAGATCCATTAGCCCGCGATTACATCAGCCATTTTCAAGCATCTCGTTATTTCACAATCATCGACTTTGTTGATCATTACTCCGATATTGAAAGAGCGATTGATGAAAGAAAAGCGTTGGCAGGACTCATCATTCCGGTTGATTTTTCACAGAAGCTGCAATCAGGCAAGACTACTTCAGTGCAGTGGATTGTTGATGGCAGCGATTCAAATACAGCTACGTTAGCAACAGGTTACGCGCGATCGGCAACTCAAATTTTTTCCAGAGCCATTCAAATCAATCGGCTTGAACTTTTGGGCAAGCCGGCGCCGGCAATTCCAATCGATTTGCGTCCGCGCGTTTGGTTTAACGCCGATATGGAATCGCGAAACTACATCATCCCTGGGTTGATCGCGGTGATCATGATGGTAATTGCCGGACTTCTCACTTCACTTACGATCGCCAGGGAATGGGACACCGGAACAATGGAACAGCTGATTTCTACACCTGTGAAAGTTCCTGAACTGATCATCGGAAAACTCATCCCATATTTTTGTATCGCGTTTCTGGATGTCATCATCGCTGTAATCATGGGGCAGTTTCTGTTTCATGTTCCGCTGCGCGGAAGTGTAGTGATGGTTTTTGTGATGGCAATTATTTTCCTGATCGGCGCACTTTCACTTGGGATGGTCATCAGCATCGTGGCAAAGACCCAGCTACTGGCAAGTCAAGTTGCACTGGTCGTCACATTTCTTCCAACGTTCTTGCTTTCAGGCTTCAGTTTTGACATCGCAAATATGCCGATTGTATTGCAGGCAATTAGCCGTTTAATCCCGGCAACATATTTCATAAGGATTCTGAAAGGCATCTACTTGAAAGGTGTCGGCCTTAGCGTTCTTAATAGTGAAACGCTTTTTTTGATCGCATTCGCAATGTTGTTATTGCTGATTGCCAATATAAAGTTCAAGAAAAAAATGGTGTAAAGCTTTGTGTCTTTGTGGTTAAAGAGCTAAAAAATGATTGAACGGATACGACACATCATGATCAAGGAATTTTTGCAGACGCTTCGTGATCCACGCATGCGCTTCATTCTGATCGCTGTTCCAGTACTTCAATCAATCGTTTTTGGATATGCAGTCACCACCGATGTAAAGCAGATTGCTCTTGCGATAATGGATCGAGATAACACTCCTGAAAGCCGCAAATTAATTTCCGATTTTGCAAGCTCACACTATTTCAACATTGTGAAGCATATTTATAACGACGATGAGATCCGCGACGTGATGGATCATGGCTCTGTACGAGCCGTGCTGCAAATTAATGCCGGATTTGGTGGAACGATTCGAAGCGGCAGAACTGCATCAGCGCAAATAATCGTGGATGGAACCGATTCCAACACAGCCGGAATTGTCTTGAATTATTCCGGCGGCGTAGTCAACAACTACAACGCGAAATATGCGGCCAGGGACACCCGCGCTCCTGATCTGGTGGAGTTAAAGACGCGTGCGTGGTTCAACGAAAATTTGGAAAGCCGTAATTTTTACGTGCCTGGAGTGATTGCGCTATTACTTTCGCTGGTTACTCTGCTTTTGTCCAGTATGGCGATTGTTCGCGAAAAAGAAATCGGAACGATCGAACAAATTATTGTGACGCCGATCACCAAAGCAGAATTCATCCTGGGAAAAACGGTTCCGTTTGCGCTGATCGGTTTTCTTGATGTCTTCATCATCACTGGAATTTGTGTGTTCTGGTTTGAGGTTCCGATCCGTGGAAGCATGTTGCTACTTTTAATGTGTACTGCGCTTTTTATCATGAGCACAATCGGAATTGGACTTCTACTTTCAACTGTTAGTTCCACTCAACAACAAGCGATGATGGGAAACTTCTTTTTCTTTTTTCCGGCAGTCCTGCTTTCCGGATTTCTTTTTCCAATCGCAAATATGCCACAGGTGATTCAATGGCTTACTTACGTCAATCCGCTGCGTTACATGCTGGTAATTATTCGCGGAATTTTTCTGAAGGGAATTGGAGTAGAAATCTTATGGCCGCAAATGGCCGCTCTTGCAGCTTTGGGAACCGTACTGCTTCTGCTTGCGACACGCCAGTTCAAGAAAACGATGAGTTAGAGGTGAATTATGATGCATCTCCACCGCACAACAATTACTGCTGCATTCTTATTAATTCTTACTCAACAAGCTTTTGCGCAATCAGCTGAAAATCCAATGACATTGGAAGCTTGCATTCAAGTCGCATTGCAAAATAATCCGGCTTCAAATTATGCAAAGCAATCCGAATTATTGGCACAGGAAGATGTTCGGATAGCAAAAGGGAAATATTATCCGGATGTTGGTTGGCGCTTTGGTTATCGCCGCTGGGAATCTCATGCATTCCTTCCGGAAGGTTTTGTTCGGCCAGGTTTGGATACCATTGGTCCAGTGAATGAATGGCGAACTAATCTGCGAGCTCAATATACAATTTTCGATAGCGGTCAAAGATCATCCGAATTGGATTCGGCCGAATCACAATACGCAGCTTCACAAGAAGAATCATTGGAGACAAGGAACAACATTATTTATAACGTTCATGCTGCTTACTACGATGTGCTTGCTGCGGAAGATGAACTGGAACTTTCAAAAACAAGAGTATCGCGGAGCAAGGATCATCTTCGAATCGCATCGGATCGAAAAGAAGCGGGAGATGTACCTCAATCGGATGTAACCAGAGCTCGTGTTGATCTTTCATCTGCTGAACTGAATGCAGTGAGTGCGGAAAGTTCATTGCGCATTGCTCTTGGAAATTTGAATCAAGCAATGGGACGGATGCCGCAAGAACCATTGCAAATTGCGCACACCGAAATTGCTATTCCAGACCCGGCAACTACGGACGTAAATCAATCCTTAGGTACTGCATTGCAAAAAAGACCTGAGATTCAGGCAGTACAGCGGCGCGTTGATGCAAAGCGCAGTCAAATTGGAATTGCAAAGAGCGAAATTCTTCCTAAAGTTCGTGCGGAGGGTGGATATGGTTGGCTTGATGATGAGTTTGTACCGAAGGATCAGGATTGGTGGGTTGGAATTAGCCTGGATGTTCCAATATTGGATGGCGGAACAAGACGTCATCGAATTGCGAAAAGCAAAGTTGAAGTGAGTCGTGAACAAGCGCAGCTGGATCAGTTGAAGCTTTCGGTACAGCAAGAAGTTTGGTCTGCATATTCAAGATGGATTGAGGCACATCAATCATTGGAAACGAGCCGCTCGCGGCAGGCAGAAGCGGAAGAAAGTTTACGTCTGACGAAAGCTCGCTATGAAGAAGGTGCCGGGACAATCAATGATTTACTCGATTCGGAATTAAGTTTGGATCAAGCAGAAACTGGCTTGAATACCGCACGCTATCGCTTGTATCTTGCGCGTGTTGCATTTTTACTTGCCGCCGGCGAGTTATGATTCACCACAAAGTGACTAATGATCTTGTGATCAAACAGAAATAATGAAAATCGCTGTTCGTTTCTCCCCCTTATGAAGGGGGAGATCAAAGAGGGGGTTGGAGTCTTCAAAATGTTTCCAACCCCCCCTTTATCCCCTCCTTCATAAGGAGGGGAACTTGGTCGATCGCCGATTTTCAAAGCACAAAGATCACAAATATTTGCTGGGGATTGGAAATTCCTCGGATTCATGCTGCCACATCACATTGATTACCCACCACCGATTTCCATCAAACAATAATTGGTAGCTATTAATCCCACGCATGAATGGTTTTGGATCATCAGCATTTCTGCGCGATTCATATGTGCTCATTACATGAGCAATATTCCCGAAACGATCTTCGGTGCGATGAATTTCAGTTTCAAAAAATCCATTTTCCAAAAGCCACGGTTCCATCTGGCGAATATATTCATCAGTGTTCATAATTTTGCAAGCGACTCTTCCATCAGGAAGTTTCCCGGTGCGGATTGAATGATTCCCCGTAACGCACAAAGATTTCATCCGATTCCAATCACGAGGTTGTCCGGCAGGTCCAGACAAGCATTCATACATTGCATCAACAATCGATTTTGTAGTTGCAACATCTTGCGGCCTTGCAGGAACATCAACTCCGGCAGATGGCGTTGAACCATAGTAATCTTCTGGTAATTGCATAATATCTCCTAAGTGGTTATTGCTAATGATCAGTGTTCATTTTAATCTGAACTTAAAAAAAGGAAATCTCATATGAATCAAGAAGAACGTGCCCATCTATTTAAAAGTCTCCATGTCAAAGGAAATCCTGTGATCCTGTTTAACATTTGGGATGCAGGAAGTGCAAAAGCCATACAAGAGGCCGGAGCAAAAGCAATTGCAACTGGAAGTTGGTCGGTTGCCGCTGCGCACGGATATGAAGATCGCGAAGAAATTCCGCTTGATAGGGTGATTACAAATTTAGAACGGATTGTTGCAAGCGTTAATGTTCCTGTGACGCTTGATTTCGAAGGCGGTTATGCGAAATTGCCGGCGGAATTAAGAGAGAATGTCACAAAAGTAATCGAAGCCGGTGGGGTGGGAATTAATTTTGAGGATAAAATTGTTGGCGAAGAAGGATTGTATTCCATTAGCGAACAAAGTTCCCGGATTAAAGGAGTTCATTCGGCAACCCTACGAACAGGTATTCCAATTTTTATTAATGCTCGAACGGATATTTTTTTGAAAGCCGATCCTTCGCAACATGATGAGACTCATTTGAAAGAAGCAATAGCGCGTGCTAAAGCATATGCTGATGCTGGTGCGAGTGGGTTTTTTGCTCCAGGGTTGAGAAATCCAAAATACATTGAACAGCTTTGTGAACACTCTCCGTTACCGGTAAATATTTTGGTGATGCCCGATGTTCCTTCATCAAAACAGCTCGCAGAATTAGGAGTTGCGCGAATCAGTTATGGCCCGCGTCCTTATCGGATGATGATGGAAGCGTTGAAGGAAGCCGGCAAAAAAGCACTCTCTCTTGAGTAACTCAGATAGAAATGAATCCCCGGCTGATTCCAGCCCTGATTGCCTCGGTTCGGCTTGAGGCGTTTAGCTTTTCGAAGATTGAGCTTATGTGAAATTTCACTGTGTGCTGTGAGATGTTTAGCAAATCTGCAATCGATTTGTTCCCTTCACCATCAGCAATCAATCTTAAAATTTCTAACTCTCGCGGGGTCAGTGTTTCCGGTTGAAGGAAATGATTTACACGTTTCTTCAACGGCTGCAAAAATTTGAGACCCGATGCCGCGGCTTTCAACCCTGCGATCAATTGCTCTATGCTTGATTCAGCCAACAAAATACCCGCGACTTGTTGACGCATTAAAGAATCGGTCGCAAAAGGTTCTTCATAGGAATCGCAAACAATGATCGGCAATTTCGAATTACGATTCAGTTGCAAGAACGCAGAACGATTCCAAACTTTGGTGAAAATGAGACGCACATCGAAATCTTTCTCAACAATCTCAACATCGGCAGATGTTTGTAAACGGGTGATTATGGATACTGGAATTTGTTCTAGAGATTCAACACGAACGCGGATCATTCGATATCATTGCCGTAAAGGTCTTTCACCAACTTTTGTTTGCACATTTTCAATCTTTCCACCGCGAAGAATTGTTACCTTGATTTCAGTGCCAATGGATTCCGCCGATAAGAACTCATGCAATTCTTCTATTGAATTTACGGTTTTCCCATTCAATCCGACAACTATATCTCCGACAGTCAACCCGGCCTGTTCCGCAGGACTTCCATTTTCAGTTCCAATTAGAAGCAAGCCGATGTCAGTACCGGCATCTTTTCGAAATTTTTCCGGAAGACGAACAGGCTGCATCATCAAACCAAGATAAGGTCTTCCAATTGAACCTTTGGTCATTACGCGGTCAACCAGGCGCTGAATGTTTGAACCAGGAATTGTTAGTCCGAAGTGTCTTGAAAATGCGGAAGTATTAATTCCTGTAATTTTTCCATTCGGCAGAAGCAGAGCAGAGCCGGAGAATCCAGGGAATGGGGTACTATCTAAGCGGATGAATTGATCGAACGTACCTCCGCGCCAGTTTTTGTAGGTGCTATCAGTGCCAGAAATCATAGTAAGCACTGATAAGACACGGCCGCCGTTAGCGCGACCCAATATGATCGCAAGTTGTCCTGCTTTAAGCGGTGTATCCGAAAATTCTAACGGTTGCAAATCTTTAGAAGTTTGAACGATTGCGATATCAGTTGAAGGATCGCGTCCTGCAACTACACCAGCAATCATTTCACCGGATGCAGTTCTGATTTGCACATCACTGGTTCGTGCCAATGAATGATCGGTGGTGATTACGAAATTCTTTTTCCAGACAACACCTGATGCTGGAAATCTTCTTCCCTGTACTAAAACAACAGATTGCGAAGACCTTTCAATTGTTGCTGAAAGTTCTTCCGATAATTGTTCCAAAATTTCTTGAGCCATTTATTTCTCCTTTTAGATCAAACCACCAAGACTCCTTGGTGGTTAATTTCAATCATCGGAGAAAAATGGACTTTCGTGTATCGGAAAATTGGCTAGGTACTACGAACGCAGTGTATAGCTTTGTTAATCGACTCTGATATCACCAAAAAATGCATCGGTGTTTACAGTCTTAAAGCCGACCGTCCCAGAAGGTAGATTTCCTACTGAAGGAAAAGATAAAACAGCATTTCCATTGATGTTCAGCGTCAGCAAAGAGCCATCGTAAGATAAATGAACGTCATAAAAGATATTTGCATCGATCGTGAATGAGCTTTTAGCTTTCGAAACAATTTTTCCGTTCAGCCTTTGTCTAAGGATAACTTTATCTTTTTCTTCATTTAGAATCACTTCGACATTGTTTCGCCTATCAAGATAGTGTGTGATGAGTGAAATTCTGTTTCCAATACCACCTGAAGTCTTCATCGTTGATTGAATCGAACAGACATCACATCCAACAAATGCCGGACTAGCAATTGTTTCTGCTTTCTTTTTTGTAGGCGATCCGATGAGATCACCGCCGGATTCACTCCAGGTTGGTTTAAGGTAAGTCCAATCGGTAGCTAATACTCCATCTCCGAAGTCATCACAAAAAATGCAGGTGTCTACGCATTGCTGTGCATATTGTGCCGCACCGTTGTTGACTGTAGCCGTTGTTGAAGAGGGAAGTAAAGATGTATCAACTGCTGATGCTGTAGTCGAAAGTTCAATGAAGTTGGCATCGGTGGCTACAGCGTTCGTATCTGTGACAAATGTGCAGGATGGATCAATCTCTCCATTTTCATCAACCTTTAAAATCCAGGTGCCAATCGTATTTGGTCTCTTGGATTCAGTACCAGAAACGATAAATCCGCTATCTGATGTTTGATTCAATGATTGAAGAACTTCGGAATTATTTCCCTGATATGCTTTCTGCCATTTAATATTTCCCGTAGAATCGAGTCGTAACAGCCACATTGCTCCACTTCCAATTGAGCCTGTCTGGCCTCCGACAATATAATCTCCATCACTTGTTTGTTGAATTGAAGTTGCGGACTCTACATCGTTCGTTGCGTACGATTTCTGCCACTGAATCTGTCCAGTTGAATTTAGTTTTAAGACGACTGCTTTAACGCTATCGTTCGGATATGATGAAACCACAGTTGTTCCGGCGATGATAAATCCGCCGTCCGTTGTCTCTTGAATCTCGCGAACGGGAAATTCTGCGTCCGGCGTACCGTAAGTTTTTTGCCACTGAATGTTACCAGCAGAATCCAGCTTTAAAACCCATAGATCATAGAAACCAGCTCCGAAAGAATCGGTAGCTCCGGAAACAATAAAACCGCCATCGGATGTTAAATTTACCGAATAAGCTATGTCGTCACCTGGCCCGCCATAGGATTTTTGCCATAAAACATTTCCAGACAGATCGAGTTTGATGAGCCAGAAATCGAAAGGCGGTACAGAAGAAGGAAAAGTCGCACCTGCAACAATAAACCCATCGGGTGTTTGTTTCACTGAAATTGCAAAGTCAGTCTGAATTTGTTGTCCCAATCTCTTTTGCCACTGAATATTTCCATCTTTATCAAGCTTCAGAATCCAGGCATCACTTGATCCGGCGCCGAACGAAAATGTCTGCCCCGATACAATGAAGCCTTCATCGTTCGTTTGTTCAATCCAAAGTCCATTATCGGCAAGATTGCCACCATAAGTCTTCTGCCATTCAATAATTCCGGACGGATACAACTTCAGTAACCAGAGATCGGATGACATACCCCCAGTCAAAATGAATCCACCATCAACGGTTTGGCGGACTGCATCTAGATTAGCAGCCTCATTATTCAATGTATAAATTGACGCCCAATTGTTTTGAGCATGAAGCAATGAGTTTTGAGTAAATATTAGCAGTAGGAAGACTGCGATAATAAAGTAGAAACGAATGAAACCCCTCATAGACTCATTCTATTCCACTCAAAAGTCTAAGTGCAAATGCGAAACTATATGCTAGGCAGGCATTAGTTGTTGCAGGCGTTGAGGCTCGTCCCCAAGCCATTCAGGATGTTCGGCGGTGGCGTCGAAAATCGAACTCGTTTTGAATGGTTCGAATTCACCCGTACTGGCAGCTACTGCAGTTTTCTGAAGCAAAGAATTCAATTCTTGCTCAGTAAATGGATGAAATGTGCGGACAGCTTCAAATGCTTGTTCCAAAATTTCCATGCTATCGATGCCGGTAATCACAACAGATGTCGGTAGATTCAAAGCGTAATGCAAACATTCAATCGGAGTAACTGTTTTCGATTTCAATAGAATTCCATTGGCCATACTCTTCATTCCAAGAATTCCGATATTTCGTTTCACAAGCTCCGGTACAACTTCTTTTGAGAAGCTGCGGTAATGTGCATCCATTGCATTTAGCGGCATTTGAACTGTATCAAATTGGAAATTATTTTTTTCTGCAACTTCCAGCATATAAAGATGGATGCGTGGATCTTTATGGCCGGTGAACCCGATGTACCGGATTTTGCCTTTATCACGTGCTTCGATCAACGCAGCATTCGCTCCCTCGTTTGGCTCAAAAATACGATGCGGATCTTCAAACCGAAGAATTTCGTGATGCTGAACCAGATCGATACGGTCGACTTGAAGACGCTTGAGCGATTCATCCAACTGTTTTGTCGCTTCTTTTTTTGAACGGCCATCGATTTTAGTCATCACGAATGCTTTGTCTCTATAACCGTCCTTGAGCGCTTTTCCCATTCGGATTTCACTCTCACCTTCGTTGTAATCCCAACTGTTGTCCAGAAAATTAATTCCACGATCAATTGCGGTTCTGATAATGCGAATTGCAAGTTGCTCATCAACATGTTTTAAACCTAAGTGCCACCCACCAACTCCAATTCCCGAAACTTTTTCTCCAGTTTTACCCAGGGTTCGATAAATCATTGCGATTCCTCCAGCGATCTCTCTTTATACATTAGGATCTGAGGTGCGAAGAGCAAGACGAAGAATACTAAGCGATAATTACTCCTTATTATGAAAGCCAGACCTCGCCGCATTACAGCTTTGAGTATATTTTTTGCGGCAGGTACCATCATCAGTTCGATTTCAGCGATTTCACTCCTTTTTCCAAAAAGCTTTTTGCAGCCGATGTGGAAACTGAATCCTCGTGCGCTTGAAGCATTTCATCATATCGGATTCTGGGCCATTGTTCTTATGTTTGTGGTTTCAATATCCTGTGGCTTGGCGGCTTATGGACTTTGGTTCGGAAAGCTTTGGGGTTATCGCATTGCAATAGGGATGCTGATTACTAATTTGATTGGTGATATCTATAATTTTGGAAGTGGTATCGAACCACGCGCTTTCATAGGTATTCCAATTGTCATACTGATTCTTTTTTTTATAATGAAGCCTGAAATAAAGGAATATTTTTCAAAGTAACAAAAACTAATGGCCACAAAATTAAAAAAGAAAACCAATCTGGCGAAGCAATTTAAGGATATCTGTGAAAGTTTTATTGGTGATGCGCAAGAAGCATTGCAGCAGAGCAATAAGGCTCAGGGTGTCCACAATGCGCGCAAGCGATTCAAGCAGCTCCGTGGGGTTTTGCGTTTGATCCGATTTGGATTGGGAGACAAGATTTATGATCGTGAGAATGATGCATTGCGCGACGCGGGACGTCCGCTTTCAGAAGTGCGTGATGCGGATGTAATGATTGAGACATTGGATGAGCTGATTCAACATTTCAAAAGCAATGTTAGGAAAGGATCATTCAAAAAACTTCGATCGCAATTAGTAGCAAGGCGCACGAAAATAAGAAAACAGATTACAGAAAAAGACAAAGCTGTATCAAAGGTACTGAAGTCAACCAGGCAAATCCGGAGTCGCATCAAAAGATGGCAGAAATTTCCTGATCGATTCGCAATTCTAAAGAAAGGAGTTCGCAGGATCTATGCTCGCGGTCAGCAAGAAATGGATATGTCTTTCAAGGATCCTACTGTTGAAAATCTTCATGCATGGCGGAAGTCAGTAAAGTATTTGCGTTATCAATTAGAAATTTTTGAAGACCTTACAGAATCGATAATTACTGAGATGGCTGGAGAAGCGCACACGCTAGCGGACAAACTTGGAGTCGATCATGATCTGGCAGTTCTGGAGGATCTTCTTCATGGTGAAATGAAGAAAGCCTGCACACCTGTACAACAAGAATTGCTCACTGCTCTAATAAGGCAGCGACGGACCGAGCTTCAAAAGGAAGCGGAAGAAATGGGTCCACATCTTTATGGCGAAGCCGCAAAGCAATTTTGCAACCGGCTGGAAGGTTACTGGGACGCCTGGCAATCAAAGCTTGCATAATACTCCTATTGCTTTCCTATATGAAATCTGAGAAACTCCTGTGTTCAACCAATATGAGATAATCACGGAAACACTGAAGGCACGGAAAGAAGTTTTAATTCTTATTATTCTGTGATTTCCGTGTTTCAGTGATTGAAATTATCTATGACTGATAAGACAGACGTTTTGCAGGGTACGCTTGCGTTGATGGTTTTGAAAACGCTTCAGGTAATGGGATCGTTGCACGGATATGGAATTGCAAGACGGATTGAACAAAAAAGTGGCGATTTGCTATCCATAAATTACGGCACTCTTTATCCTGCATTGCTGAAGTTGGAGCAGGAAGGTTACATCAAATCAGAGTGGGGAACTTCCGATCACAATCGGAAGGCAAAGTTTTATAAGCTCACACGAGCAGGCTTAAAGCAGCTTGCGAAAGAAACGCGCGAATGGAATCAGACCACAAGCATCCTTGCCCGGTTTTTAACAGCGGCGAAGGAGTCCCGATGAAAGTTCGCATATGGTTTGCAAAGATGTTCGGTTTTGTGAATTCACAAAAACAGGAACAAGAATTTGCAGAAGAGTTAGAGAGTCATTTGCAGATGCACATTGAAGACAATATGAGATCCGGAATGACTCCCGATGAAGCGCGGCGTCAAGCAGTGATTAAGCTTGGAGGAATTGAACAAACAAAAGAACAGCATCGGGATCAGCGAAAAATTCCACTGCTGGAAATTATCTTTCGTGATCTGCGATACGGTACGCGAAGATTGTTGAAGAGTCCAGGCTTGACGATTATTGCAATCCTTTCACTCGCATTGGGAATTGGAGCAAACACTGCAATCTTCAGCCTTGTAAATACTGCGGCATTGCGTCCGTTGCCGATCAAAAATCCGGAACAGCTTGTATCGCTCGGCAACAAAGTCGAAGACCATATGTTTCCAGTATTTTCATATCCGAACTATAAAGATTTTCGCGATCGAAACACTGTTTTTGATGGCCTGCTCGCATATCGTTTCGCACCTCTGAGTATGAGTCATGATGGAATCAATGAAAGGCTTTGGGGTTATCTCGTTACCGGAAATTATTTCGAAGTGCTCGGCGTAAATGCAATTCGTGGCCGCGTAATCACGGGTGAGGACGATCGCCTGCCGGGTGGACATCCTGTAGTTGTGATGAGCTATCAATGCTGGCAGCAAAGATTTGGTTCCGATTCCGCAATCATTGGCAAGAGCCTGATTGTGAATGGAAGAAGTTATACGGTGATCGGAATCGCACCACAGGGATTTTTTGGAACAGAAATTATTGCATCGCCGGAATTATGGTTCCCGATGATGATGCAAAAAGAAATCGATATCGGTAGAGATTGGTTGGATGATCGGGCCGTCCAAAATATTTTTGTACAGGGCCGTCTAAAATCCGGAGTAAGCAAGCAGCAAGCAGAAAGCGCGCTTCAACCGATTTCTTTGCAGCTTGAAAAGGAATATCCAAACGAAAATCAGGGCAAACGTGTACGGCTTTCAACACCTGGTTTCTTAGGTGGCGCCATGCGCGGAATGGTACTGGGATTCACCGGCATCATGATGGTAGTAGTTGGATTTGTGTTGTTACTCGCATGTACGAATCTGGCAAACTTATTATTAGCGCGCGCGACAGCAAGACGTAAAGAAATTGCAGTTCATCTTGCGTTAGGTGCAAGCAGATTGCGCCTGGTGATGCAATTAATGTCAGAAAGTATGCTGCTCGCGGTGGCTAGCGGAATTTGCGGATTGTTGCTTGCATTATGGCTAACAAAATTAGCGGTTGTATTTAAACCGCCGATGGATGTGCCGCTTCGAATTGATCTTCATATCGATTATCGCGTTCTTATATTCACATTTTTGATCTCAGTTGTAACCGGCATTCTGATCGGCTTGTTGCCGGCAATACAATCAACGAAAGTCGATGTCCAGGATTCGTTAAAAGATAAAACTCCGTTTGGCGCATATCGCCGCTCATTTTTGAAAAGCGGCTTGATCGTTTTGCAAGTCTGTTTATCACTAATCCTGTTGATCGGTGCAGGATTGATGCTGCGAGCACTTCAAAAGGCACAATCAATTAATCTTGGTTTTGATCCGCAGAATAGTGTGGCCGTGTCATTCGATTTACGTTTGCAAGGCTACAACCAGGCGCGAGGACTCGAATTTCAAAAACGATTATTGGAACGATTGCATGCGTCGCACGAAGTGAAGGCTGCAGGAATTATTGATCTCGTTCCAGTTGATCTTCATTTTTCAAGGGAATGGATTTTTATTGAAGGCCAACCTTCAAAACCGAAACCAAACGCTCCGTTTGCTATGACAAGTTTGATCAGCCCTGGTTATTTTCAAGCGATGAGCACTCGAATTGTGCGGGGCCGGGATTTCACTATACAAGATGATCAAAATTCGATTCCGGTGGCAATCATTAATGAAACTTTTGCGCAGCGTTTTTGGCCCGGACAGGATCCGATCGGAAAACGTTTCAGTCAAGAGGATCCAAAGGAACCAAAAATGCAGGTCGTTGGCGTTGTACAGGATGGAAAATATGGCGGCTTAAATGAAAAGCCCCAGCCTTATTTCTGCCGGCCAACTGCACAATCTTATCTTGCGCCAACTACGGTAATCGTTCGTGCGCAGAACAATCCGCAAAACTTAATTCCATTAGTTCGAAACGAATTAAAACAGCTTGATCCGCAATTACCGATTGCAAGCGCCAAATTGATGACCGAAAAATTGGGTGTGGCGATGTTGCCCGCAAGAATTGCAGCAACCTTCCTTGGCAGCTTCGGAATTCTTGCCTTGATCTTAGCAGCAATCGGAATTTATGGTGTGATGTCTTATGCTGTTTCAACCCGCACACAAGAAATCGGAGTTCGTTTAGCGCTTGGTGCAAGCACGTCAGATGTTTTGAGCCTCACAATCGGACAAGGGATGTTGCTCGTATTCATTGGTGGTTTGATCGGAATAGCTCTGGCATTAGCTTTAACACGATTGGCCAAGAGTTTGTTGTTCGGTGTGAACGCAGCTGATCCATTTACTTATACCGGTGTAGTCGTTTTGCTTGCTGCAGTCGCACTGGTTGCTTGTTACATTCCTGCTCGCCGGGCCACAAAGATCGATCCCGTCGTGGCCCTGCGCAATGAATAATTAAAGCGCGACGTGAGGCTGAGTTCCCGCGGGCCGGGTCTCAGAGGCCGTGCTTCCGCACCCCACCACCGCCAAGCACCGGCCTCTACTATATATTATTAAGGCTATGAATGGCGTATTAACCCCTAAGAAAGATCGGCGTTTGCACGATCGGATCCTGGCGAATCAAGCTCTATCGCGAGCTGCAGGTGCGCCTCTGATTCCCGGAAATGATGTCACATTGTTAAAAGATGCGGCCGAAAATTATCCTGCCTGGCTGAAAGCAATTCAAAGCGCACGTAAAACAATTTATTTTGAATGCTACATCATTCGTGATGATGAACAGGGAGATATTTTTGCAAACGCATTAATTTCGAAAGCGAAGGAAGGCGTGAAGGTCAGATTAATTTATGACTGGCTTGGCGCACTTGGAAAAACATCACATCGATTTTGGAGGATGTTGGGTGAAGGTGGAGTTGAAGTCCGTTGTTTTAATCCGCCAAAATTTTATGAACCATTCGGTTGGATAAGTCGCGATCATCGTAAAGTACTTTGTGTCGATGGCTCAATCGGTTTTGTTTCCGGATTATGTGTTGGACAACCCTGGGTTGGTGATACTGCAAAGGGCATCGACCCATGGCGCGATACCGGTGTTGAAGTGCAAGGTCCGGCCGTTGCCGATATTGCGCATGGTTTTGCGGAATCATGGGCAACTACCGGAGATCGCATTCCGGAAGATGAACTTCTTCCGCGTGAAGCGATTTCATCAGTGGGCAATATTCCGATCCGTGTTGTAGCAAGCATACGAACACTGGAGCACTTTACAGACTCGATCAACTTGTTGCGGCGATGGCCAATGAAACGTTGTGGCTTTCTGATGCCTATTTCATGGGTACATCGAGTTATGTGCAAGCGTTGCGGGCTGCTGCAGTTGATGGAGTTGATGTCCGTTTGCTTGTGCCGGGGGCAAGTGATATCGGAGTGATCGTTCCATTTTCAAGAGCTGGTTATCGCCCGTTGTTAGAAGCTGGAATTAGAATTTTTGAATGGAATGGACCGATGATGCACGCAAAGACTGCAGTTGCTGATGGCAGAATTGCCAGAGTTGGTTCCAGTAATCTGAACTATGCAAGCTGGTTGGGAAATTGGGAGATGGATGCAATTGTTGAAGATGAAAGTTTTGGACATGCGATGTTTGAGCAATATTTGGAAGATCTTCAGAATGCAACTGAAATTGTATTAAATCTTCGAAAACGGATCCGGCCGGCGGCTGCAGTTTCAAGAAAGAAAATTCGCGGTGAAAATCGTGGAAGTGCGGGACGTGTTGCTGCCGGTGCAATCCGAATTGGAAATACGGTTGGTGCAGCAATTGCGAACCGTCGCGCTCTTGGGCCGGCTGAAGCCAGAGTCATGTTCATGGCTGGCATAGTTCTGGCGATACTTGCAGTTTTAACATTTGTGTTGCCTCAATTGCTTGCATATCCTCTTGCCATAATTAGCATTTGGGTTTCAATCGTTCTTTTGTATAAAAGCTGGAAGTTAAGGAAGCGGAAGAATGAAGGTTCTCCTGTTGTTCAGAAGGAAAATATGTCCACTTAGGCGTACGTTAAAACTGATCAACGAAAAGATTGCGAGCATGAAGGGACCATTGTGAAATCCTGGAAATTCCTATTTACAACGGAGATACTCAGGTGTGAAATTATCTGGCAAAGAATCCGGAAGTAAGTTAATCCTGATTATCCCGCTTCTGATTTCGTATTTATGCTTCGGGCAAGGATATGAAGTTTCAGTAACTTCAGTGAACGTTTGGGTAAAAGTTACAAAGAAATCTGGAGAATCAGTTCAGAATTTAACAATCGATGATTTTGAGATTTTTGAAGATAAAAAGAAAGTTGCCATCACCTGCTTTGAAGAATCCAGAATCGATACTGCTAATTTACAAACACAACAGTCAATAACCGAAGATATTTCCGAATCAGCGCAAACTCAGGAACAAGAAAAGCAGCAAGATACTCAAGCCAAGCGTGTCGTTTTATTTCTTGATCTGTTCAACACATCGCAGCCTGAATATTTATTCATGAAGGCTAAGATCCTTGAGTTTATTAATCATGTACCGAATCAATGGACATTTACGGTTGCTCTTCTTCAACCAACTGGTTTACTCGAAGTTATTGTCCCACAAACTTCAGATGCTAGTGTTGTCGCTTCAAGTCTTGAGAAACTCAAAGCAAATCCGCAAAGAGATATATCCCCGCTTAATAAGAGGCGAATGATCGCCACTATTCTGGAAACTGAGCCGGGTGAAAATGGAATCAGAACGGCTTGCCGTTTGGCGCGACAATATGCGGCGGAGGAAAAGGCTGAAGTGAATTTTTCAATAGAGTCATTGGATGCTTTTGAAAAGTACCTGACAAAGATCCAGGCTGATATTCACACTGTGGTAGTTTTTGTTTCAGGTGGCATTAATGCGAAGCCAGGACAACAATATTTTGATCTGATTTCGGGTGGAGATTCCTGGGAACTTAGCAAGTCTTTTCCGGAGTGCGAACCTCATAGCGGTTCTGACATTGAAAAAGAATTACGGAAGCTCATTGGAAGAATGAATCGCCACAATATGACTTTTTACACAATAAACTCTCGCGGAATGGTAAATCCACTTCTTGATACATCTGGAGAGTCCAGGCGCCGAATCAAAAGTAGTGATTTCGAGTTTCACAAAGATTATCAAGAGTTCATGTTTGAAATGGCGAATGAGACGGGCGGTCTTCATTTTGACAATTCCTTGAATTTCAAATTCGGCTTCAATCAGATTGTCCAAGATCTAAACCATCAATATTTGATTTGTTACAATGCACCAGAGCACAAGAAGCAGGGGGAATACCATGAGATCAAAGTTAAATGTCGTCAGCCTGGCACATTAAGGTACAGAAAAGGTTACTCAGATTAATGCCTTAACATTTTTATTTTGTTCACCCGCTGTGTATAATTAAAGAAAAGTTTAAGCCGTATCTAGCTGCTAATACTTCCCCGACTAGTTCGTATCATAACGTGTCTTTCAAAAACGGTCCGCCGCGGCGGGCGGCGTAGGAGAAAGTCATGAGTAATGAAATTCAGAAAGACGCTTTTACAAAAACAACAGTCGTTTATCACAAGTCTAAAATGGATCAGGTAACTGTTCAAAGAGACTGCGAATACAAAAGCGGCTTAACAATGGATATTTATTATCCTGAAGGCAAAAATAGTGATACGAGACCGGCAGTAATTATGGTTGCCGGTTATCCTGATCCGGGCCATCAAAAGCTTTTGGGATGCAAATTCAAGGAAACAGGATCAGCTGTTTCGTGGGCGAAACTGATTGCTGCTTCCGGGATCATTTCAATCACTTACACAAATATAGAACCTGTTGCAGATTCTTATTCGTTGCTTGTTTTTATTCAGAATCATTCCGCGGAATTGCGAATTGATGCGACCAGGATTGGCTTATGGGCCAGCTCTGGCAATGTTCCGCTCGCATTATCGGTGCTGATGGATCGCAACGAATTTAAATGCGCGGCTTTGCTTTATGGTTACACAATTGATCCAAAAATTAGTGAGATGGCAAAGATGTATGGATTTGTAAATCCAGTTGCTGATAAATCGATTGATGATCTTCCTAAAAATTTACCAATGTTTATTGCCAGAGCAGGGCAAGATCAAACTCCTTACCTTAATGAAGTGTTGGATCGATTCATCATGTCGGCATTGGCCCGTAACTTGTCGATTATATTCGCGAATCATCCAAATGGTCCGCATGCGTTTGATCTGTTTGATGACAGTCACACAACGCGCGTGATTATCCAACAAGTGCTCGATTTTCTTAAGTTACAACTTCAATAGTTGATGGAGAGTGATTTTAAGCGAAGATGCAGCTATTCATCAATGATTTTGATTTCAGATGTGAGCGTGCGATGGATGGGACATCGTTTGGCGATTTCTTTCAAGCGAGATTTTTGTTGCTCGCTTAAATTTCCTTCAAGATCTAACTTGACCCTGATCGTATCTAACTTGACATCTTTTGTTTCGCATTCAACACAATCTTGAGCATGAACTTTTTGGTGGGAAAGCGTGACCCGGACTTTTTGCAAATCCCAATTTTTATGTTTGGCATAGAGTTTCAGTGTCATCGATTTGCACGCGCCAAGAGCTGCAAGTAAAAGCGAATACGGATCGAATCCTAAATCATCTCCACCCGCCACCGCAGGTTCATCAGCAGTAATTGTGTTGTTTCCTGAAGTGATTCTGTTTTGGAGATGATCAAGCGATTCAACAGTAATGGTTGTCATTTCGATATCCTATGAGCGCGGACTTTAGTTCGCGTCTCTGTCTTGAGTTATTTGTGCAGCCTCGTTTAGATTTTGTTGTAACTTGCTTCTACTGCGGGATACTCATCACCTTGCGGTGAAATGTTGAACATTGCGATGTTGAATGACTTGTCGACCGGTTTGATTACAATGCGCCAGCCCCAATCTGGATCTGGAGGCGCGGGATAGGATCCGAGTACATTGATTGAGCCGTCAGACTCAGCTGTGCCTTTCAGTGCCAGCACTTTGCTGCTCATGTGCCACGTATCAATCCAGTGCATCGTAACCAGATTTTCATCCGGCTCAAATCCGATTAACATCGAACCTTCTTGTGGTGCATTGTGATAAGACCATGTGTAATCAATTCGTACGAACCTTCCGTTCAAAATCGATGTGAGAGTTAAATTCGACGGAGTATCATCCGGACCTCCGCTGTGGGGATCATGAAGACGGTTCGCGCCTTTGTAATTTCCTGAAATCGCTTTTAACTTGTTTAAGTCACCCATAGCAAACTCCTAGTTATCTGACATCAATCGTCTAAGTCTTTCCGCTTCTGCTTTTCTTCGAAGTTCATTCTGAACTTCCTCCGGTACATCAACGAAGTTAATCGCAAAATCATCAACTTGAATTCCCCATTCACGCGCATCGCTGTTCATCGATTCGCGTACTCGTTCTTGAATTTTTGGACGCTCAGTCAATAGCTCTGTGAGTGTAATATCAGAACAAGATTTTCGAAGGTGATTTTCCATAAGTGATCCAAGTGCGGATTTATAATCCCCGACATTGAACATCGCTTTAGCTGGATCTGTAATTTGATATCCAATGATGGAAGTAGTATTCACTGGTGAACTATCCAGTACAGAAATCTTCTGCGTTTTTAATTCAATCGTCTGCCTTCCAAGGTCTATAAATTGTCCAGCTTCAATGAATGGGATTAGCATGTGCAATCCAGGTCCGCAAACTTTTTTGAGTCGTCCTAATTGGAATACTACGAGTGCTTTTGATTTAGGAACAACCTTAAAGCTCTTGGGGATGAAAACGATGACAAAGATAAGAACCAGTACCGCAAAAATGCCCATTTGTTTCAGATCATATCATTTTCGCTTTATGTCACGGAATGTGATGAAATGATATTCATGAAAAACCAAAAGCTGTCCAGAAGAAAATTCATTAACATCGGAATTGGAGTTGGTTTGTCCCAAGCCTTTGGCAATTCAGTCCTGGCCTTCAATTCTGTTGATGCCAAAACAGTTCATGGTGCCTGTTATCACGATTGTCCTGATACTTGCAGCTGGACTGTGACTGCGGTTGGAGAAAAGATCACAAAATTTGAAGCTAGTAAGACGAATCCATTTACCGCTGGAAAACTTTGCAACAAGATGGACAACTTTCCGAATGATGTCACTTTTCATCCTGATCGGATACTCACACCACTAAAAAGGGTCGGCAAAAAAGGGAAGGGGGAATTTAAGCCGGTGACATGGGACCAGGCGATTAACGAAATATCAACCAAACTAAAATCGATTATCAATGAAAAGGGCGGGGAAGCTGTTCTGCCTTACAGTTTTGCCGGCACCGAAGGTTTAATTCAGAATGATTCAATCAGCGCTCGCTTTTTTGCACGCATTGGAGCCACAAGATTGGAAAGAAACATTTGCGGAGCTGCAGCTGCTGCAGGCGTGATGGTAACGAATGGCGATACAACTGGCGTTTTGCCTGAAGATATTGTCCACAGCCGCTACATTATTTTATGGGGCACAAATCCTGTTGTCTCAAATCAACATCTCTGGCCATTCATTTTAAAAGCACGGCAAAATGGCGCTAAAGTTGTAGTCATTGATTCATTTCAATCTCAATCTGCAACGCTTGCAGATCAGCATATACAGCCGATCCCTGGAACTGATGTGGTACTGGCATTAGCAATGATCAACGTAATTTTGTCTGAACAACTTCAGGACCAAAATTATATTGATCAATACACAACCGGAATTGATGAACTGAAACAATACGCCAAAAAATATGATCCAGAGTCAGCAGCCAAAATTACAGGTGTTGATAAGGCGATCATTGTGAATTTGGCAACAGAGTATGCCAAAGCGTCACCATCTGTAATCAGAGTATTAATAGGACTGGAAAAACATGCAAGCGGCGCAAATGCCTTCAGGGCGATCGCGATGCTGCCTGCTTTAACAGGAGCGTGGAAACATCATGGCGGGGGGCTGATGCATTTTACATTTGAATTGTTTGGAAAAGCTCTAAACTGGGAGCGATTAAATCTAGCGGAGACCATTGGAAAATCCAAAACTCGTTCTGTAAACATGATCCAGATCGGAAGAGCATTAAATCATTCCACGAATCCTCCGATTCTTGCGCTGTTTGTTTACAATTCAAATCCGGCCGTAATTGCGCCGGATCAAAATCAGGTGATCAAGGGTTTGCAAAGAGAAGATTTAATGACGGTTGTGTTAGAACATTTCGTTACCGATACAGCACGCTACGCTGATTACGTTCTGCCTGCAACAACACAACTGGAACACTGGGACTTAATGGATTCGTGGGGGCAGAATTACATCAACTTAAATCAGCCGGTCATTTTACCGCGCGGAGAATCAAAGCCAAATACAGACATTTTCAGAACACTGGCCAAAGCAATGGACTTCAAAGAAGCTTATTTTTATGAATCTGATCTCGACATCATCAAGCAGACATTAAAAAGCAAACACCCATATATGAAGGGAATTACATTTGAATCTTTGATGGAAACTGGATGGGCGCGGCTCGCACTTCCAACACCATGGATACCTCACGTTCATGGAAATTTTGCAACTGCATCAGGCAAATGTGAGTTTTTTACCAAAGACGCAGCAAAAATGAAAATCTCTCCATTACCTGAATACAAACCGGTCGTTTATACAAACGAAGAATTGAAGAAATATCCATTGCAACTGATGTCGATTAAATCTACCAGTAATTTTTTGAATACAAGTCATGCGAATGTGAAACATCTGTTAAACAAGGAAGGAACTTTTTATTTAGATCTCCATAAACAAGATGCAGACTCTCGTGGCATTGCCGATGGGGATCAGGTGAAAGTGTATAACGATCATGGACAGGTGATCGCTACTGCTCGCATAAAAAATAAAGTTCGACAGGGTGTAGTTTGTATGCCGCAAGGCTTTTGGCCTTCACTTTTGAAGGGTGGCTCTTCGGTGAATGCGCTGACAAATGATCGTCTAACAGATATTGGAGATGGGTCTGCCTTACAAGAAACGAGAGTAGAAGTAATCAAATCATAGGCTATTTATTATTTCACTCACACAGTTATGCCCAGTCACGGATCAAATGTGTTTGGACAATTGTTATTGGCAAAAATTTACGAACAGATCGAACTGTTGCGGCGATTAATCCCAATGGTTCCGGAAGATAAGCTGGAATGGCGGCCGATTGAAACATCATTTAAGATCTGTGAGCTTCTAGGCCACTTGCTTGACGCGTTGGCGGGTTTTTGTGCAGCTCTATATGCGGTCCGATCCGCAAAAACTCAGCTACTTTCTCGAGTTACGTTCTTTACCGGTCAACCATTGCTGTGGAATCGTGGAAGCACAACAACGCATAGAACAATATAAGGCCTGCATGCAGAAGGGATTTGCACTGCTCAATGATGAAGATCTGACACTACAAGTTCCAACGATTTTCAAGCCATCAGGCGAAGCTCTGATCACGATTTTGCTTGGAAATCTTGAACATTTGATCAACCATAAGCATCTGCTCTTTTTCTATTTGAAATTGATTGGCCTACCAATCACAAGTAAAGACCTTTACCAATTTCGCGAATGATCTGTAGTAAGTCATTTGAATCAGGAACTAACGCTCCGCATCCTGCACAGGAAATCATAAATTTTGTTTCCCAATTTCGTAAGCTTCGTGCATGAATTCTGCAAGGGATGAATCGATATCTTCTGGATTTTCAAGGCGGATCAGGTGACCGTAACCGAGATTTTCGTAAAATTCTGTGCGAATGAGTAAAGGATGTTTGATTCGACGTTTTAACCAGATGCGAGCTTCCAGCCAATTACTTCGTACAACTGCGCCTGCAAATCGTACACGTTCCTGGATTACGATCCGGCTCTTTTGAGCATATACAGTTACGGGGCCGCATTCTTTTGCCAAAGACATGAACCGATTGAAAGTCTGACGTAAAATTTTGGGTTTGCCTTTGAAATGCGATGCTAAAGAATAACGTCCACAAGAATGCCACAGATTTTTAGTAACAAATCGATGACCACACTTCGGACATCGCCATAAAGGCTTTTTAGATTTTTGTAACATTATAAGATCTGTTTAACTATTTCTGGCCAACCTTCACGCACACTTGCAAATTGTGGTTTCCAGCCGGATACATTTCGAAACTTACGATTTGAAATCCGCTGCGATCGCCCCAGAAGTTCCGCTATCGATCCAATTAATTTAGTGATCCATCGCGGGGGAAATTTCGGATGACGAACGTGGACAGCATCAGCAAGCAAATCAAAAAATTCGCGGCGGCGTAAAGGTTCATCGTCTGAAACATTATAAATACCGGATTCAATATTCAGTGCACTAACAACAGCCATTGCCGCATCATCATGTGAAACCGAAGAAACGAATGCTTCAGGTGAACCAGGCATAGGCACCCATCCCTTTTTTACAAACCGGATAATATCAAGTGTTGCTCCGCCTGGATCCGGTCCATAGAAATAAGAAAATCGCAGCACGATTCCATGACCTCCGCTTTCGATGAATCGCTGAACCGAATGTTCTGCATCCAGAACGGTTTGATTATAACGAACCGGCTGCACTGTCCATTCTTCATCAATCCATTCATCACCATGATCACCATAGATTGGTGCAAATGATTCTTGAACAAAGATTTTTACACCGGTAGAAATAGCTGCATCAACCAGATTCGCAGAACCAACTTTTCGGATGCGATCATTTTCTTTCCAAGCGCTTGCAAAAAATGCGCGAGAAGTTGGTGGAATATGCGTTGCGACATTGATGATTACATCATGTCCTTTAATGACCTGTTTTATTGCTTCAACATCAAACAAGCTCACTTGAACGGCATCAGCTCCCAACTTTTGCAGCTGTTCCGCCTTTTGTTGTGATCGAGCTACAGCTGTAATCTGATGGCCGGAATTTAAGAGAAACGGAATTGCGCGTTTGCCGATGACACCGGTAGCTCCTGAAACAAAGATCTTCATATTTTAACCGCGGAGATTTTGAGAGTTTATTTTTTATGTTTTTGGCGTTCTTCGATTTCTGCAGGAGTGAGATCTTCCATATGAGTAGCAATCCACCACATATTGCCATGTGAATCGATGACACCAGCAGAACGATCTCCGTAGAACTGATCTTCCGGCTCACGCAGCGATTTTGCGCCGGCTTTAATCGCCTGTTGGTATGTCGCATCAGTGTCATTGACATATAAATGAAGCATACATGGCATTGCCTTGAATTGTTCGGATGCTTCCGAAAGCATTACTGGGGAATTGCCAATTCGGATGTCGGCATGCATCACCGTGCCATCAGGAAGCGCATAACTATGAATCTCTTCAGCATTAAACGCGAGCTTCAGAAATTCAATAAAATTAGCGGCACCATGAACGGTGATAAAAGGGGTGATGGTGTGAAAGCCTTCAGGGATAGGCTTGGCTTTGGTTGGCATAAATCCTCCTTAGTTCCATAGTTCAGTGTTATACCTGGAAATCGAATTTGCAAGTACGGAAATGCGGAAAATGCGGAAAATGTTAATCACGGAATCACGGAATTCACGGAATATTTTCTATTAAATGAATAATTCCGTACTTTTCGTGGATTCCGTGCTTCCGTGATTAACAATCCGATCGTTGTTTCTCTTACACTCCAATTTGATTGCTTGCAGTTCATCTTCCGTCATCGAACGATCTTTAAGCGGAAACGTGGAATGATTTTGCAAAAGTGGTTCATGCAAAAAAGCATCGCCAATGATTTTCTGTGCCGCTTCCGCCTCAGCTGTCCCTGGAATTGGTGAAAAGACTGCAAGCCGCGCAATCACACCCAGATCACTAACAAACCGAAGGCTATCGCGCACATCGCTGGGTGTTTGATTTGGTAATCCAAGAATTAAATAACATTCTATGTCGCCTAGTTTGTATCCTGCGTTATACAGGTTTTGAATCGCACGCCTGAATAAGGCGTTGTTCACTTTGTTATTGGATTGCACTTTTTGAATTTCCGGGTTTACTGATTCTAACGACAAACGGATTGTGCGGAACGATGATTCAAACATTAACTCCGCAAGATGTTCGTCAACCTCACGCGCATTCAGGCCGTTTGGAGTATGAAAGGCAACCTTAATTTGTCGATCGATCAGAGTTTGCAAAATCGGTTGGAGATGCTGTTTGTGTCCGATCAACAAAGCATCATCATAAAAGACTACATTGCTAATATTTTCATTGTGATAGTAGAACTCGATTTCGCGGACCACCTCTTCCGGATTTCTACGTGCAAAAATATCAGCATTCAAAATATCAGAAGCACAAAAAGTACAACGATAAGGACATCCGCGAGATGTCATGATTACGCGATATTTATTTTGCCCGGTCAAATGCCATGCCGGATATGGATATTCGTTCTTTGAATAAATTGTTCCTTGCGATCCTGTTATTAGCTTTACGATTCCATTTTCAAACTGTCCCTGGATCACCTGGTCTGCACCAGAGTGAAGCCGTGCATGTTCAGGCATCAATGTGGCGTAGATTCCACCAAGCACAACTTGAACATCAGGGAAAACATTTTTTGTTTCGCGAATCGTTTCCTGAACTCCGGGATACCAGTAAGTCATTCCGGAAGTAACAAGAATTGCATCCGGTTTTTCAATGGATGAAAGTCTTTGTCTGAATTCATCCGGTGAAATTCCAAACCGGCCATACTTTCGTTTGATTCCGTCTAGTGCTGATGGAACCGGTAGATCGGACTTTACGAATTTTGCGCGACCATCATCACGAACGTCCGATCGATTGTTTAAGCAATCGATGTAATTGACTTCAATGTCATGAGTTTGCAGTACTCCGGCAAGGTAAAGTAATCCTAATGGCTGGATCCACAAATCGTATGCTGAAAAATCATGAATCCACGGTTGTATTAATAAGGCTCGTTTTACCACAGAGACACTACGTTGTTAGCTCCCCGGCGGCGATTTCATCGACATAACACCAAACCCAGTTTTCACCGGGTTCCAGTGATCGGATCAATGGATGATGTATACGATGAAAATGTTTTGTGGCATGTTTATTCTTCGATGAATCACAACATCCAACGTGACCGCAGGTCAAACACATTCGTAAATGAACCCATGTATCGCCGATTTTTGCACATTCTTCACAATAGTCCTTATCCGTTTGTGTCATTTTGATTTGATCTAGATGGTTACACTGTTCCGGCATGATCACCTCCAAGTGAAATTTTATCCCCCGAATTCGTTACATCAAGTAGATGCAAGATACAGGATCCAAGATACAGGGCGTTAAGTCACCTTGGATCTTGCATCGTGTATCTCGTATCTTGACCTGCGTTCAGACCAAAAATGATATTTCAACCATATTGATACATTGCCTTAAGCCTGCTCAGCCTGCAATCTTATTTTTTCTTGCGTTTACGTTTATAGAAGGCGGCGGCTTTGGCGCGATTGCCGCAGGCATTCATGCTGCACCATCTACGGCGATGATTTTTCGTGGTATCGTAAAAATACAAGATACAGGTTGAGCTTTCACATTTTCGTAGATGTTTGGGATTGCCGTACGAAATTAAATCAGCGGCGGATTCTGCGATCGGGATCAGCAGTTGTTGAGGTTTGTCGAAATTTGTGCGAAAACGTTTTTCAAAACCGGATTCTGTTTTTACCAGCTCATAATATCTGTAGCCTTGATTCAAAACGCTATTGATCAATTTGATTGTAGAAGGCTTCACTGCCTTGATCTTTGCGATCGATTCAACCATTTCCCGTAAAGTGCGTCTGAATTCCTTTAGCTCGGTAAAAAACCTTTTTGTTTCCGGTTGTTTGTTCCAATCACGAATGAATCTTTCTACCTGAACTGGTTGAAGTAATTTTACGGCTTCCGCCCATTCAACAAAGTCTTCAAAATCGTTCAATAAATCTTTCGGCTTTTCGTCATCGACAATCTGAGTATTCAAGAAATCCAGACTTAAGTTGTCGGCAATGATGATGAATTTTTGAACTTCGCTCACGACTTCATTTTCTCCAAATCCTATTCTAACCATCAAAAATGCATTTGACAAGTTAGACATAAATGTATAACCTTCTAAACACAGTTTAAATGGTTATACAAAAAGTGACGATTTTCTAGTGTGGAGAGTGGAGAATGAAGTCGATCTATCATGAAGGCGAACTTGCAGTTCAAGCACAGGCCGGTGTGCAAGAGATGGCAAGTCGCATTGGAAAATCGATTCGATCAACAATCCCGCTGGCTGCTCAAGAATTTTTGAGCAGCCAACCGATTGCGGTGTTGAGTTCTATTGATCAGAAGGAAAGAGTGTGGGCTTCGTTGCTTGCGGGAAAGCCTGGATTCATTCAAGCACTGAATGAAGGATCAATCCGAATTCAAGCAGCACCTGTCGATGGCGATCCATTCGCTGAAAATATTTTGCAGAACAATCAAGTGGGAATGATCGTGATTGAATTTGCCACAAGGCACAGAATGAGAATCAACGGTACTGCAAAAATCGATGATCATGCAATTCATATTTATGCAGAACAAGTCTACTCAAATTGTCCAAAGTATATTCAGGCGCGCACATGGGAATCAAAATCAGGTTCAAATCATCAAGCATTTGTTCAACACTCTAAAGAATTTTCTGATGAGCAGCTGAATTGGATTAAGAACGCGGATACTTTTTTCATCGCCAGTCATCAGAAAGATGGCGGCGCAGATGCATCGCATCGCGGAGGAAATCCGGGATTCATTCATGTATTAGATAAAAACACACTGAGGTTTCCGGATTATAGCGGCAATACGATGTTTCAAACTCTTGGAAATATTTCAACGAATCCAAATTGCGGATTGCTGTTCATTGATTTTGAACATGGCGCGACTTTGCAATTAACTGGCACAGCAAAAATAATTTGGGATCGAAATCAACTTACGGAATTCAGTGGTGTTGAACGTGCGGTGGAATTTTGCGCATCGGAAATTATTGAGATTGCTGGTGTAGTTCCGCTGCGATGGGAGTTCGAAAGTTGCTCACCGTATAACCCGGCGGTAAAATAATTCGTCCCTGCGGCTCGCATTACATATCTCGTATTCTTTCTTCTGCAGCCCGTTTTTGTTGTTCCAACCGGACAGGGGCAACTTTCACAAATTTTCTGTAAAGATCGCGCGCTGCGGCAAAATTTTCTTTTTCATCTTCCAGTTGGGCCAGATTGTAAAGGACGTCAGGGTGTTGGGGATTTCTCTCAAGCGCCTTGCGATAAGCATTGATGGCAAGATCTACTTGATCGCAAAGACTGAGATGATAGCCAAGGCCGAAAAGTAAATCCACATTGCGTGGGTCTTTTTCCATCACTTCGATAAAGTTAGTGCAAGCTGATTCTTTTTTGCCTTGTTCGGAAAGAATGGACCCGGAAACAAACAAGCTCTCTGCAGTAGGTGGCTGAACTTTTTGCAGTAGTTTTAGGGCATCTTCTTTCTTTCCCAGGTTTTGATTCATCTGAGCCATACCGACCAATGCCTCATCTGATCCTGGTTTCGACTGTAATGCCTTTTCATACCAGAACCGTGCTGGTTCCCATGATGATAAAATCGCCAGAGCTCGAGCTAATGAAATTTGTTGGCTAAAAGAGCCTGCTTCTAATTTTTGAAACTTAGCAATTAGTTCTGCTGAAGGCAATTTATCCGGATATTGAACCGAAAGCCGGGCTAATGATTCCAGTGCAGGCCAGTGCAGCCAGGGCGGAGTAGTTGCTTTTTTATACCAAAGAATCGCTTCATCAAGGCGCCCCGTTGCTTCACATGCCATCGCCAGATGAGTGTAATTTTCAGGATGATTTTCACTTGCATTCACCAGCGTCAATAATAATTCCCGAGCCTCTTCAAATTTTCTTTTCTTTAAGGACAATTCTGCTTTCACTCGCAACGCATACCAGTTCTGCGGATCCTTTGCCAGAATTTCTTCCGTAAGCGGCTCGATCAAATCATTCTTTTTGTCCGCGCGTGCGCGAACGAGTTCATCAATCGGTACCAGAAGATCTGCATAAAGTTTGGGATCCGGTCCTCCTTCTATTGAACCACTTGTCGGACCAGTCGCGATGTATCCTAGACTCTCTAATTTTTCTACTTCTTCAGGGCTTAGCTCTGGTGAATCGCTTGAAACCTCGTCCTTTGGGCGTATACGATTCCAAATATTATTCATTTCATCTGTTCGCTTCTTTTCTTTCGCAGCTATGTTGTTTTTCTCATCAGGATCGGTTTTCAGATCGTACAGTTCAGGTGTAGACGCATGAATCCACTTCCAATCCTTAAAGCGAATGCCGGAAAGCGCAGCCCATCCAAATTGAGAATGGATGGTGCGGTTCTCCAAAAGTACAGGTGAAGGTGGCATTGTGCCTGATTGCAAATATTTCCAAAAACTTTTCCCATCTACTTTGCTTCCATTTCTTATTTGGCATGCTTCCAGAATCGTGGGATCTAAATCCGATAAGCCAACCTGAGAATCAATGACTTTATTTTGTGAAACACCAGGTCCGGATATCATTAGCGGAACTCTCATCGTGCTGTCATAAATCAAGTAGCCGTGAGTTGGTTCTTGATGATCTCCTAAGCCTTCGCCATGATCTCCAACAGCGATGATCAGGGTATTTTTCATCCAGCCCAATCTTTTTAGTGTGTTGATGATCTTTCCGATCGCATCATCCATATAAGCGATCTCCCCATCGTAAAGAGAATTTGCAAAACGGCTGCGGAAAGGTTCAGGAGGAGTAAATGGAAAATGTGGATCATAAAAATGAAGCCACAGGAAAAATGGAGGCTGAATTTCCTGACCGAGCCAGCGATCTGCAGTAGCAACAACATCTGATGCCACCTTTTTCCGCTTGCTTTCTGGATGTTCTGGCAGGGTATCATCAAAATAATCGAAACCCTGTATGAAACCGAAAGAACGTATCAGAATATGGGTGGAAATTACAGCACCGGTGTTATATCCGGCCTCTTTAAATGATTCCGCAAGCGTTTGCGATTCTGTTTTAAGGCTGTTCGATCCATTGTCCCAAACACCATGATGATATGGAAGCATGCCGGTCAGTATGCTGGCATGGCTTGGACGAGTTAGCGGTACATGTGTGATTGCGCTAGTAAAACGCACACCGCTTTGGGCAAGAGCATCGAGATTTGGCGTTTGCGCGGATGCATAACCATAACAGCCGATCCTATCGGCCCGCGTTGTATCAAGCGTAATTAATAGTACGTTACGTTTGGTGGGCTCATTCTGAACTTTTTTACTGCAGCTGACGAAAAGAAGAAGACTCAGAAACAGGCAAATCAAAGCGGATCGCATGAGAGAGTTATTGTATATGACGCAGAAGACTTATAAAAATAATCGCACAGAGAAGATAAAAAAAAGGACAGAGGCGTTCGCCTCTGTCCTTTTGAATTAAGTTCTGTTGTTATTCGAAGCAGAAACTATCGATCATCAACGTGTCTAACTTCGCTGCTGCTCCCGTGTTTGCGGCCGGCAGACTTCTTGCTGGGACAAAGTCTGTAATGACCGGTACTCCGTCGATACTGACATCTATGTTCGTGCCGTCATAGTTCACGACTATAGTGTAAGTTGTACCCGGAACCCATGTGAAGTCAGCTTTCGCTTTGGCAAGGACAGCAAACAATCTATCTTTGACAACTAACTTGCCTTGTTCCACTTTGATGAGAACTTCAATCTGGTTCTTCTTATCCGTACGGGTAATGTAGAGCCAGTTCTTGGAGAAAGTACCGCCGGTGAAGTTCACAACATATGTGTACGTACCAGCAGCTTGTGCTCCAAAAGCAGCATCTGCGGTGGCAATTGCCTTCCTCTTTAATGGAGTCAGGTTCAGGAATCCACCAGATTCTGTTACATTTGGCTTTTCTGCGATCCATTCCAAGATTCCATCATTGAAGTCATTGCCATATACGCAACTTGGACCCATAGTTCCGGACAAACGAAATACATTGTCAGGTTCACCAAGTCCAAGACATGTTGTTCTTGCGCCCCATGTAGTGCATGGTGTGCCGAACCCACCGTTCGGATTTTGCCAGGCAGCCGGATTCCCGCTTTGTACGAGACGTTCCGTTTGGCCCCATTCTCCGCCAACAAGAAAATCCAGACTAGCCACAACTGATACCCAATAAGTTCCTTCTGTCAAAACAGCAGGAGTAGTTAGTGGGATGACAAAGTTCAGATTGTCCGCAGTAGTGTAGGCCAGACCGGCAGCTGAGTAAACATTTGCACCGGGCAGTCCGGCGGCGTCCGAATAGATGTTTACAATGAAGGAATTTGCTGGACCAGAACCGTTAAAGTAGGTGCCTAAAATGTCAACTTGATCGACGTTCCAGGTTTCTCCGGCAGGTACAACAAAGTCGTCTGCGCCTTCGTTATCGTATGCGTCAAACGTAGCTTCAAAATCCTGTGAAACGAGACTGGTTCCACCTGCGTTATCATACTGATCATACAGTACAACATTCGGCGCAACAGGAGCCGGAAGCTTGTGAATTTTTTTAACCTTTCTTGCGCTATGGCTCTTTTCTGGAGTCGCAGCAAAGGTTAAACCGACTGATAGCATTAAACCTACTACCAGTAATAAAAATGGTACTTTTTTCATTGATACCCCTCCTGAGGGTTTAATTGCGAACTTGATTAAAAGATCTCCCTCTTTGTCCCTGACAAGAAGCCAGTCGAAGATGGCCAGACCCTTAATTTACCTAACTCAAACTGTATCTTTGTTATAGCAGAAATTGACAGTTAACACAACATTGTTTTGTCGACGATGTTCTTGAAAATTAGAATCTGAGGATTAAAGGTTGATATATGGAGATCTTGTTAAAGAAACAAAATGGCGTCGTACGCATTCTCGAATGGTTTCGGCGAATTGGGACTGTTTTGTGTCCGGACGTTAGTGGTACGAAAATAATTAGTAGACAATTTCAAACTTGATGAAAGCCGGATCAAGACAAAAGGATTTTGTGAACAAACTTCAAAAGAAAAAGATTCCCAATCGCGCGTCGAAATTTTGGTTTACAATAACTCAACCACCAAGTCACAAAGAACACAAAGTTAAGAGAGAGAGAGATTCTATATTTTTTCTAATTAACAAAACTCTTTTCTGATCTTGGTGCCTTGGTGGTTGAGCTCTATCGCGCGAAATAACCGGGACGATGATACAGTTCAATCCCCGGCCGGGAGCATAGAATTTGGATCGATCTCCAATGGCCATCTTTTACGCTGTTTGTCGGGCGATACCAGATTGAATATTGATTGCGCATCGCACGTCTAATTTTCATTAGAATCTCTTTTAATTCGCCGGCATTTTTTGGGAAAAAAGCATAACCGCCAGTGATTTCTGCGATCTTCTTTATTTCATATTGACTCTGAGGATTTTCATCACCCGTAGGAATCGAAAATGCCAGCACCAGCACATCCATTCCGGCAATCTTATCCAGGAAAGTATCAAAATTTACTTTGCTGGAATTGTCTTCACCATCTGTGCAGAGCACCAATATTTTTGTTCCGGTGGAATCTTTCATGTGGTCCAAAACTTCCGAAAGCGAATCATAGATGGCAGTTTTTTCACTTGTGGGACGTTGAACCAGCAACAGATCTTCTACTTGTTGTTTGTTGGAGGTCATTTGCGTGAGAATTTTTGGATAACGGCTGAATGATACCAGCATCATTTGATCTTCCGGTTTCAATTCATCCATCAACATCAGGACCGCAGATTTCGCAACTTCAATCCGTTTCTTATTTTCCAGCGTACTTGCCATGCTTGCGCTGATGTCAAGCGCAAACGTGATACTTAATGGAACATCTTTACCTATTAAATTATTCGATTTGTCTTTGGCGAAGTTTGAAACGTCAAGAATGGATTGCGAAACTCCATTTTCCAATACGGTAAACTCATTGCGATGAAGATCCAGGACTAGTCGGCCATTACCATCTTTGGCCAATGCGAAAATATTTATGGCGTCAACTGAAACCGTTTCGTGGTAAGCATCTTCCGCGAACGTAATTGCAGCAACAAAAAACAAAATTAGTAGAACCGTTCTCATGCTACTTCCTAAAAGGAAATCTAATCCGAAACTGTTATCGCTGCCAGAAATGAAATTAGATGATATCAAAATTCTTTTGTGTCTTTGCGGTAGAAAAAAAATCGCTCCGAAACCTTTTGATCGGTTCCGGAGCGATATGTCAAATTTCTATTATGCTGTTGTGTGCAACTTACCCTTTCAGGAATTGTGCACGTCTGCGAAGCAGAAGCTGTGCTGGGGATTGATCACCATAAATGGTATCGTTTCCTGCTCCACCATCGAGACGATCGTTACCTGATCCGCCAGTGATGTAATCGTTACCACTGCCGCCGCTGACTGCGTCGTTGCCACTGCCACCATGCAGGACATCGTTTCCGCTTCCGCCGGAGATGCGATCATTGCCGCTTCCGCCAGATACATAATCGTTTCCGCTTCCGCCCGAAATAACATCATTACCACGTCCGCCGTAGATTGCGTCGTTTCCGCTTCCGCCGGAGATGTAATCATTTCCGTTTCCGCCAGAAATGACATCGTTACCACGTCCGCCGTAGATAGCATCATTTCCGCTTCCACCGGAGATGTAATCATTTCCGCGTCCGCCAGAAATTACATCATTACCGCGTCCGCCGTAGATTGCGTCATTTCCGCTTCCACCGGAGATGTAATCGTTTCCGCTTCCGCCAGAAATAACATCATGGCCACGCCCGCCGTAGATTGCGTCATTTCCGCTTCCGCCAGAGATGTAATCATTTCCGCGTCCGCCTCTAATGGAATCGTTTCCTGATCCACCAGAAATCCAGTCGTTACCGCGGCCACCATCAATTTTGTCGTTGCCGCTTCCACCGGAGATCACATCATTACCACGTCCACCTTTAATGGAATCGTTTCCAGATCCACCGGAAATCCAGTCATTACCGCGACCACCATCAATTTTGTCGTTGCCGCTTCCACCGGAGATCACATCATTACCACGTCCACCTTTAATGGAATCGTTTCCTGATCCACCGGAAATCCAGTCATTACCGCGGCCACCATCAATCTTGTCGTTGCCGCTTCCGCCGGAAATTACATCGTTACCACGTCCACCTTTAATGGAATCGTTTCCTGATCCACCGGAAATCCAGTCATTACCGCGGCCACCATCAATACGATCGTTTCCGCTTCCACCGGAAATTACATCGTTACCACGTCCACCTTTAATAGTGTCGTTTCCTGATCCACCGGAAATCCAATCATTACCTTTTCCGCCATCGATGAAATCATCGCCGCGTCCACCGCTAATAACATCGTTACCACGGCCACCATAAATTTTGTCATTACCGCTTCCACCAGTGATGTGATCGTTACCACGTCCGCCATCAATGGTGATTCCTTGTTTTACTCTGGGATCCACATAAATGGTATCGTTGCCGGCGCCACCTTTAACAACCAGTCGCTGGGCTTCATCGGCAGTCAAACTGCGGGTCGAAGTTTTTCCGTATTGATCCGTAACAGCTACGTCGACTCCTCCACATTTATTCGGCGTTACTGCTATGCGATCGTTTCCGCTGCCGCCGCTGACAACGATCGGTTCATTCGAAGGTTGTGAACAACCTGAATAAGGGTTGCTTCTATTAATACTTGTCATTCTTGATCTCTCCTTAACTCAATCTCATGGCGCCGTACGCCATTCGTATAGATTTATCGCCAAAGGAAGATAGAAGTTGCGGACTTTTTCAGGCGACTACCTATTTAAGTAGGGGGATATTTTGTCGACGAGGTTTCGGGGAGCTTGAGGCCCGGCTTCCTATCCCTATCTCCGCGAAGCCGGGCCTCGAATCAGTACTAATTCACATTAATGTAACCGAAAGATCCGGTTGTGGATTTACTTTGGAATCCAACGGTACCCGTAGGTACAACGCCGACCGGAACCAAAGTAATCAATGACGTGCCGTTTATTGAAACTGAAAATTGGGTACCATCGAATGCAACTGACACGTCGTATGCAACGTTTGGATTGATTGTTGAAATTGCTTTGGATTTTGCAACGACTCTACCACCTGCGCGTTGTTTCAAAATCCATTTATCATTCTCTTCTTTCATCAGCAGTTCCATTCGATTCAGTTTGTCTACATACCAACCGAACATCCAAACTCTGTTTTTGAACCCGCTTTGAGTTTGCATCGAAGCTTGAATGGTGCAGTTCAAACATCCGGTAAATATTGGTGTCGCAATTGCGATTGCTTTTCTGGGCGGCGTGGTTCCTTGCAAACTTCCGCCTGTTTCGGTCCAGGTTCCGGTATAGGTCCAGTTTGGATCCAAAACTGCATCTTCGAAATCATCGCAGAACAGACATGTTTCTGGATTGATGGTGATGGAATAACTCTGAGTCCCGGTGCATCCAACGTTATCCGTGGCAGTAATATTAAAATTCGATACGCCAGCAGTATCGGGCGTTCCCGAAATTATGCCGGTGGCGCTATCAAGAGTAAGTCCGCTTGGTAAACTGCCGCTTGAAACTGCATATGTATATGGAGGAGTTCCGCCGGTTGCTACGATGGTTTGATTGTAAACAGTTCCAACATTGCCATCGGGCAATGTTGAAGGTGACAATGTAATTGTTGGGCAACCAGTTCCGCACGAATCGAATTTGAATGATGCGATGCGCGTAGTCCACGTAGATGAAATGTTGTACATGTTGGTATACCAAAATGTGCAATCATCAGATGGATCGAGTCCCAATTCCGCGTAATCACCCCAGCGATTACTTCCATTGGAAGCTGTACCATCGACAATTTGTGTTTCAGGCTCAGTCATTTGTCCGGCAGGATCGGAGCTCAGCCGACCTGTATATCGGATATCAGGATGAACAGTTGTGGAAGTCACACTGTAACCCATCGCAATATTTCCAGATGAGTCCATCGAAATGCCGCCGATCCATCTATGATGAACATCAATTGAATAAAGTCCTTCTTGAAATAACGTCCATGATCCTGAGCCGCCTCTCAATTCAAACCATCGCATACCGCCATGATTGGTGCCATCAACATCAGTAACAAAATCACCTACCAGTGTTTGAAATGAGCCATGATTCATGTATTGAAGCCGATGCATTACTGGTTCGCGCAATGGATCGAGTGTGGTACCAGTATTTGGTTGCGGAAAACAATTGAAAGAAAAAAGTCCGCAAAGATCGGAATCCATTTCAGCGATCGGAATATTTATAGAATTAACAAGAGTTGAAGAAGCAGGAGTATTCCAGCTAACATCCAGTTCCCAAATGTTTAAGAAGTCTTGAGTTGGATTATTTGGTGAACCATGAACTTCAGTATCGCGATGATTGATGATTGCACATTTCGACATCGCTGGCGGGACGGTAGGACCATCAATATCTGCTGGAGCTAACACTCCTTGAAATCCAAAACCCGATAACGGTGGAACATTTGAAAAACGTTGTGAAGTTGCAGCGCTGCCAGCAAGCATTGCACCGCGGTTCAGCGCATAAACAGTCGGTGCACCTTCATTCGTAGTTACAACATAGGAACCTTGTCCGCCATCTTTATCAGTTGGCCACACAGAATATTTTGGGTAATCAGGAAAACTCGGAGTCGTGAAATTGTAAGCAAACCAGCCGCCATTTACGGGATCACCAGTTTGCGAAACATAAACACAAAGATGCGAGCCACTTCCTGCAAATTCAGTCAACATCCACCGATCTGCCTGGCGATCATATAAAACAACTGGATCACCAAAACCGCTTGCACAACTGCCAGATCCAAGACTGTCCATAGTAAAAGTTGTTAAAAGCGCAGGAGTTGGTTCGGCTTTATCCCAGATTTTGACTTGAGTTCCGGATGACGAATTAATTGTTTGAATATAATGGTTCGGACCTACATCGCCGTTGGTGTCAGGTGGATTTACACCGGTAAAATTGCCGCCATCAAAATTCCTGGTTGGGACTGTGAATGAATCCGGAGTTTTGATAATCGCACTTTGCTGTAAGTTCAAAAGCGGATCATCTGTTACTGGCCTTGGTTCTTGTGGATATGTTGTAGCGGGCGGAAAGAATCTTCGTGGAACTTCTCTAATTGGATCGCCTGGTTTCCATTCAGGTGGGTCAGGTAGGTTCATCACGGAACCATCAAATCGATATGGTGTTACCGGAGCGCTAACTTCCGGTCCTTTATTTTTTGATTTTTTGTGCTGTGCAAATCCAATTGCTGGTAGAAAAACTAAAAACAGTATAAAGATTACCAGTCCTCTTCTCATCAAGCCCTCCTACTATTTCAATCCATATCCGGTACGGAATTTAGAATTCGCAGTAACCGGATTTTTCCACGTTTGCTAACGGCGGAAATTTTTTCACCACCCTTGCCAACGGTCGCCTTGCCAATTTTATCAGGCTCTTTCGTCTCATCAAAATCAATGTGAAGTGAAAAATCGGTACTGATTTCGCCGGAAGTTTGCACAACAGCATTCGCATCGATACCCTGAGATAAAAACAGCGAAATATCTCCCGTGAGCGTCACAAAATCCTGCGGAAACGAAGTGACTTCTGGAAGCAATTCTACGGATATGGAACCGCTATCGTTTTTTGCTTCAACATGCCCCATAACAGATTTGATTGTGATTTTTCCTTTTTGCGATGAAGTTGAAATGTCATCTTTTAATCCCTTGATTTCGATTTCACCGAATGTAGTTTCAACTTGCGTCAGGATTTTTTCCGGAACAAATGCAACGAGATCGATCCGGTCCTGTTTACCTTGCGGATTTTGTGTAAATGTTGTGGTAAGCGTAAGAGTATTTCCATTACGTTTGATGTTGATTTCAGGCATCGGTGTGTCTTTCATCAAATTTTGAATTACAGCATGGATTTCCACAACATCATTGCCGCCGCCTCGCAAACGAACATCGCCAATCGGATTTGTAATGATTAATTTGTCACCCGCCTTCAAAGGTTCTTTCAAATCTTTGCGATCTATTACGTAATCGGATTCTTCGGCCGCAAACAGAAATGTAAGAGCAAAAAACAAAAAAAAGTTACAAAAAAGAAACACTAATTTTTGCAATTTGAAATCACCCTCCGTCGATAATGAATACAGTGTCGCACAATATGCGACAGGCCTGGTTTCTATCAATTACATGAAATCTGAAGAATCTGCTCTATGTCAAGAAATTTGCAGCGATTACCTTTGAGAACATGAAGAGGCAGTTGGTTCCGGGTATTCCAATATCACTTCTGGTTTTAATATCATTTCTATGTTCTTACCTGCCGGCCGAAGCATCTGAACAAGTGAAAGAAGAAATCCTTCAAAAAATTATTGAGAGGGCCACGGAAAATGAAATAGAGATGGATAACTACGGATACGATGTAAATATGAAAGTTCGTTGGCTGAAGGGGGATGGGGAAACTAAGAAAACGGAAATCCGTGATTATCGAACTATGTGGGTGGAAGATGTTCCTCGCCTTGATCTTTACAGAATTGATTCAAAACCGCTTGATAGCAATCAAAGAAAAGAACAACAGCAAAGAAAAAAGGAATGGCAAAAAGCTCTTCATGATGGCGAGAAAAAATCCGATTGCCATCGACTTCCTTTCACCTGGACTGAGATGATGCAAAAATATGATTTTACAATCGATCCCAATGATCACTCCGCCGCATATGTTCTAAATTTTCATCATAAGAATATTGAACTACCTGCCCGCAATCGGCTTGAAAAAGTTTTGAATCATCTGGATGGGAAAATTTGGGTGGATCAGGAATTTCGAATTACAAAATTACGGGGCAATCTTAATGATGGTGTCAGCTTCGGTCTCGGGATTGCAAAGGTGACAGGCCTGGATTTTGAATTCATCCAAAAACCTTACAATGATTTGGTGATTCCGGTTTCATTCCGGTTAAATTTTAATGTGAAGGCGTTGCTGGTTTATTCTGATCAGCGGGAAATTACCAGCACGTTTTCGAATGTTCATTTGAATCCTGCATACGGTCACACAATGCAGGTGAAGCTGGGATCTCAAATATCAAAGTAATTCTTACCGCAAAGAATCAGAGGGCTCGAAATTCGCCGGTAATTTTTTTGCGTACTGGCAAGTTATCCAATCGTTCTGGAAGGATATTGGCAGCTTTAGCGACATCAGTTCCACGGACTGTATAAACAACGAGTGCAAGTTCGCGGCTGTGCGGGCTTGCCAATCCGATTCCAACACCGACTACACCAGAAATGGAAAGCAATGCATCTTCATAATGCCTTTGAATTGCGGCAGCATTTAACACTTGCGGATGATTCATTGTCAAAGCATATGGATCTTCAATCTGCAGCGCTTGAGTGCCGCATCCAACAATCTTCATACCTTGTCCTAAAATGCTCAGCACATTTTGAATCCGATTTGCAGCTGCGTTTCCTACATCATCTCCAGCAAACAGAAGTCCAAGTGTAGCAGGGCAGTTTGCAACATTTTTTACCAGAAGCGAACCAGAATCGCCCCCAGCAATAAATGGCGGCGGAGTTCCTCCAGGAGAATCTGCAATACCGATTTGATCTGTGAAACGCGCAACCTTACTACCTTCACTTCCACATTGATTTGAAAAACGAACACGCACAGTGAGATTCAAAGTGTCAACAACTCCGCGACGCAATCCAGTTGTTCGTCCGCTTTTCTTTACTCCCATTCCAAGTTCTGCCTCCGCAGGTTGTCCGGGACTCTTAACATCAAGAATGAAACCGGTTGGGCTTACCTGACCCTGAATCGTTTCTGCAATTGCTGTATCAACTTTGTTATTTGTATTCTGTCCAAATTTAATTTTTACGAATCTTGTGAATCTGGCAACGATATTTGAATCAGTAGTGTTGCAATTTGTATCGATACTTCCAGGTTGAGTGATTGCATCACCAAGTTTTGCCTTATTGGCGATTCCCAGAACATGATTATTACTCAGAATATAATTCGCGCCATCTGAGTTACGAACAACCGCACCGAGAGTTCCGGCACAACAAAACTCTGCTGTCTGATCGTTAACATTTCCGCCTGAAACGCCCAACTTAATCGGACGTGCAACCCTTTTCTTGTGGGCAGGACCATTATCAGAAAATATTTGTGATGTTGTAATCAAAATAAGAATCAGAGCGAGGAAAGATTTTTTTGACAACGAAAAACGAAAATTCATGTCACCCTCCTGGAATCTATGAAATTGAATGAGTGTGATTATTCAGCGGGCGGTTCCGCCGGTTCTTCCTTCGGCGGTTCGGCTGGTGGTTGGTTTAATACTTGAATTGCTTCCGGTTCCGTTGGAGCAATCGGAAAATAATTATCCAGGCCGGAAAGTTTTACCATCATTTCTACGCGACTATTTACACCCAGCAATACAACTCTTCCACCTTTACCAAGGATTTCCGTTCGCGCTCTTATCAACTCACCAATTCCAGAACTGTCTATGGCTTCAACACCCTGTACATTCAAAATTAACTTTACAGGCGAGCCTTTACAGATTCTTCTGAATTCATTTTCTAAGGGCTTGATGTCCCCCGATTTAATACGGCCAGTGACTGAAAGCAAAAGAATATTCGCCGGTTTGTCTATGACTTTTAAGTCGAGTTCCATTGCTCTTTTATACCATATTTTCTTAGACCAACAATGTCACCGAATTCACTCTAGATTTACCCGGCGTACATAGTCGCTAAACCTGGGATCTGAACGGATCGGATCCATTTTTGGGTCGACCTTCAATTCATCCAACTGAGAATCGCGAGCCTTCATACTTTTTTCCAACCACCAAAAAGCTAGATCATTTTGTCTTAACATCGAATAGTTGACGGCAACATTATAAGCTGAGCCAAATCCTCTTTTTAAGTTGTTCAAATCCAATTCCAATTTCTTTTTCCAGAAACCTTCTTCACCAAGCGTCAAGTATTCCTGTTTCACAGTCTCAATGTCTGCTGCTTCCTTTTCATATGTGCCATAAATCTTTTCCAGCTTCACGTACTCTGAAAACGCATCAAGATATTGTCTCTTTTCAAGCAGAGCTTGTATCAATCGTTCGCGAGGCATAAAGGAATCCGGATCGAGTTCAATCGTTTTCCGGCATTGAGCGATTGATTCATCAAACTTTCGAGCAAAGTATAAATTGCCTGCGAGGCTCACGTTCATGATTGTTGATAGTGGATCCATTTCCAATGCTCTCCGGCTTTCAATCAATCCTTCATCAGTGCGTCCGGATTGGATTAATATTTCGCTAAGCCATTGATGTGCAGTCGGATAATTGGGATTGAGTTGAATTGCTTTCCGGTATAACTTTTCTGCACTACTCCAATCCCACTCAAGTTCTTTTGTCGCACCCAAAGAAACATAAGCTTCTGCCAGTGTCGGTTCTAACTCTAAAGCCTTGTTTGCAGCTGCACTTCCTTTTTCTAATCTGACTTCTCTTGAAAATGGCGAACTCCTCACAACATAACAATCGGCAAGGCCAACATAAGCAAGCGCATAATTAGGATCTTTGTTGATTGCTTGTTGAAAAAAATCAATTGCCTTTTTGATATCTTCTTCACCCCGTTTATTCCAAAAGAAGCGTCCTTTCAGATAGAGTTCGTAAGCTTCCGGATTCACTGCGAACTGTTTTGAAATTACTTTTTTCTGTTCACCGGTTAATCTGGCGTGAAGTTCATCTGAAATTTTTTCTGAAATCGTGCGCTGCATGGAAACTAAATCTGAAATCTTGTTTCGATAATTTTCACCCCAGATCAGTGATCCATCATCAACTTTTACCAGTTCAGCTCCAATCACAAGATCATTGCCTTGTTGGCTGATATTTCCAGTCAGCACCGCATCTACCTTTAAATCTCTGCCTGCCTTTAGTGGATCCAGCGCCTTGCCTTTATAACGGTTCACGGTGCTGCGTGCCATGACTTTCAAATCCGGAATTTGGGAAAGGCTGTTAATTGTTGTTTCAGTAATTCCATCAGTCAGCCAGGCTTTTGATGGATCCTGATTTGAGTTTACGAATGGCAAAACCGCAAGAGATCGAATTTCACTGCGCTTTGTATAACGGAAATAAAAAATAGCTGCAATAGCCGCAGCTAGAATTGCAATAATAAATGCATAGCGCATCAAACTGTTTTGTTTTGGAATAGCGCGACCCAATTCTGCGCGTGGAGTCGATTCTGAATCCCGTTTGAGGTTTTTTAAATCAATCAGAAGTTCGCGAGCGGATTGATATCGGCGATCCGGATCTTTCTCCATGCATTTTCGGATGATGCGTTCCAGAGCAGGATCGATGTTGTAATTGAAGCGTGCAATCGCTTCTGGTTGTGAATTCAGAATGCGATTCAAAGTATCGCTCGGAGTGCTGCCAGAAAAGGGAAGTTTACTTGTAGCAAGCTGATACAGCACAACTCCTAATGAATAAATATCGGAGCGATGATCGACCGGTTTTCCTAATGCTTGTTCCGGACTCATATATTGCACAGTTCCTAAAATCATGCCTGGAGTTGTTCCGGTAGCAGTTTCCATTTTGCTGGCTTCAGGTTGCGAAGTTATTTTTTGCTCAACTTTCGCCAGACCGAAATCCAGAACCTTTATCTGTCCGCGAGCTGTGATCATGATATTCGCTGATTTAATATCACGATGAACAATTCCTTTTGAGCTTGCTACATCTAAAGCGTCTGCAATTTGAATTGCAATATCTAAAATCTCATTTGATTGAAGTTGCCGATCTTTGAGGTAGGCATCGAGCGTTGTGCCTTCAATCAATTGCATGGCGATAAAATTGGTACCGTCCGATTCGCCAATTTCATATATATGAGCAACGTTTGGATGGTCCAGCGCTGAAGCTGCTTTCGCTTCTTGAACAAAGCGATGCATGCGCGCAGGATCAGATGCAAATTCGGATGGAAGAATTTTTAAGGCAACAGTTCGATCAAGCCTTTGATCTTGTGCAAGATAGACTTCTCCCATTCCGCCAGATCCGATTTTGGAAATGATTGTGTAGTGCGAAATTCTTTTTTCGTCCACGTCGAGTTAGATTTTACTCGATCTTTTGAATGCGAGCTTAACAAGAATGATGAAAATCGGCGTTCGTTTCTCCCCTTATGAAGGGGGAGATCAAAGAGGGGGTTGGAATCTTCAAAATGTTTTCCAACCTCCCCTTTATCCCCTCCTTCATAAGGAGGGGAACTTGGTCAATCGCCGATTTTCAAAGCGGTTTACGAAGAAGCACGAAGTTAATAATTTATTCAAAAGAAGCTTCGTGTAACTTCGTGGTTAGAAAATGACTCGTGGGCGAGACGTCCGCACCGCCGCTCAATCGTCGTCGTCTTTGAAGGAGTTATAAGCGGAATCCCTTAAAGCTTTTGATGGCTCATGCTTCACATCATCGCTCTCGTGATAGTCGGCATCTAACTGAACGCGACCTTGTTGCAACAGGACACCGGTGTATCTTTTCGCAGCATCAAAGCTTTCGCCCGATTCGATGATTGGCTTTGAATAGTTTTGTTCCTGTTGAAGCGAGTTTGCATCAAGCTGTTTCCCGGTGAAGAAATTTTTTGAGGCTTTTGCTGAAGTTTCGAAAGAATCCTTGACTGATGCTATTCCTTTTGAAGCAATTGCCGAAGCGGCATTTGATTTAGGATCTTGATTTTGAGCAGCAGCGGTCTTTTCGGATGAGAAAAATCTGATGAATGATCGGATGTTCATAGTTAGATATTATGCCACTGAATCTAGGCGCGGACTAAAGTCCGCGGCCCATGATGCAGACTAAAGTCCGCGCTCCACATTTATCGACAATCGAGGACGTTTAGTTGCTATCAGGCTGGTTCGTCTTTTGGTGGAATTCGTAGAACCTGCCCGATCTGAATCTTATCTGGATCTTTCAGTTGATCACGATTCGCGTTAAAGATCTTCATGTATTCGTTGGCGTTTCCGTAATAATGTTTTGCAATTTTGGACAGCGTATCGCCTGAAACAACTGTATATGTTTGTTCTGCTGCCGCAGCAGACTTCGTTCCGGAAACAGGAGTTACTTGAGCTGGTTGTGCTGCTGCGCTTTTAGCTTGAGGAGCTTGCGGCTCTACCGTAATTTGAGCGGTAAGATCCTTGAAACTTGGATCTACTTTTTTGACAGCATCCCAGAAATGATTTTTGGCTTGTTCTGATGGCGCTTTCGCACGTATAAAAAGCTTATCGCCTTCTACATGCATTTTCTCAACTTGCAAATCGTCCTGGTTAATCATGTGAAGTACAGAAACATATTTTTCTTTGAGTTGTTGAAATCGGTCTTCGGCCATAGTTCCTCCGTAGTTATGAATTTTGTTACGATCCCACTTCTTTGATGGCAAAAAGCCACCGTGGTGTTTGATTTGAAGTTATCTCTTTTTGGTACAAACGCAACAAGCTATTGACTTGAGATTTGCAGACTTTTTAGATGTTTTCTGCTTCCACAAGCTGGATGATTTCGTGCATTTCAAACACGTTCGGTCCGGAAAACATTTCTTTCGGGGGCCGGTTGGAATGTGCTTCACGGAATGCATCGCTGGAAGTCCAGTTAGTGAAATCTTCCGCGCTGCGCCAGTATGTCAACACCACGTAATAATCCGATCCTCCTTGCTCATTTCCATGCAGTGTTACTTTCTGCGGACGAAGGATTTCTAATCGTACGAAACCTGGATGTTTCTCAACCAGTCGCGCACGACCTTCAAAGCGATTCTCAAATTCCTTTTCATAACCTGCAGCAACCTGGATACGATTCGATACAACTATCATAAGTACAACTCCTGCTTAATAAACGGCTATTTTAACTTCAATGGCCAGAAATAAGGAATCAGAAACATTGCAACAATGAAAATCAAGACTGTGAGAAGTGCGCCAACTTTCAAGAAGTCTCGAAACTTATATCAGCCAGGTCCATATACAAGAACGCAAGAGGGTTCAAGCGGTGTGAGAAAAGAACAACTGGCGGCGACAGCAATCATCATCGCGAAACAGCGAGGGTTCAATTGAAGTTGATTTGCTGTTTGAATTGCTATCGGTAGCAAAATCAATGCGGCAGCCTGATTTGACATTGGTTGAGTCAACAAAACTGTCAGTATAAAAAATCCGCCAAGAATAGCCATCGGCCAAGTGATGGCCAAGTAAATTGACCATTTCTTTTGAGAGAAATGCGGCGGTTCCCGATTTTTCCATTGCTGTACCAAATGCAATCATGCAACCGATCAAAATTAAAATCCGCCATTCAATGGAATTGTAAGCATCGTTGGGTGTGATCGTTCTTGACAAGAACATCAGCAAAGTTCCCAGAAGAATGGCGGATGCAAATGGCATGATCTTGAAAGTACCAAGTGCGATTGTCAAAACAAAAATCAGAACAGCGTATCGCGCTTTCGGCAAACGTGTTCGCATTTCCGAAAGTTCTCCAAGAAAACTTAAATCTCCTTCCATAATGACCCTTTGAATCCGCTCTTTACTTCCTTCAATTAATAAAACATCACCAATTTTCAACGGGATCTGCGAGAGTTTTGAACGGAGTGTAATGCCATGACGATTAATCGCCAGAACTGTTAATCCAAATCTTTGCCTGAAGCGAATTTCTTTCAATGTTGAACCGCGCAGCTTTGATCCTGGCATTACCATCGCTTCAACAAGCGTGAGTTCATCTGTACGGAAGGTGTCCGCAGGCAGTTTGAAGTCGGCTTTGATTTCCAACCCTGCCACATCTTTGATTTTGACGATCTCTTCCGCTGTACCTTCAACCAGCAAAACATCACCACCTTGAATTTGTTCGTGAGGCCGTGCGGCAATAATTTTCTTATCGTTTCGAATTACACCAACAATTTGCAGATTCAAAACCGTAGCAGCTTCGCTTTTTTCAATCGTTTTGCCAGCCAGCGTTGATTCGGGAAGCACGATCACTTCCGTGAGATATTCACGCAGATTGTAGGCGTCTTCCAACGTTTTATTTTCGCTGCGATCAGGAATTAATCTCATGCCAAGCGTGAACATGTAAAAAAGACCTATGATTGTGACTGGAATTCCAACCGGTGCAAGTTCGAACATTCCCATTGGATGCATTTTGTAATCCGTTAACAATCCGCTAATCACAATGTTGGTAGATGTAGAAATCAATGTAACGCTGCTGGTAAGAATGGATGCGAACGCTAGCGGTAAAAGTAATTTGGATGGCGATATTTTTGCGCGACGCGCAAGAGCTACAACCGCAGGAAGAAAAAAGGCGGTCGCTGCAGTATTGCTGATGAACGCTGAAACAAAAGCAACTGTGGTCATTATCACTATTGCTAAGTAATGAGGATTGTTTCCCGCATGACGTTGAATCAATTTGCTGATTTTTTCCATCAATCCTGTTCGCAGTAATGCTGCAGATAAAACAAACAGACCTCCAATTGTGACCACTGTATCGCTGCCAAATCCGCGAAAAGCTTCATCAGGTTTAAGAATTCCGGTCACAAGTAAGGCCGCAAGTAGTATTAAGCCGACTACATCAAAGGGAAGAACTTCTGTGGAAAAAAGGACGATTGCTAGCAGAAGCAAAAGTAGAACTACAGCGATTTCAAGCATAGAAGCAGACGTAATGCGTAAAACGTAATGCGTAAAACGTAACGCGTAATTAGCTCTCTCCGCTTCAGCGGATTTACGAATTACGCATTACTCATTACGCATAAAAAATATCTCAATAAGCTCTGATTACAAGTGTTGTGAAACTCAAAGGTGATGTCTTAAGATTCCTGTAAAAAGTTTTTTTCTGAAGAGAAAAAGAAAAGGTGTATTGTTCTCCTGAACAGTTTTATAAAGGCCTTTTCCGGTGGAATCCGGAAGGGGCAAAGGAGGACAACACACCATGGAAAGAATACAACCCAGCGAATTGTTAGTAAAGGAATTTGCGCAGGATCGCAGAGCGAAAAAACTTTCGTTGAGCGAAGTTGTTTTGCGAAGCGCGCAGGTGATGCTGCAGCGAGCGATCGAAGAAGAAGTACAAGAATTTTTGGGCCGTGGGTATTACAAACGTTCCGAAGAGAGCGAAGAATTCCGCGGATATCGCAATGGATACGAGCCGAAGAAAATTCGGACTGGGGAAGGAACGATTGAATTAAAGGTTCCGCAAGTACGCCAAAGCCGGGAGCGTTTCCGTTCAGCATTTTTGGAAGCTTACACGCGGCGGACAGAAAAACTGGATGAGTTGATTTTAAAAATTGCGGTTCGCGGACTTTCAGTACGGGACATTGAAGAAACGATGCTTGAGATACTTTCGGGCGAAGGAATTTCACGAAGCGTCATCAGCCGGATCAGCGATCAATTGCATTCAGACTTTGAAGCTTGGCGCAAACGTGATTTATCGAAAGAAAAAATCCTCTACTTATTCATGGATGGAGCATATTGGAAAGTCCGGCGCGGAGTACGCAGCAAAGAAGCTGTACTTGCCGCCTATGGGATCCGGGAAGATGGGAAAAAAATCTTGCTCCATCTTTCATTGGGCAACAAAGAAAATTTCGAAAGTTGGCTCGCCTTTCTGCATGACATGACCGAACGCGGACTGAATGAACCATTCATGATCGTATTAGACGGCAATTCAGGTGTGATGAAAGCGTGCCGCGAAGTTTTCCCTTATTCATTGAAGCAAAGATGCCAGGTTCACAAGATGCGCAACATTCTTGCGCGGCTTCCAAAAGCTGCAATTCATGAAATTAAGCCGATGATCCAAAAAATATTTACCGCTGAATCGTATCAGTCAGCATATGCGGCCGGACAAAGATTGATTCACCGATTCAAAGATAAATTCCCCGCAGCAATGGAAAGCTTTGAAAAAGATTTAGAAGCGACCCTTCAGTGCTTGAAACTTCCTGCGGAACATCGCGTTCGGGTGCGTACAACAAATCTCATTGAGCGTTTATTTGAAGAAGCAAAACGACGTACAAAAATCATTCCTTATTTTCAAAGTGAAAAATCCTGTTTGAAATATGTCTTTGCAACATTGATCGCTTCTTCGCGGCTCTGGCGTGGAGTGCAAATGAATCTCAAAATCCAAAAACAGCTCATTTCACTGAAAGAAGGAATCGTTAAAGATTCAAAAGTTGCATAAACAATCATGTTCAGGAGAACAACATTTTTACAGGAAAAATGAGACTTGACCAACTCGGATGCAAGATACATGATGCAAGATACATGATGCAGGATGCAAGGTGGAAAAACTAGCATCATTGCGGCCTTGGATCTTGCATCTTGGATCCTGCATCGTAAGATGTAACCATCATGCTTAAGTTGAATCGGGACGAGATGCGATCCCTCGGCTATCGTGTGATCGATTTGATTATTGAACATTTCGAAACTTTACCTGACCAATCTGCCACTCAAAATTTGCGACGTGCTGAACTGGAAGCTCGTTTTAGAGAGCCGATGCCGCAAAAAGGAAATATGCCGGAAAATGTTTTGAATGAGTTGCAGCAAAAAATGTGGGATGCCTTTATGCATCCGGATCATCCACGATTTTTTGCGTTCATACCGACTCCTTCCAATTTTGTCAGTGTAATGGCCGATGCTCTTGCATCAGGTTTAGCAGTGTTTTGTGGAACATGGTTGGAATCTTCAGGTCCTGCGGAAATAGAACTTGTCACGATCGATTGGTTGCGGCAAGCTTGTGGTTTTCCCGCAGAAGCCGGTGGATTGTTTGTTAGCGGAGGTTCGGTAGCAAATATCACTGGCCTTGCAGTGGCTCGACAAATTCAGCTTGGCGGGCAAATGCAAGACGCCATTATTTATTTTTCAAATCAAACGCATTCTTCAATCGAGCGTGGATTGCGTGTGTTGGGATTTCAACAAGATCAGCTTCGCAAATTAAGTTGCGATGAAAACTTTCGAGTTGATCTTAATGAATTGAAATCTGCAGTCCATGCAGATCGTAATGCGGGGAAAAAACCATTCTGCGTTGTAGCAAATGCAGGCACCACAAATTCTGGAGCAATCGATCCGCTGCCGGAACTTTCACAATTCTGCAAATCAGAAAATCTGTGGTTGCATGTTGATGGAGCTTTTGGTGCAGCCGCAGTTTTTTCGGAGCGTGGAAAACCATTGTTGAAAGGCCTGGGTGAAGTTGATTCGCTTGCGCTGGATCCTCACAAATGGTTGTTTCAACCTTACGAAATTGGATGCGTGTTAGTTCGTGATCGCAGCTGGTTAAAACAAACCTTCCATATTCTTCCGGAATACATGAAAGATGTTGCAGCGACAGAAGAGGAAATCAATTTTTGTGATTATGGAATTCAACTTACCCGATCATTTCGCGCATTAAAGCTCTGGATGTCATTGAAAGTTTTCGGAAGTGAGGCATTTGCAGCAGGCATTGATTATGGATTTCAAATGGGAGATTTCGCCGGATCGTTAATATCGGAAATGAAAGATTGGGAAATTGTTACACCTCCACAGCTGGCGATCATAAATTTTCGATTTGCTCCGGATGGGATTTCAATCAAAGAAGCAAATGATTTGAATTACCAGATATCGCAGCAAATGCTTCGCGATGGTTATGCGATGATTGTTACAACGCAAATCAAGGGAATGATTGTTCTGCGTTTTTGTTTGATCAACCCGCGTACCACTCAACAGGACATTCGCGAAACATTGAACCGTTTGAATCAAATCGCTACGTCACTCTATCCTATAAGATAGCAATTTCCTCACGAAGCGAACTTTTCGCCGACTATCCACTGGGCGGCATTAGTTTTGCAGACGACAATACCAGGAGAATTGAATGAAATATATCGGCATCTTTTTATTGTTGCTTTGCTTAACATCGTTTGCACATTCTGCTGAACCGGATCAGCTATCGCACGATTTAAAGTTAATGATAGGAGCATCCGCATTTTTGGATGAAGAAATTCCGTTTGATCATTTTATTGCCGGCGGATCGATGCGATTTGGTTTAACAAAAAGATTGAGTGTTGAACCGCAGTTCATATATATGCGTGGGCCGGGATCGGATCGTGATTACACGCTTACCGGAAATATTTCCTATGATCTGCTGACTGCAACACGATATTCAGTATATGTAGTTGGAGGCGCAGGTTTGCTTCACCATACGGAACAATTTCCGAGCGGTGAGTTTTCGACGAATGAATGGACAGCAAACGGTGGCCTCGGTGTGCGGCTTCACCTAACCGAGCAATTTTTTGTTGCACCTGAATTCCGTTTTGGTTGGGAACCGTTGCTATCAACTCAGGTGGGAATTGGATATGCGTTTTAATCGAAACCGAACTTTTGAAGGCGGTACGTAAAAGTCGGAACGGATAGTTTCAATAATTTTGCAGCTTTTGTTTTGTTGCCATTTGCCATATTCAACGCTTGCTGAATTAAAGTCCTTTCCAGATCTTCTAGATCCACGCCGGAATCGGGCAGCTTAATGAAATCTCCCACCGCTGTGCGTCCGATGTTTTGAAGTACATAAAGATGTTCTTCAGTGAGCAAAGGGCCATCTTCAGATAACGCGATCCGTTCGATCACATTACGCAACTCGCGAACGTTTCCTTTCCATGGATATTTTGTAAGGATCTCTTTGGCGCCGTCGGTAATCTCTTCGAAATTTTTTCCAAACTTTGAATTAAAGTAGCGCAAAAATGATTCTGCCAGAAATATGATATCTTCCGGTCTTTCGCGCAAAGGCGGAACAGATATGAAGTAAACATTCAATCTAAAATATAAATCTTCACGAAAAAGCTTTTGATCTACCATTTCTTTCAACTCTTTGTTGGTAGAAGAAATCACACGCACATCAACTTTGACTAGCTCCGTACTGCCAACCGGATAAAATTCCTGCTCTTCAAGAACGCGCAGCAATTTTGCCTGGGCATCGAATGGTAATTCTCCGATTTCATCCAGAAGCAATGTTCCATGATTTGCAAGTTGAAATTTTCCGATTTCACTCGCTTGCGCACCGGTAAAAGCTCCTTTTCTATAACCAAAAAATTCTGATTCCACCAGATCTTTAGGAATTGCACTGCAATTGATTGCAACAAACGGACGGCTTGCGCGCGCACTCGATGCATGAATTTCTCTGGCCGCAAGTTCTTTTCCGGTGCCAGTCTCACCTTGAATTAGAACCGGTGAATCTGTTTTCGCCGCTATCTGAATTTCATTTTTAATTTTTTGAGTGGCAGCACTGTTTCCAAGCAGCCGGTATTCCTTGTTGGTGATGAGCTGCAGTTTACGGCTTTGTTCTAATTCGCGTTTGATTTCTTGAGATTCAATTGCTCGATCCAAAGTTGATAGCAATTCTTCAATAATCATCGGTTTAGCAAGATAATCGAACGCACCCAGCTTGATGCTTTCAACAACACTGGGAATTCTATCGATTGCTGTTAGCATTACTACAGGCAACTGCGGCATTAGCTCTTTTATTTTCTTGAGCGTCTCGATTCCATTGATTCCAGGCAAGGTTATGTCCAGTAGAACAACATCAGGCACCCGCTTTTCAAGCAGTGCCAGCCCTTTTTCGCCGGATTCCGCCGGCCAAATATTGTGACGATCAGCAAGGAAATCATTTAAGGCCGCGCGAAAGAGTTCATCATCTTCAATCAACAAAACATTTTTTTTGATTACTTTCTTCGATGAGGTGATCATGGCTGCATCTATTTTAGTTCATATTGACCTGAAGAATTGCGATTGATCTTCAAATGCGCCTTCAAACGGTTTCATCGGAAAACGGATGATGAACTTTGTTCCGCTTCCCGGTTCGCTCTCGACAAAAATCTGTGATTTGTGTTGTTCCAGGATCCGGGAAACAATGGCCAACCCCAGGCCAATGCCTTCTTTTCTTGTAGTAAAAAACGGATTAAAAATCTTGTCTAAATTTTCCGGATGGATCCCTACACCGGTATCTTGAACTGTCACTTCAACAAAGTCGGAACGCGCTGTTGCAGCGATTGTCAAAGTACCGCCAGATCGCATCGCTTGTTTTGAGTTTAAATAAAGATTAACAAGGACCTGATTGATCTGAACCGGATCGATCACCACTTCAGGAAGCTGCGCGTTATAACTGCGCTTCAATTGAATGCCGCTGCTTTCCATTTCTTTTTCAACCGTATGTACACTGCTATCGATCACTTTACGAATATCCACTTTGCGTAACGAGGGTTGTACAGGCCGCGCAAAATTCAAAATGCCGTTAATAATTTCTTCAATGCGTTGAATTCCAAGATCAATATTGTTGAATGTTCGTTGATGAGGATCAGGAACTTTCAAATGATCGGACAAATTTCGGAAATTTAAACTGATCGATCCCAGCGAATTTCTAATTTCATGTGCAATCATTGCTGATAATTCACCGAGTGCTGCAAGTCGTTCCATTCTTTGGGCGGCAATTCGGAGATTTTTGCTTTCGGTAATATCTCTGGCCAGACACTGGATCGCAGGTTCTCCCGCAAAGATGGTTCCAAAAAAAGTGAGTTCCACATCCAATAGCTTTCCGTCTTTGGGGATGAATTTTGTTTCAGTCACTGATGTAGTGGAGCGATCCAAACCCGAATAATTTGAAATAAACTTATCCAGCTTGTGATCGATTAATTCCGTTTCAGAATATCCAAGCAAACGAAGTCCTGCAGGATTCATGTAAACAAGCTTTCCATTTTGCTCTACAAAGATTGATTCAGGTGTAGTTTCCACAAGATTTCGATATCTTTCTTCACTTTCTTGCAATGCCTCCAGCGCCTGGCTCCGTTCAAATTGTCTTTTTTGAATTTGCATCAACATGTTGTTGAAGCCTTGAGATAAAATTCCGATTTCATCTTTACTATCCGATTCCACGCGCAGAGTATAGTCCGCTTTCTCTGAAACCTTTTTTGTGACGTCAGTTAAAGCGACGATCGGTTTTGAGATCAATCGCTGTAGTTGCATAGCAAATAGAAATGCCAGAAACAGAACTGCCACCATGACTGCGATCATTGTTAAGAAATGCTTTTGTACTTTCGAATCCAGAGTGGCGGTGGAGGCACGTAAATAGATCGTTCCATAATGTTTGCCTTGTTGAGTGATGGAATAAAAAACATGAAGGTAGCCATCTCTGAAATCATAGGAGGTGGTACGTGCCGGTGGTGCTGTAATTGACGACTTGTCGCGGGCATAAGAAGAAAAGACTTTTCCATCTTCCTGGTAGACACAGGCGAAATCGATATATGGAAGGCTTTCTAATATGGCTAAGGTAGTTTGCGATGCGTCCGGATCTCGAAAGGTGATATCAGGAATACTGAAATCACCGATGAGATGCGCAATTGCGAAGGTATTTTCCACCATCTCACTTTTGAAATTTTCTACATCGCGTAATACAACGAATGAAAAGGAAATTCCAAGAGTAAAAACGCTGGTCACAAACATGATCCAGATTAACTTGCTTCGAATCGATAGGTCTTTGAAGAAATTCGTTGTCATATCAATTTAGCCAGTTTTAGCAACCTGGAACTGAATTTCAGTTTGCTTTTTTCAGCGCGATCAATGTTGACTTCAAAACGGATGTAATTTCCGGAGGCAAAAAAGTTGACAAGCACGCCATCTTCGGCGAAGCCGTTCGTATCACCAACAGTTAAGATCGGTTTGTCTTGCGTTAGTTTTAGAATGTCGGCCAATCGTTCTTTTTCTGAACGGGCAATAAAAAGGATCTGGCATTTTGGTAACTCGGCAGTCAGTTGCTCGATTTGATGAATTTCTACCGGCTTGCCTTTGATCTTGACCTGCGCAGCCATGTCGTTGAGATAAGTACCGAATGGATTTTTCCCGGCTACGCAAATGCAAAATGGTTTGTCGGAATTGTTGATAGGAGAGTCCGCAGGCCATTCTATAAATCGGGTGAACCTTTCCAGAAATTCTGCTTTTACTTTGTATTCAAAGTCTTCTGCTAAAGTTAAATGAGGCGCGACTATGATCAGTAGAATAAAAATCGATTTCTGTATGAAACGCTTATGCATGTACAAATCTACGCCAACTCTAATCGAACATTACCAGCAAGAGACACAGATAACCAGGAATTATGGGCAAAAATAATGCCATTGCATTGTTTGAACTTCACGACGATGATTTTAACATTCACGAACAAAAAGCGATGAAATCATGAGACGTCTCATTATTTGGTGAGAGATGGTGTTAGAAGCGGTACAGAAAATTCACGTTAAAATTTCGTTCCGGCAAAAATGCACGAAGCTGAAGCGGCGGAATCTGCTTTTGTTCGTTAAATAAGTTGTAGCCGCTAAAAATAAATTCCGTTCGTGGATTCGGCTCCCAAACCAAATTTGCGTTCAGAAGCGCATAGAATCCGGTTTCATTTGTATCAATGGATGTAAGCCGGCTGAAATTATTCCAGACCAGATTTGCATTTGCATTGACAGAAAAAGTTTTGTTGATGCGCAGATCTCCAAGAATTTTTGTAACATCTTCCGGATAATTCGATGGATGTTCATTGTCCAGAGTAGTGAGAAAATCAAAAATATAATCCACCTTTGATCCGAGCTGTACATGCTGATGGATCAATCGAATTAGTGCCTGACGGCTTACATTTACACTCGTTAATGCTTCGAACCCTACATAATCCACTCGACCATGGTTAATCAATCTAAACTTCGGTGGATTTTGAGCTAAGAGCATCGGATCGTTTCCGAAAATATCTTGAAGTGAATTGTAAAAAACATTTATGCCTAAAGAACTATTTGCAGTAGGTTTGTAGGAAGCTTCCAATTCGACTGAATATAACCGTTCGGATTTGTCAGCATCAATGATTGTAAGGTTTCCAAAACCGATTGCATCGGGGGAAGTGATTGCAGCATTCAATGGAAGTGCTACACCGGAAGTAAACATAGCTTTGAAGACGGTTTTTTCGTTCGGAGTCATAACCAGCGCAACTCTTGGACTGAAGCTATCAGGGTGTTGGATTTGCGGTGCTTCAACGCGATCATATCGAAACCCAAGTAGAAGTGAGACGTCATCATTGAATCGGATAGAATCCTGACCGAACAGCGCATATACATTGCGGCCATAAGGAGTGAGGACTCGCTTTGTATAAGGATCTGCAGGAAAACCAGTGACCACGCCATCCTTAATTTCTGTTGAGAAATTAAAATTATCGCCATCCCAATCATCGCCAAATTCATCTCTTCGATAATAACCACCAAATACTAAATGATTGGTACTACTAGGAGAGTAGAAGGTTGTAAACTTCGTACTGAAACGATCCTCGCCTACAGCTCGTAATTTTGTTCCCAGCGTAAAATCGTGTCTTTGAGTTTGGATGGAGTCATAACTTAGATCCAACACATTTTGAAGATTGTCATTTATGTCAAAAGTTTTTCGTCCGCTTAGAAAAAAAGTATCGTAATTGGTCCAGACATTGGGTGTCGTGGTGCTTGCTGGCTGGATGTAAAAATCGCGCGAGGAGCGTGTGTAGCGGCTCATGACTTCGAAACTTCCGTAATTGATATCGCCAAAAAATCGCCAGCTTGGAGGGAATCGTGAAATATCTAAAGGGCTATTATTGTTGTTGTCTAAACCATCTGCGGTAAGCCCACCCGCCGAAAAGAAATAGTTCAGCTTATCCTCAATTTTTCCACCAACAATGAATCCACCTTTTTTATAATCACCAGAACCATAATTGCCTGTTACTTGAAGTCCAGAAAAATCGCTGCCAGTTTTTGTGATGATGTTAATCACACCGAGAAATGCTGCCGAACCATATACTGCAGTATGAGGTCCGATCAACACTTCCACTTTCATGATGTCATCCATCATTCCTAATTCTGCTTCGCTTGAAGGTCCGTTATTCCATTGCGTGTTGTATTCATGTCCATTGATCAGGAGAAGTACACGGATGTTGTTATCCGCAGTGATTCCACGAAATGAAAAGATTATGTCATCGAAATCTTCGGAAGAAATTGCGCCTGGAACAAGACGTTCGATCAGCTCCGAAATTCTTCGAATTCCCCATTTGCGAAGTTGATCACCGGTTACAACGAATGTGCTTGATGGTGCTTCAGCAAATCGCACCGATTGTTGTGTTGAAGAAACGATTTGAATGCTCATCAGTTCTTCAATACTTAGTTCACTCAAATCATCAGAAACACCTGTTTGTGCAAATAGAAATGGAGATTGAAGCAGGAAGAGAATCGATAAAATTGGCAGAATTTTTCGCAGCATCCGAAAAAATCCAATCACAATTTTGTTTAAGTGTACTCTATGTCTGTCTCGAGACAAACAGCACCGAAAAACAAGAGGCTGTTGACATTTGCTTTCGTTTGGGTCTAAAGTAGCAAGAGAACGAAAGGTAACGTAAGCTAAATAACAAGCAAGGGAAGGAAAACGCAAGGTTTTTCGGAGATAAAGGATGTTTAGAGTCGACGAGGCTCAAAAAGGGATGCTTGTGGAAGAACGACGCAGGCACATCCTGGATTTGCTTGATCAATCAAGGCGTGTAACGGTGCGGGAACTCGCAGATATTTTTTCGGTATCTGCAGTTACAGTCAGAGCAGATCTTGAAGCCTTAGCGCAGCTGGGGGCACTTGTCCGATCGCACGGTGGAGCAGTGAAGCCGCTTTCACCAGCTCCAGATTTGCCGATCAGTTTAAAAGAACGAGTTCGGCAAAATGAAAAGGCACGCATTGGAATTGCTGCAGCAAGTTTAATTCGTGATGGCGAGACAGTGATTTTCGATTCAGGAACTACAACTGCAGCAGTTGCAAAATGTGTTGCCAGTTTACGTTTAGAGTCACTCACCGTTATAACAAATGCGCTGAATATAGCTTTAGAGTTGTCAAGTCTTTCGCACATCCGGATCATCATGCTTGGTGGAATGCTGCGTGGTCCAGCATTATCAATGGTTCGGACCGCATGCAGAGCAAGCGCTAAGCGGATTGAATGCAGATCGAATGTTTCTTGGTGTTGATGGTATTGATCCGGAAGTTGGATTAACAACTCCTGATGTTTTGGAGGCAGAACTGAGCGCGTTGATGATTCGTGTGTCACGTGAAGTAGTAGCTGTCGCCGATTCAACTAAGTTCATGGAACGAAGCCTTTCAGTAATTGGTAAGCTGGATGCAATTCACAAACTTGTAACTGATGAGGGTATTCCTCCTTTCATGTTGGATGCATTGAAAGTCGCAGGTGTAGAGGTGATCATTGCAAAATGAAATCCGTTTTTCCTTCCTATATATAAGCGCAGTTTTACGGATCAATAATCAACCTTGGTCATGGACCAGATAACACTTTTCAGGGGGTGTCCCTATGAGTTGTAGGTCCTTAGGTTTTTGTGTGGGCCTTCTTATTGCGATCACAATTCCATTGTGGGATTCCGGGGTAGTGCAAGCGCAATCGATCCAGACAGGCAAATTGACTGGCACCATTTTTAATGATGATGGTGAACCGATTGCGGGAGTCCAGGTGGAGATCACAAGCGACGCTCTCATTTCTGGCAAGCGAACAACAAACACCTCAGCGAATGGTATGTACGTATTTCTGAATCTACCAGTTGGTACATATCGGGTTACAGCATCATCGCAAGGTTTTGCAATGATGACTCGGGATAAAGTTGATATCTCTGCGGGGTCTGTTGCTACTGTTGACTTGACAATGCAAATGGGGGCAGTGGAAGAAAGTATTGTAGTAACCGAGGCATTACCTGTTGTCGACCGTAAGAATTCAGCGGTTAATATTTCATTTGATGAAGAGACGATTCAAAGACTGCCGACAGCACGTGAGCCCTTTTACGATCTGACCTTAACAGCGCCAGGTATGTTTGATACCGGAAGGGATTCTTCATGGTTACCAAGTCCAACCGCATATGGAAGCGGTACCAACGAAAATGAATTCCTGGTGAACGGTGTCAATTCAACCGATCCGCGCGGATCATCATGGGGATCATTGGTGAATGTTAACTTCGATACGATCGAAGAAGTGCAGATTATCGCACTCGGCGCAAAAGCAGAATATGGCAGTGCAACCGGTGTTGCTGTTGATGTTCTGACAAAATCTGGAAGCAACCAGTTTCATGGAAAGATAGGTGCTTTTAGTCAGCTTGGGGATCCTGCGGATAACACTCCAGATTCGAATGCTGATCTTGGTGAAGATTGGCTTTCATTAGATCCATCAACTTCAAGTCTGGTTAGCAGGACGGAAAGAGATCGTGAGCTGGCTTTTACATTAGGTGGGCCAATCATTAAAGATCGAATCTGGTTTTTTGGCGGAATGAATTTTCTTGCAGAAAATACCAAACAACCACTCTGGCCAGTAATTCTGCAAAACAATGATAAATATTACGATTTCAAAGTTTCAGCCGAACCATGGAGCAATCATCAAGCCTGGCTTGCATATCACTTTGAAAGAAATGATAACGAAGGCGGGACCTGGGGCGATGCTGTGCCATGGGATTCTACTTTGCAATATGGAGCAAAAACAGACAACGATACAATTTCCACGCAATGGCAGTGGATTCCTGGATCCAAAAGCATCGTTACTGCGAAGTATCTTGGATTCTGGACCGGTTGGGATCCGCATTTACCAGATGATGCACCCTCGAACTCAGGGTACATAAACTGGTGGAAGTGGAAAGAGTTTGGTGTTAATGGACATTTCCCCTACATCGAAGCTCATGATGCCAGTCGTCACACCATTCAAGCTGACATGACTCAATATGTCGAAGATTTTCTTGGTCAGCAAGATATCAAATTCGGAATTCAATACACCACAGGTCATGGAAATGATTTCGGTGGATACTTTGCAGGCTACGCGAACTTCGCATATCCCTATCGTTACACTCAGTACACTCAACAGATGGTGGATTACTACGGCGATACAGGAATGCTGTGGTTTGTGGATGAAGTTCACACGCAGCCTTTTGAGACCGCACGTTCATTTAAAAACACCGGTTTCTTTGTGGATGATCAGTGGTCTATTTCCAGCCGTCTCACGCTAAATTTAGGACTTCGATATGACAACATGAACAACAAATACGAGACCGGTCATGTCTTTGTCCAACCCAACACCCTCCATTTTAGTATTTCAGATTTGCAAGTGGACCATGATCGCCAGGGTACCGGAAATGTCTTTGATTTCAACAATGTGTCTCCGCGTATCGGTGCTGCATATCAGTTAACCGGTGATGGGAAAACAATGATCCGCGGCCAATATGGAAGGTATTACGCGCCAGTCGGACTCGAGAACTTGCGTCGATTAGGGCCTGACTTGCCGCTAAGAGACATACGTAGGTTGATGTACGAAATTCCATTTGATGTCGCTGATGCGAATCATAATGGATTCATCGATCCGGATGAGGTAACCAATCAAGCAAGAATGTTACATGGACTAACTCCAATCTCAGAAGAATGGAGAACTTCTGATGATTCGTGGGAAGCTCAAGTTGCACCCGGGACAAAGAATCAATATGTGGATCAATTTACAATGAATTTTGAACGCGAAATTGGACATGATATGTCGTTCTCTACGACATTCATTCACAAACGCACAGGTAACATCCTGATCAACGTTCCGATTGATCGTAGCACCGGACAACAATTTCAATATGAACGTGTCCCATATACAACGAACAATGGGCAAAACGTTCAGTTGTACAGCATCGTGTTGAAGGATTACAACGGTGATGGCTCCATTACTGGTGATGACGTTCAGTGGATTGCAGACAACACGGATTATCAAGTTACAAATCTTGATGATCTGGATGGAGTTGAACCTCATCGTAACTACGATGGTTTGCAATTTGTTGTAACAAAACGTTTCTCCAACCGCGCGCAAATGCTTGCATCGTACCTGTACTCCGATTCAAACGGAATTGCGCACCGCGGAGATTTTCCGTTCCAGGATGTGAACATCGAAGGTCCAATGATCATGGACACCACCTTCTTTAGCAGCATGAACAATTCGATCAACAATCTTGAAGGAATTCTTCCGTTCACTCCTAAACATGAATTTAAACTTTCCGGATCGTATCTTGTACCAAAAATTGAAACTGATTTTGGAGTCCGGTTGCGGTACCATTCCGGTCGTCCGGTTTTGTTCCTGGAAGATTTTCCGATCATCGCTTCATGGAACTTCGATGATCCGCCTCCAGGCGCTGTAATCGATCCGAGCGGAACACCAATTCTTGTTGGTATGGATCCGAAGAATCCAAATTTTCTTCCTTCAGCAACAATCATAGATCTGCGATTTGCGAAAGAATTCAATTTTGGAAATCAGAGTGTCCTTGCGAGCATTGACGCCTTTAATATTTTCAACAACGACAGTGTCACCAATGCAGATTACTATTCTTCACCAGGAAGGGTAACTGCGGTGACGAGTCCGTCTCGCAAATTCAGATTGGGTTTAGCGTACCAGTTCTAATTGATGGTAGGGCGAGGGGGACGTTTCGGTCTCCCTTCTCCCCCCTTAGATAAGGGGAGAGTCGAGAGGCGGGTTGATAGAGTTCTCCGTAACGGATCTTTATCAAACCCCTCCTAACCTCCCCCTTATCTAAGGGGGAGGGACATGAATAATCCTGTACGGACTTATAGGGCGAGCTATGTCAAAATTACAAAAATTATGGCCAATCATAATTTTGATTTGCTGTAGCTCGCTCTGTTGTAATTCCAATAAATCCACTCTTGCACAATTAAAAAAAATCAAAAAGCCAAACGTTCTTCTGATTACCACCGATACAACTCGAGCTGATCATCTTCCTGCATATGGATACAAAGGAATCCGTACTCCGAATATTGATTCATTAGCTAAGAATGGAATTTTGTTTCGTCAATGCGCAACGACATCTCCACTCACATTGCCCGCGCATTGTTCAATTCTTACCGGAACATATCCGACTTATCACGGAGTTCGAATCAACGGAAACACCGCGCTATCAGCTGAAAACTTAACTCTGGCGGAAGCATTTTCATCGCAGGGCTACGAAACCGGAGCATTCGTGGGTGCATTTGTGTTAGATGGACGCTGGGGATTGAATCAAGGATTCCATCATTATGATGATCAATTTGATTTGAAGAAGTTTAAAAAGCTCGATCTTGGTTTGGTTCAAAGACCAGGAAATGAAGTTGTGGATGCTGCGCTTTCATGGTTAGAAAGTCAAAAGGGCAAACCATTTTTTGCCTGGGTTCATTTATATGATCCGCACACACCGTATGCGCCGCCGGAACCGTTTCGAACTGAGTATGGTTCAAGCACCATGGCTCAACTTTATGATGGCGAAATTGCATTTATGGATTCACAAATCGGCCGATGTTTGGAATGGCTGGACAAAAGTGGACTTCGCGATAAAACAATTATTGCAGTAATGGGTGATCACGGTGAAGGCTTAGGTGATCATGGTGAAATGACGCATGGATTTTTTATTTACGATTACGCAGTTCATGTTCCATTTATTTTGTCAGCACCGAAGGTGAGTGGTTTGGAAGTCTCATCTCAAGTAAGAACCATCGATTTATACCCGACTTTGCTTGAAGCTTCCGGCATTTCAATTCCAAAACAAGTTCAGGGTACATCGCTATGGTCATTGATCGATCATGGCGGCGGAGATTTTTTTGCGTACAGTGAATCGATGGCGCCAAGCATTCAGTATGGATGGTCTCCATTGTTAAGTTTGCGTACTCCAAACTTCAAATACATCGATGCGCCTCGTCCGGAATTTTACGATTTGCAAAATGATCGGGAAGAACAGGCTGACTTGTATGAAAAAGAAGCAAAGACAGCTGGTGAATATCAAAAGAGATTGAAGACTGTTGTTGCAGAAACGAGTGATGGTGCGCCTGCGGTGAATGCCGCAAATCTTGATAGCGAAACTGTTGAACGTCTAGCGGCTTTGGGTTATATCGGTTCAGCAGTCACAACAAAATCAAATAAGAGTACTCATGAGTTGATTGATCCAAAAGATCGATTGGCTGTGCATGAGGCTATTCAGAAAGCAGGGGAGTTAAGCAACAACGATCGTCATGCGGAAGCGGCGGAAGTTCTGGAAAAAATCCTGCGGGAGGATCCGGAAAATCCGCAAGCAAAATTACTTCTTGCAGGAAGCTATGTTGAATTAAAGCGATCAGATGAAGCGAGCGCACTGTTAAGATCGTTGCTGGAAGAAGATCCTTCTAACATTCGTGCGCTGGTTTCTCTTGCAAATATTCTTCAGGATGAAAGCAAATCGGATGAAGTGATTCTGCTTTGCAAAAAAGCGATTGAAGAGGATGAGCGCAATATTCAAGCGCTGGCATTGATGGGGCAGGCTTACATGGATTTGCATCAATTTCCTGAAGCACTGCCGCATTTGCAAAAGGCGGTGGAGATTCAGCCAAAGCTCACGCAAAACCAGTTGAATTATGTTGCGTGTCTGATTGGACTAAAACGATATGACGAGGCAGAGAAAACCTTGAACAACATTCTTGCTGATCATCCGAAATTTCCATTGGCTCATTATCATCTCGGAATTTTGTACGAAGAGCAGGGCAAGTTCGATGAAGCCTATCGTGAATACGAAACGGAACTTGCAAGCTACAGCGATAGTTATACCGCGCGATTTAATCTCGGACGTTTGATGCTGCGAAATGGTGATCATGAAGGATATATGCAGCAAATGCGTGAAGTAATCCGGATCGCTCCAAAAAATGCGATGGGTTATTTGTTTCTGGCACGCGGTTTATTACAAGAAAATGCGGACACCGATGAGATTCTAAAATTAACAGAACAAGGATTGGATTTCGCGCGAAGTCCGGAACACAAGGCGATGGCGTACTTTTTATTAGCTGATATTTACAATCGAAAAAAACAACCACAGCTGGTCAGACAAGCTTTGACCAACGCAAACCAATATAAGGCACAGATCAAAAACTAAGGAGCGTATTACGGAGCGCGGGCCTCGGCCGGCATTACGGGCCGCGGACATCTTGTCCGCTTTAAAAATAGGTGATTATGAAAATAAAAATTCTTCTCCTAATCATATTCGCAGCATCAACCATCCAAGCCGCTGAACCAAACAACTACCAACTCCTCAAAACTGGCTGGCTAATTCAGTCCTCAGATGACGTCGATGCCTCTGGCGAAAAAATTTCGTCCTTAGGATTTGATACAAGCGGCTGGTATCCAACATCCGTTCCCACAACGGTTCTATCTGCCCTGGTAAAAAACGGAGTATATCGCGATCCTTATTTTGGGAAGAATCTGGAAACAATTTCATATGAACCTTTCAGGTCTGCATGGTGGTATCGCAAAGAATTTGTGTTGGATCGTGGTGCAAGAGCGGAAAATGTAAGACTCATTTTTGATGGCATTAATTTCAGCGCAAACGTGTTTCTAAACGGCAAGCAAATTAAATCGGCGGATGAAATTTTTGGCGCATTCAAACGCTTTGATGTTGATATCACACCGCTGATTCGTAAAACGAAAAATGTTCTTGCAGTTCAGGTGTTCCCACCAAAGCCCGGCGATTACACCATCGGATATGTTGATTGGAATCCAACACCGCCTGATAGAAATATGGGATTGTGGCGCGAAGTGAAGTTGCGGGCAGGTGGTCCAGTCACGATTGAAAATACTTTTGTTCAAACCAAATTGGATTTGCAATCATTAAAAGAAGCTCGCATCAACATCACGGGCACTCTGGTCAATCACACTCAACGTGCCATTTCCGGAAATATCAACGGCGAAATTGATGGTGGCATTACCTTCAATCAAAAGTTTTCATTAGCCGCCGGAGAATCTAAGGACGTTATTTTCAACGCGGAAGAATTTCCAGGTTTAGTTGTACAAAACCCACGAATCTGGTGGCCAAACAATCTTGGAAATCCGGAACTGTACAATCTCAAACTCACTGTACGGAATTTACAGTTGGTTTCCGATATTCAGAATGTGGTGTTTGGAATTCGTGAAGTAGCAGATTACAGAAATGAGGCCGGTCATCGCGGATACATCATCAACGGCAAAAAGATTTTGATTCGCGGTGGTGGTTGGGTAGATGATTTGCTCTTGAATGAAGATGAAAAAAATCTTGAAGCACAGATTCAATATGTCAAACACTTAAATCTGAATTTAATTCGGCTCGAAGGTTTTTGGGGGTCAAGCGAAAAGCTCTATGACCTGGCTGATCGCTATGGAATCTTAATAATGGTTGGAGTGAGCTGTCAGTGGGAATGGAAAGATTATTTAGGCAAAGAAGTAGATGAAGATTTTGGGGGCGCAATCACGAATGAAGATTTCGATTTGCTGGTTGCATACATGCATGATCAGGCGATGTGGCTTCGAAATCATCCCAGTGTGTTGGTGTGGGCATTGGGGAGTGATAAGCTGCCGCATCCGGAACTGGAAAAACGTTATCGTGCCGATCTTGCGATCACCGATCCGACTCGTCCGATTCTTATTTCGACAAAAACATGGACCAGCGAAGTGAGTGGTCCGAGCGGTGTGAAAATGTTGAGCGTATGAATATGTCACACCGAACTATTGGTACGTAGATACGGAACATGGCGGCGCATACGGATTCAACACTGAAACAAGTCCTGGTGCTCAGCCTCCACCAATGGAAAGCATTCAGAAACAATTTGCGAAAGAACACTTTTGGCCGATTGATGATACCTGGAATTTTCACTGCGGCCGGAATGAATTCAATACGCTGGAAAAATACATGGAATCGTTTAACAAAAGATATGGTCCTGCGGAGGGTTTGGAAGAATTTTCGAAGAAGGCGCAGGCTGTAAATTACGAAGCACTTCGCGCAATGTTTGAATCTTTTGGGATTCGAAAACCATTAGCGACCGGAATTGTGCAGTGGATGTTGAATGCTGCATGGCCAAAAATGTACTGGCAGCTTTACGATTATTATTTGATGCCTGGCGGCGCTTTTTATGGAACACGCAAAGCAAATCAACCGGTGAACATTTCCTATGATTATGGCAAACGGTCGGTTTATGTCGTAAATGATACCTACAATGAACTTGCGAATCTTAAGGCTGAAATAATTGTTTTGTCTCCAGAGTCTGATCAAAAGCTTTCGCAAGCTGTGAATGTTGGAATCGGTCCCAACGAATCGAAAGCAATATTTGATCTGCCTAAGTCGATTGATTCGATGCCGGTTTGCTTTTTGAAATTGAAACTCAATGATTCAGAAGGCAAAACGATCGCTGAAAATTTTTACTGGCTTTCATCAAAACAGGATGTTCTTGATTTTCCAAACAGTGATTGGTACTTCACGCCGATTACGGAATATGCCGATTTTACTTCATTGAAAGATTTACCACCGGCAAAAATTCAAGTCGAACCAACCTGGGATGAAAATGGATTACAGGTGAATGTGAAGAATCCATCTTCAAAACTTGCGTTCTTTGTTGAACTTCGGGTTGTCAGTGATAAAACCGGACGATCCATTTTGCCAATTTTCTGGGATGACAATTACATCTCACTCTTGCCTGGCGAAACCAAACAACTCAGCGCACGTTTTTCACCGGAACATCTAAAAGGAGAAAAGCCAATGCTTTTGTATTCAGGATTTAATGTTACGGATGGTATCGCGGAATTAGGAGCACGGGCTTCCAGCCCGCATTACGGGCCGCGGACTTCTAGTCCGCAATCTGTCAAGGCCGATCAAAGGCCCCGCCTCCGCACCCCACCACCGCGAGGCACGGGCCTCGATGCTGCAAAAGGAGCAACTCATGGTACGAAATAATGCCGTTGTTGGCCTGGTCTTATTCATCTTTTTTGTAATCTCACTTCTAACAAATATTCTGGGTCCGCTTGTTCCAAACATCATTGATAGCTTTCATCTGAGTCTTACTCAAACAGGCTTTCTTCCGTTCGCGTTTTTTATTGCATATGGAGTGATGTCAATTCCAGCCGGAATTTTGCTTGAAAAGTTTACTGAGAAACCGGTGCTGCTCGTTTCATTCGCATTAGCCCTGATCGGTTCGTTTGTTTTCGCAATGAAGCCATTGTTCGGCATTTATTGGTTTTCGCTTTTTTCAATCGGTGTTGGAATGGCGATGCTTCAAGTTGCAATCAATCCGCTGTTAAGAACTGCCGGAGGTGAGGAACACTTCGCATTCTTTTCAGTATTCGGGCAGCTTGTATTTGGACTTGCTTCTTATATCAGCCCATTAATTTATTCCTACCTTGTTCAGAATTTGAAAGCGCCTGCTGCAAGTGATAATTCGATGATCGCAACACTTCGTAATTTAGTGCCTGCAAATTTGCAATGGGTTTCGATCTATTGGGTGTTTGCAGCAATCTGCGTGTTGATGGTTGTAATCATCGGCCTGTTTCCATTGCCAAAAGTGGAGCTCAAAGAAGATGAGAAGACAGGAGCGAAAGAAACATATCTTCAGCTTTTCAAAAATCCCACGGTGATTTTATTTTTTATCGCAATCTTTGCATATGTAGGCACTGAGCAGGGTGTAGCAAACTGGATTTCCGAATTTCTGCGCAGATACCACGGGATGAATCCTGAAGTTGAAGGCGCACATACGGTCGCATGGTTCTGGGGTTATATGACCGTTGGTTGCGCGGTCGGACTCGTTCTTCTGAAACTCTTTGATAGCCGATGGGTGCTGGTAGGCGCAGCAGTGCTTGCATTCATTGCATTAACAGCTGCGCTGTTTGGTCCTACAAGTACGGTTCGATATTCGTTCGGTGCGGTTGGATTTTGTGCATCGGTTATGTGGTCAATCATTTTTTCGCTGGCATTGAATTCAATCGATAAACATCACGGATCATTTTCAGGAATTCTCTGCACTGGAATTATCGGAGGTGCAATCGTTCCATTAATTATCGGCAAGTTAGGTGATGCAATTGGATTGCGATACGGAATGCTGTTTCTTTACATCACTCTTGGTTACATCCTGAGTGTTGGCTTGTGGGCACGTCCGTTGATTACAAATGCAACCATCCGTAAGAAAGTTCAACCGGAAGCAGCAAAGGCATGAGTAAAACATCGATCATTGCAGTAGATCTTGGCGGGACAAGTCTACGCGTCGGCAAAATTCAAGGCACTGATATTACTGAACGCACCGCGCGATCTGTTCCTATGACTGATAATGATCAGGTTGTAGTAAAGGAGCTAATCAACGCTATTGAAACTCTGTTCGATGAAGACGTTGCCGGAATTGGAGTCGGCGTTCCAAGTCTGGTGGATGTGGATCGAGGAATCGTTTATGCAGTGCAAAACATTCCATCATGGAAAGAAGTTCATTTAAAAGATGCGATTGAAGATGTATTTCACGTTCCTGTTTACGTAAACAATGATGCAAACAGTTTTGCAGTTGGCGAATGTCATTATGGGAAAGGACGTCCTTATCGCCACATCGTTGGTATCACGATCGGAACGGGATTAGGTTCTGGAATCATTATTGATCGTTGTTTATATAACGGAAGTAATTGTGGTGCAGGTGAAATTGGAACAATTCCATACAAAGAACAAACGGTTGAATACTACTGCAGTGGACAATTTTTTTCACGACAGTATGGCACCACCGGCGAAAATATTTTTGAACGCGCTAAAGCAGGAGATCCAATTGCCCTTCAGGCATATAACGAATTTGGATATGAAATGGCGCATGCAATGATGATTGCGTTATATGCATATGATCCTGAAATTGTAATTCTTGGTGGATCGGTCAGCCAGGCCTTTGAATTTTTTAAAAAAACAATGATGGAGAAACTAAAATCATCATTTGCTTATCAACATGCTTTGGAGCGCGTGGTGATCGAACCTTCCGATCTTCCGGATATTCCATTATTGGGTGCAGCAGCGTTGCATCTTGATGCCTTGGAGAAAAAACCAAAGTGAGCCTTCATTCTGAGATCCAGGAACAGCCTTCGCGTTTAGAACATTTGTTAAATACTCAGCGAAGTGCTTGTGAAGAAATTGCTGCGGCAATCAAATCAAAAGGAATTCGCTTCATCTATATTGCGGCAAGAGGGACTTCGGAAAATGCCGGACGATATATGAATTATGTTTGGGGATCAATCAACAGACTGCCCGTGGGATTCGCTGCACCATCGTTATTTACCTATTACAACAGCCCACCGAAATTAGATGGCGCATTTGTAGTTGGAATTTCACAATCTGGAAGATCTCCGGATATTGTAAGTGTACTTGCAGAAGGGAAGCGCCAGGGATGTTTGACACTGGCGATAACAAATGCGGTGAAATCTCCGCTTGCACGCGCAGCAGATTTTGTACTGGATATCGGCGCTGAAAAAGAAAATGCTGTTGCTGCTACAAAAACCTATACCGCTGAACTGATGGCCATTGCAATGCTTTCCGCTGCAATGTCAGAAGATGAATCGCAATGGCAGCAATTGGCACGCGTACCGGAATGGATGCAAATCGCGCTGACTTCCGACAAACAAATGAATTCTAAGGTTGAACGATATCGATCCATTGCAAGTTGTGCCGTATTAGGACGTGGTTTCAGTTTTGCAACTGCCTATGAATGGGCATTGAAGCTGAAAGAGCTGACCTACATTGAAGCTGCGCCATATTCATCCGCTGATTTCTTGCATGGTCCGATCGCGATTGTGGAGGGTGGCTTTCCAATTCTTGCAGTAGTGACTGAAGGCGCGGTTCATTCATCAGTGATCGAAGTGTTGAAAGAATTGCGCAATGGACGTTCAGCAGAACTGGTCGTTTTATCAAACGTGAAAGAAGCGATTGATCTTGCGCAAACTTCGTTGCTAATTCCATCCGGAATTCCGGAATGGTTAAGTCCAATTGTTTCAATCGTGCCCGCACAATTGTTTTGCTATCACCTTGCGGTGGCAAAAGGATGTGATACGGAGTCACCAAGAGGCATTCACAAGGTTACAGAAACCCGATAAGAAAACGGAATGGTGGAATGTTAGAAATGCGATCTAAGCTGTTGTTAATTTTTGGTTGTTTGTTGGTTATCGTTGCTTGTGCTGCGCATCATTATGATTTCCCGATTCAACAAATGCAGATGCCACCGGGCGGATTGAATGCAGAACAGGTGCCGCTATTCGTTTCATTTGGCACTGATGACAATCCGCATTCCGGTCTGGAAGGTTCCGGTGGAGGCGGCGGGATGCATTATCTCACCGAACTTTTCGCTGCACGAAAAAATGTTGATGGTACTCCGATCCATTATTCGTTCTATGTGAACACGAAATACATCACGTCTGAAAAAACGAAAGATGCATATATTACCTCTGACGAAATGGAAGATCCGAATTTTGTGAAGCAATCATGGAAGGAAGCTTACGATGCCGGACACGAAATAGGAGTTCATACCCATTCCCATCCGCACGGTCGTGACTTCAGTATTGGAAAGTGGGAAAAGGAGATGCAGCAATGCATTGATATGCTGACTCAAACCGATGGACTCGCAATTCCACGAAATGAGTTAATCGGCTTTCGCACACCGTTTCTTGAATATGGCGATCCAACTTTCAGCGCAGCGCGAAACAAAAATTTTGTTTACGATTGCAGCATTGAAGAAGGTTTTCAACATGATGCTGATGGACGCAATTTTGTTTGGCCGTTTGTGCTGGATCATGGAAGCCCCGGAAATTTAGCAACATACAAACTTCAAAACTTGCCTTTAGTTCGTGAACATCCAGGGTTATGGGAGCTTCCGGTATATGCGTTCATCGTTCCGCCGGATGATCAATGTGCAGCGTATGGTGTAACACCTGGTTTTCGCGCACGCATGAAACAGAAGAATGATTATTTTGAAATCGATCAAGGCAAAATTACAGGAATGGATTGGAACCTGTGGTTTGAATACGGAATGAGCAAAGCGGAATTTCTGGCGACGTTAAAGTACACCTTGGATTTGCGATTACAGGGAAATCGGTGTCCGCTGAACGTGGGGGTACATAGTGCGATTTACGCCGATAAAAGTCCCGAACAACCGCCCGGTGCAACGGTTCAGGAACGTCGCGATGCGCTTCGCGAATTTCTAGACTACTCGCTGTCCAAACCGCAAGTTCGAGTTGTAAGCGCGAAGGAATTACTCGCATGGCTGAAGACCCCACGACAACTACAGGCATCATACGACAATAATAGTACTAGCACCGATGCGTCTGCTTCAAAATTCCCATTGGGTGCTGGATTCCGTTGTTCGATCTATGGATCGAGGCCGGATCCGGGGCCGCAATATTGGGCCGGTGTAGCGAAGCAGATGTCTGCGCGTTTTCCTGGTGCAACGCCGGAATCCATCTGGATTGTCGGACGCAAAACCGACCGCGGTGTGCAATTGCCATTTCCTGTTGGTGATGTAGATGATCCATTGATTATCGGAAGTGATGAAGTGGATGCCGGCGAAGCTGCGCTGAAATTATTTGATGAACTTGGATTTCGAATCTGGCTGCAAGTTGAACCCCGCTTTGCATCAGTCGACAAATTGCTAAATTTAGTGTTGAAGCAATATAGCCATCATCGCTGCGTGATTGGAGTTGGAATTGATGATGAATGGTATCGATCCACAGATCCCGATCAAGGGGATCCGATCAGTGATGAACTGGCCACTCAATGGTTGAAGATCGCACGATCATATAATCCGAAGTATCGTTTGTTCCTGAAACACTGGTTGCCGGGAAAAATGCCGCCGACAGTTCGGGAAGGAATTTTGTTTGTAGATGACAGTCAAATCTTGCCATCACTGGATGCAATGGTTGATGAATTCGCCGTTTGGGGAAAATATTTTGCTCCGGCCCTGTCGCTTTTCAAGTCGGATATCCATCGGATCGTCCGTGGTGGATTCAATTGAACGATCCACCAAAAGAAATCGGTGATGCCATCCTGAAACGAACTTCCAACACCGAAGCTTTGTTCTGGGTCGATTTCTCCGTACTCGAAGTCTTTCCGCCCGATAAGATTGAACCACAGAAACACTGAGTTCCGTGCTTCTAAAGAAAAAAGGTATCATATTAGTACTGAGTGCTGAGTATCGAGTTTCAGCTTTTACTCAGAACTCAGTACTCGTTACTCAGTACTTCACTGGGAGGTGATTCGTGGTCATGAAAAGTACACGCAAAATATTTTTGTTCTTTTGCATGTTAACTTTGACCTGCATTTTTTGTCTTTCTCTGGAAGCCAAACAAAAAGCAAATACATTCGTCGACTTTAATGGCGATGGATTTACTGATCTGGCATTACCAGTTCCGTTCGAAGATTTTAAAGGCATTGTTGATACAGGCGCGATTAATATTGAATATGGAACTGCTACCGGCTTTCGAACTTCCAAAAATCAATTCATCACCCTCAAATCGTTGGGATCGAGTTTAAGCACCGGCGGCCTTTTAGGTTGGGATGGCGTGGCAACGGATGTGAATCACGATGGATTCACTGACCTGGTTGTAAGTGCTCCCGGTCGCAACAATGGAAATGGTTCAGCTTATATTATTCCTGGTTCCTCTTCGGGACTTCTACCAAAACAAGCTACCGAACTTGCAATGCCTACAGTTAGCAATAATGAAAAAAATTTACTTGGCAGTTGTATTACCGCTGGCGATTTCAATGGAGATGGAAATATCGACATTGCTGCAGGTGCACCGGGATTTAGTACAAGTTCAAAACCAGAACTAGGAGCGATGGCTTTTTTTACGCAAGTTCCTCAAGATCTTCGCGCTTCAAAAGTCAAAAAAATTGGACCATCCATGGTTGTTCATCCGGATTCACCGAATATCAAAGGGACGGGACAGGCGGCTGAAAGATTTGGATATGAATGTGCAGCCGGCCTTTTTGATGCTGACAACATCACAGATATTGCTGTTTCCACCGAGCGGCCTTCCGGCAAAGGCTCTGTTCACATTTTGTTTGGCGGTATAGCAACATCGACCTTTCAACTAAACAAAGTCATTCAAGGCAAAAAAGATGATCGCTTTTTTGGTTATTCATTAGACACCGATCGCTCAATGTCTCCTAATCGTTTGTTTATTGGATCACCTTACTCACTCGGCTCTAAAGGCAGAGTGTACAGTCTTACAAATGCATCCACATTAAAACTTTTGTTTACGGGTGCGAACAATGGCGATTTGTCCGGCTGGTCAGTTGCTTCATATATTACTACATCTCCAGGAACCTTTTTGGCAATTGGATCACCTGGTTTTGATGTTCAGACTCCAACACCATCAGCCGGAAGAGCGGTTGTTGAAGATGGCGGACAGATAACGGTTTTGTCAGTAAATCCTTCTACCGAAGCTCCATCATTTTTTGATGAATTCTCAGACACGAATACGCGATTACTTGGTCATTCAATCACAACGAATCTTGGAACGAATGGCACAGGATTTATTGTGGGTGCTCCTGGGACTTCCTTCATAGGACTCCCTGATGTTGGGCAATGTGATCAAGTGGTGTTTAGTCCTGCAACTGGAGGATTAAGACTTGATCGTGCTTTTACACAGAATAGTCCTGGCGTAAAGGATTCATCGGAACTCAGCGACATGTTGGGCCGCACAGCAATCGTGTTTATTCCGCAATAATGGAGCGCGGGCCTCTGGCCCGCGTTCAGGACCGCAGGCTTCTAGCCTGCAGTTTCAGTACCACGACACCAGTGCGATACCCAAGCCGTTGGCAAAAATTGTAGGTTCGTTGGTTACGTAATCTTCGACATCATCATGATAGATCGCGGCATCGGATTGAAAATCCGTATAAGCATCTTGTTTTCGTAATCTGATGTCATATTGCATCCAATCCGATTTCGTATCCGGCCCTTCGTTCCAAAATCCGATCAGTTGGGTCCCGGTAATATCTGCAATTTGATGATGTGGATGACGCGACCAATTCTTGCCGGCGCTATTTACCCAACAGACGCCCCATGGATTTCCGCCTAAAACATAATCACGTTGTTGTTGCGCAAGATTGTGATAACTATGATCACCACTCAAATCTTCATACCACAACATTTCCAGCGCCTGACCAACCATCACTGCAGCTGATCCCCAATAAAAAGATTCGAGCGTAACGCGAAATGGATTTTGTTTTGCTTTTGATTGATACGAATCAATATCACGCTTCAGAAACTGAATCGCAGTCGAACGATACGATGGATCTGTTCTTCCAATCTCATAATGAGCAAGACTATGCATTTCACTCCAATCCACACTCCAACCATTTTGCACAGACTTACCGAAACTGCGCGCTTCATTCAAATACGAAGCTGTATGTGTGGCACGATACAGCTCAATTGCACCTAGCGCCATATCATCACGCCAGCTTGTTTCGGTATAAAACGGATTACCAGGTTGAGTTGCCGGATGCTTCTTGCCGAAATCATAAATCTGTTTTGCTGCTGATAAATATCGTTCAGCAAGCGCTGGATCTGAAAAAGATTTGTGCGGATCTTTCAAGATAGTTGATGCTAGTGCGAGTGAAGCTGCAGCTTTGCCTGCAACATTTGCACCTTTGCCTGATGCGCATGAATAAACTTTGCGGACCACACCGTTCTTATCATCAACATCGGGCATCCGCCATTTTTCATGATCGCTTTCATCGCCAACCTGAAAATAAAGTGTGTCGTGCGATGGATCCCACATTCCGTAAAGCCAATCCAAGCCGATCAACGATTCATCCAGCACATCAGGACGTCCGTTGTGATTTGCATCTGCAAAAGGTGCGGGATGTCTGTCGTAAGCTGTCAACATCAAGTTGACCGCGGCTGCTGTGGTGATTACGAATTTCAAATAATCACCCGCATCATGCCAGCCTCCTGCAGCAAAACTATCTTTTAAGTGACAGGCTTTGTGTTTGATAGGTGCCGTGTTACCGCATCTTTGCACACGAAAAAAAGTCAGGCTCTTTGGAATTAATGGCGCGTAAATTTCTGAACCAATATTAAATGGGATGGAAGAAGCTCCGGAAATTCGAACTGTAAAGCGACCGGAAGTTTTCAACGAACTAAAATCCAGCTCATACAGATGACTGAAATTTCCGTAACTGCCTCGATCCGCCCCGACAACGCCGGTAAACGCATTCGTTCCTTGGGAACTTACTACTTGAAAAGATTGGCCAGAAAGATTTTGACTGGTCAATGCCACAACTACTTTTTGTTCCGATGGTAAGTATCCAACTTGATTCGTTCTTAAATAGATCCCGCTCCGCGGCTGAGCTACCAGTGCGGTACTGATTCCAACGCAAAGAACAAGAACAATTGAAAGTCGCATCGCACTAATTGAATCACAAAATCCGGGCCGTTGCGTCAACCTTTTTTGATTTATCGCGTCCAATAGAGTAATGAACTATTTTGACTCTGTTTCCGTAATCTTTTTTCGGGGATAAGGGAAGTTTTAATGAACCGAATTTCATATATTTACAGTATTTTGAGATTAACAGCGGCAGTTTTGCTCGTCAGCCTGATGGCTGCAGGTTTAGATGCAGCAGAAACCATCCCGCCTCCACCTGCGCCGGAGAATCTTCCACGAACATCATCAGAGATTAAAGTTGATGGCGATCTGGATGATGCGGGTTGGAAGCAGGCCCTGGTAATCGATAAATTTTATGAAACCTCTCCAGGCAACAACATTCCAGCGAAAATCAAAACAATCACATATGTGGCGTATGACGACAGTTATTTCTACATTGGAATCAAAGCGGATGATCCTGAGCCATCGAAAATTCGCGCGCCGTTTGTGGAACGTGATCAAGTTGTTGGTACTGATGACAACATTGCAGTGTTTATTGATGCGCGAAATGACAAACGTTCTGCGTTAGAGTTCCGCGTGAATCCGCGCGGTATTCAAGCAGATGGAATTTTTGATGATGCAACACAGACCGAAGATTTTTCGCCCGATTTTTTCTATGACACTGCCGCAAAAATTACATCGGAAGGTTGGCAAGCTGAATTTCGAATTCCATTAACCACCCTGCGTTATCCGAAAACTGATCCGCAAACGTGGAACATTCTGATCTGGCGAAATTGGCCCAGAGATTTCAGATACGCATTTTATAGTGCACCGGTCGATCGGGGTTCGCCGTGCTACATTTGTCATACTCATCCACTGATCGGGATTACTCAGCTTCCATCATCTCATCATCTTGTAATAGCGCCATATGCTACTGCTTCGAATGAACATAGTCGCCCAGATTCCCGGGAGGATTTCACCAGTAATTCTGATGGCAACATTGGTGCTGATATTAAATGGAATCCAACAGCGAACAGTGCAATCGATGCAACCATCCGTCCGGATTTTTCACAGGTGGAAGCGGACGTCCCCCAAATCGCAATCAATCAGCGGTTCGCGTTATTCTTTCCTGAAAAACGTCCGTTCTTTTTAGAAGGATCTGATTTATTTAATTCGCCGATTCAACTTGTATACACTCGCACTATCACCGATCCTGATTGGGGATTACGTGCCACCGGAAAGATGGGTTCAACATCATATACAGTTTTGGCAGGAGATGATAATGGAGGCGGGTTATTAGTACTGCCGTGGCCGAATCTATTTTCGCACCACAAGACTTCGAATCCACCGTTGCATTAGGAAGGTTTCGCCGCGACTTTGGACTTTCGTTTGGCAGCTTCATGTTTACTGATCGTGAAATTTCGGGCGGGGGGCACAATCGTGTATTTGGACCTGATGCCCAATGGCGGCCAACTGAAGCAGATTTCATCACCGGTCAGTTCTTATATAGCCACACCGAAAATCCGAATGAACCCAATATTTTTCCACTGTTTAATGGTGAAACATTGAGTTCACACGCTGGCTTTATTAACTGGGACCACAACGTTGAACGTTATGATTGGCGTTTTCGATACAGAGATTTTGGTGATGAGTTCCGCGCGGATTTGGGATTCGTTCCTCAGGCCGGATTTCGCGAAGGATTGCTTTCGGGCGGTTTAAGCTTTTATCCCACTGGAAAACTACTTAACTACGTTCGTGTTTACGCCGCCGCAGATAAATATTTTTTCACAAACAATGATGATCTGGGGCACGACTATTTTCCCGGAGTTTTTTTGCAAGGCAGCAGAAATCTGGCGGGACAATTTGAGTTCCACGATAACAAGGTTTTTGTGGCTGATCAGCTGTTAACACAGCGCTATCTTAGTTATTTTGTTCAATTCGATCCTTCGCGGCGATTACCGCGCATCATTTTTCAAGGCCGAACAGGAGATTCAGTTGATTTTGATAACGCCAGAGTGGGCACCGGCACAAATCTCACACTTGAAGCGACCGTGCGTCCATTTGATCATCTGACGCTTGTTGCGGATGCATCCTATGAATGGTTGGATCTTGATGAATTTACAGCCAGCGGAAGATTGTATACAGCAACGATTGCGCGATTAAAAGGAGTGTATGTTTTCAATTCTCGATCTTTTGTGCGTGCGATTGGCCAATATGTAAGTACCACTCGCGATCCAGATCTATATACATTTGAAGTTCCGGGCCGGGACGGCACATTTTTGGGTTCGATCCTTTATGGCTATCGATTAAATTGGCAAACCGTTCTTTTTATTGGATACGGAGATAGCGGTCTTGTGAATGATGCTAACGCGTTAGTAAGAACGAATCGGTCGGTGTTTTTCAAGGTTTCGTACGCCTGGCAGCGATAGGGCAGCGCAGACTTTAGTCCGCTAAAAAAAATTCCGGAACCACCACGTAGATGGTTCCGGAATTAGAATTTTCAGTATTAAGGTTTAACCCTGTAGGCGTGTATTACGCCGGCGCCGGAGAAGCTCCTCTGCAGTGTTGGCGCCATCACCCTGAATGTTGTCATTACCTGCGCCGCCATCGAGTACATCATTTCCGGATCCGCCTGCAATTCTATCGTTGCCGCTACCACCAGAAACTACATCGTTGCCACGGCCGCCTGCGATTACGTCATTTCCTCTTCCACCGGCAATGCGATCATTGCCTGATCCGCCGGAAATTACGTCATTGCCAGATCCACCGGCAATGCGATCATTGCCTGATCCGCCGGAAATTACGTCATTGCCAGATCCACCGGCAATGCGATCATTACCGCTTCCGCCAGAGATGCGATCTCTTCCGGATCCACCGGAAATCACATCGTTTCCACTTCCGCCAGCGATACGATCATTTCCTGAACCGCCGGAAATTACATCATTACCGCGTCCACCAGCGATGCGATCATTTCCAGATCCGCCAGAGATCCAATCATTTCCTCTTCCGCCGGAAATGCTATCGTTTCCTGAACCGCCGGAAATTACATCGTTTCCACGTCCACCAGCGATGCGATCATTTCCAGATCCGCCAGAGATCCAATCATTTCCACTTCCACCGGAAATGCTATCGTTTCCTGAACCGCCGGAAATTACATCGCTTCCACGTCCACCAGCGATGCGATCATTTCCAGATCCGCCAGAGATCCAATCATTTCCGCTTCCACCGGAGATGCTATCGTTTCCTGATCCACCGGAAATTACATCGTTTCCGCGTCCACCAGCGATGCGATCATTTCCAGATCCGCCAGAGATCCAATCATTACCGCTTCCACCGGAGATTCTATCGTTTCCTGATCCACCGGAAATTACATCGTTTCCACGTCCACCAGCGATGCGATCATTTCCAGATCCGCCAGAGATCCAATCATTACCGCTTCCACCGGAAATGCTATCGTTTCCTGATCCACCGGAAATTACATCGTTTCCACGTCCACCAGCGATGCGATCATTTCCAGATCCGCCAGAGATCCAATCATTTCCTCTTCCACCAGAAATGACATCATTACCGCTGCCACCTCTGATGCTATCGTTTCCGCTTCCTCCGGATATCCAATCATTACCACGGCCACCATCAATGTTATCCCTGCCGCTTCCGCCGGAAATTACATCATTACCACGGCCGCCTTTGATGGAGTCATTCCCACTTCCACCGGAAATGAAATCATTACCGCGGCCTCCATCAATGCGATCGTTGCCGCTTCCGCCGGAAATTACATCATTACCACGTCCACCTTTGATGGTGTCATTTCCACTTCCACCGGAAATCCAATCATTTCCTTTGCCACCATCAATAAAATCGTCACCACGTCCACCTGAAATCACATCATTACCACGGCCGCCCGTGATGCGATCATTACCGCTTCCACCGGTGATGCGGTCGTTACCTCTTCCACCATCAATTGTGATCCCTTGTTTGACTCTGGGATCTACATAAATAGTATCGTCACCTTTGCCGCCTTTAATTACTAAGCGGGAAGCTTCATCTGCGCTCAAACTACGCACTGAAGATTTTCCGGAGGGATCGGTCACAGTAACATCAACTCCTCCGCCACGATTTGGGGTAACGGATATTTTGTCATCTCCGCTACCGCCTCTAATTACGATCGGTTCGTTAGAACCAAATCCGCCGGGACCCCGACTTCGTCCAACACTATCAACCATGGTTACTCTCCTTATCTATCTGACATTTTCGCCAGCGATCAATTTTCGCAGAAACAAATCGCTTTATCTCCTACCTACATTGGTAGGAATCGCGCACTCGTACTGCAGTACTGATTGTTCAATGCTACATAAGACCCCTGCTTGTAGCATATGAGGAAAAGACGTCCTCTTTACGGATGCACTCTCTGTTTGATTCGATTTTAATTGTTATTGTGGATTGTTGTCAAAACGAATTTAGAAGGTATTTTTATCCTCGTGAAATTAGCAAGTTTAGCCCTAACTCGACTTAAGTAGAAGCAAATCACAGTAATAAAACCGATTGTCCTGAAAGTATTTTTTGCACCTTTCGATTTTTAACGGCTCATAGAAAATTGGACCATCGTAAACAAAAGTATGAAACTCGCCGTTCTCACCGCAAGGATCAACATTTTGCGGAAGATCTTTCAATAATTCGTAATCAAAATTACGGCCGGCAAATTCTTTCGATAAAGCTTGTGTATCCACACAGATGATGATTGCGCGGAAACCGGAGTCAATGAATTGTTTAGCTAAGACTGATGTATCTTTTTTCCATAAGGGGAAAATTCCTTTCATGCCGATGCGGTTTAAAAAATCTTCACGATATGCACGGATGTCTTCCAAAAATAAATCGCCAAAAATAACTGAATCAATACCTGATTCGTGATACTTCTGCAGCACCTGTGTCATTCTCGATTCGTATTGATCGTTACTGCAATTTTGAGGAATTTGCACTTCGGCCAATGGATAACCGATCGAATGTGCCTGCTGAAAAATCAATTGTTTGCTGATTCCATGCATCGCGATGCGATCATCTTCGGTGATTGTTGTGATAAAACCTTCAATTTGAATTTGTTTCTGAGCTTCATGAAGCGCAAGCACTGAATCTTTTCCACCGCTCCATGCAATAACAGCTTTATTCATAAACTACTCCACTGCTTTAAAGACTAACATGGTAACAAGAGCTCTTTACCACGGAGTCACGGAGAACCGTAGGTTCGGTGACTCGGCGGTTAATTTGAGCTATTCGTATCTTAATGCGATGACGGGATCGATTTTTGATGCGCGGTGAGCGGGAATGTAGCTGGCAACAAGCGCTATTAAAGTAAGAAGAGCTGAGATTACAACAAACGTCATGGGATCAGTTGCACTTACTCCGAACAACAATTTCGACATCAAACGCGTTAATGCAAATGCCCCCATCAATCCAATTGCAACACCAATTGCAGCTAACGCCATGCCTTGACGAACAACCATTCTCAAAACGTCACTCTGTTCGGCGCCTAATGCCATTCGAATTCCGATTTCATTCGTTCGCTGCGCTGCGGAATAACTAACCACACCGTACAAACCTAAAGCTGCAAGCAACAATGCGGCAGTTGCAAATGCGCCGATGAGCGACAGAGTAATTCGCGGTGTATTCACAGTGCTTCCAACGACTTGTTCCATGGTTTGAACATTGGATACGGCAAGATTTTTATCGATCGACCACACTTGAGAACGGATCTCGCTGGCCAAATTTAAAGGATTTCCTGAAGTACGAATTGCCAACGTTACAAATGGTGACGCGCTTTGTTTCTGGTGAAAATAAATGGCGATTGGATTTTCTTTGTTCAAACCAAATTGTTTTACGTCAGAGGCAACTCCAACAATCTCACGCCACAATGGTTTTTTCGGATCATTAAAATTCAATCTTTTCCCGATTACATTTCCATCCGGAAAATAATGGCGCGCAAATGATTCGGTAACGATTACAACTCTGGGCGCATCAAAGTTATCTTGATCTGTGAAATATCGACCCTTCAACAAGCGGATTCCCATTGTTTGCAGATATTCACTGCTGATTAATTGATACCAGATGCCTTGATCTTTTCTGTTTTCAGGGGATTGACCTTCTATCAAGAAGGAGGTGTCAGTGTAGTTTCCACCTAAGGGCAGGGCAGAAGTGGTTCCTGCATTGATTACTCCTGGCAGTGATTTCACTTTTTCAACAAGTTGGCTATAAAAAGCTGAAATTTGTTCTCGCTCCGGATATCGCGAATCCGGCAGGTTGAATTGCATGGTCAAAACATTTTGCGGTTGAAATCCCGGATTAACATTCAAAAGTTGAATGAAACTTTTCATCAGCAAGCCCGCTCCGATTAATAACATCAAAGCGAATGCAACTTCAGAAACAACCAGCAAACTGCGAATTTTGCTGTTTCCGGTTCCAACTCGATTCCGACCGCCTTCCTTCAACGATTCACCGAGTTTGGGATCATTAAATTGAAGTAATGGAATTAATCCGAAAATAAGTCCTGTGGCCAGAGAGATTCCCAGGGTGAACATCAATACGCGTAGATCAATACCAACATGATGAATTCCAATGATCGGCATGTCTTCCGGAAGAAGCCTGATCAAAACATCGATTCCGATTACACCCAGAAAAATTCCCAGCGCGCCTCCAATCAAAGCAAGCAACATGTTTTCGGTGATCAGTTGCCGCGACAAACGTGATTTTCCTGCGCCTAATGCTGAACGGATTGCGATTTCCGATTTCCGGCCGGATGCACGCACCAACAAAAGATTTGCAACATTGGCGCATGTAATTAACAGAACCAAACCAACTGCAGCAAGCAGCACCAAAAGCGGCTGTCGGATTTCTTCGGTCAATTGTTCCTGCAGTGGAGTTAAAGCGATTCCGACATTCCGATATTGTTCGGGATATTGTTGCCGCAATCTTTGTGTAACCAGATCCATATCGGACTTTGCTTGCGCTAAACTTACACCCGGTTTCAATCTGGCAATCGCTCGAAGGGTAATGCAATCGCGCCCGCAAGAATTCGTAGAGTCAACTTGTATTGGAGTCCAGATTTGAGCGGTTGGTTCCATCGGAAATTCAAAACGCGGCGGCATTACACCGATCACCGAATATTTTTCGCCGTTAATCAGAATGTCTTTTCCGATTACATTCCGATCACCACCAAATCTTCGCTTCCAAAGTCCATCACTTAAAATCACAACCTTCCGCCCATTGGGTTTGTCTTCTTCAGCCACAAATGTGCGGCCGATTGCAGGTGAAACTCCTAACACTGAAAAGATGTTGTATGTTGCGGTTGCGCCTGAAATCTGTTCAGGCTCACCGGCTGATATTGTGGGAAGCCATGCATCTATGACTGATATTCCTTCGAACACATGATTCTGATCGCGCCAATCAAAAAATGTATCGGCGGATGTCCATTCGCGTTCTACTCCGCTACGGCGCGAATAATCTTGCCACACCATTACAATGCGCTCCGGAGTTCCATACGGAAGCGGACGCAACAGTAAACCATTCACAAGACTAAAAATTGCAGTATTGGCTCCGATACCTAAAGCAAGGGTTATCAAAGCTACTAACGTGAATCCAGGATTCTTGAACATCATCCTGATTGCATATCGAATGTCTTGAATGAATTGATCCATAATTACTCCATCGTTATTTATTCATATCGCAATGCTGTGATTGGATCGACACCAGCGGCCCTTCGCGCAGGAATATAACTCGCAGAAAGAGCCACTATCCCTAACAAAAATGAAATGAATATATAGGTAAGAGGATCTGTGGAGCTTACCTCAAATAATAAACTTGATATCAAACGAGTTAAAAGAATGGCACTAACAATGCCGATGAAAAGTCCAACTGCCGCAAGAATGAAACCCTGTCTTACAACAAGGCCTAATATCTGCTCCTTCCGCCCAAGAACCATGCGAACTCCGATTTCATGAACGCGCTGTGATACAGAATATGAAATAACACCATAAATTCCCACGGCTGCCAGCAATAACGCGACACTCGCAAATAAAGCGAGCAAAGCAGTGATGAATTGTGTTTGCGAAATTGACTTCGAAACAATTTCTTCCATCGTTTGTACTGTTGCCAAAGGCAGATTGCGATCCATTGAACGTATCTCTGATTTAATGGAAGTTACAAAAGCTAGCGGATTTGATTTTGTACGGACGATCAAACTGCCAAGGCGCAATGATGCGAATGGAACATCAATTAAAGGAAAATACATTTGAGCATCAGGTGTCTGACTGAGACTGGAATTCTTGACATCTCCTACGACTCCAACAATTTCTCTCCAAATTTGCGGTCCTAAATTAACGTTAATCCGCTTTCCAATTGGATCTTCGCCCGGCCAATACCGGCGTGCCATCGTTTCATTAATGATTACAGCACCTTCCGATCGCTCTTCATCTTGTTTTGAAAAAAACCTGCCTTTACGTATTGGAATTTTTAATGTTCGAAAATAATCATCACTGACTAAATTGTAAAATGCCAAATAAATCCCATCCGGTTTACCTTCAATTTCAAAACCCCAATTGCTATTAGAATTGAATAAGGGAACAAAAACGGATTGAGCTGCAGATTCAACAACAGGAAATGATTTGATTCGATCGAGCAATTGCCTGTAAAACCGAGCTGCATTCTGTGCTTGCGGATAACGACTCTCCGGTAAATCAAATCGCACCATCAAGACATTATCAGTATCAAATCCAGGCGAAACTTGCTCCAGCTTGTGAAAGCTTTTAATCAACAACGTAGCACCTGCAACAAGAATCACTGCCAGCGCTATTTCCGATACCACGATGATGCGGCGGATTTTATTTCCACGAATTCCAGTTGTTAAACCTCGTCCTTCTTCTTTTAGAAATGACTGAACATTTGTACGGATAATTTGATATGCAGGTGCTAATCCAAATAAAATGCCGCAAATGACCGATATCGACAATGTAAATATCAGAATGTGCGAATCGATTGTAATGTCTTTCAATCCCAATGACTGAGCGGGAGACATTGCGGTCAACGTATCCAATCCCCAGAACGCAATCAGGAGTCCGGCGGCGCCGCCAAGGAGAGCAACGAATGTACTTTCAACAAATAGAAGACGAAGAATATCGCGAGCATTTGCTCCTAACGCAGTCCGGATCGCAATTTCTTTTTGTCTGGTTTCACCTTTTGCCATGAAAAGGTTTGCAACATTTGCGCATGCAATCAACAAAACAAATCCCACAGCACCAAATAAAAGCAACAATGCTTTTCGCATGCGGCCAACAAATACGTTGCGTATTGGTTCAAGATTTATACCGCTTTTCGCATCATAGTACTTAGGATATTTGCGATGCATGGCCTGGATAATGCCTGTCATTTCAGAAGTGGCGGCGGAAATATTCACATTTTTTTTCAAGCGACCGATGGCGTTGATGTTGTGATTCACGATTGAGGTTTCATCAAATTTAGAGACATCAATTGCCATTGGAAGCCAGAGTTCAACGCGATCATCAAGGAATTGAAATCCAGCAGGCATAACCCCGATTACAGTTCGTTGAACATCATCAATTGTGATTAATTTTCCAAGGATTTTTGGATCGGATCCAAACGCTGTTTTCCATAACCCATCGCTGATGACAACGACTTGATCGCCGCCGGATTTATCTTCTTGTGGATTGAACCTGCGGCCAAGTGCCGGCGGAATCTTCAATGCAGGCAAAAAATCTGCAGAAACTCTGTTGGCAAGAATTCGAATTGGTTCGGCCGAACTTGTGAGCGTTACCCAATCCCAATCAATTGCGGCCATTGTTTCAAAATTCTTACTTCGTTCTTGAAATTCAACAAATTCCGGTTTAGATACGGACGACGTTCCTTCTGTATCTGCATTTTGAATAAACACAATTCGATCGGATTCAGGGTAGGGAAGTGGACGAAGTAATAAAGAATAGACAATGCTGAAAATGGCAGTGTTCGCCCCGATTCCAAGACCGAGTGTGATCACCGCAATGATGGTAACTCCCCGATTTTTTAACAACATCCTGAGGCCGTATCGGAGATCTTGCCATACCGTATCCATAATTTTTTTGAACAAGAGCAAGGTTAGTGCCAAAAGAAAGAATTCTCTTTAAGCTGACGCTTTTACGACGAAAAATGTTCAGAATCGGGAATTGGGCGTTCAAAAACGAACAGCTTTAGAAGCGATCGTCTTTTTCAACACGAACACACCAGGACACTAAGTAGCACTATTTTTTCAAAATACTTGTGACTCTTTGTGTTGTCGTGACTTCGTGTTGAAAAGAGCTACGAATTACAACAAGGCCGAAATGCTTTTGCCAGAAATAGCCACTGAAAAATTGTGATAAAAACGCCAATTACATCGGATGTAGATTGAGGCGTTCCAAAATGTAAAAGCACAAATTGAATCGGCAGAAGCGCAAGAAGAAATATCAGCCAGACAGAATTCTTGCGCGACCATGGCGGAACGGGTTGTTGCCATTCTCTTCGCGCATTTCGCAAAGCCCAAACGATAGTCAGAATAACAAAAATCCCGTAAGCAGTTGGTGCAACCCATGCTAACGAAACATCGACTCCAAGTGTATCTCCCTTGAATCGATATTCATCAGGATTTGTTACTGAACTGTACAACGCATCTGCAAAACCGAACGTTTGCCACAGCAAAGCTAAAACAAGAAATCCAATTCGTGCGCCACGCCAACCAAGAAACAGTACTGTGATCGCGAAAACTGCTTTTATTGCAGGGAGCCAATAATCGCCGCCGGTACCAGAACCTGAAAACTGTTTTCCAAAATAAGATGTTCCCCAGCTGTATGTAGGGCCATCAAACGCACCACGGATCATAGGAAGCCAGCCTGTGATGAATGTGATCGCCAGCCAGATCAGAATCACACGAAGTAATCTTGTTGGTTCCCAGTATTGTTCTGACATCATATGCGCCCCCATTTATCAGAGGCCCGGCCTCGGCGCCCTATCTCCGCGAGGCCGGCCCTCGTCCATTTGCTACAATTTCTAAACGATTTCTGTTAATGTTTTGTTCGCGTCAGCATTTACGCAATCAACATTGTCGCGAAACACGAAAACTGAATTCGCTCGGATCTACTATTTCCTTATTTTTACACTCACCGGTTTTGCAGCACTGATTTATCAAATTGTCTGGCAGCGAATTCTTACCAATTTCACCGGCGCTGATGCATTATCAGTAACACTTGTAGTAAGCGCGTTCATGGGTGGACTCGGTTTTGGAAGTTTGTTTGGTGGCTATATTGCTGATCGCTTCAACGCATTAAAACTAATTTTATTGTTTGCATTAACTCAGGCAGGAATTGCATGCTTCGCAATCATGAGTCCGTGGTTCTACTACGATGTTCTTTTTATGCGCTTCGGATATTTTGCGAAGTCTCCGGTTCTCATGATTTTGATCTTGTTCCTCAGCTTGTTATGGCCAACATTCCTGATGGGAATGTCGCTTCCACTTCTTGCTAAAACACTCACAAACAAAATCGAAAAAGCTTCTGAAGTTACCGGCTACCTATACGGCTTTAATACGCTGGGCGCGGCAATCGGAGCGTTCATTACAACCTGGTTTATTGTGAGGCGAGTTGGCCTTAACGGCGCGATTCAAGTTGGTGCTGTTCTGAATTTTATTTCCGCGGTTGCATCCATACTTTCTTTGAAGTTTTTCAAAAAGGAGTCCCACGAATTTGCTGCGATCAATACATCGGTTCATACGTCAACTGGATCACCGTTTTTATCTGTTCGAAACTGGATTTTGATTTACGGTATTTCAGGCTTTGTCGCGCTTTCGCTGGAAATCGTCTGGTTCAGAATTCTTGGAGTGATGCTGAAAAGCACAACGTTTACGTTTGGTCATTTGCTTGCAATTTTGCTTGGATCAATGGCGATTGGAACACTCTTCGGAACCTGGCGTGTAAGTCAAAGTCAAAACCCGGTCCGGAATTTTTTCGCTTTTCAATCCGGAATCATTCTCTACACCGCGCTTTTTTTAATCATCTTTATCGCCGTGCTGCCTGATTCAGAACTCATGAAATCTTTTTGGAACTTTTTTGGAAGAGATGATCCGCTTGATATGAAAACGATTCTTCAAGAAGGAAGATCCGATTTCATCAGGATGTATTTTTTGTTGGCGCTGATTTTTATCGGACCTCCTTCATTCTTGATGGGGATCAGTTATCCATATTTACAAAAGATTGTTCAGCATGATCTTTCTGCATTAGGACGTCGTATAGGATGGCTGCAAAGTGTGAACATCCTTGGTTCGATGTGTGGAGCATTTGTTACTGGTTGGATTCTGCTAAGTGCTGTGGGCGTCTTGTTTACACTCAAAATCCTTCTTTGTGTAAGCAGCATTTTCCTGATATTCCTTTTTTACTCTCAACTGCCGCGCGCATCATTTGCACTTGCGGTATTCATTATCGTTTCACTAATTGTGCTGATGCCATCATCAAACAAGTTTTGGGCGAACCTTCATGGGATCTCAGTTTCAAAGACCATTTCGCATGAAGATAACTCTGGAGTTGCGTTGGTGAAAAATGAATCGAAAGATTTTAGCGGCCTGACGAAAGTCTTTGTGAACGGTTTAGGACAAAGCACAGTTCCGTTCTATGACTTCCACATTACATTGGGCATGGTACCTACGATGGTGCATCCAGATCCGAAAGATATTGCAATTATCGGTATGGGCGCTGGTGCAACATTGTTTGCAGCAGGCGGGCGGCAAGAAACACAAACGCTTACTTGTATTGAAATCGTGAAACCGCTGCTGCTAACTCTGATGGATCATGAAGACCGGCGTAATTATCCGGGCCTTCAATCCGTATTTAATGATCGCAGAATTCACTATGTTTTTGGTGATGGAAGATCGGTGATTCTGAATGGCGATAAAAAATACGACATCATCGAGGCGGATGCATTGCGCACAACCAGCGCCTATTCAGGAAATCTTTTTTCGTATGAATATTTTCAGCTGTTAAAAAATCATTTGAAACCAGGAGGAATTGCAGTAACTGCAGCTCCGACTCAACGGATCATTGATGGATTCGTTAAGGTTTTCCCGAATGCGGTTTTGGTTCGAACCAACGATACTTTGATTCTCGGAAGTAACGAAAAAATCGACTGGGATGTCAGTATAATTTCTGACAGATTACGGGATCCATTCACCAAAAGTTACTATGCTCGCATTAGTGTTGATGTCGAAAATCTGATTCAGGTGTTCAATGCATATCATAAAATCTTCACACCCGAATTTGATCGTTCAAAGTTAAACAACTATAACACCGACCTATTTCCCAAAGACGAATTTCTTGCCAATCATTAAGGAGCGCGGGCTTCCAGCCCGCATTACGGGCCGCGGACTTCTAGTCCGCAAGAATGTTCCCTGGACTAGATTTCCTTTGTGCTATACAAATCTCCGGCTAAATATTTCAATCCACTATCAACAGCAACTGTTGCCACAACATTTCCTGGACCGAGTTCGCGTGCAAGTTCGATTGCAGCCACAACATTCATTCCGGTAGAAGTGCCGGCAAAAATTCCTTCCTCTTTTGCTAAACGCCGCGACATTTTGCGAGCTTCCGTTTCATCGATGGTTCGCGCTTCATCATAAAGACTCTTATCCAACAACGGCGGAACCAATCCTACACTTATGCCTTCAACATCGTGAGTTCCTTTGATGCCTTTTGAAATCACAGGAGATGTTGTTGGTTCTAAAACAACAATTCTTGGAACGGGATTTAATCGATGCAAAACACCTGAGACGCCCATAATCATTCCTGCTGTGCCTGCACTGGCGCAGAATGCTTGAATGGAATCTAATTGTTCCACTAATTCGATTCCCAGTTTTTCATATCCTTTGAGAATGTCACGATTGTAAATCTGATTTGTAAAATAACTTGGCCCTGAATTAGCAATTTCGCGCGCACGCTCCATCATTTTTGGAATCAAGTCCGGAGTAGTTTTCTTGTCTTTGCTTGGGACAATTTCAACTTCCGCACCAAAAGCTCTCATCGTTTGAATTTTTTCATTTGCAAAAGCATCCGATGAAACAACGTGAAATTTATATCCCTTCACAGCACACACAAAGGCAAGGGACGACCCGGTGCTTCCTCCGGTGTACTCAACTACCGTCATCCCTGGTTTTAAATCACCCCGTTTCTCAGCTTCTTCGATCATGGACAGCGCCATTCGGTCTTTGTAAGATCCAGTAGGACTGTAGTATTCCAGCTTCACAAAAACATCCGCACAATTTTTAGGTACAACTCGCTTCAACCGAACAACAGGTGTGTTGCCGATCGAATCCAGAATTGATGCTGCTGCTTTTTTAATCATTCTCCCGTTCCATGTGAGATCTTCCCCAGGTTCGAATCTCTTCAACTAAAGGCATCAATGATTCACCGTAGTTAGTCAGCGAATATGTTACAGTCGCTGGAACTACACCTTGAGGTTCTCTGTTTACAATTCCGTCAGCAATAAGCTCACGAAGTTGTTGTGTGAGAACTTTTTGCGAAATACTGGGCATCGCTTTTCGCAATGCTGCGAAATGTTTCGGTGATTCTGCCAGAAAATAAACAATGATCAATTTCCATTTGCCACCGATTGCCGCAAGAGCAGCCGTTAACGGACATCCGCCGACTGCATTTTTACGTGGCACATGGTTACCTGGAGGTACCTTCTTGATAGCTTCCATAGGTCAGATTATATTCCTTCCGGAAAAGGTTGGCAGTTGATGAATTTCTTACCGCTCTGCGGTAAAAATCTTGAGGAGGCAACATGATCGTAGAAGTTCGAAGTTATCGGATCAAACCAGGTAAACGTGAGGAGTTTATCGAATTTTTTTTGAAACGTTCCGTGCCTGCATTACGCGAACATGGGATGAAAATACAAGGTCCATTTATTGATATCGAAAATCCAAACAAATTCGTTTGGCTGCGCAGCTTTCCTTCATTGGAGGACCGTGAGCGGATGAAGAATGCATTTTACGGAGGCGAGTTGTGGAAAAACGAATTGGAAGCAATCGCAATGCCGATGCTGGAAAGCTATGATGTGATCCTTTGTGAAACTTCATCCGGCTATGTTTGCGATGGTGCATTCGAGGAATCTACAAAATGAAACCTCGAACCTTCACACTTCTATGGTTGCTATTTTTCATTTCGCAAATTGCGAACTCAGATACACGTGATGGCCAACATGATTTTGATTTCCACATCGGGACATGGAAGACGCATCTCAAGCGCCTCTCGCATCCATTAACTGGTTCAACAACGTGGTTTGAATATGAGGGGACGACTGTTGTGCGCAAAGTTTGGAACGGACGCGCCAACCTTGTTGAACTTATTGCGGACGGTCCGGCCGGACACTTCGAAGGCTTGAGTTTGCGTTTGTACGATCCAGAAGCGCATCAATGGAGCCTCAATTTTGCAAATATCAAAAGTGGAACTTTGGCTTTGCCATCAATCGGCGAATTCAAAAACGGACGCGGTGAATTTTACAATACTGATACTCTGAATGGCCGGGCGATTCTTGTGCGCTTCATCATTTCTGATATGACATCCAACTCTTGTCACTTCGAGCAATCGTTTTCAGATGATGGTGGCAAAACCTGGGAAGTAAACTGGATTGCAACCGATACGCGCGTGAAAGATTGATATTCAAATTGAATTATTTTTGAATCGATTCAGATCCCTGCCATGATACTACTCGCCATTTGCCGGAAGAGCGGATATAAACTTTAGTGAATCTCCAATCATCCGATATTTCGTTGTCCTGGATTTTTCGAGTTCTTAACAGATGACCGGTTACAACTGCAGCATCACCATAGACTCTTGCCTGAACATCGGTCGTTTCGTATCTCTGAAATTTCATTTTGCCACTTCGCGCGAATGCAAGTGCATCAGCCTTTGTGAGTACTTGCATTTTTGGCACGGTCACAGTTAAATCATCGGCCCACAATGCATCCAGCGCTTCTGCATCACCATTTAGATGCGCATCATTCCAAACTTTTTCAAGACGCAATAGTTCTGCTTTATCAGCTTCAACGTCAGCTGCATATGCACTACCGAATAGTCCAATTAGAAAACAAAACAACCAGGCAGCGCGCATAGTTTCTACTTTACATCGATCGCAATCGCGATCATCGGATTCGCCATTTTGTGTTTGTGATGCGGATCATCCGTGCCTTGCGGCAGGAAGTACCACTTACCGGGTTCCATCTTTCCAAGCGGCGGCAATTTCAACAACTGGTCAGTATTGAGTCCGGCCTTGATCAATTCTGAAGCATCAAATTCATAAACGATGTCTTCTTTAGTTGAATCGAGATCGTTTGCAAAATGAACCATGGTTCCAGATCCAGAGTTTAAACAAAACTCGTTGGAGGCTTCGGTACGATCAATTGCCATTTCAGATTTGGCGCGAAGAATTCGTGCAATCGCCAGGATTTCTTCTTTCGCAGTTCCTTCAAGCGCTAACACATCCGCATATTCTGATTTGTTTTGTGTTGGTTCGGTTGCAGCATTTTCCGCGCGTATTGCGGGTGCAATCAAAATGACGAAAGCGAAAAGAATCAAAGCATGTTTCATTCGATTACTCCATCTGATCATCTTTTTTCCATCGCCAGAGCAAGATCTCTGGCTCCTGATCCCCACTTAGACACAACTCTCAACGCATCGGTGAATGCAACATCAAGCAGATGAACTCGCTTCGCATCAAGAATGTAAACAGCACCGGCAAACGGAGTAGGTATCGATGGGACAAAAACTGTGAAACGGCCATCTTCAAACTCCTCAATTATGAACGCTGGTACCAGAGCCTCTTCAATTTCTACAAGTGCAGGTGTCCAAGCCGTTTCCTGGGTATCTTTTGTAATCTGCTGGGTCAGACTTCTCAGGAGCGCGTAACCTGGAATTCTTTCGAAAAATTTTTTTTCTATTTGCTCCCGCGTCCGCCGTCCGGCACGCGTGCGAACAGCAACTCCGATAAGGAAACAAATCAGAAGTACTAATAGAAGTGACAAAAGTTTTTCAGCCGGAATCCATTCCGGAAGTAAGAGAGCGAATGGCCGCACCAAACCTACAACGGTTTTCATTCCTTTGAGAAGAAGTAAAATCGCAAGGTAAATAGGAATTATGATTATCAAACCGGTGAGACATGCTTTTCCAGCGAACGCAAGTGCTTTTTTCATAATGCACCACCTTTTTGGAGTGAGTGGAAAGGTTGTAAGGAGTTACGACCCCGGCCACGCTATCAACATATTAGCTCATTCGAGTAAGCACAGCTATCAAGCGAGACTCACCTTTTATGAAGCGGCCGATAAAAATTTCGAATGCTAAATGTTATTGGGGACTCGCGTCAGTTGGGCATATGTAGTTTGCCAATGACCATCTTTTTTTGCCCACACGTAGACTATGCGAAGCTTTCGTGATTGTTGTTTGCCGTCTTGCGTCCATTTTAAAAGCATAATTCCACCGACCACTGCCGCATCGTCCCACACCTTCTCTACCTTTTGTTCCAGCACATATGGTTCCATTTTGAATCCCGGCTTATTGAAATCTTCAAGAAACGACTTTTTGTTCTGCACTGACGAGTCAGAGTTCACAAGTACAAAGTCGTCAGTAACAAGTCTATCCAGTGTAATAACATCGTTGTGGACCTGGGCGTGTTGATAATCCTCTATGGTTTTTGCAAGATCAAGCGGCATTTCCGCAACTGCCACATTCAAGGCAATAAAGGTAATACATAATACCATTAGGAATTGTTTAGAAATGTTCATCGCTTATCTCCTTCATGTGCCGATCTTAGTTAACAAGTGGTGATAAGACAATTACCAGTTCTGTAGATATTTTATATATCCACTTTAGGTGTGAGCTTCTTAACAAGGTAACAATTCTGATGACCAGGCGGAAAATCATTCAACAGCCAAACAAGCTTATATCCACACTTTTGATAAAAGGCAGGAGCTTGAAAGCTATAACTAGTGATTAGAATCACTCTGGATCCGCGCGTGCGAGCTTCCTCTTCTGCCGATTCTATTAAGCTGCGACCATAGCCTTGTCCCCGCCATTTGGGATGGACCCAGAGGTCACGGATTTCACAAGCATTAGCCCAGGTCCAACCGGATAATCCTGCAACGATCTCTTGCTGTTCATCACGAATAAAAAAAGCGAACAAGCGTCCATCATTTATTCCGGTTTGACCACTATTGAATTCATAGATCCGATCTTCTAAAAATTGTAATTCTTCAGACGAAGGAATGCCTTTGGTCATTATGTGATTCGCGTTCATTCTTAAGCCGATCTATCTTTTGCACCAATTTTCAATATGTTGCTTCATTGCATTCAATGTTTCCTGGGTTTCTTTTGCGATTTTCCTCTTAATTATGATATTTAGTAACCAAACTTTCAGTGTAGAGCTTGAATAAAAGTGTGAGATTTCTATTTGGGTTGAAGTCTCTCCTAGCTTTGTTAAAGTCGATTCCACGAGGTAATCAGGTAACAATTTAGCCAGCCCCATTGTGTCTTCAGGAAATACTGTAACAATTTTTTGCATTGCAACTATTTCAATATCTTTTTCAGTACAGGTATTCTTACCATCTTTTAAATGACATTGATAAGAAACACCGGCCTCTCGAAACTGTTTGTTGGAAATTAAATCAACTTTATTTACACGTGGATGATAATCGGCAATTTTTAACAAGTCTTGATTAAAATTCCATACCGTTTCCAATGGAGCGTCAATAATCACATTTTGTTTTGATTGAAATTTTGGTCTCATAAACTGCACCGATTGACGGCGCACGCTTTGATAGATTTCCCCAGCACAAACATAATAGCTCTATCAAGTTTTCTTTTTCAGAAAGGTATGTTTGCGAATTACAAAGCGGGCTAAAGAAGCGCAGGATGCGTCGGCTGCAATGGCTTATTCGGTCCCGACGCCAGTTGTTTACTCCCAATCCTTTTTCAGCATCAGCTCATCTATCCTGTATGCGTGAAGCATCTCATGTATCAGCAGGTGTCTGAACATTATATACACCGAGTAGTGGCTGAACGCCTCATGCTCGGCCGTCCGCTCCCAATCCTCTGCGGATAGTTCCTTCAACCGCTTAACGACCAGCGCCCGCTCTCGCACGTACCGGCCCAGCGCTTCGTCCAGATCAACGTTCAGTAGTGAGCCGGCCTCCTCGTCCGGTGATGGTTCCACAGACTTTATTTTGGGGAACGGGTCAGAGAGCATCAACTTCAGGCGTGAGAGAAATGTCGCCTGCCCGGTAGATATGTGGCAGGCATGCTCGTGAGCGGACCACTTGTTCGGCGTAGGGCGGCGCTTAAGGTTCTGGGGCGCTACCTCGCGGATGAGGCCAATGATAATGCCGGGTGCGGCCTCTAAAGTAGCTATCAATGTTTGCGTATCCATAATCTCCTCCGAGTCGCGTGCGCCCTAACGTTGGAACTCAAGCCGCGCCGCCGAAGGACGCTTCGGCTGCAGCGCATTGTTAGCGCGCACAGTTTGTAGACAGAATATTCACATCGCATCCGTAGCCATCTTTGCGCGCCGGGTCAATTCTTTCGCGCTCGGCTAGGATTGGCCAACTGTGCCAAATCGAATGTCTCCAGCTGCAACATAGGTGTTCATCACAACGCCACTTGTTGAAACCTTCGAAGCCACGAGCCGCAACGCACCTGGCCTTGCACCATTTTCAAACAATCGCTTTCCACGGCCAAGAACTACCGGGTAGTGTCCATACATTGTATTCGTCAATGAGTGATGCGGCTTGCAGCGTCTGAATCAGATTGCCACTGCCAATGATTTGAAGGTCGTGTCCGGACTGCCCCTTGAGCGCGGTTATGGCAGAAACGACATCACTGCCAAGGACCGACGAATTATGCCATTGCAATGATTTCAACGTGCGGGACGCTACATGCTTTTTTGTCGCGTTGAACGTCCTCGCAATCGGATTATCTTCTGTTTGGTAAGGCCAATAGGCCGCAAATATTTCGTAAGTTTTGCGTCCGAGTACAAGCTCTCGATCTTTACCATCGAAACCTGCCGCAGAAAGATCCATTGCTTCGTCTTCGAAAGCGAAGGTCCAACCACCTAACGGGAAGTTTTCGGTTGGATCTTCGTCCGGTCCTCCTGGCGCCTGCATAACACCGTCCAGTGATATGAACGTGGACGCAATGAGTTTTCTCATATAACTCTCCTACCATTGAAGTGACATTGTGCGCGCTGACGCTAAAGTTCGGCGGCAACAGCCGCAGGCGAGTGAAGGCTTGCTGCTTGCTACTCTTCACCAGCACAGATGATGATAACCGAAAAACTTTTGTATAAGCAAAAATGCATTTCAGTTTTATGCAAGCAACAAGACTGATTGAGACGCGGGTGTTGTCCGCTCAAACGACTTGTTAGGGGGCGCTTTTGTCAAGCTTAATCGTTGGGATCCAACGCTTCCATTCTTTGTCAAACTGATCTATCACAGCAGCATCATTCTTATCAAACAAAGCGCTCACACCGCGGTTAGTTATTATCGCGTCAGATTCAATCTCCGACAGTTGCAATTGTGTAAGTAGTTCATGGTCCTCTTCGCTTTGGATAAGGTACTTTTCGCCAACTTTAAAATCTATGCCGCACGCAGTTCCGTAGTGGCTTGTATAAACTGTCTTGCGCCATTGATGTTTTCCAAGCCAAAGTCGATCAACGATTAGCTGCGCCACATTAACAAGCTGGAATGAATCTTTTTCACCAGTGGGAACTTTGATGATACGAACATCAATTACTGTCCCAACAAAAAATTCTAGGTAGCCCATGCCCGAGTCCTCGGCGGATACATGCTCTTCCAAAACCTTTGAGGGTTCGATCGTTATGCATTGGCATGCTTTTGCCCTATTTGGCACAAGCGAAAGAAAAATGAATCGATCATAGCCGATTTATGTTTTCTTTTTCAAAAATGAATTTTTACCAATTGCAAAGCGGGTGACTGAAGAGGCGCAGGAGGCGTCGGCTGCAATGACTTGTTCTATGAAAGGAAGTCAAGTAGAAAAATACTTCTCCTTTATCGGGTTTTTTTTGAAACGTAGCACCCCGAGCACTATCGCATTTTACTGAAAAAGTTGGCAACATTCCAAATTGGTCTTTTATTCAGTGAAAGTTTTTATCAGACGTTAATTTAGTAAATCAGTTTATTTGTACTGGAAATTTCGTTTACTGATTTAGCCGAAAATGATTTTGGTAACCAAAGTTCTATTTGAGGCTCAAAGGCCAACGGCTATTATCCGTTTTATCCGAAGGGGCATACCGTTAGGCAGGTGCCTGGCTGTAATTGGAGAGCCGGCTGACAAGTCACTTTGATACTCTCCTTCGATGGACAGCAATGGGAAAATTCCGCAACGCCTGCATTCACTGTTAATTTTGGCGTGCCTTCTTTCCATTGCTCAATTTGATGAAATCATTTTTGCAGTATTAAATTTTTCACCTCGCTTCCAAATGACTAATGTTATGGTTGCAAGTTTTCGAGCGATCGATAAGATTGCCATTTCGGGACGGATGCCTTTAGCAATTTTAATTCGGTAGGACGTTTTCATTGGCTCCTTGCGGATTGCTTCCACCGCTGCGCTCTTAAAAACCATTTTCAGAATACGATTGTAATCGCGGGTGAGTCCGCGAGTGGCATGTTTGTGCTGTTTTCGGACGATACGATCACCGATGATTTCATGATCAGAGGTGGAGTGAATCACTACAGATAATCCGCTATAAGTCCACTGTTGACGTTCAGTACGGAAACGATGGGGAGTGCCAATGACAGCAATAACAAAGGCTGCGCGAATTGGACCAAATCCGGGAATGCCACGCAAAATCTTTTGAATTGGATAACGTCTGGCTTCTTTCAAAAAGACTTTTTTAATTTCTTTTCGATGTTCTTTCAGTAAATCTAATTGGTTGTAGTAAAGAACAGCTCGCATTTGGCTTTCCTTGATCGGGAATTTGGAAAGCCACTGCTGGCGATTTCGTTTGTAATAAACATCGCGTCCTGCGCAGCGAATTGCCCATCCACGATAGAGTGCCTTGATGCGATTCATGATTCGGATCGAATCGCTTACCGATGCTAAATAACCATGTGCAAGATCTCGCAGTTTTCGAATGTTTCGATCACCTTGATAAACTGCCTTTAATTCTCCAAGGCGAAGCCAGTTCGCTAATTTGTGTGCGTCAATACGGTCAGTCTTATTTCCTTTGCGCTTGTGATCCCGCACATCACAGACAGTGATGCTGCTTACTTGTGATTTTAAAATTTCATACAGCCAAGCCGATTGTGTTCCAACTTCAAAGGCAACATGAATAGCACCGCTTAAACCACTGAAAAAATCTCGAAGTGTTTCTGCGCGAGTCTCAACAATTGCTTCTGTCTGTGATTTGCCGTGCTGATCATGTACTGCAATCAGGCAGGTTGATTGGTGCAGGTCAATTCCTACATACTTGATCTTGTCCATAGGGCATCTCCTCCGTTGTTAGTTGTAGTTTCTTCAACCACAGACTAACACTCAGGGGTGCCCTTTCTATATATCCGTTCGGCGGCTTCGCACTTCTCACACCATCAAATAACATGCGTTGATGCTACCACTGTCATCAATAACAAAAAGGGCTGATTGATGCGTATTCCGGTCATCATCGGCCACCATTCCGGAGTGAGGTAGGCCACCGTTCCGGCATGACCGGCCACCCCCCAGGGTATTACCAAAACGGCGCTGGGTAACAGTAAGCTGACAGACAAAACTCCAAGGAGGATGGATGTCAGCAAGGAGACAGTTACCTATGCGCAAGATCAAAGAGATTCTTCGGTTGATTCTTGTAGCCGGTCTATCCCATCGGCAGATAAAGAAGTCCACTAAGGTTGCCCGCAGCACGATTGGCTGTTACGCCAGTAAGGTAGAAGCATTGTCGCTGACCTGGCAGCAGATAGAGAATCTTTCGGAAACAGAACTGGAAGCGATGCTGTTTCCTTTGTCCGAATTATCGGAAGGCAGCAGCAGAAGCAAACCACTTCCCGATTGGCGGCAGGTGGATGAAGATCTTCGCCGTCACAGATCACTCACATTGATGCTGGTTTGGGAAGAATACCGACAGATTTATTCGGGTGGATATTCTTACAGCCAGTTTCATCATCATTTCCGGCAATGGAAAAAGAAACAAGGAATGGTGATGCGGCAAAGCCATCGTGCGGGTGAAAAACTGTTTGTAGATTTTTGTGATGGTGCCTTTCATCATTGCTGCAGATGGAAAAACGATTAGCACGCAGATTTTTGTAGCCGTTTGGGGAGCTTCCAATTATACATTTGCAATGGCAACGCAATCTCAGGATCTGCGATCCTGGATTGGTGCACATGTTTCAGCATTTGAGTACTTCGATTGTATTCCTCACATAACTGTTCCGGATAATTTGAAGTCAGCGGTGAAATCCCCATGTCGGTATGAACCACATTTGAATCCGACATATCACGACCTCGCTTGTCATTACGGCACAGCGGTAGTTCCTGCGCGGCCCTACAAACCGCGAGATAAAGCAAAAGTAGAAGCTGGCGTTTTGTTGGTACAGCGATGGATTCTGGCTGCGCTGCGTCACAGAACTTTTTACAATCTCGCAGAACTAAACGCAGCTATTGCTGACTTGCTAGTCCGGCTCAACAACAAACCGATGCGTAAGGTGAAGAGATCACGCAAGGAACTGTTTGATTCGCTTGATCGCCCCGCAGCACTTTCACTTCCAGCTCACCGATATGAGTTTGCAGAATGGAAGAAAGCAACGGTTGGATCTGATTATCACATTCTTGCTGATGATCATCACTACAGCGTTCCGTATCAGCTCATTGGATCGATTGTAGAGATTCGTTTAACTACGAATACTGTAGAGGTTCTGTTTAAAGGAAAACGTGTTGCCAGTCATCAACGCAGCTTCCATCGTGGCGCAACGACTACCAACCCGGAGCATATGCCGGCTGCGCATCGCAATTACGCATCTGTTGATCTCAAGAGTCTGCTACTGTGGGCTCAACAAACTGGACCAGCCACAGCTTGCCTGTTTGATGAAATCCGGATCCGGCATAATGGTGCACCTTCAGTTCTTTCTGCCTGGCGCGGAATTTACAACCTCGCCGTATCAGCCGGAGCCGATCGAATCGAACGAGCTGCCACACGAGCTGTTGCTTACGGAAGTTGTTCTTATACCAGCATCAAACGGATTCTTTCTGCCAATCTGGATCAAATCAACATTAACAAAAATGGCCCCGCACAGATGATTCCTTCACATGAAAACATCCGTGGGAGCCACTATTTCAACAAGGATTACAGTATATGATGAATGAAGTTACTATCGCAAAACTGCATGCCATGCGGCTTTATGGAATGGCAAAAGGTTTTTCTGAACGCCTTGCTTCAGCAAATAACGCACAGCTTTCGCACGAAGAATTTTTCGGATTAGTCGTTGATGATGAAAAAACATATCGCGACAATGCAAAACTGGCCCGACTGCTAACTCAAGCACATCTGCGACAGCAGGCAGCAGTCGAAGATATTGATTTTCGTCATCCTCGCGGGCTGGACAAACAAATTGTTGTTGAGATCTCACGCGGTCATTGGCTATCCAATCATCAGAATGTTTTAATTACCGGCCCGACAGGTGTAGGAAAAAGCTTTCTCGCCTGTGCTATGGGCAATCAAGCCTGTCGCTCTGGATATTCCACTTCTTATTTCCGATACTCGCGACTATTGGAAGCTCTTTTGGCTTCTCGCGGAGATGGATCTCATCTGAAGTTTCTTGCGCGTCTGGCAAAAACAGCATTGTTGATCGTTGACGATTTCGCGTTAACTGCAATCTCTGCAACTGAAGCACGTGATTTACTGGAAATCCTGGAGGATCGCTATGGAATCTCTTCTACGATCTTTACCAGTCAGATTCCAGCCAACCAGTGGCATCAACTTCTTGGCGAACCAACCATTGCCGATGCCGTTTGCGATCGGCTCTTTCACAATGCTTTTAAAATCGAACTGAAAGGAGAATCACTCAGAAAAAGCTCTTCGAAGCAGAAGTAGGTGTTTCCGTGCGATCTTTCTGGCTCTATGGCGCTCGCTCGCCCGCAGAGCCGGGCTCGCTCGCTTGGATATACCCTTAAAGAAAAATTAACTCAATATATAAGGAGGAAAAATAACGGATCGTTGATCGATTCCAGCCTTAAGAACTAAAATAAACAACACCCAGCGCCGCCCCTTCCAGGGGTGGCCGGTCATGCCGGAACGGTGGCCCGATTTAACCGGAATACGCAATTTGTGCTGGGGAAAAGTTTAGCAAAGCGCACGCCTTCATTCGGCGCAGTTCGGCGCGGCTGAACTCCAGCGTTCGGCGCCTTTTAGAAAAAGAAATGAATGGGCCTGAAATACCTGAACGTGATTGGAAGCGATGGAGGGCATTGAGAGACATTGCCCTGGAGAGATACTGCGTGAAAATCTTAGATGGCGTCACAAAATTCAAGTCAGGCAAGGGTGGAGCTCACGAGCGCTACTTGAAGTTATGGAAATTCCTTCTTAAACATGATCGGATCATTGGAATCGTATTTAATAATCCACGGCGATCAACAGCTTACATGCAAATGCATGCTGCATTAACAGAGGGTTTAATCACTCGCGATGAGCTAGCAGAAATGAGTGATGTAACACAAGAACGAATTAATTTATGGTTAGGATAAAAGGCGCCGAACAAGTCGTTGCAGCCGACGCCTCCTGCGCCTCTTCATGCACCCGCTTTGCGATTCGCAAAAGTGCATTTTGAAAAACAAAACATAATTCAGTTATCATCATTTGTGCTGGAACAAAGCTTAGCAAAGCGTGCGCCTTCAATCGGCGCAGTTCGGCGCGGCTGAATTTCAGCGTTCGGCCGCGCACGAAGAACCTCATTTATCAATGAGCAAGTATAGAAATCTTATTCTTGGGCTTACCAAAAATAAGAAATCACATAAAGACTCCTACAATGTATTTGTTAAGTCTGGGACTAGAGCTGTATCTTTTCTCGTTAATGAACTTAGGAATAATCCGGACCCGTATATACGTGAAACCTGTGCAGAAATTCTTCATGATATCGGTCGCGCAAGAGCCGTTCCTTCGCTTATAGAATCGTTGAAAGACGAATGCGAATACGTTCGTCACGATGCGCTGTGGGCAATCGGAAAGCTGTGCGGTTTCAGACCTGGCGGCTTAGAGTACACTCTTAACCTAACGTGCATTGATACACCAAAGAAACTTCATTCCAGAGTTTCACAGTGGTGGCGAGTGAACAAACGTTTTATTTCAAAAAGCTCAATATTGTGGTGAGTTACGCGCGGCCGAACAAGTCATTCGAGCGGACAACACCCGCGTCTCATTCAGTCTTGCTGCTTGCACTTTAGCTAGAATGCAATTTTGCTTACACAAAAGTTTTTCGGTTATCATGATCCGTGCAGGGAAAGAGTAGCAAGCAGCAAGCCTTCACTCGCCTGCGGTTGTTGCCGCTCAACTCCAGCGTTAGGCTGCACAAAGGATTCAACAATTGAACGAGCAATGGAAAAAAGGGCTACAAGGTTTCTGGCTCCCTGTTATTGGATTACTGGCGTATGGCTTAGCAGGACCAATTTATAGACACCTTATTAATTCTTTGAACATTCCGAACGACCCAGGTAGCGATGTGCCGTGGTACTTCATTAGACATGATTTTGTACAAGGAACCACAATGGCGGGCCTGGGAGGCGTGTGTGTTGTGATTGGATTGCTCAACTTAAAGCGTTATCCGATTTATGCCGCCATGTTGCTATGGCAGACAGTCATATGGTTTGGTGGTCCAGCGTGGAAAGCGCTTGTAATAATGATGCGTACAGATCATCCATTGGATCCCCTCGTAGCTAAAGTATCTTGGTCTACTTTCAATGCATATTCAAATGATCCAATCTTTTGGTATGGGGAGATTGTTACTTACGTGATCGCTTTTCTCATAGCTCTGTTTCCGTACATGATTGCAAAAAGGCGCGCAGCCTAACAAGTCATTGCAGCCGACGCCGCCTGCGCCTCTTCAGTCGCCCGCTTTGCAATTCGCGAAAAACGCATTTTGAAAAACAAAACATAAATCGGCTATGATCGTTTGTGCTGGGAAAAAGTTAGCAAAGCGTGCGCCTTCATTCGGCGCAGTTCGGCGCGGCTGAATTCCAGCGTTCGGCGGCTTCAACACAGTTAAACATGCGTCTTAAAATATTTGGCATCATAGCAATCTTGGGGGCGGCTATTGCCGGATTTCATAATCTTGACTTGTTTCCGATCATGTATGAGGGAAGTAGCAGCTTTGAAAGTTTGCAATCACCACCAACCAACAAACTACGTCACCAGGAAATCACCATTTATGACAACTTTAAGTTAGCCAGTTTTGACGCCGTTGATGAAAGATCATCAGCTGTTCTAACTCTGAGAAATTCTGAAGGGAGAATAATGTGGGTGATGAAGCCAACTGATTACGGTGGACAGACTGTAAAATCAATAACCTTTGGTAGAAGGTTCTCTGTTCCGTTTTTAGCAATCCGATTGAGGGCTAAATTTGCTTACCACAATGGTCAGGTTCAATTGCGTATTCCGGTTAAATCGGGCCACCGTTCCGGCATGACCGGCCACCCCTGGAAGGGGCGGCGCTGGGTGTTGTTTATTTTAGTTCTTAAGGCTGGAATCGATCAACGATCCGTTATTTTTCCTCCTTATATATTGAGTTAATTTTTCTTTAAGGGTATATCCAAGCGAGCGAGCCCGGCTCTGCGGGCGAGCGAGCGCCATAGAGCCAGAAAGATCGCACGGAAACACCTACTTCTGCTTCGAAGAGCTTTTTCTGAGTGATTCTCCTTTCAGTTCGATTTTAAAAGCATTGTGAAAGAGCCGATCGCAAACGGCATCGGCAATGGTTGGTTCGCCAAGAAGTTGATGCCACTGGTTGGCTGGAATCTGACTGGTAAAGATCGTAGAAGAGATTCCATAGCGATCCTCCAGGATTTCCAGTAAATCACGTGCTTCAGTTGCAGAGATTGCAGTTAACGCGAAATCGTCAACGATCAACAATGCTGTTTTTGCCAGACGCGCAAGAAACTTCAGATGAGATCCATCTCCGCGAGAAGCCAAAAGAGCTTCCAATAGTCGCGAGTATCGGAAATAAGAAGTGGAATATCCAGAGCGACAGGCTTGATTGCCCATAGCACAGGCGAGAAAGCTTTTTCCTACACCTGTCGGGCCGGTAATTAAAACATTCTGATGATTGGATAGCCAATGACCGCGTGAGATCTCAACAACAATTTGTTTGTCCAGCCCGCGAGGATGACGAAAATCAATATCTTCGACTGCTGCCTGCTGTCGCAGATGTGCTTGAGTTAGCAGTCGGGCCAGTTTTGCATTGTCGCGATATGTTTTTTCATCATCAACGACTAATCCGAAAAATTCTTCGTGCGAAAGCTGTGCGTTATTTGCTGAAGCAAGGCGTTCAGAAAAACCTTTTGCCATTCCATAAAGCCGCATGGCATGCAGTTTTGCGATAGTAACTTCATTCATCATATACTGTAATCCTTGTTGAAATAGTGGCTCCCACGGATGTTTTCATGTGAAGGAATCATCTGTGCGGGGCCATTTTTGTTAATGTTGATTTGATCCAGATTGGCAGAAAGAATCCGTTTGATGCTGGTATAAGAACAACTTCCGTAAGCAACAGCTCGTGTGGCAGCTCGTTCGATTCGATCGGCTCCGGCTGATACGGCGAGGTTGTAAATTCCGCGCCAGGCAGAAAGAACTGAAGGTGCACCATTATGCCGGATCCGGATTTCATCAAACAGGCAAGCTGTGGCTGGTCCAGTTTGTTGAGCCCACAGTAGCAGACTCTTGAGATCAACAGATGCGTAATTGCGATGCGCAGCCGGCATATGCTCCGGGTTGGTAGTCGTTGCGCCACGATGGAAGCTGCGTTGATGACTGGCAACACGTTTTCCTTTAAACAGAACCTCTACAGTATTCGTAGTTAAACGAATCTCTACAATCGATCCAATGAGCTGATACGGAACGCTGTAGTGATGATCATCAGCAAGAATGTGATAATCAGATCCAACCGTTGCTTTCTTCCATTCTGCAAACTCATATCGGTGAGCTGGAAGTGAAAGTGCTGCGGGGCGATCAAGCGAATCAAACAGTTCCTTGCGTGATCTCTTCACCTTACGCATCGGTTTGTTGTTGAGCCGGACTAGCAAGTCAGCAATAGCTGCGTTTAGTTCTGCGAGATTGTAAAAAGTTCTGTGACGCAGCGCAGCCAGAATCCATCGCTGTACCAACAAAACGCCAGCTTCTACTTTTGCTTTATCTCGCGGTTTGTAGGGCCGCGCAGGAACTACCGCTGTGCCGTAATGACAAGCGAGGTCGTGATATGTCGGATTCAAATGTGGTTCATACCGACATGGGGATTTCACCGCTGACTTCAAATTATCCGGAACAGTTATGTGAGGAATACAATCGAAGTACTCAAATGCTGAAACATGTGCACCAATCCAGGATCGCAGATCCTGAGATTGCGTTGCCATTGCAAATGTATAATTGGAAGCTCCCCAAACGGCTACAAAAATCTGCGTGCTAATCGTTTTTCCATCTGCAGCAATGATGAAAGGCACCATCACAAAAATCTACAAACAGTTTTTCACCCGCACGATGGCTTTGCCGCATCACCATTCCTTGTTTCTTTTTCCATTGCCGGAAATGATGATGAAACTGGCTGTAAGAATATCCACCCGAATAAATCTGTCGGTATTCTTCCCAAACCAGCATCAATGTGAGTGATCTGTGACGGCGAAGATCTTCATCCACCTGCCGCCAATCGGGAAGTGGTTTGCTTCTGCTGCTGCCTTCCGATAATTCGGACAAAGGAAACAGCATCGCTTCCAGTTCTGTTTCCGAAAGATTCTCTATCTGCTGCCAGGTCAGCGACAATGCTTCTACCTTACTGGCGTAACAGCCAATCGTGCTGCGGGCAACCTTAGTGGACTTCTTTATCTGCCGATGGGATAGACCGGCTACAAGAATCAACCGAAGAATCTCTTTGATCTTGCGCATAGGTAACTGTCTCCTTGCTGACATCCATCCTCCTTGGAGTTTTGTCTGTCAGCTTACTGTTACCCAGCGCCGTTTTGGTAATACCCTGGGGGGTGGCCGGTCATGCCGGAACGGTGGCCTACCTCACTCCGGAATGGTGGCCGATGATGACCGGAATACGCACAAATGATGATAACTGATTTATGTTTTGTTTTTCAAAAATGGATTTTAGCTGATTGCAAAGCGAGCGACTGAAGAGGCGCAGGAGGCGTCGGCTGCAACGACTTGTTCGGCGGCTGCATGAATCCGATACAACTTCAACGGAATTAAGAGCTTCTACTTTTTTGCCTTGCAAACGCAACAGCCGCGAGTGTGGCGATAGGAAACGAGCTGATCCATAAACGAAATGCCTGACCCCAAAGTCCATAAATTTCTTGCGATTCATCAACACGAAAGATGAGGAAGTACGGCCAAGTAATTGGGAGAGTAAGCAGACCAACCATCGGCCAAAAGCCTGCCACAAACGCAAAGATACCTACAATTCCAGTAATTGCTAGAAACGCGAAGATTCCTCTTTTCATTTTTTCCATTTTGCTCTTATTGCAGCCGCCGAACGCTGGAATTCAGCCGCGCCGAACTGCGCCGATTGAAGGCGCACGCTTTGCTGAGCTTTAACCCAGCACAAACGATGATAACTGATTTATGTTTGGTTTTTCAAAAATGTATTTTTGCGGATTGCAAAGCGTGCGACTGAAGAGGCGCAGGAGGCGTCGGCTGCAATGACTTGTTGGGCGGCTGGTCAAATTGTGGTTTTTCTAATAAGAGCAACTGAAATAATTCCCACCAGGATCGAAGGAATGGCAAAGTATAAATACATGCGAAACTGGTCATTCGCTACTTCCTTAACGATTTCATAACCGCCCGGTCTGGTAACGTATTGACGAATCGCTTCATCAAATTTGTAAAAGTAGTGGCAAGTAATTCCAAGGAAGACGAAAACAACGACGAGCATTATCAAGTTAACCGAGAATGCAAAATTCCGTTTGCTTATATTCGTTAGAGGTTCTTTACGTTTCGCTAGAATAACGCGCAAGCTTTTCAGAATTGATAGTATGAATACAACTCCGGCCAGTATGGAAACTGGAAGGAGCCAACGGACGTAGATGGGCTCAGCAGACGTAACGTGTATTAGGCCGAACTCCATAAATTGTTACTGACATATTTTTATTAAAAAAGTTCCAGTTCACCAGCCGCCCAACGCAGAGCTCAGCGGCACCGCCGAGCCGAAGCGAGAGCGTGCCGCTTGCATGCTTTGGCCTAACAGTTACCATTCTAAAGGATTAGAGTTTTTCCTGCCACAAACGAAATTTAGCCGAATGCAAGCGGTATGCGCGAGCAGAGGCGCAGGCGGTGTCCGCTGCAGCGATTTGTTATGCCGCTCAGATGCGAAGCGAGAAAAGTAGCAGAACTCTGAACTAGAGTTACGTGCAAGTGACCAACAGAATGACGGAGTGATGCAGCAGCGGAACGAATGATGTCTGAGTAGAATAGGGGGCCGAAATACGCTGCTAAGCCGAAATGCTTTGCTCAGAAAAAAACCAATATGAAGAAGTCGGGAATGTCGAAAGGCGATGGTGCTGTCTTCAAACGATGGAGCAATGGAGGGATCAATTTATTTTTTGCATTTGCTCAAGCGGCATAACGCTGGAGTTGAGCGGCAACAGCCGCAGGCGAGCGAAGGCTTGCTGCTTGCTCTTTTTCCCAGCACGGATCATGATAACCGAAATACTTTTCTTTAAGCAAAATGCATTTGAACTTTTTGCAAGCAGCAAGACTGAGCGAGGCGCGGTTGTTGTCCGCTCGAACGACTTGTTCGACGGCAGCTTTATGCAAAGCAACTACAGCCATGTTTACCTTCAACGTACGGATATACCTGCCAAGTAGTGTGTGGAAAATACAGCCACATACATACTTTCTTCGTTTGCAATTTGCTGAAAGTTACCGAAAATGATTCATGTGGTTTTCCGTCTATCAGAACTCGAACAGAATGTTTCTTTGTTAAAGAAAGATCCGAAATAGTTTTAGATTCTCCTTGCTTCACATCCACATTTTGCTTGCTATCTATGGAGAAGGTAAAAGTGGTTTCCTTGGTTATGTTTCTACCTAAAGCCGCATCACCACTTATAACTGGAAATGGTGCGATACAAATTGAGCCTCTGTCTTCATTATTCTGTTGTGCTGGAACTGTCTGCGGTGAGATCAAAATGATAGAAAGAAGAATCAGCAATTTCATAGAATTTTGCTGCCGGCGAACGCTGGAACTCAGCGGCAACGCCGAAGCCGAAGCGAACGCGTGCCGCTTGCTTACTTTTACCCGGCACTCACCATTCTAACGGATTAGAGCTTTTCCTGCCACAAACTAAATTCAGTTGAATGCAAGCGGCATGCGCGAGCAGAGGCGCAGGCGTTGTCCGCTGCAGTGACTTGTTGGGCGACGGCGATCTATAGCGGCGAATTAAATAAGAATTCAATGAATTCTCTTTTGCTTGGATTATAAGTAGCTGTAAAAAACCAGTGACCGCCACCAATAACCATCCCCATTCCAGTTCTCCAGCCATCGTTATTGGCTAAACGATAATAACCCTTAATGACAATTATGTTCATGCCCCGCCATTTTTCGCCGCGATATTGTCGATTGTATTTAAACAATGGATACCGGAGTTTTCCGCCATAGCTTTGGACTGTTTTCTTCACAAAAGGAAACAATCCTTTTTCCATTTCTGTTAGCTGATCGATTGTTGGTGACCAACAATAATCACGGTATTTCATCATTTCTTCACACGAAACGATCACTCCCTGACTTCCAGAAATTTTGACTCGCTCTCTTACGTCGGCTGCATACGAGACGAAAAAACAATTAAGGATTATGAAAATTACAATAAGGAATCGCATTTTTTTTGGCCGTCGCCCAACGCCGGAATTCAGCGGCGCGAATCCGCGAGCGAGCGAAGCGAGCACGCGGTGAGCGTCCGCTGCAATGACTTGTTCGCTTGCGCTTATTTCTAATTCTCCATCATTTTAATTTTTAATAGAGCACCTTCTTGTTCAATTGTGCTCCTGGCTTTTTCAAGAAACTCAAAGACGAACGGATCTGGAACTTCGAAAAGATTTATCTGTAGAACAAGACGTTTCCCTGCGCACTCAGGGTAATCGCGAAACAATTGCCCATCTATCGCGTAACAAAGGTAATTATTAAGCTTTTCCTGAAGTGCAAAAGTGTCTTCCTTGCTCAAGTATTCGTCTTGCACGACAACGAGAACGCATTCTTGTTCATCAGCGGCTACGAAATCTATGATTTCTGGATATTGAATACCGTGTTTAGACATTTTATGTGAATCTTAGCGCAAGCGAACGCTGGAACTCAGCGGCAACGGCGAAGCCGAAGCGAGAGCGTGCCGCTTGCTTGCTTTTTCCAGCACTCACCATTCTAACGGATTAGAGTTTTTCCTACCACAAACGAATTTTAGCTGATGCAAGCGGCATGCGCGAGCAGAGGCGCAGGCGTTGTCCGCTGCAGTGACTTGTTAGGTGCAATCGCCATGCCTTTTGTTTCGGTAAATCAGTTCACTCTTTCCGCCTGGCAGCAATCTTATTTTAACCGTTTCATACCCAGTATGACCGGAGAAGTACACGCAATGAGTATGATGCTGAGAGAACCCAGAGGAGTCAGTCCATCGCACGTCGAAAATTGCTCCTTCACCGATTTTCCCAAGACGTTTGTGTTCAATGCTTCCCTTTGGGAGTTGCGCAACGTAAACTTTGCCTCTGCGAAAGTTGATAGTGATGTGAGACACCGATAGGGTCGAGGCGTTTTCGACTTCTAGACTCGTGCCAGCGAAGACAATGTAGAGAACGCAAACGAAGAGGAGTATGACGCTTGAGGCAATGAGAGTGCGCATAGATTGCACCTAACGCCGGAACTCAGCGGCAACGCCGAAGCCGAAGCGAGAGCGTGCCGCTTGCTTGTTTGCCCGGCACCCACCATTCTAACGGATTAGAGCCTTACCTGCCACAAACAAAATTTAGCCGGTTGCAAGCGGCATGCGCGAGCAAGGCGCAGGCGTTGTCCGCTGCAGTGACTTGTTGGGCCGCTGCAGATTTGTCTACATTCCAAGCGTCATTTGCAAATGCAATTCGGCTGGCGCGGATTGTTCCACCGTGACAGTTCCAAGCCAAGGATTGAAACCTTCAAGACATGAAACAACTTCATATGATCCGCTGTTCAGTCCAAGTATCTCAAATCGACCTTTTGTATCTGTTTTGGTTGATGTAATAGTTCCATTCTTGACGCTTTTGGCTGCAATAAATACATCCGGAATTCCTTGTTGATCACCTCGGAGAGTGACAACGCCCCGAAATGCCTGTGTTTTCAATGATTCTGCTTGTGGAACTTCATGAGCCCAACATTTCACCGTGTCAAGAAGTGGCGATGAAAGCTTTGGATTATGAGAACTACAGGATATGAGAAAGAGTGCTAATAGCACGATAAGAATTCTCATAGTGGGATTTTTTTTTGCAGCGGCCGAACGCTGGAGTTCAGCCGCGCCGACCTGCGCCGAATGAAGGCGCACGCTTTGCTGAATTTTTGCCCAGCACAAACGATGATAGCCGATTTGTGTTTTATTTTTCAAAAATGAATTTTTGCGGATTGCAAAGCGGGCGCCTGAAGAGGCGCAGGAGGCGTCGGCTGCAATGACTTGTTCGCCGGCAGCTGGATCTCGTCATGTGAAGAAATAGTACTCTTTAAGTTCTCCATCACTTTCAATGAACCAAATGGTTGGCATCGAATAGCCATCTGGATATTCTACATAGCCGCGGACACGACCAGGGCGCATTATAGGGGAGGGTAGATAACTGGTAAATCGAATTCTAGTTAAGTGCTCATCGTAACAATCAACATAAACTGACCAGCGAATTTTTCCATTTTCATCCCTTAATGCGACAATTGGAGCGACTTTGGACTCAGACGAATCAAAGGCTTCTAGTGTAAATCCACCAAACACTTTCTTAATCTGATCCGGTTTACGGTTCGGGACGGGCGCTAAGCGACCATATAATGGTCCGGCATCTCCTTCCATATACCTCAGCATCCCAAATCCAAGCAGAATCAAGAGAAATGGTGTTGAAACGATAATTCGAGGAATCCATTTTGATGTGATCATTTTTTCTAGTTATAGCTGCCGGCGAACGCCGGAATTCAGCCGCGCCGAACTGCGCTGATTGAAGGCGCACGCTTTGCTTGGCTTTACCCCAACACAAACGATGATAGCCGATTTATGTTTTGTTTTTCAAAAATGGATTTTAGCGGATTGCAAAGCGTGCGACTGAAGAGGCGCAGGAGGCGTCGGCTGCAATGACTTGTTAGCTGGCCGCTGAATTACCAGCAGCAGCAGCAAGCGTCTTCCTGACAAAGTCATTTATGATTTCGGATTCGGAATCATAATCGGGCCACTCAAACCTGAAATCAACTTCAGGCCCAAATACGCCCGCGCCATCAATATAGATATAGATTTCTAGATTAGTACCTGATATTCCCGCATGAAGGTATTTTTCTTCATAGCCATCAATCGTTCTATTCAATAATTTTCGGCCAGTTATATCCAGTGCTTCAACAAGAGCTTTCTCACACTTATCTGGAAACTGAGGTGAAATATAGTTTCTCATTCTTCATAGCGGCCAGCTAACGCTCGAATTCAGCGGCGCGAATCCGCGAGCGAGCAAAGCGAGAACGCGGTGAGCGTTCGGTGCAATGAGTTGTTCGGCTTCGCATATTCATATTGTTCCTTTTCTAAATATTCGAAATATAGAAACGCAAAATAACGCTCCAGCTGAACCATATACTAAGAGGACCAGAATGATCCATGGCGAAGCTTCAGTAATTTCTCCGAATGTAGGGATGAACGGCCTCCGACTATAGATCTGTAGAGTGCCAAAACGTATCAGAGTGGAGAATAGGGAGCACATAAGGGCTGATACCGAAACGACAATTTGCACAAATGGAGCGATGTTAGAACGCCGCCACCAAAGGATAATGCAAATGACAGCGAGCAATAAGCCTACCACCGGGTAAACGATTTCGTTATGAAACATCCACCATGCGGGCCTAGGCCATTCTAATAATGTTTCCAATGTCAGGATTTCAGCGTAGCAATAGATAGCCAACAAATTTGCTAGACAAATTAAGATGAAAGATTTGCGCGAAATATATTCCTCCTATTACTTTGCTTGGAGGGCGAAGCCGAACGCCGGAGTTCAGCCGCGCCGAACTGCGCCGATTGAAGGCGCACGCTTTGCTTGGCTTTTCCCCAGCACAAACGATGATAACTGATTTATGTTTTGTTTTTCAAAAATGAATGTTAGCCGATTGCAAAGCGGGCAACTGAAGAGGCGCAGGAGGCGTCGGCTGCAACGACTTGTTCGCCAGCAGGGTTTACCGGTTCAGATATGACTGCACTCTTGGTTCTATATAAAACTGATGAAAGATGTACAAAGATAGCGAAATTGCAATTACTGACCATATAACACCAAAGGCATCAAATTCCTTCAGTAATCTACCTATTTGGGGAATCTGCATCAACAAATAAAAGCCGAATAGAAACAACGTATATTTTCTAATCCATTTCTTACGCAGGAGCAGACCGATTATTCCAAGAACATGCACTGCTACTGCTATGATAAGGATTGGAATATTCTGGATGCTAAGCAGATCAAAATTATTTATTACAAGAAAGAACCGCATAAAAATGAATATCGCATGAGCTACAAGCGCAACAATAATAGAAGCAGGCATGTTAGTTTTTTCTTAGTCCCCTGCTGGCGAACGTAGAGTTCAGCGGCGGCGAAACGCGAGAGACGAAGGCTTGCCGCTTGCTGAACCAAACGCTGGCTACAGGCAATGATAGCCGATTTGAGCTTTTCCTTCTACTTTGCATTCTAAGCCATTAGCAAGCGGCAAGACTGAGGAAGGAGCGGTGAGCCGTCCGCTGCAACGATTTGTTATGCCGCTCGGATGCGAAGCTCAAAATTCGGAAGAACTCTGAGCTGTAGTTACGGACAAGTGACCAACAAAATGACGGAGTGAAGTAAAAACGGAACGAATGAAGCCCGAATAGAATAAGGGAGCCGAAAAATACACGCCAAGCCGAAATAGTTTGCTCAGAAAAAGACCAAAGTGAAGGAGTCGGGAATGTCGTAGGGCGGTGGTGCTGTCTTCAAACGATGGAGCAATGAAGGGATCAATTCATTCTTTGCGTTTTACTCAAGCGGCATAACGCCCGAATTCACCGGCGCGAATCCGCGAGCGAGTGAAACGAGCACGCGGTGAGCGTCCGGTGCAATGAGTTGTTAGCTGGCGCTTAATCATCATCCACAAAAGTGCCGTCTGGCGCAATAATGAAGTCATCACCTAAGGGAAAGAACGCTCTCGAACCACCATCATCAACTGACCCGAGAACTCGTATGTCTCCACCAGGCTTATCATCCCAAACTACAGATACATCTACATGATATCTCGTTCCTGATGAAGACTCAATTTCATGGTGATCTAGGAGGCGCGATTCTGTTTTCTTGGCCAGGTCCGCATAGGTAAGCTTTCGATACTCTGCTAGTTTTGCAGCTAGAACGCTTTTTGCTTCTTGTTTGTTCATTCTTGCGCCAGCTAACGCTGGAATTCAGCCGCGCCGAACTGCGCCGAATGGAGGCGCACGCTTTGCTCAGCTTTTCCCAGCACAATAGATGATAGCCGATTTATGTTTTGGTTTAAAAAAATGCATTTTATCGGATTGCAAAGCGGGCGACTGAAGAGGCGCGGAGGCGTCGGCTGCAATGACTTGTTAGCCGCCGCCAACGACTTTTTTGAATCGGACCCGAATTTTTTCGGTAGAATTTTGCCCCATAAATTTTCCACACCTGCGTCTCCGGAAACATACTGCAGTTTGCGTAAGGTCGCCCAGCGGATAAAACCTGAACAATCTTAGTTTCAAAAGTCTTTGAATCGATAAGACGCCAATTGCCTATAACATCGCAAACGATACCGCCCTCATCGGAAAAAAACTGATACCGAAATCTACCATCCTTTTCTATTTCGATAGACTCATTAGTCGGCCATTCGCCATAAGTATATTTGCCCATCCTAGGATTGGTTGTGCATGAAATAAAACATAAAGAAAGACACAGTAGTATATATTTCACAACAATGAGCTTCATTGGATTGGCGGCGGCTAACGCCCGAATTCACCGGCGCGAATCCGCGAGCGAGTGAAACGAGCACGCGGTGAGCGTCCGGTGCAATGAGTTGTTAGCTGGCGCTTAATCATCATCCACAAAAGTGCCGTCTGGCGCAATAATGAAGTCATCACCTAAGGGAAAGAACGCTCTCGAACCACCATCATCAACTGACCCGAGAACTCGTATGTCTCCACCAGGCTTATCATCCCAAACTACAGATACATCTACCTGATATCTCGTTCCTGATGAAGACTCAATTTCATGGTGATCTAGGAGGCGCGATTCTGTTTTCTTGGCCAGGTCCGCATAGGTAAGCTTTCGATACTCTGCTAGTTTTGCAGCTAGAACGCTTTTTGCTTCTTGTTTGTTCATTCTTGCGCCAGCTAACGCCCGAGTTGAGCGGCAATTACCGTGGCGAACGAAGGCGCGCCGCTTGCTCGCGCTCAACCCGTAGCTGAGCTTATGATAGCGCAGCAGTGTTTTGCCTGCACTGATGTTTGTAAGAACGAGCAGGAGGCGTGACTGAGTGAGACACGGTAATTGTCCGCTCGAACGAGTTGTTGGGCGACACTACATAGAACGTAACGCTTTCGAGAAAGAGCCATAAGGCCCCATATACCAACTAATACCCGCTGACGTTGTACACTCAAGTCCGTATTGGGCTGCGTCTTCGTCATACACGATTCTGTAATTCGAATCATTTACACCAATGTGATCTGTAATCAAGTAAAGCGACTTAGGTTCTACGCGGTCGGGTTTACAGGATGCTGTGATAACGTGAGGCTTAATAAGATGCGCGTTTGCCCAGAGGCGTAAGCTCTCTTCGCAAGATAGCAATTCAGATTTTACATTCTTCACGATTGTTGCAATTGTTGACTCATCCATTGTCAGTGTCGCCCAACGCTGGAGTTCAGCCGCGCCGAACTGCGCCGATTGAAGGCGCACGCTTTGCTAAACTTTTGCCCAGCATAAACGATCATAGCTGATTTATGTTTTGTTTTTCAAAATGCATTTTTGCGATTGCAAAGCGGGCGACTGAAGAAGCGCAGGAGGCGTCGGCTGCAACGATTTGTTAGCTGGCGTCATGTCTCAGAAGTGCAGGAATCTTTGTAAGCGCCCATGTGGTGCTGTATCCAATAAAGCCTCCTATACCAACAACCATGACCATCGAGATTATCAATGCAACACCTGTTCCGCCGAAGTATCCCAGTTCACGCCAAAATGGACCAACAGATTCTCCGGCATCAGCCAACCTGGCTCCGACATGTATACTGATGGAAAGCGCAGCAAGTGCGCCATAGTTCACGAGAATCAAGTATATGCCAATTAACGCGCCTAGAATCCGGATGATGGATTTCATTTTTACGTCAGCTAACGCTGGAATTCAGCCGCGCCGAACTGCGCCGAATGAAGGCGCACGCTTTGCTAAGCTTTTCCCAGCACAACGATGATAGCCGATTTATGTTTTGTTTTTCAAAAATGGATGCTAGCGGATTGCAAAGCGGGCGACTGAAGAGGCGCAGGAGGCGTCGGCTGCAATGACTTGTTCGCTTGCGCTTTATCTCTAATTCTCCATCATCTTGATTCTTAACAGAGCACCTTCTTGTTCAATTGTGCTTCTGGCTTTTTCAAGAAATTCAAAGACGAACGGGTCTGGGACTTCGAAAAGATTTATCTGAAGAACAAGACGTTTTCCTTCGCACTCAGGATAATCGCTAAACAGCCGGCCGTCGATTCCATAACAAAGGTAATTGTTAAGCTTTTCCTGAAGTGCAAAAGTGTCTTCCTTACTTACATATTCGTCTTGTACAACAACTAGAACGCATTCTTGTTCATCGGCGGCCACGAAATCTATGATTTCTGGATATTGAATACCGTGCTTAGACATTATCTGAGTTTTAGCGCAAGCGAACGCTGGAATTGAGCGGCAACAGCCGCAGGCGAATGAAGGCCTGCTGCTTGCTACTCTTCACCAGCACGGATAATGATACCTAAAAAACTTTTGTGTAAGCAAAATTCCATTCCAAACCAAGTGCAAGCAGCAGGACTGAATGAGACGCGGTTGTTGTCCGCTCGAATGACTTGTTGGGCGGCACACTAGATTTTCAGGAGGCTTTCGTCAAACCACACATCAATGTAGTTTTGTGCAAGTAAAAAGCGCCAACCAGGTGGCAACCCAAGGTAAGGCAAGATTTCTGAGCAACGCTCGTTTAGGTGCATTACATGTAGTGGTTGAAAAAGTTAGGATCATCTGAGAACTCGCCGGTGTATATATACCAACCACACGTTTCCGCCTCTGGCGGGTGTCGCAAACCATGAATGGGATAAGAGCCATTTTTTACACCACGAGAAATTCCAAGTTTCATTTCAGCTGGTGCAGGATAATGGGCTGCTTGATACTTAGAACATATTTCGAGCTGATTATTTAAGATTGATTGATTCATATTTTGCGTGCCGCCCAACGCCCGAATTCACCGGCGCGAATCCGCGGATGAGCGAAGCGAAGACGCGGTGAGCGTCCGGTGCAATGAGTTGTTGGGCGGAGATTAATAGCAACCGCCGCAACAACCTCCGAAATCCACGAAACTTTCTAATTCAACGTCATAGGTTGCGATGAAATAAGTATCGCACCCATCGAGAACGTCAAAGACACCATACAGGTAGTCTCGATTCTGTGATTCTCCCGGTGTATCTAAAAAGCCTCGAACAAAAATAACTTTGTTATCTCGCCAGACGGATCCTGCATATTGACGATGGTATTTGAAGAGTGGCTTCCTTAGTTTTTGTTGCTGATTTTTCAATCGGTTCACTATGAAAGAGAAAAGTTTGCTTTCAAGCTTTTCCACTTGCTCGTCTGTTGGATTCCAACAACGATCTGAAAATTTCGTCAGACCACAATCAACAATTATGCTTCGTGGAGCAGCAATGTTAACAATTCTTCCTATCATTTGCTTCTCGCTTTTGGCTGAGCCCACACTGAAGACAAGCATAATGACGGCAATTACAATTAATTTTTTCATTAACAAAATCTCCGCCCAACGCCGGAGTTCAGCCGCGCCGAACTGCGCCGAATGAAGGCACACGCTTTGCTGAACTTTTCCCCAGCACAAATGATGATAGCCGATTTATGTTTTGTTTTTCAAAAATGGACTTTTGCGGATTGCAAAGCGTGCGACTGAAGAGGCGCAGGAGGCGTCGGCTGCAACGATTTGTTCGGCGCCACGCAGGGATGTTTGCATAGTGGAGCGGATTTTAATCGCACCTATTTGTCTCGCATAATCCGCGAGTTCAGAAAAACAAAAATCATTGAAAGGGCCATCAAGATAAACGTGGTTGAAATTGCAATGAAGATTCCAACAAGCATAGCGTTAAATTCGATGACCGGACCACTTTGCAAAACATGGAAAGTCCAAACGACGCCGATTATCGTTCCAATAGCACCAATGAATGGGGCTAAATTGCCAATACGATGCATGTTAATACTGTGACTGCTTCTCATCTCGCTTGTTCGATTCTTTATTTGATCGAAATAGCTCTTTCTATTTTTTCACGTGGCGCCGAACGCTGGAGTTGAGCGGCAACAGCCGCAGGCGAGTGAAGGCTTGCTGCTTGCTACTCTTCACCAGCAGCAATCATGATAACCGAAAAACTTTTGTGTAAGCAAAATTGTATTTAAACTCATGCAAGCAGCAAGACTGAATGAGACGCGGTTGTTGTCCGCTCGAACGACTTGTTGGGCGTCAGCCTAATAAATATCAAAGTCGCCCTGTGGAATTTTCTCTTTGCTGTTTCGCACTGCGAACTTTTCCATCTTCTTAGCCAAGGGGGCAGGATAGAAGATTTGATTTATTTTAAGACGGTTGGTTCTTGGAGGCTTGATGCTTGCGACAAAACTATCCACATGATAGGCGGCATCATATTTGTCGAAGTACCGAAGCAGGATAAACTGAATTTCACCTTTGACGTTCTTATATTGTGTTTCCCATCGGTAAATGAATGTATCGGGCGTTTTGAAGCCGACGGCCGCCTTCCAGCTCAGAACCATCACCCGGTCAGAGGGGATGTCAGGTGGTAATTCAGGATTGTTCGAAAGACGCCTTCCTGGATTAAGAAAGTCCTCTTGCAGCTGAGTCCACCCAAGCGCTGTCATTCTCTGGTGTAGTCCGGTGACTGTTCGTTTTGCAGGGAATGTATCTTCGACAAAATATATTAGTTCGTCTTCTCCCCTGAATTTGTCGAATTTGATCTCCTCTGCTCCAGGCAAAACAATCAGTGAAGGGGAGAACTTCTCGCGTTTTAGACGAGCGGTCATCGCGAGGACAACAAGTAGCAAGCAACAAATCTTAGCTCTTCGTATCATGAGAATCCGTTTTGGCTGACGCCCAACGCTCGAATTCACCGGCGCGAATTCGCGAGCGAGTGAAACGAGCGCGCGGTGAGCGTCCGGTGCAATGAGTTGTTCGGCGACTTAAATCATTTTCTCAAATAAATCAGTAACCCAAAAAACACGACAATTGCTTGCAGCATTAAACCTATAACGATGATTAGCAATAGCTTATTATTGCTGAACAATGATCTAGAAGTGCTGACAACAGACCCGCATTTTGGGCAAGTCTGAGACGAAATCAAGATTTCTTCACCACAGTTCAAACACTTCATGAATATTATTTTCTTTAAGTCGCCGAACGCTGGAACTCAGCGGCAACGCCGGAGCCGAAGCGAGCGCGTGCCGTTTGCTAATGTTTGCCCAACAATTACCATTCTAACGGATTAGAGTTTAGCCTGCCACAAGTGAATTTTAACTGAATGCAAGCGGCATGCGCGAGCAGAGGCGCAGGTGTTGTCCGCTGCAGTGACTTGTTCGCTGGCGCGTTACGCCCCGATCCAACCAACTTCATCATGTGAATAGAATATTAAGCGACGTGCCTTCGCAGTGATTACATGCACGTCCCACAAAAAGAGCACACCTATAGTGACAAAGGACACTAGATCCTCAAACTCTGATTGTGAAAAAAGGAATGCAGGCATTTCTATCAATGGCCGAGATTCACCATATGATGCCAAAAAACGATCGAAGATGTGCATTCGTTCCCCAGAAGGCCAGACACCCCAATCATCAAACCAGACTAACGTTTTGCCTGCAGATTTGAATTCGTCCAAATGCTTGGCAACCAGAGCCACACGTTGTCCAGCATCGCTTGGAATTTCAAATGATTTCACTTTGCCAGGGCTTGTGGGAAAACCATCCCCATCAAAAGATGCTCCTTCAGCATGACACCATTTTCTAGCATTTTTTTCTGAAAGCGCTTTCATTTTTACGCGCGAGCGAACTAGTAATTAGTATGATAGCATAAGCATAAAGGCGGAAATTCGGGAGTTCGTCGTACGTTTAAGGACGAATTCCCTTTGGTAAGGTGTCAAATTTATGACAAACTCCGAACAATCTGCCTGGGATAAAATCCGAGAGACAGCACGCCTTCGTCATCTCAGCCTGCGAACAGAAGAATCCTACATTCAATGGATCCGTAGACTCTGGTTATTTCATCACAAACAAAATCTTAAAACGCTGGGAGTCCCAGAAATCAGGATGTTTCTGTCGCACCTTGCCACTGAAAGACATGTCTCTGCATCTACTCAAAATCAAGCACTCTGCGCAATCCTATTCCTCTATCGTGATGTTCTGAAAATCGAACTCCCGCTTATCGATGGAATAGAAAGAGCACAAGTAAAAAGAAAACTGCCAGTAGTTCTCACACACAATGAAGTCAAAAATATCTTGAAAGAAATGTCGGGAACGCACAGAATCATAGCCAGTCTTCTCTATGGATCAGGTATGCGCGTTAACGAATGTATGCGGCTTCGCGTAAAAGATGTTGACTTCGCAATGGGTCACATCATCGTTCGCGATGGAAAAGGTGAAAAAGACCGCGTTACCATTCTGCCAAAGTCAATCATTTCAGAACTCAAACGTCATCTCGCAAGCGTAAAGCTGAAACATCAACAAGATCTGTGTGAGGGATTCGGTTCTGTCTACTTACCTTATGCATTGGAACGAAAATATCCGAATGCTTGCAATGAATGGCGCTGGCAATATATTTTCCCTGCCTCTCAGCGTTCCCTGGATCCCCGTTCAGGCAAAATCAGAAGACACCACGCTTCACCTGAATCTTTGCAACGCGCTGTAAAAATTGCGGTAACAAGATCAGGTATACAGAAACAAGCGAGTTGTCACACTCTGCGGCATAGTTTCGCAACACACCTGCTGGAATCAGGAGCCGATATCCGCACTATCCAGGAATTACTTGGGCATAAAGATGTAAGTACCACACAGATTTACACCCACGTGTTGAATCGAGGAAAACCAATGATCAGGAGTCCGTTAGATGAATGACAGGTACCAGATGCATGGTTAGCAAAAAATTCGCTCGCAGATAATGATTTCGAAATGAACAGATTGGTAACGTCGCCTTTATCTTCGGGAGCAACGAAGGATGTTGCAATTAATGACAAGAAGATGATTTGGGCTATTAGTTTCAGGGGGAAGCAGCCCAACGCTGGAAATCAGCGGCAACGCCGAAGCCGAAGCAAGAGCGTGCGCTTGCTGAACTTTTCCCCATCACTAACCATTCTAATGGATTAGAGCATTGCCTGCTACAAGCGGATTTCTACAATTAGCGAACTAGCAGGTCAAGCTGGCGCACATCGAGACCCGCCTCGTGATAATACTTCCGAGTCAGCGCAAGAAGTGTGAATCCATCCTCGTAGGCAGCAAAGCCACCGTTGACCGGCTTGTCCAAATAAATGAGACCGCCCTCCACCATGAAAAGGATCAGCGCTGGTTCTGGTGAGTCGTCGGTGATAACCAACGTGTGAGCCTCGCCGGCAGGTTCGTAGATAAACGTTCCAGGCTTTGCAACCCAGTCATGCTCCAGGTATCGCCAATAACCACTCATCGTATATCCATGTACAGTGCCAACGTGGTAATGGGTCCCAAGCATCGCACCTGGTAGACCCTTCAGAACTACGCTGAATCCACCGGAGGTGACATTAAAACAGCATGGTTGGAACCACACACCATCCGCATAAGGAACCCAGAGGCGGTTATCATCAAGGTTGGTGTTGGCGATAAAGTGTTCACGGCTTCTTCGATTCGGATCGAGGCCATCGGTGAAACTGTTGAAAGCAGTAATAGGCACCTGTCATCTCCTTTGTAAATCGAATGATTGACGCGAGAAACTATTTGGTTGCTTTCGGTTGAAGCACACCAATCGCGCGATCGATTTCATCCGAAAATTTATTCAACGTATCGGCAACGACTACGATTTGCTCTTCTGCCACTTTCCACTTCTTCTGCTCAATCGCTTCGCTGATCGATGGTAGAGGCTTCGGTTCATATCCGGTATAAATTCCGGGCGCGTAAATTTGATGCCTGAACCACGGACGTCCAGGCAAACCTTCTTTGCGCGTTAATGCACGTTCACTGAACATTAAGATTTCGTTCAAACGCTGCGCATTTTGATCTTGAAGTTCACTGGCGGCATCTTGATATGCCTTTTTATAATCTTGCGCACGCTTGTCCAGCCGCGTAGCTGCATTTTCCAGCGGTGCAAAATTCAAATGAGGAACCGGCTCCTCAGCTTCGGGGGCAACAAATGTTTTTGTAGGATCGAAATATGCATCGTACGTTTTATCACTCAGACGCCGCGTGCGTTCAACATTGTCATCCCGCATTTTGTCCGCTAAATCTTGAAGTCCTTTTACGTACTTTGAAATGTTGTCTGAGAATCCTGTGAATTCGAACGGCAACAACTCCGCATTTGCGAGTCGAAGTACAATGCGTCCGCCGGTTTTCGCCTGTGTCACTCCATATATAAAGGTAGGATCCATGAATTTGGTGTAATGATCGAACGAATCATAAATGGAATGATATTGTCCGTATTCTTCTTCACCGCCGTAACCGATATTCAAAGATGCAATTCCGGCAAACTGCAGAAATGGAGTATAGTCCGAACCAGATCCTAACGCGGGTAAACGCAAATCTTCTCGATTGTGTGCTTCTTTCCGCTCTTCCGCACTCCCTTCAATGATCTGTTTTGCACGCGCTCGTTCCTGAACGCTAATTTTTTTCTCAGGATCTTCCACATCTCGTGCAACTTGATTCAAAAATTTTTCCAGCGTTTGTGATCCTGCTACTTGTAAGAAACCACGAGAATTGCTATCGCTGTTGATATAGGCAATCGCTTTTTCCCTTAGATCATCTTGATGTGCTTCAACCCATTCCGTGGATCCAAGTAAGCCTTGTTCTTCTGCATCCCACGCACAAAAAATCAAAGTACGTTTCGGTTTCCATCCGGTTTTTGCGAGTTCAGCAATCGCTCGCGCCTCTTCCAACATTGCAACCTGTCCGCTGATCGGATCGGTTGCGCCATTTACCCACGCATCATGATGATTTCCGCGAACAATCCATTGATCCGGATATTTGCTTCCAGGCATCCGCGCTATCACGTCATAAATTGGCACAAGATTCCAATTAAACTCAAGTTTCAAATGAACTTTTGCCGGGCCTGGTCCGATGTGATATGGAATTGCAAGATCTCCGCGCCATGAATCCGGTGCAACAGGACCTGCCAGCGCTTTCAACAACGGTTGTGCATCTTTATATGAAATCGGTAGCACCGGAATTTTTGTGATGGCGCTGGATTTTTCTCGCGGAAGACGTTTTGCATTTTCGGTTGCTGCAATAAACGGTGTTAACGGATCTCCATCATGTTCAGTAAAATCCATGACAGAACCGCGCTGAACACCATTTTCATTGCGCCAGCCGCCTTTCGGATAAACATCTCCTTGATAATAACCATCACCACTCGGATCGGAATAAATAATGCAACCAATTGCGCCGTGTTCTGCCGCAACTTTCGGTTTCACTCCACGCCAGGATGCACCATACCGTGCGATCACAATTTTTCCCTTAACATCCACACCGCGCAATTTCAATTCATCATAATCTTTCGGCACTCCGTAATTCACGTAAACCAGTTCACCGGTAACATCGCCATCAATTGAATATGCGTTGTAAGTTGGAAGCTGTTCGGTTTGTTGTCCGGAGGTGTGATCTTCTGGAATTGCAGGCTCCGATAACGCAGCTGTATATTTTTCGGGTTCTAGCAATTCCACAACACGAGTCTTCGGAGTTGGAAACAAGACTTTAAATTGCTCGATTTGAGTTTCATAACCCCAGGATCGAAATAATCCGGCAATGTATTCAGCATTCTCTTTGTCATAAGCGGAACTGGTGTGATGCGGACGCGCACTCAGATGTTCCATCCATGTTCTTAGATTCTCTGCTTTCAGATAACTATCAAATTTTGATTCAAGCGAAAGTTGCTCTTCCGCTTGTTTAAATCCCATGATTGATTTGTCAGTTGATGGATATAAGAGATTTGAAAAAACAGCGATCGCAACCGCAGCAATAATCCAACCGGAACGCATAGAATCCCTCCTTTAAGTGGTAAGCCGTATAATTTTAAGCGAATATTAAACCACGAAGTAACTCATGATCTTAAGATCAAACAGAAATAATGAAAAACGGTCGCCGAGTTCTCCCCCTTATAAAGGGGGAGTGTAAAGAGGGGGTTGGAGCCTTTTCCAATGTCTCCAACCTTCCCTTACCCCTCCTTCATAATGAGGGGAACTTGGTCGAATCGCCGATTTTCAAAGCAGATTTTATTCACCCATTTGGACGCAACCCATTGTTATGAAAAATTAATAATCATCCAGACAGAAACGCATCCTAACGCTCCCTCCCTCCGGATAAGGGGAGGGGGTAGGGAGGGGTTGAATTTTTATTGATATGCTTTCAACCACCCCTTAATCCCCTCCTTATCCAAGGAGGGGAGCTCAAAATCAACATCAACTTTCAAAGCAGAACGCAAACCGAGTTAGAATAAACGTCCAATGTCTGAAGAATTTACTCCGCAAGAAATTGAAATCCTTTCGCGGTATGTCACAAATCCAACCGGCGATACTTTTTGTGTAAACATCCCCGGTCTGGCTGGCGCAATTTATGCTCGGTACAGCCGCGCGGTTACTGGTCTGCGCCGAACATTGTTGAAAGAGTTTTTGAAAGACGGTGAGCTGAATGTAACCCGCACCCAGGAATTGATCGAACGGATTTTGAATGAATACGGCGATGACAGTGTCGGCGAACTGGAAGGCGCGCATCTAGCGTTAGAGCAAGTATCAAATCTTGTCACCAAGTTAGTTGAAGATTGCAGGATCGGCGGCTCTCCAATCGAACAGTCCACGCGTTACGTTTTTTATGATCAAAAAGACAAGGAAGGCCGCTACAAATATTATCGTGGCGAAGAAATTTTGAATTCGTCCATCGGTGATGATTACTTGCGAACTATGGATTTTATTTTTGATACCTATGCTTCAGCCGTTCAACCGCTCACAGAATATTTTCGCAAGTTGAAGCCGATGGAAGAAGCGGAATATGGAATTCGAAATTTGGGTGAAAAAGAAAAATATTCTGCGATGAACACTGAAGCGCTGCAAAAACAGTTTCGTATTACGTACAATGCCGATTTGCGTACCAAAGCCTGTGATATTCTGCGCGATTTACTTCCAGCGTCCACTTTGACCAATGTCGGTTTGTACGGTAACGGCCGCTATTATCAGAATTTGCTGACCGAGCTTTACAGCAGTGAATTGCCGGAGTGTAATCGCCGTGCCACCGAAGCTCATACTGAACTGAACAAAGTAATTCCCAAATTCGTGAAACGCGCCAAACGCGATGAATATATGGTGGAGACATCGCAGAATATCAGGAGAGCCGCAGAGGACCTTCTAAGAGGTATTCCTCCCGAAAAAGAACAGCTGTGCGTCTTGCTGCCTCAAGCAACCTCAGCCCAGGAGCTTCTTAATTTAACTCTGGCCGTATCTTTGTATCCACATTGCAATCATCCATTGCCTCAGATTTTAGAAATCATACGACAATTATCGTATGACAATAATAGTAGATTGTTAAACATCTGTAACGGCAACCGGGTAAACAGGCGCAACCGTCCGGGCAGGGGATTTGAAGCCGGCTATCCGCTTACATTTGATATTCAGGCCGACTTCGGTGCGTATCGCGATTTGCAACGTCATCGGATGCTCACTCAAGAGCGACAGTTATTGAATCCAGATCTTGGTAATCAGATTGCCGATGAAATCGTAACCATCGGATTCAAACAACGGGTGGAAGAGTGCTATCAGCGTTCCGCAGAGCTGCATTTCAAAATGAAGAAGGAATTTTCCCTGGAGTTTGCGCAATACGCAGTGCTGTTTGGTTTTCGAATCCGTTGGATGATGGGGATGAATTTTCGCGAAGCAATGCATCTTATTGAACTCCGAACTACGCCACAAGGACATCCCAGTTACAGGAAAGTATGCATGCAAATGATGGACGCGATTAAAGCGCAACATCCGGAGCTTGCATCAACAATCAAGTTTGTTGACTACAATGAATACTACTGGTCGCGTGCTGAATCCGAAGCGCGGCAACGCCGCAAAGAGCGCGAAATCGACAGCAAATACAGCAACTAAGAATTTACGGCAGAGTAATCAGAAAAGCTTATATTTTGAAGACTGAATCAACTTTTGTTGGAGGTTAAAATGGTAACAGTAGCTTTAGCAGTCAAATTAGAAGCAAAACCAGGCAAAGAAAAGGAAGTCGAAGATTTTTTGCGCGGCGGTTTAGCAATCGTTCAAGATGAACCAGCCACAACGGCCTGGTTTGCAATCCGCTTTTCAAATTCTACTTTCGGTATATTTGATGCATTTCCGGATGAAGCTGGAAGACAAGCACATCTAACCGGGCGCGTTGCAGCAGCATTGATGCAAAAAGCTGGCGATCTTTTAGCTACGCCGCCTACAATTGAAAAAGTAGATGTGCTTGCTGCCAAACTTCCTTAAGTTATTTCACGGTAAGACCCGGACCAATACGAAATCAAGATTAGTACCATTGGCTGAATAGCCGCCCGCTACAATTTTGCCATCAGGCTGAATTGCAATATCTTGTCCGAAGTCCCCCTTTCCATGAATGTCGATGCTGAGGATTCCATTATTTACAAAACTGGAATCCACGCTGCCGTCAGTGTTGTACCGGACGATTGCCAGATCCAGAATTGTATTGCTGGTATCTCTGCCAACCACAAGGATCTTGCCATCATTTTGCAAGATGATGTCTTCACCAAAATCATGGCCGAATGGAATTCCACCTGAAACATCGGTAGTGACAAGACCAGCATTGCCGAAGCTTAAATCAGGATCGCCATCCGGTTCATAGCGAACGACAGCAAAGTCAAAAGTCGCATTGTTACCTGTCGTAAATACAGTAGCAACAATACGGCCGTCCGATTGAAGACCTACACCTTTGAAGCCTTCTGAACCGCTAAAATCGTAAACGATGATCCCTGAACCGCCGAAAGTATTGTCCAGGCTGCCGTCTGAGTTATATCGAACGATTGCACAATCGGTGGCTTGATCAATCTGGCCAACCACGATGATTTTCCCATCTGGTTGAAGAACAACATCCGTTCCAATATCAGTATCGCTGCCGATATTGGTTGTAACTTTACCGTTGTTACCGAAGGTTGTATCAATTGTCCCATCCGGATTGTATCGTGCCACAGCGAAATCGTTATCAAATCCTAATCCGCCGCCAAGCGGAATTCTTGCATGACCAGCCACAACGATTTTGCCATCAGGCTGAATTGCAACTCCTTCCGCCACATCCGCACCAGATTCCACAATCCCATCACCATCAGTGTCCAGTCCGAAATCCGTTGTCTGCATTCCATCATCGGAGAATGTAGTATCGAGTGTTCCATCAATGTTGTAACGTGCAACTGCAAAATCAGTAACAGTAGTTGTGTTTGATGCGCTGCCTGCAGCAATGATTTTGCCGTCCGCCTGTTGCACAAGATCAAATGCTTCATCGGATGATGTGAGGCCGCCGGCGAAGTCTGTTGTGACAATGCCATCGCCTCCAAAAGTGGGATCTAGAATTCCGTTTGTATCATGCCTGGTGAGCGCGAAATCAACACCATTATTTCCAGCAGATACAATATTGCCATCAGTTTGAATTAACAATGCTTCGGACTCTCCTAATTGAGTAGAAACGAGACCGCCATCACCGAAAGTTGGATCCAAACCAGATGTCGGTACATCTGTGCATTCCACAAGAATGTCGGTAATATCGTGATCGGTGAATGTTCCCTCACCATTCGTTACCGTACAAACTTGAGGTGGATTGGCTGGTTGCGTTCCAACAGTCACGGAGTAAGGTACACCGCTTGCGTATTCGAGTGGAAATTGGAAAGGTCCATCGGCAGTGATGTCAACTTGATCCGCACCACCCAAGTTCACGAGTTCGAGTCCTGAGCCGGTAAGTCCGCTAACTGTGCCGCCCAGAAAAAACGTATCACCATCGTCAATCACTCGTTCATCATCTACGATAGTCAGCAATGCTTGCGTTGTTGAACCAAGTGTTGCGCAAACAGGATCTGATAATGTTAAATTCAACGATTTTTCGACTTCAGGATCTGAATCGCGCAGAATTGGAACTTCAACGATGCGTGGCGAAGTGTCGCCATCGGAAAAATTTATTGTTTTTGATACTGCAGTGTAATCGACTCCAGCAAGTGCTGTTCCGTCGCTTGAAGTTAGAGTCACACTGGCCGCTCCAACACTGCCATCAATTCGTGTGACAATCACTTTTGATAATGCACCAGCCTGCTCGCCGGTGACGTAACTCAGTGCACTGAATTGAAACGTTCCGCTGTTTGGATCAGGACCGTTAGGGCAATCAACAGGCGGCAAGGGTTGCAGTGGCGGGGCTGGTAACGGTGGCGGACCTAATTTGCGCAACCCCGTAGTCTGCACAAGTGCAGGAATAACTTTTTGCGGATCTCTAATGAACGCAGAAACCGCGGATTCTCTTCCACGCATATTCACCGCGCGAGCTTCCATTCGAACCTCAACTGCAAATAGTTCTCCTGGTAGAACCGGAGATAGATCAACATTCAAAATCACACCATGAGAATCAAAGAGCTCTGCTATAGCATGCGAAAAATCCCCGGTACCTTCAGCATCCGGATTTACAAAGAAACTATTCTGATCCCACAAAGGTGTTCTCGCATCTGCTGAAGTTCCGGCAGAAAATTGCCAGTGACCTTGCCAACCAGAAACCCCGGCTTCACCTTTTGTGTAAAAAAAGTCTCCGCCGGCACCAAGTGAATAAACTCTTGCTTCGAAAATCACCGTGCCCTCTATTAATGAACAATCGACCCCTGCTGGACATTCGCTTGGAAGAAGTACGGATCCGTTAGCATCGATTCCATCCAGAAAAACTTTTGAGATGTTGATTTGCAGGGTCGCATTATCTTTCTTTTTTTCGTAACTTTGATATTGATCGAGAACTGCATTATCACCGATCACACTTCCGCTTTCATGAATGTTGCCAGTAGGCGCTTGCGCAAAAACCCTAAAAGTTTTGCCGCTTGCAGACGAGAATATTTCGCCCGTGGCGATGCCATCTAGCGGAAAATCTTGATCGAATATTACCGGGCCGAAATCAAAGGTCTGCTTAAGCTTGCCGCCTTGCTGCCCATCGCCTGCAACCTGAATCGGATCCGTTACTTTAGCGGCGAATTCAGAAAATGACCAAAATCGCACCGGGCTGTGATCAAAACCGCCCTGCGCCGCTGTCGTGGTTGTCAATAAAGCAGCCACGATCACCAGCCGGATCATGCACGGGATAGCGCCACTCGAACTTTTGTTGTTCGCTAATTTCATTTGTGTACCTTCCAAGGTAGTTGGCTCTATCCCCAAACCTGGAAGAACACTTATTCATGCGAAGAAACTAAGTTCGGGAGATCATGATTCCGCCGGATATAATCATTAGAAGAATTTAACAGTCGATCTTTGGGGCGAGACTTTGCGATTCGACAAAAGATTCCTTCAAACGCTTCCAGTCCTGATTGGGTTTTGTTTCACTTCATATGCATTTGGTCTGGATCCTGCAAAAGCTATAACTCAATACAGTCACGAGATCTGGCAGAGCGAACAAGGATTGCCTGTAAGCGTAGTTGCATCCGTACTTCAAACATCATCCGGTTATCTTTGGTTTGGAACGGAAGAAGGATTAGTCCGCTTTGATGGGATTCATTTCAAAGTTTTCGATCGAACCAATACCAAGGAAATTACTGTTCAATCGGTTGTTGCGCTATGTGAAGATCATCAAAAGAATCTTTGGATTGGAACATACGGTGGCGGTCTGCTTCGAATGAAAAATGACCAATTTCAGGCATTCACTACGCATGAAGGATTATCGAATGATCAGGTAACTTCCATTTATGAAGATCGAAAAGGAAATCTATGGATTGGCACAGATGGTGGCGGGCTCAATTTTTTCAAAGATGGAAAATTTTCAATTTACACAACCCAGAATGGTCTTGTAGATAATTCCGTATATTCACTGTATGAAGACTCGCACGGAATATTGTGGATCGGCACGCGAGGTGGTTTAAATCTTTTTCAAGATGGCAAAATCAAATCTCTCTCAACTCCTGAAGTTTCTTTTAAACAAACAGTAAGATCCATTGCTGCCGATCGTTCCGGAAATATTTTGATCGGCACAAGCGCAGGTTTGTATGTGATCAAGAATCAACAGATCACTACTTACACCACAAATGATGGACTGCCAACAAACAAGATTTGGGTTGTTAAAGGTGACAGGAATGGATGTATCTGGATCGGCACTTATGGCGGTGGTCTGGCCAGATTAGTTGATGGAAAAATCAACATTTTGTCCCAAAAGGAAGGACTGAGTAACAACTTTGTTCAAGCCATCTATGAAGACATTGAAGGGGGTCTATGGATTGGAACAAATGGCGGAGGTTTAAATTATCTCAAGTATTCCAAATTTACTTCGTTTACTACGAAAGAAGGTCTTTCCGATGATTTTATATGGTCAATTTATGAAGATTCTGCAGGCATTATATGGATCGGCACTGACAGCGGCGGATTAAACAAATATTCAAATGGTAAATTCAGTCATCTAACCACGGCGAATGGTTTAGCCAGCAATCGCATCTTTGCTTTGTTTGAGGATCGCGATGGCAATTTATGGATGGGCGCACATTTAGCGGGACTCAATCGTTTCAACGGAGGAAAGATTGAAGTTTTCACAAAACAGGATGGCGTTGCCAGTGATTTGGTGATGTCGATCTATCAGGATCACTCGGGAGATATCTGGATCGGTACCAGCGAAGGTTTGAACAAATACAGCAACGGAAAATTTACGACGTTTACAACAAAGGACGGTCTTGGCAGCGACAGGATCCGTCCAATTGTGGAAACCAGCGATGGTCTTTGGATCGGCACAAGAAATGGATTGAATCTTTATAAAGATGGAAAATTTATTATTTACAACACCATTAACGGACTCTCCAGTAATTTCATCACCTGTTTATACAATGACGATCATGGAAATTTGTGGATTGGAACAGGAGATGGTGGATTAATTCGATATAAAGATAAAAAGTTTATCAATTACACAACGCAAATCGGTCTTTTTGATGATGTCATTTTTCAAATTCTTGATGACCGTCAGGGGCGATTGTGGATGAGTTGCAATAAAGGTGTGTTCACAGTACGAATTCAAGACCTTGATGATTTTGCATCAGGAAAAATTAAAAAAATCGAATCGATTGCTTATGGCACTGCTGATGGAATGAAAAGCAGAGAATGCAATGGAGGTCCTCAACCTGCGGGTTGGCGTACCAGGGACGGAAAACTTTGGTTTCCAACTTTGAAAGGAATTGCAGTGATCGATCCGAATCATTTGGAAATCAACACTCGACCACCGGCAGTGCACATTGAAGATGTGATTATAGATGACAGACCTTTGTTAAACAGTTTGGTAAATTCAGCAGAGACGATCGTGATGCCGCCAGGCAAAGGGAAATTGGAGTTCCATTATGCTGGTCTTAGTTTTCTGGCTCCCTCGAAAGTTCGATACAAATATAAACTCGGAGGATTCGATGAAGGTTGGATTGAGGCGGATGCACGAAGAGTTGCCTATTACACGAACATTCCTCCGGGCAAATACACCTTTCATGTAATTGCTTGCAACAATGATGGTGTGTGGAATGAATCAGGTGCTGCACTTCGCTTAACACTTCAACCGCATTTTTATCAAAGCCCATGGTTTTATTCTTTGGGCATGATGTCGTTGTTCGCGATTGCATGGGCTATTCATCGTTATCGAATTGCACGGCTGATTGAAATTGAACGGGTACGAACGCGCATTGCAACCGATCTTCATGATGATATCGGTTCCGGTTTATCTCAAATCGCAATCTTAAGCGAAGTAGCGCGGCGCAAGGTGGATCTTAGTGAAGCGCACATAGGTCCGGAACTAAAAAATATCGCTGCTGCATCAAGAGAGTTGGTTGATTCGATGAGCGATATTGTCTGGGCAGTGAATCCGGTCAAAGATCATCTAGCAGATTTAGTACAACGGATGCGACGATTTGCCAGCGATGTTTTGACCGCGCGCAACATCACTTTCCGATTTGAATCAACTGTAACGGCACCGGAACGCAAATTAAGCCCAGATATCAGACGTCACTTCTTTCTGATTTTTAAGGAAGCTCTCAACAACATGATCCGTCATTCTGAATGCACAACCGCTGAAATCACGTTGAGGAATGAAGCGAATTTTCTGGTGATGAAAATTTCTGATAACGGCAAAGGATTTGATTTGCCTGAAACAACCCATGGTCAAGGACTCAGAAATATGCGGAAACGAGCCGCAGAGATGAACGGCAAAATAAACATTCAATCGGTTCCTGGACAAGGTACAACTGTGATATTACAAGTTCTATTAAGCCGTCATTTTATGGGTCACGGAATTCACTGAAACCACAGAATTCATGGAAAGAATAATTAGATTCCGTGTAATCCGTAATTTCCGTGCTTCAGTGAATTGAAGCTACCTGATTAGGTAGGTGTTTTGTGCGATTTTAGTCGTTACGATAGAAGCGCTATGGAAGACGTTAACGTCGGAACAATGACGAAAACAACGCTGGTTAAGATTGTAATCATCGAAGACAAGCAGCAGATTCGCGATGGACTTGCCGCATTAATTAATGGCACAGAAGGATTTCAATGCACCGGTACCTTCGATTCAATGGAGGCTGCATTAACACAAATCAATGCTCTAAATACAGATCTGGTTTTGGTAGACATTGGTTTGCCTGGAATGTCAGGAATCGAAGGGATGCGTTTATTCAAAAAGAATTTTCCGAATTTACTTTTGCTCGTTTTATCCGTTTATGAAGATGATGACAGAATTTTTGATGCACTTTGTGCAGGTGCATCAGGATATTTGTTGAAAAAAACCTCACCGTCTCGTTTATTGGAAGGATTGCGCGAAGCAATGAATGGTGGTGCACCGATGTCTCCTGAAGTTGCCCGGAGAGTAATCACAGTTTTCCGCGAAATACGTCCGCCAGAAAATTCCGATTATCAATTGACGCCGCATGAAACACGACTTTTGAAATTGTTGGTGGAGGGCCATAACTATAAAACTGCGGCAGCAGAACTTGGTGTCAGCGTCAATACGATTTCATTTCACCTGAAACATATCTATGAAAAGCTTCAAGTGCACTCCAAATCAGAAGCGGTTGCAAAAGCCCTCCGCAACCGGCTGATTAAGTAAGCTGTCCGCTTATTTGATGGCCCGTTAGATTAGTTCAATCTCCAATAGAATATGTAAACTCGGCTTTTGTTTTTGCGACTCTTTTGCCTTTCTCGATTTTTTGAAGCAGGCCAGAAAGGACTATTTTGTCGTTGAGTTCGGCCTGAGAAAAATCGGTAATTAAGAAGCGACCGTCAAATTTGTAACAGACGCCTGACTCCTCAAAAGTTTGGAAGGATAATTCTGTTCCTTGAATTTTCTGATTCTTGAATTTCAACTCAACGTACTTTCCATTGTTTACTCTGTTAAAGCGTATGGCTCCTTCAACCAACCAATGGCCCTTTGAATCCGTACCTCTGTTCAGCTCAAGCCACATTATTTGCTCAAATGCTGATGGCCATTTGCCATTTATGAAGTAATATCCAGAAAATTCTGGAGGCTCTTCTGCACTAATAATGGAAGCGACACCAAGACAGAATATTAAGATGATTGTTAATTCAGTTCTGTTTGGTTTCCGAAAAAACTCACTTTGCTTTCTTTGCAAATTTAGATCCGTAGCGCGCCACGGAACGCCCTGGCGGCATAGTAAGATTCTGCGCCATTGTGATACACAAAGACAGTGTCGTAGCGGCGATCACAAAAAAGAGCACCGCCAAGTTTTCTAATATTGCCGGGTGTTACCACCCAGCTCGACGTTTTCAAATCGAATTCTCCCAGCTTCTGCAACTCTCGATATTGTTCCTCAGTTAAAAGTTCGATGCCCATGGCATCTGCCATATCAATAGCGCTATTTTTCGGTTTATGTTCTTTCCTTGAGTCCAGCGCTTCACGGTCGTAACAAACACTTCTGCGGTCTTTAGGACTTTCAACTGAACAATCGTAAAAAATGTATTCGCCGGTCTTTTTATCATGGCCAACAACATCCGGTTCACCGCCAGTTCTTTCCATTTCATTGAGTGACCATAGTTTTTCAGTATTCGCTTCCAGCTTTGCTTGTACTTTAGGCCACTCAAGACCTTTATGGCGGTTCATGTTTTTCTCAAATCTGGCTTTCAATGCTCTGAGTAGTTCTTCACGTTGTTTTGGTGATAATTCCTTTTTATCGCTTTTGATTTTGCTCATAGTTTTATACTAACTCTCTTGAATTGAATTTGAAATTTGATTAATTCTTTTTCTCATTGAATTACTAATCAGACCTACGTCCGGTGCCAGTGAGTTGTTAGGCGGTTGCTGCATATTTATTCGATCCATTTCTTTTTGCTATTAGAATAATAATAGCTAGCATCGTGATTAGAGGCGCAAGCTTATAAATTGCGCTCGGGTTAACATGTAACCCGATATAACTGAGATATTCATCGGTTGGATAGAAACGTTTCGCCAGGTAAATTGGCAGTTCGTGAACCATAAATACGAAGCAAAACACAGAAACAAGAAGGACAAAACAATAACCAAGTACTCTCGCGAGCCGCGACAAAAGTCTTTTTCTTTGGAAGTAACCCCAGTTCCTAGTTCGTATTACCAAAATTGTTAGTAAAGCTGCGAGTGCAGAGGAAATAGCAGAGGCAATGGTAATCGAGCAATTGACTAGATACCAATCAGGATCACCAAATTCCATTGTGCAAACACCGAACTTCTATTTGGACTGCTGATATACGCACAAAAATATCACATTGCGCGGTTTAAATATTTCAGCTGTTTATACTGCTGAGACACCCTTTTGGGGTTCTAACAAACAATTCAATCCAGAGTTACACACTCTTTATACACGGGAACCTCGACATTCCATCCATAGCGATTGCGGATGTGTTCGGCCATTGATTGGCTGGCTGATTCTTCTCCATGAACCAAAAAAGTTTTGCGGGGCGGTTTTTTAAACGTAGAAAGCCATTGCAACATTTCTTCATAATCCGCGTGTGCTGACAATCCATCCATATATTCAATCCGCGCTTTCACTCGAAAATTCTGTTTGTGAATTCTGATTTCTTCGGCTCCATCAACCAGGAATCTTCCTTTCGTACCTTGTGCTTGAAATCCAATAAACAAAATTGTGTTCCTGTAATCATCAATACGATGCTTCAAATGATGTAAAACTCTTCCGCCTGTAGCCATGCCGCTGGCTGAAATAATGATCGCTGGATAATGAATGTCGTTCAGCTTTTTTGATTCTTCAACCGATGCTGCAGAATGAATGTGATGACAGATAAATGGTGTCGAATCATGGACTGCAATTTTTTGCAGCTCGGCTGAAAAATCGATGTCATGCCGGTGATAAATCGGCATCGCTTTAATGGCCATCGGGCTATCAATCCAAACCGGAAGCTTTGGCACTTCATGCGCTTCTTCCAAAAGTCGTAATATAAAAAGCAGTTCCTGTGTTCGTCCGATTGCAAAAGCAGGAACAAGTAACACACCGCCGCGTGCAGCTGTTTGTTTGATGATTTCAGTGAGCTTCACCTTTACATCAACTTTTTGATGCAGCCTGTTTCCATAAGTTGATTCCAGAATCAAGTAATCCGCGTTCTCAACGGCATCAGGTTTTTTTGTTATGTACTGAACCGGACGTCCGAGATCTCCTGAAAATAAAACTTGAAGTCCCGTCGCCTTGTTCTTGAGTTGCACCATTCCAGAACCAAGGATGTGACCGGCACGTAAAAACTGAAATGAACAATTCTGCGAAAGTTGGAATGGACTATAGAAATCAACTACCTGAATCAATTTCAAGGATTGCCATGCATCATCCTCTGTATATAAAGGAAGGGCAGGGAGGTGTCTGCTTTGTCCATGTCTGTTTGCGAATTCCGCATCTTCTTCTTGAAGATGGCCCGAATCAGGCAACATCAAATCCAACAATTCTGATGTTGCTGCTGTGCAATAGATCGGACACTTTGAATCCGAGTTTCACATATCGCGGAAGAAATCCGGAATGATCGATATGAGCATGGGTCAAAATAATGCAATCAACGCTGGCAGGATCGATTGGTGGATTTTCCCAATTCCGATCTTTCCATTCGCGAGGTCCTTGAAACAATCCGCAATCAACTAAAACGCGAACGCCATCTTCTTCAACAAGAAATCGTGATCCAGTGACAGTTTGTGTTGCCCCAAGAAATGTAATCTTCATAAAGAATTCACCACAAGGACACTATGCACAAGGTACCACAAAAATATTTTTCAAAAAATTCGTGAATCTTAGTGCCCTAGTGTCTGCTATGGAAATGATTTACTAACACGTTTCCCCTCCTTATGAAGGAGGGGGGTGAGGGGGTGGTTGGTTCATATGAAAGAATTCCAACCCCCTCTTACATCTCCCCCTTCATAAGGGGGAGAAATGCGGCCATAGTTCGAATTTTCATTTATTTCTATGTGACGGGTTCTTGCCTCATGTGTAACTTCGTGTTGTCATGAGGCCTGAAATTTCGTGACGGCAAATTCCAGCTCGCGTGCTAGCTGCAGCAGCCGTTCACGCAATGGTTCATTTAAAACGCGGCCTTCTTCATCAAATTGCTCCCAACTATTTGCGATTGCTACAGTCGTTGGACAAACCCAGCCATGCAATGCACGGCTGATATAATCCATTGTGTTGATGGCGTTGATTCCAGGAATTCCACCGGAAGTTGAAATTAACCCCATTACTTTTCCAGTGAGATACGGCTTCGGCTCATCAGCTAAATATTCAAAGAAATCCAACGCATTTTTCATTCCGCCGCTCACAGTGCCATGATATACGGGCGTCGCAAAAATTAAACCGTTTGCTGTCCGGATTTCATTTAATAAATAGTGAACACTTTCCGGATAGTCTTTCAGATCTTCACACGTTTCAAATCCAGGAAGTTTTAGTTCGGAAAGCAATAAAAGATTGGTATCGTGTCCGCGTTCTTTAAGGTAGTTTAATGGGACAGCAAGAGCTTTTGAGCTTGATGATTTCGGACGGAAACTTCCACCTAAACCAACGAACTTTAACCGCATAATTTTGTGTCTTTGTGGTGAATTTTTCACTGAAACACAGAAGTCACTGAAAGCACGGAAAGAATTTATTTTTAATAAATTCCGTGAATTCAGTGTCTTCCGTGTTTCCGTGATTGAAGAAATTTAGGCACAGGCCCTCATGAACAAGAATAAGAGTAAGAAGATGAAGATAACCAGACTGGCGGCAAAAAAGCAACCTAAGAGTTGTCCACCCGGTTTTGGTTCCTGCTCATCCATCGAGAGGATAATATCATTGAACCCTAGAAATTTTTGAAGTTATTCTTCGTCGGTTAGAGCCCAGTCAAAAATTGCTTTCTTTGATTCAGAATTTTTCACACGTTCGCCCATCGATATTTTGCCGTCCGCTGCAAAACCATCAGTACGTGCATCCGTCATGGTGTCGACTGCTCTGTTGGCGATACTTTTTTTGGTGTCGCTTTTGTTTTCGCTCACAACATTTGATTCTGTTGAAACATTAAAACCAGGTCTTTGATTGGATCCAATTTTCATCGCTAGTCTCTTTACCATTATTCAATGCGGATTTTGCGGGGTTAAGGGATCAAACAGCGCCGAGGGTTGGTGACTCGCGCTCCAGTTTCAGGAGAAGAACAGGAACCAATATTAGCGTAACCAGCATTGATAAAGACAATCCGCCGATTACTGCAAGAGCTAATGGTCTTTGAAGTTCGGATCCTGCACCGATGCCCAGAGCCAGCGGCAACAAACCAAACAATGTTGCAAGAGTGGTCATCAGAATCGGGCGCAACCTGGTTTTGCCTGCTTCGATCAACGCATGGTGCAACGAAATATTTTTTGATTTGCGAAGTTGAAATGTGTACTCGATCAAAATAATCCCGTTCTTCACAATCAGACCGATCAGCATGATCAATCCCATGAAGGAAGAAACATTGAATTCAACGCCGGTAAGCCACAACATGATGAAAGCTCCAACCAATGAAACAGGTGCGGCGGATAAAATTACAAGCGACGCAAGAAAGTCACGAAATTGAATCAGCAATAAAACAAACACCAGCATGATGCCGGTAAAAAGCACCAGCAACAATTGACGAAATGATTGCTGCTGACTTTGATATTGCCCACCTAATTCATATGTTGATCCTGGCGGAAGCGGTGTGTGTACCAAAATTTGTTTTACCTGTGAAATTGCTTTACTCAAGCTGGTTCCAGAAATTCTCGCAGTTACAGCAAGCATCTGCCGTTGATTTTCCCGCAACAGTTCGCTTTGACCATTCACTTCCTTTAATGTTGCGATCGTATTGAGCGGCACCACTATTCCAGTTTTTTCGTTCAACAACGGAAATTGTTGGATCAAATCTAACCGATAGCGATCTTGATCCGGAAACCGGACACGCACTCCGACCAAACGATCAAACTGACGGACTTGTGTGACGACTTCGCCAAGCAATGCAGATGAAACCTGGTTTACAACAGTCTCCGCATCAAATCCGGCGTGCTGCGCTTTCGTTGGATCCAATTCAATTTGAATTTCCGGATTTCCTTCTTGAATTCCGTTAAACAGATCCACAACACCTGGAACTTTTTCAACCTTGTCCGCAATCACTCTGGCGCGCTCTTTTAGTTGTTCTAAATCATCACCAAAGATTTTTATTTCTACGGGCTCAGGAGATCCTTCCAGATCTCCGAGAATGTCCTGCAAAATTTGCACAAATTCTATTTCTATACTTGGTAAAGTCGATTCAACTTTGCCGCGCACATCATCCATGATTTCTTCAACATCTCGATCACGATCCTTTTTAAGGCGCACCAAAATATCACCTTTGCTTTGTTCAGTCGCAAACAATCCAAGCTCTGCACCGGTTCTTCTTGAAAAAGATTCCACTTCCGGCGTCTCGGTTAAAATTTTTTCGATCTTGTGAAGCACTCGATCCGCTTCTTCTAATGACGTTCCGGATGGAAGCAAATAATCCAATACGAATGAGCCTTCATCCATTACTGGTAAAAATCCGCTTCCCAGCCGGGTGTAAATAAGAGCTCCAACTCCGATAAAAAGAACGGTGAAAATTAAAACTGGAGCTGTATGATCTAGTGCCCAGCCAAGCCCACGTTCATATTTGGAAGTTAACCAGCCAAGAAGACGATCTGATGTTCCTGGTTTGGAGTGTTCGGATTTCAAAAAGCGATCAGCTAAAACTGGAATCAACGTAAACGCTACAACCAGCGAAACCAGAACGGCAATCGAAAGTGTGATTGAAAACGCTGCGAAGAATTGTCCGACAACGCCTTCAACCAGTCCTAATGGCAGAAAAACAACAACAGTAGTAAATGTTGATCCGGTGACGGCACCAACGATTTCGTTCGTTGCCATTTGAATAATGTTGCGTCTGTCTTCATGAATGTCAGGAGACTCTTGAAGATGTCTGTGAATATTTTCAATGACAACAATCGCATCATCGATTACCAATCCAATGGCAACCGCCATTCCACCCAGTGACATCAAATTCAAAGTTTGATTCAGCTGCTTCATGAAAAATAAAGTGATGATGAGTGTAATCGGGATGCTGCAAGCAGCAATGAATGTCGAACTCCAATTACGCAAAAAGAAAAGAAGAATTACAACAGATAAAAATCCGCCGATAAAGATCGCATCGCGAACACTATGGATCGATTCCTTAATAAATTCCGCCAGATCATAAACGACCTGTATATGAATGGCTGGAGGCAAAACATGTTTTAACTCCGAAAGTTTTTCTAAAACCCCTTGCTCCAATTCAACAATGTTTGCGCCAACTTGTCTGGATACATTGACCTGAGCCGAAGGTTTTCCATCTCCGGTGATCAACATCAAACGGTCCTGGGTACCTTCAAATATTTTTGCGATGTCCCGGACGTACAAAGTGGGCGACGGTTGAGTTTCTTGTGATTTTGTATCTTGAGCTGGGGCTTCCTTCGGGATGACGATATTGCCCACTGCATTCAGATTTTGCAATTCAGTGGACATCAGAACCATGAATTGTTTGTAATCTTTGTTCAGACGTCCGACAGCTTGAATCGTGTTTGCTTTTCGAATCGCTTGTTCAACTTGATCTAACGTGATGTGATTCGACAGAAGCTTTTGCGAATCCACAACGACTTCAATTTCTCGTACTGAATCACCCAGAACTAAAACCTGGCCAACTCCAGAAACACGGCTCAACAAAGGTTTGATTGTGTACACCGCATAATCGTTCAAATCTGCGGCAGGAACATTGTTGCCAAACAGGTTCATGCTCATGACCGGAAATACTGCAGGAGTCATTCTTTCGATTGTGATCTGAACTTGTTGCGGCAATTGTTGTCTGACTTCATTCACTTTCGCTTGCACTTGCTGCAACGCGAAATTCATATCGGACTTTGAAAGAAACAACAGCGACAATTCACATTCACCGCGAATTGTGCGTGATCGTACGCGATAAAGACCAAGAACTCCTGAAACCGCCTCTTCAATCGGACGCGTTACGCCCAAAAGCATGTTCGCGGTGGGAAGATCTCCGGCGTCAACTACGATTACGATGCGGGGGAAATTCACTTCGGGATAGATATTACTGGGCAGTTGGAATCCGGCATAAATTCCGCCGGCCAGAAGAATCAGAATAATTACGATAATGGCTTTGCGGTTGTTATCAACGAATCCTGAGATGTTCATACTACGGGCTTTTTTCTTTATTAACGATCGTGACTTTCATCTTGTCGCCTAACCCATAACTCCCAGTTGTAACAACGCGCTCGCCTTGTTTTGCGCCTTCAAGAATTTCAATGCGATCACCATCTCGCCATCCAGTTTTAACCGGACGTTCTTGAACCGTATTATCAGCCTGCACTACGAATACTTTTGGCTCATTATTCGCAACGACAAGAGCCGAAGCTGGGATGTTTAATGCATTGGGATGTACATCTGCAATGATTGATGCAGTTGCAAACATTCCACCGCGCAACCGATGATCTGCATTTGGTGTTTGAATTCGTGCAGTTACAGTATTTGTGTTTGCATCTATTTTTGGCAGCAGCGCAATAACTTTAGCCGGGAAAACAGTGTTGCCGAAGGCATCAACTTTCAGCTCAGCATCCTCTCCTTCATGGACATATTGAATTAACGAAGCTTGTATTGTTGCTGTTAATTCAATCGGATCAAAATTCCCAACTTCAAAAATCGGTTGACTGGCCGTGCCATCAACTTGCTCTCCCACATTCAAGAATCGTTTTACAACTACGCCGGAGATGGGCGATGTGACTCGTGTTCGTGCAACTTGAATTTTCGCAGTATCGTATTCACTCTGCGCAATCAAATATTCTTTGTGTGCATCTTCTTTTTCTTTTCCGGCAGCAATCCCGCGTTCAAATAATTTTGAGAGCCGAACTTCAGTTTGTTTTGCATTTTCTAGAGTTGCTTCTGCTTGTTTGAGCTGGTCTAAATATGTTGATGAATCGAGTTGTGCAAGTTCTTGTCCTTTGGAAACTTTATCGCCTTCAACCACGGACAGATTGATCACGCGGCCCGCAACAAGAGCACTGACTTGAACATCACGGTTTGGTAATGCATTCAACGTTCCGGTGGCAAGCACAATTTGCCTGACCGGACTTTGTGCTACAGTTGCGATCTCCACTTCAACATTCGGAGCCGCCTCTTCATCCTGCCCTGATTCTTTTTTGCACGCAGGCATCAGCAGTACGAATCCCAAAAGTAATAACAAACCGAGCTTTGTCCAATCATATTTGCCATTTGGCGTAATAATACTTGCCATTTGGCATCTGGCATCTGGCATCCGGCATCTGGAGCTCATCATAGTTCGGCTCCTGAAGCTTGTTCGAGATCTGCTATCGCAGTTTGAAAATCCATCAGCACTGTCAGATATTCGAGCCTTACTTCGTGCATATTGCGCTGTGCATCAATTGCTGAAAGCAATCCCGTTTTACCTTCGTGATAACTTTCTTGTGATAGTTCTTCAATTTCTTTTGCCGATGGAAGAATTTCATTTCGATATGTTTCTACTTGTTTTTCTAACGCTTCAACTTTCAAATATGCTTTTTCAACTTCAGCACGCGTTTTTTGCTTTGCTGCTTCCAATTCTGCTTTTAAATTTTCAGTTGCAGCATTGGAACGTGCAATTTCACCTTTGCGCTGATTGAACAAAGGCAATTCCAAACGCAATGCAGCTCTCCATCCGTATTCAAAATCAGCATCATTAATTTCTGTACCACCTTCAAGATCAAGATCCGGAATTCTTTCCGATTTTGCCAGCGCCAGCCGCGCTTCTTCTGCGATAAGTTCATGTTGGATGGTTTGGATTTCGATATGTTGTGAAATCGCCTGATTCACCAGCGTTTCAAGTGGTGGGATTACGGACTTGTCTTCAAAAGATCCATTCAACTCTAGAGGTGATTGCGGATCGCGATTCAAAAATGTATTTAGCTGAAGGAACGCGGATTTAGATTCGCTTTCTGCTACTTTCAAATCATTTTCGCGCCGCTTTGCTTCCAGTTCAGTTTGCAATACTTCGAATTTTGCAACATCGCCCACTTCAAATCTGTCGCGCGAAATTTCGAGAAGCTTTTCAGCAAGATCATGCGACACTGAAATCTGTTGCATCCGTTCTTGCGATTGAAATGCCTCATAAAACGCAACCCGAATATCATGACGCAGCTGACGAAGTCCGGAAGTTAAAGCTAATTGAGCAAGATCGGCTTCGCCTTTTGCAATGGCAATCCTGTTAGTTCGCTTTCCGCCAAGTTCCAACAGATATCCTGCACCAACAAAATAGTTCGGTTGTGAGCGTGTATACTCAGTGATCAACGCAGGATTGTTCCACTGTTCTGCAATTCGAATTTCTGCTTCAGCAATCGCACGACGTTTTTGCAAAACAACCACACCAGGATTGTGCTCCATGGTGTATTGAATCGCTTGCCGGATGTTCAGACTTAAAGACTGAGGTTGGGTTTGAATTATTTGTGCGGAGACGCTGAAAATCGGCAGGAAAATCAGAAGCGTCAGTACAACATTTTGCTTAGGGAACATTATTGTCAATGCGTTGATCTACTGCTAAATTTCTAATCATCTAGAGTTCTATCCCAAGCCCCGATTAATATGCTTTTACTATTGAAACGCCATCATCATTCCCTTAAAAAATAGATTGCCCGTCTGCAAAAGAATTTGATTTTTGATCCTTTTGTTCCTGGGCGTAACAAAGCGATTCAAGAATGCAGTAGAAAAATAAAGAGCGACATTAATTTCTGTAACAAAATCAAAGTAACAGAAATGTAATTACCGGAATATGACTGAAGGATTACAAATTTGTCATTACTCAGGGAGATTAAAAAGTGGGAAAACGCAGCGTTACTGTTGTGCCTTTGCCTGTTTCGCTCATTATTGTAGCTTCGCCACGATGCAGATCCATAATAGATTTCACGATTGCCAGTCCAAGGCCGGACCCGTGTTTATGATTTGAGTTGCTTTGATCTGCTCTGTAAAATCGATCAAAAATTTTCGGCAGCAATTCAGGACTTATGCCGCATCCTGTATCGCGAACACTAATATCCACAAATGCACCATGGTCTTGTTGAACTGAGATCATTACTTTTCCACCGCGTGGAGTGGATTGAAGTGAATTCGCCAGAACGTTGCTCAAAGCACGGCGAAGTAAAGTTTGTTCAGCACAAATCGATGATGATCCTTCGTAAGTGATTGTGATTTGTTGTTCAGCTGCAATTGCTTCATAAAATTCACTTACAGCTTTTATTTCGGCTTCAGCAGATAATTCAGATTTTTTTATGACAGTCTGAACATTTTCAGCGCGTGCAAGAAATAGCAGATTATCAATCATGCTGGAAAGTTTTTCACATTCCTCAAGGCTTGATTCCAACACCTGTCTATACTCTTCAGGTGTTCTGATTCTGGTGAGGGCTACTTCTGTTTCCCCTCTGATGTTATTAAGTGGCGTTCTGAATTCATGCGCAAGATCTGCGGAAAATTGAGATAGACGATTGAATGAATCCTCAAGCCGCTCAAGCATTGCATCAAATTCATGTATTACTTTGTTGAGTTCTTTAGGCCATGGAGCGGTACCCATTCGATTCTGCAGCGATGTAATAGTTACATTCTGTGCTGCTTTAGCAAGCCGATTCAAAGGAGCCATACTTTTTCGTGCTACTAAATTTCCAACAAAGCTTGATAATAAGATTCCGAACAAGAGCACAAGGCATAACTTTGTTCTGTAATTTGCAATCACATTTTGCTGCGGAGATATATTCAGTGCCACCTGAATGACATATTGAAGTTGGTTCGATTCATTTTTTACATTTGAGATCGCTAAACGATACAACTTCTTGTCTTTGAATTTTCGAATATCTCTTTCCCAAACTGGTTCTGGTTTTAGCGGTAAGTTTTCAGCCAATAGACTCATACCCGGGGTTTCTTGTAAGACATGCCCGGTCGCATCCAAAATCCGCACATAATATTTAACGTAATCGCTTTGGGTTTCTGTTTCTTCTTGTAAGTCTTCAGCATCATATGGAGTTTCTTTCATTGTATTTTCAAGAATTTGCATTTTTGTTGAAAGAAATTGATTTGTTTCCTTTTCTAACTCTCGTATTAGGATCCAGTACAATAAACCGGACACAACAAAGAGTAGCAAAGCTGCAGTGACGCTATAAAGCAGTGTTAGCTTTGCGGTCATCGACCACGAACTGTAAGGTTTTCTAATCAGGCTTACGATCTTCGAGAACATATCCAACACCGCGAACAGAGTGAATTAGTTTGTTGTTGAAAGGGTCATCTACTTTTCCACGTAATCTGCGGATTGCGACATCAACAACATTTGTGCCGCTATCAAAATTCATATCCCAAACTTGTTCCGCAATTAAAGTGCGGGATAAAACTTCACCACAACGTCGTGCTAAGAGACTTAGTAATGCAAACTCTTTAGAAGTCATATCGATGCGTTTACTACCGCGACTTACTTTTCGTCGAAGCAAATCAATCTGAAGATCGGAAACATTTAAGGTTTGCTCCTGTACTCCGGATCCGCGGCGAAGTATTGAACGAACCCGTGCCAGAAGTTCAGAAAATGCAAAAGGTTTAATTAGATAATCATCGGCCCAAGCTCTAAACCTTTTACACGATCCTCAACGCGGTCTCGTGCAGTTAGAAATAAAACCGGAATTTTTTTGCCTGCTCTTCGCAGTTCTGCAAGAATTGACCATCCTTCACGCCCTGGAAGCAGGACATCTAAAATCAACAAATCATATTCCCGAGTCAAGGCAAGCTCTAAGCCTTCTTCGCCATCGTGACTAACGTCAACTACAAAACGATTTTCGGTCAAGCCTTTGCGCAGAAATGCGGCAGTTTTTCTTTCGTCTTCAACGATCAGAATATGCATTTGGATTTGGGCAAGTCAGGTATGAAGCTAATTATAGGAGTTGCAGCTTATTGTTAGCAATTCTCAAGATCGATTTGGTTGTGGATCAGAATCGAATGAACAGATTCATACTTTTGCCGCGTTCATCCGACAATGGAACCAAAGTCATTTCAGCTTTGTGCTCATGCATTGAAAGTTCCCGTCGCTTGCGGCGATTGTAGACAACGAACTCTTTACCTATAAATGTACCGAGCAATGCGCCGCCAACAACATCAGAAGCCCAATGTCTGTTTTTATCCATTCGTGCTAGCCCAACCAAACCCGCAAAAGTGTAAGAAGGGATCCACACCCATTTGCTATGGTAGTGAGATGACAGAACTGCAGCAAGAGCAAATGCCTGTGTAGCATGCCCTGAGGGGAAAGAATTGTCTTCTCCGTTTGTGGAAAACGGATCGAAATGGAATGCGCCTTCATTTTTTTCAGGCCTCGCACGTCCAGTGATAATTTTTAGAAGTGTAGCACCTACACCCCATGACACCACGCTTGCAGCAATAGCATCAAGAGCTACAACTTTTGATTTCGGATTATGTGCAAATACACCTTGAAGGTAGATTCCTGCGATCACCGCATATGCTGCTTGAAATCCAAAAGGATTAATGATGCTTGCAGCTTTGTCGGTGACTTTATTCCGGTTCCGCTGGATTGCGTCCTGAATATCATCATCAAATGCACTGACCAAAAAAACGCTGCCAACTGCGCCACCAAACAACAGCCATTTCTTAGAATCGTAGTAGGTCGGAAAGATCACCACATGTTTTGCATCTTGAAGTAATGTCCCGGCGTAGACTCTACAAAACATGCAAGTGTAATCGGGGGTAATAAATTCTTCGAACGGATTTTCTTCCGGTGGAACAACGGTTTTCGAACTTGGAGTTTCGGTAGGTTCTGCCGGCTTCGTTTGAGGTGATTCTTGAGTTTGAGTGGATTCTTCAGACTGAGCTAAAAGCTCTGGAATAGGTAATAGGATAACAATTAGCAAGGCACAAATGATTTTTCGCATGAACAAATTATATGCCCCAAGAACAAAATTCGAGCAAGTATTGCATATTGCAATTACAAGAAAATGACTGAAACATTACATTTTTGTCATTTGGGGAATATTATGGAAATGGTGACATATGGATTCAAACGAAGATCAACAACGAGATCAGTTTTTCAAAATGATTCAACCCCATCTGGAGCGCTTCAATCGATTTGTGCGCGAAGAGATTGAATATCATCTTGCCACCGGCGATTTGAAGTCAGATGAACTTACACCGGAAGATGTTGTAGATGCGGTGGTGCTCAATGCATTTGAAGAATACAAAAAATCTCCACCGAAGTTGACTCTGGATCGCTGGTTGGTGATGTTAGCAATGAAGTACACCAGGAATGAACTTCGAAGGCTGCGACAGGATCGCGAAGAGTTTGTTCACTTAGAAGAAGACATCCCGGAAACACCACCTGAAGAAGAAGTTGTGACATTGGGTGAAGAAACTCTTGATTTTTATCAGCCGGATGAAGATTTACGGATGGAAGATGTTGTTGCAGATCCAACAGCAGAAACTCCGGAACAAATTGCAGAATCGCGTGAAGCGGTTCTGCAATTCGCAAATCAAATTTTGACGGAGTTACCGCGGGCATGGCGCGATGCGTTTGTGCTCACTCGCGTGCAAGGATTTTCTACCGCTGAAATTGCGGAGATTTTCGACCAGCCTGAAAAGAAAGTGAAACAAAATTTGCAACAAGCGGAGAATGCTCTTAAGAAAAAACTGATCGAGTCCCGAAGCAATACACCGAAATAAATTACAACGATTTTTCGACCTTGCCGGCTTTCATCACAAAAACAACAGTTTTCAGCGCGGATATATCATCCAGTGGATTTCCTTTCACCGCGATAATGTCGGCAAATTTTCCCGGTTCAATTGTCCCGATCTGTTTTTCCATCCGTAACAATTGAGAACCTCTGATTGTTGCGCTACGGATTGCATCCAGTGGTGTCATTCCGTATTCCACCATCCGTTCGAATTCGCGTTCCGAAGTTCCATGTTCGAAAGCGCCAACATCTGTTCCGAATGTGATTTTAATTCCCATCTTCATCGCTTTCTGAAAAACTTCTTTGTGGTGTGCAACAATTCTTCGCCGTAAGTCGGTGTCATCTTCTTTCGTCTCAGGAATGTAAACGGAAAGTGTCGGACACCAGAACGTTCCCTTATCCAACATCATCTTCAGTCCTTCATCATCTAACAACATTCCATGTTCGATCGAACGCACTCCTCCGTTGATTGCATTCTTTGCGCCATCACCACCGTAAGCATGTGCAGCAACATCGCGGTGCCAGCGTTTTGCTTCTACTACTGCCGCTTTCACATCTTCCAGCGACACCTGACTCACAGGTTCCATCGTAACCGGATCAACATGCCTCAAAGTTCCAGTTGCATAAAGTTTGATCCAGTCCGCACCATACTTCACTTGACGACGTATTTCAGCAATCATGGCATCGCGCGAATCAACCAGTGCTGAAGGTTCCGGAATTTGAATATCAGGATTGAGCCCGCTGTTGTTCATGTGTCCAGCAGTGATAGTGAGAGCTAATGTAGACACAAGCATCCGCGGACCTGGAATAATTCCTTTGTTGATTCCATCGCGAATTGCAACATCCGCAAAACCGGCGCCTTCACTATCCAGATCGCGCATTGTAGTGAAACCGGCTTCCAAATCTTTTTTCGCAGCAGCTACACCTTGAACAGTTCTGAATGATTGTGATTTTGTGATGACTGGAGGAGCGCCGCGTTCATCTTCAGGCTGTAACAAGATGTGAGTATGACTATCAATCAAGCCAGGCAGAACGGTATAACCGGAAAGATCAATCACTTTTGCGCCATCAGGAATTCCTTCAGCACTGACTTGCTCTATCTTTTCGCCGCGCACAACAATGATTGCATTCTTGCGAAGGCTTCCATCTTCCGGATTCAATAAATTTCCCGCACGAATCACGGTGATGGAATCTGTTTGTGAAAAAAGATTGGAACTGAGTAAGAAACAAACAAGAAGAATTAAACGTTTCATAGGCTTAAGGTGTGTTAACGATTGGAAGTTCAATAAAACTTTCTTTTCCAGGTGAATGGTAAATTCGTTGAATAGCTTTTTTGTATTCACCTGGTTTTGCCCAAAAGATACTGGGAACGAAAGTTTGTGGATTGCGATCGTAAAGTGGAAACCAGCTTGATTGAATCTGAACCATCATCCGATGGCCAGGTAAAAATACATGATTTGCATTTGGCAAAGCGAATCGAAACAGCAAAGGTTGATCGGATGGAATTGCTTTTGGAGTTTCGAAACTTTCGCGATAACGTCCGCGAAAAATATCTGCTGAGATCATCAGTTGATATCCACCCATTTTCGGCTGTGCGGCAACTTCATCAGGATAAACATCGATTACTTTTACAACCCAATCAGAATCGGTACCGCTGGTTGATGCAATGAGGTTTGCAGTTACATCTCCGCTAATTTTGACCGGCTTTGTTAAAACATCGGAAATAAAAACCAAAACATCGGGACGTCCCGACGCTTCGCGTTGATCACTAACCAGCCATTGTCGCCAATTCATTCCCTCATCGTAACCCATTGTTTGAATTGGACGTGCAAGAAAGGGGACCGGCTTGGCAGGATCAGAAATGTATTCATCAAATTCTGCATCACCGGATTTTGGTGGATCGAAACCTAACTTCAGTCCATTTGAAAGATAAAGCGGTGTAGGTTTTTCAGCCGTAGGCCATGCGGATAAACGGCGCCATTCATTTGTTCCTGTTTCAAAGGCCATCACCGGTGGAAGTCCTGATTTTGGTGCGCCATCCTTCAAATATTGATCTAGAAATGGACGCAAAATTTTTTGCCGAAAATAGAGCGCAGTATCGCTATCAAATTTTATTGCGCCAAGTGAACTTCCTTCGCGAATTTGTTGACCATGAAACCAGGGTCCAATTACCAAAAAAACTTTGTCATTCTCTTTGTCTTTCGGTTTGATCGCTTTATAAACTGCGAGTGCGCCATAAATATCTTCCTGATCCCAGAGTCCATGAACTAGCATCACCGGGATAGCTAACGGTTGTGCTGCCAAAATTTTATCGACAGCTTGATCGCGCCAATATGCATCGTAAGTTGAATGCTCCAAAATTTTTCGCCAAAATCCAACTTGCTCCAGACCATAAAGCTTTCCAGCTTCACCCGCGGATCCTGCATTCATGAACGTATCGTAATCATCAAAATGATTCGTCCACCATTTGATATCGTTTTTACGATCGGCTTCTTGTTGAAGAATGTATGGCAAATTCTGCAGTCTGAATGCGCCATTGTGAAACCAATCATCACCCATCCAGCCATCAACCATCGGATTCATCGGAACGGACACTTTCAATGCTGGATGCGGATTTACAAGCGCCATCAGGGGCAAAAATCCATCGTAAGAAATTCCCAGAATGCCGACTTTACCGTTACTTTCCGGAATATTTTTTACCAGCCAGTCGATTGTGTCGTATGTATCAGTAGAATGATCAACCGGCGTAGGATTCTGAGATCCATGCAAAGGGCGATTCATAATGTAATCACCTTCGGAACCATGTTTACCCCGAACGTCTTGAACCACGCGGATGTATCCGCCTTCCACAATTACATCCGTAGGATTGTCGTAGCCTTGTAAGTTCGGTCCAAGATGTGAGCTTTCCTTGTGACTTGTGAGTGCATCTGCATCATAAGGAGTGCGTGTTAGCAAGATAGGAGCGCCTTTGGCACCTTTGGGAATAAGGATCACTGTGTGCAACTTCACACCATCACGCATTGGGATCATTTCAATGCGCCTGATATAGTCCCAGGTCTCAGTTGCAGGTTTGAATTTTTCCGGCGTCTCGCTGGGGAAATCTGGATACCTGGCTTGCGCAAACGCTTGAGTGATAAATATTGAAAGGACCAGGAGAGAAAACAGACATTTAGTCAGTTTCATAATGGTTCCTCATTATATTATTGAAGAGTAACAACACAAACGTATGAGAGTGCAGTTTATCGGAGTCGGTGAAGCGTTTGATGAAACGCTGCCGAACAATTCGCAAATTCTTGAATGGGATAATTTCCGGATGCTGATTGATTGCGGCTATGCTGTGCCGCATTCAATTTGGAAAATACATCGGGATCCAAATTATTTGGATGCGATCTACATCAGCCACCGGCATGCTGATCACTATTTTGGATTGCCATCGTATTTAACGCGCCTTGCTGAAGACGGACGTAAACGTGAAATTGAAATTGTTTGCGCACAAGGAATGCAAAATGTGATTCTGCAGATGATCGATTTCGGATATGAAGGAATCATTCCAAAATTGGGATTCGATTTGGTTTTCCGCGAAGTTTCATGGAAAGAGGCTTTTGATTTTCATAACGCCAAGCTGGAATTTGCTCCGAGTTCACATCCGGTTTTGAATTATGCGCTCGCGGTGAGTGTTGATGGTAAGCGATATGCTTACAGTGGTGATGGGAACTTCAACGCAAACACGCGCGTCCTTTATCGTGGATGTGATCTGCTTGTGCACGAAGCTTATTACTTCGACACTCAAAGTAAATCGCATGCGCAAATTAGTGAAGTCATACCGATGGCGCGAGAAGAAGGTGTAAAACGATTGTGCTTGACACATCTGCAGCGTGATATTCGGCGGAATAAATTAGCTGAGATACGGATGCTGATCGCTGAATCAGGATTAGAAGTTTTGATTCCGGAGGTTGGAGAGATACTCGAAATTTAGAAACGATTCTTTAATCACGGAACCACGGAAGGCACGGAACGCTCTGAATTTTTTATTTTTAATATTCAGTGCTTTCAATGTATTCCGTGTTTCCCTGATTAATAACTATGGAGTACCGCGTACATGACCGAAAAAAAGAAGAAAATTAAGAAAGAAAAGAAAATCGATTTTTTAAAAGACTTTAAAAAGCTAAACCCAAAGCCCGTTGAAGTTAAGAAGAAATAGTCTTAGCGTCTCTGCGGTAAATCCTGCTATAATTTTGCCGTTATGAAGTGGTTCGCATGGGCGCTGGTTTTGCTAATCATTGGCTGGGTGTGGCCATTGTATGGCGAATCAAACGGTGAATTACTTTTAGATTCCGGATTTGATGATGCCGATCTAACAGGTTGGCGTATTGCTGGAGATGTCTGCGTAGCGCCAGCATTCTGTGCGGGTGAACCATCCGGCCGTTATTGGGTGGCGATGAGTACCAATGATAGTGATGATTCCATCACAATGTGCGGTGGATCGTCGCTTCATGGAATTCAATCAGTATTACGTTCACCGAATCTTCCGGTTTCATTCAAGCCTTCGCGAATCCGGATCGATTTTAAAATCAAGTTTCTAACGAATGAAAATACTACTACAGATTTGGGGACCGACTTGTTAACTGTCCGCTTATTGACTATGGCGGGTCCTGTAGTGATTGCGGCATTCGATGATTCAGGAGCATCGCCCGGATCAAAAAATCTTACCATTAGTGGTGATGACAAGTTTCATCCCAGCGACTGCTCCGCAAATTGGAAATATGAAACAGGTCTGCTACAAGTTTCGTACTATCGCTCATTTCACGCTTCCGTTCTGACTCGAATGTCGGAAGTGACCAATGGCATTGGAGTTTTCGCTGAGCAATCAGTTCGACACGAACTTTGACTCTGCGGTGGTAATCGATGATGTGCAAGTACGTCTCTATCATTAAGTTCTCGTTCCGGAGGGCGGGCCTCAGTGCCTGCCGGGGATTTTGGCGGACAGAGACGCCCGCCCCACACGGTTTAGTGGAGATGAACAACTGATTTCTACAAAAAAAATTTTGAGGTAAAAGCATGAAAAAGGCCTTGCTGGTCGTACTCTTTCTATTTCCTGTTGTAGCTCATGCGCAGGAGGACACCGGGAAGTATCCCTGGATTTTAACGATGTTTGGCGGCGGCGCATCTTTCTGTGATGAAGAGGGTTGTTTTGGTCCAACCGGATACGCATTTGGGGCATCTTTTGGACGCGCAATGGGCAGCACATGGAGTTTTGAATTGGAAGGGACGTATGCGCGCACAGATGAAAATTTGCCTGCACGGATAGATGGATTAACAGGTGTGATATTTGTTCCGGAGCTTCAACGAACCCGAGTTTGGGGCGGTGGCACATTCCTGGCAAAGCTTGCCCGATTTGGTGACCGCAACAATTTTTTTGTTGCGATTAGTTTAATCGGTGCGTATGAACAACAAAAAGAGATAGCGCCTGAAGGGATTTTTGTGGAACCTACCAGAGATATTGGAATCAAAGGTGGTGTCGGCGGTGGGGGCGGAATCAATTTCTGGTTTTCTGATACCTGGGGATTGCGTCCTGAAGCGCGCTTTTATGCAATTGTTGGTGACCTTTCAGGAATGCGTTATACCGTAGGTTTGATGAAACAGTTTTGAACCACAGAGGCTCAAAGGTAATACTAGAGGAAATAAAGAGCCGGGTTCTTCGTGGGAATCCACTTGGGGATCCCACTGTCCGTAAGATTCCAATTTATCTACCACCATCATACGATAAAAATAGTACTACGAGATATCCGGTCGTTTATTGTCTGGCTGGATTCACTTCATCCGGAATGTCCTGGTTCAACTTTCAAGCGTGGGTGCCGACAATGGATCAGCGCATGGATGCATTGATTGCCAGGGGCATGCCTGAAATGATCCTGGTATTTCCGGATTGTTTTACGCGTTACGGTGGAAGTCAGTATCTCGATTCACCGGCAGTAGGGATGTATCGCACATTTATCACTGATGAATTAATTCCCTACATCGATCGGAAATACAGAACAAAGGGACGCGGGGTAATGGGAAAATCCAGCGGAGGTTATGGTGCAATCACTCTGGCTATGAAGCGTCCAAATTTATTTTCAGCTGTAGCCTGTCATTCCGGTGATATGTATTTTGAATACTGCTATCTTCCGGAATTTCCATTGGCTTTTCGCGGTTTAGAACGCGCAGGCGGAATTCAGAATTATTTAAAAAATTTTGATTCGCAAACAAAGAACAGCCGCGAAGATCATGCTGTCATTAATATGGTGGCGATGTCAGCCTGTTATTCACCAAACAAAAAAAATCCGCAGGGTTTTGATTTGCCGTTCGATACAAACACCGGTGAAATTCGATCTTCAGTGTGGAAACGCTGGAAGGAGAAGGATCCGGTTGAAATGATCCGGCACAATGCTGATCCATTACGTAAACTCGGGCTGATTTATTTAGATTGCGGCCGCAGGGATGAATTCTTTTTGCATCTTGGTGCACGGATATTTGTTCAGGAATTAAAGAAAGCCCGAATTCGTCATGAATATGAAGAGTTCGAAGAAGGACACTTCAACGTGCAGTACCGCTACGATGTTTCGCTAAAAAAGATGGCCGAGTATTTGAACCACAAAAACACAAAGAAAGACTAGAGATTTAGTTTAACGTCGTCGCCTTCAAGCTGAACATCGTAGGTGGTGAGTTTTGCCGCTGGATTAATCGGACTCACACCGGTAGGAAGCTCAAAAGACCAACCATGCCATGGACAGGTGATCACCATCCCTTCTAATTCACCTTCACCTACAGGGCCGCCACGATGCGGACAAACATTTTGAAATGCAAAAAAATTTCCACCGATGTTCCAGATCGCAATCGAGTTCCCATCAACATCAACAACCTTTCCTTGACCAGGCGGAATTTCTGCGGCGCTCGCTACTTTCTTAAACTCACCCATTGATCCTCCAGAAATCTTACTCTTACTCGTAATCAATCACTTTTCGATTACGATTATGAGTACGAGTACGAGTATTCTTAGCGGTACAAGTCCTCCCATTCCTTCATGATCCGGCTGTGCTGCATTCCATCAAATGATAATTGAAGCACCTGAGCAGGCGAAGGTTTCAAAAACGGAAGGAGCTTATGGTACCACCTGCGAAGTTGGTTTTCAATAAATTGTCCATCGTTTGGATTCAAAAACACTACGCGTTCAGCAAGTTGTTCAATGAACCACAGATCGGACGTAAACATTAGCAGTGTGAATTTCAGTTTGCGACGCGCTCTTCGAATTAGTTCTGCCAATCTTTGCGTAACTTCAGCAGTGTGACCGGAATCTGGATCACAAACAATCAACAACGCAGGTGAGAATGCAAGTGCGCGACTCAGCCGCACTTTCATCCGCTGAATCGGCGATGCTTCGGACATCTGCCGCGAAAGATCTGTAATACTCAACTGCACCAGATTCGCAAGATTCAAAACGGACGCACTTAATTGCGGTTCTTCCATCAAATCATTCCGCATCCTGTATAGACTTGCCACATTTTCACCGATCGATGCAGATTCTTGAAACACAGGCTGCGCATTATAGATTCCTAATTTCTCAACGAATTGAAACCAGGATCGATCATCCATCCGCCGTGTGCTTTTTCCTAAAATCGTTAAATTGCCTTCTTCAATTTCGTAAACACCGGAGATTTGATTCACTAGTGCTTCAACATGTTCCGGAAGCAGGCCGTAAAAGGCTACGCTTTCGTGTTCCTGAATCCATAAATCGGAAATTTTCAGAACACCGCGGTTGCGTAAAGAACGAGATGTATTGTGGAAGTGAACTACAGTCTTCATGCGATCCCTGCGGAAAAACTTAGGAGCCGCAACAATCTGTTTTGTAGCCGCAATTTACGCACCAGTAAACAGCTCTCATTCGAAACATTGGCTGATGACATCGATCACACAACTCTGCTTTTTCGACTCTGGTGGAATGATTCTGCTGATGGGATTCGGAGGAATTTAACGCATCCTTTTCGTTTCTCGTTTCATTCATAATACTGATGCGCAGAACGGAAATATTCTAACACAGATGCGGGATGCGTGATGCGAGATTCGCAGACACGATTCGCGCTCGCATCTCGCATCACGCATCGAGCATCAGAAAGTTGACTTACAACAACTCATCAGATACCTTTAGCTTACTGGACAAAATTAGTCCAGAATTAAATTGTGAGGTCATAGTGGAGCAGGAAACGCAATTCCGATTAACGCGTTTAGCTCGATCGGGTGGTTGAGCGGGCAAACTCAGTCCGGTGGATTTGAGAACCATCCTGAAGCATTTGAATCTTGATGCAGAGCGCGATCCAAACTTGCTTGTTGGAATCGAAACTGCAGACGATGCAGGTGTGTTCAAACTCACACCTGATATCGCATTGGTTCAAACACTCGACTTCATCACTCCGCTTTGCGATGATCCATTTCTTTTTGGCCAGATTGCTGCTGCAAATTCATTGAGTGATGTCTATGCAATGGGTGGACGTCCTATCAATGTGCTAAACATTTGTTGTTTCCCGAGTGAAGGATGTGAACCATCGGTCCTTGCAGAAATTCTTCGCGGTGGTTATGACAAAGTTCGCGAAAGTGGAGCCGTTCTACTTGGAGGCCACACAGTTAAAGATCAAGAACTGAAATATGGACTTTCCATTACAGGCGTGGTTCATCCTGATCGTGTTTTAAGAAACAGCACCTGCAAACCAGGTGACAAACTTGTAATCACGAAAAAAATTGGAACAGGTGTAATCATCACCGGCGCAAAAAATGATTTGCTTACGCCGGAAGAATTCCAGCCAGCACTTGATTCAATGGCAAAGCTTAACAAAACGGCATCCGAAGTAATGTTGGAAGTTGGTGCTAACGCTTGCACTGATATTTCCGGATTTGGACTTGCAGGACATCTTTGCGAAATGGCGCTGGGTAGCAAAGTTCGGATTAATTTAGATCTCGCTAGAGTTACTGTTTATCCAGCTACAATCAAAATGATGCAAAAGGGGATTCGTACCGGCGTTACATTATCCAATAAAGAATCTACAGCTGGCTGCGTGCATCTGGAAAGAGAACTGCCGCGTGAACGTGAAATGATTTTATATGACCCACAAACTTCCTGCCTTTTGATGATTTCAGTGCCTGCAGAAAAGGCCGATCTGCTGGTGCAAAAATTGAAGGAAAAAGGAGTGACAGATGCAGCAATTATCGGCGATGTTGCAGCCTCTGCTGAGTCTGGACTTTTTATACGCGACTCTCTATAATTCGATTGAAGTTCCGCGCGTCTCAGATGCTAGATTCTGGATGCTAGATGCTTGGATCGCTCGAATGAATATTTATCAGATAAAACGTCATAGCGAACCCAGCATCAAGTATCCAGCTTCTAGCATCTGAGCTTCTTTGATTCCACTGGTTCGTTTAACCCCGCAGCGACCGGTGTGTCGGGCTTCAGGACACTCAATGGATAACCTGATTGCGATTTCGTTGATGGCCGTAATTGTTGGCGGACTTGCTGTCATTATAATTTGGTTAACTTCTGTCCTCGGTCCTAAAAGCTCAAGCCCTGCTAAATCGGAGCCCTTTGAAATGGGTGAAATACCTTTTCGAATTGTGAAAGGGCACGTACCGGTTCAGTTTTATCTGATAGCTTTAATGTTCGTTGTCTTCGACGTTGAACTAACATTTTTATTTCCGTGGGCTTTAGTGTTTCGCCAGCTCGGCATGCAAGCTTTTATCAGTATGGGAATTTTTCTTGTATTGTTATTTTTGACATTGGTTTACGCGTGGAAGAAAGGAGTATTGTCGTGGAGCAAGTAGATAAAGTTCTTGCCGGAGATGGATTTTTTACATCACGTTTATCTGATGCAATCGGTTGGGCGCGTAAATTCTCCATTTTTCAATATCCATTTGTAACCGCATGCTGCGGAATGGAATATATGTCAGTGAGTTGTGCACATTATGATATTGATCGATTCGGTGCCGGTCTTCCCAGATTTTCGCCGCGTCAGGCCGATGTTTTATTCGTTGTCGGCACCATCAGCCAAAAACTTTCTCCGGTTCTTTGTCGCATATATGAACAAATGTGCAATCCAAAATGGGTTGTTGCATTTGGTGTTTGTACTTGTACTGGTGGGTTTTATGATGACTATGCAACAGTTCAAGGCATAGATACCATAATTCCAGTTGACCTTTATATTCCAGGATGTCCGCCGCGACCGGAAACGGTTTTGGATGGACTCATGAAACTGCAACAGAAAATTCAGGACCAAAAGCAGGCAATCGTTTAAGCTGTTTTGAAACAAGATCGAATAAACAAGAGATTCAAACTTTGTGGTGCAGGTCATAATGGAAGAAAGCGCTTTAATTCAATCTATCCGCGCAAAAATTGCAAATGACATTTTAGGTTTTCATTCCTATCGCGGTGACGATACGATCCTTGTTCGCCGCGAAAGTGTTTTTGCAGTGCTGAAAATGCTCAAGGAAGAATTCGAATTCAATATGCTTGCCGATTTAACAGCCGTTGATTACTTAGGGCAAGAGCCGCGATTTGAAGTTGTTTATCATCTGAATTCGCTTGAAAAAAATATCCGGATTCGAATTAAAACTCCGGTTCAAGAAGGTGAAGAGGTTGATAGCATCGTTTTACTCTGGGGAATTGCGAACTGGTTGGAACGTGAAGTGTGGGACATGTTTGGAATCAAATTCAAAAATCATCCTGATTTGCGGCGTCTTTTAATGTACGACGAATTTGAAGGACATCCGCTTCGCAAAGATTATCCGATTAACAAACGCCAACCGCGCGTCGCTCCAATTTGGAAAGGAATTCGATGAGCGATACAGAATCAAAAACAGAACAAACAGAGCTACTTGTTGAAGAACCATCCGGCAGCATGCTGTTGAACATGGGGCCTTCCCATCCAGCGATGCACGGAATCGTGCGCATCATTTTGAAACTGGAAGGCGAAGTTGTGAAAGCAGCCGATATGGAAATTGGCTACTTACATCGCGCATTTGAAAAACATGCTGAAAGCGTTACATACACGCAGGTGATGCCATGGACCGATCGTCTGAATTACGTCTCGCCTTTGATCAATAATTTCGGTTACGCGATGTGCGTGGAAAAAATTTTTGGAATTAAAGTTACTGAACGTTGCGAATATGTCCGTGTAATCATGGGTGAAATTTCCCGCATCGTGGATCATCTTACTTGCATCGGCGCTTCAGCAATGGAGCTGAACGCATTTACAGTGTTTTTGTACATGATGAAAGCGCGTGAATGGCTGTATGAATTGATTGAAGACGTAACCGGAGCGCGCGTTACCATTAGTTATGCAAGAATCGGCGGTGTTCGCGCCGATTTAACTCCGAATTTTTCTGAACGTTGTTTGCATCAAATCAAACGGATTCGCGAAACCTTGAAAGATTGCGATGCACTGCTTACCAAGAACCGGATTTTTATGGATCGGATGCAAGGGATTGGAATTATTTCAAAAGAAGATGCGATCTCTTATGCATTCACCGGTCCGATGTTACGCGCATGCGGTGTGCCATATGATGTTCGTCGCGCATATCCGTATCACGTTTATGATGAGTTGGATTTTGAAATTCCGGTTGGTGAAAATGGCGATTGCTATGATCGGTATCTGGTGCGCATGGAAGAGATGCAGCAAAGCATGCGCATCATTGAACAAGCATTAGCAAAAATTCCGGAAGGACCTGTGAACGTGGATTTCGAAGGAAAACCAATTATTGAACCTCCAGTTGTAGTTGATGAAGCGAAGATGGGGAGAATTGCGGAGATAGCAGACAGGCAAGTAGAAGTGTCGCCGAATCTGGAAGGTCAGGAAGGGGATCGCTATTACAAAGTTAATCCGGATTTGAAGCAGGTCATCATTCCGCCGAAGCAAAAATCGTATACAAGCATTGAAGGATTGATGAATCATTTCAAGTTGATCATGTACGGACATGGAATTCGTCCGCCGAAAGGTGAAGCTTATGTGTGTGTTGAAGGCGGGAATGGTGAACTGGGATTTTATATTGTGAGTGATGGAACGGATCGTGGCTATCGAATTCGAGTGCGTCCGCCTTGTTATAACTTTGTTGCGGCATTTCCGAAAATGATTTTGGGACTTTCGATTGCAGATATTATTCCAACGTTCGGTTCCGTCAACATGATTGGTGGCGAACTCGATCATTAACCGCAGAGACGCAAAATGCCAACATTAAAAATTGATGGTAATGAAGTAACGGTTGAAAAGGGCAGGACTGTAATACAGGCTTGTGAGCAATTAGGGGTTGAAGTTCCGCGATATTGCTATCATCCAGGACTTCGTATTGTTGGTTCCTGCCGCATGTGTCTTGTAGAAATTGAAAAAATGCCGAAGCTGCAAGTCGCATGCAACACTCAAGTCACCGACGGCATGGTCGTTTTAACACAGAGTGACAAAGTCAAAGAAGCCCGCCGCTCCGTTCTCGAATTCTTGCTGTTGAATCATCCGTTAGATTGTCCGGTTTGTGATCGTGCTGGTGAGTGCGAATTACAAAACTATTATTTGAAATTCGCGCAGCATGACAGCCGGATGCGTGAAAATAAAGTTAAGAAGCTGAAGGCATTTCCGATTGGTCCGCATGTAATGCTGGATCAAGAGCGATGTGTGCTTTGTTCGCGCTGTGTCCGTTTTTGTGATGAAGTTTCCAAAACTGGGGAACTCGGAATTTTTAATAAAGGCACATGGTCCGAAGTAAACATTTATCCTGGCAAGCCATTGAACAATAATTACTCCGGAAATGTTGTAGACATTTGCCCGGTTGGCGCGCTTCTTGATCGCGACTTCCGCTATCAAATGAGTGTTTGGTATTTGAAAGAACAACTCTCGGTTTGTCCCGGCTGTTCCAATGGTTGCAACATCCGCATTCATTACAACCTCGATCGAACTTACAAAACCGAAGGCAAACGTATTCAACGTTTGAAGCCTCGCTTCAATGATCACGTAAATAAATGGTGGATGTGCGATGAAGGACGTTACAACTATCGCTGGCTGAATGAAAATCGTTTGGTTGAACCATTAATCAAAGATGCCGAAGGATTAAACCCTGGTGATTGGGAAACAGTTATTACTTCAGTGGCGGATGGATTAAAACGAACATTGGCGTTAGATGGCTCTGCTGCGGCTGTGATTGCTTCTCCGCAAATGACAAACGAAGAATTGTATTTGATTCGCAGAATCTTTTATGAGTATCTGAGCATTTCCAATTTGCATTTTGCTGTTCCGGTTGATCCCAGTGCAGCTGAAGATGAATTTTTGTTGAAGAAAGATAAGAATCCAAATACAAAAGGTGCGCAGTTAATTTTATCCGAGTCAAAAAATCTAACAGTGGAATCGATCCTGGAACTTGCGCGTGATGGCCGTTTGAAATTCTTGTACATTCTGCACACCGATGTTGCATCTATATATGGTGAGGAGGAGGTGCGAGATGCATTGGGCAAAGTTGAAACCGTTATTTACCATGGAACCAATCTGAATTCGACCACGCCATTAGTTACACACATTTTGCCGGCTGCAACCTATGCGGAGAAAGAAGGCACATTTACAAATTTTCAGGGCCGCGTTCAACGGATTTTCCCAGCAGTTGCTCCATTAGAGCATTCAAGACCAACGTTAGAAGTTTTGCGTGAACTCGGACGCAAAATGGGTATTGATGTGAAGACTTCACAAGCCTCAGAAATTTTTGTAGAGCTTGCCTCCAAAATCAAAGCATTTTCCGGAATGAATTACGGAACGATCGGACTTTCAGGACGACTGGTGAACGAAGTTCCTGAAGGCGCAGTGGCAGCAGATTAAACGATGAAAACCGTAATCATAGAAACGCTCATCAAAATAGCAATCACATTATTCTGGGTCATGAACCTTGGCTCTTTGCTTACATGGGTCGAGCGAAAGCAAAGCGCGATGATGCAAGATCGCATCGGAGCAAATCGCGCAAACATTGGACCGTTTAAAGTGATCGGGCTCTTTCAGGTAATTGCAGATTCCATCAAGATGATCTTCAAAGAAGATTTTATTCCACCGGAAGGAAATAAATTTCTGCACACATTAGCGCCGATGATTTCATTGTTTTTCGTTCTAATGTCATTCGCAATGATTCCAATCGGCAATACGATCACCATCGGAAATCACGTAATCAATCTGGCAATCGTGAACAGCAACGTTGCGCTTTTGATTATGTTTGCAATGATGTCGCTTGGAGTTTATGGCGTAGTGTTCGCGGGTTATGCTTCAAATAATAATTACGCTTTGATCGGAAGCCTTCGCGGAAGTGCCCAGATGTTTTCATATGAAATCACATTTGGTGCGACAGTAATCGGACTCCTGTTAATTTTCCAAACTTTCAATGTCCAGGAAATCGTGATGAAGCAGCAAGGTTCACTTTTCGGTTTTTATCCGAAATGGGGAATTTTCTTGCAGCCACTCGGCTTCATTCTATTTTTGACTGCCGGATTAGCAGAAACAAAACGGAATCCATTTGATTTGCCGGAAGGTGAAGCTGAAATCGTTGGTTACTTCATTGAATATAGCGGCTTGAAATGGGGTGTGTTCATGCTGGTCGATTTCCTGGAAACGGTCTTGATCGGCGCTCTGGCAACGGTATTATTTCTTGGCGGATGGCAAGTGCCATTTTTAATGCCGGATGGTTTTCATTTTGGATCTAATTTCATCCAGCTTGCTCCAATCTGGGTAACAGTTCTTCAAGTTGCAATGTTTTTCCTGAAGCTCAGCTTTTTTATGTGGTTCTTTATGTTAATTCGATGGTCGCTCCCAAGATTCAGATATGATCAACTGATGAAGCTTGGCTGGAAGATGATGCTTCCACTTTCGTTGTTGAATATTCTTTTAACCGCAGTTATTTTGTTGATTTGGGATTCTTATCATGGCTGAACTAAAAGTTAAGGTAATGAAAGCTCCGTCTCCGCAAAAGCGGAGTCTTTGGGAACAGATTTATTTGCCTGAAATTGTGCGAGGGTTGAGTGTAACTGCGAAGCATTTCTTCGAAAATCTTGGAATTCACATCAGCAGGCTTTTTGGATTAAAGCCGAAAGAGCGCGGTTCGGTGACGTATCAATATCCGGAAGAGCGGCGTCCGTTTTCGCCGCGTGTTCGTTCGTTACATCGGCTCACAAAAAGGGAAGATGGAAGTCCGCGTTGTGTCGCATGCATGATGTGTGAAACCATTTGTCCGGCAAAATGCATTTACATTGTTGGAACCGATCATCCTGATCCAAACATTGAAAAGCGTCCGTTGAGTTTTGATATCGATATTGGCGTGTGTGTATTTTGCGGATTGTGTGTGGAAGCATGCCCTGAAGATGCAATCAGAATGGATACCGGCATTTTTGAAATTTCCGCATTTAGCCGCGAAGGCATGATTTATCACATCAAGGATTTGTTGCGGTAAAAAAGATTTATGGAACGAACCCGTTTACCAGAATGGATTAAAGCGCGATTTCCAGGAGGCGAAGGATACAATCGCCTGAAAGGGATTATGCGTGATCTTCAACTAAATACTGTTTGTGAGGATGCGCATTGTCCGAACATTGGTGAATGCTGGAATCGTGGCACAGCGACATTCATGATTCTGGGAGATATTTGCACGCGAGGCTGCAGGTATTGTGCTGTTTCAAAAGGAAAGCCGGTCACGTTGGATTTACAGGAACCGGCGCGCGTTGCAGAAGCTGTTGAAAAAATGCAATTGCGGCATGCCGTGATTACATCTGTTGATCGTGACGATCTTGCTGATGGTGGTGCCGGAATTTTTGCGCAAACGATTTTGCAAATCCGCAATAAAACTCCGCAATGTTATATCGAAGTGTTGATTCCGGATTTCAAAGGTGATGCTGATGCTCTTCGTACGGTGATGGATGCGAAGCCTGATATTTTGAATCACAATACCGAAACTGTACCGCGTCTATATCCAACAATCCGTCTTGGCGGCCAATATTCCATAACGCTTGAACTTTTAGAACGCGCTAAGAAATGGTATCCGGATTCGATTACAAAAACAGGAATCATGCTAGGTTTAGGCGAAGAAGATTTTGAAATTGAAAGCACAATCCGCGATTTAGTGTCTGTCGGCGTAGATATTTTGACCTTAGGACAATATCTGCAGCCCACCAAAAAACATGCGCTGGTTAAAAAGTTTTATCACCCTGATGACTTTCGCGCCTGGAAAGTGAAAGGTGAAGCTTTGGGCATCGGCCATGTTGAATCAGGCCCTCTTGTTCGCAGCTCCTATCATGCCGAAGAACAAGCGGAGCTCCTTGCTGCTCGCTAAGCTTTTATTTTACTCAATGTCGCTCTTTGCCTTTCTAAATATTCTCGCATCATCTGAATTACATCTTTAAAATTCTCTTTAGCCTCTGAATATTCTTGCTTTTGATCCTCAGCCATTTGATCTACATTTTCCGCATTGATTGCGGTGCCTTCAACATTTCACATGTAATAGTCGGCGTCAGCTTTTGATTTCTCAAATATTGTGGATTCCTTTTGCGCTTCAATTTTCGACTCAAATACATCCTTTTTTGTAGCTGTCGACTCTGATTTTTCTTGCGTTTTGGTTTGAATAGACGTCTGTTGAATTGTTTGAAAACTGACCTTTCCTTGTATCTGCATCTTTGCCCTCCTTAGGCGTTTTGTATCAAAGCAACCGCCATGCCAGGCAAAGTCTCGAGAGGGGCATATATTTCAGACGATCCTGTTAGCAACTTTCGTTTCTTTCTAAGCAACTTTTGGATGCTAAAATCCTTCTGGAGGCGTTATGAAGAAATCCTTTGCAGCCCTATTGTTTTTGGTCATTGTTCTGCCTTTATCTGCCCAAGATTATGTGAAACAAAGGCTGGAAAAATCACCGCGGCATTCTGAGTGGGTGGATGTAAAAAACGGGGATCGTAAGGTTCATAGCTTTGTTGTTTATCCACAATCAAAAGAGAAAGCGACCGCAGTAATTGTAATTCATGAAAACAAAGGTTTAACTGATTGGGTTCGTGGAGTTGCTGATCAACTTGCAGAAGAAGGATACATAGCAATCGCTCCAGATCTACTTTCCGGAATGGGGCCAAAAGGTGGAAACACCAGCGATTTTGCTGATGAAGATGCGGCAAGAGAAGGAATCTACAAACTTGAACAACTCCAAGTAACATCGGATCTTAACGCTGTTGCTGATTATGTGATCAAACTTCCTTCCAGTAATGGCAAATTAGCCGTTTCCGGATTTTGTTGGGGCGGCGGACAAAGTTTGCGATTTGCTACGAATCGCTCTGATCTAAAAGCAGCGTTTGTTTTTTACGGAAGTTTTGAACATACAAAAGATGATATTGCCCGAATCAAATCTGCTGTATATGGCTTCTATGGTGGGAATGATGAACGCATCGGCGCAACAATTCCGGGAACAACAGAACAAATGAAAGCAGCTGGCAAAACTTACGAGCCGGTAACTTACGAAGGAGCGGCACATGGTTTTATGCGTAGTGGTGAAGATCCGGCAGGTCCGGCGGCTGATAAAGATGCACGCAACAAAGCGTGGGAACGCTGGAAAAATCTGCTTAAGAAGATCTGAAATACGATATTCACCGCGGAGTCACGGAGCCTTTGCGTTTCCGTGGTGACATATAATTAAATAGATTCAACCTGTGGGAAGGGGTAATGACGGTTAAGGATGCATTAGCGTTTATTGCAGAGCACGGGATCGTTTTAGAACGCGCGAGAGGCTCCACGGCCGAATCTGGTTGAACGGATCGCAGGTGGAACTGTTGCCGGTAGTTGGTGGGCTCATCCCAGAGCGAATGAAATTTTTGCGATTCTATCCGCGGTTCGTGATTATCCTGAAATCGTTGCCTGCCGGTTGATCGATGGGAAAGTAACCTTGATCCATCGGCGCGTTTGGCCTGCATTAGTTTTGCTTGCGCGTGAATTCCCGGTCGATCGTCTTGCCGCAATCAGCGAACGACACACACCTGGCGGAAAGCATATTTCGGAAGAAATTCCCTGGCCAAAGTGGGTTCCTCCGGATGTCAAAGAAAAAGCACAGACTCTAACAACAGAACGCGCGATTGTTATTTTTGGCGAAGTGCTTTTTAAACACCTTACTGAAGAGAAGACAAACCCAAGATAGTCTGTCGTTTTAGCACTTATCGCTTTTGAATTCCAAAACAAAAGCGGCGGAAAAACGTATTATTTATTATTGAAAAGGAGGTGGCAACGATGGGTTTACAACGTTCGAAAAAAGACCGAATGATTGCCGGTGTATGCGGAGGGATCGCAAAGAGGTTAGGTTGGGATCCGACACTGGTTCGTGTCACCTATGTACTTGCATCGGTTCTGTCCGCAGCATTTCCCGGTATTCTGGTATACATTATTCTTTGGATATTAATGCCCGAAGAAAACGGTGAAACGCTCGGAGTCCATTATTGAACTATCCGACTCGCGAACAAGCACTCGAAATTCTGCACGAACATACAAAATCAGATAGTCTTCGTAAACATGCTATTGCTGTCGAAGCGGTGATGAAAGCTTTTGCTGAAAAGCACAACGAAGATCCGCATAAATTTGCGCTGGTAGGTTTGCTGCACGATTTCGATTACGAGATTCATCCGAATGCGCCTGATCATCCGTTAAAAGGTTCGGAAATTTTGCGATCGCGAGAAGTGCCGGAAGACATCGTGTATGCAATTCAATGTCATGCCGATTATCTTGGACTTGAACGGAAGACATTGATGGATCGTGCCATTTTCGCATTAGATGAGCTTACCGGATTTATTGTGGCTTGTACTTTGGTGAAACCGGACAAGAGTCTTTCGCAGATTGAAGCGAAATCGGTGCGGAAAAAATTAAAAGACAAAGCTTTCGCCCGAACCGTTAATCGTGACGAAGTCTACAAAGCTGCAGAACAACTCGGAGTACCGCTGGATGATTTGATTCCATTTATTGCAAGCGCGTTAAAAACGGTTGCAAATCAAATAGGATTGAACGAATAACATGGGAACCACCCTTGCTACTTTGTCGACTCTGTTCAGTTTAGGATTCTTTTCCGGAGTGAATGTCTATGCGGTCGTTTTTGTGTCTGGACTCGCCATACGCTTTGGATGGCTTAATCTAACCCCGACTTTGAGTTCGCTTGAAACTTTATCGCATCCTTCAGTTCTGATTACATCCGGTGTGATGTATGGATTGGAATTTTTCGCAGACAAAATTCCATGGGTCGATAATGTCTGGGATGCAATCCACACCATTGTTCGACCTCTAGCTGCTGCTTACCTTGCACTTCACGTAATGGGAAATCAGAGTCAGGAACTTCAAATCATCTCTGCACTGATTTGCGGAACTTTAGCTCTTACTTCGCATTCAGCAAAAGCCGGAACACGTTTAACCTTGAATATGATTTCGCCAGCAGAGCCATTTAGCAATATCGGATTGAGCATGGCCGAAGATGCGGTGGTCATCGGTTCGCTCTATTTCGTATATAACCATCCCTATATTGCCTTGAGCATAGTCCTGTTTTTCCTTATCTTGATTATCTGGTTTGCTCCCAAATTATATCGAGCTATCCGACGAGCTTTCCGGGCATTATTTAAGAAAGAAACGCCGGCAACGACAGCCTCATAAAAGCCCAACTCTATCGTCGGCAAAGCACTTGACTTCCGAGAGATTTCCTTGTAAATTAACAATATTGGAGTTGATAAGTCTAACTTCGGTTTCCGAAGTGACATAATTAGAAGAGAAGATGGAAGTTACACGCGGAACATTATATGCGGTTTATGTCTTGATCTATTTTCATCTTCGGCGCGCAGGTGAAGTAGCTGATCTCCATAAATTATCAGAGGCGCTGGATGTGCCTCAAAGTTATTTATCGAAGGTGCTTCAGCAGTTACATAAAGCTGGATACTTAGCATCTCAAATGGGATCAAAAGGTGGTTACAAATTAGCGCGGCAGGTTGAAAAAACTACGATGAAAGAAATCTTACAGGTGATCCAGGGTGAAACCCATATTCAAGAATGTTTAATGGATCATTTTGATTGCAACCGGTTTCGCAAATGCGCGGTCAATCAGCACATTCGTGAAATTCAGCAAACAGTGGATGGGATGTTAGAACAACTTACGATCGGACAACTTGCTGCGGAAATGGAGTTCCAGCAAAAGCCAATTGTTCCGCTTCATCAAATTGATCTGGGAGTACAGTGATGGCAATTCTTGACATTGTTTATTATGGCGATCCGCGATTGGAAAAAGTCTCTGAACCGATTGAAGACTTTACTGCTGATCTGCGGAAGTTCGTCAAAGATATGTTTGAAACGATGTATTTCACGAACGGTGTAGGACTATCTGCTCCGCAGGTAGGTGTGAACAAAAGATTGCTGGTGGTTGATGTTAGCGGCGGTGAAGATCGCAGCAAGCAATTGATCTTAGTCAATCCAGTTGTTGTAGAAAGAACGGGCGAACAAAAAGGGCAAGAAGGATGTTTGAGTTTCCCCGGTTTGTTCGCAAATGTCGCGCGTCCGAATTACGCAAAAGTCCGTGGATTTAATCCTGAAGGAAAAGCAATTGAGCTGGAAGGTACAGGGCTTCAGGCACGGGCATTATTGCATGAGATCGATCATTTAGATGGAATCCTTTTTATTCAACGGATGAAAAAGTCGGACCGCGAAATGATTGTAAAGAAAATGAAAAAGATGCAGTTACCTAAAAAAGAAGAACTGCAGAATTATAAAGAATTCCCTGTACAGGAGGGACAGATAGTATGAAGCTGCCAATTTTTATGGATTATCATTCAACAACTCCGGTGGATCCGAGAGTTTTAGAGGAAATGATTCCTTATTTCACCCAGGATTTTGGAAATGCTGCAAGCCGCAATCATGCCTTTGGTTGGAAAGCGGAGGAAGCAGTAGAACATTCGCGCGAACGGATTGCTTCATTGATTCATTGTGATCCGAAAGAAATCATTTTTACCAGCGGTGCTACTGAGTCCAATAATCTTGCGCTGAAAGGCGTTGCCGAAATGTACGCAGAAAAAGGTGATCACATCATCACCTGCGTTACGGAGCACAAAGCAGTACTCGATACCTGCAAACGTCTTGAAAAACTAGGCAAACGTGTAACGTATATGCCTGTGGATCACTACGGGCAGATCAATTTGGATGATTTGCGGAAAGAGATCACCGACAAAACGATTTTGATTTCGATCATGTTTGCAAACAATGAAGTGGGAACACTTCAGCGGGTAAATGAAATCGGAAAGATTGCGAAAGAAAAAGGCGTCTTATTTCATAGTGATGCAGTTCAGGCTGTAGGAAAGATTCCGGTTGATGTTCAGGCTATGAATGTGGATTTGATGTCGTTAACGGCTCATAAGCTTTATGGTCCGAAAGGTATCGGCGCATTGTATGTGCGAAAGAAAGGCCCACGCGTGCGATTAGTTGCTCAGATGGATGGTGGCGGTCATGAACGCGGAATGAGATCAGGAACTTTGAATGTGCCTGGTATGGTTGGATTTGGTAAGGCATGTGAAATTGCGCAGCAGGTAATGCCGGAAGAATCGAAACGTTTGGCCGGATTGCGGGATAAATTGCGCTTTGGAATCGAAAAAGAACTGGATGAAGTTTATTTGAACGGACATCCTACAGAACGATTGCCAAATAATTTGAACATGAGCTTTGCCTATGTAGAAGGCGAATCTCTGTTGATGGGAATGGATGATATTGCAGTGTCATCGGGATCGGCATGTACATCCGCGACCCTCGAGCCATCTTATGTTTTGAAGGCTTTGGGAGTAGGTGAAGATCTGGCACATACATCGATCCGCTTTGGATTAGGAAGATTTAATACCGAAGAAGAAGTGGATTACGTGATGAATAAGGTTATTTCCAATGTGAAACGGCTGCGCGAAATGTCGCCGCTATACGAGATGGCCAAGGAAGGAATCGACCTGAAAAAAGTACAGTGGAGTGCAACTACTGAGTAATATTACAGAGATAGTACGACGGATATAGTTAACTGTTTGAGTTTAATATCGAGGAAAGTTCAAGGAGGCAAAAATGGCATATACAGATAAAGTAATCGATCATTACAAGAATCCGCGGAATGTGGGAAGTATGGATAAGGCCGATCCCAGCGTGGGTACCGGTATTGTTGGCGCTCCCGAATGTGGTGACGTGATGAAGCTGCAGATCAAAATCAATGAACAAAGCGGCGTAATTGAAGATGCTAAGTTCAAAACGTTTGGCTGCGGAAGTGCAATTGCAAGTTCCAGTCTGGTGACGGAATGGGTAAAAGGGAAAACAATTGATGAAGCCCTGAAAATTAAGAATACAGAAATCGTTGAGGAATTAAGTTTGCCTCCGATTAAAATTCATTGTTCAGTTTTAGCAGAAGACGCGATTAAGGCTGCAATCACGGATTATAAGAAAAAGAAGGCGTAACGAGGTTAGTTTATGGCTTTGGAAATAGGAATTTCGGATACTGCTGCTCAGCAGATCAAGCACATTGTTGAAACGAAAAATCTGGATGGGTATGGTCTGCGTTTGGGGGTCAAAGGCGGCGGTTGCTCAGGTTTAACATACGATTTGAATTTTGAAAATGAGACCAAACAGGGGGATAAGATTGCAGAAATCAATGGGGTAAGAGTGTTTGTTGATTTCAAAAGCTATCTCTATCTTCGTGGAACTATTCTGGAGTTTTCTACGGATCCGTTAAATGGTGGGTTCTCATTTATGAACCCGAATGCCAAGAAATCCTGCGGATGCGGAACTTCATTCTCCGTCTAACTCCTCTTTCCTCCGTGCCTTTGCGGTTATGATTTGTCCACATTGTAATAAAGAAACTACGTCACAAGATTATTGTTCCGAATGCGGTCGAATTTTGCCTCCGACCGAACGCAACTACTTTGATGTTTTTGGACTGCCTGTAGATGGGCTGGTAATTGATATTCCGCTGTTAGAAAAACGTTTTTTAGAGTTAAGCCGTAAATATCATCCGGACCGTTTTGCCAGCAAGACACCGCTGGAAAATCAGATCGCTCATGAATATTCCTCTGCAGTAAATAATGCATATCGTACGCTGAAAGAGCCTGTAAGCAGAGCTAAATATGTTGTAGAACGGAAGCTTGGTTCAATTGAAGAAAAATCGGCGCATGTTCCGACTGAGATGGCGGAATACTTTTTCGAAATTCATGATCTTTTAGACACGATCCGTGAAGCAAACGGAAATCCTCCCGAAGCCGCATTAAAGGAAGTTCAAAAAGCTGAACAGGATCTGCGAGAAAAGGTAAAAGAACTGGAAGCGAATTTGCAGGAAAATTTTGTAGTTTATGATTCCGCTCCCGAACAAAAGAAACTTGAAAAGATCAAAGAAATTTTATCGGAACGATCTTACATAAAGTCATTTTTGAGACAAATTGATAACACCTTGAAAAGCGAAGAAAAAGAAATGTGATGCGAGATGCGCGATGCGAGATGCGCGGAGTTAATCAACCCTCGCATCCCGCATCTCGCATCCCGCATCAGGAGCTAAAATGGGTATTGAAATTGGAATTGGAACGGCAGCGAAAGAGAAGCCGTTAGCAGTTGGAATTGATTTAGGTACCACCAACAGTTTGGTGGCATATGTAAAAGATAGTGTGCCGGTTGTAATCAATGGTCCAGATGGCAAAAGTTTAGTGCCCTCGATCGTATCATTTCAGCCTGACAACATGTTTGTTGGTTCATCCGCCAGAAATTATCGCCTTACTGATGCCGAACATACTATTTTTTCCGTAAAACGGTTGATGGGGAGAGGAATTGATGATATCCGCAATGAGCTTGAATTTTTTCCATATGAAGTGGTCGGTCATGGCCAGGAGATGGTTAAGATCAAGATCAATCAACGTGAATACACGCCGCCGGAAATCTCAGCAATGATTTTGAAAGAATTAAAGTTTATCGCTGAAAAGGAATTGAAACGCAGTGTTGTACAAGCAGTAATTACCGTTCCTGCATATTTCAATGATGCTCAGCGCCAGGCCACAAAAGATGCCGGTAAACTTGCCGGACTCGATGTGCTGCGCATACTAAATGAGCCAACAGCGGCCGCGCTTGCATATGGTCTGGATAAAATCAAAGAAGGCACGATTGCTGTGTATGATTTCGGCGGGGGTACGTTTGATATTTCGATCTTAAAAGTCAAAGATGGAATTTTTCAGGTGTTAGCCACAAATGGCAACACGCATCTTGGCGGAGATGATATCGATAACCGCCTATCGCAATTTTTAACAGATATGATCCGCAAATTTGGCTGAACCGGCGAAATTGATTCCAATCTTCAACAGCAGATTCGGGATGCAGCAGAACGCGCGAAATGGGAATTGTCGGACACGCATCAATCGAAGATTGTAATTCCGCTGGGTGGTCAGAACTTTGAACTTGCACTCTCGCGTGATGATTTCGAAGCGCTTGTTGGCGATATTGTTGAACGCACGATCAAACCTTGCATGATGGCTCTGACAGATGCGGGAATCGAACCAGGTCAAATTGATGAGGTTGTTCTTGTTGGCGGCAGCACGCGGATGCCGCTGGTCCGCAAACGTGTGCAGGAATTATTTGGAAAAGCTCCGAAGTGCGATTTGAATCCTGATGAAGTTGTTGCGCTTGGTGCAGCTGTTCAAGCAGATATTCTGGCTGGAACTTCAACGCACGATATGTTGCTGCTCGATATTACGCCTCTGTCACTCGGAATTGAAACTTACGGCGGGGCGATGACGAAATTGATTGAGCGGAATTCTACGATTCCAAATTCTGCCACTGAATACTTCACAACTTTTGTCGATAATCAAACCGGAATTGATGTGCACGTGTTGCAAGGCGATCGCGAACTGGCAAAAGACAATCGAAGTCTTGCAAAATTTCAATTGAAAGGGATTGATCCGATGCCAGCAGGACTTCCACGCATTGAAGTTACATTTATGATTGATGCTAACGGAATCCTGAATGTAACCGCGCGTGATATGCGTACCGGCAAGCAGCAATCGCTGGAAGTGAAACCATCCTATGGATTAACTGACGAAGAAGTTGAGCGGATGCTGATCGATTCAATGGAGTCGGCGGAAACTGATTTCGAAGCTCGTATGGTAATCGATGCGCGCAACGATGCTGATATCGTTTTGCGATCGACTGAGAAAGCCATGAAACGCGCCGATGAGTTTATTTCAGCGAAAGAACAAGTAGAAATTCGTCAAGCGGAAAAAGAATTGGGTGATGCATACGCGGGAACGAATCATTCGTTAATTCGGGAAAAGATTGAAAAGCTGGATCAAAGTACGCAAAAGCTGGCGCAAGGAATTATGAACAAAACGATTACAAACGCGCTGAAAGATAAGACGCTGGATCAATTGGAAGAAGAAGCAGAAAAAACAACGCATAAATAAACTCCTCATCTGGAGCGCGGGCTTCCGTGCCCGCGGTACAAATTTGGCGGGCAGGGACGCCGCTCCCCGGTGAATATGAGGTGATTATGAAAATCAGTTGGACAGATATTGAGGAGATTGGAATTCAGCTTGCGGAAAAGTATCCTGATATCGATCCTTTAAGTGTGCGCTTTACCGATCTTCACAAGTGGGTTACAGAACTTCCTGATTTTGAAGACGATCCAAAAAAATCAAACGAAAAAATTTTGGAAGCAATCCAGATGGCCTGGCTTGAGGAAAGAGGATAGAGGAAAGAGGATAGAAAATAGAGGATAGCTTGGAGACTCTGTGGTGTAAAAATGCTTGTAGATAAATTTGGTAGGCAGGCTAAAGATTTACGCATCAGCGTTACAGATCGCTGCAATTATCGCTGTGCGTATTGCATGCCATCCCATGTGGAATGGCTTCCTAAACCGCAAATCCTCAGTTTTGAAGAAATCGAAACTCTTACCCGTCTATTTGTAAAGCTCGGTGTTGATTCAATTCGTCTCACTGGCGGCGAACCCCTTGTTCGCCGGAATCTTCCGGAACTTGCATTACGTCTTTCTAAAATCGAAGGACTTCAAGACATAAGCCTAACAACGAATGGCTACTACCTTCCTCAACTTGCGCATGATTTGTACCAGGCCGGCATCCGAAGAATTAACATCAGCCTTGATTCGCTGAATCCCCAAAAATTTCGTGATATCACCGGCAATGATTCGTTTGAGCGTGTTATGGATGGAATTGAGGCTGCGCGGAGTGCCGGGTTCAACCCAATAAAAATAAATTGTGTGGCAATTCGTGGTTTTAATGATGGTGAAATCGGTGATTTTCTTCGTTGGGGAAAAGAGAAAAATCTTGAAATCCGATTTATCGAATTCATGCCTTTAGATGGTGATCACAAATGGAGCCGCGATCGTGTATTAACGGAACAGGAAATTTTGGAAAAAGCGCGCGCCTTTGGTTCTACAGAACCGGTGCAATTTGGAGAAGCCAGCCCTGCTACAAAATTCAAAAGCGGTTTTGGAATTATTCCCTCAGTAACGCAGCCCTTTTGTGCCAGTTGTACCCGCATCAGACTGACTGCTGACGGTAAATTCCGAACTTGTTTGTTTGCAATCAGCGAAGTTGACTTGCGTACTCCGTTGCGCAATGGTGATCATCTGGATGAGATCGCTAAGCTAATTCAAGCGGCTGTCGCTGAAAAATGGGCAGGACATAAAATTAATACTCCCGATTTTGTTCAACCACAGCGTGCAATGTACGCCATTGGCGGATAAAGGGCTTGCCAGAGTACAATTAAGCGAGTGATAACTAAACTTAAAATCCTTCTTTGTGTTGCTGCTTTTGCTTTGATCGGTTCCATTTCCAGCGCTGAGTGGCGTTCCAATGGACCTTATGCTGGTGTAAGAGCACCGTTGTTCTTTCATCCGCTTGATCCAAATTTCATAATTACTCAAAATTTCAGAAGTATTGATGGAGGGCAAAGTTGGGAAACGACCAATCTTCCGTTTGCTCTTCTGTTCAAAATCCATCCTCAGATACCGAACGAAATTCTTGCGATAAGCGATCGTGGCCCGAATTTCCAACTCCTTTTTAGCAGGGACCAAGGATTAACATGGAACGAAAGATCGAAATACGATTCCGGGAGTAATGATATCGGAGGCGGCGCTGGCGATTTTGAAATGGATCCAACGAACCCTCTGATTCTTTACGTAACAATTATTTCTGCTCCGATTGTAAAAAGCGTAGATGGGGGCCTTACCTGGAAGAAAATCAATCGCAATATGGTTGGCGGAGAGGGTTATCTTTCTCAAATTGAAATTGATCCCACCAATCCAAAAATAATTTACTTTTTGATGGGCGATGGCACATTTTATCGATCCACCAACGCAGGAGAGAATTGGGTTAGACTTGGTTCAGGATTAAGGTTAAAGCAAGCCTCCTCACTGCAGATTCACCCCAAAGACCCCAAGATTTTATATGCAGGGGGACTTGGCGGAGTTTATAAAACTACAAATTCTGGACGAAATTGGGCAAATACCAAATGCGAATGTATCCCCAATCCTAGAGGAATCTCAATTGATCCAAAACACCCTTCCACAATTTATGTTGCTGGAGAACATCGAGCGATAAGATCCACTAACAATGGAATTACATGGACTCAGTCTCCACTGCCCGAGCGAAGTGTAGATTTTGGCTCAACAGCCAATGCTGATCCACATCATAACAATACGGTCTTCTTAGCAACTCCGAACGGATTATATAAATCTCAAAATAGTGGCTTGAGTTGGAAGCTCAGTAACAAAGGGATTTTCACCGAAACCAGGGTACTCGCTTTAAGTTCTGCTAAACCGCAAACAATATTTGCATCAAATGGAACAATACTCTTCCGAAGCAATAATCTTGCAAAAAACTGGAATCAGAATCTAATCGCAAATCAGAATGAATATGAGCGAGTCGATCATCTTGCTGTTCATGTTAAAAATCCAAATCTCGTTTTTGCCGCTGGCCATGGTCTGTACTTGAGCAAAAATGGCGGCAAAACTTGGATCAAAAAACTGGCAGGAGATTGGTCGATAAATTGTATTGCACTGGATCCAGTCAATGAAAATACCTTGTATATAGCAACTTCAGACGGATTTCTTAAAAGCATCGATCAAGGAAACAATTGGGTTAGAAAGAAAAGTGGTTTTCCTGCAGACGAAAGAGTCACTTCCATCGCAGTTTCTGCAAGTAATCCTGCGATACTCTTTGCCGGAACCTTCGATGGGAGAATTTACAAGAGCACTGATGGTGGAAATCGATGGAGCAATGTAACTCATGGTTTGAAGATTCTTTTCGGAATTAAGGGTATTGCGATAGATTCAACGAACCCAAAAATAATCTATTTTGCTGGGTTTAATGACAGAACTGGTCCTGCTGGGGTGTTCAAATCAATAGATGGTGCTAACTCCTGGCAGTTTAAAGGTTCTGAGCTCTCACTCCAGGGCCTGGATGGTCTTATCCTGAATCCTGGCAATTCTTCACAAATTTATATATTCAATTCCAAAGAGATTTATGTTTCTCAAAATGGCGCAGAATCATGGCAGAAGTTAGATTTAACGGGTCTGGAAAATAATGGCATTCTAGGAACAAGTCAGGGCATCCTGGATCTTGCGATATCTCCAGATCCCTTTACTTTGCTAGCCGCGACAAGCGGAGTTTATTTTTTGCCGATTAATCCATAGCTTGCTGAATTGTTCTTTTCGTGCACTCTTCGACTGGGTGGTATAAGATAAAAAGAAAAACAAATTTCCAACTCTCATACTAACGCGAGGTGCTGAATGTCGACGCAATTAATTTACGCAAAAGAAGGCGCCATTACCGAAGAAATGAAAATGGTGGCCGAAGACGAAGGCCTTGATCCGGAATTCATCAGGAAACATGTAGCATCGGGCGAAATTGTCATTCCAAAAAATATCAATCATAAATTCCGGCCGCGTGGAATTGGCAAAGGCCTTTGCACAAAAGTAAATGCAAACATTGGTCATTCATCGGATCACCAGGATGAAGGTGAAGAGTTGCAGAAACTTCAGACCTGCGTTGAATTTAAATCTGATGCAGTTATGGATTTAAGTACCGGCGATAATTTAGATCGTATGCGGATAAAAATGGTTCAGAGTTCACCGCTGATGCTGGGAACAGTTCCAATTTATGCGGTGGCCCGCGGAAATAGCATTATTAAATGGACCCCTGATGAATTGTTTGATGAAATCGATAAACAAGGACAGCAAGGCGTTGATTACGTAACCGTTCATTGCGGTGTGACGCGTGAATCTGTTTCGCGATTAGAAGATTCACCTCGCGTTGAAGGAATCGTCAGCCGCGGAGGGTCGATTCACGCGCATTGGATCCGTTATAACAATGCTGAAAATCCATTGTATGAGCAGTTCGATCGATTGTTAGAAATCTGCAAGAAATATGATATCACCTTGAGTTTGGGCGATGGATTGCGTCCGGGCGCAATTGAAGATGCAACTGACCGGCCGCAATTACAAGAGTTGATCATCATCGGGCAATTGCAAAAACGCGCACACAATGCCGGGGTTCAAGCGATGATTGAAGGTTCAGGACATGTTCCGTTGGATCAAATTGCATACAACATGCATATTGAAAAACATCTTTGTAATGGCGCACCGTTTTATGTTTTAGGGCCGCTGCCGATAGATATCGGTGCGGGGTTCGATCACATCGTTGGAGCAATTGGCGGTGCTGTTGCTGCAGCAGCAGGAGCCGACATGCTTTGCTATGTCACGCCATCTGAACATCTGCGGCTTCCAACTGTGGATGATGTGCGTGATGGAATTATCGCATTTAAGATTGGTGCAGCTTGCGGCGATATTTCAAAAGGCGTTAAGGGCGCAAGGGAAAGAAATTTTGAAATGTCACGCGCCAGAAAATTGTTGGATTGGGAAACAATGTATCGCTTAGCTTTATATGGTGATCGTGCGCGCGAAATGCGGAAAGCGAGCGAAGATTATGAATCGGCTGTGTGTACAATGTGTGGTACGTTGTGTGCTGTAAATATCGATAACGCCACAATTCGTCAGACTGATCGAAAAGAACTGCTACAAATTAGCAACATTCTAAGCTGATAGCACTTTGTGCTTTTGCGGTTAAGAAATGAAAATGTTTCCGGGGGAGTCTTCCGGGGAATTGGTTTTGGAGTTTGAATCTCCGGAGGAATTTGAAACATTCTTTGCTGAAGCTGATCGTAATGGGTATTTTGAACTTCCTCCTTATGGCGTTCCAAAAAATGTTGTCTTCCGAGCGCGTGCGACCGGAAGTCCGCGATCACGAAAGATAAAACCGGTCAGAATCCTGTATTCTGGCGAAGCGACTATCATTCATCTGGTTGATCCACCACCACATCAACCCAAAACCACAAAAGCAGTGGAACTTCCATCCGAACTTCCTGATGATTCCTGGAATAAAGAAGAGGGTGGTGCGATTGCTTCAGCAACAGCAGAAGTCGGACGCTCACTTTTCGATCAGATACGAGCTTTATCTGTTACCGAAAGAGTTGCGCTCGCATTAAAAGCGGATTTAATGGAACGAAGAGTTCTTATGCAGGAAAATAATTCGAAGATCAATGAATTCCTATTGCGAAATGTGAGGATCACCGAACAAGAAGTGGCCTTCATGGCACGCAATGCTGCGATCCCGATGCAAAATCTGTTAGCGATTGCGGGTAACAGGCCATGGATGAGTCACGAAGCGATACGCGCTGCGATCTTAACGAACCCACGCACCCCGGCTCCAATGGTGATGGATATGATCCCAACGTTATCACCACCCGACCTCCTGAAAATGCATCATGCACCACATTTGCGGGAAGACATAAAAGCGAATGTCCGCCGCGAATTGAAAAAACGCGGCATTAAGATCCGAGAGAATATGTAAAGGAGCCGGCGAGACGACAGCGCTACAAACCGTTATAATATTGTTGACCAAAGGGACAGAGAGAACACTCATCGTTTACCAGAACTATCGATGGAGGAAGTAGTTTTACCAATGAAGATTTTGATTATCGATGATGAAGAAGATATCAGGGACATTGCTCGATTTGCACTAGGTCAAATCGGGAAGATGAATGTAGTTGAGGCAGAAACAGGGGATCAAGGTATTCAGATGGCAGCAACGGAAAGACCGGATGTGATTTTGATGGATGTACTTATGCCTGGGATGGATGGTCCGGCTGCACTTGCTGAATTGCGCAAGAATCCGGCAACGGCAGAAATTCCAATCATTTTCCTGACAGCGCGGTCTGCTAAGTCTGAAATCGATCATTTGAAGAGCATCGGAGCAGATGGTGTTTTAAACAAACCATTTGATCCAATCACTCTAGCCGAAGAAGTAGAGGCTGTTCTTAAAGGCCGATGATCGAATGACCTGGGAAGAGACACTTAAAGAACTAAGAGAACAATACATTCGAGGTTCTTCGGAACGCCTGGCCAACATTGATCGCTCATTGGATGTTCTGGAAATCCAACCTTCGGATGAAAACGCATTACGTGACTTGCGCCGGGTTTTTCATGGTCTTGGAGGCTCGGGGAAAACATATGGTTTCGATCAGGTCACCGAAATTGGATTGTGGTGTGAGCAAGAATGCGATCATCTATTAAGAGATAGGATCGCGCCAACTTTATCTCAGCTGAATCGTTGGCGTGATTCTGCTGAAGAACTCCGAAATGCGTTTGAATCAGGAAGGCTGAACTTTCAACCTGCTGAGAAAAAAAGCGAACCTGCCCAGGTAGCACTCCAGCCGTTTCAAATTTTAATCGTAGATGATGATCCCGACATCTGCCGATCTCTAACCAGCTTGTTGCAAGACGAAGGCATGATTGTTCGTACCGCAAACAACAAAGTTGATGCATTGCAGGCAATTGACGAATTGATGCCCGATGGAATGGTTGTGGATGTTTTATTGGGTGAAGATTCTGGTTATGAATTGGTTGAGCTGATTCGAAATCTGCCAGGGGGCGATGCGCCCGCAATTCTGATGATCAGTACTCTTTCCCGATTTCATGACAAAGTGGAATCGCTGAGCTGCGGCTCGGATGGATTTTTCGAAAAACCGCTGGATTGGGAAGTCTTAACTCAGCGACTGCGATATTTATTACTTCGAGAGCGTTATGATCCGCCGCGAATCTTATCGGTTGAAGACGATGAAGATCAAGCCGCATTTTTGCGCGCGGTTCTTAAAACTGCAGGCTACGAAGTTCGCGTTTGCGGTGATCCGAATCAATTTGAGGCAGACTTGCTTTCGTTCCGGCCTGATCTTGTGATTATGGATATTGTCCTTCCGGAAATAACTGGAATCGATCTCGTACGATATATTCGTCAACACGAACAATACACAACTCTGCCAGTTTTGTTTTTGAGTATGCAAGGGCAGATGAAAGATCGAATCGAAACGGTGCGTGCAGGCGGTGATGATCATTTAGTGAAACCAGTTGCGCCCGGTTTGTTGTTATCGACTGTTGCCGCACGAATCGAACGATCCCGTTTTCTAAAAAGCCTGATGGATCGTGATGGACTTACGAAATTGCTGACGCATTCAGCATTTTTAGAACGCGCGCGTGCTGTAGTGGGGCAAAAAACTCGCAAAGGACATCGCAATACAGTTCTGGTTCTAATTGATCTCGATCACTTCAAACAAGTAAACGATACTTACGGCCATACTGTTGGTGATCGCGTTCTTGCAGGGCTTGCATCTCTTTTAAGAAGACGGCTTCGTCAAACCGATACAATCGGGAGATATGGTGGTGAAGAATTCGCCGTATTAATTGATGAACTCAAAAAAGCTGAAGCTGTTCGTTTGATGAATCGGTTGCTTGAAGAATTCTCGCATTTTGAACATCGTGCGCCGAATGGCAAATCATTTTATGTGACTTTCAGTGCAGGCATTGCGATGCTCAATCGCAATATGACACTGGGACAATGGATCGAAGCAGCAGACAAAGCTTTGTATGTTGCAAAAGCTGAAGGGCGTGCACGCGTTTGCGCCGCTTAGCTTTGTGCCTTTGTGGTGAAATTCTAGCCTAAATGTTTTTGTAGAATTGTGCGGAGTTGATTGAAGTCCAGAGGTTTGCTCAAGTAATCGTCTACGCGAAAATCGCGGTAAGCTTCTGACTTAAATTTCGATTGGGTATAAAGCGAAGTCATGATTACAACTTTGATTTTTGATGTTTCCGGATCACTCTTAATTTTCCGGCACATTTCCCGTCCGTCCATTTTGGGCATTAAAGCATCTGAAAGAACAAGATCGGGCTTATATTTCTTTGCCATCTCAAATCCTTCAACACCATCCTTCGCAAGAATACATCCGTAACCAAGTCCTTCAATATCACGGATCGCGACTTTCTGGATTTCTTTTTCATCATCCACAACAAGTACAAGCGGACGAGTTACTTTTTCTGGATTTGGATTCGGCTTATCAAAATCGCGGCGATGTTCATCTAACTTGCGATCCCACAATTCTTGCGGTGCAAAAGCCCAAAATCTTTCTTTGTAAGCTGTGTTCGCTTTGCAGAAACAATTCAAACAGCTTGGACAAACCAGCGAGCGCTCACCAACCAGACAATTACACCAAACAGAATCCAGCGCATCAAAACGCGCTTTACATGTGTAACAGGTGATTTCGTATTTTCCAGCTGTTTCTTCTGATTCCATCAGTCATTAAGATAAATTGCCAGTGAATTCAGGTCAATATTACCGCCGCTTAAGATAACACCAACACGTCCGTTCTGAAAATCTGATTTTTTGGTCAGCACCGCAGCAGCGGCTGCAACTCCCGAAGGTTCAACCAATACTTTCATCCGTTCCAGGATGAAAATCATGGTTTTCACAAGCTCAGAATCACTTACCAAAAGTATCTTTTCAACGAGTTCATGATTGATCGGAAAAGTTAATTCTCCGGGAGACGGGGTTTGCAGTCCATCAGCAATTGTTTTTGGAACTTCAATCGTCACACGAGAGCCGCGCTGAAAAGAAAGATACGTATCATTCCCTTTTTCAGGCTCCACTCCCATAAGACTTATTTTGGGCCGCAAATGTTTTGCAGCTATTGCTGAGCCTGCCATCAAGCCTCCACCGCTCATGGGAGTCAAAAGAAAATCGAGATCTGGTACTTCTTCCAACAACTCTAAGGCCGCAGTACCTTGCCCTGCCATGATGAGCGGATCATCGAAGGGTGGAATCAAAAGTGCGTTGCGCTCTTTTGCGATTTGACGTCCGATTTTTTCGCGATCTTCTTTGTATCGATCATACAAAACAACTTCAGCACCGTATCCGCGAGTCGCTTCAATTTTTGCTTGAGGTGCATCGTGAGGCATCACAATTACCGCAGGAATTTTCAATAGCATCGCATTCAATGCAACTGCCTGCGCATGATTGCCCGATGAAAATGCAGCAACTGATTTTACCGGCCCTTTCTCCAGCTCGGCTTTGATTTTGTTGCAAGCTCCACGAAATTTGAAAGCTCCACCACATTGTAAATTTTCAGCTTTAAAAAAGACCGTACATTCGGCACGTTCGTCAAATTGGCGTGAATGTAGAACCGGCGTTTTATGTGCGATGCCTTCGATTCTCTTTGCTGCTTGCTGAATATCGGAGAATTCAATCATCGATTGCCAGTAATTGATTTGTGGATAACCGCGATCTTGCGGTTGAACATTACCGACTTTGCGGAGACTGTTGTGCTGGCGGTTTTTGTTGTGGAGGCGCAGTCTGCTGCTGTTGTTGAGCAGGGGTATTTTGACGGCCTCGCATAATCGAAGAAGTGCCAGTTTTTATGATCGATAAAGTTAAAGAGGTAATCAAAAATAAAAAAGCTGCAACCCAGGTTACACGTGATAAAACTGTAGCCGCTCCTCTCGCTCCAAAAGCAGCCATGGATCCACCACCACCAAAAACATCAGCAATGTTTCCGGCTTTGCCTGTTTGAAGCAAAACCACAGCGATTAAAAAGATCGCAACTACGACATGAACTACGACTAAAATGGTCAATAACACGGAGATTTACCTCTCAAGAAGAAAAGGAATTATAACGATTTTGATGGTGACTATCAAGGTAACGTATTGAGCCATCAAAAATCTAACCCTAAGGGGGATCGTTGAGACATATGAGAATCTAACCCATAGAAGCAAGAGAGGTCGATGCTATGGGTAAGAATTCGCGCAGAGAATACTTCAAGGCCATTTATTATCGATATCGGAAAGCCGATATGGCAGAAAAGAATCGGATCCTGGATGAATTTTGCAGAGTTTGCAATTATAACCGGAAGTACGCAATTGCTAAGTTGAATGGGCCGGGCAGAGAAAGTGCAACGAAAACGGAAAGCCAGGAAGCCTCACTACGACTCTGGCGTGATCCGGATTTTGATTTCAGTCTGGATGGCAGCCGGATATTTATGTTCTGTACGGCTGAAGGCAGCTCTTCCACTATGGCTGCCATGGATTCGAAAACGTTTTCAGCTAAATGCTGAGGTTGAAAAAGATTTGTTGCAAATTAATGCTCGCCAGATGGACAGAAGACTTCAATCGCAGAAAAGGAAAGTGAGAAAATCAATTTATGGAAGAACCAAACCTGGAAGTTTGCTCAAACACCATATTCCAATTAAGACGGATCACTGGAATGTATCGGTTGCTGGATTTACCGAAATTGATTTGGTCTCTCATTCTGGAAATTCAGCCACTGGCGAATTCATCTATTCTTTAAATCAAACTGATATTCTGACGACCTGGGTCGAAACACGCCCAGTACTGGGAAAGTCGGAACGCAATGTGGTATCCGCCCTCGAGAATATTCAAAAAACGTTACCTTTTCGGCTGAAAGGAATTGATTCTGATAATGGATCAGAGTTTATTAATGATCATTTATTCCGTTACTGTCAAAACAATCAAATTCAATTCACACGTGGGCGTCCTTACAAAAAAGACGATAATGCACACATCGAACAAAAGAACTGGACGCACGTTCGGAAAGTGTTTGGGTGGCGCCGTTACGATAGCCTAGAGGCAATCAACGCAATGAATCAACTCTACAGCAACGAACTACGATGGTTGATGAACTTGTTTACTCCATCCATGAAACTAAAGAAAAAAATTCGAATTGGTTCAAAGCTGAAAAGAATTTACGATCAGCCCCAAACACCGCTTGACCGGCTGATTGCCTCTGGCAGTGGCAAGAAAGATCAAATTTCACAACTTGTAACACTTCGCGCAAATCTGGATCCTTTTGAACTTTCAAATCAAATCGAGCTTCGGATCGCTCAAATCTCTTCTTTACCTTTAAATCCCAAACAAAAAGCAACCGTCAGCCAACTAAGAATTACTAATAATATAGATCCTATGAATCAAAAAGTGCGCGCGGCTCGTTTAAAAGACAACCTTCGCTCAGATACAGTAACTCATAAGAACTTAGGGCTAGGGCCGGGAGGGGATGCCCCTCCCCGCACCCCACCCCAAAAGGGTTAGATTTTTAATGTCTCAACAATCTACACATCGGGTTAGGTTTTTAAATGTCTCAATAGGGGTAATAAATGGGGGCAGGTCCCGTTGCGGAACCCACCCCGTCAGGCTTAACGTGTTTGGTAAGGAAAAGTCCAATAATTACTGCCTGATACGCTTTCTGGTTTTATGATCGATAAACAGGAGGCGGGACTCCCATCCCAGGTAGAGAGCCCACCTCCGAATTCCCGCAGGACAATTCCTGCGCAGAGTCTCGACAAAATTTGCAATTCCTCTCGGGTCCAAACGTAGGGCATCTCTCTCATGACCTACTACCACTTATTGCTACACTCTCCAATTCAAAGGCCTGTTTTAATACGCCTTCCCAATATTCCTTTGCACGCTGCAAAACATTCGCTTTCGCGCGATATTGCAATTCAAAAGCCGTAACATCTCTTTCAGACACAATGCACAACTTTGAAGCAGGATCTGGAATCAAAATTCTTCGTCCTGCACAGAAACGTCCAAGATGAATCAATCCTAAATTCGCTTCATAAATTTCATTCGCTTTAACACCATAACTTTTAGCAATCGTTTTCAATGTTTCGCCCGGTTGCACAACATGTATTACGTCATCTCTAACGAGCGCCAAATCCGGAAAAACAATTTTTCGATCCATCCCAACCCTCATCATCACATCCTGCCGTATAAACCCTTTCGCAAATGCAGTGCCATGATTACCATTGCTTTGTTTTCAATAACTTAGGGCAGGGCGCTGCAAAATTGGCAAAAATCATGTCTCGGACTGAGACGAAGGACGATTTTATTGTGGCTTAGATTGATTCAATCTAGTTTGAAGGTGTTCCCAGTTAATGTAGGACTCTTGAATGGTCGACTTGAGCTTTTGATATTCATCGATTAAATCAAAATACCTATTCTTATCTTGATAGGTCTTTTCATCAGCAAGAATTTGTTCAAGTTCTTTCAATCTCACTTCGTGTTTTCCAATTTTTTCTTCCAACTCTTTAATCGGTTGTAAAAATTCTTTTTTCCATCGTGCTTGTTCTTGCCGATTCAAGGCTTCCTGCTTCTTCTGATCTTTTGTTTTGTGAGTTGATACAACTTCGGTTGCTGGAGTCTCAACCTCTTGCAATTCTTCATTGGAAGTTACTTTTGCCAGATACTCTGAATAAGTTCCTAGATATTCGGTAAGTTTACCGTCTTTTAATTCTAAAACTTTTTCAGAAAGCTGATCCATAAAATAGCGGTCATGAGAAATGAAAAGGATCGCCCCTTCATATTCCTGCAAAGCCCGAAGCAAAATTTCTTTTGATTGCATATCTAAATGATTCGTGGGTTCATCTAAGAGAAGCAGATTTGAGGGTTTGAGTAAAATTTTTGCTAAAGAGACGCGGCTTTTTTCACCGCCGGAAAGCATCGAAATTTTTTTGTAAACATCGTCTCCAGAAAATAGAAATGAACCCAATACCGTACGGAGTCGCGTTTCATCTTCGTTTGTAGCACTGCGTGAAATTTCTTGAAGTACAGTGTTTTGGAGATTGAGTTGATCTGTAACCATTTGAGCGTAATAAGCTGGATAAACATTATGCCCAATTTCCACGTTCCCTTCAGCTGGCTGTAATTGGCCTGCCAGAATTTTCAGTAACGTTGTTTTTCCGGCACCATTTACACCGGCCAATGCAATCTTATTTCCTCTTTCCAATTGGAAACTTAAATTCTGGAAAACAAATTTTTCAGAGTAATGATGTCCGAGATTTTTTGTTTCCATTACCACTCGACCGGAGCGAGGCGCATCCGGAATATGTAATCTGATTTGCGCTGTATCCTGCGGCAGTTCAATCCGCTCTATGCGCTCCAGCATATTGATGCGGCTTTGAACTTGCCGAGCTTTCGAAGCTTTGTAACGGAAGCGATCGATGAAAACTTGAATTCGCTGGATTTCTTCCTGCTGATTTACAAACGCGTTGCGAAGCAGTTCAAGACGTTTTTCTTTTTCGTTGCGATAGAAAGAATAATTGCCTGCGTAGAAATGAAGTTTGCCTCCCCAAATTTCTACAATTTCATTCACATTTTCATCTAGAAAATATCGATCATGCGAAATTAATATCAAACCGCCACCGGAAGATCTTAGAAATGAAGACAACCACATGATCGATTCAACATCCAGATGGTTTGTTGGTTCATCCAGCAACAACAGTGAAGGAGCAGAAAGAATTAATCGTGCGAGATGAACGCGCATCTGCCAGCCGCCGCTGAGTTGGCGCATTGTACGTTGCCACCATTCTTGTGGAACACCAAGACCCTGTAAGACGCGCGCTGTTTTTGAATCTGCGCTAAACCCATCAGCTTCCTCATAAAGCCGCTGAAGGCGTCCGAATTCCAGAACCAATTCGGAATATTCGTCAGTACCAGAATCAGTTTTCTGCATTGCATCCGCGACTTGATCTAACCGGCGTTGAAGACTTTGAGCAGATCCACACCCTGAAAGTGCTTCTTCAAAAACAAGACGATCCGAGCTTCCTTGTAATTCTTGAGGGAGATATCCGATGGTGAAATTTTTTGCTTGAACAACACGTCCCGATTCAACTTCCTGCATGCCTGCAAGAATTTTCAGAATCGTAGATTTCCCGGAGCCATTTACGCCGACAAGTCCAACGCGTGAACGTTCGGTGATTTGCCAGTTGATTCCGGAAAATAAAGGACGCCCCTGAAAAATAATGGATGCATCTTCAAGTCTTATCATGGGAAAATTTTTAACGCCGAGATCGCTGAGTTTAAGGTAATAATTAATTCCAGCGCGCTCGGCGTTAAAAAATATTACTCAAAAACGACTATTTGCCCGTGTTCAACTGCCTTTCTGCTCATGAAATAAAGTACGACCCAGGTTCGATTTCTCATCTCCCCACTCATCACCATGAATCCCATCTTCGTATGTTTCTGATGGAACTTCCTCGCGCACAGGCACGTTCAAGAATTTATTGATTTCCAGCAATTCATCCAACAACTTAATAGCAGAGCCAAATGTCACAGGTGCGGCAGTTTCCTTCGATCCGCCACCAAATATTTTCTTGAATAATCCGCCTTGATTCTGTGTTTCAGCAGTTACAGTAAGGACTTTTGGAAAGTCGATCGGATAATAATAACCAGTGTCATCCGAATGTCGAAGCAATTGATCAAATCTTGTTTCAGGTTTTGCAATTGCTTGTTGATAGCATGCATCATCGGTAGGATGAGTTCCAGGTTCAACAGGTGGTTCACCACGAATTTCAAGATGCGCTGCATAACGCCAGAGATGATGAAAAACGGCATAAGGCCCAATTTTTTCGGAATAATTCAGATCTTTATCGCTTCCGGCGGGCATACTAAAACCAGTTTGTTTTAGAAATGTATTGTGTTCTGCAGAACGTTTTGGATTCTGCAGAATTTTTTGTAAAGGCATTAAAGTGACATCTAATCCCATAATTGCATCCTTGAATACTATGAAGTTGGAACTGTTTCACCACATTGTGGACATTTTATTTCTGCTTCACGTTTAGCAGGAAATAATTTTCCACAGGCTGGACATGTCGCAACAAATTCTTGTTGTGTTTGTGGAACGTTTGTTAGAATGATCGGTTTTGCGGGAGCCAATGGTGCAAAAGATGATCCGGCGTCCGCTTTGACATATTTACTCCGTTTGGCCGATTCCACGGGATCTGGTGGTGGCAAAGTTTCCATATGAGCATTCCAGGCCAGACCTTCAAAATAATTTTTTAGCAGGTAGCCTGGGAATCCAACAATAACCACCGTTAGAACCGCACTGATTGTTCCGAGTCGTGCTCCAATAATTTTTTCGAACAAATTTCCTAACCAACCAGCCAGACCATTGTTGTTCAGGACCCAGTACAGCGCCACGAGAATAAATCCAACGAAGCAGCTCCATCCGATGATCCGATAATGTTGCTCTTTCAAGTTTCAATCTCCAGACTTTTTAGACATTACGATAGAAGAGGAAAAGTTTCAAGAATAAATGAAGGCCCGGCCTTGCGGTTGTAGGGCGCAAACGCGGGGCCTCTATTCCACGTGATATAATAAAAATCGACGGCTACGGCACACAAATCTGAACGGGGAACGCCGGGTCGAATGCAGACTTGCTTCAAGCGTTGCATTTCGTTATCTTCTCACCAGCATTGCCGAGCCAAGGGCGGTCATTTATGACAACAAACGACAACATCGACAAGAAATTTGCCCAGCCATACCGTTATCCTTTGCAACGCGAATTCGTAGAACCGGATTGGCGACGGATTCCTGGCTTTCGTGATGTGACTGCCGAGGAATGGCGTAGCGCACTATGGCAACGAAAACACACCGTCAAAAATATGCGTGAGCTTAAGAATACGCTCGGTGAACTGATTCCGGATTCGCTTATTGCCGGCATTGAACGCGATCAGCGTGACCGTGCAACGATGTCGTTGCTGGTTCCACCACAAATGTTGAACACCATGGATTTTACCGATTTATGGAAAGATCCTGTCCGACGTTACATGCTGCCAGCTTTCGATGATCGCCGTCCAGATTGGCCAAGCCATCCAAAAGCAACTCGCGATTCATTGCATGAAAGCGACATGTGGGTTGTTGAAGGTTTGACGCATCGGTACCCAACAAAAGTGTTAGCTGAACTGCTGAGCACGTGTCCACAGTATTGCGGTCATTGCACAAGAATGGATCTGGTTGGCAATAGTGTTCCTCAAGTTGAAAAACACAAATTCAACCTGAATCAAAAAGATCGCTACGCTGAAATGCTTGAATATTTACGCAATAATCCATCAGTTCGAGATGTCGTTGTTTCTGGTGGAGACATTGCGAATGTTCCGATTACTGTTTTGGAAGATTTCATCAGCAAGCTTCTGGATATTTCAAATATCCGCGACATCCGTCTCGCCACAAAAGGCTTGATGGGAATTCCACAGCACTTCTTGCAAGATGATGTTTTGAAAGCTTTCGAACGGATGTCAAAGAAAGCATGGGAACGTGGTGTTGATATTGCCGTTCATACTCATGTGAATCATGCAAATTCGCTTACACCTTTAGTTGCTGAAGCAGTCAAGAAACTCTTGGAAATGGGATATCGAGATGTGCGAAATCAAGGCGTGTTGTTGCGCGGTGTGAATGATTCCAGCAAAGATTTATTGGATCTTTGTTTCACTTTGCTCGATCATGCCAAGATCATGCCTTACTACTTTTATATGTGCGATATGATTCCGAATTCCGAACATTGGCGTGTTGCAGTTTATGAAGCACAGCAATTGCAGCATGACATTATGGGATATGTTCCAGGATTTGCGACTCCAAGAATTGTTTGCGATGTGCCTTTTGTCGGAAAACGTTGGGTGCATCAGATCAAGAAATATAATCGCGAACTTGGAATCAGTTATTGGACGAAAAACTACCGGACGATTGTTGATTCGCAAGATTCGGATGCGTTATCGCATATGTATGAATACTATGATCCGGTTTATACGCTTCCGGACGCTGGTCAGGAATACTGGCGCGAACAAGTGAGACTGGCGCAAGGCCAGGCCCACGCATAATCACGAATCTCTATATCAGTCTCGGTCACTCAGCGGTAAAATACCTTTATGCGTAAATTAATCCTTCTTTTTTCATTATTACTTTGTTCAATTTGTGTTGCTGCTGATATCGATTCCAAACAATTGCAGGCGTTGAAATATCGAAATATCGGACCTTCACGCGGAGGCCGATGCGGAGCCGTAACCGGAGTCATAGGACAACCCAACGTCTTTTACCAGGGGACTGCCGGAGGTGTATGGAAATCAATAAATGCCGGCCAGAGTTGGGAAAATATTTCTGACAAGTTTTTTGAAAGTGGATCGATTGGCGCGATCGCCGTATCCGATTCAGATCCGAATGTGATTTATGTTGGCACTGGTCAATCAACGATCCGTGGAAATGTTGCAATGGGTGTCGGAATTTACAAATCTGTGGATGCCGGAAAAACCTGGAAGCATGTTGGTCTTCGCAAGGTGGGTCAGATTGGGCGGATCCGAATTCATCCCACCGATCCGAACTTGGTTTACGTTGTTGTAATTGGAAATCCATGGGTACCGAATGAAGAACGTGGTTTGTACCGTTCGAAAGATGGCGGAGAAAATTGGGAAAAGATTTTGAACATTTCTCCAAAAACTGGATTTGCAGATCTTGCCATGGATTTAAACAATCCGCGAGTTCTTTATGCTTCAGCGTGGACTGCCCAAAGAAAACCATGGACCATCATTTCCGGAAGTGAAGAAAGTGCTTTGTATAAAACCAGTGATGGTGGTAACACCTGGAGGATATTGAAAGGCGGTTTGCCGGAAGGAGTTGTTGGGAAAATTGGTGTTGCAGTTTCGCCAGCAAATTCAGAACGTGTGTGGGCGCTGGTTGAAGCAAAAGAAGGGGGCTTGTTCCGTTCTGATGATGCAGGGGAGACGTGGAGTCTACTAAAAACAAATCAAAAACGGCGACTGTATCAACGCCCATGGTATTACATGCATATTTTTGCTGATCCCAAAGATCAGCAAAAAGTTTACATCTTAAATGTCGATGAATTCCGTTCGCGTGATGGCGGTAAGAATTTTGAAGTGATCGACGTTCCGCATGGTGATGGACATGATTTGTGGATCAATCCATCAGACCCTCGCATCATGGTGATGGGAACTGATGGCGGCGCATCAGTGACTATGGATGAAGGCAAGAATTGGTCAACGTTATTAAATCAGCCAACAGCTGAAATTTACTACGTCGCGGTTGATAATCAGTTTCCTTATCTCGTTTATGGTGCGCAACAAGATAACAGCACAATTTCTATACCGAGCCGGATTACTTCGGGTAAGGCAACTCCTTATGAAGATTGGCGCGAACTTGGAGGCGGGGAAAGCGGTCACATCGGTTTTGCATTTCACAATCCGGACATTGTTTATGCAGGAAGTTATGGCGGCGAAATTACACGATTGAATGTGAAGACCGGTGAATTCAAAAATGTGATGGCGTATCCGCAAATGGAAATTGGACTTGCGGCACGCGATTTACGTTATCGTTTCAATTGGAATGGCCCGCTTCGAGTTTCGATGCACAATCCAAATGAACTTTATTTTGCATCACAATTTATCCATCGTTCCACTGATGAAGGTAATAGCTGGCAAGTAATCAGTCCTGATTTATCGCGCAATGATAAATCGAAACAGGATTATGCCGGCGAACCAATTACGTATGAAAACACCGGGATCGAAGTTTATGGCAATGTTCTTTCGTTTGAAGAATCGCCGGTTCAAGCTGGAGTTTTTTGGGCAGGTAGTGATGATGGCTTGGTTCATGTTACTGATGACAATGGCAAAACATGGCGCAATGTAACTCCTCCTGCAATGCCTGAATGGGGAAGTGTGAATACGATTGAAGCATCACCTCATGATGCTGCTAGAGCCTTTATATCAGTACTTAAATACAAACTTGGCGATTATCGTCCATACATTTTTAGAACTGATGATTTTGGAAAATCATGGACATTGCTGACCTCAGGCAAAAATGGAATTTCATCGGACAATCCAACGCGTGTGGTGCGCGAAGATCCTGCGCGTAAAGGTTTGTTGTATGCAGGAACAGAAACCGGGATGTTTATATCTTTTGATGACGGCAGTAATTGGCAATCACTTCAGTTGAATTTACCAGTAGTGCCGGTTACAGATCTGGAAATTCATGATAACGATCTTGTGGCATCAACGCAGGGAAGAAGCTTTTGGATTCTTGATGATTTAACGGTCATTCATCAAGTGGCTTCAAATATTTCACCAAAAACGACACCCTGGCTTCTTCAACCTCGCAATACATATCGAACGCGTATGCCAAAGAGTGATAACAATCCCCCTAACGGCGCAATGGTTTTCTATTCACTTCCGCAAGATGTTAAGGGTGAAATCACTTTGCAGATCTCTGATTCAAAGGGAAATGTTATTCAAACATTTTCCAGTGAATATGCATCAAAGCCAGATCTCGAATTTCCTTACGATTTCATGGGAAGCTATGCCGGTGATCGTAAGCTCACAAAGAACGCTGGATTAAATCGGTTCGTTTGGGACCTGCGTTATCCGGTGATTGATTTCCCTCCAGGCACAATTGTGTGGGCATATCTTGGCGGAGTGAGAGTAGCTCCTGGAACTTTTAAAGCAACATTGAATGTTGGAGATTGGAAGCAGTCACAAACGTTCAATGTTCTGAAGGATCCGCGATCTTCAGCATCTCAGGAAGACCTGGATGAGCAGTTCGCGTTCTCAATGCAAATTCAGAATCGTTTGAATGAACTTTACCGTGCAGTAAAGCAAATCCGTTCGGTGCGTCAGCAAGCGCACGATCTCACAGGCAAACTTGCTGAATCAGGAAAAAATGTCAGTGAATTACGCAAAGCTTCCGATGGGTTATGGAAGAAATTGACAGTCATAGAAGATGAGTTGATGCAATCTCGCAATGAAGCAGATCAGGATACTGAAAATTATCCAACAAAACTTGATAATCAACTTGCCTATGTCTACACGCATTTGGATTTTGGCGACAGTCGTCCGACAGAAGGGCAGAAAGAGCGTGTTAACGATCTCAATAAAGAAATCGACGTTCAACTGGCAAACCTAAAATCAATCATGCAAACTGACGTTGAGGCCTTTAACAAACTGGCTTTAAATGCAGGAGCAAAGTCGGTGCTGGCCAAATAGAAACGAGATCAGGTAATGAAGAGACATGAAAGCCTGCATGCATTAAGTCGGCATCATCATTTCGCACTGATGGAATCTCTAAACATCCGCCGTGCGAATGAAGAATCTAGCACTACACGTGATTCAAGCTTGAGTAAAGTCGCGGACGATTTCATTCAGTTTTGGGAAACGAAAGGAAAGCTACACTTTCGTGAAGAAGAAGAAATTTTAATTCCCGCATATGCACTTCACGTTGCAATTGAAAATGATCAAGACGTTATGCGAATGCTCGCGGATCATGCCATGATTCGCGCGAAAATCGGAAAGCTGGCTTCGTTGCTTTCAAAAAATGAAGCATTCGAAAATGATCTGAAAGAGCTTGGGAAAATATTACAAAATCACGTTCGGCTGGAAGAAGACATCATTTTTCCACGGTTGGAAAAAACTCTAAGCGAAGATGAACTCCAGAAAGTAGGTCATTTGCTAACCTCGCTTCATCCGAAAGGTTCTTGCGAGATCTAAGCTTCGGACGAAAGTCGGCGCTCCCATGCAGTCAAAATTTGTCGCCACGGTCTGAGTTCTTCTCGAGCCCTTTATGGCATTTCTCTTGCAGTAAGTCACGTGGGCTGGACTATCCGAAGTTCATGAGAGTTTTAGGCGCAATCGTAATCTTTATCCTGATCTCGTCATCTGCAATCGCCACTGTATATAATGTGGGACCAGGACAACCTTTATCCTCCATTGCAGAAGTTCCGTGGGAATCTCTGACAGCTGGAGATATCGTTCGAATTCACTATCGCGCAAATCCATACAAAGAAAAGTGGGTGATTTGCAGGCAGGGCACCGCAAACAATCCAATAGTTGTGCAAGGTGTACTTGGTCCGAATGGAGAATTCCCGGTTATTGATGGAAACAATGCTACGACACCGCCTGCATTGAATTTTTGGAACGAAGAACGTGGAGTAATTAAAATTGGTGGCGCAAATTCTCCGCCGGATACAACGTCGCAGTACATTGTCATAGAAAATCTTGATATACGCAGCAGCCGGCCTCCATTTACTTATACAGGAGATGATGGCGGCACTCATAGTTACATCAATAACGCAGCATCTATTTATGTTGAAAAAGCAAAACATCTTACGATCCGGAATTGCATTTTGCATGACAGCGGAAATGGATTGTTCATTGGTGCCTTCGATGGTCTTACCGAAGACATTTTGGTTGAAGGGAATCACATCTACGACAATGGAAACAATGGAAGCATCTTCGAACATAACAATTACACTGCTGCTCATAATATTATTTTTCAATTCAACTATTTTGGTCCGCTGCGTTCCGGCTGTCTGGGAAATAATCTAAAAGATCGATCTGCCGGGACTGTGATCCGTTATAACTGGATTGAAGGTGGTAATCGTGCGCTTGATCTTGTAGATGATGATGGTGGCGGCGTGAAGGATTTTCCGGAATATTCGAAGACTTATGTTTACGGAAATGTCTTGATTGAATTGGATGATGGGCTGAACAGTCAGATTGCTCATTATGGTGGTGATAGCGGAAATGAAGATGAGTATCGAAAAGGCACTCTTTACTTTTACAACAACACCGTTATTTCGTATCGATCAGGCAATACAACATTGCTTCGCCTTTCAACAAATGATGAAACTGCGGATGCGCGGAACAATGTTGTATATGTAACTGCATCGGGCAATAAGCTTGCACTGATTGATAGCGCTGGCGTTTTTAACTATCGCAATAACTGGTTAAATTCCGGATACGTAGACAGCCATAGCGGCGTTACCGGAGATGTAAATGATCAAGGTGGAAACATCATAGGAAGCGCTCCGGGATTTTCCGATTTCAATTCGCAGGATTTTCATCTGAGCAGCGGTTCTGCTTGCATCGACTCAGGAACAACATTAGCAGCCAGCGCTCCGAATGTTGATTTTCAATATGTGAAACATCAACAAAGTGAACCGCGCCCTGTAAATGGCCCATTCGATATGGGTGCATTCGAATTTGTAAACGGGATCATTGTCAATCCGGCAACTCTTCCATCAGGAACTGTTGGTGTTGCTTACAACCAAACAATTACAGCTTCTGGAGGGATAGCACCATATAGTTTTGCAGTAACATCCGGATCGCTTCCGTCCGGTCTTTCATTGGATACTTCAGGAGTTTTGTCAGGAACCCCTGATACTGCGGGGTTCTCTAATTTTACTGTTACGGCTACCGATTCGAACTCTGATACCGGCAGTCGTAACTATACACTTCAAATCAAGGATCCTGGAGCGTGTTTGTTTTGTGATGACTTTAATGATGGAACCGTGGATCCGAACTGGACTTACATCCAAGGCACCTGGAGTGAATCCAACAATGAGCTTGTGGGAGTTCATACTCGCAAAGCAGATGCAATTGCCGCTCCAATTTTTTCTGGTTGCAGCCAGTGCGTTGTTGATACAACAATTCAAATTGGTACTGAAGCCGAGGCGCGTGTTTCGTTGTTGGCGTGGTATGTGGACAAAAAGAATTATGTGGAACTAATTCTCATTCCAGCAAAAGACAAAATTCTGTTGAAACAGCGTTTGAATGGAGCCTTAATTCTCAAAACAAAAGCAGCTGCAGTTATTGATCCAAATACTTCTTATCAAATTCAGCTCGCATTCAACGGAACCGATTTTTCGGTATCGTTGAATGGTTCTTCGATTCTAACAATTCCGCCAGCATCATCTCCAAACGGCACCGTAGGATTTCGGGTAAAGAAAGGCACCGGAAGATTCGATCAAATCACAGTGAATTAATTTCTGTTGGCGAAAGAAGCTGTTTAATGCCTTGAATTATTTCCCAAACGCGATTTTGCGATAATGCTCCGATTTTTTCGATTAGATCCGATTTATCAACGGTCAGAATCTGCGTTACATTTACCACGGACTCCTTGGTTAGATTTCCTTCACCCTTTCGTAATCGCACATTCCCGGGAGCAAGCGCTCTTTTCAGATTTGATGTAATTTGGCAGACGACGGTGGTTCTAATCAAACTTTTGTTGTAAATATTATTTTGTACAACTACATAAGGATGCTTAAATCCGGGGCTAGAGCCTGAGGGGTACCCTAAATCGATCCAATAAATTTCACCTTGCAGAACTACCATTTTTCTCTAGCAATCTTATTAGCGTAATATTTCTTGGATCGTTTCCTTACTTCTATTTCTTCTTTGGATTCGTCTTCCGAATACGCTTTATTCAGTTCTGATAACAGCTTTTGATTCTTTCGGTATTCAAGGTACCTGCGAACTGCATCAGTGAAAAGTTTGCTGCGTGAAATATTATCTTCCGCAGCCGCCTGGCTAATTTCTTCAAATACATCGTCAGGGATCGAAATTGCAGTTTTCATACCTAAGGTTTATACCATAAATTATACCAAAATTATGCACTTAAGTATAACCACTCGTATAACTCAAGATAAGAGAGCCTGATAATCTTCCCAGGTGTTTACATCGCGAGGATAGGGGCGATCAATTGAAACTTCACGAATCCAATCCGGATGTTGATCTACAAGTTTCCAGACCGCTTTATCACCATGAAGATCCACTAACAGATGGAAAATATCTTTTGAAAAGATCATTGGATGGCCTTTTCGCCCTTGATAATTTGCCAGAACAATTTTGCTTCCATCGGTTCGCCAAAATGAAACGATTTTCTCTACAATTTCAGGATCGACTCCAGGTTGATCTCCTAGAAGGACAACCAATGCTTCGGTGCGTGTATCGAAAGCGCTGATTCCTTTTCGATACGATGCGGAACATCCTAGCTCGGTTCCGGGATTGATAACTACTTTTGAATTTGTGAATTCAACTTGATTGCGAACGTCATCTGCATTTTTGCCCAAAACCACAATTACTTCATCCAACGCTTTGCTGGATTCAATCTGTTTAACAACCCAGCCAAGTAAAGTCGTTCCTTTGTAAGGAAGGAGTTGTTTGGGTTGACCTAAACGGCTGGAAGCTCCGGCAGCGAGAATTAAACCGGAAACAAATTTAGCGGCGGTCATTTCGTGTAAGTAGCCGGCGCTTTATCAAAAGTATCTTTGCATCGCTGACAGCAGAAGAAATACGTTTTTGATTCATAACTCGATGAATATTTTGACGTTTTTAAATCTACTGTCATTCCGCAAATCGGATCGATTGCAGTTCGGATTTCTAATACCGGAATCTGCGTTTGGGGTTTTTCAGACTTTGTGGAACTTTCACGCTGACGATTCAACTGTAAAATTTCAGCCATCACACTGAATGCAATTTCCGGAAGAGATTCTGCTCCGAGTTCCAAGCCTGCAGGTGATTTAATCTGCTTTAAATCTTTATCTGCGATTCCATTTTCGCGAAGATATTGAAACAGCTTTGATGATTTCTCGCGGCTTGCAACAAATCCTATGTACGATGCGTTGCTTCCTGCAACTGCAGTAAGCGCTTCTTCATCACCATCACCCATTGTTGCAACAACCACATAACTCTGCGGGCGAATTTGATTCATAGAATTTCCTTCAATCACATTGAAATCTAAAATCTTTCCAAGTTGCGTGAGAACTTGCGCGACCGGTGAGTTGCCAAAGATAATTAACTCCGGTCTTGGCAGCATCGGTTCTAAGTAAATTTCCAAGGAACCACCTCCTTGACAGGTCATTAAATATTCTTTGACACCGTCCCAACCCGGATGTGTGCTATCTGGACTGATTACAATCAGATTTGGTTTTCGTTGCTCCAAAACTTTTTGCGCTTCGCGAATCACAATCGGTTGAACGCAACCTCCACCAACCCAACCGGTAACAACTCCATCCAGACTGATGATCGCTTTCGATCCTGGTTTTGCAGATTGCGGACGTCTGTATGCTACAACTGTGGCAAGCACAAAAGGTTCACCTTTTGCGCGAAGCTCAACCGCCCGTTCTAACAAATCGCTCATAGCTCAACCACAAAGGCACAAAAACTACTCACTGACTCCTTTGTCGCGCAATGCCTTCCAAACTTTATATGGTGTAATCGGAATATCGATGTGGCGAACTCCTAAATGCCACAATGCATCAACAACTGCATTTACGATTGCAGCTGGCGCTCCAACGGTTGCGGATTCACCAACACCTTTCGCGCCTAACGGATGATGCGGAGAAGGCGTACATGTTTTACCGGTTTCCCAACTTGGAGTTTCCATTGCTGTAGGAACCAGATATTCCATGAAACTACCGCCAATCATGTTTCCATCCGGATCATATTGAATTTCTTCCAGCAGAGCTGGCGCCAATCCCATCGTTAATCCTCCATGCACCTGGCCTTCAACAATCATCGGATTGATGATGTTTCCGCAATCATCAACCGCGACAAACCGCCGTACTTTTACTTCGCCTGTGCCCTTGTCAATATCAACAACGCAAATGTAGCTTCCAAATGGATATGTAAGATTCGGTGGATCATAATAATTCACCGCTTCCAATCCGCCTTCCATTCCGGGTGGATGATTGGTGTAGGCAGCAAATGCGATTTCCTGAATTGTTTTTGTGCCGGTCCGGTGAACCCTTCACCGAAAATTTTCCGGGAGTCCATTCTAAATCTTCTTCACGCGCTTCTAATAGATACGCCGCAATCCTTTTCGCTTTATCACGAATTTTTCTGGATGCAATCGCGCCCGCCGCACCTGCAACCGGTGTGGAACGGCTTGCATACGTTCCAAGCCCATATGGACACGTATCCGTATCACCTTCTTCTACTGTGATATCGCCAACTGGAATTCCAAGTTCCTCTGCAATGATTTGAGCGTAGGTCGTTTCGTGTCCTTGACCCTGTGATTTCGTTCCGAAACGTGCAATTGCTTTGCCCGTTGGATGGATCCGAATTTCGCAGGAATCAAACATCTTCAACCCAAGAATGTCGAAATGTTTTGATGGACCTGCACCAACAATTTCTGTGAAGCTTGAAATTCCAATTCCCATCAATTCGCCTTTCTTCCTTTTCTCTACTTGTTCTTTTCGCAACTCGGCATAGCCAATTTTCTTCATGGCAAGTTCTAAAGCCCCACCATAATTTCCACTGTCATATTCCCAACCTAATGCGGATTTGTATGGAAACTTTTCGGGCTTAATAAAATTTTTCATCCGGAAGTCTGCTGGATCCATATTCAACTCATGCGCCATCACATCCGCCATGCGTTCGATTGCATGAACCGCTTCAGTAACACGGAATGAGCAGCGATATGCGATTCCACCTGGAGGTTTGTTTGTGTAAGCAGCATCCACTTCAACGTGTGCAGCTTTGAAATCGTAGGAGCCAGTGCAAATATGAAGTAGTCCCGCCGGAAATTTTGAGGGATTTGCCGCAGCATCGGTGTATCCGTGATCGGCGATTGTTTTAAGCCGCATCGCAGTGAGAGTTCCATCTTTCTTTCCGGCTAATTCCACAGTCATGTGATAATCGCGCGCGAATGAATCGGACATCAAATTTTCAATCCTATCTTCAATCCACTTCACAGGTTTTCCAGTGAGGATCGCTGCTGCCGATGCAATTACATATCCGGGATAAATTGGGACTTTGCCGCCGAATCCGCCGCCAATATCGGGTGAAATAATGTGAATATTGTTTTCCGGAATTCCTGTAACAATCGCAAACGCGGTGCGGATTACGTGCGGAGCTTGCGTTGTCATCCAAACCGTGAGCTTTCCATAAATCTTATCGAATTGAGCGACGCAGCCGCAGGTTTCAATTGACGAAACATGGATGCGCGGAAGGTAAATATTTTCCTTCACTTTCACTTCTGCTTCAGCAAATGCTTTATCAGTTCCAGCTTTGTCTCCAGTTTCCCAGTGCCAGATAAGATTGTCTTTTTTATCAGGCTTATCCGTTCGCAAAACTGTAGCGCCAGGCTTCAAGGCTTCAAATGGATCAACAACTACTGGCAACGGTTCATAATCAACTTCAACTGCCGCCACACCATCCGCTGCGATGTAACGATCAGTTGCAAGAACTCCCGCAACTTCCTGACCTTGAAACATCACTTTTTCTGTAGGCAGCACCATTTGTGTATCGCTCATCAAAGTGGGCATCCAACTGAGTTTGTGCTCTTCCATCAATTTGCCGGTTACAACCGCCAGAACTCCGGGAATTGCTGTGGCTTTTGAAATATCGATGTTTTTGATTTTTGCGTGGGCCAAAGGACTGCGAACAATATCAAGGTAAATCATTTCGGGTAATTTAATATCATCAACATAATTTCCTTTGCCGCGCAGAAAACGGAGATCTTCTTTCCGTTTTACGGAATGTCCCATTCCACCAATTTCTGGAGATGTGCGAGGTTCTGTTGCCATGACTACGCTCCTTGACGCAGTTTATTCGCTGCGTACTGCATCGATTTCACAATGTTCACATAACCTGTGCATCGGCAAAGATTGCCTGAAATCGCTTGTCGAATATCGAGTTCTGTTGGATTGCTATTTTCTTTTAGTAATGCAGCGCCGGTCATCAACATGCCAGGCGTACAAAATCCGCATTGCAATCCATGTTCTTCGCGGAATCCTTCCTGAACCGGGTGGAATTTTCCATCTTGTTCCAATCCTTCAACTGTCATAATTTCCTGACCATCCGCTTGTACCGCGAATACTGTGCAGGATTTCACCGGTTTGCCATTTAACAACACTGTACATGCACCGCAGTGAGTTGTATCGCAGCCGATGTGAGTTCCTGTTAACCCGAGCACTTCGCGAATGAGGTGAACCAGCAAAAGTCGGGATTCAATTTCAGCGGAGCGATCAGCGCCATTCAATTTGATTTTCACTTGATGTGTTGACATGCTAGTTACCTCCTTTGCCGGTTGCTCGATCTACAGCGCGGCTCAATGCTCTTGCAGTTAATACCCGAATAAGATCTCGTTTGTATTCTTCAGGTCCGCGAATATCTGATCTTGGTTCTGATTCACTGGCAGCTAACTTCGCAGCTTCAGCGATATTTTTTTGATCAGGTTTTTTACCGGTTAAGAATTGTTCCGCTTTCCGTGCCTTAATTGTGGTTAATCCTACGTTCGTTAATCCGATTCCGACATAGGAACAGTTGCCGCTGGCATCAAGAGTTAGTTGTGCGGCAACTGCAGCAGTAGCAAAATCTCCGACCTTGCGTTCCAATTTTATGTAAGCGCCACCGCTTCGAGCGGGAGGAGTTGGGATGCGGATTTCAGTTAAGATTTCGTCTGCTTCGAGTGCAGTAGTGAATAGTCCGGTGAAAAAATCTTGCGCTGCAAACGTTCGCTGTCCTTTTGGACCTTTTGCGACAAATTGCGCATTCAAAGCAATCATCGTTGCAGGATGATCATTTGCAGGATCGGCATGAGCTACATTTCCGCAAATGGTTGCTCTGTTGCGAACGAGCGGATCTGCAATTACCTGCGCTGTATCAAACACAATCGGAAATTTCTTTTTAATTACATCCGATTTTTCCAGATCTGCTTCACGAACGAGCGCTCCAATTCGCAAAGAGCCATCTGCTTCTTGAATGTAATCAAGATTTGGAATGCGATTGATATCAATCAAAACAGCAGGGGCGGCGAATCGAAGTTTCATTAAAGGAATTAAGCTTTGTCCGCCTGAAAGGATTTTTGCATCTGAATGCTTTGCCAGCAGTGACACAGCTTCATCCAAAGTTTGAGGTGCGAAGTATTCGAATTTGCCCGGTATCATTTTTCCTCCCGGGTCCCTCTCGAACGATGATTCCGCAAGAAAAGGACTCGTAGTTTGAGTGATTGTTGACGAAGCGGAGAAACTATTGTGTAAGTCTTAGATTAATCGGAACAAAAGAACATTGCAATCAAGTGTGATCTTTACTGTCCATCAAAATGCTTTTTCGCCCAGCAAACGCTGTACAGCTTTTTTGTAACGACGTGTAAGAAGAAGTTCGGTGCCATCATGAAGGATAACGCGGTATTCTCCGCGGAACAGCGGTTGAAATTTTGTAACACGATCTATGTTCACGATGTATGACTTGTGGATGCGGACGAAGCGTGAAGGATCAAGCCGCGCTGAGAGACTGCTGATCCCTTCGCGAAGTGTAAATGTTTTTTTTCCGGAATGTAGAATCACATAACGCCGGTCTGCTTCAACCCAATCAATCTCCGAAGTTTTCACGAGTTGAACTCCGCTCACTTCTTTTATGACCAAACGAGTTGTGAACTGTTTTTGCGCGGTTGATTGCTGTAGCGATTCTTTCGCCCTTTGCAAGGCGCCCGCAAGACGCTGTTGTGTGACCGGTTTCAAAAGATAGTCTCCGGCTCGAACTTCGAATGCGTGCAATGCATGTTCTTCGTATGCGGTAACGAAAATTATGTACGGAATTTTTCCAGGGCGCAGTTTTTCCAGCAATTCAAAACCATCCAACCCTGGCATTTCAATATCGAGAAAGAGGATATCCGGTGCCGACTCTCGTAGCAGTTCCAGAGCCATCACGCCACTCTCTGCTACATCGATACTTTCTAAATCTTCGTCGTTCCGAAGCAAGCGTTTAATGCGTGCAGCGCCAAGCGGCTCATCATCTACGATTAACACGGAAAATTTCATTGAGATGGAATCTCCAAAGAAACAAGAAGGCCCCCAGCCTCCTCGTTCTTGATTTCAAACCGAAAGTTGCTTCCGTACATGTGTTGCAGTCTGCGTTTTGTATTGGCCAATCCGATCCCTTCCTGAATAACCGGATTTGAAATGCCAGGACCAGTATCTCTGATTTTCAAGTGTAAGCCGTCATCGGTTTTTTTTGAATAAATTGAAATTTCACCCGGGCTAGCATTCTGTGCAATTCCATGACGAATGGCATTTTCAATCAATGGTTGCAAGATCAAAATCGGGACCCGGCTTTCCATGCTGTTTTCATCAATATCCATTTTCACCGAAAGACGTTTGGGAAACCGCACTCTTTGCATATCGAGATAGCAATCAACGAAAGCAAGTTCTTTACGAAGAGGCACGTCCTGAACTCCATCAATCAGCAACGTGATTCGCAGAAACTGTTCCAGTCGTTCCAGCAGTTCGGCCGCTTGTTGAGGGTTTTGATGGATTAGCTCAACTATGGAATTCAACGCATTAAATAAGAAGTGAGGATGCAGCTGCATTTTTAGCGCTTCCAATTGTGCATTAACATACATCCTTTCGGTTTCCGCTAGACGCAGCTCTTCCAACTTTTTGCCTTCGAGATTTGTCAGCGCAACTGCAGCAAGCAATACCGCTAAATAAACATCAAACTTGAACCCCCATGCGAGTCCATTCCCCAGTAAATTGGGAAAATTGGAGAGCCACTGGTGGAAGTCGCCTGGGTTCCGCCTGAAAAGTGCGTTGATTACGATCCAGAAAATCATGCAACCGCCAATATGTGCAACAATACTGAATCGATGCGAACGATCGATCGGAAAATGCCGACTCATCCAGAAGATAAATGGTGTCATGAGTGAGACGCCTGCCCAGCTCAGCCTGCTGTACCAATAACCGGTCCAATTCAGAGGCTCATGCCGCACATAGAGATCATCCAAAAGGTGGGATCCGGCCATGCAGATTCCAACAATGAACCATGCAGCTGTTGTTAAAAACATCCAGTAGGTTACTCGCGGTTTTTCAGCTGTGATTTGATTCCAGGATGCATGAGCAGGTGTAAGCTTTTCTTTGAAGTTCTTCAATGTAGCCCGAAGTTGATCCGCAAGTTCTGACAAAATCTGATCTGCTTTTTCCGCATTCGAGATTATGTTTTTTCGAACTTCCTGAAGTGTGTCCAGCAAACGATCCGGTTCTATTCTGGTTCTGACATCCAGTAACTGTGCCATTTCTATTTGTTTTTCGATTTGTGATGCCTGGATTTCTGTATTTCGACGTTCCTCCTGAAGTTTGAGCGCGGACAGCAATGTGAAAAACATGCCAACCATCAGTGCTCCCCAGCCAACGCGGAAGAAAGTCAGGACTGAATCGGCGAGTAAGTAATGGATCAACTGATGAAGGGCAGATGAGCCAATAGCAAGCAAAATCAACAGTAAGATTCGTCGCCACAAAGGGTGCTTTGGGATCTGTTGAAAAATCCAGGCTATGCCGGGAGCCAGCAATAACCAGATGATCCAGACTGTCAGATTGTAATCGAGGGGTTTAAGGAAACTTCCGGTCGGGCTGTAGACGAAACTTACGAAAGCATCCCTGAACACAATCAGAGCAACAAGCGGAACGACAACCAGATAGAATTTTTTCCAGAAACGTAATGATGACAGCATTTAAGAAGTGTTCATTGTATCACTGCAAAATCAGCTCATATTCCGATTCCTCACCCTTATTAAGGGCGAGGTCAGGAGGGGGTTGAAATCAATCAAACCAGGATCAAAAACCTTCATTAGTTATCTTTGCAGACGGTCTTTTCCGGATGGAGATATGCACTTTCGAGAATCGCATCAGGTAAGTCCGCAAGAAATGGAGTATTGCGAAATGACTTGATCACCAGGTTCTTGTTCAGTTGAATCTGGTAGTTTACAAGTTTTGCAGTGATGTCACCTGATAACTTTTTGTTTACATCGATAACTTTTACCGGTGTCGAACAGGAGAAATCCAACTGATTCAAATCAATTAGCTTTATCGATTTGGATGCCAGCGATTTGAATCGTACGAAGCGCGCTTTTGTTTCGTAGACGATTCGCCACTTCGTGTAGGTTCCTTCCGCAACGCTGTTCAGAATGGAGAATGCATCATTCACAGAAGAAGTGTTACTGACCGACACCTGTTGCATGAGACTTGCCCCGCGAACGAATCGATCCAGCGAACTGTTGCCCTGCGGAATCGGCAGATTTCCTCCGAATCCAACATACTGATTTAAGTGTTGCAATGAATTGTCATACGTATCATTCGTTAGAAGAGTCAGTGGAAGAGTGGCGCGGGAGTGAGTCACAAGCGAACCGTTCAGAAATTCAATCGTTGCACAGGCTCCACTTTGTTCACATACAAGGTAATGAAGATTGACGCTGGAAACTATTCGCACTCTTTTTGCGTTTGCGATCACTTCTTTAATTGTTTTCGAGCGATCCAGCTGGAATTGAATCCATTCCAGAACTCCCAAAACGGGTCGCTGATCCGGTGACGGATAAATCGTTTCATCAAGCCATAGCAGTTCGACAACCAGTCCGGCTTCGTTGATTCCGCCTGATGGGAATTCTCTACCGTACTGGTTGAAGGTCACACTTCCGTATTTCGAAGTCCAGCGAACCGGACGAAACCCAGGCTCCAGTTGAGCAAATTCCGCGGTAGAAAATTTTCCTACGTTCCTCTTATTGACAATTACGAGACCGTAGCCGATGTCCCAATCATAGTTTTTTCCTACGATACATTCGTTTCCACTCATGAAACTGAAACTGGTGCATGAGTGCGATGGCGTTTGGAAGAAAACAGCTGCAAGCAAAGCCAAACCAATTATTGTTTTCATAACTTCTCCTCAAATTGATTCTTTCGGTTTCAGAGGCACATTACGTGCAACGCTGCTATTTGAAAAGAAGAATGGCAACGAAAACAATTTACGGAAGCACAAGGTGGATCATCGACGAACAAAATCATGATGGTTTCCACCATTGTGCGATTCCGTTGGCGCTTCTAAATAACGTTCTTAGTGTTTGGCCGGGTTCTTCTTGGGATTCTTGTCCTCTTCTTCATCTTTATCTTTGCTTTTCGAGTTCTCTTCAAACCCTATGAGCGGTTCTGCGCCCACATTGATATGCACATCAGAAGGATCGCCTCCGCGCGTCGGTCCTGTGTACCCATTACCGCTGATGAAGGGCAATATGTAGGCGAATGGGATTAAGAACTTTCGTGAATTGGGCCTTTGCGATTTCTGAGAGAACCACCTGAGCGACCTGCAAGTACGGCCTGAATCTCTCCAATGATTGCCAGTGCAATTTCTTCCGGCGTTTCTGCACCGATATCCATTCCAACAGGACTATATATATGATTGATCTGATCTTCTGATCGTCCTATTCCTTCTTTCCTTAAATCTTCTAATGTTTTTTGGGTTCTCTTTTTCGGACCTAACACACCAAGATAACGCAGAGGCAGCGATAAAATCTGACGCAAGATTGTTACATCATGATTGTAGTTGTGAGTCATGACGATGGCTGCACCTCTGGGATCGATGGAAACATTCTTATGTACTTCTTCCGGACTTGAAAGAATCACATTATCGGCTAATGGAAAACGATCTTTGGATGTAAACGCAGATCGGCCATCAACAACAGTTACATTCCATCCCAACTCCTTTGCGAGTCGTACAACAGGGATCGCGTCATGTCCGGCTCCAAAAATCACCAGGGGCATCGGTGATTGAACAACTTCGATAAAAACTTCCGCTTTTCCGCCAGGCAGTTCATATTCTTTGATCACGGAACGTCCATTGCGAATGGCTTCTTTTGCATCGGCTACAATTGCAGATCTTAACGATTGATTTTCATTCATGCCCAATGTGCTGCCATCTTCTGAGATTGTCATCCGTGAACCAACTTTTGCGTCGACTTCACCTTCAATTCGAAAAACTGTGGCAAGAACACCACATCGCTGAGGCTCAAGACACTCTGCAAGAAATGAAAGATACTGAGGCATTTGCCTAAGTGATTCAACTAATACGTGCACAACGCCGTTGCATCCAAGACCGAGTCCCCAAACAACATCATCATCGGATGATGTATCGTAATTTAAAACGGTCGGTTCGCCAGAGTTCATCACTTTTTTTGCATGTTCAAAAACATCGCCTTCAAGACATCCGCCACTGATCGATCCGATCATTTCACCATCAGCTGTCATCAGCATCCGCGCACCCGGTCGTCTGTATGTGGATCCTTTTGTTTTTACGATTGTGGCCATCGCCGCTTTTTCGCCGCGTTTATTAACTCGATCCAACACATTCAAAATTTCTCGTAGTTCTTTCAAGCCATTTTTCTCCGCGCTAAATTCGTATTTGCTAAATGATTGCAAAGATCACGCAAGCTCTTGAGGTTATAAGCCGGCAGAAAGTCATCAATATAAGGCAAGGTACGCTGCATACCTGAACAAGACGGTTCATATTCTGAAGAACCTAATAATGGATTCAGCCAGATCACACGTTTAGCTTTGTTTTGAATTGTTTTCATGCTTTGCTCAAGCAAATCCACATTACCAACATCCCAACCATCGCTCAGAATCAACACAACAGTGTTCCTGGTAATCTTGTCTGAGTGCGATTCCAGTAAATCTTGAAAGCATTCGCCGATTCTTGTTCCACCGGACCAATCCGGCACAGAGTCAGAAATTTCTTGCAGCACCTGCTTTAAGTTTTTCCTTTTGATGATTGCAGTAAGACGCGTCAGGGCTGTGCTAAAAACAAATGTTTCAATTCGGTTGTAAACAGATTGCAGGGAATAGATTATTGAAATCAAAAATTTGCTGTAATTTTCCATTGAGCCGCTAACATCACAAAGCAACACAAGGTTCATCGGACGCGGGGCGCGTTCTTTGTAAGCGACTTCGATTACTTCTCCTGCATTTCTAAGGCTAAGCCGCATAGTCTTCCGAAAATCGATCAGATGGTGACGCAAAGATTTTCGGTAACGTAAACTTCGCGGTGTACTCAAAACTTTCTTCAACGTGTTGACCGTTTCAATTGTTTCTTTGAAATCTTCATCTTTGATGCCGTTAAAATCTTTCCGTTTCAAGAGCTCTAACGGGCTATAACCTGAAAGTCCTTCTTCTTGTTTTTCAACTCCTTCATTCCAATTCTTCAACACCGGATTTAACAGACTTTGCTTTGGGTTTTGAAACGAAATCTTTTTTCGGAGCCCTAAATGTGTTGAGTCCGATTGAAGTTTGCCGCGCCAGTATGATTCAAACAGATGATCAAAACGCTCTTGCTCTTTTCGATTTCGCGCAAGTATTGTTCTTAAAGTCAGTCTGAACTCTTCCGGATCCTCGATATGAATCGATCCTAAGGCCGACATCGTATCGGTCTCTTCGCTCAATCCAATCGGTAGGCCTTCACTTCGAAGAAGTCTGCAAAACGCAACAACATTTGCACTGAGCTCTTGATGTTGTGCAGTCATGATTCAATTCCCTTGGATACCGTTTGAATTGATTCATGACTCCATGCTGATTCATTTTGTGGAAGCTGCTCAATTGCTTGCAAAATTTTCGAAAGATGCTGGCTCTTCATTTGTAATGCATCATCATGAGACTTAAAAAGTGCTCCCAGAGTTTCAGATACTGATTTCAGATCCAGGTGCGTACTATGCAGCGCGACCAGTGCAAGAGCCCAATCTAAGGTTTCAGCAATGCCAGGAAGCTTTTGTAATTTTTTTCCACGGGTCATTTGAATAAACGCGCAGATTTCGGATGCTAATCGTTCGTCAATGCCCGGCACTTTGCTCCGAACGATTGCCAATTCTTTTTCGAATGGAGGGTAGTCAATCCACAAATAGAGGCACCGGCGGCGCAATGCGTCTGAAAGTTCGCGGGTGCGATTACTTGTAGTTACAACATATGGAATATTTGTGGCAGAAATCGTGCCGATTTCCGGGATTGTAATTTGCCACTCCGATAAAATTTCCAGCAAAAAACTTTCGAATGCTTCATCAGATCGATCAATCTCATCAATTAACAAGACAGGAGTGGGATCCGATATAAGGGCTTCAAGCAGCGGCCGTTTTAGCAGAAAAGGCTCGCTGAAAATATCTGCTTCTTTTTCTTTGATGGTCTTCTTGCCGCGCTCTTCCATTTTGATATGCAGCAATTGGCGCTGATAATTCCATTCATAAAGCGCCATATTGGCATCAATTCCTTCATAGCATTGAAGTCGAATTAATTTCGTATTCAGAGCCGATGCTATGACTTTTGCGATTTCAGTTTTTCCGACACCAGCAGGTCCTTCTACGAGTAAGGGTTTATGCAATGACATCGCAAGAAATGCAGCGGTGGCTACTTCACGATCAGTGACATAACCTTGAGATTCCAGCATTTTTTGAATGCTGGTTACATCTAGTTTTTCCGCCATGATGTCCTATAGGCTAGAACCTATAATAATATAAGCAGCCTCAACGAGCCTCATGCTCATTGGAGACAAATATGGCATTTCGTATTGAAGATAAATTTGAAGTGAAGGCGCCGATTGAACGCGTTTGGAAGTTCTTAATTGATCCTCAACAGGTTGTGCAATGTATGCCTGGAGTGAAGCTAACAGAAATTCAAGATGACCGGAATTTTATTGGTGCGATGACTATTAAAATCGGACCAGTATCCATGAGTTTTCAGGGGAAAGTCCAGATTATTGAAATGGATGAAGCCCAGCACTTGGTCCGCATGTCAGGGGAAGGCCGTGAAGGTGGCGGTTGGATGAAAGGTTCAATGACCAGTCAGCTTACACCTTCTGATTCTGGCACTGAAGTAAAAGTCAACACGGAAGTGGATATTGCCGGACGTGCACTTCAATTTGGCAGAAGCTTGATTGAATCGATTATGAAACAGCAGTTTCAAAAATTTGCAGACTCTGTTCGGAAAATTTTAGAAACATCACAATAGTCCTGACCTATTCTGTGGAAGCTGTTTCCTTTCTTTCTTCAAGCGCATTCATTAATGTTTCCCAGGCAAGCTCAGCGCATTTGATGCGCACGGGAAATTCATGAACTCCTGAAAGCGCTACAAGATCTCCAAGATCTTTGGTCTGTATTCCACCATCCGTTAGAATATTTTTGATTTTCTCGTACAGTAACTGAACTTCCTTCTTATTTTTGCCTTTCATGTTCTCTGTCATTAATGATGCTGAGGCTTTCGAAATCGCGCATCCTGAACCCTGAAAGCCGATGTCTTTGATGATTTCATTTTCGAATTCAACATAAATGACAAGCTGATCGCCACAAACAGGATTGTATCCTTCGGCTATCCGATTTGCTTTTTCGGGCGTTCGGAAATTCCGCGGATTCTTGTTGTGATCAAGAATGACCAGTTGATATAAATCCTTAAGTTCAGGCATTTTTAGTCACGGAAACGCTGAATTCACGGAATAAAAACATTACTTTCAGTGTATTCCGTGTTTCCGTGATTAAGAAAAGATTTTTATAACTTTTCCTAAAGCATCAATAAATACATCTACTTCTTCAAGCGTATTATAGAAAGCGAGTGATGCGCGGGAAGTTGCCGGAACGTTAAACCTTTGCATTGCTGGCATCGCGCAATGATGTCCTGCACGGATTGCAATCCCTTCGCGATCCAGGATTGTTCCAATATCGTGCGGATGAATTCCATCCATTACAAACGATAAAATTGCCGCCTTCGATTTTGCATTGCCGATAATGCGAACTCTTGGCGCGGCAGAAATTTTTTGCGTGGCATAGTTCAATAAGTCATTTTCATAAACAGAAATTTCTTGCAACCCAATGTTCTTTACGTAGTCGATTGCTGCGCCAAGACCGATTGCTTCCGCAATTGGCGGAGTCCCTGCTTCAAATTTGTACGGCGGTTTTTTGTACGTCGTTTTTTCAAATGTCACAGAGCTGATCATTTCTCCGCCGCCATGATATGGCTGCATTTGATCCAGCAGATCAGCCTTTCCATACAAGACTCCAATTCCAGTCGGACCATAAAGTTTATGTCCTGAAAATGCATAGAAGTCGCAATTCAGATCTTGCACATCCACAGAAAGGTGTGGAGCTGCTTGCGCTCCATCGATTAAAACCGGGACGTTATGTTCGTGCGCTAATTCAATCATTTGCTTTACAGGATTGATGGTGCCGATTGCATTGGAGATGTGTCCAATCGAAACAAATTTTGTTTTTTTATTCAGAAGCTTTTCATACTCTTCCAGTTGAAGTTCACCTGCATCGTTTACTGGAATGATGCGAAGCTCTGCGCCGGTCTCGTTGCACACCAATTGCCAGGGTACTATGTTGGAATGATGTTCGATCACCGATAAAACAATTTCGTCTCCCTTGTGGACCCTCGGTCTCACATGACTTGCTGCTACAAGATTGATCGCTTCAGTAGTACCGCGAACAAAAATAATTTCTTCCGTGGAGGAAGTATTCAAAAATTGTTGAACTTTAACGCGTGCGCCTTCAAATTCAGCGGTCGCTTTTTCACTGAGGTAGTAGATGCCTCGATGTACGTTTGAACTTTCGGTGGAGTAATAACGATTGATTGCATCGATGACACACTGAGGCTTCAAAGCGGTCGCTGCATTATCGAAATAAATGAGCGGCTTTCCATAAATGTTTTGCTGCAAAATCGGAAAGTCGTTACGTAAATTTGTGGAGATCATTTTTGTGAAAACATAATGCTAGCATGAAGTAGCGAGTTATTTTTTATAGGAAAAATGAGACGTGACCTGTTACATTCTAATTGAAATGACACAGCACCTCAGTTGTCACTCTATTCAGTAGTTTTCCAAAACGACATAGCACATAAGAATAATCAGGTCAAAAGTCGGGATGCACTGGCAAAAGATACGAGTTTCGTTTATACCAAAGGCTTGCTTACTTCGATTACCGATGCAAATGGAAACGTGACGTCATATACATACAACAATATAAAAAGACTGACTCAAACTACATTTCCTGATGGAGCGATAGAGACGTACACTTACAAAAATGACGGGCTATTAAATCAGACGTTCGACCGAAAGAATGTACAGTTTCAAAATTTTTATGACAATTTTAAGCGACTGACCAGCACTACTTGGACTAGCGGCTCACGAACTTTCACCTATACGGGCCAAAAACTAACTCAAGCCGCTTTTAATTTTGGAACGGGGGTTGACACTCAAACATTTGGCTACGATTCAGCATACCGTGTGAGCAGTCATGCACAAGCCACGCGGGGCACAATCACTTACACCTACGATTCTAATGACCGTGTTGCAACTTATAGCGTATCAGGGGGCGGTCGTAATACTACTTATACTTACTACGCTGACGGAAGTTTACGCACGATCGCCTGGAGTCCAGTGGCCGGCAATTTCACATATAACTACACGTTAAACGGACAATACGATCTGATCACTTTCCCAAATGGTCAAGCACGAGATTACAACTACGATGATCAAGGCCGGTTAACTCAAATCGCAAACATTCATCCTACTGTTGGAAATCTAGCAACCTACTCTTACGGCTACGATTTGAATAATGCAGGCGGAGGATATACGATGAAGGGACAACGTACTACGATGACTGCTTCTGTTCCTTCACAGAATTTCATCAATAGTCAGACGAATTACTACTATGACAACAATTATCAGCTTACTAAGACGATTTATCCAAACGTTACTCCTTTCAATGCGGAAATTTCCGAATGGAATTACGATGACATCGGTAACCGCACCCAAAGCATCTTGAATGGTACACCAACGGCATATACGTATTTCAAGAATGGATCCAACCCGAATAACGGACAACGTTTACAATCCGATGGTGTTAATACATATGCCTATGATTTAAACGGCAACAACACAACAAAAACGGGATTCACCTTCACCTGGTATAAAACCAATCTGCTTACAGGAATTTCAGGATCTCCAGCGATCGGTTATCTATATGATTATGCCGGACGACGCTATCGAAGAACCGTTGGTACAACGAACTACGATTATGTTTATGAGGGACAGAACTTAATTGGCCAACGCACCACTGCCGTTCAAGATTTTGTCTTTGGCCTGGGATAGATGAACCACTTGCAACCAAGATTGGAGCAAACATCTATTATTACAGCGTTGATGGTCTTGGTTCCGTTGCGCTGCTCAGTGATACAAATGGCGCTGTTCAAAACAGTTATGTTTATGATGCATGGGGCGTGACCCGCAGTCAATCCGGCTCTCTCGCAAATCCGTTCACTTATACTTCCCGCGAAGCAAACGAAGCTGGCATGTTGAACTACCGGGCACGCTATTACAACCCTGGAATCGGGAGGTTTGTGAGCGAAGATCCGCTCCCAATTTATCCTAACCTGTATCGCTATGTCCTGAACACTCCAGTCGCTGCCGTTGATCCGAGCGGAATGAAGTGTTGCCCAAAGAATATGAAAATCGAAATTGTACCAGTTAATAAATCTGTTGACAAAGGAGTCTATAGTATTCATTTTTCAGTTAAAATCTGTGCGGAAGTGGCAAATTCTCAGGACTGCGTCTTTACTCAGCAAGCAGTGCAAACCATCGATTCTATTCCTGGCAAACCACCTACTTCCGATCTTGGCTTTTGGATCGTCGATGATCCTTTTGATGTTCCTGATATCGTCGAGCGTAGTACGGGGAAAATCTGTATGAAAGATATGCCCGGTTTTCCCGCTCAAGGGATGGAGGTAAATGGACAAATGTTCTGGACGGAAGCTCTTACCGCTTCGATGTTTCCTATAAATGCTGCTGCAAAATTCATAACAACGGTAAGAGATAGACAAGACGCAAACGATGCTCTTACCAAATCCTGGGGATATGTAATGTTTTGCAGCAGTCCGACGTCATGTGCCTTTGCTTGGTACGTTCATTGAGTTATGAGGATCATGAACTTTGCTGCCGTCTTATTTATTGTTCTTCTTTCGATTCAAGCCGCAGCCCTTGATTCTTTTGATGTGGATGCCATGCTTAAGAGCAGTAACGTTGAGGATAGACGAACAGCATATCGGCTACTCGAACAGCAGCACTCAATTAAGAAGGAGCATCTAAAAATTCTGGTCGCAAGAATGAACGACTACTCAAGCTTTAGCCGACCGAGGCCTGATCGGCCGATACATCAGAGACGCCCGTTACACTTGTGCTGGTGAAGCATGGTCAAGAGTCCAAGTCGCTTCTTTTGGAAGCTCTAAGGAGTAACGACTGGGATACAAGAAGATACTCTGCTTTTTGTCTCGGGCTTATTGGAGATCCATCGATAATTCCAGATCTTAGAGCCGCTATTTTGCGTGAACCAGAAAAAGTTTCGACAGCGAAAATTAGAGTCGGGGAAGGCACTGCACGCCTTCCGCTTTTTGTTCTTCGGGCGATGGTGCAAGCATATGCAAGAATTGACTCAAGGGAAGCTTTCATGTGGTTGCTGGGCACTTTTCGGCCTGGCATAAACCATATTAAGAACTACGCTGCGAACTATTCGTTATCCATTATGGTCAATGCAGGATATCCCGATTTTGCTCTGGATGAGAAATCTATGTGGCAGGACATGGGGCCAAAATGGAAGAACTGGTGGTCCAATTATCAGAAGCGACCTGATTCAGATCTCTTTCGAAATTCCAGTTCTTCACAAAAAAAATTAGCCTATAAAGATGCTCCAAAACACGCATCGGGTTATAGCGACCTTGACATCCTTTTCCAGCCATACTCTTCGAAATTACTATGCACCAAGAAGGCGTGCGAGTTAACAATTGAGGATTTATTCGCAATGATTAGTCGGGAAACCGGAATACCCATTCACTATGACCACACTGCAAAAAGCCTGAATCTAAAAATTCAGCAGTTATCACTCAAAGACTCGTTCATCTTTGCAGTTCAAAGCGCCAATCTTCAATATCGGGTCTACGGCAATTCCATTGAAATCATTTCTCATTAAGACTATCCCATTCTTATGTTCAACGTTTAACGCGCATCTGCTTGGACAACATGGCGGTGAAATAAAACTCTGAAAAGACAAAAGTCGTTCCCGTCATCAGCCCGTCGGCGCTGCATTGGCTGCAGCCTGCCGCTCGCGCTGCGCGCTCGCGTCACCGGGCAAATGATCCACAATCGACTGATTATGGAAATTTGCCCTGGCCGCAGCCAATGCAGCGTGGCTCATCGCTTCGCCTGTCATCCCGCTTGCTATCAGCTAAGATAAAAAATCTCCAACAGAAAAGGTTTTTCTTTTAGATGCTTCTTTACTTCACTAAAGTAGAGCAAGCGTGCTGCCAGGCTCCGCTGCGAGCAAAGCGCCAAAATGCATGCGGCTTGCAATCAGCTAAGAAAAGCAACTAAAAGAAAAAAGCTTTAACGTCTCAAAATCGTCGTTCACGCACAACGGAAGAGCAAGCCGCCTGCCTTTGGACGCTTTGCCGGCGCCATTTCCGCAACTTCTTGCGGAAACCGGCGGGCTTCCGGATCGGTGGAAAAAGAAAACTCTGGTGCCTGCCGTCCAGGGCAGCATGCTAACAATCGTAAGTGGTAAAAGTGTGGCGCTCCGGCCTTCCCACCCTTGCTGTTGCTCGCCTCCGGCTCGCACAATTTTGTTGCAGCTTCGCTGCATCCATCGGCTTTCCATAAATGTTTTGCTGCAAAATCGGAAAGTCGTTACGTAAATTTGTGAAGATCATTTTTGTGAAAACATAATTACTGAATTTGGGCCTGGCAATTCCATACCTCGTGCGCCTCCATTTGATGAAGGCTTCCAACTTTCGCCGTTTGCAAAGGCTTCGATGGTTTCATAAGCGCCGATCACTTCAAAATTCGTAAACACGTAAGGCAAACCTTCAGCCGCAAGCTCTGAATTCGCATCGCTCACATGAAAATGGAGATGAGCGTCCAGCGGAACTGCTTCCCGAATTTCCAAGCAGCGCGATTACCTGGCCGCTTTTCACTTTCTCGCCTTGTTTTACTTTAATGCTGCCGTGCTTCAAATGTTCATAAAACGCATAACGTCCGTTACCAAGATCCAGTGCAATGTAATTCCCGCTGGCGTTTTCGAGCGCAACGCGAGCAGTTGAGAGCGCTGCGTCTTCGGCGATATCATCCTTTGCTTCGGTTACAATAGCGTCTGCCACAGCAAGCACCTCAGCGCTATAGCCGTACCAATTTAAAATTTTGGAATCATCACCCTGCGCATGTGTTGCATCATTATTCAATCTAATCCAATCGATTGCGAAGCGCGCCGGAATTCTTGCCCGGCCGTTGAGCGTATATATTGATGTGCGATGCCCGCGTTCCATCTGCGGGTCATAAAGTGCAACCCATGGTTCGCCTTTCAATGGAGGGTGCAGCACAACCGGTGCATCTTTGCGTACATCAGAAACAAAATCAACAACTCCGTGTTCACGGCCGCTCGATTGAACGAGATCAAATTCGATTCTGTGGTGAAGCCTGGATGGTACAGTTCCGTTAAGCGGTAACCACAAAAAAACAACTGCACGCATTCCTGGACCTAAAACTTGTTTGTCTTTCAGATCCGGAACGCCCGGACGTCCCAGCATTCGATTCAGTTCAGAATCGCGGAAGTCGCCCAATTGAGTTCTGCTATCTGCATTCAAGATTTCAAGATGAGTCAATGCAATATCAAAATTCCTGAAGTTTGTGATGTGCAGTTCGTAACCGAGATGTTCTTTACCAGCAATCATCACTGGAATTGGAGATATGGGAACTACTATGTCGATCGATTGAATCAACGGTGTTCTGCTTTGCGGCCCGCTTACGATTGGAATGATTAGCAAAGTGATCAGTAGAAAGTTCTTCATAAATTCACTTTCGGATCGTGCAATTGTACTGCACATCAGAATCAAGCCACGCGGAATCATCAGGTATAATTATTTGGTATGCCAAACGGTAGGTCACTTCAGCCGCGCTATCTCATTTCTGGTTTTCGGATTATTTATCCTCATCTTAAACAGTGCCTATCTTTTCGCCTTTGACGATCCCTCGATTTTTTACATAGCAAACGTTCTGCTTCACCTTGGACTTGGCCTTTTGTTGTTCGTGGTTTTTGTTTTCGCATTTCGAGAGCTATCACGAATTTTGGATTCAATTGGACGCACTGCTCTGATATTGCTATTCATTTCGGCGGCCTTAGGGATTGCGCTAATTTTTACCGGAGCAGGGACTCATTTCCATTGGCTGCTGTATTCACACATTTCTGCTGCTGTTGCAGGCCTTCTGCTAATTGCAATCTCATTATCTAATTCAAAATCAAAAATCGCCCGGAGAACATTGGGTACGGCTTTAATCGCGGCCTTTATCTTTCCGGCAGCAGTATCTTTGTACAGACATAAATATCCTTCAAAATATGATCGCATCGTAAATCCCGGTTCGCCCCCATTAAATATGGATGGGGAGGGTGGAGTTCGTCAGAGTCCATTCTTTCCATCTTCTGCGGAAACTACTTCTAAGAAAACAATTCCATCGACATTCTTCTTAACTTCGGAAACATGCAAAAGATGTCATCCCGATATTTATCAGCAATGGTTTTCATCAGCACATCATTTTTCGTCTTTCAATAATCAGTGGTATCGGAAATCGATTGAATACATGCAAGACACAATCGGAACAAGACCTTCAAAATGGTGCGGTGGATGCCATGATCATGCAGTTCTGTTCAATGGCATGATGGATACGCCGGTTAAGGAAATCATTAACACCAAAGAAGCTCAGGCCGGGCTTGCGTGTACTTCATGTCACGCAATCGTTCATGTAAGAAGTTCAATGGGGCAGGGCGATTTTGAAATCGAGTATCCTGCGCTTCATGACTTAGCAGTAAGCAAAAATCATTATTTGCAATGGCTTCATGATTTCCTGGTGAATCTTGATCCTGAACCTCATCGCAAAGTTTTCATGAAACCTTTTGTGCGAAAAAATACAGCTGAATTTTGTTCAACCTGTCACAAGGTTCATCTGGATGTTCCGGTCAATAATTATCGCTGGTTTCGCGGATTCAATGATTACGATAACTGGCAGGCGAGCGGAGTTTCAGGACAAGGTGCTCGTTCATTTTATTACCCACCGAAGCCTAAAAAATGCGCGGATTGTCATATGCCGCTTGTAGATGGAAATGATCCAACTTCTGATCATGGCAAAATCAAATCACATCGATTTCCGGGAGCGAATACAGCTTTGCCGTTTGTGAATCATGATGAAGTGCAATTCCGTACTGTAGAAAATTTTCTGAAAGATAATCAAGTTACGGTTGATATTTTTGCCGTTTCGGAAGCGGACGTTTTAGAAAAGACCCAAGTCCGACCGCGTACTTCTGAGGGCCTGACCTCGCCAGTACATTTGCAATTGGCGAAGAATCGATGTCATTTGGTGATGTTCCTTCCGTAATTCGCAAGCCTGCGCAAATCGTTGCCCCAATTGATCGTGCCGGCGCTTCAGTCAAACGTGGCGAAACAGTCCGCGTTGACGTTGTTGTTCGCACCCGCGGAGTTGGACATTTCTTTCCTGGTGGAACAGTAGATGCATTTGATGTTTGGTTGGAATTGCAGGCAAAAGATGATCAAGGCCGGATCATTTTTTGGAGCGGCCGTATTGAAGATAACGGAAAAGGTCCAGTAGAAAAAGGTGCGCACTTTTATCGTGCGCTTATGATTGATGAACACGGAAATTGGATCAACAAACGCAATGCCTGGGCTGCACGATCTGTTGCTTATGTGCGATTGATTCCGCCAGGCGCTGCAGATACTGCACATTTTCGATTAACGATTCCGGAAGATTGCGGCGACAAAATCTATCTAAAAGCAAAACTCAATTACCGAAAATTCATGTGGTGGAACACGCAGTTTGCATTTGCCGGAATTCGAGATCCTGAACACATCGATTACAAAGTCGGCAAAGGATTTGATGATGGACGTTGGATTTTTAGCGGTGATACTTCCACTGTTTCTGGAAAAATCAAATCAATTCCCGATCTGCCAACCACTACGATGGATGAAGCAGACGCAATTCTAAAAGTAGTTGATGCAAAAGAAAACTTAAATCAAACTGCAAAGTTGGATCCGAAAGATCGTGAACGTTGGAACGATTATGGAATCGGTTTACTTTTGCAGGGCGATCTGAAAGGCGGGGAGGCAGCATTTATCAAAGTCACTGAACTGGATCCGAAATATGCTGATGGTTGGGTGAATATTGGGCGAGCACGGATTCAAGAAGGTGATATTAACGGCGCGCAAACTGTTTTGAAAAAAGCGTTAGAGTTGAATCCGGAGCTAGCAAAAACGCATTTCTTCTATGCAATGACTTTAAAATCCCAAGGACGGTACTCCGAAGCTCTTGAACATCTGAAAAAAGCGATTGAACAATATCCACGCGATCGTGTTGTTCGAAATCAAATCGGCAGAATTCTTTTCCTGCAACGAAAATTCAATGAAGCTGTCAACGAATTTAAGCAGACACTTCTTGTTGATCCTGAAGATTTGCAGGCTCATTACAATTTGATGCTTTCTTATCAAGGATTAGGGAATCAAAATCTTGCCGATCGTGAACAAATTTTATATCTGAGATTTAAAGCTGATGAATCCGCACAAACAATTACTGGTTCATATCGAAAATTACATCCGGAAGATAATAACGAACGACAACCAATTCATGAACACACTTCGGTACCTCTTGATCAAAAACCATCTTAAATTTTTCTTCTTGCTTGCACTGATTGTTTTTGCATCAGGATGCAGCCAAGAAGAGCCGCGTAAGAATACATCGAAGCAGGATCCGGCAGCGAAAACAAATTCCGGTGGCACCCTTCCGGAGTATACAAATATCACGAAGCAAGCCGGAATTAATTTTGTTCACGACAACGGGGCATTTGGCGCGAAATATCTTCCTGAATCGATGGGTTCAGGGTGCGCTTTTCTGGATTACAACAATGACGGTTATCAAGACATTTTTTTGGTCAATTTCAAAGAATGGCCTGATCACAAATCGAAAACTTCTTATTCTGCGCTGTACAAAAATAATGGCAACGGCACTTTTACAGATGTGACTACGACTGCCGGTCTGGCATCTGAAATTTATGGATTAGGTGTGTCGGCTGCAGATTATGACAATGATGGAAACATCGATATTTTCGTAAGCTGTTTGGATCAAGATCGGCTCTATCACAACAACGGAAACGGAACGTTCACTGATGTTGCGGAGAAATCTGGAATTAAAGAAAACGAATTCGGAACAAGCAGCACATGGTTTGATTACGACAAAGATGGTTTATTGGATTTGTATGTCTGCAACTATGTGAAATGGACAAAAGAGACGGACCTGTTTTGTACTCTGGATGGAGTGAACAAATCTTATTGCACGCCTGAATCTTACCCTGGCACATCTCCACATTTGTACCACAATGAAGGTAACGGAAAGTTTAGCGATATAACACACAAGGCCGGATTATTTGATCCAAGCAGCAAAGCTTTAGGTGTCGTTGCATTCGATTACGATATGGACGGCTGGCCCGATCTATTTGTGGCAAATGATACTCAGCCGAACAAACTTTATCGAAACAATAAAGATGGAACGTTTATAGATAAAGCAGTGATGTCTGGAGTTGCCTTCAGTGAAGCAGGCGTAGCGCGTGCAGGAATGGGAGTTGATGCAGCAGATTTTACGAATTCCGGTTACCCCGGAATTATTGTTGGCAATTTTTCAAACGAAATGATCGGACTTTATCACAATGAAGGTACAGGTTTGTTTATTGATGAAGCACCGGCAACCGCAGTGGGGCAGGATAGCATTTTAACTTTAACCTTTGGGGCTTTCTTTTTTGACTTTGATCTGGATGGGAAGATCGATATTTTTGCAGCGAATGGTCATGTTCATGATGATATTTCCAAAGTTCAGCAGACCGTAACTTATGCTCAATCACCACATTTATTTCACAATCTTGGCAATCATCGATTTGCTCTGGTAACCAAACGTGTTGGAAGCAGTCTGCAAACTCCGATCGTAGCTCGCGGCGCGGCTTATGGTGATGTCGACAATGACGGCGATCCTGATATTTTGATTTCAACTAATGGTGGATCTGCAATCTTATTTCGCAATGAAGGTACTGTGAATCATTATCTGAAACTCAAACTTGTTGGAACTAAGAGTAACCGGGATGCGATCGGAGCAAGAGTTGTTGTTCATCTGTCAGATAAAAATAAACAATGGCAGCAAGTGAAGAGTGGAATGAGTTATTGTTCACAAAGTGAATTGCCGCTCACGTTTGGTCTGGGAAAAATTACCACAGTTCCAAAGGTTGAAATTTTCTGGCCATCAGGCCGGACGCAGATTTTGGAAAATGTCGCATCTGGAAAAGTTCTCACGGTTCAGGAAAATTGATCATCGCCGGAGTAGCGGCATCCCCCCTTATGAAGGGGGGATAAAGGGGGGTTGGAGTCCAGTTAAGTTAGAGTCGTGCAATTCCAGAGAGAATTAGAAAGTAATGTCTTCCATATTAAATAAGCCCGAATCAGTAAAACGGCGGAAATATTTGCGTAAGAACATGACGAAAGCTGAGAAGATACTTTGGTTCAAACTTCGTAACTCTCATCTTGATAAGGTTAGGTTTCGGAGCCAGTATGGCGTTTACAATTATGTGATCGACTTTTATAGTCCACAGTATAAACTTGCCATTGAAATTATCGGAGACGTTCACGGGTACTCTGGTCAAATAAAATCGGATCTCATCAGAAAGAAGAAGATCGAGTCCCTTGGCATTAAGATATTGGTCTTTACGAATCAACAGGTAATTGAAGAAACAGAAGGAGTACTAGAAAATATTCTTTCCAACCTCCCCCTTACCCCCTCCTTCATAAGGAGGGGGCATCGGAGGCACAAATCAACATCCTGAATCTACGGGAATGGGACGTTTTACTGCTCAGCATCTTTTCGAAAGAAGGGAAGGATGTCTGCGTACCGTTAATTTAACCGTGACTGATAAGCCTTGAGTTTTTCTGCGAGCTGATTAGCCATGACAGTTCTGCCAAGCGAGGCCGCCTGCTGCTGTGCCTTCGATTCGTAATGGATCGCTTCCTGAAAATTTCCGGATTTAGCATAAGTTGCTGCCAGCAAGTCCAGTAATTCCGGATCTTGATATTCTGTTGACTCACATAAATCAGTCGCAATTTTTATGGCTTCCACTGATTTATCCATCCTGAATTCAATCAAGATTCTTGTCAGGTTTTCTTGCAGCCTTCTGTGACCAGGATTTTTTTCTAATCCTTTGCGGTAAATTTCAATCGCTTTGTCAGTTTCGCCTAGTGATTGGTAAAACATGCCGAGAGTTACATATGAATAGGGTAGTGCCGGATCTTTGTTGACGCCTTGTTCTGCCGATTCGATTGCTTCTTTCGTGTTTCCTGCTTTAAACAATGCTTGTGCAAGATTGTCCCATGCAGTGGCATCGTTCGGATTCAATTCCAAAGCGCGACGATGTTGTTTGATGGCATCTTCCGTTTTGCCTTGATACAGAAGAGCGAGACCTAAAGAATCATAAATACGCGCTTCTGGTCTAATTCTTAGCACGGCCTCAAATTCTTTTGCCGCTTCTGGATACATGCCGCGCTGCAAATAGGCACGGCCGCGAGATTCATACCAGGTGGAGCTCACGCCTTCGAGTCCTATATCGCTGTAAATCTGATCATTTAAAACTGTTTTCTTCGGCAATTGATTTGCGAGCTGTGTTTCACGCTGTGCTTTATCGAGTTCGTTTTTTCGGCGATAAACTTCTGAAAGCAATCCGTGAATTTCACCGATGTTTGGATTTATTGCGCGTGCTGATTCTAGATTTTTCAAACAATTCTCAAGATTACCTTTTACAAGTTCGACGCGTGCAAGTCCGATCATTGCGTATAACGTTTCGGGTTTGATTTCCAACGCGCGTTGATATGCCTGGCCGCTTCTTGTGTGCGTCCAAGATCGTAAAGCGCATTTCCATAACGTACATAAAGCGGGGCATAATCTTTTTTGATTTTGATGCATCGCCCAAACCAATCTATTGCATCGGATGACCCAAGATCGTTGAGTGCGATGGCACAATAATATGACCACTTAAAATTATCGGAGGTTAACCTGGCTGCCTGTTGATAGCATTGCACTGCTTGCTGCTTAAAATCATGAGCGTCCAGATTCATTCCAAGCCGGCCCCAGGCTTCAAATGATTTTGGATTTGCAACAACATCTTTTCGCAGACGTTCAATCTTTTGAGCAACCTCTTTTTCGGCCGATTTTAGATTTACATCTGGTGGTTCAATCAGCTCTTGTGATTGTGTTGATTGAACAATAGTTGTTGAGCGTGAGTAGCGAAACTTAAAAAACAAAGCAATTGCAATGCACAGAAAAATCAGCCCGCCGGTTATCAGCCACATCGTTGGATGTTTAGATGATTTTAGTGGCGCTTGAATTGTGACGGGCTGTTGCGATGCGCCTTTCTTGCGTTTTTTCCTGGCCATCTGATTACTTTCTTCCTTTTCCTTTTTCCAAAGTAAGGAAGCGATCAACGGTTGTTCCATCAAAAGTTTCTGAAGTTCCATCGGGCCAAACAATCTGAATTGAGTCGACTCTGTTTGATGCTATTCCGAAATGAACCCGGAAATCATTGGAGGAAAGATAGCTGTAGTAGGGATTAACAATTCTTAAAACTTTTTTTCCACCGACATGAATTGTAATCCGCGCATCTAGCTCATCCCGTTTTAGTTTGGGATCGATTGCTCGAATCTCGAGCCAATGCCCGGTTTTTGGTGCTTCATTTTTATGTAATTCCGCGGGACCGCCTTCGTTTGTTACCAGCAAATCAATATCGCCATCATTATCGACATCCCCAAACGCTGCACCGCGGCTATTTCTTACAGAGGAACATAAAGAACCACAGCGATTACTGATATCAGAAAATTGCCCTTGACCATTATTTTCATAAAGAACATTTGGCTCAGCATAATAATCCCAATAGCCGGAATTCTTTGTTAACAGAGGGCCGCGAGTGACGCGTCCGTTGGCCACAAACACATCAAGATCTCCGTCGTTGTCGTAATCAAAAAATCCAGTTCCGAATCCGGTAAGTTTTTTCGTTCCGCCAAGATGTGACATCGAAGTATCATCTTGAAATCCGAATTTTCCAATGTTTCGAAAAAATGTATTTGTTTCTCCGCGCAAGTGAGTTAGATAAAGATCCAAATCCATATCGGAATCAACATCACCAATAGCGATGCCCATGTTTGCTTCAGGTTGTCCCAGTGCGTTTAATGCTGCGCCAAGTGTAAGGGCTTCGTTTTTGAAAGTACCGTTCGACTGGTTGATCCACAGAAAATTAGGCTCGCCATCGTTTGCAACAAAAATATCGATGTAATGATCTCCGTTGAAATCTGCAGCCACTACACCTAATCCTTTGCCCGCAGCTGCAGTGATTCCGGATTTTATTGAAACATCAGTGAATTTATTGTTTCCCTCATTGTGATACAAAACATCCGGACTGCCATGATAACCATCAGGGCCGCAATAATCGGCACGGCCGGCACGGTCCGTACATTGAACTGAAGGATCGAACAAAACATAATTCGCAACATAAATATCCAGCAATCCATCGCGATCATAATCAAGAAACGCCACAGAGGTTCCCCACGCAGGATTTTTAATTCCGGCATCAGCGGTAATGTTGGTAAAGGTTCCATCACCATTGTTTCGATACAGTTCGTCTGGTCCAAAATTCGTTATGTAAACATCAACATCTCCATCATTATCAATGTCTCCGATTGCGACTCCCATGCTGTAGCCGGTTCCTGCGAGCCCTGCGATCTGGGTTACATCGGTGAAATGCATTTCAGGATCTTGCCTGAATAGTTTGTTTGGTGATCGTGCTTTTGATTGTCCTTTTCCATGAGGGCCACTGTTGAGTAAAAGAAGATCGAGATCACCATCGTTGTCGTAATCAAGGAACGCCGCTCCGGAACCAATGCTTTCCGGCATGAAGTATGTACCATCAACACCTGGATCATGCATGAATTTGAATCCTGATGATTCAGGCACAGGGACAAATAACGATGCGCTTGTTGAGGTTTGGGCCTGATCCGTTTTTTCAGCTGTCCTGCATGCAGAAAGGCCGAACAAAATAAAAACTGAAGCTGCAACAAAGAGGCCACGCCTGATCATCGCCAATATTTAATCATAATCAGACAGAGAAACATGATCCCGAAAACTCCGTTGAACTTTTAGCGTAGAATGGAGCGATGTTTTTTCTGTTAATTCTTTCGCTCTTTATTCTGTCCGGGGCATTGGGGCTGGGGTACCAGGTAATCTGGAGCAAGTACCTTTTGGATTTTCTGGGAGTTAGCGCATATTCTTATGCGACTGTTCTAGCTGCATTCATGGCTGGTCTTGCCATTGGCAGCAGACTACTTGGAAAGTACGCAGACCGAGTTTTGTCACCTTTAAAGCTCTACGCATTTCTTGAATTCGGCATAGCAATGTATGCCCTGATCTATTCTCCTCTTTCCAACTTGTTTGCATCCTTATACGGTCACTTGATTGCATTCACGCCGGATCAAGCCGGTTCATCATATGGTCTATGGGCCAAAGTTCTTTTTTCCGCAGTGCTGCTCCTCCCTCCGACCATTTTGATGGGAGGGACGTATCCTGTATTGCTCCGTTTTATTACTCAAAACGAAAGTTTGATCGGAAAGCGGGCTTCACAACTATATGCCGCAAACGCTTTTGGCGCGGTTGTTGGAACTTTACTGATGACATTTATGCTCATACCTACCCTGGGAATGTTAGCGAGCTTAATGTTTCTCGCAATCTGTAATGCGATGGTTGCTTTGATTGCTTTTCTGTTTAGCTCTGGATCAACCAGGGTAGAAACTCCCGTTGACTCCAACATATCTGTACAAAAAGTTGCGGAGTTCACGCCTCACCAAATTCGAGTGGGTTTATTGCTGATTGCAATTGAAGGCGCAATTGCTTTCGTATATGAAATTGCCTGGACACGTTTCTTCGGGTTAATTCTGGGGTCCAGTACATATTCATTCTCCGTGATGTTGGCCGCACTCATTTCTGGAATTGCTGCTGGATCTGCGTTGCTTTCAAGATTGGAAAATAAGTTGAAAAATCCTTTCAACTTTCTTGGATGGACACAATTGCTGGCTGCACTCCTGGTTTTAATTCCACTTCCGTTTTACCCCTATTTGGGCTGGGTGTTTGAACAATATAGTGGGCTACTCTCTTTCAGGGAGCAAGCTTTCTATCTTTATGAATTTGGAAAACTCCTTCTTTGTTATCTCATCATGTTGCCGCCAACAATATTTATTGGTATGGCTCTTCCTTTAGCTGTAAAAGGATTCAGTCGAACCCTATCTCATCTGGGTCAAGATACAGGGCGAGTATATTCCTGGAATACCTGGGGGAATGTTGCAGGCGCCTCTATTGCAGGACTATTCCTTCTTCCACTTCTTGGAATGGAGTGGCTATTGCGTTGGACCGTTATCGGTACGCTTCTGGTCGGCGCTGCATTCCTATTTATTTTCTCATCACAGTCTCAGCGCAATTTGCGCTTGCGAATTGTTCCTTTTGCGGTGCTCCTTTTGATCACTCTGTTTTTTCCTGCGTGGGATTTGAGATGGTTAACCCTGGTGCCGTTTCGAAGATACGATTCGCCTCGATCTTTTGATGCAATACAAAAAAGGTTGAATGCTGAGCAGATTAAGTATGCAACTGACGATCCCGCGGCTCATGTGATGATCAAAGAAACATTATCAAAACCGGTCAACACGATTTCACTTTTAGTGAATGGGAAAACAGATGCTTCGAACGCCCAGGACATGACTACACAAGTATTGAGCGGTCATATCCCAATATTGTTGCATCCAAATCCGAAAGACGTTCTGATCATCGGATTGGCAAGCGGGGTAACGACAGGTGCAGTATTAAAGTATCCAGTGCAGCGAGCGGATGTTGTTGAAATTGTGCGTTCAATGCCTCATGCTGCAAGATTCTTTAATCCATGGAATTCCAATCCTTTTGTAGATAAACGTTTCCATTTGATTGTTGATGACGCGCGCGCTTATTTGTCATATACAAAACAGAAATATGACATCATCATTTCTGAACCTTCGAACCCCTGGATGGCAGGAACCGGTGCTCTTTTTTCAAAGGATTTTTATGCGCGTGCTGTGAACTGTCTTAAAGAGGATGGACTGTATTTACAATGGTTGCAGGCTTACGAATTAAGCGATGAAACATTTGCTGCTGTAGTTCGCAGCTTCCGTTCAGCGTTTCCATACATATACGCATTTCAGGGAAGGGAGCTGGACATCTTATTTCTTGGGAGCCGGAAAGAGATTCGTCCAAACTGGTCAATAGTAGAGCAGCGTTTTCATCAGCCAAACATCCGGGATGATCTTCGCAGAGTTCGGGTAGAAGATTTACCTTCACTTCTGTTTTTGCAACGTTATTCGCCGGGTACAGTTGACTATATTGCATCGGTTACGGATCTAGAAAATACTGACGATAATCATCTGCTCGAATATCGTGCCCCGCGAGATATGTTTCAGCGCGCCAAAGCAGCAATAGTGAATGAATTCGATGAGCGTCTGACTGCTTCTCCTTCGTTATTCTGGTCGCAGTATTTACATTCCACTGCTCAAGACAATAACCTTCATAAAACTCTCGACCTCCTTGATCAGCCCAACATGGTGTCATCAACCTTCCTGAATGGTTTACGACAATCATACTACTATATTAATAGTACTACGGATAATCCAATAATTAACCCTTTTGAAGAGCTGCAGACCGAAGCTTCGGTTGCTCTCCGGATTGACCGGCTGATCCAAGCTAAAGAAGAACAGGCAGCTTTGTCGTATCTGAATAAACAAAGTGTTGCCATTTATATGGCCTGTGCGCTTTCCAAAGATCATGTCTCTTTTTGGAAAGACAAGATCTTAAAATGGCAACAACTGGCAACTTCAAGAGAATTCAAAGCCGAATTACGTGTTTTCTGGATTGAGTTAGTTGCAGCATCTGGCGACCGTCAAGGTGCTTTGAATGAATTAGTGAGCTGGGTCAAGAGCCCGAGCCCGCCATCAGAATCCTGGGCTGTTGTTCGAGGTTTTCAGTTGGATCGCAAATCCGCTGGCCCAGAAATTCTGCAATTTTATTTCAATAGGAATCCTTCACCACTTCTTGAAAGACTGCGACTGCTCTCGTCATCGTTGCGCTGAAATCCTGCGTATGTTGTAAGTATGCAAAAATCGTTTGTGGATTTCATCCTGCGGATAAGATTCATTGTTATCATATGGATATTGCGTCATATTTTGAAATGGAAACGGTTCCACCGTTTTTGAATGTGCCGTATTTAAATCGCCATCTTTAATCCAGCCATCGTTGTAAATCAAATAATCCCTTTTCCATCCTGGTTTCAATGCAGGCGCAGAATTGGAAAACGCGATGCTGATTTCATCTCCGGAATTCAAAATGACGTATTGATCATCCGACTCTTGCAGCAGTGCTGTGACGTCACCGTAGCGGGTATAATAGCCTTCCAGATCACGCCATCGTTTTTCTGCGGTTACATCATTGTAGTCAAACAAATGAGGTCCATAATCGCTCTTACGATAAAGTTTTGAAAAGCCGCGGTAATGCAAATCTGCATGTGATGGTGAGATATTGGTCATAATAATCGGAACATTTGTATCTTCAGTAGCAAAGAAAGCCGCATCCCAATAAATCTGCAAATTTGTGCGGATCCTGATCCGATGATCATTGGTTAAATATTTCCCGGTTAAATCAAGAATCATCATTTTATTTTTGCCCATCGGGAAACTAATATTCTCCATAACCGTTTGCCATTGACCATTCTTATTCATTACCTGCAAATATGGTTGAATGCTTCGGACTGCTGCAGTTTGTCTGATTGCTACATTGATGCTGGCATCGGTAGGGAAGATCCAGCCTTTAAGGAATAGTAATAATTTTTTGTGATGTGGAACTTTTCCGGGATCCAGAATCAAATCGTGCAATTCCGTGAGCCCTTGATATCGCGTTGGCTGAAGTCCTGAAACATAACGTTCATCTTCACGCAGCAATTCAGGCAACACATTCACGCCTGCTCCATCAATTGCAGAAATTGGTGGAATCTTTTTTCTTATTCCATAAAGGTGCAGTTGCGGAAAGGGTGGTATCACAAATTTTTCATCGATGTAAACATCCACATCAGCCGGGTGATCAACAATCATTAATCTTGTGCGGTCCACATAAACCGTTTCCCAAAGCTCTTCCGTAATTTGAATCCGATATTCATCATCAATCGGCTGCAGCGCGCTTCCCGGAATCTTTAGATATTCATCTGTTGAATCCGGAAATGCATATTGTTGTGATGATGCGCCTAGAAATCCCAGAGGCATTCCCAATGCGCTGCGCCACATAATATCGGTCACGAACTCATATCGTTTCCCATTCCATGCATACAGGAAAGGGCAGGATCCTTTAAGGACCTGTTTTTCAACGATCGTTTGATTTGCTTGCGGCTGAAAATTGTTTTGAGGAACACCATTGTTCCACACAACACGAACTACATCTGCTTTTGATCGCGAGCCTAAACCAAAGTGAGCGACGGTTTGAGTGACAACTTTCTTTTGATACAGCGTGTCGGCTCGAACTTCTACCTGCGCTCCAATTCCATAGTGATTGATCTTTCCGCTTTCCATTGCCAGAGCTGCAAGCCGGACATTGATCCAATGATTCGCGTTGCCGCCTTGATTTTTTACAAGCTGAAGTTGCGAACCGTTAGTACTTAAATAATCTTCATCGCCATCGCTATCGAAATCACCGATTAATAAAACAGTGCCCGGCAGAACGATTGAGGTTTTTGCAAAAATTCCAGTACCGTTATTGCGATAAAGTTGGTTTTGTAAAAAGATTGCAAGATCGAGATGTCCATCATTATCAAAATCAAAAAACGACGCACTTGCTTTGTTTAATTGCGATAGTTCAGGCGAGTTACTGTCTTGAACAAATGATCCATTTTTATTGCGAAACAATGTGCCCGCAAAGACATCAATCCAACCGTCGTTGTCATAGTCTCCGATCGCGATTGGTCCGTGCCCATTTTCCAATCCTGAACCTGCGGTGATATTCTTGTAATTTCCAGCACGTTCGTTACTCCAGAGCTCCAGAGTTTTAGCTGAATCCATCAAAAGCACATCGAGATCACCATCGTCATCAAAATCAGCGAAATAAAATTTCTCAGCGTTTGAATTTTTTCCGGGAAGTTGAAGCGAATCATAAAACGAACCGAATGTGCCATCGCCATTATTTCGGAAGAATGTATTCTTCGAATCAGCCAGGAGTAAATCCAGGTCCCCATCTTCATCCAGATCAATCCATGCAGAGTTTCGACCGGCTGATTTAGCCAGTCCGGATTTCTCAGTTACATCTTGAAACTTGAAGTTGCCAAGATTTTTGAGCAGTATGTTTGAGCCCGTGCAGAGTATCAAAACATCGATGTTGGAGTCATTGTCATAATCGGCAGCAGAACCGCCTGAGCATTGTTCAGCAATCCTGACACCACTTTTTGAAGTGATGTCGCTGAATTTCCCTTTATCATTTTTGAAAACAGAAAAGGGATTGGGAACGACAAGATCCTGATCTCCATCCGAATCTAAATCCGCTGCTATTGGCGTTGAATCACCTGAAACTTTTCCGAAGGATTCGCTTTTTACGAATTCTATTGATTTCAGTATTACGCTTTCAGCGGTGAGTTGTTTCGTGAGCTTGGCGCTGAAATCCATAATCGGAAAACCGATGGATGAACCGCCTGGTCCGTTCAATTCAACAATCGATTGTTGATAAAGTGGTGAAGGTTTGAGCATGTTATGAAGCATTCGCAATTTAATATTTGCATCGCTGTTTTTATTGGTTCTTAAGTCTTGCAATAATTCCTGCAACATTGCGGAAGCTTCCGGTGACATTGCTGGAACCATTCTGCGGATTTCTTCCAGCTGATGAGTTACAGCGGAAGTATTATTTTGTTGTAACAGAACTTCAGTCAACTGAAAACGCGCGGGCAAACTCGAAGGCATCACACTGAGAGCATTTTCAAGATGCTGCTTGATCGCAGCTGAGTTTTGTTTGCTTCCCTCTTGAAGCAAAATTTGTGCAGCGCGGTAGTGACATAGTAAATGTTTTGGATTTTGCTGAAGACCTTGTTGAAGTTGATCGAGTGCTTCCTTGTTACGTCCAGCGTGAGTTAGTACTTCGGCAAGGATTAAACGGATGTCTGGATTCTTAGGATCCAATTTGATGGCCTGTTTTAGTTCCGATTCTGCGTGTGCTGGATCATTATTGCGGAGAAAAACCAACCCCAGATTTGCATGGGGCATTGCTTCATTAGGAATTGACGCAATCAATTCTTGAAATTCTTTTTGCGCTTCAGTTAGCCGGTTTTCTTCAAGATAACCGAGGCCGAGATTGCGATGTGCAAAAATCTGAAGCAACGCATTCTGATCAAGGTTCTGTTGTGATTTACATCCAGGGGTGAATGCAAGAATCGCAATTAAGATGAGACTGTTCCGTACGCTCATGGATTTCTGAATCATCTTACACGCGTATATCTTGAGAAGAAAGACGAATGAAGTTGTAACTAAAGATTCAGGAGCAAAGCATGAAATTTCTTTTTTTGGGGTTGTTACTGCTAGCACTTGCGAGTGTGGTATCCGCGAATACTGAAACCGCAACCTTTTCAATGTTCTGATATTGGACAGGCGAAGCCACGCTGGGCCGTGTGCCTGGCATCATCAGTTCCAAAATTGGAAGTTTAAATGGAAGAGAAGTCGTAAGAGTGGAGTTTGATTCAGGGCTCACCAATTTGAATGAACTTGTAAAAGCATTAAAGAGTCAATCTTCGTTCTATTCATTGATCACCAAAAACGAAACAGAACATGAGCATGCAAAAAATATTTTGAAATCCGCTGATGTTAGCATTGATGCTCAGGAACCAAGGTTTGAGGAATCAAAATATTCGCTTAGAACTGCACATCCGGAAATCTACTATTTGGATCTAACCGAACACCAGGCAATTGTTCTCAATAGTTGGAGTTATTTTGGCGGCGAATTGCCTGATGTACTTACCGGCAGTCAAAAAGAATTGATCAAGCAGATAAAGTTGAAACTGCGAGAAAAATCTGCCAGCGAACTGATGCCGGCACGAAGTGGAAATGAACTTGCTGCGTATCGATCACAGCTTTCTCGTTGGCTTCAAGAATGAAATCAAAGGGGCGGTTCATGAAACGAACCGCCCTTTGACAATTTCATATATTACTTGGAGTGAATGCCAACTCTGTTGCCTTCAGTATCTTCAAACAGGGCGATAAAGCCATGGTCGCCGATACTCGTTTTTGGTTCGAGAGTCTTTCCACCTTCTGTATTAACTTTCTTTAACACACTTTCAATATCATCTACCGAAAAATACACAAGTGATCCCGAAGTAGATGGCTTATAACCATCACCTTTGATTAACGTTCCGCCGGCACCTGGACCGTTTTGTGCCATCGGAAACCACGCCATTTTCGTCGATGCCATCTCATTCAATTCAAGTTCAACGCCGAAAATATTTTGATAGAACTTTGTCGCTCGGCTCAGATCTTTTGCCGGAATTTCAAACCAGTTTACTGGATTCGGTTTCAATGCCATGATTCTCTCCTTTTTTTTAGGATTTGCAGTTATCAATATCGCCTTACCGAGAGTGGCAAAGCGGAATGCTTTACTCTCTAAGTTAGTAAGACGCTCCAAATTATGCAAAATCGACATTAAATGAAAAATATTTGTGGTCTTTTTTGTGACAAGCAAAATGCAGATGCCGGGTGATTCGAGATTTGCGAAACAAAGATGCGTAAGCGTGCTTTAGCTTTATCTTCGCCTGAATAATTGTTTACGAACATCCGGACGATTCAGCACTTCGAAGGACGTGATTCTGCCTAACATATCCAGGCCTAGTTTGATTTTTCCTTTTTCAGAATTAAGGTCTACTGATCTTGCGAAAGTGGATCGTCTTGGTTGCGGCGCAATTTCAAATGCATCCGGAGTACTACTGCCTGCTACCTGGAAACTGGCACAACCGAAATCGGTGCACGGGCAGCGGTTTACAATTTCCAAATTTCTTAATTGACTGCTGAGATCTGTTCTTCCCAGTTTATTTAATAAACCATTCACTTCTTCGTAAAATTCTGGCAATGCGTTAACAAAGTACATTTTCTTTAAGCTACGTAATTGAAGCTTAATAATTATTTTACCGAATTTCCAGACTAAAATCGGAAATTAATTCCGCCTCCGAATTCGATCTGGTTTGAGTACTGAACATTGCCAACGGTATAACAACCCCAGAATGGATCGCACCACCATCCGTCTTCATCAGTATTTATGTAAGTTGGTGTAATGCGTCCCTGAAACCGAAAACCAATGTTTTTCGTTGCGTAAAACTTCACGCCTCCAGCCAGCGTTACAGACGCTTTTGTGTTTCCATCAATCGTGTGTGGGACACCGTTAAATGTAAAATCCACACTACCATAGTGTGTAGCGCCGAGACCAAGTAAGAAATAGGGACGTGTTCGGGAACTGCTGGTACCCATATTCCATGAAAATGTTCCGTCATAGTTCTCAACATTTAAGTCACCGATTTCGCGGGTAGTTGAGCCGCCTAGTTCCAGGGAACTTTTCTGTCTGTTATACAAGAATCCAACTTCGACATTTTCTGTAAGGAAATATTCACCGGTAAAACCCCATGATGAAGAATCTTTAGGATCAATTCGATCATAGGAATTTCCATCCGGTGCATGTACAGTGGTTTCTCCACTAACACCGTCACTAAAAGTCCATCCTAGCGAAAAACCAACTTCTATTCTTGAATCCTGACTCCATGCTGATGATCCTGCAAGTAAAATTGCTGAAAATATCAACAATAAGAGACCAACTCTTTTCATAATCCGAACCTCCATACACTCGTACAGAGCCGCTTATTGGCAAGAATTATGCCCGGAGGAAGTTGTCGAACAGGCACGAGAAGTATCAACAGTTCTTCCTATATTCTACGGAATTTCGTATCACCCTCCGAGATTTCGGAGTTTGAGCTTGGTTGGGGTTTCCATAATTGATGCATTCAAATCGCAGACCGATCGTCTTTGATTAGTTGAGATCAATAAGTCGCGGTTTTCGAAATGTGATAGCGTGATAAGATAAATCTGATCACAAAACATCTGCCAAGCGGGAGGGGCTTTTGAAAATTAATCCGAATCAAACACGAAGCCTTGAACGCATTCTCAATCAGGAATTCGGCGGTGGAACTTTCTTAATGAGTGAAGGTTCTGATGTCATCCTGGTTCCAGGCGCCACAGATCAAATTCAGATCAGCCAATTAGGAAACAGACTCCAAATTCTGGTTAACGGTTCAGATAAATTCCTGTTAACGGAAAGCGAATCGAAAAAATTTGACATTCGCGGCGATCTGAAAAATATCACGATTGATCCGGCCGTTTCACTTTACTCAGGCAATGTTACTTCAGGTGAATCGAAAACTCCTCTTCCAGGAATTGTTTCAGAGCGTAGTGAGCAATTAGGTCATGCACGTCGAATGGAATCCACCTTTGAAACCGCAGTGACTCGCGGAATGATGACGGAAGATATCAAAGAAGATCGCTTCATAACTCATATCGGCAAACAACTTCAGCGTCTGCTGGGTGAAATGGGAACGGCAGCTCCGCAACAAACAGCTTTTCGTTCGGAAAAAGATTTAGTTCCGTTCCTTACACAGCTTGAATCTCAACCTAAGACTCCTGGAGATTTAAAGCTTACCGTTCAAAACATTCAAAAGCAGATTAATGCTGGTGGATCTGTGAATTTGGAATTCCTTGCTGCACAACTTACTGGCGCACTGAAAAATGTCGCAAATCCGGCTTCATCTACACAGCCCTGGAGGATTCCATTTGAACAACATGAAATTCCCTTTGGACAAAGTCAACGCCAGGCTCTTAACCAATGGGAGATGATCAACGAAGCCATCAATAATAATGATGTTCAACAGATTGCCGGTTTTGCAGGCGATTCTTCAATATTGAACTTTGCTGTCCCTAAAGAAAAAGCTGGATTTCTAAAAATTCTGGCTGGAGCTCAAGACATAAAACATGAAAGCATGATTCAAATTTTGCAGTCAGCGATGAACGGTCAGGAATTTAAAACCATCCTGGAGATGGCCGGTGCAGATAGAATTCGCGACGTATTCAAAGGTAATCCAGCTGAATTCAATATTACTGCTGATTTGTTTCAATCGTCAGAGCTTATATCTCCATTCTTACAAGGCTTTACACCTCAACAAATCTTTGCAGCAGGACGGTTGAACACCGACAATCCACTTCTGTTAGCGATTGCATCACCCGAACAAAAGGCTGCGATGATTCAAGCGTTGCAAAGCGGTTATGTTTCGATGGCCGACAATCGATCGATCATCAGCATTTTGCAATCCGCAATGAATAAGAGCGAGTTTGATCAAATCGTAAATGCTGCGGGTGGAAAGTCGATCGGAACGGGACTTGAGGATCCAACTTCCTTAATGCAATGGAATCGTTTAGCTGGCGCATATGATCGGATGGATCTGACAACTGATTTTGTGGAAGGAATTAAATATTCAGGTGCTCTTTTAGAACCATTTCCATTCGATATGAATGAAACAATATCATTCATGCCGTTAGTTGCTGGTCAGATTGTGCGCGGGCTATCGGTTGGAGATGTTAGTGGGATTCTTGATTCATTCATGAAAGATGCCGGTGATTGGATCAATATACAAACGAATGTGTTTGACCGAGGATCTCTCGTTCAAGCTGGTCTTGAAAATTTGAATCGGATGATGGGCGAACTTCCTTTATTAAATATTCCAGGGATGCGCACTCAATTGAATTCACTTTTCCGGAATGCGGCAGTGGGTCCCACACAAATTTCGGAGTTTTTGCAAAACTTAACTTCAACTTCAGGGATGTCTGAATTTGATCTACGAAATCTCATTACTCAGCCGCTCGCGTTTGCGTTTCAAAATGTAGCAAGCGAATCGGGGAAGTTACTTCAAAAGGCGAGTGCATTTTTTGGTGAAAGCATTGAAATGAGTGTGTTTCGCTTTGGCCCTGAGAGTTCGCAGGTCAGAGCAATGAAAGCACTGATCGAACGTACGCAGGCTCCTTTTACATCTTTTGCCGAACGTTCGCAATCCATTTCAAAATTACTTTCAGAAGCGTTACCGCCGCCGGCAGATTTTATTGAAAGTTTTTCAACCTTCACATCAGAGTTAAAGAAAAATCTCTCGCCGGTTTTAACAGCGGTTTTTCCTGGCACCGCTGAAGTTTTGAATCGACTTTTTGAAACGACTCAAACAACAGAACGTCTGGTCACAAAACAGATTGAAAATTCTGCGATAACAAATCAGATAACAGCAAATATTTCTCTACTTAGAACTGCAACCAACGGTTTTGAAGCGCTCCGTAGTGGTTCACTCGCGCGTGAATTTTCAGTCCTGAATCAGGAGCTGGCGCGCGTTGCGGATGTACCGCGAGAACTAATTCAACTTACGAAAGAAGCGACCACATTTTTTACTGCAATCCACGATGGAAGTTACGCAAAGACTTTGAATGAGGTTGCTGGAATCTTTAAGAAATATGACGATCCGATTGCAGAGCTTACAAAAACTACGTCAGAACAAGGGGCTGCATTCTTAACTCAACTTTACAATGGCGGCCTTTCGAAAGCGAATGACGATTTCAGCAGGGCGTACGAAAATTTTCAAAACAATCCCGGAACCTTGAAGCTAAATCAATTTTTCGAAAGACTGACAGCTTTAGCTGCGCCGGGGGATGTGACTGAAGAAGCCGCAAAAATTATTTCCGATGTTGGTCGTGGTGAACTGCGTGGAAGTTTCACGAATGTTGTTAAAGCCGAGGCCGAATTCAGAAAAAGCCCGGCATTTCGTAAATTAGTCGACATATTAGATGGTAGTGGAAAATTTTTGAGAGCTTTAACCAGCGGCCATTTCCTTCAAAACATCGAGATGATGAATAGCAGATTCGGGAACAGTCCTGCAATTGCTCAGGTAATTGAACGCGGACAGCATCTGACCAGTACCGGTACAAATGTTGTTAAGGCTCTGGTTGCCCGCGATTTCGAACGACCGATTGCCCAGTTCACAAAAAAATCTCAAGCAAAAACGCAAGCAGCAAAAGATATTCCTGATGTCGAAACGATATTTTCACAAGCCGCTACTACGTTTTATGCACTCACAGAAGTCGATCACATGGATACTCTGTGGCAGTATCATCGGCAACTTGATTTGCTGAATGAAAAAGCGTTGACAGATTCAGGTATCAAACAATTTGAAAGGCAAGCCCAGCTACTTGCAAGAGATCCGGATTTAAAAAACTCTCTGCGTTCTCAATTTAAAACTTTGCGCTCTCTGCGGTAAGCGTTTGCATTGTTATACAACAGTTTTGCGGCAGTCAAGCACGATTGACATGGGCCTATACGGGCTTTGAACGCGGGCGTCGTTATCGGGAGTTCTTTGAACGTATCCAATTGAATAGTCGATTGGACCAGTGATGGGCGCTCCAGATTCATCGTAATAGTGATAAAAAAACACATCAGAAAAACGGGTTAGTTGCATAATCGCCTTGACAGACTCATAAACTGGGAACCAGACGTGTCCACCGTTAACAACTTTCCCGTTGACATAATCACCTCCGCCTCCCGGGTCATAGAGCAGATTGCCGCGCTCGTCTTTGTGCGTCCGTTCACGAAATACGTCACATCGGTAGTCCGGAACAGATAACCGAAAGATGCCTCCCGGCTTCAGCACTCGGTAGATTTCATTGATGATTGCAGGAAGCTCCGTCGGTAAAATGTGCTCGAAGACATCCTCGGCTTGATATACGTCGACGCAGTTATCCATAAGTGGGAGCGCTTTTGATATGTCGTGTTTGATGTGCTGTGCATTTGATTGGTGCAGAGACAACCCAATGAATTTTTTATAGTTAGTGTTCGACGGCACGTCGCCGGCGTATAAAAAGATGTGATCCTGCTTGGCTAAATGTGCAAAGTTGGCATTACCAAGAAAAGGACTCTTGAGGAATTTACGAACTTTGTCTTTCAGGTTTCTTACCACATCAACCTCAGTTGTATAACGCTGGAAATCCGTATGCTGAATGTGAGATGAAAAATGTGGCCTCCGGTGCTTCAATGAAAGAAAACACTAGGAGACCACAAATGTATATTCAACAAACCTATTTTCGCATAAAGCCTTTTGAAAATGATCTCTTCTGCGGAATGGATGTGGCCAAGAGAAGTATCTCTTTGACCTTCGTATCGCATGAGGGAATCGTTAAATCATTGAAGATGTTTGGAAGGCATTCGATTTCTGACAGATTCAGGTATCAAACAATTTGAAAGACAAGCCCAAGCTTCTTGCAAGAGATCCAAATCTAAAACGATCTCTTGAATCTCAGTTCAAATCCTTGCATACTCTGCGGTAAGCGTTCGCTTTAAATTCAATCAGACGAGGGGTGCCTAGTGAAACTATTTTTGTGGGTTTTTGTAATTGTCTTTGCTTCCTGCTTCTTAATATCAGCTGAAGAACAATCTCCTTCTGTTAGCGTTTTGCGTGCTGCACGCATGTGGGATGCACATTCATCGAATGCAATCACGAATGGGGTCGTAGTGATTGAGAATGGAAAAATATCAAAAGTTGGAACGGGAATCGATACTCCGGCGAATGCGAAAGTGATCGATCTTGGTGATGTCACACTCTTGCCGGGATTCATTGATCTTCATACACATACCACCAGTGAAATGGGTCAGAATTTTTTGCAAACATTTTATGAAAATTTGCGGATGAGTGTTCCTGAAGAAACGCTTCATGCATCAATGTTTGCTCGCCGGATCCTGGATGCGGGATTTACTACGATCCGCAATTTGGGTTGTCAGGACCGTATTGATGTCGGCCTGCGGAATGCGATCAGCAAAGGTTGGGTTGTTGGTCCGCGAATAATTGCAGCGACAAATGCATTGGGTGCTCGCGGTGGCCATTGTGATTCAACCGGATTTCCGGAAGGAAGGTTTGGACAAGAGAGTTCGATTAAGGATGGAATCGCAGCCGGTCCGGATGAATTTCGTGATGCCGTTCGTTATCAAGTTAAATATGGAGCGGATGTCATTAAAGTTTGCGCAACCGGCGGAGTACTTTCGCTGGGTGATGAAGTAGATACGCCGCAAATTACACAAGCTGAAATGGATGCAATTGTTGATGAAGCTCATCGTCTTCGAAAAAAAGTAGCGGTCCGATGCTCATGGAGCGGAAGGTGCAAAAGTCGCGATCAGGGCCGGTGCAGATACGATCGAACATGGTTCGTTTCTTGATGATGAAGCATTGAAAATGATGAAAGAACGGGGAACATGGTTGGTGCCGACTCTTCTTGCGGGTGAATATGCAGGCAAACGAACCAGCCGCGAAAACCATGCCTCCTGAACTTCAAAAGAAAGCTGCTGCAGCCATGGCAAAACGATCCGATACATTCAAGAAAGCGCTCAAACTTGGAGTGAAGATCGCTTTTGGAACAGATTCAGGCGTTTCACCACATGGAAAGAATGCGGAGGAATTTGCGTTGCTCGTAGATCATGGAATGAGCAACATCGCTGCATTAAAAACTGCAACGATCGATGCTGCAACAGTACTTGGCCTTGAAAAGGAAATTGGATCCTTGGAATCCGGTAAAACCGCAGATGTAATCGCTGTTGCCGGCAATCCATTTCAAGATATCCATGCAACAGAAAAGGTTGTATTTGTAATGAAGTCCGGTGAAGTTGTGCGCCAGCCTTAGAAAATGAAAAATTTCTATTTCATTATCTTCTTGCTTCTGATTTCTTCGATAGCCACTGGCGCGCAAATCGTCCGCATTGATGCCACGCCTTCGCGAGCCATCGTATTTGATCCTGACAAAGCCCTCGGGAGTTCGATCGATATTTTGATGGCAGATCAAATCGAGAAAATTTACAGCAAGGAAATTATCAAGGAATCTCTTTCCGCTGGATGGGCCGATCACATATCGACAAAATACCGAACTCTCGATTGGAGCGTGGCATTGGAATCCCAATGGAAAATGGAGTGATTCGGAACATACAAGCGGATATTTCGTAGGCAGCAGCGAACTCAAAGATCCAATTCGTCACAGCTTTGGATATTCACTTCCGCATCGCGGTATGACACGCACCGATTGGAGTGAAGATCAGTATGGACGTCTTACTGATGGAAGTGAAACAACATATTGGAAGAGCAATCCATATCTAGCAAAAAAATTTACTGGCGAAGATGATCCGTTGCATCCGCAATGGATTGTTATGAACTTCGATAGTCCGCAAATGATTAGCACGATCCGCCTTGCATGGGCAAATCCTTACGCAACAAAATATGCAGTTCAATATTGGACCGGTGAAGATGCTTTTTCTGAACCGACCAGCGGTGAGTGGATTACATTTCCAAAAGGTGAAGTTACTGAAAGCAAAGGAGGCACTGTAACTTTGAACCTATCAAGCGCACCGGTGAAAACTCAATATCTGCGCATCTGGATGACGGAATCATCCAACACCTGTGATACACATGGCAATGATGATGTACGTAATTGTGTGGGTTATGCAGTGAATGAAATTTACGCTGGAAATTGGACATCAAACCGACAATTCATCGATCTTGTAACGCATGCGCCTTCACAAAATCAAACCGCAACTCATGTTTCATCAACCGATCCGTGGCACTCACCAACAGACATTGTGAAAACAAGAATTCAAACTGGAATGGATCTTTTTTTTACCAGCGGCATCACCAACAATTTACCGGCAATGATTCCAGTGTCATTGATTTATTCAACGCCGGAAGATGCAGCAGCCCAGATCACATATGTGAAGAAACGGAATTATCCGATTTCTTACATTGAAATCGGTGAAGAACCGGATGGCAAGAACATTCCGCCTGAAGATTATGGTGCGCTGTATCTTCAATGGGCAACCGCGCTGCATCAAGTCGATCCAAATTTGAAATTAGGTGGTCCGATTTTTGAAGGAGTGCTAGAAGACATCAAAGTTTGGCCGAATGTTGCAGGCAAAACTTCATGGCTTGGAAGATTCATTGATTATTTAAAAGCACATGATCGGATGAACGATCTCGCGTTTGTCTCGTTTGAACATTATCCGTTCACGCCGTGCGATATCAATTGGTCTGATCTTTATGGTGAAGCGGAGAAAACAAAACATATCTTGCAAGTGTGGCGGGATGATGGTGTGCCGATGAATGTTCCGCTAATGAATACTGAAAGTAATATCACCTGGGATTTGTCCGAATACATGACCGAATTAATTTCCGCGCTGTGGTTGGCTGATAGTGTTGGTTCATTTCTAACATATGGTGAACCTGGCGCAGTGTATTATCATTCGCCGATTCAACCGGAACCATTGCGCGAAGGATGTCGCGGCTGGAGCACTTATGGAAATTTTGTAGCGGATGACCAACTCAATATCAGCCAATACACTGCGCAATATTATGCAAGCCGGCTGATTAATTTCGAATGGGTAAAACATGGCGCTGGAAATCATCAATTATTTTCAGCAGCTGCAGACCTTAAAGATGAAGCAGGGAACACATTGATTACTGTGTATCCAGTGAAGCAGCCGTCTGGTGAATGGTCTGTGATGCTGATCAATAAAGATCCATCGAATGCGCATGAAGTTCAAATTGAATTTGTTGATGAAAGTGGTCCGAGGCGTGAATTTACGGGCAAGTTGAGTTCGATCGTTTTTGGAAGCGAGCAATATGTTTGGCATTCACAAGGCGCGAAGAGTTATGCTGATCCGGATGGTCCGCCACTCACAACAACTTTGAATGCTACCAAAGGACAATCCTTTTTGTTGCCAAAAGCATCAATTACGATATTGCGCGGCGGGATTGGATGAATCCATGTTAGTTTCAATTCAAGCCACGAGCCACAGCGCAAGATTTCGTACGTAAGCTTTAACATCCGCAAGTCGCATTGGATAATTTCTGACTTCATCGCCGGCTTGTTTATTTACGAAACTAGGACATCCCTTTGAGATGTCCCAGTTATAATCCACAAAGTGATGAATGCTCGAATGTGCGACTGCGCGGCCGAGTGTTTTGCTGTTACCATCTGATGAGCGTTCGAACACTACTATGAGATTGAAATCGCGATCGGTTGTCAAACTTCTGCCACGTGCGATCACACGAGCGCCATTCTCATCTTTGGGTGCGCCGATGCCACCTTCATGCGGGTGAGCAGGAAAATATTGAATTACACCGGAATCAGATTTCAGCAGTTCGTGAACCGGTTCTGATGGAGTGATCCGTTGGAAGTTGCCATTGCTGCCGGAATGATAATTTGGCCAAGAAATAGTTTTGGTGTCCTGGTCATCGCGCATCAGCCGCGAGGTATCGTAATCCGGGTTTTTAGTGTGAAAGAAATGTGCGCGACCAACACCGGCTAAAGTACAAAGCGATGATCCCATGTCCTGGTGGTCACGAACGGTTAACATTCCTCCACCTCTTTGACGGAAACGAGTGATGCCTTCGCAGTCTGCAGTTGAAAGTCCTTCGCCTGTATCCACAGCAAAAAGCCATAACTCATCGAAGTCCGTGACATCGAGCGAGCTCAGGACAGGATCATTCCCCTCCGAGGTTTTTTCCCGATTGCGCGCGGTTACTTCGCAAAGCAAATTTCCATTTTCATCTTTGATGCTTTGGAGATGATCGCGGAGTAATGAAAATCGCTCGATACTCCAATCATCTTCTCTTGCCGGGATTGTTGTTTGTAATAAGATCCGAATTGGTCTTCTCATGGTTCACTCCATCAGCAGCGTGACTTTTATCCCTTAAGGAATGCGAGAATGTCTTCGTTGATCACATTCTTGTGGGTTGTATACATCCCATGAGGAAATCCCGGATACACCTTTAGTGTGGAACCTTTAACGATTTTTGTTGAAAGGACCGACGAATTAGCAAGTGGAACTACCTGATCGTCATCACCATGCAAAAACAAAGTGGGAACATCGATCTTTTTTAGATCCTCGTGGAAATCCGAATCTGCAATCGCCTTAGCGCATTCATAAACATTGATCAAACCGCCCATCATAGCTTGAAGCCAAAACGATTCCTTGACACCCTCCGAAACTTTTGCGCCTGGCCTGTTATAGCCATAGAAAGGAATGCTGAGGTCCATAAAAAATTGAGAACGATCGTTCAACATTCCAGCAAAAATCTGATCGAATGCCTCGCTTGGGAGTCCATCTGGATTTGATTCCGACTTTACCAGCCCTGGCGGTATAGCTGAGATCAAAACAACTTTTGTCGCATTCTTTGTACCGTGTCTGCCGAGATATCGTGTTACTTCGCCGCCGCCTGTGGAATGAGCTACATGAATCACATTCTTCAGATCGAGCTTTTGAACCAGTGTTGCAAGATCGTCGGCATATGTATCCATATCATTTCCATTCGATGGCTGGCTCGATCGTCCGTGACCACGTCTATCATGCGCGATGCATCGATAACCGCGTGCGGAAAGAAATAACATCTGATCTTCAAATGCATCTCCGGTGAGTGGCCATCCATGACTGAAGACAACAGGCTGTCCTGTTCCCCATTCTTTGTAATAAATTTGGTTGCCATCTTTAGTTGTAATAAAGCTCATTAATCTATCCTCCTTACATTTTTGAGTTAGCTATGGATGTAGTTATTCAGTTCGCAGGTATTTTTTGAGTTCTGCTGCCGCATGAACGAACAAGTGACCGTACGCCCGGTTCTGTTGCCAAAGCATTTAGTAATCCGAAGTCATGGATCATGCCGTTATAACGCACTGTGGTAACAGTGACGCCTGCTTCGTCTAGCTTGCGACCGTATGCTTCGCCTTCATCGCGCAGAATGTCGCTTTCTGCAACCTGAATCAGCACCGGCGGCAATCCCTTGAGCTGTTCACCCGTTGCCTGCAATGGCGATGCATAAATTTCCTTGCGTTGATTAGGGTCACTAGTATAGTTGTCGTACATCCATTTCATCAGCGATTTTGTCAGGAATCGTTGCTCACCAAATTGTTTGTAAGACTCAGTCTCGAAATTGGCATCCACAATCGGCCACATCATGATATGAACTTTGATTTTCGGACCACCGTTTTCTTTAGCTTTCAATGCAGTCACTGCGGTCATATTTCCACCAACACTGTTCCCAACCACTGCAAGATTTTTCCCATCAACTTCGATTTCATCACCATGTTCGGCGATCCATTTTGTAGCAGCAAAAATTTCGTTGACTTGTTGCGGATAGTGAGCGTCAGGAGCGGGTGTGTAGTTGATGAAGACTCCGGAAAATCCTGTAAGAACTACAAGGTCTCGTACCATCCGCTTATGGGTTGGATAGTCACCAAGCACCCAGCCGCCGCCATGAATAAACACGAAAACAGGAAGCTTACCCTTGGCTCCCTCCGGGCGAACGATGTTCAGTTTGATCGTGTAGCCATCCGCTGTGATCGTCCTCTCCGACTCTCTAATGCCGGAAAGATCGACCCCAACAGATGCTTGCGCCTGGACAAGCCCTTCACGTGCTTGAACGGGAGGCAAAGTCTCAAGCGGTGGCCCACCTGAAGAGTTCAGTGCTTTCAAGAATGCTTTCGTCCCGCGGGATAGACGCGGATCTACTGAAAAATCCAATGTTTCTGTTTTACTGCTCATATATTCTCCTTTAGTGCCAAAAATTTATTGGTTCTTAAAGTGCGAGAGGTTGTTATTCAAAGAACTCACTTGATCGATGTGAAAACAAAGAAGCGCCTAGCTCAAGCCTTACACAGCGCCATCCAGGCTTTCAGTCGCTCCGCGATCAAATCCGCGCGTCGCCGATCATCAGATCCATTTAAGACACTCATGTCCTGCGGATCGGCACGCAAATACACACCGGATGTTCGTGCGTTCAATTCGGGGTCCTTGTCCGAGCGCGTTATCCAATATCCTGCCGCTCGATCAGTTGATTCCAATCGGATTTCTCCTGTTCCGTGCAACTGCGGTGCGTTCGGGTCCACAGGTCGTTCTCCGTTCCAATAATAGAAGACTCCGGAAGGCTCCTTTTTCTCCTTCACTGCTTCACTCCAGTATTTGACTGAGAGTTTGCCATTTTCTTGCCATCCGCGACCGGCAACACTCAACATACCATCGCGGTCTCGTGAAATTCGAAGGAGGCTTATGGCGGATGGTTCTTTCAGTGATCGCTCCGTAAGGGAATACTGCCACCACATTCCTTCGATGCGTGCGATCTGACCTAAATTTTCGATCGCCTTCCGAAGCTTTTGGCAGATCTCTTTTATCTCAGAGGTAGTTGTTGCTTTGTCATATCGAATAGAAGTCAGGCCAAGTAAATCGGTCGGAAGCTTAGCGCCATTCGCATGCAGAATAAAAGTTCGGCGCATTCCGAGTGTTCCACCAAAAAGGCCGGCTTCGAAAACGACATTGTCTCGCGGAGAAGCTTGACCGGATTCGGCGTCGGTAGATTCTGGTGGGCTCTTGCTTGTCCAATCATCCTGGGCGAACACAAAAGCTGCGAAGTCAACTTCATGAGCAAGCTCAACGAGCCGCTCCAGTGTCGTAGTGCCAGGATTGAAGGACGTTGTCCATGGCTCTACATTCGCGATGTCTTCGAGACCGCGTGTAAGAGCTTGTAACAGTTTCGCTTGCTTTCCTGATGAGCCTAGGAAGATTCGAGGCTTGTCCATCCAATACTCCAGACAGCAGATCCGAATGGCCTGCTAACTTTTCAAATTACCCAAAATAATACCATAAGCACAATCAACTCTTTGCGCAATCCGAAATCGCTTCCATTCAAATTCATGTCATGCCATTCTATTTCGTCGCGTAAAATTCATGAAAAAATTTTTCATCACTCCAATTGTTGCTTTCATCTGCTTGCAGGTTTGCTATTCAGAAACACAGCGGAAACTTACAGTAGATGATTACTTTTCAATTCCACAGTTGTCATCGCCACAAGTGTCTCCAGATGGAAAGTGGATCGCTTATGGAGCAAAGCAATTCGATGTCAAAAACAATTCGACAAATGCTGATGTGTGGATGGTTGCATCAAGCGGTGGATCTCCAATTCAGTTAACAACTCATCCTAAGAAGGACTCATCACCGAAATGGCGGCCTGGAAAAAACAGCATCACCTTTTTGTCTAACCGAGACAACGATACAACGCAGGTTTTCGAATTAACTCTTCCTGGTGGTGAGCCGCACAAATTGACGGATGTGAAACAAGGAGTTGATGATTTCGAATGGTCCGCTGATGGAGAAAAGCTTGCGTTAGTAATTACTGATGAGGATAAATCTGAAAAACTTTCATTTGAAAAGCCGATTGTGATTACACGCAAGCAAACCAAACATGATGGCACTGGATATGTAAATGATCTACGTTCGCATATTTACACACTCGATCTGAAGTCAGGAAAGTTGAATCAAATCACTTCAGGTCCCTACGACGATTCTGCGCCAAGATGGAGTCCAGATGGAACGAAAATTCTTTTTGTAAGCAATCGTACAAACGATCCAGACTCAAATAACAATACAGATTTATTCATCGTACCTGCGGAAGGCGGTGAATTAGAAAAGCTAACAACGAACGAAGGTTCCGATGAAACACCATCATGGAGTCCGGATGGAAAATGGCTTCTTTACACCAGTTCAGTTCACCCGGATCTAATCTGGTATGACACTTTGGAAGCTGCAGTGATTTCACCGGATGGTGGAACTCCGAAAATTCTCACGCGTGAGCTGGATCGCAACGTTTTCAATCTCGCATTCAGCCGTGATAGCAAAACAGTTTATTTCTTGTTGGAAGATCACGGAACTCATCGTCTGGCCAGTGTTCCGGTTGATGGTGGAACTGTAAATCGAAACGTGGTTTCAAAAAACGTTGTAACTGAATTCGTTGCTGGCCCTGATGGTTCCATCTCATTTCTTTCTGAAAATGGCGATCATCCATCAGAACTTTTCATCTGGGATCATCAACATGGCTCCAAACAGTTAACCAACACGAATGCAAAGTTGTTTGAAAAAGTTCAGTTTGGAAAAGTCGAAAGGATTGAATTCAAAAATAAGGATGGAATTTCAATTCAAGGTTTCCTGACATTTCCTCCGGATTTTGATGCTGCAAAAAAATATCCGTTGATTCTTAGAATTCATGGCGAACCGAACGACCAATTCAACGAAGGTTTTTATTTTGACTTGCAACTGTTTGCTGCGAATGGTTACGTTGTTGCAGCTTTCAATCCGCGTGGCTCAACTGGTTATGGGGAAGAATTCGCAAAAGTAATTTGGTCTGCGTGGGGAATCAAAGATTTTGAAGATTTGATGGAAGGTGTCGATTACGTTGTATCAAAAGGCTTCATCGATGCTGACAAGATGGGGGTTGGTGGATGGAGTTATGGTGGAATGCAAACCGATACGGTGATCACAAAAACCGATCGTTTCAAAGCTGCAACTTCCGGCGCAGGAATTGCAAATCATTTTGCCGGATATGGTACCGATGAATGGCAGCTTGCATGGGAAAAAGAACTTGGATTGCCATGGCGCAATTATGATCACTGGCGCGAACTATCTCCTTTTTTCAATGTAGAAAAAGTAAAAACACCAACCTTATTTTTGTGCGGCCAACAAGACTGGAATGTTCCTTTGATTAATTCAGAGCAAATGTATCAGGCGCTTCGCCGAATGAACGTAGATACGATGCTGATTGTTTATCCCGGCGAAGGTCATGAAATCGATGCACCTTATTATGTGAAGGACCGTTTCGAACGATATCTTGCGTGGTACGGACATTATTTGCTGGGAAAACCAGAGAAAACGCCTTCAGAAAAATGATCTGGATATTGGACCTTAGTCCAATATGAAAATCCCTTTTTTGAACTAAGATGATCTCTAAAGGAGTGTATATGAACCCCAAAAAATTCGTTGTTATTGGCTTGGTGTTAGCTTTAATGGGTCTGAATTCGTTGCAACTATTTGCGGACAGCGCAAAAGAGATTGATCAAGAAGCCACGGCTGCTTTAAATCAACTCTACGGAAAGAATGCGGAGATAAAAAAACTAGGAAGCAAGGCAAAGGGCATTCTGATCTTTCCCGAGGTTAAGAAAGCAGGCTTAGTCGTAGGCGGACAAGGTGGAGAGGGTGTTTTGCGGAAAGGCGGAAAGAGCGCCGGGTACTATAAAACAGCCGCAGGTTCCATTGGACTACAGGCGGGCGTTCAAGAGTTCAGCCTGGTTATGTTCTTTATGGACGATGCGTCGGTTAAATATCTGGAAACCAGCGATGGATGGGAAATCGGAAGCGGCCCCAGTGTGGTCATGGGGGATGAAGGCTTTGGAAAGACGATGACCAGCTCAACTGTGAAAGATGGAATCATGGCATTCATTTTTGGGCAAAAAGGTCTGATGGCTGGAATCGGAATACAAGGTTCAAAGATCTCGAAAATTAATCCAGACAAGTAATCACTTTGATGGAGTAACGACACCATAACTCATATTTGGCTTTAGATTCAGAATTTCGATCGTCATCTTTTCGATCATCTTATTGATCTGATCATCGAAGCCTTGTTCGTTTTTTCCATCGATAATTTCTGACAAGCTTTTCCGCGGACGTAATCGCACATATCGCGGAGTAGTTCCACCTGCGATCATGCGATACCAGAGTGTTTCGCCTTGCAATTTTGATTGTGCTGCAGCGATTGCATTCTCAAAATTTTTTGCGGCATCAGGTATCAGAGTTACTGTTGTGAATTCAACTCGCGGAGTTGGTTGAGGTTCGCCTGATCCGCGCGAAAGTTGTGGTAGAAATTCGTAAAGTCCGTTTTCAACGAATTGTGCGTGTGGAACAACATTCACCACGTTGTCTCGTTCGTCTTCGGCAGGATTTACTGGATTATCGAAACTGGCCGCGGTGTGTCCAAAGGTCGCATACACAAACCATCGCTGTCTTTCGCCGGCCCAGATGCAGACGTGGGTTATTTGATCAATAGATAATCATTTCTTATATCTGGTTGATTTCTTACGCAGCCAATCAGCAATTTGTTGTTCTGTAATCTTTTTCGTAGCTATTTTCAAAACAAAATCGAACTTCGTTTTTGATGAAGCTCGAAGGTCGTACCCATTTATTCTTAGCAGAAGGCGCATTGCTTCAAATCCAGTGCGTTTATTTCCATCAATGAATGCATGATTCAGAATTAGGGAATGACCAAGTACAGCGGCTTTGCTGAACAAGTCAGGATATAAGTCATTTCTGCCGAAAGTTGTTTGAGGCCGATAGACAGCTGACTCGAGAAGAGTCACGTCACGAAGCCCACCCAGGCCTCCGCTGAACTGAATGATTTGCTCATGTAGATACAGAACTTGTTTTGGGTAAAGGTATTTCACGCCTTTGATAACCGGCGCAAAAGCTGGCGATCTTCACTTAGAAGTTCGTCGATTTCCCGTCTTAACTCAGCTGTGACAATATCCTCTTTTGCTTGCAAGAGCATGAGGTCAATCCCTTTTCTTATTAACGCAGATTTTGGAATTTTAGTGGACCGAGAGACATCGCCTAGCAGCTTAATCTGACGCTCGTTAAGCTTTAGACTAATCGTTTTCATATGCTAGCTAATATAAGAATATATATCTATATAGTACAAGATATTGCTAAGGGGAACAAATTTTGTTCTTCAACAGAGGGCAATGATCTTTTGATGAATCAGACCGCAGCAGTATCCCCTCAAGTTGCAGACGTCGGTGATTTAAGCGCTCCCTACCCAATCAGGTAGTAATTCTTGAAGTGACAGAAACAATTATGCGAAACCTGCGATAATGGATAGGAAATCTATGGAGGTGCTCTATGGTGCGTCCCGTTGATGGCTCATCTCAACCGCCGGTAAGTAGTACGGACACAACTCCGGTTACAAGTAGTAAAGCTGATTCGAGTAAAGTCGAAACATCTGATAGTTCGACATCGGAAACACAATCCACGAAAGTTTCAGAACCAGGAAAACAGATTGCAGAACATTCAATGACCGGACAAGCCAGGGCCGCCCAATTGCAATCGCAACTTCCTGTAACCGAACCAAAAGGCAATGCTGCCGATGGAGCAACCGCGACCGGCACGCCAGCTCCTGCTCAAACAAAAAGCATGCAAGGAGTCATGAAAGATTCAGGCATGACCAATGTTTCTGATCCTCCAACAGAAGCAGAACTGAGAACCTACTATGCACAAAAAGCACCTGCGCATGACAATATTGCAAACGGAAAGTACGCGGATGCTGCCACGGAATATAGAAAACTTGCGGAAGCATCAACTGATGATTCTGAAAAAGCACGACTGAACCAAACTGCAAAACAATTAGAAACGACCGAAAAAATGAAGAGTTCAGGTGTGAAAAATTTGAGCTTTCCTCCAACTGAAGCAAATGTAGATGGATACTTTGCAACTAAGAAAGGAAAACCAATCGGAGAAATAAAGTCAGCCATCGAAGATTATTCCAATTCCTTTTATGTTCATTCCGAAACAAAAGGTATTGATAAAGGCGACATCAAATACGATCCAGAGACTCATCAAATCGGAAAGACTACTTACAAAACGAATACCGCAGAAGATTGGGCAGATGTAAACAACCAACGCGAAATGCATACGGATGGACGCCGAATTATCGATTGTGAAGGCTATGCATTGCTGGGCCAAAAAGCATTGAAGGCAGCAGGTTTTACTCAGGGAACATATGCTGGAGCTTTACGCAAAGATGATCCAAATACTCCTGCAGATGAATCTCTGCAGCAACACATGATGTATTCTGCACGAAGAACAGTTACTGATGAAAATGGAAAACAGCGGACCGAAGTGATTGCTATTTCCAATGCTAAAACATATTCAGCGGACACAAATTCGTACAAGAATGGTGAAGAAGCGGAAGCAGCCGCTCTTACAAAAGGTTATCGCGATGCATATCGAAGTGGCAATGTCAGCCCAGGTGGTGCAATTGTTAGAGAATCAGAGCCCTGGAAAGTGATGTGGGAACTTGATAAGCAAGTTGACCAATTAAAAGCCAACAAGTAAGCGCCAGGGGTTCGAATCGAATGCACCACTCATTGAGATGCGATTACTTTCTTGATTCGTGAGAGTGTTTGGGAAAGTCATCATGAGCGTGTTCGTTAATCTCATGATGTTTTTCTCCCGAAGCATTAATCGGATCAACGTGAATAATCACGTCTGATAAAAAATTCAGATCATGTAGTAATTCATGTCGCACACGGCCGGCAATTTCATGTGCTTGATCTATTGGCAAGTTGGATTCTACAGCTATGTTTGCATCGGCAAATAATCGGTGACCGAGCCATCGAATTCGAACTTCGGTAATATCCAATACACCCATCACTTTTTTTGCTGTTGAACGGATTTGTTCAACAAACGTTGGATCAACTCCATCGATCAATCTCAAAATTACTGATTTCGTAGATGTGAATCCGATCCGCAAGATCAACAGACAAATAGCAATACTGACGATTGGATCCAGAATCGGATATCCAAGCCACACTCCAACTGCACTGATCAAAACTGCCAGACTTGTGAAGCCATCAATACGAGCGTGATATCCATCTGCTTCCAGAGCTGTGCTGCCAATTTCTCTTCCTATTTTGATTCGGTATTGCGCAACGATTTCATTTCCGGCAAATCCGATTAAAGCTGCAATAGCAACAAGACCAACATGAGTGACTGGTTGTGGATGAATGAAACGCATGATCGCCTCATATGTGATTATTGCGGCGCTTCCAAGAATCGTAATTACAATCAGCAGTCCGGCGACATCCTCCAATCGACCGAGACCATAAGTAAATCGCTTTGAAGCTGGTCTGTATGAAAGCCGGAATGCAATCCACAACGGAATAGTAGTAGAAGCATCGGCAAAATTATGGATTGTATCGGTTAGCAAAGCGATGCTACCTGATAGAGCGACAACGATCAGCTGAAAAATAGCAGTTAACAGCAGGCCGCAAAAAGAAATAAATAACGCCTTCATGCCACGATGTGTCATCGATGGTGCATCAATATTGAATTGACCATGATCATGGTGATCATGATGATGGTCATGACTATGCGAGTGCTTCGTCATATGCTCGATATTTTTTCGTGATCTCAAAGCATGTCTTGTACCGAGGGCTACTCCTTCCTATTAATATATACAAAGCATGACTCGGGATATTTCTAAAATTAAATCGGGCTGGCTCGTCGGTTCAGGCGAAATGTTTGAACGCATTCGAGATAAAGATTGGTCCGATACGCCTGTCGGTCCTCGTGAGCAGTGGCCTTCGTCTCTCCGGAATGCATTAAATCTCATGTTGGGTAATCGTTACCCCATGTTTGTTTGGTGGGGACCTGAACTGATAAATTTTTATAATGATGCCTACATTCCCGCTTTAGGTTCTCGTCACCCCGATGCGCTTGGGCACCCTGCATCAAAGATCTGGTTTGAAATTTGGGAAGAAATCGGCCGACAATGTGCACTCGTATTCCAGGGAGAATCCACTTGGAATGAACGAGTTCTGTTGATCTTGCAGCGGTATGGGTTCGATGAAGAAACCTACTTTACCTTTTCTTATAGTCCAATCCGAGACGACGATGGTTCGGTTGCGGGTGTGTTTAGTGCCGTTACTGAAGAAACCGAACGCGTTCTTGGTGAACGTCGTCTCAACACATTAAGAGCGCTTGCTGCAAACACTGCCAGCGCAAGTTCTGCCCAACAGGCTTGCGATACCGCCATTCAATCTTTGATGAACAATTACGATCTGCTGTTTGCCGCAATCTACCTGAGTTCAGATGATAAGAATAAGATCCGGAGACTTTGCAGCACTCAAATTCTAAATCTACCGGAAGAAATTAATGTAAATGAAAATTTAGATGACAAAAAGATTTTATCCCCGCTGTGCCGGGTCTTTAAGAATGGAGGAAACGAAGTAATTGCCGATTTCGCAGAAGGATTCGGTGAGCACAAAGGAGCTATTTGGCCTGAATCAGTTACTACAGTGATAGTACTACCAATAGCGCAGCCTACACAAAAGCAACCCCTGGGAATATTTTTTGCAGGGTTGAGTCCGCGACTTCCGGTGAATGAGCAGTATGAAGGCTTCTTGAATTTAGTTGCCGGGCAGATTTCAAATGCGATTGCTGATGCTGAAGCAGTTGAGGCAGAACGTAAACGGGCTGAAGCACTGGCTGAGCTGGATGCTGCCAAAACAATATTTTTCAGCAACATCAGTCATGAATTTCGTACTCCTTTGACCTTAATGTTAGGTCCGTTGGAAGACGCTTTCATTCATCAGACGAGTCCAGGAAATGAAGAATTGGATTTGATCTATCGAAATGCACTAAGGCTTCTAAAAATGGTAAATGCTTTACTGGATTTTTCCCGAATTGAGGCAGGGCGGATGAAAACAGCATTTGAGCCTACCGATTTGGCGACGTTTACATCCGATCTTGCAAGCGTTTTTCGATCAGCGGTAGAAAGGGCAGGACTGCGTTTGAATATTAATTGCCCAAAACTTTCCCGTCCCGTTTCTGTTGATCGTGAGATGTGGGAGCAAATTGTACTGAATCTAATTTCAAATGCTTTCAAATTTACATTCGAAGGCGAGATTAACGTTAGCTTGAAAGAAAAAGACGATTACGTTGTGCTGGCCATTCGTGATACAGGAATTGGAATTTCAGCGGAAGAAATCCCGCATTTGTTTGAGAGGTTTCATCGCATTGAAGGGGCACGCGGTCGGAGTGTTGAAGGTTCAGGCATTGGATTGGCACTCATCAATGAGCTGGTAAAACTACACGATGGTTCGATTGCGGTTGAAAGTGCTCCTGGAAAGGGAACTACGTTTCAAATTTCAATTCCATTTCAAGATAAGCAACTTTCACGAAGCATTACGTATCCCGAGTCTTACGTATCGTCTAAGTCGCAAACTTTCATTGAAGAGGCGGTGCGATGGTTACCTGATGATCAGCAAACTTCCTCTTTGCCACATATAAGTATCCCCGGTTCCGTTGAATCAAAAAGAATTAACAAATCTCACATTCTAATTGCCGATGATAATTCGGATATGCGGAATTATCTCCGAAATTTACTTGGCACACAGTATGAAGTGGAAGCAGTAGCTGATGGAAATGCCGCGCTTGATGCAATCAAAGAAAATCCGCCCGATCTTTTGATTACCGACATCATGATGCCTCAGATGGACGGCTTCGAACTTCTGCATCAATTGCGATCAGATCCACAAACACAATCATTGCCGATCATTGTTCTGTCTGCGCGCGCTGGAGAGGAATCAAGAATCGAGGGAATCCAGGCTGGGGCAGATGATTACGTAGTAAAACCATTTTCTGCAAGAGAATTGCTTGCGCGCATCAGCGCGCGTCTTGAGATTTCGGAAATGCGGCGTCAGGCGGAAGAAGCACGCTTGAAAGGCATGCAGCAGATTTCACAGGTAACGGATGCGGCACCAGTTTATATTGCAAACTACGATCTCAATCAAAGATACAAATTGGTAAACAAGCGATATGCCGACAGATTCGGACTGAAACCAGAAGAAGTTATTGGGAAATATATCTGGGAAGTAATTGGTAAAGTTTCTTACGAAAGGATAAAAGAATACCTGGATAGAGTGTTGATGGGTGATCCTGTCCGATTCGAATTCGAACTTGAAGATAAAGATCTTGGCAATCGATTTTGGTATGGCTCCTATGCGCCTGAGTTTGCTGAAAGCGGAGAAATCATCGGAATTCTAGGCGCTTTTACGGATGTGACAGAACACAGGCGTCAGGAAAAAAATCAAATTTTCTTCCTGGAAATAAGCAACAAGATTCGCGAAGTATCCGATGCACAAAGTTTGTTTCAAGTTGTTCCCCGAATGGTAGGTGAACATCTTAACGCATCCCGGTGTTTCATTAATGAAATCAATCTTAAAGATGGAATCGCCACAATTTATTATGACTACTCCAGAAGTAATTTGCCTTCTTTAGTGGGAGCGGTCGATTTAGCAAATTACTCCCAGGTTGCAAGAGCCGACGTTATGGCTGGCAAGACCGTAGTGAATTGTGACACACGGTATGACCAACGAACAAAAGATTTCTATGAAACCTCTTACGGCCCGGATTCAATTGGTGCATACATTGCTGTGCCGCTTATGCGTGACAAACAATGGGTTGCGACATTCTGGGCCAGTTCTGAATCAATGCGGCTATGGAAAGATTGGGAAATTGAATTAATAGAAACAGTTGCGGAAAAGACATGGTTGGCTGTAGAAAAATTAAGAAGTGAAACTAAAGTACGCTTGCAAGAAGCAGCCTTGATTGAAAGTGGAAACAGATTTCGCGCATTGGTAGAAGCATCAACGCAGATTGTGTGGATGGTTGAACCACATGGTGATGTGATGGAAGATTCGCCTTCGTGGAGGAAATTCACAGGACAGTCCTATGAGGAATTCAAAGGGTTAGGAATGTTAAATGCCATTCACCCCGGGGATCGAGAAAAGTTTGTGAGGCAGTGGGGATCTGCATTTCAGACACAATCGGCATTCAATATGGTTTTCCGTCTTCGTGATTCGAACGGCGAATGGCGCTGGATGGGATCGAATTCTGTTGCGCTTTTTTCTTCCGATAAAACGTTGCGTGGATGGATGGCAATGGCCAGCGATATTACGCTCCGGAAAATGGCAGAGCAAGAACGTGAAAGACTTTTGTTACAAGAACAAACGTTGCGTATGGAATTAGAAAAATCAAACCGGGTTAAAGATGAATTTTTAGCAACAGTCTCCCATGAACTTCGAACTCCATTGAATGCAATTCTTGGTTGGTCCCATATTTTGCGTTCATCACCAATGCATAGCGATGAAAATCAAGTGGCGGTTGATTCTATTTATTTGAGCGCCACAAACCAGGCTCAAATTATTGATGACTTATTGGATGTTTCCCGAATCATAAATGGGAAAATGACGATTCGGCCGCAACGCGCGAAAATCTCAGAAATAATTTCCTCTGCTATTACTACATTCAATCACGCCATCCATGTGAAAAACATCGAATTGAATGTTCATTATGAAGGTGAAGTGGAAGCGCTGTCAGTATTTGCGGATCCACAAAGGTTACAACAGATCTTTTGGAATTTACTTTCCAACGCAGTTAAATTCACGCCGCCTCGCGGGAAGATTGAAGTAAGAGTCAGTCAATCGGGATTCGAACTAAATATTGTGGTTGAAGATTCAGGTGCTGGAATTGATCAAGAATTCTTGCCGCATGTTTTTGAACGGTTTCGTCAGGCTGATAGCAGTACAACACGAAAGATTGGCGGACTGGGCCTGGGACTGTCCATTGTGAAGCATCTTGTTGAATTGCACGGCGGAAATGTGAAAGCAGAAAGTCAGGGTAAAGGTCTGGGTGCAAAGTTCACGGTTACCTTACCATTGCGATCAGAAAATGTAAGTCCTTCCGTAATCTGGATAGATCAAAAAGGAAATCTCCAGGAAAAATCGGTGGTTGATTCCGCACTTTCAGGAGTGCGTATTCTTACAATTGATGATGATCCGAGCACTTTAAAATTGTTAAACGCGATCTTCAGCAAAGTTGATGCGAAAATTTCTTCTTGCAGTTCAGCTCGCGAAGGATTATTGGCGTTGAAGGAATCTTTGCCGGATGTTGTGATCTGCGACATAGCAATGCCAAATGAAGATGGTTACTGGTTCATTGAAAAGGTTCGCTCCTCTTCTGGGCCTGAAAGTAAAGTGTCGGCCATCGCCTTAACTGCATACGCATCACCTAGCGATCGTGAACGCGTGCTTGCGTCAGGCTTTCAGACCTTTGTTCCAAAACCGGTTGAGCCGGCCGAGCTGTTGCATTCGGTAATGAGAATATTGGCCTCCCAAAATAAACAAACTTCTATTGCTGCTGAGACCGTTCGTGGGGAATGTTCGCTGGCAAGCAAAAAAATACTTTTAGTAGAAGACGATTTGATTTCGGCAGAAATGTTTCGTATCGCTTTTGAAAACGCGGAATCAGATTTTCGAGCTGTTTCCAGATCTTCCGAGGCATTAAAAATTTTAGAAGAATGGATTCCGGATATTATTGTTTCTGATCTTGGTTTGCCTGATGAAGATGGATATTCGTTGATTAAGAAAATTCGTTCCAATCCATCAGCTGATCGCGCACGAATCCCCGCAATTGCTTTAACTGGGTTTGGGAAAGAAGAAGGCGCCCGCGCTATCGATTCGGGATTCCAGATGTATCGAACGAAGCCAATTCAGCCCGATACCTTGATTGCACTGGTGATTAACCTCCTCCGAAATTCCTGATTTAATCCGAAATCCAGGAATTGCGGTACTTCACTACGAGCCGAAGAAGTGATAACTTCAACACCAAAGACATGGATGAATCGTGGAAATATTGCATTGAAGAACGCGTTCGATGGGGGGATGTAGATGCGGCCGAATCATTTTTTACGGTGCCTATATCCGATTCTTCGAATTTGCAGAAACGGAATTATTTCGCACCGTTGGATTTTCTTATAGCGTAATTTTCGATCAACTGGATGTCTGGTTACCTCGCGCGCACATCGAATGCGATTTTCTAAAAGCTGCACAATTGGATGATTTGTTGCGGGTGTGCGTGTTCGTTGGACATGTCGGTACAAAATCTCTTCGATTAAATTTTGAAGTTCGAAGAAAAGGTGAAGCCGATCTCATCGCAACGGCTCACTTTATTTTGGTTTCAGTTCGTAGAGATACGTTTGATACTGTTCCGTTGCCGGCTACATTGATCGAAAAGTTGAAACCGTTCACCGATCCCTCAGTTATTCCTTCATAGCCATCGTCTAGTCCCTTTCTCAGCCGTCTTGATTAATGAACGACAACCCACGTGGTTGAGGAGGTCTTAACAATGGGTCCAAGAGTAGACCAAATAAACGGTCCAACGAATACCAACACTCAGAGCAAGGTCGATGTGATTACCGCTCAGAAGGGGGATACGCTGGAAAAAATTTCCAAGCGCGAAGGGATCCCATTAACTGATTTGAAGGATGCGAATCCCAAAATGGATCCAAAGAAAGCATTGAATCAGGGTCAGGATGTCAATTATCCTAAGGATCTTTTGGTTCAACCTGGCGAAAAGACGCTTGACCAGGTTGCGGACAGGATGGGCATACGCAGCAAACAAGCTCTAATTGAAGCAAATAAACACATCAAGAATCCAAACAATCTTCGGGAGGGACAGCACATCAATCTTCCTAAAGATTTTGGAAAAGTTGAGCCCAGAGGCACACCGATCAAAGAGAAGCGGATCACAAAAGATGGAGTAAATTTGCCTGGTGGTGCAGGTCAAATCACTGGTGGCAAAGGAGGGGTCGTTTATCGGCCGCCTACAGTGAAAATTGGACCAGTTACTATTCCGCTTCCGGATGTAGTCATCACGGACGGTAAAGGAATTGGTGTTAACAAAACAGATAAAACATACGATGGAACAGGTGAATCAAACACTACACGCCGCAGAGAAGAGGAAAAGAATATTTCCAATACCAGACAAAAGGATGATCGTGACGTTGATCCTCGAAGCGATAAAAATAAACCAGTAGTAAAAAAACCATTTCAGCAAATGGATGAGGAGCTTAAAAAACGGATGGCGGAAGAAGCCGATGAACTGATTCGCAAAGGCCGCAGATAAATATTTTTACGACTTACAATTTCGAGGATAATGACTGAAAAAAAATCCTCCGTTTCTAGAGGCAACCCATCAATGATTCCAAGCGGAATCGTAGCCTTGCACTGAATACTTCGAACGCAGAACCACCTTTGGTTCTCAATAATCTTTCAGCAATTTGGCAACTGCAACGAATGCATAAATGGCTTCGAGCAGGAGATGAGGGCCAAAAGGTGAGTAGCCATGCCTTTTGTTGGATAAGGTCCTTGTCCGTACTCATGTTTCGCATCGTCATTGCTTTTTTTGACGCCGGCTGTAAATTCCTTAGATTTTTATGCCAGCCTGGTCCATAAACCTTCTTTACAACGCCATAGCGATCTGCCACCCAAATTCCACCGCTGCTGATCGTGTAAATTGGTATTCCGATTCTTTTTGCGAAGGCGATGTCTTTGTTCGCAGGACGTGGATCTACATGATCAGTGTGTGTATGGATCTGTGCGATCGTATTGTGTGGTACGGCCCCATACCAGAACTCGCGATTGCGCTCGCCCGATCGTGGCCAGCGTATACAACGGAAACCATCAATAGAATCATGGATAATCCACGCTGCTCTTTCCGTCCGGTTGGGATCTTTGCCGAATGCCGAATCTTTCCATAACACATACATCATGTTAAGAACTTCTGGATGTGATACAAAATCTTGCTCCGCGAAAACCAAGCGACACGCGATAATGATAAGAGAAAAAAAAACTATCCGCCTCATCATACGTCCTCCTTTCCTTATGGAGATGAATGAGGCTGCAGCCTGCGATCATTTAAGGTTTTCCATTTGCTCTCACTTATTAACGCGTACTTGCTGGCTGAATTACGACAGAGGCATGAGCTATAATGTGGTCAATGTTCACGTCGCGAGATATTTCTGGGCTCCTTGTTGCCTGGAGCGAAGGGGACAAGGACTCACTTCACCAGCTGATCCCGCTAGTAGAAAAAGAGTTGCACCGCCTGGCTGCCCGATACATGCGAAGGGAAAGACCCGGTCACATTCTTCAAACAACGGCTCTGGTCAACGAGGCATACTGCAAACTGGTCGATCAGAAAAATGTGCACTGGCGCAATCGCGCACATTTTTTTGGTATCGCAGCTCAGCTAATGCGACGAATTCTGATTGATCAGGTGAGAAGTAGCGCTAGCGCCAAGCGCGGTTCTGGGTTGACCCATATTTCTCTGGATGAGGCAGCTCTGATTCCACACCAACAGGCTGCAGAACTCATTTCCATTGATGAAGCGCTGACACGTCTTGCTGAATTTGATCCCCTCAAGAGTCGCATCGTGGAGATGAAATTCTTCGGAGGGCTTACGATAGAAGAAATTGCGGAAGTAGAACACGTTTCGACTCGAACGATTGATCGCGAATGGCGCAAGGCGAAAGCGTGGCTCCACGAGGCAGTTCGTCCTTAAAAAGAAATGAACCCTGAACGCTGGAAGTTAATCAACCTCTTGCTCGATCAGGCCTTCGAACTCGAAACCGAGAAACGAGATGCATTCCTGGAAAAAGCGTGCGCCGGAGATGCAGCACTAAAACAGGAAGTTGAGAAATTGCTGCAATCCGATGAACGCGGTGCGAGCTTCATTGAGATTCCTGCCGCGCAAGCTGTCGCGGAATCCATAGCAAAAAGCAAATTGTTGCCCGGTAATTTTCTGGGGCCTTACAAGATCGTGTCACAGATCGGAGCGGGTGGAATGGGTGAAGTCTATCGTGCGTACGATTCCAGACTGGATCGTTTTGCTGCATTGAAGATTTTACATGGTCATCTAGCGAAGGATCCCGAGCGTATGCGCAGATTTCAACAAGAAGCGAAAGCGGCTTCGAAACTGAGCCATCCGAATGTTGCCCATATATATGAAATCGGTAGTTCCGAAGGTATTCGTTTCATTGCAATGGAACATGTGGAGGGTCAAACGCTGGATGCGAGAATCAGCAAAGGCCGCTTGGAAATTGATGAAGTGATCAATATCGCAATGCAAGTTTCCGACGCTCTGGATGAAGCTCATCAGAAAGGAATCACGCATCGGGATATCAAGCCGGCAAACATCATGATCAAGGACAAAGGTCATGTGAAAGTACTCGATTTCGGGCTGGCAAAGATCTTCCAACCTTCGAATGACTCGCTCGCGACTCAATTAAGCACAATCGCCAAAACGCAAACCGGCCTGGTCTTCGGGACAGTTCCGTATATGAGTCCTGAACAGGCGCTCGGGCGCGATGTGGATCAGCGGTCCGACATCTTTAGTCTTGGTTGCGTTCTTTATCAAATGGTTACCAACAAACGTCCATTCACAGGAATCAGTAACGTTGAAATCCTCGATCACATTCTGCATGCCGAACCAGAGCCGATTGTCAGCAGCAATGAAAAAGCTCCGGTTGAATTGCAGTGGATCATTCGAAAATGCATGGAGAATGACCGTGACCGTAGATATCAATCTTGCCGTGATCTGTATGTGGATTTGAAAAATCTCCAGCGCGGTACTGCGGTTCCAGTCGCCTTCACTCCTACAGGTCGTCCTCCTCGATCCAAGGCGCGTTCTGGCGCCGCAGCCATAGCAGCGTTGCTCTTGATTGCGTTCGCCGCGGCAGTGTCGGTCTGGCGGGCGCAACATCCTCCAAGAATTCATTCTATTGCCGTCATTCCATTTCTGAATGTGGAAAAAAATCCGGAAACGGAATATTTGAGTGATGGAATTACTGAAAGCACCATCAATGCGCTTTCGCTTCTGCCGGATATGAAAGTGATGGCGCCGGGAACGGTTTTTACTTACAAGGGCAAAATTTTGGATCCAAGAAAAGTAGGGCGCGACCTCAACGTTGATGCCGTGCTCAGCGGACGCTTCCGTCAGCAGGGAGATTCTTTGATCCTTGAAGCAAGTCTGGCCAGTGTTTCGGATGGAAGTTTGCTCTGGGGTAACCAATTCAAACGACTTCCTTCACGCATGACCGATCTGCCGGGAGAAATTACCAGAGATTTATCCAGGAAACTACAATTGAACCTAACAGGTCAAGAAGAAAAGCTTGCATCCAAGCAATATACAATGGACAGCGAAGCCTACAGGTCGTATCTCAAAGGCCGTTATTTCTTCAATAAGAGGACAATGCAAGGATTCGATAAGGCCGTGGAATATTTTCGTGAAGCGATTGACAAGGATCCGAACTATGCTCTTGCCTATGCCGGATTAGCAGAAGTGTATGCGCGCGGTGATGATATGACGAAAACGAAAGCCGCTGCAAAGATGGCTCTTGAGCTCGATGACACTCTTGCCGAAGCTCACGTTTCCATGGCAGTCGTCAAGGAGCTAGAGTGGGATTTGGCGGGGGCAGAAGCCGAATACAAGAAGGCGATTGAACTGAATCCAAACCTGGCGAACGCGCACACACAATACGGAGATTTGTTTGCAATTAAAGGGGATCTCGATAAAGCAATTGAGCACACGAAATTGGCGCAGCAACTCGATCCCTTAAACGCTCATATTACGACAGCTCTCAGCAATAAGCTGGGCGCGGCGCGACGTTACGATGAAGCGCTAGCAGAAATCCACAAAGCCATTGAGATGGATCCTGGCTTCCCCATGGCGCACGGAGTATTGGCCGGCATCTACCTGGATAAGGGAATGTATCAGGAAAGCATTCAGGAACAAGCGAAAGCCATGACGCTTAGGGGGAGACCGCAAGAATATGTCACACAACGAACTCAAGCATTGCTGGACGGTCTCAGACAAAAAGGAGTCAAAGGCTATTGGGAAAAACGATTGGAACTCGCCCAAAATGGCAATGGGAACCTCAATGAACAAGTTGATCCGGTTGAAGTAGCGGCTCTTTATGTAGAGCTCGGCCAAAAGGACGAAGCATTCCGGTGGCTTGAAAAGGCTTATGAACAGCGGCAATATGAACTCGTGTACATCAAATCAGAACCTCATTGGGATTCCATCCGATCTGATCCGCGTTATAGCCAATTGCTCAAGAAATGCGGTCTGCTTTAGTGTCTGCAATTTATTATATACTTGGGACAAAATGGGGAAATCCTATTTTGTGCGTTGCAATATCATTTCCTTGCTCTTTCTTTCTTTTCTTCTCTTTCCGGATTTAGTAGCGGCTCAGACACCCACCGCAAATTTCATCGGAGTTGTTCGTGATGATTCGGGAACTCCTCTTCCTGGCGTCATCGTGTTAGCACGGAATCCAGAAAACGGCTTCGAACGTCTGGATACGACAGACGCGCAAGGAGCTTATCGAATTCCATCGTTGCCTGTTGGCGTTTACGATCTCAGCGCTGAACTCCAGACATTTGGTAGTCAGATTCAAAAAGGAATCGCACTTGATGTGAGCCGCACAGTCAGTGTGAATTTTGACTTAAAGCTAATCTCATCCAATGAAACCGTGGAAGTTAGCGGACGCCTTCCGTTGATCGAGAAAACCGAGTCTCACCTCGCTACAGTCGTTACCCCGGAACAGGTAGCCAACTTGCCATTGAATGACCGACAGTTTGCTAATCTGGCGGCTCTTGCACCAGGAACTGCACTGATTTCGAATCCGGATCCTACCAGAATCAGAAATCTCGCGATCAGCTCGATAGGAGGAACGGGAAGAAATCTGAATATTACGATCGATGGCGGTGACAATACAGACGATACGATCGGCGGCATCAATCAATTCTATCCATTAGAATCCATCGACGAGTTCAATTTCCTGAGGGCGAGCTACAAAGCCGAATATGGAAGGGCCAGTGGTGGTGTGCTGAATGTCGTAACAAAATCGGGAAGCAACGATTTACACGGTTCGTTTTTTTCTTTTTTTCGTGACAACACATTCAACGCTCTAAGCAAAGCGGAAGAAAATGCCGGCTTGAAAAACCCTTCGGACTACAGCCGGGAACAATTTGGAGGCTCGATAGGTGGGCCGATCGTTAAAGACCGTGCGCATTTTTTCGTGGCGATTGAGCGTGAACAACTCGATGTACCGTTTATCGTGAATACTTTTGGCGCTGCGCCCGAATTCGATGGCCCGCACAATGTGCCGACCCGTAACAGCCTTTACACTGCTAAAGCCACTGTGAATATTGATCCCAAACAGTTCTTAACCATCCGTTACGGCCAGCAAAAATCAACAACAGTGTACGGAGTCGGCGTGTATTATGCGCCGAACAGTTGGGCGGGTCTCAAAAATACATTCCATTCTGTTCTTGCCAATCATAACTTTCTAATTGGAGACAATCGGCTCAATGAGCTGCAATTTCAATATGCGGATTTTCAAAATGAAATCACTCCACAAACCTCAGACCCTGTGGAAATATTCTCGGCGACAGGTTTTACGGTGGGGCAACTGTACCCACCCCAGCAGAATCAACAAGAAAAGTATCAGATAAAAGATGATTTTTCATGGAGCTCTTCCTTTTGGAAGGGTGTTCACAACTTGAAAGCGGGCTTTCAATGGATCAGTGAGCCGACTGTGGGTGGTCTTCTTTCCTATGACCGGCAGCCTTACACATATGTTTACGATGGAAGTGATCGAAACTCACCGATCGTGGAGATCAGCAAGTTCGATGGTCAATTCATATTCAATGTTCCGAATAACCAATACGGAATGTACTTTCAGGACGATTGGAATTTCAACGAACATCTGACTTTGAATCTGGGGATCCGGTACGATTACGTTACTGGCTTTGATCTGGATCAATCATCAAACGACTTGTATTCAGCGCTGTTGCATCTTCCATTTGATTTTCCATGGTTAGAGTCAGTGAAGAATAATCCTTTGGGCAGATTATCAAACGACGGAAACAACATCGCACCGCGCCTCGGATTTGCTTATGACTGGGATGGCGATGGACAACTGGTTCTTCATGGCGCATTCGGTCTGTTCTATGATTTTCCGTTCACCAATGGGAATATCCTGTATTCACAGGCTTCCGGAAAGTTCGGACCCTTCTATTTTTATTGTAATCCCACCGGAATCTTGAATCCCGATTGTAATTTCTCGGGAATCTTGAATCCAGATGGCAGTCCATTTCAAATCGACGATCCGCTTCCACCGAATCAGATTTCAGAACCCTTCCCATCGGCAGATGCAGCTTCACCCGATTTTGTTATTCCGTATACGCGGCAATTCTCTCTTGGTTTCAGCAAACTGATAGGAAGCAGCACCGCCCTGGATATCGATTATCTGAATGCTGCAAGCAGAGATCGGTTCGTAAGATTTCGGATCAACGGCAAAGTGAATGACAAGCGGATTCTTCCTGAATTCCCCAATTTTGTCCGTTTCTGGTATAACGGGGCATTCAGTGATTACAATGCGTTGAATGTATCGCTCCGACATCAATTCAATAAACATTATGTCTTTCAAGCTGCCTACACTTTTTCAAAAGTGACCGGCAATACCTTATTTGGTTCGGATGATTACCGGCTTGGAGGAACTCCTTTTCAATTCTGTAACGATAATTGTACGCTCGACTTTACACTTGGCCCGCGTGATGATCCACGAATGGTTGGATCATTGGATACCGATTCCCGGCACCGTATCGTAATTGCAGGTACAGCCGAATTACCTTCTGCATTCCGTTTTTCCGGATTCTTCCGGACAAATTCCGCCACGCCTTTTAATGCTTTTCTGCGTGAGGATCCCGGAACTGGTTTTCCCTACACGATCACGGACGAGCACGTCAATTCGCGTCTTGGTAAAGGCTTTTCACAATTTGATGTGCGCGTGACCAGGACATTTCAAATATCGCAACTGAGCGTTGAAGCGATTTTAGATGTATATAACTTGTTCAATTCGGACAACCCCTCGGCACCTACCGGAAATCTGAAATCAACAAGTTTTGGCGAGCCAACGATGTTTGGCGAGCCCAGACAGGCTCAACTCGGCTTTCGCGTTGAATTCTAGACCTAACGTCAAATTCATACGTAGTACTGTCACTTCAATAATGGCGGAAGAAGCTGCTGAATTTGTTCGCAAAGGCCGCAGATAAAAAACGCTATCGGTCTGCTCGTCCTCAAGCCTTTGCTCATGGTTTCGCGGCCAAAATTGCGGGTTTTTCCAATCCCACAATCGTGATGGATTCTGATCGATATTGTTTGGAATGACATTCCATTTCAACGCATTTAATGGAAATTGCTCCGTAGCCATTTATCAGAATTGAGAATGCGATCAATACAATTCCAACGCAAGCTTCAAATGGAAATACGAGACTGATTCTTGATCTTTGTTTTAGCCACACTTCAACGGTAAGAATACAAGAAAGGATCATCCATGGAATGATATCGGTCAACAATCTGGGGCCAAAAGAATGTCCGCCCCACCACAGGTAATATGCGCTAACAATTAGTATATGAAGGACAATCGCATTGAGTGCACCCCTAAAGTGGAACCACCTGATAAGCTAGTATAAAGCCAACAGGAGTTCCAACATGTCGTTAAAGAGGCGGCAGTTTAGTCGTGAATTCAAGCAACAAATAGTGCGTGAGGTGGAGTCTGGAAAAAGCGTAGCCGAAGTGGCACGTGAGAATGAAATTAATCCGTTAACCATCAGTCGGTGGAGAAAAGAGCAGCGCGAGTATTCTGGGAAAGCGTTTTCTGGACATGGAGTGACATACAAATATGAAGCGCGGATCGCGGAATTGGAAAGAAAGATCGGCCAGATGGCAATGGAGAATGATCTTTTAAAAAAAGTTTTAACGCGGCTCAAGATGCTGGAACAACCGGTAAGAAAGACAGGCAGAGGGTAAGTTACCGGGTGATCGAGATGAGCCATAACCACGGTCTATCCATCCGTCAGAAATGTAAAACTCTGCAAGTGAGCCGCGTGGGATATTATCGATTTTTGGAAAGGAGCAAACCGGTCGCGGACGATATTGATTTGCGAGATCAGATTCAACGGATTGCACTGCAATGGCCTTCCTATGGTTACCGCCGGATCACTGCCGAACTCAAGCGCCGCGGCAAAGTCGTCAATCGCAAACGTGTGTTACGTTTACTGCGTCAGGACAATTTGCTGTGTCTTCGAAAGAAGCGCTTTGTTCGCACAACCCGTTCTGATCATGACTTTGCGGTCTATCCCAATCTCATTTCCAGTTTTCGTGCAAACGCAATCAATCAGCTCTGGGTATCCGACATTACCTATATTCGGCTGCAGTACGAGTTTATTTACCTGGCGGTAATCATTGACGCCTTTAGCCGTCGGTGCGTCGGCTGGTCACTGGCTCGTTACCTGGACAACCGTCTGGCAATCGAAGCACTGCAGATGGCACTCAAAAAGAGACAACCGCCTGCGGGTTTGATTCATCACTCGGACCAAGGGGTGCAATATGCTTCTAACAGATATACGGAAATCTTGAAGCAGCACGGAATCAGGATCAGCATGAGTCGAAAGGCGAACCCTTATGACAACGCAATGGCCGAAAGCTTCATCAAGACAATAAAGTACGAAGAGGTTCTTACCTTCGAATACCGTGGAATTGAAGAAGCTCGGAGTAGAATCTACTATTTTCTTGAAGAAGTTTATAATCGCAAACGACTTCATTCCTCACTGGGATACGTTCCGCCAGCCGAATTTGAAGACAATCACCTGGCAAAAACGATTGCTAATACATTAGATTGAAGGAGATAATAATACCGAATTATCGAAAAAGAAAAAGTAGGCAAAAAGAAAAAGAAAATTAAAATCAACCCAGCTTAAAAAATGGTTCCAAAAACAGGGTCCACTCCAGCAACTAGACTAAGAATCAGAAAGTCTTTGTGCATCACCAAACGAAAAGTCTTGCCAATTAGATATGCTAGAAAAATCGTCCAGGGCAAAAAAATAAATAATCCTCTTGAAGGACTGATAAGATGGCCCAGTAAAAATTCCGGAATGGGATAAGACAATAATCGACTTGCTTGATAATAATTTGGAAGTGGTTGCCCAAAAACAGAATATGAAAAAAACAAAAACAAACAACCCCAAAACAATCCAGTTAGTAAGAGCGGCAATAAAGCTTTGCGAAATTTAAATGCAACGAAAGCTGCAATCAAGAGGACATCAACGGCAGCAGTTGGCCTAACAAAATACATCCAACTTAAAACTGTGCCAAGAAAAACGCCATTGATTCGAAATCTTTCCAACTTTGATCCAAAAAGATGATAGATCGCGATAGCTAAAAGTAAGATCATCCAGGTATGTGACTCCACTTGCCGGGAAGCAGTGCTCCAGATTTGAGTGCCGAGCGCTGCCATGACGATCACAAGGCTCATTACTTTTTGCAAGATCAGTCGCGCGGTGAAATAAAAGATCACACCTGTTATGCTCATCAACAACGCAGCAAGGAAAATCTGGAGTCGCCGTTCACCTTTGGGATGATATCTACCATCAGACGATGCTGGTGAGATATGGAAAATAGTTTTGGCTAACGCGACCTAAGGCACAGAAAGTACCGCTCCTCCGTAAGGAAAGATGTAATAAGGCTTCTTATCAATGATTTGAATTTGATATGGGAGTCTCGCTGATTTTGTTAAGTCTTGCTGCGTAACATATGGAATTTTGTAGTTTCCTAATTGAAACGTCTGATGCTCAATGATGCTTAAACTAACAAGCATGGAAAAACGGGAATCAGCAATATGCCTGACAGGCGACAAAATGAAGACTAGAAATAGCGCCAGGAAGAGAGACAACCCAATTAAGTGGTCACGGTTCATCTGCACATGGTAGGGTGATCAATTCCAGATTTCAATCCGGAATCTTAAATTAGATGTGAGTGCCGAAGGGGAGACTCGAACTCCCATGGCTCGCGCCGCCACCCCCTCAAGATGGTGTGTCTACCAATTCCACCACTTCGGCATACAGATTTTTACCGCAAAGAGCACAGAGGGATTTTACATATTTGATTCCGTTGAATCAACACAAAATTCAAAAAAAAAAGGCTCGCCACAGGCGAGCCTAATGTCTTTTAACCCCAAATTTTCTAAACCACTCAGGAGGCTACTGGTTTTTCAAAAGTTTACTTGCTATGTTGCCAAGATCATCAATAATGCTTCCATCCTTGTTTTGATCCAGCAAGCTTGACAGCATTCCCATCATGTCTGGTGATGATGCATGCATTTGCTGTTTTTGACCGTTTAGATATCCTGACAGCGAAGCTGGATCGAATCCGCCTTGAGCCTGCGTTTTTCCTAACGCTCCCATCAACATAGGTGCCAGTGTTGCGAGCAATTGAAGAATCGATCCTTTGTCTAATCCAGTTTGCTGCGACAGCGCGTTGGTAACATTGTCCTGGCGACTTCCCAAAACATGACCTAATATTGCTGCACCGTTTGCGCCAGCATTACCGCCGCTTAAGTAGCCGGATAAATCATCCAAAATACTTCCATCATGATCATTCTGAAGAGCACGATGAAGATTCTCCGCTCCACCCTGTTGTGACGAATTATTAGCAAGCGCTGAAATCAATACAGGTAATGCTGTACCGATTGCTTGATTTGTGGTTCCTTCATCTGCACCGATTTGTTGACTGATCTGCTTCACTCCATCACCGGAAAGTTGCTGCATCAATATCTGCATCAAATCCACAGTTGCACCTCCTTCAAATCGAATTTCATTCCGCGCTATGATCCAAAGAATTTCATTAACTTATTTGTTTGGAATTTTCAGTCTCTGTCCAACTTTAATTAGATCCGGGTTGGTTAAAATATCTTTGTTCAAATTAAAAATCTCATTGTAGCGATTCGGATTATCCAGATATTTTTTTGAGATTTTGGAAAGTGTATCGCCCGAATTCACTGTGTAAATTCCAAAGATCTCTTTATTTGCAACCTTGATATCTGCAACAACTTCGTTTTCCCAACCAGGAATGCTTTTGATCGTATCCCACAACAAATCCTTGTCCAATTCGTAAGCGGCGGTTCCTTTTACTTTCAATTTTCCGTCTTCTTCCTTAACATCTCCTCCCTGCACATCCAGATTTTTCCCTAATTCCAGCACCGAGGAGTATTTTTCTTTCAACGTCATAACAATCTCCTTTACCGGGTTTTCAGTTTCCGGTAGATGAAAAGACACAGTAGTGCACCAACAATCGCAACGACCAAACTTCGGAAATCAAATCCTGAAATTCCACCGAATCCGAGCAAAGACCCAATAAATCCACCGACCACCGCGCCCAGAATTCCGATGAGAATTGTGACGATAATTCCACCCGGGTCATCACCAGGCATAATCCATTTACCAAGTGCACCGGCAATCAAGCCAAATATGATCCATGACAGAATACCCATTTTTGTAGCCTCCTAAATTCAGATCAGGTGAGATGAGAATTACTGGATATATATGGCAAGTTATCACTGGGAAAAAATCAGCGATATTGGACCTTGGTCTTATAAGACTTTAGTCCTATGTAACGATGCAGTGGAAATTAATCATGGATCGCAAGGATATCGATTGCGTAAGCGCCAAATAATGAAGCGGAAAAATCATTGCAATCCAAAAGTTCAATCGGAGCGCCGATTTTTGCTCCTGTATTTGGATTGATCTGTTGGAATTTCAGAGTTTCCTTCCCGCAAGTTTTACTAAAAGACGTAAAGATTACGAATTGTCGGTTGCTTGCTAATGCAACTGAATGAACAAGCTCCGGACCCGGTGTTTTTGTTTCACTAAATGGTGAGATGGTTTTCGGCTCCTCCCATTTGAGTGAAGCTGTTGCCATTTTGATTCAATAACTGCAAAAGGATTGAAGACGAAGTTTTACTGCCTTGCTGTTTTTGTATCCTGTAAAGAAGGAACGCAGGACTAACTGAAATCCCGGCCGCGCCTGGTGATGTGCCACCAGAATCATCGGTGACAAGATAACCGGAAACAACATTCACAGAAGCTCCGCCAGGAATCGTAAGTTTCGTTTTACCTGCTGAGCCTGGCACCAAAGCATTCGCATAATAAAATTCAAATCCTTCCGGACCTTTTGTAATTGCTCCTACAATCGGACCTGAAGTTTTTGGTGAAGTTTGAAATTCTGCATCTTCGATCCGGTAAAGTTCTTTGAATGGACCGGTGACATTGCAACTAGTGGTATTAACATTTGCCGTTGCATGTGCAATGAACTTGGGATCATTTGTGTGCTTGAAGAATGTCGCATGATATTTATTGGCTAGATCTGCATAGACGTTGAATGAAGCGATCCCGGTGTGCTTTGCAGCTGCAGGGAAGGTGAATGACCGCTGTGACTGAATGCTTAAGTTCAGATTGTCGTTCGAAATAGTACTGCAAACGCCGCTAATTTTAGGAGTGGTGCTTTGAATCACATTGTTGATTGCAAAATCTGTGATGCGATTATTAATGGTTGTAAGATCTGCAGCCAGATTGTACTTACTGCCGCAATCAGAAGTTAAACAGCTGCTTGCGGTCTTAATATTAATTTGAGGAAATCCTCCAAGATCCTTCAGATCAATAATGATGAGCGTGTTTGGAAATGACGTCACCCGAATTACAAATCTGTCCTCCTGAGCATTTGATATCGAAATGCTGGCAAGAATGAACAAGCTGACGATTATGGCGAGATATTTATGTGGCATCTGTCCCCCTTTGTAATTCCTTATATTATTTACCACAAAGCCGCAAAGCATACCTTATTCGAAGTAATAACCATTGCGGTAGTTTATCTTGACGCCAGTTCTTTTGCACTTTACTTCTATTTTTCGCCAACCTTTTATCGTTTCATTTTGAGGTTTGTAAGCGATTGCATACTGGCTACGAATTAGCGATCTGATCTTTTCTATTGTTCCAGAAAGGGCAGATACGTTTTTAGGAAAGAAGGAAGCGCCACCGGTTTCCTCTGCCAGATCCTTCATTAATTTGTGAGCATCTTTTGCTTCTTTTGGTAATTCATATCGCGTATTGATACCAGTATCCACTGCTTGCAATTCTTGCTTGGTAACCGTTCCAAGAGAAATGACTGTGATGTCGCGCTTTTTTAGTTTTTCGATTAAGGTTTCCGGCGGAATGCCGCAATTGTGTTTTGTCCATCTGAACAGAGCACTATGATTTTTCGTCCAAAGTAAGGGTCGAGCTGTTCAATTGTAAGATCGATGGCCCTGAGTAAAGCTGTACCAGGACTTCCAACCGCATCAACTTGCACCATGGATAGATTGTGTTGAATTAAACTGAGATCAGAAGTCATTGGCGTTAAGGCCCGATAAATGTTATCGAAGGCATATACACGCATTTGATCAGCGGGCTTAAGCTCCTTGATCAACAATTCAGCAAATTGACGCGCAATATCGATCCGCTGAATCTTGTCTCCTTTGCTCATGCTGCCGCTGGTATCAAGTAGGAATGCTAAAGTCAAAGGGATCTGGCTTTCTTCATCTAGAATCCGTGTGAAATAGGAGATCGATTGTTTGATGCCGTCTTCTTTGATTTCAAAATCATTTGCGTTCAGATCAGTTACTGGATTGCCTTTCCCATCAACAGCCGAAACAAATGTTTCAACAAGGTCAACGCTGACGGACTCCTCCAACTGTGCGTAGGCGATTTGAAAGACGATCAACGCAAGAATGATTCCACAGAAAATCTGTTTCATGCTGGGACGACTGTATTTTGTTTTGGATTCAATGATCCGTGTTTTTGCTATGAAAGGATCTCTACAATCAATAAGCGGGATCAAAGTATCATATTTTGCAGGCGTTGAAGCTCGCGCAAACGATTCCTAAGGCGCGGGCATGAAAGGTTTTTTCTGGAAGGCTTTGGCGATGTCATGCGAATCAAAAATCTCGTCACGTTTTAAGACTTCGTCGTAACGCTTTAACGCATTTTCGCGCTGACCCATTGCATCAAAGCAACGTCCCTCTGCAAGCATTGCCATTGTTTTTAATGATTCCGGCGCTTTTTTTGATTTTGTAGATTCTACATAATGATCCAGAGCCTTACTCCAATTTTTCCCGGCAAACAAAGCTTCCGCGTACTGATAATGGATCATATCGGGCATCGAAGTCATCGCGCGAGTGTTCAAAAGGATTGAATCAAAAGTTTTGTAACTCTCTTCGAACCGCTTGAGATTTGAAAGCGCCATTGCCTGTTCTAATGCGAACAAAAAATTATCCGGAAATTTCTTTGTGAGTTCACGCAATACGTTCAGAGAATCGATCCGCCTTTTTTCTCTGTCATACAACATCACCAGCAGAACGCCTGCTTCATCTTTGCCATAAACTCCTTCGCGGTAAACACGTTCTACGGCGGCAAGGCCATCCTTCTTGGATCCATGAACGCCGCCAAAAAATACCAGAATTTTAACTGCCAGAGGAAGACTTCCAACAATGTAGTCATACATTCCGACTGAGAGATAGGCGTCAATAAATGTTGGATCTTTTTCGATTACTTCCCGATGCAAATCAGCTCCTTTTGATCCATTTCGCAATGCTGAAAAGAAACTTCGATTCACAGTTGCTTCATATCCGGCCAAAATATTTCTTGCGACTCCAAGGTAATACATGGCCTGCAAATCATTTTTGTTTTTCTTGAGTAGACCTTCTGCAAGTTCGACTCCTTTGTTCATGTTTTTGCGAAACTCCGCATCTACCTTTGCATCCGCTTTATCTTCTGTGCGTGTATCAAAAAATGCATTGTTCTTGTTGTAAACATTTGTTTGAAGGCGGCGCAAATCAGCAAGGTAATTCAGCCAAATCGCATAACCCATGTAGATGTACCCGGCGGGAAGATCGGGATGAGCTTTAATGATTGCCTCGAAGTCTGCCTTCGAATCCTGATAACGCATGTTAAACAAATTGTGAAAGCCTTGATTGCGAAGTTCATCAGATGGGGATGGGAGGATTGGATTACCAGCGAAAGCGATTGCGGAGATTAAAACAAAAATTACGCAGGGAACCGAAAATCGATTAATGGAATAATTCGAGTAGTTGTTCCGCATGATCAGCGGGAATAACTTTGTCGAATGATTTTTCAATGATGCCGTTTTCATCAATCACGTAAGTAATGCGGTTCGAGAATGCAGCATTTTCATATCCCGATGCTCCGTACATTAATGTAAGCCTTCCATCGATATCGCACAGCAGCGGGAATGGAAATGAATGCTTCGCTCTAAAAGCACGATTATCCTCAGCAGTATCGGTACTTGCTGCTAATACTACAATGTTTCGTTTTTTAAATTCTTCGATTCTTTCCCGGAATCCTTGGCCTTCGGACGTTCAACCAGGGGTGGAAGCCCTGGGAAAGAACCACAAAATTACTTTTTTGCCTCGATATTCTTTTAACGTATGTCTTTTCCCATTTTCATCAGGCACATCGAAATCTGGCGCATGCGTACCTTCGGCAAGAACATGTCCCTTATTGCCGGTGACAGTCTGCTGTACCATTTGACGCACGGTCCGGGTTAACGTCCAGAGATTCATATAGACTCCTATTGTAACAAGCGGCACGAAGATAGAGAATTCAGGATTGGATCGTCGACAAAACTACCCTCTATCCTCAATTCTCTATTCTCTTCCCAAAAATAAGTATAATATTCGCAAACAGGAGAGGGACTCGATTGCATCTAAACGACCTGTTAAAGTTTATGGTTTCGCAGAAGGCGTCAGATCTTCATCTGAAACCGATGAGGCCGCCGCTCTTGCGGATCGAAGGAAGATTGATGCCGATTCAGGCTCAACCACTTCCTCCGGAACACATTGATAAACTCATCAAAGAAGTACTTTCAGAAAAACAGAAAAAGCACCTGGATGAATTTTTATATGTAGATTTCGGATATAGTCTTCCTGGAGTTTCTCGATTTCGTGCCACTGTATTTTTCCAGCGCGGTACGGTAAGCGCCGTATTCCGCCGCATTCCTTTTAATTTTCCTAGCATTGATGATTGGGGCTTGCCCGAAGTTATTTATGATTTTTGCAAACTTCCACAGGGATTGATTCTAGTTACAGGTCCAACAGGATCAGGAAAATCTTCGACACTTGCTGCTATTATCAAAGAAATCAGCGAAAAACGTCCTGTGCATATTGTAACGATCGAAGATCCGATTGAATTTTTGTTCAGGGATGCGACTGGCGCGATCAGTCAGCGTGAAGTTGGTGATGATACAGGTTCATTTCATCAGGCTTTGCGAAATACCTTGCGTCAAGATCCTGATGTAATCATGGTTGGTGAAATGCGAGATCCGGAAACAATAATGACTGCAATGACCGCTGCTGAAACCGGGCATCTCGTATTTAGCACTCTGCACACAAACAGTGCAGCACAAAGTATCGATCGTATTATCGATAGTTTTCCGGAAGGGCAACATCGCCAGATCCGAATTCAATTATCGCAAGTCATAAAAGGAATCCTTTCGTTGAAACTTGTTGAACGATGTGATTGGTCCCGGCTTAATTGCAGCAGTGGAAATTATGCGTGAAAACCCACGCATTCATAAGTTAATCCTGGAAGGAAGTATCGCTGAAATTGAAGAAGAAATGGAAAAATCAGTTGCATATTTCAAAATGCAAAGCATGAATCAATCTTTAATTGCGCTGATTTTGAACGGAGCTATCACAAAAGAAACAGCGATGAGAGTTTCAACAAATCCAGCGGATCTGGATCTTGAATTACGAAAGTTCTTATTCGGTGGTAAAACTGATACTGATCAACCCGGAGAAATGGATGTATCCTCGAGTGATTTCATCGATATGGGGGGAACCGCCCTGGCAGGAGAAGATATGGCAGCACCACTATCGGATTTTTCAAAAATCCAGGAATTGCAAGAAATCAAAAAAGTATATGATGAATCCAGAGTCAAGCATTTGTCGGAAATGCAGGAAAAAGATGAAGCAATTCATCATATGGAAGATGATCTTCGGATTCGAACAGAAGAATTAGAAACACTTCGCACTCAAATTCAAGCGATGCATCAAGAAAGGGAGAAGCTGAAAGCACAGCTGGTATTTACAAAAAATGATCTTGAAGGAAAGATTCAACGGCTTCAAGAAAGAGTTCAGCAGCTCAGCGCTCCTTTGAAAAAATAACCAACCTCCAAATTGCTACTGGAACGGCGGGAAGGAGTAAGCCGTGCGTGTATTGTCCTTCCTTCTTGTTTCATTTCTGTGCGCAAATTTCTGTCATGCCTACACAGTTGTATTGCTGTCCGGTAAACAACTATCAGGCGCATTATTAGGCGAAGACAGAATCTCTATTCAACTGCGTGATGTTTCTGGTGTTGTTCTGAGTATCAAAAAAACGCGAGTCGATTTTGATGCTACCGAACGTGCAAATCCAACCATCACAAAAGTAACACCACCACCGGAAACCGTTATCCAACAACCACCTGAAAAGACTCTGGCTGAGATTGCACGTGAAGTTCGTGAAAACCGCAACGGTGAAGCGCGTATCTACACCCGAGAGGATTTGGATCGAGTTCCTGAAATTTCAGTTGGTGAGGAAATCTCAGATGAGATAAGCGTCAAAATGAAATCGGAATCTGATGCTAAAGATAATGAATCTTTTTGGCGGAAGTCTGCTGCAGATTTCAGGAAAGAGTTGGCGAAATTACGCGAACGAAAAATTTCAGCCCAGTTTTCTTGCCGGAAAGCTCAGGAAAAGCGCGACGCATCCATTTATGGCGGTTCAAAACGCCCTTCCAATTTGAATAGTGCATTTGAAGACCCCGCAGAATGCGAGCGTCTGAGAGCGATTGAATCGCAATTACAAGAAGTCGAATGGGGATGGGAAGAATTTACGGAACGAGCGCGTAAAGCAGAAATTCCATGGTCATGGATTGAATAAGACTCTGCGTCTTTGTGGTTACGGTTCGCGTCGTAATAAGAAAAAGCCTGATTTCGCTTCAATCACTTGACTTGTTTCACCAGGCTGCAAAGAAGCTAACGGTTGTCTTAAAGCGGGATCCAGCTCTGCAGGTGTCGTTTCTAGAATTGACGAACCACTTCGCGCAGAAGGATGAATGGAATAATCGCGAGCCAGCACATTCCAATCTTCGCCTTGTTTGAGTTTGCGAAGGATGGTTTCAGCGGCTGCTCTTGAGCGAGTCTGAATAATCCGGAATCGGATCGATGTTTCAGCTCGCGATGCCATTTGTGTGCGCACTAATTGTAGATTCTTGCGGATGTACTCATCATTCGGCGAAAGTTCTGCCGCTCGTCTAAAAAATTGCTCGGCCTGTTGCAATTGACCTCTTGCGCCATAAATCATCCCTATTTGATTGTGTGCTTCCACTTCATTTGGATATTTCTGCAGGATTTGTTGAAATTGTGTCAGCGCTTGATCAGGCCGCTCCGTATCACGGTAGATCGAAGCCAATCGATACATTCCTTCCTTATCATCCGGATACTTTTTCAGCTCTTCTTGCAAAATCTTTTCCGCTTCCTTGAAACGCTTCTGTCTTTGATATAACCACGCCAGCGGCTGTACAAGGATTGGATGACCCGGAGTGATCGCCAATCCACGAAGTAAAGCTTTTTCAGCTTCAGCCGGTTGGTTGATCGCTTCTTTTAATTCTGCCAGATCACGATACGCTGGCAAAAAATGCGGCAGCTTCTGGATGGCCAGTTCAAGTTCCGTACTACTTTTATCGTATGACTTTAGTAGTAACAAGGAACGGCCAAGATAATAATACACTTCGAAGCTTGGAATCTGTCGATCTCGAAGAATCTGAAACTTGGAGGCTGCTTCCTGATACTGTTTCGCTTGAAAATCTTCAATCCCTTCACGAATCAAGCGATTAAACAACTTGAAATCTTCAATTTTGTCTTTTGGATCTGCCAGTTTTCCTGTTGCGGGAGGCAGCGAAGCAGATCCTCCGGCATAACCAAGGCTTGCTAATTTTTCCAGCTGTTCGGGATCGATTTCCTGGGCAGAAGAGTTGGATACTGTCTTGTATTCAAGTGCACCATTATTGGAAAGCCATTTCTTCAAATCATCAGCCCGCTTCTTGTCTTTTGAATAAACATTAGAAAGTTCATGCGGATCGTTTGCAAGGTTGAATAATTCGGCGCGTGGAGCATCGACATATTTCCAGTCATTCATTCGCACTCCAATTAAACGGCTCCAACCGAAATGAAGCCATGGAGTAAATGTCTCGCAATACGAAGCGTAGCCCGGATCCGGAATCTTTTGTCCATTTAACATCGGTTTTAAAGACACTCCGGAAATCTTTGCTTGCGATTGAATCGACACCAGGTCAAGAATTGTAGGATACAAATCAACAAGCCGCACTTGAGCTGTAGCCGATTGTTTGGCTGGCAGCTTGCCGGGCCAATGAAAAATCAATGGCACTTTTAATGTTGAATCATAAATGAAATAGGAATGAGCGTTCTCGCCGTGTTCGCCCAGACTCTCACCATGATCTGAAGCAATAATCAAAAGAGTGTTCGGATCCAAAAGTTTTAATGTCTTTCCGATGATTTCATCGGTATAAGCAATTTCGCCGTCGTAAGGTCGATCCGCAAAAGTTTTCGAATATGGTGGAGGCGGAGCATACGGAAAGTGGGGATCATAAAAATGAAGCCATGCAAAGAATGGATTTTTGCCTGAGGTAGATTTCCAGTTTTGAAATTCGGTCAAAACTTCGCTCGCTCTTTTTTCTAAATTCAGGGCGAAGTCTGTCGGCTGTTTTTGTGGATCAAATTTATCTTCATAAAAATCAAATCCTCTTTGTAGCCCTGATTGCGAATTAATCACAAAGGATGAAACAAATGCCGCAGTGTGATATCCATTTTTCTGGAAGGCTTCGGACAATGTTGGAATTTGTGCATCAAGTGGCGGAGCAATGTTGTCATGAATTCCATGTTGAAACGGAAATAAACCCGTAAAAATCGTTGCGTGAGACGGGCGCGTTAAAGGTACATGCGAAACCGCGTTGGTAAACATGATTCCTTCGGCGGCAATTCGATCGATGTTTGGTGTTTGCGCAGGTTTGTATCCATAACAGCCAAGCCGATCAGCGCGCAATGTATCGATTGTGATTAAAACAACGTTTGGTTTTGGGGGAGCGGTCAATCCTAAGAAACAAACTGTTGTGATTACGATCAGGAAGGCAATTCTAATTTTCATCTCTGCGGTAAAAACTCTACATGAATGCCGCGGCGTTTTAGCTCTTCAAAAAAACGTTCATGAGGTACTGCAATTTCAGGATTCAATACTCCTGCTTCGGTAATGGTTTTGTTCGCAAGCATCTGAGCTCCGATTGATAAGGGAACTCCAGTATCGAGTGCACCTGCACCAATCTTCCATACCGGATGCGGCAAGATAATCGATTGCGCAACCAGAGTAATATTTTTATCGTTCTTTTTTCCTTTCGCAGTTACCTGCAGAACGTCACAATCGCGCGGTAAATCTTGCGGCACATTTTGATTGCCCGCCAATGCAAGCAGCATTTTGCGCGGTGAAACTTCATCAACAATCGGATCGCGAGATGCCATTCCGAGTTCAACCAGAAATCGAATTTTTGAAGTGAAGGATTCAGGGAAGGCGACTTTGAAACTCGCTTCACGCAACGATGGAAATGATCTTGGAAACATCGCAACTTCAGAATGCAATGTGTATAACGCTTCCACTTTTCCAACAGGCGCAGGAAAATCTAAAATTTCGGAACCGCTCATCGGAGCAACCGCTTCAGGTTTTCCATTACGGAACACCATCGGCTGCATTGCAAATTCATCCAGGATTGTATCTAACGAATATGGAATCGGGAGTGGACCCGATGCTGATTCATCCTGACATGCAACTCTCACCTGAAGTTCTTCCACAGTATCCAGTTGTTGTGCGAGAGCGCCGGCCATGACATTTGTAATTCCTGGAGTCGAGCCCATTCCTAACAAAGCAGGGATTCCAGCTTTTCGAAAATGATCATGCAACTCGTACTGTTTCAATGTTCCATGATACAAACCACCGAGATCGACATACGGAATTTGCGCCAGCAACGCTGATTTCATCACCGCGACGTTAAAGTAATAATTCACACAATTTAGGACTACATCATGTCCTTCCAGGATTTTTGCCGTGCTTTCAATATCATTCACATCAACGGTAACAGCGTGAATTCGCGGATCAGCATGCGAAATTAGCCGCAGATCGGCAGCTTTGATTTCAATATCTTCAATTGATTCCAACAAATCTTTGATTGCCACTGCCGCCATTGAGCCGGCAGCTCCCAACACCACAGCTTTCATGATTTTTAACCCTCTGGTGGTTTTTTGCTGACACCGATAACCACGAATACTAAAAACGCAACTAAGAGTGCTGCTCCGCCAATCAGTACAAGTAATGTAATCACTGTTCCCCCTCCTTGGATAAGGAGGGGGATGAGGGGGTGGTTGACAGAATTTTGTTCAGCACTCCATCCACACTTTCCAAAATTTCTCCATTCGTGAAACGTAAGACTGTGATCCCAAGTTGAGCCGCAAACTTTTCTTTTTCCAAGTCTCTAATCTTTTGTGTAGCATAGCCGTGTACATCTCCATCAATTTCAACGGCCAACTTGAATTCGGGACAATAAAAATCGAAAACGTATTTACCAATTCCACATTGTCTTCTGAACTTCAGCCCATTCAGGTTTCTTCTTCGCAATTTTAACCAAAGACGTTTTTCCGCTGAGGTAGTATTTCTTCTTAATTATTGTCTAATGCCTTTTGTTTCAATACGGTTAAATACTCTGGGCGCATAGTTCAACCACCCCTTAATCCCCTCCTTATCTAAGGAGGGAAACTTCGCCCGCATGCCCTCTGCCTTAGTCTAACATTGTGGAACTTTCTTATGATCTCATGGAAATATCTATTTGAAAGGATCGATTGTGACGGCAACCGATGAGCAATTGTTGATCCGGATGCAGCATGGTGATGAAGAGGCTTTCGGCTGTATTTACAAACGTTATGCTTCAGCCATCAAGAATTTCGCTGGATACATGGGCATTCCATCTGGAAGTACTGAAGATGTAGCACAAGATGTGTTTCTCGCTTTGATTCACCATGTCGGCAGATTTGATCCTGAACGCGGATCGTTAATTTCGTTTTTGTTCGGTATCGCGCGGAATCGGATTTTGCGTTGGATAAGAGATCATTCACGTGAAGTTTCATCGGTGCCAGATCAGCAGGAGTTGCAATCGAAAAATCCTTTGATGCAGTGCTCAAAGGAAGAGCAGATCGGCAGATTGCGCCGGGCAATTTCAGGATTGCCGGAGCATTATCGTGAAGTTGTAATACTTTGTGAAATTCAAGAACTCAGCTATGAAAAGGCGGCAGAAGTATTAGGTTGTGTTGTTGGCACAGTTCGATCGCGGCTGCATCGTGCCAGAGAAATTCTGACGAAGCGACTTCAAAATGCATCGGAGGACGAAAAGGAAGTAAATCACTATGAGCTGTCAACTTTGGAAACCGGTTCTCTTTGAATTTGCGCGCGGAATCACAACTGCGCAAACTCAGGAAGCGTTATTGCATGTGCAGGAATGTCCTGAGTGCGCATTAATGTTGGAGCGGCAACAGGATTTGACCGAAATTTTGCGAACGGCTCGTGCAGAGCCTGATCGTGAAATCAGAGAAGTCCCCGCAAATCTGTTAGCAGCATTCCGAACGAATCAAGTTCAAGAGAATTCACGGAACGTAAGTTGGCTACGAGCGGCAATTTTTGTGATCGTAATGTCAGGCGGATGGATGTGGTATCGTAATCACCATTTTGAAACTCCAAAAACAAATTCAGCTTCATATCAAGAGGATGGAGAATTCATCCCGCTTCAGTATGCCGAAAATCCTTCGAACAGTTTTCAAGTTGTAAGAGTTGAACTTGGATCTTCAGATTTACAGCAGCTGGGATTTCCTGGTGTGCCTGAATTGGAAAATCGTCCGATAAAAGCTGATATTGTTGTCGGAGAAGATGGATTGCCTCATGCCATTCGTTTTGTTACCGCAAAGACGCAAAGATAAAAGGAGGAGTTATATGCGTTATCTAAAAATAATGTTTGTGGTTTTAGCAGTGTTAGTTTCCGGTTATTTGATTGCGCAAGATCAAGAAGTAATCATCCAACGTGATGCGATTCAAAATGGTCAGGGCGATGCTGATGCTACATTTGAAATGCCGGCGCCTCCACCAGGATCGTTCTTTTTTATTTCATCGTTAATGGAAATAGGCGATAAAGTCGTTAAAGGCGCTCCATATTCCGCAGATGCTGTTACCGAACGTCTTCAAACATTAAGTGATGGTAACCGGATCACACACAAAAATACTTCACAAGTATTCAGAGATGCGGATGGCCGCGTGCGCCGTGAACAAACTTTTGGAATGATCGGCAACTGGGTTTCTGCAGATCGCCGTCCAGAAAAAACAATTTTCATCAATGATCCCGTTTCCGGCACTCACTATGTTCTGGATCCTGAAAATCAAACTGCAACGAAAATGAAGCGCGATAAAGGTACGTTCGAAAAAGGTGTGAAGGTTGAGAACGGTCCTGCAGATGATGAAGATGAAGATATTTTTGTCGCGCCTGCGCCTGGTCCTGCTTTCAGACAAACAATGCGGTATAAAAATAATCCTGAAAATACACGAACAGAATCTCTTGGAAAGCAGACTATGGAAGGTGTTGATGTGGAAGGGTCACGGAGCATCACAACAATTCCTGAAGGTGAAATCGGCAATGAGCGTCCGATCGAGATGATTACCGAAAAATGGTATTCGCCTGAACTGAAAGTGTATGTAATGACCAAACACAACGATCCGCGATTTGGAGAAAACACTTATCGCTTAACAAATATTCGGCGTGGTGATCAAGATCCTTCATTGTTTCAGGTTCCGGCTGGATACAAAGTTACCGAGAGTGATTCGCCAAGAATCAAATTCCGCAAGAAAATTGAGAATTAGATTTTTAGGGGAGCGCAGGTTTTAGCCTGCATTGGGGATCGCGGACTTTAGTCCGCATGCAGGCAAGATGCCTGCGGCCCGTAATGCGGGCTAGAAGCCCGCGCTCCCTTTTATGTCACCGAAGCAACATCACCCGGTTTGCGAAGCATCTTGTCTACTTCATTCACATGTACTTGCTCTTCTGCGATTAATTTCCGCGCATATTCCTCTAACGTAATGGATTTGTCACGAACCAACTCAAGCAAATCATGGTAAAGCTGCAAGCCTTCTTGTTCAAATTGAAGCGACTCTTTGAGAATAGCTCCAATGTCGTGATTATGAGTTTCGAGCAGGTGACCAATTCCTAAAGATGGATGTTCACCGAGCGACGTGATGAATTCGCCAGCCTGTTGGGCATGTGTAATCGAAGTATTTGCTTCCTGCCTCAACCAGGACACGATCGGAATCCGATTGTAGCCGTAAACCATGAGCGAATAATGCGTATACCGCACCACACCAGCTAATTCGGCCTCAAGAATGCGATTCAATATCTGAACTACCGCTTTTTTATCGAATGGTTGCTCGTTCATGCTTTCATACTACTTCTTTGCTCGAAAGATGCAAGAATTAGATCCCACAGCTTTCAGTTGCGTTTACAATAGTATGGGGGACTAGAGGATGACTCTTTTTAAACTCAACGATGAATCCTAAAAGGATCATAGTTCTTCTCTTTGCCAGCTTTTTTTTCCTGAATCCTTTGTTCAGCAATTCCACCTTTTCTGAATTTAAAATGCTTCCCAAAGATCGGAACAAATTAGATGCATGCATTGAGCGACTAAAATCCAGTAATTCTGCAGATCGTGAAAAAGCTGCGATTGAAATATTTCATTTCGCAAACGGTCGTGACCAAAGATTCCCATATCCATATTTTCACGACATGGAGGAATTCGCAGCTGTAGTGCAACCATTAATGGATGCTTTGAATGATCCATCCTGGCGAATCCGCGCTAACGTGGCAAGTGCTCTTGGCCGCATAAAGGATCAGCGTGCGTTGGAGGCTCTTGAACAAAAGTTGAATGATGAAAATGAACAGGTTCGGAAAAGCATTTTGCACGCGTTCAGCGATCAGGAGGATCCGCATGTTGCAACCTTCATGATTGATCGGCTTGTTGATCCGGATCCTGAAGTTCGTTGGGCTGCTGCCTATGAACTGGGAAATAAAAAATCACGCGCTGCAATTGTTCCATTGATCATGGTTCTTGAATCTGAAGAGAAATCTTCAGTGCGACGAGGCGCAAGGGATGCACTGATTAAAATCTCGAATGGACTTGATTTTGGTGATGGTGCTTCAGATTGGCAGGCATGGCTATTAAAAACTTTGCAAGAACGAGACGGTCGAATTGTTGAATCGAATTCTATAGAAAATCTAAATCCAGTTCAGCGGCTGATTACAACGGCAGTCGATGATAAAGATGCAGAAACACGCCGCAAAGCTGAGGAGGATTTAATTCAGCTTGGAAACCTGGCTTTTGAGGATTTGTTCGAAGCACTTAAGAACCAAGATTGGCGTTATCGGCAAAAAGCGGCAAGGATTCTGGCCAACGCGCAAAACTCAGTTGCAATTGATCCGCTAACAGTTGCAACAAAAGATCAAAATGCAGATGTAAAAGATACAGCCACGAAGTCTTTAGAAACTTTGAAGTTGAATATCCGATTGAGCGGCGATAGGAAGTTGAATAGTGAGCAAGACTTCCACAGTTTGGAAGGATTGAAAAACGCCGTTCATCATAAAGACGCAATTGTGCGAAGAAAAGCAGCTGTCGAACTTGGCCAGATTGATGACCCCGGAGCAGTGAATGTGCTGATAACTTCGTTGCTGGATGAAGATACCAATGTTGTAATCGCGGCTCGTGATTCTTTGCGTCAGCGGAAAGAGCCCGAAGTTGTAGATGCATTGGTTGCAGTTTTGCAATATGACTCTATCCAACACAAAGTTTGGTTGTTAGTGGACATCATTGGAATATTGCATGACAAACATGATCCATCTTCGATTCACGTTCTTTTGAATTTCCTCAATCATGACGACATGTCAGTGCGGCAACATACAATTGCAGTATTAGGGACATTCGATTCAAGTGAAGCGCTGGTGCCGTTAGTTGAATCTTTGCATGACAGTGTGGATATGGTGAAGCGCACAGCTGCCGCAGTTCTGGCGAAATCTAAAAATCCGGCTTTGATCGAACCGCTCATCAATTCTCTTAATGATCCAGATCCGTTTGTGCAGCACTCTGCACTGGAAGCATTGAATAACATAACAGGTGAAAATTTTGATCTTGATATCGCAAGATGGAATGAATGGTGGGCTGAAAATCAGGAGCGGCTAACGCAATGAGGTTCAAAGCTCCGATTATTTCGTTATCAATCCTCGCTGCAATGTTCATTTATTATGCGTGGAAGCATCCTTCGCCGGTGAAGGAATTTATGAATCCTCAGATTCAAAGATTTTATGATCGGACCGAATCAGTGGAAATCAGGGAGAATGATGCAACTGCAATCCGGATGACAATGGATAAAGCAGCGATTGATATTTTATTACCAATTCTTTTGGACCAGAGTGAACCCTCAGAACTTCGATGTACTGTTGCTTACGAGTTAAAAGAAATAAAGGATCCGCGTGTTGAAGAAATATTTAAGAAAATGAAGCAGCAAAATGTGGAGATGGAACGTTGCGGTGAGAACTTAGAGATTACCGCATCCAAAGAGTCTATGAAAAAACATGATGCTTTGATATGGGAAATTCCCAAGATGGAATTTCCGGTTTCATATCTGGATGATAAAAATCCCGAAATTCGACAGGCAGCATGTGAGCGTCTAGGCAACAGCAAGAATATAGATGCAATCAAAATTCTTGTTGCTGCAATGAACGATAAAAATAAAAACGTCCGGCATGCTGCAGCAAGAGCATTGATCAAAATCAGGCATCCTGAAGTTGTCCGGCAATTTGTTACTGTTCTTAAAGAAGAAAATTCTCCTGCCGCTGATCTTGCGTATTTAGCATTGCTTGAATTGACCGGAACAGGAATTCCTAAGAATTACGCGATGTGGGAAAAATGGCTTCAGGAAAATGATCACATCCTTAATTTTTACCTCGAAGTAAACTCCAAAAACGCCTTCCCGGAGTAGGTCTTTAACCACGAAGAAACTTCGTGTCCTTCGTGGTTAAGAATTCACCGCATCTAACAAATCTCTTGACTCCGGAACCGGTTCGGAAGTTTATAATCACTTCAATGAAGGAATTCTACAGGTCCGGAGAGGTTGCCAAAATCTGTGAATGCAGTTCTGATACGATTCGCCATTATGAGCGTCTTGGGCTGATTCACAAACCTTTGCGTTCCGAAAATCGTTATCGGGAATACTCAAAAGAAACGATACATCGTGTGAAGCAAATTCAAGCGGCGTTAAAAATTGGATTTACACTGAAGGAAGTCTCCAAAATTTTAAAAATTCGCGATCATGATGGTGCCCCTTGCAAGAATGTCCGTGATTTAGCAGAGATGAAACTACAACAGTTGCAGAAAGAAATAGAGCAAATGGCTGCGACACGTGGGCAATTGCGGCAGTTAATCAAAGAGTGGGACAAGCTATTAAAACAAAAGGGTCCTGGTGAACGTGCGGGATTGTTAGATGAATTAGTCCATAAAGAAATTGGTATCAGAAAAAATTCTAATCTGAACAGGAGAATCAAATGAGAAGTATTTTCTTAGCAGTAATGTTATTGGCGGCATCACTTGCCAGCGCAACAGAATGTCCAATGCATCAGGATCATCAAAATGCCGGGATGGTTGCGCGCGGAAATAAAGCTATGGGTTTTGATCTAGAAAAAACCACGCATCATTTTTTGTTGAAAGACGATGGGGGAATTATTCAGGTTGAAGCGAGAGATACGCAGGATCAGGAAAGCCGCGATGCAATCCGTGGACATCTAACACATATTGTTGTTCTTTTTTCCCAGGGTGACTTCGACATTCCGATGTTTATTCATGATCGGATGCCTGCAGGTGTCCCACTGATGAAAGAATTGAAGGATGTAATCACTTATAAATATGAAGACATAGACCGCGGTGGAAAAGTGATTCTGACGTCACAAAATGAAGATGCTGTTAAAGCGATTCATGATTTTCTGCGTTTTCAGATTGAAGATCACAAAACCGGAGACCCGCTGAAATAAAACTTTCGAGGCCCGGCTTTGCGGTGGTAGGGTGTAAGCTGGGGGCTCAAATCCACCCCCTCGGAACGGAAGATTATTCACCAATCAATTCTTGAAATTTTTTGCGATAAGTGCGACTCAAAATCAATTCCTTACCGTTGTTTAGAATTACGCGATAATCGCCATGAAACCAGGGTTGTAATTCTTTGATCCGTTCCACATTTACAATGCTGGAACGATGAATGCGCGCAAACAGTTTGGGATTTAACTTGTTTTCCAAAGCTGTAAGACTTTCACGAAGTAGATGTGAATCTCTTCCAACGTGTACATTCACATATTTTCCTTCAGCTTCAATCCAATCGATTGTATGTACAGGCACAAACCATATTTTGCGCTCATCTTTCATCACCAATCGATCAACATGAGTTTTCTCTTTTAGCTCATTCAGCAATTTCGAAATTTGATCCGTAAAATTGGCGTTGCTCTTTAATTTAATTTGTTCTCTTGCTCGTTCTATCGCTTTCTCAAGTCGAGCTTCATTGAATGGTTTCAATAAATAATCCAGAGCAAATACTTCGAATGCACGCAGGGCATATTGATCATAAGCAGTAACAAAAATCACATATGGGAAATTTAAATTCAATGATTGTAAAACTTCAAAGCCGTCCATTTCCGGCATTTGGATGTCCAGCAAAAGAACATCAGGTTGGATTTTAGGGATCTGCTGCACCGCTTCGCGTCCGTTTGAACATTCACCAACAATTTCAACCGCACCGATATTTTCAAGCATGCGCTTGATACGGGTGCGTGCCAGCGGTTCATCATCAACAACCATTACGCTCAAAGACTTCATACTGATCCATCCGAAAAGGGTATGGTTAACGCCACAATTGTTCCTGACTCCGGACGATTTGAAAGTTCAAAGTGAAATCGATCACCATATAATTTCTCAAGACGACTCTTCGTATTTGAAAGGCCAAGGCCTTCTTTCATTTCATCTTGATTTATACCGCGGCCATTATCTTGAATTGTAATGTGTAAGAAGCCATTTTCTTTTTCAGAACTGATTTCTAAAATTCCGCCATCCGCTTTTGTGCTAATACCGTGGCGTATCGCATTTTCAACCACAGGCTGCAATAACAAATAAGGAACACGCGCATATCGAGTATCTGGTTGAATATGCATTTCTACTTTCAAACGATCTTTAAAGCGGACTTGTTCAATTTCGAGATAATGTTTTAGGAACTCAAGTTCTTTTTCCAAAGTAACTTCCTGCGATACGTTTGGATCGAGTGTCAATCGCAAGAAATCTCCAAGACGAACCATCATTTCATCCGCGGCTCGAATGTCGTGATGCATCAATTCGGAAATGGAGTTCAGTGTGTTGAATAAGAAATGGGGATGGAGCTGCATCTTTAGCGCCTGTAACTGTGTCTTTGCAAGTTGAGCGGATAGTTGCGCGGCGCGTTCCTGTTCAATGTGTGCTTTTTTCTGGCTATCGCTCGCATACCAAACAATCAGCAGGATGCAATAAACCATCAACCGCCATGCCATCCGGTCAAATGCCATCAGTTCTATGTCAGGTTTTCCTGCAGGTAGGAACAATTTTTCGGAAAGTAAAAATAGATTGAACTGAAGTGCAAGATGTATTGCTGAAAAAGCCAGAGCTGCCGGGATGTGGATGAATGGCTTTTTTTGAGGTGGATAATGCCTGGCGAACGCAAAAATGAATGGAGTAAAGAGTCCCCACAAAAGCCATCCAAGGCTTTCCCAACCAAGCATTCTGGGATACGAACATTTAATTCCATAGTTCAGATTTTCCAGATATGCCTTTGTTGCAAAAGAAAAGGCAACAAAAGTCCAGAATGCGAATCCTTTAAAAAAGGCTTTGAAGCTCATTTTAGTAGTGTGCCATTGAGCTTTTATTAATACCAATTCGATGGTGTAGAACGCGTTATTTGCGGAATATTCCGCGTCTCTGTGGTTTAAGATTTACCACAGAGACGCAAATCTCAGTCGTCTTCTTCGGGAGTGACAGTTAGTTCGGTTCGATCAATTTCCTTGAGCGTGTCTTCCAATTTTTCCAGGATTTCATCGATCATGGTGTCAGGAATATTCAGAGCCGGTTCGATTCGAACAACTTTTGAATTTGTAAGTGTTCCAGCTACCAGGACTCCGCGTTTAAACAATCCTGAAACGACTTTGTATCCGATTTCTTTGTTTACAAATTCCAATCCTAATAACAAACCTTTGCCGCGTGCTTCTTTTAATAGCCGATCATAACGGATCTGCAGTGCAACCAATTCGCCCAACAAATATCTTCCTTTCTTGTATGCCTGGCCTGGCAAATCTTCTTCCAGTGTTACGTTGATTGCTGCGATACCGGCAGCACAAGCCAAAGGATTGCCACCAAACGTAGAAGTGTGAATGAACGGATTCGTCTCAAGATTTTTCCAGATCTTTGGCGTAGACATGAATGCGCTAAGAGGCATCACACCACCGCCAAGTGCTTTTCCCAAACACATAACATCTGGAACTGTATTCCAATGTTCAACGCCAAACATTTTTCCGGTACGCCCCATTCCGGTTTGAACTTCGTCAGCAATTAACAACGCACCGTATTCATCACAGGCTTTGCGAATTCGCGGCCAAAAATCATCAGGCGGAACAATCGCGCCAGCTTCACCTTGTACCGGTTCCATGATGACACCGGCAACACCTTTGCCTGTTGCATCCGCTTTGTAAAGTTCATCTTCCACTGCATCAGCATCACCAAACTCAACATATTGAATACCAGGAAGCAAAGGCAAAAACGGTTCACGGAATTCCCATTTGCCCATCAAACTCAACGCGCCACAACTTTTTCCGTGAAATCCACGAAGCGAACTAATGAAGTTTGTTTTGCCTGTGAATACTCTTGCAAGCTTGATCGCGCCTTCGACAGCATCGGTGCCATTATTAATAAAGAAACAATATTGAAGATCTCCAGGCGCAATTTCGCCAAGCAATTTTGCAAGCGCTGCACGCAACGGATCCAACAATTCTTGACTGGAAAGAGGCATCCGCCTGAGTTGATCAGCTACAGCTTTTACAACTTTCGGATGTTTCATTCCGGCGCTGTAAATGCCGAAGCCGCCCAGACAATCAATGAACTTCCTCCCCAGAATGTCTTCCAATATAGAATCACTACCACTCCATTCCAATGCTGGTTCATCGCGCATCTCAACTACCGATTTGCGATAATCGAGATAACCACGATTGTAATAGAATGCGAAATTTTCAATCGTTTCCTGGATGATGGTGTGTTTTTCAGAATCTGAAAGATTTTCAGATGAAATAATGTTGAGCCACTTTTGTGACTCTTTTAATACTTCTTTTTCATTCATAACTAGGCTCCAATTTGAATCTGTTTCATGACCAGGCGGTCCACGACCCCGCGCTAAATGCGTGCCAAGCGACTGCTAATAGTCACGAGCTTCAAACGGAGCAAGTTGATTCTTTGAGAGCATGTTCCAGTACTTCCAATCCTTCATCTAACTGATCTTCCAAAATTACCAGAGGCATCAGAGTTCTGATCACGTTTCCATAAGTGCCGGCCGCAATCAAAATCAGGCCTGTTTCATAGCTTCGGCGAATGATGTTATTTGTCAGATCCTTATCAGGCTCTTTGCTTTCTCGATCTTTCACAAATTCCATCGCCATCATTGCACCAAGTCCGCGGATCTCTCCGATGCAAGGATACATTTCGAACATTTGACCGAACTTATGCCGGACGATGTCGCCGATTCTGCGAGCACGTGCTGCAATATTTTCACTTTCCATAAATTCGATAGCAGCAATAGCTGCTTCACAGCTAATGGGATTTCCCGCATACGTACCACCAAGACCGCCAATTTGTGCGCTATCCATGATTTCTGCACGACCGGTCACCGCACTCAATGGAAATCCAGCAGCAAGCGATTTGGCCATCACGATTAAGTCAGGTTCTAATCCATAATTCGTACAAGCGAACATTTCACCAGTCCTGCAAAAACCGGTCTGCACTTCATCGGCAATGAAAAGAATTCCATATTTTCGACAAACTTCTTGTACTCTTTTCAAATAATTCGGAGGGGCAACAACAAATCCGCCTTCACCTAAAACTGGTTCAATCACAACGCAGCTAATATTTTCCGGCGCAACGTTAGCCGAAAAAAAATCTTCAAGATCGATTGAGTGATTTCGGTATTTGTATGGATAGGGAAGCCGATAAATCTCCGGCGCAAATGGACCAAACCCGAATTTATACGGCTTCACTTTGCTGGTCATACTCATGGTTAACAGAGTGCGACCATGAAATGCATGTTCAAACACCACAACACCTTCGCGTTTCGTATGATGCCGGGCAATTTTCACGGCATTTTCAATCGCTTCCGCTCCACTATTGGTGAGCATCGTTTTCTTCGTAAAATTACCAGGCGTAATCCGATTTAAAATTTCTGCAAGCCGTATGTAACTTTCATAAGGCGCAACGCTGAAACAGGTGTGACTAAATTTTTCGAGTTGAATTCTTGCCGCTTCAACCACATTCGGATTACTATGGCCGACATTCATTACACCGATCCCACCTGCAAAATCGATATACGTGTTCTCATCGACATCGGTGAGCAATGCCCCTTGAGCAGAAGAAATAAATATCGGAGTGGAATTGAAAATGCCTTGCGAAACCTGCTTCATTCGATCTTCCATTAGCTTTTGTGATTTAGGGCCAGGGATAGACGTGCGTATTTGTATATACTTCGGCATACTTAGATTCTCTTAACAGCGAAAGATGGGCAGCGTCTAGCGACGCCATTGAAGGAACGTTTCAGGGGAGTCGCTGGACTCTATTCAACCCGCGTATTCATCCTTTACGATTCTTCCACCTAATTCGTTAACAGGAACGTAATAATTATACTTCAAAGCTTTCTTGTTACCCAAAAGCGAGTACAATAATTTCACAAATGGAGGTCCCACCGATGACTCGTTTGTTGATCATCCTTTTCTCAATATGTTCTTTATTTCCAATCATATGCCATGCCCAGGATGCAGTTGAATATACGGTCTTGAGCGGAGGGAATCCGTCAGGTTTTCAGAAGACAAAAGCAATATCTAAAACGGAATATTCGATTGAATATGAATTTAACGACAGAGGTCGAGGACCAAAGCTATCTGCCAGCATTATTTTGAATCCGAATGGAGTCCCGATTTCAACTCAAAATACTGGCAACAATTACTACAAGTCCGCAGTAAGTGAAACCTTCAAAGTCGAAAATGACAAAGCGAGCTGGAAGAACACTGCAGAAGAAGGCACAAAAGATTTTAAGGGTAACGAATTTTATGTAAGTCAAACCGGTGTGCCCGAAGAAACAGCTATGTTAGTTCGTGCGTTGCTTCATGCCAACGGACAAATGCTTTCATTGCTTCCGGCTGGAGATGCAAAACTTGAGAAAGCAGGGGAACTCCAATTGGAAGTAGATGGGCAGACGCGCAAGGTTATCCAGTATGCGATCACCGGATTGGATTTTGTACCAGCAGCAATTTGGCTGGACACTGATGAAACGTTTTTCGCTTCTGGTGGAAGTTTCCTATTTGTCATCAGGAAGGGTTGGGAAAAAGCAATGGACCAAATTGTGAAGGCACAGGAAGCTTCCCAGGCTGCTCGCTTAGCGCGTGAAGCGAAAGAATTAACCCAAAAACCTGGTGATGCATTAATGATTCGAAATGCAACTTTGTTTGATTCTGTAACAACGGAAACAAAAACAGGGCAAACGATCTTAATCGAAGGCAACCGCATCAAAGATGTTGGTGTTAAAGCCGAATTAAAAGCTCCTATCGGCGCAAAAATAATTGATGCCGATGGAAAATTTGTGATGCCTGGACTATGGGACATGCACGTTCATCTGGGTGCGTCAGATGGTTTATTGCACATTGCAGCCGGAGTGACTTCCGTTCGTGATATGGCAAACGATGATGAGGCGCTTATCAAGACAAAAAATAAATATGATTCCGGCGAATTAATCGGTCCGCGTATTCTTTATGCAGGCTTTATAGATGGACCGGTCCTTATGCCGGACCTTCTAAAGTTTTAGTTGACAACGAACAAGAGGCGAGAGCTGCAGTGGATAAGTATGCACAGCTCGGAGTCTGTCAAATCAAGCTGTATAGTTCGCTCAAACCGGAACTTGTTGCTCCAATCGTTGATGAAGCCAGAAAAAAAGGTTTACGGGTTAGCGGTCATATCCCTGCATTCATGACTGCTGAGCAAGCGATTAAAGATGGTTACAGCGAAATTCAACATATCAATATGTTGTTCTTGAATTTCCTTTTTGATATCGCGAAAGATACGCGTACACCTCTTCGCTTTACAGCGGTTGCCGAACATGCCGCAGAAATGGATTTTAAATCGCAGGAATGGCAGTCGTTTCTTGGATTATTAAAGGAAAGACATATCATCGTCGATCCGACAGTTTCGATTTTCCAGCAAATCTTGACCTCCAAGCCCGGTCAAGTTCCTGCAGGTTACGAGACAGTCCTTCCGACCTTTCCGCCTCAGGTACGTCGTCAGCTTTTATCGGGTGGCTTTCCAATCCCGGAAGGGAAGGAACAATTGTACAAAGACTCATTCCGTAAGATGCTGGAGTTGATTGATGTCCTCTACAAGAATAATATTACAATTGTAGCAGGGACGGATGACCTGGCGGGATATACTTTGGATCGAGAGCTGGAGAATTATGTTGCAGCAGGGATTCCGCCGGAGAAGGTGCTTCAAATCGCAACTTTGACTGCTGCCCAGGTAACGAAGCAAGATAAAGATCTGGGTTCAATTGAACGGGGAAAGTATGCGGATCTGATTATTATTGATGGAAATCCTGCCAAAAATATCAGCGACATCAGGAAAGTTGATACGGTAATTAAGGATGGTCTAATTTTCAAACCATCCGCAATTCATCAGGTGCTTGGCATCTCTGAGGTCAAATAGTTTGTTCCCCCTCCTTATGAAGGAGGGGGTCAAGGGGGTGGTTGGAGACATTAGAAAATGATCCAACCCCCTCTTTCATCTCCCCCTTCATAAGGGGGAGAAACACGTTTTTTCTGGTTTTTCTAGTTATTTCCACTTGTACGGATACCAGTACGTTTTAGGTTCGATTTTGTAATCGAGATGAACGTGTTTCACATCCCGAAAGTTGTCCAGGCCTTCCATTCCTAATTCACGATTTTGTCCGCTCAAACGCATTCCGCCGAATGGCTCAGCATCGTTGTCGGTTAGCGGATCGTTAATCCAAAACGTTCCGGCATGAATATTTTCCATGGCATACATTGCGTATTCAAGGTTATTTGTATAAATGCTGGCACCTAAACCAAAATCCGAATCATCCGCTAACTTTACAGCTTCTTCGATATCTTTCACTGGCATAATCGGAGCAACAGGTCCGAACGTTTCTGTTTTCATAATTTCCATTTCATGATTCACGCCAGTGATTACCGCTGGTTCAAGAAAGAATCCTTTTTTGAAACGCGAAGGTCTCTTCCCACCAACCAAAACTTTTGCTCCCGCAGCTTCAGCTCGTTCCAATTTATCTTCAACTTTCTTCCTTTGATCTTCATTGATCATCGGTCCTAAATCAACATCCGGACCCATTGGATTTCCGATCCGAAGCGAACGCGTGAAATCAACAAATTTCTTAATGAATTTATTCGCGACTTTTTCAAAAACGTAAATACGCTCAGCCGATGTACAAACCTGTCCCATGTTCAAATAACAAGCCCAGGCTGCACCGCGAACTGCAATATCCAGATCAACATCATCACAAACAATTAAAGGATCATTACCGCTTAATTCCAAAGAAACTTTTTTCAAACCTTCGGCGGCCATTACTGCGAGCTTGCGTCCGGTTTGAATTCCGCCCGTAAATGCAATCTTGCTGACTTTCGGATGTTTCACTAACGGTTCGCCGGCTTCAGGTCCATAACCGGCAAGGATATTCACAACACCTGGCGGAAACACTTCAAACATTTCAGATAGAGCAAGCGTTGAAAGCGGCGTATGTTCCGATGGCTTAATCACAATGGTATTTCCTGATGCCAATGCTGCTGCGACTTTCCAGCTCATTAACAACAACGGATAATTCCATGGAACTATACAGGCGACAACGCCGTAAGGTTCTTTCACTGTGAAATTGATTTGATGAGGGAACACCGGACCAATCACTTTGCCTTTATTATCGCGACCGATCTCAGCATAGTAATCAAAACAAGCTGCAACCCATTCCACTTCATCCAAATTTTCAATCAACGGTTTTCCACCTTCATGCGTTAATAATTCAGCAATCTTCTTGTTACCAGCGCGCAAACGACGCGCGAATTGATGCATGCGTTCTGCTTTTTCTAACCCGGGCATGTTTCGCCATTCCGGAAATGCAGCATACGCAGCTATCACTGCGCGATCTGCATCATCAGCATTTCCGCGTGCCACTAAATCGATTACTTCTTCAGTTGCAGGATTCACTACGGGAAAGATTTGGCCTGATGAGCTGTTTACGTATTTACCGTTAATCCAATGTCCAATCATGTGATTTGTAGCGCCGGCGGCTCGCCGGCGCTGGCAAAATTATACTTCAGAGTTTTGTGTTCGCGAGTGGGAGCGAGCGAGGAACAGTTTCATGCTCGCTTCCGCTCGCATTGGATAAGATTCCGTCAAAAGATTACCAGCGCCGGCGAGCCGCCGGCGTTACAAATTCACCTGGATTTGATCTCAGTCCACATCCGATCAAGTAGCTGTGTTGTCGCACCAAGATCCATCAAGAGCTCGCACTTCGCAAGAACTTCTTCACTGGGATAACGGGCCGGATCGTTCAGAATGTGCGGCTTAATAAATGGTTTGGCTGCTTCATTCGGGCTGGCATATCCAGAATAGTTTGTAACTTCCGCTGCAATTGCTGGATCCAGGAAAAAGTTCAAAAAGACGTATGCTTCTTCTTTATGTTTTGCAGAAGCAGGCACAGCAAGATTATCAATCCAAAGAGTTGAGCCTTCTTTTGGAACTATGTATGTAAGATCCTTATTTTGATCAGCTGCTTTTGCAAGCTGTCCGCTCCAACCATGAGCAAGCCAAACATCTCCACTCAAAAGTATTTCATCAAAATTAGAACTGCTATACGTTTTTACTAAAGGTTTTTGCTGCATCAATAGATTTTTTGCTTCTTCCAGCTCTTTAACATTTGTTGTGTTAATGGAATGTCCTTTCAATTTTAGTGCGGCACCGAATGTTTCGCGTACATCATCTAGCATCAAAATCCTGTCCTTATATTTCGGATTCCACAAAATGCTCCACGAATCTACAGGATCTGTCACTTTTGTTTTGTTGTATCCGATCCCAGTAGTTCCCCAAAGAAATGGGATGGAGTGCGCATTGTTTGGATCGTATGAGAGATTCTGGAATCTCTTCGCGAGGTTTTTGAAATTGGGAAGACGGTTCAAATCGATCTTTTCTAAAAGATTGCCTTGCAAAAGAATTTGGACTGTGTAATCTGACGGAACAATTACATCATAATCGGCAACGCCGGATTGTACCTTTGCGATCAAGGCCTCGTTCGAATCATAAGTGTCATATCTAACTCTTATGCCGGTTTCTTTTTCGAACTTTGCCAGTGTTTCATCCGAAACATATGCAGACCAAATATACAGATTCAGCTGCTTCTCTTTTGATTCACCCTTTTTCCCACCGCCACATCCAAATATGCAGGAAATCGCCACAACTATCAGGATCGGATAAATACGATGTAATGCTGTTTTCATTTTTTATTTTTTATCTTTAATTTTTAATCTTTCTTTTGCAGTCGATCCGAAACAATAATCAACAAAATTGTTGGAATTAACAGTAATGTTGATACCGCATTAATTTCCGGAGTCACCTTTGTTTTTACCATGGAATAAATCTGAAGGGGAAGTGTGGTAGATCCCACTCCAGCAACAAACGAAGTGATGATGTAATCATCGATAGATAATGTAAACGCAAGAAGTGCACCTGACAAAATGCCCGGAAATATTAACGGAAGGGTGATTCGAAAGAAAGTCTGAATCTCGTTAGCGCCTAGATCCATTGCCGCTTCTTCCAGTGTTCGATCAAAACCTTCCAGCCGGGCGCGCACCACAATCACAACATAAGAAACACAAAATGCAACATGGGCAAGGATGATTGTCATCATCCCTAGCGTCATGTGGACGAAGCCAAAGAAGATTACCAGTGATGCGGCCATCACGATTTCGGGAATGATTACAGGCAAGTAAAACAGTGCATCCAGGCTTTTTTTCGCGCGGAATTCGAATCTTTGCATGCCTAAAGCCGCAAAGGTGCCGGCGATGGTTGAAAAAATTGTGCTGGCAACGGCTACGATTAAGCTGTTGCGAAGCGCGCGCAAAATCAATTCATTGTGAAACAGGCTGCGATACCATTGAAAGCTAAAGTTTTCCCATATCGAATACCGGGAACTGTTAAATGAAAAAATCACAAGGATCACAATTGGTGCATACAAAAAAATGTAGACAAGCGCTGATTCAGAAAAAAGTAAACTTCGCGAAAGTTGGCCTTGTTTCATACAAAAATCGCCTTTTCTCTGCGAGTGATATGCCGTGCATACAAAAACAAAACGATTAACACAAAAGCTGTTAAGCCAAAGCAAATTGCCGAACCAAACGGTTTGTCACGTGCGATTGCAAATTGATTTTGAATTAAATTCCCCACCAGAATACTTTTCGCACCACCAAGAAGATCGGGTGTAATAAAAGTACCGATGGTTGGGATGAACACCAGGATAATACCGGCAGCAATTCCTGGCATCGTTAGAGGTACGGTGACTTTGAAGAATGTCCAGAAGCTATTTGCGCCGAGATCGTTTGCAGCTTCCAGAAGTGAAACGTCCAGTTTTTCGATCGATGCATAAAGAGGGAGGATCATGAACGGTAATTCGCCATAAACCAGGCCTAGAATCACAGCGAATTCAGAATAAAGCAAAGTTTCTATCGGATTTTGAATCAAGCCCGTGTTCATCAAGAATTGATTGATCAATCCTTCACTTCTAAGAATGATGATCCAGGCGTAAGTTCGAATCAGGAAGGAAGTCCAAAAAGGAATAATGACAAGTGTGAGCAGCGTATTTTTCCATGATGGCTTCACGCGAAGCGCGATGAAGTATGAAATCGGATATCCGATTAACAAACATAGACCAGTGGTGAGGATCGCCATCCATAATGATCTAAAATAAATTTCAACATAAATCGGTTCGAAAGACCGTACATAATTTGAAATCCATTCCGCAGATCGAAGATATTGCGCCCAATCTTGAATGACCCGGATCCCGCCGTAGGTGTCGCGTTGTGCAAAGCTGTAAAGGAACATGATGAGAAGAGGGAAGAAGAAAAAAATTCCAAGAATCGCAACGGTCAATGAAACAAGCGCATAAGGTCTAAGTGAAGGGAATCGTTGAAAGAAATGAATTAAGGCCTGAGTCAACTATTTCTCCAACATCACAGCATGTTTAGGATTCCATGATATGAATGCAGAATCGCCGCGTTCAAAACGACCCATTTCGTCTGTTACTTTGCTATTTTGTTCCATTACCGTATACGTTCTACTATGGTAGTCAACATACCACGTGGTAACTGTTCCCTGAAAAACTTCATCAACAATTTTTACAGGAAGGCTGACTTTTCCTGGAACTGATTCCCCAGTGAGTCCTAATTTTTCCGGGCGGATAATAAATTTTACCGGCCCTTCTTTTCCTTCCGCATCAGTTTCAAATCGAGGACCATCATTCATACTTAAATATTTTTTGCCGTTCTCTTTTGACAGTATTCCTTCAAACAAATTTGTAGCGCCCATAAAGTTCGCAACAAATTCTGTACGAGGTTTTTCAAAAATTTCAGAACAGCTTTTGCCGACCTGTTCAAGTTGTCCGGCATTCATTACACCGATGCGATCGGACATGACCAGGGCTTCTTCCTGATCATGAGTGACAAAAATGAATGTAATTTTGAGACGCTCCTGCAAATTCTTCAATTCGACCTGCATTTCTTTTCGCAATTTCATATCGAGAGCGCCAAGAGGTTCATCTAATAAAAGAACTTGTGGCCTTAGAACCAGCGCACGTGCTAATGCAACTCGCTGTTTTTGTCCGCCACTTAATTGCGAAGGCCGCCTTTTTTCAAAGCCGGACAAACGCATCTGATCCAAAGCTTCTTTAATTGTCCGCTCGATTTCATTTTGTGGAAGTGATTTGCGTTCAAGCCCGAACGCAACATTTTGATAAACATTTAGATGTGGAAACAAAGCGTAATGTTGAAAGACGGTATTCACCGGACGTTTATAAGGCGGTAAAGCCGCTATATCGTCGCCGTTTATTAAGATCTGGCCTTCGGTGGTAGTTTCAAATCCCGCGATGAGGCGAAGCAAAGTAGTTTTACCGCAGCCGCTGGGTCCGTAAGAGTGAAAAGAATTCGCCCCGTTCAATTTGGAGATTTACACGATCTACCGCAGCTATCGACCCGAAACGTTTTACCACATTGCGGAGTTCAAGGATAACTTCAGGCATTGGCGACGGCAATTGTTATATCACATTCTTTTCGCCAAAGCTTTGGATCGAAATCATGTCATTGTCTGGACGACATCTCTGGCTGCTGTAATTAATACTTGCATATGATTTCGATTCGTAATAAGTTAAGAAGGCGGTAAAGTTAATTATCGTAAAATCTCAGACTGGAAGTTCCTTTCTGAACGATTTCCGCTACTCGGAATCCTGCCCTTGTTCTTTCGATGGGCCGCGATCCTGACGAAATGCGGCAACCTTCAAAAATTTCTTTCGGTTTTGAAACAATTTAAGGAGTGTAATTTGCAAAAGAAACTTTTCGTAGGCGGCCTGTCCTACAATACTGATGTTGAAGAAGTGCGCGAACTTTTCTCCCAGGCAGGAGAAGTAGTGTCAGCGAACATCATTCACGACAAATTCACAAATCAATCACGTGGTTTTGGATTCGTTGAAATGTCAACCGAAGAACAAGCAGCAGATGCTATTAAGCGTTTTAATGGCTATTCGCTGGGTGGTCGCAACCTGGTGGTTAATGAATCCCGTCCACAAGAGAAGAAATTCTCAGGTGGTGGCGGCGGTGGCGGCGGTAATTTCCGCAAAAGACAACCACGCTGGTAATTTTTCAAAAGACCTTCTGTTCCAAAATGGAGCGGAAGGTCTTTTTTATTTTCCTCCGAAAGTTTGTGGTAAAAAATACACCAGATGAATGAATCTCAAATCGTCTGGTTTAGTGCACAATCCGCTTTTCTCGCCGCTTTATTAATTCTTCCTCCAGGTTTATTCATTGCGTGGTTACTTGCGCGATATTCATTTAAGGGCAAAAGCTTTATAGAAACTTTCATCACACTTCCCCTGGTCATGCCTCCAGTAGCAACAGGATTATTGTTGCTGCGTTTGTTTGGAAAAAAAGGATGGATTGGAAGTTGGATTTATGACTGGTTCGGTTTGAATATTGTGTTTACATGGCGGGCTGTTGTGTTAGCAATGGCTGTTATGTCTTTTCCATTGTTGGTCAGAACTGCCAGAGTTGCGTTTGAAGAAGTGAATTCACGATTAGAGCAGGTTGCTCTGAGTTTAGGTGCACGGCCGTTCCGGGTTTTTTCAACCATCACACTTCCGTTAGCACGAAGAGGAATTATTGCCGGATTCATTCTTGCTTTCGCACGTGCGTTAGGCGAATTTGGTGCAACCATTCTTGTTGCCGGAGTCATTCCAGGCAGAACCGCAACCTTATCTACTTCGATTTATCAATACATTCAACTCGGACAGGATGATAAAGCTTTCCGTCTTCTATTATTTTCGACTGCTATTGCTTTTGCTGCAGTGTTTGCAAGCGAGCTTTATTTGAAACGAAAAAAATCATGAAACTCATTATCGATGACATGTCCTATGCTGCAGACAAGCTGCTGATGCAGATTGATTTGCAACTCGATGGCCGAATCGCCGGAATTTTTGGAACATCAGGATCAGGGAAAACGACGTTATTGGAATTGATTGCCGGATTCCGAAAACCGCAACAAGGCAAAATTCAATTTGAAGATCGATTGCTGATAGATGTTTCGCATGGCATTTTTTTGCCGGCTTATCAGCGAAGCATTGGATATGTTCCTCAAGATCTGGCTTTGTTTCCACATTTATCTGTGAAGGGGAATTTGCGATACGGATTGAATCGTTTTAAGGAAAATGAAAATTTAAGTTTTGATGAACTTGTTAAAATGCTTGGGCTGGAAAGTTTATTAGATAGAAATATCGATTTACTCTCCGGCGGTGAAAAGCAGCGAGTCGCTTTCGCGCGTGCAGTGTTAGCTTCGCCCGATCTCTTATTGATGGATGAGCCGCTTTCGAATCTAAATGAAGAGTTAAAAATCAAAGTTCGGGAATTGATTTTGTGGATCCGTGATGAACTGAAGATTCCAATTATTTACGTGAGCCATGATGCCGATGACATCGTATCTTTGTGCGATATGGTGACGATTTTAAAGGACGGTAAAAACGTTTTATCAGGAAAGCCCGCAGATTTATTTGAACAGGATTCAGAGATGCATTTTCGGAGTATTAACCACAAATACCACAAAGAAAGATGATGTCCGAAAATGACCAGTTTTTGAACCTGTAAAGCTGTATTCTTTAATCATGGAAGTGGACCTCAAACTGTCGTACAATCCGCCATTTCACTGGAATCATTTACTTGATTTCCTGCGATTTCGAGCGATCGAAAATGTTGAGTGGGTAACCGACTGTTATCAGCGAACGATCTCAATTAACGGCTTAAGTGGAATTCTGAAAGTCGCGCATTTGCCCGATCGAAATTCTTTGCGATTAACTATTCCTGCGTCATTATCGGGATCTACTGCCGAAATCTCAGAATCTGTAAAACGGATCTTTGATTTGAATGCAAATCCTGATGCCATTAGAAGTGTGTTTAAGAAGGATCGCAAATTCGCGAAGATTGTGAATCGATTGCCAGGCTTACGAATTCCGGGAGCATGGGATTGGTTCGAAGTTGCGATCCGCGCAATTCTTGGACAGCAAATCACAGTGAAGTCGGCGCGAACAATTGCCGGAAGAATCGTTCAAAAAATGGGAACTCCATTAAATGGCAATTCGGCCATATTATTTCCAACGCCGGAGCAAGTTTTAAAAGCGCCAATGGATGGATTGGGAATACCAACACGAAGAATCGAAGCGATCCGTCAAATTGCGCAAGCCACGACCGAAAGAAAGATTGGTCCTGATTCTGGAAATTCAGTTGATGAATCAATTAGACGTTTGTGTCTGATTCCTGGAATCGGGCCGTGGACAGCTCATTACATTGCGTTGCGGGCATTTAGTGAGACAGACGTATTTCTGCCCGGTGATTTGGTGCTGCGGCGCAGCGCATCAAAATTATTTGGAAAGGATTTCACGGATGTTGAATTGCTGAAATATTCTGAACGGTGGCGTCCTTATCGCAGCTATGCCGTATTTTATTTATGGGCTTTGTAGGGGCGACCGGAAGGTCGTCCTGATAGTAATCTAGGCGAGCTTCCGCTCGCCACTACAGTAGAGAAAATAGATGACAAATCAAAATCAATTTACAATCATGAATACTCCGATCGGTTCATTATTAATTGCTGAAAACTCATACGGCGTTTCTGCAATCATTTTTAATGCTGATTCGTATTCAATTCCTGAATCCTGGCATCATGTCAAAAATCTTTCTTCTGAAGTGATGAATCAATTACAGCAATACTTCAATGGCGAACGCTATGAATTCGATCTGCCGCTTGCGCCGGAAGGAACACCATTTCAATTGGATGTTTGGCGTGCTCTCGAAAAAATTCCTTACGGCGAAACGATGAGTTACCTCGATCTTGCAAAAAAGATTGGTAAGCCCGCAGCAGTTCGCGCCGTTGGAGCAGCCAATGGTGCAAATCCTTTACCGATCGTAATTCCATGTCACCGCGTGATCGGACACAATGGAAAACTAATAGGCTATGGTGGCGGCTTAGAGAAAAAACAATATCTGTTATCCATGGAATCGTTGTATCTCGGTCTCCGAAAATAGTTTTTTCACTACGGACTAACTCATGATCATTAGATCAAACAGAAATAATGAAAATCGGCGTTCGTTTCTCCCCCTTATGAAGGGGGAGATCAAAGAGGGGTTGGAGTCTTCAAAATGTTTCCAACCTCCCCTTTATCCCCTCCTTCATAAGGAGGGAAACCTGTTTGATCGCCGATTTTCAAAGCTGTCACGGAGATGTGGAGTTAGTTTGGAAATAGTACTATAAATGTAGTAATATCTTCGCGTCTCTCCCAATTTGGCTCTTTCCGGATTAGGATAGGAGCTATGAACGCGGCACGAGATCTGGAGCATGACTTACAGAACGCGGTCGTAGGCGAAGTGCGATTTGATCAGGGTACACGAGCCTTATATGCGACCGATGCATCCAACTATCGTCAGGTTCCGATTGGCGTTGTATTTCCGAAAAACATTGATGACGTAATTGCGACTGTAGAAATAGCACGCAAACATGGAGTTCCGATGCTTGGCCGCGGTGCTGGAACTAGCCTTGCGGGTCAATGTTGCAATGTGGCGATCGTTTTAGATTTTTCGCGGCATATGCGTGCGATCTTGAATCTAGATCCCCAGCAAAAGATTGCTGAAGTTGAACCAGGAATCGTTTTAGATAACGTTCGTAACGAAGCTGAAAAACATCGACTCACTTTTGGTCCTGATCCAGCGAGCCACAATCGATGCACAATCGGAGGAATGATCGGAAACAATTCTTGCGGTGTGCATTCAGTCTACGCCGGAAAAACTGCCGAAAACATAGAAGAACTGGAGGTCCTGACTTATCAAGGATTACGAATCCGGGTTGGAGAAACTTCGGATGAAATGTTACAGCAAAAGATTAATGGAAACGGACCTGAAGCAGAAATTTATGCGCGTTTAAAATCGCTTGGGGATCGATATGCGCAACTGATTCGGCAAAAATATCCAAAAATTCCGCGAAGAGTTTCTGGTTACAATCTCGATCAATTACTTCCGGAAAATGGTTTTCACGTTGCACGCGCTTTAGTTGGTACCGAAAGCACTTGTGTTTTGGTTCTGAATGCGAAATTGAATCTTGTGCATAGTCCGCCGTACCGGAAACTTGTCGTGCTTGGTTATCCCGATATGGCAACCGCCGGCGATCATCTGATGGAAATCCTTTCGCACAAGCCATTTGCGCTTGAAGGAATTGATGATTGGCTGGTGGATGCTGCGCGCAAAAAAGGTTACTTGTCGGAGAACCTTGCTCTATTGCCTGAAGGCGGAGGCTGGCTTCTGGTTGAATGCGGTGGAGGATCGATGCAGGAAGCGGAAGCACATGCGGAGTCATTAAAAAAAGGAATTGCATCGAATGGAGTATCGGTGCGCACTTACGATTCGTTGCAACAAGATCATAAAGTTTGGAGGATCCGCGAATCGGCATTAGGGCTCACCGCATTTGTTCCTGGAAAGCCGGAAACATGGGAAGGTTGGGAAGATGCTGCAGTGCCGCCGGAGAAAGTCGGATCCTATTTGCGTGAATTCAGAAAACTACTCGATCAATTTCAGTATGATGCCGCATTGTACGGCCATCTTGGAGATGGATGCGTTCATACCAGAATCAATTTTGATTTGTTCACCGCTGAAGGCATCAAAAAATTGCGTTCATTCGTAGAAGCTGCGGCCGATCAGGTTGTAAGTTTCGGTGGGTCGATTTCTGGTGAACATGGCGATGGACAATCCAAAGCCGAATTACTTCCAAGAATGTTTGGCCCTGAACTTATTGAAGCATTCAGAGAATTTAAATCCATTTGGGATCCTGATGGAAAAATGAATCCCGGAAAAGTTGTAAATCCCTATCGATTAGATGAGAATTTGCGCCTCAGTCCAAAATACAATCCAATCAACGTGCAAACACATTTCCAATATCCTGATGACCAAAAAAGTTTTGCCCGTGCGACATTGCGTTGTGTTGGCGTTGGTGAATGCAGACGGATGAATGGCAACACGATGTGTCCAAGTTACAGGGTGACGCGTGAAGAAAAGCATTCGACTCGCGGCCGTGCACACTTACTTTTCGAGATGATGCAAAATGATGTATTAACAGACCAATGGCGTGACTCAAATGTCAAAGAGGCTTTGGATCTTTGTTTGTCTTGCAAAGGCTGCAAAGGGGATTGCCCGGTTCGTGTTGATGTTGCAACTTACAAAGCGGAGTTTATGGCGCACTACTATAAAGGCCGATTGCGTCCGAGATCTGCTTACAGCATGGGATTGATTTACTGGTGGGCGCGATTGGGATCGAAAATTCCAGGATCTGTGAATTTCCTGATGCAATCAAATCTAATGAAGGCACTCGCTGGCATTTCTCCCAATCGAAGAATTCCCAAATTTGCTCAACGAACGTTCCGCAAATCATTTGTGAAAAGTGAATCAGCGGAAAAGAAAGTAATTCTGTGGCCAGATACCTTCAACAATTTCTTTTTTCCATCCACATTGAATGCCGCTGCTGAAGTGCTTCGATCCTCTGGTTTTTCAGTTCGGATTCCAAACAAAATTCTTTGCTGCGGAAGGCCGCTTTACGACTACGGAATGTTAAACACAGCCAAAAAACTTTTGCGCCAAATCATAGAGAACCTAAAGGAAGAAATCAGTCAGGGAATTCCGATTGTTGGAATTGAGCCTAGCTGTGTCGCCGTTTTTCGCGATGAACTTCCAAATCTTTTTCCAGATGATGAAGATGCTCTACGATTGAGCCGCCAAACATATCTCTTAAGTGAATTTCTTTTAATGCACGATGTTCCAATTCCGAAGCTAAACAAAAAGGTAATTGCGCATATCCATTGCCATCATCGTGCAGTGATGGGTATTCAAAGCGAAGAAGAAATTTTGAAGAAGATGGGACTTGATTATCAAATTCTAGATTCCGGCTGCTGTGGAATGGCCGGATCGTTTGGATTTGAAAAAGAGCACTACCAAATATCCGTAGATATAGGTGATCTGGTTCTACTTCCGGCCATACGAAAGGCGTCAGCAGACGAAACGATTATTGCAGACGGTGTAAGCTGTCGTGAACAAATTTCACAGCTAACAGACCGTAAAGCAATTCATCTTGCTGATCTGCTTTTTCAGGCTCACAGGTTGAGGCACGCTGATGTGCCAGAGTGCAACGAGCAAAAGTAACTATCCAACGCGCCGCCCAGGAAATTAGCGAAAACGTTTCAAAGCAGCGCGATCTACTTTTCCCAGATGTGTGCGCGGAAGAGTTTCGAGAAAAATTACCTGGCGCGGATATTTATAAGGTTCGAGGTTGTTTTTGACAAACTCTTTTAATTCATCATCCAATCCTGGTTTCGATTCCGAAGCAACAATATAAGCACACGGTTTCGTTAATCCTGCTTTATCAATCACTGGAACGACTGCACATTCTTTAACTGCGGGATGTTTGAGCAAACAGTTTTCCAGTTCCTGGGGTGAAAGCCATTTGCCGGATACTTTCATCATGTCATCGCCGCGTCCGCAATGGGTGTAATAACCATCAGCATCACGTTTAATCAAATCGCCGGTGACATACCAATCACCGCGAAAACCTGCTGAAGTCTTTTCCAGATTCTGCCAGTATCCGATGGCGCGTGATCTGCCGCGAACCCAACACATTCCGATTTCACCTTCAGCCACTTCACGGCCTTCATCATCCGCCGCCTTTACTTCGAAACCAGGAACAACGCGTCCAACAGTTCCAGGTTTTGTCGCACCGATTTTGTTTGAAATAAAAATGTGCCACATTTCAGCCGTTCCCAAGCCATCCAAAAGTTCTACGTTAAATGCTTTCTTCCAGCGTTCATACAACTCAACAGGCAATGCTTCGCCTGCGGATGTTGCGAATCGTAGACAAGAAAGATCTTGCTTTAATGCCTCTGAATGGTTAACCATTTGGTTAACCATTGTCGGAACATTAATTAATATTGTCGGACGATGCCTTCGGATTTTTTCAAACAAAACTTCAGGCGTACATTTTTCAGGAAATAATATCGATGCTGCGCCTACGGAAAATGGGAAAAACAAATTACTGCCTGTCGCATAACCAAAAAATAATTTTGGGACTGAAAGTGTGCGATCGCTCTCGCAATATTCCAAATGCTTCTTCCCATAACATTCAGTAGTGTTTGCAAAAGAGAGATGGGTTTGCACAACTGCTTTCGGTTTGCCGGTGGTTCCACCGGAAAAAAGCCAGATTGCAGGATCATCCCGGTGTGTTTTTGCATTTTCGAATTTTGGTGATGCTGTCCGTTCTAATTCTTCGAATGAAACTGCAGGGGATGTTTTGCGTGACATCCCAACCGTAAGAATTTTCTTTAGATGCGATGAATTGCGAGAGGCTTGTTCCACTGTCCCGAAACTTTCTTCCGAAACAATTGCAATTTTTGCGCGAGAGTAATCCAGAAAATAAGCAACATCTTCCGTTTTTAATTGCGGATTGATCATCACCACAACTGCCCCTGTTTTAAGAATTCCAAACAGCGCAGCGGCATACTCTGGAACATCGGGCATAGAAATCAAAACTCGATTCTCTTGTTCAACCCCGAGCTGGGTAAGAACGTTTGCAAATTTATTGGCAAGTACAAGAACATCGGAATATTTCAGAACTTGATGATCGGTGATGATTGCGATCCACGCGCCATTTCCATCGCGGATTCTTGCATCCAAAAGATGATCAGCGAGATTAAAATCGTCCGGCAAATCAATTCCGGCAAAATAATCATTCGTCATGCGAAACATTTTATTTGCGAACAGTGACTACCGCAATGGAGCGTTTTGGTCCGGAGATCACTTGCAAGATTTTCAGGAATCCTGTTCTTTCCATCCACACCAGATCTTCGTTATATGCGAGAATGTAGCCACGATCTTTGTTTTTTAGGTAGCGATATAACTCGCTTACGTTTTTCAAATCGATAAAATATCCCTTTTCATCAAGCTCCACCTTAGCATTGGTGTAAAACACAAATGAAAAATCGTAGATGTTATACACTGCGATTTTATGATTAGAATCCAGTTCAGATTCTACGGCCCTGCACAATGTTCGTGTTTCATTGAAATCAGTGGCAGGATAAATCGCGTAGATGATAATCAAAATTCCAATGGCGAGGAACGCAGCCTCGGTGATTACTGCTGCCCAGAATTTTTGACGATAAAAAAACAGTGCTGAAAGAATAGCGATAAAGACGATGACTGATGCGATAACTGTGAAAACCGACTTATGGGGAATGTCAAAATCTTTAAGCAAAAAAAGGATTCCGCCCGCAATCAAAATATGGATGACGCTAAAAGTAGCTATGATCTTCATTTTTTTCCCATGCTTCCAGGCTCCGAGAAGTGGGAATGCCGCCATTACTGCAAGTGGCGGCGCCAGAGGCAAAATGTAGCCCGGTAATTTTGAACGAGAAAAACTAAAAAATATGAATGATGAAATAAACCAGATTAAAGAAAAGCGAAGCAATTTCCTTTCTTGATCCGTTCTACCATTTCGAAACCCACAAAACATTCCAGCAGTCCATGGATACATTCCGAGTAATACGATTGGGATAAAGAAGAATACACTTTCTGTGCGATGTAACTTTGCAGTGGTATATCTTGCAAGATGATGTTGTACGAAAAAATCTTCCCAAAACAATGAACGATGAATCAAAGTAACCGGCACAAGCCAGACTCCAGCAATAAATGCTGCCAACAATATTCCCGATATTAAATGCAGTCGCTTAATGTCACGAAAACGGTGTTCCGTAAACCAATAAACTCCTGCGCTTAATGCAATGACTGCTGGTGCAACAAATCCTTTTGCTAAAATTCCCAAACCGCAAAACGCGTAAGCTGCGAACAGATGATATTTCTTTCCACTCAATGCATCGAATTCAAAAAAAGACCAGAGTGAAGCTGCAACGCAAACTGTAAGAAGCATGTCAAAAGTAGCAGCATGTGAAAATGCGACAAAAAAAGCGGACGTTCCTAAAATGGTTGCGCAAAGTAATGCACTGGTTTCTCCCACCGATGCTTTCTTAACGACATTGTATGTTAACCAGACGCAGATAAGAGCAGACACAGCAGATGGAAAACGAACAGCAAATTCGGTGACTCCAAAAATAATAAACGAAAGACACATTAACCAGTAGAGCAAAATCGGTTTTTCAAACCAGGGATGATTTCCTAAACGTGGTGTAATCCAATCATGATTTTCAAACATTTGGCGCGCAACCTGCGAATAACGAGGTTCATCGGGAGGGATCAATGGAAGAATGTTTGAACCGAATAAATAAAGAATTGCAAGGAGAGATAAGAGTATCCAGATTTTTGATTGGTGGTTGGCGTCCTGGTTCATCGGTATCGACGATACATGGTACAATGCTTGGCTCAATAAGACTACGAATGAACGAACTTTGGCTTATCAGGCATGGAGAAACTGCCTGGACTGTTTCGAAACAACACACCGGCCGGAATGATATTGCTATGACTGAAGCCGGTGAAAAACATGCATCGGAGCTGAAGAATCTTTTGAATGGCAAAACATTCGAACAAGTCTTTGTAAGTCCTCTCCGTCGTGCGCAAGATACTTGCCGTCTAGCTGGATACTCAAGCGCAGCGAAAATTACACCTGATATTATGGAATGGCATTATGGCGATTATGAAGGCAGAACTCCTGATGAGATTCGTCGTGAAATTCCTGATTGGACGATTTGGAATCATGGTTGTCCGGGTGGCGAAACTTTAGATCAAGTTGCGAACCGTGCAAAAAAAATCATTCCTGAGTTGATGGAAATCCAGGGAGATGTGGCCTTATTTTCTCACGGGCATTTTCTCCGGATCCTTACGTGTTGCATGCTTGAACTTCCGCCTGCTACTGCACGTCTTCTTATGTTAGATACTTCATCGGTTAGCATCCTTGCCCGCGACTATGGAAGAATTGTGATTAGAAATTGGAACGTGGGCGTGAAAAATAAAACGTAAAACGTAAAACGTAAAACGTAAAACGTAAAACGTGAAACGTGAAACGTGAAACGTGAAGCGTGAAGCGTGAAACGTGAAACGTAAAAAAGAGGTAGGAAATGCGTTACGTGAAAATCTTGGTTATTCTTCAACTTTTTGTTTTCTTGTTTTTTGGCGTTGCTGGTGCGCAGAATCCAAAAACATCCAGACAGGTTAAGCAATATACAATCGAACAATTTCTTACTACTACATCTATCGCAGGAAGTTCTTTTTCACCTGATGATTCCAAAATCCTTTTCTCAAGTAATAAGACCGGAATCCGAAATCTGTACAGTATCCCCGTTACCGGTGGTGAAGCAAAAGCGTTAACCAATTTTAAAGATACAACTAATTCGATTTCATATTTCCCGAAAGATGATCGTGTTTTGTTCAGTCAAGACAAAGGTGGCGATGAGCAATATCACATATTCGTGTTAAACACGGATGGTCAGGTGAAAGATCTGACTCCTTCAGAGAAAGCCCGCTGTGATTTTCTGGAATGGCCCATGATGGTACTAGCTTCTTTTACAAAAGCAATGAAAGGGATCCAAAGTTTTTTGATCTCTACCGCATGGATGCAACAACATACGAAAAGAAAATGGTGTATGAAAATAATGAGGGATTCGATGTTGGGGCGATATCTGGAGATGGTCAGCTTGTTGCGTTAGTACGAACAAATACCACAACGGATTCGGATATTTTTCTTTATGATGTTTCCAAAAAAGAAACCAAACATTTAACTCCGCACCAACCCGACATTAGTTTCAACCCGCAAGATTTTGACCTGGAAGGCAAGTTTCTTTATTACCTGAGCGATGAAGGGAGTGAGTTTGCGCATCTCGATCGATATGAAATTGCTACCGGTAAAATGGAAAAAGTTCAAAGTGCGCCATGGGATATTCAATATTCGTATTTTTCGTACAATGGAAAATTTAGAGTGGTTGCCATCAATGAAGATGCGCGCACTCACATTCAAGTATTTGATCAGGCCAGCGGAAAAGAATTAAGACTTCCGGAATTTCCGAAAGGTGACATTACGAGTGTGGAGATTTCGGATAGTGAAAAATTGATGACTCTGTATTTTAATGGTGATCGCTCACCATCGAATCTCTACGTTTTTAATTTTGCAAATCAAAAGTTAACCAAATTGACCGACACTCAAAATCCGGAAATCAATCCCGATGATCTGGTTGAAGCAGAAGTGATCCGATACAAATCATTTGATGGACTGGAAATTCCATCGATTCTATTGAAACCGCAGCAAGCCGATGCAACGAATAAAGTTCCCGCGCTTGTTTGGGTGCATGGAGGTCCAGGCGGTCAAACTCGCAAAGGTTACAGCAATATTATTCAGTACCTTGTAAATCATGGTTATGTAATTTTAGGAGTGAACAATCGCGGCAGTTCCGGCTATGGCAAAACTTTTTTTGTGGCAGATGATGGCAAGCATGGCCATGAGCCTTTGTGGGATTGTGTTGAAGCCAAAAAATATCTGGCAACTCTGCCTTATGTTGATCCAAATCGGATCGGTATTATGGGTGGAAGTTACGGTGGTTACATGGTGCTGGCTGCACTCACACTTAAGCCGGAAGAATTTGCAGCAGGTGTTGATTTATTTGGAATTTCAAACTGGGTTCGAACGCTGGAACAAATTCCGCCATATTGGGAATCTTTCCGGAAGGCCTTATATAAAGAAGTTGGTGATCCTACAAAAGATAAAGATAAGCTTCTCGCAACATCACCGTTATTTCACGCTGACAGCATCGTGAGACCATTGATGGTTCTTCAAGGCAAAAATGATCCCAGGGTTCTTAAACAAGAATCTGATGACATTGTAAATGCGGTGAAAAAGCGGAACGGTGTTGTGGAATATATTGTATTTGATGATGAAGGTCATGGATTTACAAAAAAGGAAAATCAGCTGCGCGGATACAAAGCGATCCTTGATTTCTTAGATAAGTATTTAAAGAATTCCAAAGCAGCTTGAGTTTGTAGCCGGCGGCTCGCCGGCCTGGTAGTTCAATAACCACGAAGGACACGGAAGGTTGAGCTTTCGGTGCTTTCAGTGAATTCCGTGTTTCAGTGAAATGAACAGGGGCGGGCATTGTGATGCACCGCCCCTGCCCGGGTATGCGGGGGTCGTCTGTTTCTTAAAAAAACCGGGCGATCAGAGAATCGCCTCTACTGAGAATTACGATTCCTACCTTTCCTTCAATTCCGCGCGTAATTTTTCCATTTGATCTTTTATCTGATTCTGAATTTCATCGCGCATTCTATCGAGTTCTTCTTTACGATATCCTTGAAACTCATCTTTTAAACTGCGAAGTTCATTCTTCAAATCTTCCATTTGCGATTTAAACTCAGGACTATCCATCATTCGCGGCAGTTCTCTCATTTCAGGCATCATGGAGCGATGATCAAAAAACTCACCTCTCTTTTCGGGTTTAGCAATAATCTTCTGTTGAGCTCCATGTCTGAGCACTGTAAGCTCAACTGTTTCCGCATCGCCTTCGGAAATCATTTTGGCAACATCTTCAGCTGAACTAACTTTGGTTCCATTGATGTGCGTGATGATATCTCCGGAATGTATGCCAGCTTTTTCTGCAGGACTATCCGGTTCAATGCGAGTAACCAATACTCCTGCGTTTGGATCTACCTGAAAGTATGCAGCCAGATCAGGATCCAGATTCTGTAAATTCACTCCGAGACGGCGTCCACCCATCATCATATGAAATGCCAAAAAATCTCTTTTCTCCGGAGTTACAGTGACTGTTAATGGCTGGCCATCTCTCAACGTGTCGACTTGCAACTCTTTGGAGCTGTCCAGGCTGCGGAGCATTTCACGAACATCGCGCGAAGTTTGTATTTTTTGACCATCAATACGAACTAAAATATCGCCAACTTTAAGCCCAGCTTTATCAGCAGGACTGTCCGGCAGTATCTTTTCAATTGCTACACCTTTGGCGTCTCCGTTATCATCGGACAACACAACTCCTAGCCGGAAACCGCTTCTAGGAAAGCTTTCCCAGGAAGGTTTGTGAATAGGATTTGGTGATTGCGTGTCAGATTGCGAGTATACAAAACCACCGACAAGAAGAAGAACTGCCAAAACCGGCAATCCAAACAAAAAAACTTTCTTCATCTGGTCCTCCCACATTCATAATTCTGGATGCTAGATGCTAGATGCTCGGAATTTTTGAGCTTTGTGTTCAAAATGACTTCGAACCGTCGAGCATCTAGCATCAAGCATCCAGCATCGAGTTCTTTTTATATTCTAAATGTTAAGACGAGGGGAATGAAGCGTTGGACTTACGTTCCATGATGCAAAATTTTGTGAAGAGCATAATTTTAAGGAAGAATATTGGTGAAATAAGCAACAATTCAGCAGTTGAGTCGAAAAGTATTATAGGGTCGGAGGTGAGGAATATTTTCGAGGTGGAATTTGTCAACGAATCTGCAATTAAGAATGATCGCGTATTCAGCTTTGATTGTTCTTCTTTGTATGGCACTTTTCTACATCAATCAAAACAGAGCTGACGCAAGTACCTCCGCAGCATCACATTCAGATTCGATCCGGATCCGGACGGATGTTGAGCGGAAGAATTTGCGGGTGATTGAAAAATCTCTACACCAGGAAGGTCTGACCCCATCGTATCAATAAGTTTATTGACCAATATTTATGGTCAGAATTTCCTTTCTCAAAATTACTCCGTCTGCACTCAGAGTTAATTCAAATCGTATTGACTTCTCAGGAGCGCTGCTACTAAGCACAAAATCGTAATTTTTTGTGGCGTTATGAAATGGTTTTAGATCTCCGAAGTTAGCACTGCTTGTAATTACTGATACACCAGTTGATTCACTGGAAAGTGATGCTGAAATTTTGTTTACTGTTTCTTTCAACCCCATGTTGCGAAGTTCAACCCGCAGCGTTCCCTGTTCACCGGGTTCAATAATTGCATTCTTATTTCCTGAAAGTTCAATTGCGCTAGAATTTCTGACCACAACATAACCGCCTGCGAGCCATGCCAGTGCGAGATTCGCGTTGTAATTTTCTTTTGCAAGCGGAAGAATCCGGTTTTGTGATGGCCAGAAATTATCACTAAAGCCGCCGATCTCCGGTGTCATCGCAATAATTTTTGCTTTTCCAAACCTGAATTCACCGTACAACCAGTCGTCGGCTTGACCGTTAGTAAGATAACCCAACGTATCGAAGGGTGTGCCTATTTGATAATGATTCTCCCGTGTCATCCACCGGGCGTATTCACGAAAAATGAGTTTGTCGTCGGTTTCTTGATTTGCGAATCCCCACGGGTAAATCAATAAATTACGAAAAGAATGGTAATTTAATGATAGATAGAAATTGTGAGAATTAACGAAGTAACGGATGGCAGAGGTTTCAGGTTCAGAAAATGCTGAAACGCCCCGGAATGTTTCATCGGATGGAATCGGACTTGATCCATTGTCATTGAAGCCCCAAAAATAACTGTAATTTCTGTTCAGATCGATTCCGAATGAACCATCGGAATTTCTCCCCCGATTTTTCCGCCATAATCCGCCGCCGTTCGGATTTATTTCCTGGTTGTAAACGTATCCATCAGGATTGACGATCGGAATAAACCACATCTGACGGTGATTGATCAGATATGTAATTTCAGGATTATTACCATAGCCTTCAAGAAGTTTTTCCATGAAATACAAAACCGTCATCAGGCTTTGAGGTTCGCGTGCATGATGCAGAGCGGTGTACAAAACTTCAGGCTCGTTCGGTTCGTTCGTGTCTGCATTATCAGAAATCCGGTATGCAAGAATTGGTCGATCTTCAATGGATTTACCAATTTTTATGGGCGCAGAAATTAACGATTTATATTTTTTGCGAAAAGAAGTCAGCTTGTTCAGCGCTTCCTGGAAAGTGTAGAAACCACCCATGCTGCCAACAGCAAATCTATTTGTTGCGCCTTGTGCTGATAATCGATTGTGGAAAAAAGATTCCATATCGGCTCGAACAACAATTGGAGAAAATCCATTTTCATCCAGCCTTTTCAACTCCAAAGAATTCACAATCATTTCAATTTCACGATTGTGAAGTTCAACTCCCTCTTCCAACGCTAATCCCAAACCACCTAATTTTTGCCAGGCTGCAGCATTAGGAATCGGAATTCTCACATGGGTGTACGTTTCTCGTGCTTGAAGTGATGAGCAAAGTAGAAGTGTGAAAAGGGACACAAGAATCCGCCCGACCCTGGCCATATTAACGAAAGTACTCATCTCTCTATAAGAATGTCAAATTGGCTCAATTGATTTCTGGCACGTAAGCAGCTTTTCTTTTATCCTTTCTAACTATGGCCCAGATTTCATTGAAACTGCCGGAGAATTTGCCAGGCGATTTTTTTGTAGATTCGAGTTGCATTGATTGCGATCTTTGTCGTCAACTTGCTCCGGAAGTATTTAAAGATGTGGGCGATTTCTCCGTCGTTTATCATCAGCCTGAAAATGAGCAGGAGTCATTCAATGCCTTCCGAGCTTTGGTAACGTGTCCTACAGCTTCGATTGGTGGGACGCATAGTCCGCTTGCTGCTCGCGCAGCAGTTCATTTTCCGGAACCGATCGAAGATGAAGTTTACTTTTGTGGATACGCTTCCGAATCGTCATTTGGGGCAGCGAGCTATTTCGTTCAACATCCGGATGGAAATGTGCTGGTGGATTCTCCACGCTTTGCTGGCTCACTCGTAAAAAGAATCGAAGAACTTGGCGGAATCCGTTTTATTTTCTTAACACATCGTGATGATATCGCGGATCATGATTTATGGGCCAAACATTTCAAAGCCGAGCGGATTATGCATCGTGATGATGCCGGGCGATTGCGCAGTCAAATTGAATTATTAATCGATGGTCAGGACGATGTTCCTTTAGCAAAGGATTTTACGATCATTCCTACACCGGGTCATACCAAAGGACATATGGTCCTTTTGTTCCGCAATAAATTTTTGTTTACCGGTGATCATATCTGGTGGTCAGAAGGTTACAACGGATTAAATTCCTCGCGCAGTTTCAACTGGTATTCCTGGGAACAACAATTGGAGAGCGTAAGAAAATTATTGGCGTATGATTTCGAATGGATCTTGCCTGGTCATGGCAGAAGGGTACATGCATTGCCGGATGAAATGAAGAAAATGATCAAAGTAATGCTGAAAAGGTATTAACGAACTTACGCTGAACTTTTTTAGTTCAGCGCAGCAAATTAGTTCGGCTTTTTCTTTTTATTTTTCTTCGATTTTTCAGCAGCCGCACCGGGTTTAGTTGGAGTTTGCGGCTTGGCCTGTGTTTGCGGCTTTGTCTGAGTTTGCGCTTGCGTTTGAGTCTGAGTTTGAGTCTGCGTTTGAGTTTGTGGACCTGTTTGAGGTTGAGTTTGGGATCGCGCTTCCAGTTGAGGTCGAGTTTGAAGTTGAGTCCCTGACGAAGGTATTCCTCTCCAGAGATAACCGGCATTCTCAAAGAATTTACTTCCAACTGTTGACTGCAAAATTTCCATAAACTGTTTAGCTTGAGCTTTACTTTCAGTGCGACTCAGTATTGCGGCTGAATAAGGGACTGCAGGAATAGAAGACTCCGGCACCAGAAATAATTTTCTAATTTTTCTTTTTGAGGCTTCTGAGGAATATACTAATGTCCATTTTGCTTCACCATTCTTGACTGCATCCATCGCTGCTTTTGAATCGGCAACTTCAATTTTTTTCTCTGCCGGTGCATCTTTCAGTCCCAGTGGTTCAAGATAAGCACGAACAAGTTTACCCAGAGCAGATTTGTCACTTACCAATGCGATTTTTTTGAAGTTACCAGCATTCATGTTTTTCGGATCGGGGATATCGCCTTCACTTTCTTCAGTGGATACTGCAACAACGGGATTTGTAAACAGAAGAGTTTTTGACGAAACATCCAGATCTTTCGAATCTACAAGAGCTTCAAAAAATTTATCATCGCCCAAGATCACATCGGCTTTTGCGCCAGCCTCCAATTTATCTTTCAACTCTTGAATCTTGCCCGTTTCAAATTCAACCTTCCAGTCCGGATTTCGAGTTTCATAAAGATGCCCAATTTCTACTAAAATCGGCCGCACGTTACCGTTCGAAAACACTCGTAATTCGCCGGCGTTAGTAACCGCAGAGACACAAAACGTCATTAAGAGCAAAATAAAAACTTTCATAGGTACAAATTATAGATAATTTAAAATCCTAAATCCCAGATCCTAAATCGGAAATCCGAAATCCTAAATCCTAAACAAATCAAAAGCACAAAAACTCCAATGTTCTAAACAACAAGGGTTAGCTGTTTGGAATATTGAATTTAGAATTGCGAATTTATTTGGGATTTCGATATTCGGATTTCGGATTTATTATCGTAGTTGGCTTGGAATGGTGCCAGTTTGACGAAGGCTTTGAGCAAGCGATTCCGCTAGAATCCGATAAATTTGCATGGCAATTCGTGGGTTTTCGGCGCTCAAATGAGCCAGATTTTCTTTTGTAATCTTGATCAATCGGACCTTTGTTTGCGCTGTCACGCTGGCAGTACGAGGCGAATTCGTTAATAAAGCAACTTCACCGAAAGATCTGTTACGTTCCAGCTTTGCCAGAAATTGTTGTCCTACACCGATATCACGGATAACATCAACAGATCCTTCAATGATCAGAAACATCGCATCGCCTTGCTCATGTTGTGACACGATGCGATCTCCAGCATTGAAGAGTTGAATTTCACCCACACCCTGGATGAATTCAAGCGCTTCTGGTCCTAATTTCCATTCAATTTCAAGATAACCATTTCGATTAATTTCCCATTCTGCTTCAATTGGCATCATAAAATTCCATCATATTTTTTCAATCAAAAAGCTGGGAATAGCAGAGCCATGACCAGCGGTTACGTTTAACAGTGCAGCAGAGGATAGTCTGGTTAATACTCCACCTGCAATTTTACCCATAAAGATGAAAGGATCAGCATCAACATACATTCGATGAATTTCCATTTTCCCATCAGTATAAAAAGGATAGAGTTCGCTGGCTACATTGACTTTCTCTTGTACGACGTAAGGTTCTGACAACGCTGTTTTGATTGCAGCCTTCCATTCCGAATCTGGAGCTTCCCAACCTAGCACTACTCCTTTCCCGCCATAAGAATCGTTCGGCTTCAACACCAGCTTGTCTTTATTGTCTTCGATAAAAGTTACTAGATCTATAGTGCTATTATTATAGTATGTAGATCTATCCGCAACCACCCGGGTCCATGGAATATGTTCGCCAATAGCCTGAATTTCTTTGGCATTAAACAGGTGGTGATGATTTTCATCGCTCAAAAATGCCAGGCTCGATTTTTTGTAAAGCAAAAGACACTGAAATGAATTCGAAATGCAAACTGCACCGTCTCTGACTGCGCGAAAAACGGCATGATCTTTACCCATTTCCCGGAAAAGTTCCTGGGCTAGCACGCGTTTGTAAATCAAATCGACTCTGAAATCGCTGTCCCACAATTTCCCATCACGATATTCCAGTCTTTGCGGTGATGACAGAATGCTTCGAACACCTTGAGCTTCAAAAAATTCGTTGCACAAATGATGTTCGTTTCGTGTCGGCACATCATCCCAATCCACAATTGCGATTTGCGGTTGCTGTTGCGGAGTAGCTCCTAACCAATCCGTGTACGTTTGCAAAAGAGCATTAAGTAATTGACCTCGCACCTTCAGAGGTTGGACCCTGAATTTTTTCTGGAATTCTTTCATTACCGGCAGATCTAAAAATGTTTCCGCAAGCACATCTTCATATGCCATACCTGCCGGTGTTTCGGCATTGTATTCAATGAACTGCAAAGTGTCATGATCCAAACTGTAAAATGAATCTAACCGTGAAGTGGACCACGGTACTTGCGATCCTTTTTGAACATGCAACATTTCTTCTTCCCATGGTTCCAGAAAAAAATCAGCGCGCAATTTTGGATCGGCCATCGATGCATTATGAGCTTTGGCAAATGCGCTGAGAATAATTTCAGTTTCTCTTTTCAGATAACCGAATTGGGAGTTAGTATAGAAATGCGGACGCAAAACGACACACAACGGGCGTCCACCAAAAAAGAGTTTCCGTTCCAGCAGCAGAGATTCCATCAAGCCGTATGTTTCTGCGGCTTGATTGTTATTCAGCAGGCTATGGAAATGTTCAACGGCTTCCTTTTTCATAATCTCTGGCCATTGTAAACCATCCGTAACGATCTCCTGTGGTGTAATCATTTTTTGCGAGTTCGATGCAATAATCGGCCATTTTTTTTACGACCCAATCGAAATAAAAAGGGGTAAGCGAATAGATATCAAAATCGGGCGCAGGATTCATAAAATCAATTGCGTACGGAATACCATCACGGATAGCAAACTCTACGGCATTCATGTTGTAACCAAATGCACGACAAATCGTTTTTGCATCCTCAACGACTCGTTTCCCTAAATCAGCATTCATGTGTTCATGTTCCACAATGTACTTTCGCACTTTCGGATCGTATTTGATCGGTAAGACATTTTCGTATCCGATGCAGACACAACGAACGTAATGATCCCAGTGAATGAATTCCTGAGCAATCATGGTGAGTAAGCCAGATTGATCGTAGCTATGAATCAGCTCGTCCAGGGAATGCACAATATAAACTTCTTTCCCTCCGCCACCATGAGCATCCTTCAACACAAGAGGCAGACCCAGATAATCAACAATTCCTTTCCAATCAATTGGATACAAATTGTGAAGACTTTTTGTGCTATCGACTCCCGGAATGTAATCTTTGTTTGGCAGTACGATTGTTTTTGGTGATGCCAGGCCGAGCTTGGTAATCAAGGAGGCGCCGAAAAATTTGTCGTCCGATGTCCACATGAATGGATCATTGATGACTGCAACGCCCTGAAGCACTGCATTTTTTAAATAAGATCTGTAATATGGGATTTCGTGGGAAATGCGATCAATGATAACCCGGTACGGAAGCGGAGAGTTCATTAGTGTTCCACCTAGTTTGATGAACTCTGCAATCACTCCTTCATTCCGTTTTGCAATTTCTTCAATAAATGCTGGTGGCCAGGACCATTCCATGCCCGTAAGTATTCCAATCTTTAACGGCTCTGTCATAGATTAGCTCCTAATAATCGTAATCGTAATCGTAATCTTACTCGTCTTTTATTTTTCGATTACGATTACGAGTAAGAGTATGAGTACGATTAATAAAACATTTTGCGGAGATAGACATCCATCATGACTTTCCATGTTGGCCAGTCATGAGGCCATTCGTAACCCCATAAATCGAGGTTATGCCAGATCCCTTTATCCCAAAGAGTTTGTGACATTCGGCGGGAGAAATCAGGATTTTCCCATTGACCTTGTCCGGTCATGATATTGATGTTGCAATGGCGGATTATTTCAAGCATGTTGTGATCGTTCATTTGCGGCATGTAATCAACAGGATTGTTGAAATAAATATCATCATTATAAAAACCGTCAGCAAAACTTCGGACGTCATATGCTCCACTCATCGCGAGTGTCCATCGAAATTTATCAGGATGTTTCAGCAACGTATTCAAAGCATGAAAGGCACCAAAGCTTGCTCCAGTTGTTCCGATTCCAATGCCCGGTGATTGACATTGATACTCAATGAAAGGTGCAACTTCCTGATAAACATAGGCATCATATAAAACCTGGCGCCTGGCTCGTTCCGCAGGATGGATTTCTTTATTCATCCAGCTGTATTGATTGATGCTATCGATCGAAAATATTTTGACTTTACCGGCGTCGATATGATGTGCAATGGAATCCATCAAACCGAAACGTTCATATTCTTCGCAATCAGCAGCGGCAGTGGGGAAAAATAACAATGGTGAACCAAAATGTCCGTAAATCACCACAGGCATAGTCATGCCCAAAATAGGGCTGTGCCAGGAATGATATTCCTTGTGCATGAAATGATAACCTCCGTCAGGAATGATGAATCATACAAGCTTTTTCACTGTGCATCAATACGGAGCGCGGGCCTCTGGCCCGCATTACGGGCCGCCGGCATCATGCCTGCATTTTAGATTTTTCAATTAGGCAAATTGACGGTTTAATTGCCGCAATTTACGATATCCACTGTGAACGAGCTAAGTCCGGTCATCAGAGTACTAAGCAAAAAGGAAAAGCGAGCGATTCAAAAACAAATTATTTTTATCAAGAATCGATCCCGTCAACTAAAACAGAGACTGGTAATTGTTTGCTTGGTGATGTTTGGTTTCCTATCCGCTCTAACAATTCTTCTTTCAGATGACCATTGGCCCATCATAATTATTTTCTACACAATTATTGGGGGCTTAATCAGCTTCTCAATATGGCATCAGGAAAAAGAGAATAAGAGCGAACGCCTTCTGCAGTTGGAGAATGTTTTGAATAAGGGAAGTGTCAGTGAGCTAAGAATTCAAGCGACCAATGTTGTGCAGTTCGAAGAGGAAGAGGACGAAGGTGCCTGTTTTGCTTTTCAATATGCGTTGAACGAATTGATATTTATTTCGGGCCAGGAATTTTATGAATCATCAAAGTTTCCGAATAATGATTTCTCTTTGATCCATATTCAGGATAGTTCTGGCAAACCGGTTGAGTTTTTCATTGAGAAGCATGGCCAGAAACTCAAACCAAATCGTGTCGTTCCTGCACAACAAAAGTCAAAACTCAAAATTCCTGAACATCTTTCGCGTATTTCGGGAAATATTGATGACATAGAAAAGCTGCTTCAACTGATGAAATAAGTTGTGCGCAGATAAATCTGTTTACCAAACTGGAGAAAAGGAAGGTAAAGATGATAAAAACATCCTGGAAAATATTTAGAGTTGGCGGTTGGGCTCCATTCACAGTTTTTGCTTTACATGTTTTATTAGGCAAAGGCTTTCATGTCTATGACATTTGGCCACCAATAGACGTTCCGATGCATTTTGCCGGCGGTTTCACGTTTGCATTTTTTGTATCACGCCTTTTTCAAGAGTTACCGCGCGGGATGGTTCAAAGAAGCCGAAGTGTTGTACTGGAATTGCTGTTGATTGGAAGCCTTACGGCAACTGCAGCCGTCTTTTGGGAGTTTGCCGAATTTAGTGCTGATCAAATGTTTGGAAGTAATATTCAGGTCAGCCTTCAAAATACGATGAAAGATTTGGCGATGGGAGTACTTGGTTCAATGGCTTTTATCGCTATCAGGGCCAGACAACTTCGAGTTGGTTCGATTGAGTTGAGAGAAATTACGAAAGATTGGGTTGAAGGAAAGGCGGCGTAGAGTGGTGCTCCGAAATGCATTGGGGCGTTAAGTTCACTATATTTAGCCGTATTCACCGTTGACTGATGGTGTAAGATTAATGGCCTATATTAAGGAGATATTCATGAAGCGATACTTTGTGCTTCTCGCTATTTTATTGCTTTCTGCTGCAGCTGTCATTGCTCAACCGATTCAAGTTCAGAAAAGTACTTACGTCGCAAAAGAAGACAACACTTTTCACGCAAATCAAGTTGTTGCAACCAACACCAAAACCGGAATGACGCTTGTAGTGTGGGAGCGAGTTACGAGTAGTAGCCGCCAGATTTCAGGGAGGATTTTGAACAATCGAGGTGCTGCTGCACAAGAAAGTTTTACATTAGTAAGTGATCCAAATGCAGCACATCCCGCTGTAATTTACAATCCTGCTGCAAATGAATTTCTTCTTGCCTATGATGACAATCCGCAGATTCAACTGAAGCATACCGATATTTATGTAATGCGATTGAATGCACAAGGACGACCGGCCAGTGGTGCTGTAAAAATAACTACCGATTCAGTTTCAGCTGAGATGGGCAATTTTAATCCGAAACTTGCGTTTAATTCCCGCAATTCGTCTTATGCAGTCCTATGGCTTCGCGAAGTAATAAATTCAGGGCAAGCCGACGATGGAACCAATGGTCTTGTCGGTGCTTTGTTATCATCCAATGCCAGCATGAATGGAAATGTTGTTTTGCTGCAGAAAACGGCAATCGAATCAACCCGTTTGTGGGAACCTATTCCGCAAGATGTCTTTTTTCATCCAGGCAACGGTAAGTTGTTAGTTGTTTATGTTCAGATAAGAAGTGGAACCTCAGGAATGCAGGCTGATTATGCGCTTGGCACACTCGATCCGAGTTTATCGGGGGTTACTTCCGCAAATTTCGCTCAAGTGAATGCGTCACCGGTTTTACTATCAAATGGTTTTTCGTGGGGTGCACGACTCGCTTTCACAACCAACACCGCAGGCCTTTTATTCTTCGTAGACACAAGCAATATTCAACGCCGCAAAATTGATGCTGCCGGAAAACTGACCGGCCTTCCACTTACTGCATTCAGACCACCCAAAAATAACACCGCTCTTTTTTATCCTGCAGTTGCATTTACTACTGTAAATTCATTGCGACGAGGAATTTTACTCGCAATTGAAAATCCATTCAGCGAAACGGGAGTAGCAAATGTATGGGCTCAACCCTTAGATGCTACCGGAGCTCCTTTAGGCGCACCGATGAAAGTCGATTCAACAGCAAGTAATGACACTGCATTAACCACTCAAATTGTGGCACTTCCCGCCGCAAAAAATTTGACAGGCTTCCGTTTTTCAGGATTCTATACATTGGCTCAATTCACTTCGCCAGGACAAACTTTTCAAAGTGCAGGAATCGTGAAATTGAATTTGACGATTCCACCGAAGAAGTAAATCGAGTAAGATTACGAGTACGAGTACGAGTAAGAGTACGATTCTTAAGAATTAATCCCCAGGGAGAGAAAAATAAATGATTAAGAGATATTTGCAGCTTACGTTAGCTGCGCTCCTTTTAACTGGAGCATTTTTAGCTGCGGAAAAAGCATCTACAATTCCCGCAGTTGCAAAGAAGGTTGCCGATTCATTTGATACCAACCGGATGAAAACCGATTTGAATTTCCTTGCCAGCGATTTGTTGGAAGGGAGAGGAACAGGTCAGCGCGGTGGAGATGTGGCTGCAGCTTACATTGCCGCTCAATTTCAAATCGCGGGACTAAAACCGGCCGGAGAAAATGGAACATATATGCAACTGGTTCCTTTGAACGGTGTGACCACTCAACCAGAAAGCACGTTAAAAATTTCCGGTGGAAGTGGTGAACCGATTCAATTGAAATATTTAGATGACTTTGTTGCAAATCCATATAGTCAAAAGACTGAAGAAACGATTAGCGGAGACCTGGTATTTGTTGGCTATGGAGCAAATGCTCCCGAATTCGGATGGAATGATTATGCAGGGATGGACGTTCATGGAAAAGTTGTTCTTGCATTGGTAAATGATCCGCCTTCTCAAGATCCGAAATTTTTTGGTGGAAAGGCGATGACGTATTACGGCCGCTGGACATACAAATATGAGGAAGCAGAGCGACAGGGTGCAGCAGGAATTTTATTGATTCACAACACCGACATGGCAAGTTATGGTTGGAATGTTGTTCGTAATTCATGGTCAGGTGAACAGGCATTTCTAGCGAATCCTCCGGGACAATATGCATTGCCGATGGCTGGTTGGATTCAGGAAGATGTTGCCAAAAAAATTGCTTCCGCGGCGGGAACAGATCTGAATGCGTTATTTGATAAAGCCAAAACAAAAGGCTTTAAGCCGATTGAATTACCTTTAAAGATTGAAGGAAAGATCATTGCGAAAACGCGTCCGCTTCACACCCAAAATGTAATAGGAATCCTGGAAGGTTCTGATCCGAAATTGAAAGATGAAGCTATTGTTTACAGTGCTCATTATGATCATCTTGGTATTGGCGTTCCGGTTGATGGAGATAACATCTACAATGGCGCACTCGATAACGCATCCGGAGCGGCGATGTTGGTTGAACTTGCACGCGTTTTTGCAGAATCATCCGTAAAACCGCCGCGATCAGTCATCTTTTTATCGGTGACCGGTGAAGAACGCGGACTCAAAGGATCGGAATACTATGGATTGCATCCTTCGATTCCGGCGAAGAAAACGATGGTCAATCTAAACTACGATGGCGTCAGCATGCTTGGTGAAGCAACCGATGTTGTAATGACCGGTGCGGATCGAACATCTATTTTCCCAATGGTGCAAGAAGTTACAAAAGCAATGAATGTGAGTATCGTTCCGGAAGAACATCCCGAAGCTGGTTATTATTATCGTTCCGATCATTTCAGCATGGCACGAGTTGGTGTCCCTGCATTTTCTCTCGATCTTGGAAATTCAATAGTTGGAAAGCCCGCAGATTATGGTGAGAAAGCGTATAAGGAATATAACGAGAAACACTATCATCAACCATCGGATGAAGTAGATCCAAATTGGGATTACACAGGCGCAAAAGAATTAGCACGGCTTGGAGTTTACATCGGTTGGAAAGTTGCAGAAATGCAAGGCACGACCGGATGGCGCCCGGGCGATGAATTCGAAAAGGCCAGGAAATAATCTCTTTTAACGCAGAGATCGCCGAGTTTTATTTTTTGAAAATTTACTCTGCGCGCTCGGCGTTAAAAAGCTGGGTATCAGGAAATTGAGCGTACCAGCCGAACCAATATGCAAGGTGCCCGCCTAAACGCGGGCACTTTGAGTTTTCATCAGGCGAAATCAAGAATTGTTCTTCGACCTTCCAGGATGTATCAGTATTCATTGCATCGCATCGATATGCTCTGACTGATTTTCCTTCAGGTTCAGTTATAAGAACAACCTTCGCGTTGCCCACTTCGTCGCGCAAAAATCGATTTTCAGCCAGCACATTTAATGGATATGCTTTCCGAATTTTTCCGATGCGGATAGCAAAAATAAATTCTTTTAAAGCAATTCGCGGATCTTCAATCGGAACAGGGAACATCGTTTTGCTGCTTTCAAAATATTCTTTGTATGGCTCCTGGTTGTAATCCCGCGAATGGCCGGTCTTGATATCGAGAACAGTTGTTTCAGGATTTCTCCGCTTCCACTCACCCCAGGTGGTACGTATAATCGGCAGTACATCAAGTTTAATTCCGCGATCGACAAGTTCTCCCGCCACTGGTTCGCCGCTTAATGCGCTCCACAGACTTCCAGTATTGCTGTCATACATTAATTTGTTTGAACGATACAATAGACCAGAAGAACCGAATGTGTAGGTTGATTTATATGCGATTGCAGATCCACAAAGAGTGCAATATGGAATAGAAATTGGAACGCCGCCCACAACATCATTTGCCATCTCATGCCAATCCATAATGCGTAATGGATATGCCCTGGCTTCGCCACCGAGCATCAATCCAAATACGTGATCTGTATCGAGCAGATAAGAAGCTTCATCGGCACTGATGTGCGGAGGGTTGATTAATGCAGGAATTCCATCTTTTTTTACTCCACCCCAAACAATTTCCTCAGGACGGATGCGCAATGATTTTTCATCCTCCAAAAATTTCGATAGCTCTGGATCAATCAACGTCAGTACTTCTCGTTTTAGGCTGACGTATTCAGGAAAGGATTTTATTTCGGGATGTTTTCCGATCCATTGAACCCAATCAAAATATTTTTGTGCATCCTTGTAACCGGTTAGTTTACGCAAGGTCTCGCTAATTTTATTTACGGCTGTTCTGTCACGTTTGATGGTGTAAAAAAAAGCAACTTCAATCAGTGAGGGAGCGTAACGTAAATCTTTCGATTTCAAAATCTGCTTTGTTGCAGATTGACGAACCGCCGAATCAATATTCATCAAATCGTGAATAGAATCGGCAAAACTAACCGCAGAGTACACTAAAAACAGAACAAAACAGATCTTGCTCAATCTTTCCTCTGTGATTTTGCGGTTATCTTGAGCGTCGCGCGGATTGTTCGCGGATCAGTTCACGAACGCGTTCGGATTGCTCTTTTTCTTTGGCTTGTTTCCTTTTCTTTAACAATCGCTGAATCGGGAAAAAAACTTTTCCGAGCAAGGTGTAAGGCAGAATTGAAATCCTGACAGGCAGCTTCGATTTTTGATTTCCGCAGCGAAGCTCCCCAAAAATTGGTGCCGGTCAATTGTGCTTCGCGCAAATCGGCGCAAGCTAAATTCGCATGTTTTAAACTTGCAGACTTCAAATTTGCGCCGATTAATATTGCAAACCGTAAATCAGAATCCGTGAAATTACTCTTTGAAAGATTACAGGTTGCAAGATGAGTACCTCCAAAATCTGAAGCAATTGCTCTTGCGCCTGAGAGATCACAATCTTTAAAGCTGGTTTTGCGGAATGTTGCAGAGTCCATAATTGCTTTGCGGAAAGAGGACCCTTCAATGTTGCTTTCTCGAAAATCCGTATTAGTGATGTCAGCACCTTCAAAATTTGTATTTTTGAACGTCTGTTTGAAAAATAAAGAATTAGCCAGTTTCGCACGTGAAAAATTACAAGCTTTGATTTTGACAAATCGGAAATCGGTATTGCTTAATTGAGCGTCTCCAAAATCGCATTCAATTATTTCAGATTCATTGCCTTTGAGCCGTTCCATCTGAGAATTGCGAAAGGAAGTCTTTTGAATTCGACAGTTTGTTAAATCAATTCTTGGTGCAATTACTCCATCCCAAACAGCATCAGAAATTTCCGCCTGGCGGAATGTTGCATCTGTCAGATCAGCACCTTTCATCAAAGTCTGATTCACTTTCGCCCCCTGCCAGCGGCTTTGTTGCAGCTTTGCATGGGAGAATGCAGCGGCTGTAAGATCGGCCTTCATGAAATTTGCTCCAGGTGCTTCGGCATTTTCGAAACTGGCGCGATTCAAATTGGCGTCAAATAAATTCGCTTCCTGCATTTTTGTATTGCGAAACATTGCGCCTTCCAGATTTGACACCGATAGGTTCGCTTTCCGCAGATCGGCACCGTCAAAAGTGGCAAAGGAAAGATTGCTGGCACTCAGATTCACTTCTTTCAAGTTTGCGTAACGCAGCATCGCGCCTTTTAGATTTGCACCGGCGAATTCATTCTGCGATAGTTCGGCATAATCCAGTTGAATGTTTTCCATCCGCGCTTTTAAGAATTTTGAGCCTTCAATTTTCGCGCCAGTAAGGATCGTGTGTGTTAAATCTGCTCCAGTGAAATTAACATTCACGAGTGTAGACTTTGAAAAATGCGCACCATGCAGATCCTTGCCGGCTAGATCTGCGCCGGTGAGATCACATCCGACAAAATCAGGAGTTGTTGTTGGATTCGATTTGCGCCATGCATTCCAGCCCGGTGTGAGTAGAAGCCGAAGATGTTCGGGATGAGCCATAGGATAAAAATTATAACATCCACGATACGCATTTTCGGATTCTGCTACAATATTGCCGGAGTAAAGAGATTTGGCAGGCGCAGTTGAAAGTCTAAAAAACGCAATTCTAGGCCGATATCCAATCATTTATGTTTTAACATGGGAAGAAAATAGAGCTCTGCAACTTTTGGAAAATTTTTCTTCCAAACTATTTGGACCAGAACAACCTCTACATATCTGGACATGCATCTCCGGCTTTTCAAAGAATAGCGCTCTTCCTGAAGCTCGTGAACCTTTGCAGGCACTGCAAGCAATTCAAGGTACATCAGAGAAAGGATTTTTTGTCTTAAAAGATTTTCCAGATTTCTTCGGCGATTCGTTTATCCTGCGCGCTGTCCGTGATACCTATAGCGCACTTCTAAATAAAGACAAATTTGTTTTCTTGCTTTCGTCACAACTAAAAATGCCGGAAAGTTTGCGCAAAGAAGTGCTTTTGGTTGATCTTGGATTGCCGGATGAAGAAGAAGTCCTTCAACAAGTGAAACGTGTGCAACAACAATTCCCGCAAATTAATCTAGCACCTGAGGTGCAAAACCAGGTAGCGTTTGCGTTGAAAGGATTTACACTCAACGAAATCCAGCATGCGTTGAACAGAATCTTTCGCAGCAAAAAGTTAGATCAAGCGGATATTCTGACAGAAATTTTTGCGGAAAAAGAAATGATGGTGAAAAAGACCGGCTACCTGGAATTTGTGCCGCCGACTTATGACATGTCCCAAATCGGTGGGTTGGATAATCTGAAAGATTGGGCAATCAGACGTGAAAAATTATTTAGCAAAGAAGCCCTGGAAGCTGGAATGCCGGTGCCTAAAGGAATTTTATTGATGGGAATTAGCGGTTGCGGAAAAAGCTTGTCCGCAAAAACAATTTCAACATTATGGAAAGTTCCTTTATTCCGTCTGGATATGAATTTGATTTTTTCAGGAATGTATGGGAATCCTGAATTGGCCTTTAACAGGGCTCTGGGTTCGATTGAAGCAATGGCGCCGGCAGTGTTGTGGATTGATGAAATTGAGAACAGTTTGGGCATGGATGAAGGACAGTCAGGAAGCAATACACATGTCTTTTCAACTTTTCTTACCTGGCTGCAAGAGAAGCCTCCCATGGTTTTTGTTGCTGCAACTGCGAACAGGATTCATGCACTTCCCGCTGAAGTAATCCGCAAAGGTCGTTTCGATCAAGTATTCTTTATTGATCTTCCAAATGATGAAGAACGCAAACAGATTTTTGAAATCCATTTGAAAAGGCATGGAGCCGATTTAGCGAAATTTGATCTGGTATTTTTATCGGCGGCGACAAAAGGTTGGAGTGGTGCTGAGATTGAGCAAGCTGTGGCCAGCGCTCGCGTGGATGCGTATCATAATGGAAAAGAAGTTGAGATCGGAGACATTACGCGGAACACATCGAAGATGGTGGCGTTGTCAAAGACAATGGAAGATCAAATGAAGAAAATTAGAAGCTGGGCTTTTGGACGAGCCACGCCTGCATCAAAATATGCTACAGTTCCGCGCGTTTAACTCTTCTGAAGTTGTTTAACCGTTAACGTATATTGATTTCCACTTCCGGAAAGTCCTGCAACAACTCGCGCCTTATTCTGTTTTTCTGCGAAATCTGCAGCCATTTGATTTTTATTCCTGGCTTCAACGATAAAAAGCTCACTTTGTGATGGTGCGACAAGCACAATCCGATTTCCGCGTTTCTCAAGTTTTCCGCGAACTATGATTTCAAGGTCATTGGTTTGTTGAGCGCCTGTTACACGCAATCCATCCATGACCGATCGAACCGACACTCCGGGACGCGTATTGATCTGAATTTTCCCAGAATTCATATCAGCATTCACATTGCTCACACCAGCAATCTGTTTAAGACTCGCCACACCTAAATTAAAAGTCACTGCGGAAGGAATCTTGCTCACAGTAACATTGATTTGTTCCACTTGAGCCATTCCAGGAACAGAAATCAAAAGCAGAAAAAATATCCCCAGGAAAGTTTTCATGATGTCTCCGTGGTTAAAATAACTCAACCAGATACGCAAATGCAAATCCGATTTGTCGAACAAATACTGAGATTGCGTAATTTTCCATGATATAAATCAGTACTGAGTGCCGGGTACCGAGCGCTTAGAAAACTCGGAACTCAGTACTCGGAACTCCCCACTGAAGTGGTCAATTATGAAAAAGAAGTTAAGTCATATTGATGAAAAAGGGCAGACTCGAATGGTGGATATTTCCGGTAAGGCGGTTACATCCAGACGTGCTGTGGCCGAAGGAAAGATCCGTTTAACAAAAGCAATTGTAAATGCAATCCAGACACAATCGACTGCCAAAGGAAATGTTTTGGAAACGGCCCGGATTGGCGCAATTCAGGCTGCAAAAAAAACTTCGGAGCTTATTCCGCTATGTCATCCCATTCCAATTTCCAACATCAGTATTGATTTTCACCTTCAAGGTATAAATTTAAAGATAAGAGCGGAAGTGATTGCTGAAGCAAAGACCGGAGTAGAGATGGAAGCATTAACTGCCGTGGCGACTGGTTCGCTGATTATTTATGACATGTGCAAAGGGATTGATAAAGGGATGGTGATAGGTCCGATAGAGTTGTTAGAAAAAGACGGTGGCAAGAGTGGAACATACAGAAAAAAACGTTAGTTACTTTGCCGTAATCATAACCTGTAGCGATCGTTGTTATGCGGGAGAAACTGAGGACCAGTCCGGACCTGCTTTAGTTGCAGCACTCCGTAACATCGGTATTGAAGTTGCAGCCAAAGAAATTGTTCCTGATGAGCGTACTACTATATCAACAATGCTACAGAAGTATGTTCTAAGAGCCGATGTTCATCTGATCTTGACCACCGGTGGAACAGGCTTCGCAGTTCGCGATGTAACGCCCGAAGCGACTCAGGATGTGATAGAGCGCCAGGCCGTTGGGATTGCTGAATTGCTTCGTCAGCGTGGAGCAGAGCAGACTCCCTTGAGCTGGCTATCTCGCGGTGAAGCAGGAATTGCCGGGAGTACACTCATCATCAACTTGCCCGGCAATCCCAAAGCAATGCAGCATTCAATTGAAGTTTTAAAACCGATTTTGTTTCATGCTCTTGATCTACTAAATGAAAGAAAACCTCATTGACAATAACGTGATGCGGGCGTCCCGCTCGCTAGATTAATTTGTGCGCCATCCAAGTAAGGGGACGAGACGCCCGCACCACAATGAAAATCAAACTCTGGCTGACTTCAAAATATCAACCACTACTTTTGTTGAGCCATTGATAATAAACTGCACGCCTATTACAGCTGTAATTAATCCCATCACTTTTGCTACGATTCTTTGTCCGGTAGCTCCCATTTTTTTCACAATCCATGGGGATGCTAAAAGAATCAGCAGCGTTAAAACGATGTTCAGCACGATCGCAGTACCTAATGCAATTTGGTGAAACGCATCACGCGCTTGACCTACCAGAACCATGACCGTTGAAATCGCACCCGGACCAGCAATCAATGGAATTCCCAGTGGAACAATCGAAGGATCGGCTTGATTTGGACTATCTTCCATTCTGTCCGGCTGATTGCCAAGTAATGTTTGAATTGACATCAATGTAAACAGAATTCCGCCTGCAATCTGAAACGCTGCGACAGTGATTCCAAAAAACGCGAAGATTGCGCCACCAGCAATTGCAAATAATGCCAGAGTCAATCCAGCTGAAAGACTGGTGCGCCATGCTGATTTCTTCCGATCTATTCCAGGGCTATCGGTAAGTGAAACAAAAATCGGTGCTGCCGAAATTGGATTGATGATCGAAAACAAGGAAGAAAAGGCTAGAAATGCAAAATTGAAATCAATTGTGTTTATGAATTTCACGTGACAACCCTCCTTTCACCGGGATCGCTGTTTCCAGCTTCGATGAAGATAAAACAAAGATAGTCTTGACCTTTTCAATTCCTTCAACCTTTGTAAGTTTCTCTAAAACAAATTTTTCATACTCTCCGGGACTTGCGGCCACCACTTTCAACAGGAAATCTTCATCTCCTGCGATGTGATGACATTCCAGAACCTCTGGCATTTTTTCTACCGCTTTCACAAAATCCATCGTGGTTTTCTTTTTATGAGATTCCAGATTCACCTGCACAAATGCGGTTACCGTCATCCCTAGTTTCTCTTGATCCAGCAATGCCGCATAGTGGCGTATATATCCCGCAAGCTCCAGTTTCTTTACGCGAGCCAACGTAGGAGCAGGCGTTAACCCGATCCGCTTTGCCAGCTCGAAGTTCGTGATCCGCCCATCGCGCTGTAAAATGGCCAAAATGCGTAAATCTACGTCATCTAATTTCATATACAGAATAATAGTGCGAATATTACAAAGTGGCAACATATTATTTTAAATACTTACTATAATACGAAATATAATTTTGCAGCGTACTGGTAAGTTATTTGCCTGGAATGCTTTACGCTTCACGGTCCCCGCTTCACTTTTCATGGTATGATTCCTGCGGTCATGTCAAAACCGACGAAAATCCGCTGGATGATTCTCACTCTGATCAGCGTCGCCAGTTTCATTTCATATGTAATCCGTTCGAATCTTTCCATTGTGGGTGACACCATGATGGTCGAATTCGGTTTTACTCAAATTCAGTTTGGAATGATTTTGGCGGCATTTGCCTGGGGATACGCTCTGTTTCAATTTCCGGGTGGAGTATTTGGCGACGTTCTTGGATCACGCAAATCGATTACATTGATTGCAACGTTGTGGGGAATTCTTACAATCCTCAGCGGAATCATTCCTGGACCTCCTTTGATTTCTGTTGGCGCAATTCTGGCGATGTTAATTGTTTTGCGGTTCATCACCGGTGCTGCACATGCTCCGATTTTTCCGGTGACCGGTGGAATCATTGCCAATTGGTTTCCGGTTTCAGGGTGGGGACTTCCCAATGGATTGACCAGCACAGCTTTAACACTAGGCGCAGCAGCAGCCGCTCCACTTATGGTGTGGTTAATGCAAATAGCTGGATGGCGAGGTTCATTTTTTTTGACAGCACCGCTGGCATTTTTAATTGCTGCAATGTGGTGGTGGTATGCGCGCGATTTTCCTGATCAGCATCGCAGCGTAAATTCTGCCGAACTGGAGTTGATCCATGCAAATCGAACCGAAGTTCATACTGTTCATGAAAAAGGAGCATGGAAGCAAGTTCTGAAAGATCGAAATATTTTACTGCTGACCCTCAGCTATTTTTCTTCGAATTACGTGTTTTATCTGGTGTTCAACTGGTTTTTTTTTATCTGGTCGACATCCGCAAAGTCGGTCAGCATGAAGCTGGGTACTTAACTGCGGCTCAATGGATCGCCGCAGCGATCGGCGCCACACTTGGTGGTTTTCTTTGTGATTACTTCGCAAAAAAACTTGGAGCTCGCTGGGGCTATCGCGTTACGCCGATTGTAAGTTTGATTTTAACTGCAGTGTTTTTGCTATTCGGTGCTCTGAGCACAAATCACTATCTGTGCGTTGGATTTTTTTGTTTATCGTTCGGATGTCAGCAACTTACGGAAGGATCATTTTGGGCCGCAATTGCATCCATTGCTGGCAGACATACTTCGGCTGCTAGCGGGTTGCTAAACACAGGTGGCAACGCTGTTGGCGGAGTCGGCGCACTTTTGGTGCCGGTGCTTGCAAAACAATTTGGCTGGGTTGTTGCTATTTCCAGCGGATGTGTTTTTGCAATGATTGCGGCGTTGCTGTGGTTTGTGATCAAAGCGGATGAAGTGATCAGGGAACGCCGACCGAAGTCGGCGCTCCCTGATGCAGACTAAAGTTTGCGCTTACTTTGAAACAAGGCGGCCAGATGCATCAAAATAAATACCGGTACAAAAAAAGTTGGAATCAATGAAAGCGGCAGCCGCGCCATCAGGCTGGCTGCACTGATTGTAGCTTCGGGAAACAAAAACGGACCGAGTCCTCCCAGAGTTACCGCTACCACCAGATCCAAAATTCCCAGCACATTCCAGAGTACAAAATTCTTGCTGTGAACTTTGCCTGGATTGCGAATCAACGATCCAACAACAAAAGGAGCACTTGCACCGATTGCCATGTCACCCAGCCCCGCAGGCCAGGCGAAATAAGCAGGTAACAGTTTCAATGCAAACAACACCAGAAATGCAAATCCGCCAAACCTCCAGGCTTGAACTCCGGTGATTAAACGCGGGTCGGCACTCAATATCCATTCTTGAAATCGATTGGAAAAACGGAATACGGTTAAAAACAAAATGACCGGGAGGGCGATGGCGCCCAGGATTGGAATTGGCAGACTTCCCGGCGGTCTGACAAATGATTGGAGTGATCCCAATATCAATACCGTTAAAAACCACAAAGTGAGGATCGATCCTATCCTCGCACCGGCACCGGAAAGAAAAACAGAACTTTGGGCATTAAGCCGTTCACTTTTTGAAATTGCGTTCATAATAACCTCCATGGTAATTATTTGTATATACAACTAATTACCAAAAAAAATCAAACGTTCACTGCACCGGTTCGCAAATTGCGTACCGCAGAAGCGATCGCTCCGGCCCGAAAAGTGCCCAGCAATTTCTGAGCCTGGTTTTGCGCTTTTCGCCAGGATGGCATGGCCTTCACAATCGTCTCTTCACCCTTTTCCGATAGCCTAAGCTCTCTGGTACGGGCATCCTGTCCTTCGCGGACCACTAACAAACCGTCCTTACGCATCCGTTCAATCGTTCTGCTGACAGTGGATGCATCCATTTGAAGATAACGGACTAAAGCTCTGGCAGTGGGGGAGCCATGAGAAAATATGAATACCAGGACGTTTAGCTGATTCATGGTCAAGCCCACCCCACGAAGTGCATCGTCATAGAGCGCAGTCACCACCCGATTGAGCTGCCGCACCTGGCTGGCAATGCAACGGCTGGATATTTCCCCGCAACACTCGTTCACTTTTGGCCTTTTCATGGTAATTAATTGTATATACAACTAATCTGAATGTCAATTCTACTCTATGTGCCTCTGTGGTTAAATAAGTCTATGAATTACAATCGGCGTCTCTTTTTGCGCTTTCTGGCATTGTCTCCATTGTTTGCATCTGTCGGCTTTCCTGATCAGGCTGAAATTAATTCGGCTGATGAAGCACTTGACGTTTTTCAATTTGAAGAAACGATCCGCAAGAAACTTCCCAAAGATGTAAACGATTTTATTTCCGGCGGCGCGGATGATGAAAAGACGATCCGTGCAAACCGCGATGCTTTCGATCAGGTTGAAATCCGGGCACGGCGTCTGGTAAACGTCAGCCGCATTGATACTCAGACAGAAGTTTTGGGTCAGCAGATGGAAACTCCGATCCTTATTGCACCAGTCGGTTTTCAAAAAGCATTTCATCCAGAAGGGGAACTGGCTGTTGCCCGCGCTGCTGCGTCACATAAACATCTGATGATTGCATCCACGGTTTCCAGTTATTCCATTGAAGAAATTTCTAAAAACAATTCCGGCAAAGTTTGGTTTCAGTTATATCCAACGTCCGATCGGAACGTTGCCAAAGATCTATTGCAGCGTGCTGAGTCATCCGGCTGTCCGGCTGCTGCATTGACCGTTGATACTCCGGTTCTTGGCAACAGGGAAAATCAGGCAGGCTTTTTAAACAAAGTACTTCAATCCGATCAAGGTTATCTTGGAAATTTCAAGAATATAGATTTACGAAAAGGACTCTCCGATCCGGCGATGACCTGGGACACGATTTCCTGGATGAAAGCAAACACAAAAATGAAAATTGTAATCAAAGGAATCGTCACGCGTGAAGATGCGAAATTGTGCATAGACAATGGTGCCGATGCGATCATTGTTTCCAATCATGGAGGGCGGCAAGAAGAAAGCAATCGTGGCACTCTGGAATGTTTGCCGGAAGTTGTGGAAGCGGCAGAAGGAAAGATTCCGATTTTAATTGATGGCGGATTCAGGCGAGGTACGGATATCTTTAAAGCGCTGGCGATGGGCGCAAAAGCAATTTGTATCGGACGGCCTTATGTGTGGGGCCTAGGCGCGTTCGGTCAGCAGGGTGTAGAAAAAGTTTTGGATCTATTGCGAGCAGAACTGATGCGAATTATGCAGCTTGCAGGAACAACATCGATAGCTAATATCACTCCTGGCTTCATTACAAAGAAATCTTGTTAGGGTGCGGGCCTCTATTCTGTACTAACTATTAGAACATTCGGAGTATTCTTCTTGTAATAATCAGCAGGATTTAATTTTGGTTTCTTTTTCAAATAATCTGCGATGATTTCGCGAACCAGCAGTTCTCCATACCAATGAACGCGTGAAGTTGGAATGCGATCATAAACGAAATTCTGATTGTCGCCGCCTTCTGCGAGATAAGAAAGAGTTGCGAGTTTGTAAGTCTTTCCATTACTCAGCGGTGCGCCATTCATATCACGAACATCTTTAAGGTAATTTCGTTCCCACTCTTCTTTAACACCATCGCTATTCAAATCTCGCGAAACTGAATCGCTATAAGGTGGTGCAATCAAAGTAACCCTCAACCCGGCCACAGCAGGAACTCTTGATGAGTCACTGAATGCAATTTCCAGAAGTTGCCGCAATTCCGCGCCGGTCAATTCAGCGACAACCAGAGAATCATCAAACGGAAGGGATTTATATAGATGGCTGTAAGTAATCGTGCCTTCAGGAAGTCCAACTCTCATTGCGCCAGCATTGATCAATGCAAAATTGGCACCGCCTTTCTGTTTAGCTGATGCAAGAAGAGCGTGAGCAACTAAATTTCCCAATGCTATCTCCTTATTTTGTTCCAGGGGAAATGGTGCGGTTGCAATGGTTAGGGCTTCTCTTTTCTTTTGCAAAGCCTCTTTTCTATAGAGTTGAAGAAATTCAGTAACCTTAAATGAAACTCCCACATCAGGCACAGAAATTAGGGGATCAAATCGAGACACGGTTTTTCCTGCCGCATGGCTCAGATGTAAAACTCCTACATGTTGTCCGCCATATCCCGCTTGGACAATCGGAATTCCATGAACTACTTCCATTGCTGAATTATGAGCGTCGCCACCAATTACAGCATCCACAAGAGGCGGCTGCATTTTTTGAACCATGGAAAGCAATTCGGTAGTCATCAAAGTTTTTTCATCTTTTTCATAACGCAATCCGGCATGCACAGTTAACAACACCCAATCACATTTTGCGACTTCATGCAGAAATTTTGATTCCGCTTGCACAACAGGAAGGAGATCCTCAAATGTAGCTCCGGCAAGATATGCAGGACTGGTGCGATATCGTGCAGTTGCAGTGGTCGCACCAATTACACCAATTTTTTTGCCCGCTCGTTCTATGATGATACGTGGTTTAAAGATCGTTTGATGTCCTAAGGCATTGCATTTTTGACCAGGCTCACATGCGACGACAGGATTTGAAACGAGATTTGCGGAAAGAAATGGGTACGTCGCTTCACTGACACGGGCCTTCAATGAACCCATTCCATCTTCGCCTCGTTCCACCGTGATCCGATCAGAGATATCCGGCCCATAATCAAACTCATGATTTCCGATTGCGGCAGCATCCAATTTCATGAGATTAAAAAATCCGACCACCGCTTTCCCTTTGCTGATGTTTCCTTCGAGTGAACCTTGAAATTGATCGCCGGCATCCAGGTAAATCATACGATCGCCGTAGCGATTTCTCAGGTCCGAAATTACCTGGGCTAATCCTTCAGCGCGGTCCAATGTGGCATGAAAATCATTGGTGGCAACAACCACGATTTCACCAGCGTCCTCTTTTTGCACCGGTTTTGGTGATTGATTTTCTTTAGAACAGGCAGCGCAAAAAATTAAAAACAAAAAAAACGTGTATTTCTTCATCATTTGATCTATTTTCATTTTGTGTTGAAATAAAAAAAATCATGCGTATCCTGTATATTTTCCCGCATCCGGACGATGAATCGTTTGGGCCTGCTCCTGTTATTAAAGCGCAAGTCAACCAGGGTCATGAAGTTTTTTTGCTAACACTTACCCGCGGCGGTGCCACGAAAGTCCGGCACAAGCTCGAACTCAGTGTCTCACAAATGGGCGAGATTCGATATCAGGAAATGCTAAAGGTTGCCGAAGTCCTGCAACTCAAAGGCATGACTGTGCTTGATTTACCCGATGATGGTTTAAAAGAGATGGATCCGCGCGAGATCGAAAAACTGGTGGAAGAGCATATCAAAAAAATCCAGCCGCAAATTATTGTGACTTATCCGGTTCATGGAGTTAGCGGGTTCCATGATCATCTCGTAACTCATGCCGTTGTTAAACGCGTATATCTACAACTTCGAGATCAAGGAGAAAATTACCTAAAAAGGCTCGCGTTCATAACAATTCCAAACAAAGTTACTGAACCGGTTCAAGCAGGGAATTTTGTGATGAAACAAAGTGATCCGAGTTTGATCGATTGTGAAGTAGCGCTAGATTCCACTGCACAAGACGTTTTGAAAGCTGCATTGAGTTGTTATGAAACCTATCGGGAGATGATTGAAAAATTTGGCGTTGTTCAGAAGATAGGTGACAGGGTCCATTTTGAAATTTTTGGTGAGGATCACAAACCACCATTAGGTGATTTGGCTGCAGGGATCGAATAAGACTGAAGTACGAACAACGAATAGCGAATTACGATTTACGAATGCAGTTCAAGGCAATTCTCATTTTCATTTCGGGATAAGCAAAGAAACCTGAAAACGCGTTTCTCCCCCTTATGAAGGGGGAGATGAAAGAGGGGGTTGGGATTCTTTCGAACGTACCAACCACCCCCTACACCCCCTCCTTCATAAGGAGGGGAACACGCCTCAAATTCATAATTCGGAAATCGTTATTCGTTAATCGGATTTCAAGCTAATAATATTTTCGGTACATCAGCCTCAGCGCTTTCTCTACTCTTGAAGCATCGCGGTATGCTGTCTCCACCAGCGTAAAACACTCTCCCAATTCGGATTGTTCCTGCGAAATCTTGGAAGCTCGACCAAGAGTGGAAATCAAATTGTAAATTTCTTCGCTGATGTTCATTTCCAGAATCGCTTCGAGTTTGATCAGTTGCTGCGGATCTAAATTCCGAAGAAGCAATTGAAATTGTTCCGGCAAAGAGAGAAGCGTCTTCAAATATTCTTTTCCAAATTCGTCTTCTTTGGAGTTTCCATTTTGCCTGAATCTTTGTGAAAGGATTGCAAGATGAAGAATTTCCCAATGAAACGGCTGGAACATATCTAACGCATTTCGTGCTGAGTCACGCAATTGCTCATTTAGTGCCAATGTTTTTTGTATTTGACTCCGCCGAAACGAAAATCGAAAAACTAAATATCCGATTAATGCTCCCACCAGCAATCCTGCCAATGTGGAATAAAGGAAATTAAAGGAGTTCATTCTGTTTAATCCTATCAAGTTCTGGACATTATTGAATCAGAAGGTAATTTCATTTCAATAGGTATAATCAATTTATGGCTTCGCAAGATTTAGTTAGTCGAGTTATCTCGCATTATCGGATTATTAAGTTACTTGGATCCGGAGGCATGGGCGAAATCTATCTGGCCGACGATATTCAGCTTGATCGAACAGTTGCAATCAAAGTCTTGTCAGCCGATGTAGCCACTGATAAAGATCGCATGAGTGCGTTTATCCGCGAAGCAAAAGCGGCATCAGCGATTGATCATCCAAACATCGTTCATGTTTATGAAATCAATCAAACAGAGAATATCAACTTCATTGCAATGCAATATGTTGAAGGAGAAACTCTTGCAAACAAAATCAATAGCAAACCTTTAGAAATCGCTGATTTTCTGCAGATCGCAATTCAAATCACCGATGCAATTGCAGAAGCTCATGCTCGCGGAATTGTTCATCGTGATCTGAAACCAGCCAACATCATGATCTCTAACAAAGGTTATGCAAAATTATTGGATTTCGGCTTAGGGCGCATTCAAAGAACTCCCGACGCTCCGGAGTTAAGCCAGGCGCAAACCTGGACTAAAACCAAACCGGGAATTGTTGCCGGAACGATTGCGTACATGAGTCCTGAACAAGCTTTAGGGAAAAGCATTGATCATCGTACTGATATTTTCAGCCTGGGCGATGTGTTTTATGAAATGGTTACCGGTCGCAGACCTTTTTCAGGATCAAATCCAACAGAGACAATCGACAAAATAGTCCACAGCCAACCAGAATCAATTGCACGCTTGAATTACAGCGTTCCACAAGAGCTTGAACGGATCATCCGAAAATGTATGGAAAAAGATCCGGAACCGGCGCTATCAATCTGCTGCCGATATTCTTATCGATCTAAAAAATCTGAAACGGGATCTGGATTCTTCAAAAATCAAACAGGAAATTGAACGAGCCCCAACAGAAAAAGTTGATTCAAACACCCGAAATTATTGGATTCCAATTGCATTAATTATCATCGCAGTCTTAATCGGCGGATTCGTTTGGTATCGTTCTCATTCCGAAAATAATCGTGGCATTCATACGCTCGCTGTTTTGCCTTTTCGTAATGTGAATCTTAATCCTGAAACGGAATATTTGAGTGATGGCATAACAGATAGCATCATCAACAACCTATCACCATTGAGTCAAATTCGAGTGATGTCGAGAGGCACCGTATTTAATTACAAGAATAAAGAAGTTGATCCACGACTCGTTGGCAAGGATTTGGGAGTTGATGGTGTAGTAACGGGAGAACTGCTTCAACAAGACGATAACCTAACTATAAGAGTGAACCTTGTTGATGCGCGCAATGGAACGACGCTTTGGGGCTCGCAATATAATCGCAAGCTTCAAGAAATGTTATCGATTCAATCAGAAATCTCAAAAGAAATTTCCAATCAACTTCGACTGAGATTAACCAAGAAGGATGAAGATGTTCTTGCAAAAAAGTACACGACCGATTCAGAAGCCTACCAACTTTATCTAAAGGGTCAATTTTTTCTGATGCAAAGAACTCCAGATGCTATCGATACAGCAATGAGCTTCTTTCAAAAAGCGATTGATAAAGATCCAACTTATGCTCTTGCTTATAACGGAAAAGCCGATTGTTACAATTATTTAGGTATTACCGGCGCACTTCTTGGTGAAAAAAAATTACAACGATGCGATAAAAGCATTCCAAAGTGCAGTTCAGTTATCTCATCGCGCGCCAGTGGCTCTATCAGGATTGGGGATTGGTTATGCGCGAGCGGGAATGAGGAAAGAAGCAGATTCTATCTTAAGTGAATTGTTGAATGCGCCGAAAAATATTTATGTTCCTGAATTTTACCTTGCTACTCTCTATGCGGCGTTGGGAAAAAAAGATGAGGCTTTTGAATGGCTGAACAAGGGATTTGAAGAGCGAGCGAATGGCATGCAAGCCTTGAAGGCATTTCCGCTGGTTGATGATCTGCGCTCTGATCCGCGGTTTACTGAATTGCTTAAAAAACTTAATCTTTCTTGATTATGGCGATGTTTCGACAGCAGCAATAGTTTGTTTGCAGGGACAATGAACAGGACAGCTTCCGCATTTGGTGCAAATGCCCCGATCGCGTTCAGGCATGCATCCACATTTTGAACCTAATTCCGAATACCCGCAGCACCAGCAATGATCGCGCATCAACATTACCGATCTTCCGCAATCACAATTCGCCGGATGATCTACAAACCGTACACCATTAAAATATGCACGGCCTTCTACATCGATGCGCGCCTGGCCTTCCGCTTCTTTAAAGACGCTGAGGGACCTTCTTCAAATCGGAATCTTGGTTCATTAGGACTACATCATATCAAAATAACTAAATTGAAGTCCGATTAACGGATATCGAATTACGATTTCCGAATGCAGCTCAAGGCAATTCTAATTTTCATTTCGGGATAAGCAAAGAAACCTGAAAACGCGTTTCTCCCCCTCATGAAGCGGGCGATGAAAGAGGGGGTTGGATTCTTTCGAACGTACCAACCACCCCCTACACCTCAAATTCGTAATTCGGACGTCACTATTCGTTATTCGTAATTCATTTTGATGAATCTATAATGACTGCATGGGTTATCGATATCTAGTTTTGGGTTCGGGGCGTCAAGGGACTGCTGCTGCATACGATCTATGTAAGCAAGAAGATACGGAAAGTGTAATCGTTGCAGATGCGGTTCGCGAGCGTGCGGTAAATTCCTGCAACAGAATTAATCGACTGACCGGACGCACAATTGCCACTCCGCAAACCATTGATGTTTCAAACAAAAATGCGTTGATTTCGCTTTTGCAAAATGCAAACGTCGTGATCAGTGCGGTGCCGTATTATCACAATCTGGAAATTGCGCATTGTGCGGTTGAAGCAAAAACATCGCTGTGCGATCTTGGCGGCAATACCGAAATTGTTTTTCGCGAATTGGAATTAGATTCAATTGCAAAACAAAAAGGGATCACAATTGTTCCCGACTGCGGAATGGTTCCGGGGCTAGGCACTTCCATGTGCGCATATGCCATGAGTTTGGTCGATGAGCCTCAAGAAGTGTTTTTGTGGGATGGTGGAATTCCAAAAAATCCCAAACCACCATGGAACTATATTCTTACGTTTCACTTCGAAGGTTTGGTCAATGAATATTTTGGAACCACTGAATTTTTGCGCGATGGAAAAATTGTCGACGTTCCATGTTTTGAAGAATACGAACTTGTAGATTTTCCTGAACCGATCGGAGAACTCGAAGCGTTTACTACCGCGGGAGGTACATCAACCGGACCAAGAACTTTCCTTAGAAAATTGAAAACATATCAAAATAAAACGCTGCGATATAAAGGGCATTATCAAAATTGGAAAACGTTCAACGATGCAGGCCTTCTGGAAACAAAACCTGTAATCATCAATGGAGCTGAAATTCGTCCGCGTGATCTCCTGCAAAAAATATTTGAGCCGCAGATCCGCGCAAAAGCTGGCGAGGAAGATGTTTGTATCATCCGGGCAAAATGTATTGGGAAGGGAAATCAAGCAACCGTGGACTTATTTGATTATTACGATCCACAAACCGAATTTACTTCCATGGAGCGCACCACCGGATTTCACATCGCGATCATGGCTCGATTTATCGCTCAGCACAAAGTTCCGGCAGGAGTTGTTCCGGTTGAACTCGCAGTACCCGGTTCACAGATTGCAGATGAATGCCGTAAGCGTGGAATGATTGTTACCGCAGAGACGAAGAGCCTTGATCGATCTTGAGGATTGTGTGCAATAAAACGGCGGCACCGTTCGCCATATCTTCGGTGCGGGTGAATTCTTTCGGTGAGTGACTGATCCCGCCAACGCTAGGCACGAAAATCATTCCCATCGGTGCAATACGTGCAATATCTTGCGCATCATGTCCTGCACCGCTTGGCATCAACTTATAAGTGAATCCAAGTTGCTGTGCAGTTTCCGAAATAATTTTTCGAACTCGTTCATCACTTGGTGCCGGAACTGCAGTTGCATCTATGGCCGCAAATTGAATCCGTGTTCCCGATTCCTGCTCGATTCTCTTTGCTTCCTTTTGAATCTTTTCATACACCATCTGAATTTTTTCCGCAGACAGATCACGAATTTCCAAGCTCATCACTACTTTCCCTGGAATCACATTCGGTGCACCTGGTTCGGCTTTAATTCTTCCAACAGTTGCAACCTGACGTCCTGGAATGCTGGTGGCAACTTGATTGACCGCTATGATTAATTTTGCAGCGGCTAAAAGCGCATCCTTACGTTGATTCATCGGTGTGGTGCCGGCATGATTTGCAAAACCTTCGATCGTTACATCCCACCAATTAATTCCTACAATTCCTTCCACCACCCCGATGTTGATTTTTTCTGAATCCAGAATTCCACCTTGTTCAATATGCAATTCCAGAAATGCTGTGATACTGCCTTTTGTTCGCTGAGCTTCATCAATTCGATCCGGATCTCCACCAATGGCTCGAATTCCTTCGCGAATTGTTTTGCCACTATGACTTTTGATCTCCATCGCGCTTTCATGAAAATCACCGGCCATCGATTTGCTTCCAACTAATCCACCTTCCTCATCCGAAAACACAATCACCTCAAGCGGATGTTGCGTAACTTGATTGGATTCTTTTAATACTTCGATGCATTCCATCGCAGCAATGACTCCTACATCGCCATCATAATTACCGCCGCCGGGAACAGAGTCGATGTGCGAACCGAATAAAATCGGTGGCAATGAAGGATTGCTTCCTTCTCTTTTACCAATGATGTTGCCGGCTGTATCGATACGAACTTCCAGTCCTGCTGCTTTCATCAAAGTCTGGATGTAATTGCGTCCTTGAACGTCTGCATCACTGAACGCAACGCGGCTGACTCCACCTTCCGGATTTTTCCCAAACTGGGACAGCGCTGCGATCCGTTCTTCCATGCGTTTCGCATTGATATGTAAATCAGCCGCTGAGCACCAACTTGCTGCAAATAAGACGCACAATAGAAGTCTTCTTATTGTCATATTGCAATTATTTTAGAGTGAAAGCGCTAATCTCCCTACATGCTATAATCCAAACAACCAAACACCGGAGGGCGGGGTTGAAACTGCGGCTGATTATAGAAAGCGGCTCGCTTGCAGGTCACCAATTCGAATTAGAACAAGGCTCAATCAGCTTAGGGCGTAGTGCCGAGTCACAAATCAAATTTGATTTTAATCAGGATCCTGGTGTTTCTTCGAAACACGCAGTGATTTATGCGCAAGATCATAACTTCCGTTTGATCGATGAACGAAGTACAAACGGCACGCTGATAAACGGCACCGCAACGCGCGATGGCTTTCTGAACGAGGGCGATGTGATTCGATTAGGGCCGACTGGTCCACAAATTCGCGTATCGATCGAATCAGAACAACCAGCTGACGAAAAGACAGTTATATTCAAAGCACCAGAGATGCCGCCACCACCACCACCATTTGTTCCGCAACCTCAACCAGAAATTCCACCGCCGCCGCCACCGCAGGAAGCAGCCTCCGGATTTTCGCTTCAACATTTTACGCAAACACGTGAAGGCCGCAGAACGTTAGTCGGTTGTGCAGTTTCTGTTGCGATCGGCGGATTTTTGATGCTGATTGTCATGGCATTGATGATCAACCAACTTGGATTTGGTGCAGCATTTGTAGGAACCGTTGCCGCGTTTTTTCCAGCACCTTTTTATTTGTTAGCTTTACTTTTAATCGATCGTTTTGATCCTGAACCAGGCTGGGCAATTGCTGGATCGTTTGCATGGGGTGGACTGGTCGCAATTTTGATATCAATGGTAATGAATACGATGTTCGGTTCTGCTATGGGCGGAATTGCCGGTGAAAGGCAAGGCGATACCTTGATGGCAATTATTTCCGCGCCAATTTTCGAAGAAGGCACGAAAGGAATTTGTCTGCTTCTATTGTTGATTTTCTTGCGCAAAGAATTTGATGGCATCGTAGATGGAATTTTTTATGGCTGCGTGATTGCGCTCGGCTTTGCCACTTTTGAAAACATTCTTTATTATGGCGGACAATTTCTTGCTGGTGGCGTCGGTGCGTTATTACGAAACTTTTTTACTCGCGGAGTCTTAGCGCCGTTTTCTCACGCTTTATTCACTTCCATGACCGGACTCGGCTGCGGCATTGCTCGGGAAACTCACAATAAATCGCTAAAAATGTTAGCACCGCCGGCCGGATACGTTCTTGCAATGATTCTTCATGGATTTTGGAATGCTATCGCAACAGCTACGGGGGGAGTTGGTTATTACATCGCTTATGCAATCGTATGGGTGCCACTATTCGTGATTTTTGTGTGTGGCGTTGTTGCAGTCGTACGGCGGGAACAAAAAATTATTAAACGGATGCTTGCTCCACAAGTCGATCAAGGTGTAATTACACAAGAGCAGTACGACATTATTACTTCACTCGGGAAACGCACTTCATGGGTTCTTTCAGTATTGAGTAACGTCAGAGTAATGAATGCTCGCCGCAGATTTCTGCGATTTTCTACAAAGTTAGCTTTCGGCTACTGGCACATGGAGCTGGCGGCAAGAGATAACAGCAGCACTATCAGCAGTCAACTTGTTACCGAATATCAAAACGAAGTCCGAAGGCTTCAACCGTTAATACAAGCCTAATTTGCGTGCAATGTTTCAGAGCGGACAGCTGCTTTTACATTATCGAATTCAGAGCAAACTCGGCCAGGGTGGAATGGGCGAAATCTATCTGGCCGAAGATACAAAGTTACGGCGAATGGCTGCTATTAAAGTGTTATCGCCGAATGTTAGTACTGATGAAAATGCAAAAAAACGTTTTCTTCAAGAAGCGCGTTCTGCTTCAGCATTGAATCATCCTAATATCGTAACAATCTATGCTATCGAAGATACCGAAGACCTCCGGTTCATTGTCATGGAATATGTCCATGGAGAAACTTTAAAAGAGCGGCTCAACAGAGGTCCGCTTACCTTAAAACAATTAATAGATTTAGGAATACAAATTGCGGATGCAGTTGGTGCCGCACATTCAATTGGAATTATTCACCGTGATTTAAAACCTGCGAATGTTTTAATTACACCACGTGAGCAGGCGAAGGTACTTGATTTTGGTATTTCCAAAATGATATCGCTGGATGCAAATGATTTGGCCGATTCCAATTGTCTAACGTTAGTTTCCGAAAGCCTGAATGCAGTTTCAGATTTGAGGCTAACTCAGACCGGAATGGTAATGGGTACAGTTCAGTACATGTCACCGGAACAAACAAGAGGCGAAACTCTGGATCTTCGCACAGATGTTTTTTCGTTGGGTTGCCTGCTATATGAAGCCATCACCGGAAGGCTTCCTTTCAACGCACCAAAGCTCGAAATCATAATTCAAAATATTCGGTCTGTTCAGCCCGCGGCTCCAAGTACCTATAATGCAGAACTTCCAAAAGAATTTGATGAATTCTTCCAATGCGCCATGGCAAAGGATAGAAATTTGCGTTATGCGAACGCTACTGAAATGGCGGACGCACTTCGCAAACTTCAGTTAGATTCGACAACTTCAACGATAAACACGAAATCACATGAGCAAAAAAATGTTGTCGCAGTACTGGATTTCACAAACATTACCGGAGATCCATCTATTGATTGGCTTTCCAGTGGTATTGCTGAAACAGTCACAATTGATCTTAAGAAAGTGGCACAGCTGAAAGTTCTGAACCGCGAAAGAATCTATAAGGCTCTTGGATCTTCACAAATAAAAAGTTTTAAGCAAGAAAATGTTAAGCGTCTGGGAGAAGAATTAGGGTTGAACTGGATCATTTGGGGTGGTTTTCAACGGATGGGAGATGCGATCCGGATTACAGCTCAATTTACTGATATAGCAAATGATGAATCCATTGTTTCCGCAAAAATTGACGGCAAGATGGATGAAATTTTTCAACTTCAAGATCGTATTATTACCAGCATGCTTGACGTCCTTCGCATTCAAGTCTCCAGCTCCGATATGCAAAAAATTGAAAAACCAGAAACGAAACTTCTTGAAGCATATGAATATTATGTCCGCGGACGCGAGTTGTTTAATCGATTCGGCAAAACCAGTTTTGAAGAAGCACATAAGTTCTATGAAAAAGCGCTGGAAATTGATCCATCTTATGCGCTGGCTTATTCCGGACTCGGAAGTATTTATATATTTAAGTTCATCGCTTACACAGATGCACGCGATCTGGACATAGGAATTTCACATTTACAAAAGGCTCAGGAACTGGATCCCGATCTGCATGAACCATATGACTGGCTTACTTATGCATATGCTCGCAGGCATGAATTCGAAAAATCGATTCAGATTGGAAAACATGCTGTAACCCTGGACCCGGAAAACGGTAATGCTCATTATTTCCTTGGTGCTTCCTATGTTGGTCTGGCATGCGTACAAAAAGTTCCCAAGTATTTCAAAGATGCAATTCGAAGCTTCAAATCCTGCATCAGGGTAATGCCAAATTATGAACCCCCATATTTGAACCTTGGTTGGATTTACATGATCCATGGCTATTACCAGAAGGCTCTCGAATTTCTTCTTCAGGCTGAAGCTGTAGAGGCAATGCCGAGAACCGCTGGTGTGAGTTTTGTTGGAGCACATACTCTTATGGGCAATTTGTTTTTACGACAGCATCAGCTCGATGTTGCATTGAAGCACTATGAGGATTCGATGAAATCACTTCGCGAAAGTGATCATGTGTACCGCGTGGCATTTATGGTTTTGACTTATCGCGGTATTGGCGATGTCTTTTTCAGCAAGCATGAATACGATGAGGCTGCTTTACAATATCTGAAAGGCTGCGATTTGATTTCCCATCATCCGAAAGCTCTTGCTGCTGGCTATTTTCTTGTGAGTTGTAAATTGGCTTTAGCTATGGCGAAAAGAGATTCCTCCATATTTGAAGAAGCATGCAGGTTGTTTGCACAAAAGGATGGATATGATTTTCATTGGATCTGGGAAGCTACTGACTCCCAGATTCATTATGAGATTGCAGCTTACTATGCCCTTACCGGACAGAACGACCTGGCGTTGAAAAGTCTTGTCAATGCGGTTGAATGCGGATGGGGAGATTCGTTATTTATGAATAGTGATCCCCGAATCGCGGCATTAAGATCAGAAAAGCAATTCAAAGAATTATCAAAACGTGCTGAAAAAATAGCATCATTAATTCGCAGCCGTTCTAGCGAATCGAGCAGTATGAAAGGGCCGCATGTGCGCGGCCCTCAATAAAATTACCTTATGCCCATTTGAAATACAGCATAAATGCGATCAGCAGAACGTAAATAACCAGCGATTCGATCAGTGCCAGACCGATAATGAGAGCGCCGCGAATGCTGTCAGACGCTCCGGGATTTCTTGCAATTCCATCCACTGCAGAACGGATCGCGATGCTTTGAGCAATACCGCAACATGCTGATGCAAAGCCAAGTCCGAATGCGCAAGAAATTGCGATCCATTTGTTGTTGTTAGGTGGCTGTCCATCTGTTGCAGGAGTTTGAGCCATCACAGGCGTAACTACTGCAAACAATGCGAACACGAAAAATAGCATCAAGATCTTTTTTGCCAAGGTATAACCCCCAGTTTAATTTCAGATTTCAGATTTAAGAACGTGAAACGTAAAACGTGAACAGCGCTCGTGCGGTATTCACGTTTCACGAATCACGTTTCACGCTCTTAAGCATGCGCCGGAACCATTTCGGCGCTATGATCTTCATGCTCTTCGTGCCCACCCTCATGCGCAATTGCACCAGCGATGTACACAGAAGAAAGCATCAAGAACACAAGAGTTTGAATCAAACTTGTAAAAACTGCAAGAAGCATCATCGGCAAAGGCACAATAAATGGAACAAGGCCTGCCAGAATAATAATGATTGTATCTTCACCAAAAATATTTCCAAACAAACGGAACGATAACGAAACGGGTCTGGCAAAGTGACCAATCAATTCGATTGGGATAAAAATTGGTGCAAGCCATACAACCGGACCGGTAAAATGCTTCAGATAATTAAGAAGTCCTTGTTTCCGAATTCCGTGGTAATGATAGTAAATGAACACCGTGATAGCACAGGAAAACGTGACATTGATACTCGCAGTAGGCGACTTGAAAATTGGAATTAGTCCTAGGAGATTGCCGGTTAAAATAAAAAATCCGAGAGTACCAAGAATCGGAACAAATTGTTTTCCTTCAGGCCCGATAATATCTTTCGCCAATCCTTCAATAAATGAATGAAAGGCTTCAAGTACTTGTTGAACGAAGCTTGGATAAATGTTGAACTTCTTTCTCCAGATCAGCATGAATACTATGTAGAAGAGTACTATGAAAAGTACCATCCAGACATGATCCATCGACTTGTGCGGCAGATGAAGTCCCAGGGATTCCGTAAAAGCATAAAAGTGTTCAGTCAGCCACTCTACGTAACCGAGTTTATGTTCAAACATGCTGATTCCTTTTCTCCAGTGAATTCACAAGATAAATAGGATAGAAGATTTGTATTATGCTGAAACTGATAACAATTGCAATAGGATTTATTTTGAACAGAACAATCGCAAAATAAAGCAGTGCCGCGAACAATATGAAACGCAAAAAGAAGCCGATCAAGAAAAATGTTCCGGAACGGTTTGATTTGCGTACGAAGCTGTTATTCACCGCTTTTTGAATCAACTCACAAGAAGAGAAAGCCAGGGCAGATCCGATCATCAATCCGAAAATCCAATTATAGTTCTGTTGAACGACCAGAACCGCCAGGGCGATCGTTGGAATGATTATAGCCATTTTTTTTATATTTCTGGGATTCACTTTTTTTTCTTACCTTGTATATTTTTATAGTCTCGAACGAAATTTACAAATCCTGCAAATACACCAAAAAAGAATCCGCCAATTTTACCCCAGGGATCTGTGGGCAAGAAATGATCAACTACCCAGCCCATTGCAACTCCAACCAGAATGCATGATGGGAGCATCAATCCCATGTAAAGGTAATTTGCATTATCCCGGAGCCACCGCGCATCAATTTTAAACATGGATAAAAAAAACCGCAGAGTCGCAGAGGCTCTGTGCCTCTGTGGTGAATATTACTTTTCAGCCAGGTACTGTTTGCCGTTCGTTTCGTAGTGCTGGACAATAAACTTCACCGGCTGATCAATGATTTTCAATAATGGTGATGGATAAATGCCGATCCAAAATGCTAATCCAACCAATGGCAGCAGCGTAAGCTTTTCGCGCCAATTTAAATCGCGCACCTCCGCATTTTCGCCTTCCGGTTTTCCAAACATTACGCGTTGATACAGCCACAGCATATAAGCCGCACCTAAAACCATCCCGGTAGCCGCAAAGTACGCCAGCCACCAGTATTGTTGATGCAACCATGTCCCTTGCAGAATCAGGAATTCGCCGATAAAGCCATTTAAGCCAGGAAGTCCAATCGAGGACATTGTTATGATGGCAAAAATAGCAGCATATACCGGCATGTTCGTCGAAAGTCCGCCAAGATCTTTGATCATGCGCGTATGTCTTCGTTCATAAATCAAACCCACAATCAAAAAGAGCGCGCCGGTGCTGATTCCATGATTGATCATCTGCATGACTGCGCCGCGAATTCCTGGTTCATTTAAGACAAATACGCCAAGCATGCAAAATCCTAAATGGCTCACACTGGAATATGCCACAAGTTTTTTCATATCCGGCTGCATCATTGCTACCAGTGCGCCGTAAACAATTCCAATCACTGAAAGCGCCAGCATCCATGGAAGTAACTCTAGTGTTGCATCAGGAAAGAATGGAAGTGCGAATCGCACAAATCCATAAGTTCCCATTTTCAACAACACACCAGCCAGAATTACGGAGCCTGCTGTAGGAGCTTCAACGTGCGCATCCGGCAACCAGGTATGAAATGGAAACATCGGAACTTTGATTGCAAATCCAAGGAAGAATGCCAGGAACACCCAGTATTGCATGTCGCGCGGCAAGCCCAGTTTCATCAGTTCCAAGATATTAAACGTGAATGTGCCGGTAACACTCTGGTTGTAGAAATAAAGTGTCAGGATACCAAGCAACATCAGAACAGAACCCAGGAATGTGTACAAAAAGAATTTGATTGCAGCATAAAGCTTTCTTGCGTCACCCCAAACGCCGATCAAGAAGTACATCGGCACCAGCATTACTTCCCAGAAGATGTAGAACAGAACAAAATCAAGTGCTACAAAAACGCCGATCATCCCGGTCTGCAATATCAACATGAACACGTAATATTCTTTGATGCGAGTTGTGATTGCACTCCATGAAGAAAGGATCGCAAGAAACCCCAGAATTGTTGTTAGCAAAACCAGTAGATAACTGATTCCATCAACGCCAACAAAATATTCGATCCCAAGTTGCGGAATCCATTTGTGCCGTTCCACAAATTGCATGCTGAGAGTGGAGGAGTCGAAATAAGGAATCATATAAAAGGAGATCAGCATGTCCGCGAACGCAATAATATTCGCTAGCCATTTTAATAACGCCTCTTTTTCTTTCGGAATGAAAAAGATCAAAATGATTGCGCCCACCAGCGGTAGAAATGTGATCACCGAAAGAATCGGTAAGTTCAGAACATTGCTGAACTGATAACTCTGAGGCATACTTTCGACTCCTATTTAGAATAAAACATGAGATAAACGGCCAATAAAATGAAGAATGCGTAAAGGCTGATCAAACCATAGTTCTGTACAAGCCCCGTTTGAACTCTTCGTAAAATTCCACCAAGGAAACTTACAATTGCTCCAACTAAATTCACCAGCAGATCAACAACATTCACATCAATCCAGGAAGAAACAACCGCAGTCTTTACGGTCATGAATGCAGTACCATTTACGATTCCATCGATCACATTTTGATCGAACCACATCAACATGATGCAAAGCTGCTTTATCGGCTGAATGATAATCGCGTTGTAAATTTCATCGATATAGTACTTTCGATATAGCACTTGATGAAGCAAAGGAAATCTTGCCTTCATCAATTCAGATAAATACGGTTTCTTGACGTACATTCGGTGCGCGATAAAAATTCCCAAAAATGCCACCGCCACTGATGCAAACATCAACAAATATTCCTTTGATGCAGAAGCATGAACTGCTTCCTCTGCATGCGGCGAGCCCGTAACTGGCTCCAGCCAGTGATAGAAATCAAAAGGAATACTTGGAATGTGAAGTGCTTTTGGAATTCCAACCCATCCACCAACAATGGAAAGCAACGCAAGAATGATCAACGGAATGGTCATCGATTTTGGAGATTCGTGAATGTGTTCCATGGTGTGATGATCCATCCGTGGCTTTCCGAAAAATGTCAGGAAGACTAATCGGAACATATAAAATGCAGTCATTGTTGCTGCAGCGATTCCAATTCCCCAAAGCCACCAGTTTTTTTGTACTGCTTGCCACAGGATTTCATCTTTGGAGAAAAATCCAGCAAGCGGAGGAATACCGGAAATGGCAAGTGCTGCAATGAACATTGTTTTAAAGGTGGTTGAGATGCGGCCTTTCAGATCTCCCATCTTGGTAAGATCTTGTTCGCCGCCCATTGCGTGAATCACGCTGCCAGCGCCAAGGAACAGAAGCGCCTTGAAGAATGCATGCGTCATCAAATGAAAAATTCCAACTGCATACGCACCAACCCCCATAGCTAAAAACATGAAACCAAGTTGGCTTACAGTGGAATATGCCAGCACTCGTTTAATATCGGTTTGAACCAATCCAATTGATGCTGCGAAGATTGCAGTTGCTGCGCCGATCATCGCCACAATTTCCATTGTGCTTGGAGCGAGGGAAAACAGCGGATTGCATCGCGCAATCATGTATACGCCGGCGGTAACCATTGTTGCTGCGTGGATCAATGCGCTAACTGGAGTCGGAACTTTCCATCGCATCTGGCAACCAAACGTATAGCGGAATTTGAGCGGATTTTCCGGTAGCACCAACAAACAATGCGAGCGTGATCATCGCTACTAAAAAATCACCGGTTTTAAATACATCAGGTGCGCGATGCATCACTTCCGTAAATTGCAACGTTCCGAATACGGAGAAGATCGCCAGAATTCCAAGCACAAAACCAAAATCACCGATTCTGTTTACAATGAATGCTTTCTTGCCGGCATCGGCTGCGGATTTGCGCTCATAATAAAATCCGATCAACAAATACGAACAAAGTCCGACACCTTCCCAACCGACAAACATGCAAAGGAAACTGTTGCCAAGAACCAACAATAGCATTGCGAACATGAACAGATTTAAGTAAGCAAAGAAGCGGTAGTAACCATCTTCATGCGCCATGTATCCGATGGAATAAACGTGAATCAGAAAACCAACTCCGGTGACCACCAGAATCATCACAGATGATAGTGGATCCAGTAAAAATCCGAGCGGAATATTTAATTCTGCAATTTGTCCCGCATTCGGACCTTTGTTCAGAATTGTTGAACCGCCGGGAATCCAGTTGTATAAAACTTTTTCGTAAACGCGAGGTTCCATTCCTGCAAGTTGAGCTACGCACCCAACCGCTATAACAAACGACAGAAATACGGTGCCGCAGGCGATGGTGTGAATTACAGATTTAGGCAGACGCTTTCCGAAAATTCCATTCAGAAATGCGCCAATGGCAGGTAAAACAGGAATCAGCCAGATGTAATCAAGCATAGATTATTCGGACACCCGTTGTCGCGCGCTTGTTGATGTTTCCAGCCGGGCAAGAGATTGCCCCGCGTCAAGATACTATAGCCTCATTGTTAAGTCAACGCGATAAAGAAAAATGACCACAAAGGCACAAAGTCACAAGATTTTTCAGAAGAATCTTCACTAAGATTCTTGGTGCTCTTGCTGCCTTGGTGGTCAAAAAAACCGGATTTATTAAGATAACGGAACGTTGCCTTTAGGAGTGTTCAGGTTTGCAATAAGCCGTATGTTTTTTGCTTCTTTTACTTTTATTTCGATTCCAAATTTTTCGAAAGCCTTCAGCAATTCGTTTGCTTCAGGATGTTCAACCTCAAACGAAATAAGTTCGCAGCCTTTAGGTGAATCCTGGGAAGGATGAATTGAATCAGCGAACCATTGAATAAAAAAGGGGAAAGGCTCGATACTCTGATCACCAAACTGATTGTTGACTGCCAGTGTCTTCCATTTCAATATTTTGCCATCAGGTCTCGCGCGGGAACCATCACTCGGACCGAGAATTTCAAATGAATGTTCTTTCGCTCTTCTGGCAAGGGCTTCAATATCATCGTTCTTAGCCGCCCACGTAATCAAACGAGGTTCGCTCATTTTCTTTAAGTCAATATCAAAATGGAACTCCGATTGTTTCGGATCAGGCGCAATAATTTCTAAATACGTTTTTCCTCCAAGCGCTAGCAGTGCGTTCCGTGTGCCTCTTCCGGGATGAACACCACCGATCGCTGCTTTCACTCCAGTCATTTTTTCCATCCACTCTATTCCGCGATCAAGATCTGAAATTCCTAAAAGTAAGTGATCGACAATTGAAGTTTCATTGGCAAACATTGAATCCCCAAACAAAAATGTTGTGCCTACAATACCGCAGCATTTCAGAAAATGGCGACGGTTAATCAGCTCTATCTTCATACCACACTCCAATCCTTCATTATACGTTTGAAAGCCCGGCACGCCGAGGTCGGGAGCAAGCGCCAAGCTTGAATCTCTACCCTCACTTAAGTAATATTACGATATATCGCGACACATCGGAGGTGTTGTAATGGTACGTTTTGGCAAGTTTTATGAAGGTGCGGGTTTTGGCCCTTTTTTCCGGGGACAATGGTTTGAACGTGGAGATCTCAAATATGTAATTCTGGATCTTCTTTCCGATAAGCCACGCCATGGCTATGAAATCATTAAAGAATTGGAAGCACGTTTTTGCGGATTTTATTCCCCCTCACCAGGCTCAGTTTATCCAACATTGCAAATGCTTGAAGATTTAGGTTTCGTTAAACCGAAAGAGCAAGATGGAAAAAAGATTTACGAAATTACTGATGAAGGCCGCGCAGAATTAAAACAACAAAAAGAAAGAATCGGAAGTTTCAAAGAGCGTGCTGAACGCTGGAAACATTTTCGGATGGATGATTTGAACGATTTGTTTGAAGATCTTGCAGATTTGAAAAAATTTGTTCGGATGAAAATGCATGCCCGCGGATTGACTGATGAAAAAATGAAACGGATCCGTAAAATCATTTCTCAAGCCAAGGAGGAAATTATGGATGTGCTCAAGTCCTGACTCTGTGGTTTGTTCTTCGTTGATGTATACTTGAGTTTATGGCAGGAGAGAGGAGAAGAGCACGAAGATCGCCTATCCGTGTACAAATGGAAGGCAAGAAAAATGGGGACGTGTTTAGTGGCACTTCTGTAAATTTGAGTGAAACCGGGATTCTGATCGAAACAGCCAAGCATCTGGATATCGGTCAGGAAGTGACAGTTCATTTGATTTTACCGGGTGACGATGAAGTAACCGGAAGGGGAGTAGTAGTCAGGCTGGAAGACCGGGGGATTGATAAATTCGGTCTGGCTGTTCACTGGGAATTATCTACTGAACAGCGCATTACCCTGGCTCGTTTGATTCAAGAAACATCACGCTGACTAAAGCGAATTCGCCAGAATATCTCTGGCGCGCTCGCGTAGTGCCGGTGTTGGCGAATGAATCAGAACAGCCGCACATAAACGCTTTACTTCATCACGCTTTCCTAATTTGGCCAACGTTGCGGCCAGATCAAGCATCGTGTCTTTGTTTTCCGGCTGCAACTCTAAAGACTTTCGCAAAGGAATTTCAGCCCGCCCGAATTCACCGCGCTCAAAATAAATCAACCCTTGCTGATGATGAGCTTCCGCAGAACGGGGACTTAACCGCAATGCCATGTCAATATCGGCTTGAGCCTGATCTAATTTGCCGTTGGTTCGATTTACTATTGACATAATACTATAAACATCATATGACAAATTTCCATGATACTTCTTCAGGAGGGATGCTGCTGCTGCCACATCTTCCTTCCTGATTTCCAGGATTGCCAATCTTAAGATCAACTCCGGGGATTCAAATGTTTGGGTTGCTTTCTTCAGTATTGCTATTGAATCATCGACATTTCCAAGTCCGTCTTGAAGTTCCGCCCGAAAACTGACTACAGATGGAGTTTGAGGGAAACTTTGATCGCTGATTGATTTCAGGACTTCTTCAAGCTTACCGTTGCGAGCCGCTATGATTGCTTCTTCCAGTTGCAAGATGCTGCCTTCCGGAGGCATTGCGTTTGATTGCAATGAAACGCGCTTTCCAACTGCTTCGTGTAGCAGTTTTTCTTTCTTCAACAGGAATTGAGGATCTGTATTTTGAGTTAAACCTTCTTCCTGTTTTACAACTCCACTATTAGACATCCATTCCCAACCCTCATTCCATCCATACCAATACGGATCCGCTCCTAACAGCGTTGGAAAGAACGAAGCACCAAACAAGAAATCATGTTGGACCTGTTGATTGTTATTTTTTTGAAACAACGTCTTTCCATCAACTTTGGAAACTTCACCCCAATCTAAAAGTGCTGCAATTGTTGGATAAACATCAATCAAACTTGCTACCGCTCCGTAGTTCTCATGTCTTGGCAACAGACCAGGCGCAACAATCATTAATGGAATTTTGAGGTTGTCATCATCCAATGAACCTGCACGGCCTGCACCTTCCGGATTCTCAGCATATGGTGCAGTGAATATCAGAATTGAACGTTCGAAAATTCCCGTTTCCTTCAGCACGTGAATGAAATGTGAAATTTGTTCATCGAGTGCCGCAATCTCTCCATCATAAGAATGGGTCGGGTAATGTTTGTTATAAGGTTCAGGCGGTGCATAAGGTGGTGTCGGTTCAAAAAAATTCATAAAAACAAAATGCGGTTTGTTTCTGTTTTTCACCGAAAATTCAGTCGCTTGTAAACGGATCCGGTTGCTGTCACAGGAAGGTTGCCATGACGGCAATACTGAATCGCCAGCATAAGTTGTATCGAACCAGCCTGAACGCAAAACGAACGATCTTAATTCAGGATCCGCGGCGAATGCTGCAGTTCGATATCCTTTATCACGTAGCATTTGGGGAAGGTTTTGAATCGAAGGTAAAGTTGCAGATGTGAAACTTTGAAAGTACCGGTAAGTTTCAAAAATTGAATTGTGTGTCGGATCTAATCCCGTAACTATCGATAAATGCGCAGGCAATGAATCGCTGGATGGTGAAAATGCTCGAGTAAATCGGATTCCATCATAAGCGAGGTAGTCAAGCCCTACAGTTTGAATAGATTGATACATATAGCTGCTCAAATGATCCGGTCGCACTCCAGTAGCCGTAATGATGTATACATTCCGTGGAGTTGATATGGTCTTTGCAGGCTTCGAGGATTGCCTTGTACAGCTGATCAATCCAAGCAGCAAAATTGCTATAAAAAAGCGCTTTAAGATTGCAAAACACATGCGCTGTAGTATAGATGCTTTTTTTACCTTTAACTATTGAAAACACAATATGTTCCGCTTGACACTCGGGCGCTCAACTTTATATAATGACGTTTCCTCAAAAGCGGTTAGGTCCGATGATGTGGGACCTGGCACGCATCCAAGAAATGAAGCCGCTAGGGGCGCAGGAGTTAAGTTCGACAAAGTCTCGCTCACTCACTGAAAATTCAGAGCGCGGGTCTCACCGCAATCCATACGTTGAGAATCGTGCTAAGAGTTTTAGTTTGTTCTTTACCAAAGGAGGTACCACCTTAACATGCTTGAAACAACAAAACGGCAGGATCCTTCCATCACGGGAGGTGAAACGCGGATTGATCCAGCCCACAAAACAGACACGGATCTTGCGCCGGGCCTGTATGATCAGCTTTTGCAGGAATACGACAATAAGTTCAAGAATCTGGAAGAAGGAGACATCATCAATGGCCGTGTAATTAAAGTTACATCTGGCGAAGTCATTGTTGATATAGGACACAAATCGGAAGGTGTCATCCCGATTCATGAATTTGTTGAATCAGACGGAAAAATTCGGGTGAAAGCAGGTGATGAAATTGCAGTTTTGCTCGAAGATCACGATACATCAGATGGTTATTTAAAGCTTTCGCGCGAAAAAGCGGAACGTATTCGTGTATGGGACCAAATCGAAAAGGCTTATCGTGACAACCAGGTCTTATCAGGAAGGGTTGTTGAGAAAGTAAAAGGTGGTCTCTCTGTAGATATTGGAGTACGGGCATTTTTGCCCGGTTCCCAGGTTGATATCAAACCGATCCGCAATCTGGATCACTTTGTGAATCAGTCCATCCGCGTACGGATTTTGAAATTAGATCAGAAGAAAGGGAACATAGTTCTTTCACGCAAAATTGTAGTTGAAGAAGAACTTGAAACTCGTCGTAAAGAAGTGAACGATGCATTACAAACCGGGAAATCGGTAAAAGGTGCAGTAAAAAATATCACTGATTACGGAGCGTTTATTGATCTTGGTGGAATTGATGGACTTGTTCACATCACTGATATGTCCTGGGGACGTATCAGTCATCCATCTGAATTATTTAATGTTGGCGATCAAATCGATGTTGTGATTTTGAATTATGATCCCGCCAATAACAAAGTTTCCCTCGGTTACAAACAATGTCAGCCTGACCCCTGGTCCACAGTTGAAGATAAATATCCGATCGGCGGTCGTGTGAAAGGCCGTGTAATTAATCTTGCTGACTACGGCGCATTTGTTGAATTAGAAAAAGGCGTTGAAGGTTTGATCCATATCTCCGAAATGTCATGGAGTGAAAAGATTAAACATCCTTCAAAAATCGTATCAATCAATGATTGGGTTGATGCCGTTGTTTTGAACATCGACAAAACGAACAAAAGAATTTCACTTGGATTAAAGCAAACCGAACCAAATCCCTGGATGGTTTTGAAAGATCGTTATCCAGTTGGAAGCATCCTTCATGGTCGTGTGAAGAATTTCACAGATTTCGGAGTGTTTATCGAAGTTGAAGAAGGAATTCACGGCTTGATTCATGTCAGTGATTTAAGCTGGAGCAAACGTCCGAAGGATCCAGCGGAGTATGTGAAGAAAGGTGAACGGATCGATGTAAAAGTTTTGGAAATCGATCCCATCAAGCAAAGACTTTCGCTGGGTTTGAAACAGATGCAACCGGACATCTGGTCAGAATTTTTCCGCAAGTACAAGATCAGTGACAATACTGAGGGCAAGATTGTAAACTTGACCAACTATGGAGCATTCGTTGAATTGGAAGAAGGAATCGAAGGTCTGATCCATGTTTCTGAAATGGGAATGGAGCGTGTGGAAAATCCGCAGGATCATTTCCAATTAGGGGATGTAGTGAAGGCCAAGATCATTAAGATGGATCAAGCCGAAAAGAAAATTGGTTTGAGCATTAAAGAATTGCAGATTGAGGAAGAACGTCAGATTATTGAAAGTTACAAATCAAACGATAAAGTAACTCTTCTGGATCTTGCAGGCGGCGAATTAATTAAGCCGATGGACAAAGGGGAATAGACCTTTAACACGAAGCTCTTTATGTTCGGGAGTTGAAAGCGAGGGAAACGGTGGAAAGTTTAAAGTTGATGACGAAAGCGGATTTGATATCGGAAGTATCCAGGGCCGCTGAACTTTCCAAAAAGGATGCGGAAAATATCGTCAATGTTTTTCTGGATGGCATTGTCGATGCACTGAAAGACGGCGAAAAGATTGAGCTACGCGGCTTTGGCTCTTTTAAACTTCGCCGCCGCAACAGTCGTGTCGGACGCAATCCACGTACAAGTGAAGCGGTACAGGCCCTGCCAAGAAGGTTCCCTACTTCAAGCCGGGCAAAGATCTGAAAAAACTCATCAACAAAGCAAACGTGTAGCTCTGGATGCTAGATACTAGATGCTAGACGCGCGCTTATGTTTTATCTAATGAAAGATGCTTGGAACATCCCAAGCATCCAGCATCCAGAATCTAGCATCTGATCTTATGCAACAGGTCTGGTCGCCCTGGAGATTTCGTTACGTGTCGAATGCTGCAAAAGAATCCGGCTGCATTTTTTGTGATGCACTTGATATTAAAGATCCTGCCGAATCCTTAATTGTGTACCGCGGTATACACAATTTTATCATCATAAATCGTTATCCATACAACAACGGTCATTTGATGGTTGCGCCGTATTATCATCTTGCCAATCCTGCTGATGCTGCACCGGAAGTTGCTGCGGAAATGATGTTATTGTCGCAGAAAGTAATTCATGCTTTGCGTGAAGTTTATCATCCTGATGGATTTAATATCGGAATGAATCTTGGAAAAAGCGCAGGCGCCGGTGTGGAAGATCATTATCATATGCATGTGGTTCCGCGTTGGAGCGGCGATACGAATTTTATGACTGCACTTGCAGATACTCGCGTCATCCCTGAAGATTTTTCGACAACGTTGGAAAAGCTGAAGCCATACTTCTCTGCGCCTTAGCGGTTCAAATGAATTTTGACCTTCCGGAAGAACTTGAAATGCTTCGGCAAATGGTTCGCGAATTTTCTGAACAAGAAGTTCGTCCCCAGGCCGCAATCACCGATCGTGATGCACGTTTCCCGGATGAAATCATTCACAAAGCTGCTGAGCTTGGACTTACAGGCATCAATGTTCCTGAACAATATGGCGGAGCCGGACTGCCTACTTTAGGGACGATGATTGCAATCGAAGAAATATCGCGATGTTGTGCAGCTACCGGTGTAATTCTTTCGGTGAACAATAGTCTTGTTTGTGATCCGCTTTTGAAGTTCACAAACGATGAACAGAAACAACGCATTCTAAAACCACTTGCTTCCGGAAAAGCATTAGGATGTTTTGCTTTAACTGAACCTCAAGCTGGAAGTGATGCATCAAATCTTCGCACATTCGCTGTGCGTGATGGCGATCATTATGTAGTAGATGGACAAAAAGTTTGGATCACAAATGCACCGCGAGCAAATTGGGCGCTCGTTTTTGTAGTGACTGATCGTACTCAAGGTCATCATGGATTAACAGCATTAATGATTGAAGTAGGAACGCCTGGATTTTCAGTTGGCAAGCATGAAGAAAAGATGGGAATTCGTGGCGCACTTTCATCTGCATTACATTTCGAAAATTGCAAAGTCCCGGTTGAGAATCGATTAGGAAATGAAGGTGAAGGATTCAAAGTCGCGTTGTCGACTCTTGATGGTGGACGAATCGGAATTGCAGCTCAAGCGGTTGGAATCGCGCAAGGTGCATATGAAGCTGCAATAGCATATTCAAAGCAACGAACTGCGTTCGGATCACAGATTTCAGATTTTCAAGCAATACAATTTATGCTGGCTGATATGGCGACGGAAATTGATGCGGCAAGACTTCTGACTTATCGCGCTGCAATGGCAAAGGATTCAGGAAAACGTTTCAGCAAAGAAGCATCGATGGCAAAGCTGTTTGCTTCCGAAACTGCGATGAAGCACACAGTGAAGGCGGTGCAAATTCATGGCGGATATGGATACAGCAAAGAATTTCCGGTGGAACGCGCCATGCGCGATGCCAAAATCACCGAAATCTACGAAGGTACATCCGAAATCCAACGCCTGGTTATTGCCGAGTCTCTGCTGCGCTAGCTCAACCACAAAGACACAAAGCACACCAAGATCTCACCAAGATTTTGCGGGCACAGCACGCGCCGTGTTTATCCGTGGTTAATATTCTCTTTCTGATCTTTGTGTTCTTGGTGCCTTTGTGGTTGAATTAATTGCCCGAAGGCGTACATCTAATTTATAATTAATAGTTTACAGGGGACCAGTCCACATGAATTTTGACTATACCGAAGAGCAGCGGATGATTCGCGATATGGTTCGCGATTTCGCAGAAAACGAAGTACGTCCGAGGCTTCATTCCATCGAATACGAGGGGAAATTTCCGCGTGATCTGGTCAAGAAAATGGCAGAACTTGGATTGCTTGGCCTGAATGTTCCAGAAGAATATGGCGGAGCAGGCGCTGATAATATCGCTTATTCAATGGCTATCGAAGAGTTATCGCGCGTTTCAGCAAGTGTTGCGATTACGATGAGCGTGAATTGTTCGGTATGTTGTTTCCCAATTTACACGTTTGGCAATGAGGAACAGAAACGCAAATATCTTGTCCCTTGCGCCAAAGGTGAACTGCTCGGCGGTTTTGCGTTAACAGAACCGAATGCAGGTTCGGATGCCACAGCGCAAGAAACTTCCGCGGTTCGAAAAGGCGATCATTACATTATTAACGGAACAAAAAATTGGGTTACGAACGGACAAGAAGCTTCGATCCTAATCCTGCAAGCTATGACCGATCCAGGTGCTGGTTCACACGGAATCAGTTCATTTATTGTTGAAACAAAATGGCCAGGCGTTCGCATTGGTAGAAATGAACCAAAGATGGGACTAAATGGCTCTGTTACGAATCAAATTATTTTTGAAGATGTGGAAGTTCCAGTTGCAAATCGTTTAGGCGATGAAGGGATCGGATTTAAAATTGCAATGAAATCACTCGATGGTGGAAGAATTGGAGTGGCATCTCAAGCAATTGGAATTGCACAAGGCGCGTACGAAGCTTCATTGAGGTACGCTCGTGAGCGAACCGCATTTGATCAGAAGCTTGCGGAATTTCAAGCGATTCAGTTTATGCTTGCCGATATGGCGATGGAAATTGAGGCTGCTCGGTTACTGACTCATCAAGCTGCAGTCTTGCGTGATCAAGGAAAGAATTTTACAAAATCGGCAGCAATGGCGAAATTATATGCATCTGAAATGGCGAATCGTGTAACTTACAAAGCGATTCAAATTCATGGTGGTTATGGATATTCGCAAGAATATCCGGTTGAGAGATATTATCGTGAAGCGCGTGTTACAACACTGTACGAAGGAACTTCGGAAATTCAGCGGATCGTGATTGCGCGGAATGTATTGAAATAATGGCGGAGTATTCAAAATGAAAAAGAAAAATGACGGTATAGCCGTGTTGAACGGCAGCGATACTGTGGAACAGGAAAAACGTTGGGAGCAACAAACGTTAGAACCAACGTTGAAAAAAATTCCTGAACGCGATATTCCGTTTACAACAGTGTCCGGTGTTCCGATCAAACGGCTTTACACCCCGGCCGATATTCAAAACATCGATTTCGAAAAAGAAATCGGCTGGCCTGGTGAATACCCATATACTCGCGGAATTCATCCATCATTGTATAGATCGAAAGTTTGGAGCATGCGACAGTTCACCGGTTTTGGTTCAGCTGCGCAAACCAATGAACGCCTCCGTTATTTAATTGCAAATGGAACAAACGCTCTCAGCATCGCATTTCATCTTCCCACTTTGATGGGACGCGATTCCGATGATCTATTATCACGCGGTGAAGTAGGGAAGTGCGGTGTAACCATCGATTCACTTCAAGATATGGAAACGTTGTTCCAGGGAATCAAACAAAATCAAGTTACAACCAGCATGACTACCAACGCACCCGCGAATGTTCTGCTTTCGATGTATCAGTGTGCTGCTGAAAAATCGGGAGTCAAGCCTGCGGAACTTTCAGGAACAATTCAGAATGACATATTGAAGGAATACCTTGCGCAAAAAACTTATATCTATCCACCGCGGCCTTCAATGCGGTTAATTGTGAATTCATTTGAATATTGCGCAAAAGAATTGCCTCGTTGGAATTCCATCAGCATCAGCGGCTATCACATCCGTGAAGCAGGATCGACAGCTGTTCAGGAACTCGCATTCACTTTGTACGATGGCGTCGAATATGTTCGATGGGCGCTTGAAGCCGGACTGGATATCGATGAATTCGCACCTCGTCTGTCATTTTTCTTCAATGCTCACAACGATTTTTTTGAAGAAATAGCGAAGTATCGTGCCGCTCGCAAAATCTGGGCACGCGTTATGAAAGAAAGATTCAAAGCAAAAAATCCACGCTCATGGTTGTTGCGTTTTCACACTCAAACCGCAGGATGCTCATTAACCGCGCAACAGCCATATAACAATGTTGTGCGTGTTGCGATTCAAGCAATGGCAGCAGTGTTAGGTGGAACTCAATCGTTGCATACAAATTCGCTTGATGAAACATTGGCGCTGCCAACCGAAGAATCCGTTACCATCGCGCTGCGCACCCAACAGATCATTGCTTACGAAAGCGGGGTTGTGAATACGGTGGATCCGCTGGCTGGATCCTACTTCGTTGAACGGCTTACAAAAGATATGGAAGATGCGGCATATGCATATTTCGATAAGTTGGATGCGATGGGCGGAATGGTGAATGCAATTGAACGTGGTTATCCGCAAAAGGAAATTTCGGATGCTTCCTATGATTATTCCCGCGCGTGCGAGCGGAACGAAAAGATTATTGTTGGTGTGAATGAATTTGCTACTGACGAGAGAACCGCACTTGAGACCTTATATATCGATGAAAAGGTGGAACAACAGCAGATTGAGTGCGTTCAAAATCTCAGGAAGACGCGCAATAACGATCAGGTTCAAAGAACTCTGGATGGCATTCGTGAAATTGCGAAAGGCAGCGGAAATTTGATGTATCCAATTCTGGAAGCTGTAAAAGCATATGCAACACTTGGCGAAATCTGTAATGCGATGCGCGATGTGTTCGGCGAATATCGCGAACCTGAGATAGTATAAGCTCTGTGTTTTTGTGGTTATGAAAGAAAAGAAAATACGAGTTCTTGTAGCAAAACCCGGTTTAGATGGACACGACCGTGGTGCGAAAGTAATCGTACGCGCGCTGCGAGATGCTGGTATGGAAGCGATTTATACCGGTTTGCGTCAAACTCCGGAGCAAATCATTCAAGCTGCTTTGCAAGAAGATGTGGATGCGATCGGTGTAAGCATTTTGTCAGGTGCCCATAATTATGTGATGCCGAGAATTTGTGAACTTGCAAAGGAAAATAAAATGGAAGATGTTCTGATTTTCATGGGGGGCATAATTCCTGATCAAGATATTTCGAAATTACAAGATCTGGGTGTGAAAGGAATTTTTTTGCCGGGTAGTTCACTGGATGAAATTGTTCGTTTCGTAAAAGCCAACGTGCGCCAACCTTCTGCGTGATTCCCGCATTTTTGTTGATATATGAATAAACCTGCATACGCTGTAATTCTAGCCGGCGGAAAAGGGGAACGATTCTGGCCGTTAAGCACTCCCGAATATCCAAAACCATTTCTGAAATTCTTTTCAGTCCAATCATTGTTGCAACAAACTTTTGACCGCGCTCGACGCCTCGTGCCGGATGAAAATATTTTTCTGGTGGTTGGCGAACAACATGAACAGCTGTCCCGCGAACAGTTGCCGGCGCTTCAAGAAAACAATTTGTTGCTTGAACCGGAAGGACGCGATACTTCAGCTGCAATCGGTTTTGCTTCATTACATTTACCATCCGATGCCTTGATGTTGATCTTGCCCGCAGATCATTTAATCCCTGATACCGATTCATTTGTGAATACCATGCGTGTCGGTGTGGAATTTGTTTTAGGAAATAATGCCGTTGCGACGTTTGGAATCAAAACGGTAAGGCCTGAAACAAATTATGGTTATGTGAAAGCATCACCTGAAAATTTGGGGACTCATGATGCGCCCGTATTTAGGGCTGAAAAGTTTATCGAAAAACCAGATCACGAACGAGCCGGAAAATTTTTCCATGATCCGTTGTATTACTGGAACAGTGGAATGTTTTTGTGGCAGGTTTCAACGATTCAAGAGTTGTTCGCAAAACATCTGCCGGACTTGTGGGACGCGTTGAATCAAATCAAGCAGGAAACAGATCGTGAGGTGGCCCGAAAAAAATATTCCGAGTTGCAACGGATCTCGATCGATTTCGGTGTGATGGAAAAAGCGGACAATGTTGTTGTGGTTCCAGCTTCGTTCGCATGGGATGATGTTGGAACATGGAATTCCTTGTTCCGGATTTTGACTCCGAACGAAGAAGGCAATCTTGTTCAAGGTGAGAGTGTTAGTCTCGATACCACCGACAGCATTGTTTATTCGGAAAATGGTTTGATTGCCACCGCAGGCCTGAAAGACGTAATCATCGTTCAAAAGAATGGCAAAACTTTAGTTTGCACGCGAGAGTATGCGGACCGTTTAAAGGAGTTGTTGGCCAAAATTCCTAAGTAGGCCGTGGATCGCTCTTTTTGATTGGTTCGTTCTGTGCTGGCGGAATCGAGTTCGGATCTGTTGTAATCCAACCTTGGAAGATTTCATATGCAAGTGCTAAAACCATCGCACCTACGAACATCCCTAGAATTCCGCCGCTTGCAACACCGCCAATAGCGCCAAACAAAATCACCGGCATCGGAACATTAACCCCGCGGCCAAGCATGAGCGGTTTCAAAAAGTTGTCAGCTAAGCCGGTCACCAGCAGGAGGATCGTATAAGTGATTGCAGCCGTGTTGCTGTAATCGCCGCTCGACCAAATGTAAATGATGCATGGAATTATGATTAGCAACGCCGGCACCTGTGCAATACCCAGGACGAGTGCAATGATCGCCAACACACCAGCCGAAGGTACGCCTGCTATCAGCAGTGCCAGGCCGATCAGGATTGCCTGGATAAAAGCAACGCCAATGACACCCATCGCAACTGCACGGATGGTTGCAGTGCTTAATTTAGCGAGTGCCTCACCCTTTATGTTGCCTGCGATCCGATGGAAAAGCGCATGGAAACTCTGAGCGCCCGATTCACCATATGCCATTATGATGCTAGCGATAATGAATGAACCTAAAAATACCAATATTCCGCCACCAATGCCTGCCACCATCCCAAGTGCCGCATGCGCCAAATTGCCAATCTTAGGCTGCATACTCCTGACCAAGCCCGGTAAATCAGTATGAGCTTTTAACCATGCGTCGTGTACCTTTTTTCCAACTATCGGCCACTTTGCGACTCCTTCATTTGGCGCAGGTATTTCTAAAGTGTTGTTTTGCACTGAGCTGATAAACCCACGAATAGAATCGGCAAAAGAATTTAGCAGCAAAGCAGTTGGGGTGACGATCAACAAACAACCGATGAGAAGCAGAATGGTGGAAGCTAACCATTGCTTACCACGCACCTTCCGCGCGAACCATTGATGCGATGGGTACAGTACTACCGCCAAAATGATAGACCATGCCATCAATGGTAAGAATGGCGCAAATACCTTGTAGCACAACACCACAAGGGCGCCAATCAAAGTACCACGAATCAAAAGATCCACTAGATTTGCTGACATTTGCGATTCGGGCTTGGATTCTTGTTGAGTAATCGGATTCATCGGTTCGCCTCTTATTATTCGCAGTGTACTACTTAAAAAGGCTGAGGCACAGCAAAACTACTTGAGTTTCGCTTCAACTACGCTTACCGCTGATTCTGTTGGAACGACTCGCGTGAGACGTAGACTAGCTTTACTCAACAGCTCATCATATTCTTCTGCTGTACGCTCACGTCCTCCTGGTCCAACCAGCATCATCATGTCCAGCATCTTGCCAGGGTGCGGAGTATTTCCGCCTGGAAGCACCATTTCGATGACTAGCAATCGAGTATTCGCATTCATTACGCGCCGACAGTTGCCAAAAATCGTAAGGCATTGATCTTCCGACCAATCGTGAATGACGTGGGAAAGCATATAAGCATCACCACCAGAAGGGACGCTTTCAAAAAAACTTCCTGGCTCAATCGTAACTCGATCGGCAAGGCCGCGTGCTTTTAACACCGCAGGCGCATCACGAACAACATGCGGCATATCGAAAAGGATGCCGCGTGATTCAGGATTGCTTTCAAGAATTGTGGCCAGCAGATTTCCAGTTGATCCACCAACATCCACAATATTTTTCATACCAGAGAAGTCATAAGCACCTGCGATAGCCGCCGGCTCAGCACCATGAATTCCAACCATTGTCTCATTAAACAAAGATGCTTCTTCGGGATTCTTTGCGAACCAATCGAAAACCGGCATACCCACCATTTTCTCAAATCCCGGTTTCCCGGTTTGAACCGAATACATAAGTTCAGCAAAACCGCTACTCCACCAGGGGCTCGCGATGGTCAGGATTGTGGCTCGCGCGGCACCGGGTGCACCGGTTTTCATTGCATCACCAACTGCAGTCAATGAGAAACGATGTGACGAATCCTCAGTCATGATTCCGAGACTCGCAAGTGTTCGCATCAAGCGATAAAGAGACGGCGGATGCGTCCCAGTTATTTCAGCAAGTTGATTAGCATTCATCGGCTCTTTAGCAAGGTGATCGGCTAAATTGAGTTTGGCTGCAACGTAAACAATATGCGATCCCCAATGCGCCATGGCCATTTGTACCAGTTGTACATGAGGTGGCGGAGTTTGGGTTTCGTCACGTTTTTCATCAGTCATATGTTGGTTCTCCTAGCAAGATTTATTTGATTTCGAGGCGCTAGTATAGCCTATGATTGATGATTTTTGAGGACCTTGTTCTTTTAATCCAGCGCTTGTTTAAAGTCTTCCAGCAAATCTTCCACGGCTTCGATGCCAACAGAAATTCGGATCAGACCATCGCTGATTCCAAGAGCGCGGCGCTCCGCCGGATCTAATCCCGCGTGGGATGATTTAGAGGGAAGCGTCATCAAAGTTTCTACGCCGCCAAGGCTTGCTGCGTAGATTGGAAGCTTGGCGCGTTCAAGAAAACGATCCGCTGCTTTCGCTCCGCCTTTCAATTCAAAACTCAACATTCCACCAAAACCTTCAAACAGATCACGCGCAAGAGTATGTTGCGGATGAGTTTCCAATCCAGGATAGTTGACGCGTTCAACAGCAGGATGTCGTTCCAGGAAATGAGCAAGTTTAAATGCGTTTTGATTTTGCTGTCGCACTCGCAGCGCCAGAGTTTTGACTCCGCGATGCAGCAAGAATGCGGCATGAGGATCAAGCGATCCGCCAAGATGATTCAAACGATGCAAAATTTTTGTGACTAGATCCTCACGACCGATCACAGCACCGGCAACAATATCGGAATGGCCGTTTAAATATTTTGTGCAACTGTGAACTGAAAGATCGAATCCGTGTTCCGCAGGACGAAAGTTAACCGGACTCGCAAACGTGTTATCAATTACTGAAACAATTTTGTTTTCTTTCGCAAATGCACTGACCGCTTTCAAATCCGGCACAGACATCAGAGGATTTGAAATCGCCTCCACATAAATTGCTTTCGTCTTCGATGTTAATTTGCTTTTCCAGGTTTCCGGTCGTGCGGGATCGATGAAATCATAGGTAAAACCAAAATTTGCGAAGTCTCTGGTAACAAATGTATGTGTGCCACCATAAAGTGTGTTTTGCGCTAACAGATGATCCCCGTTTTGGAGCAACGTAAGAAAAGTAGTGGATATCGCTGCCATTCCGCTGGAGGTAACAATCGCTTTTTCCGCATTTTCTAGGGCCGCAAGTTTCTCAGAAAGTACGGTCGCGTTCGGAGTGTTATTTAATCGGATGTATTTCAGTTCGTTGTAATCTGTTTCGCCTTCATATTCATAATTGGCAGATTGAAATATCGGCATCACAACCGCACCTTTAATACGCGGCGAAGGTTCACCGGAATGAATTAATTTCGTTTCAATGCGTTCAGCGTTTTTCATAAAATCCTCCAAAGCGGAATCTTAAGTTTATTTTGATTTCTGTACCAGAATCAGTTCTTCCCATCTGACACCATTACAGTTATCCTTGTACAGAATTTACCACAGAGTCGCAGAGAACATAGAACAAGGAATCAAACAACAAGTAACTTCTAGGGTGTTGAAATTACGATATCAAGATATTACAATATCATTAAGGGAGATAAGTACTAATGGCTGCTACAACCCTCCGATTACCTGATCAAAAGCTTAGGCTTTTGCGTGCTTTGGCGGGATTTGAAAATCGACCGCTCAGCACCATAGTGGAAGAGCTCGTAGACGAGTACCTGGAAAGAAACAAAGAAACTCTGGAGATCATCACAAACAAAAAATACTTGGATTCCATTCTTCGCGGGTTAAAAGATGCAAAAGAGGGAAAGGTAATCTCACATAAAGAAGCCAAGAAGATTCTTCATGTGGAACATTAAATACACGGATGAATCTATAAAGAACCTTAAAAAAATTCCGCAGAAGATGCGATCGCGAATCATTAGAGAACTTGAAGAACTGATTGTTTTGGAAAATCAATTGATTCATGGACATGCGAAAAAGCTTTCTGGAGAACTCAGAGGGATGATCCGGCTGAGAGTAGGAGAGTACAGAGTCATTTTTCGTGTTGAACAGGGCAAGACTGTCCTGGTTATTTCAGTGCTCCCACGCAGCGTCGCATATTAGGTCCAGTTAGAACATCTGTTTACGAATATTTTTTTGGCAGTTGCTGAAAGCGCGGATGATTGCACAACGGATCCCAGCGCGGATCGATTTTTATCTGCGGAACAGAAATTTGCGACGGAATAGAAAGAAGATAGCTGAGTTGATCCAGTGCAGCATCGTAATCGCCAAGCATAACGTAAATTTGGGCCAGGCATTCAACAAATTGCGGGCCGATCAGCCATCTTTCGAAGTTGGATTTCCTGCGGAAAGTCTCATCAAGAGTTCTGTGTTTTCATTATACTAGCGAACATCATACACATCACATTGTCTGCACTACGGTTTTAGTAACGTCAATCGTGAGTAACGCAAATTGGAATGCAGTGGCGATTGCAGCTTTAATGTCCAAGGTTGTCCAGCCGCTGGACAATTCGTCGGAACAATAAGCGAGAATTCCGGACGAGTCTCTCGAAACAGGTTGTGGCATGAACTTTGGAAAAAGGGTTGATAGATGAGGTGGAAAATGATTTTTCGACTTTTGGTTTTGATTCTGCTTTGTGGAATTGCTCAAGCTTCTAATCCGGTCATATTTTTTACCGATATTACAAGCGGTCCGAAGAGTGGAGGACAGGATAATCTAGGAGCGTTTATCAGTATTTATGGTGAAGGTTTTGGAGCACAAAGGGGAAATTCCACTGTTAAAATCGGCGGAACTGAGGTTGCAAAATATGTTATTTGGGGGGAAAACAACGGGGTTGCACGCCATCTTGATCTGATCGTTGTCCAACCTGGGCGGTCAATTAGTTCTGGTAACATTATTGTAACGGTTGAGGGTAAAGTCAGTAATCCTTTGCCGTTTACAGTGCGATCCGGAAATATCTACTTCGTAATTAAGGATGCTTCCAAAGCATCTGATATAAACCCCGGCACTTTTGAAGAACCATTTGAAACACCATACCGACAAGCGGGAAAGTTACGCCCTGGGGATATCGTCTACATCAAAGGCGGCACATTCGATACGTTGGATCCACGATATCCCGGTTGGGACTGTGCCATCTGTTTTTTTCTGGATAATGATCCGAATGGCACCACGAATTCTCCCGTTGCATGGATCGGTTATCCAGGTGACTCACCAATTATAGGTGCCCCTGCACCGATGCGTAGAAGCTTTTTTGTGGATGATGCAATGCAGCATTACGTCATCGCCAATATGCAATTTACTGATTATGGTGCCACGCTCGAACTGCGTGGTGATTTTCACCGTATTATTGGAAATTATGCTCACGATGGAATTTATTCGAATAGCGGAACGATTGGCATTACCGGCAATAGTGCTCACTACAAAATCTACGGAAATTTCTTGCGAAACAATGGGGATCGGGGTGACAAATTAAACGGATCTGGATTTTACCTGCAGGGATTCGGAATAAACGAAGATATTGATTTCGGCTGGAACCAAATTCAGGATCAACGGGGCGCACGCGCTATTCAAGTCTATGGCCACATGGACGGCGATTTCATCGACAATGTTCAGATCCATGACAATCTCCTTTCCGGCTCTGAATTGAACAATATTGTTCTAGGAGGTAGCGATGGTAACAGCAATGTCCTCGGTACCGTGTTTGTTTATAACAACATCATCATTGGGAGTGGAGATCCCGGCCTACGTGTGAATGATCCGAACGGAACAGTCATTGTTCAGAACAATGTCCTCTACAATAATGGAACTCCTGGAATAAACGGAAGCAATGCACAGCTCTATCTTGAGCGTGCAGGCGTTGGCAAAATTACATTCCGTGACAATATTGTTTATGCCGTTTCATCGCAGACATATGTTCTGATTGAAGCGTCTGCAGGATCTGCGGCGCTTATTGCAAATAACAACTTATACTTCAACGCAGGTCATTGTCCCGACTTTGAATCAAACTGCATCAATGCCAATCCGCTTTTTGTGAATGTTGCCGCTTCAGATTTTCACCTTCAGCCGAAAAGTCCTGCAATCGATGCCGGATCTAATACTGGAATCGTTAAAGATTTTGGTGGGGTATCGAGACCTCAGAGTGGTTGCTACGATATTGGTGCGTTTGAATATTTGCTGACCGAAGAAGTGTGGTTCTCAGTTTCTGCCCATCTGACACCATTACAGTTATCCTTGTAAAGAATTTACCACGGGAACACGAAGATGCCAGAAGTACAGTGCACGAATGTTCGAATGAACAATACACAAGGTCCAGGAAACTGGCGATAGCACGACAGCCGTGATATCATGCTAATGTGATTCAAGGATTCGCCGATCGCGGAACCGGCGATGTCTTTTACGGCAGGAACAGTCGTGCTGCAAGAAATTGCTGTCCCAAGGAACTCTGGACAGCGGCAAGGAGAAAACTTGATCAAGTCGATTCTGTTGAACGGCTGGAGGAACTCCGAATCCCTCCCGGTAACCGGCTTGAATTACTATCGGGAAACCGAAAAGGTCAGTTTAGCATTCGAATAAACGATAGATATCGAATTTGCTTTGGTTGGTCCGATTCGGGACCAGAAGGGGTGGAGATTGTTGATTACCATAGAGGGTAAAGAATGATTAGAATACCTACTCACCGAGAGCCTACACATCCTGGTGAAATGCTTCTTCAAGAATTTTTGAAACCAATGAACATTTCTCAACGGCAGCTTGCAGATGAGATTCATGTGCCGTACCAAAGAGTGAACGAGCTCATTAATCGGCGGCGCGGCGTTACTCCTGATACAGCACTCCGTTTATCCAAGTTTTTTGGAAACACCCCTGCCTTTTGGATGAATCTTCAACTAAGATGGGATCTCTATAATGTTCAACGATCTAAAGCCAGCGAAATTAGGAAGATTCGTCGCGTCCGAGTTGCTGGCTAACCCCTAGCCCTTTACCACGGAGTCAATCACATGATCTATCGATGCCTTTTAGTTTTGACGTTATGCTGCGCAGTTGTTCACGCCGAAAAACCATCCGCCGATCTGATTTTAACCAATGGCAAAATCTGGACTGTGGATTCAAAGATGCCAGAAGCACAAGCGCTTGCTGTAATTGGCGAGAGGATCATTGCGGTCGGCACAAATGCAGATATAGAAAGCTTGAAAGGACCCCACACCAAGATGATTGATCTGAATGGCAAGCGAGTGGTTCCTGGATTTAATGATTCGCACGTTCATTTCATCAGTGGTGGAGTGCAATTGGATAGCGTGGATTTAAAAGATGCTGATTCACAGCAAGAGTTTGCAAGACGGATTGCAGAGCACGTCAAATCGCGTGCGAAAGGGGAGTGGATTCAAGGGGGCGATTGGGATGATCAACGCTGGACTCCTGTGGAAATGCCAACCAAAGAGTTAATTGATCCAGTTACTCCGGATAATCCGATATTTGTAAATCGCTATGATGGGCACATGGCGCTGGCAAATTCGCTTGCGCTGAAACTCGCAGGCGTCACTGCGCAAACTCCTGATCCTCCTGGCGGAACAATTGTTCGGGATGCTAAAGGTGAACCAACCGGTGCATTGAAAGATGCGGCGATGAATTTCGTTTTCAAAGTAATTCCGCCACTTACCCATGATCAAATTATGCAAATTGGCCGCCGTGCAACGAAACATGCTGCATCGTTAGGTGTAACAAGCGTTCAAGACATGGGATTAGCTTACGATCAAATTTCAGCACTTGCAGATCTAGCAGAACGCGGCGAACTGTTTACGCGTTTTTATGCAGCTCCACCTCTGGCCGGTTGGCAAGATCTTTCAAAAATTGGATTGCGCAGAAGTTTCGGTTCGGAATTGATTAGAACCGGTGCGCTCAAAGGATTTGCTGATGGCTCACTCGGATCTTCTACTGCATATTTTTTCGAACCATTTAGCGATGATCCAAAAAATCACGGATTACTTTCAGATGAAATGCAGCCGCCTGATGCGATGCGGGACAGAATTCAAGGTGCCGATGCCGCTGGCCTTCAAATTTGTGTGCATGCAATAGGAGATCAGGCCATTTCAATGATTCTTGATATGTTTGCACAAGCTGCGGAAAAAAATGGACGGCGCGATCGGCGCTTTCGAATTGAACATTGTCAGCATATGGCAGCCAAAGATTTTGCGCGTTTTGCAAAACAAAATGTGATTGCATCGATGCAGCCTTATCACGCGATTGATGATGGACGCTGGGCTGAAAAGAGAATTGGCAAAGACCGCAGCAGCCGTACTTATGCTTTCCGTACATTTTTAGACAACGGTGTGAAGCTTGCATTCGGAACGGATTGGAATGTTGCGCCTCTGGATCCGATGCAAGGCTTATATGCTGCTGTAACTCGTGCCACACTGGATGGAAAAAATCCCGGCGGTTGGTTTCCGGAACAAAAAATCACACTGGTTGAAGCTGTGCAAGCTTACACAATGGGATCTGCTTATGCAGAATTTCAAGAGAAAGAAAAAGGATCGATTACGGTAGGGAAGCTTGCGGATTTTGTAGTGTTAAGCGATGACATCTTTGCGATTGGGCCGGAAAAAATTCGCGATGTAAAAGTTGAAATGACTTTTCTTGGCGGTAAAATGATTTATTCGCGCTAATCTTCAGGAATCGTTGTCGGTTCTACTACAACTGCGGTTCCATAACACAGTACTTCCGTAACACCGCTCATTAATTCCGTTGCATCATATCGGATGCCAATCACTGCGTTTGCTCCTAAATCCCAGGCATGAGCGAGCATTGTTTCGAAAGCATCTTCGCGTGTTTTCTCACACAATTCAGTGAACAAGGAAATGTTTCCGCCAACCATTGTTTGTAGACCTGCTCCGATTGTGCCAAACAAAGATCGCGAACGCACAATAATTCCACGAACAATGCCCATGTTCCTTGTAATTCTGTAGCCATCGATCGTAAACGCAGTTGTAGTCATTGCATGTTCCATCGGTTTCTCCCCGTGTGGCACGAAATCTTGCCATCGCATTACTTTGAATGACGTCTCCGGACAAAATTTGTTCGCACTTGAAAACTTTTTTCAAAATTCAACAGAATATTCTCTCACAGATGTGGTTGCGCCATGCCAAATGCCATTTCGAGCAGGAAGCACTTTTGCTAAGGCTGCTAATGTCAACGGACGATACAGCAATAATCCCGGATGTTACCGATTGAGACACAAATACCCGGAAAGTGTTGACATCCTACTACGAATTAAGCTAAATCTACTACACTTGTAGGTAATAGATGTTTTCACGGAATTTTTTTCGATTTGCGGCTTGTTGTGCATTTGCATCAGCACTCACAACATTCGGAGTTCATTTATTGCCGCTTCTGCATCCCGCAAATAAATTCGAAGAACAACTGCTGCTTTCGCAAAATCCGATCTATAAGCTCCGGCTCTGGATTGTCTTAATTCACATTTTGCTTGTGCTTGCTTCTATGTGGGGAATAGCCGCAGTCAAATATAAAACCGCCGCTGGATGGATCGGCCTTGGATTAGGTGGCTACTGGATCTTTGGCCTTGCAGAATTTTTTCGAGTCTCGTTAGCTTTAAATGCAATAACACAATGGCGTGCGCGTTTGTTAAATGAGCCAAATCCAGAAGTGCGTGAACTTCTGAAAGAAAATTTGTTGAGCTGGCCTCAAATCAATGATGCATTGTTCTTCTTGTTAATCTTTGGATTCTTACTGGGGAATCTTTGTTATGCTGTTGCTACGGTAAGAAGTTCCGGATTAGAAAAATGGATCAGTAATTTGCTGTTTGTTTGGGCTGCACTTGGTTGTGTGACACTGTTCCATGGATTCCTGAATCAAACCTGGATGAATTTTGTTCCCGAATTCGTTTCTTATACCTTTCAACCACTGGTGAGGATCCTCATCGGAATCTGGCTATGGAAGCAAGTGGAATTATGAACTCTATAACTCGCGACCTCCGTTATAGCATTCGAATGTTTCGCAAGAATCGCAGCTTTTTTGTATTTGTATTGCTCATTCTTGGAATTGGAATTGGTGCGAATACAGCAATCTTCAGCCTGATCAATACGGTATTGTTGAAGCCTTTGAGTTTCGCAAATCCGAATCAACTTGTTACGCTGTGGGAAATCAACCGCGAAAAGGGGCTCGCACCTGATACAACATCCGCATCGAACTTCATTGATTGGCATGAGAGAAATCGTTCGTTTGCAGGCATGGCGGCAGCTTCACGGATTGGATCAATTACGTTATTAGATCATGGGCCGCTGAAGAAATTTTGTGGTGCCGGGTGTCGCCAAATTTTTTTGATTTACTGGGTGTGAATCCGATTTTTGGAAAAGCTTCATCTTTGCAGCAGGATCAAATTGCGATTAGCTACGGATTTTGGGAAAGAGTTTTTGGAAAAGATCGCAATGTGATTGGAAGATTGATCCGGCTGGATAATCACACATTTGAAATTATCGCAGTTTTGCCGAAATGGTTTGAAAGTCCGGCAGGGAAGGCTGATATCTGGGCACCCTTAATCTTAAGGCGGAGCGATATAGAGGCGATTGATCGCGGACAAAATTATTTGCGTGTTTTTGGCAGACTGGAGCCGGGCGTCAGCATCGATCAGGCACAGCAAGACGTTGATCAAATCGCAAAACAATTAAGCGCCGAATTTCCAGATAGCAATCGCGGTTCACAAATCTTGCTGGTAGGGCTGAAGGATCAGATCGTTGGCAAAGTAAAACCCATGCTATGGGTTGCGTTTGCCGCAGTTGTATCTGTGTTCCTTATTGCATGTGCAAATGTAGCAATTTTAATGTTGATGCATTTTGCGCGGCGTAATCACGAAATTGCGATCCGCGCAGCATTGGGCGCTTCCAGGAAAAATATTGTCAGACAATTGTTCATTGAAAGTTTCTTGATCAGCATTTGTGGCGGCATTGTTGGAATTTTGTTTGCACGGTTTATCGTTTTGCTTTTACTGCGTTTGAATCCTGAGATCATCCCGCGATTGACTCAAGCTGAAATTGATTGGACATCCGTCGTCTTCACATTCATTGTTTCTATTCTTGCGGCAATTATCTTTGGTGTGCTCCCTGCAATTCGAGGTTCTGAACCAGCGCAATCGGAATCCTGGAAAATCAGGGATGGTGGGTTAACGGAAGGACACAAAAATAAAACTCTGCAAAATCGATTCATTGTTTTTGAAATTGCTATAGGTCTCTTCTTGTTAGTAGGAGCGGGATTATTTATTCGCAGTTTCATTTTTCTTCAAAAAGTTGATCCAGGCTTTGAACAGGCGAATGTTCTTGTAGCCCGTATCCGTCTGGATTCTGAATATGCTGAACAGGGAAAGCAAGTTCGATATTTCAAATCTCTTTTAGATAGGTTGAAAAGCAGTCCTGGAGTTACTGATGCAGGAGCGGTTACAGTGCTGCCGATGAATACTTTTGGAATTGATTTTGATGTTCCATATTATCGTGTTGAAGAAGCGGAACCAGAACGCGCCACAGCTCCAAAAGCCAAATTCCGATCCGCCACAGCAGATTATTTCCGAACAATGCATATTCCAATTTTGGAAGGAAGAACATTCCTGAATGCGGATGATGTCGATTCACCGAAAGTTGTAATCATCAATGAGGAGCTTGCAAACAAAATTTCGGGGCCATCGTCACCGATTGGAAAAAGGATTCGATTCTTTTGGTCCGATTGGCAGACATATGAAATCGTTGGCGTTGTTGGTAACACGCATACTTATGGGCCATTGATAACTCCTGAACCGGAATTGTTCGTTCCGTTATCTCAAATTCCTTACATCATCATGAACGTTGTTGTTCGCACAGCATCGAAACCTGAAAACATGATTACAACGGTGCGACAAGTCGTTTTGGAAATCGATCCGAATCAACCGGTGCAAAGCATTGAACCAATGTCATCATTGGTAAAAACTTCCACTCTGAGAGAGCGTTATGCAATGTTCTTGATTAGCGTCTTATCTGTTATTGCATTGATTCTTGCTGCCGCAGGAATTTATGCGACAGTTTATTTCGCTGTGATACGACGAAAATCAGAAATGGGTATCCGATTAGCACTAGGTGCTACATCTCGCGATGTGCTGAAGATCATGATCAAACCAATCTTCATGTTATCTATTTTCGGAATACTATTAGGATTATCTGCAATTTTGCTGGTGAGTCCCTACCTTTCAAGCATTTTGTTTGGCCTTACTCCTACTGATAGTTTGACGTTGGGCGGCGTTTCATTGTTGATGCTTCTTGTTTCAGTGGTTGCAGCTTACCTTCCGGCGCGCGGATTGTTAAAGCTGGATCCTTCGGTAGTGCTGAGATATGAGTAAATGTCATTTTGTTTTTGATTTTGTCCATGTTGTTTAAGAATTAGTACATTTTGTTAATGTCTCTTGTAAGCGGAGACATCCTCAACTAAACTTCGCTTTATGAAAATTGCAATTCTAATCCTGCTTGTGTTCAGTTCTTACGCGGCGGCCGATAATTTCCTTGAAACCATTCAGCTTCCTGGAAACGAATGTTTTTCATCCGCAACTGGATTAAAGTCAGGCGACCTTATGGCCACAGGTGTGGACTTCGCATCGGACGATATCCTGCTATTTAAGTTCAGCGATTCTGGAAGTGTTCAAAGAGCACAACGAATTGTTGGCTCTGGTTCTGATCAAGCGCAAGCAATTGTTGAAACTTCCGATGGTGGCGCCGTTGTAGTTGGTAATACAAACTCATTTGGTGTCGGACTTCTGGACGGCTTTATTTTGAAAGTGCAATCATCAGGCACGGTTTTATGGAAGCGAACTTTCGGCACATCTGGCAATGAACATTTTGTAAGGATTGTTCAGACTAGGGATCGTGGATTTATTGTATTGGGTGATGCGGATCATGATCCGAATTTGAATGATGTTGTGGTTGTGAAGTTCAATTCTGGCGGACATCCAGTTTGGCGAAAAGTTTTTTCGGCTGCCGGTTTTGATCATGCATCCGATCTTGCACTCACATCTGACAACGGTGCGATTGTTGCGATCGCATCCGACTTCGCTGATGGAGTTCGTTCAGTGGTTGTGAAATTGCGGAGTAATGGTTCGGTTGAATGGTCGCGCATGTACGGTTCATCGGGAAATCATGTTGGACTGTCGGTATTTCAAGCGCCTGGTGGTGGTTATTACTTCACGGAGGCATTTGCAGCTTCGGGTTTGAGATCGGATTTAGTAATTTCAAGATTAGATTCAGCGGGAACTCCAGTGTGGTCGCGAATTTATAGATCTCCTGGCGCAAGTTTGCTGGCTTCAATCATTGCAGATGGTGATGACTTAATCTTGTCAGGAACCATCACTGCACCTGGTGGAGGAAATTCGCGCGGAGTTGTGTTCAGGGTTGATGAAAATGGAAACATATTGTGGCGCAAAAAAGTGAAACCGGATTCGCGGCCCGTGTTTTTAGGAAAACCTTTAGTGCTAACACCGGATGATTCAATTCTAGTTTCAGGGTGCGCTGGTGACCGTAATGCTAACAACATGGATAGCATCCTTTTGAAAATAAATTCGAACGGACAAATTCAAGGCGGCTGTTCCAAACTTACAAATTTCGGGCTAACGAATGCACAATTTGATTTGACCAGTTTACCGTTTGTGTTGGAGGAAATTCCGGTGCCGTTTTTTGATTCCGCTGCCGGCTTTCAAGTTTCAACCCTCAGCGCTTCTGAATCATTCGTTTGTTCAGGAGATTAGTTCACTTCTGTTTTGTGAACCGAAGTTCCAATTCTTCGATCGATCTGGGCCAATCTTCTTTCAAAAGGCGTGATAATGCACGATCAGCGAGAAGTTTGCCCTGTGTTTGGCAAGTTGGGCAATAGTTCGTTTCATTCGAGGCATGGCGGATTCGCTGGATTAGCGTATTGCAACGTCTGCAACTTTTCTTGTAGCGCCCATGAACCGCCATCTCTTCGCGGAACGCGGTAACTTTTTCCGGAAACTTAGCCTGATATTTTTCGCGAAGCCGCTGAATCCACTGAGTAAGCGTTGCCTGAATCGCTTCGAATAATCGATGGATCTCTTCATCATTCAGTTTTTGGGTCATTGCAATTGGTGAAAGCTTCGCTTCAAATAGGATTTCATCGGAGTAAGCATTACCGATGCCGCTGAATAATCGCGGATCAGTAAGCGAGCGTTTAAGCGTGTGATTTGAAGAAAGCAAAGCGTTTCTAAAATCTTCAAAACTGCATTCCAAAACTTCCAGTCCGCCAGCATCAAGATCGCGAAGTGCATTTTCTCCCGCCACTAAATGAAGTGATGCACGCTTTTTCGAGCCGGCTTCGCTCCATAGCAGGCTACCTTTGGGGAAATCAAATGCAGCGAAATTCTGACGTGGCGAAATTTCTGCGCCAGGTTGTCGCCAATGCAAACGTCCAGCGATCATCAAATGCAAAGCTAGCCAAAAATCGTTTTCGAACCCGATGCAAATGCGCTTTCCAATTCTGCGCAACTGCTGAACTTTCTTTCCAACAACACTATTGATAGGAGGTGTTGCGGTACGAAGCAAAAACGGACTTACAATTCTGACTCCTTCAAGCCTTTCACCAAGAATCCGTTTTTCCAGCGCTTCAATGTAAATGACTACATCCGGCAACTCTGGCACTTCTCAATCCTCTATTCTCTATCTTCAATCCTCTATTCTCCATCCTCAAATATTTGGCGGATGTCAAATTTTATGCTTATTGAGCGTTGTGTTTGAATCCACCTCCAACTTTGATCAGCTTTTTTAAAAAGACGCTGAAATTCAAGGCTCTAAATACTATATCTGTAATACTAAGGTCATAGTTCTCAGCACGTACATTCCCACCTTAACTTTGGCAATATCAAAGCGTTAATTTTAACCGACTATGACTTGCCGATTTCATCAACTTTCTTTTTAAGCGCGAGTTGGTCGAGGCTTGCAAGTGGCAGACTTAAGAAAAGACTGATTCTACGATCGAGCGTTATGAATGCATCATGAAACGCCCGTTCGATATCTTTCGGCGTACCGTTTACGGCGGCGGGATCGGGAACGCCCCAGTGTGCGGTCATAGGCTGACCTGGCCAAACCGGGCAAACTTCCTGGGCTGCCCGATCGCATACTGTAAACACGAAGTGCAATTCAGGCGCACCAGGCTGTGCAAATTCTATCCAATCTTTGCTTCGGAATCCCGTTGTAGGGAGACGGGCCTGCTCAAGTTGTATCAATGCTTCGGGGCGAACAGATCCGGCTGGACGACTTCCGGCACTGAAAGCTCTGAAGTTTGGTTTTCCTTTATGATTCATAATGGCTTCCGCCATAATGGAACGAGCGGAGTTGCCGGTACACAAAAATAAAACGTTGTATTGTCCTTTCATAAGGTTAACCTCCTGTGAGTCATTTATCTCACTGAGCGATTTGGGGAGTTTCTGGAAACCAATGCCGCGTTCGATTGCAAACTGAGCAAACAGAAAGCATTACGGGAACCTCAACAAGCACACCTACAACCGTCGCTAGCGCCGCTCCGGAAGATCGGACCGAAAAGAGCAATTGTGGTCGCAACGGCAAGTTCGAAAAAATTACTAGCCCCAATTAATGCTCCTGGTGCTGCGACGTTATGTGGAACTTTGAAAAATTTCATCAATCCGTATGCGAGAGAAGAATTCAAATAGACTTGAATGACCAAAGGAATCGAAATAAGCAAAACATGAAACCATCGAACCGTAAGATTTTCTGCTTGAAACGCAAAAATCAAGACGAGTGTCAGTAGCAATGAGATCACTGTGATCGGCTGGAAAAAAGGAACGAAGACTGAATCGAACCAATCTTTGCCTTTGTTCCTTATCAAAATCATTCTTGAAAGAGCTCCAAGCGTCAGAGGGATGACGATAAAGGCGATCACGCTGTACAAAAGGACACGAAACGGCACAATCAAATTGCTTGTACCACTTACAAGCAGAGTCACGATAGGCGCGAAAAGAAGCAGCATGAGCAGATCGTTCAGCGAAACCTGCACAAGCGTATAAGAAGGATCTCCATCGGTGAGATAGGACCAAACAAACACCATCGCAGTGCACGGCGCGGCTGCAAGAATAATCGAACCGGCAATATATTGATTCGCAAGCGTCTCGCCAATTTGGGAATAAAACAATACTTTAAAGAACAACCAGGCGATCAATGCCATCGAAAAGGGTTTGATCATCCAATTCACAAGCAAAGTAATCAGAAGACCCTTCGGTCTTTTTCCTACCTGTTTCAAACTGCCGAGTTCAATCTTTAGCATCATCGGATAAATCATGAACCAGATCAGAATTGCGATTGGCACATTGATCTGACTGCCTTCAGCAAACTGCAGATCTCGCAAAAGACTTGTAAAACCTGGAAAGAAATGACCGATGAAGACCCCGAAAATCATACACAAGAAAACCCAGACGGTAAGATAGCGTTCAAAAACGTTCAACCGCTTGGAAGGTGCAATGATCGGGGAAGATGCCATAGTGACGTTCATGTTCATATTTATACATTTAGATATTTCGATCTAACATTGCCAAAAAAATTTTACACAGACTTAGCAAGCTTCTGTGCCAGAGACGCAATCGTTGCTTCATTTCTCCAATAAAACATCCAGCGGCCTCGTTTCTCTGCATGAATGAGCCGGGCACGACGCAACAATTCCATATGATGTGAAGTCGCCGCTTGAGAGAGACCAATCGCATCCTGAATATCACAGGCACAAAGGCCCTTCTCGTGTTTCTCAATGAGACCACAAACACTCTTACCAGGGCGCTTCAACAGCTCCAATATTTTCAGCCGAGTAGAATCGGCAAGCGCTTTAAATGCAAGCTCCAAATCTTCTGGCTCCATACATCCATATTTTGTAATATATCGATGTGTTTGTCAAAGAAGAAATTCATGTTTGCGTCCTTTTTCAAAAATACATCTATTGTGATCAACAAAATTTTAGGAGGAAAAGACGTCTAATTTGAAAGTGCACCTCGCATTGAATACGGAAAAGTTCGCAGAATCGGGTTCTATTTATAAGTCATTCCTGGTAAGGACCTTGTAATATTGAAGCCAGGGTATGCCAAGTTTGAGATTGAAAGCCCCGCTCTGAATCTGACTCTCAATGAAGATCCAGTGTCTTCCAGGGGCGCGCTTGATCATCTGGCAATTCAAGTTCCGTCAACTGATGACGTTGTCCGGCAACTCAGGCATTCCTCAATCTTCTATTCTTTATCTTCAATCCTCAAATTTTTGGCGGAGGCCAAGTTTACGCTTATCGAACTCTGTGTTTGAATCCACCTCTAGAAATTATTCAAGTATTTGAAGCTTTCGCAAGGTAATTAGGTGCCTCACGGTTGAGAATCTTTGAACACCGATGGCTTCAATATCCGCAATCAGAGCCTTAGGCTGCTTTTCAGGAAAGTAAAAGGAATCCCAGATGGTTTAAGTGCACTCTGCAGCTTTTGTGAAAAAGCTGATGCCTTCCAAAGTATTAATCTCGTCTTCGGTTAATCCATATATTCTGTATACTTCATCATCAATCCGCTGCTCGATTGTTTCAATCTGCCGTTTCAGGTTCGTCCGATCCTGACCCACCTTTGCTGATGATAACTCTTGGTTCAATCGAATCATTATCTCGCAATATTGGCTCAGAGTAGCCCAGATTGCAGGGGTTCTGTCCCTATTTGGAAAAGGCAGCGGGAGCAATTTCGACGCCTTTATTTGAGGAATAACTCGGGATTCACCTTGGTTCGAGACGCGATAAAGGAAAAGGAACAACTTCGACTGGAGTATTGCCATGCATGCCCATGGATCATATTCAGGCAGTAGGCTAAACACGTACATTGCGTCGGTTACGTAAACCGATGAATCAGCATCGTAAATCAGTTCGATGGTTTTGGCGGTGGTAAGCCCGATAAACTTGGGTGACTTAAAAATAGCGAAATCCCGAGGCCTGTGTAGAGCCCACCAAGGATGCTTACCCGCGATCACTTCCTTACAGGTATTCAGATGTTTGAACTTTGTGAGATGGTTTAAAGTTCTAGGAAACATATCTATAGCCGTTGAACGTTCTGTATAAACAATTAATTGATCAGAAGTCCAGGGGCGATACCGCTTGATCTGCGGTTCACTGACGCTCGGTTTAAGTATTTCAGGCTCTAATCGAGCTATCTTGGAATCCAATTTCGAAATCACATGTGCAGATACCACATCTGGACTGACCCCGCGCTGGATCGTTCCCGCCAAAATCTTTCCAAAAGATGGATGCTCATTCCGCAGCCGATCAAGTAACTCTGCATTGCTTGCGTTTCCAACAAAAAATGTTAGGTGGGGATCGCGCTTAACAATTTTCTCCCATTCGCGTAAAGGTGTTGCAGATTGTTTCGTCAGTCGGGTTTTACGTTCAAAAAGTTTCAGAAGGGACAAGTCTTGAACATCAATTACTGCGCGTTCGTTTTGTGGGCTACTAATAATTATTGTCGATGTGTTGAGCACTTTCCGCCCGAAGATTCCTTGACCAAGGTTGATCAGCACCGATAACCCTCGCTTTAACATCAAATCACGCACTGGCGCCGCGTCAACTTGATTTAATACAGTGCTCGGAACTATGAAGCCAAGTCGGCCATTTTCTTTCAAGAGTTGAGTCGCTTTATCAATGAAGTAAATGAATGAATCTACCGTACGCGCAACCACTCTTCGATGCTTGACTCGCAAATAGGCAAGGTCCGCCTCTGTGAATGTAGCGCCCCAGGGAGGGTTCCCGATAACTATATCGAATCCTCCTGCTTGAAATATATTCTTAAATTCTATGTGCCAATCGAAGGCGTTGACGCGATAGCGCTCCTCATCATCTATGAGTAGCATCTGTTGAACCTGGTAAAAATCGGACTCAATCAGCGAGTTTCCGCACTTAATGTTATTTCCCAGATCGGGAAGCGCTCGCTTATGAAACAATTTCAACTGTCGGTTTAATGACTCTTCTGTTTCTCCTTCCAGCACTTTCAATAGCAGAGAAAGTTTTGTTACTTCTACTGCCTGCGAGTCGATGTCGACCCCAAAAATATTGTTTAATAGAATCCGCTTTCGCTCATCCGTGCTTAGACGCCAATCCCCAGCAGTGACCTTGATAGATTTGCTGGCGATGTTTTCCGGGTCCTTCAGCCAGATACAGATTTCGATGCCAATCCAAAAGATACCGATAAGCGGCGATTAAAAACGACCCGGAACCACAGGCAGGATCTAATATTTTGAGCTTGGAAGCCTGCTTTGAAGATTTTGCTTCCAGTAATCCCCCGAGAGTTTTTTCAACCAAGTAATCAACGATGTAGTTGGGTGTGTAATAGATGCCGCCTGCTTTCTTGACTTCCGGCTTTTCTTCGATCATTGCACGATGGCCATGAGTCAATCTGATAACTTTTCCCAAAAACTGCTCATACACCTGGCCTAATATGTCTGCTGGAAGGACGGAAAATTCGTACGGACTTTCCGGATAGTAAAGACTGTCAAAGATTTCTTTTAAGGGTTTATCGTCAATCGTCAAACGAGGTGTTAGCTTATCAACTTCCTCTGCCCGATCCTTTTCTTTTTGGAAATGAAACAGTCCCGAATTGTACCTCTCATCGGCACGATAAAACAGTTCGCACAATCGTTCGTAGACATTAGCTCCGTTCAGTAATGACTGAAGCTGTCCGTAAATCTCAACGCCTCGATCCTCGCAGATTCTTAAGAAAATGATTCGGTCAATCGTCCGCTGAACAACAAAGTTCAGTTCACGTTGAGAGAGGCCTTCATTTCGAAGCGCAAAATTTCTCGCGAGGTTTTCACGCCAGGATTCAATCTCGCTGAGAAACGCACTATCTACCTCGGCTATTCCCCTTCTCAGCCGTGTTTGCTCAGCGTATCTGTCAAATGATCCTTTTAAGATTGCATCACGGGAAAAGATTGATTCAATTTCATCCCAGTGCTCGAGATATTCATCCGAAGTGAAATAAATGATTCTGGCGACAGCTGCTTTATCGTTTTTTGCCGGCTTTATTCGGCAGTCGTAAGCGGCAAACTCTTGGAAGTCGGTCAGGATGCTCAGTGGAAGTTTTCCTGACCAGGCGTAACGGCGAAGTTGGAACGCGGCGCTGACATCATCTTTTATGTTGATCGATGGCTTCTTCGCCTCAACGAAAAATTTTCTGGTTCCGCCGATTCGAAAACAATAATCTGGTGCCTTGGTGACGCCGCCGATCTTGATCGCATCTTCATGAATAACATCTTTGTATGCTTCGGCATACCCCTGAACATTGTCGATATCCCATCCGAGTGCTTTAAAGAATGGATCGATAAACTCGCGGCGAAGTTGAGTTTCGTTATAGTGGCCGGATAGATATGATTCGCGCTGCTGATCGAATCTTTCGATGAGGTTTTTTATTTCATTCGGCACAACCATTTTCAGCGATTATGACGCAATCGAAGAATTATCGGAAGCTGGGCAGAGACGACATTCAACTTTCATCTTGCATAGAATTACTTCCTAAGGGCCATGTCTGCCGCTTCTATTCTACAATATGGGTGCATTGGATTTCGAACCTTAAGAAAGAGAAAACCTAGAATATTGCAGAAAAGTAATCGTAATGTTTGTTGCAGTAAATAGTTCTACGCTAGGCGCGGACTGGACTTCAATTACTGATCAGAAATTGATAATTCATGGAATGCTTGTGAGTGTCAAAAAAATGAGTAAGCTCAGTACTTAGGTGATATTGTTATTCCAACCGAAACCAGTTTTGTTTCTAAAATGGTTCGATCCGCATAGTACCGAAGATTGGTTACGATATGTCAGAGCTTGAAGATTATTTGCGTGGCCCTTTTTTAAGACAGAAGATCGACATTAAAAGCATTCAAGACTTAACTAAAACGATCCTTCCTATTTTCTGGAAGTCCTTGAGGGATGACAGATGGCCATATGAAATCGTTGACAAGCAAGATTTAGATCTGCCATCCAATTACTCTTTTAGTACTAACGCGATGATTTGCTTCTCGTTAGCAGCAATAACAGGCCTTGTCGGGTCTAATCTGCTGGCTCCTAGTATTGAATTCTCAATCATTCCCCACGAGGACGAAAATATTTATACAGGTTTAATCGAAAAATCAATAAACAAAATGATGGCCGAATCTGCGGAGGTCATGCGGAATTCAAATAATAAGAAGGTAGTTGATTCGACTACTTTTGGTTCAAATGATCCTTTTACTCTAACTTGGCTGCTTTCGGTAGTTTCCGGTATTCAAAATAGCAAGATTACGCAGTTTGTTGAATTGTCACAAAATAATGAGTTCAAGAAGTTTTCGACCGCCATAAAGAATATTTCTCTTGAAGTCATTGAGAAAACTTTGGTTCAGCCAGACCTGCCGATACTGGCATTAAGTGGTCCAACACAAGCGGTCACCCATGCTTTTCCACTCTTACGAGTGATACAGTTGGCCAAAGCACTTAAGGATTTTGCACCTGAACCATTTGACTTCGAAAAAATTAAGCAATATCTACAAGATCGTCTTTATCTCCACATTTCTTATAGCGCTATTCCTGATAGCAGCTTTGATGCTGCCGAGCTCGTATTCTCGCTTGAAGCGGTCTTACTATGCGATGAGCATGCTATAGATAAGGCAGGGCAAAAGAAGGCATTCGAAATTATTGCAGAAACTCAAGAACGCACCCCGTATTGGAGACCGTTGCGACCTTTTGTGGCAACCGCCCAAGGTCTTGCATTACTGCCATTAAGTGTCGAAATCGCTAATTCGCTTCTTCGAATTTATAATCAGCTAGATAGGTTTGAGGCAGCGGACAGCTATTTTTCGAATAACGTTCAATTATTCGATAGATACGCAACATGGTTGCGATCGAGGATTGCAAGGGGAACGACGATCAATGGAACCTATTTTGAAGGTTGGTATTCTGAGCATCTTCATGCTGTAGGTCGTATTCATCTATGGGAAACAAGCCAAGTTTTATTATTTCTTTGTCACTACGCCTCAATGCTTCAGCGACATATTGCTCGAATGTCATTGAGGTTCGGTGGATTTTCCATCAGTTTCTTTGAGCGCCATGATAAGCAGTTGGCATCAGAATTCTGGTTAAAGAAATGGGAATCAGAGGAACCGATAAAGACGGCGAATGACCGCAGCCAGTACAGCGTTTATAGAAGTATTCGTCAGAATTACATTGAACCAAGAGAATCAGAATCTGCGTCAATGCTTGTCCCAGAGCGTCACAATTCAATGTTGATATACGGACCACCGGGGACAGCGAAGACAACGACTGCAATGAAACTTGCAGAAGCTCTTAGATACTCCTTCCTAACAATCACCCCAAGTGATTTCATTGTTCAGGGTGAGGCTGGCGTTGAGCAAAGAGCTAAGAATATTTTTGAAACTCTTCAAGAGCAAGACCGCCTAGTCATTTTGTTTGACGAAATAGATAGGCTGATTCTTGATCGTGACTCCAAACTATACCGAGAGCAAGGAGATATTTTTCAATTTATGACTCCTGGCATGTTAACCAAACTAAAGGATCTCAGGTCAAAAAGGCGTTCCATCTTCATAATCGCCACAAACTACTATGAGAGAATTGATTCTGCAGTAAAACGCGTCGGCCGAATAGACGATAGGTACCTTCTTTTACCACCTGATTCCGTTCAACGTAAAAAGATTATTGAAGATGGAATACAACTATCTCGAGAGTTGGGATTATTCGACCATTCCGAGCAAGTATCAGATAAGGATATGAAATATTTCCTTCAAAAAACTGCCTTGGCAACATTCGGGGAACTTACCGATATGAGGAAAGAAGCTATTCGGAGAGCTAAGGGTACAGAAAAATCCGTGAAAAAAGGTACTTTTGGACCAACTTTGGTTGAAGTTAGCAATGACTGGGAACTTCTCATTCGATTGACCAATTATCAGAATAGATTCCGAAAAACTCCAGATGAAGACTTCTGGACCGCGCAGGAACCGTTCGAGGAATTCTTTCTGTTGGTTTATCTTATAATTGAAAGTGGCAAAGAGTTAGCCGATGAGGATCGAAGTCTGATCAAATCTGTCGTAGGCCGTATCGATTCAAAACTGCTTTTCATACGAGATGAGGATATTAGAAAGATAGTGAAGGACTTTCTCGCAAAAAACAATCTATTGTGATGAATGACGTCATTTCAATTTCTGCGGCACGCAAGCAGGAGATAGAATCAATTTTAGCGGTTTTATCATGCACAATAACGAGCCGAGAAGCTCTCTATGTTAGTGCCCCTATTACTTCTGGGAAAAGACTGTACAACTCACTGAGTAAAGGGAGCGAGACGAAAGAGGTGAATTCGATTAACACCGAGTTCATAAAGCAACATAATCGGGCAGACGTAACTAATTATATAAAAAGCTTGCGTTCAAAATTCCCGATTCTAATAGACCCTACGATTTTCGACATCCCTGGTTGGACTCAAAATGATTATCGGACTTTATGGTGCCTAGTGATAAAAAAATTCGTCATCAAAGCTGTTTTTGTCGATGATTGGCAATACAGTAATGGGTGCTGTTTCGAATATCTTTGCGCTGTAAGATCAGGCGTCGAAACTCTTGACCAAAAATTTGGCCCGTTATCGCTTTCGTACGGAATTAATCTCATCGAAGCGGTGATTCGGGAAGAAGCTTTACGAGGTCATATCGATTTCATTACAGGTGTACTTGCTAGCCTGAAGGAGCTTGATCAACAGAGTGGCGCAATCTAAAATTCAAGATCAAGAATTATCTTTCAAAGACGTGGCCTTGGATCAGACGGCCCGAACTTCAAACGTAGCGCAGTTCGTAAGCTTTTCACCGCAGTTGAAACAGCGCTTTAGCTGGATTCGTGGTTTTTCACCAAATGAGAAATTCTCATCTGCTGACAAAGCCATTGAAACGCTCCTTAACGTGGCCCCTGAAGCCTCAGTCAACGTCCGAAGCTTTCTGCCTTGGAAAGCGAAAGGTGGCGAATTTACTTATGGAGTACGGAAGAAAGGAGAAGTCACGGAGCTGCTTTCTCGCTTAGCAGCAAACGGGATGTATACTCTGGTTAATGAAACCGTGAATGTGCTGGATGGAGGGGTGTCAGGTGTAGTATTCGGGAACTTAATTGAATTTGCCCCTGAAGATACTCCCCGATGTGTCGAAAAACCTGGAACCGCTGGCCTCCCCCGTGATCTAGGAATTCGTCTTCTGAAGAATATATACCATTTCCAACCTGAGTTGGATTTCAAGCCTGGGCTCCGTGTTGAGTTCAGCCTTCATCCTCTTAAAAGAGGATATCGTAATGAACACACGATCATCTGGGAGTTGGAGGATGTTGGAGAAATAGAAATTGAATCAAAGATAGTTTGGCCAAATCGGTTTAGTCGGTTCCTTGGTGACAAAACGTTTGGATTACTTGTTGCCGATAATTTGGGACTGTTAGTGCCACGAAGCACGGTAATTTCCAGAAAGGTAGCGCCATTTTCTTTTGGAAAAACAACAGGGACTACTGAATTCTGGATTAGAACCTCTCCAGCTGAACAAATTGCTGGTCATTTTACAACCAAGAAAGGCTGGAGCGATCCCTTCAATCTCTTAGGTATGGAAGACGCTCAAGGGGGACTGATAGCGTCGGTCATAGCGCAAGAAGGAGTCAACGAATGCTACGCTGGGGCGCTAGCGACAACAGAACAAGGACATCAAATTATTGAAGGAGTGCGCGGACCGAAGGGACCCGATTTTATGGCTGGCAGGGCATCACCAGAAGAACTACCAAGTGAAGTTATAATAGCTGTCTCGAAAACATCTGCACTTGCTGCTAAACAACTTGGCCCCGTACGAATAGAATGGGTGTACGATGGAGCCGTTGTTTGGGTGGTCCAGCTACATATTGGCTCCGTTCCTAGCCATCATCAGGTCATTTATCCGGGACAAGTTAATGAATATGAGCGGTTTGATGTAACGCTCGGACTGGAAGCATTGAGAGACTTAATTCTCACGGTAAAGGGTAACAAAAAAGGAATAATATTGGTTGGAAGGGTTGGGGTCACGAGTCACTTTGGGGATATTTTGAGGAAAAGTAAAATTCCCTCTAGGATAGAGTTCTAATAGAATCGGTGAATGGGGATGTGCGCCACACATAACAGATTGTCGTCTCTTGCAAATACGACATGTCGAAGCAAGCTTAATTCTTTGCGATATTTCCTTCGAAAATTATTTGGTAGTTGCCACTCTTACTCAACAATGTCTTCCTGGATATTGATTCCATTCCTTACCGTCAAGCATTCTACCGCCAGACTTTGGACGCTTGCCACCCCATTGTTTAAAGAAGAAACCAACTCTGTTTTCCACACACTGATCTCGAATTTCTCTTACCCATTCAGCTAAAATTGGACGGTGACCTGGCCCACTCTCTCCTCCAACAATTACCCAGGAGATCCCGGAAAGAGGCAGTTGACCTAAAGCTCCAAGCAGTGGTTCGCAGCTTACAAATCGGATTCCCACTGGAACTTTCTGAAGAAGTTCTATTCTGGATATATGTTTAGCGGACTCAACACTGGTGCCTAACCAGATATTCTTTGGTACACGTTTCCCCATTTCACGGACAAATGCAAGCATCCTTTCCGGCCTTTTTGTTAGGACTTGATAAATATGATGATTTGCGAAAGACATCACCTCAAAACATCTTCTTAAGAAATCTATAGGCATCTCTTCATGGAATAAATCAGACATACTATTGACAAAAATTCGTTTAGGTTTTTTCCAACGTGTTGGCAAATCTAGTGCATCTGGATGAACAATGAAGTGGAATCCGTTTTTGTACTTGGGATTATTCATTTTCTGGAGTCTGTTTGCGAGTCGCTCTGCATAACAGTGTTTACACCCAGGCGAAATTTTTGTGCAGCCCGTGCTTGGATTCCATGTTGCTTCGGTCCATTCGATTGGGGAATGATCAGACATATTCTTATACACCCTCTAGTTTTGTCAGGATAATTTATCTAAACTAGTAGTACTACACAACAACATTCTAACAGAATTACGTCTTAAAGATTGTCATTATGTTGCGATTTCACGGGGATGCAATTGTTTTAAGTGGTCTTACTGGCACAAAGCTGAAGTCACAGATTATAGGTGACTACTATCCACTTTGGTGGAACATTACTTCTGGTGAACCGGCACATCAGTATTCCTACAAAACATCGATCATAGATTTTAACGCCGGAACTGGGGAAAATTTCATAGAAGACACGCAAGAGACAATTCTTGGCTCCGCGGGCCACGCGCTAAATTTAAAGGCTCAAGAAAATACATCCGAACTAACGATCTTGCTCGCAGAGCAGGACACGCAATGCTTTCAACATTTGGAAAATGTGATTGGAAAACGCTGGCCAAATTTAGGTACTTACGGCTTAGCAAATGGCGTCAATCTTATGAGTGGCAATCTCCAAAATGCACTGAAAAATGCTCAAAGGTGTGCAAAGGGAAATTCTCTATTTTTATTTGATCCACTACTTTATACACCGTGGGAGGACATCGAACGGGTTGCTTCTAATAGAATTCATCAGTACTACCAAACAGGTACAGAATTCATAATATTTTTGTTTACAACAGATTGGTTTCATGGTCGTGGGGATCTTTGTGGACTCCCAGAAAATGATAAAGAAAGCAGTTGGAACCAAGAACAGAGACGGGCAGTTTTAGAGGCAGACAACCTTTTTGGACACAAAAACTGGCGGATTCAACTTCTTCAACCGTTTCCGTACGAAGACAGATCACAAATACTTGTAAACTTATACCGTGCACAGCTGCATACATGGTTCCGGTACGTGCTTCCTCTTCCATTCGTTCCTAAAGACGGACAGATGTACCATCTTTTTATGTGTTCAAATTACGAACGAGGGATTGGCATAACTCGACAATTCTATAGGCAAGCTACCAATAATCCTGCGTACTCTCCTTCAAATTCTGTCGCTTACGAAAAGTTTCTAACTTTACATCCTGAAATGAAGCCAGAAAAACGTAATGTGAAACCCACTGAATGGAAAATACTTTGGGCAATAATCAAAGACCACGATCAAGGACTAGCAGATATATATTGCAGAGATCTATCAGAAAAAGTAGACGTTGAGAAAATTCGTAAAGCAAGTTTAGCGTGGTTATCAATGAAGGGTTATCTCATTAAAATCCCAACTTTAACTAAGTTCTGGAAAAAACCGCCTGATCTATATCAGCTAAATTGGGAATCGCTTCAGGAGAATTTGTCAATCCAAGCTCCACCGTCGCTTGAACCTTTGAGGCTGGTACCATATAAAACCCAACCGTAACATCTTTTAGCAAAGGTCACTTACTGCCGGTCTTCTAGAGATTCAGAAAAATTAAGATAATCTACGCACGGTAAAGTTAAAGCTTCAAATGACCGACCATTCCTAATGCATCGATATTCTAGTCTCAAGCTCTACAAAAGTCTTATTCAAGCGAATAAATTCATACCAACCATGGTTTCTCTGACAAACTTAGTGACCTTTTACAATCACGATGGAACATCCTGCAACGAAACTATTTTAGCAATGAAGAGTCTTGCATCGGTTCCCATTAAATGGAAATACTCCATAGTCGTCGTAACACTTGAATGTCCTAAGATTCGTGCGAGGACCATCGGCGGCATTCCTGAAAGTACGGCGCGAACGGCATATGTATGGCGAAAGATGTGAGGATGAGATTTATCGGGTCTGATGCCCGCCGAATGCATTAATATCTTTAATCGCGCAGCTGCCCGATCAGTACTTAATTGAAACGGCCGCTGTGTTTTGCAGATATGATTTCCTGTTTGTTCACGGCAATGTTTTTCTGCTTCATAGCGAAAATCCATCAAAATGCTAGAAAGAAGCGGAGATATGGGAACCGCTCGCGTAGTTTTCTTTCGTCGTTTTAATGTTGGAGTATGAATCACTCCATTAATTCGATCGATGTCATTCCAGGTAATATTGCAGGCTTCTCCGATCCGGGAACCAGTGTGAAATAGATATTGAATCAATGCGTAATCGCGATGTGTTTCAAAGCGTCGACATCCTGATTTTGTTCCCTGCCACCGATTCTGTGCAGCCTTAATGACAGAAAGTAATTCAGCGTCCGTAAGAAAGTCTTTTGGTTTTTCTGAAACTGAAATTGCGCGATGCGCGATTTTTTCAATTTGTTTGGTCATCGGTAATCATAATATCTTTTCCGATGGCTTTGTGACAAGAATAATGTTTAAATCACCGTATTCTGCATCTAATAAAGCAAAAGTCATAGGAAAATTCCACTTTTCCGATGGCTTTATATTCATGCAGCATAGCTATTAGAAGCCAAATAGGACAATGCCAAACGTATTTTGGTATAATCCAATGTTACCCGTTTTTGTAAAAATGAACGGTGTGCTTTCGACGAAGAGGCTGGGGGGATGTCGGCTACAGTTCGCGATTTTGTTCTAAGGAAGCTCGAAGACTGGAAAAATAAGCTCATAGACATGAGCTTTCGTAATCCATTCATTAATTTCAAGCCTTTAAAGAAGACAACTCTCCAAATAATTAATGAGCTTCCCAATGAGGTCTTTCGCCATCTCTATCTCAATGAAAAACAGATGAGTTTTTTGTCGCTTAAAGGCGAATTGACTGTCGTGGAACCAATTGCGCTAAATTTTTCTGCCTATGAACGCGAATCTCTCCCAAAAAATTACACTGATCTATTTCTTCAAACTAATCTTGATGAAGAAAGATTGAAATCTCAACTTACAGCAATCTATAGAAAGAATTTGGAGTGGATCGATGAACGCGGTGTATGTGCCCTTTACTTGACCTTGGGCATGTTACGGTATTTCGAAGATGATGCATCAGACATTTCATTTCAAGCTCCACTGGTATTACTTCCTGTTGAACTAGAGCGACCCAAATTGGATCGATATTATTTAAAATCAAATGGCGAAGATCCAATTGTTAATCCATCGCTTATAAGAAAGTTGGAAAGGGAATTTCAGGTCAGCCTGCCATCACTTTCGGAAGACTTAGACAACTTCAGTCCAGAATTGTTTTTCCTTAAAATCCAAAAAGAGATTTCACATCTCAAAAGATGGGAAATAACAAATCAAATCAATTTAAGCTTTTTTCATTTCCAGAAAATCTTGATGTACAAGGATATTGAGGAGAATTTAGAGAAATATGTTGATCATCCAATAATTCTGGAAACTTGCGAAAAAAAGAGTGTTGATCCTATACCAGACTACGTATTTTCCGAGTCGCCTGATTCTGTCCTCGACCCGAATTGTACTTTTCATGTTTTGGATGCTGATTCTAGTCAGCAGCGAGCTCTTCTGGCAGCGAGGACTGGCCGAAGTTTGGTAATTGAAGGGCCACCAGGTACAGGAAAATCGCAAACAATTGTGAATTTGATTGCCGAGGCATTGAGCAACAACAAAAACGTTCTGTTTGTAAGCGAGAAGAAGGCTGCGTTAGATGTTGTTTTTAGGAGATTGCAACTGCTCGGGCTCCATCATTCTTGTCTAGAACTTCATAGCAATAAAACTACAAAAAGTCAGCTCTTTGATCAGATTAATAATTCTTTGGATGCTCCCGCTATTTCTGATCATACAAAGTCAGGAGATTTGGAACGATTAGTTACTCTCCGAAACGATCTGAATCTTTATGTCAAACAAATTCATGAACCATTTGGGGAAATCAAATTAAGTCCATTTAAAATGTTGGGCGAAATTGCCAAGGCATCAAAATCCCAATGGATAGATGCCGCCATCCCAAACATTGAGAGTTGGACCCATACACGATTTTCAGATATAAGTAATTTAATTAGAGAACACGCCGTTTTCTCTGCAGCAGTGGGTGATCCGACTTCTAACACATGGATTAATTGCAAACTTCGAGCATTGGATCCGTTAGAAAAACAAAAAATCGAACAAAGCCTTGATGAGACTTTAGAAAGTTTTAATAAGCTATACATTAGTATTACCAAGCTTTCAACTCTTGCTGGGATCAACGTAGCTCAAAAATTTTCTGACATTGAGGTCATGTGCTCAGTGGCCGAAGCCTTGGCTGAATCACCGAGTACAAATGAAGAAGAATTATTAAATCCTAGATGGAATTCGTTGCCAAAGGATGCTACTGAACTCTTGCGAATCGGTAAAAAATACCAATCATTAACGAGAAAACTTAACGATAAATTTTCAGTGGATTTTTTATCAGAAGATCTTCAATTGATAACAGAATTGGCCAAAAGATGTGATTCTCACTCCCAAAATGCGTTTCCCTTTTTGCGTGCTCAATACTGGCGAGACAAAAAATATGTGAAGAAACGCGTGAAAAAGGGCATCGTTGCCAACAAAAGCCAATTAGCGACTGTTACAAAAGAGTTGGCGAATTGCTTAGAAGCTAGAGCTCACCTCCAGAAATGGTCAACAATTGGTCAGGATTTTTTCGGATCGCGTTGGGCCACAGAAAACAGCAATTGGGTAACGTTGGAAAGTTATGCCAATTGGCTAGTAACCATTAGGGGATATGTTGTTCAAAAATATATTAATGAAAAAGGTCTAGCTTTAGCTGCCTCTGGCAACCTGAGAAATGTCGAAGTCAACAGCAACATAAATGAAGTCCGGCAGTGGTTGGAAAGGCTTGATCAGTCATTAGCTCAACTCGTGAAGCTACTAGACTACGTAGGGAAAGACCTTGCAGCGTCACCGAACACTGAGCTCGGTGCAATCTTTCGGAAACTTGAGGATCTTTCCGATGGACGTAATTCACTTCAATCCTGGGTATCTTATCAAGCAAGCTTGCATCGAATGAAAAATTCGGAAGCGTCTGAGTTTTTGGAACGATCACGGCAAAAGAAAGTTCCGCCAAGTTTGCTTGAAATATCTTTTAAGAAACTCTTTTTCCATTATCTATATTGTGCTGCCGCAAGAAATCGAGAGAAGCTGCAGGATTTCGATGGAAAAAAATTAGATTTAAAAATTGGAGAGTTCAGGAGCCTGGATAAGCTTGCAATTGAGCTTGCACAAAAACGATTGCTTTTTATTCTGAGAGGTCGAGTTAATACACTCTACACAAAGGACGATTTGGAAGAACAGCGACGTCTATTTGAATATTACAGAAACTCAAAGCGCAGAAAGGACTCCCTAAGAAAAATACTCAACAAAGTCCCAAAAGCCTTGCAAATTGTTGCACCATGTTTCTTGATGAGTCCACTTTCTGTTGCACAATTTCTTGACCCTAAGGAATATTGTTTTGATTTAGTGATTTTCGATGAGGCAAGTCAGGTAACGCTTGAGGATGCTGTAGGAACAATAATTCGCGGAAAGCAAGTTATCGTTGTGGGGGATTCAAAACAATTACCGCCTACAAATTTCTTTGTTACACAGGCACAAGATGATGATGGAGAAGTTGAAGAAATTCAGGATTTAGAAAGTATCCTTGACCAATTCCGAAAAGTCTATGGAAAAGTTCCTCTAAATTGGCATTATCGAAGTAAAGATGAATCTCTCATAGCTTTTTCTAATAAATGTTTCTATAAGAATTTGTTCACTTTTCCCCACGCCAAAGAGAGCCAAGACTTAGGATTACAATTCATAAAAACCAATGGAATATACGAGGGAAGTGGGACAAATCGGATGGAAGCTAAATCTGTTGTTGCTGCAGTCGTAGATCACATCCACAATCATCAAAATCGTTCGCTCGGAGTTGTAACGTTTGGAATTAGGCAAATGGAATTGATCCGAGACCTAGTTGAACAGAAGAGGAGAGAGGATGCAAGTATCGAATTTTTCTTTCAGAACCATGCAGAAGAACCATTTTTTGTGAAGAACCTTGAAACCATCCAGGGAGATGAGAGAGATGTGATTTTTTTAAGTCTTGGTTATGGGCCGATGCGCAAGGAGTAATGAGATACAACTTCGGGCCGATAAATGGAGAAAACGGTTGGAGAAGACTGAATGTGATGTTTACTCGCTCGAAATATTGCATGAAAGTTTTTTCATCTATTCGTGGCGAAGATATGGATGTTACGCGTACTCGAAGTCAAGGCGCATCACTATTGAGGGATTTTTTGATATTCGCAGAAAAGCGAGTTTTGCCTCATATGCGTATCGATACTGCTGCCGCAGCTGAAAGTCCGTTTGAAGAAGCTGTTAAGGCAGCACTTATAGAAAGAGGCTTAGATGTCGTTTCACAAGTCAGCTCATGCGAATATCGTATCGATTTGGCGATAAAAGATCCGGAGCATCCAGGTAGTTTCTTGCTTGGTATCGAATGTGATGGGTACTCATATCACAGTGCCGCAACTGCGCGCGATCGTGATCGAATAAGACTGGAGGCTTTGGAAGATAGGGGTTGGAAGATACTAAGGATATGGTCAATCGATTGGTATCACGATTCAGAAGCGCAGATACAGCGAGTTCTTCAGACTACTGAGAAAATACGAAATACAAAACATGTGGATCCAAAGCAAGAACGAAAATCGAATCAGCAAGCGAAAGTATTTAGTCTGCCTGAACAAACTATCCAACCGGAAGAATCAAGCAACTATGAAAAGAATATCAAGGCACAACCATATCAAAAAATTTCAATTTCCAGAATTGGATCTTCTGAAAACTTCTACTCTAGCCGCGAAAAAATCAGGGAAGTTCTTTGGCAGGTAATCGAACATGAAGGACCAGTCCACATTGATGAAGTGAAACGACGTGTCGCAGCTCACTGGGAAATTGATAGAGTTGGAAATAGAGTCTCGGAAGTTATTGAGTCAGGAATAAAAGCCTTAATTAAAGCTGAATATGTTTTGCGCCAAGAAGATTTTCTCCATATTAAAGATTCGCCTGTAAGAGTAAGAACTTATCCTAAGAATTGGAGAGCTGATTACATATCACCGTCAGAATATGAAGCTGCTGTTGAAACGATCTTAACAAGTTATGGACCACAACCTGCCGATCAGCTAATTAAGAACGTCTGTCGCCTTCTTGGCTTTGAAAGATCAGGAGAAAAACTAAACGAATGTGTTTCAAATGCAATTAAGGCGTTGCTTGAATCAAAGAAAGTGAGATTAGCATCGAAAGGAATTCAACTTGTGCCGAGTCAATTTTGAATTCTTGGACGGGTAAAAGTTTGTCCGAAAAGGACTAAGAAAAGGAAAATGCGCTTACTATAAACATTTGCTAGCCTGCAATCACATGACAGATTAATATCTAAGTACTACAATCAATTTCCTTTTACGTTTAACAAAAAAAGCCGGGCGCATTTCGAACAAATTGTCTCATTCCCAAGTCCTGTTAATTCTGATTGAAAACCGTTAATGGTGTTCGTGTCCCGCGTCAGTTCCAGGTAGAGCAATGCGAATATTTTGCATCATCCCTTGGTCTTCATGGTCCAGGATATGACAATGCAGCACAAAATCACCGATGTAACGGCGATAACGAGTCCTAACTACGATAGTATATTGCCCCGGTGGTTTTCCTGGTTCTGGTCGTACGTTCTTCACCCAAAGAGTGTCCTTCCAGACCCCTTTTAAGCCTGGGTATTGTGGATCTGGAATACCATCTTTAGCATCGAAAGAATCTATAGCATCCGATTTGCTGACGTCTTTTCCATTAGGATCTAAAATCTTCACAATCTGAAACGGATTGATATGGATATGGAAAGGATGGCTGACAAAATTAGATTTTAAGGTTCGATTCGTCCACGTTACCCAACTGAAGCACGCGATCAATTCGGTTTGGATCGTAGGGCTTGCCGTCTACTTGGAATTGCAATGGGTCTGTGCTCACGTCAATGTTAAACGTCAACTCTTGGGTACCTGTAATTTCTTCATCCTTGATATCTGGATGGGGCAAGAAACTACTAAACCTCAGTCCATTCTCTAAGTCAGCTTTTACCTTATGCTTTACAGAATCTGGCATATTGCGCTCAGCAGCATCGACGAGTTGGTCAGTCAAATATTTCGTTAGATCTCCAGATATAACATGTCCCTCGCTGACACTAACGAAGCCCAATAGTTGACGGGATGTGGCAGCCTGACCCACATTGCCGGAGGCTGGGCCAGCGGTGTTTAGCACGCAGTATTCGCCAACCTCAGGAAAAGCGATCAAGGCGTCCCAGCGATAGCCAGGTTGGAAAACAGATACATCTGACTTGAACGCGGCCGCCAAGGTCAATCCATCGGCTGCGATCAGATATTGTGGCAGCGCTTCGCCAGTGCATTCTTTTCCCACGTAAGCATCAGTGTCTGACATTTTTAAACCTATTGGGCTTTGGGCTCCCTTTTTTAGTTTTCGGAACTGTAACCTAACTGTATCGCGGACACCACCATGGATCATTCGCCAGCGTTCGACTTGACCTGTCTTAGCCCCGCTAAAAGTTGGAAGGACTTCTCCGTTGATACTAGTATAACGCCCGGAGTTGACCCAAGTAGGAGGTCCAAATTGTTCCTCTTCATAACCCTCGATGGTGCCTACGTCATCTGGGTCACATTTGTAACTTTTGTCTGGATCTATTTTTATCTTACCTGCTGCGTCGCGGCAAGAATATTGAATCTGCTGTAGAACCAAAACGCGCTCTTTGAATACCTGGCGTTTAGTAGGCTGCAACAGTGTATCAATGTCGCCGCTTTTGCTTGTTGTAGGCAGTCTGTTGCCACGAATAATCAAGGCCCCAGCCATACCACTAGATACTTGCAATGCTGTAGAACCATGACGATGCGAATGGTACCAGAATGTCCCAGCCGGGTGATCGGGTGGGATTTTATACTCATACTGGAAACTAACGCCCGGATTTATCGAGATTAACACGTTATCCCCATTTCCAGCGGGGTTAACCCAAAGGCCATGAGTATGCAGGTTAGTCCCATTAAAGCAGTGAGGCGTATTCATATCTCCAGTCCATTTCGTGCAGGTCGGATCCTCCGGGAGCTTATTGTTGAGGGTAAGTCTAATGGTCTCACCTGGAAAGATTTCGATAGTAGGTGAAACAAATGGAGCGTTTGGATTTACGCCTGTTCCTTGATAACTGCGCAATTTTACATGATCGTAACGTTGTGAAGCAGGGTTCCATATTTTACCATTTGTGTAGATTACATTGAGATCTAACACTGCCTCGCCCAACTGCGGCTGGACATCTTTTGGTAAAGCCGACAAAATGTTCGGCTGAGGTGCGGATTCCCTTGTAATCCTAAGTAAAGGAGGATTTTCAACTAGCCGAGAATGTTCCTCTGTCTGGGCATGAATAAAAAGTAACGGCATAAACACCGCGATTCCGATCATGGGAAGAAGACGGAATATGCTTCTGTTCTCTAGTGACATTTTCGACCTCCATGATTGTAGTGGCAAGTCATTCGCTTGCGTAACGCAATGGACTTTGCGAGGAAAAATACTAGATCACTACTCATGCACGACGTTATTTTCCTCGACTAATAGACTTCCAACATTATCGAGACAATTTCGGGTCCTTCATAAATCTTCATACTTGTCATTGATTTATCCGACTCACTTGGGACGACTCGTATGTATAAGGTAGGATTCTCATTAAGTAATTTATTGGAAAGTAGATGTGCCACAGGTGCTGAGATCGGTACCGTAAATGTAAATGGTCCGCAAATCACATGATGTCCGAACATCCAAAGTGTCCCAGCATAGAATGGGCTCTCGGCGTCAAGTTCTGTAAGATTTGCCGTCCCGCTAACAAAAACGTCATATGATCCATGCATGATCGGCAGTTGACTTAACGTAATTTTCGCGACAAGAACGGCATTTGTTCCCGCAGTAACCGCGTCAAGGATTTCTTGAGGAAGCTGAAAAGTACTCTCTGCGGCTGCTGTAGCGCTCATTGTGCGATCAGAGATTTTGGCACTGAAGAACTGCATCGATACGCGCTCGAGTTTTTTCGCGGCCACCGAAGGAACCACGTCTTCACCTGAGCCCGGTTGGTAATCGTAATCGAATGTGGTCATGTCTTGATAGTCATCAGCTCTAAGCTTCGTCACCGATTGTCCTTTTATGTTTATAAAGAATAGAAACGGTTCTCGCGCCCACTTGTAATAGTCCGAGTTTCTTTCTTCAGGTGATTTTTTGTCGTCCGGGAGACCGGTTTTTATCAAATATCCTTCTGGCAAAATGGGAAGTCCGTAAGCATTCTGTTTTCTCGTCCATACATCCCAAAGACGATCTAGGTTCGCGTGGTGCAGATAGAAGATTGGATCTGTTGGAGACATCAGGTCCCACATGAAGCCACTAGGGGTTTTTAAATTGCAGAGGCGTGAGCCTACACATTGGTGAACACGGTTGTGCGCTTGTCCCTCTAGAATGCCGGATCCTGATGCTAAACTGTGGTTGGATGTTTTGTTACTACTGAAACTGATGAAGTCGCGCGCCCAAAGAGCAGGATAAAGTGTCGTTTGTCCTACTGCGCTAGTTGTGGTTTTGTCAAATTCACGGTTCGTCTTCGATAAGCCACGCGCATTGGGGGAATCGAAGAAGAAATTTCCTAATGGGTTCTCGAGGATATCAAACCAAAGATCATCAGAAAAGCGAATCATTCGAGTTAGAAGTTGGCCGTACTGGCTGCGATCGTTAAATGAGCCGTCGGGATTATCTTCCCTAGTCCAGTAACCTGCGCTATCGACCGCCTTCTTGAAGCGCGAATGAAAGTCGGCGGCCTTAGGAATGAATGCAGAATGACTCGGATCAAGCTCGTCTTCAAACATCACTTCAGGAATTCGTGGCTCTGCTGTCCAGTCCCAATATGGAAGTGCAAAATCTGCATCGCCACTCAATTCGCGACAGATTTGCTCAAACCAACCCAAATAACCACGGTGCCAGACCAAGAACCACCAGTTAGCGTGGGGACAGTCGAGCGTATGAATGAGAGCATGACGATACCAGTTGCGTGGATCTTCCGGCGGCAAGGCTAACATTTTACGGATTGCCTTTTTATAACTTGCGATTGCTCGTGAACCGAGCTTTGGATCCGAAACGTTCACGCGCCGGTATTTAGGGGCATCCTGAGACAATACTATTCCCACTGGATTAGCGATAAAGGCGACTATACCTGTTGTTGCTTTCACGAAATCGCGGCGTGACATGTTCATGACCATTACCTCCAGAGTTGACATAAAACGAGTTGTTTTTTGATTTAAAGGGTACTACTCATAAGGCATACCGATAGTCAAAGCTGAGAGTCATGTCCGAATGTGTCTTCTAAGGTTGTTTGCTTGCTATGAAGGAAGCAACGTACCCAGCTTTCGCAGTGCCATGAGGTTTGGCCCGAATTACTGTCCCTACTATAGCCGGTACTTGCCCGATTCCGTTAGGCCATTCCCAGGTCAAATAGCCGACATAATCGTACTGCCAACCATCTGTTGGTGTGCCCGCTCTGCCTTTTCCGGAGATCTCAAATATTGTCGGTGATACGTAGGTCTGCCATTTTACAGTTCCCGTCATGTCGAGAAAAAAGCCGCCCCCCATATCAAACACTCCTTTGAAAATCTTGGTGTCGGTATCCTCCACCGTAATCACACCCTCACCGAAAATCAGACTTAGAGCAAGTTTGGCGTCCTGATCAACGATATCCGGTCTGTTATGATAGCTGCGGTAAGTCCACTTACCAGCGAATGGGTTTTGGAGCCTTTGTAGTTTTCATCGATACTGGATTTGCGGAACGCTCTTGGTAACGTGACTGAGCAATCAATCCTCCTGTTAATGCAATAATCGAAAAGACGATCGTCAATATTTTTTTCGACATAGACTCATCTCCCTTTGCCATTGGTGATTGTTTTGTTTTTCAAATAAAAAAGAATTGCAATACATTAACTTAAATGGATTGCAGGCAAGTCCTTTAGAATCGGTGATTCCTAAATTCTTTTTTGAGAAAAACCCCCAGTGTCCCGTCTTTGTAAACATAGTGAAATGCTTTAGATCATGGCTCATATATAATTACTACTTAACTATAACATACGGCTAAATGCGTTGTATATATGCGATATTCAAATCATAAGATGGACAACAGAATGAATACAACTCCTATATTAGTCTATCTCCCAAGTATTGTAGGTTATGCAGCATTTTGGCGTTTTCCGGAATTGTATTGACAAGAACTAAATCAGATGCTGTCGGCAGAATTATACTCACTGGTATCTAATAAGTTAGTTATTAAATTTAAAACGAAAGTAATCGCTATCCCTGGAGCTGAGCCGTCTACAATGATTCCTTGGGCTATTATGTGCAAAAATGAAAGAAAAGATCTGTATTAACAACACCAGGATACTGATAAGCTTGAATTATTTCCTTGTTAAGCTGATCAACAAGCAATTGAAGCTTAGTGACTTCAGGTTCACAAATTTAAATTTTTTTACTTTGAAATACTTCGTTATACTTATGGGAGAATTCCAAAGTAAAATATTTTGCTGGATTAGCGTCTGCTGTGAGCGTCATCCTAGCGAGTCATAAGAATGTACTTGTATTAAGTGAATGTTAACTATCCTTATTCTTCAAGCCAATCCACGAGATCAGGGATATCGCCAATTAAAGAATGAATATTTAAGTATTGAAGGCGTACTCCGGGAGGTCGGTGCCTCAGAACATAGGATTGTTTGGGATGCAGAGGTACGAAGTAATGATCTACCAGGGTTACTGCAACAGAATAAACCGGACGTTGTTCATTTCAGCGGTCATGGAAGTGATAGTGGGGAACTCCTTTTTGAGGACAACCAAGGGAATACAGCAGTCATTACTTCCAACGACCTTGAAACTCTTTTTTCTTTGTTGGGAGAGTCAATTAAATGTGTGATATTGAATTCATGTTATTCCGTGTTGCAGGCGGAAGCTATCTCTAAGACGATAAGTTGTGTTATCGGTATGACGGCTCCTATTAGCGATATTGCTGCCAATGAATTTGCTTCCATTTTCTATAGAACGCTCGGATCCGGCAGCACTATAAAGCAGTCTTTTGATGTTGCGCGTGCGGCACTATCACTCAGAGGACACGGAGAGGAAGCTTTTCCTATGCTATATGAGCGGACCTCAGAGATAGCCGATACTATCCGACTCTTTTTGAAGCCTAGAATCTGTGCCTCATTTGTTCTAGACAAGTCGCAAAAACCAATGAAAAGAGGGAAGGAATATCGTTTGGAAGTATGGATTGAAAATGCACCGACTGATGTAATTGAGGTCGTCTATCATTACAATTATCCGGATGTCGAGGATGCATTCGAGGTTCTAGCCAACAACGGAACGCGCTTTCTTTCGGAGGCCAGCCTATATGGAAATATTCAGATCAGGGCAATGCTTTGGTGGGCCAACAAAGGGATTGGAATTGTTCGTATGTTGAGCGAGGCCTTAACTGATTTTTACGAAAAGAATTCGAATAAGTCAGTTCAAACAGCTTTACAGACTCTAAAGAAACAGTAATGTCACCAGTCCGATCTGTAAAATATTATGCAAAGAGAGCAGCTGACAACCTTGCCGAATTTTATGCCGATGCACCACATCTCGAGTTTCTTGCGTGGATACAGATCGCTTTACGTCGGGAGTCCATGGTAGTTGAAGCATATTCCAATCGGTATCTTAACGGTCATCTTGAAAAATTAGCTAGTATTCATGCCGACAGATCAATCATTACTATCATTTCTGATGCTATTAGTTCGGCATGGGCGCAGGAAGCTGGGCATAAGGCGTATTTCGAAGCAATCCTCCGGAGCGTGGCAGCTCCCGAGATTCTAGTTGATAGAATCAAAGCTAATATTCAGTCGATATTCGGACAATTAGAGGGAGAAATAATTGCTTCTGCCGGCTCCCCAAACATTTGGCAACGACTAAAAGCCATGATCATTCTAAGGATGGCTCAACTTGTAACAGACATTCCTGACTTTGTAACACATCTATCTGAATTGAACTTCGTAGAATTTGCAATACTAAATAGGGACCTTGAAAATACAGCGGTTATTGGATATCGGCGCATGCTTAAATTATTAAATGGTCTTCAAACTAGTCATAAGTTTCCTGCTGGGACGACGTTAGTCTATGATCTCTCCTCGACACTTCGTGATGAAATTTATCACGAAGCCTTGTTCAATGAACTCGCAAGGCTATTCGATTCGTCATCGGATATTGGCTCGATAAGTTCAGAGAGGTTATTGGATTCGATACGGAAAGCTCAGAACGAGGCTTATTCCGCTGAGCTGCAGTTCCGCGCTGCCGATGGTAGTTCTATTAGAGGCTTGATGGTTGATCAAAGAGCTAAAAAGGTTATTAATGTTGAGCCAGACTCGGTGAATAATGATCCAATGATTGTTTCACTCCGCAGTCTATATACTGCGAGTTGTTAAGAACTCCACGTCAGCTAGCTCTGGGATAATTTGTGTTGGATGTTTATATCGATCGTATTGCCTCAATGTTCAGCGAGTGCTCTGACACGCTGCTCGGCCTCCTTCGGTAGGACATCGTTTGAATTCAACGCAGTGTATACCTCCACCTGAGAGCCATGAAATACCACTTTAGGGATACCGGAAACCTGATCCTTATTTAGAATAAAGATACCTTGTTGATCCTTCTTGAATTTGGGCACATCAGACCAGGCCATGTCTAACGAGTTAGGAAAACGGATAACAATCTCGTGTTCGTTCAAAGCTCCTTTAATCTGAGATTCAACCTTGATGATCGCTTCGTGCCAATCAGGATCGTGCTCAGTAATAGGCTTTGATTGCGTACCCGCAGCCGTCGCGATTGTGCTGGGTCGGACTTCTATGATACGACCAAGAACTACCATATCAGCCGTCTCAATCCGTTCAATCAAGTCAGCTTCGTTTAGTTGCATCCGGATGTCACTCAATTCCTTGGCTTTGGAGTTAAGTGTATCTGCTTCAAATCTTGCGGTTGCGAGCTCATGATCGACTTCTCGAACAGCAAGCCCGTTGCCAAATATCCAACCATTTGTGTAAAAAGTAGCCTGAACTCCTTCTAGGAACGGGGCAGGATCCTTAACCTCAACAGTAACTTTGTCAGCAGCGCCAAGAGCAACAGATTCAGGCTTCTCAAGTACTTCGTCAACGCGGACCACTATTGTACGAGACGAAGGGGCAACATCTGCAAAGGATGTCGCGTGAACTTGGGTGACTGTCCCGACAAATACAATGCTTGACTGTTTTAATACTTCGGCTCTGTTTTGAGCTCCCAAAACAATACCGTTCAGACTAAGTAACCAAACAATGCACAAGATTGCATTCATTGTCAGGTACCTGTAGTTTATGAAGTTGCTTCTCATGATTACCTCTTTGCCAGGAATGGATAAATCTAAATTCATCGCATCACTGGAACGCTAAAATAGAACGGGTCAATCGAAATATCAACATTTCCACCGAAGCGATCACCAAGTTTTTTTGTCGCGAAGTTTGCATCTCTTTGATAATGCACTCCTTGCGGGAAATTGGCCATGTCAGGTGTGTTGTTCGCGGAAAAGATTCCTCGGAATTCGTTATCGGTTGCAGTTAGATAGTTATAGTCGCCATTGTAGGGCACACCTTTTAAAATCGGAGTGTTGCCCGGAACCGTCGCCATTACCATGTCTTGAAAATTACTGAACATGTTTCTTGTCTGTTCTAGATGGGTCACCCATCGACTACTCCCTCCGGTTCCAATAAGTTGCTGATAAAATAGCCCAACTGTTCCGTTACCTGCCACTGCCAGAGCTACACAAGTTGCATTTGTGATTGTTCGTAGATCCGGCGACCATGTGGCTCCTCTGTCGGTTGAGCTTCGGACATGGATTGTATAAATGTCTCCATTTCCAACCCTGTCAGCCCAAGCAATATAAACGTTAGAACTGGTATTTGGATCTGCAGCTATCGAAAGAGTTGATCCAATCCGCTCTTGACCTAGAGTGGGGCCATTTGACCAAGGTATTGTGACGTTTTGAGCAACGACCTGCCCGACAGTTCCGCTCGTGTCTGTCAAAGCTTGAAATGGATTTGTTCCTTGGCCTCCATTATCATCGCGTACTACAATTATGTCACTTTTAGCAGTCCCTTTAGCACCCCCTCCGACAAAGCTCCGCCACCCGAAGTATGCCCCATATATTGTGCCATCACGAGCCATCGTAGGTCGAACGGATCGAACCATTCTGTCCACTTGTTGTACGTGGTTCTATTCGTACAGAACTCCACGTTGCTCCACTATCTAAAGATAGATCAATCGTTGCGGTGCGACCGTTCGTCACAGTGAAATCATTTACTCCTACATAAAGTCTGGTATTAGATCCAACGGTTGTCGCTTGTATAAACGGTTGATCCTGCTCCTCTCTCGACGACTGCGTAGTCATCAAAGTTGGTGAAACAAAGTCGGTTGTTACCAACTCGTTAAGGGGAAAACCGGGACGTTTTAGAATTCCAGCGTAAAGGGAACCATTCCCAGCATCAAATGCGTGTGTAATGTCGGCGGTCATGGACATACTCGGTATAATCGCATTCAAATCCCATTTGCTACCGCAATCCTGAGAGATGAAGATAGGAGCCGTACTAGCCGAAGGCCCCGCTGGGTTTGGGGTGAAAGCCGAGGCAGCCATGAGTTGCCGATTTGTAGGGTGAACTGACAAAAACGGCTCACTGTCTTGATTGGATTCCCCGCTTAGAAACAAGGGAATTATGTTAACGAGCGTCGCCTTCCATGCACCCCAACCCACACCGCCGGTCCAAGCTTGATGAGACAAGAAGTTGCAGGGGTCGTTAGCGAAGACATCCATGCGTTCATTACCTCGAGTTATTACGACGGGAGCAGAGGCAAGATTTCCACCTAGCGATTCCCCACTACCCCAGCCGATTCCTTCGTCCCACCATTTATGCCAAAGAGTGTTATCGGCACCGCGGGCGAAGACATCCATGCGTTCATTACCTCGAGTTATTACAACGGGAGCAGAGGCAAGATTTCCACCTAGCGATTCCCCACTACCCCAGCCGATTCCTTCGTCCCACCATTTGTGCCAAAGAGTGTTATCGGCACCGCGGGCGAAGACATCCATGCGTTCGTTGCCTCGAGTTATTACAACAGGAGCAGAGGCAAGATTTCCACCTAGGGATTCCCCACTACCCCAGCCGATTCCTTCGTCCCACCATTTGTGCCAAAGAGTGTTATCGGCACCGCGGGCGAAGACATCCATGCGTTCATTTCCTCGAGTTATTACAACAGGAGCAGAGGCAAGATTTCCACCTAGGGATTCCCCGCTACCCCAGCCGATTCCTTCGTCCCACCATTTGTGCCAAAGAGTGTTATCGGCACCGCGGGCGAAGACATCCATGCGTTCATTTCCTCGAGTTATTACAACAGGAGCAGAGGCAAGATTTCCACCTAGGGATTCCCCGCTACCCCAGCCGATTCCTTCGTCCCACCATTTGTGCCAAAGAGTGTTATCGGCACCGCGGGCGAAGACATCCATGCGTTCATTTCCTCGAGTTATTACAACAGGAGCAGAGGCAAGATTTCCACCTAGGGATTCCCCGCTACCCCAGCCGATTCCGTCATCCCACCATTCATGCCAGAGTGAATTGTCGGCTCCTCGGGTGAAGGCGTCTATCCGTTCGTTTCCCCTTATCATTACTGCCGGAGAGAAAACAGGCGTGTCCTCAGCGCCATATAAGGAATATTTTTGTTGACAGAGCAGTTGAAAAACGATTGTTAACAAAAAAAATACTAAAATTCTACATTGATACGTTTTCAATCAACACCTCCATGCTAACAAGCGATTTAGCACGTTGTGCCCATGGCTTCAATGATGGTTCAGTTGTCCAAGTAAAGAAGAGTATCCTTTCCTGGTTATGCTTTTTCCAAGGCACCTGCTACATCGCTTCAGAAAAACTTTCTGATACTGAATTGTCCTAAAAACTCTAACTGCGGTACCCAGGGACAGAAATAAATGTCCGGCACAAAATATGAAAGAAGCTATCTGAGTGTAATACTCAGTCACGTCAACGCTTCGACGTGTTTATCCTGATTGGACTATGGCATATATGCTGGATAAGTCACGATGTTTTAGTTCTTTTATAATGAGAAATTAATGTATATACGAATACATTAAAACACATATATCATGGTTGTCAAGTTTCTATACGATCCGCAGATCTGAATCGAAGAAGCATGTATTAGAATAACGAAACGTTTTGTGCAACGGAGCATCGGCAGCCCTGGATTGAGGCACTTTAATTCTACAAATTTTAGTTTTGAATTCTTTGTTTCCGAATCGCATTTAAAGATCGCTCTATCAACAGATCTTTTGTTACTAGAACGGAATATCGGTAGGAGGTGGGAGAGAGTTCTATACGAAGTCATCTGAATTAAAGGGCTTCTGTTGAAAGATGCGCGAATTGTGGACAACCGATGATGGTGAGTCGGGAAAAAGGATGTAAGTATGAACTGGTATGTAGGCGCAGAAAAGGGTCTTTTTGGAAATATTTATCAACATAAAGAGAGATGCAAAGCTTTAAATTATTTCAATGAAGTGAGGATATGAAAAAGCCGGTTAGGCTCATGAAAAAAAACAGACGTTTTTCAACTCACATGCCATTGTTATGGCTTAGGAAGTATGGAAAACATCACACTGTCATTGAAAATAAGGGTCATTCTATTTGAAACGGGTTTTTGATGGCAGAATGAATCGGCGTAAAAAAAAACGACACAGTGTATCTAATATTGTTATTTAGCTTTGACAATCTTGTATCGAACATAAAGCGAATAATCAGGTTTTTTCCGACGTCCACCCTTAGAAAAGTTCGGAAGGATATAGACATTTACTCCTCTCTTTTTAGAATTGGCGGCTAGTCTTGTTAAAAGAGCAATACCCTTTTTGCTGACCCCACCTGAGAAGTAAGAAACTTTCTTGTGTCTCCTCCAAAAGCCGCCAATTTTTTTCTGTACAATTTCGATAATCATTTAACCAGCTAATATATTATGCGTATTCCGGTCATCATCGGCCACCATTCCGGAGTGAGGTAGGCCACCGTTCCGGCATGACCGGCCACCCCCCAGGGTATTACCAAAACGGCGCTGGGTAACAGTAAGCTGACAGACAAAACTCCAAGGAGGATGGATGTCAGCAAGGAGACAGTTACCTATGCGCAAGATCAAAGAGATTCTTCGGTTGATTCTTGTAGCCGGTCTATCCCATCGGCAGATAAAGAAGTCCACTAAGGTTGCCCGCAGCACGATTGGCTGTTACGCCAGTAAGGTAGAAGCATTGTCGCTGACCTGGCAGCAGATAGAGAATCTTTCGGAAACAGAACTGGAAGCGATGCTGTTTCCTTTGTCCGAATTATCGGAAGGCAGCAGCAGAAGCAAACCACTTCCCGATTGGCGGCAGGTGGATGAAGATCTTCGCCGTCACAGATCACTCACATTGATGCTGGTTTGGGAAGAATACCGACAGATTTATTCGGGTGGATATTCTTACAGCCAGTTTCATCATCATTTCCGGCAATGGAAAAAGAAACAAGGAATGGTGATGCGGCAAAGCCATCGTGCGGGTGAAAAACTGTTTGTAGATTTTTGTGATGGTGCCCTTTCATCATTGCTGCAGATGGAAAAACGATTAGCACGCAGATTTTTGTAGCCGTTTGGGGAGCTTCCAATTATACATTTGCAATGGCAACGCAATCTCAGGATCTGCGATCCTGGATTGGTGCACATGTTTCAGCATTTGAGTACTTCGATTGTATTCCTCACATAACTGTTCCGGATAATTTGAAGTCAGCGGTGAAATCCCCATGTCGGTATGAACCACATTTGAATCCGACATATCACGACCTCGCTTGTCATTACGGCACAGCGGTAGTTCCTGCGCGGCCCTACAAACCGCGAGATAAAGCAAAAGTAGAAGCTGGCGTTTTGTTGGTACAGCGATGGATTCTGGCTGCGCTGCGTCACAGAACTTTTTACAATCTCGCAGAACTAAACGCAGCTATTGCTGACTTGCTAGTCCGGCTCAACAACAAACCGATGCGTAAGGTGAAGAGATCACGCAAGGAACTGTTTGATTCGCTTGATCGCCCCGCAGCACTTTCACTTCCAGCTCACCGATATGAGTTTGCAGAATGGAAGAAAGCAACGGTTGGATCTGATTATCACATTCTTGCTGATGATCATCACTACAGCGTTCCGTATCAGCTCATTGGATCGATTGTAGAGATTCGTTTAACTACGAATACTGTAGAGGTTCTGTTTAAAGGAAAACGTGTTGCCAGTCATCAACGCAGCTTCCATCGTGGCGCAACGACTACCAACCCGGAGCATATGCCGGCTGCGCATCGCAATTACGCATCTGTTGATCTCAAGAGTCTGCTACTGTGGGCTCAACAAACTGGACCAGCCACAGCTTGCCTGTTTGATGAAATCCGGATCCGGCATAATGGTGCACCTTCAGTTCTTTCTGCCTGGCGCGGAATTTACAACCTCGCCGTATCAGCCGGAGCCGATCGAATCGAACGAGCTGCCACACGAGCTGTTGCTTACGGAAGTTGTTCTTATACCAGCATCAAACGGATTCTTTCTGCCAATCTGGATCAAATCAACATTAACAAAAATGGCCCCGCACAGATGATTCCTTCACATGAAAACATCCGTGGGAGCCACTATTTCAACAAGGATTACAGTATATGATGAATGAAGTTACTATCGCAAAACTGCATGCCATGCGGCTTTATGGAATGGCAAAAGGTTTTTCTGAACGCCTTGCTTCAGCAAATAACGCACAGCTTTCGCACGAAGAATTTTTCGGATTAGTCGTTGATGATGAAAAAACATATCGCGACAATGCAAAACTGGCCCGACTGCTAACTCAAGCACATCTGCGACAGCAGGCAGCAGTCGAAGATATTGATTTTCGTCATCCTCGCGGGCTGGACAAACAAATTGTTGTTGAGATCTCACGCGGTCATTGGCTATCCAATCATCAGAATGTTTTAATTACCGGCCCGACAGGTGTAGGAAAAAGCTTTCTCGCCTGTGCTATGGGCAATCAAGCCTGTCGCTCTGGATATTCCACTTCTTATTTCCGATACTCGCGACTATTGGAAGCTCTTTTGGCTTCTCGCGGAGATGGATCTCATCTGAAGTTTCTTGCGCGTCTGGCAAAAACAGCATTGTTGATCGTTGACGATTTCGCGTTAACTGCAATCTCTGCAACTGAAGCACGTGATTTACTGGAAATCCTGGAGGATCGCTATGGAATCTCTTCTACGATCTTTACCAGTCAGATTCCAGCCAACCAGTGGCATCAACTTCTTGGCGAACCAACCATTGCCGATGCCGTTTGCGATCGGCTCTTTCACAATGCTTTTAAAATCGAACTGAAAGGAGAATCACTCAGAAAAAGCTCTTCGAAGCAGAAGTAGGTGTTTCCGTGCGATCTTTCTGGCTCTATGGCGCTCGCTCGCCCGCAGAGCCGGGCTCGCTCGCTTGGATATACCCTTAAAGAAAAATTAACTCAATATATAAGGAGGAAAAATAACGGATCGTTGATCGATTCCAGCCTTAAGAACTAAAATAAACAACACCCAGCGCCGCCCCTTCCAGGGGTGGCCGGTCATGCCGGAACGGTGGCCCGATTTAACCGGAATACGCAATATTAATATATATTATATATAACCTTTAAAAATCGCACCCCTAATAACTCATATTGCTCTGATTTTACATTTCATTTATGTTGGGGCCGAACGGTTTTTCCTTTAGATGACTTCTTCGTTTTCACAGCCTTTTCCCGGCTCGCTTTGTCAAACCTTCTGCTCATCTCGCGATTTGTGCATTGTCTTGAGCAATATTTTTGTCGCTTTATACGGTAAAAGTATTTTTCTTTGCAAATACTGCAAAATTGTAGCCGATCAGCTGGCTCGGTTCCCAACAAGAAAATAACTCCTAAAAGGAAAACATCCCATTGTTCATGCGTTCCAATCAGTATTGCATTTCGTCGTGAAGGTCCGGGACGGGGAAGTAGGAGGTAGCTAGCCCTGATATCTAGCGTTTGTAGATCCGTATCTTCGATTCCTGCGACATGTCGTTTTCCGTACTCATGTGCATCAGAGAACTTAGAATCTCGCCATAGGAACATTGCTTCAACCATCTTCCTGGTTCTAACTTGTAGCTTCACTAAATCTCGTTGACTTATATCATCTTTCCAAGGTAGGTCCTGCGTAGTTAACATTAAGTCACCATACATTTGGATAAACCATTTTTTTCCCTGCACGAATCTCTTAAAATCCTCTTTTAACTTTATCCAAGCCCAGTCATGCATTGCTTTGAGGTCCATATTTAGAAAATCCACAAGGAATTTAAGCTGTTCATCTGGTAATGGTTCGAAGCGTTGTAGAAAATTCTCAAGAATACTTATAGCGCCCTTTTTCATAGGGTAGATATTATTAAATATTCATTTATTTACAAAATATTATTTTTGTACATGGATATTAATTATAATTTAGATTGTTTTAAGAGGATTCCAACTTGCAAACATACTGGCTCACTGTGTTAGACGCTGCAAAAGTAATCGGCTGCTCTACCGACTGGGTAAGACAACTCGAGAGAAAGGGAAAACTTAAGGCAACTCGAACCACAAGTGGGTTTCGGCTATTCCGAAGGATTGAAGTGGAGCGGTTCCTTACCGATCGAGCTTTAAATCCACCTAAACGTGGGAGACCAAAAGGTCTGAAATAAAAAAAAGAAAAAGCCCGCATTGGATGCGGGCTGAAAAACAAACATGTTTAATTACAGCTCAAATAGTAATATTTTCAATAGAGAAATTCAAGAAATCAAGCAAAGGGTCTCGCTCGTTGTCGTCGCCGAAAATTTGGGACTATTTCTTAGGAAGCGAGGGAGCCAATATTTCACGCTCTGTCCGTTTCATACTGAAAGAACACCGTCCTGTTGTTTGAATCATCGACTATTTCATTGCTTTGGCTGCAATCTAAGTGGAGACGTCATTTCCTTCGTAGAGAGAATTCTCAGATGTACCTTTGTGGAGGCGATCCTTTTTTTAAACAGGCAGGCTGGTTTTGGCGATGCTCCTTATCTTTTCAGAAATAAATCTAAGGAGCCCAAAGAATATATCGAGTTAGCGGAACGAATTTATACGAGCGCTTTGGTAATTGAAAAGAATAGCCCCTGCTTAAAATATTTTGGTAGCCGAGGAATATCTGAGCGAACGATTTTGACCGCAAGATCGATTCGATTTATGCCGGCATTATTTCATTCCGAAACAAAACGCGAACATCCAGGCATCGTTCTCCTTAGCGAGAACTTTGCCGACATGGACTCTTTTTATATCTCAGGGATTCAGCGAATCTATCTAAGTGACGACTGTTTTAATAAATTAGATGGTTTTACATCAAAGAAAATGCTTGGCAGCAGCGCGGCAATTTATTTTGATTTGCCCGCCGAAATTATGCACATAGCTGAAGAGCCCGAAACGGCGCTTTCAGTTCGGCAGGAAACCGAGATGCCCACTGTTTCTACTGTTTCTGCCAGTGGGATGATGAAACTTCCTCTTCTTGCAGTTTACAGAGAACTGCATGTGTGGCATGATCCCGATCCTCCGGGGCAGCAGGCCTTTGTTAAGCTCGCAAAGAGAGCAACAGAACAAGGAATTCATGTATACGCACACGATCCAGCGGAGTTTCAATGAAAGCCGCAGATTGGCAGGAGATTTCCAGAAAAAATCCTGGTTCAATAGCCCGCAGCGTTGCCACTCCAAAGGAGCCTTTCTCTTTAGCCAAGACTTCTGTCGTTAATGTCGTGCCTACTTCACCTGAATTGGTTAACAATCCGAATTCATGGCCCAAGCCCTCTCAAGAGGCCTTTTATGGTCTTGCAGGTAAATATGTGGAAGCCATTGAGCCACATACCGAATCCGATCCAGTGGCTTTACTCGGGCAATTTTTAACTATGTACGGCAACATTATTGGCCGCAATGCCCATATTCAAGTGGAAGCCACCAGTCATTACTTTAACCTCTTTATAGTCCTTGTTGGAATCACAGCGAAAGGTAGAAAAGGAACTTCTTTAGATCAAATCATCCGAACATACTTAGATATCGATTCTAATTGGATTAATACTCAAATTCAGTCGGGCCTTTCAAGCGGTGAAGGACTCATTCATGCAGTACGTGATCCTGTTGAAACGAAAACGCCCATTCGCGAAAATAAACGATTTACTGGTGAGTACGAAACTATCATTTCTGATCACGGAGTCACTGATAAAAGACTACTCGTCGTTGAATCGGAATTTGCCTCGGCGCTTCGCGTTCTCAAGCGGGATGGGAATACGTTGTCAGCAATTATTCGAACGGCATGGGATTCAGGCGACTTAAGGAGTATGACCAAAAATAGTCCGGGCCGAGCTTCAGCAGCGCATATCAGCATCATTGGACACATCACCCGAGATGAGTTATTGCGTTACCTTGATTCGACTGAGTATGGGAACGGTTTTGGAAATCGTTTCCTATGGATATGCGTTAGCCGCTCCAAGTGCCTCCCTGAGGGAGGAGCAATTCACACTGTAGACTTTTCTGATTTGAATTCTAAACTGCGTCAGGCAGTGCGGTTCGGCGCATCCGCTGAAAGAATTTTCAAAACCGATTCAGCAAAAAGATTATGGCAATCAGTCTATCCCGAACTATCTGAAGGCAAACCTGGACAACTTGGAGCTATGACAGCCAGAGCAGAAGCTCAGGTTTTAAGACTTTCAGCAATTTATGCATTGTTGGATCTTTCAATTGAAGTCCAAGATGTTCACCTCAAAGCGGCACTAGCTCTTTGGAAATACTCTGAAGACTCTGCGCGTTTCATTTTTGGGGACGCCCTTGGAGATCCTATAGCTGATGAATTGCTAAGACTTCTTAGTCGGAAATCAACTGGGTTTACAAAAACCGATATTCGAGACCACTTTAATAAGAACATGCCAGCTTTAGAAATCGACAAAGCTCTAAACCTTCTCCTTAAATTGCGCCGAATTGAACAAGTAAAAGAAACAACCAGTGGTCGCCCGGCTGAAAGATATTTTATTTCTCCAAAAACAAGGTGAACATTAACGACTTAAACGACAAAACCATGTTGAGATATCAATGAATTCTCTTAATCGAGCTACCCTAATTGGATATGTTGGGCAAGATCCACAAATTCGGTATCTGTCATCTGAAACACCCCTGTCAACCTTTTCCCTGGCAACGCACCGATTTTTGAACTCTGCAAAGGGACAAGTACAACGAACTGACTGGCATCGTATCGTTGCTTTTAAAAGACTTGCCGAAGTCTGTAGGAGTTACATAAAAAAGGGCCGTTATATATACGTTGAAGGTCGCATAAGTAATAGAAAGTATAGAGACCACGATAATCGGGCACAATGTCGAACGGAAATAATTGCAACAAAGATAATAATGTTGGACCACAAAATTAAGTCTGACAAAGATGCGAAGCGTAGAGGATTAACCGGCACTGTTGCTCGAATTAATCGAAAAAATAAGTTTTCTTCTCAAAATTCCAAAAAGCATCAAAGTCAAAAACACAATGCAGGGACAAGAAAAAAGACGAAGAATGTTCCAAATTCACATGATAGGTCAAGACAGAAGCCTTCAAAACGTTTGGTGAATGCAAGAGAGCCACTGTTTATGCCAAAGAGAAGCCAACGGGCTACTGGTGTGGCCCGAAAAAAGAAAATTGCAAAAAAGAGGAAATCAAAGCTAGCTATTCGAAATTACAGAGCATCACACATGCCGACCGAACGTCAAAAACGCCAATTGAAACAGGAGATGACATGGAAAAATCTGAGAAAGAAACGGTGGTGATATTAAATCGCGCCGATTTGGAAGATGGATTTTTTGTTTTCGGCACATCTCAGAAAAGTCACTTCCAAAAACTTTGCAAGAGAATAAACGGACGTGACAAACTTCTAGATTTGAAATACACAAAATCTAAAGACGGAAAATCTTCGTGGTGGGAGTGTCGTGTTCCTGCCAAATTCTTAAGTCGCTCGACATTCGGTGTTAAATCGATCGCCAAATCCGAAGCTGCAACCAGAAAGGCCAATTCCATGAAGAAATCAGGCAGATTATCGTTGAAAAAAGAGCAAATGCAACTTCGATCGAGTTAACACGCTTATGAACGGCTTGGGAGGAACTGCAACCCACAAAAGGCTTCATATATATATCGGAATGCCTATCACATTCATATTGAGAGCTTCAGGATAATGAAACGTGATTTTTTGGATGAAACGATTCAAATTTGGCAGCCTCACTACAAACAGAAGCTAACGCGAGAAGATGCCCGAGAGATCGCAAAAAATTTAACAGGCTTTTTTGAGATTCTTGCAGAATGGCAGGAAAGGAAAAAGCTGCAACAATCAGGTTTGAAAAAGCAAACCAAAGAGTAATAGCATAAGGTCATGAACAAAGCTGTTATGTATGCTCGCGTATCTTCCAAAGAACAAGAAAGGGAAGGGTTTTCAATTCCCGCGCAACAAAAACTGATCTCAGAATATTCCCTCACAAAAAACTTTCAGATCGTAAAGCAATTCACAGATATTGAAACAGCGAAACAATCAGGTCGCTCAAGTTTTGCGGAGATGGTTTTCTTCTTAAAAAACAACAAAGATGTCAGAACAATTCTTGTTGAGAAGACAGATCGCCTTTATCGAAATCTTCGAGACTGGGTCACTCTAGATGACTTAGGAATTGAAATTCACTTCATAAAAGAGAACGTGATTTTTTCGAATGAATCAAAATCGATGGAAAAGTTTTTTCACGGCATAAAAGTCTTAATGGCTAAAAACTATATTGATAACCTTAGTGAAGAAACGAAAAAAGGACAAATTCAAAAAGCTGAAGATGGACTCTATCCTAGTCGCGCTCCGATTGGTTATTTAAATACTGACAATGGCGGTAAGAAAATCATAATTCCGGATCCGGTTTATTCTTCAGTCATTAAGAGAATCTTTAAGATTTATGCAACTGGATCGATTTCCTTGAAACAATTAGCTCAAAGCTTACAAGATAGTGGACTTCAACTAAAAGGAACGAATCACGTTCACGCTGTGACAGTACAAAAGATTCTAAAGAATCCAATCTATCGCGGTGATTTCATTTGGAAGGGAAAGCTTTACTCCGGTCTTCATGATCCGATCGTGAGTCGTGAATTATTTCAGCGAGTTCAAGAAATTATGGAAGGGCGACATAGTGTAAATCATCATCCGCAACGATACAGTTTTGCTTATTCTGGCTTTGTAAAATGTGGAATTTGTGGTTGCGCATTCACCGCAGAAAAGAAGAAAGGCCGATACATTTATTATCATTGCACCGGCAATAGGGGAAAGTGTGCGCGATCATACGTCCGAGAAGAACTTCTTTCTTCAGAATTTAGTAAGGCCATTGCTAACCTTCGAATGGATAAAACAAAACATTCCTGGCTAGTCCAAGCCCTAAAAGAGAGCCAATCCGACGAAAAAGAATTTCACAAGAATGCGCTTAAGAAGTTGCGATTGGAGTATGACCGTATTCATGAACGGCTTAATACTATGTACGTTGATAAGCTGGATGGTTTGATTGATGCAGCCTTTTATGGGAAAAAGTTTTCCGAATGGAAAGCCCAACAAGAAAGAATCCGAGAGCTGATGACCATCCATGAAAAGGCTGAACATAACTATCTCAACGAAGGAATCAAGCTGTTGGAGCTTTCACAACGTGCGTCGGAGCTCTTTGACGATCAGCCAGCGGAGGAGAAAACGAAGTTACTAAAATATGTCTGTTCGAACTCTAACTGGAAGAACGGACATTTGAAAGTGCACTTCCGCAAACCCTTTGACACAATTGCACTTATGGACCAAGAGTTAACCCCTGAAATAATTAAGCAACCTCCAATTCTGCTAGAGAGTATATATGGCGGAGGTGCGAGGGAATCGAACCCACCGAACTTACCTCTCGATAAGTCCCAACGATTTTGAAGACCGCGGCATGCACCAGCACACACTCACCTCCGTAATGATAGAGGATTGAGAATAGAGGATAGAAGATAGAAGAGAGCTGCGCAAGCTTCGCTCTGCGCTCTCAAAATAAATTTTGCTCTGCATCTCTGTGGTTCAGGATTGAGAATAGAGGATAGAGGATAGAACTGTGACGTGCAAGTGTTTCTGTTCAGCAATAAAGTTTCACGGGAACTTCAAAGACGTACCGCTCGTCTTTACTCGCAATCAATGACTCGACTCATTCTAACTATCGTTCTATTGCTTCCGTTTCATCTGTTGCACGCGCAGCAAACTGCGCCAGCTCGTGTTGTTACTAACAAACTTAAGCCATGTCATTTACCAAATGTAGAGGAAGAAGTTCTTTGCGGAAGTTACGAAGTTTATGAAAATCGCGCAGCCGCAATTGGAAGGAAGATTAGCCTGAATATTGTGGTTCTTCCAGCTAAGACATCAGATGTTGAGCCAGATCCGCTAGTTTTTCTGGCAGGTGGTGGAGTAGTGCCAGCCACCAGTTATGCTGGTTATTTCAGCAAAGCTTTTTCCGATCTCAGGCAGCATCGCGATATTTTGCTGATCGATCAGCGCGGATCGGGTAAATCGAATCCATTAGACTGCGATTTGGATACCGATCCTGCCAATTCCGAATATCGTGATGATGCCCGCTTCGTTGATGCGGTGCTGCGCTGCCGCGCTAAAGTTGAAGCCAAAGCCGATCTTCACTATTACACAACTCCTTTTGCCATGGATGATCTTGATGACGTCCGCGAATGGCTCGGATATCCGCGGCTCAATCTTTATGGCGTTTCGTACGGAAGCGGTGCAGCCGTGGTGTATGTACGACAACATCCAGATCACGTTCGGACGATAGCCTTGCAAGGAGTGATGCCGCTTGATGTGCCGGTGTGGCTTGAATATCCAAAATCATCGCAACAAGCACTGAATCACGTATTCAACACATGTGCACAACAGCAAAGTTGTCACGATGCATTCCCGAATCTGGCACAAGAATTCAGTACGCTTATGAAACGACTCGCAGCTCAACCGGTTCACATAGAAGTCAAAGAACCGGAAAGTGGTGAAGAGGTAGAGGTGCCAATTGATGCTGAAATTTTGGGCGTGTTTGTTTCAAAAGTTCTGTATTCAGCGGAAAGGATTCATGATCTTCCGTTGATGATTCATCTGGCTTATTCAGGTGATTATCAGCCACTGGGACAAAAGTTGGCTATTAAGCCGGACAGGAGTATTCCCAAAGGCGTTTATCTTTCGATTGTTTGCAGTGAGGAAATTCCAAAATTTGATCCGGCAGATTTACCTGCGGCATCAGCCGACAGTTTTCTTGGCTCATTTCGTATTAGCCGTGAACTTCTTGCTTGCAAACAATGGCCTCCTGGATGGCATCCAAAAGATTACAGAACTCCAGTAAAGTCTAATGTGCCGGCATTAGTAATGAATGGATCTCTGGATCATGTAACGCCGCCACGTTATGGTGAGCACGTTGCGGAGTCGCTAAGCAATTCAAAACATCTGATCTTGCCGAATCGCGGACATAACGATACTGACCCTTGCGTTGCCGGAATTGTTCAAGGATTCATTTCAACTGGCAATTTGAACGGTCTTGATACAGGCTGTTTAGCAAAGACAGACGATCTGTCCTTCGCACTGAAATAAAAACTTCACAGCAAAAACACAGAGTTTAGAGTCTTTGCGGTTCAAATATGGGGCAGGCATGATTGCCAGATTTCCCCTCTCTGGTTCAACGTCCTGCCCCGTATCAACGGAAAAATAACATGACACTAAAATCAGAAAAGGAACACGTAAATATATTTACGGATTGTAACACAATTCAACATTCAAGGCATGCGTGGTAAAATTCCGAAACATGAACCGAAGACGTTTCCTCAAAAATTCTTTAAGTGTCGCAGCTTCATTAGCACTCAAACCACTGCTTCATGCTGAAGCCGTATCAGAATTCGATCTTGTTCTTCGCGGCGGATCGATCCTTGATGGTACAGGAGGTCCTGTTTGGAAAGGGGATTTAGGAATTCGCGGTGATGTTATCGCAGCACTCGGTGAAATTCCTGCAACCAGCGGTAAGCAATCAATGGATATTAGCGGATGGTATATTTCGCCAGGTTTCATTGACATTCATACACATTCAGATGGCAGCATCATAGGTTACCCAACTGCGGATAGCCGCGTGCAACAAGGTGTGACCACTGAAATTACTGGTAATTGCGGATCTTCAGCTGCTCCGCTTGCTGGCGTGAGTCTGGAAGATACGCGGAAGGAATTTCAAAAAGAATATGGCATCGATATTACATGGAGCAACGTCGCTTCATATTTAGCAGTGCTTGATAAATTAAAAATGTCTTTGAATCAGGCGTTATTGCTTGGTCAAGGAACAATTCGCGCAAATCTTGCAGGTGATGTAGATCGCAAATTAACTGCGGATGAAATGAAGCAAATTTCTCGCGCAGTGGAAGAAGGAATGGATGCAGGTGCGGTGGGATTGAGTACTGGATTGGAATATACACCAGGCACATTCACACCTACCGCTGAAATCATTGATATGACCCGGATCGTTGCGCGATATGGCGGATTTTATGCATCTCATATTCGAAATGAAGTGACATATGTTTTAGAAGCAATCGATGAAGCCATAAATATAGGAAGACAAACCGGCGCGCGCGTTCAGATTTCGCATCTAAAAGTTTGCGGACGCACCAACTGGCCCAAACAACAAGCAAGTCTTGATCTGATTGAATCTGCGCGTAAGCAAGGCGTCGAAGTATTGGCAGATTGCTATCCATACACCGCATACTCCACCGGTTTAACTCTTGTAATGCAACCATGGGTGCGAAACGGAGGTTCGACAGAAATTGTAAAACGTTTACAAGATGCTGAAACTCGAAAAAGAATTCGTGATGAAGTAATCAAATATGTTGCTGAAGAACCGGGTGGTTTTGATTTGATCGTAATTAGCGATGTTTCCACTGATAAGAATCGCAACGTTGTTGGGAAAAACATCGTACAAATTGGTGAGATGTGGAAGATGGAACCGGTGGATGCATGCTTGCGGTTGATTGAAGAAGAGAATGCATCGGTAGGTTACATCGGACACGCAATGAGTCCTGAAAATGTGGAGCTGGTTTTATCAAATCCGCTGGTAATGGTGAGTTCTGATGGTTACAGCATTGCTGCAACAGGAAAAGCATTGGAGCAAAAACTTCACCCGCGATCTTATGGTACGTATCCAAGATTTCTTGCGCACTACATTCGTGAACGCAAAATTGTGGATCTTCCAACGGCGATTAAAAAGATGACAAGTATTCCAGCGGAACAAACGGGCTTGAGTGATCGCGGAAGAATTGCAAAAGGGAAGAAAGCGGATCTGGTTGTTTTTGATCCGGAAAAGATTCAAGATACCGCAACGTTTGATTCCCCGCATCAATATCCCACCGGAATTGCACACGTCTTTGTGAACGGCGTTCAAGTGGTAAACGAAGGAAAGCATACTGGCGCTCGGCCAGGCAGTGTGCTGCGAAGAGCTTAAGGAAGACCGATGACTGAAGCGCGAACACTTGCGATGTTTGTTGATTTCGAAAACCTTGCGCTTGGTCTGCGTCAAAAGCCGCGAACAAAATTTGATATCGATCGTGTGCTGAATCGTCTAGTAGAAAAGGGTAAAGTCATTGTTAAAAAAGCTTATGCCGATTGGGGGCAATACGAAATTTACAAAACCTCGCTTCATAATGTCGGAATCGAACTAATTGAAATTCCGCATCGATCTCAATCAGGAAAAAATTCCGCCGATATTCGCCTGTGCGTAGATGCAATGGATCTTTGCTATTCAAAGGAACACATTGATACATTTTGCATCCTATCAGGCGATAGTGATTTTTCGCCTCTTGTTTCCAAACTCAAAGAAAATGGCAAACATGTGATCGGGTTGGGAGTCAAAGATTCAACTTCAGATTTACTGGTTTCAAGCTGCGATGAGTTCATTTATTACGAAGATTTGGAACGACCGATCGGAAATGCGCCTGAAGTAAGTAAGGATTTGCCTAAAAAGAAGAAACAAGCGTTTCAACTTTTAGTTGAAGCGATTGTTGGATTAGTTCGTGAAGACAAAGAAGTTTTGCATTCCTCAATGATCAAAGATTCCATCAAACGCAAACTCCCATCATTCAATGAGTCGTACTACGGTTATCGGAACTTCACAGAATTATTGGAAGACGCGGAACGCAATCAAATTATTAAGTTAAAAACTGATCAGCGTTCCGGCACCTATGCTGTTGTAGGTTTCGGCTCGGAAAATTAACGGTTTGTAACGCCCGCCGCGGCGGGCGCGGGTATTCCTGCCAGAAACTTTGGCTATGCGAGCGGAAGCGAGCATGCGAGACAATTTTTTTAGAACCCGCGGTTATCTTCCTCATCTAGAGAATAGAGGTTCAACCTACTTCATCACGCTTCGGCTTGCTGCTACGCTTCCCATCGATGTGCTAAATGAAATTCGTGTTGAACTAAAAACACTTCGCAAAGAAAGACATGATAAAAAACTAAATTCTTTGGAAGAACAAAGATTGAAATACCTTGAGACTCGAAAGATTCAGGATTATTTAGACAGAGGTCTTGGTGAATGTTGGCTGAAAGAACCAGCAATCGCCGAATTGGTACAAGAAGCTGTTCTTCATCATGATGGAAAGACATATGATTCGCATGTTTGTTGTATTATGCCGAATCACTTGCACTGGATCTTTACACCCAAAAGACAAAAAGGAATGGGAAAACTTGATTCTAGAATTATTCCTATAATGCAACGATTCAAATCTTTTACTGCTCATTCTGCAAACAAAATTCTTCAACGGTCTGGTCCGTTTTGGTGCAGGGAATATTATGACCATTGTATTAGGAGTTCTGAAGAGTTTTGCAGACTAGTGCAATATTCAATTCAGAATCCTGTGAAGGCGAAACTTTGTTTGAAATGGCAAGATTGGCCCTGGACAATTTGTAGCGACGAAATAAAAGAATTATTGGAAAAATAATTTCATGCTCGCTTCCGCTCGCATACGAATAGTGAGTGGTCTGGTTTTGCCCGCGCCGGCGAGCCGCCGGCGCTACAAATTCAGCCCGACAATTTGTAGCGACGAAATAAAAGAGCTACTAGAAAAATAATTTCATGCTCGCTTCCGCTCGCATACGAATAGTGAGTGGTCTGGTTTTGCCCGCGCCGGCGAGCCGCCGGCGCTACAAATTCAGCCCGACAATTTGTAGCGACGAAATAAAAGAGCTACTAGAAAAATAATTTCATGCTCGCTTCCGCTCGCATACGAATAGTGAGTGGTCTGGTTTTGCCCGCGCCGGCGAGCCGCCGGCGCTACAAATTCAGCCCGACAATTTGTAGCGACGAAATAAAAGAGCTACTAGAAAAATAATTTCATGCTCGCTTCCGCTCGCATACGAATAGTGTTGTGCTGGTTTTGCCCGCGCCGGCGAGCCGCCGGCGTTACAAATCTGTTTTGGCTTGTACGGCAGCTAACAAACTTCGTACGCGATATACGAGCAAATTTTGAACTGAATCCTTATTCAAAAATCCTGCAGCACCATAATCGCGTACCAATTCAACTTCAGCTGGGTTGTAGACTCCGCTGGTAACAAGAATCGGAATGTGGGTCAGATGTTTATACGCAGAATCAGTTCGCAAAGATTGCAAAACTTCGAATCCGCTCATTCCAGGCATTGAAAGATCCAACAAAACCAGATCAGGATGTTCACTGGCAATTTTCCTGAGCGCCTCATGACCATCTTTTGCTGTAATTACTTCAATTCCATCTCGCTGTAACAAATCTCCAGCGATTGCCAGAAAAGTTTCACTGTCATCAATGATTAAAACTCGCGGTGTGTGTGGAAGATTTGGTGATGGAGCTGCAGATGTAGTGGGAACATTATCCCAGCGAACGTCCAGGTGTACGATTTGGTCGCACTCCTGGCATAGATATCGAATCTTATCTTCATGAACAGGGTCAGTTAAACGGATTCGTGCGCCGCACGAAGGGCATTTGAGCAACATCTAATAATTTCCGTCTGTCGCCTATTCACTATTGCCACTACCATTATATATGGGAAAACACGATTTTGTGTCTTTGGTTACAGTATTGGCGTCATAGAAGTTCTGGAATATAATCACATTTTAGTCACAGAAACTCTGTGGTTAATTCTGCCTGACTTCGACTGATATTCAACAATACAGGCGGTAATTGCACATTCTATCCGGAGGATAAAATCACATGTATTTTCGAAAACTCTCTTACTGCGCTCTGCTGCTAGCTCTTTCATTCGTAGTCGCTTGCGGCGGCGGTAAAGAAGAATCTTCAACTACGACCCCCGCGAAACCTGCAGCTCCTACAGGGGGCAATGCGTATGACCCTGCGAAATCAACGGCTTCAATAACAGGGAAAGCTAAATTTGATGGAGCAAAACCAAATCTAGTAAAAATTCAAATGAGTGCTGACGCTGTTTGCATGAAAGCACACACTACTCCTGTAATGGATCAGAGCGTCATTATTAATGATGATGGCACTTTGCAAAATGTGTTTGTTTATGTAAAAGAAGGCGCCGAGAAGTGGACTTACCAGACTCCAACTACACCGGTAGAAATTGATCAACAGGGATGTTTGTATCACCCGCACGTTTTAGGAATCATGGTGAATCAACCGCTGACGATCAAAAACGGTGATCCAACTTTACATAACATTCATCCACAACCAAAAATCAACACGCCGTTTAATCTTGCACAACCGATGATCAATATGCAGACCAATAAAACATTTGATAAGGTTGAGGTAATGATTCCGGTCAAGTGTGATGTTCACCGCTGGATGGAATCCTATATTGGTGTGCTAGACCATCCGTTTTATAGTGTTACCGGTACCGATGGTTCTTTTACAATTAAAGGTCTACCGGCTGGTACATATACGATCGAAGCATGGCACGAAAAGTATGGTGCTCAAACAGCCAATGTTACAGTTACAGATGGACAGGCTGCGACAAACGATTTCACATTTAAAGCAAGTTAAATTTTGTGGCGCTCTCCAATCGGAGGGCGCCATTTCTCGATCCAAGATCTGATATTGATGAGGAGACTGCATGGAACCATCCAAATATAAATGGCTTCCTTTGCCCCCAGATTTTTCGACGCATGGTCATACCATTGATGAACTGATCATCATCATTCACTTCATCATGATTTTTATGTTTGTTGCGTGGGGAATTTTCTTTGTCTATTGCCTGGTGCGTTTCAGACAGCGGCCAGGACACACAGCGGAATATCAGCCGATCAAAGCAAAAATTGCAAAAGTTGCAGAGGTTGGAGTCATTGTCGCTGAAGCAATCCTGTTGATCGGAATCTCAATGCCAGCCTGGGCCAAATATAAAGAAGTTCCAAATACAGCCAATGCAATGCGCGTTCAAATAGTTGGTGAACAATTTGCGTGGAATATTCATTATCCTGGTAAGGATGGTGTGTTTGGCCGGATGGATCCGAAATTCATTAACAACCAGGGTAATTCAGTCGGACTTGATCCTTCAGATCCTCATGGAAAAGATGACATCGTATCGTTGAATGAATTTCATTTTCCAGTTCACAAAACGATCATCGTTGATATTTCATCGAAAGATGTCATTCATAGTTTTTGGATCAATGTCTTGCGTGTAAAACAAGATGCTGTGCCTGGAATGAAAATTCCAATTTGGTTTGAAGCAACTCAAACGGGTGTGTTCGATATTTCTTGTGCCCAATTATGCGGCTTGGGTCATTACAGAATGAAAGGAACAGCCTACATTGATACACCTGAAGATTTTCAAAAATGGATGACAGAGCGAGAAAGCGAATTGCAAGGAGCGACGCAATGAGTGATGTAGCAAATCATGCTCACGCGGTAGACGCCCATGCGCATGAGGAATTGGGCTTCATCCGTAAGTACATTTTTTCAACTGATCATAAGGTGATCGGAATTCAATACACCATTACGTCACTGGTCTTTCTGTTCTTCGGGTTCAGTCTGATCATGCTGTTACGATGGCAGCTGGCTTATCCGGGTCAGCCATTGGCATGGTTAGGGAAACTTTTGGGGGACACTCGAATGCCGGGCGGTGTAATGCTTCCTGAATTTTACAATCAGCTTGGTGCGATGCATGGAACGATCATGGTGTTTCTTGGAATTGTGCCTTTAGCAGTTGGTGGATTCGGAAATTATGTAATGCCGTTACAGATTGGTGCGCCCGATATGGCGTTTCCAAAGCTGAATGCAGCAAGCTACTGGGTCTACTTTATTGGCGGCGTTGTGATGTTGTACAGCTTCACAGTTCCAGGCGGCGCTGCTCAATCAGGTTGGACTTCTTATGCGCCGTTGTCTGTTATCAATCCGGAAGGGCAAACCTGGTGGTTATTCGGTATGGTCTTCCTGATTACATCATCACTTCTTGGATCGATGAACTTCATCGTTACCATCGTTCAACTTCGCGCAAAAGGCCTTTCGTTTTTCAGACTTCCATTTTTTGTTTGGGCTCAATTGGTAACATCGTTTTTACTTCTACTGGCATTTCCTCCACTGGAAGCAGCATCCGTATTCCAGTTGATGGATCGCCTTGCCGGTACAAGTTTCTTCATGCCAAGCGGTCTGGTGGTTAGCGGTGTGCAGTTGCCGTATACAGGCGGCGGTAATCCACTCTTATGGCAGCATCTGTTTTGGTTCCTTGCTCACCCCGAAGTTTATGTGTTGATCCTTCCCGCAATCGGAATTGTGGCTGAAGTTGTTGCTAACAACACCCGAAAACCTTTGTGGGGTTATCGCACCCTGGTTTATTCGATCATCTTCCTTGGTGTGATGTCATTCGTTGTATGGGCTCATCACATGTTCATGACCGGAATGGGAACTGCGATGAGTACGTTCTTCCAAACTACAACCATGATCATTTCAATTCCATCAGTTATTATCTTGACCGCTTTGGCAATCACGCTTTACGGAGCTTCAATCCGATTTAATACTCCCATGCTTTTTGCACTCGGATTTATTCCGATGTTTGCAATCGGAGGATTGACCGGCTTGCCGTTAGGTTTAACGACATCCGATATCCATTTGCATGATACCTGGTATGTAATAGGACATTTCCATTATGTCGTTGCGCCGGGAACAATTTTCGGATTGATGGCCGGTATTTATTACTGGTTTCCGAAAGTTACCGGCCGATACATGAATGAAAAATTGGGGAAGATTCACTTCTTCCTTTCGTTCATTTTCATGAACGGAATATTTTTCCCGATGTTGTTTCAAGGATTAGCTGGATTATCTCGCCGTTTGTACGATCAAACGATTTATGAACATGGAAGAGCGGTTCAACATTTAAGTGTGTATACATCATGGTCAGCGTGGTTGCTGGCGGTTACACAGCTGTTTTTCATCGTTAATTTCTTCTGGAGCATTTGGAAGGGAAGAAAAGTTGAATCAAATAATCCATGGCAGGGAACGACGTTAGAATGGGCAACACCAACGCCTCCACCACATGGAAATTTTGAGACGCCACCGGAAGTCTATCGCGGGCCTTATGAGTACAGTGTTCCTGGTAAAGCAAACGACTACTCGCCGCAATTTGTGAAGGAGGACTAATGGAGATTCCGTACGCTGTTCACCCTCATCCGGTCACCGGCATACCAAATGGCAAACTAGGAATCTGGCTCTTTCTTGCTTCCGAAGTAATGTTGTTCGGCGCACTATTTTCTGCATTGATTCTTCTGAGAGTTGGCGCAGATCACTGGCCGCATGGAGTTGAAGAAGGACTCAGCATTCCGCTCGCAACGCTGAATACTCTGGTATTGATTACATCCAGCGTCACGATGGTTATGTCATGGGCATCTTTGAAGTTGAATCAATACGGCAGATTTCAGATGTATTTTGCGATCACGATCCTGTTGGCGTTTGTGTTCCTGGTGATCAAATACATCGAATACAGCGACAAATTTCATCATGAACATTATCCGCGAACCAACACATTTTATGCGACATATTTCACGATGACGGGTTTGCATGGCTTGCATGTTATCGGCGGCATTGTCGTAAATAGTTACCTGTTGCTAATGGGACGCCGTCAATGGAATCGTGATCGTGATCGATTTACAAACAGGATTGAGTTTGCTGGATTGTACTGGCATTTTGTTGATCTTGTATGGATTTTCTTGTTTCCGATTCTATATCTTCTATAGGAGAGTGGCATGAGCGTTGATAACGCTGAAGACATTAAAAAACATGTACGTGTTTACATAATGGTTTTTGTTGCTCTCGCTGCTTTGACTATGATTACTGTCGGCATTTCTTATTTGCATTTGCCAACCCACTGGGCAATTCTTTTTGCCTTACTGGTAGCGACAATCAAAGGCAGCCTGGTTGCGTGTTATTTCATGCACCTGATTTCCGAAAGGAAAGTAATTTATTGGATTTTGGCATTGTGTGCGTTCTTTTTTGCCGTGTTGTTGTGGGCTCCCGTAGTCACATCATCGATGTAAATTAACCACAGAGGCGCAAAATGTCGTTAAAGGCGTTTCACGTTGTTTTCATCATCATCGCCACTCTGTTCACGCTGTGGTTTGGCTTCTGGGGTTTGCAAAGTTATTTGCATAGCGGAAATATCGGCCATCTCTGGATGGCGATCGGATCATTTGTTGGAGTAATTCTTTTGATCGTGTATTTCCGGTGGTTTTTAAAGAAACTGAAAAATGAGAGTTATTTATGAAGCTGTTTCGTAGCTTGTTTGTTTTGTTGACTTGTTCCATTGGAATGATCGTTCCAGATTTTGTTCAAGCTTGCGCTGTTTGTTTTGGAGATCCAAGTTCTCCATTGACGATTGGTGCAAAGGCTGGAGTTTTATTCATGATTGGCGTATTAGGAGTGGTATTAGGAGGAATTTTCGCAGCAATCATTTTCTTTATTCATCGTTCACGCATTGTTCAGGTACAATCGATTTTGCACGGTGAAAATCCGACATCTGCTTCAAATTAATCCATGTGGTTAAACCGCTATCTTAAGCTGTTAGTATTCGCAACGTTTTGTCTTCTGATTGCCGGTGGTTTGGTGACAAGCACCGATTCCGGACTTGCCGTTCCTGATTGGCCAAAATCTTATGGCATGTGGATGCCGCCAATGGTCGGTGGTGTTTTGTATGAACACGGACATCGCATGGTTGCATCATTTGTTGGTTTTCTTACTGTCATTCTTGCAATCTGGATTGCGATCAAAGAAAAACGCAAATGGATGAAAGTTCTTGGCTTCATTGCCTTGGGCGCTGTGATTACACAAGGAGTTCTGGGCGGTATTACGGTTTTATATTTATTGCCTCTTCCGATTTCTGTTGCACATGCAACTCTCGCGCAATCATTTTTTTGTCTTGTGGTTTGCCTGAAATACTTTACTTCGAATGAATGGAAGACGGATCCAAAACGCATTTCTGCACCTGCAACTCATCGAAATGTATTCATCATTATGGCCGCACTTGTTTACATTCAATTGATTCTTGGTGGAATCGTGCGCCACAGCGGAGCGGCGCTGGCGATCCCGGATTTTCCATTAGCCAACGGACGTTTCATTCCGGAGTTCACAACACCAGAAATCGCAATTCATTTTTTACATCGTATCGGTGCAGTGCTTGTTTTAATTTGGACTTTCGTTACTGGCTGGCTGGTTTTCAAAAATTATCGCAATGAATCCAGGTTCACGCGCCCAACAATTCTGTTGATGTTGTTAGTTTTGGCACAAATCGGAATCGGTGGCTGGACCGTTTTGTCTAAAACAGCTGTACCGATTGCAACTGCGCATGTTGCAGTAGGAGCATTGATCCTGGCTACGGCTGTTGTTTTAGCTCTTCGTTCATTCCGATATCTTGAAATTTCACCGGCTGTTGAATTCAGTGCAAAACAAATTCCTGGTTACAAAACGTTATGAAAACTGTTGAAGCGGTCGCATCAACATTCTCGGTTGCTGATTATCTTCAGCTCACAAAACCGCGAATTACGTTTCTTGTCATTCTTACTACATTCATTGGCTTTATTCTTGGTTCCGCAGGACCAATCGATTACGTGTTGCTGCTGCACACCATTTTTGGAACGGCATTGGTTGCCGCTGGTGCAAGCACATTGAATATGGTATTGGAATGGGATGTTGATGCGCGCATGAGACGAACCGAGAATCGTCCGATTCCTGCAGGAAGGATCACCGTAATTCAAGCGTTATCTTTTGGCAGTGTTCTATCCTGTGCAGGACTTATCTATTTGTTGGTTTTTGTGAATCCACTTACCAGTATTCTGGCCGCGATCACCATTGCGCTTTATTTGTTTGCGTACACTCCGTTGAAAAGAAAAACATCGCTTTGCACGGTTGTAGGCGCTATCCCTGGAGCGATTCCGCCAATGATGGGATGGACTGCAGTTCAAGGTTCAATTGGATTTCAAGCGTGGTGGCTGTTTTCGATTTTATTTTTATGGCAGCTTCCACACTTTCTTGCGATTGCCTGGCTTTATCGTGAAGATTATGCGCGCGGTGGTTTTCCGATGCTTCCGGTAACTGATACTGAGGGCACTCAAACAAGCAGACAGGTAATCATTAATACGGTTGCATTGATAGCGGTAAGTTTATTGCCGGCATTTTTGGGATTATCCGGAGTTTTATATTTTGCAGGAGCCTTAATTCTTGGAATCCTATTTTTGATTATGGGAATCCGGCTTTCTAAAACAAAGTCGAATCCATCCGCACGTCAGCTTCTGTTAGCATCGGTATTGTATTTGCCACTTTTGTTGAGCTTACTGGTTCTGGACAAAACATTGTAAAAAGCAGGCAAGATGCCTGCGATCCGTAATGCGGACAAGATGTCCGCGCTCCATATGAAAGAAAAGGGTATTTGGTTTTTACTAATCGTGCTTATTGCCGGCATCATCAGCCTGGGCTCTTACTGGGTCTTCTTCAAACAGGAGATGCGTCGTTCCGGACTTCCAATCTACGATACGGTTCCATATTTCACATTAACCGAGCGTAGTGGAAAAAATGTTTCGCTTTCTGATTTAAAAGGAGAGGTTTGGGTTGCCGATTTTATTTTCACAAATTGCGCGGATAGCTGTCCGATGATGTCCAATCGCATGAAAGATCTGCAAGAAACGGCTATTCAAAATGGAATCAGATTAGTTTCGTTTACTGTGGATCCAAACAGAGATACTACTGAAGTATTGAAATCATATGCAGATCAATATGGAGCCCAGGGAGATCACTGGCTTTTTTTAACAGGGAAGGAGCAATACATTCATCAGCTTGCGATCAACGGTTTTCATCTTGGCGTTGAAAAAGAACAGGAACAGAATCCGATTCTTCATAGCAATAAATTTGTGCTTGTTGACCGGCGCGGCAGAATTCGCGGTTATTATGAAGACTCAACGCCGGAAGAAAAGCATGAGTTGATTCGCGCAATCACTGCCCTCCAAAAGGAACCTGTGTGATCCCGCTTTCAGCACTACCAACGCTAAATGCGGTCCTGAATTCCTTATCCGCAATTTTTTTGACGATCGGCTACATCTGCATCCGCCGAAAAAAAATAGCGATTCATCGATTCTTCATGGTTGCGGCATTTATTATCTCGATCCTATTTCTAACCTCGTATGTGATTTATCATATGCATGCCGGACGCACCACTTTCCCTCAACTTGGTTGGATCAGAACTTTGTATCTTGGTATTTTGTTCACGCACACAGTTTTGGCTGCCGCAGTTCCGATACTTGCAATCATCACTTTAACGCTTGCCTTGAAGCAGCGTTATGAAAAGCATCGCAAAATCGCACGATGGACGTTTCCGATCTGGCTGTACGTTTCAGTTACCGGCGTCATCATCTATGTGATGCTCTACCATCTGTATCGTGTTTAGCCGACACAAATTGTCCGTGAACTTTGGAAGATGGTGTTCAATTTCGAGTTAAGCAAAAGGATTAAAGAGCTTTACACCTGATTGTCCAAAGTCTTCTGTATTCCTGGTGACCAGGGTGAGGTTATGTTTCAACGCCGTTGCTGCAATCATGCTATCAAGTAGCGGCATTACACGCCCTTTTCGTTTCAATTCAACAACCATTTCTGCCCAGCAAAAACTGACATCTGCATCCCAGGGCAAACAAACAATCGTCTGGACAATTCGTTCCACCCAACCATCAAGCTGTGCACGTTTTCGGCCACTGCGCAGTCCTAAAACACCAACATAAATCTCACCAAGAATGATTGAGTTTATGACGAAATCTTGCTCATGGGCAATCAACCAATTGACTACTTTGGAATTAGGGTTCGACTTAGTAGGTTCGCTCAGTACATTTGCATCTACTAAATACGTCATCGTTTCTTGATGAACAGATCGTTGGTCGTTTCGGTTCGATCCATTGGCCTGAACCAGTCTTTCACTGGACAATCGAGCAGAAGTTTTACCAAACCGTGGTTGTTCCGAGGCTTCCTTTTCTTTAATAGGTATTTTCCCTGATCAAGTCGATCTATATCGAATTCCTGGCCGGGCAAGATATCATCCTGTTGCCGAAATTCAGCGGGAAGCACAATTTGCCCTTTGCTGGAGACCGTTGTTTTCATATTGGTAAGATATCGTCTTACTTACCGCTTTGTCAAGCGAGGCTTACACTGGGTTGGAATCTTCCTGATTCCACCAATGCAAATGAATTAGTAATATTTAAAGATATATCATTGTCTTGACGTGATTTTCTCAAAATTGCATAATCTTTTCGTAGTTAGAATAGGATGACTTAGGTTGGGGGATCCAGAGGTTATCCTTCTTCTCCCTGCTTTGTTTCATCCTTCTGTTCCAATACTTGCAATCATCACTTTGACACGCGCATTAAGACAGCAACGGGACCAGCACCGGAGGATTGCGCGATCGGCACGTTTCCCATCTGGCTGTATGTTTCAGTAACTGGCGTGTTCATCTATGTGATGCTCTACCATCAATATCGCGTTTAGCCGACATGTTTTGGCATTCAATGTTGCAGTATTGCGGGCCAGTTTGTGATCAGGTTCAACGGCAAGCTGTCCTGTTCTTCAGCGGTATTAACCGCAAGCAAAAATCCGCTAAAATTTGGAAGCATATCCCAAGCTACTAATTGGGGCGGCAACGAAAAGAGCACGTGTGGGACTCCGAGTTCTAATCCGCTGGGAGTCGACTTGACATCAACAGCCATGGCTTTGGAGTCCAACGATAAAAAAATGATCTCTTTACCGTCGTTACGCCACCTGCCTTCCTCCCCGCCCGATATAGAAACCGGAAGTTCGGATTGCTCCGGATGTTCAAACGGTCTCACATAAACTTCGTATCTGCCGGACTTATCGGAACTAAAAACAACCCATCTTCCGTCAGGTGACAATTTCCCATCAATTTCTGAGAACTCTGTCTTTAGAAACACATGAGGCTTTTGATTACCTGATAACGGAAGGATCACCATATCCCAGTTTGTAGGCTGACTCACTTCTGACAATAGAAGAAACTTTCCATCAAGGGTCACTTCGCTGGGACTAGAGTAAACATCGGGCAGATAGATTATTTGTTCTTGTCCCACAGTACTGCTGGGTTTGCAAAAAATCTTTCGGCCAGTACCGTAATACATCCGTTTGCTATCCCCAGACCATATAAAACTTGGGTTGAACCAATACTCTGGATGAAAGGTAAATCTACTTGTGGTTCCCCGTGCAACATCATGCATCCACAAGTCACATTTTTGAGTTCGAAAATCCATACGTTCCATCAAAATTTTTTGGCTATCAGGAGAGATCGTCAAGTTGATAACGTTATCAAGATTCGGAATTTCGCCGGTTTGTTTGCCTTGCCGATTCACCCAAATAAGATGTTCTGAATTGTTGGCGGGAGTCATTGTGACCAAAAGTCCATTTTCAGCGGCTGAAAATTTTCGCCATTGAGAAATAATACTGAAATCAATTCCTTGCTGTATGACTCGGGCATCATGACCCAAAGCAAAAGTTCGGGGGTCAAATGTTTGCGCCATTAGATTTCCATCCTGAAAATATATAAGTTCGTTTTGAATGAAGATTCCCCATGAGTCGGTCTTAAGAATAAATTTTTGTGCCGTGTTATCGATAGATCCGGCGTAAATCCCCTCTGTGGGCCTGAAAAAAAGAAAACGATGGCCATCCGGCAAGAAACAAGGCCAACCTCCGGAATATGAAAGAAGCTTTGGTGTGCCTCCTTCGCTTGAGACCCTGTTGAGAACCCCTTTATTGGTGGGAGTGAAGACAATGTCTCCGTTGCGACCCCAGGAACCTCCTTTAGGATCCATAGCATCACCGATGCTCAGCACGGGACCTCCTGCTGCCGCTATTTTGTTAAGTTTCGAATCAGCAAAGAAGGCTATGGTTCTACTATCTGGCGACCAGAAAGGCACACCAGTGTAGTTCATTACTTCCTCTTTAAGAGTTGCCAATTCTTTAGCATCATGGCTATCAACGGATTGAACGTAGAGGTGCGGTTGTGACCCGTGCTTGCTTGCAATGAACGCGAGCTTGCTTCCATCAGGTGAAAGCGCGACCTCAGAAAAATCCAATCCTTTTGGCGGAAGAATTAATGAGCGAGTAATCGGAGTGGATTGGGCTGGTGTTCGAAAAGTTTTGAGTAGTAACGCTAACGTTGCGATTAAAAATAATGTCATTAGAATCCAAGCAACTCGCTCACGTATTTTGCGTTTGCTTAAAATTGGTATGGGAACGCCAGCCTGAGACCCGCCTTCTGCGATCCATTTCAACTCGGACATTACATCGTGTGCACTTTGCCAGCGATCATCAGGATCTTTGGCCAAACATGTCCTGATCGTACGATTGAGTGCCGGCGGTGTCATCGGCTGGATCTCCGAAATCGGTCGCGGCTCCTTTTCCAAAATCGCAACGATCAAACTGGCTTTGCTGCTGCCAGTGAAAGCCCTCTTGCCAGTGATCATTTCATAAAGCACAAGACCAAGAGCAAAGATGTCGGTGCGTCCATCGATGTTTTTGCCTTCCAGTTGTTCAGGTGACATGTAATTGAATGTGCCGACAATGTGACCTTCTTCGGTAAGATGTTTTTCCTGCGTTGGTAGTTCCGAAGGGCTACCTAATAAGTCCTGTGAAGGCGAACTTTGAAATTTTGCTAGACCAAAATCAAGCAGTTTTGCGCCTGATTTAGTAAGCATTATGTTTCCGGGCTTAAGATCGCGATGAATAATTCCTTTCTTATGGGCTTTGTCCAAAGCATCGGCAATTTGGATTCCAATTTGTAGCGCTTGTGCAGTTGGGAGAGCGCCTTTGGTGAGCCGCTCTGCAAGGGTCTGGCCTTCCAAAAACTCCATCACAACATAGTCGATTCCATCGTGATGGCCGATATCATGAAGCGTGCAAATATGGGGATGCGAAAGATTCGAAATGGCGCGAGCTTCACGCTCAAAACGCTGTTTTAATTCCGCTTTCCCCGAAAGTTTGGAAGACAGTATTTTGATCGCAACAGTTCGATCAAGCCGCTTATCTTGAGCGCGATAAACTTCACCCATGCCGCCTGCACCGATGGCAGCAACAATTTCGTAAGTGTCCTAACGTTGTACCGACAGATAAGGCCACGCAGCTATCTCATCACAAAGCCAAAAGCTTAACAAGAATTTGTTTTCACCACTATTAAATTAGTAGTTAAAACGCACAGGTGATCACTCACCTAGAACTGCGTTCCAACTCGAATCTCCAGACGCCGTGGTTTAATCCAGACTCCAGGAGTGAATACATCTCCCGGGGCATGCAGCACCTGTGCGCCCGCGCCCCTCAGAGTAAGAACGGTATCCGCATTCAGCAGGTTATAGATCGTGCCATTGACGCGGATCCGGACGTCCCGGCTCAACGGGAAACTTCGACCGATCGTAAGATCGACGACCTGAAATGAGTCAAGATGGATGTCGCGTTCCATAATAACGTGTTTGTTGCCTTGGTTCAGCCCGACGTTAAACTGGCGCGTGTGAGGTCTGCCGCTGCTAAAATCAAAATTCACCGCGGCATTCAGCCCCAGAGGCAACTGATTCCAGACGCCTTGAATCCGGAACATGTTTGTGCGATCACCCGCAAGCCGTCCTGCCGCGTTCACCCAGACATTGGGATCGGTTTCAGTCGAAGACCCGAAGAATGGGCAGTTCTGACATTGATCCAGTGGCCGCGGGCCGAGTCCCCAGGATTTCGACCAGGTGTAGGACGCATTCATGGCCCAGTTTCTGGACATTCTTTTTGTGAAAGTGAGAATCACTCCATCATACTTTTGCCAGTAATCACTCCTTTTCCCGCACATGCTTGCGGTAGCGTCACCTTCAATGTGATCGCAAAAATCGCCGAAGAAATTTCCTTTCACCACCGTGGGATTTTCTACAAGATCAAGTAACGTGTATTGATTGCCGGTAAAGGGATCCGTAAACGGATGCGGCTCCCACAAGCCACCGTTGATTTCAAATCCGATCAAATCTTTCGTGTCCTTATATATATATTGAGCGCCGATCGCCATGCTATCGGATACCTGCTGTTCATATCCCAACGAATATTGCAAGGTGCGTGGAGGTTGAATGTTAGGATCGATCGCATTACCGAACGATTGAGAATAAATTGGATCACCTACTTTGGAATTCGTTACCGGATCAAATTGAAATATCTGAATATCCGTTACCGATGGGGATGGGAAATCCCAGTTACCGCTCACGTTATGATCGTAATACACACCAAACGAACCGTTTAGAACGGACTTACCTCCTTCCTTCATTTGCCACACGAAGCCGAGTCGCGGCGAAGCCTTGTTCCAAGTCATCATGTGCACGCTGGCAGAACTTCCCGGCACATTAATAAAGTTTCCAACTTCAGTGATCGAAGGTGTTCCAACCGCAAGGTTTTGATAGGACGGGATGTCGCCGGTATTATGATCGTAGCGTACGCCGAGATTCAACGTTAGCCGGGGACTGACAGTCACCGTATCATCCATGAAGATACCGAGATCGTGTGTGATTGCGCCATACCGGTACGGTTCTTGATAAACACGGTACTGATAACCGTAAAAACTGTACGTGTAAAAACCATTGGCGCCAGCGGCGGTTAGTGAATCTGCGGTGCCACGAGACCACTGAACTCCAAAACGGAACTCATGCTGGCTTCTTAAGAACTTGTCAGCATAGTAGGAGATCTTGCTATTCACCTGGTGACGGCTAGTGACATAATCGAATGGATACGTTACTCCGCCTGTGTAAACGGCGGGTTCCAGAAAGACCGCCAGGTGTCAGGTCAATGAAGGGATCCAGCTTGTTGGGCTCCAATGCACTATCGAGCTCGTACTGGCTCCAGCTTGCGTAATGCGCTTCCACCAGCAAATTACCGCTAACCGTTGAAGTAATCCCACCCCCCCAGCTGCGATCGTGTTCTCGTCCAGCACGGAAAGCTGTCAGCGCGGTGTTAGAATCTAGACCTTCTCCTCCACTTTTGAACCCTTCAGGATGGTAGAATGCGTTCCATTCGTTTTTCTTGTCCAACAACCCGCTTACCTTCAAGTCATTACGAGTACAGATCAGTGGGAAATGGTTCGGCTGCCGCGGGATGGTTTCCCGGCGTTGTGATGTTATCAAGCAGATTTTGCCCTCCGAAAAAGAACCAGATCTGGTCACGCTTCACCGGTCCGCCGAGGTTGAAACTGAAATCATGATAAGCATTGCGATGGAAATTCGGATCGGCGCCGGCTGAGAGATCCGCGCAGGCAGAATGAGGAGCAAGAGTGGGATCAGCACAGGAAGGGAGAGTAACGTTATTGCCAGTCAATGCATCGTTTTGAAAATAGAAATTAGCACCGCCATGAAAATCATTGCCGCCTTTTTTAGTGACCACATTAAAAACAGCTCCCAGGTGGTTTCCATATTCTGCGGGAGCGCCAACTCCCATGACCTGGATTTCTTCAATGCCATCGGGAGCTTCATAGTCCAATGTGCTCCCTATTTCCGGCGCACTCATTTCCACGCCATCGATATTCCATGAATTGGATTGTGGGTTGGACCCTAACACAATGAAGTTGATATTGTTGCTGTCGCCTAAGCCCGGGCTCACTCCAGGCGCTACTTGCAACAGATTGAAAGAGTTTCGTTGAGTTGGAGTTTCCTGGAGAATTTCATTCGAATAGTTTGTTGAGAGTCCCGCGTGCGTAACATCGATCAGCGGTTCTCCGACAACGGTTACTTCCTCAGTCTTGGCGGCCATTTTCATAGTCAGAGGTACAGTAGCGGTCATATTCAGACTGACATCAACATTATTGACCTTCACCAGTTGAAAGCCTTCGAGTATCACAGACACTGTGTAAGAGCCAACAGGAAGCGATGGAAAACGGAACGTGCCATCTTCATTTGTGAAAGTTGTTTTCGAACTGCCGATAAGCGCTGCACTGGAGATGGTTACCGTTGCGCCTGGAATCGGTTTTTCTTCTGGATCGTTCACAACTCCGCGGATACTGCCTGTTGTTACTTGCGACCAGCAAAGACTTGCACTTACTAAGAGAAGTAGAATTAAGACCGAACAGCTTTTGTGCAGCATTTTATCCCTCATATTCAACGTTGTATTGTGGCGGGCCAATTGGTGATCAGGTTTAACGGCAAGCTAGTCTGTTCTTCCGCAGTATTAACGACAAAAAGAAATCCGTTAAAATTTGGAAGTGAAGTAAACGCAATCGATTGAGGCGGTTCTGAAAACAACGCATGTGGAGCTCCGAGCTCTAATCCGTCCGGCACAGCCTTGACTTCAACAGCCATAATTCTGTCATCATCGGAATCAAAAATGAGCTCCTTACCATCACTACGCCACTGACCAACTCGTCCTCCGGATGTTGAGACCTGAAATTCGAATTGATCCGGACGTTCAAATGGCCTGACGTAGACTTCGTATCTGCCGGACTTATCCGAACTAAAAACAACCCATTTTCCGTCGGGTGAGAATTTCCCATCGAATTCTGCGAACTGCGATTGTAAAAACGGATAGGGTTTCTGATTCCCCGACAAAGGAAGCAACATCAAATCCCAGTTGTCTGCCGGAAGGTGTGCTTCGGAGTAGAGTAGAACCTTCCCGTCTGGTGAGGAATCGTCAGGCCTATCTATGGTATCGGACTGAAGGAACATCTCTTCTTCTCCTGCTCCGCTGCTAAGTTTGCGATAAAACTTTCCGGGTGTGCCGTAATAGATCCACTTCCCGTCTCGGGACCACGCGAATTTCGGGATAAACCAGGGCGCCTGATGAAACGTAAATCTGCTGGTAATTCCCCGAGCAATCTCATGGATCCATAAATCCCGTTTCTGGGTTCGAAAATCCATTCGCTGCATGAGGGCCTTCTGGCCATCGGGTGAAATTGTCACGTTAACAACATTGTCAAGGTTCGGAATTTCTCCAGTTTGTTTGCCTTGCCGGTTCACCCAGATGACATGATTAGAATTGTTGCGGGCGGGCTTTGTTGCCAGGAGTCCATTTTCAGTCGCAGAAAAATATCGCGCTTGATGGGAAAGATCGAAATCAACTTCTTGTTGAACCACTCGAGCTTCATGTCCTAGAGCTATGGTTTTGGGATCAAAAGGCTGCGCGATCAGGTTCCCATCCTGAAAATACAGGAGATGGTTGTGAGCAAACATCCCCCACGTGTCGTTCTTGAGTATGAATTTTTTTTCTTTGTTATCGACAGACCCAATGCGGATTCCATCACTGCCGAGGAATAGAAAACGACGGCCATCAGGCAGGAAATAAGGCCATGATCCGGCATAGGTGAGAGGTCTTGGGTCGCCTCCATCGCTTGAGACTATATTCAGAGAACCTTTATAGTCCCCTGGTGTGCGGATCCCTTCTTCCAGACTAAAGACAATCTCCCCATTGCGACCCCAGGAACCGCCTTTGGGATTGCGAGCAGCGGAGATCGTCAATACTGGACCTCCGGTTGCTGCAACTTTCATCAGCTTGGAATCTGAAAAAAATGCAATGGTGCTGCTGTCAGGAGACCAGAATGGCTCACCACTATTTGTGAAGCCTCGCGTATTAAGACTGGCCAATTCTTTTGGTTGTGGACTATCCAGTGATTCAACGAACAGTCGGCCGCCATCTGTATACGCGAGTTTTGTTCCGTCCTGGGAAAGCGCGACCTCAAAGAAATCCAAGCCTTTTGGCGGAAGAATAGAAGAGCGGATGACCGGCATCGATTGCGGTCGCTCCCGAAATCTTTCCAAAAGCAAACCCAATGTTGTGATTAGTAACAGAACTCCAAGAATCCAAGCAACTCGCTCACGTATTTTGCGTTTGCTTAAAATTGGTATGGGAACGCCGGCCTGCGATCCCCCTTCCGCAATCCATTTCAGTTCGGACATTACATCGTGGGCGCTTTGCCAGCGTTCATCAGGATCTTTCGCCAGACATTTCCTAATCGTGCGATCAAGTGCCTGTGGCGTCATAGGCTGGATTTCAGAAATCGGCCGCGGTTCTTTTTCTAAAATCGCAGCGATTAAACTGGCTTTGCTACTTCCGGTGAACGCCCTCTTGCCCGTGATCATTTCATAAAGAACAAGACCGAGCGCAAAGATGTCAGTGCGTCCATCAATGTTTTTGCCTTCCAATTGTTCAGGCGCCATGTAATGGAGGGTTCCAACAATGTGACCTTCTTCTGTAAGATGCTCTTCTTCGGTTGGCAATTCCGAATGGCCAAGGAGATTATGCTGCGCCGCCGAGCTTTGAAACTTAGCAAGACCAAAATCAAGGAGCTTTGCTCCTGATTTAGTAAGCATAATGTTGCCCGGCTTTAAATCGCGGTGAATAATTCCTTTCTTATGGGCTTTGTCCAAAGCATCGGCAATTTGGATTCCAATTTGTAGCGCTTGTGCAGTTGGGAGAGCGCCTTTGGTGAGCCGCTCTGCAAGGGTCTGGCCTTCCAAAAACTCCATCACAACATAGTCGATTCCATCGTGATGGCCGATATCATGAAGCGTGCAAATATGGGGATGCGAAAGATTCGAAATGGCGCGAGCTTCACGCTCAAAACGCTGTTTTAATTCCGCTTTCCCCGAAAGTTTGGAAGACAGTATTTTGATCGCAACAGTTCGATCAAGCCGCTTATCTTGAGCGCGATACACTTCACCCATGCCGCCTGCACCGATGGCAGCAACAATTTCGTAGGGACCTAGCCTTGTTCCGACAGACAAGGGCATGTTGCTATTTCATCACTATGTGGAAGAGTTAACAAGTTTATCTCTTATTAAAGCTCTACAGAGTGTATGGTTATATCAATTAGAACAAACGAAATTAATAATTAAACCTCAAACCGAATCGTAAATTTCGGGATGAGATTACTTCTTGAATCTTATAAAACTGAGCCGCCAGCGCGATTAGAATGAAAAATAGTGCAAGCGGGGAATGAAACTTTGTTTTTCGTGGTTCCCTCCCAAACTGAACAACGATGTAATTACATAACAACTATAATTAGCAAAGCAAATGCCAACATTTTATCGACGAATCTCTTTAAGCTAACGAACCGCTGATCTAAGCATTTGCTGAAATGCTCCATCAAATGCTGACACTTTTTAAACAATGACCGCTTCGGGCTTTTCAATAATTCGCATATCTGTATTGCCGGTGCGCTTTCTGCACATTTCACGAGTTGTCCTGAAAAGTGTGCGAAAAGGACTACAACCTCAAACCGGTTCCTCCCTCTAAGTTATTGCAAAATAACGAACAACATTTGGCATGGCTCTTGCTGCATTAACGGCCATGGGAGAGGAAAAAAATGATAGAAGGATTGCAGAACAAAATTTCGTACTGTGAGAAATGTTCCAGCACGCTTTATTGGGACAATCAGGGTATTCCTCAGATGGTAAAACTTGGAAACAAAGACGTGCCTGAATGCCTTGATCGAGGTTGCACGTTGATTTATATGCAAGTGCCGGAAGATTGTTGTAATCCCGGAGAAATGGAATTGCTCAGACTTGCATTGATTCAAAACGGATTGTCTGTTGAGGCAGCAGATTCAGCAGTTGCCAGTCTTGGTTTCCAGAACATTCGACTTGCTGCATAACCGGGCTCGGTAACTTTTTTTTCTGAATTGGGTTCGAATCATTGAAGTCAGTTCAATGAAGTGCTATATATTGATTCAGAAACTTGGAGGATGGAACGGTGCGTCCTCAACTTATTCTGTACTGTGTTTTCGGAGCGCTCCTGCTGTTTTGTTCAAGTGTGCTCGCAGATCAACTCTTTTCTCCATTGGATTTCGGAAATAAGATGCGCGAGTCCTTCCGTGAGCAAAGTATCGTCTCGGGGAAAGAGGGTTTTGCCACTCAAGATTCTTTATTCCAGCTGACATCCAGTGTCCTCGAACTGTCTTACGGCGATTTGCTTCGTGTAGGTGATTTGCGGACTCAGGGATTTCCAAAAGAGCAGTTGGCCTGCCAGAGAGCAATCACACAAGGATCCTTTTCTTATGTTCGAAAATGGATTGATGCGACGGAACGTGGGATGACTCCAGAAGCGGCGAACCAGATTGCAGCGAAGAAACTTGAAGAGGTAATCAGCGCGTGTAATGTAGCGGTCGTTGAAAATGCCGCAGGCACCAGAATTCCTTCTTTAGGCGGCCCCTGTTCATTTTCCACCGGACATGTTTTTGTCGATTCCAATGAGGTACGGGGATGTCTGCAGCAGACGTTGGAATTCTGGTCGAGTTATCTCTATATCCCTGCCAATCATTAGCATTCATTGATCAGTCCGTTTGATCAAACATTCGGACATCGACTACCATAGTCCATAGGAGGGGCAGCATGCTAAGTCCCAAAAAGTTTCTTCTCACCCTTTTCGCGATTTCTATTGCCGGAACTGTTTTTGCACAATGCACCACGCCGCTAGATATTTTTGCGGTTAAAAAGACGATCCGTAAAACCAACAAATGTAACAACAAAGTTTTTGAAAACGGATCAAATTCCGGATGCACACCTCCTGCGCCTCCAGTATGTTCAGGCACGTTATCAAATGATGTAGTTGCACTCAGTTTCGGTGTGAACAATCCACCGGCCTCAGCAATTGACACAGAAGCATTAGCAGCGCAGTTCGCATGTCAAGATCAAATTACTACTGCCACGTTCAAATACATTTGGAAAAAGTATGATGCGATGATCAATGATGGTAAGACTGAAGAACAAGCGGAGCTAAAAGCGCGCAAGCAACTGGATAAAATTCCAAATGTTTGTAGCAATGTTACGGTTGCTCAAGATACCAGCGGTGTAATTATTCCCTCAGTTGGGCCACAGTGTGCTGCTGCCGTTGGAGATCCAGGCGATCTGGTTGATGCGGCAAAACTGCGTGATTGTCTGCATACTCTGGTTCAAGTTTGGTATGACAATCGATATGGTCCTGCACCGCAACCATTGCGTCCGAATATGATTTTGATTTTGAGTGATGATCAACGCTGGGATACAACTGATCCCAAACATTCACCATTCGGAACAGACATCATGCCATCGCTTCGCGCGGAGCTTGGCGGCGCAGGTTTGGAATTCAATGAAGCATTTATGACAACTCCGTTATGCTGCCCGAGTCGCTCCAGCATTTTGCGCGGACAATATGCGCACACAACCGGTGTTTATGGAAATGCTCCACCAAATGGCGGTGCAGTTTCTTTTGATGACACTTCTTCAATCGGAACATGGCTGCAAGCGAGTGGATATCACACTATGTTTTTAGGGAAATATCTGAATGGCTACACAATGCTGTGGGATGAAACGATGGGAGAATTGCCATACGTTCCGCCTGGTTGGAATGATTGGCAAGCGTTTGAACAGGTGAAGTATTACGATTACAACATTATAGAAGGCACAAACAAAGTCTATTACGGTAACACCGAAGCAGATTATTCCACAGATGTACTTCGAACGCGTGCAGTTTCGTTGATTAACAACGCTGCACAACTCGGACAACCTTTCTTCTTGTATCTCGCTCCAAAAGCACCTCACGGACCGTGGGATCCTGCACCGCGACATATTGGAATGTTTGCATCAGCAACTCCGTGGCGTCCGCCAAGTCACAATGAAGCCGATGTTTCTGACAAACCATTATGGGTTCAAGGACTCCCATTATTAACCGATGTTGATATTGCCGAGATCGATGCGATTCGAATCGCTCAATTGGAAATGGTGCAAGCAGTCGATGAATTGGTAGCAGCAGTGATGCAAGCGGTACGTGATAATCACATTGAGCAAAATACAATGGTGGTTTATTTTGCGGACAATGGTTGGAGCTGGGGTGAGCATCGCCGCAAAGCGAAAAATATTCCCTACGAAGAAGCGATCCGATCTCCGATGTTTGTTTACTATCCGAAACTTGCTCCGCTTCCGCGAACTGATTCAAGGTTTGCGTTGAACATCGATTTAAGTCCAACTTTTGCGGAGCTTGCAGGCGCAACTCCTACGATTCCTGTTGATGGACAAAGCCTGCTTCGTGTGTTTGACAACACTGCACCAACATGGCGAACCGATTTTATGAGCGAAGGTTATGCGAATAACCGCGAATGGGCAACAGTTCGTGAATCAATGTGGAAGTACACTGAATATGTTGATGGCGAACAAGAACTGTATAACTTGGAAGACGATCCATACGAATTGAACAATGTTGCGTATCTTCCTGAAAATGCGCAATGCGTGCAGGATATGGCCGCACGTTTGCGTGAAATCAGACCTGGCTGGCCTGATGATGTTTCGGTTGGCGATGCTTCGGAAGATGAAGGTTGGGCTGATTAATCGCGATGATAAAAGCGTAGACGGAAATCTCTTTGTTCAAGCGGAACATGGTGATAAGTTTATTGTGAATCTCAAGACTCATGAGGTTAAGAAACAATAATATTCCACGATGGTAACGCGAGCGATTATCATTGGACTGCTTGGAGCGGCGCTAACTGCTCTGATTGCATGGTCTCCAATTATTCCTGACCCAATAGCCTTTCATACTGCTTTGCTTACTATGATCGGTGCCATTTACATGGGCTTTGCTTTTGTTGATGGAAGGCCTTCGATTGTAGTTCTCGAACTTTCCGTTGCTACAGTTTTTATTGTCCTTTCACTTCTTGGTTTGTGGGTTGCGCCCATCTTTATTGGAATCGGCTTAGTTCTTCATGGCATTTGGGATCTTTTGCATAGTCCTCGCGGAATCAAAACAAAGATTCCCGTCTGGTATCCAGCATTTTGTGCCGCTTTCGATTTTCTTTTTGCCGGAATATTTTTCTTCCTTGCGCGCGATATCGCACATCATGCAAGATAAAAACTTAAGAGAGTTCGCAGCAAAATACGCTGCTGCATGGTGCAGTCAGAATGCAGCGAGTGTAGCGGCATTCTATGCGGAGGACAGCTCATTAAAAATCAATAATGGGGTTCCATCTGTTGGGCGAAAAGCAATTACAGCAGCAGCACAGGATTTTATGACGGCCTTTCCCGATATGGTTGTAACCATGGACAAACTCATCGTTGATGGCAGTGATGCTGTTTTTCATTGGACATTAATCGGAACAAACACTGGCCATGGAGGTACAGGCAATCCTGTACGGATCAGCGGATATGAAGAATGGACAATTGGTCCTGATGGTTTGATAGCGGGATCCAAGGGGCATTTCGATGAAGCTGATTATCAACGTCAGTTGAAAGGAAGGAAGTAAATTGTTGGAGCTAATACTCAAATTGTTTCGACACATGGAATGGGCTGATGCATTAGTGTGGTCCGCAGTTTTGCATTCAGGCGCAGCGCAGAATGATTCTGATGTGATCAAACGCCTGCGTCACTCGCACACTGTTCAGAATGCTTTTCTGAATACTTGGAAAGGAAATCCGCATGTGTCGAATGCTGGTGAAGCGTTGACACTTGCTGAATTACTGCAATGGGCGCGCAATTTCCATGTTATGGCTCAAGAGTATCTACAGTCCCTGCATGAGGAGACTCTTGAAAAAACGATTGTGGTCCCGTGGTCTAGAGGAACCGAACAACGTATCGGCCGGCCTGCAAGCATTACCAGTCTTGGTGATACAGCGCTTCAGACTGTTCTTCACAGCACCCAGCACAGAGGACAAGTCACTTTACGTCTCCACGAATTAGGTGTAGAGCGAACGCTTACCGATTTCATTGTGTGGCTCTGGATAGGTCAGCCGAAACCGGAATGGCCATCAGACACGATAAAATAAAAACATGGAAATAGTATTGGATGTCGCTTCCACCGATCAACATTTTGAGCAGATCTTGGAATTACAAAAAGAAAATCTGTTCAGCGCACTCAGTGCAGAACGGCAAGCACAGCAGGGTTTTGTTTTTGCAGAACACAATCTCCCGTTGTTAAAAAGATTCGCTGAAGAATTGCCGCAAGTCATCGCACTGAGCAATGACAGAGTTGTTGGCTACAATCTGGGGATGCCTGTTTCGATGCGAAATGAAATCGCAAGCCTCGTTCCAATGTTTGCTGAATTTGACCGCTGCGAATACCAAGGTAAACCGCTGGCGTCATATAAATACATGGTTGGTGGCCAGGTTTGTGTGCATAAAGATTTTCGCGGCCATGGCTTATTAAGCAAGCTTTATCACGAAACAAAAAATAGGTTACCATCTGGTTACCAATTGTGTGTTACGGAAGTTGCAGCAAGAAATACCGCGGGGATTAATGCTCATCAAAAAATGGGCTTCGAAGTGGTCAGCACTTATCATGATGGTACTGAGCTATGGAAAATCGTGGTTTGGGATCTTCCTGAAACTTAGTGTTCTTTGTGGTGATAAAAATGTTAAATCAAAGTGAAAAGGGGAAAATTTTTCGCGCGTTACATCATCAAAATTCTGCATTTATCATTCCGAATCCCTGGGATATTGGAACAGCTCGATTACTAGCACATCTTGGTTTTGAGGCACTTGCAACAACCAGTGCGGGCTACGCATTTTCGGTTGGAAAGCAAGACAACACCATCGGTCGCGATGAAATGATGAAGCATGTGACTGAAATTGTATCGGCAACTGATTTGCCGGTGAGCGCTGATCTTGAAAATGGTTTCGGTGATGATGTCGATACAGTTGTAGAAACAATTCGGATGGCAGTAAGCGCCGGCCTTGCGGGTGCTTCGATTGAAGATATGACTTCGCATCACACAATCTATGAACTTGAGCATGCAGCGGATCGAATTCGTGCTGCGTCGAGCGTAGTGAAAAAACTTCCGTTTACTTTCACGTTAACTGCTCGCGCTGAAAATTATCTTGTTGGGCATCCTGATCTGAATGACACTATTAAACGACTCCAGGTTTATCAAGAAGCCGGCGCGGATGTTTTGTACGCTCCTGGTCTGAAAAGCAAAGAGGAAATCGCAGCAGTGGTTCGATCTGTGGATCGTCCTATCAATGTAGTCATGGGATTGCAGGGAGTTCAATTAAGTGTCGGAGAGTTATCGGAAATTGGTGTGAAGCGGATTAGTGTTGGTAGTGCGTTGTCGCGTGCTGCACTGGGCGCGTTCATGCGTGCAGCGCAGGAAATGAAGACGCAAGGCACATTTGGTTTTGCCAATGATGCCATAAATTACAAAGAGATTATGGGAATTTTCGGCAATTGGAAGGGCTAAAAAACGCTGACATTTGTGACGTTGACGATGGGCCGGAGTTTCGGTAATATTTAGTACTTATTAAAACTGGAGGAACTGCATGGCATACACTATTGCTGAACCTTGCATCGGAACGAAAGATACTGCATGTGTAGATGTGTGTCCGGTAGATTGCATTCATCCCCGCAAGGACGAAGAAGCGTTTGCCAACGAAACACAACTGTACATTAATCCTGATGAGTGTATTGATTGCGGTGCTTGTGTCCCGGCGTGTCCTGTTCAGGCGATCTTCCCAAATGAGGATGTTCCTGAGAAGTGGACACAGTTTATTGAAATAAACGCGAATTGGTTTAAGAAATAGTTTCACAGGCGCAGGGTAGTGGAGCCGGCGCCTATTGAATCACTCCTGAGAGTTTTCCTACTTCTTCAAACGTTTGGATCGCACGGTCGAGTTGTGCCATCGTGTGTGCTGCGGATAATTGCACACGGATCCGTGCTTCACCGCGAGGAACCACAGGGAAGCTAAATCCAACTACAAAAATTCCGCGTTTTTTCATTTCTTGCGCCATCTGCTGAGTTCGTTTTTCATCTCCAAGCATAATGGGAACGATGGGATGAATTCCTTCCTTGATCTGAAAACCGCGGCGTGTCATTTCACTGCGGAAATAATTGGTATTTTCCTTGAGAATGCGAATTAATTCCGGATGTCTCTGAATTAATTCAAATACTTTTAAAGTTCCATATACTACCGGCGGCGCAACGCTGTTCGAAAATAAATACGGACGCGATCGCTGACGCAGCATTGCAATGATTTCAGCACGTCCTGTAGTAAAACCACCGGTAGCGCCTCCCATTGCTTTTCCAAGAGTGCTGGTGATGACATCTATTTTGTCTTGAACTCCAAAATGTTCCGGTGTGCCGCGACCGGTCGGACCAAAAAATCCGGTAGCGTGTGAATCATCCACGGCTACCAGCGCATCATATTTTTCTGCAAGATTACAAATTTCCGGCAGCAGGGCAAGATCACCATGCATGCTGAAAGCGCCATCGGTCATGATCATGCGATGACGTGCACCGGAAGTTTCTTTTAATTTTTCTTCAAGATCCGCAAGGTTTGAGTGCTGATACAATTTCCGTTCTGCTTTGCATAATCGAATTCCATCAATAATGCTTGCATGATTCAATGCATCGCTGATGATTGCATCTTCAGCGCCAAGCAAAGTTTCAAACAAGCCGCCATTTGCATCAAAACAAGAACTGTAAAGGATGGTGTCATCGGTCTTCAAGAATTCGGAAATTTTGCGTTCCAATTCTTTGTGAATATCTTGAGTTCCGCAAATAAACCGCACCGATGCCATCCCGAAGCCGCGCTTTCTTAATCCATCCTGGACGGCTTCAATGATTTCTGGATGGTTGGCAAGCCCCAAATAATTGTTTGCACAAAAATTCAGAGCAGGTCCGTCTGTGGTTTCAATGCTGGAGCTTTGGGATGAGACAATCACTTTCTCATCTTTAAACATTCCGGATTCACGAATTGTCGAAAGTTCTTTTTGCAAATGATCTTTGAATTTTCCGTATGCCATAGTTACCTGCCTGATTATTTAGCGGGCTGGAAGCCCGCGGCCCGTAATGCGGACAAGATGTCCGCGCTCCTTATTTAAATGGATAGTACGCTCGTTTCATAATGCCGGGTTTCGGATGCCGATTATCTTCACCTAATTGATCCAAGGCGCCCATTACTTTCACCGGACGCATCAAATGTTCCTGCAAATTCTTGTTCTTGCAAACAGTTTCAATCAATTCACTCCAAATTCCTTCGCGTCCGGTAATTCCTTCAACTCGAAGTGTTTTACCTTTATATTCATAATTCAGCGTTTGCATTTTAAAAATAATTTCATTTCCTTGAGTTCCATTGATTGAAAATCCCTGGGTAAACAACCCGAACAGAAAAACAGTGCCGCCATCGCGTGTGGTTTCGCAGCATGATTGAAAGCCCTGGCCTTGTTTGCCAACCATATCCAGAGTGGCATCGAATGAAGTTCCACTGGTAAAATCGCGAACATCTTGTTGCAGATCTGTCAACGGATTGAAAACTGCGTCTGCTGCTTCCATTTGTTTTGCAAAATCTCTGCGAAAATTATCAATTTCAAAAGCAGCAATTTTCGGAATGCCAAAATGTTTTGCAAAAATTTGTGCAAACAGACCATGAGGTCCGCATCCAAAAACACCTAGCTTCTGAATACCACTGCGCTGCGTTGCGTGTTTAATTAGAAAGTAATCATTTCCGATTGCTTCGAAAAGTGATGGCCAAAAATCAGCATCTACGTATTCATCAGGAACGAGATGTGCACATTCTGCAGGAATGCAAAGGTACTCTGCATAAGCGCCATTCAAAGCAGGCAAACTTTCGCCTTTTCGCACTTCAGGTCCCCACAATCCGATGATTCCTTGATCATCGATTCCTGGAACCTGATAATGGGATTCACCTGCGATGTTTTGTCCCGTTCTTAAACCGGTAACTCCGGACCAAGCTCAACAATTTCGCCATAAAATTCGTGACCAGGCACAACTCCATCAGGAACTCGTTTTAAATCGCCTTTAAATAGCGATTCATCAGTTCCACAAACTGAAACTTTTTTTGTTTGGATTAAGATCTGTCCTGCCGCGGGTTTCGGTTGCGGAATGTCTTCCTGGAATAAATGGAGCCCAGAATTGTCAGCTTCGTCTTTTCGATATGCCCAAGCTTTCAACTTTTCACCGCTGAGTCACAAAAAAAATCATTCGAGTAACAAAGATGCGGGATCTTCAACCAATTGCTTAATTCGCGCAAGAAACTGAACAGATTCGCGTCCATCAACAACGCGATGATCATAACTCAATGCGACATACATCATTTGTCGAATTACAACTTGTCCATTTTGAGCGACCGGACGTTCTTCGATTTTATGCAATCCTAAAATTCCAACTTGTGGTGGATTCAAAATCGGCGTACTCATTAAAGATCCAAATACGCCGCCATTGGTAATTGTGAACGTTCCACCTTTTAAATCTTCCAACGAAAGCATTCCATTGTTCGACTTTTCAATGAAGTTTTTTATTGTTTGCTCAATTTCAGCAAATGAAAGTCGATCAGCATCACGAATCACCGGCACAACGAGTCCTTCTTCAGCTCCGAGTGCCATCCCGATGTCGTAGTATTTTTTCAAAATGATATCGTCACCCTGGAGCTCTGCGTTTATTTGTGGAAATTCTTTGAGCGCTGCGATTGAAGCTTTCACGAAAAATGAAACGATTCCAAGTCCTATACCATGTTTTTTCTGAAACGATTCCTTGTGGCGTTTTCGCAGGTCCATCACTGCGGTCATATCAATTTCGTTGTAAGTGGTGAGCATCGCCGCTTCATGTTGCGCTTCCACTAATCGCTTGGCGATTGTTCTGCGGCGTCGCGACATTTTTATCCGCTCTTCACTTCGATCACCTGAAGGCACAATTTTTAACGGGCAGGGAGCAGGCGAAACTTCAGGTTGAACCGGAGCTTTTTGTCGTTGCATATGCGCTTGAATATCTTCGCGTGTAATTTGATTTCCGGATCCTGTTCCTGATACCTCTTCCAAGTTAACTCCCACTTCTTGCGCGAGTCTGCGCGCAGAAGGAGTTGCTTTTGGCGGTTGAACCGATTTTGATTGCGGTGCAAGTTGAGGTTTAGCTGCTGGTTGTGAAGCGGACTGTGGTGCTGCAGTTAGAGGTGGAGGCGTCTTTTGTTCTTGTGAAGGTGGTGCTGTCGTTTCTGCGCCAGCGGGAAGATCTTCCAGGATTCCTAGCGTTTCACCAACCTTTACATCTTCACCTTCACCACGTTCTACTTTCGCCAGAACGCCTGCTCTTTCGGCACCAACTTCAAGATTCACTTTGTCGGTTTCAAGTTCAACTAACGCTTCGCCGGGTTCAACGCGACTTCCTTCTTTCTTCAACCAACGTGAAACAGTTGCTTCTACGACCGATTCTCCTAATGCCGGAACCACAATCTTCGTTTGCATATTTTTACCGCCGAGTTACAGAGACTTCTTTTTCGTTTGATTCTTCTTGTTGTGACGGACGACCAAATGTTAGAGCTTCCCGCACAATAGCTTCTTGCCGGGCTGCATGCAGTGTGGCGGAACCTTCAGCAGGACTGGAACTGCGTTTCCTTCCGATGTATCGAAGCGGCAGACGCCCGTTTAACAATTCAAGAATATTCCAGCGGGCAAAATTCCAGGCCCCCATATTTTCAGGCTCTTCCTGAACCCACACTACTTCTTCAATCAATGAGTAACTATCGATCATTTGCTGCAATACGTCTGCAGGGAACGGATACAGTTGTTCAACACGCACAACCGCAATCGCAGTTGCATCGGGATAATAGCGGCTTGTAAACATATCTACTGCGATCTTTCCACTGCATAAAATAAGCCGCCGGACTTGTGATGCACGCGATCGTGCTGAATCATCATCCAATACCGGTTGCCAATTTCCTTTAGCAAGTTCACGTGGCATCGACATCGTATTTGGATGTCGCAGCAGACTTTTCGGTGTCATGATCACCAGAGGCAATGGATCTGTTTGAAGTAAAAGTGCTTGACGCCGCAGCAAATGAAAATATTGCGCAGCAGTTGTGCAATTCGCAACGCGCATGTTTGTATCCGCGCACAATTCCAAAAAGCGTTCCAAACGCCCGCTGGAATGATCCGGACCATGTCCTTCATATCCATGGGGCAACAACAAAACTAATGATGGAGTTTGTCCCCATTTCGCGCGCGCGGATGTTACAAATTCATCAACATGAACTTGACCGCCGTTGATGAAATCACCATATTGTGCTTCCCAAATTACTAAACGTCCTGGCTCCTGAACGTTGTAACCATATTCAAATCCAATTGCTGCTTCTTCTGATAACGGACTATTTCGAACTTCAAACGCAACAGTGGCTTGCGGAATCGCCTGTAGTGGAGTGTGCGCCTTCCCATTTTTAACATCATAGAAAGTTGCATGACGCTGGCTGAATGTGCCGCGTTCTACATCCTGGCCAGTCAATCGGATTGCAATTCCATCTTCAAGAATTGATCCAAAAGCCAGCTCTTCTGCCGCTGCCCATTCCACACGTGGTTCATCCGGGTTATCCAGGATCCGCGCACGCTTCTGCATCGCTTTTTCAAGCTTCCGATGCAAACTGAAACCTTCTGGAATTTTAAGCAACGCATCATTTAACTTGCGAAGACGTTCAATCGGAACTGCTGTCTTTACGCGTCGCGCAGCTCCAGGCGGGGGAGGTTCTGGTTGCGGTAAATACAAATCTTCTTCCGCTTTTAATTCCTCCAGCGCATGCTGCATCACTTCCATGTGTTTTTGCACCATCTCTTCCGCTTCTAAAGGCTGAATCAGTTTTCTCTGAATTAATGTGTTGGCCCATAACTCACGAACTGTTGGCTGCACTTCTATTTTTTGATACATCAATGGCTGAGTGAATGCTGGTTCATCACCTTCATTGTGGCCATAACGGCGGTAGCCAATAAGATCGATCAAAAAATCTTTTTGGAAGTTTGTGCGATAAGCAAATGCAAGACGCGCCGCTTCAAGACAGGCTTCCGGATTATCAGCATTGACATGAATGATTGGAATTTCAAAACCTTTCGCCATATCACTTGCGTACAATGTGCTGCGATCAGCCTCAGGTAGTGTTGTGTATCCAAGTTGATTATTCGCGATGATATGAATTGTGCCGCCAGTGCGATAACCATGAATGCGCGACATATTCAAAGTTTCTGATACAACACCTTGACCAGGAAATGCTGCATCGCCATGAATCAAAACTGGCACGGTTATAGAATGATTGAATCGCGGACCACCAGGTTGGCCGGTTAAAGTTCCCGCAGCTCTGGCCATTCCTTCAACTACTGGATTGACTGCTTCCAAATGACTTGGATTGGGAGCCATTGCAACTACAAGATCGATCCGTTCTCCATCTTTACGTGCTCTACGTGCACCCGCATGATATTTCACATCACCGGTTCGAACCTAAATCGTTCCGAATTTTGCTTGCCGGAACTGGATCCTTAAACTCGGCAAGAATTTGTTTATATGGTTTGTTTAATATATGTGTCAAAACATTTAATCGGCCGCGATGCGCCATTCCGATCAAAATATTCAAGATATGAATTTCAGCAGCGGAGCCTACGACTTCATCAAGAATTGGAATCATCATATCCAATCCTTCCAATGAGAATCGAGTTTTACCGGGAAAAGTTCGATGCAAAAAGCGTTCGAATGCTTCGACTTCTGTTAATCTTTTTAACAATCCGACAGGATCGATTGGATCTGATTCCGCACGAAAGATTCCAGATTCGGCAGCCTGGCGCAGCCACGCGCGTTCTTCAGGATTCCTTACGTGATCATAATCGTGCCCGGTTTGTGATGAATACACAACGCGCAGCGAATTGATTGCCTCAAATGCATTCTTTGCACCTTCAGCAATTGGTCCACCGATTAGATGTGCTGGAAGGCGCTCAAGATCTTGCTCAGTGAGTCCATAGGTTTGTAACTCCAGGGCCGGATCGCCTTTCGGAGGAGTACCGAGTGGATCCAATTGAGCAGCAAGATGACCATGTTCGCGAATTGATTGCGCGAGATTTACTGTGGCAACAATCTTTTCTAAATCAGCTGTTGTTGCTGTTCTGGCTGCCGCGCTATCCGGGGGAGGTGTCAAATTGTCGAAGATCACCCGCGTTCCTGGATCAACGGAATTGGGATCAATCAGATACTTTTCGTACAATTCCGCAGCGTAGGCAGCATTCGGGCCATGGAATTGTGACCAAAATGACATAGGGTTATATCATATATCAGCGAGAAGCTGAGTGCGAGATTTCCAACGCGGGATGGCTGAGGGGTTGAGTATATTAAGACGTGGGGACTAATGAAGATCTTGGCGATCTCAAACTTTCGATTTCCGGTCGCAGGTGCATTTCATGACAGTTAGGGCACATGTCATGAGCGAGAGTAGCATGGGTGCGATCTGAAATGTACTCTTGCACTTGATGCCAGTAGGCGCTGTCATCACGGACGCTTTCGCAATAAGAACAGATTGGAAGCAATCCTTGAAGTTCCCGCATTTTTGACATTGCAAATTCAAGATCCGTAACGCGCTGACTCAGAGCAGTTTGAAGCTGAGTAATTCGTAGTCCTGCATGAAGCCGCGCGCGAAGTTCCTCATCGATAAACGGCTTTGACAGAAAATCATCTGCCCCGGCATTCAATGCTTCCACAATATTCTCTTTAGTGGCTGCAGCTGTCATCAGGATGATATACGGTTGCTCAATTCCATCCATACCTCGGATACGCTTGCAAACTTCGATACCATCAATGCCCGGCATCATCCAATCAAGAATCACAATACTTGGAGCGTCTTTGGATGTTAGCTGTTCAAGCGCATCTATTCCATTTGACGTTTTTGTTACTTCGTAACCCCATTTCGTCAAACGTATTTGAAGTATACGGCTCGAAATTAGGTTATCCTCTGCAATGAGAACTTTCATACCACCCTTCGCTTAAGCATTCGGACAGAGCCGCTGCAAGTTTTTCAACTTCTGCTTCCAGTTCGGCATACGAACCTTCTAATGCTTCCATTTTGTTTTCAGCTGCATTGCGTTCCAAATTTTGCGCGAGTTCCTGTGCGCGATATGCTGCAAAATTCGCAACTGTGCCTTGAATTACGTGAGCTGTAAAATCAATTGCTTTTTGATCACGCGTTATGATCGCTTTTCTTGCGGATTCTAAAAGCATTCGATATCGTTGCTGAAACAAACCTGCCATTTGTACAAACAAATTTGAGTCCCCATCGACATGCTTCATGGCTTTCTGCAGATCGAATGGTTGAGTTGCTCCATTATTATTTTTCATTTTGCCTTATCCTTCCCTCTTTGGGTTTCCCTCTCATGCCTTATGTAATAAGCAAGTTCCATTCCAAGTTGCAAGCACGATCCATAAAACGACTGCAACTTATTGAATAATAAGTGCTTATATCTGTGATCTGTACCTTTGCGGTGAGAGTGCGAAAGCGCAAAAATGTACAGTAGTTATACATTTTGAATGTCTAAAATTGTTGGAAAGGGTCAAACTTTGCCCGGTTTGTGAGCCCGCCAGATGCAATCAGAAAAGTATCGATGTGAGTCGTGAAACTCCTTTTCCAAAAGGTATCCAGTTTCCGCGGCAAGTGATTCAATATCGGATTGCAAAAATTTGTACGAATATTCAGTGTGGATCGGCTCCCATGGACTGAAATAAAAATTCTGACCAATTTCTTCAATAAAAACTTTCTGCTCGGCCTGACTTACTAAGTAGCTTTCCATAGCTCCTGAAAAAACATCGTAATTTGCAAAATGCTGAAAACGGCTAACGTCAAAATTACCACCAAGCTCTCGATTGATTCTATTCAGTAAATTCAAATTGAATTTCGCAGTAATCCCTTTTAAATCATTGTATGCGGCGAGCATCAAATTGATATCCTTCTTTAAATCAAACCCGATCAATACCAGGTCATCATGATTTAAAGAACTCCATAAGCTTCGCAAAAACACTCGCGCCCGAGAATAATTAAAGTTCCCGATGTTTGAGCCAAGAAATAATACAAAGTTTTTGCGATCAGCAGCTTTCAGTTTATTCAGCCATTTGAGTCCATTGAAGTAATCTGAAACCAGCCCTCGGACTTCAAGTCGCGGAATTTGATTTTGAAGGTTGTTCACCAGATTTTGTAAGGCGGATTCCGAAATATCAATCGGAACATATTGAAAATCCAATTCTTTATGCAGGAATTGCATGAGTAGCAAGTTCGTTTTTAATCCATCGCCGGGTCCAAGCTCTACCAGATTCCATTTTTGATTCGCTACAAAATCCGCGATAGCTGGACCGCTTCTTTCCAGAATTTCAAATTCACAGCGAGTCAAATAATATTCTGGCAAATGCATGATCTGTTGAAAAAGGCGGCTGCCTTCTTCATCGTAGAAATATTTAGAGGAAATTGTTTTGCGACGCTCAGAGAGTCCTACAAGAACATCAAGGGCAAAAGTTTGTTTTAATCCGAGCAGTCCTGAGAGGTCTTTGTGATCAAGAACTTTATATGTAGCCGACATTGTTCTTCACGCATCTGAAGCTAGGCGGATTCCGTTAAAAGGCCATCGTTTATCGCATTGGAAAAAGTTGCGATAAGTTGGGCGGATGTGATTGCGCGGTGTGACACAGGCACCACCGCGAAGAACCATTTGATTGCTCATGAATTTCCCGTTGTATTCTCCGATTGCGCCTTCCGCTGGTTTAAAACCAGGGTAGGGAAGATAAGCACTTGCAGTCCATTCCCAAACATCACCATACATTTGTTGCAAACTACTAGCCTGATCTTCCTTATAAAGAGGCCTTGGATGAAGATAACCATCTTCAACAAAATTGCCGGTCTGAATTGATGCGCCTGATTGATTGCAAGCCACTTCCCATTCTTCTTCTATAGGCAATCTCTTTCCAGCCCATCGAGCAAACGCATCTGCTTCATAAAAGCTGATATGGCAAAGTGGTTCATCAAGATTCAAGGCATGCCAGCCGGTAAGAGTCATGATCTCCCAATGATCGTCCGATTTTTCCCAGTACATCGGACTATTCCAATGATTTTGATTGATATGAAACCAGCCATCCGACAGCCACAACAATGGATTGGAATAGCCACCATCGTTCATAAATTCGAGATATTCTCCATTAGTAACCAATCGGTCGCCTAACTTGAAATCGCGCAGCAGGACCTGATGTGCCGGCGTTTCATTATCAAAGGCAAACCCTTCTCCACGAAAACCGACGTCATAAATCCCGCCTTTGAAACTTTGAAACTTCATCGAAGGAATTTTGCCGTTCACTTCATGATTTTCGCGATTCAAATAAACCGGCCGTAATGGATTGATTGAAACGATATGTTTGATATCCATGTAAAGCAGCTCTTGATGTTGCTGCTCGTGATGGATTCCAAGGTCAGTAAGAAAATCGAATAGGTCGCGATCGCGATCGTCCAGGTTAATCGTCAATTTTGTCATGCGATCAGTAATCGTTTTCCGATACTGATACACATCGCTCACTGTAGGGCGTGACAGCAAACCACGAGTTGGACGCAACACGCGCGATCCGATCGATTCATAATAAGAGTTGAAGATGAAATTGTATTTTTCGTGAAAAGGCTGATAGTTGTTTTGAAATTTGCCTAGCAAAAAAGTTTCAAAAAACCAGGAGGTGTGACCGAGATGCCATTTCGGTGGACTCACGTCATCCATAGATTGAATGACATAGTCCTCCGTTTGTAATGGCGCACAAATCCTCTCACTAATTTCTCTAGTTTGTAGAAATCTCTTCTGAAGAGCGGAATTCATGCTCTTAAGTTATTGTGTTGAACTGGCTATTGCAAGCTAAGTTACTGTTCAACAGTAATGGGCAGTGAACCTGGAGCAGTGATTTTAAGCTGATACTTGCCATCTTTTGGAATGTCGACAGTTCTTGCTCCATCAAAATGATCGAAAGTTCCAATGACGTCTTCTACCATCTTGCCTTGTTCGTCTTGTAATACGACTGCGAATTTACCCTCACCGGGAGCAAGCTCGTTATCGGGCTTTTCCCAGTTCAGTTCCGCGCCGAAAGTCGCTTTTCCCGTTTTTAGTTGAAACGATTTTGTGGTCTCATTACCGGTCCCTTTAAATGATGCGACGGGCGCTCCGCGCTTCGTTGCTTTCATTTTTGTCTCTTCGGATGAGCTTGAAGTTTGAGTTTGTGCAAAAACAGCAAAAGCAAACAAAATAAAACTAATGAATAAGACTTTGACTCTCATATTAGATAATCCTCCCAGTGCTCTATGTATATAGCTCAAATCAGGAAATTCAACTCCCAGCGGGCGAAGGCCCACGGCCCGTAATGCGGGCATGATGCCCGCGCTCCATATGCATTATCATTATCCTTCTATGAAAAAATGGTTTGTCATCATTCTACTGCTAATATCCGGCGCAGTTGCAGGCTGGTTTTATTACAATCGAACGCGTGAACCACAGCCTCCACGGAATGTCATCCTGATTACAATTGATACTCTGCGCGCAGATCATCTCGGTTGTTACGGTTATGGCAGAGCTCAAACTCCGAATATTGATGATTGGGCAAATCAAGGTGTTCTGTTCCGGAATGCAACTACCACAACGCCGCTCACACTTCCTGCACATTCTTCGATCATGACTGGAACATATCCGATTTCGCACGGAGTGAGGGATAACGTTGGATTTTATTTGGATGATAAATGGGTCACGCTTGCAGAAACACTGAAGAATTCGGGATTTCAAACCGGCGGATTTATCAGCGCTTTTGTCCTTGATCGCCGCTGGGGAATTGCACAAGGTTTCCAGGAATATTTCGACCACTTTGAACTTTCAAAATATAAGGCCGTTAGCCTGGATGCTGTTCAGCGCAGGGGAGATGAGACCCTTGATCATGCCTTAAAGTGGATCGATAAGGTAAAGGACAAACGATTTTTTTCCTGGATCCATTTTTACGATCCTCATACTCCTTATGATCCTCCGGATCCGTATCGCAAACCATGGGCAGATGAGCCCTACGGCCTGTATGATGGCGAAATTGCCTACACCGATCATCTAATCGGTCAGCTGAAAGCATATTTAAAGGACCACAATTTGGATAGTACTACAGCAATAGTACTAATGGCCGATCATGGTGAAAGCTTAGGCGAGCATGACGAAACCGGACACGGTTTCTTCATTTACGATGCAACCACTCACATTCCGATGATGTTCGTCATTCCCGGCAGAAAGCATTTAGAGGTTCGTGACCAGGTTCGGAGTATCGACATATATCCAACGATCTGTTCATTGGTTCAGGTTCAACCTCCGCCAGCAGTTGAAGGAAAAAGCTTATTGCCATTAATCCGCGGAGACAGTCTTCCGGCTCCGTTAACGGCATACAGCGAATCGTATTACCCGCGCTTCCATTATGGTTGGAATGAATTAAAGTCACTGCGTACAGCTGAATACAAATTTATTGATGCTCCGCGTAAAGAGTTGTATCGGGTTTCACAGGACACAGATGAATCAGACAATCTTTACGATAAAGAGGCAAAACGAGCCGAGCCATTCAACAATGAATTGGCTCAGCTAGCAAAAGCATCGCCCTCGCAGGTTCAAGGTCCGCAGCCAGTGGATGATGATGCTCGCGAAAAATTGCAGGCTCTTGGTTACATCGGAACGTTCTCCGCGTCGGCAGTAGGTGAAAGTGGAACTCTTGCTGATCCCAAAGACAAAATCGGTTTGTACAATTTGATCAAAATTGCGCAATGGAAATCTGCGGAAGAAAAAACCGATGAAGCCCTTTCTGATATTACTCAGGTGCCTCCAACAAGATCCTGGAATTCTTGAAGCCCATCTTGTTCTAGGCAACATCCTGATGAAGAAATCGGAATTTGCAAAAGCACGCGAAGCTTTTCAAGACGCCCTTCAATTCAACGAATCATTTACCGGAGCAGTTTTTGGATTAGCGTTTGCGTACGAACGAGAAGAGAACTGGGAAGCGGCACGTGCCGGATTTGAGCGTTTGCTAAAAATTGATCCGCGCGATGTAAAAGCATATTTTCATCTTGGCGAAATTGCATCCGCACAAAATCAGCAAGAAAAAGCATTGCCCTATTTTCAAAAAGCAGTTGATATGGATCCGGAACATGCCGCATTTCGAAACCGGCTTGGCGGATGTTTGATTGAACTGAAACGTTATGATCAGGCGCTTGCTGCAATCAACAAATCGTTGGAACTAAACGATCGAATTCCGAATGCCCATTTCAATAGAGCTCTGGTTTACGAAGCACAGGATCAATGGAATCTTGCGGCGCAGGATTATCGCAAAGAAGTGGAATTATTTCCCGAATCCTATCCTGCACGTTTTAATCTGAGCAGAGTCTTGAGCAGAGTTGGAGACGTGGATGGCGAACGACGCGAACTGGAAGCTTGTATCTCAACCAAACCTGATTATGGTGTCGCTTACATTTATCTGGCAAAAAATTTAATGGACACTCAAGGAGATCTTCAAAAAGCTTCACAGCTGGCCGAACAGGGAATCGAAAAGAGCAAAGAGCAGGAAAATCAAATTCTCGGAAATTATTTGTTAGCGGATTTATTGAATCGACTCGGACATCCGCGTGAAGCAGAACGTCATGTGCAACGCGCCGAACAACTGCGACGCAATCCCGGCAAATAATTTCAACCACGGAGCCACGGAGGGACAGAGTTTTCTAAAATTGATTAATTAACTCCGTTACTCCGTGACTCCGTGGTGAAAAAAATAAACCTTGCCCATTAGCTAACTTTTGAGAAACGTCACCGCACCCGCAGTCTCATCGCCCTCTCTGTTTATGCGGGGCGGGAGACGGTTTGTTTTGCGGAAAAATGCAGATTTATTTTTTCCCTTTACCGCCGCGAGCCATCTTTGTGCGAGCTACATCACCATCTTTATCGATGAAATACATGTAACCTGCTTCTTTCTTTACTGCCGTCCTGTTGACCTTTTCTGGCTTGCCTTTTGAGCCTTTGCCTCGGCCGCGGACCATTGGTGCACGGCTGATATCGCCATCGCCATCCAGGAAATACAAATATCCACTTTCTCTCTTTACACCAGCCTTTGTAACTTTTTCTTGCGCCATTACAGCCCTCCTTGACTGCGTTATTGCCGGACTCTGGCAAGTTTTTTAGTCTGAACCTGGCCTCGTTCCGTCGAGATATTTACACATAATAACAAGAGAGCACACTGTGTCAAGCGGAGATTTTCGATTTTGCGCTCTTGATTCTTTGTGATTAAATTTCTTCAGCAAATGTCAAGGAGTTTTTGTGAAAGCATCAGAAATTGAAATTCAACGTTTTGCCGACCGAACACCGTCGTCCAAGGCCGCCTTAGAACGGGGGAAACGATATTTACCGCTTGGCGTTTCCAGTAATTTTCGTTCATATCCACCTCATCCAGTATTTGTAAAATCCGCGAAAGGCGGAAGATTTTTGGATCTTGATGGTCATGAATATTTGGATCATAACCTTTCATTCGGTGTTTTGATTGCAGGTCATGCGCATCCCATAATTACAGCTGCAGTGGCAGAACGATTTGAACTTGGAACGATGTTTGGGATGCCATATGAGCTGGAACAAAAGTTAGCGGAGGAATTGTTATCGCGTTTTCCAGTAGATTTAATCCGCTTTGCTAATTCTGGTACAGAAGCAACGATGCATGCGATCCGTACTGCGCGCGGTTTTACCGGACGCGACAAAATCATAAAAATGGAAGGTGCATATCATGGCGTTCATGATTCAGTGTTGATCAGTTACAAGCCGCCGGTTGAAAAAGCAGGCGATCCAAAACATCCACAACGTGTGAAAGCATCAGCAGGAATTCCTGATGGCACAGCTGAAAATACAGTACCGTGTCAGTTTAATGATCTGGAGGCGCTTGAAATTGCATTTAAATCAAATCCCAATCAGATTGCAGCGGTGATTGTTGAACCGATTCAAATGAATATCGGAATTGCGATGCCGCAGCAAGGATATTTACAAGGTGTTCATGAGCTGTGCAAGAAGAATGGCGCTTTGTTGATTTTTGATGAAGTAAAAACTGGTGCAAAACTTGCGCGAGGCGGTGCTTGCGAATATTTCAAAATGAAACCGGACATGATTTGTCTTGCGAAGGCGATCGGTGGCGGTTTTCCATTGGCCGCATTTGGAGCACGCCGCGAAATCATGGAAGTTCTGGAGAAGGGAACCGTTTTTCACGCAGGCACATACAATGCAAATGCAATTGGTGTTGCTGCCGGAGTTGCAACATTGACAAAAGTTCTAACGCCTGATGTTTATCCGCGAATCGCTAAGTTGAATCAAATGTTGATTGATGGTTACAACGACATCCTGAAAAAATCGGATCTAAAAGGTTATGCGATTGGTGCAGGATGTAATGGCACGGTTCAATTCTGCGATCATGAAGTAAAAAATTATCGCGATTGGCTTAATGTTGATGAAGAGATGTGGAAAGTTTGGTGGTATGGAATGTTAAGCCGCGGAATTCTGACCCAAGCTTATGCCTGGGATGAGCAATGGACGATTTGCGTTGCTCACACTGAAGCCGACATCGATTTTCATTTGAAAACATTTCGTGAATTAGTGCCGGCACTTCAGCAGGCCCAACATCAAAAATAATTTTTAACCACGAAGCACACGAAGATCACGAAGTTTGAAATATAAAATCAAATTCTTCGTGTACTTCGTGATCTTCGTGGTTCAAAAATGACGACTCTTCGGCGCGAGTTAAACCTACGAGATCTTGTTCTTTTGATGGTCGTCGCAGTTGTCAATGTCAACACTTTGCCACTGATCGCGATTGAAGGTTGGCGTGCAGTCTCATATTGGATCATCGCGTTTGTGCTCTTCCTTGTTCCGCAAGGATTAGCTGTCGCAGAATTTGGAAAAAGATTTCCAGGTGAAGGCGGAATCTATGTTTGGACTCGGGAGTGTTTCGGCGATTTCCACGCTTTTATTTCCGGCTGGTGTTACTGGACCAACAATCTTTTCTATCTGCCATCAGTAATTATTCTTTTTGTTGGAGTGCTCACATACACTGGCGGCCAGGATTCCGCACGCCTCGCAGAAAATCAAACATTCATCGCTATCGGTTCAATCACAGTTTTGTGGATTGTTACTCTGCTTCATATTCGCGGACTTGGAGTCGGAAAATGGCTGAACAATATCGGAGCATTCGGTGTTTGGGTCAGCCTTGCCGTTATGTTGATCATCGGAATCCTTGCAGTTGCACGAACGGGTGGAAGCGCAACTCCCTTTAATTGGACAGCAGCATTGCCATCATTTACACAATACAGCTCGCTTTCTGCATTCAGTGTTGCGATGTATTCGCTGGTCGGACTTGAATTGGCATCAGTGATGGGTGATGAAATTCAAGAACCACAAAAAATAATCGGACGTGCTGTGGTGATTGCCGGATTAATCAGCATTTCTCTTTACATCCTTGGAACTGTTTCGCTCATTGTTTCTGTCAATTCAAGTGAAATCGGGGCGATCACAGGAGTGATGCAAGCAGCAACAATTGTGATCACGCGATTGGGTTTGCAATCAATCATTCCATTTGTTGCAGTTGTATTAGCGCTCGCAGTGTTAGGAGTTTGTTCCGCATGGCTGGCCGGTTCAGCGCGAATTCCATTTGTGATGGGAGTTGATGTTTATCTGCCAAAAGCGTTAGGAAAACTTCATCCAAAATGGAATACACCAATCAATGCATTGTTAGTTCAAGGACTTGTGTGTACTGCTTTTGTAATCATGTCATTGTCAGGATCTACGGTGCGTGAAGGTTTCGAAAAATTATTGAAGTGCTCGATTGTGCTTCAATTAATTCCGTTCGTTTATTTGTTTGCGGGATTGTACAAGATCAGAGTGAAACGTGGATTAGCGCTGATTGGTTGTATTACATCATTATTTGGAATTGCATTTGTATTTGTGCCTTCTTCCGGCATCGAAAATTTCTGGTCATTCGAATTAACAATTATTGGCGGATCTGTGTTCATGCTAGGCCTCGCTTGCATTCTGTATTGGATTGCCAGAAAAAAAATCACCGCAAAAGCGTAGAGCTATTGACATGCTTCTGTAGTTTACATATAAATAAAGTTCGCTCTTTGTAAAACTGGTTTCTCTTATCTTGAAAGGTCGAGGGAACAGGCCCGATGACACCTTAGCAACCGGTTTCGGAATCAACCTCCCGGAACGTCAGGTGCTAATTCCTGCCTTCAAATCATGCGAAGTTTGAAGGAAAGATGAGAGGGAGACGCAAATCGCACTTCGTTGCAGCCTCTTCCGATCATCCGGAGAGGTTGCATAGACAACGAGGTGTATATGCGTTTACAGACCAGATCCATCCATGTAGGTGTCGACAAAGACACTGCCTTTAACAGCGTAATCACTCCGATTTACCAAACGTCAACATTTCGATTTGAAGATGTTGGTATCACCAAAGGATTTGATTACTCACGCACAAACAACCCAACGCGAAAAGCATTGGAAGAAAGTATTGCATCGCTTGAAGGCGGTATTGGTGCATCTGCAGTTGCAACAGGAATGGCGGCAATTACAACCGCATTGCATTTGTTTCGTAACGGCGATCATCTGATCTGTACACACGATTGTTATGGCGGAACCGAACGGTTGCTTCGCACTTATCGCGAACAATTCGGAATCGAAACAACATACGTTGATATGAATCGATTGGATGAAGTTGTGGATGCGATCCGACCGGAAACACGCGGATTCTGGATTGAAACTCCCAGTAATCCACTGTTGAACATCATTGATATCCGCGCTCTTTCTGAAATTGCACATGAACACAATGCGCTTGCGATTGTTGATAACACATTCTTATCGCCATACAATCAGCGTCCGTTTGAACTTGGTGCCGATCTGGTAATTCATTCCACAACAAAATATCTAAATGGACACAGCGATGTTGTTGGCGGAGCAGTTGTCAGCAATCGTGAAGATCTGGCAGCGAGAATTCAATGGCTCACCAACGCATTAGGACAAGGCGCTTCGCCATTTGATTGTTGGCTGGTTTTGCGTGGAATCAAAACATTGGGGCCACGAATGAAAGAACATGAAAAGAATGCGCGCACGATTGCGCAATTTTTAGATTCACACTCTTCGGTTCGTGGAGTTTATTATCCTGGTCTATTGGATAACTCGCATCATGAATTAGCAAAACGTCAGCAATATGGTTTTGGTGGAATGATTTCGTTTGAAGTGGATGGTGGGTTTGAAGAAGTAAAACATGTTTTGCGATCGGTTCGTTTGTTCACTCTTGCTGAATCGTTAGGAGGAGTGGAATCGTTAATTGAACATCCCTGCACAATGAGTCATGCCTCGATGCTTCCGGAACTTCGCGACAAAGCCGGCATTAATGAACAAGTGATCCGGCTTTCGGTTGGCATTGAAGATGTTGCCGATCTAATCGAAGATCTGGATCGCGCATTGCGATTTCGAAATGCAATCTCATTTGCGGAGGTGTGCAATGGGCCTGCTGCAAGAGCTTGATCAACAATTAGTTCGCACACATTGCGTTGAACTTTTCAATGATCAGAATCCGTTAGTGCTGGAATCAAGAGCTCAACTTGCTCCGGTTCATGTCGCGTATGAAACGTACGGCAGATTAAATGAAGACGGCACGAATGCGATTTTGATTTGCCATGCGCTCACTGCAAATGCGCATGCGGCGGGGAAACATTCTGCGATTGAAAAAACATCGGGTTGGTGGGATCCACTAATCGGTCCAGGCCGCGCATTTGACACAGATCGCTACTTCATTGTTTGTCCAAATATTTTGGGAAGTTGTTATGGCACAACAGGTCCGGCATCTTTGAATCCCTTAACCGGCGAATTGTATGGTTTGGATTTTCCGCAATTCACAGTTCGCGATATCGTCACCGTGCAAAAAAAGCTGTTGGATCTTTTGGGTGTTCGTCAGTTGGTCACGATTTCCGGAAGCTCCCTTGGCGGTATGCAGGTGTTGGAATGGCCGCTGATGTATCAGGAGTTCTGTAAATCAATCATTCCAATTTCAACAGCGGCAAAGCAAACCGCATGGTGTATTGCTCTGAATATTGCAGCGCGTACCGCAATCATCAACGATCCGGATTGGAATTATGGCGATTATGAACGGCAGCCAGCGAAGGGACTTACTTTAGCGCGGATGATCGGAATGATTTCGTACCGCAGTGCCACAGAGTTCGAACAAAGATTCGAACATGATAATCATCAGATCGAAAGCTATTTGCGATATCAAGGTGAGAAGTTGTTATCGCGATTTGATGCGAATACCTATTTGTATCTGACTCGCGCAATGGATTTTCATGATATCACTCGCGAACGTGGCACTCTTGAAAACGTATTGGCTGAAGTTGATTGTCCCGTTTGCTGTATTGGATTTAGCAGCGATGTGCGTTATCCGGTTAGCAATCAGGAAGAAATTGTGAAACATATCCCAAATTCAGAACTTCATGTTTTGAATTCAATTCATGGCCACGATTCATTTTTGATTGAGTTCGATGCAATGAGTGAGGTAATTAAAGGATTTGTAGGGGCGTGCGGAAGCTCCCCGTTGTAGCCAAACGCAAAGACAAGAGGGCGACCTGCCGGTCGCCCCTACAGGAAATTTTATGATCGTAATGAAATTTGGTGGCACGTCCTTGGAAGATGCTGATGCGATCAGCAATGCGGCTGCGATTATTTTGCACGAACAACGTCCGCGAGTGGTCGTCGTTTCAGCATGCGCCGGAGTAACGAATGATTTGCGGGATTCAGCGATCTGTGCTTCTGAAGAAAGGGAGCAGACCGCTCACAGGATTTTAGAAGCGCTTGAAATTCGCCATTCTGCAATTGCAAATGAATTGTTAGATCAAGATTCTGCCGATCGCTTCGTCCGTAGCTTGTGGAAAGATATCGCAACGTTGAAAAAACTTGTTCAAAGTGTTGCCAATTTGAAAGAGTTAAGCCCCCGCACTTTGGACCAATTCATGTCATTCGGCGAGCAATGGTCTGCACTAATCCTTTATCACTTCCTCCTTCAGCGTGACGTCCCGGTTGAACTGATTGATGCTGCGTCTGTGATGATCACAGACAAGGAGTTCAACCGGGCGACGCCACTGTTTCAAGAAATTTCGGTTCGAGCGCAACAGATTTTGAATCCAACTTTTGAACGAAATGACATTGTGATTACGCAAGGCTTTATTGGAGCAACGGGTGATGGAATCATCACTACACTTGGTCGCGGAGGTTCCGACTACAGTGCTTCGATTTTAGGCGCAGTGTTGAATGCTGAAGAAATCCAGATTTGGACCGATGTAAATGGAATTTTAACGGCAGATCCTTCTATTCTTGCTGAAGCGCGAGCGATCCCGGAGTTAAGTTTTGATGAAGCATCGGAGTTAGCATATTTTGGGGCCAAGGCCATGCATCCATCAACAATTTTGCCGGCAGTGCGAAAAAACATCCCGGTGCGTGTTCTGAATTCAAAATCTCCTGATCATGAAGGAACTTTCATTCGGCACAATTCGAACGGAAATGGCGACTGCATTGTCAAATCAATTGCTTACAAAGAGGGCATTACTGTCGTCACAATCAAAAGCACAGAAATGTTGATGTCGCACACTTTTCTGGCGCGGCTGTTTGAAATCTTTTCCCGCTACAAAAAATCGATCGATGTGATCGCTACTGCGAAAGTCAGTGTCTCTTTAACAATCGATGACAGTTCAAATCTAGAAAAAATTCTGAACGAATTAAAAGAGTTTGCTGAAGTTCAAGTCGAATATGGAAAAGCGGTGTTTTGTGTTGTTGGTGAAAATATGAAATCATACCGCGGCATTGCGGCCAGAATTTTTAGTGCGCTCGATGAGAACGGAATCAATGTCGAATTGATTTCAAAGGGTGCATCGCATATCAATCTAACGTTTGTGATTTGCGAAGATCAGATTTCTTCTGCAGTTCGCGCTTTGCATGATGAATTGTTCAGTGATTTGTCAGTTCCAGTTTATTAGCTTAAATAGGAAGATTCATTTTTCTTCAGAAACTTTGGTCATTGAGGATTTATGGCAATATCGTCGGATATCTGAGCCCTTTCGATTGACGAACGTACGATTTGATGATTATAATACGTACGCTATGAAGGTAACGGCTTCAAAGCTTCGTGAAAATGTATATCGAATTCTTGATCAGGTCCTGGAGAGCGGCACGCCGATCGAAATCAAACGAAAGGGACGAACTTTGAAAATTGTACGCGAAGACTCTCCCCAAAAAACATCCCGTTTGATCAAAAGAAAAATTATCCAGGGCCGCCCACAGGAACTGATCCATCTGGACTGGTCTGAAGAATGGAAGCCGGAGTAATCCACCTGGATACCCACGTTGTTGTGTGGTTGTACTCTGGTCTCCTTGATCTAATTCCCCCCCAAATCGCACTGGCAATCAATGAAAATTCTCTTCGCGTTTCACCAATCGTTGCATTGGAAATCCAGTATCTTTATGAAACCAGGCGGATCACCATTCAAGCAGATACAATTCTTGAAGACCTGGATCTGCGTATTGGGCTAAGACTGGATCGATTGAGTTTTGCCAGGGTCGCCCGTCAAGCTCTTGTTGAGAAGTGGACTCGTGATCCGTTTGATCGCTTGATTGTTGCCCAGGCCAGACTTCGACAAGTACCTTTACTAACCAAGGACAAAACAATTCGAAACCATTATAAGAAAGCCCGATGGTAATCCGGTGTTGTCGCTTTGTTTTGCCAGAACTCAGAGCAAGTTTAGTGTTAAGAATTCTACCAGCCGATGCCGTAATCTTCGCCGTGGTTACTGGAGCCGCCCCAAAATGTTCCATGGTCACGATCAAAATAAATGGCATTGATCGGGCCGGACGTTCGATCATCAAACTCGAACGTGTAACCTTTGGCTTTCAATTCTCTTCTGATCCAATCAGGCATGGAGGCATTCAACAGAATTTTGCCTGGTTCCGATTCATGATTTCCAAATGAACTTCGCATTTGATAGCTATTGAAATTCGGAGCTTCGGTCGCTTCCTGCACGCTCATTCCAAATTCCACAATATTCAAAAAGAATTGAAGTAAGTTTTGATCCTGACTATCTCCGCCTTGCACTGAAAAACACAAAAATGGTTTGCCATCTTTTAATGCAAGTGTTGGAGTTAACGTTGCACGCGGACGTTTCCCAGGTTCAACAACATTGAATGGATTTTCAGCTGCATCTGTTACAAAACTTTGCATGCGCTGACTCAGTCCTACTCCAGTTGATCCGGCAATTACTGCAGGCACCCAGCCGCCGCTTGGTGTAACTGAAACAACCCAGCCTTCTTTATCTGCAGCTTCCACGGAAGTTGTTCCGCCATAAAATCCTTTTTTGAAAGCTTCCTGATCCGAAACTTGAGCCATCTTCGATTTCCAATTCTTTAACAAATCAACATATGGATTCGTTCCATTTTGAAATGGATATGGATCTCCAGGTGCAATCGAAGGATCATTCTTATCGGCGTGAATCAATTTCGCTCTTTCTTTTGCATATTCTTTGGATAAAAGTCCTTTGATCGGTTCTTCAGGTGGAAAATATGGATCGCCGTAATAAAAATCGCGATCCGCATAAGCTAAATTCATTGCCTGATAAATAGTGTGAATATAGTTTGAGGTGTTATAGCCCATCGATTTCAGATCAAAATTTTCCAGAATATTTAGAGTCTGTAGCATTACAGGGCTCTGTACCCAGCGTGTGAGCTTATAAACTTCAATCCCTTTGTACGTAGTCCTTTCAGGCTCTTCAATGTACACTTTCCATTTTGCAAGATCGTCCAACGTGAATAAGCCGCCTTGTTCTTTTACACTGCGAACAATTTCCTGCGCGATGTCTCCTTTATAAAAGCGATCGTAAGCGGCATAAATTGCATCTCTCCGATTTTTGCCCTGACTTAAAGCTTGCTTCTCAGCTTCTACTAATTTGCGTAATGTTGCTGCGAGATCAGGTTGCCGAAAAATTTCGCCGGCCGCGGGCGCTTCGCGCGCTTCCCCCAAATGCGGAAGCATTACTTTTTTTGAATACGGCCACTCCTTTAGTTTTGCTTTTTCACGCTCAATCGAATCTGCAGTTTGTTTTTCGATTGGATATCCATCGGCCATTTGAATCGCAGGTGCAAGCACATCAGAAAGCGATAACTTTCCGAATTCAGCAAGCATCACCATAATGCCACCGGGAGTTCCAGGAGTAACTGCTGCGAGTGGTCCATACTCCGGCGGGTATTTCATTCCTTTGCCTTTAAAAAATTCAGCGGTTGCTCCAGTAGGTGCGACACCAAGCGCATTGATTCCGAGTACTTTTCCTGATTTTGGATTGTAAATTAATGCTTGAGTTTCGCCGCCCCAGCTAAGGACGTCCCACATGGTGCATGTTGCTGCGATCATTGCGCAAGCAGCATCAACAGCATTTCCACCTTTTTCAAAAATCATTGCGCCTGCTGTTGCTGCTAATGGTTTTCCGGTGATTGCCATCCAGTTTTGTCCATGTAGTGGAGGTTTTTCAGTTTGCTGAGCAAGTGCAATCACAGGAAGAAGCATCAATAGACAGAATGCGATTTTTATTTCGAGAGTCATCAGCGATCCTCCGAGGTGAGTAAAACGTAAAGAGTAAAACGTGAAAATACGGATTACGTTTTACGCATTACGTTTTACGTAAGTATACAGTGGTGTATGCTAGGAATGAAAGGAGTAGTTATGGCAGCCAAAAAATATAATCTATTCATCAATGGAAAATTCGTAGAGCCACATTCCAAAAAAACCTTTGAAGCGATCAATCCTGCCAATCAAGAAGTGATGGGCGTTTTCCCGGACGCCGATACGGAGGATGTGAATCGCGCAGTACAAGCCGCGCGTGAATGTTTCGACTCCGGCGCATGGCCCGGCAAAACACATCAAGAACGTGGACGTATCTTGTTAAAAATTGCGGAAATCATACGCAGCCGATCGGAAGAACTATCGAAATTGGAATGTTACAACAGCGGGAAGCCGATTGTTGAAGCAGAATTTGATATTGCCGATACTGCAACATGTTTTGAATATTATGGTGGTCTGGCAAATAAAATTCATGGTGAAGTTTTGCCGGTTCCGGATAATGCACTCAGTCTTGCGTTGCGCGAGCCCATTGGCGTTGCAGGTCAAATCATTCCCTGGAATTACCCGCTGCTTATGGCTGCGTGGAAATTGGCGCCGGCATTATGTGCCGGATGCACCTGTGTATTGAAACCTGCCGAACAAACTCCAATTACCATTCTTGAACTTGCTTCCAGTTTTGAAGAAGCAGGATTACCACCCGGCGCTGTAAATATTCTCACCGGTTTTGGTGACACCGGGCATCAAATTGTTATCCATCCTGATGTAGATAAGATTGCTTTTACCGGCAGCGTTCCTGTAGGCAAGTCGATCATGAAAAATGCTGCAGACACATTGAAACGTGTTTCATTGGAATTAGGAGGGAAGTCTCCTAACATCTTTTTTGCTGATGCTGACTTTGAGGCTGCAGTAGATGGTGCTCTATTTGGAGTGTTCATCAATCAAGGTGAAGTGTGCAGCGCAGGCAGCAGAATTCTGGTACAGAAGTCCATTTATGATCGATTCCTTGAAAGGATGAAAGAAAAGTCGAAAGGAATAAAGCTTGGCCCTGGGATTCATCGCGAAACAAAAATGGGTCCGGTCATAAACAAAGAACAGCTGGATCGTGTTCAACAATATTTTGAGATTGCTAAAAAGGAAGGATTGAAAGTTGCAACCGGCGGAGAATTAGCAACTGAAGGTGAACTTTCAAAAGGATTTTTTGTAAAGCCAACCATTTTTTATGATGTTGATAATAAATCCAGACTGGCGCGCGAAGAAGTATTCGGACCAGTTGCAGCAGTAATTCCATTTAAGGATGAAGAAGAGGCATTACGTATCGCAAATGATACTCCATTTGGTTTGGCTGCGGCTGTATGGACTCGTGATATTTACAAAGCATTGCGTACAGTAAAGCAATTGCGTGCCGGAATCGTCTGGGTTAATCACATGCAGCCAACTTATGTGGAGGCTCCCTGGGGTGGATATAAACAATCAGGCTTTGGTAGAGAACTGGGTAAATGGGGCGTTGAAGAATATTTGGAAACAAAGCAGGTGTTCATCAATTTGAATGAACAACCCATCGGCTGGTATTAAGTTCACCACAGAGACTCTGTGGTAAGATCAGAGATAAGTAGTTAAACGCAGCGTAAACGGAGGGTCGATTGTGATCGGACGCCGTATTCTGTTTATTTGTGTATTCCTTCTTTTGCTAACCAACCTTGCTCATGCTCAACGTCTAACTGGCGCAATTAAAGGCGGAGTAAGCGATGAGTCCGGAGCACCAATTCCTGGTGTGAATGTTACTGTAAGTGGTACCGCTTTAATCGGCGGTTCGCAATTATCGGTAACTGATGCAGATGGAAATTATCGCTTTCCAGCTTTGCCACCAGGGACTTACAAATTAAGTTTCAATCTCGAAGGATTTCAACCCGTTAGTTATGATGAGCTTCGCGTTGTTCTTGGTAGCACCATCGAACAAAACGTCAAAATGAATCTTTCGAAAGTCTCAGAGGAATTGGTAATCACCGGTGAAACACCTCAGATCGATTCCACCAAGCCGGGATATTCAACAAACTACACTCAGGAATATTTGGAGAATACGCCGATTGCACGATTTACATTTTTTGATTTCGTTCAGATGGCGCCAGGATCATCTCCGATGCGTTTCGACAATACCGCATTTTCGCATTCCATTCTGGGATCGAATACAAATGAAAACATGTATCAGATGGATGGTACTGATTTAACTTCAGCTTTGACCGGCGCAGCATGGCCGTGGCCAAACACTGACATCATTGAAGAAATCGAAGTTCTGGATATCGGTGCGCCGGCAGAGTATGGAAATTATCAGGGTGCAGTTGTTAACGTGGTGACAAAATCCGGCGGAAATGAATTCCACGGAGATGCAAATTTCTATTGGCAGACTCAAGGTCTAACTGGAGAAAATGCTGATCTTGATGGCATACCATTTCATCGCGATCAATATCTCGATGGTACGATTCAAATCGGTGGTCCTATTATTAAGGATAAGATTTGGATTTTCGGCGGATGGCAATCGCGCCGTGAACATTTTTCAGAACCGGGAACTCCTCCTGAATTTCCACGAAAAGAAGATGATGATCGATATTTCGCAAAAGTCACTGCAGATATAAACAGTAAAAACAAATTAACGGTCAGTATTCACAATGACTATTACAACATTCCAGGTGAAATTTCGATTACGCAACCGATTGAAACATCATTAGTTGAAACTGGAAGCAACCCCACGCCGAATGTGATGTGGAGTTCGGTCATTAATGACAAAACATTTTTGGAAGTTCGATATGCAGGATTTTATGGTCATGATGTTGGCGAACCGCAAAACGGTGTTTATGCATCCGGCCATTATGATTTTTATACCGGGTACAACTCCGGCGGTATCTTGAGTTGGTATGACGGTGATATCTGGAAGACTCAGGTAAGTGGAAAAGTTTCATATTACGCTAATGACTTCATCAAAGGCGATCATGATTTTCGATTTGGTGTTCAGTACACAAAAGCTGGCAACGATTACATTTATGCTTACACAAACGGAGTGAAGTTTTACGATTACAACGGGTATCCATCAACAGCTTATTTCCAATTGCCGTATCACATCGGTGCAGATGTAACGAGCACGGGAGTATTCGCTGATGATACATGGACGCTTTCTCAAAATCTGACATTGAATCTAGGCGTCCGATTTGATCGCAGTGTTGGTTCGATTCCTGATTTTCCAACTCTTGATGCGGCGGGACATGACACCGGCACAAACGTTGCAGGATTGGATGATCTGGCAAAATGGGATGTAGTGTCGCCTCGCCTGGGATTTACTTATCAATTCCCATGGAAAAAAGCCACGCAAATCCGCGGTCATTATGGACGTTATTATCAGGCTTTGTTAACTCCCTATCTCCAACGTGCAGGACCAGCAAGAGCAGAAATCAAAGGCTTCGCCTTTAATGAAGATACGGGTGATTACACAGATCTGCAATTTGATTTGATTCCATCGCAACAGGTTCGCGTCGATCCGGATTTGAAAGATCCGTACACGGATCAATTTGCCATAGGGTTCGATCGCGAAATAACTCCAACGATGGCGTTAAGCGCAAGCTTTATCTACAAAAAATCTCATGACTTCATAGGAACGATAAATACCGGCGCTGTCTATGAAGAAGTTCCATTTGTCGATCCGGTTACCGGCAACACGATCACTGTATTTAATCAGCTGAATGATTCCAGTGAAAATCTGTTTTTAATTACAAATCCAGATTTCTTTTATGAGAATTACAAAGGGTTTTTGATTTCGTTGAACAAGCGGCTCACTACCAAATGGATGATGAATGGTTCGCTTACGATTTCAAAAACAAGAGGATTTCACGCTGGAAGTGGATTGGGCCCTTCGGCCGATCAAGATTCATCTTTCTTCCCATCGGATAATGCAAAGTTCGGTCAAGACAAAAATGACTATGTGAATGCCAATGGATTGCTGAATGGCGATCGTACTTACATTTTCAAATTGCAAGGCACATATGAGTTGCCATGGGATTTGAAACTCAGCGGCAATTGGTCATGGATGTCTGGACGTCCATATGCGCGGCAAATCACAGTTGATTTGAATCAAGGACGCCGCACGATTTTTGCGGAAGAACGTGATGGTTCAGTTCGGACCTCCACAATCAATCTTGTGGATGTACGCGTCGAGAAAATAATCCCGCTATCGGAAGATATTCATGTCGCATTTTCTGCTGACATTTTTAATATCCTGAATAGCGATGCTTTTTACGATGTTGCTACAACGCTGACCGGTCCGCTATTTGGAGTTGGTTCGGTATTTGTGCCTCCGCGGCGTGTAATGATTGGTGCCAAATTGCAATTTTAAGAATTACCGCGGAGACACTGAGCGGATTTTTTGCCATTCATCTGCAAGCTGATCGACTTCATCTATAATTCTGCTCTTTAATCGTTGCAGTTGTGCAGCGGCTCTGGCGGTTGAATCGAATTCAATAAACAGGTTGCTGCCTGCAACGCGGATTTCCTCCCGCCATTCAAAAAATCGCAGCGTAAATAAAGTTAACGGTACAATCAAAATCGCAAAACAAAGCATTGCAATCCAACCAAACCAGCGATGAATCAGCCAACCTTCAAGGAAATAAGTCAACGGAAATAAAATCAAACCAAATAGAACCTTAAATGTTCCTGCTTCAGATTCATCTTTTCGCAACAATCGCACCAGCAGATCTGTGAGTTTGTAAGGCACAATGTTGAACAACCAGCCGATCGTTGCCAGAATCAACCCCAGTGAATTCATAAGAAATAATCCGAATGAACTTTTCGCTGGCTTTGTATTCAACGGATCAATGCGAAAAATTTTGGAAATCCGATGATAACGCGAAAGTAAATGCCGCAAATCATTGATATCTTTTGAGTGGGTGTTTCTCAGGTCATCGATTGCTGATCCGAAAATACGCAATCGATCCAATCGTTGAGCCCAGGAAGAGGCGGGTTTATCTTCTTCGGAATATAAGCGATCCAAAAGTAAAATCAGTTCGCGATCACGATAAGTTTCTGCTTGAAAAACATATCGGTCAAGAACGCGTCCGATTTCATCGGTTAAGTTGCGCACGGCAGAATTTGGATCATGCTTATGCAATTCTTCAAATGGCGTGGTATCAATTTCAGGTGCAATTGAAATTTGCACAGAGGATCGAAAGATTGAACCTTGTTCATAATTCAATCCGACCGGCACAATGTGAACTTTTGCTCCTTGATCATGAGCCATGAAAAATAAACGTGCCGGCCCGGTGCGCATCGGAGCAAGAAATGGTTGGGGTAAGGAGCGTCCTTCAGGAAAAATCACAATCGAATCACCTTGTTTCAGGGCTTCAACACAAGCCGCAAAAAATTGGGTGTAATCTACATCTGTATTTACGTCGATTTTGCGAATCACCGGTATTGCACCCATCACCCGCAAAACACTTCCAAATATTGGAGCTTTGAATAGCGGTGCCTTAGCAACAAACCGAACTTCAAAATCGCTGGCGAAGAATTGAACTAACAGCGGATCCAGCAGCGCATTGGGATGGTTCGGTGTAAACAGAATTGGGCCAGAATCGGGAAGATTTTCTTTGCCTTCAATAAGGATTTCGCGAAAAAAGATTTTGACGATCCTCCCACTCAGCCATTCTAAGAGCCTTTTCACGGATATAGTTTAACCGATGCGGTAATGTCGATGAGGCAGGCTGTGATGAGATTAGAATGAAACCGCCAGGACACATCATATCCTTAGGTCCTGGCGGTTACGATTTTCAATCCTGGGTTGGATCTGCACCAAAGTTGGCATGAACCAGCATCCACTTTCCTCCGATTTTCGCATAAACACGCGTTGACTTTGCCTTGCTGGGTTTCACTACGCCATCCTTGTCTTTATTCATGCCGGCAAAGTTGTAACTTAAGATCGCTACATCTCCATAAACCTGGACCTTCGCATTGAGCATTTCATTTAATACGGGTCCGCCAGCGCCCTGGTTTGTGGCTTCGCCGAATCTTGTAGCCATCGCTTTTCCTTCAATTCGTGTCGAAAAATCAGCATTAAATTCAGTGTAATCATCAGCAACGTTTTTCATTGCTTCGGTTGAATTCTTTTGCGCATCGGCAGCCCACTGTGCTTTCACAATTGCGATCACTTCGTCGGCAATTTGCTGATTTGAAGAACCACTCTGGGAAAGACCCAAAGATATAGTAAATCCAATTAGAAATAAGGATAGAAAAATGGTTCGAAAACGCATATCCACCTCTCTGGAAATGTTTAAAGGGAAGAAAACCCGTTGGTTAGAGAATCAATAGGGCCTGGTTGAATAGGCCTGGTTGAAACAGACAAGCGGAACCGCTTGATCATATCACAACATTTGGATCTGCCTAGTATGGACCAGTCACGCGGCGTGTGCCGCAGAGACGGTTACGGATTTGTTTCTAAGCAGGAAGGCTGCTGCCATCCCGGCAGAAAACCAGACAATAGCGTAAATGTACCAGAATGATGTCAAATCTTGCGTTCGAAACAACTGGAACATGAATCCACTTGCAACAGTATTCACCGTAGCATGCAGCAACATCGGCAAAAGAATGCTTCGTTGAGTTCCGTTGTAAACCAACGTCAACAGAATCGTCGCACCGACAACACTCAACAGAAATGCAGGAATGATTGGAGTTGCGAATTCTGAACCCAGTAGTGGCAGGTGCCACAATGCCCAGATCGGTGCAAGAATCAAACTAGATTTCAGCGGCGAACATAATTTTTGTAATTTTTCGATTGCGTAACCGCGCCAACCAGGCTCTTCACCCAAACCAATAAACAATAAAATGAAGAAAAACTTGGGTGCGAGTTCACTCCAAAGATTCGAGTGTTCAGCTGCAGGCTTCAGTTGCGCGCCAGTTGAAAGCGCAATACCTGCTGCAACCAAACAGCAAAATGCTGGCAATAGAAAAGCAACTGCATACCAACGGATGTCTACACGCCATCGCACCAATCTTTTGAGGAAATCTTTGATTCCGACTCTGCCTTCTGTTAATGCGGTAACAATCAATGCTGCTACCAAGGGACCTAATGGATTTGGGCCGCTGGAAGTTCCTTTTATAAGCGCTATGATCCACGGATACCAGGAAAGTGGAAATGCCAGTGCAAAAAAGAGAACGAGGCGTTTTCCCGTTGTCATTTTCGTTAGCATGCTAATAAATACGGAAGCAAAAAAGAATCGGTTCAGCAATAAAAGGTGAGCTCTATTTCCACACAGGGTGTTCGAAACTTAAATAAAAGAAAACTGAGTAATCAGTATCTCGTCCAATGCCGATTGGAAATGCGATTCCGGGCACAATTTGCAAACCACTCCGGAAATTATATGCCCATCGAATGCCAGGGCTGACAAACCCTGCGGAAGTGCGTTCAGTGTGATCTTTCCCGGTTACAGATTCAACGCTTGCATAAATTGTTTCAAGCATGACATTGAATCTCATTGAAGCGAGCCAGACAAAACTTTGACCTGCATTAAAGCTAACTATACTTGCTTCTTCTTCAAGGTCGTTTTTAGCATGGGGCGAATAGATGAATCCGGCATTTGTGTGTGCCACTAATTTAGGAGTCAAAACCAGGCTCAACGGAAAATCAAATTGAAATCCTGTTCCGCCAAGTCCTAGATCTTTAAGTTCATCGCCTGTTGGTAGCAAAACTGAAAAGCGCGGAGCAATCGCTAATTTGGTATCACCATTCCCAACGAGTTGATAACGGTAATTTAAAGCGATATCAGAAAGTCCCGTTACTTTCCCTTTTTCGAAATCAACATCTAATATCGGGATCGTGTAGCTCAGTTGATGTTTTTGACCTGGTACCGGCCATTCCTGCGTAAATGTGTAAACCCAACCCGTTTTCCGAAACCATTGAAAGGTGTTGATGTGCTGAACAACGCCAGGTTCCTGGTTATATGCTTCTTCCAAAAGGAAGCTGTTATCCTGAATTGGCCCCCACTGCTTTTCACTTTCCTGGGCAAACATAAACTCGGCAGCCGAGATCACCACAAAGACAAATACAACCAAAATCGTCAATCGCTTGCAGTTCATTGAATCGAATTATTTCCAGAGCAAAATTGACAAGCGGAGCTGAGCAGCTTTCTAACCGGCAAAAATTATTTTACCGGTTAGAATCTCGAAATCTAGAAAACTTGATTTTTATGCGACGCTGCTTCGGATTCGCAATGAAAGGAAGATCAAGAGCAATCCATTTAGAATTGCGAAAATTCCAATCATCCATATAACTGCTAATGCGCCGGCTGCAGGATAAATGAAAAGTGTAATTCCGAACAGTAGTGAAATAACGCCTGATAATCCAAGCAGCCATTCGCCAAAAATAACTTTTCTTAATCTGATTGCCGCCATGATTTGAAAAAGTCCTGTCAGAATTGCCCATCCTGCGATGAAATAGAGCAAGATCAAACCTGTGACTTGCGGCCACAAAAATGTCATAAGCCCAACAGCAATTCCGCAAATTCCTTGAAGTAAAATTCCCCACCAACGTTCATTCCCGCCGTATTGTGCAATCCCTATGACTACAGAGATGATTCCATCCAGCAGCGCATAAGCCCCAAAAAGCGAAATTAGAAAAACGATGGTGATTCCTGGCCAAACGAATGCAGCGATTCCAAAGAGTACGGCAATGATTCCTCTCAGTAGAAGCGTCCACCAGTACTTTCGTAACATGGTTAACATCGGCAATGAGATGTTCACTTTATCCTCCTAGATGGAAAGTTGTGAAGCGTGGAAACGGTGAGACAAAAGATCTGATGGCTCAACGATACTCCACCGATGCGCGATACGCAATGTCAAGTATTGTTCTTTCATGATTTCAATGTGATACTTTCACAGCAGTGATCGGAAGTAGGCTAGGCAATCGCTACGAAATCATCAAAGAATTAGGACGCGGCGGCATGGGCGTGGTGTACCTCGCCAATGATCCAGTTCTTGATCGAAATGTTGCCATCAAAGTCGTCACACCGGATGTTGTAAGTCCTGAAAGTGCGGAACGGTTTAAACGCGAAGCGCGTGTGGTCGCAAAAATGGACCACCCTTCCATTGTAAGCGTTCATGATAGTGGTGAACACGAAGGCGCACTTTTCTTTGTCATGCCTTTTGTTGAAGGCGCAAATCTTCGATCGTTATTGAAAAACGAAAATTTAAGTCTGGGAGATTTGATCGAAGTTGCTGCCCAGGTTGCGGATGCTCTGGAATACAGTCATTCACGCGAAGTGATACATCGCGATATCAAACCTGAAAATTTAATGGTGACACACAAAGAAGGTGAAGGCATTCGCGTGCGTGTTACTGATTTTGGTTTAGCGATGGCACCTGCTCAAGAACGGATTACAAAAACTGCAACGATAGTTGGTACTCTTGCTTATATGAGTCCAGAGCAAGTTGCAGGAAAAGAAATCGATTCCCGTACCGATATTTATGCATACGGCACGGTTTTATATGAATGTCTTGTAGGTGAACCTCCATTCACCGGTGAAGTGCAAGTTCTGTTATATCGAATTTCGCATGAGATTCCAGTTCCGCCACGTACATTGCAGCCTGATATAGATGAAGAAATTGAAGATGTAATTTTGCGATGTCTTGATAAGGATCCTGCGAAAAGACCAACCGGAAAAGAAATTGCAGAAAGACTTTCCAGTTATCGCAGTAAATTGCTAAACAGCGGACGCAATCGCGCAATTCTTAAGTCATCCACAACCATGAGTTTCCAAATACCGCGGCCTGCCATGCGTCCATTTGTCGGCCGCGAAAAGGAATTTGCGGATTTACAGAAACGACTCAATGCTGCGATCTCTGGTGAATGTCAGTTTGTTCTGGTTTCCGGTGAAGCAGGAATTGGAAAAAGTAGACTCATTGAAGAGCTGGAAAATCTTGCGCGCGTTCGATCGATTGCAGTCTTTCATGGACGCTTTGTTGAAGTAAGTCATCCTTTGCCATATCAAGGATTTGGTGAAGTAATCCAGGAATACTTCCGTTCGAAATCTGCATCCATTACTCCTGTCGATTTCTCCGATCTTGCTTCGGATTTAATTGCGCTCTTTCCAGTGCTCGCAGAAATTAAAGAACTGTTCGTGCATTCGGAAGATTCCGTCAGATCGATGCAGGAATCCGGTACAAGAAAATTTGAAGATCGAACCTACATTTTCGAGTTACTTGCGCGCACAATTATCCGAATTGCAGGTGGCAGGCCGATTGTACTTTCGTTTGAAGATCTGCATGCAGCTAACGTTTCGATTGAAGCACTGGATTACATCGTTCGGCGTCTCGGACCGACACCAACTTTAATTGTTGGAACGTATCGCACAACAGAAATTGATAAGCGTCATCCAATCATGAATTTGCTGAGCGGCTTTAAAGGAGATAAACGCTTTGCTCAACTTCAGCTCACACCACTATCGCCATCAGGACATCGCCAGTTTTTGGAATTGTTAATGGGCGGATCGAAGCTCGGTGATGATCTTGTTCAAAAATTTTTTGATGCAACAGAAGGCAATCCATATTTCACATCTGAGCTTGTTCGTTCCTTGATCGATTCCGGCGGAATAATTCGCGATGACACTGGCTCATACAAACTTTCAAGCGAAACTGCTCTATCGATTGAAGAACTTCCGGTAACCATTCAGCAAACTGTGGAAGAAAGAATCGAAAGACTATCGAAAGATCTTCGCGAAATACTTTCTGTCGCTTCTGTTCTTGGAAAAAGTTTTGAATATCGCGATCTGGAAAGACTTGTATCCGATCAGGAAAATCCCGAAGCCGCAGTTGAACAGTTGATCCGCGAAAGTTTTATTGAAGAAGACCGTCAATCACGTTCAGATCGTTTGTCATTTTCAAGCGGTGTGACGAGAGATGTTTTGTATTCATCTCTTCCAAGAAGAAGGCGCCGCGCGCTTCATAAAAAACATGCAGAAGAAATTGAAAGACGGAACTCTGGCCGCTTAGAGCGCGTGTATCCTCAGCTCTTTGAACACTACGTTCAGGGTGATGTTTCAGAAAAAGTTATCGAATATGGATTCTTGCTGGCAAAGAAATCGCTGGATGCATTCAGCCCTGCAGATGCAATCACTGTTCTGCAAACAGTTTTGGATTTTCTGGAAGAGGAAGGTGGTGAACGATCATCAGAGGCGGAAGCCAGAAAATTATTAGCAGCGGCTCATCGGATGATGGGGAACGCCGATGTTGCTTTGGAAGAAATGCAGGCCGCAGTTCAAATTTTAGAAAAGGAAAAAGATTCTTCAGCCTTGATATCAGCGTTGCTTACTGCAGCGGAAATTGCATGGCAAGGTCGAAAGGTCGATGAAACCAGAAAATTGGTCGAGAAGGGATTGAGTCTTGCTGTCACTGAAAAAACCAGGGATGTTGAGACGAAGCTTTTGTCTCTTGCAGCCACAATAGCAAATCTTCGCGGTGAATATGACAAAGCGCGTGAGTATCTTTCAAAAGCAGAAAGATTCAGCCCGGTTGCAGAAGAAGTTCAGGAAGAAGCAACACAAGGAGGCCGGCTGATTGTTGCTGTTACAAATCCATGCAAAGCCCGCCATCCTGCCAATGCATTCTTTAATGAAGAAACTGAAACACTTGCAAATGTCTATGAAACTCTGGTTACAACCAATGCTCATGGAAATGTAATTCCACTGTTATGTGAGCGATGGGAAACGTTGAAGCAAGGATCTGTTTTCCAATTTGAAATTCGTACGGATGTGCGTTTGCATGATGGCAGAAAATTATCCGCAAAAGATGTGAAGGAATCTTTCAGTCATGCTATCCGCACATCATCAGAAGCATTAATTCCGGCATTCGCCACGATACGCGGCGCATCTGAATATCGAAATGGTAATGCATCGGAGCTGTCTGGAGTTTCAGCACTATCAGAAAATCTAATTCAAATTGAATTGTTGGATCCGCTTCCAATTTATCCGGCATTGCTTACCGATCTTCGTTCCGCAATTGCTGTAAAACCGGAACGCAACGAATCTAATGGCGCAATTTTTCTTGGTACCGGACAATTCAAAATCGATTCATACACAAATGAAGCAATCGTATTAACTCGAAATCAAAATTATTGGAAGGGAAGTCCGCCTCATCTGGATTATCTTGAGATTCGAACAGCACTGAGTTCGGCTGAAGTTGCACGTGGTTTCCGTTCAGGAAAATTTGATCTTGTTCGCGATTTACTTCCACAGGATCTTGAAGATATTTTGCGTGATCGTCAGCTGCAGGCCGCGCTTGTTGAAGCTCCAAAGAAGAACACGTATTTTGTGGTGTTCAATTTATCCAGCCCAATTTGTAAAAATTTAAATATTCGCAAAGCTTTGGCTGGTGTAATTCGAACACGGGATCTTGTTCGAAGAACATTAGGACGTTTTGCTGAACCGGCCGAAGGAATATTGCCGCCAGGAATTTTGGGACATGATCCCGGTAAAAGATCTCAACCAATCACACCTGATAAAGCGGCAGAATTGATTCAAACTGCAGGGCTATCACTTCCGATTACTTTGCGTGCATCAGTTCATCCAATTATTCAAGATCGATATTCATCATTCTTGAAGGATCTTTTGCGAAGCTGGCAGGAACTTGGAATTGAAATCACTATTCAAACTCCTGATATGGATTCATATAACAAAACATTTTCAAGCAACGAAGGAATCGATCTTCTGATCGGAAGATGGATCGCCGACTATGATGATCCTGATGCATTTACATATGGTCTCTTTCAATCGGAATTCGGAGAACTCCATCAGTATCATTCTTCGAAAGAGCTTGATGATTTAATGTTGGAGGCGCGAAGCAAAAGTGAACCGCCTGATCGTGAAAAGCTTTATCGAAAGATCGAAACTGTTTTTCATGAAACTGCAGCTTTGCAGCCGTTGTTTCATGAAATTGATTACCGGGTTGCAAGTCCAAAAGTTCGCAAGCTTACGCTTCGAAGTACACCACCATACGTAAACTATTCCGAGCTATCAAAAACAGAAACCATATCGGAACAGGTAATCCGTAAGACACAAGGCGGCATGCTTCGAATTCCATCCATCGCTGAAGTGAGTACCTTAGATCCTGCAAGACTGGTTACAGGCAGCGATGCTGCTGTACTTTCTGCATTGTATGAAACGCTCACGTCCGCAGTTGAAGGGGCACGAATCGTTCCCTGGCTTGCTTCATCCTTTGCAGCGGAAGATGGCGCGACAAGATTCCGTTTTCACTTACGAGATGATATAAGGTTTCACAACGGCCGTAAACTTACTGCAAGAGATGTTCGTTATTCTTTTGAACATCTTTTGCTTACCGCTGAAACCAGCTATCGTTCTTTGCTTTCACCCATTCGCGGCGCGCGTGAAATGTTAAGCGGGCAGACGAAAGAGTTAAAGGGATTTCGAGTTGTTTCTGCAACAGAGTTTGTTGTGGAATTAGAAGAACCACTTCCATTCTTTCCGGCGCTTCTTACGTTTGCTGTTACTGCAATTATTCCTGAAGGAGCTGAGCATTTTCTTGGAACCTGGAAGGAGGGTTGTGTTGGTACTGGACCATTTCGTTTAACTTCATTTGAACCAGGGAGCGTAGTAAAAATGGAAGCAAATCCGAATTACTGGAGAAGCGGTTTTCCAAAAAGTGATGCTCTGGAATTCAGATTGGGAACGTCACCGCAAGAAATTTTGTCGGGCTTTAAAAATGGAGAATTCTCGATAGCAACAGATCTTCTTCCCAGTGATGCCGAAGCATTGCTTCATAGTTCGAGTTCTAGTTTGAAATATCAAGATATTCCGGGTCTGAATACTTATTATCTCGTTTTCAATATCCATCGTGGTCCTTTTGCTGATCAATCGATGCGGCAACGATTCATTGAAGCCGTAGATGTGGAACCTTTGATCCGTCGCGTGTTGGGCCGGCTTGCTGTTCCAGCTGCAAGTCTGACTCCTCCATCACTTCTAGGTCATCAACCTGCACGGCGTATTCTATCTCGATCGAAGAAAAATCAGAGTCCTGTTGAAATTACTTTAATGATCCACTCGATCTATGAAGGACAATATGCTTTCTTTAAAAATGAACTTTTCAAAGTTCTCAACGAAGCAGGTTTTAAGATAAAAGTTGTTGATACAAAAGCGGAATATTATGAGCCCGAAGAAATTCCGATAACGGATATCACGTTTACCAGATGGCTTGCAGATTATCCTGATGCTGATACTTTCTTGCATTCATTACTGCATTCTGAAAAAGGTTGGGAAGGAAAGTTTTGCGGTGAACCGGAGTTGGATCAACTATTAGAGAGTTCCCGTAGAGAATCGGATACAAAAACCAGACATACTCTGTTCAGACAGATGGAAGAGATAATTCAGGAACGCGCATTAGTTCTCCCATTATTCCACGAACAAACTTTTAGCTTTGCTCGTCCTGATGTGGAGGGATTGCAGTTGAGTTTCTTTTCGCCATATATCCACTGGGAAAACGTTTGGAGTCGCCGGTAACTTTACGGCGTTTCTTCCATATATAGAGTCTTGATGTTTCTAACCGTTGAAATAATTACAACGGCTAGAATTCCGATGATTGCGCAAATACCACCAACATCAAAAAGCAGAAATTTTGTGCCGGCAATTGTGACATGAGTCTTTTGCAAAAGATAAAGCGTGCCAATTGCCAGCAAAATCCTTAACTCAGTCGGCCCCACTTCCAGAATGAAATTTGAAATTTGCCGATCGTGTACGTGGCTAAATAAATTTCGATGGACATTAAGAAGTATGTAATTAACAAACCAAGACCAATTGCAGTACTGATGTAATTTGAAAAGATTAAACCACCAAGCAAAAAAAGAATGCCAAAAGCATCCACAATGTGATCAACATAAAATCCGTAGCGCGGACGAAGCTTATTCCGAACCCGCGCAAGCGTGCCATCCAGACTGTCTCCAAACCAATTCACTAACAAAGATAGCACTGCCAGAATTAGCCAGTATTTGTTATACGAAGACAGCCAGTAGCTGATGCCCGCAAATGCCATTCCCAGAAATCCCAGAATGGTCAAATGATCGGAATGGATCCATTTTGGAAGTTTGTTTGCGATCCGGATCAGCAGCCGTTTTTCAGCATCAGCAAGGATACTTTTGTGAACTCGCGATGCTTCTTGAAATTTTTTGTGATGCATTACTTTTTGTTGAGCAAGCTGCATGCCAGCTATCCATTGACGAGGCTTTGGTTTGCTGTACTATCTTTCCAGTGAATTGCTATCTCGAAGGATAGTGAAACGTGAAACGTGAAACGTAAAACGTAAAACGTAAAACGTGAAACGAAAAACGTAATGCGTAATACGTGATGCGTAAAGAGGGTTGATGAGTTTTCAGTACAAGGGTTCGAAGTTATACGTTGAACAAATTCCGGCGGAACAACTCGCAGAGAAATTTGAAACGCCGTTATATATTTACAGCCAACAAATCCTGCTTTCCAATTACCGCAATTTCAAAGACGCTTTCCGTAATCTTCCAACTACGATCTGTTACGCACTGAAAGCAAACTCCAATCCAACTTTGCTGCGATTGCTTGCAAAAGAAGGCAGCGGTGCCGACATTGTCTCTATCGGCGAGTTGCGGTTGGCGTTAGGTGCCGGAATTCCTGTAGAAAAAATTGTGTTTACCGGAGTCGGTAAAACGGAAAAAGAAATCATTGCAGCGTTACAAGCTGAAGTATTTTTGTTAAACGTAGAATCAGATCAAGAATTACAGCTCACTGATAAGATCGCTCGGCATTTAAAAAAGAAAGCGAGAATTGGAATTCGTGTAAATCCTGATATCGATCCACAAACGCATCCATATATTTCCACTGGATTGAAACAACACAAGTTTGGTGTCCCGATGTCGGATGCGTTGGAGCTTTATCGTTTTGCTCATTCATTGAAAAATATTGAGGTCCGCGGAATCCATATGCACCTGGGATCTCAGATGGGTTCATCAGCACCGATGGTTGAAGGATTTCAGAAGATCCTATCCTTCATTGATAAGCTAGAAAAAGAAAAAATTCAGATTGAAGTCATGGATGTTGGGGGCGGATTGAGTATTGCTTATGCTGCTGGCGATTCTCAAGTTCATGCGAAAGATCTCGCAGCATCATTCAAGCGGCATTTACGAAATCGAAAATTAAAACTCATTTTGGAACCGGGCCGTTCCATTGTTGGAAAAGCCGGAGTCCTTTTGACGCAAGTCTTATATACGAAACAGGGCTCTGACAAACAATTTGTGATTGTGGATGCCGGCATGAATGATCTGTTGCGTCCAAGTTTATATGGTGCGTATCACGAAGTGATTCCAACGCGGAAAAGAAATAGGGAAAAAATTATTGCAGACATAGTAGGACCGGTTTGTGAAACAGGTGACTTCCTGGCTGTAGATCGCGAGATTGCACAGCCTGCACCTGGCGAATATTTAGCTGTGATGGATACCGGAGCTTACGGCTATTCCATGAGTTCTAATTACAATGTGCGACCAAGACCTGCGGAGGTTCTTGTAAGTGGAAAGAGGGCAACATTAATAAGGAAGCGAGAAGTACTGTAGGGGCGACCGGCAGGTCGCCCGCGTAAAAGTGGCAGGCGAGCTTCCGCTCGCCACTACTGGCTTTTCTGGGTTTGAGTTTGCACTTCTTCAATCAAAACATCTGAAGGAGTCGCAGTGCGTTGAAGTTCCGCGGCTACTTGTTCCGTTTTTCGCAGGGCACGCAAAACATTGAGACCTGCAATCTTTTGAATATCTTGTTTTGAATAACCACGGCGCATCAATTCACCTAACAAATCCGGATACTTTGAAACATCTTCCAATCCAGTTGGAGTTGATGTGATCCCATCAAAATCCGATCCCAAACCAACGTAATCGATACCCGCAACTTTACGAATGTGATCAATATGATCCGCAACTTGCTGCAATGTTGCTTTTGGTTCAGGATTTTTCTGCTTCCATTCTTCAACCAGCTTTGCAGCCCCATCCGGATCACCAGGCATAAGTTGTTTCATCCGTGCTTTTTCTGCTTCTTCTTCGCCGTTATATAACCTGTTTTCTTCTGAAACAAATGACGGTGCAAAGTTAACCATCACTACACCGCCATTTTGTGGAATGCGTTTTAATACATCATCAGGCACATTCCGCGGATGGTGTGAAAGTGCGCGTGCAGAAGAATGCGAAAAAATCACCGGCGCTTTTGTGACATCCAGAACTTTATTCATGGTCTCAGCCGAAACATGTGAAAGATCTACCAGCATTCCAAGACGATTCATTTCACGAACTACTTGTTCGCCGAATGGAGAAAGGCCATGATGCTGCGGGCCAGCGGTAGCTGCATCTGCCCAATCAGTATTGTTCCAATGGGTGAGAGTCATGTAACGTGCGCCGAGCGCATAGAGCTCACGCAAGACTGCAAGTGAATTGTTGATGCAGTGTCCACCTTCAACACCAATCATCGATGCAATCTTGCCTTGTTTGTGAATGCGTTCCACATCGCTTGCTGTATACGCCATCTCAAACACATCGGGATACATTTTTGTGAAGCGATATACATCATCGATTTGTTCGAGTACCGCTTGAACCGCTTTCGGTCCGGCATAATCTACCGGAACATAGACAGACCAGAATTGCCCGCCAACTCCACCTTTTCGCAGACGAGCAATGTCGGTATGCAGCGGCGTTTTCAGTTTGCTGGTATCGCTGCGAAGATCGACTTGATTGATGTGATTCTTCCAATTGTCATGATATTGCCACGGCAAATCATTATGACCATCAATCAGCGGAGTTTCTTTCAGAATCTGTCTGACTTGATCTGCTTCATCGGCTCCAAATGATAGACAGGCGAATAGCAACAGAACGCTTAGCGCAATTTTTTTCATGGCGCGGGTAGCTTATGACAACTTGTTCAAAACATCAACGAGTTCTTTGTTGTCTCGTTGCTGTGGAATGTCATAAACCTTGACATAACGAACGGTTCCTTCTTTATCGATGATCACTGTTGCGCGATTCGTAATCCCTTTATCTTCCAAATACAATCCAAACTTTTTTGCCACATCACCTTTCGGATGGAAATCGGCAAGCAAGGAATATTGAATTCCTAACTTATCGGCGAATGCTTTATGTGCCCATGCGCTGTCAACACTGATGCCGAGGACTTCAGCATTCAGGTTTGAGAAATCGCTGAGGTCATCTTTAAAGCAAGCATGCTCTTTGCTGCAAACGGGGCTGAAATCTAACGGATAAAAGGCGAGAACTACGTTCTTGCCTCGCAAATCGTTCAGCGAAATTTCTTTTTGATTTTGATCTTTTAATTTGAAATCCGGTGCGGGTTGTCCAACTTCAATTGCCATTTTTTCTCCTTTAATTTTTTAACCACAAAGTCTCATAGTTTAGTCATCAGCCAGATCTTTTGCAATTTCGATTCGTTGTTCTTCTGTTAGCGCTGCGGTGGCAGAATATTCAGGATGTCGAACCTGAATTTCAACCGGTGATGATACAAAATTTCTTGCCTGTTCCGGTGATAATTTAAACATTACATAATGCACAGCACTGATTCGATCCTCTTTGCTATGTCCAGGTTCAAATTGAGCCGGGATCCCATCGCTTCCCAATTTTATGAGCACAGCTCCAGAATGATCAAGCCCTTGAAGACGATCCAGAGTTGATTTGATTTGATCCACTTCCTGGATTTCGATAAACATCGTAGCACTTAGCGATCCCGGTTCAGGAATCAAAGTGTTGTAGGTATCGATTTCAAATTGGATTCTGTCTTCATCTTGGATCCGTTCTACACGCATCATTTCCTGGATTTGATACTTTAGTGTTTCACGATTTTCAAATGTAAATGAAAGTTGAGGTCCGACTTGAACGCGCCGTTTGTGTTTTAACGCAATCAATTGTTTTCTGCGATCATCACGTTCGCGCAGATATTCTTCATTCGATATGATGTCTGAACGATTTAACTTTTTCATCTTGATTTCTCAGAGGCCAGGTCACTCGCGCCCAGCCTCCGCAGCCGGGCCTCAATAGGCCATAGGCTCTATGCAGCACCTCAACCGGATGTACGGGCTTTTTCTTTGTGCCGTATTCGACCTGCATCGCAGATAACGGACAATCGGTGCAGACTTCATCAGGCGTGCTTTCCTCAACTTCGCGGAATAATTTCTGCGCTACCTTCAAAGATAATTCAAAATAATCTTTCTTCATTCCCCAGGTGCCATCCATCGCCGAACATTGCTCAATCAATTTGATTTCCACATTTGGAATCAGCCGCAACATCTCCATTGATTTGAAGCCCATGTTCTGAGCTCTCAAATGACAAGGGATTTGATAAGCGATTTTTACCGGAGGGGTGTTGTTGAATTCCGTATTTAATTCTTTTTTCATTTTTAAGTCGATGAGAAATTCACAAACGTCTTTCGTTTGATTTGCCATTTGTTGTGCGGTGGGGTCTTGAGTGAAGTATGGAAATTCATTTTTCAAAACATAACTGCAGGTAGGTCCAACCGATAAAATCGGAATATTGGAATCAACAACAGGTTTAAAATTGCGAACATTCTCTTCCATGTTCTGAGTGGCTCTATCAACCTCGCCACCATCCAGGAATGGCATTCCACAACAAACTTGTTTCGGCACCACAACCTCGTATCCATTTTTTTCTAAAACTTCCACAGCAGCGATGCCCTGGTGAACAGCGTAATAGTTCACAAAGCATGTGTGAAAGAATGCGACTTTCTTTTTGCTTTCTAACGGCTGCTTGCGTTTTTGAAACCATTCTTCAAATGTCGTTCGTTGAAAATCTGGTAAGTTGCGCTTTTCATGAATGCCGAGCGTAGCTGCCATAACTTTGCGTGCGATCGAATTATGATTCACCCAATTTGCCAGAGGCGCCATACTGCATCCTTTTTTGCCGGTACGATCAGGATCGCCAAGAATGCGGTCTTCAATTTTCGGTCCCTCTTTCTTTACACGAACAGCTTTATCGCGAAGAAGCAGGCGAGGGAAGTCGACATCCCATTGATGCGGCGGCGTGTAAGGACATTTCACGAAACAAAGCTTGCATTGATAACAAAGATCGGTAATGCGATTTAATTCCACACGCGAAAGAGCTTTTATTTCGCCATCATAATCATCAATAAAATGAAACAGCTCACCGAATGATGGACAAAGATTGAAACAAAGACGGCATTGATGACAGATATCGTAAACACGATGCAGTTCTTTCGTTAAATCTTGTTCATTCCAGTATCGTGGTTCTTTCGGATTGACAATCATGATGATAGTCGTGGCGAGCGGAAGCTCGCCTTAGTTATGGAAGTTCGATTTGAATCGAAAAGGGCGAGCTGCCGCACGCCCCTACAGAGTTTCCAGATTTTTTAATCCCTGTGTGAAACGGTTTGCATGCGATTTTTCTGCGCGAGCGAGTGTTTCAAACCAATCCGAAATTTCTTCGAATCCTTCTTCCCGCGCGGTGCGAGCCATGCCAGGATACATTTCTGTATATTCGTAAGTTTCGCCTTCAATCGCTGATTGCATATTTTTTCTGGTATCACCGATTGGCACATTGGTGACGGGATCACCAACTTCTTTTAGATAATCCAAATGGCCGAAAGCGTGTCCGGTTTCTGCTTCTGATGTGTCGCGAAAAAGTCCACCGATGTCAGGATATCCTTCAATGTCTGCGCGTCGTGCGAAATAAAGATAGCGACGATTGGCCTGGGCTTCAGCGGCAAATGCATGCTTCAAGTTCTCATGGGTCTTTGATCCACTCAGTGCCATTCTTTTCCTCCTCGAATTCTCCAAAAGAATAACGATTCCTATTATGGCCTGCAACCAGTGATCTTTTTTTTTAACGCCAAGTACGCTGAGGAAATATTCTTCCAAATCGCTCCCGCTACCTGTTTCGTAGAATTTTTAGTGCTTCTAGTTCGACAAGGCCAGAAAGATCCTTGTTTCGGCCGATTGATTTTTTGTTTCGGATTAATGCATCAAGACTCAGTACTTTGCAATTAAATCCATAGATTTCATATTCTTCACTTTCCTGCAATGATGCAGGATATTCTCCAACTGCTATTACTTCACCTAAAAGATCTAATGGCCCAGCATCTGTCTGCAATGTGAAATTCAGACCATTGTGCAAGGTTTTGAAATCAAGCTGAAATGGCAAGTTGTCAGGAAGATTGTCTCCGCGCAGTCGAGGATGGAATTTGCTTAATGCTGAGGTTAATAATCTTAGGTTGTCTTCTGAACGTTCGTAACAAATATCAAGATCGAAAGTTACTCGGGCTGCACCGTGGAGATTCGCAGCCACTCCTCCAACAATAATAAATTTTACGCCGTTTGCTGTAAGGGCTTCAATTAAACTTCGTGGATCAAACATTCAGATGATGTTGATTGTTCTTGCGGGCTTTTGCTAGTTTCAGTTCTTCTGAAAATTCAACCATTCGCACGAGCTGCTCCAAACGTTCTGTAGGAGTCAAGCGAAGATTTTCTTCAAGAAGAGTAATATCAATTCCGAACTCTATTCTCTCTTTTAGTTGTTCATCGTTCTTAGTGTTACGAGAAGTCTTCATGTGTCTATTTTAAATCTCAAATGTTAAATGCAGCAAATTCACTTCCTTAACAGCCAGAACCTGTGTAAAATTCGCTCAGACTATGCGAATTGCACCTTTGCTTATCTTCTTTCTGGCATTGACCACGTCGGTATACGCACCAGATTCTGGTCTTCCAGGTTCCCTTGGAAAAGGGGTAATTCTTCTACCAAATGGTTGGAAAATTCAACCTGCTGGAAAACACATTCCGCTCGATGATTTGCCTTTAGAGATGCTGCAATCGGCTGATGGAGAATATGCAATTGTCACTAACAATGGATATTCGCCGCCAATTTTAAGTGTCATTGATTTAAAAAACTTTCGGGTGATGGGTCGCGTGCATGTAAAAAATGCATGGCTCGGACTTGCAATGAGCGCCGATGGATCAACAGTTTATTCATCCACCGGCGGCAATGCAGAAATTCAAACTTTCGATTTCAAAAATGGAAAGCTGACCGAAAAAAGTTTAATCAAACTTGATAAGCCCAACGCCAAATCGTTTGTTGGCGGAATCACGTTAAGTCCAGATGGCAAGCGTTTGTATGCGGTGCAAATTCTTGGCAACACTCTTCATGAAATAGATACAGCTTCCGGTTCAACACTTCGAACAATCACGTTAGATGCTGAGCCTTATACCGCGATAATAACTTCTGATGGCAAAAAGATCTTTGTTTCACTTTGGGGTGGAGCAAAAGTTTTGGAAATCGATTCTGAAAGTTTAAAGATCACGCGAACTCTGGACGTCGGTGAACATCCAAACGCGATGCAATTTTCAAAAGATGGGAATCGGTTATTTGTTGCATGTGGAAATACAAATAGTGTTTGGGCTTTGGATCTAACAAGCGGAAGTGCGCAAGAACAAATCTCGGTAGCATTGTATCCGCATGCACCAGAAGGTGCGACACCATCCGGACTGGGGATTTCGCCGGATGGTTCCACATTGCTTGTAACGAACTCTGATAACAACGCGGTTGCGGTTGTTGATATTTCGGAGCCAGGTAAAAGTAAAGTTCGTGGGTTTATTCCTTCAGGATGGTATCCCACTGCTGCAAGATTTACGCGCGACGGCAACAAGATTTTGATCCTGAGCGGCAAAGGTTTAACATCAACTGCAAATCCGCGCGGACCTGATGAGCCAAACTACATCGGACAAATGTTGCTTGGTACGCTTTCGATGCTTGATGTTCCAAATGAGGAACAGTTAGCTTCCTACACTAAAACGGTTTATGAGTTAACGCCGTATTCTGATGCGATCCGATTAACGCCGGCCCATGCTCCGCAAAATTCTCCGATACCATCAAAGGTAGGAGGTTCATCTCCGATCAAATACATTTTTTATGTGCTTCGCGAAAATCGAACTTACGATCAGGTCTTCGGAGATATGGAAAAAGGGAATGGCGATCCGAACATTTGTTTGTTTGGTGAAGACATTACACCGAATGCTCATGCCATCGCGCGAGAGTTTGTTTTGCTAGACAATTTTTATGTTGATGCCGAAGTGAGTGCGGATGGTCATGCATTTTCGATGGGAGCGTATGCAAATGATTTCATCGAAAAAACGTGGCCGATGAATTATGCAGAACGTGGCGCAGATTATTTGACTGAAGGTAGAGTGTCCGCAGCGTTCTCAATATGGAAATATCGCAGCTCCACCCCGCGGCTATCTTTGGGATGCTGCAAAACGGGCAGGTGTTTCTGTTCGCAATTATGGAATCTGGGGGCATAGAGGTGATGTTGTTGATGAAGATTCCGGGCTAGGACAGGTTGTTCCGTTTATTGAAAGTCTAAAAGGAATCCTCAATCCGGAATATCCACCGTGGGATTTGCGGATGTCTGATAATAAACGGATTGATGTTTGGCTTAAAGAATTCCGCAAGTTTGAAAAGGACGGTGGATTGCCGCAACTATCAATTATTCAACTTCCCAGCGACCACACTGCCGGCGCATCGCCTGGTTATCCAACTCCACGCGCGATGGTGGCGGAAAATGATAATGCACTTGGCCGCATGGTGGAAGTGATTTCCAAGAGCCGTTTTTGGAAAGAATCAGCAATTTTTGTTTTGGAAGATGATGCGCAGGATGGCCCAGATCATGTAGATGCACATCGTTCAGTTGGTTTGATTATCAGTCCGTATGTGCGCAAGGGATCTGTTGATAGCACGATGTATACAACTTCTGGATTTTTGCGAACGATGGAATTGATCCTTGGCATTGAACCGATGACACAATTTGATGCTGCTGCAACTCCTGCGTATGCAGCATTTCAATCAGAACCTGATATGAAGCCATACAATTTGAAGCCGGCACGCATTTCATTGGAAGAGAAAAATAGAGCAGATGCTTATGGAGCAAAGGAATCTATGGCGATGAATTTCGAAGAAGTGGATCGAATTCCAATGCAACAGATGAATGAAATTTTATGGAAATCGGTTAAAGGTGTAAACTCACCGATGCCTCCACCAGTTCGCTCAGCATTCATTCAACCAGTTGAAGAAGATGAAGAAGATTAACCGCTGAGTCACAGAGAAATCTCCGTCACTCCGCGTCTCCGTGGTTAATCTTTTCCGTGCTAGAATTGCGACGGCTCCAACTCCATTCAACCAGGAGAAACTTCCATGACACCACTCATTCGCAAAACTATTTTGTTCGCAACATTTTGCTTCCTTATTTCATTTTCAGCATGGGTCGAAGAACAATATCCTCCGGATGTTCCTGAGCCTGGATCATCAGAAGCAATCGCACGCGATACTACTGATCCGAAATACATTAGTTCCTGGGTTTCCTATGTGCCTGAATCGAAGACCGTTCCATCGCCATCCGACTACCTGGGTCACATCGCCGGTGCTGCCGGCGAATTGGTAAGCGCGCAAAAGATTCATGCTTACATGCGAGAGTTAGATAAGGCTTCCGATCGTGTAGCTACGGAAGTCATCGGTCATACAGAAGAAGGACGCGAGATTTTACTTGTTGCCATTTCAGATGAAAAGGGAATTGCGAACTTAAATGCATATAAAGAAGGATCTGCGAAACTTGCAGATCCACGAAAGACTTCACCCGAACAAGTAGAACAAATCGTCCCCAACATAAAGCCCTTTTATTACATCAACTGCGCAATTCATGCTGATGAAGATCTGAGTCCTGATATGTCTCTGGAGTTAGCATACCGTCTTGCAGTTTCAAATGATCCGATGATCCGAAGGATCCGCGAAAATCTTGTGGTGTTGATTAATCCGGTGGCCAATGTAGATGGCCGCGAAAAAATGGTTGATTGGTTTTATCGTTACCTGAAAGGCAAAACTGATTACGATAATTTGCCAAGACAATCTCCGCCGTATTGGGGTAAGTATGTTTATGTGGATGCAAACAGAGATGCGCATCAATTGGATTTGTCTTCCACGCAAGCAGTTGCAAAAATGTATTTCGAATATCATCCAGTTGTAATTCATGATCTTCATGAAGCTATTCCATTACTTCAAACCTGGAATGGAACTGGTCCGTATAATCCCGGTCTTGATCCGATTATGATCAGTGAATTTTTGGAAATGAGTTTTCATGAGATGAGCAGGATGCAAGAACAAGGAATGCCTGGAGTTTGGACCTGGGATTTTGGCGAAGGTTATGGGCAGCCTTTTACTGAGTCGATCGCTATGAATCACAATGGGATTGGCCGTGGTTATGAAACTTTTGGAAATACTACCGCTGAAACTGTGACTCGAAAACTGGATTCAAGCGATCTTACAGTGGAATGGTATCGTCCTTCACCGCCGCCTGAACGTGAATTCAAGTGGTCGCATCGCAATGGCGTTAATTACGCAGAGACAGGAGTTCTTTCCATTCTTGATTATTGTGCGCGGCAACCTGAAACCATGCTTAGAAGTTTTTATAAGAAAAGTTACAACTCCTGGCAAAAAGGTGTAAAGGGAAATCCGTATGCGTTTGTAATTCCGGCAAATCAAAATGATCCGCATCGCGTTGATCACATGATTAATCGTCTGCGCAAGCAAGAAATTGAAATCAGTGTTGCTAAGAATGATTTCCAGGTAAAGGAAGGAAAGTATAAAGCCGGTTCATACGTAATTAAACTCGATCAGCCATATCGGAATTATGCCGTGGACTTATTGCTGCCGCAGGAATTTCCGGAAAATGCGCAGTATCAACCATACGATGATGTCTCCTGGGCGTTTCCTGTGAATTATGGATTAGATACATTCAGGATCGATGATCGCGCAATCATGGATGTTCCAGTTCAGTTACTGACTGAAAACGTTCATACACCAGGAAAAGTTTCTGGATCAGGATCTGTATTTTTGCTTGCGGATCATGGTCAGGAATCATTGTTAGCAGCGCGATATCGATTATCGAATTTCAAAGTTAACATCGCAGAAAAATCTTTTAAGGCGGATGGTGTTGATTATCCTGCCGGTTCCTGGATCATTTCTGATCAAAATGGTTCAGGTCAATCGATCGAAGCAGTTGCGGAAGAACTTGGATTGGATTTTAAAGGTGCTGCTGCAGTCCCTGATGTTCCGCATCATGAAGCATCTCCGGCGCGAATTGGAATCTGGGTGCCATGGGCTGATACAGATATGATCGGCTGGATACGATTTACGTTGGATCAAGAAAAAGTTCCATATACATATTTGCGTGATGAAGAAATCAAAGCTGGCAATTTGAATCAAAAAGTGGATGTGATTGTTTACGGAAATGTTTTGCTTGGAGTGCAAGAGCAAATTCTTGGAATCCAAAACACACACGGCCCGATGCCTTTTAAAAAGACTGATACAACTCCAAGTCATGGTTTACCAGCAGAATCGGATGACATCACTGGCGGAATTGGCTGGAAAGGACTTGCGAATCTTCAGGAGTTTGTGGAATCAGGCGGATTGTTCATGACATTGGGACGCGGTTCTCAACTTGCGCTAGAATCAGGATTGGTTCGCAATGTAAAGCGTGTGAATCGTGATGATGTTTCAACACCCGGGATCGAAGTGCGTGCAAAATTTACCCAGCCTGATCATCCGATTGCTTATGGTTATCCAAAAGTGACTTCAGTGTTCAGATCCAACTATGGAATTTATGATCCACCAAAGAAGTGGTTGACCGCATCGTATTGCACATCGTGTCTGGATGGCCCATTTGATTTCAGCCATGTAGTTTTGCAATGGGGAACTCGTGATTGGGATTCTCCGGATTCTGGTACAACGGAACCATTGATAGTGAGCGGCGGCGGAAAGAAAGTTGATTTTATGCAAGGACGTCCAGCAATTCTGGATGTGCCGGAAGGCAAAGGTCATGTGATCGTTTATAACTTCAACCCGATGCATCGTGACATGAATTATTCCGATTTCCGATTGCTGTGGAATGGAATCTTAAATTACCAGCATATTGTTAAAGGCAAATAATAAGGAGCGCGGGCATCTTGCCTGCAGAAAATAATGCTTGACCTAACAATTAACTTCGCAGTCGCACTTTTCATCGGCGCACTTGTCGGCATTGAACGCGAGAGGAAGAAAGCGGAAGAAGATCCAAGTGTTGCATTTGGTGGAATTCGAACTTTTATTTTGATTGCCCTCGCAGGGGCATTATCCGCGTGGCTTTCAATTCAATTAAAAACAGTTTGGATTTTTGTTGCAGCAGGTCTCAGCGTTTCATCTTTTATCCTTGTTGCCTACATTCTGGAAAATCGGAGTCCCAAAACTTCCGCACTGGGACTTACCAGTGAAACTGCCGGCATTATCGTTTTCCTGTTAGGCGGCACAACACTATTTGGATACAAAGAGATTGCAGTGGCGCTGGGAATTGCAACGGCCGCGGTGCTTGCATATAAACAACCGCTTCATAGTTTCGTGGGGAAAATCTATGAAGATGATATCTATGCCGGCGTAACATTGTTGTTCGCAACTTTCATCGTTTTGCCTGTCCTGCCAAATAAAACAATCGATCCCTGGCAAGCCATCAATCCTTACAAGATGTGGTTGTTGGTGATTCTGATTTCCGGATTATCGTTGGTTGGTTATGTTGCAACGAGGCTATTGGGTACAAAGATAGGAACATCTTTAACTGGATTTTTCGGAGGGCTTGTTTCTTCAACAGCAGTTACTCTGTCATTTTCAAAACAAAGTCGCGAAGTAAAAGAAAGCTCTCGATTAATGAACATTTTGGCGGCAGGCCTTTTGATTGCATGGACTGTGATGTTCATTCGCATTTTGATTGCAGTTGTGATTGTGAATATTAAATTACTTCCTTCGCTCGTGGTTCCTATGATAACCATGGCAGTACTCGCTGGTGCCTGCTCATTTCTTTACTATCGCTGGTCATCGGGGCAATCTGGCAAAGAAGGAACTCAGAATGTTCCGCTAAAAAATCCATTCAGTTTGATTTCCGCGCTTAAATTTGCATTGTTATTTGGAATTGTTTTGCTTGTTGTGAAATATGTTCAACTGAATTTTCCATCGCAAGGATTTTATGTTGTGGCCGCACTTGCAGGTCTGACTGATGTGGATGCAATTACATTATCGATGGCCGATTATGCAAAAAGTGGAGGCGATGCAAAAATTGCAGTAACTTCAATTACGATTGCAGCTGTATCAAATACGTTAGTGAAGTGCGGTCTCGTATTCTTTTTTGGTCAAGGACGGATTCGATACTTAATTGGAATTGCTACGCTGGTAATACTAATTGGCGGCGCCGTTACAGTCCTCTTTTTCATATAGTTAATATGGAGCGCAGGCTTCTAGCCTGCATTATGGGCCGCGGACTTCTAATCCGCATATCAACGTTTTTGAAATGGAATAAGCACCGAGACCCATCCGAGACAAGTGGGAAACAAGGAACAGGTCGTCGGTGTTTTTGCCTATCTGTGTTGATCATTCAATTTATTCGTGTAATAAGGGTGTACAAGCGGTTCTTGATTTTGCAGTTTTCCCGTGCATGATGTAGTTCAGGAGGTTTTTATGAATCACATAATTCATGTGTTATTGATCGCGATTCTTGGAATGGCAGCTGTTTCATCTGCAGAAATAAAATCGGAAGAAGTTACATATCAATCGGACGGTCTTACGATGAAAGGCTACATCGCATACAACGATGCGATTAAAGGAAAACGTCCTGGCGTTCTGGTGGTTCATGAATGGTGGGGACAAACTGAAAACGTAAGAAATCGTGCGCGCATGCTTGCAGAACTTGGTTACACCGGCATGGCAATTGATATGTATGGGAATGGAAAAACTACAACGCATCCGGCTGAAGCAGGAAAGTTTACCGAAGAAGTAATGAAAAATATGGATGATGCCAAAAAACGTTTCGTGGCAGCCATGGATGTTTTGAAAAAACACCCAACTGTAGATCCAAATAGGATTGGTGCGATCGGATATTGTTTTGGTGGATCGGTGGTTTTGGAAATGGCGCGACAAGGTGTAGATCTAAATGGTGTAGTCAGCTTTCATGGTGGACTCGATCTGAAAACACCTGCAAAATCGGGAGATATCAAGGCAAAAATTCTGGTTTGTCATGGTGGCGATGATAAGTTTGTTAGTGCTGAAGTCCTTGAAAAATTCAAAAAAGAGATGAAAGATGCCGGTGCTGATATGCAAGTAATTGTTTATCCTGGTGCGAAACATGGTTTCACAAATCCCGGTGCAGATGAGTTAGGAAAAACGAACAATATTCCGATCGGTTACAATGCGGAAGCGGATAAAAAATCGTGGGAAGACATGAAGGCTTTCTTTAAGAAAGTTTTCGGTCTAGGAATAACGCGTGTTCAATAATATTGAGGGAGCTTGCGAAAATGGATTTCGCGTAATCTGACAATCAATTCTGAATACATCTTTCAGTAATTCCGGCGCGAGGATTTCGGAAGGCGCTCCCAATGCGCGGCATGTTCCATCACGAAGAACAATTAAGGTGTTGCAGAATTCTGCCATGAGATTGAGATTGTGTGATACTGCAAGAACGGTTAGATTATCGTGAAGATTCAAATTTTTCAGGATACGAAAAATCTCAATTTCATAATGCAGATCCAAATGCGCCGTTGGCTCATCAAGAAGTAATATTTTCGGTTCTTGAGCTAAAGCGCGAGCCAGCAAAACGCGCTGACGCTCTCCGCTGGAAAGTTGATGAATTAAGCGATCGCGAAATCCCCAAACTTCAGTTCGCTTTAAGGCATTTTCTGCGATCATTCGATCACGCGATCCATAAGCTCCAAGTCTTGTAAGAAATGGAATTCGGCCCATTAAAACTACATCAAAAACTCGAAACGGAAATGTGAAATGAGCTTCGCTGCCGACAACTGCCATATTGCGCGCTAATTCTTGTAACGAAAGCTGCTGCAACAGATGATCGTTGATTGTAATTTTACCGTTTTTCATCGGCAGCACTTTACTGAGCACTTTCAAGAGTGTTGATTTGCCGGATCCATTCGGACCAATCACTCCCCAAAATCCACCTTGCTCAATGTTGAAAGTGAGATCGTGTAGTTGAAATGAACCCTGATAACCGCCGGATAAATTTGAAGCTTGAATGGAAAAGGTCAAAACGTCATCTCCTCTTGTTTCCGTTTCAACAAATAAATAAAAAATGGTGCGCCGCACAATGAAGTAAATACACCCACCGGTACTTCCAATGGTGAAAAGACGGTACGTGCTAAAACATCCATTAAGATCAAAAAGAATGCTCCGCCAATAGCGCTTGCCGGAATTAGTTTTCTATGAGACGGACCCACAATCAATCGGAGTACATGCGGGATAATCAATCCGACAAAACCGATCGAACCTGCCAGTGAAACACTTGCGCCAACAAGCAGAGACGAAGAAAAAAATAAAAGTTGTTTGACCCGTTCTACTGGAATTCCAAGATGTATCGCATCTTCCTCACCGGAGCTCATTGCATCAAGATCGCGGGCCAGGTACATTGAAATGCTGAAACCAATTAGAACCAGAACTGCGGAGATGAGAATCAATATATTTGATCCCGCGCCTGAAAGCGATCCCAACAAAAAAAACAAAATTGAAAACGATTCGCGTCTGAATAAAGTAAAAAGCAACAAAACCAGAGCACCAAAAAACGTACTGGATATGACACCGGCAAGAATCAATGTCTGAACAGGAGTTCGTCCCTGCACGGATGCAATACGATAAACCAGAAGCATGCTGAGGAATGCTGCACCGATTGAGAAAATGTAAACGGTAATATTGAAATGATAATTCAAGATCGCAGCAACCAGTGCGCCGAACGTTCCTGCACTGGAAGTTCCCAAAATATATGGATCGGCAAGCGGATTGCGCAGCAGTCCTTGATAGACGCTGCCTGCTGTTGCTAAAGCAATCCCTACAACGAGTCCAAGAAGTACACGCGGCAAGCGGATATGAAGGATTACCATTTCATTCCATCCTTTGATTTCGCCAGTCATCAGGGAAATAATCATCGAGCCCAGAAGCAGGATAAAAAGAATCGGTATTACGATTTTCGTATTTCGCAACGTAACGCTCGGTGTCAATTCCATAATCCAGCCTGACCAAGAATAACCGGCAATTCGTGCAGTGCTTTGAGCGTCCGAACGCCATGCCATGTTAAATACGTGCCATCAAGCATGATCAATTTGTTTTGTTGAACTGCTTTCAATTCAGGAAACTGATTTTGAAATTCCAAAACATCTTTCCGCCGGAACACATAAGGCTCATCCGGAAACAAAACTGCTTCAGGATTCGCTTCTATGATTTGGGGATAGGCAAGTTGCGGATATCGATCCTTTGAATCAGCAAAAACGTTTTTCAATCCAACAGCTTCACAGATCGAATGTACATACGTACTTTTGTTGACAGTCCAATATGGTCTTTTCCAAATGAAGATCAATGTGGCAATGGTACGCGGAACCTTGATGTTTTCCAGGACTTCATTGATCTGGTTGTAAATTGATTCGGCTTTAGCAGTTGCATGAAATTCTTTGCCAAGTTCCTTTACGTTTTCAGAAGCATCAAGCACAGTTGATGGGAATGTAATCCTTAATGGAATGCCGTGATCACGAAAAAAATCGGCATCCTCTTTTCTGTTTTCTTCTTCGTTCAAAATGATCACATCTGGTTTCAGTTCAAGGATTTTTTGTCTGTCCGGATTTTTCGTGCCTCCGATTTTTGTTTTGTGCATCACTTTATCTTCAGGAAAACGGCAGAAAGTTGTGATCGCTGCGATTTGATCATCCAGTCCTAGTGCAAATAGTGTCTCAGTCACTGACGGCACCAGACTGACGATTCTCATACTAGATCCAATAAACAAACTACGAAGATCACGAAGCAACACGAAGGTAGGAGGGGGTTAAGGGGGTGGTTGGGGACATTGGAAAAGGCTCCAACCCCCTCTTTGATCTCCCCCTTCATAAGGGGGAGAAACGAACGCTGATTTTCATTATTTCTGCTGATCTCAAGATCATGAGTTACTTCGTGGTTAATTATTTCAATATCTCCCGCACTTTGGTTTCCAGAATTTGAATGCCTTGTACTAACCGCGGACTCTGATGTGTGATTGCATTCCAATTAATTGCCTGACGATCAATGATTTTGCCATCTCTTACACACGGTGCAACCTGCCATGCCGAAATGTTCTGATATTCCTCTTTGGTACGATTCAATGACATGATCAGATCGGGCTGACGCATTAAGATCGATTCCATCGTTACCATTAAGTAAGGTTCTTTACGATCGAGAAAAATATTTTCTAATCCTACGATTCCAACAACTTCATTCAAATACGAAGTGCCGCCAACAGTCCATTGTCCTGCATCCAATTCAATATACACTTTGCGGCGTGCTCCTGTTTTACGCGCTTTGATCGCTTCAATCTCTTTTTTCATTCCTTCCACGATGGTTCGTGCTTCCGTTTCTTTTCCAACTTTCTGCCCAATGAGAATGATACGTTGCAATGAGTCGTCCAGATTTTCTGCATCTTTGATTTCCAGAACTTCGATTCCTGCTGCTCGCAATTTTTCTGGAAGGGCTCACTTCCATGCACCACAAAGAACGAGATCTGGTTTTAATCGAATGATTTTTTCGATATTCGGATTCAAAACATCGCCAATTTTGTCTGTGTTTAATGCTTCAGGTGGATAATCACAAAAGTTGGTAGTGGCTACAATTTGTGGTCCCACGCCTAATGCATAAAGAATTTCCGTAAAACTCGGTGCAATCGAGATGATCCGTTTTGGCTGCGCCTCCGCACAGAAAGGCAACAACGATAGCAGTAAAAAGGCGATGATTCTACTTTTTCTCACTTTGGGTCTCTGTGGTTAAAAGGTAGCTTCAAGGCCACCGTATGCGCCAATTCCTGGTGCAGGAAATCCCAGAACTTCTTGATATTCCTTATCGAAAAGATTTTCGACGCGCGCTTTCAGACGAAGTGAGGGAATGATCTGATAATGGAAAGCGATATCACTCTTACTGTAACCAGGATTGAAAACATTCGCGGAAGGGAAGACGGTGAAGTCAGTTTCCAGCCGTTCGCTGTAAGCAAGCAAACTGAATGATGCACCCCATTTCGGCTGCAAATACGCGATGCGAAAATTTCCAAAATGCTTTGGTCTTCGGAAGAGCTGCAATCCTGTGGTCTTATCTTCAGAATCTAAATAGGTATATCCGCCCCACAAATTCCATGAACCATATTGAACTGAAGCAGATAATTCCAGTCCCTGTGTCATTGCTTCCGCAACATTACCAGCAATGAATGTATTTGGATCGAATGTGATGAGATCGGTGTAATCGTTATGAAACCATGAAGCGTTGACCGTTGTGCGTGCCCCAAGATAATGATCAATTCCAGCTTCCCAGGATTCGCTTTTCTCCGGTTTCAAATCTGGATTGCCATAAAACGGAAATGCTAAATCGCCTGCAGAAGGCGCACGAAATCCACGTCCATAACTGCCGCGTACTTTTGTGCCTTCAGTAATCTTGTATGCAGCACCAATTCTCGGATTCACAGTATCGCCAAAAGAATTGAAATGATCGTAACGCGCGCCAGCAGTTAGAATGAAACGTTGGATTTCCAATTTTTCTTGAACAAACAAACCGTGATTTTCAATGATTTGATCCAGGGATGGACCGTTTGAATCCGAAGCTTCCACAGATTCATGTTCATATTCATAACCGGCCGAAAGTGTGTTGGTTTCGCTCAGCTGAAAATCATTTTGAAATGTAATTTGATACGACGTGGACGCATTATCCTGAATTGGTGCAAAAGTATTTTCAGGATTTTCATAGTGGTAATCGCGATCGGCTGCTGAAAACAGCACATTCATGTTCAGATAGTTGCCGGAATGATGTGAATAGTTTGTGGAGAACAGTTTTGTTGTAGTGTCTTGATTTTGTAAAAGCGCTGGAAGGAGAACAAAATCAAACGGTAATCCTGCGTTCGAGTCAAAAATCTGTCCGGTGAAATCAATTGAGTTGCCGTTGTTCCAGTTGTATCCGGCGCGACCGGAAAAAACGGTCTCATTAAATTCATCGTTTTCCAAAATGCCATCAGAATCTTGCCTGGAAAATTCTAATGAATAATTGACATTATTTTGTCCGCCTGAAATTCCAGCTTTTTCGCGAAATGTCTGAAAGCTGCCGCCCTCAAATCCTGCATGAATTGTAGCTGAACCGCTCCCTCGCTTCGTAAAGATTTGAATTACACCGCCAATCGAATCACTCCCATATAGCGGACTTTGCGGACCTTTGATTATTTCAATACGTTCAATATTGTCAGTAGTAAGATCTTCAAAATTGATTCCGCCAAAATATGGACTGTTTAGCGGCACACCATCCATCAAAACGAGTACCTGTGAAGATCCAGCTCCGCGCAAAAATACTGAAGTAACTTTTCCTGGTGAGCCGCTCTGAGCTAACACCAATCCTGGAACCGCACGCAATGCATCATTCACATAATGCCACTGATGTGTTTCAATTTCTTCATGCGTAATGACAGTGATCGCATCCGTTTTATCTGTTACCGGTTCTTCAAGACGATCAGCAGTAACGGTAATCTGATATGAATTGGAAGTTTTTTCTTCCTGGGTTTGTGGTTCGTCAGCAAAAAGTGGTGTAACTAAAAGGAGAGTGAGAAAAAAGTAAAGAACGATTCGCATTGCTGTCTCCAGATAAAATTGGAACCCGGCCGATCCTTGCCGGGTGCCTGGAGAGCATCAATGCATCTCATGGCGCTGGTTATCTTCCCTCCGAAGATCGGTCGCTACTCGCACTTGCAATCAGGTTTTCTGGCTCACGGATCATCCTACTTTTCAGACCTTCCCGTCGGGTTGCTATGAACCTGACAGTGGTTTAGCGCTGCGATCGTGCAGCGTTTCTGAATTTCGTTCCCGTATACAGCAGCGGGGGCTGCGGTGGAGTTTTACCACCTTCCCTCAATTGCAGGCGGGTTCAGGTTAAATTTCAAAGAACTAAGAATGTACGATCCTAGCAGAATGGAAATTAAAAATCAAAAGTAAAACGTGAAACGTGAAAGGTAAAAACTCGGCGTACTCTGCGGTAAAAAAAATCAAAGCAGGTTTTTATCGCGGAGCCACTTGTCATTCAACTTTGATAAGTAGCGGGTGCCGGTATCTGGTAAGATTACTACCACCAATTCATTTGGTGTAAGCCGATTTGCAACTTCAATTGCACCAGCGACTGCTGCGCCACCGGAAGATCCAGTGAAGAGTCCTTCTTCGCGCGCGAGTCTCATCGTGATTTGATAGGCAAGTTTGTCAGGTACTTGAATTATTTCATCGATATATTCGAACTTAATATTTCCAGGAATAAAATCTTCACCGATGCCATCAATCAAATATGGATGAGATCCTTCAATTTTGCCGGTCTCGAAAAAACCTTTGATCACCGAGCCAATCGTATCAATTCCAACAGTTCGAATTTTCGGATTTTGTTCTTTTAAATACTTACTTGTACCGCTAATTGTTCCGCCGGTACCAACACCGGTAGCAAACACTGAAATTTTCCCATCTGTATCACGCCAAATTTCCGGACCAGTAGTGTGATAATGCGCATCCATATTTTTTTCATTGTAGTATTGCTGCGGCAAAAATGAATTCTCAATTTCACGATTCAAACGTTTTGAAGTCTCGTAATAAGATCGCGGATCTTCAGGATCAACATTAGTTGGACAAATCACACATTCCGCGCCATAGGCTTCCAACAATTGAATCTTTTCCACCGGAACTTTGTCCGGCATCACTGCAATCATCTTGCAGCCATATATAATTGCCGCAAGTGCCAGACCGACCCCAGTGTTTCCGGAGGTTGGTTCAATGATTGTTCCGCCTGGTTTTAAAATACCGCGATCGAATGCATCTTTTACCATCCATAATCCGATGCGATCTTTTACGGAGCCGCCTGGATTGAAGGATTCCAATTTTGCTGCAATCCTCGCACCTTTTGGTGAATTCACTTTGTTTAAATAAACAAGTGGCGTATTGCCAATAAGTTCTAGAATATTTTTTGCAATTTTCATTATTATAATTTTACCGCAGAGACTCAGAATTTACTTGAACCACTTAAAGCCGCCTTTTCCTTTTTTCAGTTCGTCTTCAAGATTTGTTAAACGTTGCGCCAGATCATCAAGACTTTTTCGAATCATTAGATTTTCCTTCGTGAGCTCTTCAGTAACTTTTAGCAAAAGATCCATTTCCTCGCGAATTTTTTGCGGATCCTCATCGGCCGCCAGGCTTCGTTTCACTTCACGGATCGATAATCCTTTTTCATGAATCAAATGCTTTAGATGAAGAAAGCGCTGCACATTCTCGTGAGAGTATCGGCGATGACCTCCTGCAGTTTTATGAACTTGTAGATAAGAAGGGAACTCGGTTTCATAAAAGCGGAGTGTAGACATAGGCAGCTTCGTGATTTCCTGAAGCTCTGAGATGGAAATCAGGTTCTGTTGATCGTTCATTTAGCGCAACCACCAGGGCACGAAGAGCTTCATTTAATCGATGATTTTGAAGAACCGTTTCCAGCGGGTTTTCGGAATAAAATTCACAATCACATTTGCGAAACCGCGGATTTTTTCGGAAAGCGTTGTTGGCCCGATATATTGTGGTCCATCAAACGACCAATAAATAATGAACGCTCTTCCTTTGATATAGTCCTGCGGAACGAATCCCCATGCGCGACTATCTTTGCTGTTATCGCGATTATCACCCATCGCAAAATAGTAACCTTCAGGAACTTTCTTTGGCGGAAAATTCTCTGCAGTTAATCCGAAAAATTCTTCTTTATGAAACTTGTATGGTTCCTTGATTGGCTTTCCGTCAATATAAACCTGTTTATCGCGAATCTCAATTGTTTCATTCCCAACAGCAATGACACGTTTAATAAAGTTACGTGTCGGATCTTCCGGATATTTGAAAACGATTACATCGGTCCGGCTAACATGACGAATCGGAAGAAGTTTTTTCTCCCATTGAAAATTCACCGGTGCATATGCGAACTTGTTCACCAAGATGTGATCGCCGATCAGCAGATTATCCTCCATCGAAGAACTTGGGATTTTAAATGCTTCAATGACAAAAGTCCTGAAGAACAATGCCAGAATTACTGCTAGAACGATCGCTTCAAAGTATTCACGAGCGACCGATTTTTTAGGTGCATGTGCTTCCATTTATTCTGAACGATCCTCCTTCAAAATTGCCAGAAACGCTTCCTGGGGAATATCTACTTTCCCCACGCGTTTCATCCTTCTCTTTCCTTCTTTTTGTTTTTCTAAAAGCTTGCGCTTTCTTGTAATATCGCCGCCATAACATTTTGCCAAAACATTTTTTCGCAGAGCGGATACTGTCTCGCGGGCAATTATTTTACTCCCGATTGCTGCCTGGATTACAACCTCAAACATCTGCTTTGGAATCAACGATTTCATCTTAGCAGCGAGAGCGCGACCTCTATAATAAGCTTTCTCTTTATGAATGATCAACGAAAGCGCATCTACCGACTCGCCATTCACGAGCAGATCGAGCCTTGCCAGCTCGGCCGGTTGATATCCAATAAAATTGTAATCAAAAGATGCATAACCGCGCGAGACCGATTTTAACTGATCATAAAAGTCGACCACAATTTCATTGAGCGGCAGATTATAGGTAATCAATACGCGATCGGAGGAAACATATTCAAGTCCTTGTTGCACACCGCGACGCTGTTCGCAGATCGTAAGGATCGGCACCCACAAACTCATCGCGGGTCATAATCATTGCGCGAATGATCGGTTCTTCCATTTGTTGAATCAACTGCTGTGGCGGCATTTTTGATGGATTATCAATTTCCAGCACAGTGCCATTGGTCAGAATGACTTTGTAGCGGACGCCTGGTGCGGTTGTGATCAGCGAAATGCTGAATTCGTTTTCGAGCCGCTGCTGGATAATTTCCATGTGCAGCAATCCCAAAAACCCGCATCGAAATCCGAAACCTAGTGCCACGGAATTTTCCGGCTCAAAGAAAAATGAAGAATCGTTCAATTGTAATTTTTCTAATGCATCTCGCAGCGCTTCATAATCGGTACTTTCGGTTGGGTATAAACCTGCAAACACCATCGGCTTAATTTCCCGAAAGCCGGGCAGAGGAGAATCGGTTCCATGTTTTTCGTGTGTGACAGTGTCGCCAATTTTTGTATCAGCAATCTGCTTAATTGCGGCGATAACGCAACCGACTTCACCAGCAGAAAGCTGATCGACCAGTTTCATTTTCGGTGTGAACACACCAAGTTCATTTACTTCGTAAGTTTGCTTGGTCGATAAAAATCGCATTCTATCCTTCACGCGTAAGACTCCATCAACAACACGGACCAGTACAACTACGCCGCGATAGCTGTCGTACCAGGAATCGAAAATCAATGCACGAAGAGGTGCTTTCGGATCTCCTTTTGGCGGAGGAATTTTATGGATGACTCCTTCCAGCATTTCCTCAACACCTTCACCGGTTTTGGCGCTAACTTTGTACATGGTTTCATCGCTGAAACCAATGATGTTTACCAGCTGTTCAACTGTTCGCTCAACATCTGCGCCAGGCAAATCAATCTTGTTGATGACGGGAACGATGGTGAGATTATTTTCGAGCGCGAGATATGCATTCGCCAGAGTCTGTGCTTCGACTCCCTGTGATGCATCCACTAAAAGGATGACTCCTTCGCAAGCAGCGAGGCTGCGTGAAACTTCGTATGAAAAATCAACATGACCAGGAGTATCAATCAAGTTGAGGATGTACATTTGACCATCTCTGGCTTTATGTTCCAATCGAACGGCATGCGCTTTTATGGTGATTCCGCGTTCGCGCTCAATAACATTTGTATCGAGCACTTGTGCGGACATCTCGCGAGCAGTTAATGCTCCCGTCAACTCCAACAGCCGGTCTGCGAGTGTGGACTTGCCGTGATCGATGTGCGCAATGATACTGAAGTTTCGTATACGTGAATCGGTAGTCATTTTGGACGGCCTATTGTACCGCTAGCCGCAGATTTTAACCACAAAGATTCAAAGATGCACGAAGTTAGAATTTATTGAAGGAACTTCGTGGAAAAATGATAGGATTCTACGACTACGATAATCTCCGTCTTTGTTCAGTCTGATGTAGAACCCACATAATTTGAAGGTTCATCCACACTTCAGGAGGAATTTCCCCTGGATGAATCGGATTTTTTGATCGCATACTCAACCTCTAATGATGTACCCGATAACACTCTCAAACGCTCCCATTCAGTCGAGCCAGCGGATATCGATCTTGCCTTCGAGGGATTTGAATTCCGGATCACCTGTGACCAGAATTGCATTGTGCCGAATGGCCGTCGCGGCGCAGAAAGCATCGGCAAAAGAAATATTGTGTTCAGCTTTCAACTCAGCGGCAAGCGCAACGAGCTCGAAATCCACCGGTTCAAGTTCAAGAGGCAGAGCTATAAGAAGATCTCGAACTTCTTGAGCTTTCTCTTTACCGAAATATTTCCAGGTCATGTAATAAATTTCACCCCAATTGATCCAGTTGAGTTTTGCTTCGAATCTTGTGCTACGCCATTTTCGTAGAAGTTGACCCATTTCTTGCCATCCGGATTCCTTTTGCAGGTAACTCAGGATGCTATAGGAATCAACGACGTACTTTCTTTTTCTCTTTTTCATTTTCCGCCTGGCGCTCTTTCCGTAAAGCTGCTGTTAATGAACGTCCGCCTTTCAAAAATCCACATGCGGCCTCAACAGGATCTTCCGGTAACACCGAGACAATCAATCTGTGTGGTTCTGCAGTAAGAGCAACTTTGGATCCGGGTTTGATTCCTGATCTATCACGGTAATACTTTGGAATTAAAAGTTGTCCTTTTCTTGAAATTTCCAACTTTCTCAGGATTTTCATACCTTTATTATAACCACAAATACATTAAAAACGATTCAGTGTTCCTCGTTGTTGAAGAATATGTAAAGACGATGCACTCATCCTGTCTATGTGGTGACGCACTTCATGTCCTGCTTTGAAAATCGGCGATCGACCAAGTTCCCCTCCTTATGAAGGAGGGGATAAAGGGGAGGTTGGAAACATTTTGAAGACTCCAACCCCCTCTTTGATCTCCCCCTTCATAAGGGGGAGAAAGGAACGCCGATTTTCATTATTTCTGTTTGATCTCAGGATCATGAGTTACTTCGTGGTTAAAGCTTCCGTCCTATTTCTTAAAGCTGCCAGCTTTGTAGATTGAAAGTTTCGAAAGGTCGATGTATTTCTTTAGCGCTTCCTGTACCTGCGGCTGCGTTAAAGCTTCAATCTTTTTCTGGAAATCTGCATCCCAGGCTAACGTACGGCCGACATAAAGATACGATGCAAGAAGGCTAGCTAAACGGCGATCCTCAACTCTACTTAATTGTCGTGATTCTTTGAATCCTGATTTCGATGTTTTCATTTCTTCTTCAGTGAAACCATCTTTCGCCGCTTTTGTAATTTCTTCCTTAAATGCCGTTTCTACTTTTGTAATATTTTCAGGTGCTTGTATCGCATAACCGCCAAAAGTACCGGCACGGTCAAATGGACTCGCATTTAGAAATGAACCGACACCATAGCTGAGTCCTTCCTTTTCACGAATTCTTTCGTGAAAGCGAGAATTGGATGCATCGCCTAGCATGTAATTCGCGAAATAAAGCGCAGGATAATCCGGATCATCATCGCGAATATTTAAGTTCATCCCTGCCATAAACATCGAATTGGGTTTGTCCGGAACTTCAATCGATTCATCAACCGCTGGAATATCTTGATACAAATCTGGGATGCGCGAAAACGGCTTTGGACTCTTCCAATCATTAAAAAGGGTAGTGAGAAGTTTTTGCATTTCATCTTTATCAAAATCACCCACGATTGCAATTTGACCATTCGTTCCACCGTAAAAATCTGCATAAAACTTCTTGACTTGATCCAATGTCACTGCTTTCAGTGCTGCCGCCTCTTCATCAAGTGTCATAACATAGCGCGGATCTCCCGGTGGGAAATCATTTAAATGACGATCCAGTGAAATTTGTGCAAGCGATTGAGGCTCACTTCGAAGTTCTTCAATGCTGGCCGATTCTTCTTCCTTCAGCAGCTCAAATTCTTTTTCAGGAAACGATGGCTCTCTTAGAATTTCTGCGACAAGTTGAAGTACCGGCGTTAAATTTTCACGAATTGTTTCGAGCGATCCTCCGGCACGAGTTGTACTTCCGGAAATGCTCACGCGTGCTTTGAGCCGGTCAAACTCGTCTTGAATTTGTTGTCTGGTATGTTTCTTCGTACCACGCATCAACATACTGCCGGTTAAGTCCGCAACCTTTGATTGATTTTTCAAACTATCAAGATCGCCATAACGGAACACAAGCGTTCCCACAGCAGATCCGCCGCGAGTTTTTTTCGGCAATAGTGCGACTCTAATTCCATTTGGCAGATCGAGTCTGGTTGTACGTGATTCGATATTTTCTGGTGATGGATCAAAAGCTTCGCCTGCTTGTACAGCCGTTTCGCCTTTGTAATCCTTTAACACTTCAGCCACATTTGGCGCCTCAGGAATTTCAGCGCGATCGGGCTTCATATCAGGCATGAAAACGCCAACAGTTCGATTGGATGTTTTGAAATAAGCTTTTGCTACTTTCTGCACATCTTGCGGTGTAACTTTCTTCAATCGATCGCGATGAAGAAAAAACAACCGCCAATCTCCCATCGCGATCCATTCACTCAGTTCCAGGCCAACACGATCCGGGGCATTCAGACTTAAGTCAATATTTTTCAAAAGCGATGTTCGTGCACGATTTACTTCCTCATCAGTTGGAGGATTGTTAGCAACTCCTTCGATGGTTTCAAGAAGTCCATCTTCTGCAGGCTTTAACTGTGTTTCTTTACGCACTTCAGCTGCGCCTAAAAAAACTCCTGGTTGTTTTAGCTGAAACGTAAATCCGAAAATTGAACTTGCCTTTTTTGTTTCTACTAATGCTTTATAAAGTCTTCCGGAAGGTGAATCGGTCAGAATTTCGGTAAGGATATCGATCGGTGCAAAATCAGGATCAGAGCCAGCTGGTACGTGATAGACCACGCCCGCATATTGAACATCTCCGACGCGTCTTAACGTAACATTACGTTCACCATCTTGAGTCGGCTCTTTTGTATAAAATTCGGGAAGTTTGCGCTCTGGTTTTGGAATCGCTTCGAAATATTTTTTGATCCATTCCAAAGCTTTTGCTTCATCAAACCGGCCTGCAATCAAAAGCACTGCATTGTCCGGCTGGTAATACATTTTGTAAAACGCCTGCAATTTTTCGATCGGAACATTTTCAATATCAGATCGCGAACCAATCGTTGGGCGTCCATAGGCATGCCAGATGTAAGCTTCTTCCAGCATTCTTTCCATCAACACACTGAATGGATCATTTTCACCAGCTTCAAATTCGTTACGCACAACAGTCATTTCTGAATCAAGATCTTTTTTGGCAACATTGCTGTGGACCATCCGGTCTGCTTCTAATTCCAATGCCCATTCCAGGTTTGCTTCAGAGGCCGGAATAATTTCGAAATAATTTGTCCGATCAAGGAATGTGCTTGCATTCCATCGTGCCCCGCGATTCTCCATCTCTTGCCGCAAATTAGTATGCTTTGGAGTCCCTTTGAACAACATGTGCTCAAGTAAATGAGCCATCCCGGTCTCGCCGTAACTCTCATTTGCAGATCCAACAAGATATGTAATGTTGACCGTAATGTTTTGCTTAGTTTGATCTGGAAATAACAAAGCTTTCATTCCGTTGTCTAATTGATATTCGGTAATTCCTTCAACCGATGTTGTTTTTTGAATTGCTGAAACAGATGTTACAAATGCCAGAAAAAAGAGAATCAACGCAAGCTTTTTCATATGGTCTTTCCTTTCAATACTTTCTTTTTACCGCAAAGTTTCAGAGGATCTGTGGTAAGGGTATTACATATAATGTAAAATCAAAAACTTCAAAAAATGAATATTGTTAGCTTTTTGCCATCCGCAACTGAAATTTTATATGCCTTAGGTCTCGGTAAATCCGTTGTTGGTGTGACGCACGAATGTGATTTTCCTGAGGATGTTCAAAACAAGCCGATACTTACGAGGTGCGTTTTTGATTCGGTAAATTTGTTGCAGCAGGAAATCGATTCTAAAGTTCGGGAACTTGCGAAGGCGGGTGAGAGTCTATATGCAATTAACGATGAACTCCTCCGTGAAGTAAAACCGGATCTGATTGTTACCCAGGATTTATGTCATGTCTGCGCAATCACACCTCGGGAAGTGGATCGAGCTATAAGTAATCTCGAAACAAAACCGGATGTTTTATCGCTGAATCCGAAAAATCTGGAAGATGTTTTTTCGGACATGATTCAAGTTGGTAATCGCACAAAAATAATTGCTCAGCCCATTGTGAAAGGATTGCAAGATCGGATTAAGAAAATTGCCCCGGCTTCACTACTATCGCCACGTCCTTCTGTGGCATGCATAGAATGGTTGAATCCGTTATGGCGAACCGGACACTGGGTTCCGGAAATGGTTCAGCTTGCAGGAGGAGAAGAAGTGCTGGCCCAGATTGGGCATCCTTCACGACCATTAAAATGGGAAGAGCTTGCCGAAAAAAATCCCGACATCCTGATTTTTATGCCCTGTGGATGTAATCTGGAAAAAACAGGCGATGAATTTACAAAATCGCAAACTGTTTTTCCATGGCACAAGCTGAAATCGTATCAAAATGGTCTTATATATCTTACGGATGCAAATTCGTATTTCAGCCGATCAGGACCCCGCCTTGTTAATGGTGTAGAATTACTGGCGGAAATCCTTCATCCTGAATTCTTTCAGGGATTGGCACCGGCTGGTTCCTACGTACGGATGAGCTAAGTCGCAATCGCGGCTTGCGAATCTACAATTGCTAAGGAGATAAATCTAATGAAAAAAATTTTAATGTTGATACTGTTACTTGCGGTATCAGTAGCTTTTGCGGATCAATACGACAAATGGGTGGATGAGACTGTAAAAGTATTGATTACGAAAGAAGAAAGAGATGCATTTAAGAAATTAAAAACAAACGAAGAGAAAGAAAAATTTATTGCGGATTTTTGGGCAAAGCGTGACCCATCTCCTGGAACGCCGGAAAATGAGTTTAAGACAGAATATGAAAATCGGGTCAAAACTGTAACTGAAAAAATAACAGGCGGACAAAAGCGGCCGCTGGATTCTGATATGGGTAAAGCAGTGCTTCTTCTTGGAAATCCATCCGATCAGAAAAAAGAAGAAGGCGAACCACCAAAGCAAACATGGGTCTGGAAAGGATTACCAAAAGAAATGGGAGTTGGAGAACCTGAGATCAAGTTTGTTGGTGATGAAGAAAAAGGTGGTTTTGTTTTTGATGATCCTAAAGCAGCAAATGAAACGCTTGATAAGGCGCGGGCTTTTTTTGCCAACTTGAGTCAGGTGGCTACTGCACAAGCTCCACCACCTGTTACCAAGACTACGACAATCGGCGAGCCAACGATCGTTGCAGTAGCAACTCCAGGTGTGAAATCAGCACTGGATGCAGCAGCTTCAGGAAGTCCTACCAAAGATTTTAGCGCAGACGTTTTAGGCGATTCTTTTATGACATCAGAAGGCCAAACCTTTGCTACAGTTGCATTGAAGTCCGATGCCCCTAAGACTGCGAAAGTTGGTGTGCGGATTGTGGATGCTTCCGGAAATACAGTTACTGAGACTGAACTTCCATTTGCTAGCGCAGAAGAGAAAGCAGGATTTTTTGAAACATCACTAAAGGTTCAACCGGGTGATTATTCTATGCTCGTTGGTGTTAGCGATGGCAGCAAATCCAGCGGTGCAAAAATTCCGCTGTCGGTTCCAGACTATGCATCCAAGCTTTCCATCAGTTCACCAATCTTTGTTGGAGAATTTCAGCAATTAAATGAAGGTAAACCGGAAATGGCTCCATACACTTTTGGGAAAACAAAGATTGTCCCGAGCTTTGATCACGTTTTTGCAAAAGGTAGTGATCTGAAAATGCTGTATGAAATCTACAACGCCCAAAATGATCCTACTACCAGCAAGACGAATCTTGAAGAAACGGTGAAATTCGAAAAACAAGGCGGTGGCAATCCGAAACAAAGCCATCCATCGCCACCGCAGGGCTTTGCAATTGGCAAAAAGATCACGGTTCCAACAGGCTTTCCGCTTGCTACATTTGAGCCTGGTGAATACAAATTAACGCTGACCATCACAGACAAAGCGAGCGGTCAGACAGCAACGAAGGAAACAACCTTTAAGGTTCAATAATCAGGGGGTAGTACTATGAAAAGAGTACTATACATATGTTTCTTGCTATTTACAGCGGCAATTGCCTCGGCTGATCCTACGGGACAGGTCCGGGGTAAGGTGCTAGATCCTTCAGGCAAGCCGATTCCCAAGGTGACGATTAAGATTGAGCTTCAGGGAGAAATGACTCAAGTCTATACCGCCACTACTAATGATAAAGGAGAGTATGTGCACATTGGCATTCGGCCTGGAAAGTATCGTTTGACTCCGTCAAAAGATGGATACAGGCCGGTGGAATTTGCCTACTATGATGTTGCAGTTCATCCTTCTGATAAAGCGGTTCAAGTGGACATGAAAATGGAACCGGTGCCGCAGGCTACACCGCAAGCAGCACCAGGACAGCAGGAACAACAAACGCCATCGCCTGAAGTCACACGAGCACAAGATGCTCAAAAAGCGGCGGCTTTATTAAATGAAGGTAAGGTAAATGAGGCAGTTGCAGCCTTCGAAAAAATTGTGGAAGCAGATCCGACGAATGCGAACAGTCAATATAATCTCGGCCTCGCATATGAACGGCGGGATCAGTTTGAAAAAGCAAGAGACCGCTATGAAGAAGCAATTAAAGTAAAACCAGACTTTGGTGCTGCCTTTTTGGCGATCGGCAACAGCTTCATGGCTCAGAAAAATTTTGTGGATGCAATAACTCCACTTGCAAAAGCTGTTGAATTGCTTCCTCAAAGTTACGAAGCTGCATACAACCTTGGAGCTTGTTATTCAAATAGCGGAAACTATGCGGAAGCCGAATCCGCTTTCAAAAAAGCAATTGCGATTAATCCGAAAGAACCGGTTGTGCATCAACAATTAGGGATGGCATTGTTGGGTCAATCCAAAAAGGATGAAGCGAAGATGGAGTTTCAAAAATATTTGGAATTGAATCCGAATGCGGCTGATAAAGCAGATATTTTGGAACTCATTAAAGATATGTAACAACATGCCCTACGCGCGGGTAAATGAAGTCGATCTTTATTACGAATCTCATGGATTGGGCGATCCACTGTTGTTAATTCCTGGTCTTGGTTCTGATGCCACAACATGGTCGCAATTTTTACCTGAGTTTAAGGATTATCGGATTGTAATTCTTGAGAATCGTGGTTCAGGCAGATCCAACAAGCCAGAAGGTCCATATTCAACAGAGATGATGGCGGAAGATGCTGTCGCTTTGATGGACTATCTTGGAATTACGCAAACACATTATTGGTAAATCGATGGGTGGAATGATTGCGCAATGGATTGCCGCGCGGTGGCCCTCAAAAGTTCGTTCATTAGTTCTTGCTTCTACAATTCTGCATCATGATAAGTACGGAAATGAATTGCTTGATCTTGGACGAACGGTTGCTGAAAAGGCTGGATTGTTTGCCGTGTATCGTTTAACTTTTTTGCTTTCATATTCGCGGGAATATTGTATGAACAATCGCAGCCGGTTGGAACAAATGGAAGCATTCATTTCGCAATTGAATCCTACCGAACTGCTTCGCGGATATTTCGAACAATCGATTGCCTGCCAGAAACATGATTCGCGCAAAATAGCATCGAAAATTCAAAGTCCGACTCTTGTAATTGTAGGTCAAGACGATTTGATTACGACTGCCCAAGATTCGAAGGATCTTGCTGCCGCAATCCCAAATGCTAAATTGCATATCTTTCCGAAAGGTGGACATGGTTTTTGGCGCGAATTTCCTTCTGAGGTTAATGCTGTGGTCCGTAAGTTCCTGAACCACTGAAACACAGAGACCAATGCACGTCTTGATGATCACCACAAGTTATCCGCGAACTCCAACTGATGGATCAGCACCATTTATTGCCGCAATCGCAGAAGGCATTGCAAAGTTAGGTCATAACGTTGATGTGATTTTGCCGTACCATCCTTTGTTAAAAGAAAAAGTACGGAATGGTGTTTCGCTGCATACTTATCGCGTACCAGGTGATGAAAGCGAACCTGCTTGGGGATATGCACAATCATTGGATGCGGATGTGCGTTTGAAAAAACGCGTGTATCCGTTGGCTTTGATTGCGATGCATCGAGCCTATCGTCTGGCGCTGAATGTGGCAAAGAAGAATCGTCCTGATTTAATCCATGGACATTGGGTGCTTCCCAATGGTTTCATTGGCGCGCGTTTAAGCAAGACCCTTGGTTTGCCTCTGGTGGTGAGTTTGCATGGTTCAGATATGTATCTTGCCAGAAAAATGAAAATCTTTGGCTCTTTTGCTCGATGGGTTCTAAAACGCGCCAATGCAGTGACCGCTTGCAGTCCTGATCTTCAAGAACAGGCTGTTCGTCTTTCTGATCGCGACGTGGCCTTAACTGAATATGGAGTGGATGTAAATCTGTTTTCACCTGGTGGAAAACCGCAACAGGGCACAGTACTGGCTGTCGGAAGGCTTGTACATAAGAAGGGCTTTGTTGAGTTATTACATGCATTTTCGCAAATCTGCAAGTATTATAAAAATAGTACTATTGAAATAGTCGGAGAAGGACCATTATTAGAACCGTTGCGGCAAAAGGCAGTTCAATTGGGAATCTTTGAAAGGGTGCGGCTCCCTGGATCTGCACAACATTCAGATCTTCCAGAGTTGTATCGTCAAGCGGAAATCGTAGCTGTGCCATCCATTACTGATCTTTCCGGAAATCGTGATGGATTACCAAACGTCCTGCTTGAAGCGCTTGCTTCCGGTTGTGCGGTGATCGCCAGTGACATTCCGGGAATGCGGAATGTCATTAAGGATCATCAAGATGGTTTGCTGGTTCGATCGGGTGATATCGATGCGCTTTCCAGTGCTATGGTAGAACTGTTTCGTGATCCGGAACTTCGTGAACGGCTCGGTACTGCTGCGCGACAGCGAGCGGCTAATGAACTTTCATGGGATGTGAAGTGTAAACAGCTTGAGGGGATTTATAAAAGGCATGCAAGCAATTTGTAGCGCCGGCGGCTCGCCGGCGCAACTTTACCAAGCTGATCTGTGTGTATGCGAGCGGAAGCGAGCATGCATAAGATCAATGAGTGAATTTTCTTTATCCGAATTTTTTTTAAAAAATGTTCGAATATTGCGAAGCTTGTAGAATCATTTCAGAATAAACAATTCTCATGCTCGCTTCTGCTCGCATGGGAAGCGTTTAGTTGACAGTTTCGCCAGCGCCGGCGAGCCGCCGGCGCTACAAATTACTATGACTGGCGTTTTAATTACATTTAATCTCGCATCATTCGTTGCGCTGGTGTATGTCTTCTACCAGGGTTTTACCGCTGGTGTTTCAATCCCGATGAAGAATCACATCATTATGGCCTTGATTGCAACGGGGCTCAGTGTATTTTCGCATTCCATGACAATGATGTATTTTGCGGCTTTGGGAAGAATGATCCGGCAGGCGGTCGAAAAGGCAGGTCTGAATCCTGAAGCTGTAAGGCAAACCAAAAAATATCGCAGCATCGTTTTCCGGGTGGCAACATTGGCAATATTGTTAGTCATGGCTCAAACAATTCTTGGAGGGGGCGCGCATACCAAAGTGTTCCCGGCATGGGCCCACGAAATTCAGGGGATCATAACTCTTTTGGTTTCAGCGATTGCGGTGTACCTCGAAACCCGTTATCTGATTCTGAATCATCTACTTGGGCATGAAGTAGCAAAACAGTTCGAAGCAACTCAACCACAGGGACACTGATATATAATCGCTCTATGCCTCCAGAAACGCTTACATGGATCTGGTTGATTGCGGGAATTGGACTTTTAGTTTCCGAACTTTTCCTTCCTGGATTAATCACCGGCTTTTTTGGCATAGGCGCGATTTTAGTTGCAGTTTTGCGCTGGTTGGGCATTGTTTCTGGGCTAACGCAATCATTGGTTGCATGGCTTGGTATTTCGTTTGTGATGCTGTTTACATTAAGACGTATTGCATTGAAGTGGTTCCCATCCCAGCGTTCCTTTCAAGTAACTGATGAAGACATTACGGCGGCCGGAACAATTGTCGATGTCGTTCAAGAAATCCATCCTTCACGATCTGATGGCAGAATCCGTTTTGGCGGTACAACCTGGCCGGCCGTATCAAAGGAAGGTGTGTTGATCACAGGAACCAAAGCGAAGTTATTGTATCGCGATAATCTGGTTTGGGTTGTTGAGCCTTGGTCAGAATTCGAAAATAAAATATCATCGGCTGAATTGGAAATTGAAAAGCCGGTAAAAGAGTGAGTGAGAAGTAATTAAACATAAATCCAATTAAGGAGTCTCTATGACGTTTGCTACGCTGGTAACCATTTTGTTTTTGTTTTTTCTATTCATCCTTTGGAAAATGTTTCTAGTGGTTCCTATGCGTGAGGCAGTTATTAAAGAAAGGCTCGGCAGTTTTGGTGGAGTTCTGACTCCCGGCCTTCATTTTTTAGTGCCGTTCATTGATCGCATCGCATATCGTCAGGAAATGCGAGAACAAGTAGTTGATATTCCACCGCAATTTTGTATTACGCGTGACAATGTCCAGGTTGAAGTTGATGGCCTTGTCTATTTAAAAGTCATGGATCCAGGAAAGGCAAGTTATGGTATTGGCGATTATCGTTTGGCTACCATCAGTTTGGCTCAAACAACGATGAGATCCGAAATTGGAAAACTTACATTGGATGATACTTTCAGCGAACGTGAAAAAGTAAATGATTCGATTGTGCGTGAAATTGATAAAGCCTCTGAGCCGTGGGGAATTAAGATGATCCGCTATGAAATTCGTAACATCGTGCCTTCCAAAAACATGATGGATACGATGGAAAAGCAGATGGAAGCTGAGCGTAATAAGCGCGCAGAAATTACCATGGCTGAAGGGAAGAAACAATCTCGAATCAATCAATCAGAAGGTGAACGGCAAGAAGCGATCAATCTTTCAGAAGGTGAAAAGCAGCGAAGAATCAATGAAGCTGAAGGTCGTGCAAAAGAAATTCAACTTCTGGCAGATTCCACGGCCAAGGGAATCAGTAGGATTGCTGAAGCGATACGTAAACCGGGCGGTGCTAAGGCTATAAACATGCGAATCATTGAACAATTCCTCAATGAGTTTGGATTGATTGTTCAAAAGGCAAGTGTAACTGTGGTGCCGGGTTCTATTGCAAATACGAAGGCTTTTTTTGAAGGTTTCAGTAAAGTGACTTCCGGTATTTCGGAGAATCAACAATCGGCAATTCCTTCAGCGCCACAGAGGCAGATTGATGTAACGCAACCAGGAAGGCCACCACAAGGCGGGAGGAGATAATGCAATACTTTGTCGTTGCTGTTTGGGGAATCTTAGCTTTCGTTGTGCTATTTAAATTTTTGCGCGCTGCGCGGGTTGTACCAACGAAATCTGCCTATATTGTTGAAAGATTGGGTCGATATCATGCTACGCTCGGACCAGGATTTCATTTACTTCTTCCGTTCATCGATCGAGTAGCGTATATACAAGAACTTAAAGAAGAGACTATTAACGTCCCACCGCAAATGTGTTTCACTACGGACAATGTCCAGGTTGAAGTAGATGGTGTTATTTACATGACAGTTACTGATCCGGTGAAAGCGAGTTATGGAATCACAAACTATCGTTTTGCTGCGATTCAACTTGCGCAGACAACGATGCGATCAGTCATTGGAATCCTTGAACTGGATAAAACGTTTGAAGAGCGGGACGTAATTAACTCCAGGATTGTTGGTGTTTTGAATGAAGTCGGTTTGCATTGGGGAATTCAAGTACATCGGTATGAAGTGAAAAACATTGTTACACCTGCCAGCGTTAAAAATGCAATGGAGCAGCAGATGACAGCAGAGCGCGATCGCAGAGCTTTACTTGCTCAATCGCAAGGCGATAAACAGAGTCGCATTAACAATTCCGAAGGCATCAAGATGGAAGCTATCAACAAATCTGAAGGCGAAATGCAAAAGCGGATTAATGAAGCTGAAGGGCGTGCGCGAGAAATTGAATCGATTGCGAATGCTACCGCAGAAGCAATTGAAAAACTCGCAGCTGCGATCAATCAGGAAGGTGGCGAGATGGCGGTGCAAATGCGATTGAGCGAACAATTTTTGGATCGACTGAGTTTACTGGCAAAACCAAACACAAACATTATTTTGCCTGCGGATCTCACCCGCATCGATACAATGCTTGAGTCGTTGGGGATTATGCCAGGTAGCAACAAATCTGAATGATATTAATCACAATGAACAGCGGTCTATGCAGCTCTCCCCCTTATGCTTATGAAGGGGGAGATGAAAGAGGGGGTTGGACTTTCTTACAAAGTCTCCAACGTCCCCCTACACCCCCTCCTTCATAAGGGGTGGGAGCTCGCACTTTGCCTCTTTGCGTTGCATTTTATAGGAATGAAGAAAACATCTCCCAAAGATCCGCTTTGGTACAAAGCTGCGGTAATTTATGAAGCCCGCGTAAAGGCTTTTTAACTTTTCTGTGGAAAAAGCATGAGTGAACAATTTATTGGCGAAATCGATCATCATCTTCTAGCAGAAGGAAAACATAATCGCAGCTACGAAAAGATGGGCGCTCATCTCACAAAAATCGACGGAAAGAATGGGACTCATTTCGCAGTGTGGGCGCCAAATGCACGCGAAGTTTTTGTGATTGGCGAATGGAATGAATGGAAACCCGGCATCAATTCCATGGTTCAACGAAAAGACAATGGAATTTGGGAATGTTTTATCCCCGAAGCCAAACAAGGTCAATTGTACAAATACGCAATTCATTCGCTGTACAACAATTTTCGCGCAGACAAATCCGATCCATATGCATTCGCAACCGAACTCGTTCCCCAAACTGCTTCTTGTATCTGGGAACTTTCGGGTTACAAGTGGAATGATTTGAAGTGGATGAAGTCTCGGGCTCAAGCGAATGCACTCGATGCACCGGCATCAATTTATGAAGTACATCTTGGATCTTGGCGGCGTGTTGCAGAAGAAGGGAATCGATTTCTTACTTACCGCGAACTCGCACCGCAACTTGTCGAATACATACAAAAAATGGGTTACACACACGTTGAGTTTTTGCCAGTGAGTGAACATCCATTTTATGGATCGTGGGGTTATCAAACTGTTGCGTATTATGCTCCAACCAGGCGTTATGGCACACCGCAAGATTTCATGTTTCTGGTTGATACGCTGCATCAAAACGACATCGGTGTGATTTTAGATTGGGTACCGGCACACTTTCCGCGCGATGGCCATGGACTCGGATTTTTTGATGGAACGCATTTGTATGAACATGCTGATCCACGCCAGGGGCTTCATGTGGATTGGGGGACATTCATTTTCAATTATGGACGTCCTGAAGTTGTAAATTTTTTGCTGAGCAATGCGTTGTTCTGGCTTGAAAAATATCACATTGATGGTTTACGCGTGGATGCAGTTGCATCGATGTTGTATCTGGATTACGGAAGAAAAGAAGGGGAGTGGGTTGCAAACAAATATGGTGGCCGAGAAAATTTAGAAGCAATTGATTTTCTGCGGCGATTCAATGAACTTGTTTATGAAGAATTTCCCGGCGTGTTAACAATTGCTGAAGAATCAACTTCATGGCCGCTGGTTTCGCGTCCGACTTATGTTGGTGGACTCGGATTCAGCATGAAATGGAACATGGGTTGGATGCATGACACTCTGGATTATTTTGAGAAGGATCCGATTTATCGCAGTTATCATCACAACAAACTTACTTTCGGAATGATGTACGCATTTTCCGAAAATTTCATCCTGCCTTTTTCACATGATGAAGTAGTTCATCTGAAGCGTTCAATGTTGGACAAGATGCCAGGAGATTACTGGCAGAAGTGTGCAAACCTTCGCCTTTTGTATGGATTCATGTATGGCCATCCTGGAAAGAAATTATTGTTCATGGGTGGTGAGTTCGGTCAATGGCGTGAATGGAATCACGATGCGGCTTTGGAGTGGCATCTGTTGGATCATCCGTTGCATTCAGGACTTCAACACTGGGTAGAAGATCTAAATCGAAATTACAAAGAGTTACCTGAATTGCATGAAGTTGATTATGACTGGAAGGGGTTTGAATGGATTGATGCGAATGATCATTTAGAAAGCATCGTCAGTTTTGTTCGTTATGGAAAAGCTCAAGATTCTGCCATTTTGTTCGCTTGTAATTTCACGCCAGTGCCCAGATATGAATATCGGATTGGAGTCCCGTGGCAAGGATTTTGGGAAGAAATTCTGAACAGCGATGGCCGTATTTATGGCGGTAGCGGTATCGGAAATTTTGGGGGATTGAATTCAGAGCCGATAGAAAAACACGGAAGGTCATCATCGATAAAGATTACGTTGCCGCCTTTGGGTATTGTTGTATTACGATGTAAGAAACCGGAAACGTCAGAGGATCAGGCTGTCTGAGCTGCTGGTTCGATGGCGCCGCTTTCCACCCAATGAACTAATAATCTTCGAACACGAAATGAATCTGCAAGCACTGTTGTTTCGCAATCCGCTGCAGTTGCCCCGCTCTTAACAGCCGTCCATAAATCACGGAAGAACAAACCATCTTTTTCTTCTTGCAGTGCAACTGGACGATCTGCTTTCAAAATCAACTTCGATTTATCCGGAACAATTGTTCGGTAGTTTTGAAGCTCATCATATCTACGAATTCCTTCCAGTGTAAGCGGCAAGATATCGCGCAATTCTGTTTGATCATCCGGCTTCTCCGGAGTTTTACTGAATTGAAATGTTCCAGGCTGCGGCCATTCAAATAGTTGATAAAATGCGGATTCACCGGAAAGCAGTCCCATTTGAGCAGACTGAAATCTGCCTTTTTCTAAATGAACTGTCGCGAAAGTTTCACCTTCTGGATTCTTCAGAATTAAATTGCCTGATGCCGCAAGATCGGAAAGGCTTTGCAACAAAGAAGGCAACCCAAACAATTCCAAGTCTCCAGTCAAACTTACTTTTGTTGGTTCCGGAGCACGCTTCATCACTGAAGCTGGTTCCATGTTTGCTATTGCTTTTGCGGCTGCGGCACCGGAAGGACGATCCGCAAATTTTTTCTGAACTTCTTCTAATGCGCGCCGTACTCTAGGCATCGGTGTTGAAGCAAGAGCTTCAATGATGTATTGCAACTCCTGATCTTTTTGCTGCAGAACCAATCCCAGAAGTTTCACAGGCATATTTGCACGAAGTGTTGCTAAAAGACGTTCTACCGTTTCGACATCCTTCGAAAGATCCTGCGTGCCAAGCTCAGCTAATCTACTCATGGTGTTCCCAAGCTTCGGCTTTTTCTTCACTGCATGATCTACGACAGCTCTCCACGCACCCGGCGTAGCAAGGCGTGCAAGCGATGCAATGAGACGATCCAAAATTACTAGAAGTTCTTCTGCCTCATAAGGAGCTTCATCTGGGTTCATCAGCATGTCTTCGGTCTGATCGAGTAACTCAATTAATTTCTGTTGCGACTTGTCTGTCTTTAATTGTGCTAAGTATGCAGCAGCTTCTTTTACCAGGAGAGGAGGGAAGCTCAGATCCGCATGCATCGCAACAAGTTCACTGAGATCTTTAATCGATTCCGAAGCTGCAGGAGGGATTCGTGAAAGCAAGTGAATAAGATTTCTGCGAAAGTAAATTTCGGCTTCAGTTTGATGCACTCCTATCGGCAAATGGAGATGATCAATTGCTGCAACTCGAGTAGGTTCGCCATGACATTCCAAAAGAAGTAAAAGTAATCGGCGCCTGTCTCTCTTTGTCTCTTTATGAAGTGAATCAAGCAAACCTGACGGATGAAGTGATGTAAAGAAATTCAGAATTTTTTTCAGCGAAGCATGATGTTCAGGTTCTTCTGCAAATTTGCGAAGCTTTTCAGGATCTAAATTCTCATCACCTTTTCTGCGTAGAATTTCAATAGTTTTTTCATCTACCTCTTTGGCTGCAATGATTCTTGTCGCAAGATCGATCATCGAAGCGGCTTGAGCGACCGATCCTTCATTGAATCGTTCAATAGCTGCTTTCACAAGTTCATGAAAACGCGTAGCGCTTTCTCTGGGATCCGGTGCTTCAGAAACAATGCGATGCATTGCTTTGATGTTCCGATCTTCCGGAATTTGAACGTCGGGGCGGTCAGGCAAAGTCCAGACTGTAAGATTGCGTCCCAATGCGCGAAACACATCTTCTGTTGTTGCTTGAATTCCTTGACTGCGAAGTTGAGTAATCCAACGATCCAATTCCATTGTCGCTTGGGCACTTCGTGCGGCTTCAGCAAGCGCATCACCAACAACATCTTTTTGTCTATCAGTTCCAACGGCTTCACCAGCGGCAGCTAACGCGCCAAGTCCACGTTCTAATCTGCGCATCAACTGATCAAAGCGATTTTCATCCAGCGGTTTTGGACCCTTCGCAGTTTGAGCAGCCACTGTTGCTTGTCCGCCTTCGCCGCCACTACCACCCGTTGCCTGCCTGTAAATGACTTCAACTGGATTGGCTAAAGGTGCTCCACCGCTAGCATCACCCATAGTCTCAAGGTTCTTACTTAAGATTTCGCGATCTTCGGGTGGACAGTATTCAAGAACGACGTGTCTTAATCGTTGCAAAAATGGTTTGATTTTTTCCGGCGCGATCAGTTTATATTCACGCATCATATGAATCTTTTTCAACGCGTGAAAGAAATAATCGGAAGCAGGGATCGGCTTACCAGAGCGGTATTGTGCGCCAACCCATGCAAAGATGGCTTTACCAACAACCTCCGGTGGACACTCCATTAGTGTCTCTACCGAATCAACTACCATCATTGGCGCTAGTTGGTCCGAAAGATACTGCTGTAATTCCTCAAGTGCCTTACTAACCTGAGGGTCATTTTGTAAATCCGCCATGAACTTCCCCACTTAAGCCTAGCTAAGGTCGAAATTATATGCAAGGATCGCGCCTTTTCTACTTTTTATGCTCGAAAAATGCCGGTGTCGTCGGCCCTTCCTCTTCAATCGGGAGCACGATAGAATGGAAAGAGCCATGGAATCACTGTCGAAAAATGAGATTATGACTGAAATCTATACATCGCTTCCAGAGGCGGGTTTGCCTTCAGATCTAGTGCCGGAACAGCTTTTCGATGCACTTGCTCACAATCTTGTAGCTGGAATTCGCAATAAGCAAACAGCAGGATTTGACAACGTTTTCGCCAAAGTTGAACATCACATGATTTGGAATTCACCTGAAATTCGGCTTTGGTTGATTGTGAATTTTCTTGAAACGCTAAAGAATGTTGCGACATGGTCTGATATCGATTATGAAGTATTCGAACAATGGCTCGGACCAGAAACATATGTTGCCTGGCGCTGGTTAGAAAAACGTTGGCAGGGCAATCGAAGTTTAGCTGACGCTGTGCGGAAAGAGAAACCATAATTGTTATGAAAAATATTTTAGACGCAGTACGTGAACTGAGTAACAGAAAAGATCCAGGAATTTCTTTTGCCAGCAGTTCTGGAAATTTAAGGAATGTTTCTTCAGCTGATTTGATCAATCAGGCGCAAAAGTTTGCAGGTGGGTTAAGGAAAATAGGAGCAAAGGAAGGTGAGCCGGTCATTTTAGTAATGACTGAGCCGGAGTCCGCAATTATTGCGATTCTTGGATGCATGATTGCGCTATGTCCACCAACACCTGTATATCCGCCATTAAATTTGGCTGCAATTTCCGGATTCTTGAGATTTATCACTCATGTTGCATCGCGATCCGGTGCAACATTTGTGATTGCCGATCCGCAGCCCTACGGAATTTTGGGAAACATAACCAAAGACGCGCCACCGATTCGTCGAGTTGCTCAATTTTCAGATGTGATGATGAATGCCCAACCGCTGGAAATTTCTAAAACATTTCCTGATACTGCGTTTTTGCAATTCACTTCCGGCAGCACATCAACACCCAAGGGTGTGATGGTTCAGCATTCCGGACTTGCTGCAAATTTAGAAATGATTCGAACAGCGTCGCACATGAATTCTAATTCCTGTGTGGTTACATGGCTGCCGGTTTATCACGACATGGGTTTGATCGGTACAGTTTTGAATGCGATTACATTGCCATGCAAACTCGTAGTCATCCCACCAATTGCTTTTTTGAAACATCCGAAATCATGGCTGGAGTTGATTACTCAATTCCGCGGGACTCATACTGCTGCGCCTAATTTTGCTTTCGGACTTTGTGCGCGACGCGTTTCAAACAAAAATGGAATTGATTTAGGCAGCATGACAACATTTATTTGCGGTGCAGAGCCGGTTCTTCCAAAAACGATGGATGATTTTGTAAATCATTTTGTTGATGCCGGATTAAACCCTGCTTCACTTGTTCCTGCCTACGGTTTGGCAGAAGCAACTCTTGCAGTAACATTCACACCACATCTCAGAGGATTGAAAACTGATTGTGTTGATCTTGAAGCTCTTATTGCGGGACGCAAGGCAGTGCGTATAAATGATCACGCAAATACTGTGCGCATCGCTTCTTGCGGTGTTCCAATGCCTGGCTTATCTGTTCGAATCGCATCAGAAGATGGCCAGCCAATTGCCGAGCGCAAGATTGGTGAGATCCAGGTTAGCGGCCCGAGTGTTTCCATGGGATATATTGGTGATGAGACCGCAACAAGGGAATCAAAGTCAAATGACGGCTGGTTGAAGACGGGAGACCTGGGTTATGTAGCAGACGGTGAGTTGTACGTTTGCGGCCGCATCAAAGATGTGATTATTGTTTCTGGAAAAAATTATCATGCGCACGATCTTGAAAATGCTGCCGCTGAAGTAAACGGAGTAAGAACCGGAAATGTTGTTGCATTCTCATCCAAAAATCATGATGGCGAATCGCTGGTGGTCATTGCAGAAACTCGTAATAAACAACGTTCTGCGGAACTTGGAAAGGAAATTCGAAACCATTTAGCCAAAACAATTGGAATTTCGCCTGATCATGTTATGGTAGTTCCTCCAGCAACACTTCCGAAAACATCCAGTGGAAAACTGAAACGATCTGAAACAAAATTACTTTATGAAAAAGGAGAGTTGGGGAAAAAAACGAATCCTCTACTCAATGCAGCTCAAGTTATAAAATCAAAATTAGGATTCTTAAGACGCCAAATCACTGGATAAGAAACTTTGAGTTTTTGTGGTTAAATCTCTACAAACGGAGGGCAACAATGGAACAGTGGACTATCTACCTTCAAATGGTTACGCGTTGGTTACATGTGGTTGTTGGGATTTTGTGGATCGGTCTTCTTTATTTCTTTAATTTCGTGAATTCGCAGGTTGTCAAAACATACGATGCAGATTCGAAAAAGAAAGTTGTCCCTGAATTGATGCCGCGCGCATTGTACTGGTTCCGCTGGGGTGCGGCATGGACATGGCTGACAGGATTCACCCTGGCGACTCTGGTGTATTACCACGCGGGAATTATGGTTCCACCGGATAGCCCATATTCAAATACCACCGCAACTTTAATCGCAATCGGCATCATTGTGGTGATCTTTTTTGTTTATGACATCTTGTGGAAAGCAGTGAAGAATGAAAAAGTAGGCGCGATCATTTCATATGTGTTGACTGTTGCCTTACTTTTTGCGCTTTCAAACATTTTTACGGAAAGGGCTCTCTACATTCATCTTGGTGCATTTTTCGGAACAATCATGATGATGAATGTGTGGATGCGGATCTGGCCTGCTCAAAAGAAAATCATTGCTGGAATCAAAGGTACTGGACCAGGCTCCGGATGCTTCTGTTGCAGCCATGGCGGGGTTGCGATCAAAACATAACACCTACATGAGTGTTCCTCTGATCTTTGCCATGATCAGCAATCACTATCCTACGATTTATGGTGAGAAGAATAGCTGGGTCTTCATGGCAGTTGTGATTTTGCTCGGCTGGCTATTAGTGCGCTTTTTCTATATTAAATCGGCAAGTCCTGTGACAACCGATATTGGTGATGCCAAGGCATAGCTCTGTGCCTTTGTGGTTAGAGCTGCTTCAATAGACTTAAGATGCTGAAAGCTGCCGATCGGTTGTGTGCGCAGTTTCCGCGAAATTTCATCATTTCGCACAGCTCGTTGATCTTGGCGATGTTTTCGGCGATCGGCTTTTTTGCTTCAGCCATCTGTTGAATCAAGGTGTGGGTTTCCTGTGTACCGATTGTGCATGGCGGGCATGTGCGGCAACTTTCGCGCATAAAAAAGCTGCTGATGTTTTCCGCCAAATCCAGCATAGTCGTGGAATCATCAATCACAATAATTCCACCCGTACCCAGATGGCTTCCCGCTTTTTGAATGCTCTCAAAATCCAATGGAATGTCAGCTTCAACAGGCAAAACCGGTGTAGATGGTCCGTCCCGGGAAAATCGCAATGAATTTATGGCCATTCAGTGGACCGCCTCCATGAACGTATAAAAGTTCTGAGAGCAGAACTCCGAATGGAAGTTCGTACAAGCCCGGGTTCTTGATTTGTCCGGACAAACAAAAGATTTTCGTGCCCGGCGATTCCTTGGTTCCAAATTTTCGGAATTCATTAACTCCATATAATACTATATTAATAGTATTACAAATTGTCTCGACATTACTGACCAGAGTTGGTTTTTCCCATAGTCCCGATTCGTAAGGGCGTGGTGGTTTAGTGCGAGGTATTGCAGGTTTTCCTTCCAGGGATTCCAGCAGCGCTGTTTCTTCACCGGCAATATAAGAATTCTCGCCACGATGAATGATGATCTTCACCGGCAAAATTCCCGACTCTCCAACAAAACTAGCTTGCTCCGCCTGGGCAAGCGCAGTGAGCAGCAGTTTTTCTTCTTGAACGAAACTTCCGCGTAAATAAATAAATACTTGTTGTGCGCCTATGGCATAAGCAGCAATCGCTGATGATTCCAAAACTTGATGCGGATTTTTTAGAAGCGCATGATCTTTAAACGATCCAGGTTCACCTTCAGCAACATTGCAAACAAAATATCTTTGCTGTTCAGTTTGAGATGCGACAGCTCGCATTTTCTTACCAGTGGGATAGCCTGCACCGCCGCGGCCTCTTAATCCGGATTGATCAATCAAATCGATGATTTCGTGAGGCTTCATCTTTGAAGCTTGAACAACAGCCTGGTAGCCTCCATTCTTTTTATACACATTGAGCTCATGAATGTTGGGAATGGAATGCAGGCGGAGTAAGACTTCTGATTTCATATCAACGTAATTTTATTGAATGGCGGGCAGAGACGCCCGCCCTCCTGGTAGGTATTCATTATGCAAAACGGGAAGTGGAAAGGGAAGATGCAATCCGAACTCCGTGAACTTCATTCTTTGGACGTATCAACTTCAGGATCCAGAAAGCATAAAGAATTTTCGCAGTTTCATGAGGTCCGTGCGGCGATGCAGAGCAAATCTCATAGAGATTCGTTAATCCATCAACCATCCTCAAAATTTCACGCTCCGATTCGTCCGGATTGTATAACTCCAATGTCAATTGCGCGTCTGGATCTTGTTCCAGTAGGGTTTTACGATTCCCAACATAGCCGATAATTCTTTTCGCCTGGCTCATATTTCGAATCCCATCAATAATGGCTCGCGGAATTATAAGATCTAACAGAATTGGCTCGGTTTGTTTGAAATTGCCGATGTTAAAAACGGTGGTACCTTCGGTCCAGTTAAATAAACTCCAAAGGATAGATTGTTGGTGTGCTCTTACGGCCCAATTCAAATCGCTTTCCTGGATCGCGGTCATATCTACAAGAATTTGCCCGATGCGCTTACGTTTGCCTTCTTTCAGAATGCGGCTTGCGACCGCATATTGAACGCGATCTATTTTCCCGCATCGCAAAAGAAAATCACCAAGCTCATCTTCTTTCAGATTTGATGCTGTAAAAATGATGTTTCCATCGCGCAAAAATAATCTTTTGCATTCGTGTTTATTAGTGAAAGTCAAAACACCAGGGACACGATATTGGTTGATTGTGAACAATATGTCCGGCAGCGGATGCTCAGAGAGGCTTCCTTTGTATGAAAACTCTGGCCGGATCAATCGCGGCTCAATTATCATTTCTGCTGTAGAGCTTTCTTCATCTTTAAAAGGGTCTTCCCATCCCGGAATTCATACTTCACTTCATCCATGAAGTTTTTGATGTAGAAAATTCCACGTCCAGTGGATTTTAACAAATTATCCGGAAGTAAAGGATTATCGACCGATTCAGGGTTGAATCCCTCTCCCTGGTCCTCAATGGAAACATGCAACTCTTTGTTTTCGTAAACTAAACGGATCTTAACTTTCTTATTCTCGTCTAGTTTGTTGCCATGTTTGATTGCGTTACTGATCCCCTCACGTACAGCCAAAATGATCCAATGAGTAGTGTCCTCGTCAAAGCCGATGAGATTACACACATACTTCACTACATCATGGCCTATATCAATGAACTTATAGTTGCTATTGATAATGATGTCGACTTCGTATTCGGCGCTGGGCATGCGTTTAGAACGGTTCTCCTCAAGCGCCTGAGCAGTCTTCTTCATCCGCCTCATTTTACCTTGGAACCTTTTAGACGCAAAGGAATTATAAACTAGTTCGTGTGAATATAATGAAAAGCATGGATAATACCATAAAAGACATTGGCGAAAAGAAGTTATTACAAAAACTTCAATCCTACCTGGGGAATTCACCTTCGATAGTTAGAGTTTTTTCCGAAGATTGCGCTGTTTTGCGAAGTGCTTCAGGAAGAGCGTACCAGCTGTTTACGACTGATGTTTTAGTTGAAAACGTTCATTTTCGACTTGAATATGCGGATGCTCGGACAATCGGTCGAAAAGCAGTTCTGGTAAATCTAAGCGATATTTCAGCGATGGGTGGAACTCCGTCATTTTTCATGTTATCCGCCGGATTTCAGGAAAATACTTCGATTGAATTTGTCGAGCAATTGTATGAAGGCATGACTTCGGTAGCTAACGAAGCCGGAATCAACTTTGTAGGAGGGAATGTATCCCAATCACCAATCTTGTTTATGGATGTTTTTATGGGTGGTGAGGTTTCCGCCGATGAGGTTTTGTTTAGAAATGGCGCGCAACCAGGTGACGCAATTTTTGTATCATCACCTCTTGGCGCATCTGCGGCTGGTTTGAAATGTCTGCAGGCTGGATATCGATTGGCAAAATCTGAGCCTCCAGCGATCCTTGATGCGATTCAATCACACCTTGAACCTCCGAATCACAATGCATTAGCTAGAATGCTGGCTGGCTGTAAACTTTTGAGCAGTATGATCGATTTAAGCGATGGTTTGGCTTCTGATCTTGGTGAAATTTGTCATGAGAGCGGTACCGGAGCACGAATAGAATTGAATCGCATCCCGATTGCAAATTGCGTGACTGAGCTTACAACCAGGATGAATTGGGATCCGCAAGAACTTGCGCTCTACGGTGGTGAGGATTACCATTTGCTATTCACAGTGCCGAGCAAAAACAAGATGGAATTTGCGACACGGACCGCCAATCTTAGATTGTATGAGATTGGAGTTATGACTGATCCATCTGAAGGAATTCAGGGGGTTGGTTCAAAAGGCCAATTGATAGCATTGAAAAAAGGATTCGAACATTTTGGAAAATAAAGTCGTCGATATCGAAAAATCTTCGGGAGAAAAGGAGCTGCATCTTTTCGACTGGTTTCGAAATTATCGGAGCGCGATTGTAGCTTACAGCGGCGGTGTGGATTCTACGTATGTTTTGTATGCTGCATATAAGGTATACGGTGATCGTGCTTTAGGAATCAGTTCATTTTCGGAAACAGTTCCTGAAATTCAGAAGCAATACGCGCTGGAAAATGTGCGGATCATAGGGGCACCTTACGAGATTGTTCGAACGCAGGAGATGCAGAAAGAACAATTCGTGCGCAACGAATCAGATCGCTGTTTTCATTGCAAAGATGAATTGTACAGCGTTCTTGGTGGCATTGCCGTTGACCGCGGATTCGATGTGGTTGTTGATGGAACCAATGCTGATGATTTGGGCGATTATCGTCCAGGCAGAAAAGCCGCAGACTTGCATGAAGTAAGAAGTCCACTTGTTGAAATTGGAATGACCAAAGAGGAAATCAGAATCCGATCACGTTTGGCTGGATTAACTACCTGGAATATTCCTGCATCAGCATGTTTATCATCGCGAATACCGCACAACACATTGATCACATTAGAAAAACTAAAATCTGTGGAAGAAGGGGAGTCGTTTTTGCGACGTTTGGGATTCCGGCAGATCCGTGTGCGACATCATGAAAAAATTGTGCGGATAGAATTGGCGCCAGAAGAAATGGGAAAAATTTGGGAAGCGGATTTATTTCAGCGAATTACTCAATTCTTTAAGTCGCTTGGCTTTCAGTACGTGACACTCGATCTTGAAGGTTATCGCACTGGAAGTTTAAATCCTCGGCCTTAACGTTTTGGTGGTTTCAACGGCCTCAAATCAAGCATACTGATCAACGAACCTTGTGATGTTGTTAATACATCCAGCACTGCAGTCGCAACATCTTCTGAAGTCAACGCCCAGTTTCTTTTACTCATTTCACCAGAACCAAATTCCGTTTGTACTGAGCCCGGACAGATTGTCGTAACTTTGATGTTGTGGTGGCGTACCTCCAACATCAGGCATTCCGCAAACGAAATTAATGCTGCTTTCGAAGCACAATATGCGGAACCTCCTGCAAACGGATTTTTTCCTGCCAGCGAAGCGATATTGATTACATGGCCTTGCTCTTTTTGCATCATTCCAGGCAAAAAAGCACGACAACAATAAAAAACTCCAAACAGATTCGTTTCCAATATCGACCGGAAATCTTCATCGCTCATCTGTGCAACTTCAGTGAAATGTCCAATACCGGCATTATTGACAAGAATTGTTGCCGGGCCTAATTCGCGTTCCGTTGTTTTTGCGAGAGTTTCAACATCTTTCGAATTCCGGACATCTCCAGCAACTGCGAGCACCTTCACTCCAAGTTGTGATATTTCTTTTTCAGCGGCCTTCAAATCTTTTTCATTGCGAGCATTTAACACTACATGACAACCTTGTTTTGCAAGCGTGTATGCAATTGCTTTTCCGATGCCTTTACTTGCTCCAGTAATAACGGCTACATTTTGTTTTAAGTTCATAAAAATCCTTTCAATTGTTGTTATCGAAGTTATATTGATTATAATAATACGTCATTCAGATGACTCGTCTATGATTAGAAAAATTTTACTTTTACTCTTTTTTGTCGGAATCATCTTTTTGTTTAGTTATCAGGGATGTAAAGCACCTGAGGGTGCTAGCAGTAGTTTACCCATCGTAGAGTTGCAGGATCTTAGTGGAAAGAAGATTAAACTCAGTGAATTCTCCGGCAAACCTCTAATTCTTAACTTATGGGCAACCTGGTGCGGTCCATGCAGGTTTGAGATTCCGATGCTTAATGATTTGCAAAAAAAATATTCCGATAAGGGACTTGTGATTGTTGGAATCGCAACAGATGAGGATGGGACTCAACTTGTTAAAGACTTCATGAAAGAAACGCCAATTCATTATCCAACCTACCTTAAAACGCCAGGCCTGGAAGATAAATTTGGCGGTATCTGGGCACTTCCTACGACTTATTTTTACGATCGAACCGGGAAGCAAGTGGATAAGATTATCGGAGTTCAAACACCGGAATACTTCGAAAAGCAGATCCAACGGATTTTGAAGTAATCTACTTTGTGGTTAGAATCTTTTTTACTCTCTCCAGCAAATCATCCGGTTCAAACGGTTTCATAATGTAATCGCTATAAGCAGTGAGTTCAATTCCTGGAGTTTCTGCTGAGAAAGCGCGTGCAGTAAGCATTGCGACAGGCAAGTTGCGAGTTTGTTCATTGTCTCTTAAAAAACGTAGAACTTCCCAACCGGTGAGAACGGGCATCATGATATCCAACAACACCAGATCAAACTTCTGTTGCTGGATCGCATTCAGCCCCTCTTTGCCGTCGCGCGCAGTTTCGCATTCAAAACCGGCATCCTCAAGAATCAAACGGACTAAGTTGAGAATGTCGTCTTCGTCATCAACAATTAAGATGCGCTTATTCATTAAGTGACATATTTGGGGCGGGGATGACTTGTAACTTGAGCCGTTTTGAGTGAAGTATTAACGTCAGATGCCAGAATCCCTGGAATTACAAAAGTAAAAGTGCTCCCTTCCCCCTGATTACTTTGCACCGAAACTTTTGTTCCATGGGCATCCATTACGGATTTGACAATCGCGAGTCCCAGGCCGGTTCCACCATAACGGCGAGTATGCGAAGAATCGACCTGGTAGAATCTGTCAAAAATTTTGTTTTGAGATTCTATTGGAATTCCGACACCATTATCACGAATTGAAATCTCAACAGGAATTAGTGCTTCCAGTACACAATGCATGCGATATACATCGCGATCATAATAATCATCTTGTTCCAGAATGCGCGCTTCGACCCAAACAATGCCGCCTTCTGGTGTAAATTTCGTTGCATTACTGAGAAGGCTTTTGAGGGCTTGACTTAGTAGCTGAGTATCAACAAACAGCAAAGGCAAATTTTGTGGAATCATCAAATGCAGTGACTGCCTTTTCTGCATAATTGACTCCACGTATTCAGCATAAACAGGATTCCAAATTGAATCGAATGAAGCAGCTGACAAAGAAAGTGGCGGCCGTTTGAATTCGAGCCTGGTGTAATCAATCAAATCATTGATCAGCCTTTGCAATCTCAAGATGTTTCGCTGCGCAATAATCAAGCCTTCATTTTGTAACGGTGTAAGTGGTCCCATTTTTTCGCGCATCATGTAGTCTACGTAGCCTTTGATCGTTGTTAATGGTGTGCGCAACTCATGCGATACATTCGCAAGAAATTCAGACTTCATCCGATCAACCTGGCGCAATTCTTTATTCAGACGTTCAAGTTCAGAAACTTTATCAGTAAGATCGTTGTACAATCGAGAATTTTCTAATGCCAATGCAGCTTCACCAGCAATCATCAAGAGCACTGATACATGCTCTTCTTTGAACGTTCCGACTTCGCTGGCGGTTAGGCCAATAATTCCATGAAGTCGATCCACGCTTCGGATTGGCATCACCAAACACGAATTAATCCCTGCTTTTGCAAGTGGAGTTAATAGCGGCTCTTTGTTATCGCGAAGATTGTCACGTACCAACAAAACCTCTCCGGTCTTCCAGACATAATAAGCTAACGAGGTCAATGCAGGATTTTCTTTCGTTAAAAAACGCAACGAACTTACTTCGCGATCTTCCACCGCGACAAACATATCTTCAGTATCTATAAACTCAGGAACTTCGGAATACAGAAGCTGCAAAATCGATTGTTCTTTTCTCAGGGAATTAATTCGGCGGGTGATCCTGTTTAAGCCTGTTGATTGTCGCAATTTTTCTTCTTGATCGCGCCGCATCAAACTGATATTCCGCAAAACCAAATTCGAAAGCAGAAGTGTGAGCGCAAGAAATACAAATGCCCAAACGCCCATTCCGGCGTAAGTGAGCGCCATTAAAATTCCATACGGTATCGTTGCAAGTTCAGCAAGAAATGCTGGCAGAAATGCCTGCCGGAAAAACAGCGAAGCATTTTGTGCCTGGAGAAAATTGCTTAAGAATAGCGAGACCACATTGATTGTGCTTAAGCAGCCATACATCGCCAGGATCGAAAGAACGATATAACTATTCAGAGTTTCGATGGGAATCGGTGCTTTCATAATGAGCACGTATACTGAAGCGCCGGCAAGCCACATGATTGCAGTCATTCCGGCATTGAAAACGATGATGCTGAGATCATAAGAAAGCGGTGTTTTACGATGGAGGACTAAACGGCGTTGGAATACTCGCTTTAACGATCCGATAATTACAGCTGCAACCGCGATCCAGACTGCAGGCAATGTGCCAAGTATAAGTAAAGCAGCGGTAGTAAATGCGGATTCAAAAGTTACAACAATTTGAAGCCTTGCAAATTGAAAATGAAGGAATGATGCTGCAAAATGCAGTGCGAGAAAAATCAAAAGAGCAGAAGGTGGGCTTTGAATTTCAGGAAATGGAGAATATAAAGTGCTGGCAAGAAGGATCAGTACGCCGGCTGTACCAGCTAGCCAGTGAAAAAGGATTACAGGGCGTCCGAAACGGGTTCTTACCCAATTCATCGAATTGGAGTATAAACGATTCACCGAGAATTCGGCAATGGATTTGTTTCTAATGCTTTACCCGGGCGTATGCGGGAACTAACATGGTACAAAAGGAGAAATAGTATGAAGCGGATCACGATCTTCGGTTTAATTTTGTCGGTAATGGTGCCATTTCTGCTCTATGGCGAATTCAAAGAGCCCAAGACGGGCGTTGGCTTTTCGGAAACGATGAATCATGAGGGTTCGGATTTATTTCTTGCAGGTGCCGGTGTTCGGTCGAAGATGATGATTAAAGTCTATGCCGGGGCTCTTTATATCGATACGGCGGCAAAATCGGCTCTGGAGCAAGTTAAAAGTAAGGCCGGTAAACCAGATCAGAGTGTTTATGATGCTATATCTGATGGAAATTTCGCAAAAATGTTTTTGCTGCATTTCGTACGCAATGTAGATTCAGGAAAAATCGTTGAAGCATTTAAGGAAAGCCTTGAAAAAAATGTTGATATGAAAGCTGCTGATGTTCAAAAAGATGCTGAGGCATTTCTTAAAGCCAGCAAGGTTGATATGAAAGAAGGACAGGAAATGAAAGTGTTCATAAAAGGAGATGAGATTACTGTAATCACTCCTTCTGGTTCTTCACAGGCTATTAAGAATTCTAAACTTGCTGGCGCTGTTGCACGCATATGGCTGGGTAAGGATCCAATTTCGGAAGATCTGAAAATTGGGATGGTTAGCCGTCTGCCTCAAATTTTGTAACGGATTGTGATACCATACTGTCAAATTTAGAAAATAAGTTTTTGGGCTGAGAGTTCGCATCTGTGAGGGAGTAGTAATTGGAAGGGGTTCCACTCAACAGATGGCTAAGATTTTAGTAGTAGATGATGAAGCGGATATCCGCAAATTCCTCGTTACACTTTTCGAAGATGCAGGGTATCAAGTTGTAACTGCATCCGATGGAAAAGAAGCACTCGAAGTTGCAAAGGCAGAACATCCTGACTTAATTTTCCTTGATATTTTGATGCCGGTCATGGATGGGTTTCAGACCTGTGCTGCACTGCGGAGCGATCCGGAAACGAAAGATACTTTTATTGCATTCTTGACCGCGCGTGATCTGCCAGAGGATTGGGACAAAGGTCTGCAATCTGATGCAGATATGTATATAGCAAAGCCATTTCAGCCTGATCGTTTGTTATTTATTGCGAAAGAGCTGTTAGCGTTAAAGGAAAATTAGGTTAGTCTTACGCCGCGCCCTGTAGGGCGGGCTTAATCGCTTGTTGAAATCACTTACCCCCAGCTTACGCTGGGGGCTACCTAATTCCACGCATCTCGCATCGCGCATTCCGTATCATTCGTCAAACGTTGTGCCTTTAGGAACTACCACCACGCCTTGATCGCTGATATGTAATCCGCGAGCGCGATCTTCTTCCTCATCGTAACCAATCCTGCAACCTGCCGGGATTTTTACACCCTTATCAATAATGGTTCGATTGATTTTTGCGTAACGTCCAATATCCACACCATGCATCAATATCGAATCCTGCACTGAACTATAGCTGTGAATCATAACTCTTGGCGATAAGATGGATCGATCAACGCGACCGCCACTTATGATGCAACCTTCAGAAACCATAGAATCAGACGCGATACCGGCACGGTTTGTATCGAAATCAGCAAATACAAATTTTGCTGCTGGATAGTCGTAATGAACGGTTCGTAAAGGCCATCGATAGTTATACAAGTTGAAAATCGGATCAACCGCGATTAAATCCATGTTTGCCTGAAAATATGAATCAATCGTTCCCACATCCCTCCAGTATCCACGTTCTTTTTCTTCGCCGCCCGGAATTTCGTTTGTTAAGAAATTGTAGGCATAAACTGGATGATGCAAATGGAGTTTCGTCAGAATTGTTTTCCCGAAATCATGAGCTGAATCTTGCAAAATTGCATCTTCTTCCAAAACCGTCGTTAAGATTTTTCGATTGAAAATATAATTTCCCATTGATGCCAGGATCGTTTCCGGATGACCTGGAATTGTTTTTCCTTTTGCAGGCTTTTCTTCGAATCCAGTAACGCGCCATTGATCGTCAACTTCAATCACACCAAATTGGCGCGACTCCGATACCGGCACCGGCACAGCAGCGATTGTTACTTCTGCCTTCTTCTGAGTGTGAAAATCTAACATCTGATTCACATCCATTTGATAAATGTGATCACCCCCGAACACGCACACATAATCGGGCTCTTCATCAAAGATTAAATTTAAATTTTGAAACACGGCATCCGCCGTGCCGCGATACCAGTGTTGTCCCATTCGCATTTGCGCGGGAACTGCATCAACAAATTGATTTAAGGTAGGTGACAATCTCCAGGCTTTTGAAAGATGGACATTCAGTGAATCTGATTTAAATTGCGTTAAGACTTTGATTTTAAAAAATCCTGAATTTACGAAATTATTTAATGCAAAATCGATAATTCGGAATCGTCCACCAAAGGGTACGGCAGGCTTGGCCCGATCTCTCGTTAGCGGATACAAACGCGTACCTTCACCTCCCGCAAGGATCATCGCCAGTACGTTTTTTCTCTGCATAGCGCCATTGTACACCAAGCGTCTTAGATCACTTTAGACTGCGTGATATAATCCGCGTTCTGTTCAATCGATATGAAACAACTGGTAATTTATGCATTAGTTGCATCAGTTCTTGTCTGCCTTCCGGTGGAATGTTTTTCGCAGTCCTCCCCTGAAAAAGAAACAGCTTCAGCCATGTTGAAAGAAGGAATGATGAAGCTGCAGGCTTACGACATGTTATCGGAGCTCACTGCCATCGGGCCACGTTTAAGTGGTTCCGAAAATTATGAAAAAGCGGTGAAATGGGGCAAAGCGAAAATGATTTCTCTTGGTTTTGAAAACGTTCGCTTGAATCCGGCGCAGATTCCGCACTGGATTCGTGGAAAAATCGAATTTGCTGAAGCAGCATCCGGTAATGGAAAAAAATTGCCGCTTACGATTTGCGCTCTTGGTGGAAGTATTCCAACTCCGGTGGGCGGAGTTACTGCTGATGTTGTTGAAATTCATTCATTTGATGAATTAAAAAAACCAGGAATTGCGAAAGGCAAAATTGTTTTTTTCAATCGTCCGATGGATCCGGCTCGCTTAAATACTTTTGAAGCGTATGGAGATGCATCGGAGCAACGCACCAAAAGGTCCTTCGCAAGCTGCGGCCGCAGGAGCAGTTGCAGCAATCGTTCGATCGATGACCCTGGCGCATGATGATGTTCCGCACACCGGATCGGTGATGTATGATGAAAAACTTCCAAGAATTCCTGCAGCCGCAGTCAGCACGAATGATGCAGACGCTTTAAGCACTTTATTGAAAGATAGCGCGCCGGTGCGCGTAACATTAAAACTCGACTGCCAACAACTTCCAGATGTCGCCTCAGCAAGCGTGATTGGAGAAATTCGTGGATCACAATTTCCTGATGAAATCATTTTAGTCGGTGGCCATCTTGATAGCTGGGATCTAGGTGTTGGCGCTCACGATGATGGTGCTGGATGTGCGCATACGCTTGAAGCATTGAGCATTATTAAACGTCTTGGTTTGAAACCGAAACGCACGATTCGAGGGGTTTTGTTTGCGAATGAAGAAAATGGATTGAAAGGTGCCCGTGCTTATACTGATTCAGAAACGACAGCAGGAAAACATATCGCTTGCATTGAAACTGATGCTGGTGGTTTTACTCCGCGAGGATTCACGGTTGCAGATCCGGCCGCGTTAGCGAAGATTCAAAAATGGAGCGAGTTGTTTGCAATTGCCGGAGCAGGTGAAGTTAGTAGCGGACATCCTGGTGCGGATTTGCTTTATCTTGCAAAAATGGGAATACCAGCGATTGGATTTCGTCCGGATAGCCAGCGTTATTTTGATTATCATCATTCAACACACGATACTTTGGACAAAGTGCATCCACGCGAATTAGAACTCGGCGCAGTTGCAATCGCAATTCTGTCATACACAATTTCCGAAAACGGATTGTGAAATTTTACCGCGGAGACACAAAGGTTTCGGAGTTGCCGCTAGCTGGAAAGCTCACCGTTTTGCCATCAATTTCAAGTTTGATGTTGTAATCCATTTTGTATTGAATGAAATAAAGTGGAGTTTTTGATTGCATCGGTGTTGCAGCGAAGGACTTAGAAATGCCATCCATTTCAATCGCCGTAAATGGTTTTCGCTGGCTGATATGAAGATGTTTGGAAACTGTGATGCCCTCAGGTTGTTGATTGAAATCAGAATACTGAATTGATCCGGGTCGAAACAAAGTCAGATAACCTTTGTTATCAAAAACAACGACAAACAAACCGCGGCTTCGGTCTTTCAGAAATATTTCACCATAAAAAAGTGAGTAAGAATCGGAAAAGGCATGTCCCCAATTCCAACGCACAGGATCACCCGCCGCGGCGGGTTGCTGCCAGATTCCCCAATTGTGATCATGATAGCCAGCAGCTTTGTTGAAATCATAAGTACGGTTGCCGATCGAAAGCGAACCTTCAAAAATTCCTTTAACTGATGGAATCACATAACCGGATTCAAATCCTTCTGATTCCGCCAGCATCACAGGAGGGCAATAGAGATTTGGCGCTGGAGTGTAGCGCAATTTCCCACGAACTTTATCAAAGTTCAAATCAATTTCGTAAACATTATTGGTGAGTTTGATTTGATTTGATCCAACAACGTAATCAACGCGTTTTAATGGAAGCTGATTTCGAGTTGCAGGATAGGTTTGTGAATAACGTTTATAGTTGCCGTCAAACAACTGCAATGAAACAACCCAGGTTCCGCGATCATGTGCAACATCGCCCGCTGTCATAAGGCTGAGATAGCCGAAGAAATCATTTGTGTCGAAATTGAAATAATGCCATTCCGCCCATTGATTCAGCGGTAAATTTTCTGATGAAGGCAAATGAAAATGATCAATTTGATTCAGATCCGGCGACTGAATCCAATCTTTATCTGCGTCATTATTTTCCCATGGCAACTTCCATCGTTTGATTGTTTGTTCGGATTCCGGAATTGAACCTTCAGCAAAAATTGTTTCGACGCCGTTTTCCGGAGAGCGGAACTCCGCGCCCGCGTTTGGGTTTCGCGCATATAAAACTTCTGAATACAAATATGGCGAAATCATTTCAATTTCATTTTGAAACCGGCTGCTTGAAAGCATTTGATGAACGATGAACCGTGCTTGTGGAATCGAGTAATACATTGCTGAAACACCACCAACTTTCAAACTCTCGATATCGATTCCAAGTGGGACAAGAACTAAATCGCCGCCGCCTACTAAATTTTTGTCGCGTGCTTGAACTAAAACCGCTTCACCTACAGCAAGCAAAGTGATCATCACCCCTGTTGCCAATGCATAGCCAAGTAAAAACAAAAGGGTTCGTTTTGGCCGCGTGGCAAAAGTTCTGAGCAGCAAAAGCCAGGCTATTCCCATTTCCCATCTCTCATATGCCGGACTTGATGCGCTGAGGCCGCTAATTCAATGTTGTGTGTAACGACTACCAGAGTTAATCCATCATTGTTGAATCGCTGAAACAATCGTGCGATCTCTTCACCGGTAGCGGCATCCAATTCACCGGTCGGCTCATCAGCAAGTAATAACTTCGGCCGATTCGCCAATGCGCGTGCGATTGCAACCCGCTGCATTTCACCGCCGCTTAGTTGTGATGGCCTATGATTTTTGCGATTAGCTACTCCTACATATTCCAACAATTCGATCGAACGTTTTTGTCTTTCACTTTGTTGGATCCCTAATTCGCGCATTGGAAGTTCAATGTTTTCGCGCGCTGACAGCATTGGCAAAAGATAAAACCGTTGAAACACAAAACCGATTTTTTCTAATCGTAATCGTGTGCGGCGTGACTCATCCCATTCATTAATCGGTTCTGATTCCCAGAATATTTCGCCGGATGTTGGAACATCCAGCGCGCCAAGCATATGAAGGAATGTTGATTTGCCGCAACCACTCGGCCCAGCAACAGCGATGTAATCGCCCGCATTCACTTCTAATGACAAACCGCGTAGAGCTTGAACCGGTTTTTCCATTTCGTGATACGTCTTGTGAACGTCTTTTGCGGCAACGATCACAGGATTTCCTCACGCAATGTTCCGGCAACAGGAAGACGTACTGCTGCGGAAGCCGGATACAAACCAGCAAAAATGCCGGTGATCAGCAATATGATCAAAGCGCGCAGCACAGATAAAGGTTCAAATACGAAGAACGAAAATTCAGCAGGCAATCCTGGCGCAGATTTCAATACACTGTCCAGATAAATTGCGATCAGCTTTCCTAATGCAAAACCAAGAGTCGCTGATGCCAGCGAAGTAATCACACCTTCAAACAAGATTGTACTGAAAATTGTTTTGTGACCGATTCCAATTGCCCGCAAGAGCGCAACTTCGCCGAGACGATCATGAAACGAAATTGTGGTGATGATGAACACCAGAACAAAGGTAACGATCAAACTGATGCCTCCAAGGATGTATGAGAACTGGCGAAAATAGGAAAGTTGTCCTTCCAGGGCATCAACAACGCCTTGAAGTGTGTATGCGCTCACCTGTGGAAAACGTTTGCCAATTTCTTTTGCTGCAGATTGTGCAGTTGCAGGATTGTTTAACTTAATCATGACTACCGAAACGGTATCTTCGCCTTCTTTCCCCATCAGTTTTTGAAGGAAGGGAAGACCGCATGTAATTGTGTACTGACTACCGGAATCCAATTCAAATTCAATAATGCCAGAAACTCGCGCCTCTAAAATTTCAGGTGACCCTGAAATCTGTTCCTGATTGCCAATCCATAACGGCAAAACATCTCCAGGGCGAATTCCTTTTTGATCGGCTAAAAATCGGTTCACCAAAATTTCATTCGAATGCGGCACTGTATCTTTTCCTGCAATCACGCGATAAAGAACTCTGCGCTGGCTATCAATGCCGGCTGCAAAGCTTGTGAAGATTTGATTCTTAAATTTCGTGTTTACAGTTGTGCCCAGCATTCCATCAATCGATTGTGCTGAAACAATTTTCGCAATGGAAGACCGAAGCGCTGAAAAATTCTTTATCTGGGCTTCTGTTTCAAAAGGAACTGTACCGCGCGGACTCAGCCGGACTTCCCATCCCATGTGCTTTAAAACACGAAGCAATGAGACTTTAAGTCCTCCAGATAACAGCACCATATCCAGCAATAGTGCAGCAGTAATTGAGACGCCGAGGATGTACAAAAGATTCCTTCCGGGATATCGCATCAGATTTCGAAATGCCAGATAAAGCGGAAACTTCATCTTCCTAACTCCTGCAGAACCGCGAGGCGTCGCAATCGAAACCACGAAAATGTTCCGGCAATAATTCCTAAGAAAAATGCGATGCATACCGCCCGGATCAAAATGTCGCCAGTTACTTCTGCGAAGGTGAGGGTGGTTTGATAATAATGTTGATAATACAAATTCACGATGCGTGCGGAGATCGATCCGAGTACCGCCCCAAGCAAACTGGCAATAAAAGCAAAAAATACAGCTTCCAACATCAGCGATTTCAAGATTGTTTCTTTCGAAATACCTGTTACGGTGAGAATTGCGAGATTTTTGCGCTGGTCTTCAACGCGCATTACCATCAAAGCAAAAATGAAAACCGCACCGGCGGTCATGGAGATAAATGCGATCGCTTGATGAAAACGGCTTACCACAACGAACGTAGTACTGCTTCGGTTAGCGAGCTCTTGTGCGGAGTACGCTGTAAATCCAATTGCATCGGCATTCAATCTTGCCGCAATGTTTCCGGCATCTGAGCCTTTTTTAAGTTGAATGGAAATCATATCTACTTGATCTTTCTTGCCCGTAAGATTTTCTAAATCTGATAGATGCATTTTTACGTAGTTGCGTTTCAAAGGAACGAGTGATGGATCTGCTGGCTCTTCATAGATTGCACCAATCCGGAATTGTTGGACTCTTTTCATATCGCCGGTTAGCGAAATTTCTACGATGTCTCCTTGATGCAATTGAAGTTTCTCAGCGACTCTGTGGTTGATTAGGATTTCGGGGGCAGTCGCGCTGAACAGGTGCGTGGCGGGGAAAAACAAAAAGAAAACAAGAAGTCGTTTCATTCGAGATTTGTAACGCTGGCTAAGCATTATCAGAGATTTAATCACGGAAACACTGAAGGCACTGAATATACTGAAATATTCTGTGATTTCCGTGCCTTCCGTATTTCCGTGATTAGATCTTGTTTGGCCGGCGAGACGCCGGCGGTACAAATTGCAACCAGAGGTTTTCATTTTTCGATTACGATTACGATTACGAGTACGAGTAAGAGTAAGATTACGATTCGAGTAAGTAATAATATAGTGATTTTGTTGGTGAACGAATGGCTATTTTGTTTTACATCTTGACATTAATCCTTGCGATTGAAGCCGTTATCACCACGCTTGGGACTTTCAAATTCAGGAAATTCTTTTTGAACAAAATTTCAATCAATAAACAGCCTGATCAAAATCCACGGGTTGCTTTGCTGGTTTCATTCAGAGGCCTGGAATCGAATTTTCAAAAAATCGCAACATCCTGGTTTCAACAAACCTATTCCAATTACCATGTCTTTTTTATTCTAGAATCACGTGAAGATCCTTCCATTTCGGTCTTATCCACGTTCGGAAATGCAACGATCTTTGTTGCAGGATCCGCAGTCGACTGCGGACAAAAAATTCATAATCTCAAATTCGCCATTGAAAGGATTCCGGAAGAGTTTGAAATATTTGCTTTTGCTGATTCTGATGGCCGTGTAGAAAGTGAATGGCTGGGTTCATTGGTACAGGAATTACTTCTGCATCCTCAAGATGGAGTAACAGGTTATCGTTGGTTTTTTCCGGACAAATCTTCGATCTTTTCTCAGTTTAGAGCGATTTGGAATTCAGCAGTGCTAACGTTATTCAGCGAATCGGGCAAAGGAAATTTTGCCTGGGGTGGCGCAATGGCTTTATTCCGAAAAACATTTGAAGAAACAAATGTGGTTTCGTTTTGGAATGGCTCATTAAGTGATGATTTAGGGCTAACAAAAGCTCTTCGCACATCGGGACGAAAAATTCGATTTGTACCCCAGGCGATCGCTGTAACTGAAGATGGAATTTCAGGTCCAGCTTTTTTTTCATGGATCGCGCGCCAGTTGTTAATGACAAAGCTTTATCATCATGGCTTATGGCTTGGAACATTTATTTATCACATGATCTGGTTCGTTTGGTTGATTGTCGGAATTATCTTTTTCCCAATTCAATTTCTAGTAGCATTCACCGTGTTTCAGATTTGTCAGGGGGTGAAAGCAGAAATACGTATGGAGTGTATGAGTAAGTTTTTAGCAAAACCGGCTGGCTCAAGATTGCTTGCCTGGATCTTGAGTCCCGTGATGTCTTTAATCAACGTTGCCGCGATGTGGAGCAACGTTTTTACTCGAACCGTTTCCTGGCGAGGAATTCAATATCGTGTGAAGGGGCCGAATAGTCTCGATATAATTTCACGTGTTGGTCCATGAAAAGCGGTTTGTAACGCCGGCGGCTCGCCGGCATTTCCTAATATTGCATATTGGTACAGCAGATTTGCTGTAATATAATCTCTCACAAAAATGAGGTCAAAGGAGTGTCAATTATGGCCGGGCTCAAAGCGAAGCTAGGGGAATTTCGTGAAAAAACTGCGGCAGCTCTTGAAGATGTGCCGGATACATTGATCGGAACAATTATCTTTTTGATTGTTTTAACTATGATTGCTTTAGGGATCCTGATGGCTTTTGGTTATCTGGCCACAAAACCCTAGAAATGAACGAAGATGTTATAGCAATTTTCCCCCTACCCACTGTAATCTTTTTTCCACAAACATTATTGCCTTTGCATATTTTTGAACCACGTTATTGTCAGATGATTCAAGACACAATCGCAACCAAACAGCTGATCGGAATGTTTTTATTCGAAGAGGGCTGGCAGGAAGATTATTATGGGAATCCCCCATTCCATTCGATTGGCTGTGCTGGTGAGATGATTCACGTTGAACCTTTGCCGGATGACAAATACGATATTGTTTTGCGTGGACTGTATCGTGTACGTCCTATCGAAGTGGTGCAAGAATTTCCTTATCGAAAAGCGCGAGTCGAAGTGTTGCCGGAAATACTGAACCAAGAGCCGGCTAAGGTTCAACAAATGACCGAAAATTTGTTATCGGGATTCAAAAAAATTGAACCGGAAGCATTAAAACTTTTCGAAACAGAAGAGCCGAACTTTACAGAAGTTGTAAATCAAATTGCAAATCAGCTACCAATGGAATTGGAAACACGATTCGAGCTATTGAAAATGGATGATGTTTATTTAAGGGCTGAAGCCCTCTATCAGATTCTGAGCAAAAGGATATCTGCCGTCGACTGGACCCAACGTTTTGCCCACCTGCGCCCCGAAGATCCTAACCAGAACTAACAGCCGTACCGCTGAGATTTTAACGCCATTTGTGCTCGGGTGCGTTTTTATGTATGTTGAAAGTATGGAACTTTTGGCACCGGGGGGGTGTCAACAACTATGATCGGGGAGAAAGAATGAGCCCGTTGAGCAAAGTTGCTGCAGCATTACCGTTTTTGGCTCCCGAAGTTGCTGAAGAAGCATCAGCTGCCGAGGTTCAGGCTCGCTTTGTCCTCAACTTACAGGCCGGCGATGAGAGAGCGTTCGAACGTCTGGTTGCCGAATATGAACGGCCGATCGTTCGCTTCTTGTATCGTTATCTGGGAAATAGCGAAGAGGCAAAAGAAATTTGCCAGGATGTTTTCATAAAAATTTTCCGTGGTGTTGGCAGTTTCCAAAATCAATGTTCATTGAAAACATGGATTTATCGGATCACTTTGAATACCGTGCTCAATGAAAAGAGACGCTGGTATCAAAGACTAAAAGATCATTTTTTAGGACTCGATGGTGTTTCAAGAACTTATGCTGATTCAAAGCCCAACCCGGAATTATCGCTTACATTAAGCGAGAAAAGCCGGACAATCGGGATTGCGCTGCGTAAGCTGCGGCCTGATCATCGTGCGATTCTGGTGTTACGCGATTTGGAAGGATTTAGTTATCAGGAAATCGCAGAATCACTGAATCTTGCGTTAGGTACTGTGAAGTCACGATTGGCAAGAGCGCGGCAGGAGATGAAGGATGCGTTACAGCAATATGCGTGAATGTAAATGGGTGCAAATGCACCTGTCAGAATACATTGATACGGAATTGTCTCAAGAATACCGTCTGCGTGTTCACAATCATCTGAGTGTCTGCGAAAACTGCAGTAAAGAATTGGACTTACTTTCCAAAAGCATCAGCATGATCGGCAACTATGATGAAGAGCAAATGCCGTCGGCAATTCGAACGTTTCATCTTCCAAGATGGTCTTTCGTCGAAGTATTCCCCAGCATCCGCGAAGATGAAAATGCAATCACGTCCGGATTCCTGGTTCCATATCTTTCAGCGCTCGTTCTGTTTTTTATGGTTATGACCGCTGCAATTACACTTCAATCACATACAACCATCGCAGTTCAACAACCACAGTACAATCCTTCCAATTTTGTTGAAGTTTTTGGCAGCGTTAATCGCTGATATCCAAAATTTTCTTCAGTTTCTGTTCATCCACCCTGTGCTTAAAAATCTTTCGTTCCTCTAAAAAAATTACTGGAATATCGTACCGGTATTGATTGAATAGCTCCGGATCTTTTTCAATATTGATAACTTCAATCTCAATAGGTAACCGTTTGGTTACGCGTTCTATGGTTTGTTTGGCTTCATCACACAAATGGCAATCGGGTTTTGAAAGGATTGTGATCTTCATGAATCAGACAGTCTTTCCTAACACCTGCTGAAGTTTTTCTCTATAACTGCGACTGAGCATCAATTGAGTTCCATCTTTCAAAATGATTCTGTATTCGCCGTGAAACCAGGGCTGCAATTCATGAATCCGATCCAGGTTTACGATAGTTGACCGATGGATTCTCAAAAACTTTTTACCGTTCAATTGAGTTTCCAGTGAGCTGATCGGCTCACGCAACAAATGCGATTCTTTTCCGGAATGGATTTTCACGTAATTGCCTTCGGCTTCAATCCAATCGATGTCATCCGTTTTTAGGAAATGGATGCGTCCGGCGTTTTTGATTACAAGACGATCCAGCTGCTTGGTTGAAGCTTGAAGTTCTTCCAGCAGCGCCATGATTCCTGCACTAATCTGAGTTGACTGATCTTTTCGGATCTGTGATATTCCGCGACTGATTGCGGATTTGAAACGTTCACGATCAAATGGTTTCAGAAGATAATCCAGCGCATACACTTCGAAAGCTTTCAATGCGTATTGATCATAAGCGGTTACGAAGATAACGTGCGGCATATCTTCTTTAGGAATCGCTGCTAAGACTGCGAAGCCATCCATTTGAGGCATTTGAATATCTAAGAACAAAAGATCAGGATGAAATTTTTCGATTGCTGTGAGTGCTTTTGTACCGGAAGCACATTCCGCGACAATTTCAATTGCGTTTTCATCTTTTAACATCTGGCGGATTTTCTCGCGGGCCAAAGGCTCATCGTCTACGATCACAGCTTTAATTCGTTGTTGAGTGCTCATTGATTAATGCCTCCGTAGCAGCTTCTATTCGTAGCGGAATTCTTACCCGCACTTCTAAACCTCCACCGGAGGCATCTGCGAGTTCAAATCTGTAAGTGTCACCGTAAAGTTGCTGCAACCGCGAACGTGTATTCTTAATTCCAACACCTTCGGTGATGTCGACCGTACCATCTTTTGATCTGGCGAGACCCGGACCGTTATCGGTGACTTTCATTTCAAGCCATCCGTTTATGCACTGTGCACTGATTTCAATTCGGCCGGGTTCATTATGGGTGACGATTCCATGTCTGATTGCATTTTCAACCACTGGCTGAAGAATCAAATTCGGGACCTTTGCTGTTGATGCTTCCGGTTGGATATTAATTTCAACTGTAAGACGATCCTGAAAACGGATGCGTTCAATATCCAAATAACATTTCAAGAATTCCAATTCCTGCTGCATCGTAACTTCCTGCGTTCCGGAATTGCGTAGTGTTAAGCGTAGGAAATCTCCTAGTCGCGCAATCATTCGATCAGCAGCCTCTGGACTTTTGTGAAGCAAAGCCGAAATCGAATTTAACGTGTTAAACAGAAAGTGTGGATGAAGTTGCATTTTTAGCGCTTGTAGTTGCGCTTGCGCTAATTGGGTTTCAAGTTGCGATGTGCGCATCGTGCCTTCTTGATATCGCTGGTAAAAATCTGCAGCGTAGGCGAACGCTGCAAGCATCAAATAACTCCACATCCGCATTCCGAAATTCAATCTGGTGATCAACGCGATGAAAGTATTCATGGACTTCGATGATTCCATGAGGTCGCGTTCTCTTAAGACGGCAAGGATCAACATATAGAGCGTGAGATGAATCACTGAAAAAACGATGGAGGCTGGGACGTGTTTTAAAACGTTGATCAACCAGCGCTCGCGATCAAGTGGCAGATGTTGAATGAATCTGAAAATTACAGGAGCCAGTAATCCCCAAACTAACCAGAACGGAATTTGTTCGCTGAAAGAATCACGCCAGCTGAGCGCATATCCTTTTTGGCTTGCGTAAATGATCTCCTGGACAGCAAATGTGATTCCGATTAACAGGCAAACGAACAGGATTAAACCCCAACGGCTTCCCGAAAGCTTGCCTCTTTGTGATACGTTCATCTCCGTAAGTATATCGACATTCCGCCAGTTATTACCGACAAATGGGATAAACCGGCTTGTGGGAATGATGAGCGCTACGGAGCGCGGACGTCCCGTCCGCATTACGGAGCGCAGGCCTCTGGCCTGCATTACGGGCCGCGGGCTTCCAGCCCGCAATCTATAACTTCGGCCGAATGATTTCCATTGCTTCCTGCGAAGTTCTCACCGGAATCATTTCAAACTCCACCAAATCTTTCCAATGATCAATCCACACCGCAAACAATGATTCATCATCCGTTTGCATCAACTGATAACAAACTTTGAATTCCAAATCCACCCAACTCGAAACATACTCCAACCCTTCCGGCATCATCCGTCCCTTATCCCGCGCGCGCCGATAAATCTCCTCCGCCGGTTTCTTGAAACGTTCAATCACCATATAAAGCATGATTTTTCGTTGCTCACCTAATATTTCACCACAAGGACACCGAGAAATTGCAATTTAGTTTACATTAATTTCGCCGAAACTTCCGGTTGTTGATTTGACTGAGAATCCAACGGTTCCAAATGGTGTTGTTCCCGCCGCTTTTGGCATAGTGATGATCGACACGCCATCAATGGAAACCTGGAAGTTTGAGCCATCGAATTGAATCTCCGCTTTGTAATCCACATTTGGATCGATTGTGAGCGACGCTTTTGCGCGTGCTACAATCCGGCCGCCGTTGCGTTGTTTTAGAACCCACTTATCGGATTCTTCCTTCATCATCAATTCAACAGTGTTGGCTTTATCAACAAACCAGCCGAAAAACCAGGCACGATTCCCGATTCCACCTGTAGTTCGCATCAAAGCTTCGACTGAACATTTATCGCAACCTGCAAAAACAGGAGTTGCAATTGCAATCGCTTTCCTACGTGCTGGAGTTCCAATTAAGAAGCCACCCGATTCAGACCATGCTGGTTTGAAATAGTTCCAATTCGGATCCAATATGTCATCTTCAAAATCATCGCAGAAGGTACAAACATTAGCGCCGCTTTGAGTAACAGTAAACGTTTGACCAGCAATAGTGATGGTGCCGATCCGTTGAGTCGCATCCGGATTTGCATCCACAGTGTAATCTACGGTTCCATTACCGTTACCGCTGGAGCCACCAGTGACAGTAATCCAGGAATCATTACTCACAGCGGTTCATGCGCAGCCAGTCAATGTTGTAACATCAACACTGCCGCTGCCGCCTGATGCATCATAAGTTGCATTAGTCGGATTGATCGAATAGTTACAAACAGAAGTGACTGTTAGATCCATTGCGAATGAATGTGAAAGCGCTCCGCTTGTGCCCATCACATCAAATGCATAATCACCGTCAGGCACACTTCCGCCAACGGAAACGGTTAACACACTATCGATGGATCCATTTGGTGGTGGTGTTACGGAACCCGGATTGAATGTACAAGTAACATTTGCAGGAAGATTGGCACAGGTTAAATCTACTGCATCACTAAATCCGGAGTGTGAAGTAATCGTGCAGGTGCTTGTAACATCAAAGCCGGGAAGTGTAATTAATGAAGATGGATCACAGGTGATTGTGAAATCCGGATTCGGTGGAGTGGCACAATATCGCGCCCCGGTATTTGTCATTTGTGATGAAAAATCTTGCCAGCCGCCCCAGATCAGCATTTCAGATCCGCTCCAAACAGCAGTGTGAAGTGTGCGTGCGAACGGGACAAATTCAACATTGTTTGTTGGTATCCATGAATCAGAAACTGGATTATAACGGCCACCAGTTAGATGATGATCGTTGCAAGGTCCATCAGCACAGCCTCCCCAGACAATCATTTCTGAATCGGTCCATACTGCAGTGTGCTCCCATCGCGGAGCTGGTGCTGAGGTATTAGAAACTGGATTCCATGAATCGCTCGCAGGATTTAAGCGTGCCCCATCACCAAAAATATTTGTGCCATCAAAACCGCCCCAAATAATCATTTCAGTTCCGTTCCAAATTCCGGTGTGACGATATCTCGCTGCTGGTGCACCAGTCAGTGAAGTGCTTGACCACGTATCCGCTGCGAGATCATAGCGTCCGCCTGTATTTGTAGCAGGGAAGCCGCCCCAAACAATCATTTCTGATCCAGTCAAGATTGCAGAATGTGCAAAACGTGATGGAGGTGCATTTGTTTGAGTAACAGTAGTCCATGAATCTGCAACTGGATCATAACGGCCACCGCTATTTAAATAAGCATCACATCCATCTGTTGCACATCCGCCCCAAACAATCATTTCAGAGCCGGTCCAAAGGGCAGTATGAAATGCTCGCGCTGCAGGCGCATTGGTAAATGTTGTTTCAGTGCAACTTTGTGTAGATAGATCACAGCGCGCGCCAGATGGTGTAACGCCAATTCCAAATTCTCGACCGCCCCAGATGATCATTTCCGTACCGGTCCAAACTGCTGTATGTCCATCGCGTGCTCCGGGTGTGTTAGAAAAAAATATATTTGTCCAATGATCGGTTGCAGGATCATAAATTCCGCCTGTGAATACTGGCAAAAATGAAAAGCCTCCCCACACTACCATTTCCGCGCCTGTCCATATCATGCTGTGATTTACACGCTTACTTGGCGCATCTTCATTACTCGTTGGTGTCCATGAATCTGATGCCGGATCATATCGGCCCCCGGTGTTTGTCACAATTTCACATTCACCGCTAACGCAACCACCCCAAACAATCATTTCAGTTCCCGTCCAAACACCGGAATGAAAACTGCGTCCGGATGGTGCTCCTACAGTATTCGTAGCGATCCATGAATCTGCAACGGGATTATATTTGCCTCCCGTGAAAACATGTTGTGAGCAATCATGATCAATGCATCCACCCCAAATGATGATTTCAGTTCCATCCCAAATAGAACTATGGCCACGTCTTCCTTGAGGAGCATTTGCAACGGAAGTGGCAAGCCAGGAATCGGATACCGGATTGTAACGACCTCCAGTATTCAACGGAGTAAAGCAACCTGATACTCCGCATCCGCCCCAAACAATCATTTCGGTTCCATCCCATGTTGCGCTGTGGAGCGAACGTCCATCAGGTGCATTTGTTGTTGATGTAGCTATCCATGAATCAGAAGCAGGATCATATCGGCCACCAGTATTCAGACTTGTTGAAAAGTTAATTCCACCCCAGATAATCATTTCATTGCCTGTCCAAACAGCGGTGTGAAGGGATCGAGATTCGGGTGCGCCTTGGGTAGTAACTGGCTGCCACGAATCTGCGATCGGATCGTAGCGTCCGCCAGTGTTTAGTGGAGAAAAGCAGCCAAAATCTGGACAGCCACCCCAGACAATCATTTGGGAGCCAGTCCATACTACCCTATGGTTCGTTCGGGATGATGGCACATTTGCTCCAACACTGGTTGCCGACCATGTATCAGTGGATGGATCGTAAAGACCACCTGTATTGAAAACATTATCAGAAGTTCCTCCACCCCAGCCGCCCCACACAACCATTTGCGTACCTGTCCATACAGCAGTGTGATTTACCCTTTGGGACGGTTCATTGTTGATAGTAATTGGGTGCCATGAATCAATCGCAGGATCATATCGGCCTCCCGTATTGAGTGAACCTAAGATTCCGCCCCAGACGATCAATTCAGATCCAGTCCAAACCTCAGTGTGGCCCACGCGCGCATCAGGCACAGAGCGCATTGGTGCCCATGTATCATCGGCACAACCTCCCGATATAATCTCTGGCAAATGGTATTGATATGAAGTTTCGCTAATTTCTACCGGAATTGAATTCTTCGTATTCCTCCACCACTGATCAAAAGAAGTTTTTCGCCATTCAACCGTTGCAGTTTTCATCCGATTGTTTTTCATTTCTAAAATAGCAATGATGAAGAACGCATTATCCGTTTCCTGCAATGTACTGATCTGTCCACTTTGCAATTTGGATCCGCGTCCAAACCTTTCCTGTAATTCTCGTAACAAGTTACTCCAATCTGACGAAGTAAGTTCAACTGAATTTGTTTTGCTAAACGACTTCGCGTGATCATCATCAACTTGAATCCATTCCACTTCTTGATATGCGCCGCTCATTTGACGCATCTGTGATGCAGTCACATTCTGTTTTGATTCTTCTGTAATTTGATCCTTCAATTTTCCATGGAAACGCGGATCATAGTTGTAAGCACTGCGGATTAATCGATCTGCCAAAATCGGACGCGCCATCATTTCTGCAATCGAATACGGACTGTTTCCAAGCGCTTGCCAGAGTTCGTGCAGCACTTCTGCTTTTTTTGTATCATGCGCCATCCGATTTAACTCTCGCTGCAACTGCGCAGGAGTAATCTCGCGATTCCAAAACATCGATAACGCTTTTGATTTTTGCAGAGCATCTGTCACTTTTTCCTGAATCGCACTCTTCGGCAATATTTGGTCTAAAGTTGGTTTCGCTCCCGAATTTTTATCAGGCCAGATCCGGTGTTCCCAATAGACATTTTCAATCGCGCGTTGCAGTTTTACGCGTTCTTTGATTGAAATTGTGTTTGCAAAAGAAGCTGAAGTTAAGGTTGTGATCAAAAGAAGGAAGACTAAACACGTAATTTTTTTCATATGATCCCCGTCCTGATGAGTAATTGTTATGATCTCCTATTAAGTATGAGCATCAAAGTTGAAGAAAGATACGAAGGAACGGGGTTCGGGACAATCTTCTTCAATCACCAGAAGTGCATTTGGTCCACCAAAACGAACGACGATGATGCGAGAGTGTTTCACAGAATCTCAGCATACATCCAAAGGCACGCTGCTTTGCTAATTCAGTTATTGCAGCGAAATGTAGGGAGCTGTCAATTTGTCAGTTCAGTTTTTCGCCGGATAGCAATTTGATTTTCTTTTGCAAATCATCGATCTGGGTTTGCCGATCGCGAATAATTTCTTCCGATGCGTTCTTCTCTTTTAGAGTTTTAATGTCTGATTCCAGAGCTTCGATATTGCTTTTATATTTTCTGATGAGCTCTTCTTTCTTCTCAGGGCTAAGCGAGGATTCAGGTTTGTCACCTTCACTGAATTTTACAGAGTTGCCGGTTCGTTGTTCATTATTTTTGCGGGCAACATCCACCACCGACTCTTTAGGCTTTTGTTCTTGCCGCTGTGGAGTAGTATTAGCGAGAGGAATTGTTTTCGCATCAGTCGGTTTTGGTTCCGGCTTTACCGATTGGTTCAAAGTTTTCATTTTGTCCAGATCAAGCAGACTCTTTTTGAAGGTCAAATTTATATGATCTACGCTTAATACAACAATCTGGTCATCCTCCTGGACGTATTCGCCTTTAACCACTTTTCCGGTATCTTTCATCACAACCGAATATTCAGCGAATACACTGGTACAAAAAAGAAAGCTCACACAAATGAAGATGAAACTAAGACGTGACACAAAAGACATATTATTCAGCCCCCGAATGCTAATCTCTCGATAATTCTACAGATTCCTAAAAGTATCTGTCAAATTTCAGTCGGAGAGGTGGAGCATTTCCATAATGTCTGAGGGGAGTAGAGTTAGCGAGGAAAATTTCGGATCGCTGTTGACTTCTTCGGCGAGACTGAGAAGTTTGGATGGATATTCATCGATTTCAGTTTTGAGAATACTGATATCTAGCAAGGCTGGATGAATCTTTTCAAATTCAACTGGCGATTTTAGAATCCCGGATTTTGAAAGTTTGATTCCGCTAGCTGTCTTCACTACCGGCATCAGGAATCGTGGGGGGATTTCATTTTTTGGAATTTTTAGAATCTCAAGGACGATATCCAGATTTTGTAAACCTTCTTTCCAATCGAAGCCTTTGATCATAATACTGAGGCATTCTTTATTGTTTGCTGCAATCAATTCCTTGATCACATTACGAAACGTTGTTTCAAGATTTAAAAATGTATCATTAAATTTCGTTAAGACCGTTAAGTATTCTCCATGATTACAACATTCCGATTTGATCACGGCCTCATCATCACTTAAAAATTCAATAGCAGGTCTCTCCCATCCATTAAATAATCCGCATTGCTGGCAAGGTGATCCGATGCCGCGGACTCCAGTTGCGGCTGAGACAAAAGGTGAACCTGAAACGTGATATTTAAAATCATTCCACTGTTGCAAACTTTGCAAAACAGTCGATCGAAATTCGGTTCCAGTTTGAGCGTTTGAAAAAATTTCCCAGCCATAATTGCAACCGGTAAGTGAGGTGAGCTCATCCAAATAAGAAAAATAATTTGTGCGAACGAATTCTAATTCTTCATTTGGGGTTCTTGTTTGAAAAACGCAATGAAAATGAGTTGGTGGATATTCTGATGTTTTCTGGGAAACTGCCGGATCATTATCAAGAAAATGGATAGATATCGAAGTGGGTAAATCAAAATATTTTTTCGCTTCCGAAGCAAAAATGTATGTGGATGCTAATGTCAGATAAGTGCCGATATGGGGTGCTCCATTAACACGAATACCAACGACAAACTTCAGACTGGTGGCATCTCTGCCTTCAATTGCGGCTTTTATTTCCTGGGCAACAGAGTCAAACCACACGTCCGTCATATCATTAGAATATCCCTTTTTTAGTCACGGAATCACGGAATTCACGGAAAGAAAATATTCTTCCGTGATTAAATTTCGATTTGGCGGAGGTAATCTTCTTTTACCAAAACATCGCGGGGGCGCGAACCACCGGTCTTTCGTTATTGTACTGAAACGTCTGTAATTTCGATGGTCGTGAGTTTAGATTGAAAGCCGATTGTCCCAAACTCCAGTTGGCCAACTGGTGGTGTTGTAATTACTGCGGTTCCATTCACTGAAACTGCGATGTTTATACCATCAAAGGATACGTCCAGAGTGTAAAGAACGTTTGGATCGAATGTATATGTTGCTTTGACTTTTTGTGCCCGGGTTCCGCCTGATTTCTCACTCAATATTATTTTTTGAGCGTCGGATTTTATTACAAGTTCTAGAGTATTGTCTTTATCCTTATAGTGTGTAAAAAGCCAAATCTTACTTCCTGTACCGCCGGCAGTTGATACAACAGCTTTCACATTACATTTGAGACAAATGCATCGTGGTGGAGCAATTGCAAGTGCTTTTCGTGTATTTGAAACACCGATTAGATTTCCGTTGCTTTCTGACCAGGTGGGTTTAAATGCATACCAACTGAAAATGCCATCTTCAAAGTCATCAAAAAAAGAACCAGTGCAAGAAGTGATACTAAGGGTATATTTTCGATGGTCATTGCAGCCGGTTGCATCTGTCACAGTAATGGTGAATGAAAAGCTTCCAGTTTCTGAGGGGCGGCCAGAAATTAATCCGGTAGCCGTATTTAACGTGATTCCATTCGGCAATTGTCCGCTGGTTATTTCAAAAGCATAAGGAGCAATACCGCCGCTGACGCTGATAGGTTGCGAGTAATTTTTTCCATAACTGCCGTCCGGAATAGTAAAAGGAGATAAGACCATCGCAAATTGAGGAGGCAAAAAACGTGCAACGCCTTCACCGCGTCCAGGCCCCGCAATGTTAACTGCATAAGCAGTTGCGTCCGCCGCAGTGAAAGGAGCTTTCACAAAGGCGGCCTTCAACCCTTCATAGCTCCCTCCGGTAATTATTGCAAGCTGACCATCAGCACTAATTCCAATATCCTCAAAGCCTAAACTTCCACCAAGGTTAGGCAAAGGTATTTCTTCATGAGAAGAGGCAGTTCCAAAAGGTGAAGAGACTGCAAATAGTTTTGGCGAATCCCAGTCTGAAGCTACTAGCGCCGTATTGCCATCCGGTGTGATTTCGATGCCACTCAGCAAAACAAAACCTGAAGTAGAAAGCACAAGAGTTTCAGGAGTAGAGTCGGCTGCAAATGGAGCAGTAAATATTCTTAATGTTTGATCTTCCTGATTCGTTACAAGAATCTTGTCTCCTGTGGGATTGATTACGATCGATCCGCAGGATGTGTTATCTACTGGTATTGTAAAATCAATACTGGTGTAAGGTTGATGCAGTATAGATATTCCTGTTCTGTGATAAACATATGCGGTTTTGTCAGCGTCAAAAACAATTGCATGAGCCTGATATGCAGCCAGCATTCCAGGTAATTGCACGCTGGTAATATTCGATGAAGGCCCAGAAGGGGCCGCAATTACAGCAAGGTTGTTTGAATTACCCAGGGCAAGCGCAAACAATCCATCCGGAGACACCGCAATCGTACCTTTACCATAGTAAAAAGAAGTCGTGTTAATTGTACTAATAACTGTGGCACTAGATGTGTCAACAACAAATATTCGTGGGTTATCCCGGTCAGTGACAAGAGCACGATGGCATCCAAAAAAGGAAGCAGCATTTGGTACAGCGTTCGCGGGAAGGCCGCTCAAATTAATTTGTACCGGATTAGGCAAACCAGCATCAGGGTCCGGAAAAATTATTGCAAGGTTTCCATCACCGGGAGTTGTTAATAGTGCTTCTGAACTCGCGGAAGAGTGTAAGCAAATTAATATGAAAATCACTGCAATTAGGTTGAATAGCCGCAAAATCGATATATTGAAATGGCATCTTTTCAAAAGTGAACCTCCCCAATAGCTAGCTTGTAGTAAATAATATTAGCACAACTGACGTAGTGAGTTCTTTGCGACTAATAACAATTTCTGGCTAGACAGTCTGATTTCATATCATGAAACCAGAGTTCATATTATGAAATGAGACGAATGCAAATATCAGGCTTCGATCTGGCGGAGGTAATCTTCTTTTACCAAAACATCGCGGGGGCGCGAACCATCAGCTGGACCAACGATGCCTTCAGATTCCATGCGATCGATCATGCGAGCGGCGCGGCCATAACCAAGACGCAAGCGTCTCTGAAGATTTGAGATTGATGCCTGGCCGGATGTAACAACCACACGGATTGCATCGTTGTAAAGTTCATCATAAAAATCATCCAGTTCCATTTTTGAAACTGGTTCGCGAAGAATATCTTCGTTATATTCTGGCTTGCCCTGACGGATCCAAAATTTGGTCAGACGTTGAATTTCTTTTTCAGTAACAAATGCGCCATGCATCCGCATCAACCGCGAACTCATCGGTGGAATAAATAACATGTCGCCCTGTCCTAATAATTGTTCTGCACCTTTCTGATCCAAAATCGTTTTTGAATCATGACCCGATGGCATTCGAAATGCGATTCGGCACGGGAAGTTTGCCTTAATCACGCCGGTAATAACATCTACAGACGGACGCTGTGTTGCAACAATCAAATGAATTCCAACCGCGCGCGCCATTTGTGCAAGTCTTTGAACTGATTCTTCAACATCAGGACCGCAAGTGATCATTAGATCGGCAAGCTCATCAACCACTATCACAACATAAGAAAGCGGCTTCAATTGTTTCCGTTGTTCATCGGTCAACGCGCCTTGAAGTTTTTCATCAACAAAGATTTGATTGAACTGTTCGATGTTCCGCACATTGAAATTCGCTAATTGTCGATACCGTTCCTCCATTTCATGTACTGCCCACTTCAATGCATTGGAAGCAAGTTTTGGTTCAACGACAACCGGCACCATCAAATGTGGAATGTCTTCGTAAAGAGTCAACTCCAGCCGCTTCGGATCTATCAAAATCATTTTTACTTCTTCCGGAGTTGCTTTGTACAGGATGCTGCAAAGCATCGCATTAAGCGCGACACTCTTTCCGGAATTAGTCGAACCTGCGATCAGCAAATGGGGCATTCGTTTTAAATCTGTAACGTAAACATCACCATGAATTAATTTTCCAAGTCCGAGTGTTAACGGAGATGCAGATTGTTGATAAATTTGCGAGCCGATAATTTCGCGAAGCCAGATTGTTTCTCGATTCGAATTTGGTACTTCAATACCGATAGTGGATTGTCCTGCAAGCCGATCAATGCGCAAAGATTCAGCTTTCAGTGCCAATGCAAGATCATTGGCCATACTTACAATCTTGCTGTATTTAATTCCTGCTTCCGGTTTGAATTCATAAGTTGTTACAACCGGGCCTGGATGGATTTCTGTTACGGCACCATTAATTTGAAACTCCGCCAATTTACCGGTAATCAATTTCGATTTTTCAACCAGTTCTTTTTTATCAATGCTTGATTCCGAACCCGGAGCCTCCAGCAAAGTTAACGGCGGAAGAACGTAGTTTTCGCTCATATCGCGGAAATCCAACTGCACAGGCTCTTCTTCCGTTTTCAATTTAGATGAAGTGATCGGAGATGAAATTGATGGAGGTTCGCCTTTTGTATCCGAACGGTCTTTTTTCAGCTTAGGAGTTACAATCTCCGATTGCTTTTCAATTCTCTCGATATGTTTTTGAATGACCTTTTTACGTTCGCGAACTTTCAACTCCGTTTCCATTTTCTTTCGCCATCCAACTTTCAAGCTTCGAAATGCTGCCATTGCTTTTGATGCGCCAAGCTCAACAAGGTTTCCTAAGGAAAGCTGAATCAACAACAACAACGCCAATAACAGGGAAGTCGAAAGCACCAATAACACGCCAGCAAATCCTACATTTGCTTGAAGGGTGTCGAATAACAAACTGCCGATCCATCCGCCGGCTTCCATTGAAAAATCTTTGTAGGTGCCGTTGGAGAGTTTTGATGCAATTGTCCAGTGACCAATAAGCAGATCTAGAAACCCGCAAACTGAAACTACAAGCAAAATGACGCCAATGACTTTTGTATACGCTGCATCGACCTGCCGTTTCATGAAATCGACGAACGCCATTCCCACTAAGGCAACAGGAATCAGATACGCAGCAAGTCCGAAGAATAGAAATAAGAGATCGGAGACGTAGGCTCCAGCCGGTCCGGCATAATTTTCAGCACGAAGCCGATCAGAGCTGACGTTGAAAGATGGATCGAGCCGATCGTATGTGGCCAGTGAGATTGCTAAAAATAAAGCAACGGCCAGAAATACGACACCCCGTATCTCGCGCTTTATGTTGTTTTCACCCATATGTAAGCAAGTAATGCAATTCCGGCAACGACGCAATAAATACCAAACCAATAAAATCGCGCAGAAGTAATCATCCGGATCAACGGTCGAATCGTGAAGTAACCAATCACTCCCGCAATTGTGCCGGAAAGCAAATACAGAAAAAGATCATGCGTGCTACCGATCGCTTTTTCGATATCAGGAATTTCCAGAATTACGGCGCCTAAAATTGCCGGGATTGAAAGCAAAAATGAAAATCGCGCGGCAAGTTTCGGTTTCAATCCCAGAAAAAGTGCCGCTGTGATTGTTGAACCCGATCTTGAAATTGCCGGAAAGAGAGCTAATCCTTGAAAGAAACCGATACAAAGAGCGTCCCTTACTTTCATTTCTTCAAGCCCACGATCACTTTTTCTCAGTAACAACGTAAAAATCATCATTGCTCCCCCGATCACAAACTCCCAGGCAATGTGATTCAAACTCGAAAAAGCCGATTCCACTTGTGACTTCAACAAAAGCCCGATCACTGCTGTCGGTATGGTAGCAATGATCAGCAACAGTAATAACTTTTGTGGATTTTCGGTATCCCAGGAAGGTCGAAAAATAGTCGACACCTTTCCCAGTGAGCGAATCATCTCCAGCACGTCCGTGCGATAGTAAATGAGCACTGCGATTAGCGTTCCTAAATGCAGTACAACATCAAACGCAACGGGCGGTTCCTCAAATCCGAGCAGCAACTGTGTCACGGCAAGGTGTCCGGATGAACTGATCGGAACAAATTCGGTCAGCCCCTGAATCACCGCGAGCAAAACCGCGATCAGCAACTGCATCGGCCACCAAGTATAGCATAGATCATATTATGGGAGTAATACGGTAAAAATTAACCGCGAAGAGCACGAAGAATTAATTCCTCGAATTGAAGCGGGTTCAGGTTTTCGGCACGAACGTTCTCCGGAATATTCATTTCCCGAAAGATTTGATCCACCCGGTCGGAATCAAGATTCAACTCACGCATAAGGTTATTCCTTAACTTTTTGCGCCGTTGTGAAAAGGCTTTTTGCAAAAGACTGACGTATTCATCAACATCAATCTTTGCATCCGGCTTGAATCTAAAATTCATGACGCGAGATTCAATTTCCGGCATGGGCTTAAAACAATTTTTACTCACGCGAAATCCTTTATCAATTTCGCAATAATACTGAGACATCACGGATAGTAAGCTGTATTCAGAGGTAGATGGTTGCGCCAGAATCCGTTGTGCAACTTCCTCTTGAAACATCAATACCATATCTTCGATCACATCTTTTTGACGAATTAATCTGGTTAAGATTGCTGTTGATATGTAGTAAGGCAAATTTCCAAGAATGCGAATGGTTTTGCCGGGATTTATGGAAACAAGATCAACTTCCAAAAAATCTTTGTGGATCACTTCAATGTTAGGGATTTTTTCAAGTTCGCCAATCAGTGCGGTATCAATTTCCACTGCGAAAAATTTTGCGACTTGCGGTGCAGCGATTCTTGTTAGCGCACCTCGACCTGCTCCAATTTCCAAAACAACATTATCAGGTTTTGGGTTGAAATAACCAGCTATCTTTTGAATGGCATTCTTATCAGTAAGAAAATTTTGACCAAGCCGCGCAGTTTTAACCACAAAGACGCTAAAACATCAAGGGAGGTTCTTGATTTTCGTCCGGGTTGGTTTCTTCCTGAGTTTCAGGAATTTCTTCGGCTGGATTTTCTTCTTCGGAAGGCTGTTCTTCATAAGCAGGTGGAACCGATGGAATCGGTGTATATGGCCTGAATGTTGATCCCTGGTTTTGTTCTTCAATTCCAAGCCACAACATCTTTTCATCATCCGATGTGATATTCAGATTGCGAATGATATGCGGGCTCAGCGCAAGAACTACGTCCGTTTCTTTCACTTCCTTTTCGTTTGCTGCAAACAGCTTTCCAAGAAACGGAATACTGGCCAGGCCAGGAATTCCTTGTAATGATGTTCTTTCCTCATCGCGGATCAGACCAGCAATGATATTTGTTTCGCCTTCCTGCAATCGAATTGTCTTTTCCACTCTGCTGGTGCTGAACTGAGGTAAGTTGCCGAATCCTGATCCGGAGATTGCACTGCTTTCGATAATAACCTCCAGAGTTACATCCCCATTGCGATGAACTCGCGGGGTAATATCGATATTGATTCCTACATCGCGGTAAATAAACGATGTGATCGGTTGCTGATTTACACCGCCGGTTGCAATCGGTGCAAAAGTAGTTTGCGGAACCGGCACTTGATTGCCAAATCTTACCCGGCCGGTTTCTCCAACAACAGTTCGTAATGGAAGATTCGCCAGCAGTTTTGTATCACTGGTACTCTTCAACAATCGTAATGTTGCTTGCGGAAAATTTGTAATGAAAAAGTTAGATCGCGATACGACCGGCCCTGGTTCGATCCTGAGTTTGTCAGGCTCTGTTGATAAAGTCGTTTCAATGCCGTTGCTTCCCGCAGAATGGATATTCAGACCATACTGGTCGAGCCTCGAACGATTGATTTCAAGGATTTCAACATCCACTACGACTTCGGGTTTCGATTTATCAAGCTGCTGAACAATTTTTTCCGCTGCTATCACTCTGGTAATTCGGTCTTTAATTGTTACTGAATTCAGCCTGACGTTTGTTGCAACCATCTGAATTCCTAAAACATTTCGCAAAGTGCGTGCGATCTCTTCCACTTCGGCATTGGATAAAAAGAATGTTCGGCTAACAGTCTCTTCATATTCAGCGCGCTTTTGCGGATTATCGGACGCGATCATGATCGTATTTTTGCCAATGATCTTATAGAAGTTGTGTGAGCTTGTTAAAACAGTATCCAGTGATTGAATGAAAGTTGTATTTTGAAAATCAAAACTCACCGGCATGTCTTTGAAATCTTTATCAAACAAAACATTTACATCACCCAGCTTCCCGAGCGTTTGAAGCACTTCTTTCAATGAGGTGTCTTGAAACTTTAACTCTATCGAGACTCCTGGTTTTGGATTGAATTCAGGTTGAAGAGCAACACTTGGTAATTCTGACATTGGTCGTTCAACCGGCGGCTCCGGCTTGAGAGTAGGTGCGTTATGTTCAATCAGCTTTTGAACGCGATCATATTCATCAGAAGCCGCTCTGTTTTCCGGATCCAGATCTGTTGCCAGCGCTAATTCCATTACGGCATCTTGTAATTTATTTTCTTTTAGCCTTCGCTGGGCTTCTTCATAATGCCATCGCGATGCAAACACTTTCACCATGTTTAATTTCAATTTCACTTCTGCATTATTTGGATCAGTAGCAAGTACACGCGAATATTCAGCCACTGCAACATCCCAGTTCTTGTTCTTCAGGGCTTCTTCTGCATTCCGGAAGGCTTTGTTACTGGTACAACTGGCAACCATTGCTGCTGCAACGAACAGCAAGCTGATAAATTTCAGGCGGGCTATACTCATGCACAAACCCCTGCGGATAAAACATTCGCATTCAGGCAAGTGCTATTCGGCAACCACTTCATTGTAAAGGCTGTCAATAACTTCCTTATATCTCTTTTCAACGACGTTCCGTTTGATCTTCAAGCTTGGAGTTAATTCTCCGGATTCAATTGTAAACTCGTTCTCCAGAAGCGCAATTTTCTTAACACGCTCAAATGGCGCTAGATCTTTACTGTGCTCTTCCAAATCCCTTTGAATCTCAGACAGCACTGCTTTACTTTTCAAAATTTCAGAATCAGGAATGGCTTTTGCCGCGGCAAACTTTTTAACATTATCAAGATTTGGAACGACTAACGCACAGGCGAACTTTCGTTTATCCCCCAAAACTACAATTTGAGTAACATATCGTGACGTCTTCAACGCATTTTCGACAAACTGTGGTGCAATATTTTTTCCACCGGAAGTAACGATCAAATCCTTTTTTCGATCCGTAATCCGTAAAAATCCATCTCGATCGATTTCGCCAATATCTCCGGTTCGAAACCATTTATCCGGTGTAATCGCTTCATCCGTTGCTTTCTGCTTTTTGTAATAACCTTTCATTACATGCGGACCTCGCGTAAGTATCTCACCATCTTCTGCAATTCTAACTTCAACTCCTGGAATTGGAGGATCCAACCGTTCCGAATTTAAATTTGTGTGGCAAATTTACACAGATCACCGGGGAGGTTTCGCTTAAACCGTAGCCTTCCAAAATAGTTAGACCCAGTCCATAAAAGAAAAGGCCTAGCTGTCGCGGCAGGGCTGCACCGCCTGAAAGCATGATTCTGAGACGTCCACCAAGCCTGCCTCTGACTTTTGATAAAACCAATTTATCTGCAATCTTGTATTTCAAAGATGGCACAGGCTTGCCACTCAACTTTTTTTCAGTATATTCAGCAGCAACTTTAAGCCAAGTTGCAAGACTCTTTTTGATTCCATGTTCAGCGGCAACATTGTCCATCACGCGTTGATAAAATTTTTCATATACACGCGGAACTGAAATCAAAATCGTAGGTTTTACTTCGGCAAGATTTTTTGGAACCGATTCAATATTTTCAGCGTACGCGATTGTAGTTCCGGCATAAAGCATCGTATAGTAGCCGGCCATACGTTCGAAAATATGACTGAGAGGCAGAAAGGAAAGAGTACGGTCCGTCCGTTGAAAGGTGAAAAGCTCGCAGACAGCAATAACGTTGCTGATTACATTTTTGTGCGTGAGCATTACTCCTTTCGGTTCGCCAGTTGTTCCGGAAGTGTAAATAATGCTGAACACATCGTCCGGCTGCAGTTGCGCGGCTCTTTCACGCACAGCGTTCGGATTCTTTTTCAATTCTTCTTTCCCTTGCTCCAACAAAGATTGAAAGCTCACTACGTTTTCAGCAAGCGTAGAAGGCGGATCAATGACTACAATCTTTTTTACCTGCGGGGTGTTGCTGCGAATCTCCAGAATTTTTTTCAGTTGCGTCTCGTTGGACACAAATAGAATCTGCATTTCCGAATCTTTAATGATGTATTCAATCTGTGCGGAGGGTAACGTTCCATAAATAGGAACTGTGATTGCAGCTGAGCATTGAATGCCAAGATCGGCATAGACCCATTCTGGTCTGTTTTCTGCAAGCAGGCCGATGCGATCGCCTTTCTGGACTCCCCATGCAAGAAGCGCGGAAGCAACTGCTTCGGCATTTCCTATAACTTCCGAACCGGAGATGTTTGTATACACTCCGGCTTTCTTCAGCATCAAACAGTCTGGCTTGTTAAAGCCAGCTGTCTTTTTGAAAACTAAGTCCGGAATTGTTTGGACGTCTTCTGCCATCAGAATTTATAGCCGAACCCAAATGCAAGCAGATTCGCATTTTGATTGTACGTTCCGGCTGCAATAACGTTTCCCGGAGGCGTTACAAAGTTATTCAGAGGTGATGTACGATCATCCATGAACAGCGCCATGTACCCGATATCAAAACTCCATCCTTCCGCAACGTATCCGAATCCAAAAGTAATTCCATTGCGTGTGCCGTCCGGTAAAATAGGATCTATGGCTTGATCAGGAGCCGGAGTTTCATCAAAGAGATAACCGGCGCGCAGTCTCATTTGATCGTTGAGGCTATACTCGACTCCAAGTCTTAAACTCCAGCCATTATCAAAGTTGCGAATAATGCTTGTATCAGGTAATACCGGAGTGTTTATGGCGAAATTAACCGGAATACTATCCAATTGATCCCAAAATGTATAGATAATATCGGCTTCAATCGAAAATTTTTCGTATGAGGTTGAAGCTCCGATCATAAATTGCGCAGGAAGGGGCAATTGCACCGAAGCGTCACCATTCGGGAAGAAGGTAGTAAATTGTGCTGGAACACCTGTGAATTCGACAGTGCCATCATAATCCATTTCAATTTTGTGTTTGTAAGTAAAAGCGAAATTCACATTGCTTGAAGTTTCGATAAGGGCACCAAGATTGAATCCAAAATCTGTCCCATCTGCTTTTATTTGATTGAAAATTACCGCCGGCGCGCGAGGGGCCAGGCTGATATTTCGCTCCAACTCGACATCAGACCATACGATATCAATTCCACCACCGACTGAAAGATATGGATTGATTTTATAAGCAACTGAAGGTGTTAGGAAAAAAGCTTTCAGATCTGCTTTTTGACTTACAAATGATGGAAGGGATCCTTCCGGCCATTCGGTTCTCAGACCAAATGGAGTGTAAAGACCGACTCCGAATCTCCAGTTGTCTGAAAGTTCATGTGCGACATAAAAATTGGGTGGGAAGTGATCACCTTCAACTGCATCAATGGTTAGCCCGGTGAGGTCTGGCGTAAAGTCGCCACCGGTATGAATCCATGTTGCGCTGCCATAGACTTCAGTTCCCTTGATGCGAGTTAAAGCTGCCGGGTTATACCAAACTGCGGAAGCATCATCAACACGCGCGATGTAAGCGTGAGCCATTCCATGAGCGCGAGCATTCATTTCATAAAGTGCATAGCCACTTGGGCTGCAAATTACCGGGATCAACATAAGTGTGAGGAGAGATAGAATCTTTTTCATATTAACTCCTGATAGGGGATTATCTTTGAACTTTAAGTTCGGATATCATCTTTTCAGCGATCTTCTGATTCGCCCTGGTTTCCGGCACCCAATTCGGATCTGGTTCCTGTTTTAACACAAGTTCTAATTGTTGCATAGCAAGGCTTTTCTTTCCATCGTCAATATAAATTTCCGCTAGAAAGATTCGTGATTGAGTATCGCCAGAACAAAGACTAAGCGATTCATTCAAATATGAAATCGCTTTGGATTTACTGCCACCTTTAAAAAAAGGAATTTTTGAATACAGCTTTCCTAAAACACGCTGCGGTTCACCGCATTCACAATTCGGATCAAGCTCCAATGTGCGTTTCATTTCATCCTTGATAGTGTCAATAAGTCCGAGAGCTTCAAACATTCCTGAAGTTTCTGCTTGCAATGCCAGGTTTACACCGTACCAGAAATGACCAAGACATCCGTTCGGATTCATTTCAACAGCGTGTTTGCCCGCTTCAACACCTTTTGCAAAAATCGATTTCCGATCGGATGCGCCGCTAAAATTGCCTTCATACCATCGAGCTTTTGCTAGCATCCATGCGGCTTCATAGTTTTTGGGATTGTTCTTTAGCGCTTCATCATAATATTCAATCGCTTTTTGCAGATCTTCTTTGTTTTCGCGCAATTGATAATATTCATTCGCTTTCGATACGAAATCTTCTTGTGCGAAAACTGGCATTGCGATTAGGAACAGGATCATGATTATGGTTCCCTCCCCCTTAGATAAGGGACAGGTGAGGAGGGGGTTGAAAAATTTCATTTTGACCAAGGTGGGAGAATCACTTCGATTATAGGACTCCGCTTTTCTTGAGGTCATCGATCTCTTCAGTTGAGTAGCCGTATTCGCGAAGAATTTCAACATTATGTTCACCCAGCAATGGTGCGCGCATTGTTGCGGCGCCGGAATTTACAAATGGAGTTCGAAATTGAGGAAGCGTTCCTGAAGGATATTGGACCGATGTCAGCAAACCGCGCGACAAAATTGTCGGATCTGATGCAGTTTGCGGAAAATCCAGGATAGGCGAAATACACAAATCCTCTCTCTCAAAAAAATCTAACCATTCTTTCTGCGTTTTGGTAGCGAATTTTTCGGTGAGGACTTCAATTATTTCCGTTTGATCATTTTGCAGTTGATGATTGAAATACTGATCGAGCTTCATTTTCAGACAGAATGTTTGCCAGAATTTCGGTTCAAGGAATGCGAGTGCAAGGTATTTATTGTCTTTGGTGCGATAAATGTTGTAACAGGCAAGCCGGCCGGATAAGGGAAGGGCATTGGCCTGCATAGGAAATCCGGCGAAGTGAATTCCGGCAAGAGAGATCATCGCAAAGAATGCAGAATCAAGAAGGCTGATATCCAGGTATTGTCCTTTGCCATGGCGGAGTCGTTGAATGTATGCAGCAAGAATGGCATTCGAAGCGCAGAATGCGCCAAGAGTATCAGCGATTTGAACTGGTGGAATTACGTACCCATGTTTGTCGCTGCTGCCAGACAGGCTCAAGATTCCGGCAATGCTGATGTAATTCAGATCGTGGCCTGGTTTTTGTGACATCGGCTCTTTCCTGACCGTAACCGCTGATCGAACAATAAATCAAGGAAGGGAATCGATCCTTTAACGAGTTGTAATCCAATCCGAATCTGTACATCACACCAGGCCGGAACGATTCGACCAGAATGTCGACTTTCTCCAGGATCCGCAAAATAATTTCGCGTCCTTTCTTGTTTTTCAAATTGCATGTCAATGAACGCTTTCCGCGATTCATCTGTAGGAACATTGAACCGCTGCCAAATTGATACGGCGGGATGTATCGGCCTAACTCACCTTCAGGCGCTTCCACTTTGATTACCTCTGCGCCCAAATCGGCCAGCATCATGGTACAAAGCGGGCCGGGAAACAACCGGCTAAAATCTAGAATATTAATGCCTTTTAGACTAGTGCTTAACATGATCCCTGCTATTATATTTAAACTTCGTGTTCTTCGTGAGCTTCGTGGTTAATATTTAATTATGAATGAAGAGAGAGAAGTTTTAGAAGTTGATGTTTTATTTGTTGGCGCCGGCATGCATCGCTTGCAGGCGCAATCCATCTTGCAAACATTTTAGAAAAGCAGGGCAAGAAGGATACAAACATTGTTGTAATCGAAAAAGGCCGCGAGATGGGAGCGCATGGCATTTCCGGAGCAGTCATGGATCCTAAAGCGATGCGCGAATTGTTTCCAAACTTTATTGAAGATGGAGCGCCGATAGAATCAGAGGCAAAGGAAGATCACGTTTATTTTTTAACTGACAAAGGCGAGCTGCATTTCCCGATCAATCCGCCGTTCTTAAACAATCATGGAAATTACATCATCTCATTAGGAAAACTGGTCCAATGGCTTGCGCAAAAGGCGGAAGAAAAGGGAATCAATGTTTTTACCGGTTTTCCTGGCGCTGAATTATTGATTGAAGGCGATTCTATTGTTGGAGTTCGGACTGGCGATAAAGGGATCGATCGGAATGGCAATAAGAAGCCAAATTATGAACCGGGAATTGATATCCGTGCAAAAGTCACCGTGCTTGGGGAAGGCCGCGCGGAACGCTCACCAAGCAAATTGTGCATCGCTGGAAGATGGAAGGATTCAATCCGCAAGTTTACGCAGTTGGAGTGAAAGAAGTTTGGGAAGTGCCTCCGGAAAATTTTCAGACTGGCAAAGTAATTCATACAATGGGGTATCCATTGAAAAGCGAAACTTTCGGTGGTGGATTCATTTATGGAATGGCAAACAATCTTGTATCAATCGGATTTGTGGTTGGCCTGGATTACAAAGATCCGTTCTTAGATCCGCATAATGAATTTCAAAAGTACAAATTGCATCCCATGGTTTCGAAAATCCTCAAAGGTGGAAAAGTCCAGAGCTACGGTGCAAAAGCAATTCCGGAAGGCGGCTGGTATTCGATTCCAAAATGTTATGCCAACGGATTGATGTTGATCGGTGATTCTGCATCCTTTTTAAATGGACAACGCTTGAAAGGAATTCATCTTGCAATGAAATCCGGAATGCTTGCGGCGGAAACTGCAGCAGAGGCGCTTGAGAAAAATGATTCATCAGAAGCAGTACTGCGATCTTATAAAGATCGCGTAGACAAGAGTTGGATTCGCGATGAGCTGTGGAAGGTTCGGAATTTTCATCAACCTTATGACAATGGTCTTTGGATGGGAATGTTTCACACCGGTTTGCAATTCTTAACGGGAGGTCGCGGTTTAATTGATCCGTGGAAAGCAAAAGCCGGATACGAGCGGATGGAGAAAGTTTCAGAATACTATGATGGCAATCCGCCGGATCCTTTTGCAATCAAGGTCAAGGAAGATAAACAGCTCACGTTCAGCAGGCTTACGGATGTTTATTTTTCGGGAACGATTCATGAAGAAAATCAGCCGGTGCATTTGAAGGTTCGAGATCTGAATATTTGTTATCAGCGTTGTATCCAAGAGTATGGAAGTCCATGCCAGCATTTTTGTCCGGCACAAGTTTACGAAATGGTAGAAGAAAAACCAGGTGAAGGTGTGCGATTAAGGATTAATGCCAGCAACTGCGTGCACTGCAAAACGTGCGACATCATGGATCCGTATCAGATCATCGATTGGGTTACGCCTGAAGGCGGCGGCGGACCAAATTACAAGAACTTGTGAGTGCTGAGTGCTGAGTGCGGAGTAAAAATGGTGAGAGGCCCGGATCTGCCGTGGCAAGTTAGATCCGAGCCCCTTGGTTAATGGTTTAATGTTTCAGCCCCGCCTTTCCTGCATCTACGGAGCCTAATCCCAATTTTGTTAAAAGAACCGTCCCCCTCTTATGCCAAACGTGGAGCATTAATTTCCCCGAAACAAATCCTGTATTGTATCGATGACTATTTGCATTGTTGCTGGCTTTTTCAAAATGCAATCTATATAAGCTGATTTCTCTTCATCAGTTGCATTATCCAAGCCGGTTAACATTATGATCTTTGCTGATGGATCTATTTCCCTGATACGTTGCGCCAAATCAAAACCTTTCATATCTGGCATCTCATAATCTGTAATCACAAGATCCACATCGTTGGTGCGATACAAATTCAGTGCAGCTTTTCCCCGAGCCGCTGAAAACGTATCATGACCAAACCAATTCAAGATGGCTACCATTGCTTCGCGAATCGTATCGTCATCATCTACAAACAAAATCCTCAGTGATGTTATCGCTTGCGTCGCGAGATCCTCTGCTAAATTCGCTGCTGAAGTCAGCTGCATTGGTTAGCTCCTTTGTTCCTCTTGAATGATTGCAGTCCAGGTCTCACCTGCGAGTGGTGCTTCTTCTGCTTCCACCGTTTCTTTCGTAACTGGAATTGCTGGTGCTCTCCATTCAATTCGACCATCATCAACTGATACAACCCTGAAACTTCCTTCTAACTCGTAAACTTTCTTCATCTGTTCCATTTCTTTTTCCATGCCTCCTACTCCCTCTTCTCCCGCTTTGTCTTTTAGCAAGCGCTATGCCAGCTAGTGCATCGTCAATGATTGAGCGCAGAGGCGGCGAGATCGTCCGTATTAAAAAGAAACAAGAGGTTGGTATGAGCTTTAAATTGAATAACTTACGACTTGCTGTCTGAAAAACACACAGAACGAAAATCAGTTTTAACAGACTGCGCCACACTGTGAGGTCAGGAATTAGCCATCATGAACGAATGCTTACAGCAAAGTGCTGGCCTTTAATGGCAATTGCTGAACTGAAGTTTCTCGCATACTCGAAAGCAAGACGATTCTTAAACTTCATTAGGGCTTTTCTCATCCGCCGTTTGAAGATTACTTTTAGTTTACTATTTCTGCCCTGCAAGAGTTAAAAACTTTTTCGACCAATCCCCAATTTCGCTATTGTTCTGACTGAGCTTGATAAGCATTTCATTGCTCTCTTTTTCATTTTTCAAAACAAATTTATTCAACGCAACTACTAATTGAAGTCGCTCAGCAAAGGGAAAATCCGGATGATGTGCCAAAATCCGCTGCGCCCATTCCAATTGCCATTGCGCTCTCCATACGGGATATCACGAGAACCAGATTCAGGATCAGGAACAACATTCCCTGAAGGATATTCATTTGGCATTTCCAAAATACTTTTTGCAATTTCCGGCTGATATTTTTCCGGCTCGCCGAGATAAGGCAATATAATCCAAGCTGTATAGATGGAATTGGGGTGGTTTTTAAGAAAGTTGGCCCCGACACGCCCCAAGTTAACTTGCTTTAGATTGGAATAGCATGCTTGAAGAAAGTCGTAGACTTCTTTTTCTTCTTTCGAAGCTTCAATTATTTTGATCGTAATTTTCAGTGGATCCACGGGTGGGGAGCCATGAAAACCTAAAGGAACTCTATATTCAAGCTCGTAAGTGCCGGGTTGAGCTAATTCGCAGTATTCTGCAATATTGTAACTAAACTTTGCATTCCAGTCTTTTGGAACAATGGGCGGATCTACAATAACTTGTTTATCCGATGACGGCATGACTTCTTCAATTACATTTCCGCATGGCTGGCCATCTTTATACCAGAGGCCTTCAAATACCTGAATTTGATTCCCTCCTGATATGTTTCGAATTGTTATTACGATGTTAGCAGGAGTTCCTTGGACAAATTCCGTTTTGCCAAATATTTGGGCTTTAATCTCAAAGGGCTTCGAAGCAGCAAATCCTATTGATGCAAGGAAACAGAAAATAATTGGTAGACCCATTCTTAATCTAAACATGATGAACTCGCGAAATCACGTTCTAAGCGTTTCCACGGATCTATTTACGCCGAGATCTTCAGCTGCAGCAAGTTGAATGCTGAACAAGGAAGCACAAAACAAAGGCAATATGATGCCCATAAGAATTTCATTTGTCTATCCCAAAGCTACTTCAAATATATTAGACTCGGCTGAGGCCAGGGGAGGACTAAGCCTTTGCCGACGCCTGCTGCGACTTTTTCGCCGTATAACAGATCGATCAAATACATCGCTACATCGTAGCTACGAGCGCCACCTTGTGAGGTGAGGAATTTGCCATCATGAACAAACGAATAGCCTTCCTGCGTTTGAACTTGCGGAAAAAGTTTCCTAAAAGCTGCAACATCGGAAGGGAAGGTCGTGGCTTTCTTGCCGTTCAACAATCCTGTATTTGCAAGAATGAATGCGCCATCACAAAGGGTGACAACATAATGAGCTTTCGTTGCAGTTGATGTAACCCAATTCTTGAGCTCCGTATTTTTCAAATCGGAATCCATGTTGTGTTCTGCACTTGGAATTACAAGCACATCAATTGCAGGAGCATTGGCGATGCTGTAATCAGTTTGGATACGAAGTCCTTCGAATGTTGTGACTGGTTTACCTTCAAGTGAGATTGTGAAGACTTTCATTCCGGGCTTGGTGTGAAATACGGTGTGATGGAACACATCGTAAGGTGCCATCAATTCAGAATTGTAAACATGATCGAGAGCAAGGAAGCCGACATGCATTGGACTTTGTTCTTCGGCGACCGCAAGAGTAGACAAAGCCAGAGCTGCAAAAAATAAAAACAACAAGGTGACTCTGGTCTTGCGCCCGCCTGAGGCGGGCTGAACCATGTTTGAGCATCGCTGTACCCCCGGCTTACGCCGGGGGCTACTATTCCTTACCAGAAAGATGCTAAGGAGTTTCATGGTTGGCGTAAAAACTGCGCGGCTTCTTCCGGTGGAACAGGGTTGATGTAGAATCCGGTACCCCATTCAAATCCTGCAAGGCTGGTGAGTTTCGGAATGATTTCAATATGCCAGTGAAAGTGTTCGCCGGTATTTTCATTAAAGGGCGAAGTATGAATCATCATATTATATGGAGGCACTTCAAGCGCGCCATCCATCTTTGATAAAACACTCTTCAACACTTTTGCCAGTTGTTCGTATTGTTGTTTTTGACCTTCCTCAAATAGTGCGCTGTGTTGCTTCGGAAGAATGATTGATTCAAAAGGGAAGCGCGATGCGAATGGTGCGAGCGCAATGAAGTGATTGTTTTCTTCAATGACTCTAGAGCCTTCATCTTTCTCTTGCTGAATGATGTCGCAATAAACGCAACGTTCTTTGTAATTGAAGTATGCTTTTGCACCTGCAATCATTTCAACGGTTCTCTTAGGAACAACAGGTAGAGCGATCAATTGGGAATGTGTATGCTCCAATGAAGCGCCGGCAGCTTCGCCTTCGTTTTTGAAGATCAAAATATATTTGAAGCGTTTATCCTTTTTTAAATCCAAAACTCGATCGCGAAACGCCCAAAAAACATTTTCGATATCTTTATCGACCATTTTTGCCAGAGTCATATCATGATCAGGTGATTCAACAATTACTTCGTGTGCGCCGATGCCGCTCATCCGATCATAAATGCCTTCACCTTCACGGCTGAGTGCGCCTTCAATTTGAAGTGCAGGATATTTATTGGGAACAACGCGAAGTGTCCAGCCTTTCGTATCTTTTGCCGATCCATCGGAACGATAGGCCAGGACTTCCGGTGGAGTGTTGCTTTCATTCCCGGCGCAAAAAGGACAGAACCCTCCTTTGCGCTCCATATCATATTTGCCGTTTGAAAGCGGACGCTTTCCCCGTTCTGTTGAAATGATGACCCAGCGTCCTAACACTGGATCTTTTCGTAATTCAGGCATAATAAATTCCCCCTCTGTAATCAGGTCCAGAATTTCGCGAATCTGCATAGCTCAACCGCAGAGTCACTAATCAAACGCCTGTCGGATCCATTCGATATCTGCTTTCATCGCATCGTTTAAAACAATGCTGACTACGTCGAATCGGAATTCACGTCCGTGTAATTTATGTTCGTTGACGTAGTGCCGTGCTGCCGTCTTTAAATTTTTGATTTTCTTGTACCGCACATTTTCCCAGGGTTGAGCATACTTTGAATCGCTTCTGGTCTTTACTTCAATAAAGATAACGAAATTCTTATCTTCAGCAATGATGTCAATTTCACCGCCGCGAACTGAATAATTGCGATCTCGAATTTTTAGCTTTTGTCTTTTCAGGAATCGACAGGCTTCATCCTCACCAAATCGGCAAAGGTCGATCGATTGGATTATTTTTTCTTCCATCGTGTACCCGCGGGAGTGTCTTCCAAAATAATTCCCTGCTTCAGAAGCATGTCCCGGATTTCATCCGAAGTTTTGAAATCTTTTTTCCTGCGAGCTTCGTTACGTTTTTCAATCCATTGTTCAATATCTTCTGAAATTACATCTTCAGGAAATGTGGCTACACCAAAAATTTGATCCATTTTCCGAATCGCTGATCGGATCAATGGAATATCTTCAGCAAAAACTTTTCCTGCATCAGAAAGCTTATTTACATCGCGGATCATTTCGAACAAAGCTGCAAGTGCCCCGGAGATATTCAGATCATCATCCATTGCAGTTTCAAAATTGCGGATGGTATTTTTAGTGATGTTTTCCACATCTGGTGATTTGCCTTCACTAAAAGAGCCATCTTTTAAGCGATATAAAAAATCACGAAGGCGGCCTAAAGATCCTTGAGCTTGCTGAAGTGTATCTTTGCCAAAGCTTAGCTGTTTCCGATAATGAACGGACATCAACATATATCTCATCACCAGCGGATCAAAACCTTCATCAATTAAATCGCGCACCGTATAAAAATTGCCTTTTGATTTGGCCATCTTTTCGCCTTCAACAATCAAGTGCGCGCTATGCAGCCAGAAATTTGAGAACGGCGGACCCAATGCGCATTCGCTTTGTGCGATTTCATTTTCATGATGCGGGAAAATGTTATCTACGCCACCGCAATGAATATCTAACGGATGTCCTAAATATTTCACTGACATTGCAGAGCATTCAATGTGCCATCCCGGACGACCTTCACCAAAAGGTGAGGGCCAAAAATCTTCACCTTCTTTTTTGCCTTTCCAAAGTACAAAATCTTTCGGACTTTCTTTGCTGTACTCATCCGAATCCACGCGATATCCATCAATCAATCCTGTGCTATCGAAACCTGAAAGCTTTCCATAACCTTCAAATGCGGTAATCCTGAAATAAACGGAATCATTACTGATGTACGCCTGTCCTTTTTCGATTAGCTTTTGAATCATTTCAATCATTTCCGGAATGTGATCGACAGCGCGGGGATAATGATGCGCGGGAACAATTTTTAAAATGTCGCGGTCTTCAAAAAATGCCTGCGTATAGATATCGGTATACTCACGAAGACTCAACCCTTGCTTGCGCGCTTTCAAAATTGTCTTGTCATCAACATCGGTGATGTTCATGATGTGGTTTACCGCAAAGCCTTTGTATTCCAGATAACGTCTCAGCACATCTTCAAACAAAAATGTTCTGAAGTTTCCGATGTGTGCACGATCATGAACTGTCGGGCCGCAAGTATAAAGGCGGACTTTGGCTGGTTCCACGGTGTGGAATTCTTGAAGCTGCATTCCAAGAGTATTAAAAAGCTGCATTTTCGTAATCTTTGAACCGCGGAGTCACGGAGAGACGGAGTCTATTTTATTTACTAAACTCCGTATCTCCGCGGCTCCGTGGTTATTTATACATAATTATTGTTCAAAACTTCTTCGTAAATTGAAATCACTCGCGGCCAGGCGTAATACTTCTCAACATATTTCCGGCCGTTGACACCCAATAAATGATGAATATGCGGACGATCCAACAAGTAATCAATGCAACTGGAAAATTCATCATAATCATTATAAAAGAGCCCTCCATTGCTTTTGATGCAATCGTCCTTCAATACTGCGCTTCCTTCTTTCACCAACACCGGAGTTTTGGTGGCAAAACTCTCCAACAGCAAAAGCGATAAGCTTTCCATCACTGATGGAATGATAGTAAAACTTGCACCCATTAATGCTTCCCATTTATCTTGTTCGCTTATGTATCCAAGATAAATAATGGATCGATCGCGTGGAAGTTCCATACTAAGATGTCCGGAGAGCATTAGCAAAGGCAGATCGACATTCTTCCTTTTCTTTTGAAGATAAAAATCAACCAGCTCCTGGCATCCTTTTCCCGCATCAATCCTTCCACCGTAATAAAAATAATTTTCCATTAATCCTTGTTTTTGCTTAAACGTCCGTTTGTTGATGTGTATTGGTGGATCAACACCAACGCCCGCAACTTGCTGAAGTTGTTTTGGATTGAACAATGTTTGAGTGAATTGCTTTTCCGCATGAGTGTTGTAAATCAGGCCGTAGGGTTTGGAAAAAACTTCGCGAAAAATATTCAAGCGGATTGCAGGTTCATCATGCGCAGTTGGTACAAGCACGCTTTTTTCAGGCGCAATTTGTAAGCCGTAATAAGCCGGATAGTAGAGATAAGTATAGAAGAGCAGGCGATCGTAGGATCGATGCATCGATTTCAGAAAATCGATCAAACCGGGAGCAAGAGGCCTTGATCCTCAAGCCATTTCAATTCATCATCCGCAGAATGAGGTTTGTTGTAAATTTGATCTGAAAATTTGTTGAATGATTCCAGATCGCGGGTACGGGTGGTTGGAAAGCGGTAAATAGTTACACCGTTGTGAGTGCTGCGTCCGGCTGGATATTCATTTTTCCATGAGATGTAATCTTTCGCACATGTGGTCAATACATCCACCTCATGACTGTGAGCAAGACGTTCGGCAACCATCCGGCAAAGATGTTCGGAACCGCCGGTAATATCAGGACCATATCTTTGAACTATGATTGCAATTTTCATATCACCGCAGAATCACAAAAGGGGACTGAGAAATTCCTGAATTGATTTTTCTATTTGTTCCCGGCTGAAATTTTTTAACTGTTCCCGCTGGCTGCTTAATATTGATTCGCGAAATGCTGAATCTTTATAGATGCGATTACAAATTGCTGCAATTTCGCTGTAATTTTTCGTTTGAAATTGAACTCCCGCATTTCCCAGAGTGTAGGGCACAGCAGTGACAGCGTAAGCAACAATCGGCGTTTCGCAAATCATGGCTTCGACCAATGGGACACAAAAACCTTCATGTTCACTCATTGAAACGAAGACATGCGAACTTTTATAGTACGCGACCAGTTCAGGCCAATCAACATGGCCTGCAAATAAAATATCTTCCGGCATCAGTCCAAGATTCATTCTAAGTTCGATTAATGATCCAGAATATTCAGGGACAACATTTGTTTTGCCCACAAAAATTGCTCGCGCCAGCTGCGAGTACATGCGTCTGTAAAAATAAAGCACCTTCAAAACGTCTTCCAGTTTTTTGTTTGGTGCAGCTCTACCAACAAAAAGGATATTGAAACAACCATCATTCATGCGGTCCAAAATCATCTGTGATGGTTTTACCTGGTAACGTTCTTGTTTAACATAAATCGGAAGCACACACGTATTTCTGAAATTCAGACTTTCAATCTCTAGCCGGTTATATTCTGAATCTCCTGCCGATCGTTCCATGAATGGTGCAAGGCTTTCCAATTCTTTTCTTCCGGCATAAGCAAGATGAACTAAAGATGAATCATAAGGGAGCCAGTAATGAGCGGGTGTGATGTTGTGATATATCAAAGCTTTTCTGCAAGTAACTCTTTTGATGAATTCCGTCATTCCGGAGGGTAAAGCGAAATGGTAAATCAAAACATCATCTGCAGATGTTTCAGGAGGTGAAACATTGAAATCAATCGCTTCGTTGGAAAGTGGATCATCAATGGTGTACGCGTAAATATTGGATGTGTGACCTGCTGATCGTAGAAAATCGCGCATTGCACGAGCACTATCGCCGATAGCATCGCCATCATGCAACGCGGGGACTAATTGGTGAATCCGCATTCTCAGTGTCTTTGAGGCAAAAGTTCTTTTGACAAATCTTTTGGATAGACCGGTTTTGTTTGCTTCAAGTCTTCCAATGCATCAAGAAGCGTTTTCTCAAATGGAAAATTCCCGAGATTTTGAATTTGCTGAAGTTGGGCGGTAATAATTTTTTCCCGCAATGTTTTATCCGAAACCATCTGATTCATCATTTCTCCGAGCGCAGCAAAATCTTTTTGTCCTTGAGCAATCATCCCCCCTTCTCCGGCAGTGTAAGGAATCGCACAATCACCCCACGCCAGTACCGGCACTTTCATATAAAACGCTTCCAATAGCGGGACACAAAACCCTTCATGCTCGCTTAAGATCATTAACATATCAGCAAGACGATAGTACGCTAACAATTCTTCAAATGTTACATGACCGGTGAAAACCACATCTTTGGTTCCCAGCGTTTTCATCATTTCATGTACGGCATGATAATAACGTTCAAATCCATTCCATAATCCTACAAATATCAGGCGGCTTACTGGATTGATGTAATTCTGGTAGTAAGTGAATGCCTTCAGGCAATCCTCCAGGCGCTTATTCGGAATCACACGACCTACTACTATAAACGTAGTACGATTATCATCGTACTGTGCCGTGGTGATTGGGTCGGAAGGATTATCGAATTTTTCGAAGTGAAGCTGGATCGGAAGCACGCCAGTCTTCTGGAATCCAAGCTGTTCCAGTTCCTGTCGGTTGTATTCGGAATCACCCAGAGCTACTGGACAATAATCTCGAAGCAGTGCCAACTGTTGCCGTCCCAACAGACATTGGTAAGCCAGAGTGCTGTTTATATCTATAAACCATTGGTGCGGTGTGATGTTGTGGTAAATCATTAATTTTTTGCCTTTCAAATGCGGAACAAGATTTCCAAGATGTGAACCAATGGAGAAATGCACAATCATCAGGGTGTCATCGGATTGAATATCGGCGTAATCGTGAAGCGGTTTTACAAATCGTGCCATGCGTGGGTGAACAATTTCGGAAAAGATATCGGATTTGTAACCGTTGTTCTGCAGAATTTTCTGGATTTCCAGCGTGTAGTCGCCAATGGCATCGCCGTAACTTAATGCTGTCAAAAACTGATGTGCTTGTTTAGTCATATTAGCGAATGCTGGATTTTAGATGCTTGATGCTAAGCGATTCATTAGCGATGTTGTTTTTATTCAGTTTATTCTTTTCCATATTAGAAATGATTTACGATTAACGAATAGCGAATTACGAATTACGATCCCGCAAATTTGAGTATTTTTTTGATGCAAGGTTCTGCTTGGCCGTTTTAACGCTCTTCACAAATATAGAAATTAGCTCATCGCATTTCTGAATTAACGGCTCAAGTCGATCGTTTGGTGAAATAATCTCCGTTCTAAGAATAAGGATAAGCCAAACCTTTGTTTCTCGGAGCTCTTTTAAAACGATCTTTAATTTGTGAATAAAATCAGCTCTTGATTCTGCATCGCAAGCTTCTGCATAGTTCGGTGAAGCGGAAGTTCCACAACGAAGGATCTGTGTTCGAATATGGTTTGCCGTTTTAGTTTCAGGTAATGCATTCACTACACGCACTATCCGAACAGAAAAATTAATCAACCGTTCTTCAAGATCAAAATCATTCTTCATCATTCAACCCGATGTAATATTGCCGATCCTAGATTCGTAATTCGGAAATCGTTATTCGTTAATCGTCAATCAATACGGGCATCCGGTATCTAGTTCTTAACGGCGTTCATGAGGTTCAAGTATTTGCGTTCTATGATGTCCCAGCGGTAATTTTGTTGATAAAAAAGGCTGCCATTTCTGCCAAGCCGGGTCCGCAAATCAGAGTGTTTACGAAGCATGTCCAAACATTTTTTGAATTCCTGATAGTCCGTATAAAACAAACCAGCATTGCTGCGGATACTTTGTCCCATCAACACTCTGCAATTTGCATTTGCAAGCGTTGGTTTGCCCATCCCCCAGGCTTCCAACATAACCATTGAAAGGCTCTCAAAAAACGAAGGCATTACCAAAACTTCGCATGCTGCAAGCGCATTGTATTTATCGGTATCATCCAAAAATCCAGCTTGAATTACCTGTGGATGATCTGGAACTTTCATAACCGGTGATCCGATCAAAACCAATTTGATGCTGGATTTGTTTTCAGTAACATAACGTGTGAAAAAATCGAATAGCTGTTTACATCCCTTATTTTCATCAATTCTGCCGATATAAAGCAAAAATGGCGAATCGATCTGAAACTTTCTGCGGAATGCATCTGGATTTGTGGTGGCAGGCAATTCCGATCCAACTCCCACAACATCTCCAGGTATATGGTAATTCGAACTTAAAGACTGAATCATGCGCCGTTCTTCAACTGAGTTATAGATGAACCCGCGCGGCAAATTAAACAAATTTCGGAAAATGGAAAAATGAACGATTGCATCTTCTTCTGCAGTAGGAACCAGCAAGCTTTTATGCGGAACAGCTTGAATACCGAAAAAACTTTGATAGTAGCGATAAGAAAAGAAAATAAAGAAATCGTAGTCGTTCTGCGATTTACGGATAAAGCGGATTAATTCCGGCGAATTCGGACCTTCTTCATCGATCCATCTGCGTTCATCTTCTTCAGTATGCGCATATCGAAGCAATTCATCTTGAAGACGTCCAAAGGCAATTGGATTTCTTTCTTTCTCAACTCGAAATCTTCGGACTGTAACTCCATTAATTTTTTCCGAACCTTCCGGATAACGATTTTTCCAGGTAATGTAATCGCCGGCACAAGTAGTCAGAACTTCAACCTCTGTATGTTTCAGCAAATGTTCTGCCACATACCGACAATGCAGTTCTGCACCACCATTAATCTCAAGACCATAACGTTGAACAACAAATGCGATTTTCATGATGTTTATTCAGATTTAAAAACAGGGGCATCTGTTTAGACGCCCCTGAAAATTCTGGCTGGAATGCGCTATTATGCCTGCGGCTCCTCCGCTACAGGCGTCCTGGATCCGCTCCGACCTGGTGAATTTCGCACTTCACCGGATTGCTCACGTCTGGGATGACGATGCCTCCGGTAATTTTGATTCTGTGGTCGGGAATGATCTCGGCTTTGCTGAGGTCCGCTCCTCCGCTTCATATGATGAATTTCCACTCGAAGGGCTGACATTTTTACAATTAAATCCTGAGAAGTTCTCAAGTAAAAATTGTTCAGCATTGTTAGCCGATTTACTTCATGTGCTAATGGATCCAGATTAATGAACAATTTGGTGATCGGCTTCAAAATTTTTCGTATCCAGCCGATCAGACTTCCAACTCCCGGACGGGAAGAGGAATAGAGGGTACGTGGATCATACGGTTCATAAATCGTTTGTTGTCGGATTTCATCCACGGTCGAATCGGGAATTTGAGCTGCCTGTGCTAATGAAATCAGCTCACTTTTTGCTTCCCGTCTTACTTTCTCTTCAATAGTTAATTCGGTACGACTGGTTGAAGCCGATTGCCGAATTTTTTTCATGATCTCTACCACATCTACTTGATGTGAAGGGATCTTTGCATCCTTCATAGGGTCTCCTCATTAAACCCTATCCCTCCTTTAAACGAATCCGCGCAGCAAAGGGAAATAGATTATACCCACACAGGTCAAAATCCACAGAATAATAGAAATCAGCAATGGCTTGTCCGACACAAGATGCCGACTGGGTATACCTCCACCATTTTCCCGGTGAATCAAATATAGATAGCGAAAGATTCCGAAAATCACAAAAGGGATCGTGTAATAAAGTTTATCGGTTTGAAATTTCGCTATAGTCTCCGCTGAAACAGTGTACTGAGTATAAGCAAGTACACAGGAGGCTGTGACTACGCCGATCATTTGATCGAGAAGATAGGGGCTATATTGCGCCAAATTTGAACGATGTTTTGCAGCTTCTTCCGATAAAAACACCAATTCGTGGCGCCGTTTACTGAGCGCTAAAAATAGCGCTAACAAAAATGTACAAAGCAATAACCAGAATGAAGCTTCAGCACCGATTACCGCACTTCCAGCAATTGCTCGCAAAACAAATCCAATAGAAATCGCGAACACATCAAGGATCGCTACTTTCTTGAAATAGTACGTGTATCCAACCGTGACAATGGTGTAAAGCAACGCAATTGGAAAGAACGCAGGATTTAACATGTAGGCAAATACTAAAGCGGCGGCATACAAAAAAACTCCTGCTACCATTGCAAAATTTCGGTTCAGTCTGCCACTGGCAATCGGACGATTCCGCTTAATTGGATGATATCTATCACTTTCCAAATCGATTACATCATTGATTAAGTAGACAGCTCCTGAGAGGATACAAAAATCGAGAAAAGCACCGATCGTTAAAAGGACGGATTTAGGATCTCCGAGACGGTTGGCAAAAATCAAAGCAGCAAATACTAAAAGATTTTTTGACCATTGTTCCGGCCGGAGGGATAGAAAAAAATCTTTCAATGATGCTGTATCTTTTGTTTCAATGAGCTGCTCGGGAGCTGCTGTGGCCGCGGTTTCCTTCATCAGAAAAGATCAATTGCAATGAAAATGAAAGTATTAGTATATCGAATTGCGAGATGAATTGTCAATGGAAATCACTTAAAATCAATATGTTAGAGGCAGAGTTACTTCTCTTTGAGACGGCGATTCTCATCCATTAAATTTTGTACAATTTCTTTGGATTGTAGTAAGCCATCCATAATCATTTGCATATCAAGGCTTGGCTCATCAGGGTTCTTTTTGTTTTTGCAGTAGATGCCATGTTTGCCAGCAACGATCAAAGAATCTGTGAGTAAATCCAGTAGAACTGCCAATTTCCCCTGGATCGGTTCAAGCATCATTTCATGTTCTTCCAATTTCTCCTTATGGACTTCGAAAACCGAGCGTTTTTCGTTCATGGGACTAAATTACATCAGTACAGCCTTTGCTGCCAGAGGCTTTGACTGGCGGGATGCGTTAACTTATTTCAGACTTCTAACAGTGATCTGAGACTGCCTCGCATCCTGCCTCCTAACTTCATCGTTGACAAAAGCTCGCAAGTGGTTGACAGTGAAGCAGATCAATGGTATATTTTCAGCGCGTTTTGTTTTAGTATCGCTAAATGGTTGTGTCATAAAGACATAGTTTGAGTCCCAAAAAAAGTTTTGAGGACAAAATTAAAAACAAAAAAAAATAAGGAGATGAGGATGAACAACGGAAAGCCCAGCGTTCTTCTAATCAATCCCACCTTCAACGTGCATGAGCATTATGGAAAGCTCAGCGATGCGGCATCACTCCTGTTGCCGGTTTCCCTGTTATATCTCGGGGGTATGTTGGAGAGCCAGGGTATTTCAGTTCGGATTATGGATGGTCAATGTGATGATCTTTCCGAGGCCGAACTTTGCAGAACAATTCGGGAGATGAATCCGCTGATCGTTGGCATTTCTATGCTAACGCCCACAGCATTCGATTCATATAAATTAGCAGCAGTCGTAAAAAAGAATTTTCCTAACATGTTTGTGCTTGCTGGTGGAACGCATCCGACAGTTTTGCCGGATGAAGTAATGGAAGATCACAATATCGATTTAATTGCGATCAGCGAAGCGGAACATACATTGATCGACGTTTATAACGTTTTGGTGGAAGGCTGGGATGCATCAGCATTGAAAAACATTCCAGGAATTGTGTTCCGTGATGGCGACACAGTTGTGAAAACTGCGGATCGACCGTTGTTTTCAGATCTGGATAAATTGCCATTGCCGATGTGGCATGGCGTAAAAATGGATTTATATCATCAGGTGCCGGACAGCCAATTTGCGCGTCCGATGCGCGTAATGATGTCTTCACGCGGCTGTCCGTTTAAGTGTATTTTCTGTTCAGCCCGTCAGGTTTCCGGTTTCAAATATCGTGCGCATTCTGCAGAGCGTGTTGTGGACGAAATGGAAATACTCCACAACAAGTATCAGGCGCGTCAAATCATTTTCCTGGATGATAACTTTATCATCAGTAAAAAGCGCGTCTTTGAGATTTGCGAAAGAATTCAACAAAAAGGTCTGCACAAGAAGTTGTTGTGGACTGCTGCTGGCCGCGCCGATGAAGTGACTGAGCCTTTGTTGAAGGCGATGAAAGATGCTAATTGCAAAATGATCTCATTCGGTATCGAAAGCGGCTCGCCCCGCCTTTTGGAATTAATGAAGAAAGGGGAAAAGAAAGAGCACATTGTGAAAGCTGTGGATATGGCTCGCAAGGCCGGATTGAAAACCCGTGGCACACTGATCCTTGGGTTTCCCACAGAAACACGCGATGAATCTTTGGAAACAATTCAGTTCGCCAAAGACCTCGGTCTGGATTTCGCAAAGTTTTCATTGGCGACTCCTTACCCCGGAACTGCTTTATACAACATTGCGCTGGAACGTGGTTTGATCAGCGGAAAAGACTGGTCACGTTTCAACTCTCAAGCCGGATACTCAACATACGATCCGGTTTTTATTCCTGAAGGTCGTACTGGCAAAGAGATGAAAGAACTTCAGCGTTATGCAACCAAGTCGTTTTACCTCCGACCACGCCAGATCATGGAACTGATCACCCACATTACAGGGTGGGCTGATGTTAAGTTATATATGGAAGTGGTAAAGGAAATTATTACGGCAAGAAGGACTCAAACAGGAGAGGCTTTCCTCAACCATTAAAAAACGCGATATATTCAGGCCCGGCCTTTGTGCCGGGCTATTTTTTTGGACCACAAAACCACAGAGCTAGAACGAAGTAGAATTTTGTTCCTCCACAAATAAAACCTATGCTTCTAGATATGTTCAGGAGAGTAGAACTTTGTACTTGCTCAATTAAAACTCTGTGATTCTTCGGTTGCAGGTAGCACCAAAACTCAAGGATTTGTCGAAAATATAATGGTATACTGGAGGTCTCCGAATTGACTGAAGACTTCGAACTGACAGTGGCCAGAGATAACATTAATCCGAACACCATAGATCTCGAGAAGGCCCTTGCGGCCAAGTATCGGATCATTACGCGCATCGGTAGCGGTGGTTTTGCCGACGTTTATCTGGGCGAACAACTGCTGTTATCGCGCAAAGTTGCCATTAAAATTCTGCACGCTCATTATGCGCGCCAATCGGATTTGCTGAAACGTTTTGAGCGCGAAGCAAGATCAGCTGCCTCACTTTCACATCCAAACATCATCGATATATATGATGTCGGTGAATCAGATGGCATTCATTACATCGTAATGAAATACATTGATGGTGAAACTCTCAATCAAAGAATGCATCGTGAAGGGATTTTACAGGTACCGGTAAGCATTCAGATTGTTCGACAGTTAGCTGAAGCGCTTGATTATGCGCATACCAATAATGTAATTCATCGCGATATAAAACCTGCAAATGTAATGTTGGATCCTTATGGACGTCCAATGTTGATGGACTTTGGTGTAGCGCGCGTTCAGGTGGAAGGAAATCTCACAAAAACCGGAACGGTGCTTGGAACTCCGCATTATCTGCCGCCCGAACAGCCATTGGGCAAACCTGTTGATGCACGCAGTGATATTTATAGTTTGGGAATCATGTTTTATGAAATGCTTTCAGGACAGCTTCCGTTTCATGATGAAAATGCTGTAGCAGTTTTGTTTAAGCATATTAACGAACCACCGCCACCATTAAACACCATTGTTTCAGATATCAATCCGGATCTTGCTGCACTTGTGCATCGGATGATCGAAAAAGATCCCCCGAAGCGTCCACAATCTGCGGGTGAAGTTGCGGAAGTTTTGCACGCATTATCTGCGATCTATCCGCCGCCTACACCTATTGCGATTCGAAAGAGCACTCCGGGGATCACTGATAATACAGAGCAACTTATTTTGCTGGCGCGTGAACATGTTGATCAGAACAAATTGGATAAAGCTCTTGAAATTTATACGGTTGTAATTCAAAGACAACCTCAAAATACTTCCGCCAAAATGGAGATCAGCAAGATTTTAAGGGTGATGTTTACGCGAATTCAAGACCATGCATCCAAACAGGAATTTGATAAGGCTCAAAAATTAATTGTATCAATCAAGCCGATGGTTCATGACAATGACCGCTTCGAAAATTTGCGTGCAATGATTGATCTGGAAGAGCGGCTCTGGGCTGAAAAACAAGGAACCATGACCGCCATGGATTCTGATGCCGTAGAGCGAATGATCGAACAAGAAAAGGAAAGAATTGAAGAAAGACGGTCTGTTGATATCCCGCCGCCTCCGCCTCCAATTTCGCAATCAATTCAACCGCAGCCATCGATTTCGCAAACGATGATTCAAAGAAAACCGCCATTATTCAGAATTGCGGTGCTGGTTGGTATCGGTTTAATTTTGATTGCTGCTACTTTATTTTTGTTTCGACCCAAAGCCCAAAAGCTCTCTGGTGATACCCAGGGCATTAATTTGCTAAGACGTCTGGTGCAGTTTAAAAAACCAGAAGTGGCGCCTGAACAAGAAGTTCTTGGACAACTTTCAGTAACATCAGAACCAGCCGGGGCCACTGTGTTTTTTGGTGATGAAAAAAAAGGCGTGACACCATTTCAGCTTGCTGATCTTCCGATTGGAAAATATTCGATTCAAGTGAAGTTGCCAGGCTATGAAGATTTTAAACAAGATGTTGAGTTAACAAAGGAACAATCAAACTTAGATTTGCCTGTTACTTTAAAATTGGTCGATCCTACTCAGTTGAAGGGGAGTGTAAAATTCGTTTCAGTTCCTGATGGTGCTGATGTGATATTAGATGGCAAAGTGCTGGGCAAAACTCCATTCAAATGGCAGCGTGCTCCAGTTGGGGATCAGACACTCGTTTTCAAAAAGGATGGTTATCAGGATCGATCAATAACCGTTTCTGTTATCGCCAACAAAACAACTTCATTCGAAACTCAACTGGCTGAAATTCCAAAGATTGTACAGCCAGTAGCGCCCGTTGAAAAACCGATCGCACCCGGTACGCTTGTCGAACTCGGTCCGGGTGTGGAACCGCCTAAAGTCGTAAAACGGAACATCGCGGAATTTTCCGCCATGATGAAACAACTCAAACGTGAGGGCACTGTAAAACTGAATATTCTTGTTTCGGAAAATGGCAAAGTATTAGATGTGAAAGTTTTGGAATCATCTCATCCGATTCTGGAACAAGCCGCAGTTCGATTGGTCAAAGAGTGGACTTACAGCCCCGCCACCAAAAATGGTGTCCCAGTTCGCGTTTGGTTTCCCGCCGCAATTAATTTCAAAAAAGGCACAGGCTAATATCAAATTGACGATCTATTAATTTTGATAAGGATCGCCCTGAATCACTCCATCTACTACACTGCGCAGATAGTAACCATTCGTTGGACGATTTCGTAAATTGAATGATCCTCCGGTTTCAACTCTCCAGATCTTGTAGTTGCTGTATGTTAATGGAGTTTTTGGCTGACACACTTCAGGAAAATGAGTAATACAGCCATTGCCTATACAGGGCAGCCGCCAGAAGAGAAGATTTCAAGTCTTTTTGTATGGAGGATCGGAATGAACTGTTTGAAGATCTAGCAGGTCTGAAGAAGTTCATTCGCATGAAAATGCATGCTCACGTCTCAATGCCGAAAATGAAGCGAATTCGTAGAATTATTTCTGAAATGAAAGACGACGTCGTGTTGAAGGGTTAAACCATGTACCTGCCGCGGATCGCGGGCATTACAGATGCCTCAATTTTTTGTGCACAGTTGTCCACACTATCGGACAGCACAAGTGTGCTTTTCACCTACACACCCAACTATATTTACGCGTGGCATAGTTGTTGCTCGTATTTCGCGCGGCAAGATGGGAGAGGACGGGTGTTGAATATTGAAACAGTGGTCGAGGTCTCTCTTAATTCTTTTTGTACTTGCTTTGTCGGTCGCAGCAAAGTCCGCTAAAATTCCTACAGATCTGAAAACCGCCCCACCTTTTGATTTGCCGACAAGATCCGGAAATATTTCTCTAGATTCCCTCCGCGGCAAAATCGTACTCATCGATTTCTGGGCATCCTGGTGTGCTCCTTGCCGCCAATCGTTTCCTTGGATGAGCAAAGTCTATAATCGTTACAAATCCAAAGGTTTTGAAATCGTGGCGATTAATCTGGATAAGAAGAAAGACTTAGCGGACGATTTTATTTTCGAGTTCTCTCCCCCGTTTACAGTTGCATTTGATCCTGAAGGCAAGACCGCAGAAGCATACGGGGTTCCCGCAATGCCATCCAGCTATATCGTAAACCAAGATGGCACAATCATTCACTTCCATGCTGGATTTGATCCGAAGAAAACAGACATCGTTGAAAAAGAAATCCAGGAGGCATTTTCCCGATGAAAACAATCATTCGATGGTTCATACGTTCTCTGCTGCTTCTTTTATCTTTTGGGGCTATTGGTTGCGCTACGATTCACCCATGGGACCGCGACCTGCTGGCCGAAGAGAAGATGAGCTTAAATCCTTCGCCTATGGTTCGCGCTGTGGATGATCATATTTACTTTAGTAAAGAAGGGTCCACGGGCGGAGATGACATCAGCGGAGGAGGCTGCGGATGCAACTAGATTCCTCAACCCAATCATCTTCGATTCGTCAAAAACTGGGTCGTACTGCACTGGCGCTCGCATTGTTCGAAGTTCCAGCTATAGCTCATGCAGATTCTGGTCCAACGACGCAGTTTGATATAACGACCCTTTTCTATGGCGAACAGAGCCGCACAGATGTTTTTGAACCGATGGTTCGTGCGAGCCGGCTCTTTCCTGATGGTCAATCGTTATCTGCTCAATTTGGTCTGGACGTCATCACCGGTGCTTCTCCGAGCGGTGCTCTGCCTTCAGGGGAAATCCAAACAACCACAGGAGCCTCCGGCCGTATCTTAACTATTCCCGCGGGCGCAATTCCGATGATGCACTTTCAGGACCAACGCTTCGGTTTTGATGGCGATTGGCATAAACCGTTGAGCAGATTTTTTGCGTCAGATATTGGCGGTCACTTTTCAAGAGAACGAGATTATCAATCACTGGGAATAAACGGAAAAATGTCCGTCGATTTATTCCGTCGTCTCACAACTCTTACTTTTGGTGGCGGTTACAATCACGATAGCGTATTTCCTACAGGGGGAACCCCTGCTGGACTCTCCGATGGTATTATCATCAGCACACAGGGAAATCCGAAGCAAGTAAAAAGTTTCATGTTTGGAATTTCACAAGTGCTTTCACGCAAATGGCTTTTCGGTTTTGATTTTTCGCGCACCTTTGAAAATGGCTATTTGACCGAGCCATATAAAGTTATCAGCATCGTTGATCCTGTAACCGGCATTCCCATCAGTCAGCTAACGGATAAACGCCCCGATGCGCGCGATCGTACGTCGCTCCTGTTTAGTTCCGCTTATCATTTAAGTAGAGATGTTGTGTATTTGTATTATCGGCATTATTGGGATACATGGAAAGTTCAATCGGATACATTCGATTTTAAATACCGCCATGAATTAGGAAGCGAAAACAGAACATATTTGGAACCACATTTTCGGTATTATCACCAGACACCCGCCGAGTTTTTTACCGTTGGTCTCGTAGAAGGAGATCCACTTCCGGAATTTGCCACCGCTGATACTCGTTTAGGCCTTCTGAAAACAATGACACTCGGTACGACAATGGGATTTCGCATATTCGATAATCCAGGTCTGTGGACGATTCGTGCTGAATATATTCGCCAAACAGGAGATAGCCATCCTGCGAATGCTGTCGGGATACAACAAACATTTGATCTTTCCCCGCCGCTTAATACATTTGCGGTTGTAGTAGGCTATTCGTTCAATTTCTAGGTTCAAAACTCTCAATGGCTCTGTCCCTGAACCAAAGTGCAATTTTGAAGCGTGTCGAGAACTACTTCGTTGGTGCTTTCAGCGCGATGGCGAATCCGTGCCAGGTTTTAATCGACACAGATGATCCTCAAGAAGCGACTAACATAACTCACATCGCAGAAGAAGAAGCACAGCGAATCGAATCGAAGTTCAGCCGCTATCGATCTAATAATGTCGTAGATCGGATCAATCGATCTGATGGGAAACCGGTCCATGTGGATCAAGAGGCCGCCTTACTGATCGACTATGCAAAGACGTGTTACGAAATCTCCGATGGGATGTTCGATATCACGTCCGGGATTTTGCGACACGCCTGGAAATTTGATGGCGGTTCGCGTGTTCCGCCTAAAAGTGAGATGGAGGTTTTACTGAATAGAGTGGGGTGGTGGCGCGCACAATGGGATGGTGCCACGTTATCGATTCCTTCGGGAATGGAAATTGACTTTGGTGGAATCGGGAAAGAATATGCGGTAGATCGAACTGCACAATTGATTGCCGCAAAAACGCGCTCACCATTTTTGGTGAACTATGGCGGTGATCTTTTTGCCAGCGGTTTGAGGCGTGGGAATCGGACCTGGGCGGTTGGAATTGATGATCCGGAACATACGGGCGAAACGGCGCTATATCGATTGGACATTTCCCGTGCGGGTCTCGCAACAACAGGCGATGCAAGACGCTATGTTTTGCATGAGGGGAAAAGACTCAGTCATATTTTGAATCCAAAAACGGGATGGCCTGTTGTGGATGCTCCACGGTCGGTTACGGTAGTTGCGCGGACATGTCTCGAAGCAGGGACGCTTTCCACGATCGCGTTTCTTCAAGGGCCGAATGCACGCAAATTCCTTGAAAGCGAAAGCGTTCAATTCTGGATCTTGTAATGTCTACGCCTTGGTGATGATTTAGGCGTCGGTTGACGAATGCAATGCAATTCTATTGCCCTCACTGTCCAGGATAATGGCACGAAATCCATGAGGTGCAATCGAATGAATTCTCTGTATCACCTTACCGCCGAATTTTTCGGTTTGAATCACAGCATCACGAATTCGATTTTCCACGTTCAAGTACAGCAGAATACCGGCATGGGAACTGGTCTCATCCTGATTAGGAATTAAGCAACCGCTGTTCCCGCCTTGCCGGTCTAGCACACAGAACGTTATACCATCCGCTTCTTGCTTCTGAATTTTTATGTTCAGCACGGCCTGATAAAAAGCAGCCGCACGATCCAGATCGCTTACCGGAATATCGAACCAAACGGCACGATTGACTGCTGGAATCGGATCACTCATCCAGTTCCTCTCGTTTGCTGAATGTTTGGGAATTTCGAAAGTCTTTTTGATCTTGTCAAACGCAACGATCCAAATAGATTTCTGGGTACATATCTTCAAACCATAAATTTTTCGCCGCCGGAAATAGCATTTGGAGCGAGCTACTAGTTTTGATAAGGATCCCCCTGGATCACTCCATCTAAAACGCTGCGCAAATAATAACCATTTGTGGGTCGGTTGCGTAAATTGAATGATCCGTCCGCTTCAACTCTCCAGATTTTGTAATTGCTGTACGTTAACGGCGTTTGGCTCACACACTTCTGGATTGTGATCTCCTAAAATAAAAAACGCAGGCCCATTCCCCATGACTGCTGCTATGCCATTTCGATTTACAACAACTGATGTTTCTTCATTTACAGCAATTGATAAAACACTGGAAGCTATTCCGTCTTGAATCAAGCGTGCAATGAATACTAGTGTGCGACCCATGCGATCGCCCTGCTGAAAATGCTGGTAAGTAATCGTTCCTTGCAGATTATCCCAGTGAAAAAAATCAGTAGTTAAGCTAACTCTTCGATTGAATGGATCCGCTAGCGCGTCGGCAGAAACTATACCGCTGCTACAAGCATCAAAAGTATATTCACCTTGAATTGCACATCCGGCAGAAGTGCCAGCGACCCCACCACCGCGTGCATACACAGATTCAACCGCTGTTTCTACAAGTGTTCCTTTAAACAAAGTTACATAATCACACTGATCGCCGCCCGCAAAAAACACGACTTCCGCGTTTCTCACTGTATTTTCTACCGCTTCAGTGTTTGCATCCGTACGTTTTGTAATAACCAATGTTTCAACGGAATCAACACCATTCATTGCAAAAAGATAATCGTTGTATCCATCAGCACGGTTGCGCCAAGAATTACTACATCCAATTTGGTATCACAGCTGGTGCATCCGCGAACTTCATCAAACATTGCTTGAAACGCTTGATCAACATCAGCACTCCCTCCACCAAGATCCAAGGACGGTCCGTGAAGTGTCGGTTGAACGTCCGCCGGATTGCCGGTGACATAACGCGTAACTTTTGCTTCAACAGAGTTCATGCCGAACAAAAATGCAAACACAAAGAGGGACAAGATTGTGCTGAAGATTTTCATTTTCGCGGCTCCTTTTTGTTTTTTATTTTAGCTGGATTTCTGAGGTTCTTTATTGCGCGAAACTACTTCCATTCATAACCAATGGTGTTGATATTATTTTCTTCATCCACTTCGTGTTCGAAAATCACAGCGGTGCCGTTGAGGCGGAGTAGCCTTTCTATTGTAGTCTGATAGTAAATGGTCCCTCGATAAGAAATGCCTCCACGTTCAGTAAATTTTCCAACTCCGCTACCTTTCCATGTCAGTACACCTTCTTTGGTCATAGCTACGCCGTTTCCTTCACCATACAAAGTTCCGGAAGGTTGGATAACAGACCAATACGTACCAATAGTTTTATGCTGAACGCCAAGAATCGTGCCTTGAGCTTCGAAACTTGTTTCTACTTTCGGTTGGGGCGAAGTCTCTAACACTCGCTTGCTCGCGACTTTTCCTTTCTCTTCAACAATTTTTTCTCCTAGCATGGTAACTCCTCTGGGTGCTTGGACGCCCAATGTTGGTAATGGTTTAGTTTTGAAGGGTTAATGGTTGTAGGTCAATCTTAACATGATGACAGTAGGACTTGCGAAGTTGATGAAATGATTCACCACAGAGTCACAGAGATACGGAGAAACAAACTTTTAAGCTCCATGTCTTCGTGGTTAGGAGTTTTGAATGCCGAGGCCGGACTCGAACCGGCACAGGCCTTGCGGCCCGCGGGATTTTAAGTCCTATTTTGATATCATTTCATAACGTCGAGACTTTACCATCACGTCGATAAACACCAATTTCTACCAAATTCAAACAAATTCAAAAAAGACTAACAACGTCAAAGTTACGTCAAAGTGAAAACTAAAACCGCAGAAGCACTCCGTGCTAAGTGAAAATAAGACGTCTAAAATTTGGGGTATGATTAATACATAAATGACACTGCCTGCCTTACAGTATTGTCTTCATTCTTTGGTTGCAGATCCGCAAGTAGTTCTCTCTTTAGAGTCTGATGAACTTGCGTGGCCGCTCTTTTACGGAATCACAAAAATTGAAGGCAACAGACCTGTATCATCTTATGAATGCACAACCATGTCTCAACAATACCCACCTGAGTTCCAGGAGCAGATAGCATTAGCGATATCGGAAGCATTCTCCTGGCTTCAAAGACAGGGTCTCATAGTATTGAGCCCACGCGGCGGTTCAGATCATTACACCATTTCCAGAAAGGGACGGGAATTTCAAGATCAATCTGATTTTGAAATGTATAGACAGGCTAACATCCTGCCGTACAAATTAGTACATCCAAGGATTGCAGATAAGATCTGGGCAAATTTCTTGCGTGGTGACTACGATACGGCTGTATTTATTGCATTCAAGGAAATCGAAGTGTATGTGCGTGAAGCTTCCGGGCTTGGAAACGACTCATATGGAGTTGAACTAATGAAAGTTGCTTTTGATCCAGCAACAGGACCGCTAACTGACAAGACTGCAGTGGAGTCCGAAAAACAAGCACTTCGGTTTCTATATTGGGGGGCGGTGGGATATTTCAAAAATCCTTTAAGCCATCGTAATGTTCCAATAACAGATCCAACTGAAGCATGTGAAATGATATTAATGGCAAGTCATCTTCTTAGAATAGTCGACATTCGGAGAGAGTCTCTGAGCCAACAATCCACTGGCCCGTTGTACGGCCTTTTCCGTAATCCCTCAATAATTCGCTAGCGCACGTTCGAATCTAAAGTAGAGAATTTTCTTTTAAAATTTTCTTTACTACAGTATTCAATCTAATACCTTGACACACATCCATTAAATAAGTAGAATATCTTGACCTTGGAGGTTGGTGACAGAAAATGATCGAAGTTCGGAGGAAAAATGTCAGTAACAAAGTTTCAGCCAAAAGAAGTTGATGTTGAGAAAGAGTGCGCCGAAATCAAGGAAAGACTGGAAAAGCTGCTGCCTGAATTGTATGGAATCAGAAAAGACGATTACGGCGTACTGCAATATACCTTGATCGTGCTGGAAGTAATCGAGAATTGCGGCGTTAAGTACTGAGCAAATAGCAAATATTTTCAAGGTTAAGGGAATCGTAAATCCGGCGTTTTTATTTTCGCTATTTAATAAAATAGTCCTTTAGTTTGTCCTCAATATCTAATTCGTGAATGGATCCCTGAGCATTTATGCTGGCCATGAATGGGGCTTCGTGACGCGCAATAAAGTTGTTTATCTTTTTAATAGACTTGGCAAAAAGTGTTCCTTGCTCTGTGCCTTTCATATCTCCAGAAGTAATTATGAATAGTCGCGCTCGATGTGAATAAGTGTAGTAGTAAACCATTTGACGTTGACGAATACCTTTATCCTTTGTAAAGCCAATCCATCCATTCTCCCCAACATGTTTAATCCATTCCTCGTCCTCAAGAACTTTTGGAAATATTTCGTCAAGAAAAATTAAATTGGCGGAACGCCCAGTCAAAGCATACTTAATGCTAAGTCTGGAAAGACAACGATCAAAGAAAAAAGTGTTGGTATCAGGCGGCGGTGGCAAGTTCGCAACGAATTGCTTCGTGAATTGTTTCTTCCGGAATTCTATAATCTGCAACTATGTCGGCAATAGTATCGCCAGCCCTGTAGCGCTCGGCAATAATAGATGTTGCTACACCAGTACCCGTAATTGTGGGTCTACCGAAAGAAACGAGAGGATCTATTACAATCAACTTAGGATCTGAAGGGTCAAAAGCCTGATGAGTTCTTACAAATGGGTAAAGTCTTAGCGGTAAACCTTCGGAGCTACGTGATATTCGTTTAACATAGGCCTTAACTATCTCTTTCAACACCCCTTGTCTAAGATTATTGAGATTTATAAGTTCGCCATATTTCTCAATTAATATGTTTATTCCATCCGTTTCCATATCCTGAGACGCTAGAGGATGTAAAGTATTGAATCTATGTTCAAGAACATCAATGGCCTCGCGCACTTTATCCATACGAATTTTGTGCTGACGTCTTAACGAAGACAGAACATGGGCTTCTACCAGATTTGTGAAAGTGAGCATTGATGTTGATTCATTCAAATTGATTAGTGGATGAAATTGTTTTTGGCCTTCTTTCACTGTGGGGTATTTTCTACCCTTTACCCAAGAGCGAAGTGTTTCCTTTGGCAATTTTAGATAATGCGCTGCCTCTGAAATTGTATACATTGGAGTATCTTGGATATTGAAACGCTCCGACAGATTTCGATTCATTAAATCCTCCATATTTGTCTGGAAACCGACCGAAACCCTAAACCCTATATAATAATGTCTAAAGATTGTCATTTTTGCCAAGTAAAAGCAACTACGCTCGACGATACCGATAGCACGCTGCTGTTTATTTTTTATTGTCCAGGCCGATATTCACCAGACTCTTTGGTTTGCTCAAGCACTCCTGGCAGAGATACCCCCACTGGCTAGAGATTTCTTTGCCGCACTTCGCACACTTTCTAGTACTTGAATTGTTCATATCTTTGCTCCTGATGCCACCTTTGTTTCTTCTGCTTCCTTCGTTGCTTCCTTCCTTTGCAATACTTTTCGTGCGAATCCATTTGTTGTTTCCATTCAAAGAATTGTCCACAAATGCATTGATACTCCCGGCCGTCGGGCTGGTAAATCCTGTCCGCTTTCATTTTTCTTTTCCACACTTTGCCGTATGCACCAAATAGTACGGCTTGCTGAAAAATTCTTTCTGGCAGATGTAACACCTGAAGGCTGCCTGATTCCATCGCTCGCGTAAATTTTTAATTTCCTGATCACTTAGCGGCTCGCTATCTGCCGATCTAATGTTTTCTCTGATCCGTTTACGTCTAAATCCGATCATCAATTCACCTTAAAAAAGTGGGGACGGTTTCCCGCCCCCAAACACGGAGACTCAAATGAAATTGAGGTATGTTCAAAGAGGACGGTCATTTAAACAAATTTCCTTTTCGGGGATGATCTAAAAGTGACGTCGATTATGTATCTTTCGTCATTTTCATTCGCGGTTAATTGCTTTTCCGCTGCTTTCTCTGCTTCATCAAACTGCAACTGACTCGGATTCTTAATGTTCTGTTTTTTAAAGAATTCTTTGATTAAAGTTAATTTGAGTTTTTCTTGTTCCATCATTCACCTTTTTGTTCTCTGATTCTCGCGTTAATTTGTTCAACTTTCTTTCTTTGTTCGCAAAGTCGCCGGTCAAGTTCAGCGCGCTGTTGGCTCATTCGGCTGATTGGTTCTTGCAGTCTCTGCATCTTTTGGTTGTAATCGTACAGCGACAACCCACTCGCCCGGATACCGAGAGCTCTCAACTCATCGCACGGGATTTCCGCCTGGTGAATTGCAGTGATTAATTCATCCATCGAACTTGTGAGCCATTTGAGTGTAGCGGTTTCTTCATTTAGCGCTTTCAATAATCCTGAATCCACACGCGCGAGTTTGCTCTTTTCAGCCTGTGAATCCAGTTTCGCGAGTTCGTCATGAATCTGCAGCACTCGTGCGCGGTTCTTTGCGTCGTTGTGGTCAAAATCGCGTAGTTGTTGTGCGAATTCGCGCTCTAATTCTGTGATTTCTTTGGGGCTGGCATTCCGGTGGTATGCTTGCACCAGTCTGTCCTTTTGCGCTCGTTCAAGTAAATCTTTTTGATGGTGCCGTTCGCTACGGAAAATTACACTGTTTAATCGGGTAAGTTCATTCACTAACTCATCTCTATTACTCATAAAATCCTTCCAGTTTCGTTATTCATGCGGATTTCGCATTACGGTTAAAAAAATGGGGCGACAAGAAAGCTGGAGGCAATACTTGCCGCCCCGATATGGTATCGGAGTAGATATCATTGCAGACGGTCGAACCGAAACTGGAGGAATTACAGAATCGATTCGCCGTCATTCGTTTCACCATGGAGGAGGTGGAATTAGAAATCATGGCTTTCATTGCTTCGCCGCCTTCCGCTTTAGGTAGTCCATGCGATTACGAATGCTTTTAAGTTTCTTTGCATCTACCGGCTGCGGCATCTCATCATCGAATTCTGGTTCCTGCTTCTTTTGTTTTGATTTCGGTAGAAAACTAAATTGACTCGGCCTTAATTCCTCGTATTCGCCGGCCTTTGCCTTAGCGGCCTTTATTAGCGCAACATACTCATCAGTGATACATCCGTCATAAATGCTGTCCTCATGAATGATGTAGCCTTCGCGCTCCTGCCATTCATGCTTTTCTTTAATCACTTGCCTTCGCGCTTCCTCACTCAGGAACACTTCGCCATTGATTCGCAAAACGCCTTTCTTGGGGATTCGCGGTTTGAGTCCAAACATATCCGGATTCGCAAGAACATACGGCCAGTGCGTCCACCATTCATTGCCTTTACCAGGAATCACGTATGCGCCAAAGTGAGTACTGATGCCAAAATCGTCTGACGACTCTTTACGGACACCGCGAGTAAGTAAAGACTTCAGCGCATTAAATCGAAATCGCTGGATGCGCTCCCATCTGCTCAATTCGGATTTCAGATAATAAAATTCGCCATCACCTGGCGGCAAAGACTCGCATAAACGCTCATGGCGTTTCAGTTGCACATCTGCGGTCGCGCAGCGCCTTAACGCTTCAGAAATAATTTCTGTAGTGTCACCTAAGCCAAAATGCGCCTTTAATTCAATGATTTTCTGCTCAATTAACTTTTCTGAATGTTTAGTCATAATTTTTCAGTTTTTTCGTAGCTCGACGTACTGAAACAGTTGAACCCGCCCAGCCGACCTTAGCCACCCTCTCGAAAGGAATCCGGACGGCTCTCATCGTCGTCTGTCTCGCGGTCTGCAAATATCACAGAAACATTTGCGATCTGTTACGTGATATTTTTTTCTGATTCCTTTGTTCTTTGCTTGAGCTCCTTTTCTCAAATTGTGTTTGGCACAAAGAAGCTGAAGCACTTCACCACGGTTTAGTTCTTCCATGTATCGCTTCCATCTCTGCCACCCGTAGTTCGCGTTATCCCATGAACGTTGCCCATACACGTGGTCAACATGAAGGTTCTCTGTCTGCGTGCAGCCTGGTGCATTACACATCTCGCCTTTCAGTTGTTCGGATGCGATTCGTTTTCTAACGGCTTCCATTCCTTCTCGGTAATTCATGAGTTCTTTCCTTTCAAATTACGTTTACGTTTTGAAGTATTTGATTCCATTGGTTGACTGCTTTCATGTTGTTGAAGAAATGAATCAAGTGCTTCACGCCTGAATAGAATTCTTCGCTGGTTCCTTCCTGGCTTACGGGTATCGGGTATCCTGACGGTAGCTATCAACCCGGCATGTGCTAAGTCATACAGACACCAGTAACCCAACCCGGAATATGCCGCTGCCTGCCGTAAATCCAGGGTCTGCGCTAGTGCCTGATCCTGCCGGGTGATAATGCTCATTTCCACAACTCCGGTGGATAGTTGTCTCGAGCATGGTGGATAGTAGTGGATAGTTTTTCCGGTAATACTCCTAGAATGCATTGCATGGCGTTTAACCGGAAATACTGTCCACTACTGTCCACTGTCCACCGCCGCTAAACCGATACCTCTGTACATCCAACGCTTCTTGTTAATACCAGAGGTTGGCATTTCCTTCTTAATCCCACGTTCTGTGATCTTTTCCCCAAACACCTTCATATTTAACGGTTGTTCGCCCCTGTCTTTAATCCACAGCACATATGCTTTATAAAGCTGTCCGGCTTGAATGCTCAGTGCATCGAGTTCAACGCAGCATTCAGAGATAAAATCAGCCAGTGTGTCCATTTCCTGCCGGTAGGCGCTTGTTGCATTCCTTACTTCTTCAGGTTCACCTAGTCCGTTTTTCTGCCACTCCAAACAACCTTCAATCAACCAGTTAAGGATTCCAGGGAATTCGGCTTGCAATTTGTCCTTCAACGTTTTGTCTTGCTTTGAATCTTCAAAACACACAGAAAATGGAATTAGTTTGATGCGTCTCCAAATCGCATGATCAGTGCCTCTTATTTCTGGCTTGTGATTCACCGCCAGGAAGGGTTTAAATTCTGGATCGAAGTCGAACCATTCTTGTCGCAGAAACCGCGCCGACACTCTATCGCCGCCAGTCATTTGCTTGATCATGTTTTCTGCCAATCGCTTGCCTTCTTCAACTTCAATTGCAATAACCAGCCTTGCGCTGCGCAATCTAGCTACATCATTGGGGATGGAATCGTTATTCTTAACAAGGAAAGTATTTGTAGCAGCAGTGATAGCATAATCTCCCATAAGATCAGAAATCGTATTCAATAATGTCGATTTACCGTTTGCGCCTTTGCCCCAAGGAATGAAAATACATTGTTCGCGGGTATCGCCTGTTAATCCGTAGCCAAAACTGCGTTGAACGAAAGCGATAAGATCAGACTTTCCATCGAAAATTTCATTTAAGAATCTGATCCAGGTAGGTGCGGTTGCGGATTCATCATAAATTACAGGCACAACTCGACTGATTAAATCTTCGCGCTGATGTTCGCGGAGTTTTCCTGTTCGTAAATCTACTGTGCCGTTGGTTACACACAACAGAAACGGATCGCGGTCTAGTTCCTCAGGCAATAGCGCGACTCTACTTCTTGCCATTTCAAGCATTCCCCTGATTGATTTGGCTTGATCCGATTTCTTAACGTGTGCTATAAAACTTTTGCGGCCAGATTCAGAAACAATATTTGCGGCCTCAATATACATTTCGCGGATCATCTCTTGCGCTAATACTTCAACCGCGCCGCTGCGGTCAGGATTCCAGCGTATTGAATCCCATTGATACCATTTTCTGAAGTCGTAACAATACCGGAGATCGTTTCCATTTAAATCAATAAAACGCTCAGCATTTCCGCCCTCTGTGAACGCATAAGATTTAAGCCTCAAATCCAATTCGTCTAATATTTCGTTTAAATTATTTTCTATTTTAAGTTCCATAACTGCTGCCCGCATGCGAGTGATATTGTCTTAATCTGGTAATCTTGCCTGTCCCATTTGCCCCGATATAATTTCGATTGCTTGAAAATACGGTTGATCTGATCGGCATCTTTGCCGCACCAGAAACTTAGAATTGAACACAACGCTAAATCCGCTTCGCTTTGACTTCGATATGACGTTTGCCAATTGCCACGAAATAGGTTCTTAAATTTTTCAGCCTGTGCCGATGTTGCGATGCGTCGTACTACATCAACATCTGATAGATTCGATTTCCCAAAGCTAGCACGGTCGGTGATCGGTTCGCATGCGCGTTCTTGCTCAAGCATTTCATAAACCGACTTCACACACTTGCTGATGTTGCTTGGCGGACGTGAATAAATGGCACTTGTTCGGCCAGTTAGAGTTAGATATCTGCCGGTGAAATAGATTTCATACTTTCCGCGATGAATTCCTGGAAGTGATTTAATTTCTGGATTTACGAATCCAATACCGCGTAATCCGGTTAATGATGGTGAGATTTCCCAATAGGTCGGAATCATCCGCACAATTTCTTCGGCTCGTTTATCGGTAATATTTTTGCGCTGGTTGTCCCAACAATCATCTAGGTCTATGCCGCCTAAATCACCATCGCCCGGAGCCAACACGCGACCAATTCCGTGAAATTCGCCCGCATTATATGCAGCTCTCGCATGTTCAAATGTTCCCCAAGTTGTCGGATCGGTTGAACTGGCGAAAGATTGGGGACACCGTACGTTGAATAAAGGCTTAGTCCATTTATCATTTCTTTGCTGCCATCTCCAGCCTACGAAATATGAGCCTTGTCTTAGTTCTGTCGGAATTCGATCAGGGAATAGTGGCTCTCTTTGTGGTGGAATAGTTGAAGGGTTACCCATGTGTTTTATCCATCTCCTCATTAACGGATTCTTTGATCTGTTCCCAAGTCAATCCTGTTGCCCGTAAGTCGTTTTGATAGGTTTGAATTTCAAGTTCAAATCGATTCGCTAGTTCGGTGTCACACGTTGGCGATAACATTCTTTTTGCACGATCAACGATCTTGCCAAGCAAATGTCTTTGAAATCCGGTTAGTTCCCTCATCCTATTTTGAATCCTGATTGAAAATACTTTTCCACGTCGAGACGGTTTCAGTGATGTGTTTCCGTTCGATCTCTTCCGCATGGACATAACGATTCCAAACTTCAAAATTAATTTGGGATTTAATCGCAGATTCAACGCGCTCTCTGAGGTCGTTTGGGTTCATTGCGTCCAATTCCCAGCAAAGATCGCCGTAATTTTCAACAAACCAGCGATAACGTTTATCGTCCTTCTTCTTTGATGCGGGAAAGCTGACATCTTGGCCAAGTGCCCAGCAATCCCATCCCCTTAGGGCTAAGCGTTTAAATGTGATCTTGAATCGATTTAACCAATATGTGATTTCTTCGCTGCTCCAATTATCTGCATCCTTCTTTGATGACATTCCATATTCATCATTCTCAAAATATTGGACTAATCGTTTCGGGATATCCTTTTCAGACATACATAAACCGCTGGGATCAAAATCGCCAACATATAGCACTGTTAGCGGTTTATGTTCTGCCTTATTAGTTAATCCCTTGATCTTATTGAATCCGGCGAACCCTCCCACAGGAAGAAATCCGACTTCATATTTTTGTAGGATTGGTAATAGTGTTCCGCGCACAGTTCCTTTTTCGGAAACAACGATCACTTCACTTTCCTGCGCGTCCCATTTGTTCCGCTTGTACGCTGACATCACAACATCTGCAAACGTCTCTGGATCATTCCATGTTGCGACTTTTTCAATAGACCGTGTTTCGTCAACGATCCAATCACAGGGAATGTCATATGCCAGGCGGGCATCCCTTAACACACGAGACATTTTCTGAGTTTCACTGTCTTCCATCGAAGCTATTAGTTTTCGATTGAATAGCTGATAACAAGCAGCTCGCACGCTGGCAGGATGGATTTGTTCCAGTATTTCGTATGCGGCTTGTAACCGCCGCTTTGTTAATTCCGACTTTCCGCGTCCCATGTCCTCATCCCCAGCCGTTCTATTTCTTGCCTTGTCGCTCTGGCTGCTCTTGTGTTTCTGGCGGATTCATAGTTCCGGCATGTTTTCCATGTCGGATTATTTCTACGGTCGTGCCCTCTTCTACGAGGTCAAGCATTTTACGGAATGAAGTTTTTGCTTCGCCTGCAGTCCAAGTTACTTTCTTTACTTTTTCATCTGGCATCTTGTCTATCTCCCTACCGTATTTAACGGTTAACAATGTTGACAACACACAGTTAAACACGGATAATACTTACAAATCAAAACTTATGACTGGTAAACGTCGACGCAAAAAACAAATTTTAAAAATGCTTTACCCGTTAATGAAAGAATCAGCGCAATTGCTGAGTTATTTAAATCAACGGCGCAGATTTCGGGCAGGGAAAACAGTTCGGAATGAATCCGGCGTTAAGACTTTTCTCAAATACACAAACAGAGCACTCGCTGAAATTGATATGGAATTGCAATTCGTTGTTGATCAGGTATTGGAGTTAAATGGCAGGCCTGTTTCAAAGAGGTCAATGTTAAGTGACCTAATAAAAGAAATAGTGAAGCGCAAAAAATATTTCTCTTTTGATTTTGTTGGGCTGAGGTGGAATCCAATCGCAAACAATGCCCGAGTAATTCCGTGGGCGCTTGCGTCATCTCTCGTTCAAGATATTTACAAGCATCCTCAACGATTAAAAATTTGTTCTATTTGTGATGATTTTTTTTGGGACGGTCAATGTAAAAATAATACTCGAAAAATCTGTGCAGAAGAAGAATGTATCAATAAAAGGAATGTTCTCAAAGTTCTAAAAAGCAAGGAGTAACCATGTCAAAGCATAAAGGATTGTATCGGCCGAAAGGGTCATCAATTTGGTGGATGGACTTTCAATGCCGCGGGTGCCGGCTTCATCCTGAAGGTGGGGGAAGGCATCGGCAATCAACCAAAAAGAAAACACTTTCTGAGGCTCAATTAGAACTGGATAAGGAACGTGGTACTAAATTCCTGTCTGATAAAAAGATTACCGTTGAGATAATCCTTCAATCTGTGATCAGCGATTATAGGAACAAAGGACGGAAATCCTTAGACAATACTGAACGCAGAATCAAAAAACATCTTGTTCCGTTCCTTGGCGCTCAGGTTGCAAGCAAATTAACATCTGCCGACATTCGCGCCTTCATCGAATCCAGGCTAAACGATAAGGATAAACCTGCATCCAACGCAGAAATCAATCGCGAACTAGCAGTGCTGCGCCGCGCCTATGTGCTGGCCGTAAAAGATAAAGTGCTTGATAGTCGGCCTCATTTTGAAATGTTACCCGAACGCAATCAACGAAGAGGATTCTTTACCTATGCGGAAGTGATCAGCCTATGCGAACATCTGCCGCCAGATATGGCTGATGCCGTTTTATTCCTTTGGGAGACGGGCTGGCGAATCATGGAAGCATTAACAAGAGAATGGAAAGATATAGACTTCGGTGAGGAAGTTATCAGACTTGATTCTGATGATTCCAAGAATGAACAGTCACGTGTGTTTCCGTTCACTGCCACATTGCGCGAGATGTTGAAGCGAAGAAAAGCTACAAATCCGGGACTGAATCCATACGTGTTTCATATTGACGGCCTTCCTATATATATAGGACGTTGCCCGTCTGACTTCTTCAGAAGGGAATGGAGACGGGCTTGCAAGGAAGCAAAGCTTGTCGGCAGAGTTCCACATGACCTGCGCCGATCCGCAGCTCGCACAATGATTACTGCCGGTGTCGATGAACAAACCGCGATGGATTTACTCGGACACAAAACAGCAAGCATCTTTCGTCGTTATCGCATCGTTACGGAAAGCGAACGACTAGACGCAGTTCGCAAATTAGATGCCGCGAAACTTAAAAAGAACGTCAAAAAAACGTCAAAGTAGGGAAGTGTGTTAACTGCCGTTGCTATCTGTAAGTGATTGATTCTAAATGCCGAGGGCCGGACTCGAACCGGCACAGGCCTTACGGCCCGCGGGATTTTAAGTCCCGTGTGTCTACCAATTCCACCACCCCGGCGAATTGTGAGGTATCAATAATAGCTCGATCCTAATTAGACGTCGATATGCTAAGAGGCAAGAGTTACGGACTAGTTTCTTCGGCCAATTTCGTTAGATTGATTCCGACACACAAAACACCGATCGCTTTTTCTTGGTCCATGATTGGAACCGAAACATGCAACAAGGTAGATTTCGTGCTTTGATCATATTCGCGTTTGCTGATCACGGTTTCGCCAGCTCCACCTTTGAATGAATCAATCCATTTAGGTTCGTCGCCTTGCCAATAATCGGAAGTCTTTTGAGTCATACAGACCAGTGCTCCCTGATTATCAATTAAAAAAGCTTCCAGCGAAGATGGAATCTCTTTGGCGAGTTCTTTCAGTTTCGAAGCGCAATGATTTTCCATTAAAGTTTTTACAAAATCTTCTGATACGGTGCCGCGGATCCAATCTCGATCCAGTTTAAGGATTTCGTCCATTGTAACGCGCTTCTGATTTTGGGCCTGCACTGCATGAATCACAGTTTCGTCATTCGTATACTTTGTGATCTTTACGATTTCCTGCTGCAATTTCGGCGGAATATTTTCACTTTGAGCAGCGATTGAAAATGACAATACTAAACAAAACAGTATTGAAGATACTTTGTGGGCACCCCTCATAATGCTAACTTGGATTAGTATACAGCATTTGAGGAATAAGGTTATAATCCGACGCGAATGAAATTTGACTTGAAATATTTACTGGTCTTATTGGTCCCGCTTTCATTTTATTGCGGTTCTCGCTTCGTAAATGAACTCATTTCGTATCCATTTGAAAAAGTTTCATGCACTGTTAAGTCGAGTGAGATTGTTGTCCCCGATGATAACAGCAAACTCAGAAATCGAGCGCAAATTATCTTCAGTTGTGATGATCCCAGTGTTGGAATTTATAACTGGAAAGATTTTGCGGAAGAATCTAAGGCGCGGGAGTTTTTAAATCAATATAAAGTAGGTTCAACAGTTACCGGCTATAAGAAAGGAAGCGAAATCAAATTATGGAGAAAGCCGTTGTGGTGGTTTGGCGGTTATTTGATTCCGATTGCTCTCTTAATTTTTTCGTTAAACAAAGTTGTGCCAAAAAAATCTCGCCCGCAGCGAGTGTTGGCTCCTCAAGAACAGCGCATGATAATCAAATCACCAGTATTTGATCAGTCCAGCGCAATCGATCTTGAAGATGCATCCGAGAAAAACGATTGGAAAAGCATGTTCGGAGTTGAGGATCTACAAAAAACAACTGGATTAAAACCGCGGCATGCACAACTCTGGCAATCTATCGGTTTGCTGGCAGGAGCAATTGTTCTTTCGGCGATTTCAATATTTGCTGGCTTTCGTGCGTATAAAACTTTCAAATCAGGAGATTCTGCTGGTTGTGCTGCAGCGCTAGCTCCTTTTACCGCTTTAGCAGCAATTGGATTACTCCGCCGCGCGATACAACAGTTGCTCGGATTGCTGAATCCCCGTCCGGATGTTCAATCCAGCTCGCCATCTGTCTGGCCTGGTGGATTTTTAGATTTGAGCTGGCGATATGAAGGGAAGATCGGAACTGCTCGAAAGATTGTTTTCTCATTGGTTGGAATCGAGAAAATTGAAGTGAAAGAAAAATCAGGTAACACGTACAAATACAGCAAACAAGAAAGTAGCACTGTGCATTATCCAATTCATGAAAGTAGTGACAGCTACGATATTCGTGAAGGGCGTGCGCGAATTAAGATACCGGAAAATATTATGCATTCGTTGAACTTTGGTTCTACGAAGATTGAATGGAAACTAAGAGTTGAGGTCCAGATCGGATACTGGGCGGATTTACATGAAGAATATCCAATCAGAATTCAACCAGTTCCGATTTCTGCAAGAGCATGAGCGACGAAGAAGTTGAAGATTTAGAAAACGAAGAAGAGGAATATTTTTCTGTCCAGTTGTCGCGAGAGCAATTTCGGCCGGGCGAGAATGTTGAAGGAAATGTTCAGTGGAAGTTTTCGGAACCGGCAGACACCATAGTAGTAAGACTTCTTCTTGAAATCACCGCACACTGGAATAGTGAGAAATTTTACGCCGCTGGTTTGCAATGGAAACAATTGCCTTCCAGTGGTATCTGTAATTTTTCGCTTCGATTGCCGGAAGGGCCGTACAGTTTTATCGGATCAAAGATCAGAATAGACTGGTCAGTTGAAGTGGAGTGTCATGAGTGGGGAAACCTGGAAGAAGCTGAATTTTCATTTTCGCCTACGGGCGACCCATTGGAGCTGAAAAACCAAAAATGAATTTGTGTCCGAAATGCAATGGTGAAATTCCAAGTGGTGTTCGGATCTGCCCGCATTGTGGTCATGATTTAGCAACGACGGTGGACAGATCGGTGCAAGATCAGATTAGAAGTCTGTTGCTGGAAGGAAAGAAGATTGAAGCGATCAAGATTCATCGCGAAGCTACCGGATTAGGATTAAAAGAATCGAAGGATGCAGTTGAAATCGTAGAGTCAGAATTGCGTGGCGGCGGACAGCTGCCTCCTAAGACGAAAAGCGGCTGTTTCGCTTTGTTCAGTTTGATTTTGATTCTGCTGTATGGAATTTTGCGGCAATTTTGAAGAGGCGGCGGTCGGAATTGAACCGACGTATAAAGGTTTTGCAGACCTCTGCCTTACCGCTTGGCTACGCCGCCCTTTTGTGGCTTTGCGGTGAAAATTAGAATGGAGCGGGAAACGGGATTCGAACCCGCGACCTCAACCTTGGCAAGGTTGCACTCTACCACTGAGTTATTCCCGCCCGAATGATACCTCTCACCGCGGTGTCAGAGAGAGAACTGAATATAACAAAAACATCCTATCGAGTCAAAATAGTTTCTGGCTACTTTTTGACGCCCAAACCGGCATCATAAACCAGAAAACCACCGAGATAAGCTTGAATTGCTAAAGCGCCGCCAGCAATCAAAATCAAAATCAAAAACAATGGAATTACCTTGCCGGTAGGCCGCCTATATGCAATCAAGCCCCACAGACTCAGAAGCGTAAAAAATCCAGCAACTCCATAACCAAGCTTTTCATGTAATTCCACGAAATCGTGAACTGCCTTACTTTCAACCGCATGTTCTGCCAACACGCCTGAATAAACGGCGGCCCAGGACATTAGACTTCCAGCAATTAGATTCGAAAGAGCAACCAGTTCTGCACCTTTACTTTTTTTTGCTGCTGCGAAAATGTAAAACACAATCGAAATCATCAGCAAGCCGATTGGATAATGAATCAGCGCCGGATGCAGTTTGTAGATCTGAAAATCAAGAGGAATTTTGGTTAAGGTTTCAATGTATTCCATATTCCAACCTACCGGGGCGCGGGCGTCCCTGCCCGCGACTTCGAATTAAGGTTTGCGCATAATGGAGTCGGTGATCATCACAAAAACCTTCTGCTGTTCCGCCTCATTTTTGTCCATCACTGCAAGAACTTCTGACAATTGAAATTTCGCATGCAATTCTTCGGCGGTGCGAAAGCTAGTGATGATAATTTTTTTGCGATCAACACCTTTTTGAAGCGCAAACTGTAAAAATTTTTTGCCGTCGATCATCGGCATTTCCAGATCAACGATCAGCAAATCAACATTCGGTTCAAGTCCGGCCAATCCTTTTAGTGGATCAGTGAATGTTGTGACTTTGACTTTATCGCCGTAACGTTCTTCAAAAAAATGAGCCATTTTGGAGCAAAATAGCTCATTGTCGTCTACGACAACGACATGCTTGGGCATAGCCATAGCGGTCTATTCTACCATTGCTGCTTTTGTTGCGTGAGTGCGAAGCATTGTTTACAATGTCGGAGAGGAAACAGTTACAACTTGACACAGCAGAAGTGGGGGGCTGCTGGCCCTTCCGGCTCATCTTCGGAAAGCCAAACGTTGATGGAGCTGCAAGGATCCATTGCACGGCTTAGCCGTCAGATTCTGAATCCTAAGGATTTGTATCAGGCGGTTTGTGAAGAAGCGGTGCGGATTTTTGGAGCCGATTCTGCAGTTGTGCTTTCTTGTTCCGCTGAATCACGCACTGGATTTTCAGTGCGCGCACAATCCGATCCTGAATCCAGTTCGCTTCCATCCGATCAAACAGTTCTAGCATCTGCGTTTAAGGATTTGGAACATGGTGATGCAAGTGTCTTGAGTCAAGAAGGAACTGATCCCGCAGTATTGATTCCTTTGCCACAACGAGGCACACCAAACGCGCTGTTGGTTCTGCGTGGTAAACCGCCGGAATTTCTTTTTGATGCGGGCCGTCTTCAAATTGCCAGAATTTTTGGCGATCTTGTTTCGATTGCAATTGAAAATGCTGAAATGTTTGAGCGGGTTTCAGTAAGTCAACGCGAATGGGAAAATACTTTTGATTCGATTGCAGATCCAATTTACATCGTAGATAACGAATATCGTCTGCGAAAAATGAACAAGAGCCTGGCGAGTTATGCGATGAAAAGCATCAAGTTGCCAGAGGGACAACACTGTTATGCATACATCTATCATCGCAACACAATTTGTCCGTGGTGCCCGGTTCCAAAAGGAATGCAAACAGGACAACAGGTAACAGTAGAAGCTCCCGCTTTTGCAGATGGGATCTGGCAAATTCAATCATTCCCTTACACCGATAAATCGGGAATTCGTGCTGGTTCGATTAATGTTTTGCGTGATATTACACCGTTGAAACGGATGCAAGAACAGCTAATCGAAAGTGAAAAGATGGCTTCAACGGGAAAATTAATTTCAGGTGTTGCTCACGAAGTGCGAAATCCACTTTTCGGAATTTCGACAACTGCACGCGCTTTACAGAATGAGTTGGCAAACAAAGAAGAAATCAAACCATTCCTTGACATCATCACTTCCGAAACCGGACGTCTTAACAGGCTGATGGAAGATCTTTTGAATTATGCAAGGCCTGTCAAAATTGATAAGAATGCTTCCGATATGATTCAAATTGTCCAGGAAGTGATTGATCATTACAAAAAATCTCCGCAGCATAAAGATGTCATAATCAATTTGTTCTGTTCGGAAGTGATTCCGGCGATTAATGTAGATCGTAATAAGATCAATCAAGTGCTTGTGAATCTTTTTGAGAACGGAATTCAGCATGCGTTAGGGCAGCCGCGCATTGATGTATTTTTGCAATTTTTATCGCTTTCAGATCCTCCTGAAATTCACATTGTGATTAAAGATAATGGGGCAGGAATCAGTCCGGAATCGATGCAGAGAATATTCGATCCATTTTTTACGACCCGGCAACGTGGGACCGGGTTAGGCCTTTCAATCGTACGAAAAGTGATTCATGATCATGGTGGGAGAATTGCCGTAGAATCACATACCGGAGTAGGGACAACTTTTCGAATTAGTCTTCCGGTGATGGGGACACAATGAAAGAACAAGTACTGGTTATCGATGACGAAGAATCAATCCGATTTGGATTGACCCGGCTATTACAGCAGGGTGGCTATTCATGCTTAACTGCAGGGACAGCAGCAGAAGGATATCAGCTTTTTACCACTCACAATCCGTCAGTAGTTTTGTTGGACTTGCGGCTTCCTGATATGGAAGGTCTGGAGTTCATGAAAAAACTGAAAGAAACAGATAAGTACGTTTCGATCATTATCATGACTGCTTACGGGACAATCGAAACTGCCGTAAATGCGTTGAAGTCCGGTGCTGAGAATTTTTTGACCAAACCGATCGATCCCGATGGTTTGCTTGTTCTACTCCGAAAAACTCTTGAGATCAATGAAATCAAACGGCGCAACGATTATTTAACAGTTCAAGAAGAAGCAAAAGCTGCTGATTACTATGTTGGTAAAAGCGAAAAGCTCCGCAAGATTCATGAAATCATTCAAATCCTTTCACAAAACGACACCACAGTTCTTATTCTAGGCGAAACGGGTACCGGCAAAGGATTGTACGCGCGATTGATTCACACTTTAAGTGGCCGCGCAACTCATAACTTTGTTGAAATCAATTGTGCCGGTTTTTCAAAAGAACTCATGGAATCAGAACTGTTTGGCTATGACAAAGGCGCATTTACCGGAGCCGTAGCTAATAAGACCGGATTATTTGAACTTGCCAATGGCGGAACTCTGTTTCTTGATGAAATTGGCGAAATGGAAATTAATGTTCAAGCCAAACTTTTGAAAGTTATTGAGGATAAGCGTTTTCGGAGATTAGGTGGTGTTCAAGAAAAGGTTGTTGATGCTCGCGTGATTGCAGCATCCAATCGAAATCTTGCCAGAGAAGTGAAGATGAAAGGTTTCCGCGAAGATCTTTTTTATCGATTGAATGTAATGCCGATCATGATTCCACCGCTACGGGAACTTCGTGAAGACATTCTCCCGCTTGCAGAACACTTCCTTCATTTGATCAGTCAAAAACAAGGCAAAAAGATTTTAGGATTTTCTACGGCGGCTCAAAATGCAATTTCAAATTACCCCTGGCCAGGAAATATCCGCGAAATGATCAACTTAATGGAACGTAGTTTAATTCTTTGTCAGGGTCCGTACATTGAAGCTGCTGATTTAGGATTACCAACTCCATCGAAAGGCGGCGCGATACGACCTTCTGAAGACACCGGACTTTTTTCGTTGGAAGATTTGGAAAAGGAACACATCCGCAAGGTTATTTCCGCCAGCGGTAAAAATTTGAGCACTGCTGCAAAGATCCTGGGCATCACTCGTTCTACTCTGTATAGCAAGATCAAGAAGTATGGCCTCGAGGCCGTAGAATAGGATGCTAGATACTGGATGCTAGGATTTTGGCGTACTAGGTCCTGAAAAGCCGAGCATCTAGCATCAAGCATCCAGCATCCCTCAAAAACTGTACAAATTCCCGTTGTTCAATAGGAATACAATCACAGCTAACTTCTTTATTCACAAACACTTATAGATTCAGCTGTATTGTTACTGTACAGTAGGCCAATTTGCAGTCTCGAGCATTGCCACCTGTGGCATAACGCTTGCTTCTTAGGGGGGTGTTGGATATGAAATGAATGAAAAAAAGCGGATCTTAATTTTAGATGACGAACCGAGTATCACATTTAGTTTGTCACGTTGCTTGCAATCGGAATCAGTACACGTAATTAGCTGTAATGATTCACAGTCCGCGCGAAGCGTAATAGCAGATGATGGAATTGATGCTGTAATCGCTGATGTTCGTTTGTCTGCAGTAAATTCAAGGGAATGCCTGGATTTTATTCAGTTTGTAAGATCTCGCGATCATCAAATGCCTCTCATCATGATGTCGGGAAATGAAGACCTGATGAATGAGGCCATGCAGGAAGGAGCAAATTACTTCTTCCATAAGCCAGTAGATGTTGATGAACTGATCCACTTACTTCAGGGGTTGGGACTTGAAGTGGGTCAGAAACAATTTTGACAATTTAAGTTTCGCAGGGGCGAATGCATTCGCCTGATGGGACGAGCGCCTGATCGGGGGGTCGGGCGTTTGACCCCTGGAATTATACGGAGGTTTAAGGGAGCTTTGAAGAGGTTAGGGGTTAAAAATGCGCGTACATTGGGGTACGACTTATAGGGATCTTGTAGGGGGGATGTATTATCACCAATAGGTGATGGGTTCAACAATTCACTGTTAGCACCTCCAAGGAAAAGGCCCTCTTGACGAAAGTCGGAGGGCTTATTTTTTTGCCGTATTGTAGGGGCGGATCGAAAGATCCGCCCTCCTTACGGAAAGATTCCTAATTCTAGATAGGAAACAGCAACTTTATTAATCGCATTTACAAAAGCTGCTGTTCGTAAATTGGGGACTTTTGCGCTTTTGACTTTAATATCGCGGATCTGATGATAAGCAGAAATCATCGTTTCTTCGAGTCCGGAATTCACCAGATCTTCTTCATCTGCACCTTTTGCCAGTGCCTTCTTTTCATCATCCGAAATTCTTGTGCCTGTTAATTTTTCAATAGCACCTAACAATCTTGAAGAACTCATTTCATCAAAACGTTTTCCCATGCGTCCGAATCGCACGTGCGATAAATTCTTAAGCCATTCAAAATACGAAACAGTTACTCCACCGGCATTCAAGTAGACATCAGGAACAATTAAAATTTTTCTTTCTGCCATGATACGATCAGCTTCGAAAGTTGTGGGACCGTTTGCTCCTTCCGCAATGATTTTTGCCTGAATTCGTGGAGCATTTTCTGCAGTGATTACATTTTCAAGAGCGGCAGGAATCAAAATATCGCAGGGAATTTCCAAAGCTTTCTTGCTATCAGTGATGTTTGTTGCTCCAGGGAAATTCAGGATCGAACCAGTTTCTTTACGATGTTGAAATACTTTTTCAAGATCCAATCCATTGTCGTTTTGGATTGCACCTTCATATTCAGCAATTCCGATTAATATCGCACCAGCTTCCTGGAAAAATTTCGCTGCATAATAACCGACGTTTCCAAGTCCTTGTACCACAACTTTTTTGCCTGCAAGTCCTGGATCCATTCCAAGTTGCTTCATATCTTCTCGGATGGAGCAAGCTTCGCGAACTCCAAAGAAGATGCCTCGTCCGGTTGCCTCTTTTCGGCCGCGAATTCCTCCTTGAGTTATAGGTTTTCCAGTTACACAACCTAATGCATCAATCTGACCAGGATTAAACGAAGCGTAAGTATCTGCAATCCACGCCATTTCACGCGGACCCGTTCCGTAATCCGGTGCAGGTACATCAACACCTGGACCAATGAAATGTTTTTTTACTAACTCTGCTGTGTAACGGCGAGTGATTCTTTCCAATTGTTCGTCATCATATTTTTTGGGATTGATTGCGATCGCACCTTTTGCGCCGCCGAAAGGGACATCTACAATCGCACACTTATAAGTCATCAAAGAGGCAAGCGCTTTCACTTCATCTTCATCAGCTAATTCCGCAAACCGGATTCCACCTTTCACCGGAAGTTTGTGATGGCTGTGTTCAACCCTCCAGGCATAGATGACTTCATACGAATCACCCATGCGAACTGGGAATTTGAAGTGATAAACGCTGTTACAAATTTTGATTTGATCCAGCAATCCGCGCGGATATTGCACATGTTGTGCGGCATTTTCAAAATAGCGATCTACGGTGGCGAGAAACGAAGAATTGGTTGCTTCGGCCATTTATTTCTCCTAATTTCACCCATCATACTCCATCTTTTGGTTATTCCAATAATGGAATAGGCAAACTAAAGCTGTGCTAAGATGAGGTGCATATGAAGGGAGCAGGCGGGACTCCGGGGGGAATTAAGCCTTTTATCCTGGGCAGCATCATGGCAGTAATTGGCGGATATTTACTGCTCCACCAGGTTCAAGTCCACTCCGGTTTCTGGCGATTATTTAGTTACGGAAATTTCGGGATTGCATTGCTGCCATTTTTGTTCGGAATCGGCTTTTTGTTTTTTAACGGCAAATCAATTGCAGGCTGGATCCTTACAGTCGCCGGACTCCTGATTATCTTTACAGGAATCATTGCAAACCTCGAAATATATTTCCTCCCTACAAGTTTATTCAACACTCTGATTATGCTTGTTCTTCTTGTCGGCGGCATCGCGCTGATCTTTCGATCGCTGCAGACGGTGGAATAACTGGTAACTTTGATCCTGCAATGCTTCTTTCGTCACCTTATTGCTATCCAAAATGGTATTTCACATGAGCCGCTATTAAAATGCTAAGGAATAAAGTCGCAGCGATTAACAGTTGGCATGTTAAAACTTAAAGATATTACGCTCAAAATTGCCGCTGCCAATGGGGTCCATATGAGTCTCATCATAATCTTTTTGGATGTTGGAGAAGGCTGTTTATCTCCAAACCTTATTTGAGCTACAAGGCCAACCGATAGATAACCGAACACACCTGTCAGCAAAATAATTGCATTCAATAGCGAAACATTCCAAAACCTGACAGCGATTACCGAGAGAGCAATCAGAGGTGCAAAAACACGCAGAGAATAGATAATTATCAAAATCCTGTTTCGGCGTTGCATTATTCTTTTTCGTTGTCACCGATAACTTAGTGATTCTGATGCGGGCCAGAGGCTCGCGGCCCGTAATGCGGGCGAGACGCCCGCGCTCCGCAGTCCGCTAATCCAACGTCTTCAATTCTTGCGAGAAGTATTCGGGGTTGGCGGAATCGAGCGCTTCTAATGGATCGAATTTAATTGTGAGTTTCTTATCTCCGCTTGGCTTTGATTTGGAAAATTTCATGTTGCCAACTTGCACCCAATCGGTCCAATCAGAGCTAAGTTTATCTTTGCTCTGCAGTTCAATATCCCAATGATCCATCAGATGAGTTTGTTTGTTGATGTGAGCCCAATATTGATCACCAGGTGTGTCACCAACTGAATTAAATGAGAGATGCAAGATATCGTGTCCATTTTTTTCGCCATCATATTTCAGATTCACGCCGTTATCCAGAAGTTTCAGCGGCATGATCAGCCAATAAGTATCATTGATCCAACGACTGTTCGCCGTATCCATCATCTTTTTTAATTCGTCACCTTCTACTTTTTTGCCATCAACCCAGGCAGCACCCTCATGGTTTGTCATGCTAACCCACGCAACATTCATCTTTCCGTCTTTGCTTTTCCACTCAACGTGATCACGATTATTTTTGCGGTCCCACAAATGTTTTACCGCGCGTGCTTCTTGTCCTTCAGGTGCAACGACAAAATCAAACCGCAGCGCTGCAGTGTTTTTCCAATTGTCCATTCCACCCATTGCTTGAATTGTTTCTTCAGCAATCTTCACAGCTTTCGCATCTTTGGTGTCAGCAGCAATTGCTTTATCAAAATAAAACAGCATTACGAACATCAAAACAACCAGAAAAGCCAGAAGAGGCCAGTTGATTTTTTTTGGATAGCGGATGTCTTCAATCATGTGAGATCCTCCAAAGATCGTACGATTCACTGCGAAGGTTGCTGCAGTAAGTCGAGTAAGGTTTTCACGATGCGGCCGGTCAGCCCCCAAATCGTATGAGAGCGCCATTGGTAATAGTAAACGGGGATGACATTTTGATCAACGACCCTCTCTTCGATCCTAAAAATCGCCGGATCTTGCAATTCGTTTAACGGAACTTCCAGTAATTCTGCAACTTCAAGAGGGTTGGCTTGAAATGTTGTATCCGGCTGCAGCAATCCTACATAAGGAACGACCAGAAAAAAGCTTGAAATCGTTCGCCAGACTTTTAAACGTCCGATGATTTCAACACGATCTGCCGGAACGGCCACTTCTTCGAACAATTCCCGCAGCGCTGTAGCTAGCAAATCAGGATCTTGCGGTGCCATGGTTCCACCAGGAAACGAAATTTCATTGCGATGATGCTGCAGGTTTTCACTACGATGAGTAAATAACAAATGCCATTCGCCGTTGCGCTGAAAAAACGGGACGATTACCGCGGCTGGAGCGCGGTCCGGATCCTCCATCGATCCTGGAGGTTCTTGAATCAAACGTGTGCGAAGAATTTCAGGCAAGTTCATAGTGTCACTGTTATTATGTGATCAATGGGTATTGAAGAAAAGCTCAAGGAAAAGGCACTGTCGATCGGCTTTTCCAGGGTCGGTATCTGCAGAGTGGATCCGGATGAGGAAGTGAATCATCTCTCCGACTGGCTTTCCAGAAACTACCACGGTCGAATGCAATACATGGAAAATCCAAAACGGATCTCTCCCCGAAATGTATTGAAAGGCTGTAATACTATAATAATAGTATTACTAAATTACCGGTGGACGGATGGTGCTGAGCAACCTCAAGAAGGGATGATCAGTAAATATGCGTGGGCCACTGATTACCATGGTGTGATGCTGCCGATGTTAGAACAGCTTTCCGATTTTTTGATTTCGGAAGTTCCTGGTGTCGCAGCAAAAGCTTACGTCGATACCGGTCCGATTGCTGAAAAATATTGGACACAAAAAGCAGGAGCGGGTTGGATTGGCAAGCACACCAATGTTTTAAGTCAGCAGGGAAGTTCCTGGTTTTTTATCGGTGTGCTACTAACAGATTTAATTCTTGAGCCAGATCCACCTGCGATCGATCATTGTGGAACTTGCAGCCAATGTATTGAGGCTTGCCCCACGCGCGCAATCATTGCTCCTTATGTTTTGGATTCGAGGCTTTGCATTTCATATCTCACGATTGAACTTCGCGATTCGATTCCGGTTGAGTTACGTCCGTTAATTGGGAATCGCATTTTTGGTTGTGATGACTGCCAGGATGTGTGCCCGTGGAATCGATTTGCGTACGAAGGTGATCCGCGTTTTAATCCAAAACCGGAAATTCTAGGTGCGACGTTGAAGGAATATCTGGCGATGACACCTGAACAATTTCGCAAGCGATTTGAAGGAACGAATGTTTTGCGCGCAAAATATCGCGGCTTCATCAGAAATTGTTTGGTAGCTGCTGGCAATTCAAATCGAGCGGAACTTCGGCCAGATGTAGAAGACCATTTACATTCGCAAGATGAGATGATCAGAGAACATGCATTGTGGGCATTGGAGAGGTTGAATTCACCACAAGGGCACTAAGGCACAAGGTTTCACAAAAATATATTTATTTTGTGTTCCATTGTGCCTTAGTGTCTTAGTGGTGAAGAGTTATTCGCGGAGGATTTTCGAGGTCTGGCGTTTCTTGCTGGAAGAATTCGCGCATTTGTTGGATCAAAGATTCAGCAGGGAATCCCAGATAATCTGGATCATAGCAATCCAGGTAAGCGCAGCCGGTCGAACAAACCTTATTTCCGCCTTTACGATTTCCACGCTGTAAATGCGCGAGCGCTACCGCACATTGAATCAAACCTTTGTAAAAGTTCTTGTCTTCACCTTCGGTACGCACCCAGAGTTGTTCAAGAACTTCGTGTGCCTCAAAAAATTCCTTGTTGTTAAAAAGCTCGATAAATTCTTCCAGTTCGGCTTCCATAGTGATTATTTAACCACGAAGTTCACGAAGAACCACGAAGTCAATCATTATATTTTAAATATTCGTGATCTTCGTGTCCTTCGTGGTTAAATAATAAAGAAGTGGCACAAGAAGTTGGAGTTGGGCCTGGACCGGATCGAGTTCGGTCCTTCTGGCTTTATCCCCGCTGGTGGAGGCGTAAGCGAGGTTTTGATACCAGACCTGTACTCTTATTGCTTGCAGGGTTAGTCGGAGGTCTCGGCGGTTTAGGCGCCGTTCTTTTCAAAGATCTTTCCAATATTGTTCAAGACCTCATCATAGGCTCAAAACCCTCCTTCCTTGAAGCATGTTTGCGATTGCCGTGGTACTTGCGGTTGATCATACCAACGGTTGGTGGATTGCTTGCCGGCGGCGCACTTTATTTGCTTCCAAAACAAAGCAAAGGTCATGGCATTTCCGAAATTATGGAAGCTGTCAGTATCCGCGGTGGATTTTTAAGTTTTCGCACAGCGATGGCCCGTTCGTTATCTTCATTAATGAGTATTGCGACTGGCGCATCGATCGGACGTGAAGTGTCCGATTGTGCAGATTGCTGCAATGCTCGGATCCAAGACCGGACAATTCTTTAAAGTTCAAAAAGAAAATATCAGCATTCTTGTCGGTTGCGGTGTTGCTGCTGGTTTAGCTGCTGCGTACAACGTTCCAATTGCAGCATCTTTTTTTGTAATGGAAATTATCATCGGCAACTTTGCAATTGAAATTTTTGCACCGTTAGTTGTTTCCTCCATTGTTGCCACTCTTGTGTATCGCCGAATTTTTGGAAATGCACCTGTTTATGGAATCCCTCATTTTTCATTGGTTTCGGAATGGGAATTAATCGCCTATGTGATACTCGGAGTTCTTTCCGGCATTGCAGCTACAATGTTTCGTGAAGCACTTCGAATTTCGGAACGTGAATTTGGAAAACGAAATATTCCGCTTTATGTGAAGAGCACGATTGGTGGACTATTAATTGGCATTATCGGGCTTGAATATCCACATGTTTGGGGAAACGGCTACAACGCAATTAATACAATCTTACAAAATCAAATGGGATTCGGTTTGATGCTTGTACTTTTCTTCCTAAAAATCATTGCCACCAGTACCAGTGTTGGATCCGGCGCATCAGGTGGTGTTTTTACGCCTACACAATTTATCGGAGCAGCACTTGGGGGCTTTGTTGGATTTGCAGCACATGAAGCATTTCCGAATCATGTTGCATTTGCCAGCGCATATGCCCTGGTGGGGATGGGTTGTTTGATGGCTGGAACAACTTACGCTCCAATTATGTCCATTCTTATGATCTTCGAAATGTCATTGGATTATGAAATTATTCTGCCTTTAATGCTCTCATGCATTGTAAGCAGTATCGTTGCGCGGCAATTTCATCGTGATTCAATCTATACTGAAAAACTTCGCAAAAAAGGAATCCGTTTTGATCTGACTTCCGAAGAAAGTGCAATGCGCGGAATTCATGTGGAAGATATTTTGCGACGTGATGTCCCGTTCATTCCGGGCAAGAAACATCTCAACGATGTTCTCGCACACTTCCTGAAATCCAGAACAAATTTGCTGTACGTGGTTGATGAAAATGGAAAACTTATGGGCTCTATTGATCTGCATGATCTGATGGAATTTTTTAATGAAAAAGATCTATATTCATTTGTCATAGCTCAGGATGTTGTAACGCCAGTGAAGTTTGCTTTTCCTGAACAAGCGTTAATTGATGTTATGGATACTTTGTATTTAACAGACGAAGATCAAGTTCCTGTGGTTGATAATGCCAAAGATCAAAAATTTTTGGGGGTAATTACCAGAAGAGACATTATCGGCGCATATAATCGTGAAGTCTTAAAAAAGAAAATTTTGACTACTAAGTTTATTACCCGCAAGAAAGAGAAAGAGGGAATTGATTATGTGGAAATGCCGGCGGGTTACAGGTTGGGAAAGATTGCAGTTCCGGAAGAGCTTGAAAACAAAACATTAGGTGAAGTTAATTTTCGAACACGTTATCATTTCCAGGTTCTTGCTCTGGTTCGAAATTCTGATGACGGGAAGAGTCAGCGGATGATTGCAGATCCGCAGCTGAAATTGAACCGTGGTGACGAAATGATCGTTATAGGTAAGGAAGAAGACTTCGAACGTTTCAGGAAGAAGGAGGACTGAGATCTCTGTGCCTTTGCGGTAGAATCTCAATTTAATATGGCTAAGAAGAAAAATCAGCAGAAAGCACTTCCAGTAAAATCTATTAGAAAAGTAAAGCTCGAAATTAACACGGATCGGATCGAAGAGAGCATCCGCCAGGCCGTTGATAAAGTTCAGTATTGGTACAGCCAGGGAATGATTCATAAAGTACGTTTGAAATATCGCGGCAAAGCGATACTGCCCGATATTCCGCTTTCGTATTTCATGCTCGTTCAGGTTGCAACATTTTTCTTGACCGGCGTAGTTCGTGCATTGGCCATTAGTTTAGGTACGCGCGTATTTTTTGAAGTTGAATTGATCAATGATGCTGAAGAATTATTTAAGCGAGCGAAGCAATTGTACCTGGATGGTGAACTTGAAGAAGCGGAGGAAATGTTTGAACAAGTTTTGAAGTTAGACAAACATTATGCTGAGGCGCATCTTTATTTGGGAATCATCAACAAAGTAAGAAGGGATCATGAAAAAGCATCACGCCATTTTCTGCAAGCGCAAAAGCTAGATCCGGCAGGAAAGACTGGTGTTGAAGCTGGTAAGAATTTGAAGAAGTTGATGCCACCGCAATGACCAACGCCAATGTTTGTTTATCACGGAAATACGGAAGTCACTGAAAACACTGAATTATTTTATCTTTATATTCTTTTCGTGCTTTCCGTGACTTCAGTGCTTCCGTGATTTAGTAGGAGAACTAATGAGGATCTTGATAACAGGCGGCGCCGGATACATCGGGAGCGTTGTAACTGAAGAAGTGACAGGTGAAGGTCATCAAGCTGTTGTTTATGACAACTTGACTGCCGGGCATCGCGAAGCAATTGCAGAGAATGTCCCTCTGGTTGAAGGCGATCTGCGTGATGAAACAAAACTTCGCAAAGCTTTGCAAGATCACAAAATTGACGCTGTAATTCACATGGCTGCGCTTGCACTTGTAGGCGAATCCGTTTCGCATCCGCGGGAATACTACGATAACAACATGACGCTTGGTCTTTCACTGTTGAACGCAATGGTTGATTCAGGCGTTCGCAAAATTGTGTTTTCATCCACCGCGGCAGTTTATGGCGAACCTGCTCATCTCCCAATTCTTGAATCGGCACCAGCGTGTCCGCAAAATCCGTACGGCGAAACAAAATTAGCATTCGAAAAATGTTTGCACTGGTATGCAAAAGGTTACGGTTTTCAATTTGCTGTGTTGCGCTATTTTAACGCTGCCGGTGCAACGGAAAGATGTGGTGAAATTCATGATCCGGAAACGCATCTAATTCCAATTGTGCTGAACGCTGCCGCTGGCAAAAAAACATTTGTCGAAATTTATGGAGATGATTGGCCAACTCGTGATGGCACCTGCGTGCGTGATTACATTCATGTCACCGATCTTGCTCGCGCTCATGTTCTGGCGTTATCTGCGTTTGATAAAGGCAATAACATCTACAATCTCGGCTGCGGTGGTGAAGGTTATACGGTGAGGGAAGTAATCGAAACTGCGCGCGAAATTACCGGTCGAAATATTGCGGCGCGAATTGCTCAAAGACGGCCAGGTGATCCGGCAGTATTGATTGCGAGCTCTTCGAAAATTCAGAAAGAACTAGGCTGGAATCCGAAATTCCAAAATCTCAGCACAATTCTCAGCTCTGCATGGCAGTGGTTGCAAAAACATCCCAACGGTTATTCTAAGTAGGGGCGAGCGGAAGCTCGACCGGGTCAAATAATAGGCGGCCACTACATTATTCTTCTTCTTTCCACATCTTGATCAATTTCTTAATGTCTTTTTCTACCGGAACCTCAGTTAACTCAGCAACAAGTTCATCTTTTTGATCATAGATTACATGAACAAACTTTGAGGATCGCAGAAAATCTTTATCTTTGCGCGCATCAATCGCAAGATTATCGATAATTACATAACGAACTCCTGCGGTAGACAAATTTCTCAGGATGTCATCATTGAACCTCTGATTCAGGACAGTTAACTTGATTAGCCTGCTGAGTTTCGGAGCAAATCCGGAATAGCCAAACACCATCGGTTTGTAATGAGACAACTGATAAAGCATTCTTGCTGAAGTTACGGTTGTATAAATCTTTTCCGTGCGTGGAAGTGGTCCGATCAAGATCGGACCAGCAGGAATCGTTTGAAGAAATTCATAAACATGACTTTCGGGTAATGGATGGGTTCGGATCGTATCAGCACTACTTTCGATTGCGGATACTGTGGCGAATAATCCAAAAACTATGGCCATGATTGCTTTCGCGGCTTGCGGTCTTCGAAGTTGAAAATAAGCAAGTGTCACTCCGTTTACCGCGGTTAAAGCAAAACCCAAAAACAAACTCCAGCGATGCGCTGCTCTCAATCCGTTGAATCCAGGTAAATGCCACAAGAGTGCATAAGGACTCGTTTTATACGTTGCCATCCAGAAACTCAGCACCGCTAGCAAACTGAATCCGATTACCCAACCTTGTGAATTCAGTTTTCGTTGGGCCATAAGAAAGATCGCATAGACAAACAAAAGAATCTGCATACAAGCGATCCCTGAAAAGGGTTTTGGACGGTCTTTTTCGTTGATGTCCTCTTTTTCTTCAGACTCCTCAATTTTTTCGCCAAAAAATGCAGGAACAAATTTCCTTACTGTGTAGCCTGGTCTGCGCAAACCAGTTTCAGCTTGCACTTTTTTGTACATGTACATTGTTGGAAGTAAGGTAATAATCGTTAGCGCAACAACTGTTCCGATTTGTAGAAACCAGATGCGTGATGGAAGGCTACGCCGATAAATCATGCATCCAGCTAAAACAATCAGAATTGCCACAGGCGTATAGAATGCAAAATATCCGTTGCTGAGGCTGCTCAGTACAAGAAAGAAATAAATTCCAAAAGCGTCTCTCCATCTTAATGTTCGGTCATGTTTAATTAAGAATACGAAAGACAATATTACGAATCCCAGACTGGTGTTTTGCAATTGGGCCATCTGCCATCCGGCAATCATCAATCCACCAGCAAAGATTGATGCAAGAGGCATTGAACTGAGTTGAAGCACCAAAAAAAATGCAGCAAAACCGGTTAGGACACGATTCAATTCGTAAATCAAAATGTATAACCAGTAAGGAGAATCAGTGACAAGAGATATTGGCCAGGCAAAAACTAACTGGCCATATAGATGTTCAGCATAAAACTTTGTGTGTTGATAAGGATAAAAGATTGGAGCTTCAGTGATGCCAAGATGATTCTTTCCATTAATGCTATCGACATTCCATTTCAGAACACAGGTGTTCAATGAGCGATCCGCATTGTGATAAAACATATCCAGCAAACTGGTGGAGTCAAACATCTCTTTAGAAAGAAACGGGCTGGAAATAATTACTAAAAGTAAACAATACAGAATTGCGAAAGCATAAGTCTTTGGAGTAGTCGATTCCATCAACATATGTTTTAGAAGTTTTTAAAATGTCACAGCCTAATATAGTCTTTCTGAAAAATAAGTGCCTCGCAGAATTCAGGCATTTCATTTCCGGCATATACTAAGACTGCGGAATAATTCACCACGGAGTACTCCGAGGTCTTCGTGGTTCAGATCTTTGGAGGATTTATGACTCACCAGATTCATCGAGTCGCAATTCTGGTTGGCGGAGGTGCCTGCGCCTGGAATTAACAGCGTGATTGGTGCGGCTACAATTCGTGGTGTTTTATCCGGTGCGGAAGTTCTCGGTATTCGTGATGGGTTCAAATGGATCATGGAAGGGAATATCGATCATGTGACTCTCCTATCGATTGATGATATCAGCCGCATTCATTTCCGTGGTGGTTCGTATATTGGAATTAGCCGCGCGAATCCTACCAGAAGTGATCAACATCTGGAAAATTGTGTCATTTCTTTATTGCGATTGAATGTTGACAAAGTGATCACCATCGGCGGTGATGACACTGCATTTTCTGCATACAAACTTGAAGAACGGAGTAAAGGAAGAATTCGTGTCGTTCATGTTCCGAAGACAATTGATAACGATCTGAATTTGCCGGGCGATACTTTCGGTTATCAAACAGCACGTCATCTTGGCGTTGAAATCGTAAAAAATTTGATGGTTGATGCGCGAACAACTTCGCGTTGGTATTACGTAATTACCATGGGTAGAAAAGCAGGGCATCTTGCTTTGGGAATCGGAAAAGCAGCCGGCGCCACTTTGACTTTGATTCCGGAAGAATTTAGTGGAAAGCTCAGCATGAAAAAGATCGTTGATACGCTGGTTGGCGCCACAATCAAACGATTGAGTTACGAAAGACAGGACGGCGTTGTAATTATGGCAGAAGGTTTAGTTGAAGCCATGGATCCCGCAGAGTTGAAGGAGCGTGTTGTTGCAGAACGTGATGCACATGACAATCTTCGGATTGCTGAAATTAATTTTGGGGAAATTTTAAAAGCGGAAGTCCAGAATGGATTGAAGAAATATAATTTGAAAACAACCATCATTCCAAAGAATATCGGATATGAGCTGCGTTGTGCCGATCCGATTCCATATGATATGGAATACACGCGCGATCTTGGTTACTGTGCGGCCAAATATCTGGATGAAGGCGGAAATGCAGCGATGATCACGATTCAAGATGGTCATTTCAAACCGATTCATTTTTCGGATTTGTTGGATTTAAATACTGGCCGGACTCGCGTTCGAATGGTTGATATCAATTCCGAACGCTACAAGATTGCACGGCGTTACATGATCCGATTGCGCCGCGATGATTTTGAAGATCCGCATGAGCTAGCAAAATTTGCTGCCACTGCAGGCATTTCATTGGATGAATTCCGCAAACAATTTGAATATCTGGTCGAAGACGAACCACCATCCATCCATTTAAATATGTAAACTCGCGAGCGCCTGGCTAGCTGTTTGTAGCGCCGGCGGCTCGCCGGCCTGCGCGGGGAACGCCAAATCGACTGTCATTTTGTCCAATAATTCCGATAGAATTTCCAGTTCAGAATATGTTAATTGGACAAACGTTTTGCTTTACTACCCTCCGTTGACAACTCCATGCCAAATGTGAAGGATAGTTAGCTTAATGAATGATTTTGTACTGGGGCAAAATCAAAAAACACTGGAGGGAATCGATTTGATGAGGATTGCTAAGGTTCTGCCGTTCGCTTTTTTGATGCTTTTCAGTTTGCCGCTTTTTGCAAGCGATGTGAAGCCAACAGTGAATGCAGGCGATACTGCGTGGTTATTGTGTTCAACCGCAATGGTGATGCTAATGACTGCGCCAGGGCTTGCGCTTTTTTATGGTGGCCTGGTCAGTCATCGCAACATTCTATCCACTCTCATGCACAGCTTTTTCATGATCTGTCTGATCAGCATTCAATGGGTGTTATTTGGATACAGTCTTTCATTTGGAACCGATTCACATGGATTGATCGGTGGATTGAATTTTGTAATGTTCAATGGAGTTGGAACTGAGCCGATCAACAATGGAAGCGTTCCTCATCTCGCGTTCGCAATGTATCAAAGCATGTTTGCTGTGATCACAGTGGCACTGATTACAGGTTCATTCGCAGAACGGATGCGATTTAGCGCATTCATTTTGTTCAGTCTTTTGTGGGCCACTTTAATTTATGATCCGCTTGCACATTGGGTATGGGGCGGTGGATGGTTGATGAAACTTGGAACATTGGATTTTGCCGGTGGTACTGTTGTTCATATTAGTTCCGGCGTTTCAGCTTTAATTGCGGCAATCATGATAGGAAGACGTCGCGGTTATCCGGAAAAAACTGAACCTCATAATCTCACTCTTACATTAATTGGTGCAAGTTTACTTTGGTTCGGTTGGTTTGGATTCAATGCTGGCAGCGCATTAAGTTCCGGTGGACTCGCTGCAATTGCATTTGCCACAACAAACACTGCGGCTGCTACAGCTGGACTTACGTGGGCTGCAATCGAATGGTACTATCGCGGCAAGCCAACAGTTCTCGGTGTAATTACGGGTGCTGTTGCAGGTCTTGTTGCGATTACACCGGCCTCTGGTTACGTAAGTGTCGCATCCGCAATGGTAATTGGAATTGTCGCGGGATTTGCATGTTATTGGGGCGTGAACGCACTCAAGCCGAAGTTCGGTTACGATGATGCGTTAGATGTTTTCGGCGTACATGGAATCGGTGGAACCTGGGGTGCGATCGCAACCGGTTTGTTTGCCAGCAAAGCAGTCAACCCTGCCGGTGCTGATGGCTTTTTTCATGGAAATCCTGAGCAACTTCTAAATCAAAACATCGGAGTTTTAAGCTGCTGGCTTGTTGCTGCTGCAGGAACTTTCGTGATCCTGAAAGTTGTAAATGCTTTCATTCCGCTGCGAGTATCAGAAGAAGAAGAAAAGATTGGGATCGATCTGGCTTTTCATGGTGAAGTTGGTTATCGGTACGTACATCACGAGATTGGTCAAGTGATCGAGTCCCAGAGGGTGCAGAAAGCTCCATTCACATTGATCGCAGAAAGCAAGGCATCAGGAGACTAGGCATCAAGGCCGCACCGCGGTGGCGGGGTTCGGGGACCGGCCTTAGATTCCATTTCATCTGAGGCCGGGCTTTTGCACCCCACCACCGCAAAGCCCCGGCCTCACTTGGGAACTTGCTGTTTCCAGACTATAATTCATTGCTTTAGGTTATAGATATGGCACAAAATATCCGTTTACAAATTAGTACTGCTGCACCCGCTTCTGAGGACTGTGATGCTTTAGTAATCTTTGTACCTCAAGGCGAATTTACGACATCAACTTTCAAAGAGCTTGATCGCCGGTTAGGCGGATCTTTATCAAAAGTCTTGAAGCAAGAAAAGTTTCAAGGCAAGCTTGGCGATCAAATTCTGTATCATGCTTCGAATGGAATTAGGGCTCCAAGAGTAATCATTGCGGGCTTAGGTAAGAAAGAAGATTTTTCGGAAGAAACTCTTAGGCGAGCATCGGCTGGAGCTGCTGTTGCCGCAAGAGACTCGGCATCCACCCGAGTGTCTTACACTTTGCCTGTTGGAAAAGTTCGTGAAGATCTTGCATGCCAGGCAATTGCTGAAGGCGCGATCTTAGGAAGCTATCGTTTTACAAAATTCAAAACACGTGAAGATGAAGCTGAGCGATCAAAAGAGATTCAAACAATCAGCGTATTAGCCTCAAAGAAAACAGCAAATCAAAAAGCATTAGATTCGGCGAAGTTGATGGCTGATGCAACCTGTTTTGCTCGCGACCTGGTCAATGAACCACCCAACGCACTCAATCCAGAAAGTCTGGCAGAAATTGCTGAAAAAGCTGCGCGCGAAAGCCGCTTAAAGTTTCGGGTATTGAATGCAGCAGAGCTGAAGAGGCTTGGGGCAGGAGCGATCCTTGGTGTTGGAAGTGGATCGTCAGTTCCACCGCGTATCATTGAGTTGTCTTATAGCTGCGGGAAAAAAGGTGCGAGAAAAGTTGCATTAGTTGGAAAGGGGATCACGTTTGACAGCGGAGGATTATCATTAAAACCTTCGAAATCGATGGAAAGTATGAAATCGGATATGGCTGGAGCTGCGGCAGTATTAGCAACGATGAAATCTTTATCGGTGATTCGTCCGAAAGTTGATGTGATTGGAATTTTGTGTGCTGCTGAAAATATGCCGAGCGGTTCCGCAATCCGTCCGAGTGATGTATTGCGCGCAATGAACGGCAAGACCATTGAAATAATAAACACCGATGCAGAAGGGCGTCTTGTTCTTGCTGATGGTTTATCATGGGCTGTGAAACAAGGAGCAACTGAAATTATTGATCTTGCAACTCTAACCGGTGCGTGCATCATCGGACTCGGCCCATACATTGCAGGCGCAATGGGCAATGATCAATTGTTGATCAAACGCGTAATCGATGCGGGACGCGAAGCAGGCGAATCGATCTGGCAATTACCGGTGCCTGATGAATACGATTACATGGTGAAGAGCGATATTGCTGATATCAAAAATCTAGCACCGAATAGTGAAGCCGGTGCAATTCAAGGTGCGTTGTTCTTGCGAGAATTTATTGGTAAGGCGAAATGGGTGCATCTTGATATTGCTGGTCCGTCATGGAGTGAAAAAGATTTCTTCCACACTCCGAAAAACGGAACTGGTTTCGGTGCTCGCACTCTCATGCAATTCTTATCTCGTAGTTAAATTTTGTGTCTTAGTGGTTAAATCTTCTTATGTATAACATCACGCTTATCCCCGGCGATGGAATCGGTCCGGAGATTTCGGAAGCGGTTCGCCGCATCCTTGATGCTGCCGGAGTCAAAATTCAATGGGACATTCATGAAGCTGGTTTAGCTGCGCATGTTAAATTCGGCACACCATTGCCCGGCGAAGTTTTAGATTCAATTATCCGCAACAAAGTCGCGCTCAAAGGTCCTTTAACCACGCAAGTTGGCGAAGGCTTTCAAAGCATCAACGTAATGCTTCGACGCACGTTAACTTTATATGCGAATGTGCGGCCGATCAAAAATATTCCCGGTGTAAAAGCGAAATATGAAGATGTCGATTTGATTATTGTGCGTGAAAATACCGAAGATCTTTACGCTGGCCTTGAGCATGTTGTTGTTCCGGGTGTTGTTGAAAGTTTAAAAATTATTACTGAAGCAGCATCAACAAGAATTGCACGTTATGCATTTGAGCTTGCTCGCAAGCAGAATCGAAAGAAAGTTACAGCGGTTCATAAAGCCAACATTATGAAAATGTCGGATGGTTTATTTTTGGAAAGCATCCGCAAAGTGCGGCGTGACTATCCTGAAATCGATTATAACGAAATGATTGTTGATAATTGTGCGATGCAGATGGTATTGAATCCGCATCAATTTGATGTGATGTTACTTCCGAATCTTTATGGTGATATTGTTTCTGACTTAGGTGCAGGCTTAATCGGCGGATTAGGTCTGGCGCCGAGCGGCAATATTGGTGAAATTGCTGCACTTTTTGAAGCGGTTCACGGAAGTGCTCCTGATATTGCTGGAAAGAATATTGCGAATCCAACAGCTTTGTTACTTTCCGCTATTTTGATGCTTCAGCATCTTGGTGAATTGGATGCAGCGTTTAGAATTTTCAAAGCATTAAAAACTGTGTTTGCGAAAAATGTATTTACTCCCGATTTGGGCGGGGATGCAACTACTCAGAGTTTCACCGATAATATAATCGCTGCATTATGAGCGCGTATGGAGCGCAGACTTTAGTCTGCATCATGGGCCGCGGACTTTAGTCCGCTAAATATACGGAGCGCGGGTCTCGCCCGCATTGAGGATCGCAGGCATCTTGCCTGCTATATAACAATATGTACGAAGATTACCAAAAAATCCTAACCCGCTACACCAATGATCCTAGCCAACCACATATTGATGGCTACGAGCGCAACGGCGGATACCAGGCCTGGAAAAAAGCGGTGACGGAAATGACGCCGGAGCAAATTACCGAAGAAGTCAAAAAATCTTCTTTACGCGGACGCGGTGGTGCGGGATTTCCTACCGGTCAGAAGTGGAGTTTTGTTCCAAAGAATACTGGCAAGCCAACGTATCTTTGTTGCAATGCAGATGAAAGTGAGCCGCTGACATTTAAAGACCGATTGCTTATCGAAAAAGATCCACATCAATTAATCGAAGGAATTTGTATTTCGTCCTACGCGATCGGATGCGAACAAGCATTTATTTATATCCGGGGTGAATTTGCATATGGCGCGCAACAACTTGATATTGCAATCCGTCAAGCGCGCGCCAAAAAATATTTGGGATCCAATCTATTTGGTAAAAGAATCAATCTGAATATCACGGTGTTCCGTGGTGCGGGTGCATACATTTGCGGTGAAGAAACAGGATTGATGGAATCTTTGGAAGGGAAACGCGGACAACCCCGAATAAAACCGCCGTTTCCTGCAGTTGCAGGATTATACGGATGTCCAACCGTTATCAATAACGTTGAAACGCTTGCCAACTTACCGCACATTATAAATCGCGGATCAGAATGGTACACAACATTAGGTCCAAAAAATAATCATGGTCCAAAACTTTTTTGCTTGAGCGGTTTTGTTAAGAAGCCCGGTGTTTATGAATATCCGATGGGGATGCCGCTGCGAGAGATGATTGAAAAAGCAGGCGGTGTAAGTAGTGGGCGTCCGATTAAAGGCGTAATTCCTGGTGGATCTTCGGTACCGGTTTTGCCGCCATCATTATTAGATACGCCGATGGATTTTGATTCCGTTTCAAAGGCCGGAAGCATGCTTGGATCCGCCGGCGTAATGGTACTTGATGATAGCGTGTGCATTGTTCGACTTGCGATGGTTACAGCGAGATTTTATGCGCATGAAACTTGCGGACAATGTTCACAATGCCGCGAAGGCACACACTGGTTGTATCAGATTTTGCATCGGATCGAAGAAGGTGAAGGCAGAATGCAGGATCTCGATGTGCTGGTCAGCGCAAGCGAAAATATGATGGGCCGAACGATTTGTGTGTTGTCTGATGCGGCAGCGATGCCGACTCTCGCTTTCCTGAAACACTTCCGATCCGAGTTTGAAGATCACATCACTCAAAAACGCTGTACCATCCCACGTCAGCGTGTGTTAACTCCTGAGACTGTTAGCGCTTTGTAACGCCGGCGTCTCGCCGAATGAGCATTGATTTATGTACCCCTCCGCCTTACAATAATGTAAGGAATCCGAAAAAGTAAGAAAAATGCCAAGATCGACATTATCGACGAAAGGTCAGATTACGCTGCCAAAAGAAATTCGCGAAAAGCTTGATCTGGACACCGGTGATCCGATCGATTTTGTTATCCAGCCCAATGGTGATGTCATCTTGAAACCAGCGAAATTCGATATCCAAAAATTGCAAGGAATCTTGAAGAGCCGCAAAAAACGACCAGTCACAGTGGAAGAAATGGATCAAGCAATTCGATCAAGAGCGCGGAAATTGAAATGATCGGTCTTGATACGAATGTACTGGTTCGCTATCTGGTCATGGATGATACCGCACAAGGAAAGAAAGCATCGGGACTCATTCAGAAATCTGCTGAACGTAATGAAGAGCTGTTTATAGATAATGTTGTTTTATGTGAGTTAATTTGGGTTTTGGAAGCAGCCTACAATTTTTCGAAGTCAGAGATCGCTGATGTGTTGGAAAAAATTTTGATGACAGAATTAATCATCATACAAAATCAAGATGAAGCCTGGATGGCGTTAAATGATTATCGAAATGGAGCAGCGGATTACTCCGATTATTTCATTGGCGGAATTAACAAAAGTTTTCAATGTGACTACACTGCAACTTATGATCATGCTTTAGCTTCGAGTGATTTATTTACTCTTCTTTGAACTGCAGAGTCACAGAATATAAAACGGGACGCGGAGGCGTTGCTTTTCCGGCGTCCACACAAAAACACCGGTATCAACATCTGCTTTGGTTGGATCTAAAACCATGGCGATATGATGCTTATCGTTGAAATAATGTTCATCGATAAATTGATCCGCTGAAGATAGAAACACACCATAACCTGGATGTGTATGGAACCATCCGACAACCTTTTGGTCTGGAAATCGCGTGGTTAATTCATCATGAATGTGTGCTTGTGCTAGGTTCGTGAATTCAAATGATGTACGGCGGGAAACACCTTTGCTGGCGGCAATAAAATCGCGGATCTCCACAAACCATCTTCGCGATGCGCGCGCAATCCTTCCGATAAGAACTCCACCTAATTCATAACTTGTATCGGAAGATGCATACTGGCGAATGCGCTGTAATGTGTCTTGTGAAATGAATACAGCCGGCAGATTTTTCGGATATTCGCGATCAACTTTTGATGGAAGTTTGCTTTTCTCGGTTTTAGGTTTAATTGCGCGGATCTTAATTTCCATTAAAGCGCTTCCTTCGTTTCTTTCGGAGTAATTTTGATCACAACCTTGCCAGCCTTATCGCGGATCGGCCGCGAGTCCAGCGGAAACATGTGAAGATTGAATCTGGCCCATTCCGCTGCTTTCTTATCTAATGGAGATTGAAGGTTGTACTTCACATATCGTGCCATATCCGCAAGTTCTGAAACAAATTCAGCAAGCGACCAGCTTGGCGCCCATTGTCCGCTATGACAAACTGCTTGCAATTTTATGTTTGGATGAAAAATCGGTGACAACCATGTTACATCCGGCGGCTGTGAAGGATATTGTGCACCCAATATAATCTGACAACGATGTTCTTGAGTGATTACAGGTTTGCCGGCCCCTTCAGCCATAATTCCCGGACAAATAAATCGGATTTGATATTGATTCGGCGGATTTCCTGCCGCATAAAAATCAATGATTGAAGACTCTGCTTTCAATCGCAGCATTTCTTCATAATCATTTTTCATCCGGATTTGCCTTCGGTTCATCTTTGTGGATCTTCGCGGTTAATTGCCAGCCACGAATGTAGATGTTAGAAGCAAAAGGTCGCCGTGCTTGGTAGCATACTCACCAAGCGTTTTGTTTTGCTTTAACTCTTGACTGGTACGTTTATTTGAAAGCTGATATGAGATGCGATTGCCATCAGGACCGACTAAAGGTAGCCCTAATTGCTGCACAAGCTGCGGTAACAGATCATCGAGTTTTGCGTCATCGGGCAGTTCAACTTCATATTCTTGATTGGTATCAGCACGAACAACAGTAACGGTGATTTGTGGCATAGACAGACATTTTACTAGATGCCGGATGCCAGATGCTAGATGATGCCGGATTACACATGCACTTCGCCATAACTAAGCTCACCGGGGACCTCTCGGTGGCGAATCATGACGAAAAACATCCAGCCGTAAAAAAGAATTAATAGGACAAGGATTACCCAACCCGGAATCCCACCGATACCGGCGTTTTGTGAAAATTCATGGATTGAGTGAACAAATGTTGCAGGGCCTTTTCCGGGTTCCGCAACAACTGTGGTGGTTTTTATGAACCATGCGAGAAGCAAAATTATATAAATCCAGGCATATGTGCGCCGCAATCTCCTGGCCATCGCTTGCACACTGTTCAGCGTGAAACGAGGTGCGAGTAAATCTTCGCTTAACAGCGCCAACCATGGCGATGGATCAATGAGTTCACGGCCACCAAACAATGGCGAATAATAATTGCGTTCCAGAAGTCTAACGCGGCTGCGATATACATGGAAAAAGCGATAGCGCCGTGACTCTATAACAAGCAATAGAAAAACCAGCAGCATCGCGAATATCAACACACCATGATGCGCAGCGGGAGTTGAAAGCGATACAGACAGCATTGCCGCAGTCGCACCAATCGCCCAATTGGTTGTACGATCCAAACGATCACGCCAACTCATCATGCGAGACAATTCTCCGCGATAATAGTGGGACAGAGCGTTGACATACTCCGCTGAATTCGTGGGAAGGGTTGGAGTTGTCGGCATAATCAGACCTGGCGTGATTATACCAAGAAGACACAGACAACCAATTCTTCGTCAGCCTTTTTTCAACTCAAAAAGTATTCTGCCACTCGGCAGCTTCTGCGCAATAAATATGATCGGAAGGGAAACCTAGATCGCGGAAGCTGCGCGAGCCCCAATCTTCATTGCCTTCATAGGATGTTGTAATTTGAGGTTTAAATGCGCCACCACAATCACAAAAAGGCGAACCATTATACAAAGATTGTGTTCCGATGAACTCAGAATGCTTCGAACATTCGTTGCATGTAAGTCTAATGATCAAGTCACGATCAAAATCCCAAACAAGCCTCTCAGCATTCCATGAACTTTTCGCAAGATCCAAAATGCTTTTCAAGGAATATTTTTCTGATCGATCCATCTGCTGTAATTGCATTTCAAGCGGATCAACTGATGTGTGTAATCCGCAATCCTCAGAAATTTCCAGCGCGATATCGAAAAACACATCGCTTAATCCATACATGCCGAGCCGCTTGCCGGCAGGGACTTGCAATCCGTGAAGATGCCGAACTGCGAATTGAACTTGCAACCCGGCTATGATCGATGCAATTGTAGGAGCGGTCGGTACATGATGTTTGATTTCAGGATCAACACTCTTCAAACACGAAATCCGCTTTTGCAGTTCTGCGCGATCTACCTGACTCAATGTGCATTCATAACAAGCAGTTGCAGGTGGCGCAAAAAATGAAACTGAGCCGTTCAATGTATCCAGTCCGCCATCGATAAATGGTTTTTGTAACAAATAGCAGTAACGATTGATTGCATAACGCGCTTCGCGATTGTCCAAACATCCCAAAATTAAATCCATGCGCGAAAGAAAACCGAGCCCCAGATCATAACGGACATCAGTTCTAAGCGGTGTAAATGTAGAGTCAGGATTGATTTCCGATGCACGAAGTGCAAGAACTTCAGTTTTCCATTGACCTACATCGGAAGCTCTAAATAGCGCCGACCTTGTGAGATTCGTTGTTTCAATCCGATCAAAATCAACGATCCAAACTTTGCCAATCCCTAATAACGCAAGGTTTTTAACAACTTCATTACCAAGCGCGCCTGCACCTAACACCAGCACCCGCGCATTTCGAAGTTTATCCTGATCCCACCATCGGATTAATTTCAGACGTTGATATCGATCCGATTCGGGTTCCGTTAACCGGATCGTCATAGTTGTGATTCTACCTGTTTGCGGATTTCCTGAATCTCAGCTTCCATTCCTGCAAAACGATTCTTTAGCTTCTCAACCGCGACGCCAAGTTCATCTTCACGCGCGCGATAGTAAGTGTAGTAATCACGGCAGCAATCATGAAGGTCTTGATCGATTTGAAACAAGAAATCTGAAAATAAAATTCGGCTGCCTGGATTCCGTTTATAAAAGCTTTCAACGATTCGGTGTCCGATCAAAACAGCTTCTACCCATTTCATCCGTATTGAAGGATCTTGTAAAACTTTTGAAACTGCACGCACTTCCGATTGAGTTGCAGGTGATAAAAAGAAGGGAAGCGGTGCACCTGATTTAAAAATAGGAAGCTTAACTCTACGCGTTAATGTTTTCTTTTGATCGGAATTCGGTTGAATCTCAGCTTCAACTTTTTCGGCAAGTAATACTTCTTTCCAATGTTGCAAAATAGAACGATCGGTTTGCGCAATCATAATCCAGGGCAAGGATCGAAACGCTTTTTGATATTCGTAATCTTTGATTCCGCTCAGAGTTTGCAAAACGGCTTCGAGTTCTCCAAGTTGTGTTTCCGGAATGGATACAATTCGAAGTTCAGAAGATGAAGGTTGTAACGGTTGGACTTCACCGAGACATTGCGGACAATACCAGAAATGTGAATTGTAATGATTGCGACAATTTTTACAAATGAAAACTTCTTTCTCGCGTACTTCAATCGGTGCAGGTTGAATAGGAGGCTGTGAGCCGGCGGACCGGCTTTTGATTCGAACTTTTATGCGATTAAAAAGACTCATTGCTGGTCAAAGATATGCCTGGCAGCGGATTCGAAAACCTGCTTTGCCGATTCATCAAACAAACAAAACCGGATTTCTTGCAACTTCGTTTCCCCATCACAATATTGATGTACCGACTCCAGCATAATCCTGGCGCAGCGTTCAATTGGATATCCAAAAATTCCGGTACTGATCGCTGGAAAGCTGATCGTATGAATCCCTTCCGAATCTGCTAATCGCAAACTATTCGATGTTGCATTCCGCAGCTTCTCATCTTCGTTCCCTTCGCCCATCCGCGGGCCAACAGCATGAATTACAAATTGTGCCTTCAAATTACCGGCGATTGTAATTGCTGCACTACCAACAGGAACATGGCCAATTTTATCTGACTCATCCTGAATGATCTTGCCGCCTTTTTCACGAATAGCACCCGCAACTCCGCCACCGTGCTGAAGAGCCGAGTTTGCGGCATTCACAATTGCCACTGTATCCTCCTCCGTAATGTCAGCTTGCTTTACTACTATCGTAGTATTACCCGCCTTAAAATTCACTGTGGCACCTCTATGTTCTAAGATAAATCTTTTTTCTAGACTTTTGTAGCCTTGCCTGCGATGAGAACCTGATCAATCGCTTCCTGAACCTGCGGCAAACTTGTCACCGCTTTTTCCTGCAAATCTAAATCCATCGCATTCGCGGGAAGCTTTAATCCGGGATGATCCGGCATCCCTTTTTTCCTGTTCAGAATAAAAAAGTCAGCTTTATTTAAAATCTGCTGCGCATTGTCCTTCCAGCGCGCTGGCGCGATATGATTTGCTGCTACATAAAATAATAAGTCCGGTTCACAAAAGGAAGTGACTGTACTTCCTTCAATCACCGTAACTGCATCAGCTGAAAGATGCGTTAACAGATGATCATAGGCCTGAGCGAGATAGGATTTTCGGGCGATGATCCAGATAACTTCAGTAGCGCCCGCAGCAGAAAGTCGCTGAGTATTTTTCCCAGGCTGCAACAAAATTTCAGGATCGCGAATGATCCTGAATTTTTCCGAAAGGTCGCAAACAGTGCATGGCGTTCCTCGCGGACAGGGAGATGGTATGTCCGTAGTGGTGGTAAATTTCACAGCATAAACGGGAACATCACGGCTGGCACAATACTGAATGATTTGTTCAGCAAGAAGTGTTTTTCCTGCTCGACTTGTTGCTCCCGCAACGCTGATGATTTTATTCTTCGACAACAAACTGGAACCTCTGTCCTGATTCCGCTCCATGTAAGCTTTTGACCAACCCTAAAAGGATATTTCCGACAATCCGTTTTGCATTTCCTAAATCCAGTGGAACATTTTGTCCATCAACATCCAATTTAAGATCATCATTTTCTAAGGTAAATTCAATCCGCTTTCCATTGGAAGCTTTCAGCGATTTTGCTATAGCTTGAATCACGTTCGCGGTCAGAGATGCCATAAACGGATTCAAGGAGAGCTTTTTGCCGTCTACAGAAACGGAAGCGCTCATGTACATATTTTAACCGAACATGGTGATCAATCCGATTCCGATTACTACAAGGATCGATGCGAAGATTCTGAGCTTGCCGCCTGGCTCGCCAAGGAATTGAATTCCGATCCATGTTCCCATGACAACTGAAACTTCGCGGATAGGCTCAACATAACTAACCGGACTGATCCGTAATGCTGCAAGCACTAAACCATAACCCGCAGTTCCAAAAATTGCAGCCACGATGATCCAGGGCCATCTGCGGTTTTTAGGTTCGTTCATTAAGGGGATGCGGCGATCAGGCATCAGCCATTGAATCGATAAACAAATCCAGCAAACCGACAGAATCAGAAATATGTAAACGAATGGATGAAAATAGCGAACGCCGATTTTGTCGATCGCAGTGTAGGAAGATATTAAAATGCCGGTCAGCAATGCCCAGCGTGATGCCGTGGTTTTGAATGCATGCAACGGACGACTCCATGCATGAATGGAAGGAAGATTAATCAAATAGAGCCCGATGATAATTGCAGCAATGCCTGTGATTCCAATCCATGATGGATGCTCTTTAAGAAAAAGAACTGCCCATAACAAAAGAAACAATTGTGCGGAACCGCGTGCAATGGGATAAACAAGCGACAGATCACCGGATGTATATGCGCGAGTCAATGTAAAAAAATAAATGGCTTCCAATAATCCGCTTGCAATCGCAACGTACCATGCAATCGGTGGAACATTTGGAATGAAAAACAGAACTGGCAATGATGGAACACAGAACGCTCCCAGCATCCACCATGCGAATGCTATTTTGTCCTGCGACTTCTTCATCAACAAATTAGTCAACGCATGAAGAGCTGCAGCCAGTAATAGAAGTAATAAGCTACTCAGTAACATTTCGCGACTCTGCTGTTACAAGCAGATTGGAAAGTTTACTTTATAGCCTTTTTCATCGGTTTTGAGAACAGGTCTGATTAAACCTGGATCAGAAATAATTGGATCTTTGCGGTAATTCTTTTCTGGATTTCCTTCGAACATCGGATCAGAACTGAAATAGAGTTGCGTAATTAGCTTACGATCTTGGGGTGCGGTGATCTGATAATGAATATGCTGAGCGCGTCCGCCATAAGCGCCTGGCAAAAATGTTTCGAAGTTGTATTCGCCGTTTGAATCTACGCGGATGCTTGCACGATATTGATAGCCATTAAGATCATAACTGCCATCAGGATTTGTGTGCCATATTTCGATGATCGCATCATTTAATGGCTTGCCTGATGCATTCAGTACTTTGCCAAAGACATTCAGCGGAATTCCTTTCGAACTTTGTTCACACAAAAAATTTCGGAACGGCGCACCTGCTTTGTAAAACGGACCTGCGGTCGAAGCTGGAGTAGGGCAGGATTGCGCCCAAACATTCAAATCGAGCAGCGGAGTCACTGCAATTAGCGAGGCTACTTCTAATCCGCGCGTCAAAAATCTCCGGCGTGTCTCCATGTAGTAAATCCTACTACTGCTGTAGGTAGATTTCAAATCTTGCATTGTTTGCTATCGACAGCTTACAATACTGGTTCTTCATTCTGTATAAGCCGGAGTGGCGGAACTGGCAGACGCACCGGACTCAAAATCCGGCGCTCAGTGATGAGCGTATCGGTTCGACTCCGATCTCCGGCATTTCAAAATTTCACCACAGAGACGCGGAGCATCATCGCTATTCCTGCAAGAATGGAAAGAATACCAACAACGCGGACGATGTGAAGAGGATTTGGGAAAAGCTTTTCAATTGTAATTACGACTGCGAACAAAAACATAACAAACAAATTCATGGCACCAAGAACGATCATTGAAACCATCAATCCGGAGCAGCAAATTCCGCAAAATATTCCTTGACGCAATCCATGAAACCAACCTGCAAGAGTTTGATCGCGAGTTGTCTTTTTTGCGCAATCAAGTGGATCGCGGCAGTGAAATAATCCGGTCATTTTCCAACGACTGAATTGGAAAATGCCTGCAACAACCAGAACTGCGCCGGTCAATATCGGCGTTGCAACACTTAAACTTGACCATCGCATTGTGGCCAAAGCCCAGGAAATTCCGATCAAATAAAGAATGAATCCGATGCCTAGCCAGATTGTGAAATAACCACACGCCGCAAGAAATACTCCGGTTCGAGTGGATCCAGATGCGAGTGTGCAGTTTAACAACATCGGAAGTGCCGATGGCAACATCATTGCGATCATCATTGCCAGCCACATGAAAAGAAACATGGATGCGGATTCAATCCAACTTTGACCTGGCATCCGCATCCACATCATCGACATTGTCCAGCCTCCGGGCATCTGCATTCCTCCTGACATGGATCGGGAGAAATAAATGGTCAATGCTAGACTCACAACAAATGCAAATGTGGCCAGCAAATAGAATGCAATAGAGGTACGACGTAATTTATCGGGATTTTGATCAGTCGTTATATTCATCATGGCGTCGCACCCAGAAGGGCCCACGGCCATTTTCATCTCGGCCTTTCGGTGTTAAATCAAGATATTGATAGTCCACGTTCATCATATCGATGCCACGAGCGTAAGTGGAATAGGTGTGGAAGATATCACCGGATGGATCTTTGTAAAAAACGCTAACACCTTGCATCTCCGAAGCCGGAGGTTGTTGCGTGTTGTAATTGTAAACCATTTCTTTCTTTTCCATTTGTTCCGGTGTAAATGAAACATGGTAATCGTAATTGAAATCTGAATCGTGCGATGACATCCACTTAAAATTCCAGCCCATCCGTTTTTTATATGCAGCCAACTCACTGTACGGTGCATGAGAAATTGCAATGAAGGTCACATCACGATGATTCAAATGTACGATCACACCATTGAAATTATCGGCCCAATGGGAACAATGCGGACAGCCTGCTTCCCAACCTGGACCAAACATAAAGTGATAAACAATTAATTGGCTTCTGCCTTCAAAAAGATGTGCAAGCGTCTCTTTTCCTTTTGGACCTTCAAAAATATGTTCCTTTTCAACTTTCACCCATGGCAGATTCCGTCTTTCCTGACTCAACTCATCACGTAATCGGGTGAACTCTTTTTCCTTCGCAAGGAAATGTTTCCGAGCGGTAAGCCACTCTTGTTTCGATACAACTTCGTGTTCCACTTTAGCCATAATATGCTCCCAATTTCAGTTTCTAAAATACTTAACCATATGGTTAAGTATATGAAAGACGTAATTATTGTCAATCCAAAACTAAGCTGGATCCGTTTAGTGCCATAATAAATCGAAATGAAAGATTCAGTCTTTTATACCGGAGCGCTTGCTGTCACAACTGAAGAAATAAAGATGTTGAATTCATTTTGTAATGATTTTGGAATTAATATTACGATTAATCAGACTGGAACGGGAATTGTTGCGGATAATCCAACAGAAATTCAGAAGCTTTTGTTACAAGGTTTTTATTATGGTTTGACTCGTCAGCATTTAATATTAACTGTCAGCGAACTTGGCAAATGTTCGAACTCAATCTGCAAGCGACCGGCGACCCGTAAAGTTGGCGATTATCCATTTTGTGATGAGTGCCTGCCAAAAAGTGACTGAATGGATCTACAAGTTTTTCTGATGTGATCCAATTAATTCCGGTTTTAATGTAGCCGGCTCTTTATGTTTTCTTCGCAGTTTAGAAATTCCTGTGCCGAGCGATCTCTGAAGTCGATCAAAGATGATATAAAAAACTGGCGTTACATATAATGTAAGGATTTGCGAAAACAACAATCCGCCAACAACTGCAAGACCTAATGGACGTCTGCCTTCCGCGCCTGCACCGATCCCGAGTGCAATCGGTAATGTTCCCAATAATGCAGCCATGGTTGTCATCATAATCGGACGGAATCTCACCTGACATGCTTCGAAGATTGCTTCTGCCGCATTTTTTCCTTCGCGGCGTTGTGCTTCTAATGCAAAATCAACCATCATGATTCCATTTTTCTTAACAATTCCAATCAGCATGATGATTCCAACATAAGCATAAAGGCTTAACTCAGAGCGAAAGATCCATAGCGTTACAAGCGCACCCAAACCAGCAAATGGAAGCGCTGTTAAAATTGTGATCGGATGAATAAAGCTTTCATAGAGAATGCCTAACACCATATAAATCACCAGTACTGCCATGATCAGAAGAAGCGCCATGCCTGCCATGGAAGATTGAAACGCCTGGGCTTGTCCTTGAAAACTTGTAGTGATTGTTGATGGCAAGGTGTTGCGGGCGAGTTTAGTAATTTGATCAACAGCCGTTCCGATCGATACACCCGGTTTGATATTGAAAGAAATTGTGACTGAAGGAAGTTGCCCGGAATGGCTAATGGAAAGTGGACCTAATTGCTTTTTTAAACTCGCCACTGAATTGAGCGGCACAAGTTGTCCTTTAGTATTTCGGATGTAGAGTTCGCTAAGTTCATTCGGATCGCGTTGATACTGCGGCAACAGTTCCATGATCACCTGGTATTGATTATTTGGTGCATAGATTGTTGAAACCTGTCGCGAACCATAAGAGTAGTACAGCGCGTCTTCAATCTGCTGCGCGGTGACCGATTGCGTAGAAGCTTTATCACGATCGATATCAACGTTCACCTGTGGATTCCTGATTTGTAGATCGCTGGTTACGTCTTGCAATCCAGGAATATCACGGACCTTTCGATTCTAAAATGGGTCCATATTGATACAGCTCCTGAAAATCCGGACTCTGCAAAGTAAATTGATAAAGTGCTTTTGAAAGCCTGCCGCCAAATGAAATCGGCGGTGGATTTTGCATGAACGCTATAATTCCTGGTATTTGCGCTAACTTCGGACGCAAGTCTTGAATGATTTCATCCGCAGACTTATTACGTTCTTTGCGCGGAACTAATCTTAAGAAAACAATTCCTTGATTGCTTCCTGTGAAACCACGTGATCCAGCAGTAGAGAAGAAATGTTCAACGCCGGGTTCTTGTTGAACTACACGATTCACTCTCATTTGATGATCAACCATCGATTCGAATGAAATTCCTTGAGCAGCTTCTGTAAATCCGAAAACCTGTCCGGTATCGGAACTTGGTAAAAATCCTTTTGGGACCACTGTGAACAAAAAGCCAGCAAGCAGAAGCATGAGAATGGAGACTACAACCGTTGTCCATGGAAAGCCCAAAACTTTTTTGAGAGTTCGCGTATAAAAGCCGAGTGATTGATCAAACACCCGTTCGGAAGCACGATAAAATCGGCCATGGTCTTCTGGCTTGGTGTGTTTTAAAAAGCGGCTGCACATCATGGGTGTAAGTGTCAACGAAATAAATCCGCTGATCAAAATTGCAGCACCAATTGTGACCGCAAATTCATTGAATAGACGCCCAACAATCCCACCCATAAACAACACTGGAATAAAAACAGCGGCCAGAGAAATTGTCATTGATAAGATCGTGAATCCAACTTCCTTTGATCCGTCCAGTGCAGCAGTAAATTTATCTTTCCCCATTTCCAAGTGTCGTACGATATTTTCGAGCATAACAATGGCGTCATCCACAACGAATCCAACACAGAGTGTTAAAGCCATTAGCGAAAGATTATCGATGCTGAATCCGAGCAAATACATGAGTGAGAAAGTTCCTATGATCGACATCGGCACTGCAAGGCTGGGAATTATGGTCGCTGAAACATTGCGTAAGAAAAGGAAGATGACCATGATGACCAGGCACAACGTGAGATACAAAGTGAATTTCACATCGTCAACCGATTCTTTAATCGATTCTGAACGATCAAACAAAATATGAAGTTGTGCCGATGCTGGAATTTGTTGTTGAAACAACGGCAGAAGTTTACGGACGCTTGCAGCAACTTCAACCGTGTTTGTTCCAGGCTGACGCTGCACTCCCAAAACAATGGAACGATTGATCCCTTGTTTAGAACAATACCAGGCGATCGTTTTGTTGTTTTCAACGCTATCACTCACAACTGCGATTTCCGATAAACGGACTGGATTTCCATTACGATAAGCAACCACAAGCGGACGGTAAGCAGGGGCTGTTAACAATTGACCTGCGGTTTGAACCGTAAATGCCTTGTTGGGTCCATTCAATACTCCGGTTGGCAAGTTTACATTTCCCTGACGAATCGATTGCGCAACTTCATCGATGCCAATACTGCGTGATGCTAACGCTTTTGGATCTACCTGAATGCGCACCGCATATTTTTGCGATCCGTAAACTTGCACCTGGGCAACACCACTGACCGTTGAGATGCGTTGCGCCATAATCGTTTGGCCATATTCATCGAGCTGTGACATCGGCATTGTTTGTGAAGTCAATGCGATGTAAAGAATCGGTTGATCGGCAGGATTTACTTTTTGATATGTTGGCGGTGTTGGCATATCAGATGGCAATTGATTCAAAGATCGCGATATCGCAGTTTGAACATCTTGCGACGCAGCATCCAGTTCGCGTTTCAAATTGAATTGCAATGTGATGTTTGTGAATCCGGTGGAACTTACTGAGTTCATCGAATCGAGTCCGGCAATTGTAGAAAATTGGCGTTCCAACGGAGTTGCAACTGCAGATGCCATTGTTTCCGGGCTAGCACCAGGAAGCGCTGCACTTACTGCGATGGTAGGGAAGTCGACGTTTGGTAAATCACTTACAGGAAGCGAACGATATGCAACGATTCCAAAAAGAAGAATGGCAATCATGACCAGGGTAGTCATGATAGGGCGACGAATAAATAGCTCAGTCATACTGCCTCACTCTCTCCACCTTATTAAGGAGGAGATGGAAGAGGGGGTTGATATGTTTTCCATAGCTCCAACCACCCCCTGCCCCCTTCCTTCATAAGGAGGGGGAACCGTGATCGAACGACGAATAAATAGCTCAGTCATAACGTTGTTCCTTTGACCGGGAGCTGCGGGCGTCCCTGCCCGCGCATCGTTGCAAACTGGCGGGAACGGAGGCCTGCCCCCCGGACATTAGTGGTCTTCTCCAAATTCTTAATTTCAACTTTCGCACCCGGCAATAGCCGTAACTGTCCATCCGTCACTACAGTTTCTCCCGGTTGTAATCCTTTTTCTACAACCGTTTCATTACCAATCGTATCTCCAACTTGAACGCTTCGCAGTTCAGCAGTCATATCCGGTTTCACTACAAATACAAATGGACCTTGTTGTCCGGATTCCACCGCAGCGGAAGGAACAACAACCGCTTTCGGACGTGTTGTCAAAGTGAGAGTCACATCCACAAATTCACCGGGCCACAAAATTCCTTTTGAATTATTAAACTCTCCTTTTAATGTAATCGTTCCTGTATTCACATCAACCTGGTTATCGATGAACGCAAGTGATCCGGTGGCTCTGTTTTCACCAGATTTTTCCCTCGCATTTACCGGTAATTTTTTGGATGCTTGATATTTTGTGATTTCGGATAAATTTTCTTCCGGCACTGAAAAGCGCACATAAATCGGATCCACTTGATGGATTTGAACGATATCGGTTTCATTTGCTTTCACAACATTACCGGCATGAACCATAATGTTTCCGGTACGGCCTGCGATCGGTGAACGGATCGTACAATAGTTCAACTGTAGCTGAACATTTTGAACAGCCGCACGATCCGCCTCGGCGGATGCTTCAAACGCTTCAGCATTGGTACGCACCTGGTCATATTGTTCTTTTGTAACGTAATCTTTTTTTACCAAATTTTCATATCTGGCAGCAAGTTCTCTGGCATTTTTTGCTTGCGCAAGATCTTTATTTAAGTTTGCCTTAGCCTGCGCAAGTGCAGATTCAAATGGACGCGCATCAATTGTCGCCAGCAAATCTCCTTTATTAACAAGTTGTCCTTCTTTAAATGCAATATTGGTGATTACTCCAGCAACCTGGGGCTTTATAAGAACAGAGGATAGTGCCTCAACTGTACCGACAGCTTTGATTTGCACCGGGACATCTTTCTGCACCACTTTGCCAACTGCCACCGGAACAGACATTGGTTGCTTCGGCCCTTGATCTTTTTTAGAACATGAAACAACAAACAACAGCAACGAAAGAATTGAAATGAATTTTTTCATCGATTCACATCCTGACCGGCAGTTGTCTTCACCAGTGCATCTTGATCCGAAAGACCCAGAGTCCCCATATTATGATAAAGCTGCGCTAACGCTAGAAGCCAAAGAGTCCGCGAACGAACGTCCTGAGAACGTGCATCTTCAAGTGCATTCTGCGCGGCAAGTGTGTCAAGAATCGTACCGACCCCTTCGCGATAACGGCCGGATGCAACCTCAAAAGATTGTTCCGCGCTTGTTAACAATCGTTTGCTTGCCCGAATCTGTTCAGCAGCAGTATCCAACGCAAAGTAAGCTCGCCATACCTGTAATCCTACTTGCTGTTGTAGCGAGGCGGCTTTTGCTTTTGTTGACTCCGCTTCCGCTTTTGCCTGCTCAACATCCCATTTTCTTGAAAAACCATCAAATAAAGGAAATCGAATTGAAAGAGAAAGCGAATAATTGTTTGCGTGACTTTCATCTGGGCTAATGTAATAAAGGCGATCAAACGCGTTCGTGGTTTCAATGATGGGAAATCGTTCTGCACGTACGCTACGAACATGTGCTTCCGCGGCTAATGCATCGGCGCGCGCAGCTAACAATTCTGGACGCCGTTTGATCCCTGCTTGAATCATCGTTTGCACATCCGTGGATATTTGATCGATGGGAAGTTCAGCCGGTAACTCTTCAGCAACTTCAAAAATTGCTTTTGATGGTGGAATCCCGATTGCCACGGCTAAAGTCCCGCGCAAAATTTCAAGTTCACCTTTTGTCGTTTCATAGTCGAGTTGCGCTTGTGCGAGCGCAGTTTGAGCCTGTAATTCATCGGCAATCGTGGCCAGTCCGGCATCGTGACGTTGTTTCGCTGCATCTAAATTTGTTTGCGCTCTTTGTACCGCAGCTTCTTGCGACTTCAGCAATGAGCGCGAACCGATATATGCATAGAAGGCTTGTTGTACCTGGAGGATCACATTCTGAATTTCGGAATTGTGCAGCCAATCGGCAGAAACCAGATTTTGACGCGCTTCATCGATGTCGCCTTTCCTCCTGCCAAAGTCAAACAAAACCCAATTGATATTTGCGATCGGATCAAAACTATTTTGCTCGAAAGTGAATCGTCCGCCTACTGCTGAAGATTTGATTCTTGTGAAACGTCCTTCCAATTCAATGTCAGGCCAGTATTCGCCTTTCTTGCTCTTCATTTCTGCATATCGCGCTTTCGCTGTGTTCCATGTTTCGCGAGTAGTAGTGCTTGTTTCCAACGCAAAATTTATTAAATCGGAAAGCGTCCAATCTTGTTTGTTTTGAATTTCCGGAGGTGCAGGCATTGGACTTGCACCGGTTAATTTTGGCGGTTCACCTGTTGGTGGATTCCAGAATTTCCCAGGATCTTTTGGAATGCCGGGAGAAGACCAACTGTTCTTTGAATCTTCAGCGTGAATGCTAGCTGCAAATACAAGAATCAAAATCGTAAATAATAATTTCTTCATTCCTCCTTCTCCTGGTGTGCTGTTTCGGTCGATATTCCTCGAAGTAGTACTTCACATATGAGTGCGGCATCGTTTTCGGAGGCCCCTGGATTTTCTGACAACAGTCGTAAGTGGATCATTGCGATGTTTGATTCGGTCCATATTGATGCGACTTTGTAAGCATCCAATGATCGGAATACACCTTGCTCAATTCCTGTTTGCAAAACTTTTGCTATCGCATTTACAAAAGTTTGATATCGATTATTCCGATAACGTTTCATGCGCTGAATTGCAGTCATCCGATCATGCACAAAAATCCTGAAGAAATCGCGATGGTCATCGAAGTATGAAAGATGACGTTGAGTCATTGAAATTAATCGGTCCTTTGGCGAGGAACTGCTTTCTAAAATAGTCGTCAATTCATCAACCATCGGCGCGATTGCTGTCTCCACTAGCTCTTTTAGTAAATCCTGCTTGTTCTTGAAGTAAACGTATAACGTTCCTTTCGCGACGCCTGCTTCCATAGCTAAATCATCCATGGTTAAGCCTGATACACCTTCACGGCTTAGTACACGGACTGCAGCGGACATCAATCCGTTCTTCTTTACATTTTTCCAGGCATTCTTTTTACGGTCTTTGACGATAGACATAATGATTCCAAGAATTGAACTGCCGAGTCATTTTATGAACTCAATGGTCAATAGTCAATACTGGATTTTGCCATAAACTGTTTGTGTTATTTTTGAGTCTTATATGTTCGAAGGAGGGGGTACTCTTATGAAATCGTTTCTGATACTTCTTTTTCTCACAATAGCCACGATATTAGTTGGCGAGACTCCATCATCAATTCAAGTAATGGTTCTTGGGATGTACCACATGGGTAATCCTGGATTGGATTTGCATAATGTCCAGGCGGATGATGTTACCAAACCGCAACGGCAAAAAGAGCTGGCAGAAGTTTCTGAAAGACTTGCGAAGTTCAATCCGACAAAAATCGCGCTGGAGCGAGTCAGCAAGAATGAAGATTTTACAGATGAAAAGTATTCAGCGTTCAAAATCGAAGATCTTGCGACAAATAGAGACGAACGATATCAAATCGGATATCGTCTGGCGAAACTTTTGAATCATTCCAAAGTCTATGGAATCGATGAAGACAGCGATGTGATCGATTATTTTCCTTACGGCGCAGTAGAAAAATTTGCGAAAGAGAACGGAAAAGAAAAATTGTTGAAAGATATGAGCGATGCTACTGAGAAAAAAATGAAAGCATTTGATGATTCGCAAAAAACCAAATCGGTCATGGAGATCCTTCTTTCAATGAATGATCCAAATGAAGTTAAATCCGATCAAGATTGGTATTACAGTCTTTTCCAATTCGCGAATCACGGAAGCCAGCCTGGCGCTGAACTGAACGCATACTGGTATATGCGCAACGCAAAAATCTTTTCAAAGCTTGTTCTGGTTGCGAAACCAGGAGATCGTATTTTGGTTTTGTTTGGTGCAGGTCATAATTTCTGGCTTAGACATCTTGTGCAACAAACTCCGGGCTTTGAGCTGGTTGAACCAGGTGTGTACCTGAAATAATTTTTACCTCAAATAAGCCCAATTCGCATGTCGGTCCGATTTGACATTATTTAAATGAGCGCAAGATTGGATGTGAGAACTTTTTATGACCGACAGGATAAAACAAGGTTTAATCCGGCTTCATCCACGCAACGACTCAATTTATGTTAGTCAGAATCGCACCGTCCTTTCGATGGCGCGCGATGGTTTTATTCATGAAGATGTTGAACACGGATTGATCGTAGATGAAACGCGACTACTTTCGCGATACGAATATTTAATCGATGGCAAACAGCCGGTGCCGGTCGCGCTTTCAAATGTAGAACAACACACCTGGCTGGGTTATTACATGTTTTTGCCTAAAGAACTTCATGGTGAGGTCGATCAGGGCAGCGGTATGTTGGAAGAAATGAGCCAGCATACTTTGGAACTGAAAATTGCACGTTATGTTGCCGATGGAATTCATGAAGATGTTGACTTAACAAACTACACTCAAAAGCCAATTTCGTTTGAACTGCAATTGAATGTTGATGCTGATTTCGCGGATATTGTTGAAACAAAAAGAGAACGCGTGCAGAAGGGTGAAGTCTTAACGGAGTGGGTCGAAGCTGAACAAGGAAGTGAGCTGCGTTTTGATTACCACGCAGAGCATCAGTATGACGTTCAAGGAAATAAAGGGATCGCCAGTATTCATCGTGGGATCATTTTGCAAATCGCGCGCTCAGATTCCAATCCGGTTTTCGAAAACAACAGTATCCGTTTTGAAGTAAGTTTAGAGCCGCTTCAGAGCTGGCATGCCTGTATAAATCAAATTCCTTTTATTGATGGTGTGAAACTGAACAATTTATATGGATGCCATTCGTTTGGTAAAACTAAGAACGAATACGATTATCGCCGTAGTGTATTTTTCAACGAAGCAACGGGATTCAGTACTGCAGATAGTGAAACATTAGCGTCAGTTGTTGCGGGTGCGCTCGTTCAGGCCAAAAGAGATTTAGCCGCACTTCGACTTTACGATCTGGACATTCATGAACATGCCTGGGTGATGTCAGCAGGTTTGCCGATTTACATTGCATTATTCGGACGCGACACGTTAACTGTTGCCTTACAAAGTGCACTGGCATCAACTTCAATGATGCGTGGTGTTCTTCCAAGATTAGCGGAACTTCAAGGCAAAGAGATCAATGATTGGCGTGATGAACAGCCTGGCCGTATGCTACATGAAGCGCACGATGGACCTCTTGCTACGTTAAATTACAATCCCCGCAGACGTTATTACGGTTCAATTACAACATCAGGATTTTATCCGGTACTTGTTTCCGAATTATGGCATTGGACAGGCGCGAAAGAATTGGTGATCCCTCTGATTGAGCCGGCACTCAAATCACTCCAGTGGCTCGATGAGTATTCTGATATGGATCATGATGGATTTTATGAATACAAAACACATTCTATTCAAGGAGTTCGAAATCAAGGTTGGAAAGATTCCGGAGATGCCATTGTTTATGAAGATGGTTCATTGGTAGAGCCGCCAATCGCAACTTGCGAAGAGCAAGCATTTGGATATTTAGCAAAACTTCACATGTCAGAAGTGTTGTGGTGGTTGGATGAAAAAGAAACTTCAAAACGCTTGCACAGGGAAGCGGTTGAATTAAAGAAAAGATTTAACGATGCGTTCTGGATGGATAAAGAAGGATATTTTGCGATGGCACTGGATCCTGACAAAAGGTTAGTTAGATCGATCGGTTCGAATGCCGGACATCTTTTAGCGACAGGAATTGTTGATGAAGCTCTTGTAACACGGACTGCCGATCGTTTCATGGCTGATGATTTATTTACCGGTTGGGGAATTCGAACACTTTCATCCAAACATCCTGCCTACAATCCCTACAGTTATCATAGAGGATCTGTTTGGCCTGTTGAACATGGATCATTCGCAATAGGTTTCGAACGATATGGACTTCATGATCCACTTCACAAGATTTGCCTTGCGCAATTTAACGCTGCTTCATTATTTGATTTTTATCGTTTGCCTGAATTATTTAGCGGTCATCAACTGGATGAAGACCATCCATTTCCGGCTTTATATCCGGAAGCCAATTCACCACAAGCATGCGTCATCTTCAACAATCTTTTCATTCGTGCAATCGATGTTGGGTTTGTATCCATATGCTGCTCTGAAAATCCTTTTGGTGGATCCGTATCTTCCTGATTGGCTTCCGGAAATTACTTTGCACGATTTGAAAGTGGGAGATGCTGCAATCACAATCCGTTTTTTCAGAAAAGGTGAGAACAGTGATTATGAAGTGTTGGATAAACGCGGAACGCTACACATCATCAGACAACCCAGCCCGTGGTCATTGACAACTAGCTTCGCTGAAAGATTGAAAGATGTGCTAACAAGTTTCCTCCCGGGAAAATAACTCTAACCACAATGTTCACGAAGCCTAACGCAATACTATCTGCCTGGATAGTGATTTTTCGTTCTCATCCTCGATAATCACTCCGGCACGTTTCCTGCAATGATTCGTGCCGGAGGGTTGGATGCAAAGAATAATCATTTCTGTGCTTATCATTCTTTTTTTGTGTGCAACAGTATTTGGTCAATCCAATGACTGGCAAAATGTCAGTAAACTACGCAAAGGTAAAACAATATATATGATGTTGAACTCCGGAAAATGGTTAACCGCTGATTTTGAAAAAGTTGAAGATGAAAAATCAGTTGTCCAAAACGGAGCAGATCGATTTGGAGGTTTCCGGCGTGATGAGATTCAGGAAATCTACATAAAAAGAGCTTCAATTGGAAAATCAATTTTGATTGGAACTGCTATTGTTGCTGGCGGGGCGCTTGCTTTGGATGTGGCTATCGAGCATGGCTACCCAGGTGAAGATAAATACATGTATGCACCATTCATTGTGATGTATGCGGCACCTATTGGTGCTGGACTTGGATTTTTACACGGAATAACAACTCAGAGAAAAGATTTGATTTACAAATCTGAAAGAAGAATCGCTGAAGATTTCGAAATCGGAAATATAAGTGAACCTCGTCTTCCTCAAATGGCTTAAAGCGGAGTAGATGCCAGAAACCGGATGCCGGAAATATCGGCATCTGGTTTCTGCAAGGGAGCGCGGACTTTAGTCCGCATTGGGGACCGCAGGCTTTAGCCTGCTTATTCTTTTCGATTTACGATTTACGAACATTTGAATTCCGAATGACGAAAATAGCTAAGATTAGTGATTCTGCCGTGTTGCTATATAATTAGTAGTTCGACGCGCCTAAAATCCTTCAATGAGGATCGACTACGTTTCAAAATTCGAATCACTAAATGAAGAAAAACGATTGCACTTTTATGAGGTGTTCGCTCATAACCTAACTGTTTCCATTCGAAGCATCTGGTCAGCGGAAGGTCTAAGCAATTCGGAAAAACTTGAGCGGATAAAAGCCGTGAATGAAATTCTGCATCAGGTTACTTCCAAGGTTTGGGTTACAAGGCTACGTTCTCACGAATGGAGCGAATCTGATATGTGGAAAAGTATTCAGCATTCGATTGTCCAAGCTCCGAGAGTCGCGGGTGAAATTGAAGCAGCAATTCATTTCAGCTTGAACGCAGTTCAATAATATGGCGCCGGCGAGCAAGTCATTGCAGCCGACACCTCCTGCGCCTCTTCAGTCGCTACGCAATCTGCTTACACCCATTTTGAAAAAGAAAAGATAATTCGGCTATCATCATTTGTGCTGAAGTTAAGCGAACAAAGCTGCGACTTTCAAGCGGCGCAGTTGTTTCGGCTGAACTCCAACGCTAGGTTGCAAGACACATGCAAAAGCTGACTGCCCTGATCCTGTTCGCTCTCGCGGCAATCTCCATTGGCGTTCTAGTCTCTGGTGCCAGTTATTCCGAGTGGGTTTTGCCTGGCGGACTGCCCTTGGGCAATGCCTTGGCGGCTATTAGCTTGTGTTTTTTGGCCGGCTCAGCTTATAACCTAACCCCAGTGGGCTCAGTTCGTCGCCGCATCTCTCAAGCAGTCTTGGTGGTCGCTGTGCTCTGGCTACCGATTTCCATTGCACTGGCAGGCAACCTCGAATTAAATTTCTCTGGTTCTCGTGGCACAGTTTGGCTGGTCATTAGCTCGGCCATTGCAATCGCGGTGGTAGGCTCATTGGCATTGGCAATAGCTGGCGCGCTACTTGGTTAGTCCAGTGCAGCCGAACAAGCATTCGCAGCCGCCTCGCTCTTCGCGCAATTCTTCTTGAATTACGAATTACGGATATTCGATTACGAATGACGAAAGTAGCGAGGGTTCGTAATTCGGAAATCGCTTGCGCAAAACATCATGTTATCCGCCATGTTGCTATATAATTAGTAGTTCGACCTTCACTATATGAACAATGATCTTTCCTCATGGCTGTTTCCCGCAATGATCCTTGTCGCAGTTGTCGAAATTGTCCTTTCTTCCACTTGGAATGCTTTCTACTTCAGATATGGATTATCTGTTTTTCGTCGCTCGTACGGCACGACCCCTGGTAATTATTTGGTGCCATCAGTCTCGGAGTTAGAAGCGGCTTTGAAAAGTCGATTTTCACATTCTGTAGTCTTTAAACAGCTGGATTCACATGAGTATGCTTTTCGTGAAAAGGCATTCGAATTTACGTGGTTCCATGCTACACCAGTCATGCATGGGCTCTTGCACTGGTATCCAGAATCCGGCAAAGTAACGATCTGTTGGCCGTGTTAATTGGTTTATAGTCGCATTCACTGTAATTTGGTTAAGCATGGTCAGGTTTGCCTTTGATTTCTTTGTGGTTTTCTTCGTACTTCTGGTTGGATTGCTCTACTTCATACAAGCAAAGCGATTTGAGAAAGTTGGAAGAATAGCTGGCGAGAAATGGCTGAAGGCTGAACAAGTCACCACAGCGGACACTTCAGCGGGCTAAAGCCTGCGTCCCAGAATGCGGACTAAAGTCCGCGCCCCATAATGCAGGCTAGAGCCTGTGCTGCCCAATGATGTGGATATATTCCACGCCTCCATGTTGAAACTTTCCTGTTTCTGACCGCGTAAAACAAAGTTTACGACGGAAGGTTCATGGCCTACGTTTTGCTGATCAAAGGAGCGTGCATGGAGTCAAAACAAATGTTGGTACAAAAAATGTTTCCAGCTGAACTTCAATCAACAGAAAATTTTGGTTCGATGAAGAATTTCTTAATCAATTATGAGAACGTTGCTTTTGAAAGTGCACTTGATGCGGATGGTGCAGATAACGATAAAGTTTTGTTTTATGGATTTCTCATTTCGTTGTATGAAACCGGTTTGCCAAATCCAATGGATGAAGCAATCCGCTCCTGTAAATTATCGGAAGGGAATCTGTATTCAAAACTTGATGAAATTCCATACGATTTTATCCGGAAAAGAGTCAGCGTTCTGGTGAATGATCCTTCGCAGAACAAGATCATGATTACCAAAGGAGCGTTTGAAAGCATCTTAGAATGCTGTGACAACGTTGAAATTTCCGGAGGTAACAGGGAAGGAATAGTAGAAGCTAAAAATCGAATCAAAGGAATTTGGAAAATTCTTGCTACGCGTGGATTTCGAACTCAAAGTGTAGCTTATAAACAGGTTAAAAATACAAAAATCACGCAGGAAGATGAATCCTGCATGACCTTCCTTGGAATTATTAGTTTTTATGACACGAACGCAAAATTGTGGGAATAAATAATAAGGAGCGCGAACTTCTAGTCCGCATTACGGGCCGCAGGCTTCCAGCCTGCTGCAATAAGTGATTCAAATGCTAACTATAAGAGAGAATATTGTTGATAAAATTATCGCGAGCAACAGTCATCTGTTTTGGAATAGTCGTAATTATCCTTCTGGGCGTGCTGGATTATCATGCACCGCCAGATATTTCATTTCTTATTTTCTATCTTCCACCTGTTTTGGCAGTTACCTGGGATGCTGGCTTGACTCCAGGTTTGCTGCTTTCCGTTCTTTCGGCCGCTCTATGGCTTTTCGATGATGTTTTCGGAGGTGTTTTTAGAAATGAAATTACTCTGTATTGGAATGTATTCAGCCGCTTCCTGGTTTTTATTCTTACTGTAAAACTCATCGCTTCCTTAAAAGAGAGAATGGAGAAGGAAAAGCTGGCAGAGCAGCATCAAGTCGCTCAAGAGTTTGAAATTGCCCGCCAGGTTCAACTCAGATTATTGCCAACATACACACCTCAACTGCCAGGATTAAAGCTTGCAGGAATTTGTGTCCCCGCACGTCAGGTTGGCGGTGATTATTACGATTTCATTCCACTTTCTTCAACAAAATTAGGAATTGCAATCGGTGATGTTTCCGGAAAAGGATTGCCTTCTGCATTGACAATGGCCCAGTTGCAAGGAATGGTTCGCAGCAGTGCATACAGTTATGCCGATGATCCTGGAGGGATGATGACTCTGATAAATCGATTGTTAATTGAGTCAACAGACATAAATCGATTCGTATCATTTTTCTACGGTGTATTTGATTCCAATTCTTTGACATTCACTTATGCAAATGCAGGTCATAATCCAGCTTTGGTATTGCGCAATGGAGCAAATCATCCAGCAAATTTGCATCAGCCTGATCAGATATTCCATCTTGGCACCAGTGGAAAAGTTCTGGGTGTGGATCCGGATGCAACCTACCGGGTACTTTCTATTGCATTGAAGTCAGGCGATTCGCTGGTTTTATATACCGATGGAATCACTGAAGCAACGAACAACGTTGAGGAAGAATATGGTGAAAGCAGATTAGTTGAGACGATTGCAAAAAATGGCGTAATGAACATGAACGATCTGTGTCATTCAGTTCTTTCCGATGTCGTCAATTTTTCTGAAGATATTCCACAGCAAGACGATATGACGCTAGTTGTATTCCGTATTTCGGATGCAGCTAAAGTTGCCGCATAAACCACAAAGACACAAAGTGACTCTATTGCTTTGCGGTGAATCCTAATACTTCCAGCTTTTCAGATCGGCACCGGGCGGCGCAGATTCTTCCATCCGTTTCAAAATCTTGGGCAAGTAGAATGTGTTATAGCGCAGTCTGGAAATATAATTTGGATTTTGATGATCGCCATTCCAACAATGTTCCATGCGATCGCCATAATCCACTTCGCCGCCATAATTCGGATCTTTTGTATTTTTCAGAAAATCTTCCATCAGGTATACAGCATTATTAAGGTAGTAATTATCCATATCACCGCAATAGATATGGATTTTACCGGCCAGTTTTGAACTGAGCTTACTCCAATCGCGTTCCAGGATGTATCGCAGATCATAATTTTCTTTCCAATATTTTGCGACTTCCGGATCGATTTCACCGGTTTCTTTATTGAAGATCCGTTTCGGATAACCATCTTTATCTTGCGGTGAGAAAACTGCTTCCCATATGTCGAATTGTTGTCCAGATCTTGTTTTTGTGCCTAAAGCTAATTCGCGATAATTCATTTGCTCAACTGTGGCATCAAGCTGGCCCAAATAATTGCGATGTCCAGGCCGCGCCAATTTCTTGAAATTACTTCCGTAATAGTATGCGTTCTTGTCATCATAAATATTGATCGTGGTATACGCACGAAAATCGATTGGATCAGGGCAAGCGGCAAATGCGCCATTGTATTGATCAGGATAAAAAACTTGAACAGCGAGAGCTTCCCAACCTCCGGTTGAACCGCCATAAACAAACCGTGACCAGGGTTCTCCGATTGCATGGAATTGCTTTTCAATAAATGGAATTAATTCATAAGTGATCGCATCACCATACGGACCGAGATTTGCAGAATTAACCGCATAAGAATCATCGTAGTAGGGATTGGCATGTTGTATTTCAATGACCAGATAGCGCGGAAAATCTTTACTAATCCATGTTTTATAAAGATTGTAAGCCTCTTCCTGTTGAATCTTGTTGTAACCGCTGATATGAAAGCGGTCGCTGTAATCCGGTTTTAAGTTTGGATCGGGAGGTTCAGTTCGAAACCCGCTAAGATCGGAAGGGAAATGCCCATGAAAAATCATAAGCGGATATCGTGAATCAGGATGTTCATCAAAACCTTCCGGAACCAACACATGTGCACCAAGAAAAATGGGACGTCCCCAAAATTCGGTGAGCAGTTTGCTCTGCATTTTTATATGTCTAATGTATTTTGTGTCTTTCGGTTCCTCTTTCGGCGGGAGCTTTTGATCTATCGCGATCTTGATTGTGTCAGAGCTGGATGGATCAATTCGAAGCTTTACAGGTTTGCTGTAAAAATTTCCTGGCTTTTCATTCCAAACCTGACCTTCACCCATTTCTGGCGGCAGTTTCACTTCATGACCTGATTTTAATCGGAAGCTTTCGTATCGATTGAGCAGTGCCTGCACAAAATATTCGCCGGCAGGGAAGTCTGCAAGATTCTTAATTGGATAACCAAATGCAGAAGAATCGATAACTTTGTCTTCGCCTGGTTTCCAACCTTCGATATCTTTTCCAAAAACTTGCTGTGTCTTCAAACTATCCGTGATCTGCATCCGTGGTTCTTCGGAATTATCAGTTGAAAACATTAACAATAAGCGGCCATCTTGTGCTTGATCGCTTATTTCTTTGGGAAATGAGATAGCAAATCGTATTGATGATTCTTTGGCTTGCAACAGACTGCTAAGGCAGATAAAGATCCAGACAAGAAAAAGTTTTTTCATGACGCCCCCGGCTCTGTATATTTTGTGTTTCTGTGGTTAGAACAGGTTCTTTACTTCTTGGAAGATCGATTCGACAGGAACTTCTTTTGTTTGACGATCGCGTCGCGAAAATAACTCAACGTTGCCTTGTTTGAGTTTGTTACCTACTGTGATGCGATAAGGGATGCCGATCAGATCTGCATCCTTAAATTTCACCCCAGGACGTTCTTCGCGATCATCCAACAACACATCGAATCCTTCTGACTTCAATTGTTCGTATAACTTTTCTGCAGTTTCACGCTGAGTCTGATCATTTATATTTGCAGGAGTTACGATGATTTGAAACGGCGCGATTGATACCGGCCAACAAATTCCATCATCATCATTAAAAAGTTCAACCGCAGCAGCAAGGATTCGACCTAGTCCGATGCCATAACTTCCCATGATGATCGACACTTCTTTGCCTTCCGCATTCAAAACTCTCGCACCAAGTGATTCGCTGTAACGCGTTCCAAGTTTAAAGATGTGTCCGATTTCAATTGCACGATCGACACGCAATGTGCCGTCGCAATTCGGACAACCTTCGCCAGATACAACATTGCGTAAATCAACCCACGCTGTAACGGAAATATCACGCTCAACTGAAACTCCGCGCAAATGGAAGTCATCACGATTTGCGCCTGTAACCATATTGGTACGGCCTTTCAAGGCATTATCAACATACACACGGACATTCCTTAATCCAACTGCGCCAAGTGATCCAGGCAGCGCTCCGAGCAATGCACGAATTTCTTCTGGCTGCGCTGGCCGTACTTCTGCCGCTCCCGCTGCTGATGATAATTTCGTTTCATTCAATGCATGATCACCGCGCATCAACGCAAGCACCGGATTTCCATCAGCCATGTAGACCAGAGTTTTTATTTGTCGATCAGCTGATGCACCACCTTTGAAATTTGCTAAATCTTCAATGGTGCGAACTCCAGGTGTCGGAAATTCTTCCGGTCGTTCCGTCCCTTGTTCATCCGAAATCTGCTGCAACCGTGATGTTGCTTTTTCAGTATTTGCGGCGTAATCACAATTCGAACAGGTTGCAATCCAATCTTCACCAGCGTCGGAATACACCATAAACTCTGTGGATTTACTGCCGCCCATCGCCCCGGAAGATGCTTCTACCATCACAAACTTTAATCCGCATCGATTGTAAATGTTGCAATAAGCCTGTCGATGCAATTCAAACGAATGATCTAAACCTTCTTGTGTTGCATCGAAAGAGTAGGAATCCTTCATGATGAACTCGCGCACTCTCAGAATTCCTGATTTCGGACGCGCTTCATCTCTGAACTTCGTTTGAATTTGATACCAGATCTGCGGCAATTGTTTGTATGAACGGATTTCATCGCGCGCAATTGCTGTGAATACTTCTTCATGCGTCATACCCAGGCAAAGATCGGAACCTTTGCGATCTTTAAGGCGAAACATGTTTTCACCCATGATTTCCCATCGGCCGGATTCTTTCCATAATTCAGCTGGATTTAATGCTGGCAACAGGAACTCCTGGGCGCCAATTTCGTTCATTCCATCACGCACGATTTTGGTGATCTTCAAAAGTACGCGATGAGCTAACGGCAAATATGAATACACGCCGGCGGTTAATTGGCGCACGTATCCGGCACGCAGCAGTAGACGATGGCTTACAGCTTCAGCGGAAACAGGATTCTCGCGAAGTGTGGGAATGAATAATTGTGTCCAACGCATAAAGTTTTATGAGGAGCGCGGACGTCACGTCCGCATTACGGGCCGCAGGCTTCTAGCCTGCAATTCAGTTGCGAAAATGCGGACTGGAAGTCCGCGGTCCTTAATGCGGGCCAAGGCCCGCGCTCCGTAATCAGAAATGATGTAGTGCTGCAACGTGGTTGTCAAGCTATATGCAATAATGTTTTAACCACAGAGACACGGAGAAAAATGAATGAAGCAGATCTTACGCCTAGTTTGGATTTTCATCCTTTTTCATGGGTCATTATTTGCAATGTCGCTCGAGGATGTTTTGAGTGCGCCATTTCCGTCCGAGTTTATAGCAGCTTCATCGACGGATCGAATAGCCTGGGTTTTTAATAATGAAGGTCGTAGAAATATTTGGATTGCAAATGGCCCCGATTACGTTCCGAGGCAATTAACAAAATACGATAAAGATGACGGTCAGGAAATTAGTAATCTTGAGTTCAGCAAGGATGCATCATTTATCGCTTACGTTCGTGGCGATGAAGAAAACAGCGCAAAAGAGAATCCAAATCCAACCAGCGATCCGAAAGGTGTAAAGCAAGAAGTTTGGATAATCAACATCAGTGGTGGTGAACCGAAGAAAATTGGCGCTGGTTCGAGTCCCACAATTTCAACAGATGGCAAAGAATTAGTTTTCGTACAGGATCTCACCATTTTTCATGCGCCTTCAGATGGATCGAAACCTGAAGAATTGTTCTTTCATGCGCGCGGTAAAAATCATGATCCAAGGTGGTCACCAGATGGATCACTGTTAGCCTTTAGTAGTGATCGTGGCGATCACAGTTTCATCGGAATTTTCAATCCTAAAGCAGAAACGATTATCTGGCTTTCTCCAAGTGTAGATCGAGATGTCAATCCGGTCTGGTCACCGGATGGAAAACAGATAGCGTTCTTTCGCTATCCTGGATTGACCGGAGATCCACAAACTGAGCGTGAGCCTTCAAGTTCTTTTTCGATTTGGATTGCTGATGCTCAGACTGGAGTTGGCAAAGAAGTTTGGAAATCGAAAGACAAGAATGGCGGCTTTGCACAATTTTATCCCCACGAAACATTATTCTGGTCACAAGATCGTCTTGTTTTTTATTCTGAAGGCGATGGCTGGATGAGAGTTTATTCAGTATCAACGAACGGCGGAGAAGCCCAGGCTTTAACACCAGAAAAATGCGAAGTAGAAAATTCCAACTTAACGGCAGATCATAAACAGCTGATTTTTACTTCAAATTGTAATGACATTGATCGGCGTCATTTGTGGATTGTTCCAACCACTGGTGGAACTGCAAAGCAAATAACTTCAGGCGCAAGTATTGAATGGGATCCAGTTGCGATTTCGGATGGAAAGACAATCGGTTTAATTGCATCCACAGCAAAGCAACCAGCAACGCCGGCAATCATTCCAATTGGCGGCGGTAAACCAAAATTATTGGCGCCCGAATTGTTGAAAAGAATACCAACCGCGGAATTGGTTGAACCGCAGCAAACAATTTTCAAATCTGGTGATGGTTTAGAAATTCATGGTCAGTTATTTGTTCCTGCGAAGATGGAGCAAAACAAAAAACATCCAGCGGTAATTTTCATGCATGGTGGTCCGATCCGGCAAATGTTATTGGGCTTTCATTACTACGATTATTACCATAATTCGTACTCAATGAATCAGTATCTTGCATCAAAAGGGTACATTGTATTGGCAGTGAATTTTAGATCAGGGATTGGATATGGACGCGCCTTCCGAACTGCGGAACGACAAGGTCCGGAAGGTGCATCAGAGTATCAGGACATTCTTGCAGCAGCGAAATTTTTGCGCGGGCGATCGGATGTAGATCCAAATCGCATCGGATTATGGGGTGGTTCTTATGGCGGATATTTAACTGCACTCGGATTAGCCAGGGATTCTGATCTGTTTGCAGCCGGTGTTGATTTGCATGGTGTTCATGATTGGTCGTTACGAGCGAAGCTGCGCGGCGCGGATGATTGGGGCATCAACGGTGATGCGATGATGCAAGAAGCGCGTCGTTCCTCGCCAGTAGCCGACGTTCAGCTTTGGAGTTCGCCGGTTCTATTTATCATCGGCGATGATGATCGTAATGTTGATTTCATCGAAACCACGGATCTGGTGCAGCGTTTGCGCGCGGAGGGCCGTGTACACCTGGAAACCTTAATCATCCCGGATGAGGTACACAATTTCTTGCGCCATGAAAGCTGGCTCCGGGCATATAAAGCCACCGCCGATTTCTTTGATCGTTATCTACAAAAATAGTAGCGCTTTAAGACTTTGCGGTTAAGATTACCGGTAATCATTTGACTTAATCAATTATGGATACCAACTTCTGAATATGACAGAGCGTGTGTTTACAGAGAATCTCTCGGAAAACTGGACCCACCAGCGGGAGGCTTTGCTCAAAAAGAAATTTGCGGAATTTGGTTTAAAGCTGGAAGGAACAAGACTTCAAGCTTTAGTAGAACAGCTTTATCAAGAATTGGAATCCGCCGGAATTAGGTTTCGTCCACCGGTGTATCTGGCGGATGAATGGGGATGTCCGGAAGCGACTCCGATTATCGGCATTCCATTTTATCTTGCCGATGAAAAGTTGATGCGATTAGAAGATGAAATTATGGAAGGTATCGAAGCGGAGTCAGATGAAGATATTTTGAGTTATTTGCGGCATGAGGCAGGGCATGCCTTTAACTACGCCTACAAATTATATGCAACTGAAGAGTGGCATAAATTGTTTGGTCCATATTCGCGTCCTTATCGTGAGAATTACAAACCAAATCCATTTTCCCGCAACTTCGTTCGGCATCTGCCTGGCTGGTACGCCCAAAAACATCCTGATGAAGACTTCGCAGAAACGTTTGCCGTCTGGCTGGATCCTTCATCAAATTGGCAAGAGGTTTACAAAGATTGGAGTTGTTATAGGAAATTGGAATATGTTGATCGCATGGCAAAATCCCTGGGAGAAAATCCGCCGCTCGTTACGGCGGATGCTTACGATACTTCCATCGATCTAAGCGGATCTATCGAAGAGCATTATGAAGAATTCAAACCTGAATTTGTTGAGATGCCTCCCTATTTTGATGGAGATCTAAAAGATATTTTCGAAAGAGATGTTCCTGCTGCCAAAGAAAAACATTGGATTCCTGCTCATCAATTTTTAGGTGAGCATAGCCGGCAATTAGTATCGAACATAAATTATTGGACCGGTTTGAATGATGCGCTTGTGCGATCGTTGATCCGTCACTTTATTGAACGGTCTAAGGAATTAAAGCTTTGGGCCGATCCGGCAAAAAGGCTAAAAACACTAACTGAAATTACAGCATATGCAACCACTCTTTGTATGAACAAACTGTACAAAGGAGATTTCATCACTAAGTAGTGGCGAGCGGAAGCTCGCCTGCGAATTTTGCAGGGCAACCTTCCGGTCGCCCTGCAAGTATAGAAAATGAATGAAAATTACAATTCTGTTCGATGCAACGGAACAAGACGACAAGATTGAAGCGGAAGCCGAAGGCCAGAAAGTCACATTAGTCAGCGAGCAAGTCAAAGAAATTTTGCTATCGCTTGGACATGAAGTTCAATTTCTGGCGGCACGTTCGGATGTCCGTCAATTGGCAGCAGCTCTGACGAAAGATGACAGCGATCTTATTTTTAACCTGTGTGAATCTTTAGGCGGAGTGAGTCAACATGAGCAACATGCAGCCGCACTGCTTGAAGTTTTGGGTAAAAGATTTACCGGCGCTCCTGCAATTGGCCTGGCGCTCGCCCAGGACAAAAGTCTCAGCAAAAAAATATTTTATTTTCACGGACTTCCATATCCCAAATTTTCAACAATGGATGCGGGTGAAGTGGAATGGTCTGATGATTTGAGCTTCCCATTATTTGTGAAAGCCTCAAATGAAGATGCATCGATCGGTATTGATAGCAAAGCAGTAGTTCATAACATAAAAGAATTGATGGAGCGCATTTCCTATATTCAAACTGAGTTTAAGACGCCGGCGCTGATTGAAGAATATATTGAAGGCCGCGAAATTTATATCGGCATATTAGGAAGCGAAGCCTTGCCTTTGTTGGAATGGGATTTTTCAAAAATGCCGGATGGTCATCCAAAGTTTGCATCGAGCGAAGCGAAATGGGATGAAGATTCGGCTTACAATGATGCGCCTCAAATATTTCCAGCGGACATTCCGGAAGCTGTTGTCACTCGGATTCAGGAAGCGGCAGTTACAGCATTCAAAGTTCTAAAACTGCGTGATTACGGAAGAGTCGATATGCGGATCAGACAAAGTGAAAATACAAAAAAGGTAACCAAAAAAGGAGCATCCCCGGAAGTAGACGCGCCATTCGTTTCAATTGAAGGATGGGAATTTTACATTATTGAAGCGAATCCAAATCCCTATTTGGACCGAAAAGCGGAATATGCAATGGCATCACGCAAACATGGTTTAAAATACGCGCAGCTAATTGAACGGATTGTTGCACTTGCGATGGAAAGGCCTTTGTGATCTTTGTGGTTAAGTATTTTCCTTGATGCCGGGTAGATGTTCTTCCGGTGGATGCGCCTCTCTGATTCTATGGGGGACAATCTGTAAAAGTACGATTACTAAAACTGTAATGATCGGTCCAAAAAATAATCCTGATGGACCAAATGCCAGCAATCCTCCAAGAACACTTAATAATCCTAAAAGCGGATGAAGTTCAGTTCTGCCTTTTAATACCCACGGTTTGACAACATTGTCAGATGTGCCGGCAATGATGAAAGCCACTGTCATTCCAATGGCTGCACCAATTCTTCCCTGAGTCAATAAATATATGATTCCACCGATACTGGTTGGTGCGCATCCAACTAAAGGAATGAATGAAAAAATTGCAGTAAGCGCACCAAATACCGCCGGTCGCGGAATTCCAAAAATCCAATAAGCTAAACCGATAATCGTGCCCTGAACAATTCCTGCCAGAAAAGTGCCTAATACTACAGCCGTAGAAATTTTTTGAACTTGACTGAATAAATTTCGAATGTCGGCGCTTGGGAATGGCAGATTTTTTCGTAGAAATACTACAAAACTTGGGCCGTCAATCAGTCCGAAATAAAATGAAATCAGAAAGAAGACCACTGCCGTGACTTTTCTGGGAGTAGATGTTGCCATCCGTGTAAGAAAATTTTTCCCTGCATCAGCCAATCGGTAAATCATCGATCTTGCTGATTCCGCAAATTCGGAAGGAGTCATCGGATAAATCTTGTTAATTCCTTTGTAAACATTTGTAAGTAAAGGTACGCTAAAAATTCCTGCTTCGTGATCTTTAGCTTCCGATACTTGAATTAACGTTTTCACCATGTTGGTAGCATCTTTGTAGACAAACACTCCAAGCAAAACCAAAGGCAAGAGAACACAAATCAAGATCACAATAGTAGAAATTACAGCACTGAGATGTTTTAGTTTTAGTTTGTTAGCAGTCCACAAATATGCAGGACGATAGATCAAAGAAATGATCAAGCCCAGAATTACGGGAACGAGGAAACGATGAACTACGATTGCAAAAAGTATCAGTGCGCATGCGAGAATTACAATCTGGCCGATGGAACGATATTGTTTCACGACGGTCATCTATCCCCCACATTCAGTGTGATCAAGCAGAAGCTTCTATTCCTTCCAATCTATATACATTGCATCAAAGGACAAGAGGCATATTTTCTGCGGTGTATGCAGGCACAGTAAGCTATTGTCCCATTACACATTAACAGGATGCCTTTAGAAAAACGAACGAAAGTTGTTCTGATCCTCGCTGCTATAGCTCTGCTTACAATCATTATTTTCTACGATTTTTCCGGTTCAGCTGCTGTTGAAAAGGAGATCGTTTGTGATTATGGAATACAAGATCCGCAATTTTTGCGTTCAATGGGAAATCTTTTAGGGCCTGGTATTCGTGATGGTAACAAAGTTGAAACTCTTTTGAACGGTAAAACCTTTGATTCGATGCTTCAAGCGATTGAAGGAGCCAGGAAGTCAATTACCTTTGAAACTTACATATATTGGAGCGGGCAAATCGGACGTAAGTTCACGGATGCACTTTCAAGAAAAGCAAAAGAAGGGGTGAAAGTTCGTGTTTTGTTAGATTGGGTGGGAAGCGGAAAAATGGATAGTGGGATGTTAAAAGAAATGGATGATGCCGGAATTCAGCTTGTTCGATATCACAAAGCATACTGGTTTTCGGTTCGAAAATTTAACAATCGAACGCATCGGAAGATTATGGTTGTGGATGGCAAAATTGGATTTACTGGCGGAATAGGAGTCGCTGATCATTGGCAGGGAAACGCTGATTCAAAAGAGCATTGGCGAGATACACATTATAAGTTTGAAGGCCCAGCGGTTGCAGAAATGCAAGCAGTATTCAATGAAAATTGGATTGAAACACGCGGCGAACTATTGCATGGCGAAGATTATTTTCCACCTTTGTCACCGGTTGGAGAAGAAAAAGCGCAGGTATTCAAGAGTTCACCTGAAGATGGTAGCGAAAGCGCAAGGTTGATGTATTTGCTGACAATTGCAGCTGCTCGCAAAAGTATTCAGATCAGCAATGCTTATTTTGTGCCAGATGATCTCTCGATTCGCGAATTTGTTTCTGCTGCAAAACGCGGAGTAAAAATTCAGCTGATTGCTCCAGGTGAAGTTACAGATACGGACGTGGTGCGCTACGCATCAAGATCGCGCTGGGGCGAATTACTGAAAGCGGGCGTAAAAATCTATGAATATCAGCCAACGATGTATCATTGCAAAGTGCTGGTGGCCGATGGAATTTGGACCTCTGTTGGATCCACAAATTTTGATAATCGATCCTTCCGTTTAAATGATGAAGTAAATCTAAATGTATATGATGCAAATTTTGCGAACGAACAAATCAAAATTTTTGAAGATGATTTGAAAAAATCACACGAAGTTACGTATGAGCAATGGGCGAATCGGCCATTCACCGAAAAATTCAAGGACTGGCTCGCCGGCCTCTTACACAACCAGCTCTAACCACCGGGCGGCAAAGTAATTATTTTAGAAGAACGCAAAAGAACCAGCTTCGAAATGCAAGGGACAGATAACGCCTTCGAGTAGAGTTCCATTTGGCGTTGATAGGCGCCGCGCGAAGAGTCCTCCAGATCATCTACCGTTTTGTAATCAATCAGAAAATGTTGATCCGACGCATCTTTCGCCAAAAGATCGATTGTTCCGGTAAGAACTTTGTTTTGATCAGAATCAAAAACGCAAACCGGAATTTCTCTTCCGATAATTTTGAGCGAACCAAGCCATTGTGCTGCATCAGATTGCAAAAACTTTTCAAGAATCGATTCAGCTTCCGCTTCTGCCTCATTCAACGCTTGAATTGAATGGGCATCCGTTAATTTTGTTTTTTCAATTTCCAAAAGTGCCTTGAAGTTTCTTGGTGATTTATAGTCAATCTGTTCCAGAACTCCATGGCAAAGCAATCCAACGATGCGGGCATGCATTGAAACGAATTCCCATTCGCTTTCGGGTTGCTCTTCGGTAACCTCAGTGCGTATAGGCTTCGTGAAGACTGCACTCGATTCATCTAATTTTGATGCTTCCGCAGTAATCGAACTAAGTTGAGGAAGCGCGCATTTTGTGCGAGCTGCTTCAATTTGATTCCAGCTTTCAAGAACCGGAGTCAAACTGAGCTTCGATGATGATTTCCGGGAAATATCATTGGGTAACCATGGATCACCATTTTCAGTTATCGATCGAACATCAGGATGGATCAATTCAAGAAAATCCATGATATTTTTTCCGGAATTTTTCTGTTCCTTGCCTGCGAGTGTAAAAAACATTTCGTGTTTTGCCCGGGTTGCAGCAACGTAAATCACCCGGCGCTCTTCTTCATCGAGTTCTAATTCGAAATCATCATTCTTACGCGGTTTTCCGAAAGCGCTTCGATCTAAGTACTTCGTATTCAAATAATTCGCTTCGGTAAAATAATCCAACCGCAAAGCAGAGGTATCAGTTCGCCAATCATGTTTGATTTCCAATTTGTCCCGATAACCGATAAGACCATAATCTGTAAGTCCGATATATGTAGTGGGAAAGTCCAAGCCTTTTGCACGATGAATACTTAAAATTCTTACTGAATCAACACCTTCATCAGCCACAACTTCCTGCCCCAGATCTTTTGCATCGCGCGAATAGCGTTCCAATTTTTTAACAAAACTATAGGGACTGACTAACGGATCGAGATCTGCTTCCAGCGCTTGCTTATGAAATCTCAAAATGTTCATCGGAGCTAACTCGCGTCGATGTGATCCATATGAAATTGCAGCAAGTGAAAGGATCGGAAATCGTGACAGAACTTCATCAAGAAATTTCCCCGGTGTTAGTTCAGGCATGCATTGCCTGATCTCTTTGATTGCAGTTAAAAATTGAAGCAATATCTGTGTGCGAGTTGAATCTTCCAATGCGATCGTAAGCGTTTCAGCAACACTCGGTCTTGAATCTGAAGTCTTGTTGAGTTCGGTAAAAAATAAAGCGAGCTCAAGATCATTCAGTCCGAATAATGGAGATCGTAGAGTTGCGGCCATGGCAATCATGTCCATGTCATCCACGATCCACTTAAGGAGATTCACAAAGTCGATGACTTCTTGCGATAGAAAAAAGAATTTTTCGCCTTCAATTACAACCGGAATACCGCGGGCAGTGAGCGCATCTACATACAGATGTGAGCTTGTAAGGCGTCGCAGCAGAATCGCAGTGCCGCGATATTTCTCGCCTTCCGGCTTTTGTTCTGCGCGTTCAGCAATCGATTTGGCGAGCCAATTTGCTTCGCACAAAATTCGAAGATGTAAAGCATCGTCCTGTTCAGATTCAATTCGAATTAAATGCACACAATCGTTCAAAGGATGTCCGGAACAATAGTCGTTAATTGTTTGTGATGGTTCCGGTTCTTCTTGTGGAAATAGATTTTCTGCAAGTGCGTTTGTGAATTGAACCAGGTTGTCACAGGATCGCCAATTTTCGGTTAGCTGCGTGATGTTTATCAATTCCTTCCCTAGAATCGATTTGATCGTTTGATACGCATTAGGATCTGCGCCACGGAAACCATAAATCGATTGTTTGGGATCCCCAGCCACAAACAATTTTCCAGGTTGTAATTTCAACTTAAACTTTCCTGATGCCAGATCATGCAAACGGAAATCAGATTCAACGTTATCTTGTTCGCATAGATACAAGAAAATCTCATATTGAACAGGATCAGTGTCTTGCATTTCATCAACAAGCACGGCTTGATATCGTTTCTTTAATCGTTCACGTACGTCTGTGTGATCGCGCAATAAATTCCGTGTATCTACAATTAAGTCATCAAATCGCAGGTAGCCGAGTGCACGATATTCTTGAAGCAAATCGTGAACAAAATCGCGCTGAAGTGAATGAATCGCCTCATATAATTCGTTATTCCGGAAATACAATGCATCGCGAACAGCAGCTCTCCATTCAGTATTTTTTAGCAGCTGCGGTTGACTTGGGGACATTAAGAAAGTCAATGAAGTTAAATGTTGATCGAGATTTCTCAATCCATTTAAGAAAGCAGACTCCCATTTTAAGTTGGGGTTAAGATTCCATACTTCGGGAGATTCAATCAAATCGAAAAGCCATGTGATTGAATCCTCTTGTGGCTTTTGGAAATTCCATCGGCGCGATGTTAATGTCTGTGCGAGGATTGTCAGTTTTTCGATCCCGAACATTTCAATTAGTTTCGGATATGGATTGCGTTCGCCACGAAGAACTCCGGATAAGAAACGATCCCAATGCGCGTCGAACAATTCTTCGAAATGGGATTCATCGGCATCAACTTCAAATAGTGGCGTAAGGCCGATTCTGCTGCCGTGACGTTTTAGAACCTGGGTACAAAATGCGTGGATGGTGCCGATAAAACCCTGATTTGCTTCTTCAAGTTTTCGCGCTTCCATTTCACCTTTTGCAACAAGGCTCGCCATCCGCGTACGCAGACGTTCCACCATTTCAGTTGCCGCTTTTTCGGTGAAGGTTACTGCACAAATATTTTTCAGCGGTACGCCATCCACAACCTTTCGCAGAATGTAGCTGGTGAGTTCGTACGTTTTGCCGGTTCCGGCGTTGGCTTCAATGAATGTCGCGACTGTCATTTCTTCACCGCTGAGTCGCTAAGATCCGCCATTCTGGTGCGCAGTAGAGTTGAAGCGTGTGAACGGCGGCAAAGTTGTGTATATGAACAATATTTGCATTCCGAAAAAGGAACGCCCGGATCTTTCAAAATTCGGAATTGCGATTTCAACATTTCAATTCCACAATTTCGTGTTTTTAGAAATTGCTCTTCCTGCAAATACGTTTTTGCGCTATCCGAATTGCCACCGAAATATCGCATCACTCGATCAGGTTCACTCACACCTAAACTGCGCAGCTTCTTTTCGATTTGATTCGGATCTCCAAATTGCTCAAAAATGTTGAGTCTAAAATAACGAAACGGTAAATATTCACCGGAACTGACCTCATGCATTGCAGGATATAAACAAAATTGTAGTTCGCCTTTCTGATGCATTGCATTCGGAGTATTTGCTGTACGGCTGCCACCCCATTTCAAATCAGAAATCAAACCATCTCCACCAAATGCTTTGAACGTAATTAAGTCTAATACGCCGGAAATAATTACAGGGAAACCTAGTTCATTTGTTTCAGCATTCAGCAACTCCACTGTTTCCTTATTTTCAAATTCGGGAACAATGGAGCGTTTCAAATCATAGCCTTCACTTTGTAAATATCGCAGCAGATTTTCAGCAGCGTGCTGAAATTTTTTCATGTAAAGATTCAGAATCAGCGGCGGAAATACATCACGATATTTTTCGCGAGTTTGTGCAACAGCTTCTTTAACTGCTTGATCGATCGAACATTGTGAATTCTTTATGTTATTAATTGCGCCTTTCACAACTGTTTCGGCAAGAATTCCTTTCGTCATTGCATCCATATCTTGTTCATCGTTTTCAGTTTCTTTCGGACTTTCTTCAAGCTTTAAAACTACTGTTCCGAAAAATTGGAAAGGGCAGGCAAAAAAGGATTTCATCGTGGAGTAGCTCAAACGGAGGTAATCCATTCCGCGATTTTTTAAAACAGCGGACCATAAACGCGCAGGATCTTGAATACATCCATCAAGAATTGCCGCCTCATTCATGTCGTAGGAATTCATGCGATGTGCAAACACGATTGCATGTTTTGAAAATTCCGGTGGCAAATGATGCGTATGATGCAAAACTTCTTCCGTTGAAAACCAATCAGCAAGACCGGAACATTCGGAGAGTGTAGGTAAGATTTCTGTGCGCTGGCGGCCGTAATTCATAATTTTCGTTTCAAGCTGTCGGGAGATGGCGCACACTGCAGAATTTTCTTCGGAAGTTTTATTTGTTAACACTCGAAGCACTTCATCAAAGTAAGCGGAGCAGGTGAGTTTACGGCCTTGAGCATCTGCCCGTTGATATGAAAGGAATAAACGTTCGCGTGCAGAACGCAATGCCATTGCAAAGAGAAGAAGTTCTTCTTGGCCGCCGTCTTTTAATTGAAAGAGGCGCGTTTGAGTTGAAGCACGTTTTACAGCAGGGCCTGCACCGGTAAGATTGATCAGCATTTGACGCGCATTGTCAGGTAAGAATGGATCTTCATTCAACCGCCGCGGAAAAACTTCGCGGTTCATGTGCATCAAAAATACATAATCGGCAGTGACACCTCGCAACTGCATCACATCACCGATTGTTACCCCCTGCGTTTGTTCTGTTCCAGGATCGATCGAAGTTTGTTTTAAATAAAGCTCAAGCAGATGCGCAAATTCGGCCAGGGTAATTTCTGTTGATCCAAAAATTGAAAAATCCGCAAGCTTGCGAAGAAGATTCATTACAGCCTGCATTGCAGGCGACACCAGTTTTTCATCGGATCTGATTTTTTTCGCTTCGGTTGAGCCGCTATCAAATGAAAGACTGAGCTGATTCACATTGCTACGACCCTTTCCATTTTTTACTTGAACAGGCGGTTCTTCCTTGATCGAAGTTTTTACCAACTCCAGAGGTTCTTCCGGTTTTGTGAAAGCATCGAGAACCTGAATTAGTGCACGGGCAAATTGCGGAAGAGATGCAGTTTCCGGAATCCGTTCAAGCGCTTTTCGCAAACTCAACAAAGAACGCGCCGTGTATTTCCATGATTCCCGTTTTTGTTCATCACCGTGAATGAGTTCATCCAAAAGCCGCGGCAGTGGATCATTTTTCAAAAGAGGCTTCAAACGATCCCAATCATCCCAGTTCCGTATAAACAAGCGCTCCATTAAATCGCTGATATTACGCAAATCTTTAAAACCGGTTCGCTTAATGAATGGAGCTGAAAGAAATTCAAATAGAGTGGCAGCATTAAAACGTGCTTGGCGTGCGCGAAGAATCAATGATGCAAAACGAGCATAAGGGATTTCAGCCAGTGTTGATCCACGGACAAGATTGCATGGAATCCGATTTTCTTCAAAGACCCGCATCAACGGTAAAGGATCATCCAGCGTTCGGCTGATCACCAGGATTTGATCGAACGATGCTCCTTTATCTTTCACCAGGTGCAAAATTCTTTTGGCAACAACCCACGCTTCATCATATGGACCAGCAGCACTTAGAAATTCAACACGTGCAGAATCTTTATTTGGTAAATCTTCACCGCTAAACACTACCGATTCAATATTCCCACTTGCCAGCGGTGTGTGCGATTCATGAAAATGAATTTTGCCGGTCAGGCGGGTCGTTAAAGAGTACAGGCGTTCAAAGAACGGCTGAGCATATCCCGCAGGAAATTCAACTGTCAGATCTTTCACCGGAAAGGGGAAAAAGATTTGTGTAGTGCCGCCATTTTCTGAAACTGTACGGGTTAGTTCTTCAAGAACATCGCACTGTGTTTGGGTCGCATCATAAAAACCATACACGATCAAAGACGAAATGTTTTTGGCTTTAGCCCAATTGGCGGCCTGAGTTACGGCGCACGATGCTGCTGTTTGTAAATTCAGGATGTGATGATCGTGCAAAAATGTTTCAAACCGCGAATAAATCCGCTGAAGTGCACCTAACTCCTGAAAATCAAGACCAGTTGCAATTTCTGGTTCGCGCTTCACATCTTCCAATGCATCACGAAACAGATCTGCAGTAACGCCGCCATCAACCAAATCTCTGATCGATTGATACAGCGCCTGGCAAACCCGGAATGATTCGAATGGTTCAAGCTTCTGTTGTGCTGCAATGTTATAAAGTGCAAATGGGAAGAATGTAGAGTCGGAGATTAATGTTTTGTGGGCCTGTAACGTATCCAGAACGATTTTTATGGCAAGGTGATTGATGGACATCAAATTCAAGCCGTAAAAATTATTGGATTTATCCGCAGCGAGTGCCCGCAACAATAATGCACGCATTGCTCGCGTTGGTACGATAATGAGAATCTGATCGGATAGAGGATCGGCTCTGTTTTGCAGAGCTTCTCGAACCCCAGCAATCACCCTTTTCTGTAAAGTGGGAAATAATTCACCACACTCCAGTGATACACCCATTGCCCTAATTATAACTCTCTTACTCTTACTCGTAATCGTAATCGTACTCGTACTCGATCTTCTTCTATATACATACGCACCAGGTAAAGAGTTTTGGCGTAGTTTGTTACGAATGTTGTTAGTGAGAAATTTGTGGTGGAAAATGAATCAGGTCTTAGCTTCGTTTCTGGCCCATTACAAATAAATGATCACGCCAGCTGTCTGGTCCAATTGCTTTCGCAATCCGTCTTTTCCAGGAATGCGGATGCAAATCGATGATTTCAGCTTTCGTCATTTTAAAACCATGATTCTGCAATAAATCTTTGAGCTCATCGATCACGTATTCGCGATTATGTCTTCCATAAGGTGCCATGAGCAGAATATCCCGGGTAAATATTTCGACCGCGAACCAAATGTGCCACATTTGCAAGTCGCACTGCATTTGGAGTCGAGATGATTACGAATCCACCAGGCTTCAGAACACGATTGATTTCAGAAACCGGGGCATCCGGGCTCATCAGCAGATGCTCAATAATTTCGCAAAAAATTACGGCATCGAATGTTGCATCAGAATAAGGAAACCGATCCTTTTCAATATTGAAGTGCTGATAAATAAACTCATGAGTTTTACCATCAATTTCCATCGGATCATTCTGTAAACCATTGCGCGAAGGATCGCCAAAATAATTTGCAAGCTGAAGATTGAAAGGGAAATATTTTTGAATCAGTAAAGAAAGGAAATAGGGATTTGATCCAAGCTCCAGGACATCATGCACTCCTTGTGATCGAAGCTCATCAAGCCACGAGATAACGATTGCATTCCGGTTCCAACATTCGTCAAGATATTGTTCTGCGTCCTCTTTGTTGGGGAAGACTCGATGATATTTGCGTAAGTATTCCTTGTCAGCTTCAGTTAATTTCATGCTTTTTAACGCAGAGAGCGCCGAGAATTTCTGTGCTCCACTCATATGTTAATCCCGATGAAGGGTTTTTCCCAGAAATGTCGCGTTAATAACCGATCGCAAATAAGAGGTGAACAAACATGAAACAAACGATTGATACATTAACGATTCTGATCCTTGTGCTGTGCTTCTCAACATTTAGTCTTGCTGCCGATAAAAGCAGTAATGCAGGATGTTCAAACGCAACCCTCAAAGGATCTTACGGATTCTATCGAGCAGGAACTACGCCGGACGGTCCACTCGCAGCCGTGGGGATCCTTTTCTATGATGGCAACGGGCATTCTCAATCAAGACAAAAAATCAGCAGAAATGGTGCTCATGAATTTTCGGTTGCTTCCTATGAGTACGAGGTTGCTGCAGATTGTACGAGCAAGACCTCGCGAATGGCAACGAAATAGCGAACGGCGTTGTTGTCGATAACGGGAATCGTGTTTTCTTTTTCAGTTTGGCAGAGGGGAATACCGTTTATGGAGTCGCTGAAAAAATCCGCAAATAATAGGTAACCATTCGGTTACTTATTATTAGATCCTTGGCGGATCCAGAGATGGGTTGATCTTTTTGGATTGCTGTATTGCAGCGGCAGCTGCGGGAGCATCGCCCACGAGCTCCAATAATTTCCCTTTGATTGCAAAGGTCATTGCTGTATCCGGTGTGATTACCAAAGCTCGGTCGGATGCGGCAATGCCTTGTTTCGCAAAATTATTCCGCTGATCGACAGAACTCGCAGTGCGCGCAAGCAAAAGATAAGTACGGGCAAGACCGATGAAAGCTTTGCGATCGCGTGGATTGTTTTTTGTTGCTTGATCGTAAGATTTGCGTGCGTTTTCTAAAACCAAACTTGCATCCTTTTTGTTTTTTGTCAGCCAGCGTGCAAGTAAAACATTCGCATCACCGCGTGCGACAAATCCTGCGCTTCGGGTTGGTCCTAATTTCAATGATGTTTCAATCCATGGCTCCGCTTTGTGGATCGTTTGTTCCGGAGATTTTCCTTGGATCAGTTCGTATTCTGCCTGGATTAACAATGCAGATGCCAGCTCATCATTTGGGCCAGCAATATTACTCTGGATTTTGATTCCTTTTTCCAACATTGCCACCGAACGTTCAACATAATTTTCAGGTGATCGATTTTGATCTAACTCAATCCTGGCAAGTCCTGCCAGAATTTTTGCGGCATTGAAATGCGCGAACGGATAATCGGCTGCAAGTTTGAGCGCATACTCGGCAGTCTTCAACGCCTCATTGAAACGGGGAACAGCATCGATTCCGTGATCGTATTCCCACTCAGCCACTGACTGCATCACACTGGAAAGATTGTTATAGGCATACGGAGATGTTGAATTCATTTCAGTAACTTTCTTAAAATATGAAATCGATTTTTCCAGATTTGTCCGCGGATCTTTACCATTCTCAATATCAAGATTCCCTAAATTGGAATATCCCATTCCGAGTCCGTTTGTTGCAAAGACATGTTTGGGATTAATTTCAATCGCTTTCGATTCGTAGTACACGATTTGTTCGAAGTCCGCTCTTGCTTCAATTCCGTGATTGCGTTTGTACGTTCCCAAAATCGAATAATTCACCGCGAGATTGTGATACGGATACGGATCGCGCGGCGCAATTTCAATCGCTTTTTCAAATGCAGCTTTTGATTTAACAAAAAATGATTCCGGAGATTGATCGCGCACCGATTGATATTCACCCAGAAGTGAATAGGCCGTTCCTAATTTTCCGTATGCTTCACCATTTCTCGGCTCAAGCTGGATCGCATGTTCTGCTTCTTTTGCAGATGACTTCAGCGCTTCTGTAGGATCGCTGCCATTGATCAATTGATATTCACCAAGAAAACGATACACTGCAGATTTGCTGTTATATGGTTCAGGCAAGTTGCTGTTGATCTGCGTGACTTTTCCGCATGCGTCCAGACCTCCTGGGACCAGCGGACCGACATCCATACCGCGATACATATCCATATGTAATCTGTTTACATACAAACTGCACAGTCCCTGATACGCATTCGGATCACTGCGTCCGATCAAAACTGCTGTGTCATATGCTTTTTCAGCTTTACCGAAATCTGCGAGTGCATCTTCGGGCTTTCCAGTATCGGCTTCTTCAACTGCTTTTGAACGATAGACGTCTCCTTCCAAAATTTTTGCTTCATACATCCATGGAATTTCATTGAATGCAGCCACAGTTTTTTTCAAGGCGTCATCATATTTCTTTTCGTAATACGCAATTAAAGCTTCCGGATAGGCAGGAGTCTCAAACGCAGCTCCACGACTTTGTTTCAGATAATGTACTGCCGGATCTCGAAATTGAGTTTCAATCTCATTGCGCTTTGCTTCACGATCATCTTTGTTGCCGATCTGTTCAAGACGTTTCAATTCTGTTTGATAGAGATGTCCAAGCGTCAGACCAAGTGAATAGGCAACTTCTGGTGAACGATATCCGTGATCCCACGCGCGTTGCAACGCTTCGTTCGCTTTTGTGTATTCGTGCAATCCAAGATGAATTCTTCCGATTGCATGCAAGCCTGGACCTTCTGCGGCTTTTCCTGTTTCCTGCATTTGTTGTCCGATCCATTTGATCTGTCCGCGCACATTTTGTAATTCAGGGCGAACATCATGAATTGGTAACGTATGGATCCGCGATAGAATTCCTTCAATCCTTTCAACTTCCATCCCGAAACGTTGCGCAGATTCTGCTTGTTTTGCTGCTTGTAATCGCGATTGAATTGCAAAGCCAAGAAGTGCAATCAATGCTGCGCTAAAAATCGCCACTGTTGCAGCCATTGCTTTGTGTTTACGTGCTTTTTTCGCTAACCGATAGCTTAGCGTTGCACGTCTGGCCAAAATCGGTTCGCCATCTAAAAATCTTCCAAGGTCATCTGCGAATGCTCGCGCTGAATCATAACGGCGCTGCGGTTCACGTTCGAGACACTTCATTACGATCGTTTCAAGTTCGCCTGGAACATTCGGCATCCGTTGATGCAAAGAAATCGGATCCTTTTCAACCATGTGTTTTATGATTTCAATTGAACTTGTACCGTCATAGGGCGGGCGACCGGAAACGAGTGTGTATAACGTTGCGCCAAGACTGTAAATGTCAGCGCGGCGATCCAACGGATGTTTGTCATCATTCCACGCTTGTTCCGGCGCCATGTATCCTGGTGTTCCTATGATGATTCCGGTCATGGTAATTCCTTTTGCTTCCGCTTCGCGAACCAGTCCGAAATCCATAACGTAAGGATGGAAGCCGCCATCTTCAGTTTTTTCCACCATGATGTTTCCAGGCTTAACATCACGATGAATCAAACCTACGCGATGGGCAGCATGAATTCCTTCCGCCACTTCTTTCATTAATTTCACTTTTTGTTCGATCGATAGCTCATGCGGAATCCGATTGATTGTGAATCCATCGATGTATTGCATTGCGATGTAGAAGCGGCCGTTCACTTCACCTGCATCAAAAATTTTGCAAACGTTTTCGTGAACTACGCTTGCCTGTCCTTGAGCTTCGCGCAAAAATCGTTCTTTTATTAATGGATCATCCCCTCGGATAAATTTCAGAGCGACGTGGCGTTTCAGTTGAGGATCATAGGCTTTGAACACCCGGCCCATGCCACCTTCACCGATATAAGCTTCATATCTATAGTGGTCCCAGTTTTGAACCGGCCAACCGACGGCTTCAGCTTCAGTGGTGCTAACGGGTGAAGGGCCTAAAGTTGGGGAATCGTGGTCAGCTTGAGATTTCAGATGTCCCCCCCTCCATAACAGTCTAATTGTACTCAAAATCACTCCCACAAAACCAAAATTGTGGTAAAAAGATATGGTACATGCCCGGGGTTAATGAGGAAAGGGAGATATTAAGGCTCAGTCAGTTCCTGTCGATTGTTGTTGAACACGCAAAAATGAGCGTGATCGCTCTCGATGAGAACTTCAATGTAGTGATCTTCAATCAGGCAGCATCAGAAATGAGTGGATATAAGCCTGAAGAGATCATCGGTCATAGTCGTATCTTCGAATATTTCTTTCCTGAAAAAGAGTATCGGAAAACAATTCAAGAAAGAGCTGCCGCCGTTGTTCAAGGCACTCGCCTTGATGAATTTGAAACCATCGTCACCACAAAAAGTGGAGAAGAAAAACTAATTTCATGGTACGCGCGTGGTTTAACTGATGAGTCTGGTCGTGGTGTGGGTGCGATGGGATTAGGACTGGATATTACTTCGCGTAAAAAAGCGGAGAAGGAATTAGAGCAATCTGTCTCACTTCTGCGTGCAACGTTGGAAGCGGTAGCGAATGGAATTTTTGTGGTAGATCACGATGGGAAGATTGCGGCCTACAATCAACGGCTCTTAGAAATGTGGGGAATTCCGGAACATTTATTGAAAGACGGAACCGGGCGGCAGGTTGCAGAATATGTGGCCGATGCTGTGGAAGATCCGGATCTATTTGTGGCGCGCGTGGGTCAATTTTATGAGAATCCTGATATTGAATATCGCGATACGATCTTTTTAAAAGATGGCCGCACCATTGAAAGATATTCACGTCCACAACTGGTTGACGGTAAAAGTTCAGGGCGTGTGCTTAGTTTTCATGATGTCACTGAATTGCGCCGGGCGTATGAGAGTTTACGTCAGCAAGAAAAAGAATATCGGATGATCTTTGATTCAGTTCCCGCATTAATCTGGTACAAGGATGCCGAGAATCGAATTATGCGGTTGAATGAACCGGCGGCGCGATATCTCGGAATGAAAGTTAAGGACATTGAAGGAAAATCAACTTACGAGTTATATCCGGAATTTGCCGCCAAATATCATGAAGATGATCTAGAAGTCATCCGCAGCGGCCGCCCAAAGCTAGGAATTGTTGAGCAGATGGAAACTTCAAATGGCGGCGGTTATCGTTGGGTTCAAAGCGATAAATTCCCATACATGAATGAACAAGGTGAGATTGTCGGTGTGCTTGTTTTTGCGATGGATATTACTGAACGCAAACGAGCGGAAGAAGCAACGCGTGAAACGGCGGAGCGTTATGCGCTTGCAGCGCTCGGTGCAAATGATGGTTTGTGGGATTGGAATTTGAAGACGAACGAAATTTATTTTTCGCCAAGATGGAAGGCGATGCTTGGATTTCTAGACGAAATCGGAGAGAGTCCGGAAGAATGGTTCGATCGTCTTCATCCTGATGATCGTTTCCGTTTTGATGGTGAACTGAGAGCGCATTTACGCGGTGAAACTCCGCACTTTATGGTGGAAAGCCGTTTAAAACATCGTGATGGTAGTTATCGCTGGATGTTGACGCGTGGAATTTCAGTGCCTGGTGAAGATGGTGAACCATGGCGCATGGCCGGATCCCAAACCGATATCACTGAACGCAAAATGGCCGAACAACGTTTGCAGCATGAAGCGATTCACGATGTTCTGACCGGATTACCGAATCGTGCATTGTTTATGGATTTGTTGGGTCGATCACTGGGACGTTCAAGGCGCCGTGATGATTATTTGTTTGCAGTTTTGTTCCTGGATTTAGATCGCTTCAAAATGATCAATGATAGCTTGGGGCACACGATCGGCGATCAATTATTGATTGCGATGGCACGCAGATTAGAACGTTGCTTACGTCCGGGTGATGTTGTTGCAAGATTGGGGGGCGATGAATTTACGATTTTGCTGGATGACATCAAAGATGTGAGTGATGCAACGCGCATTGCTGATCGAATTCAAAATGAACTGAAACAACCATTCCAACTTGGCGGACAAGAAGTCTTCACAACCGCAAGTATCGGTATTGCATTAAGTGCAACCGGTTATGACCGTCCTGATGATTTGTTGCGCGATTCTGATACGGCAATGTATCGCGCAAAGGCTATGGGCAAAGCCTGCCATCAGGTTTTTGATTCAGCGATGCATTCGCGCGCTGTTGCTTTATTGCGACTTGAAACCGATTTACGCCGTGCGATGGAACGCAATGAATTCGTTTTGTATTATCAGCCAACAGTTTGTTTGCGTTCGGGCAGAATTCACGGAGTGGAAGCATTAATCCGATGGCAGCATCCGGAACGAGGTTTGGTTTTGCCTGATGATTTTATTCCGCATGCTGAAGAAACAGGACTCATAATTCCAATCGGTGATTGGGTCCTTCAGGAAGCATGCAGAAAAATGCGTGAATGGCACCGCGATTTTCCGCATCTTACAATCAGTGTCAATCTTTCTGTGAAGCAATTTACGCAATCACAACTTTCGCTTCAAGTTCAAAACACGCTATATGAAACGGGATTGAATCCGAATTGTCTGATGATTGAAATTACCGAAAGTATGTTGATGGAAAATCCGGAATCAACTGCGACTGTGCTGGAACAGCTCAAACGGTTAGATGTCAAGATTCATATCGATGATTTTGGAACCGGTTATTCTTCGCTGAGTTATCTTCATCGATTCCCGATCGATACACTTAAAATTGATCGATCATTTGTCAGCCGGATGGCTGCAGTCAACGAAAACCTTGAAATTGTGCGAACGATTGTTACGCTGGCGCACAATCTTGGCCTGGATGTGATCGCGGAAGGTGTTGAAACTGCGGAACAACTTGCTCAGCTTCGTGCACTAAAATGCGAACGCGCTCAAGGTTACTACTTCTCGGAGCCAGTGGATGCCCAACAGATCAGCAGGTTGTTTGGTTCGAAACCACTATGGGTAGAAAAAGAAAAAAGATAACTCTTTGTGCTCTTCGTGGTAAAAAGAAATCATAAATACTTCACATAGATCAATTTGTCATCGTTTCTTCTCATAAAAATCGCGGATGCGAGCAACGAGTTCGTAGCCATATTTTTCATAAATCCGTCTTGTGCGAGCGTAGTTCTCCTGGGAGGAGGTTTCCAGAACCAACAATCTTCCACCTTTTTCGCGCACATCTTGTTCAACGAAGCGTATCAATGCACGGCCATATCCGTTTCCTTGTGCATCCGGATGTACAGCCATCCAATAAAAATCGTAAGTTGATTCTGTCAATGGTGTTAAACCATAACAGGCATAACCTTGAACCTGGCCTTTTTCATCTTCAAGAACGCAAGCTATATAATCGCCGCTGGAATATTCAGAAATTGCATCATCGATTAATTCGATCGCCACTCTAATCTCTTCTTCATTGAAATTCCCGACCAATCGTACGATTTGTGTTAAGACTTCGCGGTCTTTGGCTGTAATCGGCCTAATATTCATGATCATCGTTATTTTAGATTAGGTTCGATTCAACACGAAGCCACCAAGACACGAGGTTCACGAAATATTAGATAAAAATCTAGTGTTCTTCGGGTCATTGTATCTTTGTGTTGAAAACAAGCTAGTTCCGTTCGCGGACGTTTCAAACCCCTAAATTGCACAGGCACTAATGTACAATGTTTGGGAATGATCGGTAAGAAGTTAGGTCACTATCAAATTACTGGGGTTCTTGGGACAGGGGGAATGGGTGAAGTGTATCTGGCTATGGATCAGAATTTAGATCGAACCGTTGCATTGAAAATTTTACCTGCCGACGTATCAACGGATCCTGATCGTCTCCGGCGTTTCGTGCAAGAAGCGCGGGCCGCATCAGCACTGCATCATCCAAATGTTGCGCACATTTATGAAATTGGTGAAGCAGATGGCATTCATTTTATTGCCATGGAACATGTGGAAGGTGAAACGTTAAACATCCACATGAAAGATAAGCCATTAGCGTTTGATGAATTATTACGGATTGCGGTTCAAGTTGCAGAAGCTCTTGAAGAAGCTCATTCACGCGGTGTTGTGCATCGTGATGTGAAACCAGCAAACATCATGATCGATCCACGCGGTCATGTTAAAGTTGTGGACTTTGGTTTAGCTAAAGTAAATCCGCGTTCTACACCCGAAGCGATCACTTCGCGCATTTATGATGATCCCGCGACCCGCACCGGTGTGATCATCGGGACCATTCATTACTTAAGTCCTGAACAAGCAATGGGGAAAAATGTTGATGGACGTTCCGATGTTTTTTCGCTTGGTGTGGTGATGTATCAAATGGCAACCGGCAGATTGCCATTCGGTGGTGGGACTGCGATTGAAATGCTGCACAACATTTTGAGAACCGATCCTGAAATGGCAGGTCAGATCAATAAGCGTATTCATCCCGAACTTGAGCGGATCATTTGTAAAACCATGGAGAAAGATCCGGATCGTCGTTATGCTTCGGCCACCGAACTGGTAAATGATTTGAAGAATCTGCAACGACAAATTGAATTCGGCATCTCGGCTGATTCAATGCGATCAATTATAGGTTTGCCGAAACATGTTACGCGTTCAATTTTCTTTGCTTTGCTAATTGCTGTGGTGGCCACCGGACTCTATTTGTGGTTAGGTCAAACCAAACCGATTGACTCAATCGCGATACTTCCGTTTGTAAATGTAAATGGGGATACCGAAGTTGAATATTTAAGTGATGGAATTACGGAAAGCGTGATCAATAGCCTTTCGCAAATTCCTCAGCTCCGTGTCATGGCACGCAGTACAGTATTTGCATACAAAGGAAAGCAATCCGATCCACGAAAAATCGGCCAGGATTTAAGAGTCGGAGCGGTGCTAACAGGAACAGTTTTGCATCGCAGCGATAATCTCAGTGTCCAGGCGGAGCTTGTTGATGTTAAAGATGGCGCACAAATGTGGGGCGATCAATATAACACTAACTTTAATGACATTCTGCGAACACAAGAAGAAATTGCTCGCGAAATTTCCGACAGTTTGCGTTTGCGCTTAACCGGTGAACAGCAGAAAAAACTTGCAAAACACTATACGGAAAATACGGAAGCCTATGAGTTATATCTAAAAGGGCGTTATTACTGGAACAAACGAACTGAAGAAGGATTTCAGAAAGCCATCGGACAATTTCAGCAAGCAATCGCAAAAGATCCTAAGTATGCTCTTGCTTATGCCGGATTAGCGGATTGCTACACATTGATGCCAGCCTGGGCTCTGATGGCTCCGAATGAAGGACATCCGAAAGCAAAACAAGCTGCTGAGCACGCGCTGTCGATTGATGAATCTCTGGCCGAAGCTCACACTGCACTTGCACACACGCTTCATAATTACGAATGGAATTGGCAAGGAGCAGAGAAAGAATATACCCGCGCGATTCAGTTAAATCCAAACTATGCAACTGCGCATCATTGGTATTCGAATTTATTATCCGATCTTAGCCGTGGTGAAGAAGCGATTGCGGAAAAGAAACACGCGCTTACACTGGATCCTCTTTCACTGGTGATCAATGCTGATCTTGGAAACATTCTTTATCATCAGCGTAAATATGATGAAGCGATGGCGCAGTTACAAAAGACGCTTGAGCTTGATTCCAATTTTCCACTTGCCTATCAATTTCTTGGCTACGTTTATGAAAAACAGAATCGGTTTGATGAAGAAATTTCGGCTTGCAAAAAAGCGATCGAAGTGTCTCAAGATAGTCTTGAGTTACGAGCGGAACTTGCGCGAGCACTTGCTTTAGCTGGGCAGAAGAATGAAGCACAAAAAATTTTGAATGATCTTTTGAAGCGATCCGAAAAGGAATATGTAGTCGCCTATGAAATCGCCATGATTTACGATGGGCTGGGTCGCAAGGACGAGGCATTTCAGTGGCTCGAAAAAGCGATTCATGAAAGGTCGTATCAAGTTTCCAGTTTGGCCGTAGATCCAAGATTGGATTCATTGCGCTCTGATCCCCGATTTAAACCATTACTTACTAGATTAGGATTGTAGTGACTCCTACAGGCATAACTTTTAGTTTATGATCGACAAAATTGGTGTTGCCGTACTGAAGCTGTTCAATTGGATTGGAGAGCTAACCGCATTTGCGTTCCGTGCAATCCGCGAAATTTTCCGCCGCCCATTTGAAGGTACTGAAATCTTGCGTCAGATCTACGAAATTGGATGGCGTTCTGTGCCATTGATTTCAGCTTCAGGTTTTGCAGTTGGAACGGTGCTGTCACTTCATACCCGTGCCTCGTTAGAACGTTTTGGTGCGGAAGCAATGATTCCCGCAGGTTTAGCCATTGCTCTGGTTAAAGAGACCGGGCCGTTAACTGCAAGTTTACTTCTTGCAGGCCGAGTTGGAGCAGGAATAGGCGCAGAATTAGGAGGTATGAAAGTTACGGAACAAATCGATGCACTGGAATCGCTTGCGGTGGATTCATTTAAGTTTTTAGTGGTTACTCGCGTTGTGGCATGCATCCTTACATTTCCGCTATTGACCACAATAATGAATTTCACTGGAATTCTCGGCGGCTATGCCGCTGAAAGATTTGTGTCAGGCATGTCTTTCATGTTGTATTTCAACCGCGCCTTTTCGGTGATTGATTATTCAGATTACATTCCGCCAACTCTGAAAACTTGCGTATTCGGATTCATCGTCGCATCCGTTTCTTCATTTCTGGGTGTGAATACCACAGGTGGAACTGAAGGAGTCGGAAGATCTTCAACTCGTAGTGTTGTTTTCTCATCAATTTTGCTCATTTTAATCAATGTGATTCTGGTAAAGACAATTTTTTTCTTCTTTCCACAATGACAGATAACGCAGTGCGGCTGGAAAATATATCCAAGTCTTTTGATGGAACGAAAGTTTTGGATGGAATTTCATTTGATGTGAAGAAGGGATCTCTGTTTTGCATACTGGGCAGAAGTGGAACAGGCAAAAGTGTTATGTTAAGGCACATTATTGGTCTTGTTAAACCGGACAGTGGGCGCATATTTGTTGAAGGCGAAGATATTACTGATATGCTACCACATGAATTAACTCGAATTCGCAAAAAGCTCGGTTTTTTGTTTCAATATGCTGCCTTATTCGATTCGATATCTGTTTTCGAAAATGTTGCGTTCCCTTTGCGTAGACATACAAAATTATCAGAACAAGAAATTGAAAAGTTTGTGACCGAAAAACTTGTAAAACTGGGATTGGAAAAAGATTTACATAAAATGCCTGATGAATTATCCGGTGGAATGAAAAAACGGGTTGGGCTTGCTCGCGCTTTGGCAATGGAGCCATCGATCTTACTTGTTGACGAACCAAGCGCCGGGCTGGATCCAATTACGTCTGCGGAGATTGATGAACTGATTCTTGAATTAAAACGTGAACAAGGCGTGACTGTAGTGATGGTGACCCATAACATTCCAAGCGCCAGGCGTCTCGCTGATGAACTTGTATTTTTGAATCAGGGAAGATTAGCAGCTCGCGGCACAGTGGCGGATTTAGAACGCAGCGAAGACCCGCTAGTGCGAGCGTTCATGATAAATGAAGGTGGAGGCTGAAATTTCACCAGGAGGACGGGCGGCCCTGCCCGCCAATGTCACGGCCGGCAGGGACGCCGGCCGCTCCGGGATCATTTGAATGAAAAAAGAGCAATATGTAGGACTTGGTATTTTCGTAGTTGTCGGACTGTTATTGTTTTCGGTAGGAATTTTCCTGATTGGCAACCGACGATTGTTGTTTCAGCGTTCATTTGAGATCTGGACAGAATTTAATACCATCAGCGGTTTGCAAGAAGGTGCCACGGTTCGAGTTTCGGGAAAGGACGCAGGCGAAGTTTTAGATATCGAAGTTCCGCCCGATCCAAACAAAAAATTTCGTGTGAAAATGCGCATCGTAGAAGAATTGCATCCTCTTGTGCGAACCGATTCGGTGGCCTCAATTCAAACTGATGGATTGGTTGGAAATAAATTCCTAAGGATATCCACTGGAACCACAGAAAAAGCGGTTGCCCCTCCCGGAAGTACGATTCGCGGCGAAGAGCCTTTCGAGTTTGCGGATCTCATGCAACAAGCCAGCAACACGATTCAGGAAGTAAATGATACGATCGAATCGATTCAAGACGATCTTGAAAGAACTTTGCAAGTAACGGGCGACACCATTGTCGAAGTACAGCTTTTAATAAAAGATACAGGTGCAGACATAAAAGGGCTCACAAGTTCCAGTAATAAGATAGCAAAAAACGTGAATGAAATGATTTCAGATGTAAAGCAAGGAAAAGGAACTTTCGGGAAATTGGTTACGGATGATTCCTTATACGAAAGTGCAGAATCAATTGTTAAAAATGCCGAAATAACTTCCAGGAATATTCGCGAGGCCGCTGAAAAAGCAAATCAGATGATTGCCGAGTTCCATGAGAAAACTCAAAACGGTCTTACGGATGAAGCCTCGGGTACGTTGAAAAATCTAAATGAAGTTCTTTCAGATATGGCTGAAAATACGGAAGCACTCAAGCGAAATTGGTTTTTCAGAGGCTTTTTCAAGAACAGAGGATATTACGATCTTGATGATTTGACGGTTGTGAAATATCAGGAACTAAAAAAGGAACGTTACGAGAAACGTTTTTGGTTATCAGCCCAGGATTTGTTTGAAAAATCGGATAATGCAGAGGTCGTCAGCCCAAAAGGTAAAGAACTCATACGTGAACAGATAAAGAATTTATTGAAATACATTGAAGATAATCCAATTTACATTATCAATGGTTATGCTTCTCACGGGAATGCTGGAGATCAGTTCATAATCTCGCGGCAGCGAGCTTTGCAGGTCCCTCAATTTTGTTGAACAAGAATTTCCTATTCCTTCAGAAATGATTGGGATTTTGCCCATGGGGTTGAAGGTAAATCAATTAACAGGTGAGGTCTGGGAAGGAGTCGCGCTAGTGGTCTTATACCAGCCGCAAGATCACAAGCATTAGATTTTGATTCCCTACAAGGCGAGATCAGCAAATGGAATTCTGGGAAAAAGCAAGAGCAGAAACACCTGGATGCAAAAATGTTTTGCATTTTAACAATGCCGGCGCTGCGTTAATGTCCGAGGCGGTTATTGATGCCGTCCTGGATCATATCCGTCTTGAATCTGAAATCGGTGGATATGAAGCAGCTGAAAGAAAACAAAAAGATACGGAACGACTTTATGGAGCTGCTGCTTCGATGCTGAACTGCAAGGCGGAAGAAATTGCGTTTATTGAAAACGCAACCCGGGCATGGGATATGGCATTTTATTCGATTCCGTTCCGCTCTGGTGATCGGATTCTTACGGCGGCCGCGGAATATGCGAGCAACTTCATTTCATTTTTACAAATCTCCCGAAAAAGCGGCGCTGTGATTGATGTGATTCCATCTGATGAATCGGGAGCTGTATCTGTTGAGGCTTTAGCCAGCATGATGGATCAACGTGTGAAGTTGATTGCGATCACTCATGTTCCGACTAATGGTGGGCTTGTAAACCCGGCTGCTGCAATCGGAAAAATTGCGCGTGAAGCAAATGTTTTGTATCTGCTGGATGCATGTCAGTCAGCGGGACAAATGCCGCTGGATGTAAAGCAGATCGGATGCAGCATGCTTTCAGCAACTGGCAGAAAGTATATTCGCGGTCCACGTGCTACCGGAATCCTTTACGTTGATCGCCGAATCATCGAAATGCTGGAGCCAGCTTTTTTGGATTTGCATGCTGCAACCTGGAAAACGCTTGAACAATATGAAATTCGCCCCGATGCAAAACGATTTGAAAATTGGGAACAAAATCATTCTGGCAAAATCGGATTAGCTACGGCAATCGATTATGCGAGGCAGTGGGGGCTCGATCAAATCTATAAAAGGGTGCAATACCTTGCCGAGATGTTGCGTGAACGTCTTGTTCAGATTCCGAAAGTGAAAGTTCATGATTTGGGTAAAGAAAAATGTGGAATCGTAACATTCTCGGTCGAAGGAGTAGAGCCTTACCACATCAAATCTGAGTTGGCAGCGCGCAAAATCAATGTTACTGTTTCGCCGAAATCTTCAACATTGATTGATATGCGATCACGTGGGTTGGAAAATTTGGTTCGTGCGTCGGTGCATTATTACAACAACGAAGAGGAAGTAGGCCGCTTCTGTAACGAAGTGATGCGCTTGTCTCGCGCCTATTGACGCTCGGATCACTATGCTGAAATATGCTCTGCTGTTTCTCTTGCTAGCAGCATCACTGGCTTCCGCGCAGAATGATTCACCGCAATTTCATATCAAGATGTTGCTGGATGGCAGATTCATCGTTACCGGAAAAGAGCAGAGCTGGCTGGATGGTTCATTTGGTAAAGGAAGATATGGCGGAGATGGTATTGATTCCTCATCGCTTCTTCGAGTGGCTCAATCTTCGGTACTTGTTTCAGCTTCATTAACTGACTCGTTTAGTGCGCGAGCGCAAATCAATATTGATGCAGAGCCAGACCGTCAGCTTGATCGCTATCGCATTGATGTTATTGAAGCAATCGCCAGTTAGACAGCCACTTTATGTTGAGCCATTCCGCGAAGTTGATGGGAACGCTGGCTTTTATTCCGGCGTTGAGTGGACACGGCGTGGTTTAGAATTGTCCGCGTTGTATTACGACAATCGCGCTGATCCAACGCAATTCGATGGTGTTCAATATGGCTGGAATACTGATTTTGTTAATGCCGGAGCACACGTGAGCTTGCCATGGAATTTTGAAGTGATCGGGCAGTATATGAAAGGGAATAGCGTCATGGGCTTCCACAATATGGTTGATATCGATTTTTATGCCTGGTATCTATTGGCAACAATGGAACATGATAGTAACCGGTTTACGATTCGCCTTGATAAATTTGGAGGCGATGATCGCGATAGATATCAACTTCAGGATAATAACGATGAAGATGGGTGGGCATTTCTTGCCGCATGGATCCTAAAACAAGAGAAAATCATCGTTTTGTCGTCGAATATCAGCACGTAAAAAGTGATCGCCCTGCTCGAAGGGAATTAAACCTATCGCCTGATTCTTCAGATGACACTTTGCAGCTTAGTTACCGAATTCTATTTGGAAGGTAAAGGCCGAGGCCTCGCGGATGCGGGGAGCGGGGCCTAGCCTTAGAATATTTGTAAGTTTAAATTCTGAGGCCGGGCTTTCGCACCCACCCACCGCAAAGCCCCGGCCTTTACCCTTGTATATCCGTTGACAGCCTCGGAGGTTTGCGTTAGTATTTCAAATACCTCAAAAAATCATCTCCAGTGAGGCAAGTCTACACCCGGACTTGCCTTTTTTTTTATGTATGAAAACTTATGCAAGAAAAAAGTGTGAATGTTCGAAAAGTTTTAGCCTCACGTGGCTTCTTGCTAAGTTTCTTTTCGTTCTTTTTTGTTTGGATTAGTTTCGATTTTTTCATTCTCTTTCCGCTTTACATTTTGCAACGTGGCGGAAACTCAGTTGATGTCGGAATTCAGACCGCCATCTTTTTTATACCGTCAGTGATTTTGCGTCCATTCGCTGGTTGGTTAACCGATCACACTGGAAGATTGAAAACTTTATGGGTTGGCACCGCGTTCATGATGTTTACTTCATTTGCATTTTTGCTTTTACCTGGAAGTTATCATGGTTTCAAATTCTGGTGTGCATTGATTCTATTCGCGCGTGGTATGGGATTTTCTGCATTCTACACAGCATTCTTCACATACATTACAGATTTGGCGCCATCTGAAATCCGGGCTCGCATACTCGGACTATTTGGAATATCAGGATTAATTGCGCATGGTTGCGCTCCGAAAATTGCGGAACTGGTTTTGAATCAGTGGAAATTTGATGGATATTTTGTTGCCAGTGGAATTCTGGCTTCGGCGAGTTTGCTAATTTCGTTGTTTTTGCGTGAGCAACCTCATCCACGAACGCAAGGCGAGAAGGCATTTTTTTCATTTCGTAAGGTTACTTTCAGCCGCAGAAATTGGATTGTTTTGCCTGGTGCCTTCGCATTTGGATTTGCGATCGCAAGCTTCAATACTTTCGGCGCACCATATTTTGAAAAAATTTCTGGAACAAGCGTTGGATATTTCTTCCTGGCTTATGGACTTACTGCAGTTCTAATACGAATTGCCTTTGGTGGATTTGCAGACCGATATCCAAAATGGCTCCTGGTTTCAATATTTTTTGCGTTTCAAGCTTCCGGTGTGATTCTAATCATTTGCCATCCGGTCCAAATTTATTACTTGTTTGCTGCAGCTTTAGCCGGTGCAGCGCATGGAATTCTTTTTCCAACCATGACTGCAATGGCGGTCGAAGCTCATCCGCCTGAAAACAGAGGGCTGGTTACGAGCGTTTTTACCGGTACGATGGAATTAGGTTTTTCAATCGGCTCGTATTTGTTTGGAGTGGCCGTTTCTATGCTTGGTTACCCTGGAATGTTCATCATTGCTGCATCTTGTTCCGCACTGTTTGCCGTCTATACTTCGCTTGCAGGGCGAAATATAGTGCATACTCCAATCCAGCTCCACCAGAACGAGTCATTTGACATCAGCAACAAGAATCAATATACATAGTAGGTCCCGGACAAATTTAATCCTGTCCCCTCAAACTACTAGGTTCCTCGTCAGGAGGTCTTCTATGGACCGCGTGTTTGAATTGAAATTACCTTATGGTGATTTCGACCTTACCCCGGACCCGGATTGCATGATGGTATATGTTGAAAGCCATCGCAACTCTGAGGTCCCGAAACTACAGCCACGTGAAATTCCTTCCTGGTTTTTTGAACCCGACACCATCTGGTTTCACTTTGGCGCGAAAGATTCAGAAGACAAGGTAGCTGCCGGTTCCCGATTAAAATATAAACTCCTTCAGGAACTGGGAAGCGCGTGAACTAATAAACGCCGGGAAAGTTTTCGGACTTTCCCGGTGTTAAGGTCTTCAAGTTAGATCTTTTACCAGCGGACTTAAATCAACCCGTTTTTTCCCAAGTACTGGTTTCCACAAATCTCCAACTTTTTTCAATCTTGGCGGAACAGTTTGTATGGTAAAGGCGCCCATATCGATTCCTTTTTCGATTTCTTCCCATGTAATCGGAGTAGAAACAGTTGCGCGTGGTGTTGGACGTATGGAATAGATTGATGACAAAGTGCTTCCCCATCGATTCTGGTTGTAATCTACCAGCACATGTTTTGAAGGACGTTTCGCTTTTTTGTATTGAGCCGTCAGCAACTTCGGATGCATTTTATCAAGGATTTGAGCAATTGATTTCGCAATCGTCCAAACTTCCTTTTGAACGGGACCGCGAACAATTGGCACATAAATATGAATTCCACGCGAGCCGGTTGTCTTAGCGTAATTCGTCATATTTAACGAGTTCAGCAATTCATGAACCTTCAGTGCAGCCTCACGCATATGTGAAAATTCGGCACCAGGAGTTGGATCAAGATCGAAGTGCAGAAAGTCGGGACGGTCCGGATCATCCGCGCGCGAATACCACGGATTTAAATCAATGCAGCCAAGATTGATTACCCACATCAACGCAGCAAGATCTTGAATCAAAGGGAAGTCGATGATGTTTCCTGAACCATGGTAAATCGAACGCGTTTCAATCCATTCCGGCCGCGGAACTGGAGCGCGTTTCATGTAAAAGAAATCTGCTTCGGCCCCATTCGGGTAACGCTTCATGACCATCATCCGGTCTTTAATATGCGGCAAAAGATATTGTGAAACGTCTGCGTAATATTGAAGTAAATCGCCTTTGGTAATTTTCAGATTCTTCCAGAAAATTTTCCCCAAATTTGTGACACGAACAGTTTTATCCCCGATTTTTAATTCTGCATTTTCGGTATCGGTAGGAATCTTAAGACGTCTAGTTAATGCCGGATTTTTTCGCATGTATTAGAATTAGAGTCTATGGAACAACGAAGAAAAAGAAAAGCAAAAGATCCCGAAGTTGATCGGGTAATCATGTCATTATGGAACGTAATCGATGACCTGGAACGTCTTTTACCTTCGCATTCCCGGTGGTATCGAGTAACGATTTTTGGAAGTAGCCGCATAACCCGCGGTGATGCACTTTACAATTCTGCGCGAGATTTGGCATTTCAACTGACAAAATTGGGATGCGATATCGTAACCGGAGGTGGTCCGGGATTAATGGAAGCTGCGAATGAAGGCGCCCAAGAAGGAGACATCGAAGGCAAAACGAAATCCTATGGATTACACATTGAATTGCCGCACGAATATGAACCGAACAAATATCTGGATCGGATGTCGATTCACCGAACATTTTTTTCCCGATTGCATCATTTTGTGCGTCTTTCGCACGCTTACATAGTTATGCCTGGGGGAATTGGAAGTTCGCTTGAAACATTTATGATCTGGCAGTTGTTACAGGTCGGATATTTGAAAGATCGACCTTTAATTTTGTTAGGTGATATGTGGCATGGTCTTTTAGATTGGATGGAGAAGCAAATGCTGCCACATAAACTCATTAGCCCTCAAGATTTGCAAATCGCGAAAGTAGTAGAAAGTATCGAAGCAGCGGTTCAGATCATCCGGGTTTCGAAAGAGAAGTTTGATCAACAATCCCAATCGCTTGAAAATGCCGGTTCTAAACGATTGGGTGTACAATAGTTCGTGACATTTCTGGCGGCGCGGTTTTGGAGATGACCGATAGCAGCCAACACCTTTGGTTCCATCTGGAGGATTCTTTGGGATGCGTGACTACGAAGAAAAAAGTTATTACGAAATTCAACTTGATAACAAGCAATTAATTCTTGTCTTTCTTGCGGGTGTTACTGTTTGTGTTCTGGTTTTTGTTCTTGGAGTGATGGTTGGCAAAGGCCGGAAAGAAGCGGAGATCGCCGCCATAGGCAAAACTGAACAAAAAGTAGTCAGGCCGGAACCGGATCTAACACCGCCACAAGAAATTCAAGAAATGAAACCTGAGGCAAAAAAACAGGAGAAGCACAAGGAAATTTCAAAAGTATCATCAACGAACACTCAAGAAGATCCCGCTTATTACGAATTAGATACTGATAAAGAAAAGCCGCTGGAAAAAGAACCAACAAAAAATCAAAAAGATGAAAAAACTGTAGCATCGAAGGAAACAGATAAGAAGACAGCCGAACCTAAAAAAGCTGAATCCGCAAAAACCGAAACTCCAAAAGCCGAGACTCCAAAAACTGAAGCGCCGAAAACTGAAGTAGCAAAAGCGGAAACCGAAACCAATGCAGAGCCTGCTGAAGAAAAAACAGTTCCGGAACCGACATTAAAAGACGGAGGCCGGTATACTGTTCAAATAATGGCAACATCTTCGAAAGCGAAAGCAGAGCAGCAATTATCCACGCTTCAAGCAAACGGATATACTGCTTTTATGAAAGAAGAGAAAGCCGGAGACACGAGCGTCTTTAAAGTTCGTGTAGGACGTTTCAGCGATAAGGATGCTGCAAAGAAGATTGCAATAAAACTCAAACAAGAACTACAGTTGGAATCATGGGTGGCTAATCTCGATTAATATATGGCCTTACCGAGTAAAAGCGATCGTAGGCTTTTAGGCGAGGTTCTTGTTGAAGCCGGGCTGATCACAAAAGATCAGTTAAAGGAAGCATTAAAAGCACAAAAGGAATCGGGTGGTAAACTCGGTTTCAATCTTGTGCGTCTTGGTTATTTATCTTCCGATAAACTCGCAGCATTTTTCCAAAGCTTTTTTGGTGTCGGTGTTGTCAATGAATCTTTAAGCGAACGCCAGAAAGCAGCAGATGTCATTCCGCGGCATCTTGCTTTGTATTACAAAATTGCTCCCATCAAATTGGAAGGCAACGTTCTTACGGTTGCTATTGCATCGATCGATCATCCCAACCTGATGCAAGCATTGGAAGAAGTCACCGGACACAAAATCGATCCACTAATTTTTCCGGAGACCGAAATTCGGCATCTATTGGATAGTGCATACCAGCTTCCAACCGAGCGCGGTGTGGATCTGCTTTCGTTTAGTGACAATGTTTTTACGGTGATGGATTTAACGAAAAAAATAAAACCGCTTGCGCCGGCACAATTAAAGAATGAAAGAGATGTGGGTGAATGGCTCAGAGGAATTGTGGCAGAAGCAATCCGTGAAAAATCTCGCGAAATCTTAATCAAGCCGGAAACGGATGGAGCAAATGTTTCCTATCGCAAGGACATGTTTAATCCTGCGAATATCACGCTGAGTTCTGAGTTGCACGATAATCTTACGTTTCTGTTATTCCGGTTAGCGCGGCTAAATCCACTGCAGCAGCAAAAGCCGCAACATGGCCGATTCTTGATCAAAATCAATGATCGAAAAGTTTTGGTAGTAGTCAGCTCCTATCCAACAATTTACGGAATGCGTTTCATGCTTGAAATGTTTGACGAAAAGTTACTGCGACATTCGTTTGACGACATGATGCGTCCATACCCTGACCTGAAAATAATGATTGAAGATTTCGTGTTGCGTGCGCGGCATGGAATGATTGTGATTACCGGTCCTGATGGATCGGCCGGACGTCGCTTTTGTACAGTATTTTGAGCCGGTGCAAAGAAGAATTCAAACAGATTATTACTCTGGAAAATTCGGTGCGTTATCCAATCAGCGGAATAAGTCAGACGGAAGTGGATGACAAAAATATGGAAGATGCTTTGGATAATGTGCCAAAGCAACGTCCGGATTTAGTGGCCGTAAATTCGATTCGTACAGTTCGTGCTGCTGAGCTTTCATTTTTGCTTACGGCCGGATTCCGTTGTTGGTCGTGATGAATTCATATGATTCGTACGTAGCACTGGAATGGTTTTGCCGTCACAATTTGAAATCTGCAATTAAAGCAGGACTGGTACATGCCGTGATTTCACCACGATTAATTCCGCGGGTTTGTCCAAATTGCGCTGTTGCGTTCAAGCTTTCCGCAGATCAGGTCACAGAATTCGGGGTTAAATCTCAAACTACGCAACTGAGGATGAATCAAGGATGCGATTTTTGTCGCAATGCTGATAATCATCTCAGCGAAGTTGTACTTGAATATATTCGACCTGATGCTGAAATTGCTGCGTGGATGGAGGAAGATTTTCATGCATCAAGCCTCAGGCAAAAAGCGCGTCAGGCAGGACGCAAAACATTATTTGAGTCGGCCTTACAAAATGCATTTCGCGGCGGCCTTGATATGCAATCCGTTCTGAAATTACAGTCGTTTTGACGATTTTTGCGCCTCTGTGGTTAGTCCTTAATCCTTATGTTAAACATCCTCATCGCAGTTGTGACCGGTCTGATTAACGTTGCAGTATTCCCGAAAATTGATCAGCCGTGGCTAGCGGCTGTCTGTTTGCTTCCGTTGTTCTGGCTAGCGCGAAAAGAAAGGCCATGGAGACTGTTTCAATACTTCTGGCTTGCTGGTTTCATTTTTCGTTTAGGAAATCTTTACTGGATTATTCATGTCATTCAGCATTACTCCAGCCTGAAACCTGTAATCGCCAGCGGCATTGTTACATTGTTATGCATTTTCATGGCATGTTTCTGGGGCATGGTTGGACTGTTAATCGGTTGGATTCGAAACCGGGTGAACTTTACTACAGCGATGATTGCCGCGCCGTTCTTATGGGTTGTTTCTGAATGGTTGTTAATTGTTCATCGATTCCCATGGGACCTGCTCGGTTACAGCATGTATCGTTATTTAGCCATCGCTCAAATTGCAACCATAACCGGCGTATACGGGCTCTCCTGGCTCATCGCAGCCTGGAATGCTGCATGGGCATTGGCTTTATCCGAACGAAGATTATACTATCTATATAGTATTACTGGTATAGTAGTGGTTTCGTTAATTCTGGGATCATGGCGGATCTCAATTCCTATCAAAGCTCCTGAACTAAACGTCGGGATCATTCAAGGAAGCTTTCCACAAGACGTTAAAATCAACTACGAATTTGCACAGCGGGTCAATGACACACACATAAAAATGACCAGAACTCTGATCCATGCAAGCCATCCCGATATCGTTTTTTGGTCCGAAAGTTCAACGATGTTCCCGATACTTGCCGGAGGGGAATGGAGTGAGCAAATTAAAGAGCTTGCGCGCACAGAACATGTTCCGATTTTGTTAGGCAGCGATGCATATATTGAAGATCGTGTTTACAACAGCGCTTTCTTGATTGATCAGAATGGTAAAATCCTTCCGATCCGTTACAGCAAAATGTATCTGGTTCCGTTTGGAGAATATGTTCCATTTCAAAAGTTTTTATTTTTTGCAGGAAAAGTCGTCCCGGAAATTTCAGATTTCACCCCCGGTGAATATCACACTTCGTTTCCGTTGAACGGAAAGAAATTCGCAGTTAATATATGTTTCGAAGTTGTTTTTCCACAGCTGGCTCGCACATTCTGCAAAAATGGTGTTTCCCTACTGACCACAATTACAAACGATGCCTGGTTCGGTAAATCCAGCGCACCATATCAACATTTTGCAATGGCAATAATGAGGGCGATTGAAAATCGACGATATCTGGTACGAGCGGCAAACACAGGAATCAGCGGAATCGTGGATCCGTATGGCAGAATCATTGAAAAAACAGATATTTTTGTACCAGCAGTTTTATCGGGAAAAGTTCGTTGGATCGATGAACAAACGTTCTACACAAAAACTGGAGATTGGATTGTCTATCTCTCGATAATCTTTAGTGTCTCTGTGGTAATAAAAGGAGTAAGTAATGGATCAAGAGTTAAAACAAAAGTATGAAGAAGTAAAAGAAAAAATTTCTCATTTACGAGGTTATCTTTGAAATAGCAACCAAACAAGAAGAGCTTGCCTCCCTCGAAGAAAAACTCAGCGCTGAAGATTTTTGGAAGGATCAGCAAAAAGCGCAGGAGACTCTGCAAAAGCGGGCACGTATAACCGAAGTCATCGAACAATTTCAGCAATATCAAAAACATCTTGAGGATCTTCAAGTGTGGTTTGAACTTTCGGAACAGGGAGAAGCGGTAGAATCTGAAATCTCAACGGCACTAACTGCATTACAAAAAGAAGTAGATGATGCAGAAGTTAAAGCGCTTTTATCCGGTGAAAACGATCAATGTAACGCCATTCTAACAATCCATCCTGGCGCAGGCGGTACGGAATCTCAAGATTGGGCTTCGATGTTATTACGGATGTATTTGAGATGGGCAGATCGTGATCATTTTCAGGTTCAAGTTATTGATACGAATCCTGGTGAAGAAGCAGGGATCAGCCGCGCAACAATTGCCATAAATGGACCTTATGCGTTCGGATATCTTTCTGCGGAAGCGGGTGTGCATCGATTGGTCCGGATCTCACCGTTCGATGCGAACAAACGGCGTCATACATCGTTTGCAAGTGTGTTTGTTTATCCGGACATTGAAGACAATATCGATATCAAGATTGAAGAAAAAGATTTGAAGATCGATACTTATCGCGCTGGTGGTCCTGGCGGACAACATGTAAACGTTACTGATTCTGCAGTACGGATTACGCACCTCCCAACAGGAATTGTGGTGCAGTGTCAAAATGAACGCTCACAATTTCGGAACAGGGAAGTTGCGATGAAAGTTTTACGTGCGCGTTTGTATGAACATTATCGCGAGCAACAGATGGAAAAATTGCAGGCGATTGAAGATACGAAAATGGAAATCGGTTTTGGCAGTCAAATCCGATCGTATGTTTTGCATCCATATCGGATGGTGAAAGATCATCGTACGAAACATGAGACAGGTGATGTGGATCGTGTGCTTGATGGCGATTTAGATGATTTCATCAAGGCATATTTGTTAAGCAAGAAAGAGAAGACGCAATGATTCTTGGAATTGGAACGGATGTAATCGAAGTTGTTCGGATCAAAGAGGCAATAGAAAAATATGGCGATCGCATTATGCGCCGCTTATTTACTCCTGCTGAGATTGAATATTGTTCTGCACGCAAAAATTCCGCTTTGCACTTCGCTGGAAGATTTGCATCAAAAGAAGCTGCATTTAAAGCGATGGGACGTGGTTGGGGCGGTGAAATTAGCTGGAAGGATGTAGAAGTTACAAATTTAGAATCGGGTGCACCCCAAATCGCATTTTCCGGAAAAGCACTGGAAGTAGTAACCGAGAAGAAAATGACACAAGCTCATGTTTCAATTTCTCATATTGAAGGAATAGCTACGGCTGTTGTTGTGCTTGAGAGCTCTTAACCACCGAGCCACAGAGATTGCCTGACTGCTCAAATTCCTGTAGGATTAGCGTTTTTATTAATATGAAAAAGATCATTTTGTCCGTTCTGATAATCGGCATCTTTGCCGCTGCTATACATTCCATTTTTTCCTATAGAAAATACAATGTCCTGCTAATTACTGTTGATACGCTGCGGGCTGATTATTTAAGCTGCTACAATCCGGATGTTCCGAAAACAGAAAATTTCGATTGGATTGCCAGCCAGAGTGTCCGCTTTGATCGTGCATTCACTGAAATCTCCATCACTCTGCCCGCGCATACCGCCATGTTTACATCACATCCACCGCATGAACTAAAGCTTTTTAATAATGGTGATGTTTTTGATGGATCCGTTCCGATGTTCACAGATATTTTGGAAAAGAAAGGTTACAAAACCGCCGGTTTCATTTCCCTTGGAGTTTTGAAATCAACATTCGGACTGGCACGTGGTTTCGATGAGTATGAAGATAACTTTGATAAGTACAACGGGCGTTATTACAAAGTTGCATCCGAAATGAACGAAATTGTGATTCCATGGTTTGAAAAAAATAAAGATAAACGTTTCTTCGCATGGGTCCATTATTCCGATCCGCATGAACCTTACGTCACGGTAGATGCTCCGCTGGATACTGAAGTATTTGCGAACGGAACATCCGTTGGAAAATATGTTTTAGGCAAAAAAGAAAAGATCGCAATCAACTTCACTGCAAAGCCGGGCGAAAATGTTTTGGAATTTCGCGGGCTGGTAGCCAGAGGTCCGAAAAAAATCCAGATTGCAGACTCATTACGATTTCTTGATACGCAACTCTTCACTGTTCCAGGTGAAGGAATTGAAGCGACATTTGGTGCAGGGTTCATACCGGTAAAACTCTCGACAGGTGCCGATGCGCATTACTTTGTAGAATCTGGAAATGTAAATATATTGAATCGAACCGGCGAACCTCGTTCTGTATATCTTCGGATATCAGGCGGTGTATACCAGCAACGGATCGAATTGGTACATAAGAATTATGCTGCAGAAGTTCAATACGTTGATAAATATCTTGGTCAACTTTGGAAAAAGCTGGATAGCCTGGGATTGTTGAAAAATACGATCGTAATTCTTACAGCAGATCACGGTGAGGGATTGAAAACACACGGCAATTTGGGTCACGTTGAACGGCTCTATCAAGAAACTGTAAGAGTTCCGCTACTTATTTATTATCCTAACCTCGGCAGACGCGGCCACGTTGCAGATCCGCTTGTGAATCATCTCGATTTAATGCCGACGATTCTGGATTTAGTTCATGTGAACTATAACGGTGTTATGAATGGATATAGTTTGAAGCATTACATCAGCTGGTCTCCCATCGATTGGCTCACATCGAAACCAGTGCCGCGTTCACAAACATTTAGCGCAACGTATGCGCCGGAAGCTCGCGTAAATTCGTTTTCAATGGTTTCTGATAACCTGAAATTGATTCACACTCCGAATAAATCGAAGTGGCAATGGGAAGCTTATGATTTGAAAGCGGATCCAGGTGAGCGAAAAAATCTGGCAGCAAGGAATCCTGATCGTTTTAACAGTCCGGAGATTTCAAAGTTACGTGCAATTTTAGAAGACTACCGGCGCGAAGCCGAAGCAGCTCATGGTAAACGGGTGAATCCGAAATTGGATATACAAGAACAAGAAATGTTAAAGTCGCTTGGCTATGCGAACCAGGAAGAAACTCAAACGCAAAAGAATGAACAAAAGTAGAGAAGATGCAAGATACAAGATGCAGGATACATGGTTATTTCATATCATAATTGCCTTGGATCTTTGATCCTGTATCCTGCATCTGTTAATCACTCAAGATCGCTGGGATCATTAAACAGAATCGATAGCTTGAGACTTCCGTGACCAAACTGCGGAAATCCTGGCACAGTCGGATCGGCCGGATTCAGATTTGATGCTGTATCATCCGGGGGAAAAAGGACAAGCGATTCCAAAAACTCAAGTATTGCTGCTCTTTGATTCCGTGGAAGCGATTTAAAAGTATCTCGCGCCGCTTTTGCTTCACCATCATGGCGCAATATAACTTCTGACAAATTGATACTTCTTCCATCGTGTCCGTACGGAGAACTACTACCGACTCCCCATAATGGTCTTGTCATAAACTTTTGTTGAGTTGATCCATCATAGTTCCGTTCGTAGAAATTCGGACCAAGATCATGACGCTTAAAATCAGTGTAGATATCTTTAACCAGGAATGAGCCACCGTGTGGTGGTTTCAATGCAGGAAATCCGCTGCCATCGTCCACGGTGTCGTTTAAAGTTTGTGCCGTTGCAAAAAGTTGATTGAATACTCCATTCACAGAATCGTATTCAGTGTTGACATCACCTACACGCCGGTCATGATTGATCATGAGATCAGGAATATGGCAATTTGCACATCCAATCGCTTCAAATACTTTTCGGCCACGATCCACTGTGTGCGTCTGCTTTAACAAACCAGGTTTGAAGTAATTCATTAAATAAAATTCAAGATAATCAACAATCGCTTCAGGAACCTCATTCATAACTCCATCATTATCAGGATCTGCGTTCGGATCAGAAGTTGGCGGAGCTTCAATTTGATCCGATGCGCCATCAAGTACCATGCCGGAAGGAGTTGTGATTGTTTGATGATTGTTTGCTGCATTGGCAAGATCCGGATCTACTGCTTGAAGACCCATTTCAGCTTGAAGTGCGCCAGCAACGAACTCCCGAATGGAAATTGTTTTTCCTTCTGCAAAGAATGGCCGGACACGAAGATCTGCATTAACACCTTCTACCTTAGAAGTATCTAAAGATCCATCTGGATTGGCAGTGATAAATCCATAATGAATGTTTTTGCTAATGAGTGCTTTGGTTACTGACTTGCCTGTTGTTTGAGCTTCATTAATTGCCTGTGTACGGATGTCACGCAAATCATGTGTAATTTCATCAGCCAGCATTTCTTTTACTCCAAGGCCGAAGAGGTGAGTGCTGTCGCGGCTATCCGGTCTTGTTGCAACATCACCACCGAAGCCTGCAGAACCGCGAGGACGTCCGTGACAGGATGCGCAACTGTCTGCTAATCCTGCACCGATTCTAAGGTCGTTTCCAATATCACCCATGCCGTCGCCTACGATCGGACCGACACCCTGAAATTTTGTAAATTTTCGTTGGAACAATTGTCGTCCGCGGCGAATTGCGCGAAAAGGATCCCGGCCGATAATGAAAGCCGACGAATCAGGAGTCATCACGTTACCGCGACCTGCACCAATTTCCTGCACATACGATTTATTGATTCCTTCATTTGCTGCATTCGGCGCCATTGTTTTATCAACAAGCTGCGCAATTGCCGTAGCTGTTAACAAAAGAAAAGGAGCTGCCCATGGAAGCACACGTAAAATCTGCGATCTCTTTCTCATCACTGCCCTCCAACTTCTTAAACAAATAAAGCCGGAATAGGAACGAGGACTATTACCAGCTCTTTGCTGCTTCTATTTCCATAAGATGATTTGCTGGAAATATTTCAGGAGGGAGGAAACATTGTTCTTATTGTGATGCAATCCTGAAGGGATAACTATTGACGATTTCAGCAGTACCGCTGGTGGAGATTCCCGAAAGCTCCATTAAATAATTCTGCTGTTGTAACAAACTTGCCGGAATTTGGGCTTGAACTGAATTGTTTTTGTTAGCTTCAAGATTCCCACTTTTCCAAACCACCTTATCTGAAACCGGATCTCTCAGGACAGCCTGATAAGCGGGAAATTCATTCGTTTCGGATTTTAAAGTGAGTGTGATGTAATCAGTTCCAACTGGAATATTGAGCAAAGGAATTTTGTTGATCCCTCTTGTTTGAGGCAAAAGAACGTATGCCAGTAGCTTAACAGTATCCTGTTTGGTGTCGGCCGGTTGGTGCTTAAGCTCAGCAATTTGTTTTTGGAGTTCCTGTTCGCGATGACGAAATGATTCTGTTTCTGCTTGCATCTGTTGAATCTGATTCTGCAGTCGGACGTTTTGAAAAAATAGATAACTGCCGAAAACCAACATCACAATTGCAGCTGCCGCCGGTAACCATCTAAAACTATGACGGGGAGCTGCGATAAAATCTAAACGGCGATCTTTGTAATCTGGTTTGTTCAATTGTTTGTGCAATGTTTCTGCAAATTCAAGTTTCTCGCGCCGTTTCGATGATCGGAGATAATTTGACTTAAACTGTGTAAGAGTCGTTTCTGAAAGTTCGCCTTTGACGTAAGCATCGACCAAATCATTTTCAACGGTCTGCAATCGATTTGCGAAATCATCATCAACCAAACTCATCTCATCGAGCCGCTCAATTTCCTCGTCCGGCAAATTACCGAGAAGGAAGTCGGTCATTAATTGTTCATCGATGGGTCGCCTTGTCATGATTTTTCCATGTATCGTTCAGCTGAGAAAAAAGGAAATTTCAAAGCTTCCCAAATATGTAAGATGAAATGGGTAAAATATTTCATTCGGCACCGCTCAAACATTTGCGCATACAGATTTCAAGTTTCGTACGGATCCGGCATGCGCGAATACTTAATGCATTGATCGAGACTCCTAATCGCAATGCAATCGCTTTGCGATTCTCAATTTTAGAACGCTGTTCGCCTTGATAGTAGCTGACGATCAGTGAACGCTCATCCGAATCCAGTGCTGCCATGCATCGTTCCAAACATTGCAATCGCCGTTCTGCTTGCTGTTGTTGTTCGGTTGAATCTGAAAAGGTGACAACATGTTCATCAAGTTGTTTTTGAGGACTTCTACGCAAATCTTCAAGAAGTACAAACCGTGCAACGATGTAGCAGTAATGTGCTGGCGTATCTGTTGAAATCCCGCCCTCTTCTTCAATTCTGCGGGCAACACGATTCAGAGTTTCATCCGCTAATTCATCCGGTGTTAAACAATTTTTACGATCGAAGTACAGAACCAATCGTTTGCGAATTTCAAGATAACGGTTGCCATCGGAATTTGCACCCTCATCAAGCCAATCGAGTAGTTGGCGGAATGCGTTTTGAGTTAAAACCCAATCTGACTTCCGTCCTGGCTTGGGAGCTGAGGAATTTGCCATAATCTCCTCATCGAGTGATGATTCTGTTGGAACGCTCTGGGAGTTAGTTAACTCCGATTTTCTGGCAATTTCAACTGTAGGAAGGCTTGAAAGGTTGTTAAACAAACTCTAATTTTACTTGTGGGATGATTCCTGCTTTGAATCCTTCTTCTAATAAACGGCTAACCGCTTGACGTCCTCGTTCGCCAAAATTTTGTGTAAAGTGATTTACGTACATTCCAACGAAACGATCTGTTAGCTGTTCTTCCGTGTTGCGTGCATATTTCATCGCGTAGCCCAGTGCAGCTTTTCGATGTTCCAATCCGTAATCAATGCTGCGATGCAAATAGTTCGATACTTCGTTACACACTACAGTACCAAGATCTTTTCGGATTGCATTCACGCCTAATGGCAACGGCAATTGTGTTTTTTCAAACCACCATTCACCAAGATCCAACACTTTAAGAAAGCCATGCTGCGCATATGTGACTTGTCCTTCATGAATGATCAGGCCTGCATCAGCGCGACCTTCCTGGACTGCATCAAAAATCTGATCAAACGGAATTACTTCATAAGAGAACTGCCCAAGACAAAGTTTTAATGCCAGAAATGCTGTTGTAAGTTCCCCTGGTATTGCAATTTTTGAAGATTGCAGCTGATCCAAATTCATTTCACGAGTTGCAACAACAATCGGACCATATTTATCACCGATACTTGCACCATGAGGAAGCAACGCATAATCTTTTGCAACGTGCGCATAGGCATGAACCGAAAGGGCAGTAACTTCCAATCTTTTTTCCAGCGCCCAACGATTTAATGTTTCGATATCTTTCAGGATGTGCTCGAATTCGTAATTGCCGGTATCGAATTTATGATAAGTCAGCGCGTAGAACATGAATGCATCATCAGCATCCGGGCTATGTCCAATTTGAATTTTCATTAGTATTTCCTTCGTGCGGACTGGAAGTCCGCGGCCCATAATCGCGGGCCAGAGGCCCGCGCTCCGTAATTTATTGAATTTCCTTTCCCAAAACTCTCGAAATTTCCTTCAGCGATCTCAGCAGTTCATCAAGAGTTTCGAAGTTGATGCTTTGAGGTCCATCACTTTTCGCATGTTCCGCTTGATTATGTACTTCAATCATTACGCCATCGGCACCAGCAGCGAGTGCGGCACGCGATAACGGAAGAATTAAATTGCGTTTGCCTGAAGCGTGACTGGGATCTACAAAGATCGGAAGATGCGACATCTGTTTAATCAATGGAACTGCGCTGATATCCAACGTGTTCCTGGTTGCGGTTTCAAATGTGCGGATTCCACGTTCACACAAAATGACTGCAGGATTTCCTTCTTGAAGAATGTATTCTGCAGCAAGTAGAAATTCTTCCAGCGTGGCATTCATTCCGCGTTTGAGCAGCACAGGCTTTTTTTGCTGTCCAACAGTTTTTAATAAGCGGAAATTCTGCATATTGCGTGTGCCGATTTGAATGATGTCAGCAAACTCTGAAACAATTTCCACATCAGAAGAAGACACTGCTTCAGTTACGACCTTCAATCGATATTGCGATGCAGCTTTGCGCAAAAGTTTTAATCCATCGATACCTAAACCTTGAAATGAATAAGGTGAAGTTCTGGGTTTGAAAGCACCGCCTCGCAGATAATGGATACGGGAGGTTGATAATTTCTGTGCAATTCCTAAAATTTGTTCTTCGGATTCAACAGCACACGGACCCGCAATGATTGTGAAATAACGTGACTTGATCTGTAAGTCTCCGGTCTGAATAGCCGTTTCATGATCCGCAGATTTTTTTGTGGCGAGTTCGTATTCCGGTGTGATGCGATAAACATTCTCAACACCAGGTTGCGAAAGGAAAAAGTCTTTCGTTAAAACATTTTGTTTACTTTTGATACGAAGGATGGGTTCACCATTCTCATAAAGTAAATAAGAACAGTCATATTGACGCAGCTTATCCAGGAGCCGATTAAGGTTCTCCTGCGAGATGTCTTTCTTGAGAATTACGATCATGCGGCAAGTTCAGGTCGGGGAATGAAAATAATAACAGTTTTTTTGCTGTTTGTCAGGTGAGATCAACTCAACCACAATGACACCAAGATCACCAAGTTATGAAGAAGTATTTTTTATCTAATCTAATTTTTACCTTGGTGTTCTTGGGGACTTGGTGGTTGAGCTAAAGCTGGACATGTAAACTATGAGTATGAATCATCGAATTTACTTAGATTACAATGCGTCTACGCCACTGGCCCCGCAGGTAAAACAAGCGATTGTCTGGGCTGGAGAAAGATTTGGTAATCCATCGAGTATTCATCAGGAAGGCCGGCAGGCAAGAGCGATTGTGGATCAAGCGCGCAGCAATGTTGCGCAGTTGGTGCATTGCGATCAACGACGCATCGTATTTACTTCCGGCGGAACTGAATCGAACAATCTTGCCATTATCGGAGCGGTAAGAGCAAATCGAAAGAAAGGTAACCATTTGGTTACATGTCAGATTGAACATTCATCGGTGTTAAATACATGTCATCAACTAGAGCACGAAGGTTTTGAAGTAACGTATTTGCCGCCAACGGCAGAAGGATTAATTGAACCGGAAACTCTGCGTGCAGCATTGCGCAAAGATACAATTCTCGTTTCGATTATGATGGCCAATAATGAAATCGGAACAATCCAGCCAGTTGCTGAACTTGCATCGATAACTCATGAAAATGGAACGCTGTTTCATACAGATGCGATTCAAGCTTTCGGTAAAATTCCAGTGGATGCGGATTCAATTCAAGCTGATTTGATTTCCTTATCCGCGCACAAAATTTATGGACCGAAAGGAGCAGGTGCGTTGTATAGTTCTGCCTCATCAGAGCTCGAACCGCTTTTGCGCGGAGGTACTCACGAACAAGGTTTGCGTGCGGGAACTGAAAATGTCCCGGCAATTCATGGTTTTGGTTGTGCGGCTGAAATTCTCACTCAGGAAGGACTTCCACAACTTATGGAGTTAAGAAATAAACTTGAGGCAGGTCTGGCCGATGAGCCGGTAAAAATCCTGTGTCAAAATGCGCCACGATTGCCGAATACCATGAATTTCTACTTTCCCGCCTGGGCGGGTGAATCTCTGGTTATGGCATTGGATTTAGAAGGATTTGCCGTCTCAAATGGATCCGCTTGTGCATCCGGAATTATTGAGCCTTCTCATGTGATTCGGGCTTTAGGTTATAATGATGAAGTCGCGCGCAGTGTAGTCAGAGTGAGTTTTGGGAAGTACACGCAGGCGGCGGAAATCGATAGCTTTCTCGAATTTGTGCATCGGCTTACTCAGAGGGTAAGACGTGCGATGCCATAAAGAGGAGAGTTCATGATCATCGAGTGCACAACCTGCGGCGCGAAATACAAATATGATGAAGCGAAGCTGGCAGGAGCTGAAAGCAAAAAGCTAAAGTGTCCGAAATGTAAGGGGATCATTGAAGTTCTAAATCAGAAAGTACGTGCCGCTGCTGCACTTCGAGATCCTGATTCCGGCAAATGGGATTCCACTTTTACTACCATGACTTCACCAGCTGCTCCGGCGGAATCATCTCAGACAGATCCGGCCGATACTGCTGTTCCTGGTGAATCGCCAAAAACTTCCAAGCTTCGCAAGGAAATGCTGGATGGATTAAAACTTCCAGAGACCAGAAAATTATCGATTGCTGTTATTTCCGGAAATAATGCCGGTGAAATTTATCCAATTAGCAAACCGCGAATGGTGATTGGTCGCGGTGAGGCTGACATTTTAATTCAAGATTTGGAAGCATCAAGGACCCATGCTGAAATCGATGTAATTGGAGACCGGGTTGTGTTACACGATTTGAATAGCACGAATGGTACGTTTGTGGATGAACAGAAAATTACATCGGTTACACTCGAAAATCATTCCGAATTCCGCATCGGTTCTACAGTATTCATGCTGATCATTACTGACGTCGAATAGCTCTTACCACAAAGCCACAAAAATACTATTATTAGATCTACATTATGAAGGAAAGAATTGTTGTTGCGATGAGCGGAGGCGTGGATAGCTCTGTCGCTGCTGCATTGCTGGTTGAGCAAGGTCATGATGTTATCGGCATGACCATGCAGCTGTGGGATTACGGCACGCGTGCGAAGCGTCATGCAAATCGCTGTTGTGCCTCCGAAGACATTGAAGATGCCAGACGTGTGGCCAATCATCTTGGAATTCCATTTTATGCCATCAACTTTCAGAAGGAATTTTTCGATCAGGTAGTACGTCCGTTTATGGATGATTACATTTCTGGCCGCACACCGATTCCATGTGTGAATTGCAACAGTGGTTTGAAGTTTCACGAACTCGTTCAGATTGCGGATCGCCTGGAAGCTGTCCATGTTGCAACTGGTCACTATGTTTCATTAGAAAAGGATTCATCGGGCCGGTATCAACTTCGGAAGGCTCGCGATTTGCGAAAGGATCAATCCTACTTTTTGTTCAATTTGACTCAGGATCAACTTAGCAGGGCAATGTTTCCACTTGCCGAATATTCAAAGAGTGAAGTGCGTGATATCGCGCGACGTTTGAATCTTCCTGTTGCGGAAAAGCCGGAGAGTCAGGAATTGTGTTTTTTACAGGGCGAAACTCAAGGTGCATTCATTCAACGGCACATTCCGAATCTTTCATCGAAAGGCTCATTAGTTGATTCAGATGGCACTGAAGTTGGTGCGCACAATGGAATCGAAAATTTTACGATCGGACAAAGACGCGGGCTTGGTGTTGCAACTGGATCGCCGCAATATGTTGTTGGAATCGATCCTGAAAATCGTACTGTAAAGCTTGGCGGCTATGACGATTTGTTGATGAGCGGAATGAATGTGAGTCGCGTGAACTGGCTTGGAATCCATCAGCCTGATGAAATGTTTACCGGCAGCGTCCGGATCCGTTATAAGCATGAAGAAAGCACAGCATCAATCTATCCGGATGGATCGAACTGCCGAGTGGAGTTTGTAGAAAAGCAACGGGCGATTACGCCAGGGCAGGCCGCGGTTTTTTATGATGGCGATCTGTTGCTTGGCGGCGGCTGGATCGATTCCTCGTTCTAACTCTGCGTCATTGTGGTTAAAACTGTATTCACATTAGATTGAATTCGTTCAAGCGCTTCAGGAGTATCTGCTTCGAATCTTAATACTAAAGCCGGTTGCGTGTTTGAAGCACGAACCAATCCCCACCCATCAGAAAATTTCACTCGCACACCATCCACATCAACAATCGGATATTTTCCGCGATAGTACTCAGTAACTTTAGCGACAACATCAAATTTCTTATCATCAGGACAATCAACTCGGATTTCTGGCGTGCTATAAGTTTTTGGAATATCGATTAAAAATTCAGAAAGGGGACGCTGCTCATTGGATAAAATTCGCAGCAGTCGAACGCTTGCATAAATTGCATCATCGTAGCCAAAATATTCATCAGCAAAGAAAATATGTCCGCTCATCTCGCCTGCAAGCGCAGCATGAGTCTCTTTCATCTTGCTCTTAATCAATGAATGACCTGCCTTCCACATAATCGGTACGCCGCCATTTTTTGCGATATCATCTTCCAACGTTTTTGAACACTTCACTTCAAAAATCACCGTGCTATTCGGTTTGCGCTTCAAAGAATCACGCGCAAAAATCATCAGAAGTTGATCACCCCAGAGTATGTTGCCTTTATCATCAACAACTCCCAACCGATCTGAATCTCCATCATAAGCCATGCCAGCTTCAGCTTTGTTTTCTTTTACAGCAGCAATCAAATCAACTAAATTGTGCGGGTCAGTTGGATCAGGATGATGATTTGGGAATCGGCCATCAGGCGTACAGTAAAGTTCTATAGGTTTGCATCCAAGGGCCTTCAATAATTGCGGTGCTACCAATGATGCTGTGCCGTTTCCGCAATCAATTGCAACGTGCGGCGGCCGTGAAAGATTCGTGTGTTCAGTGACATATTTTACGTAAGAATCGATGATGCCTTCATGATGCTTCAGACTTCCTTGACCCGTAACGAAATCCTCTTCTTCAATCATTCCGCGAATTTTTTGAATTTCCTGTCCATAGATACTTGAAGTTCCGAAACAAAGTTTGAAACCGTTATATTCAGATGGATTATGGCTGGCTGTAATCATTATGCCGCCATCAACTGGAAGTTGAAAAAGCGAAAAATACAAAAGAGGTGAAGGGACAACTCCAATATCAATGAGTTCACATCCTGTCGACATTAACCCTTTATGAGCAATTTCAGCAAAACGATCGGAAGTTAAGCGTACATCCCGTCCCACCGCGAGTACTTTCTTTCCTTGATGCTGAACATATGTACCAAAAGCTTTTGCTATTCCAAGCGCAGTTTCGTCTGTGAGTTCTTTATCAACAAGACCACGGATGTCGTATTCCCGAAAAATATTGCGCTGTACTTTCACAATTCCTCCTAACCTGACAGCCTATAACTGGAACAATTTTATGGCATTCAATCGCGTAATTTTTTCAAAAGCTTCTGCGCTCAAATTTAATTTTGAAAATTGCTCAAAATTTGCACGCATTCCTGGAACCATAGGGGCAGGCCAATCCGTTCCAAACAACGTTCGATCGGCTATATCTTCAAGCCGGGGAAAATATTCCAGGACTTTTGATGGAGGTATGCTGGACACATCAATCATAACGTTGATGAACCTGCGAACTAAAAACATACACGTCTCCATCCACAACGGTCGACCACCATGTGCGAGAATAATCTTTAAACGCGGAAAATCAACTGCGACATCATCTACATAAATCGGATCCGCGTAACGGTTGCGCGCACCAACGAAAATTGAAGTCCCGGTATGGAACATTACCGGAATGCCTTCGGTTTCACATCTCTTATATAAATAAGCTAAGCACTCATTTCCGTTAAGATAATCATTTGGATAAACCGTCTGATGCGAAGGATGGATTTTGATTCCGCGGATTTTTAGCTTTTCAAGTAATTCATCAATTCTAGATTCCTGGCCGCTTTTTATTTGTGGATTAATGGATCCGAACGCAATTAAGCGTTTCGGATTTTCTTTGCAGAAAGCGGAAATGAATTCATTTACTTCATCGCTAAAACCCATGATATGAGGGCTTACGTAATTGATGAGAGCCGCAGCTTCAACGCCTTCCGAATCCATGTGCTTCAAAAATTCTGATGATGAATCCATTACTTTCAAAATGATGTCCATGTCTTTGCGGTTTTGTTTCATCCGCTCAACAATCGCAGGTTTCATCATCCGCCATGGCTGAACGTGCACATGCGCATCAACGAAGGTTTTCATTTTGTGTCTCTGTGATGGGAACGTTTGCTTGTATTGATGGTCGAGACAAGTGTTGCAATTAATTCATTACCCTCTTGCATAAGAGACAAAAGGAGCTTTTCTTGAAGCATTTTGGTTTCAGCAATAATTTCAAGCCAATACACTGATTCGTCAGTTTCGTCCAGAACAACTGACATTTGTGAAATGAACTCAGACTTTGACCGGGCTCGACACGCCGCCCGATAATTTGCACCCACTGAAGTGCCTGCTCGAAACAATTGATCTGCTATTCGTCGAGCTTCCCACGTATCAGGCAACGAGCGGCACAGTTTGATAATTCGTTTAGCGTACTCTTTCGTACGCCTTTTTATCTCTTGTTGATCCATCATTAATATTTAGCCACTAAGACTCAGAGAAATCTTTCTGCGTCTTTGTGGTTCAAATTTGAAATATTTTTTTATGTGCGTTAAGATGCTAACACTTTTCTCCAAAAAAAAAGACAAAGGGACATGAACTCGGAAAAGATTTTTACCAGGGCTGAAGCCTGGAAAAAGAAAGCTCACTGCCTTTCTGTGGATCTTCGATTAAGATCACTTGCCGATGCGCGCAAGTTTATAAAAGAACATTCCATAGTACTATGGGATGCTAAGGCAGAACTTCCAAATTTACTGGATGCAATTTTAGGAAGAATTGCTAATGGAAAAGAAAGGGAAGTAGGGAAGGCTGCAGAAAATTGCAAATTGTGGCGCGATCAATTGTTATGTGAGCCGGAATTTGTGGAATGTCGTTTTTTCCGAAAATACTCCACCGCAATTCATCAAGATCTTTGGCCCTTTATTACCGTTTTTGCGCGGTTAAACCGTAAGAAATGTGAAGACGGAGATTTACTTTCACGCGATGCAAGAAAAATTCTGAACTACTTGAAACGTGAAGGTTCCACTTCAAACAATCAAGTCCGTAAAGCGTTGAAATACACATCGACCAGAGATGCACGATTATTTCAAAAAGCAAAAATGGAGCTTCATTCTTATCTGATTCTGGCGATTCGTAGTGAATCAACGCGCAAGGAGGAGGGGCCCATCCTGGATCTATGGGAAAACAGTATGCCGCGGACGATTCGAACTTCTGCCGACAAGATTACCGGGATGGAGGCTGGCGCAAAATTACTCTCAGCAGCCCTAAATTCATCCATTCTCTCGTGTGAAAAACAACTTCCAAAGTGGTTCACGTGGTCTAATGGCGAATCAGGTGATTGGGCGGAATCATTGATCGGAAACAGAACTTTTCTGCGGATCGCCCGACGTGGCGATAATTGGATCATCCCACGGAAAATACTACGATAGAAGAAACATCCCGCTTTTTTGTCACGGAAACATGGAATAGACGGAAATCACCGAATAAACTATTATTTTCCGTGTTTTCAGTGCCTTCCGTGCTTCCGTGATTAATCTCCAACCGCTGCCTCCATGCCTCCTCCTACAATGCAGTTTTTCATTGACTTTTTTCGTCGTGTAATGCTTAAATCTATGGTCAGTTTGGAGACCTCTTTCATGAAAAAAACTTTTACCGTGATCGCACTATTTGTGTGTTTTGCCTTGCCGTTAATTGCACAGGATACAAAACAAATTACTGCGGATGGTGTTGCCACCATAGGATCAGATCCGGCAGCTGCGCGTGATAAAGCGATTGAAGATGCTTTGCGCAGAGCAGTTGAACAAGCAGTTGGAACGATCGTTGAATCAGAAACTGCTGTAGAAAAGTATCAATTGTTAAGTGATCGGATTTACTCGCATTCTTCCGGTTACGTTAAAAATTATTCGGTCGTTTCAGAAAAACAGGAAGGCAATTTAATGCGGGTAACGATTTCTGCGGACGTAAGTACCGGAGATCTTACAAATGATCTTTCAGGGATTGGTCTTTTGCAAAGACGGATGAAATATCCACGGATCATGGTTTCGATCGTAGAAGATAACATTTTAAGCAATGCATCATATTGGGAGGCTTATTCTGTTTCTACATCACAGGCGGAAAGCACGGTTAATAAACGCATGAAAGAAAAAGGCTTCAATATTGTTGATCCCAATTTCATGCGCAAATCATTGAATGCTCAAGAGGCAAGAGCAGCGTGGGAAGGTGATTATGCTACTGCTGGAAAATTCGGAAAACGCCTTGGCGCTGAAATCGTAATTGTCGGACAGGCCGCTTCAACACGCTCAGCGAACAACATTATGGGTTCCGATCTGCTTTCCGTTAGCAGCACAATCAATGCGACTGCAGTGAAAGCAGGTACCGGCGAAGTGATTGCACAAGCTTCAGGAAAAGGAACAGCTGCACACATCAATGAAATTGCTGCAATGCAAGAAGCTTTACAAAAAGCATCGGATCAAGTTGCTGATCAACTGATCGAAGGAATTTTAGATACGTGGCAAAAAGAATCATCAGGCACACGGACGATTGCCATGGAAGTGAACGGCATTTCCACACAGGAATTGGAACGATTGAAATCAAGTCTCGAAAAAATGCGGGGGGTTACGGAAATTGTGGTACGCAACTTTTCCGGAGGTTCTGCCGATATAAGTATTCAGGCGAAGACCGACGGACAGGAACTATCTGCCCAGATTGCAAAAACTCCGTTCGCGGGGTTCAAGCTTGAGTTAGTGGAAGTTTCGGTCGATCACCTGCAATATGATGTCGTTCATTGAGGTTTATTCATGAAGATGACCTCCGTTAGTCGATTCGTGTTTTTACTTCTATTTTCTTTCCCACTCTTATGTCTCGCTCAAGATAATGAGCCAAGAGAATACAATGCAGATGTCACCTTTTATGCTGGTGGATTTTTAGGAGACGATTTTATTCTTCAAAACACACCACTCTTTATTCCTGATAGTTTTGGCGCCACTCTTGGCGATGATTTCATTGGAGGCTTTCGACTGGCGTATAATCTGAATCGGTATTTTGCGGTGGAAGGGTCGATGGGTTTTACACCCGCAAGTATTGCATCGGTAGCTCAAGTCAATGGTGGATTCACTGGTTTCAGTACTATTAGAGTCGACACCTACGTTTTCAGTGCGAATATGCTGACAAATATAATTCCAAAAGGCCCGATACGACCTTTTGTGACAGGAGGCGTAAGCGCTGTTCATTTTACTTTCCGCGATTCTCCGCTGTTCTTTACATTGAATCCATCGGAAACTGATTTTGCATTTAACGCAGGAGGAGGATTACGAATTCGTTTTCGGCACGATATGAGCTTCCGTTTTGACGGAAGATATTATTGGCTGACTCCGGAATTTTCAACAGAAGATAATCTTCATTTTGTTGAACTGTCAGGTGGAGTTTCTGTAGATTTTGATTTTTAACAAAGGTTAGGTTGGAGGAATAAGTCAATGAAACGTTTCATAGTGCTTACCTTGTTTGTTGCTCTTATTGCTGCTTTCTTTCAAGTCTCCCCAGCAGATGCAGCAGCAGGCAAGAAAATCCGCGTAGCTGTTTTTGATTTTCAAAACAACAGCTCATGGTATTACTGGGGCGATAATTTAGGGAAAGCTGCTGGCGAAGAATTTGTTACTCAACTGGTAAACAGCGGTCAGTTTACTGTAATCGAACGCGACAAAATCGCAGCAGTTCTGGCAGAACAAGGTTTGGGTGCTTCAGGTGCGGTAACAGCATCTACTGCTCCAAAAATCGGAAAACTTTTAGGAGTTCAGGTGTTGTTTACTGGATCCATTACTGCATTCAGCATTAAGAAAACTGGTGGCTCGATTGCAGGATTTGGAGCTTCTTTCGCAAAAGCCGAATCAAAGTTGGATGTAAGAATGATTGATACGACAACTGGCGAAATTCTTCTTGCTGCAACCGGAGCAGGAGACAAGAAGATGGGTGGTGCTGCATTTCAAGGTGTAAGCTTTGAGCAGCAATATGATTATGGAGTGGCCAGTGAAGCGCTTCGTCCTGCGGTAGAGAAAGTAACTCAGCAAGTATTAGCAAAGGCTCCATCGTTGGCGAATCTTGCACCTGCTGCAGGTTCCGGTAAAGTTGTTGATGTAAAAGGACCGAAGATTTACATTGATGGCGGTCAGGAAGGCGGCGTTAACGTTGGTGACGTGTATTCTGTTTATCGCGTAACCGATGAAATTAAAGATGAAGATGGTAACGTATTAGATACAGTTACTGAAAAAGTTGGACAGATTGTAGTAACCCAGGTACTGACAAAATCGGCGATTGCCGAAAGCAAGAGCGGTACGGTTAAGAAAGGCGATAGTTATCGCAAAGATTAAGTTGCGAAGGCACTGATTGAAATGGGCCCGCAATTTGCGGGCCTTTTTCTTTATGGAGCGCGGGCCTGTCGCCGCATTACGGGCCGCGGGCATCATGCCCGCTATAAACAAATATGCAGCTTACTGTAGCCACAATTTTTACTCTCCTTCGCATGTTTCTCATTCCATTTCTTGCCATGGCAATCCTCTATAGCCGATACGGATTAGCACTTCTGATATTTCTGATATCTGGACTCACTGATTTAATCGATGGTTTTATTGCCCGCAAGTTTCAGCAAAAGACAAGACTGGGTGCATTACTGGATCCAATGGCTGATAAATTACTCCTTTCCAGTTCATTTCTTTTGCTGACACTTCCAGGCAATCTTGCAGTTGCAATTCCGTTGTGGCTCGCGGTGATGGTTTTCAGCCGCGATATTCTTATTGTTGTTGGTGCGGTTGCAGTTGCATTAACAACTGGCTTTACGAAATTTGATCCGACAATTTACGGCAAAGCCAGCACCTTCATTCAAATCGTCTGTGTACTTGCCGTTCTTACAGCGAACTTTTTACGCTGGAATCCAGAATGGATTCAATGGCTGTTTTATGTCACATTCGCTCTGACGCTTTTTTCCGGAATTCATTACATCTATACTTTTACAAAACGATACGAGAAATTCGAGAATGTTGAAAAGAAATGAACGGTAAACAGCGGAAGTGGTTCCGATTCATATATCTGGCAGCCCTGATTGTTGCCATTATCTTTTTTTACTCACTACGCAGCGTTCTATGGCCATTCATTTTTGCCTTTTTTATCGCTTACATTTTGAATCCCTGGGTGGATTTTCTACAGCGGCGCAGACTTCCCAGAAGCTTATCTGTGTTCATTGTTTTTGCGATCGTGGCGCTAATTGTAGTGTTATCGTTCTGGATTTTAGTGCCTCAAATCATTCGTGAAACCGCGGATGTTCGCGCAAAATTTCCTCAGTACATTGAAGTCATCCGATTAAAACTTTTGCCGTGGGTGCAGAATTATCTGCAACAACATCCAGACATGAATAACTATATCCAGGATTATTACCAAAAAACATTGAAGCCGAAATTGCCTGGACTATTTGCACCAGTCCTTCACTTTTTGGGTTCGATGTTTTCAGGCTTCGTAAATTTCATTGTTGCGATGTTAAACGTCTTGCTTGTTCCAGTATTGGCATTTTATATGCTCAGTGATTTTCCGCTGATCAAACAACATTTCATGAACATGATTCCGCCACGTCATCAAGAAATGGTTCGCACAAAAATTGGGGAAGTCGATTCGGCACTTGGTCAATATTTGCGGGGGCAACTTACCGTATCAATATTTCTGGCTGTGATTTACTGTATCGGATTATTAATCTTGCGGGTACCTCTTGCGGTTCCAATTGGAATTTTTTCCGGACTGGCAAACCTGGTTCCGTATTTAGGATTTGTTCTTGGCATTAGTTTGTCGTTTTTCTTTTCATTTGTTGATAATCAACAATGGCAAAGGCTGGTGCTTATTGTTGTTGTTTATGCGTTTGCACAATTGATGGAAGGCACAATCATTGGTCCGAAGGTAGTTGGCAAACGAACGGGATTACATCCTGTGGTTATCATGTTGTCGTTGGTGATCGGTGGTACATTGTTCGGGTTCATGGGAATGATTCTTGCCGTGCCTTTCGTTGCAGTAGCAAGCGTCTTTGTGAAATTCGCGTATGATTGGTATGTCAATTCGGATTGGTATTCGCATGGGAAAGCTGTGAAGCCAACAATCGCTGAATAGAATCTCGGTGTTTCTGTGGTAAGAAATGATCACTGAAAAACAAGTTCGAGAGTTGTTGCCCGTTTCTGAATGCATCGAAGTTCTACGGGATGCATTCAAGCGGGAGTTCGTCAATATTCCGCGCTATCGATTGAAATCTACAAACACATTGCTGCACGTAATGTCCGCATCGATTCCAAGTTTAGGAATCATGGGACTGAAATCCTACGGTACCGGACGCGAGGGAGCTGGTGATTTTGTGGTCCTTCTATTCAATGAACGTAACGGGAAATTGATGGGAGTATTTGAAGCCGATGCGCTTGGACAAATTCGTACAGGTGCTGCCAGCGGATTGGCAACATCATATTTGGCCCGCGAAGATTCAGCGATCGGTGCGATCATCGGAACGGGTTTGCAAGCTGAAACTCAACTGCTGGCGATCGATCACGTTCGCAAATTCAAAGAAATCAGAATCTTTTCCCGTTCCGCAGAAAATCGCGCCGAGTTCATTAAGAAAATACAGTCACAAGTGAAAGCCACTTTGACGGAAGCTCAAAGCGCCGAACAATGTGTCCGTGATGCAGATGTAATTTGTACGATCACCACATCAAAAACACCGGTAGTATTCGGCGAATGGCTGAAAGCGGGTTGTCACATCAATGCAGCCGGTACAAATTGGTCAAACAAGCGCGAGTTGGATGAATCTGCGATCCGGCGTTGCGATTTAATTTGCGCAGATCATCGTGAGCAAAGCAAGATCGAAGCGGGTGATTTAATTGGCGTTATCGAAGATTGGAACTCTGTTTGGGAATTGTCTGATGTCGTTCAAGGCCGTGTCGCTCGCACTTCACCCGAACAAATCACGTTGTTTAAATCAAATGGAATTGCGATGGAAGATATCGCTTCAGCTCTGCACATTTACAAGAAGATTAGCGGACTAAAGTCCGCGGTCCCCAATGCGGGCTAAAGCCCGCGCTCCCTATTCAGTGTCTGATTGATAATGAACCGATCGTTTTTGATTCTTGCATTTTCCCTCTTTCCGTTCATCGCACAAGCAACAGCCGATCTTGAATTACAGCATGCAACGCCAGGCATCGATCCATCCGCAGGAATTCTTCACGTGGCAATCGGATTTTCAAATCACGGACCGAACCTCGCAGAAAAACTGAAATGCAGGCTGACTCTTTATTCCGGCCAGCAAGTTGTGGATACGAACATTATTGCGCTCAATCCAATTTCTGCAGAAGCAACGCGGAAGGAAGATTTAGATTGGAAGATCACTGCGCCGGCAGCAAATGTACTTGTTGTTGAATTATTTGATGAAATCGAATCCGATGATCATCCTGCAAATAATTCTTCCCGGGTGATTCTACGATTTCCAGGATACAGCAAAGCAGATTTGCAAATTGTTGATGTCGTGTTGCCAGCAACCGATAAATTGGAGGGCCGCACTGCTGAGTTTAATGTTTCAATTAGAAATAATGGTCCGGAAGATGTGCGATCGTCTTTGTTAAAAATCAACTTAACTCAATTTCAAAAGCAAGTTGCGTACTCTGAGAGGAAACTGGGACGGTTGGATCCTTCTGATGAGAAGCAAATCAAAATGGTTTTGCGGCTTCCCAATGAAAACATTCCGGTTGAACAAGCCTTGTTGGAAGTTCGTTTTGAGATGAACGATTCAACAGTGGAAGAAAGCGATAACAGGAATAATGTTTTTACGAAGCCGATTCTGATCAGTGTCCGGATACCGGATTTAATACCAAGATCAGTGAACATAAATTCTCGCGGTAATTTGTCGTTTTCAATTGCGAATGTTGGTACTGCTGTTGCAAAACCTACAATCACGGCCTTATATGTAAATGGATCGTTGGTTCGGAGATATAACACTCCGGAACTTGGTGCAGGCAAAGAAAGACAGCACTTCTATGGTGGAACCAAAGTAGAAGCAGGCGACAAGGTTGCGATTGTCGCTGATTTTAATGCAGATCTGGAAGAATCATCGGAAGAAAACAATCGCTTGAACTACACTGTATCTCCACGATAATAGGATGTAGGGTTTGTAACGCCGGCGTCCCGCCGGCCAAGCTGGGGCAGTATTTCAATGTTTTTTACGCGGGATTTTGTCATCCAGCGATAGAGTTGTTTCGCGAGAATGAATTAAATGTCCAAACAGAAGGTCCCTGATTTTATCCTTAAGCGTCTGCGTACAAACATCAAATCTGCAAACATTCCGGTTTCCAAAAAAGATCTGGATGGAATGATTGAGCGCGGGTTTATTCAATATGCAGTGGCGTTTGAAGAGCTAATGCGCAATATCGATCGAGGTTCCATTCCGGATTATTTGAACGGATGGGGAGCGCTGCAAACATCCCGTCCGCAGAGTTGGATGGAACAAAAATATTTGATTGAGGGGACGTCGACGCACCAAAAATTTCCATCGATTTACGAGATTGCGCAGAAAGTTAAGAATCAAAAAGTTTCACCGGTCGAGTTGACTGAACTTGCGTTGGCGCGAATTGCGGAACGCGATCCCAGTTTAAATGCATTTCAATATGTTTGTACTGAAATAGCCAGAGAGGCAGCACTCAAAGCGAAACTTGAAATCCGTTCGGGTGGTTATCGCGGAATGTTGCATGGTATTCCGGTTGCGATCAAAGATCTGTTGGCAATGCGTGGAACTCCAACAACTGCTGGCTCAAAAATTTTTGCGGATCGAATTACGGATTACGATTCAGCAGCGGTGGAAAAATTAAAAGCTGCAGGCGCAATCATTGTTGGTAAAACACGGCTGTCGGAATTTGCTTATTCGCCGGGTTCAAATAATGCGCACTATGGCCCCACGCACAATCCACATTCATTGCAGGCAGATTCCGGTGGAAGCAGCAGCGGTTCCGGTGCAGCAGTGGCTGATGGTCTTGTGTTTGCGGCGTTGGGAACTGATACTGGTGGATCGATTCGGATCCCGGCAGCGCAATGCGGCATCGTAGGATTGAAGCCAACATACGGACGCGTCAGTTTGTTTGGCGCAGATACGCTTTCGTGGTCACTTGATCATCTTGGACCAATGACGCGTACCGTTCGCGATGCGGCATTCGTGTTGCAAGTGCTTGCAGGTTACGATCCCCGCGATCCTAGAACGCGCGATCTTCCATTATCCGGGCTTGAACAGATTGATGATGGTTGCCGATCGATTGTGATTGGAATGCTTCGCGATGATGGAACCGGAAATCCGTTAGCCGATCAGGAATCACTTCTAGCCTGGAATAGCGGCTTGGAATTACTTTCACAAGCAGGTGCGGAAATTGTTGAAATTGACGTTCCCGATTTTAATTCACTTCGAATTTTGAATAGCTCGATCATTTCAATGGAAGCAGCTACCAATCATGCAACAACATTGAGCGAAAGATTCGATGATCTGGGCGAATTTTTCCGTCAGCGAGTGCTTGCTGCATATGCATTCGGCCCGACTTCGTACATTCAAGCCAATCAGGCGCGCGCAGTATTGCGCAAACGCATAGGAAAGATCTTCAAATCAGTCGACTTGATTACTACACCAACGATGCTAACCGGAGCTCCGGCACTCGGAACGCCTGCTTCTACTACATTAACAGGACCGTTCAATATATTAGGCTGGCCTGCGATCAGCGTTCCCGTCGGTTATACAAAACAAAATTTACCGCTTGGATTACAGCTCGCAGGCAAACCTTGGGATGAAGCCACAGTGTTGCGTGTCGCTAGAATCTTCGATCGTTAGCGCGCGCTTGATTTCATTTTTGTTCGTGCTTGCTTTGCACGCTCAGCTCCTATCGCTGTCTTAACATCCTTCTTTTCTTCAGGCGGTGGCAGAACTGCCTTTAAACCCAGACCTTGCAGATGCAATTCTCGGGTCCATCCTCTAGTGTGATAAAGATGTTCATCCTCTTCGTCTTCAACTTCGTCATACGCTTTTTGCAGCGTTTTCTTTACATCACCTTTTGAGCTTTTTGCTATCTCTCCAATCAATTCCCAATTCAAATGATCTTTTGTTTCGGCAAGAGTGACGCATTCGGCCGCTACAACCTCAGCCGCTTCACGGTTTCCATCTTGAAGTGCCATAGACATTGCCTGGACCAGTGAAGATCCGATATGTCTAACAATCTTTTGCCCTGGAGTTTCTTCATTGGAATCAATTTCGAGCTCTTCGCAGACTGATTCAAGCGTGGAAACATGATTGCGTGTTTGTTCTAAATATTTTTCCCACTCTTCTTTCAAATCTTCATTCAACGCGCAGCGTATTGCCGTTTCGTACACTTGAACCCCACCTTTTTCGTGTTCAAGCGCCTCCAACAACAATTCATTCACTTTGTCATTCTTCAAGTAAACACCTCCTAAGGATGTAGATATTCTCTTCCGGATGAAGAAATTATTCTGTAGAAAATAAGCAGATTCTTTGTAGCGGAATTACTTTCTTTCGTCGTTTGTTGGATTACCTTGGGAAAGCAGAATTTTTTTCGCCAATTTCGGGCCTAATCTACGTTTCACTTTGAATCTCCGATTTCTCATTTGATTGTAAGAAATAAAGAAATGCTCGATTTGATCTAACATTTTTGAATCTAGATCCCTTAGAGAATGAATGCGGCGATATCTTTGAGATTCTGTTGGTACTGCGATGAATCGATCATTGCGGCCTGTCTTTCCTTCCACTGTTTGATCGGCAGTGATAACTCCAAGGAGTCGTGCTTTGATCAAACAACCGCTGAATGCGGCTTCTTCGATCAATAGCAAAACGTCAAGAGGGTCCCCATCTTCGCCTTTAGTGGAAGGTATAAATCCAAAATCAAACGGAAAAACGATTCCTTCTGCAAGTACATGACTTAACTTAAAGCAATTTAATTCAGGATCGTATTTGTATTTGTTTCGACTGCCTTGTGGAGTATCAATAATGACATTCAGCTCGCCAGTTTCTTCATCAAATGGCGGCAATTCAAACACCGATGTAGCCATGTGAGTGAAGATACTTCCAGATTCCTGGTTGTCAAAACAGGAGGATTTTAACCACGAAGTTCACAAAGCGTACGAAGCTAAAAAAATGTTTAGTGTGTAGCTAATTCCGATGGCAGGCGGGGGAACGACAGTAATTCTTCGAATTCACTCCATCGTTTTTCGGGGTGATCTTCTGTTCCGCCTCGGGATTCAATGTATTTACGGACGAGATCCTGACCTAAATTGTAATTAATCGAATAACTGCGATATTGATCGAAAAATTTCACCCGGCGTTTTGCTAATTCCGGAATCATCAATGCATATTTTTGCAGAATCACTGCCGCCTGGTCCGCATTAATTTCGCCATTCAGATATTTCCGTGCAGCAATATTGCCAGCATGACTGAGCTGATCAACAAGTTCCTGAACTTTGAAAAATGTTTCAGCGCGGTCCGGATTTAGTCCCGCGAGCGGAAACAAAACTTGCTTTTCATACTTCATCCGTTCATCGCCTGGAAATGCAACTTGAATTCCATAGTTCGCTGTACCTTCTGCGATCAACGACAGCGGACTGAACAATGGATAGACCGAAAATTCTTTCCAGGCATGATCGTTCACCAGATTTTTTTCGATCAACATATTCAATACATGATGGCCGGGATAACCTTCATGACATGCAAGATCGATTGCGCGATCAATGGTAACCGGAAGGTCAGTATTCAGTTGAATGATGCTTCGATAACCGCCTTGATACCAGTTATACGCGCTCCAGGATTTTCCCTTTACATATTCAACAGTGAAACTTTCGTCAGCTGGCATTTGAATATGCTTTGCCGTCCGGCTGCGGCATTCTTGAATCGCGGTTCGAAACACCGCATCTAGTTTCTCTTTAGGAATGACGAAGTCTTTCTTGAAATCAGAATATCGAGATGAAAGGTCGCCTTTGCCGGGAATGAGTTTGTTGATTTCATCTAGAACCGGCTTAAAATCTTTTTCGGTGTGTTGTGGCGCGACTGCATCATAAAGTGCTTGCGATTCTTCATCAAACGACATCTTTTTGCCTTTCAACATTTCAACGCGCGCCATCAATGCTGCCAGTTGCCGGGTGATGAATCGAAGCCTGCGTTGCTCTAATTCTTGCATTTTATTTGACTGGATGGCTTTTAAGTTGTGATCAAGTTCTTGAGCTTCTTTTGCAATCTGATCCAGGGTTTTGGGTGATGCTTTTACTTCTTCCCGCCACTCTTTCGGACCGTAATAGGCATCAACATAATCAGTATCGAGCTCTCCGAGCGATAACACCAGCCGAACATATTTTTCGGCATATGCGTTTAGATCCTGAGAACTTGCCTGGGTTGAAATCATAATGACAGTCAACAACAGTATTGATGTTTTAAACATAGTTCAAATTGTACAATAGGGACCACGGACTTTGGTCCGCAATACGGAGCGCGGACCTCTGGTCCGCATTATGGGCCGCGGGCATCTTGCCCGCTAAATAAATATGCAACTAACTTCCGATTCTTACGGCCGCTTCAAATTAAAACCAGCCGAAACACGCTCACGCAAATTCTTTACGATCGTTCTGATGGCCATCGTTTGGAACGCCTTAACCGGACTCGCCATCTACGCCGTTGCCACTCAATGGAAAGGCGGCATGATGTATTTAGTTGCGGTGGTGTTATCCATATTCGCACTGATAGGGCTGGTGATGATTTATTCCATTTTTTATCAATTTATCATGCTATTTGGACCGCGGGCTTCACTGACAATTGGTTCAAACAATCTCCGTTTCGGAGGTAGGATCGATCTCAATTGGTCGTTTACAATGCCGCAGTTAATTCAAAAACTGGAGTTCTGGTTGGACCTGGAAGAGGCTGAAAAAGAAGCCAAATCGAGCGATCACGGAGATTGTGTCTACGCCGTTGCAGGCAGTTCTCTTGCAGGAAGCGGACAAGCCTCCATCAAGTTGCCTGAAAATTCACCACGGCCATACATTCAATCACGCAAAATAAATTACGTTCTGAAATTGAAAGCCAAAGTGAAATATCTTCCGGATTTAGATGTCGATTATCCGATTGATATATCTGCTTAAGCGCAAAACGGAGCGCGGACTTCTAGTCCGCATTTAAGATCTATGCACAAACTGAATCTCAAAAAACCAGACGGACGTTCCCTCATCCTTTATTCCGCAACTCCCATTGATCATATGGATGCTGCGCCTGTTCCAACTGGATCTTCCATCATCCCCAGCCCTCATCTTCGATGGCATCCTTTACGCGGCGAATGGATTTCATATGCAGCACACCGGCAGCACAGAACATTCCTGCCTGAATTCAATCCTCTTGCGCCAACGATTGATCCGCAGCACCCAACGGAGTTGCCATCAGGAAACTACGACATTGCAGTTTTTGAAAATCGATTTCCATCGCTGTCAATGAATGCCGAAAATCCTCCAAAATCGTTTGTGGATTTTCTTCCGGCAACAGGAGTTTGCGAAGTCGTGGTTTACACACAACAGTCGGACACTTCATTAACGCAACTTCCGTTGTCGCATCTGGAATTGCTGATTGAAGTTTGGATCGATCGTTATTGCGAACTTGGAAAGATGGAATCGATCCAATATGTAATGCCATTCGAAAATCGAGGTGTGGAAGTTGGTGTGACGCTTCATCATCCGCATGGTCAGATTTATGCGTATCCATTTGTGCCGCCTGTTGCCGCACGTGAGTTAGAGCAGCAGAAGAAATATTGGAACGAAAATCATCGCAGTCTGCTTGAAGATTTGATTCAATCCGAATTGAAAAATGGCAGTCGTATTTTGTATCAGGGTGATGTTGCAGCATTTGTACCTGTTTGTGCGCGATATGCATATGAAGTTTGGATTGCGCCGATTCGCAAATGCTCATTTTTGGCAGAATTAACAACAGCTGAACGAAAAGATTTTGCTCGCGCTTTGAAGACCGTATTAATGAAGTTCGATGCGATTTGGAATCGTCCGTTTCCGTGACCACTATGAGATCGCAGGTTTCGACGCGCGGATTGAAACAACAATACCTTTTGGAAGCGGACTCGCTTCCAGTGCTGCGCTCGAAGTAAGTTTGCTTCGCGCATTACGAACTGCATTCAGTTTGCAATTGGATGATTTGCAGTTAGCGCTGATTGGTCAAGCCGTAGAAAACCAATTTGTTGGGGCAAGAGTGGGAATCATGGATCAGATTTCTGCGGCGATCGGCAAGCCGGGATTTGCGCTTTTCTTAGATACCAATAATCTGGCGCATGAATTTATTGCTCTGCCGGAGAAATGCATTTTGGCTGTTGTTGATTCAGGAATCAGGCATGACCATCGAACCGGCGATTACAATCTGCGGAGACAAGAATGTGAAGAAGCTTGCCGCATTGCAGGCATTGCTCAACTGGGTGATCTTACTGAATATGGGTTGAATCATCTTCCGGATTCATTTCGAAAGCGTGCAAGACATGTGCTTACCGAAAATCAACGTGTATTGAAAGCGGTATCCGCACTGCAAAATTCTGATTTAGCGACATTGGGAAGTTTGCTGTATGCATCGCACGAATCGATGAAGATAGATTACGAAGTATCACTTCCGGAAATCGATCGATTGGTTGATTTGTCGCGCGAATATGGTGTTTGTGGTGCACGATTGACCGGCGGCGGTTTTGGTGGAAGCGTCCTTTTGTTGATCATGTCAGGACAGGAAAATATTTTGGAAACGATTGTCGCTCGCTACCAAAAGGAAACGGGCCGCACTGCGTCAACTTTTATGATAACCCTTTGAGCCAACCGTCCGCGCAATCACACTTCGTGGGTCCCCTCCAGCTTTCAAGCGATCCAGTAAATACCGGAAGTCATATTTTGGTTTCCATTCCAAATCTTTCCTCGCACGATCATTCACATAAACACGATCGATTGATGAAAACATTTTCCAACCAAATCGCGCATACACATCTTCGTAATCCGGAAATTTCTGCTTTACGACTTGCGGTGCGTTCGTACGCAAATCGTTTCGATCTTTAATCGAAAACGGCGTGGTTGCGCTGATGATGTAACGTCCAAATCCGATTGATGCTGCTTGCTGCATTGCAAGTAGATGTGCGCTGACAACGTCTTCAAGATCAACACGGCGGTACAGAAATTCATTGGCTTTGATGTTGGCATCATCATAATTCTGCCGCACATCTTCGCGATCATCTTCTTCCGGAAAAAAGCGCGACGTCCTTAGGACAATGCAGGGCAGCTTATGATCGCGATGAAAAAGTCCACACAAATCTTCCGCCGCAATTTTGGTTACACCATATATATTCTTTGGAATCGGTACGACATCTTCCGTGACCCATAATGCGGGTTCATCAGAATTCGGCTTAATTGCATTTCCGAAAACGCTGGTAGTGCTTGTGAAAATGAATGCACGAACGCCAGACGAAACCGCCTCTTCCAAAAGATTCAGCGTGCCGGTGATATTTGTGTCTATGTATTCCTGGCGTGTGCGCGTTAGAATATGCGGTTTGTGCAGAGTTGCGGTATGCAGAACAATCTCGATATCTTTCATGCAATGTTTGATAAATTCGCGATCAAGAATAGAACCGACATTGTTCGTAAAGTCAGATGGATGAATATCGAGACCGGAAACATCACGAGTGACTCGCAATGTGCGGACCAGTGCTTCACCCAAATGGCCTGAGCTGCCTGTCACTAGAATTTTCATCACTTTTCACACTTTGCATTAACAACCAGGATCCAACCACCCAAAACAAGGCCAAAGGCAGAATGGACCAAACGGTTCTTAATCCTAAGAAGATTCCCGGGTTCACAGCTACCTTGTGGTAAGTTTCTTTATGCCGAATTCCCACAATGGATCTATATATGGGAAATCAATTTTAGGTTTAAACAGGATTTGTGAAGGGTATCCCTGAGGTAATTGAGCATCCACCATTGCTGGAAGTGTATTGAAAAGAATCGCATAAGCTGCTCCTGCAACAATGAAGGCGCGACCGACTTTTGAAAAATTCCAAAGGCTGACTAAAGGAAAGATTAGAAATGGAATTGATAGGATCAAGTGACGCGGGCCGTTCGTAAGTCCACCCCACCAGAGATAATAGGATGCGTTAAGAAACAAATAAGAAATAACAATCATGATCGACAGTAAGAGATCGCTTCGCCTGGGATGATTACGCCACATTGCGAACCAGCCGGCAAGCGTTAAAAGAAGAAAAGGGGAGTGATAGAACAAGCCACGATATCGTCCAAAAGTAAGAAGATACAATACCGTTGGATCAAAAGTTTCGATCCCCAATAAGCCTCGCGACATTCCAACCCTGAATGATTCGTTCGCTTCGTAGTAATACGGAATTGCAGGATGGCCGAGAACACTGATGGTGTAGAAAAGAAACAAAGAAAGTGGCAGGGCTGCACCTAATAGAAATGCAATTGAAGCAAGCCGTCGTTTGGAATGAAAGAGTGCGTATAAAAATAGCCCGGAGGTTGCAATTGTCGCTGTATACTCACAAAGCATCGCTGCACCGGAGAAGAACCCGGCTATAGCAAGCACTCGCACGCTCAGGTTTTCCCGATAACGTAACAGAGTAAGGTAGGAAATGAGTGTGAAAAACAATGCAGGCGCATAAGAAACAAAGATCATGCTCACGCTGAAGACTTGTGTTCCGAAAAAATAAGCGATCGTAAGAAAAGGTGCGGCTCTGGTTGTTGCTCCAAGAATCAAGAGAATCTCGAAAAGCACAATCGCAGACAAGGCGCCAAGAAGTCTGACAGTAAAGAGCTCTACTGCATATCGCTTTGCATTCCATGAGAGCTTATGTCCGGACAAACGTTCAATTGCCGAAACGGGGAGCATTGGAATCGTTCCCAGAAGGGAAGTACCAATGATTTTGTCCGAATAATAATGACCATTGAAGAAAGATATATCGGAGGTCTTGAGCTGTTGAAATTGCTGATAATAATCGATCTCAAAAGTCCCGCGTTCGACGATGGCATACGTCAGGCAGATCCTGCTGTTTACGTTCCAACCAGCTTCCAAATGATAGAAGTATGCAGCAGAAATAAAACAAATCACAAATAGCAGGAAAGATGTTTTGTTTTCGTTACGTGACATATGTTGCTACAAAATAGAAACATTATAGGTTCGGTTGTGAACATGCAACTCCAATATACAACTCCAATATATATGAAGAAGGCGAATAAACTGATACGATCTTTTTTCCAGATCAAGCTATGAAATCGCAAAGAAGCGGAAATATCATGATGATCGCAGTACTTGCCACTGCGGCAGCGGCGCGATTCTACAATCTTCGTTATTCGCCGGGTTGGTATCACGATGAAACGATTTTTATTGGCCAGGCCTGGAACTTGATTCATGGTCATTTGCAGTGGGAGGCCGTTCCGCATACATTTCTGCCGCATCTTCCATTGTTCCATCTGCTACTTGGTTCGTTGTTAGTATTTTTCGGAAAAGACATCATATGGGTACGCTTTCTTGCGGCAATGAGCGGCTTAGGAATTACATGGCTCATTTACAAAATCGGAAAAGAGATGGAGAACGTGCCCGCCGGGATCATTGGCGCTGTGATATTTGCGCTGTGTCCTTACACAATACTTTTAACACGGTGGGGATTTACCTATAGTGTTGCTGCATTGCTTGGTGCCATCAACCTGTATTCCCTTGTTCGCCATGTTCGATCAGCGGACGATCGTCATTCTATTTGTTTTGCTTCTTTGGCGGCCGGGTTGGGGATGGTGATCGCGCCGGTCATGTGGGCACGTTTTTTCGTGACTCTTGGAGTTGCACTGTTCACTGTTCGAAGAGGCAGAGTACTAACGACAATTGCGATCCTGCTTGCACCTTTTGCGATCTATCTTTGCCTGATGCTTCTTTTTGCGCGTGACATCTTTCTTGAGGAAGTGAAAGTTCTGATGACGGTCCGTCTCGCTTCAAATAAAAACATAGTTGCACCACTCAACGCACTCGGAGTTCTAATGAGCGGGTTGCGAGCTTATGGTTACCTGGGTTTCGCAGGTCTGTTCTTTTTGCCATTCAAGAACGTTCGACGCGTTGTGGTCTTCAGCTTATTGTTGGATTTACTTCTAGCATTAAAGATTGGGGATGAATCATTCTTGTATCGGGCAGGCATCATTTTCACGCCAGCCCTGTTCCTTTCACTTGGATTTTTAGTTGATGAGATCCGCAAACGAACGGCAGATTGGTTTCGGCACGATGCATCAGATGCTGTGAATTACATCAGCCGGATTCGAAACCAGGAGGTTGCGCCAGGGAAATTACAATTGGTTCAGAAGGCGGCGAATATTCTTGCGGGATTCATTGGCATTTGCTTCTTGTTCGTAATTGCTTTCCATTCGTATCGGGAAATTCAATCCTATTTCCCATCTATGTATGCGCATTTTCGACTGACAACTCTTAATCACACGAAAGCAGCCGAGCGAACGGCCGCATGGCTCCGCCCGCAACTCCGATCGGACGACCTGATCATTACTACCCATTTAGAATGGATGTTCAATTGCCGAACTGTCTCACCTATGCTTGTTCAATTGGCTGAAGGAGGAACAAGCAGTGGTGTGTATTTCAGTGCTTTAAAAAACCGGGTGCTCTTTCCGTGTCAGTTGAAAGATGCGCGATTCGCTATCATTCACGAAGCTTCGCGGCGCATCGCTTCAGTCCACAATGTAACTCCTATTTTGAACAGAATCTTAAGCGAATGGACGTTAGTGCATTCGGATGAAACCATTCAGGTCTACGCTAATCCTCATTGGAAATGGACTACGAATTAATCCTGTTCAAGATAGCGATATATCAGAGCGCCCAGGACGGCGCCAACAATTGGGGCCAGCCAGAAGAGCCAAAGCTGTGAAATCGCCCAACCACCTTCAAAAACAGCGACGCCAGTGCTGCGCGCAGGATTTACTGATGTGTTGGTAACCGGAATGCTAATCAGGTGAATGAGCGTTAGGCATAACCCGATCGCAATCGGCCCGAATCCCTGTGGCGCGCGTTTGTCAGTAGCACCAAGAATGACCAGCAGAAACATCATCGTCATCACGATTTCAGTTATCAGTGCCGCTTGCAAACTGTAACCACCTGGTGAATGATCGCCGTAGCCGTTCGTTGCAAATCCGGCGTGTACATCAAAGCCAGCCTTTCCGCTGGCGATAAGATACAAAACACCACCAGCAACGATCCCACCTAAGACTTGAGCAATGATGTATGGAAGCAGATCTTTTGCTTGAAAACGTCCACCAGCCCAGAGACCAATCGACACTGCAGGATTGAGGTGACAGCCGGATATATGTCCAATAGCGAATGCCATTGTCAGAACCGTTAAACCAAACGCAAATGCAACGCCAAGTAAACCGATACCGACGTTTGGGAAGGCAGCTGCTAGTACTGCACTACCACATCCGCCAAGAACGAGCCAAAAGGTTCCAAAAAACTCTGCGCCGTATTTTTTCATAACATCTCCTTTTTCTTACTTGTTCATTGGAGTTAATGCTACAGTTCAACTGCCCATCACATGCTTCGCATGATTTGCCATGCAATTCTCTCTACATTATCACAATCAATGCAAGTGTTCTCCTTAGGTTTTTTCGTGACTTGCGATGCATAAACGATGTCGATATCTTTCATGCAGTCGATTTTGCAGTTTCCAGAACGACTATCTATAGTACGGTCAATTTCAAAAGGAGAATAGAAATGGATACACCCACATTGTTACATTCATTAGGTACTTCAAACGTTGTGATAAATAGAAATCTTGAAGGGATCAATCAACAAGAATCTTTAGTTCATCCTCAATCTGAAGGACAAACCTTCAATTGGATACTGGGACATATGGTGAAAACACGTAATGAAATTCTAGAACTAATCGGCAAGAAATCGCTTTATCCAAAAAGCAAATTTGAAGTTTATACTCCCAAAGGATTCAGTGAGGCAAAAGCATTGGATGTTGAAGAACTGAAGACTGCCTTCAATGCGTTACAGGGCGAATTGGAAGATGGAATCAAATCGCTTTCGCATGAGAAGTTGAATGAGCCAGCAACATTGAGACCCGATCGGAAAGATACAGTTGGATCTATTCTTGCAACGATTTTTTGGCACGAAGCGTATCATGCCGGACAATTAGGAACCATGAGACGCGTGATTGGAAAAGACGGAAAAATCAAAAATCCCCAGGGTGAATAAGGAGCGCGGACGTCTTGTCCGCATTACGGAGCGCGGACCTTGGCCCGCAATCTTCTGGAGAAGGAGCTGAATATGGACCTGCTTAGCTACGATAGTCGCCGATATTTTGTCTTTTGGATCAGAATTTTTTTCGGAATATGGCTGCTTTATGCCGGACTCTATAAATGGATCGGAATGGGACCCAATGTACTGGTCAACTACATCACATCAGAATTTGACAAAACGTGGTCGCCGCCTTCATTAAATGTTTTTCTGGCATGGGTGATTTTGTTTGCAGAGCCGCTATTGTCATTGTGGATCCTTTCCGGCATTCGTCAGCGCTTAGCATGGACACTCACATCCATATTTATGTTTCAGCTTGTTGCCGGCCAAACATTGCTCATGAAACCGGATGTAATTTATAACTGGCACTATCTGGTGTTGACAGTCGTGTGTGCATCGCTAAGTACTGAAAAATCATGATCCGAATATTCGTTCTTTTGATCAGCCTTCAATGCGCATTGTTGAGTGCTCAAAATTCTGTAGAACTTCCGATAGGAAAAGCAATTGAGAAAGTAGATTGCACCGGCGCTCCAGGATTTTCATATGCGTTGTATTTGCCATCAGCATATACAAGTGAAAAGAATTGGCCGGTCTTGTTTATTTTTGATGCGGATGCCAGGGGAACGGCGCCTCTGGAATTATTCAAGACTGCTGCGGGAAAATATGGATACATCATCGTTTCATCCACAATTCCGCCAGTGACGATCCTACGGTTCCGAATTTACAAGCAATGTTAGCGATGTATAACGATGCGACTTCGCGTTTTTCATTAAACAAACAGCGGATGTATGCTGCCGGATATTCCGGCGGTGCGCGCATTGCATGTGATATGGCATATCGTTACTCCGGACAATTTGCCGGCGTGATCGGTGCTGGTTCAGGATTTCCTACCGATCATGATCCAACTTCCGATACACCGTTCGCATTTTTTGGAACGGTTGGCAATCTTGATTTCAATTATTATGAGATGCGTATTTTAGAACCGAAACTCAAATCCGCAGGGATTCCTTACAGGATCCGCGTTTTTGATGGTGAACACGATTGGCCGCCCGCAGAACTTTGCACCGAAGAATTGGAATGGATGGAAATTCAAGCCATGAAAAGTGGCAAACGCGAAAAAGATCCTGCTTTGGTGGAAGAGATTTTTCAGAAAAGAATGAAGAGAGCGGAAGAACGAAAATCGAGTGGGGTTTTGCACGAAGCAGCAGATGAGTATCAAAGTATTGCAACTGATTTCAAATCGCTGCGAGATGTTGAAACGGTATCTTTGGAAGCGACGCGTTTGTTCGATTCGGAACAAGTGAAACAATGGCAGCAGGAAGAAGTCAGACGCGATCAAATCGATAATGATTTCCGGCAAAAGTTAGCAAGTGTGAATCGATCGATCCGGAATACGTCTGGAAATGTACCGAAGTTAGAACATGTGTTGGAGTTTTTGCAGGTTGTGGGACTGAAGAAGAAAGCAAAAGAAGCGCCGTTGAAGGAAGATCGACTTCAAGTTCAACGTCTTTTGACAGTTGTTAGGATTCAGCATGGTTTTTATCTCGCGCGAGGATTTCGAGAGTATGGTGATTTTGAACGGCTAGCGTTGTGTTATTCGGTTGCCGTAGAAATCGATCCTGACGAACCGTATCTTTGGTATGGTTTGGCGCGTGCACAGGCGCAGTTGGGGGAGAAAGAGAAGGCGATGGAATCGTTGAAGAAAGCAGTAGATCATGGTTTTAAGGACGCCGATAAAATAGCCAACGATTTTGATTTGCGATCGCTGCAAGATGAAAAGCAGTTTAAGAAGATCCTGGAACGGCTAAAAAAGCAAACTTAAATTGCAGATTTGACGCCCACCGCGAAATGATTGAAACCTCGGATTTTTTTCCGTATAATCCATGCGTTCGTACTTCAGTTTGATGTGCGTCCCCATCGTCTAGTTCGGTCCAGGACACCAGACTTTCACTTTGGTAACAGGGGTTCAAATCCCCTTGGGGACGCCTTACCCTCCTCGAGACATCTTGGTTAAGCTTGGTTGTGATAGCCTGTTTTTGTTCTGGTTAAAGAGAGGCCATAGAGAGGCCGCGGAATGAAAATGAGTGGTTTTTACCCGGCTTATATTTCAGTCGTATTTAAGCATTCTGACCGCAATGAGCACCGAAAACGCTGGACGAGGTTTGCTTACAGGTTTGCTTTATCTTTCGCTCATCCGAAAAAGATCAAATAATGATTTTCACCGCCCCAAGAATCACTCTTCGATGTGAGTGTTAGGGTAATTCCTCGGCCAAAACTGAGGATGATGCGACAGACCATGGTGTTTTTCTGCGAAAGTAATCCACAGTAGCAACTTAATAGAATCTTCAAAAGCTATTGCATTCTGATGGCAACTCCGACGAACAAAAATTTCTATCGCTTCGGAAACACACAAATTTCACTAAGTACTAATTATTCAAAGCAGTATCTAATGCATAGCTACTAGTTGTGATAGACTTTGCAGCATTGATTGATATGAAAATCCATTTAAAGATCTTGCTTGGCAGCATACTTTTTTCGGTGTTGTTGATGATGCCAATGCCCACCTGGTGTGGCCAGAATCACTGGACGTCGTCTGGGCCTTATGGCGGCCAGGTCACTGCTTTCGCATTTCATCCCCGCGTTTCTTCAATAATCTTTGCGCTTAACGGTGGCCTATTCAAAAGCACAACGACTGGTACCACTTGGCAGCACATAAAAGTTCCATTCCTTAATACAATCGCAATACATTTCTCGCCACGAAGTCCATATCGATTATATGCAGCATCATCTCAGTCGCTTTTTGTTACATCAGATCTAGGCATCAGATGGCAAAGACTTGGGGATTTCCCTACCAATGTTGAACTGAAGGATTTTGCGTTTCACTCTAATTCGAATTCGATTTTGTACTTACTTCTTGGTAATGGATCATTTTTTCGTAGTACTGATGAAGGAAGAACGTGGGTCAGTCGCAGCATAGGACTCCCTCAAAATGGCTATTTTACTTCAATGGTTGTTGATTCAAAAAATGGGGAAATCGTTTACCTAACCGTTGATCGTTCAATATACAAAACTGAGAATGGTGGTGCTTTATGGACGCGAATTGCGACACCTGACGGTTATGGGGCATATCTCTTTAGTCTCGCCGTTCATCCAACAAATCGTTCAATTCTCTACGCCGGATTCAGTACAGGTGGTGGCAGTGTTCTAACCAGTACTGATGCTGGAAGCTCGTGGCAAACTCTCAACTACAACTATGGAGTTTCGAGTTTAGCAATCGATCCACGAATGCCTAACGTGGTTTATGCTGCCGGTGTAGGACTTCAGGCTAGTTCGGATGACGGCAAAACGTGGCAGGTACTTCAGCCACCACCACGATACATGACGAATTACTTATCTATTGCAGTGCATCCACTTCTACCAGGTTTTGTATTTATTGGTGATACCGGCAATGGCGTATTTAGATCAAAAGATGGAGGTAATAATTGGAGTGCCGTTAACAAAGGAATGAATGCGCTTTCGATTCAACCGATCGCAATGGCCGGGCCTGGAAAGTTGTTGGCATCTGGCTACAACTGGCAAATTTATCAAAAGAGTTCCGAAGAGTCTCCTTGGAATATCTTGAAATCTTTGATGACGAAGCGTGTTCAACAAATCGCTGTTCATCCGCGCGATCCAAAATTAATTGCAGTTGCTGGAGACTTTAAGGAGCCTAATCTACGATTTGGCCCAAATATTGCCGTGAGTACCGATGGGGGAAAGTCATGGCGTTTTAGTGAGGCATTTGGAGGACCATCTTCTTACGATAGAGTGCTCGCATTTCATTCTCAAAATCCCAACATTCTCTTTATGGCGGTGTTTAATAGCAACGGCGCTCTCGCAGGAGTTGCTAAAAGCATTAACCAGGGTAAAACTTGGAAATTAAGCAATGAAGGAATTACTAACCCCCGAATAGTTAAATTAACCGTCGGTCTTGAGCCGGAATCACCGATATATGCGATTAGCGAACGAGATCCCGAAATCTACAGAAGTGAAAATTCCGGCGAGAGGTGGGAAAAAGTAACAATGCCACTCAGCAATGAACATCCAGTTGATGTCGCTGCAAGTTTTAAAGCGGTCTATGTTTCAACCATTATGCCCGATCTAAGTTCCAATATTTACTTCAGTGCGGATGGTGGAAGAACATGGATAAAAAAGCATCGGTTTTCTCCGGAAGGATCTTTTCCTATTACACATCTTGCTGTAGATCCTTGGAACCCTTCCACAGTATTTGTCTACAATTCAGTTGGTAGAAGTTTGTACAAATCAAACGACAGAGGACAAAGCTGGTTTAGATTTCCGCGCCCGCCATTGACGATTAACAATATGATCGTAGATCTTTATGGCCACAATATCTATCATCTTGCCACAGGTGGTGGAGTCTATTCATTTACTGAAAAGAAATAATGTTACTTCCGGTTGTCTTTCGTAGCTGAAATCGATTTTGTAATAGTTGCGTCTTATTGAGTTTGGCTGCTTCTGGAAGGTATCTTCTCCTTAAAGAATTTGCTTATCTCAGTCTGGAGGGATATATGAAAAAATTCCCTTATCTGTTAATGCGTAAAGTTTGTCTTGCTGAGCTGCACTGATTTCGAGACGAAGGATGGTTGCTTGCGGAAGACCTTTCGTACTGAAAGTGTTCCAATTTTCTCCTCCGTCTTCTGAGACAAAAATTGGCGGGGACATCGTGCCCCCTGTGTAGAGTTTTGAAGGATTTGCTGGATCAATCAACACAAAGTTCACATACCTTTGGCTGGGAAGCCCACGATCCTTTTTTATCCAACTCTTGCCGCCATCAGTACTCTTGAAAACATCTGCGGAATTAGCGGTATACAAAACATTTGAATGAGAAGGATCGAACCGGATCGAATTGATAAAAAAGTTGTCCTCAGTTGGTGCCGGAATGCCCTGGCTTTGTTCTTTCCAGTTCGCACCACCATCATCACTTCCAAAGATCTTGTTTGCATTTGTGCCGATGAAAACCCGTTTGGTGTTTTTGCAATCGATTGCGATGACGGAAACTAAACCAACTCCACTTAATCCTTTGTTAATGAAACTCCATGTTCTTCCGAAATCTGTGCTCTTAGTCATAGCATACGATCCACCTGCACCAACATAGAGAGTGGCGGTATCGATTGGATCAAACGCAATGCTGTAAGGATTTCCAACGTTTAGAGTGCGGAAGATCCAAGCTTTTCCAGCATCAGTGCTAAGAGCAACTCGTGACTGATTATTTCTAAGATAGCCAATCGCTGCTATAAGATTTGAATTTGCAGGATGAACCGCAGTGTCCCAAACCCCAAACTCCGCCGGAAATCTTGAAACGGCCTCCCATTCATTCCCACCGCTAGCACTTCTATAAAGAACCAACGGTGCTGACGCAAAAATGAGTCCCGGTCGACTGTGTCCAATCGCCAGATGGAAAGCCTGAGCCCCGCCAGGGCCGGTGGCAATGAATTTCCAGAAAGAGCCTGCGTTGGAGGATCGCAAAAGACCTACAAGCGTTCCAGCAAGGAGAACGCCGCTGTCGAAAGAATTTACCGCTACACTATTTGGAATTGACCCATAAACGTTTGGCAGTGGCATGAAACGCCAGGAGAATCCTCCGTTGGTACTCTCTAAAATCCCCTCCGAGGCAGAGAGATAAAGCACATTTTTGTTCTGGGGGTCAAGCGCCATTCCATTGACTGTGCAATTACACGGAGTACGAATCCATTTTCTCCCGCCATCAGTGGTTTTCGCCGTACCCGCAATATAAAGAACATTCGGGTCTGAACGATCAAGGATCAAATCACCTGAAAAATCGTTTGGTAGTCCACTACTGAAAGATCGCCAGGTCTTTCCGGCATCCGTGGATTTAATAACAATGGGACGATTGTTGTAACTTTTTGCATATAAGATGTTGCTCGCTTTTGGATGAAGTTCTATCCTTGCCCATTGCGGGAGTAGAAAAACCAGAAATATACTGCCACGTTGCTCCTCCATCAGTGCTTTTGTATCCCTGACCAGACTCAAAAACTGCATACATCCTACGAGAGTTGTGCGGATCTATCTCGAACTCTGTGAGATAAACATCTTCCGGGCGTGGATTGAATGTGGGCTGAATTATCTGCCAGTGGTCGCCCCTATCGTTACTAATCAGAAACGCATCTGCAAATACCACAATTCTGTCAGCATTGGATGGGTCAAGTCTGGCAGTGGTAATATTCAAATATTCCTGATTCAAAACATTGCGCAGGTTTAATTTTTTCCAATGGAGGCCTCCATCGTAACTGCGGAAAAGATCTTCTCCGACACCGAACACTAAATTCTTGACAGTTGGATGGAACAGGAATTTACCACAACACCCGCCAAAAGGCCCATGTGTAATCCATTTGCCCACGTCAGCATTGGCGGTTTGAATTAAAACGGAGACAAATAAAGCGCACAAAACGATTAATGTTTTTCTTATACAATCCATATAGCGTAATCCTGTTCTATTTATTCTATTCTACTTCCGGAATCATGTAATATCAGTAGGTTGGATTAACAGCAGCTATTTCTGAGGAGTGTGGCAGGATTAATTCTGCAGCCCGCGTAGGGATCAGACTAGCAGCGAGCTCGGAAACGATCGCTTTTCAAAAACTATTGGAGATACTGCGAACTATTTGTTCGTAAATGAAAAAACGCCTTGACCCGTACCAACAAAATATTCATTAGGATTCGCCAAAGGAATGGCGATGTTGTAGATATCCGGATGTTGAGGGAGTCCTGCGGTTTTAAATAACTCCCAACTTTCGCCTTCGTTTGTTGAAATAAATAGCCCTTTTTCAGAACCCACGAAGACCGTTGATGCAATTGTGGGATGAACTTTTACAAAGTAAAGACTCAATGCATTCAAGCCAGCATTTTTCGGTTGGAAACTCAAGCCTCCATCGTCACTTCGGTATAAAGAATGAAAGACTTCTCCGTCAGGATCCTCCATCACCGCAAATAAATGTTGTGTCGTAACATCCATGGAGAAGATCATTTTTGAAGGCGGCAAAGTTCCATACAAGTTCCAACTTTTTCCTGAATTTGTGCTCCGTAAAATCCCATCAGCCGAAGATGCATAAAGTAATGATGGATTCATTGGATCAATGCGGATATTGGCATACGACGCATATGCATTGGTTACAACTGTTTCCCATGTTTTTCCAAAATCTGTTGAACGACCAATCGCTACCTTCAAACCAGAGCCAAAAAACAAATTGCCACCGGCATAAAGCTTATTTGGATCTTGTGGATCCATAATTAACTCTTGCACTGATTCAAACGCTGTCCGATATTGCCACGTATTCCCTCCGTTAAAACTTACAATCAATGCTTCCTTCGCAGTGGAAGTAAATGGAATATGCGATCCGCCTGCGATAAGCCTCAAAGGATCTTTGGTAGAAACTAAAAGACGACTGATTCCAAAAGATGGAGGGGTTTTTAGCAAACGCCATTTACTGTTTGCAAAGCTTGCAAAAAGCCGATTGTAAGCAAATGCATAAACATCAGGAATTGTTTTTGAATTTATTGCAACACTGGCAAACAAATTTCCTTTTCCGTTTGTAATAGTTATCCAACTTTGTCCCGCATTTACGGATCGATAAAGCAAATCAGATGAGGCCAGAAATAATTTAGGGTTCGATGAACTTATTGCGAGAGTCCCAAAACTATCTGTAGGGGTAATATGAGGGAATGATAAAGGCTGCCAGGAAGCACCGCCATCCTGGCTTTTAGCAAAACAATTCAAATTTGAGTTGCCTGATACACCCACAGAGTAAATGATTTGAGAATTTTTCGGATCAATAGAAATATTGGTAATATCCCGCATTTTGTTCCGGCGAAAGCCCAGCTATTGCCACCATCTGTAGTTTTATAAAGACCATCATAGCCGGCAGCGTAAAGCTGTTTACCGTTGGACGGATCGATCTTAAGACTCCGAAACAAATTTGGCTTACTAGTTTTAAGACGTTTCCAATTCTTTCCGCCATCAGTAGTTCTGGAAAATAGATTGTTAAATGCGAAATAAATACGTTTGCCGTTTGTGCGATCAATTTCAAGGTTTGGAATGTTAGTGTTGCAACAAATGTTGCCAAAGATCGCTGACCAGGTTTTTCCCCCGATCAATACTTTTGAATACTTCGGCCGGATAGGATTGTTTGCCATTGATGCCAGGCGTGACACCATAAAGAATATTCGGATCAATAGGATCAAACTCCAAGTCATACAAATTATCGCCGAACGGCTGATGTGAAATCTCCTGCCATGTTGTCCCACGGTTTCGGCTAATAAAAACCGAGTCTGATATGGCATATACAATATTGGAATTTTTTGGATGAATTCGAAATGTGCTGAGGGAAGAATTGCCTGGGAAGGGAAGATGCTGCCAGCTCAGACCTGAATCAGTGCTGCGAAGCAGATCTCTACTCAAGGCAAAAACAAGGTTCGGATTGTTTCTAGAGAATTCGATTTGACTAAAA
>CAWINI010000003.1:0-1182077 GCA_963837395.1 uncultured bacterium | reverse complement strand
GCGTGGTGAACTACGTATGGAAATTAGTTCTTTCTAAATACAGTTTTGAATCCAAAACAAACAATTTCATTGCCAAAAACCGCAATTGCAGTTTTGTTTCTTTCCTTTGTTGGATTATGCTCTTAATCAAAGAGCGACAATGTCAGAGCTAGCGGGTTCCGAAGCAAAACTTTAAACAATTTCGGATCGAAGTGAAGGGTGAATTCTAATGAAGACATATAAATTAGTTTGTTTGTTCACACTACTTTTGTGTTCAACTTGTGTTTTACGGATTCACGAAGGTGAAAAAAAGAAGGTTTCGAGCGGTAAATCATTCGCAAATCAAACCCGTGTTGAAGCTCTCCCGCGCCAGTCAATGGCAGCTGCCGGATTTGCATCGGAGCGCGTTTGGAGTGGCGAAGATGATTGGGAACCAGCAATCGTAGCTGATCCTTCATCATCTTATTTATATCAATTGACAACGCGCTACACTGGCACGAAGCCGTGTAATAACTGTGCGTTGCCTGCGATTGTATTTCGTGCTTCAGCGGATGGCGGAGCTACCTGGGGTCCAGATAAGTTTATAGCTGAAACAAAACAGCCTCAGTATGATCCGCAAATTGAAGTTGCAAATGATGGAACGATTTACGCTGTGATACTCAATGATTTCCGTCCTGGTATTATGTTGACGAAATCATCGGACCATGGCCTGACCTGGTCACCGCTCCTCCGACTCACAGGAGCTGGACGCAAACCGAGTTGGTCTGATAAACCTATTCTTGCGATTTCACCGAACGGACAGCATGTGTATATTGCGTTCAATGCAAGTGATAGTTGGGTTGTGGCTTCACATGATTTCGGACAAACTTTTTTACCGGCAGTGAAAACAAGTAATGACAATCGTTATTGGTTTCATTCCGCGGGTGCTGTCGCACCGAATGGGAATGTTTATTTCGGTGCTGCTGATTACAGCCAAACATATGCAGGCGATGTGCACATCAATGTTTTGAGATCCACGAATCAAGGTGCAAGCTGGAGCACGATTCCAATCGACACATCGAAAGAAGCACCACCTTGCGATTATGCAGATGGATGTTACTTCGGCTTTTTGGGACCTTCTACAGGTTTAGCGATTGATGCTAGTGGGAAGATTCTGATTGCGTACAACTCAGGCGATATAAATGATGCGCCGCAAAAACTTTTTGTCAGAACCTCTACAAATGGAACTACCTGGAGTCCACGAACCGCTATTTCCCAAAATTCCAATACAGTGAATAATGGTTTTCCAGCGGTTGGCTCCGGTGGATCAAATGATTTTCGTGTTGTCTGGCAAGACGATCGAAATCAATCGCATTTTGGATGGAATACCTGGTATCGCCAGACTGGGAATGGCGGATCAAGCTGGAGTTCGGCGTTGCGCCTTTCTGATGATACTTCTGGCGCTCCCTATAAAACTGATGCCGGTTATTTCTTTCCTTACGGTGATTATTTGGAGTTAACGGTAGATGCCAGCGGTACGAATCATGTTATCTGGGGCGAAGGCTTGAGTTATACCGGTCCCGGTGGAAGCTGGTATACCAGTGGCAAATAAATTTTTGCTAATTCTTTTTCGAGCTCAACGCTTTTTGTAAAGCGGAAAAGTCCACCTGATAAATGTCGCACAGTCCATTTCCAGCACTGCGGATCCGTTTCATCATTTCTGTAGTTGTTTCTGTTTTATTAATATCCGCATGAATATTCCGATTGCTTGAAAAGAAAAAATATTTTCCGTCATGCGTGAGCTTCGGTGAAAATTCGGTAACAGGGGAGTTGTACGGCTCCGGTAATTTCAAAGCTTTCGACCAGTTTCCATTTTCGTTGTAGCTGATGAAAAAGTCTGCCTGGTCCAAACTTTCAGATGGCGTAGCCATAAAAATAACAAAAGATTCATCGGATGAAACAAACGGTTCGAATTCATTTCCAGATGTATTTATGGAGTCGCCCAAATTTTCAGCTGTCCGATATTCACCATTTTCCAAACGGCTGCGATAAATATCAGACGCTCCTTTACCGCCCTTGCGGCGAGATCCAAAATACATCGTTCCATCATTCGTAAGCGTTGGATAGTATTCGCTAACTTCGCTGTTGATCGGTGCAGGAAGTCGAATCGGTTTACTCCACTGATTGTTTGCTTTTTCAATCTTCCAAATATCAAAATCTTTTGGAGGGTCTCCTTCTTTCAAAGGACGGCTCGAAATGAAATACAGCGTGTTTCCATCTTTTGAGAACTGAGGATCAGCATCCCAATAATGACCTGAGAAGGGCGCGATCTCGGGATTACTCCATTTTCCATTTTGATAATTAGAGAAGAAAATCGTCCACTTGCTGAGATCCGGGGCCATTTTCACAAAATAAAGTGTATTGCCATCAGGCGAAAAAGCCGGATGCGAATCATAATCACCGGTGCTTATTACGCCTTCAGCAAAAATTTTCGGCTCATTTAGCGGACCGGCAACGTCATACGATTTCGGAGTGTCCGCATAACAGATGCTGAAAATGAAAAATAGAATCAACATTTCAAGGCTCTTTAGGAAGAGCAATTGATGCCTGGCCGAAAACATATTTCCATCCACTTTTTGTTCGCACATAAGTATCGCTGAACCAGAGTTTTCGTTCAAAAGCTTCGCCGTTGTACGTACCTTTCAGCCACAATTTCGCAGTAACAACTGCAGTATCGCCCCAGACTCTAACTTTTTGGGAGTTATCAATTTCAACTTGTTGTTCGTACTGAATACTTTTAGCGCGCGCTTCCTTGATCAAATCTGCTTTTGAATGTACAGTTCCGTTTCCTAACACTAAAACGAAATCATCAGCGAGAATTTTATCCATTGTGTCTGCATCGTTGCGAGCAACTGCAGCCTGATATTGCGTATCTAATGCTGCGACTACTTCTGCATCCGTTTTTGGAGAATCAGCCTGCGCGCTAAAAATCCCGGCGAGTAACAAAAGTATTGTCATAATCGATGTCATCTTGCACCTCTTTAGAAAAAATGGAGCGCGGGCTCTGGCCCGCATTGTGGAACGCGGGCTTCCAGCCCGCAGGCAAGATGCCTGCGATCCTTAATGCGGGCGAGGACGCCCACGCTTTCAAAAAATTGCGCGATTACTATAGTGCAGGATCCGCAGGATTACTAGCCGTTTTCGGACATGATCAAACGGCCAACATTTGGTGAAGCGGCTTCAATATTATTTGTTGATTGTTCAGGTTGTTTTAAACCGATCAATGCAAGAGCAATTATGACCAATTGTGGTATGGCCATAATGAAAACAGTTAGTCGAGGATCGACTCCTGAATCGTTCGGAACAATGATGTTCAAAGAAAGCCATCCCAGAATTAAAATAAGCATAGTCTTCGGAGTCGGTGATTGAAAAGCAATTATTAATGATAGCAACCATAACGGTGGAAAAGTTGCATAGGATATTGGCAGAAAAGGGCTGCGTAAAGTTGCAAGGATTAAGATTGCGAGCCACGTAAGTGCATTATCGTTTTTCCGGCGACCCACTAAAAAAATTATTGCAAGAAGAACCAATGTATAAATCCATCCTATGATTTTTGATGCGCCGAAACCTATGCCTTGCAATCCAAAGAGTTTCATTTTCAAAATAATTCCAGGAATTGAAACATTGATCGCAACAGCAGCAGCATTGCGAAATGCAGGAAATGCTTCGCCTCCCAAAATTCCAGGTAAATGTTTTAGGAAAGCTACGTACGATTGCAATCCAAACGCGTAAAGTGTGATGAGCGCAAGAGCAATGCCCGCTATTGCGGTGTAAATAATTGCACGCCATTGACGCCGTACTAACAAATACACAATCAACATTCCGGGATAGATCTTGCTTGCGGCTGTAAAGGCCAGAAGTATGCCACCGGATAAAAATTTCTTCCGTGAAATGAAAAGCATCGCAATCATTGAAAGCGATACAATCAACAGCTGAACATTTCCTTTCTGCAACGTGTTCACTGTAGGAAGTCCGGCCCAGACTACTGGAATGAGCAGTTGTGCGCGCGTTCCAATGATCGGTCCGAGCGAACGTGCAATGATCAGCATGGCGATTAAAACTAGAATTCCGTTGAATGCGAACCACAACAAACGAACGTTAAGAAAATTATTGGTGAGAGATGTAAAGACTCCAGGCAAAATCAAGAATGGTGGGGGGTACTCATAGACATCAATACGAAATACTCCAAGCATCCGTGGCTTTCTTTTCGAATTCGGATTGTCATCAGGCATTGAGTACAAAGAACTAGCGTAAACATCCGGCACTTTTGTTACCGATTGAGCAGCAACAAAGTAAGCTGATAAACAGGAATGTTTCGCTTCCCATTCACTCCATGGAATCGTAGAAAAACTTACTTTGGTAGGATCAACCATGAAAGCGGTGAGTCGAACAACTTGAATAAGTGCCAGAATAATTCCAATGATCGACAAAATCTGCAGGCCACGTGTGTAAGCTGATTTTTCGATCTGGATGATCGGAAATTTCCAGATCAACCAACCTGCAAGTCCAGCCGAAATAATTCCGGTTGCGATCGCTCCCATTATCGAGCCGGCGAGGCCCATACCTGCCGCGAAACCAAAGATGGCAGCCAGTAGAACCGGGAATATCTTCAAGGAGTTGTTCATTAGAGCGAGTATACGCCGTAAATTTAGAAAGTCTTTGTTTCTTTTGTTGTGAGTAGTTACAATATCACTCCATGTGTGGAATTGTCGGGTATATAGGGAAAAAGGAAGTTGTTCCGGTTTTAATCGACAGTCTGAAAAGACTGGAGTATCGCGGATACGATTCTGCAGGTATTGCGGTTGTAAATAAAGGTGAAATCCTTATTCGACGCGCCGCCGGAAAACTTCAAAACCTCGAAGAAGTTTTAAGGGCGGATCCGGTTAAAGGTGTATATGGTATCGGCCATACGCGCTGGGCTACACACGGACGTCCCACCGAAGAAAATGCGCATCCTCATCGTGATTGCAAAAATCGGATTGTAGTTGTGCATAACGGCATCATTGAAAATTATCTCGAATTAAAAAATGCGCTGTTAAAGCAAGGCCATCGATTTGTTACTGAGACCGATACGGAAATCGTTGCGCATTTAATTGAACGATATTATGACGGCAATCTTGAGCAAGCGGTAAAGAAGGCGTTTAAAGAAATTCGCGGTGTGTATGCAATTGTAATTTTGAGTTCAGATGAGCCGAATACGATTATCGGTGTGCGGAATGGTTCGCCTTTAATCGTGGGCGTTGGTAAAGACGAATATTTTATCGCATCGGATGTATCTGCATTGCTTCAATACACCCGCGATTTCATATTCCTGGATAATCAGGAAATGGCCATCATTAATGCAAATGGTGCACGGATTCAAACTTTATCCGGCCAACCAATTGATCGCGAACCGCACCGTGTTAATTGGGATCCGATTCAAGCAGAGAAAGGCGGATACAAGCATTACATGCTCAAAGAAATTTTTGAGCAGCCGTGGGCAATTCGGGAAACAATTGTTGATCGTTTTTCGCTGGAGACCGGCAAAATCTATTTGGATGAATTCAAATTCAGCGAAAAAGATTTGAAGGCTGTTAAGAAGATTAACCTGGTAGCCGCAGGAACTTCATGGCATGCGGCGCTGGTTGGAAAATTTTTGATTGAAGAATTAGCGCGGATTCCAACTGAAGTTGATATTTCATCTGAGTTCCGTTATCGGCAACCAATTATCGAGCCGAACACACTCACAATTGCAATCACACAATCTGGAGAAACAGCGGATACGCTTGCCGCGATCCGTGAAGCAAAACAACTTGGATCGCTCACAGGGTGTATTACAAATGTTGCCGGCAGCATGATCGTGCGTGAAACAGAAGGCGCAATCTTCACACATGCAGGTCCTGAAATTGGTGTTGCATCTACCAAAGCATTTACGACACAGCTCACGGCGTTGTATATGTTCTCTCTTTATATGGCAGGATTGCGAAATACTTTGAGTGTGCAAGAAAGGATTGCAAAAATTCAAGGCTTAACCACAATTGCAAATCTGGTTGAAGTGATCCTGCAGCAGCATGAGCAATTAGAGCAGCTGGCTCGCAAATATCACAACACCACAGATTTCTTGTATCTCGGACGCGGAATCAATTATCCGATCGCTTTAGAAGGTGCGCTGAAACTAAAAGAGATTTCTTACATTCATGCGGAAGGATATCCGGCAGGCGAAATGAAACATGGACCGATTGCTTTGATCGATGAAAAGATGCCTGTTGTGGCATTAATGCCGAAAGATCCCCATTTTGAAAAAATGTGCAGCAATGTGAATGAAGCGCGTTCGCGTGAAGGTAAAATTATCGCGGTAACAACCGAAGGTGAAAAGAGCGTCAACGATCTGGCAGACGAAATCTTATATATTCCAAATTCTGATCCGTTATTGACTCCAATCCTCACCGTGATTCCACTTCAACTTCTCGCATATTACATCGCAGTTCGCCGCGGCTGTGATGTCGACCAACCACGCAATTTGGCGAAGTCGGTTACAGTGGAATAGATTCAAAATTCTCTGCGGTTTTAATCCTTAGGAGGAATCAAATGCCACGCCCACCGATAAATGACGGAACGATTTTAATTACCGGTGCTTCATCAGGCATCGGACGCGAATTTGCGCGTCAGTTTGCCAAAAGAGCACGAACCATTATTTTAGTAGCAAGACGCTTGCAGTTGTTAGAGCAACTGAGCAGCGAATTACAATCCGCACGCAAAGAATTAAAAGTCCATATTGAAGCATGCGATTTAAACAATTTATCCTCCATTGAATCAATGTTGAATTCCGCAATTGAAAAGACCGGACCAATCGATATTCTTGTAAACAATGCCGGGTTTGGAGATCCAGAGCTATTTGAAAGTGCTGACTGGCAACGTATTGAAAGCATGATCCGTGTAAATGTTATCGCGCCAACTTTCATCGCACGCCGGTTGTTACCAGCAATGATTGAGCGAAAATCAGGTGGAGTATTGAACATCGGTTCTGGTGCAGGAATAGCAATCATGCCGGGTTCAGCAATTTATTCCGCGACGAAATATTATCTGCATGGTTTCAGTGAAGCATTAAGAGCGGAAGTGAGTGACGCAGGAATTGTTGTAACGGAAGTTGCTCCCGGCCCGGTTGAAACTGAATTCGATACGGCGGCCGGCGGCCGTTTAGACGGAGTGCCTCCACCATTCATGGGAATTTCTGCAGAACAATGTGCGCGTGAAGCAATCAAAGCATTTGAAAAAAATCGAGCGATCGTTTATCCCGGTTTTGCTTTCAGGACGTTGATGAACTTATTGCCACTCGTTCCGAGAAGTTTGCAACGATCTGTAGCATTACGAAATGGAAAAAAATTACGACAAAAAATAGTTAAATCAAATTCGCCGCAAGCAATTGCACATTAGTTTATTGCTGGGAGGAAATGATGAGTCCAAATTCTGGAGGTTATTATGCTTTTCGAATTACGCACTCGTAGAAACTTTCTTTGGATTACCACTGCATTTGCATTAAATCGCATTGTAAGTGCTCAATCATCACCTTTAAAGAAAGAAGAAAGCGAAGAAGAAGTTACCGCCGTTGAAGATTTAATGCGTGAGCATGGGATCTTTCGCCGATCATTGTTGGTTTATACGTTTGCCGCGGGAAAGATTCGCGCGAATGTTGCAGGAATCTCTCCGTCCGGTTTACAGAAAACTGCAAAACTATTTCAGGCTTTCGGTGAAGATTATCATGAACGTCAATTGGAAGAACCTTACATTTTTCCTGCGGTGAAAAAAACTGGAGGCCGCGCCGCTGAATTTGTTGATACCTTGTTGTCACAACACCAACGCGGTCGTGAGATTACCGATTACATTGTAAAGGTATCCGCAGGATCAAAATTGAATTCAAATGTGAATGACTTAGCCAATGCGTTGGACTCGTTCGTATTAATGTACCGCCACCATGCTGCAAAGGAAGATACGATCATTTTTCCTGCGTGGAAGGAAACACTCGGCAAACAACAATTGGATGAAATGGGTGACAAGTTTGAAGAAATCGAACATCGACAATTTGGAAAAGATGGTTTTGATGATGCGGAGCGTCAAATCAGTGAAATAGAAAAAGAACTCGGCCTTGCTGATTTAGCGAAGTTCACTGCTCCGCCTCCGCCTAAGAATTAATGCGCGCGTTCCGGATTATCCAAAGGTAGATATTACGTCCGCTGATTAACGATGAAACATCCGGTTTGCAATCGCCCATATCAAACGTGCTGGAAACCACACGAGAACCAGGCCGCAATTCTTTCATTAGTTTTGGACGCAATCTCAAATTCAAATCATAGTGTAGATACAACATCACAACGGTGGCATCGTGCAGGTCAGTCTTGAAAAGATCTTGTTCACGAAACTCAACTTGATCTTCAACACCGGCTTCTTTCGCATTGATTCGCGCTTCCTTAATTCTTTTGGGATCAATTTCTACACCGAGACCTTTTGCGCCATACTTTTTGCAGCAGCAATGACAATACGACCATCACCACAGCCTAAGTCATAAACAACATCATCTTTTTGGACTTTGGCGAGCTTCAACATTTCATCAACAACTTCAGTTGGTGATGGCTCGTAAAGAATATCGATGTTCGGGCGGGATTGTTGAGGCAGAGCAAGCCCTGCCCCGAAAAAGCATAGAACTACTAAGATAAGCGAAAAGGCGGGCACAGAGGTCAGCCCCACAGGATATTTTTTACTCAGGCTGTTCAACGATCCGGATGTAGGGCTTCGGTGACTTCCAACCTTTCGGATATTTTTCTTTGGCTTCAGCATCTGAAACTGCTGGCACAATGATGACATCCTCACCTTGTTTCCAATTAACCGGAGTTGCAACTTTGTGTTTAGCAGTCAGCTGACAGGAATCCAAAAGACGAAGTACTTCATCAAAGTTTCTGCCGGTGCTCATTGGATAAGTGAGCATCGCTTTGATTTTCTTATCAGGTCCGATAATGAAAACCGATCGCACTGTTGCATTGTCAGCGGCAGTACGTCCCTGTGAAGTTGAGCCAGCGGCTTCAGGAAGCATGTCATATGCTTTTGCTACGTTCAGTTCAGGATCGCCAATCAGCGGATAATTCACCTTAGCGCCTTGCGTTTCTTCAATGTCCTTTGACCATCTTTCATGATCAGACACTGGATCTACACTGACTCCGATTATTTTGGTATTGCGTTTTTGAAACTCAGGACCAAGTTTGGCCATGTATCCAAGTTCAGTTGTACAAACTGGCGTAAAATCTTTGGGATGTGAAAACAAAATTGCCCAGCCATCGCCGATCCATTCATGGAAACTTATTTTTCCTTGTGTCGTTTCAGCTGTAAAGTTAGGAGCATCGCTATTGATTCTTATAGTCATAATTCACCTCTCATTGGGTAAGTCTAGATTAGACCATTCTTACAGATTCACATCAATACTGGTTGGCTCAACCAACCTTGGAGCTTAAGACGCTTGACCTCTAGAATCTTTCTCAACCCAGAAATGGTGATGTCTTAAGATTCCTGTAAAAAGTTTTTTTCTGAAGAGAAAAAGAAAAGGTGTATTGTTCTCCTGAACAGTTTTATAAAGGCCTTTTCCGGTGGAATCCGGAAGGGGCAAAGGAGGACAACACACCATGGAAAGAATACAACCCAGCGAATTGTTAGTAAAGGAATTTGCGCAGGATCGCAGAGCGAAAAAACTTTCGTTGAGCGAAGTTGTTTTGCGAAGCGCGCAGGTGATGCTGCAGCGAGCGATCGAAGAAGAAGTACAAGAATTTTTGGGCCGTGGGTATTACAAACGTTCCGAAGAGAGCGAAGAATTCCGCGGATATCGCAATGGATACGAGCCGAAGAAAATTCGGACTGGGGAAGGAACGATTGAATTAAAGGTTCCGCAAGTACGCCAAAGCCGGGAGCGTTTCCGTTCAGCATTTTTGGAAGCTTACACGCGGCGGACAGAAAAACTGGATGAGTTGATTTTAAAAATTGCGGTTCGCGGACTTTCAGTACGGGACATTGAAGAAACGATGCTTGAGATACTTTCGGGCGAAGGAATTTCACGAAGCGTCATCAGCCGGATCAGCGATCAATTGCATTCAGACTTTGAAGCTTGGCGCAAACGTGATTTATCAAAGAAAAAATCCTCTACTTATTCATGGATGGAGCATATTGGAAAGTCCGGCGCGGAGTACGCAGCAAAGAAGCTGTACTTGCCGCCTATGGGATCCGGGAAGATGGGAAAAAAATCTTGCTCCATCTTTCATTGGGCAACAAAGAAAATTTCGAAAGTTGGCTCGCCTTTCTGCATGACATGACCGAACGCGGACTGAATGAACCATTCATGATCGTATTAGACGGCAATTCAGGTGTGATGAAAGCGTGCCGCGAAGTTTTCCCTTATTCATTGAAGCAAAGATGCCAGGTTCACAAGATGCGCAACATTCTTGCGCGGCTTCCAAAAGCTGCAATTCATGAAATTAAGCCGATGATCCAAAAAATATTTACCGCTGAATCGTATCAGTCAGCATATGCGGCCGGACAAAGATTGATTCACCGATTCAAAGATAAATTCCCCGCAGCAATGGAAAGCTTTGAAAAAGATTTAGAAGCGACCCTTCAGTGCTTGAAACTTCCTGCGGAACATCGCGTTCGGGTGCGTACAACAAATCTCATTGAGCGTTTATTTGAAGAAGCAAAACGACGTACAAAAATCATTCCTTATTTTCAAAGTGAAAAATCCTGTTTGAAATATGTCTTTGCAACATTGATCGCTTCTTCGCGGCTCTGGCGTGGAGTGCAAATGAATCTCAAAATCCAAAAACAGCTCATTTCACTGAAAGAAGGAATCGTTAAAGATTCAAAAGTTGCATAAACAATCATGTTCAGGAGAACAACATTTTTACAGGAAAAATGAGACTTGACCCCCAGAACTTATGTCAATACTGCTACCGCTTAGATACTATAATTGTAAGGTATGTTAACTATTCTCGGTGCTGGCGGCGTGATCGGCGACGAACTTGTTAAGGAATTGGCCAGGGAAGGTAAACGGGTTCGATTAGTCGCCAGAAAGCAACGTCAGTCTTCATCCCAGCAAGAAGTTGTTTCCGCAGATATTACGAATTTAGAACAAACCATTCAGGCTGTGGCTGGTTCGGAAGTTGTTTTTCTACTGATCGGATTGAAATATGACACTAAAGTTTGGCAAGCGATGTGGCCTCCGATCATGGCGAATACAATTGAGGCATGCAAAAAAGCGAAAGCGAAGTTGATTTTTTTCGATAACGTTTACATGTACGGAAAAGTCAATGGCGTAATGACGGAGGAAACTCCTTTTCATCCTGTAAGTAAAAAAGGGGAAATCCGCGCACAAATCGCAACCACTCTGCTAAATGAAATGAAGGCAGGAAACATTACCGCTGCGATCGCAAGAGCTGCTGATTTTTATGGACCCGATGGAAGAAACAGTGTGTTGAATATTCTGGTCGTTGACAAACTTTCAAAAGGGCAGAAGGCGTCATGGTTGGTAAATAATTCTGTAAAACATTCGTATTCGTTTGTTCCTGATTCGGGAAGGGCTCTTGCAATTATGGCTAACAGCGAAAAAACCTGGAACCAGACATGGCATGTTCCTACCGCTTCGAATCCACCAACAGGCAAAGAATTTATTCAAATGATTGCGAATGAATTCGGTGTTGCACCAAAATATCGTGTTCTGAATAAGACGATGGTCAAACTTGCCGGATTGTTTGATAGCAACATTCGCGAACTACATGAAATGCTATATCAGTATCAGTCGGATTATATTTTCGATTCAACAAAGTTCGAAAAAGCTTTCGACTTCAAACCCACTTCGTACAAAGAAGGGATTCGAATCACCGCAGAAGCATATAAATAGAGATGCCAGATGCCAGAGCTACAAGCTATTTCCGGTCGCTGCGCGAGATGAAATCCTTGGCACGTGCAGTTGGATGGATTCAGTAAGCCCTTTGTGCCTCCGTGGTTTGAGTTAGAATCATATCCATGAAGAAAGCAGTTAAATATTTCACTATCCTTTTGCTGATCTCCAGCGTTCTGCATGCGGAAGATCAATTTGAGAAACGTCTTGCAAAAATAACTGGCAGACCTGCATTCCGTCATGCCATTTTCGGTATTCAGTTCTATTCACTCGAATCTAAAAAACCTTTGTTTTCAATGAATGCAGATAAATTTTTTGTCCCTGCATCAACAACAAAACTAATTACCACAGGAAGCGCTCTTGAATTGTTAGGAGCTGATTATCGTTTTCATACTCGTATTTATCGCACCGGTGAAATCAAATCAGATGGAACATTAGATGGGGATTTGATTTTGGTTGCGAGTGGAGATCCTAATTTATCCGGAAGGGTCACTGAACAAGATACGCTTCTATTTGAAGATGAAGATCATTCCTATGGTGGTGAGGACAGTCGTGGTGTTGGCAAGGATCCTTTAGTGGTAATTCGCAAATTGGCAAAACAGGTGAGCGATCAAAAAATCAAAAAAATATCCGGAAGGATCATTGTTGACGCTAGCTTGTTTCCACAAGGTGATCGAGAGTTGGGAACGGATGTGATGATTTCGCCGATTGTCGTGAATGATAATGTTGTGGATGTTGTGGTGTCACCAGGAAGTGCGGAGAATGCGCCCGCAATCATAAAAGTTGCTCCAGAAACTTCGTATGTGAGATTCATTAATCGTGCAATAACCGCTAAAAGTGATTCGAATCATGATCTTCGATGGGAATCGGATGTTGAAAATAGTGATGGATCCAGAACAGTAACTCTGGCCGGTTCTGTCCCTTTAGGTGGAAAGCCGTACATGTTCAGTTATGCGGTTTCTGATCCGACTCGATATGCTGAAGTGGTGTTGACTGAAGCATTGCGTGAGGCTGGAATTTCAGGAAATGCAAGATTGAAAGAAGATCGTCCGGATTTTAAATCGCTTGCATCTTCTTACACATCTGCGAATCAGATTGCAGAACACGTTTCGCCGCCGCTGACCGAAGAAATAAAAGTCATTTTGAAAGTGAGTCAAAATCTTCATGCCAGTATGATGCCTTATCTGCTCAGTGCGTTAATCGCAAAAAAGGATCCGCCTCAAGCCGGGTTCGGATTGATTCATGATTTTTTGGTGAAAGCGGGAGTGAAAGATGATGGCGCATCGCAAGCTGATGGTGCAGGGGGAAGTGCAAACTTTACTCCCGATTTTATGACAAATTATCTTGCGTATTGGGCCGGCCACAAACAATTTCAAAGTTTTCATGATGCACTGCCGATTCTTGGCAAAGATGGAACTTTGTTTCAAATTCAGGTAAATTCTCCTGCTGCCGGTCATGTGTTTGCAAAGACCGGAACGTATGGCAGAGCGGATCTGCTGCATCAAGGAGTGATGGTGGATAGTAAAGCGCTTGCAGGATACATGACTACCAAAAGCGGAAAAAAGATTTCGTTTGCAATTTTTTTAAATCATGTGCCGGTGGGATCAGAACCAAATGCAATTCGTGATATTTGTGGGCAAGCTGTAGGCGAAATTGCCGCCGCTGGCTACGAACTACTATAGATGAGCGCGGGCTTCTAGCCCGCATTGAAGACTGCGGACTTCCAGTCCGCTATGAAATTGGAGGAATCCATGTCAAAGAAAAAGAAACAAGGGAACAGTAAAGGTGGAAATGTTCATCCAATAGAAGAAACTGTTGATGCACATCTTCCGGAAGCTCCGGAAATTAAATCGAAGAAAATCAGTAAAAAGGATTACGAAAAAGAGCTCGCAAAACTGCATGTGCAGCTTGTCAAATTGCAGGAGTGGGTAAAGCATAGTGGACTCAAGATTGTCGTGATTTTTGAAGGACGTGATGCGGCAGGAAAAGGTGGAGCAATCAAACGCATCACAGAAACGATGAATCCTAGAATTTGCAAAGTCGTAGCATTAGGAACTCCGACCGAACGTGAAAAGACGCAATGGTATTTTCAGCGATACGTGGCTCATCTTCCGGCAGCAGGTGAGATGGTTCTGCTTGATCGAAGCTGGTACAATCGCGCGGGTGTTGAACGTGTAATGGGCTTTTGCACAGATGAGGAGCATCGTGAATTTTTGCATTCATGTCCGCAGTTTGAGCGGATGTTGATCCGTTCCGGAATCATTCTCATCAAATACTGGTTTTCAGTAAATGATAAAGAACAGGAAAAAAGGTTCCGCCAAAGATTGGACGATCCAACAAGACATTGGAAACTCAGTCCTATGGATTTGGAATCTTTGAACCGCTGGGTGGACTATTCGCGAGCGAAAGATGAAATGTTTTCGTACACAGACACAAAAGAATCGCCATGGTTTGTGGTCAATGCCGATAACAAAAGATGTGCGCGGTTGAACCTTATCCGGCATCTATTGAGCTTGATTCCGCACAAAAACGTTCCCAGGGTGAAAATAGAACTTCCAAGGCGCGTCCAAAGATCAGGCTATGTCAGGCCGCCGATGACTGTCCAGACATTCGTTCCGGAATACTATCGTCCCGATAAAGGTTAGCTCCTATAATCTAGTATTATGTTTATAGTATTATTAGGCGCACCAGGTTCGGGGAAAGGGACTCAGGCTGAGCATCTTTGCCGGAAATTAGGAGTTCCGCATGTAGCTTCCGGAGATTTGTTCCGGGAGCATGTTTTTCAAAAAACAAGTCTGGGGATACAAATTGAACCATATATTTTGCAAGGTGGATTGATTCCCGACGCTCTAACTATCTCCATTCTTGAGGAACGCATTTCCCGTTCTGATGCCAAAAATGGCGCGGTCCTTGATGGCTTCCCGCGCACTTTAGCACAATCTGAAGCAATGGAAGACTTACTAAAGGTTCATCGAAAGACACTGGATACAGTTTTGTATATCGAGGTTCCTGATGATGTGCTGGTGAGTCGCCTTTCTGGCAGATTGATTTGCAGAGAGTGTCAGGTTCCTTTTCACAAAACTTACAAACCGTTTGAAAAATGTCCATTCCAAAAATGTAATGGCGAATATTTGTATGAACGCGCAGATGATAAACCGGTTACAGTTCGAAAGCGCTTGAAGACATTTCATAGTCAGACGGCGCCTTTAATCGATCATTACAAGGAAATGGGTATTTTGAAAACCATTTCCGGTTCGGGATCGGTTGAAGAAATCCAAAAAGCTACAATGGCCGTTCTGGAAATTTGATGCGAGCAGCTCGCTCGCTTGCTAACGAGACGGCCACAAACTATTCATTTAAATCCCAATCATAGTTAGTGTAATTTACTTCCCACTTACCCGGAGCCGATTGAATGCTTTTGCGGATCTGATCAGGCAGATATTTCGAAATTGCCATCAGCACTTCGCTGTCGTCGTTTCCAAAATCTTTCTGATACCAATCAAATATTTTTGAAATTGATGCTTTTTGTGCAGCAACATCAAATCGATTCTTTGAACTGTCTGAAAGAAACAACTTTGCCTGATCATCCAATTGCTGATCCAGCTTTGAGCCTTCGTATGCTTCCGGGCGAAGTGCCGGACAAGATTTTGCAGCACAAACTAAAGCAAAATGAATGCGAAAATCTTTGAACACCGGCCTGATGATCTTGTGCTCAATATTGTTCAAGCTTGTTCCTTTGTGATTGATTACAACAATCTCCTTATCCCAGATTGTTGTTTTAAAAACATGACCTAGAACAGCGCCTCCTGAATGTAAATCGTTAATGCTTTTTATCGGATAATGATCGCAAATGATGTTCAACGTGTATGCATTGTAAGCGTTAATCCAAAATGCAAGCCGGACTTTCTGATCAGTGATTTTTTCCGGATCGGAAGATTCTAAATATGAGATGTATTTCGCCAGACCTGGATCCTTGCAGAGTCCCTTGTAATTTACTCTTCCATTCTGAACGTACTTGTTCAACACCGAACTAAACAAAGCATGTTGCTCTTCCGCCGACACAGTCGTTGCGATCAGTATCAAAAAACTCACCAATAACGTTTTGATCATATCCGGATGATTTTCTTTTGAAGCGTTTGCAATTTCAATTGTTCAGAATTTCTAATTGCGTACCAATTTGACAATAGCATCGGTGAAACTCCAATAAGGTAAAGCAGCAGCAGAAATCCATTCAATATCTGTGTCCACACGATACCGCGACTCATAAATCGTCTTGCGGAGGTGATAACTTGCGATGGAAATGAGATTACTTTTGTTTGACGCCGCGCTAACCGCAGCAAATGTACATCTTCAAATAGCGGCCAATCCGGAAATCCCCCGATTTCATTAAAGAATGATTTACGAATCACAATGCATTGATCTCCGAAACGGGTAAAGATCGAATCAAATTTAGTAAATGAGCAATAGAAACGAAGCATGGCATTCGAAGAATCAAAAGCGAGACGAAAAGTCCCGATCTTAACATTACGATCGCTAAAATAATTCGTCAGCAATTCGAAAGCATTTTCAGGTAACAGAGTGTCCGCATGTAAGAAAAGCAGTACATCCCCTGAAGCTTTTGTGGCTGCAACATTGCATTGTGAGCCACGGCCGCGTTTGGAGAACACAACTTCTAATTTTGCTTTTTGACTCAACTGAACGGTTTCATCGGAACTTTCGCCATCAGCGATAATGATTTGCACCGATTTGTCCAGATCTTGAATGCGTTGAATTGTAGTACGAATGAACTTCGCTTCATTTAATGTCGGAATGATCACGGTAAATTTCATTGAGTCATCAACATCAGATCATCGAACCATGCCGTTGCTTGTGCGCCGGTATCATCAGTATCAACCATGATCGCTGCAGCAGACAATTCTTTCGGAGATCTGTCAAAACATTGTTTGTAATCTTCAATATAGTCGCGCTCTTCTTGAATCCAAGTTCCCGCTTTTTGATTCCCACTTTGCAGGACGACCATGCAAACGTTGTTCGAATATGGGCTCTTGAATTTGCTGCCGACTTTTTCATTGCCTGCCCACACGTAGCAAACAGTTGGAATTCGCCACCGAAAGAAACGTGGTTCAAACAATAAAAATACGCGTGCTGCAAAATCATCTCCGGATTTGGTCCGTTCTTCTGTGTTGGTCTCAAGGCTGTTCTTAACTTTCCATCGCCATGCAATTTTTCCAGGTGCTACCGGCTTTTGCTTAATTTCTCGAAACATTCCGGAAGCTGATTGCGCACTGTCAACGCGCAACGCTTTATTGCTATCTTCAGTTACGACATGAAATTGATTGCCGCGCTTGTAAAGCAATTTCGTTTCCCAATCTTTTTCCCAGCCCGGCGCAAAATCACCGAGCAAAACTTTCGGTGCCGTTTCCGCGAATAATATGAAAGATAAGCCAAGAAATAGCGGTAATAGAAATCGCGGACGCATAATCAATATTAGTGTATGTTTAAAGTTAATGAACACTTATTTAAAGAGCACCTTTCAAGATAACAATCCAGAACATGCCAGCGCGCTGGACGAACTTCCATTCTGGTCTGCACCTTTCGGACAACTTCTTCTTGAAACTGTTCCACTCAAGCAAAACATAAATGCATTGGATATCGGGTATGGAACCGGTTATCCCGTAATCGAACTTGCCGCGCGATCAGGACAAAGTTGCCGATTTTATGGTGTTGATATTTGGCCTCAAGGCGCTCAAAGAGCGCTACAGAAAATATCTGTTCATGGATTGAAAAATCTCACACTATTGTTGGGCCGCGCTGAGAATTTGCCATTTCATAACGAATTTTTCGATTTGATTACGTCTAATAACGGATTGAACAATGTGGAGGATCTGGAAAAGTCACTCACAGAATGCTTTCGCACTTGCAAAACAAATGGACGGCTTATTTTTACAATCAATCTGCCTGACACCATGAAGGAATTTTACGAGATTTTTGAATCTGTGCTGAAAGAACATCAATTAGAAAGCATAATCCCGAAGATGAAAGATCATATCCATAAGAAACGGAAACCATTGGATGAAATGTTGCGGATGGTGGAGCATGCTGGATTCATTGTTGACAAAAAAATTGAAAAAACATTTTCATATCGCTTTCTTGATGGCACAACTATGTTGAATTATTTTCTAATCCGCGAATTTTTCTTACCATCCTGGAAAGAAATCATTCCGGAAGAAAATGTTTTATCGGTATTTGATAATATTGAACGCCACTTAAATGTTCTTTCTAAATACAAAGGTGAATTACATCTTACCATCCCCTATGTTTGTGTTGATTGCTTGAAGCCTCCCGTAGCCTGAGTCTTTGTGGTAAAAAATAAATATGAAACGAGATGAAATTGGTGTAGTCGATTTCGGCGGACAATATGCTCATCTGATTGCGACGAAAGTGCGCCGTCTTGGTGTGTATGCTGAGATTCTGCAGCCGGAAGATTCTGTTGAACGATTTGCGCAATGCAAAGGGATCATTCTTTCTGGCAGCCCATCGCTTTCTGCATTCGATGAGGACAACGCTTACGATATGCGGATTTATGATCTCGCGATACCGATTCTTGGTCTTTGTTTCGGACATCAAGAAATTGCAAAACATTATGGCGGCAAGGTAGAACACACTCAGCGCGAATACGGACCTGCTGTATTACAGCTTCGAGGCAAGAGTCCGATTTTTGCTGACTTACATCGCGAAGAGACTGTTTGGATGAGCCACGGTGACACTGTTACTGCTGTGCCTGCGGGTTTTGATGAGATCGGAATTTCAGTTAGTGGCGGTATTTCACATCACAATGCTGCGATTGCGAATGATTCATTGCTCAGATATGGATTTCAATTTCATCCGGAAGTTGATGACACCATTCACGGTGAAGAGATGCTTCGCAATTTTTGTATCAACATTTGTGAATGCCGGGCCGATTGGTCTATGGAGAGCTATATATATGAAGCGATCGAACGAAGCCAACAGCAAGCCTCTGGTCGTCCAGTGTTCTTGCTGGTATCAGGCGGTGTTGATAGTACCGTTTGTGCAGTTCTGCTTGGACGCGCACTTGGTGCCGATGCACTTCACATGCTTCACATAGATAACGGCTTGATGCGAAAAGGTGAAAGTGAAGTTGTTGTTGAGGAATTAAAAAAGCGTGGGCTTGAAAGAAATTTGCACTACGTTGACGCATCTGATCAGTTTCTGAAAAATCTTGCAGGAATCATCGAACCGGAAGCGAAACGCAAAATCATTGGCGAAACTTTTGTTGATGTTTTTCGCAAAGAAGCAGAACGTCTGAATCTGGATATTTGTGTTCTGGCGCAAGGTACGATTTATCCGGATACGATTGAAACCGGTGGAACGAAACGTGCCGATGTAATCAAGACCCATCACAATCGAGTTCCTTTGATTCAACGGATGATCGATCAAGGACTGGTGATTGAGCCGCTTGCTGAACTTTACAAAACAGAAGTCAGGGAACTGGGTGAGGAGCTAGGATTGCCGGAAGAAATTGTTTGGCGGCATCCATTTCCTGGTCATGGATTGGGAATTCGGCTTTTATGTTCCAATGGTTTGAATCCTGACGCCGAAAAATTTTCAGAATCGCAACAAGCGCTCCTCACAATGATGAACGGAACAGGGATTCGCGGAACTGTTCTGCCGGTTCGCTCAGTAGGAGTGAAGGCTGATCTTCGATCGTATGAACACCCTGTGATGTTGTGGGGAAATGTTTCACCAGATCACGCTGAATCACTTGCAGCTAAAATTTTTCAAAAAGTCCCTGGTACGAATCGATGTGTTGTTGATTTAACTGAACAGGGTGTGACACAAGCGCGGCCTCTTGCCGCGACTGTTACACGCGAGCGACTGGAGTTGCTCCGTGATGCGGATGCAATTGTGATGAATGCGTTGCAGCATCATCGGCTGTATCGTGACATCTGGCAAAGTCCAACTGTGTTTGTGCCATTAGAAATGAACGGCAAGGGCAAAGAGTTTGTGGTGATCCGGCCGGTACTTTCTGAACGCGCAATGACTGCAAGGCCTGCATTGCTACCGCCCGAAGTTCTTGCTGAGATTCGCGATCAAATCTTACAGCTTCCAAATATTTCCGGCGTTGCAGTTGATGTAACAACAAAACCACCCGGCACCATCGAATGGGAATAGGCTTCACCACAAAGACGCAAAGTCATCTTAGCGCCTTCGTGGTAGCATTTTACAAAGGATTCATCACTTCAGATTTCCTAGGAGGCTAGCTATGGGGAAAATGATAATCTCCGTAATCGTGATTTTCGTTTTATCAATGGGGTTCGGATTTTTGATTCATGAAATCCTGTTGAAAGCAGACTACGAACAGGTTAAACAGCTCTATCGGGCCGAAGAAGATGGTAAAGCTCATTTCATTTACCTGGTTCTTGGGCAATTCATTTTCTCGATCGGTTTTGTGTGGATCTATAACAAAGGAAAAGAAGCAAAACCATTTCTTGAACAAGGGATCCGTTATGGTATTGCAATCGCAGTACTGACAAGCATTCCAACATTCTTGATTTACTACGCAGTGCAGCCTTTGCCGGGTATGTTGGTAGTGAAGCAAATCATTTTCGATAGCATCGCTATCATAGTGCGAGGCATTGTTGTGGCAGGGATGAATAAGTAAAATAAACACAACATCGGAGGTTGGGAGATTTGAACAGACTATTTAAGTTTGGGGTTTGTTTGTTGATTTGTCTTGGGGCGACTCAAACACTTTTTGCCGGTGATAGCCCTCGTACAACAAAATCCGGGAGGTTCATCAAGATTGGTGCGGGCTTGATGGTAGGTGGCGGAGTTTTAGCAGCTGTTGGTGGTGCAAACGCATTTGAGGACGGAGGCCCGACCGCCTTCTATTCGGGCATTGCGATATTCGGAGCAGGTACTGGAATGTTGCTTTGGGGACTTTCCAACCGTTCTGATTCTCATAAGTTACAAGATTCGCTTGAAGCTGCGCAATCGCGCAGTTTTATTGTTGGCGTTTCTCTGTTACGAAAGGGAGGAGCTGCCGGCGCAGTACTTCGTTGGTAAAATAGACCAATCTTCCATTTAGATCGGACGATTTGTCCGGTTCTCACTAACGTTTTTGTGTCCGTTCTGATTTCACAACATGAAATAAGTTTCCGATTTGAATCAACGTTCGTTTCTGATGTAATATTCATTACATAAAAATGAAATGGTTATTTCTAGTACATCAGGTCTTGACGCCTAATTCAAAAGAAAGAGTGAAGGTGTGGAGAGCGATTAAGAAAACGGGCGCTGTTCTATATCGAAACTCTGTTTACATCTTGCCTTACAGTAAGGAGCGTCTGGAAGACTTCCAATGGGTTTGCCAGCAAATCAATGATTCACGTGGTGAGGCATCGATTTTCATTTCCAGTGCTGAAAACAAAAAAGAAGACGCGTTGATGCGTACGGCCTTTCGCAAAGCCAGAGATGAAGAGTATGCCTCTTTGCTCAAATCGGCTGAGCAGTTCAGAAACCGGATCAAAACAAGAGATCGTAAAGCCTTAACCGGCAATGTCCGAAAACGTTTTGAAAAAGAAGCAAAACAACTGCGCGAAACGTTTGATGAAATTCGAGCTCTGGATTTTTTTCCAGGTTCTTACCCTACGAAACTTCAGCAAATCTTATTTGAAATTCTAAAATGGCTGTCTGCTGATGTAGAAATTTCGAAACCGGCCCCGATTCAACTTCGTTCCATAAAAGATTATCAGAAGAAAACCTGGACTACCCGCGAAGGAATTCATATCGATCGCTTATGTTCCGCATGGCTGATCCGTCGATTCATTGATCGTTCCGCAAAATTTGTATTTGCACCGGAGAAAAAATTACCGGCAAACGCAATTCCATTTGATGTATTTGGAGCGGAGTTCAGCCATCACGGAGAAGACTGCACTTTTGAAACATTAATGAAAGCCTTCCGAATTCAGGATCGAGCATTGCAGAAAATCGCGGAGATCATTCATGACATCGATCTAAAGGACCATAAATTTGGGCGTGTTGAAGCAAGCGGAATGGACACTGGTGATCCGATCTCTTGGCGATTTTATTCACGATGATCAGCAATTTTTGGAAATCGGTTCATCGATCTTAGATGGACTCTACGAATGTTTTCACCGCGGAGGCGCAAAATGAACTCCGTGGTGAATTCCGTTTCTTTCTGGGAAGCATTCCGATTTTGGGTGAAGCTTGGTTTCATCAGCTTTGGTGGTCCCACTGGCCAGATCGCAATCATGCATTCGGAGTTAGTAGAGAAAAAACAATGGATCAGTGAATCACGTTTTCTACATGCATTGAATTATTGCATGCTGCTGCCGGGTCCCGAGGCTCAACAACTCGCGATTTATGTTGGCTGGCTATTGCATCGAACGATTGGAGGAATTGTAGCCGGAGCTTTCTTTGTGATCCCTTCCATTTTTATTTTATGGACACTCAGTTTCATCTATGTTCAATACGGAAAAGTATTTTGGATCGCCTCGATTTTTTACGGATTAAAAGGGGCAGTAACTGCAATTGTTGCAGCGGCTGTGATCAAGATCAGCAGGCGCGCTCTTAAAAATGAAGTAATGTGGATGATTGCGGCCACAGCATTTGTTGCAATCTTTTTTTTCAAAGTTCCATTTCCATTAATAATTCTTTCGGCAGCATTGATCGGATTTGCAGGAGGCAAGCTTCTTCCACAGAAATTTCTTGTTATCAATACCAGTCAGGAAAAATCAGCAATCGATGATTTCAGTGAGATTGCAGAGCACACCACTCCATCATTAAAACGTGGCATCAAAGTTCTGATCGTTTGTTTAGCACTATGGTGGATTCCAGTAGTGTTATTTGCATCCTGGCTTGGATGGGATCACACCATTACTCGCGAAGGAATCTTCTTTTCAAAAGCAGCGATGGTTACATTTGGCGGCGCTTATGCTGTTCTTCCATACGTCGCTCAACAAGCTGAAAAATATCAATGGCTTCAAACCGGGCAGATGATCGATGGCCTTGGACTCGCCGAAACAACTCCAGGTCCGTTGATCATGGTGACTATGTTTGTTGGGTTTCTTGGCGCATGGAGCTTACCAGGAGATTTACCGCGATTACTTTCGGCAACTCTGGGCGCACTCATTACAGTGTGGACCACTTTTGTTCCTTGTTTCCTGTGGATATTTTTGGGAGCTCCCTATATTGAACAACTTCGCGGAAACAAGAATCTTACCGCATCACTTTCCGCAGTTACCGCTGCTGTCGTTGGTGTTGTGCTCAATCTGGCACTCTGGTTTGCGCTTCACACCATGATTCCAAATAAAGGAACGATCGACTTGTTTTTGCTTTTGCTGAGTATTACATGCTTTGTCACTATGCATCGCTGGAAAGTGGACATCGTTCCTGTGGTTCTAATTTCAGCAATTCTTGGATTGATTTACAAACTGCTTATTTCACATGGACTTTAAGAATGAAAAACAAAGGCGTGTTGATTCTTACCCGTTCTGAAATTACAACCTTGATGAAATTTTCGGATTACGTTGAAGCGGTCGAACAAGCGTTCATGCTTCTCGCATCGGGAAAAATTCTTGGCGCAGGAGTGATGGATCTACCTTCAGAAAAAGGAATGTTTCATGTCAAAGGTTCTGCAATGCCGCTTGCTGAAAATATTTATGTCGCTGTAAAAGTGAATGGCAATTTTCCAGAAAACAAATCCCGTTTCGGCCTTCCTACAATTCAAGGTGCAATTCTGCTTTGTGATGGAATTCGTGGATATCCGCTAGCATTTCTTGATTCCATCGAAATCACAATCAATCGTACTGGAGCAGCCACAGCAATTGCTGCAAAACATTTAGCTCGAAAAAATTCTAACGTTGCAACGATTTGTGGTTGCGGTAAGCAGGGAAGAGTTCAGTTAATTGCGTTGAAAGAAGTTTTGCCGATCAGCAGCGCATTCGCGTTCGATAAAGATGAACCACTTGCTGAAAGATTTTCTTCGGAAATAACACAAGAACTTGGAATTCCGGTTACTGCCGTCAAAAACCTGCAAGAAGGAACTCAACAAAGTGACGTAATCGTAACCTGCACCACATCGCGGCGATATTTTTTGACGAAAGAACTTGTACCACAGGGTGCATTTGTTGCAGCAGTTGGAGCGGACAGTCATGACAAACAAGAAATTGATCCTGTACTTATAGCTTCGAGCAAAGTTGTTACTGATGTGACCGATCAGTGTGCTCGCATCGGTGATTTGCATCATGCCATTCAAGCAAACCTGATGACAAAAGAAAATGTGTATGCAGAGCTTCACGAAATTGTTTCTGCTTCAAAACCAGGCCGCAGTAATGATAAGGAGATCCTTGTTTTCGATTCGACCGGAACTGCGATTCAAGATGTCGCTTCGGCTGCAATTGCTTATCAGCGGGCAATGGAACGAGGCATCGGAAGATTTATCGATGTAATTGGAGACTAGCGGAATGATTGTCTCATATATAAAGAGCATCCGTGAACAATTTGAGGATCAACTTAAAGAGCTGGTCGAAATCCCTACGGTGAGTGCAGATCCAATGCATCGCCAGGACATTTTACGTGCGGCGGATGTCGCTGAAAAATTCTTGCGTCAAGCAGGCGCGCAGACTCAGATTCTTCAAACGTCTGGAAATCCGGTAGTGATTGGTGGTTTTGACGTTAGTGGCGCGAAAAGAGCTGTAACAATTTACAACCATCTTGATGTTCAGCCAGCCGATGAACCGGAGTGGAAACACGATCCATTCATATTCAGGAAACGGGAAGATAAATATTTCGGACGCGGTACCACGGATGATAAAGGTCCGGCGCTTGCAGCGCTATTTGCGGCTCAGTATGCTGTGAAAAATCGCATTCCAATTAATATCCGGTTTGTGTGGGAATTAGAGGAAGAAATTGGTAGTCCAAATTTTGAAGAATTTTTGCGTAAGAGCAAAAAACAATTGAAGTGCGATTCTGTTGTTGTGATCGATTCCGTTTGGATTTCCAAAAATCGACCTTGTGTTTATTACGCATTAAGAGGAAGCATCACCGGATCGATGAATCTTGAAACTGCAGATCGCGCGGTGCATTCAGGGATTGCGGGCGGAGTTGCAGTGAATCCACTGTTTGAGCTATGCCGTGTTGCGGCACAGTGCTATGATCCTCACTCTGGTAAGGTTTTAGTTCCTGGATTTTATGAAGGCGTGAAAGAACCAACTGCTGCGGAGTATACGAACTTTCATAACTGCGGATTCGATTTGCAAAAATGGTCGCAAGGTTACGGCCTCAAAAAGCTTCAAGTTAAGAATCGCAATAAAGCAATTCAAAGATTGTGGTGTCGTCCGACTTTTGAAGTACATGGAATCGTGGGTGGATATACCGGACCCGGTGTGAAGACAGCGATTCCAGGAAAAGCAGAATTAAAATTCAGTTGCAGGCTTGCTCCAAATCAAAATCCAAAAACGATATCAAAACGATTTCGTGATCACATCAAAAAACTTAACCCCGCGGTGAAAGTTCAATTTCACTCTGCAATTTCTCCTTATCTGGGCAGCTTTTCAGGAATTTATTCGCGTGCTGCATCAGATGCCTTTTTGTATGGATTTGCGAAGCGACCGGTATTTGCACGAGTGGGAGGTTCGGATGGTGCGATCATTTCATTGCACAAACATCTGAAGGCGCATATCAATCTAATGGGCCTATCTTTGCCACAACATGGATATCATGCGCCGAATGAATATTTTGAATGGCTGCAAGTTCAAAATGGAATCAAAACATTAGTAAAATATTTTGAAGAGGTTGCGAAATTATGAAATGGCTCTGCGTTTTTGTGGTAATAATTTCATTTTCATTGCAAGTAAATTCAGCTGAAGTCGAAACCAAAACTGTTCAGTTTCCTGAAGGTTCAGGCGGAATCGGATTTGATGATATTCAATATTCATCTACACTGAAAAAAGTTTTGGTTCCGTCTGGCCGCACTGGAATATTAAATCTTGTAGATCCTGAAAGCCTTGCTGTTACCAGTATCAGCGGCTTTAGCGAAGCAAAGGATTACAAAGGTGGCCACGGTGAAGGAATTACTTCGGTAGATGAAGGCAAAGGAGTCCTGTTTGTAACTGATCGGACTTCATTAAAACTCAATGTGCTTGATCCAAATTCACAAAAAGTGATTACAAGCGCGCAACTTGCTGCCAGCCCCGATTACGTTAGATATCTGCCAACACTTAATGAAGTTTGGGTGACCCAACCTGATTCTGATCAGATCGAAGTTTTTAAGATGAATGAAAAGCAGCCGGCACATTCAGCTTTTATAAAAATAGAAGGACGACCGGAAGCGCTTGTTATTGATTCAAAGCAAGGACGTGCGTATACACATCTGTGGAAAGGTAAGACTGTGGTGATAGACATAAACGCAAAAAAGATTCTGTCGACATGGTCAAATGGTTGTGATGGTTCTCGGGGGATCGCATTCGGTGAAACACCAAATATTTTGTTGGTTGGATGTTCGGAAGGAAAAGCAGTCTCAATGGATGTTGCTCATGATGGGAAAATAATTTCCACTGTAACTTCCGGATCAGGCGTAGACATCATGGCCTACAATCATCAATTGAAACATCTATACATGCCGGGAGGTAAGAGCGCTACGATGGCGATTATTTCAGTTTCGGATGAAGGAAGTTTGAAATTATTGCAAACTGTGCCAGCAGCGGAAGGTTCACATTGCGTGACCACCGATCAGAATGCCCGTGCATTTGTATGTGATCCTCATCACGGCAGCTTGCTGGTGATCCAGGATCGTCAGCAATAGTTCATCCGGAATACTTCTTAAAATCATCACTTGTGTCATCAGTCGTTTCAGAAATGTATTGAGAGGATTTCTCCGCGTCATTGTAAGTATTTAGTGCTGTCTGAGGTTGGTAGTGGATCAGTTCCTTTTGTCATCACGAAAAAAACTTTCCTAAAGACTGCGTAGCGGGGACCGTTGTTGGGCTCGCGGTTTGGTTTTCGGAAATCGGTTGCGTGTTTTAATCTAATGAATGACAAACGACAACGTAGCAGGGATGTTTTCTCTGTACCCTTGTTCTGCGTAAACAAAAGCTTTGTAGTTTCCGCGCGGATAATCGGCAGGAAGATTGAACGAACTCTGTCCATTCAAAACGTCATAACTTCCTTTTACATTTGCACCTTGTTTAATAACAACTTTATAAGCTTGCACGTATTTCATTGCCTTTGATCCAGTGGAAATAACAACGGCCGATCCCAAAGAATTGTATGCGGTCTGCCATCATCTTTATAAAATGGTGCGCTAATTCTTGGATTGGATGGATATTCAAAAGGCAAAGCAAAAATTCCATCAGGCAGCGGTAGCGAACTCTCACCCAGATCTATACCAAGAACTCCCTGCTGTGCAGTCAACGGATTCCAGGTGTTATCCTGACAACTTACATACCAATCCGCTTGCTTGATGTTAGGGTTATTCAATTTAGAAACGAAAACGTGCGTATCGTTTTTCGATTTCAGCGAAACATATGCTTCAGGCACTGCCGACTTCGTGCTAGAACTCAAAACTGCGGCCCAGTTTTTAATAGTGACCTGTCGATTTTGCAAGTAACAGGTGTAAACGCCGCTTCCATCCGGTTTCTTTGTGACGGCATGTCCATTATTCAGGGTTATGTTTTCAGTCCAACGCCACGCCACAAGACCAACCCCATATCCATACGAGTAATACTCCACAATTTTCCCTTCAGATTGCCAGTACGAAAGATGCAAAAGGATATCAAGATTATCCAGGCCGCAATTACAACTTTTTAGATAAGATCTGATCGCCAGCAAATCATTTGGATCACTTGCCGGATAAAGTTTGTACTCTGAGAATTCAGCAAAGTCGGGATGAGATTCGCTCAAGTACCAATCGTTTTTTGATCTCAAAAAAACATGAGTAGAGAAATCTTGATGGATTAATTTCGATCCTACACTTGAAACTTGCCGGGCAACAAAAATTTCTCCTCTCTTATCGCCTTTCGTATCAAAACCTCGGATCCATGTAGGCATCGTTTCATAGCGGATATAAATATTACGGGCGTCTACTTTGTAAATTTCAAAATATTGCGGATCATTGAACTTCGTCATTTCGTACGTTTTAAGACTTGTTTTTTCAGGATCTCGCGTTTCCCAGGGATCTGGAAGTTCCATCGTTTGATGCCCTCCAATGATCCAGCCTACAGCTGAACCGGAAGGTACGAAGAACTTCAAAGCGTCAACAGTTTTGGGAATTGGGTTTGGAAGATTGGGATGAGTTATGGTGGCTGCGTATGTCTCGATCGAAAGAAGTAGACAGAAGAGAACTGCAAGCTTTTTCTTATTTTTCCCATTGTACACCCGTAACAATACCCGCTGTAAACTTTCTTAAATTCCCCAACGTCTTATGAATTGACAACCCGTGTGTTGTACCACATTATATTGCTATGACATATATGGCTACCAAAGTGTTTGATCGTGAATTGAAAAAGGGGAGTGCGGAGTTGCTCATCTTATCGTTAATTGAGCATCGGCCGCGTCATGGATATGAAATCAGCAAGCTCATTGAATCGCGATCCGGAGGCGCTCTTAAGTTCAATGTCGCCTCTTTCTATCCGCTGCTTTATCGCCTGGAACAACGCGGATTCATTCAAGGCCGCTGGGTTGAAAAAGCAGGACAACGCCGCAGACGTTATTACAAATTAACAACCCCGGGTAGAAAAATTCTAAAGGAAAAGCGAAGCATCTGGCGTGATTTCGTGAGCGCAATGAATCAAATTACGGGAGCAGAACATGCCTGATTGGCGAAATGAAATTCAAAAACATCTTAATGGTCTGAATTTAGAACCAACCCGTGAAACAGAAATCATTGAAGAATTCAGCCAGCATCTTATCGATATATATGATGAAGCAATCAAAAGCGGGAAAAGTGATCAACAAGCCTATGCCGCAGCAATGGAAGAACTAAATGAAGGCAAATTAAGTTCAGATCTGCGTTCTATATTGAAGCCCGCATCATCAGCTGTTGTGTTGGGAGAAAAAACGAAAGGCAACTTCCTTTCTGGTTTGTGGAAAGATTTACGTTATGGCGCGCGTTTATTGCGGTTGAATCCAGCATTTTCAATTATTGCAATCCTTTCTCTATCGCTTGGAATTGGCGCCAACTCCGCAATCTTTCAATTGATTGATGCAGTGCGATTGCGAACGCTTCCGGTCAAAGATCCCCAACAACTTGTTGAAGTAAAAGTTACGAAATCTCCACATGGCCGAACTGGTGCATTTGTTGGAAGACACCCAAGCATGACGTTGGGCATTTGGGAAAATATTCATAATCAACAACAGGCTTTCACCAATGTTGCCGCGTGGGGAAGCGATCGATTGAATTTGAATCAAGGTGGTGAAGCGCGATATGCCGATGCGATTTATGCATCCGGTAGTTTTTTCGAGACTTTAGGCGTTTCGCCAACTCTTGGGCGTTTGATTTCCAATGTTGATGATCAACCGAAGTGTGCTGCCGGCGGAGCAGTCATAAGCAATTCATTTTGGAAACGTGAATTCGGAAGTAATCCTTCAGTGATAGGAAGGAAGATGACATTGGAAGGTCATCCATTTGAAATTATTGGTGTGACACCTGCAAGTTTTTTTGGAATGGAAGTCGGAAGGAATTTTGATGTTGCTGTTCCGATCTGTGTTCAGTCAATACTTCGTCCGGAAGATAATATGGTAACAAATCCGCAAGGATGGTGGCTTGGAGTTGTAGGCAGACTTAAACCAGGCGGGAGTATTGAAAAAGCATCGGCTCATTTCGGTTCTCTTTCACGCGGCATTTTTGAAACAACATTACCTCCAGCTTACGATGCAACCGATAAGAAAAATTATCTTGAACTTGTGATGGGTGTGCTTCCACTATCATCTGGCTTTTCTGAACTTCGCACACAATATGAAAATCCCCTGTGGTTATTGATGGCTATTTCTGCGTTAGTTTTATTGATTGCATGCGCGAATCTTGCCAATCTGATGTTTGCTCGTGCAACTGTTCGTCAACGTGAAATGGCTGTGCGTCTTGCTCTGGGTGCTTCTCCCAAACAATTGATCCGGCAATTACTTGCCGAAAGTGCATTGCTTGCAATGATCGGTGCATTATTCGGTGTCGTCTTGTCGCAAGTGTTAAGTCGATTGCTTGTTTCATTTTTGAGTACAGAGCGATCACAGATGTTTTTAGATTTGCATCCGGATTGGCGGATACTGACATTTGCAACAGGACTTGCCATTTTTACTTGCATTCTTTTTGGATTGCTACCTGCAATTCAAGCTGCTCGCACTCCGCCTGGTGAAGTAATGAAATCCAACAGCAGATCTACGACAGGCGGACGCGAACGATTCAGCTTGCGCAGAGCATTAGTCATTTCGCAAGTTGCACTCTCTTTGGTCTTACTGACCGGGGCTTTACTGTTTGTAAGCACCTTCCGAAATTTACTTGGAGTAGATGCAGGATTTCAGCAGAGTGGAATTCTGGTAGCGCAATTAGACTTATCACCACTACAACTTCCTGCGGAGCGTCGTAATTCTTATAAGGCCGAAGTTTTGGATCGGATCCGCACAATTCCAGGGGTAAGTGCTGCAGCAAGCGTTGCGATTGTTCCATTGAGTGGCGGTGGATGGAATGAAAATATCAACATTCCGGAAGCAACCGTAAAACGTGCAACTGCTAACTTTAATCAGACCAGTCCTGGCTATTTTCAAACGATGCAAACTTCGCTTCTTTCCGGACGCGATTTCAATAAAGATGACACCGCTCAATCACCGCCAGTCGCAGTTGTGACAAAAGCTTTTTCAATGAAATTTCTCAATGGCAAAAATCCTGTGGGAATGACCTTCGGAAAAGTACAACAAGGTGGTAAGCCTGATCGAGTTTACCAAATAATAGGTCTTGTAGAAGACAGCAAATATTATGCATTGCGCGAAGATTATGTGCCGATCATTTTTGTGCCAGAAGCGCAAGATGAGGAGCCGTACTCTGATTTGCGAATCGTAATCAGATCAAACAGAACGAACCTGGATACGATTCCGTTTGTAAAACAAGCTGTGACCGAAATAAATCCATCGATCGTTATGAATTTCAGAATCTTCAATACCATCGTTCAGGAAGGATTGTTGCGCGAAAGACTGATGGCAACTCTATCAGGCTTTTTTGGATTTCTTGCTGCGGTACTTGCGATGATCGGTTTGTACGGAGTCATTTCTTATATGGTGACGCGGCGCAGAAATGAAATTGGTATCCGCATGGCATTAGGTGCGAACAAAAAAACTATTTTATCCATGATCATGCGTGAAGCCGCAGGTCTGCTGGGGATTGGTCTTGCTATTGGAACTATTCTGACTTTAATAGCAGGAACCACGGCAAGGGCGCTTTTATTTGGTACAAAACCAACAGACCCGCTGACATTAGCGATGGCTATTGTAGGTCTTGCTGCAGTAGCAGCAGCGGCAAGTTTAATTCCCGCGCGCAGAGCTTCAAAATTGGATCCGATGAACGCATTGCGTGAAGAGTAGTTCTTTGCGGTAAAATCTTCTCATGGATGAGCCAGAATTTTGGGAAGATTATTTGCAAGAAGTCCCGATCTATAAATCGCTAGTCGAAAATTTTCCCCAAATTCGCGATGAAGTTTTGCGTTACCGGGAAAGTGAAAATCGATTCGTGGATTATCCGCAGTACAACGTCTATGATTTAGAAACCTCAAAGGAAACAACACTTTATGATCATTATTGGGCTGTGATTCCTTTGTCGCAGTTTGAGGGAGAAGTTATGGATTTCATGCAGATGCCTGGCATTGAAAATTTCCCGGAATTCCTTGCCGCCCGAATAAAACACGCCCGGGAGAATTGTCCTACGATCGATTCTGTGATTTCTCCGTTAGAATCTGAGAAAAATTTGGCGAATTCTTTTGTCAGTCGTTTAGTTCCTGGTTCTGTGATACGTCCGCATACCGGTTGGGTTCAAGATTGGATGAGACTACATCTTGGTTTGATTTGTGATCCTGATTGCCATATCAAAGTTGGAACACAACACAGAACGTGGGAAGAAGGGAAGATCATTGCGTTTAAAGATGGCGAGCCTTATCCGCATAGTGTTGTACATAAAGGTACGAGAGAGCGTGTGGTTTTATCGGTGGATGTGAAAATAAGCTACTTAAAAGATTTCGTCAGCAATTTATAATCTGCTTCATATTTTCGTTTCAGCAGCGGATTGAGTTTGAAAGCCTCATTGAACGCCGTTTCAGATTCCTTTATATCTTTTCGCAGGAATAGAAATTGTGCTCGAACTGCGATTGCTTCTGCGTGATTGGGGTTTAAAGATAAAGCAGAATCGATATAGGAAAGACCACTAAGAATTTCTTTTTCATCCGATCTTCCATACTTCCGATTTTCCTGGCCAAAGATATTGCAGTTTTGCTTGGGCAAGATAAGCATCCGTCAGCTGTGAATTTGCGCGAATTGCCTGATCCAAAAAATCCATCGATTTTGTTGCAAAAGGCTCAGGTGACTGTCTTTGTTTCGAATTCCATTGAGCGGCAGCAAGTTCGGCCTGACCCAGGCATGTAAGTACATCCGGTAATTCCAGCGGATGAAATGATTTTGCTTTTTGCAGCACAGTTCGAGCTTGTGCAATTGATGTTCCCGGATTTTGTCTATTATCAATTTGGTAATTCGCCTGTGCCACATAGACCATACCTAGATTCCAATATGCAATTGCGCGATCCGGCGCGATGGAGATTGCCTTTTTCAAATCCGATTCCGCTGCTTGAAATGCACTATCCGGAATCTTTCCTGCATCTGCTGCATATTGTCCGCGGATTAGCGCAGCAGAGCTTAGAACAATATAGGAATAATCATCGTCAGGATTGATCTCCAGTGCTTTCTTAAGACTTTGTTCTGCATGATCCAACGCCTGCGAAGGATCATTTCCGTGAAGCTGTAAATATGCAGCTTCAAACACATATGCTTGCGCCAGATTGAAATGTGCAATCTGTTCTTTTGGGTTTAGTTCAAGCGCGCGCTTTTGACTTTCCACGGTTCCGTTTACAGAAGGCTGGACATCGATACCGTGGTAAAGCTCATATTCCGTTTTCAAAACGTAAGCTGCACCTAAATCTCGATTGTATGATGCGCTGTTGGGAGAAATCTTAAGCGCCTTTTTGTAATCTTCAATTGAATGTTCCAATGTCTTGAGTGGATTGATTCCACTTTCCATTTGATGCAATGCAAGATAGTATTCGCTCACTCCTAAGTTTGAATAGGCTGAAGCAAATCCTGGATCAATATTGGTGGCTGCTCGCAAATTATCGTTTGCTTTTTCCAGCCATGGTCGCGGATCGGCGCTGTGGTTCATATCGTATTCGGCACGCAGGATAAGAGCTCGGCCTAGTCTTCGCAAGTAATCGGCGCTATCAGGATGAAGGCGCAGGGAAGTTTCACCCGCTTTTAGCGCCTTTTCAAGAACAGGGCGTGCATCTTCGCCTGAAGTCCAAACCTGGTAGTAAGCAATCACCGTATAAATCGAAAGGAGTGTTGCATTTGTTTCTGCATCATCCGGATCCGCTTTCAGTGCATCTTCGCAGGCCCGAACGCCTTCATTGAATGCGGACGTTGGTGATACGCCCGTCTGATAGATTTGCAGTTCCAATAAATTTTGTTGCATGTTGCAAAGCGAGCGATACGTTTCTGCATCACTTCGGCCGGATTGAATTGCAGATTTATAGGCTGTTCCAGCTTTCTGAAAATTCAGGATTGCGTTGTCATAATCTCCTTTGCCTCGAAGATCATTTGCAATTGCGGTGATCGAATCTCCTTGAAGTCTTCCCGCTTCATATAGCCATGGCATCTTTTTCAAAACTACCTCTGCAGTAGATATTGCAGAGCTGTATCGTTGTTCCAGGAATTGAATCAATGCTGTGATCAATTCAGCGGAGTCAGTATCAGACTTTCCAATTTTTATGTAGTGAAGCGCGGGTTGCCGGAATTCTTTATCAATAATTTTTAATCTTTCCGTACGTTCTGATGCACTTCGAATGTGTGACGCATCCTTGAGTTCCTTTTCATAGATCATCGCAAAAGTAAATCCTAAAGCGTAAGCGACATGCGGCTGTTGATAACCATAACGATTCCAGGATAGCTCCAGGTATTTTTTTGCTTTGTCATATTCACGCAATGACATCCATCCGCGGCCTAATGCATAGTTTCCTGGCCCAAATGCAACGGTGCCCAATTGATTCATCCGTTTTTCCAATTGATCAAGACGCTCACGCACAATTTTTGCTTGTGGCCGCACATCATGCAAAGGAAGCAAATACGAATAACGCATGATGCCATCCATTTCCTGGGTTTGTTGTGCAAATTCTTGAAGTAACCGTGCCTGTTGCGCGAACCGCCAACTGATGTGGATTGCATATCCAGCGGAAGCGAGTACAAGTAGCGCTGCACTTCCAAGCATCGCCGAAACCGCTGGATGTTTTTTCATGCGCCGGTAAATGCGATATGTCAGACCCGGCGATCGAGCCATCACCGGATCGCCGGCCAGGTAACGTTCAAGATCATCTGCCAGGGCACGAGCCGATTCATAACGGCGGCCCAGGATCTTTATCCAGACATTTCATTACAATCATTTCAAGCTCGCGCGGCACACTGGGATTTTTCTTTCTTGGAGGCACAGGCTCTTCATGAATTACACGATGAAGAACTTGCAAACTACTGTCTCCATCATGTGGAGGTTCATTGGTCAGAATTTCATAAAGCGTGGCGCCCACGCTGTAAATATCCGTGCGGCGATCGATTTCAGAGCTACCGCGTGCTTGCTCCGGAGACATATATGAAGGCGTTCCAAGAACAGTGCCGGTTGTAGTGAGACCTGGCGAATCGAGTTCCCTCGCAAGTCCAAAATCCATAACGTGCGGAACATAATCACCGATGCTGTCACGTTCTACTATGATGTTTGCTGGTTTGATATCACGATGGATCAAACCGGTTCGATGTGCTTCTTGCAATGCGAGAGAAACCTGGTGCATCAGCCGGATCTTCTGTTCCAAAGTCATTTCTTTAATGGCTTTGGTTAAAGGTTGGCCATCGATATATTGCATTGCAATATATTGACGTCCTTCCGCTTCCGATACTTCATACACCTGGCAAACATGGGGATGTTTAACACGCGCCTGAGCTTGAGCTTCACGCATTTGTCTCAAACGCCATTCCGGATCATCAAGGCGCAAGAATTTTAATGCAACAAATCTTCCTAATGCAGGATCCCAGGCTTTGTATACGCGAGCATGACCACCTTGTCCTAAAAACTGCAGGCTTACGTAATGACCAAAAGCAGGAATGGAATCAACAATGGTATGAGAAAGATGGGTCGACTGCCGTTTAGGACTTTGAACAGTTTGTTGTTGATCGATGTTTTCGTCATCAGCCATGATGTTTACTAAACATCATAACTGTTCGAAATGATTTATTGAACTTGAATGTAACCGAAACTTGCGCTGGTATTCGAAACTTGATAGCCAATGGTCCCGGATGGTACTGAAGCAGCGGGATTCAAAGTGAAAAGCGAATTGCCATCGACCAGCACCGTAAATTCATTGCCATCAAAAACAACGCGCACAACATAAGGTGTATTTGGTGAAATTGTTACAGAGGCTTTTTGTTTGGTGACAATTCTGCCGGCTGATCGGTGTTTCAAAACAACCTTGTCCTGTTCTTCTTTGATCAACAATTCCATTCGATTGTTTTTGTCCACATACCAGCCAAGCATCCAAACTTTATTGTTAATACCGCCGGTCAATGTGACCTGGCTTTCAACATTGCAAACCTGACAGCCCGCGAATGGCGTTGCGATTGCAATCGCTTTTCTGCGTTGCGGAACTCCATTCAATGTTCCGCCGGATTCTGTCCATGTTGGTTTTAAGTAACTCCAATTCGGATCTAAAGTACCATCTTCAAAATCATCGCAGAACATGCAGGTCGGCGGAGTCGATGAAAATTCATCAGCACCAATATCATATCCCGCACCTTGCGGACGTGCTTCTGCATCAAAATCATTTGTAACTGCTGGAAGTGAAGGCGCTTGATCAATCGCAGCAGCTGCAGTTGCAAGCAGATGCAAATCTGCAGCAGCTGGATTCACAAACATCGATGGCGTCGCAGTAAGGTAATTGCCAGTCAATGTTGCATCAGCATTATCGCGCAGATGAATTGGCAGATCGGCTAAATTATTTCGAGCTTCGCCGTTGATAGTTGATGGAAATCGAAACTCGATTGAATAAAAGATATTATCGTTTGCAAGAATCGTGTTGTGATAAACTAGCGTATTTGGTGAATCCCAAATAATGATGGCTCCATCAGAACCGGCTTTTCTGCCAGGACTCATTAAATTCGGCTGCAAGTAAACGAAATTATTTCGGATCGTTCCGCCGCTATGATCGTTTCCTGAAATGTCTTGAAGTCCGTAAGAAATTGCGCGATCAACATTGATGAAAGTATTCCGTTCGGTAAGTGTGTTTGTTGAATGATTCCACATCAACACAGCCGGATTCCAAAGATAATCCGAGCTGTCAGGTGTATGGAAATCTTTGAAAACATTTCCGCGAATGATCCAATTGTCAGCAGCATGCGCACTGATTCCATTTGTATAACCAACGCCCGCCCCATGATCGGTTGCCGGAGGTCCATTCGTATATTCCAGCCAGCAATATTCCATAACACCATCATTAACACCGATTCCATTGGGTGCATCAGTTGGATTCGATTTCACAAACTGCGAGCCGGAATTAATTAATTTCACACTATATATATGAGGAGCCTGAGCGGGGTCATTGAAAATGAGTTCGTTATCCCAGGTATTTTTGATGGTCAGATGAGCAATGGTTGTATTCAGCGAATTACTCCAAACGCCATGCGGTACATTCCCAAAATTCGGATTGTCCATTCCGTTGCCCAGCAAAACCACACTATCGCAGCCTGAATTTCCACGAATAGTTACATTATTTTTGTTGTTTACATACAAAGTGCTGGAAAGATCATAAGTACCATCAGCAATAACGATTGTGTCTCCAGCTTGAAGATTGCCTATTGCTGCTTGCAGTTGACCTTCGGTGGAAACATTCACAATCCTGACACCATTGATCGGTAGTGTTGGTGCGTTGCACGCAGTTTGTGCAAAGGATGTCAGTGAGTTGATGAAAATGAAGAGAGAAATACACGCAAAGCGTAAAACGAGTCCCATTCGCCTAACCTCTGCGTAAATTATATAACATGGATAAAAGACTTTATTTCATACTGTGAAACGAAATTTCATATTGTGAAACAAAATCAGAGGATTGAGAGCTCAAAAGTACTAAGTGGTTTACTGAAACTTGGTATTCAAATCACACTGCAGATGAATTTTTAATTAATATTTTATTGCAGATTGTACAACAGCAAATTTTGGATTTTATAGTTATCGGTTGGTGCCAAATAAAAAATCGTACAATTTACAATAGAAAGAAAAAACTACGTAACTCCGCGTTTCCGTGGTTCAAATAATTTATTTGCTGCATTCGCAGCGGAAACCATCGACTTTGCCTTCATGCGTTGGATGACGATTGTAGGTCCATTCTTTCCAACCGACGTTCATCTCCTTCGCTAAGAAGTCATGCTCTGCCAACTGCAGAGCAGCTTTCGCTGACGCCTGTCAGTCATGCCCCCAACAGTAGGTCACAATCTCTTTGTCTTTTGGCAAAATCGACATCAGCTGCGTCATCTCTTCTGCCGGCGCATTCCACGCACCGGGAATATGACCTTTAAGGAACGCTTCCGTTCCTCGCGTATCAAGCAGAACGAAATCAAATGTTCCTGATTCCACTGCTTTCAATACAGCGTTGCGTTGTTTTTCCGCATGTAATTTTTGAACGAAATAATCACGATTGGCTCGAATTTCATCTTTTGTAAATGGCATGATCCGCTCCTAATCTCAATTTAATTCACTTTCTTAAATGTTGCCAACAATTTCACGCGCGGCACACAACAGACGTGTCGTACGGCAATTTCTGCGGCACAAATCGTCTGTTGCGAAACATAGTTGCAATAAATGATGCGATTATCATAAGATTGCAACGAATGATGCGATTCCCTTGGAGGTAGCGATGCGTCCGGAAGACAAGAGAGGAAAATTACTGATGACCGTGTTAAAAACAACGTTATTCATATTTTTGCTGAGTGTAATAGCGCAGCCTGCATTTTCGCAGGGGACAGGAGGCAGTATTCAAGGCCGTATTAGTGATGAATCAGGTGCTGCCCTTCCTGGCGCTTCTGTTGAAGCTCGCCAGATCGTAACCGGTACCAGCAGAACCGCGACCACCGATGCAGGTGGTGCTTATAAAATTTCTGAACTGCGAGTGGGTCCTTATGAAATTACCGTAAGCCTGTCCGGCTTTACAAAACAAGTTCGCAGTGGAGTCAATCTTGTTATCGGTCAACAAGCGAATTTAGATTTCACTTTGCAAGTTGCAGGTGTCAGCGAAAATATAATTGTAGTAGAAGATGCACCGGTAGTCGAACCTACCAAAACTACAATTGGTACTGCAATTACAAATAAGCAAATCGATGATCTCCCTTTGCCGGATCGCAATTTCATAGCCCTTGCGTCACTTGCACCGGGAATTACATTGGCCCGCACTGAATCGACTTCAATTTCCGGTTCAGGTAGTTCCGGCGCAAGTAATACATTCTTAATTGATGGACTCAGTAATGATCAAGATGCTTTGGGTGATTCACGCGGAGATTTTTCGCCTGATGCAATCGCTGAATATCAGGTGATGTCCAGTCAATATGAAGCTGAATATGGGCAAGCTTCGGGTGCTGTCATTAATGTTTTAACTCGATCAGGAAATAATGATGTTCACGGACGTTTCTCAACTTTCTATCGCGCTGATAGTCTTTCGGCCAGTAATCCATTTGCAATAAGAGAATCGCAATTTGATCAAACGATTCTTGGTGGATATGTTGGTGGTCCGATTATAAAAGATAAAACGTTTTTTTTCGGATCTTATGAACATACGTTTCGTAATGATACTGCAGTGGTTTCAGTAGATCCGGCTGTTTTGACTGCGCTGGGCCTTGAGCCGACTACCAGCGTTGATAGGCCATTGCGCCAGCCTCGTTTGTTGTTCAAGTTAGATCATCATCCCTCAGCTGATCAAGCCATGACATTCCGCTACAGGTTAGATAAAAAGACGACTGACAATCTGAATGTTGGAGATGATGTTGGAGGCGCCGTATTAACTGAGGATGCCGGTGTAAATGAAGATTTAACAAATTGGGATATAGCAGCAAGTCACACCTGGATTGCATCTGAAAGTACATTAAATGAATTTCGTTTTCAATTTGCGCGGCAATCGGATGATCTTTCGGATGTAAATTGCCCTGGCTGCCCGTTCATCTTAAGACCTTCATTAGCGAGTGGAAAAATACCGAATCTTCCTCAAACGTTCCAGGAAGATCGTTATCAATTTCTGGATGCAATTAGCTTTGATGTTTTAAATCGCGGCGGAGACCATTCATTCAAAGCTGGAATTGATTACAGTCATGTCGTTGTTGACGCATTTGTGCCGCAGACTTTCGATGGCTTTTTTGTCTTTGCTTCAGATTTACCGTACAATGCGGCGGATCCTTCAACTTATCCGATCATTTATCAGGAAGGTGAAGGAAATCCTGATGTACATATTCCCAATAATATTTTGGGACTTTATTTCCAGGATCAATGGGCAATCACTCAGTATGTCACCTTAAATCTTGGGCTTCGTTGGGATTATGAAGATCACGTATTAATCAAAAACGATCATAATAATTTTGGACCACGTCTTCATTTTGCCTGGGATGTTCTTAAAAATGGAAACACTTCAATACGTGGTGGTTACGGACGTTACTTCGATCAAATCTTTTTGAATGCTCCACTGCTTGCATCATTTTTTGAACCGGGACGTTTTACCTTACGCACAATTTTTGCACCGGGATATCCTGATCCATTCTCCGGCGGAGTTCCATTGGATTTTCCGGCTGATATTTCTGTATTAGTACCAGGCGCAACACCACTGAAAGATGTTGGCAGCATTGGAATTCAACATGGTATTACTCATGACATGGTAATTACTGCGGATTTTGTTTATGCAAAAGGCAAGAATTTGATTTTGTTAGAAGATGCTAATGCTCCAATAAACGGTGTTCGTCCTAATCCTGATCCATCGGTGAATCGAGAAATTACGATCATCACTGAAGGTCATTCCGATTACAAAGCGCTACAAATTGGAATGCAAAAGCGATTTAGTGATCGTTATTCATTGAATGTTGCTTACACTTTAGCTGATAACAAAACAAATGCTCATGGAAGTCAGCAATTTGTAACAGATCCTTACAACCTTGATTACGATTTCGGCCCAAGTATAGATGATGCTCGGCATACTTTGAATGTGGCAGCATTGATTGAAGCAGGGTGGGGAATCAAAATAGGAGCCTCTACAAATATTATTTCAGGACTTCCATACAATGTTGTTACAGGATTTGATGACAATCAGGATGGTCAATTGAATGATCGTCCGGCAGGTACAGAGTTCAATTCCGGGCGCGGTGATACGGCATGGATGGTGAATGCACGCGCGTCAAAAGTTTTTGGTTTTGGCACCGTGCGGACAGAGTTCCTGGTTGAGGCTTTCAATCTATTCAATAATACGAGCCATGGCGGATTCGTTGGAAATTTGCAATCACCTGATTTCGGAACTCCAACTGGACTTCTGGAAGGATTTCCACCGCGGCAAGTTCAACTTGGACTTCGAGTCGATTTTTAAGATACTCACTTAATTAAATGAGGTATCGACAATGACACTACAGCTACGGAATCGCTTTCTATTATCGATCTTAATATTGTTTTTTTGTGGAATTGTTTTCGCTCAAAATCCAACTCAGGAAACACCGCCGGCAAAAGAAATTTCTGCAATAACACCGCCGGTGGCGGCATCATCATCGGCTGAACTGAGTGCAAAAGATCTGGAAGCTTTCCTGGATGGTGTCATGCCTCTGCAAATCAGGCGCGAAGATGTTGCTGGCGCCGTCGTTGTGATTGTCAAAGATGGAAGCATTTTATTTTCGAAAGGCTATGGCTATGCAGATGTTGCAAAGAAAAAGCCGGTATCAGTTGAAGATACATTGTTCAGGCCGGGATCAATTTCAAAATTGTTTACCTGGACATCTGTGATGCAGCTCGTTGAACAAGGTAAGTTAGATCTTGATAAAGACATCAATACTTACCTTGATTTCAAAATTCCTGATACGTTCCCCAAGCCGATCACACTTCGAAATTTAATGACGCATTCTCCAGGGTTCGAAGAAACGGTAAAAGATCTTTTTACTGATAAACCTGAGGGAATTATTTCGCTCGGAAAGTATCTCAGGACGCATATTCCGCGAAGGATTTTTCCACCGGGAGAAACTACTGCATACTCGAATTACGGCACATCACTTGCGGGTTACATTGTTGAAAGAGTATCCGGCCAGCCTCTTTATAAATATATAGAGGAGAATATTTTTGAACCGCTCGGAATGTCGCACTCTTCATTTGAACAGCCTTTGCCCAAAAATCTTGCTCCGCTTATGTCAAACGGATACAAATTAGGATCAGGCGATCCGAATCCGTTTGAAATTGTAATTGCATATCCTGCAGGTTCGTTATCAAGTGCCGGTGGAGATATGGCTAAATTCATGATTGCACATTTGCAAGATGGTCAATTTGAAAATCACACAATTTTGAAACCGGAAACCGCGAGACAAATGCATGCGCGAACACTGGCATATGATGATGCAGCACATGGTATGTGTCTTGGGTTTTATGAAGAATCACGCAATGGACTTCGCATCTTCGGTCATGGTGGTGATACGGTTTATTTTCACAGTGATCTTCATCTGATTCCTGAAAAGAATTTTGGATTTTTCATTTCATATAACAGTGGTGGGAAAGGCGAGATTGACGCAAGAGGAGCAGTTTGGGAAAAACTTTTGGATCGCTATTTCCCATATTCAGCTCCAGAGGTGAAGCCATTAAAGGATTCAAAGAACAATACAACGGTTGCTGGTACATATATTCTCAGCCGCAGAAGTGAAGGGAGTTTTTTCCGCATTCCATATTTATTACTTGAATCGAAGGTTGTGCCGGACAAGGATGGCAGGATTCAGATCCCGGATCTTAAAGATCTCAATGGTCAGCCAAAGAAATGGCAAGAAATCAGACCTTTCGTTTTTCAGGAAGTGGATGGTCAGGATCTGTTGATCTTTAAAAAGATGGAAAATCCCAGTAGATATCGAATCATCATTCCGTTTCCATTTTTTGTATATGATGCTGCCCCATGGTATTTAAACAGTAAATTTGTCATGACCATTGTTATATTTACGATCGGAATTTTTCTTCTTACACTGATACTCTGGCCTGTGGCTGCAATTATTCGCAGATATTATGGCAAGAGACTTGAATTGGAGCCAAGCCAGAGTAGTTTCCGGCGTTGGACCAAATTTATTACTGTAATTAATCTTTTCATTTTGACGGCGTATGCGCTTTTTATTATTCAGGGATTTCAATCTCTCGGGATTTTAACCAGTAAGAACGACAACATCATCAGAATTTTTCAGGCGATTGCTGTCTTTGCGGGATTGGGATCACTGGTCGTAATTTTGAAAGCGTTTCGCGCGTTTCCGAATCCAGGGTTTTGGTCAAAGCTTTACAAGCTTGCAGTGGTGCTGGCATGCGTCGGCTTCATCTGGATCTTGATCGTCGGCCACTTCCTCGATTTCTCTTTGCGGTACTAAGGAGCGCAGGCGTCTCGCCTGCATTACGGGCCACAGGCCTCTGGCCTGCTATATATATTAATCTCTACGCCTCTGCGGTAGTTTTGGCTCGCGATACCATCGCATTCCCGAAAGATATTCGCGGTTGGTTGATTTCAACTGCGTCAACGATCTTTTCGGATTCACATGCGCACACGCGATCAGAATCGCATTTAATAATGCCATCGGAGCGGCATAAGTATTCATGAACGATGGACTTACTGCTGCCACTATAAAATGATCATCGCTGTAGCGAGCGATAGGAGTTGTACTGCTGTCTGTAATGCCAAAAGTTGGGATGCCTTGTCTTCTGGCTTTTTGCAAAGATTCAACTGTCACGCGCAAACACTGACCAAAACTGATTGCTATAAGTAAATCTTTTTTCGTTAGTAGTTTTACTTTATGCTGTAAATTTCCTTCACTGCCTGGAGGTGATTCTGCATCGATTCCAAGTACCATTAATCCGTAAGCCAGATGATGTGCGAGTGAAGATGCAAAATCGGCGGCAACTACAAGAATTTTCTCCGAGCGGTGGATCAGTTTTGCGAATTCTACAACACGATTGCGATCCAGATCCGAACGTAGAGCATTAATGTTGTCCAGCGATTTATCCAGACCATGATCAATGAGATCTGCCACACTCCGTTTTTCACGTGTGGCAGCCTTCAGTGCAGTATAAGGTGTAATATGTGCAAGAAAATGCTGGCGAAGATCGAAAGTAAAGTCAGCAAATCCGCTATAACCGAGCGCCTGAACGGCGCGTACAATAGTTGCGGCATCCACATCATACAGTTTGCCTAATTCGCGCGATGATAAGAAACAGGTTTCTTCGGAATTTTCAAGGATGGACCGGATTAATTTCTGGCGTTGTGGGCCAAGCCGTGAACGTGCAACATTAAACCGCGATTCAAGTGCGGTCATCGAATTCGCCGTCTGATTTAAACCGCTCTTTTTTGCAATAACCATTGAGGTTAAGATAACACATGAAGCTTAATACCGGCAAGAATATAATGCAATATTTGTTGCGTATTTCAATCTTTGCAATATTTGTTGTTATAGCTCAAAGCGCCACAGTAGAAAACCAGTTTCAACCGATTCCAGAAGATTTAAAATCACGGTATCACTTTGATTTGCCTCATCTCTTTTTTCAGAACGAAGCTGCAGTAAAGGCCGAAGAATCCAAATATAACGCTACGCTGGGTAGACTTACCGATCTTAAAGGAAAGGCGACTTCAAATGCTGAGAATCTGCTTAATACGTTGCAGCTCTATGATGAAGCACTGGTAGGTTACATCAAGCTAGATACATTTTGGTTTCTCCGTTCGGCTATCAATACAAAAGATGAAGTCAGTGATCAACAAACCTCAAAACTCGAATCGCAATTTTCAGAAAAGACGGCGTTTGTCCAAACGGAACTGGTGACAGTGGACAAAGAAAAGCTGGACCAATTCCTACATCAAGAACCAAAACTGCAGAAGTATCAATTTGCAATTGAATCTATTTCCAGGAATCAACCACACACTTTGTCTTTGAAAGAAGAAGAGATTTTGGGAAGTATCGATCCATCGGTAACAGGATGGCAATTTGGTTTGTATCGACAAATTCTCAGCAATACGAAATTTGCGGATATTCAATCGGGCGGACGCACTTTGAATGTGAGAACTCAGCGCGCTGACATTGCGAACGATCCAAACCGGGAAATTCGGGAACAAGGATTTCTGAAGTTGTACGAAGATTATGCTTCCCAGCGAAATCTTTATGCTTATGCATTGATTCAAACTGTGAATGCAAAGAATACTGTTGCCCGTCTCCGAAATTTTGAAGATGCATCGGATCAAATTTATTTCAACAGCTTTTGGACAAAGCAAGAAGTTCACAATCTGCTGGAACGTGTTGCGACGGCAGCAGAGCTTTACAAGCGGTATCAAAAACTTCGGGCGAATTACGTTAGCAAAAAGAAGTCGATTCCTGATGTTGCATATTGGGATGTATCAGGTGCATCGGTGGAGAATGTTCCGCGTTTTACAATCACACAAGCTACTGATGCAATCGAGCACGCTCTCGCACCACTTGGGTCAGAATATTCCAAAGAGCTGGGTTCGTTGCTTGATCCCGCGAATGGAAGGATGGACATCGTTAAGGGAGAGAATCGAAAATCGGGAGGATTCTCCAAAGGATTTCCCGGAGTTCCAACAATGTTTTTTGCTGGAGGCTTTGAAGGTTATTACAATGATGTTCGCGTTTTGACTCATGAATCCACTCATGCCATCCATCGACAGCTGATGAAAAACAATCATGTCTTGCCGGTTTATGCCGAAGGTCCGCATTTTCTTTTCGAATCTTTTGCTATCTTCAACGAACTGCTTATGCCTGAATTTCTCTACAAGCAAGAAAAAGATCCGGAGAGGCGTAAATATTTCCTTGAACAATTTTTTGAAGGCAAAGGGATGGCGCTTTTTTTCGTGGCTCAGGATGCAATGCTTGAACAGGCAATCTACGATGGTGTAACGAAAGGGGATATACAAAATGCAGATGATCTCGATCAATTGACTCGAAAAGTATCTGATCGTTTTTCAATTTGGAACGAAAAGCACCCACAACTAAATATGCGTTGGATTACCGCATCTTTGTTTTATGAGGATCCATTTTATGAAATCAATCATGTTTATGGATCACTCTTAGCATTGCATTATTACGAAATGTATCAAAAGGATCCAGATTTTTTTATGAGTCATTACAATGCTCTTCTACGGAATGGTTTTGATGCACCTCCTTTGGTATTGCTCAAAAAATTTCTGAACATCGATCTGAATGATCCACAAATCCTTGCTGGCCCAATTCAAATCCTTACCGAAAAAGTAAATCTTCTAGAAAAGGAATATTCCAGGACAGATTATTTTTGTTCCAACAATAAACTCCAATGAATTATTTCTTTATCTAAAATCGAAAGGTCATAACATGAAAGTAAAAATGCTCTGCCCCTGCCGTGTGTCGTTCAGATATATTGAAGTTCACGATATTAGGAATTTCGTTCTTGCCATTATTGGAACTACCATTTCAATCTACAAATGGACACCGCAAGGCAAAATAAACTAGCAGCAACTCAACATCTTTCTTATTATTACCATACTCATTTCAAACGGATTCAAGGTGGATATGGTTTATGCTGAACAGGCTGCTCTCAATCGGAAACATCTTGGGGCCATCGGAATCTTCATTTTCCTCAATTTTGCTCTACTGTTTAGTTTCCAAATTATAGTCCCACATCATTTGGCTCTTTTTCTCGGCTTATTTTTTGTGTGGTGTTCTCCCGGTTATCTTTTAGCAAAACTTGCCAACAGAAATCAAAATCGTCGTGGTCCCTTCTTTTGGATCCTGGCAATTGTTGCCGGATATCATTTGAGTTCCATCCTGACGGTACTCGCAGTACATATCTTTGCCGTTCCAATGTGGATTGTGGCGTTGTTCATTGCGGGATTTGCTTTAGCTGGATTTCTTATTTTTCATAACCGTTTGGTAAAGGATACAAAAAATGTTCAGCTTCCACGTTCAGGAATCAATCTTTTACCATTTGGAATTCTACTGGCTTTCATTCTTCTTTTTTTGTTCCTTATATTGCAGCCTTATTCGCAGGCCGGAAGGCCAGCAGCAGGAGGATTGCAATATAACGATCTGTTCAGCACCGTTTTCTTCAAACACATGAGTATTGCTGGCGAATTGGCTCGCGCCGAAATTCCTCCAGAAAACCCATTTTTTGGTGGTCAAAAACTCAATTACTATTGGCTTTTTTATGTTTTTCCTTCGATTGTTCATTCATCACTTGATATTCCGCTAGGAGAAACGCTTTTTCTTCTGACATGGGTTGTATCCATCATTGCTTTATTTGCAATCCTGATTTTGATCCACGCATTCGCGACTCGAACATCGGATCTAATTCTTGGCGTCGCGCCTTTGTTGTTTGCATACAGCTATGACGGTGCACTGGTGCTAACGCATTTGAAGCAGCAAGCAAGGACGCTTTGGGAATTTAGTTCCGAGAATATTGATGCAGCAGGACGAACTTAAGCCTTAATTCACCCGAGGTAATCGGAATCTATCGCGCATTTGTATTTGATCCTCATCATATGTTTGCGATCTCTATGATGGTAATCACATTTTTATTGTTTCGACGAGCACTATTTCAAATTCCAATGTGTGTCCGCTGCATGCGGATTTTTTACTTGCAGGGATCGCAGGACATAGCGCTTTTATTGCTTACACCGCACTTGTTTGGATTCTTTTGTGGTTGTTGATCGAATTGTTTCGTGGTGAAGCTTCCTTTCTTAAAGATTTCAAATTTTTGAGTTTCGCGGCGCTGGTCGTTTTAGGATATGCAATTTTTTATTTCCGATTCCCGGGGCTTTTTGAGATCGGAAAATCTGAGTTAAGTGTTTCCTTAACTCCGGATGCAACGTTGTTTGTTTTGCTTGATTTTGGAGCGTTGCTCCTACTTGGTTCGCTGGGATTGTTTTGGGGAATCAAGAAAAAGGATTGGCGAATTCTTCCGATGGCAATATTGATTCTCATTGGATTCGCTCAATTATTTTTTAACTATTTCAATGACCACATGAATCTCAGGTAAAACATGGCCACTCAAGTTAAATAGCGCTCGCATGTTGACTCATTTTTTCTGTAATTTCGGTGTTCCAGGAAAGAATTGTATTCTGTTGGCTTATCGATGCAATTTTTCCTTCCCGCCAAGAAGATATGTATTGGTAAGCCTCCAACAAACTGAAAATACAAAAACTACTACATTAGTTACATATGAGGATCTTGACGCTTGTGAATGGATCGACAAAAATCTTTCGGAGGATTCCGTTGTACAGTCTTTTCCTGTCCGTGATGGATCTGCCTTCTATTCAATTATTCCAACTCGTCAACTGTAGAAGCTCTTCGATATGATGCATTCACGAATTTTTCAGGGAGATCTTGAGCCTAATCGGGCGTCGCCGTGGATCAATATAATGTTTCTCACGAATTCATTCGAGATTTCTCGCTGATTTCAAAAAATTTGGTGTGCAATATGCATATTTCGGAACTATGAACGAAAACCCCTTCCGATAAGAAAACACAATTTAGTGAAGAACGTTCTTTCTTCACGTTTATGCGGCCGACTAAGAGTCTTTCGAGTTGTTCCCGAGAATTAAATCACTTATGAATCCCTACGATGAGGAAACTGACTCTAGCGTGGTTGAAGCCGCTTTAACTAACGGCTTTAAACGAATGAAGAATCTGGATTATTGGAACCCGTTGCAATGGAGAGGGAAGTCGGGCGCTACTATGTATTTGAATTCAGTGGGTGAATTTGCCGGAGTTCTTTTATTTAGGATTTATGTACAAGAAGCGGTTCACTTGGAAATACCAACCGGACAAACGCAGGACTCATTGAATTGAAACCTGGTTGGCGTTGGATTGAGTTGGATCAAATAGATCTTGAGAAAGGGCGTAATCAGCTCCAATTTAATCTTAATAATTCCAGAACGTTCCAAATCTCCGAAGTAATATTTTTTGGGCGGAAGTTTTTTGATTCTTCGGATGATTCAGTTGTCCAATAAAACTCTTAAGGAAAAAATATCTCAGACATGTATCACTATCCACTCGGGAAAAGCGGAACTAGGAGTTTCACCACTTTCGCTTGGGACGATGATATTTGAAACCGAATGGGGCTGGTACTCGCCACAAAAAACATACCCGCGTTTCATAACAGGTCTAGTTCGAAATTGATTAGTCTGTATGCGGTAATTGAAACAGTTTGTCATGACGGGATCCGTTTTGGCCAAGCGCTCGGAGGCTGCGGAATATAGTCTGATCTCTCATGTAGTAAGATCTAACTCATGCCACGAATCACACGGCGCGATTTCCTGAATGGCATTGCTGTCAGCATCGGCGCGTCGTTACTTCCTTCGTGTTCGAAGCAGCCTGAAGTTCATCATGAAGAAGTCGCAGATTATTATCCGCCGGCCTTAACTGGTTTACGTGGAAATCACAAAGGATCGTTCGAAATATTTCACGAATTGCGTGATGGCAAATTCTGGCCAAAAGCTGCCGTTGATCCGCATGAGCAATACGATCTGATCATTGTTGGTGCAGGAATCAGCGGGCTCTCCGCTGCGTATTTTTATCGGAAACAAGCAGGCCCAAACGCTCGAATTTTGATTCTTGATAACCATGATGATTTCGGCGGCCACGCCAAACGAAATGAATTTCGGATTAACGATCGAACCCTTCTTGGATTCGGCGGCACATTCGCAATCGACAGCCCTGCACCTTACAGTGAAGTTGCTAAAGGGTTGATAAAAGAATTGGGGATCGATGTGAAGCGTTGGTCAGAAGTCGTCAATTTTGGGCTTTACAAGAGCCATGGCTTAAGGCCTGCAATATTTTTTGATCGTGAAACTTTCGGCACCGATAAGAATGTCCGTTTCCCAGAAGGCTTCAATATGTGGGCTGGTTTTTCTGAATTAGCAGAATGGGATTCAAAAACCTGGGATCTTTTCTTGAACGAATTGCCAATTGCTGATTCTGCAAAAAAAGATTTCCGAAATTTGTGCACATCAAACATTGATTACCTGCCGCATCACTCTTCAGCCGAGAAAAAGTCAAAACTGGCAACGATCAGTTACTCAGATTTCCTGACGAAAATCGTGAAGACTCATGTTGATGTTGTGAAATTATTGAATGCGCGCCTTCATGGTTTGTATGGAGTTGGAATTGATGCCGTACCGGCACAAGATGCATGGGGTTTAGAGATGCCAGGGTTTCAAGGAATGAAACTCGATCCGGATTTTGGGACAGGAATGAACCGCGATTCAATGGAATATGAGCAAGGTGGCGATTCCTACTTCTTTCATTTTCCCGATGGCAATGCAACCATCGCGCGTCTTCTGGTTAGAAATTTGATTCCAGGATCAATTCCAGGCCATACCATGGATGATGTTGTTTCTGCGCGTTGTGATTACTCAAAATTGGATCACGCCGCCGCTGTTTGTAGGATTCGGTTGAATAGTACTGTTGTTAAAGTGAACCAGCCTTCTGTAAGACAGGTTGATGTATCTTATGTACGCAATGGAAAGCTTCAAACAGTGCATGCTTCAAAATGCATTCTTGCTTGTTGGAGCAGTGTCATCCCATATCTTTGTCCTGATTTACCAGAAAAACAGAAAGAAGATCTTGCGTATGAAGTAAAAGTTCCTTTGTTATATACGAATGTAGCGATCAACAATTGGAAAGCTTTTGAAAAAGCCGGCATCAATTCTGCATATTGTCCTGGTTCATATCACAGTTGGCTGAATTTGGATTTGCCGGTAAGCATCGGCAAATATAAATGTTCGCAAACTCCTGAAGAGCCGATCGTCATTCACATGATGCGAACACCATGCAGTCCGGGATTATCTGCGCGGCAGCAACACCGGGCGGGACGTCTCGAATTGTTAAACACGAAATTTGAAACTATTGAAAGCAACATTCGTGATCAGTTGAATCGCATAGTCGGTTCATCCGGTTTTGATGCTGCGCGTGATATCCGGGCGATCACTGTAAACCGCTGGGCACACGGATATGCGTATCAATACAATTCGCTTTTTGATCCATTCTGGCTTGAAGGGAAGGAGACTCCGTGTGAACGCGCACGAAAACCGTTTGGCCGGATTGCCATCGCGAACGCCGATGCTGCTGCCTATGCCTATACGGATGCAGCCATCGATCAAGCCTACCGCGCAGTTTCTGAGATTCTAACTACGTAACCGATCAAATTTTTTACCAGATCAAAATCCGTTTGTAACTTCGTTGTTTTCAAAACAATTCAAACTTGTTCTTCAGTCGGGTTGTCTTAACACATGAGGAGTGATTTATGACTAACGTATCTCAATATTTTGTAAACGGACTTATTCTTCGCATCTCCCAAAAAAGCCTTTTAATTCAAGTTGATGAAAATAAGGAACATCCGCCGCGTGAAGATCGATTATCAGATTTACCTGATTGGATTTTCCGTTCCTCTCGCGCAATCTGGCTTGCCGATTCAGACGCTCCTTTGCACCGCCGCGCCGCTGCAGGCGAAAAGATAAAACAGAAATTAATGTCAGTGCTGAGAATCAAGCACTGAAACCTAAGTAATGAGTTCCGAGTACTGTGCGGAGTTTTACCACATGTAAAGTTGGCTTTACATACAAAATTTTGCTTAGAACTCGGCGCCCACTACTCATTACTTCCTTTTGGCCTATTCTTTACAGGAGTGGCATCGCTCGGTAACAGTTGTCAAGAAAAATGAATCAACTCAACAAATCAACTTAGCCAAAGGAGAGTCGAAATGCAGACCAAGTTTTTTGTAGCGATTGCCTTTGCAATAGCGATTACCACTCTTGCCGTAAATACAACATGGGCCGCTCAAGCTCAAACTTACTTCGTAGTGCTGACCGGAGGAAATGAAGTAAGTGATGAAGGTACTTCCGCTGTAGGGGATCCCAATGGATTAGGCTCAGCAACAGTCCTTGTCGATTCTGATCGCGGTATGCTTTGCTTCGCAATCACCGTTCAGAATGTTGCAACTCCTGCCGCCGCACACATTCATAAGAATTTTGCGGGAAGGAATGGAGATATTGTCGTGGGATTGACTGCGCCATCAACTGGTGCGCCTGGAAGTTCAAGTGGATGCATAACAGGAGTCAATAAAAATATCCTGACACAGATTAAGAATACGCCTGCGAATTTTTATCTGAACGTGCACACCAGCGAATTTCCAGCGGGAGCAATACGCGGACAGCTATTTTAGAAGTTAGGTTTATCACGGAGTCACAGAATTCTTTCAGTGGCTCCGTGGTGAATTTTTTTCAGCAAATCAATAACTTCTTCATCAGAAGTTTGCGAAAAATCATCGTACCAATAACCAACTCCATAAAATGGTTCCGGAGTTAATGCACAAACAATTTCATCAACCAGCTCTGAAAGCTCTCTGCAAGTTGATTCAGCAGCTACAGGCACAGCAATAACAATTTTGTTAACTTTCTGCTGTTTTAAGGCTTCTGCTGCAGCTCTCATCGTTGCGCCGGTGGCAAGACCATCATCAATCAGAATGACAGTTTTATTTGTTAGATCGTATGGCGGAGCATCTTGTTTGTAGAAGTTTTCGCGGCGTTCAAGTTCGCGTTTTTCTTTTTCCGCAACTGCCTCGATAATGGATTCAGGAATCCGTAAACTTTCAATGACATCGTGGTTTAAAACTCTAACTCCTCCGCTGGCAATCGCGCCCATCGCCAGTTCTTCTTGACCCGGAACTCCTAATTTCCGGACCAGGAAAATATCCAGAGGTAAATCGAGAATTGCTGCAACTTGATAAGCGACAGGAACTCCACCGCGGGGAAGTGCAAGAATGATTACATCGGGCCTTTTGGCATATTGCTTCAACTTTGTAGCCAGGATCTGGCCGGCCTCAGCCCGATCGCGAATCAGCATATTAGACTCCTTGTCTAATACCACCCCGCTATAAGTGAAGCTATTCCTTAGGAAAGGATTATCAAGATAAAAAAATGGTGTTTCATTGTGTCTTTGGGTCTTCGTGGTGAAAGAATTATTCGACGTAGCCTTCGCGGTGGCGAAGTTTAATTCCTTTTACTTTGGATTTCACTTTGATTTCGTGATATTCGCCTTCATCATCATGTTCCGGTGCTTGATAACAAATTAAGTATTGTTGGGAAAGATCATTTAAGATTGCATCAAAACCGTGTTTGAAATTCAAAGAATTTTCAAAAGCCAACCCGCCAGTTTCATGCGCGATTTGAGCAAGAGTGTTTTGATAATCTTCTCTGTATTTTTTTTCATCTTTTGGTGCATAACGACGGTCTGAATGAAAAGTATCATCAACAATCTGGAGTTGGCCGCGAGTGCTGATTGTATAAATGGTTAAATTTTCACGATTCAATTTTCCAATCGACTTTTGAACTGCCTTTCGAATGTCAAACCCGATCCTTCCGGCTTCATCTAAAGGCAGTTCTTCCTGGCGGCCAGCGATAGCGTAGATCATGTCCCAGTACTGCTGGCCAGGTCTTGCGTTAATCCCGCCGGAAATAAGCAGTACCACAGTGTGATCTTCTTCATCCGTATGCTCTTTGAGATACTTTGAGAAACGATCAAATGAGTTCAGGAAAACTTGAACCTCCTGGGTTTCTTCTTGTTGAAACTGAGTTGCAAGTATCGCTGCCCTGTCAAGTGGAGCTGGTCTGGCTGATTCAAGTACCAGTTCGATCTGTCTTCGACGCTCCATCATTTCAAGGTCCCGTTCGGCGTTTCCAGAAAGACCGTCCAATTTACCCTGGATTTGAACAGCATCCGTCGTAAAATCAACCACTGATTCGAAAGGCGGAACCGCCGCCAGCATGATCTGGCTTTTCTCATCAATTTGCTTCAGAAATTCATTAATCTTAGGTCTGATAAATTCAAGCTCGGCTTTCGAGGTATTCAACTGATCAACGAATAATGCAATTCTTTTCCCTTGAAGAATTTGGGGTTTACTTTCAGTCGATTCATCCTTAGTAGAAGTATTGCTTGATGATTGCGGCTGAGAGACTTTTTCAAAACACGTGGGAGTCATTTTTTTTCCATCTTCATATACTTCAAAATCTTTTTCGGTGAGCGGTCCTTTCGATCCTTCAACAGCGACCCAAACGTGAATTGAAGTTACAGTGACTTCCTCTTGCGCAAATCCAAGCGGAATTGATATAAGGAGTAAACAAAATCCAAAAATCCAATTTTTCATGAAGCCTCTAGCATAACATGCTGTTGACCATTAGTGCCGATAACTTGCGATATGTTACTGAGTTCAGTGAGACTAACGATAAGGAAATTGCGTCCCAATTTATAAGGAGTGAACCAAAATGAGCAATCCGGCAGAGACATATGAAAGTTATATGGTCCCGGTGCTTTTTGCTCCCTGGGCCTCTCGTTTAATTCAATCAGCAAAAATTCGACCGAATGATCGTATTCTTGATGTCGGTTGTGGTACAGGAATCGTGTCACGACTCATTGCTTCCAATGACAATTTTCATGGAACGATCACAGGTCTTGATCTCAGTCCGCACATGTTATCGGTAGCTCGTGCACAGTCTGCACAACAACGGCAAAAAATTGAATGGCATGAAGGCCAGGTTGAATCAATGCCTTTTCAAAATGCAAGCTTCGACCTTGTAGTTTGCCAGGAAGCTTTACAGTTTTTTGCCGATCGGAAATTAGCCCTTGCTGAAATTCACCGGGTACTAAAAACTGATGGACATTTCGCATTTAGCGTGTGGCAAGGACTCGATCGTCATCCATTTTATGTGAAGCTGCATAACGTGATTCAAAAGCGTTTCGGGATGTCCGGTGTGGAAATAATTTTCGAACTCGGTGATCTTGAAACAGTTTTTCCACTGCTAACAAATGCAAATTTTCATGATGTGGAAGTTGAGCCATTTTCCATGATTGCACGCTTTCCTGATCCGGAAGGCTTTCTTGATGGTGAAATCGATGTCGATACAGCTTGCATCCCTTCAATGCAGCATCTTGATGCAAACGAACGCCGGAGGATTACCGCTGACATCCGCGATGAAATGTCTGCTGCGTTGGAGGAAGTCACCGAGAAAGGTCATGTTGTAATTCCATTCCACGCAAATATCATCCGCGCTAAACGAGGATAAATTTTTTCTGGCCACTTTGACTTGACACGGTTTCCAAATAGTTTTATTGTCAAATAGTTCGAAATTCAAAATATTCTTATAGGAGTAGCATAAAGGACTGGTATGAGGGCAACTGGAAAAAAAGAAAAAGAGATGTTGGATCATTTGGAATCGATTGTGGATCGATATGTCTTTACTAAAGACAATCCGAATCTGGAAGCTTGTCGAAAGGGTGAGGTAAGGATCATTGAAATTTTAGGAAAACATGGACCGCTCACGATGACTGAAGTTGCCGAGCGTGCCGGACTTTCTGTAAGTACGATAACTTTTGTTATGGACAATCTCGTCGAGAAAAAGCTTGTCAAACGTGAACGCTCCGAGAAGGATCGCCGAGTTGTTTGGGTCGAGGTAATGCCTGAGGGTCGTAAAATATACGATCAGGTTACTGAAGTTCATCTCGGTATGGTGCGCGGGATGCTGAATTCATTGAACAAAGAGGAACAGGATATGTTAATCAGCCTGTTTCGTAAAATCGCGCTTAGAATCGAACGGGAAAAAAGCGCACTCGTTTAATTAACCAACAGCTCCGCGAGTGGCGGAGCTTTTTTAATCTCAAAATAGTTCGATAATTGAAGTATTTGAAAAATGAAATATATGAATGATGAAATAATTGGAACGAAAGCACATCTTCATCCGTATTCCAAAAAGGAAACTGTTATGAATGTTTCGAGTCATAAAATCTCTGATCATTTTAATGGGAAAATTTTTTACAATTCTGAAAGAATTCAGCCAAAAGGTTTTCGTTCAATATTAAAATGGCTCTGGACTCGCAAGCCTGGTGAATGGAAAAACTCACCAGTTTTAGGATCTTCAAGAAAGCCTGTCGATAATGTGAATGAAGGAATCGGGATAACCTTTGTAAATCATTCAACGTTCTTACTGCAGATGGATGGTTTGAACATTATTACCGATCCAATTTGGAGCGATCGTGCGAGTCCGTTTTCCTGGATCGGACCGAAACGGAAGCGTGAACCGGGAATCGCCTTTGAGGATCTTCCCAAAATTGATGCAGTTGTTGTAAGCCATGACCACTACGATCACCTTGATGTGCCGAGTTTGCGGAAACTATCTGCATTACATGCTCCGAAAATTATAGTTCCTCTTGGCGTCAAGAAGTTGCTGGAGAGTAAAGGAATATCGAACGTCGTCGAACTAGATTGGTGGGATGATACGAATTTGAATCATATGATTTCAGTTCAAGCTGTTCCTGCTCAACATTTTTCAGGCCGTGGAATTTTTGATCGAAACGCCACTTTGTGGTGCGGTTATGTAATTAAGACACCTTCAGGGAATATATATTTCGCAGGAGATACAGGCTATAACTCCGAAATGTTTCAGGAAATTAGCAAACGGACAGGTCCGATTCGTATCGGGTTGTTGCCTATAGGTGCTTATAAACCTCAATGGTTTATGTCACCTGTACATACGTCGCCTGAAGAAGCGTTGAAAATTCATATGATTCTGGATATCGAGACCAGTATCGGCATGCATTTTGGAACATTTCGTTTGGCAGATGATGGTCAGGAAGATCCGATTCTAGATCTGCAAAAGGCCATCAAAAAATTTCGACTTAATCCAGATGAATTCTTAATATTGAAAGAAGGGTCTTATTTTGAAATTGAACATGAAAGTGTAGTTAACAGGAATGAAAAAGTAGCAATATAAGATTGAGTTGCTCCGCTCACGCTGCGGGGCTATTTTTATTCCTTATTATTTCGTTTTTCAAATTATTTGACGTTTGAAATTTATGTAAATGAAAATAACAAATCGCATTGGATTGTCGATTTGGGCTTTCCCCAAACGACTTAATAGGAAGGAAGCATTTGTTGAATAGGAGTATGAGCGATGTCTAAGGAAATTATGAGTAAAAAATCAAGAAAATTTGTGGTCGTATTATCAGTAGTTACGATCTTATCGGCAGCTATTTTATTAACGGGCTGCAAGCAAAAGAATCAAATGTCTTTCGAGCGTCCCCCGGCGCCTGTAACGGTTGCAGTTGCTGAGCAAAAAGATGTGCCGATCTATATCGATGCGATTGGAAATACCGTTGCTCGCGAGCTAGTGAAGATTCAGCCACAAATTTCAGGTCGTATTACTGCAATCCATTTCAAAGATGGCGCAGATCTTAAGAAGGGAGCACTCCTATTCACAATTGATCCCCGGCCTTTTGAAGCTCAACTAAATGAAGCTCAAGCAAATCTTGCACAAGCAAAAGCGGTTCGAGAATTAGCGAAGATTCAATTTGAGCGAGTGCAAGGTTTAATCGATTCAAAAGCGATCTCCAAAGAAGATTACGACACGAAAAAAAATGCAGTTGATGTTACAGAAGCGAATGTGATGCAAAGACAAGCTGAGGTTGAAACTGCACGTATCAATCTGGAGTATTGTTCGATCCATTCGCCTATTGATGGTCGAGCAGGAAAACGTCTTGTGGATATCGGAAATATCGTAAAAGAAAATGAGACCGAATTGTTAACAATTCAACGTCTGGATCCTATTTATGCAGATTTTACCGTTACCGAAAATGATCTCAGCGAAGTACAACGAAATGTCCAGCGCGGGACATTGAAAACACAAGTAATGCTTCCAGATGATGTTGTCCATCCGCGTGATGGAGATCTCACATTTCTGGATAATTCAGTTCAACAGGGTACTGGAACTGTGACGCTTCGCGCAACTATTCCAAATAGCGATCACTTATTTTGGCCAGGCCGATTCGTTAAAGTCCGTTTGATCTTAAGTACAAAACGGAATGCAGTTTTGATTGCTGCTGCTGCGCCTCAGCAATCCGCAAAAGGTCCCTTCGTTTATGTAGTAAAGCCGGATGATACAGCCGAATTGCGTCCGGTAACTATCGGTCAGCAACAAGGCGATCTTGTTGTTGTTACAGAAGGAATCAAAGCAGGTGAAAAGGTTGTCGTTAACGGACAACTTGGTGTGACACCAGGAGGCAAAGTTCGTATCGAAGAAAACATGGCTGATGCTCAAAACCAAACGGGAGGGAAGTCATGAATCTCTCTGAACCATTTATACGCAAGCCGGTAATGACGGCGGTCTTAACCGTCTCAGTACTTTTGTTTGGTGCATTAGCGTATCGCAAGCTTGCTGTGAATGATTTGCCTGCGGTCGATTACCCGGTAATCACAGTTAATGTAGGGTATCCTGGTGCAAGCCCTGATACAGTCGCTGCAAATATTGCGACCCCGCTGGAACGTCAATTCATGCAGATCAATGGATTGGAGTTGGTGACTTCAAAAAGTAGTCAAGGCTTCGCAAGTCTAACGCTTCAATTCGCTTTGGAAAAAAGTATTGATGCGGCTGCTACCGATGTGCAAACTGCAATTTCGCAAGCGACTGGCAGCTTGCCATTAGATTTGCCATCACCTCCTACATATTCAAAAACGAATCCCAACGATCAGCCGATCATGTACATTGCAATGACCAGTAATAGCGTAACGCCGGGTCAGCTTTACGATTACGCCAACACTCAGGTTGGACAACGGATCAGCATTTTACCTGGCGTATCACAGGTCTCGGTTTTTGGAACGAAGGCCGCGATTCGAATTAAGGCAGATCCATCCGCAATGTGGGCACGCAATATTTCGGTTGATGATCTTTCCAACGCAATCAAAAGAGGTACAACCTACACCGGTGCAGGACAATTCGATGGAAACGCCGGCACTACATTACTCCGGCCAAAGGGACAACTTGAAACTGCGCAACAATACAGTGACCTGATAGTTGGTGGAACACAAAATGCGCCTGTGTATTTGCGAGATGTTGCAAAAGTCGTGGAGACCGTCCAGGACGAACGTCTTAACATGCGGTTTTGGGTTCGCGGATATGAAGTGCCATCTGCAACCGTGGTGGTTGCAGTCAACCGACGCGCTGGTGCAAATGCAGTTGAAGTTGCAAAAAGCATCCGCGATTTGATTCCGTTAGTAAGAGCAGAGCTGCCAGGCTCTATTCGAATCATTCCTATCTATGATCGTTCGCAAAATATCGTTCACTCTGTTGCAGACGTTCAAATGACATTAGTCATTGCGTTTGTACTTGTTGTCATGGTCATCTTCCTGTTTTTAGGTCGCGCTACTGATACTTTGATTCCAGCTGTTGCGTTGCCGCTATCACTACTCATTACATTCATCGTAATGGGAATGTTGGGATACAGTTTGGACAACTTATCATTGATGGCTCTCACGCTTGCTATAGGATTTTTGGTGGATGATGCGATCGTGTTTCTTGAAAATACTGTGCGCCGTATGGAAAACGGTGAACGTGCATTTCAAGCAAGTATCAACAGCGCAAAAGAAATCAGCTTCACAATTCTTTCCATGACACTTTCACTTGCTGCCGTGTTCATTCCATTGGTTTTCATGCCGGGCCTTACTGGCCGCATCTTCCGTGAATTCGCGATTACGATCGTTGTCTCAATTCTCGCATCCGGTCTGGTTTCGTTAACGTTAACACCGTTGATGTGCGCGCGATTGCTGAAAGATCGCGGACATGGCGCAAAGAAAACGTGGATGGAAACTGTTATCGGTGGAGTCGAAAAACGTGTGCTTGCAAGATATGGTTCCTCTTTATGGTGGTTTTTGCGGCATCGATGGATTTCACTTCTGATCTGGTTCGCATGTCTAGCGGGTACGATCGGACTCTTCATCATTCTTCCAAAAGCGTTCATTCCACCTGGCGATAGCAGTGTTATTTTCGGAATCTTCATGGGTCGTGAAGGATCATCGCCTCAGCAAATGCACGCGATTCAAGATCGAGTGGATGAAATAATTCACAGTGATCCCAGAGTCATTACTGACTTCACCATGACAGGCAATGGGCAGTTCATAGCTCAGAATCAAGGTCTCACTTTCATCATGATTCAGCCGCCCGATAAAAGAGCGCCGATTCCATATGTGGCTGGCGAATTGATGGGAAAACTTGCTTCGATTCCTGGCAACTTTGCATTCTTGCGGCCATTTCCAGTGTTGGAGATTAGCACCGGCGCTATCAGTCAGATTCAGGGTCAGTATTCTTATGCGATATCAGGTATTGATCCAAAACAGGTTTACGATGTTGCCGGAAAATTAATGGGGAAACTTTCGCAGTATCCAGGATTTCAGTCAGTCTCCTGGGATTACTATAACAACACACCGAATGTCGATATCGATATCCGACGCGATCAAGCCAAGATGTACGGAATTTCTGAGGCTCGCATCGTAGAGTTACTCCGTAATGCGTATTCACAAAATTATCTGTACTTAATTAAAAAGCCGGAAGATCAATACCAGGTAATTTTGGAAGCTGCTGATCGCGCTCGAAGCAGCGCCAATGATTTGTCACTGCTGTATATCAGATCTGATGATGGCCAGAGACAAATCCCTCTGAGTGCGGTTGTGAATTGGAAGACAACATTAGGACCACAATCGGTGAATCATATTAATCAGTTCACCAGCGTTACTTTCTTTTTCAATCTCAAACCTGGTGTAGCAATCGGTGATGCTACCGATTTTATTAACAAATCGGCAAAAGAAATTGTGCCCCCGACAATCCGATCAGGATTACTGGGTGAAGCGCAAACTTTCAGCACAACAGTACGTGATCTTACAGTGTTGTTGGCCGTCGCGATTTTTGTCATGTACGTGATCTTAGCGATTTTGTATGAAAGCTACGTTCATCCGCTGACGGTATTATCCACATTACCAACTGCATTAGTAGGCGGACTTCTTGCGTTGTTTGTTTTTGGGCAGGAGGCATCACTCTATGCGTTTGTTGGAATGTTCATGTTGATGGGCATTGTCAAAAAGAACGGAATTTTGATTGTCGATTTTGCGATTCAACGATTGGCGCATGGTGAAACTGCGGAAAAAGCAATTCACGATGCAAGTATGGATCGATTCCGTCCGATCATGATGACAACACTCGCAGCCGTATTTGGTGCACTCCCAATTGCTCTTGGCTTTGGCGCGGATGGTGCTTCGCGCAGACCATTGGGATTAGTAGTTGTTGGCGGATTAGTTGTTTCACAGTTGATTACGCTCTTCATCACACCGGTCATTTATTTGTACTTCGAAGATTTTCAGGAAAAGTATCTGGATCGATTCGCTTTCTTCCGTGCAAAACATGAAGCACATTTGGAAGTTGTATCACCAAAAGTACCGACGGATGTTGATGAAAACGAATATGAATTGGAGGGCCGGCGATGAGAACCCTCACATTATTAGCTGTTGTTTTAATCGCCAGCATATTTGTTGCCGGTTGTATGGTTGGTCCAAATTATCATTCACCTCAAACTAAAGTTTCTGAAAAGTGGACAGCGGAGAATACAACTGAAACGAAGAGCGTTACAAAAGTTGATCAACCTCCGGTTGCACAATGGTGGACAACATTTAATGATCCAACGTTGAACGCATTGGTCGATCGAGCGGTACAAGGAAATCTGGATCTACAACTAGCGCAGGCACGAGTTCGCGAAGCACGTGCTCAACGGGGAGTTGTTGCTGCAGATCTTTATCCCACAGTAGGTGTCTCCGGATCGTATCAGCGAAGCAGAATCAGCAAAAACATTAATGGGTTTCAGACATCAACAGGGGGATCTCAAAGCAATATCAATGTAACCGGAGATTTATATCAGGTTGGTTTTGATGCTTCATGGGAGCTTGATGTATTTGGTGGAATCCGCCGCGATATTGAAGCAGCCAATGCAGACATCAATGCTCAAATTGAAGATCGCCGTAATACTTTAGTTACATTGTTGGCTGAAGTTGCTCGCAACTACACGGAATTGCGAGGCGCACAACAACAGATTGAAATCGCCGAAGCAAATCTAAAAGCTCAACAAGAAACTCTGGATATTACAAAGATTCGATTTAATGCCGGATTGGTTAGCGATTTGGATGTTGCGCGGGCACAAGCACAAGTAGATACGACCGCTTCAGAGATCCCAACGTTAAGAACATCAGCACAACAATCGATTCATCTGCTCAGCGTTTTATTGGGTGAAGAGCCCGGTGCGTTGACTGCCGAATTATCAAATCAAGCCCCGATTCCACAAACACCTCCGGAAATTCCTGTCGGACTACCATCGGATTTACTTCGGCGGCGTCCGGATGTGCGTCGCGCAGAACGTCAACTTGCTGCACAAACTGCGAGGATCGGAGTTGCGACTGCAGATCTGTTTCCAAAATTTTCTTTAACCGGATTTCTTGGCCTGACAAGTTCCAAATTCACAAAACTTGGAGATTCGAACAGTCGTACCTGGTCAATTCTTCCTGGTGTAAGCTGGCCGATTTTAGATTTCGGAAGAATCCGCAGCAACATTGCAGTTGAAAATGCGAGAGAAGAACAAGCCGCCGTTTTTTATGAACAAACAGTTCTAACAAGTCTCCGTGAAGTTGCGGATTCAATGATTGCATTTTCGCAAGAACAAACGCGTCATCAAAATCTGGAAGGTGCAGTGGATGCAAATCGAAGAGCTGTGAAACTGGCGAACGATTTGTACAAACAAGGTCTTACCGATTTTTTAAGCGTGCTCCAAGCTCAACGCGATCTGTTCGTATCTGAAGATGCGCTGGTGCAAAGCGACAGCCAGGTGTCTTCAAATTTAGTTGCATTGTATAAAGCGTTGGGTGGCGGCTGGGAAATTGAATCCAAGGCGCCTGATCGTCTTCCCGCAGGTAAAGCAGGCGAACGCGTCATTGACGTGTCAAGCAAATGATTTGGATCGTCTTCGTGGTTTAAATTTCGGCAATCAATTCAATTTCGACGCACGATCCCAACGGAATTTGCGCAACACCAAAAGCGCTGCGAGCATGAGCGCCGATCTCACCAAATATTTCACCCAAAAATTCTGACGCTCCATTTGCAACCAGATGTTGTTCTGTAAATTCAGGACTGCTGTTTACTAACACCAACAATTTTACGATCCGTTTGATTTTGTTCAGATCCTCAGTTGCTGCTTGCAATGTGCTGAGCAGATCAATCGCTACTGCGCGCGCTGCCTGCTTACCTTGTTCTGTCGATATGTTTGATCCTAATTTACCAACCCAGGTTTACCATCTTTTCGTGCGATATGGCCTGATGTAAATATCTGATTGCCTGTAATTACAAACGGCATGAACGCTGCAGCGGGTGCGGTTAAAGGCGGAAGTGTAATATTGAGGGCTTTCAATTTATTGTAAACAGACATTTGCATTCTCCTTCATTCAAAACGCACCGCTTCCGTATTTCCGCCGCAGACCACAACTCCGATCCGTTCACCTTCTTGCGGCACATATTGTTTCGATAACAACGCAGACAATGCTGCTGCACCACCTGGTTCTGCAACGATTCGAAATCGATCCCATAAAAATTTTTGAGCTTCCACAATTGCATCATCGGAAACCAGCGCAACACTACTTACATATTTTTTTGCGATGGGAAACATCAGTTCACCAACACGTTTTGGTGCTAATGAATCAGCCGCGACTCCGCCGGCGGGAGCATCAACAGGATGTCCGGCGCGAAGTGCGTGCGCCAGAGTAGGTGCATTTTCCGGTTCGACTCCAATGATTTTCACATCGCCCGCATACCATGCAGCCATTCCACCGATCAATCCACCGCCACCGACAGCAACTAATAACGTATCGAGATTTGGATCTTGATCATAAAATTCTGCTGCAACCGTGCCTTGTCCAAGCAAAGTTTCCAGTTGATCATAAGCGTGAATTGGTAGTGCGCCGGTTTTAGTAGCCCAATCTTCGCTTGCGAGTAACGATTCGGCATAACGTTCGCCGATTACAACTAAATCGGCACCGTATGATCTGATGCGATTCATTTTTGCCGGTGATGCAACCGTAGGTACAAATATTTTTGCAGGTTTGTTCAGCTTCATCGCAGCATATGCCACAGCCGCCCCATGATTACCGCCAGAGGCGGCAACAACTCCAGAAGATGGAACTTCCCGCATCAACATATTTGTGAAAGCACCGCGTGGTTTGAAGGATCCGGAATGCTGAAACAACTCCAGCTTCAGAATCACTTTTATGGAATCGATTCCGATTTCAGAGCCGCTCATTTCAATGATTGGAGTCTTCCGAATATGAGGTCTGATTAATTTTTCGGCGGTATTGATTGTGTCACGATCCATTGAAAACACTTGATTATTACCTCGAATGTGCGTTATTATAATTAGTCAATTAGCTAATTGTCAATATGAAAACCGAAGCAGCAATGCGAGCCCTGGCCAGCGATAAGCGGCTTCAGATATTAGAATGGCTGAAGCGCCCTCGAAAACATTTCCCGCCACAGGTGGAGGGCGATCTGGTTAAGGATGGTGTGTGTGGAGTGTTTATCGCTGAAAAACTGAAAGTGAGTCAGCCAACTGCCAGTGAGCATCTGAAGATCCTTTGTCATGCCGGTTTCTTGCGCGCAAAGCGGGTCAAACAGTGGACATTTTATAAACGCGATGAATCCGCAATCAACGTCATGAAACGCTCCGTCCTTGTTAAGATTTAATCCTTGACGGTCCTTGGAATCGGAGCGAATTTCGCAAGGGCAATCGCAATCGCAACAAGGCTGAGCAAGACAATCGCAATGATCATTGCCAACAAGCTTCCTGTTGCTCTTGGGTAAAACGGAATTGCTTCAGCGCATGCATTTAATGATTGATGTAGAAAATGCACAAGCAATAAACTTCCGTTGGTGTTGTTGAAAACCCAGGTGAATGTGAATGTCATTGCAAGAGTCATGAGCAAATATAAAGGAAATGGATAGCCAGCGGGGTGTCCGCCTTTCATCAGGAATAATGGTAGATGAAAGACTCCCCAAATGATTCCTAAGATAAAAGTAGCCTTTGTTATCCCGAATCGATCCTGAAGTTGCGGCAAGGCGTATCCGCGCCATGCAAACTCTTCAGTATTTAAGAAAAAATAAATTACGAAAGTAGTTGCAAATGCCTGTAAAACATCTGGGAGTGGTTTCAAGTGATGAATGTTACTGCCTAGGAAAAGGGAAATTTGCCGCGAAGCCAGGCAAAGAAGAGCAGGGCCTAAGAGAACAATTAGATACCAGATAATATTTACACGCCATTTGATAAATCTGGCCAGGAGCGAACGAACTCCGGCTCTTCCTTCGTTCATTCCGGTTACAAAAATGGCAACGATGCCTGAACCGAAGAGCATAAGCACTTGAAGAGCGGCAATAGTCGGTGCGAGTTTTGTTGAACGCCACGATGATAGAATCATTGGGATCGTTCCGATCCAGCATACGGCGAAGAGCAAAACAAAAAACGAAGTCAATGAAATTTTTGGTTTTGATGTTTGCATATTTGTCGAAAGATGTTTAGGTTTCGTGTAATAAAATATATCGTGTTTTCGAATGGAATTGGAGATGCAATCTTTGAATTGGGCGCATCCCATTGTGCGCGACTGGTTTATCAATAAATTTGGAACACCTACCGAACCGCAGGTCGAAGGCTGGCCCCATATTGTTGCAGGCCACACCACCCTGATTTCGGCTCCCACAGGTTCCGGCAAAACGCTCGCTGCATTTCTCGCTTGTATTGAACGATTGGTTCGTAAATCAATTTCAGGTGAACTGAAAGATCAAACAGAAGTGCTGTACGTTTCGCCGTTGCGCGCATTGAGCAACGACATTCAAAAAAACTTGCAATCACCATTGCAAGAAATTTTGATGGAAGCCTGGAAGCATGGTCACATGATGACCGATATCCGGACTGCAGTGCGAACCGGGGATACACTTGCCAGCGAACGTCAGGCGATGCTGAAACGTCCGCCGCATATTCTGGTTACCACTCCCGAATCCTTATATATATTGCTCACTGCACAAAAGAGTCGCGAAATCTTACAACATGTTGAAACTGTGATCGTTGATGAGATCCATGCAGTGGCTGATGATAAGCGCGGTGCTCATCTTTCACTTTCGTTGGAACGTCTGGATGCGCTGACGTTAAAACGTCCGGTACGCATTGGACTTTCCGCAACACAAAAACCGATCGAGGAAATTGCCAGATTTTTGTGTGGTGCTGGTAATCCTGATCCTGTAATTGTAAATATTGGCCATCGCAGAGGACTCGATGTTGGAATAGAAGTTACTGATACCGAATTAGGACCAATTGCTTCTCACGAAATGTGGGATGAAATTCATGAGCGGCTTACCGAACTTGTCAATCAGCATCGATCCACTCTGATCTTTGTGAACACTCGCAAATTAGCGGAACGAACCGCGCATCGTCTTGTAAAAAAGCTTGGTGAAGATGCAGTTACTGCACATCATGGAAGTTTGTCGCGCAAGTTGCGATTGGCTGCGGAGAAAAAATTAAAGAATGGTGAATTGAAGGCTCTGGTTGCGACTGCATCTTTGGAATTAGGAATTGATATCGGAAGTGTTGATCTTGTTTGTCAGATCGGTTCGCCGCGTTCGATCGGAGTTGGATTGCAGCGCATCGGACGTGCAGGACATTGGCGCGGTGCTATATCCAAAGGCCGGGTGTTTCCAACGACTCGCGATGAACTTGTTGAATGTGCTGCGTTGATTCACGCCATTCGATGCGGTGATCTTGATCGCTTAAACATTCCAGAATCGCCTCTCGATATTCTTGCGCAACAGATTGCTGCGATGTGTGCCGCCGAGGAATGGAACGAAGATCGTTTGTTTGAATTAATCCGTCGCGCATATCCATATCGAAATGTAACCCGCGAGGTTTTTGATTCGATTGTAAACATGCTTTCCGAAGGAATCGCATCATCACGCGGACGTTATGGTGCGCATCTTCATCGCGATCGTGTGCGACAACTGATACGTCCGCGTCGCGGTACGCGATTAACTGCAATCACCAGCGGGGGCGCAATTCCGGAAGTCGGTTTATTTACAGTTGTTGCAGAGCCGGAAGGGAATGTTGTTGGTACTCTGGATGAGGATTTTGCAATCGAAAGTAATGGTGGCGATGTAATCCTGCTGGGAAATACATCATGGATGATCCGCCGGGTACAATCTTCAACCGCAAAAGTTTTAGTTGAAGATGCGCATGGTGCTGCACCAACCGTTCCATTCTGGCGGGGTGAAGCACCAGGTAGAACTCCGGAATTATCGCAGCATGTATCGGATCTGCGTCAGACAGTGCATGAAATGCTGTCAAACAGTAATGTGGATGTGATCGCTCAATGGTTGATGAAGGAATGTGGACTTGATAAATCGGGAGCAGAACAGATCGTTGCATATATATTGGAAGGCCGCGCCATTCTTGGAGCTGTTCCTACGCAGAAAACAATTATTGCTGAACGTTTCTTTGATGAATCCGGCGGAATGCAGCTTGTGATTCATGCGCCATTCGGAGCACGTATTAATAAAGCCTGGGGATTGGCTTTAAGGAAAAGATTTTGTCGTTCGTTTAACTTAGAACTTCAAGCTGCAGCAACCGATGACGGTTTAAACATTTCACTTACCGAGCAACATAGCTTTCCATTGGAAGATGTATTCAAATTCTTGCATCCCAATTCTGTTGAGAGTGTGCTTTCGCAAGCAGCATTTGCATCGCCGTTATTTGGAACTCGATGGCGTTGGGATGCGATGAGAGCGCTGGCGATCCGCCGGTTTGAAATGGGCAAGAAAGTGCCGATCCAAATTTTACGGATGCGTGCGGAAGATTTGCTTGCAGCAGTTTTTCCGGATGCTGCTGCTTGTCAGGACAACATCGTTGGCGAAATTGAATTTCCTGATCATCCGCTTGTCAATGAAACAATGAAAGACGTGCTGCAAGAAGCGATGGACTTGCAAGGATTGAAGGATCTGCTTGAAAAGATTCAATCCGGTGAAATCAATTGTCTGGCAGTTGATACCACAACTCCATCCGCGTTTTCACATGAAATTCTGAATTCCAATCCTTATGCATATTTAGATGATGCGCCTTTGGAAGAGCGTCGGGCACGCGCAGTTACGATGCGCAGAGTTTTGCCGGAGTCAGTTTTGTCTGAAGTGGGAATGCTTGATGCAGCAGCGATCAATGAAGTTGTTGAACAATGCTGGCCCGATATCCGAACAGCAGATGAACTGCACGATACTTTGCTGTCTGTGATTGTGATGCCTGAATCGCTGGAGCTTCCGAAAAGCTGGTATGAATTCATGGAAGAGCTTTTATCGCAGGGCAGATCAGCCAGCGCTTTGATTGATGGAACTAAATTTTGGTTTGCTGCTGAACGATTATCAATTGTGAGTGCGGCTTACAAGTCAGCAGAAATTCTTCAAACTCCGGCAACAGTAGAGCAGCCACAAATTTCGGAAGAAGATGCATGCTGGTCAATTGTCCGTGGATGGATGCCATATACAGGACCAGTCAGCGCTCACAGTTTGTTAGATCGCTTGAAACTTCCAGTTGATCAAATTGAAGCTGCGTTGTTGCGATTGGAATCTTCCGGTGCAATTTTGCGCGGGAAGTTTACAAATCCAAAAGCGGAACAAATCGAATGGTGTGATCGCCGTGTATTAGCAAGAATCCATCGTCATACGTTGGGGACTTTGCGCAAGCAAATTGAACCAGTGACCGCTGCACAATACATGCGATGGTTATTCCGATGGCAGCATGTGGCGCGTGGTACACAATTGCGCGGCGAAAGAGGTTTGTCCGAAGTGCTGCGGCAATTGCAAGGATTTGAAATTCCGGCACGTGCGTGGGAATCAGATGTGTTAGCAAGGCGAGTTGCAGATTACAATCCTGGATTGTTAGATAAACTTTGTTGGAGTGGGCTGATCGGTTGGGGAAGATTTTCATCGCCTTCCAGCGTTTCTAATTCACGCCGGACAATTCCAAGCACTGCAGCACCAATTACTTTCTTTCTGCGTGAAGAATGTGATCATTTAATGGGGGCGCGGGCGTCCCTGCCCGCGGTAAGTAAATTGAATCCTGAAGCATGGCAAGTTCTGGAATCATTGAAGGAGCACGGAGCTTCATTCATATCGGAGATTGTGCGATTTACCAATTTAAGTAAATCTTCCGCAGAAAGTGCATTGTGGGAACTGGTGACCGGTGGATTCGTTACGGCAGATGGTTTCGATAGTCTGCGTTCTTTGTTAGATCATAGACGCAAATCGCGCACGATTGGCCGCGCTGGTGCCGGACGCTGGTCGCTTCTTCGCGCGCAACAAGCAACCGACTCAGATAAAAACAACGAAGCGATTTGCAAAATGCTACTTGAACGTTATGGTGTGGTGTTCCGTGACGTGCTTCAACGTGAAACACTTTTGCCGCGGTGGAGGGAATTGCAAGTTGCATTCCGCCGGCTGGAAGATCGCGGTGAAGTTCGCGGCGGACGCTTCGTGAGTGGTTTTGCGGGCGAACAATTCGCATTGCCGCTTGCCGTAGATTCACTTCGCGCAATCCGCAAGATCGAACCTTCCGGTGATATTGTTATGCTCTCTGCGGCCGATCCGCTGAATCTTGTAGGAATCATCGTTCCAGGTGAACGTGTGCCAGCCGTATCAAGGAATACTGTAACTTTCCGCGACGGAGTCGCTTTTTCCGAAACGGTAACTTCCTAGTTTTGAAGTCGAGGGTATATTTATGAAGAAAATATTTCTGGTAACCACAATTCTGTTGATTTTACCTCTCTATATTTATTCAGATGAAACGAAGGCTTCTGCTACGGCAAATGAAGCACGTGTTATTGGGATCATCGATTACAACGGTCAAAGTCAAAATGTCATTACTGCTCCGAGCTCAGTGAAGGCGGGAAAGGAATTCGACGTAAAAATTACGACACAAGGGGGCGGCTGTGAACGCGAGGGTGATACCAGTGTGGTGATGATGCAAAATGGGGCATCAATAACGGTATATGATTTTACGACCGCGACAGGGCCGGGTGTCGTTTGTACAATGATCATGAAAACTTTCACTCACACCGCAACGTTGAAATTTGATCAACCTGGCGAAGTGTTATTGCGTGTTTGGGGCCGTGCAATTGCTTCAGATACTCCGCCCGATGGTGCGCCGCTGGTGGTTGAGAAAAAAATAAAGGTGGAAAAATAGAAGAGCGCGGGCCAGAAGCCCGCTCCGTAATGCGGACAAGATGTCCGCGGTCCATAATGCAGGCGAGACGCCTGCGCTCTTCACTCCGATTTCTCAGCGAATTTTATCGAGCAGAATGTTCAGGATTCGCGGAATGGAATTTGAAAAATTTCACCTTGCTTCGGCACAATACCATTCTTTGGTGCAACAACTTTTTCACCATCTGTGTGGTGATAGATCACAATTTTTTTCGCATCTACAGTTTGTTTATGGGTTAATAATGAGCGGGCTAGCCATGGTGAAATAAAAGCAACATCCAGATTTTTTACCGCCAGCAGGGTTTTTAGTTCTTCTGTATCACCTGTGAAATACATTCTGATACCGTCCCATGTGACCAAATACGAATAGTGAGTGATGTTTCCATGCGGTGTGGAAAATGGTTGTACCTGAATCCCTTCATATCTAATTTCTTTTGCAAAAGGAATGATGCGTGAATTATCTACTCCTTCTAAAACATCAGGCGGACCAATTACTTTTAGCTTCAGTGGCTGAAATAATTCACTGGCCCAATGATCGCGATGTGAATGAGTGATCAAACTCACTCCATCATCACAAATTTTCACCGACTTCAAATCATATTTCATATAAGCGAACGCGCCTGATTCGTAAGGAAAATCAGAATAAAGGCAAGTTTTGCTATCGGAAATTGAAAAAGCCATGTTTCCAATAAATTGAAACGAAAGATTATCGGCAAATGCAAGTTCAGAAAATAACAAAATTATCAGAAATAGTTTGATTTTTAACATAATATTATCTCCGTGTTCCCCCTCCTTATGAAGGAGGGGGGCAGGGGTGGTTGGAGACTTCATAAGATTCCAACTCCCTCTTCTATCTCCCCCTTCATAAGGGGGAGAAGATCATGAGTGAATCTGTGGCTAATTTAATGTTACCCCGAAAACAACGGATGGCAGTTACTGCCGGTGTGATGATGGGGATGTTTTTAGCGGCCCTGGAAGCAACAGTAGTAGGTACAGCAATGCCAACCGTGATTGCTTCACTTGGTGGATTACAACATTACAGCTGGGTTTTTTCTGCGTATTTGTTGACATCAACTGTAACAGTTCCAATTTGGGGAAAGCTTTCAGATTTATACGGAAGGCGTCCGTTGTATCAAATTGGAATCTTAATCTTTCTTGCGGGATCCATCCTTTCCGGAATTTCTACGTCCATGTTTCAGCTCATTGTATTCCGTGCGATTCAAGGATTAGGAGCCGGCGCATTGGTGCCGCTCGCGATGACCATCATCGGTGACATCTACACGTTGCAAGAACGTGCGCGGATGCAAGCGCTGTTCAGCGGAGTATGGGGGCTCGCAAGTATTATCGGGCCGATCATTGGCGGATTTCTCACAGATCAGTTGTCATGGCGGTGGGTATTTTTTATCAACATTCCATTCGGAACATTATCCGTGTTGATCATCGGTTCAAGTCTTAAAGAACCGAAACTGCATCAAAATCCGGAAATCGATTATGCAGGTGCGGCAACTCTTACACTTGGAATTGTTTTGTTGATGCTTGCCCTGGTGAACAGCGGAACACTAAGTGCGTTGTTAACTTTGCGAAATCTTTTGTTGTTGTGTGGAGCGGCAGTGTGCACCGTGCTTTTCATTCGCATTGAACGCAAAGCGAAAGAGCCCATCCTTCCATTTAGCTTGTTTCAAAATCAAGTCGTAAAAATTTCTGTGTTGGCTGGTTTCTTGATCGGAATCGCAATGTTCGGCGCAATTTCTTTCATTCCGTTATACGCGCAAGGAACTCGCGGAGCAACAGCAACGGAGGCTGGATCATTGCTAACACCGCTGATGTTGAGCTGGGTGACTTTGTCAGTAGTGGGCGGCAGAATTTTATTGAAAACAGGATATCGCGGAACAGTCATTACTGGATGCATTTTACTTACTGCAGCTTTCGCCTGGCTTTCTACTTTTAATACGCAGACACCGCAATTATTTCTTTACATTGATCTGATTTTAATCGGCGCCGGTCTTGGGTTAACGATGCTAACTTTATTGATTGCGGTTCAACAAGCTGTGCCGCGACAAATTCTAGGAACAGCAACATCGTTGAATCAATTCTCGCGATCGATTGGAGGCGCAGTTGGGGTTGCCATCATGGGTGCTTTTCTTTCAGCGGGGCTTGCTTCGAATCTACAGAAAGCTGCAGCAGATCCAATGGCAATCATTACGCCTCGACAAGCTGCGGAGTTAGCAGCAAATCCAAATGCGTTGATTGATCCTTCTTCGCGCGCTGCAATGTCTTCAGACATGCTTCATCTACTTCAGTCCTCACTTTCATCTGCGCTTAGAAATGTTTTTCTGGTTGGAATGATTATGTCAGCGCTTGCGTTATTGATTGTGTTTCGACTTCCGCAAAAAATCGCTGCACGCGCGGATCAAGTTCCAATGCCTCCACCCGCCAAGGCTTGTGAAGCTGAAGCCGGAGAACGGATGGTAATTGCTGAACTTACTACGATTGATGCTGATCATGAACCTGCAGCAGTAGATGAAGAATAAATTCACCACAAAGGCACAAAATGATATGCTGAGGCAACAGGAGATGAAAAAATGGGTGAGGCGGTTCGAGTTGCAATCATTGGGGATTACAATCCAAAAGCATCACATCATGTGATGACGAATGAATCTTTAAAACATGCTGCATCGGCATTATCAGTTGAAGTTGATGTGGTTTGGATTCCGACTGATGAAGTTTCACAGGATCCGTCCGATCAATTAATAGACTTTGATGCGATCTGGTGTTCTTCAGGAAGTCCATACAAAAGTGCGAGCGGTGCAATTTCTGCAATTCAGTATGCGCGTGAACAGAATCGGCCATTTTTCGCAACGTGAGGCGGTTTTCAACATGCTCTGTTAGAGTATGCAAGGAATGTTCTCGGAATTCAGGATGCGGAACATGAGGAAGATACTCCTGGCGCTGAAAAGCCAATCATCAGCAAGTTGTATTGTTCGCTGAGCGGGCTGACACAAAAAGTTGCGATTTTTGAAAATACCAATGCTTATGATGCTTATAGTGCGAGATCAGCTGAAGAGCAATTTTTGTGTAACTACGGTGTGAATCCAAAATATCAAGATCAAATCATCCGTGAGCCGCTAAAAGTTTCGGGTATAGGTCCTGATGGTGAGATTCGCATCATTGAAATTCCTGATCATCGATACTATGTGGCGACATTGTTTGTTCCACAAATGCTTTCTAAAGACGATTCGCCGCATCCGCTCATCTTGAATTATTTGTCAGCTGCGAAAGAATTCAGGTTAAGTTAGTCTTTGTAATCTTACTCGTACTCTTAATCGTGATCGTAATCGATTTCATTTTGATAACGATAAAGATTACGATGTTAAACATCGAAAGTCTGCGCTCCCTGGTTGCCGTAATAATCCTGACTGTACCGTAAATGAACCCGCTTATCCCAGGCGTATTGTTTGTTTAAAAGTATCCACGCAAGATAGTCTTATGAAGAAATTTCTGATTGCGATGATTCTGCTTCCCTTGATTGGATCTAATGCTTTTTCCTGCACCACGTTCTGCTTCGCGGATAAAGGTCAAATTGTTTTTAGCAGAAATTACGATTGGGAAATTGGCAACGGAATGCTGATGATCAACAAACGTGGAATGTCAAAGACGGCGATGTTGCAAGAAGATGAAAAGGCGGCCAAATGGGTATCAAAATATGGAAGTTTGACCTTCAATCAATATGGCCGCGAATTTCCAACAGGTGGATGAATGAAAAACACCACAGCGCATTGCAATCTTGGTAATTTCAATCGCATCTTCTTTCTTTTCTGCTTCATTGATAACGATGATGGGCCTTGCTTCCGGCCACGTGCAAGGAATCGAATAAGGATTTTAGCGATTTGGAACTTGGTTTTTCAATTTGGAAGAGATCCCGTTCGCGTCGCAAAAGAAGGATCTGAGGTAGCTCCAAACCGCAGAGACTCCAAGAGCACTTAGAGCACGTCGCAGACCGCGCGCAGTCCATCCTCTCACTCCAGTTTTCAAGGGTAGTGTTGTAGATCAGTTAACATCGGCCAAGCAATGCCGTGTTCAGAAGCAATTTCATCCACCATCCTGCTCAGGCTTTCATGCCAAATCACAATGTCTTGCACGGTGATGCGATGACCTGCAATTCTAGGCTTGCCACCTGCAACGCGCCGGGCGTAATCTCAATATGGTTTAGACTACTACAATGATAGCTTTTTTCACTCCAGCCGTTACGTTTTTCGAGACACCTGATTTGTCACAACTGGAATCAAGTCGATTTACAATTCACCCTGAGCCGATGAAGATTTCCGTAGGGAGAAATTGAATGGTTAACCACAATGACAATAGAAAGGTTGGTTCATGGACTTTTATTGTTTTGCTGATCTCTTTGCAAACCGTGGCCGTTTCCGGTCAGGAGATGAACGAATTAGAAAAACGATTGCACAATGATTGGGCTTACCTGAAATTTTACGAAGAGCAGAACAAGAAAATTCCACCGCCAAAGACTGATGAAAACCGCGTGGTGTTCCTTGGTGATTCTATTACGGAAAATTGGAAGAATTTTGATGTTGATTTCTTTGCAAACAAACCCTATTTCGGTCGCAGCATCAGCGGACAAACCACTCCTCAAATGCTGATGCGGTTCCGGCAAGATGTTTTGAATCTCAACCCGAAGGTATTGGTATTAATGGCAGGCACCAATGATATTGCCGAAAATACCGGCCCTTACGTGCCGGAAAATACAATGGGCAACATCATAACAATGACTGAATTGGCAAAACTGCACAATATTCGCGTGGTGCTTTGCTCTGTGTTGCCTGCTTTTGATTTTAACTGGCGCACCGGATTGAAACCGGCAGAAAAAATTGTAAAGCTTAACAACATGATTCAAGATTATGCTGTGAAAAACAACATCGTGTATGCCGATTTTTATTCGTCGTTCGTAAATGAACACAAAGGATTGAAACAGTCATATTCCGAAGATGGTGTGCATCCCAATCTTTCAGGATACAAAGTGATGGATGCCTTAGTTGAAAAGGCAATTGCAAAAGCGCTGAACGATCACTAACGGCCCAGCGTTTCAATCCTCCAACTGGATCGCAGGCTTCATATATAAAGTTGAACTCTGCGGCTGCGAGGCACCGAACGAGCTGTGGGCTGGATGGATTCTGCAACGAATAAGAACCCAGGAAGATCTTCTCAATCCACTTCCTCAAAAGGGATCCTATGATTCAGGTTGGATTCCCGACGTTTTATCGCAAAAGATTTGTTTCGCTTGTTCTACCATCATCCAATTCGCCGGTGCGGCCGGAGTGATTTTTTTGTGAGTGATCATTGCGCAGAATGTAAAGCACAGATGGAACGGTCTCCAATAAATAAGCGCCGGAGTGCCACGAAGTGCACGCATCAAGTACTGCAAATTTTTGAAAGTCAGCATAACGGATAAATTACACTCATGACAACGATACAATTGCAGCAATCGTTAAATAAAACCGAGCGTGAATATTTTTCCCGTGTCCTGAAAAAACGGCTCATGGCTATTACAGATCCCGATGTACATCGTTTGGCGATGAAAGCTCTTCAACAATAAACGTGCCGGTGCAATAAAATGGACAGGTTTCCACGCCTGAATCGCTTGTTATCAAACCTGGCAGCTTGATGAGTTTGTCAAGTTCAGTCATTGTCGGTGCCGAAGCTTACGGCCTGCGCGTTGAAGTTCGGCCGCAGTATGGCGTGATGATGTGAGACTTAAGAAGTGGATATGCTCCATGCATCTAAAAGTCTTTGTACCTTGAAGCGCAGTTTGTCTCGTGCTTCCCAACGTTCACAGCCACTCATCAAAAGTTCATCATATTCGGTTTCACCGTGCCGGATGTGGGCCTCAACTGCAATACGCACTGCATTTTCATCAAAACTCTTGGCCGCTTCAGATCTTCCGATGCGTCCGCTGTATTTCAAACATGCATATTCGGCGATCTTGAATTCCCTTCCAGGCGGACATCCTGAATACAGCTCACGGATTCGTGTTGCAAATTGCATGACATAGTCTCGATCCAACTCCATGCGCCGGTTCGCTTTTCACGCTGCTGTCTTCTCTCACGAACATCAGCATCGGATAGGCATTCTTGTTCAGCCTTTACCAATGCTTCAGTTTGCACTAATAATCCTTGACGCTCGTAACGCTTTCGCGCACGGCTGAATTGAAGAACGACTGCAGATAGTTTGGAATATTTTTTTGATCGAACTGTCAAAGCCATATCACCGGCCTGTAGAAAAATCAGATGATCTAAATCGGCACAAGCAAGACACAAAGCTCCTTTTGCTGGATCCAATGTGATCCATGCTTTCTTGCCTAGATTTTCGCCACATTCGCCACAGGTAGATTCTCGAAGCGATATAAAGACTTTGATCTCGTCCGATTTTTTCTTTTCCATTATTTTAAATGAAGGCGGATTTGATCCAGGATCGCCCCAGGATCTTGAAACAATAAACCGGAGGGAAATCGCAACACGCCAACGCCATGTTCCAATAATATTTCATCGCGCGTTCCATCTTTTTGCTTTCGGGCAGAATGATGGCGCCCATCTAATTCCACAGCTAATTTTTTAGAAGGACACCAGAAATCAACGATGTATCCATACAATACTTTTGGCCGTTGATATGAAACTCCTAACTTCGCCCCGCGTAATAATGACCCATAAAAATTCTTCTGCTTCGCTTGCGGAATTTCTTTTGAACTTCCTCGACTGTGCGGATAAATAACGCTGCTGGTTCAAAGCTTTCAGGGTTTGCTTTAAATTTTGTTCCGATTTGATCCTGTTCACTCCGATAACAATCAGATCAGGATAAAGCAACGCTGCACATTCAAGGCAATAGCGCACGGTTCGATACGATTTGCCGCGAATGATTACCAGATTGAAATATCGTTCCCCTGGAAGAATTACTTTTGGACATGCATCTCTTTTGAGTGCCAAAAAACCTGTATTCACCGCGAGCCTTACTCAATCGTGGATCATACTGGGTTCCCTATGCTGATTATAACCAGAAATAACGGAGGCCTGACTGTCTGGCCAAAATCGGACTCCAGGCGTGAGAAGCGTGCTAAAGATAAGCAAAATCTTAATGAAAAGTTGCGCCTTCTTCAAATTAATAGGCAACAAAACAACGACATTACCGTTAGGGTAGATGTTGACAAAAAAACCTTTCTGAATTCTAGGAAAGGTGGTTTTGATCGTGTATCCCAGGAGGTGCTTATGTCAGTGAACTCCAAACGTTAAACGAATTGAGAATTTGGAAAAGAGGATTCGATCAAAAACGTCAAGAATGTTTCACCGTAAATGGTGACTATTCAGGACAACTTTGCAAATTTCAGCAAGCGATCTGGCGACTCATCTGATGTGCCGTTCACTGTGCCGTTATTTCGAAATAGCAAGGTCAACAAGCTCGAGATAATAAGCTGAGGGGTATAATCGAATTATCTCCGTATTGGCAGGCGCTTTCACATCATGTTTGAGACATGGACTGATGTCCAATTGATCACGCGGTTTCAAAACACGAAGGATGATGAGCGGACAGAAATACTGTTGGTCCTGTATGACCGTTACAGAAACCTCATTCTTAAGATTTGCCGTCACTACCTAAAGTCCAGTGATCTTCCTTACGATGCCTTTCACGATACCTTTATTAAAATTGCGCGTAACCTGGACAAATTGCGCAATCCTGAGATTTTCAAAGGCTGGGCAATGAGAATCACCAGAAATGTTTGCGTTGATTACCTTCGTAAAACGTCTTTAACAAGTGAGGACATTGAACAACACGACACTATTCAGATATCTTCCATAGATATGGAAGAGGTTTATATTGCGCAAATCAGTCGAAAAAATCTGATTCTGTCTTTAAAAGGTTGTATCCAACTGCTACGCCCTTTTGATCTGCGGGTTCTGGAGCTCCGGTGGCGAGGCTTAAAGATCGGGCGGATTCTGGAGACTTTAAATGTTAATAAACAAGAGTTGCGACGCTCCTACGACAGAATCAAAAAGGGTCTGGAAAGCTGTATGAAGAAAAAGGGATTGCGAGTTACCATCGACGAGATTCTTAGTTTCGGAGGTATAGATGAATAACAAAGAGGGAAAGAGCCGCTTTTTTTATTCCGATTTGTTTGATGAAGCTGGAGGATGTGATCACGATGAAGAAGTACTTCTTTATTTCCAGCGGCTGATATCTGCCGAAAAAAAAGAACGCTTCGAGCAACATTTGAAGGAATGCTCTATTTGTTCGGCATCTCTGTTGGAGTTGGAGGAGATGGAGGCAGCTCCTGAACTCGATAGGGTCTCAGCTGAAGAGGAAGAGTTTTTTCGAATTAACCGTAAAAGACTTCGCGAATCGGTACAAGAAGAATTTGGCAGGCGCCGGACTACCTCTCCATGGTTTGCTCGAACATTCTCTTTTCCTCTTGCTGTGAATGCGGTAATGATTTCGCTGATTCTTTTATTGCTTTATCCCGCGTATCAATTCTTTTTGGGAAAGCCTCAAGTTTCAACGAATCCTGAATTAACTCCCACCGTAATTTTGCCAATAAAGCTTCAGCGATCTGCACAGATGGAAACCTTAGAACTGACTTTTAACAAGGACCAAAGATCGGCCAGTATCATTTTTTCTCTCCCGCTTGTGGATTATTCGAGTTTCGTAGTAGAGATTTCCAAAGCCGGAAAACCGGTCTGGCAAAAAGAGATCCATCCCAAAGATTCCAGGATTTCTCTGATCCTGTATCGTGATTATTTTGAAAGCGGCGACTTCCAGCTCACAGTTTTTGGATTGTCACAAACCAGCAAGATTTTGCTTTCGAAATTCAGCTTAAACGTCCGCATTCAATAATCATTTATTCTGCGACTCCACTTTCACTCTGGTCAACTTCCCAATACTTTTCAGGCGTTCATTGCTCTTTTTCTGCGTCTTGGCAAATAGAACGCACATAAGTGAAATGCCATTGAACGTTCATTACGGAGGTGCTTAATGTCCACGCCATCGCTTAAAGGTCCCAACAATACCGGCGTAACTACGCCCCAACCGGCAACAACGTCAACCACAACCGGTTCAAGTGGAAATTCATCCACATCATCAACTTCAACAACGCCAACCGCGCAGGAAACGAAATCATCGCAACAATTGGCAAACGCCAAGAAAGAGGAATTCGGATTTTCATCGATTTCCAAAACACTGAATAGCGCTTTGGATTCAGCAAAAAAAATCGGTGAAGCGGTTGTTAAAGAATCTGAAATCAAGAACGTGGAAGAATCTGCAAAAAAATCGGGGCTGGAAAAGGAGGAGACGAAAAAACTGACCGATCGTTTGCGCGGGATGGATACAGAAAAGTTTGATAGCGAAACGAAATTCCTGAAAGAAAATGTCTTGAATACTCCGAATACGGATAGGGCTCTTCGTACTTACAATGAGCTTAAGGGAATGCAAGATAATCAGGCCGAACGGTTACAGGACAAACACATCTACTTGCTAACGAAAGGGGTCGCACAGCCACGTGCAACCTACAAACTCAGTTTAGGCCCCACACATCTGAGAATTCCATACCCAACGGGAAAGGAAGGAGTGTTAGGTCAAGATGGCGCCAGGAAAGCAGCTGAAGCGTTAATCGGAATGCCAACTACAGACTACAAAATGGTAGATACTCTTTTAGATCAAGCTGGCAAAAAGGAAGGCAAAACTGTCAGCGTAAGCAATCCTGATTTGGAAAGAGTGCTCATCCTGAAAACTGTTGGTGCGCATCATCAGGCGCTGAACAATCCATCTGAAGTTGACCGATCCTGGACTCTCGCAGGAGAACCAAGCGCCAAAATGTCTGAAATTGTTTTCTATGCAAATGATATTCGTGGTGAGAAATCAGAAAAACTTGCGCAACAGTCTACTTCTATCGATCCATACTGGGGAAATAATTCATTGCAGCAGCGTTGGGAACATTCATGTGAACCAACCACCGCTCAAGGAATGAAAGCAGAAATCGATCCTATGTTTGCAAGGAAGCTTCATCAAGAATTCATTCATAGCCTGAATATGACAGATAAGATCGCTGCTGAGCAAAAAGAAATTCTGGAGAAACCATTGGACAATCAGATACCTGGTGTCGCCGTACCCCGCGGTGCATCCGGTGGTCTGGGAAGCATTGGGCACCTTGTAATGAACGATCAGATAAAAAAGTATACTCAGACCGAATATTCACTCAAAAACATCGAGAATACCAATGAAGGAAGAGGAAAAGAGTTAGATAAGGTGGCCGGAAAATTAAAGGCGGGAGTTGACGTACCAATCGGGGCCGCTTTTCCGAATAATGTAGAACATTTCATGTACCTTACCGATGTTCGTGGAAGTGGCAATAATCAAAGCTTCCTTCTCACAGATCCTTGGACTGGAACGACTGACTGGATATCGCGGGAGGAACTTATCAAGCCACTCGCTAAATTTCCAAATAGTAAGGATAGAGGAACCATGTACGCGGCTTACTACTAATGAGAGATAAAAAAGGAGGTTTACTATGGAATTAATTGAAATTCTTTCAACAAAACCACGCGAATATCTAAACAAAGGATTTTTTAATGCAGATGGTAAGTTCTACGAAGGAATCAATGGAGAATATTCCCTACGCATGGCCTATCGTTGTCAGGATGAAGGGGCGACTCCGGATCAAATATTAGAAGTCGTCAACCAATTGGAAAGCATACTGACATCGCTAGATAAATCAATCGATAAAAATCCTGATCACCAGCTTGACGCAAAAGCGTTATCGGTTTTGGAGCAGGTAGTTCAAAGTCCGGAGGTCAAACGGTCAGCAGCGTTGACGGAACTTTTTGAAACAGCAAAGCCATCGATTACTAACTGGAAGGAGTATGCAGCGATGATTGTTCATCTCCGCAGAATAATGCGCCAGTTAGCTCACTTGACTTACTTACCTCTCAGGTAGGGTGACCTAAGAGGCTCCGATCAGTACAAAAGGTGCCCAATAATAAGGATGACTGCATGTTCCTTCTTCGATCATTTTCAGTTTGGCATTTCTTAATGCTGCCGCCTTTTCGTTGCCATTTTCTGACATATTGCCGTATATATTTTTCATCAGCGTGGCGGTCGATTTATCGGATACATCCCATAGACTGACTAGCACACTGCTCGTGCCGGCATACAGGAAAGCTCTTGCTAAACTGTGAATGCCTTCACCGCGGATACGTTGTCCCAATGCGGTTCGGCATGCAGACAGAGCCACCAAATCGGCATTCAGCTTCAGATCGAATACTTCACGCATCATAAGAAAACCATCTTCCTTTCCATCATCATCCTTGCTCAGTACCAGTGAAGAAAATTCAGAATGATCTTCGTTGATAATGCCATGCGCGGCAAAATGCAAAATTCTGTAGTCACGTAATTCCATTTGTTTTATATTTTTTTCACTCGCTTCCTTACCGATCAGTAATGTGACTTTTTCTTGTGGATAAAGATCTGCAATCTCTTCTACCTCTAATCTGGTGTTGGGCAAAGAGGGAAGGTTTTCAGCGGCTTTTATGATTCCATAGATATCCTGGTTGCTTCCGCCAGTGGCTCCCGGTTGACCGCCGTACACCGGATCGGCTGCAGCCAGAAGATCTTTGGAGTTTTTAGCTTTCCGCAATGAAAAATTTGAACCAATTGCTGAAAGAACGCTTACGGATGGAGCGTAATAGATTTGAAATCTTCGTATCAGGTAGGGAAGTTTTGCAAAATTTATGTTTTGCGATTCCGGCTTGTTAGTCAGCAAGACTTCGAAAGGCAGATAGTTTAACGTTCCGTCCGGAACGATCAATAACGTCTTTTTGTCAGCAATCTCAGACTGTATCGGTTTGATCAGGATGTCATAAAGCCGGCTGCTGATGTCTAGATAGGATGTGTGAGTGCCTTCAAGATCTTGCAAAATCTCATCAGGCTTCTGAAGAACTTCACGGAGTTTTTGAATCTGACTGGACAGTTCATTTTCACCTGGAAGCGTAATAACTTTCAACTGCTTGCTTGTAGCGAGAAACAGATAAGAGTTGGGCTCTTCCACAGAATATTCAAGCAAAGCCGTCGGTTCGTCCAGTAGCTTTCGCACTTCATTTATTCCGATGGACTGCGGATCGGCCAGAGCAGAATAGTTGGGGTTTTGATTTCGGATTTCTCTCTTCAATTGAATATATTCTTTTTCCAGATTGACCAGTTCTCCTTCCAGATTCGTGATTGTAGCCGGCTCACTTTTGTCCTTTTCATGTTCGAGTTTTAACTTTTTTTGGATTTCGACATGCCGTGCCTGTAGCAGCAACTTCTTTTGCATTAACTCCGGTTTCAAATCTTTTTCCGGATGAATTTTCGCTTCTGTCAGTAAATCGAGAAACGCACGCGCTTTGGATCTTTCTGCATAGTGAAGTGCTTCTGAATTCCGGCCCATTTGCACAAGGAGTTGAATTAAATCTTCATATACGCTCAGTTTTTTCTCCAAAAAGCCTGCTTTATCCTCCGCCAGCTCCAGCTCATTGCGAGATCCTTCGATTACTGAAATTGCTTGTTCCATCGACTTTCGACCTTCTTCTTTTCGTCCCAGCTTGCTATCAACCAGACCCTGCATGTGAAATGAATCGGACAGGATTTCTTGGTGGCCCATCTCTTGCGAAATTCGTATCGCTTCCGCTAAATCACTTGCAGCCTGATTCTGCTTTCCCAGCGCGTAATGAACCGTGCCTACACTGAGCAGTGCTCGACCCAAACATGGTCCGTCTCCTATCTGCTTCGCGATTTCGAGTGACTTCTCATAATCAAGAAGCGCCGCAGAATAATTTTGCAACTCTTCTTTCATCTTCCCAAGATAGTTATAGCCATTGCAGGCTATTCCTTTATTTCCTGTTTCTTCCGCTAGCTTGAGGGACTGTAAATAATAACTTAACGCGGTTTGATACTGCTCACGGTTTGCATAAATCTGACCAACGCTGTTCAACGACCTCAACAGATAATCCTTCTCTCCAATGTCTCGTAGTAACTGTACCGATCTCTGATAGTACTGGAGTGCCAGATCATCGTTTCCGATATCACTGTAAATTGCTCCCATGTTCATTAGCCCAAGGGAAAGATTCTGCGTATCTCCGCTCTCCTCCCACATCTTTTGCGCTTCCTGCAGATTTTCCAATACCTCCGAATAATGCCCTTGGCGCCAGCGAGTTAGTGCAAGACCCGTGAGATTAATGGCGATGCCATACTTATGTTTGATCTCCTTTGTAATTGCCAGCGATTTACGATATTCCTCAAGAGCCATATCATAATTTCCCAGGCGGTAATGTATCTCGGCGAGATTCGCAAGTGTTTGAGCAGCGAGTTCCTTGTCTCCCAGTTGTTCGATAATTTTTAATGCTTTTTCATAACAGTTTACAGCCTGGGAGTAGTTCCCCAGAATCGTGTGAGCGATTCCCAGCATATTCAAGTTCAGGACCATTCCTTTTCTATCCTTTATTTCTTCAGCGAGATTCATCGCTCGCTGCCCTAGTTCCAGGGCCTTTGTGGCGTTTCCGGTTTCCAAGAAATTCCGGCCCAAAACCCGATACGATTCCAAAAGTCCAGTTTTGTTTCCTACGCGTTCATGCATCTGGATTGCTTTCTCAGCCAGCGACTGCACCTCGGCGTAATTCGCCCTCCGCATTTCAATCGTCGCAAGCTGATTCAGATCCAGACCTGCAGCTTTGTGGTCTCCTATCTGTTCGTGAAGACTAAGAGCTTTTCGCAGCGCGGCTATACCTTTTTCATATTCGCTGAGTTTTTCGTAAACCCTTCCAAGTCCGTAAGAAGTATCGGCAATGGCTTTGCTGGATTGAACTTGTTCGAACAACTTCAATGCTTCGCTGTAACTTTTCAGGGCCTCTTGATATTCATCTTTTTCAAGGTGTCTGTCGGCAAGCTTAAGCAATTGTTCGGCTTTTTCTAGCGCTGAGCCGTCATTTGCCGAGACTGACGCTGAAAGAAGGATCATGACAAGAAAGAATTTCAAGAGGCATTGTCCCACGTCAAAAATTTACCACTTTCCTTTGTTCTGGCCAACTTTTCTGAATTTCGAAAAATATCGGCGTTCATTGGCCCTATTTCTGCGTCTTGGCAAATAGAAAGCACTTGGAGGAAGGATTTATGAATCGTTTCGAATCGAGGCAAAATGAACTGGATTACTGGACATTAATTCAACGGATTTTTTTCATCCTAACACTTTGTTTATACATGCCGAGTCTTGTTTATTCGGCATCGGGAGATTTGGATTCAACATTTGACGGAGACGGCAAAGTGCTTACCGATGTTAGCGGCTCTGATGACGGATCAGCAATCGCAATCCAGTCAGATGGCAAAATCGTTGTCGCAGGAGACGATTCCCATAATTTTGTAGTTGTTCGTTACGATTCAAATGGAACTCCTGATTCCACATTTAGCGGAGATGGGATCGTGATTACTGATTTCGATCTAGGTGATGATCAGGCAAACGGTATCGCAATTCAACCCGATGATAAAATCGTTGTTGTTGGATACGCCGATCTTGACCTCAATAGGGATTTTGCACTGGCTCGATACAATTCTGATGGGAGCCTGGACAATTCATTCGGCTTAACCGGCAGGGTGACCACGGAATTCGGCTCTCCCGATGATCAAGCTTTGGATGTTCAAATTGACAATCAGGGGCGGATTGTAGTCGTTGGAAAGACTTGCCAGACCGCCACAACCTGCGATTTTGCACTTGCTCGCTACAATTCTAATGGAAATTTAGATCCCACTTTCGGCAATGGCGGGAAAGTCATTACTGACTTTCTAGGAGGCGGTGATGTTGCTAATGCATTAGCAATCCAACCCGATGGCAGAATTCTGGCAGCAGGTTGGATGACTGACCCGACATGGCACATGGCAATTGCCCGGTATCAGCCCGATGGCACCCTGGATCCAACCTTTGGAATTGCAGGTACGGTGATGACAGATTTTGGCCCCGGTTATGAGCAAGCCTACGACATAGGATTACTCGCCGACGGCAGAATAGTTATTGCCGGATTATCAAACGAAAATGCTGGGGATCCTACCGACTTCACTGTTGTTCGTTATTTATCTGATGGAACACTTGATCTAAATTTCGGAACAAATGGATTTGTAACAACAGACTTTTTTTCAAACGACGATATAGTTTTTGGGCTTGTAGTGCGTGAAGACGACAAAATTATCGTTGCAGGCTATAGCCGTATTGATCAAACTGATGTCGATTTTGCAGTCGCACAATATACCCAGAACGGTCTGCTCGATACAACGTTTGGCACTGGAGGCAAAGTAACCACCGATTTTGGTGGGGGATTTGCTGATGTCGGTGCAGATGTTGCTCTACAACGAGATGGAAAAATTGTTGTTGTTGGTAGCGCCCATTTTGATATTGCTCTTGCTCGCTATGAAGGTGATCCCCTTTCTGTGTGTGAGTATCTTGACAACTTTGAAGATGGAATTCTTAATCCGAGTTGGACTTACCGAAAACCTTCATGGTCCGAGTCAGGTGGAGATTTGATCGGAATTCCTGATGGCCGAACAGCGGAAGCCACAGCGCTGCCAGGATATGGAGGTTGTGACACTTGTGACATCGGAACAAGAATGATGACGATGGGCGGACCCGGAAATAAAGTATTCTTGCTGGCATGGTATAGAGACAAATCGAATACTGTAGAGCTTATTATGAAAGAAGAAAGTAATCGCTGGATTTTGAGACAACGAGTTGGTGGAAAAATTGTTGTGAAAGAGAAGGTCATTTCGCCTATCGATCCTGGGGTCTTTTATAATGTCGGTTTGGCATTTGGTGGATCTTCATTCGCTTTGACTATCAACAGCGAGATTTTACTTATAATGCCCACCGGTTTTCCTCCTTTCGGAAGCATTGGGTACAGGGTAAAAAATACAACCGGCAGATTCGACATCATCAGTAGCTGTTTGTTAGATGAATGATTCCTAGCTTGTGGAAGCTCGACCGCGAGGTTGCAGTGTTTTGGCAAAAGTGAGCCGTGCTGGACTCGAACCAACGACCCTCTGCTAAAAAAATCTAAGTTTGTCGTCGAGCTAATCGACAAATAGTACGCAAAACAACGCAAACATGCAAACGTCATTCGAATGCAACAACCAGTTGTTAGCAATCAATTTTGTTATGCATCAGACGTTTTATTTGAAGTTTGTCAATTATTTTCGAAGGAATTTTATGCGTTCCCTCAAAAGATCATAAACTTCTTTTCTGTGTCCAATCTTTACCACGAGAATTAGAAGCTGGCGATTCTCGATCCTGAAAATGACTCGATAGTCCCCAACTCTTAAACGAAACAATCCTTTGAAGCCTTGGAGAGCGGTCACTGAACTATGTTGATGAGGATTCTTAGCAAGAGCAAGAAGTTCCTTGTCAATTTTGATTATCTCTTTCTTAGGAAGAGCTTTTAATTCTTTTGCCGCCGCAGGAAGAAAGTGGATTGCGTACAATCTCTTATTTTAATCCCAATTTCTTTCTAAGGATCTTATATGAGATTGGAATTTCTTTCTTATTAGCTAGGCGCTTTTTCGCTTCGGCGATATCCAGCTCATCTTCCAGCTTTTCTATAACAGACCGAAATAAATCCAGTTCATCCACAGGCACCAATGCCGCAAGATCCTTTCCCCTACGGGTAAGAATCACGTGTTCCTTTCCGTAAGCGACTCGATTAATGATTTCCGAAAAGTCATCACGAACTTCTGTTGCCTTCAATTTCGAGACAGTTGAACTTGACATGGCTGAGTATTGAACGAATTGTACGTTTCGTACATATTATAGGATGGTAAAAATGTTCTTTCAAGCATCTTTTCGAAAAAACAAAATGCTAGATATTTTATTCAAATAAACTGCCACCAAACCCAGTATTTCGACACGTACTGCATTTACGTCATACGGATTGCTGTCGTCAAGGGTCAGTTTCGCTGATTCGATCGTGTTTTCACTTTCCTATGTACGTCTGCAACAAATGGATTCTGAGATATGATACGGCGCTTGGTTTGACACAAGATGATTCAGGATTTGGCCCTCCCAGTGGCTCGCAGGTGCAAGGTTGGATTCGCACAGGACATGCCAGCTATGGGGGTGATGAATTTAGTCACTTCGCTGGGCAAGTTAATTGTTTAACATGGACAAGCGATAGCGGTTGGGGAACCGTGCTAGTTGTCTAGGGTAATGTCCTAAGATTCCTGTAAAAAGTCTTTTTATTAAGGGGAAAAGAAAAGGTGTATTGTTCTCCTGAACAAGTTTTCAAAAGCCTTTTCCGGTGGAATCCGGAAGGGGCAAAGGAGGACAACACACCAATGGAAAGGATACAACCCAGCGAAGTGTTAGTAAAGGAATTTACGCAGGATCGCAGAACGAAGAAACTTTCGTTGAGCGAAGTTGTTTTGCGAAGCGCGCAGATGATGCTTCAACATGCGATCGAAGAAGAAGTGCAAGAATTTTTTGGGACGCGGATATTACAAACGCTCTGAGGATGAAGAATTCCGTGGATACCGCAATGGTATGAGCCGAAGAAAATTCGGACCGGAGAAGGAACCATTGAATTAAAAGTTCCTCAAGTGCGCCAGAGCCGTGAGCGTTTCCGTTCGGCATTTTTGGAAGCATACACGCGGCGGACAGAAAAACTGGATGAGCTGATTTCAAAAATTGCAGTACGCGGATTATCCGTCCGTGACATTGAAGAAACAATGTTGTAGATTCTTTCTGGTGAAGGAATTTCACGAACTGTTATTAGCCGGATCAGTGATCAGTTGCATGCAGACTTTGAAGCCTGGCGGAAACGGGATTTATCGAAAGAGAAAATTCTCTATTTATTCCTGGATGGAGCCTATTGGAGAGTTCGGCGCGGAGTGCGGAGCAAAGAAGCTGTACTTGCCGCCTACGGGATCGGCGAGGATGGGAAAAAAGTTTTGCTTCATCTCTCGTTGGGCAACAAGGAAAATTTTGAAAGCTGGCTCGCATTTCTGCATGATATGACCGAACGCGGGCTGAATGAACCGCTCATGATCGTATCAGATGGTAATCCCGGAGTGATCAAAGCATGTTGCGAAGTTTTTCCTTTTTCATTGAAACAAAGATGCCAGGTTCATAAAATGCGGAATATTCTTGCGCGGCTTCCAAAAACTGCAATTGCTGAAATGAAGCCGATGATTCAAAAAATATTCACTGCTGAAACTTATCAAGCAGCCATGGCAGCCGGGACAAGATTAATTCGCAGATTCAAAGATAAATTCCCCGCGGCGATGAAAAGCTTCGAAAAAGATTTAGAATCAACGCTTCAGTGTTTGAAACTTCCGGCTGAATATCGCGTTCGTGTTCGAACCACAAATATGTTGGAGCGTTTATTCGCTGAAGCAAAACGGCGAACAGAAGTCATTCCCTACTTTCAAAGTGAAAAATCCTGTTTGAAATATGTCTTTGCAACACTGATCGCTTCTTCACGACTCTGGCGCGGAGTACAAATGAATCTCAAAATCCAGAAACAGCTCATTTTATTGAAAGAAGGAATTGTAAAAGATTCGAAAGTCGCTTAAACAATCATGTTCAGGAGAACAACGTTTTTACAGAAAAGATGAGACTTGACCATATTAACGCTGCACAATCCGGAGATGTTTCACAACGATTCATTAAGTATTCAACTTCAATCAATCGCAATTTGGTTCAACAATCTTATCGAGGCACACCATTTCTAACGAATACGCCTGAGACGGAAATAGATTTGCTGAGTAAACATCCTGAAACTTTTAGTTGCCATGCTGAATAAAGCCAAATTCCTGTTCGCTTTGTTCTTGTGCGTAAACTTGTTTGCTCAACAACCTCAAACCAAAACCGCTTCCGAATATTACGAGCTTGCCAAACAAGCATATAAGGAAAAGGATTATCAATCCTACGAAAAGAATCTGGTTCAAACGATTGAAGCAGGATCACAACATCCGGTTATTTACTACAACCTCGCCGGCGCTGAAGCACTTCTTGGAAATAAAGATTTGAGTGTGAAGTGGTTGAATCATATTGCTGATTTTGGAATCAGCGTTGCCCTGGCTGATGATAAAGATTTTGAAAGTATCCGTAATTCTGCGGAGTTTGCGGCTGTCTTGAAACGTTTTGAGGAAAATCTCAAGCCGACAAATCAAAGCACAGTAGGATTTACGATTCCGCAGTCGGATTTTTTAGTTGAAGGAGTCGCTTACGATCCTTTAAGCAAAACATTTTATTTTGGAAGCATTTTAAAGCAGAAAATTATTAGTATCGATTCGAAAGGGAATGTAAGCGATTTCTCTTCAACTTCTGATGGTCTGTGGAGTGTTCTGGGAATAAGTGTTGATGCGAAGCGCCGCATCTTGTGGGCATCTTCAGCGATGATGAAGGAGCTTGGAAATGCAGAGACTGAGTCTGCGATCTTTAAATATGATTTGAACACTAAAAAATTGATTTCCCGGTTTGAGCTTCCTCCGTCTGAAGGCGGAAACGTTTTAGGAGACGTGATTGTAAATTCGCAGGGAGATGCCTACACCACTGACAGCATTACTCCTGCCGTTTATGTAATTCCTCATGATGGAAAAAAGTTAGAGTTGTTTGTTGGAGCGGATTTATTCCGTTCTCCGCAAGGGCTTTGTTTTTCGCCCGATGAAAAAACTTTGTTTGTGGCTGATTATGTTCGCGGCATCTTTGCTTTCGATGTAAAATCTAAATCCTCTTATAAGCTGCAGCCACCTGACACTGCAACAATCGTGGGTGTTGATGGTCTATATTTTTACAAAGATAGTTTGATTGCAACTCAGAACGGCATTAATCCGAATCGGGTTATCCGGATTTATCTGAATGATGGCTTGAACAAAATTGAGCGGGTCAAAATTTTAGAATCGAATAATAAACGATTCGATGAGATTACTCTGGGAACTATTGCAGCTGACAATTTTTATTATGTTGGCAACAGCCAGCTTGGTAAGTACCTGGAAAATCCAAAAGCTGAATTGCATGCGCCGATGATTTTAAAATTATCTCTAAGTGCGGACTAAAGTCTGCGATCCCCTGGCCGCTTCATCCCGCATTACATCACTTTCGTAACAACTATCCGCCAGATTCTTATGCAAATAGCTAGAATGCAAATGTCATGAACGGTCTATTTAGAAAAAAATCATTAGCGTTGTTATTGGAGGAAATGAAGGGAGAGAATCGATTGCGCCGGGTGCTTGGACCTATCACGCTCACAAGCCTGGGAGTTGGTGCAATCATCGGGACAGGAATCTTCGTTTCAACCGGAGTTGTGGCAAGGCAAACTGCGGGACCTGCGTTGATGCTGTCTTATGCATTTGCAGGATTGGTTTGCGTGTTTGCGGCCTTGTGTTATGCGGAGTTCGCATCGATGGTTCCGGTTGCAGGTTCGGCTTACACATACGCATATGCGACTCTTGGGGAATTGTTTGCATGGATTATCGGCTGGGATCTCGTTCTTGAATATGCAGTGGGTGCAGCCACAGTAGCAAATGGTTGGTCTGGATATTTTCAATCTGTCCTGGGTTCCCTTGGCTTGAAGTTACCCGAAGCCTTGAATGGCCCGATCGTCAACTATGATCCGAATATAGGAAAAGTTGTTGCAACCGGAAGCCTCATCAATCTTCCTGCATTAGCAATTGTAATCGTCATTACCATTGTGCTTGTGATTGGAATTAAGGAAAGCGCGAGATTTAACGCAGTTATGGTTGGAGTGAAAGTTGTGGCAGTTTTGTTTGTGATCGGTGTTGGTGCATTCTTTATAAATTCAGCGAACTGGCATCCATTTGCGCCTTATGGTTACACCGGAATTAATTTTTTCGGAAAACATGTTGCTGGTTTGCAAGATGCCGGCGGCCGGCCTTTAGGAATGTTAGCCGGTGCAGCGCTGGCATTTTTCTCTTACATCGGATTCGATTCCATATCTACGCATTCTGAAGAAGCAAAAAATCCGCAGCGCGATGTTCCGATCGGAATCATCACATCATTGTTGATATGCACGGTGTTATATGTGGCGGTGATCGCGATTTTAACCGGGATGGTTCCTTACAATATGCTGGACATTAACTCGCCGGTTTCTACTGCATTCAAACAAGCAGGATTGCCATGGCACAATTTCTAATTTCACTTGGCGCAATGACCGGGATTACATCGGTGATGCTTGTGATGATGTTGAGTCAGCCGCGAGTGTTGCTTGCCATGGCGCGCGATGGTTTGCTGCCTCAAAGTTTCTTTGGAGCCGTGCATGATAAGTTTCGAACTCCATGGAAATCAACAATCCTGACCGGAATTTTCGTTGGTGTGCTTGCAGCATTCCTGCCCATTAGCGTTCTTTTGATGCTTGTTAATATGGGAACACTACTTGCATTTGTAATTGTATGCGCAGCGGTGTTAATCATGCGGCGCACACATCCTGATGCAAAACGTCCGTTTCGAGCTCCGTTTGTTCCAGTGACTCCGATCTTAGGAATTTCATGTTGTTTGCTTTTAATGTTTTCATTGCCTTCCGAAAATTGGTGGCGTTTGGTAATCTGGCTGATACTTGGAATGACCATCTATGTTTTTTACGGACGCAGGCACAGCAAATTGGCAAAACATCCTGAACTGAAGGCAACAGAAGAATCCATCATCATTTCACCTCAAAGAAACTCATGATCGTTTCTCCCCCTTAATCAAGGGGGAGATTAAAGAGGGGGGTTGGAGAGCTTAACAATATTTCCAACCATCCCCTTGACCCCTCCTTCATAAGGAGGGGGAACATCGTTGATCATCATTTTTCAAAATAGCAGCGAGGAGACTTTCTGAAGTTGGCTCCAACAAACCGGAATTGGATTTGAAATAAGATTCTTCGGTGATGTATGCAGAAATTATTGTGGCAAAATTGTCGCGTGCATTCGCAACTCTGAATTAAGCCCATACGGAATTTCTAACAGTCATTCCAGATTCATCTCGATAATCTACTGGCACCACGCTTGCTCTTTCTTTTCGCAATTCTGTTCAAAGGAGGAGCAATGAGAAGAATCAAGGGAATACTTTACCTTTTGGCTGTTATCGTTTTCAGTCTTCCCGCCTTTTCACAAGTTGCAACGAAGACTGGATCAATCTATGGAAAAGTAATTGATCAAAATAGCGCACCGCTTCCTGGCGTGACAATCACACTGGAATCGGATGTGTTAACAACACAAGTTGCGACATCTAGTCCATCTGGAGGATTTCGTTTTGCGAATTTACCGCCTGGAAATTATGCTGTGAATTTTTCCATGGAAGGTTTTACTAACCTTCGCCAGGAAGATGTCAGAGTGAGTACAGGATCCCAGGTTCAGCTGGAAGCTAAACTCAATCTAAACCCGGACATGAAGATGGTCATAGTTGATACCGCGCCTTTAATCGACACGGCCGAAGTAGGAAACTCCAATATTTATGATAGCAATTACATGCAGGACGTTCCAAGCCCACGCGATCCATGGTCCATCATCGATCAAACAACAGGTGTGGATGTCGATCGCATTAACGTAGCCGGGAGCGAATCCGGACAGCAGGCTGCATTCGTTGCGCGCGGTGGCAGCGATGACAATACGATCTGGAATTACAACGGAGTAAATGCAACAGATCCTGGTGCCGTAGGTGCGTCTCCAACATACTTCGACTTCGATGCATTTCAAGAACTGCAAATCTCAACTGGTGGAAACGATGCTTCGATTCCAACTGGTGGAGTTGCAGTGAACATCGTTTCTAAACGCGCGGGCAATAAATGGGAAGCAAATGCCTCTGCCTTTTATTCCGGCGACAGTTTGCAAGGTGATAACACACCGGATGAGCTTGCAGCAACCGGAGCAAAGTCAAACCGTCTTGATGAAGTAAAGGATTATGGATTCGATTTAGGCGGACCGATAGTTAAAGATAAATTATTTGTTTGGGGTGCATATCGAAAAAATGATATCGGTTTGATTACCACTGCGAATACGTTTGATCTCACTCATCTTGAAGATCTCAACCTGAAAGCCAACATGAATTGGAATTCCGGGCACGAATCAGAGTTTGCATATTTCAAAGGTGAAAAATCAAAGTCTGGCCGCGCAGCAATTTCGATTGCAGTACAGGCACCTGAAACTTTATGGGAACAAGCAGGCACTGACACCATCCTTCCAGGAATATGGACCGGGCAGCATACCTGGATTCCAAATGATCACACCGTTATTACCGGACGTTATGGCTACATCGGTTTAGGATTTTCATTGACGCCAGCTGGTGGAAGAGATCTTCCGATCGTTTATCTATCAGCGATACCGCGTTATGAGGACACAATTTTTTACGTCAAACCGATCGATCGTCCTGCTCACGATGTTGTTCTTGATGCCAATTACTACAAAGAACATTTCCTGGGTGGCGATCATGAGTTCCGATTTGGTTTTGAATACAAAACTTCATCAGTTCATACGTTTAGTTCGTATGGAAATGGTGTTTTGATAAGTGACTATAATCAGACTACACCTCGTGGCCCGCTAACATCGGGAATCCTCTATGCTAGACATAATGTTGATGGTCATGTGGAGATGGATCGTAGCAGTTTTTATGCCACCGATACATTTCGCAAAGATCGGCTGACACTTAATCTTGGTCTGCGTTTCGATCAGCAAACCGGCAAAAATGTTGAATCAACAATTTCTGGTGTTCCAGGGTTTGAATCTTTTGTTCGGACCATTAAGTTTTCCTGGTAACGATCCGGATATCACATTCAACAACTGGTCGCCTCGCATAGGTGCTACCTACGATGTCACTGGTGATGGTAAGACAATCGTTCGTGGAAATTTCGCGCGCTACTACGATGCCTATAATGTTTTGTATCCAAGACATTTGAATCCGACATTCGTTTACAATGGCGCGATCTTTTCATACACGAACTTGAATGGTGATCGTGAAATCACAACTGATGAACTGACGTCGCCGCCTTCTTATTACGGCGGTTTAAATGGACCCAATTTTGATATTGATGCTTTTCTGAAGAGTCACATTGTTGATCCTGATTTTCATAACTCCAATTCGTGGGAATATTTGCTGGGTTTTGAAAGACAACTCGCCAGCGATGTCGCTTTAAGCGTGACTTACACTCATCGTGACTATCGTGACCCGGTGACTTTTGTTCCTGCGGGTATTTCACAAAATGATTTTGTTCTGGCTGGAACTTTCACTCGCGACACAGTTCTTGGATCATTTTCCGTTCCATATTATGTATTCAACGGTGAACAGGATGGTTCATTGATTCTGACAAATGCGAATGATTACAAAACGAAATATGACGGAGTTGACATCACTTTGCATAAGCGGATGAGCAATAACTTCATGCTGAATGGCGGTGTGAATCTTCAAAAACAAAAAGCAAATTATGATGGCGGAGATTCAACCGCATTCTATATTGGTGATGGCGGACTCGCCGGCCAGGTCTTTCCATTCGATCCAACGAATTTGCCGTTCTTAAATGATCAACCATATGCCTTTGCTCCAGGTGGTAGTGGTAAATCCGGTGTGTATCCGTATTCAGAATGGCAGTTCAAGTTAAGCGGCGTTTATCAATTTCCATTGGATTTGAGTGTCGGCGCGTTTGTTCGATACCAACAAGGATATCCATATGTGCTGTTTGCATCAGCACGCGATACATCGTTGTCGCAAGCGTTAGGTACAACGACACATCTATTTATGGTTGAACCCTTTGGTAGCCGGAGATTCGATAACATCTTCACTCTGGACCTGCAATTCGAAAAAGGTTTTGAGCTTTCAAATTACGGAAGGATTTCATTATCTGCGAACTTGTTTAACGTTACGAACACAAATACTGTGATTCGCAGAACACGTTCCATAACTTCCGTAAGCTTAAATCGCATCGATGAGCTTATTTCTCCAAGAGCCGTAAGGGTTGGTCTGCGGTACGGTTTCTAAGTTTAAAGCCCGGCCCTTGCACCCACCAACCGAAGGGCCGGGCTTCAGGTTTCCCAGCACTTTACTAAAGTAAAGTATGTCAACTCTCATACTACACACTGTGGCATCTCCGGCGAACTTTTGGAAAAGTATCCTCTGCCTTGTCCTGATATGACTACGGATGTACTGAATCGGGTTTCTGCTAAGTAACTGCGAATAAAAAGATCCCGTATATGGCACATCTTTTGCAAAAATTTTGTGTGCAGAAAAGAGAACATAACGATTTTTATACGGAGGTTTACAAATGAAACTTGCAAGAACATTTGTTTTTCTATTTGCTGTTCTAGCGGTTTCCGCTCTTGTCTATGCTGATGATCCTTATCGTACCGGCTTTCTTGAAGGGATCAAACACGGTTTAGTTGATAAGGCATCCGGATCGGATTTCAACTATGCGAAGGATCTTGCATATCAAGCCGGAATTTCAAATCGATCAGCATCCAACGCTGAATATCGCGCAGGTTATCGCGATGGATATTCGGAAGGATACAAAAAAGATGTAGGTGTTCAACAGACTTCAGAGTTCAGTTCCGATGCTGACGCTTACAAGTTTGGCTATGATCAAGGTTACAACCACGGCCAGGTTGATTCTCAAACTGGGCGTGATTTTAACTACCGCCGAAATCCCCACTTCGAGTCAGGAATGACGTTTGATACTTACCGCGATGAGAATTACCACGCAGGATATAAACAAGGCTACGAAGAAGCATTTACGGAACATCCACGAAATTCCGAACTTCAAATTAAAGTAATTCCATCAGAACAAAAACCAGCCGCATCTGGTTCAGTAAAGATTTTTAATGACACCGGATATGGCGGCCAAATGGAACAACTATCAGTGGGTCGTTATCCATATTTAGAAGATTGGAAAAATGAAATTGAATCGGTACAAGTTAGTGGAAATGTCCGGGTAATTTTGTTTGACCAAAATAATTTCCAGGGTCAGAGCATTGTTCTTGAACAGAACTCGCCAAACCTGGATGCATTTAATTTCAACAGACGAGCTGCTTCGATGATGATAGTTCGTATTGCTGAATGACAAATTTAGGACAGGAAAAATTTGTCTGGCAACTTTACATGCGAACCCTAAAGGGCGGGTTAAATCCCGCCCTTTGAATTACGTGTAAGGAGGTTTTATATGAAACACGCAAGAATAATACTGATGATGCTTGCTTTCCTTGTAATATCTGCTTTTGTGTACGCAGATAACGCATATCAAGTTGGTTACGATCAAGGCTACAGGCATGGTTTAAGTGACAGACATGAAGGTTTGAATTTCAATATTGATCGTTATCGAATAAGCACTTCAAATAATTACAATGATTCCGAATTTTTTGAAGGTTTCAAAGATGGCTATGCCAAAGGCTACGGCAATGGAATCGAAAATGATGAAGGTTATGCTTACAGAGATCGGGATTTTCGATCAGAAGGAACTGTGGTTGCGTTCAAGGATAAAGAATTTGAAGGGACAATGATGCAGTTCCCAATGGGTCGCTATGCAGATCTGGATGATATGAATTGGGATCATTCTATCGAATCGATCCAGGTTCCATCCAATGTACGCGTTGTTCTGTTTGAACATAAAAATTTTGAGGGACAAAGTGTAATTCTTGAAAATGACGCACCAAATTTAGGTGAGTTGAATTTTAAGAAGAGAGCTGAATCGATGATCATCGAACCGCGCTATTAACACATCCAACAACAAAAGTGTGTGGTGATTCGCTACCGCGAGTCGCCACCTCAAATATCGAAGAACCTAAATTGGATTCGGCAGGAATCTCAGTTATGAACGCGAAGCATGTAACCAATAAAGTTGCTAAAACGAATTTGAACATCATTTTCCTCCAAAAATTAATTTACGATTGGGCATTGTGAATCTTACGACCTCTCCAAATTTCATAAATAACCGGATAAACCATCAACTCCATAATGAACGATGTAAAGATTCCGCCAATCATCGGTGCTGCAATTCTTCGCATGACATCCGATCCTGCACCCTGCGACCACATGATTGGAATTAAACCCATAAACATAACCGCGACAGTCATAACTTTTGGACGCAAACGTTTGACTGCGCCATATTCTATTGCTTCTTTCAAATCAGACATTGTACGCATTTTTCCTTGCGCTCCTCGATCTTTGAAAGCAAGATCCAAATAAAGCAACATAAATACCCCGGTCTCTGCATCAACTCCAAGTAGCGCTATCAAACCTACCCAAACTGCGACGCTCATATTGTAATCAAGTAAATAAATCAGCCAGATAGCACCAACGGCAGAAAAGGGTACAGCCAACAAAATGATGAAAGTCTTTGTGAAAGATCCGGTATTTAAATAGAGCAAGAGGAAGACCAAAAATAAAGTGAAAGGTACTACCCAAATTAATCTATCCTTCACGCGTTCCATGTACTCATACTGCCCGCTCCATTGAACTGAATAGCCGGCCGGAAGTTTAACTTTCTCCGAAACGACTTTCTTTGCTTCCTGGACGTATCTTCCAAGATCGCGTCCAGTAACATCAACAAAAATAAAACCAGCGAGAAATCCTTCCTCATTCTTAATCATTGCTGGACCAGTTGTAATCTGCATTGAAGCAACTTGCGAAATTGGAATTTGTGCACCGGAAGCAGTAGGGATGAGTACACGGCTAAGCGTAGAAAGATCATCGCGGAATGCTCGCGCGTATCTCACATTGATGGGATAACGTTCGCGCCCTTCAATTGTAGTGCTGATGCTCATTCCGCCAATTGCCGTTTCAATTACTTCGTTCACATCATTCACTGAAAGATTGTAACGAGCCGCTTCTTCACGATTCACTTCAAAGTCCAAATAGTAACCGCCGGTAACGCGTTCATAGAATGCGCTTCGTGTACCTTGAATGTTCTTTAATACTTTTTCAATCTGCAGGCCAACTTGCTCAATCACTTCCAATTTTGGACCCAGAACTTTTATACCAACAGGAGTTCGAATACCTGTTTGATTCATGTCGATGCGGGTGCGAATCGGAAAGAGCCATGCATTTGCGTAAGATGGAATCTGAACTTTACTATCCATTTCCGCAATCAGATCTTCCCAGTTCATTTTTCTTTTTTCCGGCCAGATCCACTGCAATGGCATTTTTGCAAATGAAGGAATCCTCCAATCTTTCGAATACCAACGCTGCACTTCGACTTCTCTCCACTGATCTTCTGGTTTTAATGTCACCGTGGTTTCTACCATGTTCAAAGGAGCAGGATCAGTTGCCGATTCTGCTTTTCCGATTTTCCCAAATACGCTTTGAACTTCTGGAAATTGCATCAGCATCTTGTCTTGAATTTGCAAATACTTTGATGCTTCCGAAACAGAGATTCCCGGCAAAGTGATTGGCATATAAAGCAGAGTTCCTTCATTCAATGGAGGCATGAACTCAGAACCAAGCTTCATATAAACCGGAATTGTTAACAGTACAATCAGAACCGCTGAACCAAGAATCAACCATTTGTGATTCAGAGCGGAACGCAACAAAGGATGATAAATGCGCATTAACGGCCGGCTAATTGGATGGTGTTCTTCATCATGAATTTTTCCAACCAGCAGCGCATTTGCGAGCCGGGCAAGCGAACGCGGGCGAAAATCAAATTGCTTGGTGCGCATAAACAACAATCGCATCGCTGGATCCAACGTTATTGCCAGAACGGCCGCAATTGCCATCGAAAAGTTCTTTGTAAACGCGAGAGGTTTAAAAAGACGTCCTTCCTGAGCTTGCAAAGTAAATATTGGTAGAAATGAAATCGCGATTACTAAAAGAGAGAAGAAACTCGGCCGCCTACTTCTTTTACTGCATCAATAATTACCCGCCTGGAATCTCCCTTTCGTCCTTCTTGTTCCCAATGCTCTAACTTCTTGTGTGTTTGTTCGACTACCACAATCGCAGCATCCACCATCGCTCCAATTGCAATCGCAATTCCGCCAAGTGACATGATGTTTGAAGTAATGCCCATTGCTTGCATCGGAATGAAAGCGATGATGACTGCAATTGGGATTGTAAGAATTGGAATGATCGCACTTGGAAAATGCCACAGAAAAATCAGAATCACCAAGCTTACAATCAGCAATTCTTCAGTTAAGGTTTGGCGCAAAGTATCGATAGATCTGTGAATAAGATCGGAGCGATCATAAGTAGTTACAAGTTCCACCCCGGCAGGAAATGAAGGTTGTACCTCTTTGATTTTCGCTTTCACGTTATCAATAACTTCGCTTACGTTTTGACCATAACGGACTACAACAATTCCGCCAGTAACTTCGCCCTCGCCATTGAGCTCAGTAATGCCGCGTCGCATTTCAGGCCCGAGTTCTACTGTTGCAATGTCTGCAACGCGAATTGGTACTCCAATCTTTGCAGTTGTTATTGGCACTCCGCTTGCCATCGTATTTTCGGCGGTTGCGCCCATTGCATTTTCGTTCGCTGCGGCCGACGGCATACCGACTGGTAAGTTTTCAATATCCGATTTGTTCTTGATGTATCCACGTCCTCTGATGAGATATTCCTTTCCTGTAATTTCAAGAACACGGCCGCCCACTTCATTATTGCTATTCCGAATGACATCCATCACATCTTGAACTGACACGCGGTAAGCACGCATCTTATTTGGATCAAGAACAACCTGATATTGCTTTACAAAACCACCGATGGTTGCTACTTCTGAAACGCCAGGCACACTTTCTATCCAGTAACGCATATACCAATCATTGAACGATCGAAGTTGAGCTAAATTATTTTTTCCGCTACGATCTACCAGGGCATATTCGAAAGCCCAGCCCACTCCAGTGGCATCCGGACCCAATATCGGGTTTACACCCGGTGGTAGCTTTCCTGTTAGCTTTGACATGTATTCCAACACACGGCTGCGACCCCAGTAGATGTCTGTACCTTCATTAAAAATTACGTAGACATAAGAAAAGCCGTAATCAGAAATTCCACGAACCGTATTTACGCCCGGCGCTGCAAGCATTGAAGAAATGATCGGGTAAGTTATTTGATCTTCAACCAAATTTGGACTTCTCCCAGGCCATTCGGTGTAAATAATCACTTGAGGGTCAGAAAGATCTGGAATTGCATCCAGTGGAACCCTGTACATACTCCAAATCCCTGCCGCAACAGCAAAAGAGACAAGCAATAGAACGATGAATCGATGAGTGGCTGAATATTCAATAATTTTGTTAATCATGTTTGTCTCCTACCTTGCAGTAAGAGTCGTTCTCATCGACCCCAAATCTTTGCCTTCTTTTCGCACAACTATCGTCGTTTCCCAGGTTCATGGCCCTGCGACTTGAATCGTGCCTTCGTAGATTCCATTTCCTTGATCCAGCAACATTCCCTTGTTCGACATTGCTGGCATACTTCCCATTTGCGGCATTGATAGATTGATTTCAACTTCAGCACCTGAAATTGGACTTCCATCAGTATCTTTTACAGACACTTCGAATTCGTTATCGCCAGTTTTTGGAGTTTTTGGTTTAAGAATATGAATTCTCAGACTGGAACCGGGTTGAATATGGGTGTTTGCATCACCCTGTGTAGGTTTGCCCATATTTTCCAGGACACCGCGAAGGCGGGCCTCTGAATCCAGTAAAAAGTTTGCTGAACTTACAACTCGTTCGTCTTCTTTTAATCCTTCCTCTATCGCGATTCCTTCCGGAGTTTGAATTCCAGTTTGCACCTCTCTTGAATCAAAGTAACCGTTGCCTAAATCAACAAATACATATTGCTGTTCTCCGGTATTGAGAACTGAATCAGTTGGAACAACCACGCTTTTTTGTGCGTCGATTTTTATAAAAACATTTACAAACTGATCAATCTTGAGCTGATTACCAGGATTTTTAAGTTGAATCCGAATCTGGCCGGTTCTTGTAGCTGGATCTAAATATGGATAGAAGAATTCAATTCGAGAATCGATTTTTTTTGCGTTGTTGTATGGAAATTCAATGCTGACTTGTTGTCCTGTTTTGACAAACGGCAAATCTTTTTCGTAAATATCCGCAATGAGCCAAACGGTAGAAATATCTACGATTGTATAAAGATCCATTTCAGGCGTGATGTAAGTGCCGTGATGATACGCTGCGCGCTGAGTCACCACTCCGTTTGTAGGCGAATAAATTGTCAATGTGCGTTGAGCTTTTCCCGTTTTTTCAACCTGATCTATTTCAACATCCGTAATTCCCCACAGTTTTAGTCGTTCGCGGGCAGAATCAGCCAGCGTGTTTGAGCCTTTGGAGATCCAATCATAAGAGCTGTTTCCCAATTTTTCCTTAGAACGAAGTGCTAGAAGATATTCTTCTTGAGTCGAAACGAGTTCCGGGCTGTAGATTGTGAAGAGAGGTTTTCCTTGTTTTACAGGTTCTCCCACAAAGTCCGCATAAACTTTTTCGATCCAACCGTTGAATTTCGTATGAAGATGCGTAATGCGCGTTTCGTCATATGCGATCCTTCCAACAATTCGGATTTGGCGATTTAGAGTTTTGAATTCAGCAGGTGTTGAGTGAACGCCAAGCATTTGCTGTCGCTCTGGACTAATAAACACATTGCCTGGTGAGGCGTCTTCCAGGTTTATTTGTTGGATCGGTTGGTTTTCAGAACCTTTTTTCACCAACTTCATTTCACAAATTGGGCAATTTCCCGGCTTGTCTGATACATAGTCCTTGTGCATCGGACAGTAATAGATATCTTTCTTTGCATTTTCTGATTGAGTTTGATTCTTTTGAAAAGAAATAAAGCCGATGGCACCGGCAACCAGTACGATTGAAATAACAATAGCAATAACTTTCTTATTCATTTTTCAACTCCTTCCGGAGCTCAAACGGAACAGGTTGCAAAAATAATCCAGTAATTTGCTCAATTTGAGTGATAGCTTTTTCATAGTCAGCCAATCTTCTGTCGTATTCAGTTTCGTAATTGAGCAACGTGGATGCATTATTGAGTACAGAAAGAAAATCAATCTTTCCAACTTGATAAGCAGAAAGGGAAGATTCGAGACTCATTCGGGTTTGAGGAATGATTCCTTCATCGTACAGACGAAGTAATCTTGCGTTTGTTGTAAGTGTCAGGTAAGCATTCTTCAGTTGACTCTCCAGTTTTCGAAGTGTGGCTTCCTTTTCTTTCTGACTGGATTTAAGGTCAAGATTTGCTTGTGCGATGGCCGGTTGTTGTCGTTTTGAGCTGAATAATGGAATTCGTGCTTGAATCGCGGTCATATAGTAATCTGGAAAATCTGAGCCTGTCTTTTGCCACTGAAAGCTTGCTGTAAAGTCCGGATACAGTTCCTTTTTAGCAAGATCCACTGCAAGTGTTTTTTCTTTTTCTCCGATCGATCTGATAAGAAACTCGGGCGAAAGACTTTGTAACCTTCCCTGAAGTTCGTTGAGCGAAACCTCAACTTTAGGTTGCGAAGGCCCGCCACGAACTTCAAGTAATTGTTCCGGATCTCGATTTAATAGCGCATTCAACATTGCCTGCTGACTTTCTCGATCCTTGCGGAGCAAATCTAATTTTTCTTCCAAAATTGAACGTTCGATTTGAGTTCGCAGCACGTCTTGCAGCAATCCTTCTCCGATCCTGTAGCGGCTTTCACTGATCTCTGTCAGTTGATCTAAAAGATCCCTGTATTTTTCAGCGTTTTCGATCGCCTGGGATTGATACCTGTACTCAGCTAGTCCGCTTTTAAATTCAGAAACCAATCGGATTGCAATTGCGAAATACTCTTGCTCAGCAATCAAGACACGTTGATCAGCAATCTTGGAACGAAGTGAAAGCTTGCCAGGAAATGGAAGCTCTTGTGAAACACCGAAGGCTTTGTATGCAAAATCGCTGTCATTTGATTTTGAAAACGGATGTCCAACCCCGAAGTCTGTGAAGCCAATCATTGGATCGGGCAGTGTTCCTTCTTGAATTGGTGTCTTAGCCGCCGCAAAGTATTGGTACCGGACTGCGGCGATCTCAGGATTATTTTTTAATAATGCTTGCAACAAATCAGCTTGGGTCTCTTCAGCATGCAAATCGAAAGAGAAGAATATGAAAGCAAACAGAATCAGGATTTTATTGATGAATTTCTGGTAAACAAGCATTGATAACTCCTTTCAACAAAGAAATATAGCCAATACTTAGGCTAATGAATTAGAAGAAAGGAGCAGAATTAGATTCGAAGGATAGAGAGTTTAGTGAGGAGATCTTTTGAAGCCGGAGGACCAAAAAACGCTGTACTTTGTGTTTCGAGAAAATTTGGTTTTAGGTCTGAACCCGACGGGATTTGCGTGATTATCGTAAGGGAATCAGGACTTTTCTGGAAAGCGGCCTTTGCAGTAATTGCTTGCTGATCGCAGCAGAAATGCTGTTTCGTATCCTTTTTCTGATTCTTTCCGGAACAATCATGACTGGAAGTTTTCGTGATAGGATTTGCCATCAGAGGACAATTCATCAGCGATAAGAAAAACAAAATTGTCAAAATACTGATGACTCTCTTCCCGTTCATAGAATCTACCATACTCAATTAGTGCATAAGCCGTGCCAAATTCTTCTCATCGTGTTTAGAAGCCAATTCGGCCGCCCACTGTCAAAATGTCGCAATTTATGTCAAATGTTCCTGACAAGATTAATAAGATTCGCTAGAAATTACAAATGCACTCTCTGGATTTCGATTTCCGATTTACTCTATATATAGATGAATCCAGAGAATAAAAATCCTGCCAGATGGTTTTGGTTTTTTCCGATAACGCTTCCAATTCATATTGCAGAAGAGTTTTGGGGAGGCGAGGGATTTTTATCCTGGAATGCGCGTGCTACTGGCGCAGTGTTTTCAGTTACGAAATTTTTCACGCTGGTTAGCTTTGGTTTCATTCTGGTTTTGATAGGTGTCCTTCTCGCAAAACGCTATAACAAAATGCGGTGGATCATCTCTGCATTGGCAACGATATTTCTTATCAATGGTTTCTCTCATCTGATTGCCACAATAACTCACCATCAGTATTCACCAGGACTGGTTTCAGGTGTGTTGCTCTGGATTCCGTTTTCAATCTGGATCTTGATTGCGGAGCATCGTCTCAATACGAGGCGCACTTTCTTTGGTGGAGTTATCACCGGGGCTTTGATTCATGGAATAGTTACTCTTTTCTCCAGAGGAATTATTAATTTCGGATAAATCCTAAATCCTAAATCCGAAATCCTAAATTCGAAACAAATCCCAAAACCGAATTTCAAAATTCAAAAAGAAATTTGCGCTCAGTTTTTGATTTTTTGAGGTTGGAGCTTTGGATTTGTTTAGGCTTTCGATATTAGTATTTCGGATTTCTGAAGCATATATTGTGATTATGCCGAGCATACCAATACTGCGAATCCTTGCCGGGTTGTTATTGTTATTTTTGGGACGCAGGTTGTTCTGGCTTTTTGTCGGCGTCATAGGATTTGTAGCAGGCATGACATTCGGAGCTCAATTCTTTGCCGGTCAACCAGAGTGGGTGGTTCTAGTAGTTGCAATCCTTTCAGGATTAATTGGAATTTTCCTTGCTGTTTTTCTACAGCGTATTGCCGTGGCGGTTGCAGGATTTCTTGCAGGGGCATTATTGGCAACGAATTTTCTAAGCGGAATATCGCTAAGCGTTCCTCCATTAATCCCAATGATCATTGGAGGAATCATTGGAGCGATTCTACTTTCGCTCGTTTTTGATTGGGCTTTAATTTTCCTGTCTTCGGCTACTGGTGCAGCTTTAATTGTGCAATCGGTTCATCTTGAACCGTTGTTGGGATTGCTTGCATTCGTGGTGCTGGTCATTATTGGCATTTCAGTTCAATCACGCATTCTTCGCCCGACACATGTTCCAAGAAGCCAACAACTCTGATATTTGTTTTATTAAGCGGGATGCTATTGTGCTGCGTTGCGATTAGTGACTTCCCAATTTCCACAAAATAAAGCACACTAGAATTTAAAGATTCGCTGAATTTTCATGATATCCAATCATTTCACAACATGAAATTATATTTCACATTATGAAATATGAACCGCGGAGGATAAGCTGATGAAAGCCAGGATTCTTGCTCTTATTTTCCTTCTGTGTTGTTGCACATTCATCATCGCGGCAGAGGTCCCACCGGTTCTCGAATTTCCGCAAGAAGGGATGGATGATCCGGCGAAATATCAAAGTTATGTGACCCGATTTTTCAAAGACTCCAGTGGAAATTCATTTCAAATTTATATCGATCAAAAAAGCGGACGAGTTGTGAATTTGTGGGCTGATGCTTCAAACGAAAGCGTTTCGTTTACTGTGCGCTCTGCTGATGGCGAGCCTGCCAGCATTCAATGGGGATCGAAGACTGCAGTTGTATCTGAGGGTAAAAATATCCGATCAGTGCAATACGATTTAACGATCAGCTCCCCATCCATCCAAATCGGTCATGCTTTACTTTCTTCCATGCGTAAGGAGCGTGATTTTCAGTACTTTCAAAAACACTTGCAGCCCTTTGATGCAGAACCTTTTCATGAAGACGAACTAAAAAAATTAATGGCAAATTTGGGGTTATTGCCGGAATCAATTCGAAAAGAACATTTACAAATTTTAAAAGCGAGAGACATTCGCGAACTCCAGGCAAGATTAGATCCTCAACGTATACTGCACCCACTCAATGGAGGCTGGCTCGCAAACCTGACTCAGATTTCATTCGATGGTAAGAATAATCTTGCGCTTGAGATTAGTGTTGGGGATCAACAATCAGCAGATCTTACAAAGAACATGATTGCGTTCCGTTCGACCGATAATACTTCACAAATTCGGCTCACGATTCGAGTGGCAACAGATTCAGAAGCATTAACTCCGTTGGATCATCGAAAGATTTTTAATGCAGACTTCATGAAATTTTACGAAGCACAAAAAACGGCAAAAGATCCTACGCGTTTTAAATGGCTGGACCGCGAAGTGCGCGGAATGGAATTGTTAAGTTCGCAAGAAAAATTAATGGCCGGACTTCCCAACTTTGCAACTTATTTTGGCCGCGACACCATGATGTCATCGTTGATGATGGAGCCGATCTGGCAAGGCACAATGTTAGAACATGCAATCGGCAGCGTGCTCAACAAGTTGGCGCCGGATGGTGCGGCAAGTCATGAAGAAGCGCTTGGAGGTCAGGCGATCAAAGAGAATGTTGATAAATATAACAAACTGATTGATCAATATTTGCAGAACAAAAACTCCGAAACTTTAGATCAAGCAGCAGTAATTCTAAAAAACCTTCAGCAGACAAATGAAAATTACAGAATGGTGGATGATGATTTTCAGCTGCCGGTGCTTGTAGGAAGATATTTGAAACGAACCGATTTGAGTAATGATCAAAAGCGCGATTTCTTGCTTCGTAAATCGCGTCAGGATGTGCCATTCGTAACGTTGATTGTCCGCAACCTTATATATGTAGTGAACAAAGCAAATCCATATGCAGATGATCCGATCGCCACAAATCTGGTAAGTTTTCCACATGAGAATGGGAAATGGGGTTCAGCGAGCTGGCGCGATAGTGAAGTAGGTTATGCGCGCGGTCGATTTGCAATGGATGTTAATACGATCTGGATTCCAAAAGCATTGGAATCGATCAGTGATATCTTTTCAGAATTTGCGAAAGTTGGATTCGCATCCGCAGACTTAGAATCGCGAGCGCCGGAAATTCGCGGCACAAAATTGCAATCTTACGTTGCAGACTCCGCAAAATTACAAAATGCAATTCAAACCTGGAAGAACAGCATCCAACATTTCAAGGTTCATCTGGATGAAGAACAAATCAGAAAAGGGGTAAAAGCAAAATTAGAATGGCTTCCCGAAGTCGAACGGAATTATTGGGCGGGAGTTCTGGCAAATACAACCACTGATAAAAAAGATCTGGATTTTCTAGCGTTGTCTTTGGATGAAAATGGAAAACCGATTCCAATTGTGAACACCGATTCTGCAACTCTGATCTTTATTGAAGACTTCACCGATCAAATTTTACAAAACAAAAAAACACCCGCTGATGTTGCCGCACTTACTTATACTTTTGGCGCACCTTATCCGGTGTCGTTATTTGTGGAAGGTCTATGACGATTATGCGCCAACGATACTTATGCATCGCCTGAAGTTTGGGAGATGTTCAAAAAAGATTTGTATCATTCTCCTCGCGTTGTTTGGGGCAGGGAAGTCAATCTGATTTTGCTTGGATTATTAAAACAAATCGATGCTGCTTATGATGGTGACAAGTTGAAAGATGAAAAGCTATCAGCATATGTGGCGGATTTGCGCAAGTCATTAAAGAAAACTCTGGATGCAGTGGAAGCGTCAGGATTGAAGCATAACGAACTCTGGACTTACAAGATTGATGAAAAAGGTTTTTCACCGATCCGTTACGGCACAAGTTCCGATGTGCAACTCTGGAATTTGACAGACCTTTCAGTGCAATTTCTATTGGAACGCCGTAAATAATTACCGCAAAGGCACAAAGTTCTTATATTGAAAACAGCCTTTTAATCGCTACAATGAAGCATAAGGTAACATGAAAGTACGAATCGCAATTGTTGTAGTGTCACTAATTCTCAGCGTTTTGATCGGCCTAACTCTATCTCGTGGCGGAAAAGCCGGAACTGCTGCTATTCCCACATCGAACAAAGAGTTAACGATCGGGCTTTCCATGGATACATTAAAAGAGGCACGCTGGCAAAAAGACAAAGATTTGTTTGTTGCAGCCGCAACCAAGCGCGGTGCGAAAGTTCTGGTTCAAGGTGCAAATAGTGATGATACGCGGCAGATGCAAGACGTTGAAGCTCTGTTAAGCCGCGGAGTTGATGTGCTTGTGATCGTGCCTCACAATGCGCGTGCCATGGCAAAAGCGGTGAATGAAGCGCATAACGCAAACGTTCCGGTAATAGCCTATGACCGTATCATCACAGACTCTGATCTCGATTTATACATTTCTTTTGACAATGTAAAGGTTGGAGAAAAGCAAGCCCAATATGTGATTGATCATATGCCGAAAGGACGAAAAGCTAAGATCGTTCGTATCTATGGAGCGAAGACCGATAATAACGCCTTTCAATTTAAGCAAGGCCAGGACAATGTTTTGAATCCATATATAAAGAGTGGACAGATTGAAGTTATTCATGAAGATTGGGCACAGAATTGGACTCCGGAAAATGCCAAAAAAATTACGAACGCAGCCATAACCGAACATGGTTCTGATTTTGATGCAATCTTAGCTTCTAATGATGGCACTGCCGGTGGCGCGATTCAGGCATTATCAGAGGAAGGTCTTGCTGGAAAAATTTTAGTGACCGGACAAGATGCAGAGCTGGTTGCATGTCAGCGGATTGCCGCCGGACTTCAAGCGATGACGATTTATAAGCCGATTCACAAACTAGCAAATGCTGCCGTTGATCTTGCAGTCAATATAGGAAAACGGACGCCGGTCATTGCGAAAGGTTCAACCAATAATGGCAAGATTGATGTACCAGCAGTGTTACTGGAAGTTGTTACAGTGACAAAAGAAAATCTGAAAGAGACAGTGGTTGCGGATGGATTCCATTCGTATGCAGATGTTTATCGCAACGTTCCTGAGGACAGAACGGCCGAAAGAATAAAAAATGCCTGAGCTTCCGGAGAATCCCCAAAAAATTCTTCAAATCGATCATCTAACAAAAACATTTCCTGGTGTAATCGCACTGAAAGATGTCACGCTGGATCTTAATGAAGGCGAAGTTCATGCGCTTTGCGGAGAAAACGGCGCGGGCAAATCTACACTGATCAAAATTTTGTCCGGCATCTATCCATCTGGAAGCTATGAAGGAGTGATTCAGCTTTTTGGCAATCCCGTAGAATTTCGCAATATTTCTGATGCGCAAAAAGCGGGCATTGCCGTTATTTATCAGGAACTTGCGTTGATCCGGGAGATGACGATCGCGGAAAATATTTTTCTTGGTCCGAACCTCGCAACGGTTTCATCATTGATTGGAATTTGCTGTATTCAAATGCACGGGATTTAATGCGGCAATTTGGTTTGGCATTGGACCCTGCAGCGAAGGTTCGAGATCTCGGAGTTGGACAGCAACAGCTTGTTGAAATTTTAAAAGCGCTTTCTAAGAAATCAAAAATACTTTTGCTGGATGAACCGACCGCAGCACTGGCAGAATCTGAAGTCGAAATCTTATTGGGTATCATTCGAACCCTGAAAGAACGGAACATTACATGCGTTTACATTTCGCATAAATTGGATGAAGTCTTTTCAATTTCGGATCGAATTACTGTGCTTCGCGATGGCAAATCAATAATTACGTTGGCGCGCGAGCAAACAAACAAGAACGAAGTGATCCGTCATATGGTCGGACGCGAGATTCAGGATTTCTTTCCAAGGAGACCATCTGAAACTGGTCCAACATTATTAAAGATTGAAGACTTAAGTGTTGGTGAAATGGGAAAATCAAGACCGGTATTGGATCACATTAATTTGGAAGTTCGTGCTGGTGAAGTTTTGGGATTAGGTGGATTGATGGGAGCCGGCCGTACTGAGTTACTGATGCACATTCTGGGATTATTCGGACAACGTTTATCGGGTGGAATTCTGGTGGATGGTAAACCTTTAATCAGTAATTTTCCGGCCGAGGTCATTAAGAATGGTTTGTTTTTGGCAAGTGAAGATCGAAAGCGCTTCGGATTGGTGTTAACAAAATCGATTGGATTTAATCTTTCGCTTGCTTCGTTAAGGCAATTCACCAGAAATAAATTGATCGATCATAATTCAGAAATGCAAGCGAACCAGAGCTTTATCAAAAGCCTGGCAATCAAAGCGCCAAACCAGGAAACGCCGGTGCTGGTGTTGTCCGGAGGCAATCAGCAAAAAGTAGTTTTAGGAAAAGCTTTGATGACCCATCCAAGAGTGATGTTGTTAGATGAGCCGACCCGCGGAATTGATGTTGGTGCGAAAGTTGAAGTTTACGAAATTATTAACAAACTTACTGCGGAAGGCAAAGGAGTCATTTTAGTTTCCAGTGAATTGCCGGAATTAATCGGCATGAGTGATCGGATTGTGGTTTTAAGTAATGGCAGAGTTGGCGGGACGTTTACACGAAAGGAAGCAACGCAAGAAGCGCTCATGACAGCCGCCATGAAATACCACTAAGGAGCGCGGGCCTCTGGCCCGCATTATGGGCCGCGGGCTTCCAGCCCGCAAATAAAAAACGGAGTCAGCCATCCAAACAAAATTTTCGATCCGCGATTTTTCGATCGGTATCGCTCTAATCCTGATCTGGATTTCATTCGCGGTGTCTACTGATAAATTTTTAGGTGCCCGCAATCTTTCGCTCCTTTCCATAGAACTTGCCGTAACAGCCACGCTCGCTTTAGGAATGCTTTTGGTTTTGCTTCCAGGAATGATTGATCTTTCGGTTGGAAGCGGAGTTGGATTGATCGGCGGAATCGCAAGCGTCTTAGTCTTCAGACATCATTTTCCTGCACCGATTGCGATGGGAATCGGATTGATTTTCGGAATCGTAGTTTGGTCTTTGATGGGAAAACTGATCACCGGCTTAAGAATTCCTGCATTCATCATCACTCTTGGCGGATTGCTGGTATTCAAAGGAATTTTTTGGCTGGTGATCCGAAATGAAACAGTACCTGTTACTGCCGGAACTGCATCGAATGTTTATTCGCTTTTAACTACTTACTATTTTCCCAAATGGAGCGGCTTTCTTTTAGCATCCCTGGTTGGCGTTGCTCTCATTTTTTCAAAGGTCCGTTCGCGCAGGCAACTTCGAAAACATGGTTTTGAATTAGAAGATACAGAAATCATGTTTATGAAATTGTTCATCAGCTTACAAGCGCTTTTTCTGGCAGTCATCGTCATGAATCAATTTCGCGGAATTCCATTAGCAGTAGTTATTCTCTCCACATTGGCATTCATCGTTTATGTGATTACACAACATACGCCGTTTGGACGTTACTTGTATGCAATTGGTGATAACGAAGAAGCGGCGATTGTATCTGGCATCCCGGTACAAAAAATTGTTGTTGGTGCTTATGGAATTTTGGGTGCAATTGTTGCATTGACCGGATTCATGCAAACTGCATATTCCGGTGCATCAACAACAACAGTTGGCGATTTAATGGAACTGGATGCAATTGCTGCATGTGTAATTGGTGGAACGAGTTTGAAGGGCGGTCGAGGAACAGTGTTAGGTGTTTTATTTGGATCGCTGATTATGACCAGCCTTTTGAACGGTATGACGTTGTTAGCTGTATCACCGGAAATGAAATTCATCGTCCGCGGCCTTGTGTTGATCCTTGCGGTTGGGATGGATGTGACTTTAGCCCGCAAAACGACATGATCAAAAAGATTTGTGGCGCCGGCGTCCACCCCGGCCAAGCTATGTTCCAGCTCGGGCTCTGCCGGCGAGCCGCCGGCGCTACAAACCGCAAACATTGCCTCGCCCTCTTTATAGTTGGGGTTTTATATCTTACAAGTGTAGTTACAGCTAATAGCGTTACCAACGTTAAAACCACGCTCGAACAATTGCTTGCCGATGAAGATACGGACAACGACAAAAAAATTACGATTGATGATCCGCACATTACCGGAACTCAACGCGGCGACAAACGTTTCTGGATGGAACTCAGCAACGGTCAGAAATACGAAATTTCCGGTACATACTACCTTTCAAATCTTTTGCAAGAACTGAGCCTGGCATCTGAAGCCGGAAAAGAAACGGTTGAAATTCCAGCGGAACGAATTTTTGAACCACCTGTCGATCGGATCACCAGATCCATCGGTGAATATTATTGGGATGGTCTCACCAGAAGAATTGATGAAAAAGGATTAAGCAAAATCCTTGGAGATGAGAAAACAACAACTCTCGATGGTTTGCATCATCTATATATTCCACATTCCGATCAGCAAGCATACAAATATTACTCCGCGATAGCAGCTTCTAAGCCCGAACTGAAAATGAAAGTAGATCTACTTCCAGAAAAAATTACCGCTACTTATGTTCGAGGTCTGGACGGCTATCATGGTCTTTTAAGTCTGGCGATGAAATCGAGTGAACCACTTCCGTTTGTAGTTCCCGGTGGAAGATTCAATGAAATGTACGGTTGGGATAGCTATTTCATCACGCTCGGTTTACTGGAAGATAATCGCATCGAGTTAGCCAAAGCGATGGTGGATAATTTTGTTTACGAAATCACACATTATGGCGCGATTCTAAATGCAAACCGCACTTACTATCTCACGCGATCGCAACCACCATTTTTAACTTCAATGGCTCTTGCGGTTTATGAACATCTTCCAAAAGATGCCGCCAGCAAAGCATGGTTAAAAACAGCAATGCAGGCTGCAATTCAGGAGTATTACCAGGTCTGGATGAACCCGAATCGTTTAACGAAAATTGGATTAAGCCGCTATTTTGATTCCGGCAACGGTTCGCCGCCGGAAGTCGAGCCGGGTCACTTTAGTGTTGTCTTTGCAGAATATGCAAAAAAGCGCGGAATGGATGTTAAAGAATTTGAAGAAGCGTACAAGTCCGGAAAACTCAAAGTACCGGAACTCGATGAGTATTTCGTTCATGATCGCTGTATGCGTGAATCAGGACATGATACGAGCTATCGACTCGAAGGCCGCTGCGCCAATCTGACGACGGTAGATTTGAATTCCCTGTTATATAAAATCGAAACTGATATTGCCGCAACCCTTGACAAAGAATTCGCTGGAACTATTGATGTAACCGAGAGCAAACGGGAAAATAGCTCCGATTGGCTCAAAAGGGCCGAACAGCGTCAGGCACTAATCAATCGTTATCTTTGGAATGCTAAGCGCGGGATGTACTTTGATTACGATTTTGTGCACGGCAAACAGATCGAATACGTCAGCGCAACTACTCTATATCCATTGTGGGCACGGCTCGCAAGCAAGGAACAAGCTGAGCAATTAATTAAGAACGCGCTTCCATCATTAGAAATGCCAGGGGGTTTAGTGAGTTCTTCGGAAGAATCGCGCGGTGATATTACACCGGAACATCCTTTAAGACAATGGGATTTTCCACATGGATGGTCCCCTCACCAAGTTCTTGCATGGATCGGCTTCATGAACTATCAACATGAAGACATTGCTCAACGTTTAATCTATCGCTGGCTTTTTACCATTACAGAAAATGCTGCCTTTTATAACGGTACTGTACCGGAAAAATTTGATGTGGTAACCAGATCACATCAAGTTTTTGCTGAATATGGAAACGTCGGCACAAAATTTTCGTATATTACTCGTGAAGGTTTTGGTTGGACTAACGGTTCCTATCAACTAGGATTAAAAATCCTGTCAAAAGAAAAACGTAACAAATTGAATCAGCTGATTGCACCTGAATGGGTGTTTCAGCAATCAACAGATTCGCGTTCAAATAAAAAATAAAATTTTGTGAACATTTTTGTTGCTCAGTATTGTTAAAAATGAGTTAAAATGGCGTAACGTCCGTGATCACATCGTTGAAGGAGGTCGGCAGTATGAAGCTACATCGATTCACGCTCGTTTTCTTACTTCTTTTCACCGCGGCCTTTGCATCGGCACAAACTGGTACGATCAGTGGAAAAGTTACCGATGATGAAGGTGTACCGTTGCAAGGTGCAACTGTTGAAGTCGTTGGTACTAGCCTTAAAGCTACGGCGGATGCAGAAGGCGCTTACACAATTGCTGATGTTCCTACAGGGGAACATACTGTTCGGGGCAGCACCTACTCTTATAGGACATCAGAGTCACAAGTGACAGTTACCGCAGGACAGACCGTCACACAAGATTTCTCTTTGAAGATCGATCTGCTTGCCATGGAAGAAATTGTCGTGACTGGTACAAACACACCCGAAACAAAAATAGAATCCAGTAATTCGATTTCTACATTGGATTCTGAAACAATTCAAGAAGCTGCGCCGCGCAGTACTACTGAGTATTTACGCAGAGTTCCCGGATTCACACGCGTAGAAAGCTCCGGTGGTGAAGTAAATCAGAACATTAGCGTCCGCGGTTTTCTGGGTGTTGAAACGGTGAATCTCCAGGAAGATGGAATGCCAGTTTATCCGACTATGCATGTGTTCTTTATGAATGCGGATAACTTAATCAGGCCGGATGAAAATATTTCAGAAGTTGAAATCGTGCGCGGTTCTGATTCTCCAATTTTTGGATCAAGTGCATCGGCCGCAATTGTGAACTTCATCAATAAAACGGGTGGAGACGAATTGCACGGTACGGTTAAAGGTATTGGCGGACAAGATGGACTGGGACGTTTTGATTTCAATATGAACGGACCACTTTCCGACGAATGGCGTTTCAACGTTGGAGGCTTTTATCGTTATGACCATGGTAGCCGTGATCCTGGTTATCCAGGAACTCGCGGTGGCCAGATAAAAGCAAATGTTACACGGTTAATGGATAACGGATTCTTTAGAGTCTCCGCGAAATTCATAGATGACAAGAACCAGTTTATTCTTCCACTTCCATTCCAAAACCCGGATGATCCAGATTTTGTCCCAGGCTTTTCACATACTGGATCATATACAACTCCTGAAGCAGTTGATATTAGAGCTCCGCTGGTAAGAGGTGGTGATCTGGTTCATCCACTCGATGATGGAATTAACACTACCGGTGGATGGATTACTGGCCATGCCAGCTTCAGTTTTGGTGAAGATTGGGAATTCGAAGATATTGCTCAGGGAATGTCCGTTGATCATCAATGGAATGCTATTGCCCCGGGCAATCCAGCAGTTGCTACCGAGTATGCTCAGGGAGTTTTGCAAGGTCTAATTGATCAAGGCATTGTACCTAACGGCTCAACGTATCAATTGCTGTTTACGAATAATCCTGACACCAATGGAAATAAAGTTCCATTTGATACAGCCAACGGTTTGGTTGCACCAAGTAGCATATTTCATGTTGAAAAACCAATTTCCAGTTTTTCAAACATGATCAATATAAGATCCACTGAGGGTGACCACAAACTTGCTTTTGGAAATTACTTTGCATATTACACGCAAGATAATTCATGGATGTTTTCAGACATTCTGATGGACATTCGCGATAATCCACGTCTACTAGATATGGTAGTTACTTCGCCGACCGGTGAGAAAGTGAATGTAACGCTGAATGGATTCCGAAGATTCTTGTCAACGTATGTAAATGCCCACGGCAACAACACGCTGTTTGCCCTTTATGGAAATGACGATTGGTCGATAACGGATCGATTGCGAGTTGATTTCGGACTGCGCTATGAACATCAAAATTATTTTCAGGTTGCTGAAAATAGTTCAAACGTAGATCTGGATGGAAACGCAAGTACGATTTACGATATTGAAACTTTTGGCAATCAGACATTTCGTCAATTTAACTTTGACATTGATGATGTTGCTTACTCCTTTGGCACGAATTATCAGATTACGCAAAATCATTTAGCTGTGTATGGTTCTTACACTCATGGTTTCTGGATGCCTGCTCTTGATGAATTCATGTTTGAGCAAAGACAGGAGCTTGTCGAATTATTCGAACCACGGAAAACAAATATGGTGGAAGGCGGAGTTAAGTATTCCGGCAAGGAAATCGGATTTACTGCCACTGCCTTTTATGGAAAATTGTTCAACGTTACCAGCCGCGGTGTCGAATTTGATCCCGTCACAGGCAGTCCAATCTTTGTGACGCGTACATCTCCAGACACTTCCGGTTATGGATTCGAATTTGAAGTGTTGACTCGACCCTGGAAAGAGTTTGAAGTTCGCTCGGCCATGACATTTATTGATACTAAAGCTCCGGCTGGTGCTCAGGCTCAAACACGAACCGATGGTTTAACTCCGGCAGTCCTTGATTTTGACTTCTCTTACTTGTTTTTCGAGGGCGCCCGTTTGTCGCTTGATTGGCACTATGTTGGTAATCGTTTCACAAACGACCAGCGAACGGTGCAACTAGATTCTTATAGTTACGTCAACTTAGGCGCATCTTATGAGTGGCGTGAAGAGGGAATCACGATCGGTGCAAGAGTTCTGAACTTAAATGATTCACAGGGTTTCGAAGAAGGTGATCCTCGCAACGATCCAAACAGAGGTGGTGCCGCTGATTTATTCAATGCGCGTCCAATTTTGCCGCGCAGATTCGTTGTAGATGCCAGATACGACTGGTAATTTTTGTTAAGGGGCGGATAAATTCCGCCCCTTTATTTCTACGTGCCTTGTGGTTTCAAAATCCAAAAAGAATACACCTGCAAAAGAATTACCTAGCTCAAATCTTGAGCCAGAGAGATACGAAGGTCGTCCGTTAATTCTGATACTCGATAATTATGTTTTGGATTGTATTGGTGAACTTCCATCAGACAAAAAATCGTTGATCACCAGTATTGTTCAAAAAGTTTTTGGTGGCGGTGCAGATTATAAGAAAACTGTCCGCGACGTTTTACAGCTTTCCGAATCGATTGAAGATAATATCCGAAGTTTATGGACTGAAAATCAAAAGATTGCTGCCCAAAATAATTCCGAACTGCATCCAGTTCAGTTTGCGAAAATGATTGTTGATGATAACTTTGCTGAGTTCATCGATAAACAAACTTAACCTTTCTTTTGCTCTTATAATATCCTGCGCTTTAAGTGTCGTTGCCTTTAGTAATGATGATCACGCCATGCAGATACATTATCAGGTAGTTCATGGATGGCCGGTTTTGCCAGAAAACAGCATTTTGGATGAAGTTTCCGCTGTGGCTGTAGATTCCGAAAGTAACATATTCGTATTGCAACGCGGCGGACGTAAGTGGCCTGATAATGACATCCTTGATAAGACTGTGATTGAAGTTCCAACCATTTTCGTTTTTGATGGCAGAACAGGCGCTTTAATTAAGAAGTGGGGAGAAAAACTTTTCGCACTACCTCATAGCTTAACAATTGATGGCAAAGATAATATTTGGGTTGCTGATGTTGCATTGCATCAGGTTTTCAAATTTTCTCACGATGGAAAATTACTGTTCACTCTTGGAGAGCGTGGCGTTTCCGGAGATGATACGTCGCATTTCAATCGTCCCAGTGATGTCGCAATCGCACCAGATGGTTCATTTTATGTCAGCGATGGATATGGAAATAGCAGGATCCTGAAATTTTCAGCCGAGGGAAAAGTTTTATTTCAATGGGGCAAAAAAGGAAAAGCCGCAGGTGAATTTGATCTTCCTCACGGAATTGCATTAGACACAAAAGGCAACGTATATGTTGCCGATCGCCAAAACAAACGCATCCAGGTTTTTGACAATCAAGGGAAATACATCACGGAATGGAAGACTCGCCATTTGTAATGCCGCAGAATATCAAGATCGATGAAGACGGCATGGCATTTATTGTTGATACTGGAAATGATCAGCCGCCGGATCGGTGTGGACTTTGGATCTTGAACAATGACGAATCCGTGATTGAGCACGTTGGCCGCTATGGAAACTATGACGGACAATTCTTAGATCCGCACTGGGTCGCAATCGCAAAAAGCGGTGAAATATATGTGGCAGATTTCACTGGAAAACGTGTTCAGAAATTCGTGCGAAGTAAACACTGATTCACGGAAACACGGAATTCATGAAAAACACTTAAAAATAATTTATTAATTCCGTGCGTTCCGTATCTTCAGTGTTTCCGTGATTATTTTAGGAACTTCAAAGTTGAAAGCTTTATTTCTAATTGTGAAATTTTTCAGTCTTAACTTCTGAACCGAAGAAGGCAGCATCGGTGAGTATTTTCTTGTCAGCCCATCTTCAGTCAACCGAAGGCCTGTGAATCCAAAGATAATTTGCTGCAAAAATCCTCCCGCTCCAGTGAGGAAATTTATGGAATCATTGGAAGGAGTTTCTGAAAGAGCATTAAATGGCGGCCGTAAGTAGCCTTTATAACTGATCGGAAACAATTTGTTCACAAGATCCCGATCACCAAGCTCCGCAGCAACAACGCTGAACAGTGTAATTGTCATCATTGCCCCGGAACCTTCTTTTTCTAACAGCCTTACCGCATGATTCAGATTATTATGCTTTGCTTCTTCGCTCATCGGAATTTGCAACGGGAAAATTAATAGCGGAACGACTGAACCGAGTTTTGACTCCGGCGCGTTTTCGAAAGAAGGATGATAGGCTCCTTCTTCATTGTATGGAATGAAAAGTCCATCAGCTACTTTCTTCCACTCCGGATTTTCCTTCACTCCCAAAACTTTACTTGCGCTGATCGCAATTTCTAAATTCTTTTTTGCAATCGAATTCGTATAAGTGTCATTCCCAATTCCAATCAATCCTTCATCCACTGAAACTACATTGTGGATTTCATATCGATTCTTTTCCTGATTGAACGTGACCCGGCTCACCCAAAAATTCGCCGTTTGCTGAATCACAGGAAAACCAAATTCCTTCAACCATTTCTGATCACCGGTTGCCAGATAATATTGCCATTGTCCTAATGCGACATCTCCTGTGACATGGATTTCATACTTTGCATTCTGATATGCAAATTGTGGCGTGGTTTCATTTCCAACTTCATCAGCTTCCCATGGATACATCGCACCCTGAAATCCCAATTCTTTGGCTTTGTGTTGAGCTGCATCCAGAGTGCGATATCGAAACATCATCATTGATTTTGCTAATTCAGGATGCATCACCAGGAGAACAGGAAACATCCAGGTGTCAGAATCCCAAAAGAGGTGACCGTAATAGCCAGCAGTTGAAAGTCCCATAGGTGGAATTCCAAATTCCGAATCTTTGGCAACGCTGCATAGTAAATAAAAAATCATGGAATGAATCAGCTTCTGCAGCTCAGGATTTCCTTCAACTTCAATGTCTGTCTTCCACAATTGCTGCCATGCTTTTGTGTGTTCAGCGAAAGCGAGACTATATGAGCGAGCTTTCATTGAATCAATCGTTTGAGTGGCAGCTTTCAATGGATCTTTTGAATCTGCAGAAGATTCTATAGCTACGAATTTGTAAAACGTATACGGTTTTTCTTCCGCTTGAAATCCAATTTTGATTTCCGTGTTCATTTCATCTGTATTTGTATGTGTTGTGATTTCCTTTAGATCTGAAGGCCATCTAGGTTCAATTACCTGAGCTACGGTTGTGTTCTTACCTTCAGCTATTGAAACCACAGATGCTCGTCCGGCGCTTGCGGAAACATTTGAAGTGTGATCTTTGACAATCATGTTGCCGGGGTACCAGATACTCGGTGTTCGTTCATTTGGGCCAGGCTGGTATTTTTCCACCTTTTCAAGAGCTGAGCGTTTCGCCGAAGGCCAATCGCGGATAGAAAAAAGAATCTGGACAGGCCCGGTGTAGTGTGGATGGATGATCAATTTAATTGCGGCAAGATTAGGATTCGATCGTGATACAAATGATTCAACTTCCACATCAGTAACTTTGTTTCCGTTCTTCCACTGATATTTCGTTTGTATGGTGCCTTGATACATATCAATGCGCTGGTTATACGAGGTGATTGTTTGCTGATCTGGAGTAACTTTGCTGAGCCACTTTTCACCATCATATATATCGATGCCGTTCCACGCAGGGATTACTGCGATCCGCGGGACATCATCCGGACCGTGATCGTAAACTTTTGCCATGTATGATTGAGCGTCGGTTATGCCGAGCGGTGCGGAGGCTAAACTGAAATGTCCATTGCCGATATAACCGGAGAAGTATGGCTGCAAAGTCTTGGTTTCAAGAATGAAACTTGAATCCGAAGTTACGGCCTCAGAAAAATTGATTATCGCAATGAGGAGCAATAGACAAAGCTTCAATCGAAGCATGAGGTGTTCCTTGAAAGGAATGGCAATTTGGAATTATTACGTTAACATAATTTCGAAAGATAAGGGAGCGCGGACCTAATCCGCATCATGGGCCGCAGGCTTTAGCCTGCAAATCGAATATGAAACGAATTTATCTGTACTTATTCTGTTTACTTTGGGCGATTGCTTGTAATCGCCCGCAAGAGCAACAACAAGCCGAGAGCAAAGAGCTCCCAGGAATTTTTACAGACATTACAAAACAGAGTGGATTGAATTTTGTTCATGATCCCGGAGTTGATGGAACTTATTTCATGCCTGAAAGCATGGGCTCAGGCGGCGCTTTTTTTGATTACGATCAAGACGGCGACCTCGACATCTATTTAATTAATGGCGCATGGCATGGGAAGAATCCCAACACAACGACTTTGAAAAATCATTTATTCCGCCAGGAATCAAATCACACCTTTACTGATGTAACTGAAATGACCGGATTAGGCGATACAGGTTACGGAATGGGAGTCGCTGTTGCTGATATTGATAATGATGGTGATCTGGATGTCTACATTACAAATTACGGACCAGATGCGTTGTACCAAAATAATGGAAATGGAACGTTTACTAACATTACAAAGCAAGCTGGAATCACAAATTCATCATGGGGAACTTCTGCCGCTTTCCTGGATTACGACCGCGATGGATATCTCGATCTTTATGTAGCCAATTATCTTGCTTACGATCCAGCGATCGTTTGCACGGATCGTGCAGGTCGTCCCGATTATTGCGGACCGAAAGGTTTTGTTGGAATTCCTGATGTGCTGTATCACAACAATGGAAATCGAACATTTACAGATGTGTCTGAACGCGCCGGAATTTCAAAAACCGCATATCGTGGTTTGGGTGTGATAAGTGCTGATTTTAATCGTGATTCGTATCCGGATATTTATGTAGCAAATGATGAAGAGCCGAAGAATTTATGGATGAATCGCGGCGATGGAACATTTGTGGATCAAGCGCTGGCTCTGGGTGCAGCAGTAAATGAATCCGGACAAGTCGAAGCAGGTATGGGTGTGACTTTTGGTGATGCGGATGGTGATCAAGATTTTGATTTATTCATAACTCATTTGCGCGAAGAAAAAAATACTTTTTACCGAAATTATGGAAAAGAAGGATTCCAGGATGAAAGCTGGGCTGCAGGTTTAGCGGGTGTGAGTATTCCTTTCACCGGATTTGGTACAGGTTTTTTTGATTACGACAATGACAGCGATTTGGATGTGGCTGCTGTAAACGGACGTGTTACGCGCGGACCATTATTGACTACTCGAAAACCTCCACAATATTGGGATGATTACGCTGAGCTGAATTTTTTATTTGAAAATGACGGCGCCGGACACTTTCGAGATGCATCGAAAGATGCTGGAAGTTTTGCATCAACAGTTGAGAACAGCCGCGGCCTTGCGTTTGGCGATATTGATAATGATGGTGATATTGATTTGCTTGTAAATAATGAAGGTGGTCCGGTACGTCTCTACAGAAATGATTCACCAAAAAAGGGTCACTGGTTATTGATTCGTGCGCTGGATTCAAAATTAAAACGCGATGCGATCGGAGCTGAAATTACAGTTCTATGTCAGGGCAAAAAAATATTGCGAAGTGTGAGCCCCGCTTACAGTTACCTCAACAGCAATGATCCGCGGGTCCATTTTGGACTTGGCTCTGCAACTTCAGTTGATTCAATTAATGTTCGCTGGCCTGATGGAACTGAGCAAAGTTTTCCTGGTACGAGTGCAGATCGGATCATCACACTACAAAAGAAATAACGTGTCCAAGAAATCAAAAAAGAAACAGCCTCAACCGAAACAACTACCAGTTTCATCGCCTGGATGGATATTTCCTTTAATCATCATTGCCGTCATGGCAATCGTTGGTTTTTTCCTCTTCCGGTTCTATCAAGACGCTCAAAAAAGGAAGCTTCTTTCTTCCTTATCACAAATAAATTTGAATGGCATTGAGCCGCAGGTTGTTAACAAAATTCAAAACTTGAAGGAAGAGGTGAAGAAGAATCCGAGATCTGCCGCTGTCTGGGGAAAGCTTGCGATGAATTTGGATGTTCACGATTTTGAAAACGAAGCAATTCCAATTTACAAAGAAGCAGCCATTCTTGATCCTTCCGATTTTCGCTGGCCATATTTCATTTCAATGTTGCTTGCAAAGACCGGAGATCAACAGTCATTGGATTGGTTCGAACGAGCTCACAAAATTAAGCCGGACTACGTTCCGCTGCTTGTGAATTATGGCAATGCATTGTTTCAGTTCAACAAAAACGATCAAGCTGCGGACAAATACGGACAGGCGCTCAGTCATGACCCGAAATGTGCACAGGCTTTTTTCGGATTGGCCCGAATCGAGTTTTCACAAGGCAACATGGAGAATTGCTATAAGAATCTAAAACAAACATTGCAATTCAATCCTTCCTACAGCGAAGCAAGCAATCTATTGCTTACGGTTTGCAAGCGGTTAAAACGTACAGATTGCAATGTAAATGTGGCAAGCTCTACATCGCAAAAAACTGAATTAAGTGATCCTGTTTATGCTGAGCTTACAGCAGAAGGAGAGAGTTCGCTGTGGTACAGGTTTCGTGGCAGCGAATATTTCAAAAAGGGGATTTATGACAAAGCAATTGTTGAATTCGAGCGCGCTTTACAATTGCGTCAGGATGCGCAATCACATGAAGATCTTGCGAAGGCGCTGAGCGCCAGTGGGAGATTTCAAGAATCAGCGGAACATTATCGTGCCGCATTGAAAACGCACCCAACAAGAGACAATTTTTTTCAGCTCGGCGTAGTCTTTGCAAAAATGGGTCAATACGATGATGCAGAGCAGAATTTCAAGAACGCGATTCATCAAAAAGCTGATTTTGCTGAAGCTTATTTTAACCTCGCCGTTCTTTATGCAAAATCACGCCGCTTACACGAAGCGGTGGATAATTTGAAACAAGCGATTCAATACAAGCCTGATTATGTAGAAGCACATTTTTATTTAGGCCAGGCATATATTGCGGCCGGAAACAATAATGCTGCAAATCAGGAATATCAGATCTTAACTAAGCTTGATTCAACAACCGCTCAACGGTTTCATTCATTAATGCAGCAAAAATAACCGGTTGTCCCATTTTGGTGGCGATTTTAGCTACATTTTCCATCTATTTGTCGTCGACAAAATTGAATAAAGATATGGCACAGTGATTGCACCATCTAAATTCGGTTGAGAAATGGAAGTGGCTGTGGAGGTAGAAATGAGCAGCAGAATAACATTGCGGAAAGCGGTATTGGAACTTTTGAAAAAAACCGGATCACACTCTACAGTAGACCCTCAAATTTCTGAAAACGCTGAAAAACAGCATGACCGTAATATGCGCGAATCAAACGAGTTGAAATCACGGTGGGTATATTATGCTAATTCGTATTCACTCTGAACATATCTTGCGAATCTCAATCAAAACTCAGTAGCTTTCGATTTTTTGTTTTCTCAAGATAGTCAAGTTAATTTTACAGTATGTAAAGTAAACATTACATCCTTTTGTTAGGGCGGTTTACGCCATTTTTGGCATATCTGCTACAACACCCAGAGCGCATCAGAATTAACTTTGAAGTAGCCAGGAAACGCCTACTCTGAACTTTCAGTGTGAAAGCGCGTTAAGGAGATAGCGGGCACTGGCAGCCCGCTCTGAAGTATTTTACTTCGGAGCGGGAGTTTATCCCCACGCAGTCCTTTCTTCGTCGATATTTCATCTTTTATAAGCTCGTTAATAATCAGGCTTTTACAAAACACTTTTAAGCGATACAATACAACGAATTGGGGGAGGACGTAAGAAAATTAGCATTATCTCAAAATTACTAATGAATTAGTGTCTATATAACAAATTCAACTCGTAGTGTTTGTTCGTTGGGCATTGACATGGGAACGGGGTATGGAATGTCAATTCATAAATAGCTATGAAGAACTAAAAGAATTCACTCCTGCCTGGGATGCTTTAGTTGCAAAGAGTGAGTGTACTTCATTCTTTAGCACGGCAGGTTTTACGCGCGCATGGTGGCGAGCTTTTGAGAAATCGCGCAACATGCATGTGGCGGTAGTCAAAGATAATACCTGTACTGTGCGTCTCATTGCTCCATTTCAATCAGAAAAAAGTAATCCTTCGCGCTGGGAATCTGTTGGCACAAACTTAATCACCTACAATCCATTCATCATTCAATCCGGTGATCATGAATCATTAAGTTATTTCTTAGGTTGGCTGAAGCATCAATCCGGCTGGAAGAAGTTAGTATTACGAACTTCTGGCAATGCCACACTTCGGCAGTTCTTCCAATTACCTTACACGGCTTCATTAAATAAGTTTCAAAAACTTCATTGCTGGCTTCGTCTTGGATCTTTTTTTGTAGAACTGGAAGTGCGATGTGATCATCCGTACCTGGATCAGGCTGCCCTAAAACAACTAAGTAAGGTTCTGCAAGAAAAAAAATCATACCGCTACAAATTCAATCTCCTTTCAAGAAAAGGCGTTCCGGGTTACAAGACAATAACAGAGCGCGATGAGATCGAACGTAATTTCAATCTTTTCTGTGAATTGCATATCACAGAATGGAGATCCCGTGGCAGAAGAAGTCAGCTTGAGGAGCAGGAAACGCGAAATTTCTATAGGTATATAATAGAAGAAATATCGCAATACGATATTTTGCGGCTGGACATGTTTACTATTGATGATAAGCCGATTGCATATTCGCTCGGATCGAAATGGAATAATACTGTTGACTCCTGGGTTATTTGTTTTGATCTGAGCTATGAACGATCCAGCCCCGGCAGATTACTAGAAAGCAATGTCATTCAAAGTCTGATCAAGGATGGAGTCACTGAATATGATCTTGGTCGGGGGCTGCAATCACACAAATTTGAATATCCATGTAAGGTTCGCGAAACTGTAATTATTTCGATCCATCGATCACCAATTCATGCTTTTGTTGCGAAACTGAAGAAACATAGCATCGCAGACGGGGCAGCATTATGAACAACACATTAAGCTGCCGATTGGTACAAAACTTTGATGATCTAGGGCAACTCAGTTCTAGTTGGGACAATTTAGTTTATAAAAGTGATTTCCCCGATCTTTTTTCAACTGCAGGTTTTGCGCATGCATGGTGGCGTGCTTATGGTAAAAACAGAAACATGAATGTTGTAATTGTTGAAGATCAACAGGGCAATCCGCGGTTAATTGCACCGTTTCAAGCAACGAAAGAGAAACCCGGAAACTGGGAACTTATTGGGAGACCACGTGGTGACTACACAAATTTGATTATGGAAGCGGGTGATTATGAAAGTCTGGATTCATTGTTCAGCTGGTTAAAGGATCAAGATCATTGGCAAGAAGTGAGACTGCGTCGTATTCCTGGCACGTCCAGTCTTCTGAAATTTTTCAAAAAACCATACGATGCAAATCTTACCAAGTTTGAAAAACTTTATCAGTGGCTAAATATTGGATCGTGGATGATTCTCCAGGAACCACGACACGAACATCCAATCTGCACCGGCGTTGCATTTCAAAATATGCATGATGTGTTGCAGCACAAGCATCATCGGCGCAAAACGAATTGGTTCAAAAGCCAGGGGGAGTTTGAATATCAAGTCGTTACGGAACCGGCTGCAATCAAATCATGTCTGCCACAATTCTTTGAATTGCATGTTAAAGAATGGAGCAAAAACTCCCCAAGCTTTTTATCCGATCAGATCAATCGCGATTTTTATTTGTACATTGTAGATGAGATGGCAACTTATAATGCATTGAGATTTGATCGCATCACTCTAAACGGTAACCTGATAGCCGGGCATCTCGGTTTCCACTGGGCAGGCCGTTTATATTATTGGCTGGCGTGTTTTGATTCAGATTATGCCAAGGGCAGCCCGGGCCGCTTGTTATTGGAAAACATCATACACTCCGCATTGGAACTTGGTTTAAAGGAACTCGATATGTTATTTGGTATGGAAGAATATAAGCAAGATTTTCGATCGGAAATTCGGAAAACTGGAGCAATCACAATTTATCGCTCTCCGTTTCATGCCGCGCGGCTACGAAAACCATCGCTAACACCGAAACTCGCAAGGCTGCTTTCACTGGTGTTGGGATAGTGCCAGCGAAAGTAACTGCAAAACGACATACTAAATTTCTATTCTTTGTTGTAAGTCTAGCACTCTCGCTTTTCGCTGCTGAGATTGTGGGACGTAAACTAAAACTTTTGCCGGTACGGCCATCTGATGCTTACATCAAACTCACCAAAGTAGTCGGACGATTACCGGTGCCTTACTCACATTCACGTTTTGGTGAACCTGATGAATTCAATGTGTTACTTAATTTCAATGCGATGGGCTTTCGCAACGAACGGACGGATTTTCCGGAAGAAGTTTCTGAAAAACGGATCCTGGCTGTTGGTGATTCATTCACTACTGCATGGGAAGTAGAAACAAATCAGCGTTGGACTGAACAAATGGAACGATTTCATCCTGACTGGTCTATTTTGAATGTTGGTATGCGCAATTGGGGCACCGATCAAACATATCTAAACCTGGTCAACTATCCACTTAAACACCAGCCAGACATTGTCTTGTTGATGTTCTTCACAGGAAATGATATTTCGGATAACTACCGGCCCGGTATTCTAAAAACACCGTGGGATGCGCCACACTTCTTGCCTGCAAATCGTGATCATTTGGAAAGTTTCAGTGATTTGCGAAAAGTTGATTGGTCCGGCTATGAAAATCCATTTGATGAACCTCGCAATTTTCCATTTCCAAGAAATATTAATGCATGGTTGAGATTAAATTCGGTTGTCTATCGTGGCATCGATCAAACCCGGCAGCTGATCCAGAAGAAAACAAAAAATGCATTTAAAGAAGAACCTTCTTCAAATCCTTCTCAACCACCTTTAACATGGGGAGTTTTTCGCCTGGGTGAGACTCCACCAGAATGGCAAACCGCATGGCGGATTACAGAAATCTTGTTGCGAGAAATGAAAGTTGTAGCTGAAAATCGTAAAGCACAATTCGTAATAGTTGTTGCTCCATTTTCTCCTTTGATCGAACCACACCATGTTCCTGAAGCGGTGAAGAGAAAAGGCGTCCTTGATTCTGCTAAGTATGATCTTGCAAAGCCTGCAAAACATCTGATTGAATTTGGCAAAGAGAACAACATTCCGGTTTTGGATCTTGCGCCTGGTTTGATTGAATTCGGTAAATCAAATCCAAACCGTAAACTATTTTTTCCAAAAGATGGACACTTTACAGCGCTCGGAAATTGTGTTGCTGCCAATTTGATTGTTAAATGGATCGATCCTGATAGTCATGTTGATGTAAAGGCTTGTCAGTAGGCTTCAGTACCTACCAACTGCTGAAATAGCTTATTATCTTCGTGCAATGAAAATCATTACCGCATTATTATTTTTAGCTTCTGTGAATTTTCTATTTGCTGAAGACGAATTGTATCAGCATGAGCATTCAAAACCAGCGGATCAATCGCAAGAATCACACGATCATGATATGCATGGAATGGATCATGCGTCATTTACAACCATCAACGGTGGTCCGTTTCGTTCGATGCATGCTATGGGTTCCGGAACATCGCTTCAACCAGCATCTTCACCTATGCCGGCATGGCACTTCAATCCTGATAATTGGATGATGATGGTTCATGGTGATTTAAAAATCGGATACAACAATCAGGGAGAACCGCGCGGTGTAGATAGAGCAGAATCTGAAAACTGGATCATGGTAATGGCCGAACATAACGCAGGTGCCGGAAGTTTGATGCTTCGCGGGATGTTTTCTGCTGAGCCATGGACTACTCCGGACGGCGGTTTCCCGGAGCTTTTCCAAACAGGCGAACTTTTTGAAGGACGTCCAATTGTTGATGCACAACACCCTCACGATCTGTTCATGGAGCTTGCTGCATCCTACTCGTATCCAATTTCAGATCGGTTCGTAATCAACATATATGGAGGGCCGGTTGGTGAACCTGCATTAGGCCCGGTGGCGTTTATGCATCGCGCATCAGCAGCCGAAAATCCGGCAGCGCCGCTTGCACATCATCTTCAGGATGTAACGCACATCACTCATGGTGTAATTACTGCAGGATTTACTGCAGGATTGTTTCGCGTTGAAGGTTCGGTTTTTCATGGCGCTGAACCTGATGAAAATCGTACCGATATTGAGTTTGGTGAACTTGATTCCTGGAGCTCGCGCCTCTGGTATATGCCAACGAAAGATTGGGCGATTCAAGTTTCATATGGACATCTTGTAAATCCTGAAGCGCTGGAAGAAGGTGATATCAACCGAACCACCGCATCGATTTCTTACAATCGCCCGTGGTTAGATGGAAATTGGGCAACAACTTTAATTTGGGGGCGCAATAAAGAAGAGCATCACACGTTGAACAGTTACTTGCTTGAATCGACAGTGAACTTCCATAAAAAAAATTATTTCTACACGCGTTTAGAACTTGCCGATAAAGATGATGTTTTGTTTGAGGAAAATATTTTTGGTAAACCTGGTCTAGCGATCCGCCCACCGGTCAGTGATGATGCACTTCGAGTTGGAGCGTTTACTTTTGGCGGCGTACGAGATGTTTTTACTCATCCAAAATTTATTGCCGGAATCGGCGGTGATTTCACTTTCTATCATGTTCCAAAAAGCCTGGAGTCCGTTTACGGATCAAATCCAACCAGCTTCCATATTTTCCTGAGATTGAGACCGTCAGTTATTAATCATTAATAATGATGAGCGCTGGCATCTTGCCCGTATTGTGGATCGCAGGCTTTAGCACGCGATGCGCTTGCTACTGATTGCTAAGTTTTTCAAGCGCTTGCTTCGCGCGCAGACGTTGTTGTTCAAAATGTTTTTCATCCGAGAGCGTCAGAAATGTTTCGTACGCATTCACAGCTTCTTCCGTTTTATTCATCCGTTCCGCTTGCACCGCTAAATTAAAAAGTGCAGCAGGATTTTGCGGATCGATCCTTGCGGCTTGTTCAAACGCGTTCAAAGCTTCGGCATCTCGCTTTAGCGCAATGTAACTCATCGCAAGTCCGTTCACAACAAAAATATTATCCGGACTCAGCTCCAGCGCCTTTTGATATTGAATTAATGCTTGCTCAGGTTGGCCTGTTGCTCTTAACGTATTTCCCAAATAGTAGCGGGCCGAAGTATTCGATGGATCGGCAGACAAAGCATCAAGGAATTCTTTTTGCGCCTCGGAATATTGCTTATCTTTGTGATAAATCAATCCAAGGCTCACATGCAATGCTGGAAAATCGATACCACGTTGGAGTGCGGCCATATTGCATGACTTGGCCTTTTCCCAATTTTCCAATCGTAGATAAGATGAACACAAGTTGTCATATACAATCGGGATGCTGTTATCAGTTTTCAAAACTAACTCCAGAATTTTTACGGCATCCTGGTAATTTCCTCTTCCAAATTCAAAAATGCCGGCCTGGATGTCATTCCAAACTTTCATTTTGTCCTTGGGGTCAATTCGTGAGGATTGATCAGTGGCAGTGTTTGAGCCAGAAACATAGCCAAGACTTGCCAATTTTTCTTTCGTTTCAGCATCCATTTCTGGCTGGGAATTTTGTGCGGATGAAGATGAGCCTTGATACAGTTGATTCAGTGCATTTTCCAAATTGCCCGCAATTGCGGCTTGCTGATTGATCAGGTTTTTTGTCTCACCAGGATCGTTGATCACATCGTAAAGTTCAGGACGGGGAGCATCAATATAATGGAATTGATCCTTTTCAATGCCGCGCAATTCACTCCATCCCAAATTCACTTTTGGATAAAGCGATTCACTTCCGCTCATAATGGCAGGATCTTTCATTTGCTCAATCGATTTTTTCAAACTAATGCCTTGTCCCTTCAAATCATTCTGAATTCCTGCAAGATCAAGCAACGTAGGAGCGAGATCAATTGTCCTGCATAGATAAGGAAATGTAACTCCGGCTGAAAGTAAGCCCGGGGCATCAATTATCATCGGCACATGAAGAGTTGAGTTGTAAATCAACAATGAATGTGTTGCTTCTTGATGTTGTCCTAATCCTTCACCATGATCACCTACAATCGCAATGATTTGATTATTCGAATCTTGTGTTTTCAAATTGTCTAAAACTTTACCGATGACTGCATCGGTGTAAGCAACCTCTCCCGCGTACGGATCGTTCGGATATTTGCTGCGGTATGGTTCTGGAGGATTGTACGGCGCATGCGGATCATAAAAGTGGATCCATACAAAATAAGGCTGCTTTTTCGCATTACGCCCAAACCATTCTGAAAAAGCTGAATACACCGCATCCGCATTCCTCTCTGCTTCAAGTTTTTCCAGGACTGTTAAGTCGGCAGGCATCCGGTCGTTGTAAACATCGAATCCCTGATTCAATCCAAACCGATGATCCAGAATAAAACTTCCAACGAACGCTGCAGTTTGATATCCATGAGTTTTCAGTACTTTCGCAAGAGTGGAATATTCATTTGATAAACGCGCAGTGCCATTATCGCGAACACCATGTTTAACCGGATACAGGGATGTCATGATTGAAATGTGAGAAGGAAGCGTTAGCGGAACAGCGGCTCGCACTTGTGTGAAATTCGCACCTTGCTGTGCAAGTGCATCCAGATTCGGAGTCTTTATTTTCGTTGCTCCATTACAGCTCAAATAATCGCTGCGGACGGTATCAATCGTGATCAGGATAATGTTGCGCTGTTGCGATTGAGAGATTGCCGGGATGGTAAAAAAAATGATGAGAATAAAGGTGCGGTAAAACATTGTAAAGCTATGGTGGCATAAATATAAATGTTTGTGGAGGGCGAGTCGATATATATTTTCAGTAGGAGTGACAGCAATGGAAAGACAAGCTTTGACCTACGATGATGTGCTTTTGGTGCCTTCGTACAACCATTATGAATCGCGCCGTGAAGTAAGTTTGGCGATGACGGATCGAACGGGACAACTATCGCTGGAATTACCGGTAATGACTTCCAACATGGATACAATCACCGAACACGAAATGGCAAATTTTATTGGAGGTCATGGCGGAATCGGTGTGCTGCATCGCTTCATGTCCATTGAAAAAAATGTGGAAGAATTTAAGAGATGCACATTCAAAACTTTTGTCTCTGTTGGCACCGACCAAAGGAAGTAGAACGTGCCGAAGCTTTAAAAGATGCTGGAGCAACTTATTTTTGCATTGATGTTGCACATGCACATGGTAAATATGTAGGCCGGATTCTAAAGGATTTGCGCGATCTGTTGAAAGACGTGTGCATCATGGCTGGGAATATCGGCACTTATGCCGGTGCAGATTATTTGGCTTCATGTGGTGCGGACATCATCAAAGTTGGGATCGGCGCCGGATCTGTTTGTACAACGAGAATCAAAACAGGATTTGGTGTGCCGATGCTTTCTGCAATTCAAGAATGTTCACGTGTTGACCGATCTATTGTTGCTGACGGTGGCATCCGCACTCCTGGAGACATGGTGAAAGCGTTAGCCTTTGGCGCTGAGTTTGTGATGGCCGGCGGAATCTTGGCTGGTACAAAACCAACACCAGGTGCCGTTATTACAAAAAAAGATGGAAGCAAAGTGAAAATCTATCGCGGAATGGCCAGCCGTGAGGCGCAAGAAACTTTTCTGGGTCCAATGCCCGATTGGAAAACGGAAGAAGGAATTACCACTGAAGTTCCTTATCGCGAAAATATTGAAATGATTATTGCTGACTTAATCGGTGGAATACGATCAGGTCTAACTTATGGCGGATCAAAAACCATCCCGGAATTACAACGTAAGTTGAATTACGTTACCATTTCCCAAGCAGGACTTATCGAAAGTTTTCCACATAAACTTTTACGTAATGCGTAATCCGTAATGCGTAAATACGCAGGAGCGTACGGAGCTAATTACGAATTACGTTTTACGGATTACGTTAGCTCTCAGCACTTCTAGCATTGCCCGCAAATTAACTTATTTATTGTGTCTAATTCTAAGCGGGACCGTAACGTTTCCGTTCTTTGATCCGTTATACTGAATAAGATGAGTGAACTAGCGGTGCGAAACATCTCTGACACTGCGCTTTGGGTAGCAATCTATCGCGCGCGTGAAAGCGAACGTAAAGATGCGCTTTTTCATGATCCATTCGCAAGGCGTCTCGCTGGAGAACGCGGTGAACAGATTGCTGCTACGATGCGTTCATCAGATAAGCACAGCTGGGCATATGTTATCCGCACACTTTTGATCGATCAGTTCATCGCAGATTTGATCAATCAAGGTGCCGATATGGTTGTGAATCTTGCAGCGGGTTTGGATGCAAGGCCGTATCGAATGCCGTTGCCATCATCGCTGCAATGGATTGATGTTGATCTGCCGGAATTGAACGCATATAAGGAATCGATTTTGAAAAATGAAAGTCCGGTGTGCTCATTTCAACGCATCTCAATGGATTTATCGGACGTTGAATCGCGGCGAAATTTGTTTCGGAAATTAGGGAATGAAGCGAAGAAGGCAGTTGTTATTACGGAAGGACTTATAGTTTATTTCTCCGCTGACGAAGTTAAATCGTTTGCGCAGGATTTATATGCTGCGCAGGGGTTTCAGTATTGGATTACGGATCTGGTTTCGCCGCCTCTTTTACGGATGATACAAAAAGAAATTGGTGGTCCGCTTGAGCAAGCTCGCGCTCCATTAAAATTTGGTCCTGAAGAAGGACCGGATTTTTTTACACCACATGGATGGAACCCAATAGATATTCGTTCTTCGCTTCATAATGCCGCGAAAGTTAAACGAACTCCGTTCTTGTTGAGTTTGTTTGCTCTGCTTCCTGATTCAAAAGGCCGCGTTAAAAACCGGCCGTGGGGCGGTGTTATTTTGCTGGCGAAAAATCAAACCGCAATGTAATCATTGGTTAGTTTTGACTCGTTTCAAAAAATCCAAAACGCTGGTATAGATACGAACCGATAATTAAGACTGACGCCACTACCAGGAATGCACCTACCCGGTAAAGCTCTCCCAGATTGATCAGATCGTGAAAAAATAATTTCACAAGCGTGATGCCGATCAGTCCAATTGCAGTAAAGCGAGGTGCTTTTAGTTTTCGATTGATTCCGATGATCAATAGACCGAAAGCAAAGACAGCCCATGCAATTGAATATGTCATGTCTCTTGCGAAACTTCCTGAGAATTGAAAGCTCAATGTTTTGCCTTCCGAAAAATAATCGGCAATCTCAATATTCAACAATACGAAAGCGAGGATTGTGCCGAGCGCATACAACCATGGACGCATATTGGTGCCGGAAACTTTGGTTTCAAGCCATCCTGCAACAAAAAGGCACACGGTTACAATTCCATAGGTGTATAAATACCAATTTAGAATCGGCGTGTTACTACGTTCATAGTAATTAAAGATAGCCGGATTCCATGTCAAACGAGCGAAGGCAATCCCCAACAAAATGCACCCGAGCCAGCGCAATCCCTGATGCGGAACACGATGGAAAAGCCATAACAGTGCTGCGCCTTCAAGCGCCCAGCCGATCGTGATCCATTGCCGTTCAAATTGAATTGGAACAATCAATGTGATGAAAAACAGGGCAGCTCCACCAAAAAGTGCAAGTTGTGAATTTTTGGTTGACTCATCTTCAGGCAAACTGCGGAGTCGTTCCATTAATGATATGAGCGGTGGAATACTGAATACTGCAGGAAGAATTCCCATGTAAGGATTTGGATAAGTTGCATCAATGACTTTGTAAAACAAATAAAAATGCAAAGGACCAGACAAAGCTGACACGGCCCATGGTATCACTCGATTTCGAAGTTGATTTCGAAATAGAAATGGCAGGAATGCGAAAATCGCCATGAACAAAAGATACCAGACTAAAGTTCTGTTTACCGGTCCGTGTGGATCGAAATGAAATGCATGCCATGTGTATTCCAATCCCAGGCAGCAAAGAAGCGCAATCAGTGTTAATGGATCCACTTGGAGCCAGCGCCACAATCCTAGAATCAACAGCACAAGCAAAAGTGCAACTGCAAAAATTGGTGAAGGATCCTGAAGGGGTAATCGGATGAGCATCATCATCAGAAGCATGAAAGGCAAAACTGCAGAAAGAGCAGGGATGTGTGCGAGTTGATCAGACGAAGTTCTGATTTTGCGTCCGGCGTAGATTCCTGCAGCGAAAAAGAAAATCGCGAAACCTCCAATCATGAATAAACTTTCAGTAAGTTCGAATGATGCAACAGGTACTTTAAGAATCCACCCTGCCATTCCAAACAAGGTCAACAAAAGAACACCGATCAACGACAGTACTGAAGTTGTCATGATTGCAAGAAGCACAGCGATAAGATCGATAAACAAAATTACGAACCAAATCGCTAAAGAAAGTTCTGTTAGTTTGAAAATCGGTATGAGCAATAACAGCATTGATAATGCCGGAAAAAGATGAACCCAGCGTGAGCTGGTGTCATCGGATTTGATCCGTTGAACAATGAACGGAAAGATCGAATGAGCAATTGCAAACGCCAGTGAAACGCCTAATGCCCAGTTCAGCAACGGCTCAGTGAGGAAAAAGATCGTCCAGATTGCGAGCAACAGGAAAATGAGAAGTCCGGCGATTCGATGCGCTAAATGGATTGCTGGTCTGATCAACACAGCGATGATCAATCCAACTTCTACCAGCAAGCAAAACGAGAATATTGTGCTGGGACGCGCTCCTAAATTTGAAAAGCCAAGCAAGTAAAAAGCAAAACTGAGGGTCCAGAAACTTATTGATAAAACGGATGCATTGACCCACGAATCGATTAGATGAAGCTGCCTTGCAAAAACGAAAGCAAGAACGAAAAGCAATTCAAATACGGCAAAGATGAGCCACGCTGTCCAAAGTTTTTGAATTGTGAAAAACTCTGATGCCCACCCGATTTGTACCAGTATCGTTCCTACTGCGGCCAGGGGAATCAGGAACGTCCATTTCTTTCGCAAAGCGATTGCGATCAAGCCCGCGTCTAAAATGAAAATATAGGAAAACAATCCGAGTGGATTATCTTGACCGGTTGATAATAATGACGGAGTAAAAAAACCGCCTAATACGCCTAGAATTGCAACGACCTTTGCATCGAGACGTACGGCGAGTAAGAATGCAACTGCGGTTACCGCAATCATCAACAGAAACGCAGCGGTAACTTCAATGAAGTGATAGAAAGAGTACGATGCAAAAACATCCGCATACAAAATTAAGATTCCGGTTGAGCAAAGTGTCTGAGCTGTTACACGATATTGTTTCAGGGAAAGCTGCAATCCTCCAATCAATAAAGAAATTCCAAGCAGAGATCCAACCGCAACTCGAATTTCGGGTGAGATCAGATTGTTATCGATTGAATATTTCACAAAAAATGCTGTTGCCAGAAAAAGAACGAAGCCACCAATCCATGCAAACAGATTCACACCCATGAATCGTTCCCAATTGATAGTTGAAACATCGCGGTTTAGAAACGGTGGCGGTGTTGGCGGATTGATTGGTGGTGTTACAGGTTCTTGAATTACTGGAGCAACTTCGGTTGGAAAAGGCGGTGGAGTTGCGCGTGGTTTTGCCGGTTCTGGTGTTGGCGGAACTGGCTCAGTTGCCGAAAAATCTGGTGGTTTCTTGGTATGTATTTCTGGAAGCGTTTGTAACTTTGAAATTTTCCCGCGAAGAATATCAATTTCTCTTTGCAGATAATCAACACGATCCGAGAGTTCCTGAGTACGGCGGTAGCCAATCGCCAGGATAATGATTGCCCCCACGACAACTATGAAAAGCAGAATACTAATCATCGATCCATAATATTAGTCAGCAGGTCGGATAATAGCCCGTATGGTTGTGACACTAAGTGAAGTGTAACACCGTGAGTCAGATGCCAGATGCCGGAGAATTGGTCATGATTTTCTACAGAATCTTGCTCTATACGTATAAACTGCTATATTATACGTATAACTATGAAAGCAAATGTCAAAAGGAAAAATTACTACCTGGATTCAGGAAAGATCCAACGTGCAAAAAAGATATTAAAAGCCAAAACAGAAACAGAAACGATCAGTATTGCATTAGACATGGTTTTATTTCGGAAAGAAATCCGGGAATCCTTGAAAAAAGCTGCTAAGTCAGGTCAAATCGAAAAAGTATTCTAATCGAATGCCGAAACATCTCTTCGATAGCGATCTCTACATCGATATGATTCGAACAGGAGGGTATTTGGCAGAGATCGATTTACTTTATGAGAGGGAAACACCAAACATTTATTTCAGCTCAGTTGTCGCTGAGGAATTAATAGCTGGCGCACGCACATCAGCGATGATCAAGATCGTAAACGGTTTGATTCAGCCGTTTGAAAAGGTGAATCGAATCCTCACCCCATCACATAAAGATTGGAAAAATGCCGGAAATATTCTCGCTAAAATTTTAACTGATCATCCATGGGCAAAAAGCAAATTGCCATCAATTGCTAACGATTGTCTGCTCGCGGTTAATGCAAAATCGAATGGGGCATTTGTTCACACAAAAAACCGTTCTGATTTCCTACTTATCCAAAGCGTCTTTCCATTTTCTCTAATTGTGCTCAGCTGATCAGCTACTCTGTGGTGTTGAAGTAGTAGGCTTTTTGGAAACGGACTCGGAGGTCGGGATTTTTCATGTGAATTTCAATTTGCGGTTTGCCTTCTTTGGAATAATCGCTGGTGGAATGATAGTAGAGCGTGATGCGGTGGGCTAAATCAGAAGCGATTTTTTTGTAAGCAGCGTCAAGTCTGGGCAATTCCTTATCCAGAACAAATGCTGTACCACCGGTTTGATCGGAGAGTGTCCCCAATACAAAAGCATCCGCACCGCCCTTTTCAACAATCAACGAATAAATCAAGGTCTTGTTTTGCTGAGCAATCTTAATTACATCTTTCAGTTTGTAATCTCCTTTAGAATTCGCTCCATCTGAAATCAGAAACAAAGCTCTGTGCGGATAACGTGAATTTTTCAAGCGGTCGACTGCCTTCATCAATCCTTCATAAAGTCGTGTGTGTTCACCATACCGGTATGAAGAGAAATCAGGAATCACAGAACTCGAAGCGAGTTGCATTTCGGTACGAATCCGAATTTCATCATCAAAGGTCATCACAAAATATTCATCTTGCGGTGACAATGCGCGTACAAAATCTTGCGCAGCGCGTCCGGCACGCATAAATTGTGATGCCATGCTGTTGCTTGTATCAAATACGATTCCGATTGAAAACGGCTGGCGGTGAAGTTCAAGATCTAGCACTTCTTGTTGAACGCCATTTTCATAGACAAGGAAATCTTCGGGTTTTATGTCAGTTTGGAAATTTCCATTGTGATCTACAACAGTAACTTGCAGTTCAACAACTTGAACTTCAACTTTGTATTCAAGCGGACTTGTGGCAAGCGCTAAAACCAAAAGCATGGTTTTCATGACTCAATTCTACCGCAAGCCACAAAACGCTGCGTTTCACGTTGTGAAACGATGTTTTAAAAACGGTTTACTATGATAAAATTTTTCTACATTATTAATGATATATGCGTCCAACTCTTACAGTATTAGAAAGACCTTTAATTGAGCAGATTGTCGACGAGGCTTTTGTCGTTCTGGAGAAAAGCGGTGTCTTCATTGAGGACACGCATGCGCTTGAACGCCTGAAAAAAGTCGGAATCACTGCCGATGCAATTACAAACAGGGTGACATTTCCGCGTGAAATTGTTCAAAAAGCACTTAAGGATGCTCCATCATCAGTTACTTTGCACGACCGTGATGGTGAGCCTGCCGCTGTTTTGGAAGGAGATCGAGTTCACTTTGTGCCGGCATCTTCTGCGTTGCGTGTTTTAGATCGCAAAACGCAAAAACCTCGCGAGCCAAAAACTCCTGACTTTGTTGAGTATGTAAAAATTGCCGATGGTTTAAAGAACATCGATTATTTGTCAACAGCATTCATTCCGAAAGATATTCCGCAAGATATGGCTGATGCCTGGCGACTTTACCTGGTGCTATCGCATTCCAAACGTCCCATAGTTTCCGGCGCATTCACTTCATACGGTGTTCCGCGAATGGGCGAAATCATGGCGATGTTTCGCGATAGTAAAGAAGATCTGATAAAGCGACCGATGTCGATCTTTACATGTTGTCCAAATACTCCGTTGCGATGGGGCGAAGATCCAATTTCAAACATTATGGATTGCGCAGAATGGGGTATTCCAATCGAAGTTGTTCCTGTTTTGTTACTTGGAATGATTTCACCCACAACTACAATCGGTGCATTGGTTTTGCACACCGCTGAAGTTTTGTCCGGTTTAACAATTGCACAAATTGTGCGTCCGGGTTCACCAGTTTTATTTGGTGGAGCGCCTGCTTCGTTTCATATGCAATTGATGACGAATCCAATGACTGCGGTTGAAGCTTTGCAGATGTATTGCGGTTATGCGCAAATTGCGAAGTATTTGAAATTGCCATGTCAGGCGTACATGGCACTCTCCGATTCCAAATTCAATGATCTTCAAGCAGGAATGGAAACAGGAGTCGGCGCATTTCTAGCAGCATCAGTTGGATTTAATTCCGTTTCCGGACCCGGGATGCTGGATTATGTGAATTGTTTCAGCGTTGAAAAATTGGTTTTTGATGATGAAGTTGTTGCGCATGCCAAGCGATTTGTTCGTCCGGTTGAAGTTCATGAAGATTTACCGGCTGCTGATTTGATTGCCGAACTTGTTCGCGAAAAACATCTTTTAACTTCCGAACACACTCTTCAATATTGGCCCGAAGAATTATATTTGCCCGGTCCAATGGTGGATCGTACAAACTGGGATCAATGGGAAGATCAAGGTTCGCGAGATTGGCGTAAACGCGCAAACGAAATTATTGATGAAAACTTAACCTCGTATGAAGTTGATCCGCTGGATGCAAAGTTGCACAAAGAGATTCAAGACATGTTTCGCCGAACTTGTTTAGACAAAGATGTTGTATTACCAGAATTTACAAAGGTGGATGTTGCGAAATGACTATGCCTGATTATGCGTTGATGAACCAGCTGCTTTTTGAAGGAAAGCATGAGCCGGTCAAGAAAATGACTGAGGATGCGCTCGCCGACGGTAGAACTGCAAATGAAGTTTTGGAAGAAGGTTTGATTGCAGGAATGAAAGTTGTTGGTGAGGATTTCAAACACAACCGTGTTTTCGTTCCCGAAGTCTTGCTGGCTGCACGCGCCATGAAAGCTGGAATGGCAGTACTGAAACCGTTGTTGACTCAAAAAAAAGATGAAGCAAAACTTTCAGCTGTAATTGTGATGGGCACAGTCAAAGGCGATCTTCATGATATCGGCAAAAATCTTGTAGGAATGATGGCTGAAGGTGCAGGCTTTACGATCGTTGACCTGGGCACTGATACTTCTGCTGAGCGTTTCATTGCGGCAATCAAAGAGCACGATGCACAAATTATCGGAATGAGTGCGCTGTTAACTACAACCATGGTTTATATGCGAACGGTTGTTCAGAAAGTGAAAGAAGCCGGATTGCATCAAGTAAAGATTTGCTGTGGTGGAGCTCCGATCAGTGCTGAGTATGCGCGTGATATTGGAGCCGATGGTTATGCTGCCGATGCAGCAAGTGCAGTTGAATTATTTCAACGGCTGATTGCGGAGCAAAATGTTGAAATGGCCACTGCTAAACGAGAGGCCGCTTCGTGAAATTAGCAGCAAACCGAAGTTGGCGATTAGATTTTCTCCCCCTTATGAAGGGGGAGATGAAAGAGGGGGTTGTAAGTTTTGCAAAACGCTCCAACCACCCCCTGCCCCCCTCCTTCATAAGGAGGGGGAATTGATAATGGCGATTGAGCGTGCAACGCGAACGCAAGCGACTGTAACTGTAGATGGTCTGACCGCTACAGCTGAAGTCGGCACAACATTATTCGATTTCGCAGAATCTCTGGGAATCACGGTTCCCACTTCCTGCTACAAACAAGGCAAATGCCGTGAGTGCCTGTTGGAAATTGAATCAGGATCAGAGCTGCTTTCGCCGCTTGCGCCGCAGGAAAGCCATTTAGGTGGAAAATTCAGGCTGGCATGCAGAACCAGCCTTACTGCACCAGGCGAAGTTCATTGTCATACACTACGACGCGGAACACTGCGGATCGAAACTGAAACCACCGGACTCGATCTGCAGCATCATATAGATCCGGCAGTAACGCGTGATGGCTCGCGAATCCTGCTTGATGGAAAGCAGATCGCAGAATCAGATGGCCCATTGCATGGCATCGCCATTGATATTGGTACTACGACTGTAGTACTACGGTTATACAGCCTTGAAAATGGCAATTTAGTCGCTACCCATTCGTTTGAGAATCCTCAGCGTTTTGGTGGTTCAGATATTATGGCCAGAATACGTTTTGATGGCGAATATCCGAACAAATTGTTGCAGCGCACCTTGCTTGGATATCTTACCCGCGCAATTGAATCATTTTCGGTCGAAACAAATTCGATTTATGAAGTTGTTGTAGCAGGCAACCCTACCATGCGAGATCTGTTTTTCGGATTAAATGTTCAAACTATCGGCGTAATTCCATACTGGTCACTCACTGAAACAGCCTTTCGTGATGGCCGATCCGGTACAACAAGCCTTTCACTTGAGGCAAAAAGATTACGTCTTCCGATCCATCCGGAAGCGCGCGTCTATGGACTTCCATTAATTGCCAGTCATGTTGGTGCAGATGCTGCAGCTTGTTTGCTCGCAACAGGAATTGCTGAACAAGATGAAATTTGTGCAATCCTTGATATCGGAACAAACACTGAAGCATTGATTGGCAATCGGCATCGGATCATGGCTGCATCGTGTCCGGCTGGTCCGGCATTTGAAGGCGGTGGTGTAACTTATGGAATGCCGGCATTAAATGGTGCAATTGAGCGCATATATATAAATAAGGAAGGAAAAGTTCAAACAAAAGTGATCGGAGAATCTGCACCGGTTGGAATTTGTGGTTCAGGCCTGGTGGATTTGTTGTCTGAACTTCGTCGCACCGACCAAATGAACGGGCAAGGCCGATTGGATCATCAGGTATCCGAATTTATCGTTGATCAAAAGCATCATCTTTCGGTGAGTGAAGCAGACATCAATGAACTGGCGCAGGCGAAAGGCGCAAATGCAGCCGGACTCAAAGTTTTGGCTGAAAGCTACGGAATTCCTTTAAAGCGGATTGATCGGTTGTATTTAGCTGGAGGATTTTCACGATACCTTGATATTGATGCTGCGTGCAGAATTGGATTGGTTCCCGATTTGCCGCGAGAACGGATTCAGAAAATCGGAAATGCTGCATTGCAAGGTGCAGCAATGACGTTGCTTTCGAAAATCCGGCGCAAAGAATTAGAAGAATTAGTGAAGCGCGTTGAACATGTTCGTTTGGAAACCCATCCGCACTTTTTCGATTTCTTTGTAGAAGGTTGTCAGTTTGAACCATTTGGAGCTGCAGCATGACATCAGCAATGATTTCCAAAATTGATGCTGCCTCCATTGCAGCTTCGGTAACGGAACAGGAATATTATCGTCTGCTCAGTCTGCCGCGAAATTACACGCTGGAAGGCGACATGCTTGAACGCGCCGAAAATGCTCGCGCCTGGTATTCACAAAATGGTCAGCCATTCGTTGCATCGATTCGAATTGATTTGCAAGAAATAAATCCGCCGATCGTTGCATTAAAAGGCGGTCACGAATTGCAAAGTGATGTTTTATCAAAGCGGCTTCAAAAAGGTGAAGCGCACTCCTTGATGATATTAGCGGTGAGTGCCGGCCCGGATGTTTCAAAAGAAGTTGCAGGGCATTGGGCTGAAGGGCGTCCGGATGAAGCATTCTTTTTAGATCGATTTGCTGTTGGGGTGGTTGAGTATCTGGTGTTTAATGCATCGCAAATTTTTTGTCGTTCTTTAGAATCGAAACACGAAACATTGATGCAGCATCTTTCACCGGGATGTGGAGAGTGGGATCTTTCGGGTCAACACAAGTTAATGGAACTGTTAACGGGTACTCCAGAAAAAACCGATTTAGGCCCGTTAAAGCTATTAGAATCAGGTGCGCTTGATCCGCAGCATTCGATTCTTGCAGTGATCGGAGTTACGCATGGAAATGTTGCGTACACGCCGGCGCATCTTTGCAGAAGTTGCGATTTAAATCCCTGTGAATTTCGCCGCGCTCCGTATCGCGGAGAAGCTGTTGAATCTTTGGAGACACGATGAGTTTGCTTGAAGCAATCAAGACACGGGTGCTGTTGAGTGATGGAGCAATGGGCACACAACTCCAGCGCGCGGGACTTGAACCTGGCGGATGTGGTGAAGCATGGAACCTCGAACATCCTGAACGGGTGCTTGCGATTCAACGCGGTTACGTGAATGCGGGATCTGACATCTTACTTACAAATACATTTGGCGGTTGCAGAATCATGCTGAATCGGCATGAGCAAGGTGAACGTACGGCAGATATTAATCGCGCAGCTGTTGCGATCGCGCGTGAAGCGCTTGGTGGCCGCGGTTTTGTATTAGGCGACATCGGGCCATTCGGTGGATTGATGGAACCGTATGGTGAAATTGCGCGCGCTGATGTTGAGGCTGCATTTCGTGAACAGGCGAAAGCGCTTGTTGAAGGCGGCGCCGATGGAATCATTATCGAAACACAAACTGCATTGGAAGAATTAGAAATCGGAATTGCCGCAGCTCATGAAGCAGGTGCCAAAGTTGTAATCGGCTCAGTAGCGTTCGATCGAATGGTGGATGAAGATGATGTTCGAACGATGATGGGAATCAGCCCTGAACGCGCAGCAGAATTCATGGCCGAACACGGATGTCATATTGCTGGTTTGAATTGTGGCACTGGTGTAGACATGAAATTCGCTGCTAATATTGTGCGCCGTTACATCAAAACCAGCGGACTTCCTGTCATGGCACAACCGAATGCGGGACAACCTGTGTTAGTAAATATGCAAGTTCAATACAATGAAACACCGGAAGAAATGTCGGCTGGATTACCTGGTTTACTTGCTGCCGGTGCACGGATTGTTGGTGGTTGTTGCGGCAGCACTCCGGATCATATCCGAATGTTCCGAAAAATCCTTGATCGATCGGTGGTGAAATCATGCGAGTAACCATCCCCATTGATGAAGCTCAAGCCAATTCCCATCTTCCCGAAGTAAAAACAGATGGTTCCGGAGTTGGCGTCAATTATGCCGATCAAATTCTAAAACCATTCAAAGTGACACTGGAAGATGGAAGGAAGCTGTTAGCAAAAAGGAAAGGATTAAAAATTACGATCACAATTGGGGACAAATCGGGGGAAGCGATTTTGCGGCGGATCGAAAATGGTCCGGACGTTAAGTATATTTTTCGAAGAGCGCTGGAAGAGGCTGCCCGTAATGCCGGCGCATCTGTGGTTTTTGACGACGGCGCAATTCACCTCGACATAGACTAGGGCATCGGTCTATCGTCGACAAAAGCTGGCTTTCGCTAGCCTCCACATTCTGCTATCATTCATCTCAGAAAATGGGATATCCGTCAGTCCTGTGTGGGGGGAATATTTGTCATGAGCAAGCCTGAAATGAAGGGACGAAGTCCCCTTCAATTAGAAAGCGGCTCAGACAAGAGTACTGAACCCGATGAATTTCAAATTTTATTTGAAGCCAACCCAAATCCAACCTGGGTTTTCGATCTCACTACAACTTCAATTCTATTGGTCAATGATGCTGCACTGAATCTTTTTGGATACCCACGCACCAAATTTCTCACCTTCACACTGCAAGACCTCTTAGTTTTTGAAGACGTTTCAGCTTTTCTCAGGGCCTATCATGATTCTGATTCAACGGTATCGCAAGCCGACATAAAAGTTTGGAAACACAAACGTGAAGATGGGGAGTTTATCGAAATTCCTGTAGTTTGTCGTTCACTGATGTATCGCGGCCATCCGGCAAAAATGGTTGTTGCCGAACTAAAAGCTCCACGAAAAATTACCACGGAGCCGCATCAGGGTGAAGATCAGGAACTGCGGCTTGTGATGGAACAATTACCGCAGGTACTTTGGACGACTGATAAAGACTTGCGTTTTACATCATCTTCTGGTGCCGCGCTTTCTTCGCGTGAACTAAAACCGGATGAAGTAATCGGGATGACTTTGTTTGAATATTTTCAAACCGATGATCCTGATTGGGAACCGATCCTTGCTCATCGCAGGGCATTGATCGGAGAATCAACTTCATTTGCAACACAGTGGAAGGGCCGCACGTTTCAATCTGTTGTTGAGCCATTATGTGATGCCAGCGGCGTCATCATTGGGACAATGGGGGTTGCACTTGATATCACAGAACACAAACTTATCGAACAAAAGTTACGTGATACTGAAGCAAAGCTGCGGAATATCGTAGAGCGAATTCCGGCAATTACATATATCGCAGAATTCGGAAGATATGGAAAATGGATTTATGTAAGTCCGCAAATCGAAAAAATTCTTGGCTATTCCGCTCGCGAATGGAGCAATGATCCCAGTTTGTGGATTAAGAATATTCATTCCGAGGATCGGCACAAAATTTTGGCAGAGGAAACGCGTTGCAGGGAAAGCGGCGATTCATTGCATTGTGAATACAGATTCCGTGACAGAAACGGAAACTACATCTGGCTTGGTGATGATGCAGTTGTAGTCAGTGATCCTTCTGGAAAATCTAAATTCCTTCATGGCGTTTTGTTCGATATCTCTGATCGCAAACGTGCCGAAGAAGCTCTTCGCGATAGTGAACTTCGTACCAGGATGATTCTGGATACGGCTCTGGATGGAGTTATTACTATTGATGCTTTCGGCAAAATAACTGATTGGAACAAACAATCAGAGGTAATATTTGGCTGGAAAAGAGACGAAGCTATTGGAAAACTTCTAACAGAGACAATTATCCCTCAACGTTATCACAAAGCACATCGTGACGGGTTGAGACATTTTACGGAAACTGGCAGAGGGCCGATCTTAAATCAACGAATTGAAATTTCTGCTCAGCATAAGGATGGTCATGAATTCCTGGTTGAGCTCAGTATTTCGCCAATGAAATCTGGCCGTGATATTAGCTTCAGTGCTTTTATCCGCGACATAACCGAACACAAAAAATCAGAAGCACAACAAGCTGCTTTGTATCGTGTCGCAGAAAAAGCAAATCTGGCTGAAGATCTTCCAGAATTCTACAAAGCAATTCATGGAATTGTTAGCGAGTTAATGCATTCCAGTAATTTTTATATCGCATTGCTCGATGAAGAAACGCAAATGCTGACATTCCCTTACTTCGTGGATGAAGTGGATCCAGTTCCTGAACCAAGAAAAGCAGCAAAAGGTTTAACCGAATATGTGATGCGCACAAATCAACCATTGCTGGTTTCGCCGGAAACGTTTACAGAATTGGCAGAACAAGGTGAAGTTGATTCCATTGGAACACCTTCTGTTGATTGGCTTGGAGTGCCGTTAAAAGCAGGCGATAAAGCTTTCGGAGTTCTTGTTGTTCAGAGTTATTTAGATTCAAAACGTTTTGGCGAAAAAGAAAAAGAGGTTTTGACATTTGTCTCGCAGCATATTGCCAGCACATTAGAACGTAAGCGATCTGAAGAAACGATCCGGCATCAAGCCTATCATGATGCGTTAACCAAATTACCGAATCGCATACTGTTTCGCGATCGCATGAATCAAGCGCTGAGTTATGCTCAGCGGCGCAGACAGATGGTTGCAATGCTTTTTCTGGATTTAGATCGATTCAAAATCATTAATGATACGCTCGGCCATGCAGTAGGAGACAAATTACTTCAAGGTGTTTCCCAGCGACTTCGGGAATGTTTACGCAAGGAAGACACTGTAGCGCGATTGGGTGGCGATGAATTCATGTTGCTGTTGAACGGAATCAATCAAGTTGAAGATGTAGCAAGGATTTCCGAGAAAATTCTGAATACTGTCCGGCCTCCATATCAAATTGATTCGCATGAGCTGTACATCAACACCAGTATTGGAATCAGCCTTTATCCGCATGATGGTGAAGATGCTGAGACACTGGTAAAAAATGCTGACATTGCTTTGTATAGAGCGAAAGAAAGAGGACGCAACAATTATCAGTTTTATGCGTCCACCATGAATGAAAAAGCTATTGAGCAGTTGGAAGTCGAAAACAAATTACGCCGCGCATTGGAACGGAACGAATTTGTTTTGCACTATCAACCGCAATTCGACATGTACATGGGTAAAATTATTGGAATGGAAGCGTTGGTTCGGTGGCAGCGTCCGGATGGACAGCTTATCTATCCATTGGATTTCATTTCCATTGCCGAAGATACCGGGATGATCGTGCCATTGGGTGAATGGGTATTAAGAACTGCATGCACCCAGAATAAACTCTGGCAGTCTTCAGATTTCCTGCCATTAAGAGTGGCTGTAAATTTATCAGGCCGGCAATTTCAAGAAAGTCTTGTTCCGGAAATTGCAGAGATCTTGAAGAAAACCGGATTGGATCCGCAATTCCTGGAACTTGAATTAACAGAAACTTCGATCATGAAGAATGACGAAATTGCCGTGGAGATTCTAACGCAATTGAAACAGATGGGAATTCAGATTTGTATTGATGATTTTGGAACCGGATATTCTTCATTGAGTTATTTGAAACGTTTTCCAATTGATACTTTGAAAATTGATCAGAGTTTTATTCGTGAAAGTATGCGTGATGCTGATCATGCCGCAATCGTTGTTGCAATTATCACCATGGCTCACACGTTGAAGTTGAAGGTTGTTGCCGAAGGTGTGGAATCTCCGGAGCAATGGGCATTTCTGCGCGATCATAATTGCGATAAAATGCAGGGCTCGTTATTCAGCGAACCATTACCGGCCGAAGCCTTTACACGTCTGATTACCGAATTCCGCCAATTTAAGCCCGAAGAAGACGACCTCGAAATCATCGAATAAACTGATGAGCGCGGATTTCCAGTCCGCATGACCACAACGAATATCGCTAATGGTCTCATACTAAATTATGATTATAAACCTTTCTTCCTAAGCCCACGTCTCATTTACATGCCACTAATCTTAATCCTCTTCATTTTTCTGAATCTATGTGATTTTGCTGTTTCGCAAGAAACCCAAGCCGATTGGAATTCAACCAGCGCTGATTCGGCAGGATTGGATTCTGCAAAGCTCAAATCAATGGAAGACGCAATAAAGTCTGATCAGTTCAAGAAAATCACAAGCGTCGTAATTGCAAGACATGGGAAGCTGGCATATGAGATGTACTTCGGCGATTTTACAAATACTTCACCGATGGATACACGCTCTTGCACTAAAACGATCACCAGTATGCTTGTGGGAATTGCAATCGATCAAGGCAAATTAAAATTGAGTTCACCGGTGTTCAGCTACATTCCCGAAAAACAGCCGGTGGAAAATCCTGATCCGCGGAAAAACAAGATCACGGTTGAAGATTTTTTGACAATGAGTTCCATTCTAGAATGCGATGATTGGAATGATTATAGCCGCGGCAATGAAGAGCGGATGTACTTAGTTGAAGATTGGCTCAAATTTACTTTGAATCTTCCAGTAAAAGGATATTCAATGGATCAAAAGCCGGAGAATCAACCTTACGGTCGAAGCTTCAGCTATTGTACGGGGGGAGTGTTCACTCTTGGTGCGGTCTTACAAAAAGCGACTCAAACCAAAGTTCCCGATTTTGCAAAAAAATATCTTTTCGATCCTTTGAACATTCAGAATCCTGGATGGCAATTCTCACCGTTAGGATTTGCTATGACTGGTGGCGGGTTGCGATTGCAAAGCAGAGATCTTTTGAAGCTTGGACAACTGTATTTGAATGGCGGTACATGGAAAGGGAAGCGCATTGTTCCGGAAGAATGGGTTAAAACTTCAACTCAGCCTCACGCTAAAATCGATGATCAGACTGAATATGGATATCTGTGGTGGCTGAAGAAATTCAAAGCTGGCGATAAAAGCTATGCCTCTTATTACATGTCCGGTAATGGTGGAAATAAAATTGCGGTGTTTCCAGAATTGCAATCCGTGATTGTAATTACTTCAACAAACTATGCGACTGCGGGGATGCATCAACAAACGGATCGACTGCTAACAGAGTACATCTTGCCTTCCATTCAGTAGTATATTTAATGCGGACTGAAGTCCGCGGCCCATGATGCAGGCTAAAGCCTGCGCTCCATAATGCGGACTAAAGTCCGCGCTGCCGATCCGCGCTCACTATGGACTTTAAGCTGTTGTTTGCAACACGCATTGTGCGGATGTTTGCATACGGCTCTCTTTCCGTTGTCCTTCTTTTATATCTCGCAGCTTCCGGATTCACTGAAACAGAAAGCGGGGCGCTTCTCACTTTAACGCTGATTGGCGATACTTGCATCTCACTTTGGATGACAGCCAATGCCGATCGGATTGGCCGCAGAAAAATGTTGATCTTTGGATCGTTATTGATGTTAGCGGCTGGAATTGTTTTCGCGTATACGCACAACTTTTTTATTTTGTTGATCGCCGCGGCAATTGGTGTAATCAGTCCAAGCGGAAATGAAGTCGGACCGTTCCTTTCGATCGAACAAGCTGCACTAACGCAAACAATTCCAACCCAAAAACGTACTCAAGTATTTGCCTGGTACAATCTGGCTGGTTCATTTGCTACGGCAGTTGGTGCGCTGGCTGCAGGCGCATTCAGCCAGTTCCTGCAACATAAAGGATCGGCACCGCAATCAATAGTTATCGCGCAATCGTTATCGGTTATGCGATTTTAGGTCTGCTACTATTTTTCTTGTTTCAACAACTTTCGAAATCCATAGAAATTGAACCAACAGAAAAACCGGAAGGGTTAAAAGTTCGTTGGGGACTTCATCGTTCGCGTGATATTGTACTGAGATTGTCCGCACTGTTTGCGATGGATGCTTTTGCCGGTGGATTTATCATGCAAAGCATCATCGCATATTGGTTTTACAAACGATTCGGACTTCAACCGGCAGCTCTCGGCACTCTATTCTTTTTTGCAAATATTCTTGCGGGATTTTCCGCCCTGGCTGCAGCGCGACTTGCATCCCGCATCGGATTGATCAGAACGATGGTGTTCACTCACATTCCATCAAATTTGATGTTGATCGCAATTCCGTTCATGCCCACAGTTTCATTTGCGGTTGGAGTTTTGTTATTGCGTTTCAGTATTTCGCAAATGGATGTTCCAACAAGACAATCCTATTTGATGGCCGTAGTATCGGCGGATGAAAGATCGGCTGCTGCAGGAATTACAGGAATTGCAAGATCGATCGGTGCATCGTTATCGCCGGTGCTGGCAGGAACGATGCTGTCGATGCCTGCATTTTTCGGCGCACCATTTCTTCTGGCAGGTGGTTTGAAGGTAGTTTACGATTTGTTGTTGTATCGAAATTTCAAAAGTTTGCGGCCGGAGGAGGAATTATTCACCAAATGATGGTTCGTTTGTGAGTTCATCAACATTTTCGGCAGCAGGCGGAAATGGTTTCGTAAGCATTTCACCGATTTTGTAAATGATTTGTATGAGCCCTTCGCAGAATTGGCCTTTTTGAAAGTATTCACCCAGTTGTTTACTTAGTGCGATCCATCCTTCATCTCCCAATACTTTGTGAATTCCTTCATCTCCAAAAATTACAAAGCGATGATCTTCCAATGCAATGTAAATCAAAACAGCAGTGTGCTCCTTGGTCTTTGTCATTCCAAGTTCATTTATCAAAACTCGTGCGCGAGCTAACGGTTCGCTATCACAGTTTCTTTCAATCCGGACTCGAATTTCGGCAGAAGTTTTCTCTTCGACTGCTGCAATCGCTTCTCCGATCCGATGGAGTTCATCTTTGGAAAAAAATAATTTCGGTACATTGGGTCTATCCATGTCACCAACTCCCGCTTGCTCCACCGCCACCGAACGAACCTCCACCACCACTGAAACCACCACCGGAAGATCCGCCGCCGCTCCATCCACCGCCGGAGCTGCTTCCCCCACTGTACCATCCACCGCCGCTGCCCCATGTATCGTTATCCCTTCGTCTGCGCGAATAAGGTCCGATCGTCACAGGAGATCGCATCACTCTGATGATGATGAATACGATAATGATGAAAAAAACTAGCAATCCAAAATATGAAGTCTGCGGTTTGTCTGATTCCGGTGCGGTATATTCACCACGAACCGCTTTCATAATTGCATCAACAGTCTTTTCAACTCCTGCATCATAATTTCCTGCTTTAAAATCGGGCGCCAGTTCATTACGAATGATTCGTGACGAAAGCGCATCAGTGAGTGCACCTTCCAATCCGTAGCCAACTTCGATGCGTGCCTTATGTTCCTTCATAAAGATTGCGAACAATAGGCCGTTGCTGGTGTTTTTTTGACCTATTTTCCACGCTTCGGCTAGCCGAACAGTAAAATCTTCCAGGCTTTCATCTTCAAGTGATGGAAAGATGACAACAACAATTTGTGTTGTCGTTTCCTTTTCAAACGTGCGCAGTTTTGATTCAAGCCGTTCTTTTGTTTCAGGTTTCAATACACCGGCAAAATCATTGACCCAATATGTTGTGGGTGCAGGAATATCAAGAGCGCGAGCGGAAGATGTGACAAAAAACAAAAAGGTTACGGCAAGAAAAACCGAGTGAAGCTTCAGCCGCCCCAACATTGATGGTAAACCTGACAATTAGAATTTAACTTCCGGCGCTTTTTCTGCTCCAGGTGCTGCGCTGAAATAAGGACGTTCACGGAAGCCAAAGACTCCGGCGAGTAAATTTGTTGGGAACGATTTAATTTTTGTGTTGTAACCCTGAGCTACTTCGTTAAATTTGCGTCTTTCCACTGCAATCCTATTTTCAGTTCCTTCCAACTGACTTTGTAATTCAAGGAAGTTTTGATTCGCTTTGAGTTGGGGATAGTTTTCAGCTACCGCTAACAATCGGGAAAGAGCAGAACTAATTGCTGCCTGCGATTCCTCAAATTTCTTGAATGCTGCAGGGTCATTTAACATGTCAGGTGTTATTTTAATTTGACCCGCTTTTGAACGCGCTTCAGCCACAGCGATATATGTATCTTTTTCAAAAGCAGCAACACCTTTTACTGTTGCAACCAGATTCGGAATCAAATCCATTCTGCGTTGATACACATTTTCAACTTGAGACCAGGCAGTATTTACTGCTTCACGACTTTGAACCAGACCGTTGTATTGACCGATTGCCCAAACCGCACAGATCAATGCAACAACAACAAAAGCTATGATGCAACCAAGTGATTTCCTCATTCGTTACTCCTGTAAAGTCTTAGCTGATACAACGCCTAAGTAGGATCTTGATGGAGAAAAAGGATCGTGACTATTGAAGCTTACCACGGGGCTGGAAGAGAAACACTAGGAGGATTGTCTTGTTCTTCAGGACAGTCCACGCTTTCCCAACCGCCGCGAATTCGAGTGTTATCGCAATATGTTTTTCCAACCGATAATGGCGTATTCAAATAGGCCAAAATTTCGTCGCAGCTTTCACCATCAGCTGGCGAAACAGAGCAGACCCCTTGATAGTTTGGATTGACGAAGCAGCACTGTCCTGAGTCATTCTGTTCCTCCTCGGCAATTAGCTGAACGCCAACAAGTAAGAATGTAGCCATTAGAAATATCAGTAATAAACCAGTTTTTGGGTACACTCAGGCACCTCCTTGAAAAGGCAAATCAATTACTAATTTATTCCTGCAATTTCGTATTGCTACGTAGCCTGCGCGCCGCAATGACTAAAACAAGTGGTACCATTAGAGAATGTTGAATCATGACAGCCTGATTCTTCTCAAGGCTCTCAAATTCTCTGCGGAAAAACATCGGCATCAGCGACGCAAAGATCGTGAAGCTTCTCCATATATAAATCACCCCATTGATGTTGCCGAGCTGCTATTGCGAGTCGGCCAGGTTGAAGATCCGGATATCGTGACTGCAGCTATTTTGCACGATACGATTGAAGATACCGATACGCAACCGGAAGAAATCGAACAATTATTTGGCGGAAGAGTTCTGTCAATGGTAGAAGAAGTAACAGATGATAGGGCCCTTCCAAAAGAAGTGCGTAAAGAACGTCAGGTAGAAACTGCACCGCACAAATCTGCAGGAGCTAAGCAAATCAAAATCGCCGATAAGATAAGCAATCTCCGTGACATTGTTCATTCGCCTCCGGCGAAGTGGAGTAATGAGCGAAGATTGGATTATGTCAATTGGTCCGAACGCGTTGTGGCCGGCCTTCGCGGAGTAAATCCAGCGCTTGAAAAACTCTACGATCAAACCCTCAGCGAAGCAAAACAAATTTTAGACAAGAAATAATTCCCTCATTTCATGAAAGAAAATGTAGACCTCTATAACAATACTTATGGCAAATTTACTGAACGTGTTTTAGCAGAGGTGCGTACCGAAGCTTTTGGAAAAGACATCGGGCAAAACAGCTGGATTACGGCAGAAGAAATGCTTATGTTGATTCGGCCGCTCGGCCTGAACAGCGATTCCGTTGTTTTGGAAGTTGCCTGTGGCAGCGGTGGTCCAGCAATGTTTGTTAGCGAAAGCGCCGGTTGCAAGATCTGCGGTGTCGACAGCAATGAGAATGCAATTCAGACTGCACGTAATCTAAGTTCACAAAAAGAAATTCATTTCGAAGTTGCAGATGCAAATAAGGCTTTGCCATTTGACGAAAGTAGGTTTGACGCAATTTATTGTATGGATGCTGTGAATCATTTTTCCAATCGCTTGCAAAGCTTGCACGATTGGCACCGATTGCTGAAAAAAGGCGGACGATTTTTGTATTCCGATCCGATCGTAGTTACTGGTCCGCTTACAAATGATGAAATCGCTAAACGTAGTTCTATCGGTTTCTTTTTGTTTGTACCGCAAGATGCGAATGAAAGATGGATTGAAGAAGCAGGATTTCGCTTGATTCAAAGGGATGATTTAACATCCGCAGCGTCAAATGTTGCGAAACGATGGCATGATGCCAGAGCGAGAAGACAAACGGATTTGGAATCAGTTGAAGGAAAAGAACGTTTCGAAAGATTGCAAACGTTTCTTGATGTTGTCCATAGACTTTATAACGAAAAGCGTTTATCCCGTTTTGCATATATTGGAGAGAAAATTTAATATTGAAATGTTATGTGCCGTAATATTCGAAAATTAAGAAGTCCTGAAAGAGAACCTGCGGATGCAGAGCTTCGCGACGCCGCTTTGCAATTTGTGCGAAAAATTAGCGGCTATCGTGAGCCATCAAATGCAAATCGCGAAGCGTTCGAAAATGCTGTTGATTCGGTTAGCGAAGCGTCGCGGATTTTGTTTGAATCTCTGAATAAAGAAAAGAAAGAAAAAAAGATCAGCGCGGACTAAAGACTAATATTCGTCTTTTTTCAAATATTCTTCAGCGGTACCAATCAAATTTGCTTTTTGGAAAGGCTTTTGAATGTAGGCTGTGCAGCCCGCTTCCAGGCATCGTGTTCTTTCAACTTCTCCTACGTTCGCAGTTATTGCCACAATTGGAATATCTTTTCCCTTAGGAAGATTTCGGATGTATCGCGTTGCTGTATAACCATCCATAACCGGCATTTCCATATCCATCAAAATTAGACTTACCGGCTCTTGCATGAAAATTTTGATTGCTTCAGAACCGTTGGAAGCAAAAATCATTCGTGCATCAAGATGATTCCCCAAAATCCGTTCAATGAGTTTCTGATGCATTGGTGCATCATCTACAACCAGGATAGTTAGTGTTTCTTTCTTGGTTTTTACAGCCATCGAATAGGAGTAAGCAAAACACATTCCAACTGGTTTATCGTCGATAAATGCTTTATTGTTTGGTGTAGTAAGTGTGCAATGTACGATATTTGGTCAGGAGGAATGAATTGAGGAAATGTTGTTTTTTGGTCGTCTTTGTCTTCCTGTTTCAAGTTTTTACTACAAATGCGGCGGATGATAATTCCAGTGGAACAATTGCAAGAATTATTTTGATCCGCCCGAAACGCGGTTTAGAAAAAGATTTTGAAGCTGGCTATAAGCGTCATCTGGAGTGGCGCCGTGGCAAAAATGATTCGTGGCGATGGCATGGATTTTTTTTCGCACAAGGATCGCGTTCCGGATCATACTTGTTTGGAACATTTCAACATGACTGGACTGATTTTGATCAGGCACTTGCAGCAAACGAAGATGCATCCGATTTTACTTTGAATGTTGTTCCGTACACAGAAACTCTTACGATTTCGCAAATTTCAAGGCTTCGCGAATTTTCAAGTCCGGAAGAAGTTCCAGGCCAGTCCTATTTAATTGAGATGGTGAGCTATGAATTGCGGCCGGGTGCTGAACGAACATTTGAATCGATGGTGGGTTCGGCAATTCCTGGTTGGAAACAACGGCACCCAAATATTCCGTTTGCCTGGTACAAAACGATCAATGGCGGTATTCAGCCTTATTACATTTTTATGCGGAATCTGAACCGGTGGTCCGATCTTCGCGAATCAGAGCCATTCTTCACTGAAGGCCATGATGTATCGCTGAAGGATGTGATTAAGACCATTGAAAGCGATGTACTGCGTTTCCGTTCTGATTTGAGCCTGTTTCAGTAACTCGACCACAGAGGCGCTAATGCCCGTGCACGCGGGCGACGGCCCATTCATAAAGCTGCTGATATCCATACGCAGATTGTTGCCACGAAAAATCGTTAAGCATTCCCTGCGTTTGAATGGCTTGCCATGCATCACGATCTGTATTGTAAATGTAGAGCGCGCGTTGGATTGCATACAAAAAATCATCTGCTTTGAAATCGTAAAATGTGAAGCCGGTAATGCCATCACGCACAGTATCTGCAAGCCCACCGGTTTCGCGAACAACAGGAACGCAGCCGTAGCGCATTGCAATCATCTGACTGAGACCACAAGGTTCAAATAAGGAAGGCATCAGGAAAATATCACTTCCTCCATATATCAAAGGCGCAAGTTCCGGCGCATAGGCAAAAATCGCAGTCATTTTACTTTTGTGATAACTGGCGAGATGCGAAAACATATCTTCATATTCTTTTTTGCCGCTTCCAAGAACTACAACTTGAACTTCTCCGGCCGATCCATTTAACACTGTGTGCAGTGCGTGGCCGACAATATCGAGTCCCTTTTGTGTATCCAAACGCGAGACCATTGCAAGAATTGGAACGCTATCAACTTGAGGAAGTCCAAGCCGCACTTGCAACGCTCGTTTGTTTTCAATTCGGTTCTCAAGTTCGCTTGGCCTGAATGGTTTTACAAGATTTTTATCCATGGTTGGATTCCAGATTTCAGTGTCTAATCCGTTTAGAATCCCATGCAAATCGTAATGTCTTATACGCAGCAGGCCATCGAGCGATGCACCGTTTTCAGGTGTTAGAATTTCGCGTGCGTATGTTGGGCTGACTGTGTTTATTAAAGTGGAATGATAAATTCCACGTGCCATGAAATTAACTTCACCGAAACTTTCTTCAACAAGCCGGTGAGTTTGGATTCCAAGATAGGAAAGTGCATCCCAGGAGCTTCGGCCTTGATATGTGAGATTATGAATCGTAAACAAACTCGCGAGTCCGCGATACCTTTCGTCAGCTTGTCCGTTATTGGCGAGCCAGACCAAAGCCGGAGCTGCATGCCAATCGTGAGCATGAATAACATCGGGTTTCCAGTTTAATGCTGGAATTAGTTCGAGGGCTGCGCGGCAGAAGAATGAAAATCGATATGGATCATCATCATATCCATAAATTTTCGGACGATCAAACAAACTGCGTTCAGCAATGAAATAAACTGGGACTGAAGTTCCGGGAATTTCGGTTCGAAAAACTCCAGCTGGTAAAATTCTGCCACGAATCGGCACTGACAAAAATCCGGGCATTGCACCCATATTCCATTTGCCGTTTTGGATGGCTGCTTCAATGTTTTGATATGCAGGCATTGCAATCCGAACATCGTGTCCGAGTCGATGTAATGCTTTAGGCAGCGATCCGCTGACATCGGCAAGTCCACCGGTTTTCGCAAATGGCTCAGCTTCCGCCGATATGAATAAAATTTTTAAGGGTATTGCCATCGTTAACGTTTTTGATCCTTGACTAATTCGCGAGCGCGTTCTGCCGCTTTCACAACAGCTTTAATCAAAGTGACGCGCAATTTTCCTTCTTCAAGTTCAAGCAAACCATCGATTGTGCATCCCGCTGGAGTGGTTACCATATCTTTCAATAAAGCAGGATGAGCTTTCGATTCTAAAACCATTCTTGCTGCGCCATACATTGTTTGTGCAGCGAGCAATGTTGAAATATCGCGCGGAATTCCAAGTTTTACTCCCGCCTCTGCTAATGATTCAATCACAACATAAAGATATGCTGGCCCGCTCGCGGAGAGTCCGGTAGCACCATCCATTAAATATTCTTCGAGGAAAACGGTTTTGCCTACGCATTGAAAAATACTTTCCGCAATTTGCAGATGTTCTTGCTTTGCGTGACGTCCGCCGCATAATGCAGTCATGCCAGCATTCAACACACATGGAGTGTTGGGCATCGCACGCACTACAGGGACATCTTTTCCAAGACGTTCTTCAACAAATGTCGTGGGAACTGAAGCGGCAACGGTGATCAATACTTGATTTGATTGCAGAACAGGAGCAATTTCACGTACAACCAGATCCATGTTTTGAGGTTTGACCGCAAGCAATACCACATCTTTGTTTTGTGCAACAGCGCGATTATCCAGCGTCGCATCAATTCCGAGACGTTCTTTTACACGCACGATGGAATTTTCATAATGAACGCTTCCGGTAATATCTTCTTTTCGAATTACTGACTCTTTCAACAAACCGGACACAAGAGCTTCACCAAGTTTTCCAACTCCAATTACTCCCAGCTTCTTTCCTCCTAACATGAATCACCTCTCTTCAAATTCGCCGGTAGTTTTATTTTTGTGCACATTATTCCACTGAAAATAGCATCCATTCATCGCGACATACACTCCTGATGGCAATGTTTGTGCAAACGCCAGCGCGCTGCCAAGATTAAACAAACCATCGGAGCTGCCAAATTTATACGGCACCATTGCGCCAGTAAGAATAATCGTTTTTTTTAGATTTGCCTCGCCTAAAACTTTTGCAGTTAATTCCATCGTGTCAGTTCCATGAGTGATCACGATCCTGTCTTCATGTGTTTTCTTACAATGATCCAAAATGATTTGCCGATCATCATCGGTCATTTCCAGGCTATCGACTAACATTAAGGTTCGGACATCTACTTCGAGCTTGCAGCGTCCTAACTTCAGCATTTCCGGCAAATGCGTGTCCTTGAAAAAAAGACTTCCGTTAATTTCGTTGTATTCCTTATCGAAAGTTCCACCGGTAACAAAAATTCTGATTGCCATAGAGGCGATTGTACCTCAGATGCATGATGCTATATGCCATTAGCCACATTCCTGTTGCCAAGGTTTTGAAAACTAAGATACTTTCACTGAGCCGGAGGATTTTAGTTCAATGAAAATTGCAACATCTGATGTTATTTCGGCCGGCTTCGGAATCGCGTAACTCCCGCCTTAAACATGCGCTCTGAGTTAGATTTCCGGAGCGTTATGGAAGCAACGACTCAACAATATTCAAAGTTAACATTCCGCGAGATTCTTAAGATTTTACGCGATGCACTTCGCGGCACGCATGAAGACTACACTGCTGGATCTTTAGGCAGAGACATTTTTCTGCTTGCGGTTCCGATCGGTGGTGGACATCTTTTAGGTCTCACATCCTGGTGCAGTAGCAATTGCTGCGGTAGGACTTACCGAAGCAATGTTAGCAATCCTCTATGCACTGGTCATGGGACTTTGCATGGGTGCAACTGCGCTCGTTGCCCGGCGTTTAAACGCGGACAGTGGAAGCTTCGGAAAAGTCTGAGGAGTCTCTGGCCCGCGATAAAACGTGAAACGTGAAGCGTGAAAACATGAGAGGTCATTCGAATTCTGTCGAGAATTAACATGGAGTCGCTCGATTCTTGGCGGAATGATTGTTAACATTAAGCAGATAAGGAGGAAGTACTTATATGAAAAGGATTGCCATTCATGGTTTTGGAAGAATCGGGAGATCAGCTACACGTGCCGCACTTTCTGGTGGAATTTTTGTTCCATACTCATTTTCGGATATCACCGATCCTTCAACTCTAGCAGCTTTATTTGGATATGATTCGAACTACGGTCCGTGGCATGAAAAGGTCAAATTTGAGGATGGCAAATTTCATATAGGTGATCGTGAGATTTTATTTTTTAACTCCACGAAGGCTGTTCCAAATTGGAAGGAACTAGAAGTTGAGCTTGTTGTTGATTGCACCGGTCGAGCAACGAAACGTGAATTTGCGCAAGCACATTTAGATGCCGGCGCTAAAAGAGTTCTGGTAAGTGCTCCAAGCAAATCGATGGAAGATTGTGATGCAGTTTTGCTTCCTGGAATCAATTTAGATTCTTATGATCCTTCGAAACATAAAATCATCAGTATGGCGAGTTGTACCACGAATGCGATCGCTCCTGTTGTCAAAGTATTGCGTGAAAATTTTGGAATCAAAACTGGATTCTTTTCTACAGTACATGCCTACACCAACACTCAATCATTAACTGATCAGCCGATGAAAGATCGCAGGGATTCGTGGGCTGCAGCAGAAAACATAATTCCTTCATCATCTGGCGCGGCAAAATCATTGAAGTTTATCTGGCCAGATCTTTCTATTACTGGAAAAGCTTATCGGGTGCCTGTGCGGACGGGAAGTATCGTTGAATTAAACGTGATTCTGAATAAACAAACCAACGATGAAGAAGTAAAGAACGCATTTCGTAAAGCGGTAGCTCAGCCGAACTTCAAAGGAATCATGGAAGTCCTTGAAGAAGAATACGCCAGCGCACGGATTCTTGGCGATCGTCATTCCTGTATCATCGATTTGCCGCTAATTCAAGTTATGGATGGAAATCTGCTTACTATTGCAGCATGGTATGACAACGAGTTTGGATATTCCACTCGTTTGGCAGAAACGGCCGCGAAGTTAGCGGGATAATCTTCGCAAGATACTGAGAACAACTTCTGATCTCATCCGTCAATAATAAGGATGCGACGTGTCGTCTGGTGGATAATTGTTTTGATTGTGGTGATTACAAGCATTTCCGGTTTATGGAACGGCTTTCAGGATTGGCCACACAACAATAATTTAGGTGAAAAGATGGTAACAGTCGCTGTGATTTGTTATGGCTTCGCTGGAGCAATTCTATTATTTGGAATGCTGCGTAAACACAAATGGGTTATGATTCCGCTTATCGTTTGGTCGATAGCGATAACCTTTGCAGCCACCGCTGCTTCATATGTGTATTCTCCAGATGAAGGCAGATGGATTGGTACAATAGCATCAGGAATCTGCACAATCGCTTTGCTCGCACTTATCGCGCTTCGAATTCGAAAAGAAGCATCTTCCTGGTAACTTCGTATTTGGTTTTGAAAATCGATAATTAACGAAGTTCCCCCTCCTTATGAAGGAGGGGGTCGAGGGGGAGGTTGGAGAGATTTAGAATAACTCCAACCCCCTCTTTCATCTCCCCCTTCATAAGGGGGAGAAAAACATGAGTTGCGCTGTGGGTTGAAATTCAATGATTGGCATTAAGCTCGCAAATCGTTACGAGATCGTTCGTTCACTTGGTGAAGGATCAATGGGCGTGGTGTATCTCGCGCGAGATCCGTTATTGGAAAGAGACGTAGCGATTAAAGTAGTCAAAGAAAGTTTGTTAAGTCCGGAATCAATGGGCCGTTTTCGGCGTGAAGCTTTGCTTGTTGCCCGTTTTGATCATCCTTCATTAGTTACTGTTTATGATACTGGTGAACACGAAGGTTCTTTGTTTTTTGTAATGCCTTATGTAGAAGGTGAAAGCCTCCGGTATTTTCTGAAACATGGAAAGCTTTCAGTGACCGATGTTCTGGAGATGGGTTTCCAGGTTGCTGAAGCTCTTGAATACAGCCACACTCGCGGAATTGTTCATCGTGATATTAAACCGGAAAATGTATTAATTGCTTTTGAGCGTTCAGGACTTCGAGCGCGTGTTACTGATTTTGGTTTAGCACTTGCATCAGAAGATCAGCGTATTACCGGTGCCGATGTAGTAGTGGGAACGGTGGCATATTTAAGTCCGGAAATAGTTAGCGGGAAGAGTGCTGATGTCCGTTCGGATATTTATTCGCTCGGTGTGTTGTTGTATGAATGCCTGGCGGGGCGCACTCCATACGTTGGTGACATCCGTACGATTTTGTTTGGTATTACCTATGAACGTCCGACTCCTTTGATGGAACTGGTTTCTGACATTCCTCATGATTTATGCGCTCTTGTAATGCGATGCATGGAACGAGATCCTGAACAGCGTCCGCATCGCGCGCAAGAAATTGCGGACGAACTTTTACGTTTGCAATTCGCATTAGCAGGGCCTGATGTTTCCTCGATCGGTTCGATCCGAAAGGAAGTGACGGTTGGAAGAGCGCGAGAATATGCCGAATTGGTTCGCAGATTAGAAGCTGCCGCGAATGGGAATGCGCAGCTGGTGTTAATTAGCGGTGAAGCGGGTGTCGGTAAAACATTTTTGGTTGATCAGTTATCAGCACTGGCGCGTGCCCGCAGAATTCCTGTATACAAAGGAAGATTTCATGAAAGAGATCACGGATTTCCATTTCAAGGTTTCGGCGAAGTCTTTCAGGATTTCTTTCGTGAACCTGAAGCGTCTGGCTCAGGCGCGAATATAACCGGAATCGATTTTTCTGATCTTGCATCTGAGTTGATTGCACTCTTTCCGGCTCTTGTTGAACCAAAACAAGCGGCCTCTTTCACTGAAACTCTGTATGAAATAGATTCCGCTTTTGATTATTCAAAATTGAGTGATTTGCTGGCGCGGACTTTGATCCGCTTCAGTGCTGAAGGTCCGGCTGTAATTGTTCTGCAAGATTTGCATCATGGCGCTGAATCCGCATCCATTCTTGAACAGATTCTTATGAGGGTTAGTCGCGAACCGATTTTGATTATCGGTACCTATCGAGATACTGGAATAGGAAAGAATCATTCGGTAAGCCAATTGGTACGTGCGCTGGTGAACGAACGCAATTTCGGTTTGATTGAATTAAAAGCGCTTACGACTCAAGAGCATCGCAGACTGGTTGAATTTTTGACGCTTAATTCTTCTCCGGACGAGGACTTCCTACAACAACTTTATGAAGCAACCGAAGGAAATCCTTACTTTACAAAGGAAGTTATTCGCTCTCTTACAGAAGCTGGCGTGTTAATGCCTGTCGAAAATGGGAAATTGGTTGTTGCTGGTGATTTGGAGATGACATTCGATTCTCTTCCGGCAACAGTTCAAAAAACAATTGAAGCGCGCATGCGGAAACTTCCGGAATCGCTTCAGGAAGTCCTTTCAGCTGCATCTGTATTAGGAAAAACATTTGATGAAAAAGATTTGGTTTTCTTAATGGGGCAGGATGAAAAAGTTGAAGATGCGATTGATTCTTTGATTGCAGATGACTTTTTGGAAGAAGATCGTGAGACGCATCGTCTGGATCGTCTGCGATTTTCAAGCGGCATCGTGCGGGATGCTTCTTACTCAAATCTTTCGAGACGACGGCGTAAGGCTTATCACCTTAAATATGCAGAAGAACTTGAGCGCCGGAACGCTGATTTTCTAGAACGAGTCTATCCTGAACTTATCCATCACTATTCGCGGGCCGGTGTTGCAGAAAAAGTTGTGGATTACGGAATTGATTTTGCAAAGAAGATGCTTCGAACTTTCAGTACTGAAGAATCAATACGCGCACTGGAAATGGTTTTGGAGTTTGGAGCCGGCGCACGTGAAGGTGAAGTGCGGCGTCTGATGGCTAAATCACATCGCATTACAGGCCATCCTGATGAAGCGTTGGAAGAGTATGCGCGAGCAATTGATTTTTTTGAACGGACTGGTGATGGCACCCGCGCCGTTGAAGCGATAGCAGTAGCAGCAGATACTGCATGGCATTTTCGTAAAACGGAAGAAGCTCGTGTGTGGATTGAAAAGGGAATTCCTGCAGCACGGCAAGCTGGATCACAAGTTTCCTTGAAAAAACTTTTATCGCTTGGGGCAACCGCTGCAAACTTGCGCGGTGATTACGAAACTGCATCGGTCTACGGACAGGAGATCGACCGTTTAGAAAGAAGTGCTCCAACAGTTGTTGCTTCAGGAATGCGCGGAATTTTACATGTACCGATTTGTGGAGCTGTATATGGCTTAGATCCTTCGCGTGTTTTTACTTTAGAAGAAGAGGAAACAATTCCTCTTATTTTTGAAACTTTAACCAGGCAGGGCAAAGCCGCTGGAATTTATCCATGGCTTGCATCTGAATTCTATTCAGAAAACGACGGCCGGACTTTTTTCTTCAGTCTTCGCGAAAACGTCCGTTTTCATAATGGCAAAAGACTCTCATCGAACGATGTTATTTATTCGCTTCAACGATTGTTACATTCTCCATTGAGCCGCAAACGTTGGCTATTATCCGGAGTTACGGGCATTGAACGGCTTAATGATTTGCAATTTAGGATTCACCTGGAGAAGCCAATTGCGTTTTTTCCGGCTTTACTTGCAGATACATCATGCGCAATTGTGCCGGATGGAACACCTCGCATTGGTTTTAATTGGAAGGAAGATTGTGTCGGAACAGGTCCATTTCGAGTTGCTCGTTTTCAACCGTCACAAGTTTTGGAGCTCGAACCATTCGGAGATTATTGGCGTGAAGGTTATCCAAAGTGTGAACGGCTCATGTTTACGTTCGGAGTCAATCCTGATCAAATCTTGAATGGATTTCGTTCAGGTTTATTTTCGCTAGCCTGGGATATGTATCCTGAAAGCGTTGAAGAATTGCTTCGCGATAAACATTTTGCAGCACAATACAAAGAGACACCAAGCCTTTCAACTTACTATCTGGCGTTTAACACTCATAACGGAATTTTTCAAGATGAAGTGTTGCGACATGAGTTAGTCCGGGCTTTGGATGTACAAGACCTTATCAGTCATGCTGGTAGACATGCAGTGCCAGCAGTTGGATTGATCCCTCCAGGTTTGCTTGGATATGAAGCTCGAACCGCTGATGTCGTACTTGCAACACCAAGCGAAAGCGTTACTACTGAAGCTGTTCGAGTGTCGGACTACGAAGTCACTCTGAATGCTGATGTACATCGGGTCTATCAAGGACCGTACTCGAATTTTCAGCGCGAATTATTTGAAGGTTTAAAACGAAAAGGCTTCACAGTTCGCAAAGCTCAATCGAGATTACACGTTGATGTGGAACCACCGCCTGAAGTTGATTTTGAATTAGGACGTTGGATTGCAGATTATCCTGATCCGGATGGAGTTCTATATCTTTTGATGTATTCAGAAAATGCAGTTCTTGGTAGATTCTGCGGATGCCCCGAGTTATATGATTTGATCAAACGCGGACGCATTGAAATGAATCCGATAACACGTCATCAACTTTATCGCGACATCGAACAATACATTTCAGATCATGCGCTTTTGTTGCCGTTGTTTCATGAACAAACCTACCGTTTTGCACTGAAAGAAGTCCAAGAATTCGAAGTCTCTTTCAGCAGACCTGTCGTGCCTTACGAAAAACTCTGGATCCAACGGTAGCGTTGTTTTCAACACAAAGGCTCGAAGACACAAAGGTGACAAAATAAACAAAAAATCTAGTGAACTTCGGGTCTTAGTGTCATCGTGTTGAAAAAATAATGAATTTCCAAAAAAAGTTGTATAGAAGAGCATGAACAAAAGGAGGCTTCGATGATGTCTAAACCAGTATTAGGAATTATCTTAGGTGGAATTCTTGGTGTGTTTGATGGGTTAACTGCATTGCTGACACCAGAGGCTGCACCAATGATTGTTGGTATTGTGATTGGATCTACGATTAAAGGAATTATCGCCGGAGTATTGATCGGAGTATTTGCCCGCAAATTTCATTCGTTACCACTCGGAATCGTATTTGGCCTGTTTGTTGGTTTGCTGCTAGCGTTTCTTATTGCAGCGATGCCTTCCGAAACAGGAAAACATTATTACTTCGAAATCATGTTGCCTGGCGGAATTCTGGGAATGATTGTCGGCTACGCTACTCAAAAATTCGGGCAGGTTCCAATAAGAGCATAACTGGTATCTGGCAACTGTTCTTGGAACTGTATCTACAAAGCACCGCGTCTTGGCTGTAGAATCTTCTTCCATGCGCGGGCCAGTCTTCATGATCTTGAGCACTTTCTTCTTTGGAACAGCTGCCGCGTTCATTAAGCTTGCATCTCCAAAATTTTCTGTATTTGAAATTGCTTTTTGCCGAAATCTGTTTGGATTAATTCCTGCGTTGTGGATGAGTATGCGAGTTGGCTCCAGTGGATTTCGCGCAGTAAATTTAACGGCTCATGTTTGGCGAGGATTATTTGGCGTTTCAGCAATGCTATTTATTTTTTATGCTTACTCGCTCATTCCACTTCCTGATGCAACCTCACTATCGTTTACCAGTCCATTATTCATCACTACATTTTCAGCATTGTTTTTGCATGAATCAGTTGGACGTCATCGGTGGATAGCAGTATTGGTTGGATTTTTGGGAGTTCTTGTAATCATGAAGCCCGGCAGCGGTGTTGTGACCAGAGGCGGATTTGCTGCACTTGCATCTGGTCTTTTTAATGCGCTTGCAATGATCAGCTTACGGAAACTTCGCAACACAGAAAATACTGAAGTTACGACACTCTACTTTACATTGCTCGCAACAATCGTCACTGGAATTTTTATTCCATTTCACTGGAAGGTTCCTGATCTTACTGGCGCAGCGTTTTTGATTTCGATCGGACTTTTGTCAGGGGTTGGACAATATCTTTTAACTAAAGCTTACGGACTGGCAGAAGCATCTGTGATCAGCCCATTTTCATATGTGATGATCATTTGGGCCGCGTCATTCGGTATTCTGATTTGGGGCGATATTCCAACAAGTTCGATGTTGATTGGCACATGCATTATTATATTGAGCGGACTTTACATCTTGCACCGCGAAAGAATACGCAGTCTGGCGGGCAGGGACGCCCGCCGCCCCCCTGTTATTTGAGATTTGACCTTTCCGTCATTGTGGTTAAAATATTCCCAAAGCTCGCAACTAGTCGAGCATAGGAATCTGGAGATGAAAGCTGTTTTGAGGAAAGAGGTGGCGCCTCAACCTGCGCCAAAAAAAATCCGAAAAGTTCAAGCTGTCAGCGCTGCAGAAATGGGCGCAAAACAGCGCGAAATATCAGTCTCAGAATTTTTCACGAAGAACCGGCATCTGCTGGGATTTGATAATCCACGCAAAGCTCTGCTTACCTGCGTCAAAGAAGCTGTCGATAATTCTTTAGATGCATGCGAGGAAGCAGGCATTCTTCCTGAAATTCATGTCCGCGTGGAAGTTGTTCCGACAAACGGTACACTTCTGCCGCCATCTCAAGCTACGCGCTTCAAGATGACGATCACAGACAACGGACCTGGAATTGTGAAGGAACAAATTCCAAGAATTTTTGCAAAGTTATTGTATGGTTCAAAATTTCATCGGCTTCGAATGAGCCGTGGTCAACAAGGCATCGGCATTTCAGCCGCAGGCATGTACGGACAATTAACTACTGGAAAGCCGGTACGAATTATTTCGCGCACCAGTGATAAAAAGCCAGCAAATTATTTTGAAATTCAGATCGATACAAAAAAGAATGAACCGATCATTCATAAACGAACTGAAATGGATTGGCATCATGCGCGCGGAACGGAAGTCAGTATTGAACTTGAAGGTCGTTATCAAAAAGGACGTTCCTCGGTTGATGAATATCTGGAATTAACAAGCATTTCAAATCCGCATGCGACTTTGATCTATCATTCGCCGGAAGGGCAGAAGTTCGAATACCCGCGAACATTTAATGAGTTGCCTCCACCAACTCGCGAAATCAAACCGCATCCATACGGAATTGAGCTTGGTATTTTGTTGAAGATGATGCATGACACGAAAAGTCATTGGCTCTCAGGATTTTTAACCAGCGATTTTTCTCGCGTTTCACCGCGAACTGCAGCAGAGATTTGTCAGAAGGCGGGTTTGGATCCGCGATCGCATCCGCGAAAAATTGCGCGTGATCAAGCTGAGAAGTTGTATCAAGCGATTCAAAATACAAAAATCATGGCGCCGCCAACCGATTGCATATCTCCAATTGGTGAAAAAGCCATTCTGGCCGGATTGTACAAACAGATCCGCGGCGATTTTTATACCGCTGCAACGCGCCCGCCAGCGGTATATCGCGGTAATCCTTTTGTGATTGAAGTTGGCCTGGCATTTGGAACAGGTGATGGTGCAACATCACCGGAACGTCAGGCTCAAGCTCTGGCTGAAGGTGAAACACATGAAGAAGAAACGGAACAAGCACGGGTAATAAGATATGCGAATCGTGTTCCGCTTATGTATCAGCAATCCGCGTGTTCCGCATACAAATCCGTACTAGAAACAGCGTGGAAAAATTATGGCGTGCAGCAATCGCGCGGTGCACTGCCGCAAGGTCCGATTGTTGTGTTTGTGCATATGGCTTCAGTGTGGGTGCCGTTTACCAGTGAATCAAAAGAAGCAATCGCTGATTATGATGAAATTCGCAAAGAGATGAAGCTGGCATTACAAGAGTGCGGACGTCGCCTGGGAGCTTATTTGCGCCGTCGTGCACATGCAAAAAGTGAATTTAACCGGCGCAACATTTTTGCGCTGTACATCGAAGAAGTAGCCGAAGCTTGTTCACGTCTTAAGTTGAAAAAATTGGATGCTGAGCGTTTGAAAAAACAATTACTGAAAATTGCAATTCACAAAACCGGCGGAGAAAAAACAGATGAACTGCTAGGCCGCAACAAGAAAGAATTGCCGGAAGAACTTCCGCATTCGATTATTGTTACTCCGGAAGGTGTTGAAGGCGAAGTTCCAACCACAGAGACACAAAATGAAGAAAAAAAGAACCCAAAGAAAAACAAAAGACGTTGAAGCAAGACTTGTTTCGCTAGCTGATGAAGTAATAGCTGCAGCAAAGTCGAATCGAAGTCCTGCATTTCAAATTCCAACCAGATCTCTTTCCAACGTTAACTTCAATTCTAAACGCGGCATTATTGAAATGGGGAAGGGCAAACAAGAGCGCTCTTTCTTCAACACCGGCATGGCCAAAAAATTTATGCAAACCATGCTGGTAGGTGATGCTCTGGCTGAGCTGCAAAGGCAGGATTTAACAACTTCACTTCGCGAAATTTACTATCGTACGAAACATACTATCCAGGATTCTCACGAAAATACATTTGATTCGCAAGGTGAGTCTGATCCGATCATTGAAGATCTTGAAGTGACATTGGATGCATTGCGCGAAGAATTGCATGTACGTGCAGAAAATACCGGCACAATTGTTGGCCCGGTAATTTTCGTTGATGACGGCGACACCATCGATTGCACACGTCTTGGAAAAGGCGGTTACTCCGTTCCATCCATTGTTGAACCGGAATACATTCAAATCAAAAAATGTACTGCTGATTTTGTGCTGCTTGTAGAAAAAGGAACGCAATGGAATCGCTTGTCTGAAGATAAGTTTTGGAAAAAACACAATTGCATTTTGCTTACAGGAAACGGACAGCCTCCACGCGGTGTTCGCCGTTTGTCCAGAAGATTAAATGAAGAATACAAATTGCCGGTTTATGTTCTGGTCGATAACGATCCGTGGGGCTATTACATTTTTTCGGTTGTGAAACAGGGATCAATCAGTCTGGCCTATGAATCGCAGCGCATGGCCGTGCCGGATGCCTATTTCATCGGCCTTTCCAGTGGTGATCCGGAAGAATATGGATTGCCGCGTAATGTTGGAATCAAATTGAACGACAAAGATGTTGCTCGCGCGAAAGAAATCCTTAATTATCCGTGGTTTCACAAAAAACACTGGCAAGCAGAAATCAAACGGATGCTTGCATCCGGATTGAAATATGAATTGGATGCACTTGCCAATAAAGACTTTCGTTACTTAACCACGCACTACTTGCCAAAAAAGTTAAAATCCAAAAACTGGTTGGATTAGCTCTTCACCACAAAGACTCAGAGTCTCGAAGAAGTCAGCTTAATGTCTGCACCTGCCCAGGCAGTATCGAATTCTTTTTTTGTTGACTTCGCTTCTTGCGTTTTGTTTTGAGCAAGCAAACTTTGCTCCAGTCCTATGAGCGACCACCCGTTCTTCGGAAATTTTTGCAACTCTTCGCGATAAACTTTTTCAGCTTCCGCTGGTCGTTTTGCTTCCAACAATACGGCACCCAGATAATGCCGGATCGGGTTACTCCAAACCGGAGGTTCATCATAGGTTAAATGGTCTTCAACTTGAACCGCAGTCTTAAGATGTTCGATTGCACTATCGTAATTTTTCGATGCAGCATCGATTTCACCGGCAAGATGTTCTTTTGCAATCTGCATTAGATCTGTTGTTTTATGTAGATCCATTAAAGTCAGCTTTTCTAAGGCCGGATTTGTAGCAACAGCTGTAACCTGGTCCAATTCTTTCCGCGCGTCATCAATTTTCCCTGTTCTTACATATGCAACTCCTCGCGCGTAGTGCCAGATTCCATTCGGATAAATCAAATCTTGATCCGGTGCCGATGATGTAAGAATTTCATTCCACTTGCCGAATCGCATCAAGACCAAAGTTGGAACCATGTAAAAATGTTGCAGGACAGCCATTCCTTCCTGTCTCATCATGTGAGCATCGACTTTTGATCGCACAGCATTAGCAGAATCTAGAGCTACTTTGCTTCTTCCTTCCAATGTAGCTGAGGCAGAAAGAAAATGGTGATTGTGCGGAACATAAACAAGAGAATAAGCGCCAGGCGCATGACATCCACTTAAGTAGGAATTATCTGATTTGATTGCGTGTTCATTTACTTCGGATGCCTTATCATAATTTCCAGTACGAATGTAAATATGCGCGGGCATATGTACGAGATGACCGGCTGCCGGAACAAGCGTACTTAAACGTCCTGCCATCGGCAGACCTCGCTCCGGATTTTTGGAAGCTTCCACCGCATGAATATAAAAATGATTTGCACCCGGATGATTCGGATTTTTCTTCATTACAAATTCCAGGGTTGATACGATTTCCGGAGTCCAGGGCTGAGGTTCATGAGTCTCTTTGTTGTAGTAATCCCAGGGATGAATATCCATCAGTGCTTCTGCAAACAATGTTGCTGCGTCCAGATCATCTGGATATTTTTTTGCAACTTCACGCATGGCGCTCGCATAAGCTTCATTAAATTTGGTGCGATCTTCTACCGCTGACGGCCCGTATCGGGTTGCCAACGCTTTTACATAATCTTGCTCTTTCTCGCTAGCATTTTTCATCAGATCCTGTGCTTTTTTAATTGCTACATATGCAGGTGGAACTGCTTCCTTATCCATTTGCATATTGATATTTGCGCCAGTACAAGGGAAATTCCCCAATAACACATGGTGCAATTTGGATCGAGACGAGCAGCTTCACGAAAAGATCTTTCCGCTTCGGCATGATTGAAGGCATAAGCCAGTGTTAACCCCTGATCGAAAAATCTCTGAGCTTGTTCCGAGTTGGTCGTAATCTTGTGATGATACGTTCCAAGACCTTTCATTATTACCGCGTGGCTCCTGAGCGTTCATGCTCACCGACAATAATATTATAAATATAGTACTAATTAAAAATGCTTTGTACATATCCTGATACTCCCTTAATGCTTTTGTTTCTCCAACATAATAAGAAAACCACGAAGTTCACGAAGTACCACGAAATTTATGCTTGCTCTTTACTTTGCATCTTTGTGGTTCACATGTTGAGAACTTGTTCTATTTTGCGAACAAGTTCATTAATGGAGAACGGTTTCAAAATGAAATGCTGTTCTTTTCCGGGAACATCTGATTCGCGGAAGGTTAAATAAATGATTGCAGAAAGAGAAGGAGTTTGTACTGTTAAAGCATCCGCTACATCACCCGGAGATAATGTGCCTTTTAAATAGGTATCAATCAAAACAACATCGGGTGGATTAATTCCTGCAAGCCGCAATGCCTCACTTCCTGTTTCCGCTACCCCTGTTACAGAAAGTCCTGCCGCCCGCAGCTTGTTCAGCAGTTCACCTGTAAGTGTGCCAATTTCTTGCACGAGCAACACTTTAGCGCCTGACACGCTCTTATAACCCTCCGTAGCCACGGCTATCCGTTTTCACTAATTATTTTGTCGAAATCACTAATGATCTTAATTGGTTACCACATTTACCTACAGGCAAAATGCGGATGTATAATCACATAACCTACATATGATAAACCTGATTCTCCGGTTAATTGTAACGGTACTTGCGCTCAAGGGCGCAGATTACTTCCTTGACAATTTTAACCTGCACGGAGGCTGGGTCAATCTAGTCTGGTTTGGAATTGTTATTGGTTTGTTAAATTGGCTAGTCAAACCCATCCTCGTCTTTTTTTCCTTCCCACTCATTGTTTTAACGATCGGTCTATTCTATTTTGTCATTAATGCGCTGGTTTTGTATATGGCTTCCCTAATTTTGCCCGGAGTCGTTACCGCAACACTTCCAGGAATTTTTTTCGGGAGTATCCTGGTCAGTTTCTTCCATTGGATCCTGTCTGCAATTTTCAGAATTCAGAAAGATGATAAAGATTAGTTACGACAATATTTCAGAATTCTTCCTTCCCCGATCCCAGCACAATTGATGTATTTGTTTCTTTAATCGCTTTATGGCTTAAAAGCTTTTTGATCTGGCGATTCATAACATCGGTATCTTTGAATTTTCCGATCACCAGCAAGTCAAATTCACCCGTGATTTCATAAACATGGGTATGTTGAGCATCCTGCATTAAATCTTTCATCAGTGCTGGAATCTTCCCGCCGACAGCCTTAATCAATGTGATGGCTGTAATTCCATAACCCAACTTTTGATAATCCAAAAGCGGACGAAAGCCTTTAATCATTCCCGATTTTTGCATTGCATGGATACGTCCCGCGACTGTAGTTGTAGAAATTGCCAGACGTTTTCCAATTTGTCGTGCTGAAGCCCTGCCATCTTTTCTCAATTCAGCGATGATTTTAAAATCTAAATCTTTGTACATTTTTTCACCTGCTTATCCAGTAAACATGAATGTAATTAAAATTTTTACCACTATTATTGGATGAATGTCAAGATTTTGGAGAATACAGCTTTATATACAAATAAATATGATGATTACATTGACAAATGACCATATTGATAGATAAAGTATGCCCTATGAAATTGGATGCCTCACGGTTGCAAAAAAATCTTAGCGGCGGTTCCAGGATCATTACCGAGCCAACGCATTTGCGGATGTTTTCGTTTGATCAAGGTGAAGTTCCAGAGCCGATGCGCTCACTTCTGATCTCTGATACGTTGCCCGATCTCGCTGTGCAGCCCCATAGCGTTCATGATTTGCAAGTAACAATTCGATATGGATTGGAATCTGGGAGTCCAATTGTTCCACGCGGCGCATCTACTTTTGGATTAGGTGGAGCGATTCCGCATCATGGTGGAATAATTCTAGATTTTTCACCTTATCGCGAGATTATTGATTTCAATCCTGAAACAAAAACAATCCGGGTTTCTGCTGGCTGCAGATGGGCTGATGTTTCGCGATTTTTGGAGCCATTAGGATTCGCGCTTTGTACATATCCAACCAGCTGGTTTTCAACTGTTGGTGGTTGGGTTGCAACCGGCGGAATTGGAATTGGATGTACGAAATTTGGTTCCTTTCATGATTTGATCCGCGAACTTACAGTTGTAACTGCAAAAGGTGAGATTCGAACTTTAACTCTGCAGGATCCGGACTTTAAATTCTTTTTAGGGACCGAAGGGCAAATGGGAGCCATCTGGGATGTTTCATTTGAAGTGCAACGGCGTTCTAAGGTTCAACTGCCTTTTGTTATCCGTTTTGATTCTGTCTCTGCTGCGCTGGATTGTGCTGCAGAACTTCTGAGTAAATTTGATCCTTACCATTTGAAGTTTTTATCTGCGTCACGGATGCACGAAATCAATCATCTGGCAAAAGAAGAGCATCCTGGTTTGAAGAATGATTTATTGCATCCAGAAAAGGATAGTTTGCTGATTTGCATGGATGAAACAGATACTAAGAGATTTCGCGAATGGATTCAGAAAAAATCAGTAACAATGGAGTCGAATTATCGCGCTCATTGGTTATGGCGGGATCGGATGTTTCCATTACGGGTAAAGCGGCTCGCACCAGGACTTCTAGCATCAGAAGTAGTGTTGTCTCAAAAAGTTGTGAAAAGGTTTGTTGAGCAAGCAAATGAACTGGGCCGTCGCTTTCATGTAAATCTTGCTTGCGAAGGTTACATGATGAAAGATGGAAATATTTTGATGTTGCCGGTGTATACATTTCACTCCTCCGGCAAAATAGATGCTGCACTGAAATCCTCCTTATCATATGCCCTGACCAGATTGGGAATCCAACTTGGTGGCCGTCCATACGGAACTGGAATTTGGAATACGCCCTATGTCCGGAATCGCTTTAACAACCTGCGAGATTTGCGTTATTACAAAAACAGTAAAGATCCGGGGAAGCGATTCAATCCAGGAAAATTCTTTAACCTCAACTTCCGAGCTGGACTTGTCGGAAAGCTTGCATCGATGGCATTCAGTTCTCCAATGATTTCGCTGGCAGGAATAGCCGCACCAATGATGGCGAGTGTACTTACTAGCGGCCCGGCTTTCGTACCTCACCAACGAAAAGCCGGGCCTCGGAATAAAGATTTGGTTTTGCTGAATGAAGAGATGTGTTCGAAGTGTGGAAGCTGTATTCCGGTATGTCCTGCATATATCGAAACCGGCGATGAGCGTACAACCGCGCGCGGCAAATTAAACCTGGGACTTGCGATGATGAGAAATCAGGAATTGCCAGATGATGCAGCTCAGTTGTTGTTTCTTTGTATGCATTGCGGTGCATGTACGGATGTTTGTCAAAGCCGTTTAGATCTGGTGCCGGTTTGGGATGAATTAGAACGTCGTGTAGAAGAGCGCTTCGAAAAAAATAAACAACAGGTCAGTGAATTTTTTGAATCGGTCGAAAGTAAACGAATCATGGAGATTCCATATGCGCGTGGTTACAAAGTCGCAGCCCGCGGTTAACTTAAATCCGAAAAGTCGCTACAACATTCACACTGCCCCCGCAGCATCGCGCAATATAACTCCCGTCCGTTTGTTGTTGGTTCGCAGTGACGCTTGTTTTCAGTGCGGAATGTGTGTGGATGCCTGTGTATATGGTGTGCATCACAGGCAAGATGATATGCGGATGCCGATTGGTGTTGTTGATCAATCCGAAAATTTGTGCCGCAGTTGTTTGCGCTGTGTGCGGGAGTGTCCAAAAGAAGCGCTTTCAGTTCCATCGAATCCCGAATTTCGAGAAATGAATTATGGAAACTGGACTTCAGAAATAATCACCACAAATTTGCGGCAGGCAGAATCTGGCAAAGTGCCGGTATCCGGTGCTGGATATCGCGGTAAGTTTGCCGGTGCCGGGTTTTGATTCGATTTGGACTGATATGTCGGAAATTGTGCGTCCAACTCGCGATGGAATTCACGGACGCGAATACATCAGCACATCCATTTTGATTGGTAAGAGGCCGGAGTTCTGCGGAGGTGGGGAGCGAGAACCCGGCCTCAGTAGTCCAATTTGTGAAATACCAATTCCAATATTATTTGATGCCGCCGAAATTCCTGCACTTCATTCCAGCGTATATCGCACTCTGATTGACAGCGCTGAAAACTTAATGACTCTGATTTTTCTCAGACCCGATCAGATGACGGCTGAAACTTCACGAAATGTAATTCCGGTTTATCGGCCGGATCAAATTCGTGATGCGATCGATTGGATTCAATCACGTGATGATGAAGATTTCCCGGTGATGGTTGAATTAGAAGATGGTGATGGACTAATTAATGCTATCCACGATTTAAAGCAAGCTGGGGCGGATTCAGGTTCGCCCCTTATTTTTTCACTTCGTATACCAATCAATCCTGATCGTGTTTTGGATTTAGCGCTGCAAGACATTTCCGTTTTTCATCTTCGATCCGATCGTAATGGTGATACTTCAACAGGTCATGTTAGTGAAGCTTTGCGTGAAGTTCACAATCATCTTGTTGAAGCTGGAATCCGGGATCGCATCACTCTTTTATATGGTGGTGCAGTATCGGCGGCTGAGCATGTTCCCAAATCGATTTTGTGTGGCGCTGATGGAGTAACTTTAGATTTGACTCTATTAAATGCGATTCAAGTGTGGCGCGGCGCAGGAGAACGGAAAGAAGATTTTGAACATCTTGCTGTAATTGATCGCGATTGGGGAGTTCAACGGATTAAGAACCTTGTTGCCGCGTGGCGGGATCAGCTTCTGGAAATTTTGGGTGCGATGGGAATGCGTGAAGTGCGCAGGCTTCGCGGTGAAACGGGACGCGCTTTATTTCATGAAGATTTGTTACGTGAATTTAAATCTGTTTTTGGTAATCCAACTGAATTTGATTTGCGGCCACGAATAGAATTGCCGCCATCAGATATTTCGCGAATTAATGCGCCCGCAATTCCAGTGCAGCGCAATTTTCACAATGAGCTTTCAAAGTTTAGAGTTCAGATCACATCAGACTGTATCCATTGCGCTGTGTGTGTTAGCACTTGTCCTTATGGCGTTTTTGAAATGCCAAACGGAATGAACAAGCTTTTGCCACCGGAAAGTTCGCAATGCATCGGGACATCTTGTGAAGACAAAGAATTTTATTGCGTTCCAAAATGTCCGGTTGATGCAATCAAAATTGATCAAGATGAAACTTTTCGTGCAATGGGCGATCCGCGCTGGACCGCTGATCTGCTTGTTTCAACATTTAAGCAAGCAGAAACCGGATCTTTGTCCGAAACTGCACTGGAATCAGAAGTGGGAAAATCGGAAGGTGGTTTCGATTCAATCCGCATTTGTAGTGGCGAGCGGAAGCTCGCCTCTCTTCCTGATGAATATCGTACTGCAATACCGTTGAATCGTAGAAAAGAAGGAAAAGATTTGTGGATTCCGGTTCCCTGGTATGGCGGCGGAATGTCTTATGGATCCATCAGCTTGAATGTGATGATTGCACGCGCAAAAGCGGCACAAGCATTCGGAACTTTTATGTCCACCGGCGAAGGTGGTTATCCGGATGCATTGATTCCATATTCCGATCATGTGATTACCCAGGTTGCAACCGGATTGTTTGGTGTTCATGAATCAACAATCCGCCGTGCACCAGTTGTGGAATTCAAATATGCGCAGGGTGCGAAGCCGGGGCTTGGAGGTCATTTGCTTGCTGACAAAGTGACAGCAGATGTTGCTCGCATGCGTGGTTCAATGCAGTGGAGCAGTTTGTTTTCACCATTTCCATTTCATTCCGTTTACTCGGTTGAAGATCACAAAAAACATTTGGGTTGGATCCGCATCATTCATCCTGAAGCTTTAATTTCAGTGAAAGTATCAACGCCTGGCGATGTTGATATGGTGGCGGTAGGGAGTTATTACGCAGGCGCAAACATTTTGCAATTGGATGGTTCGTATGGTGGAACCGGAGCCGCTCCGGACATTGCAAAGAAAAATATTGCAATGCCGATTGAATTTGCGATTCCAAAAGTGCATCGATTTTTGATCGATGAAGGTGTTCGCGATGAAATGGTGATTCTTGCTTCGGGAGGTGTGCGAACTCCTGCCGATATCATCAAAGCGATTGCATTGGGCGCAGACGGTGTTGTTGTTGGAACTGCTGAGCTTGTTGCAATCGAATGCGATCGATGCACGAATTGCGAAAGAGGAAGAGGATGTCCGTTTGGAATTGCAACCAGTGATCCGGAGTTAACGAATCTGATCAATCCTGATTGGGCGGCACAAAGGATCATTAATTTATTTCATTCGTGGCGATCACAAATCATCATGTATTTGGACAAGCTTGGGTTGGAATCAGTGCGTGATCTAAGAGGCCGTACTGACTTAATTGAATGGAGCGCAGACTTTAGTCTGCATTAGGGGCCGCGGACTTTATTTAGTCCGCAAAATAAATATGGATAAATCTTTTCTTTACCGCAAAGTACGCAAAGATCTGCAGCCGCTTAATTCGCAACAGCAGATTGCAATGCGCAAAGAAGATGCAGCAGAAGGTGGATGTGGCGTTGTTGGATTGTTATCATCCGAACCTTTACAAGGCAAGCACCTTTACACCGCATCGTATCAAATGCGCAATCGCGGCAATGGCAAAGGTGGCGGTATTGCAATGCTGGGATTGGTTGCTGATGAAGTTGGTGTTTCGCAACGCGTGCTTAAAGAAGATTACATTTTGCAAATTGCATATTTGGATCCATCGTGCCGGCACGAATTAGAAACTAAAAATTTATTTCCTTTTTATGAAATTGATGAAGTACAGAAAGTCAGCACCGCAGATGATCATCGTGATATCGATTTGGAAGTGCGTCCGCCAGATGTGGTGCGATATTTTGCGCGACCAAAAACTGATTCAGTTGAAGAGTTCGCAGCAAGAAATGAGATTCAAGAGCTGTCTGAATTAGAATTGCAAGATGAATTCGTATTCCAACGCAGCTACAGCATCAATCGTGCTTATTATGCTTCACTGGGTGAAAAGCGCGCGTTTGTAATGAGTCATGCCAAAAATCTTGTGGTGTTTAAGGCGGTCGGTTTTGCGGAGCAGGTAATTCAATATTACAAACTCGAGAATGCGAGCGCGCACGGTTGGATTGCACATCAGAGATATCCAACCAAAGGTCGCGTTTGGCATCCGGGAGGTGCACATCCATTTATAGGAATGCATGAAGCCTTGGTTCACAATGGAGATTTTGCAAATTATTTTGGCGTGTGTGAATACCTCAAACAAAATGGATTGCATCCTTTGTTTTTAACTGATACCGAAGTCTCCGTGTTGTTGTTTGATTTGTTAAGTCGATCTCATGGCTATCCGTTGGAGTGGGTAATTGAAGCGATGGCTCCAACAACGGAGAGAGATTTCATGCAATTGCCTGATGAAAGGAAATCAATTTACAAAGTATTACAGATGGCACATTTGAATGGATCACCGGATGGTCTTTGGTTTTTTATCATTGCACGCAATGATGTAAAAGATGGCAAGCTTCAAATGATAGGAATTACAGATACATCGATGTTGCGTCCGCAAGTTTTTGCGCTGCATGATGGTGCGCTTCAAATTGGTTTGATTGCTTCAGAAAAACAGGCCATCGATGCAGCGCTCGATAGTATTGCAGCGGAAGATCAACGGGTATGTCCGGTAGCGGACCGATATTGGAATGCTCGCGGCGGAAGTTATACCGATGGTGGTGCGTTTGTGTTTTCGGTTGATCCGAACGATCGATCAAAATGGAATGCACAAGATAAGTTCTGTAGCGCCGTTGAACTTTATTCAGATTCTTCTGCACTTCGTCCAACTAAAAATCCTGAGCTCCCAAAATCGTTGCAAGAGTTAACGCGGCTTTACGATTTGCCCCCGGCTTCGAATGGTGTTTCAAGAAAATGGCATCTGGCTGCGGTGCAAAATGCGATCAATGGATTGCTTGATACATTAAAAGCCACATCGCACCCTTCCACCGCAAGCACGGCCTTCATTAATTATTGACGCTTCGGAATTTTCTGCGGAAGGGCCATCAATCCTTATCACTTGAAATTGTAAAGCAGTATCAACGTGGATATCGGCACATTATTGTTTATCGATGCCGCGGTCATCGTTTTATCGGTTGCGGACTTCAAGCAAATTCAGCAGGTTTGAAAATTGAAGTTTATGGTTCATCTGGAGATTATCTTGCTTCAGGTCTTGATGGTGCCGAAATTATCGTTCACGGAAATGGCCAGGATCAAATCGGACAAATCTTCAATTTGGGCAAACTGGTCGTTTATGGCGATGTTGGTCAAACATTTTTTTACGGAGCAAAAGGAGGCGAAGCTTACATTTTCGGAAATGCAGCTGGCAGACCTCTAATTAATGCAGTCGGATCGCCGCGAGTTGTGATCAATGGAACATGTCTTGATTATCTTGGTGAATCTTTTATGGCAGGCGATCCATTGAATGGTGGTGGTTTCGTAGTCTTAAACGGAGTTCGCAGGAATGAGCTCGCAGAAATTGAAGACTTGCCAACACCATATCCGGGCGGCAATTTATTTTCGCTCGCTTCGGGTGGTGCAATTTACGTTCGTGACCCGCGAAAAATGCTAGATGAAGATCAGTTGAACGGTGGTCGTTTCGAAGTTTGCTCTAAAGAGGATTGGAATCTGATTCTTCCATATTTAGAAAAGAACGAACAATTATTTGGAATTCGTACGCAACAAGATTTGTTGCGCGAATTACCGTTTGATCAGGTCTACCGAAAAATTACGCCAGTTCGCACAGGCGCGTTACATTAATCTTTTTTAACGCTGAGATCGCCGAGTTTATTTTTTATTTTCTTCTTAGAAGCTTCCATGCCATATCGAAGCCCATGTTTTGAGCAAACATCAGCTGAACGAACATTTCCGCCATCGGTTCAAGATAACGCGCATTCATTAACGGCCCGCTATCAATCGCTTCAAATCCAAGTTCCTTAATCAATCCTGCTACAACTTTTTTCGCTTCGGAATCATCACCGCAATATAGGACTGTTGCATCTACGTCATCGAATTTCGGTCTTGCAAGAACACCCGATGCTACGGTATTAAATGCTTTGACCACTCGTGCACCGGGCGCCATCTTAGCAATTTCTTCCGCTCCCGAAGTATCAAAACCAACAACCAGTGACATGTAATTTTCAGATAACGGATTTGTACAATCAATTAGAATTTTCCCAGACATCGGACCAGCTAGCCGCAATGCATTTTCAACACCTGCCCATGGAACGGCCAAGAGAGTGACTTCGCCAAAGCGGACAGCGTCTGGAATTGATCCTGAATTCACGTTCGGTGAAATCCCTGCCATCGTTTTTACAGATTCAGGATTGCGTGATCCAAACATAATTTTGTGACCCCTGGATGACCATAACTTCCCCAATGCGCCACCCATGTTTCCGTTTCCGATAACCCCGATTTTCATATGCCCCACCAAACTTGATTTGAGATTTCAGATTTCAGATTTAAGATTGAAAGGCTAACATGGGCTATTCTATAGCCAAAAAGTCATAAATCGTAAATCCCGGAGGACGTATGCTCAAACTTTCCACTGTTTTGTGTTTCATTGCTGTAATGATCCTCATTAGCGCCGATTTGATCCGAGCCGAAGAAACTGAATACGACATCATTCTAAGAAATGGAATGATCTACGATGGCAGTGGAAAAGAACCTTACAAAGGTGATGTAGCAATTAAAGGTGACAAAATTGCGGCTGTTGGGAAAATTGAGAATGCCAAAGGAAAACAAGAAATAGATGTGAAGGGTATGGCTGTTTCACCTGGTTTCGTCAATATGTTGAGCTGGGCAACGGATTCATTGATAGAAGATGGCACATCGTTGAGCGATATTCGGCAGGGTGTGACTCTGGAAGTTTTTGGCGAAGGCTTCTCTTATGGCCCGCTTAACGATTCCATGAAAAAAGAAATGGAAGAAATGCAGGGGGATATCAAATATAAAGTTGAATGGACTACGCTTGGTCAATATTTGGAATTTTTGGAAAAGAAAGGGATTTCACCAAACGTAGCGTCATTCGTTGGGGCAACCACAGTTCGCGTTCACGTAGTTGGTTATGAAGACCGTGCTCCTAACGCTGAAGAATTGGAAAAAATGAGATCGCTGGTAAAGCAAGCGATGGAAGAAGGCGCAATGGGTGTGGGTTCTTCATTGATTTATGCGCCTGCTTTTTATGCAAAGACAGATGAATTGATTGAGCTTTGCAAAGTTGCATCACAATATGGCGGTATGTATATCTCGCATATGCGCAGTGAAGCAAACAAACTATTGGAAGCAGTAGATGAATTGATTCAAATTTCACGTGAAGCAAAACTTCCAGCCGAGATTTATCACCTGAAAGCTGCCGGAGTTCAGAATTGGGAAAAAATGGATGATGTAATCCGTAAAGTTGAAGCTGCCCAAAAAGAAGGATTGAAAATTACTGCAGACATGTACATGTATCCGGCAGGTGCAACAGGGTTGGATGCAGCAATGCCACCCTGGGTTCAAGAAGGTGGTTTTAAAAAGTGGCGTGAAAGATTAATGGATCCAAAAATACGCGAGCGTGTGATTAAAGAAATGTCGACACCATCGGATGATTGGGAGAATTTATATTTGCTTGCAGGTTCTGCGGATCACATCCTGCTGGTTGATTTTAAGAATGAAAAACTGAAGCCGCTTACTGGAAAAACGCTGGCAGAGGTCGCAAAAATGAGAGGGAAATCTCCACAGGAAACTGCAATGGATTTAGTAGTCGAAGATGAAAGTCGAGTAGGAACGGTCTACTTCCTGATGTCGGAAGACAACATTAAAAAAGAAGTGGCACTACCGTGGGTGAGTTTTGGTTCCGATGAAGGATCGTATCGGCCTGAAGGCGTTTTTTTGAAATCGAATGCACATCCGCGCGCGTATGGAAATTTTGCTCGTGTATTAGGGAAATATGTTCGCGAAGAAAAAGCTCTTACACTTCAAGATGCGGTTCGGCGCTTAAGCTCTCTTCCTTCCGAAAATATGAAGATTAAAGATAGAGGCGCGTTAAAGCCTGGTTATTATGCTGATGTCGTTGTATTTGATCCAGCTCAGGTTGCCGATCATGCAACTTTTGATAAACCTCATCAGCTTGCGACTGGTGTGATTGATGTTTTTGTCAATGGAACGCAGGTATTAAAAGATCAAGAACATACTGGAGCCAAGCCGGGGAGAGCCGTTCGAGGTCCAGGTTGGAAACAGGCTTCTGCGGCTTCAGCCGTGCAATAAGAAAATCAGGCTAACAACAATCCACCAGATTCCGACAATTTGAAAGACTATCAGTGTGTTTTGAATTCCTAGCAAAAATAAATTGTGAATTGGAAATGGAAATGTCAGTGTCTCTGTTTCTTTTCCAATTCGATACATAAAAGAAATAGATACAACTGTAAGCGCAATGAAGAATTGAAAAATGAAATGATTCCAATCTTCCGGAAAATGAAACAGGTTTAAGGCAGTTAATATCATCGTAATGACGTACCAGCCCAATGGAATAAAAATTCCAGCGCGAAGCAATAGCACGTACTTCGAACAAAAATCAAAGAATTTTTTCGCTTTCATAATGCAGTTTTGCTGACAGAATTCAAATTCGATTGCTCCGACAGTTTGTTTAACGCGCGTACGTGATGTTCTACCGCACCACAGACATCGGGAGTTCTTGAACCGGTTCATGAATGGGATCGCTACGAATCGATGGCTGATTATGATCGCTATTGCAATAACAAAGCTGGTTATGACGCCAAATGGGTGCTCTAGAAACAAAAAAAGTACGAGCGGAATGAACAAGAAAAGCAGGATTCCGAAAAAATGAATTCTGGCCATCGACAGTGATCGATCATCCTATCATAGCCTTGGGGCAAGGAGTAAGTTGGAATTCACCACCAGGACAAAAAGACACCAGGGATCACGAAATTATGAATAAAATTGAAATTGTGTAACCTTGTGACTTGGCCCTTGTGGTGAAAATTGGTCGCTATTCTCGAGAGTAGTTGGCTAGGTAGGGGAAGTTCAATATAATGATGTGGATTTCCCAGGAGAGGTAAAAATGAGAATTTGCATGATTTTGTTAGCTGTTGTCTGCGGCATCTTTCTTTCATCGATTGTATCTGCACAAGGTGGAAGGACTCAAGGCAAGCTCGACGTTGCAGCAACACCGCTGGCACAAGGGGACATTAAGATCGGTGAACAACTAACCACGCGCGAAGGTACTTCAATCGGTCCTGGTTTGTACCGGATTTCTGTAAATGTTAATACACTCGCAGAGGTTCAATTTATATTAAGCCCGTACAAAGTTGACTCCGCGACGTCGGACAAAGGGCTGGAAAAGAATGCATTTAACACCAAACGGAAACTCGATCCAAAAGTTTTTGTTGGTGGGAGTGTCGTAAAAAATCTGTTGGTAAAGGGAATCGCATCAAATCTCGAAGGGACTTTTCACATTCAAAATATTACACCTACCGAAGCCATTCTGACGTTTAATTCCAAACAATTCGGAGCTAATGCAGTTTTAGGAAGATCCCTCAATAGCAAACTTGTAGATCTGGTCCCGACTTTTGTGAGTCTTGAAGAGCCCAATGATTGCGGTACCGACTGTGTCGAAGGTTACGTTAAGGTAACCGTTCGAAATGATGGGAATAGTCCTGCGGCAGGAAAGTGGAATGTGATTATTGTTGATCCGCAATTCTTTGTAGGATCGGTCGAGGATATTCCTGCTTCCGGAGAAAAGACTATAACTTCAGCGAGCCGTTTAAAACTTCCATGCTGTAATCCAGCGGTTCTAGATGCCGAGGTTCATGCAGATTTCTATAATACAACTTCTTCAGATTCAAACGACACTAACAACACAAAAAGATTTACTGTGAAGTTGAAACAATAAAATACCTCTTCCGAGTTATTATTTACGGCATCCGCTTTTGCGGATGCCTGTCTTGTTTTGTGGTTGAGTTTTAATTGACAATTCGGTCACTTGTTGATATATTCCATATCTCTAAACTATTGCGTTTACAAGAGATTTCTGTCCTCTTCGCTCTTTTGCGTTGATCGTGCAAGGAGCGTATAAATGAATCCGCCTTGGAGGTTCCGCTCATGGCATTGGAACTCATGCAAGTAATTTCGAATCAGGGTATAGCGAATCGAGATATTGAGCCATCCATCCCTACCCAAGATTTACTGAAGCTTTATCGGATCATGGTGCTGAATCGACAATTGGATGATCGCATGATGAAGCTTCAACGACAGGGCCGGATCGGATTTTATTTGCAATCCATGGGTGAAGAAGCGACAACGATAGGTACAGCATATGCATTGGAGAAGAAGGATTGGATATTTCCATGTTATCGCGAACCTGGGGCGGCATTTCTTCGCGGATTCAAATTGGTCGATTTTATCTGTCAATTAATAGGCAATGCTGGTGATCCAGTAAAAGGCAGGCAGATGCCTAACCACTATGTTTATAAAGAAGGTAATTACACTTCGGTATCGAGCCCTGTAGGAACCCAAATTCCGCAAGCAGTAGGTGCAGCGTGGGCTTCGAAAATATTGAAAGATCCGGTTGTAGTACTGGTTTATTTTGGTGAAGGTGCAACATCGCAAGGAGATTTTCATGTTGGGTTGAACTTTGCAGGCGTATTCAAGACGCCCAACATTTTTATTTGTCGAAATAATGGATACGCGATTTCCGTTCCGCGCTCCCGTCAAACCGCTTCTGAATCGATTGCAATTAAAGCAAAAGCTTATGGATTTCCCGGAGTACTTGTTGATGGCAACGACATTCTTGCCGTAATTCAAGCGACTCGCGAAGCAGCGGAGCGAGCTAGAAAAGGTGAAGGTCCAACATTGATTGAATGTGTTACATATCGTCAAGGTGCGCATTCATCCAGCGATGATCCTCGCGCATATCGCCCAGAAGATGAGTTCGAACAAAGCATTCAAGGAGATCCGATTGTGAGGTTTCGGAAATATTTGGAAGAGCGAAAGCTTTGGGATGTATCACGCGAGCAAACGCTTCAGGAAGAAGTTAAAGAAGAAATCTTAAATGCTGTTGCAGAAGCGGAGAAGAATGGTCTACCGCCGGTAGAATCAATGTTTGAAGATGTTTTCGCAGAACTTACGCCGAATCTGCAAGAGCAGAAACAATATTTACTGGATTACAGGAAGCGTCATCCATCGACATCGGAGGTGGAATAATGCCAGTCATGAATATGATCGGCGCATTAAATGATGCGCTTAAAATTGAAATGCGGCGCGATCCGCGTGTTGTACTTCTTGGTGAAGATGTCGGCAAACTGGGCGGCGTTTTCAGAGTCTCTGTTGATTTGCTAAAAGAATTTGGGTCAGATCGAGTGATTGATACTCCACTGGCTGAAGCTGGAATTATTGGGACAGCAATCGGAATGGCATTATATGGTTTGCGGCCTGTGCCAGAAATTCAGTTCTCAGATTTTATTTTCCCTGCGTATGACCAGATCGTAAATGAACTGGCAAAATATCGATATCGCAGCGGTGGACAGTATGCTTGCCCGGTTACAATTCGAACTCCGGTTGGTGGTGGAATCCGCGGTGGGCATTATCACAGTCAAAGTCCCGAAACGCTTTTTGTGCATGTCGCAGGACTTAAAGTTGTGATTCCATCTAATCCGTATGATGCAAAAGGGATGTTGCTTTCTGCGATTCGTGATGAAGATCCCGTTTTATTTATGGAGCCGAAACGGATTTATCGCGCAGCAAAAGGCGAAGTTCCAGAAGGCGATTACACTGTTCCATTAGGAAAAGCTGCAGTTCTTCGCGAAGGATCGGATGTAACCCTGATTGCTTACGGAGCGATGATACATACAGTGATGGAAGCTGCGGAAGCAATCTCTTCCAATGGAGGTCCTTCCACTGAAGTAATTGATTTGCGTTCGTTGGTGCCATTGGATACTGACACCATGATTGCATCAGTTCAAAAGACGGGCCGGGTAGTTGTTGCGCATGAAGCTCCGAAAACAGCCGGATTTGGTGCGGAAGTAATCGCGCAAATTAATGAGAGAGCATTTTTAAATTTGCAAGCGCCACCGGTTCGAGTTACAGGATTTGATACGCCGTTTCCATATACATTGGAACATGAATACTTACCGGACGTTGGAAGAATTAAAGAAGCAGTCGAACATGTAATGAGCTTTTAGATTTACCACGGAGACACAGAGATGGCATTTGAATTCAGATTACCCGATATCGGGGAGGGTGTTGTTGAAGGCGAAATCGTAAAGTGGCATGTTCGTCCCGGTCAAAGTGTAAAAGAAGATGATCCATTAGTAGAAGTGATGACAGATAAAGCGACTGTCATGATTCCTTCACCAAAAAAAGGAAAAATTTTGGAAACACGCGGTGATGAAGGTGGCATCGTCAAAGTCGGTGCAGTTTTATTAACGCTTGATACCGGTGATGGTGCCGCTACCGCAGCCGAAAAATCTGAAAAGAAAGAAGCGCCAAAAGCTGAGCCTCAACAAAAACAGTCCGCGCCTGCAACATCGCAATCTGAATCTTCAAAAGGCCGTGCACTTGCAACTCCCGCTTTGCGCAAAATGGCGCAAGATATGGGAATTGATATTAATTCAGTCAATGGCTCTGGCCCTGGCGGACGGATTACAAAAGAAGACATCATGAATTTTTCATCCGGACACTCCGGCAAAATAGCAACACCTGAGGCTCCTCCAAAATTTGCAGTAGTTGGTGGAACTGAAAGAGTCGAAGAAGTTCCTTTCCGCGGTTTACGTAAAAAAGTTGCGGAAAAGATGACCGAATCCAAGACTCATGCGGTGCACTATACCTACGTTGATGAAATTGATGTTTCAGAATTGGTAAAGCTCCGCAATTCATTGAAGGATGAAGCTTCGGCAAAAAAGATAAAACTTAATTATTTGCCATTCATCATCAAAGCACTGGTTGAAGGATTGAAAAAATATCCGCTGCTGAATTCATCTCTCGATGAGCAGAATGGTAAAATCCTAATCCGTCATTACTATCACATAGGGATTGGAGTGGCGACGCCAGATGGCCTTACAGTTGTTGTGGTGAAGAATGCTGATCAGAAATCGATATTTGATCTTGCCAGCGAAGTAGACCGTTTAAGCGAAGCGGCGCGTCAAAATAAGGTTGCATTGGAAGACTTGAAAGGCAGCACATTTACAATCACCAGTTTAGGAACCATGGGTGGAATGTTTGCAACTCCGGTTATCAATTATCCAGAAGTTGCAATTGTGGGGATTCATAAAATCGAACCGCGCCCGGTTGTACATGAAGGACAAATTGTAATTCGTGACCGGATGTACATGAGTTTGTCTTTTGATCATAGGGTCGTTGATGGCGCCGTCGGTGCCGAGTTTACGCAATACGTAAAAAGATTTCTGGAAAATCCAGCACTGTTGTTTATTCAGCTCTGATAAGAATGCTTCAACTTTTGAATCAACCTACCGCCGAAAAAATTTTAGGAAAAGAAGATTTAATTCGGATCTATACCGAAATGCTGCGATTGCGCATTTTGGATCAGCGGATGTTAACTTTGCAACGTCAGGGCAGAATCGGTTTTTATGGAACCGCAACTGGCGAAGAAGCTGCAATCATTGGAAGCGCTTTCGCGCTGCGTGAAGATGATTGGATTTTCCCGGCGTTACGGCAAGGCGGAGCTGCACTTTTGCGCGGATATCCGCTTATGGAATACATCTCCCAATGTATGGGCAATGCGGCTGATAAAACGAAAGGCAGACAAATGCCGAGTCATTATTGTTATCGTCCTGCAAATTTTGTGAGCTGGTCAAGTTGTATCGGAACCCAAATTCCGCATGCCGTTGGAGCTGCATGGGCGATGAAAATTCGTGGCGATCAGAACGTTGCAATTGCATACATGGGTGACGGTGCAACATCGCAAGGCGATTTTCATGTCGCAATGAATTTTGCTGGCGTATACAAAGTTCCAGTCGTATTTTTTTGCCAAAATAATCAATGGTCAATTTCGGTGAACATCAAACAGCAAACTGCATCCGAATCAATCGCAATTAAAGCCGTAGCATATGGATTTGATGGTGTGACTGTGGATGGTAATGATGTGCTGGCGGTTTATTCTGCGACAAAAGATGCAGTTGATAATGCACGCGCAGGAAACGGACCAGGTTTTGTTGAAGCTGTAACATATCGCATGGGTGCGCATTCTTCCTCCGATGATCCCCGACTTTATAGACAAGATGATGAAGTTGAAGAGTGGAAGCGGAAAGATCCGATCAATCGTTTGTTGAAATATTTGGAACAACATGGATATTGGAGCAGCAGTCAGCAAGAAGCATTAGAAGAACGCTTAACCCAGGAAATTTTAGATGCCGTTGCTGAAGCTGAAAAAGTTGGACCACCTCCGCTGGAAAGTTTGTTCGAAGATGTTTATTCTGAAATGCTGCCCCATCTTCAAGAACAGATGGCAGAGAAATTGAAAAAAAACTAACCACGAAGGTCACGAAGAAGCACGAAGTTGATAGTATATAGAAAAATCTTCGTGGAACTTCGTGAACTTCGTGGTTAAAAAAGGGGAATCCTATGGCAACTAAAGAATGTGATGCACTTGTAATCGGCGCAGGTCCTGGTGGTTATGTGTGTGCAATCCGCCTTGGACAGTTAAAGCAAAAAACGATTATTGTTGAAAAAGAATGGGTCGGCGGCACATGTTTGTTCGTCGGCTGTATTCCATCCAAAGCACTTATTACAGCCGCAAAATTTTATGACAAATTAAAGCATGCCTCTGAAATGGGAATTAATGTTTCCGGAGCAACAATTGACTTTCCTAAAATGGTTCAATGGGAAAGATCGATCATTGAAAAATTTAGCAATGGAACTCGCCAACTTTTAAAGTCCAACAATGCTGAAATTGTAATGGGGACAGCACGATTCATTTCACCCAATGAAGTAGAAGTTAAAAGTAGTACAGAGACCACAACCATCAAAGCCAAAAACATTGTTATTGCCACCGGTTCAGTTGTTGCGGGCATTCCGCCATTTCCATTTGATGGTGAGCGGATCATCAGCTCCACTGAAGCTCTTGTATTGCCGGAAATTCCCAAGCGTTTATTGGTGATCGGTGGTGGTTATATCGGTCTTGAAATGGGTATCATGTATGCACATCTGGGCGCAAAGGTAACAATTGTGGAAATGATGGATCAATTGCTGCCCGGATTCGATGCTGAATTAGTACGCACATTGACTCGCAGCCTTCGAACGAAAGGAATTGAATATTTTGTGAATGCAAAAGCAAAAGGTTTTGAAGGTACGGTAGGCAATCTGAAAGCAACGGTGGAAATTGAAGGGCAGGACCGCGTTTTCGAAGCAGATCGCATTCTGGTAACAGTCGGACGTAAACCGAATACTTCAGGACTTGAAATTGAAAAGGCTGGAATAAAAACTGATCAACGTGGATTCATTCCAGTAAACAACAAATGCCAAACATCAGTTCCCAGCATTTATGGAATTGGTGATGTGATTGGCAATCCAATGCTTGCTCACAAAGCATCCAAAGAAGGCGAAATCGTTGCCGAAATTATTGCCGGACATAATCGAGTTGTGGATTATGTTGCAATGCCAGCCGTAATTTTTAGTGATCCTGAAATCGCAACAGTGGGATTGTCGGAATCTGAAGCAAAAGAAAAAGGTTACGATGCTGCCAGCGGCAAATTTCCGTTTGCTGCAATTGCACGTCCGGCAACTCAACTTCAAACTGAAGGTTATGTCAAATTCATTTTTGATAAAGAAAGCAAACAAGTTCTCGGTTGCCATATCATAGGAGCAGGTGCTTCCGATCTTATTGCAGAAGCTGCACTCGCGATTGAAATGGGATCGAGTGTGGAAGATATTGCGCTAACAGTTCATGCACATCCAACATTGCCCGAAGCGATGATGGAAGCAGCCAAAGCTTCATTAGGTGAAGCGATTCACATTGTAAACCGTCAGTAGTTTCCGATGCTATCTCTCCAAAAAAAGCAGTATATGGATTTGCTGTTTTTCATGAAGCAGACCCGCCGTCTTGAAGAAAAACTTGTTGAGTTGTACAAGCAAGGCAAAATTTATGGCGGCTTTTACAGCAGCTTAGGTCAAGAAGCGATCTCTACTGGAACAACATATGCGTTAGGTCCGGATGATGTTGTTGCGCCGGTGATTCGAAACATCGCATCCGTTTTGATTAAAGGTTACAAACCAAAGGAAATTTTTTGTCAGTACCTTGCAAGAATTGACGGTCCAACTCGCGGCAAAGATACGACTTTGCATTTTGGTGATATCAAACGCGGTATGGTCGCTCCAATCAGCATCATTGGACCGCAAGTTCCGATCATGGCTGGTGTTGCACTCGCGGGCAAAATGACTGGCAAAAAAATGGTGTCACTTACATACATCGGTGATGGAGGAATATCCACTGGCGATTTTCATGAAGGAATGAATTTCGCTTCAGTTCTTCATCTTCCATTCATACTTGTGATTGAAAATAATCAATATGCATATTCAACACCGGTGAGCAAACAATCCAACTTAAAAAATCTTGTAGATCGCGCCGCTGGCTACAACATTCCGTTTGCGCAAGTCGATGGGAATGATGTGCTTGGTGTGTATGAAGCCACTGTAAAAGCGCGGCAATTGTGTTTAGATGGCAAAGGACCGTTCTTAATGGAATGTGTAACGTTCCGCAGGAAAGGGCATGCTGAACATGATGATGCACGATATGTCCCGCGCGAACAGCTTCAAGAATGGACTGAGAAAGATCCGGTAACTCGCTTCACAAGATTTTTGTTAGAAGAAAAAATTACCGATGAAACAGAAATCCGGAAAATGGAAGAACAGATTGATAAGGAATTAGATCAAGCCCGCGCCGAAGCCTTAGAATCCCCTTTTCCGCCGCCTGATGATGCAACTCGCGGAGTTTTTGCGTCTTAGCGGTTCAATTCATTGACGATTTGAATTCGATTCAAATTCCCTTCAGTTATTTGAAAAGTCTGTTGATGTCCCTTTGGCATCCGTTTGCCTGGTGGCCAAAATACTGTTACTTCGATCAAACTACTTTGACCTAATCCAAAATGGAGCACGCGTGATGGATTGCTATAAGAGCCACTGCTTCCATTAATAAATCGCCAGATTGTTTTTCCAGAATCTAAAAATCGAACCTGTACTTTTGCACCCACTGCATCACGATTTGTGTAATCTCTTCCCATGCCAATCAATCTGAAGCTTACCCACTTGTTTGAATTGCGAGTGCGATTCAAAAACAATTGATACGGACCGCGGTTTGCTGGTAATAAGCCAGATCCATTCAAAATAAATAAATCCTGAAATCCATCTTTATTGAAATCAGATGCCATTCCGCTATCACCGCGTCCGAATTGTTCATACGGCCCTTGCTCCAGCGGATACGCTTGGAATTTCCCGCCATCATTGATGAAGCAAATATGAGGTTGTTTGCCTGCGCCGTTAAAACCGGCGTTCACTTCAAACAAATCCAGATCGCCATCGTTATCAAGATCGACCCAAATTCCGGAACGGCTATTTGAAGTATCAGCTAATCCACTGTCCGCAGTTCTGTTTTGAAAATTTCCATTTCCTGTGTTGATCAACAGCACATTCGGGAAAGATGGGGATGAAGGTTCCATTCCGGTTATATCAAGATCACTGAAATTAGATTCCGATTCCAGCAAAGCGCCTGAAATAAGTGGCTCACCGGTATTTCCTGAAGCACATGCCAGAACCCAACGGTTGGTAACTGGATCGTGCCAGAAAAAAGTGCCGCGAGCGCTGCCATCTGCTCGCCATTGTTGCGGTTGTCCTTCTGCAGAAATGAAACCAGGTCCCATCACAAAATCGTTCGACTTCGGATTTGTACCATTAGCACCAATATAAAACCGCTGAAGATCAAGCCGATGCTCTGAAAAGCGCACGCGAATTGTGGCGCCAGGCGTAGCAGAAAATGAAAGCATATCCACACGATCCGATGCCGGGCGTGTGACTTGAATAAAGTTCAATCGATGAGCAGCCATTACCGCGCCTTCAGCGATTGAACCATCAAGACCCCGGCTCAAATACAAATCGACTGCGCCATCATCATTGATGTCCGCAGCTGAAATGGACCAGATATTTGGAATGAACGGAACACCTCGCGCCGCAGTTTCATCCCGAAAAGTTCCATCACCTTGATTCATCATCAAATACGGACGATTATCGGAATTCGCATAAAAGACATCCATATCGCCATCGTTGTCGACATCTGCAGCAAGACTTCCACCTTCACTGTTAATCGATAATCCTAAGCCACTGGTGTCAGTTACATCAGTAAACGTTTTGTTCCCATTATTTTTGATCAAACGATTCGGAGCATCACTGCGTTTGTTATTCACAACAAGCAAATCCAGAAAACCATCATTGTCATAATCAAACCACGCTCCGGTTCTGCCGCGTCCTTTAAAATCGATGAGTGCAGGATCAAAAACTTTTACAAAGGGACGTCCATGTCCTGGATTGATAAAAAATTCATTTTCCTTTTCGCCGGTTCCGTCATGTGCGCCGTGAAGAAAATACAAATCTTGATCACCATCATTATCAAAATCTGCTAACGCCGGAGAGTGCCGATCAGCACCTTGTAGTTTTAAGATGCTTGAATTCTCCCGAAATGAACGGCCCTGTTGGTTGATAAAAATGCTGGGAACCAATCCATGATTGGAAATCAGCAAATCGGGCCAGCCATCTTGATTTGCATCGTAAACCGTAGCCCCAAATGAAGGAGTGATTCGAAGAATGCCGAACGCTTGTGCCACATTTTCCAGAGCAACGGGGCCAAGCTGAAAAATCAAACCTGCATCGATAAACAACGGAGCTGCCAGGATCAGTAGAATAAGCAAGAAGTTGCGGTTCATGGTTCGAATTTTACCGCAAAGTTCGCAGAATCTGCGTTCTCTGCGGTAAGAAAATTTACTGTTAGAATGAATGGCTATGATTACATATCTCGAGGCGATCCGCGAAGGGCTCATGGAAGAGATGGAGTCGGATCCACGCGTATTTGTTCTTGGTGAAGATGTTGGTGCATTTGGCGGTGCATTTAAAGTAACCGCAGGGTTGCAGGAAAAATTCGGAGAAAGCCGGGTAATCGATACACCGATTTCTGAATCTGCAATCGTTGGAGCAGCAATCGGTGCAGCCCTTTATGGAATGCGGCCTGTAGCTGAAATGCAATTCATCGATTTCATTGCCTGTGCTTTTGACATTTTAACCAATTATGCGGCAAAGGCTCATTATTGTTGGGGCGCTGCGATTCCGATTGTGGTTCGAGGTCCGATCAGGAGGTTTGAGCCATGCCGGACCATTTCATTCCCAAAATGTTGAATCGTATTTTGTTCATACCGCAGGATTGAAAGTTGTCGCGCCTGCAACCGCAGAAGATGCGAAAGGTTTAATCAAAGCATCCATTCGCGATTTAAATCCAGTCTTATTTTTTGAGCACAAGTTTTTGTATCGCAGAATCAAAGGAGAGATGCCGGCGGGAGATCATGTTGTGCCACTTGGTAAGGCAGAATTGCGGCGCGAAGGAAAGCATCTATCTATCATTACTTATAGCGCAATGGTTCATGTTGCATTGGAAGCTGCTCAGACGTTATCGAAAGAAGGAATTGAAGCGGATGTGCTGGATTTGCGAACACTATCACCATTGGATGAGGAAGCAGTTTTGGATTCGGTGAAGCGGACAAATAAAGTGATGGTATTACATGAAGCGCCGCGGTTTGGAGGCTTTGGTGGAGAAATCGCGGCGGTGATTGCGGAAAAAGGATTTGGACACCTCGATGGACCGATTGTGCGCGTGACTGCGCTGGATACTCCAGTTCCGTTCAGTCCTCCGCTGGAAGCAGAGTTCGCGCCTGATGTGAACAAAGTTACTGCGGCCGCACGCAAATTGATGGCATATTGATTCTATTATCTATCATCAATTCTCTATTCTCAGAAGTTCAGAGTGAACAGGTTATGAGAATTGAGGATAGAGAAGTGAGAATTGAAAAATCCTAAACTATTCTCTATTTTCAATCCTCTATTCTCAGAACTCTTTGAGATGGAAAGAGATTGAGATCGAAAATTGAGAATCGAAATATGACTACCAAGGTTGTTATACCGCAAGTTGGACAAAGCATTGCAGAAGCTACGATTGTGAAATGGTTTAAGAATGCGGGAGATCACATTGAGAAAGGTGAGCCTTTAGTTGAAATTGGTACCGACAAAATAAACACCGAAATTCCATCACCAGAAAGTGGAGTTATTCAAAAGTTATTAGTGCCGGAAGGCGAAACAGTTCCAATACTTACCGAGATTGCAATCATTTCTGATGGAAAATCGGATGACCAACCTGCCGCTGCAGTCGAAACCAGACCTGAGCCAGAAAAAAATGTCACTGTATCACTCCAGGAAACTTCAAGGGATCGAAATTATTCTCCGGTAGTTCGCAGACTGGCTCAAGAACATAATGTGGATCTTTCAAAAATTGTTGGAAGCGGCGCTGATGGGCGGGTGAGTAAAGAAGATGTATTGTGCTTCGTTGAACAATCGAAGAGCAAGGTTGTTGATGAAGAGCGCGTTCCGATGACGCGAATGCGCAAGTTAATTGCCGATCATATGTCATTAAGCCGGCGTACCGCAGCAGATGTTTCCACGTTTTTTGAAATCGACATGTCTGCCGTTGATACGGAAAGAGAAAGAGTCAAAGAGCAACAGGGGACGAAGCTTACATATCTTCCATATGTTGTGTGGGCCGTGGTTCATGGGCTAAAGAAGTTTCCTGTATTGAATGCATCGGTTGATGATGATTCTATTGTATACAAGAAGAATTACAACATTGGAGTTGCGATTGCAATTGATCAAGGGCTGATTGTGCCGGTGTTAAAGAATGCAGATCAGAAAAATGTTTTGGAAATTGGTCGCGAGTTGCGAGACTTATCGAATCGAGCAAGAAATAATCGTTTATCGGCAAGCGATCTTGAAGGGGGAACATTTACGATCACAAATCCAGGAGTGTTCGGGGCGTTGTTGGGTACTCCAATCATTCATCAACCGCAGGTTGCGATTTTAGGAGTGGGAGCGGTGGTGAAACGTGCTGTGGTTATAGATGATCAGATTGTGGTTCGTCCAATGTCCTATTTCAGCCTGTCATATGATCATCGTGCATTGGATGGCGCCACTGCTGATCAATTTCTGGCATTTGTTAAGAATGTTCTGGAGAAAGAATGTCCAACGCTAAATTAGCGACCGAAACAACAAAAGGTGTTGTTATTGAACCTGGGCGGGTTCATTATACTACAGCAATAGTATTACAGGAATCGTACGCCAAGGCGATTCTGGATGGAACTGGCCCTGAGGCCTTGGTTTTGTTGGAACATCCACACGTCATCACTCTGGGCAGAGGATTTCACAAAGAAAATCTACTGATGTCTGTTGAATTGTTGGCACAGAATGGCATCGCAGTCGAGGAAACCGGACGAGGTGGCGATGTGACCTACCATGGTCCCGGGCAGGTTGTTGGTTATCCGATTTTGAACATATCAAATAAGCCTGATCTTCATTTGTATCTTCGGAATCTGGAAGAGTTGATGATCCGATGTGTGGCTGATTTTGGAATTCATGCCGATCGCAAACCGGGAATGACGGGGATCTGGGTTGATGATGAAAAGATCGGAGCAATCGGAGTCAGGGTTGTCCGTTGGATTACCAGTCATGGATTTGCGTTAAACGTCAACACCGATTTGAAATATTTTGATTACATTGTGCCTTGCGGAATCAAACAATATGGTGTGACGTCACTTCATAAGTTATTAGGCCATGAAGTTCCAATTCAAGATGTACACCAATCGCTAATCAGGAATTTTGAATCCATCTTTAATCGCAAGCTAGAAAAGAAATCCGAAACTCTAAATTCGAAATCCGAAAGAAATTAGAAATTCAAAATTCAAAATTGTTTCGGGATTTGAGATTCGGATTTAGAATTTGTTTAGGATTTCGATATTCGGACTTAGGATTTGATAATTTATGAATTTAGAAGCAATTCGAGAAGCGCAAGCAGCAATTCAGGGCAAGCTTCATCGCACGCCCATTTTTTCTTCACGATATTTGTCATCACGAACCGGATCACAGGTTTGGCTCAAAGCAGAATTATTTCAAAAGACTGGCTCATTTAAGCCGCGTGGTGCAACAAGTAAGCTTCGAAAATTAACAGCTCAGGAAAAATCAAAAGGCATTATCAGTGTATCTGCGGGAAATCACGCACAGGCTGTGGCATTTGCGGCGGCTAAAGAAAAAATTTCATGTACGGTGATCATGCCGTCCAATGCGCCTGCTATGAAGTTGGCAGCCACGCGCGAATATGGTGCAAACGTAATTCTTCATGATGAAATGCGCACGATCTTTGATCGCACTGAAGAAGTAAGACGCGAAACAGGCGCCGTATTCTTGCATCCATTTGATGATCCGGATGTGATCGCCGGGCAGGGTACAGTTGGTGCAGAAATTTTTGAGGATTTTCCTGAAGCAGAATTGGTTATAGTTGGAATTGGTGGTGGAGCTCTTTCAGCTGGTGTTGCCATCGCGTTGAAATCTTTAAATCCGAAAGTGCGGGTGATTGGTGTAGAACCGGAAGGCGCAGCAGGAATGACTCTGGCGTTAAAAACCGGAAATCCAGTAAGGCTTGAAAAAATTGAAACGATAGCCGATGGACTTGCCGCGCCATACGTTGGAGCGCTTCCATTGGAAATCGCCCAGAAGTACCTTGATGATGTTGTACTGGTGACCGATGAAGCAATCAAAGCTGCTTGCAGAATATTAATGGAACGTGCGAAGCTGCTTGTAGAGCCAGCAGGAGCGGCATCAGTTGCAGCATTGTTGTCTGAACAAATTCGTGGAACGTCGGGCAAGAAAACAGTGTGCATTCTAAGCGGTGGCAATATGGATTTGAAAAGATTTTTTACCGCAGAGACGCAGAATCAGAAAAGCTGAAAGAGTCTGGGGAGTTCTTCGATCGCGTTAAAGACATGTCCGGATGACACGCTAATGCTGTAGCCTTTGCGATTCGCTTCAGTGAATTCGCTGGTGTCATTGCGCAGTGGAAATGCCAGATCAACGCGGATCACTTTTGAGCTTTGTGATTTTTTCAAGCCAATCCGCAAGCCCAGACCAGCGCTGACTCCCAGGTCACTCAAATTCAAATGCTCTTCACTGGTCCAAACATAACCGGCATCCAAAAACGCAGCCAGACCGATACCGACAATCCGGAAATCGAGCGGAGTAAAAATGCGATCTTCAATATTAAACAGTACACGATTCTGTCCGGTGAATGATTTGAAATTGTATCCACGCAATCCTTCGTTTTCACCAAGCGAAATTTGGAATGGCGCATCCATATCCTTGGTTAAAAGTGTGGAAAGATTCGCGGCCAGCGTTTGCCTTGGGAAAGTTACCTTTCCAACACTGAAGTCGCTCATTTGAAGATAGTAATGAGCATAGGCATTCAGAAATACATTGCTGGTGCCGCCATCAACATGTTTGCGTCCGCTGAATTCGCCGAACAATGAAAAATATTGTTTCGGACTGAACTCTACCGAATATTGAGACATTGAATAAAGTTGGAAATAGTCCGTTTGCGAGCTGGTGTTTGTTGATCGCGTTAAGAATGCCCCGGCTGTAACACCAACAGGGAAATCTTCAATAATTCCAAACTTGTCCAAATATGTTTTTGTAATAAAACGCTGCTGGTCTAGTTTGAACATTCCGCCATATTGGTAACTTTCCCGGTCAATCGGATTTAAATTCTTGTTGATTGCTAAAATTTTGGCCGAGTCGGGAATTATTACGCGGGCAGGATTTGGATATAAAACAGAATCCGCATTAAACAGCACACCAAATTTGCGTTTATCGTAACGTTGACCCCAGGATCGTGCCAGGAAAAATAGTCCCGTTCTATGATCAGTATCAATCTCCGCTACCTTTTTACTTCTGCGATAAAGTTGTGTGGCAAAAGTTCCCGAATCCCAGGTCATTCCATAAGCCCATTTTGTATCGATGGAATAAAATGGCCGTCCTACATCCGATGTGTAACGCCAGCCATCGGAATTGGATTCATAACTCGTTTGGTAATTCCAACGCGAATTGAAAAACTGAGGATCTTTATACAGGAGCGCGTAAGTGCTACGTTCAGGATTTTGTCTCCAACCAAGTTGAACTGTTTTCCCCAATCCAAGGAAATTGCCCTCTTCAACCGAAAATTCGAACGTGGAATAACCGGCAGTGGTTCCAGCCGAAGCATTGATCTGAAGAGTCCACTGATCTTCAGTGTTCACATAAATATCAACTTTATCGGAGCTAACCAATTTCTGAGTAATTGAAACATCGCCAAGGAAATCCTGAGCCCTCAAATTACGTTCTGTTTCCTCAATAAGGTCATCATCCACAATATCGCCTTCATGGAATAAGAGTTCACGGCGGATAAAAGAATCGTTTGTCTTATTATGGAGTCCGTTCAAAAAACGGAAAGCCCAGTTTCGATATTCCGGAATTTTTGGATCAAAAACATCGAGTGCTTCAATGTGAATCTGGCTTACATAGTGCTGTTTTTGCACATTGTAACCGGCGTTATTATCGGCAGCTGCCGCAGGACTAAAAGCGGCAAGCATTAACCATAACGAAATAAATTTCATTCTTCAGTCCGCGATCTTAGTATCAATTTTTCCCAAACCTAGAGTAGCTTTGTTGAAAAAGGATTCCCATTCTCTGCGTAATTGATCTACCGCAGCGAGTTCCTCTGGAGTGGATGGATTTTCTTTTTTGACAATCAGCACGAAAAGGTGACGAAATGATTTCTGTGATATTGAGCTGTCCGGTTCTCGCTTTCCATTTGCTGTAATGATGTCTTCAATTGTTACGGGATGTGCCGAACCTTGAAAGCTGACATCCGGTTCAGGCGACGATTCCGGAGCAAACGGAAAGTCCGGTGAGAACCTGCGTGCACTTTCCACAATGAATGTATCCCTCACATCCTCAGGTTTCAAGAACCCCATCAAATAAAGGTCTAATCGGGAATAACCCTGAAATGGCATGGAAGTTACAAATGAACTACCGCGGGTATTAATTTGGTTTCCTTCAAGGAATGATGCATCGGAGTCAAAGAAAAAACTCCAATGTGATTTATCGCGGCCTAAAAGCAAATCTTGAGCGCGGCCATCACGTTCAACTTTTGCATAAGCTAACCAGCGATGTCCTACTTCATGTGCAAGCACTTGAAGCAGTGATGTGTAGGTATCAGGAATTGTTTGGCCAGGGTTCGATGGATATTCGTGAATGTTTCCAAGGAATGTTATGTTTTGTAATTTCTCATTGCTGCCATATCTTTTCTGATCGCGAAAGATTGAGGCGCTGCTTGATGAAGGATTTCCAATTCCGCGCACATCATTTTGAACATTAATTGCAAACGCCTGTGCTCCAGGAACTGGTGTGAGATTGAAATTACTCAATAGACTTACAAAATCGAAGCGATCGGGAATTTGGCCATAGACAGTTTTCATTAAATTTGGAATGTCGATGCTCTCGTAATTTCTAAAATCCTCGATGAAAGAAGCAGCCGGACGCCCTTTAAATCGGCCGCGCGAAAAATCCACAAGCCTGAGAGTCGATCTTTCATATCCTGGAACGATCCCAACAAGAGCTTGTGTGGCTGTAAGATCACGGGAGTAAACCAGATCAATTCGGCCTGAGGGATAAAGAATGATCTGGAATGTATTTTCACCATACGCGAATTGGTCATGACTGAAAAATTCCGGCACTTTGAACCAGGTGATAGTGGCGAAGTTTTTAGTTTGCCTGACAACAATACTTCCTGCGCTTTCCGGATCTAAGTCCGCAAAAAACGCAGCAATTCTTGGAGGCCCGCTCATTAAATTTTCGAGATTCGGTGGCTCTGTGTCACCGGTATCGAAAGTAATATTTCCATTCGAATTAATGAACAATTGCTTGTACATTTTTCCAGCGAAAGGAAATTCGAAACCGGTTAACACAAATTCGACTGAATCATCATCTCCAATTGAAACTGGATCAGAAGCATCCGAATCGAAATGACCAGTATTCGAAGAATATGAATAGCGATTTCTTATAGCAGGTTCGAATACAACTCCTTTTCCATAGAGATCGAATGGATTCGGTACAACGAGCAATTGCGAATCTGCTTCGACAACAACCACATCATCGGTAGAAGTTACAATGGTTTCGGAAACTGATTTTGCGGAAAACTTTCGCTGTTTTGCGGAGAGATATTCTTGGACTGCTTGAGGTGAGACGCAGACCGGTTTGCGTTTTAGTTTTTTATCGCTGGCTTCACCAATAGCGGAGTAGAGCCAGACTAACAAAATAACGAATACGGCAACTGTTCGTTTCATCCGATTCGTACCAATAATTTTCCGTCTTCTATCTTCAGGTCCATAATGCTTGCACGAAGTGACTGATCTTTGTCACATTGTCCGGTTTTTATGTCGAAGCAGAAACCATGCCCAGGGCACCGAACCGTACCATTTTCCAACGTTCCGCCCGAGAGTGCAACTCCGTGGTGGGGACACAGGTTCTTCATGGCAAAGTATTGTCCATCTGCAGCAAAGACAACGATTTCGCGGTTTCCGATTCGAAAGACTTTATTCTGACCTGGCGGTACTTCGATGGTTTGTCCTAAAGTTTCGTATTGGCAGGCTGTTTCAGCTGATTTGGATTTGAATTGGAATTCAGTATCTCCATGCAATTCCAGTTCAGATCCACAAGACACACAATCGTAAATATTTCCAGCTGACGCACGCGCATCGACAAAAATCTTATTGCCACAATTCGGGCAATTTAAATCTGAAGACTTCAAATCCCTTAAACTCCTGCGACCAATGTTACACCCGATTTTGTACCTACTATAGCCTATAATGCCTTAGAATTCAATCACTTCAGTCCTATGCTACAATGGCCGGCATGAGTTTCCGGAGATGGTTTATTCTTGTGTTGTCAGGCGTCGGATTGTATACGGTTGCAAATTATTCTGCAGAAATTGCGACTGTCCGAGAGAGAAAACGGTTATTTAATGAAAAATCATTTTGGGTGATTGCTCATCGAGGTTTTTCGGGGATATATCCTGAGAATACGATGCTTTCTTTTGAGAAAGCAGATGAGTTACCGATCGAAGCTCTTGAATTAGACATTCATGCGTCGAAAGATGGAAAGCTGGTTGTGATTCATGATCCGACCCTTGATCGGACAACAAATATGTCAGGCCGGATTGTTGATTATCCTGCAGAAGAATTACGCCGCGCTGATGCAGGTTATCATTTTGATCCTTCCAATGACAAAACCTTTCCCTTTCGCGGACAAGGAATCAAGATTCCGTTTCTGGAGGAATTATTTCAACGATTTCCTCATAGAAAGTTCGTTGTGGAAATAAAGCAAACTATGCCAGCAATAGAAGAATTGTTGATTGCGCTGATTCGGAAATATCACATGGAAGAGAAAGTGATCGTTGCTTCGGAACACTATGAGCCTCTGGTCAGAATTCGCACAATGGACCCTGTGCTTGCCACAAATTTATCCGCGATTGAAGCCCGAACATTTTACACTTTGTTCCGAATGAAACTGTCAGCATTCTATAAATCATCTGGCGATGCTCTTCAAATTCCGGATATGTATAAGGGTCAGAAAGTAGTGACTCAGGGATTGGTTAATGCCGTTCATAAAAAAGGATTGATCCTTCACATTTGGACAGTGAATGATCCTCAAGAAATGAAACAATTGATTGATTATGGAGTGGATGGAATCATTACGGACTACCCGGATCGTTTAGTAGAAGTCATATCTAAGTAGGAAGACAAATTATGGACATTGTTGCGAAACCTATTGAAGACTATTTACACAAAATCACACCGCCGCGTCATGAAGTTTTGATGGAAATGGAAAAGTTAGCGGCGGAACGAAATTTTCCGATTGTCGGACCTCTCGTTGGCCGCATCTTGTTTCAATATGCTCGAATTATGAATGCAAAAAGAATTCTGGAGCTTGGTTCCGGATATGGTTATTCCGCATTTTGGTGGGGATTGGCCACACCCAAAGATGCGCAGATCTACTGTACCGAAGGTTCAGCTGAAAATATTCGTCTTGCAATGGATTACCTTGAACGCGCAGGGTTAGCATCAAAAGTGGAATATTTTCAGGGTGATGCGCTTGAATCAATGGATCGTATTCCAGGCGAATTCGATATCGTTTTCATGGACATTGATAAGGAACAATACCCTGCAGGATTTCAAAAAGCATTTCCAAGATTACGGAAAGGTGGATTGTTTATTATCGATAATGTTTTGTGGTCCGGAAAAATCGTTGAAGGTGATACCGCCGCATCAACAAAGGGAATTTTGAAGTTGAATCAAATGATTTACAGCACTCCCGATGCGTTTACTACGATCCTTCCAATCCGTGATGGCGACGCCGTAGTTTTGAAGGTTTGAGTCTTTGTGGTTTAAACAGTAGAAGAGGGGCAGAGGTCATTTAAAACACAATTTTCGCATTCGGGACGTATTGCTTTGCAAACATAGCGTCCATGCAAAATCAGCATATGGGAAAAGCGGATCCATTCATTCTTTGGAACAAGCTTCATCAAATCCTGTTCGATTTTTTCAGCGGTGGTATTTTTTGTAAGGCCTAATCTTTGTGATAAGCGACTTACATGAGTATCAACGACCACTCCATCGGCTATTTTAAAAACATTTCCAAGCACCACATTTGCAGTTTTACGCGCAACTCCAGGAAGTGTCAGCAGCTCTTCCATATTGCCCGGCACCTGGCCGCCAAAATCTTCAATCAATTTTTTGCTTGAGCCGCGGATGCTTTTCGTTTTGTTCCGAAAAAAGCCTGTTGTGCGGATATCATTCTGAAGTTCTTCTTCCGGCACTTTCAAATAATCTTCAGGTTTTGTGTATTTCTTAAAGAGTGTTTTAGTAACTAGATTTACCCGCTCATCGGTGCATTGCGCAGACAGAATTGTTGCTACCAGAAGTTCAAATGCATTGGTGTAATTCAAAGTTGTTTTTGCATCTGGATATGATTTTTTCAAACGTTTAATGATTTCGCCAATCCGTTTTGATGGAGCTAATCGTGCTGTTCGTGTAGTCATTGGGTTGATTCAATCGGAAGTCCGGCTTCACGCCAGGCATCAAAGCCTCCTTGAAGCGGTCTTACTTTCCGATAACCACGGTCAAATAAAAGTTTCGCCACACGGGCGCTTGTGAATTCGTTTGGTCAGGTGCAATACATCACGATCCAACGATCGCGATTTAGCTGCTCAATATGTTTATCGATCTCACCAGGAGGGATCTGGATTGCACCAGGGAGTTTTTGCATATTGCCATCCTGGATATTGCTGCGCAGATCCACCAGCGTCAAGTCTTCACCTTCCTGAATTCGTTGATAAAGTTCTTGCGGTGTAATCCTTTCTTTGTACAAAAATCTCTGAAGTAATTTAAGCCGACCGAATTTAAATAAAACATATATACCGATCGCAGCTAGAATCAGCCATAGAAGCGATCTACCAACTTCTTCCAGCACTTCTGTAATTTCAAAAATCCGTTTTTCAAAAAGAAAACCAGGGAGAATCAGAGCAATCGAATAAATTATGGAGCCGAAAATATCGCGCCAGAGGAAAGAAAAGAAATTAGATTGAACCATCCCTGCCATTGGCGGTGCAATCGTATTTAATCCCGGAACAAATTTCGCAAATATCAATGAATTCATGCCGTATCGAAGAAAACTATTTTCAGTTTTTCTCACACAGGAATCGGGACTCAGTGAAAGCATACAAAGAATTTTCAAAACGCTGCGACCTTTGTATTTACCAAATCCATACCAGATTGCATCACCAATGAAACATCCAAGCACTGCTAAAAACAAAACGAGATGGAAAGAAAGCATCCCGCCCGCGCACATCGCTCCGGCAAGAATGAGTATCGGAGCAGCAGGAATTGGAAAACCAAGCTGCTCTAAAAAAATAACGATAAAAACAAGGCTATATCCGTACTTTTGTAAGAGTTCCATAAAACTCGGCGTGCTCTGCGTTAAAAAAAATTATCTGGAGCGTTTTAGTGGCTTTCGACCAGCAAAACCGTCAGATAGATTATGATAATAATCGATAGATTTTTCGCCATATCGCCAGCACAAAAGTACCGATTCTCCATCGATGATTGCAGGAAAATCCACTAACCCGATATCCAGGTCCTTAGGTTCTCCACCCAATGCTTCAAGCGCTTCCAGACCTTCCGAAATGATTTGAACTAAAAAATCGATCTCAGTTTGCTTGTTCATGAATAGCGAAGGATCCATCCCTTTACCTCCACTACGACGACTCTCGCGCTGTAATTCTGCCAATTCTTCCGCTAAATCAGCTGCACTCCGCTTGTGATCCATAATGGAACTCATAATTTGTTCCAATTGCGGAATAAGTGCCTCCGCTTCTTCTAACGTGAAATTCTTGTCTGTGTCTTTGTGGTTCAAGCTCGCACCAAGTTTCTTAGAACAAACATCAAATTAGCCGGCCGTTCAGCCATCCGGCGCATCAAATATGAATACCATTCAGCACCATAAGGTACATAAATACGAACACGATACCCTTCATGGATTAACTGATCTTGTAAATCCCGGCGGATTCCGTACAACATTTGAAATTCGAATTTGTCAGCCGCAATTCCTTCTTGTTTTACAAATTGTTTCGTAGCATCAATCATATTGGGATCGTGTGTAGCAATACCATGATAAATTCCGCTCTTTAAAAGGATTTTCATTAACTTAATAAAATTGCGATCCGTATCTTCTTTTTTTTCAAAAGAGATATCAGGCGGTTCTTTATAAGCTCCTTTGCAAAGCCGAATTCGCGTTTTCATCGCGATAAGATTTTCGATGTCTTTTTCTGATCGAAAAAGATACGCTTGAATTACAATCCCGACGTTTTCATATTTCTTTCTCAGATTCATAAGAATCCTGAGGGTTGGTTCTGTATAGGGTGAGCCTTCCATATCGATGCGGACAAAATTATTTAACTCACCAGCGTGAATGACTACCTTCTCAACATTTTCCTCACATAGATTTTCATCCATGCCTAATCCAAATTGAGTAAGCTTCAGCGACACATTGGAATTTGCTTTTGATTTTTGAATTTCATCCAGAGCAGTTAAATATTCGCGGCAAGCATGATCCGCTTCTTCGCGAGTGTTCACCATCTCACCTAGATAATCCAAAGTTGCTGAAAAAGCACGACGGTTTAGTTCAAGTACTGCAGGAATTGCATCTCCAATGTTGTCCCCCGCAACAAAACGTCGAGCTGTTTTGCGCGAGAAATTAAATTTCATCGCGAGGTTTTTCAAACCTTCGCGCTCACTCATGTACAGAAGTGTCTTCTTTAACATTTTAAAAAAGATTAAAAATTAAAAATAAAAGATAAAAAACCAGGAACACATCAGACGCAGCTTTGCGGTCCTCATTTTTGATTTTTTTTAGTTGCCCTTGAACTTTGGAGGACGCTTTTCCAGGAATGCCGATGTTCCTTCCAATTTATCTTCCGATTCAAACAAAATGCCCTGGGCATATTCATCCAGAGCCATAGCTGCTTCCGTTGTTAATTGTGGAACCAGATTTAAAGAACGTTTCGCAAGCCTTACTGCAAGAGGTCCGCGAGAAAGGATTTTCTTACAAATCTCTTGCGCAGTAATAAGAAGTTTTTCCCTTGGCACGATCTGTGAAATGATGCCGCATTGATAAGCTCGTTGAGCATCGATAGTGTCTCCTGTCAGGATCAATTCTTTTGCAACGCCCAGGCCTGCGATTCTAAAAAGTCGATATAACCCGCCAGCTCCTGGAATGATACCTAATGAAACTTCCGGCAAACCGAATTTTGCATTTTCGCTGCAGACCCTGATGTCGCATGCAAGCGCAAGTTCAAATCCGCCGCCAAGCGCATATCCATTAACTGCAGCAATCAGTGGTTTAGCGCAATCTTCAACCGCCTTAAATAAACGTGAGTTGATTCCTCGCAATGCATCGAGTTTGTTTCTCGAACGGATATCACGAATATCTGCGCCTGAAACAAAAACTTTATCGCCTATGCCCGTCAAAATTGCAGCGCCAATTCTGTCTGAATCCGAAACCGCACGAACTACTGCATGAAGTTCGTCCACAGTCTGAAGATCAAGGGCATTCCGCACTTCCGGTCTGTTGACTGTAATCAAAGCCATCTGGTCCGCAACTTCGAACAAAATATTTTTAAGTTCCATTATCAATACTCGTAAACGCCTTTACCTGTTTTACGTCCAAGGCGTCCCGCTTTAACATATTGAACCAGCAGCGGTGAGGGTCGATATTTTTCACCCAGAGTCTGATGAAGATAATTCAAAATACTGAGCCGGGTATCCAATCCAACGAGATCTACCATTTCGAATGGTCCCATCGGATGATTCAATCCGAGTTTTAATGCCTTATCAATATCCTGGGCGCTGGCGACTCCTTCTTGCAGCATGTAAAAGGCTTCGTTCCCGATCAATGCATTGATGCGGCTCGTAACAAAGCCAGGCGATTCACGGACCGATACCGTTTCTTTTCCCATTTTGCTTCCAACTTCTGCCGTGGTACGCAAAGTCTCCTCATCAGTCTCAAGTCCTTTGATGATTTCGATCAATTTCATTTTGTGAACCGGATTGAAGAAATGCATTCCAATGACTTTTTTCGGACGCTGGGTGGCAGCTGCCATCTCAGTGATACTCAAAGAAGAAGTGTTGCTCGCAAAAATGGTATGTTGTGGTGATAACGAATCTAGTTTTGCAAAAATCGCAATTTTGAGGCTCATGTTTTCAGGGATTGCCTCAATAATAAAATCTGATTGCGAAATCTGCTCGAAGTTATCTGTAAAAGTGAGATTGTTTAAAGCAGCAGTCATCTGTTCGATGGTGAGTTTTTTAAGTTCAATACCTTTTTGTAAATTCGCAGTGATCTGCTGTTTCGCCCGATCCAATACCGCAGGAACAATGTCAAACAGTAAAGTTGAATAACCAGCCAAGGCGGAAACATGTGCAATGCCCGAGCCCATAATTCCGCTGCCGATAACGGCAATGTTTTTTATTTGCATTGTATTTTTTGATCACTCACTGCGTTCCGGAGACAAATACTGATATGCCATCAACTTTTTGATGCTCTCTCGCAGATCCAATGCATTTTCCTGATCATGGCTAAACATCGGAAAACGCACAAATGAAAGAAGAATTGAAATTACAAGAATGCTGAACATCATTGTGCCGGATCTCCGCAAACGAAATCCTAGACGTGAGGCAGTTTGAAAAAGGAGGTAAGTTAACAAAGCTGTAAACAGAATGATGAACACGGTGACCCCGTATCTCCATGTACGCGAGAGATCGGAGCCTAAAAGGTAACGCTGGCTTGCGTGGTACATGATAGCGAGAAAAAATATCCCAAGAATTCCAGCCAGCGTTGCGCTGCGAAAAACTTGATCTTCTTGCTGTCCCATTGTGAATGACACCCATCGAACAATCCCATACACAAGAATGGCAACGATTGCGGCAATGAGCAGATAAAGAAAGAACGAGGCGATATAAATATGAGGACTTAATCGGACCATATCATTATCAAAGAACGGATAAATTTTGTTCCAATAGAACGCTTCTGCGAGACCCCATGTGGTCCAAACAAGAATAGAAAAACTGAGTGCCTCAGTTAGAGGAAAATGATAACTTTCAACAATTTTATCTTTGATAAGAACTTTCATGGGAGACGGTATTATAACAGATCATTCTCAATGGTATACTCAAAACTCCATGCGGGGAACAATCCTTCTACTGGACTTTCCTTCCGGATCATTTCAAGAACTTATTTTTCGTTTGCAAGAAGATCAATACCGCGTGATTGTCCGAGATTCATTTGATGATGTTTTGAGTGCAATCGAAACTGAAAAACCGCAATTGCTGATCGCATCAGGCGATTTTCCTGATGTTTCCGGACCACAGCTAGCAGAACAAGTTTATAGCAAACTCACCATGCCAATTTTTCTTGTTCTCAGCACAGCTGGCGAAGAAACGCAAACATTCTTGCGACGCCATCCCGCCGTAATCGGGATCTATTACAGACCTCTCAACACAACCAAGGTACTCTCTCGCGTTTCGAAGTTCTTCGAACATTAAACCGCAGAGTCACAAAATCCCCTTAACAGGCTGAGGTTTATTACGTCTTCCGCCAGATCTTTGCCTTTCGGTGTTTCCAAAACCTTAGGCACTTTTGAAAAACGCGGATCATTCATCAGCATACGGAATGCCTCAATACCAAGATGTCCTTTGCCGATGTGTTCGTGCCGATCGACTTTGGAATTCAATGGCATTTTGGAATCATTCAAATGAAACGCTAAAATCTTCCGCTTAGGAATTCTGGCCAATAATTCTTGAAACGTTTGTTCGTAGGATTTTTTGGATCTTAAATCATAACCAGATGCAAATAAATGACACGTATCAATGCAAATACCGATACGATTCGGATGACTGCAATGCTGAATAAAATATTCCAAATGTTCTAATTTTGATCCAAGACAATTTCCTTGTCCGGCAGTGTTTTCAATCGCGATCTTACATTTCATTTGTGATGTTGCTGCAAAAACGCGATTCAATGCTTGAACAACCATTTTCAACCCTTGCTCTTCACCAAATCCCATGTGCGAGCCAGGATGCAGCACAACAAATTCGAGTCCTAAATATTCTGCTCGGATTACTTCGGCGATCAGCGCATCAATAGAACGTTCGTAGAATTCTCCTTCGCAACCTAAATTGATCAAATAACTACAATGCGCAAAAACCGGAGAAATGCGCGCTGCGCGACGCGCTTTTTGGAAAAGTGAGATTTCTTCCGATGATACATCTTTTGCAGCCCAGCGGCTGGCATTTCGGGTGAAGATTTGAATGGTGTTGCAGCCGATTGAATGTCCACGTTCCAGCGATCGATAAAGGCCGCCGGCGACCGACATGTGTGCGCCAAGTTTGAGCGGAAGGGAACGATGGTTTGTTTCAGTAGCCTTCAAGATCTTTGCGAGCCTCCGTAAGAACTGCCTTTTCAATTTCTGGAAGTAAACCAGCTAACCGTATTCCGGATGCATGATTATGTCCACCTCCGCCAAACTTTGCTGCAAGTTGGCTTGCATTGAAATTGCCTTTCGCACGAAGACTTATCTTTACATCATCTGGTTCAACTTCCAAAAACACCACTGAAAGCAAAACATTCTTGCAGTTTCGCGCCAGATCAACAAATCCTTCCACATCATCAGGATGGATTCCATTTTCTTGAAGCAGCTTGTTAGGAATCGTAACCCATGCAAGCTTTTGTCCACAATCCAGTTGAAGCGTAGATAAAACCTTTCCCATGAACTTCAAACGTTCAGGTGAATGATTCTGATAAAGCTGTTCAAAAATGGATCTGCATGGCACATCGTAATTCATTAACTCAACTGCAATTTGATGTGCACGCGCGCTGGTATTTGAAAAACTGAAAGAGCCGGTGTCCGAAAGAATTGCTGTATACAACGGTTCTGCAATTGCGCGAGTAATTGGAATATTCAGATAGCTCACTAAATCATAAACAATTTCAGCGCTTGCGCATGCCTGGACATTCACAAGATGATAATCGGCATGTCCGCCTGAATATGGATGATGATCGATGCATGTTTTCGGTTTTCCAGAATCGCGAATCAGATCTGCAAGGCCACCGAGACGCTCCCAGCGACTAATATCTAAAATGAATACCGCATCGATCTGATCCGAAGGAAACAGTTGACCTTTTTGATACGAAGTGATTTCGCGCCTTGTATCAATGAAGGTGTAATTGTGTGAAAGCGGACTCGGATTCAAAATCAGAGTTTGTTTTCCGATTGATCGCAGCGCTTCCGATAAAGCAATCTCAGAACCCAATGCATCCGGATCGGCTTGTAGATGGGTTGTAATCAGAAAGCGATTGCCTTGATTGATTTTGTTACTGACCGCTTCCCAGTCGGCGGAATATGGAGGTGCAAATGTCATTGAAACATTCCCTTTTGTAGGGAGCGTATCAATATATCGTTGCAGTTTGAAAAAAGCAACTGTAAGATTCTCTGCGGTAATAGAAGAGGCATTCCTATGGGACAAATTGTAAATATCGACGGAACATTGTTTCCGCCGGACGAAGCAAAAATCTCAGTATTCGATCATGGATTTCTGTATGGCGACAATATTTATGAAGCCATGCGCACTTATCGCGGCAAAATCTTCTTGATTGAAAGACATCTTTTTCGGCTGGACGCATCAGCAGACATGATCAACCTGAATCTACCGTTGAACCAGGCAGATTTTCAACGTCAAATCGAAAGGACTGTTTCCGCTGGTGGCAACAATGAATCCTATATCCGGATGATTGTTACCCGCGGCAAAGGTGCAATCACGCTGGATATGGATAGCAGCGAGCGCGCCAGTTACGTGATTATCGTAAAGTCTTTGGAGCAATTTCCGCGTGAATATTATCAACGCGGGGTGAAATTAGCGATGGTGAGTATACGTCGAAATGATCGTCAGACATTAAATCCTAGAATTAAATCCGGAAATTTACTGAACAATGTGCTCGCCTATATGCAAGCGAAATCAGAAGGCGCATTCGAGGGAATTCTTTGCAACCTTGCCGGTTATGTAACTGAAGCCACCAGCAGTAATGTATTCCTGGTAAAAAAAGGAAAGTTGATTACTCCATCACTTGATGCCGGATTACTTTCCGGCGTCACTCGTGGTTTGGTTCTGGAACTTGCCGCTGCGCAACAAATTCCGATCGAAGAAAGAAATGTGCTCCCGGATGAATTGCTATTGTGCGATGAATGTTTTATCACCAGCACAACCAAAGCAGTACTTCCAGTAAATCAAATCGGCGAAACACGGTTACCTGAAGCTCCGGGTGCTGTGACCAGACAGATTATGGATGCTTATCGTAAATTCGTAGATGAGCGCTACTGAGTTGATTTGCGGCTTCGAGTAGAGCGCTTCTTTTTGGTAGTTGTAGTTTCAGTCGATTCGGGAGCCGGTGGAGTTGCAGGTACAACTACTACAGGCACCAATCCTTCAGGAGCCCTTTTTCCGATCCAGGCTTGAATCTTTTTCAAAATTGCTTCCGGCACCAAAATCTCTGCGTTACGAATTCCTTTTTGAACTGTAGACAACAAATCTTTTTTGCCGCGCCAATGAGAGGCAACAATTTCAGGATCGATCCAATTCATTAATACGTTTAATGCAAATGCCGTCAGCACGAAGTCATCAGCCAGGCCAAAAAGCCCGCCCAATAAATCAGGGATGAAATCGATCGGCGAGATGATGTAAGCAATTACTGAGCCTACGAAAATTTTAACTTTGCGATCGACACGTTCATCTAACAGAAGCCCGACCAAGAGTAAAAAGAAATCGCGCAGAACAAGGACCGCTTCAAACAGGCGTGCCACTATTCGGGGAGTTTTTCTTCGAGGGCTTTCCGTTTCCTCAACCGGCATTTCCGGGTCGTTATCAATGTGAGATGCTCCAGTTAAAGATGATGCGCTGACATAATCACTCATGAAACTCCTCCACGTACAATATCCAAGATAAATAAAATACGATGGAAGTTCCACTGTAGTTCGGAAGGAAATTTGCACGCGGATTTAACGGATCTAACAGATCCACACAGCTTTTTTAACCACGGATGAACGCGGATTTTAGATTAATTTGCACCGTGAACTGAAAAAACATAACCGATTTTATCGACGCTGCTGCAGAAAAATCTTGTTAAAAAAAGAAAGAAAGTAAATGTTTGTAGTACGGATAGTGTTGTCGGCGGCAATTAGAGCCGAAGCCAAAAATAAAAGCCCTTAATACATTACTGAATAATTTTTGTTATTATTTCGGGCTTTATTTTTGGCTTCGGCTCTAATTGAGCGCCTACGGCGCCGGCAACACGAGCGCGAACGATTATGAGCCGAGAGCTAAATCCGTGGAAATCCGTAAGATCCGTGTATTCCGTGTGCAAGAACAGCTTATCAAAAGTCTAGTACTACCATTATAGTATTACATGCCTGGCTTTTCGCCCGGCACAACGATCACCACGCGGCACTGCTTCAGAGCGCCGGTCTCATCGTCAGCATCAACAATTTTTTGGGCATCTTCGTCGCTTACTGTCAGGGTCGAGTTTAGCTGACCTTTCGCAGTTGAAGCTTTGACCATTAACGGACTATAGCCTTGCCGGCGTTTTTTGTCCTGCGTTTGTGGAGCATCAGGCGAGTAGCTCACGGGAATAATGATGGCATTCGGATAAAGCTTTGAAATTTTTACATCGCGCGCCACAACTGCATACGATGCCATGCCGCGTTTTTGTAAATCTTCCTGATTTACTTTTTGAACTCCATATACCTGGCGCTTTTGTGTATCTTCCACCTGCGGAAAAACTGCCGGTGCAGCGTTCGGAACTGCTCTGGCATCGATTACGATTCCGCTGATCTCCTTTGGTTTCGGCGGCTGCTTTGTGGTTGATGGAATTTTCTTTCGTGTAGGTTGAATCGCTTCTGCAACTTCTGGAATCGGTGGAGTGTACATGCCGTATAATGTCATGCTCAAGCCTTTTACGCCTCGAAGTGAAGCTTGCATTGTTACATTCACATTTGCACCAGATCTCGATCGCGTTACAATTTCGGCCCCTTGAACAAATCCTTCCAATGCAAAACTCATTCTTGGATCCTGGCCTGCCTTGGAGCGATCATCAACAGGAAGATCATGAATGATTTCTAACATATGCGCTTTTGCATCCACTTCTGCTGCTCGTGCTGCTTCTTCTTCACTCTGACCGCTTGCAATGACCCCTTTCCCATATGCCAGCACAAAACCTTCTCCCCAATTCACTTCACCCTGGGGATATTTCTGCACAAAATTTTCCATCGCCTCCCCAAGTTCTTCACGCTCATTTCCTTGTTCCAGAATGTACTGCGCAGGAATTGCAACACTGGCCTGAATTTTTACCCAATATTTTTTCCCGCGCTGCTGCTCAGCCAGAATTTTGTACTGCAAGTTCGCGGAGGTTTGTGCAATAATCGTTCGAGCATCAGGAAGTTCCTCGATTTTTACGTACGTTCCATAAGCTTTTTCAACTGCATCTCTTGCCGCCGCAGCCAGAGCTACGGTACGCGCGGCAGCAACATCATTATTTTGAATATCAATTTCTTTTTCAGAAGTTACTGCAACTACTCTTTCCTGAGCGAAACAAAATGGAAGAATCCCCAGAACAAGTAAAACAGTGAAAACTGTTATCATCTTCATGTTTACTCCGAAAGAACCTGAAGGCGGTTTACAACTGACTGAGCCTCTGCTCCGGATACCGCACGATTCAGATGAAAGCGTCCATCGGTATCCAGACTAAGAACTCCAGCCGTTAGTGTTTTCATCACCATAGCATGATAAATGTTACCATCAGGTACATCTTCAATGCTCAAGTCGTTTTGCGCGGCCGGGATTTTTTTCCCCTCGTTTGTTTCAAGAATCTCCAGAATTCTGGCAGCAGCTCGGGCTAACTCAATTTTGGAAATCCATCGTGAAGGTTGAAAAGTCCGGTTTGGAAATACTTCCATCATGCCCGTATCAACTGCTTTTTGTATATAAGTTTTTGCCCAATGATCAAACACATCCACGATGATTACTGAGTTGGATGTGCCGTATTTTCCGAGGAACTTTAGATTCGTAAAAATCAAAGCTGCAAGTTGAGCGCGATTAATTTCTGGGGTTTGACCGATGTTTCGATATTCTTCAGGCATCGCATTGAACGCTAATATCTGTTTGGTATCTGCGATGCGCTCCTGAGTTTTCGGATCCGGTTTCAATTGTTGTGCTTTCTGGTAGGCAGCCAACGCTTTCTCATATTCTTTAGATTCTGATAAACATTCTCCGTATGCATATTGAATTTCAGGATCATCCGGAACTGTTTCTCCTGATTTTTCCAGATTTGTGAGCGCTTCATTGCAAAAGCCTTTTCGGAATTGAATGATGGCAATCTCGAAAGGAATTTGTAAAACTTCCGGCGCAATCGTTTGTGCTTTTTCGTACAGATGGATCGCTTCATCAGGTTTGGTGCTGCTAACCTCTTTTGCCTGGGTCATTAGTTGTTCAGTTGCTTTCAGACGCAGGATTTTTTCAGCTTGATCGATTTCCGGATAATCAGGCTTCACTCTTTTAATTTCTTCCCATTGTGAAAGCGCTTCTTCGTATTGCAATTTCTGTTCAAGCAAAAACGCAAGGGCATAGTGACCCTGAACATAATCCGGATTTTTATCCAATGAGGTTCGAACATAACGCTCCGCGTGTTCTAAATCATTTTCTGCGATGTAGGTGTATCCGATTGCAAGATAAGCTGCGTAATGTTCCGGGTTTTTTCTCAGAACATTTTTAAAATCCTGACGCGCTTTTTCTTGATCGCCTTTGCTATACGCAGCATATCCTTCGTTGAAATCAGAATTTGTAGGCAACGGAGTATCAAGAGCTGGATTTTGCAGCGGAGTTTTTGGAGGATTCAGAATAATTTTTGGACCACAACTCCAGAGGAGCAAACTCACTATTAAAACAAATAGTAAGTTACTGAAGCGCATATTTACGAACGCGGTCTGCAAGTTTTTTCGGTAATTCCACATCCAGTTCGACACGGCCATCAATGTAATTTTTTCCGAAAATTTTACCTTCATCATGCAGCAGGGAAATTAAAGATTGCTGATCGCCAGGTATTGAAAGTCGCACACGCTCCCAAAAGACAGAAAGCATCTGAACAATGGCTTCGGTTAATCCCTCAAGTCCCTCCCCGGTCTCGGCTGAGATCGCCACAACATTACCGAGTTGATGGCGGTACGATTGTAACATAGCGGAATAATTTTCCAGCAGATCTATTTTATTCAAAACGTGCAATATCGGTTTATTTGCAGCATCCAAAACGCGCAGCGTTTCTTGCACTGCTTCTATTTGTTCATCCATCGCGGGACTGGAAGCGTCAATCACATGCAGCAATACATGAGCCTGAACAACTTCTTCCAGTGTTGCCCGGAATGCAGCTACAAGTTCTGTGGGCAGTTTTTGAATGAATCCAACTGTATCTGAGAAAAGAACAGTTTGCTGATTCGGCACTTTGATACTTTTGATCGCTGGATCCAGAGTGGCGAAAAGAATTGGAGAAGCAAAACTGTTGGCGCCTGTGAGACGATTGAAAAGCGTAGTTTTCCCTGCATTCGTGTATCCGATGAATGCAACGAGCGGCAATGGAATTTCACTGCGAGATTTACGCTGCAATTCGCGAATTTCTTGAACATGATCTAACTGCTTTTTTAAACGGCTTCTACGTTCGCGAAGACGCCGCCGATCAAATTCTAATTTTGTTTCACCAGGCACCTCTCGTTCCGATACCACCACCAAGTCTTGATAATTCAATTCCTCGTCCGGTTAATCGTGGTAATAAATAATCGATTTGTGCAAGTTCAACCTGAAGTTTTCCTTCTGATGTTTTAGCGCGTTGAGCAAAAATATCCAGGATTAATTGAGTACGATCCAACACTTTGCGATCCATCAATCGTTCAATATTGCGCATTTGCGCTGGCGTTAATGGATCATCAAACAAAACCACATCCACATTTTTTTGATCGCAATAGGTTTTCATTTCTTCCAACTTTCCTTTACCGCAGTAATAAGCAGGATCACGCCGCGGTTTTTCTTGCATGAATTTTTGAAGAACGTCTGCACCAGCAGTAATGGCTAACGTGGAAAGTTCATCCAGAGATTGTTCTTCGCGCCAACGATCGGCGCGTGTGCCATAGATTCCTACAGCAATAGCTTTCTCTCTTGGAGGTATTAGATCTTTGAGCGGCGTTTTCTTATGCAAACCTTTACGAACCAAAACGTATAGTTGGAATTATATGATGGGGGATACAAGATGCAAGATACAAAATTCAGGATTCATCCAGGTCGATCCACTTTGTCAACTTAGGAGGGTGATGATGTTTCATTTTGTTGAGTAACTCGAATGGATGCGTATCTTCTAAAATCAGTTTGCGATGTTCCATCCGTAGAAATCCTTCTTTTACTGCGTTATCTAAAAATGAGAGATATGAATCATAAAAGTTTTCGACATTCAAAAGACCGCAAGGTTTGTTATGAATTCCAAGCTGTGCCCAGGTGACCATTTCACAAAATTCCTCGCAAGTGCCATAACCGCCAGGCAGTGCGATAAAACCGTCAGCAAGTTCTTCCATCATAGCTTTACGTTGATGCATGGAATCAACGAATCGGAGTTCAGTGAGCTCTCCATGTGCAACTTCGCGCTCAAATAGTCCTTTCGGAATAACTCCGATCACTTCACCGGATGCGGCTAAAACCGAATCTGCCAAAATTCCCATCAGCCCTACGCGACCGCCGCCGTAAACAAGTCCAATATTATTTTGAGCTAACAGTTTTCCTAAATTTTGCGCGGTTTCTGCATAGATCCCTTTTGACCCGGTACTTGAACCACAAAAAACGCAGATTCGCTTCATTGTTCAATCAGCATCATTCATTTTACCGCTCAGCTCGCAGAACTTTCCGCAACACAGCAATTTGTCCGCTGTGATAAGCATTGTGTTGAATCAAACCTGAAAGAGTTGCAGCAAGCGTTATAGCTGGACCTGAAGCTGTTCCACGCGACTCCAAGGCTTTGTTTTCATCAGCCGTTTTTGAGATGCGATTCAGTGCGCTAACTAGTTCATGCAAGGACGAATCTAAATCCGAAATCGTCTGCTGCCAGGCTTCTTCACTAACTTCCAATACGGCACGCCAATCGCCTTCTTCAGGAATTTCAGGAATAAAACTTGAATCTAAACGTCTGAACACTTCTTTTTGCCATGCATCCATATGCAAAACGATTTCCCAAATACTGTGAAATTCTGGAATTACATACGATGCAGCTTCCTCAGCAGTGATTCCTTTTAGCAAGGATTTTGTTGATGGGCCATGCCATGGTTCTGCTTCATGACCTTTTGTTAGTTCATTTGCGAAATGTTTTAGCCAATTCATATCCATATCCTGTTTAGTTAAGGTACGTTACTTTTATCACGGAAGCACGGAAGGCACTGAATAAAGAAATAATTTTTTTGTATTTTCCGTGAATTCCATGCTTCCGTGATTGAATGCCACCACTCCAGCCTCTACTTCTGATTAAAATTGGGCAGTTCGCCTCTGATGCTTGCGCTGTGCGGCCGATGCGATTTTAGATTGAACTCCTCATCCGGTGTACGCCTGTACAATTCAAGATAGTTTCGGCGCCCGATCAATGCAAAATGGCGATGGAAATTTTTATTATCATGAAATAACTTCCACAACTTATCATCCTGAGATAAGAAAACCCAACCAGCCCATTTTTCCGGTTCTTTTCCTGCGTCATTCCACCAGGGGTTCACACCTTCATGGATGTATCGCTTGAGTGGTAACTTCAAATCATAAATAACGGGTGCAATTTCTCCCATTGATACAAGAATCAAAGATCCATCATCATTTTGTTTGAGATAATCCAGTATGTCTCTTTGCAATGCCAGGTTATTTGCGTCTCTCAAAGATTCTTGTAACAGCTTGGAAGATTCAACCATTCCAAAATAACTTGATGTCGCAACATACACTGTGAAAACAACGAAAAGATAACGGATCAATTTCGTACGTGTTGGAAAATACGAAACAAAGATGAAGCATGCTGGTACCAGCAAAAGTCCATAACGGATTCGCGTGGGATGTCCATCATGATATTGAATCATGTAAAGCAGCAGTGGTCCGAGAATGGCGAGAGTGGCAATAAAGGCAGGTTCACGATATTTGTGACGTACCATCAGAAAAAAGCCGATGAGCGAAGCGATCACCCATTCGGTACTGACCAGTTTCGCCAACGTGTAAAGTGAAACAAGAAACGATACAAAATATGTTCCCTGGCCAGGCTGCCAATCTGTAAATTTATGGGTGACATCAATAATTACATGTCCGGTTGTATACCAATTAATCCAAAACGTGAGTGCAATCGCAGCAAAATTCGGAATTCCTAAAATTAACCCATCCGCAATGATTTTTTTGAAGCCACGTTTGTCTTTTATGTTTAAAACGATCGTTAACAATCCCATCATTCCGAAAACGAACCAGTTTTCGTAGCGAACTAGCACACCAGGCGACGAAATGATTGATGCTATAACAAGCATTTTATTGGATCGATCAACTGCATATCGCACAAAGAAATAAACAGCTGCGACACCGAAAGCGATTGATAGTCCTTCGGTCAGTGATGTTGATTGCAAATACAAAATATTTGGATTGGTCAAGTAGAGTACGGTTCCACAAAATGCAGAAAAAGGATCCACCAGATATTTAAGGATCTTAAATAACAAATGAACTGTAATCAGGTAACTCAAAACAGAAAATGGAATTCCCGCGTAGCCGTTAAAATAAATCCAATCGATTTTAACCAGTGGATAATACAAAACATGCGGAAGCGGAAGCCAGAATGCGCCGATTTGGATCCAGCCAGGTCTGAGGCTGTCTGAAATTCTGCGTGCAACAAGCTGGTGGGCCTTTGAATCAAAATGAACATTGTGGAAATCGTTGCTGATGAAAAGATAAAGGCTAAAAGCAGAAAGAAAGATTGCGCATAACAAAAGTATTTTTCCGTAGGGAATAGCCAGGGTCCCTGAGGGCGGGCGTCTCTGCCCGCCTAGATGACGGCGGGCACGGAGGCCCGCCCCCCTGGTCTATGACCATTGTTTCTGGATCTGGCAGGATTTTTTCCACTAACGACTTCTAATTGGAATAGCATTCAGCTGCGCATCATCGGTGATACGTACAATCGGATAAGCATCTTTACGCGAATCCCAAAACAGAGAGCGTACATAAAAGAATCGGAGCCGTGCGAGCGGGTCTGACGCAAATTTAGAATCAGTTTTAATTTTTTCTTCGAATTCAGTTTTTAGTTCTGGATTTTCTTTCAGCATCTTTTCGGCTAAATCTTCTAAAATATAAGCTTCAGCATCTTCTTTTTGTTCAAAGATAGCATTAAAAAATCCCCATGCCACAAATGAATCCGTCGATTGAGGTTCCAGTAATCCAAGAATAACTCTGTTATTGCGCTGATTTAATCGCACCAGAACTGATCCTTCCAAAAAGTCACGCTGCTCAACAACTTTTGTGATTTCATAGGTTGGCAAAAATCTTCCTTCGAACGGCTCTTCAGGCCATTTCGTATTATGAAAACGATATGTTTCAAACTTTCCGCTGTAAGGCGCTGATGTGCGCGCGATTGCAATGTTATGAAATTGCAATCGATCAATTACCTCGGTCCATTGCGGTGGAATTAAGTATGCGAGTGGTGGAGCGACTGACTCTACAACATCTACAGTCTTGAATACAGGAATGGTTATATCCTGCGGCTTTTTCCCATACACGATTTTTTTCGCTCCAGATATCGGACTCGATTCAATTTCATATTCAACTCCATGCCACAACAATGACTCTTTTTTATCCTTGTTCAAATCGAAACGGATCGGAAATTTGCGATTTGGATCATACGAATTTCCAAGCGCAATCGTTTCATCATCCATCTTAAGTTCAGTCTGTTTTAGACTTGCTCCAGATTTGTTTAGCTCTTTCAGCAGTGAAATCATAAGATCATAATTTGAACGAACCTGGGTCTCGTATGGTTTCAAGCTATGAGTTTCCGCGGTCATTCCTAATCGATTTTGATATGTTGTGTAGCCATCTGAAAAGCGCGGGGATGCAAAAGACATTTCGATTCCAGCCTTTGGATCTTTATCATTAATCATTTCAAAATAAGGACCAGTAATGTGTCCTGATTTCGTTAAATCTAAAACCACTTGCGGCTCTAATTTGTTTTCCCAATATTGGAAAAGCGGCGAGGCCATTACAGGCTCTTTTTGAACGATATATGTAATATCGTACTGAAAATCTGCTCCGTCACTAATGTGATTATCCAGCATGAATTCAGGTAACCATTGAGTGTACAGTTTTAGCATCGATTGCATCTCAGGTTGATCTGCTTTCATAAAATCCCGATTCAGATTGAGATTCTGCGATGATGTACGCCATCCCATTTCCTTTGGTCCATTTTGATTTATCCGGTTATATGGGCCGAAGCGTTCATGACCATCAACATTGAAGATCGGGACAACCATTACGATTACGTTTTGTAAGAGGCTTTCCAATTTCTTGGTAATCACCATTTCACGCAAAAGCATTAGGGAAGCGTCTTTGCCGGCAATTTCACCTGCATGTATGCTGTTAATAATCAAAACAACAAAGTGATTTCCTTTGCGGGCAGATTCAGATGTGAACAATTTTTCGCGCGACGCAATTACTAATGGAAGGTCACGGCCTTCAGGACTTTTCCCAAACGTGGTGTAATGAATCCAGGGTGATGCCGCCATCAATTTCTTACAATAATTAACAGTCTCGTCATAACGCGAGGTCTCTTGAAATGATGTTCGTTCTGCCCGTGTGAGCCATTCATATGGAATATCTGCAAACGCAAAAGCGGAGAACAGCAACAAACAAAACATGAAACACCTTTTATTCATAATATTGAAGGTGAATATACATCAAATAATGGGATGATAAAATAATAGCGATGCGAGATGCGAGATGCGCGATATTACCGGAGCGGACCTCGCATCCCGCATCGTGCATCTCGCATCAGTGAGCTCGGAATGATTGACCTTGAAACAATTCAAAGTGCAGCGGCTGCTATTGGTCCATATATCCACCACACTCCGCTGCGTTCGTCGTTCTATTTCTCCGAGATATCCGGGTTTGATATTTCGTTGAAGCTTGAAAATTGGCAACCAACGGGATCATTCAAAGTTCGGGGTGCACTGAATGTCGTCCGTTCGCTTTCGATTCAAGAACGTCTTCACGGATTGGTGGCATGGTCTGCTGGAAATCATGCGCTTGGTGTTGCATATGCTTCTCGTATCTTTGATGCGCCTGCAACAATTTACGTGCCGCGAAAAACTCCACGAGCAAAATTAGATAAACTTCAACACTTTCTTGCCGATGTTCGTGGTGCGGAAACATATGAAGATTGCGAACGTGAAGGACGTGCTCTTGCGGAGAAATTAGGTTTGACGATCGTTCATCCGTATGATGATTGGCGTACAGTAGCAGGCCAGGGAACAATCGGAATCGAGTTGCATCAGCAAATGCCGGAGCTGGATGCTGTTATTGTTCCGGTGGGTGGTGGAGGTTTAATCAGCGGAATTTCAATTGCAATGAAAACGCTGGATCCTGATTTAAAAGTTATAGGCGTGCAAAGCGCAAATTCTCCTTCGCTGCAGAAGTCTCTTGATGACGGCGTTTGTTATGAGGAATATCCATATGAATTTTCCATTGCGGAGGGGATTGCCGGAGGAATAGGAAAGATTGTTTATGAGCTGGCCCCAAAATATGTGGATGAAATCGTTAATGTTGATGAGGAAGAGATCAAAAAAACGGTTCTTTTGCTCCTGGAACACGAGCAAATCGTGGCGGAGGCTTCTGCCGCTGTGACTTTAGCGGCATTACCCCAGATAGAGTCAGTTCCGCGTGGATCTCGTGTAGCGGCAATAATTTCCGGTGGAAATCTTAACATGAAGCTCCTGCGAGAGATTCTTCAGTAGCCCAAAACTTGACAAATCGGGTCAAGATTCATATCTTTTGTAATTGGAATAACTTATGGGCAGAAAAAAGCAAAAAATTGGCAAATCTGGATCCGCTTCGGCTGCAGAAAAGATGCTATTGTGTCCGGTCTGTCTTTCGGACAATCTCGATGTAATTTCTAGCAGGATGAAGAAGTGTAAATCGTGCGGTTTCATCTGGAATCATGAAGTTTCCGATCGCGATAATCTTCTTCTTATTATGGAGCATCAGGTAAAGAGAGCGGATCGGCAAGAATTGGCAGCTACAGGTCCATCGATTCCGTTTGTTCCCTCAAAATCCACACGCAAACCACGCAGCTAACGGTGTTTGCCTTTCAGCGTTTGCGTCAACTCCATTGCTCGTTTGTGTTCAGGGGTAATTGTAAGAGCTTTCTTAACGTGGTTTGACGCTCGCAGCCAGAGTCCTTGTTGAATGTAGAACTCTGCAAGTTGGACATGGAATTCCGGATTCCAGGGATCTAATTCAATCGCCTTTTCCCAATTTGCCTGGGCGTCTTTCAAAAATCGTGGATGTTTGGAATAGGCCTGGGCCATCAACTGATAATATCGTGGGTCTGTTGGATGATTTTGAATTGCTTGTTTACACAGACTTGTTACGTTATAAAAATCACCATCTTCAAATTTTTTCTCAGCTAGTTTAAAAAATTGTTCCGCTATCTTAATGTGCTGTTCAGCCTCAATCATTCCAGCTGACTTTTGAACTTCCATTCTGACGTTGGCTTCCGTGGGAGTTGGGGTAGGTGTATCTTCACCCGGGATTGCTGTAAATCGGCGGCGTTGCATTTCAAGCAAATAATTATCTCGAAGTGCGGCCTCAGTCTTTGGGTCAGTGCGTGTTCCCGTGCCCGTGGGTGAAGATTTAGTATTTGCAGCCGGTGGCGCCGTCACCGGGGTGGCTGATACCGTTGATTTGGTTTTCGCAGCGACTGCCGCTGGTGCTGTTTGGACTGGAGTTGTGGTGACTGGTGCGATCACTGATTGCGGAGGTGGCGGTACAGGCGGAGTTGGAATCGGTAGGACTGTTTCGATCCGTGCACTTTTCGGTGGAGGTGGTGGTGGAGAATATATGGGAGTGGAATCAATTTTCGGCGCCGAATCCATTTTCCGACTTGAAGTTGCAGACCGCTCAGATGGTGACTTGAATTCGATTGCTCCAAATTTCGATAGTGCGAAAACAATCCTGGTTATTTTTTCTTCCGGCAGGCCGGTCAATAAATTCAGCATATCAACAGTAATGTTTTCGCCTTCAAATCGTGATGCTACAAAACTTTCTTCCGGATTCAGACTCAAAGTTCGCAACAGATAATCAAATTGTTCTGTGCGTCTCATTGCTGCACCGTTAGGGACCTGGGATTTAATGAGTGCATAATCAATCGTTTCACGTGCGGCGTTCAGCAGATAATCAACCAACGGAATTGAACAAAATGCCTCATGCTCAATTTGGGCAGTGGCAAAATGGCCTTCAAACACCGGCCAAAAATGAACCTGATTGAGCGCCGATAACATTAATTCGCGATATGTCCGCTTAAAATCTTCCAAACTAAATGCATGATTCAACAACAACCGGTTCAATGGTTGTTCGATTTCGTTTTTGTTTATTGGAACATCTTCACGTTTTAACAACCCTTTCTTCACAAGATAGAGCCAGATATTTTCATCGGGTTGAACGGAATCAAACAAAACGATTTCACCATTTCGAATCAAAAATCGCTTTTCCAAAGTGTTCCACTTGCAGGTTATGAGTCCGGCTTGCAAACGAGATAGAACCAAAGCAAGGAGCTCAAAAAAGTTTCCACTTGTTATTGCAGATACTGGAGCGACACGGCTCGCGGAAGGAATTTTTAATTGACTGCGATGCAAAAATTCGTTGCGGACACTTTCAAGATCCTGAATCAAACTTGAATAATCTTGATATCGCTTGGATGATTCTTTTTGCGTCATCTTTTCGATGATGCGATACACAGACTTCGGTAACTTTCCATCCTGACTGTCATATTCAGGGAAGGGATGTGAAGTGTGCTTGATGACCATTTCAATAGGGGAGGTCGCTTGAAATGGCAATTTGCTGTAAAGCATGTGATAGAACGTAATCCCGAGTGAATAAATATCAGCTCGATGATCAACCGAAGGTGACTTTGCTTGCTCCGGAGCCATGTAGCTCGGTGTGCCCAGGAATTCTCCACCTTGAGTCAGGTTCGTGCTGATTTGTTCAGCATAAGCAAGACCGAAGTCCACGATCTTGATCAATTGGTTTTCATCAAACATCAAATTACTTGGTTTGATATCGCGATGGACAATTCCTTTTTTCGAAGCAGCGTTCAGTGCCTGAGCGCATTGATAGATAATATCCACTCCAGTCATCGGTTCGACTTTGCCTTTTTTGCGGATTAGATCGCCTAACGATCCGCCGGAACACCACTGCATTGCGAAATAATGTTCGCCTTTTTGTTCACTAAAACTATAGATGGATGCGATGCCGGGATGATTGATTGATGCGAGCACCTTCGCTTCGCGTCTGAACCTTGCTACAAATTCGGGAGAACTCGAGAGTTTTGCAGCAAGAACCTTAACTGCTACGTATCGATCGAGCTGTTCATCATGCGCTTTAAACACCTGACCCATTCCGCCTTTACCAACAAGAGATTCAACTTTATAAACGCCGTATGATGATTGAAAATTCAAAAAGGAATAGTCAGATAAAGCCAGTGATGGGACGTCAGGATCTGATTTCGGAGCACTTGTTGCACCATCCGTAGCCAGTTTAGTTTTCGAAATAGCTTCGCTTGATGGTAATGCAGTGGGCATTTTAAGTTCATCGATCAATCGGATGAATCTTCCAACTCGCGCAGTTAATTCACGCGGATCAATCGGTTTGACTAGATATTCTTCTGCACCACTTGAGAAGCAGGCGAGTTTGGTTTCAAGATCACCTTTGGAAGTTAAAATAAAAACAACAATATCCTTGAGAGCGGGATCACTTTTGATGATGCGGCAAAGTTCATCGCCTGGCATTTCTGGCATCATCAAATCCAGAACGATGAGTTGGGGCTTGTCCTCGTTGATTAAAGTAAGAGCTTCCGTTGCGTTGGGGACACAACGAACGGTCAGTCCTTCCTCCTGGAGGATGGTCTGTAAATAGGTTCGGATGTCTTGCTCGTCATCCACAACGAGCACGTCAAAGGCCGACAATAAACGTCCCCTTCCTAATCCAAGTCATAATTCATAACACTTTTTACAAATCCTGTCTAACTATAGAACAATTATACCGAAAGGAAGGGGCTGGCAAGACTATTTGTAAAGAGGTGATTCCCACCTGCCTATCAGTCAAAACCGCTTCTACTTGTTATGAATTAGATTGTCTTTAAGCGTCTTTAGTATCGATCCTTCCGCATCCGATTCAAATCCGAATAGCAGTTTGATAGCTCGGATTCGGATGATGAAACTCGCGCTAACTTCTTCCGCATTTTGCTCATTTTCTGAATGTGCCAGAAAAGAGGAACGGAGCACAGAAAGGACAATGTAAAGAAAATCAATGGTTTCATATCTACCCCCCAACCAATTGGAAGCAAAGGATATGCCAAACAAAAAAAAGATTTTCTCGAGAAGAGGGATCAGAGTTTGAGTGACTTATTTTTATGCAGCGTAAGAATTTCAGTCGATAAGGCGGACTATGGTTTTACCTGGAAACTCATGTTTGCCCAAAAGCTTTCCCAATCCGCTTTAGGATCTTCTTTGACTGAGACCATGTGATTGGATCGAATGATCCAGATTCCAGGATTGGTAATTTTGAAATGAGCTTTCCCATTTTTGTCTGTTGTTATACTCTGGGCGTAGTCTTCCGGCTTTTCGCTATACGTTTCATAAGTGGCCATCATCCGTTTTTTTGGCAGTGGCTTCCCTTCGTATAGAAGCTGGACTTCTAATTCGTCACCCACCTTCAGGAAAGCTGGATTGTTCTGCGGAATTATTTCGATTTTAAAACCTATCGGCTTCTGGAAATCTTCAGTTTTATTCGACCCAACTTGAACATACGTCTTCAGAAAGCGGCTATATCGCTCACGCCCTCTTGTGGTTGGCTTATTTTTTCTGGCATCGATTGCAGTCTTATAGCCTTCAAGTGCAATGTATTGATCGAATATTGCCGGTTCAATTGAAATGTAAGTTACATCCGAATGCCAACCGATTTGATACGTTCCGTTTTGGTCAATCGTGACCGATGGATTATTTTCTTTTGTATTGATTAAATTGTGATTTCCGGTTGGACCGATCATTTTAAACTGGACGGTTTTAGAGCCTTTCCATGGAACTGGATCACCTGGAAATCTTGTTTCTTCAAGCAGCATTTCAAGCTGGACTGTTCCTGGTTCATTTAGAAAAAACGAGGAAGGATTTAAATATAAATCATGCGATTGAATGTAACCGGCAAAAGCCAGTATGTAGGTTACAGTCAGGCAACGCAATAACTTCATTCGAAGATTTGATCCACCGGAATCATTTGAATGTTTTCAGCCGGAATGTTGATTTGATAGTTGATGATTTCTTTGTCTTCTTCTAAAACTGCCGCCGGTTTTGGCGATTCATAAGTAATCGGACTCGGCTTATTCTGGCTTAACGCATCTTTAAAACTCTGCGCATCTTTTGTAACAATAACGATGACCATATTCTTAGCGTTCAAATGTTTCTTAATTGCGGCATTAACATCTTCCAGTTTTATGGTAGATAACTTTGATTTGATTTTTTCAAGATATGGTTGATCCAGCCCATAGAAACGATCATCAAGAGCATAACCAAGCTGATCAGAGTTTGATTGCGCAAGATTGACGTTATAGTTCAACAGAAAATTGCGGCTCTTTTCAAAATCTTCCTGAGTCATTCCGTTATCGATTAATTTTTGCAATTCACGAACGGCTTGCCGCAGCGCAAAATGGCGATTCTGATTTTGAACAGGACGGATCCAGATTTCAAAGAGTTGTTGATGTCTTGCGAAGTTTGGAAAAGGAAGCATGGTACGTCCGCCAAAAGCAAACCATTCGATATAGCTGTAATCTCCGTAGTTCAGACCGCGGATTTCGCGCATGACTTGATAAAGGTGAGCAAATGAATTTCGGTGTTGTCCCATCCAGGAATTCATGATCATCAGCGGATAAAAATCTTCATTGGAACGATTCACACTGATTGGAAAGCCAAAACTAATAGCTGTACCTGCCGTATCTTTTTCAATCAACACGGCATGGATACCAGAAATTTCCTTTGGTGCTGGAATAATTTGAACGGCATTCGCTTGCGCACCTGCAGGTAAGGATCCAAAATCTTTTTTGATTTGAGCCACGAGAGAATCAGGATAATTTCCGGCGATTCCAATGGTCAGATTTTTTTGTGAAAATTGTTGAGCATAAAATTTCTTGACATCATCAAGCGTTAAAGATGATGCAGATTTCACGGTTCCATCATTGGTATGACCATACGGATGGCCTTTGTAAATCTCATCGCGTAAAAGTTCTTTTCCTAGTTCTTCATCATCGTTGTATCGAAGTATTCTGGCAATCGCATTTACTTGATCTGTTTTTAACCGATCAAAATCATCTTGCTTAAACCCGGGGGTTAGAATTGCATCACGCAACAATGCGTAATAAGCATCTAGATAATCTTTATGCACAACTCCTCTGATTACCGTCATCTCTTTATCAACTTGCGAAATGTAAGAAGCAGCCATCGGATATAACAATTGCAGAATCTTCTGATATTCATTTTTCTGAGTTGCGCCATCCGTAAGCATAGTGGCCGTCAAGCTGGCCAGTCCTTCTTTCCCTTTTGGATCGAAAGAAGAGCCAGTGCGGAACATGATTCTAAATGCAATCAGCGGGGAATCATTTTTAATCAGAATCATTTTGTTATCCGGAATTTGCTGCGCCGAAACGACAACAGGAAAGATTAACAACGCTAGAATCAAATATCGGCCGATCATTATTTCCCACCTGTAAGAGTTACTAACGTGCGGTTTTCGGTTGACAGGTATTTCGTGGCGGCTTGCTGGATTTCTTCGGGCGTAATGGAATCAAGGGTCTGAAAAGTCTTATCAATTCCTTTTATGTCTTGTGTCAAGGCTAAATACTGAGTTAAGTTAGTCGCCGTATTCCTGCTTGTGTCCATTCCCATTAAGAATCCATATTTCAAATTTGATTTCAGATCACTCAGCCGTTTTGCGTCCGGAGGACTTGATTTGAATTTCTCCAGAGCCTGAGTAATCGTTGTTTCAACGTTCTGTAAATCTTTTTCGTTTTTCAATCGCACATACACTGTGAACAGATATGGATTGCGATGAGGTTCAACATTCGGCTGCAACACATCCACAGTTTGCTCATCAAGCACAAGCTTTTTATAAAGTTCGGATGTTTCGCCAAATACCAGGCGAGATAACAAAAAGAGCGCGGCAAAATCTTTATTTTCCGGAGAAAATGCGGGTGCCTTGTAAGTAATTCCTATAATGGGAAGTGTGTTTCCTGGATATTTTACTTCCGCTCGTTTTTCTTTTGTTTGCGAAGGTTCTTCGAGGTTCACGGTTTTGTGCGCACCTGTCTTCCAATCTGCATAATATTTTTTGATCAGTATGAGTGCTTGTGCAGAATCAAAATTCCCGGTGATCAAAATGATGGAATTTTCGGGACGGTAGAAGCGATTAAAAAATTGCAAACTGTATTCATATTGGTTGGGCATGTCTTGAATATCTTTCAAAAATCCCATTGCCGTATGTTTGTACGTCGATTTTTCGAATGCCGTATCACGCAGGCGTTCTTCCATCTGAAAAAAAGGATTTGCAAAGTTCTTGTTGTACTCACCTAAGATTGCTTTCGCTTCAGTCTGAAAATCTTCCTTACTGTAAGTCGTATTCATGAACTTATCTGCTTGTAATTCAATGACCTTTTCTAAATAGCGAGTAGGAAAATGCAGGTAATAAATTGTTTTGTCATCGAATGTTGATGCGTTAGTATCAGCGCCCATTTCCTGTATGAATTCATTGTATTGTTCTGCAGAATATTTTTTCGTACCGCGAAACATGATGTGTTCAAAGAAATGAGCAAAACCACTTTTTCCCGGTTCAACCTCATCACGACTGCCCGCTCTGACAATCGTGAAGTAGGAAACAAGGCCGGAGTTTTTCATAGGAATGGTGATTACCTTCAGCCCATTGTCCAGCGTAGTTTCTTCATATTTATACGGAAAAAAGGACTGCGCGGAAACGGTGACGGCAAAAATTAATAGCAGACTCAGAAGAACAAACATTTTAACCATGCGAACCTCATTAATAAGATAGGAAAACAAAACCCGTATTTTACCACTAAGACACAGAGATATAATGTGCATCGTAATGAACGATCAAGAAAAGTCCTGCCCGCTATGTAAGCGGCCGATTTCGGACAAAGTGCTATCTGAAGCACGCTGGATGGATCCGGAAGTTCTAGCAGAAATTGAAAAACGGCATCCGGGCTGGCATCGATTGGATGGAGCGTGTCCAGCTTGTGTGCAAGAGGCTTTGTTAATCACTTTGCTGAAGGAAGGCGAAGCTGCATTGCATGATGGGATTCAATCGGTTTGGCCGTTGGATGCGGAAGCAGCATTTGGTGCATTGCCAACCCCATTGCGGCTGCATGCAGATCCACGTTTTACCGGGAGAGGAATTACAATTGCATTTATTGATAGTGGATTTTATCCGCATCCCGATTTGATTCAGCCACACAATCGAATTAAAGCATGGGTGGATGTCAGTTTGCCTCGAACCCGAAGTCGTCGTTTTACGCCGGATCAAATTCCAAAATGGCCTGGTTGGGATGATCGCGAGCCTTATCAGTGGCATGGATTGATGACCAGCGGTGTTGCAGCAGGAAACGGTTGGTTAAGTCATGGACTGTATCGCGGACTCGCTAGTGATGCTGAACTTGTATTGATTCAAATTCTACGAACAGGCGCAGGGAAGATTAACAATGAAAGCATTCTTAGAGCTCTTCGCTGGCTGATCCGAAACGCAAAGAAACTCGGAGTCCAAATTGTAAATATCTCAGTTGGTGGAGATCGCGATCGCGTTACGGTTGGAAATCCATTGGATGAGGCTGTGCAAAGATTAATACATCAAAGCATTGCAGTTGTTTGCGCTGCAGGAAATGAAGGTCATCGAATGTTAGTGCCTCCAGCTACTGCGCCGCTTGCTTTAACAATCGGTGGAATTGATGACAAAAATGTTTTTGATCATCACGAAATGGAATTGTGGCATAGCAATTATGGTCAAACCATGCATGGAGCTACAAAACCTGAATTGGTTGCGCCCAGCATTTGGGTTGCAGCACCGATGTTGCCCGGCACACCAACTGCAAATGAAGCTGCGGAGCTTTTTGCAAAAAGAGCAGAAGGTGATACCAGTGTGAACGAAAGAATGGCAGCGCAAAAATTGGTAACGCCTCATTATCAACATGTTGATGGTACCAGCTTCGCAGCGCCACTTACTTCCAGCGTTATTGCATGTATGTTGGAAGCAAATCCGGAACTGGATCCAAAACAGATTCGTGCACTTTTGAAAGCCTCCGCCGTTCCAATTCCAGGTGCGCCGCATGAGCGACAAGGTTCCGGAGTTTTGGAAGCGGGTCAGGCTGTAGCATTTGCCGTTTGGAGACGTCCCGATATTATTCATCTCGGTCAGCAATTGCCTCCGCGCAAACGGAATGGATTTCTGCATTTTTATCTGTATGATCCATCCGCTGCAAAAGTTCAGCTATTTGGAAGTTGGAATGATTGGAAGGATCCTGTTGAAGCGGAACGGATTGAACACGGTGTTTGGAAAGCTGTTAATCCCGCTTTACCACCAGGACGATATTTCTATAAATTTTTGTTAGATGATAGCCGGTGGCTTGATGATCCGGCCAACCCGCATAAAGCTCCTGATGCTAACGGCTTCTTCAACAGCATCCTCACCATAACCGAATAGAATTAACCACAAAGTCACAAAGTATGTAGAATAGTTGCAACAATGGCGCAGCTTGTTCGCACATTAACACTGTGGGACCTCACCGTATTGGTTGTTTGCTCCGTAATCGGTTCTGGAATCTTTCTGGTTCCGGGTGTTGTGCTGAAACAAGTTGATGGTTCACTGATCCTTGCAATGCTGGTATGGATTTTCGGTGGATTGTTATCGTTGGTTGGCGGCCTTGCATATGGTGAACTCAGCGCATTTCGTCCGGAAGCCGGCGGATTGTACGTCTACATCCGTGATTGTTTTGGTCCGCTTGCAGCCTTCCTTTTTGGCTGGACAACCTTTTTTGTAATTGGAAGTGGAAGCACAGCAACTCTTGCCGTCGCATTTTCTACTTATCTCGGTCAAATCATTCCTGTAGATCACGTGGTGTCAAAGCTGATTTCCATCGGCACCATCATTGTGCTTACTGTGATCAACGTTCGTGGAGTTCGACAAAGCGCAGATCTTCAAAATTGGACCACCATCATTAAAGTTACAGCAATCATTTTAATGAGTGTTGTTTTGCTATGGCTTGGAAAAGGTTATCAGAATCTTTCAGGTCCGGATCTTTGGCCTGCAAATTTTAGTGCATCCCATTTATCTGCATTCGGCCTTGCGATGATCAGTGTTCTTTGGGCATATGAAGGATGGCAATATGCAACATACAATGCGGCAGAAGTCATTAATCCGCAGCGAAATTTTCCACGCGCATTTTTTATTGGGCTACTTGCATTGATTTCTCTTTATCTGTTAGCAAATTTTGCATACATTGCAGCGCTTGGGGTGAAAGGTTCTACAGGAATGGAAGCAATTGCTTCCAATTCGATCTCAGCAGTAATTGGACCAGGAGCTTCCAAATTACTTTCGCTTGCAATTCTGGTTTCCATTTTTAGCGCAGAAAATTCAACAATCCTGACAGCACCAAGAGTATTTTATGCGATGGCGGAAGACCGCCTCTTCTTCCGAAAACTCGCTGAAGTTCATCCGAAATTTCACACTCCAGCGGTTGCGATCATTTCAATGGGAGTCTGGTCAGCGATATTGGCCGCAACTGGAACATTTCAACAATTGCTTACATATGTAATCTTTGCAGGATGGATTTTTTATGGACTCGGTGGCGCTTGTGTGTTCGTTTATAGAAAAAGAAATCCAGGATTGAAGCTTCCTTACAGTACGCCCGGATATCCATTGACTCCAATTCTTTTTGTGCTTGCATCTGCCGCGCTTGTAATCAATACAATTGCAGCTGATACGCGCAGTGCTTTGGTCGGCATCGGAATTGTATTGACTGGAGTTCCTGCTTATTTGATTTGGCGCAGAGGTTCAACAGTTCAACAAAGAGGTTAATTCGAACGGATGCACTCAATCGATTTTGACAAAGAATTTGTAAAAGGTTCTGCTGCTTTCGAAGGATTTCTTGCAGATTGGTGGCTGGAGAAATCGAATGATCCAGCTCATCGCCGCGCTTATCGAAACATTTCTTCGAAAATGCATCAGGTATTGCTTGACGCTGGAATCATTTCACCAAAAGTTATTGTTGACTACGCCTGCGGCAATGGCGCAATTCTAAAAAGTCTTGCAACTCGATTTCCTGAAACGAAAATCATTGCAATCGATGGTTCAAAAAAAATGCTATCTCTGGCTAAGTCAGCATTGCACCAAGCTGGATTGAATGATTCAATCATCCGATTCATCCATTCACCGCTTCCTAACTTTAGTTTGCGTAAACAAGAGGCGGACGTCGTACTGTTTCTTTTTCCAAATATAACCATCAATAGCAAGGAACGCCGGCTAGTGCGGAAAGTAATCAACACAGATCCATTAACTATGAAAGTTGCAAAATTTTTGGCAAAGTGGAATGAAGTTGAATCAGATTATCAAGCGGATGAATGCATGGATGAAATGTTGGATGCAAGAGCGATCACTTCGAATATCCATCAAATCTTAAAAAAAGGTGGACTCTGGTTTCATGTTGAGTATGCAAATGCGCCTCGCAATCAATGGGATGAAATTGATCAAACCACTACGCTATTCGAAGAATCAGCGTGGGTGGCTTCGATCGGACAGACTGAAATTCATCGCGAATTCCGTTTGATCAAAAGTATGTACTTCCGATCTTCTGTGATGCTGGATGTTTATGAACAATCAGGCGATCCGGAAGATCGTGATGGTGGCTATGTAATTTCGGTGTTGCAAGCACTATAATCTCAACAATTTTTCGTACACCTTTAAATAATTTGCCGCACAAATTTCGTGCGTAAAATGTTTCGCAATATCCGGCCCACCGGAAAAACTACTCCGAAAACTGGCGGTAGCCATCGCTAACATTGCATCAGCCAAAGCATTGGGATCTTCCGATCGGATCAACATTCCAGCAGTTTCATTTATTATCTCTTTGGTTCCGACAACATCTGTGGCAATGCATGGCAACCCCAACGACATTGCTTCAACTAAAGCTAAACCAAATGCTTCCAGCCGTGATGGAAATACAAAGACATCCAGTTCCTGCAAAAACTGCAATGGGTGATTGTCAAATCCCAAAATGAAAAATCGATTCTGCAGGCCTAACCGATTCACTTCTGATTCGAGTGATGCTCTTGACTCACCATCTCCGAGAATCAAGAAAAACGAATGTGGAAGTTTTCGTTCCAGCAGGGAAGTAGCTTTTAATGCAATATCAAAACCTTTTTCATCTGAAACGCGTCCAACAGATCCAAAAACGAGTGCTTCGGGTTGAATTCCAAATTTCTTTCTCCATCTGTCCATTTCGAATTTGCGTTTTTGATTCTGAAGGTTCAGTCCCCGGATAAATTACATCAATATCGCCGTTGTTGAAGATTTTCTTTTTAACTAAATCTGATTTTGACGTTTCTGAAACTGTTGTGACATGTGATTGTTTATTGCGCACCAGATCGATTGCAGTTTTCCATTCGCGGATATCTTTTGGTTTGTGATTAAAAAAACCATGAATCGGTCCAAACCCATGGCAAATTATTGTTTTGAACTGCTTGCGCCTGTGCATCAATAAACGCTGGAGCATGAGTATGAACAATTTCGGCCTTAATGTTTTTTAGCAACCGACCCAGCATTGAACGAAATTGCAATTTGAATAAAGGTGTAGGTAAATTTCTTAACCTGTATGGAATATTCGGCCATTTTGTAAAAGGCAGAATACATTCATGGATTTCAACTCCTGCATCTACGAAGTCCTGTGCAACGTTACCGAACCTTTCATACATACAAACAACGGAATGCTTAAATGATGAAAGCGATTTGCTTTTGGCCAATCCAAGAACCACACTTTGAACTCCGCCTGAATGGAGCGATGCGATGATATGAACAATGTGTGGTTTGCGATTCATGCAGCTGGTGTTGAAGTATGGCGGAAGTTATTTCACCAGCTTCAGTGGAGCTTCCGGTTCAAGCTCAATCGGCACTGATTTAACGTTCCAAATATCTTTTGCGTACTCGCCGATTGCTCGATCGCTGGAAAATTTCCCGGTATTGGCAACGTTCAGGATGGATTTGCGTGTCCAATCTTCAATGTTTGTGAAATTTTGAGATACAACAGATTGGCATTTAACATATGCCTCAAAATCTGCAAAAAGCATGAAATTGTCGGTGCTCATTAAGGAATCGATAATTGGCTTGAATAATTGGGGATTCCATGGTGAAAAGAATCCGTTAGCGATCATATCGGTGACCTTTTTTAAATCGGCATTCCGTTCATAATATTCCCGCGGATTATATCCACTCTTTTTCAAATTCAAGACTTCATCCGCTTTCAAGCCGAAAATAAAAATGTTTTCATTACCAACTTCTTCCTTAATTTCGATGTTCGCTCCATCCAGAGTACCGATCGTTAATGCTCCGTTTAGTGCAAACTTCATGTTGCCGGTTCCTGAAGCTTCCATACCGGCGGTTGAAATCTGTTCGGATAAATCCGCGCCAGGCATGATCTTTTCAGCCATAGAAACGCAATAGTTTGGCAGAAATACAACTTTCAGAAGATTGTTTAAATCCGGATCACGATTGATTACATCTGCAACTGAGTTGATCAGTTTAATGATTAACTTCGCAATGAAATATCCAGGAGCCGCTTTCCCTGCAAAAATTATCGTTCTGGGAACGAATGAAGCTTCCGGATTTTGTTTGATCTGATTGTAAAGATGGATCGCATGCAGGCAATTTAACAACTGACGCTTGTATTCATGGATGCGTTTCACCTGAATGTCGAATATGGAATCCAGATTTACTTTTACGCCAGTGAGGCTGGAAATATATGCTGCAAGATTTTCCTTGTTGTTTGCTTTTACTGCGCGCCATTCAGCGCGAAATGCTGAATCATCTGCAAACTCGGTTAGCTTTTTGAGCTGATATAAATCTGTAATCCAACCTTCACCAATCTTTCCAGTAATTAACTCCGCAAGTTTTTGATTACATAACCGCGACCATCTTCTTTGCGTAATGCCGTTCGTCTTGTTGTTAAAACGATCCGGATAAAATTCATTGAAATCTTTGAATAAGATTGTCCTGATCAAACTGGTATGTAGTTCGGCGACACCATTTACGGAATGACTTCCAACGACTGCAAGATGTGCCATTCGAACCATTCGTTCAGACCCCTCTTCGATCAAAGACATGCGCCGTAATCGATCATTATCACCAGGATATTTTTTTGTAATATCGTTTAAAAAACGTTGGTTGATTTCATAAATGATTTGCATATGTCGCGGCAAAAGAGTTTCGATCATTGATACCGGCCATTTTTCGAGAGCTTCAGGAAGAATTGTATGATTGGTATAACCGAAAGTTGCCGTAGTAATTCTCCAGGCGTCATCCCAGGACAGTCCATTCAAATCAATCAGGATGCGCATCAGTTCCGGAATTGCGATCGCTGGATGTGTATCATTGAGTTGAATTGCAACTTTTTCCGGGAATTGAGAAAAATTCGGGTGAGCTTTTTTGTAACGCCTGATTACATCTTGCAATGTTGCTGATACAAAAAAGTATTCCTGTTTTAATCGAAGTTCCTTTCCTTGGACGACATTGTCATTGGGGTAAAGAACTTTGGAAATCGTTTCTGTTTTTTGTTTATCTTGAACTGCCTTGATGTAATCGCCGTGATTAAAATATTCAAAGTCGAATTCCCGCGTAGATTTTGCAGCCCATAATCGCAGGTTATTGACTGTATTGTTGCCATATCCAGGAATTGGAATGTCATATGCCATGGCCATCACATCTTGAGTGTCGATCCATTCACTGTTGAGTTTGCCATCCGTGCCGGTTGATTGAATCACGTTGCCGTAATATTTTACGTTGTACAAATATTCAGGGCGATCGATTTCCCAAACGTTTCCATATCTCAGCCAGTTATCCGGCGTTTCAACTTGATATCCATCACGGATGTGTTGGAAGAAAATTCCATATTCATAACGGATGCCGTAACCGTAGGCCGGTAATTGCATCGTGGCCATCGAATCAAGAAAGCAGGCCGCAAGCCGGCCTAGACCGCCGTTTCCAAGACCTGCATCCCATTCCAATTCTTGTAATTGTTCAAGTTCATATCCCATTTCGCGGAGCTCTTGCGCGCATTGTTCGTATAATCCAAGATTGATCAGATTATTGCCAAGCGCGCGTCCCATCAAAAATTCAAGCGACAAATAGTACACACGTTTTGCATCGACTTCGTAATATGTTTGTTGAGTTCGGATCCACCGTTTTACAAGCAGATCTTTTACCGCTAGCGAAATGCTTTTATATAAATCAAGATTAGTTGCTGAGTACTGATCCTTTGCCATAGTGTAGAGCAGATGTTTCTTTAAAGATTCCTGGAACGGCTTTGCGGAAATTTTATTATTCTTTCGAGCTGTTCCGGAAGGATTAGTTTTTTTAATGACTGCCTTATTATCAACTTTTGTTGACCGGGGTTTAGAAACAGTTTTTTTCGCAGGCATTGATTAATCTCCAAATGAAATTCCAAGCGCACGCGCAGTCATGATGGTGTCGCAGTTTAGTGGAACCAGTTTCATTTTTGAAATAGCTTCTGCAATTGGGGTGGTTATAATTCCTGGCGGGTCGAGACCGACCATCACATTGATTTTACCTTCCTGAATACAACGTACCGCTGCAGCTCCGAACCGCAATCCGAGCAATCGATCGAATGTTGTAGGGCTACCGCCGCGCTGCAGATGACCCAGTACCAGTGAACGAGTTTCTTTTCCAGTTCGTTTCGCAATTTCATGCGCCACATATTCTGCAATTCCACCAAGCAGAAGATCACGTCCTGCTTCCTTCGCCCCTTTGGTTTTTAATTCGCCGCCGATTGGGGTAGCACCTTCAGCGCAAACTACGATTGAAAAATGACGTCCCTGACGTTCGCGATCGAAAATTTTTTCGCAAACTTTTTCCATATCAAATGGAATTTCTGGGATCAAGATTACATCACCAGATCCTGAAATTCCTGCATTTAATGCGATCCAGCCAGCATAACGTCCCATCAATTCAACAACCATCACGCGTTCATGCGATTCAGCGGTTGAATGCAGCCGATCAATCGCATCGGTAGCAGTAGTAACGGCAGTATCAAATCCGAATGTAATTACGGTTCCTTCCAAATCATTATCAATTGTTTTAGGTACTCCGATAATTGGAATCCCTTTTTCGATGAAACGCTTTGCTATCCGCATCGAACCATCACCACCGATGCAGACCAGCACATCGAGCTGAGCCTTATGAAAGTTTTCGACAACGCGATCGGAAATATCGATGCATTCTGATCCGCTTTTTGTGACATCAGGAAATTCGAATGGATTGCCTTTGTTAGCAGTTCCCAGAATTGTTCCCCCCAGATGAGTGATACCGCGCACGCTATCGCGTGTTAAGGGAATCAATGTACCTTCAATCAGGCTGCGATAACCGTGAGAGATACCGTAGACTTCCCAGCCTGCGTTAATGGCTGCTAATGTAACTGCGCGGATGACAGCATTTAATCCTGGAGCGTCACCGCCTCCGGTGTTGATGGCAATCTTTTTGATCTTACTTGGATCAAACATAAGGTCTCCCTGATGTCCTTGATTGAAATTGAATTATATTGCGGCGATGGAAATACACAAACAAACCACTTTCTATCATCCCGATTTGCACGTCGGACAAGGGCACATTGAACGCAAAGTGTTGAAGGAATAGATCCCGGTGTCGTGGTGATCTGAAAACATGAAATGAAGGGCGTAATTTCCAACAATGTTTACTTTTGAAGAGATCATATCGTTTGGAATTGTAGACGGATCCAGTGTGCGTTCGCCGGTCCATTCATTGCGGCATGCTGCACACGGGCAATTCTGACGCAAATATTGATACGTGTAGTTACTGATATGTCCATCTTTCCACGTGATTTCAAATTGATCCTTCCCAATTTTTTTTAATTGAGCAGGCGTAGTAGTCATCTCAGCGCGTTTATGATTATTCTTCGAGGATCTCTAACGGCGCACTGTTATAATTCGCGATGCTGACTTGTGCAGCAAGTTTCTGAGTGATGACCTCGAACGCTTTTGAAGTTGGCGAATCGGGATCTGAAAGCACAAGAGGTTGTCCTTGATCTGCTTTTTCTCGTAGCTTCTTATCTAATGGAAGTTCACCAAGAAATGGAATATTTAATTTTGTCGCGGCATCTGCAACCATCCCATGACCAAAAATATCATCACGTTCGCTGCAATGTGGGCAGACATAATAGCTCATGTTTTCGATGATACCTAAAATCGGAACCTTCGTTTCCACAAACATCCGATATGTTTTCATCGAAATTGTTAATCCAACATCCTGAGGTGTTGAAACAAGAACTGCGCCGGTCACCGATACTGATTGCACCAATGTCAAATGCACATCGCCCGTACCCGGCGGAAGGTTCACGAAAAGATAATCAAGTTCTCCCCAATCAACTCCCAGCAATGTTTGCTGTAAAGCTTTATGCGCCATTGGTCCGCGCCAAATCAAAGGCTTATCCCCAGGGGCCATTAAACCCATCGACATAAATTTCATACCGTGAGCTTCAACCGGAATCAGCAGATTGCCGCGGCCTTCAATCGAACTTCCAACTTTGCCAAGCATAATCGGAATTGTAGGACCGATAAATATCCGCATCCAATAGACCCACAGCCGCTCCCATTTTCGCCATCGAAGCAGCAAGATTTACACTGACAGTTGATTTTCCAACTCCGCCTTTGCCGCTGCAAATTGCAAGAATATTCTTCACGCCTGCAATCGCGTTGGCGTTATAAGATGGCTGCTGACGCACTTCTGCCGACATATTCACAGTTACATTTTTTACGCCCGGAATGGGCAGCCTACGAGATTGAATGCGTCTTCTTTCATTTGATCTTTTGCAGGACAAGCCGGCGTTGTTAAGACAAAATCGAAACTTACATCACCCTGACGGATCGAAATGTTTTTTATGAATCCTAGAGAAACTACATCTTTACCAAGATCAGGATCCTTAATCTTTCGAAGCTGCTGAAGAACCTCTGTCTCAGTGACAGTCCTTTCTTCCTCTCTTTTAGTGAAAATAGCCATGATCCTCCTTCCGAAATTCCTTCCTTATATTATAAGCATCCGATCACTTTTACGCGGCCAACAGTTATTTAGAGCTGCCTCGCATCTTGTGAAGAATAAAGCTCGCAAAGTAATTGCCGTATTTCTTCTGCAACTTCTTCAATTTCCAATCCTTACCTGAAATAACTCCCCGGCAATTCGTTTTGCCACACTCACACTGCATTTCAAAGTCGTCGTCATCGATCATCGCATAATCCAGAGTAAGCTCTTCGCCAGGCTTGATGTTGCACATGGCAACGTACGTGATCTGACCCTTCACGCCAACGTTTGGTTCGCAGGAATGATTGATGAACATCATCACCAGGTCATGTTCTTTTTTGCTTAACGGTGCCAGAAAAAAATCATCATCAATCTGAATGTACGAATCGCCAATGATCTTACGATTCTTCTTTAGTTGATCTCTGGTAACGATGTGTCCGCCCTTAATCGCAACAATTTCATCCTTACGGATTGGTTTGATTGCAAATAAACCACGGCCGTGAATTCCGCTCTTACGTCCTTTGCGCGCCTTGGGAGTAATGTAGCTTGAAGTCATCGAAGTCGCACTCTTAATCGTAATCAGAAAAAGCAGATTACGAGTAAGAGTAAGAGTACGATTACGATTACGATAAACTAATTCACATTGATGTAATCGAACAACGCTGTCGTATCTTTAGCCTGAAATCCGACAGTCCCTGTTGAAACGGTACCCTTCGGCGTTAGAGTAAGCAATGCATTGCCATTAATTGTGACTGTAAATTGAGCACCATCAAAAGAAAGGACAACGGAATAAGCAACATTTGGATCAATTGTTGACGCTGCTTTCGCTTTTGATACAACGCGACCGCCTGATCGTTCTTTTAAAACCCAAACGTCCTTCTCTTCTTTCATCAATAGTTCAATCTTATTCAGTTTATTGATATACCAGGCTAACAACCATACTCGGTTTCCGGGGCCGCCTTGAGTTAGAAGTGAAGTCTGGATGGTGCAATTTGAGCATCCACTAAAGATCGGAGTAGCAACAGCGATGGCTTTCCTGGATGAACTTCCTTGTAAAGATCCGCCGGATTCAGTCCATGTTGGTTTAATGTAAGTCCAATTTGGATCTAGCGTTCCGTCTCCAAAATCATCACAGAACAAACACGTTGCGTTAATGTTCACTGTGTAATTGCGGCTGCCAGTACAACTGTTGGCATCGGTTGCGGTGATTGTGAAGTCGAATGTTCCTGCGGCAGTAGGCGTCCCCGAAATTGCGCCGGTAACAGAATCAAGCGCTAATCCATCTGGCAATGAGCCAGTGGTTACGGCGTATGTATAAGGCGCAACTCCACCGGTAGCAACAATCGTTTGGTTGTATGCTGAACCAACAACACCATCAGGAAGATTGGCTGGCGTAAGGTTAATCACAGGACAACCTATATCCGCGACTGCAATGGAATAATTCTGAGAACCGGTGCAAAGATCTGTATCGGTTGCGGCGATAATGAAGTTGAAAGTTCCAGCGATAGTAGGTGTTCCGGAAATTTCACCAGTAACAGTATTAAGAGACAGTCCTGGAGGAAGCGAACCAGCGCTCACAGAATATCCATAAGGTGGAGTACCTCCGCTGGCGACAACAGTTTGAGAGTAAGGAGTTCCTACTTCACCATCTGGAAGATTTGCAGGAGAAATCGTAATGGTAGGGCAACTGCTACTATTTAACGGCAAATCAACTGAAGCTGTATTCGTGAGCCCACTACTATCGGTTACAGTAAGATCGATTTCATATGAGTAAGTTCCAGGACCGTAATCTTGCGCAGTAAATGAGCCACCGGTAACTCCATCCAGTTCCAGGAAAGTGTGAATATGATCATCGTGATGCAAATAAACCGTCCAGTGCATCGCTGATGCAGGAAGATTACCGTCATCCGGATCTGTTCCATGGCCAGAAAAATTCACTACGTCTCCGGGATTTACAACTGTCCCATCCGGAGGTGTATCAATTACTGCCATGGGTGGCAGACTACCGATTGTAATAGAAACAGAATCTGATGAAGATTCATTGTCTTCATTTGTAACCGTCAGGGTTGCGACAAATGTTTTTACGGTTCCAGAAGTATATGTATGGTTTGGATTCGGTTGAGTGGAAGTATTGCCATCATCAAAGTCCCAAAAAAATGTAAGAGTTTGTCCGCCCGGATCAGACGAACCCGCGCTGGAAAACGCGACATTCAGCGGAGAATAACCGGATGTGGGATTTGCCGAAGCATTAGCAAAAGGCTCCGCCGTATTTAATACGGCGAAGTTCACCGGTTGTAATGGAAACATAGTAAATCCATCCATCAGGTCCTAATGAGAAACTGACCGGTGCATCTGCATTCGAAGCAAAATCCTCAACACTGACAATATTCTGGTTTGAATCAAAAATAATCCTCTTAATCCAGTTGTGGGCATAATCAGCAAAAAAGAAATTTCCCTGATATTCTACAGGAAATTGAGTTGCTGTATAAAAGGCACCGCCAACAACTGTAGAACCGACGGAATGATTATATGTATAGATTGGATAGGTGACGCTGTTCGGATCTAATTGTTGGCATTGAGTGAATGCTGCTTGATATGCGGGTTGCGGTGAATTTCCTTCGAAGCAGGGCCATCCAAAATTTTTCCCTTTGCCACGATCAATTTCTTCCCAATCATTCCAACCTACATCGCCAATGAGCGGTTCACCTATAATGGGATCCAGAGTAAATCGAAATGGATTTCGCAGTCCGTAAGCAAATACTTTGGAGGTATTTGAATTTGTGCCATCGTAAAAAGGATTATCAACTGGAGCCGTGCCGTCAGGATTAATGCGCAAAATCTTGCCATTCAAACTTTCCAGGTCTTGTGCGCGTAATGCTAGAACATCGGCAAAGGAATACGAGGCTCCATCGCCACTGCCTACATACAATGTGCCATCTGGCCCGATTTTTACTGTTCCAATTGTGTGCGAATCACTATCATCGGCAATGCAATCTGAACCCGGAGGATAATTGCTGCAAGATGGAATTCCGATGGTTCCAAGCAAAGTAATTTCACTATTAGGAAGTGCGACATCCGGATTGTTCGGATCAGCAGTGACACGTGTTAATCTCGCTGTTCTTGGTTGATGGCTATCTGGATTATTGTTCCATTCATAAACATAAAGTAAATAGACGTAACCAGTCTGTGCGACGTTTGGATCAACTGCTACGCCCAATAATCCGCGATCACCTCCGATATTCACTTTTGACGTAATATCGACAAAGGGGGTTGGTAATAGCTGACCATTTTTATAGATCCGCACAATTCCTTCGCGTTGCCACACAAAAATGCGGCCGTCGGGCGCGAACGTTGAACCAACAAGTGAAAATGCCGGTAACGTTAGAACCGTTTCGGAAGTAAATCCAGGATCGTCAAAAACGATTTGAGCCTGAGTTATGGACGCTAAAAGTAGGAAGGAAGATAGAAGGAGCAGTATTTTGGTTCGTGGATGCATGGTTTACCCTCTCTCAGTCGGACTCTACAACTGTATCAAATCTACGACATAGTCAAAAGTAGTCAACTATTATGAGAAAACAACTTCGAATCCACTTAACAACGGACAACACGACTTGTGGGCACTACAGAGGGCACTACAAAAGAAAGGCAATTCACGTTGGCTTACGGTAGAAGCAGATAAAAGTGTCAGTAAAAGTGAATTCAAGGAGTTAACGCAATGCCGAACAATGGGAATGGAAATGGAAAAAAGAACGGGTTGCTGTTAACTGATTTCGAACTGGAAGTGATGAACAACCTTTGGAATCGAGGAAAAGCAAGTGCTTCCCGCATCCAAATGGATATGATTCGAAGTGGGTTGATGTATGCATACCCGAGTGTGTATAGCGTTTTAAGGAAATTTACCAGGAGCGGTATTTGTAAATTCCATCAATCAGGATACATTTCGACTTTTTCTCCACAAAAAACTCGAGATCAGATAGCAGAAGCCTGGATCAGGCATCTTGAACAAAAGATCTTCGGATGATAGCTTAATGCTTAGAACAGTCAAGCTACTGTTGGGGGTACGATGGAAAACGAACAGAGCACTGACCAGTCAAATACGACCGATGATCGGACACCAATTGAAAATGAAGAAAAAGACTCTGGCAAAACCGATAATCTCTGGAAACATGATATTTTTGACGACACCGATACCAACCTGCGAAAAGAACCCAAGGATCCCAAACGTACTTTGTTTTACTAGCACTTCCTATATTTGATTTGGGAATTGTTCCGACCTAAACTTGTTGTCTGAGAGATTCATATGATTAAGAGAATTCGCGGCCGCACCGTTTGATGACTCAATTCAACAGAATTTCAAAATCTGATTGCTTCATATAACGGGAAAGTTCTAATTGATGTTGGAACGGGAGATGGTGTCTTTGTTTGGAGGCATGCCCGAAGCAATCCAAATCAATTCTGCATCGGTATTGATTCAAATCGATCTAACCTGCATAAAATCTCAGAAAAGATTTATCGCCAAGCTTCAAAAGGGGGAGCTCCGAATGCTCTCTTTATTGAAGCCTCCGTTGAGGATCTTCCCTCCGAGTTAGAAAACGCTGCTGAAATCGTTCAGGTTCAATTTCCGTGGGGACGGCTTTTGCACGGCGTTGCCACAGGCGATTCACACATTCTTTTAAATCTGAATCGAATTTGCCAAAAAAATGCTTTGATGAAAGTGATTATCAGCCTGGATCCGGTCAGAGATTGCACAGAGCTGAAACGTTTAGAAATTCCAGCTTTTGATCTGGATTATGTCAAAAACGCACTAGCTATTAAGTACAAAAGTGCTGGCTTTGACATTGTTGAAGCTGAAGTGATGTCCCCTCAGGAATATTCAATGCTGCATTCTTCCTGGGCCAAACGCATTCACCAAAACAAAGGACGGTTGCCAATTTATTTCTTAGCACGCGCTAAAAAATAACTTCTTAAATCCTTTTTCTCGTTCCTAATCTCTTATATCTCTGGAATACATGTCGAACATTGCCGCGGGCAAAAACGTATTTAAATACAAGAAGAGGTGAGTGACGATGAGCCATTCTAAGGTCTATTTCGTTATCTTAATTTTCTTTGTTCTGATCATTTCAACTTCGTTGGCCTCTGATCCTAAAAATTCACAATTCCGTTATCTCGAACCTTTATCAACAAATCTCAAGCAGCAGCCGGACATCGAAAATTCCAGGGATTCGGAAATAAAAATCCATGATGATGACTTCAAATATAAGAGGAAAGAACTTCCGGAGAATCTGAAAGATAACCTTGAATTTGTGATTGAATTTTCCAAATCCGCGTCGGATAAAGTTCGTGAATCCGAGTTGAAGGTAAAAGAAATTGAGCGTGAGGTGATGAAGCGAAAGTTAGAAGGTGAACGTGAGCTGAAGAAAATGGTGGCCCGCATTGATAGAGAGCACAGAAAGTATATTGTTGAAATGGAGAGAGAACAGAAGAAACATCGGGAAGAAATGGAGAGAGCTTATAGAAAAAGACTCAAAGAAATGGACGAAGACTGACATGAATTGTTTTTCACCCGAATTTAAATTCATGTACGGGCGATGATAATGCGATTTACTGATTTTTGGAGACCGATCACTCGCTTAAACATAAAAGCGAAAATCGTTCTGGTTTTCTGTTCGATTGTATTCGTTTTTTGTTCATACGTAGTTGTTCTGTATTTCCACGGTGCCTGGCGCATTGAAAGTTACTTAAGATCCCAACCATGGTCACTTCCTTCCACTTTATACGCAGAAGCCCCGCTTCTTCGTATAGGCATGCCAATAAAAAGCAAAACATTGGTGGATTATTTTCGCCAGTTGAATTATCACAAACATGCGGCGAATCAATCTGTAATCGATGGAACTTATGTGGTTTCTTCCAATGGAATCATTTTCCAAAAACGTCAGCTTTACGATAAGCAACCGAAGTATCATCCCATTCGTGTTGATATCAAATCAGATCGAATTTCAAGAATTGTCGATCTTGAAACGTTAAGGCAGCTCAATACTTTCGCATTAGAGCCTTATCCGATTCGAGTATTTTTCGGAAAAGATATTGAGAAAAGAAGTTTGATTTCATATGACGAAATTCCAAAGTCAATGATCGACGCGGTGGTTGCAATTGAAGATCGCCGCTTTTACAGGCATGCAGGGATTGATTTTCAAGGGATTGCGCGCGCACTCTGGAATAATCTTTCGGATGACAAAACCTCTCAAGGCGGCAGCACAATAACTCAACAGCTCGCCAAAAATATTTTTTTAACTCGCGAAAAATCGATCCAAAGAAAACTCCATGAAGTAATATTAGCAACGCTTTTGGAATCAAGACTCAGCAAAGAAAAAATTCTTGAGCTTTATCTGAATGAAATTTATCTTGGTCAGCAAGGGGCGATTGCCATTCATGGAATCGGCGAAGCGAGCCGTTTTTATTTTGCAAAGGATGCTCAACATCTTTCCACAGCAGAAGCAGCGTTGCTTGCTGGAATGATTCAAGCTCCCAGCGCACTGAATCCATATCATCATCGTGACCTGGCTAAGAAAAGACGTGACACGGTTTTGTTTGCTATGCAAGATCAGAAATACATTTCTGAGAACCAGTACCTTCAGCTTGTGAAATCACCTATAGTAGTGCGTCAGCTTGATACTCGCATCGATGCCGCTCCGTATTTCAGTGACATGGTGAAAAGTCAACTGATCCAGAAATACGATGAAAAGACACTCTACAGTAAGAATCTTTCGATCTTTTCAACTCTGAATTTGGAAATGCAACAAGCGGCTGAACAAGCTCTTTCCAATGGATTGAAAAAGATCGATGCAGCCCGTTACTCAAAAAATGGCAAAAATGTTCAGGGTTCTTTAATTGCACTCGAACCGCAAACCGGGTACATACGTGCGCTCGTTGGTGGCCGTAGTTATGCACAGGGACAATACAATCGCGTGACTCAAGCATCAAGACAGCCAGGCAGTTCGTTCAAGCCTGTTGTCTATGCCGTCGCGCTCGAACAAGCATTTTCTTCATTACGAAGTGTTCGCGTAAGTTCATCGAATGGCCGATTTTTTACGCCGGCAACTTTGGTGCGTGATGAACCATGGCTTCTAAGCTATTCCAACAAACAATGGGAACCGAAAAATTATGATGGCTATTATCATGGCAATGTAACTCTACGTACGGCGCTTGCACACTCCTTAAATGTCCCAACAGCAAAATTAGGCAGTGAACTGGGTTGGAAAAATATTTTGAATGTTGCAGAAGAATTCGGGTTTACAAATATAAAACCATATCCGTCACTTGCATTAGGCGCATTTGAAACGAGTCCATGGCAGATGGCAGAAGCTTACACTGTTTTTGCGAATCAAGGACTAAAAACTGACTTGAGCATGGTGAAGAGCATAAACGATTCAAAAGGTGAGGCCTTACAAAAAAATAAAATTGAATCGAGAAGAATTCTTCATCCTCAAACCGCTTTCTTGATTACTGACATGCTGCAATCAGCCATGCTTTACGGTACGGCAGCTTCATCACAACGCAGCGGATTTACGCGTCCCGCCGCAGGAAAAACCGGAACTACCGATAATTTTCACGATGCATGGTTTGCCGGGTATACCCCTCAATTGCTTTGCATTGTGTGGGTCGGATACGATGACAATACATCCATTGATATGAATGGAGCCCAGGCCGCGCTTCCGATCTGGCTCGATTTTATGAAGAAAGCAATGGCCAGATATCCGGAGGAGAATTTTGAAGTGCCGGATGGAATCGTGTTACGGCGTATTGATCCAACGAATGGTCAGCTTGCGAACGACAGTTGTCCGGTTAGCATCAATGAAATTTTTATCAAAGGTACAGAACCGCAGGAATATTGCGATGAACATGATGATTGGGGATTTGGTGATCGCATTTCCAATAATCACTCTCCTCATGGAAGAAATCCCTGGTGGAAGCCGGATAAAGTTTGGAAACAATTCCGCAAATTATTCAACTAAAATAGTTAAGACGGAGTGTGCGAGAACATGATATCCAAACAAGATCTGATCGAACTGTTTAAGAAGGAATTTGCAACCACGTCAAAAGTGCTGAAAGCTTATCCCGCCGATAAGGATGACTTTACGCCTCATGAGCGATCATCCAACGCGATGAGGTTAGGATCTACATTCGTTTTCGAAATGTATTTGCTGGAGAAGTATGTTTTTGGAGAGCCAATTGATCCTTCTGTATTTAAGAACTACCAGCCGGAAAACATGAATTCAATCGCTGAAGATTTTGAGAAAGAAGAGGCAAAAGTAATAGCCAGATTCCAGGAGCTTCCTGAATCAGAGCTGAACAAAACTGTAAGCTTCGGCGGTGCTACATTTGTAGCAGATCAATTTGCCCTGATGATGCTTTTCGATCAAATTCACCATCGCGGTCAACTTTCAGTTTATGTGCGGATGGCTGGAGGAAAAGTCCCATCGATTTATGGTTCGTTCTGCAGATGATAAGGGAACGAATTTTTAATCAATAATTTCACAGCTACATGCCGCAATGTGTACGCATTGTGCCATTGGGCACATTTGATGCGTAAAATCTAAATGATGAAAAGAATGTGGCTTTGGCTGGCAGCATTTTTGTTTTTATTAACAGGCTGCAAATCGGCTCATCAGAATCCAACAGAATCAAAACCGAACATCATGTTAATAATTAGTGATGATCAGAGTGCTGATGATCTTGGCATAATTGGAAAGGGAAGGCCGCAAACGCCGGCACTCGATGCATTAGCAGCATCTGGTGTTTGTTTTGTAAATGCATATGTATCATCACCGCAATGCAGTCCGAGTCGCGCTGCATTAATCACTGGCCGCTCATCCCACGCAACTGGAACTTCACGATTGCACAGCACATTGACTTCAGAACACGAAACGCTGATCGAAGCGTTGCAACGTTCCGGATATTATGTTGGCGCTTTTAGAAAAGTTCATCTTGGTGAAAGTTTTCAATCACGCTGGAATTTTTATGGTGATGATCATGTTCCGTTCGAAAAATTTTTTCGGGAGCGTCCGCAAAATAAACCATTCTTTTTATGGATTGGGTTTCATGATCCGCATCGGCCTTATAAAGAAGGCGCATTTTCACCGCCGCATAACCCTGCAAATGTTACCGTTCCTGGATTTTTACCGGACAATGATGCTGTACGAAAGGATCTCGCAAATTATTACGATGCCATTGCACGAATGGATAGTGACGTTGCACAAAGCCTGAAACTTCTTGATTCAGAAGGTCTGAAAGAAAATACGCTGATCATTTTTACTGGAGATAACGGAATGCCGTTTCCTGGTGCAAAAGGCACACTCTATGATGGTGGCGTGCGCGTTCCGTTGATCATGCGCTGGCCAGGGCATATTTCGCCGGGTGAAGTGCGGCGCGAAGTTGTATCACTGCTTGATATTGCACCAACAATATTGAACGCTGCTGGTAGTGCCGCGCTTCCAATGTTAGAAGGGCAAAATTTGTTAGCAAAATCAAATGACCGGCCTGCATTTTTTGAACGGAACTGGCATGACAATCTCGATTTCATTCGCGGCGTTCGATCAGGAAATTATCTTTTGATTCAAAATTACAGAGGTGAGTTGCCATATGTCCCTACTCTCGATCTTGCTGAATCACCGAGCTGGCTTGCAATTCAAGATCTTCATGTTAAACACATGCTTCAGCCGGAACTCGAACAACGCTACTACACTCAACCTCGTCCGGAAGTTGAGCTGTACGATGTTAACGCTGATCCGGATCAACTTCATAACTTAGCTGCAGAAAATTCTGCGAAGGTTCAATCGCTTCAAAAATTACTTAGCGATTGGATGGTTTCAACAAATGATTTTCTTCCACCGCCAATTCCTGCCAGGCGTGGAAGCGAGGGTGAGATTGTTCCATCAAGAAAATAATGGGAGGAGAACATTCGGTAGGAAGTCGACCAGAAAGTGAGTGATGATATTCGCTTTTAGGTCACGCCTTTTGATATACAAAACTGCAAGAATTGCACCGGCAACAAAAGCTATGATGATTCCGCCAATCCCTTGCTTGTAATGAAAAGCTCCAAATAAAATCAGCGGTATCAGGAAATAAACAATCCAATTACCGGTCATTTTTTCCAACCGTTCGATCACGTAACCACGATAACAAATCTCTTCAACAATTCCTGCACGCAATACCACTAACGTCATTACCCAGAGTGAAACATTTTTATATCGAGCGCCTTCGCCGCCTTCACCGAATTTGATTCCAACTTTGCTGAAAATAAAAAGGAGGATTGCCAGCGCTGCAATCGCGATTACCGTTCCGATCAGGCCCCAAAGGATTGATTTGCCCCAATTACGATTATGAAGTCCGATAGAATCTAACCCCAGATTCTCTCCTTTAGTAATCAACAACAAGAGAATTCCAGTCAATGCAAAAATCGAAAGTTCTTTCGCAATTACAAACTGGTTTGAGTAGGGACCTGGAGAAACTTGCGACTGAAAAATGAAGATTAGAAATGGTACACCAAAAAGGGCGAGTGCCAATCCTAAATAGGTTATGGCAGGCGTACGAGTTGCAGATTGTTCCATCCACTATGAATCATATCTCAAAATTAGCGTTTAACTCTGCGCCTCCCTGGTAAAAATAATTCATAAAGTTGGACTACTCAGTTCTCAGTGCAGTTGTCGGATCAACGTGAACCGCACGTCTTGCAGGAAGCAGGCTACCTGCAATCGTCATTAATAATGCCAAAGCAACTGCGATTAAGAACGTTTGCGGATCTGCGGGTCTCACACCAGCGAGCAAACTCTCCATTGTTTTGCCTGCAACAAAAGCGACAGCAGATCCAACAATAATTCCAATTCCTGCTAAGATCACACCATCTCGCAAAACCATTTTCAGAATTTCGCTGGATTGTGCTCCCAGCGCGATCCGTATTCCAAATTCCTGCGTTCTTTGCGAAACAGCATACGAAAGCAAACCATGAATTCCGATTCCGGCTAAAAGGATTGCAATTGCAGCAAAAACTCCAATCACGCGAAGTTGAGTTCCGCGCGGCGCAGTCTCGCCTTCAACAATGTCCGACAACATTTGAACATCAGAAATCGGTTGATCAGGATCTGCTTTATGTATGATTTGACGTATTGATGGCATTAGTGAAAGCGCATTTGATGAAGCGCGAATTACTAAATCTTTGGGTGTGTAAGAAATAATTGCACCATCAGGAACCTGCTGATTCGGTAAATACACTTGTGGTTCGCTTGTGGTTTCAAGTCCACGAACTCGAATGTCTCCCACGATCCCGACAATTCTTCGTTCACCGAAAGCTATTTTGAATTTATGGCCAAGCGCATTTTGTCCTGCAAAATATTTTTCAACAAAAGATTTACTGACAACTGCCACAAGCGCAGAATTCATTGTGTCAGAGTCACTTACATCGCGTCCTTCAATAATTGGAATTTTCAAAGTATCAAAAAAGCCTGGTGTTATATATCGAAGGCTTGAGTTATGTTTTTTTCCGGGTTCCCAAATTTTTCCGGTAACTTCGATTGGCCAGATCATGCCACGCATAACCATTGGCAATCCGGTGACGTAAGCAGCATTTTTGACCCCCGGTAAAACGCGGGCTTCAGAAAGTACTTGTCTATAAAATTCAGCACGTTTTACTGTCGCTCGATATTTGGGGACCGGCAACCAAGTGCGGAGGGTTAAAACATTTTCGTATTTGAAGCCTGGATCGACTGCCTGGATTCTTAACAGCGCACGTAACAACAAACCTGCTGATATTAATAGAACAACTGATGCCGATACTTCCGCTATGATCATCGCTGAGCGAAGTCGTTCTTTGCGCCCACCAACTCCACTGCGTGAACCTTCATTGAGTCCGTTTGTATCTGTGCCGCGAGAAGTCTTCAAAGCTGGAATCATTCCGAATCCAATTCCGGTAAAAGCAGTGGCCACCAGAGCGAAAAACATCACGCGCATATCAATTGTCGGTGTTTCAGCAATCGGCAATGTATTGGGAACCAGGCGTACCAGCAAAGGCATCGCCATGATAGTTAGTAAGATGCCTAAGCATCCGCCTAAAATTGCAAGCAGTACGCTTTCCGTTAATAACTGACGTACCAGCCTTTCGCGTCCTGCACCAAGTGCGGATCGAACTGCCAATTCCTTGCGTCTTGCCATCGCTCGCGCAAGCAATAAATTTGCAAGATTCGAACATGCAATCAAAAGCACACACATCGATGCACAAACAAGACCAATAAGAAGAAATCGCGCTTGTTTTGAGATTTCATCGCGCAACAAAATTACGTTCGCTGTTGTGCGTTCATTTGATTCTGGATATTTTTGCTCCAACTGTGCTGCGACAACGCGCGTTTCCGCCTTTGCTTGTTCCAGCGAAACATCTTTCTTTAGCTTTGCAATCGCTTGCAAGTAGTGATTATCTCTATCTTCATAATCTTCTCCAGGAACAAAACGGATCGGCGTCCAAAACACTTCTTCGCGTGTTGGAAAATAAAATCCGCGCGGCATTACTCCAATAATTTCAAATGGTTCATTATCCAAAAGCACTTTCTTTCCTAACACACCTGAATCGCCATTAAATCTTCTTTGCCATAAACCATAACTGAGTACGAGCGTTGCTGGCGCTTCAGCTCTATCTTCCCGTTGTGTGAAGAGACGTCCCAGCATTGGTTGCACACCAAGCATCGGCAGTACTTCAGCACTCGCTAATATTCCTTGAACTCTCTCCGGCTCGCCTTGACCCGTAAGATTTGTTGAAGAGGTGGTAAATGTACCCATCGTTTCAAATGATTTGCTCATTTTTTTGTAATCAACATAATTCGGAGGCGAAAGTTCATTGCGGGAATATCCGGGTGGATTTTCCCAAAGTTTTACAAGGCGCTTCCAATCTGCAAAAGGTAACGGTCGAATTAAAACGTGATCAGTGATTGAAAACGCAGCAGTCGTTGCACCGACTCCAAGAGCTGCTACTAAAATCGCAGCAAGTGTAAATCCAGGATTACGCCGCAGCGTTCGCGATGTATAACGAAAATCTTGCCTGAAAATATCCCAATGTACGCGGACGGCATTCGTGAGAATTTCAAAAAATGTTGCGATCCACAGTAAGAGTTTTGACAAAAGCGAAGAAGCATCGCGCAAACGTTTCTCAAAAATCCAGCACATTTCATCGCCATATTCATTTCGGAAGGCAGCAGGGAATAGATGAAGTAGAAATCGATAGAAACGCATTTAAGCTCTCCGTGGAACTAATCCGTTGATCCTGGCAAGTTTCACAAGTTGTGTGACCCGGCGGGCCTCGGCTCGTGCGACTTCCATTCCAAATGGAGTGATTCTGTAATACCTGCGGCGTTCATCATCTTTTTCGGGTGCCGGCCGGTGGCGCGGTTCTATAATGAAACCTTGCTCTAACATTCTTTGAATCGAACGATACAAAGTGCCCGGGCTCAGCTTTAATTCACCATTCGTGCTTGTGGAAACTTCGCTCATGATCGCGTATCCGTGCAAGTCTTTTTCTGCAAGTGCAATCAAGATGTGAAAAGTTGCCGGTGGAAGGGGAAGGAATGATTCGGGTGAAGGCTCTTCATTTTTCATAGACTCCGAATTATATCCACTGTGGATATATTGTCAATGGTTATAGTTGATTAACTTGACTTCCTTCGATTCACCGCGTGAAGTAGTATTGAAAGCATGAACCGATCCTGAACATGTGAAACCGTGGCCGTTGGAGTTATGGTTACCGTCACTTTCAAGGAACTGGGCAACAAAACGAAGTTCACTCTCAGACATGCTGGTCTTCCTGCGTGGGGATCTGCTCAAGATGACCGACGAAGGTTGGAACGAATCTCTCGACAAATTTGCTGAATCGCTATGCTAACCATTTTGATTTATTTGCGGTATCCTTAGATTCTCGAAGAAAGTTGGTCTGCTGGGCATCTAAACTAACGATCTAAAAAAACATTTGGAGGATATCCAACCAATGAAAGCAATTGTGGTGTTGTTTGCGATTGCGGCTTTACTGTCGGCATTTTCCTTTGCCGATGAAATGAAACCAATGGCACATGGCGTAATGGATGCGGCATCGCTTCAATGGGGAGATTGTCCGCCTGGTCTAACGGCTGGCGGATGCAAACTCGCTGTGATGCAAGGCGATCCAGGAAAACCTGGCGAAGAATTTACAATTCGTGCCTCGTTTTCCGATGGTTACAAGATCATGCCACATTTTCATCCAACCACCGAAAATGTTACTGTGATTTCCGGAGTGTTTCATGTGGGCATGGGTGACAAGTTTGACGAATCCAACGCCCAAACAATGTCAGCTGGCTCATTCGCTTCGATGCCGGCTACTGTGCATCATTATGCATGGGCGGAAGGTGAGACCGTAGTTCAGATAAATGCAATCGGTCCATTTGCGATAACCTACATAAACCCGGTCGATGATCCCAGGAAGAAATAACAATGAAAAGGCGGGTGTAATGGCCCGCCTTTTTTTATCGGCAATTAATTAAGTATTGACTTAATTAAGTATATACTTTATAATAGTAATTATATGGATACATTTTCTGCATTAGCTGAACCGACCAGGCGTACAATCCTGGAATTTTTGGGAACGCGCAAAGAGTTATCGGTGACCCAGATCTACGACTACATCAACAAACAAGCTCCCGTTACGCCTCCGGCAATTTCGCAACATCTCAAAATTCTTCGTGAATCGAAACTGGTCGATGTAGAAAAGCGGCCAACAACGCATTTACACACTAAATCCAAGAGGACTTATGGAACTGAATGGATGGATCCGCAAAATGACCCAATATTGGGACGAACGTTACGATGCACTGGATAGCATCTTGGAAGTTGAAAAGAAAAAATCAGCGAAGAGAGCCAGGAGTGTAAAACATGCCAAATAAAACCACAATTACAGCAGAACCAGGAAAACATGACATCCTTATTACCAGAGAATTTGATGCTCCGCGTGAGCTGGTGTTTAAAGCATTCACCGATCCGGAGCTGTATGTGCAGTGGCTCGGACCGCGTAGATTGAAAATGACTTTGGAAAAGTTTGAACCAAAGAGTGGCGGATCGTGGCGATACACTCATAAAGATGAAAAAGGAAATGAGTTTGGATTTCACGGTGTAAATCATGAAGTTACTTTTCCGGAACGGATTATCGGTACATTTGAGTTTGAAGGACTTCCTGAAAAAGGGCACGTCAGTTTGGAAACAGTAAGATTTGAAGAATTACCCGGCGGAAGAAGCAGGATAACAAATGTAACAGTATTTCAAACTGTCGCTGATCGCGATGGAATGCTGCGATCCGGAATGGAAAAAGGGCTGAGCGAATCATTTGAACGACTGGACGGGTTGATGGTTAAATGAAATAGTCGTATCAATTGATCAATTATCAACAATTGAAAAAATGAATTCATAACACTTCCAGTCCCGCCTTGCGGAGTCCATGCAATAGCGGTTCAATAAATCCTGTCGCATACAGCCACGGTTCAATGTAATTACGCGCATGAGAAGCAAATTCTGGATCGATTGTGAGGAGTTCATTTAACGCAGTGGTTGCTTCCGATTTGCGATCGAGTTCTCCGCACACAGAGGCAATAATTAATGGCGGCCAAAAGAAGCCGGGCATATTCACGCGATTTGTGTGTTCTAAAACTTTATCAAATTCCTTCCGGCCATAATGATCCCAAATCAAAGCAAAATGAAACCAGCCGGCATGATGTGGATTCATTTGCATCGCTTTGCGCGTCAGACTGGTACCTTTCTCAAAATCACGTGTGAACACCAGAAGATTGCCGAGATATGCGAACGTGTTGCTGTTTCTGGGGTTCAAAGACATTGCACGATCTGCCGCAGGCGCAAATGCTGCAAGATCGCGCCGTAAAAAATGCACCATCGCCAGCGCCTCATATGCAAGCTGACTGGTTCGATTCAATTCCACTGCACGTTGTGCCGCAGCCAGTGCGCGATCCAGCGCGTTTGGAAGTGTGTTAAATCCAAAAGCATATTCATTCTGATAAACAATCGACAAACAACCACAAAGCTCGGAGTTTCGCGGAATTGTTTTTATGGCAGCTTCCAAAATTGGTCTGATCGTAGCATGCGCATTCGGAGTGAGTCTCATATAATAACCAAAAAATCGGATCACATATTCATTTGCAGTCAGTTCTTCATCCGGTTTACTTTCAAGTGCCGCAACCATGGATCGTACAAGCACTCCAAAATTATCAGCAACTGTGGCTGCAACACGATCCGTGATTTCGTCCTGCACTGTGAAGATATCCAAATTTTGCAGATCACGATTGTAAGTTTCAGCCCAAAGATTTGTTCCGCTCAACGTATCAACCAATTGAATGTTCAACCGTATCGACGAACCAGCTTTTCGAATTCCACCCTGCAACACATAGCGCGCTCCAAGTTGATTTCCAATGATGCGAACATCGCCGGAAGAATCTTTGAATTTTAGTGTTGAGTTTCGAGCAATCACTGACAGATAAGAAAATTGTGATAACGCTGCTGTGATATCTTGATGAAGACCATCCGCAAAATCTTCCATCTCCGTATTTGCAGCCTGTACTTGAAAGGGCAGCACTGCGATCCACATTTCACCAGTAGAAGTCGCAGCAGTCGTGCGTGAACGCGATGACGATCCGCCGATTCCGGTTACATCGTGCAATTCGTTATAAACATCGCGAGCAGTCTGATAACGATCTTTCGGATCTTTCATCAAACAACGGCGGATCACACGTTCCAAATGCTCGGGTAAATCACTCTTCAATTCGGTTACAGGATCAGGCGTATCTCTTAATATGGAAGAAATTAACTCAGCAGATGTGTCTCCGCGAAAGGGACGCAACCCGGTTAGCATTTCATAAAAAATAATTCCTAACGAAAAAATATCGGTGCGGTGATCCAACCTTTTTCCTTGAATCTGTTCCGGTGACATATAAGGAAACGTTCCCAATATAATTCCTTCTTCTGTTTCTATGTGCGTTTCAAGATGAGAAGCATTCGGATCCGAATCATCTCGTAGCAATTTCGCCAGTCCAAAGTCCAGAATTTTGATGCGCCCTTCGTGAGTCACCATGATATTTGTAGGCTTCAAATCGCGATGGATGATCCCTTTTTCGTGAGCTGCTGAAAGTGCTTCCGCAACAGGTGAAGCGATCTGAAGAAATGATTTCAGTTCCATTCCGTCAGGTGGAATGAATTGATTAAGAGTTTCACCCTCTACCAGTTCCATTGTTAAGAAATGGATTCCATCGGATTCTTCGACCGAATAAATCGTTACGATGTTCGGATGATTTAATGCCGCAATCGTTTCAGCTTCGCGCTGAAATCGTTCCAGCCGAATTGCATCACGTGCCATTTCTTCCGGCAAAACTTTTAAAGCAACCTTTCGTTTTAACTTAAGATCTTCAGCAACATACACTTCCGCCATCCCGCCTTTCCCTAAACGATCAATAATTTTGAAATGGTTGAGTGTACGATCAATCATTCGATCTAATGTAAAGTGTTTAATTGATCGTAGCAAGAAGTGGATTTAATGTGAATGTCGGCAGGAAGTTACCGAGATAATTCTTGCATCTTCTTCTTAATTTCTTCTTCCTTTTGTTTTTCCATTATTTTCATCATTTCCTGCAGAATCTTCTCTTCTTTGACAGGATCCAACGCATCCATGATTTTTGGAGTAGCCAGACCTTTATTGGCGGCGTTTTGCAGGAAAATCCTCTGTTGATCCGGGGTAAGAGAACTCAATGTTCGATGGAAATTTTTGGCTTCAAGAGGAACTTGCCTTCCATGGTCTCTTACGTCCGTGAGAATCGTGTACATTGCGTTCTCCTTTGTTCTGAGGTCTAAACTATCTAAAATTTCAGCACCCCTGGGATGACGCATTACATCCCCGCCGAAGTATGCTTTGTTAATTAGATTCGGCATATCAGCAAGATCAGCCTTATCTATTAGAGCGGCCTTGAAATTATTTTTTCCATTGTAGAACTGTAAAGTTCTATTAGTGACTTCTAAAAGGTCATCACCTTTAAATTCCTTTGCAATCCTGCCGGCAAGTCTATCGTTGTCTCCAATGACCTGATAAAGATTCGCCTGGGCATCGAGGCTCCAGTTCTTCGAATCAGAAAGAATCTTTTTAAACTCATCTGGCTTAGCTGAGCTTAAATATCCATCCAGGGCCTGCTTTTCTTTCCAGGATAATTGTTCGCCGGGTTTTGTTACTGGCTGTTTTGAGTTCACTAAATTTTGAATGACTTGCTCTGAAGACCCTGGCTTAAGCTGAGCTTGCATTTTTGCCTGCTGTGCACTTCCTGCTGCATTTAAATCGGCCTTCTTTGAATTTGCATCCGTTGGATTTGGTTTTGGCGGCTTTTTCATATCAGCAGTTACCAGAGTACCTGGATTAAATCGTGCAGTGAGAACCTGTTTCAATTCTTCTGCTGCGGGACCTTTAAAGGATGTTTTGAAACGTTTTGATAATTCATCCTTGGAATTATTGCCGTTCAAACGCGCCAACATGGTTTTTGCTTCTGCAGGAGAGAGTTTCTGAAATTCTTCCTTTACTCCTTCAAAGCGGCGAGCATCATCAGAACTGTTAAGGATCATCTGATCCATAATCTCATCCTCTGGTTTTCTCGCCTGTGGTACATTCGATTTCGAATTGCCGACTGAGTAAGTGCTCATTGTTGCCTCCAGATTAATAAGGACGTTCCTGTAAGCAATTGAACGATGAACAGGTTTTGGATCCAAAATGGTTATATTAAAAATTGAAATAATGGTAATTGAGATATACCACTTTTAGGGTTAATTTCTGCTTCTGTAATGGAGGCAATGTGATGAAACACATTTTGTCTTGTCTGATGATATGTCTTTTATTGTTATCACAAAATGGATTTGCTCAAACAACTCCAGCTAAACGCGATGGACAGCACGATTTTGATTTTGAAATCGGCAGCTGGAAAGTTCATTTGAAGCGGCTTATGAATCCGTTAACAGGTTCCACTACCTGGGTCGAATTTGATGGTACTTCTGTTACGCGAAAGCTCTGGAATGGCCATGCTAACATCGAAGAATTCAACGTTGATAGTCCAACCGGACATATTCAAGGTTTAACTTTGCGTACATATAATCTTGAATCAGGGCAGTGGAGCCTTCATTGGGCCAACAGCAAGGATGGAATCCTGGGTCCGCCTACAATTGGCGAATGCGCCGGGATAGACTTCGTACGGCGCGGCATATGATGATCGCCACAGCACTTTGCCACTAGCTAACTCAATTGCCCGAACTACTTCGTCATTGCGTGAAAAGACGAAATTCTAACTGCAAGTCTCGCTTTCACAACATTTTGTGCAGTTCTTAGGATGGTAGTCAAATACTGTGCCGTAACGGTCAAATTCAAAATGACAACATTCAAGCAAAAGCTCTTTTAGTTTTTTTCTCGCGCGCTGGATCCTCGATTTTGCTCCAGACAAAGATATTCCCAATCGGCGCGCAATCTCCGCTTGATTGATTCCTTGAAAGTCTGAAAGAATGAGTACTTCTTTGTCTTGTGTAGAAAGTTTTTCAATCATCGATTGAACGACTCGGTTAAGATCCTCCGGCGCTTGAATCATTTCACTTTGTTCCAGTCCTAAAATCGGATCTGTGATCTCCACCATTAGTTGCTTTTTGCGATAGGAATCAATAATTGAATTGCGTGCAATCTGGTAAATCCACGCTGGAAGTTTATCCTTGTCTTTTAATGATTTGATTTGATCGTGAATTTTCAAAAACACATCATGTACCAAATCCTCAGCTAAGTTCTCATCCTTGATCCGCTTTGCAATGAAAGATTTTAGCGGGCCGCGAAATTGCTGATAAATTGCTTCAAAATCTAACTGTTGATCCATCATGATACTTGCATCAGGAAGGATAGGATCGCTATCCTTCCTTGAATGTGAAATTTTATTTGTTGCAGCATGCTGTTGCTGAAGGCGATGAAATTGGAATTTTCGTTTGCAAATCAGGTCGAGTATCCGCTACTTTAACTGTGAAAAATTCCCACTCATATCCATTTGGATCCTTCACCCAAATCTTATCCTGCAAAGCATAGCAGCAATCCGTATTCAATTCCTCGCGTGTCAAAAGTCCTGCTGCTTTTAATCTTGCAGCTGCTGCAACCACATCATCGGTTGAAGCGACTTGAATTCCTAAATGATTCAACGCTCCTTTGGATTCAACTGCACCTTCATTTAATGTTAAGTTCAATCCTGGACTGTCAATATCGAATTTTGCATAGCCAGGTTTTAACTTGACCGGTTCTTTCCCAAAAAACGTTGAGTAGAAAGATACTGATTCACTGAACTTATCAGTATTTAATGCCACATGAACTTTTAAGTTTCTCATTTGATTTGTCCTCCAATTTCTGTTTCTACTCATATAGACGCAGCTTTTGAAAAAAGACGCACACTAAAGTTCTCCAAATCTTTCATATATCGATACATTTAAATATATCATTATGGGAGAACAATGCAGTTTAGGTGGGATTTCTAATCAAGAACTGCTTGGAAAAACTCACGATGCCTGATGCGTGATGCGAGATGCGCGGTGCTACAAAGCTTTGATCGACCTCGCATCACGTATCTCGCATCTGCTGCTTAAGAAATTGCTGCTTGGAAATACTCTCTGTCGTCATGGTGTACTTTTTCGTTTCCAATCAGCTGATATGTTTCGTTACCCTTTCCGGTGATGACAATCGTATCGCTGGGTTTTGCAAGCGACACTGCAAATGCAATCGCTTCACCGCGATCAATAACAGTGTGAACGTTTGGATTTCGATTCAGATCGATACCGGATTTGATATCATTCGCGATTTGTTCCGGATCTCCATGCACCGGATTATCAGAAGTTAAAATGAGCACATCGGCCAATTCTGCAGACGCTTGTCCCATCAAAGGACGCTTTCCCGCATCCCGTTCACCGCGGCAACCAAATATATGAATGATTCTGCCGGTGGTACACGAGCGTAAAGTTGGAATTAGTTGTCTGAATGCATCTTCGGTGTGAGCGTAATCCAGAATGATGTTGAATGACTGACCGAAATCGAGTCTTTCTAATCGACCTGGAATGTATGTCATCTTCCGAATCCCTTCCAAAATTGCATCATGATCGATGTTGATGGATGCCATTGACGCATACGCCGCAGCAACATTGTAAACATTGTACTTTCCAATCAAGGGTGTTTCGATCGTTTGATCAATACCACGATTTCGAATGACGATCTGACTATCTTTGATTGTGCTTTGCCAGAATGTGATTCGAAAGTCAGCATCGTTTTCAAAACCATAACTGACCGAAGGTAGTTTCTTTGAATCACGGAACTCAAGGATCGATTGTCCATATGGATCATCACGATTGATCACCGCTAGACGAGTATCGCAATATTTCGGATCAAACAACATCCGCTTTGCTTGAAAGTAACGTTCCATCGTTTGGTGATAATCAAGATGATCCTGAGTGAGATTTGTAAAAACGCCGACTTCAAAAGTTGAACCGGTTACGCGATGTTGATCCAAACCTTGAGAAGAAACTTCCATTGAACACGCACCGCTGCCTTCATCCAGGAATTGAATCAGGAGTTTCTGCAAATCAACAGACTCCGGAGTGGTCATTGCTGATAGTTTGGAAAATTGTTCACCGCTGTAGCGGATCGTACCGATGAGTCCGCATGAAGTTCCGGCGGATTCAAAAATGGAACGCACCAGGAAGCTAACCGTGGTTTTACCATTTGTTCCAGTGATTCCTGCAAGCTTTAGTTTTTTCGAAGGTTCACCATAGAAACGATTACTGAGACATGCGAGCGCATATCTTGCATCAGGAACTAAAATCACCGGCAATGAGGAATCAAAACCTGAGTCACTTAAGATTGCAACCGTGCCTTGAGCTTTTGCTTCCGAAACGAATTGCAGACCGTGAACGTTTTGCCCGGGCAAAGCAGCAAACAGAAATCCAGGTCTTACATTTTTTGAATCGTATGCAATTCCTGTGATATCAACGTTAGCGGCAATCAATTCAAATTCTTCGAGGGCTTTTAGTAGCGCTCCTAATTTCATGTCACCACTAATTTGGTGACGCAACTAAAACAATGCAAGCTGATGCAAATAACAGGGAAAATTCAGATCTTCGGATCGATGCCGTGCAATGTGTCTAGAAATTTAAGAATTGCATCGCGAACATTATCTTTATGCCCTTTTGATGCTTTTGCTTCTTCATCGGCTTTTTGTGCTTCTTGCTCTTGTTTTGAAGTTTCTATTTGGGTAAGGTTAGCTCTCTTCTGTAAATCTTTTGATTCAGGTAGATTTGTAGCGGTATGAAGGTCATTGAGCAAAGCATTGAAACGTTTGTAACGAACTTCTAGCGGAGGATTGTGTGCCAAATCGCTTTTGACTTCAGATGCAACGTGCTTCAGATTATCTACTGCTGATCCGATTGAGATCGCGCCACTGATAACGCCAGTTACTAAGCCTGTTGTAGCTTGGTTCATCGCTGTATCCGCTTTTTCGCCTGCTTCTTTCATTTGTTTGTCGATTTGTTGATTTTGTGCGTTGATTAAATATTCTTTCATCGCAAGGAATCCTGTTCTTCCATCACCTTTTAGATAACTGGAAATTTCGGATTTAGATTGTTGGAGGAGCGCTGCAGAGTTTCCCGTCGGCGGTCTTTTTCCTGAGACTCCATCGCCAAATCTTACTTCGCCGGTATTGAGATTTGCGGCAAAAAGCGAACTCTCTTGTTTGACTTGATACGAATCTGTCCTGGTAGCTATCCCCATTTGTATTGTCTTCTTTTCTGCAGCAGGAGTTGCGTTTGTCTCAGCTGCAACTTGGTTCAATGTTGTTGATGAAGGTAATTTTGTCAGGCGCGTCGCATCAGTCATGGAAGCCCTCCTTTTTAAAAGGCTATCCTTGTGTGAGCAACCTCCATGCCATTACGCCTCATTCTCGATGTGTTGGGTTACTATAACTAAATTTTAGCTAAAGTGTGAAAATCATTTAACCAATCGGTGAATGCTTTATGTTTGCTCGGCTCGGCTCTGTTCTGTCTTTTCGTGTTTACATTGTCAGCACAACTCGGAACCGTACCTTGCCGCTATGCATTTGTTCATACGCTTCGGCAACGCGATCAAGCGGATATTTTTCAATCATCGGATGAACTTTGCTCAATGCGCTGAATTCTAACGTGTCTTGCGAATCTTTCGCAGTACCGGAATACCAACCGGCAACCGATCGTCTGCCAAGGATTAAAGAAAACACGTTGATTGTCAGTGGCTCAGCTGGTGCTGCGGGAACCAGTAGTTTGCCATCTGGTGACAATCCATCAGTTAATGGTGAGATCGCTTGGGCGTTTGGCGCCGTTGCTAAAATCACACTCGCGCCGCCAAGCTTTTGCAATTCTGCATTCGCATCTTGAGCAGTCGTATCTATGTAATGATGTGCACCTAGTTTTCGTGCTAACTCCTGCTTGTCGTTTCCGCGATTAATGGCGACTGTCTCAAAGCCCATTTGCCGTGCGTACTGAATTCCAAGATGACCTAATCCACCGATGCCAAGCACTGCGACAACTTCTCCGGGTCGTGCTCCGGAATTGCGCAATGCGTTGAAGACTGTAACACCAGCACACATGAACGGCCCTGCTTCCTCAGCGGGAACTTCATCCGGAATTGCGGCAAGTGTGGTTGTTGGTGCAATCATGTATTCTGCGTAGCCGCCATCGAAGTCGAAGCCGGTGACTTTGCGATTGATACACATTGCGAAGTCACCGCGTCGGCATCGTTCACACACAAAACAATGTCCACCATGCCAGCCGATTCCAACGCGCTGACCTTTTGTCCATGCAGTAACGTTATCACCGACTGCATCAATACGTCCTGCGATTTCATGACCAGGCACACGCGGATACTGTAGCCCTTGCCACAAACCTTCTTTAACCCAAGAATCGCTGTGACAAATGCCGCATGCCTCAATTTTCACGCGTACTTGCCCTGGTTTGGGTTCAGGGATATTACGTTCTACTAATTCCCAATCTCCACCCGGTTTACTGATTTGAACTGCTTTCATTTTATTGCTCATAAATTCCTCCAATTTGAAAATGTTTTATCGGATACACATCACCGTCCTGGAAGCCGTTGCGTGATTTCCTGGACTAACCATCCGTTTCCATCCGGATCGCTGAAGGAAACGAAACTGTTGTAGGTTTGCCGTTCTGGATCAAGACCGGGAGTTATTCCTTCCTGACCGAAATGAAAGGGCTCGCTGACATCAATTCCGCGTTTCACAAGCTCAGCACGTGTTGCTTCAAGATCAGATGTTACAAGGTAGGTCTTCTGATACGTGCCGGGCTTCGCGTCCGTGATCCCGTCGCCGATATGAATTGAGCATTGTGATCCCGGCGGGGTTAGCTGGACGCCACGAACCTTTTTGCCTGGGGCCGCCAGTCGCTCAAAGTCAATATCGACTCTGAATCCCAATTTTTCTTCGTAAAACTTTTTCGCACGATCCACATCTGAAACAGGAATTACGACAACTTCTAATTTCAAATCCATACGTATGTCTCCTTAATTTTTAATCTTGCTCAGCGAGAGTTTGCATTAGAGTCTTGCCGTACGGCCAAAAACTTTCTTTGCGACCTTGTTCCCATGCGGCTTTCATTTCAGGCGCTGTGATGTCCCAATCGGGTCGGCATTTTTTGATTACTGTACGCAAGTCCTGCCGAAGTTCTTCTACTGTTGGCCGTCCAAAAAACCAATACCCCATATAGATTTTGTAAATGATAAGATTTGGTTCAAGCACAATTGTGTGTGGGATCATCGGATTGTGAGTCGGATCTGTGTATTCAGCGATGTCCAAATCTTTTTGCACAACTCGACCTGCATCTGAAAGGAATGTCCAGTGAGCACCAACTCCGCTCCTGTATTCATTCGTTTCCAGCAGATTGTCCGTGCTTATCGTGACCAATTTGCAGTAACCAACTTCCATCTCGCGATGTAGTGCAACCAGTCCTTCTGCCTGCCTACGCTCTTTTGGACAAAAGCCACCGCGACTCAGAACTAGAATCATTGGATCATCTTCTTGCAATTCTGAAAGCTTTCGGCGTTTTGAAGTATGGTCTGCAAGTTGATAGTCAGGAAAGGCCGCACCTGGAACAATATCAGATCGCATATTATTTCTGTTCCTCCTATATATAAATCATCCTAGATGTCGATTACAGTATCGTCGCTCGGAAGTGAGCAGCAGATTAATAAGTTTCCTGGCGCTGGAGGTTCGAGCGGCTCAGGATCGTACGTCACCGAACCAGAAATTAAACCGCACTCGCAGGTATGGCATACTCCCGTACGGCAAGACCAGCGCACAGGAACGTCGCAGGCTTCGGCGAGTTCCAGCAAGCTTTGGAATTTAGAATCCCAATTCGCTGTAAGACCGGCGCGAGCAAATGAAATTTTTCGGACCATGACCGGGAGATCCTTCAGGTGTGTGTGGTAGTCGGCGTGGCGCATCCTTAACACCAGGTGTAATTGATTTGCCTGAACCGAAAATTTCCGTGTGGATGCGATCAGGAAGCACACCCCAACGGGCGAGTCCGGTGGTGAAGTCCTCAAGAAAAGCCGCAGGACCGCACAAATAGAAATCGGCTTCACGTGGCACATCAAGCTTTTCGAGTACTGCGATACTCAGGCGACCGCTTGAATCATAGTCAACGCCCAACTGATCCTTCACATCCGGTTGACTGTACTGAACGTAGCTTCGTGCATTTCGCAATTTCGCAAGAAGATCGCGTGCTTCTTTAGCAAAGGGATGATCCTGTCGGTTGCGCGCTCCATAGATCCACCAGATAGGGCGGAGTGATTCCTGCGCCGCCAGCGCATGGAGCATGGCCATCACTGGAGTCACACCAACTCCTGCGCTCAACAGCACAACAGGGGAATCACATTGTCGTAGAATAAATGCGCCGCGCGGCTCGCTAACATCCAGCACATCGCCTGACTTAAGCTGCGTATTCGCGTATGTGCTGGCGATTCCGTTCGGCTCCTGCTTAATGCTGATTCGATAACGACCGGGGTTCGGTAGATCCGAAAGTGAATAGCTGCGCAAGATTGGAAGCGCACTGGCAGTAGGAAGAAATCGCAACACAACAAACTGTCCGGGTTGTGCGATTGTGAGTGGACGATCATCAGTTGGTTTGAGCACCAGCGAAAGCACACTGCTACTTTCGCGATTCATTTCCGCAATTTTCAATCGCCGGAATCCAGGCGTTGCAGTAGCCATCTGTTCCGGTGAAAGTAGACCCACGTTGCCTTTGCGCGATGTTGGTTGCGCGAACTGCTGAAGGATAGCCTCAAACGAAGATTTCCATCCGGGACTTAGAGCGGGGATTCGCAAAGCCCGTTCAATTTCTCCTTTTGCAGGATTTGGAAGATACAGCAGCGCGTCCACAGCAGCAATCGTCAGGCGTTCAGGTCCATCAGCAACTTTGATGATTTCATCATCAGCTGCAACATCGCCTTCTTCAAGCACACGAAAGTAAAATCCCGGACGGTGATGTTCAACCAATAATGAGGGCATGCGAGGATCATTCATGCGTATGCCTACGCGATAACAAGTCACACGCGGTTGTGTTACTTCAAACAGCGCCCCGCCGATCCGATAGCGATCACCAACGCAGACTTCGCTATCAGCCAAACCATCTACTGTAAAATTTTCACCGAATTGCCCAAATGTGAAATCGTTCCGCTTCAGTTCACGTTCCCAATAGTGGTAAGAATCCATTTGATAGACGAACACTGCGCGATACTCTCCGCCATGTCCATTCGTATCACCTTGTGCATCGCCATCGATGTTGAGCCGCCGAACTAAGCGACGTCCTTTCACAGGCTGCTTCCACACGGATGTGTATACAGTCTTACCGCGCCATGCAATATCGCGCGGATGACCTACGTTAACTGACAACAACCGTGACATGGACGACTACCTCCAATCAGGACTCAACCAGCAGGCTCCTCACCATCAACTCGCACCGAGCGGGAGCGCACAGGCTGCCTGGCCGGACCGTGCAGTACGGCGCCGGAAGTCACATCGAACTTGCTGCCATGACACGGGCACGTCACCGTTGTACCCTCCAGCTTGCCGCTCGCGAGCGAGCAGCCCGCATGTGTGCATGTGTCATCGAACGCATGGAGACTTCCGCCAGCAAACGCAACACTAACCTTAGTTCCAGCAATATCGAAGATACGCATCTCGCCTTCGGCGAATTTATGCGCTTGACTCACTTTTACCAGCATAACTTACCTCCTATACTCATTTTCCAACAGTCAGCTCTGACCGCATCACAAAAATTATGAATGCGATCGATTTCATCTTTTGCCTTACTTCAGTTGGATACTTCAAAGATAACTTCCAATTCAACCGGAGTTCCTAATGGAAGACTCGCGACTCCGTACACCGACAATTCACTTGAAACGGACGAATAGCATTTTTGTGATCACTTGTTTCGGGCATGGTATCCTCCTTTTTGTCTGGCTAGGTTGTATGTAAGATGTTAAAAGTAGGGAGATTTTGAAGCTTCAAGGACATTTCGCGTCTCCATTTCTTTTTGGGAAACGTTTTTTGGGCGAGCTAAAAAAAACTACCTGAAGCTAACTCGCGAATGTTGAAAAGATCCGCAGAAAATTCAGCCAAATAGTGAATCTAACAACAAACTAAAATCTCTGCCATAAGACCTTTATGAAGGTGAGAAGTAGGTTTAGGAAGTTAAGTGCCGAAGAGAGGAAACAGGATTCCAAAAAGTCGCTAAATCGAAGAAACCGTAAGAGATAGCATCCAAATGACTTATTTGTTCCTTCTAATTTTTGTTTGTTTCTCTTTGTACCATTTCATGGGCCTTTGCGGATTCTGGATGGCACAAATCTGGCACACGAAAACAACGAAATTGGATTGAGATCGCAATACTTTGACTCCCCTTCATTTTTAGCGGCGTCTTAATATGAGCTTGCAACGCTGCCATACAAGTCTGATCTTGTTCTTGTTTATTATCTAGCTCTTTTGCTCTTCGCAATTCTTCAACGAAATTCAGATCAGTATTCATCCATGTTCTATTTTTTGCAATGCTTTATACTTTCTGTGTCGAGAACTTTCATGGATGATGACGGTATTCAACATTCTGACGGAAAACCTGAAGAAGCCGCAAATAAGAACGATTCAGCTTCCAGCTCGAAACGTATTGAGAAACTAATTGTGCGCGGACATTTAATCCGCAATGGGATCGATTCTTCAGAATTGGAAGCGAATGATGAAAATTCGAAATCCCGGGCGCCAGTATTAGACCAGCATCTTTCCCACTACCGGATCATTAAAAAAATTGGGGCAGGAGGAATGGGTGAAGTTTACCTGGCACGGGACACCAAGCTTGATCGAACGGTAGCTCTCAAGATTTTGCCGGGATATGTTACGGCCGACACAGAAGGTCTGCGGCGGTTCGTCCGCGAAGCGAAAACAGCATCGGCGGTGAACCATCCGAGTGTGGCGCATATCTATGAAATCGGGGAACAAGATTCCATCCATTTCATCGCGATGGAATATGTCGAAGGCCAGACGCTTTTTCAAAGAATCGTTAAACAGCCCTTCAAAATTAGTGAAATTGTCGACATAGCAATCCAGGTAGCCGATGCTCTCGTTGTTGCTCACTCTCGCGGGATTACTCACCGCGATATAAAGCCGAAAAACATCATGATTACGCCACGAGGACAGGTAAAAGTGCTCGATTTCGGTTTGGCGAAAATATCGAAACCTGAAGATCAACAGACCGATACTCATCTGAATACCTTATCCGCAACAAGGCCAGGCGTAGTACTGGGAACGGTTCCTTATATGAGTCCTGAACAAACTCAAGGGGAATTTTTGGACCAGAGAACGGATCTTTTTTCGTTGGGAATTGTTTTGTACGAGATGACAACAGGGCAGCAGCCGTTTTCAGGAATTCGAATCAGCGAAATCATGGAACAAATCGTTAAGAAAAAACCGGCGGCGATTGCTGAGTTCAACAAGAATGCTCCTGCAGAGTTAGAACGCATTATTTTCAAATGTCTTGAAAAAAATCGGGAAAGCCGGTATCCGACAGCTCAAGAACTGCTGACAGATTTGCACAATCTGCGCAAAGATTTGGACAGCGGTGGCATGGTGGTCACGGCCGAAATTGCAAAAAGCCGATCAAGAATCGCTCCTTTTCATATCAGACCTGTGACGCTCATTGTTGCTGCTGCTGTTGTGGCCCTCGCATTATTCGCATATTTCCAAGTCTGGAATGGGAAGAAACAAGCAATCCACTCGATCGCAGTATTACCTTTCGAGAGTGTCAGCAAAGATCCGGAAGTGGAGTACCTCGGCGACGGGATAACAGAGAGCTTGATCAACAGCCTTTCTCAATTACCATCCCTGAGGGTCATGTCACGCAATTCCGTTTTTCATTTCAAAGGGAAAGATACAGATGCACAGACTGCGGGACGTCAGCTGAAGGTCAATGCTGTGCTGACAGGACGAATCGTGCAGCGAGGTCAAATGGTGGCGATCAGTACCGAACTTGTAGATGTTCGCGACAACAGTCATTTATGGGGAGAGCAATACAACCAGAAGGTCGCTGATATTTTTATGATCCAAGAGCAAATCTCGCGGCAGATTTCTGAAAAACTGCGCTTGAAGCTGACCGGTGAAGAAGAGAAACTCCTCGCAAAACGTTACACAGAAAATACGGAAGCGTATTTGCTTTACTTGAAGGGACTCTACCATTGGAACAAATTTTCAGAAGATGGATTCAAGAGAGCGATCGAATATTTTGACCGGGCCATCGCAAAAGATCCGTCCTATGCTTTGGCGTATGCTGGATTATCAGATGCCTATGCCGCGGGGGGAGTTAATTATTGGAACCCGAGAGAATCCTTTGCTATGGCAAAGACAGCGGCGCTTAAGGCTATCGAACTGGACGATTCGCTTGCAGAGGCTCATTTGGCCCTAGGAGCAAGCAAATTGTTTTTCGATTGGGATTGGACCGGTTGTGAACGGGAATTGAAACGGGCGATTGAACTCAATCCTAACCATGCGACAGCGCATGAGTTATACGCTTATTATCTTGAAGCGATGGGACGGACAGGTCAGGCAGTAGAGGAACAGAGGAAGGCTCACGAATTGGATCCACTTTCGATCATAATCAATGCCGACCTTGCATACGCGTTTTTCATGGATGGTCAGTTGGATCAGGCGATAGAACAATTCCACAACACTCTGGAGATCGAAGCCAACTATAGTATTGCGCGCGCGCAACTGGGAACAGTTTACTCGCAGAAAGGAATGCATGAAAAAGCAATCCATGAGCTCCTGCAGTCGAAGAGAATAGAAACAAGCGCAGAAAGTTTGGGAAGACTGGGCAATGCTTATGCCATGGCCGGCAAGACAGCGGAAGCGAGGACAGTATTAAATGAACTGTTTGAGTTTTCAAAAGAAAAAAGCGTTCAAAAGTTCGGTGCCTCCTATGTGTACGTAGGATTGGGCGAAAAGGATCAGGCTTTTCAATGGCTAGAAAAAGCGTACCAAGAGCGTTCCGGTTTTTTGATTTTTGTTAGAGTGGATCCAATTTTTGAGCCTTTACGATCGGATCGAAGATTCGATGCCCTACTCCGGCGTATGGGATTGTCGTAATTGAATTGAAAATTCGAAACCAATCCAACTAATCCAATTACACCATCGGATTGCTACACCCCCCTATCCTTTTCAAGTTTTTTTCAAAGACACGGTTTCTCCAATCACAACTTGGCTTGGCATTTTTAACTCATTCGTGTAAATCGGCCAGATTTTAGCCTTAGATTTACTAATATTTTAGAACACTGCCAAGAATTCAGGAGCGGAGAGGGAGGGAAACGCAGACCGCAAAAAGAAGTAACCTGCCCGAATTCAACAATTTAAGTTCTCGAGGATGTTTTTGTGTTTGTTTGTATCTGGCCATTCATGATGAGTGCCCTTTGTGCCTCTTTGTGGCTTCTTGATGGCACAAATCTGGCACAAGTTGTAATAAAATTATAGCGGAGTTTATATCTCTCCAAAATTGCGAATGCATACCCCAGGCTACGTTGTAGGAAAGATGTTAAAAGTAGTGAGATTTTGAAGCTTCAAGGACATTTCGCGTCTCCATTTTTTTGGGATACGTTTTGGGGCGAGCTAAAAAACCTACTTGAAGCTAACTCGCGAATGTTGATTGAAGCTGAAGAAAATTCAGCCAAACAGTGAATCTAACAACATAGTAGAATTCCTGCCATAAGAAATTTATGAAGGTGGGAAATAGGTTTAGGAATCTGAGTGCCGAAGAGAGGACTCGAACCTCCACAAGGTTGCCCTTACTAGCTCCTGAAGCTAGCGCGTCTGCCAATTCCGCCACTCCGGCCGTGTGAATGGACTATCAATATATAAGGAGGCGTGATAATCAGTCAAGCGATATGCCTTTCACGATTCCACATCAAACAAAATTGCAAAACCTGATTGCGCTATTGATCGGAACCTATGTCGCGCATTCTGTGTTTGGAATTTATGAAGGGCTTGCGCGCAGATCTGAGTATCTTTACTGGGATCCTGCATCGCATGCTTCTTACGGAGTGTTGGTTTCGTCTGACATTCTTCACGCCAATTTTCTGGAATTAATTAAAGATTTGAATAGCCAGGTTCTTTGGCCACCGTTACATTCGCTTGTTCAGATTCCATTTATGATTTCGTTCGGACGAAGTTTTTATTCATCATCCTTATGTTCGCTCTTCTTCCTTGTTTTATTTTTTCCTGCAATCACGTTTGTTTATCAGAAATTAAGCCAGAGCTGGTCCGGATGGTTCGTCTTGATGAGCCTGGCAGCTACGTGTCCTTATCTCTTGGGTTACGGGTCGATGCCAATGCTGGAAATTTTTGGCGCCGTTCTATCAATGGTTTCAATAGGCTTATACCTGAAGAATTCAAAATTCTTTCCAATTTCTCTTACTGCACTGTTTTTCCTGAAGTACAACTACTGTTTCTACGTATTGATGCCAGTAATTTTTTTGGAAACGTGGCGAGCTTATAAAAATGGAACTATTAAATCGTTGATATCCCGAATCAATGGATTTCAAATATTCGTTTTTATTTATTTGTTCTTTTTGCTGATCTTATTAATTACCGGTGGATTTAAGATTGGCAACATAAGCTTAAGAAAGATCGGAAATCCGCTTTATTTTCTGCTGCTGCTTCTAACGGTTCGATTGATTCATAAGAAAAGATATTTATCAGCCTGGGAAAAAATCCGAGGTTCAGGATGGGAGTATTTTTTTATTCCGGTGTGTACATGGTTATTGATTCCAATCCCAAACCGGATTAAAACATTGGTTTCTTTTTCGATTAATATGCCATTAAGCGGATATACTTCATCGCAGATTGGTTATTACACTTTTTATTTTGGCGCGTTGAAAGAATATTTCAGCAATCCATACTTGTTGCTTGGATGCGTTTCTGCAGCTTTGATTGCAATTATTCTGTATCGAAAAGATCCGCGAATTTTATTCTTAACTCTTTCTTTTGGATTGCCATTCGTATTGATGACTGCGAATCAAAACAAACAAGCAAGATTCTTGTTCACATTCGTTCCGATTCTCTGGCTGCTTTTTGCATACGCCGTTTCACAAATAAAACATCCGGTTACCAGGATGTCATTGGCGATATTTCTATCTGTGTGTGTCTTGTTTTCATTTAATCGGAAGGCTGTTCTGGAAGTTATCAGATGGCCTTTTGTTCCCGAAAATATGGATGCGCCTGTTCGATACATTTCCGAAATTGTCAGCGATGCAAAACAGATTCGAGTGTTGGGTGTGCGAAATGATCTAAGTCCTGCACTAATCATGCATCATGTTATGAAACATCATCAAAAACCTGAACGTCCCGTCTTCAAATGGCAACTTGAGTCGAATTTACCGTCCGGAACAAATGTCGTTCTGATAAACACCCCGGGACCAGCCGGAACAAAGGTCCAAAATTTTCCTGGAAATATCAGCATTGGATACTATGTTGTGAAATAGAGCATAACTTAACTGGAGCAATGAATAACAAAACACTTTTTGTTCTCTTCTGCTGTCTGCTCTTGGGAATCGCAGTAATTTCTCAGTCACAAAAGAAGAAAGTCATCGATGTTGATAATCCTTTGCATGTTGATGTAAAAGAGTACCTCAAGAAAATTCACCTGCCTCCCGGTTTTCAAATTGATCTTTTCGCTGAAAATGTGGAATGTGCACGTTCGCTGACACTTGGGAAAAATGGAACAGTATTTGTTGGTACCCGCTATGTTGGAGATAAGGTTCCAGGAAAGGTTTATGCAATTGTTGATCAGAACAAAGATGGTAAAGCCGACAAAGTTTTAACGATTGCGCAGGGACTCAATGTGCCAAATGGTGTTGTGTTTTATCAAGATGATCTTTATGTAAAAGTTCTTGAAAAGGCTGATTAAGATATTGACTTAATGTTTATAGCCGTATTCTACCGCGCCGTAAAGTTTTTCACGCAAGTAAATCTGATAGTAAATTTGAAGCATCTTGTCCCAAATCCGTTTAGAGGTAGCCGTACCTTTTGTCAAAAGATGACAATACTCGCCCAGCTCCTCCTTTTTCATGATTTCAAACCATTCGAATAGCGGAAACATCTGTTCCGTCAGAAAACGGATCCGTTGCTGATTGCTGTTGATCGAACCGTCAGTTGTCATTTTTTTACTAGCCCCCGTGTCGCATATTTTATGATAGGCCTGTAAATCGGGTTTGCAACAGGAACGCTTATGCTCGAGAAAGTTCGGAAGGGCATCCTGTGGAAGAAGACTTCGTTAATCCACCAGGCAGTCATTTGTACCGAGCCCTTCGAATTAGAGGAAATTTTGTTATTTTTGGCCAAAGGTAATACAATGTATTACCGAGGTTGTTTGTTGCGGATCAATGGTTTTCACTGGGACGATGGCAATGTAATCCACTTAGAACTTGGACATGGCATAAAACCGGAAGAGGCGGAAGAAGTATTTGCGGTGGCGCCGTTGTACAGAAAAACAAAGAAAGGCCACATAGTTGTTTTCGGACCCACAACAGACAATAGATTTCTAACAATAGTTTTTGAGTTGAGACCAAAAGGGATAGTTAGAATAATCACCGGATGGGATATGGATCAAAAGCAAAAACGGTATTGGCGCAAACACGAGAAAGGGTAATTCATGGAAGTGAGGCGAATATGTCAAAACGAAAACTAAGTGAAGAAGAATTTTACGATTCTAAAAATATCATGAAAGAAATCGTGCATGATTCTGTGGATCTGAGTCTGGAAGAGTCGCTGAAACAAGATATTCTTGAAGGTAGAAGGAAAAGACGATTAAGAAATATTTCAATAAAAATTGACCCTCTCTATTTGCAATCGATTCGGAAAATTGCAACCATGAAAGGTATTCCATATCAAACTTTAGTAAGACAATGGCTTGCAGAAAAAGTGAAGAAGGAACTTAAACTTGCTTAGTGTAAGTTTCCTCAATCAATTCGGTTGAACAAACGTACCGCGGCGAAGATCTTCCAGTGCTTGCTCAATTTCAGCGCGGGTGTTCATCACAAACGGACCATATCGCGCCACACTTTCATTCAACGGTTTTCCTGAAGCCATGATGAATCGCGCGGATTGATCTTTCGTTCTAGCAGTCACAGTATCACCTTCACCGAATGTTACAAGCATTGGCGCTGTAATTTCATCGGCAGTGCTTCCAAAAGTAGCCGCTCCTTCAAATAAATATGCAAACACATTGTGATCTTCCGGCACAGGAAATTGAAATTGTGTTTGAGCCGGAACAAACACATCAATATATGTAGGATTTGCAGCGATGTCTGCTACAGGACCGGTTACCGCTCCAACACTTCCAGCGATTACACGGATTTCTGCACCTTCAGGCGTTGTGAATTGCGGAATCGCAATTTTTTGAACTTCTTGATAATTTGGCTTGCTCATCTTTGATTTTGCCGGCAGATTCACCCACAACTGAAATCCATGAATTCCTTCCGGTCTGACTTGCGGCATTTCTTCATGCATGATTCCGCGACCAGAACTCATCCACTGCACATCTCCCGGACCGATACTTCCTGCATTTCCTAAAGTATCCCTGTGATGCACTGAACCTGATAACACATAAGTCACAGTTTCAATTCCGCGGTGTGGATGCATCGGAAATCCAGCTTCATAATCTTCCGGTCTGGCATTATGGAAGTGATCCAACAATAAAAATGGATCCAGATAGTTCAGCGGTCCGCCGATCGTTCTTTGTACAAAAACTCCGGCTCCTTCCCGAACTCGATAAGGTTGAACGATTTCCTGGACTTTTCTTTCTCTCATGGGGGACTCCTTCACTTAAGTATCGTGATCAAAGCCATATAATTCAATGGAGCGAATTATGGCAATCGGCTTCAAAAATCCTTGTGATGAATTAATTATAAGAAACACGTCAAGTCCCTCGCCCTGCGCGAAATCTGCTGAACCATGGATTCTTGCTGCTACGATTTTGGGCTCGAGCCTCGCGTTCGTTGATGGAACCGTCGTTAATGTCGCTCTGCCTGCGCTGCAATCAAAATTAAATGCAAGTGTTGTTGATGTTCAATGGGTCGTTGAATCATATTCATTATTTCTTTCTGCATTGCTGTTGGTTGGCGGATCTTTAGGCGATCGATTCGGAAGAAAATTAATTTACACAATCGGTGTTGCAATTTTTGCACTTGCTTCAATATGGTGCGGCCTTTCACGCGATGTCAGCCAGTTAATCATTGCGCGAGCTGTCCAAGGGATTGGTGGCGCGTTGCTTGTGCCAGGTAGTCTTGCGATCATCGGTGCTTCATTTAGCGAAGAACGCCGTGGAAAAGCAATTGGAACCTGGTCTGGATTCACTTCTATTACTGCAGCAATTGGGCCAGTTTTAGGTGGCTGGCTTGTTGAACATCTTTCATGGCGCGCAGCTTTTTTCATTAACATTCCCATTGCCATTGCGGTGATAATCACTGCTATCTGGCGCGTTCCGGAATCTCGCAATGACAGTGGATCTGACCGATTAGATTGGTGGGGAGCATCACTCGCGACACTCGGACTCGGATTGCTGGTGTATGGCCTGATCGAATCTTCGCGGCGCGGTTTTGGTCATAGCGTTGTTTTTGCGATCGTATCCGGAATCATCATTCTTGCATTATTTCTATTCGTAGAAAATCGGATAAAAAATCCGATGTTGCCTCTGGAGTTATTCCATTCCAAAAATTTCACTGGCGCCAATTTGCTTACATTATTCTTATACGCTGCTCTTAGCGGTGCCTTGTTTTTCTTTCCATTGAACTTAATTCAGGTTCAGCATTATTCAGCAACAGCTGCTGGTGCGGCATTCCTTCCTTTTATACTTTTGATGTTTGTTCTATCGCGATGGTCAGGAGGTCTGGTCCGAACGTTATGGCGGCCGGCTTCCTTTAACCATTGGTCCGCTGATCGTTGCCGGTGCTTTTGCATTATTTGCTGTGCCTGAAATTAGCAAAACTTATTGGACTAGTTTTTTCCCTGCAATTGTTGTGTTGGGGTTGGGAATGGCAATTAGCGTTGCACCGCTCACAACAACGGTGATGAATTCAGTGCCGCGACATCAATCTGGAATTGCATCAGGAATTAACAATGCAGTTTCGCGTACCGCAGGATTGTTAGCGATCGCAGTTTTCGGAATCATCATGCTTCGTGTTTTTAACAATGCACTCGATCAAAACTTACAACATCTTGGAATTTCGCCAGATGTTATCCCCCTTGAAGAAAGGGTCAAATTGGCGGCAATGAAAGTTGATTCAAGAATTCAAGTCATAGTTGATCATTCATTTGTATCTGGATTTCGCGTTGTAATGTTTGTTGGAGCAGGTCTGGCGATCGCAAGCGCCGTCAGTGCCCGTTTAATGATTGAAGAGAAAAAATCGCACTGAACCTGTTTCACAACGTGAAACATAGTTTTATAAATGAAGGTTTGACATTAGCCCTGGGTTTCTGAAATCATATTCACATCGGGGGAAGACGATCGCTTTACTATTCAGCTAGTAAGTCTTAATTACAATGATTCGAATTAGACACATCAAAATATTGTGCATTCTTGTTTTTTGCTCAGTTTTTGCCATCAGCGTATATGGTCAAATGACGTGGTCAAAAATGTACGGCGGGCATGATCTGGATGAAGCATTCTGCGGGGTTGCAACAAGCAATCAGAGTTTTGTGGTAGCTGGACGTACTGATTCTTTCGCTTCAGATGATCTCTGGGTCATCGATGTTAATTCTGCAGGAAATATTGTTTGGGAAAAAACATATAGTGGGGCAGGACCGGGTGTTGCCAACTCGATAATAAAAACCAATGATGGCTTTGTCTTAACTGGTTATATATTGTCTGCGGCCGGTGATAAGGATGTTTGGATTCTAAAACTCGATCAATCAGGAAATATAATTTGGCAACGCAGCATCGGCACTGTAACTGATGATGAGGGCTATTCTATTCAGCAAACTAATGGCTATATAGTAGCGGGAACGACGGGGATTCCCAGGGATGCTTGGATTATTAAGCTTGATGAAAATGGTGATGTACTCTGGCAAAAAAGTTACGGTAGTTTGAATGATGACATAGCTTTCTCTGTAATTAGATATCTCACTAGTGGTTATATCTTTGTTGGAAGCTACAATGGCCAGAACTTATGGGTCGTGAATTTGGATCTGAACGGCGATGTTCTTTGGCAAAAAACATTTGTTTCTCAATCCAATTCTGGCGGCTTTGCAAAATCAATCATTCCTACATCAGATGCCGGATTTCTTATCACAGGAGCAAAAGATACGAGTAATCTTGGTAGATTGTACGATGCGTGGGCATTAAAGCTCGACTTCTTAGGAAATCTTCAATGGGAAAGAATCTTCGGAACTGCAAGTAGTGAATGGGCAGAATCTGCAGTTAAAACAACAGATGGTAGTTTAATCGTTGCGGGGATTACAGACCGGCTTATGGCTGGAGAATGGCAGCCATGGATTATGAAACTGAATCCGCAGGGAATTGTGTTATGGCAGAAATTTTATCCTGTAGGCACTCTTAGATCTGTTCAGGCGACCATTGATGGTGGGATTCAATTTGCAGGGCTGGGCCGTCCAGACATGAAATTCTGGGCAGTTAAAACCGATGGCAATGGAGATTTACCAGCAGAGTGCAACCAGGTCACTCCCGGAGATTTTGATTTTGTAAATTTAAATTCTGTTGCATCGGACACCTCAGCCACTTCCCAAAATACACTTGCGAATGATTTAGACACTTTTGCAGTTTCAGTAGATACAACTGCTTTCGAATTATCAAAATGTGCCACCGATTGTTTATTCTGCGATGAATTTGAGGATGGAATTTTAGATCCTTCATGGACTTACCAATCTGGATTTTGGAATGAAAATGGAGGTGAGCTGATTGGAAATCCACGATCCAGAGCCCTTGCAATAGCCAGCCCCATTTTTGCAGGTTGTTCAAGCTGCTCTATTGAAACTGGATTGCAGGCAAACGGAGAAGGTAAACTCATATTCCTTTCGTGGTTTCAGGATAAGAAGAATACTCTTGAACTGATAATGGACGAAGCAAAAGATAAATGGACATTCCGGCGTAGACTCAATGGGAAAATAGTAAACAAAATCAAACGCTCTCGCGTAATCGATCCAAATCAATCGTATGCAGTAGTGATGATGTTCGACGGTAACTCATGGAGAGTATTCATTAACGGTGAATTCTTGTTTGAAATTTTTGATACGTTTGGTGGGACACCTTCCGGCACAATCGGGTTAAAAGTCAGATCGGTGACCGGTTCAATGCAATATATTCATGTGAATTAGAAGTTGCGTCCTTGTTTCATACCACTTTGTAAACATCAAAAAATACCGGCAAAAAAGCTAGAAGAAATGTCACCAATTAGATAGTGCTTTGCCTCAATCAGTGACATCGAATAAAGCGATATAGAGTAATTCTCAGTTGGCATTTGGTTTGCTGAAGAAAGAGGCCAGATCAGATTGGAGGTGCGCAATGGGTAGGATTCCACCATCAGGTGTTCCCGGAAATCAAAATGTAACTTCACCTAAAGATCAACCGGCAGCACCGCCACCGGATCCCAAGCCAACTTCAAATGCTGCAAGTACGAGTACTGCATCTTCGCAGAAAGCAGAGAAGCAGGAAGCGCAGGCACGAAAATCGGAGCAGGATGTTTCCGTTCTTAGCCGAAAACTTCAAATCCAAGGAACGCAATTTGCGTCGGCAATTCCACCAGCAACAATTCAGCAAAACCTGAATGGCGTTCAAGTAGGTGAAACGAAATCAAAACTACCGGGTCTCGCGCCTAATTCAAAAGAGCTCAATGAACTTGCAGGCGCTAATACACCTTCAAAACGTGCAGCGTTCAAGCCTCTTCAGTCTGCATATCATCAGAAAGCAAAATTGGAAGGACGGCTACAAAATCAACAAGCAAGATTAGAAGGTCAGAAGCAAGTTGTTACGCAGAACAAACAAGAATTAAGTAAAGCTTCAGAGCTTGCACAATCGAAACTGAAAATTTTGGAGGATGCTAAACAAAAAGTTGCAAATGCAACAACACAGGAAGATCGCAAGATTGCAAATCAAGATGCATTGAAAGCGAAAGTCGAGTACAACAAAGCGTCGAACATGGAAAAACGTGCTGCCAGGACTGTGGCAAATGCAGAGCGGAAGCAAACTCAGATTGAACAGAATCTTGAAAAAACGAAGACTGAAATCCCTGTGGTTGAAAAGAAATTGCAAGATGCTTCTGAAAATTTGCAGAAGTGGGTTAAAGATCGGGCGTTGAGTCACAACGGAGAAATTCGAAGTCTGAATAAGGAAATTGGAAATGAAAAAGCAAATCTTGCACAGCTGAAGAAAGCGCGACAACCGGATGCAGAAAAAATCAACGCATCAGAATCCAAACTGAAAGAACTTCAAACGAATCGAGACGATGCGGCAAAACGGATTCAATCAGCAGCTGATAATTACAAGCCTCTGGTTTCTGTGGAACGAAGCAACTTCAGCGTGAATGTTGGCGGCAAATCAGTTCAGCTGCATGACAACGTTATTGCATATGCTGCCAGCACACCAAAAGGAATGGAAGGTTCTGCTGCTGGAGATGGAAAAGCGATTGTTGCAAGTGTTGTCGATCGATCGGGATTAAGCAACGATAAAAAAGATATTTTGAAAGGTGTATCCGGACATGAAGGCAGTTTTTCAACAATCAATACCTGGGACCGGCGCAGTTGTCACTGCCGGATTTATTCAGTGGACATCCGGTGAAAAAGGGAATGGTTCGATTACCGGTTTGCTTCGCGATTTGAAATCCAAACAACCGCAGGTCTTTCAAAATAATTATCAAAAATATGGAATTGATGTTGAAGGAAACGAATTAAAAGTGACGAAAGGTGATGGAACCATTTTGAAAGGCGCTGACGCGGCAAAAGCGATTCAAACAGATCCGAAACTGGCTGGAGTTTTATCGGCAGCAGGTACAGATCCTGCGATTCAGGATCATCAAGTTGCTTATGCTGCGCGAACCAAAATTGATGCAGTTCGAAATCGGCAAGTGACCGTTGATGGTCAAACAGTGAAAGTTGGCGACGTAGTCAGTTCGAAGTATGGAGTCGCAATGATGACCGATCGCGCTGTACATGGAGGCGAAGGAACTGTTGATGGTGCAGTTCGCTCCGGGATCCGCCGCTTTTTGGAAGATAACAAAGGCGCAAATCTGAATGATACGGCCACACGTGCGCGCGCTGAAAAATATGTGGCTGAAGAATTGGAAAATCTCGATACACAACGTGCTTCAAGTTTCAAAAGCTTTAGCAAAGAGCCAGGTACATTTTCCGGTTGAGGCGCTCCTCACTTCTTCTGAAGCTTCGCCAGATCCTCCAGCACTTCACTGCTGTGAATATCGGGCTTTACTCCGGTATACACTTTTGCGATCTTGCCTTCAGGATCGATGATAAAAGTATTTCGTGCTGATAATTTTGCGCCGTTGTATTCCTTGACGGAACCATATTTTGTAGATACAGCAGCATCGCTGTCCGACAAAAGTTTGAAATTCAATCCTTCCTTCGCACAAAAATCTTTATGCGACTCAGCAGAATCAACGCTGACACCAAGAATTACTGCATTCGCTTGTTCGAACTTTGCTAAATCCTTTTGGAAATTTCGTGCTTCCACTGTGCAGCCGCTGGTAAAATCTTTTGGATAAAAATAAAGGACGATCCATTTGCCTCGGTAGTCTTTTAAGCTGGCCGGTTTTCCTTCATTGGTAGTCAGGCTGAAATCAGGAGCGTTTATTCCTGCTGTCGGAACTGACTGCTCTGCAGCAAAAGCAACCGATACGATTAACAAAAGTGCACAAAGTATAGATTTCATGAATTGCCTCCGAAATAATTTATTACCGATACACAATATATAAGGAAGTGTTGACCAGCAAGACGAAAAAATTCATTATTACTCTTTTGCGATCAACTTCCAGAACAATTTAACTGTTTACTCGTATTTCTAGTAAAACCAACAGGTAGGATTAAATTGGCTCAAAACTTCAAAGACTCGACTGATATTGTCGTAATTGGTGGTGGTCCTGGGGGCTCCACAATTTCCACATTGCTCTCACAACATGGATTAAAAGTTGAACTTTTTGAACGTGAACACTTTCCGCGTTTCCATATCGGTGAATCACTGATTCCCGAAACTTACTGGGTATTGAAACGCATTGGAATGTTGCCGAAGATGCAACAAAGTCACTTTGTGAAAAAGTACAGCGTTCAATTTGTGAATTCCAACGGCAAACTTTCTGCTCCATTTTATTTCTGGGATAACAAACCGCATGAATGTTCGCAAACGTGGCAGGTTGTTAGAAGTGAATTTGATCAGATGATGTTGAACCATGCGCGCGAAAATGGTGTAAACGTTCATGAAGGCATTCGCGTAATGGATGTTTTGTTTGATAACGATCGAGCTGTCGGTGTGAAAATCAAAGCGGAAGATGGTTCATTGCATGAAGTGAAAGCAAAAGTTGTGGTTGATGCCAGCGGTCAGAATGGATTGTTGATGAATCGATTGAATCTTCGGATCTGGGATCCGATTCTAAACAAAGGTGCAATCTGGACCTACTGGGAAGGCGCGTATCGCGATACGGGCCGTGATGAAGGCGCCACGATGGTGTTACAAACAGCGAACAAAAAAGGCTGGTTCTGGTATATTCCGCAACATGACAACATCGTGAGCGTAGGAGTTGTTGCGCCGTTTGATTATCTTTTTAAAGGCCGTACCGATTATGCGAAAACGTATGATGAAGAAGTGGAACTTTGTCCGGCTGTGAAGCAACGAATTTCCAGCGGAAAGTGTGTTTCGGGTTATTTTGCAACCAAAGATTATTCGTATCGATCAAAACAAGTAGCTGGAAATGGCTGGGTCCTGGTTGGTGATGCTGTTGGTTTTTTAGACCCTTTGTATTCATCAGGAGTTCTTCTGGCATTGAAATCTGGTGAACTGGCAGCTGATGCAATCGTTGAAGGCTTAGCGAAAAATGATACTTCAGGTGAGCAACTCGGCAAATGGGGACCAATGCTGATGCAAGGTGTGGATCGGATGCGGCGGCTTGTTTGTGAATATTATGATGGATTCAGTTTCGGAAATTTTGTCCGCAATTTTCCGCATTTGCGAGGAACGGTTACCGATATTTTGATCGGAGATCTTTTCAGTGATCGTGTTGACGTGGTTTGGGGGCCCATGGAATCTTTGTATCCACCAAACAAAAAACCAATTCCAACCTGGGATCAAGGGACGCCTGCTTCTGAGGCCCAGGATAAAGCGAATGAACTAATACTTCCGGAAGGCGATAGACATCGATCACTGTGAAACACTGGTAAGGGAGCGCGGACATCTTGTCCGCATTACAGGCCGCGGGCTTCTAGCCCGCAGACATTCAACGTTCGAAAGGGGCAGTCACACTTTTAGATTGAGAAAACACCTATTTGATTTATGCTAATTTATGTATGACTCTCTTACGATAGATTCATGAAACATCCTTTGATTCTTGCTATTGGACTTTGTCTGGTGTCATCTTCCTTGTTTTCACAAGGCATCCTTCCGCCGTCAAAAGGAACAGCTGTTGATCCTTTGGCTCAAAGGGCATTTTCATTACCTGAACTCCAGTTAAAAGGAATGCATGTCCCGATCGAGTACATACTAAACCGGCTGCCAAACAGGGAGGCGTGGATCAAGTTCTTCAGCGTCTATGGCAAATGCCTTGTCTATATTGATGGCAAATCCGGCACGCCAGTAAACATCATGCATCCGTTTCCTTTAATTCCTGAAACAAGCGACATTACTTACATAACTAAAAATGTAGTGCTGGGCGTGTTTGATCATTTTGTCAGAGACAATAGCGAAGTATTGGCCATTGATGTGAATCAGTTGGGGGAGCACACAGCGTTGCAAACGAATGATGATTCGTGGGAGGTAAATATTTCCCAAGAGCTAAATGGTATACAGGTGCGTGATAGCCGAGTTGGAGGTGCGATCAGTCATGGCAATCTGTCACTCCTTGGGCTTACCCATTGGAAAAATGTGAATATCAGCACAGAACCTAAGATATCTGCACAACAGGCCTATGATATTGGATTCGATTATGTCGGAGGGCGATCGTCAAATGATCAGATATGGAAAGAGGCAGCACTGGAGATCGTGACAGTCGATTCTGGAGGAGAGAGTTATTCCCATCGGCTGCTTTGGATTTTTGGCTTCAGAAGAGTACCCTCTATCGCTAGCTGGGAAGTTTTAGTTGACGCACAGTCCGGCCAGATGGTTGCCTTTCGCGATGTTAACCAATATTTGCGATTTTAAGCTCTTACGTCACAGTTTTAAATTTGCAGCAACACGATTAGTGATTTCGAGTGCTGTGCTCAATCCTGGGGACTAGAAGTCCGCGACCCATAATCCGGACAAGATGTCCGCGCTCCATAATGCGGGCTGGAAGCCCGCGCTCCAAAGACTACTGCAGATAGCTTGATAAGGCGGAGCCTGCAAAAGATCTTTTTAGTTTCATTAAGGCATGACCTTCAATTTGCCGGATCCGTTCCCTGGATCGTTTCATCCTTACGCCAATCTCATTCAACGTTTGAGGATCTCCATCATCCAGACCAAAACGCAACCGGACAACTTGTTGCTCGGTTTCACTCAAAACTAAAAGAGCATCATTCAATTGATCTTTCAAATGTGTGGTGATTGTTTCTGTTTCCGCAGAATTGAATGTCGTTTGTTCCAAAGTATCTTTTAATTTCAATTCACCATTTTCATCAATAGGATGATCGAGTTGCAAAACTCCGGCTCCAGCGTCCATCGCTCGATTCAATTGCTTCACTGAAACTCCGATAGCCTGGGCGAGTGATTCTCTGCTTGGCAGTTCGGTTTGATCGGCTCGAGCTTTTGCGGTCAATTTCGCAACACGATAAAGGATATTTGAGAGTTTTGGAGACAACCGGAATGCGTGTGAAGATTCCGAAAGATAAAACAGTATTGATTGCCGGATCCACCAAACTGCATACGATGTGAAACGAACATTCATGTCCGGATCAAAACGATGTGCAGCTTTGATCAATCCAACATTTCCTTCATTAATTAAATCCAGAAAGGGAAGTCCCGATGGACGAAACTTTTTTGCAATCGTAATCACAAAGCGAAGATTGGATTCGACCAGTTTTTGAACCGCATCTTTATCTCCGGCTTTTACGCGACGTCCTAATTCTTTTTCCTCTTCAACGGTTAATAATGGAATCTTCGAAATTTCTTTCAAATAAAGCCGCATAGCTTTATTTGTGGATCTGTCTTTCATTGTTGCCATGTTTATGCCGCTCCTTCTGAACGTTCTGGAATTCCTTCGATCGTTTCAGGCAAAGTTTTGCGTGATCCCAAACGTTCGATCACTACGAATAAAACTGGAATGATGAAGATCGCGATTGTAGTTGCTGCAAGCATGCCGCTGATAACAACGCTTCCTAAAATGCGGCGTCCTTCAGCGCCGGCTCCATTCGCAATCCATAATGGGAAACATCCCAGAATGAATGCGAAGGAAGTCATTAAAATCGGACGAAGCCGCAGTTTTGCGCCTTCAAGTGCAGCATCAACAATATCGCGTCCTTTTTCCAATTCATCTTTTGCAAACTCTACGATTAAAATTGCATTCTTTGCTGACAAACCGATTAGCATGATGAGTCCAATCTGTGCGTACACACCTAAGTCGTAATCCCGTAATAACAATCCTGCGAACGCACCGAACACCGCGATCGGAACTGAAAGTAAAACTGAAAACGGGAGCGACCAGCTTTCATATAGAGCTGCGAGTATTAGAAAGACGAACACGAGGGAGAGTGCGAAAATTGTGATGGCCGATCCCGATGCCCTTTTTTCTTGATAGGAAAGATCCGCAAAATCAAATCCCATTTCCGGAGGCAACGTCTCTTTTGCTACTTCTTCTAATACATTCAACGCTTCACCGGAGCTATAACCTGGGGCAGCGGATCCGATCACCTGCGCCGCGCGATATAAATTAAAACGATTCGTATATTCAGGTCCTTCTATTTTCCTGGTAGTTACCAGCGTTGAAAGCGGAACCATGTTTCCATTTTTATTGCGTACATAAAATTGATTGATGTCCTGTTCACTTAACCGATAATCGCCTTCCGCTTGCAGGAATACTCTCCACTGTCTGCCGAAACGATTGAATTGATTTAGAAATAGACCACCGAGATATGCCTGCAGCGTTTGGTAAACATCACCAACTGCCACGCCTTGTGTTAAAACTTTGTCGCGATCTACATCTGCATAAATTTGTGGAACGCTTGCAGAAAAAAGTGAATTAACGCCTGTTAGCTCTTTGCGTTTACGTGCCGCCGCTAAAAATTTCTTCAAGTTCTGATCCAGAAATTCAACAGAGCCACCGCTGCGATCTTGCAGCCAGAATGAAAATCCGCCGGCATTTCCAAGCCCTGGAATTGAAGGTGGTAGAAATGCGAATGCGATTGCTTCCGGAACTTGCGTCGCAAGATTTTTGTTCAACGTTGCAAGAATTCCTTTTGCATGAAGTCTTGCAGGGCCGCGATCATCCCAGGGAGTTAGTTTGATGAAGTAAAATCCGTTATAAGTTGCGGATACGCGATTGATTAGACTGAAACCAACCACCGTTCCGTAATGTTGAATACCTTCGGTTTTTGCAAGGATTCCATCAATCCTTTGACAAACTCGATCCGTTCTTTCAAGTGATGCTGCATTTGGCAATTGAACGTTCAGAAAAAAGTAACCCTGATCTTCATCCGGAAGGAAACTTGTAGGTAGCTTTTTTGCCAGAGCACCATCAAGAATTGCGAAGCCAACTAAAATGAAAATTGCGATTGCAGCTTTTTGAATCAATCGACCGCTTAGCTTTACATACCCACGCGTGGCGCGTTGGAAGGCTCGATTAAAAAGGCTGAAGAATCGCGCAAGAATTCCTGTAGATTTTTTTCGAGGCCGCAACAGCATTGCTGAAAGAGCGGGAGAGAGAGTCAATGCATTAAATGCAGAAATAACAACCGAAATTGCAATTGTTACTGCGAATTGATTGTTTAATCGTCCTTGAATTCCAGACGTGAAGGCGATCGGAATAAATACGGATGAAAGAACAAGTGCAATTCCGACAAGCGGACCGGAAACTTCTTTCATCGCTTGAAGCGTCGCATCATGTGGCGACATTCCTTCTTCGATGTGATGCTCCACAGCTTCAACCACAACAATGGCATCATCTACAACAAGCCCGATCGCAAGTACCAGGCCGAAAAGGGAAAGTGTGTTGATCGAAAATCCAAGTAATGGGAAAACTGCAAAGGTGCCGATCAACGATACCGGAACTGCTATGATTGGAATCATTGTAGCGCGCCAATTTTGAAGGAAGAGATAAACAACAAGGATGACAAGAAGCATCGCTTCAAAAAGTGTTATGACAATTTCTTTGATGCCTTCACTCACCGGTGCGGTGGTGTTCAACAAGATGGTGTAATCAACATCTGCGGGAAAACGTTGTTTCAAATCTTTGATCGTTTTCAATACGCCATTCGCAACTTCAAGCGCGTTCGATCCTGGAGCTTGAAAGATTGCAATATTGCTGCCGGGCTGTCCGTCGATTCGCGCACGTTGCTGATAATTCAGAGCGCCCAATTCAATTCGCGCCACATCCTTCATTCGCACGATCGAACCATCAGGATTGGAACGAACAACAATGTTTCCGAATTGCTCTGCAGTTTCGAGTCGCCCTTGTGCGCGAACTGTGTACGTCATTTCTTTTCCAGGTGGAGCTGGGTCGGCTCCAAGGCGGCCGGAAGGATTGACAGTGCTTTGTTGTAGAACTGCGCGACTAAGATCAGGAACCGTCAATCCAAGTTTTGCCAGGACATCTGGTTTGACCCAGATCCGCATTGAGTAGTCGCTGGCACCAAAAAGTCTTACTTCGCCGACGCCACGTACGCGGTAGAGAGCATCGTTAATGTTGATGTTTGCGTAGTTGGCCAGAAACAAAGAATCACGGGTTTTCTTCGGTGAAAATAAAGAAATGACTATCATCGGCAAGCCAGTTGATTTGCGATAACTTAACCCGAACTGGTTTACATCTGCAGGAAGATTTGGTGCTGCTTGCCCTACGCGATTCTCAACATTCACCTGGTCCGTATCAACATTGGTATCAATATCAAATGTCACCGTTAAGGACATCGTTCCATCGTTTGCATTCGTGGACTGCATATAAAGCATGTTGTCCACACCATTCATCTGCTGTTCTGTTGGTGTGGCAACCGCTTGTTCAACTGTTAATGCATCGGCACCGGTGAATGTTGTTGAGGTGATGATTTGCGGTGGAATAATTCGTGGAAATTGTGCGATCGGTAATCCGCGCATCGCAATGAATCCACCGATTACTGTTATGATTGCAATCACGATCGCAACGATTGGTCTGTTGATGAAAAATTTCGCCATGACTTATTTGCCCGCCGTGGCGGGTTGATACGGTTTTGGAGTGATTGATGATCCTTCACTAACTTTTTGAGAGCCTTCTGCGATTACGACTTCACCAGCTTTGAGTCCGTTTTGAATCACCCAATTCGATCCGATGCGGTCGCCAACCTGAACCGATCGGATGCTAACTTTGTTATCGTTTCCAACGACAGAAACTTGATAACTTCCTTGAAGTTCTGAAACTGCACGTTGAGGAACTAACAGTGCGTTTTTCTTAATACTGATAGCTGTGCGCACGCGTCCGAATTGTCCGGGGCGCAGTCTGTTTTCAGGATTCGGAAATGCAGCTGCAATTCGGATTGTTCCAGTTCCCACATCCACTTGACGATCCGCAATAATGAATGAACCTTTCGAAGGATAAGAACTTCCATCACCAAGAATTAATTCCGCAACAAGATCATTATCTTTTCCAAGATCTTTTACGGATGTAAATGGATGAATTCTGTTTCCGAATTTTAGATAATCACTTTCGCTGAGCGAGAGATATGCTTTGATTGGATCAACTTGCGATACAGATGTCAGAATGGTATTGGGTCCAACCAGATCGCCGATTTGACCTTTAGCAATTCCAGCGATTCCATCAACCAGCGATCGAACTTTCGTAAACTCAAGATTTAGTTCGGCTGTTTGAACAGCAGCTTTTGCAGATGCGACTGTTGCTTGAGCGCCTAGTTCAGCCTGAATGTCATCGTCCATTTGACTTTGAGCGATGGCGTGAAGTTCGGCCATCGGTTTATCGCGCACAACATCCTGCCTGGCTTTTCCCAATGCTGCTTCTGCCTGCGCAAGTTGTGCTTTCGCTTGATTTAACACAGCTTCAAACGGACGCGGATCGATTTCAAAAAGGATTTGTCCTTTGCGAACAGCTGATCCTTCCTGATAATCTTGCTTAACCAGATAACCGGTTACTTGCGGTTGAATTTGTGCATTCACAAAACCATCAAGCGTTGTAACCCATTCGCTATATATCGGAATGTCTTGCTGCACTACCGATGCAACTTCCACTTGAAGTGGTTTAGGCGCGGGTGTTTCTGCCTGGGATCCCCCGCATCGCATATAAAGGAAAGGAAGAATTACCAGCAGTATCGCAATCCGCGTCACGCTCCGAGGTGTCAACATTTCCTTTCTCCTATCATCGTAAGGATGGCAGTAGGCAAGCATTGTGCCAGACATTTTGTCGGTCGTTCTCGTCGACATTTCGAATCGAAATTGTCAAAAGTGACGATCTGAATTTTGACAAGTGTCAATAGGAATGACAGTTCATTGGAATCGACGAGAGATGAAGCTGTTTCAGTGTATTTACTGAACGTTTCTAACTTTCTGCTGGAGTGTTTCGATTAAGTAACTTGTGAGCATTCCATTTCCGATGAGTTCTACACCGTCACGGACCATTCCGGAAAGAATTGCCATACCGCAAGGATCGATATCAGTGACATCTGTTAAGTCCACAACACAATTCCTGCCGTTTAGATAACTTTGTTCTCTGTACCAAACCTTCGCGACTTCGGAAATCCACGGTTCGGTGAACTTACCTTCCAAAACAATCTTCTTTTCTTGCGAACTATCTAGAATCGAAATCTTTAACACGTAATTCAATACCCCACATGCTGTGAGGCAATCTGCGTGCCAGATAAAATTCCAGGTTCAATGAGGATATTCCTTACGCAATGAACGAGTTAATGTCAAAAAAGTCAGAAGATTTGTTGACTGATGACAACACTTATGACAGTTCAATCATGATCGACATGGTTCACATACAGGCGTAACTTACAGGAAAGAGGAAACCATAATGAAAAAACGCAAACTTGGAAAAAGCAATTTAGAAGTTTCAGCTCTAGGTCTTGGATGTATGGGCATGAGCTACGGATATGGTCCGGCCGGTGATAAGAACGAAATGATTTCGTTGATTCACAAAGCAGTTGAATTGGGGACAACATTTTTTGATACCGCAGAAGCATATGGACCGTTCGTAAATGAAGAACTTGTGGGAGAAGCACTTGCTCCTTTTCGCAAACAGGTTGTGATTGCAACAAAGTTCGGGTTCAAACTTGATACTTCGTCAGAACGTGGTCTTGGTGGCGTAGATAGCCGGCCAGAACACATCAAAGATGTTGCTGACGCTTCGCTCAAAAGATTGAAAGTTGATACGATCGATCTGTTTTATCAACATCGCGTTGATCCGGAAGTACCGATTGAAGACGTAGCAGGAGCAGTGAAGGAGTTGATTCAAGAAGGTAAAGTAAAACACTTCGGCCTTTCGGAAGCAGGAGTGCAAACAATCCGTCGCGCACACGCTGTTCAGCCGGTAACTGCACTTCAAAGTGAATATTCGCTTTGGTATCGAGAACCTGAAAAGGAAATACTTCCCGCACTTCAGGAACTTGGAATCGGTTTTGTTCCATTCAGTCCTCTTGGTAGAGGTTTCCTTACTGGTAAGATCAACGAAAACACAACTTTCGATAGTTCCGATTTCCGTAACCTCGTTCCACGCTTTACACCGGAGGCTCGCAAAGCGAATCAGGCATTGGTTGATCTCCTTGCACAAATTGGAAAAAGAAAAAACGCGACGCCCGCTCAGATTTCGCTCGCGTGGTTACTTGCGCAGAAATCATGGATTGTTCCAATTCCAGGAACTACAAAGTTGAATCGATTGGAAGAGAACATTGGTTCCGTTGAAATTGAACTCACACCGGAAGATCTACGTGAGATTGAAAGTGCGGCATCAAAGATCGCCATACAAGGAGCGCGGTATCCTGAAAAGCTAGAACAAATGACCAATCGATGAACACGCGATCATGACCCACTCAATGACTGGGCGAATTTTTTATGTGATCGTTGGTTCGGCGCAGTTGCTTCATGGAAATCCTCCTTATTTAGCCTTCAAATATTTTTCGAACCATGCTATCCAGCGCTGCTGCCGATCGGTGATAAAACTTGGACGTGTCAAAATATGGAATTGCCCCGGATAGACAACCATCTGTGTTGGTATACCTAATGTGCGCAGTGCTTGAAACATTTGCTCACCGCCGGCAATCGGTACGTTGAAATCTTTTTCGCCGCCGATGAACAATGTAGGAGTGGTGATCTTATCAGCCTGGAAAAACGGATACGAAACGTGCATCCACGTATCCAGTTTTTTCCATGGAGGTCCGATTTCGCTGTTATATTGAAGCGCGTATTGATCACTCCCATACATTGAAAGTTGGTTGGCACTTCCAGCTCCGCTGATAGCTGCTTTGAAACGCTGATCGGTTGCAATGGTGTAATCAGTTAAAATTCCGCCGTAACTCCAGCCTCCGATTCCTAATCGTTGCGGATCAGCAACTCCCATTCGGATCGCTTCATCAATCCCAGCAAGCAGATCCGCAACTTCTTTATGTCCCCAATCAGCAAAGATGCTTCGCGAGAAATCAAATCCATAGCCGCTGCTACCGCGATAATTAATCGCAAGAACTACATATCCGTTTGCTGCCAGCAATTGACGCTCATATTGCAAAGGATAGAGATTGACCGGTAATGAATGATCATCTTGCATGTTCGGGCCACCATGAATCCACAAAATAGTTGGATATTTTTTCCCTTTTTCAAATGAAGGTGGTTTGGTCATCAGGCCATGAATTTCTGTTCCATCTTTACTACGGAAATTGATGTCCTCAACTTTTCCTAAATTCAATTCTGCAAGCACATCATCATTATGTTTGGTTAACTTTCGAAGATGTCCTGATTCCAGCATGTAAATTTCAAATGGTGCTGAATCATTTGAATAGGTCACTGCAATTGAATTCCCGCAATTCGATTGCTCATTAATAACTACTTTTTCATTGGTCAGATGTTCTACTCCTCCGCCAGTGACCGCTACTTTCGCTGGATATTGAATTCGATCGTCAGCTACCATGAATGTGAGAAAAGAGCTGTCTTTGCTAAATGCCGGCTCTGACACCATCCGATCCAATGAGTCTGTCAGCACCAACGGCTTTCCTCCTGATGCAGGAATTACTGCAAGTTTGTCTTGAGTGTAAGCAAAGTACTGTGGCCCTGACCTACAAGATATGCGAGCCATTTGCCATCCGGGCTCCATAATAGATGTTGGTCATTGGGGGCAAAGGCAGTAATTAATTTTTCGGCCTTTGATCCTGACTTTGCGTCGATGATGAAAATGTCATTTGTAAAGGCCTGATCTGGATCTTTCTCATGATTGCTGACATACGCAATCCGCTTTCCATCTGGAGACCACACTGGATCTTCATCTTCATAGTTTTTATCGTTCGTTAACTCATCAACTTTTTGGCTTTGAATATCGAAAAGATATAAGTGACTCCGTGACACAGCAGTTAAATAACCTTCGATATCTTGTTTAAAATGATATCGGTCGATCACAATTGGCTTCGGTTTTTTATCCGATTGTTCATCGACATCTTTCATTACAAGCACGAGTTTCTTGCTGTCAGGCGACCACTCAAAACTTTCGATTGCTTGTTTTACATTTGTGAGTTGACGTGCTTCACCGCCGCGCCGATCAATCACCCAGACTTGCGACTTAGCATCCGCTTGCGACTTAGCATCTGCTGGACGTGCTGAAAGAAATGCAAGGTATTTACCGTCCGGACTCCAACGCGGACTTGAATCAGAACCTGCTGTATATGTAAGACGCACATTCTGAGCGCCGTCCGGACTTACCATCCAGATCGCGGATCGCCGCTCATCCGCTTTCAAGTCGGTGTATGAAACTGAATAAGCGATCCATTGTCCATCAGGGGAACATTGCGGGTTAGAAACAGATTGAAAACGATGGAAATCATCAGTGGTCAAAACCCGCTTATCTGAAGCCTGGGTTGTCAGGGATGGTAACAAACATAACAAGAACATCAAGCGCAGAATTATTTTCATAGCGGCTTATCATAATACGATTCTTTGTATGTAGCGATGGGGGGAATTTATGACAATTCTTTGGGGTCGATTCCTAACTTTTTCATGCGAGCGATGAGGGTAGTTCGCTTCAGACCAAGACGAGTTGCTGCGCCAGCTGGACCGCCTACACGTCCTTTTGTATCTTTCAGCATCCGAACAATCTTTTCGCGCTCACCAAATTCACTCTGAATTGGATCTGGTTTATTTTGCTCGTCCGAATGAAGTTCTGAAAGGGGAACATTCAATGCGTTATTCGTTGTCAGGATTACAGCGCGTTCAATAAAATTCTCAAGTTCGCGAACATTCCCGGGCCAATGCCATTCCATCAACATTTTCATTGCGGAAGACGGAATCGTTTCTATACGTTTCTCCATCCGTCGCGCATATTTCTGCGTGAAGTGTCTTAGCAGCAACGGAATATCATCCGGACGTTCACGTAATGGCGGAATGCGGATCGGAAAAACATTCAGCCGATAATACAGATCGCTCCGGAATTCATGTTCAGAAATCATTTTTTGCAAATCACGATTTGTAGCCGCTATCAGCCGCACATCTACTTGTTTCGTAGTTGTGCTGCCAAGACGTTCAAATTCGCGTTCCTGTAACACTCTTAGAAGTTTTGATTGCAGTTCAAGCGGAATATCACCAACTTCATCCAGAAATAATGTTCCATGATGTGCTAATTCCACTCGACCCACTCTTTGTGAGATTGCTCCAGTAAATGCACCTTTTTCGTGTCCAAAAAGTTCACTCTCTAACAGGCCTGTAGGAATTGCTGCGCAATTTAGTTTTACAAATGTGCGATCTTTACGGCGGCTTCGATTGTGAAGTGCGCGCGCAACAAGTTCTTTCCCGGTCCCAGTTTCACCAAGAATCAAAACCGTTGAATCGGTCGGTGCAACTGTCTCTACTTGCTGTAATACCTGGCGTAATGAAGTGCTGTCACCAACGATCTCTTCAAAATTCATTTCAGTCCGGATTTCATCTTCCAGATATAACTTTTCTTGTGCAAGCCGATCTTTCAGAATTTCAATTTGACGATAAGCAAGCGCATTTTCTACTGCGATCGCTACTTGATTTGAAACTTGAACCAGGAAATCCAACTGTTCGGCGGTGAAACTATTTTCATCTGCTATGCCAAATGCAAGCACACCGAGCGTACGATCATGTCCATGAAGTGGAAGAAAACAACATGACTTCACTCCTTCATTTGCCAGCATTTCATAGACTTCCGGCCTCATAAACTTCGGATCAAGGTGGTTCACAGCTAACGGTTTTCCTGAAATGAAAGTTCTTCCTGTATAAGTGCCCTCCATGGGAAGCATTAACTCTTCCTTAAGAAGGCCTTTTCCCGTAGGAAAATCTAAGGCATAAAGCCGCATATGTTTGTTGTCCGGCTCTGGAAGATAAACGCCGACTCCGGCACAATGCATCACCTGACGAAGATTGGACGATATGCTCCGAAGGACATCGCGAAGTTCCAGCTTTGAAACAACAGTGTTGGTAAGATCCAGCAAAAGTTTTAAACGCTCATGTTCGTTCTGCAAATCTTGCTTTGCTTTTTCAGAATCTTCAAAATTCAAGGCATTATCAAGCGCCAGCGCCACTTCACTCGCGACCAATGAAAGAAAACACATCTCTTCCTGCGAATAGGCATCCGGTTTCTTGCTGGCAAATGCCAGTACGCCGACATTACGCAAGACTGTTGTTAATGGAAAAAGACACATTGATTCAAGCTTATGCGAAGTTAAATATTCAATGACTCTTGGAAACCGGGTTTCTTCTTTTAGAAATGGAATTGCTAATGCATCTTGAGTTTGATACACGTGCCAGGAGATAGTTTCTTCAGGATCAAATTCCGGTGAGGAAATATCGTCTGAGCTATCGATCGCGAATGTGTGCTTTTTCCATTTGTGAAGTTCTTCTTGCCAAATAAGAACGATGAGCCGATCGAACTCAACAACCCGATGTAATTCCGATGTAAGCATTCCAAATAGTTCATTTTGATCTCGATGTGCGCTGATTGCCTGTGAAACGGCGAACAACGCTTCATAACGGGAGGATGGCCCATCAGCGCTTGTAGGGCCACATGGTGTAAGTTTTTGGACTCCCTCTATCATCATTTTTTCCGTTGAAATGCCCGGCGAAACTTACGGGTTTTTAACGCCTTCCGTAGCGGGCTTCGGTAATAATAAATTATCTGGTAATGGCACGGCAATTGGACTTTAGTCGTATGACAATAGTCCCGCATAATACTTTCGATCAGCCGTTGGCGCCATTCAATTAGATTCCGTAGCGTCAATCAGTACAATGAAATCGCCATGAAGAAGCTTCAAGTCATAGCAATCTTTCTTCTATCAATTTCAGTAACTCCATTATTTGCCGCCGATCCGCTGGCAACTGAAATTGCACGATGGAAAGACTTCGTTCGCACCAATCCGGCTACTGATGAAGATTGGAAATCGCTCAAGGAAATTATTGAGCCACTGATCGCACGAGCAGATGGTGAGCTCACAAAAGGACGACGATTTTCCGCTCTTCATCTTTTAGCGCTGGTTCGAGTGAATCTTGCAGCTTCAAAATTTCTGGAAGATCATCCTGCCGAAATGCGTAAACAACTTGACCTTTTTGAACAAGAATGGCAAAAAGTCGGCAAAAGTTTAGCACCCGTTCTTGATGGAAAAGAGCGGCCGGATCTGAATGGATATCCTGCGGCGGTTCGTGCTGTCGCAGAAGCTTCTTATTCTGAAATCAAAGTTTATTACGATGCCAGCCTTGAATATGGCAAAGATACTGAGCCTACTTATGGAATGTTTTATCTTGGCTCTGCTCAAGGCCAATATGACTTCACGCAATTTTGTAAAACGCTTCGAAGCACCGATACGTATAAACCAGTCACGATCGGAAATTTTGAAAATGAAATTGAATCATTTGAAGATACTGTGCTTGCCGCATACAAACCCCCTCTATCCATTGATCAGCATCCGATCTTTATTCGCGTTAGCGCGATGCTTAAACAAGCGCATGAATTGTACGATGCAGGTTCCTATTACGGCGCACTTTATAGATATCTTGAGGCACGCTATCGTTACTTCAGAGCTCTGGAACCAGGGCAGGCAATTAATGCGGAGCAAGCAGCTAAACGTGCGAAAGAATTCGAAAATCGATTCAATCAGAACGCGGCCGATAATAGCATCGGACGCATTTTTCTTGAATTGGGGCTAAGTGAATCAGAGGACACTTCACCGAATACGCAAGGTGGAACGAACGCGCGTGTAATCTTCGATGATGTATTGCCTCATTATTTTTCTTCACTGGAACCAGCCAAAGTAAAACGTCCAGCGGTAACTCCGGTTGCTACAGTAACACTGGTACGATGGCCTTACACTTGAAACGTTTCTGATCCAGCAGGTCTGCTGACGCAAAGTGTGGTTCGAAGTTACAAAGGCAAAGTCGCGATGAAAATCGAAAATTACGGCAACTCCGAACTCGCGCGGAAATTTGGAGTGACACGATACCCTGCAATTTTTATTGATGACATCCTGGTAGCGAAGCCCAAAGATTTTGGATTTTACGGAAAAGGTGAAGGCAGCGGCGACGGCAAATATACTCCATGGAAAGATATGAACAGTCGTGAACATTTCCGGACGGATCTGCAGCGGATGCTTGATATCGTTGTATCCGGCAAAAAAGATACATTGCGCCAGGAAACAAATGCGAAACAAACATCACAATCCACAGAATTAGCTTCAATGCCATCATTCACACTGACAGATCTTTCTGGTGCGTCAATTTCAAATAAAGATTTGGAAGGACGTGTTGTGTTAGTTGAATTTTGGGCGACATGGTGTCCGCCTTGCAGAAGCACACTTTCATGGCTAGGTAGTCTGAAGAAGCAGTACGGGGATCGTATTGCAATTCTCGCTGTTGCGGTTGAATCTGATGAAGCCGAAGTTCGAAAAGTAGTAAATAGCCTTAACCTTCCTTTAAATTGGGTGATGGGTACACCGGAATTTGCAAGAAGCTTTGGTGATATCGCTGCTGTTCCAACTCTCTATTTGTTCGATCAGAAAGGTTCTACCGAAGCCATCTACTATGGCGCTCCGCCCGAATTGCACGATACAGCAGAGACTGCAATCAAAACTGCATTAAAATAAACCCTCCGCTTTCTCGACGTTAAAAAGCTCCAGTTTGAAAACGCTGATTCCTATTATAAATTTCATTAAAGAGGAAAATGATCCTATGAGAACACTGCTCATCATTGTGCTTTTAATCATTGTTGGATATTTTTTGCTTCAATACGCGAATCCAAAGACAAAGAAAAACGCCGATACAGCGCTGAAACAGGCTTATAGTGAGTTAAAGCAAAAAGCGAAGGAAGAAAAGGTTCCTGAAAAAGTGGAACAAGGTGCAAAGCAGCTTGAAGACATGGCTCTGGATACCAGTATCACTGCAGCAATCAAAGCGAAGATGGCAGCAGACGATACAGTGAAAGCAACAGACATTGATGTACATACAAAGAATGGCATCGTTACCTTAAGCGGAACCGTGTCAAGTAAAGCAGAAGCCGACCGCGTGATTGCAATTGCAAAGGAAGCTGAAGGCGTAAAGTCCGTGACTTCGCACCTCGTTGTTAAAGCCGCATAAGAACTTTTTTAACCACGAAAACACAGAGGTTCAGATCTCTGTGATGTCTGTGGTTAAATAATGTGTTGATACGGAAATATTGGCCGCTCGGTTTAGCCGTCATTGTAGTGATGCTAATCGCATCGCTATCTGAGATTCTCGCCGTAAATCTCACCCCGCCAAATACAATCTGGACAGGCATGCTTTCACGAAACACCGCAGACCTGAACAATTATTTAAGCATTATTGAAGAGATTCGATCGGATGGATTGAAGACTCATAATCTCATGACAGCGGAGCCGCATCCCGCATTTCAAATCCGGCCTTTTCATGCGGTGCTTGGGTTGCTGGGGAAAATATTTCCCGGGTTAAGTCCGGTTGCACTTTTGGAAATTGGTCATGTAATCGCGTCTTTGTTTTTATTAACTCTGATCGCGATATTGGTTTCGCGTTTGTATGATTCCAATATAGATAGAATCTCATCCTTCTTCTTGATTACTATCGGATCCGGTTTGGGATGGCTTCATTTAGTTTGGGATCCACCCGATCTTGGATATTCGGAACTTTCAACGTTTTTAGCGCTTACCTCAGCGCCTCTTTATCAGCTGTCGTTGGGATGTGTGTTAGGAATTATTCTTTCTATTTTAGCGGCCTACAAAACTGAATCATTTCAAAAACGATTGTTGTACACATCTTTAGGCGCAATCATGGCAGTCCTTCTAGGATTTGAACGCCCATTTCCATTGATTCCTTTATGCTTCACTATCGCCGGATTTGTTTTAATCGAAATGATTCACAGCAAAAATTCAAAAACGAAACTTCTGGCGATCACCATTCCTGTTTGTGTTTGTGCTGTTCTTATTGTGTTCTATCAAATGAGATTGATACAGCAAATCCCGGTTTATGCGGAATGGAACCGGCAGCATGTTGTTACATCGCCGAAGTTCCCGGCAATTTTCCAAGCGCTGGGATTGATGATTCCACTGTCCGTGATTGGATTTAATGAGCTGCGCAAAAAAAATTCGCAAATCACTTTGATCTTTCTTCTCTATGCCGTATGTTCCATCATTGCCTCAAAAATTCCGATACAGATTCAAGAACGATTTCTTGAAGGACTTCCTTTGTCTATCGCGATTCTTGCAACTGCCGGGCTGGTTCGATTGAGGCATTTGATCCGTCGTCCTGCTTTGCAATTCCTGTTTGTACTGATTATTCTGGCAATGTTAGCTCCATCGAGCTGGATCGCATTGCGAAGAGATTTAACAGCAGTATCAAGAAAATCGGCTCCTCAATTTATGCCTGTAAATTTTATTGACGGGATGAAAGCGTTGAAGAAAGTGTCAGGGCCAGGTGAGCCGGTATTAAGTTTGGAATTAGCTGGCAATTTCATTATCGCTTATTCAACAAGGCCGGCAGTTGTGGCGCATCGCGTTGCTACTGCAAGATTTATGGAAAAGAAAAAGCTGGTGGCGGATTTATTTCAACTTCCTGCAGAAGATTCAAAAGCAAAACAACTCATTCAGCAAACAAATGCGCATTGGCTTTTTTGGGGTCCGGAAGAAAAAGATTTTGCGAAAGGACATTTCAATCCGGATCACGCTTCGTATTTGTCACCTGTTTACAAAAATCCGATGGTAACAATTTATGGCATTGAATTTTAACCACGAAGTCACGGAGTTACTGAATTGGCGTACCTTCGGGCGTAATCAACGCATCGGCTAGTTGTTGTAAATACAATGATGCGCTGCTGGAGCAGGCTTTACATTCCTTCAGATGTGAATTGATGATCTCCAATCCTGACGGACAAAAAGATTTAAATTGGCCTTTCCATTCAACTTCTTCAATGGCATCAACAGCTCTCTGGCAGCGCCGGCAATCATTCAAATGAGGAGCAAATAATTCTTCAAAAATAGAGCAGGGATCAAGTTTAGGAAACATATAATTCTCCAACCCTAATATGCTAATCAGCACGGATTACGTCAAGTAAGTCTGTGTACGTCTCTGTGGTTTTGTGGTCAAATATTTCTGAAATCATATGGCGATTAAAATTTTCAAAGAACAAGAAATACGGAATCTGATTACATATCCTGAAGCGATTGCTGCAATGGAAAAAGCATTCGTCGCATATTCAGCCGGCAAAGCGATGGTACCGCCGGTGGTTCATCTTGATGTGCCTGAAAACGAAGGAGAAGTCCACATCAAAGCCGCATACGTTTTAGGAACACCTTCATACACCGTAAAAATTGCATCCGGATTTTATAAGAACAAAGAACGAGGGTTGCCGCTGAGTGGCGGAATGATGCTGGTATTTGATTCTCAAACAGGATATCCGCTGGCATTTTTGCTGGATAACGGCTATCTCACGGATTTTCGAACAGCCGCTGCGGGTGCAGTCGCATCAAAATATCTTGCGCCCCAGGAAGTCCAGCAGGTGGCAGTCATTGGAGCCGGTATGCAAGGCCGCATGCAACTGCTGGCATTGTCATTTGTACGGAAGTTTAAGCGCGTAAAGGTCTATGATCATCGTACTATAAATATAGTACGATACCTGGAGGATATGCGAGGTAAGGTGGATGTTGAGTTTTCAGCTGCCGGGACGGTTCGAGATGCAGTTCGTGGCAGCCAGATTGTCATTACAGCAACTCCCAGCCGTGAAGCAGTGATCGACTCTGCGTGGATCCAATCAGGCACACACATCACCGCTCTCGGATCGGATGGTCCGCATAAACAGGAATTGGATCCACAGATTCTGGCAAAAGCAAATCGTGTAATTGCCGACAGCATTGAACAATGCGTGAAGCTCGGTGAAATTCATCATGCCATTAAGCTTGAATTGCTTAAACGCGAAGACATCGATGGCGAACTAGGACAGGTAATTAGCGGCGCTATTCCCGGACGCCAATCAGCGGATGAAATCACAGTTTGTGATTTAACCGGAGTGGGGGTTCAGGATGCGTTCATTGCTGCTCTTGCGTTTGAAAAAGCAAACGCGGCTAACGCCGGCCAGATGCTGGATGCTTGATGCTCGGCGCGCTCCGATGTTACCGTTTAATAAGACTTTGAACGTGCCAAACATCCAGCAGCTAGCATCCAGCATCTGAGCTATAATTACGGCGGGGTAAGTAAGGTGACCAGAAGGGGAGGGGGTATATATATTGGAATCTATACGCATTTTGCATCTTGAGGATAGCGATCACGATGCAGAATTAACTGCCTATCATCTTCAGAAACAAAATCTTGATTGCGATATCACGCGTGTTTCTACTAAAGAGCAGTTTCTGCTTGCATTAAAAAAAGAACAATTCCATATCATCATTTCGGATTACTCTTTGCCGAACTACAGTGGCTTAGAGGCCTTAAAAATTGCACGAGAAAAAAATCCGGAGATTCCTTTTGTGTTTTATTCACGCGCAATCGGAGTAGAACACGCAATCAAGGCACTCAAATTAGGTGCGACCGATTATGTTTTAAAAGACCGGATGGTGCGATTAGCTCAGTCAATCCGTAGGGCACTGAAGGAAACCAGGGAACGCAGCCTCCGATTAAAAGCGGAAGAAGATCTCAAGAAGAGTCAGGAACGTTATCGCCTCGTTGTTGAGCTTTCGCCTGACATGATTTTCGTGGAAACCAGCGGCCGAATTGTTTTCATGAATCCCGCAGGTTTGCGCTTGCTTGGTGCGGACACGCTTTCCGATGTTTCAGGAAAACGCATTGCGGAAATCCTTGTTCCTGATCAGAAAGAAGCATTGAGTAACTGTTTTAATGCACTTCTACAAGGCGAAAAGCCTCCAGCACAAGAATTAAAAATGCGTCGTCTGGATGGAACAATCGTCGATGTAGAGTTGACGCTTGCAGTTTTACAGACAGCAGGATCTCACGGCATGTTGGGCATTGCCCGCAATATTACGGATCGCAAACACATGGAAGAAGAGTTGCGGCATTCACAAAAAATGGAAGCAGTAGGACAACTCGCGGGAGGTTTGGCTCACGATTTTAATAACACCATGATGGCGATCTTTGGTTACGCAGAGTTATTGCAATCGAAACTTCCAGCCGGTGATGACAATCTGAAATACGTTCAATGTTTGTTAGAAGCAGCAGATAAAAGTGCATCACTGACACGGCAACTCCTGGCGTTCAGTCGAAAGGAAGTTTTGGACTTGCGGCCGATGAACCTCAATTCTGTCATTGAAAATCTTGTAAATATTATGCGGTTGCTTTTGGAGAAGAATATAAAACTTGAATTTAAACTGCGAAAGAATTTGCCGATGGTAAAAGCTGATGCCGGCCGTATAGAGCAGATCTTAATGAATCTGGTAGTCAATGCTAAAGACGCAATGCCTGATGGCGGAACTCTCGAAATTACCACCACGCCAATTGAAACGGGAGCGGGATCTTTTGTCAGGTTATCCGTTGAGGATACTGGAATGGGGATGACTGATGATGTGAAAGCACGGTGCTTCGAACCTTTCTTCACAACAAAAGAAGAAGGCAAAGGAACAGGGCTTGGACTTTCAAACGTATACGCAATTGTAAAACAAATGAATGGAAATATTGGGATCGATACAGTTCCAGGTTCAGGATGTGCATTTAACATCGATTTCCCGATTGAAGTCGAGCAAAAAACCCGGAAGGAAATTACTGCCGAAATGAAACCAGTTGAGATGAGCGGCAGGACAATTTTACTGGTGGAAGATAATGAAGTGGTTCTTCAAGCGCTGAGCATTGCATTTCGAAATCTCGGAGGACGCCTCATTACAGCTACAGATGGAATTGAAGCGCTGGAAGTAGATAAGAACGAAAATCACATTGATTTGTTAATCACTGATGTAATGATGCCAAGGATGAGTGGTTTTCAACTTGCGGAACAATTACGAACGAGGCGAAGTAATTTAAAGGTGATTTTCGTTTCTGGATACGCAGAGGATGATTTTAAGAAATCGATGGCCAATGATCCAAGATCAGTATTTGTTTCAAAGCCAGCCTCAATAGTCAGATTGTTGACGACTGCCAGCAAACTGCTGCAAACCAATTAATTTTTCTGCGCGTCTCCGCGGTGAAAGGCTGATGCCGGATCCCTGTTGGAGATCCGGCGGCCAAAATATGCTGTTATTCCAATACCTGGATTACAACTCGGCGATTCTTGGCACGTCCTGCTCTTGTACGGTTGTCGGTTACAGGGCGTGTTTCGCCATAGCTAATTGTGGAAATGCGGTGAAGCGGAATCCCATTTTCAGAGAGATAACGCCGAACGGCTTCTGCTCTAGCCATGCCAAGCTTCTCATTATAAGCTTCGCTGCCGAATGAATCCGTGTGACCTTGAATTTCAATATAAACATTCTTATTGTCCGCTTTTAGCTGGGTAAGAAGCTGTTCAAGGGTGCCACGAGCTGTATCATTCAGATCCGATTGATCAAATCCAAACTTTACATCATCACCAGAAAGGGTAACTTCATATAAAAGTTTTCCTTTAGCCAGTTTCTCGGCGCTTTGAGCACGAGCTAATGCTTCCTGTGTTTCTTTGGAAAGCTGCCCTATGCTCTGATCATGAGAAGTGATACGTGAGTCATGTTCTTTTAACCGCGTTTGGTTCTCTTCAGTGGCGGTGCCCAGTTCATTCAGCTCTGTGTCGATTCGATCGACTTCCTTCTTCACTGACTTTTTTGAAGCACAATCCATTTGAAGCATCGCGAGTGATACAACAGCGATCAGGATCAACAATTTTCGCAACATTAATCTAACCTCCAGAAACAACTGAGTATCTCACTCTCACTCGATGTTTCGGATCTTTTGTCCTTAGCTCCACTTTACCGTAAGAGACTGCCCCTTGCGGCGTGTAGCCGATATAGTACTGGTACTTCAAATCCTCAAATATCTTAGCACAAGCCTTGTCTATATCCTCGGGCTGAGCTTCTTCTAATGTAAAATATAGTCCGCCAGTAGCTTCGGCAAACACTTTTAGCGGCAAAATATCAATATCATCATGATTTTGTTCTTGTTCAAGCCATTTACTTCGAATCAATTCAAACGTATAAATCGGAACTTCCACCTTTGCTGCAATTGAAATCGCTTGTTCCAAATTCAGGTCGCTGCGATTATCCAATCCATCAGACAGCAACAGAACTCCTTTCTTTCCAATTTGTTGAAGCAACAGTCGGTGGCTGTAAGCAATCGCATCGCGGAGAGCTGTACCGCCATAAGGTTTCAGTTTTTCCATTCGACTAATTAATGTTTGTTTGTCTTTGGTAAACTCCACCAGCATCTGTACATCGCCGTCGGCAAAAATCATTAAAGCAACCTCATCATCCGGCGACAATTTTGATATAACAGCTCTGATGATATTTTTCGCGGTATCAAATTTATCCATCAACCTCATGCTGCCGCTTACATCCAGGAGGAAAACAATATTCAGAGGTTCGGTGATGTCGGCGGAGAAGTTTGAGATTTCTTGTTTTTTCCCATTTACAAAAAGGGTGAAATCACTTTGACCAAGGTTGTATACTGGCCGCCCTTTTTCATTTCGTACAGTTGCATATAAGTTGACGAGTGATACATCAACTTCTTCGTTTACATTGGGAAGTTTGTCTTGTGGAATTTCCTGTTCTTGCGAAGGTAAATCCGAAGAATAAATGAGAATGAAAAACGCAACTGGCAGAAGTACCAGTTTGAAAAACCTCATGGTGTTAATTGTAGTCCTTCGCGATGGAATTTGGCCAATAAATCTTATTTTGTGGCTTTGTGCTCACTTTCATTTCGCCACGAGGAAAAGGCCGCGCTTTGGTGTGGAAATTTTCAACGTTTCTTCGGTCAACAAATCCATTTCGATGTTTTTGAATTTTGATGGCAACCCGTCATTTTTGAAAACGGTAGGTCCGGCCATAAAGTGATAATGAAGGTGCGGGCCATCGGAATTGCCTGAATTTCCAAGCTGACCAATTACCTGTCCTGCCTTAACTGTGTCCCCAGTTTTTACACGTACCGATCCCATTTTCATGTGAGCAAGAAAACTAAATTCGCCATTTCCATGATCGATGATCACATTGTTTCCTGGAAATGCACGAATCGGGTCTGTCATTTTCATAAACACATCAGTGTCAACCTTTCCAGGCTTTTTGTTATCAGGAACATCATTCCTGGCGAAAGTCACCTTCCCATCTGCAGGCGCAATAATTTCCATTCCAAAAGTATAAAAATCTTCGTTGGTACTTCCATCCGTTTTTATCAGATCGTAATGCGGTCCAAGGCCAATGATATCGTAAGCATAATGCTGGCTCCATTCACCTTTATGAGGCTCATTGAAATCGTGACCGCCGCCAACCATAAATTTCCCTTTGATCGGAAATAGCAATTCTGTTTTTTGTTCGTAAGTTTCAACCGGAATATCGATGCTCTTTTGAATCTTTTCACCTTTCGGCGTAACCAGATTCAGCTTGTAAACCATTTTGTCTACAGATTCTGCAATCGGACGCGAAAAGTAATGATGTAAATCAAAAATTTCTTCCTGGTTATTGAAGCCGCCAAATGAAATACCCCTGATTGTTTCAAGCATTGAATCCGACAGTTCAAACGACTCTAATTTTTCATCTTCCGAATAAAATTCGATTTTGCCGGCAACCAGATCGACTGGACGGCTGAATTTTTCTTTCAACACCACATAGAATGTCCAGCTCTCGGTTGCACCTTCTTCGAAAACCCCATCATTCTCTTTGTAAACTTTTTGCGGAATTGTGGCGAGGGTTACATCGTATGGCTCGTTCTCATGAGCTTCTACCGGACTATGAAAAACATTTTCAGCGATATCTGCGTTTAGTGTGTACTCCTGCATGTTTAAAGTAAGCACCTGACCAGGAAGCGTTTGGATGATTGAATAAGGAAGCTTGATGTTATCGACAGTGCGGTAGTCTGCATAATCCAAACGCAATTCTTGTTTTTCGCCTTTAATGGTGACTTGCCGTTGTTCACGTACAGGAAGAAAAGTGGTGGTATCAAAAAAGAATGTTTCTGTGAAATCAGGAGTAACCTTGAAATCAATGCGATATGCTTCGGCGTTATCAATTTTCTCTTTGCCTTTAAGTTCCATCGGAGTTCCGCTTTTGTAGTAATCCAGCAACGGATTGAACTTCGCGGTGCGTTTTAATCTATCAAGATCATCACCGACCAATTCCTGAAGGTTGGTTTGTTTTTGCCAGCCCTTTGTTCCATCGTATGCACGTTCTTGCTGGAGCACGCCAAGATCCAGCAGCATTTTCATTTTGTCGGGCGATTTGGCCCAAAGGTGATAAGTGCCGGTGAGTCCCGCAACTGTAACTTTCGCGGAGCCAGTCTTTGTTTGCACTTTTTCCAGGTTTTCGACTCCTCCCATTGCTGCTAGAGACTTTTCTAAAATTTGTTTAGCATCAGGTTCAGCAGAAAATGCGGGAAGGGCAAAGATTATAAAAAGGAAGCATAAAGTTAATTTTTTCATTGCCAAACTATAATAACTGAAAACTACGGACCGCGGGCTTCCAGCCCGCTAAATATGGAGGACGTTATTTTTAGCGAAAAAGTTTTCAAAGATCAGGTTGTTCTCATCACCGGCGGTGGTACCGGCCTCGGCAAAACGTCAGCAATCCATTTTGCGCAACTGGGAGCTTCAGGCATTTTGATCGCCGGACGCCGCGAAGAAAAATTGAAGGAGGCCGCGCCTGAAATTGAAAAGGCGGGAGCTGCAGTAGAAACATTTGCCGTTGATATTCGCGATTCCAATCGCGTTGAAGAAATGGTAAAGCGATGCGTCGATAAATTTGGAAGGATCGACGTGTTGTTAAACAATGCTGCCGGCAATTTCCCTTGTCATGCTGAAGATCTTTCAGTGAATGGTTGGAATGCTGTGGTGAATATTGTTTTACATGGTACGTTTTATTGCACGCGCGCTGCAGGAATTCAAATGATCAAACAGAAACGAGGATCGATCATCAGCGTAGTTCATCCACAAGCGTTGCAAGGTGAGCCAGGAAACGTTCATTCTGTTTCTGCGAAAGCAGGTGTAATTGTGATGAGCCGCACGCTGGCAGTGGAGTGGGCGAAGTACAACATTCGTGTGAATACAATTGCACCAGGTCCGTTTCGAAGCGAAGGAACCGACAAAAATTTATGGCCTGATGATGAAATCCGGAACAAAATAACGGATGCGATTCCGATCGGACGCTTCGGCACTGCGGATGAAATGGCGAACGCGATTTGCTATCTTGCGTCAGACTGTGCGAGTTACATTACAGGTCATATGCTGGTGGTGGATGGAGGATGGTCGCTCGAAAGGGAAGGGTTTCTGCCATTAATGAAATGAGGATAGAGTATTGGGGATTGAGGATGGAGAATTGGGGATTGAGGATCGTAAGCAATGAACATAGATCGTGATCTGGTACTGCATATCGCGCAGCTTGCGAAGTTGGAATTGCAAGAATCGGAAATCGAGCTTTTCGTAAAACAGCTTGGTGATATTTTGCAGTACATTGAACAACTAAATGAAGCAAGCGGCACAGCCGAAACATTTTCTTTCAGTTTTTTTCTTCCATCATCTACGCGTCCGGATATTGCGGGTGAATCTTTAACAGTAGAAGAAGCATTAAAGAACGCGCCTGAACGTTACAAACAATTCTTCAAAGTCCCCAAAATTATTCCATGACCGATTTACTTCAACGAAATATTTCAGATTTGTTGCGTGCATATCGTTCGCGCGAAACAACTCCGGAAGAAGTGTGCCGCGAACTGATTGAAAAGATCGATCGATACGATTCAAAAACCGGTGCGTTTCTGAAGCTTGATCGTGAAGGAGCATTGATTTCTGCGAAAGAAGCAGCAAAAGATTTGAATCGTCCATTGGCCGGAGTTCCAATCGCGATTAAAGACAACATTTCCACCAAAAATCTCGAGACAACTTGCTCATCAAAAATCTTAAAAGGCTACATTCCACCTTATGATGCGACTGTCATTGCACGATTGAAAAAAGCAGGCGCAGTGATTTTGGGCAAAACGAATTGCGATGAATTTGCGATGGGATCCAGCACCGAAAATTCGGCATTTCAACTGACTCATAATCCCTGGAAACTTGAATGCACACCTGGAGGATCATCTGGCGGATCCACTGTTGCAGTTGCTTGTGGTTATGCTTTTGCGGGGCTCGGTTCTGATACCGGTGGATCTATCAGGCAGCCTGCATCATTGTGCGGAATGATTGGAGTTAAGCCAACCTACGGACGCGTCAGCCGTTATGGTCTTGTTGCTTTCGGATCGAGTCTTGATTGCATCGGCTCACTGGCGCGATCAACCGAAGATGCTGCGTTGATGTTGCAAGTCATCGCAGGTCACGATCCGCTCGATTCAACTTCCGCAATGGCCGTGGTGCCTGATTATTCATCGGATTTAAATTTTGATCAGCCGCTGCGGGTTGGAATTCCTGATGAATATTTCGGGGAAGGTTTGAATTCAGAAGTTGGATCTGGCGTTCAGCAAGCATTGAAGTGGATGGAAGCTTCAGGAAGAGTCCGGCTGAAAAAGATCTCGATGCCAAACACACGATATGCAATTTCCGTATATTATGTTGTCGCAACTGCGGAAGCATCATCGAATCTTTCAAGATACGATGGCGTTAAATATGGATATCGCGCGCCAGGTCAGCATACATTGCATGAGATGTATGCAAATACGCGCGATGAAGGATTCGGTGCGGAAGTAAAGCGTAGAGTCATGCTTGGAACATTTGTGTTGAGTTCCGGTTATTATGATGCTTATTATTTGAAAGCGTTGAAGGTTCGATCAATGATTGCACAAGATTTTAACCAAGCATTTAAAGATGTGGATGTGATTTGCACTCCGACATCTCCAACACCGGCATTTCCGATCGGTGAAAAAGTAAATGATCCACTGGCGATGTATTTATCTGATATTTACACCGTGACAATCAATCTAGCAGGCTTGCCTGCGATTTCAATTCCGTGTGGTTTTACTTCTGATGGACTTCCAGTAGGACTCCAAATCATCAGCAACCATCTAAAAGAATCACAGATGTTTCAGCTTTCATCATTTTATTTGAAACAACATCCCGTAAAACTTCCTGCATTGTCATGGATCAGATAACACCGCTTCGTTTCGTTGAATTTCTAATTCAGTATTCGTTCTTTTTGCTTTCAGCCGCCGTTCATGAAAGTTCGCATGCCTGGACTGCATTCAAGTTTGGAGATCCAACTGCAAAATTGCAAAACCGAATTTCGCTGAATCCCGCAAATCATATCGACATTGTTGGTACGGTGATCATTCCTTTTGTGGTGTTTTTATCAAATATTCCAATCATTGGATGGGCGCGGCCAACACCGGTAAATTCCGCCAATTTCGAAAACCCCAAAAGAGCGGGAATGTTTGTTAGCGGAGCCGGACCGATAAGTAACTTGTTGAGTGTCGCGGCCCTGGCTGTTTTGTGGCATATCGCAAATTCGTTTGCTCCGAAAACATCTACCGTGGAAATAACAATGGCCACAAGGATTCCATTACTATTTTGTTACGTCTTCGCTGTGGGTATTCTTGTGAATTTGATGCTCGCAGTATTCAACATGCTGCCAATTCATCCACTGGATGGAAGCGGAGTTCTGGAAGGAATATTGCCGCACTCCTGGTCAGAAGCCTATGCGAAGATGCGACCTTATGGTTTTATCCTTCTTTTAGTTCTTTTTTATTTACCAGGATTTCGCCGTGTTTTAGGTCTGATTATAGGTATACTATTTTATCTTTTGCGAATTGATCCTCAATCTTTATCGCTCCAAAGGATTTGGTAATGGAATCAACACACCCGGTTATCGAACTCGAAGTATTTCAAGGTTCACTGGATCTTCTGCTGTATTTAATCAACAAAAATGAAATCAATATTTATGACATCCCGATTGCAACAATCACCCAACAATATTTGGATCATTTGGAATTGATGCAGGAATTGAATCTGAATGTTGCCGGCGAATTTATTTTGATGGCCGTTCAATTGATCGAAATAAAAATCAAGATGCTTCTTCCAAAACCGCCATCAGAAGAAGGAATCGAAGAAGATTTGCGGCGGCCGCTGGTTGAACAACTGCTGGAATATCAAAAACTTAAAATGGCTGCTGAACAGTTGAAAGAACGGGGAAGCACGTTTGAACAATATTGGAAGCGTCCTGAAACTTTTAATCCGGAAGAGAACCGCGAAGAATTAGTGGAAGCAAATTTGTATGATCTGGTGCATGCATTTGCGCTTCTGATTAAACGGACTCAAAAAAGAGAAGCGCTTGAAATTAGAGCGGATCAATTTTCGGTGAAACAAAAAATTCAGGAGTTGACCGAGTATCTGGAAAAAAATCAAAGTTTCAGTTTGATCGGCTATGCCAAACAATTAGAAACGCGCGTGGAGATGATTATTTTGTTTCTTGCAATCCTGGAGATGATCCGTCTCAGCCTTCTTCGCATCTACCAAGGTGAACTCTTTGGCGACATTGTCGTTTACGCTGCTGCTGAAGCTGATGCGTGACCGCCGCGCATCTCGCATCCCGCATCTCGCATCATGAAGTGGAAGGCCATCATTTTTGATCGCGACGGAACTTTATTCGATTCGCTTCCTGTAATTCTGCAAGCATTCAACTACGGCATTGAACCTTTTACTTCCAAACGTCCAACGCCGGAAGAATGGTTTGAAGCTTTCGGACCAGCTGAACCTGAAGTGATGGGGGTGTTCATTCCAGCAGAACATAAAGCTGCAGCCTATGATCGCTTCTTCCAATATTATCGTGATCACTTCCATGAAATCGCATTATTTCCAGGCATGCGTGAACTGTTGCAGCGAATTCATGATAGCGGATCACGCCTTGCATTATTTACCGGTGCGGGCAGAGAAACTGCTGAATACTGTTTGAAACAACAAAATGTGCTGCAATATTTTGATGAACTAGTTACCGGAGACTCTGTGATTCGTCCCAAGCCAGATCCGGAAGGCATTTTAAAAGCGATGAAAGCTTTGAAAGCAACGGCTGCTGAAACGCTTGTGGTTGGCGATGCCGGCGCTGATGTCTTAGCCGGACAACGCGCTGGCGCAACTTCCGTTCTTGCTCGCTGGAGCGGCTTCATACCGCCTCATGATCTCCCTTCCAATCCCGACTACACATTCACTAATATCGTGGCATTCCAGAGATTTCTGTTTCACTAAACACTTTGCGTTCTCGAATAACAATCAGTATTTTATGAGGAGACTGAGGTGTATGTATGTTAGTAAGATATATTGCCATAGCGTTATTGTTTTTGGCTCAGCTGGGGTTTGCTGCTGAACCGATCAAATGGTCCGATCTGCAAAAAAATATTGATACATGGATTGAAGGTCCGCCTAGTTTGATTATCACGTCCGACGAAAAAGATGTTTGGAAACGGCTAAAAACTCCCGAAGAGAAAATGCAATTCATTAAGATTTTTTGGGCACGACGCGACCCGATTCTTCGAACGCGTGAAAATGAATACAAACAAAAGTTTTATGAACGCGTAGAATACGCCAATCAGACTTATGCCGAAAAGAATGGTCCTGGTTGGAAATCGGCGCGTGGCCGAACTTATATCATGTTTGGAGCGCCCGGAAGAGTTGATAAACAAACAGTGGAAGGATCATCACGTCCTGCGGAATTGTGGGTTTACGATAAAACTCCATCTACTCGCATTCCGCCAAACGAAGCGATGTTGTTTGTATATCGCGATTTCAAATATGTACTCTATCCGCCGAATGCTCAGCCCGGAGATACAATCGGTGAACAGCAACAAGCATTGGATGCAAACTTCAAGTATCAAGACATCCCTAGCGTTGTTCAAGCAGCATTCGTTGATGTGTCAAAAGCAAATATCATCGATGAAAGCAAAGATTATCGTGATCTGATTTCATCGGTCAAAAGTACTGAAAAATTTGGTCTGAACCAGATTGAATTTGAGATTCGAGAGGTAAAAACAGAACCGCTTCAATATGAAGTTATCATGAAGCCCGATACTGCTCCCACATATGATTCAGGTGATGAGATGTTTGCCGAATTCTTCTTCAAACAAGAACTGAAAAAAGGTGACCAATTAATTGCTGCCAATCAGCATACTGCAAGCTTTAAATGGGATCAGACTAAATTCGCGGCATTAACAGAAATTGCAGTTACTTTGCCTTCGATTGAAGTTCCACCGGGACAATATGATCTATATATTACGGTTGGTGACCGAATTTCGAATGTGACTGAAACGCGGAAAATTCCGGTTAATAAATGAAATTTTGAAGTCGCGTCACTGGGATTTGTAACGCCGGCGTCTCGCCGGCAAACTCATACTTCAAAGCGAGCTCGGCCGGCGTGGACGCCGGCGCTACAAATCGCTCTCAAGGATTGCTGAAACGATGAAGATATTAACTGCGCAGCAGATGCAGGCTGCGGACAAGCATGCGATTGAAGTACTGAAAATTCCATCGCTGGTTTTGATGGAAAATGCGGCTACTCAAGTCAGCCGCGTTTTGCAGGAACGTTATCCTGAGCCACGTACCACAGTTGTAGTATGCGGCAAAGGCAATAACGGTGGCGACGGTATGGCAGTTGCGCGGTTGCTACGGCAAAACGGATGGACTACTACCATCGTATTACTTGAATCACAAACTGCATTGAAAAACGATCCAGTCGAAAACTGGACTCGTGCCATTCATGCTGGCGTTCGTTGCCTTGATGAAGTTGCGATCTCTGATCTTCCTGCACTGCTTCAAGAAGCAGATCTCATAATCGATGCTCTTTTCGGTACAGGTCTCACCAAACCGCTGGAAGGAAATTATGCACAGGCTGTTGAAGCGATCAATACATCAGGCAAAGACATTTGGTCGATCGACGTACCGTCCGGATTATCAAGCGAATCCGGAGAATTGATTGGTCCGGCAGTTCATGCAAAAGCAACTGTAGCCCTTGCTGCGCTGAAGTTTTGTCACATCTTGCCGCCCGCATCCGAACTTTGCGGAATTATTTATGCTGTAGATATCGGAATCCCCACTGCATCTACCATCAGCGTCACGCGCGGTGCAGATGTTGTTCAGCTTCTTCCGTTTAGGAAGCCTGACAGTCATAAAGGCACATACGGTCACGTGATGGTGATTGCAGGTTCAACCGGGAAATCAGGCGCTGCATTCATGTCCGCAAAAAGCGCATTGCGCGCCGGTGCGGGTTTGGTAACAGTTTACTCCCCGCGAAATGTGCAAAACATAATTGCCAGCCTTGGTCCTGAAATTATGACTCAATCCGCCGTAGGTAACGGCGATTGTTTTTCCGCCGACACTTTCAACTCTGCAATGGATTTTGCAAAAGACAAAAGTGTGATCGCACTCGGACCCGGAATCGGAACGAACGAACAAACCTGGGAGTTCGTTCGTGAATTTGTTGAAAAATGTGATGTACCGATGGTGATTGATGCTGATGGCTTAAACCTGGTTGCTCTCGATCGCGGAATTCTTTTGAAACGTAAAGCTGGATCGACAATTCTCACTCCACATCCGGGTGAAATGGCTCGATTGCTATATGTTGACAACAAAAAAGTGCAGAGTGATCGGATTGAAGCCGCATTAAAGCTTGCACGTGAAACTGGATCGATTGTGGTGTTAAAAGGTTATCGAACGATTATCGCTGACCCTGAAGAAAATGTTTGGATCAATCCCACCGGCGGACAAGCTCTTGCAACCGGTGGCACAGGCGATATTCTAACCGGTGTTATCAGCGGTTTTGTTGCTCAGAAAATTCCATTGTTGCAAGCAGCAATTGCCGGAGTTTACATTCACGGATTTACAGCGAACTTGTTTGAACATGAGTATCCGCAACAAGCTTTGAATGCAATGGATATTCCTGCAATGTGGAACCGCGCAGTACAGTTAATCCGGACGCAAAAAAATTTCGAAGGTGAATATCTCAACTTACATTTCACATTCTGAAAAAGACACCCGCCAGTTTGCTACGGATTTTGCAAAGACTTTAAAAGGCGGCGAAAAAATATGTCTTGTCGGACCCTTAGGCGCTGGTAAAACTACTTTCGTCCGCGGATTTGTGGAAGCTTTTAATTATTCCTCCGCTGATGTGCAGAGTCCCACATTTACTTTGGTTCGCGAATATGGAACATCACCAACGATTTATCATGTCGATCTTTACCGGCTCGATAAAGAAGAAGACATTTTCGAAGCAGGTATTTTTGAACTGCTTGGCAGTGATGAACTCGTTATCTTAGAGTGGGCTGATAATTTGAAGAAATACTATCCGCATCCCAGCATTCGAGTTGAGATGAGTCATGATGGCGAAAAATCTCGTAGCATTCGCATTAGTGATTCGATGTTTGAAACAAGCGCAGAGGCGAAAGCACCATCCGTTTGACGCCTTCCATGAATTGAACTGCAGTGAGCACAGAAATCAACTGATTCACGCTTTTTCCCAGATTCATAATTTCCGGCGTTGGACAATTTTCGCAGACTAAATCAACTTCATGATCGATGCGTCCTGCAAATCGGTCACGAACTGTTTGATACTTCGCGCCGTTCACTCCAGCCATATAACTGCCTCCTTCTTTTCCGGTGTAGGAAGCAAAATCATTATTTTTGCCAAATAATGCGCAACACGGAGCGATTGAACCATCCGGATTCATAGCCGCAGAAATGTAGTGCCAATCACAACGGCTTCGATGTTTTTCCGGTGGAGGTTTTTCATTCGAAGTTGGTGCTGAAGATATTGTAGCCTTCGTAAATTCGAGATGATCCTGAAGTTTTTTCATTTGAAACTTCTGATCTTTAGGGATCCAATCCGGGAAACGTTCATAATCCACGTACGGAGGTGCAAACACAATTCCATCTACGCCATATTGATTCGCAAGATCAGAAGCTTTTGGGATTTCATTCTCATTGAACCCAAAAACAAGAAAACGCCAAACGATGTACGGATTTTTCCTGCCGAGCGTTTTTTTCATCCGTACAAACCGCTGCATGTTTTGCATTACTAATTCAAAATCTCCACCTTGCCTGTAAGTGGCGTAAGTTTCAGGTGAAGCTCCATCGGCTGAAATGATCATTTCGCTTAACCCGCTTTCAATGATGCCCTTGATGCGTTCATCACTGAGAGGCAGACTCAAATTCGTGCTGATGGTTGTCCAGATTTTCTTTTGATTGGCAATCTTGATGTATTCATCTAACTTCTTATTGATTAGCGGTTCGCCCCAGTTAAAAAAGTCAATGAAGAAAACGAAGTCTCCAATTTCATCAAGAAGACTTTTGAACATGTCTTGACTGAGATTGCCAATTGGACGATCTTGCTGCTTCAAGCCAGTAGGGCACATCGGACAACTTAACTGGCAACCATTCGTCACATCAATACTGAGTTTTAACGGCCTGGATTTGATGATTGACGCCTGTGTAGCCATTTCGTAATTTGCACGGATCCAATTCCAATAAGCATTCAACGGCTTAAATCCAGGAGCACCAAAGGAATATTTCTTATAAACTTGTATCCTTGGCCGAATGGCATTGCGAATCGGGTTCATATGTGGTTCGACGACTCAAATATTTAATGCTTTTTGGCAAGTGAATAGCAAATCGGGGGACGAAACCTGCCCCTACTCCGATCTGGCTCAAGTTGTTATTATTATTGCTTTCATTGGGCAATCATGATCCGTTTGATTACATTTGATTTTTGGAACACATTATTTGTTGATCGTGGCGAAGAGATCCGCAACGATATGCGGAAAGACTTTGCATTCAACAGTTTGCAAAAGTACAAACCGGATTTAACAAAAGACGAACTGAATTCTGCCTTCGAAGTCGCTAAGATCGATTTTGAACTTCAATGGCGCAGGTATACGACGTCTACGATGAACGCTTATGTCCAGGTGGTTTGCCAGGAGCTGGGAATCGCTATCAGCCAAAATGATCAGGAAGAGATCGTGGGATTTTTTGAAACTGTTCTGCTACAGCACCCGCCATTGCTGATTCCGAGTGCTGGAGACGCTGTGAAAAGTTCAAAAACGCGATTAAAAGTCGGACTTATTTCTGACACCGGTTACTCACCCGGTACAACATTGCGAAGAATTTTAGGTACTCATGGAATTGAGTCATATTTCGATTCGTTTTCTTTTTCGAATGAAACTGGTTATCTTAAACCGCGCTTAGAATCATTTTTGCGGATCCTTCATGATTTGAATATCAGACCGGAGGAAGCAGTTCATATCGGCGATCTTGAGCATACAGATATTGCCGGCGCAAAACGGATCGGGATGAAAGCGGTTAAATTTATTGGTGCAAATAAATTAGCCACACGAGAATCCATTGCCGACGCGGTAATTGATAATATGGCTGATCTTCCTTTGGCCCTCGAAACGTTGCACAATGGTAATAAATAGTTTGCCGAGAATATTCCATTATTCCAATATTCCAATCTTCCACATGGCAATAGGAATGATGGAATGTTGGAATAATGGAATAAGCGAAGAATGGCTGTTGGTTTGGAGGAAATATGCATGAGGTAGCAGAACAAGAAAAGATTCAAGACAAAGAGCAAGAAGTTAGTGAACTCGAAGCTCTTGAAACCAGAGAGTGGCTGGATTCATTAAAGTATGTACTTCAGACCGAAGGTCCGGAACGCGTTACGAATCTAATTCGTGAGCTGCTGGTTTACGCACAGGAAGAAGGAGTGCGATTTCCATTTTCTGCAAACACACCATACATCAATACGATTGCGCCAGAAAAGCAACCGCCATTTCCGGGAAGCCGTGAAATTGAACGCAGAATTAAGAGCTTGATCCGCTGGAATGCAATGGCAATGGTTGTACGGGCAAACAAACATGACGCGGGTATCGGCGGTCATATTTCGACCTATGCCTCAGCTGCTACTTTATACGAAATTGGTTTCAATCATTTCTTCCGTGCGCGCAATGATCAGCAAGGCGGAGACATGGTTTATTTTCAAGGTCACGCCTCGCCCGGAATTTATGCGCGTGCATTTTTAGAAGGACGCTTAACTGCAGACCAAATTGAAAATTTCAGGCATGAACTGAAAGGCGGCGTGTCATCTTATCCGCATCCCTGGCTGATGCCGAATTTCTGGCAATTTCCAACAGTATCGATGGGATTGGGTCCGATCATGGCGATCTATCAAGCACGATTCAATCGTTACCTGGAAGATCGCGGATTGAAGAAGACAAGCGATTCGAAAGTTTGGGCGTTTTTAGGTGATGGTGAAACGGATGAACCGGAAACTTTAGGCGCCATCACACTTGCTTCGCGCGAAAAGCTGGACAACCTGATCTTCGTTATTAACTGCAATCTCCAACGGTTAGATGGTCCGGTACGTGGAAACGGCAAAATCATTCAGGAATTGGAATCTGCATTTCGCGGCGCCGGTTGGAATGTAATCAAAGTGATTTGGGGAACGGATTGGGATGCTTTGCTTGCAAAAGATGAAGAGGGCTTGCTTGTAAAACGGATGGATGAAGTTGTCGATGGTTGGTATTTGAAGTACACAGTAGAGCCTGGTTCCTTCATCCGCGAACATTTCTTCGGTGCTCATCCGAAACTTTTGGAAATGGTGAAGGATCTTTCCGATGAACAATTAGCGAAGCTTCGCAGAGGCGGTCATGATCCGCAAAAAGTTTATACCGCCTACAAAGCAGCTTTTGAACATAAAGGATCGCCGACCGTCATTCTGGCGAAAACAATCAAAGGATACGGTTTAGGTGAAAGTGGTGAAGGAAAGAACATCACGCACCAACAGAAGAAATTAAATGAAGAAGAATTGCGTGAATTTCGTACCCGATTTGGGATTCCCATTTCTGATAAAGAGATCGCAAATGCACCCTTTTATGTTCCGGAACCTGATAGTCCTGAAATTAATTATCTAAAAGAAAAACGCGAAAAATTGGGCGGCTATTTGCCGGAAAGGAAAGTTACCAGCCCTCCATTAAAAACACCAGCTGAATCACTGTTCGAAGAATTTTACAAAGGCACTGAAGGCAGGGAAGTTTCTTCGACCATGGTTTTTGTGCGCTTGCTGTCGAAACTTTTGAAGGACAAAGAAATCGGCGATCTGATTGTGCCGATTGTGCCGGATGAAGCGCGAACGTTCGGAATGGAATCGCTATTCCGCCAGGTTGGAATTTATTCGCACGTCGGGCAATTGTATGAGCCGGTCGATGCTGCAAGTCTTTTGTATTACAAAGAATCGGAAGATGGGCAAATCCTGGAAGAAGGAATTACTGAAGCTGGATCGATGTCGTCTTTTATTGCTGCAGGCACGGCTTATGCTACGCATGGCATCAATACGATTCCGTTCTTCATTTATTATTCGATGTTCGGATTTCAACGCATCGGAGATTTGATCTGGGCAGCCGGAGATTTGCGGTGCAAAGGATTTTTGTTAGGCGGCACCGCTGGAAGAACAACCCTAAATGGTGAAGGACTTCAACATCAAGATGGGCACACGCTCTTTTTTGCACAAGCATATCCAAATTTAGTTACATATGATCCGTCATTTGCATTTGAAATCGCGATCATCATCCGAGAAGGGATCCGCAGGATGTATGAAGAACGTGAAGATATTTTTTACTATCTGACGCTTTATAACGAAAATTATCCGATGCCTCAAATGCCGGAAGGTGCGCGCGAAGGAATTTTGAAAGGGATGTATAAGTTACGGCCTTCCGATATTCCGGCTCAAAATGGCAAAGTGAATTTATTCGGAAGTGGTCCGCTGATTAATGAAGTGTTGAAAGCGCAAAAGTTGCTTGCGGAAAAATATGGTGTAGCTTCAGATGTTTGGAGCGTAACGAGTTACAAAGAACTCAGACGCGATGGACTTAATACTGAGCGTTGGAATCTGCTGAATCCTGGTGCAACTCCGAAAGTTCCTTATGTTCAACAGGCTTTGAAAGATGAACAAGGATGTGTTTTTGTAGCATCTTCAGATTTCATTAAGGCAATTCCCGATTCAATCGCAAAATGGGTACCGGGTCCAATGTATACATTAGGTACCGATGGATATGGACGAAGTGACAGCAGGAGTTCGTTGCGCGATTTCTTTGAAGTCGATGCGCGATATATCACGCTTGCTGCTTTAAGTGGATTGGCGCGTCAAGGCAAAATCGGAATTGATTTGGTTCAAAATGCGGAAAAAGATCTCGGCATTCAACCCGATAAAAAAAATCCAGTAACTTCGTGATCTTCCTGTGCTTCGTGGTTAAAAATGGCAACTGAATTTAGACTTCCCGAACTTGGTGAAAATATTGATGCGGCCAGTGTAACGAAAGTACTGGTGTCGGTAGGCGATAAGATCCAAAAAGATCAGCCGGTGCTGGAATTAGAAACTGACAAGGCGACAATTGAAGTTCCATCAACAATCAGCGGAGTGGTAAAAGAAATCCGCGTGCAAGAAGGCGGCAAAGCTCAAGTTGGAGAAGTTGTTTTGACCATTGATTCTGATGGAAAAGCTGAAGCCACATCGAAACCAGCTGCAGCTCCGGCAGAAGAAAAAAAGCCAGCTGAGAAAAAAGCGGAGAAGAAAGCGGAATCAAAACCAGCTGCGAAAACAGCGGCTGCACCAAAATCAACAAAGGCTGCTGTAAAAAAAGGTCCTGCTTCAGGGACTGTTGAATTCAAAATTCCAGAACTTGGCGAAAATATCGAAGAAGCGAGCGTTATCAAAGTTCTGGCAAAACCGGGTGATCAGGTTTCAAAGGATCAACCACTGATGGAACTTGAAACTGATAAAGCAACTGTGGAAGTTCCATCATCCGTTTCTGGTGTGATTAAAGAAGTTCGAATCAAAGAAGGGGATAAGGCAAAAGTAGGTGATGTTGTTTTTGTAATCACTGCCAGTGAAGAAGCAGAAGTTTCTGAAGCGCCAGAGACAGAACCTGCCGCAGTTGAAGAAGTGGTTGAAGAAGAACCGAAATTTGCAGCAGAACCGAAGCCGCGACGTGCAGGATTGGAGGAAGCTCTTACTCCAGTTGCGGAAGGTTATCGAAAGTATCGTCCGGATGCAATCGTAAAAGTTGCGCCTGCTGCGCCATCGGTGCGCCGTTTTTCACGTGAAATTGGAATTGATATCAACAAAGTAACAGGATCAGGACCACGCGGCCGGATCTCAATCGAAGATGTAAAAAAATATGCACGCAGCGCACGTACACAGAAAGAAACGCCATCGGCAGGTTTACCCGGCTTAACAGTTCCTTCGCTTCCCGATTTTTCGAAGTGGGGCCAGATTGAACGCAAACCAATGAGCGGAATCCGTCAGAAAACTGCGGAAAACATGATCATTTCATGGCTCAATGTTGCGCGCGTAACTCAATATGACAAAGCAGACATTACTGAACTCGAAGAACATCGAAAAAAATTCGGAAATAAAGTTGAAGTTGCTGGCGGAAAATTAACAGTTACTGCAGTTTTATTGAAAGTGGTTGCATCAGCATTGAAGACGTTTCCACAATTCAATGCCAGTCTTGATGTAGCGAAGAACGAAATTATTTACAAAAAGTTTTATCACGTTGGAGTGGCGGTCGATACGGATCGCGGATTGCTTGTGCCTGTTATTCGCGACGTTGATAAGAAAAATATTCTTCAAATATCAGTTGATCTCTCTGAAGCTGCAGAAAAAGCGAGAACAAAAAAATTATCGTTGGAGGAAATGCAGGGCGGAACTTTTACCATCACAAATCTTGGCGGAATTGGCGGTATTGCTTTTTCACCGATTGTTTATTTTCCTCAAGTTGCAATCCTTGGAATTTCAAGATCTAGCATCGAACCGGTGTTCGTTGAGGGAAAATTTGAACCGCGATTAATGCTTCCGCTGTCTTTGTCGTATGATCATCGATTAATCGATGGCGCTGATGCGGCGCGCTTCTTAAGATGGGTTGCTGAAGCGCTTAAGGATCCATTCTTGATTGCCCTGGAAGGATAGAATTTATCAACCACGAAGTAACTCATGATCATTAGATCAAACAGAAATAATGAAAATCGGCGTTCGTTTCTCCCCCTTATGAAGGGGGAGATCAAAGAGGGGGTTGGAGTCTTCAAAATGTTTCCAACCTCCCCTTTATCCCCTCCTTCATAAGGAGGGGAACTTGGTCGATCGCCGATTTTCAAAGCAGGAGACGAATTAACACGAAGGTATAAAAAGATAAAATAAAAACTTCGTGCTTCTTCGTGACCTTCGTGGTTAAAAAAAAGGAAAATATGGAAGAAGAAAAAAGCAGGTTAGAACAGTTCAAAGAATTTGTGGAAATGGATCCGGCCGATACATTTTCGCGATACGCATTGGCCATGGAATACATGAGCATTCAAAACTTTGATGAAGCCATCAATCACTTCTGTGAAGTTTTGAAAACTGATCCTTCATATTCCGCCGCATATTTTCAGGCAGCTATAGCAGCACGAAAAGCCGGAGGAACAGATCAGGCCAAAGAACTTTTGGGGCAAGGGATCGCTGCAGCTGAGAAGAAAGGGGATTGGCATGCAAGAGATGAAATGAAAGCAATGTTAGAAGAGATGAAGGCTGATACTGAGAATGACTGATGAATCTCAAAACAAGCTTTCGAAATCTGCAAAAAGACTCCACAGATTAATTCCTCTCGCCATTGGGTTACTTGGTCTCTCTTTTACTTCCGTATTTTTCGAACTTGGATCCTGGTGGTATTCGCGTAAATCATTTCCGGCCAGAGTGAAATCTGTTCAGAATCACTTTCAACCGGGGTTGGTTTTACCATTGTTTGCTTTGGAAGAAGATTATTCTTACAAGGAAGCAATCGATGAAATTCATTCTGCCGGCGCACGCAGCATTTCATTTTTCGTTACCAATTATCAAGAAGACATCCGCGCCAATTATATTTACTTAAACCGTAGAGCTGTTGAAATTTCAAGACTTTCTGAAATCATTCAGTATGCCCATCAAAAAGGACTCAGTGTTTTTTTGTTCCCTACTCTTCATATTCAACATCTTGGACACAAAGAATGGCGTGGAGTTCTAAAACCGCAGGATCCGGAACTGTGGTGGAAGAACTATACGCAATTAATCCGTTTCTATACTGATCTTGCAAGAGAGTATCAGGTGGAAGTTTTATCGATCGGATCTGAATTATGCGCGATGGAATCGGATTATGATCATTGGTCCAAAATTGTGCGTTATGCGCGGAGAAATTATTCAGGACTGCTCACCTATTCAGCGAACTGGGATCATTATCACAACATCGCATTCATGAAAGAGCTCGATTATCTTGGAATCAATGCTTATTTCGGACTGACGCAAAAATTGGATCCTACTCTCGATGAATTACTTGGGGCATGGAAGCCAGCCAAACAAAGGATCGAGGAAGCTTATAACGAATACAAAAGACCGATCATCATCACAGAAATCGGATATCCGAGTGTTGATGGCGCGAATAAAGATCCATGGAACTACTTTGCTAAGACGGCCGTTGATCTAAAAGAACAGGAACTATGTTATCAGGCGTTCGTGAAAACCTGGGATCCACCACCTTCCTTTATGCATGCTGTTTACTTTTACAATTGGTGGGGCGATGGCGGGTCGCAGGATCGGGATTATACGCCGCGCGGCAAGCCGGCCGAGAAGATTCTGGAGAAATGGTACAAGTCATTTTAGAAGATTGAGGATAGAGGATGGAGGATAGAAGATTGCGTGTCTAGCATCAATTCTCTATCTTCTATTCTCTATTCTCTATTCTCTATTCTCTATTCTCAATATCAATCTATTCTCTATTCGCCATCTTACAGGGAGATACGTCTTTCCTGTAGAGGTTCGAGTCTTACGGAGTGGGTATGAAGAGGGTGCCTGAGCCATACGTGCGGCAACGATCGGATGAAGAGCTGGTCGATTCGGTGTTGCTTGGCAACATCAAGGACTTTGATGTTCTGATCGACCGATGGCAGAAGCCTTTATATAACTTCATTCTCCGTTTTATGAATTCTGAGGAAGAAGCAAAAGATGCTTGCCAGGATAGTTTTGTAAATGCATATCGAAATTTAGCGAAGTTTAAGAAGCAATCAAAATTTTCATCCTGGCTTTTTAAGATTGCAATTAATCGTTGCAATACTTTGCTTCGGAAGCGAAAACGGTGGAAGACATTTTTTGATCCGATGGGTGATCAGCAAAATCTTGCTGATGTAATCACGGAAGAGCACAGTGCAGAGCAGGTTGTAGAACGAGAACAGATTTACAGCCGGATTCGGCGAGCGATTTCGATGTTACCACCGGAACAGAGAACAGTGTTGTTGTTGAAGGAATATGAAGGAATGAAGTTTCATGAAATTAGCGAAATGTTGGAATGTCCAGTTTCAACAGTAAAAAGCAGGATGTATTACGCGCTGGATGGTTTGCGGAGGGCGTTAAAGCTTGTTGAGGTGAAAAGAAACGATGAGTTGTGAAGGGTTCGAGGAATTAATAGTCTCAGGTATAAGTGGAGAGCTGGAGCCGGAGGAAGAGCAGCATCTTCGCGCGCATTTGGAAACATGCGAAGACTGCAGGAAGAGTCATTCTGAACTTGGAGCCATTTCAGGTTTGATGCGACAAATCCCGCGAAGAGATCTCGATGAAAAGCTTCGTATCCGTGAGCTTTTGAGGCGGGATCAGAAATGGCGATCCATTGTCTTCAGTAAAGCTGCGATCTGGATTATCGCGATAACCGGTTTCATCAGTGCGCTAACCTTCATGCCTTTGCAGTGGGAAGTTTCATCCAAACAATTTACGATACGATGGGGAAAAAACGCACGAAGCCAGGCAGAACTTTCCGAAGAAATCAAAAAAATGCAGATGCAGTTAGCTTCGATCCAACAGGATACTCAGAGTTACCGTGATCTCTCCGAAGTGAGATTCAAGCAGCTGCTGGATCAAAATAATAATCAACAGCAAAAGCTATACTGGCAAACACTGCAAATGTACACAAATTATTTGCAGCTCCAGCACACCGCAGATGTTCGGAAAATCCAGCATGATATTGCCGCTACTTATGATCGCACTGGCCAAGAAGTAGATCGTACCAATCAGTTGCTCGATTACGTATTGAAAGCATCAGCGACAGAAACCGGAGATACCAGTGAATAAGAAAATTCTGGCGCTATTGATTTTTGTTTTTGTGGCGCCAGTTCTGTGGGCACAAGATCAAGTGATTGAGCCTGAAACGGTATCGATCCCGGCGCCGGAAAAACAGCCCGACCTGCGTGCTATGGTGAAGCTCACAGACTTCCAGACAATTTTGATGATCTCGCTACGCGAAAAATTTCCGAGATTACCTGGAATATTTTATTCCGCTCACTCTTGCAGACTTCCGGAATATGGTCCGGTTGTTACCATAACGCTTCAACTGCCGGCAATTTACTTTACCAGGCCATTATTGCAGGAACTGGATCGCCAGAAACGTCTTGCCGAAGAACAAATGACTATGGTGCAAAAACAAATTGAGCGGCAGGCGGAAATGATCAGGTTGCGAGCCAGGGAATCGGAGTTGACCCAACGTATTCAAATTGAAGTTACCGGTAAGAAAAGGAGCAAGGCGACGCTGGTTGCATTTCAAACTGAATTAACTGAAGTTCAAAAGAATTTAAAAGAACTTGAAGCATCACCAACAGTAGGATTATCTCAAGTGTCCAGTACGACCGCTGAAGTTCTGTCTGATTTGGATTTGGAAAAAATGCTGGCCTCAAGTTATCAGCAGTTAATTGAAAAGATTACGACCATAGTGACTAATGTTCTTGCAGAAAAAGCCCCAGTACTGGCGGATTTGAATAATAGAGACCGAATTACGGTAACCGCTCACATCCGCGAAAGTTTTGTCTCCAGCCAGGAACGAAGCATTATTTTTACTTTGCATAATGATGATGTGGAGAAGTTTCGAAACGGAACTCTTGACTTGACTGCATTAAAACAAAAAGTCGAAGTCCGCAACGAATCCCCTGAATAAGCTCTGCGTATTTGCGGTAGAGTATTTGTATGCGCGTAATAGCAGGGACGCTTCGCGGGCGCAATCTCAAATCATCCGATTCATTTCGTCCAACCACCGATCGAGTTCGCGAGACTCTTTTTAACATCCTTCAAAATCAAATCGAAAATTCCAATTTTGTGGATGCATTCGCTGGAAGCGGAGCTGTTGGAATTGAAGCATTAAGCCGGGGAGCAGCACGCGTTTATTTCCTGGAAACCAATCACAAAGCCCTCAAAGCAATTGAAGACAACCTCAAAATATGTGGTGATGATGCGTTATGGCGAATCTATTCTTTGTCTGCAATCAAAGGGTTAGAGGTCATTCACAAAGCGGGCGAAAATGCTGATATCATTTTTTTGGATCCACCTTACGATTATCAGGATTATCCCGAACTGATTTCAGCCGCAGCGGAATTATTTCCGACTGCTTTATTGGTTCTAGAAAGCTCCTCCCGATCGAAATTTAAACTGCCAGTTGGAATCACATTAATTCGCCAAAAAAAGATTGGAGAAACAATGCTTAGTTTTTGTCAGAAGACTTCAAAGTAGCAGTAACATTCCATTGTTGTTCTTCCAGTAATTTTTTCGCCTGCTCAAAGGAAATATTTTTTAACTGACTTACAATCCGGATTGCGCGATCTCTTAGCTTTGAATTCGATGGATTTAATCCGATCATCCAATTACCTTGAATTTTTCCCAGACGGATCAGACTACAGGTTGAGATAATGTTTAAAGCGACTTTTGTTGCAGTTCCCGCTTTTAAACGTGTAGATCCGGTAAGAAGTTCCGGACCTGTTGGCAAATCGATTTCAAGATCAAAATGCGATGAATGATTCCGCGCAGGATTGCATGTTAGCAAAATTGTTTTTGCTGCAATCGCTTTTGCTTGATTCAGTGCTGAGATCACAAATGGGGTGCGGCCGCTTGCGGTAATTCCACAAACAATGTCTTCAGATGTCACTCCTCGTTCAATAATGGATCTCGCAGCCTGAAGTTCATCATCTTCGGCGCCTTCCACGCTGGCATGCAACGCTCTGGGGCCACCAGCAATGATTGCTTGCACCCGTTCGGGTGGCTCACCAAACGTTGGCGGAATTTCACTTGCATCCAGTGTCCCAAGACGTCCGCTTGTTCCGGCACCAATATAAAAAAGTCTGCCATTGTTTTCAAACACACTCACAACTAAATCTACAGCCCGCTGCAAATTGTCGCGTTGCGCATTAAGAGCACTAATAACAAAATGCTCTTCAGCGATAAACAAATTCACAAGCTCAGTTGTAGTCATTTGATCAAGATTCACTGATCCAGGATTTGTCTGTTCTGTAATTGCTCGATTCAATTCTTCGATCTTTTCTTGCTCTACATGCTCCTGTTTTGGAATTTGTAAATCATTCGATGCTGCAAGCCAGGCCGCACCAATTGCGCCGGAAGCACTGCAAAGCTCAATCGATGAAGTTGGAATGATTGCACTTAATGCTTTCCTGTAAAGTTCGACATACAAAGGTTGATTCAGGAAAACTCCACCAAGCAATCTGACAGACGGCGATTCAAACTCCAGCCATCGCGCAACGGACCGTGTGTATTCAGCGAGTGAGCTTGCGCCGACCTCTATAACTTGAAGCATCTCACGATCGCCATTTTGTGCTGCCGCAAACATGACCGGCAAGAGTGCAGAGATGGACATTTTTTCCGCACTTTGGGTCCATGCAATTAGATCTTCCATACCATTCAGCATCAAAGCTCTCAATAGTTCACTTGCTAATGGTGTAACCCGATGCTCAAGATCATAAGTTCGCAACACCAATCGCAAACCTTCCATACAAATCACATATCCGCCTCCACGATCTCCAAGTAAATGACCTCTACCGCCGGCGTTTTCAATCTTGCCCTCCTTCCGTCCTGTTACTGCGGAGCCAGTTCCGCTAATTACAATGATTCCGTCTCGATCTTGAAAAGCCGTGGCAAGCGCAGAATCACGATCACTTCCAACTACAATTTCGCAGTGCTCCCAAATATTCTTTGCGATGTTGTGAAGCTTTAAGCGATCTTCTTCCGTTACACATCCTGCCAAAAAAATTCCCACGCGAGCCAAATCGTGAGGCAAGAGTTTCAATACATCGATCAATTGGTCCGAAGTTACCAATCTGAAATTTGTTGGAGGTAAACGCCCTTCATCAACGATCTTTGTGGAGTTTGGTGTTTGTTGAACTAAAACCCAATCAGTTTTAGTACCTCCGCCTTCAACGCCAAGGACGAGCTGGCCTTTCATAGCTTCAATTTTAAAAATACTTCTGCGAAGGCGGCAGTTACTTTTTCTTGCCTGGGATCGGCAAAGATTGCGCGCCAGCGATTCAAGCCTGTAATACCTTCAGCATACGGAATCGCAGCAAGTTGCGATTGATGTTCACCAATGGCTCTTAGCTTAATTCCAATCTGATCGGTAATATCTTCAAATCTGTCCCAACTATTAAACAGCCCCCAAACTTCATAAGCCCATACAATCAAATTTTGTAGATGACTTTGCTGAATTGCATCAAGTGAAATTTTCCCGGCTAATCTGTGTGTTGGATGACGATCCAATTCAGGATGAAGTGTGAAGATTTCTTCCGGGATTACAGAGTTGATTACTTCCGAAAGTTTCTGCCTGGCCATATCTGATGCGGTAATCGATTCCAGATCAAAAAAAATGGTTTGATTCACTCCCAGGATTTTTGCGGCACGCCTGGTTTCTTCACTCCTCACTTCTGCCATCTCTTCTTGACTGAGTGACAATGGATTTGGTGATCTCCTTCCATCAGTCAGAACTACGGAAACAATCGAGCAACCTGAAGTAGAAAGTTTGGCTACGGTTCCGCCCATTCCGATTTCCATGTCATCGGGATGCGCGCTAATAACCAGAACCTTTTTCATATCAGCTAAAAGTTTAATGACCGAACGTTTTTTAAGTCAATTTGCTCCTCGAGGGCTTTGAACTTTTGGAGGTTTTGACCTGATTTATCGCGTATAGGGGTGAAACAGAACCGGAGGATGAAACATGAATACTCAAATTGAAGTATCCGTAACAGATTTCAGACTTATCTCAAAGCTTCAATATTGTACGTCAATCGAAAAAAATCAAATTTTGATGACTCTATATGAACGTTGCAAGAATCTCATTCTGAAAATTTGCTTTCATTACTTGAAAGATTACGATCAGGCGCAAGACGTCTTTCATGATGCATTCATCAAGGTCATCGAAAATGCCGAGAAACTAAAAAATCCCGAAGTGTTTCAAAGTTGGTTCGTAACAATTACCAGAAACTTATGTATTGATCGGCTACGTAGAATGTCTTTCAAAAATCAGGAATCAATAACGGAGCAAGACATGACTAACGAAAGGATTGAAGATCTTTTTTTCGAAAACATCGAAAAAAATCGAGTGATGTTTCATTTATTAAATTGTATTCACAGGTTAGATGGATCTCTTGGGAAGATTCTGAAACTGCGGTGGCAAGGTTTGAGAGCAGCAGAAATTTCAAAAATGATCGTGCTCAGTCGGAAAGATGTGAGAAAATCGTATCGCAAGATCAAAACAATTCTGGAATCTTCTATGAAAAATAAAGGAATCAAAATCAAGATTGATCAAATTGTTCCATTGGCAGAAATTCAAGGCACATTTTGAATTAGAACGATGTCAGTTGTAGTTTTGGATCGACTAATATACATGCTTGAGATAAAAATGCGGCTCTTAATGAGGGTTCGGGATCCAAAGCTGCGTTAATCGACCTTTAGGATAGAGGCACATAATTTTGTTTTTGGTTCACGTTCAAATCTGCGACGCGTGTCTTTCTCATTCGTAATTCAGAAGGTGATGACTTTAAGGGACATCTTGGATCAGCACAATATCAGAAGTTCTCTTGCCGCGGCTATAGGCAATATTTTTTCCATCCATCGACCAGGAAAAATTTACAATGGCGTCGCCAGTTAAATGTGTTAAACGGCGGACGGACGAACCATCAACAGGCTGTACGTAGATATTAGATCCTCCCTCCTCGCCCTGAATGTATGCAATCCCGCTCCCATCTGGAGTCCAATGGAACGTTCCGGCAGAAATATCTTCATTCAACAGGAGTCGTTTTATTGGGGCGCCGCCGTTCGAAGGAATAATATTTATGAAAATGTCCGGAGATTTTTCAGGGTCTTCGTAGACGTAAGCGATATTGCTACCATTCGGTGAAATAGCTGCACCATAAAGATATTTATGAGAAGACAACAAAATCTTATGTTTACCATTAACATCCATTCTTAAAAGTGTTTGGTCTTTCCCATCAAAAGTGGCATACACAACCCACTTACTATCGGGTGAGACAAGAGGCCAACTCGCCTGCTTATTACTTGATAACAGTTTTGGATTTTCGCCATTGCTGTCGCTTCTCCAAACTTGGGAAAATTCTGAATCGTTTGACGCATAAACAATGTATCGGCCATCAGGGGAACAAGCAGGGAATTTCTTGTCTGTTTTTCCGGTTGTAATCCGCGTCCGGTTTGTGCCGTCATGATTGATTGACCAGAGTTGAAATTCACCTGATGGTTCTTGCGATTGATAAATGATCTTTCCATCAGGAGCCCATGAAATCCCTCTAGCTCCATCCTGTATGATCGATCCTGAAGTAAGTTGGGCCATGTCATCCGGACGACTAAATGGAGCAGTCCAAATGCTGTAATTAGGAGTTCGTTGGGTTGTTGCAAGAAATTTGTTGTCCGCGGTTAGGCTCACTCTCTTATAATCGCTAGGGTCGTTCGTAATTGGCACAAACTCGCCGTCTGGATATGAGACGTAGTAAATTTGTCTTTTTCCTTCTACCAGCTTAGTAGTTATCATGCCGCTTCCATCAGATAGCCATTGTAAATCGTCATAATAGGGGTCAGCTGCTAATTCCGTGTCGAAAATAATTCGCTCTGAGAAATCATTTAGGTTAATTCCAACAATTTGCTTTGTGACATGACCTTGTGTCTTAACACGTTTAATTAAAGTGAGCATTTTGCCATCTGGTGACCATTCAATATCATCGTAATCAGATTTTTGTCCCTTTATCTTTCGTTGATCACTTCCATCTATTCGGGCTGTCATAATCCAGTCTTCATCGTTAACACTTCTTAGAAACGCTAAATTCTTTCCATCCGGCGAAAAGGAAGGAATGGAATGCACTTCTTCAATCAGTTTTTGTGGGATTCCTCCTAAAACAGGAATTCGGTACAACAAACGAGTTACATTCTCTACGGAGGAAGTTCGATAGTAGATATATTGTCCGTCGGGTGAAAAGCGCAATGCATTGCCTTCCTGTCGTGGTCGATAGAAAAAAGTTTTTGGCGGGAGTGTCATGATCTTAATTTGCGAATCGACACTTAATTGTTTGAGGTAAAGACTTTGTAGACCTGATGCGGAACGTTCTACGTAGGCCACATACTTTCCATCAGGAGATATCGCGCCACCAAAAATTGAGCCGCTGGATGTGAGTCTAGTAAGTTTTATTTTGCTGAAGGCTTTGTGGATCGTTGAAGCTTTTTCTTGCTTTTGCGCGAACCATAGGAAGGCAACCCCAAGTAAAGCGGTTAAAAGAATTGCAGGAATTGCTAATTTTCTTTTCTTCTGAATATGTTGAACAAAATCCGATGAACCTGAAAGTTTCATCTCTTGATTCGATTCAAGATGCTTTCGAAATCGTTTCAAATCTGTTAGAAGATCCTTTGCAGTTTGGTATCTTTCTTCAACATCTTTTGAGAGTGTTTTTGAGATAATCCACTGCAATTCATCAGAGAATTCATCATAGCTGCGGAGTGGTAGTGGATTTTTTTCTAGAATGCTGACAAAGACATCGCTGGAAGTTAATCCATCGAATGGAGGGTGAGAAGTGATTAATTCGTATAAAACAATTCCGAAACTGAAAAGATCTGAGCGTGCATCTAATTTTAGCCCGCGAGCCTGTTCTGGCGACATATACCGAACGGTACCGAAAATCATTCCGGGCTTGGTAGGGGCAAGCGACTGTGTATCGGTTCGCGAAAGTGAGCTAGCAGTTTGAGTTTCAGTCAGCTTCGCAAGACCGAAATCAAGGACTTTCACGTAACCATCTTTACGAAGCATTATGTTTTCCGGTTTGATGTCGCAATGAATGATTCCCGCTTGATGCGCCGCATCTAAAGCTTCCGCAACTTGAATGCTAACTGCTAAAATCTCTTCGAGTGGCATTTTGGATTCTCGCATTCGTTCCCGCAGAGTTTCACCATCAATGTATTCACTGGCAATAAAGCTTGAAGAATTGAATTGACCGATATCGTAAATGGTCAAAATATTGGGATGATTCAATGCAGATGCTGCTTTCGCTTCCCGCTCAAATCTTCGAACGCGATCATTGTCGTTTGTAAATTCAGAGGGAAGTAATTTCAGGGCTACTTTGCGATTCAGGCGTGTATCTTCTGCAAGATAAACTTCACCCATGCCGCCGCTTCCGATTTTCCGAAGGATTTTGTAATGAGCAATTTTGCCTTCGTAGATGACTTTTTTCTTATCGAGAAATTCAGCAGCTAAGTCGGATGGAGGAGTTTCAAAAAAGCTGGATTCTTTTTCGTGAGATGCAATGAGTGTTTCAACCTCTGCACGCAACGAGTCATCTTCTTTGCATGCTTCAGCTAAAAATGCTGCTCTTGCCGAAGGATCGCGATTTAACGCGGCATGAAAAATTTTATCAATCTGTTTCCAACGTTCAGGATCCATGTGGGAATCGTTAGAGAGTAATTCCTTTGTAAGTTGAGTGCTTTATCGGCTTGGAACCGTGACCTTTTGACTCTTTATTAATCATAGCATTAATCAAATTCCTTCAGTTCTTTTCACTAAATTTTGCTGGCCTTCATCAATCCATTTAGAGGTTTTTGATTTGATTCTCGCGTAATAAAGTGAACCGGAAAATGGAATGCAAATCAGAAAACGTTAGTTCTGAAGTTTCCGGGAAGGGAGCTAAGTATGACTAAGATTACAAAAGAGCAGTTTATCAATCAATTTTCTGGAAAAGAGGGAATTGATGTTAATGATCTTTCAACGGATACCAACGCTTTTTTTGAAAAGCTAGGAATCCTTCCGGAACTAACTAAAATTGCAGGCAAAGACGGGAAAATCAAGGGTAGTAAAGAGCTTTCAGAGCTTTTCAAAGTCGTGGATAATTTTGACCAGAATGGTTCCCGCACTTCATTCGATACAACTTTCCAGCAAGAGATTCCGACCCCAAGCGGCATCATAAACGACGCTTTGAAATCGGAATTCAATCGCAATTTGACTGCTGCGAGAATGAATGGGCCGAGGTCTGTATATGCCAAAACTTCGGAAAACACCGCATTGCCAACGGAAGCGAGAGTTGTAAAGAAAGGGATACTTGAAACTGAATTTGATTTCGGACGTACGATCACACAGGAACAAGCTGCAAAATTAATTTTTAAAGATGGCAAAATTCCCGAAGGAACTACACTAATGCAGCGTCATCCCGGAAGCGGTATCTGGACTGTTCAGACATCAGATGACGATGCCCAGGAAAGGATGGGGAATCACATGCGGGCACATACGGAGACCATCGATCGTAATAATCCAGGTGAATTCTGGATTTCCTGGTCTGATTCACCCAAAGTGAGTTCGGTCAGCATTCCCAAATATCTAAAGAACGATTATGGCTTCAAAATCAGCAAGAGTTACCAGTTAGATGCGCGTGAACATTGGATTCCCGGTACAGGATATGAACTGAACTTTGACAAACCGATGACAAAGGATCAGGTGATGAAAACATTATTCAAGAACAGCAAAGAATTGGGAAAGGATGATGTGACCTTACTACCTGATGGAAAAGAGCCAACACAAAATTGGCAGGCTCATATAAGCGCAACCGCAATGGTGAATGTGAGCGTCGGTATACAGGAAATCTTCAGTGACGCCACAGCAAATGTTCCAAATTCGATCCGCCCTGATACACCACCGGGGATCCGAGCTCAATTGGAAAATCATACAATTCCTAGCGATGCAGTCGCCCATCCCAAAGGCAAACCACATCCTCCCGGTGTTTATGTCTGGGAACAAGAAAGCTACTTAGTTTATGCAGTATCTGATGGCAAAGGAAAAGATGGATTTTATGATGCCCAGATTCTTAAACTGGATTCAAAAAAGGATTCACAATTCAACAAAGACATGCGTTATTACCTGAAAGAAAAGGGAATGCCTCCGTATCCCGCAGTTGCTGCATACACCAAGCAGTGGGAGGAGTTGAACCGGATGATGCTCACAGGATTTGCCATGGCCTTATCTTCAGCATCGCCAGGAGGAAAGCCTACTTCAGCGGAATTTGAGCAACTTGGAAAAGACATGATTATGGAGTGGCGCTCTGTACAAAAGACTGCAACCGAAGAAGCTTCGGACGTAGTAGCATCTGTGTCCAAATCCGCGGAATCAGAAGTAGGATCTGAGTTAAAATCTGCAAGTGAAATCGGTAACGCTGATAAATTGCCAAAACAAACAGAAACGATCGGAACAGAGCCTCCCCAGCCGAAGGCTCAAAAAAGTATTGGATCGCAAGATACCGAACTTCCAGCACAGGGAGCAGCACCGGATGGCGAGATGATCAAAATTCAGACCCCGAATGGATCTGAAGAGATTTCAATCGCAGAATTTCAGAAACGGATTGATCAGGCCTGGGAATGGAGAAATGCTATAGCTAGAAAATTATCGCAAGAAACCGAAGGAACGAAAGACTATCGTACGCCCGCCTCATTCTGGCCACGACTTAACGAAGAAGCAGCCAAAAAATTCGATTTGCCAGATGATTGGGCACTGCAACCTCAGATCGTCAACTAAGTTGCGACTTTAAATTTTCAGTGGAAGACAGTGGACAAGTTTTTTCTGATTCTAGCGCTGATCAGCAGAGCTTGAGCGATCCATCTCACGTTGAAGCCAGGCTTTGGCAAGAGTCCAATCTTTCATTACAGTACCTGGCGAAACTCCCAGTAACTCTGATGTTTCATCAATACTCATGCCGGCAAAAAATCGCAATTCTACAATTCGTGCTTTTCTTTCATCATGCTTTGCTAATTCTGTTAAAGCTTCATCAAGTGCAATCATTTCTGCCGCTCTTTCCGGTGCAACAATCAAACCTTCATCCAATGGCAATGCTGATGCACCTCCGCCACGTTTTGCATATTGACGTGATCGCGCATAATCAACCAGGATGCGTCGCATTAATTGCGATGATAGTGCAAAGAAGTGCGAACGACTTTGCCATTTCATACGTTTTTGATCGACAAGTTTCAAGTAAGCTTCATTCACCAGCGCTGTTGTTTGAAGTGTGTGATCCTGACGCTCTTTTGCAAGCTGGCGATGAGCAAGCCGGCGCAATTCCTCATACACGATTTGCATCAGCTCATCTAATGCTTTTTTATCGCCGCCACTCCAAGCTACAAGAAGTTCGGTGATTTCATTCGGTGGTTCCATTTACGGATAATCTTCGCCATGGGCGCTGGTAAAAGGTGAGCAGCGCAACAATCGCCAGCCGGTTAATTCAGCACCTTTCACAATTCCATATTTTTCTAGAGCCATGCGGGAGTAGTTCGAACACGTAGGCTGAAATTTGCAGATTTTGGAATTTTTTAACAACAAACTAAAGGAATGTTGATACATCCAAATTCCAGCAAGCGCAAAACGAACACTAACTTGCTGATGGGGAGGCGCAGTTGCATCCACCACCAGCAAGGTGAGGATCAAAATGCAGGAAATTCTTAAAAAGTTTCTATAGCTTGATTTGGTCCACATAATCACTTACGACCGGAATCTTAAATTTTTCCCCTTTGGTTGCTTTTACAATGCAAAGAATTCGAATCACAAGAAAAGCAATCCAGACTAACATAGGAATAAAACATGTCACACAGCCGATTAGACTGGAGATCATGTGGCTAAGTATCGTGGATATGATCCAGAATCCGAATTGCAGAACAGCTTCAACGATCGTGAGAATCATTCCATGTTTGGCATGCCATTGAACTTGAGGATCCTCTTTTTCCGAAATCAATGGGACAAGAAATAAGATATACAAGTAGGACAAAACCAACATCAATGTATTGTCTTTTCTCGGTGGTGGAGTTGGTGGAATATCTTGAGGAACTGGGGGAACTTCATTTGGATTGTAAGTATCGCTCATGCGTTACCTCCACTTGAATGGTTATGAAGGACTGTTTAATTTTGATTTCAGTTCAAAAATCAGTCTATCACATGAATTACAAGATGCAGGATACACGGTGGCAATTAAACACCTTGCATCTTGCATCCTGTATAATGCATCATTCATCTTAGTATAATCGCCAATTATGAGCATAAGAGCATCCGTTATCCGCGCTTCTGATTTCCTTGATGAACGGATCAACCCGATACCACATCATCTATTTCATGCTGTGTTTTTCTTCGCACTACTGATGCTTGCTGCATCCAGTTCAGTCCATTTTGGAAGAGTTACATTATTTGGATATACGATTCCGTCGTTGTGCATGTTTCATAACATCACAAGTCTCGATTGTCCGGGTTGCGGAATCACACGATCTTTTATCTATGCATTGCATGGGCAGTGGTACAACTCCTATTTGATGCACATTTGGGGAATTCCTCTGGCAGCAATTGTTGTCTTTCAAGTTCCATATCGCATTTGGCGTGCTGCCGGAGGTGGGCCGCTCCAGGTTTCATCTGAAAAAAGGCGCTGGATCAAAATCCTTGTAGTGATTTCTATCCTCATTCCATGGATGCTCAAGACGATTTTGACACTTAAAGTCGTCCTCCTTTAAACTTGCCCTAAGCCTTGAATTTCCAACTAGATTGTGTTAAATTTGGACAGCATTTTTATGCATTGGAAGTAGTGTCTCTTTTCGATGGTAGATTACCCATGAGGAAGAGGTGCACGCTGAATTAGGAGGAACATTCATGGTTAGCATACGGTTAATGCGGATGGGAGGAAAAAAGCGCCCCCTCTACCGGGTTGTTGTGACCGACTCCCGGCGATTTCGTGATGGACAGTGTATTGAACGGTTGGGATCCTACAACCCTAAGCCCCAAAATCCAGAAATCAAGTTAAAGATGGAAAGAGTTGACTATTGGATGAGCAAAGGGGCGCAGCCTTCGGACACAGTAAAAAGCTTGATTGCCCGTATCCGCAAGTCAGCCGCAATAGTTTCCTGAAAACCCATTCCTGTTCGTAGCGCCAGTTCGCAAATTAGGAGGACGCGTCATGAAAGAATTACTCGAAGCGATGGCAAAAGCTCTTGTTGATCATCCCGATCAGGTGGTAGTAACGTTGATTGAAGGTGAGCAGACGACGGTGTTGGAATTAAGGGTCTCGCATGAGGATTTAGGAAAAGTAATTGGCAAACAGGGAAGGACAGCTCGCGCAATCCGGACAATTTTAGGTGCAGCCGGAATGAAGTTAAGAAAGCGATTTGTGTTGGAGATTTTAGAATAAGGATGGAAGTTTCGACATCCAGTCCAGTTATTGTGGCCAGGATAGTAAAGCCGCATTCAATTTACGGTGAAGTGGTGTTATTTTCACTAACCGATGTTGAAGGGCGTCTGGAAAATACGGATCATTTTTTGTTGTTGAGCAAAGATGATGTGATCGGTAAGCTGGAAGTTGAGTCTCGCCGGTTTTTTCAGGGCAGACATGTTCTAAAATTTTCTGGAATTTCTGACAGAAATTCTGCTGAAGAGTTAAGAGGCAAAATGCTGGCGGTAGAAGCAGATGAAATTGGAACACTTCCGCCGGATACGTTTTTCATTCATGATTTGATTGGAATGAAAGTTTGTTTGCAGGATGGCACTGAAATTGGGAAAGTGAAAGGTGTTTTAGAAACTGGAGGAGCAGATCTTCTGGAGGTTGGTGAACGCGGAGAGATTCTAATCCCATTTACGGATGAAATTTGCAGAGAAGTCGACGCGGACAAGAAGGTTATTACGATTGATCCGCCGGAAGGACTGCTGCAATTGAATGCGCATTGATTTTCTGACGATTTTTCCTGGTTTGATTTCAGGAGTATTGCAGCATAGTTTGTTGAATCAAGCCGGACAAAAAGGTTTGTTAGAATTTCATGTTCACGATTTGCGTGATTATACGCATGATCGTCATCGAACTGTAGATGATGAACCTTATGGTGGTGGACCGGGGATGGTATTTAAGCCGGAACCAATATTTGAGGCGGTGGAGGCGATTCGGCAAGTTGGAGCAAGGATCATTTTACCAAGTCCTCAGGGTGAATCTTTTTCAGCGCATATTGCAGAAGAACTGGCAGGAAATTCTCAGCTGATTTTCTTATGTGGACGTTATGAAGGAGTCGATGAAAGGGTCCGGGAAGCGTTAGTCGACCGGGAGCTTTCCATCGGAGACTTTGTAGTAATGGGCGGTGAATTGCCATCATTGCTGATGACGGAAGCGATTGTCCGTTATGTACCAGGGATTGTTGGTGATGAGCAATCGGTTCAATTCGATTCGTTTCAGGGATCGTTATTGGATTTTCCGCATTATACAAGGCCTGCGGAATTTCGAAGTTTGCGGGTTCCGGACGTGTTGATGTCCGGAAATCACGAACAAATTCGAATTTGGCGCAGGAAAATGATGTTGCGCCGGACCCTGGAGCGGCGTCCGGATCTTCTGAAACGATCGGAATTAACGGCAGAAGATCAGAAACTGCTTGCTCAGATTGAAGAAGAGCAGAGGCATTCAATATGACGAAGATTGGATTTCTCCCCCTTATGAAGGGGGAGATTAAAGAGGGGGTTGAAGTGTTTTCGAATGATCCCAACCACCCCCTAACCCCCTCCTTCATAAGGCGGGGGAAAAAGAAGAAAACATAATACGATGAGGATAGTACGATGAATATATTAGATTCGGTGGCCGAAAAATACTTGAGGAAGTCAAAGCTTCCTGAATTCAGGCCTGGTGATACTGTACAGGTGCACGTAAAAGTAAAGGAAACTGAAAAGTCGACAAAGAAGAAGGAAGCAGAAAAAGAAAAGGAACGCATTCAGGTATTTGAAGGTGTGATAATTGGGATGCGCGGACGGGGCATTCAAAGTTCATTTGTTGTCCGCAAAATTTCTTTTGGTGTTGGAGTCGAACGTATATTCCCGTTTCATTCACCCACTGTAGAAAAAATCAAAGTGTTGAAACGTGGTAATGTGCGCCGGGCGAAGTTGTATTATTTACGGGAGAGGACGGGGAAGGCCGCAAAAATCAAAGAAAAGCAAACGGCACAGGCGACGAAGCAAACAACACAGGCTGAAAAGGAACCAGCACAGGCTTAATATGCCGAGCGTAAAGAAGTCCCGACGCCGGTGCACATTCAAGTATGAGCGAAAATTACAGGCACAAGGATTTCTGCGCATTGCTGGTGTCGATGAAGTTGGCCGCGGTGCATTATGTGGTCCGGTTGTAGCAGCAGCTGTTTTATTAGATCGAATGCCGCGTGTACATGGAATTCGTGACAGTAAATCGCTGACTGCAAAACAAAGAGTTCGTCTGAGACCCAAAATCATACGTGCGGCCATGAGCTGGGGGGTAGGAATCGTGTCAGCGGAAGAAATTGATCGCTACAACATTTATCAAGCAACCTTAATAGCGATGCATCAGGCATTGTCACAACTTTCGCCAGTTCCTGATTTCATTTTGATTGATGGAAGTCCGGTACGCGGGCTTTCAATTCCGCATTTAAACGTGATTAAAGGTGACGTTCGTTGCATATCAATTGCTGCGGCATCGATCGTCGCTAAAGTCACTCGGGACCAGCTAATGAAAAGCTATGCTAGCATGTATCCGATGTATGATTGGGTGCGGAATAAAGGTTATAGTTGCAAGAGTCATTTTGAAGCCCTGAAGCAGTACGGCCCACATCCCTCCACCGCCGGTCTTTCAAACCTGTGCATTCAGTACCGCAGCTTAGCTTAATCAATGACGAGAATCACGGCTAAAAATCAGACGGTAGCTGACTTACAATAGAGATATGGCACTGGATAAAGCAAAAACTCTCAAAGCTGCTGAAAAATTTGTTGCTTCTGGAAAAATTCAGCAGGCCATTGATGAGTATTCAAAGATTTTAAAAGAGAATCCACGCGACTGGCTTCTTATGATCACGGTGGGCGATCTCTTTCTTAAAATCAACAAAACTCCAGAAGCCATCCAACATTTTCAAAAAGTAGCCGACCATTATTATCTTGACGGCTTCTACCTGAAGGCGATTGCCATTTACAAACGCATCAACAAATTAGATCCAAACCTGACAGATATCTGTATCAAACTCGCTGATCTTTATTTGAAACAGGGACTTACGATGGATGCTAAGTCTCAGCTTCAAGTAGTAGCGCAGCATTATCTTTCTAAGAATCAGACTAAAGATGCAATAGTCACCTTAAAAAAGCTGATTGAAATTGAGCCGGAAAATTTGCGGACACGTAATGAGTTAGCAAAGGCTTATAAGAATGAAGGAATGACTGTAGAAGCAATTAAAGAATACATTGAAATCAGCGATGAATTGCTTCGAAAGAATCTTGCAAAAGAAAGTCTCACGGTTTTAGAAACTGCGTATAAGATGGATCCGCGTAATGCGGCAATTCTGCGGAAGATTCTAACTGCTTATAGAGATCAGAATGAGCAAGATAAAGCAACGTCAATTCTGGAAGAATCATTACGGTCCGATCCATCAAACCCGGATGTCTTAGCGTTGCTTGCAGAATCGTATGCTGATGAAGGCGAATACTCGCGGGCACATGAAACAATTGAACAGGCAATTTTTCATACCGGAAACAAAGAACCATTCTGGATTCTTAAAGGGGATTTATATCTAAAAGAAGGCGATCTGGATCGCGCTTATGAAACGTTTGAGCCTGCAATCGATCGTCAACTAAAACGGAAGGATCCTGAAAAAGCAATTAGTCTGCTTCAAAATATTCTGCGTCTTGATAGCTCATTTCATCCCGCACTGAAACGGTTAACCGATATTTACGCAACCTTAAAACAGACTCCGAATCTTATTACCACTTATAACCAATTGGTTGATGCTTTAATTTCCAAAACTTTATACGACGAAGCTTCTGAGACGCTTGATAAGTTGATGGAGCTGGAACCGGACAATGAACAGCACCAGGAAAAATTAGATTTCGTTAGATCATTTCTTGGCAGACAACCGAAGAAAGAGAAAAAAGCAGCGCATGCTTCTACTCCGGCCGAAATGAGTGTTACACCGCCAGCAGTTGCAGATGAAATTAGCAGCCAGGATTTTGACATTAGCATTGATCTTGATGAACAAGAGTCGGAAGCTAAAGCGGCGGAACCGAAAGTGGAAATAAAAGAACAAGAGGAACAGGAAGAGCCGGAGGCGGCAATTGTTGAAGAGCCGGAGGTTGCAATATCAGAAGAGCCTGAAGTTGCAATAGTTGAAGAGCCGGAAATAGCGATTGAAGATGTACCTGATACCGATTCCATTCCTGCTGCATTACTTCAAACAATGCCCAGCATACAAAAGATTCCAAAACCGGTGCCATTGCCTCCAGTTCCACCGGCACCTGTTACTGCTGCAGCAGGCCCGGATGAGGAACGTGATTTTGTATCGGAACATCTGATCGAAGCAGATGTGTTTACAAAATACGGATTAATCGATAAAGCAATTGAACAGTTGCAGATTATTACCGGAAGATACGCAAACTCAGTAGTGGCTCATCAAAAGCTAAAAGAGATTTACGTCGAAAAAGGAGAAAGGGGAAAAGCGGTTGAAGAATGCGTAATCATGTCGAAAATATTCCGGCGTCAGGGTGATATGGATCAAGCTGAAGATTTGTTGAGCGAAGCGCGTCAGATTGATCCAAATCATCCTGCTCTTGAAAAAGCATTCAAAGAAATGCCTGCAACGACTTCCTCCACAGATGTCTTAAGTGAAATCGAACGTCTTGCCCAGAGTCTAAGGGCAAACGTTCAACCAAAACCAAAGAAGGCTGAAAAGCGAGCTGAAACTCCGCCGCCTCCAAAACGGACCAAAACTCCAGTACCACCACCACCTCCTCCTCCAGAACCTGCAATTCAAGCTGACGAAATTAATATCGATTTTGAAGAACAATTTATTCAGGAACCGGTTCACGAACAAACTCCTGTCAGTGTTTTAGAGCCGGAGAAATTTGATGAAGTGGATTTTTATATCGATCAGGGTTTGCATTCTGAAGCGTATCGTCTGCTGAATCAAATGAATGAAAAGTATCCGGATGATGCTGGAATTACTGCACGACTTCGAAGGCTAAAAGATAAAGGTGTTGTTGCGCCAGTTGAGCCTGTTGCAAAACAGATAAGTGATGAAAAGCCGGTTGAAAGGAAATCTGAGCCAATGCCATCAAAGGTGGAAGCGCCAGTTGCTTCCTTGTTTATCAGTCAAAGTGAACAAGAGGAAATTGATGAAGAGCTTTTAGAAGATGAAATTGCTGAAGAAGAGCCGGAGACATTAGTCGAAGAAATTTTATCTGAAGAGATCGAAGAAAAGCCGCTGATTCCTTCGCTTGAAACGGCTGAACTTAACACAGCTGAAACTATCGAAGTCCTGCGCCAAACAGAACAGTCGCCAGAACAAAATAATGACAGTTCATTGTTTAGCGATGTTGAATTTCCAGAACAATCTGAATTGCCTGAGGCTGAAGAATTATTTGAGCCGGAAGAAAAGCAAACTCCGCCTGAACAAACATGGGATTTGGGTGATTTAAGTGAGCTTTCTGAGAATGTGACGATGGTTCCTGAACAAGAGCAAGAGCCTACGCTTGAAAGCGCGATGAGTATAGACACTGAAGACGATGAGGAAGACGAACGTGTCGATCATCGATTCCCACCAATTTCAGAAAAAGAGGAATTGGAGCAAGCATCCTTTGATGAGTTAGAGCTTGGTACGGGATTTGGGGAGACTGATGAAGTCGCTGCTTATCCAATGGAAAGTGAAGTTGATGCTGCGCTGGATGCAGCATTCGCAGGTGAAGGTGATGATGACCTTGAAGAAGCTGAGGAATCGAAGCCGGTTCAAGCCACACCTGAGCTTTTTGAAGAAGAAGAAGATTATTTCGATCTCGCTGCTGAACTGGAGGAAGGTTTGCTCAATGTCCAAAGTGCGGTTCAAGAAGATAAGCCTGCTGATGGACAGAATTATTCTCTGGAAGAAATATTAAGCGACTTTAAGAAAGGTGTAGAAAAACAACTCGGTTCAGAAGATTACGATACACGTTATAACCTTGGAATCGCTTATAAAGAAATGGGACTTATTGATGAAGCAATTGCTGAATTTCAAATTGCATCCAAAGATCCGAAAAGATTTCTGGAATGTTGCAGCATGCTAGGACTTTGTTTTATTGAGAAAGGAATGCCAAAGCTTGCTGTGAAATGGTACCAACGCGGGCTTGAGACTGGTGGATTTACGGAAGAGGAATATTTAGGTTTGAAATATGAAATGGCTTCCGCTTATGAACTTATGTCGGAATTTGATAAAGCGCTTGAATATTATCAAGAAGTCTACGGTGTAAATGCTGGTTACCGTAATGTCACAAAGAAGGTAAAAGAGATCAACGATTATTTCAGGAGCAAAGAGCGGCCTACATGATCCAAATCTTGCCGCTGTTTTTCCCCTAAGGAGGGGAAAGTCTTATCGTCGATTCATCTCATACGAGTCGTTCAATCGCTGATGTTCAAGAAAGTATCTTTCTACTTCTATATTTTTTATTGTTTTGAAGTCGGAATCTTTCTGCTTGTAGCGCCATGGTGGCTACCTCAAATCTGGGAACAAAATTATTTTTATTTTTTCGTTCCTGATTTAAAGTGGATTTTTCTAAACGGTTATTTTAGAGGCGCAGTTTCAGGACTTGGCGTTTTGAATATTTTGTTAGGTGTTCTGGAAATTTTTGAAAATGAAAGAGCCAAACAGTTAGTTCAAGAATGAACATTCATAGAGCCATCCAGTACTATTTGATTACTGATCATCATCAGTACAGGCAACCGATTCATGAAATAGCGCAGCAGGCTGAATTAAATGGTGTTAGATACTTTCAGTTGCGTGAAAAGAAAATAGCAAAACGGGAATTATTGGAGATTGCGAATCATATCCGGCCCGAGTTGGAACAGACAAAATTTATTGTGAATGGCCATTTAGATGTAGCTGTTGCCTGCCTGGCAGATGGAGTTCATTTGCAAGCCGGAAATATTTCTGTGAAAGAAGTACGTAAGAATTTCCCGCGATTGTTGATTGGCTATTCTGCGCATTCTCGCGAAGAAATTCTGGAAGCAGAGTCCAACGGCGCGGATTATGTTTTCGTCAGCCCGATTTTTCCTCCGATTTCAAAAAATGAAAGCTTATCGGCGCTCGGAATTGTGAAATTAAAGGAATGGTCATCGTTAGTTCAAATTCCCGTTTTTGCGCTGGGTGGAATAACTGCAGCCAATCTACCAGTAGTAGCACAAGCTGGTTGTCATTGTGTTGCGGGAATTTCGCTCTTTCTGCGCAATGGTCAATTTACGGCAGAAGGGATGGTGTTATAGTGCTCACATCACTGACGCCACTGGAGCAAGGAATTCTTTTTTTCATTTTGATGCTGGCTGTATTTTTGGGCGTGATCCGGTTGACCCGACAGCACAAAGTAATTCGCCAAAAAATTAAATTCCCACTGATCATTGTCTTTCTGCTGCTAACAACTTTAGATGTTTTGTTCGTTACAGGCGTACAGTTCCCCAAAATGGTTGAGCACTATTTCATGGCGGTGCTTTATCTTGCTATCGCTGTTCTTTTGATCCGAATTTCAGTGATGTTGCTGTTTGGATTTCTGGAACGAACAAAGCGTTATCGCATTCCAATATTGGTTGAAGAGCTTACCAAAGCTTTATTGTACGGTGTCGCCGTGGTGGCCATCATTCAATACACGTTGAATATTCAGGTAACAACGGTACTTGCAACATCCGCAATCATTACTGTGGTGATCGGTTTAGCCCTTCAAGAAACTTTAGGGAATTTGTTTGCAGGACTTGCGTTGCAAATGGATCCCGCATATCAGGTAGGACATTGGATAAAAGTCGGCGAACGCATGGGAAAAGTTGAAGAAGTAACATGGCGTGCAACAAAATTGCGGACAGTTAATAATGATTCGATCGTGATTCCAAATGGAATTATCGCAAAAGAAACGCTTGTAAATCTTAGTTACCCAGTGACAGCTCACGCTGCAAGAATGCATGTGGGTGTCAGTTATTCCACACCACCGAATCGCGTAGATCGCGTAGTCAAGGAAGTGCTTAGTCAAACACCGAACGTTACTATGGAACCTCCGCCTGAAGTTCGTGTGAGTGAATTTAAGGATTTTTCAATCGATTACGATCTGAAGTTCTATTACAAAGATCCTGGTTTGCTGGAATCGATGTTAGCTTCAGTTAGAAAAGGAATCTGGTATCACTTCCGTAGAAATGCAGTAGAAATACCATTCCCAATCCGCGAGCTCTACATTCACGATCGTAAGGAAAAATTAGATACCCAGAAAGAAATGCTGAAACGTCTCAGCGAATCGTTGAGGAAAATTTATTTATTTTCATCTTTGGATGAAGATGAGAGGTTGCTAATTGCAGAGCATCTTGAAGAAGTGCGTTATGCCACCGGGGAATTAATTATTCGCGAAGGCGAGGCCGGTGATTCATTTTTTATTATCGATCAAGGTGAAGTGGAAGTATTCGTGAGTTCGCAAGGTGGAAATAGAAAATCTCTAGCAACACTTTCTGTTGGCGATTTTTTTGGCGAAATTGCATTATTAACAGGAGAAAGGAGAACTGCTAGCGTTCAAGCGACTCTTGATGTTCGCGTTTTCAGATTGAAAAAAGATAGTTTTAAATCAGTATTGGAAACGCGGCCTGATATTCTGGATGAAATCAGCAGTGTGTTGAGCCGAAGAAGAGATCAATTGGTATCATTGCTTGCTGAAAGCGCTGGAGCATCTGAATCGATGTCGATGAATCCTGAACAAGCCAAGAACAGAATACTTGGCCGGATTCGTAGTTACTTTGGGTTATAAATCTTTTGTGACTTTGTGGTTGAAATATTTTTATGAGCATTCATGAGATTGAGAATGAAATTTCAAAAGTGATGCCGTTGGAAGAATTTCTGCAAATTCAGAGACGGCTACGTGAGCTGCATCATGAAGAGAATGCGAAATTGCAAGCATTGGCCGAATTGCAGCAAGTATATCTCAGTGCAAATAGTGACGCTGAGCGAGATATGGTGAAACAAGCTGTAGGTCAAATTCGCGAACTTTCAAAGGAAACACGCAGCCAAATTCGTGAATTGAATAACAAGATTGCTGAACATATGTCTTTGGAGCATGCCTACGATCTGTTCTCCCGCTACGAAGAAGCAGCTACCACGCCAAAATCTTAAATTCAATCTGTGTCTTGGTGGTTTTTCTAAGATTTGAAATCTGAAAGAGAGGATGCCTGCAGGCGGGGGAACCTGCAGGCATTTCAGGGGAGAGACAAGGGAACTTTTAATATTTCAAAGTACTGAGTTCCGAGTACTGAGCACCGAGCGCTCATGTAATTGGAGAGCTCAGAACTCGGAACTAAAATTAATTCTTCTTCTTTACCGGCTTTGAACTCGGCGGCGGTGATTGACGGCTCGGACTCGAACTTTTCACCGAGTGTGATGAGTCCGACGGTCTGCTTTTTGGCTGATCGTACCGCGGGGTCGACCTTGGCTCATATCGCGGAGAAACCGTTGTAGACGGTTGCCGTTCTTCATTTTTGCTTTCATCCAGCCGTTCTAGCATCTTGCGAGCGCCTTCGTAGTAACGCGGACTCACTTCGGAATCACGATCACGGGAATCATTGTCTTGATTCCTGTACCACGGGCTCCGAAGCACCGAATCATAAGGGTTCTTCCTAGTTGGACTCTCGTAACGTTGATAAGGACTTGAGGTCTCTTTACGATACTGCCAACCAGTATCACGTTCATGTGTACTCAGCCGCTCAAATTGTTGATCACGATTCAGATAGTTAGGCGGCGGAGGCTTAGAGACTTTCTTGTCGTTGTCGCTCGAACCATATTTTGATCCGCCAGTGCTGCTTTTGCTGTTACTGTTGTTATTCGTATTCTTATTGGTGCTGGCAGTACCAGGATCTTTTGTAATCGGTTTGTTGCTACTTGGCGGAGGAGTTGTCGATTTTGGCGTACTTGGAACCGTCGTTTTGGGTGTAGTCGAAGGACGAGTACTCCACTGCTTTGTCGATGATGGTAAACGTGTATCCGAATTTTTATTGTTATCTACACTCTTTTTTTTATCTGTATCAACACTCTTACGTCCGGGCCATTCTTCCCGATGATTCACTCCAATTGGACTCTTAATATCCGGTGATTTCGCCGGTGCAATGCGAGCATCATTCACATACGCAGGAGTCTTAACGTTCTTTGGAATTACATAACTCGTTAGTTGTTTTTCAGGACTACGAATGATTTTTGAGTCGTCAAAGTGAATCTTCTTTACATCGGTAGATCCTACGCTGATCTTTTTTACACTTCCGGTACCGATGTCATGCTTCTTAACGAAAGTCCATGTGTTATCAACACCGATGCCGCCACCTTTCTGTTTTTGCACCGGGTTGTTGTAATAATTGTTATTCCAATTGCCCCCATAAATCGGCCGGTTGTAATAATTCAGCGGACACCAACCGATGTAATCGCCATAGTCATACCAGCTTACCCATGACGGACCGAATGTGTAGCCAGGAATCCAGTACCAACCAAAATCAATCGCCCAACCCCATCGGCCATAGTGATACGGTGCCCAACCCCATGGTTCATAGGAAACCCAGAACCATCCACCTGGTGAGTAAGTCCAACGGCCATCATAATAAGGACGCCAACCTACGGACACATGAGGGACCCAAACATTTCCATAAGTTCCGTAGTAGCGCCAATCACCATAGTCTTGAAGGTCGTATGTGTCGTAATAAAGACTTTGATCCACATAAGGTTGCTGATCACCATACGTATCTGAATCATTGGATGCCATCGAATTCATTCTGGAAGCGTTCCAATCATCTAATTCGTCATAGCCTTCATTGAAGGCTTGCGGAGAATCAGGCGCAGTCCCCGCATCAACATATGTTCGTTCTTGCTCTCGCAGTAAAACACGCTGTCCGTTTGCACGAACTTCTGCTTCACCCTGGATTGTTGTAACGCGTACGCCACCCTGGTCACCAAGATCGACTCGAAGATTTCCTTCGTCGATCAAATAGACTTGAGCATCAGCCGCACGAATCTCGAGCTCATCGCGGAACGATTGGACCATGTGAGAATCCACAAACAAGCTTCCTTTTTGAAGCTCAATGGTCATAGGTGAATAGGTAGAAACAAATCTTGCTGAGCTGTAATCGCCCAAACGAACCAGAACACCGTTACGGAACGAAAGTTCAGCGCGTCCATTTGCGGTTTCAACTACGTCGCCATCCAAAACTGGTGAGTTGATGGTCGCATCGTTCGGCCGCTGCCCGTCTTCAGGATAGATTGTTACGTCCCCCTCAAGGTAGCGCAAACGAACATACCGATCATTACTAGCTGCGCTTGCTGGCAAGACCCCCGTAAACAAGATTAATGAAATTAATATGCCAAAAATGGTTATATATCGGCTCTTCATAAACCCTCCACAAATACCCCGGTACATCATCGACTATAAGCAGAGCAAACTGCGTGCCATATTCTCCTCGACAAGCTGCAGTTTTTTGGGGGACAGATCCTGTCCCCTAGTCACGACACCTGTACCCCTCTCGAGGATTAAATCCTGTTTTTTTCATCAAGCCGGCGCTTAACTGCCTCTAAAGTATTTTCGAGATTTTTGAGGCGCGAAAACAGCGAAAACAGGTAGAAGAAAAGGAGAATCCAGATCGCTGAATAGGCTGCAATAAGGTAATTCATATTAATCCTCCTGTACCCTTTCCTGCAAAATTTGAACCTCCTCCTTCAATCGTTCCATTCGAATTCTGAGCTTCATGAGAAGCGCATAGAGAATCAGAATGGTTATCCAACAAATCAGAACCGAGTACCACATTTTAGGATGGAGGTCGACTTTCGCAGGGGAAATAACTCTGGGATGGATTGTGCGCCACCAGTAAATGGAAAGATAAACGATTGGCACATCAATAAAACCGATGATTCCATAAACTGAAGCGTATTTTCGAACTGCAGGATGGTCCGCAAGAGAGGATCTCAAAATCAAATAAGCTACAAAAATGAGCCACAGAACAAACGTGCTTGTAAGTCTTGGATCCCAGGTTCACCAGACATTCCAAACCGGCTTTGCCCAAATCGGTCCAGTAACTAACACGATTGTGCAAAAAAATACGCCAAGTTCTGCTGCGGCGTAAGCGAAATGATCAAAGCGTTTATCGTTTTTCCAAAGATATAAAGCGCTGCCCACAAATACAAAAAAGAATGAAAGCAGGCTTGTCCATGCGCTTGAAACATGAAAATAAAAAATCCGTTGAACGACTCCCATCACACGCTCTTCCGGTGCATAGCCAAATGCTGCATACAATGAAATGGGCATCATGATGAAAACTAAAAAAAGAAAAATTTTATCGAAAGTACGCACGTCAGACATCCTCCAAAATCCAGTGGTAGGACCAATAGGAAAGAACTACGTAAATCATATCAAACGCGATCAGCAGCTTCAGCCAGTTGAAAAATTGTTCCATGCGAAGTTGATTCAACAAAATAATTGATGATTTTACTGCCATGATTAAAAGTGGAATCAGAATTGGAAACAAGAGCACCGAAAGAATAATTTCGCGATTCTTTAAACCTAAAGCCATTGTGGCTAATAGAACCCCCAGGGAACAATAACCGAGTGCTGTCAGCAAAATTACAAGATAAAGCCAGAGAGAATTTAATGTGAATTGAAAATTGAACAGAATGTGAAAAACAGGAAATAGAATAGTTTCCAGCGTTACCAGAAAAATTGTTGCTGAAATCATTTTTCCAAGAAACAGCTGGCCAGGAGTGGCGGGGCTGATCAGCAAGCCATCCAGAGAATTTTGTTCTTTTTCAGTTGCAAGGATGTGATTGAGAAAAAGAAGCCCTGAAAAAAGAAATGAGATCCAGAGTATACCAGGCGCAATTACAGCTTGTTGTTCGCCGGCAACTGAAAGCGAAAAATTTCCAACAACTAAAACGAGCAAGCCGAAAAATAAAGTAGTGATAAATGTTTGACGGCTCCGGTATTCAATCACCAGATCTTTTCGAACAATTGCCGAAATGATGCTCATGCCGTCAGGCTCCTGTAGAATTCTTCGATTTCGATGGGTATCTCGTTTCGTGATCCAAAAAATATTTGTTTGCCGTTTTTAACCACCAAAAAATAATCAGCAATTTGATATGCGCGTTGAAGTTCGTGTGTGGTTAAAACGATCGCCGATTTAGCTTTGCGTAGTGAGATCGTCGATTCCAGAAGTCTGCTTGCTTCCATATCCAATCCGGTAAAAGGTTCATCCAACAAAAGTAAACGCGGATCTGCGAGGATGGCCCGAGCCAATGCTAATCGCTGTTTCATTCCGCGGGAAAAAGATTCGACAAGCTGATGAGCTGCCGCAGACAATGAAAATGAATCTAACAAGTTGTCGATTGAAGTGTTAATGCCGTAAAGCCCGGAAAAGAATTCCAAATTTTCTCGCGCACTCAGTTTTTCATAAAGAAAAGTTTCGTGACCCAGATAGCCGATTTGTCTTTTAATATCGGGAGTCTTTTTATCCGAACCGAAAATCATGCAAGTCCCTTGTTTTGGGATTGTTCCTGCGATGCATTTCAGAATTGTAGTTTTGCCTGCGCCATTCGGGCCTAGTATGGCCAGGATCTGGCCTGAAGCAAGTTCAAATTGAATGTCTTTTAAGATGGTTGTAATGCCGATTTTGTAGCGAGGAATTTGGACTTGTAACGCTAAATCAGGATTGAACTTTTGCTCTGCTGGCATCTGGAGTTTGAGCCTGGTGTTTTGCTGGCGCAGTCAGTTCATCTGCGCGTTTCATCAAATCGATCGCCTCACGCGTTAACTTTTCCTTCGTTTGCAAATAATCCGGTTCGCCAATCTTTTTCATCCGGAAATCGTATTCTAGATCATTTAATGCCGTAAGTACCTCGTCTTTCCGCATGATCAAATTTTCTCGTTCGCCAGTACCGCCCGACAGACGTTTATTCTGAAAATTCTTGTCAAAAAATGGGAGGATTGCGTAAACAGCAAAAAGACCAGCAATAAAAATGAAGATAAACCAGATCACTTCCTTTGCTCCAATTCGTCATTGATACGTTGTCTGTACTCTTCATCTGCATCACTTTGATCTGGTATTTTGGAAGGACCTGTTGGTGGCTGATCCTCAGGCGGTCGCTGCTGATTTTTTAGGAACGCAAACAACACAATTCCTCCTACCACAAATGCCAGAAACGGAATCATCCAGACGCTTAAGTTGAATCCGCTTTTCGGAGGTGCGGAAAGAACTGTTTGGCCATATTCAGCAACAAAAGCATTGATGATCTGTTGTTCAGTCATTCCCTGAGCGATCTTCTGTTTAATTTCAGCCTTGATTTCATCAGCCTTGCTGCAGGTGCATACACTTACGGATAAATGAGGGCAGGTTCCGCAAAAACACGATAATTTGTTGGCAACTCCATCCAGAGTCGCAGTCTCAGCATCTGCAAGGGTATATCCAAATACGAATAGTACTACGAGTATAGTAGTCCGGAAAACTGATCTCACTGCGCAGCCTCGGATCCAATCGGTTCAATTGCGCGGCTGAGCACATGTTCTTTGCTGAAACTGGGCGAAAGCACGATAATTCCGCCGAATAACATAATAAAACCGCCCCACCATATCCAGCTAATTAATGGATTAACATACACTTTGAACGTAGCTTGTCCTTGCTCATCCCAGCCTGCAATGATCAAATACAAATCTTCATTCCAAAATGAACGTAGCGCAACTTCAGTTGTTGGCTGGTCTGAATTCTTGTAAAAATGGCGTTCCGGAATCATGAATCCAAGTGATTTTCCATTCTTAACAACTTCAACCTTCGCTCGTACTACTTCTTTATGCGGATCTTTTTCGAACTTAATATCACGGTAAATCAGTTGATAACCGCGTGCTTGAAACGATTGATTCAACCGGACCATTGCATCTTTTTCCAGGCTGAAGAACGAACTTGCCGCAATTCCGATCATCAAAACTCCCATGCCGGTGTGAATGATGAATCCCCCATAACGTCTGCTGTTCCGCTGTACGAGATGATAAAAGGCTACCGGTGCAGTTTCGCGAATCATTGACATCCGCGCCTGCGTGCCTTTGGTAAATTCAAAATAAACTGTGGCCAGCACAAAAACTGATGAAAAGAAAAAGAGCAATGCTATCCAATGATGAATTCCAAACGCAACCAGAATTACAACCGCCAGAGTTCCAAGAACTCCTGGCAGCAGAAAATTGCGTTTGAGATTGTTAATACCTGCTTTGCGCCATGCAATCAAGGGACAAATTCCGGTTAGCAAGACCAGTCCGATTGCAAATGGTGTTACTACTTTGTTAAAAAATGGTGCGCTGACTGTGACCTTACTTCCGGTTACCAATTCGGAAAGGATCGGAAAAGTAGTCCCCAACAACACAGTCACACAAATAACCAAAAAGAAAATATTGTTGAATAAGAAACTACTTTCGCGGCTTACAAACGATTCCAGTTTAGCTTCCGGAGCAAGTTCCTTCTTCCTGTAGATCAGAAATGCAATGCTGACCGCCACTTGAACTCCCAGAAAAATCACGAAATATTTTCCTATCGGAGATTGTGCGAATGAATGAACGGATGATACCACTCCGCTGCGCGTGAGAAACGTTCCGAAGATTGAAAGTGTGAAAGCGGTAATAACCAGCACCATGTTCCAGATTTTTAGCATTCCTTTTTTCTCTTGAACCATCACGGAATGCAAAAATGCAGTTGATGCCAGCCAGGGCATTAAAGATGCATTTTCAACCGGGTCCCATGCCCAGTAGCCACCCCAACCCAGTTCAATGTATGCCCAGTACGAACCCTGCAAAATTCCAAGTGTTAAAAATAACCAGGAAAACAATGACCATTTGCGGATTGTTTTGATCCAGCCAACATCGAGCCGTCCGGTAATCAAAGCAGCCATTGCGAAAGCAAATGGAACTGCCTGGCCGACGTAACCTGTATACAAAGAGGGAGGATGTGACGCCATCCAGTAGTTTTGCAGAAGTGGATTCAAGCTTTGACCTTCAATTGGAATTGGGGAAAGTTTTTTGAAAGGATCTGCTGCAAACAAAACCATGCTTATGAAGAACAGTGAAATAGTCATCAGAACCGCAGTGACATATGGCATCAAATGGCGGTTCTTATTTTGATTTTGCATTAATGCGACAAGCGTATAAATGGAAAGAATCAACAACCAGAACAACAATGATCCGGCCTGTCCACCCCAAAGCGCAGTAATTTTGTACATCACCGGAAGCGTAGTGCTGGTGTAGTGTGCTGCATATTCAAATTGGAAATTACTGGTGATCAAAGCGTGAAGTAGAATTCCGCACGCGGTTACAACCAGGAATACAACACCGACTACTGCGCGTTCGCCCGCTTCCACAAAATCCGCACGCCGCATGCGAGCGCCAAAAATTGAAGCGACAATGCTGAAGATGCAAAGCGCGAACGCACTGAACAGAATGAAGTGTCCGATTTCAGCTAGCATAATTTTCTACCTATGCCGGAGACGAAATTCGAATCGATCTAAAGGCTTGTCTTCTTGACCTGCTGCGTTTTCTGATCCTGCGGTTCATATTTCGTAGGACATTTCGCCAGCAGTGTTGTGGCATGAAAAACCTTACGCTGTGAGTCATATTTACCTTCGACTACAACGTCGGATCCATTTTTAAAAGTATCCGGTACAACACCATGATACTCAACCTGAACAATATTAGCCTGCGTTACGCCATGAATTCCGAAACGATAATCTAACTGACTTTTTTGGATCGTTCCATCAATTACTTTTCCGTTTACTTTAATTGTTTCACCTTCAAGGCTATGCGCTTTCGGCAGGAATTCGTCAACATGGTAGTAATAAACCATGTTTGTATTTAATCCGGTATAAACTAAAAAACCCAGCGAAGTGACGACGACTGCAATGCTTAGTATTAGTGCCGTTTTGCCGTTCATAACAGTATTTTAGCACAATCCAATATAGAGCGCCTTGTTCTTAAAACCCGGAAATGCAAGAAAAATTATTGTAAAGAATTTAGGAGCGTCTTCAGGGCAAGAAGATACATCTAACATCGGTCGTGACACAGAAAAGAGCCTCTCTGCATATAAGAATTTTACTTATTTTCATTTCAACTATTGCCATTTTGTCACTTTCAGTCTTCTAGTTCTTCTTCTGGTACGACTTCTGGAGCTTTTACTTCCGGTAGTTCCAATCGCACAAAAACACCCAGGTAGCGTTCTCCCATTCCATTCATGTTTTCAATTGAGCCTTTCGATGACCGGATTTTGATGTTATATAAATAACTCACTCCGGTATTATCGCGATCATATGGAAGTGGATCTAACAGTCTAACTTCGCCGGAATAAAAAACAGGTTCTTTTAATTCAATCTGTGTTTTTTCTCCAGTATCAACAATGACAGACATTCCTTTCACCGCTGGTTTTAGTCTGAGTCGCAATCTTGAAACCTTAACTGAACTTCGTAAAATTACTTCGCATTCCTTTTCGCCTTTCACCCAAAAGCCAAGTTTGTGTTCAAGTTCCTCACGAAGATACGTATTATTGTCAGCGAAATAAAGTAAATAAGTTGGAGGATCATCAAATGCAATTCGGACTGCGGCTCGATTTGTATTAAAAGGAAGATCCGCCAACATTGTTCGTTCCAAAGGCAATTTGCGATAGATACCCGCTCTTTGATGGTATGAATTGTCAAATGAACTGAGAATCGGAGTTGCCAAAAATGGCGCAGTAAATAATAGTGATACTCCGATTGCCGGAATCAAAATTTTTCGATTTGGTTCCTGAGTGATGGAAAACAAAAGTATGGCGAATGGACTCATTAGATAACGATTCCCGATCGTTCCTGATCCACCAAAATAATTCCACGGTAGACCAATCATGTACGTAAGAATTCCAACCCAACCTGCAATGTAAACTGCATTGTTGATTCCATTTTTCTTAGCGAGCAAGAAATAAATCAAAGCAAAGAGCATTGGGAAAAAATAAATTGCTAATCCCGAATATCGACCGATGAAAAAATAAGCGCAGTTGTACAGCATCGCCTTGGGGATGTAATTTAAGCGCTCAGTCCATGTACGAGGATTAATATTAATTTGTTTTTTCTGTTTAAATGGCGCAAATGGTGAAGCGCCGGCACGTCCATATGGGAAATTGTCATAGAAGACTGCGCGTCTTCCGCCCTGAAAATTCCATTCACCGGTGTAATAAATATTCAATCCGAATAACGCAGCGGTTGCGAATAAATAAACTCCAAAAGCCACAGCTGCTGGAATGAATTTTCGTTTGTAAAGAAGCCAGATTCCCAATGGGGCAATCAGAAGAGCATTAGGTGGTTTTGAAAATGTTGCCATCGCAAAGAAAATTGCGGAGATCGCATAATTCCAGGGAGATTGAAACAATGGAAATTTTGACTGAAATGTTTCAGCTGCTACAAAAAAGAAAACAGCATAACAAATCAAACTCATATTGAAATATTCCGGCGTCATCCAGAACAAATAAACGAGCGAAGCATTTGCTAAGAAGTAGAAAAATGAAAATAACGTAGCCATGCCTGGCTTCATGATTGAAGTGCAGAATTTATATCCGCACAATAAATTCAGCCAGAGCAAAACTCCGTGAAGAATAAAAAATCCATTCGTGCCGAAGAGTTTTACAAATGGAGCAGCAGCCATGGAATATAAGAACGCTTTTCCAAAAACGATGTTCTGATCTTTTTCGTTTATTTTCAGGACGATTCCCTGAGGGCCTGCAGCAAATTCGCGATAAACACGAACCAGATCATTTTGCTGAAATGTCATGTCGTTATCATTCGCAAAACTGTAGGCCATGGTGTAATACACAGATTCATCACTGAAGAATGAGCGGGTGAGTGCAAGCGGATTAATCGCAAAGCCGGCGGCGATGAAGATGAAGCCAACAAGATGGATCGCCCAAACCGGCTGCAAAAACTTCTTTGTAATCACTTTGCGCCTTTGTGGTTAAACAATCGAATCTGGATCAATATCGATTGAATATTGCGAATGTCGTTTGCCTTTCTTTTCATAGTGTTTAATGGCTTCTCGGATCGAGTGCCGCAGATCTTTCCGGGAAGGACTCTTTACCAGAATTTGAAATCGATGCAAACCTGCGATCCTGGCAATTGTAGCAATTGCAGGTCCTAATGTTCGCATTGATTCGGTCTTTGTAGCAAGCAACAGTTTTGCAAATTCACGCGCTTCATCCAGAGTTTTTCTTGGATCTTTGCCGGAAAACACAAGGTTTGCCAGTGAAACAAATGGCGGATATTGCATGAGTCTTCGAAACCGGATTTCTTTTTCATAAAATCCTTCATAACTCTGACTGATTGCGCATTTGATTGCATAGTGATCAGGGTGAAATGTTTGCAGAATTACTAATCCCCGGTCGCGGCCGCGACCGCTCCGTCCGGCTACTTGAGTTAAAAGTTGAAATAATCTTTCTGAAGAACGGAAATCCGGAATTCCGATTGATGAATCTGCGCCAACCACTCCTACCAGAGTTACATCCGGAAAATCATGACCTTTAGCCAGCATTTGTGTGCCAACCAGAATGTCGATTTCTTTTTTAGCGAATTCGGAAAGGATTCGCGAAATGCTGCCACGCTTTCTGGTTGTGTCACGATCGAAACGTTCGATGCGCGCTTCAGGAAATTGTTTTTGAAGCGGCCTCTGCAATTTTTTCTGTGCCGCTTCCAAAAAGATGCAGCAGCGGGCTGTTGCATTCTTCGCATCGCGATGGTGCAAGACGCGCATAATCGCAATAATGACATCGCATCCGATTTGCATTCTTGTGATATGTCAAAGTCACACTGCAATTCGGACATTCCAGGACGTGTCCACATTCGCGGCACATCAACAACGATGCATATCCGCGGCGGTTCTGCAAAATCAAGACTTGATCTTTCCGTTCCAGCCGTTTTGAAATTTCCTCAAGAAGATATCTTGAAAATACAGGATCACCTGTAAGCCGGAATTCTTCTTTCATGTCAATCAGATGGACTTCCGGAAGTTGCTTTTCTTCAATTCGACCTGGAAGGGAAAGATATTGATATTTCCCTTTGCCTGAATTGAAGAAAGATTCAATCGAAGGAGTAGCTGAACCTAAAAGTACGATGCATTCTTCAAACTTTGCACGCATGATTGCGGTTTCGCGCGCATGATATCGCGGATATTCTTTTTGTTTGAATGATGAATCGTGTTCTTCATCCAAAACAATCAATCCGAGATTTTTCAATGGTGCAAATATTCCTGATCTGGTACCGATGACCAGCCGCGTTTCACCGCGGCGCGCTTTCTGCCATTCTTCAACACGTTCGCGTTCTGTTAATTCACTATGCAAAATGCTAAGCCGTTGCCGCAATGATTGTTCCGTGCGATGAACGATCAACGGAAGCAATGCAATTTCAGGCACCAGGATCAAAACCGATTGACCTCGTTCCAGCACTTCTTTGGCAATGCGTAAATACACTTCCGTTTTGCCTGAGCCTGTTACTCCGTGCAAAAGAAAAACTCCGAAAGTTCCCAAAGAAGCCTTTAATTTTTGCAGTGCCTGGTCATGTGCACCATTCAAATCTTTAACTGGATTGGAAGGCGGCCATAAATTTCGAGGAGAAGCTGGCATCCAGAAACACCGAACAATTTCTTGTCTGGCTAATGATCGAATTACTGTTGGAGCATTTTTGAATTCCCCGCGGAGATCTTCCATCCAAATTGCAGAAGAACGATTTTGCAAAAAATCATAAACGTCACGTTCTTTTGGTTTTGTGGGAGGATTCGCTGAACCGATCAATTCCACCATATTGTAGCCGCGTCGTTTTTCTTTTCGCGCAGCTGTAACTTCTAACAGTCCTTGTTCTTCAAGTACTCGAAGTTGAGAATAAGTTCCGGCATGGCCAAAAAGTTCATAGAGTTTTTTTAGAGGCAGCGCTTTTTTCTCGCTCAGCAATTGCAAGATCGCGTGTGTGCCTGATTTGAATTCACCAGCAGCGGTGATCGTTACCAGGGTTTCAGGCCGAACATCTAAGCCTGGAGGCAATGCCGATTTCAGGATGTCTGACCATTCGACCAAATAATATTCCGACATCCAGCGAGTGAGTTCCAGCATTTGCGGTGAAAACAAATTTTGCCGATCCAATAAATCTGCAACTGGACGTACGGCAATATTTTCAGGAATCTTATCTTCTTCTTTTTCAACAAAGGCTGTCACAAAACGCGAACCGAGCGGAACCAGAACTCGCATTCCAGGTTCAATTTGATAAAAATCGTCAGGAATCGAATAAGTCAAATCCTGAATTGGTGATTTTGGAATTGATACACGAACGTAACGCATAGAGTCTTTAGAAAACTTTTCCTGTTTGGAATCTGCAGAGGGGCAGAGGAGCAGGGGTGCAGAGGGGCAAACTCCTCTGCTCCTCAGCCCCTCCGCTACTCTGCTGAGTCTTGCAGCGTTTTGCGGACCAATTTCAGGCTCGTCCCACGCTTCAGGCTTTTTTTGCGGAGATCGCAGCAGAAATGACGGATGATATGTTGCAATCACTTTTGCAAATGGCATCTCATACACACGATTCCTTAAAAATGAAATTGAAGTTTTGGAGTTCAGCAATAATTGCGCAGAAAAAGTACCAAGAGCCAGAACCACTTTCGGTTTTATGATTTCGATCTGCTTCATAAGGAATGGAGAGCAGGTATGAACTTCATCCGGTTCTGGTGGACGATTTCCAGGCGGCCGGCATTTCAAAACATTTGCGATAAAAACATCTTTCCGTTCGAATTGAATCGCTTTAATCATTTGCATTAAGAGCTGTCCAGCGCGCCCAACAAACGGTTTCCCTTGAATATCCTCATCAGCTCCCGGCGCTTCACCAACAAGCATTAATTCTGCCGATGGATTTCCCTCGCCGAAAACTATGGTTTTTCTTCCTTTGTGAAGTTTACATCGTGTGCAGTTGCCAATCTCTTGAGTGCGCAATTGTTCCAGCTGATCAAAATTTTGAGAAATTTCAAGAACGGAAATAGGATCTGCCTGACCTGGCGGAATATAAAAATCTGTAATTCCTAAATCGCGGAAAAGATCGAGTAGATTTGCTAGAGCTTCATCAGGCGTGACTGACGATTGGATGGCTTTTGAGTTGTGCTGTTCGCTCAATGATAATTTCCCAAATCCTGCAAGCAAGAACGCGTTTTTCCTGGCGGTCAAAATTATTTTTATTTCCAAGCCGGTCTAAAACTAGAACTTCATTTTGATCGGATTGAAACGGGCTGTGTTCTCCGCCAACGCGATTTGCAATAATCAAATCCAGTTTTTTTCTGGCTAATTTTTCTTGCGCATTTTTTTCAAGATTTTCTGTTTCAGCGCAAAAACCAACCAGAATCTGATTTTCTCTTTTATTCGCCAAGAGTGCAAGGATATCATCTGTTGGATTTAATGTAAGAGTTTCTGATTTTCCCGATTTCTTTTTCTTTTCAGGCAAAGTTTCGGCAGGAGTAAAATCGGAAACTGCTGCACTCTTAATGACATAATCAGCGCTTGGAAAAACATCTAGAATTGCATCACGCATCTCTCGCGCAGATTCAACGCGAATTAAATCTACACCCAACGGCGGCAGAATTTGAGTTGCAACCGCTTATCAAGGTTACATGCGCGCCCCTCATGACTGCTTCTTCCGCAAATGCATATCCCATTTTTCCTGAGGATCTGTTGGTTAAGATTCTCACTGGATCAAGAGATTCCCACGTTGGTCCGGCGCTTACTACAACATGTTTTCCTGCTAATGATGCCGATAGCTTCAACATCATCAGTGCACGATCTGCAATTTCCTCAACTGGTGCCAGGCGTCCTGCTCCTTCATCACCACATGCCAGATAACCTTCATCCGGTTCCACAAATTGCACTCCGATGGAGCGCAGCTTCGCGATATTTTCTTGAACGATCGGATTGCGATACATGTAAACATTCATCGCAGGCGCAATCAAAACCGGACATCTTCTTGCTAAAAACAATGTGGTCAAAAAATCGTCGGCTATTCCTGATGCAAACTTTCCAATCAAATTTGCCGTTGCTGGTGCAATTAACAACAACTGAGTTTGACGGGCCAATTCCACATGCATGACTTCGCCGTTTCGAGCTTTGAATTCATCGAGGTAAACAGGATGCTGACTTAAACTCGAAAACGTAACTGGTCGCACAAAGCGGGTTGCATTACGTGTCATTGCGACGCGAACGGTGTGTCCTGCTTTTTGTAAAAGGCGAAGAATTTCAGCAGCTTTGTAAGAGGAAATTGAACTGCCAACACCAAGAGTGACGATCAAAGTTATTTCCGAGATTTTTTCTCTTTCGGCTTATCCGCAAGTTCGTAACTGACTTTGTGTTCCAACGTTTCGAGCATCGCAACCACGGTTGGTTTTCTGATACCAACATCAGAGCGAGGCTTTGCTCCTCTTTGCAGTTGAAGCGCACGTTTTGCCGCAATCATCACAAATAAAAATCGGTTATCGACTTGATCTAACGAAACTCTAGTAATGAAATCCATATACTTTTTTTACTCCAGTGCTAAAAATAGGACTCTCATTATACGCTCGTCAATCCGAATTGTCCTGCTTTTCGGCCTCTTCAAAGCTTTTTAAGATGGCCTCAATGCGATCAATCTGCTTGTCTCTCAATGAGTTAGAGCTATGGATAATCGATGAAAGGCTGTTTGAGGCAGTTTTCAGATCATCATTAATAATGATGTAGTCAAATTCGGAATATCTGCGGATTTCCTTTCGCGCATTTTCTAATCGTTTCAACATGACTTCTTCTTTATCTTTTTGACGTGTCAGCAATCTAGTTTTCAATGCTTCATAAGAGGGTGGAAGTATGAAAATGCTAATTGCTTCCGGCATTTTTTGCCGAACCTGAGCTGCACCTTGAACATCAATGTCCAGGATTACATCCCGACTGTCCTTTTCAGGTTGAACTAACATCTCGCGAGATGTTCCATAAAAATGTCCATGAACTTCAGCCCATTCCACGAATCGCTCTTCGCGGATCATTTGTTCGAACTTTTGTTCACTCACAAAAAAGTATTCAACACCATCACGCTCTCCGGGTCGTGGCGGCCGTGTAGTGTGTGAAATCGAAAATGACAGGGAAGGATTTTCCTTAAGTAACAAATCAATCAGAGTTGTTTTGCCGCTGCCAGATGGGGCAGAGATGATGAAGACATTATTTCTCTGTTTCTTCATCTTCTTCAACTTCGTTTCTGATTTCTTCCTCCTCACGCTCTTCAAGACGGGCCAGTAATGTGGAAGGCATTACCGCGGAAAGCACAACATGACCGCTATCGGTTACAACTACTGCACGCGTTTGACGTCCTGAGGTTGCATCCACCAATTTTCCATTTTGACGCGCCTCTTCCTTTAGACGCTTAATCGGTGCAGATTTTGGAGAAACGATGGCAATAATTCGCGATGAAATAACAGTATGGCCAAATCCAATATTCAGCAATTCACGCATATGAGATTTTTTCAGTAGGGGCAGAGCATTTTTACCGTTGAGCAGAGGACATTAAGCAATTTTATCTCGCTAACATCCGGATGACCTTGCTGTTCGGGAAAAATGCTCGCCCCTACAATTTGAGGTTCTGCCTGATAATTACTAAGATAGCGAGAATTTGACTAGAAATCAATGAAAATTAAAGGAAAGATGAGAGATGGTGGCTTTTTGGCGAAATTTCAGGATTATTCGACGTTCTGGCTTTGCTCCCGAATCTTTTCCACTTCAGTTTTCATTTCTATGACTGTCTGCGATATAGGAAGTAAATCGCATTTTGATCCGATGGTATTAATTTCTCTCAGTATTTCCTGAAGCAGAAAATCGAGCTTTCTTCCTGCGGTATCCTCTTTTTGAAACAACGTTTCACATTGTGAAATGTGACTGCGAAGGCGGACGAGCTCTTCGGTTACATCAGAACGTTCTGCATAGTAAGCAACTTCTTGAAAAAGGCGGTTAATATCAACATTTTGACCATTCAAAATTTCTTTAATCTTTTCCTCAATGCTCTTTCGAATCAATACCGGATATTCCTTCGCATTTTGTTCAACATGTTCCACCATTTTGCGAAGTGAATTCAAACGCTCACGAAGGTCGCGTTCTATAATTTGTCCTTCTTGAAGTCTCATTTGAACCAGCGATTTTAAACAAGTTTCAACAATGGTTTTGATTTCATCCAGGACTTCGCGGCTGATTTTTTGAACATCGGTTTGAACTTCAATCAATCCTGGAATTCTTAAAACGGCGGCAAGATCGATTTCACCGGGAACGCCAAAATCCTCCTGAATTGTTTTCATTTCGGTAATTAATCTTCCAACAAGGCCGCGATTCACTATGACGTGATAAATTCCTTCTTTGAGAAATGTTGTACGTAACGTCATTTCAACACGCCCACGCGAAAGATGGCGTCCGATCAAGCTTCGGAGTTCACCTTCAATTGTCATCAATTCAACGGGTAGCTTTAAATTGATGTCAAGAAAGCGGTGGTTGTAAGAGCGGATGAAAACATCCAGCGTAAATTCTTTTCCTTCGTAACTGCTTTTGGCAAAAGCCGTCATGCTTCGAATCATGGTTCTCTTTTACCACAGAGTTGCTGAGAATCACAGATCGATGATGCCGTATTGAAGCTCATGAAACTTTCGATATAACCCTTTCGAATCCAATAAATCTTCATGTGTTCCTATTTCTTGAATACGTCCATGTTCCAGTACGATGATTTTATCTGCTTTACGGATTGTTGAAAGACGATGAGCCACAATAAATGTGATTCGATTTTTCAGCATATTTTCAAGCGCTTTTTGAATTGCAATTTCAGATTCAGCATCCAATTCGGATGTGGCTTCATCCAGAATCAATATTGCAGGGTTGCGGAGAATTGCACGAGCCAGCGCAATCCGTTGGCGTTGGCCGCCAGAAAGGCGATGTCCGCGTTCGCCGATCTGTGTTGAATATCCATTTGGCAGCATTGAAATAAAATCGTGGGCATAAGCTGCGCGCGCTGCTTCTTCAATTTCATCCTGCAGGGCATCAGGTTGTCCGCATGCGATGTTGGCTGCAACAGTGTCATCAAACAAAATGATTTCCTGCGAAACAAGCCCGATTTGAGATCGCAGCGAATTCAAAGTTACGTTTCTTACATCATGGCCATCCATGAGAATCGAACCCGAAGTTACGTCATAAAGGCGAGGCAACAAATTTACCAATGTCGTTTTGCCGGCGCCGCTAGGACCGACCAGCGCAATCACTTCTCCGCCACGAACCGAAAAATCAATATCAGTAAGCACCGGGATGTCATGATAACTGAATGAAACATCTTTGATTTCAATCGAATGACTTACATGCGGTAAATCCTTTGCTCCGGGTTGTTCCAAAATACGTTCGTTGCGAATCAAAATGGATTGAACTCTTTCATAGCTTGCAACTGCTTGTTGAATTGTTTGATTCGCTTTGCTCAGTTTCTTGATCGGTGTATACATAAAAAACAAAGCAGAAAGGAATGCTGTAAAATCTCCTGCAGTTAAATGTCCGGCTTGAATTTGACGGCTGCCATACCACATCACCACAACAGCAGCTATGCCGCTTAGCAGTTCCATAAACGGTGAAAGAAACGAAACAATTTTTGTGGCACGCAGTCCTTCATTCAAAAGTTGCTGGCTTGTTTGATTAAATTTTTCCGATTCACGTTCTTCCATTTGATATGCCTGGACGATTCGTGTCCCGGTGATTGATTCAACAAGAATCTGCGACAACTTGCTGATGCTTTCCTGAGATATTCTGCTGGCCTGACGCAAGCGTCCTGAAAATCTCGTGATTGGATAAACAACCAGCGGAAACAATGTGAAGGAAATCAGTGCTAATTTCCAATCGATATAGAAAACCACGATCAACAATCCAACCAGAGTAAACGTTTCTTTCACTAAATCGGCCAGCGCTTTTGAAACTGCTTCTTGAATCCGATCTGTATCGCTAACTACTCGCGCTGTGAGATCACCAGTTTTTTCTGAAGAAAAAAATGTAAGAGATTGGTAAATGATGTGATGGTACAAACGATTGCGAAGATTACGAACGATCTTTAATCCGATCGCAGTCATTAAATATGAAGACGTGAATGAGAAAATTCCTTTGCCGGTATAAAACAGCAACAGCAAAATGGAAACCCGCGGCAGAGCATCAGGTTTTAGCTGGATCAAGACATCATCCAGGATGTGCTTGACTAGCAGTGTCAGTTGCGATGTGAATATCGCCACTCCAATCATGCTCAAAACGGCAAGGATCCACTCTTTTCTGAATTCCTTGATCTGAGCGATCAGAGACTTAAGCGTCGAATTCATCGTCATATGATAACCCGTTCTTGAATCACAGAAACACGGAAGGCACTGAAAGAATCAATAAAAATTATTTCCGTGAATTCCGTGTTTCCGTGACTACTTATTGCTTATGCTGGCTGAGCAGATTTTCAATCTCCGGTTGTTTCGAATCCAATGCCAGAGATTTTTTCCAGTAGTCTACGGCAACCTGAGTGTTACCCAGTTGCAGCTCTGCCGATGCGAGATTATTCAGAAGATCGGTGGAATAAAGGCCAAGATCGAGCGCTTTCTTCAACATTTGAGATGCTTTCTGAGCCTGCTTTTCTTCCAGCGCCCATTTACCAATATAGTAGTAGCCTTCGCTATCAGTTGGAGATTCCTGTACTAATTTCTCGTATGATGCAATTGCATTTTCGGTATTACCTTTGGCTTTTTCGATCCTGGCAATCAAACTGCGTGCTGCATAAGATGTTGGATCTAAATCAATTGAAATCCGTGCATGGCGCGCCGCATTGACATAATCGTTTTGCAGAAAAAACTGAAGAGCAATATTTGTATGATAGGCGGCTGGTGTATTTGCTGATTGTGGCAGAATTCGTAAACGTCCAAGCACTTCTTCGGTCGCACCAATTCGCAACGGCGATTCATTTTCAAGCGTAATCCCACCTTTTGATAATCGCATAAATGCACTATATGCGCCTGGCACCAATGACTGCAGTTTCATCTTGCGCATTACATTAATCTCGGGTTGAGATCCTGCAATCGGAACCGCTTCACTTAACTCCAATACGTTCTGCCCATCTTTCTTTAAACCAAATTTTAATTCCCACGATCCATCCAATGAGTCGCTCGCCGGATTCAAAATCTTTGTGTACAGGAATAGCCATTGATCATTATTTAAAGTTGAATTTTCTTTCGGCATGAATTGTAGATTTGCATATTGAAATGGTTTTTCCCCACCTTCAGCAGTAACGGCTTTATAGGAAATCAGAGGCGGAAGCATTTCCAGTTGAGTGCTTTCCGCTTTGACTTCAAAAGTGCGTTCTAATTTTCCTGCCCGATTGGATACATAGTCACGGAACAGTGAGTTTAATGTGTATTTCCCAGGTAGCAGATAAGTGTCAAAGACATAACAGAAAAGATAAGATTGCGCTTTGGTAAATTCATCTTCATTCATCTTTAATGCAGGGCTATCGTTGATGCGAACAATCTCATTTTTCTTTTCATCAACAATTGAACCGATCATATCCACGCGGCCCTGGTAAATCGCCTCTTCATTTTTTTCAAATGAAACATACTTGGGTGGAATTGCAATGGCGATACTGGTTCGATAAACGCCTTCACGATCCGGCACCGAGTATGCCGTGATATCTGCTTCGAATCCTTCATAGACGATTGTTGTTTCAACAGTCGGACGTTTCTTTTCGATCCGGCGGATTGCATTGGGATCAGTCAGGACCATGCGGATCGTTTCGGATTCGGAAGGTGATGAGCCAGTGGACATCTTTGTTGCGGCTTCGATTATTTGTGGATCAAAATATGCTTTCATTTGCGCCTGCATTCTCGGGCTATCAAAATCGACATTCGAAGGCGTTAATGACTTCATACCGTCAAATATCGGACTGTACAGTCGGTAATCGCCGGTACCAAACCGTTTGAAGAAAATTAAATCCAACGAAGGAGGCAATCCGGGATAACCCAGGCTGAAATAAGACCAGAGCTCAAGTGGAAAATATTTATCATCGTTTGAATGGCTTTCCACCGAATTTGGTTTGCCCAGGAGGAGGTAAATTTTGGCGCGATCCGATGGAATTCCATAATGCCGCTTGGCATATTCAAACCGTTTCATGTATTCGATTTGATATTCATTTTCAGTCGTAAGCGGATTTGTATCGAGTGAGGCCCAGAGATTGCGGACGTATAACTCCTTTGTCTCATCATTCATTACCCGGAATTTTTCCTTCTCTTGAGGAGTTAGCAGGTAATATCCTTCGTTCTTTAACCATAGATCATACTTTCCTTGAGCTGACAGCAGTCCAGGAAGTAAGAGCAATAGATAGAAACAGTTTCGAATCAAAAATCTCATATTTGGAAAAGATACAGGATGCGGGATGCAAGATGCAAGGGCTCCGATTTGTATTACAAATGATTTTTATGTTAATGTGCACGGCATGCTTCCCTGGCTAGCATTAAATATGGTGGAAGGTCTGCGTTCAGCGCAGCGAGCGGCCATTTTGCGTGTATTCGAAACTCCAGAAAATATTTTCAGAAGTTCGGAAATGGAGCTTCGTGCAGTATGTGATTTGAAGTCCGATGTTATCTACCGCATTCTTCATTTTGATATGCGAGAGGCCGAAAAGGAATTCAAGATGGCCCAGCATGCGGACATTACGATTTTGTGGCAGGGAAGCGATTCTTATCCTACATTGTTAAAGACAATCCCTGATCCACCCGTTGTACTTTATGTTAAAGGCGAGTTGCGGGCGGAAGATCCATGTATAGCGCTGGTTGGATCCAGAAAAGCTACGACGTACGGTTTGAACGTAACCCAGTCGCTAGCAAGAGATCTTTCAAAAGCAGGACTTACGGTGGTAAGTGGTCTCGCACGCGGAGTAGATGCTCGCGCGCATTCGGTGGTAATTCAAGAAGAAGGACGCACCATCGCAGTTTTAGGAAGCGGGATTGATGTAATTTATCCGTCCGAACATCGTTCGCTTGCTGATCGGATTTCTAAATCAGGCGCATTGGTTTCGGAATTTCCGATGGGTACACCGCCCAATCGCGAGAACTTTCCCGTTCGAAACCGTATTATTAGCGGATTGTCTTGTGGAGTTGTGGTGATTGAAGCATCTCGAAAGAGCGGATCGCTGATCACAGCTCGTATGGCAACGGAACAAGGCCGTGAAGTTCTGGCTGTACCCGGGAATGTTTTCAACGAATCAAGTCAGGGCTGTCATGCATTAATCAAAGATGGCGCAATACTTGTAGAAAGCTGGAAAGATGTGATTGCAGAATTGCCCGAGCGGATCACACAAAGGCTTATCAGTGCTGATCGAGCTGATGAGACTTCGTCGTCAAACTTGACAGAATCAGAAAAGACTATTATTGCCTTATTATCATTTGAACAGCCAAAACATATAGATCAGCTAGCGGGTATTGCAGGAATGCGACCGCAGGATTTATTAGGAACGCTGGTGAATTTGGAACTAAAAAGCTTTATTAGCCAAATACCAGGCAAGCAATTTATTAGGCTGAAATAAGAATCGCGAGATTGAGGAAAAAAAATGGCCAAATCTTTAGTGGTGGTGGAATCACCAGCCAAAGCAAAAACGATTAACAAATACCTGGGCAACGACTACGTTGTCAAAGCGTGTTTGGGGCATATCAAAGACTTGCCTAAATCCAAGCTTGGTGTCGATGAAGAGAAGAGTTTTGAGCCGCACTATACAATTATTCGGGGAAAAACCGATCTTGTAAAAGAGCTGAAAAAAATAGCGTCGAAATCAAAAAATATTTTCCTTGCGCCTGATCCTGGAACCGGGAAGGAGAAGCGATCAGTTTCCATCTTTCTGAGGAATTAGGAAATGGAAAGCCGATTCATCGTGTAATTTTAAATGAAATCACCAAAGAAGAAGTAAGACGGGCTTTTGAAAATCCCACTCAAATTGATCAGAAGAAGGTCCAGGCTCAACAAGCCAGGCGAATATTGGATCGCTTAGTGGGATATAAGATTTCGCCGCTTCTGTGGCAAAAAGTAAAACGTGGACTTAGCGCCGGCAGAGTTCAATCGATTGCACTTCGGCTGATCTGCGACCGCGAAAAAGAGATTCAAGCCTTCATTGCGGAAGAATATTGGACGATGACCGCTTTTCTGGAAGGTTCAGAGCCACCGATATTTCCCGCGAAATTAGTTCGCATCGGTGGAAAGAAAACAGAAATTTCCAATCAAGCAGCAGCCGAACAAATTCTAGCTGATCTGGATAGGGCACTTTTCACAGTAAAAGATGTCGAAAAGAAAGAGCGGAAGCGGAATCCATCAGCTCCGTTTATCACCAGCAAATTGCAGCAAGAAGCATCGCGGAAATTCCGATGGCCAGTTAAAAAAGTAATGATGGTGGCGCAAGAGTTATATGAAGGTATCGAAGTGGGTGATGAAGGCGCCGTAGGTCTGATCACATATATGCGTACGGATTCGGTTCGCATCTCACCGATTGCCTTAGAAGAAACGCGGAACTACGTTGTCACTGAGTACGGTAAAGAATTTTTGCCGGATCAGCCAAACTTCTACAAAAACAAAAAATCCGTTCAAGATGCGCATGAAGCAATCCGTCCAACATCGGTGTTGCGTACTCCGGAAAGTGTAAAAAATTATTTGAGCCGTGATGAATTCAAGCTCTATTCCCTGATTTGGAACCGCTTCGTAGCATCACAAATGAAGGCAGCCTTGTTTGATGAAACAATCATTACTGTTGAAGCCAAGAATTATGAATTCGAAGCAAGCGGACAGGTGATGACATTTCCAGGTTTCATTCGTGTTTATCAAGAAGAAACTTCAGAAGCTCCAATAGAAGGAGCTGTTGAAGAAACTCCACCTTCGCTTCCAGTTGTTGAGCCCGGAGAAGAATTACGTCTTGACCGGCTCGAACCCAAACAGAATTTTACGCAACCGCCTTCGCGCTTTACAGAAGCGATGTTGGTGAAAGAACTTGAAGAAAAGGAGATCGGACGTCCTTCAACCTATGCAACGATTCTGGGTGTGATCCAGAATCGCAGTTACGTGATCAAAGAAGACAATCGATTCAAACCAACTGATCTTGGATTCCTGGTTACCGATCTTTTAGTCCGGCATTTTGACGAAATCATGGATTTCAAATACACCGCTCATTTGGAAGATGAGCTTGATGAGATCGAAGAAGGTACCAAGCAAACGGTTGAAGTCCTGAATGAATTTTACGGTGATTTTTCACGCGACTTAAAACGTGCGTACGATGAAATGGAAGAAATCAAAGCAACTGGAATCCCAGTAGATACAAAATGTCCGCAATGTGGAAGCGCAATGGTAAAGCGTTGGGGCAAATTCGGTGCGTTCCTGACTTGCACGAATGAAGAATGCAAATACACACAAAATCCGGATGAGCAGCCAAACGAAACTTTAGGTGGAGTAGGAACCGAATCGGAGCATACATGTTTGAAATGTGGAAAGCCACTGGTTGTAAAGGTTGGAAGATACGGAAAGTTTTTGGCATGCTCCGGTTATCCAGAATGCAAATTTACTGCAACACTAACGAAAAAACAGGCTGAAATTGGTTCGCTTGAAGTTCCCAATGAAAAATGTCCACAGGACGGAGCTGAGCTGGTTGTAAAACAAGGCAAGTACGGTCCGTTCATCGCTTGCAGTAATTATCCCGAATGTAAGTACATCAAGCCAAAGACTCTGGATGTGAAATGTCCCGATGATGGTGGCGATTTAGTTGAGAAACGCACAAAGGGTCGAAAAATATTTTACGGTTGCGCGAATTATCCTGATTGTACGTTCGCACTTTGGAATAAACCTGTTGTGCGTGAATGTCCGGCTTGTCATGCTCCATTTATGCTGGAAAAATTCAGGAAAGGCGGCCCTCCTTATTTAGAATGCAACGATAAGGAATGCAAATTCCAGATCGAACTTGAAGCCCAGCCCGAACCTGCTGCAAAATAATTTTTTTTACCAGAGAGTCGCTAAGTTATGCCTAAAGCAAAAATACGTGTCATTGGTGGCGGACTTGCCGGCGCAGAAGCGGCATGGCAGATTGCCAGGCACGGGCTGGACGTAGATCTCTATGAAATGCGGCCTGGGCGCAAAACTCCAGCACATGTTACAGACAATCTTGCTGAACTTGTCTGCAGCAATTCCTTAAAATCCAACGATCTGCTTCATGCGCCAGGATTGTTAAAGGAGGAAATGCGCATCCTCCAGTCTTTGATTATCGCTGCGGCTGATCAAAGTGCAGTTCCAGCCGGAATGTCGCTCTCAGTTGATCGCGATGTGTTTGCTGAAAAAATTCAAGCAACTTTGGGAAAACTACCGAATGTGAGAATGATACGTGAAGAAGTGACTTCGATTCCGCAAGATGGAATTAATATCATTGCAACCGGGCCGCTGACTTCGGAACCTTTGGCAGAATCAATCAAAGAATTTAGCCAATCCCCTCATTTATATTATTACGATGCAATTTCACCGATCGTTGATGCAGATTCAATTGATCGCTCCATTGTTTTTGCAGCCTCCCGATACGGAAAGGGCAGTGATGATTATCTGAATTGTCCGATGAGTCGTGAGGCGTATGACAGTTTTTATGATGCATTGCTCAAAGCTGAAACGCATCCGCTGAAGGAATTCGAAAAGGCAATATTTTTTGAAGGCTGTTTGCCGATTGAAGAACTGGCCCGGCGCGGAAAGAAGACGCTTTGTTTTGGTCCAATGAAGCCAATCGGTTTGATCGATCCTGTTACTGGCCGGCGTCCATTTGCGGTGGTTCAGTTGCGACAGGATAACCTGGCAGCATCACACTATAATATGGTGGGATTTCAGACCAGCATGCGTTTTTCTGAACAAGCACGTGTGTTCCGGATGATCCCCGGACTTCAGAATGCTGAATTTATCCGCTACGGTTGGATCCATCGAAATACTTACTTGAATGCTCCGAAAATTTTGCTTCCTACATATCAAACCCGCACCAATCCTCAGCTCTTTTTTGCTGGACAACTTTCCGGCGTAGAAGGTTATGTGGATTCTGCTGCTTCAGGATTGCTTGCGGGGATCAATGCTGCGCGGCTGGCACTCGACCTGCCTTTGCATGTTCCGCCACCGGAAACGGCTATCGGCGCTCTTGCTCATTACATTTCCAATGCAGATCCCGACCACTTTCAACCGATGAATATTACATTCGGCTTGCTCCATGCCCCGGATCTTCAAATGATCAAAGATAAGCAGCGTAAGAAACAACTACTCGTTGAACGGGCCTTAGCTTCCATTCGCCAATTCGCAGATCAGTTTTCAATCCTCAATTCTCCATCTTCAATCTTCATGTAGTATTATAGTTGTCGTGCAAAAGTATCTTTCCGAATTTGAATCACATCTTCGGATTGAAAAAAGATATTCGGCAAACACAATTCTTGCCTACATGAAAGATCTGCAGCAGTTTTGTGGTTTCTTAAATGAGTATCTTGGCAAAGATGTTATAGATGATGATTCAATTGTCAGCGATCTTGATTTACTTGCGATCCGCGGATTTATCAATCACCTGTATCAGCAGAAATTTAACCGCGCCAGTATCGCAAGGAAATTAGCCTGTCTACGTTCATTCTTCCGATTTTTGTGCAGGCAAAATTATGTTGCTCAAAATTTTGCAAAGGCAGTAAAAAGCCCGCGGCTGCCAAAGAAATTACCAGGTGTTCTTCAGGTTCATGAAATCAATAGTTTCCTGGATTTTGAATTTGAAGATACAGCGAAAGGGGATCGGGATCATGCAATCTTTGAACTTTTGTACGCGACCGGAATGCGTGTCAGTGAAATTGCAGGGTTGCGGTTGCGCGATCTGGATCCGGAATCGGGAGTGATGCGGATTACAGGTAAAGGTAAGAAAGAACGAACTGTATTTTTCGGATCAACTGCTGCATCTGCGGTTAAACGTTACTTGAGCAGGCGGCATGAGTTAATCGATAAGCAAACTCCTGAATGGATTTTTTTGAATTTGCACGGCAGTCGTTTGAGCGAAACCAGAATTCGACAAATTCTGAATCAGTATTTGTTGAAGCTGGCAATGCAAAAACGCGTTTCTCCACATTCTTTCCGCCATAGTTTTGCCACCCATTTACTTAACGCCGGTGCCGACCTTCGCTGGATTCAAGAACTTCTCGGCCACGCCAGCCTTTCAACAACCCAAAAGTATACTCACCTGAACGTAGAACAATTGTTGAAGACGTATCAGCGTTCACACCCGCGGAAATAAAAGAGGATGGAAGATAGAGAATAGAGGATTGACGATAGTGAGCTAACAATTCTCAATCCTCCATTCTCAATCCTCCATTCTCAATCCTCCATTCTCAATCCTCCATTCTCCATTCTCTATCCCCCATCCTCTGTAGTATGCTTGACATAGTGCTATGCCCAAGGTATGATTCAACTCATTGAATACATTGAGGTAAGCTCTGCTTAGAATCTAAAAAATAGAAATGCGGGGCTAGTGTTGGAGACGATAGGGATGATTCTCCGAAGGGTGTCTTTTCTAATTCTTTCGTTACTATTGGTGTCTACATCTCTATCTGCAGCAAATTCCAATGCAAAAGATCTTTACGATCAAGCGGTTAAGCTGGAAGAAGCTCTAAAAAAATCCGGAGATAATCAGGCTCAAATTTCGGAATGGAAAAAAGTTGTTGAAGCTTATCGCAAAGTTTATTACAACAATCCATCGTCAGGATATTGCGACAATTCATTATTCCATGTAGGCGGTTTGTATGCTGAAATGGGACGCCGTTTCAATGACAATCTGTATCTTCATCGTGCCTGCAGCACCTATGAATTCTTGATTCAACAGTATGGTTCCAGTTCGTTAGTAGAAGAAGCAATGTTGGAATACATAAGGATTATGAGAGATGAGCTGAACCAGGAAAATGAATCACAGGTGATGGAGGAGCGATTAAGAGAACGCTCACCAAGAATGGCAGAGACTGTTTTAAAGGAATCTTCAGCAACTGCGACCCAACCGGCAACGCTGAAAAGTTTAAGACATTATACTGGTCCGGATTATACGCGAGTGGTTCTGGATTTTGACAAAGAAGTCCCGTTCAAAAGAGATCGATTGATGAATCCAGATCGACTTTATGTTGATTTTGACAACACTGTCGCATTCAAAGAGCTTCTCGAACAACAGTTTTCAGTCGATGATGGGTTTCTAAAACAAATTCGTGTCGGACAAAATACTTTTCGAAAAGCTCGCGTCGTTCTTGATTTAAAAAACATTGAAAACTTTGAAATCTTTTCTTTGTATCATCCATATCGGGTGGTTATTGATATTCAAGGAAAGAAAACTCCTGTTGCTGCAGTTGCACCTGTTCCAACCGCACCACAAGTAACAACTGAGGTCCGATAAAGAAACTACAGTTGATCAAAATGAAACTCCAGAAATGGCAAAGACGAATACTACCGGGCAATATTCACTTGCTCGACAGCTCGGGCTTACTGTTCGGAGAATTGTTCTTGATCCTGGTCATGGAGGTCATGATCCTGGTGCAATGCGCAGCGGAATGAAAGAAAAAGATATAACCCTGGATGTATCGCAAAAACTAAAAGGCATTCTTGAACAGGAATATGGTTACGAAGTGCTGATGACACGAACTGAGGATGACTATGTTGCGCTTGAAGAACGTACGGCGTTTGCAAACAGCAAGTCAGCTGATTTATTTGTTTCGGTGCATGTCAATTCAAGCCGCAATAAAAAAGCAAAAGGCATAGAAACGTATTACCTGAATTTTGCAACAACACCACAAGCAATGGAAGTTGCCGCACGCGAAAATGCAATTTCAGAAAAGAATATGGGTGAACTCCAGAAACTCACTACTGCAATTGCGTTAAATACAAAAATTGAGGAGTCACGCGACTTTGCAAAGCTGATTCAAACCAATCTGGTGGGACATCTTCAAAAAGGATATGCTGCGAACAATCTCGGTGTAAAACAAGCCCCATTTTATGTTTTGATTGGAGCGCAAATGCCTTCCATTCTTGCTGAAATTTCATTCATTAGTAATGAAGGTGAATACAATCTTCTGGAAACTTCAGGTTACCGGCAGACCATTGCCCAGGGGCTCGCTCGCGGAATTAAAAGCTACGTAGAAACTCTCGCCGAAAGCAGGCTGACACGGAATCTGCAGAAGTAATCAAAAAGCAAAATCACAACTAAAATAGAGAAGGATTACGAGTAAGAGTACGATTTACGATTACGATTGATTAGTAGTACTACAAACTTAGGATTAAAGGTTATAGTACTACCCTCTGTACTGTACTTGACATCTCACTATGCTTGTAGTAACATCCCGCCTGATTCAAGAGGATCTGCAATAGCAGGTTTGGCCTCTAAAAATCTATTTATGGGGACTTATAAATCCGCATCAGGAGCGGGTTTCATATATAGTACGATGGTCAAGAACCGCATGGGTACTAGATTTTAACGCGGTTATAGACGAAGCTTCCTTGACAAGGGAGGGAGTTTTTTGTTAACGTACCCGAAGAATTTGCTGAACTAAGGAGAGACAAGTGGGGCTGTTTGGCAAAGCCAAGGACTTGGTGGGACTCGACATCGGTTCACACTCCGTCAAACTCGTAGAGTTGAAGCAACGGGGGAAGGCTTACGAGTTAGTCAGTTTCGGAATCCAACCTTTACCTCCAGATTCAATCGTTGAAGGCGCAATCATGGATTCATCCGCCGTGGCGGATGCAATCGACAGTCTGTTTGTAAATAACAATGTAAAAAAATCAGAGGTTGCAACTTCTGTTTCTGGTGGTTCCGTAATCGTCAAGAAAATTTCGCTTCCTTCAATGAGTGAAGGCGAATTAGCCGAATCAATTCGATGGGAAGCTGAACAGTACATCCCCTTCCCAATAGACGAAGTCAATCTGGATCATAAGATTCTTCGTTCTACAGCCGGTCAGGGTGGAATGATGGATATCATCCTGGTTGCTGTGAAAAAGGATATGATCGGATTTTATGCTAATGTCATTACGCAAGCAGGGAAGAGACCATTAGTAGTTGATGTTGATTCTTTTGCATTGCAAAATGCGTTTGAATTGAATTATAAAACCGATGTCCGTGCCGATGAAGTAATCGCTTTAGTGAACGTCGGAGCAAGTCTCATTAATATGAACATTACTCAAGGCGATCTTTCATTATTTACTCGCGATATTTCAACCGGTGGAAATTTGTACACAGAAACAATTCAACGTGAATTGAATCTCAGCCGCGAAAACGCCGAAAATATTAAAAAAGGAATTTCTGCGGATGGTATTGATCCTTCTTCTGCTGCTTCAATTATTCAAGGCGTAACTGAAGACATTGCAGTTGACGTTCAACGTACACTGGACTTCTTTAAAGCAACTTCAACTGAAGAACGTATTGATCGGATTTATCTTGCAGGTGGATCCGCAAAGATTCCCGGACTTCAGCAATATTTCAGAGAAAAATTTAATGCTCCTACTGAGCTTCTGAATCCATTCAAAAACATAAAGCTTACAAATATAGATGCGGATTATCTCCATGAAGTTGCACCAATTGCCACTGTTGCAGTTGGATTGGCTTTAAGGAAAGCTGGGGACTCATGATCAAGATTAATCTTCTTGAAGTCGAAAAGGAGCGACGTGCTCCAAAACCCGGACTAGCTGTTGGTGCAGCGGCCGGCCCACGACCCTCATCGCAGCACTTATTCTTGGTCTGACTTTAGGAGCATTCTTGATCCATTTCTTTGTTAAACGATCGCAACTATCCGCACTTCAAAAGGATGTTGCACAAAAACGAGAACGCAAGAAAGAACTGGAACCTTACATAAAGCGAGTTGATGAATTAGAACGCCGCAGAAATGAACTTGCTAAGAAAAATTATGCGATTGAAGAACTTCGTAGTCAGCGCACAATTCCTGTTCACATTATGGATGAAGTTAGCAGAGCGCTTCCAGAGTATTTGTGGTTGACCAACATAAATCTAAAAGGCTCTGTCCTGGCGATCGATGGAGAAACGCTCCAGGAACAGGCGATTCCAACTTTTATGAAATCGCTGGATGCTTCGCAGTTTATTGGCACACCAAGAATGATTGAAACGAAACAAAAAATAACTGGCGGAGCTGCAGGCGGTCAAAGTACTGCCTTTAAAATTTCCGCAGCAATTACAAATCCATTTAAGCCTAAGACACCAGAAGTCAAAGAAACATCAAGTAAGAAACCACGGAAGAGTACATAGATGGCAATTGGTGATAGTGTTAAAAGTTGGCCCTGGTACGGACAGGCCGCATTGTTTTTGCTAATCGGTGGTGGTCTGTTTTATGTTGGGCAGAGAATGTTGATCAATCCGATGAACGAAGAAATGACGCGGTTAAGTATTGAAAAAGAAGAATTGATTGCGGAGATCAACAAAGGTGAAACATTAAAAGCACGTTTTATCGAATTTGAAGCAGAATTAAAGCGTCTTGAAACTCAGTTGGAATCCTTAAAAAAGATTCTACCCTCTACTGAAGAAATTGCTGATCTTTACAGTAGAATTCAACAAGAGGGTACTGAGCTTGGCTTGGCGATTGTTCTCTTTAAGCCAGGGAATCACGTTCCGAAAGAATATTACGATGAGTGGCCAATCTCTATGACGTTGAATGGGAACTATCACATTCTTGCTAAATTTTTCGAAAGAATCGGAAAATTGTATCGGATTATCAATGTGAATGATTTCAGCGTAAAAAGTCTGGCAGCGTCAAAAAATACTTCCCAAAGTAACACTATCCAGGCCACTTGTATTGCGACGACTTTCATATATAAAGAAGGCGAACCGCCAAAGCCGTCGAAGAAAAAGGGAGGTAAAACATCATGAAACAAGTTAGTCTTTCGATTCTCCTCGTATTCATTCTGTCGTTATTTGGATTCGCAGCAATGGCTCTGGCTCAATCAGAAGAAACACCTCAAGCTGATGTTGCACCTACACTACCTGAACCGGGTTCGAATGTTGAGAAAAAACCGGATTCGCCTGAAACATATGACATCAATTATCTGTATGATCCAGGTAGCCGTCGCGATCCATTTATTAGTTTGTTAACAGGTATTAAAAAAACGTCTAACGTTCCCAGCGGGCAGCTTACAGTAGCAGATGCAAAAGTTGTTGGAATTACTCGAAATAAAGAAGGTTACGTTGCAATCATCATGGGATCTGACAAGAAGGCTAGATTCGCAAAGCCGGGTTTCAAGCTGTATGACGGCGAGGTGATCGCAATTGAAGCTGATCGTGTTATCTTCCGACAAGATCTTACGGAAGATACTCTTGCTGCGCCCGGCCTGAAATCAAAGGAAGTTGTTAAGAGGTTACATCCCGTCCAGGAGGGGACATAATGAGCAAACTTCATCCTTGTTTGTTGTCCTTTCTGCTAATTCTCATTTTTCTCGCGCCCGGTTTCATGATGGCCGAGGATCTTGTAGGCATTAAAAACTTGTCATGGGAGGAGCAGAAAAACCGTACGAAAATAGTTCTCGAAACGACGAAACCTCTTGTTTATAACGTGACCTCTGCGCAGTCCACGTCAGAGGTTCAGGTTGAACTGGCAAATTTAGATTTACGAAATATGCCACAAGAGCTGTTTATCAATACGAATGAAGTCGTTTCACTTCAAACGTTCCCTCAAACGACAGGCCAGAATGCGAAAATCATTTTGAAACTGTCTTCGATTTTACCTTATGAGGTAAAAACGGAAGGTAGCAACCTGTACATTGAGATCATGAGCAAGGGCGATGGTGATGGTTTGCTTGCTCCTGTTCCTGAGCAGGTTTCAAAACCGGCAGCAGAACAAACTGCAGCTCCGGCTGCGCCTGCACCCCAAGTCGCAGAAAAACAAGAAGCTGTTCAGCCAGAAACGCATGAAAGTGCAGCTGAGCAAACTCCTGCTGCTACACCTTCGGATACTGAGTCTGCTCAAGCTCCGGTTGCCGAATTGAAAAAAGTTGCTCCAGCAACAGAAGTACGGGATGTACGAATTGAAGAGGAACAGAACCATGTTGATGTTGTGCTGGTTGGCGATGGTTCATTTACCTATGACATTTTTGAACTATCCAACCCGAACCGCATCGTAATTGATTTGAAGTCTGTCAGCGTTGCGGCAGGAGTAAAAAATGTTGTGCAAGCAAGCAATGACATGTTGTCTCGTGTTCGTGTTGCACAATATCAAACATCACCGAAAGTTGCTCGTGCTGTTATCGATTTGAATTCGAAACTTCCTTATAGTGTTACACCAAAAGGAAGTGAGCTCTTAATTCAGATTGGTGAAAGCAAAGTAACAGAAAATCAGACCGATACAACGAACGATGTTCCATCAGAACCTGAGGTAACATCTGCTCCTACAACAGAACCGGAACAAATCGGTGAACCTGCTCCAGCCGAACCGGTGACTGCAGATTCTACTCCAGTAGAATTGCCGCCATCAACGCCTGCACCAACTGAATCGATGAAAGCTGCGGCGAAAGAATCGGAACAATTCGCTAAGAATGAACCAAAAGATATTGAAGCAGTTCCGCAAAACAACGAACAGTTTTTTACATTTAAGCCTGATACTTCCTTGTTCGCCCAGGAAACCGGTTCTGGCTCAACCGCCGGTACTGGTTCCACCACCACTTCATCAGAAGGTGCCGGTGGTTATGGGATGGGATCATTCGGCGAAAAGACCGTTCGAGGCGGTGAAAAACAATATACTGGTGAACCATTCTCATTTGACTTCAAAGATATCGACATCAAAGATCTTTTCCGATTTATCGCTGACATTTCAGGATTAAACGTAATTCTGGATCCTGCGGTTAAGGGTTCAGTAACGTTGAAACTGACAGAAGTACCCTGGGATCAAGCTCTGGATTTGATTACAAAGAATCAGGGTCTTGGTTACACGATCGAAGGAAACGTCATCCGCATCGCTCCAGTCGCAAAGATTGCGGATGAAGAACGGAAACGAGCAGAACAAGAAAGACAGATGATGTTGAGCGCGCCTCTGGTAACCAAGATTAAGTCTTTAAGTTACGCCAAAGCCCAGGAAGTTGATCGTGTAGTGAAGCGTCTATTAACGCCTAAAGGAACGAGCATTATAGACAATCGCACCAACACATTGATCATCACTGACATCAATACAAATATTGATGCGATCATCAATTTGATTGACACGTTAGATACCAGGACGCCTCAAGTTTTGATCGAAGCGCGAATTGTAGAAACAAACAAAAATTTCTCGCAAGCATTCGGTATTCAATGGGGCTTCCGCGGAATCGTTGATCCGACTTTTGGAAACAATACAACACTACAATTCCCGAATAATGTGTTGTTAGATGGCGCGCCATTAACACCTACGGGCGGTCTCACAAACAACCCATTAGGTGGATATGCCGTAAATCTTCCAACGGATCAAGCTCCAAACTCCGCAATCGGATTGTCCTTGGGAAATATCCTGGATACATTCAGATTGGATGTCGCATTGATGGCCCTGGAAAACAGTGGTAATGCACGAATACTTTCTTCACCAAAAGTAGCAACACAAAACAATACGAAAGCAGAAATCCTGCAGGGCCAACAAATTCCGTACCAGACAATTGCAAACAATACAATTACAACAACCTTCATCAATGCCGCCCTTCGAATGTCGGTGACACCACAAATTACATCTGAAGGCACCATCATTATGGAAATCGAGTTGGAAAATAACCGGCCCAACTTTGCAGTTCAAGTCGGTGCAGCGGGCGGAACACCACCAATTTTTATTGAACGAGCAACAACCACGCTTCTGGTGGAAGATGGCGGTACAACCGTAATCGGCGGCATCTTCCAGGGAACGGATCAGTATTCACAAGGCCGAACACCGATCCTTCATCGCATTCCGCTTCTCGGTTGGCTGTTTAAGAACACAAACATTACAAGAAGCAATACCGAGCTTCTGATTTTTATAACTCCGCGGATCTTGCGTTAGGTGAAGGAGGAGGGAAATATGAGCATGAAAAATTTCAGCTTTAAACCAGCGTTGTTGATCCTCCTGGCCGTAGTTCTTGTTAGCTACGCTTGCACACGAGTGGAAGACAATACACGGGCTGGATCACTTTTGGTTGTCTCGAACGTAATCGGAATTGACACAAGTGGGGTAAGTGGCATACCACTATTTTCCGATTTATGTGAAAGATCGCCAGCGAATAATTGCGGTTGTGGAATTCTCAATGACAATGCACAAGCTGATTTCTCAAACGAATTCCTTCAAATCGGCCCGGGAGCAAATGTAGGAAGCGGTAGTTTCCTAAACGATATTATTGTTCAGCAATATCGTGTTGACTATTTCCGTCCGAATAATCGGAATACACCAGGTGTGGATGTTCCATATGGTATTGATGGCACAATGACTGTTCGAGTTCCGTTAGGTGGAACCTCTACCGGTATTGTGACCATTGTTCGACATGAAGCAAAAACAGAAGCTCCATTATCGGATTTAGTTCAACTTGGTCCTCAAGAAGGCGTGATTACAGCCAACGCGCAGATTAAGTTTTTTGGTCAAGACATTTCTGGGCGCACCGTTTCCGCATTCGGATTTTTAGAGGTTCATTTTGCGGACTTTGCTGATACGGGGTGCAACTAATGGTCAGGAAGTTGTCGGAGGTACTTATGAGAGCGAAATTCAGCTCACGGTTACATAACCTGATGGTTTTGCTGATTCTGCTCACCGTTGCAATGGTTGTGAGCAGTTGCCGCAGTAATGAAGTTGAGGTTCCTCCATTAATAGGGGACAGCGGCCATCATTTATTCTTAACTATCCACGCAAACCCGGACCATTTAGTTATTCATGAACCCGGACGCCCGCGCGAGCAATCTGATATTTCCATCCAGTTGAAGAACCAGCAGGGTCAAGGTGTGCCTGGTGAAAATCTCAAACTCCGTATCTTAAATCTAACAGGAAATGAAGTTGCCATTGGGCGACTCAGTGACTTCAACGATAGAACAGATGCCGCTGGTTTTGTTCGTGTCACATATACCGCTCCGGATACTAGCGAAATTGCCGGCGCAACCAGTGTCGTTATCGAAGCAATTCTGACGAATGCTTCCTATCCGCGGGAAGTTACCGATCACCATGAAATCGAATTACAAGGTTCTGGTCCAAGTCCGGGTGATTGTAGTAGCGGTAATTTGGTTCCGGCAGGCGATATTACGGTGAGTCCGGCCAGTCCAGTGGTCAATCAAACTGTCTGTTTCAATGGAATAACAGCGTTCCCAACGGCAGTTGATTTTACCTGGGACTTCAATGGTGACGGAAAAGCCGATGCTACTGGTGCGACAGCTTGTACAGCATTTAATAGTGCCGCATCGTTCCAGGTCACATTGTTAGCGCGAACATTGGATCATGATTGCGGAACTGCCACTACGGTTGTAACTGTTGGTCCTGGTACGCCAGCAACCTGCAGCATTGTTACTTCGCCGAGTCAGGTTCTGATTGGCGATACAGTCAACTTCACAGCGATTACCACAGATCCGGATGGTCGAGTAAGACGCTTCGTGTGGAATTTCGGTGACGGTAAGACTACAAGTAGTTCTCGTAACACCATCACTCACAAATATACCCGAGCTGGTGCCTTCACTGTTGTGCTAACCATAACGGATGACCAGGGCAACGTCTCAACTTGCCAAACCTCTGTAACGGTTAGTGTGGAACAACAAGGTTCGCCAACCTGCTCATTCACCGTGAGCCCGACAAACATTGTTGCGGGTTCGAGTGTGGTTTCAGCAAATGCCTCCGCATCTACGGATTCTGACGGCACCATTGATCAGTACACAGTTGATTGGGGCGATGGTACGTTTGATACGTTGAGTTGCCCGGGCGGTACTTGTCCGACACCGACCGGATTACCAATTATCACAAAATCAGGCGGTGGAACATACGCAACTCAAGGCACCTTCACCGTGACACTGGTTGTAAGGGACAATGATGGACTTACATCAACGTGCACACAGCAAGTCACTGTTTGTCCGGCTACAGGATGTAATGCTGTGACTCAATGTTCAAACGGAATCGATGATGACAGCGATGGGTTCATTGATCTAGCAGATCCGCAGTGTACCGGACCAACGGATGACAATGAAAGTTCATAGGTTTGCCTATTGATCTGAAGTAGACAAAAGGGTAGAATTCTTTGGGGCCAGGTGATAAACCTGGCCTCTTTTTATTTCACGGGGCCAAAAGAGAGTAAAAGTTAGTTATGAAGATTGCGCGGCGGTTGTTACTGTTAGGTCTGATTATTTTTGCAATTGTAAATTGCGATCAGGTTGATTTCACCGCTCCTACCGGTGCGACATTATCAATTTCTGTTCAACCACCAGCCGTTGCAAATAATGGAAACGCAAATATCACAGTTGTTGGTACGCGTGCGAACGGTGCTCCGTTACCTGATGAAACCGTAATTCAATTCACTACCAATTTAGGAAGCATTTCTCCAAATCCAGTAAAAACAAATAATGGTATAGCATCTGCAACATTCCGCGCAGGTGTTCGATCCGGCACAGCAACAATTACAGCGAAGTCCGGCGCAGCAGCTGATGTAACTGTTGATGTGACAGTTGGTGAAGCACGGCCACAACAAGTCATTTTAGTCGTAGATCCTTCGACCCTTCCTGTTGGCGGCGGAACTGTCGAACTTCGTGCGCATGTTAGCGATGGTGCTGATGGAAATCCTTTGGCCGGCATTTCAGTATTTTTTCAGACCGATGCAGGTACTCTTGCATCAGGCGGACGGACAGTTAGAACTAATGATGCCGGAATAGCGCTTGATCATCTCACCACAAATGTTGAAACAAACGTAACTGCTACTACAGGAAATGGTGCAACCAGCACATTCCTGATCCGCATAAGCCCGGGACAAGGTTCAGAATGTTCATTCACATTCTCACCAACAGAACCAGTTGTTGATCAAGACGTATTCTTTGTTGATACTTCCGTTTCGAATGAAGGTCCAGCGATTGAACAATCGTTGTGGGATTTCGGTGATGGTGAAACTGCTGTTGGCTTCAACGTTACACATTCTTACTCTGCTGTTGGAACTTACACTGTTGTTCACACAATTGTTGATGCAGATGGATTCACGACAGTATGCGACCCAGTTGAAATTACTGTGACCCGCGGTGAACCAGACTGCCAGTTCTTGTTCTCACCGCCAAATCCAACAGAAGGTGTTTTGATAACCTTTGATGCGTCAGAATCGACTGATCCGAATGGTGAGATCGTTAGATATGAGTGGAACTTCGGTGATGGATCACCAATTGAAAGTCAAACAGATCCAAGGATTTCGCATTCATATCCGCTCTGCGGCCCAAATGATGTGGAACTTAATTTCACGGTGGTGTTGACTGTAACTGACAATGATGGACAAGATTCGAGCTGTACTGAAGATCTTGTCATTGAATGCGCGCCTTGAGTTTGACAATTCCTTCAATTCAGTCCTAACTTTTCAATCTATTTTCTCGTCCGAAAATTTGCAAAAAAGGGGGGATCCAAGTATAATTCCGCCGATGAATGCTGCCTTTTAAAGACTTGAAAAATCGAGGTTTATGCCCTAATGACCACCCCTGCAATCGATAAACTTTTAAAGAAGCTGGAGAAGGAGCCGAATTCGCTGATTTTCCTCCAATTGTCCGAAGAATATCGAAAAGAGAGCTTTTATGATGATGCACTTTTTATCTGCCAGGAGGGGTTGCGCCGGCATCCAAATTATTGGTCAGCAAGAGTCGCATTAGGCCGCATTCATAAAGAAATGGGGCACAGAGATGAAGCCCGTGTGGAACTGGAAAAAGTAATCCAGGCGGTTCCTGATAATTTGCTGGCAAACAAATTGTTGGGCGATATCTATATGGAATTAGAATTGGATGAAGATGCATTAAAACGATATAAGCTGGTGCAAATGCTTACGCCTGCAGATAGCGAAGTCATCAACAATATTCAGAAATTGGAATCTCGTATATCACGAACTCCTTCTGCACCAATGCCTGCAGTAACAACTGAAATTCATCCGGCCGAAGAACAATCATTTCCCGCAACAACCGTAGAAATGTTAGTACCGAAAAAATTATCGGAAATGAAGACAGAAGAATTTCCGCATTTAAATGTTCACTCAGATCTTCCGCCATTTACTGATGAACTCCCGGATTTTCTTGAAAAAACATCACCTGGAGTTAAGACACAAACTCCACCAGAATTTTTTGATTCAACCATGCCTGCTACGTCTGCAGAATCATTTGCCAACATCGAACCTCAATCATCAGACCAAAATGTACCTGAGATCGATGATGGTTTTGATTTTCCAGAATTGGAACCAGCTCAGGCTGGCAAAGTTGATATTACGCAGCCGATCGAAGGTGAAGCGGATGAGTTAACAACACAAACGCTGGCAGAATTATATGTTCAACAAGGTCTCATTGATAAAGCCACAAAGGTGTACCAAAAGATTCTTCTGAATGAACCTGATAATAAACAGATTATTCAGCGGCTAAAAGAATTAAATCCGGCAGATGCTCTTCTTGCTGCCGCTGCGGCGCAAGAACAAAAACTTCGTGCTGCTGCCGCTAAACCCAAAACCATGGACCTCTCAGGCAGCAATTCATCGCGTTTGCAGGACCGTCTTTCTGAAGATCGCAGACGTAAAATTACCACTCTGGAAAGCTGGCTGGCAGCGATTCGTAGAGAACGTTAATTTACTACAGGCATAACTATGTTTGCTGTTACTCTGAAAGATATTGCCAACAAACTGGATGATCTCGAATATATCATGCTGGTAGGAACGGATGGCTTGCCTATCGAAAAAGTGGTTCGCAAAGAAACGCTGAACGTAGAGCTGTTGGTTGCGGAGTTCACAACAATTTTGCGCAATACGGCTCAAACTGCGACGGAAGTTGAAGCAGGCGGACTCGATGAATTGATTTTAATAACTGAACGTGTGATTGTGTTGATTAAAGCGATCACTACCGAATATTTTTTGATGATCGTCTTAAGTGAAGGCGCCAATATTGGCCGGGCGCGTTTTGAGTTGAAAAAAGCGAAATACATTTTGGAAAAGGAATTTGTATAGATGTCGGACCGTCCTGAAGATATTAATCTTGATGAATTACGCGAATTGATAAAGCTTTTGCGCGAGAGTAATGTCAGCGAATTTGAAATTCAGAAGGCTGATTATCGTTTACGGATCAAGCATGGAACGCTCGTGGAATCCGAAACAATTTCCGCACCGCTGCGCCAGGGTGCTCCTGGAAATGGTCAGGATCAAGCAGCTACATCCGAAGCTGCTCCGGCGCAAGGTGCAACTGAATCTGCGGAAGTGGTTCATGAAGTTCACTCTCCTATGGTTGGCACATTCTATCGATCATCGAGTCCGGGTGGTTCTCCGTTTGTGGAAGTTGGAGACTCAGTCCGCAAGGGTCAGGTCATTTGCATTATAGAAGCGATGAAAATTATGAACGAAATTGAATCTGATGTTGATGGCGAAGTGACAAAAATCCACATTCCAAACGGCCAACCGGTAGAATTCAGCGAAGTTCTATTCAGTATTAAGGCTTAATTCGAAACTCATATGGAGCAATTCCATAGGACGTAGGACATAATACGACTTACGTAAAACGTAATGCGTAAAACGTAATATTACGTTTTACGTTTTACGTATTACGTATATGTTCAATAAAGTTTTAATTGCAAACCGCGGCGAGATTGCTCTCCGGATCATTCTTGCTTGCAAGGAACTCGGGATCCGCACAGTCGCAGTGTTTTCAGAGGCAGATCGTCATTCGCTGCCGGTGCGTTTCGCAGATGAGGAAGTATGCATTGGACGGCCTGAAAGTATCGGAAGTTATCTCAATATTCCGAACATTATTTCTGCAGCGGAAGTAACAGGTGCAGATGCGATCCATCCTGGCTATGGATTTTTATCAGAGAATGCCAATTTTGCAGAAATTTGCGAAACATGTCACATCAAATTCATAGGTCCAAGTCCGCATGCGATCCGGATGATGGGTGACAAAGCGATGGCCCGCAAAATTGCGGCGGAAGCAGGAGTTCCAATCATTCCTGGATCAAAGGGTGTAATTGAAACGGAAGAAGAGGCGTTAAGGATCGCGGAAGAGCTTGGTTTTCCAGTGATCTTGAAAGCGGCGGCCGGTGGTGGTGGCAAAGGAATGCGGGTTGTACATAATTCCGGTGAGCTTTTTACGGCATTTCGAATGGCTCAGCGTGAAGCTCAAAATACTTTCGGTGCATCAGAAATTTATTTGGAAAAATATTTAGAGCGCCCCCGTCATATCGAATTTCAAATTCTTGCTGATGAACATGGCAACATGATTCATCTTGGCGAACGCGAATGTTCAATTCAGCGGCGTCATCAAAAGATTATAGAAGAAGCACCATCTACGCGTTTGGATCCGGATTTGCGTAACCAGATGGGCGAATCTGCATTGAAAGTTGCACGTGCGGTGAATTATTGGAATGCAGGGACAGTGGAATTCCTGGTCGATCGTCATGGCCGATTTTATTTCCTGGAAATGAATACACGTGTTCAGGTCGAACATCCTGTAACAGAGATGATCACCAGTCTGGACCTCATATATTTACAGATCCGGATTGCAGCCGGCAGGGAGTTGGGAATCAAGCAGGAGCAGGTTGAAATTCGTGGGCATAGCATTGAGTGCCGCATCAATGCAGAGGATCCAGGAAATTTTATGCCTTCACCGGGCAGGGTAACAGCGTTCTACACCCCAAGTGGACCGGGTGTGCGCGTCGATACTGCAGCTTACGCAGAAGGTGTCATTTCTCCTTATTACGATTCGATGATTGCAAAAGTAATTGTTCATTCACCAACTCGGAAAGCAGCTATTTCGCGAATGCGCCGCGCATTAGAAATGATGATTGTTGAAGGAATAAAAACCAACATTCCATTGCATCATAAAATTCTGCAAGATGAAGATTTTATAAATGGGAATTATGATACAAACTTCATGACCCGATATGACCTCAGACCGCGCTCGCGGTCCGCTTCGTTTTCAGAACCAGTCGCAACAAAATTTTAGATTTCAACTTCAAATTCAATGAATATTGAAACACCGTTCCTCTATCCAATTTTAGATGACAGTCGAAGTACAGATTTGCAACGCGATGTTGAAGCTGTAATTAAAGCTGGTGTGAAAATCCTGCAGCTGCGATGCAAAATAATGACGAACGCGGATTTCAACAAGCTTGTGACTGAATTAGTTCCAACGTGCAAGCAGCATGGAGTTTTGCTGATTCTGAATGACCGGGTTGATGTTTGCATGATAACCGATTCATCCGGTGTTCATCTGGGACAAGATGATTTCCCAGCAACAGAGGCCCGACAGCTTTTGCCTGATGCAATCATTGGCGTTTCAACTCATAACATGAAACAACTTCAAGATGCTGGTCGATTGCCGATTGATTACATTTCAATCGGACCAATATTTTCTACAACATCGAAAGCGAATCCAGATCCAGTAGTGGGCGTTGATCTTTTGCACAAAGCTCGAACCGTAACTAAAAAGCCGATTATATGTATTGGTGGAATCACTGAAAATAAAATTCCTGAGCTGTTGAATTCCGGTGCGGATGGCATCGCGGTAATTTCTGAGATTTATCGTAATGATGATGTTTTCAATACTACTCAACGATTGTTGAAGTCTTTTTTACCGCAAAGACGCAGAGAATGAAAAAGTTTGATCTTCCACCAAAAGTAAAACTGGTTTGTGGGATCCTTTATCATGAAGAACCTTGGATTAATCCAGCACTTGAAGATCTGCAGCTTGAATTCGGACCGATCGATTATCGCTCTGACCCAATTCCATTTCACTTCACTGATTATTATTTTGAGGAAATGGGTGAACCGTTGTTCCGTCGTTTCATCAGTTTTGAAAAATTATTCGATTCTGCATCACTCGCTTCAATTAAGGTCATTTCAAATACGTTAGAAGAAAAATATATGACCAGGGCCGGTTCGCGCGTGCTGAATCTTGATCCAGGATATCTCACAGCAGCGGCATATATCATTTCAACTTCAAAAAATTATGCTCATCGCATTTATCTTGGACTCGGTGTTTTTGCACAACAAGAATTGTTGTTTGAACGCAAACGGATTATCACGCTTGATTGGACATATCCTGATTACCGGTCTATTGAATACCAGGAAATCCTGCGGAAAATCCGGCGAAAATACTTGCAGCAATTAAAAGGCGGCAGCGATCACCCTTGAAGTCTGGATGACAATGTAACCAGTGTCATCGATGAAAGAATTACATGCCCGCTATCAGTGATAATCACAGTCCGGGTTTGTTTCCCCTCGGTAGCATCAATTAATCGCCCTCGAGCTCGGGCTTCATTTTTTAATCGTCGAATCGGCGCAGAGTTGGGGTAAATCATACATACAATTCTTGCTGCCGGAATCGCGTTCCCGCCGCCAAGATGCAATAATCCTCGAACTCCCATATTCATAAATTCGCTTTCAGGGCCGCGGATGACAAGTTTCCTTATTTTTAATCACGGAAGCACAGAAGGCACTGAAATTATTAATTGAACATTCCAACTCCCCTCTTTCATCCCCCCCTTCATAAGGGGGAGAACTTAATGTTCCGCGTATTTCGTGGATTCCATGATTAAATGTTTCGGTTAGTGCTTGGAACTTTTAACTAACTTAAGTGTCCAAATAATTGTGCGTAAAGAAGAATTCCTTCATCTGGCAGTTGCACGTATTGACAATTCATGTTGCTCGAGTATAAATATGATACGGCGTTCTAAAAGCCCTTGCCGTAGTATTGGGTCAGAATCTCTAAATGTAGGAGCTACAGTTGCCGTTGCTGTCGACTGGTTTTTTCCCGTCATCACACTCCGACAGAGCGGCAGAAAACCGCTGCCTTCCAAAGTAAGGAGTAATCTATGAAGCGAATTCACTTCATACCGGTGTTGATTGTCCTTTTTTCCGCGCTGACATTTGTCTCCTGTGGCCAGATTAAGGCAAAGATGGAAATCAAGAAAGGCAACGAATATTACAAAGGTAAGAAATATGATGAAGCAATTAAGCACTATAAATTGGCACTCAAACATGATTCCGATTTTGATTTAGTGCACTTAAATCTGGGGCTGAGTTATATGGCCCTCTATCAGCCAGGTTCAACACATCCAAAAGATGTTGAATACGCTGATCAGGCTATCAAAGAATTCAAAGCTTATTTGCAAAAGCATCCGGACGATCCGAAGGTCAATGAGTATTTGATTACAATGTATTTAAATGCTGAAAGGACCGATGATGCAATCGCTTACTTCGAAGATTTCTTGAAAAAACATCCGAGTGATACTGCAACAATGCAGAAATTAGCATTCATCTATGCGAAATCAGGCAAGTTTGATGAAGCATTAAAGTGGTACAAACGGCGGACTGAAGTTGAGCCGAACAATGCTGAAGCATACTATGTAATCGGCGTTATTTGCTGGGAGAAAGCATATAAGTTTGCAGATGTTACTCCGGAAGAAAGGGAAAAACTAATTAATACTGGAATGGATGCTTTGGATCGTGCTGTTAAGATAAATCCAAAATATGCCGATGCTTATTTATATATGAACTTGTTGTATCGCGAAAAAGCGAAATTGATTTCTCCGGATCCAAATCTATTTCCAGTTCCGGATGACAAGATTGATGAATACAACGGATATTTGCAAAAGGCAAAAGAGTTGCAGGATAAAGCTGTAGAGCTTCGTAAGCAAACTCCGTCCTAGGAGGATTGAGCGTTATGTGGGACGACACATTAATTGAATCTAGAGGTTCAAAGGAAGGTAAGAATAAGAAGTACACCATGACTGTGGCCATGGTGTTACATGTTATTGTGATTGCTATTTTGATTGGGGCCTCTTACTGGTTTGTGGAGGCAGTACAAGCTCCTCCCATTCCAGTAACCTTATTATCGGCCCCGCCACCACCACCCCCACCACCTCCGGCTGCTCCAAAAAAGAAAGCACCGGAAGTAAAGAAAGTAGAACCCAAACCTGAAGTGCCGCAAGAAGATTTTCAACCAACCGAAGTTCCTGAACAACTTCCTACGCCGGATGAACCTGACCAGGGACCCGAAGACACTGGTGTAGAAGGCGGAGTGGAAGGTGGTGTAGAAGGTGGAGTTGCGGGTGGAGTTTTGGGAGGAGTTCCGGGCGGAGTCATCGGTGGAGTTCCTGGAGGTTTAGGTGATGAAACACCGATGCGTATTACTGCGGAAGTAAAACAGCCGGAGCTGATTAAAAAAGTAGAACCGCAATATCCTGAAATCGCGCGTAAAGCAAGAATTCAGGGTGTGGTTATTTTAGAAGCAGTAATTACCAAGGAAGGGACGGTGGAAGGTGTAAAAGTTTTACGTGCATTACATCCGATCCTTGATCAAGCAGCTGTAAATGCAGTAAGACAGTGGAGATATAAGCCCGCTTTATTGAACAACCGTCCCGTCAAAGTATACTTTACAGTGACTGTAAAATTTACGTTACGCTAATGGTTGATTAGGAGGAATGTATTATGGAATTCGGATTGGTAGGCATGTTCCAGGCGATGGGTACCATGGGCAAAGTTGTCGTCACCTTGTTAGCCCTTATGTCGATATATTCGCTTGGCTTAATGATTGAGCGGTGGCTAACTTACAATGCCGCCAAAAAACAATCTTTGAAGTTTGCTACTCAAGCAACTCAATTATTGAAGCAAAACAAGTTGAAAGAAGTCATTCAACTTTCGAAAACGTATAAGAAAAGCCATCTGGCAAAAGTAGTTTCCGCCGGTTTATATGAATTTACATATGATACCGAAAATCCTGGCACACAAGCAGGATTTGATACCATTGATGCAGCAAAACGTGCAATTGAACGTGCTACAGCGATGACCGGTGCTGAACTAAAACGCGGAATCGGTGCGCTTGCAACTATCGGTTCAACTGCTCCGTTTGTAGGATTGTTCGGAACCGTTTTTGGAATTATTCACGCTTTCGAAACGATGGCTGTTGCTGGTGGCGGCGGTCTTGGTACAGTATCCGCTGGTATTGCAGAAGCCCTCTATACAACAGCATTCGGTTTGTTAGTGGCAATTCCTGCAGTATGGGCATTTAACTACTTCACCAACCGCATCGAACGTTTTAACATTGAAATGTCCAATTCCGCGAATGAATTGATTGACTTCTTCATCAAACAACGCGGAGGTACACATGCAAACAGGGTCAGCTGAAGCTGAAGATGTCCGATCGGACATTAACGTAACGCCACTTGTTGACGTTGTTCTCGTCCTTCTAATCATCTTCATGGTGGTTACTCCGATGCTGCAAAAAGGTATGCCCGTTGAATTACCGATTACAAAAAATCCGGATAAAAAACCGGATAGCGAAAATCAGGTAATTATTTCGGTGAAATCGGATTCCACCATTTATATTGAACAAAATTGGGTACCAAAAACCGAGCTTGTATCGCAGTTAAAAGAAATGCACGATCGTAATCCAAGTCGTGAAATTCTGATCAAAGGCGATGCACGACTGATGTATAAAGACATCAAAAAGGTGATGGACATGATTAATGAAGCAGGTTTCGAAAATGTTGGTCTTATCACCGAGAAAGTTGAAGAAAATAAGTCCAGTTAGAGTCGAGGTGTTTTTATGGCAATGACTTCTAGCAAAAAAGGCCATCTCAATGCTGATATTAATGTAACTCCACTTGTCGATGTGGTTCTTGTTTTGCTGATTATCTTTATGGTGCTCACTCCGTTGCTTCAATTGGGCTATGACGTGAATGTGCCTCCTAAGAAAACGGCCCTCGCTTCTGAAGTGCAGTCCAAAATGCAACTGATCGTTACTCAAATCGAACCAGGAAAAGTGTATTTGAACCGCGAACAGGTGGACATCCAACAATTGCCTTTGAGATTGACGGATATCCTTAAGAATCGCAACGATAAAACCGTATTCTATTCAGCTGACGATGAACTCCCCTATGGAAACGTAATGACAACCATGGATATTATCCGAACTGCCGGCGCTGATAAGATCGGAATTATCACCGAGAAAGTTACCATTCCTAGCTAATCAACACTGCCTTTTTGTAATGGGCATCCGCCGTGGCGGGTGCCCATTTTTCTTTTATGGACTACTCTTGTCCAGATTCCCCCTCCTTAGATAAGGAGGGGGATGTGTGGGGTGGTTGAAGTTTTTTTAATTTGGAATTTTCAAAAAAATTTTCAAAAGGTTGTTGACTCCGTAAAATTCCTGTGATATTTACTTATCATTCGCTTCTGATTCAAAATCCAGTTGCGATATATGGACTCGGGATTGTTATCTACTATTCTGTTAGAACACACATTCAATAGACTCAGGTAATACTCAAGTGCCGATGTGTGTCCAGGGATATTGACAATCAAAAAGTTCCTGTGTTAAAAGTTTCACGGGTAAGTAAATAAAGGGATCGAATTTTTCAATTCAGTCTCTGCTAGGTCAGTCAATCAGGTGCCTTGGATTTGCGTGAGGTGCTGTTAACAGTTTCATAAAGCAACCTATTCCAGCGTTAAAGCAGATTTGTCTGCCGTCAACGTTGAACACTATTTCCCTGTAGGAGGGGAAGAAGTTGATGCTGGACATCTCAGGTAGCTACGTTACTAACAGTGACGTAATTATAGTCTCTAACCCTTTTTTCGAAAACGATCACTTCGTTTCAACTATTCACCAACTTACCAGTCAGCCCAGGAGGGGTTTATGCGTAAGCGGTTCCTGACTCTTTTTGTTTTCTTCGTCTTTTTGTTTGGAGTTTGGGGATTCCAAGTCCAAACAACAGACGCAACTCAAGCCAGTCATCAAGGCTTATCAAAAGAGCTCTCACAAAAAATAGAGCAACAAGTTCTCGATGAAATATCATCCAAAGGTAAAACAACCTTCTGGGTTATGTTGAAAGAAAAAGCAGAACTAAGTTCTGCCTTCAATATTAAGAAGGATAGAGAACGCGGTGATTTTGTTTATCAAACTTTAAGGTCTGTAGCGGATCAGAGTCAGGCAGGACTTCGCGCATTTCTCGCTACCACTGGCGTAAAGTATTTTCCTTTCTGGATTGCAAACACAATTCAAGTCAGAGATGCGGGATCCGTATTATTGAAAGAAATTGCAGCACGACCGGATGTTGACAAAATTGTTGCTGATCGTGTTTATCAATTACCGAAACCACTTCCTGGTATTCAAGAATCAACTCCTGGTACCACTGAATGGAACATTGACAACATTCAAGCACCGCAAGTTTGGAGTACTTTTAATGATCGCGGTGAAGGTATTGTAGTAGCTAACGTTGATACAGGGTTCCAGTTTAATCACTCAGCTTTAGTTGCAAAATATCGCGGCAATCTTGGCGGCGGAAATTTTGATCATAACTACAACTGGTTTGATCCTTCCAATATTTGTGGCGGCGCACCATGCGACAACGTCGGTCATGGAAGCCACACCATGGGAACGATGGTTGGTGATGATGGAGATCCCGGAACAAATCAAATTGGCGTAGCTCCACATGCACAATTCATGGGTTGCAAAGGGTGTGAAACGAATTCATGCTCCGATTTTGCACTAAACACTTGCGGCCAGTTCATTTTGGCTCCAACCGATTTGAATGGTAATAATCCTGATTCAAGCAAGCGGCCGCACATTGTAAACAATTCCTGGGGCGGCGGTCCTGGCGATCCATTTTATCAACCGGTAGTGGATGCCTGGGAAGCGAGTGGAATATTCCCGCAATTTTCGGCCGGGAACAGCGGTCCTGGTTGCAATACGGTAGGCTCACCCGGTGACTACATAAATTCATATGCCGCGGCTGCGTACGACATTAATAATATTATTGCCGGTTTTTCTAGCAGAGGCCCGGGTGCATTTGGTGGAGAAATCAAGCCAAATATTGCAGCTCCTGGCGTAAATGTACGCAGTTCAGTTCCAACAAACAGTTATGCCCTGTTTAGCGGAACTTCTATGGCATCGCCTCATGTTGCTGGCGTTGTCGCACTAATGTGGTCAGCTGCACCGTCGTTGGTTCGTGACATTGCAGCAACTCGCGCAATTCTTGATAGCATCGCGATCGATGTGAATGACACATCCTGCGGTGGCACAGCAGCTGATAATAACGTTTGGGGTGAAGGCCGCATTGATGCATTGGAAGCAGTGACTCAGTCGCCAATATGTGACCTCGGTACGATATCTGGCACAGTTACAGATTCGGGTACTTCACAACCGATTGCGGGCGCTCATGTTGATGCTGACGGCGCAGTTGATAAATCAACAACAACTGATGCAAACGGAAATTATTCAATGGATTTGTGTGAAGGCTCTTACGATGTTACCGCCTCAGCCTTTACATATTTGCCGGAAACAGTAACGGTAAACATTACTGCTGGCAATACAACTACTCAGGACTTCCAGCTTGATCAAGCTCCACTTGCTACAGTTACCGGTACGGTAACTGATGGTTCCGGACATGGCTGGCCGCTGTATGCACGAATTGATATTGATGCGTTCCCGGGCAGCCCGATATTTACAAATCCGGCCGATGGAACATATAGTGTTGATCTGCCAGAAGGCACTATCTTCACATTCCATGTGAATGCAGTCAGTCCTGGCTACAATGAAGAACAACGAGATGTTGATCCAGGAGCGAATCCAACTGAAGACTTTGCTCTGACAGTGGATTCCGGTTGCACTGCGCCTGGCTATGGTGTTGACTCATTCATCACTAATGGTGGTTTTGAAACCGGCGACTTTACCGGTTGGGTCATTGATGGTACAAGCAACTCGCCATTCGTAACCGGCGCTGAACACCATTCAGGAGCCTTCTCCGCTCAAGCAGGTGATGCCACTGGTCCCGAGCCCTTTGGTGACAGTTCTTTCTATCAGCAGATCACCGTTCCAGGTGGCGGAGGCGGGCTTACCTTCTGGACTAAGAAATTCACCACAGATTCGATTTCTTTCGACTGGCAGGATGCTTATATTACAGATACATCCGGCAATATCCTTCAAACAATCTTCCACGTTTGCGAAACGTCTGGTTGGACGCATTGGTCAGTCGATCTAGCCCCGTACGCCGGACAAACGATCCGTCTTAAATTCCTGGTTCATCAAGACGCTTTTGGCGATGACACAGCAATGTGGGTCGACGATGTCAGCGCTGGTCCTTGTGACCCGATCCCCGGCGGTCTGTTGGTTGGTAACGTCTATGACTCAAATACGGGTCAAGGCCTGAATGGTGCAACTGTTACCAGCGATGAAAATCCAAGTGATCACGCTAACACAGTCGCCACTCCTAATGATTCAAACGTTGATGATGGGTTCTATACGTTGTTCTCAACGTTGACCGGCTCGCACGATTTTACGGCGAGCAAGAATCAGTATGGATCTGATACTGAAAATGTGGATGTGCAAGCTGATGACGTTGTTGTGCAGAACTTCGAGTTAGGCACAGGTCATCTGGTTGCTTCACCATCTGAGCTGGAAGACATAGTAGATCTGGGAGACACAGATACTCAACAGCTCACGATTACCAATGATGGTAATGCGGATGGCACGTTTGAAATTCAAGAAGGCAACGGTTTAGTTTCCTTCAAGATCAAAGGGCCAAACCTACCGAAAGCAAAGGCACACAAAGTCGATCGGAAAGTAAAAGCGAAATCCGGTCCGACTTCTGTGATGGCGATGAAGAGTGCGCCGGAGTCGAAGCTTAAAGGACTATTCCCATCGAAGGGTCCGAAGAGGCCGAACGGTGGTGGATGGACCCCGGGTTCGCCTATACCATTCGGTATAATCCGGTACGGTCATGCACAATGCGACGAAACACCTGACAGCTTCTACATTATTTCAGGTGTCGATGTTAATTTCGGCTTGAGCAGCGCTGTAGCGCGATACGATGCGGACACCGATACTTGGACTTCGCTTGCTTCTTACCCGAACGCATCCGAAGCACCATCAGCAGTTTGTTTCCAGGGCCGCATTTATGTCGCAAATGGTGCAGGGACTAGTAACGACTTCTTCATCTATGACATCGCAACCGATAGCTGGTTGGCTGGTGCAACATTACCGCGCTTCGTTGAAGGTGCAGCAATGGGTGCCTTAGACGGAAAAGTCTATATGATCGGTGGTGATGATGACTTCTTCCCCGGTGACGGAATTTCTAATGAAGTAGATATCTATGATATTGCTACCGATACATGGACGGGCACAGGTTCGCCGATGCCAGATGGCGTCAGCAATGCTGGGTCAGCACAGGCCGGACCATTCGTTTACGTCGCTGGTGGTTGGGACGTCAACTCACCTGCTTCGAACTCAAACTTCACTCAACGTTACGATATGTCCAGCGATACATGGGAAGTTGGACCATCGTTTGATGTTGCGGTTTCTGATCATGCATTGTCTGCCACAGACACTGCGCTCTATGTAATGGGTGGAGACGCGAATGGTAACGGCTTCTTCGAAGCTACTGACACCGCGCAGAGACTCGATGTGTCAGGTTGGCCAGGGGGTGCCTGGGCAGATCTTGGTACTCCACTTCCTAGTGCACGTTCGGCTAACACTGCAGGCTTCTGCACTACCGCCGTTACTGGTGGAGAGGTGTGGACCGATGGTGGATTCTTCAATTTCAATCCTCCTATTTCGGACAATCTGTACCATAACACCGGTGAAGGTTGTGCGGGTGGTGGTATTGATGTGCCATGGATCAGTGAAAATCCGGCCACAGCCACAGTTCCTGCAGGCGGCGGCTCAGTAGTCGTTGATGTTACTTATGATGCAGGCCAGGTAAACCAACCTGGTGATTACTTCGCACATCTCACAATCAAAACTGACACCCCGTATCCGGCACAAAAAGTGAACGTGACAATGCATGTTCCATTGCCAGCCAACTTCGGAACATTGAACGGCACGGTAACTGGATTACAACAGTGCGATGCACCTGGTGGCCCAATTGAAGGCGCTACGGTGTTTATCGATGGTCAGAATGAGGACTTCACATTAACAACCGATGCAAATGGATTCTATACATGGGCTCTTGATGCTGCGAATAGCCCAGTAACAATCACAGTAAGCGCAGATGGTTACAACGGAGAGTCACAGTCCGGCGTGATCATCACTCCGCAACAAACCACCACAACCGATTTTGAACTTCGATTAGATGCTGCTTGCTTGTCGGTGAATCCAACTGAATTAGAAGATATCGTTCCGTTCGGTGGTCAAGATACGCAGCAGTTTACGATTACAAATGACGGCGCTTCCGATGCTAACTTTGAGCTGACGGAAGGCAATGGTCTGTCATTCAAATTCAGACATCCCAAGTTGCCAAAGGCCCAGGCGAACAAACACAACGCGAAAGCAAAAACTGGACCGACTTCAATAATGTCCATGAAAGATGCGCCGAAGGAAAAGCTGAAAGCGTTATTCCCCGATAAGGGTCCGAATGGCTCTGGCTGGACTTCGACTTCAAATATGCCAAATCCAGTCATCCGATTTGCGCATGCGCAGTGCGATGACACACCCGAAAGCTTCTACGTTATTTCAGGTGTTGATAGCGGATTCGGTTTGGCGAATAGCATGCAGCGTTATGACGCCGATACTGATACCTGGACTTCGCTGGCTTCTTATCCGAACCCAGCTGAAGCACCGACTGCGGTTTGTTTCGAGGGCCGCATTTACGTCGCAAATGGTGCATTCACCAGCAATGACTTCTTCATCTATGACATTGCAACTGATTCTTGGTTGCAAGGAGCCGCCCTGCCACGCTTTGTTGAAGGTGCAGCGATGGGTGCGTTAGACGGTAAGATTTATCTCATTGGTGGTGATGATGATTTCCAACCAGCCGATGGAATCTCTAATGAAGTAGATATCTACGACATTGCTACTGATTCCTGGACTGGCACTGGAACACCGATGCCAGAGGGCGTAAGCAATGCTGGTATGGTTCAGTCTGGCCAATTTGTTTACGTTGTTGGTGGATGGAACTCCAGTTCACCTGGTGTCAACTCAACTATGACCCAACGTTACGATATGTCCGGCGATACATGGGAAGTTGGGCCGACATTTGATCTCGGAAACGCTGACTTCGCATTGGCCGCTTCTGACACCGCGCTCTATCAGGCGGGTGGCGATGCGTTTGGCGGCGGATTCTTTGATCCTAGCAATGCTGCTCAACGACTCGATGTGTCCGGTTGGCCAAGCGGTGCATGGGCAGATCTCGGTGATCCGCTTCCCGAAGCACGTCTTGCTAACAACGCTGGTTTCTGCACAACTGCCGTTACTGGTGGAGAAGTGTGGAGTGCCGGCGGGTTAAATTCTAGCTTCATCGTTGACGGTAAGAATCAATACCATACTACTGGTGAAGGCTGTGCCGGAGCAGCTGACGTTCCGTGGCTAAGCGAAAATCCGTTCGAAGGAACCATACCTGCGGATGGCGGCCAAGCTGTAATTGATGTGAATTATGATGCCGCACAGGTGCTACAACCTGGTGATTTCTTCGCGCACATCAATGTGAAAGGAAATGCTCCTGGTGCAACGCCGAAAGTCAATGTGACAATGCATGTTCCAGTACCCCCGAACTTTGGTTTACTGGACGGAACCGTAACTGGATTAGGCCAGTGCGATGCCGCTGGTGGCCCGATCAGTGGTGCTACTGTGTTTATTGATGGTCCGAACGCAGACTACACGCTTGAGACTGATGCTAGTGGACATTATCAGTGGTACTTTGATGCCGCAAACAGTCCAGTAGATGTTACGGTCAGTGCCCCTGGGTACATCGGAATGACTCAGACTGGCGTTGTAATGAATGCAGGACAAACTACAACTGTAGATTTTTCGCTGAGATTGGATGCTCCATGTCTATCGGTTGATCCAACTTCGATAGATCAAACGGTTCCTTTAGGAGGCCAGGTAACTCAGCAGATCACAATTAGCAATACCGGCGCTGGCGATGCAGACTACAAGATCCGCGAAAGCGGTGGCGCAGCACTTAAGCTGCCGAATCTGCCAAAGGCAAAGACGCACAAAGTCGATCCGAAAGTGCTAGCGAAGTCCGGTCCGACTTCTGTGATGTCCATGAGAAACGCACCGAAGTCCAAGCTTAATGGGCTATTCCCAGGGAACACTCCAACTGGCGGCGGCTGGATTCCTGGTTCGCCTATACCATTTGGAATAATCCGCTACGGTCATGCACAATGTGATGAGACGCCGGAAAGCTTCTACATCATTTCAGGTGTCGATAGCGGTTTCGGCTTGAGCAGTGCTGTAGCGCGATATGACGCGGACACTGATACCTGGACTTCGCTTGCTTCATACCCGAACCCAGCGGAAGCACCGTCCGCGGTTTGTTTCGAGGGCCGCATCTATGTTGCAAATGGTGCATTTACCAGTAATGAGTTCTTCATCTACGACATCGCAACCGATACCTGGTTGACAGGTGCAGCGCTGCCACGTTTTGTTGAAGGTGCAGCGATGGGCGCCCTTGATGGCAAGGTTTACATGATCGGTGGTGATGATGACTTCAGCCCTCCAACTTCTAATGAAGTAAATATCTACGATATTGCTACTGATACATCGACCGGTACCGGTACAGCTATGCCGGATGGAGTCTCCCAAGGTGGATCAGCTCAGGCCGGCACATTCGTTTACATCGCAGGTGGTTGGGGTGCTAGCGCACCTGGCGCGAACTCAACATTCACACAACGATATGACATGTCCAGCGATACGTGGGAAGTTGAACCGACGTTTGATCTCGCAGTTGCTGACGTAGCATTGTCCGCAACCGACACCGCGCTTTATTCGATGGGTGGTGATCAGAATGGTAACGGGTTCTTTGAAGCAACAGACGCTGTTCAGCGGCTCGATTTGTCCTCCTGGCCGGGTGGAAGCTGGGCAGATTTGGGAGATCCTCTACCTTCACCACGCCAAGCGAACACCGCAGGCTTCTGCACCACCGCCTTTACTGGTGGAGAAGTGTGGACTGATGGTGGATTCTTTAACTTCAATACTCCTCTCAGTGACAATCTGTACCGTAACACTGGTGAAGGATGCGCGAGCGGCGGTGGCGACGTACCCTGGTTAAGTGAAAATCCATCAGAAGGAACTGTACCTGCTGGCGGAAGTGTTGTTGTCGATGTTACACTCGACGCAAGCCAGGTAGCTGCTGAAGGTGACTACTTCGCTCAACTCAAGATCAGTGGAAACGCTCCAGGAGCATCACCGACAGTTGATGTCGCAATGCATGTTATTGACAATTGTACCTACTCCAACGACTTCAACGATGCAACCAGAGAATGGATCGAAGAGAAACCAGCGGTAACGCAACCTGGTGACGGCTTCCTGCATTTCGATCCAGTAAAGAGAAAGGCTGTGGGTGTTGCGGATTCCTCCTTCGCAGGAGCTTCTTCCGGTACGTTTACGTACGTTATTCAGTTTACTGGTGGAATTTTCTCCAGAAACTGGATCTACACGCATCGTATCGATAAGAAAAACCAGATGGAAGTGCTATTCAGAGAAGGTAGCGATAGAGTGGTTGTAAAACAAAGAGGACCTGGTGGGATTATAAAGAAAGCAAAAGCGATCTTTACGCTAGATCCGAATACCATCTACACTGTTGCGATTGTCTATAATGGCACGACCTATGACGTTACAATCAATGGGACCGCGGTCATTACAGGCTTTAGCCCAGCCGGTGCACTGCCATCAGCAAACATCGGAGCCGCTGCAAAGAACGATTCTATGTTGGTTGATAATGTCTGTGTACAGTAACTAACCCGAACTTTACTCGAGGGACAGAGGCGTTCGCCTCTGTCCCTTTTTTCTTTGGAGTTGACAAACAAAAAGCATCTATGCTAAAAGTTTGGGACATCGGGATTTAATTTGAATTCCTCAAAAACTACACTAAGAGTATCAACGTAATCAAACTTACTTATTAGCCTTTAGGAGGGTACTATGCGTAAGTGGTTCTTCACTGTCTTTGTCTTCCTCTTTTTGTTTGGATTCTATGGAGTCCAAATCCAAACAGTTGAGGCAAGACAAAACAATCTAACGATGTCAAAAGCATCATCACAGAACGTAGAAAAGCAAGTTCTGGATGAAATAGCATCCAAAGGGAAAACGACGTTCTGGATCGTATTACGCGACAAAGCCGATCTTAGTCCCGCGTTCAATATAAGAAAGGATAAGGATCGCGGTGATTTCGTTTATCAAACACTGAGATCTGTTGCGGATAACAGTCAAGCAGGACTTCGTGCGTTTCTTGCGACTACTGGAGTGAAATATTTTCCTTTCTGGATCGCAAATACAATTCAGGTCAGAGATGCGGGAGCAGCTTTGCTCAACCAAATTGCATCCAGGCCCGAAGTTGAAAAAATTGTAGCGGACCGTGTCTATCCGTTGCCGCCTGTAACGCCAGGGACTCAGGAAACAACTCCAAATACAACAGAATGGGGACTCGATAACATTCAAGCACCGCAAGTTTGGAGTACTTTTAATGATCGCGGTGAAGGTATCGTAGTAGCCAACGTTGATACTGGTTTCCAGTATGACCATCCCGCATTAGTTGCAAAGTATCGTGGTAATCTCGGCGGCGGAAATTTTGATCATAACTACAACTGGTTTGATCCGTCTGCTGTTTGTCCCGATCCGGATGTACCTTGCGATAACAATAGCCATGGTACACACACCATGGGAACGATGGTTGGTGATGATGGTGATCCAGGAACAAATCAAATTGGTGTTGCACCACATGCACAATTCATGGGATGCAAAGGGTGTGAAACAAATTCATGCTCCGATTTTGCACTCAACACTTGCGGCCAATTTATTTTGGCACCAACGGATTTAGCAGGAAATAATCCCGACGCCAGCAAGAGACCTCATATTGTTAACAATTCCTGGGGTGGCGGACCTGGCGATCCTTTTTATAACGCCACTGTAGATGCTTGGGTAGCCAGTGGGATTTTCCCGCAATTCTCAATCGGTAATTCCGGTCCTAGTTGCGGTACCGGCGGTTCACCTGGTGATTATGCGAATAGTTATGGTGCCGGTGCTTACAGTATTAATAATGTTATTGCTGGTTTCTCCGGCCGCGGTCCATCGGGTTTTGATTCGAATGAAATCAAACCAAACATCGCAGGACCGGGTGTGGCTGTTCGCAGTTCGGTTCCAACAAATAGCTATGCAAACTTTAATGGAACATCTATGGCTTCACCGCACGTTGCAGGAACAATCGCTTTAATGTGGTCCGCAGCACCAGCTTTGGTTCGTGATATCGCCGCCACGCGTGCAATTCTTGATGCCAGCGCAACCGATGTTAACGATACTTCTTGCGGAGGTACTGCAGCTGACAACAATGTTTGGGGTGAAGGCCGCCTCAATGCGTTAGCGGCTGTGACCCAGTCACCGATTTGCAACCTGGGTACTCTAAGTGGCACAGTGACCGATTCCGGTAATGCCCAACCGATTTCTGGTGCCTCTATAACTACTGCTAACGGTCCATTTGATTATTCAACAACAACTGACGGCAGTGGAAACTACACCATAGATGTGTGTGAAGGTACCTATGATGTCACAGCATCAGCAACCGGCTATACTTCTCAGACAGCAAACGGAGTCGCAGTTACTGCAGGCAACACTACGGATCAGGACTTCCAACTTGTATCGGCTAATCCGTGTACCTACTCAAACGATTTCAATGATGGAGTTCCGAACTGGGTCGAAGAAAAAGCAGCAGTAACTGAACCGGGTGATGGATTCCTGCATCTCTCGCCAGTTAAAAAGAAAGCGATCGGAGTTGCAGATGGTGCGTTCGCAGGAGCTTCTTCCGGTACCTACACATTTGATGTTCAGTTCACCGGTGGAGTATTTGCAAAGAACTGGCTATACATCACGCGTGTGGATAAGAAGAACTCCCTTGAAATTCTGATCAAAGCAGGCCTGGGCAGGGTAGTTGTAAAAGACAGAAATCTGGCTGTCTTAGCGAAAACGAAAGGCCTGTTCACATTCGCTCCGAATACTCTTTATACAGTTGTGATTGTGTATAACGGCACAACCGTGGATATATCGATTGATGGAACACCAGTGATTACAGGTTTTGCGCCAGCCCGTGCATTACCTACAGCAAACATTGGAGCCGCTGCAAAAAGCAACGACTTGATGATTGATAATGTTTGTGTGCAGTAAGTAACCGAACTTTAGTTAAGGGACAGAGGCGTTTTGCCTCTGTCCCTTTTTTCTTATTCTGATTCTCCTTTAGGAATGCTTTCGAATAACGAATTCTTATGGTAGAATCGGGCACTTCAAAAATCCTTTTTCAGGGAGAGTGCATGAATTTTCGACGGCTCGGAGTCGCTTTAATTCTGTCCTTTTTGATATTCCTTGTAGCGCCATATTCTGCCCACGCCAGTGAAGCAGATCTGATCATTCCGGATTTATCAACTGCAACATTCCAGGGCATCACAGGATATAACTTACTTTTAGGCGGACTCGTTGTCTGCGTCCTTGGAATGCTTTTTGGTTTGATGATGTACACGCAGTTGAAATCCATGCCTGTACATCGATCGATGCGTGAAATCTCCGAGCTCATTTACGAAACCTGCAAAACCTACCTGATTACGCAAGGCAAATTCATTTTGCTCCTGGAAGTATTGATCGGCGGGATCATCATTTTTTATTTCTGGGCACTTCGACATTTCACTTTTGATCGTGTTGCAATCATTTTCGCATTCAGTCTGGTGGGAATTGCAGGCAGCTACGGCGTTGCCTGGTTTGGAATTCGAATTAATACGTTCGCGAATTCACGCACGGCATTCGCATCATTAAAAGGCAAACCATATCCCACCTACGATATTCCACTAAAAGCAGGAATGAGTATCGGCATGCTTTTAATCGCAATCGAACTCGTAATTATGCTTTGCATTCTGCTTTTCGTCCCTCGTGATTATGCCGGACCCTGTTTCATTGGATTTGCAATCGGTGAATCCTTAGGTGCAGCCGCACTTCGTATTGCTGGTGGAATTTTTACCAAGATTGCAGATATCGGATCCGACTTGATGAAAATCGTCTTCAATATAAAAGAAGATGATGCCCGCAATCCTGGAGTCATTGCAGATTGTACCGGAGACAATGCTGGTGACTCTGTTGGACCTACAGCAGATGGATTTGAAACTTACGGCGTCACCGGCGTTGCATTGATCACATTCATTCTGCTTGCAGTGAATGAACGATCAGCTGGTCCTGATTATGCCCACGTTCAAGTGCAACTTCTGGTTTGGATCTTTGTGATGCGTATCATGATGATCATAACCAGCGGAGTTTCTTATTTCATTAACCAGATTATTGCAAAAGCTCGCTACGGCAACGCAGCCGAAATGAATTTTGAAGCACCGTTGACTACTTTAGTCTGGCTTACTTCCATCGTTTCTCTTGCTGTGACTTATTTGATTTCCTTTTTCTTGATTCACGATCTTGGAGATGGAACCCTCTGGTGGAAGCTTTCTACGATTATTACCTGCGGCACTCTAGCCGGCGCAATTATTCCTGAGCTTGTCAAAGTATTCACTTCTACGAAATCAGCCCACGTTCAAGAAATCGTCGCATCGTCTCGAGAGGGTGGGGCATCTCTCAATATTCTTTCAGGATTCATTGCAGGCAATTTCAGCGCGTACTGGATGGGCATGGCCATTGTTACGCTAATGGGAATCGCGTATGGGATAAGCACCCTCGGACTCAATTCGCTGATGATTGCTCCTGCCGTATTTGCATTTGGTCTCGTCGCTTTTGGATTTTTAGGGATGGGGCCGGTTACTATTGCTGTAGATTCCTACGGTCCTGTGACTGATAACGCTCAATCTGTATTTGAACTTTCGGTGATTGAATCTTTACCTGGCATACACGAAGAAATTAAAAAGGATTTCAATTTCGATCCAAAGTTTGAAACTGCGAAAAGATATTTGGAAGAAAATGATGGCGCTGGAAATACTTTCAAAGCCACAGCAAAACCGGTGTTAATCGGAACAGCGGTGGTTGGTGCTACTACTCTGATTTTTTCAATTATTGTGGTCTTAACATCAGGATTGACTCATGACATCGACAAGCTTTCATTGCTGTATCCGCCATTTCTTCTGGGATTGGTCACTGGTGGCGCAATTATTTATTGGTTCACAGGAGCGGCCACTCAAGCGGTGGCAACAGGTGCTTATCGTGCTGTGGAATTCATCAAGAAGAATATCAGGTTGGATGCGGATGCTCCGAAAGCATCGGTTGAAGATAGCAAAAAAGTCGTAGAAATCTGCACTCAATATGCTCAAAAAGGGATGTTCAACATTTTCCTTACCGTGTTCTTTTCCACTTTAGCCTTTGCTTGCCTTGAACCATATTTCTTCATCGGTTATCTGATTTCAATTGCATTGTTCGGATTGTATCAAGCGATTTTTATGGCGAATGCCGGCGGCGCTTGGGACAATGCCAAAAAAATCGTTGAAGTAGAGCTCAACCAGAAGGGAACTCCGCTGCATGCTGCAACAGTTGTCGGTGATACAGTAGGCGATCCATTCAAAGACACATCTTCTGTTGCCATGAATCCGGTCATCAAATTTACAACTCTATTTGGATTGCTTGCGGTGGAGCTCGCCATTGAAATGGAAAAGGCTACAACTACAATTCTTGCTGTTGTATTCTTCCTGCTTTCAGTAATTTTTGTATGGCGCTCCTTTTACAGAATGCGGATCAAAACTTCTTGAGTGCAACCCACAACAATCCTTAGCAAACTCGGCAGCTTTGCGGTTCGTCTAAACAACTGGACTTCACGCTGGATTCCCAGCGCCTTTTCCATCGCAATCATTCTTACCTTAATTACTCTTTTGCTCGCTTTTGTTGCTACAGATCACTCACTTGTAGATTGCATCCGTTTTTGGGGCGATGGTTTTTGGGAATTGCTTTCGTTCAGCATGCAAATGACGCTGATCATGCTGACCGGCTACATCCTGGTTGTCTCACCTGCGATGAATCGATTCTTGCATTGGATAGCGCGTCTTCCAAAAACTTCCACCGGCGCCATTGCTCTTACAGCATTAGGCTCAATGTTACTTGCGCTGATCAATTGGGGATTGAGCCTGATCGGATCTGCAGTGCTTGTGAAGTATATGGCACGCCAGCACAAAGATGTAGATTATCGGCTGCTTGTTGCTGTTGCGTATTTCGGAATGGGCTGCACATGGCATGCAGGTTTATCCGCATCCGCTCCGATATTGGTTGCAACACCAGAACATTTTATGGAAGCAGAAATCGGAATCATTCCGCTGACTCAAACCATCTTCCATCCATTTAATCTTCTAGCTGCGCTTCTGGTTGTGATTACAATGACCCTCATTGCAATTGCGTTGCATCCTAAAGATCCGAATCAACGCGTGAAAATAGATCCGCAAAAACTGGAAAATTTTGGAATCTTCAAGCCTCCCAAACCAGAAGTGACCGAAAAATTCCGATTCGCAGAATTTATCGATTATCGATACGTTTTGAATTTTATTATCGGAATATTGGGATTGGTGTGGTTGTATTTCAATTTCGCATCACGCGGATGGCAAGGCATCACGATCAACACCGTCAATTTTATTTTTATGACTTTGGGAATATTGCTTCACCCTTCTCCAGCATCGGTTTTGAAAGCTGCGGCAGAATCGGCGGGAACCATATATAGCATTGTGCTTCAGTTTCCGTTTTATTCCGGAATGTACGGCATCATCAAAGGGTCAGGACTTTCGGAAGTCATTGGCAATGCATTCGTGCGTGTGGCAAATGCTCAGACATTACCGTTGTTTGTTTACTGGTATTCCGGGATCGTAAATTATTTCGTACCATCAGGCGGTTCAAAATGGGCAGTAGAAGCTCCGTATGTAATCCATGCTGCAAAAACACTCGGCGTAAGTTTCGATAAGATCGTTGTTGCGTATGCCTGGGGAGATATGATGACCGATTTGCTGCAGCCATTTTGGGCAATTCCATTGCTAACTGCAGCAGGCATTGAATTCAAAGAAATCCTCGGCTACGAACTCATCGCCTTCCTTATTTATGCTGTGCTAGTTTCGGCTATGTTTTACTTCCTTCCATTTTATTGATCACGGAAAACACGGAATACACGGAAAGAATATATAATCAGGAAAACAGACATACAAAGCCACGAAAAATAAACTTGTAGCTAATCAAAAAGGCGGAAGGTTGGTTATGACGAATGGAACTCGTTTACAAAGAATTGACCGAAGGCATCATTGGTGCCGCAATTGAAGTACACAAATCTTTGGGGCCTGGCTACCTGGAATCAGTTTATGAAGAAGCTTTTGCAGTGGAATTGAGTTACCAGGGAATACCATTTGAAAAACAAAAGCATTTGAAATACGACATCGTGGACAACTTGTGGGAACACATCGAATGGATTTCATTATTTATAATTCGGTTGTGGTCGAGATTAAAAGCGTTGATAACTTTGATGCAGCTCACTTTGCCCAGGTGAAGTCATACTTGACGGCGTCTGGCTTGAAATTGGGCCTGCTTTTGAATTTTAAGAAACCAACGTTAGTTATAAGCGGTTTATCTTGTAATCAATAAAAATAAAGATAGAATTTCAGTGCATTCCGTGTTTCCGTGATTCAAAAATAATTAAGGACATCGTCATGGAACTCATACATCAGCTGATCGATTTCATCCTTCATATTGATACACATCTTGGAGAGATGATCCGCAATTATGGAACGTGGACGTATCTCATACTTTTCCTGATCATCTTTTGCGAAACCGGATTCGTGGTAACACCATTTCTACCGGGTGATTCACTTCTGTTTGCGTGTGGCGCGATTGCTGAAAGTACGGGTGCGTTGGATCCCGTCGTCTTATGTGTCGTGCTTTCAATTGCTGCGATCGCCGGAGATACGGTTAATTATTGGATTGGAGCTTATATCGGTCCGAAAGCTTTTGCCAGAGAAGATTCGCGATTCTTCAAAAAAGAATATTTAATCCGCACCCACGAGTTTTACGAGAAGTACGGCGGCAAGACAATCATTCTTGCGCGCTTCATGCCGATCATTAGAACTTTCGCGCCGTTTGTTGCAGGAATCGGGAAAATGACATATGTGCGATTCCTTTCATACAACGTAATAGGAGGAATTGCCTGGATTGTGAGTTTCGTTTTATTGGGTTACTTTTTCGGAAAATTGCCGGTAGTGAAACGGAATTTCACACTCGTGATCGTTGCAATCATCATTCTTTCGATTCTGCCCAGCGTCATTGAAATCATTCGACATCGCAGGCAAAAAGCAGCGACAAAAAAAATATAACCACGGAGCCGCCTTGACTCCGTGGTTATGAAATTACTTCTTTTCCTCTGCCCTTATTTTCGACATCACACTATGATGGCGGCCATACGCAAAATAAATAACGAAGCCGATCAGTAACCAGATGATGAGTCGATACCAATTTTCTTTTGGCAAAGAAAACATCAGCAGAGTGCAGAGTAGGATTCCGAGAATTGGAGTTACAGGAGAAAACGGTACACGGAAAGGACGTTCCGCTTCCGGATGCTTTTTCCTCATAATCAAAACCGCGGCACACACAATCACAAATGCCAGCAATGTTCCGATATTTACAAGCTCTGCTAATATTCGCAATGGTAGAAACGCAGCCAGGGTTGCTACGAAAAGTCCGGTCAATATCGTAGATTTCCATGGCGTTCTAAATCGCTCATGAATGGCGCCAAAAAAGCTTGTGGGAACTAAACCATCGCGAGCCATTGCCAACAGAACACGAGGTTGGCTTAACATCATAACAAGCAACACAGATGTAATTCCTGTTAATGCTCCCAGTGAAATAAGGAATTGTGCCCAGGGAAGACCTACCTGTCGGAAAGCATCGGATACTGGTGCATCAATGTTGATCTTGTTGTAAGGGACCATCCCTGTTAGTATCCCTGCAACCAAAATGTACAGGACTGTACACAGGATGAGGGATGTAATAATTCCAATTGGGACATCTCTTTTAGGATTCTTCGCTTCTTCTGCGTGAGTCGAAACGGAATCAAATCCGATATATGCAAAGAAAATAGTTGCAGCTCCAGCCAGCATTCCGAGAGGTTCACCTCCCAAACCTTGCTGACCGAATAACGTCTTTCCGAAAAAGCTGATTCCCGTCAATCCGTAGGGAGCGAAGGGATGCCAGTTCGCTGGATTTACGTAAAAGGCTCCGACAATAATCACAAAAAATACAATCGTAACTTTGATGATTACCATCGTTGCATTAAATGTTGCGCTTTCTCGGATTCCTTTTACCAGGATGATGGTTACCAGAAGCGCAACCATGATTGCAGGAAGATCGAACAACGTATGAGTAGACACCAAATGGCCAACAGTTGGATCGTAATCAAAGGGAGCTGTGGTCAGGACATGCGGGAGCTTGATGCCTAAGATTCCTATGAAATCTTGAAAATAGTGGGACCAACCATGTGCGACTGTTGCTGAACCCACAGCATACTCCAGTACCAGATCCCAGCCCATGATCCAGGCCATAAGCTCACCCAAGGTTGCATATGCGTAGGTGTAAGCAGAACCGGCGACAGGAACCATGGATGCAAATTCAGCGTAGCAAAGAGCAGCGAATATGCACGCCAGTCCGGCTACAACAAACGATAACATCAGTGCGGGACCAGTCTTATCATGTGCGGCTTGTCCAACCAACACAAAAATTCCAGTACCTATAATCGCCCCAACACCTAAACTGGTGAGCTGAACAGGACCAAGAATCCTGCGAAGACGATTCTCTCCCGCCATCTCTTCATAAAGAAGTTTAAGGGGTTTTCTTGTCCAAAGTTGACTGCTCATACAGTCTTACTCCTTGTTGCGAAGTTGTGCCGTTGCCGGCGTTCAGAGTCTAGAACACGAAAACGCAAATCAAATAGATAAACGTAAATAAAAGAAGTATTGCTGCTAAATTTGATGCCTGTTTTGCTCTCTGCTTATCAAATGGAGGAATGTTTCCTTGTTTTGCGCGATTCGCACGCAGGATAATTGTTGGGTACAAGAAAACAATAAATCCAATTAATGGAGCGATCAGCCAGGGCGACGCAGCAAAAAACCATCCAGAATGTGCTGGTCCGCTTTGACGTGCGATATCAGCAAAATGGGTAATAAACATCAGGATAATTCCAACAATCGCCAGCATAGTTCCGTTCCAGGCGGTTGAAGCATCATGCACTGCTGGATTCTCAGCAAGGTCTCGCCCTGTGAGCTTGCTTTTCACGCTTCCGTATACAACATACAAAATGATTCCCACACTAAGCCATGAAGTAAATCGAAGCCATGATGTTGGCGGCAAATATCCGATTAAGAATAAACAACCTGCTACGGAAATTGATGGCAAAACATATCCAAGAGGTACCCGAAATGGGCGATGCCGATTTGGATCCTTCTTGCGAAGAACCATCACACCAACGCACACCAGAATAAATGCAAACAATGTTCCGATATTCGTAAGATCTACCATTTCTTCCAGGCTGGTAAAAAGAGTAAAAACACCAACTCCTATTCCTGTCAGGATTGTAGCCCCCCAGGGAGTTTTAAACTTTGGATGTACCTTGCGAAAGATGGAAGGAAGCAAGCCATCTCGCGACATAGAAAAGAAGATTCGGGTTTGACCCATTTGAAACACGAACAAAACTGCAGTGTGCGCAATTACTGAACCTGCTGCTACAATTTTCAACGCCAATCCTCGAATATTCGCATATTCCAATGCCAGAGTTAAAGGTTCAGCTTGCTGGTTTGCCAACATTTTTACCAATGCTCTGTAAGGAATCATGCCGGTAAAAACTGCAGCAATCAGAATGTAGAAAAGCGTGCAAATAATCAGCGATGCAATAATTCCAATCGGCAAATTTCGTTGAGGATCGCGCGTTTCTTCTGCCGCCGTTGAAACAGCATCAAAACCTATATAAGCAAAAAAGATGACGGCAGCTCCGCGAAAAACTCCAATCCATCCATTGGGCATAAACGGCGTCCAGTTGCCCGTATCTACTGCTTTCCAACTGATAACAACAAAGAATGTTAAAACGATCAGTTTTAACATCACCATTCCGGCGTTAAACCATGCACTTTCACGGATGCCAACTAATAAGATTAAGGTTATAAGAACAATGATGGAGATCGCCAGCAGATTGATTATGATTGGTATATCGCCGAAGTAAGGCAAATGAATATGAGGTGCACTTTGAAGCAATCCAGGAATTTTATGAGCTGTAGTAATGTCGACTGATAACCAATCAGGAAAAAGAATTCCGTTTTCACGCAGTAAAGTTTTAAAATAATTTGCCCAGCTAATGGCAACAGCAACGTTGCCGACTCCATATTCAATAATGAGATCCCAACCGATGATCCAGGCAATTACTTCACCGAGGGTTGCGTAAGAATATGTGTAAGCGGATCCGGAAATTGGAACCATTGCCGCAATTTCGGCATAACATAACGCAACGAATGCGCAAACAAATCCCGCAATTCCAAACGACAGCATCAATGCGGGACCAGCACCAACACGATGAGCATCACCGGCAGCTGCTGTTCCGATTGTGGCGAAAATACCGGCGCCGATAATTGCGCCTACACCAAATAGCGTGATGTGAATGGGGCCTAAAGCGCGACGGAGGGATTGTTCTGGTGATTCTGCATCCTTGAGAATATCGTCAAGATTCTTGACTGAAAATATCCCCGCCATCCATGACCTCCTCTAGGCTGAGAAGTACTATACCAGAGAAAGTTAATGGAACATATGGGGGGAAACAATGAAACCGGACCAAGTTTTTTTTAGCTTATTCTTTATCCTTTTTCTCTGAGCCGGTTGGAACTGGAGTGCTGAATAATTGCCCCGATGGAGCAGTAACACCGTAATACGAAAGCACTGGATTACCACCCATTTCATAATACTGAGCGCTGTGAAATGGTGGATACACCTGATATTTTTGAATGCCGATCATATCGTCCAACTGTGGTAAATCAAGATTTAATCCAGGGTAGGCTTCTGATTCGACTTCGACGTATTCCTCTTTCTTGGTTGGATCTGGTGGTTGAATTTGAGGTAATGGATCCATGAGTTCTTTTGGATAAACGAGAACAGGGGTGAGAACAGTTGTTTCGTTTTTCTGTTGCTCTTGTTCGCAATACAGTAAGGGAGCAAAAGCGAGCACTAATATCAAAATCAGTAATATTCGCATTTTCTCCTCCTCCTATAAAGATACACACTTCTACATTTTTTAACCACAGAGTCACAGAAGTTTTCGAATTAACAGTCGCTGCACTCTTGTTCGAGTGCGGTGAGGACTTGTTTGGCGCGGACAGAATTTCCGCTCTTGGGATAACGCTTCATGAATTCGCGTAAATATTCAAGCGCTTTGCGGTTGGAATTCATTTCGATGTGAATTTGGGAAAGAAGCAGCAACGCATCTTCACCGGATGCGCCATTCCGGTAGGTCGAATAGTATTGATCCAGTACAGTTAAAGCATCTTTCAAATTACCCTGATAATATTCCGCAAGACCGACTGAAAATTGTGCTTTTTCTTTTTGTACTGGAGTAGCAACCTGAGATTCCAAAATCTTTTTATATCGCACTTCAGCTTCCTGATACATTTGGCGCTCAACGTAAGCGCCAGCTAAAACAAAGGAAGCATCAACATTGGCTGAATTTTTTGATTCTGCATCCAATAATTTCCGGACATATTCAAGTTCTTCAATTAATTTCGGAGTAGTCATGTAGCCCGTAATCCGATCTAAAACTTTTCCCTGCGAGTTCAAAACGATCATTGTAGGCAGACTGTCAATTTCATATTTTTGTGCAATGCTGGTTCCTTGTCCGCCATCTTCAGAATCAATTCTGGCTAATACATAATTTTTCATGTATTCCGTAAACTTCGGATCTGAATAAACTTCCTTATCAAGTTTATGACACCACGTGCACCATTCGGCATAAACATCTACAAAGATCGGTTTCGAAAATTGTTTTGCTTCAGACAGAGCTTTATTGAAATCCGTTACCCAAACAGAGGCCGATGAGATGCTGCAAAAACATGTCAGCATCGCAGCCAGGATCAGAGCAGTGATAAGCTTCATGGTTAAGTTATGATAACGATGCATCACAAAAATTACAATTCTTCGACGAAAAAATATGGAGCGCAGACTTTAGTCCGCTATTATTATGAGAGAATGGAACGCCCGCTGGGTAGCCTACGACATTCTTAACAAGCTGGAAGAACATCAATCTAACTCTGCTGTTCTGCTTCAAAATTCACTGACTTCAATTCCAAATCCAGCCGATAGAGCCCTGATAACAGAACTTGTTATGGGCGTACTTCGTTGGCGTGCGAAGCTTCTTTATGTGATTCAACAATTTTCACGTCGTTCGTTGGATTCAATCGACAAGAAAGTTCAAGTGATCCTTCAGCTCGGAATTTATCAATTATCATTCACGCGAGTCCCACCTCACGCAGCGGTTCATGAAACTGTCAATTTGTGTAAGCGCATCCGAATGACATCTGCATCTTCTTTCGTGAACGGAATTTTGCGGGCAGTTCAATCAAAACTTGATTCGCTGATGTTCCCGCCAGGGGATGACTTCAAATCATTATCGATTGTGTATTCGCATCCTGAATGGCTGGTGCAGCGATGGTTAAATCGATACGGAGTTTCCGATACAAAGGCATTGATGGAGCGGAACAATACACCTGCGCAAATGTTTTTGCGAGTCAATGAATTGATTACAACTCCGGAAAATGTCTTACAACATTTGAAAGCTGACGGAATCAAGGTTGAGGCCCGGCCTTGCGGAAGCAGGGAGCAAAGGCCGGGCCTCGAAACGTCTCCGCTATTTGTGGTGCTTGAAGGTGCGCCGCAACTGACAGAGTCTTTCGAAAAAGGTGAATTTTATATTCATGATGCAGGTATCGAAGTATTGGGCGAAATCATGTCAGCAAAGCCCGGACAAACCGTGTTAGAGATTGCTGCTGCGCCTGGTGGAAAAACTTTGCAGCTGGCAATGCGGATGCGCGATCAAGGGATGATTACTTCATTGGATTCAGATTTGAAGCGGATGAAGATGTGGCGCAGAAACATTGAGCGATTGCAAATTCATTCTGCAAATGGTGTTGTTGCTGATGCGCGAAAACTTCCGTTAGGAAAACGATTTAATCTGGTGACAGTCGATGCGCCATGTTCAGGGCTTGGTGTGATCCGGCGTCATCCGGAAATCAAATGGTGGCGAACAGAAGGTGAGCTCAACAAATTTGCTGAGGTTCAATTGCAAATTCTGGAGTCGTGTGTTAAGTATGTCGATGACACTGGAAGCATGGTTTATTCTGTGTGCAGTTTCGAACCGGAAGAAACGGACGATATCAGCAAAGAGTTTTTGAGATTACATCCGGAGTTTCAAGAGACTGCACGCCAAACATTATTCCCGCATCGTGATAACACCGATGGTTTTTTCATTACGCGCTTCCGGAGAGCGGGCGTCCCTGCCCGCCAGTGAAATATCGCGGGCACGGAGGCCCGCGCTCCTGGGTCTACGATGATTGATTTTTCTGAGGTCCTGCAAAAGTTTAAGAACCAATTTTCTAACGAAATTGTCAATCATCGGATCATTGCACCGCGGCTGGCTCGCTGTGTGCCTTTTCCTGAATCAGTTCCGCCAGAGATAATCGATGCCCTCAAAGTGAGAGGCATCGAACTTCCATATACACACCAGGCCGAATCATGGCAGTTGTTGTCAGAAGGGAAGAATATTGTTGTAATCACTCCAACTGCTTCAGGCAAAACTCTTTGCTACAACGTGCCTGTGGTGCAAAAGATTTTGGAACAACCTACTGCCCGGGCAATGTATCTTTTCCCGACAAAAGCCCTTTCGCAGGATCAGCTGGCGGAAATTCAAGCGCTCTTAGATTATGCCGCACCTGATGTGAAGGCATTTACATTTGATGGCGATACTCCCGTCGATGCCCGTCAGGCGATCCGATCGCAAGGCCATATCGTGATCACCAATCCGGATATGCTTCACTCCGGAATTCTCCCGCATCACGTAAAGTGGCAGAAGTTGTTCGAGAATTTGAAATTCATAGTGCTTGATGAGCTCCATTCCTACCGTGGAGTTTTCGGTAGTCATATTACAAATGTAGTACGTCGATTACGTAGGATCTGTGAGTTTTATGGCAGCCAACCTCAGTTTATTTGCTGTTCGGCAACCATAGCGAATCCCAAAGAACATGCCGAACAGATCCTGGAATTGCCGGTGGAATTGGTTTCGAATAACGGAGCGCCGTCAGGAGAGAAGCACTTTATCTTTTTCAATCCTCCGGTTGTAAATCCAACACTTGGAATCAGGCGCTCGTATGTAAAGCAATCTCAAGCTATTGCGAATTACTTTTTGGATCATGATCTCCATACAATCGTTTTTGCGCCCAGCAGATTGATCATGGAAATTCTGTTGACTTACCTGCAGGAAAGGCAAACTGCGCAAGTTTTGAAAGCTGGCGAGATTCGTGGTTATCGTGGCGGGTACTTGCCATCGGTCCGGCGGGAAATTGAAGCCGGACTTCGTTCCGGAGAAATCCGCGGTGTGGTTTGTACCAATGCGCTGGAGTTAGGGATTGATATCGGATCGCTGGATGCAAGTGTATTGGCTGGATATCCCGGCACGATTAGTAGTTCGTGGCAACAGGCGGGAAGAGCGGGGCGCCGTGATCGTCCTTCAATTACAGTGCTGGTTGCAAGCTCATCACCGGTTGATCAATTCTTAATGTCCAACCCCGAATATTTTTTTGGGGCTTCCCCGGAGCACGCCCGCACAAATCCTGATAACCTGCACATCCTTGTTGATCATGTGAAATGTGCATCCTTTGAATTGCCATTTCGCGTTACGGAAGCGTTTGGCGGTGAAGATCTTGGTGAAATTCTTGGATTTTTGAAAGAGGAAGGTTTCGTTCATCAGGCCGGTGATGCACATCACTGGATCAATGAAGCTTATCCGGCTAATGCTGTGAGTTTAAGGCGGATTACTTCCGATAATTTTCTGGTTGTTGATACCAGTCGCGGAAATGAAGTGATTGCAGAGGTAGATTTCGGCAGCGCACTGACTACCTTGCATGAAAAGGCAATTTATCTATGTGAAGGAAATCCGTTTTTCGTTGATCGCCTCGATTTTGAAGGCCGCAAAGCTTTAGTACGTCCGGTTGAAGCAGATTATTATACCGATGCAATTTCGTATACGGATGTAAAAGTGCTGGAGATTTTTGAGCAGCAAGCAGCCGAAAGATTTTTGCCGTCACATGGCGAGATTCAGGTGACTGAAGAAGTTGTTGGATTCAAGAAGCTGAAATTTTTTACCCTGGAAAATGTTGGCTCCGGAGAACTCAGTCTCCCGGAACATGAATGGCATACCACTGCGTTCTGGTTAAGTATTCCGCGTGAAGTTCTGGATGCAGCTCCTTTTGATTCCGAAGAAAAGATTGATGGTGTTCGTGGTCTTTCTTATGCGTTGCGAGGGATCGCTGTGATCTCATTGATGTGCGATCTTCGCGATTTAGGCGTTTCTGTTGTTGACACCCTTCAAGATCACAAAATTTATCAGCGACAATTACGGCGTCCGGAAACTGCAGATCCATCACGCCTGGCATTTCAACCAAATATTTACTTGTACGACAAATATCCCGGCGGTATCGGATTCAGCAAAACGTTGTTTGATCAACGAAATAATTTGCTTGCCGCTGTCGAAAGTTTGGTGCGTAATTGCGCATGTCAGAATGGTTGCCCATCCTGCATCGGTGCACAATCTCCTTATTCAGGCCGCACACGCGAGATGGTAATGTACTTGCTTTCCAAAGCGTATTAGGATTTTACCGCAGAGATCGCAGAATTCGCAGAAAAGAAATAATCTCAGCGTTCTCTGCGGTAGTTTTTAATTGACGTTAATCGAATCAAAACTTCCGGTTGTTAATTTCAATTGAAAACCAACCGTGCCGTTCGGATTTGTGCCGGCACCTTTCGATAGCGTAATCAGCAACGTATTATTGATGTAAAGCTGGAATTGATTTCCATCAAAAACGATTTTCGCATCGTAAGTTGTATTCGGATCGATTGTTGCTGCGCCTTTTGCTTTTGTTACAACAGATCCATTCGATCTTTGCTTTAACACCCAGAAATCTTTTTCTTCTTTCATCAACAATTCAACAGTATTTTTCTTATCGGTATACCATGCCAGCAGCCATACACGATTTCCGGGTCCGCCTGCTGTTTGCATTTCAGCTTCCACAGTGCAGTTACTGCAACCACCAAAAATTGGAGTAGCAATTGCAATTGCTTTCCTTCCTGTAGGTGTGCCGGCTAGAAAACCCCCGTTTTCTGTCCAGTTCGGTTTTATGTAAGTCCAACCAGTGCTGAGAGTGCCATCGTTAAAGTTATCGCAGAACAAACAAGTATTGCTTGTAATGCTGACAGTATACGATCGTGTTCCGGTGCAACTGTTTGCATCAGTTGCTGTGATTACAAACGAATAATTTCCGGTTGCAGTTGGTGTTCCTGTTAAAGCGCCATCGGATGCCAACGTTAATCCAGGTGGAAGAGATCCGGATGTAACTGCGAATGTAAATGGAGCAGTTCCACCTGTTGCTGTTATCGTTTGATTGTATGCAGTTCCAAGCAAGCCATCAGGCAATGTTGGAGGATTTACGGTAATCATTGTGCAGCCGGAAGTGTTGATGGTGAAATCGGCGTTTGAAATATCAAAGAAAATATTTCCGATCGCTTCGATCTTTACTCGCGCTGTTGTTGTAGTGACAAGGGGGACAGTAATGTTTTGCGATCCATCATTGGGAGTCGATGAAGCAAGTTCAATTGGAAATGTCATACCGCTATCAGTTGATAGCAGGATTTTAACGTTTGCAGTATTAACCGGTGCAGAATTAGTTCCAGCCACATTCCAGGTAACGGTTTCAGCAGTTCCCCCGGTCCAGGTCACATTTGTATCCGGATATGTAACCACAAATGGTCCTGCACCATTTTCAACAGTAACTACCATGGAGTCATATGAAGTTCCACCGGCACCTGCATGGTTATCGCGAGCGGTTACCCGAAAATTTAGTGTTCTATCGGTTGTTGGCCATGCTTCCCCTAAAATCAGACCGCCATCCAAAACATCCTGAAGTCTGGGAAAAGTTCGTGAAGGAGATGTTTGTGGAGTCCATGTTCTGAAGATCGGACGGCTCCCATCATCGGTTAACGGAGGCGAAGCATTTCCGAGATCTTTCTCCTCCCAGTTGTAAGTGAGGGCATCGCCATCCGGATCGTTTCCTGTTGCTGTTAACGTAAAAGGTGTACTTTGTGGAATGGTGTAATTTGGTCCGGCATCAACAGTCGGCGGATTATTACCAGTGGAAGTTTCAGTATCGCAACTTGTGAATGGAATCAATGAATTTACTTCATCATAACTTCCAACATGATAAAAAGGATCGCTGAAGCTTTGAATATTTTCAGCGCCACAACTTCCGGAATAAGACATGATTGTCGATCCACTTCCAGGTTCCCATGCGGTTGATCCATGGCGATTTGGTCCGCAGGAGCCGGTGGTTCCGTTAAAGGAATGATTGGCATTAAATTGATGTCCGAACTCATGTGCGACTAAATCGACAAGGAAAGTTGTGCCCATCGGATTTGAGTAAGTTGAAACGCCTTGAGCTTTGAATCCTGAATTACACGGAACTCCAATATAAGCAACACCACTTCCACCGATTCCGCCAAAAACATGACCAATATCGTAATTTGCTGACCCGATTTGGTTATCTATCGTGGTCTGATTTTCACCAAGCATTGTGGATGGATCATTCGCAGTGTAAGGATCCGTTGCACCATCGGTAAAAATAATTTGATCTTCATTGCCGACCAAAACCAGCCGCACAGTGAATTCGCGTTCCAGAATTGTATTGAACGAATTCGTTGTAGGAATGATTCCATCGTTGAGTGCTGAGGCTTTTGTGCCGGGCGGAAATTTTTGAGTGTATTCGCCGGTTGCAGCAATGGCCGTCGTGTATGAACGTAATATGTCACCATTATCTGGTTGAGCAGGGAACGGAGCTTTAAAGTTTGATTTGAATTGATCATTTACCAGGCACTCAAAATGTTTTGCCGGGAGACTATCCTTATCGCCCCAATAACTGACGTAATTTTGAGTATCGCCGAATTGATAAACACCAACATAAAAACTCCGATCGGTTGTTAATCCGAAAGCGTGAAAGCCGCCGGAGGTCCAACCCAGGCGAACAGTCATTGTGCGATCATCGATTCCTTGTCCGCGATACGTTTTGATTTCGGGATACTTTGCTGCTAATGCCGGTTCGATGATTGGAGATTCTTCAATGCGGAATCTAGTGAATCTTCCATCTGGCAGCGGCAGGCTTAACGAAATATTTTTGGTTATCGCTTCTGAAGTGAATTCAAGCGGCGCTTGTTTGAGAATACCTTTCAGAATTTCTTGATTGATTTGAAAAGTTAAATCAGGCCGAGGAGAGGTTGCTCGAATTCCGGCGTGTTGAATCTTGTGTTCTGGAATTCGTTGCCAGACACCATCATCCGAGAAATCCGCAGCATTCAGGAAATTTGAAGTGATATAGAAAAGTAAAACAAAAACAAAAAGAAAATACCTACCCCATTCTTTCATTGAGCCCCCTGTCTAACTTCTATATATGTTTGGTTTATTCTATTAGTAGTGCGCTATGCGGGTCAAATTTGACCGCAGAGGCACATTATGGTGTGTTATGATGGGTGGCGGAGATGATTTTGGATGGATTTAAGGGAACGTCTGCGCGCTCTTAAATTAACTACCGTCGACAAAAGACCAAAAACGCTGCATGCAACAGGGCCATTGCCCGGCCTCGTTTCGCTGAAAAATGAAGCCGGTGAGACGTATGTCTGCGACAAAATTTACATCGAATACCACGGCCAAATTGACCTCAAAAAGTTCCCGGATCCTTCTATCTCTACGTTGCGTTTCTTGACCGTGGATCATTCATTGCAAGAATTTTCATTGCACAAAACTTTGTTTTTCGACATCGAAACTACAGGCACCGCAGGCGGTACAGGAACGTATGCTTTTCTGGTTGGATTTGGATTTGTAGAACAAGGTTATTTTCAAATACGTCAATTTTTTCTTCATGATCTGGCAGAAGAATCCGCGTTTTTGTGCGCTATCGAAAGTTTCCTGAAAAATTATGATGTGCTTGTTACTTACAATGGAAAATGTTTCGATACGCAGATTTTACGCAACCGATATTTAATGCATCGTAAAGACGATCCGCTGGAAAATAAACAACACATTGATATGTTGTTTGTAGCAAGACGATTATGGAAGCGGCGATTTCATGATTGCGATCTTGTGAATTTGGAAAGGTGCGTTCTCCAATTTTTCCGGGAGTTTGATATTCCCGGACATCTCATTCCATCTGCGTACGCAAATTACCTTCGTTTCGCCAGTACGAATTTGATTCAACAAGTCCTTCATCATAATCAGCTTGATATTTTGTCGCTTGCTGTTTTGATGGCCAGAGCTTGTTTGTTAAAGCAGGGCAATGAAGCTTCACCTGAAGAGCATTTTTCATTGGCGCTGCTACATGAACGCCAAAAAGATTTTCCTGCTGCGCTGGATCATTTGATGCGCGCATTGGATGGCGATTCTGATTTAGATCGCGATCTTGTCTTGATGGTAATCGCGCGGAATCTGCGAAGAGTAAAAGATTTAGAACGGATGCAATGGTTAATCGGGGAAGTTGGTGAGCAAGTCACGGACAGTGAACTCTGCAGAAGATTGTGTATTTTATGTGAGCATGATTTAAAAGATCCGGAGTTAGCATTAAAACTGGTTGAAGGCCACATCCGCCGATTTGAAAAATTTCGCGGATTAAGTCAGAAATATGCAGAGGCAATCGGTCCCTGGTATCATCGAAAGAAAAGGCTTGAGAGAAAAAGATCGCCTCTGAGTCTTAGCACCTGATTGGAGTTAGCTATGGTGGAGTTCAAAGATATCTTGAGTGCCCGACAAATCATCCGCAAATATTTGCCACAAACGCCATTGCACAATTATCCAGCGCTGGATCAGATTGTTGGAGCGCGTGTTTGGGTGAAGCATGAAAATTATCAGCCGATCGGTGCGTTTAAGGTTCGTGGCGGCATCAATTTCATTTCACAGCTGTTAAATGAAGAACGTCAGGCTGGTGTGATTACCGCATCAACTGGAAATCATGGGCAATCGATCGCATATGCCGCGCGCACTTTTGGTGTGAAAGCTGTGATAGTAGTGCCGGATAATGCAAATCCGGTGAAAGTTGCTGCAATCAGCAGTTATGGTGCGGAAATTATTTTTCATGGAATAGATTTTGACGAGTGCCGCGGGTTCGCGGAATCTTATGCGCGCGAACGCGGGCTTCGCTTTATTTCATCAGGCGATGAACCGTTGTTAATTGCAGGTGTTGGAACTCATACACTGGAAATTTTGGAAGAACAACCACAAATCGAAATGATTATTGTTCCAGTTGGAGGCGGCAGTGGTGCTGCTGGTGCATGCTTGGCTGCAAAAACATTGAATCCGAATGTGCAAGTGATTGGAGTGCAAGCCGCGAAGGCGCCTGCTGCATATTTAACATGGAAAGCGCGGAAATGGACAGAATCAAAAATGGAAACGTTCGCTGAGGGGCTTGCCACGCGTGTGCCATTCATGATGCCGCAAGAAATTTTGTGGAAGTATCTGGACGATTTCATTCTGGTTGAAGAAGATGAAATGAAACGTGGAGTGCGGCTTTATCTTGAAAAAGTCAAAACTCTGGCGGAGCCTGCAGGTGCAGCATCGCTTGCAGCCGCATTAAAATTGCAAGACCGTGTGCGCGGCAAAAACATTGCATTGATTTTGTCCGGCGGCAACATCTCCCCGAAGCAGCTACAGGAAATTCTCGGCTAATTTTTTTTAACGCCGGGCGCGCGAGAGTCTCTCGCACTTTCAGCGGGTATTACGTTTTCTCGCTTCCTTGAAAAATAGAAATAGAATAAGACTTATGAACCAGTCTAGTTTTGAACGAGTGATACAAGTGCTTAACGAGATGCAGTCAATTGGTATCATCAGTACTTACGCAATAGGCGGCGGGTTTGCCACAATTTATTACACGGTGCCCTTCACGACAGAAGATATTGATATTTTTGTCTTAGTTCCGTCCAGTCGTGCAGACTCCATTGATTATTTGGGAGATATTTATGCTTACCTCAAAAACAAAAGTTATTCCGAAGTCGGGCCTTACATAAAAATAGAAGGGGAGTTGGTACAATTCCTTCTGGCTATGGATCCACCACTATTTAAAGAAGCTGTTGAAGAAGCGAGCGATATTATTTTCGGTAGTACCCGAACGCGAATCATTGCTGCTGAGCATTTAGCGGCTATGATGGTTAATGCTGGGACCTTAAAACATCTTTCGAGAGTTGAAATGCTTCTCGAGCAGAAAGTTGACTTAAATAAAGACAAACTAAATAATATTCTTAGACGACATGAGCTCATGGATAAATGGGTTCGTTTCGAGAGGACAAGACGTGAACAAGGATCTTAAGGAAATCTTTAAAGCGAAAGAAGAGTATAGGAAGGCTGAAGCTACTTCTCTTTCCTTTGAAGAAAAAGTTAATATCGTAGGTAAGTTGCAGCAACGAGTCTTTGAAGCGAAGCGCAACACCCAATTTCTAGAAGTTCCTACTCCACCATCACAAAAAAAATCTTCCTAGGTTTTCTCGACCATTTCCTTCTATAAAACAATGGATTAATGGCCTTTTTCTTATGCTAAAGCCACTATTATGGTCGCCGGGCACGCCGAGATATTTTATATACTTTTACTCGGCGATCTCTGCGTTAAAAAGAATTTCTAGTTATACCCAGGGGCACTAAGTCCGGATTGATGTAGTGTGTGCCGAGTTGTCCGCATGCTGCGCTGATATCAGGACCGCGACTTCTGCGTACAGCAACAGTTCTTCCGCCATCTACTAGAATTCCTGCAAAACGGCTGATCGTTTCGTCATCCGGACGTTCAAAAGGTAGATGCGGATCAGGATTCAATGGAATCAGATTTATTTTGCAACGGATCGGCTGTGTTACTTGCAAAAGCTGATGCGCATGCTCATCCGAATCATTGACCCCACGCAACAATACATATTCGAATGTAATCCTTTGTCGATGGCGCAATGGCAATTCAGATAATGTTTGAATCAGCACTTTAATAGGATAAAGCCGGTTGATCGGCATCAACTCGCTGCGCAGTTTGTCATTTGGAGCATTCAACGACACCGCAAGATTCGGAATTACTGGTTCATCATGCAACCGCAGTAGTGAAGGAATGTAGCCGACAGTTGAAACTGTAATCCGGCGATTGGAAATTTTTAATCCGCGCTGGTGAGTAAGGATGCGAAAAGCTTTCATCACCTGGTCATAATTGTGCAGCGGTTCGCCCATTCCCATAAAAACAATATTTAGCGGCTTAGATCTTCCATGATGTTGAATCGCAAGGAGCACTTGTCCGACAATTTCACCGGCAGTGAGATGGCGCCGCAAATTCATACGCGCGGTGACGCAGAATTTACAACCAAATGAACAACCGGCCTGGCTGGAAATACAGAGAGTATCGCGCCTCGTATCCGGCATATGAACCGCTTCAATCGTTTCGCCGGCTACATTCAATGCATATTTTGTGGTGCCATCACTCGATTTTTGTGCTTCCACGATTTGAGGTAGTGTTATGGAAAATCGTGCTGCAAGATCGTTGCGTAATTCCTGGGGAAGATTGCTCATCTTGTGGAAGTCATATTCGAGCCGGGAGTAAATCCATTCAAAAACCTGTGAGGCTCGATAATTCGGACCACCAATCAGCTCGGCAATCTCCCGAATTTCTAGCCCTAATATTTCTTGCATATTGAAATTATAATCGTAATCGTACTCTTACTCGTAATCGTACTCGTTCTTGATTTTCGATTACGATTAAGAGTACGAGTAAGAGTATGATGAAATATCCTGCTTCACGAAGGTCCGATGTCATAGATGAAATTCACGGAATTAAAGTTCCGGATCCATATCGTTGGCTTGAAGATTTGGATTCGGAAGAAACGCGCAAATGGATTGAAGAACAAAACAAAGTTACTTTTGAATTCCTTGAAAAAATTCCTGAGCGCGAAAAGATTCGTGAACGTCTAACCAGGCTCTGGGATTACGAAAAATTTGGAGTGCCACACCGGGAAAGGAATCGTTATTTCTTTTCCAAAAATGATGGACTTCAAAATCAAAGCGTTTTGTACACATCCGAATCTCTTCAAGATAATCCACGTGTTCTTTTAGATCCAAATCAGCTTTCATCCGATGGCACCATCGCATTGGCTGGATACTCCATCAGTGATGATGGGAATCTTATGGCATATGGGTTATCTGCTTCTGGATCTGATTGGATGGAATGGAAAGTGCGTGATGTTGCTACTGCAAGAGATCTCCCTGATGTTTTGAAATGGATAAAGTTTTCATCGGCGGCGTGGAAGAAAGATGGTTCAGGCTTCTTTTATTCACGTTATCCGGAACCTGCCAATGCCGAATCGATGGATGAAACATTGTATTTCCAAAAACTTTATTTTCATAGACTTGGTACCCGGCAATCTGATGATGAACTGATCTATGAACGTCCTGATGAGCGTGAATGGCATTTTTATCCATACGTAACCGAAGATGGCCGATATTTGATTGTCACCGTATCGCGCGGAACCGATCCGCGCTATGCGATCTATTATCGCGACTTACAAATTCCAGATTCGCAACTCATGGAATTGATCGGCGGTTTTGATGCTGAATATTCTTTCATCGGAAATGAAGACCACCGATTTTGGTTCAAGACAAATTTGAATGCGCCAAGAGGGCGTGTAGTTGAAATCGATCTGCAGAATCCTGATCGCAAATCCTTGAAAGAAATAATCCCGCAAAGTACAGATACGTTGGAAAGTGCAGTAATTCTGAACCGCCAAATTGTTGCCACGTATTTGAAGGATGCTCACTCTACAGTCAAGATTTTCGAGTTAGATGGGAGATTCGTTCAAGATATTCAACTTCCAGGTACAGGGACTGTTGGAGGATTTTCAGGAAAGCAGAGCGATACGGAAACATATTTCGCATTTACAAGCTTTGCTACACCCACTCAAATTTATCGATATGATCTGCTGAACAAAGAATCTTCGCTGCTTTGGCGCAAAACTCAATTTCAATCCCGATGATTATCAAACGACTCAAGTTTTTTATCATAGTAAAGATGGTACTCAGGTACCAATGTTCATCGTTCACAAAAAAGGAATTGAAAAGAACGGACTGAACAAAACTTATCTGTATGGTTATGGTGGCTTTAACATTTCGCTGACTCCGGCTTTTAGTGTTGGGGTTTTAGTCTGGATGGAATTAGGTGGAGTTTATGCAGTGGCGAATCTACGCGGTGGTGGTGAGTATGGTGAAGAGTGGCATCGTGCAGGTACGATGCAGAATAAACAAAATGTGTTTGATGATTTCATTTCTGCCGCCGAATGGTTAATTCAAAATGAGTACACGAGAACTGAATCACTGGCAATTGGTGGCGGATCGAATGGCGGATTGCTTGTTGGTGCAAGTATGATTCAGCGTCCGGATTTATTTGGCGCAGTAATGCCATCAGTTGGTGTGTTGGATATGTTGCGATTTCACAAATTCACCATTGGATGGGCGTGGATCGATGATTATGGAAACCCGGATAATCCGGAACATTTCAAGGCGATTTACAAATATTCACCTTTGCAGAATATAAAGCCTGCAAAATATCCTGCCGTTTTATTGAGTACAGCCGATCATGATGATCGCGTTGTTCCGTTGCACAGTTTTAAATTTGCGGCGGCATTGCAGGAAGCGCAGCGCAGTGACGCGCCAGTTTTGATTCGTATTGATGTCAAAGCAGGTCATGGTGTCGGAAAACCAACATCAAAGCTGATTGACGAAATCACCGACAAATGGGCGTTTCTGACTGCGAATCTGCGCTGATTTCAACACAAGGACACAAGGGCACTAATTTTCACTAGATATCTTAATAAGAAATTTGTGTAACTTTGTGTCTTAGAGGCCCAGTGTTGAAATCTACGTATGCAGGATAGTACGGTTGCGTCCCGCTTCTTTCGCGCGATACAGAGCTTGATCGGCCAGTTTAATCAAATCCTCAATGTTGTGCGCTGGTGAAATTGGATACGAAGCAATACCGATACTTACTGTCGCAAGTTTTTCGCCTTCCAAATTCTGAGTCGTTTCAAAAGTTTTGCGGATGCGCTCAGCAAGCAACACTGCTCCATCGGAAGCGGTTTCAGGAAGTAAGATCATGAATTCATCTCCGCCATAGCGTGAAATCACATCTTCAAGCCTGCAAGTCTTCCGTAATGTTGCAGCAACTTTTCGCAGCACAGAATCCCCGTAATCGTGTCCACGCGTATCGTTGATCATTTTGAAATTATCAACATCGATCATCAATACGCTTAACGGATGCTGATGCCGATTTGCGCGCTTCCATTCAATCTCTGCCGCAACACTGCTGTAATGGCGCTGAAACAAACGAGTGAGGCCATCGAGTGACGCCATTTCAAACAGGTAAGCATTTTCTAATGCTAATCCTGCGTGCAATGCAATTGCGTTAATCAGAACTTCTTCCACAGCGCCAATTTTGCCGGGAATTTTGCTGTCTGCATAGAGAAGTCCGGTAATACGGCGCGTATCTTGAATATCTTGAACGGAGCGATATGCAAATAATGGTGCGCAGAATCCGCGTTGGATTTTTAGGTTTTTTACGCTTTCGGTAGGAAATTCTTTTGCGCTGGAAAAAGTAAACAATTTTTGTTCATCAATAACCTTGCGCATCATTGTCTGACTTACCTTGAATTTTTCGAAGGAAATATTTTTGGCGGAGCTATCTCTTCCGATGCGAAATTCCAGCTTGCGATCCGAATTTAACAACATCATGAAACCGCGTTGCATGCCGGTAAGTTCTAATGACGTATCGAGAATCATCATCAGAGCTTTTTCTAAATCGAGAGTGTTATGGAGTCGTTCGGTGCTTTGAAGTAATTTAAGAAGTCGTTGAAGATGCTCTTCGAGCTCTTGCGTTCGCGACGCTTCTGACACTCTATCCCCTGGTCCTCTCTGCGTTTATTCTCTCGCAAACGCGGAGAGAACGCAAAAAGTTAGGGGTCAATCCATCTGATAATTGGGGGATTCTTTGGTGATAATCACGTCGTGAACGTGACTTTCTTTGAGACTGGCGCTGGTGATCCGGAGGAATTTGGATTTTTTGCGCATTTCTTCCAAATTTTTGCAGCCACAATAACCCATCCCGGCGCGCAAACCGCCGATCAATTGGTACACAATATTGGAAATCGAACCACGATATGGAACGCGTCCTTCAATTCCTTCCGGAACCATTTTCATCGCATCATCCGTAGTTTGGCCATATCGTTCTTTACTGCCGTGCTTCATTGCTTCAATCGATCCCATTCCGCGATACATTTTGTAACTGCGGCCTTGATATAAAATCTGCTCACCCGGTGCTTCATCCGTACCTGCAAACAATGAACCGATCATCACTGAACTTGCTCCTGCTGCAATTGCCTTGGCGACATCACCGGAATATTTGATTCCGCCATCAGCAATTAACGGGATGTTGTATTCGCGGCTGATCCGATAACAGGAATCGATGGCAGTGATTTGAGGAACGCCTGCTCCACTTACTACGCGCGTAGTACAAATAGAACCTGGGCCATTCCAACTTTGATTCCATCCACGCCTTGTGAAATCAAAGCTTTTGCACCTTGTTCCGTTGCAACATTTCCGGCAACCAGATCAACTTGCGGAAATTTTTTCTTGATCGCGCTGATCGCCTCCAAAACTTTTTTGGAATGACCATGTGCAGTATCAATCACAAGCACATCCACCTGCGCGTTTACAAGAGCTTGAGCGCGCTCCTCCATATCCTGAGCTGGCCCGATTGCCGCACCAACACGCAAACGACCCATGTCATCTTTACAGGCGCTTGGAAATTCAATCGTTTTCTTAATGTCTTTAACCGTGATTAATCCTTTGAGCCGGTAATCATCATCAACTACCAGCAGCTTTTCGATTTTGTGTTTATGCAAAATCTTTTTTGCTTCTTCCAGATTGATGCCGACCGGTACTGTAATTAGATTTTCACGCGTCATTACTTGCGAAATTTTTTGATTGAAGTTCGTTTCAAACCGGAGATCACGGTTTGTTAAGATTCCAACGAGTTTGCTGTTTTGGGTGATCGGCACTCCGGAAATTTTATACTTCTGCATTACGGCTAATGCTTCGCTGATCAATTTATCAGGAGACATCGTGATCGGATTCACAATCATTCCCGATTCGGAGCGCTTTACTTTATCGACTTCATCGGCTTGATCAGTAATCGACATATTTTTGTGAACGATGCCGAGTCCGCCTTGCTGTGCAAGTGCGATCGCCATCCCGGATTCCGTTACGGTATCCATTGCTGCGCTGATGATCGGAACATTCAGTTGAATATTCCGGCTGAACAAAGTGCGGACTTCAGTTTCGGCAGGCAAAACATCAGACTCTGCCGGAACTAGCAAAACATCATCAAAAGTTAAACCTTCTTCTAACGGTCTTTCAATCATGGTTAAATTTTACCGCAGAGATCGCAAAACATTTATATTCCTACAGCCTGTCCACATTCCGGGCAAAACTTAGATCCTGGTTGAATCGCTGTACCGCATTTCGAACAATCCTGAACCATCTTAGCGCCACAGGCATTGCAAAATTTCGCATCAGGTGGAACTTGTGCTGTGCATTTTGGGCAAACAAGCCAATTCGCAATTGGAGCTCCGCAACTTGTGCAGAATTGAGCACCCGGTGGAAGCTGCGTCTTGCATTTACTGCAAATCGGACCGGTCACTCCTGGTTTTCCTTGTGGCGCCTGATTTTGTTGTCCGGCTTGCATTGCCTGCGCCACCATTCCTGGCAGCATCATTCCCATTCCGGCGCCCATTCCTAATCCCATTCCTTGACCAGCACCGCTGCCTTCATTCTTCGCAGCATCACCCATCGCTTGCGCGGCTTTAAATCGCATGTATTCGTTCATATCACCCATCGCTGCCATTCCGCTGCGTTCATCAATGATTTTTTGAACTTCATCCGGCGGCGTGATTGAGTTAATATAAAAATCTACAACTTCTAATCCATACTTTCCGAAGTCTTCTTTCACGCGAGTCTTTAATGCAACACCCAACTCATCGTAATATCGCGGAAGATCCAAAAGTGTCTTGAGTGTTTCACCAAGTACATCAAATAATTTGGAAACCACCATTTCGCGGAGATACCCTTCGATATCACTTGTGGTGAATCTTCGTTGTGCGCCTACAATCGTATTTACAAAGAGAGAGGGATCATTAATTCGAATCGAAAAAACACCGAAAGAGCGAAGCCGAACCATTTTGAATTCGGTATCACGAAAAATAACAGGCTCGCGCGTGCCCCACTTTAAGTTTGTGAAAACACGATTGCTTACGAAATAAACTTCCGCTTTGAATGGCGATTTAGATCCGAAGGGAAGACTCAGAATTTTTGTGAGAATCGGAAGATTCAGGGTACTTAATGTATGACGTCCCGGTCCAAATGTATCCAGCGCTTTGCCATCACGAAAGAAAACTGCTGTTTGACTTTCCATCACGATCAATTGAGCGCCCATTTTTATGGTGTCGCTTGCAGAGAACCGGTAAACGAGTTCGTCTCCGCTATCTTCCTTCCATTCTATGATTTCGATTGCCATGGTAAGTACTCCTATTATTCGGTTCCGGAAAACAAATGTTTACGGTCTTCCAACTTTTGATTGAGCGCTTGAATTTTTCCATCCCAATCTTGCGCCGCTCCCGGATCTTTCACGCTTGCTTCAATCGCCTCAACATCACTGAGCATCGATAGATCATGATCATAAATGCGGTCTAATTCATTCTCACGAATTTTCACTTGATCGAATAACCCTGAATAACCATAAGACGCATGCCGGATTTGATTGGCTGATTGAAATAATTTTTGTGATAAACGATCAAGCTCGGCAAGTCCATCGAGTTTGCCTTGATTTACAAGAATGCGCTTCAGTTCATCCAGACTTCCACGCGCGCGATCGATCCGGTCCGCGAGATAATCGCGAAATCTTTTGTCGGTGTCGCGTCGTGATTCTTTATCGCGATAACCTTTTAAGCCTGGAATTGCATCAGCTAATTTTTCTAATAGATCTTTCTCACTATTAGCCATCTTTGTGTACCTCCGTGACTCTGCGGTAGATTAATCGTTAATTCCGCAACACCGCTTATACTTTTTGCCGGATCCACAAGGACAAGGATCATTGCGCCCAACTTTTGCGCTCTTTTTTGCTGCGGCTACTGCAACAGCAGCTTCCAATGATGGACCGGATAATTTCACCTGGCGCGGCGCACGAACCCGTGGCGCTGTTTGATCAGGCGGCGGCTGCGTAAGGAAAACATACCGGACTATATCTTCTTCCATACGGTTCATCATTTCTTCAAACAATTCAAAAGATTCGCGCTTGTATTCCACCAATGGATCGCGCTGACCGTATCCGCGAAATCCAATTCCTTCTTTCAAATGATCTAACGCATATAAATGATCTTTCCATTGGCTATCAATTACATGAAGCATCAACATCCGCTCATGAAACGTCCAGCGCTGATCACCAATTGCAGCTTTCTTGTCGGTATATGTCTGTTCTAATTTCTGATAAAGGAAGTCATGAATGTCTTCTGAATTTTCTAATTCTTTGAGCTTTTCTTTATCAAGATCCAATCCGAATTGTCCATGCAAATCCACCATCAAGTTTTGCAAATCCCAATCTCGCGGATCACTTTTGGAGGGACATCTCTGGCCGATCAAATATTGCAAAATATCATCCGCCAGTTCCAGAACGTATTCAGAATGATTCTCTTCTTCCAAAACTTTACGGCGAAGACCGTAAACAGCTTCGCGCTGTTTATTCATAACATCGTCGTATTCAAGTAAATGTTTGCGAATTTCGAAGTTGCGTGTTTCAACTTGCTTTTGTGCGTGTTCGATAGAGCGTGTTACCAATTTATGTTCAATCGGCACACCTTCTTCCATTCCAAATCGTTCCATGACTCCGGAAATACGATCACTTCCGAAGATGCGCATCAAATCATCTTCCAATGAAAGATAGAATCGCGATGACCCCGGATCGCCTTGACGTCCGGCACGACCTCGTAGCTGATTATCAATGCGGCGCGCCTCGTGTCGTTCGGTTCCGATAATGTGAAGACCGCCGGCCTGAGCGACTCCTTCACCTAATACGATGTCAGTACCACGACCCGCCATGTTTGTTGCAATGGTTACTGCACCAGGTTGGCCAGCTTGCGAAATAATTTCAGCTTCCTTTTCATGATATTTTGCATTCAAAACTACGTGCTTAATGCCGACACGTTTCAGCATTGTTGAAAGCTTTTCCGATTTCTCGATGCTAACTGTACCAACAAGTGCCGGACGTTTGGTTGTCTGCAGTTGTTTAATTTCTTCAATCACTGCATCAAATTTTTCCTGCTCAGTGCGATACACAACATCAGGATTAGAAGTGCGGATCAAGTCTTTATTAGTGGGAACTACAATAACATCAAGGTTGTAAATTTTGCCAAACTCGACTGCTTCTGTATCTGCGGTACCAGTCATGCCTGCAAGCTTTTCATACATGCGGAAATAGTTTTGTAGAGTGATTGTTGCAAGCGTCTGGTTTTCCGATTCGATTTTTACATTTTCTTTCGCTTCCAACGCTTGATGTAAACCATCACTGTAACGTCGGCCTGGCATCAAACGACCGGTGAATTCATCAACAATGATGACCTGTCCATCTTTAACAACGTAATCTACGTCCTTATCAAATAAGGCATGTGCTTTCAGTGCTTGATGGATGTGATGCAAGAAATCAACATTCGCAGGATCGTAAAGATTGTCTATTCCTAGTAGTCGTTCCGCATGAACGATCCCCTCTTCGGTCAAGGTAACGCTATTCGCTTTTTCATCCACCGTATAGTCGGCTTCTTTTTTGAGGCGTGGAATAATTCGATCGATCCGATAATATTTGTCAGTGCTTTCTTCTGCCGGCCCGGAAATGATTAGTGGCGTTCGTGCTTCATCAATCAAGATGCTATCGACTTCATCAACGATTGCATAGTGATGCGCAGTTTGCACATAATCAGCTAAATCGAATTTCATGTTGTCGCGCAAATAATCAAAGCCGAATTCATTGTTTGTACCGTACGCGATGTGGCTGCGATACGCTTGTTGCCGATCTTGTACGGTGGAATCGTGTTGAATCACTCCTACGGAAAGTCCGAGCGCGTTGTAAATTGGACCCATCCATTCCGAGTCGCGGCGTGCTAAGTAATCATTAACCGTTACAATATGGACGCCTTTTCCGGTGAGTGCATTTAGATATGCGGGCAAAGTTGCAACCAGAGTTTTTCCTTCACCGGTTGTCATTTCAGCAATCTTGCCCTCATGCAAAACCATTCCGCCGATCAGTTGCACATCGAAATGGCGCATGTTCCGTACGCGCTTCGCAGCTTCCCGCACTAATGCAAAAGCTTCCGGCAAAATCTCATCGAGAGTCGCCCCCTGTTCGAGCTTCTGCTGAAGTTCAGTCGTCTTTTGAGGGAAATCCGCCGAAGACAGCTTCTGCATCTGCTCCTCAAAGGAGTTGATCAGCTCAACATTAGGCCATAGCCTCTTGAGCTCGCGCTCATTCTTGCTGCCTATAATTTTGGTTAAAACATACCCAAGAACTGACATTGTTTATATGGTCCCATTAACAGGAGGGCGGGCCTCCGTGCCCGCCATAAAATTGGCGGCGGGCAGGGACGCCCGCCCTCCAGAAATGAAAGAATTACTGAGGACTAAATCTAACAGGATCAGCCAGTCTCGTCAACTTTCGGCTCCTAGCCAAATCATACAAAAAGGAGGGGTCTTACTTAGTGAGTATCTCGCCCGGGTTGTTACTTAATCCGTAGATTTGTTAGAATCTAACGAAAGAGGGGTGCAATGAAAGTAGGACTCAGTGTTGTCGCCTTTTTGACGCTTCTAGGTTTAGCATCTCCCGCCTTTTCAATAACTTTAACTGAAAGAATTCAGGCACAAGAAAAAATTGAACGGGTTTATTACAACCATCGTATATGGCCTGAAAGTAATCACACACCCAAACCTTCTTTTGAGCAGATGGTGCCTCGTAGCGTGATCGAACAAAAAGTAATTGATTCGCTGAAAAAATCGCAATCCTTAGAAAATCTTTGGAAACGTCCAATTAGTGCTGTGATGTTGCAGCAAGAAATGAATCGGATCGCTAAGACAACGAAAGATCCCGAAATGCTTCAGGAACTATTTTCTGCACTTGGCAATGATCCTTTGGTAATTGCCGAGACTCTTGCGCGCCAGACTTTATCTGATCGCATGATCCGAAGTTGGTACGCATTTGATCAGCGATTTCATTCTGATACCAGAGCGCTGGCGCGTTCGATCCAAACAAAAAATCAATCGCTTCCGGGGACTTACTCGACACTGACATTTCAGATGGCTTTACAATCATCCAACAGGCAATCGAATCGGATCCAGTTATCAAAAGAAGAATTTGCAAATCTGAAAAAACAATATCCAGAACAAAATCATATCTATTTGAAAGAAAATTCTGATTCTTTTTTGCTAAGTCGCATTCTAAATCAAACCGAAAATCAATTTGACTTGCAGATGTTAAACATTCCGAAGAAGAGTTTTGTGCAATGGTGGGAAGAAATTGCTCCAACGATTTCGTTGACGAAAACTGCATTTAATATTTCCCATTATGAACTGCCGCCAATCAACTTCGGCTCAGCCTGTGAAGGTTGGGAAGACGTAGCAAGTTTGAATGGCTCGCCAATAAATCGTTTCGAACACACAGCAGTTTGGACTGGTAGCGAAATGATCATTTGGGGTGGGGCGAGTAATTACGTCTACGTTAACTCTGGTGCACGTTACAATCCAGCAACAGATACATGGACTTCAACTTCCACTGCTACGGATGTTCCTCTTCCACGGCACTCGCATACTGCAATTTGGACCGGTAATGAAATGATCATTTGGGGCGGATATAACGGAACGGCATTGAACAGCGGTGCCCGCTATGATCCCGTAAATGATAGCTGGATCCCGATTGCATCTACATCAGCACCTTCTCCAAGATTCGGACATAAAGTTGTCTGGACTGGCAGCGCGATGATTGTCTGGGGTGGAATCGCCGATGTTTTTCAGACAACTCTAAATTCAGGAGGAGTCTACACAATTAGTAGCGATTCATGGCAGGCGACATCAACGACGAATGCTCCAAGTGCGCGTAAAAGCCACACCGCAGTTTGGACGGGAACTGAGATGCTGATTTGGGGTGGTGATGCTGGATCATTTACACCTCTTGGCGATGGTAAAAAATATAATCCTCAGTCTGATTCATGGGCGCCAATAGCTGATGCAAATTCACCTTTACCGCGAAGGGATCATACGGCGGTTTGGACGGGTAGTGAAATGATTGTTTGGGGTGGACTTAGTAATGGGAGTCGCGTTAATGATGGTGGCCGATACAATCCATCGAACAATTCATGGACTCCAACTTCCACAAATTCAGGAGTTCCTGGAGGTCGTGAATTTCATACTGCGATTTGGACAGGTACCAAAATGATTGTTTGGGGAGGAAATGAGCAAGATGTTGGTGAAGTAAATTCCGGAGCATCCTATGAACCGGTTACGGATTCCTGGTTAACGATTGCTCCAGCACCGATTGAAGAACGTGAAAGTCATACAGCCATTTGGACTGGCAATGAAATGATCGTTTGGGGAGGTGAGAATGATAATTATGAATTCTTGCAAGATGGCGCGCGTTACAGCCCATCAAGTGATAGTTGGGTTGAATTGAACCTGGGAAACAGCGCTCCATCAGAACGCACAGGTCACACCGCAGTCTGGACTGGCAGTGAAATGATAGTTTGGGGTGGCAAATTTCCATATTTGAATACCGGTGGGATTTACGATCTGGCATTAAATGATTGGACAGCAACCTCAACAACAAATGTTCCAGAAGCGCGAGCTTCTCATACCGCAGTATGGAGCGGATCTGAAATGATCGTGTGGGGCGGGACCGATGATAACGGTTGGTTCAATTCCGGAGGTCGCTACGATCCTATTAGTGATAGTTGGTTACCGACATCAGTTGGAGCAAACGTTCCAGAAGCACGCACTGATCACGTAGCTGTATGGACTGGAAGCGAGATGATTGTATGGGGCGGGGAATTCGCGAACACCGGTGGGCGATATGATCCGCTAACCGATTCGTGGCAGCCAACATCGATCGGACTAAATGTTCCGTTTGCGCGTGAGAACGCTACTGCAGTCTGGACTGGAAGCGAAATGATTATTTGGGGCGGAGGACATCCTGATTCCACAACTGACACTGGTGGCCGATACAATCCTTCTTCTGATACCTGGACATCAACATCAATTACCAATGTTCCTGTGGGTCGTTTTGATCACTCAGCGGTTTGGACTGGCAATGAAATGATTGTTTGGGGCGGAATCAGCAATTTTTCAAGTCTTTATCCCACTTATACTGGTGGAAGATACGACCCAATTAGTGATACCTGGCAGCCGACTTCTAACGGACTTCTGTTAGGCCGTACTTTGCATTCAGCAGTTTGGACAGGAAGTGAAATGATAGTCTGGGGTGGCGACATTAGTTCTGGTGGATCTTCGTCAGTGAATTCCGGTGGTCGATATGATCCATCAACAGACTCCTGGATTTCGACTACTATTGCATCCAATACTCCAATGGGTAGAGGTAGCCATACTGCGGTGTGGACAGGAACTAAGATGGTTGTTTGGGGCGGAGGATTCTACTCCGGACTGAACAGCGGTGGAATTTATTCTCCAGATGAAGAATCGATCAAAGTAACTCCTAAAACTCTTCCGAATTCGGAGGTTGGTACGCCTTATAGTCAAAACATTTCCGCCACAGGTGGTACTGCACCATATAAGTTCTTTCTGGTCGCAGGTGAATTGCCGTGTGGTTTAACATTGGATTCAGACTCTGGATTAATCAGTGGTACGCCATTTGATTGTGGTGATGATCCAGGAGGAATCTTTTTCCTTACAGCCAGTGATGTAAATGAATGTTCAGGTAGCGAATATTATTCGCTCAATAAATGTCCTGTAATTACTTTCAACCCTCCGACATTGCCCGAAGGCGAAATCGGAGTTCCTTATAACCAAACAATTATTACTTCTGGTGGTCTCGCACCATATTTATTTTCCATAACAGCAGGAGCATTGCCAGATGGTCTTACACTTGATCAACAAGCTGGCGTAATTAGTGGAACACCTACAACCATCGGCAGCTTTAACTTTACGATTACAGCTATTGATCTCATAACATGCGCGAAAAGCCATGATTACACCATCAACATCACTGGGCCATGTCTGTTCTGTGATGACTTCGAAGATGGAACGCTGGATCCGAATTGGACTGTTGTGAAAAATGCATGGAGTGAAGCAGGCGGTTTTCTTATCGGAATACCGAGTCGGAGAAAAGCGGTGATTGTGGCAAGTCCAATTTTCAGCGGTTGTCAGAGTTGCTCCGAAGAAACTACGATGATGACTGCAGGCGGCAGCAGAAACAAAATTTCGATGTTTGGGTGGTACGTTAATAAAAACAACTTGATGGAATTGCAGTTCAAAGAAGAAAACGACAAGATCGTATTGAAGCAAAGAGTGAACGGCAGAGTTGTTGCGAAAGCAAAAGCGTCTTTTACTATCGATCCGAACACCAGTTATGTCGTAAAGGTTTCATATGATGGAAGTATTTTCACAGTTTTTGTAAACGGCTCGTCGCTTTTTACATTAACACCGATAGGCTCAGTTCCCAGTGGTTCAATAGGTTTTCAAACGAGAGGCACTACAGGTTCATTCGGTTATATATCCGTTAAGTGAGCTTGCCCCCTCCAAAGAAGTTTTTACCTCTACTCAATCTGTGATTTTGCGCCTATCTTCTATGTTAGAATCCAATTGCTAGGCTGAGAGGACTGATGAAGGGACTTGTTCTTATTGTATCTATATTACTATCCATATTTGTATCTACTGGCATTTGTGGGCAATCACTAACTCTGACTGAGCGGATCCAGGCTCAGGAAAAAATCGAAAGAGTTTACTACAACCATCGTCTTTGGCCAGAAAGCAATCCAGATAATAAGCCGCAATTTGAGCTGATGGTGCCTCGAGATCTGATCGAGCAAAAAGTTATTAGCTCGATGAAGAAATCGGATGAATTGAAGATTTCTCCCGAAATGTTGCAGGTGGAAATGAATCGGATTGCAAAGACGACTCGCAATCCTGAGATGCTGAAGGAGCTTTTTGAAACTTTGAATAATGATCCGTCCTTAATCGCTGAAACTTTAGTACGACCAAGTTTGACTGCACGAACTAATCGAAAAAACAAAAATCCAATTACAAATAACGGCTCACCAATATACAAATTGCCGGCAATCATTCAGGCAACTTGTGAAGGATGGGAGCCGATGACGGCAGTGAATCCACCTGAAGGACGCGCACATCATTCAACGATTTGGACCGGAACTGAAATGATAGTTTGGGGCGGCGGACCATCAGGTTTGAATACGGGCGGCCGTTACGATCCAGCGCTTAACACGTGGACACCTACATCGATAGGTGCAAATGTTCCGACAGCACGATATAGCCATACTGCAGTTTGGACCGGCAGTGAAATGATCATTTGGGGCGGCTTCAGTGTAACCCTGAATGAATTGAATACCGGAGGCCGCTACAATCCAGTCAGTGATACATGGACTACTACTTCTGTTGCAGGTGTTCCATCCGCGCGGTTTGATCATGTCGCGGTTTGGACTGGAACAGAAATGATTGTTAGTAAAGGTCAATCACAATCAGCAGTGAATGCAGGCGGTCGATACAATCCATCCACAAATAGTTGGCAATCGATCGCATCGGATCCAAATAATCCAGCAGAAATGACCGAAACCACGGCAGTGTGGACTGGACAATATATGGTGATCTGGGGCGGCTTTGATGGAAACAACGCATTAAATACTGGCGGACGTTACAATCCATCTTCCAATAGCTGGCTCCCAACTTCACTCACCAACGCTCCTGATGCACGCTTCGGACACACAGCAGTTTGGACCGGAAGTGAAATGATTGTTTGGGGTGGAGGTTTCCAAACAGCTCAAAGTTTTAATAGCGGTGGAAGATACAATCCTGTTTCCGATTCATGGCAACCAACATCAACTGCTCCAGGTGTTCCATTTCCGCGAACACATCACACTGCTATTTGGACTGGCACTGAAATGATTATTTGGGGCGGAGAATATTTGATTGTAACAAGAAGCGGCGGACGTTATTTGCCAGCAACCGATACATGGAAACCCACGGCTGTAGGTCCGAATTCACCGGAAGATCGGATCGATCATGGCGCAGTTTGGAACGGATCGAAAATGATTATTTGGGGCGGAAGCAAAGGGAATAAACTCAATACAGGCGGACTCTATTCGCCTGATACCGATTTTATAGATGTAGCCCCGGTATTGCTTCCGAATGGTGAAATCAATGTTCCTTATTCACAAACTTTAACTGCATCAGGCGGAACCGCTCCTTATTTTATGACCATGCCGGAAGGTCAGTTGCCACTTGGCCTCATGCTTGATAGCTTGACCGGTACTGTTAGCGGAACACCAACTGAACCAAACTTTGTCGCTCTTGTATTCACACCACTTGATGCAAATGGATGTGCCGGTAGTCGAAATTACACCCTCGCGATTTGTCCATTGTTAGTTGTATCGCCACCTACTTTGCCACATGGCGATGTTGGTGTTTCGTATCTGCAAACAATTTCTGTTTCAGGTGGAATGGCACCTTACACATTTTCGGTAACAGCTGGAGCTTTGCCTTCAGGATTAACATTGAATCCATCCACCGGTGTAATCAGCGGAACTCCTGCCATGGTTGAAACCGCGAATTTCACAATCACCGCTGTTGATGCGCAGACGTGTGCGAAGAGCAAGGATTACACAATTGATATCACCAATACTTGCAAGCTTTGTGATGATTTCGAAGATGGTGTGATGAATCCAAATTGGACTGTTTTGAAAACTTCTTGGAATGAATCTGGCGGTTCTTTGAATGGAACGCCTGATCGCAAGAAAGCAATTATCATTGCAACTCCTATTTTCAATGGTTGTCAAACTTGTTTTGAAGAATCTGCGATGATGACCGCAGGTGGATTTGGAAACAAAATTTGGATGTTAGGCTGGTATCAAGATAAGCAAAACACCATGGAGCTTTTGTTTAAGGAAGAAAACGATAAGATCGTTTTAAAGCAAAGAGCCGGGGGTCGCATCGTTACTAAAAATAAAGCTTCGATTACGTTGAATCCAAATGTAAGTTACCAGGTAAGAGTTGCTTTTGATGGCACGATCTTCACCGTCTACGTAGACAACTCACCGCTATTTACGCTAACACCAGCGGCACCTGTTCCTCCCAATGGTACCGTAGGATTCCAGGCTAAAAACACAACAGGTTCATTCGGCTACATTACCGTCCATTAAGTTTGCAGATTGTGCCATTTGGCAGTATTATATATGTCATATGGCACAAATGTTATCGACCAACAAAATCATCCAAACGCTGGGTGGAAAGAGCGTATTAAAGCGCAACATTTCCAGCGAAACCCAATTGCGCGAAGCCGTACGCGAAGGACTTCCTTATGAATCGCTGGCTACAGTCGTAGAAAAGCTGGGGATCAAAGGCGACAAAGTAGCTGAAGTAATTCAATTGCCGCTGCGAACGATTGCGCGCCGTAAAAAGGAAAAGCGATTAGAGCCGGATGAATCCGATCGAGTCGTGCGTCTTGCACGGATCTGGGCTTTAGCTGCTTACGTTTTAGGCACCGAACAAAAAGCATCAGCGTGGTTACACGAACGGAATCGAGCTTTAGGTGGAATTGCTCCACTGGATATTCTCGATACTGATATTGGCACCAGGCAGGTTGAGGAAGTGCTTGGCCGGATTGAACATGGTGTTTATAGCTAATGCGCGTTTGGCGGATTGTGCCCAAACGCCGCTATTCGCAAGCTTTCACCGGTGAAGGTGCACGGCTTTATGGCGGCAGATGGAACCCGCCGGGCATCCGCATTGTCTATACTTCAGCAACTCTTTCGCTCGCAGCACTCGAATACTTCGTCCATGTGAGTAAAGAAACCAGACCGAATGATCTGGTTTCGATCTCCCTGGAAATTCCCAAGAATGTGCGGATGGAACGGGTTTCTGAATCGAAACTCCCTTTAAATTGGCGGATGTATCCTGCGATGGATGAATTAAGAGAAATTGGAAAAAAATGGATCAAAAATAGTGCGGCTGCTATTTTGACGGTGCCCTCTGCAGTAATCCCTCAAGAATTGAACTACTTGATTAACCCCGATCACGCGGACTTCAAGAAAATGAAAATTAGCAAACCCATTGCATTTAATCTAGATGAGCGAATGTTTAGCTAACTTTGTGGTAGAATGTGCCGTTTCTATTAACCACCAAGGTCTTCGAGTCTTTGTGGTTTCTTTGAAGGAATGTTCAGGATCCATAAAAAGGCGGCAGGAAGCCGTGCCAGGTTAGCTGAGATATCGACGCCCCACGGCACAATTCCCACTCCCGCATTCATGCCAGTTGGTACGCAAGCAGCGGTCAAAGGTCTGCTGCCTGCTCAACTCAAAGAGCTTGGAACATCCATCGTTTTGGCCAATACGTATCATCTGTATCTTCGGCCAGGAAGTGATGTGATCCGGCGATTGGGTGGACTGCATTCGTTTATGGGATGGGATGGTCCGATACTGACAGACAGTGGTGGTTATCAGGTATTCAGTTTGAGTGAGCTTCGGAAAGTAACTGAGAATGGCGTTCGATTCAAATCGCATTTGGATGGATCGGAACATGAATTCACACCGGAACTATCAATGAGTGTTCAACGCGATCTGGGATCTGATCTGGTGATGGTATTGGATGAATGTCCGGAATTTCCGGTAACGAAAGAGCAAGCGAAGAAATCGATGGATTTAACTCATAGTTGGGCGGAGATTTGCAAACAATTTCCGCTGGATGAAGATCAAGCATTGTTAGGAATCGTTCAAGGCAGCACGTATCCTGAACTTCGTGAGGAAAGTGCTCGAACGTTGACTTCGATGGAATTTGATGGATATGCGCTTGGCGGTTTATGTTTGGGAGAAAGCAAGGACTTGCGTCATGAAATGATCGATGCAGCAATTAGCTATTTGCCAGAAGAAAAACTTCATTATTTAATGGGAGCAGGTACTCCTGAAGATATTGTCCGATCTGTGAACCAGGGTATCGATATTTTTGACTGCGTGCTTCCTACCCGGAACGCCAGAAACGGATACTTATTTACTTCGCAAGGTCCGGTAATTATTAAACATAGCCGGTATCGCGAAGATCCATTACCGTTGGATCCGGAATGTGACTGCTACGTTTGTAAAAATTTTTCGCGAGCTTACCTTCGGCATTTGTTTATGGCAGGTGAAATTAATTCATCGATACTGAATACATATCATAATGTGCATTACTACATGCGATTGATGGAAAAGATTCGTGAACACATTGAGACCGACACATTTGCTGAATTCAAAACTCTTTTTACCGCAGAGAACGCAGAGGTGAAGTGATGAACTTTTTTTTGGCGCAGGCTGCTCCACCGCCAGGCGGAGGAATGACGCCCGCAATATTAACTCTACTTCCGTGGCTTTTATTTATTGTAGTTTTTTACTACTTCTTCGTTGCAGCGCCAATGAAAAAGAAGCAGAAAGCATTTCAAACGTTGATGTCTAATTTGAAATCCGGTGATCATGTGATTACAAATAGCGGAATGTTTGGCGTGGTTACTGGCATGACGGACAAGACAGTGAAGTTACGAATAGCAAACAACGTAGTAGTAGATTTTGAAAAATCAGCGATAGCCGGTTTAGCACCGGAAGAAACCAAGGAGGAGAAGAAATAATTCGCCGCTGGGCGAATTTTTTACCGCAGAGTCTTTGAGTTTCTGCGGTGAAACACTTGAATCGGAGAACCATTATGAAGAACCTGCAGTGGAAAATCTTACTGGTGCTTGCTTTAACGGCAATTGGAATTTACGGAATTTATCCACCTGAAAAGAAAATCAAGTTAGGTTTGGATCTTAGGGGTGGAATCCATCTTGTTGCGGAAGTAAAAATTGATGAAGCCCTGGCTGGTTATACAGATCAGTTTATCGAATCACTTCGCTCGGAATTTCAGGAAAAAAAGGTTCCGATCACAAATATTATCAGGCAAAGTAATACATCATTTTTGATTGAAGGGATTAAGCCTGAAAACGAAGCCAACATCAAAAAGATTATGGAACGTTATGGCGATTGGGAACTCGGGTCATTTTCCGATGGGAAAATCGTTGGTTCCATGAGGCCCGCAGTTGTTAAAACGAAAAGCGATAATGCAGTAGCGTTAGCTTTGCAAATTATTCGCGAACGTGTTGACAAATTTGGGGTATCAGAGCCTGTAGTTCAACGGCAGGGCTTAACTGGCGGTCGCATCATCATCCAGCTTCCTGGTGTGGAAGAAACTGATCGCGTAAAGAAGTTAATTGAAGGCACGGCAAAGTTAGAACTGAAACTCGTGCTTGCTGGACCAGCCCCAACACGCGAAGCCTTACTTGCATCTTCTAATGGCGAACCTCCTCCTGGTTCTGAAGTAATAGTTCATACAGGCGTAAATCAAAATGGAAGTTCTTTCACGGAATATTTGTTGGTGCAAAAATCTGCAATCATTTCTGGAGAGGAACTACAATCCGCGAATCGTTCTTCCGATAGTTACGGACGTCCCGCTGTTTCATTTGCAATTCAATCTGCATCGGCGGATAAATTTGGACGTTTCACTGAAGCTAATATCGGAAAGCATCTGGCAATTGTTTTAGACAGCAAAGTCCAATCGTATCCAGTAATCAACGCTCGAATCACAAACAGCGGGATTATTGAAGGCAGCTTCACAATTGAAGAAGCAAACGATCTTGCAGTTATGTTGCAATCCGGATCGCTTCCTGCAGGTCTCCGGTTTTTGGAACAACGTGTTGTTGGACCTTCTCTTGGACTTGATTCTATCAAAAAAGGAATGCTGGCCTGCGCAATCGGAGCGGGAGTAATCATCTTGTTCATGCTCGTGTACTACCGCTTCAGCGGGTTGAATGCAGTAGTTGCTTTGATTCTGAATATGCTTTTCCTGCTGGCATTGATGGCATATTTTGAAGCAACACTAACGTTACCTGGTATCGCAGGTATTGTGCTATCGATCGGTATGGCTGTTGACGCAAACGTCTTAATCTTTGAGCGTATCAAAGAAGATTTAGTGTTGGGTAAAACTGTGAAATCAGCGATACAAAATGGTTTCAATAAAGCCTTCTGGCCCATTTTTGATTCAAACGTCACTACAATCATTGCTGCTGTTTTCCTTTATTGGTTTGGAACAGGAGCGGTAAAAGGATTTGCTGTTACGCTGATCGTTGGTATTTCTTGTTCAATGTTTACAGCGATTTACGTATCGCGGCTGATCTTTGAAATGGTCTTGAGCCGTAAAGCAAAAGTCGAGACGTTGAGCATATAAGGGAGCGACCATGCAATTATTTAAAACTCCAAACATCGATTTTCTAAAATACAAATATATTTTCATCAGCATTTCTGCAGTGATCATTGTTGCTGGAATGCTGCTGATCTGGAAAAACGGCCTGAAATATGGTGTTGATTTCAGCGGTGGAACCGCAATCCATGTAAAGTTCCGGAATGCGCCGTCACTTGATCATGTGCGCAAAGCGTTAAAGGATGGCGGTTATGTCGATAGTGGTGTTCAAGGATTTAAGGATGCCACTCAAGTTCTGGTCCGTCTTCCGCAAAAGGTTTCCAATGAAGCAGAGATAGAAGATATTTCAAAAAGAGTAAAAGAAATTCTTCTTACGCGTGTCTTGAACGAACCATCACCTGCAGGGAAGAAAGATCTAAATACTGCAACTGATTTTGAGCTGCGCCAATATCTGGCTACAAAGTGACCCCTGGCACGTTGGAGCTCCGGAAAAATATGATCCTGAGGTCCAAAAGTTATCTGATCTTCGAAAATCAAATACCGGAATGTTTCCGAAATTGGACCAGATGACGGGCATTGAGCCCAGAATTATTGATGCATTCAAGCAAGATTATTACGTCAGCGATCTTGCAATTCTCAGCAATGAATATGTAGGGCCTCAAGTCGGTTCGGAATTGCGCGAGCAGGCAAAACTCGCCATCATCTGGTCGTTGATTGGACTATGCGTGTACGTTTGGTTCCGTTTTCAACTCACCTGGGGTGTATCGGCTGTTATTTGTTTAGCACACGACGTTTTAGTCGCACTCGCATTCTTTGCATTTTTCGGACGTGAAATTTCCTTAACTGTGGTAGCTGCGTTCTTGACGATTGTCGGTTTCTCTTTGAATGACACCATCGTTATTTACGATCGTGTGCGAGATAACCTGAAGACGATGCGCACTCAACCTCTGGAAAGCGTAATCAATTTAAGTTTGAATCAAATGTTAAGCCGGACAATTATAACAAACGGCACCGTTACAATTGTAACGATAGTGCTGTATTTGTTCGGTGGCGAAGTTATCAACGATTTTGCATTTGCAATGTTGATTGGTTGTATTTCCGGTACTTATTCGACCATTTATATTGCGAGCGCATTGATCGTAATTTATCAGGATCATTTTGGAAAGAAGAAGCCAGTGACTGCAAAAGCGAGAGTAAGCAAGGTTTCCTGATGGCCGGGATTATTGATGGGAAAGCTCTTGCGGAAACTATCCGCAAGGAAATTTCGACTGATGTTCAAGACTTCTTTGCCAAATCAGGCAGACGTCCGTGTCTCGCTGCAGTGTTGGCAGGAGACGATCCTGCATCACATGTATACGTTCGGAATAAAGTGAAAGCGTGCGAGCAAGTAGGAATCGAATCGGAAAGTCATTACTTGCCCGCAACGATTAGCGAAGAAGAACTTCTTGACGTCTTAAAGAAGTTAAATGAAAGCGATCCGGTTGATGGAATTCTACTTCAGCTTCCATTACCCAAAGGAATTAATAAAGTACGCGCTCTGGATGCAATCCATCCAACAAAAGATGTAGATGGTTTGCATCCCTGGAATGCAGGGTTGCTGGTTCAAGGTCGTGCTTCGTTGATTGCATGTACACCGTTGGGTGTGATTGAATCTTTGAAGCGATACGATGTGCCTCTGGCGGGTTCTAATGCAGTTGTAATTGGCCGTAGCGATCTTGTGGGAAAGCCGGTCGCTACATTGTTAATGCATGAAAATGCAACTGTAACTGTTTGTCATTCTAAAACCCGGAATCTTCCTGAGGTTGTGTCTCGCGGTAATGTTGTTGTAGCTGCGATGGGGAAGGCAGGGTTCGTAACTTCTGATTTCATTCAGGAGGGTGCTGTAGTTGTTGATGTAGGGACTACAGTATTGAAACAGGAATCGGAAGTGACGGAGATTTTTGGTGCTGGTAGCAAGAAGCATGAAGATTTTCTGGCGGGAAAGACTGTGATTACCGGTGATGTACATCCGAATGCATATTCAAAAACTTCGTTGTATACACCTGTTCCAGGCGGCGTTGGGCCGCTAACGATTACCATGCTTCTTAAGAACACACTCGTAGCTGCGAAATTGCGGGGCTAATTAATTATTTCGGATTTCAGATTTCGGATTGCGGGCTCTAAATTTCGTCTCTTCTTTATTTATTTTTTCTCTGCGGTAAATTAAAAAATGTTGGTGGTGGGGCTAACTGGTGGAATGTGTTGTGGAAAGACGACTGTATCCAGCATGTTCGCAGAATTAGGATGTCTCATCATCGATGCCGATTTAATCTCCCGCAAGCTTGTTGAACCTGGTGAACCCTCTTATAAAAGAATCGTAAAATTTTTTGGGAAAGAAATTCTGCAGAAAGCTGGAACTTTAGACCGCAAAAAACTGGGTGCCATTATTTTTCAAGATCCGGCCAAGAGAAAAATTTTGAATTCAATTCTGCATCCATCGATTGTCCGGGAAGAGGAACGGATGATCCGCGAGGCTCGCGAAAAAGGAACACACCAAATTACCATTGTTTCTGCTGCGTTGATGATTGAGGCTGGAGTTTACAAGCGGTTCAAAAAGATTATTGTTGTGCATTGCGGCCGTGAACTTCAGATTCAACGGATTATGAAGCGTGAAAAAATCAGCCGCAGGGAAGCACTTCAGCGGATTTCATCGCAATTGAGTACCACGGAAAAGCGGAAATATGCCGATTATGTAATCAATACCTCTGGTCCTTTTACGCAGACTCGAAAGCAGGCAGTAAAGGTTTATGAAAAACTCCGTAAGCTACCGGATGCAAGGAAATAACCACGGGCAGTTTGTAGCGCCGGCGGCTCGCCGGCGTGGGTTACCTTACGACAAAGTCGTCCAATGCGAGCGGAAGCGAGTTTAGCTTTTTTTTGTCAGAAGATTGGTTTTCTTAAAATGAATTCAACAATTTCATGCTCGTCCCCTCACACAGGAATAATATGAAGTACCATCTTGCCAGCGCCAGCGAGCCGCTGGCGCTACAAATTGCTGAACATGTGCTTTCAAGTCCGGAGCGAGAGGTGTGTGGATTCGTTTACCACGATCGATATGTGAGGCTTACCAACATCGCGGAAGATCCAAATTCTTTCCGGGCTGATCCCGCGGAGATTGCTCAATGCCTTGCGCGCTATGGAGAGCCATCAGCAATATTTCATAGCCATCCAAGCGGATGTTCAGAGCCATCTCTCAATGACCTTCAATTGGCATCGTACTATAAGAATAGTACGATAATAATAGGAATAATTAACAATGGCGGCCTGGAGTTATCTCAAGTTGTGGCGCCGCCACAACTTGATCCTGCACCCGCCGTACAACCATAGCAGTGTCGGCCAGTTACAATCCGCCGGCGGTTTAAAAGGCTAACATCGAACTCCCTAATATGGCGAGGTGCTTGATATCCAACTTCAAGATCGAGCATTTGATTAAAATCACAATCATATAACCGGCCATCCCACCCGATCGAGATTGTATTTCGACACATTAATCCGGAAATCGCTCCAGGATTAAATGCATTCACGAGCTTTTCCATATACATCTCATAATTGCCGGATTGCAGCAGAAACTCAAGGAATCGACTGATCGGCATGTTAGTGATAGTCCACAGATTATGAAATTGAACTCCATATTTGCGCGCCAGGTTTCGCTTGAAATCATTTTCAATTGAGTGTTGCGAGCCGGGTAAATACGCACCAATCGGGTTATACACCAGGTTTAAAATCAAATCAGAATCTGGAATTCCATATCCCAGCAAGTTCAGATGTTTTAATGCTTCCAGCGATCTTTGAAATACACCGGTTCCGCGTTGCCGATCGGTTTCGCGTTCCTGGTAATAAGGAAGAGAGCAAATGATTTCAACCTTGTGTTGAGCAAGAAATCTACCCAGATCCTCTTGTCCTCTTGCATAAAGAACCGTGAGATTGCATCGATCCATCACATGACGATTCAATGCACGCGATTGTTCAACAAGCCATCGAAAATTTGGATTGAGCTCTGGTGCGCCTCCGGTGATATCTACACGTGGAATGTCTGTTTTGGCCAACGCAGCAATGCAGAGTTCTGCTGTTTCGCGGCTCATGATTTCAGTACGATCAGGCGCTGCATCAACATGACAATGCGCGCAAGATTGATTACAGAGTTTGCCTACATTGATTTGGAAGATTTCGATTTCAGCAGCTCGCAATTCAGAATGTCCATGCCGGTTTAGGTTGGATTCGAATTCCGGAACATTTGTTTGTGCCAAAATCCGAAGTTGTTCCGTTGTTGAAGCGAGTGGTGAAGAGCGTTTTAAAAGGCTCCCTTTAGAAACAGACATTACATTTCCATTTTTTCGACTTGAGTTCTCATTTGCAATCCGTGTACAAGTGATGATCCGCCACGAATTGCTGCCGCGACATGCACGGCTTCAGTCATTTGTTCAAGATTCGAACCTTTTTCCAGACAGGTTGTAGTGTAAGCATCAATACAATAAGGACATTGCACCGTGTGAGCAACCGCTAATGCGATCAACGCTTTTTCACGTTCCGTTAGCGCCCCTTCTGCAAAAACTGCGGAATACCATGCCAGGAATTTATCCCAAAGTCCCGGACTTTCTTTTCCGATTTCGGGAAATCGCTTCAAATGTTCACGATCATAATAATGTTGCATCAATCCTCCTTAAGATTCACCACAAAGACACTAAGATAACTTAAAATATCTCACAAATGCATAAAACATTCATTGTCTGCATTTGTGCGATTCTGGCGGGATGTTCAACCGCGAACAGGCAAGAACATCAACCGGATACTTTAATCATAGCTATCGATCAAACGCCAGTAAATCTCGATCCACGAATCGGAATAGACAAAGCTTCTGACGATTTTCACCATTTGTTGTTCAACGGTTTGCTGAAGAAAAATGAAAATGACCGGATGGTTCCCGATCTCGCTCAATCCTTTGAACGCGTGAACCCTAAACTCTACCGATTTGTTTTGCGTGATGGAATCCGTTTTCATAATGGGCATACATTGCAACCGCAAGATGTCGTTTTTACGTATCGAAGTATTTTGTCAGGCCAGGTAATGTCTACCAAAAAAGCTACTTTGGAAAGTATTTCCGACATCCGGGCAGTTGGCAAAAACATAGTTGAAGTGGAATTGAAGCAGCCGTTTAACGGTTTGCTTTATAACATGAATATCGGAATTATTCCTGAAAATTCTCCTCCGAATTTTGCACAAAATCCGATCGGTACAGGACCTTATCGTTTGATTTCATATCGTTCCGATGGTGATGCACAATTGCAAAGTTTTGCTGAATACTTTGAAAAGCCACCACGGATTCGTAATTTGAAGGTTCGAATTATTCCGGATGCAACCACGCGTGCATTAGAGCTCAGCAAAGGATCGATCGATTTGATTCTAGGCACCTTCTGCAGTTCCAGCGGATTATTTTCGAATTTTGCGAAATGATCCGGAACTCAAAACTTTAACCAGAACGGGCAATAACTATGCGTACATCGGATTTAATCTTACCGATCCGTTGTTGAAAAATCGTGATGTGCGGCAAGCAATCAGTTATGCAATTGAACGCGAACAGATGATGCAATCTCTGTTTTATGGAACAGCAACAATCGCAACCGGACTTCTGCCGCCGCATAACTGGGCTTACGAAGGAAATCTTTTACGCGTTTCTTACAATCGCCAGTATGCTATGGAACTTTTGGATCGTGCCGGACTTAAAGATCCCGATGGAGATGGCGCCAGATGCGGTTCTCGCTCACATTGAAAACAAGTACCAGTGAATTTCGCAGAATTGTTGCTACTGTCGTACAACGAAATCTTGCTTCGGTTGGTATCGAATTAAAGATCCGATCTTACGAATTCGGTACATATTTTTCGGATATTAACCGCGGAAATTTTCAGATGTGCATGTTGATGTGGGTTGGTGAAAGCGATCCTGATATTTTTGATACAGCATTTTCAACCCACGGTGCCAGAAATCGCGGCAAATACAGCAACTCCGATGTTGATAGATGGATCGAATTGGCGCGAATTGCAGATTCTGAGCAAGAGCAAATCCGATTGTATTCTTTAATTCAAAAGCGGATTGCCGAAGATGCTCCCTATGTTTCACTTTGGTATGAACCGAATATCTGTATTATGCGCAAGGAACTTCAGGGAATGAAGCTTACTCCCGATTCTGATTTTCGCGCATTAAAGGAAGTTTTTTGGGCTCAGTGATATTGCGGTTAATGTCGAATTTGACAGCCCAAAACCCGTATGTTAGCGTTACCGCGGAGGGGTTACACCGGCAACTGAGTTGTCTATAAGCAACAGTGTTGTTTTCAATCGTTGTCAACAGCAAAGCCTTCCTCTCGAGTCCCTTCCTGGCATAACGCTTGCCTAATAGTGGCTGATGCATTAGGAGGTATCAATGCGAGTCCTCTTTAAGTTGATTGTTGTGTGCTCCCTCTGGTTTATATCAATCGGTATCATTTTTGCGGAATCGCCGACTGACTTCCAATTTCAAGTGGCTTGCGCAGGGCCTGCGAACGGATTATGGAATTACAGCGCTAAGGAGAAAGGAAGCTGTACTTGTCCGGACTCCTTCCCTTTGCCGGCTTTTGACCCCGGATATTTTATTGACGTTTGTCAAAATGGAAACAGTCTTTCGGGTTCGACTTCGGTTCAGGGTTTCTCAACGAAGTTAAAGGGCACAGTTTTAGGACAACAGGTGAACTTCACAATTACGTCAACTTTTTCCGACAACTCTAGCGGGCTCAAGATCAATGAAACTCTGACTGACACAAGCAAGGGTCCGTTGCACGGCGACACAATTTCAGGAAACGTGTCCTCAAATTGGAAATTTACGGCATCTGGTCAGGGAGTGAATATCAGTTGTAGCTGCAAACTGAGCGGCACATTTAAGGTGAATGTAAACGGCGGCGGTCCCTGCCCTGGCCCTGGCCCCGGTGATGATGATCCTAATACCGAAGATGTTTCAGGAGTCTCCGGAATTGTAGACCAGGTTGTAAAGACCACCGGAGTGCAGTGGACTGACATCAATAAGGATGGCAAGCAGGACCTGTTCATGGTCGGTGATAATGTTAGTGCTCTTTTCAAGAACAACGGCAACGGAAAGTTTTCGCAAATATTTTCACAGATTTTGAGCATCGCTTTAAGGGGAGCTGTGTGGGCCGATTTTGATAACGATGGAGATCTCGATGTAGCGATTTTTGATACGTCGGGTCAGACAATATTCGTAACCAACAAAAACGGCGAGTTTATCGTAAGCTCGAGACCGCCATCAACCGGCAGTGGAACTCTGGGCGGAATCTGGCTTGACTTTAATAATGATGGACTGGTCGATGCTTATGTCATCAAAGATGGCGACGCCAATCAACTGTTTAAAAATAAGGGAAAAGGAATTTTTGAAGATGTCGGTGCAGCCGCACATGTAAATGTCAGCGGCTCGGCCCGTTCGGCGGTTGCTGCAGATTTTAACGGAGATGGATTCGCTGATCTCTATGTTGTGAATTTTCACGCTGCCAATAAGCTGCTGATCAACAACGGCAATGGAACATTCCGCACAGCTTCCGGAGCGACTTTTGTTGGAGCAAGTGTTCAAGCCATCGTTGGGGATTACAACAATGACCAGAGGCTTGACATTCTTGTGGTGAATAACGGCGGAGCATCAGCTCTCTTCAAGAACACGGGAAACGATGGATCGGGGAATCCGAAGTTTGCAAAAGTGAACGTAGGAATTTCCGGAGCAACGCACGGTAGTGCGGCCGCCTTTGCAGATTTTAATAATGATGGATTTCTAGACCTCGTACTTATCCAGTCCGTTGGCGGAAATATTTTATTTAAAAATAAGGGCAACGGAACTTTCAGCTCTGTCGGCACGGTGAATTTAGATAATCCAAGAAATCCTACTAGCCTCACTACAGGTGATTTCAACAATGACGGTTTGATCGACATCATGATAGGGGACGGCGACGATACTCAAACAAATGGCGATACCCTGTATAAAAATAATTCCAACAAGAATCATTGGCTCGAAATAGCCTTGCAAGGAACGACCAGTAACCGATCGGGGATCACTGCTATAGTACTCGTCAGGAACGGAAATACATTTCAGGGACGAATAGTGTCGGGAGGAAACGGACAAAATCAGGATAGCCTGGTCATCCACTTCGGTTTGGGAACAAATACCAAGGTAGATGAAATTGATATCTTATGGCCGGGTGGTGTCCCACAGCGTTGCCTGAACGTCAACGCAAACAAAATAGTTAAGGTGACGGAAGGAAGCGCTTCCAGTTTGGGTTGTCAGTAAGTACGCTTAAGCTTCAATTAAAGAATGGTGGCGCAGAAAGCTTGAACGCTTTCCGCTTTTGACAGACGTTCCATTAAAACATCGAGTGCATCTTTTGGTGGGAGATTCGAAAGATGTCTGCGAAGTTTATGGCTGGCATTTAACCACTCAGGCGGCAAAATTTTTTCTTCTTTGCGTGTGCCGGATTGTGAAAGATCCACTGCAGGAAAAAGTCTGCTGTCCGCCAGTTTTCGATCTAACACCAGTTCCATATTTCCGGTGCCTTTGAATTCCTGAAAAATTACTTCATCCATCCGGCTTCCTGTATCAATCAATGCAGTTGCTATGATTGTCAAACTTCCGCCACCTTCAAGATTTCTGGCTGATCCGAAAAAGCGCCGTGGAAATTCCAGCGCACGACTTCCAACTCCGCCACTCAAAGTCTTGCCACGATTTGTTTCCTGTCGATTCGATGCGCGTCCCAATCGTGTGATTGAATCCAGCAGCAGGAAAACATCGCGTCCGCTTTCGGCCTGACTGCGCGCAAGATCCAATGTTAATCGCGCTGTTCGCAAATGAGTTACTGCGTCTTGATCGGAAGATGATGCAATGACAGCTCCGCGAACACTTCGCTTGAAATGCGTGACTTCTTCCGGTCGTTCATCAACAAGCAAAACTACCAGAAAAGTTTCGGGATGATGATCTGCAACCGCTGTTGCCAAATCATGCAAAAGCGTAGTTTTTCCAGTACGTGGTGGAGCAACAATCAATGCACGTTGTCCTTTACCGATGGGTGTCATCAATTCTAGTAATCTCAAAGATCGATCGGATACAGGATTTTTGGCCGGTGTTAAAACAAATCGTTCCTGCGGATCAATGCTAACTTGCCTTTCGAATGGTGAAGATTCCTGATACTCATCCGCCGGCTTGCCATTGATTTCTAAAAGTTTTGTAACGGCTGCAGACTGTCCGCGTGATGGCGAATATGCGGCCATCACTTTCAATAACATTCCTTGTTGAAGACGTTTTTGTTGAATGATGGATGGCGGTACAAAAACATCGCCTTGCGAAGGCTGCAAATCTTCGCTGAGCTGGCGCAAAAATCCAGCACCAGATTGGATCAGTTCAAGAACTCCTGTTGATTCTTGTTCTGGTCCTGGAACTGCGGCAGGGCCGGGTTGGTGAATATGTCGCGGCGGTGGCTGCCTGTGCCTTTCCGGCTGATGGATAGTTCGAGTATGTGGTCTGTGGATTCTATCACCATGCGAACGCTGACCTCCGCGAGGATGTTCATTTCGTGGTCCTGAATGATGCTGGTCCGTGCTTCGTGGATGCCCTTGATCTGTACGCCGGGGTTGACCTTGATCTGTTCGGCGTGGATGTCCTTGATCTGTACGCCGAGGTTGACCTTGATCTGTACGGCGTGGATGTCCTTGATCCGCATACCGAGATTGACCTTGATCTGTACGGCGTGGATGCCCTTGATCCGCATGCCGAGATTGACCTTGATCGGTACGCCGGTGATGTCCTGGCCCAGTTGTTCTTGAATGCCCTGGCTTGGGTCGTCCCTGACTTCTATTATTTTGGTTCATGTTAAAGAAAGACCTAAGATTATAACCACAAAGAGAGTGAGTATGCCACAGAGTTTATAAGATTTAGAAAATCTGATAGGCTAAATCGACATTATTATTACTACTCAGGCGGTTTACTGCCGTCTCTACAAAAGGTCTGGAGTAAATATATGGAAACAAAAGATTATGTACAGCTGGAAGAGCGTTTTAGCGCGCACAATTACCATCCACTCGATGTTGTAATCAACAAAGCCGAGGGAGTTTGGGTTTATGACGTTGAGGGAAAGAAATATTTGGATTGTTTAAGCTCGTATTCCGCTGTCAATCAAGGCCATCGTCATCCACGAATAATAGATGCAATGATTCAGCAAGCGAATCGCGTAACGCTTACCTCACGTGCATTTCGCAATGATCAGTTTGGTTTGTTCTGCAAAGAATTGTGTGAATTGACTGGCTATGAAATGGTGCTTCCAATGAATTCCGGCGCAGAGGCTGTTGAAACTGCAGTGAAGAGCGCACGGAAATGGGGATATCGTGTCAAGAAAGTTCAGGAAAACAAAGCTGAGATTATCGTTTGCTCAGATAATTTTCATGGAAGAACTCTGACCATCATAAGTTTTTCCAGTGAACCACAATACCGCGAAGATTTCGGTCCTTACACTCCAGGTTTTGTTTTTGTTCCATATGCCGATGCCGCTGCATTGCGTAAAGCAATTACTCCAAACACTGTTGGGTTTTTGGTGGAACCGATTCAAGGTGAAAGTGGGGTACGGATTCCACCTGATGGATATTTGCGCGAAGCTGCTGAAATCTGCAAACAGAATCGAGTGTTGTTCATTTCAGATGAAATTCAATCCGGACTCGGTCGTGCGGGAAAGTTATTTGCGTTGGATTATGAAAACGTCCGCGCGGATCTGGTGATTCTTGGAAAAGCTCTTGGTGGTGGTATTTATCCGGTGTCTGCCGTAATTTCTTCGAAAGAAGTTTTAGGATTGTACCGGCCTGGCGATCACGGAAGCACATTCGGCGGAAATCCGCTAGCCTGTGCAATCGCTCGTGAGGCTCTACGCGTCATTGTTGATGAAAATCTTGTTCAACGTTCTGCCGAACTTGGCCAATATTTCCTGAGCCAATTGCGAACTTTGAAAAGTCCGCACATTCAGGAATTGCGTGGTCGCGGACTGTTTATCGGAATCGAATTGAAACCGGAAGCAGGAGGCGCACGACATTTCTGTGAAGCATTGAAGGAGCGCGGAATCCTTTGTAAAGAAACACATGAACATGTGATTCGAATTGCACCGCCGCTTGTTATTACTCAGGAAGAAATTGATTGGGCTTTTGGGCAGTTTAAGGAAGTTCTAACGTAAAAATGCGGAACACGCTCCGCATCGTTCTTGCCGTCTTCCTTATCGTTCTGGTTGCAGCAAACTACAATTCCATCCGCATCGTAAAAATCGCTGTTAACGCTCTAAACGAAGATCTTCAGCAGCGCACAACTTTAATTCAGCGGGAGCTCATCGTAAAACTAACCGAGGACTACACTGCTCTTGACCAAAATCCCGGCCAGTTTGAAACACAACTTCGCAAATGGATGGATATTTACGATATCGAAGGACTTTTGTTATTTGCTGACACCGGACAAGCAGAAACAATTCTGATGGGCAATCTTCCGCAAAATCTTGTAACAACTGCTAGCGTACTTAAGCCGCATCGAAGTCTTGTTTTAGATAAATATTTATTGAGTGCTGGCCAATTTGTTGGCCGAAATCAGATTCGCAAAATCGTAATTATTTTCGATATCGAAAGTTTTTTGCGTTTTGAGCGATCAGCAAAAGTCATCAGCTATTCCGGGCTATTGCTAATGATTCTTGCCGGCTTTGCTGTTCTCTACTACTTCGAATCTGCATTCCGTCCATATCGAATTTTGATGCAAACCGCAAAGTCTGCGCCCGCACAACTTCCTGGAAGTGAAAAGGGGAATGAAGCAGATTTTCTGATACAAACATTTAATAGCGTAATTGGACAGCTTAAAACAAAAGAGCTGGAACTCGCCAAACTTCATCTCAGTGAAAAAGCACGGGCTGACGATGTTGCGCGACTGAATCAAGATTTAATTCGAAGTATCAGCAGCGGATTAATTCTGGTAGATCATGCCGGAAAAATTAATGTGTTTAATGAAGCAGCTGAAGTAATTTTGAAAATCCAATCTCAGGAAGTACTCGGGCGTCCGTACAGTGAAGTGATGCAAGCATTGTCTCCGTCATTCAAATCAGATATGGATCGATGTTTTGATGAACGTGCGAATATCAATCGCGCAGAGTTAGAAATTCACACGCGTGATGCCGAACTTCGTTATCTCGGAGCAGGGATCATGCCTTTGCAAGATCGGCAGCAAAATTTTGCGGGAATTATTTGCTTGTTTACAGACATCACTGAATTCAAATTGCTGCAAAGACACATGGCGGAAAAAGAGAAATATGCGAGTCTGGGAGAAATGGCTGGCGGCGTGGCGCATGAATTCCGAAACTCTGTGGCTACGATCGCCGGTTATATGCAGCTTCTTGAAAACAAAGTTGGTCCTGATCGCAAAGAATATACGGAACCGATTCAAGAGGAATTGCAGTCTCTACAAAAAGTTGTGAATGATTTTCTTTCCTTTGCGCGGCCAGTGGAACTTGAAATGGGAAATGTCTCATTGTTTGATCTGCTGCAAGAGTGTGTGGAAGAAGTAAAAGTTGCCATTCCGCAAGAGGTTGAGTTCAGCATGTATGGCGTCTTTCCAGAAGTGCGTGGTGACGAACGGATGTTACGTCAAGTATTCACAAATTTGATTCGTAATGCCGCAGAATCGTTGGAAGGATCGGGTCGCAAAGGAAAGCTTGAAGTTAGTGGATCGACTGCATTGAATGGGAGATTTTGTGTGATTGATGTTGCCGACAACGGACTTGGAATCCGTTCTGATGACGTTTCGAAAATCTTTACGCCATTTTTTTCTACGAAACGTGATGGTGTAGGACTCGGACTGTCAATCGTGCAAAAATTAATTTTGCAGCACAATGGCACAATTTCAGTTGATAGCGGACCGCAAGGCAGTCTCTTTCGTGTGCAACTTCCGGTAAGTTAATAGGGAGCGTCCGCCTAGGCGGACATTTGGGACCGCGGACTTTAGTCAGCAATAAGATACAATGTGACTGATAGCAGCGTAGCACCAGATCTCAAAATACCACCCAGTTTAATTCTCGTAATTGCCGTATTTTCAGTTTCCGTTTCTGCAATCCTGATTCGATTCTCAATTAGCCCCCCATTAATTGTTGCACTCTACCGCCAATTATTTTGCGCCATACTTTTTCTGCCTTTTGCGCAGCGGATCTCATGGCCCTCCATGGAAAAGAGCGAAATCTTATTGCTCATTCTTTCCGGATTTTTTCTCGCGCTTCATTTCGGAAGTTGGATCACAAGTTTGCTGTATACCAGTGTGGCGCGCGCGACATTACTTGTTGATTTGCAGCCAATATGGGCAGCGATTCTCGGTACAGTATTTTTGAAAGAACGACTTTCCGGAAAAGAGGTTTTTGCCATTTTGTTAGTTACAGCTGGTGGAATTCTCAGCGTATGGAAAGAACTTTTCCAAGGCTCGCCAAGTTTAGTCGGTGATGCGTTTGCGCTGATCGGAGGTATGACCGGAGCTGCTTATTTTCTAATCGGACGCGCAATCCGAACCAAAATTTCATGGACACATTACATGTTTGTTGTTTATGGAATCTCAGCGGCATGGTTGTTGATCATTAACTTACTCCTGGTTCACAAATTTCCCGTTCCTCAACAGCACGATCTTTTGTGGATTTTTTTAATGGCGTTAGTTCCGGGAATCTCAGGACATGGATTATTGAACTTATCGCTACGGTATTTGAAAACGTATGTTGTTAATACGGCGTTGCTCGGTGAACCGGTCCTCGCAACATTCTTTGCATTCTTGTTTTTCCACGAAATTCTCGAACCACATTTTTATGCCGGTGCCGCATTGGTACTTACGGGACTCCTTCTGATTTTTGTGTGGAATAAAAACCCCGTTAACGGCAGAGACGTTTGAAAGATTTTACGTATTACGCATTACGTTTTACGCAGTCGCTGATTGAGTGGTGCGTAATTCGTAATCCGTAATTCGTAATGCGTAAAATGTTTAGAGACGTTACTGCTCGGCTAAGGATTTGTAGTAATAGAGGCTTTTAACAATTTCTTTCGATTGATTAACGAACAGACTGCGAGGGGCTGAAAACTCTAACACAGGGAAGTCATCTGTGTTTACTTCAAGGTTTTTCTTCAACACTTTTAACAATCGTTCATCAGAAACGTAGCCCTTCAAGATATTATCCGGACGGATATTCGATCTTTCTAAACTCATCTGCACTTCTGGTTTGCTCATCCGTTGCGAAATTCGTTGCTGGTCCAATTGAAAAGGACGATTCCCTGCGAGAATTAACATGTCACTGCCATCAACCCAAATCACAAGGTGTGGAAATACCGAATGGATGGTTTTCAGAAAAATGAGCACATCATGTGCAGAAATTTGATAAAGATGAATCCATTGGCAGAGAACACCATCCGGCCGTAAGCGCTTTTGAACCGATTGAAAGAATTCGCGGGTAAAAAGATTCGCAACTCCTGACATCCACAAATTGCTGGGTTCAGAAGTGATCACATCATAGGATTGTGAAGAATGTTGGACAACATTTCTTCCGTCATCAACGATCAGTTGTACGCGATCACTCTTTAAGATGCTTCCGTTTTCTTGTTCAAAATATGCTGATGCTTCCGCAACTTTTTGTTCGATCTCAACAATATCGATTCTTTTGAATTGATGTTTTGCAAGTGCGCCGGCGGTCACACCGCTGCCCAAACCGATTACCAGCGCATCCCGGGTGTGTTCCGCAAGAAGTGAAGGGAGATGCCCAAGTAAAAGTTGAGTACGCATATCACCAGTTGGAACATTGGATGCATCCGGTTTGCCGTTGATCAAAAGACTTCGGATTCCATTTTGATCTTGAGCAACAGCCACAGTCGCCGTCAATCCTTCGCGGTAATAAAGAAGATTTAGTTCGTCAACTGCAGTTGCAGTTCCGAAAGGAAATGCAGCTGCTTGTAAAACTTTGCTGGTTTGTAAATATGATTGCGGTTTTGGATGCTGAGATTTTTCAGCGTATTTATAAGCAAACGCATAAAATCCGGCATTGTAAATGGATTGATTCCACCTTGGTAAAAAGATCAGCAACACCAGTGATACACCACCAATGGCGAGAACACGTACATTCTGTTTCGCGGCGTGACTTTTTCGGAAACAAATCGCTCCAAGAATCAGATTCAAAAGAACAATAAGCCGGATAGAACGCTCCACACCCAGCCAGGGAATCAGGATGAAGCCCGCACACAATGAGCCTAGTATGCTTCCTATAGTGTTATATCCGTAGATATAACCTGCGAATGTTTGAGATAACTCCGGTTTATCTCTGAAAAAATGAAGAGCTGCAGGAAAAGCACTGCCAGAAAGGAACGTTGTGTAAAAAACCGCTAAAGTGATTAGCAGAAATTGTGCAGCCTGGAACAAAGTAAACGAATGATTGAAAACATGAAATAGTTGAATCAGAACAACAGGCAGACCCATAAAAATTCCAATAAAGAAAAGACCTGAGAGTGAAATCCGGAATTGAATCAAACTAAAGAACTGATATGGATCTGTTTGAGCTGAAATCCTACTCGCATAAAAAAAGCTACCAGATGCAATACCAAGTAAAAATGCTGCAAGGATGGCAGAAAAGGCGTAGACCGAGGAACCAAAATACATTGAAAGTGCGCGGGTCCACAATATCTCATAGCTCAAGGTGGCGAATCCGGTAAGCAGAAACAAAAGATAAAGTGGATGAAATGCCGGTGCTGATGAAGGCGGTTGTGAATAAGATTCTAAACCTGGCGAGAGTCGAAGCGCTGCAATGAGTAGCAAACCATTTACTACTGCGGTGGCATAAATAGTGTGGCTTATGCCAAACGTTGGAAGCAAAAAATATCCAGCTAATAAGGTTCCAACTACAGCACCTGCAGTGTTCAGTCCATATAGCCGTGCGGCGTGATGTCGCCGCTCTTCAGGGGCAAAGCAACGGATTAATAATGGAAGCGTCATACCCATCGCGATTGTTGGAATCAACAGGATGACTGCGGATAGGCTTGCTTTCAGGATCACGGATTGAAAGAAGTTGTGAGAAACAGCTTCATAGTAATGCGAATAAATTCCATTAATCCAGACACCCAGATGTGGAGTGAGTATCGCAAATAATCCGATTGTTCCTTCAAGAATTCCATACAATATCAATGGTTGGCGAAGACCACGTAAGCGGGCTGATACAAAACTTCCAATGGCTAATCCTGCCATGAAAAGTGAAACAACAATTGCAATCGCCAGCGAAGTATTTCCAATAATTGTTGATAGGATACGGGACCAAACGATTTCGTATACGAGACCAGTGAGCCCGCTTAAGAAGAAAATGAACGAGAGGGTTAAAGATTGTGTGCGTTGCGGATTCAATTCTGAATCAGTCCGCGAATGTGGTTTTTAATATGCTCTCTTTGGCTCGGCAGAAGATCGATAAATTGAATTCCCATTCCGGATGTAGGCATGTTCATTCCTTCAATCCAGGTACCCCAGGCAACACGAGCTTTTAGCCAGAACGGATCTTCAATGTTAGGAATTCGGAAGAAGACTTCAATAACATCGCCTTGAAGAAGCATATAACCGGTCTTAATGAACATGCCATCAGTAGAGAGATTGAGAGCCTGTGCAATATGCTCTTGAGCTCCAAACGTAAAACGTACTTCAAAGTCCACCGGAACCCGAACTGATTTACGTTTATCTGCCGGTTTGGCCATTAGTGGTTTATGCCCTCTGCATGTATTTCCCGTCAGTTGTATCAATGCGAATCCTTTCACCGGTATTTACAAACTGAGGTACTTGTACCACTAAACCTGTTTCGAGCTTGGCTGGTTTTGTTACGTTCGTTACCGTGGCCGATTTCATGCTTGGATCTGTTTCAACAACAACCAGATCAACTGTGGATGGCAGTTCGACCGAAATTGGATTCGAGTCGTAAAATTGGGCCTGAACTTTAATGTTGGGAATCAAATAATAAACGTTGTCACCTAAAATTTCGGGGCTTAACGTAATCTGTTCGTAACTTTCCGTGTTCATGAAATGATAATCTCCACCTTCGCTATAAAGGTACTCCATTTCATGTTGTTCCAGTGAAATCCTGTCCACTGTTTCTTCTGAACGAAACCGGCGCTCGGTTTGTTTGCCTGATCTCAGGCTTCTCATTTTGGTTTGGACCATTCCGCGCCAGTTACCAGGGGTAATATGTTGAACTGTCATGACGGAATACAGTTCATTATCTACTTTCAAAATCATACCCCGTCTAATTTGTGTTGCTGCAATCATTGAAACTCCTCCGGATTGGATTCTACTGGAAAATGTTCAGAAAGTGTATCAGAAATGTAGCCCCTCGCGTAGGACTATTTTCGATTGGAGGCTCGGTCCGCCACAGCAGGGTGCGAAAGTCAGGCCTCAATTGTTAAAATTATACTTATGGCCGCATGCCCGTATTGCAAAGGTTCTGTAAACGATGAACGGATCGTGGTCTGTCCCTCGTGCGAAACCGTACATCATGAAGAATGCTGGCAGTCCAATGATGAATTTTGTTCCGTTTACGGCTGTCGGTCGCGCGATGGTTCGGCCTTAGGTTGCCCCTGGTGTGATGAAGTCTATTTATATGATGATCGTACGGTTTGCAGGAATTGTAATTCGCCCTTGATGAGTCCGGCAGAATACTCTACCTTTATTCGAGGCATTGACTGGGTTCGCCTGGATTTGGTAGCCGATGGCAATCCATATCTCACGCATGGATATTTACGAAATTATGGAATTACAGCCAGACTGGAGAAGAGGCCTTCATTATACGGATATGTGTATTTGCCTCCCCAATTGTGGGTAATCAGAACGGAATTAGACTCCGCTCGTTTGTTACTAAAGGATTTATCGGAGAGTCTTTTATATTGTGATGAATGTGGCCATGTTCTGGATGGCGAATCCGAATGTACTTATTGTGAGTAAAACGTAAAACGCAAAACATAAATTTACGTTTTACGCATTACCTTTACGCTGAGGATAGAATGAAGTTAATCCTGTGTTCGTTGATGATTTTGTGTGCTGTTGTTGTAAATGCAGCATCCAGAGAGATGGTAAAGTATGTTCCGCAAAATACGCAAATGTTAATCGGTGCTGATTTCAAATCTCTTCGCACCTGCGATTTGTTTAATCAATTGGAAAAAGATGGACGTATCTGGTCATTTAATGATCGAAATGATTTAACCCCTTACCTGAAAGCTTTGAACATGAATCCAGCTGATATTCAATCCAGCCTTTTTGCCAAATACTTAAATTCTTACGGTGCAAAAGGGGAATTCCATTTATTCGAAATTAGCCGCGATTTGCATTCTTATCTGGAATCAAAAACGCCTACTCCTTATCTTGGCTCCAAGCTATATCGATTGAACGAGGAGAAGGATCTTTTTGGAACACTGATTGAACCGTTGATTATTGCGGTTGGATCTTTGAATGGCGTAAAGATGGCTGTTGATGTAATGCATCACAAGGAGAAGGCATTGAAGGAAGGGACGACTTTGAATCCGCTGTTGGACAAAGTTCCACCCGCGGCAGGAGTATGGGGGATTTCGATACCTTTAAGCAGACAGGAAGCGGCATCAAAAGGTGCAGATCAAAGTACAAATGCGATGCTGGAAGCATTTCAGCATTATTATTTCTTCGGTGTGTCGGCTCGTTCCACGATTAAAAGCCATTTTGTCGGAATTGCGAAAGGTGAAAGTGAAGCAACATTTGTTCACACATTCATGATCGGAATGTTAACCTTTGCAAAGCTGAAGGCGGAGAATGATGAAGTCGCCAATGCTCTGGATCAAATCAACATTGATCGCAGTGGAAATAGCATTCACGTCAGCGCAGTGGTAAATAGTGATATGGTGGATGCATATTTAAAGGGTAAGCTAGGAGTTAAATAATGGCTGATGTTCGAGCACTTCGCGGACTGTATTACAACCCCGCGAGGATTCCGGATGTGAGTAGTGTGATATCACTACCTTACGACGTAATTTCAGCTGAACATCGCCAGGAATATATCAAACGCAGTGAATACAACATCGTACGATTGATTTTGCCTGAGGGTGATGATCCATATGGAGCAGCGGATCATTTAGCAAAGGAATGGATTCGCGAAGGAATTTTGATTCAGGATCAGGAACCATGTTTATATTTGTATCATCAAACGTTCCGCACTAACGAAGGCGAACAAAAGAGTCGTACGGGATTTCTTGCCAGGGTCCGGCTTGAAGATTTTGACAAGGGTGTTGTCCTTCCGCATGAAGCGACATTATTTGCGCCGAAAGAAGATCGGCTGAAGTTGTTACGAGCGACAAAAATTAACTTTAGTGCAATTTTCAGTTTGTATTCAGATCCCGCTCACGAAATTGATTCGATTTTGCAGCACTTTACTCCTGCACCTCCAAGATTCAGCGTTATCGATGAATCGGGAATTTTGAATCGTGTTTGGGCGGTGCGTGATGCGTCGGCAATTCAAAAGGTTCAGGAATTAATGCAAAAACACTGGGTTCTTATTGCGGATGGTCATCACCGTTACGAATCATGTCTTGTCTATCGCGATGAGCAAAGCAAAATCAATCCGGATCCTGAAGCTCCATTCCACTTCACTTTAATGTATTTTTCGAACATTCATCATCCTGGAATCGCAATCTCACCTTACAATCGTGCAGTTGCGGATTTGCCATCATGGAATCCGCAGGATATTTTACGAAGGTCCGAAAAATATTTTGATCTGGAACGTTTTGATAATCGTGATCGTACAATTCAGGCTGCGAAAGAAAATTCGGCAACAACCGCTTTCGCTGCGTTTGTTCGAGGAATCGATGGATCTATTCTTTTTAAACTTAAATCCGGTGTGGATCTAAAAGGAATTTACCCGAAGGACACTCCGGAAGTCGTAATGAATCTGGATGTGAACGTGTTACACAAACTTTTCCTGAATGAAATCCTGGGAATTACGGACGAAGATGTAAAGAAACAAACCTACATCAGATATTACAAAGATTTAGATGATGAACGCCGGGATTTTGATTCAGGAAAATTACAAATCGCATTCTTCTTAAATCCGACGAGGGTGGATCAAGTTGTTGAAGCAGCGAAGGCCGGCATTAAGATGCCGCAAAAATCAACATTCTTTTATCCCAAAATAATGACTGGTTTCGTAATGAATAAACATGAATAAAAGAAATATTGTTTTGTCTATACTCTGCTTTTTTGTTGCAGGTAGTTTATTTGCTTCCGACACAAAAAAGGCACAGGCATACTACCACTACTTAAATGGTGCCTCTAAAGAGAATCAGCGTAAGTTTGATGAAGCGATAAAGGAATACAAACAGGCTCTTGATTTCGATCCTGATTCATCAGAAATCCTTTCCAAGCTGGCTTACCTTTACGTACAAACGAACAGGATGCCGGAAGCGGTTGAAGATGCACAAAAGGCAATTCAAAAAAATCCAGCCAATAAAGAAGCTTATCGAATGTTAGGCCAAATTTATCTGGAAAAAGTTTATACCAAGGATCCGGATAAAGAGGATTTGCAAAAGGCTATCGAACAATTTCGTGAAGTGTATCGGCTCGATCCTGAAGATGATACGAATTTGTTAACGCTTGGTCAGTTGTATGTACAAAGCAATCAGCCGAAAGACGCTGTCGAAATGCTGACCAAATATATTGAAATCAATCCTGATTCGCCTTCGGCTGTGATGTCCCTTTCGAATGCGCTTCAGCAATTAGATCAGCCTGAAGAAGCGTTGAAGGTACTCAACAAATTTTTGGAAACAGATCCTGACAATCCATATGTTACGCAAGTCGCTGCTGATTTGTATGAGAAATCAGGCGATTTTGCAAAAGCGTTAGATTTGCAGCGCAAAATCTATGAATCGGATCCATCAAACCCGGTTCCATTACGTCGCTATATTCAACTTTTGGAAAAGAACCGCCAGTATGCAGAAGCAGCGAAGGTACTTCAAGCCCAGGTGGAAAAAGAACCGGACCGCTCTGATTGGAAGGCGATGCTTGCGAAGAGTCTGCAGAAAGCTGGAGATCAGGAAAAAGCTGAAAGTATTATGCGAGAAGTAATCGACAAAGATCCAACTTTCGATTATCAGCTTGCACTGGTTCAAATTTTAGAAGAAGGCGATAAGTTGGATGAAGCGCGAAAAAATATCGAACAAATGCTGGAAAAAATTAATGCCGGCGAACTTGTTGAAGAAAATGACCGAAAGGGCAGCCTTGCACTTTTATATTCCCATCTTGGATACTGCGCTCAACAGGGAAAAGATTATGATCGCGCCATTGATAGTTATCGCAAGGCTCGGATGTATGTTGATCCGGGTGATGCGGGACGAATTGACTTTTACATCGCACTAAATTTGCGAAGTCAGAAAAAATATGCAGAAGCGATCGAAACACTCAATGGAATCACGAAGCAAAATCCCAATGATACAGATGCCTGGGAACTGCTGAGCCAGGTTTATGAAGATCAAAAAGATCTCCAGAGCAGCGATCGTGTTATCACCCATTTAATTGAAACACATCCGGAAGATGTCAACTTTCAATTGTTGAAAGCAGAACGTTTGCAACAGCGGCAAAAACATGAAGATTCGCTTGTCTTTTTGAAACAAATCCAACCGAAATTTCCAAACAATGATCAGCTTTTATTTTTAATGGGCGCTGCGTCGGAAAGATTAAAACGGATTGATGATGCCGAGGATTATTTTAAGAAAGCAATAAATGCAAACCCCCAAAATGCAAATGCCTTGAACTATCTTGGCTATATGTTGATCGATCACGGGATCCGGGTTGAAGAGTCGCTTCAATATGTTAAAAGAGCGTTGGATCTTGATCACGAAAATGGAGCATTCCTGGATAGTCTTGGTTGGGGGTATTTTAAATTAAATCAATTAGATTTAGCCGAAGACAACTTAAGAATGGCTCTGGAACGTTTGGATGATAACGCGGTGGTGCATGATCATCTAGGCGATTTGTATTTTAAGCAAGGGAAATTTCAGGAAGCAATAACGCATTGGCAGGACGCTCTGGAAAAGAAGAGCACAGAGATCGATCCGGCCTATATTCAAAAGAAGATTGATGACACGAAAGCCCGCCTTCGCTAAAAAATTTTTGATGGCGACTCCTGTCAAAATTTTCTTAATTTCCGCTCTGTTATTTTCAACAGTAGCAACTCAATGCGCTAAACATACTGACCTTCCGCAGTACACCGAATTTGCATCATTACGGCAACAATCGATTTCTAAGCTGATTATGGAAGTTTATGGTAGATACTCCGCGGCGTCTTCAGGAAGAAGTGTCCGCGCAAATTACAACTTGTTAATCGATCCAGGTAAATCAGGTTATTTGGAAATCCTGGATCCATCCAAACAGTTGTTAAACAGTGTTTCACTAACCCGGGATACGCTGACAGTTTTGTGGGCAAAAGAAGGAACTTATATTCAAGAACCAGCTACTCCAGAAAACTTGAATGCAGCTGTCGGAATTCCACTCTTAACAGATGATTTGCTTTTGATATTGTCGGGTGCTGGTTTAAATTTTTCCGAATGGAGAGCAGTGCGAACCGAAAAAGATGGCTGGGATTTGGCGCGTGGTAATTTTACGGCACGATTAAATTTGAAAGAAAACATATCAAAAGTTCAAATTAAATCTCAAAACGGACGACCCCTGACAATTTTGTATGATGATTTTCGCGAAACCGATAGCCGGCTTCTTCCGTTTGAAACGAAATTCGAATTAGATGGTCGTAATCAAAGTCTGGATTTGAAAGCGGACAAATATCTTTTCAGAGATGAGCCTGCAACTGCCCAATTATTTTCGGTGCAGCTTCCGGCCCATGCTCAGAAATTATCGCTAAAAGAGATTTATCATGGAAAACCATTATTATTGGACTCTGAGTCTCTGCGGTAAAATATGTTATTCTAAGTTCAACTGGAGATGAACGAAAATAACATCCGAAAGGATGTTCTCGATAACGGGCTCACAATCTTAACCGAATCCATTGAGCATATTCGCTCAATTTCGCTCGGAGTGTGGCTGCGAAAAGGTTCTCGCGATGAATTTCCTGAAGACGCTGGTGTGTATCACTTCATCGAGCACATGGTGTTTAAGGGCACGGAAAAGAGAAGTACTTATGAAATCGCACGCATTATGGATTCAATCGGCGGCTTTAATGATGCCTTCACCAGTAAAGAAAATACATGCTTTTATGCCAAGATTTTAGACGAACATCTACCGATTATCTTTGATATCTTTTCCGACATCTTGTTGTATCCCAGATTCGATCGTGAAGATCTGGAGCGTGAACGGAAAGTTGTTCATGAAGAATTTAAGATGGTCGAAGATAATCCAAGCGATCTTGTTCATGAAATCTTGCTGGAAAATTTCTGGGCTGCGCATCCGTTGGGACGTCCTATTTTAGGAACGCTGAACTCTGTAAATGCTTTTACTTCCGAGTCACTGCAAGAGCGTTTTTTAGAGAGCTATATTCCTCCAAATATTTTGATCTCTGCTGCAGGAAATATCAGTCATGAAAAATTGGTGGATGCAGTCCAATCTTATTTCACATTCCCACCAATCAAAGACATGCATAGCACAGCGGCGCATCCTTCACCGGAACCTCGACCGATGACTTTGTTGAGACCAAAAAAAGACCTTGAGCAAGCGCATCTCTGCATCGGTGTAATGGGACATAGCAGCAATCATCCGGATCGATATACAGCGGGGGTTTTGAATGTGATTCTTGGTGGAAGCATGAGCTCGCGGTTATTTCAAAAGATTCGGGAAGAAATGGCACTCTGCTACACCGTATTCTCATCGATGAGTTCATTCGATGATGCCGGATATGTAAGTGTTTATGCCGCTACGTCTCCTGAAATGACAAAGACTGCTGCTGAACTAATCATCAAAGAATGTAAGTCGTTAGCAAGGGATGCAGTTTCGGTTGAAGAGCTGGAGAATGCGAAAAATCATTTAAAGGGAAGCTTGATTTTAAGTTTAGAGAGTTCATCGAACCGGATGTTTAGTCTGGCCAGAAATGAAATGATATTTGGGCGGCAAATTAGTACTGAAGAAATTTTGGAAGAAATTTCTAAAGTCACTGTTGATGATGTATTAAGGGTGTCGCAAGATTTGTTCCTGCATTCCAACTACGGTATCGTGGTTGTAGGGGATCTGGATAAGCTAAGCGTTGATGCAGGTAATATTTGATTGAGGCGCTCTGCGCCTTTGTGGTGAAATCAAAATGAAAATCTGCGTTTTGGGAAGTGGAAGCAGCGGAAACTCAACATTCGTCGAGCACAATGGAACTCGATTGCTTGTTGACGCTGGCTTACGTGCCAAGGAAATTGTAGAACGGTTGTTTAAGATCGGCGTCGAAGCTGGTTCGCTTGATGGCATTCTCGTATCGCATGAACACAGCGATCACATTCAAGGTGCCGGCGCAATATCGCGCAAATTTAAAGTGCCTGTATATATTTCGTCGCGAGCGTTGGAGCATTCATCGTTTTCGCTTCAATGGGTGAAACACTATCCAGTAAGCGCAGGAGTTCCGATTCAAATCGGTCCGATAACGGTAACTCCATTTTCTACGCCACATGATTCCATCGATCCACTTGGATTTGCTTTACGTGTGCAACAATCACGTATTTGCATTATTACGGACATTGGGTATGTATCGGAAACGATCCGAGAGCGTTTGCGAAATACGGATATTCTTGTGATTGAGTCGAATCATGATATAGAAATGTTGCGGGCCAGCTGTATCCCTGGTCCTTAAAACAACGAGTTATGAGCAACTGGGGACATTTATCCAACGAAGCTCTTGCTTATTTTTTTGCGGAATACTTTGATGGAACACAGCGGAAGGTAATGCTGACGCATTTAAGCAAACAAAATAATCATCCGCAACTTGCATATGTTTCAGCATTACGGGCATTGGAAAAGAAAAGTCGTGAAACGGATTTGCAAATCTCACTGCAGGATGAAATCAGCGAAATTTTGGAAATCTAACCACAAAGACACAAAAATATGAAAGTTCGAATTCTGGTTCGATTAAAACAAACGGTACATGATCCGCAGGGAGAAGCAATTTTGCAATCTCTGCATCACATGAATTATTTGGATGTTGCATCAATAAGGCAGGGTAAGGTCTTCGATATCGAACTAAAAGATATCAACGAAGCCAAAGCGAAAGCATTACTCGACGAGATTGCAAGAAAAATCCTTGCCAATCCAATCATCGAAGAATACGCTATTGAGTGGGAATAATTATGCGTAAGGAGATTGGGGTAGGCCAATGAAAGTGAAGGTGGTAGTTTTTCCCGGATCAAATTGTGATCATGATACGGAAGATGTTTTCCGGCGTATCTTGAATCAGGATGTGGAATTAATTTGGCACAAGGAAGAACAACTCGGTCAATGCGATCTGGTAATTTTGCCAGGTGGTTTCGCGTATGGTGATTATCTCCGTACTGGAGCAATGGCCCGATTTTCGCCGATCATGAAGTCTGTTGAACGATTTGCAAAAGATGGTGGCTACCTGTTTGGAATCTGTAATGGCTTTCAGGTCCTGTGTGAAGCCGGATTGCTTCCTGGCGCTTTAATGAAAAATGCATGCTTACAATTTCGCTGCATCAACGTCTATTTGCGAGTTGAAACGACACGCTCACCGCTGACACGTTTTCTTTCGCAGGGACAAGTTTACCGTGTTCCGATTGCGCATGGAGATGGAAATTACTATGCAGATCCTGAAACAATTCAGCAATTAATCGATGAAGATTGTGTCCTGTTTCAGTATTCAACCCCGGACGGACTGATTTTACCTGAAGCCAATCCCAATGGTTCGCTCTACAACATCGCGGGAATTTGCAATAAAGAACGGAACATTTTTGCAATGATGCCCCATCCAGAACGTGCTTCAGAAGCTGCGGTTGGCGGCACCGATGGGCTATTGATTTTGCAATCACTCGTTCGCTCTATTGAAGAGAAAACCCCATCTTCCCGGCTGACCACTACGGTAGCCTGAAAGTATCAGTTGAATTTTCCCGCGCATTAGGGTAGGGTAAGTGGTTTCCGTTTCAAAAAAAAAACGCGATTATTTCGGAGGAAAGATTCATGAAGCGCTTCGTTTTATTAACTGGTTTGTTCTTAATGTTGGTGGCTGTTTTTAGTTATGCACAAGAAACAGCACCGGCAGCGGCAGCACCGGAAAAGGCAGCGCCCGCAACTGGGGCTCCGTGGAGCAAAACCATAATCCCAAAAACAGAAGATACGTTGGTAGTTTATGTCGATCCAGGTAATCTTCAGATTGTCCCTTCTGACAAAAAAGTCATTGTCATAACTGTTCAAGGTCTCGAACAAGCTGATCAAGCGAAGATTCAAGCCACATCAAAAAACCGGGAAGTGCGTTTAGACTTCCGCGGAGAAAAAACTGGAAACGGTGTATTCACAGTTCAACTTCCTGTTGGATTCAATATTGATTCATATAGTTCAGGGAATGTTGACGCGAAAGATAATCTGAATGGCAAAATCAAAATAAAGACCAACGCCGGCAATGTAACCCTTGCGGATGTTGATGGAAATCTAATTATCGATAGCCAATCCGGTGACATAGCTGTCGGTTCAGTGAAGGGCGATGCTTCAATTTCAACCAACGGCGAAATTGAAACTCAGGATGTTACAGGTGCATTGGAACTGAAAAATGAAAGCGGCGATTCCTTTGTAAAAAGCGTTGGTGGAAATGCAAACGCCAGAGTCGCTGATGGTGATTTATCAATTGGCGATGTGGCCGGCAATCTTACTGCTCAAGCAACTATTGGTGATGTTGATTTTCACAAAGTTGCAGGGATGGCAACTGTCAATACAGATTCCGGTGATATTGATTTCTTTGAAGGAGAAGGAATGATCATTGCGCAATCCAATTCCGGTGATATCACTTTGCGCAAAGTTGCAGGCGCAGTTGATGCGCGAACTGAAGATGGCGATATTGATGCTGAAATGCTTTCCGGATCCGGAAACTCCAGTAAGTTTTATACGCGGGATGGCGATATTGATCTCTCTTTTGGTGAAGGCGCGAAAGCAACTGTTGAAGCGAAAGTAACCGGGCAGGGAATTGATGAAGATGATGAGCCTTTGATGTCCGATTTTCCACCGGTGAGTGATAAAAATAAACTTGCTGCAAAATATGAAATCAATGGCGGCGGCGATTCTATTCTGATTGAAGCTGTCAATGGTGAAATTTCCTTGAAGAAAGCAGGTTCAAAAATGCAGCCGAAGCCTGCACCTAAAAAACCAAACTAAGTCTCAATTCGAAATTGTAGGGCGGTTCGCTATGGCGGATCGCCCATTTCTATTAGGGAGCGCGGGCCTCTGGCCCGCATTAAGGGCCGCGGACTTCCAGTCCGCTATATTATTGAGCTGTCTTTACCACTGGCCTAACATGCAACGCTTCATTCACCAGGAAAATCGGACCCACCAGCAAATGCAGTAAATTTTTCAAAAACGCTGGTGACCGTTTTTCGTATACTGCATGACCAATCCCTTGAAACACCCAGCCAACAACGAATACAGTTAAGCCGATCCTCCAGTCATCCACGGCACGTGCAGCTGCATCCAGTATTGCACTTGAAAGAAGCATTCCGGATGCTAACTTTGTATCTAAACTGAAGTAATAAATAGTAACGATTGCGATGAATATTTCGGCAGCGGTTAGTGGCAATCCGGAGATCATGCCGAAACGGAGTAGTTGCAGCAGTGAAAAAATTCCAAAAATGATTAGCGGGATGCCAATGAAATGACAGATCACATTTCCGCGAGTGCGATGGTAGGAAGCGTAATCGGCTAGAAGTTCATCGACGTGTTTCATATGATTCTTTTTACCGCAGAGACCGCCGAGATTATTATTCGGTTCGCTTCTCTAATACTGCTTCAACTGTAATGCGTTCACCATTTCGAAGCAAACCGATGGTAACGGTTTGGCCTGGCTTGGAATTTTGAAGAGCAAAAGTGTAATCATAAATGTTTTCAATTTTTTTGCCGGCAAACTCTACGACAATGTCACCGGCTTGAATTCCAGCTTTTTCTGCCGGACTTCCCTCTCTCACTCCCGTAAGCTTTACGCCTTTAACTTCTTCAGCATAATCAGGAATTGTTCCAAGATAAGCACGAAGTCCGCCGCGTGAAGCCATTTCCTGACGGCTACTCTGAACACGAGTAAACTTTGGCGCTTCCGGCTGCTGCTGAATCTCCTCAACAACACGATAAACATAATCGGAAATTGTTTTCAGCCCTTCGTAGTTAATGGTGTTTGGATCATCTTCCGGTTTGTGATATTGAGCATGAGAGCCTGTAAAAAAGAAAAGTACTGGAATATCTTTCGAATAAAATCGCATATGATCGCTCGGCCCGGATCCACTCTCATTAAAAACAAGTTTTAGATTTTCCGGATTTGCATCAACCAACAATCCTTTCCATAAAGGAGATGTCCCGGTTCCGCCGATGATCAATCGGCTATCTCGCAACCGTCCAACCATGTCCAGGTTTAACATTGCAATTACATCCTTTAGTGTCACTACCGGATTTTTTACAAACTCACTTGAGCCCAGAACTCCAAGTTCTTCACCGCCAAACGCAATGAACAAAATATTTTTGGTTAGACTTTTACGATTTGCTGATAATGTCCTCGCAAGTTCCAATACAGCTGAAACGCCTGATGCATTATCATCTGCGCCGTTATGAATTTGATTGGAATTCGGCGCGAGCGAACCTTCAATGCCCATTCCAAGATGATCATAATGTGCACCGATGATCAACGTTTGATTCGTTGGTGATGAAGCAGGGAGGTAACCTAAAACATTTTCCGATTGTGCTTTCTCCCGAATTAATTCCACCTGCAGCGAAAGTTTTACTTCAGGAATATCGAATGTCGACTCATTATGCGGATTGCTTGGGTCGGGGAAACTCTTGTTGGCGCTTTGCAGCCAATCACTCACAATACTTCTGCGAACATACAACACTGGCAATCCTGAAGTTCCGGGATTTCGATCCACGCGAAGTTTTGGTAAATCATCTTTATCTGATTCTGTCGCAACAATTAATGCAGAGGCTCCCGCATCACGTGCAACCATTGCCTTATAACGGATCGCATAATATTCAGGTACCGGTATTTTAGAATTCTTTGCCTCAGGATCTTCCGGCAATACAATCACTGCTTTGCCTTTCACATCCATATTTGCGAATCCTTCACCTGTGAGTGAAGTTGCGCTAGGACCAAAGCCTGCAAAGTACACCGGCAAATCTTTCACGTTAGCATCGTCAGAATACCCAGCGGGAACAAAATCTTTTTCGAAAGTATACTGCTTGTTGCCCGATGGTAATGCTGCACTCAGAATGTTTGTCTTTCCCGCTTTTACTCCCGAACTAAATTCAAAATGTTGAAAGTAGCTCGCCGTTTTTGGCGGAGCTGTTAATCCATATTTCTTAAATTCCTGCAAAATGTATTCTGCCGCTTTTCTTCCTTCAGGACTCCCTGCAAGACGTCCTTTCATTTTGTCTGATGCTAGAAATTCAATATGGTGTTTCAAAATTTCAAGCGAAAGATTTGCAGAATTATTCGCATATTCCGGTGATTCAATCCAATCAGCGATGAAAATATTGGTTTCACCTTGAATTTTTGCATTTCGATTGGAAGCAAATACCAGTTTTTTGCCATCAGGACTGAACATCGGAAAGCCATCAAAGGTTGGATTGTCAGTAATGCGCTTCAGTCCCGTACCGTCCGTTCCGATCATATAGAGATCAAAATTCCGGCCGGTTGGATCATGCAAATTGGAAGCAAAAACGATCCGTTTTCCATCAGGATTGAAGTACGGGCAGAAATTCGCCGCGCCGTTACTGGTGATCTGCCGGACGTTCGAACCGTCGGAATTCATCACAAAAATTTCGAGCTTTGTAGGACGAACAAGATGTTGTTTTAATAGCTCTTGAAATTCATTGAGCTCTTTTTCATCACTGATCGGATTCGCGCGATAGACTATTTGTTTGCCATCAGGAGAAAAGAACGCTCCGCCATCGTAGCCTGGCGAATTTGTTACTCGATGGACATCTGTGCCATCGGAATTCATGACATACAGCTCGAGATCTCCATCCCGATCGGAAGTAAAAACGATTTTGCTGCCATCGGTGCTGATCGTGGCCTCAGCATCATAGCCGGGACCAGGTGCTAGAGGCGTCAGCTCTGCCGTAGAGATGGTAGTACTATAGATATCGTATGATGGATATAGTGACCAGACGTATCCGCGGCTTCGATCAGGCGGAGCCGGACATTCCTGGGAAGCGGCATGAGTAGAGGAATACAGAATACGGTTTCCATCAGGGAAAAAGTATGAACAAGTAGTTCGACCACCTTTGCTGATTTTCTCCACATCAGAACCATCAATGTTCATTGTGTAAATCTGATCGCATGGGTAGCCATCTCGGGTGGATTGAAAAATCAGCTTTTTACCATCGGCTGAGAAATAAGCTTCAGCATTTTCACCGCCAAAAGTTAACTGCTTGATATTCTGAAGATTCGGTTCTGCAGCCCACAGGCAAGTTACAGTCAAACAAAAAACTATCAGGCTTAGCTTTTTAATCATTTTTGCATCTGCTTTGAAAAACGGATGTTCCCCTCCTTATGAAGGAGGGGGATAGGGGTTGGTTGGAGGCATGAATAAGACATTCCAACCCCCTCTTAAATCTCATAAGGGGGAGAGACTGACGTGTGTTTTTCATTATTTCTGTTTAGTCTAAAGATCATGGTTACTTCGTGGTTATTGGAGCTGGTTACACTTCGGGCAAATTTTTGTATAGCGGGGAAGTGGACGATTACAATTCCAGCAATTCACTTGTGGAGTTGTAGTTCTTGAAAGTATCCGATTTCGGATCTCGGTCTTTTGAGTTTGTTCCGGTGTTGAACCCAGAAAAAAATGGATTGCCTGGGACAATTCAAAACAGGAACCGTACCTGGTATCAAGATCCTTTGAAAAAGCGCGCAACACAATATTGTTCAAGTCTCGCGGAACATCTTTATTGATAAGCCGGGGCGGTGTGCATTTTCCTTCTATGATCAGTTGCTCAATCTTCGCAGGATTTATATCGTAATAAGGAACTTGTCCGGTTAGCATTTCATACAAAATGATTCCAACCGAATACACGTCACTCGCATACACTGCTTTGCCCCTAAAATGTTCCGGAGACATGTACGGCGGAGTTCCAATAATCGTTTTGGCGTAGGGCATCTTTTCCAGAATAGCTGCTACTCCGAAATCACCGACTTTTAGCACTCCATTTTTTGATACCAGAATATTGGCCGGACGTAAATCACGATGCAAAACTTGCTGTGAATGCGCATAATCGAGGGCTTCACAAATTTGCAGAATATAACGGCACGCCAATTTGGGGGGAAGTGTCTTTTCGCGTTCCAACAAATTCTCTAAAGATTCACCTTCCACATATTCCATGACAAAGAAAAATAAATCCGATTCTTTTTCCGCAGAAAGAATTCCAATAATGTTGGGGTGATTTAGCCGCGCCAGCATTCGCGGTTCTTTCAACAGATGTTCCATGTCGTAGTTTTGATAGTGCGGAATTTTGAGGGCGACCATTTTGTTGATCCATTGATCGCGTGCAAGATAAACAGATGCGAACCCGCCCGTGCCTAACGAATCAAGAACTTCGTATTTCCCTAACTGTTGGCCGCGAAAAAGTACTTGTGCTGCCATCTGATCAGACTGGCTCCATTTGTTTTAATTGTCTTTGCGTATAAACAATACGATCGATGATTGTGATGAACGATGAGACTGCCATCAGCAAGAGGCAAATCGGAACACGATTAAAAAATAATCCAATTGCTAGCAAGAACACGCGCTCAGGTCGTTCCATGAATCCTATTTTGCATTTCGGAATGATGCATTCCGCACGGGCGCGCGTGTAACTGGTAATCATGGCACCGGAAAGCGCTGCTACTGTAATTAAGACGCATGGAACATTTTGAACAATTGCGTAATGCAGCAAAATACCGATAAAAATCACAGCATCACAGAAGCGATCCATGACCGAATCGAGGAAGCCACCGAATCGAGTCGATAAATTTCGTTTACGTGCCAGGATCCCATCCAATAAATCAGTCATACTGACGATCAAATACAGCCACGCACCAAGAAAAAAACGTCCTTCCATCAAAACGTACGCTACACCCGTATTCAAGAACACGCCAGTGACAGTTAAGATGTTTGGCGTAAGACGAAGGAAGGCGAGGAAATCAGCGATTTTTCCGAGCAGGTAATCTGTTACCGGCTGGATCGCTTTTGTCACCATAAATAAACAGCAAATTGTACCACAACGACGTAGAAGAAATCCGAAATCCAAAACACGAAATCCGAAACCGCAAGCAAAAAAAAATAGCCGGACACCACTAAGGGCGCCCGGCTGCATTTTTTTGATTACTTATGTTTCTTTGGCGGCTTCTTATTTTGGTTTGGTGAACTCTTCTGAGCTTTACTTGAATGAACTTCTTTTCTTGAAACTTGATTTACCTGTTTTGAGCTTTGTTTCATGTCAGGTCTGTGACTTGAAGAGTACTTGCTATCAACCACATGATTCTTTTGTGGTGACTCTTTCACCGCCTGTTTTTTGGATACTTCTGATATTGATGATTTATGGCTGTAGCTCTTCGAAGGCTGATGAGATTTTGAACTGTATCTGTTGGAATAGTTCACCGGAGCTTTTGAATAGGAATGGCTGCTCTTGCTTGAATACTTCACCGGAGCTTCATGACTCTTCTTCGAAGATTGTTTTGAAGCCATGTTCTTCGGGATCTGTTGAACGTTCGCTTTGTGACTGCTGCTTGAACTGTTCGAAGTTGAGCTTGGTTTGGTGATTAGCTTCTTGCCCGAGTATTTTGTTGTAACTTCCCGGCTGCTATTAGGAGATTGTTTTACCACCTTTGAATTTTTCGTTTCGATTACGCGATCATTATGAGATGACTGTTTCATCTCTTTTGAATTACGAGCATCCAGAACCCGGTTGTCCGCCGTTCTTTGCTTTTGGACACGGGTAAGCTCTCTTACAACTGTCGTTTCTCGATTTGCAGGCACAATCATTTTTACGCGATGACGATCTGCCTCTAACGCTCTTTCGCGCACTGGAACAACCTGAATTGGACGTCCTGCGAACCGTTCGAAATCGCGTCGATCTAAACGTGTATTCCGAATTTGAATGGCTCTGCGTTCTAACAATGGCCGGACACGATCTCCACGATAGTAAACACGTGAATAATCGTTATAACCGAAATGGTTTCGATCAATGAAGAACCAGGCATTTACGTTGTTATAACTTGGAGCAGGATAGATCGGACTCCATCCTAAGTAACCGTCTCCGTATGCCCATGAAACTCGGGAAGGATAATAATCATAACCAGGCACCCAGATCCAGCCGTAAGCAGCACTAAAAACCCATTGTCCGTAGTGATATGTAGCCCACCCATAGGGCTCAGCAGTATCCCACATCGGTCCATAACTGGTATACACCCAGTGACCTTCTGTATATGGTGCCCAACCTGCAGACACTTGCGGACGCCAGCAATTGCCATACGATGAATAATTCACCCACGTTCCATAAGGTGCGAGTGCATCGTGAAAGCTAAATGAAAAACTGACGTTCGAATATGCTTGCGAGGTACCTATAGCCCCAAACAAGAATAAGAACATAACTAATAAGATTTTTTTCATGTCGAAAACCTCCGCAAATACCAATAATGTTGCAATCACTATGCCAATCGTGGCCATTTATTTTCAATGACTTACAGGCATGCTGAGGTTACAACGCGTACTTATATGAGGACATTAGGCAGATACAAGATGCAAGATCCATGATGCAAGGCTTTGAGTGCACCCCTAAAGTGGAACCACCTGATAAGCTAGTATAAAGCCAACAGGAGTTCCAACATGTCGTTAAAGAGGCGGCAGTTTAGTCGTGAATTCAAGCAACAAATAGTGCGTGAGGTGGAGTCTGGAAAAAGCGTAGCCGAAGTGGCACGTGAGAATGAAATTAATCCGTTAACCATCAGTCGGTGGAGAAAAGAGCAGCGCGAGTATTCTGGGAAAGCGTTTTCTGGACATGGAGTGACATACAAATATGAAGCGCGGATCGCGGAATTGGAAAGAAAGATCGGCCAGATGGCAATGGAGAATGATCTTTTAAAAAAAGTTTTAACGCGGCTCAAGATGCTGGAACAACCGGTAAGAAAGACAGGCAGAGGGTAAGTTACCGGGTGATCGAGATGAGCCATAACCACGGTCTATCCATCCGTCAGAAATGTAAAACTCTGCAAGTGAGCCGCGTGGGATATTATCGATTTTTGGAAAGGAGCAAACCGGTCGCGGACGATATTGATTTGCGAGATCAGATTCAACGGATTGCACTGCAATGGCCTTCCTATGGTTACCGCCGGATCACTGCCGAACTCAAGCGCCGCGGCAAAGTCGTCAATCGCAAACGTGTGTTACGTTTACTGCGTCAGGACAATTTGCTGTGTCTTCGAAAGAAGCGCTTTGTTCGCACAACCCGTTCTGATCATGACTTTGCGGTCTATCCCAATCTCATTTCCAGTTTTCGTGCAAACGCAATCAATCAGCTCTGGGTATCCGACATTACCTATATTCGGCTGCAGTACGAGTTTATTTACCTGGCGGTAATCATTGACGCCTTTAGCCGTCGGTGCGTCGGCTGGTCACTGGCTCGTTACCTGGACAACCGTCTGGCAATCGAAGCACTGCAGATGGCACTCAAAAAGAGACAACCGCCTGCGGGTTTGATTCATCACTCGGACCAAGGGGTGCAATATGCTTCTAACAGATATACGGAAATCTTGAAGCAGCACGGAATCAGGATCAGCATGAGTCGAAAGGCGAACCCTTATGACAACGCAATGGCCGAAAGCTTCATCAAGACAATAAAGTACGAAGAGGTTCTTACCTTCGAATACCGTGGAATTGAAGAAGCTCGGAGTAGAATCTACTATTTTCTTGAAGAAGTTTATAATCGCAAACGACTTCATTCCTCACTGGGATACGTTCCGCCAGCCGAATTTGAAGACAATCACCTGGCAAAAACGATTGCTAATACATTAGATTGAAGGAGATAATAATACCGAATTATCGAAAAAGAAAAAGTAGGCAAAAAGAAAAAGAAAATTAAAATCAACCCAGCTTAAAAAATGGTTCCAAAAACAGGGTCCACTCCAGCTTTTGACCGCCTTGTATCTTGGATCATTTGTTAAGTGCTAACGGATGCTTTCAATTTCTTTGCGATCTGTTCAATCTTGTCGTACCGCTCATTTCGTAAATCATCAGGATCAAACAACGCTTTCACAAAACCAACAGCGAATACTCCTGCTTTCAAATAATCGGCAGCATTGTTTTCATCAATCCCATTCGTTGGAACAATCTTTAAAAATGGAAGCGGTGCCAACACCGAACTGACAAAGGCAGGTTCACCTGCAGGTGCAGGAAATAATTTTTGCAACTGTGCACCCGCGCGATGTGCCATTAACATTTCGGTTGGAGAAGAAGTGCCTGGCATTGATGCTACGTCTAGATTTATAGCTTCCTTAATTACGACTTCATCACATACCGGGGAAACCAGGAATGATGCTCCAGCATCAACAGATTTACATGCATCTTCAATAGTTAAAACAGTGCCGGCACCGACAACTAATCCTTCCCGTTTCGAAAAATCGGCAATTAATTCCAGCGCACCTGGGACAGTTAATGTGAATTCGATAATTCGAAATCCACCACGGACCGCAGCTTCCATCGCTGATGCAGCAGTTTTTTGATTCGGGGTACGAATGATTGCAGATGCTTTTTCCTTGGATAATAAATCTAAAAATTCTTGTGGCTTCATATAACCTCTTAATCTTACTCGTACTCGATCTTTCGATTACGATTACGATTACGAGTAAGATTAAGATTATTATATAGTTATTTCCGCATGAAGCGCGGACTCCCTATCGCAATTCTCGCCGGGATCCTCTTTTATTTTTTGCCAGCGCCACTCACTCCGGAAGGGCACCGCATGTTGGCAATTACTGCAATCGCAACAACTCTGTGGATCTCCGAGGCTTTACCTCTCGCAGCGACAGCGCTTGTGATTGCAGTGCTTGTGATTTTGTTTGGAGTTGCACCTCCAAATGAAGTTTTTTCGGTTTTTGCCGATCCGATTCTGTTTCTGTTTATCGGCAGCTTCATGCTCGCTGAAGCGATGCAAATCCATCGCTTAGATCAGCGGATAGCGAACGCGGTCCTGCGAAATAGCTGGGTGCGAGCAAAAGCAGGACGCATGATTTTTTTGTATGCATGCATCTGCTTTCTCTTTTCAATGTGGATCAGCAATACTGCTACTACCGCAATGATGTTTCCGATCGGACTTTCAATCATCCGCATTTTTCCTGAAGACGGACGAAGCCGCGTGGCGCAACTCATCCTGTTAATGACTGCCTTTGGTGCATCCATCGGTGGAATGGCAACGCCAGTCGGTACACCTCCAAATTTGATCGGCATCGCGATGATCAAAAATCTGGTCCATCGCTCAGTTCCTTTTTTCGAATTCATGAGTTATGGATTCCCGATTTCTATCCTGATCTTTCTGGCGATTTATTTTACGATGCGTTTTTTTCTGGCACATGATTGCATGAAAAGGCCGATGCATGACATCGAATTGCCCGCTGAAGATTTGCAAATGGGACGGGCACAAACTAACGTGGCAATTGCATTTCTGATTACAGTTTTCTTATGGCTTCTTCCAGGATTTGCGGTTCTTGCCGGTAGCGATCCGAAATGGTGGGAAGCTCATTTGCCGGAATCCGTGGCTGCGTTAATCGGTGCAGTTTTACTTTTTCTTTTGCCGGTTGATTGGAAGAACCGGACTTTTACAATCACCTGGAAGCAAGCTGAGAACATCAATTGGGGAATCATTCTCTTATTTGGAGGCGGACTAATTCTTGGTAAATTCTTATTTAAAACAGGGGTCGCAAAATATTTTGGTGATACTCTCGCAGCGATTTATCCTTTTCATACTGAGTTCAGTTATATTCTGTTGTTTACGCTTGTTGCGGTATTCATATCTGAATTTACATCGAACACTGCTTCCGCAAATATGATCTTGCCGGTCAGCATTGCAGTTTGCCAATCCGCCGGGATCGATCCTTATCGAACTGCAATTGCGGCAACGCTTGCATCCAGTCTTGGCTTTATGTTGCCGATATCGACAGCGCCTAACGCAATTGTGTTTTCGTCAGGAATGATTCCGCTGCGATCAATGGTTCGCTACGGAATTGTGCTGGACATCATTGGTGCAGTCCTGGTTGCAATCGGAATGTATTTGCTAGGATAACTTTTCTTCAACCGGGAAGTAACTCATGATCTTGAGATCAAACAGAAATAATGAAAATCGACGTTCGTTTCTCCCCCTTATGAAGGGGGAGATCAAAGAGGGGGTTGGAGTCTTCAAAATGTTTCCAACCTCCCCTTTATCCCCTCCTTCATAAGGAGGGGAACTTGGTCGATCGCCGATTTTTCAAAGCAGGACACGAAGAGCACGAAGAAATATTTAATTTGAACTTCGTGGCACTTCGTGATCTTCGTGGTTATTTTCTTATTTTTCGTTTGATCCAGCGGAAGAAAGCGTATAGCGTGTAGAAATAAGGAAAGATCACAACTCCTACAATAACAAAAGCACCTGCACCGATCATTAATCTTCCGCTGGTGCTTTTCATCCTGCGATTCCAGGCATCTTGATCCATATCCTGCGAAATCTTCGCAAAAACGTTGTGCGCTTTTTGAATCCCGATCCGAAATGATTTTCGCGGTTGCGGTTCAGGATTTTTTGCGCCGTGACAACTATTGCACAACAAAACTTTCGCTTTGATCGGATTATGCGGATCATGACAAACAATGCAGTAATAATCGCTTGTGTCACCTTCAACTTTGTAATCTTTTACGAATTGCCATTGGTTGTAATCGATTTTGTGTTCGCCCGTGTGGCAGATTGTGCAACCGTTCAGCATTCCTGAATGGAACTCACCATGGCATGCTGAGCAAACTACGCCGCGCTGATTATGGACCGCAGTAAGCCATGTCTTGAACTGACTTTCGTGACATGATCCACAATCCTTAGGAGCCATGTCTTGAGCGGAAGCGATGCAACTCAATAATAGAATCACAGAGACGTAAAGAAGACGCCTCATCAAATTTTTACAGTGTTGGGTGAAAGAACTTCATCACTGAAGTTCGAAGGGGGAATGTAGTATTTGGAAAATGCAGGACTCTTTAGATCGATTCCTACCAGATGTTCTTCAATTTTCCCGAACGATCCAACGCGATACTTATCTATCGCGTTGATATTTTTTACCAATCGGATCCGTTCATAATTCCAATTCATCATTCGCAAACAAACACCATCCACTGCCACAGGATCAAAGCCCGCAATGATTGCACTGGTATCTACAGTGCTTGGACTTACCGGTTCACCGCGATCCGTACCGATAATCGCATCGACCACCACTGCGTACCGTCGTTGCATTGTTGGCTGAATCTTACCGTTCTTATCTGCAAAACGGATCAGCTTATTCAGATCACACAATGATCGCCACAAAATATCATTTTCATATCCAATCAATTTCCGATTGATAAATCCTCTTCCATTCCACGATGCCTTACTGTAATGCGGAACATCACGTAATGGAGATTCGCGGTAGAGTTTGAAATCGGGATCATTTTCATACTCAGTCATCACATCACTACTGAGATAATGCGATGTCGTTCGCAGATTCAATCCCATCAGATTTTTCAGCGCTGCTGTGATGCCGCTCCATCCATGTGTTTTTAATTTTGGAACGCCGATGAAAACATCACCTTCAAGATAGGAACGCGCAATCGCATACAAACCAAGCTGATATTTTCCCGGCGAGTTACCTGTAGAGTCCTTTGCGTTAAAGAAGAGATCGCGAACAAATCCAGTGTGACCATCGTGATCCAGATCCGGAATTCCATAAGCTCCATTGAAAGTGGATGCTTCACCAAGTTCAACCCAGTAGAATTGATCATCGTTCGCATCCTGGAATCGAAATTCCACATCAGGATACCGCTTTTGTAATTCTTTGATCAAACCATATGCGTTTACAAAAGCTGGACCCCAAAAATATTTTTGGCTGCGGTAGAGGGTCATCGGTCCTTCCGCCACAATAATCTTCTTTGCCCCAGCTTTTACCGCATATTCAATCACCGGTACAACGATCGATGGATGAGTCACCGGTTTTGGAAACAGATACTGAGTGCCCCAATTCGGTTTGATCACAACAGTATCTCCGGGCTTCACAATCTTGCTGAATGGATTTTCCGGATTGTCGTGATTCATCATCATCATCGCTTTTTCTACGAGCGGATACACGTTGCTTTTATCGCGGAACCATCCGGACACATCACGTAAGCGGGGGTAGTAATTCACGTTTGGATCCCAGGCAACGGCAACCGGGTTTTTTGGAAAGGCAGAAAGTGAACCCTGAATTTTCCGGACTTCCGCCAGAATTTCAGACGTAGATTGATTGTTGGCGGTTTTGCTGCATGAAGACAGAAATGGCGTGCCGTATAGTAATGCAGCTCCACCCGCTAGTCGTAAAAAATCGCGACGATCCATAAGTTGAATATTTTACCGCATTGACGCGGAGTCTTTAATTTATCTCAATTCGGTCAAATGTGCCCGTGGTTCCTTTAACTCGTAATCCCGCGGTGCCTTGCGTCACATTCCCGCCCGGAGTTAATGGCGGAGACAATGCAGTTCCGTTTACTGACGCAATGTAATTTGTACCATCGTAAGTAATACGAACAATGTAATCAGTGTTCGGATCGATTGTCATCAAATACTTTTGTTTTGCTACAACTCTGCCATTTACACGATGCTTTAATACCCACCTGTCGTTCTCTTCTTTCATGAGAAATTCGGCTACATTCCTCTTATCGACATAATGATGCAGCAGCCACATACGATTTCCAGGACCGCCTGCAGTTCGCATTGTAGTTTCAGCATAACAAGTTAAACATCCAGCAAACACGGTGGCAACAGCGGTGGTTTTCCTGGTGTTAGTTCCGATCAGCGATGTGCCATCTTCTGACCAGAATGATGAATTCTTAATGTAAGTCCAATTCGGATCTAATGTTCCATCATTAAAGTCATCGCAGAACATACATGCATTCGGATCAGTTACCAGAGTGTCTTCCGTATCTGAATTATTCGGAGGAAACGGATCCGTTTCATTTCCAGTTACAGTTGCAGTGTTACTGATAGTGCCGACCTGCGTTGGAGTTACATCGATTTGAACACTAATGTTAGATCCTGCATCCAGGTTACCGATGTTGCAAGTCACAGTTCCTGAAGCTTCTGCACAGCCAGCGCTGGCAGAAACAAATGTTACGGAACCGGGAAGATTATCGGTAACAGTTACGCCGGTCGCATCTTCCGGACCATTGTTTGTTACCTGAATTGTGTATGACAGATTTCCACCAACCGGAACAGGATCTACGCTATCGCTCTTTGTAAGCGCGAGTTCCGTGCCGATAGGAGCGATTACCTGTGTCGTTTCATTATCGGAATTGTTCGTTGAATCTGGATCATTTTCATTTGCACTGACAATCGCGTAGTTGTTGATCGGACCAAGTGCTGTTGGCATCACATCAATCGTGAACTGAATTGATCCGCCGTTACTAATATTGTTAAAACTGCAGGTCACAATTCCGCTGTTATGAACGCAATTCCCATTGCTTGATGATATGAACGTTGCGCTTGCAGGAAGTTCATCAACCAACACAACGGAATTTGCAGTTTTAGGTCCATTATTGGTTACAGTCAACGTATAGGTCAGAGTTGTATTCTGAAATACAGGATCTGGATTGTCAGTTACTGTGAGTGCAAGATTTGAATTCGTGCCGGTGAATTTGTATACCGCACCGTTAAGATTGATGATATACATTTCACCGTTCGCATCTTCACCAAAGCCTGAAATACTAAACCCTGAGCTGAGCGAGTTACCAGCACTCCAGCTTCCGTTTCCGGATTGTGAAGATCCCCAAACACTTCCCGAACAATAATCTCCGAAATAATACTTGCCATAGATTTGAGGAATGGCTGTACCCCTGTAACGATAGCCACCTGAAATCGAGCATCCGAAATTGTGCGAATACTCCATGATCGGATCGGTTCTTCCCGCAGTTTGACATCCAGTTGGTGGATCGAAACAATGCGCGCCTTCTCTATCATTCCAACCCCAGTTCACGCCACCGGGTGTTCCCGCAGCCTGGAAATCAACTTCTTCCCACAGGTTTTGTCCGACATCTGCAATGATCTGATCACCGGTAACGCGATCAAATCCATAGCGCCACGGATTCCGAACTCCAATTGCCCAAATTTCATCTAGTCCATCAGTTCCGCCAGCATAAGGATTATCAGGTGGAATTGAGTACGGTGGAGTTCCATCACCCACATCAATCCGCAAAATTTTTCCTAAAAGTTCATGAATATCTTGCCCATTTTCACCAGGATCACCAGCGCCACCGCCATCGCCTGTTCCAATATATAAGTAACCATCCGGACCGAATTGAAGTTGACCGCCATTATGATTTGATTGCCCAGGATGCGGTATGTTGAGAATAATTACGCGTGAACCTGGATCTCCTTTGTTCGGATCTCCGGACATCACACTAAATCGATCTACTTCGTTATCACCATTGTTATTTGTGAAATAAACGTAAAAGTATCCATTGTTTGCGTAATCAGGATGGAACGCTGTGCTCAAAAGTCCTTGCTCGCCTCCGAAATTAACAATGTTTTGGATATCCATGAATTCAATAAGAGCGGAGCCATTCCAAAAACTGATCACACCGGGTTGTTCGGTGATGAACAGTCGATTGGTTCCATCTGGCGGTGTTGTAAATGCAACTGGACTTGAGAGCCCACTGGTGATGAGCGGTTGGAAGAAATCACTTGATGGATTTTGATCGAGTGGACCAAGCGGCGCTTTGTCAGGCGACCAAATTGGACCTGCCGGAGAGCCACCGACGTTGCGAACACCATCGCTTGTTCCTGCGCCGGATGAATCATTGATTATGTTTCCGTTTCCTTCATCGAAATGATATAAAGCCGAAGTATTTCCATCGTTTGTGAAATTCGAAGATGGTCTGGTGAATTCGGTTGTGTTGTCATAACGGAGATTGTTTGAGATGCGGATTTCGTCAATCCATCCATTGTAAGAAAGCGAGCCAGAATCATCACGCTTTTGTGCACCAATCACCAGGAATGGATCATTCGGATCAGGATTTGAGTGCGAATCGTTGTAGCTGATATCTCCATCGGGACCATCTAATGAAGCTTCACGCACACCATCTACAAATAGTTCCAGGCGTCCGTCTGAAAAACGTCTTGTGACTGCAATGTGATGCCAAAAACCATCGGCAACGTTTGATGTTCCGCAAATTCCATCACCTGTTGATCCGTTATTCACTCCGAAAGCTACGCCATCGTTGAATAAGGAAATTCCGTATTCACCGAAATCGCCATTTCCAAGTACGTCGCGATCGAAAATGATGTTGCCGTTCATCCAGCCATCGCTTCCAGTGACGCAATTCCCGGAATTGTTATCACCAGGATTTGCTTTCATCCAAAATTCGATTGTGAAATCGGATGCTCCCACATCTGCGGGAACTTGCGGGCTGATTTGAATTTTTACGCGATCAATATCGCCAGTACCATTTCCGAAAAACCGGAGTGAAGAGCCTCCAGCCCAAAGCGGACTCACAATCGTGATTGTCGCAATAAAAGTAAGCAGAAAACGAACTATGCGATGGTTCATATTGATTTCTCCGTAGACCTCCAGTATCAGGTGGGGGCTCACTCTCAGATCATGAGTTTATCAGAGGATCGCAATAGCGTCTATTTCTAGACGAGCACCTTTCGGCAGACGTGCTGCCTGAATCGTAGAACGTGCAGGATATGGCTCCTGAAAATATTGTGCATACACCTGGTTCACTGCTTCGAAATCATTCAGATCTTCCAGGAAGATTGTTGTCTTCACAACTTGATTCAGCGTTGCTCCCGCTTTTTCAAGCACCGCTTGCAGATTTTTCATTACTTGATGGGCTTGTGCGACAACGTCACCATCATTCATTACGTTTTCTGAGGTCAATGGAATTTGTCCTGCCAAAAATAAAAACCCGCCGGCTTTTACCACTTGTGAATAAGGTCCGACCGGCCGCGGCGCCTTATCCGTAACATAAACCTCTTTCATCTTCATTTTTCTCTCCATATTAAATTTTCTTAACCACGAAGATCACGAAGAACACGAAGATATTTATTAAATTACAAAGCGCCGAATCCCAAGACGAAGTTGTTGGACCTTGAAATTAATAATTAATCCAGCGCGAATTTTTTGAGATTTCATGTACGAAAGAATTTGTGCCTCATGAATTGGAATTATTTGATCGACAGTCTTAAGATCAACTATCAATTGTTTTTCTATCAGTAAATCAAGTCGTTGACCCGGAAGATTGATATCTTTGTACGGAACAAGAATTTCAATCTGGCTTAGATGAGAAATTCTTGCTTTATCCAATTCGTAGCACATTGCTTTTTCATAGATACTTTCAATGTATCCCGGGCCTAACGTTCTGTGTACTTCAATAGCCAAGCCAATAACTTTTTGAATTAAAACTTCGATTTCTTCTGGAAGTGTTGATTCAATTCTTAGTTTTGTATTCATTAAATTAATTTACTTCGTGTTCTTCGTGATCTTCGTGGTTCAAAGAGCTAAATCCGTTTAAAGTTTTTCGCGATTTCATAATGGCTGATCCGCAAAATAATCGGCCTTCCATGCGGACAAACCTGCGGCGTTTTTGTCTTCAATAACTCTTCCACCAAATACTCCATCTTTTCTTTTGTTAGCGGCATATTAATTTTTACCGCAGCCTGACAGGCCATTGATTTCCGCATTTCATCGGCAAACGATTCCAATAATCCATCGCGATATAATCTTTCCAAATCATTTAACAAACGTTGGGCGGCATTGGAATAATTTGATTCCATCAATAATTCCGGAATTTCTTTTACCGCAACAGTGTTATCACCAAAAATTTCCATTTCCAATCCTAATTCACGGAAATGATCAATGTAATCTTCCATCAACATCATTTGTGCAGGATTGACATCCAGAATCAACGGAATCAACAAAGCTTGTCTGCGGAGTTGTCTTTGTTCGTGTTGCTCCAAAAGTTCTTCATAGAGTACGCGCTCGTGAGCGACATGTTGATCGATCAAAATCAGTCCGCCTTCATCTGACATCACGATGTAGGTGTGATCATATTGTCCGATGATTTTGTACTCGCCTTGCGATGGCATCTTACGCGCCGCAGGTGACAGCATTTGCATTGGCAGGCCTGATGGGGCTGGCTCATAAGAGCTTGTGTATGATGTAGCAGTCTGAAACGAACCTGGAAGTTTCAATTCCGGACTTGAATATCGCGGCACATTCGCATCCCCTTGCAGTTGAAAACTTGGAAGCGGTCTTGCGGCATTCAAAGTTTTTTGGATGGTATCAATGATCCCTTTTTGAACAAGTGCCTGCTGCAGGAATCTAACTTCATATTTTGCCGGATGCACATTCACATCCACCATAGCCGGAGGCATATCCAGAAATAGAAATGACACTGGATATTGTCCGGTTTGAGCGTAAACCCGATACGCAACATAAACGGAATTTGCCAGAACTTTATCCTTCACGTATCGCCGGTTAATGAAGAAGTATTGATAATTGCGATTTGTCTTTAAAGCATCAGGACTGCTAACGAAACCGCGAAGCCGGTAATGAAACAACGTTACATCCAGTTCCAACAAATTTTCCAAAAGTTCTGCGCCGAATATTTGGAAAACCCGATCACGGGACGATTTTGCAGCAGGACAATTCAGTATTTCGCGCCCATCTTGATTGTAATGAAATGAAATTTCCGGGTATGCGAGAGCAAAAGCATTTAACATATGGACAACTGCTCCCGCTTCGGCGGGATCACTTTTCAGGAATTTTTTTCGTGCAGGAGTGTTGAAAAAGAGATTGCGAGCTTCGAGTGTTGTGCCGATCGGCATCGCTACTGGTTCTTTATTCTGACAATGTCCGTTTAACAAGAATAATGAGATACCTGCCTCTTGATCAGCCTTTCGTGTTCTCAAGCTGACCTGGGAGACTGCGGCGATTGATGCGAGCGCCTCGCCTCTGAATCCCATCGTTCCGATTTGATGCAAGTCATCGGAAGATCGAATTTTGCTGGTGGCATGTCGCTCAAAGGCCAGCACAGCATCTTCTTCCGACATGCCCTGACCGTTATCGGACACTCGAATTAGTTGCTTGCCGCCTCGCTCTATATCGATTCGGATTTCAGTTGCACCGGCATCGAGCGAATTCTCAATGACTTCTTTAACGATCGATACCGGACGCTCAATGATTTCGCCTGCAGCAATTTTATTGACAACAGCATCTGGTAGAATCTGGATGATACCCATAAGATAAAAACAATAGCATAGTAGTTCTGGGTCGCGGACTTTAGTCCTCTCCTTATTGATTTTAATCGTTCAGTCAATTATGTTTCTACTGATGCGCAACATTTTTTTGGTCTGCCTGACTTGTTTGCTGCTGGCTGGCCCAGCCATACATCAAATCCAATCCGAAAATTCCAAAAAGCCGAAACTTACTTTGAGTGTCTATCCGCGCCAGGGTTTTGGACCAATGCGTGTAACAATCAACGGCAAATTAGAAAATGTCTCGAAGAACAATAAAGATTTTTATTGTCTTCAAGAAGAATGGGAATTTGGTGATGGAGCTGTTTCAAGCGAGCAAGCGAATTGTGAAGAGTATAGTGAAAATTCTGAAGTAAAGCTGCAATTTTTCGCTGAACATATTTATGAAGATGCAGGCAGTTATACGATCTGGCTTACATTAGGCGATAAAAAAATTAGATCGAACCAGGTCGCTGTTGTAGTTTTAGAAAGCGATATTGGCAAGCAGCAAGGACGATGAGTCCGCGCCGGAAACTCCCGCTCATCGCAATTGTTGGGCGGCCAAATACCGGAAAATCAACCCTCTTTAATCGTATCACCGGAAAACATCGTGCATTGGTTTCGAAAGAACCAGGCATGACCCGCGATCGCAGATTCGGATTAGCAGATTGGACCGGACATCATTTCGAAATTGTTGATACTGGCGGTTTGCAAAATGAAGAAGACATTATTTCGCGAGAAATCTCACATCAAGTTCGTAAAGCCGTTGATCAAGCAGATTTGATTTTGTTTGTTGTTGATGGCCGCCAAGGAATCACCGCGCAGGATGAAGAGATTGCCGCATTTCTTCGTAAAAGCGATCGGCCTGTTTTCCTTTTGGTAAACAAAATCGATGTGCCATCTCGTAGTGATCTAGCTGCTGAATTTCATGAACTCGGTTTTCCGGATCTGTTTCCAGTTTCTGCCGAACATGGTCTGAGTGTTGATGTTGTGTTGGATCGTGCTATTGAACTACTTGGGTTAATCCAAACGGAACGTCCCGAGCGCGAAGATGTTATTTCGGTTGCTATTTTAGGGAAACCGAATGCCGGCAAATCTACATTCATAAATAAATTGTTGGGCGAAGAACGTCTGGTAACAAGTGAAATTCCCGGCACAACAAGAGACACAATTGATATTGATGCAAATTACGAAGGAACAACATATCGCTTCATTGATACTGCCGGAATTCGAAAGAAAGGACAAACCAAAACTCTACCTGATAAATTAGCTGTCATTCACGCGCGCCAATCGCTTGAAAGAGCAGACATCGTTTGCATCATGATTGATACCAATGAAGGGATCACTCATCAAGATGCCGTAGTGGCTGGTTATGCTCTGGAGGCCGGCAAAGCCATGATTTTGCTATTTAACAAGGTCGATCTTTTAGACGCTGACCAGAAAAAGGCTCTTGAAATGGAGGCTGATTCCAAACTACAATTCATTCGCTTTGTACCGCGTCTCTATGTATCTGCGAAAACGGGGCAAAACGTTCGAAAGGTCTTCCCACTTTTGGGGAAAGTGTATGAGTCATATACAAAACGGGTGAGTACGGGGCAATTGAATTCTTTTTTTGATAGCGCTGTTGCGAATCGCTATCTGGGAAGTTATAGGGGAAAGCCGATTAAACTGAAATACATTACTCAGGCCACTACACAGCCACCTACATTTATTTTGTTTACGAACGCTGCATCGCAAATTCATTTTTCACAACGCCGATATCTTGAAAATCAATTACGTGACCATTTTGGATTTGAAGGGACCGCTTTGCGTTTGCGGGTTCGTGCTGGAAAAGGGAAATAACCATGGTGTTGTTTAATTACGCAACAAGAGAGCTTACGGCAAAAATTGTTTATTACGGACCGGTCTTTGTGGAAAGACTACGAATCTGGAACACATTCATCGCAGCTTGCCTCAAAACAAACGAAGTAAAATGCTTTCACTTGCAACAAAGACCGATCGTACTCTGTTTTTTGATTTTCTTCCGATCGAATTAGGAGCAATTCGCGGAATGAAAACAAAAATCCAACTCTACACTGTACCGGGACAAGTTTTTTATGATGCAACACGCAAACTTGTTTTGAAAGGCGCGGATGGTGTGGTGTTTGTTGCAGATTCACAAAAAGCAATGATGGATTCGAATTTGGATAGCTGGAAAAACTTTGAAACGAATCTAAAAGAAAATGGGCTTGATATTCAAACGATTCCTTTGGTGATCCAATTCAACAAAAGAGATCTTCCCGATGTGTTGCCGGTTAAAGATCTAAACAAAAGATTGAATTCAAGGAAAGTTCCATTCTTCGAGGCTGCAGCAATCACAGGGCAGGGGGTACAGGATACATTGAAAGGAATTACGAAATTAGTATTAGAGACTCTGGCAAAGCGGCATCGTCCGAAAAAACGTGAATTATTGGAGCAGGTTGATGAAGCAAAGCCGGAACCAGTGAAATCGGCATTGCCAACGGTTGAAGAATTAATTCAAGAGATTCCAGCGCAGGAGTTAATTCACGAACTTCCCGTGCAAGAACTTGAGCCGATTGATACCCAAATGACTATTGAGCCAGTTCCTGAGGTGTCTGCTGAAGAATACGAAGAGTTGGAAGAAATCAGCGAAGTCTCACCCGATCCAATAGTTTCTTCAAACGTGGATTTATCCGCATCAACTCAACACGTAGATGTGAAAATTCCTGAAATTCCGGATGTTATTGAAATTCAATCCGATTTACCGAAACCGTTAGAAGCCGTTGTAGTGGCACAATCGATCATGCCTAATGGACAGACCGATTCAATTCAAATTCCAGTTGAAATTCGTGTCGGACCGCCAGGCGAGGAAGTTCGTTTGCAAATAGCAATTGAATTAAAGATCAAGCGCTTACCTTAAACTTATCTCCGATCCTATTACGTTTTACTGTTTACGTTTTACTCCGCCTAATCCAAGCGTAAAACGTGAAACGTAAAGCGTAAAATGCAACCATGAAAATTACACTTCCGATTTTTGGAATTGCTCTTATTACGGCGGCGGTTGTATATACATTCTTTCGCGATTCAGGGTGGATTGGATGGTTTGGAAATGCTTTTCAACTTGCCGGGCTCCTGATAGCCGCAATCAATCTAAATATTGCTCGCAATTTATATCGACCTGGAGATAAGCCGCGTGCTGCATGGGCGCTGCTTACGATCGGTATGGTTCTTTGGACACTTGCCCAAACTATCGATGCCTATCATGAAATTTTTTTGCAACAAGTACCTTATGGAACGTTGGCAGATGTTTTTTGGACCTCAGGTTACATACCGATTGTTTTTGGATTAGTTATTCTGGTACGGAATTTTCTATCTACGGGATTGCCGGCTGGAAGCAAATCAACATATTTACTAATAGCGCTGGTTTCTTTCATTGTTTTCATTGCCTTACTAAAGTTCTTGATTCTGCCTGATTTTGATGATCCTGAAAATACGATAGCTTCCAAATTCTTAGATATTGCTTATCCTGCTTTAGACACAATTGTGATTGCATTTGCAGCAGTACTGTTGCGCATTTCCTGGGAATTACGCGGCGGCAATCTATCAAACACCTGGCTGTTTCTTTGTATCGGCTTTGCAATGGTTGCAGCTGCGGATCTTGTTCTTACAAATATTGAAGATATCGATTCCGGTGCGTATCGATTTTTAGACCTTCTATATTTTGCAGCTTATTTTTCTATTGCGATTGCCGGACGGATTCAGGTCCGAATGCTTCGGTCATCCTGAAAATCTTCAGCCTTAACTTCAGAATGAATCAGATACGTGTATTTCCTAGAAACAACAAGCCGGTGAATACGAATGGTGAATTCGTTTTGTACTGGATGCAAATCTTTCGCAGGTTTCAATACAACGAAGCGCTTGAATATGCGGTGAAAGTTGCGAACGAATTAAGAAAGCCGTTGATGATTTTTGAAGGGTTGAAATGTACTTATCACTGGGCAAGCGATCGATTCCATCAGTTTATTTTGGAAGGAATGAATGAAAACAAAACGATCGCAGATAAAAATAGCTGGAATTATTACTGCTTTGTGGAAAGGAAGCCTTTTGAAGGTAGAGGCTTGATTCAAGAGCTTGCAAAGAAATCATGTGTTGTTGTAACTGATGAATTTCCAGGTTTTGTAATTCGTGAACACAATGAAAAAATGCCGTCTCGAATTGCTGTGCCCTTCATTTCAGTCGATGCTAATGGAATCATCCCACTGGGATTGTCACCCAAGGCTCCCTACTCAGCATTTCAGTTTAGAAGATTGATGCAGAAGCATTTCTTGCTTGAATTCAAAAATGCTCCCAAACGGAATCCAATGTCGTTGTTAGAAAATAAATCCAAAATTGATGTGAATTTGAAGCAGTGGCGGGATTCTTCGAATAACCGTTACGAGCTCAGGGACTTTCCGATCGATCATTCCGCTTCGAAGTTGCAGATTCAGGGAACACGGGAAACGTCTCTTAAGAAATTAAAGTACTTCGCCAACAAGATTCTCCCGAAGTACGCTGAAAATCGAAATCATCCCGATAGCCAGAGTACAAGTGAGTTAAGTCCGTATCTTCATTTCGGGAAAATTTCCTCCTACGAAATTGTTAAAGCCGTTTTGAAACGTCAACCGAAAAACTGGTCCATCAGTCGTATTCATAATGTGAAAGGCAGGCGAAATGGTTTTTTTAACGGCGATCCATCAATTGAAGCATTCTTAGATCAAGTAATTACGTGGCGGGAAACTGGATATCACTTCTGCCATCATGTAAGAAATTTTGATCAATATGAATCGCTTCCGAAATGGGCGATCAGTACGCTTGAAAAGCATGCCATCGATAAACGTGATTATGTGTACGAATTGAGTGATTTTGAAAATGCATCAACGCACGATCCGTTATGGAATGCTGCACAGCGACAGCTTATGAAGGAAGGAACAATTCATAATTATTTAAGGATGGTTTGGGGTAAGAAGATTTTAGAGTGGACTCCCGATCCGCAGACTGCCTTGAAGTTTTTAGTTCACTTGAATAACAAATACAGTATTGATGGCAGAGATCCGAATAGTTATAGCGGAATCTTTTGGATTCTTGGCCGGTTCGATCGACCGTGGGCTCCGGAAAGAAAGATTTTTGGTACCGTGCGGTATATGAGCAGCAAAAATACCGCGCGTAAAATCAAGCTCAAACAATACTTGACGAAATTTGCTAATATGTAACCAGTTGGTTACTGAGCGTAATGCGTGAGAAATCTGCATAAAAGAGAGCAATCGGCTCTCAATCTCGTCCTACAACCAAAGATCTTGTATTTCCTACCACAAAACTTGTTTAATACTGTCAAGTTGTGACAGTATCAATCAAATATTTGCATTATGCCCCAATTTATTGCATAATACTGTCATAATATGACAGAAACAAACAAATCTAGTACCATTAGACTGGGAGAAAATTTACGTGAAGTGCTTCCTTCAGATGTCTTTACGGATACGGAAGTCTCATCCGTAGTACAGAAGTCTGCGAATGCTCAATACGGATTGATCAAACGCAGCATTGCAAACGGGGATATTATCCCTTTGCGGAGAGGTGTTTACGGGCTCGGGAAAAAGTATCGCCGTCAGCCGTTCAACCTTTTCGAATTAGCCAATAAAATTTATTCCCCATCTTATGTCAGCCTGGAATCAGCATTGTCATATCACGGTTGGATTCCCGAAGCTGTTTACACAACAACAAGTATTTCCGCAAAACGATCCAAAGAGTTTGAGACTCCTGTTGGAATGTTTAGCTATTCTCGAATTCCACGATTTAACTTTGTTGGAGTCGAACGTGTTGTGGAAGGCAAATCGATTTTCCTGATGGCAAATCCAACAAAAGCTTTAATTGATTTTATCTATGTTAACAAGGTAGGAATGGGAATTAAAGAACTAACGGATAGTTTGCGAATTGAAAGTGAATTCCTAGGACAAATTTCTTTAGAGCTAGTTGCAAGGTTAGTAGAAGCATATAGAAGCAAACGTGTAACTCGATTTGCACGCAGATTGACGCGAGGCATTTGAAAGTGAGTGTAAAGATCATCCAGGAACGGTTGGACAATTACAATTCGCAATCAATCCAAGAAGAACAATTCGCACTCAAAGAGATTACTCAGGAATTGGCTTTGCATTCACTTTACAATGCAGGATTCTTCAAAAAGGTTGCGTTTCAAGGGGGTACATGTCTGAGAATTCTTTATGGCTTAAATCGTTTTTCTGAAGATCTGGATTTTGTACTTCTCGAACCCGATAAGAAATTTAACCTATCACACTACTTAGCATCGATTAATGAGGAACTTAAAGCATTTGGATATGATGTAAAAATTGAGGGAAGAGCGTCCACAGACAACGCCGTTCAAAACGCATTTCTCAAAGATGACTCCTTAGGACGAATTATCAAAGCACATTATCCTCAAACGAGTGGCAATCCGAGAATGCTCAAAATTAATTTGGAAGTTGATATCAATCCTCCAGCGGGTGCCAAAATTGAAACGAAATTTCATGACTTTCCAGTTCATTTTTCAGTTACTACCCACGACCTTTCGAGTCTTTTTGCAGGAAAAAGTCATGCTCTTTTGGTCAGGCCATATGTCAAGGGACGCGATTGGTTTGATTTTCTTTGGTATGTTTCCCGCAAAGCACAACTTAATTTCGCGTTCCTGTCAAATGCTTTAGACCAGCTTGGTCCTTGGAAAGGGAAAAAAATCAAAGCCAACATGTCTTGGTACAAAAGGGAAATGACTAATCGAATCAAGGCAATCGATTGGAACAAAGAGAGAGCCGATGTTTCCCGATTTCTGAGACCCGCTGATTTGAAGACGCTTGAACTCTGGAATACAGATTTCTTCTTAATGAATCTTCAACGATTAGTAGCTATATGAACTCTAAATTGGAAGAGCAAGCGGGTTACGTATTTGGTTTCTTTCTGTTGATCGATTCCCGCATCGATTTTGCAACGTTTTGCGGCATATAAACCACGTTCACATTTAGAGTGGAATTGGTTGGCTTAAGAATAACCGTACCATGACGAAACTTATCGATTGGATCTTTATATTGCAACGCATACGAAACAATATTGTCTTGTTTATCTTTCCAATTTGCTGACCATTCATAAATCATCATCTCCGGTCTTTTCGGAGGATCTTCATAAATTGCCCATCCTGATACCAGAGAATTTGAAATTCCGGGATGCAAAAAATCTTCCTTCAATGGCGTCCAACCGGTATTTTCTAGCCTGGTGGAGATTTGTTTGATTGCATTATCAGCAGGAAATCGCTCATCCACTCTGTAAAATATGCGATTGATTCCGCCGGTATAAAACGTTTTTTGATCCTTTGCCCCTTTCAAAAAGATGATGGATGCAGGTAGCTCCCCTTTACAGGACAGCGCCATTAAGCAAACTGTGATTACTATCAGGAATTTTTTGAGCATTTGAATAAAACGTAATGCGTAAAAAGTGAAACGTAAAGCGTAAGATGGCAGGTAGCGGTTTTACGTTTTACGTTTCACGTTTTACGGGGCTACATAATTTTCTTGCCTAATGCGGAGAGGATGAATTCAACCGCAAACTGAGCAGTTTGGTTGGCTGTATCATAAAGCGGATTTACTTCAGTAATTTCAACAGACAACATCTTTCCGGAATCTGAAATTTTTTCCATGGCAAGATGAGTCTCGCGATATGTAGCGCCGCCCATTTCTCTGGTACCAACTCCTGGTGCATAAAACGGATCCAGGAAATCCATATCCAATGTCGCATGAAAGCCAACAGTATTTTTTGTAGCGATCTGAATTGCTTCTTGAATCACAGTTCCGATTCCACGTTCATCAATTTCACTCATGGTAAAAACGCGTATTCCTAATTTTCGGATCAGCTCCACTTCGCCAGGATCAACACTTCGGGCACCTAACACTGCTGCATTTTCCGGCGAAATTTTCGGCGCAAATCCTGCAACATGTGTTAGCTGCTTCGGCCCTGTCCCAAAAGAGCGGCCAGAGGCATTCCGTGTACATTGCCGGATGGAGTTGTATCCGGAGTATTGATATCGGTGTGAGCATCGAGCCAGATAATTCCGATTTGCCGTTCACGCTTGCGATAAAAAGAGGAAACACCTGCGACGCTTCCAATGGCAATAGAATGATCACCGCCCAAAATTACAGGAATAGCTTCATTTTCAAGTGAGTCTTCAACTGTCACTGCTAATTTTTCGGTAGCTGCCGCAATTTCCGGAAGATAATGCGCGCGATAATTTGTTCGCGGCATCGCTTCCGGAGGTTGAACGTTGATATTTCCAACATCGGAAACTTCATAACCTAAACGTGCAGCTGCTTGATTCAAGCCCGCAATGCGGATCACTGATGGTCCCATATCCACGCCGCGTCTTCCTGCACCAAGGTCCGATTGGAACGCCGATAATTCTAATCTTCTTTGGCATACGCTAATTATAATGCTGTAGGGGCGAGCGGAAGCTCGCCCTGCTCACTTTCAAAAGGTCGACCTTCCGGTCGCCCCTACTTTTCTTTTAAGCGAACTAACGAGGCGGGAATAATATCAAGCCGTGGTTGATCATTTTTGCCATATCGTCCAAAGCTTAACGTTCCTGTTGGGCATTGCTGAACACAAGCTGAGCATCGCACACATTCCGGATCTTCCATCGGAATTCCTTTGTTCGCGAAATTCATGATATCGATTCCCTGATGACATACCGACGTACAAACATTGCAAGAAATGCATTTCTTTTTTTCCGCAAAAATTCTGAACCGCGAAAATCGTGTGTAAATATGCATCAACGCCGCCAGTGGACACGCAAAGCGACACCAAACGCGTCCGCTAAACCAGAAATACATCCCAACGCCGATGATTCCGGCAAGAAAAATATCAACAATATGGTAATAATTCAGTTGAATTCCAAACAAAGACCAGCTGCTCAGAAGTCCTCGGTAAAATTTTCCAGCAGCCATTCCAACTGCAGAATGTGGTGAACTCCAGCTCCATATTCTGGCAACCAGCAATGCCAGCGCTGCAAATAATGCAGCTTGTCCCACCATATTTACACGATTCCAAAACGGACCATGCGGCATTTTTTGACGATGGGAATCTCCCATCGTTTCCGCCAACGCACCGCAAGAACAGATCCAGCCGCAATAAGCGCCTTTGCCCCAGTAATAAATGATCAGCGGAATAATGATGAATGTTTGTGCGAATGCAATTCCTAGCCACCACCACAACGGTTGTGAAGTAAAAACATTCCAGATAAATAACGGCCATGCCAGAATCAATCCGCTGGCTCTCCAGTATTCGCGTCCGTGTCCGTATTTAACAATAGGGAACAAAGCATCAGCAACCGATTTGCCGAGTCCATGCTCAAACCAACCGTTGTATCCCATCCATGGAAGAATGATTTGTGGAAGTATGAAAAGTGGAATGCATTGAATTGCCATTAACGTCAGAGTTTGCGCTTTTACATATGGTGTCTGGCGTCTTTTAATTCTTCGAATTCCAAAAATTACAACGCAAAGACAGTAAGCGAGAGTGTAATAAAACGATGGATCTCGCATACTTTGAACAATTGTGCCCATCAAAGTTGAATGATCTGCTGCAGCCTGCGAGATGTTATAGGGAAACCAGTGATGAGCTTGAAAGACTTTATTTATTGAACTACTGGTATTTTTCCAGTTGTACATGAAAATGCAAAATAAGATGAAGCTGATGAATCCAATCCATGTAGCCAATTTCCATTCGCCGCGAATTGGAATTCCGGAACGCCGGAAGAAATCTAACGGAGCTTCGCGTCCGATCATTGTGAAGACAACATCATTTTTCAAAACCGTTTCTTGATTCTGTTCATTTAACAGGATCACGCGATCATTCAAGATTTCTTTGACTTTTGTTCCTAACATAAGATGAAGAGCGCCAGGTTCGCCTTTCTTACGTATTCCGGAAGTGACCGATGTTGTTACGCGTTCCGATGATGGATTCTCTACTGAAACATCGGCGCCCGGATTTTTTTTCAACATCTCGATTTTTTCGATATTCTCCGCTTTTGGCCGGGCGAATTCACTCTTGCGATAACTCACGGTTACATCTGCGCCTGCCAGTGTTAGCGCTATGGCAGTTTCAAGCGCAGAATCGCCGCCTCCAACAACAAGCACATGCTTGCTGTGAAATTCCATCGGATCATAAAGACGATTGAACACCTTATCCAGATCTTCTCCAGGCACTCCCAGCTTTCGATGATTCCCGCTGCGTCCGATTGCAATAATCACTCGCCGCGCGCGAGTTACTTTTTTATCTTCATGATGAAGCAATAGTTCTGGCCCTTTACGTTCAATTTTTTCAACGCGCGAAAATGTAACATCAACACCAGCCTGTTTCCGCTGGGCTTCCATCTCATCCAGCAATGCTTCTTTGATGGTGGCTTTAAATTGAAGATGTCCTGCCGGAGTCATTTCGGTAGGATAGGTATAAATCGGTTTCGCTTTTGGAAAGTTCACTACGGTTGAAAATATTTCGCTTGCTTCAAAGACTTTGAAATTCAATCCTGCAGTTTTTGCTTCCATTGCCGCAGAAATTCCGGAAACACCTCCACCAATAATTGCAATGTCCAGAAGTTCCGGGTCCGTTGATCTGGCGGATTGAAAATCAGCCTCAGACAGAATTGCCTGAACTGCTTTTGCTCCGGTATGAGCTGAAAATTTTAGCAATGGAATGCCTGTGAGATCACCCACAATTCGAACACCGCTGACAGCTGTGGTGCCGTCTTCATTCGCTTCGGGAAGTTTCTCAACAGTTCCTGCCGGCCATCTGGTATGCAGCCAGCGTGTATAGGCAGAAATAGGATTCATATTATTTAGAATTTAAGTTGCGGTTATAGTGCAATTTCTTCCAAGAGTGCGATTATATTATTTATTTATCGCGGAGATCATAGGCTTAAAATATGCAAAATGACAATCCGTTGCGTTTAGGACTTCGAATTCACAGAGTCGCGGATCCATGCGTCATCATCATTTTCGGTGCGACCGGTGATTTAACCAAACGAAAGTTAATTCCTGCACTTTATCGACTATGGTGCCAGAACTTAATCGGTACTGGATTCGCGGTAATCGGTGCAGCCCGTACACCGATGTCACATGATGATTTTCGAAAAATGATGCGTGAGGCGATCCAGGAATTTTCGGAAGAAAAGCCAGATCAAGTTGAATGGGAAAATTTTTCATCGATGTTGTTTTACAATGCCACCGATGTAAAGGATCCTGTCAGTTTTGACCGACTGGGAACTTTGTTAGAACAGATGGACCGCGACCACGGTACATCGGGCAATCGGCTTTTTTATCTTGCAACACCACCCAGTTATTACGCCAGTGCAATCGAAGCTCTTGGAAATGCAAAACTAAATGACCCGGGCCAGGGTTCCTGGGTTCGCATCATTGTTGAAAAGCCGTTCGGCAGAGACGCTCAAAGCGCGCGTGAACTCAATCAGCTTGTTCACAGGGTTTTTGATGAAGAACAGGTTTATCGTATCGATCATTATCTGGGAAAAGAGACTGTTCAGAATATTGTTGCGTTGCGATTTGCGAATGGAATTTTTGAACCATTGTGGAACCGAAATTTTATTGATCACATTCAGATTACCGCTGCCGAAAGAATCGGCGTCGAAAATCGCGGTGATTATTATGAACAAGCCGGCGTTCTGCGGGATATGATTCAAAATCACATGCTTCAATTGCTAACAATGATCGCGATGGAACCACCCGTTGCTCTGGAAGCAAATTCAGTTAGAGATGAAAGGGTAAAGGTCATTCGAGCGATGCGCAGATTTAATCCAATGGAAATTAACAATGTTGCCGTGAGAGCACAATATGCAGCTGGCATTGTTGATGGAAAGGAAGTTCCGGGATATCGCCAGGAAAAAGGTGTAAATCCAAATTCATTTACTGAAACTTACGCTACAGTCGTTTTTCATATTGATAATTGGCGGTGGGCAGACGTTCCAATTTATGTGAGATCAGGAAAGCGTTTGGCGAAGCGCGTGACTGAAGTCGCAATTCAATTCAAGCAAATTCCGCATACATTGTTTCCTGAAGATTCCTCCGGAATGTTGGATCCAAACTGGTTGGTAATCCGGATTCAACCCGAAGAAGGGATTTCGTTAAAGTTTGCGGCAAAACTTCCTGGTCAAATGTTGCAGATACGTCCCGTGAGTATGGATTTCCAATATGGAACTTCATTCGGGAAAAAATCGCCTGAAGCATACGAGAGATTACTTCTTGATGCAACAATGGGCGATCCAACTTTATATGCACGCGCCGACATGGTGGAGCAATCATGGGATCTGGTAATGCCGATTTTGGAAGAATGGAGTAAAGATACGAAATTTATTCCAATGTATCCTGCTGGATCATGGGGACCTGATGAGGCTGATGAATTGATTGAACGTGATGGAAGAAAATGGAGAAGACCTTGAAATGAAAACTGAATTTGTTGATGTTGCATCTCTGGAGCGCGAATTGCGAGAGCTCTGGGAACAGATGGCATCAAAGAAGCCAGGCGCTGAACAAGAAGCAGTAACGCGTGCATGTGTACACAACTTGATTATCTATGCGCCAGGTGAGAGAAGTGATGCGGAAGTAAATTCGGTTGTTGCTGAAATTACAGTTCAAAATCCGGGCCGCGTTTTTATTTTGCTTCCTGATCCATCATCTAAAAATGATCGAACAAACGTCTGGGTTTCTGCACAGTGTTACCGAACCTCTGGAAAGCGTGAGCAAGTGTGTTGTGAGCAGATCATGCTTCGCGCCGAAGGGGAGGCTGTAAATGAAGTTCCGATGATTCTCGCTCCGTTGATTGTTCCTGATGTGCCAGTGTTTTTGTGGTGGCGTTCGCAAATGCTGGAAGGCACAATCCTAAAAGATCTCCTGGAATCTGCCGATCGCGTAATCATTGACTCTGCATTGAATGCGACCGGTCATCAAGAAATACGTAAAAGTTCAGAAGTACTAAAAGCTGCAATCGACGAATGCGCATTCAGTGATTTGGATTGGGCACGACTAACTTTCTGGCGTGATCTGGTGGCGAGATTGTTTGATTCGCCTGAAGCTAGAAAACAAATTCCGGAAATGAGCCGTGTTGAGATTCAGGCATCTGAACCGATGTCTTATCAACCGTTGTTCCTTTCAAGCTGGCTTGCCAGCCGGCTGGATTGGAAATTTTCTTCACCGATCAAAGATCAAAACGGCAAAGTTTCATTTGAATGCATGAACGGAAATCGAAAGACTGAAATTGTGATTTCTAGCGTAAATTCCAAGCTTGCTGGAAGCAATCTCCAGGGTATTCAACTGCATTCTCCAGCCGCAAAATTTTCGATCAGCGTCAGTGAAGATCCTTCGTATCTGGAATATTTAGCTTACTGCGAAGGAATGCCGGGCGTCCGCCAATTACGCAAATTCGAAGCGAAAAGCGAAGCAAGTTTGCTGCGCGATGAACTTCAAATCCTTGGCCGCGATCGTGCCTACGAACAGGCCCTCCAATTCCTGTTTAAGCTCCTATAATTTTTTTTAACGCCGAGATCGCCGAGATAATCAGTAATTAATCACGGAAACACGGAAGGCACCGAAAACAAGTAATAATGAGCTTTCCGTGTATTCAGTGATTCCGTGATTTGATATTCATAACCTCACCGCAGTAATGCGCAGACTTGACAAACTACGTAAAGTTCGGTAAATTCTGTATTGACAGAAATTAAGGAACAATAAAATGAAGATAACACCTGCGGTTGAAAAATTCATACTTCACTGGGGAGAAATGGGCACACGATGGGGAATCAATCGAACGGTAGCCCAGATTCATGCACTTTTATTCATTTCTCCTAAACCTTTAAATGCCGAAGAAATTGCAGAGACGTTAGGAGTTGCGCGTTCCAACGTCAGCAACAGTCTGCGCGAACTACAGAGCTGGGGCATTGTAAAAGTTGTTCATATCATGGGTGACCGGCGTGATCATTTTGAAACCATGAAAGATGTTTGGGAGATGTTTCGCACTGTTTTGGAAGAAAGGAAAAAACGTGAGATTGATCCGACTGCAGAGTTTTTGCGGGAATGTCTCACGGAAGTAAATAAGAGTCCAGCAGATACGAAAACGAAAGAACGGCTAAAGGAATTAAGTGATTTTTTTGAATCATTGATCAGTGTTTATGATCAGGTCAGTAAGATTCAAACGCCTGCGTTATTACGTGTAGTGCGGATGGGAGATCGAGTTCGAAAAGTATTGGAAATGCCTTTGCGATAAACGGAGGATTTTTTTTGGGCAATGATTTCCGAAATTGCAGAAATTGCAATCATTACAGAATTTTGGTCAAGACTTAGCGCTGTCGGGGGCGCAAGTCGATGGCCTGGATGGGGCGTTTGCTTTTAGGCAAGCGCCCCAGCATTAAAAGGATAACACAATGCACATCGAGCTTTTAGGAAAATGGAAGCCATCATTTTCATTCTGGTATGGCACAAACGAACAAAGTGTGCGTCATCTCTTGCCTTCAGGTTTTGATCCCAAAATTAAGAATGGAAAAGCTTTTTGGAATGTCTTTTTTGCGCGAATGAACCGGATGCGTCCTGCCGGCTTGCCGGTTTGGTGCGGCATCGATAGCTGGCTAATCGTTTACTCCCTTTATGTTTCAACCAGAGTGGAAGCTTCCGGCGTAGTCAATGGACTTCATGTAATTGGAAGTCAAGCTGCGCCCGAATACGTTTCTAAAATTCAGAGTGTGTTGCCTAACTTGAATGTGCAACCTGCAGAAATTGATCTTGAACTTCAAGGATGGTTGTTGAATCTGAACATCAAAGCTGAAAGCTTGAATGTTCTTCAGATCGATTCAAATGCAGCAGCCGGCGCTTTCGAATCAACCAATTTTGGAGCTTTATCTGAGTCCCTCGATTTCTTTAAATACCGAAGCCGGTTTGTCGCATTAACCGGTGATTTTGTCGAATTCAGTGAGCTTACTCCCCAGACACAGCGCAGGATCGTTGATGTTCGAGGTGAATGGAAGTTCCTCTCTCAATACAGCCATGAGCCCCTAAAACTTGAGCTAGCGACGCGAGCTGAACCCTCCAGTTTTTATTGGGTTTTCGGAAAGCGGGAACGTCTGGTCAGAACCCCGGTCATCGACCACTCGCCGGAATTAGCCAACGTCCGTTAAGAAAAAATGATATAATTTTTGACGGATCAGAGAGAGAGAGAGGAGCCCCCGAATTGTCCCTGGAATTGTCTACATCGTAGCCGTACTTACTCTACTCGTCTGGGCGAACTGTCTCTCCAAAAAAAAATTCAATCATGGTGGAATTTTTTGGAAATCTTCCCATATTTGAATTAGTACTATTCTTGCCGATTGCAAGTGGAATTCAGGTGTATTTATAGAATGAGTTCCGAGTTTTATCGCTTCGATGGACAACCTCCAGACATTTTGGATCAATACGCGATTTTAGATACGCCACCGGAATCGATGTTCGATGATTTGACATCGATGGCAGTGATCATCTGCGATACACCAATGGCGGTGATATCTTTGGTGGATCAGCATCGAGTTTGGTTTAAATCAAAAGTCGGAATTATTCAACAGGAAGTTCCTGCTGATATTTCTCTTTGTACTCATGCAATGCAGCAGGAAGATGTTTTCATCGTGACTGATACTCAAATCGATCCACGTTTCAGACACAATCCAATGGTTGTCGGTTCTCCTGGAATCAGATTTTATGCTGCAGCACCTTTACATTCTGCGGAAGGAATTCCGATTGGAACTCTTTGCGTGATGGATCATATTCCAAGGCATCTTGGTGCTGATCAGATCGAAAGTCTTCGATTGCTGGCGCGTCAAGCATCCTATTTATTGGAACTCCGAAGATTCAGCGATCAAGCTGAAGTTCCAGCATCTACTCCAGCTCCTTCCATGTTATTTGATTTTGCTCCAACACCGCTGATGGTTTGCCGCCGAAGCCCATTAACTGTAATTGAGGCGAATTTGGCAGCAGTAAATCTTTATGGATTTGAGCGCGAAGAAATTGTTGGAATGCAATTGCGCGATTTATTCCTTTCTGACGGCGAGTTCAGATTGAATGAAGATGAATTTCCAACGTTAGCGTTTCAAAAAAGAAAAAGTGGCGAAGTCGTAAAAGTTAAAATAGCAGCACGGACAATTTTTTACGCAGGGGAACCAGCCTATCTAATATCGATCGAAGAGCAGGAATCAACGCCACGATTTGCACAGGCAGAAAGGATTGAACTGCCGATGGTTTGTCACGAATTACGTCAACCGCTAACAGCAATTCATAGCTCTCTTGGCTATTTGATTGGAATCGGATCACAGGACTTTCCGAATGAATGGCGCAAGATTCTGGAAATAGCTTACAGAAATACTTTGCGGATGTTGAGATTGGTAAACGATCTTCAAGAGACAAGCACTTTAAGCCTGGGAATTACACGTATTGTTCGCGAAGATCTGAATTTGAATAGCGTAGTTCAAGAAGCAATCGAACTCAATCAACCAGCGGCGATTCAGGCTGAATCAAAAATTTTGTTTTCAGGTCCGCTGTCCAATGCATTTGTCAGCGCAGATCACGATCGATTGATTCAGGTTTTCTCAAATCTTTTTAGCAATTCTTTGCGTTTTTCGCCAGCCGGAAAACCGGTAACCGTATTCATCTCGGCTCTTGATGGGAATTTTGAAGTTCGGGTAAAAGATCAGGGTCCAGGAATACCGAAAGGAATCGCGAAACAAATTTTTGACGGTATGGTCAATGGAGAACGTCGCAAAACTAAGAAAGGTTCGGGACTTGGGCTCTATATCTGCAAATTAATCCTTGAAGCAATGGGTGGATCAATCCGATTCGAAACCTCCGAAAATTCCGGCACCACTTTCTTTGTAATTCTGCCTGCTATACATTGAAATTATTTTTCACCATGGAGTCACGGAGAGCCGGAGATTTTAATTAAATTTTTACAAACTCCGTTCTCCGTTTCTCCGTGGTTCATATCGTCGACAAAAATCCTCCACAACATTTTCCAGGTACAGCCGATAATTCTTGTGAAAGGAGCGTTGATTATGTTCGGTATGTTATCTGGAAGAAATTTTAAGGATCAAAAAGTAGAGAGGAATCAGAAGTCAGAAATTCGCGATCTGCTCACCGGAGAAGTGGTTGAAATTCATAATCCAGATTCATACGAACTTGAAACAGTCCTGGTAAATTCCGCTTTTTACAAATATCTGGGAAAGGAATTTCGATTTTTATTGTGCCAGGCCCGCGAACAAGGATTAAAAATAGCTTAACATTATCAGGGGGGCGATACCGGAGGATCCGGTGCCCCCGTTTTTTCTCAACTTCCAACGCCAGAAAATGAATCAAACTAAGCGTATACTGTTATTGAAAATTCTCCTGATAATTTTCAAAGCAACACGACGTGTTGATTTGCCGATAACTTATATTGCCGGTGCCAATAACTGGCTTCGAATACACCCTATTTAATTGGGAGGAATCATGGTTGATAAAATTGGCGGAGGATCATCAACTCCACCACCTTCAACTCCAAAAACTGATGAAACTTCAAACGTAGCTACTACAAACCAGGCTCAGCAAGGGCAGGATGTTTCTAAGGAAACTGCCAAAGCTGATACTCAAACATCAACACAAACATCAACATTGAATGCTGAAGGACGCAGTGCGCGCATGGCGGAACATTCCATCGAAGGCCAGGCCCGTCAAGCACAACTTGAATCACAAGCTGCACCGGCAGGTTCAGGTACAGGTACTCCTACAGGCAGCGGAGTTCCTGCAACAGGTTCTCCAACTCCGCCAACAATCACTTCACCAACCGGTGCCACAACTTCAACTGCGCCGGCCGCACCGAAATTATTAAAAGAAGGAAGCAAGGGCAGGAAGTCGAAAACCTGCAAAATCAATTAAATGATTGGAGAGCAGGTCACGGAGAAAAGCCTATTGGAGTTGATCAAAAATACGGCAATGAAACCAAAGGTGCGGTAAAGGAATTTCAAAAGGCAAATGGCCTTACAGATGATGGTCAAGCCGGAGCAAGAACTCAAGATCGTTTGAAATTAGAAACAGATCCTAATTTCAAATCACTGAAACCGGAAACACAGCAGCAAATCCGGGATCAAATGGGGAAGTACAGCGAACAAAAAGCTGGAAAACCTGATTCACCTGAAAATCAATCATCAAGAACAAATTTAGTTGGTGTTGCTACTGATCCGAATTTCGCAAAACTTTCGCCTGAAGGGCAGAAGGCAGCATTGGATCGTTTAGCAACCAATCCAACAGATGCTGCTCACACCCAGGCGGTTAAAGATACAGTAAAAGACCGTTCGACTCTTGAGAATGATGCGAACTTCAAGAAATTAAATGCAGATACTCAAAAGCAAGCGCTTGAAAATTTAGAAAAGAATCATGGGAATCAAGCGGCAAAAGATAATGTGATTAAACTGGCAACCGATCCGAATTTCGGTCAGCTTTCACGGACGCATCAAGACAAAATTTTGCAGGCTCAAGCCAAAAAGCCTGAAGATGCAGCATACACTCAGAGTCTTCGGGATATTACCGGTAGCGCGAATTTCCGCGGCATGGATGATGCGAACAAAACGAAAGTCATTGATATGGCATCATCTGCGAAAGCCAGCCCGACATATTTGTCGAATCTCGATCGCATGATCAAACATGATCGCTTTGGTGCGATGTCGACGCAGGATCAAAAACGGATGTTGAACGTTTTTGATACGACCTCACCGCGCGGTCAGGATGCATTGCAAAATCTTATGAGCCGCGATGTTAATGGACAACCTGCGTTAACAAGTCGTGGTTACGGAAGTACCGGAACATTATTGGAACAACTTGATCGTGCTGCAAGCACTCCGTTGGATTCCCGAATGACTGGTACGACCAAAGAACGCTTCACTGAAAACTTACTGAATGAAGTTAGTGATCCAAATTACTATATCGATCAATCCAACCGTGATACTTGCACAGTAACAAGCATGTCTCACAATCTTGCGTCGAAAAATCCGGCTGAATATGCACGCATTGCAACCGATCTTGCAACGACCGGACAATCGAAACTTGCGAATGGCGATACGATTTCAGCGCCTTCAGATGCTTTTGCGCAAGATACAAGCACTCGTTCTGATAGCGAACGTTTGATGCAATCGGCGTTCATGAACTATGCACGTCCTGGGCAGGGTTATACAAACTTGCCACAGCCTGGCCGATTTGCCGATGGGCAAACAGGACTTGTTTATGATCAACAGGAAAGGGTATTGGAAGGATTGCACAATCGTAATTACACGCACTATACAGGCTCGTTCAATTTTAAGGATGATAAACAAGATATTCTTGAAAAAACTCAATCGGAACTTAATAACGGGCGAGGTCCGGTACATACGCGTCTTTCATGGCAGGGCGGAGGACACGCTGTTGAGGTTACTGCAGTCCGTGACGGACGCGTGTACTTTAGGAATCCCTGGGGCGGAGATCAACCTGGAATCAATACTGATGTTGGCCCGAATGGAACCACGCAAACGAATCCTAATGTGCGAACTGATGACGCTCGTAACGGAATTCAATCAATGACGATTGAAGAATACAAGAAACATGTCAATGGCGTCATCGTTCCAGATTAATCGGTGCGTAATATGGAAAATCATTCTGGTGCTTGTATGGGTTTTAGTAACTCCGAAAACTCAAAGCGAGGAAATTATGGCAAAAGATAGCAAAGATCTTGTATTAATTCCTGAAGGCGAATTCGTCATGGGACTTTCAACAGAAGAGGCCGAAAAGGTTGTGAAAGATTTCTATGGTACGGCAACCGTCAGCCCGCGAATGTACTTTATGGAATGTCCTGATCACAAAGTAAAAGTTCACGCATTCCGCATTTCAAAATATGAAGTAACGAATCAAGAATTTAAGGAATTCGTTTCGGATGGCGGTTATGAACGGAAGGAATTCTGGAAAGAATTGATCGTGATGCCGAATGTTAATACCAATTACACGGGAATGGATCGGATCCGGTTATTCAAAGATACAACTGGGAAATTCGGTCCAGCAACCTGGGAGAATGGTTCATTTCCAGCAGGCAAAGAAAATCATCCAGTGGAAGGGGTCTCCTGGTATGAAGCAACTGCATATTGCCGCTGGCGGAAGTTGAGATTGCCCTCTGAAACGGAATGGGAATATGCAGCACGTGGAAATGATAAACGTAGATTTCCATGGGGCAATGATCCTTCAGTAGCTTCTAAATGGAGTGAAGGTGATCATACTTCAAGGGCGGTTGGTTCAGTGCCTGAAGATAGAAGCCCGATGGGTGTTTCTGACATGGGTGGAAATATTTGGGAATGGACTTCTGATTCCTGGTATCCGTATCCCAATTCACCTGTTGGTGAACTTGAAAAACCGGATGATACATTCGGAATTATCCGCGGCGGTACGTATCAATCATCATGGATTGAAATGCGAACTACGTTTCGGCGAAGAATGGAAAAGCTGGATCGGCGGCCAATGAATGGTTTTCGTTGTGCTGCTGATGGCGGAATGTAATTATTAACCTACCACAGAGACACTCAGTGACTCTGTGGTAGATTCCCGTTACTCGCCGCTTTGTTGTAAGAGCTTCGCTACTAAACCTGTCCAGCCGGTTTGATGACTGGCGCCTAATCCGCATCCAAGATCGCCATGAAAATATTCATAAAACAAAACGTAATTTTGCCAGTTGGGATCTTCTTGAAATGTTTTTGAGCCACCAAACACCGGACGTCTTCCGTTTTCATCGCGCAAAAAAATATGTGTAAGCCGGCGCGAAAGTTCACCTGCTATCTCCCACAGATCGCGATGCTGCCCTGAGCCTGTCGGGAATTCTACTTTAAAAGAATCACCAAGATAAAAATGGAATTTCTGCAGCGATTCAATGATCAAATAATTCAACGGAAACCAGATGGGACCACGCCAGTTTGAATTTCCACCAAAAAGGCCCGTGGTCGATTCAGCAGGCTCATAATCCACTCGATACTCATTTCCATTCACATGAACTGAATATGGATGATCTTTATGGAAACGTGAAATTCCCCGGATTCCATATTGAGATAGAAATTCATTTTCATCCAGCATGTAACTCAATACGCGCGTTAATCGATTGCGATTTACAAGTGATAAGAATCTTCGGAATCCATCCTCTGCGGTTTGAGTTTCAATATACTCACCAAGATCCGGACGATTCTCAATAAACCACTGCATCCTTCGCTTAAATCCGGTTAAATGATCGATTTCATCCGAATCAAGCGTTGTAACCGCAAACAGCGGAATTAGCCCAACCATGGAACGAATTTTCATCGGAAAGCGACGCCCATCCGGCAAATGTAAAACATCGTAAAAGAATCCATCTTCGTTATTCCATAATTCAATTCCTTCGTTTGCAATGTTGTTCATCGCATTGCAAATGTAAACAAAATGCTCAAAAAATTTGCTGGCGACATCTTCATATGCAGGATCTTGACCTGCGAGCTCCAGAGCGATACTCAGCATGTTCAAGCAATACATGCCCATCCAGCTTGTTGCATCCGATTGTTCAATATAACCACCGGTAGGAAGCGGAGCGCTGCGATCAAAAACTCCGATGTTATCAAGTCCTAGAAATCCTCCCTGGAAAACATTTCTGTCTTCAGTGTCTTTTCGATTAACCCACCAGGTGAAGTTCAAAAGTAATTTATGGAAGACGCGCTCCAAAAATTTTCTATCACCCACACCTTTCCGTTTCTTTTCAATTTTGTAAACGCGCCATGATGCCCAGGCATGAACTGGCGGATTTACATCGCCTAATGACCATTCATATGCAGGAAGTTGTCCGTTCGGATGCATGTACCATTCGCGAAGAAGCAAGATCAATTGTTCTTTTGCGAACTCAGAATCAACGATTGAAAGTGCAATACAATGAAAGGCAAGATCCCAGGCTGCATACCAGGGATACTCCCATTTGTCAGGCATAGAAATAACATCAGAGTTGTACAAATGTGTCCATTGTGAGTTGCGGCCTTTCTTGCGTTCAGGCGGTGGCGGCGGTTGTGAAGGATCACCTTTTAACCATCGGCCGACTTCATAGTTGTAAAATTGCTTGCTCCAAAGCATCCCAGCCAATGATTGTCTCAACACATTTTTAGAATCGGCGGAAAGATTATTTGGAATAATTGTTTCGTAATATTCATCCGCTTCTTTTTTTCGCAATTGAAATATTTTTTCAAAATCTCCAAAAGGATTTTGCAGTTCTTTATTTGTGAACAATAATCTGATTTCTGATGTTGAACTGGCACCAATTCGCAATTTGTACCAGGCTGAAGCTTTCGTTCCTTTTTGTTTCGGATTTATAGCATCCTTAATTCCATTCACCACAAAATTGTTGATTCCATCTTTAACATATGGAGTTGGATTTTCAGATCCAAACAATCTGCGAAAATTTGTTTCGTTTTCTGTAAACAGCAATTCCGGTGATCCTTCGCAATAAAGCCAGCGTTCGCCATAAACATCTTGATTCATTCGGATCGATTGACCGTTCGTTACCGGATCTGCCTTTCGTAAATGAGGACGTCTTTCATCCAATCCTGTTTGCCATGTATTGCGAAACCAAACCGTAGGAAGAAGATGAAGTTCAGCACCTTCGGGTCCATGATTCACCGCGCGAATCTTAATTAAGATCGTTTCAGAATCTGCTTTGGCATAATTTACGAAAACATCAAAATACCGATTTTCATCGAATACACCGCTATCCATCAATTCAAATTCCAAATCATTGCGGCCCCGTTTGCGATTTTCAGCGACTAATTGCGCATATGGAAATTCTGCTTGCGGATATTTGTAAAGGAATTCCATGTAAGAATGCGTTGGTGTGGAATCAAGATAGTAGTAATACTCTTTTACATCTTCACCATGATTGCCCTCATTCCCGGACAGACCAAACATCCGTTCTTTCAAAATGGGATCACGACCGTTCCATAGTGAAAGTGCAAAACAAAAATATTGATGACGATCGCAGATTCCAGCGATTCCATCTTCGTTCCACCGATATGCACGTGAACGTGCGTGGTCATGCGGAAAATATTCCCACGAAGTTCCAAACGGACTGTAATCTTCACGAACCGTTCCCCAGGCGCGTTCACTTACATATGGACCCCAACGTTTCCAATGCTCCTTCCTGGTCTCGGAAGCCTGGAGCCTCTTTTCTTCTGCTGTTAATTTCTTATCAACCATAATTTTCCTAAGAACTGATCGTCATCATTATTCTTATCATTTCACCAAGTGACCACGCTTGAAAAGGACAACCTCTTGGCGTATACGGCGGTTCTGCATCCGTAATTTCTGAAATATGACCAAGGCCTGCTTGATCCAAATGTTCGATCAACGGAGTTATGAATCGCATTTTTGCTGTCGTTTTCGCATCGTGAGTATTACCACGTACCCGCAGCCATGCTTCAACAAATGCACCAATAAGCCACGGCCAAACTGTTCCTTGATGATACGCTCCATCACGTTGGATTACCCCACCCAAATAGCGTGGCATATATCCTGGAGATCCTGGGGCAAGTGTTCGCAATCCGAATGGTGTGAGCAAGCGTGATTCAACAGCTTCCACAACACGATGAGCTTGTTCTCCTTTGATAATCTGAAATGGAAGTCCACCTATCGCAAAAATTTGATTTGGTCTGAAAGACGAATCATTTTTCCCCGATACATGATCAGCATCAACAACATCAAATAAATATCCACCTTCCGCATTCCAAAAACGCAGTTGGAAATTTTCACAACCTTGTTCAAATAATGACATCCATTCAGGCGACCATTCTGCGGCAATGCGTAGCGCATTCAACCACAACGCTTGAATTTCAACAGGCTTACCGACCCGTGGAGTCACAACCCAATCTCCGACTTTTGCATCCATCCATGTGAGTTGCACTCCGGGTTCACCAGCGGCGATCAGGTAATCCTCATCCATGTGGATTCGGTAACGCGTGCCCTTAAGATATCCGTTCAGGATCGCATCACATGCCTGTTGAAGCAGTTTTCGATCTTGAATTTTGAAATGATTTTCATCTGCTGCCTTCAAAAAATCATAAACAGCAATAATGAACCATAACGATGCATCAACGGAATTAAATTCCGGTGTAGATCCATGATCAGGAAATCTGTTTGGCAGCATTCCATCCGACACATTTCTGGCCCATTCGTAAAGAATTTGCTCAGCAACATCCAATTTGCCGGTAGCAATTGCCAGTCCGCGTAATGCAATGAATGTGTCGCGCCCCCAATCAGTAAACCACGGGTAACCGGCAATAATCGTTTTACCGGTTACACGTTTAACAATGTATGAATCCGCTGAACGATTGAGCCTTCCATTTAGTGCTTTTCGACGTTGCAATTCGGCGTTTCGAAATTCAATCGTTCGTGATTCAGCATCTTTATCAGGATAAAGCTCTTTGCCGGTCGAAAAAATCAAAACTCCTGGTGCTTCTGATAAATCGAACAGGAATGTTCCTGGGGATGCGAGATCCTCGATAAAATCCAGGCCTCGAGCTTGTTCTTCGGTATAAAGAAAATTGCGATACCAAAGCGGCTCCTGCGAATAAATTCCATTTGAAAATGCGGCAATTTCAGGAAGGCCGTTGTATGGATGCCACAAAATTCGTTGGTCATCAATTTGTGAATCAAATCGAAAGTCTGGATTTTCATGATGCAACGAATGATAATCGCGACCTGATAAAAATGGTCGCACCCGAAGTTTTACACCTCCGTTTCCTGATAAACGCCAGATTATTGCAACTGTGGGGCTTTCATGACGAACGAAAATTTCTTGCTGAATTCTTCGTCCGTCTTCGAGTAAAAAACTCCATTGCGGCCAGGGTTCGCTTTGAAAATCTTCAAGCCGTTTGATTCCATCCGGATGAATTACATCCGGTGCGTAACGTTGTGAAGAGATTGGATAACTACTGGATTCTGTTTCAATCCAGGCATCAAATCCATTTACGAGGACCATCCGTCCTGCTGGCGGAACAGTCGCCGTTAATAAAAGCGCATGATATCTGCGCGTTCTAATTCCGCGAACAGTCCCTGATGCAAATCCACCGAGACCATCAGCTTCTAACCATTCTGCAGTTCTTTTATTCACCGATATCATTTAATTTTGCAAAGGCTATTCAGTTATTCCGCCGGAAACAACAAACGCCATTACTTTGGGGCTTTCAGCATTAAGAGGCTTTATTGATGATTTTGGATACAGTAAAAGATTTCCCGCAAAGTTATAAGACTGCGGAAAATAAACTGCTACCTGGTTGGCAAGATCAAATTGATCGAGTGACTCCCTTGTCATAAAACCAATCGCTAACACACCGCTTCCAGGTATCACTTCAACCAGAACAGGTTTATCAAACCGTTTCCGTTCGCCCACAAATGCGGTCATCATATCTTTGACCGAGGAGTGCAGAAGTTTCACGAAAGGAAGCCGATTGAGGAGGGATTCAACGAAACGAAGAACACTCCTCGTTAAGAAATTTGAAGTGAGGAATCCGATCAAAGTAATTCCGACCAGAATAATCAGAAATCCAGTTCCTCGTACTCCAATCGGAAGCCAGCTGTCAACGATCACAAACGCTTTGTAGACAACGTAAATTGTTATGGCGACAGGAACTACAAAAATAAGACCTTCGAGAAAGTAGCGGATTAGCCTTTTCATTTTCTATACCTCGGTATCGGGGATGATACTACGATAGGTGAGGGCAGTGTTGTAATTTTCTTTGACCTGTTTACCCTCCCAAAATTCCCTCACGTCGCCCTGAATACTGCTATAATAAATAATTTTGAGGGGTGTTCATGCGAAAGACCATTCTTGTCATTGTGGCAATAATTCTCGTCTATAGTCCGCTCGCTTTTTCGAAAGAGTGGTATGAGTTTTATGAAGATGGGAAGAAAGCGATTGACAAGGGCAATTGCGCTCAAGGCGAAAAGGACATGAAGGAGGCGACCCGGAAAAAACCTGGTGCTGATCTAAAGGCTCGACCCTATGGAACAATGACCCAGGAGTATGTTCCATATTTTTATCTGGCAAAATGTGCTGTAGAAAGAGGGGATTTCTCGGCTGCAGATCTGTATCTGGGTGAATTAAAGAGGATTGATATGTCTCAATCTTCCAAAGTCGATGAATACCGCACGATGGTGAAGACTGTCGAAGATAAGATGAAAATTGTTAAAAGCGGCAGTCAAACACCAGGGAACACCTCCGGTACCAAACCGCCTACCGGCAACACCGGAACAACAACGACTGGCAGAACAACAACACCGACAAACAATACGGGAACATCAAACACAGGCACAAAACCTCCTGACATCAATACTCAGAACATTCAAGCGACTCAGCAGTCGATCCTCAACCGTGCATTGGAAAATGCCCGCAATGCGTATGCAAGCGGCAACTATGATCAAGCGCGTGATGAAGCGAATCGAGTTTTGATGTTGGATCGAAACAATAAAGAAGCGGCCAAGTTGTTATCGCAAATTTCGAGCCGCGAAAACTCGGAGGCTGCATCGCGAGCCAAACAGCAGAAGGTCGATGACGCGCGTAAAGCCATGAGTCGTGGGGACATCATGACTGCAGAAAGCATTATTGTTCAGTTGCGAGCAGAATATCCGACAGATCGTAATCTTGAATCGCTCGCAAATGAAATTCAAAGGAAAAAGCTCGCGCAACTTCAAAATGAAAATGAGGCGGAAACGCAAACAAAAATAGAACGTCAGGTTGTGCGTTCCTATTTTGAAGGAAGATATGAAGGGGTCATCCAACTTGCAGAGATTGGGTTAGCTCAGCATCCGGATAGTTGGCGGCTTCTTTTCTTTAAAGGCTGTGCGCATGCTGCATTAGGATTTTTGGATAACAAATCAAAAGATTCTCAGTTAAGTCAGGCTAAGGAATCATTTCGCAAAGCGCGTGCGGCGAATGGACAGATCAGTAAGCCGGTTCAAATTTCGCCAAAGATTTGGGACATCTATAAGGATTCATAAGAGGGGGACTGAATGACCTGTCAGAAATGCGGAACTTCGCTCCGTGATGATGCCAAGTTCTGCGGAAATTGTGGAACTCCAGCCGGACAACAAGAACCGGCTGATCCAAAACTGCATTCAATCGAAAAAGCCCTCAATTTCAAATACAAAATCCTGAAAAAAATCGGCGTTGGTGGATTTGCTGAAGTTTATCTTGGTGAGCATTCCCAACTCGGACGTCAGGTTGCAATCAAAATCTTACGGCATGGTTTTGCCGGCGAAGATGAAATGATTGAACGTTTCCGCCGTGAATCAAAATCTGCCGCGAAGCTATCGCATCCCAATATCATCGATATCTACGACGTTGGCGAAAATGATGGAATTTATTTCTTCGTAATGAAGTATGTCGAAGGTGAAACACTTGGCAAGAAAATGCAGCGCGATAAACAGGTTGCGCCATATGATGCTGTACACATTGTAAAACAAGTTGCCGATGCGCTTTCTTATGCACACGATCATGATGTAATTCACCGCGACATCAAACCAGCAAACGTGATGCTGGATCAATATAAGAAGCCGATTCTGATGGATTTCGGAATTGCGCGCGTTCAATTTGAAGGAAATCTTACAAAAACCGGAACATTGATGGGGACGCCGCATTACCTGCCGCCGGAACAACCGTTAGGAAGACCGGTTGATGGTCGAAGTGATATTTACAGTTTGGGCATTATGTTTTACGAAATGCTTGCCGGACGTCCTCCGTTTCATGATGAAAATTCCGTCACCTTAATTTTCAAACACATCAATGAAGCGCCGCCTCCGCTGTTGGAATTAAATCCGGAATTAGCTCCGGAATTATGTGCGGTTGTTCATAAAATGATTGAAAAACTTCCGGAGAACCGTTATCAATCCGCGGCGGAAGTGGTAGAAGCACTGGATGCGCTTAACGAAGTTTATCCTGCGCCTACTCCAACAACTGGCGGTCGCGGCGCCCGCTCAAGTGGAGGCACGCGCAATACCGATCAGCTTTTGCAGCTTGCAAAAGAGAATTTGGAATTGCAGAAGTTTGATAAAGCAATTGAAATTTATGCAACCGTAGTTAAAAGAGATCCAGAAAACCTGGTAGCAAAACAAGCTGTTATAGATGTTTCTTCCATTCTTGCAGATCGCATGCGCAAACAGATAGATGATCATCAATTTCCTGAGGCGAAATTGTTGCTAACCCAGCTGACCAAACTGCCTGAATCAGCTGAGATCGCGTCTGCAATGAAATTGGAAATAGAAAAAGCGGAACAATATTATGCGAAACATACGGAATTCCAGGATCACCTTGATGCAGCAAAAGTTGCTTTGAATCATGACAATGCTTCAGGTGCAATCGATCGTTTAACTAAAGCTTTGATTGTTGATCCTGCCAGTCCTGAAGCGCAGACGATGTTGAAGCATGCACGCGCGTTGTACGAATCCAACCGGCAAAAAGCGGAATTCGCAAACGCTTATTCAGAAGCGGAATACTACTTCAATAAGAGTTCATATGAACAGGCGCTGCTTGCAATCCGCAAGGCTTTAGATATTGAAAACGATCCGAAAGCAGTTGAAATGTACGATCGCATTCAGGCAGCCCAAAAGGAAAAAGCGTACAAGCAGTCTGAGCAAGAGAGAATTCTGGCAGAAGTAGATCAGCTATGTGAACGTCTTGATTTCGATGGAGCAATGGAAGTACTGGAGCGCGCGCGAGAAGATCTTCCGGTTTTTGTTGAATCCAAAATTGGAGTGGTACAACGCAACCAGGAACTGTATCAGCAATTCGTTGCAGCAAAAAGCAGTTTTCAAGATCGAATCTGGTCGGATGCTGCTGTGCTATTCAGTGAATTCCTACAGAAAAAACCTCCGTATGATTTCCAGGTTTTTTATGCATTACGGAAAGAGGCGGAAGAATCTTTAAAGCTTGCCGAAAAAGAATCATCCATTCAAGGGGCTGGAACTGAAAAGAGGAAGAAGCTTCAAGCTGAAAAAAGTTTGAAGAAAGTAGATGTGTTAGTCAGAATGGGTCAGCATGTTGAAGCGCGTGAAGAATGTTTGCAGGCCTTGAAATTATTTCCGAATGATGAAGCGGTGCTAAAGAAGTTAGAAGAAATTGAGAAGATGCTTGCGCCTTCGAAGATTACTACGGATGAAATTGAGAAAGTTGCAAAAATGCCGGAAGGAATTCCGAGTGAAACGATGCAAGTTCCAGTGCCTGCAGGTGGACGCGTTCCTGTAGTTCCTCCTGCGCCCGCAGCACCGCCTCCACCGCCGCCGCGTGTTGAGAAGCAATCTGCGCCAGCTCCTGCGCCGGTTCAGCGCCCATCAGCACCCGCGCGTTCAGCGCGGGTTCCGCCATCACCGCGTCCTGTTGAAGTAGCAGAACCAAAATCATTTCCGTTAGCGATGGTTCTTGGCATTGTTGGCGTTTTATTAGTCGCAGCATTTCTTGTAATTTTTCTGTGGCCTCGTGAACCGGAAACTACAACAACAACTAATACACCGACCGGAACTACTCCAGGAACTACACCCGGTGGAACTACAATAACTCATGTAGAAATTCCCCCTGTTTCGGTTTCTATTGATGCATTGCCATGGGCAACCATCCGCATTTCGGGTGGAGATTTAAGAAATACAATCACAGAAATTACGCCAGCAATTGTTTCACTCCCTCCAGGACGTTACACCGTGGAATTTGAAAATCCTGATCCTAAATTAGCAAGGTTCACTGAAACAGTGGATGTAAATGAAAGCAATCATCGTTTCAGTTTTTCATTCCGGCAATTCGATGCGGGCAAAATTGCAGATTCTGTTTTTCAGTAATCTGAGGATCGCGGACGTCCCGTCCGCATTAAGGACCGCGGGCTTCTAGCCCGCAGGCATGAAAAAAGTTATTCTCATCCTAATTCTTGTCTTTGCAATCGCCTCAACGTTAAATGCAACAGCTCTAGAACTAGGTATTAACTTTTACGGCTTTTCTTATCATCCGGATCGAAAAGATTCACGCGGATACAATTTCAGAGAATGGAATCCCGGTCTTGGATATCATTTGAATTTTTTCAATAGCAAACATGCAATTTTATTTGCGGATGCTGGCCTTTTTCTGAATTCGGTCAGTAAATCAACAGCTTTTTCATTGGCCGGTGCAGAAGTGAAATTGTTTTCAGGCATCAGCGGCGGCGCACTTAGCGGAGTTGTCTATAGTCCTGCATATAATTCCGGGAAAGTGGTTGTTGCGTTATTACCTTCCATCTCATTCCGCTACGAAAGTTTGAGATTCAATTGCACATATATTCCAAAATATAAAGACGTTAACCGAAATTCCGCTTTAGGCTTTTCAGTTACCTGGTTTCCGGTTGGGAGAAAACAATGAAACCTTCCCTGATTTTGGTTTTTATGTTTTCCCTAACCGCAGAAGCACAGAGACTAAACAAAAAAGTACGCTAAGAGCATGGCGACGGCTGCGCCGACTAACGTGTTCATGAAATTGATGATTTCATTGTCAACAATTTTCATTTGTTCGAGCGTTGCTCCCAAATAGCTTTCTACCGTGGTGCCAACAAAGGCAGCAATCACACATACAACAGCCATCCAGACTGGAATGTCAGCGATAGCGATGCCTGCAGCACATAAAATTACTGACGCTAAAATTCCGGCAAAAGTTCCTTCCAATGAAACCGCTCCTTCAGTTCCAACCGGGACCGGTTTCAAAGTCGTGATTAAAATTGGATGCTTTCCAAGCACCTGACCGATTTCACTACTTACAGTGTCCGAGGCCGCAGTGGCAAATGCTCCAAAAAAGCCTGCAACAAAGATTAATGCATAAGGCAGGGGCGAAAGCATAGACAGAATTGCAAGAAATGCGGCGACAGTACAATTTGCGACAGCGTTCTTCCACCCTCTTGCTCCACCTTTTTCTTGCGCAACTCCAATCGCTTTTTTTCGGGCATATCCAAATTTCGTTGCAGCCGAACCTAAGAAAAAGAATGTGAACAGGATTAAAAAAAGCTGATGTCCACCAAACGTATAAATTGTTGTGCCGATCAAAAATCCTACCGCAAATCCTGAAAAACTAACCATATTTAATACGAGCGTCAGTCCTGCGATTAAAAAGTTAATTGCGGAACCCCAAATCAAATTGTGAACAATCGCTTCCTGTTGAAGCGATATCATATGCGGATTGATTTGGTGGAGTGCCAGCATAAAAAATCCTGCTGATAGCGGCACAGTTAAGTTGTCATTTAATCCTGAGGGTATTGTTTCGATTAGCGCTGCTAAAATTGCCGCCAGAACTGGAATTATAACGATGTACCAGAGCATCGGCTCCATTGGTTTTTTCTGAACCCAGTACGTGAAAAACACTGCTGCTGCACTTCCGAAAATGATGAAGGCCGCTGATCCTGCATAACTTCGATTTGCATTCCATGGAATTTTAGTTTTTCCGTAGCGTGTTCCGAAAAGAGATGCCATTCCATCGCCCCAGGCCATAATTCCCCATGCCGCTGCGACAATCTGTAAATGATGAGGCATGCATAGAATTAAAAGCAAAACGGAAAATGGATAAAGCAAAATTCCGATGGCATGTCCGCGCTGATGATCATCATCACGATATAACTTACTTCCGCCTACTTTAGGGAGGATCAGAAAATTAAAAGCAAATGCACCCAGTGCTAGCAGACCAGCTTGCCACCACGTAAGCCAGCGAAGAAGTAATGCAAAAGTACTCGAACCAATGTGAACGATTTTGCGTTGCAGCTCTGAACTCATGGTTCCCTCTGTTCATGAAGGGGATGGTTGGAATTATTATTAAGTGCTCCAACCCCCTCTTGCTCTCCCCCTTCATAAGGGGGAGAAATCTTACGTCGGCGCTGCAACATAGATTTATTTAACGTAGCCGGAATTTTTTAACCAGCCAATCAGTTCAACCATGCCATCTTTTAATGATGTAATCGTATAACCTAATTCGCGAATTGCGCGACTGCTATCGTATGCCCAGCTCAATTTGTAAATTTCAACCACTTCATGAGTCAGCATAGAAGGCTCACGGCCAAACAGTTTTGCCAGCAAGTATTCGCTGTATCCGGCAGCCTTTGCTAAGCCAAACGGCATATTAATCGCTGGCGGCTTTTTCCCTGTGACTTCGTAGACGGTTTCGTAAAACGATTTGCCATCATGATTTTCTCCGCCAAGAATGTAACGGTTTGATGGCGGCTTGCTTTCAATCACTTTCATGAATCCATTCACAACATCGTTTACAAAAACGTAATTCCAGGAATGCAACGGCAAACCGAATGGCATTCTTCCATTCAAAAATGGAATTAGATTTTTTGCAACGATGTTTCCATCTGTGAGATTCCCCGGACCGTAAATTACTCCCGGGTACAGAATGTACAACGGATATCCGGCTTGCTGAAGCTGTCTCGCTTTTTGATCTGCTAAATATTTCGTCCGCTCATAGTCATTATGAAGTTTACTGTTACGCCGTTTGTCCTCTTCCGTTAACGGATTTCCATTCGATGGTCCCAATGCAATGAATGAAGAGGAGTAAACAATTTTGGAAATTCCGGCATCTGCTGCCGCCTTGAACGCATTCTCTGTTGCTTCGATATTGACGCGATCAAATTGTGTTGGATCCTTCGCCCACATTTTCACCAGAGCTGCAACGTGCAAAAAAACATCATGATCCTTGAACGCTGAAGCATATGTAACCGGCGATTCCATTTCGCCGGTTAGAATTTGAACGTCGCCTGCTAATCGTGCTTTTTGGGGATTTCGTACCAGGGCGGTAACGCTATGACCTGATGATTGAAGTTTTTTTAGAAGCTCATTTCCAAGGAAGCCGGTCGCACCCGTCATGAAAATTTTCATGTAACGGAAACTCCGCTCCGCACTTTCATGCACCAGTAATCGAGTAAATCTTTTAATGATGTCCGTAAATCGTGAACCGGTTTCCATCCAGTTTCGCGGGTAATTTTTTCATTGCTGCCGAGTACCAGCGGCATATCTACAGGACGAAAAAGGGAAGAATCGGTTTGAACATCAAAGGGCTCTCCGGAAAGTTCAACCAGAGTATTTAAAACTTCTTCAATCGAAGGTGCTTTTCCGGAGCAAACGTTGTACGGTTCACCTGGTCTGCCTTTTTCTACGATGGCTTGATAGGCACGAACTACATCTCGCACATCCGAGAAATCGCGCCGAGCCACAAGATTTCCTACCATGATGCGATGTGGTTTCGGTTGAGTCATCGCAATTGCGATTTGATAAGCGAATGCAGAACAAACAAATGTTTCCTTTTGCCTTGGACCGGTGTGATTAAAAGAACGCGATAAATATACCGGCAATTTTTCTGCGCGTGCGTATTGCATCCCAAGCATCTCTTGCGCGATTTTGCTTACAGCATAAGGAGAGGCAGGACAGAGTGGATATTCTTCGAAGATCGGCTGCAATTCCAAAGGTACAACACCATAACATTCCGCTGATCCGATCAACAAAACCTTTGGAAATGCTTTTAACCTGCGGCATGCTTCCAATAAATAAAACGATCCCATAAAATTCGTGTGAATTGTCTCTTTACGATGAACCCAGGATTCATGCACATGAGCCAGACCCGCAAGATGGTAAATAATCTCAGGTTGTACTCGTCGCAAAATTTGTCGTAACCGCGTTTCCTTTAAGATATCTTCGCGGATAACCGTTACCCTGGGGTGATCTTCAAGATGCTGAACAGCATGCGTGGGATGAATCACTCCTGTAATCTGCACATCCGGATCTTGTAACAATAAATCTACCAGGTGGCTGCCTACAAAACCGGCTAACCCGGTAATCATTACTGTTTTCATAATTAAAGTTTGCGTCTTTGTGATTTTGATTTCTCCCCCTTATGAAGGGGGGAGATGAAAGCGGGGGTTGGTGTGTTTTCGAATTTTTCCAACCACCCCCTTAACCCCCTCCTTCATAAGGAGGGGGAACATATCCAAAATCCAATCCTAAAATTAATTTTCAATTTTGAAATCTGAAATTCTATCGTATGTTTTCGCGCCAATAGTCCATAATATCGTTCAAGGTTTTGCGAAATGGAATTTGTGGTTTCCAGCCAGTAGCTTTATGGAATTTTGAATAATCCCCTTTCAGCAGCGGCACATCAGACGGACGCAATCGAGCAGGATCTTCCTTCACTTCAATCTGCAGTCCGGTGTTCGAAATTACCATATTTAATAATTCATGCATTGAAATTGCATCGCCTGTACAGATGTTATAAACATCGCCAGGTTCACATTTTTCCAGAGATACCCAGTATGCGTGTACCATGTCGCGCACATCGGTGAAATCACGTTCCGCATCTAAGTTGCCGACATAAATTATCGGCGGACGAAGTTTCTTTTCAATTTCGACTGCTTGTTTGCTGAAGTTAGAACATACGAAAACTTCACCACGGCGAGGCCCAGTGTGATTAAAGCCGCGCGTTCGCACAGCTTTAATTCCGTAAGACATGAAATATTGATATGCCAGGTAATCCTGTCCAACTTTACTCACAGCATAAGGACTCAGCGGACGTAATGGATTTGTTTCTTTAATTGGAACTTCGTTTGGGTAAACCATTCCATATTCTTCACTGGAACCAGCGATTTGAACCCAGCAATCCTGAAGTTTCGATTCACGCAAAGCTTCGAAGATATTTAATTGTCCAATGATATTTGTGGTTAATGATTCGGCTGGCGCGTTCCATGAACTTGGTACAAAACTTTGAGCAGCAAGATGAAAAATCTTATCAGGCCGCACGTCTGCAACCAGAGCTTTCACGGATGAAGCATCAACAAGATTACATTCCAGCACATTAATCTTGTCTAAAAGATGTTGGATATTTTCCATCCGGCTGCGCCATCTACGGATTCCATAAATTTGAACTCCTTGATGCTTCTCCAGGATGTATTCCGCTAAATGGCTTCCTACAAAGCCGGTGATTCCTGTAATTAGTACTCTCAATTGAAATCCTCCAGATCGAACGGGGAGCTTTCTGCGCCTTAGCGGTAAAATCTTATGATCGCAATTCTTGTTCGTTTGCTTTCAGAAAGGCGACGTACTCCGCGGTGCTTTGCTGCCAGGTACGCGGCGTCAAACCAGTGGTTTGAATGTAGTACGAACAATCCAAAACCGAATAATTCGGCCGCTTTGCCGGCGTAGGCAAACTGTCATTTTTAACAGGTTCTACGGAATTGTTCAAGCCATACAATTTCAGGATCGTCTCGGCCTGCTCATGTCGACTACATTGGCCAGAATTACAAAAGTGGTAAATTCCCGCTGCATGCAGCGATAACAGCATCAATACCGCGGCAGCAACATCGCTCGCGTAAGTAGGAGCTCCCGTTTGATCGATAGGTGCTTGCACTTTTGCGCCAGCTAATGCGCGCTTCAATATTTTTTTCACAAAGTTATCGCCATTTCTTCCGAAGATCCAGGATGTGCGAACAATCAGATGTGAGCAGCCAGTTGCGATGATCTGTTTTTCGCCTTCCAGTTTTGTTAAGCCGTAATAATTTACAGGATTCGGTGGATAATTTTCTGGATACGGTATCGGACTGTTTCCATCAAATATGTAATCAGTAGAAAAATGAACAATGAGTGCGGAATATTTTTTGCACAATGCCGCTAAATGTCCGGGTGCCTGAGCATTTACTACAAAAGCGGTTTCGCGAAATTTTTCGCAATCATCAACGCGTGTAAATGCAGCTGCATTAAAAACGATTTCAGGTTTGTGCTTCAAAAATATTTTTTCTACTTCCACATAATCTGTGATGTCCAGTTCTTGATGCTGAAATTCTTCCAGAGTCGCGCCTGAACATGCGCGCGACAATGCGCTGCCGATCATTCCGCCTGCACCCAGCAGCAGGACTCGGCGGCCTAGCGTGGGCGAATCTGCCATGCTCCCTCCGCAATAGTGTCATAATGTTTTCTGTAAAATTCTTGAAAATCTTTTTGGCGTTCACGAATCCGTTTCCACCAACCTTCATTGGTCACATACCAATTCACTGTTTTTTCAATCCCTGTTTTCAGATTCCATTTCGGTTTCCATCCTAATTTTTGTAATCGTGAACTGTCCAATGAATATCTACGATCATGAGCCGGACGATCAGTCACATGTTGAATCAACGTTTCCGGCTTATTCAATAATTTCAAAATACTTTTCGTCATTTCCATATTAGTACATTCATGATTGGTGCTGATGTTATATACTTCGCCGGGTTCACCGCATTCCAGCAAAAACAAAACCGCAGAACAGTGATCGCGTACGTAAAGCCAATCGCGAACTTGCTTCCCATCGCCATACACCGGAAGATTCAAATCCTGAATCGCATTTGTTATGAACAACGGAATTAGTTTTTCCGGATATTGATTCGGCCCATAGTTATTGCAGGAACGAGTAATAATCACCGGCAATCCATAAGTCTTGAAATATGAATAAACAAGCCGGTCAGCCCCGGCTTTGCTTGCAGAATATGGATTCGAAGGTAACAACGTATCGGTTTCAGTAAAAGATCCGCTTTCACGGCTTCCATAAACTTCATCAGTTGAAATGTGAACGAATCTCTTTACGTTAAATTTTCTTGCAGCTTCAAGCAGGATAAAAGTTCCATAAACATCTGTACGGATAAAAGCTTCTGCTCCGTAGATGGAACGATCTACAAATGATTCTGCAGCAAAGTGAACAACGACATCCGTATCATTCATCAACTGTTCTACGATTTCGCGATTGCAGATGTCGCCTTGAGCGAATTTGTAGCGTGGATTGGATTTTAGATCTTCTAAATTCTCCGGATTGCCGGCATACGTTAGAAGATCAAGATTTGTAACTTCAACTGCCTTATCTTTTTCCAGTAATTCGTGAATAAAATGGCTTCCAATGAAGCCTGCTCCTCCAGTAATTAAGTACTTCATAGTAAAAAATAAAAATCGAAGATTGAGAATAGAGTATTGAGGATAGAAAATCGATGGCAAGCATTTACTATCCTCAATCTTCTATTCTCCATCCTCAATCTTTTGTCCTCCATCCTCATATTAATAAATATCGATAAGGCTATTGTCACCCACAAGGAATCTATAGGCCTGCGGGGCCGATCACTCCGTGTAATGATCGTATTCGTTCCGATCAGGCTGTCTTCCACTCTGCGGTTCAGATGCAAAAGCTGGCTGCCACGAAGCACAATGCTATGTTGAATTTCACTTCCGCGGATTTCGCAATGATCCTGAATTGATGTAAATGGTCCGACAAATGAATTCTCGATAATCGCTTCTTCACCAACAATGGCCGGACCTCGAATTGTACTGCCAATAATTTTCGCGCCGCGTCCAATTTCTACTCTTCCATCAATGCGAGATATAGAATCAACCTCACCATGAATTCCACGTTGCAATGTTTCAAGAATTAGTCGATTTGCTTCCAGCATGTCATCCAGCTTTCCGGTATCCTTCCACCAGCCATCAACAATGTGCGGTTCTACGCGATAGCCTTTGTCTACCATATACTGAATCGCATCAGTAATTTCCAATTCGCCGCGCCACGATGGTTTTAAAACCGCTTCCGCTTCAAATATATGATGATCAAACATATAGACACCAACCAGAGCCCAATTGCTCTGAGGCTTTTTGGGTTTTTCTTCCAGACGCACAACGCGATTCTCTTTCAACTCAGCAACACCAAATTGTTCCGGATTCGGAACAGCTGCCAATAAAATTTGCGAATTCGGTTTCGATTTACGGAAATCATCGATCAATGATGAAATGCCGTTTTTCAGTAAGTTGTCTCCCAGATACATTACAAACGGAGATTCTCCTAGAAATTTTTTTGCGGTGAAAACTGCATGAGCTAAACCGAGCGGCTCAGGCTGATCAATATAAGTAATTTTTGCATCCCAACGGCTTCCATCACCGACAGCCTCAACAACTTCATTTTTGGTTTCTCCCACTATAATTCCAATGTCGCGGATCCCTGCCGTAGTGAGCGCTTCAATACCATAAAAAAGGATCGGCTTATTTGCGATCGGCATTAATTGTTTTGCGCGAGTGTAGGTGAGAGGTCTCAGTCGAGTCCCTTTCCCCCCGCTTAATATCAGTCCTTTTAATTCCATTTTACATGGTTAGAATCGGCGCGGTGGCGCACCGCTGCGAAAATCTAATACACTTCCTATATTGGGGAGGCTTAAATAAAAAGTAATCTGGTTTTCTATTCGCTGTGAACCAATGCTTCCAACACTCCAATGCCTCCATTCCCCGCCTATTGTAAAACAATCATCATTGTAGAGCACGCCCAAAGAATTGCGAAATAATTTACTCTCTACAAAATCGTAGTCAATCTCGCCGGAAAAAACGAATCTATTCTTATAAATACCAAACCCGCCATTCGTTCTAATTTGATGACTTTGAGCCTTGGTCCTGATTCCTTCAATTGGAACAGGATTTGTGTAGGTATAAGCAACATTCGCGTACCATTTGTCGGTGTTTCGAAGTGTCGATCCAACACTAATCGATGTAATTTGATGTACGTAGGGATCCCAATCGACGCCAAAATCGATATTGTAATTTTCTTTTGGATTGATACGGAGCGCAGACGTAATTGGAGACAAGGGCTTGAGATCAGAAAATACTTCCTGATTGAAACGATCGGATTGAAGAGAATAGGTCTGTGAGATTCTCCAGGAAATGAATTCCCATGGTGAAAAAATTGGTTCTTCAAGTGGTTTCGGATTGTAATATTGATATTGATCAGGTTTATAATCAGGCTCTTCCTGGACCGGACGTTTTGCATAAAGCAAATTGGTGATTGAATAAGTCACCACGTTTAACCCGAACACATCATCAACTTCATCAACACGCAGAATCTTAGCGATTTCTTCCACATCTTGAATGTATTGATATGTAATTTGTGGTTCGATTGCATGTTTCCACTTTTGTGAATAAGCAAAATTTGGAGTATCAAAAATTTTTGAGAAGTTCGGTCCGCGAAGATCCAACGTGTAAGTTGCAAGATTTCGTGTTAATGGGTCTTTCTCTACAATCGGGATCGTACCTCCTCCCGGTATTTGCTGCGCGGAATAATATGTCAGACGGTAACCAAAACTTGGAGTAAAAGTAAGCCACGACAGGTAAGTCATCGGATAAGAAATAGCCGGAAACATGTCATAGCGTTGATAATTATTTTTGAAATCTTTTTGCCCAAGCAAATCGGATCTTCCTAGAAAGTCCGCGGAGCCCAAAAACGTGAAGTAGAACGGAGTAGGACCAATTTTTTGGTTACGCGATTGGAATTCGACTTCTGGAAGATGAAATAATTGTACATCGCGGGATCGCGAAAATTGAGTTTCAGAATAATCTCCAAGCACATTCAAGCTGTAGTATGACCAGTTTCGCGTTAGAAAACCTTGAGCACGTTGTTGCCTGCGAGAAGATCCTGAAAAACTATTATCAGTATCCTGGATGTATTCAAAGCTGCTGAAAATATCGGCGACTGCTGCCAGACGGAAATCGGCAGGCAGATCTTGTTTTACGTCAGCATTGAAGGTCCGAATTCGGACCAATTCGCGATCATCGGCATAATAAAAGTTCGTACTTCCACCAGATTTCTCTCCGGTTGCGTAACGATACTCTCCGCCGCCGGCCCATCCACGGAGTGCCCAATGATCAATAAGAAAAGTGCTGTCCATGGAACGTGTCATGGCCCAGAAAAAAGATCCGCCAAAATAAAATCCTTTGTTGTCATTCGGTCCGAATCCCGGAAACAAGAATCCTGTTGATCTGTCACGCTTGATGGGCCAGATCATATAAGGCGAATAAAAAATCGGGGCCTGCTTTACTTTCAATGTGAAATCTTTGAAATGCGCATATTCATTGAAAGTCATTCGGGTGGAGGAAGTTTTTAGTTGCCAGTGGGGAACAATCTGTGAACATTCGGTAAAATGACCGTCATACAATTTGTATTCGTCTTCACCCAATTTCTCGAGTTTCGTTCCCCAAAAGAAAATTTGCGGGGGATAATAACCAAAAACGTTATACAAAGTGCCGGTTTCATCATCTAAATTCATTTCCAATCGATCGCCTGTGATTCTTTGTCCTTCTTGATCTAGAACGACATTCCCGGTAGCAATCAAATCTTTGGTATCAGTATTATATTCAGCGTGATCGGCTTGCAGACGGTAACCTTTATTTGAAATATCTACATAACCTTCAAGGATGAAATAATGCGGACGGATCTCGTTTTGAGTTTGCGAAGAAATATGCAGCGCATCTGTGTAGCTGGCTTTAGGAACACTACCATAGCTTCCTAACTCCTGGCGGTTTGGCTCTATGTTGTTGGTTCCTGTTCCCTGATTTTCAGTAGGATATACTCCACCAGTCTCTTCAACATCCTGTTCGGAACTTTGGGAGAAGGAAAGATTCTGGAAGATGATAAAGAAGAACAAGATTAAAATTACGAACCTTGCAAGCTTCATGTCAAACGAATCACCTTATCATGCGAAACATATATTTTCAATTAAAAATACCTCGCGCAAAGACGCAAAGTCGCAAAGAATAAAAAAATAAACTAAATTAACTTTGCGTCATTGCGCCTTAGCGCGAGAAATAACATGGAATGGATTGATGCACACACTCATCTAGATTCGGACGAACTATACGTGCAAAAAGACGAAGTACTTTTGCGCGCAGAAGCAGCTGGTGTACGCGGAATATTGCAAGTAAACAGCGAAGCTACGCGAACCAGCATGGAGCGTACATTAGAAATTTTGAATATGAATTCATCGATACAACGTTGGGGAGGTTTCGGAATTCATCCGCATCAAGCCAGTTTGTACAACGATGGTTTGGAGAAAGCGCTTTTAGAATATTTAAGTTTTCCCCATGTTGTCGCGTTAGGAGAAATTGGATTGGACTTTTATTACAACTATTCTCCGCGCGAAGTTCAGGAAGAAGTTTTCAAAAAGCAACTAAAGCTTGCAATCGATTTGAATTTGCCTGTTGTAATCCATTGCCGCGATGCTTATGTGCGGTTAGCGGAAATTTTGAAAGACATTGGCAGCCAATGGTGCGGAATGATTCATTGCTTTACAGGCACATGCGATGAAATGAATCCGTTAGTGGATTTAGGGTTTAATATTTCTTTTTCCGGCATTTTAACTTTTCGTAACGCCACAGCAATACAACAAGCCGCAAAAGCCGCTCCCTTGGATCGCATCCTGGTTGAAACGGATGCTCCGTTTCTTGCACCAGTTCCACATCGCGGCAAAACGAATGAATCTGCATTTGTTGTTGATACCGGCCGTTTTTTAGCATCCCTTCGCGGTGTTGGTGAAAATGAAATCGCGGAAAAAACCAGCCAAAATTTCAGACGGTTATTTGGAATCTGATGAGTGCGGACTTCCAGTCCGCATTGAAGACCGCGGGCTTCTAGCCTGCTAATGCGGAAGGGACGTCCGCGTTCATCAATGCGGCGCAGACCCGCGCCCATCAGAAAGCTTGACCGTTCCGGCGCTTCCGTTTATTCTTGAAAATGATTTTCAATTTACTATGACTATGAAAGAAGAAGTACAAGTTTTAAGGGACCATTTGGTCAAGAAGCGTTTGAAACGGACCGGCGCAGAGGGAAACGATCTTAGAAGTATTTTTACAAGCGAAGCGTCATGTCACAGTAGAAGATTTGCATAATCTCGTAAAGTACCGTGATCCAAGCATCGGATTAACTACGGTGTATCGAACGATGAAGTTGTTTTGTGAATGCAATCTGGCGCGCGCTAACTATTTTCAGGAAGGGCGAGTTCGATATGAACCGCAACATAAAACTGCACATCATGATCACATGATCTGTTTGAATTGCGGTGAGGCGCTGGAATTTGTAAACGATCAAATCGAACGTTTACAGGAAAAAATGGCGGCAAAATATGGTTTTCATATGACCAACCATCGAATGGAAATTTTTGGATATTGCAAAGCTTGCCGCAAGAGCGCAAAAAAGAACGAACTTGATTACATGTAACTTTCAAAAAAGATCATTCCATCGGTTGAATTAAGGGCGATATATTTTTTGTCGTTTCGAACCGATTTTTGTGTTCTATCACTATTTTTGCTCACTTGAAAAGTTGACACGCTAAAATGTGCACCGGTATAATTGGCAACGGTATGTTTAGTCCAAAATTAAAAAGATCCAAGAGGACAAACCCGTTTCGTTTTCTCAGTATAGGCAGCAATCATCACTCGCCCACCATCAGGTGATGGTGGGATTTTTTTTTGGTGCATTTTATGTTAGGACAAAACATCGTAAAAGAAACATCATTTGCTCCATTAACTTCATCAAGCCGATTAAGCTCACGCGTGCTTGTTTTAAATTCAACTTATGAACCGGTACACATTTGTAATGTAAGGCGTGCAGTGGTGATGATTTTTAAGGGAGTTGCGGTTTTACAGGAATCAGCACATTTCAATTTGAGGTCGGTTAGTGCGGCAATTCCTGCGCCTTCTGTAATCCGTCTTCTCCAATTCATTCACATCCCTTATAAGCGGAAACTGGCTTCGAAGAACAACATTTTGATTCGCGACCGTTATGTGTGTCAGTACTGCGGAAAGACGCTGAAGTCGCAAGAAGTGACTCTGGATCACATCTTGCCAAAATCACGTGGCGGAGTTTCGAGTTGGGAAAATCTTGCAGCGTGTTGCTCGAAGTGTAATGTGCGAAAGGGTAGTCGCCTTCCAGAAGAGGCCGGACTCAAGCTTCTTCGCGATCCACGAAACGGATCATCATTCCACTTCCTTCATTTACTTCGTCACTACGGAAGTGTCGATGAAAAGTGGCGGAAGTATCTGTTTTATTCGTAAAACGTAATGCGTAAAACGTAATGCGTAAAACGTAAAACGTAATGCGTAAAACGTAATGTGTAATTCCATGCGCTCTAGCGGATTTCACGGATTACGGATTACGCATTAGGAATAATTACCCAGCAGAGTCCCTCCCTTATACAGCAGATACATGGCGATCATTTGAATCACGTGATACAGATCGTTGTGGTTGAAGTTTTTGTGGAGCGTGAACCCTGAAAGCTGAATTCCTGCTGCTGCAAAGGAAACAAGAATTCCCGCAATAATCCAGATCGCATAAGGTTTGTTCAAACGCAAGATGCAAAGCGCAAGGATCACTGCCATCGCTGGCACATAGTCATGAATCACGTATTTGTATTCGTAGCTGCGCCCGATCAGGATTACAAATCCCAGGAATTGAATCGCAGCTAAAACAAGAAAAATCGTTCGCACTTTGCCTTTTAATGCTGCGATGATCATTCCGGAAAGCATGCAAAACGTTGAAACGCCGATCGAATAAAGTGTGATTTTCCAAAGCGCGGAAGAAACTGGAACACTCAACGATTGAACAAAACCGTGATACGTTCCGCCAGCTGCCGCAGCTAAAGCAATGGTAAAAAATGAAATTGACCAAAACAAAATTGGCCTTTCATTTTTTTCTTTCCGAAAAAGAAGGGCGGCGAAAACGAGACACTCAACGGCCAGTAAATAATCTGTTATAAGAGTAACGGGTTCAGTAATAATCAATATCGCAGATTACGCATTACGAATTACGCATTACGCTTCAGCTAGGCTTGTCGGAACTCAGAACCGCCGCATTCAGAGCACGCGGAAAGTTTTCGGCGTCTTTTCACTTCCTGAATCTTGCTGCAATTGTTGCAAAGAAACACACCACGATCCACAATCTGTCCAGAATGATATGTAACTTTGTCAGAAAAAGATGCTTCTAAATTTTCTGCAGCCTTTTTGATCGTTGCGGCCAAATTCTCTAAAATCTGAACGCCAACATTACGCCCTTTCTTAAAAGATTCATCAGCTTTGATGCGGTCTGTTGCGTTGTTGATTTTATCAACTGTTTCTCGCCAGTTTGCTTGTACACGTAATTGGAATTGATCAACACGTTCCTTACCATACTTTTTTTCAAGTTTATCGCGTACCGCTTCTGAAACATGGTCAAACTCGCGCTTAGTAACCCTGCCAGCCGTGCGGAGTCCTTCCTCCAACAACACCAGGAATTCTTCCTGAACGCTACGATACGACCTTTTTCCTTTCTTCTCTTTGGTCGTCATATTCAATCTCCTCATTCCTCAAATTCGTGAGCTTCCTACTGCTGCTCCCAACCCTCAGGAATATCCATAGATAGTTCACCGCGGAGACAAGGGAGATCGCTACGGTCACCCATAATAAGAAACGTCCGAAACGCTCCCAGGGTTCAATGTATGTATCAGCAACGATTAATACGACGATAGTTAATACCTGACAAACTGTCTTTAGTTTTCCTAAAGCATTGGCGGGCATTACGTATCCCTGAGATGCCGCTATGCTCCGGATGCCGCTCACTGCAAACTCCCTACCGACAATAATCACCACCATCCATGCAGGTGCTAGATTTAACTCAACCAGTGAGATAAAGGCCGAAGTTATCAGAAGCTTATCTGCGATCGGATCTAAAAGCTTTCCAACATCAGTTACCTGATTTCTTTTTCTGGCAATGTAACCATCCAGGTAATCGGTTAGCGCTGCAACCACAAAGATCACTACACCATAAATTTCTTTGCCATCAATTCTTGTTAAGAGAATTACGACAAGAAGAGGAGTTAAGAATATTCTGCTTAACGTTAGAGCATTTGGAAGATTCAACTGTTGACCCTCGAATCAAATCTATAATACATCAACGACGTGCGAGATGCGCGATTCGAGAGATGAGAAAGCGATTGTTTTTTCATGCCAAGTTCTCTATCCTAAAAAGAAGAGACCGGTAAGCGCCGAGTCCGGGTGGAGGTGATTTCATGTACGAAGAGAGTATCGATTTATCACATCTTCCTGCGGAAGGATTAAGTCTGGACAGGCGGGTCCATCTGGCTGCGTGGCGAATCAAAGAACCTGATTGGGAGAGCCGCACTGATCTTCTGTTTGATCTATTCATGATAGGAAATCAGCGGAAGGCTCACGTGCAGGGGAAATTTTCCGGTGGAATAACTGCACGTTGTCATCGTTGTTTGCAGCCATTTGATTTGGAATTAGCCCGCAAGTTTCGTGTTACCTATCTAGCTCCTGATCAGGAACGATTTGCGCGAGAAGAATCAGAGCTGACTGACAGTGAGTTAGAAGTTTCTTACATGGACAAAACTTATTTGCCATTGCATGAAATGATTCAAGAGCAAATATTCCTTGCACTGCCGATGAAGTTTTTATGTCGTGCTGAATGTAAGGGACTTTGTCCGAATTGCGGAGCGAATTTGAATGAAGTAGAATGTGGCTGCGACCAGGAACAAATGGATCCCCGCTGGGCCTCATTAAAGGCTATTGTTCACGATCCAAATTAAAGTTTCGTAGCAGCAATACTGTAATCGCGCGCACCGCTCGAGGTGCGCATTCTTATTCTTGAGGTAAAAAGTTATGCCGAATCCGAAACGTAGACATTCAAAAACTCGTGGCCGGAAAAGACGAACGCATGATGCATTGTCAGCGGCCCGTCTTTCAGAATGTCCGAATTGTCATGAACTTCGAATGGCTCATCGAATTTGCCCCCATTGCGGGCATTTTGCAGGGCGTGAGTATATTGCAGCCAAGCAGGCTAAACAATAGTGTCCAGGCCTGACGTAGTCACAATTTCTGTTGATGGAATGGGCGGTGATTTCGCTCCCAAAAACGTAGTGAGTGGCTGCGTTCAGGCTGTAACCGAAACGGGAGTCAACGTACTTTTAACTGGTCCGCAAGACCAATTAAACAATGAACTCTCAAAGCATGATTATCCTTCAGAGCGAATCCAACTCATTCACGCCTCCGAAGTTGTCACGATGGATGATCCTGCAACAGTAGCACTACGCAAAAAACCAGACTCTTCAATGCGGGTGGCTGTTGATCTTGCAGCAAAAGGAAAAGCGGATGCGATTGTTAGTGCCGGTAATACTGGCGCAATGTATGCGCTTGTGAAGTTCAACGTTGGTTCGCTTGCGGGAGTAGATCGCTTGCCTCTTGCAGCCTGGTTTCCACATCCAACAGGACGTTCAATCGTTCTCGATGTTGGAGCAAATGTGGATTGCAAACCTCGCCATCTTTTAGAATTTGCGTTGATGGGCTCAATTTTCGCAGAAGAAATTTTTAATATCGCTTCGCCGCGTGTTGGATTGCTCAACATTGGGCAGGAAGATGGCAAAGGTAATGATCTTACCCGCGAAACTTTTCCTTTGCTAAAAAACAGCGATCTGAATTTTATTGGCAATGTTGAAGGGAATGATGTTTTTAAGGGTACCGCGGACGTTTATGTCTGTGATGGATTTATCGGAAATGTCGCATTAAAGGTAAGTGAAAGTCTGGTGGAAACGATTTTTCAGTTATTGCAACGGGAAATTGAACAACAACCGAACGTTGGCGAATTGTTAATGCGTTATTTCGATTATTCTGAATACGGAGGCGCGCCTTTACTTGGCGCGAAAGTCCCAAGTTTCGTTTGTCATGGTAAATCAAATTCGAAGGCTATTAAAAACGCCATTCGAGTTGCAGGTGAATTCTGTAGTCATAAAGTAAATGAGAGAATTGCGCGAAAAGTTGCGCATTTGGAATCTTAAAAAGTATGTCAAAAATAGCAGTTGTATTTCCAGGTCAAGGATCTCAAAGTGTTGGAATGGGACGCGATTTTTATGATCGTTATCCGCGCGCGCGAGGTGTATTTGAAGAAGCAGATCGTGCGTTGAAACGTCCTTTAAGCAAAATCTGTTTTGAAGGCCCGCAAGAAGAGTTGCAGCTTACGGAAAATACTCAACCAGGATTGTTAACGGTTAGTATTGCAATCTGGACACTGTTAAATGAAGCGTTGCAGCCTGATTATGTAGCAGGTCACAGTTTGGGTGAATACACTGCGCTGGTTGCAGCTAGCTCATTGCGATTTGCAGATGCAGTGAGATTGGTACGTCGACGCGGTGAGTTTATGCAGCAAGCTGTGCCTGTAGGTCAAGGTGCAATGCTTGCAGTGCTTGGTGCAGATCCGGAAAAAGTTGAAAATTTGTGTCGCGAAGCTGCGCAAGGTCAGGTACTTTCCCCGGCGAATTTTAATAGTCCCGGCCAAATTGTAATCGCCGGCAACACCGAAGCAATTCGCCGCGCAGCCGAAATGGCTCCATCAATGGGAATCAAACGGACGATACCGCTGGCTGTGAGTGCGCCATTTCATTGTGCGTTAATGAAGGCGGCGCAAGAAAACATGATGCCGTTGTTACAAGAACAAAATTTTGGGCCGTTAAGATTTCCACTGGTTACAAATGTGGATGCAAAAATAATTCAAACAGGAAATGAATCACGCGATGCATTGATCCGCCAGATTCCAAATCCCGTCCGTTGGTGGCAATCTATTGAGTTGTTAATTAAAGAAGGTGTTACGACATTCATTGAAGTTGGTGCAGGAAAAGTGCTTACGGGATTGATCCGAAAAATTTCACGCGATGTTCAAACATTTAATGTTGAAAGCGTGGATGATTATGAACAGTTGCGCGCCAAATATCAAAGCTGATTTTGTGTCTTTGCGGTAAAAGAGAAAATTGATGATTTTAAGAGATCGAATTACGGTTGTTACAGGCGCAACACGCGGAATCGGTCGCGCCATTGCCGTTGAGGCTGCGCGGGCTGGATCCGATTTAATATTATTTGGACGGAATGTTGACTTACTGACAAGTGCAAAAATGGAAATTGAAGGGCTTGGCCGGCGCGCTCTTGCAATGCCTCTGAATGTTGCAAATCAATCCGAAGTAGAAGAAGCGTTCAAAACAGTTTTTAAAGAATTTCCTAAAATTGACTTTTTGGTCAACAACGCAGGCATCACGAGGGATAATCTTTTACTTACGATGAAACCGGAAGAATGGAATGAAGTTTTAGAAACGAATTTGTTTGGCGTTTTTCATTGCAGCAAAGCAGTATTGCGACCGATGATGAAACAACGTTACGGAAAGATCATCAACATTACTTCCATCGCGGGAATTACTGGAAACGCTGGACAGACAAATTATTCGGCATCAAAAGCGGGTATGATCGGATTTACAAAAGCACTGGCCAAAGAAATGGGAAAGCGTAATATCTGTGTGAATGCGATTGCGCCTGGAATGATTGAAACCGATATGACGGGTTCACTTCCTGAAGAATTGAAAAAACAATATTTGGAATCCATACCACTCGGCCGTTTTGGGAAAGCAGAAGAAGTTGCTGCACTTACAGTTTTTTTGCTTTCGCCATCAGCCGATTACATTACAGGCCAAACAATTGCTATTGACGGCGGCTTGCAAATGTAATATGTAATTTTTGGATTTTATATCCGCCAATGGCGGGACGATCCGCACGGAACGAACGGAGGAGAAGAATGGAAATCGTTGAGAAGGTGAAGAGTATTGTCACAGAACAACTTGGTGTGGATGCAGAGGAAGTTACAGAAGAGGCAGCATTCATTGAAGATCTTGGAGCCGACTCTCTCGACACGGTGGAGCTGGTAATGGCTTTTGAGGAAGAATTTGGAATCGTGATCCCGGATGAAGAAGCTGACAAGATTCGAACGGTAGGCCAGGCGATTAAATATATAGAAGAGCATAGTTAGGAGGCCTGTTTTGGACCGTAGAGTAGTAATTACCGGTGTGGGGATGGTTTCTCCACTTGGGATTGGGACGGCTGCAAACTGGAACGCTTTAATCGAAGGTAAGAACGGCATCGGACCGATCACACGGTTTGATACAACTGATTTTACTACCACCATTGCTGGTCAAGTAAAAAATTTTGATCCTGCCGATTTTATTCCTAAGAAAGAAATCAAGAAGATGGATTTATTTATCCACTATGCGATTGCTGCGTCTGATTTTGCTGTGCAAGATTCCGGTTTAAAGATTGATTCATCCAATGCAACACGGGTTGGAGTTTATATTGGATCAGGAATCGGTGGATTCGGAGTTATCGAAGCAACTCATAAGGCATTGATGGAAGGCGGTCCGCGCAAGATTTCTCCTTTCTTCATAGTTGCTTCGATTGTGAATCTTGCATCAGGTTGGGTTTCAATACGCACCGGGGCAAAAGGACCTAATTCTGCAACCTGCACTGCTTGCACAACAAGCGCACATGCTGTTGGTGATGCATACAAAATTATTGCGCGTGGTGATGCAGATGCAATGATTGCCGGCGGTTCTGAAGGATGCATCACACCTTTAGGTATTGGTGGATTTTGTGCAATGCGTGCGCTTTCAACCAGAAATAATGAGCCGGAAAAAGCGAGTCGTCCGTTTGATCGTGACCGTGATGGATTTGTAATGGGCGAAGGTGCCGGAGTATTGATTTTGGAATCCTTGGAAAGTGCCGAGCGGCGGAATGCACGAATTTATGCGGAGATTGTTGGATATGGAATGACCGGTGATGCATTTCATATTACTGCACCATCAGAAGATGGTGATGGTGCAATTCGAGTGATGCAAGTTACGATTCAAGATGCAGGAATTTCTCCGCGTGAAATAAATTACATTAATGCTCATGGTACTTCAACACCATTCAATGACCGCGCGGAAACCATGGCCATCAAAAAAGTTTTCGGTGATCATGCCAAAAAATTGGCCGTCAGTTCTACTAAATCGATGACCGGACATCTGCTGGGTGCTGCCGGTGGATTAGAAGGTGCAATCCTTGCACTGGCAATTCAGAATCAGATGGCACCTCCAACAATAAATCTGGATAATCCTGATGCGGATTGCGATCTTGATTATGTGCCGCATCGAAGCAGAAAAATGGAAATCCGTTACGCACTCTCAAACTCGTTTGGTTTTGGGGGAACAAACGGCGCATTGTTATTTAAACGTTACCCGGATTAACGATTAGGGAGCGTCCGCCTGGGCGGGCATTACGGGCCGCAGGCTTTTAGCCTGCGAATAAGGAAAAGTCAAATGAACATCATTGTCTTCATAAAACAAGTTCCCGATACAACGACCCGAATCAAAATCGGTACTGGTGCAAAAACTATTGATGAAGCGGATATTACCTGGATCATTTCGCCGTACGATGAATATGCGCTGGAAGAAGCACTAAAAATTAAAGAAGCGCGCGGAGCAGGCAAGGTTACAGTTGTTAGTACGGGACCAGAACGAGTTTCTGCATCACTAAGAAATGCGCTGGCGATGGGAGCGGATGAAGCGGTGCACGTAAATGATCCTGCCCTTGAAGGTATCGATGCATTTGCGACAGCACATGTGCTTGCGGCGGTAGCAAAGTCACGCCCACACGATATTTTATTTTTTGGAAAAATGGGCGTCGGTATGGATCAATCCCAGGTGCCTTCAATGGTTGCAGAAATATTAGGTCTTCCTGAAGTCACACAAATTGCAAAACTGGAAGTGAGTGATGGCAAGGTCACCGCTCATCGTGAAATTGAAGGCGCAACGGAAGTGGTGGAATCTTCATTGCCAGTAGTTCTTGCTGCGGAAAAAGGATTAAATGAGCCGCGTTACCCGAGCTTGAAGGGAATTATGGCTGCAAAGAAGAAAACGATCGAATCGGCCAACCTTGCATCTCTGGGCATGGATGCCGCTGATGTGGAATCGACGGTCGTGGTAAATAGCATGTCACTGCCACCCGAACGAAAAGCCGGGAAGATCCTGACCGGAGATCCGAAGGACGCGGCAAAAGAATTGGTCAACCTTCTGCATAACGAAGCGAAGGTACTATAGGAGTAATACTATGTCTATAGTAACATTTATTGAAGTGCGTGAAGGTCAGGCCAAGAAAGCTTCGGTTGAAGCGCTTTCCGAAGCTCGCCGCTGGGGTGATCAAAAAGGGATGAAGGTATCCGCGGTTATTGTAGGCTCCCCCGCGCAGGATGCGGTTCAAAGAGTTTCAGGATACAAACCGGACCGTGTGCTGGTTGCCGATGATCCGGTGTTCGCTTCCTACTCAGCGGAAGCTTATTCCGCGGCGTTAGCGGCAGCAGTAAAGCAAGAAAATGCAAAAGTTGTTTTTGTTTCTGCCACCTCAATGGGGAAAGAAGTTGCGGCAAGAACTGCTGCAAAATTTCAAACGAGTGTGATTGCCGATATTGTAGGACTCGAATGGAACGATGTAATCAAAGGACGGCGTCCTGTTTATTCCGGAAAAGCATATGCGGAAGTTCAGCCAAAAGGTGATAAGCCAATTTTCATATCGTTACGTCCTAATGTATTTGGGGCTGCGACTCCTGATTCGTCAGCAAAACGGGAAGTAGCGAAGTTAGAGACTGGCGTTACCGTTGATCAGATTCATGCAACAGTGAAAGAGATGCACAAAACAGTAAGCGATACTGTTGAATTAACGGAAGCAGAAATCATTGTTTCAGGCGGAAGAGGACTGAAAGGTCCAGAAAATTTTCATCTGGTGAATGAACTCGCAAGTGTGTTGAATGCTGCTGTTGGTGCGTCACGAGCAATTGTCGATGCAGGTTGGGTTGATCATCAGCTTCAAGTTGGCCAGACAGGCAAAGTTGTTTCACCGACTTTGTATATTGCGTGTGGCATTTCAGGTGCGATTCAGCATCTGGCAGGAATGTCTTCTTCTAAATACATTGTTGCAATCAATAAAGATCCGGATGCTCCAATCTTCAAACTTGCGAATTATGGAATCGTTGGTGATGTATTTCAGGTTCTTCCGGCATTAACTGAGGAAATTAAAAAGCTAAAAAGCGAGAATCAATAGGCGGTTTAGCGGCTGAGATGGAAATTGAACTTAAACTTGTCGATCAAAATCAAAATATTGTCCTGATTGTTGTAAAGGGACGGATCATTACCACCAACTATCAACCTCTGGAGAACGAATTAGAATCCATATCAAAGGGCAATGCCGTAAATCTCATCCTTGATTTGCAAAATGCGGAAGCGATCGACAGTCAAGGCGTTGGACTGCTAATCAAAACTCGTTTTGATATCGTAAACAAAGGTGGAAAGATCGTTTTAGCGGGGCTGACCGACCGTGTTCGTTCGGTGCTTCGCATGTCAGGCCTCGAAGAATATTTCTTGATTGCCTCTGATCAGCAAAACGCCCTCCAACTACTGCAGTAAAATTTGTGCCTTTGTGGTTCATTCCTTTATGTAAATTGAGGCATCTTTTTTAAGCTCATCCAGCCATTCTTTCGTTCGCTCCAGAACACGCGAAGCAGCTAGATTGGATTGGATAGTTTCGAAACTTTCAGCGAAAGATGGCACCGTTTTTCCTTCATTTTCAAGTTCCGGTTTATACACTTCGCTATAATATTTTTCCGCTTCTTCAATCTGAACGTTTACAAACGGACGGAATCGCAAATTTATAAATTCACGAATGCTTAATTGCTCACGAACTTCATTTTCAAAATCTTCATAATTCATTCCGATAGAATTCAAGAACACCAGAAGTTCTTCAGTGCCACCATGTTCTCTGGTGAATGAATCAACTATGTCTCGTAGCATTTCAGGCGTAACAGTTGGTGGTGGTTGTCGTTGAATCTGCTGCAGCACAAGATGTTGATGAATGCGGCCCATCAAAGTATTTTCAGCTTTTGGAAGTCCGGAAATATCCAATCCCAATTTTTGGATCGCAGTAACTTCACTTTCAGTAATGACATCATCGTTTACGATAGCGGCAATTCGATCAATGATTGCTGAATGAGTCAAAAATGGAAAAGGCAATATCAAAGTTAAGATGAAGAGAGCAAGATTAAAACGCATGACCTACAGACAGAAAGAATTCCGATGGGCTTTCCCGAATCGGCTCAAATCTCCTGTCTAATTTATATCCCCAATCAAGAGTAAGTGGTCCAATCGGCGTATGATATCTTATTCCCAATCCTGCAGTTTCCCTCATTCCACTGAAACTCATATCTTCCACTAATTCAAATGCCGAACCGTAGTCAAAGAAAACAACTGCGCCAAACGATGACACAACTGGAAAACGATATTCCAAATTCATGACAAATACAGCATTTCCACCCAGCGGTTCACCATTTTCATCCAATGGTCCTGCGGTATCAAGTTCGAATCCACGAATTGTTCTTCCGCCGCCTGCAAAAAAACGTCGTTGTAAAGGGAGTTCAACAGTATCACGAAACCCTTTTGCTAAACCCAATCGAAGTGATGTTGCAATTACAGAGGTTTTTTGCACAGGGATGAAATGTTGAAGTTGATAAAATGTTTTCAAGAAATCGGTTTGGGATCCCAGGTAACTGGTAGCCCATTCTGCACTGGTGCTGAAAAAAGTTCCGCGATATGGATCAATCTGATTGTCTCGCGAATCCCGGACATAAGATGCGTTTAAGTAGGAAATGTGAATATCCAGAAATTGCCGGTTTTGTGGAGTAAGTTCCGGAGTACCTGTTGTATCAATGTGTTCAAATCCATATCCAAAAAACAAAGAACTGAGAGGTGGTACTTTTTCGCCAGGTTCCAGGGTGATGGTGGCTCGCGATAACTTTTTCTCTAATGAAAACGTTGTTGCGTAACGGAAGTAAGAAAAAGAATTTCGTGGCGATTGGTTTTCAATAACGGCTGTGATTGTTGATGGATTGTCTTTAAACAAATGAGGATCTTCCAGCGTGATCAAGCCCTGGTATTCTTTAACTCCGCCACGTGTTCGGAGCGAAAGAACGCGATCTGTTCCAAGCCAGTTGCGATTCGAAATCGATAATACGCCATTCACATAATTGTACGAATCGTAACCTATTCCATAAGTCACAGTGTAAGGCTTTGCTTCGGTCAATTTGATTGTTACCGGTTGGTGTGGAATAAGGTTATCCGGTCTCGGAATTTCAATGTCCACTCGATCAAAGATTTCCAGGCCATATAACTTGCTCTGGCTTGCAGCGATCTTTCGAAGACTGAGTGGATCATCTTCTCCAAAAAGCAACGTTTCCTCAATAATTTTTCTTTTGGTTCGATAATTGCCGCTGATTACAACCCGGTCAACAAAAACTTGCTCTCCTTCATTGATCTGATACTCAATCACTGCCCTGGTGTGATCACGAGAAAGCAACAGTTTGTTTTCTAATTGCATTTTTGGATAGCCGCGTTCCGAATAAATCGAAACAACATAGCGCGAATCATTTTTTAATTTTGATTGACTGATTGGTTGTCCAACTTTCTGCGAAAGTTTTGAAGTTAATTCATCCGTTGAAATAATTTCATTACCGTGAAAACGATATTCAGAAAGTGCAACCTGCGGTCCCTCATCAATCGCAATGTCAATATCAATCTTGCCTTCAGGATGTTTGATGACATCACTTTTGACGATTCGCGCAAATAGAAATCCGTCCTCCTTGTATGCAGAAATGATTTTCTCTTGATCTGCTTCAAAATCTCTTTGCACGAGCGGTTTCGAACGAAATCCGCTTTCACGCGTTATAATCAAGTCAAGAATTGTTTCTCGCGAAAGATGTTGATTTCCGCTGATTGAAATGTGATCGACTCCGTATTTTTTTTCAGGAGTAATAACGTACCGAACTACAATATTTTCATTGGTGATGATTTTTTTGTAGATAACATCCGCGTCGTAGTAGCCTTTTCGTTGAAGGAACTGAATTAAATTCCGCCTTCCTTCTTCCAGAGTGTCATCGTGATAACTATGTTCCGATCGAATTGGAAGTGCTTCGTCAATTTCATCTTCGGACAATTTGAAACCCTCGATCTCTAAAGCAACAAGTCTTCCTGCGTTAATTTTAATTTCAAGATTCACACGATTTGTGGAATCCAATTCCTGTTTTTGTAATTTAATTTCATGTTCAAGGTAGCCATTCTTGTCATATAAATCTTCGATCCGTTCAAGATCTCGATTGAGTTGTTGAGGCTTGAAACGGCGTCCAGGTGTGGATTTCATACGCGATGCCAGCTCTTGATAAGAGAAATGCGGGGCTCCCGAAAAAAACAGTTTTCCTACATAAGAAACAGGGCCGGGATCGATTACATATGTAACTTCCGCTCTCTTTGTATCGCGGAACAAAAGGACGTCTGGTGTTATGTGTGCTTGCGGATATCCATTCTCTTTAAGCTTATCAAGCAGTTCTTCTCTTCCTTTCAAAACTTTTTCAGGGAGGTAAGGCTCATATTTTCGAAGCTTTAAACCCTTGCGGATTTTTCCATATGGCGGGCCGTGTTTCCCGGTCACTTTGATTGATTCAAAGCGGTAGATTAATTTCAAAACAAAAGTAAGCTTGGCACGGTCGTTTTGTTTTTCTGCATGCACGATGATGTTCGAAAAATTTCCCGTGGCATACAAAAGTTCAATCGATTTACGGATTTTGGAGGTAGTAACTATGTCTACGTTTGGCGTAATTTCAATTAAATCTAACAACTGAGCCGCATCAACTGGCCCATCGGCTTCGATGTTAACATCACCGACTTTCATGTATTGGAATTCAGCAAGTACATCCTGAGCAAAAGATTTTGCATTGCTGAAAAATGCAATTAAAAGGATGAGCGATGCGATCGCTAAAAGCATCTTCCTATTCGAAGGTTTTAGTAACAAGGAAATCCATTCCATAACGTGGTCGCTCATCTTTGTAGGCAGTAACTTGAATTTCGTCAGTTAAATGATACTGGAGCAAAATGATTTCCTCGGCCACCGTAAAAACATTCGTGGAGTATGTGACTGAAAAATCGGAAGAAATATCTTTTGCTAATGTGATTCGCGCAGCGGCGTCTTGTTGGGACCCATGTTGAACGTATACCGGATCGATTGAAAATCGTTGCAGACCAAAAACCCGCTTGAATTCGCGCTCCAACGGAGAAGTGATTGGGCTTGCGATAAAGTCGGAAATTTGTTGGCCAACGATTAACGCGGCAGTATCTTGCACAGAATTTCCGATATATCCGCTACCAAGCAGAGCATAAATATCATCAACAGGTAACGGTGGATCTGAACTGATTTCGTGATAAATGCGATCGAATGTTCCGTTAAAGGAAAGCGTAATGTTGTATTCACGAATGTGCGTTTCAGCAACGAAAGACATCTGAGCTTCTGTGCGATACGGATTTTGAAAGTCAATGCTTCCGCGTGTCACTTTGTATTCACGCTCTCGGAATGTGATTGTTCCTTTCTTAACATCCATCCTGCCAACTAGAACTGGATTATCCAGATTTCCGATCAAATTCAAATCAGCGGAGCTTACTATGTTGGCGAAATTATTTCTAACTTGTAAGCCTTCATCAGAATGAATGTGGATGTTTAATTGAATTGGATTTTTTGCAGCGACCGCGCCTGGCAACCCTGCAAATGTAGGAACTCGTGCATAGGTAAATAAATTAGGAGTTTCCTCAAACGACTTGACGTAAACACCTTGTTGAACGTCAATATCGCCAACCATGTAACTTGCGTCGCCCTGACTTTGAAGATGAAGTTCAGCATTGACGGTACTGCGCAAACCTTCCGGAAAATGAACTCGAATTTTTTGGGCAAACAGATCGAAACGATACGTTTGAAATCCGTAGCCTTTTAATGTTGCTGAACCACCGGCAGTTAAAGTACCGCCGCTGCTGTTGGCTTGAAGCGATTGCAAAGTAATGTTCTTGTTATTGAAACTTACCAGCGCATTAATTTCCGTTAGTGAATTCGGAAAACTAAAGTGCCGGAAAAATCCGTTCGCAATTTCCAGGCCTCCTGTTAATTCTGGCTCTTCCAGTGTTCCATTGATTGCAATGCGCGCAGTTGAAACACCACTTGCAGTAATTTCCTTATCAAATTCGGAAAGGATTTCTAAATCGATATTTGATGAAAGATTCAAATCAAGTCTCCATTGCTCCTTGGGATAAATCTTTCCCGTTAATTCAACCGAAGAATGAGGGCCATACAGCAGGCTGTCCTTTATTTCAATAGCTTGATCGCTGAGAGTGACCTGCAACGGGCGGGCTTCTTTGAATTCCAGTCCGGCATATTCAATCTGAATTGAATCGAGTGAGCCTGCAAGATGATCGACGCTTGGTATTTTTAATCTGCCTGACATTTCGAATTTGCCACCGAATACTCCGGCAAGCCCTTCTACGTCCGGCATGTAAGCCTTGGTGATAATTTCCAGAGGAAATTTCTGGATATCCACGTTTGCTTTAAATGGCAAATCTCCATCGAGATGTAATTCTGCAGTTGCGTAACTTTTAATTCCGCGTGCCGTTCCAGCCGCTTCAACGGAGAGTCGCGAATCTTTCAACTCGATTTTGGAGTCCACATCTCCGTAAAGTTCACCGCGATACTTCAAATCTTGAAACTGAAATACGCCGTTCAACTCCGGTTGGATTAGTGTTCCTTTACCGCTGCCAGAACCAGATCCTAATCCGCTCATTTCAATATCTGCACGTTTCAAGATCGCCAATTTGTCAATTGGAATCTTTTCCGCAGAAAATTCTATGTTGTAGTCATAGCTTTCAAACACAAGGTCGCCTGATGCAGTTGCATGTCCGCCATCAAGCCAGACTGTAATGTCGCGAAGCCCTAATGAATCCGGGAAGAAGACAACTTTGCCTGAGCCACGGTCCCAGTGTTCACCATAAAACTTACCGGACTTTGATTGAAAATCTGCGTTTCCTTCAATTGCGCTGAATGGCCCTTTTAATACGATGCTTGCATCAATATTCGTTTCAATAGGCAGCGTAAGATAGAAGGCTGATGCGATTTCTTTCGCAGGAAAATTTTTCACACTGGCTTGCAATTCCAATGCATCATCATTAATGCCAGCTTTTTTATCAGCTAAGAAGAATTTCGCTTTCGATTGACCGGTCGCTCCATCAGTTTTCATACTGGAATCAAAAATTTCAATGAGCCGATCGTAAAATTGAACATCACCATATACATCATCGAGGTGCACGCCATGGAAAGTTGTGTCGCGGCCATGAACATTTCCGGTAAGGCGAGGTTTGAATGGGCTCCAAACCGTTTCGTCAAGACGGCCTTGAAACTCAGCCTTGCCGCTTACACCCCAAAATTCTTGAAGTCTGGCAGGTTTTCCTCCGAAATAAGATTCAAGATGATGAAATAACAAATCAATTTCAGGAATTTTTTCTGTTGTGGAGTGAACCGATAAATCAGCTTTACCGGAAAGATCGATTGTTCCTTCAATGTTTGTGCGAGTATAAGGTGTTTCTAATAGGGATTGAATATCGCGCAGCTGGCCGCCTTCAAGACGGAGGGATGTTTCATTGCGCGCGGCCAGAACGAACGGTCGTGAATACAAAGAATTTTGGAAATGAGTGGCGTCTGCTTCTGCGGCCAGATCTGAGGAAGCGCTTGAATATGGTTCCAGTTTAAATGCAATATTACCGCTGCCATTTCTAACTCCTCCTTTTTCATCCCAGCGAATTTTTGCAGTTCCTGAACCTTTGACCGGAAGGATCATATCTTTCATGTGGATAAAATCACCAAGTCTTTTGCCATCCCAATTCTGAAATTTTGCATCTGCGTTATAAATGGAAATTCCCTTTAGTGGAGCGATTGCAAAAGTGCCGGTATAGCTGCCGTCAAACATCGATGCGCGGATATTATTCACATTGAGCCAATTGTCGGTCATATCGAGATCGAAATTTGCGCTATCAATTGGCAAAGAATAAAAAATGAAATTTTTGAAATCTCCATGACCTTGCAAACGGAACCGCGCAAATGTTCCTTTATAAACGCCACGGAAATTGCCAGAGCCTGACATTTCGGGTCCTAATCTAAACATCTGTTTTGCTTGATCGATGTTGATGCGTGAATGGAAGTGGAAATCAAAGAACGGATCTTTCAAGTTGTACATATCGCCTGCGAAGTAGAATTTGGAACGATTGGAAAGAATGAACAGGCGCTCAAAAGCAACGCGATCGCTGATGATCCGATACTCGGATTTCAAATCGAATCTGAAAGTCTCGAAGTTCTGAATTTTTAAGTAACCATTTTTGAAACTTGTTGTTGCGGCGTAATTGTGAGCTTTGTAATCGTATTCCACATATGTTTCCAGGTCAGTTACGGAAAATTTCAGCGGAATCCGTTGTTGATTAACAATAACTGTCATATTATCGCAATCAACTTTTGAAATAATTAAATCCAGGCCTCCCTTTTTCTTGTCTTTACGCGGAGCAGTGGTCGGCCAATTGCTGCCACCATCTTTGTGGAAGATCACATTGATTTCTGGCTTGTCCAGCAAAACTTCCGAAAGTCGTACCTTTTTTCTGATCGCAGCCCGCCATTCAAAATTAGCGTAGATGGTACGAGCTCGAAAGAAATCGACAGTTGGACTTTTTGCGTCGCCACCGATAGCAAAATTTTTTAGCTCAATGTCCAGGAAAAATGGATTGAATGAAACCGAATCTACTGTAACTTTGCGATTGATCGCTTTTCCGAGGCGCTCTTCAATTTGCTTTTTGATGAAGGAATCGAAATAGTTGCTGTTTAAGAAAATGGTTATAGCGATAAATAGAATGAAGACAGTAATTACGATGAACTTAATTGCTTTAGCTGAGAAATGAAAAACCCGCTTCATTCAGATCGACGGTCTCTGGTAAATATGACGAATGGTTAGGTGTTCGCCTCGGCGAACAATGGTACTTATATCCTCTTTTGCTGAAAATACAAAGTTATTGTCTGTTCAAACTTTAATCCAGTGTATTCCTAAAGATGCAAGATGCAGGATACAAAATCCAGGGCTATTATCAGACCATGTTTATCACCTTACATCATGAATTTTGCATCCTGCATCTCACGACTGCGCTATAATTGAACCTTAATGAAGGCATTTCCGGTCAGCAAGGTTCGGATATTCCGACGTTGGATCAGCCTGTTAGAGATTGAAGGGAAATCGCAATACCTTCGCGAATTGGAAATGTGGCTGAAGAGCTTTGAGCGCTATTTCAGTGTAGTAAACCTTCCACTAACAGATGATGAACTGCGTCAGACTACACTTCGTGATTATTCCGAAGAAGTCAAAATCGTCAGCGATGTAATCTTTCGAGTTTCACAACTTTGCACAACACTGCTTTCTGAAGAGCAGGTAAGTTATTCCAGCTTCGCAAAATATATCGAAAATTCCCTCCGACAAGATTACTTCACAGACAGCTACATCCGTAAATTAATGCGCGATCAGCGTCCAACTCGAAACATGAGTTTGTTGATGGAATCTTTGCTGGATGTAAGGACTTTAATTCAGGAATTATCGCGACTCAGCAAAATTTCATACTTAACGTTCGCCAGTGTGGGCCGCATCATCAACCGTGAGATCCGAAAGGGCATTTATTTTGACTTTTTCCTTGAACGAAAATTTGAAACATTTTTCGATAAAGTAAACAATCCACATATCATCCGAATTGTGAAATCCATTCAGATTCCGCAATACAAACGGTCTATAGCCTCAATATTCCTGGAGTTTTTCAGGGTTTTACGGTATCTGCACGCGATCGGTTTGCAGATGCAAGATGCTCACGCATTGAAGAGATCATTGCTGATCTTTTCGCTGATCCATGCTGAGCTCAAGTGGATTGTGATTTATTTGGAAGAACAATATTTGCGGCAGGAACATCCGGATAACAACTTCGCAGATCTTATTGAAGGCATCAAATATTCTCTTTCAATGGAATTGAAAAAAGTGATGCAGCGCGAATTGTTAGGCACTGCTGCACTCCAACAATATGATTTGATTTTTGCCAAAATTCAAAACAGCCAGGGAATTTTGTTGAACTCGGTTCAACAAATTGTTTATTCAATTGCCCATTATTTTGATCCGCGGCTTGAAGGACATGAAATTTTCCCTGATTACGTTACCCGGCTGGAGCAATCGGTGAAACTCAGATCAGACATTTATGAGCTTCGTATGTTTATTGGAAAGATTTTGAAAGAAGGCGATCTCATGGAATTAAGCGCCATCATTAAAAAGATTGAGTGGTTTCGATCGGGAAGCATGAAGTACCTGATGTATAAAGATTGGTTTGACTTCGACAATTTTTATCATGAGGTTCAGGCTTGCCGAACCAGTGGTAACCTGAATTTCTCACTCCATCGCTTCTACATGTTTTTGACTACGCTGATTAAGGAAGTGAATAAACGCTCCATTCTTTACAATCATCCCTTCGAAAAACCGCTATAGGTTCTGAGAATTGAGTATAGAAAATTGATGATAGAGCAGCTTCGATTCTCTATTCTCAATACTTAATCTTCACTCCGCTATATTGCTGTAAATGTTTGACTTTATGAGGCTACTTGTATAAACTTCACCGTTCATACTTGATGGAGGTAGGAGAAGTGTACGCGATTATTGAGAATGGCGGGAAGCAATATAAAGTGGCGCCCGGCGATGTAGTAAAGCTTGAAATTGGAGACGCCAAGCAAGGCTCCCGCATTGAACCTGGCACTCTATTATTTCTTTTTAACGATCAGGATTATTTTGCAGGCGAAAAGATTCCAGCAAAGGCAAAAGTAGAAGCTTCAGTAATTGAAACGGGTAAGGACAAAAAAGTCCTGATATTCAAAAAGAAGCGTCGCAAACAGTATCAGCGTACGCGTGGACATCGTCAGCAATTCATGCGTGTGCGCATTGAATCAATTAGCTGGGAATGAGGTAAATTATGGCTCATAAAAAAGGACAAGGTAGTTCAAGAAACGGGCGAGACAGCCAGCCAAAATTTTTGAGCGTTAAGCGTTTTGCTGGCCAATACGTACAGGGTGGCTGCATTTTAGTTCGTCAACGTGGCACCAGATTCAAGGCCGGCCAATTTGTTGGAGTGGGTCGTGATCATACTTTGTTTGCACTTACTGATGGCATCGTGCAATTCGAAGACAAAGGCGGTTTAGGTCGATACATTAGCATCCGTCCTTCACAGAATTAAACCTCAGTACTGAGTGCTGAGTACCGAGTTCCGAGTGAACTCATTGCTCAGTACTCAACACACGTTAATTTCCTTCCATGTTTGTTGATGAAGCGAAAATCCATGTCCAATCCGGACGCGGCGGTAAAGGTTGTGTCAGCTTTCGCCGCGAAAAATTTGTACCGCGTGGAGGTCCCGATGGCGGCGATGGCGGCAAAGGTGGCGATATTTATCTCAAAGCAACCGGCCGTTTGAATACACTTCAGGAATTTCGTCATCGCAGACATTTCAAATCCGGACATGGCCAACATGGAAAAGGAAGCAATCAGACCGGACGTTCAGCGGAAGATTTGTGGATTGAAATTCCGCTGGGGACGGTAGTCAAAGATGCAGACACTGATGAAGTGCTAGCAGATCTGGATCAAGAAGGCGCGACAATTCTTATTGCACGTGGTGGAAGAGGCGGCCGCGGTAATTCAAAATTTGTAACTTCATCAGCTCAAGCTCCGGAATACGCCCAGGAAGGTGAGCCGGGTCAAGAAAAAAGATTAGATCTTGAGCTCAAACTTTTGGCGGATGGGGGATTGATCGGTCTTCCAAACGCAGGTAAGTCAACTCTGCTTTCAAGAATCTCGGCAGCAAAACCTAAGATAGCATCCTATCCGTTCACAACTCTTACGCCGTTACTTGGTGTCGTTCAGCTCGATGAGCATTCATCGATGGTTGTTGCGGATATTCCAGGATTGATCGAAGGAGCCTCTCAAGGTCACGGACTCGGTTTGCAATTTCTGCGGCATATTGAAAGAACGCGAATTCTGCTTCATCTGATTGATGTTTCAGATGAGCAATTGGAAGATCCGGTAAAAAGATTTCGGATGATTCAAAAGGAACTTGCTCAATACAGTCACGATATCAATGCGAAAAGACAAATCATTGTTGCAACTAAATTAGATGTTGCTAATGAAAAATATCTGAAGAAACTCAAGGAATTTGCCACAAAACAGCATTACCCTTTTGCTGCAATTTCAGCTGTTACCGGTGAGGGTATCGATGATCTTCTTCGTTTGATGATGCGGGAGACAAAGAAGATTTGAGTTTTAATCACGGAAAACGCGGAATTCACCGAAATCACGAAACAATTATTCAAAAAAAGAAATAAGTTTTTCCGTGATTAATATGGGTGCAGCCTGACGACATAGTATTATTAGACTCATGCGGGTTGGAATTTTCGGCGGAACATTTGATCCTCCACATCTTGGACACTTAATCCCGGTGACTGCTGCTGCTGAGCAAGCGCGGTTAGATCAAGTTTGGCTGATGCCTGCATTCATTCCGCCGCACAAATCCAGAATCGATATTACAGATCCATATCATCGTGCAGCGATGGTTGGACTGGCAATACAGAATTATCCGAATTTCAGACTTTCAACTTACGAACTAACTTTAGGCAGGATGTCGTTTACGGTTGATACCATTCAGGAGCTGAAGAAAAGTTTACTTGAGGAAGATACCATCCATTTCATTATCGGTGCTGATTCATTCCTGGAAATTGACACATGGTATCAATGGCAAAATTTGATTCAGTTATGCGATTTCATTATTATTAATCGTGGAACCGGGGAAAAGGAACTAAACGAGAAGTTGGAGTATCTGGAGAACGCACTGCAGACTCAATTAAGAAACAAATTCTTGTTTGCGAAAACACCTTATCTTCCAATTTCTTCCACAGAAATCCGCGCTGCCGCATCACGAAAAGAATCATTAGCAGGATTTGTTACGCCTGAAGTGGCTCTTTACATTGAACGGCATGCGCTCTATCTACGGAGGTGAACGCTCAGGTTGAATAAAGAACTGCAAACTGTAATCGAATCGGTACAAGAAAAAAAAGGACTGGAAATTACAGTTCTTGATTTAAAAGAAATTGCTTCATTTACTGACTATTTTGTTCTCTGCAACGGAGAATCGGAGCCTCAGATCAAATCCATCTTTAAAAACATTGATGAAAAAATGTCGGCACTTGGAATACGTCCTGATCATGTTGAAGGTCGTGCCGAAAATGGATGGGTGTTGATGGATTATGACGATTTTGTGGTTCACATTTTTTCACCGGACAAACGTACTTACTATGATTTAGAGCGGCTTTGGGCTGATGTTCCTCGCGTGAAAGTGGAAGAGGAACCTTTGAAAGCTGGTGCTCTGAGGTAATACGGCCGGAGAAGATGCTGCTGGATGAGATACAGACCAGGAGTCCTGTATTTTCGGACATACTGACTTTAATCCGGCGAGTTTCTGCGACTGATGCAAACGTCTTATTAGCCGGCGAAACTGGAACCGGAAAAGATTTTGTCGCTGAGCTAATACACGATGCAAGTCCGCGTCGTGCCGGTGCTTTTCTAAAAATAGATTGTGCTTCCATTCCATCCTCACTTGCTGAAAGCGAATTTTTTGGCTACGAAAAAGGCGCGTTCAGTGATGCCTTTCAAGCAAAGGCCGGAAAATTAAAGCTTGCAGCTGCCGGGACATTGTATCTGGATGGAATCAATCATCTGCCTGCTGAAGTGCAATCAAAGCTGCTTCGCTTTGTTCAAGATCGAAATGTGGAGCCGCTTGGAAGCAATCGCAGCTACAACGTAGATTGCCGGATCATTTCTTCCTGTACCGGATCTGTAAAGATCTGCTTGAAGGAAAAGCAGCTTCGCGAAGATCTATATTTTCGTCTTGCAGGTGTGTTGATTGAGCTTCCACCGTTGCGCAGCCGGTTAGAAGACCTTGAAATTTTGACAGCTGAAATTTTGAGTGAACTTGGAAAGAAATATAAGAAACGTCCTTCAATTTCTGATTTCGCTATGCAGACTCTTGAAGATTACGATTGGCCAGGTAATGTCCGAGAATTACGAAATGTTTTAGAACATGCGCTAATTCACGGAAATCATCCGATCCAACCGAATGATTTAGTGTTCAGCAAATCAAGCGCTGATCATTCTTATCTTGCGCATGCCGCTGACAAAATGATCAGTTTGGAAGATCTGGAGAAACGTTACATTGCGGAAGTATTGCGTTACGTGAGGGGGCATTTAGGAAAAGCTGCTGAAATTCTAAAGATCAATCGTAAGACACTGTTGGAGAAGCGAAAGAAGTATGGAATTGAATCAGGAAAATCATCCAAAAAGAAATGACTTCTCCCCCCTTCATAAGGAGGGGAAACAAATCAAAAAATGAAGCTTCGTGTATTATGGCCGGGGAAAACTAAGCAAAGCTATTTTCGTGCCGCAATAGAAGACTATTCATCGCGGATCAAAAGGTTTGTTCCTTTTGAGATCATAGAAACGAAAGAATATTCAGCAGTTGATCGCAACAAGCAGCAAAGAATTTCAAAGGAAAGCAAAAATCTATCGAATGCGTCGAAAGATTCTGTTTGTGTAGTTCTCGATCCGGATGGAAAACAGCTTACTTCAGAAGAATTTGCGGCGTGGCTTGAAAAGCAAAACCGCGATATTGCATTCATTGTCGGTGAACCCGCCGGTATGGAAATTAAAGATCTGGATTTAAAGCTTAGTTTCGGACGCTGTACTTTTCCTCATGAACTTGTGCGGGTCATGCTTCTAGAACAACTATTTCGAGCCTTTACGATCTTAAATCGAGTTCCATACCACAAATAATTTCTTCGACGACACCTCTTAACCTTGCTTTTTAAATGCCATTTGACTATGATTTGTCATTCATTTTTTTTGTGTTGGGAGTTAGGGAGATTTTGATGGACAAAAGAAACCTGGAAAAGTACCGCAAAAGGCTGGATGAAAAGCGCTCGGAAATTGTTCGCGATTTCCAGAAAAATATGAATTACCGCAAAGAGTCTGTTGCTGATGATGGTACTCAAGACATCGCCGATAAGGCGAATATGGCCTACAACAAGGAATTTATATTTAGCCTGACCGATGCAGAACGGGACTTATTACAGCTTATTGAGGACGCAATTAAACGGATAGAGGATTCTGAATTTGGAGTTTGCTCCTCCTGTAGTAATGATATTAAACCCACCAGGCTCGAAGCTGTACCCTGGGCCAAGTATTGTCTAAATTGTCAGGAGTTGCAGGAACAAGGTCTTTTGGAATAAATTATGTAAGGATGAGAGGGAGACTAGGGCTGGCGGCCACGTCAATCTTGCTCCTTTTTATTTTTCTGATTCTAGCCCGACTTGATCCCAACACCCACCTTTTTGATCTACGGTATTTCAAGTTCGAAACTTCTTTTTATTTTGTCTCAATCATTGTTTTAGGATTAGGCGCGTTTTTTATGTTTTTGTTTTTTGCAGGACTTTCGCCCATCCGTTCGCGTCAATCTGCGGTTCAAGTTCCGCTGCCCGCAGATAAAGTTCAAACTTCAGATCTGGCACGTTCCGCTCAGATCGCATGGGAAGCAGGAGATATCGTCAGAGCCTTAGCATTGATTGCAGAAGTTACACCGGATCATCCTGATCATTGGCTTGCCAAAAAAATCGCAGGTAACATAGCAGTTTTTTCAGGATCCAATTTGAAAGCGGAGCAGCTTTATCAACAAAGCATCCGTGATGCATCCGGAGAAAAACAGATTCCGGCTCTGTTTGCATTAGCTGATTTGTGTGAAGAAGAAGGACGGTTAGAAGAAGCGGAAGAATTGTATCGGCGTATTTTGCGGATTCTGCCCAGAGCGATTGAAGCTATATTACGTCTTCGTTCAATCGCGATCCGGAATGAGCATTGGGGTCAAGCACTAGGATGGCAAGAAGCGCTTGAACGCGACGCTCAATCCAATTCTGATGATGCGGAACAAAGGTTAATGGAAGGTGCGGGGATCCGTTGTGGACTTGCCCGCAGTGAGTTGGAACGGGGTTCGATAAAAACGGCCTCTGCATTAATGAAGCATGTTTCCAGGATGACTGATTCTTATCCTGAAGCGTATTTAGTTTCCGGTGAAATCCAACAAAAAGCATCCGGGCCAACGGCAGGATTCCGAATTTGGGATCGTGGATTTCGCGCAACATTTAGCCCCGTGCTTTTGATGCGGATCGGTGAATTTTTCTTAAGCAGTGGACTTCCAGAAAAGGCAATCGAATATTACCAGGATGCTGCACGACTCAGACCGGAAGATGCTGCAATTCAATATTGCCTGGCAGAATTGCATGCGCGCTTAGAAATGAACAGGGAAGCGATAAAATTATTCGAAAATGTATTGCAAAATAATCCTGGATGGTCGGTTGCGGCAAAAGCATTAGCAGATTTATACCGGAAATCAGGACACGATGAAAAAGCCACTGTATTGCTGGCCCAAATAGTAGATGGCCAACCGGTAGTACTACCATGGCAGTGTTATAATTGTAATATTACGTATTACGAGTACCAGGGCTATTGCCCTGAATGCGGCCGTTGGAATACAATACGGTTTAATTTAGAACAGGCGGGATTTGGAGTTGAAGATGCCAAAAGCCCGTCCGCTGTTATTCGTTACTAGAATCCACCTTTCGATCTTTCTTGGAAAATTACGAAATTCACTTTCCAGTCTTTTGTTCCCCTGGCCTTGCCCTGGCTGCAATACACTACTCGAATATCCGGATGTAATGTGTGCTGATTGCGAATTGTCTTTACCCAAAATTCGTGAGCCATTTTGTCTGCGCTGTGGAACAGCATTCCCGCAACATTGGAAAGTAAAAATCTGTCCGGAATGCCATAAGCGCAAACATCGTATTACTGCAATCCGCTCGGCGTATGAATATGAAGGATTGACTGCTCAAATGATTAAGGAAGCAAAATATCTTCGCAAAGGACGCTATCTGCACTATTTTGGTGATCAGCTATTTGTATTAGCCAGAACTGAATTTCCCTCTTCAATCAAAGCGATTGTGCCGGTTCCGCTTCACAAGAACAGAGAATGGACGCGTACTTTTAATCAGGCTGAAATTCTGGCAATTCGAATTGCGAAATTGTGGGATCTTCCAGTGTGGAATGCGCTGAAGAAAATCAGTAAAACGAAACCGCAAAGCTCGCTATCGGGCTCAACCCGGCGATCCAATCTTCAAAATGTATTTCAATTCCGCAGCAAAAGACTGATCAAAAGTGTATTGCTCGTTGATGATGTTATTACCACAGGCAGCACGCTGAATGAATGCGCGCGGGTGTTACGGCAAAACGGCGTTAAACGAGTTTATGCCGTAACCATCGCTCGTGCGGAGCTAAGATGAACTATCCTCAATCCTCTATCCTCAATTGTCTTCCTATGCTAAGGTAGGCAGTTTATGAAATTGGTGGATTGGAAGAACAGCTGGGTTCTCCGAAAACTTTCTGAAATGCGGATGGAGGAGTTCATTGCTTATTTCTTTTTCATCCCCTGTCTGGCAATAACCCTTCGTGCAAATTTCCATTTCTGGTTAGAAGGTTACGGCCTTGGTAGAAAAATCATCGGGGGTTTATGGCGAATAATTATCGTGGCCATTCTGATTCCATTGATCCCATATTTATCCAAACGATCACACAAGTCGCGTTTTTATTCCGTTCTGCGCAGCTGTATACCTTTCGTGACCGCACTCGCAATCTATACAAATTTGCACGACACCATTCACTTCGTGAATCCGCATGATGTCGCAGATTGGTTTCTAAAAGCCGATATCTGGATCTTCGGAGTTGAGCCAACATTGTGGGCGCAAAAATTCTATACACCGTGGCTTACGGAAACGTTTTCACTCTTTTATGCGCTGTATCTTCCGCTAATAATTCTTTTGCCTGTGACTCTATACATTCAAAAAAAAGATTTACAAGCTAGAGAAACGCTGGTAACCATCGTGCTTTGTTTTTACTGGGGTTACGTGCTGTACATTATGTTTCCAACGATGCCGCCGCGATTGTGGATTGCTGATCAATATACTCATCATTTGGAAGGTGGATTGCTTCTTTCAACACAAAAGGGGATGGTTTCAATTACTCCTTCCAGTTCTCGTGCTGCTTTTCCCTCATTGCACGCCGCAATCACTTTGTTATCTTTGATTTATTCGTGGCGTTTTGTGCGAAAGCTTTTTTGGTTCCTTCTTCCATTCGCGATCGGATTACATCTAGCCACGATCTATTTGCGGCATCATTACGTAGTCGATTTATTTGCAGGTTGGATTCTGGGATTACTTGCGTATCGCTATGCACCGGTCTGGGAGCAAGCGTGGGAACGGTTTAGAAAAAGCCTCGCCGCTAAGTTCACGCCCGGCATACTACAAACGTAGCACATGCTATGATATTTCGGTGATCAAAGCTCTCTTGCTATTAGTCTGTGTGCCTTTGTGGTTAGGAGCTGAAGAACTGCTGATTGTTCCGCAATCAGATCAGCCCCTGAAGAAAAGCTTTTTATTCGTAGATCAATCTCGTAACGAATTGATTCTTGTTTATGAAAAGCTTAATAAGCCTTCATCCATTGTGATTGTTGAAAGGCGTCGCGTGGATAATGAATCAATCATTCAGCGGTTCTCAATAACAATTGCCGGGCAGACACTCCGGCTCGCAGATTATATCGGTTCACATTCCGTTTTACTGGCAGCCGTTCAGCAGAACAAATCACAAGCATTATCGATGCTGTCAATCAATGTTCTGAACAAAGCTGTAACGCGTTCAGTTTTTTACAGCGTGGACGATGCAAAACGCAGTGGGATTTCTGCCAAGAAGCTTTCTGTTGCGGGCATGACCTGGGATCAAAGTGTGGGCGTAGAGTCTTTGTTACTCAATGCAACTTCAACTGGCAGTACTGTCAGCTTTTTTGCAAATGTAGATTTGGGCGGTCATCGTGTCGGTACGCCGATACGATTGACTCGACAAGAGGCGCACACTGATCTGGCATTGGATACTTGCTCATCAAGTTTTGCGGCAATAACAAGCACAGTCGTTCGGACCGTAAAGAACAATCACATTCGTCCGTTGCGAACTCCGGAAGAAATCGGATTTGATCCGGATCTGTGTCAGTTCGCAGTCATACGCCGGCAGTTTACTGAAATTCCACAAATTTATTTTCTCAATGACTCGTTGAATACCGAAAATGTTTTGAGACTTCCAGGAACTGTAGCGCCGGGCTTAATTGAGGATTCTCGAAACCAACTTGTATATCAATCAGATCGCAAAAGCTTTTTTTATCCCACGGTTTTGACTCATGCTCGATTGTTAGTGAATGAAATTACGCAGCAAGGAGTGAAGAGTCTTGAAATTAATACATCCGTGGATTTTTCAGGAGTTTCTCTTGCAGTTGTTGCCAATCGTGTTTTCTTATTGGTGGCTGGGTTGCGAGTACAAAGCTATGATGTAACTCATCAGCTCATCCTCGTTTCAGCATCTCCACCATAAATTGTGATAACATGGAAAACCTTGAGCGGGCATAACTCAGTTGGTAGAGTGCAAGCTTCCCAAGCTTGATGTCGCGGGTTCGAACCCCGTTGCCCGCTCCAATAAAACGCTGAGGGATTCTGAAATGAAATTTTTCGACAAGAAAGAGAACAATATGGGTCAACCTGAACAACCCGTTCCGCCACCAGCTCAGCCAGCACCAAAGCCGGCTGAGGTAAAGTATCAACCACCCGTTTCGGCTCCCGCACCAGCTCCGGCGCCAGCTCCTGCTCCTGCTTCTGCTCAAAAACGGGGAAGCAATACGATCATTGGTCAAAATCTAACGATACGTGGTGATATCTCCGCTGACGAAAACATCACAATTGAAGGTACCGTTGAAGGCACAATTGAATCCACCAATGATGTGCTTGTTGCGCCCGCAGGCAAAGTTCGCGCGGATATCCGTGCCAATACAATTACCATTTCGGGCCGGGTCAAGGGGAATATTTTCGCAACGAATAAAGTCGATTTAACTTCCACTGGACAGTTAGAGGGAAACATTCAAGCTCCCAAACTGGCAATTGCTGAATCAGCTATGTTCAAAGGAAGTATCGATATGAGTCCTCCAGGTCCATCTCAGGCCATGAAATCCGAGAGGCGGGTCCGAACCGGAGAACGAGCTCGTAAAAAAGTAAGCGGTTTGCGAAGTCATGAATGTTCCGCGTTATAGGAATCTGATTCGCGGTGAGTGGGTCGATTCAATTTCAGGAGAGACATTTCCGGATATCAATCCAGCTGATACGCGTGATGTGTGTGGAGATTTTGCTGAGAGCCGCGCAGCTGATGCGCTCGCAGCAATAGATGCGGCAAAATCGGCCTATCAAAAATGGCGACTCACTCCTGCTCCCCGCCGGGCTGAGATTTTGTATCGCGCCGCAGAAACATTGGTTCCGTGAAAAAGATCGTCTTGCCCATGATATGACTCGTGAAATGGGTAAAGTCCTGAAAGAAGCAGCTGGGGATGTGCAAGAAGCGATCGATATGACCTACTACATCGCTGCTGAAGGGCGGCGGTTGCATGGTCATACTACGCATTCTGAATTGCCGAACAAATATATGATGTCGATGCGCATGCCTCTCGGCACCGCTGCGATGATCACGCCATGGAATTTTCCGATGGCGATTCCATCATGGAAAACAATTCCGGCATTGGTTGCTGGAAATACAGTTGTATTGAAGCCATCACCGGAAGCACCATTATCTGCGCATCACTTCGTAAGGATCTTGCACGAAGCGGGTTTGCCTCCTGGTGTAATCAATCTTGTAACGTCATCAACTCCTGAAGCGCCGGAAACATTGGTGACTCATCCCGATGTACCGGTTGTTTCGTTTACAGGCAGCACTCGAATCGGGAAGATCATCAATGAGATGGCATCTTCTCGCTTTAAACGGATTTCGCTCGAGATGGGTGGTAAGAATGCAATCATTGTCATGGATGATGCAAACCTTGATCTTGCAGCGGACGGCGCCTTGTGGGGCGGTTTTGGAACAACAGGCCAGCGCTGTACTGCAGCAAGCCGGTTAATATTGCATGAACGTATCTATGATGAATTCCTGAATCGATTCTTGCCGCGAGTCCGTAGTTTGAAAATCGGAAATGGACTGGATCCTGAAATAGAAATGGGTCCGATCATAAACGAAACGCAGATGACCAAGGTTGAGTATTATGTTCAAAGCGGCCGTCAAGAAGGTGCGAAGCTGCTGTGCGGTGGTGAGCGCTTGCGTGGAGGTCCCTATGATCACGGCTTTTTCTATGCGGCAACGGTCTTTGGAGATGTAACTCCGGAAATGAAAATGGCGAAGGAAGAAATATTCGGACCGGTCGTTTCAGTTTTGCGTTGCCGGAATTTTGAAAATGCAATTCAGATCTGTAATGATACTGAATACGGACTGTCCAGCTCGATCTATACCAGCAATGTTGATAATGCTTTTCAAGCGATGCGGGATTTGAACACAGGGATTACCTATATTAACGCACCCACGATCGGTGCCGAAGTGCATTTACCATTTGGTGGAACAAAACAAACAGGTAACGGACACAGGGAAGGTGGCCCCACAGTTTTAGATCTGTATACCGAATGGAAAACAATTTACGTTGACTTCAGCGGCCGACTCCAGAAAGCACAGATTGACTCCTAATACTTCGCTAGATCGTTCCACTGCTTCAACAATCCATTCTTCCGATCCTTTGAACTGAGAATTGAGGATAGAGAATAGAGGATTGTTAGCTGTGCTATCCTCTATTTTCAATTCTCTATCCTCATACGTTTATGGAATGGCGTTTGATCGTTAATAAAGATTTGCCTGGCTATAAGCAAATGGCGATGGACGAATCTCTCTACCATTTCGCAGCAACAGCAAAGCTACCGGTGTTGCGTTTATATACATGGGACCGGCCAACATTATCGATTGGCTATTTTCAGAATTACAAAAGTGTTGTGTGCGAGCCCTTCTGTGTGCATAATAATATACATGTAGTACGACGATTTACTGGCGGCCGTGCCGTACTACATCATCTGGAGATGACGTATTCGATCGCGGCCCCGCTGGATCGGGGGACTTTTAAGGACTGCTCTTTGCAGGAAACATATCAATTGATCGCGCGAGCTTTGGACTTAGCATTGCAGAACATGGGTGTAACGCGAGCTGCTATTTCTCTCCAATCTGATCAACCAAATCAAATCAAAAAAGCACAATGCTTTGTTTCAGTCTCACAATTTGAGTTAGCAGAAAATGAAAAGAAAATTATTGGCAGTGCTCAAAAGCGTTCCCGGAATGCTTTTCTTCAACATGGCTCAATTCTTTTTGATTTCGATTTGAAGCTGCAGCAAGGCTGTGTAAATAATCCCGATCCTGAAATTGAAATGAAAATTGCGCCACTGCGCGCGATTTTGGGTGAAGCTCCTGAATTTGATGAGGTTCAGCAGAGTGTCATTGAAGGATTTGAAGAAGTTCTCAACTTGAATTTTGAACAAGCCGATTTGGAACCAAAGGAACTGGAATTTGCAAAGAACCTGGAAAGCAAATATCAAAGCAGCGATTGGACACGGGGTCCCCTCCTTATGAAGGAGGGGGATTAGGGGTGGTTGGAGGGATTAGAAAGAATCTCAACCCCCTCTTCCATCTCTCCCTTCATAAGGGGGAGAAAATAAATATGAAAAAATGCAGATAAAGAACTTCCAAATCATTAAGAGTCTGGAACGCAATACACTTTCCGAACTTTTTTTAGGACGCCATGTTCATGAAAATTACTACGTAAAAATTCGCCTTTATGATCAATTAAGCATCACGAACGAAGAAGTCCGCGAAGCTATCCTCCAGCGATTAAGAAACTCCTACCAGATGCGGCATCGCAACATCATTGCAACTCTCGATTACGGAGTTGAAGGGCGTTACATGTATCAGATCCAGGAGCACATGGATTACGGCACCCTGGAAGATCTGATGGAAAAAGCGTCAACAATTCCCCCGGAAATTGCAGCATTCATTCTTCAAGAAATATTACGTGGTCTTCAGTATGCGCACAGCATTGGAATTTTTCATGGAATGTTAAATCCGGCAAAAGTGTTGCTGGCTGTAAATGGTATCGTCAAGATTGATGATTTCCAGTTTCTGGACTTAAAAAATACATTCTTGAAGCAGGTGCAGACTCGCATTAAACGGAAACAACAAATGTATCTTGCGCCTGAACATTTATTGGGCAAAGAAGCGGACTATCGTTGCGATTTATTTTCAGCAGGTGTGATCGCATACCGGATGCTGACCGGTCAGCATCCGTTTTTGGAAGAAAAATCAGAATGGACCACGATGCAGATTACCGCATGCAACGCCAAACTTCTGTTCGAATTAGATCCAACATTGCCAGCTGCTTTAGAAGAAATGGTTGATGGAATGATCGAAAAGGAGCTGAATAAGCGTGTACAGAACGCGGAAGATGCTCTGCACATGATCGATTCTTATGTAGACCATTTTGGTGAAGTGAGATCTCAGGAAGTTCTTGCAAACTTTTTGAAAAAGCCTGCTCAGTCAGTAGAGCAGCTAAATGTTCTTCGGGCTGAAGAATATGCCCTGCAAGCTGATCAATTTCAATTACAAGAACAATGGGACAGAGCAATCATTGCTTTATCACGTGCCCAATTTTTGAGGCCGAAGGATAAAGGAATCGAGAATGAATTAAAATCCTTGCGCTCGCGGCTCGGATATTCACACGGTGAACAGACCGATCCTAAAATCGTTCAATTAGAGCAATCACTTCGATCAAATCCTGAAAACATTCAAATACTTCAACGTTTAGCGACTCTGGCAAAATCCAGCGGGGACTTGATTCAATGTGTTTCATATTACAAACGAATTTTAAAACTAGCACCATCAGACACGTTTGCAGCTACACAAATCAGACAGATTTTGCAGACGCAAGACAAAGATGCAATATTGTCGCCGAACGATTCAAAGTGGGTCCGCTGGCAGGATTTTTATCGAAAGAAGGAACGTCCGATTTGGCAAACATGGAGCGCACTTCAGGGAAATTTGGCGCTGCTGGTTTTTGTAATTGCGATCGCTCTTGGAATCGCAACTCTTCACATTTTCAGGTTGATACCGATTGCACAGACACTTTCCGCAGAAACCATGCAAATGAACACATATGCTTCGCAGATTGTGGCAAATCAGAAAATTAATGGGCTCTGCAATCAAGCTGTTGCGATTTACAAACAGGGTGAAATTGAAGATGCAATTGAAATCCTTTCAAAAACACCTCTCGTAGATAAAGGTACGGCTGCTGCCAAAGCCAGATTGTTGCTGGCGCGATACTGGCTGGAATTAGATCATGAAAGCGCTGCATTGAAAGCGCTGGAAGCCATTGATCTTCCTAGCGCCGATTTTGCCCAAAAAATTGCGGCATACAAGCTAAAAGCGGAAGCTTACCGGCGCCAAAAACGGTATGGTCACGCTATTGATCAATACATCAACATTAAAGCCTTGCCCGGATTACCGGTTGCAATGCGCGATGAAGCCGACAAGAAAATCGAAATCCTTCAAACCGAAGCCCTCCCTACCGCCGAGTCAGAATAACTCCGAGTCTCAGCGGTTGAGTGAAACTCAACCCTGTATTAAGATTGCGGGTTTACTTTTAAGGAGGACTCAATGGGTTTTTCAACCGATGCGATTCACGCAGGGCAGCAGCCGGATCCTGCCACAGGTGCAGTGACGGTTCCGATCTATCAAACTTCCACTTTCGTTCAAGATGCTCTTGGCCATCATAAAGGCTTTGAATATGCACGTACCTCTAATCCAACCCGGCTTGCACTGGAAAGAAATATTGCCGTATTGGAACAAGGGAAAGCGGGGTTTGCATTTGCTTCAGGTATGGCGGCCATTACAACCACCATGATGCTATTAAAGGCAGGCGATCATGTAGTAGTTACCGATAATGTCTATGGCGGCACCTATAGATTATTCACCCAGGTCTTAACGAATTTGGGATTGGAGTTTGATTTTGTGGATACTTCCAATCTTGAAAATATCCGTTCAGTGGTTCGTTCTAATACCAAATTGATTTTTATTGAAACACCGACAAATCCGTTGTTAACGTTAACCGATCTGCGGCTTACTGCTGCATTCTGCAAAGAATCGAATTTCTTGCTTGCAGTTGATAACACGTTCATGAGTCCTTATTTTCAACGGCCTCTTTCACTTGGTGCCGATATCGTAGTTCATAGCAGTACAAAATATTTGAACGGACACAGCGATGGTGTTGGCGGCGTGATGGCCGTGGCCAGTGATGAGCTTGCACAAAAAATTGCCTTTCTTCAAAATTCAGCTGGTGCTATTCTTGCGCCGTTCGAGGCATGGTTAGTGTTACGTGGAATAAAAACACTTGCATTGAGAATGCAGCGTCATAATGAAAATGCCATCCACATTGCTGAATATCTGCAGCATGTTAAGAAAGTTCAACACGTTTTCTATCCGGGACTTTCGACACATCCACAATATGAGCTTGCCAGGAAACAATGTTCAGGATTTGGCGGGATGATTTCGTTTGAGGTCGGCGGTTTGGAAAAAGCAAAGAAAGTCGTTGAATCGGTGAAGATTTTTTCGCTGGCAGAAAGTTTAGGTGGTGTGGAATCGCTGATCGGACATCCTGTAACGATGACTCATGCAAGCGTGCCGAAAGAAAAGAGATTGAAGATGGGACTTACCGATGGGATCGTGCGCCTTTCGGTAGGAGTTGAAGACGTTGAAGACCTTATTGGTGACTTAGGATACGCACTGGACCAAATCTGACGATTGCGGATTTCGGATTTCAGATTGCGGGCTTTAGATTCTGGCTCTGCGGTTAATAATTCTGAGCTAAGCAGAAATAAATGATGAAGAGATGAAATCCGCAATCCGCTCGCGTTTTTTTGAGGGGCAGTTTATAATACGACTACGAAGATGCTCTCGAGACCACTGGAGATTCAATGATCCGTTTTGGGACCGCTGGATGGCGCGGAATTATCAGTGATGAATTTACATTCAGTAATGTCCGGTTAGTATCGCAAGCCATCGCCAATTACATAGCTCGCGAACGTCCACCCGGTCGAGGAATTGTAATTGGGTACGATACCCGCTTCTTGTCAGAGAAATTTGCGCAGGAGTGCGCCAGAATTATTTCCAATCATCGAATTCCTGCACATCTTTCTGATCGTGATGCACCAACTCCAGCTTTAGCCGCTGCAATTATCCGCAAAGAAGCGCAGGCCGGAATCAACTTTACTGCCAGTCATAATCCTCCTGAATATAGCGGCCTAAAACTTTCAACACATAAAGGTGCCGCAGCACTTCCAGATGTAACAGAACAAATTGAACGCGAAATACGAAAATTAGAAGCTCATCCGGCGTCTTTTTATTATTTGGATGAAGCACTGATCGAAGAATTTTCGCCGCAAGAAACGTATCTTGGACTTCTGGATAACACCGTAAAAGTAGATCGTCTCACATCAAATCTTAAAATCGCGGTCGACACTCTATGGGGAACTGCTCGCGATTATTTAGATCGTTATTTGATTGAGCGAGGCTGTGCGGTTGATGTGCTCCATAATTTCCGTGATCCTTATTTTGGAGGATATGGGCCAGAAGCTTCCGATAATAATCTTCAGGAATTAAAAGCGTTGGTCACTACCAAGAAGTTAGATCTTGGCGTTGCAACCGATGGAGATGCAGATCGCTTCGGAATCATCGATTCAGATGGGACATTCATTACACCGAATGAAACGCTGGCTTTGCTACTGGATTACCTGGTTGAAGATCGTAAATGGAAGGGCAGTGTTGCGCGCAGTGTTGCAACAACACATCTGATTGATGCAATTGCCAAAAAACATGGACTCCCGGTTCTGGTAACTTCAGTTGGATTTAAGTATTTAGCGGAATTGTTTTTGGAACAAAAGATTATCCTGGGTTGCGAAGAGAGTGCTGGCCTTTCGGTACAAGGTCACTTGCCTGAGAAAGACGGAATTCTGACTTGCGTTTTGGTTGCGGAAATGGTTGCAACGCGCAAGGAGAACCTTCGAACTCAATTGGATCATCTGTATCGAACTTATGGTTATCGAACTAATCAGCGGAAGAGTTACAAATTTTCTGAACTGCTCGCAAAGCGTGTGCAGGAATTAGCTGCACATCCGCCAAAAACATTCAGCGGAAAGCAGGTAGTTGATGTGAACACCCTCGATGGTTTAAAAATGATTTTGGAAGATGGAAGCTGGGTGCTTTGTCGCATTTCCGGAACCGAACAATTGATTCGTGTGTATGCCGAAAGCGACAATGCAGAGACATTGCAACGTTTGATGAAAGCTACGGAGACTTTACTCAACCAATGACAGACGGGCGCAAAAAAGAAAAGCGAAATTTTCCGGCATTACTGATTATTACAGGAGCAGTCGTTGTTTCGTTTACTTTGAGTTTCTTTTTCGGACAAAGCGGGATTATTCGATTGCGTGATTTGAATACAGAATATGACAGAGTGTTGATGGAGAATTATCGGCTCGCGCTTGAAAACAAAAAAGCAGCAAAAGAAATTAAAAGACTGCGTTATGATCCTGCCTTGATCGAAAAAATCGCACGCGAAGAACTTCAATATGTCTCACCTGCTGATACCGTTTTGATCGTTCCAGATTCCAAAGATTAATCTCGAAGTTTCCTTGACTTCTGTAGACCTCGTCCTTATACTGTGAGTTTCACTGCGGGGTGGAGCAGTCTGGTAGCTCGTTGGGCTCATAACCCAAAGGTCATCGGTTCAAATCCGATCCCCGCTATTGTAAGGCCGCAAGGTAAGTCCTTGCGGCTTTTTAGTTTAAAATAACCACTGTGCCGCAACCACAACAAAAGACCTCTTTTACGATTACGCTGATTTACGCAGCACTTCTATTTTCCACAATAGTTTATTTGATCGTTGCTTTTATGCTTTCGCGTACAGGTTGGAAGGCGCTTGTAGATCCTGCTCTTGCTCAATATTTGATGGGCATCTTTATAGCGCTTTCGTTGATTGATGTGATGTTTGTTTCCTGGTTCAAGAGACGATCATTCACCGAGGAAATTTCAGGAGTTCAGGCCGGAGATTCAATGCGCAAGTTTATTGTCAGCAAAAGTGTTTTGCTTTTCGCCTTATCCGAAATTCCTGCCTTATTAGGATTAATAATCTTCTTCCTGTCGGGAAATCTTATAATGTCAGTCGTTTTCTGGACGCTTTCCTTGATTGCATTTCTGATCGCGCGTCCGCCAAAGGAACTTCTGGATAAAGCCGATTCCGTCCCGTAGTGTCGACCGGAAGGTCGACTGCTTATGCAAAAGGCGAGCTTCCGCTCGCCACTACGCAAATCCTTAGCGCCAGAGCGGATCGCGATACACTGTTTTTCCTTTAAACAAAGTTAGCAACACACGGACTTCCGAAATTTCTGACGGCGGAATTTCAAAAAGATTTTTATCAAGCACGATTATTTCCGCTGACTTTCCAACTTCCAGGCTTCCTGTTTCCTTTTCCCAAAAGTTAGCATAAGCGCTGCCGATTGTATAAGCTGCCAACGCCGTTGGTAAATCAATGCGCTCTTCAGGAAGGAAAACATTTTTGGCCGCTTCTGCTCCTTCAAAATCGGAACGCGTTACAGCAACTTCAATTCCATCCAATGGATTTACGGAAGAAACATTCCAATCACTTCCGAATGCCATGTTAGCGCCAGTTTTTTCTACGCTATTCATTGGATAGATCCATCTCATACGATCCTCTCCCAGTTTCGGCCTGGTTAAATCAGTAATGTATGAATCTTCGTAAGCCCACAACGGTTGAAAACAGGGAATTGCTCCGATTTGCGCAAACCGTGGGACATCTGACGGATCAATCAATTCTATATGTGCAAGTATGGGGCGCGCGTCGCGTGGTCCATTCGTTTTGCGGGCGGATTCCAACGCATTAAGCGCCATTCGAACTGCACGATCACCAATTGCATGAAAATGAACTTGAAACTTTTCTTTATCCAAAAGCGCTACAAATGGATTTAACTTTTCCGGCTCCCAAATTAATTTTCCAGCATCGCTGTCTTTATCAAGATATGGATGCAGAAGTGCAGCAGTATTTGCTTCAATTACTCCATCTTCAAAAATTTTGATCGAGGTTGCATGGAAATTTTCAGATCGAAATTCTTCGCGAAGCTTTTTGAATGCGATCACCTGATCCAGTACTTTGTTTAAATCACCTTCCGGATCTGCAAGCAAAGCGCCAGTCACTCGTGCGGTGAGTAGACCCCGTTTTTCTGCTTCTCTATATGTGAGAATTCCTCCTTGAATAATGTAACTGCCAGGCAACACATCTGCAGTCACTACTGCATCTTGATAACCGGTGATTCCAAAATGATTCATTTCGTGAATCGCTTTTTGAAGACCTATCAAACTTTGTTCTGGAGTCGGCGCTGGTGCATTCTTCTGAACAAGCTCAACCGCATCTTCGCGAAGCGTACCGCTTGGTTCACCTTGCGCATTCCGTTCAATGCGACCATCTAAGGGATTTGGAGTATCTTTGGTAACTCCGGAAATTTCTAAAGCTTTGGAATTAGCCCATGCCGAATGCCCATCTGCTGAAATCATTAATGCCGGGCGGTCTTTTATTACTTCGTCCATCAATTCTTTTTGGGGATTTGCCGCAGGGAAAATGGGAAGCGCCCATCCGCTTCCTAATAACCATTCAGAATCAGGATCCGCTTCCGAACATTCTTTGATTTTCTTCAGAACCTGATCTTTGTTTTCTTCATTTGTAAGATCACAGCGATCCATTCCGACCCCTGCTTCAATGGGATGAACATGTGAATCAATGAATCCGGGCAAAACAAATTTGCCATCTAACTCGATTTTCTGAGTGTCATCATCAATCCAGGAGGTTATTCCTTCGTCTTCACCGATGTAAACAATTTTCCCTTTTTGAATTGCAATCGATTCAGCCCACGAGCGCGAAGCATCGATTGTATAAATTCTTCCGTGACGTAAAACGATATCGGCTTTTGCTTCCTTTTTCGGTTGAGCAGCTCTTAATGTTAGGGCTGACACAATTAAAGCTAAGAGGATGAGCGTTAGTTTTTTCATAGAATTCTCCTGAGCATTAAGCCCCAAGTAGGTGCAAGCAGAGCTTTCATTAAAATATCAACAGCAATTCCGGTGATGGCGATCCAAAAATACGGGCGAACTTCGGAATAATTGTAATCCCGTTTTGTAATCTTACAGATCAACGGTTCGGCCAGGATTACTCCCAGCATTACATAGGAAACAACTCGGATAATGGCCCATGGATGCCAGCCCATCAAAACAGCCTTGAATGTATCGGATGATGCTGCAATCAATGAACCTACATAAAAACTCATGTAGTTCATCAGAACTGCGCCCATTAACAATGAAAGAAAACTTGCAGAGATCGCAGAAAGCGCACAGAAAATAATGAAATGGATTAGATGTTGCGGAACAAATTGCGATGGATTCCCTTCAGCACCTACACCGGTTTTAATCCAGCGAAACATCTCTGCTTGATATTTCGCGCCATTAAAAATCGCTGAACGAGCTTCCATCGGATAATGAATGACTGCCCAAATGCTAATAACTCCCATACACAATGCCCAGAAAAGCATTGTTGCTAGCGCCCGCTTCCTGCGCTCCTCAACTAAAAGGGAGTACATCACGGGATAAGAAATTGAGACATTCAATGCTGGAAGAAGATATTGATTGGAAAGCTTAAACCCTAGCGCAGTGGATGCTGCAGTCCCAACAAGTAAATAAAGATAAACAGCAGGTGAGTGAAGAAGCTTATTCCACATCCGCCGTTCCTGAATGAAGATGTGTCATCCGAAGGAACTCACGAAGCCGGGTTTGAAGCATTTCGCGCGTTAATGGTGCAAGCTTTTCAACACTAAAACCTTCAACACAAAATGATGCAGCAATATTTCCAAACATCATTGCCTTTTGAATTGATGGCAAATCGATACTTCCTTGAGCAGCCAGGTAGCCGACGAATCCTCCCGCGAATGTGTCACCGGCTCCAGTTGGATCTATAACATTCTCCAGCGGATAGGCAGGAATCGCGAAGATTTCGTTTTGCTGCGTAAACAAAATTGCTCCATAACCTCCGCGTTTAATGATCAAAGAAAAATTTCCCATCTTCAAAATTGTTTTTGCTCCGCGGATGATATTGTGATCATTGGATAGCATTTGAGCTTCTTCTTCCGAAATGATAAAGAAATGCACGCGCTTCAAAACTTTTTCCAGATCCTGCCGATTATTTTCGAGCCATAAATTCATGGTGTCGCAGCAAATCAGTTTTGGACTTTCCAATTGATCCAAAACTTTTAACTGCAAATCGGGATTAATGTTTGCTAAAAAGACTACTGGAGTGGTGCGATAAGATTTCGGTAACTCAGCTTGAAATTCTAGAAGGACATTTAGTTGAGTATCAAGCGTATGACGTACATTCATATTGTCTTCATATTCGCCAGTCCATCGGAATGTTTTGCCTTCTGATCGCACCAAGCCTTCCAGATCAATTTTATGATCTTCGAACAAACGGATGTGCTTTTCCGGAAAATCTTTTCCAACGATTGCAACCAGGTTCACTTTCGTAAAGATGCTGGCAGCCATTGCGAAGAAAGTTGCGGAACCTCCAAGAACTTCTGGTGCATCACCAAGTGGAGTTTTGATGGAATCAAATGCAACGGTTCCAATTACAACGATAGAATTCATGTTAGCTCCATTTATAGCGGGCTAGAAGCCCGCGGCCCGTAATGCAGGCCAGAGGCCTGCGCTCCATGATGCGGACAAGATGTCCGCGCTCCGTAGTTACTTCAAATACTTTCCAACAATCAGTTCAAGATTTTGTAAGATCTTTGCAGGAATGTGCTCTTTATGCGTGATTACACCGTTCGCCAATGCGGTTCCGCATTCACATTTTCTTTGCAGTGGAAGACCCTGAACAATTTTGCGTAAAATTCCGCGAGCATTGTTTACATTTTTCATCAAGACGGCAATGACTGCTTCGATCGTTACAATTTCTTCAGATTCATGCCAGCAATCAAAATCGGTTACCAGTGCCATGGTGGCGTAACAAATTTCCGCTTCACGTGCCAGTTTTGCTTCCGGCATATTTGTCATTCCAATAATATCCACACCCCACTGCCGATATATTTTCGATTCACCTTTCGTTGAAAATTGTGAACCTTCTATACAGATGTAAGTTCCATTTTTGTGAGTGGTTACTCCACCTTCCTTACAACTCTTCTCAAATAAATCTGCTAATTCCGGACAGACTGGATTTGCCATTCCAACATGACCAACAATTCCATCGCCAAAAAAGGTGCTGACCCTGCGTTTGGTGTTGTCATAGAACTGATCGGGGATCACAAAATCCAGCGGCTTAATATGCTCTTTCATACTGCCAACCGCACTAACAGAAACCAGCCATTCGACTCCCAATTTCTTAAAGCCATAAATGTTGGCGCGATAATTTATTTCGCTGGGCATAATGCGATGGCCTCTTCCGTGTCGGGCCAAAAACGCAATCCGTTTACCTTCCAAAGTTCCGATGACATAAGCATCTGAAGGATCACCAAACGGCGTATGCAGTTTTATTTCCTCTACCTCTTTCAGCTCGTTCATTGCATACAAGCCGCTGCCGCCAATTACACCAATTTTTACTTCTGCCATGGTTCCTCCAGTTTTAAGCGTTTCATGATAAATCGAATCGGATTTTGATGCTACCTATAATCGTACTCGTACTCTTAATCGTACTCGTAATCGATGCATTCTTTCGATCAAGAGTACGAGTATGAGTACGAGTACGATTTGTTGCTTCAAGAATTTCGACTTATACTAAGTGGCATGAAACCCCTCATTTTCATCCTTTCCTTGTTCCTGCTTTCAAACTTTGTGCAGGCGGTAAGCGTTGAACAAATTGCAAAACTCTCAGAGCTTCAAACGAAAGATGAATTGATTTTGCAGATGGTAGAGCGCGAAGGTCTTGATCGTGCGTTGACAACTGATGATGTAATTATGTTGCGTGAGAAAGGCGTTAGCGAAAGAGTTATCGATTATTTGTTAAAGCTTTCATCTTCAGCAAGCGCAGCTCCGCAGAAACAAGAAGGAGAATCAGTTTGGCTTGAGAAGAATCTTCGTGCATATCATGGCCGCGATAAAAAGGGGAAGCCGATTCTTGTTGTAACAAACCTTGATGAGAATGGAAAGCGGATGGGACACTCCACCGCCACCAACTCCAGAAGAAATTTATATTCCGGAAGAACAGCCGAAGCCGGTCCAGGAAGTTCATGTCACCGTTACGCATGAACAACCAGAACCACAACCTTACGATGACGAATATCCTGAAGAGCCGCCATCACCATATTACGACTCCTACTATCCGGGTGGTGGTTATTATCCTGGTGGTTATTATCCTGGTGGTTATTATCCTTACGATCCGGGTTTGTATCCCACCTCACATCCAAATTATGATCGACGGAATAGACCTGCAGGCAGGTTTGATCATGTCAGAACACAGCGTCCAACGGGAGGTTTTCAACCAGGGCCACGGCCAGCGAATCCTGCACCAAGAGCAGGATCAGCGATGAAATCTTCGCGAGCAGGAATGGGATTTCGTCCGCGCTGAGGCTAAATTGTGATTGATGCACTCTACGCTTTTCCTGGTTCTTGCCATCATCGCACTTGCAGCACAAGCTCTTACCATCTACCTGTTTCTATTTGAGCCTGGCCTTCCATATCGCATTGTACGCCGTCCCAAAATAACTACAGAATCCGATCAGTGTTTTCCTGTTCTTGAAGCCCTGAGCGGATCACCTCTCTACAAAAAGAACGATATTCAAGTTCTTACGAACGGGGATCAATATTACGAAGCCGAGCTAGAAGCCATTCAGCAAGCAAAACACAGCATCCACCTTGAAGCTTACATTTTTCAAAAAAGCAAAGTTACTCAGAGATTTCTCAAGGTTTTGACCGAACGTGCGCGTGCTGGTGTGTCGGTAAAAATGGTGCTGGATGCGCTTGGAAATTTTCTGACACCTGAAAGTTATTTCAAAGAATTGAAAGAAGCAGGCGGAAGGATGGAATGGTATCACCCAATGAAGCTTCATTTATTGCCACGAATGAACAATCGCACTCATCGTGAACTAATCATTGTAGATGGCAAAGTTGGTTTCATTGGCGGTTCCGGATTTGCGGATCAATGGTTATATGGAAGAAAAGGAAATCCGCAGTGGCGTGACTCGATGGTAAAGGTTGAAGGCGAAGCTGTTCGCGGTCTGCAATCTACATTTGCTGAAAACTGGCTGGAAGCCTCAGGCGAGATTATTACTTGTAAAGATTGTTTTCCAAATATTGAAGGAACGGGTACTACGAAAGCGATGGTAGTAAATAGTTCGCCATCAGCCGGACGTTCCACGCGATCTCGAATCGTATTTCAAACTTTGCTGGCCTGTGCACAAAAAAGTCTCTGCATTCAAACACCTTACTTTTTGCCTGATGCCGGCGCGCGTGATGAGATGATAAAAGCAGCAAAAGAGCACGGCACAAAAATCCGCATTATTACACCAGGACATAAGGCCGATCATCTGCTTACCAGACATTCCAGTCGTCGATTGTACGGACCATTGTTGCAAGCCGGCATTCGGATCTTCGAATATAAGCCTTCCATGATGCATGCAAAGATCATGATTGTTGATGATTTTTGCAGCATAGTTGGCTCCACGAATTTTGATAACCGTTCATTCGGTTTGAATGATGAAACGAATTTGATTGCATTTGATAAGAAAGTTTCCGAAAGATTGTTGGAAGATTTTGAAAATGATCTGCAGAAGTGTGAGGAAATTACTTATGAAAAATGGAAACAGCGTCCGATAAAAGAAAAAGTATTTGAATCTGCTGGATGGATTTTGGAAAGACAGCAATGAAATCTGAAAAGACTTTGCGGATCGGCACTTACAACATTCATAAAGCGCGCGGTCTTGATGGACGCACCCGACCCGATCGTATTTTGTCAGTGCTAGGAGCTATGGATGCTGATGTAATTGCATTGCAAGAGGTAGTTAGTAACGTTGGAAAAACGCCGGAGGAGAATCAATCGGAATATTTTGCGAAATCGCTTGGGATGTATTACTGCATTGGAGAGAATCGCAAACACAAAGGTGGAATTTACGGCAACACAACCCTTAGCCGTTTTCCAATCATCAATCATATAAATCATGACATCAGCGTTCATGGGCGCGAACGTCGGGGAGTGTTGCGTGCCGATATTGAGTTCGATGAATCTTTAATCCATGTTTTCAATGTTCACTTAGGTACAGCGTTTTTGGAAAGGCGCAGCCAGGTGAAAACGATTCTTACTTCCGCTGTGTTGTTGGATGAAAATCTGGAAGCCGCAAGGATTTTGCTCGGTGATTTCAACGAATGGACACGTGGACTGGCCAGCAAAATGTTATCAGCCCGGATGCTAAGCGCCGATGTGAAAGCCTATTTGAAACGAAGAAAAACATATCCGGGATTTTTCCCATTTCTGCATTTGGATCACGTTTATTTTGATCCTCCTTTGAAACTGCAAAGCTTATCGCTTATCCGTAACCGCACTTCATTAATTGCTTCTGATCATCTTCCGTTAATTGCTGATTTTGTGATGAATGGAAGCGAATAAGGAGCGCGGGCCTTGGCCGCATTATGGGCCGCGGGCTTCTAGCCCGCAAGCTGCAAGATCGCACATTTCAAATACAGCGATTCCGGAAACTGCAACAACACCGGATGATCCAGAGGGTGGAACAAAAGTTCAAGCATGCGAAATGTTCTTCCGGAATCAGCGGCTGCTTGTCGAAGAACATCAACAAATAGTTCAGGCGTTACCGGCTGTGAACAAGAACAGGTAAATAAAACACCATCGCGTTCCAGCAATTTCATGGCGCGCAAATTAATTTCACGATACCCTCTGACTGCTTCCGGCAACTGACGTTTCGATTTGCAGAATGCAGGCGGATCAAGAACGATCACATCATAACGTTCCTTGGAAGAATAACCTTCGCGCAAAAATTGAAACGCATCCTGTTCGATGCATTGCAATTTAAAGTTGTTTAGTTCAGCGTTGCGAGACGCCGACTTCAATGCATCCACAGAAGAATCAACAGCGGTGATTTGTTTCAGGCCGGCCTTAGCTCCGTAGATACTCCAACCGCCAGAGTAACTGAACACATCCAGCATCCGTTCACCATGTGCGTATTTGCTCAAGCGCTGCCGGTTTGTTTGTTGATCCAGGAAGAATCCGGTTTTTTGTCCTTCGGTGTAGTTCACCTCAAATTTCAAATCATCAAGCTCAATTATTTCTTGATCCATAGGATCGCCGTACACCCATTCAACTTGTTGCGGCAATCCTTCCAGAAGGCGATACGAAGAATCGTTGCGAAAAAGAATTCGAGCTGGTGAACCGAATTCAACAAGCGATTTAATGATTTCGTTTCGAAGTTTTTCCATTCCGGCAGTGAGTATTTGCGCGACTAATGTTTGCGAATAACGATCTACAATTAACCCGGGCAATCCATCAGATTCACCGTAGATCCAGCGATAGGTGAGTGTTTGGTAATGGCGTTTGCGAAATTCTAAAGCTTTAGCGATCCGATCGCGCAAATCGAATTCCTGATGATAGGAAAGGATGCGAACTGCGATCAGAGTGTGAGGATTGAAATAACCGGTGGCGATGCGATGTCCTTCTTCATCGTGGACTTCTACTATTTCGCCTGCGGGGACATCAGGCTTTTCTACAATCTCATTCGAAAAAATCCAGGGATGTTTTCCTTTGAGCCGCTTTTTGGCGCGATTGGAAACAACGACGGCGAGCATACTTTGCGGTAAAGATTATCGAAAGGCGGGGATGCCGGTGATCCATTCACCCAGCACCAGGGTGTGGATATTATGCGTGCCTTCGTAAGTGAAAACAGATTCAAGATTGCACATATGGCGTCCGCATTGATATTCATCCGTAATTCCGCTGGCGCCAAGAATATCGCGCGCCGTTCTGGCAATTTGCAGCGCATGATAAACGTTGTTCATTTTGGCTAGCGAAACCTGTTGAGCGGTTACTTTCCCTTGATCTTTCAAACGGCCTAATTGCAAACACAAGAGTTGTCCTTTTGTGATTTCGCTCAGCATGTAAACCAATTTTTCCTGGATCATTTGAAATGAGGCGATCGGCTTATCAAATTGAATGCGGGTCTTTGCATAATTTACGGCTTCATCGTAACAAGCCATTGCTGCTCCAATTGCACCCCAGGCAATTCCATATCGCGCTTGATTCAGACAGCTCAATGGCGATCCAATGCCTTTTGATTGCGGAAGGATGGAATCGGACGGAAGTTTACAGTCTTCTAAAATCAATTCCGAAGTAACAGATGCGCGGAGCGAAAATTTTCCTTTTTGCTCAATCGTAGTAAAGCCAGGCGTGCCTTTTTCAACAAGAAAACCGCGGACTCCATCTTCAGTACGGCCATACAACCGCAACATCGGCAATGCTGCCATTTGTTATCCAGCGTTTTGTTCCATTCAAGATCCAATGATTGCCATCGCGGACAGCTTTAGTCAGCATTCCTGATGGATTTGATCCAAAGTCCGGCTCGGTTAATCCAAAACATCCGATTTTGCGTCCGGCTGCAAGCTCCGGTAACCATTTGTCCTTTTGCTCATCGGAACCAAAGCTTAGAATCGGATACATCACCAATGAGCCTTGCACCGATGCGAAACTGCGGAGTCCGCTATCGCCACGTTCCAATTCTTGCATGATCAATCCATAAGCAACGTTGTTCAATCCCGCGCATCCATAGCCAGTAATGTTTGCGCCCAGCACACCTAGTTCATCAAGTTGGGGGACTAAATGAATTGGGAAGGTGGCTTCACGATTGTGTTTTTCGATGATGGGAATTACTTTGTCCGAAACAAATTGGCGGATTGTATCACGCACCATCCGCTCTTCTTCGTTTAGCAAAGGGTCGATATTGTAGAAGTCTAAACCTTGAAACAAATTAATTTACTCCGTATCTCCGTGACTCTGTGGTTTTCTTTTACCGATTCTTCCAGACAGGTTTTCGGTTTTCAATGAAAGCTTGAATGCCTTCTTTTGAATCTTCCAAAGTCAGTACTTGTTGCAAATAAATTTCTTCGATTGCGTCCAAACTCTCCGATAAAGTTTTATCCTGCGAAGCAATCATTGCTTTTTTTGCGCACTGTAATACGGGCGCTGAGGATTGCAGCAACTTTCCAACCATCAGTCCTGCTTGTTCTTGCAATTTGTCATCAGGAACAGCTTTATTAATGAGGCCGTATGTCTCCGCTTCCTTTGCTGTAATCAATTCACCAGACAAAATCAGCTCCGCGGCGCGTTTGTAAGGTATAACTTTTTGAAGGATGTTACAGGCGATGGTAGGAATCAATCCAATACGCACTTCAGGAAATCGGAACGTTGAACTTTCTGCTGCGATGGCAAGATCGGAAAATGTTACAAGTTCCAGGCCAGCTCCAAATGCTTTTCCTTTGATTACGGAAAGAATGGGAATGCTTGTCGCTTGCAATTGTTCGAAAAGTCGTCCAAAGGCTTCGATCAGTTGATATGCACGTCCAGCCGTAAAATCATCAGGAGAAAATCCCTGACAAAAATTTTCACCTGATGGAAGGAACGTGATTAGTTTCAAATCCGTTCGATACATCAAGCTCGCAACAGCGGCATTCAGTTCTTCGATCATTTCGAGATTGAGTGCATTTGTTGGAGGCCGATTCAAAAAGATTTGGAACATGCCGTCCTTTTCTTTACAGACAATATGTTTCGGTGTTTGCGCGGATTCGGTCCATTCCATGTTTACGTCCCCTTATGCGACGTTTTCGAATGCTACGGAAAGCCCGAGACCCCCGCTAATGCAAAGCGTGGCGAGTCCGTAATTCCTTTTTCCGTTGCTTCGGCGTTTTAATTCGTGAAGCAAAGTTGTTGTGATGCGCGCTCCGGTACAACCGATTGGATGTCCTAAGGCGATTGCACCGCCGTTTACATTCAATCTTTCCGGATGCATCGGCATCAAACGATCTACTGCAATCACTTGAGCTGCGAAGGCTTCATTCAATTCGATTAAAGCAAAGTCGTTCAAATTCATCTGCAAACGTTCAAGCAGTTTTTGTGTTGCAGGCACAGGCTCAATTCCCATGATATCAGGAGGTACACCAGCTTTTTCGTAACCAACAACGCGAGCGAGCGGTTTCAAGCCATGTTTTTCTAAAAATTCTGCGCTGCAAAGTAAAATCGCAGATGCGCCATCTGTAATTCCGGATGAATTTCCTGCGGTAACTGTTCCAGTTTCACTAAAAACCGGGACCAGTTTTGCTAGAGCTTCAATTGTTGTATCACCACGCGGATGTTCATCACGATCTATCATCTGTGTTTCTTTTTTTACTTTCACCGGAACAGGGATGATTTCGTCTTTGAATTTTCCTGCTTGAATTGCACGGGCCGCTTTTTGCTGACTTTCTAATGCGAATTGATCCTGTTCATGCCGGCTGATCTCATGAATTTGCGCTAACTTCTCCGCAGTTTCGCCCATTAACATATCGCTGATCGGACAATGAAATCCGTCACGATACATGGCATCAATTAATTTGCCATGACCAAGACGATATCCATCAAAACGGGCTTGATCTAACAAAAATGGAACCCTGCTCATGCTTTCGATTCCACCCACCAACACACAATCAGCTTGTCCGAGTTGAATTGATTGCGAGCCCAGAATCAATGCCTTTAAGCCGGAGCCGCAGGCTTTGTTCACCGTAAATGCCGGAACGCTATCCGGAATCCCGGAACGATACGAAACCTGGCGCGCGGGATTCGGTCCGCAACCCGCAGGTCTTGCATGACCGAAAATAGCTTCGTCGACTTCTTCAGGTTTTACCCCGGTTTCCTGCAATAACGCCCTGGTTACATGAATTCCGAGATCAACGGCAGGGATATCTTTGAAAATTCCGCCGAAACGCCCGATCGGAGTTCGCTTCGCTTGCAGAACATAAACGTCTCTAATTTTATCCATAATGAAATCTTACTCGTACTCGTACTCTTAATCGTAATCGAAAAGCCGAGTACGAGTACGATTACGAGTAAGAGTACGATTGAGAGTCTAAATATAACCTTGAATGGATTCAAGGAACAACCTGGTAATGCGGGCACCCTCAAACTCAGCTTTTCCTGCATGTTCGAGGAAAACGGCAAATGCGATTTTCGGATTAGAAACCGGACCAAAGCCGATTATGACAGGATCATATCCATTTGCGCCTTTTCCGGCGGTGCCAGTTTTCATTGCAATTGGAAATGATGGCAACAGAACACGTCTTCCTGTACCTTCTGGATTTTTGACAACCTCAACCATTGCCTCGGTTAGCACGTGCGCAGTTTTTTCACTCATAAATCTTCGGTATTCAACGCCTGGTAAAATTCCAAAAGGTAATCCAACAATGTTTTTATAACCCGATATCAGACGCGGTGTGAAACATTCTCCATTATTTGCGATTGCTGATGCTATCATTGCCGCATGCAAAGGCGTGATGCTCAAGTAATCCAATCCAATGGAAAGTTGCGAAATATATTCATCATCAACCTGACCTTCTTTTATTTTTCCAAGATCTACGGGCATCATTCCGCTTAATCGATCGTTAAATCCAAATTGTTTTAGATTCGCGATCAAATCCGCCGGCTTTAACAACAATCCCATTTTTGCAAAACCAACATTACATGAAACTGCTGTGGCTGTATTTATGTCTTTCACCAAACCATGTTTGTCCCAACAATAAAGCACCTTATTATCATGAAGTTTCAGATAGCCATCGCATTGATACGGCACAATTTTTTTCATATCCAGTCCGCGTTCCAGACCCCCGGCAAGCGTAATCATTTTGATAATTGATCCTGGTTCAAAATTCTTAGTGAAGGCTGCTGATGCTGCTGCAGGATTTGATGCAGCAGCAAGGATGTCACCGTTCTTTACATCCAGAAGTACAATAGCTCCCGAATATTTATCCAGTGCTCTTTCTGCTGCATTTTGAATTCGCGAATCGATTGTGAAAACTGTTTGATTCTTCGGATCCGTTTTCTTTAATGAATCGACAAGGTCGTACTTAGAATTGATCAATAGAGGACGAATGGTATCCGACAAATAGATCGGATTTCCATTCAGAGTAAGATTTACAACAGGTAGATTTTCGCGATCAATTAAAAATGGATAGTGGCCTGTGGTGGTTCTTTGTTCGATTTCAGATTTCAGTAATCCGATTTCAGGTGTAAATTCGGGAATATTTCCAGCAGCTTGCAACTCGCGTGATGCATCCGCAAGCTGATTATCTCCGGCTAAAAATCCTGCTTTGTAAAAATGGATCTTCTGGTCGCCCCCATATTTCTTTTGAAGGTGCTGCGCATAATACAATCCTTCATGATAGCGGCCGTTTCCCCATAAAATTTTTAAAATGTCTGGCCAGATACTTAACGGACGAAAAAATGGCTTTGTGATCGCTCGTTCAAAATAAGGAGCTGCCGACTCTGCATTTTGTTTCATCAACTCGATTGTGCCAAGAGCTTCATAAACACGGCCGTTTACGAGTGGCAAAAATTTCCAGTCGTTTAAGGCTCTTGATGCTTCATCATAATTCCCGATCAATATCTTTTCTTCAATACCCGACGTTTGAAGAAAATAAGATCCATAAAGAACTACAGCCAACAAAAGAAGAACTGGCAGAATGAATAAAAATTTGCGGAGAGATTTCCTCCGTTTGGAGACTTTCTCCCTATTGATATATTTGTAACCTGTCGGCAATCTCAATTTAGATTGTTGGAGGGGGCGTTATTTTAGTACGATTCCGATTTCTGCTCCGCGCGAAATACCAAGTGTCTTTGCTGCTGAACCTTGAGTTTGCGCAATTTCCAGGAAATCGGAACTGCCGAACAGAGCCAATAGCTCACCCTTTTGACCCTGCGCGTAATAATTTTTGAGTCCGTTAATCTCTTGTTTTCCTACTACCGTTTTGAAATTTTCACCCGGCGTTTTGGATCTTAATTCTTCATAATCATTCCGGGTTACATTCGTAATAAGATTCCCAAAACGATCAATGTGAACAATATTCCCTTTTAATGTGCCTTCGGCAACTACTTTGGGTTTTGGAAACGAAAGCTTCAAATAATTTTCTGTTGGTTCTCCAAAGTGATCCATAGGATTCCCTTTGGATAACCACGCTGCTGCAGGCGCCATGATATCTCTTCCGTGAAATGTGTTACTGACGACATTTCGATAATAATGCTCAGCTGAAACTTCAATCACGCTAGAAAACGGTTCGATATCATAAATCAGGGAAAGGACGCCATTATCAGGAGCGATGAAGTAATAGTTATCGGTGGAAACCATTAGAATTTTCCGGGTGGATCCGACTGTCGGATCAACAACCACCACATGAATTGTGCGAGTTGGAAAATAAGAGAAGGCGGATCTTAATACAAATGCAGCTTCAAGAATGTCCTGTGGTGCTATATCATGAGAAATGTCGATAATATTTACGGTTGAATTGATGCTTAAAATAGCACCCTTCATGCTTGCAACGTATCCATCGCGCGTTCCATAATCGGTAAGCAGGGTAATCGTAGGGACCTTTTGCTCAGCCATCTCTAATAACCATCAAACACTACCCAAAATATCTTACACTGTCAAATAGATTTCAGATTTCAGATCGCAGATTTCAAATTGAAAATGCAAATAGAGTTAAAACATTCGGCAAAGGTTATTGGTTTTTATGTATTACTTTATTGCATCTTCTTTTCGCCGGTTTTGTTTTCGGCCGAATCCTTGCAATCAGTGATTCTTTGGCGCTTTATCTTCCCAGCTTCTTGAGTCCTGTTTCTCTTTGGGAACCAGGCCTGCAGGCCGGTTTTCCGGTAGCTGCGGATTTGCAAAATGCAACATGGTATCCAATTGCGAGGTTGTTTTCGCTCTTTGGATTTTGGAATGGTTTTGTAATCAGTGCTTATGTACTCTTGAGCTGCTTTTCTTATGCCTATACATATTTCTTAACAAAGTCATGGGTTGGTGCTGCAGTTTCCGGAATTGTTGCCGGAATGTGCGGTTTCTCGATGGCCCACCTTTGTCACACAATCATCCTGCATGGAATGGTCTGGATTCCTCTGGTTCTTCTTTCAATTGAAAAGCTGAAGATTGAAAGTCATAGAATTTGGTTTGTGATTGGCGCATTTGCCATTGCTTTCAGTCTTCTGGCGGGGCATCCACAAATTCCAACTTACGGTTTAATTGTTGCCGGTTTTTACGCACTGACCCTCGCGCTGTTTAGTTCAAATCGTCCGATACAATTTCTGGCGATATGTGCGGGCATGTTTATAGCGGGCATGTCATTGACTGCAATTCAGTTAGTCCCATTGTTTGAATTAGTTTCCGAAAGCATTCGTGAAAAGCCAGACCTTCGTTTCTTTCAATCAATTTCCTTGAGACCTTTCAATCTGACTACATTTATTTTCCCGGGTCTTTTCGGTGCGCCGGATACAAGTCTTTATTATCCCTACTTTCGGTCCGATAAACTTTATTGAAAGAACTTTTTATCCTGGGCTCGTTACGATCCTCCTAAGTTTTGTTGGGTTGCAACGGCGTAAAGAAAACCGGCTGGTGTGGTTCTGGGTTGTTGTCTTCATTATTTCATTGTTCCTGACTCTGAGTCATACGTTACCGTTGGCTCGTTGGATGTTTTTAGTTCCGGGATTAAATAACTTTCGTGTGCCAGCCAGACATGTTTATGAAATGACTCTCGCGTTGACTATGCTTTCCGGGTTTGGATCTGCTGCAATCCATCAAAGATATGCGAACTATAAAGTGGTGATGCAGGCTGTAATTTCAACCGGGATCATTTTTCTTATTGCGGGAGCTGCCATCTGGTTGTATTCAACGAAAATACACAACATGTCTTTAAAGAACGTCGGCACAAATATAACGCTTGCTCCATGGGCTAATGCATCGATAGCAATGCCAATCATTCTTTTTTTCATTGCTTGTTTTGTTGTCTATTTTTACGTGCGTGAACCATCCACATTTCGGGCTTCAATAATGATTGCTGTTCTAATCCTTGATTTAGCCAGCATCGGATTTTTTTGCGAATGGAAGCTTTCGCCTGAAAAAACTGTGCTACTGCTGCCTGAAACTTTGAAGGGTGTGTCAGAAAAATTAAATAAAACCTATCAGCGTTTTTTCCCGGTGCGAGGTGTATGGTCCGATGTTGATGAAGGAAAGCCGAACCTGACACGCTTATGGTCTCTTCCAAGTGGCAGCGGTTATGGATCTCTTGTTTTGAAACGAGTTAATGAATTGTTATCAATGTCCGGGGAAGGAAATCTACAAGGAAACTGGATGACGGCGCAAAATCGATGTTTGGATTTGATGGCGGTCCGTTATATATCGGCAAGAATTGATTCTGATAGTGAGGATCCGGTTGGCAATCGCTGGAAATTAGTTCGTCAATTCGGAAGCTCTGTAATTTTTGAGAATCGCCGAGCGATGCCGCGCGCATGGCTTGTGCCAAAAGTGATTCAAGCATCACGCGAGCAAGTTCGCAACGCGATCGTTATTTCGACACTTCCTGGCCGAATCAAATACAGGCCTGATGAAATTGCATTGGTTGAAGAAAACTTCGCTTTTGATGAAGCGAAAGATCCTGATGCAAAAGTTCAAATTATGAAAATTGCGAAAAGCAGCATGGAGATTCAAGTTGAAACAGCAAATCCGGCATTTCTAGTTGTCAGCGATGTTTATTATCCAGGCTGGACAGCTAAGATCAATAACAGTTTCACCCGAATTTACAGATCAAATTATTTGTTTCGTGGACTTCTTGTTCCCGCCGGATCAAGTACAGTTCAAATGGAATATAGACCAACAAGTTTCAGATTAGGATTGGTGATTACATCTGCATCGTTTCTATTGCTTATCTTTGTTGTAATAATAAAAATTCCCCGTAGATGATTTCCGCTCAACTCTATAGTTTTCACGGATTGCTGCAATCATATTGCGTGTAAAAAAAGTGTCAGCAAACATTTCGGGTTTTATGCTGCGCTCTGAATCTTTCTCATAATGTTGTTCTTTAATTTGCACAATCCGGAAACGCCCTTTCTCAAAGAGTTGTGCTGCGTCATCCTCTTTCATTCTTCCAGTTATGATCCGCTGTGAAACATTAAAAGGATCAAATTCCAGCGGTTTTACTGCATCAAAGCATAACAAAAGATTGCCACAAACCGTGCTGCCGGATTGATCTTTGAGAAATTGAACGTCTGAATGAAAATCTGCCTGCTGTTTCGCAAAACGCGACTGCAGATTCTTGTTCAACGCAGTTTGGATCTCAGAAATTGCGGCAGATTCTATCGGTAAAAATAAAATTAGCGGAAGCAAAGCTTGCGGAAGTGGGTTCATATTGGAAATCGAAATGCCCAGGATCACTGCCAGGCACAGGAATGCTTCGAAAAACATGTTCATTGCAGTTCCGAAACCAGATGCAGTGATGATTCCAACAACAATCGAAAAGAGCAGCCACAATATAAGAATGCGCTCATCGCGATTCTTCCAGGATTTTGCACACCACAAAATAGAAGCGAGCAATGGAATCAAAGCGAAAGTTCCAAATTGACGCGTCTGAGCAAACATCTTTTGAATGCTGATATAACGACCGGCGATTACCTGATCAATAAATCCCGGACCTGCGAATATGAATGTAAGGATGGTAAAAGCGGCGACGAAAATCGAAAGGAACAAAAACCATTTCAGAAAATCCCATTTCGATCGAAGCAGCAAATCTATTGATATCGCTGCAGGTACAGCAATCAGATTGTGTTTAGTAAACAGAGCAGCGGTAATAAGCAGAGCAGCGGGCCAGAGGGAAGAATCTTTTCGGGATCTGAGATATGACGACATTCCTGCCGCTGATAGAACATGTGCAAATAATTGAGCATCATTCATTGCGACGTATTGAGATGCGATGGCGGCAACCGATCCGCAAAAGAAGATTCCTGCGAAGATCGAGCCAATTACATTACGCGAAAATCTCCGAACGATTAGAGCTGCTAAAATTGACGTGCAAATCAAGCCAAGAAAAGAAAGTATGCGGCCAATCATCAGGAAATTTCCAAGCAATTTGCCAATCAGCCCTTCTAAATAAAAAAACAGCGGCGGATAAACGACTGGTGTGAATGGATCTTTCGTATCGTAAATCTGTTTGCCTTTTGATACAGCATCGGAATGATAGACAGTCCAGCCTTCGTTGTAAGTGATTGAGAACCGATAAAACATGCGGGTAAGCGGAGCTGCAAGAAGGATGAGAACTACAAGCAGCAAGAAAATTTCAGTGATAGCAGATTTCATTTTTTCTTGGGGCATTTGCGGACTAAATAAGGTCCGCGGCCCATAATGCAGACTAAAGTCTGCGCTCCATGAATTTCTCAATCGATAAGAAAACCGGACTTTTTGAAAATTCAAAACGGTGAAGGATCAATAAACTTGTTAATGGAATTAAATACAAAACGGAAATACGATGTTCAGGGCGTCCGTAATCCACTCCACATGAAATCAAAGCGCAGTACCAATAAATGACTGAAAACAGAAGGATCATGCTGTCATCGAGATTCCACACGCCTGTCACTGCAGATGTAAACAGCCGCATGAGATGGAACGACATCCAGGTCACGGTGCAAATCAAAAATATTCCAGTCAACAAAGCATCGACAAAATAAAAAGGTATCAACATGCTTCGTTCGCCTTTTAAAGCGCCTGGCATGTGGAATGTAACCAGGCTTTTGCCAACCTCTACCAGGTATCGCATTGGTGCACGGATGATGGCAGCGGTACAAACTTTCACCAGAAAATTATTTGCCTGAGGCCAGGTCATGCCGCGGTTGGACATCAACCATTTGATTGACCGCGCACCCAGAGTGTTTCCGCGAATATCGCGGATTTTCAAAAACTCATCAACCTCTGCAGGATAGAGCGGACGTGCTTTTTCCAGAAATGGTGCAGCTCTGCCAGTGAGACTCAACCCCTGGGCGCAACTCACGCCAAAAAAACCATGGTTCACATAATTGCGCAAACTGTATGTTCCGACCAGAGCAATCCAGCTTATGAAAAATACCAGTGTTGCCTTGAAACCATCTTTTGCGGAAAGCTGTTGCAATTTTGCTGATCGAGAAAGAAGCCAGATAATGATCGCCATCAGGGGAGTCAGAAGCTGGAAAGTCGGACGGATCAATGCACTGATTGAAAAACTTACTGCGCTCAACACGATTAACCAAATATTTCTTGGATTTTTCAGCCACGTGCAAAAGGCGAACGTGCCAAGCACAAGAAAAAATTGAGTTAGAAGCGGATCATAAATATAAGTTACGAGAATCCATGAAATTGAGATGAATCCAATTAGCAAAATGAATAGCCAATTGGGTGGTAGCTTCATGCTTTGGCCGATCTTAAAAACGAAGAATACGGTCGCAATCCAAATGATTAATTGCGCGATCAACACCAATCTTTGAAAACGCGGCTCAAGAAATCCTTTTGCAACATCAACATTTTCAATGCTTCCATATTCATGCGCGCCTGGAATTGTTTGATTTGGATCAACTCCTGCAATGTAACCAAGCGATGTTAGAAACAAGCTGTAGAGCGGGGTACGCTGAGTAATCGGATATCCGTTGCCTTGCATTAATGAAGTCGCGCCAGCCAGAAAGAGGCGTCCTTCATCGATTCCGCCTACAGGTTTTGCGACATTCATACGGAATACAAGAATGAAAGCGACAATCAAACATGAAATTGCCAGAAGGATCTTCAGGGGCCCAGTGCGCTGTCATAAATTTTTCTCTATCCGGAGAGCGGGCGTCTCTGCCCGCCCCCGGGTTATTGGAGTCATATTATACTCAGATACATCGAAGTCATGATTTCATTAGAAACAATTCTGGAAGTCGAACAATCGCTTCGTAATTTGGAAGATGAGGCAGTGAAGAAACTTCTGAGGCGATTTGAACGCAAACAAACGGCGGTGTTTGTTTATCTGGCTGCAGTATGTGAGCGCGAAGAACTCAATGAGGATGAACAGGACGTTCTCTTTTCGATTGCATTAATTTTGTGGACCACATTGTTGCAGAATTTTAAGTCCGTCAAAAAAGTCTCGATGGAACGGATTGAAGAACTGGACGATGAAATCATGGCCATGCTGGAAGCAAATGTCGATAAAAACGACGAAGCTCTGGCGAAAGATGTTGCGGAGTTAGTGAATCAAACAGAACCCAATATGTTTCAATTCATTTTGATGCGGTCGATGAAGCCGGATGAAACAGCGCCGGTCCGCGAAGATATCAAGCCTTTAATGGTGCTTTTCCTGAAAGCAGCCCTCGAAGGATTCCTGGAAGTCTCAAAATCACGCGCGTAGGGTCGAGCGGAAGCTCGACCTGATCAATAGCAGACGACCTTCCGGTCGCCACTACAATAATTCGATCTTGACAGTATTACAGTAATTATTTATATTACTGTTATGATCATTCAAGTGAGGCCGGGCCTCGAGTTGATGTCATGAACGAACAACAATTAACTTTAGAGCAGTTATCCGATGAAGTTGAAAAGCAATTAAAGAAGCGCGGACTATTAAACGCGCAGCACGATGGCAGAGTTTCAGCCGCTCCGGATGGACGCACCATCCGTTATTACACCACGCTCGGGATTTTGGAAAAGCCTAACGTAATTTCGCGCCAGGCATTTTATGGCAGCCGGCACGTTTTGCAAATTTTAGCAATCAAATCATTACAGGGTCTTTCGTTACCATTGGGCGAAATTCAAGCCCGGCTTTATGGGAAAAGTGATAAAGAACTGGAAGCAATTCTTGAATCGATTTCAAATAAATTGAAATCAGAACAAAGTGCACGCGCTGAATATCATCCAGTGATATGGCATGAAGTCATGATCGAACCGGGATTAAAAATCATGATTGAGGATCAATGGCGGCTTTCAGATGAAGAATCCCTTGCAAAAAGAATTCACTCAGCGCTGTCGGCGCTCGTTAAGGAGAAAAACAAATGACATCATTACCATCGATTCCAATTATTGATCTTCCCGAAGAAGAGAGTTCGCGGAGTTACGGAATTCTGACAGTATCAAAAGCGGCTCAAAGAGTTGTATTGCCTTTAACAAAAGTAGATCTGTGCGCGAAAGTCGCTGGTCAAGTTGCAGAAGTCAAAATTTTGCAAACGTTTCGCAATCCATATCAAGAGGCGCTGGAAGCAATTTACATCTTTCCGATTTCCGGAGGATCTGCGGTTAGCAATTTCCAAATGAAAATCGGATCACGGACACTTCGCGGTGTGATTGAAGAACGGGCAGAAGCACGGCGTCAATATCAAAAAGCTTTGGAAGAAGGGAAGCGAGCAGGCTTGTTGGAGCAGGAGCGTGATGATGTTTTTACGATTCAAGTGGGAAATCTTCCACCGAACGAAGAGGTCACTGTTGAAATCACTTATTCTGAACGACTTCCATTTTTTGAAGATGGAAATACTGAATTGCGTTTACCTCTGGTTGTTGCTCCACGTTATATTCCAGGAAATACATTGGACGAAGGTTCGGTCGGTGATGGTGTTGAGCAGGATACTGATATTGTGCCGGATGCTTCAAAAATTTCACCGCCGCGTCTTTGTGCTGGATTCGATCCGAATGTGGGATTAAAAATCGAAGTACAACTCCTAAGCGAAGCATCAAATCTTTCCTGTTCACAACATGCGACCCGCAGCAATGAAACTGCGGATGGAACTTTCATTTCATTAGCGCGAATCGATGAACGTTTGAACAAGGATTTTGTTTTGCGCTGGAAGTCCGGCAAAGAGAAAACTCAAACGTCATTGCTTTTGTACAAGGATGAGAAACAAGAAATTTACGGAATGCTTTCCATCATTCCGCCACAGCGGGAAAAGTTTTTCGGAGTACCGCGTGATGTGGTTTTTGTACTGGATCGCTCCGGATCTATGCATGGCATGAAAATGGCTTCCGCATCCAGATCTTGTTCGATTCTGCTTTCAACTCTCAGTCCGAATGATCGCTTCGCAATGCTGGCATTCAACAATCATGTTGAATGGTTCCATCCTAACGGCGAAAAGGCCGATCGATTTATAGCTGCATCGGAAGAAGGATTGCAGCGCGGCGAAAATTTCTTGCGTTCAGTGCTGAGTGGTGGTGGAACTGAGTTAAATCAGGCAGTTGGAGCAGCAATAACTGCAATCGGTAACCGCCGGCATCCTACTGAAAATCGCGTTCCGGTGATTGTGTTACTAACCGATGGACAAATCGGTGATGAATCGCGAGTGTTAAAGCGGATCCAAAAAGAACTTGGCGATACTCGAGTATTTACAGTGGGAATTGACACCGCAGTGAATCATGGATTTTTGAGCCGGCTTGCTTCACTCGGTGGAGGAACTGCAACGTTTGTTGAGCCTGGAACGGCTTTAGAAGATGCGCTGCAAGCTGTCGGCAGAGAAATCGGAACTCCGTTGATTGTTGATCTTGCGATGGATGCTGTGGATTCTGACATTGATCTGGGATCGATTGCTCCGATGCGCATTCCTGATCTATTTGCAGGCAGAACAAGCACTGCGTTTTTCCGGATGAATAAATCAGGCAAGATTCGGATCCATGGAAAATTTTCTGATGGCAGCAAATTTGAAGAACAAATCCGCGGTTCTGAAATTGACGTTCCTGCCATTGCCCATTTATGGACACGCGCTCGGGTAAAAGATCTGGAAGATCGTTTTCGAATAGAGCTGAACAATCAATCGGAAATTAAGAAACAAATCATCGAATTATCAGTGCGACACACATTGTTAACGCGTTTCACCGCATTTGTGGTTGTTGATGAAAGCGAAGTTGTAAACAAAGATGGATCGCGAAGGAAGATTGTACAGCCGGTGGAAATGCCTGCACTGTGGGAAATGGAACATGAAACCCAAAGAACAGGCTCCTTTGCACCAATGGCAATTGCGTGTGCACCTCCACCTCCGATGGGCCGTCCGATGGATACACGAATGCAAGTATCATCACCCAAATCGGATTCTGGTGTTGCTGGTATCTTCCGCGGAATTTTCCGCAAACATCGCACCATGAAAGACAGTGAAGAGATAACACAAGTAGATTCAAGAAAGTTAAAACGTGCTTTGAAAGATTTCATTGAAGAATTTCGCGCAGTTCAATCTGCAATTCATTCCGGTCATGTTCCTTCGGCCGATAAGCTTGAAAAAACAAGATTGGAAGTGATGAAAGTACTTTCCGCTATACCGGTTGGAACTGAACTGTCTGCATTACAGAAATTACTCAAAGGCGCAATTGTGGAATTAATTGCTGCAATTCGTACGCCTGGAATCAGTGCAGCTACATTGCAATCAATTTTGGAAAGGCATAAGAAAGCATTTGATGAAATTGAATCACCACAGAGTGAACACTTCTGGGAAAAAACGATCTAGCTTTGCGACTTTGTGGTTATAAACCACGCAGGCCGGAGCGTTTCTCCGTCCAGGAGAGCCCCGCATGGGGCCGCCACGGCCTGCAAACATCCATTCTATGCAAAAATCACCGGAACGTAATCATGGCTTCCGCTGGGGGTTGAATTCGCATCGTGAGCATGATGCATCGCGGTTATCGCAAAAATCATAGAAGAAATGATGAAGTGATTGCTGTCGATGCGCAGTATCGATAAATGTCTTCGCCCGTTCCCGCGTTCCAAACATCCGGTGTTCCATCAATCGGGTGATGCTATTTGGTGTAAGTTTCGGGTGACGTCTGTAAATCGTGTGCAAAATATTTTCTAACGAACGTTGTGCAGAAAGCTCTGCATGAGCAAGCAGCATTGGCAAGATTACATTGATTACTAAAATTCGTGCACGATCTTTTCCGATCAATCTGCGTGGTGCTGTAAACTTATGGCAATCGAATTGATAGTGATAAGACCAGTACAAATGGTTCGGCCTGCCAAACAATCCATTCCATGTTTTTAAAATTTCGCGAATCACGCGCGGTGAAGGCTCTTGATCGCCTACAGGATGAAGTAAAAGCGGTATCAATTGCATTCCATTGTAATGAAAAAATGAAGCTACTGCAGTCAATCTTCGCGCTGGAAAATTTGCAGGACGGGTGCTGGATGGATACCAGCAAAATCCGGTTAATACACGCGATTTAAATCGTGTTTCGTATTTTTGCCAGTACTGAAATAATTCCTCCAAATAAAATGAAGTTTCGGGATCTTCCGGTGTGAGCCGAATTTGTGACAACTCTTCCAACAAACCTGCAGTGCCTAATAGGATCGAAGCCATTGAATCCGTTCCTCGTCTTCCAGCGAAGTCATAACTCATGAGCTCATCAATTGGAATTCGCTGAGCTAATTCTCGAAATGCATATCGCGATTGTTTGTATCCCATTCCTTCCATCACGCCTTCATAAAAAGCTTGATTGAAATTTGTTTTACGCAGCGCAGTGAGATAGCGTTCTTTCTTGCGGCGCATTCGCAAATCGCCGGCTGAATCCAGAATTCTAATGATGGAGTCATCGTCATGTTCTTCCAAAAATTTCCGGCAAAGATCGGACCTGCGCTCCAGGATGAAATGGAAATTGGTGAACCGGCAAACGGGCTTGAAGCAGGCGCAATTCTTCCATCAATGAATCTTTGAGTTCCAACTCAGGCACTAATTCGCCATTTTGTTTGATGCACTCTGATCCGGTACTGTAAAGAACAACATGCAGAATGACCTGGTTGTAGCGTGGATCTTGATGATGTTTATGTTGATACCATTCACCGCTGCTTAAATGAATTTCAACATCGCCGCAAATTCGATTTCCGTTTACAAATAATTCTGCATTTCGAAAATCGGGTCCGGCTTCAAGATTCCACCAACCTGGCGATGAAATCTGCAGAGTGGCGCCATCGAGTTTTAATTGTCTTCGAAAGAGTTGTTCAGACCAGATGCAATGAATCAGACGTTCGAGAACGCGTTCGCGTCCGTTGTAGGGATCCTGCGATTCGCAGACGAGATAAGGTTCCATCGTTTGCCTCCGTAATGTTCATGGCAAACGGTGGGTAGAAATCTCACCGCAAAGCCCGAAAGGATCTGCACGAGATTTTTATCAGTGGACCTGGAGTTTGGCGTATGAAGGTGAGCTCCCGCAGCTCTCAAACCATTCAAGGCCTTCACATACCATATCAAATTTTAGCCAATATTGCCCGGGTGATGAAACTGGCGGCACCTGGAAATCCAATCGCAACGCTTCTCCCGACGGAAGTGCCTTTGGAAGCAAGGCTCGCGCAAAATTTCGATTGATCATTGCGCGGTTGCGATCTAACAATGAAATTCCCAATGTAATGTGCCTTCGATTTGTAGCAGAAGTATTTTTCCACAAAGCGCCGCCCGCGTTCAAAATTTCAGCGCTTGATGAAAATGGTTTTCCTGCTTTTACTTTCAACGCAGCTTGCTCAGGACGTATTTCCGCTTTCAATGCTTTTCCGTGAATCGCATTTCCAAGAGCGCTCCAGATTTCATGTTTAATCGATTCATATTCCGAACTTCCTTCAACAAAACGCTCCGATGCAGAATTTTCCGGATGATCGGTAATTTCCCAGCAAAGCCGATCGATTCCAAGCTCCGCTGCCATACGCCGCGCAAGATTCATTTCTTCATCACTATCATTCCAACGGAACAAAATGTATCTCCAATTAATAAACGGAGTATCGGACTTCAATTCTTGCTTGATCTCAACAAATCTTTTCAGGATTTTCATCAACTTATTGAAATCACCACCGCGGCGATAGCGAACATAACTATCCTGTCTTGCTCCATCTATCGAAAATGTAATCTCATCGATTCCGGATTTTGTGAGGGCTCGCAATTTTTCATCAGTATTTAACAGAAGGCCATTTGTGCTTGTGAACAAATAAATCTGCGGGTAACGCGATTTCGCGTATTCAATCATTTCGATCGCGCGCGGATGGATAAAACTTTCGCCGTAATTAAAGAAATCGATCCGTTGAAGTCCCGGCCCTAATTCATCGATAACTTTCGTGTAGGTATTGAAATCCAACAATCGGATGCTGCGCGTGAAGTGAATTCCATTTTCATGATTACAGCATGCTTCTAAGCAGGAAAGGTTGCAAGAGATGCAAGGCTCAACAAAGAGCCGCTGCGGCATGTAAGGCAAAGTGGTACCGTCAGGAAGTTTGATTGCAGGATCGGATGCAACTCCCATCAAGTTGCAATGCGTGCACAGGACCGGATTGTTGTTCTGCAATCCTTCGCGAAGTCCGCGAAACACCGGGCCATTCCAGATTTCGCCGATCGTTAAGATCGAAGCATTTCCAGCCGGACGTTTCTTATAAGGATCTGCGCAACCGCAAACGATTGTTCCATCCGACATCAATGTGACTGATTCCCACGGCCACGTACAAAAAAAGCGTTGCCCGGGTTGCAGATTAATTTGCTGAGGTTGTTCTGTTCCGATCATTTTGCTGCGATGTTTGGTAATAAATCCTGGCGGTCTACAAGTTTACTTGCGGTAATAAATTCATATCCACGATTACGAAAGGTCTGAATAATTTCAGGAAGCCATTTATCAACGCGATCATCCGCTTCCCGTTCACTTCCAAGATGCATCAGGACAATTGCACCATTGGCCTGAGCAGGTTCATTGTGTCCAAAGCTGAGAATACGATCTTTAATTAACATTGCTGGAAAATACCCGCTATAACTTGCATTTGGTACCCAATCTAAACTATCCATGTTTTGATGCGTTTTCGGATCTGAAGTCCAGGCAACATGAATGTAACCTAATTCCGCTGCCCAACGCCGAATCTCTAGATTATGCTCTCCGTAAGGTGCGCGCCACAGTGGAGTCATCCGTTTGCCGGTAGTCATTTGAAAAAGTTCGTCGGTTTTGCGGAGTTGATTCTGAAGTTCTTCCCGCGTAATTTCAGGTGCAGTTTTTTGCTGCGAATCTTGGGCATAGGTCGTTAAGTGTTCATGACTGAAAGTATGATTTCCAACTTCATGTTCCGCGGCGATCCTACGGGTTAGCTCTGGAAATTTTTGAATGAAATCGCCGGTCAAGAAGATCGTTGTGCGAATATTGAATTTTTTTAGCGCAGCAAGAACTGCTTCCGCAGAGTTGGATTCTGATCCTCCACCATCAAAGGTCAGCACCAGTTCTTTGCGATTTAGATTGCCGCGTGAAATGTTATCGGGCGAATTCTGGAAGAATTTCGAATCCGTGTTATCTGATTGCAGCGAATCCTGATAAAGCACCATAATTGCCGGCGAAAAATTTGAAGATCCATCATCGGAATAAAAACGCGTTTGTAAAACATTGGCATGTTTCGTAAGCATTACTTTTGGAAAATGGTAAATTGCATCCCGCGCAATCGTACTTTCTACCAATGAGCCGTTAAGATAAACAGCAACAACTGCATTTGCCGGTGCGGCTCCTTCCACTTCCACAAACTGTGATGGACTTTTCATTCCATTTAATGGACGCGTAATCGTGACAGCATCCTTTTTTTGATCAGCCGGTTCAACATCAACAGGCAACGAAGGTTGCATGCCAGACAATTTGTCTTGTTGTTTCTCGTTTCCACCGGAATAAAAAGCATCAGCCAATAAGCCGAAATAAATAAAACCACCAACGAATAGAACTATTGCGGCATAAGCTGCGTAGCGGAAGTAAGGTCGTGAGGCTTTAGGAGTGGCGTTCTTTTGCAAATACGCTTGATGGCAAAGATCGCCGCAAAATAAATGATGATCCAGACTGATTTGACAATCAGGACACAAAGCGCGTCCGCATTCGAAACATCGCCGCCGCGCTATCCTTGCTGGATGCTTATAACAAAACTTTGGTTCGTTCATCCCCAACTTATCTGGTGAGATTATATCAGATGAGCGCGGGCCTCTAGCCTGCATTATGGAGCGCGGGCGTCACGCCCGCATTACGGGCCGCGGGCTTCTAGCCCGCAATCATATTTGACATCATTTTCTGCCGATATTACCCTCAGAACAGGATGTCTCTTGTAACTGCCATTGTTTTCATTGCTATGACTTTTGCATGTTCCGGAAATCAAGACAAATCAGGGCCGGCAATTTCTTCGGAGGAACTTCGCAAGATGCGTCAGGAAATGGTGAATCGTCAGATCATTGCACGTGGTGTAAAAGATCCCCTAGTTCTGGAAGCAATGAATAAAGTAGAACGGCATCAATTCGTCCTTCCCGGTGATGAGCGTCATGCTTATGATGATGGTCCGTTATCGATCGGAGAAGGGCAGACCATATCACAGCCTTATATTGTTGCGATCATGACTGAACTTGGACAGCTCGGCGCAGACTCGAAAGTTCTTGAAATTGGCACAGGCTCAGGATATCAAGCTGCAATTCTTGGTGAAGTTGCAAAAGAAGTTTATTCGATTGAAATCATCGAATCGTTAGGATTGCGCGCCAAAGATCTGTTAAAAAAACAGGGATATGAAAATATCCATGTTCGAATCGGTGATGGTTATAAGGGTTGGCCTGAAGCTGCGCCTTTTGACGCAATTCTTGTGACAGCAGCACCCGATCATGTGCCGCAACCGTTGATTGATCAGCTTAAAGTTGGAGGTCGGATGGTGATTCCCGTTGGTGAGTACTACCAGGAACTAGAAGTGATCACAAAAACGCCATCAGGAGTTGAACGCGAAAAAATAATTCCAGTACGCTTCGTTCCCATGACCGGAGAAGCGGAAGATAATTAACTTTGTGCCTTTGTGGTGAATTTCTATTGGCTAGATGCAAAAATAATTTGCACGTTTTGCTTCGTTGCATCAGCTGGTAACTTAGCTTCGATCTTGGCGACTCCGCCGGCTTTCAAATTTTCCACCATTGCGAAAGGACCTTTTATTCCGGGATACATAAATGAAATTGCTGGGATGTCCGAATTACTGAGATTTTGAACCCGCGCAATCAAGTACGTACTGTCGGTATATTTTTTTAGAGATGTTTCTAGCATTGTGAATGGAGCTTTAGGATTCGTTTTTTCCATCATCTGTTGTTCGTTTCGCATTTTTGCGCGTGTGGCCAATGCATCATCACTGGGGTTTACAGTTTCATTCAATCGCGCCATCTCATCAATGCGAGCTTTTGCTTCGTCGATAGGATTGCCCGCCGGGATGTACCATTGATTCCACGAAACGCCTTCATCCAACAACGTTCTCTCATAATTAACATTCAGGTTGCCTGCTTTGTGATGAATCATCGCTGTTGGTTGTGCATCGATTTTGTGTCCACTTTGTTGCCATAGTGTAAGCCATGTTCGAGCAATATCGTTTACTGCTTCATTGTAAAGAAGCGTGGAGATGTGATTGGAATTTTCCAAACGCCATCGCCAATCCGCGCGATGCACAAAATAATCTCGCAGGTTCGAAATTGGTTCGCTGTAGCCTTCGTAAAAAACAATCAGATCATTATCATTTACAAACATTGCATCGCTGCCAGTATTTTGTTTGATCATAGATTCAGGCTCCCACAAATCCGCGATGTAATGCGCAAGCTGGCACAACTGTTTACTGACATCGGTTGAAGTAGAGTTCTGGAACTTCATTTGAATCACTTGAGCCAATTTTTCAATGCGATCAATCGCTCCACCTTCCGGTTTGGCGGGATGTAATAATGATTTTGCCAATCTCTCAAAACTTCATCCGGATCTTTAATGCCCGTTTCCACATATTTTTGATGCTCCGTAAACGATTTCTTGAATTCAGGCGGCATCAACGAAATTGCATCGCGAGTCATTTGAAGATGGGTATTCACATGCCAGGCATGAACAAAGGCGGGCGCACAAATCAAAGCGACAAGGAAAACAAAAAGTTTTCGAAACATGTCCTCCCTCCGACCCCAGGAATTATATCAGAACGGCTCATGACGATGATTGAGATTCATCACAAGGACACCAAGGCTCGAGGTTCCACAAAACGATAAGAATCATTTGGTGGCTCTTAGTGTCATTGTGTCTGCTTTGAAAAGTGTGATCGATGAAGTTCCCCCTCCTTATGAAGGAGGGGGACAAGGGGGTGGTTGGATACATTATGAAATCTACAACCCCCTCTTTAATCTCCCCCTTCATAAGGGGGAGACGGAAACGCCCATTTTCGTTATTTCTGTTTGACTATTCGTGGTCATGAAACTACTTTGTGCTCGCATCTTGTTTCACTACAGGCAGTGAAACATGCGAAGGATATTTTGCGGAACGATAAATTCGGTGATTCCTGATTTTGAAATCGTCCGTCTTTGCATTGAAAATATTTGGAACAAACGTTTGCGGATTTCGGTCAATCAAAGGAAACCATGTACTTTGAACTTGAACCATAATTCGATGATTTTTCAGAAAGCTGTAGTTTTGGGTATGCAGGCTGTAAGCATATTCTTGTACTTCATTTGCTTTGATCGGTTCCGGTTTTTCAAAACTATTTCGATAGCGCCCGCGAAATACTTCATTCGAAACCATGAGTTGATAACCAGCCAGATTCCAATTCTCCGGATAATATTCCGGATAAACATCAATCAGCTTCACAATCCAGTCAGCATCCGTTCCGGTTGTTGATGCGAACAAGTGTGCAACAACTTCGCCGGCGATTGTTACATCGTTTTTCAATGGAGGCGTTGCCAGTGTAAGAACATCCGGACGGTCATCAACAAACCGTTGATCTTCAACTAGCCAAGTTGGCCATTGTGAACCTGCCGGGAAATAAGTTGTTTGAATCGGGCGATGTCTATATGGAACAGGGTGAAATGGATCAGAGTCATAGGAATCAAAAGCATCAGATGCTTTCGGTTGATCAAAACTCAATGTGTTATTTGCATCAAAATAAAGTTTGCGTTCCTGGATTTCAGATTTCGGCGGCCATGAATTCCATCTGCGCCATTGATTTGATCCTGCTTCGAAAGTAAGAGCTTCAGGAAAATCCAACTTGCCTTTGTCTTTCAAGAAATATGCAAACCACTTCGCCTGGACTTCATAACGAAAATATTTTGCAGTGGAGCTATCAAATGGAATTGGCCCGAGTTTATCGCCAGCATCGCGTCCCCATCCTCCGTGATTCCATGGCCCAACAACAAGGTAATTCAATCCCTTGTCATCATGTTTTTCTAAAGCATTGTAGATCTGGACCGGTCCATAAAAATCTTCTTGATCCCACCAGCCTGCTACATTCAACGTTGGAATTTTTACATCGTGAATATGCGGAATCATAGTTTGCTTCTTCCAGAACTCATCGTAATCAGGATGCTGAACGAAATCATTCCAGGTATTTATTTTCCCGTGAAAATATTTTTCATTCACATTCGTTAAGGGACCAAGCGCAAGGTACCAGCTGTAGGTATCGAATTTCCCGAAATCAAATTGCTTTAATTCCTTGCCGCTTTCTAATTCGTAGGCATATTCAAAACCATAACTCAATCGGAATGCGCCGTTATGATGAAAATCATCGCCAAGCCACATGTCTGAAGGTGATGCTTGCGGCGAGATTGCTTTCAGTGCCGGATGCGGTTCTAGCGCTCCCATGATTGTGGTCCAGCCAAGATATGAAACGCCTAACATTCCGGCGCGTCCATTATTTTTAGGAACGTTTTTCAAAAGCCAATCGATTGAATCGTAGGTGTCTGTGCCTTCATCCAGAGTTTTTGTATCTCCCGGTGTTCGTGCCGGACGTTGCATCACAAAAACACCTTCAGACCCAAACTTTCCACGCAAATCTTGAAATACGAAAATGTATCCCTCATCGGCTAAAGGCTTCAGATAATTAGCAAATCGATCAGCTATATCATCAGCCCCATAAGGAGTGCGCAAAATGATAAATGGGAGCGGCTCGCTTTGATCATTTGGGACGTAAATTTTTGTATGCAGCTTCACACCATCTCTCATCGGGATCATTACATCGGAAACTTTGAATGGTGAGCTGAGTAAATCTGTTTGAGCAGACGGTGTCGTTGCCCATAACACATAAAGTATAAACAGCAGAATTTTGTGAACTCTGCGGTTAAAAATAAACATGGATGCGAAATGTAAGTTCATCGGCATTTTGTAAAATGTTTTGAGGAATACTTTGATTAAACGTGTAATAAACACCCAATTGCAAAAAAGGAACTATAAATGGCTCAACTCCGATTACAACTCGATCGCGTTCATTTTCATCAATGTCGCGATCAGGATCATAAAATTCATAAGCCGCTTTGATATTCCAACCATCTGTAATGAGGTAATCAATTTCAGCATGGGAGACAAAACGCTCCCGATCACTTGCTCCTGGAATTTGATCATTGATCAAGTCCACTTCACCTAACAAAACAGCTGAATGGAATCTAAATCCGCCCCACAAACCTCCGCTCGTTCGATCGCCTGCATCCGAAGGATTATATGATCCAGAAACGCCGGCCCGGAATGAATCCCTAACGTAAGAGAACGAGCCTACGAATTGCTTAGATGCATTGTTATCGTTTGCACCGGATGTTCCATTGGTAACTGAAGTAACAATGCTAAAAGATCCAGGTTCAAATCCCACTTCAACTCCGGCATCGGGATTGTCAAAAGTAAATCCAGTAACTTCACGAATAAAAGAACGATCATCTTCCAGTCTGATTCCGTACGGCAAAATAAATTTACCTGCTTTAATCCAGCCATGAGCTGGCATAGCTTCAAGCATTCCAAAAATTTCGCGACTCTGAACCCCTCCCGGTGCAACTCGTTCATCTACGTACAGCGACAAAATATCCGGCAACGCTTTGACTTGAAGATACAAGTTCCCTTTGTCGGTTTGAAAGGTATTCGCGGTATCGTCTTTAATGAAGGTAGTCTGATTTAAGAAACGGAAATCGCCACCAACGGATAATAGATCATTCAAAACTGACCAGTAATGTGGAATTTTCTTTTCATTCAAATCAATTTTATTCCACGGCAAAGCCTGTGTGCCATAACCGGTTCCCATTTGAGTTCGCTTACCGCCTCCGGTTCGGTTCACATGACATGCACTACACTTTAATCCTTCGCGAATTGCGATGTAAGGTTCAGCAAAAAGTACAACAGGAAAAAGAGTGATCAACAACAACAGTATTTTTTTCATACGTCCTCAGTTGCGCTGGGCACCCTGGGAGATCCAAACGCGGATAGCATTAATAGTTTCTTGTGGTAGGGGTGTGAGATTCAATGGCATTTGTGCGCCTGCAATCTCGGGTCCGCCTTCCAATTTCCTGATTAAATAACTGTTATCAGGATTGTTTGGTTGAACTCGAAATAAATCAGACCTTTCCTGGGAAATTATGTTTACAATCGAATCATAAGAATTTTGCTCATCCAGTCTTAAGCCTTGAGGTGCCGCCGCACCAACATGACATTGGATGCAAATGGCATTGAAAACATTTGTCTGAATGTTTGTAAACGTCGGTTCAAACGCAACCGGCAAGCCGCCTCCACCATCACCACTTCCAACCGGATTGCCATTCTCATCGAGTCCTTTACCGTTTCCTGCGCATCCATTTAATGAAACAACTAGGGCAATGAGGGCTAATATAGCCCATAGTGAAACTTTGTAGTTCATAACTTTCGTACTAGCACACCTGCTTCTTGTAAGAGGGCAACGGAAGTTTGTGAAAGGGGATATTCATGGTTGAACACAACTTCCATGATGCCAGCGTTGATAATCATTTTCGTGCAAAGAAGGCAGGGTGAAAATGTGGAATACAATGTTGACCCTTTTAAAGATGTTCCATGATAAGCAGCTTGCGTGATCGCGTTCTCTTCACCATGCGAACAAAAACATTCTTCAAGCGATGTACCGCTTGCTGCTAACGAATTGCATCGCGGACATCCACCTTCATTGCAATTTTTTGTGCCCCTGGGTGTGCCGTTGTAGCCGGTTGATATGATCCGTCGATCTTTTACTATCAAAGCTGCCACTTTGCGTTTTACACAATTACTACGGCTGGCAACAACTTGAGCGATAGACATGAAATATTCATCCCAACCCGGACGACTAAACTTTCCAACTGCCGATGACGCAATCTCCTGAACCTTGTTGTGTAATTTTTCCAGAGAACCATCATTGACAATCGTAAAATCAGCCATCGCCTGACAGTCTTCAATACTTTGCATGTGAGCCGGGACATTCTTGCTTTCGGCGTCTTCTTTTTGTCGAAACTCTTTCATTGTCTTCGGATCATTTTCGCGATTCCGTGCTTTGATCCTTTCAAAACGAACCTCATCAGGCGCATCGATATTCAACAAAACGAATCGCCCTGTTTTGCGAAATGCTTCCACTTCAGCCGGATTCCGGATCGAATCAATAACGTAATTGCGATTCGCATCTAATTTTTCAATGATCCGGCGAGCTAGAATATCTGCACCAAACTTGGAACGCAATTCATTTCCAGTTTCAATTAATGAATCGCGAGTAATCGGGATTTTGCGGGAGTTCAATTCATCGCGGATTGCATCGGAAAGGGAATAAAAATAGAAGCTTTTATCTTTTAGATAATTAGCAACTTCACCTTTGCCTGATGCATTTTTACCTGTTAGCCCAATAATCATCTCGGGGTCAGATTAACATAGCTCAGATGCAAGATCCAAGATGCAGGAAGATGCAGGATACAAGATCCAAGATGCAAGGCGATTTCAGATCGTTGTAAAACGCCGTGTATCCTGCATCTTGTATCTTGAATCTCTATATTAGTCTGCAATGATACGGATATCGATTATTGTTTTGCTGCTTGCTTCATTTGCCATTGCCCAGCAGCCCGAACGTTATTTGCTTGGAGCGCATTATTACCTGTGGTACAGCCAGGCATCGTGGCAGAATATTGATGCTGATCCGTTGTTAGGTCCGTATGATTCCGCACAAAGTTCAGTGATCGATCAGCATCTTCGTTGGGCTAATCAATATGGAATCGGTTTCTTTGGAGTGGAGTGGGCCGGAAGAGATAAAGAACAAAATAATGTTCTACGTGAACGATTCCTGGCATCACCTGAATTAAAAAATGTGCAGTTTTGTGTTGCATATGACACTCTCACACGGTTCGCACAATATCAATCCCCACCATTTGATTTTGATGATCCCCGATTGTTGCACGAATTTGTTTCTGATTTTGATTACTTGAGCCGGACTTATTTCTCTCATCCAGGTTATTTAAAGTTCAATGGAAGGCCTGTCGTTTGGGTATATATTGCTCGCGGCTGGAAAGGAAATTGGAAACGTGCACTTGCTGAAGCGAGACGTGCAGTCAAAAAAAATGGTTACGACTTGTATCTGGATGGCGATCTTTTATGGCCCGATAAAATAGACCTCGAACGTCTTCCATATTTTGATGCAGCATCGGCTTACGTTTTAAATCAAAAAGAATTATTTCTGAGACAAGACGTAAAAAAGACAGGCGATGTGGTTCCACTTGCTGCAAAATATTTTCGCGAATGGGCTGGCATGCTTGAGGTTGTAAAAAATCACGATACCGCAGAACCAGTTGCATTCCATCCAGTAATTAATCCCCAGTTTTGGAAGCCTTCAGATAAGGATGCTTTGTATTACACTTTAGATTCTGTGGATGATTTTCGCCGTATGGCTGAAGCCGCTAAGAATGCCGTTTCGTGGAATCGGCAAGCCAATGCAAAAGTGATTTGGATTACAAGCTGGAATGAATGGTACGAAGGCACCGCGATTGAGCCAGCGCATAATGGGCCATCGTTACAAAAGAACTATGGATTCGAGTTACTCAAGATCCTGAAAGATGTTTTTCAATGAAAAAGTGAAGTACGATCAACGAATAGCGAATTACGAATTACGAATCTGCGTCTCTGGGGTATGAGCTTACTAGTTCGTTATGGATGGAACTCGTTCTTTGATGAGGCTTTTTCGAAATTAGCTAATCATGGATTGATTCCAGGACGTGTCATTGCTCAACTTCGGAATAGTTACACTTTAAAAACGGAGGAAGGTGATTTATCTGCGCATCTTGCAGGCAAGGTTCGCTATTATGCCCGTGGAATCGAAGATCTTCCGGCAGTTGGTGATTGGGTTGTGGTTACCGCAACTGGTGATGGTGCAGCGCGGATCGAACAAATTTTGCCGCGCCAAACGCAATTCGTACGAAAGGCGCCTGGAGATCGAACCGAACAACAAGTTTTAGCAGCAAATGTTGATGCCGTCTTTTTGGTAAGCGGCCTGGATAATGATTTTAATCTTCGCCGCATTGAACGTTATTTGGTACTGGCTGCGGAAAGCGGGGCGCGTCCGATTATCGTTTTAAACAAAGCGGATCTTTGTGATGACGTTAATGAACGGATTAAAGAAGTTGAATCGATTGCAGCAGATGTTCCGATTGTTGCAATGAGTGCGCTGTACGATCAAGGTTTGGAAGCGTTTGAAAAACATCTTCCTGGAAAATCCACAGCAGTTTTGCTTGGTTCTTCCGGAGTTGGAAAATCAACCATCATTAATCATCTGATGGGTAAACAGATTCAAGCAACTCAGGGTGTGCGTGAACGCGACAGTCATGGCAGACATACAACATCGCATCGTGAGTTGTTGATGCTTGGTTGGGGAGCGATGTTAATCGATACGCCGGGATTGCGCGAACTCCAACTCTGGGGTGAAACTCAAAGCGTCCAGGATACATTTCGAGACATTGCTGAACTTGCTGCAACTTGTCGATTTACCGATTGCAGTCATAGTGCCGAACCAGGATGTGCAGTGAGTCAAGCGTTGCAGGATGGAAACCTAGATCAAGGTAGATACGAAAGCTACATCAAATTGCAGCGCGAGATTGCGTATCTAAAACGGAAGGAAGATCCGCGTGCGCAACGCGCAGAAAAAGATCGCTGGAAGAAAATTCATAAGGAAGTGAAGCAGATATATAAGAAGGGGAAGCACTCAGCTCACTAACTTCTGCTGCACAGAGAACAAGACTTCACTGGCATCAATCACTCTCTTCACAGCCGTATCAATGGGGCCATCCATCAAGATTCCGGAAGCATGTTGATGTCCGCCGCCACCATAACGCGAAGCAAATGCGTTCACATCGACATCGCCTTTTGAACGTAAGCTGACTTTTACGTGGCCATCGGGTAATTCCAAAAATAACAATGAAGCAAGCACATCGCGAATTCCGCGCGCAATATCAACAAAACCTTCGATCTCTTCAGGCTGGACTCCCGTTTTGGAAAGCATTTCCTGGGTGATTACAGTCCATGCAAGACGTCCTGAATGCAAATACTCAAGATTGCACAACGCCATTCCCAAAAGTTTTACGCGCGCGGGAGAGCATCGCTCATAAATCTGTTCATAGATTTGCGCCGGATTAATTCCTGTTTCCAATAACACTGATGCAGAGCTGTGTGTTCTGGAATTTGTATTTGGAAAACGGAAAGCGCCGGTGTCAGTAAGAATCGAAGCGTACAAAGGTTCAGCGATATCCGCGGTTAACGGACCACCCATTTCAGTAATGAGCTTCAAAACAAGTTCGCCTGATGCGCAGGCATCCTGACAGATCCAATTGATATCTGCAAAATCGCCTGAAAGCGGATGATGATCGATGCAAATCTTTAAGCCAGGATGATTTCGAACGATTTGATTCATGGGTCCCAATCGATCCCACTTGCTAATATCTAAAATGAAAATTACTTCTGCCTGGGTTAATGCCGCACTGTTGCGTGGATCGAAGAGATATATTTCAGATTGATGTTCAAGGAATCGATATTTGACCGGCGTGCAAGTGGAATTAACGATGACTGTTTCTTTTCCTAAACCCTGGAGAAAACGCAATAATCCGAGTTCCGAACCGATTCCATCTCCGTCCGGATTCACGTGCGTAGTAATCAGGAAACGATTGTTTGCCAGAACCGCTTCAATCGTTCTTCTAAAAGCGTCCATCGTTCGGGGTTAATTCCCTCAATGAATCATTACAAAGTAATTTCTAAGCCTTCGAACGACGCAATAGAATTTTTGAAAATACTCTGAGCACGTTTTTCCATTTCTACCAGGGTTGCGTCGTCATACATGGGATCATAATGAAATAAAGCCAGTTGTTTGACGCCGGCCTGGGATGCCACATCTGCAGCGATATCTACTGTGCTGTGACCGTAGCCTTGCACAGAACTCGCACCACCAACATAGTCAGTGTGCATGTACTGGGAATCATGAATTAGAAGCGAGCAACCGCGGCAAAAATTTATCAACCGTTGATCTCCGCCAACATATCCTTCTGTGTCGGTTGCATAAACAACGCTCTTGCCATTCATTTCAATGCGATAAACAAATACACCGCCATTGGGATGAGCAAGACTATGCATAGCGCGGATCTGCACTTTGTGACTGTTCTTCGCGTCATTATCGCGATAGTAATTCAGCACCTGCGGCGGATCATTGTCATTTTCAAAAACAATCACTTCCGATTCATGAACACTTTTTACTTTGCGAAACGATGGAAGATCTTCCAACTGCACCGGAAAATAAGGGCTGACCATCGCTTTACTTAATCCTTCTTCAAGATCTTCTTCCAAAATTCGCGGCCCAAAAAGATAACAGGTGCTTGTTGGAATATATGCTGGTTTGAAAAAAGCAAATCCTTGAGTGTGATCATGATGAGTGTGGCTGAACAGGATCGTAAAAATAATTGGGGTTCGATCGTTTACGTTTTTTCCGCTTGCAACATGGTTGCTGGCAATCTCATTTCCAAGTCCAATGATGCCTGTGCCTGCATCAAGAATGATTAAGTGATTTCCGGCATGAATTTCAACACAAGAAGTGTTGCCGCCGAATCGAACTGTGGACGAACCTGGCATGGCGTGGCTACCGCGTACGCCACGAAACTTTACTGTAAATCGATCGCTGGCGTTTGCCATAGCAGTCCCACTCTCAACCCCATTTCAGCCTAAATAAGTCACCAATCTTAACAGAGAACAAAATTCGCTGCAATGTTAAGGCACAGGCTTGGCGTCCAACCTCCGCAAGCCTGTGCCTCGTTCATCCAGCTAGTTTATCGAAACGGGCCAGCCAGGCACTCAGACGAGAAAACTGATTTGTTGCAACCAGTACACCAATAAAAATAAGCAGCACACCGCTGGCCAATTCAATCCCGCGATAATGCTTTTTGATCGTCTTGAAAACTGAAATTGCGTAGTTCAAGCCGATTCCTGTTAGCAGAAAAGGAATGCCCAGACCGAGCGAATAAACCACAAGCAGGAAAATTCCATCTGCAACGGTTTTTTGATCGGCCGCTATCAAAAGAATTCCGCTTAAAATTGGTCCGATGCAAGGAGTCCATCCAAATGCAAAAGCGGCTCCTACAAGTATTGATCCAATCATCCCTAGCGGTTTTTCTTTCACCTGGATCCGTTTTTCATAATCAAGCCATTTAATCCGGAACACGTTGGCCATATGTAAGCCAAGAATGATTATGAGAATGCCGCCAATAATATTGATGAATGATTTATAGCGCACTAAATATTGGCCAATGTAACTTGCAGTTGCACCAAGCGTACAAAAAACAATTGTGAAACCCAGCACAAACAACAAAGTGTTGATAACAACTTTTCCACCAACTCTTTCTTCTTCAGATTTTCCTTTCATCGCATCCAGCGAAACTCCTGAAATATATGAAAGGTAAGCCGGCACCAGCGGCAACACGCACGGTGAAATGAACGAAATTAATCCAGCAGTGAAAGCAGTAACAATGTTTACTTGATTCTCCATATTATTCCTGTGACTTTGCGGTAAGAAATTTTAAGAGACATCGCACACCAAAACCGCTAGCAGCTTTGCTGTATACGCCCCATTCCCGTTCTTGCCACGCAGGCCCTGCTATATCCAGGTGGACCCAACGCGGATGATCAACAAACTCAGATAAGAATAATCCGGCTTGAATCGTTCCGGCTTCCGGAATTCCACTGGAATTTCGGATGTCCGCGATATCGCTTTTTATCAACTCGCGATATGGTTCAAACAATGGAAGCGGCCACATGGTTTCGCCCGATTCTTTTCCGGCGTTCGCAACTTCCTGTACGAAGTCTTCATTATTACCCATTACGCCGCCAACCAGGCGTCCGAGACCAACAACTTGAGCACCAGTTAGAGTTGCAATATCGATGATGTAATCGGGCTTTAATGTTTGCGCATATGTAAGTCCATCAGCTAATGCCAGCCGTCCTTCTGCATCAGTGTTCGTAATTTCAATCGTTTTACCATTCATGGATCGAACTACATCACCAGGTCGATTTGCTCCGCCATCCGGCATGTTTTCAGTTGCCATAAGAAGTGCAGTCACTTTGATTGGCAATTGAAGTTCTGCTGCTGCACGTACACAGGCAAGCGCAGTCGCCGCACCGGCCATATCTGATTTCATGTGCTCCATTGCTTTTTCTGGTTTTAATGACAACCCACCAGAATCAAATGTGATCCCTTTTCCAACAAGTACAACGTGTAATTTAGATTTTTTGTTCGGCTCATATGTCAGATGTACCATCCTGCCTTGCTGTTTGCTCCCTTTGCCCACACTTAAAAAAGCAAAAGCGCCCATTTTTCCCAATTCATCAGATAAAAAGACTCGCAATTTCAATTTATTTTTTTGTGCGATCTTTTCTGCTTCTTTGGCAAACGCGGATGGAGTTAGTGAATCGGGAGGTTCATTTACAAGATCTTTCACCAGCGACACTGCGCGATAATTCACCTCCGCAATTCGCAAAGCATCCGGTTGTAATTTCCGAGTAACGATTGTCACCGCAGTCAAGCCGGAATTTTTCTCTTTTGAAGTTTTGTAGCGCAAGTATTGATACGAGGCGAGCAATGCGCCTTCGGCTACCGCTTGAGTTTCAGATTCCTTAACAGAATCAAATGCAAGAACCAGAGTGCTTAATCCATGGGCACAAGCCGCTTTTACTGCGGTAAACGCTGCCTCGCGCAGCACCACTGAATACGGTTCTTCCTTTTTAATAGCCACACAGATGATTCGAGAAGGTGAATCTAAACCGGTGTAATACAGAAGGGAGTTCCGTTTGCGAATCTGAAACTTTGAGCTTTTGAGTTCGCTTTTCAAATTCCCTCTCAATAAGGAATTGGCTTTATCTCCGGAACGCGTGAGTTCATGTTCATCATGAACAAGAATTGCATGCGCATCCGCTCGGACGCTGAAAGGATCCTGGTCAATATTTGTGATCTTCATGAAATCAAAGGGAAATAATAACCAATTTTTTCAATAACGCATTGATTTTCTAAAAGGACAGGTTGTAATCGATTGGTTGAGGTTGATTTAGAGGAATGATCCTGATACGATGTTACCCTCTGTGGAGGGTGAGGGATTTCAAGTCCCGAATATCAAAACGTTGGGTAATACCGGAATGGCTCTTCGGCAGTCCGACAAAGTTCATTCTTTGGAACAGCAGCTTGAGCTGTTAAAGGCTGAGCTGCAACAGTACAAAGAAGCCAATCAAATTCTTCAGCAGCAGTATCAGACGCTCAAGCTTCAAAATGAGCGGATGCTGAAAAAAGAAGCGGAGCATCAAAATGCTAAATCGCATCTTTTGCAAAAGCGCATCATCATGTCGCGCGCGATTGTGTTGGTGCCGGAGAATCTGGTGATAGGTGACAGACTCGAAAACTGTACGATTAAAGTCTATCGCGGAACAAACGTTGTGCTTACTGATACTGCAGAATTGATCAACTGTCGCATTATTGGTTTGGATCATGCCGCAGATGGCAAAACAGTGTCACCTGGCAAACATCCGGGAACAATTGAAATCAAGGGTGTTTTTTACAACATGACTCCCCGCAAATTTGGTATTGCAACTTATGAGCGTGTGATTATTAGCCCAGGAGCCCGGGTTGTTGGAAACATTCTAGCGGAGCGAATTGTAATCCACGAACTTACGAAGGTTCGCGGCCGTTTTGCTTCACTCGATTTAATTCGAATGAAGCGCGAGCTGAAGGAATCGAAGAAACGAGAAAAATTAGAGTTTGACGAACAAACCAAACCCCAAGACAACAAAATCGAAAACGTACTGGACGATTCGAAGGAATCGTATCAGGTGACTGAAATAGGATGAGGTAATATGAATCAGGAACCAAAAGTTACCAGAATCGCTGAGGGGGCGGTCATCAAAGGGGAGATATCGTTTCCAGGTGGAAAGCTTCGACTTGAGGGGGAATTACATGGAAATGTAACCTCCATTGACGGTCTTGAAGTTACACAAAAAGGCCGTTTAAAGGGAGATGTAACCCAGGCTGCCGAAATTGAATTACTCGGCACCATTGAAGGCAACATTAAAACACGCAAGCTAATTATCCGTCCCTCCGGTGTTCTGACCGGGAATCTGGAAGTAGAACATTTTGTCATGGAAGAAGGCGGAAAGATTCTGGGCGAAGTAAAAATGAATTTGGGTGAATCCAAAGAAGCTTGGAAAACTCCACCTTCCCGCGCAGCTCAGACACCAGAAGTTAGTGTAGCGAAAAGTTAACCCGGTTTTTCTGGAAGTGTAATTCATGCGTCGAAAACAGTGGGCCATGTCCGCCCTCTTATTCGCCGCCTCTGTATTCTTTTTGCTGTATTCTCAACAGTTCTTTTCACAGCGGAAGGAAGAACCGGAAAATGCCGCGCTTCCTTCCGCAAAAGAACCTGCCAGAAATATAGTCCTACTCGCAAACGAAGATTATTATCCTTTCTTAAAACAGCATTTCCGCGAGGCACATAGACGCATTTTAGGGACCGTTTATTTTTTTAAGCTAACTTCTCATCGCGAAAATGAACCCACAGAACTACTTCGGGAATTAGTTGCTGCAAGCAAAAGGAATGTCGATGTCGATCTTGTGGTTGAAGTTTCTGATGATAATAAAGAAGCGACGGATGCAAATCTTGAAGCAGCCGCAATGCTAAAAAATTCCGGAGTAAAGATCCGTTTTGATCTGACTCGCGTGACTACACATTCCAAAGTGTTTGTAATTGATGACCGGTACTGCTTTGTAGGCAGCCATAATCTTACGCACGCTGCTCTGGCAATGAATCAGGAACTTTCATTGTATGTGGATTCTCCTGAACTGGCTTTGCAGATTACAAATTTTGTGCGGCAGATTCCGTTACAATCACGATGAGTGCGCGAGCTTTTAGCGCGCGCAAATTATGAAAACCCTTGCCAATACTCCTGACGCTTATCTTCAGTGCGCTGAAACACTCCGGAACGGTGGAATCATTTGTTATCCAACAGAAACGTTTTATGCATTTGGTGTCGATCCCTGGAATCCTTCAGCTTGCGAACGGCTTTATGAATTAAAAAAACGACCTGCTGAAAAAGAACTACCTCTTATTTCATCAAGCACCGAAATGGTATCCCGATTTTGTGATACATCCGATAAGCGTTTCGCAATTCTTGCAGAAAGATTTTGGCCTGAACCATTAACCATCGTTCTTCCATCAAAAGATCATTCAAGCTCTTACGCAATTCGTGTTTCGTCCAACGTTTCAGCTCGCCTGATTTCTGAAATATTCGGTAACCCTGTGATTTCAACCAGTGCAAATATCACGGGAACTGAACCGGTTCGAAACGCTGAAAATTTGAACTCAGAACTTTCGGCCGGAATTGATATCGTGTTGAATGGAGGAATTTGCCCCGGTGGACTTCCTTCTACAATCATTTCATTGATCAAATCTATGCCTGAAATTTTGCGTGAAGGCGCCATCCCTTCAAAGGAGATTCTTTCAATGCTATGAAAATTTTGAAGCAAGAAATATATCTCTCACCAATGCATCCTTCGATGCTTCTTCCTCTCCAGCCTCAATCGATTTTGTATGCTCCACTCGTAATTGATCAGAACAGCAACTTGATTGATGGATATCGGAGGTTTCAATTGCTACAGAATGATTCAATTGAAGCGACACAAATTTCAGTTGAAAACATTTTTGAGGCTGCCTACGAAATCAATTTAAGATCGCGAGCCTGGGACGAGATCGATTGCTTTCTTTGGAAACGATGGGCTCGCTCTATGGGAGCTGATACTAGCAAGCTTCCTGGTCAACGTTTGCCTGCAATTTTAGAATCCGCATCAATTCCGATGTTAACTCTGCTGGCGCAGCGCAAAATTACAATAAGGCAAGCGGCGCTCATTCAAGAAGCACCACCTGCTACACATGAATATCTTTTGGATCTCTTATCGGACGTAATTCATTTGAATGACAATGAAACGGCGGAATTCATCCGAATGGCCTGGGACGTGAAAATCAGGGAACGGATCTCCGGGTTGAGGAATTTATTGGAAACCGATCCTTTTTTCGTTATCTTACAGGATAGAAGGCTCTCTCCAAAGCGGAGAGGGGAGGCTTTGTTGAAAGAATTGAGGGCAGTGCGTTATCCTTTATATCAGAAGAAACTGGAGCAATTTACGTCTGATTGGCAGCAACTGAATTTGGGGCGGGGAATACAGGCGAAGAACAATTCGTTTATAGAACGCGGAGTACTTGAAATTTCATTTGCTTCAAAGTCATTGGAAGAATTGAAGGATCATATCAATCGGCTCTCCGAAAGTTTAGCTTTACCGGAATGGGCAAGGATTTTTGAGGAATGACGAAAGCAGAACGAGTTCAATGGCAAATTTTTATTTTGTTGATAGTCGCTCTGATTGCGTCAATTTATTATTTTTCCGGTCCGACAAATGATAATCCTACCGTTTTGAACATACGAAAAACTCCCACAAAATCGGATCCAGGATCCGAAGATTCTTTGCCTGAACTTTCAATGTTACAAAAACAGCCTCAAGAATTTAGTAATGTGAAACGAAATGTTTTTAAATTCGGTGACGGATCTGATGCAGAAGACCAAACATCTGTTGTAGAAACGGAACCATTAGTCTTACCAGAAACTGAACCATCAACTCCAACCGGTCCTGATGTAACGTACCTTGGTTTTTATCATGAACGCGAAGGAAAAGAACGAAAACTTGGCGCAATCAGCAACGGTGGTCAAATTTATGTTGGGGGCGAAGGAGAAATTCTAGGCGGGAAGTATAAAGTTCTGCGATTGGAAGATGAATATTTAGATCTTGAATATCTTCCCGAACATCGCATACTTCATTTGAAAATTGGCCGCAATGGTAAGGGACCACCTTCATAAAAATTTTGTAGTGGAAGCGTTCACTGCATTAGACATACAATAAGTTAGAGGTTGAGTCTTCCTATGAAAGAAGATCGGGATGCAATCACTCTGGCGAATGAATTATTTCAGCAAGCCTATGAACATCAAATGCAGGGAGATCTGGAAGAAGCGATCGATTTATACAAGGAATCAATCAATATATATCCCACCGCGGAAGCTCATACATTTCTTGGTTGGACTTATGCTTTTCAAGGCAAATTGGAGGATGCAATTGAGGAATGTAAAAGAGCAATAGAAGTCGATCCAGATTTTGGCAACCCATATAACGATATCGGCGCTTATTTGATTGAAAAGGAATTGTATGGTGATGCGATTCCGTGGCTTGAACAGGCGCTCCAGGCAAAGCGATATGAGTCATATCATTTTCCTCATTACAATCTTGGTCGTGCCTATATGGCACAAGGCTTAATGAAGAAGGCTTTGGGAGAATTTGAAAAGGCACTTCATCTCGCCCCGGAGTACACTCTGGCTCGCGATGCAATTGAAAAGTGTACGCGGCAAATCAACTAGCTTCGTAAAACGTAGAACGTGAAACGTAAAAACGCTCATTAGGCATTACGCTTTACGTTTTACTTTTTACGCAATCATGAATATTCAAGGGAAGCATGTTGTAATCACCGGGGCTGCCCGGAGACTGGGGCGTGAGACTGCAATTCACCTATCAGGCTCAGGATGCAAAATCACGATCCACTACAACACTTCGCGAAAAGAGGCTGAGAAATTAAGATCGGAAATTTCTTGTAATCTAGTTCAAGCGGATTTCGCAACTCTACCCGTTGAAGATGTTTGCAATCGAATTGAAGTTGAAGCAGGGCAAATCGATATTCTGATTAACAATGCTTCTTCATTTACTCATTCCAAATGGAATGAACTAAACGAAGAAATATGGGATCACGAAATTGCAGTTAATCTTAAAATGCCGTTCTTTCTTACCCAATATTTTGGTGCACGGATGAAAGCAAATGGTTCAGGAAAGATCATAAATATTGCTGACATTGCGGCAGAACATCCGTATTTAAATTACTTTCCGTACAGTATTGCTAAAGCAGGACTGGTTACTGCAACTCGCGGATTTGCTCGCGCATTGGCCCCGGAGGTTCAGGTGAATGCAATCGCTCCGGGAACAATTTTGCCGCCAGAAAATATGGACCCAAAGCAAATTCAAAAAGTAATCGAGAAAATTCCTGTGCATCGAACAGGAACTGTTCAGGAGTTTTTACGAACTGTTGATTTCCTTCTCTCGGATGTAGATTATATTACCGGCCAAATTATTGTTCTCGATGGTGGCCGCTCGCTGAATTGGTGAAACGTAAAACGTAAACAGACGCTTCAAAGCGCATTACGTTTTACGCATTACGTTTTACGAGTGATGTGAAAACAAGATGACTATGAAATTGATAACTAACGATTGGCATAAAAACCGCGGTGCCGAATTTGAAGATTTTTTCGGAGTTGAAGTTCCATCTTCTTATGGCGACGTTGAAAAAGAATATTGGGCATTGAGAAAAAATGCTGGTATTCGTGATGCAAGTTTTTTCGGCAAAGCCAAAATTACCGGTCGCGATGCGCAAAATTTCCTGCATCGCATGATTTCTAACGATGTGAAATCACTTCAAACTGGTAAAGGTGTTTGGGCACTCTTTCTGGACATCAAGGGTCATATTCAAGGCGATATGAAGATTTATCGCTTTGAAGATTTTTTGATGATGATCTTGCAGCGTCATGCACTGGATCGCGTGATTAAAGGTCTTGATCGATATGTGATCAGCGAACAACTTCGGATGATTGATGTTTCCGACGAATTTGGTTTATTCCAGATCTTTGGTCCGGATGCTGCAGCAGTTTTGCAATCGAAAGGCATTCAATCATTGCCCACAGAAGAACTTTCGTTTCAATCAGCATCGGTGAATGGAATTGAAAGTCAAATCATCCGCATGGGCACCGGATATTCGATCCTTGTGCCAGCTGGTTCGGCAACAGACCTTTTGAACTCTTTAGATCTACAACCGATCGGACAACGTGCTTTTGACATTTTTCGAATTGAAACTGGATTGCCGGTGCTGGGCCTGGATTTTGATGATTCCAATCTTCCGCAGGAAAGCCGATTGGATAAAGCGATCAGTTTTACGAAAGGATGTTATCTGGGGCAGGAAGTGATCGCACGTCTGGATGCTCAGGGTCATGTAAACAAAATCTTGATGGGGCTCGAATCGGGAGCGGAGTTAAAACCGGAGCAGAAGTTGCATTTCGGAGAAAAGGAAGTTGGAAGAATCACCAGCGTCGCATATTCGCCACTAAAAAAACTGAACATAGGTTTGGGCTACATCCGTAGAGAACAGGCAAAAGACGGCCAAACCTTACAATCAGGTAAGGACAATAATACTATAGTTATAGTACGTAATCTTCCGATGGTACAGCCATGAAAAAAGTTCCCAGACTGGAATTTGCTGATGTAAAGAAGATCCTGGCCGCTGCTGAAGAGGAAGCCACCAATATTGGTGTAGACATGGATATTGCAGTGGTAGATGATGGCGGGAATTTGTTAGGATTTTATCGAATGGATCGCGGCAAAGTCACCAGCATTCAAATTGCAATCGATAAAGCTTTCACTGCTGCCGGAACGCGCCGGCCAACGAGCGAATATAAGGCAGTTGGCGCTCCCAATGGTCCTGCATTTGGAATTCATGTAAGCAACCAGGGCCGCTTCATGATTTTTGGTGGTGGAGTGCCGATCATCATCGATGGTGAGTGTGTTGGGGCTGTTGGATGCAGCTCAGGAACCCCCGATCAGGATGAGCAAGTCGCACGCGCCGGTATCAACGCTCTAGAAAAAATCAAAAATTAAAAATAAAAAATGAAAGACTCCGCTTCTCCGCGGCTCCGTGGTTCAAGGATTATCTATGCGAATTAAAAAAATTGCTGTATTGGGAGCAGGCACAATGGGATCGCAAATTGCGGCTCATTTTGCAAATGCATCGATTCCATCACTTCTGTTCGATATGCCAGGCCTTGCCAAAGCTGGAATCGATAAGTTAAAAAAGCTGGATCCGGCACCATTATTCGATTCATCTTCGGTATCATTTGTTGAGCCTCTGGAATTTGGTCCGGATTTCACACGGTTGAATGAAGCAGATTGGGTGATTGAAGCGATCGTTGAAGATTTGGAAGCAAAACGTGCATTGCTGAAATCAATTTCGCCTCATTTGAATCCTGATGCTATTGTAACGTCCAATACCTCAGGTTTGCCGCTCGGAAACATCGCTGCAGAAATGCCTGAAGAATTCAAGAATCGCTGGTTCGGTACGCATTTCTTCAATCCTCCGCGTTATTTGAAACTTCTGGAATTAATTCCAACACCGGAAACTAATGAAGCTTTGCTGCATGAAATTGCAGATTTTGGTGACAAACGTTTAGGCAAAGGAATTGTTTACGCAAAAGATACTCCGAACTTTATTGCAAACAGACTTGGTACATATGCTGCGCTTTTAACTTTGAAAGTAATGTTAGAAGAGGATTACACCATCGAAGAAGTTGATCTTTTAACCGGACCAATAATCGGTCATCCCAAAACAGCAACCTTCCGTTTGTTTGATCTTGTAGGCATCGACATTTTGGGAATGGTGGCACGAAATCTTTACGAAAATGCACCAAACGATGAAGAGCGTGATGTTTTCAAACTCCCGAAATTTCTTGAAGAAGTTATCGCGCGTGGATGGTTTGGACAAAAAACCGGTCAAGGTTTCTACAAGAAAACACCGGATGGAATTTTGGTGTTAGATCCGAAAACGATGGAGTATCGTCCGCAGAAAAAAATTGTATTTCCATCGATTGAATTAATTCGATCGATGGAAGATCCAAGCGAACGCATTGCAAATTTAATCCGATCAAAAGATCGTGCAGGGACTTTCATTCGAAAAACAATTATGCCGTTACTGGCTTACGCTGCGAATCGAATTCCAGAAATTTCAGATGACATCGTGAATGTTGATAATTCGATGAAATGGGGATTCCACTGGTCGCATGGGTTATTTGAAACATGGGATGCAATTGGCGTTCGGAAGTCGGTTGAACGGATGCGTGAACAAGGAAGACGTTTTCCGCAGTGGATGGACTTGATGCTTGCTCACCCCGATCCAAAATTCTATCGCGTTGATAAGGATCAATCTCAATATTGGGATATTTTCGCTCTTGAATACCGGCCGGCCCCGCGTCCGGAAGGTGTTTTGGTTTTAGATCAATACAAACATCAGAATCGCGTAATTAAAAAGAATTCAGGCGCAAGTCTTATTGATATCGGTGATGGTGTTGCCTGTCTTGAATTTCATTCAAAGATGAATGCAATTGGTGGCGACACAATTCAAATGGTGAAGTCTTCAATTGAAATTGTGGAAAAAGATTTCGAAGGTTTAGTGATCGGGAATCAAGGCGAAAATTTTTCGGCAGGCGCTAATTTGATGTTGCTGTTGTTGGAAGCTCAGGAAGAAAATTGGGATGAACTGAATGGAATAATCAAAGCATTTCAGCAGATGGTGATGTCGTTGCGATATTCTGCAAAACCAGTTGTTGCTGCACCTTTTGGATTAGCGTTAGGAGGCGGATGTGAAGTCAGTATGGGAGCTGATGCAATCCATTCTGCATCGGAAGTTTATACAGGATTGGTAGAAATCGGAGTTGGATTGATTCCAGCAGGGACCGGAACGAAAGAAATTTATATGAAGAACCTGAGCAAGTGTTTACCCGGTGCTGATCCATTTCCATATTTGCGGAGTGCTTTTGAAACCGTGGCATTAGCGAAAGTTTCACATTCGGCTTTGGAAGCAAAAAAACTCGGCTACTATGCGGATTCAGATACGTTCAGTATGAATGGTGACCGTGTGATCCAAGATGCGAAAAATGTTGTGTTGCAGCTTGCGAAAAATTACAGGCAGCCGCAGCGGCGAACCAATATCCTATTAACTGGCCGCGCGGGTTATGCCTACCTGCAGGCCGGCATTTATTTGATGAAAGAAGCCGGATTCATCAGCGACTATGATCAGAAACTCGCTGAAAAAATTGCATGGATCATGACTGGCGGCGATCTGACTGAGCCAACCCGCGTGAACGAACAATTCATGTTAGATATGGAACGCGAAGCCTTCCTATCATTGTTAGGTGAAAGGAAAACCCAGGAACGCATCCAACACATGCTAAAAACCGGTAAACCACTGAGGAATTAATGAGCGCGGGATGCCCGCAATCCGAAATCCGCAATCCGAAATTGCGTAGAGAGGTAGGTAATTATGAAGCACATAGAAAAGAATCCAAGGGAAGTATTTATTGTTGCAGGAACGCGTACCGCTGTTGGTAAAGCGCCGCGCGGAACATTGCGCAATACACGTCCGGATGATATGGCTGCAACCGTATTTCAAGAAGTTTTGAAACGTGCACCAAACGTCAAGGCAGAGGAGATTGAAGATGTGATTATGGGTTGTGCAATGCCCGAAGCGGAGCAAGGGCTCAATGTTGCACGCATGGCAGCTTTACGCGCGGGACTTCCAGTAGAAACATCAGCGATTACCATCAATCGATTTTGTGCGTCTGGTCTGCAAGCGATTGCATTTGGTGCGGAGCGGATTATTTCAGGATCCGCTGATTGTATTCTGGCCGGCGGCATGGAAAGCATGAGCTTAATTCCAATGGGCGGACATCGCGTCGTTCCAAATCCTGCATTGATTGAACAACATCCTGAAGCTTACATCTCTATGGGACTTGGCACTGAAGGTTTAATAAAAAAATACCAAATCAGTCGCGAAGATCAAGATCGATTCTCATTTCAATCACATCAAAAAGCGTTAACAGCAATCGATGCAGGAAATTTCGAAGAAGAAATTGTTCCATTGGAATTTGAAGAAGTGTATTTGGAAAATGGAAAAAGACAAACCAGGAAAATCCGTTTTGAAATAGATGAAGGTCCAAGGCGCGATACCAGCATGGAAGCGCTATTGTCATTGAAACCATCTTTCAAAAAAGATGGTTCGGTGACCGCCGGCAATTCATCGCAAACCAGTGATGGGACTGCTGCAGTTTTGTTAATGTCACGGAAGAAAATGGAAAAGCATGGACTTCAACCGCTCGCACGCTATGTCAGCTATTCTTATGCTGGTGTGCCGCCTGAATTATTCGGAATTGGTCCGGTAACAGCGATCCCTAAAGCACTGAAGTTAGCAGGTTTAAATCTCTCCGATATCAAAGTGATTGAACTCAATGAAGCGTTTGCAGGTCAATCACTCGCTGTAATCCGCGAAGCAAAGTTAGATCAGGATGTTGTCAATCCAAATGGCGGAGCAATTGCATTAGGACACCCGCTTGGATGTACAGGCGCAAAATTAACCATCAGCGTGATTCATGAATTGAAACGCCGGGGAGGCGGATACGGGATGGTTACCATGTGTGTGGGCGGCGGTATGGGTGCGGCAGGGATTTTTGAAGTGTGACCATAAAGCGTGAAACGTGAAACGTGAAAACGTGAGGAAGGAGGGAGTGACGTGAAACGAATTCTTATCAGCATCATCGTATTTGCATTTGCAACCGCAGCATTTGCACAGAAAGTAACAGGTCAATTTAAGACAAGCAAGGATGTAATCAAACCCAAGGCAGCTGTTGCAATTCCAGTGCGTTCACCTAAAGATCCATTGAAGTGGATAACGGCAGTCATTCTTGCAGAAGGCACAATGGATGTTGCTCAAGCGTTTGAAGGCCTGGATCCGCGAATGGCATTGATCAATCAAGAAGGCATGCAAGATAAAAACTACATAACTTTTTGGATTCAGCCAGATGGTTACGTAGGAATGAATGCAACATTCAGCAAGGGAATGACTCAGTACATCGATTCAACAAAGGGTGGAAGTGGATTGTCTGCTGAAAGTCTAGAAGCATTGTTTACTGAAAATAGTCCAAATCGGATTGCAGGACGTATACACACAACAAAGCCGGTGAAATCAATGACAGGCGAAACGTATGAACTCGATGTCAGTTTCGATGCTCCAATTTCACGTCCCCCCGCTGGTGAAAAACTCACTGAGGGTGGTGGTCAACCGGGTGAGGCCTTTACGGCGTTTCTTGCCGCGGTCAAATCGAAAAATTGGAATCAACTTCAAGCCACAGCTTCATCGCGAGTACTTGAAAGTGCCTATGCAGAAACTCCTGCGGAAAAAGCAGCATCAGTTGTTGACTCAGTAAGTTTTCTTCTGCCCAAAGGAACGAGCCTGAAGATATTAGGCGGGGAGCAATTCGCAGACAAAGCAACCCTGGAAGTCAAAGGGCAAATGAGTGAAGAAGGTGGAGATGCTCTTTATTTAGTTCGGATGTTAAAAGAGGAGGGAAGCTGGCGTTTTGATGCTTGTTACATGGGCGGCCTGTTCTAGGAATTTGTGATCTTGCCTTAGAGAACCTAAGATTAATAGTAGACAAAAATCATGAGTACCGTATTAGAAGAACTAAAGCTAGGAATGAAGGGCGGTGGTTTTCTTGTAGAAGAAGTATCTCCGTCCGATGTGTTTACGCCTGAGGATTTTTCGGAAGAGCAAAAGATGATTGCGAAAACCGTTGAAGAGTTCATGATCAATGATGTGCTTCCGCAAAAAGAACGGATGGAGAAAAAAGATTTATCAGTCACTGTTGAACTTCTAAAAAAAGCCGCAGATCTAGGTTTGTGCGGTGTTGAGGTTCCGGAAAAATATTCCGGTCTTGGTTTGGACAAAGTATCAGCAATGCTGGTTGCTGAGAAGATGACTAAATATGGATCGTTTGCTGTTTCCTACGGCGGCCATACTGGAATCGGAAGCTTACCGATTGTTTATTTTGGAACTGAAGAGCAGAAGAAAAAATATCTTCCAAAGTTTGTTAGTGCCGAACTTCTTTCTTCCTACGCTTTAACTGAAGCTCAATCCGGCTCCGATGCATTGGCAGCACGCACTACTGCAGTTCTTTCGCCTGATGGGAAAGAATACATTTTGAATGGTACGAAGATGTGGATTACTAACGCTGGATTTGCGGACATCTTTATAACCTTCGCAAAAATTGATGGTGATAAGTTCAGTTGCTTCATCGTAGAAAAAGGATTCCCTGGTGTTTCCACCGGCGCAGAAGAAAAGAAAATGGGAATCAATGGATCATCCACTCGGGCAGTGATCTTAGAAGATGTGCATGTTCCAGCAGAAAACTTACTTGGTGAAATCGGGAAAGGGCACAAAATTGCGTTCAATATTTTAAACATTGGACGTTTCAAGCTTGGTGCAGCATGTTTAGGTGGCGCAAAAAATTGCATCGATGCTGCAGTGAAGTATGCAAATGAGCGTCATCAATTCGGTAAATCGATCGGCAGTTTTGGAGCAATCAAACATAAATTAGGTGAAATGGCGACACTTGCTTTTGTTGGGGACAGCATGGTGTATCGCACAGCCGGTTTGCTGGATGGCGCACTGGCTAGAGTTGATTTGGAAAATCCGCAGCAAGCTTTGAAAGCGATGGAAGAATATGCGGTGGAATGCGCTGCGATCAAAGTAATGGGCAGCGAATTTTTAGATTATATAGTTGATGAAGCGGTACAAATTTTTGGCGGCTATGGTTACAGCCAGGAATATCCGGTAGAGATGGCGTATCGTGATGCACGGATCAACCGCATTTTTGAAGGTACAAATGAAATCAATCGTTTGTTGGTTTTGGGAATGCTTTTGAAACGCACCATGAAAGGAGAATTACCTTTGATGGCGGCAGCTCAGAAATTGCAAGATGAAGTTCTTGCATTTGCTTCGCCTGAAGATGACGGTGGTGGTCTTTTGGATCGTGAAAGAAAAGCGGTAAGGAATATTAAGAAAATTGGATTACTTACTGCTGGACTTGCTTTGCAAAAGTATATGGCTGCGATCGAAGAAGAACAGGAAATTATGGGCATGCTCAGCGATATTGTAATGGAAGCATGGGCCGCAGAAAGCGCGTTGTTGCGAACTTTGAAAATGGCTAATTCAGGAGGTGAGGAGAAAGCGCGTTTTTATGTCTTGATGACACAGCTTTATATTAATGATGCGATTGGTCGTGTTGAAGATCGAGCCAAAAATGTAATGGCTGCTATTTCGGAAGGCGATATGTTGCGTACCAATCTTGCTGCACTTAAACGTTTCCTGAAATTTCCACCGCTTAATACCATTGAAATCCGTCGCAAACTCTCAGATAAAATGCTTGAAGCCAACACCTACCCCTTTTAGGTAGAATCTCTCGCAAAGGCGGAAAAGCTCGCGAAGATAAAGAGATTATATTAACCACGGATAAACACTGATGCACACGGATATTTTTCTTAAATGAGCCCTAGATAAATTGAGCTAAAATCCGTACTACAAACATTCATTTTCTTGTTTTCTTAAGAAGATTTTTCTACAGCAGCGTCGATAAAATCCTGCCATATTTTTTCAGTTTCACTGTGCAAACTAATCTAAAATCCGTGTGAATCCGCGTTCATCCGTGGTTCAAAATACTCTTGTACTCTGCGGTAAATAATTTTGGGTTGCGGGCACAGCCCGCGCCGTGTTCATCAGTGGTTAAAAAAGCTTTGCGACATTGCGTCTTTGCGCGAGGCCTAACATCGAGTATCCTTACAGTTGGAGTAAGAAATTATGCCGTTAGTGCATTTTGATCGACAAGCTGTGCTGGATTTTTTCAACGTTTCACCACAAGAAGCAGAAGAAACGATTAAAAGCATCGGATACAAAGATCCGATCGATGTTCATGACGACTTTTCCGGTGATGATGTAAAGGCAATGGCCATGACCTATGCCCACAAAAAATATCCGTCCGCAACAGATAACGATAAAGTTTCCTTCGGAAGCCAGGTAAGTTATCTTGTTTGCGGAATGTACACCGGGGTTGCTCATTATTATAAGGAACAAAAAGCGGAACGGATCTTCGAAGAATTCAAGAAAGTTTACGGCGTTGATCCGGGTGATGAAGTGACCGGAAATTAAAGGTGATATCAGCAGTAAGGAATTTACGATTTCAGGGATTTTGCTTTTAGAAGGCATGATTTTATTTCCGGATGATCAGGCCAACTTTGCGAAAGTATCGGAGCTGCTGGATCAACATGCTTCACTTTTTTCTGCAGCGCATTTGGATTCGATTAAGAAAACATTGTCAGGTCTGCAGAATCTAAAGCTCTAATTCCAACAAATTTTTCCCACACAAACAGATGAGTACGGAAGAACAATACATTCAACAAAGACGTGAGAAGTTAGAAAAACTTCGCAATCTTGGGATCGATGTGTATCCTCGCGGATTCAAGTCATCCAATACCATTCCGGCTATTTTGCAAGAATTTAAAGACAAAACTTCAGAGCAATTGGAGCAGGAAAAGAATCGCGAAAAAATTAGCGGCAGAATTGTTGCAATGCGTGGACACGGTAAAGCGGGCTTCCTGAATTTGCAACAAGAAGGCGCACAAATTCAGGTTTATGTCCGAAAAGATTTTGTCGGTGAGCAAAATTTTGCAATCTATGAATGCCTGGATATCGGAGATTACATTGGAGTTGAAGGCGAAGTATTTCGTACTAAGACCGGCGAGCTGACATTAAAAACGGAGAGCATTACGTTTTTGTCCAAAGCCTTGCGGCCGCTTCCAGAGAAATGGCATGGCCTGCAGGATGTTGAATTGCGCTACAGACAGCGTTATCTGGATCTGGTAGTGAATCCGGACGTCCGCCGCATCTTTGAAATTCGCAGCAAAATTATTGCAGGCATGCGTAACTTTTTTAACTCACATGATTTTATTGAAGTCGAAACACCAATGATGCAAGCGATTGCAGGGGGCGCGCTGGCGCGTCCGTTTAAAACACATCACAACGCTCTGGACATGGATTTATATATGAGGATCGCCCCGGAATTGTATTTGAAAAGATTAACTGTTGGCGGTCTGGATCGTGTGTATGAAATTAATAAAAACTTTCGGAATGAAGGCATTTCTACGATGCATAATCCGGAGTTCACAATGCTTGAATTTTACACGGCGTATTTCGATTATAACGATCTGATGGATCTAACCGAAGACTTGATCTGCGGTCTGGCACAAAACATCCTTGGGAAAAATGAATTGGAGTTTGAAGGAAAAACAATTTCATTGGCGCGTCCATGGAAACGATTAACTTTTGCTGATTCATTGAAAGAAATTGCAGGAATACCATCCGATGTTTTGGAAGATGAAGCGAAGTTGCGAGCGTTTGCTGCTGAAAAACATATTAAAGATGCGACAAAACTTTCGAAAGCAAAATTGTGGGGTGCATTGTTTGATGAATTTGTAGAAGATCAGCTGACTGGCCCTGTTTTTCTGATCGATTATCCCCGCGAGCTTTCCCCATTATCGAAGTCTCGTGCTGAGAATCCGGAAATTGTAGAACGTTTTGAGTTGTATATGGGTGCGATGGAAATTGCGAACGCTTATAGTGAATTAAATGATCCTGTTGAACAACGTTTACGATTTGAAGAACAGTTACGCGCTCATGAAGCTGGTGACCAGGAAGCTCATGTCATGGATGAGGATTACGTCACTGCCTTGGAACATGGAATGCCTCCAACCGGCGGTGAAGGAATTGGAATCGACCGCCTTACCATGTTGTTTGCAAATGTGCGTTCCATCCGCGAAGTAATCTTATTTCCGCTCCTGAAACCACGCTAAGATGAACCACAGAGGCACAGAGTTCCGTGTCTTGGTGGTGAATTTTTATTATGAGATTTGAACTATCGATTGCGCTGCGTTATTTGCGCGCAAAGCGCAAACAAACTTTGCTGTCTGCAGTGTCTTTAATTGCAGTAATTGGATTTATCCTGGGCGTAATGGCACTCATCATTGCACTGGCATTGATGACCGGATTCCAGGAAGATATCCAATCTAAGATACTGGGCGCAAGTGCACACGTCATCCTGTATCCTACCGGCGTCCGCGGAATCAAAGATTACAATAGTACTATTGATATAGTACGCAAACAACCCGAGGTTATATCAGCTTCAGGCGTGATATATGGCAAAGTAATGATTTACACTGCCGGCGGTGCCGAAGGAATTGTACTCAAAGGGATCGATCCAACTCGTGAGAAAACAGTAACTGATCTAACATCAAGTTTAGATTCTGATGCCCTGAAGGCCTTAAATGCTCCAAATCGAGATCGCGATCCCATCGTTCTTGGTGTCGATCTTGCCAAGACACTTCATGTAACAAAAGGGGAAATAGTTACGCTCGTTTCACCCGAAGCTCTATTAACCCCACTCGGTCTAATGCCTAAGTTCAAAAAACTTCGAGTTGTAGGAACGTTTCAAAGTGGGATGTATGAATATGATCAAAACTGGGCGTTAGTTTCCATGAAATCTGCGCAACGCCTTTTTTCATTAGGTGATTCCGTAACTTTAATCGAAGCGCGGATCAAGAATATTCATGATGCTGCAAAAGTATCAGATCAATTGCAAAAACAATTAGGCAGCCGATTCCTTGTAGACAACTGGATCAACCAAAATCGTTCACTATTTTCAGCAATGAAGCTGGAAAAAATCATGTTGTTTATTACCATCACTTTGATTGTTTTGGTTGCTGCGTTCAATGTGGTTTCCACTTTGATTATGACGGTGCTTGATAAACACAAAGACATCGCGGTGTTAATGTCCATGGGTGCAACTACCAAACAGATCATGCGCATCTTTATGATCCAGGGAGTATTGATCGGCATCGCGGGAACATTCATCGGAGCGTTGCTTGGAACCGTGACTTCATGGGTAATGGATCATTACAAAATCATTCAGCTTCCACTGGATGTGTACTTCATACCTTTTCTTCCTTTTCATCTTCGAATTGAAGACATCATTATGATTACCGGAACTGCATTATTGATCAGCTTTTTATCAACACTCTATCCTGCGATCAGAGCATCGCGGATTAATCCTACAGAGGCGCTGCGTTATGAGTGAAAAAGGGTTGTTGCTGGAGGCGCGCGATCTTTCTAAGAGTTATGTGTCAGCAACTCGCCGCATTGATGTTTTGCAAGATCTAAATTTGCAAATTGCACCAGGAACAACCATTGCTATTATGGGTGCTTCCGGCGTTGGTAAAAGTACGTTGTTGCACATTCTTGGGGCGCTGGATCGTCCGGATAAAGGTCAGATTTTATTTGAAGGCCGTGATCTTGCTGGATGTTCGGCACAAGAACTGGCCGATTTTCGCAATTCAAAAATTGGATTCGTTTTCCAAATGCATAATTTGTTACCAGAATTTGATGCGCTCGAAAATACCATGATGCCAATTCTGTTGCGCAATTATGATCGCACAGCGGCAGCGCAACGAGCATCTAAAGTTTTATCAGAAGTTGGTTTGGCTGAACGTCTGGATCATAGACCGGGACAACTTTCCGGTGGTGAACAGCAGCGTGCAGCAATTGCCCGCGCGCTGATCAATGATCCTCCATTAATTCTTGCCGATGAACCGACAGGAAATCTGGATGAACGCACCGGCGAAACAATTTTTGAATTGTTTCGTGACCTTCATTCCCGCCGTAATCTATCTTTTGTTATTGCTACGCATAATCCTGCATTAGCCGCCATCTGTGATGAAACGTACATACTCCACGAGGGGAAGTTGAGCCGTAAAGCGTAGAGCGTAAAACGTAAAACGTAATGCGTAATCCGTAATTCGCTGGAGCGTATGGAGCTAATTACGAATTACGTTTTACGCATTACGCATGCCGTTTCACGTCGAATTTTATTGCAAAATCAGGATAATTCTTGTAGAATCAATCCGCGCGAGCCGGAGATCAAAACTCGCGTGGATTGACGGCTTTGATGCTCACTTTCAAGTTGCAGTCCTCCATTGCATTCCGGACGTGAGGAGGCTTGAAACTTGAAATTTATACAAGTACTTTTAGGGTGAGCATGTTTGAGCATTATACAGAGCGGGCGATAAGAGTTATACAATTTGCCCGATATGAAGCAACACAACTGGGGAGCCGCACGATAGAGACCGAGCACCTCTTGCTCGGATTAATTCGCGAAGGAAATGGAATAACCAGCCGGATCTTTAATCGTTGTAAGGTAACGTTTGAAGAAATTCGAAAAGAAATCGAAGCACGCGTTATCTTAAAAGAAAAGATTTCGCCTTCGGTTGAACCTCCTTCCAGCCCTGACGTTGATAAAGTTCTTTCATTTGCTGCTGAAGAAGCTGAGCATTTAAATCACAAATATATCGGAACGGAACATATTCTTCTGGGAATTTTACGTTTGGAAGGATGTGTCGCTGCTGAAATATTGCGCCAAAAAGGAATGAAGCTTACGGTGATCCGTTCAGAGATTTCAAATATCCTGAACGAAAAAGCAGGCGCAAAAGTAAAAGAGTCGCCAACGCTCTACGAATTCTGTAGAGATCTTACGGATGAAGCCGCCAGACACAATTTAGATCCGCTGATTGGCCGTAACGAAGAAATGGGCAGGATCATTCAAGTACTCTGCCGCCGGTCAAAAAATAATCCGTTGCTGGTTGGTGAACCTGGTGTTGGTAAAACCGCATTGGTAGAAGGACTGGCTCAGCGAATTGTAGATGGTGAAGTTCCATATCACTTAACGGATAAGCGAGTTCTTGCGCTAGATATCTCTCTGGTGGTTGCCGGAACCAAATATCGCGGACAATTTGAAGAGCGGATGAAAGCGATTCTGAAAGAGCTTGTTGAATCGCCCGAAATTATTATCTTCATCGATGAAATTCATACATTGGTTGGTGCTGGTTCCGCAGAAGGTTCTTTGGATGCGGCAAACATTTTGAAGCCCGCATTGTCGCGCCGCGAAATTCAATGTATTGGCGCTTCGACACCCGCCGAATACCGCAAATATATTGAAAAAGATCGCTCATTAGAAAGACGTTTCCAACCGATTCGAATTACTCCGCCATCAGAAGATGACAGTATCCGTATTCTGGATGGCTTAAAGCAGATTTACGAAAACTTCCATAGCGTTAAATATACTGATGACGCAATTAAACAATCCGTATTTCTATCATCACGATACCTAACCGAACGTTTCCTTCCTGATAAAGCTATCGATTTAATGGATGAGGCTGGATCGAAAGTGAAATTAAAAACTTCACCGCAACCCAGCGAGCTTTCCGATATTAAAAAGAAAATCAAAACAATTGTGGACCGGATGGAAGCAGCAATTTCGAAAAAAGAATTTGAAAAAGCGGCGTTTTATCGTGATGAAGAAATGCTGCAGCGCGAAAACCTCATGATGCTGAAAGACAAGCTGAATAGTCAGACTCAGCGTAATGTGGTTACCAGCGAAAATATCAGTGAAGTGATTTCAACCTGGACAGGTATCCCGCTCAGTGCGATTAATGAAGCGGAATCTCAAAAACTGCTGCGCATTGAGGAAGAACTCCGGAAATGGATGGTTGCTCAAAGTCAAGCGATTGAAGCCGTAGCCAGAGCCATCCGCCGCTCAAGAATTGGCTTGAAGAATCCAACAAAACCGATTGGCTCATTTTTGTTATTGGGTCCGACAGGAGTTGGGAAAACTGAACTCGGCCGCTCTCTTGCGCGTCATATGTTTGGAAGTGAAAAGTCTTTAATCCGTTTTGATATGTCTGAATTTATGGAGAAGCATTCGGTTTCAAAACTAATTGGCTCGCCTCCAGGGTATGTTGGTTATGAAGACGGTGGTCAGCTCACTGAGCTTGTAAAACGTACACCTTATTCCATTATCCTTCTGGATGAAATCGAAAAAGCTCATCCCAGCATCTTTAACGTATTATTACAGGTGCTCGAAGATGGTCATTTGACTGATTCTTTTGGAAATCGAATTGATTTTAAAAACACAATCATTATTATGACTTCCAACATTGGCGCCCGCTTAATTGAAAAGCGCGGGAGAATGGGTTTCCGGGCTCCTGATGAAATCAAGGAGTACGAAGATACGCGCGAGGAAGTCTTGCAAGAAGTGAGGAAAACCTTCAATCCGGAATTCATTAATCGTCTGGATGAAATTATTGTTTTCCATCCACTTTCGGATGATGATCTGCTCAAAATCATTAAGATGATGGTTGAACAGATTAATACCGAACAGAAGGAGGAAAAACCGCGAATTCAGCTCAGTGAAGAAGCAATGCGCTGGTTGCTTGAAAAATCTTGTAGAGATAAGCGTTATGGTGCCCGCCCGCTGAGACGCGCGATTCAACGTTATGTGGAAGATCCAATTGCCGATCTTTTGATTCGCAACAATGCTGTTGAAAAGAAAACGGGTGAAATTCGCGTAGAACTTCAGGACGAAAAACTCGTCTTCAGCCAATCCTGAGATTCCGGCCGACTAAATAATATCTGATGGCAAAAGTATGAAAAAGTTTGGTTTGTCTTTTATCTTCATTTTACTTTGTGTAGCCCCTGTTCTAGCACAACAATCCGATCAAAATGTAATTTCGGAAATTCGGATTATTGGCAATCAAAGAATTGCTACCGAAACTTTTCAATATTACATTTCCTCCAAAGTTGGAGGCCGTTATGATGCCGCAACAGTTCGTGAAGATTTTAAGCGTTTATGGCAAACCGGATTCTTAAAGGATCTTAAGATCGAAACCGAAGAATCTCCCAATGGTATTGTCCTCATTTTTAAAGTTGAAGAGAGACCGCTGGTTAAGGAAATCGAATATACCGGAAACAAAAAAGTATCTAAAGACGATATTGAAAAGAAATTAACGGATGAAAATATCGGCTTAAAAATTGATCAACCGTATGATCCATATGCTGCAAAGAAGATTTCTAACGCCATTGAAGGATTAATGGTTGAAAAGGGCCTGCGTTTTGGAACGGTGAAGATTTTGACCGAAGCTCTCGGACCCACCGGCACGAAAGTTAATTTCCAAATTGATGAAGGACCTAAGGCGCGTATTGGTGAAATTCAGTTTGATGGTAATAAGGTATTTTCCGATGGAAAGCTGAAAGGCCGGATGAAAGATACCAAAGAACGCGGAATGTTATCGTGGATCACACGAAAAGATGATTTTGAAAAAGAAAAATTCGATAAAGATATGGAACGCGTTCAGGATCTTTATTATAACAATGGTTACATTAATGCCCGCATCGATGACCCGAAGATCGAACTAATCGAAGGCAAGAAAAACCGGATGCGATTGGTTATTCCGGTTGAAGAGGGCGATCAATATCGGACCGGTGATATTCATTTTTCAAAAAATACTCTTTTAACTGAAGCAGTACTTTTGAAAAACATGGAGTTGAAGAAGGGCGAGGTCTTTAATCGCGGCTTGCTTCGCGACGGTTTGGAGGCAAATCAAAAAGCATATGGAGACCAGGGATATATTTACGCCAGCCTTCAGCCGGTTTTTGAGCCTGACGAAAAAACCAAAATCATCAACCTGAATATTGATGTTCAGGAAAATGGTCAATTTTTTATCAACCGGATTGAATTTACAGGCAACAATTATACGCGCGATAAAGTAATTCGGCGCGAAATGCTTGTGCAGGAAGGAGAGCTTTTACGGGTAAATAAATTTCGTGAGAGCCTCGATCGCATTTATCGTCTCGGTTTCTTTGATGACATTAAGCCAAACATCACTCCGGTAGAAAACGCTCAAAATAAAGCCGATATAACACTTGATGTCAAAGAAAATAAACGAAATGAAATCCGCCTGGGTGGCGGTTACAGCGAATTCGAAGGATTTTTTGGCAACGTTACTTTCTCCACTAAAAACTTATTTGGGACCGGTAAAATTTTTACGGTTAACTTGCAGGGTGGCTCTCGATCCGAAAATTACAGCGTAGAAGTTTTGGAACCTTACTTTCTTGATCGCCGAATATCTCTTGGCGTTAGCCTCTTTAAATACAGATACGATTATTTCAATTTCTTGCGTGATACAACCGGTTTCTCAGTCTCTTTTGGATTTCCAATTTACGAAGAATTCAAAGGAGTTCTGTCCTACGGTTACCAGACAGTTGATATTGAAAACCCAACTAACAATCAGGGACAGCCGATTGATGACAGTATTTTCCCCGGCATTGAGCTATTTCAGAGCGACCGCAAGGAAAGCCGGGTAACTCCGCAGTTGGTTCGCACCACGATCAATAACCCAACCGATCCTACGCGCGGATCAAGGTTAGTTCTTGCTAATGAAATTGTAGGTGGGTGGCTTGGTGGTGAGGTCAATTATTACAAACCTTCTATCACCTGGACTCAATATATGAGAGGGTTCTCCAAAAAGCACTATTTTGCGTATAATGTGGAATTTGGATATGGAACTGGATTCGGGGGATTGCAACTTCCATTTTATGAGCGGTATTTCCTTGGTGGTGAACGAAGCATTCGTGGTTATGAAATCCGGATTGTAGGACCAATTGAAACGAATCCTGAAACCGGAGGTCAGTTTATTGCTGGTGGTAATAAATTTTTTGTTACCAATGTTGAATATGTAATTCCAATTGCAGGACCGCTAAAGCTTGCCGGATTCCTGGATTATGGAAATGCGTTCCTCAGGGAAGCAATTGATTTTACGGATATGCGCGGAAGTACAGGCGTTGAAGTCAGATTTCTTGCTCCATTCTTAAGTGCGCCTTTCCGTTTCATCTGGGCTTACAATTTCAACCGTGGTGAGCTATTAACGTTGCCACCTAGCTTCCGCCCGGAAAAAACCACCTTCCGTTTTTCCGTCGGTACAACATTCTAGGAGTATAATTCACCACAAAGTCGCACACTGAACGCTGAGACACTTTGCGCCTCTGTGGTAAGATTGCAATCTAAAAATTCAAAACCGGAGAAAGTCGTTATATGAGATGGTTAGTTGTGCCTTTCATGTTACTTTTTGCCTTACCGTTGATGGCTCAAGGCACTGGTAACATAGCCGTTGTTGACGGTGAAAAAGTTTTAAGGGATTCTGAGCCAGGAAAAAAACTGTTTGCTGATATCAAAGCATTGCGCGATAAAAAGCAGCAGGAGATTGAACAAAGACAGAACAGCATTCAGGTCATGAATGATAAGCTCACAAAAGAGAAAGACATTCTAAGTCCTGATGCTCAAGACAAACGTAAAGCAGAAATCCAAAAAGCGATTACGGATGCAAAACGTTTTCGAGAGGATTCCGAACAGGAGATTCAGGGGAAATTAGATGGTGCAATGGAAACGATGCAAAACAAACTGATTCCATTGATTGAAAAAATAGGCCAGGAGAAGGGATATTCTTTAATCGTTGGAAAACAGTTTACAATTTGGCGTGATCCAAAGTTTGATATTACTGATGAAGTGATTAAACGCTTTAACGAAGCTCAAACGGCAGCCGCGCCGCAGACGCAAAAGAAGCAATAACGTCGAATGCCAGCCTTCGATATTAACTCTATCCTTAAGGCTTTACCTCACCGTTATCCATTCCTTTTGGTTGATCGCATTCTGGAGTACGAACGGGAAAAGCGGATAGTTGGCATTAAGAATGTCACCATCAATGAGCCATTTTTTCAAGGTCATTTTCCAGGACGTCCCATTATGCCTGGAGTTTTGATAATTGAAGCGATGGCTCAAATGGGTGGTGTGTTGTTATTGCAGGACCGATGAGTTAAAAGAAAAAGGTCTGGTTTATTTGGTTGGAATTGACAATGCAAAGTTTCGCAAGACAGTAATTCCCGGGGACCAATTAAAAATCGTAGTAGATGTATTGAGGTACAAATATACGATTTGCAAAATGCGAGGCGAAGCATTTGTTGATGGAACCCTGGTAGCTGAGGCAGAATTTTTGACCTCCCTCGTGAACCAGGAATCTGAACATGCCTGATATTCATCCGACTGCAGTAATTCATCCTGATGTGGAACTGGGGAAAGACGTAAGTGTCGGTCCTTATACCATCATTGGTCCTGAAGTAAAAATCGGTGATGGAACGATTGTCAAATCACATGTTGTGATTGCAGGACCAACTGTAATTGGGCGCAACTGTAAATTTTTTCAATTTGGTTCCATCGGCGAAATTCCACAGGATTTAAAATTCCGCGGTGAACGAAGTACGTTGATCATCGGTGATGATAATGTATTTCGTGAATCTGTAACATTTCATCGCGGGACAAAAGGTGGGGGCGGAAAAACAGTTGTCGGAAACGGCAACTTATTCATGGCATATGCGCACATCGCGCATGATTGTTATATCGGTGATTCTGTAATTATGGCCAATGCCGCGACACTTGCTGGTCATGTTTTGATTGAAGATCATGCACAGGTTGGCGCTTTTTCAGGAATTCATCAACATTGTCGTGTAGGAATGCATGGATTTATCGGTGGTTATTCGGTTATTACCAAAGATGTTTTGCCTTTTTCGAAAACTGTTGGCAATCGCGCACAATGTTATGGTGTGAATGCCATCGGGTTGCGTCGCAAAGGTTTTAATACTGACACGATTGACGGCATCCGGCATGCATTTAGATTGCTGCTTCAATCTCGATTGAATACATCTCAAGCGGTCGAAGCCATATCCAAAGAAGAACCATTTACGCCAGAAATTTCCTATCTTCTGCAATTCATCCGAGAATCCAAACGCGGCATCATTAAGTAAGGAGCGCGGGCTCTGGCCCGCATTACGGCCGCAGGCTTCTAGCCTGCTAAATAAGAAATGCGTATCGCACTTATCGGAGCTGGTCATCAAGGTAGAAATCACGCACGCTTTCTAAAAGATCTCGCTCTAATCATTGATCACAATCCCGATCATGCCTCTGAAGCAGCAAAAGATTTTAAGGCCGCATTCGACACCGACTATAGAAATCATCTAGACGAATTTGATGCGGCTGTCATTGCTACACCAACCAGCACCCATTTTGAAATTGCTTCCGAATTAGCATCGGCGGGCAAGCATATTTTGATCGAAAAGCCGGTTGCAGCCTCCGTTGAAGAAGCAGAGCAATTGGATTCCATAGTTCAAAAAGCGGGAGTTGTTGCGCACGTTGGATTCCCTGAACGATTTAATCCTGCCGTGAAACAAGCATTGCCAAATATTACTCGCCCATTATTTATCGAATGCCATCGGCTTGGAGTTTTTTCGCCGCGCAGTCTTGATGTTGATGTAGTGTTGGATTTAATGATTCATGATCTGGATCTGCTTTATCTGTTTTTGGGCGAAGAGCCTTCTGCGTTAGAAGCTGTTGGGATTCCAATCTTGTCGCGTAATATTGATATCGCAAATGCGCGAATTAAATTTCCGGGAAAATGCGTGGCCAACATAACGGCGTCTCGCGTGAGTGCGAAGAAAATGCGAAAGATGCGCTTATTTCAACCTTATTACTATTTGTCGATGGATTTTGTTGAGCAATCGGTGTCGATGTTCTCTCTTCAGCCCAACGCATGTCAGGGTGGAATGCCGGATATCAATCGAATGGAGTACAAGCCACAAGAGATTGTTCACCCATTGGAAAGCGAACAAACAGAATTCCGCGATGCCATTTTAAATGGCAGTAATTCAGGCGTTTCTATCAAAGCTGCAATTCCATCCTTGCGAATGGCCTTAGCAGTGAAATCAAGTTTTGCTAATATTTTGTGAATCCTCTGTGTTTTTGCGGTTAAATTTTTTACCACAGAAACACAGAGTTACACGTATTCGAGCAGCGTTTGGTGGATACGATCAAGGCCAGCTTTTACATAATCTGCGGGTGAACCGTAACCGATGCGCAGATAACGATCCATCCCAAAATGATCCCCAGGAACAATCAGTACGCTTTTTTCCTTCCGGAGTTTTTCCACAAGCTCAGTAGAATTCACATTTAACTTGTACTTGAAATATGCAATTGCTCCCGCTTGCGGTGCAATCATCGAAAACATCGATCCATGATTCGCGATCCAATCCTGCAGCACCGGAAAATTTGTGCGAAGAATACCCCGGGTTCGTTCCAAAATTTTCTGCCGCTTCGTTGGTTCCAATGCAACTCTTGCTAAGATATCGCTCAAAATCGATGTACCGATTGTAGTGTAATCATGATATGACCAGCATTCTGCAATGAATTCAGGTGCGCCAATGATCCAACCAATACGAAGTCCTGGAATGCCATAAGCTTTTGATAATCCGGAAGTGATGATTGTACGATCATACTTTCCCCAAAAACTTTTGGATTCAGAACCTTCCAATTCTGCTCCGCGATATACTTCGTCGGCCAGCAACCATGCGCCGCAAGAATCAGCAACTCGAATCATTTCATCCATTTCGGTCTGAGTCAGAATCGCACCGGTTGGATTATTAGGATTACAAACTGCAATTAATTTCGTCCGTTTTGAAACGAGCGAACGCAATTCATCAAGATCTGGATGCCAGGCATTCTCTTCGCGCAAATAAAATGGCCGGACATTTCCACCTAAAGCGCGTGTAAGCCCCCACAGCTGCATGTAGTTCGGCAGCATCAAAACGATTTCATCATCACGGTCAGTCAGACGTAATGCTGAAATCAAATTTGCTTCCGCCGTTCCGTTGGTGACAAGCACATGGTCTCTCGTTGCCCCCGGATATAGCTGCGAAATTTTGTCTCGTAATTCGGGAGTTCCATTGGATTGAACATAACCGAGTTCCTGTTTCAACAATCGCTCTACGACAATACCATCATCTTCTACCAATTCACGCAGCGTCATTGGATGGACACCGCTTTCTGAAAGGTTATATTCAACCAGGTTTTCCCAGGTTGATTGCATGCGTTCCATTTTGAAAAGTTCGATTTTCATAGTACTTCCATTGTACCTTGAAATCGTTTTCGTACTCGTACTCGTAATCTCTCTCTTAATCGAGTTTTTCAGTGGGACTAAGAGTACGAGTACGATTCGGATTTTCTTTGGCACGTGCATTCTTTTTAGTTATAGTTATCGCTTATGGATGAACCAGAAATTCAGGAAACAACAAAACAAGCTGAGCATAAACACTGGCGATTTACCATCGCTCATTCCTTTGCATTGGTAATCCTGTTCGCTGTCTTGCAGCTTTGGATTTACTGGGTAATTGATCGAGTCAGTGGACTCAGACCTGAGCAATTGAGGTGGTATCACTTTTGTGTGCTGAACGGAATTGCCGGCGGAATTACATTGGCAATAGGCGCTTACATGAATGGCTTTTCCTTGCATTCGATGTTGCTCGATCATTTACCGAACCCACCAATCATTATGGCGGGAATATTTTCGATCATTGGAATTGCAATTCTTTCTTCAGAACTGAACAATATTTTGAATCGCTATTTTCCGATTCCAACTGATTCAAAAATCATCGACACTCTTATGCAGGATGATTTGCCCGGTGTTTTCATCACGGTATTGTTAGTAGCGCCAATAGTTGAGGAAACGTTATTCCGCGGAATTATTTTAGAAGGCCTCGCGCGACACTATAAGCTAACAACTGCAGTTCTGACGTCTTCAATTCTTTTCGCGCTGGTTCATTTACCGGTCGGAGCGATTGTCGCATTAAATATTTTTCTGCTTGCGCTGTTTTTGGCATGGGTAAGATTAAAATCAGGCTCACTGATGTTATGTGTAATTTGCCATGCAACTTTTAATGCGATTCCATTTGTTACGATGCGAATTCTTAAAGTAGATATTCCTGGCTTTACTACCACTGCCGCGAATAATGCGGTTCAATTTCAACCACATTGGTTTGATGCGTTGGGTTTGGTGTTCTTTGTTGTAGGAATTATCGGATTAAAACAAACCAACCACAAAGACACTGAGATTAAAACAGGTCCATCTGGCCAGGCCGTATAAAAGTTTTGATCGTCAACTCGTCATCATTCTCATCATCGTCATCGGAATCGAGCCCAAATTTCTTGCATGAAGTTTCAAACAAAGCTTGAATCATTTTCGCGAGTTCTCCTTCGCCAGTCATTCGGGTATGAAAATGTGGATCGCTCAAATTTCCCCCGCGAACTTCCCGAATCCGATTCAATACTTTGTCAGCTTTTTCAGGAAATTCTCTTTGTACCCATTCGACAAATAACTCTTTAACCGCATAAGGAAGCCGCATAATAATGTAAGCCGCACCTTTAGCACCATGATCCGCAGCACGTTTCAAAATTTCCGGTATCTCGCTGTCAGTTAATCCCGGAATAATCGGAGCAACGTTCACTCCAACGGGAATTCCGGCATCACTTAAGGCTTTAACTGCGTTCAATCGATTTTGTGGTGATGCAGTTCTGGGTTCCATCTTGGAAATTAATTTCGGATCAAGACTTGTAATTGATAAGGTGACATGAACTAATTTCAGCTGCGCAAGATCTTGAAGCACATCTATATCACGAATGACCAAAGAATTTTTCGTAATAACACCTACTGGATTTCGAAACTGAAGGAATTGCTCCAAACATCCGCGGGTAAGTTTCAATTTACGTTCAACCGGCTGATAACAATCAGTATTGCCGCACATTGCAATAACCTGTGGTTCAAATTTCGGATCGGCTAACGCTTCCGCCAATAATTTTGGCGCATCCATTTTCACCAGAATTCGAGTTTCGAAATCGAGACCTGCGGAAAATCCCAGCCACTCATGACTTGGCCGAGCGTAACAATATATGCAACCATGTTCGCAGCCGCGATATGGATTTACGCTGAAAGTGAATGGCACATCCGGGCTATCATTTTTCGCCAGAATTGATCGTGTTGAATCGTGATAATAAATCGTTTCAACTTTTGGTTTATCTTCGAAAGGTTCAAAATCATCGGAGCTGTAATCAATTTTCAATTTTTCAAAACGATTCTGAGGATTGTAACTAGCGCCGCGTCCTTGAATTCGATCAGGCATGTTAATAATGTAATCCATTTTTACAACAGAGGCAAAGAAAAAGCGAAGATTCGGGTTGTGTAAGCCCTTATTCTCGAGACTTTGTCGACATAGTAGAATATGGTGTGTGGTTTCATTTAGACCTACCATTAAAAGAGAGGACGAAAGAAAAAAATGAATCGAGATGATTTTGAGGAACTGCCCTATTTCGATACTGCAGGAAATACATTTGCCCAGGAGTTAAGGCGGCATGATGCGTACGTAAATCGTGGAGGAAAGCTTTCAGCTCCGCAAATGATCAAATATGAAAATCGAGTAATGATGCTTGTGGAACGGCTTATCCTGATTCATGATGCAGTGAAATCCAATAATCAGGATCTAGAAGATTTTACGCGTTCCATTGAACATTATTACCGGCGCGGGCTATTACCAAAACAGGTTTATCTGCGATTTAAAGAAAAAAATGAACCCGTCCCCGAAGCTCATACTCAACATTCGGAAAGAGACCGGGACCGACTTCGTGTAATCAGACGCGGGGCCGAAGCAGATGAACGAAGTTTATCCGATTTGCCTGCTGAAACTTTATTGCAAATGTACCAGGATGGTTCTTTGACTGGCCCGGTTTTATTTCATGAATTGAGCAAGCGCGAGAGGAATGGAACGAAGCTCCCAAAGATGGGCGGCGTACTCTGGGGTAAATATCGTACGTGGGTGGCGGAACGTAACAGGGCAAGGCGTCATTCACGGAACAATGAACGATAAAAACCTTCAAGACCTTCTAGACAATAATCAACTTGATGATCTGGAAGTCTATTGGCTGGAAATTTTAGAACGCGGCGAGTTTGATCTTCTGGACCTTCTTGATTGCGCAAGGCAGCTAGGCCGAAGACACGAAAAACAGCGCGCTGCTGTCTTGATGAATCTGCTTGATGAACATCTTCGAGAACATCAAAGATGGTCTGATCATCTGCGGATATTGAAAGAAATAACGCGGCACACTTTAGATCCCAAAAAACTTGATGATGTTAAAGATCAGTTTCGCGAAACTCTAAGCCACGTTTATTTGCAACGACCTTCAATTGATTCAATTTTTCGCTTTTATTCCGTTCAGGAAATTTTGAATCCGGAAGAATTGGTTTCAAGTGTTGAAAAATCGGAAGAAGCACTCCGTTATGATGTTGGACAACCGTTTTACCAACAAGGATACGGAACCGGTCAGGTAACTGAAATCAATTTAAAGTTACGTGTTGTAAGAATTGATTTCGAAAAAAAATCGGATGTTACGGTTCAATTCGGAGATCCGGAAGTTCTTTTGCTTGAAGAAGGTCATATTTTGCGCGAAAAGGTAATGGCATTGCCGAAACTTCAGCAAGAGGCGGAAGCGGATCCGGGTGGAGCTCTTGGAAGATTGCTGCAAACGTTCGATCGCCCGATGACTGTTAGTGAAATTAAAGATTGTTTGAACAAAGTTGTCGGCGAAGGAAGTTGGTCGCGTTGGTGGACCGCAGCGCGTAAGAATCCGCAAATTGTTACGATCGGAAAAGGTGCACAAGCGTTGTATTCCTGGAGTGGATCAGCATCGGAAGCTGAAGAACAAACGAAGAAAGAATTCGATTCAGTCAAAACCAAAGAACGGATTGCAATGGCAAAGGCCCTTGCCGGCAGAAGTTCTGAACTTACAAATTATTTTGCTGATGCATTAATCCATGAAGCTTCAAATGCTTTTGAAACGAAAAAGTGGGATACCGCGTTAGATATATTGGACGTATTTCAGCGCTGGCCGGATAAAATCAATCAACTGCCGTATACATTTGAACGGATCCTGCGCGAAGCAAATCCCACTGAAGTGTTGACTCGGGTGGATAATCAAGCTCAAAAAACAAAAGTACTGATGGCCTATCGCGAGTTGTTTTCAGATAACTGGGTTCAAATCTATTCCCAACATTTTTTCCGTGAAGAGAATCCAAAAGTATTGAGCCTGATGTTAGAAAAACTTGTATCTGAGGCTTCGGAATCTGCAGATCAGGTATTGAATCGGGTTGTGGCAAGTCCGTCATTGAGTCCGGCCGCGTTTACATGGTTTTGTGAAATGGCTGCAGATGAAAAGGCGAGACCGCTATTTTTGACCCGATTGGAAGGCAAATTCATTTTACCGGTGATTGAAGCAATTGACGCAACTGAATTTTCCAAAAATCGCAATCGAATAAAGAAGGCAATAGAAAGTGGCCTGTTAATGAACATTTTGTCTCACACTCTGAATCCGGATGTTGGACAAAAATCAATGGACATGCTGGATCACACTATACATCTAGAAGATTATCGCAAAGATCGATGGAAGAATGTTATCCGAATGCGTGTTCCTGAAATGAAGAAAAAAGAAGATTGGATTTTCAGCACGCGTGAAGCCTTCGAAATAAAACGTGCGGAGCTTGAAAATTTAATCAAAGTTGAACTGCCTACAAATCGTAAAGCAATTGGTGAAGCGGCTGCGCATGGCGATTTGCGTGAAAATTTTGAGTACAAGGCAGCCAGAGAACGGCAGGAATATTTAATTAATCGTGTAGCTGCATTGCAAAATGAATTAAATCGAGTTCGTGTTTTGGAGCCGGGGCAAGTTGATTGCAGTGAAGTGAGACCTGGAACGCGAATTGTGTTAGGTCAGCCCGGTGATAAGCGGATGGTATTAACTCTTCTTGGTCCGTGGGATTCGAATCCGCAGCAAGGAATCTATTCTTATCAAGCAAAAATTGGGACAATTTTGTTGGGGAAATTACCCGGTGAGAAAATCGAATGGAATGATGAAAGCTGGGTAGTTGAAACAATCGAACCCTGGAGTTAATCAACTCCGTAAAACGTAAAACGTAAAACGTAAAACTTAAAACGTAAAAACGCTCGGATCTCCTTTTACGTTTTACGTATTACGTTTTACGAAATTTCTTTGGAGCGTCTATGAAGACTCTATGCGTTATCACTCTCATCCTTTTTAGCGGAATTTTGTTTGCCGATCAATTAGCCGATCAATTTTTGGAAGCAGCTAAAAAAGGGGATGTAGCTGAATTAAAGAAATTGTTAGACCAGGGTGTGGCTGTAGATTCCAAGAACAGGTATGGAGTTACAGCGCTTGGATTTGCCTGCAGCAAAGGTCATCTCGATGCAGTGCAATTTTTGGTTGAGCATGGTGCGGATGTAAATGCGGAAGATTCATTTTATAAGGCAACGCCGATCAGCTGGGCAATTGAAAATGGCCATAACGATATCGTGAAGTTCCTTTTACAAAAAGGCGCGAGTCCGGATGATGCATTCCTATCAACGATTTATCAGAATGATCCCGAAGCGCTGCGAATGATTATGGCGAACGCAAAAATTTCGCAGGAAAAATTGAATGAAGGACTAGGCATCGCGAATGAAAATAAAAATGACGCAGTGATTAAAATCTTGGAAGACGCGGGCGCGGTAGTAAGGAAGGAAGCTGGCGTCAAAGTAGCTCCGGAGATTTTGCAATCTTACTCCGGGAAATTCAAGAATGCTGATGGAGATGAAATCGTAATAACTAATCCGGAAGGCGGCTTAAAAGTTCAGGTTCAAAATCAGGAATTTGGTTTAACACCAAAAGATGAGAAAACGTTTCTTCTTAATGGGATGGCAGATTACATTGTGCAGTTTGAGCCTGAAGAAGGGAAATCAAATCATTTCACTGTGAAGCGGCCGGATGGAAGTACAACAGTTTATACTCGCGCGAAGGAAGCTGCCGTTGCTGAAATCACGCCGGGAAAAATTGCGGCAGATAAGAAACTGCTTGAACAAAGCAACATGACTGTCACCAAGCCCGCAAATTGGCCATCGTTTCGCGGTGTGGGAGCAACGGGAGTAGTTGATGGTCAATATCCACCGATCGAATGGGATGCAGAAGCGGGGAAAAATATTTTGTGGAAAACCCCGATCCCAGGTTTGGCTAATTCATCACCAGTCGTTTGGGGCGATCATATTTTTGTTACAACTGCGATTAGCAGCGATCCCGAAGCAAAATTGAAAAATGGCCTGTATGGTGATGTAGAACCATCAAAAGATCTTTCGAAGCACACCTGGAAAATTTATTCACTGGATAAGAAAACCGGGAACATCATTTGGGAAAAAACTGTTTTCGAAGGAGTTCCTAATGTGAAACGGCATCCCAAATCAACACAAGCAAATTCTACTCCGGCAACTGATGGGAAAAATGTTGTGGCTCTTTTCGGATTCGGTGGACTTTATTGCTTTAATTTCAACGGAGATATAGTTTGGAAAAAAGACCTGGGTGTTTTAGATGCGGGTTGGTTTTATGATCCTGATTATCAATGGGCTTATGGCAGCTCGCCACTCATTTATCAAGATCTTGTGATCGTTCAAGCAGATTTGCAAAAGAATTCTTATATTGCAGCTTTTAGTTTAAAAAATGGTGATCAAGTATGGAAAACAATTCGCGAGGAAGTTCCATCCTGGGGCAGTCCTTCACTTGTTCAAACCAGGGATGGTGCTCAGATCGTTGCGAACGGAACGAATTTTATTCGCGGATATGATGTGAAAACCGGCAAAGAGTTATGGAAACTTCACGGTAATTCTGAAATCACAGTTCCCACTCCATTTGTGGCCCACGATTTAATTTTTGTTACCAGCGGATATGCTCCGATTCAGCCGATCTATGCGATCAAATTGAATGCAACCGGGGATATCACACTGAAAGATGATGCCGAATCGAACGAATTCATCGCGTGGAGCAAAAAACGCGGGGGTCCGTACATGCCGACACCGATTGTATATGGAGACTACTTGTATACATGCGCTAACAACGGTGTGGTGACAGCCTATAACGCAAAAACCGGCGAACGTATTTATCAAAAACGTCTTGGTGGACAGGGAAGTGGTTATGCATTTACCGCTTCACCAATTGCCGCAGATGGCAAACTTTATTTCACAAGCGAAGATGGTGAGATTTATGTTGTAAAGGCCGGCCCGGAATATGAAGTTTTGTCGGTGAATAAAATGAATGAAGTGTCGATGGCTACGCCGGCCATTTCGGACAAAATGTTTATCATTCGAACTTTAGGGCACGTCTACGGAATTAAGGCTCAGTGACTTTGCGGTAAGTCTTAAAGACTTGTTGGGCGTTAAAGTAAGCATGATGCGGGTTAACCTTTTTAAGGATGCTCGGGACTTCCAGATTCTTTTCTTGTCTGCGTTTTTAATGCTCGGCATTTTTAATCGCGATTGGACCGTTCGCCCTGAATTAATGATCGCGATTCTGCTTTCCGCAATCGCTACTCAGCTGATTGCAGATCAATTGTTTTCATCCGAAAATCCTTCGATCCGCAGCGCTTTAATTACAGCAATCAGTCTGTGTGCTTTACTTCGCGCAGGTTCTGTTGCAGCAATGGTGATTGCCGGAGCAGTTTCGATTCTAAGCAAATTCTTACTTCGATATCGCGGAAAACATTTTTTTAATCCATCGAACTTCGGAATTATTCTTGTTCTATTGTTAACAACTGACGCATGGGTATCGCCAGGTCAATGGGGAAATGAAGTTTGGTTTGTGCTGTTATTTTTTGCAACCGGCGGGATGGTTGTACAAAAAGTTGGAAGATGGGAAACAACCGGCGCATTTTTGGGAGGCTATGCTCTGTTAGAATTCATCCGAAATCAATGGCTCGGTTGGACTCCTGATGTTTTTGTTCACAAAATGATGAGCGGTTCGTTATTGTTGTTTTCATTCTTTATGATCACCGATCCGCGAGCAATTCCAGATCGCAGAATCGCACGGATTATATGGTCTTTGTGCGTTGCAATTTTGACTTACGTTTTACGCAATCATTATTTTCTTCCTACTGCTCCCTTCTGGGCATTATTTGCATTATCACCTTTGACAATTTTGTTTGATCGATTCTTCCCATCAAAACGATTTGAATGGATTACCACAGAGGTCACAGAGGAGTTCAAAGCATCGGAGGTGGCTCAATGTCAGCCAAACGTCTTACCTTCTTAGTCGTCGTTTGCGTATTCATCGCAGCAAACGCGTATTCATTTTGCGGATTTTTTGTAGCAAAAGCTGATACGAAGTTATTCAATCAGGCTTCGAAAGTGGTACTGGTGCGCGATGAAAATCGTACCGTAATGACAATGGCAAATGATTATCAAGGTGAATTAAAAGATTTTGCGATTGTGGTGCCGGTTCCAGTGGTATTGAAGAAAGAGCAAGTTCATATTGGTGATCCAAAAATTTTGGAACGGTTAGATGCTTTCAGTGCGCCGCGGCTGGTGGAATATTTTGATAGAGATCCTTGTGCTCCGGTGTATCCGGAGGCACCAGCCCAAATGTCTTCAAATGCTGCAGGCTCGGGAAAATCTCGATCTGTTGATGCATTAGGAGTCAAAATTGAAGCTCAATTCACGGTGGGTGAATACGACATCGTAATTTTAAGCGCTCAGGAATCATCCGGTCTTGAAACGTGGCTCAATCAAAATGGCTATAAGATGCCGCAAGGTGCCGCTGAATTGCTGCAACCATACATCCGCAGCAATACAAAGTTCTTTGTTGCAAAAGTGAATCTCGCTGAATACGACAAACGTGGCCTTACGTATTTACGACCGTTGCAAATGGCATTTGAGTCTCCAAAATTCATGCTCCCGATCCGGCTAGGTATGGCAAATGCAAAGAAAGAACAGGATCTAATTATTTTTGCATTGTCTCGTGTAGGACGGACTGAAGTTACAAATTATCGGACGATAAACATTCCATCCAATTTCAATATCCCGATTTATGTCAAAAATGAATTTTCCGATTTTTATCGTGCGATGTTTCAACGTGCCTACGAAAAAGAAGGGAAGAATGCAGTGTTTGTTGAGTATGCCTGGGACATGGCCTGGTGCGATCCATGCGCGGATCAACCATTGAATCCGGAGGAATTGCGGAAAGCTGGAGTGTTTTGGCTGAATGATCAAAATCAACATAATGTTTTCATCACACGGATTCATGCGCGCTATTCACGGCCGCTCTTTCCGGAAGATCTTGTATTTCAATCAACTCCGAATCGTGAAAATTATCAGGGCCGCTACATTCTGCAACATCCATTCAAAGGCAAAATCACATGCGATGCAGGCAAGCAATACGTAAAAGAATTGGCAAAAAGGCAGGATAAAGAGGCTCAGGTTTTGGCGAACGCCACAGGATGGGATGTTAATGAGATCCGCAAGAAGATGGGATTGAGCAGGGTGAGTGGTAATCCGGATGATAGTTCCTGGTGGAACAAAATCTTCGGAGATGATGATGAGAAGGATTAGCGGTTTGTAGCGCCGGCGGCTCGCCGGCAGGCAATGGAGGAGCTACAATGTCACATCGGATTTCAAAGTTCTTGATCGCTATTTTTTTATTCAGTGCAACTTCTGCTTATTCATTTTGCGGCTTTTTTGTTGCGAAGGCAGACACAAAATTATTCAATCAAGCATCCAAAGTAATTCTGGCCAGGGATGGTGATCGCACCGTTCTAACTATGGCCAACGATTTCCAGGGTGAAGTTGCCGATTTTGCAATCGTTGTGCCTGTACCTGTGGTGTTGAAGAAAGAGCAAGTACACATTGGCGATCCGAAAATCATTGAACGATTGGATGCATTCAGCGCCCCGCGGTTAGTGGAATATTTTGATCCTGATCCGTGTCAGCGATTAGTATATGATGCGATACCGAAACCGATGGCTGCCCAAGAAGGGGCCATGAAACGTAAAGGGGATGCGGCGCTGGGAGTAAAGATCGAAGCGCAATTCACCGTGGGTGAATATGACATCGTAATTCTCAGTGCGAAAGAATCTACCGGACTTGAAACCTGGCTGAATCAGAATGGCTATAAGATTCCGCAAGGTGCGGCAGAACTGTTACAACCGTACATTCGAAGCAATACAAAATTTTTTGTAGCGAAAGTAAATCTTGGTGAATATAAGAAAAGTGGTCTTACATTTCTGCGTCCGTTACAAATGGCATTTGAATCTCCGAAGTTCATGTTACCGATCCGATTAGGAATGGCAAATGCGAAAGCGGCACAGGATCTCATTGTATTTGCGCTTTCTCCACAAGGCAGAACTGAAGTTACAAATTATCGTACTGTAAACATCCCATCGAACTTTGATATACCTGAGTATGTAAAAAATGAGTTTTCAGATTTTTATCGTGCGATTTTTCAGCGGGCATATGAAAAAGAAGGGAAGAATGCAGTTTTTGTTGAACATGCATGGGATATGGCATGGTGCGATCCATGTGCAGCGGATCCGCTAACACCGGATGAATTGCGGAAGTCGGGAGTGTTCTGGGATCAAGAACAAGGACGCGGAAGCGTATTTATTACACGTATTCACGCGCGTTATACTCGCGATAAATTTCCGGAAGATTTAGTATTCCAATCTACTGGCAACCGTGAAAATTATCAGGGCCGTTATGTTATGCGCCATCCATTCAAAGGCAAAATTACCTGCGAAGGTGGTAAGCAATATGTGCGTACCCTTGCTCAAAGACAAGAAAAAGAAGCACAAACTCTCGCCAGTTATACCGGTTGGGACATTAATGAGATCCGCAAGAAAATGGGATTAGGCCAGGGCAATGCAAAAAAGGAAGGGCTGGTGGGACAAAATCTTCAGCGATGATAATGAGAAACAGTAGCTTTGTTAGTGTCTCTCTTTATTGTGTGCCGTTGTCAGCAGGTGATAAAGTAGAATACGACACGCATGAAGAGATCTCTCATCATCCTGGTAATTTTTCTTTGTTCGCCTCTATCACTTTTTGCATGGCATACGAATACCCATCTTCAAATGACGCGCGATGCGGTGATGTTCATGCCGGCCGATTTCCAAAAGTTTTTTAAAGCCAATCTTAAGATCATGGAACCCGGCGTTCGAGACCCTGATGAAGTTATTGGAGATTTTCAGAATCATTATTATCTGGCGGACACTCGCGAAGGTGGTGCCATTGATCGAATCGACTCGATCATTTCGACTCTCAACACAAAGTTAGAAACGAAAAAGGACTACGAAGCTGTACGGCAATTTTGTTATCTTGCTCACTATATTGGGGACCTGTGGACTCCGGAATCATTGATCAAGAAAGATCAACGACCGAATCAGAATTTCATATTTGACACTCCGGTTGTTGTCTTGTTTGAAGGTTATCAGTATCCGATCCAAAATTACCAGATGTATTTTCAAGAACGCACTTCGTATCGGTGGACATTAGAAAATTCAGAAAGCACTTCTTCCTTACTCTATAGTGAAGCAGTCAATGACATTGCTCAAACATGGTTATCGATTTGGCACAAGAGCGGAAAATCTATCAAACCTCTTAGCCCTTTAATGATAGAGCACAACAGAGAACCGCTTCCCATCATCTACGATGAATTGCCCTATGAAGAAGTCCAGAAAGCAAAACTATATGCATTAATTCAAAAGCAACGTGAAAAGTCGGGCACTGCCCCGAAAAAACCAGAACCTATTAAAGAACCTCCCGGTAAATTCGTAGTCAAGGCCCTTACTGCTCCGGGGCAGGAACTTGCGGTGTTGGAAAGCTCTCTGAAAAAAATTGGAAATGATTCTTTCTTTGTTGCTCGACTTCGACTTAAAGGGACAAAGCCAGTGAAATACTTTTCTGTGATCTGCCGCGGGCATGAACGAGAAACTTATTGAAGTGGAAGATTACAATCCAGGTGAAGTTGTTAAGATTCAGGCGATACTTCCGGCAAATACCACTAAGAGCGATCTTCAATATCGTTACCTCGAAAAATAGCTAATCTCCCCCGAACGAAAATCTTTTTCCAACCGAGCGCGTTTAAGAGGGTGGAGGCTTCGGCTATGAAATATAAAGGTTCATCAATTCTTGGCGTTTTGATTCTTCTTCTGCTTTTAATTCCGGTCGTAAAAGGTGCGGCCATCAAGACTAAAACTCCGGTAAAACAGCCAGTCCAATCACAAAAGAATGCAACTATCGACGTTGCTTTTTGTCTGGATACGACGGGCAGTATGTCCGGATTGATTGAAGGAGCAAAGCAAAAGATCTGGACGATTGTTAACACAGTGAACGGCGCGCAACCGAAACCTACTCTTCGGATCGCGCTGGTCGGATATCGAGATCGTGGAGATGAATATGTGACAACCAAATTCGATTTCACCTCCGATCTGGAAACGATGTACTCGCATTTACGGGACTTTGCCGCTGGTGGTGGTGGAGATACTCCTGAAGATGTCAATCGCGCTTTAAACGATGCAGTAAACGGATTGAAATGGTCACAGGATCCTGCGGCGCTGAAGATTGTTTACCTCGTCGGCGACGCACCGCCCCACATGGATTACCAGGAAGGTTACGATTACCGTAGTATTACCAAAATAGCGGAACGTCGCGGAATAATCGTTAACACAGTTCAATGCGGCAATCTCGATGGCACACGCCAGATCTGGCAGGAAATCGCACGGATGGCGGAAGGTAAGTTCGCAGCGATTGATCAATCCGGCGGGATGGTGGCAATTGCTTCACCGTACGATGAAGAGTTGTCAAAGCTTAGCACTGATCTGAACAGCACTTACGTTGCATATGGAAGTGACGGAGGTCGTATGCTGGCAGCTCAAGCTGCAAATGATGTTGATGCAGAAACAAGAGCTCCAGCATCAGCGGCTGAACGCGCAGCCAGTAAAGCAGGCGGTCTATATCGAAACGAAAGTTGGGATTTAGTTGATGCTGTAAACAATAAGAACGTCGAATTAGACAAACTAAAACCGAGCGATCTGCCGGAGAATCTCAGAAGTATGGATACGAAACGTCAACGGGATTATCTGGAACAAAAATCGAAAGATCGTCAGCAGCTGCAGGCGAAGATTCAGGATCTCAGCAAACGGCGTGATGCCTATGTCGATGCAAGACTGAAGGAATCGGGAAAGAAAACAGACAACGGTTTTGACGCACAGGTATTAAATACATTGAAGGAACAAGGACAGAAAAAAGGCATCGTTTTCGAAAAGTAATCTCCGCGATTCTGCGGTAAAAAATATTTATCGCTGATCGCGCGGAACGAATTTCAGATCGGTGGGGCCAATGTATTCTGAGGCAGGACGTATCAGGCGGTTCTCGGATTGTTGTTCCAGAACATGTGCAGTCCAGCCAGCGATGCGTCCTGCAGCAAATATCGATGAGAATTGATCTGGAGTTAGACCGATACTTTGCAAAATTAACGCTGTATAGAATTCCACATTTGTGTTGAGTTTGCGTCCTGGTTTTACTTCTTCCAGCACACGTAGGATGATCTTTTCTACTCCGGTTGCAAGTTCCAGTAAATCGCGATCAATGTGCGCAGATTTTCCCAATTCCTCAACTGCAGCTTTTAAAACATCTGCGCGCGGATCACGAACTTTATACACACGATGTCCGAATCCCATGATCCGTTTTCCTGCAGCTAATTGTTCGCGAACCCAGGATTCCGCGCGATCCAATGTTTTGATTTCCAGCAGCATATCAAGCACTGGACCAGGCGCGCCACCATGCAATGGACCTTTTAGCGCGCCGATTGCTCCTGTAATTGCGGAATACATATCGGATTGAGTTGATGCAATCACTCGCGCTGTAAATGTACTGGCATTCATTCCATGATCAATGACAGTCGTCCAATAAGTATCTAATGCTTTTGCTACTTCCGGCGCAGGAATTCTATCGTTCAGCATGTACAGGAAATTTGCAGCGCGATCTAATTCCGGTTTTGGTGGAACCGGATTTAATCCTCGCCGAAAACGATCATGCATCGCAACAATTACTGGAAGTTGGGTAGTAAGACGTTTAGCCCGCTCGAAATTTGCTTCTACAGATTCATCTTCAACAGCAGGATCGCTAAGAGATAAAACCGATGCTCCCATCCGAACTGCATCCATCGGTGGCGTTTTCCATGCTGATTGCAACAGTGTAATCGTTGCATCAGGCACTCTTCTCATTTGCGTTAACTCGGATGTTAATAAATCGTACTCAGCTTGAGTTGGCAGTGAGGGCGTTTGACTTAGACCGGCTTTCCAAAGCGCAAAAGCAACTTCTTCGTAGGTTGCTTTTCCTGCAATCTCTTCCAACGGATAGCCAGCAATAATCAATTTTCCGGCTTGTCCATCTACTTGACTGATGTGTGTGGATGCGGCGACTACACCTTCCAGACCTTTTTTAGCAGCACTGCTTTCTGACATAGTCTTAAAAATAAGGCTTATGAGGTGAAACGTAAAGCGTAAAACGTAAAACGTAAAACGTAATGCGTAATGCGTAATGAGCTCTTTACGTTTTACGAATTACGTTTTACGTTTTCTTGCGTTCAGGATTAAAGAATGGCAGCTTCACGATATCTGCCAGGACTTTCTTGCGTTGGTATTCAACAGTCATTTCAACTTGCACAGTTTTGCCCGGTTCAGCAAACGGTGTTTCAACAGTTCCTAATGCGATGTACTTTTTCAAAACCGGTGACCAACATCCGCTGGTCGCTTTTCCAATTTGACGATACTCATTGTAGATTGGAATTCCACCACGCCATGCTGCGGATGGAACTTGCGGAGGAAGTGCTTCTTCTTGATAGACGCGTTCCAGTTCATCCCAACGGATATCTAATCCGATTAGCTGTCGCTTCACTCCTTTCTTCTTGTCTTCAACAAGTTTTTTCTTACCAACAAAGTTTGGCTTTTGCAGATGAACCGTCCACCCCAATCCTATTTCATAAGGACTGTACTTTTGTGATTCAATAATTGCTTTTTCCGCACTAATGTATTCAATCTCAATCAAAATGAATCCAGCTTCAATACGGCTGATATCCAGAGAAATATTTCCTGCTGGCGTAATTCCGTAAGGATGCCCGGCTTCCATTACCATGTCATAAGCTTTAACTGCATGTTCAGCCGGAACCCAAATTTCATAACCAAGGTCCCCGGTATAGCCGGTGCGCGAAATAATCATTGGAATGTTTTCAACTGTTACACTGGCTAGCCGGAAAAACCTTAACGAATCGATTGCGCCGCCATCGGTCATGTTTTGCAAAATATTTCGCGAAAGTGGACCTTGAAGTGCAAGTGCAGCATATTTATCGCTAACATCTTTAATGTCTATGTCTAATCCGGCTGCATTTAGTCTCATCCAGCGGAACATTGGATCGGCTGTGTTGAATCGAAAATGATTTTCGCTAACCCGAAAAATTGTTCCATCCTGAAGTGTTTTGCCTTGTTCGTCGCACCATGCAGAATAAACAGCTTGTCCGACCGCACATTTTTTCATATCGCGAGTAACAATACGGTCACAAAGATTTAATGCGTCTTTGCCGGTGACATCATATTTGTACATTGGGCTGATATCGATTAAGCCTGCGGAATTTCGAATGGCATAGTATTCAACGTCATGATGAACTTCATATGAACTTGGTACGAAATATCCGGACCAATATCGCCATTGCATACTTTTACAAAGCTTTGATGTGCGTGGATAAAACGGAGTCGGTTCTGGCATGGGGTATTTGTACCAGCAAACATCGTAAGTTTCAAGTATTAACCGCCAAGACACAAAACGAATATTTGAGTATGAAACGATGTTTCATAACGTGAAACGAGAAGAATTCATTTGTTTACGGAAAAGAATCGTTTAGAATAGAACGGCCATGGCAACAAATCAGTACGATGCAATCATCATTGGCGGCGGCCACAACGGTCTTGTTACAGCCGCATATTTAGGAAAAGCGGGCAAGAAAGTTGTCGTGCTGGAAAAGCGTCATCTTGTTGGTGGTGCTGCAGTTACAGAAGAAGTATACCCGGGCTTCAAATATACAGTTGCATCGTATGTTGTCAGTTTACTTCGTCCTGAAATCGTTCGCGAATTGGATTTGCCAAAACACGGACTCGAAATCCTGCCACTTGAAAGTACAATCACGCCTTTACCTGATGGTAATTATCTTGCGCGGTGGGCGGATCATGCATTAACTCGACGCGAGTTGATGCGCCATTCAGTCGCAGATGCTGAAGCATACGATCATTTCGGCAAGCTCATGTATCACATGGCTGTGATGGTGAAACCGATTCTAGGAATGACTCCGCCGCGAGTCGGATCATTCAAACCATCAGAAGTGATGCGTCTTGCCGGACTGGGAAAACATTTCCGCAAAACTGGTGAAGAGTACATCTATGACATGCACAAACTCATGACCATGAGTTCGGCGGATTATTTAGATGAATGGTTCGAGACTGAATGTTTGAAAGCAACAATGTCAGCCAGTGGAATTATCGGAACATTTCTCGGACCACGTTCACCTGGAACTGCGTATGTATTGCTTCATCATTATATGGGTGAGATTGATGGCAACTTCCGCGCATGGGGATTTCAACGCGGTGGTATGGGTGCAGTCAGTGAAGCGATTGCTGGTGCTGCGCGCGAAGCTGGTGCAGAAATTCGGCTCGAAGCAGGTGTCTCGCAGATATTGATCCGCAACGGAACAGTCCAGGGCGTTGCACTTGAAAATGGTGATGAACTTCGCGCACCGGTCGTTGCTTCCAGTTTGGATCCCAAACGAACATTCTTAAAACTGATTCCGCAAAAAGAATTGCCTTCGGATTTCATCAGGCAAATCGAAAATTATAAAATCCGGGGTTCCTCCGGCAAAGTAAATTTGGCCCTGGATGCACTTCCAAATCTCAAATGCATGCCCGGTGACGGTCGTCATTTGCGCGGCGCAATTTCAATCAGTCCTTCGATCGACTACCTGGAGCGCGCGTATGATGATGCCAAGTATGGAAGTTTTTCTCGCAAACCTTATATGGATATCATCATTCCATCGATGATTGATCCATCAATGGCCCCGCCTGGGAAACATGTAATGTCCATGTTTGTGCAATATGCTCCTTACGATCTGAAAATCGGAACATGGGAAGAACAACGAGAAGCTTTTGGAGATGCTGTAATAAATACACTCAGCGAATACATGCCAAATATAAAGGATATTATTTTACATCGTCAGGTCTTATCTCCATGGGATATGGAACAAAAATTCGGATTAACCGAAGGAAACATTTTTCAAGGTGAACTAACTCTGGATCAACTCTTTTTCCTGCGCCCAGCAGCAGGATGGGCGCAATTCCGAACTCCAGTTCGGAATTTTTATATTTGCGGATCAGGAGCACATCCAGGCGGTGGTGTGATGGGAGCACCAGGGAGACTTGCAGCTCTGGAAATATTAAAGGATCACCATTAATTAACGAGGGAGGACCGAATGTCACGTCTAGCGATTCGCACTTTGTGTAGTTTTGCCTGCCTGGCGCTTCTTTTGATCGCAGGTTGTATTAACTATGACCAACAACTGGAATTAAATGCCAATGGTTCCGGCAAACTGGTCATGCATTACAGCATGGCTCAGCAATTAGTTTCAATGATGCAAATGGGCGGCCAGGCTGGTGGCGGCGATAAAGAACAACAAATGCCGTTCAAAATTAAGGAAGATGAAGTAAAAGCCGATTTACAGTCGCCCGGTGTGAAAGTTGAAAAGTTCGAAACAAAAACCGAAGGGGATCAGCAGCATTTCTATGTTCATATTTCTTTTGACAAGGTTACGAGTTTAAATAACACGAAAACATTCAAAGAAATGCCGATAACCTGGAAAGAAGAAAATGGAACCGTAACATTTTCTCAAATGTTAAAGTCGAAGAAAAAAGATAAGCCTGCCGAAGGTGGCGATGATGCCATGCAAAAACAGATGGCTCAAGCAATGTTTGGTAATGCTGCATTCAAGTATTCTGTGAAGCTTCCATCAAAGGCATTACCATCACCAGCAACAAATGGAACGATCGGTGAAGATGGAAAAACAGTGAGCTGGTCATTTCCTCTTATTGAAATGGATTCTGGCGATAAAACGATGACTGCCAGTTTTAAATCTGGAATGGGAATTAAGACCCTGGCAATCGTTGTTGGTGCCGGATTCCTGGTTCTTCTGGGATTAATCGGAATCATCATGATGATGAGAAAAAAATAAAACGAAATATTCACCACGGAGTAACGGAGATCCCTCTATAACTCCGTGGTAAAAAATAAAAACTATGGGTTACGACGTAATTATTATTGGTGGCGGACATAATGGATTGGTGGCCGCAGCAAAGTTAGGAAAAGCGGGGAAAAAAGTATTGGTGCTGGAGCGCCGAGGGATTGTTGGCGGAGCCGCGGTTACAGAAGAACCATATTCGGGATTCCGTTACACCACCTGTGCGTACTCGCCGGGAATTTTTCAGAATTCTATCGTTGATGAGTTGAAGCTCAATAAATATGGCTACGAAACGATTGAATTCGATCCTGTAATGTTTGCTCCATCACCTGATGGTGATCCTTTAATTTTCTGGAAAGATGATGCGCGAACGCGTGAGAGTATTGCACGCAAATCAGAAAAAGACAGCAAGCGGTATTTTGAATTCGCTTCCGACATGGAGCGGCTGATTGTGCATTTAAGACCATTGCTAACAACAGCAATACCAGATCCTGCAACGGCTGGTTATAGCGATGTTGGTGAATTGCTTGGGCTTGCCTGGAAACTGAAAGGGCTTCGCGAAAAAGATGTTTTGGAAATGCTCCGCGTTCTTCCGATGAGCAGCTACGATTTGCTGAATCAATATTTTGAGAATCCGCATCTGAAAGGGGTGTTGGCAAGTGATGGAATTCTCGGAAGTTTCTACGGACCGCGTTCGGCCGGTTCGGTTTATGTCTCGCTGTATTGGAAGCTTGGACGTGGTGATGGTTCACATTTTGCGTGGCCATTTTGCAAAGGTGGGATCGGAAGTTTAACTCAAGCGATCGCTCAGTCCGCGAAAAGTGTTGGAGTTGAGATACGCACCGGTGTTGAAGTTTCACAGGTTTCCATAAAGGATGGATTTGCAACCGGAGTCGTTTTATCGAATGGCGAAGAGATTCAAAGTAAATATGTAGTTTCAAATGCCGATGCGAAGCGCACGTTTTTGAAGTTAGTAGATCCGGTTTACCTGGAGCCGCATTTTTTATTAAAAGTTCGTGGAATCAAATCAAGAGGTGTCAGTGCGAAAGTAAATTTTGCCCTGGATGGTTATCCGCAATGGAAGGGATTGAATGGTGATCTAAAACCGGCAACAGTTTGTATTGCGCCGGATATGGATTATTTGGAGCGTGCATTTGATGATGCTAAATACGGACAACCTTCGAAATCACCATTTTTAGATATTGCCATTCCTTCTGTAGCCGATTCGACCGTTGCGCCTGCAGGAAAACATGTGATGTCGGTTTATGTTTTGTTTGCGCCGTATCACTTGAAACAGGGAAATTGGAACGATCTGAAAGAAAAATTTGGCGATAATGTTGTTAAAACGATTGAAGCTTATGCGCCAGGATTTTCAAATCTGATTTTGCATCGACTGGTTGTCACACCGCTGGATCTTGAAACGGAATTCGGTTTGACGGAAGGGAATATTCATCAAGGTGAAATTTCACTTGATCAGATTATGTTCATGCGACCGGTTGCTGGCTACGGTCGTTATAAAACCCCAATCGAAAACCTCTATCTTTGCGGTGCTGCAACTCATCCCGGTGGCGGTGTATCAGGCATCCCCGGTTCGCTTGCAGCGAATCAAATCCTCTCCGACTGGAAGTAGCTTTTTTACCGCAAAGACACTAAATCTCAGTGTCTCTGTGGTAAGAATATACCATGGCCCTGAACTCGTTTGAAAAGCCTGGTGGGTTGGTTCTGGCAACACGGAAACCATAAGTACCATTTTGCATAAACACAGCAAACCGCCCATTTTCAAGATTCAAGAATGGGAAATTACGATAGCCGAATCCTGCACCTGAATGTCCCCAAACTGTGCCGTACTGCAATGGATCAGCGATTAAACCCAGTCCGTATAATTTTTCGGCTGGCGGATCATCTTGAATCACCGTCATCATTTGTTTGAGCAATCTCTGGGACAACAATCTGCGCTCCATCAACAATGCGCGAAAAAAAATTGCGAGATCAGCAGCCGTAGTAATCAAAGCACCATCACCACGCCCAAAAAAAACTTCGCTACACTCACGCCAACCATCCTCTGCCTGCTCATATCCTCGGATGTAAGGTTCAGGTAAAGTCAGATCATCCTCTGCTGGATAGCTTGTGTTGCGCATTTCCAAAGGCTCGAAAATTCGGTGAGCGAATTCTTCCGCCAATGAATGGCCGGTAATGCGCTTAATGATTAATTCCAATATGCAGAAATTTGTATTGCAGTAAGTATATTTTTTACCTGGTTCGAAAACCGCTGGATGTTTGATGCTGAGATCGATTGCATGTTTCAAAGTGCAAGGCTGAAGATGTGCATCCAGATTACCTAACAAACTTGGATCATCCTCAAAATCAAATAAGCCACTGCGCATTCGCAACAGATGTTCAATAGTTAATGAATCGTTATTTGGAATTGCAATATCTGGCAATCGGTATCTCATCGTATCGTTGAATGAAAGTTTGTCTTCATCAATCAATTGAAGCGTTATGACCGCAGTGAATGTTTTGGTTGTGCTGCCAACACGGTAATGACTTTCCGGAGTCATGATTATTTTGGAAGTAAGATCTGCTACGCCGGCAGTGTAAAATTGTGATGAACCATCAGCATCTTGGATGTAAGCAAACACACCAGGCAGGCCGGCATCAACCAGCATATTCAGTTCATTTTGAATCGAATTAGGTTGCATGACGTTGCTCTTTCCCCCTTATGAAGGGGGAGATCGAAGAGGGGGTTGGAATGCCATTGAAGAATCCAACCACCCCCTCGACCCCCTCCTTCATAAGGAGGGGGAACTTGTACTTATCGAACATATTCATCGAACCCATTAGAGGTATTTGTTTTCAACACCAAGTCACCAAGGCACGAGGGTACATTAGATATTTATCTAATTATTTGTGAAATTTCGTGCCTTAGTGCCATCGTGTTGAAAACAAGTTTATCCGTACTTATTCTCATCGAACATCGGTATCGTTAATATCAATCTCCAATGATGCGGATTGCTGGATCAAGTCAACGGAAAGCACAAGCAAATGTTTCTTCCGTTTCGCAATTACCAGTCCTTCGACACCTTTTAAGGGTCCATTGCGAATCGTAACCCGCATTCCTTCTTTCACATAAGGATACGGATCATACTTCAACCCGCTGCTTACTAATTGGCGAACAGCATCAATTTGACTTTCAGGAATTGCAACCGGTTTTCCTTCGCTCGAAACAAATTGAACAACCCCAGGAATTCTCAGCACTGATAACCGGTCTTCCAGAACAATATGCACAAAAACATAACCGGTAAAGAGCGGAAAATGAACTTCTTTGCGGCGGTCCTTCCAATTGCTAATTACAACTCGTAACGGAAGAAATACTTCAATACCTTTATTGCTTAATTGTTGTGCAACTTTTTTCTCATGACGCGGGTGTGTATAAACTGCAAACCATTCATTCGGCATGATAGAACGCATTCATTCTACCTGAAGCTGAACACGACTCCAATTTCCGGAGCCAATCGTCTTCCAGGCCATGAATGTGATATTTTGCTTCGGTATGGAACCAACTGCATTGAACGACCCAACCAGGAATCTCTTCCTCTGTTTGAAATGTGTATTTATTTCTTTGATTCTTTGGGCGTTTGCGTACTGGCAGTCAATCCAGGTTCCAAATCATTTTTCTAATTTAAAGGATTTGCAGAATGAACCTCGTCAAACTGAAACAGACAAAGAGCCATTCAACATTGCAGTGAAGCAGCATAGCTATCAAATCCAACCTGTTTTTGAATATGAACTTTGGGGCTTGATTGTGGAGGATCATGATTCTTCCAGCTGGATTGATACTTCTCATGCACAATGGGGTGATTTTTTGAACACCAAAGATATCTGTGTGATCTGGGGTCAAAATTTAACCAATAGGTATCTACACGATTTGAAATTTTCTCATGGGGATTGGACTTGTTATGTGAAAACTTCGAGCAATGAGGCATGGAGCAGTTTCAAGTGGGATCAGCTTTCAAACAATCATCTTCTGCCTGAAAATTCCGAGATAGAGGCGAGAATAAAAACTGCTCACATTGGAGATGAAATCCATTTGAAGGGTCAACTTGTGAATTACAGCATCAATCATGGGCCTAAAAGGCAAAGTAGCATTACACGTGATGACAGAGAAAATGGTGCTTGCGAAATTATCTATGTGAATCAGTTCCAAATTTTGAATCGCCATAATGCTTTATGGATCGGTCTGGCTCGCATTGGCAAATGGCTGAGCGTCATCTTTGGTCTAGGTCTCCTGTTTTTATTGTTTGGATGGGAATGGTTTATTCGAACGTTCAAATCTACCTGAAGCTGAACATGACTCCCAATTTCCGGAGAATTATGCCTGAGTGAGGAGAATTGATGGGCTGATTTTGTGCGAGGATCGAGCGGACAAATATGCAGACAACACACAAATTGTTGTCATTGCTACACCAGCTACAAAGGCCGCAGCATAATCGATAATGTATTTCGAATCAAAAAACGATGTAATTGTTTTTGCCGAAACAAACGTTAACAGCATTCCAACCAAAATCCCGGAGAAAATAATTTTAACTGCGCGCGACAGGATCAGCACCATAATCGAATTATGAGTAGCGCCGCATGCCAACCGAACTCCAATTTCACGAAAACGGGAAAGCACCCATCCGCGAACATTTCCGAAAACTCCAACAAGCGAAACGCTAAACGCGATGACCGCCAAAAAAATCATCAGAACGGCAGTAAATCTTGGACGCGACAGTGTTTTGCTTTCCCACTGTTGCATACTTTGTGTTTCGCCCATTGGCAACAACGGATCGATCTTGCGCAATTCCTGGCGAACATTAGAAAGAATCATCTGCTGCGGTAAATTGGAACGGATCATACAATAAAATTCGGGCGAGCTGTTCTGTGAATATGGAATATAAAGCACTTGCGAAACTGGCTGCGAATATGAAAGTTCTCTGACGTCTTCCACAACACCAACAATTGTGCGCCAAGGATCCTTTCCTGCTTGACGTTTTATCTTTTTCCCGATCGCTGATTGGCCAGGCCAAAAAGCCTGAGCGAATTTCCGATTCACGATTGCGATTGGCAAACTATCCGGTGTGTCGCTGCCATCAAAATCTCTACCTTCAATGATATTGGCGCGAATTGTTCTAAAGTAGCCATCCGAAATTCGCCTGAAATTTGCAATCGGAGAATTAGCAGGTGTTTCAGGACGGCCTTGTATTTCGAAAAATGTTGTAAAACTAAATTCATTCAGCGGTAACCGGCTGGTCACACCGGCTTTTATAATTTCATTTCTTTGGCTGATTTCGCGCAAGAATTGTTGCACAAATTGTGCGCGTTTATTATGAGTGTCATATCGCGAGGCTGGAAGCGAGAGTTTGATAATCGTTGTCTTTGTTACATCAAAGCCAGCGTGAGCTTCCGTTAATTTCCAGAATGTTTTTGCTACTCCAAATGTAATAGCCAGCAGCAGCGTTGAAGCAGTAATCTGCAAAATCAGAAGGAATGCCTGACGTCTTCCGTGTTGAACGGAAACGGTTGTACCTTTTGATACTGAGCGAAGATTGTTGATAATCTCGCTTCTTTGCGCTAAACGAAGCGGAAGAGCTGTAAGCATGATGGCAATTAAAACTGCCAGGATCGCCCCGATTAGCAATCCAAAAAAATCCACGTGAAGGTTTTCCAGCAAACCTAAATCAAGAGTTCCGACAGGAAGCGTTGGACCATAAAGAATGAGCGGCTTCATAGAAGCTGCTGCTAAAGCAAATCCCAAAACCGTTCCGATGAACGTAATCAATAAATTTTCAATGACTATACGGCGGAACAAATCCTGTGTTGTTGCTCCCAGTGCTAAACGCATCGCAATTTCTGTTTCACGTTCCATCGACCGATTTAAAATAAGTCCAGAAACATTCACGCATGCAATCATCAACAAGATCAACACACCGATACCCAGGACAGAAACCGGAACACGTATCTCACGCTGAATGTTCTCATCTACGTCAAGAAGTTTGACACCCCAGCCTTCATTCGTTTGAGGGTAATTCTTAGCCAATTCTTCGGCAATGCGATTAAGATCCGCGTTTGCTGTCGCCCGGTTCGCATCTGCTTTCAAGCGTCCAACTACAAAAAGTATTCTGCTCATTGGACTCGTATTGCGATCAACCTGAAGATTCATGGGTAGCCAGACATCGGCTGGAGCAGCAAATCGAAAGTTCGAAGATGCGACACCAATGATCTTATGAGCTGCGCCATCGATTTCTATCGTTCTTCCAATAATGTCGTGGCGGCCTCCGTAAATTCGGCGCCATAACCGGTCGCTTATGAATGCAACTCGACTTGTAGAATTTACTTCTTCAGCCACAAAAAATCGTCCAAGTTGAGGACGTACTCCAAGAACAGAAAAAAGGTTACTTGTTGTTGTCAGGCTTTGAATTTGAGTTGGCTCAGCAAGATCGGTGATGGCTACTTCTCCCATTTCCAGCGTGGCCATCTGTTCGAACGAATGATTTGATCGTTGCCAGTCAATGAAATCAACAAGCGAGGAACCGTATTCATCAACCTTACCAGTCGCATCGCGATTGGTGCTGACGATCATGAACAACTTCTCAGGATTTGGAAAAGGCGGCTTCCGCAAAACAACTGAGTTGAGCACAAATACGATACACAAAATCCCAGCCATTCCGAGTGCAATGGTCAAAATGGAAACAATTGAAAACGAAGGACAACGGATGAGGCTTCTTAGTGCTTGACGAAACTCAGCGAAAATATTTTTGATTTCCACGATCCATGTTATAAGTCATTTTCATACATGCGTCTAATTAATTGTTAGCATCAAATCGATGAAAATGATTCATGGAATCGGCGCGTAAAAATGTGGAGCTGGATCTACCAGTAAGTGAGCAGCCAGCCGCGGCCGATATAATCGCTAAGGGTTAGGACAATCATAACGCCTAACCATAGAAAGCCGGCGAATACAGCAATGCGGACGACGTTATCGTTGTAGCGGACGTGCATGAAATACAAAATTACCAGGGTAGCTTTTAGCACTGCAATTGAAACAGCGATGATAGTGTTGCCCGGACCAAAATCCTTGAATGATGCAAAAACAGTAAGCGCTGTGAATGCCATTAAAGTAAGAAATATGGTGATGTAAACTCGCACAGGCACAATGTGATGCTCATTTGCATGCTGTTCCATCATGTCCTCAATGATGTCTGCTGATTAAATACAAAAACGGGAAAAGAAAAATCCAGACAATATCTACAAAATGCCAGTATAGTCCGCAATTTTCTACAGGCGCAAAATAGGCAGCCGAATATCGGCCTTTCCAGGAACTAAACACCAGCCATGAAAGCAGACCGACCCCAATGATCATGTGAAGTGCATGGAGTCCGGTCATGCAGAAATAGAGCGAGAAATAAATCTGGGTATGAAGTGGATCAGAAGTTTCTTCTTCAAATTTGTAGGAGGCACCTGGGACATGATGTTCCCTAAATTTGTCTGAGTACTCCTTAACTTTGATTCCAAGAAATACTGAGCCAAGCACAATGGTTAGAATCAAAAAGAAAATGAGTGCTTTTCTTTTGCTAACCTGGGCTGCATGAACAGCAAGCGCCATTGTTAAGCTGCTTCCAATCAGGACTGCAGTATTTATGGTGCCGAGTTTTAGGTTGAGTGTGTTGCTTGCATCAGCGAACGCTTGAAAATACAGCATCCGGTAAATCACATAGGTGAGAATCAAGCCACCGAAAAACATAATTTCGGTTATCAGAAACACCCACATTCCGAGATTCGAAGCTTCGCGTTGTTGTTCAACCGAATCGAACTGATGTAATAATGCCGGATTGTCAGACAACTTCAGCCTCCTTTCCGGAATACGCATAAGCCTCTTCAGTAACCACCGGTTGTTCTAGGAAATTTTCTGTCGGTGGCGGTGAAGAAGTTTCCCATTCCAATCCTTTCGCTTTCCATGGATTTGCTGCTGCTGCCGGACCATATCGCATCGACCACACCAGATAAATCATCGGAATCAAATAACCAACGCCAAGGATCGATGCGCCTGCGGAAGACATTACGTTCAACACTTGAAATTCGTCTGCATAAAAATGATAACGACGCGGCATTCCAAGATAGCCAAGAATAAATTGCGGGAAGAATGTCAAGTTAAATCCAATGAAAACAACCAGAGCTGAAAACTTCGCCCATCCTTCCGGATACATTTTCCCGCTGATTTTCGGCCACCAATAGTGAATTCCACCTAAGTAGCCCATGATTGTGCCGCCTACCATGATGTAATGAAAATGAGCAACAACGAAGTAAGTATCATGAACGTGAATATCAACGCCTAAGGTTGCAAGAAAAAGTCCGGTCAATCCGCCGATCAAAAACAAACCAATAAATCCGAATGCATAAAGCATTGGCGTGTCGTAAGAAATCGATCCTTTATAAAGTGTTGCTGTCCAATTAAAGACTTTGATTGCTGATGGTATTGCAACCAAAAAACTGAGAAGGGAAAAGATCATCGCGCCATATACCGATTCTCCGGTAGTGAACATGTGATGTCCCCATACCAGGAATCCAACCATGGCAATGGCAAGAGAGGAGAATGCAACAAAGCTGTAACCAAAGACGCGCTTTCTGGAAAACGCTGCAACGAGTTCACTGATGACTCCCATTGCCGGCAAAATCATGATGTAAACCGCGGGGTGTGAATAAAACCAGAATAAATGCTGAAACAGAATTGGATCCCCACCCAGCGATGGATCAAAAATTCCAAGTCGCAATAAACGTTCCGCTACAACCAGTAGTAATGTGATTGCGATTACTGGTGTACCAAGAATCATAATGATGCTGGTTGCATACATAGACCAGATAAACAATGGCAGCCTGAACCAGGTGAGTCCGGGCGCGCGCATTTTGTGAACAGTTACGATGAAATTCAGCCCGGTAAGTATTGATGAGAATCCAACAATAAATGCGCCTACGCCTGTTGCAATGACGTGAGTTTTTGCAACTTCGGTAGAATATGGAGTATAGAACGTCCAACCGGTATCCACACCGCCGGAAACCACTGCATAAATCGTGAAAAGCCCACCGGCCATATAGAGATACCAGCTCAACAAATTAATTCTCGGGAAGGCGAGATCGCGTGCACCGACCATCATTGGTACAAGAAAATTTCCAAGAGTTGCAGGAATTGCCGGAATTAAAAATAGAAATACCATGATCACGCCATGCATGGTAAACATTTTGTTGTAAGTATCGGATTGCATTAGATCGCCTGGCGGAGTTAATAATTCCAAACGGATTGCTACAGCAAAAGCTCCGCCAAGAAAAAAGAAAAATGTTACTGATGCCAGATAAAGTAGAGCTATACGTTTATGGTCCTTAGTAAGAAGCCAGGATTTTATGCCATAAGCGACGTTTAAATAATTTACCGGAGGTTTCGTTTCTTCGTTCATTGGTTCTTTACCTCGCCGGAAACAGGTTTCGAGGTTGTTGATGCAGTTGTATTTTGATCCGTTCGTTGATTCAGGCTCTTGATATAAGCAATCAATTGTAACAAGCCCTCTTCGCTAATTTGACCTTGAAATGTGGGCATGATCGCTTGAAACCCTGCAACGATTTTGGCTTGCGGATTTAAAATCGATTCACGAATGTAAGATTCATCAGCCTTAATTGTTTGACCAGTTTGCAATTGAACTTCTTTGCCAAAAAGTCCACCAAGCATCGCTCGCCCAACATGATCTACGAAATGGCATGTACTGCAGGCAAGTTGGGTAAATAATTTTTCGCCGGATTCTTCTAATGGGCCACCGGAAGGTCCACCGCTTAACCATGCTTGAAAGTTTGCAGGTTCCATCACCGTGATCCAACCGCCCATCCCTGCATGTTTTGTTCCGCAATATTCCGCACAAAAGATGTGATACCTTCCAGTCTTTGTAGCTTGAAACCACATAACTCGATATCGGCCTGGAACAACATCACCTTTAACGCGGAACGCGGGAAAATAAAGACTGTGAATGACATCTTCTGATGCCATGGTTAATCGCACAGGGCGTCCGATGGGCACATGAAGCTCATTGATTTCACGCACACCATTCATGTGCTGGAACTTCCACATCCATTGTTTTCCAACAACATAAATATCCATACTTCCAGCAGGCGGACGGCTCATCTCAAAAAATACATAAGCGCCCCATGTAAACATTCCCAGCACCATGAACAGCGGAATGATCGTCCATGTGAGTTCAAGCAGCAAAGAACCTGCGATTGGGTTCGGCTTTTCTGTGTCAGAACGGCGGCGAAAACGGATTGCAAAGACGATTAAGGTAACAACAATAGCAATTGTTAAAAGAGCGCTGATAACAATGAGTGTTATGAATAAAGCGTCGACCTTTCCGGCGATTGTTGATGCACGTTCCGGAAAGAGCGGAAAATCTTCAAACATTATTTACCTTTACCGCAGAGTCGCGGAGATCTGCTATTTTTTCCTGTGCCTCGCAATAAAAATGCCGAGGCAAATGATTGTGATAATTCCACCAAGACGAACAAAATTCAGCGCATATGCGCTGTACTTACCTTGACTTGGATCATAATGAAAACAAAACAACAAAATTTGATCAGTGGCTGTGCCAATTTTTCCATGTGAAGCTTCCACCAATGCCAATCGAAGATCGCGCGCCGAAAATTCTACGCCATAGAAATAATGCGAAATCTTACCCTGAGGCGTTAACACCATAATTGCAGCACCATGAGCAAACAATTCGGATTTAGGATCGTATGCATAACGAAAGCCTGTAGTTTTGGTGAGCATATCAATCGAGGGTTGTGTTCCGGTTAGGAAATGCCAACCTTTATTCGCACCATCGTGTTTGTATGCCTTCACATATGCAGCTTTTTTTGCACTGGCCAGGGAGGGAGTTTCTTTAGCATTAAAACTGACAGTCAGTACATCGAAATCGTTGCCAACTTGAAGATTTATGTCGTTCACTGCTTTCAGGACTCCGTTTAATACTTCTGTGCAGAGCATCGGACATTCGTAATAAACCAACGTTAATATCAGCGGCTTATTGCCATTGAAATACTTTGCAAGGGTTACGTTGTTTCCCAGGTCATCACGGAATTGAAGATCGGCAGGAATTTGCTGATTCAGTTTTTGATCAATTCCAATTTCGCGCGCAATCGGCGGCAGGGTATTAGAATTCTCAGCATTCAAACTTGGATGAATTCCGATTATTGCAAAATACAAAATTACAATTATGAAAAACGTTTTACTGTTGAACATGGGATGATTTATTTGATTGAGTTGGAGCGGTTTGTGCTTGTTTTTCTTTTTCAACGACCATTCTCATCGCATCTTTAATAGGAATTCTGACTATTCCGTTTTTATCATCGACCCACCCATAATTGTCCAGTTGTTGCTGAGCGTCCTGTTTCAATCCTTCCACATCTTTGGAATCAAATAATTGTTTTTTGGTGTCTAAAGTATTCGGTGCAGCTTCAAGTCGAGGTTCTGGTGGAAGTTGTTGTTGCCTGGGTGTAAGCGGAGATAGTACCGGATCCTTCGCTTTTTGATTGTTGTCGAATGCTTTGAATAAATACAAAACTACAATATGAACTGCGATTGCGGTCACGATCAGTATCGCGCAAAACATTAATACGGCACGTGTGTTAATTCCAGAACGATCTACCGGCGGAAGTTTTTCTTTTATCGTTTTGTCGGATGATTCTTTTATTTCCATAAATCCTTATGCATGTTTCGCTTCAGTGAGATGAACATTTGTTTCTGGCAAATTCGGATCGTACAAAACAAAGAACGGCCGTTTTTTCAGTTCGTTCAAAAACAAACTCAAGCAAAGCGAGCCCATTCCAATCGGCAGTATGAAATCTAAAGGAGCGGCAAATCCAACATGAGGAACGCCAGGAGCGATTATCCAGTATAAGTCGATCAAGCGCATTACCAGAATTCCGATGGCAACCATTCCCAGCATTCGCGGATTTCTTTTTAAAGATCGGGATAACAGCAAAATGAAAGGTAACGCAAAGTGGGCAAGAATTAACAACGGTGGAATGAATTGCCAGCCATCTTGAAGCCGTTGTACGTACCATCGATTTTCTTCAGGAAGATTTCCAGAAAAGATAATTAAGTACTGAGAGAAAGATAGGTAGGCCCAGATCATTACAAAAGCCAACAAAAGTTTTCCAAGATCGTGGAACTGTTCTGGGGAAATAATTTCTGAATACGGTGAAACACGCGACAGCCATACAGCAATTGCAATTACAAACGCAAACGCCGATAAGACCTGACCCGTAATAATCAGCAATCCGAAAAGAGTGGAAAACCAATGAGGATCTAATGACATCATCCAATCTACCGAAGCGAAAGTCATTGTTAGGCCGTATAACAACAATCCGATTCCACCGATGAATTCCAATCTTGCAGGAATTAGAGGATCTTGAGTTTTATCTTGCTGTTCCGAGCGTTTATTCAAAATTACGGAAAGTAAAATCCAGATTGCAAAATAAATTCCTGCGCGCAGCAAAAAGAAAGGAATGTTTAAGTATGCACTTTTTTGTTTCAACACCTTATCAGCATTAACAATGTCGGGATGTGTCCATTCATAAAGCGAATGCATTCCGAAAATGGCAATCGGAAGGAAAAGCAGCGCCAGGATTGGTAACAAACGGATTGCAGCTTCCATGATGCGCCGGCTTACGGCCCCCCATGCGCCTCCTGCAAGATGATAAATAAACAGGATTGCCATGCATCCCAGTGTGGTTCCCAGACAAAAAGCATATGCGAATAAATAGGACCGGAAGAATTGATCCTTATCGAAAAATAAAAAGGCAAGGCTTGCAAGCAAAGCTACAGTTCCGATAATGCGTGTTTGTTTCTGCAGTTGTTCGATCTGGTTCATTGTGGTTTTTCTGCTTCTAACTCTTGTCTCTTGTCGGCAGGCACTTCATCAATTGTGAAATGCTGGCTGAGTTGCAATGCCCGCAGGTAAGCTACAATTGCCCAACGGTCTTTCACTGGAATCTGTTCGGCATAACTGGACATTGCGCCGAATCCGTTGGTCATTACATCGTAAAAGTATCCGGGAGGTGATTGTCGCAAACGATCAATATGAAATGAAGGCGGCTTCTTGAATCCACGCCGCACTACCATACCGGTTCCATCACCTACAACACCATGACATGGCGTGCAAAAAATTTCGTATCGCTGTTGACCGCGTTGCACCAGCTCTTCGGTGACTTCCAAAGGAAATGTTGTTACGAATGCATCGCCAGTTTTTCCGGTGAAATATTCTGGATTATCGCGAAGATGTCCGCGCGCCACTGTGCCTTCCACGATCGATCTCGCTGATCTTTCATCTCCGAAAAATGTGCTGCGCTCTAACGGCTCATATTTCGGCTGATCATGCATATCCTGCCGACAACTCACAACAACGAAACCGAAGAAGAGGAGCACTATAGCGACTTGTAACGCTGGCGTCCTCGCCGGCCCGCTAGTTTTAAACCACGAAGCACACGAAGGCCACGAAGAAAAGAAAAATAAATTCAAGATACTTCGTGCTCTTCGTGATCTTCGTGGTTCATTTTTAAGCTGTCCTCCATTGGCGGAGGTTACAAATCGCTTACTTTTCATTGTTCCCATTAATAATCCACTTCGCTAACGTATCTTGGTTGCTGTTTATCCAAAAACCGCCAGGTTGATTCGCGATCAAATTTCGGATCGGTGGATTCAATGCATAAAAAGAATCGATCGCGAGAAGCCAATGCAAATCGGTTTACGTTAAAAACAGGATGATATGGCTCAGGCAATCCATTTAATGCCAGCATTCCCAGAACCGCTGTTAGTGCGGCAATTAAAACAGTGCATTCAAAAGTGACCGGAATAAAAGAAGGCCAGCTGTGAAGTGGTTTGCCGCCAACATTGATCGGATACTCTATGGCCGATACCCAGTAACAAAGCGCATATCCACCAATACAACCAAAAATTCCGCCTAACAACACGATGAGTGATAGGTGGTCTTTGTGAAATCCAATTGCTTCAGATAAGGCTTCGATCGGAAAAGGAGAATAAGCATCCATCTTCCGATATCCTTCTTCATGTGCATTTCGTGCTGCTTCAACCAGGCTGTTGGCATCTTCAAATTCAGCCATTAGTCCGTAAACATTGTGCTTTTTCATGATGCCTCTCCTTCAGGTTTTACTTCCGCTTCAGGAAGAAGAGTGCGCATTTCAAAAATTGAAATCATGGGCAGAACACGAATAAATAAGAACAACAGGGTCAGGAAGAGTCCGATTGAGCCGATGAACATACTCCAATCAAATTGTGTCCCTCTGTACATTCCCCAGGAAGAGGGAAGGAAATCGCGGTGTAGACTCACAACCACGATAACGAAACGTTCGAGCCACATCCCTATGCTTACGACAATCGAAATGAGGAAAAGGAATTTTGCATTATTGCGAATCTTAGGACTCCATAAAAACTGTGGTGTGATTACGTTGCAAAGAATCAATGCCCAATAGAACATTCGATAAGGTCCTGTCATGCGATTCCAGATCGCAAATTTTTCATATGGATTACCGCTGTACCATGACATGAATGTTTCCATCATGTAGCCGTACGCAACCAAAAGACCCATTGCCAGCATGATCTTTGCCATATTTTGTAAATGCCGCATGGTGATGAAATCCTGTAATCCATAAACGGCACGAATAGGAATCGCAAGAGTGAGAACCATAGCAAACCCCGCGTAAATTGCGCCGGCAACGAAATAAGGTGGAAAAATTGTGGCATGCCATCCGGGAATAATTCCGATTGTGAAATCAAAGCTAACAATCGTGTGCACTGATACAACCAGAGGCGTAGATAAACCGGCAAGCAATAAGTAAGCAGTTTCGTAACGGTGCCAATGTTTTGTAGAGCCACGCCAGCCCATTGCCAGCATTCCATAAATGATTCTTCCGATGCGGCTGTTGGATCGATCGCGGAGTGTTGCTAAGTCAGGAATTAATCCCACGAACCAGAACATCGCAGAAACAGTTGCATATGTAGAAACTGCAAACACATCCCAAATAAGCGGACTGCGGAAGTTTGGCCAAATTCCCATTGTGTTTGGATAAGGAAACAGCCAATAAGCCAGCCATGGCCGTCCAAGGTGAGCAAGGGGATAAAGTCCTGCACAAGATACTGCGAACAATGTCATAGCTTCGGCAAAACGGTTGATTGAAGTTCGCCATTCCTGTCGTAACAGCAAAAGGATTGCAGAAATCAAAGTTCCGGCGTGACCAATTCCGATCCACCAAACAAAGTTTATGATTGCGAATCCCCAGCCGACAGGAATATTGACACCCCAGATCCCGATTCCAACAAAAAGCAATTCCAGAATCGTGAACACCAATAGCATCAAAAGAAGAAATGAGATTCCAAATCCTATGAACCAGCCCTTTGGAGTTTTTTTCGTTAAAACGATTGAGCTGATTTTTTCGGTAATGCTGCCGAATGTATAACCCGGTTCTAATACAGGATGCTTTTCGGCTTTGTATTCTTCAGTGCTCATTTTGCTTCTCTGTGAGATTTGTAACGCCGGCGTCCCCGCCGGCCTGCCTCGTTTTAAACCAGGAAGTACACGAAGGTCACGAAGTAAAGAAATACAAATCTAAGATACTTCGTGCATCTTCGTGACCTTCATGGTTCATTCTTAAAATGCCGACGAGCCGCCGGCGCTACAAACCGCTTCATTAACCTTTAATTTCCGGATTCACATTACGAACATTCGCAAGATATGTTGTTCTTGGTTTTGTATTTAATTCTTCCAACAAACTGTAATTCAACAATTGATCGGCTTTTAGTTTTGAAACTTTACTTTCCTTATCATTAATGTCACCAAACACAATTGCTTCGGCAGGGCATGCTTGTTGACATGCAGTAACGATTTCACCGTCTTTGATTTTGCGATCTTCTTTTTCGGCATCAATCTTCACCTGATTAATCCGCTGAACGCAATAAGTGCATTTTTCCATTACACCGCGTGTACGGACAGTTACATCCGGGTTTCTTCCAAGCTGGATGCTTGGAGTTTTCAAATCTGAATACAGGAAGAAATTGAAACGTCGAACTTTATAGGGACAATTATTAGAACAATATCTGGTACCGACGCAACGGTTGTAAACCATTTGATTTAAACCTTCGGAACTGTGATTCGTTGCGTTAACCGGACAAACCAGTTCACACGGTGCATCTTCGCAATGCATGCACGGAACCGGTTGATGATGGATTTTAGGTGCATCCACTGAACCTTCATAGTAACGATCGATCCGGATCCAGTGCATTTCGCGGCCACGCTTTACTTCCCGCTTTCCAACAATTGGAATGTTATTTTCCGCAACGCAAGCAATAACGCATGCATTGCATCCTACGCAGGAGTTAAGATCAATCGCCATTCCCCAGGCATATCCTTTATATTCATATGGCGGATATAGAGTTGGTAGTTCTTCATGTTCTTCGTGCGGATGTTTTAAGAATTCTTCCATCGAATAGGACCGCACAATGTCGCGTCCTTCCATGACTTGATGTTCTTGCGTAGTTGAAATCGGATAGTGACCGGAAACTTTTGTGACTGTTAAACCCGGGACATTCCACATTGCATTGGAAGAACGAATCCGATACGCATTGAAACCGACATTATTTCCAACATGACCTGTAAGCGTACGCCCGTATCCAAGATGAACAGTTACAGAATCTTCAGCTTGCCCTGGCATAATCCAGACAGGTGCTTTTATGGTTCGGTTATTGCATCTCAGTTCAACAATATCTTCATTTTCCAATCCAAGTTTCTTTGCCGCTGACGGATTTATAAGAGCTGCATTATCCCAGGTAATTTTTGATAATGGTCTTGGAAGTTCCTGAAGCCAACCGTTGTTGGCGAATCGGCCATCGTAAGTATTCGCGTCTGCACGAATCAATAATTCCATGCTTGAGTCTTCTTTTAATTCAGGAATGTAACTGGCTAAATCTTTATTGACGGTTACATTCTTTTCTGGTGATGCTGAATTAGCGAGGACTCCATCATGCAATGCTTTTTCCCAGAATCTTTCGAAATCCGGAGCTTGATTTTGTGTTTTCCAATAATTTTTTACGATATCGTACCCTTTGATGCTTGGAACTCCGCTTAAAGCTGCTATTAGTTCATGCGCCGATTTTGATCCTTCATATAAAGGTGCAATCAATGGTTGAATCAACGACACCGTTCCATCAAACGCACGTGCATCACTCCACGTTTCCAGGAAATGTGTTTCCGGAATATGCCAGTGGCAAAGATTGGATGTTTCATTCTGATCGGTACTGAGATGAATGCGCAATGAAACTTTTGATAGTGCATCCTGGATCTTGAAATCATCAGGCGCTGTGTAAACAGGATTTCCACCCATGATTAGAAGGGTGTCCACTGTTCCGGAATTCATGTCTTTAACCAACTCACGAAGTGAATTCAGTTGATTCCCAGATTCTGCTACAACCGGATCGGTGTGAATGATTGTTTCGCCATTGTTACCGAGAGCTCCGTTGATGGCATGAACCAGCGCATGAAGGGCAGGTGGTTGATATTCGCCGGCAATTACGATGCTTGTACCTTTATGCGCTTGCAAATCACGTACTAATGGTGCAACCCACGGATGACCTCCGTAAGTGGAATTCCCGCCAAGCCCTAAACCTGTTGCAATCGCTTTTGCAAATTCCAAAATGTGTGTTGATTTCAAAACCAGCCGGTGATCTGATACAGCTCCAGTAATAGAAGGCGTACTTTCTACAACGTACAGCCTGCTCATCTTTGAGTTATCTCCACCGGTTCGTACTTTGCGCCGCGAAATAGAATCGCGGATATATCGGATACTTCCGGGATTCTGTGTGAAAAAGTCTGCATCCAGCGAAAGAACAACATCGGCTTGATCGAATTTGTATCGAGTCTCAACAGGCTGTCCGAATGCAATGCGAGCACCTTCCATTGCATTGTCGCGATTGATCGGTTCATATTGATGCCATTTTGCTGATGGCAAAGTTTTCAATAATTGCTGAATTTGATTTATAAGAGTAGGGGAGGTGATCGTTTCAGTTAAGAGCCGGAATCCCGATCCAGGACTTGGCCGTTGTTTTTCGATTTGCATTCGAAGATTCAAAACTTGAAAAAACTCTGTCCACGAACTGATGTTTCCAACATTCGTCACTGATTGCGAACGATCCGGATCATACATGCTGAGAATTGAAGCTTGCCCAAAAACATCTGTAGCTCCAAGGCTTGCGGGATGATCTGGATTTCCTTCTGCTTTAGTCGGTCTGCCCATATGGCTTTCTATGAGCAATCCATTGGCGTAACCGCCAATTGTCATCGCAGTTGCAAAAAACAGTGGCTTTCCTGGAATGATTTCTTCAGGTTGCCTTACATAGGGAACGATTTTTTCTTCCGGTTGTTTTGTGCATGCAGTTAAACCGGCAAGCGCCAGCGATGCGCCCATGATTTTCAGAAAATTACGGCGGCTAACAGGATCAATCCATTCGGATGCATTTTCTGGAAATTCGCGATGCAAGTATTCCTGAAATTCTTCGCTGCCTGCAAGTTCTTGCAAACTGCGCCAGTATTGAGGGCCTGAAGCAGTGTCTAATTTATTTTTTAACTCTGAATTGATCGCGCGAATGTTGCTCATCGATGACACGTATAACAATCGGTTAAACTTGCAATGCGATATTTTTTTACAAGCGCCTGGCCCTTTTGAATCTGATCAGCAGGCGGATTCCAATTCATATTGAAAACCTGGTCACGAGGTCTTACAAATTTTTCGGGATGGCGATGACAACTTAAACACCATTCCATCGTCAGCGAAGCATCCTGCCACATTAATGGCATTTGATTTACTTTGCCATGACATGTATCGCAGCCAACGCCTTTATGAATATGAATACTGTGGTTGAAATAAACGAAGTCCGGCAAATCATTCACACGCACCCATTCCAAAGATTTGCCAGTTCGGAAACTTTCGCGCACTGGTTCTAAATATGGACTGGTTGCCCAGAGTTGCGAATGACAATTCATGCATGTTTTTGTTGGGGGAATTCCAGCGAATGATGATTCTTCTACCGAAGTATGACAATAACGGCAATCGATGCCGACATCACCTACATGATGTTTATGACTGAATTGAACAGGCTGTTCTTTCGCGATATTGGATTGAGTTACATATGCAGAACGATTCACACCAGCGAGAGCCCAACCGAGCGCCGCAATAATAAACAATCCACCCAAAATGCTGAACTTTGATAAGGTGTTCGTGCTCGGATGGAAGATCTGCATACTCGCGCCTCTGTATCAACCAGAACTTTCAGCTTGAACCTAGATCGAGGAAGAAAAAATCTTACCGTATTTATATGAAAAAAGGAATCCATTGTGGATGGATCTTTTCTAACGCCGAGATCGCCGAGAATTTTTGTTTAATATATTCAATGGAGTCGCGGAGCTTTTATTAAATATTTCAAGAAATCTCCGTATCTCCGTGACTCCGTGGTTTGAATTTTATTCGCAGTTTTCGAACTTCATTACCGGGATACCGCTGGGAACATGTTTTGGGATCGTTCGGCATAGATTCGCAGGCAAAGCACGAGGGTCAAGTAATCCGACCCGCACGAATTCCACCAGATCCTGAAAATCTTGATGGCGCAATTGGATCGGCTCTCTGATCAGCGGATCGAGGCGACTTAACACAGTATTAGATGGGCCTTTTCGCAAGCACAGGTCTTGATCGACTCCTGCGCTGACCGGATCGTAATTCCGGTTCGATTGAAGGACATTTAAATGATGGCTGACAGCATCTTCTAATTTAGTGAAGGCACCATTATGAAAAAATGCTGGTTGTAATGCAACATTTCGGAGTGGTGATGAACGGAATTTATATCGATCTTCTGCTTTTTCAGTAAACTCTTCCGCTCCAAAATCTTCGTCTTTATTCTTACCATCAAGCTCAACGTTTCCTTTTCCAACTCCAAAATATGCCGCAATCTGGGGCACACCAAGCACATGATTTTCAAAATCACTGAACATTTCATTGGAACGTCCTGCAACAGCATGACATTGAACGCATTTTGCATCACCAAAAAAGAGCAGTGCACCGCGTTTTTGACTATCGGTCATTGCATTGATCTCGCCTTTTGCAAAACGATCAATAGGTGCATTTGCAAACGTCAGCGAAATTTGGAATTCACCCAAGGCTTGTCCAATCATCCGAAATTGAATTCCGCCTTTGTGCATTGGTTCGCCTTTGTTAAAAATTTCGCCGAAAAGTTTTCGGTATTGCGGTACATCATTAATACGTTCCAGAACAACTTCACGAATTGCATCGTTTCTGTAACCATTGGAATCAGGGGGAGGCACTGCTATTCCTTTTCCATTGTCGAATTGATCGAATTCTGTACTGATCGTTCCTTTTGTGCCTGTAAATCCTGCCATTTCTTCCATTTCAGTTTCAGGAATATGGCCTTGAGCAGCAAGCAAATGTTTAATATGCGGATCGTTTGGTGGAAATTGCTTTGTTCCTTCCGGTGGAGGAAATTCAAATCCTTTTGAATTATCAAAAGGATCTCCTGAGCGAGCAATAAAGCGTCCGTTCAACATCAGCCTTGGATAAAAGGCGGTGTTTGTAATCGGAGGCGCTTTACGTTCATTGCGAGGTCCTTTACGATGAGGTCCGACAATACCATTGTTATCAACTCCAATGGCAACCGATTGTGAATCACCAAATGAAAAAGCGGGGGAATGACATCCGGCGCAGGCATTATCAGTGTGCAATCCAAGAATGTTATCGAAAAAAAGTAAACGCCCTACATTCGCAAGTTTCTTGTTGACAGGACGCCCAAGTCTGGTTATTAAGGTCGATTCAACCCTGCCGGTAAATCCTGCCTGCTGCAATTTTTTGATTAGTTGCCGGTCCAGTTGATCATCTGCATAAATCGATGTGATGAAAATAAACAGTAGAACATTGGAAAGAATAATTTGCTTTCCTGCAATCAAACGCCGCCTCCAGAATGAAGACAATTTCAGATTTAGATTTCAGACAAAAAAATTCCATCGAGAAATCTGGTACAGCGATATTACTATGTTGCGCTATTCACATCAAACAAAAATTCCGTGAATTCCGCGCCGTTCTGTGCTTTCGTGAAAACAAAAAAGGCGTTTGCAGTTTCCTGCAAACGCCCTTCGAAATTGAAATGCTTTCTTTAATTGAAGCAGAAGTTGTCAATCAACATCGAGTCGTTTTTCGCTGCCGCTCCAGTGTTTGCTAATGGCAAAGATCTGGCTGGCACAAAATCGACTATAACCGGCGTTCCGTTGATGGTTACATCAACGTTCGTACCGTCGTAGTTAACCACAACCTGGTAAGGTGTAGCCGGAGCGAATGTGAAGAACGCTTTCGTCTTCTTTAAGACGGCCCCGAGTCTATCTTTTACAACAACCCTACCCAATCCCACTTTGAAGAGGATTTCAAGCTGGTTCTTCTTATCGGTACGGGCCACATACAGCCAGTCCTTGGCAAAGATACCGCCTGTCACAAACTGAACGTCGTAGGTGTAGGTTCCGACAGAAGCTGGCGCAAAACCAGCGTCTGCTACGGCAATTGCCTTCCTCTTCAACGGAGTCAGATGCAAGAAACCGTCACCGGGTTGCGTTACGGTTGCTTTTTCTTCGATCCATTCCTGAGTTGTATCATTGAAGTCCTGAGAATATGCGCAACCGCCTCCACAAGCAGCCGGACTCAGGATTGCGATATCATCCACGAGCCAGCCAGTTGATGTTACGGAAACATCGCTTGTGAACTGGAATCGGAATTTTCGCGCAGTACCGGCGAAGCTGGAGAGGTCATATTCCTTATGCTGCCAACCGCCGCCATTACCATCATAAGAGTCGATGGTGGTCCAGGAAGATCCTCCATTTGTGCTGATTTGAACAGTGCAGAAGTCGAATCCTGCTTCAGTACTGTGATTCTCTTCAAATTCGAGCCTTGAGCCTGCAACAATGTCGTATCCATTTACAGAACTCAGTGTAACGCTAACGTTATTGGAATACTGACCACTGCAAGCCGTTGGTCCTGCTTTAAATGAATGTGTAGGAGATTGACTGTCGCACGAACTCTGATGCCATTGATTATTTGCTGGACCACCGCCAGTAACCCAGTTTCCTAGTCCAGCTTCAGCATCATCACTAAAAACAGTGGCGGCATCACTTGTTGTGAATGTGTAGAAAGAACCACTGTTATCATCCGTTATGCTATTTCCTGCAATATCAGTTGACGTCACAGAGTAAACGTAATCTGTACATGAACTTAATCCATTCAACGGGATGGAATGCGCTGTGATGTAATTGATCAGATCGTCCACGTTTGTAGAAGGCGAACCAGGAGCGACTGCGTACGTTACACGGGAGTTCGCATTTTCGTTTGTATCCCAGTTAATCGTTGCGCTTTGATCTGTCACATTAATCGCCTGAACATTTGAGATTGCAGGTGCAACACAATCAGCATCTGCAGTCGCAGTTACATCTTGAGGTGGACCGCAGAACGATTGGTCACTATAGGTGATTGTGATAGTGTCGCCATCGACAATATTGAGTGTGCCATCGCCTGAACTTCCACCTGAACCGCTGGTATTAATTGAACCCTGGAAGGTTCCTGAATTAGGCGGATTTTCAGTCAAAAGTACAGTTTCAGAATCGGAGCCTGCAGTAGCTGTAACATTTTGAGTTCCCGCTCCAATCAGGTCACCATCAGCCACAAGGATATTCACTGTGTCGCTACATGAGTATGCTGATTTATCGATTGAAACTGCACCGGCGCAAGGTTGCGGTTCAGCAGTGGTGCAATTGCTTGCAGGTCCCAAAACATGCATCATTGCTGCCTTCGGCCATAACCACATAACTGTAGGCGCGGCCGTTAGCAACTTCGGTATCGTTAAAGGTCAATGAGTTCGTAGTTCCGATCAAGGCTTTACCAAATGCACATTTGTCTGTGCCATCCGTTACATAACCTTCTGTTCGGAAAACGTTATAGTTCACTGCGCCAGGCACAGAAGTCCAGTTCAATGTAATTTGGCTGCTGCCAGCGGCGCTACTCAGAACCGGTGCAGTTGTTGGATCTCCATTGCAACCGCTATTCACTGGTGATGGATTTGCGCAAGCAATTCCATTGGTATTGAATGCGGCAAAAATGTCCTCCATGTGCGGAGTACCATCGTTGAGATTTCCGTTATCATCATCTGCTGCAATCCAGCTTAAGTAACCACCATCGGCATTACAGCCATCTGATGAAGTCGGGCATGTGCAGTTGTGCCAGAGTCCAACGTTTCCGCTGCCTTGATAAAAGACTTTTTCACCGATGATGAACGCAGTGTTTGCATCGACTGCCACACCGGGTGGATTTTGTAATTCACGTGCAACTAGATTCCATGCCGCTTCACGTGTTGCTGTTCCTGCGCAATGCACTTGACGTCCGCATCTGCCCACTGCCACTAAGACAGCTTGCACACATAAACGGAGCGCCAAGCGGAGTACCATTTGCGATCTTTAGATAGTCTGAATCGCGAACGCCCGAACAATCGAGATCGCATACCGCCGCTCCTTGTTGTGCTTCATCTCCATTGGCTCCGGTACCATCGGAAGTCAGTCCGCATGCACCAGCGGGAGGCTCAAAGAAGCCATAACCTACGCAGGATGCCCACAATCGATACATTGATGCGATATCAGCATATCCTTCTGAGGAATTACTGAAAACGCCACCATCATGATCATCCATGCCGTGTCCCCATTCATGATCGAACACAGCAGCAATTTCGCCGGTGTTTCTGCAGCCACCACCGGAGCGATAAAAATTAATCGAACCGCTGTAGAAGGCATTGCAGGTTTGATTCAAGTTCATGTTCGTTTGCAATGGACCAGGTTCATTTCCCTGTAACCATTGATTGTTTGGAAGCCAACCGCGCGCTTCTTCAAAAATTTTATTTACTTCATACATTCCTGAACGTGTAGCGGCAGTATTTCCACCGGAAGTGGGAGTATCACAATCATGATCTCCATTCGTTCCACCCATGTCGATGTCACCAGCACCTGTGGCGATGATGCTTCCGCAAGTATCGGTCATTTCAACATAAGGACCTTCCAGTGTTGTCATTGTGGTTCCACCACTGTAATCAAAAACACCGGCGCTGTTGGTGAAATCATTAGGCGGAGCAAAAGTAGTATTTGCAAATGGCATCGGTGTGCCGGGTTGCAGAATTCCGCAGCGGACATTATCCGGACAGATTTCGGTGTTAGTTAATGGATACGCGCCACCGGTAATCTGTTTATCGATGTAATGGTTTTTATCTTCAAACGCTATAACTTCGGAAGTGTGCGCATCAACAACCACTTCCCATCGTGGATTTTCTGGTGTACGTTGAAAACCAAAAACCCATGCAAGACGATGTCCGTAACCAGAACCGATCGATCCAACAAAGTTTTCAATTGCAAAATTTCTTGGCGAAATCGGAATGATTTCTAATGAAGGTTGTTTCCAGATCAGATCTTGTGAAAGTTTTCCGCCTGCGTATTGGAAACCCAGATCCATCGCTTGAGCAGCAGAGATTTTTGGATTGGTATCAATTTTTACATTTCCCCAGGTTGCAGCGCCCTGCAGGATGATATTTCCGCTGTTGATAACGCCAACATAACGGCTCCATCGTACAGGAATGCCATTGACTTGTTGGGGAATACTGATCTGCCAGAGGCGATCGGTGACTTTCGTAGCTTTCACCGGCCCATCTGGTTTACATCAATACCAAGAGCTGCCTGATTTTTGATAATGAAATTCCGGAATTGATTTGCGACAAGTTTCGCATCGACTTCTTTGATTAGTCTGATGTGATTTCCCGCGCCTTTACCGGGAATCAACGGAATCGATGCGGTGATGCTCATTGGAAATCCGGAACGTGGATCAAAATTGATCACTCCGGCTTTGTACTGAGAAGCAAAAGCATCAATTGCAGCTTTATTTGCTAGCAGGCTGCTAACCTCAGAATATGATGCAGCACGATTGCCGATATACATTTCTGGAATAAAAAATTCTTTCTGACGCAAATCGGATTTGTCATTGGCTGGTTGGAATGCAATAACAAATCCGGATGTGATCAAAAAGAAGGATGTGAGAATTAGCCACAAGGAGATACCTCGTGTTTTCATTGAGTTTCCTCCTCCTGAATGGTTATACCTGGGATGAAAGTTGACGCAAAGATGTTACTACTTTGCGTGGACGTTATCAATTACATAGACACTTTGAAACGAAAAAAACTTCCATTTCCTTTTCTGAGAAACAAAATCCTTTCCGTGAACTCTGCGCATTCCGTGCTTCCGTGAAAACAAAAAAGGCGTTTGCAGTTTCATGCAAACGCCTTTTAGAAGTTGAATGCTTTATTCGAAACAGAAGTTGTCAATCAACAGCGTGTCGTTCTTCGCTGCCGCGCCAGTGTTTGCAGCTGGCAGAGACCTTGCTGGTACAAAGTCTACAATTAATGGCGTTCCATCGATGCTAACATCGATGTTCGTACCATCATAATTGACTACCACCGTGTAAGCAGTGTTCGGGGCGAACGCAAAGTCGGCTTTCGCTTTGGCTAGCACCGCGAAAAATCTATCTTTTACAACCAACTTGCCAGTGTCGTATTTGGCCAGAATTTCAAGCTGGTTCTTTTTATCAACACGAGTGATGTACATCCAGTTCTTCGCAAAGACACCGCCGGAAGCCTGGATAACAAATGTGTAAGTACCGGCAGAAGCTGCACCAAACGAAGCATCTGCTACAGTAATCGCTTTCCTCTTTAACGGAGTCAAATGTAAGAATCCGTCACCTGGTTGCGATACTGTTGCTTTTTCTTCGATCCATTCCTGAGTTGTATCGTTGAAATCATTTTCGTAAGCGCAGGCACCAGCAACATTGATTGTGATACTTAAATCTTGCGTGTCGAAGCAGTTCGGTTGTGAGTCATCAACTCTCGCTGTGAAGTTGTAAGTTCCAGCAGAGCCAGCATCAGCCGTACCGGAAATGACACCGGTTGCAGAATCAAGACTCAAACCAGGAGGTAATGAGCCGATGATTGACCATGTATATGGTGGTGTTCCACCAGTTGCTTGCAACATCTGATTGTATGCTGCGCCTTCTGTCCCGTTTGGAAGAGAAGTAGTTGTAATAGTGGGTGGATTTTGGCACGCTGCACCTTGTGGTGTAACTGTAGTGCAGTTACTTGCAGGACCGAAGCATGCATCATTGCTGCCTTCGGCCATGACAACATAACTGTAGGCACGTCCATTCGCGACTTCAGTATCAGTAAAGGTTAATGAAGCAGTAGACCCGATCAACGCTTTACCGAATGCACATTTATCGGTGCCATCTGTCACATAACCTTCAGTGCGGAAAACATTGTAATTCACTGCACCTGGAACAGAAGTCCAATCCAACGTAATTTCACTGCTGCCAGGCGTACCGTTTACAGCTGGCGCTGTTGTTGGACCTCCAGCGCAGCCCGCGTTAAGTGGCGTTGGAGTTGCGCAAGCAATTCCATTGGAACTAAATGCAGCAAAGATGTCTTCCATATGCGGAGTACCATCATTGAGATTGCCGTTATCATCATCCGCTGCAAGCCAGTTCAGGTAACCACCATTCGCATTACAACCATCGGAAGTTGATGGACATGTGCAGTTATGCCACAGTCCGACGTTTCCGCTGCCTTGATAAAATACTTTGTCACCGATGATGAATGCAGTGTTTGCATCAACTGAAACACCCGGTGGATTTTGAAGTTCACGTGCCACAAAATTCCAGGCAGCTTCGCGAGTTGCTGTTCCTGCACAATGCACTTGACGGCCACATGAACCGCTACCGCCAAGACAGCTTGCGCACATAAATGATGCACCAAGCGGAGTGCCGCCCTGGATCTTCAAATAATCTGCATCACGAACACCGGAACAATCCAGATCGCATTTTAAGGCGCCTTGTTGTGCTTCATCTTGATTAAATCCAGTACCATCTGCAGTCATTCCGCAGCCCGGATTGGCTGTTTGAAAGAATCCATAACCTACACACGATGCCCAGAGGCGAAACATGGATGCGATATCAGCATAACCTTCACTGGAACTGCTGAGTGTTCCGTTGGCGTCATGATCATCCAGGCCGTGTCCCCATTCATGATCAAAGACAGCAGCAATTTCGCCAGTGTTTCTGCAGCCGCCACCGGATTTGTAAAAATTAATCGATCCGCTGTAGAAGGCATTGCAGGTCTGATTCAGGTTCATGTTGGTTTGCAATGGACCAGGATCCATTCCTTGCAGCCATTGATTGTTAGGCAGCCAGCCGCGTGCTTCTTCAAAGATCTTATTTACTTCATACATACCGGAACGTGTAGCAGCGGTGTTTCCACCGGATGTTGGGGTAGTGCAATTGTGATCACCATTCGTTCCGCCCATGTCGATGTCACCGGCGCCAGTTGCGTTGATCGCACCGCAGGTGTCACTCATGTTCACGTACTGGACCATCCAGAGTGGTTGTTGTGGTCCCGCTGGTGTAATCAAAAGTACCGGCACTGTTTGTGAAATTATTGGGTGCTGCAAAGCCAGTATTAGCAAATGGCATTGGTGTGCCTGACTGCAAAATTCCGCAGCGGACATTGTCCGGACAAATTTCTGTATTGGTGAGTGGATAAGCGCCACCGACAATTTGCTTTTCGATGTACTGATTTTTGTCTTCGAAAGCCAAAATTTCGGAAGTATGTGCATCAACTACAACTTCCCACCGCGGATTTTCCGGTGCACGTTGAAAACCAAAAACCCATGCAAGACGATGTCCGTAACCGGAACCGACTGATCCAGCAAAGTTTTCAATTTCAAAATTTTTTGGCGAAATCGGAATGATTTCTAATGCAGGCTCTTTCCAGATCAGATCTTGTGAAAGCTTTCCGCCAGCATACTGGAAACCAAGATCGACTGCTTGCTGAGCGGTGATCTTTGGATTGGTATCGATCTTAACATTTCCCCAGGTTGCTGCACCTTGCAGGATGATGTTTCCGCTATTGATGACGGCAACAAAACTGCTCCAACGAACAGGAATACCATTGACCCGTTGAGGAATATTGATATCCCACAGGCGATCCGTAACCTGGGTTGCTTTTACCGGACCCATCTGGTTGACGTCAATTCCGAAAGCTGCTGCATTTTTGATCACAAAATTCCGGAACAACTTTGCGACGACTTTCGAATCGACCTCTTTTTTTAGTTTGATATGATTCCCTGCACCATTACCGGGAATCAACGGGATCGATGCGGTAATGCTCATAGGAAATCCGGAACGTGGATCAAAATTGATCACTCCGGCTTTGTATTGAGCAACAAAAGCATCTATGGCTGCTTTATTTGTCAGCTGTTTGCTGACTTCAGAATATGATGCAGCTCGATTACCGATATACAGTTCTGGAAGAAAAAATTCTTTCTGACGCAAATCGGACTTGTCATTGGCGGGTTGGAATGCAAAGACAAAACCGGATGCAATCAGAAAGAAGGATGTGAGAATTAGCCACAAGGAGATACCTCGTGTTTTCATTGAGTCGCCTCCTCCTGAATGCTTGGTGAAAATTGAACGCAAAGATGTTACTACTTTGCTTGGATGAGATCAAATACACGAGCACACAAAATAGCTAGACACTAAATAGTGAAAAAACTTCCATTTTCCTTTCAGTGAATTCCGTGCTTTCCGTCCTTCCGTGAAAACAAAAAGGCGTTTGCAGTTTCCTGCAAACGCCCTTTGAAATTGAAATGCTTTCTTCAATTGAAGCAGAAGTTGTCAATCAACATCGAGTCGTTTTTCGCTGCCGCTCCAGTGTTTGCTAATGGCAAAGATCTGGCTGGCACAAAATCGACTATAACTGGTGTTCCGTTAATGGTTACATCGACGTTGGTACCGTCGTAGTTAACTACTACCTGGTAAGGTGTAGCCGGAGCGAATGTGAAGAACGCTTTCGTCTTCGCTAAAACGGCCCCAAGTCTATCTTTTACAACAACCCTACCCAATCCCACTTTGAAGAGAATTTCAAACTGGTTCTTCTTATCGGTACGGGCGATGTACAGCCAGTCCTTAGCAAAAACACCGCCTGTGACAAACTGAATGTCATAGGTGTACGTACCAGCAGATGCCGGGGCAAAGGTAGCATCTGCAACTGCAATCGCTTTTCTCTTTAATGGAGTCAAATGTAAGAAACCATCACCCGGTTGACTGACGGTTGCTTTTTCTTCGATCCATTCCTGGGTTGCATCATTGAAATCTTGTTCATACGTGCAGGTCGGAGTTGTTGGATCGATTGTGATACTCAATGCCTGCGTGTCGAAGCATTGCGGTTGTGAATCATCAACCCTGGCTGTGAAATTGTAAGTACCGGCAGAGCCTGCCGACGGCGTTCCTGAGATCTCACCCGTGGCTGAATCGAGAGTCAAACCCGGAGGTAAGGAGCCGATGATTGACCATGTATATGGAGGTGTTCCACCAGTTGCCTGTAAGGTCTGATTGTAAGCAACACCTTCCGTACCATTGGGCAGGGAAGTGGTCGTGATATCAGGTGGATTACCGCAAGTAGGCCACCTCCGCATTGAACAGGTGCAAAAGTAAATCCACCTATGCGGGTCCTCCACGTCGCGCCTCCTGTGGTCTGAATGTATTCTGTGGTGTACCAAAAATCGCAATCAGTGCCACCCTGACTACCACCGGTTTGATCTACTGTAAGTGCGCTGTAATCGCCCCACCGTCCGCGACCATTACCATCAACGCCCGTTTGTGATCCGGTTCCGGCAATCAATTCAGTTTCGCCTTGCGATAAATCATTTAACGGATCTGTTGAAAGTCTTGCTGCATATCGGATGGATGGGAATGTGGTTGTGCTGGATACACTATATCCAACAGCAATGTTTCCACCAGAATCCATCGCCGCACTGGGCATAAAGCGATTGTCTGTATCAGGGGTCCAGGTACCTTGTTGGAAAAAAGACCATTGGCTGCCTTCGGTGAGCGGAGGTGATTTGCGCAATTCGTACCACCTGATTCCACCTCGATCCGCTCCATTAACGTCAACTGTATGACTTGTAACCAGAGTTGCATAAGAGCCGAAGGTACGGTATTGCACGCGATGCATCAGTCGATCTGAGAGTGGATCCAATCCTGTATTGGTATTGGGTTGTTTCATACAATTTCCGCTGTAGTTGCACAGGTTTGAATCAAATGGAGCTGTGTCGAGCAAGACGTTGGGTTGTCCGGCAAGGCCAAACGTTGAATTTGCTGGAGTTGTCCAATCAACGTGGAACTCCCAAATCTTAATATTGTCATTCGATCCAGATGGGCAATCGAATGTATCGTCATCCATTTCCAGAAAATAATTTGGAGTGCCTGCTGAAGGTGCAGCTCCATCGAGATCAGCAGGAAGCATGCCGCCAAAGCACTGATTAACCGGGAACGACTGGAAATAAATCATCTGAGCAGGATTTCCATTTAACATTTCATCGCGCTCAAATGCTAGTTCTCCTGCGCCTTTCCAGGCAAAGGTGCCTGGATCAAATTGATTTGTGCTCATGTAATAGGCATCAGGCCAAACACCAAAATGAGGATAGTCGTTGAGGACATCCTGTCCGATTTGGAAATCGTAACGATGCCAGGTGTCAGTCGGGTCAGCGCTTGTGGAAATTGCAATACATTGATGACCTTGTCCACCAGCGAAAAGATTAAAAGCAAATTGACTGACTAACCAGCGATCTGCAAGATGATCATAAAGAACGATCGGATCACCATTATTATGTGTCTGGCAATCGCCACCGAAGCCGGCCCAAATCGTGTTGATATTGAGCGGTCCGAGCAGTGAAGTTCCAGACTTATCCCAAACCTGGTATTGAACATTTACGGTTTGGACATAATAGTTAGGTCCAACATCACCATTCGTGTCAGGAGGAAAAAATCCGAGATTGTTGGGGGTCCCGTCAAAACTTTCAAATGGCGTTGGTGTTGTTGGTTGAATACCTTTTTTGGGTGAGGAAGCAACAGGATCCTTTACTGCAGCATCTTTTGCATGCGCTGCAACGCTGTTTACGGCCTTCGGCATAGGAAGGTTGCGAACATGTTCAGCTTCCGCTTCCTCTTCCTTTTCAGGAAATGGAACCGGCTTCATTTCTCTTAAAGGAATCGTAGTCGTATCATTTTTAATAGAACGGATAACGATTGGACTACTCGCTACCCGCTTCGTTGCCTTTTCAGTCTTTTCAATTTTTGTTGGCTTATCTGCTTTCTTTTCGCTTTTTGCAAATGCCTGATACGCAAAAGCACTTGCGAAAAGAATGCAGAAAATCATCAAGAAGAGTTTGGATTTGTTGTGCATTAAAATCCCCTTCGCTACTGTTGGTTAGTGGTTTATGATTTCGGCAATAAAACTGTCGCTCCGCCGAGACCAAGTTATGTTACTACGGTAGTCATCTGAGTTGCAAATTGATTATTGGACTGACATGAGTTGTTCAATACCCTTTTTTAACCACGAACTAACTGATGATCCTGGGAGCAATCAGAAACAATGAAATCGGCGTTCGTTTTCTCCCCCTTATGAAGGGGGAGATCAAAGAGGGGGTTGGAGTCTTCAAAATGTTTCCAACCTCCCCTTAATCCCCTCCTTCATAAGGAGGGGAACTTGGTAGATCGCCGATTTTCAAACCAGTCTTCGTGACCTTCGTGGTTAAAAATGCTTTACAATGACAGTCGACAAATGATTCGAAGAGTTGCGACGTCACCGTTTACATTTTGTTTCCTAATTTTCGCCTTTGCAGGGCTTTACTGGTTTTATGACTTAAATGCCAACAGCTCAGCCGCATACCCGATATCAAAGCAGCCATATACCACCAACTATGTGTCAAGCGCACAATGTCAGGCATGCCATCCGAAACATTTCGAATCGTGGCGAAGAACGTATCACAGCACGATGACTGCCATTCCATCTGCAGAAACTGTGAAAGCGCCGATAGAAGGAACTACAAGCGTAAAGTTCTATGGAATTGATACGAAATTTGAGAAAGTAGATGGAAAGTATTTTGTGGAGCTTCCATTTACCGACGGCCAGGTTCGGCGTTTCCCGATTTTGTACACGATCGGGTCGCGTCGAATGCAACAATTTGCAATTCAAGATGGAACTAAAATCTATCGTATTCCGGTTTTTTACAGCATCGAACGACAAAGATGGATGCATATCAATAATGCATTTTTTCGGAGAAGTGCAGTTGGAATGGGCGCATTCCTTCAAGGCTATTCGATTTGGAATCCCAATTGTATTTTTTGTCATAACACCAGGCCGAATCCTGAATACAATCTAAAAACCGACCAGTATCAATCGCACGTTGCAGAGACCGGAATCGCTTGCGAAGAATGTCATGGTCCAGGAGAAGTTCATGCACGCGTAAATCACAATCCGATTCGAAGATACTATATGGAGTTGAAAGGTGATGAAGATCGCACCATTCAGCATGCGAATAAATTAGATAAAACGAGAAGTGTGCAAGTTTGTGGGCAATGTCACGGACAGCGCCTTCCTGAACCGCTAACCAGAATTGCGCAAATAATGACGCAAGGTGATCCCTTTGTTCCGGCGGCGAATCTGTTCGAATTTTATAAACCGATAGAACCGAATGTTGTTGCTCCATCGAGCGAGTTATTCCCTTTACGATTCTGGAAGGACAATTCACCGCGCCTAACCGCATATGAGCTGCAGGGAATTCTTGGATCCAAATGTTTTCAAAAGTCATCCGATATGAACTGTCAGAGTTGTCACAATGCACACGGTGGTGATCCCAAGGGAATGATTAATCCTGAAATGCGAACGAATGCGGCATGCACTGGATGCCATGAACAATATCGGAGTGATGAAGCAATCGTCAAACATACAAAACATAAAGTTGCTTCAACCACATGTTATTCTTGCCACATGCCGGATGTTGTTTATGGAGTCATGACTCTTCATCCGACACATTTGATTCGAAATCCAGATCCAGCTCGTACAGTAAATTTCAATATGCCCAATGAATGTAATCTCTGTCACCTTGAAAAAAGTGTGAATTGGTCGATTGCTGAGTATCGACGTCTTTGGAACAAAGAACTGCCATCCGGTGATTCAACATTCGATGAACCTGAAATTGTTCGTGGTTTTGCTGCGGGTGATGCCGTGTATCGAACGGTCTTGCTCGATCACGCAAAAAAATCTGACTTGAAAGGATTTGAGGATATTTACAGTGCTGGATTGGATGATGCATTTTATATTGTGAATACATTTGCTACGGATGCGCTCGAAGCCCGGTATCATCAAAGTTTCCCCTTACCATCCGATTGGAAGTCTTTTCTTGCTACACAAAATATTATTTCTCATGATCTGGATCGATTGAAAACAACAACAACTGATGAAGCATTTGAGTTTGGGGAATGAAGTTTACAAGGACACAATTTTGTTTTGCATGGATTTGTTTGTGGATTTTCTTCGGATTATTACTGGATTCATTCATGGGAATGAAACAGCTTTTTTATTTATCTAATCCAATCCGCCGTGAAATGTGGCGTCTCGCTCATACTCATGGAACGCTGATGACTTTAGTGTTTCTAGCGTATGTTCACTTTCGCGGAATTGCGAAGAAACAACATGAAAACATGATGTTTATTGGAGCGCTTCTCATGCCGGTTGGATTTTTCTTAGGCGGAATTGTTACCACAGAAATTGATCCTTTTGTTGGTGTGTTTTTAGTTCCTATTGGTGGATTGTTGTTTGTTTTAGGTTTGCTTTTAAGTCTTTTTACTACGCCTTTAACGCCACAACCATCAGCACCGGCGCAGAAACCGCACCAAAAGAAAAAATAAAAATGGTTCATTTGAGAAGTGCATACCACGGGTTTCCCCTCCTTGGATAAGGAGGGGATGAAAGGGGTGGTTGATTTTATGGTAAGGACATTCAATCGAGTCTAAATAAAAAGACAAAAGGAAGAATATCTGAGAGCCCTTGGAGTTATATTGTTGCGATTTACGAATGGAAATATTACAGAAAGCATTGATGCGGTATTGAAGATGATTCTATCAAACCACCCCCAAACCCCCTCCTTATCCAAGGAGGGGGAGTGGTAGATGCCGTTCGGTTTGAAAATGTCGCCTGCCGTGTGCAAAACGCCGAACTCGTTCATGATCTCAGCTTTTCAGTAAACGAAGGCGAAACGCTAGTACTGCTGGGCCGAAGCGGATCAGGTAAAACAACGACTCTAAAACTTGTAAACCGTCTGCTGGATGCAACTTCAGGAAATATAGTCGTTGATGGCCGTTCCGTTTCTGATTGGGATCCGATTGAGTTGCGCAGACGAATTGGATACGTGATTCAGGAAATCGGTTTGTTTCCGCACTTTAAAATCCGCAGAAATGTTGCATTGGTTCCATCGTTGTTGAACTGGCAATCATCGCGAATCGAAGATCGTTACCGCGAAGTGATGAAGCTTGTGGATCTGGATCCAGCGGCTTTTGCTGATAGATATCCGTCGGAACTCTCAGGTGGTCAGCGTCAGCGCATCGGAGTTGCACGCGCGCTTGCTGCCGATCCTCCTTTGTTATTGATGGACGAACCGTTTGGTGCGCTTGATCCGATTACGCGTTCTGATCTGCAGATGCAATTTCATGCATTACAGAAAACATTAAAGAAGACAGTCATATTTGTCACACATGATGTTCCTGAAGCATTTTTGTTAGGTGATCGCATCGGTGTTATGGAATCAGGCAGTCTTATGGAATTGGATGGTCGCGAAAAAATGATCAGTTCGAATCATCCGTTAATTCATTCATTCCGAAGTTCGGTTGAAGAATTTTTGAAGTATACAGACGCTGGTAAAGCCAATTGAGTTTCGTTAATTTTCTCCAATCAAATTTCAGCGAACTGCTTTCCTATACCTTGCAACATTTGTTTCTAGCGGTGATATCAACATTAATTGGATGTGCAATCGGAATTCCAACTGGCATTTTACTAACACGGCGTCCGCACTTAAGTAGACCTATATTAGGAATCGCAAACATTGTACAAACGATTCCATCACTTGCTTTGCTTGGATTTTTGGTGCCGTTGCCTTTTATTGGTGGGATTGGCTCGCGAAGTGCAATCGTTGCATTGTCATTGTATTCTTTGCTTCCCTTGATTCGCAGTACCTATGCCGGAATTAATGGAATCGATCGCGCAGTAATTGAAGCAGGACGCGGAATGGGAATGAACGATAGCCAGTTACTTACCCAGGTTGAACTTCCCCTTGCAGCCGGAGTTATTTTTGCGGGAATTCGTGTGGCAATGGTCTTATCGATCGGCATTGCGACTATCGCTGCACTTACTGGCGCCGGCGGATTAGGCATGTACATTTTCCGTGGCATATCTATGTTAGATCACACATTGATTCTGGCAGGTGCAATTCCATCCGCAATTCTTGCACTGTTTGCAGATGGTGTACTGGGATTGATTCAAAAGAAATTAACGCACATATCAAAATGAAAAAAATATTCATCCTGATTCTGATTATCACTGCTTTTGCGGGATGTAACAGCAAAAATAATGAAATTGTTGTTGGCTCAAAAAATTTTAGTGAGCAGGTACTGCTGGGTGAAATCATCGCGCAGCAAATTGAAAACAAGACCACGTTAAAAGTTCAAAGAAAGCTAAATTTAGGTGGAAGCTTTATTTGCCATCAAGCTTTAACAGCCGGTGGGATGGATACCTACGTTGAATACACCGGCACTGCTTTGACTGCGATCCTGAAAATGGAACCACAAAATGATGCATCAACTGTATTCAAAATTGTCCATGATAGTTATGTGAAGCAGTTCAATTTGGAATGGTTGAAGCCGCTTGGCTTTAACAATACTTTTGCGATTTTGATACGTGGTGAAGATGCACGAAAGCTGGGTATCAAAACGATTTCTGAAGCGGCACGATATGCGCCACAGTGGATCGCTGGATTTGGTTATGAATTTATGGAACGCAAAGATGGTTATCCTGGAATGGCAGCATTGTATGGGCTTAAATTCAAGGAACCGCCGCGTGTGATGGATTTGACATTAAGTTATAAGGCACTTGCCAATAAACAAATAGATTTTGCTGCGGGCGATGTGACAAATGGTGTTATAGCAAAACTTGATTTGTTTGTGTTGGAAGATGACCAGCATTATTTTCCGCCTTATGAAGCAGCACCGGTAATTCGAAGTGCAACGCTTGCGCAGTATCCGGAATTGCGTGATGTGTTGAATCAGCTGGGTGGTAAAATCTCAGCCGATGAAATGAGGCGGCTGAATGCGGAAATCGATGTTGATCACCGCGATGTTAAACAAGTTGCCTCCGAATTCTTAAAGCAACTGGAATAATCATACTCGTACTCTTACTCTTAATCGTAATCGAAAGCTAGATTGAGAGTACGAGTAAGAGTAAGAGTAAGAGTAAGAGTACGATTATGTTCAAAGATTACGATCCCGAACCGGACTTATCCCTCGCCTCAACTATTCCCGCACGCTGGTACACCGATCCTGCTTTCTTAGAATTTGAAAAACAAAAAATCTTTTCCCAAACATGGCAGCCAGTAAGCAGAACCGAATTGCTGCAACGTCCGGGTGATTTTCATGCTTGCGAAATTGCGGGGGAACCATTGGTTGTAACAAATGGGACCGATGAAAAGCTGCATGCGATGTCAAATGTTTGCCGCCATCGTGCCGGGCCTGTTGCTGTTGGAAAAGGAAATCGAAAGAGTTTGCAGTGCCGATATCATGGCTGGACTTACAGTCTTGATGGCCGCCTTTTAACACAACCTGATTTTGAAGGTGTAAAAAACTGGAACAAAGATGAAATTTGTCTTCCATCTGCAACAGTAGAATCCTGGGGACCGTTTGTTTATGTAAATTTGAAATCGCATCCAATGCCGCTTCGAGACTACATGGGAAAGATCAACGATGAAGTTCAAGAAATGGGTGTCGATTTAAATAAAATGCGGCTGGTTGAACGGCGTGATTACATTGTGAACTGCAATTGGAAAGTTTACATTGATAATTATTTGGAGGGATATCATATTCCAATCGCCCATCCGGAATTGTTTCGTGAAGTGGATTATGAAAAATATCGGGTAGACACATTCCGCTATTACAGTTCTGCCCATGCTCCAATTCGAGACTTGAAGCCCGGAGATTTGCACGGGCGCGATCGGCGGTATGTGAGATCAAGTGAAGAATCAAAAGCTCTGTATTATTGGCTGTTTCCAAACTGGATGATCAACATATATCCGGATAATTTGCAATTCAATCACATACTACCGCTCGATCATCAACAAACACTAACAATTTTCGAATGGTACTTCAATGATCCAGGATCGGCTTCAGGATGGGAGTCGTTGAATGAATCGATAGCGTTCAGCGATCAGATTCAAAAAGAAGATATCGAAATTTGTGAAGCTGTGCAGCGTGGTTTGAAATCAAAAACCTATGTTCGTGGACGCTTTTCAGTGAAGCGTGAAAATGGCGTTCACCATTTTCACGTGTTGCTGCACGAATTCTTGAGCAGCAGTTTGTAACGCCGGCGGCCTCGCCGGCATTCCAAGAACACACCACGAAGTTCACCAAGAAGCAAGAAGTTTTTCTATGATTCTTTTTTTCGTGCCCTTCGTGTACTTCGTGGTTAAAAAATTACTTATTATTCAAAACCTTGGGCGGGCCGTCGGGAATATATCCTTTATATATAACGTCGCCTTTTTTATCCGCGAAATCTTTTTTCACGGCCTCAACCTTTTTCGGATCTTTGTATAGATCGATCATGGTGGCAGCAAGAGCTTTTGACGCATACGTCATTCCTTTGTGTCCAATCGACATTCCACCGGTTGCAACCACTGGCCATGCGTGCCATGGTGCATCTTTTGCAGCAGTAACCACTGAAACATGTAATGTTGGAACGACCCAGCTCACGTCGGCAACATCCGTAGATCCACCTTCCGGTTCACCAGGGTTTAAGTTCAAATCATTGATTTTTTCAGTTAAGCCAACTTCTTTTACGCCAGTTTCTTTTTGAATTGCTTTTGCAAAGGCTTGTTCCTCTGGCGTGAATTTCACAGGTCCGAGCCATCGCAAATTTGCATCAAGTATTTTTTCGCCGGTCATGTTCACCAGAACTTCCGGTGATCCGCCTTGAACTGTGAGCTTTGCTTCCACACCTGCTGACATTGCTGAACCTTCTGCCATCTTTTTTACACGTTCAAGCAATTCGTCGACTCTGACTTTTTTGGAATCACGAACCCAACACCATAACTTTGCATATTCCGGGACGACGTTCGGAACATCTCCGCCGGATTGGATCACGTAATGCATTCGTACTGTAGGACGTACATGTTCTCGCATCATATTTAATGCATGCGTAAAAAGCTCCAATCCATCTAATGCGCTTCTTCCATTCCATGGATCGGCTGCAGCATGCGCTGCTTTCCCTTTAAACTCCACAATGAAATCAACCATCGCTTGAGTGCTGTCTGTATCCGCTTCTGTTTCATCATCCGGATGCCATGCTAATGCAACATCAACATCCTTAAACAAACCCTCACGCACCATGTACGCTTTACCGCCAACTGATTCTTCCGCGGGTGTGCCGTAAAAGCGGATTGTTCCTTTCAGTTTGCCGGCTTGAATTAAATCTTTGATCGCAATGGCGGCACCAAGACTGGCAACTCCAAACAAATTGTGTCCGCAACCATGACCGGGAGCTCCAGCTTGCAATGCTTCTTTATGTGATGAGGCTTTTTGCGAAATGCCTGGCAGCGCATCATATTCACCAAGGATTGCAATCAACGGTCGCCCTTCGCCAAATTCAGCGATAAATGCGGTGGGCATTTCTGCAACGCCGCGCGTTACTTTAAATCCTTGCTGTTCCGCATAGTCCGCCAATGCTTTCGATGATTTGGTCTCGCGCAATGCAAGCTCTGCATATTCCCAGATTTGATCGCTCAATGCAGTCATTTCTGTGGCGCGTTTTTCGATGTTTGCCACTGCGGATTTTTTTAGAGCGTCATCCGCGAAAGTGAAAGTAATGAACAATGACCAAACGATTAGTAAGCTGATGAGTGTGATTTTCATAGATCCCCTCCCTTTTTTAACCACGAAGATCACGAAGTGCCACAAAGGTTTTTGAAGTATTTTTTACTTCGTGCTTCTTCGTGTGCTTCGTGGTTGATTTTATTTGATGTAAACCGTTTTGATGTTTACAAACTCCCTGATTCCAAAATACGAAAGCTCGCGTCCATATCCTGATTCTTTGATCCCGCCAAACGGAAGACGCGGATCTGATTTCACAAACGTATTTACAAAACAAGATCCGGCCTCCAATCTTTCTTCCGCAATTTTTTCCCCGCGTTTTAGATCTTGTGTAAACACAGCAGCACCAAGTCCAAACACAGAATCGTTTGCAACCTGAATTGCTTCTTCTTCATTTTCCACCGGAATGATTGCGGCAACAGTGCCCAAACAATTCGTCATCATATGCAGGCATCCCTTTTTTCACATCCGTTAGAACTGTGGGCTCGTAATACGCGCCTTTGTGATCTGGAATCGTCCCTCCCAAAAGTAAACGGGCCCCTTTTTCAATGCTGATCACAACCTGGCGATGCAATGCATTCCTCAAATCGATTCTTGCTTGCGGCCCCACATCCACTCCTTCTTCCAGCGGATTGCCCATTTTTTTCGATTTCATTTTTGCTACAAATTTATCTTCGAAATTCTTCCTGACTTCTTTTACAACAATAAATCGCTTAGCAGCGATGCAGCTTTGTCCGCCATTAATTAATCGTGATGTAACACAGGTATCAACAGCGGAATCCAAATCAGCATCTTTCAGGATTACGTATGGATCGCTTCCGCCAAGTTCGAGTACAGTTTTTTTAAGAACTTCGCCCGCTTTTGATGCAACCGCTTTTCCTGCTGGAGTACTGCCAGTTAAAGTTGCCGCTTTAACATCAGGATGTTCAATAATGCGGGCGACAACATCATTGCTTATAAGAACACTTCGAAATAAATTCTTTGGAAACCCCGCATCATGAAAGATCTTTTCAATCGCCAGTGCGCAACCTGGAACATTGGAGGCATGTTTCAATAAACCTGCATTCCCGGCCATTAATGCTGGCGCTGCAAATCTAAAAACTTGCCAGAAAGGAAAATTCCAGGGCATTACTGCAAGTACAATTCCTAACGGTTGATAGCTGACAAAACTTTTCGATGCATCCGTTTCTACAACTTCAGGTGCCAGGAATTTCTTAGCATTGTCTGCATAATAATCGCAACACCATGCGCACTTTTCGGCTTCAGCTTTACCTTGCGCAAGCGGTTTTCCCATTTCATCTGCCATCAATCGTGCGTATTCGTCTTTATGATCCCTGAGAATGCGCGCAGCTACTTTCATTTTTTGGGTGCGCTCCGCAAAGTTCGTTTCTTTCCAGCTTAAAAACGTCTTTTGCATTTCATCAAGAATTGATTCGATTTGTTCCCAGGTCGTTTGCTCATAAGTTCGGATGATTTCTTCGGTTGCCGGGTTTATTGCTTCAATTGTCATAAAGCCTCCAAAATAAAACGCGTCTGGAGGGCGGGCGTCCCTGCCCGCCAATCCGACGGCGGGCACAGAGCCCGCCCTCCCATTTATATATTTTGTTCCGCGGTCCATTTAATATTCAGTTCGGTTGGAGGAGCCATATATCCAACCATTGCTGAAGATGCAACCACAGCCGGACTTGCAAGATAACCTTCGCCACCAACCCCCATACGATTTTGCCAGTTGCGATTAAAGGATGTGATTGCACGTTGTCCGATTTTCAATGCATCCGGACCTTGCCCAAAACACGGACCACACCACGAATTTCGAATCTCTCCACCCACGGATCGAAACACATCGGCGATCGATTCATTTCCTAAACGTGGATCCGAAATTTCGATCGCTTTCTTCACACCACCTGATCCTGGAAAAATCACCAGATCGCGCGCTGTCTTGTGTATTCCTGCTTTTCGTGCCGCACGGATCACCAATGCTGCCTGCAGTAAATCATCATAACTTCCATTCGTACATGAACCGATGTAAGCCTTATCAAAAGGAATATGTTCTTTCGCCACCTCTTCCGCAGGATATGCATTTCCGGGGCTGAATGGTTTCGCAATCATCGGAACAACATCACTTAAATTTAATGTTTCAGCGATTTCATAAAATGCTTCAGAACCGGGTTGCAGTGATGGATAGGGAAGTTCTGTAATCCCTTTTTGGCGATACCATTCATACGTCAATTCATCTGGCGCAAAAATTCCGTTTTGTGCTTCACCTTCAGCCATCATGTTTGCGATTGTATTTCGGTACGCAACAGGCAATTGTTTGTTTTGATCCACGAATTCAACCGACATCCCTTGTGATTGTGCGGTTCCCCATCGTTCCAATAATTTCAAAACGATATCTTTACCGCTTACCCATGGCTGAAGTTTGCCGGCAAAAATTACCCGGCGTGCGCGCGCAAGAGTAAAGTAAACGTAACCTGTCGACCATCCAAATCCAAGAGTTGTTGATCCAACACCGAATCCGACTGCGCCATATGCACCATAAGCTCGGCTGTGTGAATCGGCACCCGGAATAAATTGTCCGGGATATACCAGTCCTTGTTCTGGAAAATAAAAATGAAAGATACCATCACCGGGATCTGCATAATATGGTTTTTCAATTTTATGTATCTTCGCGAATTCACGTGAGATGGAAGTCTGCGCTTCGTCTTCTGCTTTTCCGGTAAACACAAAATGATCATTTGCGACCGCGGCTTGTCTTGGATAGATCGTATTGCCGCCAGTGATTTGATTAAAAGTGTGAATCGAAAACGGGGCAGTGCCATCAGATGCTGGTAGCAAATCTGCAAACACCCGCAAAGTAGCGCCGGGTTTTACCACAGCATCTTTATCCACACGATGAGCCCAAACGATTTGTTCTGTGGTTGTCATCTTTTTTGCAGTTTCCGGATCGGGCCAAACAATTTCCGGTTTACGTGCAACTGACTCGCGAAATTCTCTGCGGCCTAATGCGAAAATTCCACCGGTTCTTCGAATCTCATCCTCTTTCGGTGTTAAGGGTTGGGGCTCGTATCCCTTTTCTTGAGTTACATTGGTTAATTTGCGCGATAGAACATCGAACGTAAACTCATCACCATCCTGCGCATCTTGAACAGCTTCAGGTGATTGAACCACTTGAAGGCCGAGATTAAATGCATTCCGGCGAAAAATATCACCCATGTTGTTTCCGCAAACAATCACCATCTGTAAGCCAACTTCTTCTGCAATTGCTTTAAGACCGGCAGGACTCATTTCGCGCGAAGAACCAATTCCAAAACGATCACCGGCGATGACAAATGTCTCGCCGCGATGCACACGCTCTCGAAAATCCCGCATCAAATAGCGGAAGGCTCCTTCTTTCCATTTCTCATCCAGCGATTCTAAACTCTCGGAAACACAAAATTTTGAAGGAGTGATTTGATCGGTATCGATCGCATCTAGTTTCTTGCCGGGATGTTTTTGGTCCCAAAAAATGAGCGCTTTGCCGCGGATTATGTTTTTCGAAGCCGAAATTGCATTCGGCTGATCATCGGCCAGATCCTTTAATTTTTGGCCTTCTTTTAAGCGCGCTGGTAGTACTATATGCATAGTATTATAACCTTCGAGGCCGGCTGCGGAGGCAGGGCGCGACTGCCGGCCTCAGAACAATTCACAAACCAAAGTCCTTTCGGGTCCGGCTCAACTCCACCCCAACGTATTGAAAGCGTCCTTCAATTGGGGGATTCATCTTTTTCACACGCAAATGCACACGCTCTGCAGCGGTGTTTTTAAAGATTTCCTGAAACAAGAAATATGCAAATGATTCCAAAAGTTTAAACTGTACCGTTCTGGAATGATCCAGAATAATGTCGATTACCTTGCTGTAGTTAATGGTTTTTTCCAGGTGATCGCTTTCAGCCGCATTGGACAAATCAAAATACAAAGTAGTATCAATTTCACAATTCCTGCGCACTTCCTGTTCCTCTTTGCGAACACCAACCCGCACCGAACAGTGAAGTCCTTTTATGATGATTCTGTCTTGATGCATTTTTTAGATTCAACCACCCCTTAATCCCCTCCTTATCCAAGGAGGGGAAATGCACTTGGTTAGCCCAACTCTGGATTTATCGACGGGCACAACGATTGGAAATGTTATTGGACGCCCTCGTCTTTGTCAATAAAAGATTCTTCAGCTTCCTCTGTCAACACTTTCCAGCGTTCCTTTAACATTTCCGATGTCAGGGATGACAAGATGATATGACCGCTATCGGTAATTAAAACCGTACGGGTGTGTCTGCCCGCGGTTGCATCGATCAATTTTCCGATTTCATCAGCTTCTTGTTGCCAGCGGCGTCCTGCTGGCGTTTTCAGAGATAAAATCTTCCGTACCCTTGAGGCTACTACTGCATTTCCGAAACCGATCCGCAACATTTTCACAATTTCAGTATAGGTTTATGACGGGATTGATTCCAGCGTACAATGAATTCCAATGATCCGATTACTTAGTGTTTTTGTGGTAATTCTTGCGGCATTCGCAGAAGCCGAAGATTTGCAAATGAGTATAAAGCCTGTCGAATCTGCCACCATCGGACACCTTTCAAATTTCAAATTTGAAATTGTAAATTCAACCGATGCGCCGATCGTTCTGCTTGAAATCGATCCTGATCAACCTTGCGAAGATTCAATTTCTTTGATTCAACCCCTTTATGGGGCCATCCATTTTGATAAAGATATTGATGAATACCTTTACGATCCTTTAAAACAGACCCAGACATCTATTTCAGTATCAGAAGGTTATTTGCGTGCTGGCGAGAAATCGAACCAGGGAAATAGCTTACCGCCCTTTTTCTTCAAAAGAGACTTTTCAGATTCAATATGCCGAAGCATCAGGAACAACCGTTTACCGCAAGAATCTTGCAGCGTCAGGCGAATGGTTTTTTTCCAGTAAGGAAGGCGATTTCGGTGTTGTGATTCTTCCATCTCTTGCGGCTTTGCCAAAGAAAAATCAACAAGCAAACGTCGCTTTTGAAGAAGTGGAAGGAACCAAAAATCCAAAATGCTTTTGTGAGACTTTGAACGAATACGTAGAGGATGAGCCGTTTTCTTTATATAAGGAATGGGATGCCGGTAAAACTGTTGAGTTCAAAGTCGGCGATAAGCAAGTGGGTATTGGCCCGAATCGAAAATCTGCAGGCTGGAAATTCCTGGACAGCTATGAAGTGATTTTTGGTGATGGCATGTATACCCATGGCGAATTCGTCAAGGTTTCGGCTTCCGATGCTCCCGGCTTTTGGAAACGGATTCATGGAAAATTTGCAATCAAGCGGATCAATTACTTTTTTAATGATCATTATTATGATTTAGAGCCGATGCAATGAAGATTCAGATTGGTGACCGTCTTGGTCCGTACGAAATCCTGGCGCAGCTCGGAGCCGGCGGGATGGGTGAAGTCTTTCGTGCGACTGATACACGTTTGCTGCGTGACGTCGCTGTAAAAATTCTGCCATCTGATTTTGCTGAAGATGAAGAACGGATGCGGCGCTTCGAACAAGAAGCACGGGCGCAAGGAGCATTAAGCCATCCGAATATTCTGGCGATTTATGATTTCGGAGTTCAGGATCAAATCGCTTATATCATTGTTGAATTGCTCGTAGGCGAAACTCTTCGTTCATTGATGATGCATGAACAACTATCAGCACGGTCAGCAGTACATTATGCTGTACAGATTTCTTCAGGACTGGCAGCTGCGCATGAACGAGGAATCATTCATCGTGATTTAAAACCGGAAAACATTTTTGTAACTCGCGATGGGATTATCAAAATTCTGGATTTCGGATTAGCTAAGTTACGCAAAGTCGAACCGAATCAAACCGCTTCTCAGCTTCCTACCACTCCAAATACTGACCCTGGAATACTGCTGGGAACGGTTGCATATATGTCGCCGGAACAGGTACGTACGCAGGAAGTCGATGCGCGTTCCGATATCTTTTCGTTTGGTGCTCTCTTATATGAAATGTTAGCCGGCAAAAGGCCGTTTACCGGCGGATCTTCGGCTGATCTAATGAGCGCCATTTTAAGAGATGAAGCCGATTACAATGAACTGAAGAATAAGGTTCCTGCCGAGTTGCTTCATGTACTCGCGCACTGCCTGGAAAAGAATCCATCTAACCGTTTTCAATCTGCGCGCGATTTGACGTTTGCGTTACGAATGATTGAGGCAAATCTATTTTTGCAAAGCAGCAAAGAGCAAATAAGAACAAAATCAGATGTCCTTGCTCATTCAATTGCAGTACTTCCGTTCATAGATATGAGTCCGCAAAAAGATCATGAGTATTTTTGCGATGGACTTGCTGAAGAGCTGATCACGGCATTAACGAAGATTCAAGATTTGCGTGTTGCATCCAGAACTTCTGCGTTTCAATACAAGAAGCATCAAGCAGATATTCGCGAAATAGGAAGACAGCTCAACGTAGAAACAATCTTGGATGGAAGTGTCCGTAAATCAGGAAATAGACTTCGCATTACCGCGGAATTGATTAATACGGCGGATGGTTATCATCTGTGGTCTGAAAAATATGATCGTGACATGGAAGATATTTTTTTCATCCAGGACGAAATGGCGCGCACGATCGTACAAACTTTGCATTTAAAACTTGTGGGTGCGGCCGATCAAGGCTTAGAAAAAGATCTCAGTGAATCATATGACCGGCTCGATCAACTTTTCCCAAAATTAGTGCGGCGTTATACAGATAACATCGAAGCATATAACCTCTATTTGAAAGGCAGACATTTTTGGAAATTCAGAACACATGCCGGACTCAATAAATCGATTGAATATTTTCAACAAGCAATCGATAAGGACCAAATTATGCGCTGGCTCACGCTGGCATTGCGGACGCTTTTTCAACCCTGGGTTTTTATACCTTTATTCCACCGCTGGAAGCTTATCCTAAAGCGATGGAAGCTGCCGAAAAAGCGCTGCAGATCGATCCGCTTTTGCCTGAAGGTCATTTATCATTGGGAGCTGCTCTTTTGTATTTTGATGCTGATTGGATTCGCGGTGAGAAGGCAATGAAAAGAGCGTTGGAATTGAATCCTCAATTTGCATTTGGATATTGCTGGTACAGCGGATTTTTGACATGGGGTGGCCGGCATGAAGAGGCTGCGAAAGCGATCCAAAAGGCACAAGAATTGGATCCATTGAATCCACTCTATTCGTCTTTTGCTGGAATGCATTACTACGGTGATCGACGCTACGATAGAGCGCTTCAAGAACTCAACAAAGCACTGGAAATTGAACCGCAATTTTTGTTAGCTATCTGGTTTTCCGGCATGGCGTTTATGAATAAAGAGATGCCGGAGCAGTCGATCAATTTTTTTAAACGCGCTGTTGATATTTCACAAGGCGGCACGTTTTTCATTGCATATTTAGCAATGGCTTATGCGAAATTTGGATCTACACATGAAGCGGAAGAACTTCTTGCTCAAATGAAGGATCGAAGCCGCACCGAATATGTTGCACCATTGAATTTTGCGCGTGCATATTTGGGACTCAATCAAATGGATCGATTTTTTGAGGAACTTGAAAAGGCATATCAAGAGAAAAATGTCCTTCTTTATCTTCCATATTCTCCGGAGTTCGATTCGATCAGATCTGATCCACGATATGTTTCGATTTTAGATAAACTGGTCGTTAAATCTCATGAATGACAATCTTCCTTTTATTATTGTGAATCCGAAATCGGGGCGTGGTCTCACCGAAAAAAAATGGGCATCGATCACGTTGCAAATTCACAACAATCTTGGCCCATTTGATTTTGAATTTACCCGCGATTCAGGTGATGCTATCCGCATTGCTGAAAAAGAAGCGAACCAAGGAAGAAAACTAATTGTAGCAATGGGAGGGGATGGCACAATTTCTGAAGTATCAACAGGAATATTGTGCTCAGGAAAATCGGTGGAACTTGGAATTTTGCCGCATGGAACAGGCGGAGATTTTTGCCGCAGCCTGAATCTTCCTAAAGATTTAAGCAAAGCAGCTCGCCAATTGCGTGAAGGAACATTACGGCGGGTCGATGCAGGCCGTATCCGTTTTTTAGATAACGAAGGCAAAGAAGCTATACGTTATTTTGTGAATACAGCTTCATTTGGGATGAGCGGCGGTGTTGCAATCCGGGCGAATGAATCTTCCAAGAAATTGTTAGGTGGACGTTTAACTTTTGCTGCGGCTACTTTAAGAAGTACACTGGCTGATTCAAATTCCGATGTGTATCTGCAAATTGATCAGCAGGAAAAGCGGCGCATGAAGGTTGCATCCGTTTGCGTTGCGAATGGGAAATATTGGGGCGGGGGAATGAAGATTGCCCCTGATGCAAAACTGAATGACGGATATTTTGATGTGGTGATGATTGGCGATTTGAGTATGGTAGAAAAACTAACGAAGTCGTATCGTCTTTATTCCGGAACGCATTTGAAAATTGATAAAGTTGGTTTCACTCTTGGCACTCGCATTGAAGCGACGCCGGTGAATGGAAGTGATCCTGTGTTGATTGAAGTTGATGGTGAAGCGCCCGGCCGGTTGCCAGCAACGATCGAATTATTGCCAGAAGCTTTGCAAATACGAAGTTAAGTGTTTTGCGCCTTTGCGGTAAATTTTACTTGAAGATGCCTGCGCCTAAGAAATTTTTGCGAAGATATTCCACCGTATCAAATAGCGTTTCGCCCGGATCGCGTGATACAAAACCAAGCTCCCGTTTTGCTTTAGAAGAATCGACATACCAGAAGTAACGCGACATCTCCATACTGACTGGCTCTACTGGCGGCTCTTTTCCGATTCCTTCAAATACACCTTCAATTAATTTCGATGTGACCGAGTGCAGCTTTTTATGAACTTTAATTCGTGGTGCTTTTACTTTTGTGATCCGCTCAAGGTGTCCGAAAAATTTATCCAGAGTCCAATTCGGTCCGCCCAATAAATAGCGCTCACCTGGTTTGCCGCGCTGCATCGCAGTGTGAAATGCTGCAGCGGCGTCACGGACATCAACAAAATTAATTCCACCGGATGGAATCGCTGGAATATCACCAGCGATGAATTTCAAAACATCCTGAGTCGAACTCAAGCGTTCATCTCCAGGTCCGAGAAGTAAGCTGGGATTCAAAATGATCAGCTCAAACGCATCACCACAGGATTTAATTGCTGTTCGTTCTTGATACCACTTGCTGGAGTAATATGGAAATTTTGTGATGATTTCTACCGGTGTGGGCCATGATTCATCGGGAATTTCAAAGCCATCTTCAGTGACTGCAATTGTTCCGCTGCTGGAAGCTAATACCATGCGCTGAACTCCTGCTGCTTTCGCCGCTTCACAAAGTAAACGCGTTCCATCAACATGGCTTGCATGCATGTCGCGCGGATCTTCTTTCGTGCGCGAAACTTTGCCCGCGAGGTGATAAATTTGCTGAACGTTTTCGACTGCAACTTTTACGATATCCGGCGAGGTGATCGAACCTTCTATGATTTCAAATCCACTATCTTCTAACCACGAAGGCGCAGATGTTGTCAGCACCCTGACATTCTTTTCTTTTTTGAGCTTTAGATAATCGAGTAAATGTTTGCCCAGAAAACCGGTCCCGCCGGTCACCAAAACTTTGCGTTTCTGCGGTTGCATCTAATCGCCTAATGCGGATGCGTTTTCATGAAGCTTGGGCTGGTTTTCGTGATCCCATTGTTGCCGCACCGCTTTCAAATCAGGCATTTGAATTTGACCATTTTTCAACTTGCGCACCATTTGTTCGACCAGCAAAGTTATTAACCGGTTCGCATCATTGCGAGGTAAGCCTTCAACCAATTTCTCCAGCGATTCATACGAAAGGAATGGACCAATCACCGCTTTTACCTTTTTCTTTTTCGGAAACTTTGTACCTTTCGGCATCGCATCAAAAGTTCCACTCAGATGAATTGGTAGAATTCCTCGCTTAGCTCGAAGTGCCAGGTAACCCAAACTGGATTTGAATTCCGATATTTGTCCGGTCTTCGATCGTGTGCCTTCAGGGAAGATCAAAAGATTAAATCCTTTCTGCAAAGTTTGAACTGCGAGTTTTAAAGATTCATGAATTGAACCTTCGCGTTCCATCGGAACCAGATTCGTAAAATTTTCGAAGAAGGTTCGTTTCAGTTTGTTGTTGAAGAAATAATCTTTTGCAGCAAGCGCCGCGAGATTTTGGCCTGCATCGCCCAGCGCTTTCTTTACCAATCCTGTATCAAGATGAGAGCTATGATTTGGCGCAACAATAAAATTGGTATGGACCGGTACATTTTGATTTCCGATGATTTCAGCTTTCATGTAGGAGTCATAAAAGACATCGTTCATGTAATCCAGGGCAGCTCCGCCAAGGTCTCCTAATGACGAAGGCAATGAAGCTTCCTTTTCCGCTTCAATTTCATCAGGTGTCGTAGATTTTTCCACCGTATGAGTTCTGGAAGAGACGTGCAAGAAATCAGCGAGATGTCTGACCGTTGTGATCGAACTTAATGCTTCGAACGATGGCAGTGTTCGGCCTGAATGTTCAATAGCTGCACCGAGTTCGGTGTACATCAAGCTATCAAATCCCAGTTCATCGAATGTTGTATCTCGGTGAATTTCGGAAATTGGTTTACCGCAAACAGAACTAATGATTTCGGTGAGTGCCTGAAATTCTGAAGATGCCGGAAGTTCCAATGGTGCGGCAGGAATTTTTCGATGAAGTTCTTGCAGTATCGAAATCACTTCACGCCGTTTTACTTTTCGTGTTCCGGTTTTGGGCAAATCATCATCCTGAAATTCCAGAGTTGTTACGCGTTTCCAAACCGGGAGTCCGGCTGCAATCTTTCGGAAGTGTTCTTCAATTTTCCTGCGAACCTGATCATGGGAAAGCGATTCATCATGTTCATGATCAGGAACAACAAGACACGCGATCCGCTCTCCATTTTGATCAGGCAAACCAACAATGCTCATTTCCTTAACGTAAGGTGAATCGCGGTACAGATCTTCTAATTCATCAGGATAAATATTTTTTCCACTTGGACCTAAGATCAGATCTTTTGATCGGCCTACCAAAAACAAATTGCCGTCTTCATCTACGTATCCAAGATCACCGGTATGAAGCCATCCATCGATGATGGTTGTTTCGGTTGCTTCCTTATTTTCATAATAGCCAGACATGATATTTGGACCGCGCGCAATCACTTCGCCTACACCTTTTTCATTCGCATTCAAAATTCTAATTTCCACGCCAGGCAAGGCTTCACCAACACTTCCGATTTTTGGTTTTGCTCCGGGCCGGGTGACAGTCAGCACCGGTGAGCTTTCGGTTAGTCCGTAACCTTCATTCAGCGAGAATCCCAAACCATAAAAAGTGTCGTACGTCTTTTCTGATAATGATGAACCACCACTGATGAGATATCGGATGCGGCCGCCTAATCCATGATGAACAGGGAAGAATAAGAATGGTCCGACATTCAGAGAAGTTTTTTCACGAATCCAGCGATTCACACTGATCAGAGACTTCACGAAGCCTTCAAGTTTTTTCGATTTATCACCGAATTTGTTTAAGATCCGTCTGCGCAATAAATCCCAAAGTGCTGGAACGCCAACCATCATCGTGACATGGCTGGTTTTAAACGCATCGGAAATTGAATCACCGGTCAATTCTTGCAAGTAGGTAATTTGCGATCCGCGGCTGAATGGAAGCAAAAACCCTGTAGAAAATTCGAATGTATGATGCAAAGGAAGGATACTTAAAAATCCGTCTTCCTTTGTAACATCATAAACCTTCAACAATTGGGACATCATGCTGGTCAGATTTTTTTGCGTCAGCATGACGCCCTTCGGATGACCGGTTGTGCCTGATGTGAATATTAAAGATGCGATCGCTCCTGGTCTGGCTTTTGGAAGTTGTGCAATCTGCTCTTTTTCAGTTTGCTCATCACCCAGCGCAAAAACATCATCAAATGTCCATAGATGAACTTTCAGATTTAGATCTTGCAGCTTCTTTTCTAACTTTGAATGTTTGCGGCGGATTTTATTGCTAACAATAATTGCTTTTGCATTTCCCGCGCGGATCAGATTTACAATTTCATCTGTTGTTAAATCTTTGTCCATTGGAATGGACGTTGCGCCTGCGCGGATAATACCGAAATAGCTGATTCCCCACTCCGGAGAATTTTCAGCAATTAATGCAACATGATCATCAGCGCCAATGCTATGACCCCGCAGAAATGCGGCACAGTGCAGAATTAATTCGCGCAAATCGGCGTAAGTGTATTCTTCAAGCTTTCCATCGCGTTCGATCCGCATTCCGATCCGATCCGCATGTAGCTTTGTTACGGAATCAAACAATTCAACAAGTGTGCGGTAGGTATAAACACGCTTTGGTTTGGGCTTTCCAATTTCTTCCATTTTTGGAAATACCCAACGGTTCAAACCAGGAAAGTGAATTTTCAGCCAGTAATGATACCAATCGAGTGTTTCAGGAGCCCAGGTTAAAATCTGCCGATCTTCATCAGGCATACGTTCGAACAACGCTCGGACATTATCAGCGCGGAAATGATAATCGTTCAAGACTGTGAATGGACGAAATTGTTCGTATGCTTCAAGTCCTTCATGCAAAAATGCTTCAGCATGATCGGCGCCTTTTTTGAGTTGCCCTTTTATTCCACTTAACACGCCATATGATTTCGTTTTGGCTAACGATTTTGAAATTTCTTCCACTGCATCGCGTAATCGCGGAACAATCTTTCTGAATGGTGCATCTTCAACTGCACTGGCTTCCATCCGTGCAGCAATTGCGTTCAAGAAACGGTTACCGGTTTTTTTATCTTGAAAATAGGAGCGCTTATAAAGACCAAGCAGCGTAACGATTCTTCTGAGTTTGATCGGATTGCTATCGCCAGAACAAAGCTGATAAACAAGTCTTGGTTGTTCAACAATCGTTTGTGCTGCGACACTGAGCATTGCAGATGCAACGTAATCAACTGGAATAATGTCGAGAATCACATTTTGATTAAGTGGATAAATGCTTTGTCCATTTAATGCAAACAAAATCAGAGGGGCAGTAGTATTGAAGCCTTCATTCCAACCCGGAAATGGATACGAGACTGAGCTTTCTACAATTGCAGGCCGAACGATAGCGCGAGCGATTCCAGTTTCAGCAGCAATTAATTGTTCTGCCATGCTCTTGGTGTAGGTATAAATATTGGGCCAGCCCCACCATTGCGCGCGTTGCAATCCAAGATCGCTCATTTTATTGCGAATCCAATCTTTTCGTTCGCGTGCTGCGGCTAAATTTAATGTATTGCCTTCATCAGGATCACGACCTTCTTCAATCAAACGTTTGCGCGCGGTCGATCTGAATTCAGCGTTTAAAGTTGCATCCTCCGCTTCTTCAACAATGTTTCGAGTTAAACGTTCAGAATCTTTCAGCTCTTGTTCAACTGAAAACGTTACCTCTGTTAATTCATCGCGGCGCGGAAAATATCCAATCACTGGATCGTCTTCCCAGATTTGACCTTTTCGATTTCCAGCAACAAAACATGTGCTGGTATGAACAAACGCCGGACGTTTCATCCGTTTTACAAATGCCAGCAAATTCTTGGTGCCGGTAACATTCGTTTTCATCGCTGTTTCCAGCGGAGGATTAAAACTAACGTTACCGGATGAATTCAGAACAAGATCAATGTCACTGGCAATTTTCTGAGCTTGTTCTTCGGTGTAGCCGAGGTTATCGTGTGTGATGTCGCCGCCAACAATAATCAGCTTTTCGCTCAGGTATGATTTAACTTGATCGCCATAACGTTCGCGAATGGGATCGAAAGCCGGGGACGTAAAAACATTATTCCAAAATCGTTCCTCACTATCGTCTCCTGAGCCAGCCCGAACCATCAAATAAATTTTGCCAATGTCTGGAAATCTCTCGAGCAGCGTGCTGAGAGTAACTTTGCCCAGGAAACCTGTTCCGCCGACGAAGAAAATGTTTCGGCCTCGAAAGATCCAGGAGGGGGAAATTCGCATGGGAGAAATTATAACATGTGCGCTAGTAGGGGCGACCGGAAGGTCGCCCTCGACAAAATTGAATAGGCGAGCTTCCGCTCGCCACTACATACTACCCAATTTCTTGCAAACGGATCTTCGCTTTTTGTTCTTTGCCATCCCGCTGATACGTGATCGTTACTTCATCACCAATCTTGTGACTCTCTAGTTCCGTTGCTAACTCATCTGCTGTTTTCACTTTTTTCCCATCAACAGCAGTAATAACATCGCCAACTTCCGTTTCTCCAAAAAACGTGCGTTTAATCCCTTTCAGTCCGGCTTGATCGGCAGCTCCACCTTTCACAACAGTTGCAACAACCACTCCTTCAATACCTGCATTTTCCGCGATTTGATCCGGCAATATGTTAATTCCAAGTCCAGGACGAACAATTTTGCCATGTTGGATTAATTCGGGCACGATACTCTTTATCGTGTTTACAGGCACAGCAAATCCGATTCCGGCATAAGCACCACTGGGGCTGACAATCGCCGTATTCATTCCAATCAAACGTCCATGCGCATCCAACAACGGTTCACCACTGTTTCCTGGATTGATTGCAGCATCAGTTTGAATCACATCGCGGATCGTGCGATTCGTCACTGATTGAATTTCACGGCCTACTGCACTAACAACACCAACTGTTAATGTTTGATCCAAACCAAATGGATTTCCAATTGCAATTACTTTTTGTCCGGTGAGCAATTTGTCAGAAGCTCCAGGCTGTACTGCTTTCAACTCATTATCAGGAGCTTTGATCCGGACTACTGCAATATCTTTATTCGGTTCCGAACCAACAATCTCAGCTTCAAACGTTTTTTGATCGTTGAGTTTAACGCTTAATGAATGTGCATTTTGAATGACATGATAATTTGTAACGACATGTCCTTGTTTATCCCAGATGAATCCGCTTCCGGCACCTTGCGGAATCTCAGTCTCATTTAACGTAAAGATATCTTGTTGTAATCCTCTGTTGGTGATGAAAACTACAGATGGTGCATTTTCCTGGAAAACAGCAACCGTATTTTTTTCATCAGGCAATAAATCCGGAGACTGAGCTAATAAAATCGCCGTTGGACTGGGACCATCATCTTTTAAGTTTTGAGGATTGCTACTGACGCGATCCAATGATGGACGCCACAAAATAAACATGACGGCCACACCGACCGCCATGCCGATCAAGAAAGGGCGAAACTTGGTTTGTGTGTAGGCCATAGAGAACTCCTGTTGGTATGTTCTCTATAATATTCCGACCAAACGCGGTTTTAAACTGAGCTAAATCTTGTGAATTTTTAGGTTGATCAAATAAAAATTCTGTTTGCCATCAATCGGAGTGACATTCAGATTCCCGGCCCATTTTTCTCCATTATCTCCAGTAAATTTCCAACCCGAACCGTCACGTGACCATTTGCCAAGTCCTTGAAGCTTGTCTTCCAAATAGTTTTTGATTTCAGGCATACTGGAATTCGCCTGAAGTTCCCATTCTGCTTCCCACTGATCGTCACTGCCATGGGTATTCACCACCTTCGCGTCCACTTGATTTGGAATTTCAAGTTGAAGCCTGCGATTCGTCATCCGGCGCAAATATTTGTCCGCGAAATCCGCACGCGCATAAGTAGATCCTGGCTGCCAGTTGTATTCCATGTTCAGAGCAACTTGTTGCGCGATTCCTTTTCCATGAATCTTTGAGATTAAATACAGGGTTCCATCGATGCCTGATGACAATCCAGCAGATGTGATGATTTTGCCGTTATCCACATAACGTTTGTTTGTTACAACATGTACCTTCGGGTAAGTTTTTTGTAGGTCATCAATCAAATTGTAAAACGTTGTAGCATCGCGGCCATCCAGCAATCCTGCTTCTGCAAGATAAAAAGCTCCATTACAAACGGAAAGAACATAATCAGCAGATTTCGCTCTTTGCTGAATCCATTGAATGATGTTTTTATTTTGGGTTTGTACATCGCCGCCGGGAACGATCAGAAGTTGAGCAGGTGGAGCGTTTTCAAATGTATACGTAGGCGTGACTGTCATTCCCATGGTTGTTCGAATTGGATTTGCTTTTTCTCCAACCGTGAAAGCATCAATTCCGGCTTGACCCAGAACTTCATAAGGTCCGGTGAAATCGATAATCTGTACACCATCGAAAATAAGGATTGCTGCTTTCATAGACTGTTGTTGTTCCTGGTTTTGTTGTTTGGGAACAAGTTGCATTCCGCAAACTGGGCAACTTCCAGGAGCATTAAAAACTTTATCATCGTTTGAACATCCACAAGGTGGGCAAACATATTCGGCCGCATTTTTTGTTTGAGTCTGAGCGAAGAATAAATAAGGGAATAAGATCAATAGCAATACCAAAGCTTTGGAAATTCTCATAAACACTCCTCTGTAGTGTGATCTTAAACTGGAAGGATTGAGCGCTTCTTGTACAAAATTGCTCTGTACTGGCCAGGGGTGATTCCCAGCAGGCGGCGGAAATGGCGATGCAGATGGCTTTGATCGAAAAATCCAGTCTGCACAGCCGCATCTGAGATTGAAGCCCCGCTTGCTAATAACTTTCGCGCTCTTTCGACTCGCAAGTTGCACAAATATTCATGCGGCGTTAACCCGGTCGCTTTTTGAAATGATCGCAAAAAATAATATGGACTGAGACCCGAAGTTTGTGCGAGATCGGTTAAATGAATTTGATCAGAAAATTTTGCAGTCATGTACTCTTTTGCTTTTTGAATAGCCCGTGGTTCATTTTGTTTCGACAGTTTCGGGGCCTCATTTTGTAGCAAATACGAAAATGCCAGAATCATCAGGGATTCGGAATGCAACATTTCGGCTTGATTTTGCAAAGCATCATGTGCAGCTTTTAAAAGCCGGGCAACTTTGGGATCATTCATCGTAGGTGATGGAAAGATTATTGTCCGATCGGGAGAATCCGTGGTTTTTAAAAACCATTGCATCCAATCAGCCGTAGGACAAAAACTGGAATATGTAACCGTGTGGTTACATAATGACCTGCCGGTGTGGACATCTCCGGGGTGAAAAAGGATGAGGCTGCCGGCTGGAGCAAGATGTTGTTTGCCTCCACATTCAAACTCAACGGTCCCCTGAATTACAACTTCGATTACATAAGTTTCATGCAAATGACGTGGAAACTCGTGATCATTGTAAGTCGTTTCAGCGATTTCAAGATTTTGTAGTTCCGGCAGAATGTCGATCCTGGTGGTTAGCATCTCTTTTTACTCGTACTCGTACTCGTAATCGTACTCGTACTCGTAATCCTCCGAGTAAGATTAAGAGTACGAGTTTGAGTACGATTATTATTTAAACAGACGAATTCGCATTATTAAAGTTGCAAAGATCCTGTGATAGGATTTGGTGCAATCAAGGAGGACTCGATGCTCAAGAGATTTACGATTCTGTTCGTGTTCGTACTGCTAATTTCACCTCCACTGTTTGCTGCTGATGCAGAAAAGCCTACAGCATTACCAGCTGATGGCGGCGAGCCCGGAAAAGCTTATCTGGCATATACCAAAGCGTTTTCAGCTGGTGACATACCGGCTCTCAAGAAAATGGTCACAGCGGATCGCGCGAAAAAATTGGATGATCCGCAGATGAAAGAGATGCTTCCAATGATGCAAGCGCTTGAACCGAAAGACATCAAAATCATTGGCGGCACTATGACGTCTAAAGAAGCGACATTAAACGTAGAAGGGAAGGCTGAAGGCGCCGCATCGAAACAAACTGGCGAAGTTCACATGGTTCTTGAAGACAAGACCTGGAGAGTTGAAAAAGAAAGCTGGAAAGGCGGAACAGACTAACGAAGGAACGCGGACTTTAGTCCGCATTGGGGATCGTCCGCCGCGGCGGACAAAAATTTTTGTATGGAAACTTCGCTACCGGTGTCATCAAAATGGATTTTGATCCATCGGTATTATGGATTGATCATCATCATTGTTTTTCTTGGCACCGGAATGTTCATGCGCTTTCATCAGCCGCCGATGTCAGATCTGGGTGATTCAATCCGTGTTTTATTTCGAAGCGCTCATATTTATTTGCTGATGTCTGGTTTGTTGAATTTTGCATTCGGCACAGCGAGCGATCGTAAAGAAACGGTTGTTTCGATCATCGGTTCTGTTTTTCTCCTGACCGCTCCTGTGCTGATTTTTATTGGCTTCTGCATGGAAAGTCCGCGAACAGTGATCGATCGGCCGATCACAGCAATGGGAGTTTATTTGGTGTTCGCAGGTTCGCTACTGCGCGGCATTTCTTCATGGCGTCAAACTCGCAGTTCTAAACTGTAGTCAACCGACCGGTCGGTTTTTGTCAAGTTAACCACAAAGGCACTAAGTTAAACAGAGACCAGTGCAGGAAGCTTTACAGTAAACGTGGTGCCGGCATTTGGTTCACTTTCTACCGTAATTGTTCCGCCCATCATCTGGCAGAATCGCAGGCTGATTACCAGTCCTAAACCTGTACCGCCATATTTGCGCGAGGTAGAAGCATCCGCTTGTGAAAATGCCTGGAACAATCGTCCCACTTGTTCCGATGTCATTCCGATGCCGGTATCAGAAACGCGAAAAGTAATCCATCCCGAACCATTTTCAGTGCCCTTATCAACTGCTAGCGAAACTTTTCCATCTTTAGTGAACTTGGATGCATTGCTTAACAAATTAAACAATACCTGGCGAACACGAGTCACATCCGCATGCATCGAACCAAGGTTTTGATTCGATTCAAATATCAATGTGTTGTTGTTTTTCTTCATCAGCGGCCGAACTGTTGTGACCACTTCATCCAGTAATCCGGTTAGTCCGAAATTTTCCAGAAACAATTCCATTTTGCCGGCTTCGATTTTTGATAGATCGAGAATGTCATTGATCAGCGCCAGAAGATGTTTTCCTGCAGCTTGAATTTTTTGCAAATCACCATTTAAATCGGATACGCCAAGTTCTTCCGCTTCCTCTTGCAACATTTCGCTGTAACCGATGATTGCATTTAATGGCGTCCGCAATTCGTGACTCATGTTGGCCAGGAATTGGCTTTTAAATTTATTTGCTTCTTCAGCTACAGACATCGCTTTTTCTGCTTTCTCTTTTTCGACCTGCAGATTGCGCGTACGATCTTCCACAAGTGACATTAATTCCTGCTCACGGCCTCTGGCATCTTCTTCGATCTTGTTGTACAGCTTAGAATTTTCAATTGCTACCGCAGCTTGATTTCCAAATACGCTTAAGAATTCCAGATCCTCTGCGATAAATCTCATCGGTACTGATACATTATCCACATACAAAACGCCGATCACTTTGTCACGGGTTTTTAAAGGTACACAGATGGAAGATCGAATTGACTGGCGCATGATCGATCCTGTGTCTCCGAATCTCGGATCTTCGCGTGCATCGGATGAAATAACTGAAACATTTTTTTGCAAAACATAATTTACAATACTGCGGCTGTATATGGTTTCACCTTCATGCACTTCAACACCGGATCTCGTAATGCGCGGCTCAAGAATTCCAGTTTCTTCGTTCACCATCAGAATTGCAGCGCGATCTACATCCATGATCACGAACAAAAATTCCACAATTTTTTGAAGCAAAACATCGATCTCTTCAGGATTGGAAAGTAATTCGCTGACTTCCAGCAGGATTTGAAGTTTGTCTTTTGATCTCTGCTGAGCATCTTTTTGTTTGATTTTTAACGCAGAGGTACTTACCTTATCGCGCGGTTTATCAACTACAAGTAATTCTGCAAATCCTTTGCGAACACCTGAAGAAATTTCATGAAGGATGTGGAGATCTTCACGGAACTGAAGTGCAACATCGCCGCACATTACTGTATCGCCGTGTTTCAAGACGCAGTGCGTGATCCGATCGCCATTTACGAAAGTGCCATTACTGCTTTGCAGATCGCTTAAAACGATCCGATCACCATTTACATCGACACGGGCGTGCATGCGAGACAGACTTGCGTCCAGAATGACAATGTCGTTTTCTTTAGCCCGACCGATAGTGGTTGGTCCTTTTTTTAAATCAAAGACCTGCTCATTTGTTTGGCCCGGATTCAGCACTAACCGCGCCATAATGTTCGTCCCCCCACCATTGAATTATAGCGAATCAATGATGCAATATATTTTACTCCATATCCGAAATAAAAATCGGTGGATGATGAAGCATGGTAATTTCTGCGGTGCGTCCCATATGACTTCTTGCCATGTAAATCGCTTCCGTTAATGTTGAGGCACGCTCCCATCCAAGCATTTCCGGAACATATGAATTTCCGGCAACAGCGATAATTTTGCTGAGATGTTTCCTGCCATTTTCAGCCCAATACCACATGAAAAAAGGATGAGCGCCATGATATGCATTGCCGCGGCGATACATCTGGATGTAATTCGGATCATGCGCAAATTCCTGTTCATATTTTTCGCGCAATTCAAAACTATCTTTCGTTTCCGGTAATAAGCGGTGAAAAAATTCGATATAACTCGGATGGAAATTGGGATCAAATTCGTCATAACAGGGATGAGTCAAAATCAGGACTCCACCTTTTTTCACCACAGGTTTATTCCTGTACATGTTAAAGAAATAACCGGCCCATCACCTGAACCAAAACAGGATTCAAAATAGAATTCACATTGTACGGAGAAATGTATGGAATTCCGGTGATCAAAATATCGGCCTGATTCTTTACCGGAACAGCGTATTGCTCAAAACAATGCTGCAAAATTTTTTCGTGCACCAACTCAGTCTTTCCGGCATAACAACCGATCATTTTGTAATTGGATGGAATTTGGAAAAACATTTTCCGTTTTGCATTGCGCGGAAGTTTTTCCAGCGTTGCTTTTGTAAGATTAAACATCGCCCAATCAGCGTCCGTGAAGTTATCTTCATTCTTGTTCAAGAAACCCATCGGGCCAAGAAACATATCGTTGTTCAATGCCGTTTCAATGTGAAACACATTCATGTGTTGATCAACAATTTTGCCCATCCGTTCGCATTTGCGGCTGAGCTCAGAACGCGCCGGATCCATGTAACTATCAGAATCGATAATAGTTTGCGGTTCATGATGAGGGCGCAGACTTTCGTAATCGCATAATCCGACAGTTACCGATTTATGGCCGCCATCCATCGGAACTAAATTGATGTTGATGTAGATAACAAGATCACTGTCGGCCGCGCGGCGATTCATATTTACCACTTCATGATGTTTTGTTTCGCCAAGATTGATCATCCCTTCAGGATCTTCAGCATCATGACAGTAATAACGATCGGGGTAATATGCTTTATGGATTTTTGATCCAACCATCCGCTTCATTTCCGGTTCTGTCATTTTTCTATGCAAAGAATTGGCGACAATGATGTGAATATCATCAACGCCATGGCCGGTTAACATATCCAGAACAATTTCCAGAATTTGTTGGCGAACTTCCGGAGTTTTCATGGGAGGCAAAGGAAGACTAATGTCATCAACCGCAATTGTGACTTTCATTCCTGGAAAGAGTTGAGCATGAAGCGGATCACATCCCAGAGGACGATTTAACGCATAACGGATTGCAGCTTCAGGATTCGGCAACCCAGCAATCGGGGATTTCGGGTAAATTACGCGCGTACCAACAGGCAAATCTTCCAACAAAAAGTCTTCACCATTATGCAGAATTCGCGGTTCAGAATCGCTGTCAATATAAGTAATGTTTTCTTCAAGACGGCGGCGAAGTATAAGGCTCATCTTCGTTTACCTCAAATCTAAAATTGGCCAATGGCTGGAGATTGCAGTGCTTTTCAAACGAAAATCAGGATGAACCGCTGTGGGATGTCCAACCACCGATAGCATCGGAAGATCACTGATGCTATCTGTATAACAATAACTTGCGCTCAAACTCAATCCTTCTTTTTCGGCATACGAACGGATCCAGGATGCTTTCGATGCATTCGCCATTACTGGCGGCAACAATCGGCCTGTAGCAAATCCGTCAACAAATTCCAATCGGTTCGTGATCCAATCATCAATTTTCAAATGACGTGCAAGCGGTGCAACTGTGGTATCAAGCGCGCCAGTAACAAGGACCTGGCGAAGTCCGAGACTGCGTGATTTTTCAATGAGATCGTATGCACCCGGAAAAATCGAAGGTTGAATTACATCTTCAAATAATTCTTCAGACAAAAATCGGATACGATCCTCCGATTCACCTTTGTACATCTTGAAAAATAATTCCTGGAATGCGGTACGGCTGTAAGCATCTGTCAGCAGAAAAGCCGGAACCGCTGACATCACTGTGGCAGTTTTGGTGATGCTACGCAAAATTCCTTGCTGATTACGGGCTTGAAAAAACAGGACATGTACCAGGTTCGTTTTTACCAGCGTACCATCAAGGTCGTAAAATGCTGCCGCTGCTCGCTTTGTCTTCGGCTCCCGCCGTGTTGTCCTCATAAAACCATACATTATACCCAATTTTGAGAGTGGTGAAGCTTTGTAGCGCCGGCGGCTCGCCGGCGCTGGCTTAGTAAATACACTGAAAAGTTTTATGCGAGCGGGAGCGAGCATGAACAGCCTAAATTGTGAAGAAATTCTTTAGTATATTTGCTCGTTTTCACCCACAGAGGACAAATTAGATGCAAAGCAAACCCGCGCCGGCGAGCCGCCGGCGCTACAAATCACTCGACAGCCTTGTAGATTCGCACCGCACGATCCAGTGCTTTCGTGCGCGATGGGAATTCGTGCAGTACTTCATAGGAGCGAGGGACGCGCTTAAACAAATCTTCTGTTACACAAACGTAGTCAAAACCTTTAACGCTTCTTGTTTCCTTGAATTGAGCATAGTTCAGCGAAGTGACCTTATAGTGATTCGAAGGAACGACGGGTCCTGTAGGATCAATCAGAATTGTTGAACCTTCCGGAATATTCTTTTGAATCCATGTAATAACTTCTTTCGGTGAGAGTGCTTTTGCGAGTTCAGCATAATATCGATAAGCGCTCCACGCAGGGTATACAACTAATAAAGCAAGTACTGCGGTTGCCACGAACTTATTTGTGCGCGGCTCCATTTTTGCTTTGATCTTGATCCATTCCACAATAATTCGTACTCCTTCGCCGGCAAGAATGGCTAATAAAGGCAGGATTGGAATTATGTAACGTGCAAAGCCGGATGGATAGGAACCGAGAAATAGTAAATGCAGAAGAGGGAAGGTCCGAAAGAAGTAATAAACGATCTGAGGCCCGGCTTTCGCACCCTGCCACCGCAATGCCGGGCCTCGAGGCGTCCGCGCAACCTCCGCAAAGCCGGGCCTCGAAAAAATGCGGGGGAGAGTGATCAATGCTGTGATTAGAGCTGCCAGTCCGATTCCCTCCCTGATCAAAATAATGGTGTATTCAAAAGCGCGATTGGAAGTATGACTCCAGTGCAGTGGATTGAGATTGTGATAGACAGCAATAGACAATCGGATCAGAAAGGTGTTGAGATGGATTAAAGCATAGAGGTTGGTCAGTATGTAAATTGCTAAGCCGCAAAAAAGACCGAGCAGCAAATTCCAATCAAACCATTTTCCTTTTTTTGAAAGCGCATGCGTAATCAGAAATGGGATGAAGATCGTGACAACTGTGTATTTCGTGCCCATGGCGAGTCCACAAAAGATTCCTGCAACTGCGTAATTCAACGTTGAAGGCTCATCCAGCATTCGCAAAAAGAACCAGTGTGCCAGCAGAATCCATAAAGCAAGAGCGAAATCCAGTCGTACCTCATGTGCAACAGTAAACGAAAGGGCAGAAAACGTCAGAATAAAACTTGCGGCAATTGCCGGAATCTTTCCGAAATATTTCCGTGCGATTCCGTAGGTGCATGCAACTATAGCAAGACTCAAAAATGCAGTTATCATTCGTCCGGCAGTGTAATATGCGACTTCCGGAATCTCACTTATATCGCGATGCCAGAAGTGGGAGATGCTGCGAAAAATCATCAGGATGAAAGCGATGGCGAGTACATAAAAATACACACCACCGTATTCATAATTCATGAAATCATAGGATCCGGTTCGCAACATCCGAAGTACAGGATCCACCAGAATTGGTTCATCAACCGTAGGTCGCTAAAAGCTCAAGATTACGAATTCCTTTAAACCGCAGGTAAGCTGCGATTCCGATGATTACAAAAAAACCTAACGTTTCCAGAACAGTTTGGCGTGTGATTTTTTGGAAAATGTTTCGAGAGTGCAGAATGCAAATCGTCACCAAAATGAGTGCGATACGGCTATTGAAGAGCGAATCCAGAAAAATCAGATTGAAAGGCCAACCGCCGAACAGTACACAAATCAGAAAGTACGCAACGCAGATTGGAAGGATGATAAAGCGGAATGACCTTGATGATGGGTCGAATGGAGTCATCAAGAACGGCCTTTTTGCCTGTCCCTGTTACGAGCGGAAATCCATTTCTGAATCCGTTTGCGATGATCTTGCTCGTGGATATATGTGAATTCCGGCAACCATTCTGAAACGGGATGAAGGTGGGATGAATTATCGATTTCAACCACTGGAATTTTTTTCAATCGAGCCATGAGCCCCGTGCGAATTTCCGCAGCCTCTTTTAACAATTGATTCATTGAAAGTCGTTTATATTTTGATACAACACGCGCATTGAATCTGTGCATCACACTGGAGTCTTCGTAGTAATAAATTCGATCTGACTTTCCATTTAAAATCAGCTCCAACCGTTTCGAAGCTTCATTTTCCCAGGCTACCATGTGCGCAAACACATCTTTAATGGACCACCTTCCTTGAAGTTCAGGTTTGATCATCATGCGCGCGTTGATGCGATCAAATAAACGGAGCGTAGCAGCGCGTGAGCTTTTCATTTTTCGCAAAGTCTCTCTGCGCCACTGTTCAGCATCCATGAACGTTATTTTATCTTAACTCTTTGTGATTTTGATTGCGGCATCACGCACGCGTGGATTCGGATCAGAGGTACTTAATTTTTTGATTTGCTCTAACAATTCCGGTTTTTTTAACTTTGCGGAAGCCTTGATTGCATTGACCATTAACTCTTCTTTTCGTTCTTCTGAAAGCTTGCTAAAAGTAGCAAGATATTCGCGCTTCATCAGGTCCATTAGAACACCTGCGCCAGCATCGTTGTTTAATCGGCTGAGTGCAATTGCCGAATTCCAGCGAACTTCCGGCTCTGAATCTTCAAGATGTGCTTGCAAAGGCGGAATCGAACGCGAATCGCCAAGCGCTCCAAGAACGTAAGCACTGATGATCCGGATTCCACTATCGCTACTTTCCAGAGTTTCAATGATCATTGGAGTTGACTCTTTGTCACCAATATTTCCGATTGCCCAGATCGAATAAAATGCAGTTTGCGAATCTTCATCTTGAATTGCTTCCTGCAATGCCGGCACCGCGCGAGAATCTTGAAGCCCACCCATTGCTAATGCCAGATAACGGCGGATTTGCGGATCTTTTCCTTTTTCATTTCGAAAAATCAGCATCATTTCCGGAAGTTCTTTCTTTGCATCCGATCGATAATCCTTCGTTGGACTGGCCAGTAAATTGGAAAGATGATATGCAGCTTGCCAGCGTTCAGATTGACTGCCGGTCCTGATATCGTAAAGATAATCGCGTACCGATTTTTCTTTCAGCGCCATATTTCCGAAAAGAAGAATAAGGAAAACAATGAACCCAACCAGAATCAGCGGCACAACAACAAAACGGAATAGAACCAAAATTCCTTTTTCTTTCTGCTGTTCTTCCGGATCTTCTAGTTGTTGCGGCTGAACTTCATCTTCTTTCATTCTTGATGTTCCTTATCATTTTTTTCCGCTCTATGAATTCCCCATTGAAACAAAAACCATGCACCGATGATCAGAACGATGCATACAATCAAGATTAGTATGTTTGAGCTTAGCATGCAGGGGAGGTCCGATCTTTACCGCGGAGACGCTAAGACCTATTTTGTTCCAACATTCTCTGCAGTCGCGTGCGCTTTTTTAGGTTCATACCACGCAGCTTCTGCCGGACTCAAAATCGATGCAAGATTTCCCTGGCCGAGGCTGTAAATATAGTTGCGGATCGCTTCCTTTTGCAAATTCGGATCGCCATTCAAAACACCTGGCATCGCTGCCTCAGGGAAGAAGTCAGGCATACGAGTGCCGGGCTGTAATTTTTGCGGATCTTCCAACCATTTCAAAATCCAGCTCGCACGCAATCTGGTTCGCGCCATGCTGAGATCCGGTGCAAGATCTGCCGCAGCTCTGTTTGGAGGAACAACTCCTTGAATAACGTGACACACTGAACACTGGAATGTTTTGAAGATGTGCTCGCCTTCTGCAAGATGATTTGTAATATCAGGTGGACTATTAAACGGACCACTCTTTGTTGCCGCCATAAAGAATTGCACCAGCGTATTCGCTTCTTCATCCGATAACCGGAAATTCGGCATTCGTACTTTTAACCACGGACGAATATGCCCCGGCGCTTTCAAAAATTGGAACAACCAATCTGATTGCGCTTTATCACCTTCTTCAATCAGCAACGGCGGGGCCATTCCTTCTTCTTTGATGACTTCACGAATTTCACCGCCCCATCCATCAATGTTGTGACATGCGACACAATTTTTCTGCAATACTAACCAACGCCCACGTTCTGCAACTTGCTGACTATCATTCAGCACTGCCTGCGACTCTGCCGGAACGCGCTCATTGGTCAATCCCATGATCAACATTGTCAGTGATGCAGTTTCTTCATTACTGAAATCAAAATTGGGCATGATCAACTTTTCATCCCACCGTTTCACACGTTCATGATCAAATGAACGCGGATCATGCAATTTTTGTGTGATGTAATCCGGTACTTCATGTTCAATATCAACAAATCCAAAATCAAACTTTGTAACTTTCTTGCTTCCTTCTTCCGAAAGCGATGTACCGATCCCTTTTGCTGTTTCAAATCCGGGTATCAAATGACAACCGGAACAGCCGTAACGTGAGATCGATTTTTCACCTAAGAACATCCAGCGTTCTTGCTCAGACATTTTGTTGTATTGTTCTTCTGCTGCAATACCGTACTGCCGTTTTAAATGGAATACGATTTCATCTTTCAAATATTTTTCTTGAAGAGTCGGAACTTTTTGCCCTTCCCATGCCGTATCTCGAATTGATAGCAAATAAGCAGCGATGTCCATTGCTTCTTGATCGCTTAGCTTCATGTTGGGCATCCGGGTCTGTGGTGCATAATTGCGGGGTTCTTTTAACCAGTTAAACAGCCAGGTAGCATTTGTCTTCGATCCCAGCTTCACCAATGGCGGCCCGAAACGGCGGCGGGTATTTATGCCAGATGGCGTATCTCCTTCTGCCAGATGGCATCCTACGCATCCCAGGTCGTGAACGAGCGTTTTGCCGTTTGCTGGATCGCCGGAAAGTGTTACAGGTTCATAATCGATCGGTTCAGCTTTTGCGAATAGATACTCAACCATCGATCGGATTTCAACTTCATTACGTGCAACATCTTCAGGATCGCTGTTGTTAGAGTTTCCGAAATAACGGGGCATACGTGTAGTCGGACGAAAAGCTTTTGGATTTTTGATCCATTTGAAAGCCCATTCTTTCGTTACCTTGCTGCTAATATGATGCAAATCCGGGCCAACTTTCGGAAGATTTTCAAATCCTTTTGTCAGATGGCAGCCATGACAACCGTTTTCAATGAACAGATATCGAGCCACGTTGATTTTTTCGCCGCCAGGAATTTGAGCAACACCTTGATGGCATTTAATGCACGAAGCTTCCACCATGCTCTTTGGATACATCGGATATTCCCAATGATGCATCTTGTGCCAATCATGATCTTTTTCCCAACGCTTCTTTTCTTCCTCATTGTCCGGAACATGAACAGCACCAACAAAATCTGTAGAACGTCCTCTTCCAAGATGACATGAAGTGCATCCGAATCGATCCATCGGATGCTTTGATGTAGTACCAACGAAAATATCTAACTTCGGATGTGAAACGAATGGCTGTTTGATCTCGCCGTAGTCCGGAATTTTGTCGCCTTCGTTATATCCATCCTGATCAATTGATGCATGGCAGGTCATACAGCGATCGACACGTTGAATTCGGGTGAAGTTGATATCTTCATATATATTGTCAACAACAACCTGCTGAATTTTGATGGAAGGTCCGATGAAATCAACTAATGGAAGATTGCGGAAAATATTTGCAGGGGAAGCCGAAAAATTAGCCTCCTTGCGTTCCATCCGATCTAACTTCGTCTGAATCTTTGTCTTTTCTTTGTCCAGATCATCGATCCGTTTCGTGTATTTTTCTACATTCGCATCGATTGCCGATTTCTTGCCATTCACTTCATCTAGTTTGTGCTGGAGATCTTGCATAGCATTAAAACTTTTATCAAGCTCTTCCTTCTTTTTTGCGGCACTTTTCGGATGCTCAGCCTCTGCTTCTTCATAATCGTAGCGCTTGGCTTCATATTCTGCCTTCTTAAATCGAAATGCCTGATCCGCCTTGTACCACACTCCCTGAATGTCTTTTTGATCTTTCTGTGCTTTTTCGAATTCAGCTTGTTGCTGTTTTTGTTCCGCTTTTGCTGCTTCTAATTCTTGCTGAACTTTTGTGTATTCCGGATTGCTTTGGAGCGTAGCTTCTTCTTTTTGTATGAGTGATGCAGTACGAGCTTTTTCTAAACGCCGGAATTGAGCTTGAACACGTTTCCAATCACGATTGAAATCCTGCCATAACATCCATGCAAAAAATGCGAACATGATGATGCTGGAAATCGCAAAAAACATGTTCAACTTATTGATGTCGTATGCGTGATCTGAGTCTTTCTTTGCCATAAAATCGTACTCGTAATCGTACTCTTACTCTTACTCTTACTCGATTCGTTTTTTCCGATTACGAGTACGAGTAAGAGTAAGATTACGATTTTCTATATATTAAAGAAGGCCTCCGGTATAGCGATTATGTACTTCAAGTTAAATAGCCAGCGTAAATACATTTTTAGCGGTAATGCAAACATCGCTAAAAATAAAAAAACACCGATGTAAAATCTTGCCGGTCCCATCTTTACGTAAAACCGTTTGAAGATTGTTTTTGCCAGCAAAACTGGAAGCACCAGAATGTAAAAGCCGACTAACAAAAATCCGAGGCTTTCACGGAGCCACCATTGTGATGGCAACCCTTTGCCTAAGGCAATTACCCAAAAATATTCCGATAAATTAACGTTGTTTAAAACGAGAACTTTGTGTACATCCCAAAATTCATAGGGGCCCAAAGAAGTTCCAGTTTGGGCCGCGCAAAAATGTTCCAAGCGTGATTAACATGACCCACAGGATCACAAAACCGAAAAGGAAAATCGAAATTTCCCATTTCCTTTCTTTGAATGTGTAGTAGCCGCTGCCTTTTGGATTTACATCAATGAATGGAATTGCCATCAATCCAAAAATGATCAGACTTGGAAACACAACTCCCGCCAGCCATGGATCGTAATAAACAAGCATTTCTTGAAGGCCGAGAAAATACCATGGTGCTTTGGATGGATTGGGTGAATCAGCAGGATTGGCCGGCGCCTCTAATGGAGCTTTCAAACCGATTGCCCAGATTGTCAGAATCGCGGTACAAATCACGAGACAGATCATTTCAGTGTAAACAAGATTCGGCCACACCAAAACTTTTTCATTATCTTCCGCTTCACGTACCGGCAAATTTTGTTCTAAGCGTTCATCATTTGATTTCGCTTTATACAGTGCGTACCACACAAAAAATCCAACCAGGAAAAGCATTCCTACAATTGGAACGTTATCAGGTGCGACAACAATTTTTCTAAAGTTTGGATCTTGAATGCTGATGAGCATGAAGGCGGCGGCGAGTGCGAAAAGGATTTTTGCAGGAAGTGGTTTCCAGAATCCGCGCAGGTTTACCACAATGAGAAACAGGATCATTGCAGTCGAGATTAGAATCGGAGGATTTGTAAGGACATTAACTATAGATTTGAAGAACTCCATAACGTCTCCTACATCGGTCCGGAAATTCCGCCATCTTTACGAACGCGCCAGAAGTGAACTGCCATCAGGATGCTTGCAACAACTGGAATTGCCACGCAATGCAAAACGTAAAATCTCAATAACGCTCCAGCGCCAACAAAGCGTCCGCCTAAAAGCGCAAATCGCGCATCATCTCCGGCATGAACCATTGCAAGATCGCCAATTTTCAAAAGGCTTGCACCTGGACCTTCATGCCCTAAGAACGGAGTTGCACGCGCCATGTTGGATCCAACAGTGATAGCCCAAATTGCTAATTGATCCCAGGGCAACAAATATCCTGTAAAGCTCAGCAACAATGTAAGCACCAAAAGAAGTACTCCAACGATCCAGTTAAACTCACGTGGTGGTTTATAACTTCCAGTTAAAAATACGCGCAACATGTGGAGCCAAACCGTGATTACCATTGCGTGTGCGCCCCACCGATGTAATTCGCGCATTACACCCAATGGAACCTGCTCACCCAACTCCACGATATCCATATATGCATATTCCAGAGTTGGACGATAATAGAACATCAACAGCAGACCGGTGAACACTTCAACCAGGAAAAGAAAAAAAGTTAGCCCACCCATGCACCATGTATAACCGAGCGCGATTCCGGATTTTCGAATACGCACAGGATGCAAATGCAAAAATACATTGTTGAGAACTGCGAGTGCGCGCCCGCGTGTATCTTTCGGCACAGAATGCCGGAAAATTGATTTCCAAACTTGTGAGCGCGTTATTTGAGACCAAATGCCGCGTTTTGGTGGTGCCATTTTCCTTCCCTAGTTCTGTGGTTAAATTTCTAAACTCGAACGAACGATTCGGGATCGCTCCATTCACCCTTTTCCTGTTGAAATTTTTTGCTTTTATCTACAACTAATTGGCCATCATCAGCGATTGAGATTCTAAAACGTTCTAATGGCCGCGGAGCTGAACCTTCAAAATTGATTCCAGTCATGTAAAAACCGCTGCCATGACAAGGACACTTAAATTTGTTTTCCGCTTCCAGCCAATTCGGAGTACATCCTAAATGTGTACAAACGGTACTGAGTACATAAATGATTTCATTCGTACGAACAATCCAGCATGCACGTTTTTCCTTCCAACGTTCATCAACTTTGTTGACTGCATAGTCTTCAGGAAATCCGGCAATAAATGACGATGGAGGTTCAAATAAGACGTTAGGAAATAGGAAGCGCATGGTGGCAGTCAATGCCACGCCCATAGAGGCGGCAAATGCGCCCCACGCTAAACCTAACCAGGAAAAGAACTTTCTACGGGAGATCGCCTCTGCCATGCTCCTCTCTTTTGCAGTGACGGTTTATGAAGTGCAGAAAAAAAATCAAAAAAACACAAGCAAGATTATCAACTAGGAATATTTCTTAGTCAAGAACTTACGGGAAATTTTTGCGTCTTTTCTAAAATGCATTTGTAGTGGCGACCGGAAGGTCGCCTAGTTTGATAGCAGGCGACTTTCCGGTCGCCACTACAGCCAGAATTTCTATAATATTTACTATGCTATAATTTCAGACTAGTCGTTTGTTGACTCGCCTGTAAAGCTAAGGAGGACAGTATGTTTCAGCGCGTACGTCGGATGTTTTCCGCGATGTTCAACTGGTTAATGGGGAAGACCGAATCACAAATGACTGTTCCCATGTTGGAACAGACGGTTCGGGAAATGCTGGAAAGCCTGAAGTCCCTCCGTGAGGCGACAGCAATGACATTGGGGTTTGAAGCGCGCCAGGAAAGGGAATTTAAAGTGAAGAGGGAGCGCGTAAAAACATTACAAACACAAGCTGAAGAAGCTTTGACCCAGGGCAATGAAAAGCTCGCACGCCGTGCTCTCCAACTACAAATTGAAGCACAAGGTGAACTGGATCGTGCAGATCAAATGTATAAGAGTGCAAAAGTTCGAGCGGATGCTTCGCGCGCCAAATTAAAAGTTGAAGAAGAAAAAGTTCAGGAAAAAATCCGGAAGCTAGGTGAGCTGAAATCGATTGCTGCAATGAATGAAGCTCAACGCAAAATGCTTGAGATTACCGATAAATACAATATTGATGGTGCAATGAGCACCTTCGACAATGCTGCATCACAGATACAAGAGCAATCCGATAAGCTGGCGGCATACGATAAAATTGCGGTAAGCGAGGGTGATGAGCTGGATAAACAATTGGATCAGCTAACGGGAAAGGTAAAAGTTGATCAGGCGCTGGATGATTTAAAACGGAAGATGGGGTTAACAAAAGAACCGGCCGCATCTCAACAACAACAGCAGCAACAACCTGAAGCGCAGAAAATATCTTCTGCATTTGATACGGAGAAGGAAAGCTAAAGCCTAATGTGCTAAAGACGGTTCTTAGCCGTAAGAATTTTTACCGCAAAACTCGCGGAGTCCGTAGAGATGTATAAGCTGGTCTATAAGGAGGGGGATAAAACAACTTCCTTTCCGGTTGAAAAGAGTGATGTCTCAATCGGACGTGCATCCGATAATGACATCATCATTAATGACTTCGGTGTTTCCCGCCATCATTGCCGCATTTCACTCAACGATAAAGAATCCTACATTGTCGATTTAAATTCCCGTAACGGGACCCGCGTGAATAACATTCTTGTAACGCGTGGCGATTTGCGTGATGGTGATGAAATCAATCTCGGTAAATTTTTGCTCCGCTTTACAAAAACCACGGATGATAAAGTTCAATTGCAGGATACTGGAGATAATTTTCTAAGTCCAGGTACCTTTATAAAACCGATCAGCGAACTTCAAAAATTTATTCCGGATCTAATTCCGGAAAGCAAACCAGAAGAACAACCTGTACTTAGTGATATTCAAAAAAGTAATCAGATTCTGGCAATTCTGATTCAAGTTGCAAAATCACTGCTTACAGTGCAACCTCTTGATGAAGTTTTAAATCTTGTGATGAACTTAATCTTTGAACACTTAAATGCGGAACGCGGTTTTTTGATGCTTTATGATGAGCACTCTCGCGATTTGATTCCAAAAGTTGTGAAGTATCACGATCCGCAAGCTGACGTGGGAAAAATCACAATCAGCAAAACGATTACGAATAAAGTCTTCACAGACAAAGTCTCAATTTTGACTTCTGATGCACTTTTTGATCCGCGTTTCGATGGAGGGGCCAGCATTATTTTTCATAACATCCGTTCCGCGATGTGTGCACCATTATGGAACAAAGATGATGTAATCGGTGTTGTGTTTGTTGATTCCACAACACGCACCGGAACATTCACGCCGGCGGATCTTGATTTACTCACAGCTCTGGCGAATTACGCGGCAATCGGAATTGAGCAAGCAAGATTGAACGAAAAGATTAAGGAAGAAATTAAACGGCGTGGACAATTGGAACGCTATCACTCTCCGTCAGTAATTAATCGAATCTTAAATGCCACCGAAAGCGATCAATCACTCGATGCTCAGGAAGTAGATACGACCGTGATCTTTTCAGATATTGTCGGTTTCACCGGAATGTCAGAAAAGATGGAGCCGCATCGGGTTGCACTTTTGCTGAATGAATATTTTGGCGAAATGACCGAAATCATTTTTAAATATGAAGGGACACTGGACAAGTTTATTGGCGATGCAATCATGGCTGTGTTCGGTGCACCGTTAGCAATGGAAGATCACGCCGTACGCGCGGTGAAGACAGCTCTGGAAATGCGTGAGAAACTGAACGAGTTCAATGATGAAAAGTTTGGCCAACAAAAAATCAACGTTCGAATTGGCATCAACAGCGGTCCTGTTGTAGCTGGTGATATCGGCTCACCAAAACGTATTGAATACACTGTTCTTGGAAACACTGTGAATATTGCCCAAAGAATTGAAACGGGGGTTGCAAAGCCCGGACAGATCGTCATTGGAGCCAATACGTATGAACTTGTTAAGGATCATTTCGAAATTAAGGAACTAGGCGAATTCAGTCTCAAAGGTTTGGAACAGATGACCAAAGTTTACGAGGTCATCTCCGAAAAAAAGAAGTAAAATCTGTGACTTTGTGGTGAGATCTCTTGGCAATCTTTACTGAACGGAAGATTAAGAACAGCATACTTGTCACATTGACATTGCTATTCCTGGCGATTGGGGTTATCCCGTTAGCGGTTAGTTCGTTCATCTTAATCCGAAATAACCGGGAAGGGCTGCAAACAAATCTTCAAGAAAGTTTCTTTTCGATTTCTACAAGTGTGTCCGGAAGAATCTCATCTTACATCGATAATTACCGGTATCAGATTCGTGAATTAACTCCAAAGGCATCAGAATTTGTTAGAAATCTTGATGCCCCTTCAGTCCGAGCTGAAATGCCAACATTTCTTAAAGATCTCAACATGATCAAGGCAGCGGTTTACGCCCCATCAGGCAGAGGTGCCTAGAGCAAAGCGTCCTGAGTTTGATGATAGAAGCGTAATGGATGAAGAAGAAAAAGCATTCAATATTGCGATCCAGGGTAAATCGTTCATTAGCGATCCTTATTACATCGCTGAAGATAACACTGCAGTAATTCTAATTGCGGAACCATTGAAGGATGCATCAGACAACATAATTGGCGTTTTGAGTGTGATTGTTAGTGCAGATCCATTGTTTCAAATTTTGAATGACGAAAGTGTTGGGGCAATCAATGTTTATGTTGTAGATCATGACGGGAAATTAATTTTAAGTCCGAAAAAACAAGATATGCAGCAAAGACGCGATCTTTCTAAGACTGCAATTGTAAGTGATTTCATTCGCACACAAGGTCGTGTTTCTACAGTACGGTTATATGAAGAAAAGCAAGGAAATAAAACGCTTGAAGTTCTCGGATCCAATTCTGCAGTGAAAGATGTTGGCTGGGGAGTCATCGTTCAAATTGAACGCGATGTTGCATTTGCATCCGTAGGGCAAATGATCCGCTCTTCAGTGGGACTCAGTATTCTATTTGCACTTCTAGCTGCGGTGGTTGGCTTCTTATTTGCGCGGTGGATTACGCAGCCGATTCAAAAATTGGCACAACACGCACTGGATGTTGGCCGCAATCAGACCTTCGATAAAAAAATTGAGATGAAAGCAAGCAACGAAATTCAACAGCTTGCTGACACTTTCAATTACATGACAGATGAGGTGAAACAAAACATTCTTGGTCTTCAAGCTGCTGCGCGTGAAAACAAAGAATTGTTTATGAGTTCGATCCGGATGCTTGCAGCAGCAATCGATGCAAAAGATCCGTATACACGCGGACATTCTGAGCGTGTAAAAGACTACACCATGGTAATTGGGCGTTCTTTAGGATTCAGTGCCGCAGAGTTAGAGCGTTTGGAAATCGCAGCTTTGCTGCACGATGTAGGCAAAATCGGAATTGATGATCGAATTCTTCGCAAGCCAACCAATCTTACGCCTGATGAATTTGAAATTATGAAAACGCATCCAGATAAAGGTGCAGCAATTCTTGCGCAGATCGAACAATTACGTGACATTATTCCGGGAATGCGTGCTCACCATGAAAATTATGATGGCAGTGGTTATCCGCAGGGATTGAAAGGCGAAGATATCCCACTGTTTGGCCGTGTGATTACAGTTGCAGATACATTTGATGCAATGACCACTGATCGGCCGTATCAAAAAGCTTTTACATTGGAGTTTGCATTAAATCGGATCCGTACCATGGCAAATGTAAAATACGATCCGAAAATTGTTGATGCATTCGGAAGAGCTTGCGAAGAAGGCAAAGTTACCTTGCATAAACCTTCACGGCCCCGCCCCCGACAACCCGTCGCCTAGAATTTTTACCGCAGAGCACGCAGAGTTCGCAGAAATAATAAATATTCAGCGTGCTCTGCGATCTCTGCGGTAAAAAGGATCTGGAATCCGGCATCCGGCATCTGGTATACTTTGCTCCCATGAAGTGTGCTTGCTATTTAATTTTGATTCTTACACTGTCGTTCGTTTCTTGCAGCAGCAAAAAAGAGATGAAGGCGCCCAAAACACCGGATAATCCTGTCGCTGAGTTAAAACAAGCTGATCAATTTCTAATTCACAAACGATGTGCAGAGGCAGTTACTGCTTATCATAAATTCCTGGAAAAATATCCAAAAGATGCGCAAGGTTGGAATTCATTGGGTATTGCTTATCTTTGTGATGGAAAGTTTCAAGATGCGGTACCCGCATTTACGCAAGCAATCACTATCGCTCCAACATATTCCGATGTTCATAACAATCTGGGCATTGCATATATGGAGTTAAAAAATAATAAAGAAGCTCGCGTTCACTTTTTGAAAGCTCTGGAAGATCCTCAATATCCAAAAGTGGGACCGTATTACAACCTGTCGAAGTTGGCATACACGGAACAACAATATGAAGAGTCCCGCGCGCTGGCGAAAAAGGTTTTGGAATTTTCGCCAAAAGAAACAGCTCCGCGTCTAGTGTATGCATTTTCTCTTGAAAAATTAAATCGCTTCGATGAAGCGGCAGTTCAATTCAAAGAAATTTTGAAATTGGCTCCGGACAGTGTTGAGGCTTGCTATCATCTGGCTACGGTTTTGCAACAACAAAATCTGCCTTGTGAAGCGAGAGAATATTACAAGAAAGTAATTGATGTGGACCCGCTCAGTGACTTCGCCCAAAAATCAATTGCGGCAATAAAAGGTTTGAATTGTTCGAAATCCCCCAATTAGATAATGTCTTTCCAGGAATTATTAAATCGAATGATGACTGTGGAAGGCGTCGAGGCAGTTGCATTCCTGGATCATGAAGGCGAAGCAATCCTGACTTGCAGTACGAACAATAGTGATCAGTTAAAAATATTGGGCGCATATCAAGGAATTATTATGTCCACTCTGCATAATCTTGGGCTACCACCCACTCGAACGATGGTCACATGTTACGATCGGCTTTCTATTTTGACGCACTATTTAAAGGATGGTTATTTTATTTGCGCACTGCTTTCCAGGGATCTAAATTATGTGCGCGTTCAATTTGCATTCCAGGAAATCTACGCTTTGATCGAAGAGGAATTATAAATGTTTGAATTTATAACCGAAGAGAAAACGTTTTTACAAAAGCTCAAAAATGGTCTGAAGAAGACCAAAGAGGGGCTCGGCACCCAGATCGACAACATGATGAAGATCGGCCGCGAAGTCGATGATGAGATTCTTTCGCAGCTTGAAGAAGCCTTACTGCAATCCGATATCGGAGTCGGGTTAACGATGCATTTAATGGACCTGGTGAATGAAAGAGTAAGAAGTCATCAGCTATCCGATGCTGCAGCAGTAAAGAAATTAATTCACGATGAGTTAATGCTGATCTTTAAAAATACGGATCCATGGTGGGAGAAAAGATATCCGAAACCTGCAGTATTTTTAATCATTGGTGTGAATGGAGTTGGGAAAACAACAACGATTGCAAAGCTCGCACATGAATACAAGAAACAAAACAAAAAATTGTTGATTTGTGCAGCAGATACTTTTCGAGCAGCTGCTGTTGAACAACTCCAGGTCTGGGCTGACCGGATTGGAGTGGATTTGCTGAAACAGAGTCAAGGATCAGATCCGGCAGCAGTGGTGTTTGATGCATTAAGCGCAGCGAAAGCGCAGAACAAAGATCTTGTTTTGATTGATACAGCCGGTAGACTTCATACAAAATCAAACTTGATGCAAGAACTGGCAAAGATGCGAAAGATTGCACAGCGCGAAGTTCCGGGCGCTCCGCATGAAAGCTGGTTAGTTCTGGATGCTACGGTTGGACAGAACGGAATTGTTCAAGCCCGCGAATTTATGAATATCACACCGATTACAGGAATTATCCTGACCAAGATTGATGGCACCGCGAAAGGCGGAATTGTTGTCAGCATTGCAAAAGAATTAGGTGTGCCCATTAAATTCTTAGGGGTTGGGGAAGATCTTGATGATCTCATCCCATTCGACCCGGCAAAATTCATCAACGCATTACTGGAATAATTTTGTGACTCTGTGGTGGAAATGGATCATTATTATTTAAATCTCGCATATCATCTTGCCATTCAAAATGCAGGCAAAACATCACCGAATCCATCTGTTGGTGCCGTTGTTGTTAAAGATGGACAAATGTTAAGTACTGCATTTCATCCAGCCGCCGGTGAACCTCACGCAGAAGTACTCGCACTTCGCAAAGCTGCCTCCGCTGCTAAGGATGCGACTTTGTATTGCAGTTTAGAGCCTTGCGTACATCAAGGAAAAACGCCGCCTTGCGTGAATGCAATTAAAGATGCAGGTATTAAGCGAGTTGTATTTTCGGCAATTGATCAAAATCCAATGGTAAATGGAAAAGGGCAGGAACAATTGCTCACTGCTGGAATTACGGTTGAACAGATTGAATTGCCGTCAGTTAAATATTTCTATGCGCCTTTCTTTCATTCGATTCTGAAACAACGTCCTTATGTCATCGCCAAAGTTGGCACGACGGCAAATGGGATTATTTCACCCGCAGATCGAAATTCAAGATGGATTACAAATGAATGGAGTTTGACCTGGGTGCATCATCTCCGCGCTCAATGTGATGCAGTGGTGGTGGGCGCTGATACAGTAATTCTGGATCGCCCGCATCTTACAGTTAGAACTCCAGGAATTATCCGAAAACCAATCCGGATTGTTTTGGATTCCCGTCTAAAGTTGAATCCTGACGATTGTTCACTTCTGGAAAGCGATGCTCCAGTTTTGATTTGTTGTGCGGAAACTGCTTCGCAAGAGCGTGAAAGACTTTGGCGCGAACGCAAAAACGTTGATATTCTTCGATTCCAGGGTATCTCCACTTTGTTACCGGCGTTGTTTAAACGCGGACTTTCAAAGATTCTTGTTGAAGGCGGACAAAAAATTTTCACCTTGTTTCACACATCCGGATTCATTGATGAATATGTCCTTATGATCGCTCCACGACTTCTAACCGGAAAACACTTTTTGAATATTTTAGGCGGACCGGAACAATCGCTTTCTGAAACGCAACGATACCAGGTTGATCCACCTCAAGAATTAGATGGCGATGTAATCGTCCGACTACGCAAATAATTAACCACGGAGTAACGGAGACTCAGTGCCTTCGCGGTAAGAAAAATATGTTTAATGGAATTATTGAAACTACTGGAAAAATCATTTCCATTGATAAAGCTCATTTAGTTCTAAAGGTTGGTTCGCTTGCATCCAAATTGAAACTCGGTGATAGTCTTGCAGTCGATGGAATTTGTTTAACAGTCGCGCGTCGCACCGGCAAAAAAGTCGCACTAGATATCTCGCCTGAAACATGGTCTCGAACGAATTTGCTCAAGCGAGAAAATGGGATGCGTGTAAATTTGGAATTGCCGATCACCGCGCAAACCTTCATCAGCGGTCATTATGTTCAAGGACATGTTGAAGGTGTCGCGCAAGCTCTCAAATGGAAGAATCACAACAAAGATGTAAGGCTTTGTGTGAAATTGCCTTATAACCTTGCACAATATTGTGTTCCCAAAGGTTCGATTGCGCTCAATGGTGTGAGCCTGACGGTTGCAGCAATGCAAAAGAATCGGATCGAAATCTCACTGATTCCATATACGCTGGAGCATACTAATCTCAGTGATTTAAAGAAGGGAGATCTCGTCAATGTTGAGACGGACATGATTGGGCGGTATGTTGTCAGCGTCGTGAAAAACACCTATGATAAGGGGAGATTGCGGAGCCGGTAATTGTTCTTACCGCCAGAGTATGCAGAGAACGCAGAAATTCTGGTAAAAATTTAATTCTGCGATCTCAGCGTTCTCTGCGGTAAATTAGATAGGCCGCAGTTTCGAACGGGGGCTGAGTCGTGAGTCTAAAAAGGAAGTCAGTTCATTTGCCATTTATTACGATACCTGAAGCGCTTGATGAGATCCGTCAAGGACGCATGATTGTGGTTGTTGATGATGAGGATCGTGAGAATGAAGGTGATTTGACAATTGCTGCTGAAAAAATCACACCTGATGCAATTAATTTCATGGCTAAATATGGCCGCGGGTTAATTTGCCTGGCGATGACTGGCGAACGGCTTGATGATTTGCAGATCCCGATGCAAGTCACGGAAAATACTGCAAAATACGAAACAGCATTTTGCGTTTCGATTGAAGCAAAGCACGATGTAACTACTGGAATCTCTGCGCAAGATCGCGCAAAAACAATCCGAACAGCGATCGATCCTGCAACAAAACCTTATGATTTAGCTCGTCCCGGACACGTCTTTCCACTCCGTACAAGAAAGGGCGGCGTATTGCGTCGTGCCGGACAAACCGAAGCAGCAGTTGATCTCGCGAAGCTTGCTGGCTTGTATCCTGCCGGTGTGATTTGTGAAGTAATGAATGATGACGGAACAATGGCGCGTGTTCCGCAACTGACGAAATTCTGTAAGAAGCATCGCATCCGGATGATTACAATCGCAGATCTGATTCAATATCGCATGGCGAACGAACGTCTGGTTCGCAAAGTTGCCGATACCAGACTTCCTACCCGTTTTGGTGAATTTTCTGTTAAAGCATATGAAAGTATTCTTGATGATGCCGTGCACCTCGCAATCGTTTGCGGCGATATTCAACCGAACGATGCGGTGCTGGTTCGGGTTCATTCACAATGCTTAACCGGCGATATTTTTCATTCCTGGCGATGTGATTGCGGACAGCAATTGGAAAAAGCATTGGAAATGATCCAGCAAGAAGGCAAAGGTCTTGTTTTATATTTGCATGGTGATAAATTCGAAGGCCGCGGAATCGGACTTGTGAATAAGTTGAAAGCGTACGAATTGCAGGATCATGGTGAAGATACGGTTGAAGCGAATGAGACGCTAGGATTCAAAGCTGATCAACGCGATTATGGAATTGGAGCGCAAATTTTGCGCGAACTCGGCGTTCAAAAAATGAGATTAATGACAAACAATCCTTCGAAATATGTCGGCCTTAAGGGTTACGGATTGGAACTTGTAGAGCGTGTCCCGATTGAAATAGAACCTACTGGAAATAATTTGAAATATCTCCGGACTAAAAAAGAAAAAATGGGACATTTACTTACCGGAGTTTAAGACGTGACTGAAACCAATAACCACGATTTTTTGCGGCAAATAAATTTATTTCAACCGCTTGAAGACTACGAGCTGGTTGAAATTCTTAGCATTTGTGTAACCCGGCAATATCCAGCCGGCAGTCAGATTTTTGCAGAAGGGGATCCAGCATCGCGATTTTATATTATTCGTGAGGGCGAAGTACGGATTTCAAAAATAATCCCTGGCATGGGTGAGGAAGCACTGGCCTTATTACGTCCCGGTCACTTTTTTGGTGAAATGGCGCTTGTGGATGAATCGGTAAGATCAGCATGTGCATTTGCAAATTCTAATTGCGTATTGATGGAAATTTCGATCCCCGATCTTCATGACTTACTGAAACGGAATTCAGGACTTGCCTCTAAATTCCTCTGGGAATTTTGCCGCATTTTAACTTCGAGATTGCGAGCAACGAATGAAAAGTTTTATGGTTTGTTCGCAATGACCGCATTCTTCAAATAATCAACCACAGAGACGCAAAATATGTTTGACCAACTAAGCGAAAGGCTTCAACGAACACTGAAAAACCTCAAGGGTGAGGGCAGGCTTACTGCGAAACACATCGAAGAAGGAATGCGCGAAATCCGGATCGCGTTGTTGGAAGCGGACGTAAATTTTAAGGTTGTTAAAGGATTTATCGATTCGGTCCAATCAAAGTGTTTGAACCAGGAAGTTCTGGATTCATTAACTCCCGGACAACAAGTAGTCAAAATCGTCCGCGATGAATTGATCCACATTTTAGGTGACAGCAATTCTAGTCTGGCTTTCACTGAGCCGCCCACTGTTTACATGCTGGTTGGTTTACAAGGTTCCGGTAAAACTACAACTTCAGGAAAGCTGGCATTGTGGCTGCGCAAAAATGGCCGCTCTCCATATTTAGTTTCCACCGATGTGTATCGTCCTGCAGCTATGGATCAGCTTGCAGTTTTAGCAAAACAGATCCAGGTTCCATTTTATCCATCGACTCCTGATCAAGATCCGGTCGACCTTGCAAAGAAAGCTGTTTATGAAGCGAAGAATACCGGATACTCCATTGTGCTGGTTGATACCGCAGGACGTCTTCATCTGGATGAAGATCTGATGAAAGAATTGGAGCGGATGAAGGCAGCAATCAATCCGAAAGAAATTTTATTCATTGCGGATGCAATGACTGGACAGGATGCAGTCAAAAGCGCAGATGCATTTAATAAAGCACTCGATCTTACAGGGATGATCCTGACCAAAATGGATGGTGATGCAAAAGGTGGTGCAGCGCTGTCGATTAGAATGGTCACCCAAAAGCCGATCAAGATGGTGGGCACTGGCGAGAAGGTTAGCGAGCTTGAAGTTTTCTATCCGGATCGTCTTGCTTCCAGAATTTTGGGAATGGGCGATGTGCTTTCGTTGATTGAAAAAGCAGAAGAAGCTTTCGATCGCAAGCAAGCGGAAAAACTAGAGAGAAAGTTAAGAAAAGAAGCATTCACACTGGAAGATTTTCGTGATCAACTTTTACAAATCAAAAAGCTTGGTCCGATTTCACAAATCATGAGCATGTTGCCTGGAGTGAATTCCAGCATGATGAAAAATCTGAATGTGGATGATAAGGCTCTGGTTCGCATTGAAGCAATCATCAATTCAATGACACCCGGCGAACGTGCCAATCACAGCATCATTAATGGAAGTCGTAGAAAACGGATTGCCAAAGGCAGCGGAACTACGGTTGAAGAAGTCAATCGACTCCTGAAACAATTTGTGCAGGCGCAGAAAATGATTAAGCAAGTTGCCAACATGGATCCGAAAAAAATGCGCTTCCCATTCCCACGTTAAAAGAAACCACCAAGAGTCTTGGTGGTTTGAGCTAATGAAATTTAAGACAATCATCTTCGATCTAGATGGAACCCTCATCGATTCTTATCAGGCAATTGAAGAAAGTCTGAATTACGTTTTGGAAAATTACGGACTTGCAAAAGTCGATTTGGCAACAGTCAAAAAGATGGTGGGTAGAGGTTTGGAAAATTTGATGCAGCAAGCTGTTGGAGATCAGAGAAAAGAGCAGGCGATTGCATTGTTCCGCAAAAGTTACGATGAAACTGTCATGCGTGGAACTTTTTTGCTTCCAGAAGTGGCTGAGACAATCCAGGCTTTATATGAAAAGGGAATTAAGATGGCAATAGCCAGTAATAAGCCTTCCATTTACAGCCGAACAATTCTTGAGAGCTTCGAATTGAATCCATTTTTCGAAGCGTGTTATGGGCCAGATGTTGTAAAACAGCCGAAACCGCATCCTGCAATGCTGGAAGAATTGATGAAGGAATTGACCGCTGACAAAAAGGAAACCTTGTATGTTGGCGATATGGTTATCGATGTTGAGACTGCCAGGAATGCTGGTATTCCTGTAGCTCTTATCGCCACCGGTGGAAACAGTTCCGATGAACTTCGATCAATGAATCCAGACTACTTTTGGAGTTCTTTTGGGTCTTTGCGGTTAATTATTGAGTGAAGTATGCAGAGCCTGGAAGGGACGCAATTTTCTGATCATCAACCGAAACGATTTTCACGTTTTGAAGCTGGTCAAACATTGCGGCTGAAGCTGACTTAAATTGTGCAATTTCGCTGCTGCTCAAAGGTTCGGCTTGCGGAGCTTTCACGCTGAGGAAATTTACATACTGTCCATTCCTCAAATAACGGAAATCCAGATGCGGGCCGGTTGCTAAGCCAGTAGAACCAACATATCCGATGACCTGCCCTTGTGAAACCGATGCACCGGCGCGTACTCCACTTGCGAATTTCGACAAGTGACAATAGACCGTTGTAATTGCGCGATCATGTCTAATCTTGATTGTCTTGCCGGCACCGCCTGCCCAGCCAGCTAAAATCACCTGACCTTTTCCGATCGCACGAACCGGCGTTCCTGAAGGCGCTGCATAATCGATTCCATAATGTGCACGATATGTTTTCAAAACTGGATGATATCTGCGTGTAGTAAATCCTGAGCTTATGCGAGTGAATTTTAAGGGCGAAGCAAGAAATGCTTTCTTCATCGCTTTTCCATCAGGCGAAAAATATTCCCAATCCTTTCCATGCTGATAACCAACTGCCTGATAAACTTTTCCTTTATTTACCAATTCTGCTGCTAATAATTTTCCATAACCGTAAGGTTCGCCTCGCACAAATTGTTTTTCATAAACAATGCTGAAAGTGTCGCCGGCCTGTAAGTCTTTAAAGAAATCGACATCCCATTCAAAAATTTCAGCAAACCGGATTACCAGTTCATCATCTTCGCCCAATTTGTCGATTGTGTTGTAAAGCGATCCTTGAATTTCCCCGCCGAGTTCATGCACCATAACATCAGCGCTGTAGCGCTCAATCTCTGCATGAATGGCGTTATCGATATTGCTGATGATCAACTTTTGGAATGGATCGATTGCATATTCGAGTTTTGCAAAACTATCATCAGCTGCCCTGGTAATCAGAAATGCTTTTCCTGCGCTAAGACGAGCGAGATCATAAACATCACGTGCGCCTTCATAGATCTGAAAAATGGTGTCGGAATCAAACCCTTGCGATTCCATTACTTCACTGAAGGTTTGATTTTTTGCGATGACAACTTCTTTGGTCGTTGGTTCAGGCGGTTTCGGTTTGAAACTCAGTGTTGGGGTGATCGGCGTAATGGACATGAGAGCGGCTTTCGGTTCAACGGTGAGTTCCTGGGACAAATCGCGATGGGCAAGGTAAAAGACGACAGAAATTGCGAATAGTCCTAAAACTACCAGGTGATAATATGAAAAACGAAATCGGCGGTTCGAGTCCTCTCTCATTGTGCCAACCTTTATGTAGCAAAATCTCGACAATTTGTCAACAAAAATTTGGATTTTGACCACTGAGACGCTGAGACCTATGCTAGAATGTCCTGTTCAAAATTAGACTCACAATGGAAGAACTAAGTCAGAAAGAAATTGAAATTCTCCGATTTATCCGGAGCCAGCGTCATAAAACTACGGTGGAAGAAATCGCTCGTGGTTTGAATTTTTCACCAAAAGATGTGGAAGTATTTGTTGAAGGAATGCTTGCACGTGATTTTTTGAAGGTCGTTCCAGGTCCGCGACGTTCCGAAGATGGTTATTATACGAACCCGGAGGCGCGGGAAAAAATTTACGAGCTGCTCGGCTAAGGCAGTTGGTTATCCCTCCGTGATTTTGTACTGATGAAAACATTAACGCCACTCACGCGAAGTTTTCGCCTGAATGAATTTCAAGGTGCAGTTCCGGTGGAGTTGGATTTCCGCCAGAAGCCGCACGTGTTTACGGTTGATATTTATTCCTATCTGCGCCAGGAACATCCAGAAACACACTTAGGTTGGTGGTCATTTCAGCTTCCACCCGGCAAGCGGCTGATTCAAGTTCATGTAGACTTCCGAACCATCGATCAATATTCAGTAAAAATGATCGTGGATGGAAACAAAATTTCCAGTGGCGAGTATTGGGTGAATCCATCGTATCTGTTTGATCCGCTCCAGGACCTTCAATTGGTGCTTCGTGATGGTGCGATGAAGATTGAACAGCTTGAACACGTGATCATGAAAATTGATGATCCTCAAGTACTCAAGCAATTTTATGCGCGCTTACACGCCGCCGGCGGTTACGGAACACCTCTGCCGTTTCTTCCAACAATGCATTACTACAAGCTGGATGTTTTGAAGAAATTATTTACGCGTCATATTCCCACTGGCGGCAATGCGTTGGATCTTGGCTGCGGACGCTGTTTGTTTACTGATATTCAACCGAATTGGCCATTCAAGATTTTTGCCGGTGATCTAGATCCGGGCCTGATTAAGGAACGGAAAGCGGAAGTGCCGCAGAATTACTGGTTTATTTCCGATGTTTTGCATGTTCCATTTCGAAGTGAATATTTTGATGCATTATTCGTTGGCGAAATCATTGAACATGTAAACGATCCCGCACTTGCGCTGGAAGAATGGAAGCGGATATTAAAGCCAGGAGGGATGCTGATCTTAACGACTCCAAATCGCGAACGATTGTTGTCCAGAATTGAAGGCAGGGAACGTCCTTATTCGCCCGATCATTTGCACGAGTTGTCTTATAAAGAACTTCGCGATGAAGTGCTTCCCAAGTCCGGATTTAAAGTTGTGGTTAGCACAGGAATTTATGTGGAGGTACTGTTAAACTGGCTGAGTGGAAATCCGCGGCGTGATTATTTACAGGCGGAATGGAATCAACAAAAATATGTTCCGCTAATGAAAATGTTTAACCGGCTCGGTAGAGTTCTTCCCCAACTTTCGCTGGATATGATTTTTGTATGTCAAAAAGCTACAGCCTGAGCGCTGTCACTATACTAATAATACTATTATCGTCGTACTATAGTGCTTGGGCCGATTCGTTCTGGATCCATCCGGTGGAACATGAAGGTTACGAAGTGGTGAATCAGGAGGAAATCCACTTCCGCAGCGGAAATGCGGGCATTATTATGAAGGCCGTCAGGGGAGACGAGGCCGCGAATTATTTCGGAGAACGCGGCGCTGGCTGGATTGGCAATCCGTTTTTGCAACAAGAATTTGAGAACCCCACTATTTTTCTGGTGACGATTTTTAATCGAACCAATGGGAACGCCACTTTCACACCGGGAATGATCACAATCCGTATTGGAACCGAAGCCTCTTTTCCGCTGGAATATTCAACTTTGCTTAGCATACTGGAAGTCTTTAGTGCGAATGAACGCAAAATTCTGGAGAAAGCAATTTTCCATTCGCCGGAAATCATTAAACACGGCGATGTGATAAGCAAATTTTTGTTATTCCCTCCACTTCCCCAAAAAGCTCTAGATTTCAAACTTGATTTCGATTTTTTGTACTTCGAACAAAAAGAAGTAAAAACCCGCTTTTACTTCCGGCAAGAACGGATCCGGGAAAAAGAAAAAAAGTGAAACGTAAAACGTAAATATGGATGAGCGCGGGCATCTTTCGCGCAATTACAAAAAATCTATTGCGGCGATTTGTATGTAAGCGGAAGAATTAGGGTGCCTTCGGGAATTTCGTCTACTTTCGACCAGTCAACCTTTTTGGAAAAAGAAATCGTGCACGAATTGCTTTCATTGGCATAGTTCCAAGTTTGACCAGGACAAATCTCTGACTTAAAAGTTTCGTTGTTTTTTAATGAATTTGTTTTCTTGAGTTCTTCTTTTATTTGTAAGATTTTGTCCGTAAGTTCTAAATCTACACGAAGACGCGCCTCGCGATTCCACCACCCTCCAGGATCCCAAAATGCAACAGGGCCGATTCGGTTCCATTTGGGGAAAACCTTTTTGATTTCGTCGTAGTCTTTTATTACTTTTTTTGGAGAGCAAGGATCGCGCGTCTTCAAATCGGTAATGAATTGGAGCATTACTTCGGCATAATTAAGAATCATACTTCGAAAGTAAGGACTCAAAGTTTTGTCCATGACGGTGGGCTTTTTCGCTCCCCGCATCGAAAAGAACACCTTCTCTCGCTCCTTTTACAAGCCTAAACGTCAGCTTCCATTACAGTCCAGAGTTGATCATGGATTTTGGAATCGACTAGCCGTGGATGCCAGGTGGTATATCCAACTGGAACTTGACGTACATTGCCGGATTGAACTCTTAGTATGTTAACTCCAACCAGATAGCTCATCATCTCCGGCCGTTGAAGTAATTGCTGGTTAATTTTCCAAGAGGCTTCCAGAGTCTCTTGTGCCTCAGTTATTCGAGATTGCTGAAAAAGAAGGGAAGCTCGGAGGTTAAGAAGATATTGAAGAGCAATATGGCCCAGAAGATTGGGAATTGGAGCGTTGACATGTTTCGTAAGATCTATATCCCATAAAGGAACTTCATGATGAAGAACATACTCAACGATTTCATTCAATTTATTTTCGTTTGTTGCGAGAAACTTTTGTAATTCATCTGAAATTTTGAAATCGGTTGAAATTCCATCACTTAGTCTTTTATTTAGAAGAGCCTTTATTTCTTTACTTAGGGCTTTATATGCTTTTTGTTGCGCAATTGAAGGACGGATCCGATTGGCGGCATATTTTGGAGCCAATTCAATCCCAAGCTGCGCCGAAAGTTTTTCGAGTTCTAATGCTGATTGATTTGTTTTCGTGGTTGGAAACCGATCAGGAAATGATTCTAGCGATACAAATTCCTTAGCCCAACGGTCGGAGACGCGTTTCTCTTTTATCGAGTTCGATATTAAAATAGCCGACCAAACTAAACTGAGAAGTAAGGCCAATACTCCCGCTGCTAGGAATATTCTTCTTATCATCTTATTATTCTGTCGATCGAATTATGAGTGAAAATAAATGCAAACACAAACGGCATATTGCGCAGTAGGGTTCCTGGCCCTGTTGATCTTTGCAATTGTTCCAGGACCTTTGCCCAAGGCAATCGTCCTCGGGATCGCGCAGGATGGAGGAATTCCGCAAATCGGATGCACGCAGAAGATTTGTAAAACACAAAAACATTTTGTTAGTTCGCTGGCACTGGTGGATCAGAATTCGCTGGTTTTGATCGATGCTACGCCTGACCTTCGTGAACAATATGCGGAATTAACGCGAAGGTTTCCGCAGACAGTGCGTCCGAATTTGTTGGACGGAATTTTGTTGACTCACGCACATATGGGACATTACACTGGCTTGCTTTACCTGGGTAAAGAGTCAATTTCCACAAAGAAAGTTCCGGTATGGTGTAGCGCTGAAATGTCCGACTACTTAACCCGGAATGCGCCCTGGAGTTTACTTGCCTCTAATGGAAATATTGAATTGCACACATTTGAATCCGGAAAGCCAGTGCAAATTGGATCATTGAGCATCACTCCACTCGCCGTTCCGCATCGCAAAGAATTTACCGATACTCATGGCTTTCTGATTCAAGGTTCGCGCAATTCGCTGTTGTATATTCCCGATATTGATTCCTGGGATCCGGTGCGCACTCAAATCACAGATTGGTTATCAAAAAGTACGTACGCTTTGCTCGATGGGACGTTCTACTCCGGTGATGAATTGCCAGGACGCAATATCCGGCTTGTACCACATCCTACAATTCAGAATTCAATTGAATTCCTGAATTCAATTCCGCAACTGAAGTCTCAGATTTTTTTTACGCATTTAAATCATACCAATCCGTTGCTTGATCCGGATACTGATGAAGCTAAAAGCTTTTCAAAAACGTCTTATCACGTTGCTAAGGAATGGCAAGAATTCGAGTTATGAAGCTCAACAAGTTACTGATCGTACTGACGCTAGTATTATCCGGCCTTTATTTGAATCTCACCGTACGTGCGTCTCAGCGAATTGTCCAATTGATTCAGCACAAGGATCATTCAGAGCCTGAGTTTTTTCAAAACCCTACGGTTGATGAATCTGTTGGCGCTAAGCTCCTTGCGCAAGTTCTGGCTCAAACGAAACCTACTCAAACTTCGCGAACTCAAACACAAACTCAAACGCAAACACAGACCCAAACCCAAACCCAGACCCAAACTCAAACACAGCCACAATCGCAGTATCTTTACATTGGTTTTCCATTACAGTTGGGCTGGAAATACAAAACGCCTGCACCTTTGGTTGCTCAGCCACAAACGGATGAATCAACTGTTTATGTCGCAAGTAAAACCGGCGGAATCCATCGGGTGAGTCAGGAAAATGGCCAGGCTGTATGGCGTGCGAATGTAGGTGATGGAATTGAAGAAGCGTTTATTTTGATTAATCGTGCTTTGTTTGTTGGAACGACTGGTGGAAAAATTTTCGCGATTTCAGCAGACACGGGAAAAGCTTATTGGCGAAAACAATTTGATGGTGAAAGTTTCATGACACGTCCGATGGCAGATGAAAAGAATTTGTATTTTGTTAGCCAGAAAGGATCTATCGTCAGCATTAATGCAAAGACAGGCGATCCCGGATGGCGTTTTAAAATTGATGCGCCTTGTATGACTTCACCATGGGTGTACAACAAAAAAGTTTTCGTAGGTTGCAATGATAAAACGCTCTACGCGGTTGATACTCAAGCGGGATTTGTTAAATGGAAATTTGTTGCAGGTGCTGAAATTCAAGGTTCACCAATTGCTGGTCCGGAAGGTGTTTTCTTTGGAACCGAAGATGGAACATTTTATCGATTAGATCCTGAAACAGGAATACAGTATTGGAAGTATAAAACTGGTGCAGCGATTCGCGGTGTGCCGATGTTTTATAAGAATGAAAGATTGAATCGTGTTGAAGACGTTATTACATCTTCATTCGATAATTTCCTTTACAGTTTCAAAATCAAAAATGGTGGGCATACATGGTTGAGTCCGACATTGTCTCGCGTTTACAATCGAATGCATTTTGATCGTGCACTCATATTTCTTGCTCCATTTGGAACTGTAGTTTTAGGATTTGATCCACACACAGGCTTACGAGTTGGAGACTTCAATGCCGGCGTTCGTATCCGTTCTGCGCCAATGACGGCGAATGATCGTTTGTTTCTTGGTTTGAACGATGGACACTTAGTCTGTCTGACACGACAGCCGCCTCCACCTCCGGAAACTGAGGCCACGCAATCGCAAACGCAGACTCAGACACAAACGCAAACGCAGACACAAACGCAAACGCAGACGCAGATTCAAACGCAAACCGAAGAGGAGCCTGAAGCGGAAACTGAGCCTATGTTAGAATCACAGTCACAGACTCAGACTCAAACACAGACACAGACGCAAACACGGAGCTCGTAGTGATCAGAAGGTCAAAGCTAAATGTGAATGTTGATCTTAAGTATCTCCAACTTATGAAGGGGGAGGTAGGTACAAAGAAATGAAAGAGAAGCAGCTTTTCAAATCAGGTGATATCGCACCGGTGAGTGGTAACTACCGGTTTCAAAAACATCAAGCAGAAGTTCCAAACTGCGTACCTCGTTGGGGAGCGTATTTGCACCTCACCAAAGGAATGACAATTCCGGTGCATGATGAATGTCTTCAACCATCCATCTATTCGTTGATGACTGTAACCGAAGAAAATCTAGAACCGATGTTGAGAAGGTAAGCCATGTACGCCGGGAACGTTTGGAGTTTCGATCCATTTCAACCGGTGCGTATTTATCGCTTCCGTCTTAAAACAACCGGAGAAACTATTCGCGGAAAATATGTTCGCGAAGTAACGAAAGGAAAGACGATTACAGATCAAGATCGCGAATATGAATTCATGGTTGATGGCAATGTACGTGTGTTTAAAGCAGGGGAAATCGTTGATCCGCTATTCGTAGGAATTTAACCTTCGTGGTTATATTCTGCGTTTGATTACGGTCGCGAGGCGTCTGACGGCTTCGCGAATGCGATCGGGTGGTTCAGCTGAAAACGCAAGCCGCAAATAATTCCGGGCCGAATGATCGCAGGTGAATGGTCTGCCTATTAAATAGGATACTTTTTCCTTGCTGACTGCTTCTTCCAGAAAACTTTCTGAATCTAGAGTTTCAGGCAGGCGCATCCAGACAAAAAATCCGCCGGTAGGATGAGTCCACGTTAAAGTCTGCGGCATATTTTCACTCAGAGCACTCTGAATGGTTTGCCCTCTTTCTGAATAAAACAATCGCAATTTCTGTAGATGTTCTGGAAATTCCGGTGATGCACAGAATCGCATCAAAATTCTTTGATCCAACAAAGAGCTGCATAAGTCCGATGTTTCTTTCGCTAGTTCAAATTTTCGTGTGAATGATTCCGGTGCAGAAATGAATCCGGTGCGAAACGTTGGCGCCACAATTTTCGAAAATGTACCCAGATAAAATGTCCGATCTGGAATTATGCTTGCAATCGGATCGGGAGGTATTTCATCAAAATAAATTTCACCGTAAGGATCATCTTCAATCAAATAAGCCCCATAACGTTCCACAACTTCGGCAACACGTGCCCGTCTTTCAGCTGTAATGCTGACACCGGAAGGATTTTGAAAATTGCTGATTAAGTAAATCAGCTTCTTTTTATTTTGCGGAGCGGATCGAAGTTTTTCTTCAAGATCTTCAACAACAACTCCATCGTTGTCTTGACGAATCGCAACCATTACACCGCCACTTTTTCGGAAAACGATCAAAGCGCCGATGTAAGTGGGCGACTCCACAAATATCAAATCGCCTGGATCGATCATCACATCGGTAATCAGGTCCAATGCTTGTTGCGATCCTGTGGCACACATGACATTTTCGGGTGAAGATTGGACCTTGTAACGCGCAATATAGCGACAAATCCAATCCAGCAACGGACGAAATCCTGCAGTCTGGCCGTATTGAAGGCTTTTGCCATAATGATCGCGGATTTCAGATGCAGCTACTTCAGCAAGCCGGTCCAAAGGAAATGTAGCAGGATCGGGCATTCCTCCAGCAAGCGAGATCAACTCAGGGCCAGCGGCAGCAGCAAGTTTCGACATTGCACGGATAGCGGAAGGTTCCATCCGTTTTGCGCGCTCTGAAAAGTTCATAGAATCCATAGTCTTATGTTACACCGGGCTTTTAATCACGGAAGCACTGAATGCACTGAATTAAGAAAATCATATTCCGTGATTTCAGTCTTTTCGTGACTAAAATAAGCATTCCGTGAATTCTGTGCCTTCCGAATTTCCGTGATTAATAGGTCTCGACGACGTCGGGTTGAAAACCAGCACAATTAATGTCTATTATCACGAAGTAGAATCTACATATGAAATGGCTGTCCCCGGAAATAAAGCGCTGCTTTATCGTCGTACCGTTTCTACTCCTTTACCTCTGGATGCGGATAGAACCGCAGGTTCATACTCATGCTGTTGCCCTTTTCTTAGCTGCCCTTCTTTTTATTGCAGTAATTCCACTACTGCTCAAGGTTATTGAAGGTAGACCTCGTTATGGTGTTGCGCTGCTCTGGTTCTCAATCACCATTCTTCTGTTGGTTGAATTCTTTCAGCTCGTTGCTTACCACAATTATTCTGAAGCAAATTTTCAACGTGAAGTTGATCGCAGTACAAAAGTAGTACAGGAACGCACTACTCGCTTTTTGCAGCAAGCTCGTGATCGGCTCACTTCAATACAAGACGAACTACGCGGCACTGCGGGCATGAATCCCGGTCAAATCCAAATCCGGCTACAGCAAAAATTTGGAGATGTTGATTACTGGTGGGGCGTATATCGTGAAGGACGACTCCTAACATGGCGGGGTCAACCACGCACCCACGAAGATTTTCCTGCCTATGGCGCCGAAGAAGTTTCCATCTATAACGATCTGCACCAACAATTCCTGAAAGTAAAACGCGAAATGAGTGTTAAGGAAGATCTCTATTATGTAACCGTCTTGTTGCCAATCGCTGCCGATTACGGTGTCGAAAATTATTATTTGCGCACTTATAACCGCTTAACGGATGGATTACCTGTTCGTCCAAGACTTTTATACACCAGTACAGAATCAACTGTAGGCTCGCCTGACTTAAAAATTTCGAGTTTTAAAATTACTGATGAATTTTCGCTCTCTGCCGTTTATGACAAACAACATTACGGCAAGATGTTGCTTTCTCAATTCCGATATTTGCACTGGTGGATCGAATGCTTAGCGCTTGTCTTCTTCATCTACACAACAATAATTCTGACATTTAGTTTTGTTGGTTTTTGCGGACAACCAGGATGCCCGGGCCTCGTTCCTTACTGGTTGATATTCCTGGGTTGCACAATTCTTTCTGTGCTGACGCTCGGATCATTTTCGACATTTGGCACGCGCACATTGTTCAACACAAATGTTTTTCATGTGGCCGGTTATGGAAATATTTTTCACACACCAGGACATCTAATCTTCACTTCATTTTTTGCATTGAATGCAGTTTTCTCATTAGTTCTGCTGTTTCGAAGATTGAAACTTCATTTGAAAAGCAATAACAAAGCTTTCCGAATTGCGGCATTATTTCTTTCATCTTTCCTTGTTGGATATTTGTTTCTCGCGTATTTCAAGCTTCAAAAAGAATTTGTCACCGGAAGCGTTATGGGATTTCAGCCATTCTTCTTTGAAGAAGGTGAAGTTGCACAAGCTTCTACTGCATTCGGTTTAGTATGGCTGGACATTTCATTTACTGTCGTAATTTCATTGCTGTTTTCGTTTTTCATAAGAAAACTTCCATTAACAAAATGGAAAGCACTTACAGTTGCGGGAACTCAGATTGCGGCTTTCGCTGCATTTTTCTTTATCTTCCAGCCTTCCTTTTCAATGCCGCTGATTCCAGCAGCAGCATTGTTTCTTGGGATTTCACTTTTCGTTTATTACACACCAGGACTTTGGAATTGGTTTGAACACGTAAATCTCTTAACGCGATTTATCATTACGGTAGTTTTGTGTTCCGCAATCAGCGTTGTCTTTTATTTCACCCGATTTCATTACACAAAAGATTTTCAACAGAAATACATTGAGAGCGTTGCAGCGCCACAAGTTTACGAAATCCGAAAACACGTTCAGGAGGCAGTGAACATTTCATTACAGGATCTCGATCGCGCAGTTGGTACGGTGTCCCTTGATACCCGCATTCCTGATCTTGCATATCGGCTTTGGATCCGTACGGAAATGGCGCGGCAGGGTTTGCGATCTGCAGTCAGCTTGTACAGTTTAAATGGACAACTTTTAAGCCGTTTCTCGCTTGCTTTGCCTTCATTGAACATCAATGTAACCGGTCGTGGTGCGGGAAATGACTGGAATACGAAATCGGCTAATGTCTTATTTGGAACAATTAAGAAACCGATTTTGATTAGTGTCCGTATTGTAAATAATTCTTTTTATCTTGTGGTTGAAGCAATGGCCAACCATGAAAATTTGACTTTTGTTCCTTCCGAAAGTCCTTTTCAGGAATTATTTCGTCAGCGGCCGGAGCGGCCTGGATCAATCGTTCCCGATCTAAATGTGTATGATTCGTTCTGGCATCCCATATATCAATCAGATCCTGATGTTTCGCCAAGAGTGGATCGTGCTAGAGATGCACTTGAACAAACCGGAAGTGTCTGGGTTCGACAAACCTGCAGCGGTCAGGGATTTAATGTTTATTATTTTCATCTTCAGGATGGGTTTGCCGCTCTTGCAGTGCCTGTGCGAAAAGCACTTTCGCATCTCGTTCTAATCATAGGTCTTGTACTGCTGAACTTTTTCTGGCTCCTTGCGTTTACATTAACTTTCGTCTTCTTCTTTAAACCGTATTTGTTACTTCACTTCCAGGAAGAAACTCCGATTCGATTTAGTTTCTTCCAGAAAATGTTGATTGCATTTGTATTATTCTCACTCGTTCCATTACTTTCACTCACTGCACTAATCCGGAATTACATTTATGTAAAACGTGCTGCCGAAGTTACCGATCGCGCGCTGAATTCATTTTCGGTTGTGTCAGAAACCATTACTCAATATCTCTACGGACGGGAGCCCCTTCGCAGGTCGATTCGCCAGTAGACAATTCAGTTGCTGAACTCCTGGGTCAGGTTGTACACCAGGATGTCAGTTTCTTTTTGCGAAGAGACTTAATCGCAACCAGCAGGGAAGAATTATATGACGCAGGATTCCTGGGCGAATTGATTGATGGAAAAGCGGATGTTGATCTTACATTGCGCGGACAAAAACATAGTGTAGGACAGATCCAAATCGGCGATCTTCAATATCTGAATTTAAGCGGCCGGATTTATCGCGGCAAAGTAAAACAAGAAATGATCATCTCTATTCCATTTCAAATTGAAGAACGGAGCGTGGAACGTGAAATCAATGCGCTAAAGGAATACATGGTTCTTGCGGGGGCAGGATTGGTCTTGCTTTCAGCGTTACTCGGTTGGTTCCTGGCCAGCCGTTTCACGCGGCCGGTGCATGTGTTGATCGAAGGTGCAGCAGAATTTGCCAGGGGCAATTTGCAACACCGGATTACTGCGGTGTATCGCGACGAATTCTTGCAAGTAGTTCGAGCATTTAATGCCATGGCGGCTTCACTGGCGGAACAACGACAGACTCTGGATCAACGCCGGGCATATATCGAAAACATTCTCAACAATATTACTACGGGTGTAATATCTGTTGATCGTACTATGAATGTAACAACAATGAATCCATCGGCCATAAAAATGTTTGGCGCCGATTCTGATTATCGCGGCCCACTAAGTGATCTAATCGGGATAAACGCCCCATTGTCCGATATTCAACGTACTCTGGATGATTTCATTAAAAGCCCTGAACATTTTCAAATAAAAGAGGTCTCAATTTTTTTGACCAACCGCGAGCAGAACTTCCGGCTGGTGTATGTACCTCTATTTGATAACGAACAATGGACAGGAGCAGTAGTGCTGGTTGAGGATATTTCCGATATCATCCGTTCCAATCGCCTTTCCGCATGGGCTGAAATGGCGCGGCGGGTCGCGCATGAGGTTAAAAATCCGCTAACTCCGATTCAGCTTGCGGTCGAACATTTAATGCGGGTGTGGTATGACCGATCCCCGGATTTTGAAAAAGTTCTTTTGAGTTGTAGTGATGCAATTCAAAGACAGGTAAAAGCGCTGCGGCGCCTGGTATCTGATTTTTCGCAATATGGTAGACCATCAATCTTAGATCGTGAAGAAATTCGTATGGATAAATTTCTTCAAGATCTTGTGAATAGCTATGGAAGTCATTTGCCTGAAGGGATTGAAATTGAAACCAGGTTTGAGCCGGATCTGCCGCCGGTAAAAGGAGATCCCGAAAAATTACGCGGTGCGTTGATGAATATTATTGAGAATGGATTACAGGCCATTAATGGTCAGGGCAAAATTATTGTGGAAGCTGATCGCGATCCAAATGGGTTCGTGAGGACTCGAATTCATGATAGCGGACAGGGAGTGCCGCCGGAAATTCTTCCGCGATTATTTGAACCTTATTTTTCTACAAAATCAGGAGGCAGTGGTTTAGGACTCCCGATTGCCAGAAAAAATATTGAAGAACATGGCGGCCGCATCGAAGTACAGAGTAAACAAGGGAGTGGTACGACCGTAACCGTTCTGCTGCCACAATCAAAAATTCAAGACTCTGTGCCTTTGCGGTCAGGGAGTTAGGAGAATCTTACCGCTGGAGGCCCGGCTTTCGAGTTTATGATGTGCATCAGCAACTTTCGCTAAAGGAAAAGTGGAATCGATGCGAAGTTTTACTGCGCCTGATTGAATCCAATCAAATAATTCCGATGTTCGTTGCATCAATTCTTCTCGCGTGAGCATGTAATGTGCGAGACTCGGCCGTGTTAAATATAACGATCCTTTTTGTGCAAGTGCGGACGGATTAAACGATAGAACCGGACCGCTGGATTGTCCGAATAAAACTAAAATGCCTCTAGGTCGTAAACAATCAAGACTGCGTTCAAATGTTGATTGGCCCACCGAATCATAAACTGCAGCAACTCCAGAGCCACGCATAATCTTTTTCGTTTCTTCTAAGAAATCCTGTTTCGTATATAAGATCACCTCATCTGCGCCTGCTTCTCGCACGGTTTGCGCTTTTTCTTCAGTGGAAACTGTTCCGATTACAAATGCTCCAAGTTGTTTTGCCGCTTGAACCATCAACAAACCTACACCACCTGCCGCGGCATGAACCATAATCGGATCCCCTTTTTTTACTTCATATGTGCTGCGTAACAAATAATGAGCAGTCAAGCCTTGCAACATCACAGCAGCGGCATCTTGCGTTGACATCCATTCCGGTAATTTCACTAATTTCCATGCAGGCATAACCACGTATTCTGCATAACTCGCAGTGCCCATCGCATATGCAACACGATCTCCTACTTTCACTTCAGTTACATCCGGTCCGATAGCATCAACAATTCCTGCGCCTTCACCGCCTGGAATAAAAGGCAATGGAAGTGGATATAAACCGGTTCGATGATAGACATCAATAAAATTTACGCCGATTGCTTCGAGCTTAATTCGCGCTTGTACTTTGCCTGGTTCAAGCACCGGCACATCTCGTAATTGCAATACTTCAGGTCCGCCTACTTTTTCAACGCGGATTGCTTTCATATATTTTCCTCAAAGTCTGTTGGTGCTTCACTTTCAGTCGCTACCGATCCTAATTGAGTTACGCCATTTCTAATATACGATGACCCGCGAATCGCTTTTGCAACCCGTTTATATTCCGCAGCTAAAGTTGCAATCTGGATATGATCGGTTAATGCGCGATCTTCATTTGTTAAACACGCGATGGAAACGGACATTAATGGAAATCTCCGCCATTCCCCATATCTGTCTTCTGCTTCCAGATAACCACGTTCGCGATCTTCACGTTTGTAATAAAACGGAATGATTGCATCAAAATGTGCAATGATCTGACCGCAAAGTTCATCTACTTTTTCGGGTGAAGTAATGAAAATGAAGTCATCACCTGCTACGTGTCCGGCAAAATCTCCAGGATTGCCGTTTCGCAGAATCGTATCGCGTATGATATCGCCAGTTTGCCGCACAACTCCATCTGCTTTCGCATAACCGTAGGTATCGTTGTAGGATTTCAAATGATCAATATCCAGATAACAAAGCGCAAATTTCTTTTGCAACGATATCAGCCGATTGATTTCTTTTTCAATTGCAGCACTTCCAGGTAATTTGGTAGTTGGACTTGCATGCAATTCTTCTTCTGCTCTGCGCAGAATACTTTCGATGCGCGCACCAAGTTCTGTTGTGTCAAACGGCTTAACAAGATAATCAGCGCCTCCGGCGCGTAACGCTTTTACTTTATCTTCCGTCTGACTTCGCGCTGTAAGGAATACGATCGGGATTCGCGATAGTAAAATATCGGACTTCAAAGTTTGCGCGATTTCAAAACCATTTCGATCGGGAAGCATCAAATCCAGAAGAATTAAATCGGGAGTAAAGCGTCGGAGATGTTCAAATGCTTCACGGCTGCTTCCTGCTTCCAAAACACGATAACGTTCGAATTCAAGAGCCTCGCGGCAAATCATTCTCAAGTCCGCGTCATCATCCACAACAAGCACACTCTTTCTTTGTTCGCCGCCGTACATCTTCATTAATGCTTCAGGTAATAGTTGCAGGAATTGGTGGGCATCAATCGGTTTCGTGCCCGTTAAAACATTTGCGCGCGGACGAATTCGCGATGGATTTTGTGAGAACAAGATTACTGGAATTCTTTCGGTTTCTGCATCATGTTCCAGAAAATCAATCCAGCCATCAATGATTTTGGAATCTGCATCCAGATCAGCAACCAGCAAATGCGGGTCCGTTCACGAAGTGCAGCCTGTGCTTCTTCTGTGCTGCGAGCTAACATTACGCGGAACCTGCGTTCCATCAAAATTCCTTTTAGCGCATACGCCGCTGCATCATCTGCGCTGACAACTAGCGCATCTAATTCTTCCCTGTGCGATAGATTCGTCAGCTCAGCATAAACTTCAGCATGCGGACCGCTTCTTTTTTCAACCGGCAAAATGAAAATAAATTTTGCGCCTTTGCCTGGGATGCTTTCCGCCCAAATTTTTCCGCGGTGCGCTTCAATGATGCTTCGGCTGATTGCTAAGCCAAGTCCAGTACCGCCAGGTCCTGCAGATGGATATGGCTTTCCATATTTATCAAAGATTTGATCTAAATCTTCAGGACGAATTCCGGGTCCACTATCTTTTACACTTACACCGACTTGAGGCGGCATGATTGCGGGAACAAATAATTCAACTTCAATTTTTCCCCCAGGCGGTGTGTATTTCACTGCATTGCTCATCAAGTTGTTCAGCACTTGAATCAATCGATTCCCATCGCCATAAACCTGAGCTTCCGATTCGGGATGCGAAAACTTAATGCTTGCTCCTTTTTCCATTGCGTATGGCTGAAAGCGTTCTACAACTTCGTCAACGACGCGATTCAGCATCACAGGACCGAGTTTGATTTCCATCCTGCCTTTTTCAAATTTGGAAAGATCAAGCAAGTCACCGATTACATTATTCAACTTTTCACAACTTGCGCGAGCGAGTTCAAGATAGCGTCTTTGTTTTTCAGCAAGGGGGCCGAGTACTTCTTTGAAAACAAGATCGAGTGAGCCGCGGATACTTGCAAGTGGTGTTCGGAGTTCGTGTGAAATCACCGAAAGAAATTCATTCCTCCGTTCTTCTTGTGCTTTTTGATCGGTAACATCACGCATCACAATGAAGGTTCCGGTCTGGATTCCTTCGGAATCAAAAACCGGTGAAATATTGAGCGCCAACATTCTTTCGAAAACGCGAATTTCTTCATGTAATGTTACATGCGATGAAAAATTCTTGGTAAATCCGCGCGTTAAATCAAATGGACTACATTGCAAACTTTCTTCAAGCGCTTTTACCGTGAGATTGTCCTCGCGGCGCGAGAGTCGCAGGATTTTTCTTGCAGCCTGATTAATAAGAACCACATCGTCATGCATATTAACAAGCACAACACCATCAGGCATGCTTTCGATGATCGATTTGGTGCGACTCTTCTCCTCTTCGAGCCGATTCTTTTCGCTGCTGACATCTTGAATCATTGAAATTGATCCAGCAAAGCTGCCTTGTGTTGGAAGTGGATTCAGAATGATTCGTAGTGTGCGTCCATCTACATCAAAATCAGATTGAATTGATGTAACTGCTCCCGATGTAATTCGAGCCAGCATGTCTGTAATGCTTGATTGAATCGCAGGTTCAAACAATTCGCGAAAATTTTTGCCCGCAGCTGATGCTTCAGCTTGTTGAAGCATCCGGCTTGCTGCAGCATTCATGTAAATGATCCGATGTTCTGAATCCATCTCCAACAGGCCTTCAGGCAATGCATTTAACAAGCTCAAGAATCGAGAGCGCTCTTCCAAAAGTTCTTTGGTAATTTCGTTCGTTGCCCCTGGCGAAGGGTGCGCCATTTCCGGAAGTTTTGTAAACTGGTTCAGCAACACAAGTAACTTTGGTAACAAATCGTGAATCGGTTCTTTGGTTACGGCAGCGGTTGCGCCAAATTCCAGGGCACGTTGTAATTCCTGACGCGATACTGCGCTGATCGCAATTAGCGGAAGACGGCCAAACTCTTGATCTTCACGGACGTACTGACAAAATCGAAAACCATCGATTTTAGGAAGCACTAAATCGAGCAAAACTGCGTCGGGTCTTTTCTCGCGCAATTGTTGCAACCCTTCCATGCCGTCCATCGCGCGAAAAATTTCGTGCCCTGCTTCCTGAAGTCCGTCTTGAAGTTGCTCCAGAATTAACCGGTCGTTATCTACCAATAAAATGCGGAGTCCCATGCCAGTAGTTTACTATATTGAGCGCCGGCCTTTGCGGAGGCCTGCTCTGCAGACGCCGGGAGCGAGAGCCGGGTATCAAAAGAACTATCAGAGGCCCGGGCTTCACACCCAACCACCGCAAGCCCGGGCCTCGGTTACAATGGAGGTATGCTGCGATCTTTGTTAATCTACGAAGACGAAATTGGGCTGCTTACTGACCTTTATGAGCTCACCATGACGGCTGCTTATTGGTCCAGCGGCCTGAACGAGCCTGCGACATTTGAGTTGTATTTCAGGCGTCTTCCCCAAAATCGTTCATACATTATTTCTGCCGGATTAGAGCAAGCGCTTCACTATCTCTCATCATTAAAATTTTCTGCAAGTGCAATTGAGTATCTGCGATCCCTGGAAGTTTTTCGAACGGTGAATCCGGGATTTTGGGAATTCCTGGCGGAATTAAAATTTACTGGCGAAGCTCGAGCCTTGCCTGAAGGAACACCGGTTTTTCCACTTGAGCCGGTTTTACAAATCACAGCGCCATTGATCGAAGCACAAATCGTTGAAACGTATTTGCTCGCTGTGATGAATATGGAATCGATGGTAGCCACAAAATCGGCGCGAATTGTTCGCGCCGCCCGCGGACGCGGCTGCGTTGATTTTGGAACTCGTAGAGCACATGGTCCGCAAGCAGGACTTTATGCCGCGCGAGCTTCGTATATCGGAGGTTGTATCGGAACGTCGAACGTTCTTGCCGGAAAAATGTGCGATATTCCGGTATTCGGTACTGCCGCACATTCATTCACAATGTCATTTCCAACTGAACTGCAAGCCTTCCAGGCTTATGCTCATGTATTTCCGGATCATACAACTTTGTTGATTGATACTTACGACACCTTAGTTGCTGCAAACAAAGTCAAACAAGTGGATGCTTATGTGAAAGCAGTGAGAATTGATAGCGGTGATCTTAATGAACTTGCGCTGCAGGTGCGTAAAATTTTGGATCGTGATGGTTTAAGCAACGTGAAAATTTTCCTTTCCGGCGATTTAAATGAATACAAAATCGATCAGCTAATCAAAGATGAAACGCCGGTTGATTTTTTCGGAGTTGGAACGGAGCTAGTGACGTCCTATGATGATCCTGCAATGAGCGGCGTATATAAAATTGTTGAAAGTCGCAGCGGAGGAGTGGTTCATCCTACAATTAAGACCAGTCCTGGAAAGCCATCATTCCCAGGTAAAAAGCAAGTTTACCGTTTTCAGGAACAAGGAATGTATTCCAAAGATCTAATCGGGCTTGATAGAGATCCGGCCCAAAAAATGGAATGCCTCTGCTTGAAACATACATGCAGAACGGGAAATTGGTTCATGATTTGCCGCCGCTATCAGTAACGCAAAAATTTACTCAGGAAAATCTTGCAAGACTTCCTGAGCAGTTTCATGAGTTGACGAAGCCAGCCGAATATAAGGCTGAATATTCTGATAATTTGAAGGCGTTGCACGATAGCGTTGCCGCGGGATTGAAGTCCCATTAAGTTAGTATTTCAAACATGAAAATCGCACTAGGACAAATAAACACTACAGTTGGAGCGCTCGAATCGAATTCGCGAAAAATGCTTGATTATGTTTCGCAAGCAAAAGGGAAGGCGGATGTAATCCTCTTTCCTGAGCTTGCAATTCCGGGTTATCCACCAAAGGACTTATTGGAGCTCAGCGGATTTGTGGAATCGAATGTCCGCACACTGAATCGATTCGCAGAACAGATTGAAGGAATTGTTGTAATCGTTGGATTTGCAGAGCCAAATCCCGGACCACAAGGCAAGCCATGTTTCAATTCGGCTGCCATAATTCGCGATCGCAAAGTCATTAGCGTTCACCGTAAATCTTTGCTTCCTACTTATGATGTTTTTGATGAAGGCCGATATTTTGAACCTTCCGAAACGCAGGATCTGGTTGAACTAATTGGAACTCCAGTCGGAGTGACGGTTTGCGAAGATGTTTGGAATGATAAGGATTCATTTCCCCGGCCGCTATATCATATCGATCCGCTGCAAATTCAAGTGACCATGGGTGCGGAATACATCATGAATATTTCTGCGTCGCCTTATCATCAAGAAAAATGGGAAGAGCGGCACAAACTGCTTCAAAATGAAGCGCGCAAATATGGCAAATTTGTAATTTACCTGAATCTTGTGGGTGGAAATGATGAACTTATTTTTGATGGAAGAAGCGTAATTTTTTCACCGCAAGGTGAGGTGATGGCGCGTGCCAAAGATTTTGAAGAAGATTTGCTGATCTTTGATTTGAATTCAAAAGAGCCGATCATCCGATCCAGTAGTGTTAGCCGGATTGAAAATGCGAAGAAAGCGCTGGTGCTGGGAATTCGTGATTACGTAGCGAAGTGCGGTTTTTCAAAAGTACATCTTGGTTTGAGCGGTGGTATTGATTCAGCTGTTACATGTGCGCTGGCAGTTGAAGCGCTGGGAGCTGAAAATGTTCTTGGCGTTTTAATGCCGTCGCAATATTCATCGGACCATTCTGTGACCGATGCTGTTGCGCTGGCAAAAAATCTTAGTATTCGGCACGAAATCATTCCGATCAAAAAGATCTTTGATACATATCGTGAAGATTTGCGTCCAATTTTCAAGAATGCGCCGGAAGATGTGACCGAAGAAAATTTGCAAGCCAGAGTTCGCGGAAATTTGTTGATGGCTCTTTCCAATAAATACAATCTGCTGCTGTTAACAACCGGAAATAAATCAGAACTGGCTGTAGGTTATACAACTTTGTACGGTGATAGTTGCGGCGGACTTGCGGTAATTTCTGATGTGCCTAAAACAATGGTTTACGAACTTGCGAAATATATCAATCGCGATCGCGAAATAATTCCGCAAAACACAATCACAAAACCTCCAAGCGCGGAATTGCGTCCGGGTCAGAAAGATTCTGATTCGCTGCCGCCTTATGAAAGTTTAGATCCGATCCTTGAAGCTTACATTGAAGACAATCTGGATGTAGATCAGATTGTTCAACGTACAAAAGCGGATCGCGAACTGGTGCGCAAAATTTTGTTGATGGTGGATCGTGCGGAATATAAACGGAAGCAACTTCCAATCGGCCTAAAAATTACGTCGAAAGCCTTTGGTTTTGGCAGGCGTATGCCAATCGCCCAACGGTATAACCACTAAGACTCAAAGTTCTAACGTCTTTTTTTGGCCGTTTTCTTTTTGGCGCTTTTCTTTGCGACTTTCTTTGCGGGCTTTGCAGATTTCCCAACGCTCATTGTCTTTGGCCTGGCATGTCGCGGTTGATAAACACCAAGCTTTCCGCCACCGGGTAAAGTTACCTGCGTTAGAATTCCCCAACCCTGATTATGAACAGGTCCGCACTTAACCTTGTGCTTTTTCATTTCCGCGATGAATGCTTCGACGTTATCGCACATTAAATAAAATTCATGAACGTCATTTTTATCGGATGGATGTACCGCTATTTCCGCAGGCGGTAACCCAAAAATCAACCAGCCGCCGCCTACATCGACGTTCGGCATTTTAAGTACACTGCGTAAAAAAGCGCGATCTGCATCAGGATCTTTGCTGTAAATAATGGAATGTGCACCAATAATCATTTTCTACTCCTACAAATATTTTCTTAGAACGCAAATACATCGTTGTAGTTTGAGTTTTCCACCAGGGACAACTACAGTTTCCGCATTGATCTGAATGATCGTTGATACCAATAACAACAGTGCAATCGGCACTATCTTATTTTTCATAGTGAACAGAAATTTCAGGAGATTGAATGAGGGTTTGATAAACAACGCAATAACGTTCCGTTAAACGAAGAAGAGTCGCAAGCTGCTCTTCCGTTGCATCGGTTTCAAGATCGAACTGTAACCGGATACGTTGAAATCCTACGGGAACATCTTTGACAACACCAAGTGTGCCTCTGAAATCTAAATCACCTTCAGCTTTAATTTTTCCATTTCGAATTGTGACTCCGATCGCAGTGGCGACTGCATTCAACGTCACACCTGCACAAGCCACAAGCGCCTGAAGTAACATATCGCCTGAACACACACTAAGTCCGGTACCGCCTGTTGCTGGATGCAATCCTGCTTCAACTAACGCTTTTCCGGTTTGAACATTACAAGTAACTTCATAACCGAGTGCGCCTTCAGCTTTGAGTGTAATGAAAGCGGAATCAGGATCTTTTTTATATTGCTCTTTCAGCGGTGTCTGAATTGCTCGAAGCTGTTCTGTTTTCATAATGTTTAAGGGCTAATGTTCCGATTAAAACGATTATCGCACCCAGTAAGCCGAGTGCCAGATCTTCAATGGTTTCCGGAATACTTTCCTGAAGATGCGTACCGAAGTATTTATCTGAAATAAATTCACCTAACTCCCACGACGTAGCAATAGTGGCCGTGGATGTAAATGCAAAAATCATTTTTGCAAAACGGGTGAGTGTGCCGATCCATAACCAATCAAGCGACAACACATTGTAAAAATAATATTGGCAAGCTGCCCCACCCAACAGATGAAGATACGGATCCGCTCGGGACCCGAGTGTTGGTTCAAGTACCGCAAGCAAAATGAGAACAGCTACCGGTGCCCATGCAAATCGAAATGCATGCTTCATTTGCGCTTGTAAGTACCCATCAATTGACCTTCCGCTATTATGTGTCCTTTCATCGCATTCTCAACATCGCTTTTTGTGGCGCCTGAATTCAGATTCAACATTTTATCAAGCACGTAAAGTTTGAAAAAATAACGATGCGGAGTTCCTTTCGGCGGGCACGGCCGCCATAACCGATCTTACTGAAATCGTTTCTGCCTTGCTTTGATCCGTTCGAAAGTTCTCCATTCTTTTCAACATTCTCAGGGAGATTGGTTATGTTTGCTGGCAAATCATATAAGACCCAATGCACCCACGTTCTCATTGGTGCATCCGGATCGTCGCAAATCAGCGCAATACTCTTGGCGGCTTCCGGAGCTTGATTCCACTTGAGTGCTGGAGAAACGTCTTCGGCATCGCAAGTATGTTTTGTTGGAATTGGTTGTCCTTCACTAAAACTGGGGCTTGTAATATTGAGATTCATATTTCTACTCCTTATCCCACCACTTTAAAATACGCAACGCGCGCATCGTATTCCATCGGCTCGGACGACCAATCTTTTCCATGTCGAAGTGAACTTTACCTGAATACTTGTGTTGCAAGGGCCATGTGCCATCTTGATTACGTCGACTCTTCAACAAATCAATGGCATCTTTCAGGCGTTTATCGCGTGGTGCTTTGATGTGTGCAAAAAACGCTAATCCGCGTAACACATCATAGTGCCAGCGGGGCGGATACGATAGTTTAGTGAATTTATCATGAATGATCTTTCCTGTTCTATGTGATTTGAATAAGCGATGATCCAGCGTGAAATCGACTGCACTCTTTTCTGCTTTTAATACATCGCTTCGCAATTTATGTTTTGGGATGGTCTCCAACCATTCCCGCACTCCTTCAAGCACGTTGAAGGTTGTGTGAAAGGAACTGTGATGTGGTTTTGGCTTGCGTAAACGGCAACAATTCCATGCACCATCCGGCATCATTTCGGACAGCAGGTTTTCTACAATTGCATCAATGCGAGGATCGCGAATACCAAAGTAAGTTGCGATCAACAGAATCATCCCTACAATGCAACGATCACAGCTAGCAAGCTTTGATCTAAACTGATCATCGCATTTGCTGCCTAACAACTTACTAATTGTTAGCTCAGCCGCTTTTTGTGCTGGCTGATGATCGCGTGGGATGCCGATGTCACACAATGTCAGCAGTGTGTAGGTTGTTGAAGTCCACTTCGGTGTATAGATACCCCCACCCCAACTACCATCACGTGCTTGTAATTCCAACAACTGCGCTCCCAGCCTTCATTCAGTGTACGCTGCTGCTCCGCTTTCCATCGTGTCGATGTTGCGTTTTGCAGATCGCGCATTGTTTGCCACCGGATCGCAGGATCGCCTTCCATCAGCCAGTGAATCAAATCGTCAGTAGCTTTCATGGACGGTTTCAGATTCTCTATGCGGTAACGTTAAATTGTTCGAAATATTCTTGATGCGGCATTCAGTTTTTGGTAAGTGCAATAATGACCATATTGCCCATGCCGCTGCAAGAACATAAACAACCATCATTACTAATAGTGAGTGTCTCCATGCCTTCTTTCGCAAGCATTGGTGTAGAAGTTCCTGGATACTCATACCGGTACGCAATCGAAGAATTTCAATGAGGAATGGAAAAGTGAGTAAAACTAAGACCCGGATCCCACGTGGTGGTGAAAATGAATACACCATTCCGCCGAAACCAGCAAACACTATTGAGTGCACCCCTAAAGTGGAACCACCTGATAAGCTAGTATAAAGCCAACAGGAGTTCCAACATGTCGTTAAAGAGGCGGCAGTTTAGTCGTGAATTCAAGCAACAAATAGTGCGTGAGGTGGAGTCTGGAAAAAGCGTAGCCGAAGTGGCACGTGAGAATGAAATTAATCCGTTAACCATCAGTCGGTGGAGAAAAGAGCAGCGCGAGTATTCTGGGAAAGCGTTTTCTGGACATGGAGTGACATACAAATATGAAGCGCGGATCGCGGAATTGGAAAGAAAGATCGGCCAGATGGCAATGGAGAATGATCTTTTAAAAAAAGTTTTAACGCGGCTCAAGATGCTGGAACAACCGGTAAGAAAGACAGGCAGAGGGTAAGTTACCGGGTGATCGAGATGAGCCATAACCACGGTCTATCCATCCGTCAGAAATGTAAAACTCTGCAAGTGAGCCGCGTGGGATATTATCGATTTTTGGAAAGGAGCAAACCGGTCGCGGACGATATTGATTTGCGAGATCAGATTCAACGGATTGCACTGCAATGGCCTTCCTATGGTTACCGCCGGATCACTGCCGAACTCAAGCGCCGCGGCAAAGTCGTCAATCGCAAACGTGTGTTACGTTTACTGCGTCAGGACAATTTGCTGTGTCTTCGAAAGAAGCGCTTTGTTCGCACAACCCGTTCTGATCATGACTTTGCGGTCTATCCCAATCTCATTTCCAGTTTTCGTGCAAACGCAATCAATCAGCTCTGGGTATCCGACATTACCTATATTCGGCTGCAGTACGAGTTTATTTACCTGGCGGTAATCATTGACGCCTTTAGCCGTCGGTGCGTCGGCTGGTCACTGGCTCGTTACCTGGACAACCGTCTGGCAATCGAAGCACTGCAGATGGCACTCAAAAAGAGACAACCGCCTGCGGGTTTGATTCATCACTCGGACCAAGGGGTGCAATATGCTTCTAACAGATATACGGAAATCTTGAAGCAGCACGGAATCAGGATCAGCATGAGTCGAAAGGCGAACCCTTATGACAACGCAATGGCCGAAAGCTTCATCAAGACAATAAAGTACGAAGAGGTTCTTACCTTCGAATACCGTGGAATTGAAGAAGCTCGGAGTAGAATCTACTATTTTCTTGAAGAAGTTTATAATCGCAAACGACTTCATTCCTCACTGGGATACGTTCCGCCAGCCGAATTTGAAGACAATCACCTGGCAAAAACGATTGCTAATACATTAGATTGAAGGAGATAATAATACCGAATTATCGAAAAAGAAAAAGTAGGCAAAAAGAAAAAGAAAATTAAAATCAACCCAGCTTAAAAAATGGTTCCAAAAACAGGGTCCACTCCACTAATGCCATAAATCCTGACCATATCTTGCGCACTAAGATGCGCGAATTTGGATTAGTTGATCCTTCTTTACTATTCATTGTTCCAACATCAGAACTGTATGCGCACGTTTTACTAATTTCCTCCACGCAAACTGATGATAGCTGATTTGTGTTTCCTTTTTCAAAAATGCATTTCATAGATTTACTAAACGGGCGACGGAAGAAGCCGCAGGAAGCGCAGCTATCTAATGAAGGGACACTGAGATGAATGCCTCAATGAAAGCTGCTACAACAAGAAGAGGAAAGACGATGCGAAGGAATACGTGTGTGCCAAGCCGCCACCGCGCGACAATCTCTTTAAATCCGAGCCCCTTGATACTGGCTTGCCCACAATGGAGCGCGATAGCCGCGCAAATAAAGTAGGCCGGAAGTTCGAACACGCCATGAGGAGCAAGATGGAAGATCAAGCGGGACACTTCGCCGCCAGTGTAACGAAAGGCAGCTCCAACTATGGCGCCATTTAAGGCTAGTGCGAGTGTGGGGAAAATACCGAAGAGTGCTCCACTTATAATGAGAATATAAGACGCCATCAGATTGTGAGCGAGAATGGACAGAGCTGCGTAAAGGCGGCCATGACTTAACAAATCGACCCCCATGTTCTTTATGATCCGAAGGAAAAAGACGAAATACTTGGGGTTGGATTGACCAATGAGAATACCGAAAGTAAAAGTTGCGACGGCGAATATCAGAGGACCACGCAGTTCACGGAAGTAATTCGAGAGAATTGATCTTGTCACACGGTTGTTCTCGTTCTGTGATGTTGTGTTGATGTTTTATCCTTTCACAACACCAATGGGGCGCAGGCGCGCGACTTTGCGGCTGATGCCGGCGTTGTGCATGACATCAACAACCGCATGAACGTTTTTGTAGGCTTCCGGCATTTCTTCAGCAACGGTTCGCATTCCGCGGGCCATCACAGTGATGCCTTTCTTTTTCATTTCATGAATGATGTTTCGGCCGCGCGCTGACTCCATTGCTTTTTTTCTGCTTTGAATTCTGCCTGCACCATGACACGAACTTCCAAACGTTTCATCCATCGCTCGCGCTGTACCGATCAACACATAGGATGCATTTCCCATATCGCCAGGAATCAAAACAGGTTGTCCGAGTTCGCGATAAACTTCCGGAAGTTGAGGATGTCCGGGTGGAAATGCGCGTGTTGCACCTTTGCGATGTACACACAATTCTTTTTCTTTTCCGTTCACACGATGTGTTTCAAACTTCGCAATATTATGACAAACATCGTAAACAAGACGCCATCCGAGTTCCGCTTCAGACATCTTCATCGATTCACAAATCGATTTTTTTGCATAGTGCATCATCGTTTGCCTGTTAGCCCATGCAAAATTTGCAGCAGCCGACATCGCAGCAAGATAATGTTTGCCTTCAGGTGATTCCACTGGCACACATGCAAGTTGCAAATCCGGAACCTGGATATTGTAATGCTTCATCGCGGTTTGCATGGTTCGTAAATAATCCTGACAAACTTGATGTCCGAGTCCGCGAGAACCGCTGTGAATAAATACACAAACATGACCTTCTTCTAATCCAAGTGCTTCTGCTACATCTTCATCAAAAATTTCATCAACAATATCAAGTTCCAAAAAATGATTTCCGGATCCTAGTGAACCTAATTGATCACTGCCTCGTGCAATCGCTTCGTTTGAAATTCCATCCGGATCTGCATTCTTCAGGCAACCATATTCTTCTGTCCGCGCAAGATCTTCTTCCGTTCCCATTTCGCGTTCAACAACCCAACGCGCGCCTTTAGCAAGAACTTCACGGAGTTCTTGTTTGCTCAGTTTTTTATAGGCACTTTCAGATCCGACACCGGAAGGTACGTGATGAAATAAATTGCGGACAATATCGTGCAAGTTCTCGCGCACGTCTTCTTCTTTTAGATTTGTGCGCGCGAGCCGCACACCGCAGTTGATGTCATAACCAACACCGCCGGGTGAAATTACACCACCTTCACGTGGGTCTGTTGCGCACACGCCTCCGATTGGAAATCCATAACCTAAATGGATATCGGGCATCGCGATCGAATATTTTACGATTCCGGGCAGATGAGCGACGTTCGCAACTTGTTTGATTGCGTCTTCTTGCTTAATCGCATTCATGAATTCCTGATTCGCATAGATGCGTCCAGGAACTCTCATTCCACCGGTTTTCGGAATTTCCCACAAATAATCGTTTATCTTCTTGATTTCCATCACTGAATCACTGAGGGCACTGAATACACGGAATGTGTATTTTTTTAATTTCGCAGAATTCCGTGTTTCCGTGATCAAAAGATACCTTATTATAAACGGTGCGGGCATGATGCCCGCGGTCCATAATGCAGGCAAGATGCCTGCGCTCCGTAACTTGACGATATGACACACGAAATCAAGCATCCGCAAACGAATTCAAATCCACACGTTGTGGTAATCGGCGCAGGATTTGGCGGTTTATACGCAGTGAAAAATCTTGCGCGTGGTTCGTTTCGTATAACCATCATCGATCGCAGCAATCATCATCTTTTTCAACCGCTGTTATATCAGGTAGCAACTGCTGCAGTTTCACCGGGTGATATTGCACAGCCGATTCGCCATATCTTCAGGAGATTTCAAAACGTTCAAGTCTTGATGGCTTCCGCTGAAACGATTGATTTACAAAATCGACGCGTTCAATTGAGCGATGGTTTTGTTTCCTATGATTACTTGATCGTAGCGACGGGAGCTACGCATGCCTACTTTGGTCATGATGAATGGGAGAAGGTTGCGCCGGGTTTGAAGTCTTTGGAGGATGCTATCGAAATGAGGCGGATGTTTTTGATGGCATTTGAAGAAGCAGAAAAAGAGCCGGATCCAAAACGTCGCGAAGCTTTCATGAGATTTGTGATCGTGGGTGCCGGCCGTACAGGTGTGGAATTAGCAGGAACGATGTCCGATGTATCGCGCCATGCGTTGTCAAAAGAATTTCGCAATATTAATCCAGGCGATGCAAAAGTGATTTTGCTGGAAGGGAGTCCGCGGGTTCTTCCGTTGTATCCTCCAAAATTATCAGAGAGTGCGAAGAAGCAATTGGAAAAACGCGGCGTTCAAGTTCGAACGAATGCGTTGGTAACAAAAGTTGAAAAAGGTGCTGTGTATATTGGTGATGAAAAAATTGAAACCGAATCTATTTTTTGGGCTGCGGGTGTAGCCGCGTCGCCGTTAGGAAAAGTTTTTGGAATTCCCACTGATCGTTCCGGACGTGTGAAAGTAAATCCTGATTTAACCATCGAAGGACATCCCGAAATTTATGTGATTGGCGATCTGGCTGCGGTGGTTGATGCAAAAGGGAAGCAGGTTCCAGGAGTTGCGCCGGCTGCAATTCAAATGGGTCAGTATGCAGCGAAAGCGATTCGTGCAAAGTTAAAAGGGAAGAACGTCAAGCCGTTCGTATATTGGGACAAAGGAAATATTGCAACGATCGGACGCTCTGCTGCAGTTGGATATGTTGGCAAACTAACAATCTCAGGATTTATCGCCTGGATTGGCTGGCTGTTAATTCATATCTTTTTTTTGATCGGTTTCCGCAATCGCATATTTGTGATCCTGCAATGGGCATGGACTTATCTGTTGTTTAACATGAGTGCCCGATTGATTACTTACTATGATTGGAGTGCCGAGAGCCGGCCCTGCGGAAGCAGGGATCGATGCCGGCCTCTGATCATATCGCTATGCGAAAACCATAGTCTGCATATCGCATAATCGGCGGAATCGAGCTGCGCGCTGCGCAACGGGTAATTTTGATTTGATGCCGCCATGATCCGCCGCGCGATGCACGACGCTCTCCATTTGATGGACCTTTTGGATTTTCATGCGGCGATTCGGAGTAATAATTGCGATCATACCAATCGCTGCACCATTCATGAACATTCATTCCCATTTCATGAATTCCAAACGGATTTGGTTCGAATAATCCCACACGTTCAGGTTCCATGCTGAAAGCGCGAATGCAACTCAGGCCTTTGTTGCCAATCTCGCGTTCCCCATGGATAAATATTTTTCGAATCACCTGCAGTTGCAGCAAATTCCCATTCGGCTTCGGTTGGTAATCGATATGATTTGCCAGTTTGTTTGCTCAGCCATTCACAAAATGCGACCGCATCAAACCAGCTGATTTGCGTTACTGGTTGATCTGAATGATTGAAATTCGGATCATCCGAAATTCGACTCACTGCAGATTGAGAGAACTCGTGGTTCGTTATTGGATAGCGGGCAATTTGGAATGGACTTACGAAAACTTCATGAACCGGCTTTTCATCGTCTGAACCGGTTTCACTTCCCATCAAAAAGACACCACCCGGGAGTGAAACCATTTCAGGTTCAACGATCATTTTCTGAGTCTCTCGCAATGACGCAAAGGCGCAAATCTTTTTCAACCACGGATAAACACGGCGCGGGCTGTGCCCGCAACCCAAATTTCAGATTTCAAATTTCAGATTGAAGAAATTGACATGGCGTCACTCTTGGAGTAACAGAAAAGTTGTGTAAACAAAACTGTTTCTCTGGAGGACGCCATGGAGAGATTTATACAACGATTCGGGGAAAAAATCATAGGGGTATTAAATGGATTTGATCGATTGGTATTTCGGGGGACGCTGCGACCGATCGCTTATCCACGTGGGTTGGGTGGATTTTTGTGGCATAAGCAAGTAAAGCTGAAAGACTTTGGGAAATATGTATATCAAGTTTGCGAACAGTTAAGGGAGAGATCCTGTCAAAAAGCCAAACAAGAAGATCGTCCCATTGTTTATTTAAAGAGTAGCAAGATTGACAAAGCGGCAACGGCTGAAGGGATTGCCGAAAGAGACAAGATAGAAAAGGGACTGATCGCCATTCTTAGCTGTTTAGAACCTTGTATTGGCTATGACGTAGGCAGAAATAAGCAACAGAAGAAGTTAGAACTGGTGATGAGACCGAGGAAATGTTTGTTTCTTTACCATTACTTAATTGATCCAAGATTCGGATTTATGAATGCGCGAATACAGAGTTGGTTTCCCTTTAACATTCAGATTTGTATTAACGGAAGAGAGTGGCTGGCGCAAGAAATGGACCGGGTTGGGATGAAGTATGAAAGAAGAGAGAACTGTTTTTTATGGATTGAAAACATAGAAGAAGCGCAAAGATTAATGAATCAACAATTAAAACTGAATTGGGCAAAAAAACTAGATAAGATTGCAGCGATGCTGAATCCGATTCATGACGAAATTTTTGCTGGGTTTCCATTGAAATATTATTGGTCCACTTTTGAAAGTGAATGGGCAACAGATTCGATGTTTAAAGATCGTCAAGAGTTGGAAAGACTTTATCCTTCTTTAATTTTGCATGGAATCTCAACGTATCAAAGCAAGGACGTAATGAGATTTCTGGGCAAACGATATCCGAGCAACACTGATCGAGAAATTAGGAGCAGTTTCAAGAACCGACGAATAGAAGGAATCAGGATCAAGCATTGGGCAGGAAAAAACTCCGTCAAACTTTATGATAAAGCGACAGTATTAAGAGTGGAAACCACGATAAATGATCCTCAAGCATTTAGAGCGTTTCGAAAGAAAGAAAATGATCCCAAGAGCCAAAAACGTTGGAGACCTGTAAGAAAAGGGATTGCTGACCTTCACAGAGTAGCAACGATCTCACAATCTTCAAACCAACGATATCTGGATTGCCTTTCAGCGGCAGACACATCAATTGTTTACGGCAGGTTAATAGAAAAAATCTCATTACCAATAAAATGGAAAAAACAGCGAGTACGAGCTCTAAACCCTAGTTCACCATCAGATATATCGCTGTTTCGAGCAGTTTCTCATGGTGAGTTCGTGATTAACGGTTTTTCAAACGCTGATTTAAGAAAAGTTCTCTTTCCTGCCTGCGATGATCAAGAACGTAGTTACAGTTCTAAAGTAACCAGGCTGATTCGAATGCTAAGAGCTCACCGCTTAATCCGGAAACTTCCCTCACGAAATCGCTATTTTCTTACTGAAACAGGAATGCAAATCATTGCAGCGGCGTTAACTGCACAGAGACTTTCTTTAGCGAAACTTAACGAGGCTGTCGCATGAAAATCTTTCTAAAAAAACAACGAAACAAATGTTTGTAGTACGGATATTTTGCAAATGAGCGCTGAGCTAGTGTTGCCGAGCGCGCCGTAGGTGCTGCTTTAGGCCACTGCGAAAACAAAAGGCATCATGAAATACTCTGAACAAAAATTATGGTGTGCTATTGCCTTTTGTTTTCGCAGTGGCCTAAAGCAGCCGCTCGCTTCGCGAGCGCGCGCCCGGCAACACTAGACTTCTTTCTGGAGCTAGATCCGTGTTCATCTCTGTTTATCCGTGGTTAGAAATTCTTCTTAACTTTGCGTCTTAGCGTCTTTGCGCGAGGTATCATTCAACTTTTTTCAAAACAAGGGCGCTGTTTTTCGATCCGAATGCAATAGTATTGCAAATTGCAATACTGACATTCGATTCGCGTGCTTCATTCGGTACATAATCCAGATCACATGACGGATCCGGTTTTTCAAGATTAATTGTTGGATGAATGATCCCCTGGTTTAAGGTCATGCAAGCGGCTGCAATTCCTGCTGCACCGCAGGCTCCTTGTGGATGGCCGATCATCGATTTTGTGGAACTTGTCGGAATACGATGGGCACGACTATTAAAAACTTTTTTCACCGCCAGAGTTTCAATTTCATCATTCAATTTCGTAGCAGTTCCGTGCAAATTAATGTATTCAACTTCATCTGTAGAAAGATGTGCGGACTCCAATGCTTTTTGAACTGCGCGTGCAGATTCATCACCGCCCGGCATGATTTGGAATTTGTGATATGCATCACAGGTTGATCCATATCCTGCAATTTCAGCATAAATGGTTGCGTTTCGTGCAACGGCGCTTTCATAAGTTTCCAACACAAACATCCATGATCCTTCCGAAAGCACAAAACCGTCGCGATCTACATTAAAAGGACGTGATGCACGTTGAGGGTCATGATTCCATTTCGTTACTGTTGTTCCCATCAACACAAAACCGGTAAGAATGCCTGGCGTAATACACGCCTCTGCACCTCCAACCAATGCATGTTTCACCATACCGCTGCGGACCATACTTGCAGCATAAGCTATGGCATCCGTTGAGCTGGTGCAGCCGGTCGACAGTACGTGACTCGGACCACGAAATCCAAAATGAATGCTGACTTCGCTGGATACCATTCCAACAAACGATGAAACGATTGCAAAAGGACTTACGTGTGTTTGAGCCGGCGCGAAGAAATTCTTATATTCACGTTCCGCAAAATCGAGTCCGCCTCCACCCGTTCCGATAACTACAGCCACATCCTGCCTTTCAGATTCGCTCATTGTTTCGTAAGGAATGTGCGCATCTTTCAGCGCTTCTTCCGATGCCAGAATTGCTAACGGTACGATCCTTGGAACGCGTCTGCGATCTTTTGGCGGTAGACATTCATAGCTAAGCTGTTTTACTTCGCCAACCACCGTGCATTGCAAACCGTCAACGGGAAATAATGTCACTGTGTCGACGCCACTCTTGCCTTTGGCAAGAGCATCCCAATAGCTGCGTTTATCATTACCATTCGGACTTTGAACGCCGATTCCGGTGATTACAACTCGCGAAGTCATATTTAGAAGTATAAGCTTGAAGTCTTAAAGCACGTTAGCTATCAATAGAATTTACATTTTCTTTACAACATTTGCTATTTACATATCATCGTTGCAGATTGAAATTGGAGGAACTACGATTGTATGGAGCATGGATTCCTTCCGCGATTTTGTTAAATTATGTTAGCTGATCTTGTGGTCCTTGGTGCCGGTCCGGCCGGAATTGCTATATCTCTGCTGATGGCACGGAAAGGTTATAGAACCGAAATCATTGATCCTGCGAAATTTCCACGCAAAAAAATTTGCGGTGAATTTTTGAATCCGCAAGCAGTTCGCTGGATGAAAAAACATGATCTTCTGAAGGGTTTGCTTGATCTTCATCCCTATCCAATTTATGGAATGAAGATTCATGATTCGGATGGCAATTCATTTACCGGACGTTATCGTCCCGATCGTGAAATCTGCGGCTATGCAGTAATGCGTGAAGGATTTGATACTTTGCTTGTGAGACAAGCACGCGGTGCAGGAATCAGAATCTATGAAGGTGTTCGCGCAGATCGTTTGTTGTTTGATGGCACTCAAGTTGTCGGAGTTCGAGGTACAGACGGTCAAGGTCAACAATTCGATTTTACCGGTTCGATCCTGATCGGAGCAGACGGCCGCAATAATTTGGTAGGCAGAACATTCAATTGGGTCCGTGAGATTCGTGGATTCAGGAAGTATGCATATGTAACTTACTATGAAGGTTTGCCGAATCTTTCCAACTACGGTGAAGTACATTTGGTTCGCGGTGGTTATATCGGAATCGCCCCGTTGAGTGAAGTGTTGGCGAATGTTGCACTGGTGATTGATGAAAAAGAACATCCCGGTGGTGATGTTGACCCCAAATCATTCCTTCAAGAACGCATTCGGCAAAGTCCGTTAGCTGAACGATTCAGTGGATTAGAACCTGTTGATTCAATTATGTGCGCAGGACCTCTCGCGTTTGAAACTACGAAAACAACCGGACATCGTACGCTGCTTGTTGGTGATACCTGCGGTTTTATTGATCCATTTACCGGTGAAGGAATCAATCAAGCATTTCTGAGCGCTGATATTGCATCCGTCGTCCTGGACAACGCTTTCAAACGTCAAAGATTTGATGATTCGTTTTTGCGAACATATGACGTTGCGAGACGAAAATTGTTTTCACGGAAAAAAGCTATGAATCGACTCTTTCAACTTGCGATCCCAAATCCTCGACTCTCCCAGATGTTAATCGATCGCTTTTCGCGAAATATCGATCTTGGTGATACTGTGGTAAGTGCAGTCGGTTGCGCTTTACCGGTTGAAGATGTGTGGAACTTACGGTTCCTATTGAAACTTGTTTTTGCATAAAGGTGGCCTTATGAAAATCCTCATGGTGGCAATGCCCGATAATGCCTCTTGTTTTGATCAGGTCATGAAGATGCCGAATCTTGGATTGTGTTCTCTGGCAGGAAGTCTTCCGCAAGATATTGATGTGAAGATCATTGATCTGAACTTAAAAAATCAACACGTTGGAGCAACCGTCGCGAATTTGGTGAAAGATTTCGAGCCGGATCTTGTTGGCTTAAGTTCGATGAGTTTCCAATATAGTACGGCACGCCGATTGGCCCGCGTTGTAAAACAAACACAACCTAAAACGAAAGTTGCGCTTGGCGGTTATCATGCGACATTGTTGCATCGTGAAATCGGTGAATCTGAAGATTCAGAATTCATCGATTTTTTGATTCGCGCAGAAGGTGAACCGACTCTTCGCAGTTTGGTGGAGCGATTGCGAAGTGGTGATGAGGATTACACCGGCATTCCCGGACTGTCGTATCGCAACGGAGATGGTTCTTATTCACATCCTGATAATGCTCCATTGTTGGAGCTCGATCAGCTTCCATTGCCGCGCAGAGATGTCAGAATTCTGAATCGCTTTCATTATCTAAAGAGATCTTTTGATTTGGCGGAAACAACGCGTGGCTGCACCTTTCCCTGTACCTTTTGCAGTATCACCCGCATGTACGGGAAAAGTTTTCGTGAATTTCCGATTGAAAGGATCATTGATGATCTGAAACAAATTAAGAAACGAGGAACTCACGGAGTTTTTTTTGTTGATGACAACATCACGTTGAATGTTCCACGAATGAAAGTCTTGTGCGAAGAAATTATTCGCAACGATTTGCATACCATGGATTATATGACGCAGGCAACCGTGATCGGGATCGCATCCGACCGCGAACTTGCAAAGATGATGGGTAAAGCAGGATTCAAATTCGTTTTCTTAGGGATTGAAAGCGGCAACAAACGCAATCTTGAATTATTCAAGAAGAGCACAATCAATGCTCACACTCGCGAAGCTGTGCAGTATTTGCAAGAAAATGGAATCGTGGTGTTAGGTGGTTTCATCATCGGGAATCCCTCTGATGATGCAGATGATGTGCGTGAAGTCTTTAAGTACACACTTGAAATCGGTGTTGATCATCCGATTATTCAAACCTTAACTCCTTATCCCAAAACACAAATGCGGCAAGAATTGATTGATATGGGACTGGTCACGAATCTGGATGATTTATCAAAATACAATGGATTCATCGCGAACGTTCGTACTCAGCACCTCACCCAAAAACAACTCAGCCGGTTAATGCTGAAAGAAGGGGCAAAACTGTACTGGCATCCACGATTGTTGGGCAATAGCCGTCTATGGCGTTATTACTGGCGGTCCGTATTCGGATTGATTTACAACAATTATTTGTTTCTAAAAAGCGGTCTTAAAGACGAATTATTTTTGTCGACTCATACCTTTTGAGTTTTCGAGTGCAGATTATCTATCCCGCTTTCGTTCTGTTCATTCTTCTTGAGTCTTTGGTTGAAGCTGCAATTTCACGAAAGAATTCTTCGGTGTTGATTGCAAGAGGTGCAATTGACGTAGCTCCATATTTACTTCCATTGATGGTACTGCTGTATCTGTTTCAATTTGACGGATCCGTATTTGAATATTACAAGGCTGCAAGAGAAGTGAGTTTTAACTGGTTAATCATTTTTGGATCAATTGTACTTGCAGCGAAAGCATTAAAATTCTGGGCAATTTCGGCATTGGGCTCATTTTGGACGATGAAAGTTTTGATCGTTCCTGGAAGTCAGGCAGTCACGAAGGTGCCCTTACCGTTGGATCCGCCATCCAAATTACATTGCAGTGGTTACCGAAAGCCTGGCGTTACCATTAATGGGGAAAGCGTATGTAACCTTAATGTGTGTAGCCCTGGTATTTTCATGTTTATTATTTTTGCGAATTCGGGCTGAAGAGCAGGCGCTGATGCAATACACTGACTACTCTAAAACTATGGCCACTAAAAGGAGATTCATTCCATGAAAAAAATCCTATTGTTTCTTGTTTTACTGGTCCTGCCTTTTTCATTTTTGTTTGCTGAAGCTGAAAATTATGTAATTGTTCCGCGGTTGTCCTCTTTGACATTTGATGTCAGCGCGCAGTTGCATCATGTCCATGGTGTTGGAAATCGATTTAACGGCACAATTACCGGTGATCCATCAGATATTACTTCTGCGAAAATATCGATCAAGTTAGATCCAACCTCCTTTAATACCGATAATGAAAAGCGCGACAAAGACATGCGCGAAAAATGTTTTGAAGTTGGTAAGTATCCATTAATTGAATTTAACTCCACCTTAATCCAAGCCGATCAAAAAGAGTTGAAGACAGGACAGCGAGTGAAAGCAACGATAAAGGGTTCTTTAAAAATGCATGGTTTGGAAAAACAAATCAGCGTGCCGGTCACGATTCAACTTACGAGTGACATGTTAACTGCTGAAGGTGATATGGCTGTGGTGCTGGATGAATGGAAGATTGAACGTCCGAAAGTTGTGTTTGTGCAATTACAAAACGATGTTTCGATCCATTTTAAGATCGGCGCAAAACGCGCTCAGTAATTTTTTACGTCCGTGACTCTGTGGTGAATTTGCTCCGGATCCAACTAATTAACAACATCGCATAGAGAGGGGAATACACCAGAAGCATGAGCCAGTTGTCGTGCTTCCATTCTCCAACCGGATAGACATACCAAACGATATACGAGATTGCCACCCATCCGCTGAAAAAAAGCCATGCTGCATTTTGGTGAAAAACCAGTAGCGGAATCACCCAGCACACATACCACGGATGAACCACTGGTGAGAAAAGCAGTAACGTTCCATAAACGATTAACATCGAACGATAAACCGGATATTTTTTGAACCAGCAGAATGCTAGCATAAGCAAAGTAGCAGCTCCGCCTATCAGGCGAGAGATTTCAGCGCCAAAGAAGCCGTACAAAAATCTAAAGATGGAATCGTTGAACCACCATTTGTGATAAAAAGTAGACAACCCTGAAATCATTCGTTGATCAGGCGTGTAATATTGCAAACCAAGAGCGATTGTCACCACCAAGCCTGCAACAACCATCTTCCAGCTGCCTTTTCGGATTAACCATGGCAATGAGAATGCCGGCAAAAATTTTGTCAGAGTACCGAGCGCTAGTGTTGCACCCGCCGAGGCGGGCAAACCTCTTTGAACAAGCCAGATCGTTAGCATCAGCAGGCACATCGCTATCACATCGAGATGTCCTGCGCCGGCAAAATCAAGAATCGGCAATGGATGCCATGCATAGATCAGCAATAGGGAAGCATCCCGTTTTTCTGTTTGCAGCAGTTTGCGGAGAACTATGATCAAAAGAAAATCAAAGATTGCAATTCCAAATTTAAAAACAGAAAGGTTTGTAGAGATTTTTGACAGAATCCGAAAATACATTTCAGCAGCCGGCGGGTAAGGTGTGCTGAAATCTTTGTGATTAATTTTTTCGTATTCAGCGTCGCGCAAAAAGGCAAGATCAGGTGATTCTGGCGGATGACCATAAGGATTTAATCCGGCGTTTTGAACACGACCGTCCCAGATATAGCGATAAATATCTCCAGATAATGATGGTGTGGTCCAAAAAATTGTGAGTCGAAAAATAAATGATGATACAAGAATAACCTTTGCTGCGGATGAGGCCGGCATCGCTCCCTGCCTCCGCAGCCGGCCTCTGTGGCTGATCTGAATTACAAAGAACAAATAAATTGCAAACGCGCTGAAGTAGAGCGCAAGAAAAACTGGAATGTGCAAATGCCAATCGCCAACAAACAGCAGCGCAATGTAGATCGCCTCAAAAAAGATGGCAGCAAAGAGTAGTGGTTTTACGGAAGTAATTGAATGGGAGCCATTCTGCCCCTGCATAAAGTTGTTACCGAACTTGAATGGCCCCGGACATCATTGCACCATGGATTTTGCAGAAATAAGGATAAATTCCGGCTTCACTGAATGTAAACGTAAATCCCTGCCCATTTCGCAACGTACCGCTGTCAAACCGTGCGCCAGGATTTTGTGTCGGTGATCCGCTGGTGACTGTATGAGGACTGCTGCCCTCATGTCGCCAGGCCACGACCCGGCCTACAACCACTGAAAGCACTGGCGGATCAAAAGAGTTGTCGCGAATTTGGACTAAATTGGAATCGGCAGGGTCGTCGTTGTTGTTGAATTCGCAGGATGAGGTTAGGAATAGTACTATTAGTATAGTAAGTAGGATATAGTATGATGAATGCTTCATGAGTCACCTCCATATATAGCGGGCTAGAAGCCCGCGGTCCATAATGCAGGCCAGAGGCCTGCGCTCCGTAAAGCGGGCAGGATGCCAGCGCTCCGTAATGCGGGCCAGAGCCCACGGTCCTCAATGCGGGCCAGGCCCACGGTCCTCTATACCACTCGGCCAGGATGCGGCCGGCTTTGCGGCCATGTGGCGAATGGGCATCGGCATCGGTTCCACTATCATCAGGATTGCTGAACCACTTCCACCAATACATCCCGGCAAACCATGGCTCATTCCAGTACGTTTCCAATGCAAGCTTATAACATTCCGCCTGCATCTTTTCATCATATTTTGTATATTGATCTTCACGCGGACCCATTCCAGCAGTTTCATTCGCCATGTAGCCAATCTCCGTAAACAACAACGGCTTTTGCCAGCGCATCGCAATTGCTTTTAGTTTTGCTTTTTGTTCTAGAAATCGTTCACGCATGACATCGGGACTTTCTTCTACCGAATTTCGAACGGGGTAATAATTATCCAATCCCATGTAATCCAATGCATCCCAAAATGTGATTTCTTCAAACTCTTTTCCCCAATTTGCAGCATAGACAATTGGTCCGGAATAAACCTGTCGTACTCGCGCAATAATTTCGCGCCAACGTTTCGGATGTTGAGTTGTAGCTTCAACCATCTCAGTTCCGATGCAAAACATATCCGCATGCATCAGTTCCGATATCAGCGCATAATGAGTGATCCATTGTTCATAGCTGTCAAACCATTCATCCCAGTCACCTGCAGAATCCATATTGATTTTGCCAGGCCATGCTTCATGTGAAATCCAGATCTGCGGCTTCATCATAATTTTGATTCCAAGCTTCTGTGCATCCAGTTTCAACTGAAACATGCTTTCGTCGCTTTCACCGTAAATGTTGTGACCCGCTGTATGGATTTTTGTTGAATCATGAGACTCCATGTAGCCATAGGGAATAGCTGCAATCCATTCAACGCCGGATGTTTTTAACTGACGTAATGAATCCATCGATTTAGACCCGGCATAACCTGCATTCGCACTATTCCAGAATGCGTAGGTCATACCTTTTTGAAATTCAGGACTAAATTTCCTAGTCCGATTTACCGCTGCAATGGTTTTGGCTTTTGGATTTTGTAGTGCTGCCTCAAATTCCCCGGGAAGGATTCCGCTACGATAAAATTCCCCCAGTGTGCTCAATCCATATCTTTCTTTTAATTCATTTGCTGTCATAGCTAAAAATGGAATTGTTATAAATTCGCTCATCTTTTGTTCATGTTGTTTATAAAAATTCCAATCAGGAATCAAATCTCTGTCAGATAATACCCGTTCCCAATCTTGCAATGATTTGTGATTCCATCGTTCAGCCAGCCCAGCCGTTATACCGCGAGCGATATCATCATTCATAGGTTGACCAAACTTCTCGTACAGTAAAACCTGGTATTCCATCCGCTCAGCAAGACCATCAAAAGTCTTGTTCCAAATACAGTAGATCGTTTTATCTTTAGGAACCGCATCTGCGAGTTGAATTTCACGAATGTGATCGCCTTTTTCTTGAAACGAATTGTAAATGTAAGCATGAAGCGGTTCATACAGTTTTATGTCCAACATCGATTCTGCTTCATTTAAGTTTTTCTCCAATTGTTTTGCCAGGCTTTTTATGTTTTGAGCGACTAATGTATCTGGAAGATATGCAACATCGATTCGTGCAGTCTTAAAATGCCTGAATTTACTTTCAGGCGTAGTTTTCTGGAAGCGGTGCGCTCCCACCGTTACTGCAAGAAAAATTAGAATGATCAAAATCCGTTTGGTCATATTCACTCTGCGTAAAACGTAAAACGTAAAACGTAAAAATGTTGTGAGCGGATTTACGTTTTACGCATTACGTTTTACGGCTTCCTCTTTCCGCTCCCGATCTTTATTCCGGAGCAGCTGCATCCATTCAATCGTTTCGCGGCGTACAGGTTTACGGAGATGTTTGACGCTGTTCCAGCTCCAGATAGCAGCCATAACGCCATGAAACCACGATCCGATTGGTTTGTGTGTTCTCAAGTTTTGAATAAAACTGCGCTGAAGAAAATCAAAAGTTTCTGCAACGATCATATTATGAGGATAGTAAATCCAAACGTACCATAAATAGTTCCTGGCTGTGTACATCGTTTGCCGCGACAAATTTCTGGCGACCTGGGATTCGCGATGACATACGGCAATTTCGGGAAAGTAACGAATTTCATATCCCGCATCCCAGATCCGCGTCGAAAGATCGACTTCACTGTGATAAACAAAAAATTGAGGCAAATAAGATCCAGTTTGGGCCAGGATCTCTTTGCGAAATGCAACACCACCTCCATCAAATGTACTGCAGGGATAACCCGCATTATCATTCCCTTTTTCATCCCAGTATTTCGGATTGTTCGGCGACAATTGATTGCTGCTGTATTCACGCACTTGAAGAGCAACTACTCCCAATTTCGGATTGGATTCAAATTTATTTACAATTTTTTCCAGTGAATCTTCCTGAAGCAAATCCATATCATTGTCAATTAATAAAAGAATACTTCCGGAAGCGGAAGAAATCCCTTCGTTGTAACCTTGAACTCCATGATTTTCAGCGAGAGCGATAATTTTTACAGTGGGAAAAGATTGTTGAATCGATTCTATCGAGCCATCGGTCGATCCATTATCAACCATTAAGATTTCTTTTGGTTCGTAAGTCTGTTTATGAATTAAGGAGAGTGTTCGACTCAGATCTTCTTTGCGATTCCAGTTTAATGTTATGACAGAAACAAGGGGATTCATTCGAGGTGAGTCAAGGAATCTCGCAGTGATGCAAAGATTTGATCGAGCAATCGATCAGGACTTGCAGCATAGTGAATGATGGAACGATTGCCTGGCTTGGCGAGTGCCGGCAGCCATTCTTTCAGGTAATTACAAAAACCGCCACTGCCTTCCAGAATTCCGATAATTTTTTCTTCGTCATAAGCGATTGTCAGTTCGTTCATTGTGCCCATACTTCCACCAATGAATATGGCGGCATTGCTGGCGCGCACATTCAAAATATTTCGGCCATGTGAACTCAGACCGGTATAAACAATGAGACTGTGATCGGTAACAGGCAATCCTTTTGAAACGTGATCTTTACGATTTAACGATGGTGAAAAGCCGATCACTTCACCGCCGGCAGCAGTTGCGCCTCGTGCTGCTGCGAAAGAATAACCAGTGGTGGCGCCAGTAATCAAGGTAGCTCCACGTTGGGCGATTAACATTCCGGTGCGCACTGCAAGTTCTTCCATCTGCGGATCCCAAATTACAGAAGAGCCCAGCACACCCACCGTAATTTTCATGAATCAATCATACCATTTGGATTAAGGTGGAGGCCGGGGCACCGCGGAGGTTGAGGCCGGGCTTTCACACCCCACCACCGCAGAGTCCCGGCCTCGATCTGTTGCCATGGTTTATAATTTGATGGTGCGACTCTCGGAGGTACTGGAGATTCTATGAAAAGAATGTGTGGCATTGCTTTTATGTTTGTGCTCATGATCTCTTCGCTTCTCTTTGCTGCTTACACGGATGAATATCCGATTTATCTTCGGATGCTGGGCTTTTCCAAAGATGAAGTGAATTATTTACGAAATGGAAGGATGGTCACACATTCCATTGAAAATCGCGCACCAGGCGAATTCGGAATCACTGTAGCGCAAGTCTACAATATCCCTGTCTATTTTTTCCGTGACTATTTACGTTATGCAGAAAATTATGGAAGTCTTTTGAACTTTGAACAGATTGGAAAGTTTAAACAAAATCCTGATCTGCAAGATTTACGATCGTTGCGTCTAAGCGAGACAGAATTGAAAGAATTCTTAAATTGTCGTTCGGGTTCGTGTAACCTCTCATTGACTCCAGAAGAAATCAAACACATTCCAGAAAATCCAGACCTAACTATCTCCGAGGGGATTGAAGCTTTCACTGATGTATATCGTAGAATCCTGTTGAGCCGTGTATTGGCTTATCGTCAACGAGGAATTCGAAGTTTTTCTGGAGACGGAGAAGAGGGCACGGTTGTATCAAGGAAATTGGTTGAAGATCACCTTTATCGTTTTCCGCATATTCAAGCGTATTTTCCTCGTGTTTATCAATATATTTTGGAGTATCCGAAATCAACTGAACAGCATCCTGATGAATTTTTTTATTGGACAAAAGAAAGCCTTGGCGGAAAACCGATTATTAACATTCGACATGTTTTTTCACAACGTGTTGGAGAAGATTATGTTCAGGTTTCATTGTTACTTTACAGCAGCCACTCATACTTATCTTCTATCAGCATCACGCACTTGATTAATTACATTGATACACAGGTGCCAAGAACGCTGGTGGTTACGGAACAACGGACACTTACGAATCTACATGGCAGCATTACTAAAGCAATCGGGCGAAATGTTCTTCGTAGTAATCTCGAAAAGCGAGTTGCGACATGGGTTGGATATGTTGGAAAAGCGATGGAGAATCGTTATCGCGAGACTTCCCAATTTCCCTATGGACTGCTTGCTAGAGATCAAAGATGAAACGTCCGTTATCAAAGGGCATTCGCCATCTCGCGTTGAAAGTAAATAATCTTGGAGAGATGAAAAAATTTTATGTAGACATTTTGGGTTTTGAAATTGAGTGGCAGCCCGATCCACAAAATTTGTATATTACCTCCGGTTCAGACAATCTTGCGCTTCATGAAGTTGCAGAATCAGTAACTCCAGGAGCTTTGGATCATCTTGGAATTTTGGTGGAAAAACCGGATGATGTTGACGCATGGGCAGAGTTTTTGAAGTCACAAGGTGTGAAATTAAAAACAGAAGCACGAACTCATCGCGATGGAGCACGCTCTATTTATTTCAATGATCCTGGAGGAAACACGATCCAACTGATCTATCATCCTCCAATCAGCAATAAATAAGGAGCGCAGGCATCTTGCCTGCATTACGGGCCGCAGGCTTCCAGCCTGCAGAGCAAGTGTACTGGATGCGGACTAGAAGTCCGCGACCCGTAATGCGGGCTAGAAGCCCGCGTTCCGAGGAAAATCATGGAATCAAATCTACAAGAACAACTACTGTACGGTGAACTAACAGCACGAATTCGCAGATTATTAGAACCAGTCGCACACGATTCATTTCTTTTCTACGAAGACACCATTCAATTACTGGAACCTGAAATTCCAGCAGGGTCAAAAGTTTTTGATGCTGGTTGCGGACGTGGAACGATTACCGCATGGCTTGCGTCACGTGGCTGCAACGTAATTGCTGTGGATTCCAGCCCGGAACGGATTGAACACACCCGCGCGTTGCTTCATGAGAAAAGCCTGGACCAAAACATCCAGTTGGAAGAATCGAAACTTCCTGATGCATTTCCGGAAGATCATTTCGATGTGATTCTTGATTGCTTTTCGCTATGGCATATTTCTGATTGGGGAAGATTATTCAATCTGGCGCGTAAAAATCTTAAACCTCAGGGGAAGTTTATTATTTTGGATACATTTTTCGGTTGGAAGACTTCGCTGGAATTCCGGCAACAAATGCGCGAACTGTGGATGTCCGCGCCACTTACTTACAACGAATGCCGCAACATGTTGATCAAACGTGATTTTAGGCTTGTGAAATCAGATTCAATTCAGAAATTGTATTCACGCTATCTTGATTCGCTCTTTAAAAAAATCCAGGAATTGGAAAAAGAAGATCTTGGTGCGCTCGATCCGGTTGAATTGAAGAAAGTGAAATCGATGTGGGAGTGGTTTTGTAAAGCTGCTAAAGATGAAGAGTTGTGTGCAACGATGATCGTTGCTCAACTCACAGAGGCGTGATGAAAGCAAAGCCCAAAACATCTCAAAAGAAAATCATGGATAGTGAAAATATTACCTCTGTTTTGACTGAAGCACGTCACTTTAAGTCCTCTCCTGAATTTTCAAAAAATGCTCACATTAAATCGATGGCGCAATACAAAAGGCTTTATCAGCAATCCGTAAAAACTCCTGAAAAATTTTGGGCAAAAATTGCATCGGAACTTGATTGGTTTCAAAAATGGGAAAAAGTTTTGGTTTGGGATCCACCATTTTCGAAATGGTTTGTTGGTGGAAAGATCAACATTTCTTATAACTGTCTTGATCGACATCTGACTTCCTGGCGAAAAAATAAAGCAGCGCTTATATGGGAAGGTGAACCAGGCGAATCTCGGACGCTAACTTATCAGCAACTTCATCGCGAAGTTTGCAAATTTGCAAATGCTTTAAAAACTCTTGGTGTGAAATCTGGTGATCGGGTTGTGTTGTACATGCCTTTGATTCCAGAGTTAGCGATTGCCATGCTGGCATGTGCGCGAATCGGTGCGACGCATTCTGTAATTTTTGGCGGATTTAGTTCACAAGCTCTTGTAGATCGCATCACTGATGCAGAGGCGCGGGTGATTGTCACTGCTGATGGCGGATTTCGTAGAGGGAATATTGTTGCGCTAAAACAAAATGTTGATCAAGCCTTGAAGCAACTTTCATTTGTGGAAAGTGTGGTTGTGTTTAAACGTACGGACAAAGAAATTCACATGGAGCCGGGCAGAGATCATTGGTGGCATTCGTTGATGGAGAATGCATCCGATGTTTGTCCGGCAGAAAAATTGGACGCGGAACATCCATTATTCATTCTTTACACCAGCGGCACAACTGGAAAGCCGAAAGGCGTTGTGCACACTACTGGTGGATATCTAACTGGCGCATACATTACAACGAAATGGGTTTTTGATCTGAAGGATACAGACACATATTGGTGTACCGCAGATATTGGTTGGGTTACAGGTCATTCGTATGTTGTATATGGACCACTCGCGAATGGCACAACTTCCGTGATGTATGAAGGCGCTCCTAATTGGCCCGAGCCGGATCGCTTCTGGCGGATTATCAACAAGTATAAGATCTCGATTTTATATACTGCGCCTACAGCAATTCGTGCATTTATGGCTTGGGGTGAAGAGTGGCCGCTGAAACATGATCTAAGTTCTTTGCGGTTATTAGGAACAGTTGGTGAGCCGATTAATCCTGAAGCATGGATGTGGTATCACAAAATTATTGGTAAAGGAAAATGTCCGATTGTAGATACGTGGTGGCAAACGGAAACTGGCTCAATCATGATTACGCCTATTCCTGGAGCAACAACTACAAAACCAGGAAGCGGAACATTTCCATTTTTCGGAGTGGTGCCGGAAGTTGTAGATCGAAGTGGCAAACGTGTTGGAAAGAATCAAGGTGGATATTTAGTGATCCGTAAACCGTGGCCATCAATGTTGAGAACAATTTATCGTGATCCAGAACGATACATTAAACAATATTGGAGTGATATTCCTGGCGTTTATTTTACGGGTGATGGTGCGCGCCAGGATTCTGAAGGATATTTTTGGATTATGGGTCGTGTTGATGATGTGCTGAATGTGGCGGGACATCGTTTAGGAACTGCAGAAATTGAAAGTGCGTTAGTGAGTCATCCATTTGTAGCGGAAGCTGCGGTTGTTGGAAAGCCTGATGAAATGAAAGGATCAGCGATTTGTGCATTTGTTACGTTAGAAAGCAAGCGAGAACCTTCGCCTGAATTAAAGGAAGACTTGCGTAAACATGTTACAAAAGAAATCGGAGCAATGGCGCGTCCGGATGAAATCCGATTTGCACGCGCGCTACCGAAAACGCGCAGTGGCAAAATCATGCGTCGATTACTTCGTGAAATGGCAAGCACTGGAAATATCGCAGGTGATACAACAACATTGGAAGATTTTGGCGTAATTGAAAATCTTCGTCGCGGCGAAGAAGAGTGAGGTTCCTGTGTCTATGCTGCTAAATTTGCCGGAAATAGATGAAGTAAATATCACACTGATTGTAGACAACAATGTTGATTTACTTTTAGCCAGCAGCGAAATTGCTAAGCGGTTCAAATTGGGAACGAATCCTTTCGAGGGTCAGCTGCCAATTGCTGAACATGGCTATTCCGCATTGATCCGCGCGAAAAGAAGTAACAGCACCGCGACCGTGCTGTTTGATACTGGCGTTAGTAAAAAAGGTATCTTACATAATCTTGATACGCTTGAAATAAAAACAAATGATATTCAAGCAGTAATTTTGAGTCATGGACATCCTGATCATGCCATGGGCTTGCCCGGGTTGGTTGAGCGGCTGGGTTCACGCAATCTCCCCTTAATTCTTCATCCTGATGCATATCTGGAACGCAAGTTAGTACTTCCGGATGGGTCGGAAGTAAATCTTCCAGCACCGCGCTTTAAGGATTTGAGGCGTGAAAATATTGAAATCATTGAACAGCCCGGCCCTTCAATGCTAATCGATAACATGATTTTAATTTCGGGTGAAGTGAGTCGAACCACATCATTTGAAAAAGGATTTCCAATTCATTATGCAAAACGTTCAGGGCAATGGATACCGGATCCATTGATCATGGATGATCAATGCGCAATCTTGAATATTCGTGATAAAGGTTTGCTGATCATCACAGGATGCGGGCACGCCGGGATCATTAACATCATCAAACATGCCCAAAATCTTACCGGTGTTAATAAAATCCATGCAGTTGTTGGCGGCTTTCATTTGTCAGGAAAAATTTTTGAATCGATTATTCCTGATACAGTTACAGCGCTGAAAGAAATTGCGCCGGATTATGTGATGCCTGGTCATTGCACCGGTTGGATCGCTCAACACAAAATTGCTCGCGAAATGCCGGATGCTTTCATCCCGAATTGTGTCGGCACAACTTTATTTTTCTAAACTATTTTTCTTCCGCAATTTGATTGATATCCGTAGTTTCCAATACATTTTTTGACGCGCCTTGTTTTGCTACTGTGATCATTGCTCGTCCGATTTTCTCAGTTGTGGTGACATAATTCGGAAACAAAAACTTCAACAGCGGATATAGCGGAGTGATCAAAGCATAAAACACTCGATACAATTTTGTTTTCGAAACGATTCCATGAAGGGGTTGGATGAAAGCGGGGCGAAACATGTACTTCGCCTTAAACGGCATTTGCAGCAAAGCATTTTCGGTTTTGCCTTTAATACGTGCCCACATAGTCTTGCTTGTTTCGGTACTGTCAGTTCCTGCACCTGAAACAAAAATGAATGTCAAATTTGGATTCATCTTTAACAGCGTTTGCGCTGCGGCAATTGTGATGTCGAATGTTATCCGTTGATATTCTTGTTCGCTCATGCCTGCAGATGAAATACCCAGGCAAAAAAAGCAAGCATCATATCCGCGGAAATCATTTTCAATTGTTGTAAAGTCGAAAAAATTATCGTGAACTATTTCTTTCAACTTTTGGTGGCTCTGTCCGCCAGGTCTGCGAACCACACTTAAAACATTTTCCACTTCCGGATCGATCAGACATTCGCGAAGCACACCTTGCCCAACCATACCTGTTGCACCAAAAAGGATAACTTTCATCGTGGGTTCTTCAAATCAATTATTGCAGACCTGGAACGAGGTAAAGATCGGATAAAACACGACGATAAGTGTACGCATAAGTCTTTGCATCTGGCGTCATAAGAACGAAACCACGTCCGGCGATGCCAGCGGGATCTGAAGGTGTAATTTCTTTCCATAATGTTCGTTTGCCATCAGTTAAATCAACGCGAAAAACTTGCAACGGATTTTGATTGTTTCTATTTACAACAAAAACATTATTGCTGTCTGCCCCCCATTGCACCAGGGCATCATCAATTGTTAAACCAGCAACTTGTTTCAATTGTTTGCCCTGCAATGAATAGAAAGCATAACCTTGCTCTGATCGAGCAAGAATTGAAGTCTGATCACCAGAAATCAGAACAGTTTGACCTTCATTTGTGATTGGCGTTAACTTAGCTGAGCTCATTTCATAAAACCACCATCCAGGTTGGTTACCCGATTGGTTGCCAAGAAATATGAAGCGATTGTTATCTTTGAACCACCGCACTAATCCATTATTAAAACTAATTCCAGGAATTTTTATGATTTTCGTTTCGCCTGGTCCGGTTGGAAGAAGTGTAATATGAGTGAAATCACTGGGCAGCAGAGATGCTACATATTTTCCATCAGGAGACATAGACAGCGCGTAACCTTCGCCCAGCTTTACCGCAGGTGATCCATCAGTATTTCGTACAAACACAGAATAGTTCGCGCCGCCTCCTGCTCCTTCCTCTTCGAAGACCATCGTCTTACCATCTTCAGAAAGATCTCGCACAAAAGACCAATCAAACCACGACATGTCGCGTTCTCTCGATTCTCCTGGTGCCAAAACAGCTATTTCTCTTCGCCTGCTATCGCGTGATATAAGCGCATTGCCTTTTGCATCTATGTCATGAAGGATCAAATTACCAAGCATCGCCGCAACCACGCGAAGTTTTCCATCTAGCGTGACGGCATAAACCGGTTGTTCGTTTGATCCTTCAGGACTTGCTGTGAACCAGAGTTCTTTTCCATCAAGTGACCAATGTAGTCCAGACTCACTTGCAAATTCATTCGTCAGAGTTTTAACTTTTCCTTGAAGGTCTACCACTCTAACCGTACCCCGATCATCACCGACTGATGGATGATCCATAAATGCCAAATACCGATTATCATTTGAGACCTGAATATTGTTGATCCAGCCAGTAGCCTTATAAAGAACTTTGCCGATCGGATATTCGAGTGTGTATCCATTTTGAGTAATTCGTGTTACCGCAAGACTTTTGCCATCCGGACTCCAGTCTGCATCCTGAACATTTGTTAATACTTCGCGAGGTGCTCCTCCATCGATTGGTAATCGGGCCAGAGTGCCGGTACGCTGCCAACCTAAAGTGAATTGCGGATTTAATAGAATGGCCATCTCTCCTGTTGTTGAAATGGAAAGAATTGAACCTTTAATTTCCAGAGATCGCGATACTGGATTTTGCGGTCGTGTAATAAAGAGCTCTTCCGGATTTCCCACCCAGGCGGCGGAATACACAATGGATTGACCATCAGGAGCAAACCTCGCAGCAGAGATATATCCTCTACGAAAAGTTAAACGCTGAAATCCTGCCTGAGTAGGAATAATTTTGTTCACATTTGTTTTGCTTGTACTGGATCTTCCAACAAAAAATGCAGCTGTCAATGCTGCAAAAGTTAGTAAGCCGATCAATAGAGTACGCAGCAAAGGATGCGATTGCGAAGTTTTTGTTTGAACGGGAGTAGTTCCACTAACACCGGAAATCATTTCCAAATCGAAAGCTAGATCGCGCGCTGATTGAAATCGTTCTTCGGGATTTTTTTCGAGACAATGTCTTACAACTCGTTCTAAAGAAGGAGGAATATTTGGATTCAAATCTGAAATATCGCGCGGATCTTCTTTCAAGATCGCGCTCATAGTATCTGCTGTTGAATCACGCTGAAATGCACGTTGCCCAGTCAACATTTCATAAAGGATCACTCCCAAAGAAAAAATGTCGGAGCGATGATCAGTTGCACGGCTTCGAATTTGTTCGGGTGACATATAACCAACTGTGCCCAAAACAATTCCCGGCCGTGTTCCTGGATCGAGAGTTGCCATTTTGGAATGTTCACCGGAGGACAAGTTTTGATCTGTAAACTTTGCTAAACCAAAATCCAGGATTTTTGTCCGGCCGTCTTTCGTTAAGAAAATATTTTCCGGTTTCAAATCACGATGCACGATTCCTTTGTCATGTGCTGCAGCCAAACCGTGCGCAATTTGCAACGAATACTCAATTGCCTTGCGTACTGGAATCGGAGATCCGCCAAGACGTTCACGAAGGGTTTCACCGGAAAGTAATTCAGACACCACGTAAACTGTTCCATCTTCCGTGCCGATATCATAAACAGCAAGAATGTTTGGATGGTTAAGCATTCCAGCGGTACGAGCTTCCTGTTCAAACCTACGCAAGCGATCTGGATCTTCGGAAAACTGAGCAGGCAAAACTTTAATTGCTACTTCGCGACTCAAACGCGCATCACGGGCGCGATATACTTCTCCCATCCCGCCTGCACCGATGAGCAAAAGAATCTCGTACGGGCCTAACTGTTTTCCTGCAATCAGAGTCATGACACGACATTGTATGATAAGAAAGATGCCATATGCCAGATACCGGATGCCAATAATCCCACAAACCTGCTGACATTCGTATCAGATCTAACCAATGGAGGGTGCGATGCAAAATATTAAAACGCTATTCATTTTGATTTCAATCTTTGTATTCATACCAGGTATTTTGCTTTGCTCAGTCAGTCATCCCCTTGATGCACTTACTGCATCCGAGATCACTTCCGCTGTAGCAATCCTGCGTGAGGCAGGCCTTGCCGACAACGAAACACTGTTTGCTTCGGTGAAACTTCAGGAGCCTGAAAAGTCGGTTGTACTTTCGTGGAAAGAAGGGGACGCAATTGCCAGGTCAGCGTTTGTCATTTTTCGCAAGAACGCGAAAACGTATGAAGCTGTAGTTGATCTTGTTAGCGGCAAAGTAGCATCGCACAAGGAGATTCCTGGTGCCCAACCTTTTGAGACTATGCCGGAAATTATGTCAGCAATTGAAACTACGCTTGCAGATCCTAGAATGCAGGAAGGTTTGCGTAAACGTGGAATTACTGATTTCAAACAAGTTTTTTGTGCGCCTCGTACTATTGGAAATTTTGGAAACGAAATGGAACAAAACAGGCGATTAACTAAAGTGGATTGTTTTGATATTCGCACTGTGAAGAGTGATGTTTTTGCAAATCCAATCGAAGGTCTCTTTGCAACTGTTGATCTCGATCATCACCAGGTTTTGAAAGTTACCGATCTTGGTGTGGTTCCTATCCCGAGTGGAAATACTGAACTGGATCCGGCTTCAACAGGTGTGCAAAAAGGACTGAAGCCTGTTATGCAATCATCGCCTCAAGGAAGCAATATCAATATGAAAGGGTCGTTTGTTCAATGGCAGAAATCGGCCCTTTCATGTGCGCTGGGACATTCGATCAGGCGTTGTTATCTCACTTGTAAATTACACTGAAAAAAATGAGCCTCGATCAATTTTGTATCAAGGATATCTATCAGAGATATTCGTTCCATATCAAGATCCGAGCGAAGGTTGGTATTTCCGTACTTATATGGATGAGGGTGATTTTGGATTCGGGACTATGGGTTCGCTTCTCGTGCCTGGAGCAGATTGTCCCGCATCATCGACATTTGTATCGCCTGTGATGTCCAATGCTGCGGGAGGTGTTGATGCCTTGGAAAATCGTATTTGTATTTTTGAACGTTCGCCAGGCGAACCAGTGTGGCGACATTATGATCTTATTACTCAGGCATTGGAGAGTCGTCCTGCGACCGACCTTGTAGTGCGATACATCGCTACCGTTGGAAATTATGATTACGTACTCGATTGGGTTTTCGATCAAAAAGGGAATATCACTTACAGAGCTGGAGCAACCGGAATCGATTCAGTGAAAGGAGTCAAAGCGCAAAAATTAAGTGATGAAACTGCGGAACAGGATACAGCATGGGGACCACTGATTTCACCTGGAAGAGTAGGTGTCAATCACGATCATTTCTTATCGGTACGTCTGGATGTTGATGTTGATGGGCAAAAAAATACGTTTATGCGAAATCCATTGGTTGCGGAAAGACAACCGAAAGAAAGTTTGCGCCGTAGTATCTGGCGCATGAAAGAAGAAGCTGTGAAAACGGAATCAGAAGCCCGGTTGCGTCTCAATTATGAACATCCCGCAATGTGGCATGTGATGAACATGCACAAAACAAATTCTTTGGGTTATCCAGCTGGATACATGATCCATTCGGAAGGGAATGCTTTACCGATTGTTGATATTGATGATCCACCTTTGGGACGTGCGATGTTTGCGAACTATCACCTGTGGATCACGCCATATTCAAATGAGGAACGTTATGCAGCCGGTGATTATCCGAATCAATCAATGCCGGGAAAAGGTTTGCCTGCATCGGCACGGCAAACAATCGTGGTGTTGAAGATACAGATATTGTTTTGTGGTATACGATGGGATTCCATCATGTTCCATCAGCAGAAGATTGGCCGGTCTACAATTTAGGTTGGCATTCAGTTACGCTGCGGCCTTTTAATTTTTTCGATCGCAATCCTGCGCTGGATGTTCCGCCAGCAAAATAAAATCTATTTTGTTGCGATACCATAAACTACATTTGCTTCTACTTCGCGAATGCCGGATTCGCGAATGTATCTAAAATTTGCGGAACGAACTTGTTCTAGCTCTTGCGCATTCAGTTGATCGATGGTGCCGCGATAACCAGTTCCCAAAACCGCCGCCCACCATGCTTCCGGTGACTCGATTGAATGGGTGTTCGCTTCTTCAGTAATTTCGGCATGATCAATTCCGCTGGTGTTCAGGAGTTGCAAGAGTGATTTTCGATCGCAAATACGATCCCATGGATTAAAACCTTTGTATAAATCAGGACGTACTTCGCGAATCGAATTCCAGAACGCAGTTGTTGCTGGTTCAAAAAAACGTGGACCCCATGTTGTAATCGCTAATTTGCCACCCGGCGACACTTCGCGCCAAAGTTCCCGAACCGCTAACTCCATTTCTGGAACAAAGAAAATGCCGAATACACAGATCACCGCATCAAATTGATTGGTGATATCAAGGTTCAGCATATCTCCGCTGCGAAATTCAATTTTTATTAAACCTCGTTGCTTTGCTTTCTTACGGCCAAGTTCCAGCAATTTGTCCGCAAAATCGATTCCAAGAACATAGCCTTCGCTGCCGACAATTTCTGCCGCTGGCAGAGCAGATGCGCCACTTCCGCAACACACATCCAGAATGCGTGAGCCTGGTTTCAGATGAAGACGTTCGATCGTCTTTCTGCCGAATCGTTCCCAAAATGAATTCGCTGGATCATCATAAAAGTCAGCCGCAGCATTATATGTTGCTTCGGCTTTGCTATTCATAATGCAAAGCAAGGATTGGATCTTGTTTGGAAGCGCGGCGTGCGGGATATAAGCCGAAGAAGAGTCCGACAGAAGAAGAGACTGTGATTGCGGCGATCACAGCGCCCATGGAAATTTTTGCAGGCAAAGGAGTAAAAGATTTAACAATTAGCGCCACAAGTGATCCTGCACCAATTCCGAGCACGCCACCAATTAAGCAAAGCAACACAGCTTCAATTAAAAATTGCCATAAAATATCTCGCCCGCGAGCACCTAATGCTTTGCGCAATCCGATTTCACGCGTTCTTTCTTTAACTGACACAAGCATTATGTTCATCACACCAACACCACCAACCATCAATCCAATTGATGAAATCACAACCATCACCAAATAGATGGCTCCCGTAATTTGATTGTAAGTTTGAATCATGCTGTCAGGTGTTATGACTGCAAAATTATTTGGCTGATCTGCTTTGAGTCTTCGTTGGCGCCTTAAGACTGCAGTACCTTGATCGATCGCAGCGCTTGTTAATTCAGGCGATTTCGGAATGGTTGCGATATGAACCCCATTTTCACGATAAACATCCGGAAAAGTTTTTGTGAAAGTGGTGAACGGAACTACAACATAATTATCACCGGAACCGCCCATGAACCCGCCGCCCTTTTTCTGAAATACTCCGATGACTTTAAATTTACGGCCTTCAGCGAGAACCATCTTTCCAACCGGGTCAACACCACCAGAAAATAAAGCCTCTGCAACGTCATGGCCAATCACAATTACAGATGTTGCATGTTGAACATCAGCATCATTTATGAATCTTCCTGCTTGAACAAATGTGTTGTTACACTCATCAAATGTCGGTTCAACTCCACCAAAATTTAATCCGGTCGTTTTCTCATTTTGATATTTCAACGTGAGATCATAGTTGTAAGCTTCAGGTGAAACAGCTTTAATTGCCGGTGAAAACGCGCGAATAGCAAGAGCGTCTTCATAGCGTAATGGTTCACGCATCCGTTGTTCGCGACTTGGCCGATGGAAGTGCATCGGCTCTTCATGTTGGAATTGAATTAAGTGTGGCCCCATAGAGTTCATTGCCTCCATCATGCTGTCGTTGAGGCCCTGAATAATTGAAACCATACCGATGACTGTCATTACTCCAATCACAATCCCAAGAATCGTAAGGAAGGCGCGAAGCTTATTGCTGCGAATGGAAGTAAAGGCTTGAGAAAAAGCTTCAGTGATTGAATTGATATTCTTTTTCATTCTGTTCTTAAAGCGACAATTGGATCGAGTCGTGCGGCTTTAACTGCAGGCCACAATCCTGAGATCAGTCCAACAGAACAAGCCAACACTAAACCAGCAATCACTGGCAACGGTTCCAATTTGGACGGAAGTGGACTTACTGCAGAAATAATTTTCGCTGTAGCTGCGCCTAATCCAACTCCGACCAGTCCGCCGGTTGCAGCCAGTAATATTGATTCGACTAAAAATTGGCGCCGGATATCGCGGCTGCGTGCACCCATTGCTTTTCGTAATCCTATTTCCGGCGTTCGTTCAACAACTGAAACAAGCATGATGTTCATGATTACGATACCGCCAACAAGAAGTGCAATCGATGAAATTCCGATCATCGCTGCAAATGCACCGGCGGTAAAAGTTTTCCAAAGTTCTACCAATGTATCGGTTGTTAGAATTTCAAACCCATCATCATCCTGGTATCGCCGGTGGTGATGTGATCTCAATGCAACCCGCGCTTGGTCCTGTGCTTGTGCCATCTGTGCAACGTCTTCCGTTTTGACCATGATGAACATTGGTTCATGTTTACCAAACATTTTATAAAATGTGGTGAGTGGAATTTCAACAACAATATCACGGTTCTCTCCAAGAAAAGTTCCAAATTTTTTTAGCACTCCAACTACCTGGAACCTGCGATTGTTGAGATGAATTGTTTTCCCAAGAGGATCAAGATTTGGAAATAATGCACTGGCAATTTCAGAACCAAGAACTGTGGAGTATGCACTATGATCTTGTTCCCACTGAGTAAAATAACGGCCATTCACAACTTCCCGGTTTGCGATTTCCGAAATGTTTGCTGTAACACCGTAAATTCGTGGATCTTCAATTTTTTCGCGTCCCGCAGAAACATCTATTGTTATTTGATTTAAAAAAGATGGAACTCTCGTTAGAGCGCCGACGTCTTTGCACAGCAAACAATTATTTCGAACAATTTCCATGTCTTCTAAAGTGATCTCTTTTCGCCGCAGCGCCGCTTCCCATTGTTCATAGTTTGTAATTAGTCCAAACCGATCTATGCGAAATGTATTGCTGCCAGCTGCTGTAATCGCGCTGATCACATAACGATTCATTCCTTGAATGATGGAAACAACAGTGATCACTGTTGTGACACCGATGATCACACCGAGCAAAGTCAGGAATGCGCGGAGTTTGTTTGCACGAAAAGTTCCTAAGACAAGACTTAGAATTTCAAAAAAGCCCATCTTTAGCTCAACTGCAAAGTCACATAGTTACGCGATCCATTTCAACGCGCCCATCGCGCAAACGAATAATTCTGTTAGCATGAGAGGCGACTTCCGGATCATGAGTTACAAGAATGATGGTGTGGCCGGCGGTGTGTAAATGTTCAAATAGATTCAGGATTTCTTTTCCAGTATTGGAATCAAGATTTCCTGTTGGCTCATCAGCCAATAGAATCGAAGGACGATTAATTAACGCGCGCGCAATAGCCACACGCTGGCGTTGTCCGCCGGAAAGTTCATTGGGACGATGATGGATGCGATCACTCAGATCTACTTCTTCAAGAGTTTCCTTTGCTCGCGCAAGACGTTCTTCACGCGGAATATTGCTATATACCAATGGAAGTTGAACATTTTCAAGTGCGCTATAGCGCGGTAGAAGATGGAATGATTGAAACACAAATCCAACTTCTTTATTTCTTACTTGTGCAAGCTCATCATCAGTCAATGTGCTAACAGCATGACCATTCAACCAGTATTCGCCTTCAGATGGTGTATCCAAACATCCAAGCAAGTTCATTAATGTTGATTTTCCCGAACCGGATGGTCCCATGATTGCAACATATTCACCACGCTCAAGTTCTAAATCGACTCCATCAAGAGCTTTTACCTGTTCTTCACCCATTTGATAGATTTTTTTCAGACCTTGAGTTTTGATGATCATTTAGCAGATGTTTTCATTTTATCTTTTTCTTCTTCTTGCTTGACCTTTACTGGATCTCCATCCTTCAATTCTCGCAACGTTTGATAACTTCCAGTAATGATTTCTTCGCCGCCATCCAGGCCTTTAACAATTTCAATGTCCATGTCACCCATGATTCCTGTTTTTACTTCATGAAAATCAGCTTTGCCATTATTCAACAGGAACACGCCTTCTTTCTCACGATCTTCTTTCGGTTTATTTTTCAATGCCACATTTTTTTCGCTTAGATCTCGAACCACGAGTGACTGAATTGGAACCGTCACACATTTTTCTCTTACCGATGTTGTAATTTCGCCGTCGGCGGTCAGGCCTGGGCGCAAATTCACACCCGGTGATTCCAGAGTTACAGTGACCTTAAAATCGGTGGCTTCTTGAGTGCCGGTTCCTTTTACAATTGGACTATTTCCAATCTCAGTAACCTCACCCGAAAATTTCTTTCCCGGAAATGCATCAACTGTGACTATTGCTTTTTGGCCTAACTCCAGTAAACCAATATCCGTTTCATCCACTTCCAGTTCAGCTTCCATTACCGAAAGATCTGCAACCGTTAACAAAACAGTTCCCGGATTGTTCATGGTTCCAATTACAGCAACTTCGCCTTCCTCAACAGCTTTGCGAACAACAACTCCACTCATCGGCGAAATCACATGCGTTTTATTTAAGTCGTCTTGCGCTCGCTCCAGCCGCGCCTGCGCTTGACTGACCTGATGTTTTGCTGAGCTCACTCGCGCCTGGTCAACTTCAAATTCAGTCTTACTGCGTTCGTATTCATCCTCCGAAATCAATCCAGATTTTTCATCCCACATCCGCGCTTTGCGTTTAAAAGTTTGCTCGGCTTGTTTCACGTTCGCAATCGCGGAATCTAATTCAGAACGAGCTCCACTTAATGATGCTTGTGCATTTGATACTTCGGCTTGATAAGGAGTCGGATCAATTTGTAATAAGAAAGCATCCTTCTGAACTATATTTCCTTCCTCCACTGCTAATCGCACAATCTTTCCAGGGATGCTCGCACTGATGTCTACTTTCTTTTTTGGTTCAATCTTTCCTGAGGCAGTTACGCGAGAAACCAACCTTTGCGTTTTTACTTTGTCAGTTTGAACTTCGGCGATCTTTGGGCGTTTGGAAGAAATAAAGAATGCTGCTGAAGCACCGGCTACAATAAGAATGAGTATAACAATCCACAGTTTCTTACGTTTCTTAGAAGTCCCCATTGGTTTTGTTATTTCGGATTGCGGATCTCGGATTGCGGGCTTTGAATTCCGTTTCGGAATTAAAAGTTTTACTCTCACTTCGTTATTTTAGAATGAGAAACCGCAATTTTCATTATTCTTTTTCGTACTGCACTTGAATCTGCGGCACTCCATTAACCTTTGCCCACTCTTCATAGCGTTTTTGAATCAGCGATTCAACAACTTCTGGTTCTGTTGAATGAAGCTTTCCAAGATAAAAACTGAGTTCTTTAACGACTTCGCTGCCTTTTAATATCTGACCGGTACAACGGCCAGAGGCTTCATGAAAAATCACCACACAGGTTCTCGGTTCCATTTGTACTCCTCCAAGGAGCGCCTGCGTTATTATGATGCTGCTTTTTCTATTTTATTCGCAAGTGGAAGAATTTTTTCACCAGCAGGCACAGCCACCGTGATCCGATTGTCTTCTGGTGTAACCGGACACGGGAAACTACCACCATACGCACAGGATGGGTTATATGCCATGTTGAAGTCAATCACATACAGCCCATCATCTTTTTCAACCAAATCAATATAACGCCCGGCCGGGTACGTTTCTTTTCCAACATTCGCATCAATGAACGGAACAAATAGCATGTTCTTTTCGTCCAGATCAAGAAGTCTGTAAACTTCGAGTTTGAATTCCTTGTCCTTCAACACAAAACGTATATAACCATATTTGATTGCATCCCGCGTATCGCCTGATGTCGTAATCATTCTAATTTTTGCCGGATTCGGATATCGTTGAACAGGCCCTTCAAACCGATAGTTCCAATTAATCGGATAATATTCCAATCCGCTAAAAATTACTTTTAGCTCCGGTGGCAACGGCGAATCCGTACCCTGTTTGAAATCCTGATCCTTCCTGCGGCGATAATCAAGAATTTCAGCTTCCATCCTTTTTCCCATGAAACTATCAACATGAACTGGATGTGCGATTTCATTGATATCAGCCGAAGGCTGGTTACAGCCAACAACAGAAACAATCATAAACACAACAAACAAGATGCAAAACAAATACTTCATAATTCGAATCCTGTTCCGATCAGATTTTCCAGATCGGAAATTTCTTTTGGACATGCTCTGGATAACACAACTGGACCTTCTGTTGTCACCAATACATCATCTTCAATTCGGATCCCGATGTTTCGAAACTCTTCAATATCATCGTTCGCGCCGATGTAGAGCCCTGGCTCAACTGTTAAAACCATTCCTTCTTGCAAAACGCGCCACTCGCCATTTTTACGATATTTACCTACATCATGAACATCCATTCCAAGCCAGTGGCTTGTTCGATGCATGAAATATTTTTTGTAATCTTCTTTTTCAATATTTTCTTTTGTTGTGCCTTTCAAAAGTCCCAACGAAACCAATCCTTCGGTTAGAATCTCAACAGTAACATCGTGAACTTCCATGAAAGTGTTGCCCGGCCGGACCATCTGAATTGCTTTTTTCTGAGCCGCCAAAACGATTTCATAAACCGCTTTTTGTTGGGAACTAAATCGGCCATTCACCGGATATGTTCGCGTAACATCTCCTGTGAAGTAGCCAAATTCTGCGCCTGCATCAATCAACAACAAGTCTCCATCTTCCATTTTCCGATTGTTGGTCGTGTAATGCAGTATGCACGTAGATGGACCGGAACCAACAATGCAAGGATAACCGTTGCGAGTTGAACCACCGGTGCGAAAAATATATTCAATTACGGCTTGAATTTCATATTCAAATTTTCCGGGCTTCGCCAGTTTCATTGCAACAGTATGGCCTTTGACGGAAAGATCAATTGCTTTTTGCAAAATCTCTAAATCTTCCGGAGTTTTAATCAGCCGCATCTCCGATAAAATTTCAAACGGATCGATGATTTCGTGCGGAGGATAAATTCCGGCACGATGCATTTCGCGAACTTGATCAATGCTGCTGAAGATAATTCGATCTGCTTCAGGATTTTTGTTGATGCTGTAGTAAAGCCGCTGGTTGTTTTGCAAAAGCTGCGGCAGTACATCAGAGAGTTCGTTGATTGTGTGTGCGCGATTTGCGCCGAAATTGTTGACCGCTCCTTCAACGCCGTTACGGATGCCGGTCCATGTTTCTTTTTCCGGATCTCGCGGCAACACGAAAAGGGTGAATTGCTGAACGGGATTTGAAGGCGTAAGTACACAAACGGATTCCGGTTCTTCAAAGCCAGTCAGGTAATAGAAATCGGAGTCCTGACGATAGTCGTAATCAACATCGTTGTTGCGTTTACGAACTGGTGCTGCGAAGAAAATAGCCACACCATCATGCATTTGCGACATAAATCGCTTTCGCCGTTGCTCAAATATATTCATAAAAATCTTACTCTTACTCGTACTCTTACTCGTAATCGTAATCGAAAAAGTCGAGTAAGAGTACGATTACGAGTAAGAGTACGAGTAAGATAATTTACAGATTCAAATCGACCCAGACGCTTTTCACCTGGGTATAACTTTCAAGCGCATGCATACCAAGTTCGCGTCCGAAGCCGCTTTGCTTGTAACCACCAAACGGAGATGCTGGATCATAAATATTGTATGTGTTGATCCAGACTGTGCCGGCTTTTAAATGTTTCGCAATGTAATGAGCTTTCTTAACATCGCGTGTGAAAATGCCTGCAGCAAGACCGTAAATATTGTCATTCGCTTGCGCGATCAAATCATCTACCGTTTTAAATGAAATTGTGGAAAGAACCGGACCAAAATTTCTTCGCGCGCAATCCGCATCTGATTTGAGACATTGTCAAATATAGTTGGTTGAATGAAATAACCTTTACCATCACCAAATTTTGCGCGATCGCCTCCAAGTACAACTTTCGCGCCTTCTTCTTTTCCAGCGGAAATGTAAGTCAATACTTTATCCAATTGATCTTGCGAACAAAGCGGTCCAAATCTGGTTTTTGGATCAAGTGGATCTCCAACAACATATTTTTTGCCGCGGTCCAACAATTTCTCCATGAATGCATCATGGGCAGATTCTTGAATGAACAAACGCGAACCTGCTGCGCAAACTTCACCTTTGTTGTAAAAAATTCCAGTGAGTGCTCCGCGGGCAGCAGCGTCCAGATCGGCATCTTCCAAAACAATGTTTGGAGATTTTCCTCCCAGCTCAAGCGTTACACGTTTTAATGTTTTTGCCGCTTCTTGCATGATCATGATTCCAGTTGATGTACCGCCAGTGAATGCAATTTTGTCGATACCTGGATGCCGCACCAACGACATACCTGTAGATCTTCCAGCGCCTGTTACAAGATTGTAAGCGCCTTCAGGCAAACCAACTTCTTTGCAAATCTCTGCAAATTTCAATGCAGACAACGAACTTTGTTCTGACGGTTTATGAACAACCGTATTTCCCATGGCGAGTGCCGGCGCAATTTTCCATGAAGCAAGTAAGAACGGAAAATTCCACGGTGTGATTGCACCAACAACTCCCAGAGGTTCCCGTAATGTGTAATTCAAATAATTCCCGCGTACTGGAATTGTTTCGCCATGATATTTGTTGGCCCAACCGGCGTAATACATAAACAATTCCGAAACGAATGGAACATCAATATTTCTACTTTCAGAAATTGGTTTACCGATATCCACTGTTTCGCAATAGGCAAGTTCATCAGCACGTGCAAGAACAGCTTCACCGATTTTGTACAAAATTTTGCCTCGATCGGTTGCGCTTAATTTGCTCCATGGGCCTGATTCAAATGCTTTCCGAGCGGCAGATACTGCCATGTCTACATCTTGTTCATCAGCCAGTGCAACTTCCATAATCGGTTGTTCGGTTGCCGGATTCGTTGTAACAAATTTTTTATTTGAATGCGGGTCTACCCATTCATTGTTTATGAATAACTTATTCGAAGTTGGCAATTTTTTGTTTTCAGTCATGCTTTCTCCTCTGCGGTAAAATCTCTATTTTCCTTTAAATTGTGGCGGGCGTTTTTCCAGATATGCTTTTAATCCTTCCGCTGCATCCTGGCTTTCAAATAATTGTTGTTGCAGTTCGCGCTCCAATGCGATTGCATCCTGAAAGGGAAGTTCTAAACCAGTTTGAACTGCACGTTTGATCCGTCCAACAGCCTTACTCGCTTTTGAAGGTGGAACAAATTGATGAGCGTACTCTTGAACTGAATTCATAAAGTTTTCAGTTTCCAAAATGTGATTTATTAGACCAAGCTTGTGGCCTTCTTCAAAGTCAAAAGTTTTTCCAGATGTCATGATCTCAATCGCTTTTGATTTTCCGATCAATCTTGCAAGTCGTTGTGTTCCGCCGGTACCGGGCAAAACTCCAAGATTAATTTCCGGCAATCCGATCTTACCGCCGCCGCGCCGCGCTATCCGGATATCAGCTGCCATCGCAACTTCCAAACCGCCACCAACACAATGTCCATTTAATGCAGCAATTACAAGTTTCGGGGTTTGTTCAAAACGGTTTAAAGTCTCATTAGCGTGCAGGCAAAAATAGTATTTAAATTCCGGCGTAACGCTGGTAAGCATTGCGATATTTGCTCCTGCACAAAAGAATTTTTCGCCTCTACCTGTCAGAACAATGACATGGACTTTCTCATCCATCCGGACCTGGAGGATTAAATCATCCAGACGCCTCATCATTTCATAGGAATAAGTATTGGCAGGAGGATCGTTTAACGTCAAATAAGCAACGCCTTCCTGAAAGGAATATTCAACTAGATTCTCATTCATTTTTTAGCCTTTTTCGTCGATATTTTCTCTCGAAAACTTTGCACATCAAAATTGCCTTATAGTATAATACGACGTCTGTAAAACGTATTGTAAACGTTGGAGTAAGATGCCATCACAGAGCCCTGATAGTTTGATCGCGGAACTCCTTACCAAATGTGAGACCGCCGTTAATTCCGGAAAGTACGAAGAAGCCATCACAGGATGTCGTGCCGTTCTACAAGCTGCGCCTGATAATCTGAAAGCAAAACAACTTTTAGATGAAGCTCAGAGCAAAATGGAAGCCGATCTTTTTGTTAAGGACAATCTTCGAAAAGCACAGGAGTATTTCAATACACGTGATTATCAAAAATGTGTAAGTGAGTGCCAGAAGATTCAGCTTCTGGATCCGAACAATGCCAGCGTGTTGAATCTAATGCAAATGGCACAGGAAAAGATGGAAGCGGAGCCTTTCGTTCAAAACTTCATTACTTCAGGGCAATCACTGTACGATAGCGGTCTTTTTAGTGAAGCGATTTCGCAATGGGAAAAAGTCCGCGCAATAGATTCTGCATATCCGGGTCTTGATGGTTTGATTAAAGATGCACGCGAAAAAATGGGCGGCTTCAAAGAAGAAGAGCCGACCATTGCAAATCTAAATAGTAATGATGGACAGGAAGACACAGTAATTACTGATGGTATGCCATCGTTTGAATTAAATCTGGATAACATCTTATCTGAATCGGGTAGCGGACAGGCTTTTTCGTTTGATCATGTTGGTGATGATTCGCAAGATGAACAAGCAACTGAAAAACTTGAATTTCTTTCGGATGAAGATCGAATCAAACAACTGCTTCGTGATGGCGATCAACTTTCTTCTCACGGTCATTTTCAGCGCGCAATTGAAGTTTGGTCTGAAATTTTTATGTTGGATGTGAATCATCCAGAAGCGTTGCAAAAGATTGAAGTGGCGCGTCAGGCTGCTGCTCAACAGCGCGCAGCGAGTCACGAAATTGTAAAACGAGCGATTTCTGCTTACGAAGGCGGAGAAATTGAACAAGCCCGTGAATTATTTGAAGAAGTTAGATCTACAGACCCAGATAATCCGGATGCAGCGCGATATCTCGAAATGCTTCCTGCAAGTGGAGAAGCTCCAGCAACCCTGGAAGATTTGGTTGCACAAGCAGAAGATGCCGAAAAACGTGGTCAATATCGTGAAGCGGCAATGTTGTTTTCACAGGCGCTGGCAATTGATGCTGATAATGCTGAACTCGCTGATCGCGTAAAAAATCTGAATTTGATGGCCAAGCGTCTGGAGCAAGGCCGTACAGTAATGGGTAATGCGCGTGCATTTTTGGCTGAAGGCAAATTAGAGAGCGCACGGCACGCAGTTACTAAGATATTGGAAGCAGACCCGTCAAACGCTGAAGCTCTGGAAATCATGAAGGAGATCAAAGCGCAGATGGGGTACTCCGCTTCAGCTGAGTCACGTACGACAGCGCCGGGGGTTGCTGTTCGCTCCGCGGCTGGCAAATCTTTTCCGCTGACTAAGATTTTGATGGGTTTAGGAGTTCTCGTTCTTTTAGGATTGGGATTCATGTTTTACAGCATGTTCAACCCGAAGCCTAAAACGAACGTAGCTCAGGTACGAGTAACAAAAAAGGCTGCAAAGAAGTCTGAAACCACGAAATCTGCTGCAAAGCCAATAGTAATAGTAAGCCCGCAAGAGAAAGAAAAAGCAGATAAGTTAGTGCAAGAAGCTCAATTCTATTTCATGGAAAAACGTTATCCTGAAGCACAGCAAAAAGCTGAGGAAGCGTTGAAAATTGATCCATCGAATGCAGATGCATCAAGTGTGAAATCAGAATCAGAAAGAATTCAGAAAGAAGCCGTTGCAGCAGAACAAAAAATATTGGATGACGCGAACAATTATTTCGCGTATTCTGAATTTGCAGGTGCTGTAAAACTATATGAAAAATATCTAACAAAGCACCCTGAGAGTGTAAATCAAGTTCAACCGCAGATTATCAAGTGCTATTACAATCTCGGGGTAATTTCGATAAGAACATGGAGATGTGACACTGCTGCCGATTATTTTCGTCAGGTTTTGTTCATTGATGAATCGGACAATCTGAGCAAAGAAGCATTAGGACTGGCAAGAAAGTGCCAGCAACTGGGAACTGCCGACGTTGAGGTGCGTAAGGCAGTTGCTTTTATGGAAATGCGAAAATAACGGCGCATAAAGCCTCTACCTAAAAAATCTTTTCTATCGCTTCTAACGAAGCGACATCAGTTTTTTTTATGAAATGTCCAAAGTGCGGTTTTACCAATCATCGTCCAGGAACTCATTGCGTAAGATGTGGAAATCCATTCCACGAACAGCAACAACAACTTTCAATTGAACCGGAATCGGTTCAGCAAACGAAACCATCGGTTCCAGATTGGCGCAAAGAAGTTACGCGAAAGGCCCGCGAATTTGGTGAACGGAAGAAAATTTTAACCACGCCACCGCGACCTTTAAAAGAACACGCAAATGATCCTGAACCTTCAATACGACACAAACCGATGGTGCCCGCGGTTGAAGTTTCTACTGCAACCATTGAGCCTGAGCCAACTAGAATTACTCCTGAAATTTTCCCTCCAACGTTGAAAACTTCACCACAACCATTGCTTCGTGAACAGCAGCCCAGAAGACGGCTCGAACTTGACCTTGAGCAAATGTTACCTCCGGGAATAGAACTGGAATCAGATGCTAATGAAGAGCATCCTTTATATGTAGGACGTCGTTTCGCTGCGTTGCTCGCGGATCATGCAATATTAATCGGACTTGCTTTTGCTGTAATGTTCTTTTTCCGTGAAGTATTGAGCTACGATCTGCTTACAAAATTTAGATCAGCATGGTTTCCAATTGTTGCAGCGTTGATGCTATTCCATTTCCTTTATTACCTTTATTTCCACACAACCTCGCGGCAAACACCAGGACAAGTCTTTTTGTCGCTGGAGATTCGTAATCCTTCGGGTGGCGCAGTCTCAGCAGGAAAAGCTTTTGGACGATGGGCAGCTCTGGTATTTCTGAACGTCTTCAATCTCGTGCCTTTATTCTCAGGCAAAAAGTTTTTATTACTAGATCACCTCTCTGGCACAGAAGTTCGATCATTTAAGGATAAAAACTAGCTTTGTCCTTCGCGCACTTCGTGGTTAAATCTGAAATCTAAAATCTGAAATTAATATGCGTTGGTACGGCTACCCGGCACTGCTTTCGTTAATTGTTTGCCAGTATTTGATGTTTAAAAAAGTGGAGCCAGTCTACACTTTTTTCACCCCCATCCAATGGTGGAATTACATTTTTCTCGCTGATGCCATTGTCTACGCCAGACAAAAGCGTAGTCTAATCACAGATCGGCCAGTGGAATTTCTTATCATGCTTGTGCTCTCCAATGTTTGCTGGTTGTTATTTGAGGGCTATAACATCTTACTGAAAAATTGGTATTACAAAAATCTAACGCCTGTTTTCTGGCAAAGAATATTGGGATATAGCACCAGCTTTGCATCAATTTTCCCTGGAATCTTTATCACCGCGGACCTTTTGGAGAGCTTCGGTTTATTTCGTGATCGGAATCCGAAACCAAAGAAGCTCAGTCATGTATTTTTGCTTGGATCATTCGCTGTAGGACTTGCTTGCGTTGTGTTTCCTATTCTGTTTCCGTCACCCTATGTCTTTGGATTGGTGTGGATCGGATTCTTCTTCCTTTTGGAACCTGTGAACTACTGGATGAAATCCAGTTCGATTTATGAAGATTTTGAGAAAGGAAGATGGCAACGTTTCTGGCTGATACTTGCTGGTGGCGCAATTTGCGGACTGCTTTGGGAATTTTGGAATTATTGGGCTAACTCAAAGTGGGTTTACACAGTACCATTTACAAAGAATATCAAATATTTTGAAATGCCACTGCTAGGCTTCTTTGGATTTCCGCCATTTGCCCTGGAATGTTTTTCTATGTATCACTTCACCCGCCGACTGCTTGTTAACCGCAAAGACTCAGAGGCTTTGCGGTAAAATCATAGAAACTGGCCGCGGCGGACTCGATCGACTTCCTTCCGTGCTTCGCTAATTTCCTTGATACTATTCAATAGCTTTTCATACAGCCGGGCATTATTGATTGCCAGCGCAGCATGTTGTCCGACGCGTGATAACGATTGTTTATCCGCTTCACGGAACCGTTTTGGATCTGATCCTGCAAGCTCAAGTGATCCAACCATCTTGTCTTGAATAACAAGCGGTACCGAAATCCAGCATCGAATTTCTTGTCCAGTGATACCAGTTAACAATTGAAATTCAGGTTGAGTTGGTTCGCCGCTCATCAAAACGGGTTCATGACGCCGCGAGAGCCATTGCCTCAACAAAGAAGGAGATAGCGAAGATTCAGTAAAGATATTACCTGAGTAGCAAAATGCTGTGAGGTTCGTGGATTTTTCATCCAGCAAAAATAGAAATGCTGCATCCGCTTCAAACGTTGAACTGCATTCATCAAGAGTAGTATGAAACATCGTTTTCGGTTCGAGAGTAGCAGTAATCTTTCGATGCATCTGACTCAATCGTGTTTCGCGCATGTAAACACGCTCACGATCAAAATGAAGCTGCGCATTCATAATCGTAAGCAATAAGATGTGAGCGAAAATCATGGCCAGATACAATTCATGTTCTTCGAAAGGCTGTCCTGACCATTTGTTGTTCGCATTCAAAACACCAATCACGCGATTGCCTGCTTTTACCGGAACACAAATCAACGATTTGCTGGAATATTGTTCAAAGTACGGAGACTCGGAGAAATTTTCGTCCTTTTCAACGTTTTTCACGTAAAGTGGTTTGCCTTCGCGTGCAACCCAGCCTGAAATTCCTTCACCGAGCCGCTTGACCGTGTTTCGAATTACCGTTGAATTCAATCCTTTTGCTGCTTTGATTCTTAATTCACCAGTACGCTGATCGAGCAACATCAAAGAAACCGTTTCTACTTGAAGTACGTCAGCAAGAAGGTTCACGATATTTTGCAGCAATTCATCTTGATCGAACGTAAATTGCGTGGGCAGATTTTCTTGAAGCGGAACAGACATCCGCGCAATACCTTCTTCTAATTGCTCAAAATCGCGGCGCGTATCCAGAACTCGCTGACGATAATCTTGCATCTGCATCGCAATGTCCATGATGTGCTCAAGATCCTGTGTGTTCAGCGGAGTTGTCAGATTCCAGAACGCGCCACGTTTGACCATTTCTCGGCCAAGCTTCACCATGTTCGCAGGAGTGTATGCAATTACCGGAATATCTGGGACTTGTTCGCGGATCGCAAGAAATGTTGATTCACCAGCGGTACGTCTCAATGTACCATTTAGAAGAATCAACGCAGGGGGATCATTTTTACACTGTTCTAAGATACGTTCCACCGTGGTTTCATTGATGATTCGCCAATCTTTGCGGAACATATCCTCCAGCATTTTTAAACTGAAAGGATCATCATCTACTAGCAAAAGCTTTCTCATAGACATTTCCTTTGTTGCACCGTTACCAAGGAAAAGGCCTGCGACGAAATACGGATTGTTAAGTAGAAATTCTCAACGCTGATTCTCTCTCCGATCCTTCGAGATCTTCACTGTTAGCTGGCGAAATAAGAAACGCTGAACGTTGCCGACAACACACGTATTGGCGACAAACGATGAAACCTTGCCTCCCGCTTCCTAATAACTACTAGTGGGATATTTCTATCTTGGTTCACAATTACCCGTTTTGTCAACTGATACCAATTGCAGTTGAAACTGCCGACATTTGGCCTAACCTCGGAATACTGCTAGTATATCAAAACGGGTTGAAAAAATGTGGGTAACTGGACTACAATGACCCACTTTTATAGAATAGAAGACGAACCACTGGATGATTTGAGGAAAAAGCCAAAATGAAAGTAATCCTATTTGTACCGCCCGGCGGCTATTTTGCCGAACGTTGGAGTCAAGGTTCGACGATGCCAAACCTGGGCGTCCTTTATATTGCAGCAGTTTTAGAGCAGGACGGAGTTGACGTACAGGTTGTGCCTGCCGACGTCCTGTTAATGAGCTTTGAAGAAATCGGGAAAATCATTAATGATGAAAAACCGGATGTCGTCGGCGTAACCGTCACTACCGAGAATCGATTCGATGCTTTCGAACTTGCGAAATTGTCGAAACAGATCCGTCCTCAGACTTTGACGGTAATCGGCGGACCGCATTGCACTCATACTGCTGATGATACGTTGAAGCATCTACCGTACGTCGATGTTGTGGTTCGCAACGAAGGCGAAGAGACGATGTCGGAATTATGTAAGGCGCTTCAAGCGGGTGACGATCTCAGCAAAGTTACAGGCATCTCCTATCATGATTCCGAAGGGAATACGGTTCATAATCCAACTCGCATCTATATTAAAGATCTGAATGATCTTCCTTATCCTGCTCGTCATCTGGTGCCTCTAGACAAATATAATTTTCAAATGGATGTTCCCGGAATGGGAATGATTCCTGCGTCTTCGGTAATCACCAGTAGAGGATGTCCATTCTCATGCACTTTTTGCGCGACGCCAGGAAACTGGGGACGTAAAGTTCGTGCGCACTCACCGGAATATGTTTTAGATGAAATTCAATTTGTCATGGACAAGTATGGCGCGAAAGCCATCTGGTTTTACGATGACATCTTTAATTTCAATCCAAAGCGTGTCAATGAAATTTGCGATCTGATTCTGAAACGGAAGATGGATTTCAAATGGTTCTGCGAAATTCGTGTGGATGTCATGACCAAACCATTGTTGGAAAAAATGGCATCAGCCGGTTTGTTCCATCTTGGGTTTGGTGTTGAAGCCGGATCGGAGCGTGTGCGCAAACAAATTATCGATAAGAAATTGGATCTGGATCAGGCACGAAATGTTGTGAACTGGAGCAATGAAGCCGGTGTAGTTCCGAATCCATTTTTTATTTTTAGCCATCCTACGGAAACCTGGGAAGAAGCTCAGGAAACAATCCAGATCATGGAAGAGTTCAAAGATAAAACTGAGCAGAGTATTGCAATCATGCATGTTTATCCCGGAACTCCACTGGAAAAAACGGCTCGTGAAATGGGATTATTGCCGCCAGATTTTACATGGACCCGCAAATACGATCGCAGAATTATTACTTTGCCTGCAGCTCAAGGAGATGTGCCGCTATTCATTGATAAATTGAATTGGTGGCAGATCAGCGAATTGCTGTTCCGATGGTCTGATTTCCGTAGAAAGAAATATCGAATTTGGAACAAAATTCCAAAAGCAATTCAAAGCATTCATAGCTTTGGCGATTTCAAGCGCTACTTCATCATGTTTTTGGTTTACATGAAGGTGAAGTGGCTTGGACAATTCAATACTGCTCCTCGTGTCAGTGCCATTCCTAATGGCCCCAGTGCTTTTGAATCTTAATCACGGAAACACCGAAATCACTGAAAAAAAGATTTTTTAAATTTTTCCGTGCATTCAGTGTTTCCGTGACTAAAAATGAAACCGTCGAAGAAGTGTAAAGACAGCCAAGCTGAAATCGAATATTAGGCAGTGAGTCTATTTTCGTAATTCGTAATTCGTAATTCGATTGTTCGTATATCGTACTTTTCTTATCACCGGGAACTGTCACAATAGTATCTATGCCTAAAATTCGGGAGACGCTCAATTTATGTTTTGCGTGCGGGCCTGGGAATCCTGACGGTCTAAAGCTGAAGTTCTCCTACACTCCAAAGCGACATTTCGTTAAAAGCATTCTTCGCTTGGATAAGCGTTTTCAAGGCGCAACCGGTTTTGCTCACGGCGGAATCATTGCAACATTGCTTGATGAAGCAATGGCGAAATCAAACGGGCTTGGCGGCACGCGAGCAGTCACGTTGCGATTGGAAGCACGTTATCGGAAGATGGTTCCAATAAAACGGGAATTGCATCTCACAGGCTGGCGTACATCAAAACGCGGCCGTAAACTTTATTTGCGTGCCGAATTGCACGATACTAACGGCAATTTGCTCGCCGAAGGCCATGGCTTATTTCTAACCGTAAAATAATTTTCACCGCAGAGAATCTATCTTCAGTTGATCTTCGGCCAGGCGATTAGCTCCGGACATTAAAATGATTCCACCTAACAAGATCGCAACCGGTCCGATCAAAAGTCCGGCCGTGAGCGATTGAGTCATATCCGAAACTTTACCGATTACCCAGGTAGAAACAGCATCTCCTAACAAATGAATAAACAAAATGTTTAATGCCATTGCAGTCGCACGCATTTTTGGATGGACTACGCTGATGATTGCTGCATTGAGCCGGTCCCATATTAAAGAACAGAAAAAATTCTGCCAAAAATACCAGTGGAAATACCCAGGCGCGATCTTGAATCAAAATTGCGCCAACTGCGCAAGGTGCGGCAATCAACATTCCAAGAGCAGACACATAAAAATACGATTTGCGATTTTTGTTTTGCCAGAGATCCGCAATAAATCCGCCAAACAGCGTACCGGCAATTCCTGCAACTACTGTGATTGCGCCAAAAAATTGTGTGGCTGATGTTAAATGCCATCCACGCATTCGAAATAGAAACGTAGGAAACCAGTAGGCAAGACCTCCAGTTGCAAATGTCATTGCCGCGGTTCCCAGCAAATTGTAAATGTACGATGGTGTGTGTCTCAAAAATTGAAACGTTTCTGCTATGGATGGGTTTTGAATTTGCTGAACAGGACGTGGCGGTTCTTTAATCCATAAAGCCAGAATTGCAAGAAACACTCCTGGAATTGCTGCAACAAGAAATGCCGTTCGCCATCCGAAGTAATGACCGAGTACTCCACCCAGCATTAATCCAAGCGCGCTTCCTAAAGGCGTTCCGACATAATAAATCGACAACATTCGCGATCTTACGTTTTCAGAATAGTAATCGCTGATGATTGTTGGTGCGACAGGGCCATATCCGGCCTCACCAATTCCAACCATCGATCGAATTCCAAGAAGCTGATGATAACTTCCGGCTACGCCAGACAGTCCGGTTGCGATACTCCAGACGAAAACGGCGGCACTCGCTAACCATTTGCGAACAATACGATCACCGAGAAATCCAAGAATTGGTGCCGCCAAAATGTAACTGAATGTAAATGCAGTATGAAGTAAGCCTAATTGTGTGTCATTCAAATGTAAGTCTGCTTGAATTGAAGGAAGAAGAGCGGAGATGATAAATCGATCAAGGTAATTCACTACATTCATCGATGTAAGAATCACCAAACTGAATACCTTCATCCTGTTCGAAATCATGGCCAAAAATCTATCACAAAAATAATGGAGCGCGGGCATCTTACCCGCATTATGGGCCGCAGGCTTCTAGCGTGCAGTTATAAGCACTGCGGACTGGAAGTCCGCGACCATTAGTCCCGCGCTCCTTATAAAATTTCAATCTTTACACAGCGCTTCATCCGTATACACTAAGAAGCGGATTTTTTATTCATAGGAAAAGAACAGAGAGTACAGGATCAAATCGTGGAAAAATAAGCTTCAACCGTATCGGTGCAGGGCGGTCCGCCGCGGCGGATCGCCCTTATCTATTTTTCAACTCTGTTGCTGGAAAATAATGCGAAAGAATTTCCGTAAATGAAGCGCCTCGTTTTGCAAGTATTGCAGCTCCAGTTTGGCAAAAGCCAACACCATGTCCTAAACCAGTTCCATCGAATTCATATCCACCTGATGTGCGTTTGATTTGATATTGATTGCCTGGAACTCTATTCCAACCGTACATCTTTCCAACCTTTGAACGAAAACCTTCAAACGAATAGGGAATTTGCATTGCACCTTGAAAAATCACAATTCGATTTTCTTTTCGAAGAACGGCTGGCGTTTTCAATCCGGAAATTTCCGATAATTCTTTTTCGCTGAGAGTTGTTTTCCATCGATCGCTATTACAAGGACATGATACGGAAGGGAAATCGTAACCATCAGAAGGTTTGCCCCAGGCTTCTTCATACGTAGCAGTTCGGCCTCCACATGCTCGCGAATAATACGGGCGAAAGGCTTTTTCGTGATATGAAAGAACTAGCGATTCTGTTTGATGCACCGCTTTCTGAACATCAGGCGCAGAATCTAAATTTTGAAAAACCTGGCAGTGGGTCGTATCACAAAAATCAGCGTGCAGCTCAGGATGTCTGTTGCCTTGAACTAAGAATGATCGGATCACAACAGCAAAGGCCTTGATCGCTTCAACATCGCGAACTTCACGCATTTCAGACGCAGCAATCGATGAAACGAGATTTTCCATTTGCTCAGTAAGTACTATTGATATAGTATTATTAAAATAATAAAAATCCAGGTCACCGTTGTATAACCGATCCATTTCATCACGGACTTCAATCCTGGTCTGGCACGGACTTGAGCATTCGATTTGAATGTGAGGCGCTGTTATTCCAATCGAAGATTTGAGTTGTCCGTTAATCGATTCGACTTCCAGAGGGTTATCTGCGAGCCATGGTCGTTCGATGCCGTCAGCTTTAACCATGGCCGTCGCAGGTGCTTGTAAAGTTAATTTGATTTGCTGCGGCTTCAGGAGCGAAAGGATGGATATGCGAAGATTATTGTCGGCGAAACTTTGTGAAGATAGGAGGAAGATGCAGGATGCAAGATGCAAGATCCAAGGCAGTAAACAGCGTTTGTCGGTCGCCTTGCATCCTGCATCTTGGATCCTGGATCTTTTTTCACCTTGCATCCTGTATCCTGTATCTTTCATCAGTTGATTTGCCGGTAAACTCCAACCATGCAGCTAATGCCTTCCCGCCATTGGGCGCTGCATCCGTGGCCCCGCGTCCATTTCGCACAAACGTCATGATCGCAACTTCTGGATCATCAACCGGATAAAGTCCGATCCACCAACCTTGCGTTCGTGAATAATCAATCTTTCCGTTTTGCATCAATAGCGAAGTGCCGGTCTTACCTAACAATGGAACACCTGCTTGCAGACTGGCCTGAGTTGAAGTTCCATGCTTTGCGCCTTCAGCTAATCCATTTCGAATCAGGCTTCGTACTTCCGGAGATGCTGAAAAATGATTCGCGTTGTTAAAAAAGGAACTGTATGCATGGAGCAGGCGTTGCGGAGAAACTTTAAACTCCATTGTGGTTCCAACCATCAGCTTTCGTAATAGCTGCTGATCATTCAGAGGCTCACCATCCGTTAAGATTCCAAACTGAATTAATACGCGTTCAAAAACTTCCGGCGATGTTTGTTCGGATAATTGCCGGAAATAAACATTGCAGGAATAAGCCAGGGCTTTCTGGGCATCAACTTGTCCGTGGCCATTGCGATCCCAACAACCTTCAGGATCGCGAGCTAATGTTGGCGGACAACTAAACTTTGGAAACGTGCGATGCATTTGTGAATATGCAATCAATGTAAAAATTTTCATCAACGATCCCGGTGGATGGCTTTCTTTCAAAATTGGTTCAGCATTAAACGATGCAAGAATGTGATCATCTTTTGAATTCACGACCACCACGGAGCAGTTACAATTTCTCAACCGGTCCGCAAGGAGTTTTTGTAGTGCTGGATTTTCGTCGGCTTTAACGATTGTTGTGATGAACAGAATAAGAACGAAACTAACGTATTTCATAATGCACTGTTTCCGTCGCGCCATCTGTTTGGATCGTTGATTCTTTTATGGAATAAAGTGCTTGAAAGAGGCTATCCAGATTTTCAGAAAAGAAGAGCGGTTCATCGCCGTGATACAGTCCATAATCTAACCGGCGCATCAATCTCGAATATTTCCACCGGCTCTTTTCCCAATTGATTGCAACGAACGAAGTTGTGATGGTGACCGGCTGTGAAGGCAATGCTGCTATCGCGGACTTAAGTTCAGTCTGGGAATTCGAAATTACTACCCACGGTTTTTGAAAACGAACGTAAATCGGAGTAAATGAATGCAATTCATAAGATTCATTATTGTGAATCCATGCAGCACCATTATCTCCTGCAGATGATAGCAATACGCAATACTCTTGTAATTGATTCAACAATTCTTCTTGTTTTAACGCATCATAGTTGTGCAGCATCAGGATTTGTGTATCTTGAAACCGCATGAAGAGTCCATCGTTATCCCAAATGGGTGTGCTGAGCCGGATTCTTACGCCTGGTTTGATTGCAGTTAGCAGCGATGTCAATCGTGCGGGCTGATCATTTTCTAAAATCTTCAGACCTGCCGGTTGCTTAATCGGAGCATCAATTCGAATCAGATATGGACTCTTTGCTTCCGCTTCCAGTGCTCGTTCAAATGAACCTGCATACGCAGGCGGATACGAAGTTTGTTTTTGACGATCAGGAAATTTGTTTAATAACTTCAAAATTGCTTCCGCTGCTTCCTGTGGTTCCGGGTTTGGTTCGATCGTAAGGAAGTCCGCATTCAATGGTTTGAACGCTTTTGCTAAATCTTGCGCGTTGGAATTATTTGAATTCGTATTTCCGTTCGACAGCGCGAAGTGACGTTGTTCTGTAAGACCTGAAGGCTCAGCCAAAAAATCAATCCAGGCGGATCGTATTGGTTCAAGTTCTTTTGCATTTTGATGGATCCAATATTTCTTGAAATAACGGTTTTGATTCAAGGATTCTTGATCTACAAAAATTGAAAACAGGGAAGGTGTCTCATCAGGCGGATGGCAAGCCTTAAATCTTTCAGATTGTGCAAGTGTTGATTGCTGATCGGTTAAATTCAAATTTGTCAGGAATTGTTCCAGCAAGCCGCTTTCGGTAGAGATAACAAAAAATGGTTTTGCATATGCAAACACCAGTCTTCCTTCCTGAGGTTCAGCATAATAAACCTGACCATTGAACGTCTTTTCGGTGAATTTATTCCGCAAGATCCAGAGTTCTGTGAGTGCGGCATCAGCCTGCGAAACTTCGGTTACCGCAAGCGCCTTCAGCTCGCCTATGTCATATATAGCGACAGCCGAATGTTTTCCGGCTAGCTTAATCAGGTTTTCCAATGAAAACTTAACTTTGTCTTTTTCGAAATCGTTGAACCGTTCCTGCAGCCGCAAATACAAACGCGAATTTTCAAAAACACGATAGTTCGTTGATTTTTCCCAATCTCGTGTTATGTCCGAATTTTTCCACCAAACGAGGAAATCTTTTAGGTTTGATGTTTCCCAATAAACAAGCGCTCCTTGCGGAAAGAGTTGCGCAGGCTCAGGAGTTGAAGGCGTTAGAATTTGTGCAACTGCGAATCCGGCAACAATTGCCACAACCATGAATAACAAATGACGCTTTGTAATTTTCATGACTGCCTCCCCAGATTCGGCTGGACCTTCCATCGCGCCGCTTCAATTTCTGCTTTTTCGCTGACAGCATCCTCCACTTTCTCAATCGTCTGTTCTATCTCTTCTTTCTTCGAATCGGTTTCGGTATGCTGAAGAGCAATCTTCAAGAAGAAAATTTGACGAATCGAATCATCTATTTTCCCTGCACACTCCGCAGCTTCAAGCGCTAACTCAACACTTTCCTGATCCGTTAGATACAACTTATTGATGGGATAATTTTCAGTAGGATCATATTGATCGGAATCATAAAATGCATCTTCACCATAATCGCCATACCTGCCTGAATATTCCTCTTCATCTTGATAATTTCTGCTTGAAGTATTGTCGCGATCAATCGCTTCAAGAGCTTGCTTGCATAAGTCTGCTTTCCGAAAAGCGCGGAACAATGGAACTTCTAGATTGCTGCTTTGCGGATTCACAAACTTTTCGTTCAACAACAAATCCAATGAAGGATTCCGTTCGATTAAAAGCTGTCGTAACGAACTGTAATAAACCGGAGGCTTCATGTCACTCGATTTTGAGCGGACCGCCTTTTCGATCTGCTGCATCTCAAGTTTGCCTGCCAGGCCGGTTGTTGCTGCACCATATACTTTTGAGGCACGTACTTGATATTCCAAAGTCGATTGTTCAGATTGCAAAACAGCTTTTGCAGTCAACGCTGCTTCTTTCAGTTTGTTGGTGGCTGCCAAATCTTCAGCGATCTTAATTCGATTGGCTTCATCCCAGGATTTTCTTTTCTTTAGTTCGTTGCGTAAATTCAATGCTTCCGCGATTCGATTATTCTTTTCCAACAATTCAGCGGCCAGATTGAAGTTGTCCAAATTTTCCGGAGAACTGTAAATCATGCGATTCAAATATTGGAGTGCTTCATCGTTTCTGTTTTGATCCAGGCGAATTTGCGCAAGACCGATGAATGTTGATGAATCCATCGCCCCCGCTAATAATTTCCGTTCGTACATCTCTTCCAGAATGCTTGAAGCTTCTGCCGATCTTCCTCCATCACGAAGAAGCTCATTGGCCTTGAGATATTTTTCATCATCGATTGCAGCATTTTCCAATTGTGCAGGATCGGTTAAATCGCCATGAATATATTTGCGCAGTAATTCCAGTGCTTCATTCGTTTTCCCTAGGCGTAATAACGCTTGCGCATTTAACAATGTGAACTTCTGGACTCGCGGCGTATTTGATTCTGAGATTCTCTTCAATTCATCCAGAAGTTCACTGGATATTTCAAATGCAAAGCTGTTTTGTTTGTTTTCCAAATATTCTGAGGCCGCCAGATAATTCCACAGCACCCATTGATTCCTTGCTACCTCAATTTCATTTCCGGCCGCCGATCGCATCCATGTCTTCAAATAATTTGCAATCTGTGTGTAAACAAGAATTCTGTCGTCTTGATTGAGCGCGGAAATTTCTAACAAAGCAGAACCAAATTCTTTTGGCGCTGGTGCTGCAGTAATCCATTTTGGTATTAATGCTTTTCTTTTTTCCGGCGATACACTTTCCAAATAAGTTTGGATCAAATCATTTAACCCGGCAGCTCCATATTTCCCGATTTGAGTTGTTAGATATTTTTCGATATCTGAATCAACAGCATTCATGAACTCGTGGTTTGATGCCGCTTCGCAGACGAGCAGGTAATTGGAAGGTGTTTGATCAGCAAGCAAACTTTTCCAAATTGCAATCGCTTCATCCTTTTTGCCCATTGCATAGAGTGCTTCTGCGCGATGATCCTGATAGTTCGCATTCTTTGGATCTAATTCCGCGGCAAGGGTGAAATGATTCAATGCTTGTTCATTGAGTTTCGCAGTGGTTAGGTACCATGATCCTAATTGATCCTGGCGTTCGCTGCGCAATGGTGCACCTTCAAGATCAGAAACAAGGTAATAGGAAGCATCATCGGCATTTGTGTTCCACAGATATTCACCGTAACGTGTACCGTAATAAAACCAATCATCGCCAAACACTGAAGTCTTTGAATCTCCACGAGCATCAATTGAATCGCCGATGTTTCGCAGATCGAGTGCGGAAACGAAAAGTTCTTTTACACTTTGTTCCTTGATTCCCAATTCTTTACTCAGCATTGCCAGTTGAATTGTTTTCCAAACTGGATCATGAGTCTTCGAAAGTGTTTCGATTGCCAACGTTGCGAGTTCGCGATCTTTACGTTTTACAAAAAAGTTTGCGGCAGTCAAATCTGAAGTTGCTGTTGATGCTTTCAGTTCTGTGCGCAAGTTCTTTTCATAAAGCAGGGATAAGTAACGTTCCACCGGTTCAGCTTCAAGGGTGTTATTTTTTCCAAAGCTGTAGTATTCGCGCAAAATTACAAGTTCGTTGTCATGCAATCCTGCAAGACGATAAGCGTCTGCTGCCTGCAATAATTCATTTCGATAGTCGCCATGATGACGATGTCTTCTCCATTCTGTTTCCAGGAATTGTGCGCACGTAGCATATGCCTGGCGATCAAGATAAAACCGGCGCAAAGTTTCGCGATTCGTAAGGTAATAAGAAGTACTCGAGTTATATGCTTCATGTACAAGCTGGCGCAAAAGCTGTTCTTGAGCCTTTGCTAGTCCTGCAGCTTGCGCAAAAGGCAGAAGTCTTTTTGATCTTTGTTCATTATCTGATACGGCGTTGAGAGCAAGCAGTTTTGATTCAAGTGCATCCAGTTCATCACCGGTTGAATATTTCTTGACCATCGCAGGCAGAATTCGAATCATCGAATCCTGGATCATGTATTCCACAGATCTCAGAGCTTCAGCATCAAACGTCGCTTTCTTTTTTGCTGCTTCGATCCGATTCAATGTTTGATGCATTAATTCCAGTGCTGTTCCTGCAGAATTGTTTTGTACGAGCGCTTCGACGTAGGCAGCAAGTCCTTCAGCCGGAATCGATAATGTGATATCGGTTTGAAATTTTTTAACGCCTGCATTGCCATAAGCAATTGCACTTTTCGACATTCCCCAACTCAAACACTTCTGTGCCATTTCAAAATCGCGTTCAAGCGGAGTCCGGCCGGAAAGATATTGCTCATACAACTCAAGCGCTTTCTTTTGATTGCCCAGTCTTGCATTCAACTCGGCCATGGAGCTGAGCCAGCGAGAATCTTTGTAAGTCAACGCATAAAGTCGATCGTATTCCTGCAATGCTTCCGGATATTTCCCGGATCGCTGATATGCATCAGCAAGACTCTGATGCAAATCTACTCGTTCAGGGCGTATCGCTATTGCTGCGCGGAATTGATCAATTGCTGCTTCAGGATTGCTGGAATACAAGTGCAAGCGGCCAAGCAGCATCGGCCATCGATGATCCTTCGGAGATGCAGCCGCTGTTTTTGTGTAGTAATCGAACAAGCGAGATGAAATTCCATAACGCGCTGCAAAGAATGCTGCTTCACTTAACAGCGCTTCATTTTCAGCATCGCGATTAAGAAGTTCAACATATTGATCCAATGCAGCGGTGTAATCTTTCAGAATCAGATTTGCCTGGATGATTCCTCTGCGCATTACGGCGATCTGCTGTTTCTTTTCATCTTCAGACATTTTTGAATCACGAACCATCTGCAGACCATCACGATAATGCTGAATCATGGCCGCGTAATTTCCTTGCTCCGCATAAATTTCAGAGACAATCCTGAATAGATCGCCATTCAGCGGATCATCTTTGCGAAGTTCTGCAAGCGCGGCAAGCGCACGATCATAATTTTTGCGTTCGCGGTAACGATCGACCATTTCGTGCAAATATTGTTTGCGGTATTGTGAATTTGCGATCTGAAGCGATGAATCGTAAATACCAAAAGCTTTATCGTAATAACCATTGCGCCAATAGAACGAAATCAGCTCTTGAATTAAACCTGCTGAAGCGTGCTGCTTTTGATACAGGGCGAGCAGCACTGATTCTGCTTTGTCTTTTTGCCCGCGGGAATCATAGTAAGAAGCCAATTCCAGGTTCACAGTAATTTTTTCCAAATCGGTTGACGCATATTGAATCCGTTTCTGGATCAAACTTTCTTGCAGTGAATCGAATCCGAAATTGCGTGCGGTTGTGTCCAGGGAATTTACTGCGTTTGCAAAATTTTCAGGTTTCAATGTTCCGATCGCTCTTGTAATAAGATCACGAACCGCATCTTTTTCTTTTTGATCGCTGTAAAAAGCGATCACTCCAAGCCACCAATTCTCATCTTGAGGATTTTGTTGTAATTGCTTTTCCAGATGCGTGCGAATTAATGGCGACAACTTTGGACGCCTATAAAGCTGATTTAATCGATTCCTGGCTTCTTCGGAAGCATCAACTAAACTTTTGCTGTATTCTGCGACTGCGGTTTGATAATCCCTTTTTGATTCATAGATTGCGCCAGCTTCGTATGCAAACAAGGAATCTGATTCTTTCAGCGTTCGTGCTCTTTGAATTACATCCAGAGCGTCATCGAATAAGTAGTAGTCCCACAAAATCGTAGCGACTTCTAAATAACGCTCAGGATTTTGTGGATCGATTTTTAGAATGTTTTCCCAATATTCTTTTGCATTGGAATACTCTTCAATTTCAGCAAGTGTTTCGCCGGCAGTTGTCCACAGTGAACCATCAGTAGGTGTGACCTTTGCAAGATATTCACGCAGCTGCGCAGACTCTTTGTAATAGGAGGGCTTTTGCCATCCCAACGACCGCTTTAAGTCTGCAACGCGACTATTGAGCCATGGATCGGCAGGATATTGTGTTGCAAGATCTTCGTATAGCGGCAGCGATTCCTGAAAATGTGCGCGCCATATTTGTTTGTCAGCCGCAAATAGTTTGTCAGGATTGCTGGAAGGATTTGCGTCTTGTTTCAACCGACGTTCTTCAGCAAGCCGGTAAAGATATCGCGACCGGATCGATTCATCCAGAAAGTAATATTGCTTGCATAATTTTTCCCATTCTTCCCAATTGTAGTAATTATGTTCGGAGTAAATTGAGAGTAAGTTATTTACGAATGTCATGTTGTATGGAAAACGGCTCAGAGCATACCGATTCAGCGCGATGTACAGAGATCTATATGGATAGGTGGTGTTAACGTTCTGAAGATATTCGGCAACGTCAGTTCCTTGAAATGTATCAATGACTTCATGTGAAAGTTTTTCCAAATCAGTTGATTGTTCGCGCCGCAAATACCATCGGGCAAGTTTTTCATACCAGCTTTTGGTTTTGAATTGTTGTATTGCGCTCGAGTAAACGGAAGCTTCTTCATCAAACAAATTATTTTGGGCAAGATACTCAGCAAAATTTTCGTAAAGACTTTCTTCCGCTGGATACTTCTGAATTTGATCTCGGTACAGCATTAACACTGCATTGTAATTTTTTTCTTGCGTCAAGCTGCTGATGTAACGCTTCAAAAGTGAGGAATAACTGTAAGCCGATTCTGCTGGCGCTGTCTGTTGTTCCTGGTATGATTCCTCATCGCTCTCTTCTTCATCTGCGTATGTTTCTGGTGCGGGCTGCTGCTGAACTAATGATTGACCAGCATCATTTTTTGCAGCGATGGGAAGTAAATACTCATACGTTTGCCATTCATGTGTGTGATCTTGCTTCCGCGAATATGCATCAGTGACAGCAATCCCGATTTCTATAATTTCATCTGATTGTGGAAACGCCTTGAAAAAATTCTCACCGGTCTTGATGATCAGATCATCCATTCCATATTTCTGATAGATCTTCAAAACATCTTTATACATTCCTGGAAGATGTTTCGATGCCGGATAATCCTTTTGGACTAATCTTAAAATGGAGCCAGCTTGCGCGCGATTAAAATATCCGATTGCTTTATTTTCTTGTTGTTCAAACTCGGTCTCCGGATGTGTGTTATTCAAAATCAACGAAAGGATGCCATTCAGCACACCCGGATTCGTATCGGCGGTTGCAATGTCTTTGTAAAGATCGAGATTGCCTGCGCCTAATTGGATCGGACGCTCTTCAGCGGAAATTAAAATTTGAAATATTCCGTAAAGCGCATCATCCGCAGCAATAGTGCTGTAACGGGCCGGTTTAATTTTTTGTAATTGTGCTCCATACAAAGCGTAATAAAAACGTGCTGCTTCATTCAGATTTAGAATTCGATGGTGAAGTTGAGCCATGATCCACAGCTCATCCGCTTCCCATTTCGATTTTTTCTCCTGGACACTTTTTTCTTTCAACAAGCGATAGTCATTCAGAATTGATGTTGCCTCAATTGTGTTTCCTGCAAAGTAGTAGCTATGGAAGAGACGTGTTACAGCATCCAGATCAAGCGACTGTTTTTCTAATTTGTCTTTTAATGTAGCGAGATATTCTCCTTTTTTTTCAGCGCGAATCGATGCTTGATCCAACTCGCGAGCTAAATCGATGTCCCAGAGCGGATCATAGCTTGTATTCAAAAGTTCAAACGCTTTTTGAGCTTCTAATAACGAAGCCTTCTTCAGCAAATAAGTTTTGTTTTGATCAGGAAATTTCTGATGGAACTGTTCCAAGATTTCCAATGCTTTCGTATTGCCGTGATTTGTTCTTTCCCATTCCAGCAAATCTAACAACGGCTTTTGAGATTCTGGATACGTTTCTACAATCGTTCGATAAATAATTTCTTGATCTTGCTTGAGTCCGTAATTCTGAATTTGTGTGATGGCGCGATGATAGTGTAAGTAAGCTCCAGCATTTGAATCTGGATCACCTGGTTTTGGAGTTACGGCATGTGCATGATCCAGCATTGTTTTGAATTCGTCTTCAAAACGTGTTCGGCCGTGAAAGAATTCTTCCAATTTAAAGTAGGCAACATCTTTGTCTGTAGATTTTTCCATGAATTGGTTCATGTGCAGTTCTGCTTGATTGACATCAAGCAGCTGTAAATCGACTTCCGCGAGTGCGCGGTAAAACACCGGATTATCAGGCTGACTTTGAATCAGCTTTTGAATTTCTGCGCGTGCAGTTTGCGGTGTATTCGGGACAATCGTCTGCTGACCCTCAAATGATTCATGATGATATAACGCTGGCGATAAGGGATCGCTTTCACGCAAATCGGATGGAACGATGGCGAAAAGGAGGGAAGAGATCGCCAGGAAGACAATGGCCGTGAGGCCCAGGCCTGCGGAGGCAGGGCGCGAGGCCCAGGCCTCTAAGGGTTGCGGAATTTCAGAGGCCCGGCGTTCGCACCCTGCCACCGCAACGCCGGGCCTCAAATCCTTCGTATCCATCAGTACACTTCCACTTTGCGCGACCAACGGCTGATGTTGTGAGCGAAATCTTCGCCAACCACCTGAATTTCATACACACCAGGCGGCAAATCTTGCGGCACTTTCAAATATCCAACCGAAGCTTTCTCGCGATTGCTCCATTGAATCTTCACCGGTGATGTTCCTTCCAGCTTTGCGTAAATGAAACGCGTATCTTGATCTGAATTCACAACCAGCCGGATGCTTCCGCCGCGTTTTAACGTTCCGTCCCATCGCGCTTGAATCACAGGCGGACGGCTGTCCACCAAAAATGATTTCTTTTCTTCATATTGATTCCCGGCGCGATCACGCAAAATTAATCTGCAAAAATAAGTGCCATCTGAAAATTCTTTTGGAACCAGAAAACGTGTTTGCCAGATATCTTCACTCTTCAGGTAAATCAGACTCTTCACCAGGCCGAACGGAAAAATTGCAGTTACAGAAATAATTTCCGGATCTGTCTTCACGCGTAATAGCGGATCGCCCGGGCGAATTGCACGAGGTCGTAACAGCGATCGGGGTGCAGCAAGAAATGATGTATAAGGTGTTACGAATTTATATTTCTTAGCAAGACGGATGATTTCATCGATACTCGCATCGTCTTCGCCTTCAAGTTCCATCTTGCGTAGCAGTGCATCTACCCGCATACGCGCCCATCCGCGCGGAATGAATCCGTGTTCGGTTGCGGTTTCCGGAAAATCGACTGTGCGTTGAATCTGAATTTGCTTTCCTGATAGCGAACCAGATGCTGCTAAATTCACTCCGTTCGTTGGTGTGCGGTATCTTCCAAACCAATCGAACGCAGAACCATCATAAATGCGCCCGGGATCTGTTGGGTACACGTTATACAAAAGATCAGGCGCGGATGTAGTGAGCGTCATGTTATGCGCTGGTTCTTGTCCGACTTTTGTAAAGAACGCTTGCAGCTTAAAACTCAAATCTTCGCTTTCGGTCACCCAATCAAAATTGCCATTGCTCCGTTCGGAGATTTCCGAAAGAAAAGTTCGATTGGTATCGGTGCCCACACCAAAACAAAATGCGCGAAGGTTGGCCGTCTTGTTCCCTGATTCAAAATGTTCAATCAGCTTCTTGGTCTGAATTTGAGTGAGGGTTGGATTCCCATCGGTAATCAAAATCAAATAACGATTGCTGGTTTTCAGTTTGCTTGCTGATTGAAATGCCGAATCCAAAGCCTTACGAAAATCAGTTCCACCCATGAGATATTGCGATCGCACAAACTGTAATGCTTGTTGGATGTTTGCTCGCGTTGCCGGTAACGGCGAATCGCTTGATGCATGTATTTCTTGATGAAACAAAATGATTTGAAATTCATCGTTTTCACGCAGGCTTTGCAGGAAATAATCAAGAGCGGTAAATGCCTGCTCTAGTTTTTCCCAACGCATTGATGATGAAGCATCCAGCAAAATCAAAATGGACCGCGGATCCTGTTTGTTTGCGTTTCCACCTTCATTCAAAAGAGCTGAAGCCCAAAAATATCCATCTTCCACTTTACCCGTGGATGGTTGATCGAACGCTGTGACTACCTGTCCTTCAGATCGCAATGCGCTATCAGCACCACGGAAAGCTAAAAACGACAATTCACTCTTTTGAGTATCCAATCGATATTGAAATGCGAAATCTTCTGATAAAAGAATGTCCCTTGCTTCAAAAGATCCTTGCCATTTGGATTTGCCTTGCGGATGCATTTCAATCGGGTACTGTGTGGAAATGAATTTGAAATCTGCGAATGGAATCGTGCTCAGGAATTCGAGTTGTAATGAAACGTATCCTGCTTTTTGTTCGCGAAAGAGATCCGGCTTCAGCGGAAGCGAAAAATAAGATTGCGTTCCTTGCACATTAATCTTTTGGGTGTATTCGATTTCCAGTCTCTTGCTGCCATATGCAGGAATCGGCACGATGCGTGCAGAAAATGCGCTCGCCATCCGTGCGCCTTCCTCACCTTCGTCTTGCTGGAGCAATCCGGGATCGATCCGTTGGATTCGTAATGATTCATAAATTTCGGAAGCGCGTTTCCGTTCCAAAATGACCCCAGGAATTCGAACTACTCCATCCCACACTGCAAAATCGGAGATTGCGGCATCACCTGGAATGGCGAATACGTATTTTCCTTCCTGAATTTGATTGGTATGATTTCCGAAAATTTGTGTAATCCGGACGCGGGCATGCTGGTTATCGACTCGAACCTGAATGTGGACTTCATCCAGCGTAAGGATGGATGGGTCCGGTTCCTCGCGATCCCCCGGAATTACAACTCCGATGTCAGCGTAGGCTGCCGCGCAGAACAGGCTAGCGAAGATCAGGAAGCGTACTAAGTTTGTCATATGATATCTGTAGTAAACCATTCACGGTGCCTACCAGGATTGAATTAGCAGCCGGCGCAAACGCGGTTACATTTGCCGAAGGTAAATTGGATTCGAATTGCTTCCAGATGTTGTCAGATGGATCGTAAACGTAGAAGCCGCGATCCAGTGTTCCGCAAAATACGAATTTGCTATCGGTATACAAAGCATTCGGATTCACTTCGAAATCCTGAGGCAGCGCCTCGAATTGCATCCAATCACCGGATTCTGTTCGAAGCTGAATACCGCTTCCATAAGTTCCTACCAGGAGTTTTCGATCAACGGTTAGAAGGGCATTCACCCAATTCCGCTTTAATCCAGAATCAACCTGTGTCCAGCTTTCCAAAACATTCAATCCGCGAATGCGTGAGATTCCACCTAAAGTTCCGAGATACAGTTGATCTCCATTCGCAGCAATGGTGTAAACGTGATTGTTAATGAGTCCATGAAATGCAAAGATTGATTTCATTGCAATACCATCTTTCAGCGTAAAGCCTTGAGAAGTTGCAATTGCTACACGTTTTCCATGCGCATCTAAAGGAACGGCTTGCATCACGCGATCGCTCAATAAGCCATCGGATTCGTGATAAACATGACGTACGCCATCATTGCCAAGAACTACAAATCCATTCGCTGTGGAAATGTAAACGTTGCCATCCTGATCAGTTGAGAGATGATTGATAAATGTCAGAGTCTCATCTTGTAAATGTGTTTTCAGAATAAAATCAGAATTTAGAATATCGATTCCATGATCGAAATAGCCGACCCAGATTTCACCCTTGGGTGTGCGCATTAACGCAGACACATTGTTATCGCTTAAAGTAAATTGTGGTGAACTCCAGACTTTCCATCGACCGCTGTTCAGTACCCAAAAACGATTTCGGCCAAATGCAGTTAAGGAATTTCCGATCCGCTTCAAAAATATTGCGTTGTCGTTTTCGGACGGCAGAGTCTGGCCTGATGATGAGAGCCGGATTTTATGAAGCGATGGAGTTGATTTGATTGGAATTACTCCGCGGTCAGGTGAGGATATCCAAATCTGATCTGATGCTGGTTCAACTGAGGCCACAAACAAGTTTTCGGCAACAGTTTGAAAACTATCATCTTCATAAAATTGCAAACCTTGTGGAGTGGCAACATAACATCCGCGATTTGTTGCACGCAAATCCGTAATCATTGGATCCAACAATCCTTGAGCCCGGTCTATGTGATGTAAGGTTCCACTTTCAAAAACAAATAATCCTGAGTTGAAGGTGCCGATATAAAATTCATGCGCCTGACCCGCCATGCGAGTGATGCGAGTTTGTCCGATTTGCGAAGGATAAAATGGTTCGAATGTGCGGCCATCGTAACGGATGACTCCGGCAACTGTGCCGATGTAAAGCTCACCATGATTGGTTGCAAGCAAAGATGTAATCTTGCGTTGTTCAACATTTCCAGGAAGGAAATGCCGCCATGTATCGCGCGAATATTGAATCAAACCATCATTCGTTCCGATCCAGAGTTCCCCGGATAGAACTGCAAGCGAAGTAAGTTCTGTTGCAGGCAATCCATCCGCAGCTGTAATGGTTCGTTCAGTCTGGCCTTTTGAATTCAGAATCATCAATCCGCCGGAGCCTGCTACATAAATTTTGCCTTTGAATTCCAATGCATCATGAACTGTAAACGGACCTGACAGTAAACGGATTCCGGCTAATGGTGCGGGATTGAAGACGCGCGTTTCAGTTGCAACAGTTTGAGCTTGATCGAACTTTTGTTTTTCGGCTTGAAGCGTGGCTTGAGCGTGACGGATTGTGCTGATTGTGATCGCCGCAACTCCGGTTAACGTAAGCAGAATTGCTGCGGTGATGATTTGAAGTTTTTTGCCCCTCAATTCCTTATTCCTCTTCCACCTCGACTTACAGCAACCCACATGCCAATTGGTTGCTACTCGTCGTTCCCAGTAGATTCGAGCCTAACGGTGTTGTGCTAAATCCCCAAGTGTGTCATGCCCCGCACAAACACGCGTCTAAATTACTACGTTGATGCACATCAATCAAGGAATAATTGAGGCCCGGCTTCGCGGAGGTAGGGAGCGGAAGCCGGGCCTCTAAACAGTACCCTACCGCCGCAAGCCCGGGCCTCATATAATTAACGGACTTATGAACCAAACAATTCTTGCGGTGAAGGATCTCTATAAGAAGTACGGCGATCTTGTAGCCGTCGATCGCATTACATTTGAAGTTCGGAAAGAGGAAATCTTCGGAATTCTTGGTCCAAATGGAGCAGGCAAGACCTCAACGTTAGAAATGATCGAAACACTGCGTCCGATTGATGGTGGTGAAATAAATATTGATGGATTGGATGTTCGCAAGAATCCGCGTGAAGTTAAAAAGCGGATCGGAGTGCAGCTTCAATCCTCAGCATTTTTCGATCAATTGAAATTGACAGAACTTTTGCTGTTATTTGGTGAAATGTACGGAAGGGAAATTGATCCGATCAAGCTTTTGCATGAAGTTGAATTGGAAGATAAAGCAAAATCAAAACCGCGAGAACTTTCCGGTGGACAAAAACAACGCTTTTCAATTGCCGCGGCATTAGTGAACGATCCGGTTGTTCTCTTCCTGGATGAACCAACTACCGGTCTCGATCCACAAGCGCGTCGCCATCTTTGGGGAGTCATAAAGCAGATCAGATCGGAAGGGAAGACGATTGTGCTAACAACTCACTATATGGAAGAAGCGGAAGAATTGTGCGATCGTGTAGCAATTATGGATCGGGGAAAAATTGTTGCGCTTGCTCCGCCATCTGAATTAATCAACGGCTTATTGTCCAAAGGGTTTACAAAACCTCGCGTCGAACGACTCGCAACGCTTGAGGATGTATTTCTGGATTTAACCGGGCACTCATTACGTGATGAGGAATAACACATGCGTTTGAAATTTAAATTGGTTGCTTCCTCTCTGAAAATGTTTTTCCGCGAACGCGAAGCTGTTTTCTGGACATTCTTTTTCCCGATTTTCATGATCGTCATGTTTGGATTCGTGCGCTTCGATTCATTCGGCCGCATTGAAACTGGAGTGGTTCATCCTGGCGGTCCTCCAAATGCTGAACTGATTCAAACACTAACAAAAATTCAAACGATCCGCATTCATGAAGGCTCGAAAGAATCAGAACTGCAAGAACTTAAAAAAGGAGAAAGAGATCTTGTCGTTGTTATTCCTCAAAGCTATAACCGATCAGCCGGGGGAAAAGTTGATGCGTATTTGAATGATGCGAAGCCGCAAGAAGCGCGGCTTGGACTGATGTTGATCCAACAAACTCTCGATGAAAACGTTTTGCAAAGCGCTCACGCTAACCGCACAACTTTGGAAGCTCAATCAGTCAAAGGCAGGAAGCTGACATATATGGATTTTCTCGTTCCCGGAGTTGTAGCGATGTCGATTATGCAAACCGGTGTCTTTGGAGTCGCTTTCGTATTCGTTGATTTAAAGAAACGTGGAATTCTAAAACGGATTCGCGTTACTCCAATCAATCCAAACGATTTTATTTTCGCTTATGTGGTTACGCGTCTCTTTGTCTTAATGATTCAAATGGTCCTGATGGTCGGCATAGGTATTGTGTTTTTTCATCTTCATTTCACCGGGAATCTTTTTAATCTTTTTGTTGTGGGAATTTTAGGGGCAATCGTATTTTTAGGATTGGGTTTTGCGGTTGCCGGAGTTTCCAAATCAGAGGATCAAGTTGCACCACTTGCAAATATGGTAGTGTTTCCGATGATGGTTTTATCAGGAATATTCTTTAGCCGGAGCAATCTTCCGGGTTTTGTGTATGCCATCACAAATTTCTTTCCGCTTACATATCTAGCCGATGCACTGCGCAGCATATCAATTGAAGGGTCGCCATTACATGGAGTCATCAAACAAATAATCGGACTCGTGGTCTGGGCAGCATTTTCCTGCTTACTCGCAGTCAAAATGTTCCGCTGGGAGTGAAAAAAAAACCACAAAGACACCACGATCACAAAGATAAGAAAGAGTTTTAATACAGAAAAATAAAAAATCTCTTTCCTGACTTGGTGTCCTTAGTTTCTTGGTGGTTGAGCTCGGTCACATCCAGGAGCGGATGGAATCTAAGTGAATTGTAAATGCTGCAAGCGCGCGCAAATCGGTTAACCATTTGCGCGCTGAGTCCGTCAATTCCCAGAATGATGGATATTGTGATAGTTCTTCCGGTTCCAAAATCAATTTAATTGCTGAAAGAGTCGGCGCATCCAATTGTTGTGTCGAAGCATTTTCGAAACGTTTCTCAAACTGTATGGCTACATGTGACAATTGATTTACAACTTCCGCAATTTCTTTTGTTTGAACTCCTTCTTCAACAAAACGTAATGCCATCGATTGGCTCCAGAGTTCCAATAATTCTGTTTTGAAATCTCCATCAGCATTGAAAAAACCTTGAGCGAGGTAATTTGTGGTTGCAGCTATATCAGAATTTAGTTCCGCAGGCCCATGATGATCCGGCACTAAGGTGATCGGTTTACTTGCAAAGTCAATTAAATCCAATGCAGGAATTCCACGGATACGCGATGCAAACACTTCAACTTCATTCATTGCTTCATTTGGGATTCCAACAATGCACCGCAGTTTATTCAGCGGATCTGGATTCGTAAACAGATTGCTGCGCAAGGCTGCAGCTTTCAAAATGAAAGCTCGCTCAACTTCAGGTTCTGCATTTCGAACTTTTTGTCCGGATCTCAAGGCAGCTTCGCTTAATAATCCGCAAAGTTGTTCAAATTCTTGGGGACTGAACTGCATGATCAACAGGATCACATCTAAAGTATCTTGATGATGTAACACAACTGACGGAATTTTGTGTTTGCCGGAAGGACGTTCAATAACTCCTGCGGTGAGAGCTTGCACGATTTCAGTTGTGAGTCGTTCTGGATAGCGTGCAGATAGCGAAGAAATTTCCGTGTAAATTCTTAAAGCCTGCACAATTTCTTGCAGGTAAAATTTTATCTTGTAAAAATCGAAGCTCACGTGTACGTTCCTGGCCGCGTAATTTTTTGAGTCGAACTTGAATGGACTCTATTTCAGAGGTCAGCAATCCCGCCATTTTTGCTTTCTCAAACAAATCCGCAATTGAAAGCACCGGCGTTGCGGTCGGATCATTTGGTCGGATCGCGGCTTTTCGTACGGAGCCATCCATTACACGTTCTGCACGGCGTTGAGCTTTTTCTTCCGGTGTTGGTGGCTCTGGTGGCGCTTGTTCTTGCTCGCGCTTTCTTCGCTCTTCAATCTCTGCGCGTTGCCGCATCTGCTCTTTTAGAAAAGCGATTTCCTGTTCCGGCATCCTGGAAATCGCCACCGCCGGTCGATATGCGCTAATTCGATTTACTCGTGTCATAAGAACTCTTACTCTTACTCGTACTCTTAATCTTAATCGTACTCGAGCTCAAGATTTCGATTAAGATTACGAGTACGAGTAAGAGTACGATTATTACTTCACATATAAATCTATTATCCGTGAAATTGTATGTTTGCAGACTTTGCAAAAAGGAACATCGTTACGCGTGAACATGATGCAATCAACTTGCGGACGATAATAACCGCGTGATTCATACATTGCACCTTCAAATGCTCCAACTTTTCCTGCATTTTTCTCAGCACCAAGCTCTTTCGTTTCATGTTCCTTTTCTTTTGTGAACAACGCATCCATTTCTGACTCCGGACGATTCTCAGCACGAATTTTCCGGCGTTCCTTTTGAATTTCACGCGAATAATTTTCAAATTCATCTTTATTCCACGAAGTGGGAATCGGTGTTCCGGGAGATACCAGATCATTCCATTTCAAATTTTTTGGATCCAGTAGCGCAGTGACATTCGCTTCCCATGGTTCAACGCGATCTGCAGCTGGTTCTGTGGGAACATCGGAAGTGTAATATTCATCCGCAAGCGCAGCGAAATGATGACCAAATTCATGAACGAAAATGTAAGGTGCCCACTTGCTATCCGCGGCCACAGTAGCATATAAGCCAAAAATTCCGCCACCGCCATAAGTGTTCTGATTGACAAGAATTTCAACGAATTCATAAGGAGCGAAAGAAGCAACATCACGAAATGCGCGATTTTCAAATGACAGAACATAACGTTCAGAACCAAAAACGTCGTAAGTCGCGCCAACTGGTGTTCTTCGATATGTTTTGGTTGAAGGACGTGACACTCCGCTTTCTGCTGAGATCGGGCACATGCCCCAAACATTAAAATCAGCGCGGCGCTCTTTAAAAGGTGAAGTGCTGAACAAGATTTCAATCAATTTTCGCGCATCTTTTTCAAACTTATCCCGTTCTTTCTCAGTGTATCCATCTCCCAAAATAAGGAGATCAACTTTTTGGGCAGGATCACCCTTTTTTTCAAGTTCCAATAAGGGTCCGGGGGCAGGCATTTTCGCGCGATCAATAAAAATGTCATCAGGATCGATTACAGTGGACCATATTTCGCGAAATGCATTCTGCTTATCGCGTTTCTTCAACACGACTTGAACTTTTGAAGTGGGAGCAGGGAAGCGTAATGATTCTTGAAAGGTACGATAGATGTCGTGCGCTTCGGATGTGGTTTCCCATTCGCCATAGATTGAAGCAAATCCGCGTGAATAAAGAATACGGTTGGTTTGGCTATCGATTACTTCAAATAGGTATTTGCCTAAATTTGTGTCATCGATAGGATGATTTGGATTCCCTGGCCATGGAAGCGGTTCCATCACAATCCGGTCGACACTGAAGAACTCCTGTTCCCAATTGCCTGTGTGGTAATAATCCAGACGCATGGTGGCTGGAGCAGCGATGGCGATTGACGTAAACAACCCAAAAATGGCGACTAAAGTGAATGATTTCATGGGCAGTATTAAACCATAAAATCTACTCGCTTAGAGGGCAGGGCGTGGCGAAATGTTTTTCCCATGATTATTATTTCGAGCATGACTCTTTTGATAGGAGAAATTAAGTAATGAGAAAAATCCTGGCTTTAGTCTTTGCGTTTTGCATGATTACTCTGATCTCTGAAGCTACGTTGGTTAAGGGATCAGTTCCAAATAAAGGAGAAAAACGATTTACTTTTACACCTGATTTTAGCGGCACAGTTTTGTTGCACCTAATCTATGACAACAACGGCAGCGATTTGGATATTCAATTAGGTATTACTGATGCCGGCGGCGCTATTCAGCTTCGTGCAATCAGTGAATCAACATTACGGAATTTCGAGCAGCTCGAAATTGGAGTTCTTGGGGGTGATGAATACAATATTTTTGTTGTATCTGATCACGGTCGCTAGCCCGTTCCGTTTGAATTTTGATGGAACGTTTACAACAAGTTCTGCTGCTGGTGCCGCTGGCAAAATTTCAACAATTCAGTTGAAAGAAGCTCCGATTGATGCAGCTTCCCGCAAATTTCTTGACCAGATGAAAGCACGCAAATCGAAATAAAAAAAGGCGCCAGCTCTTTTACCACAGAATCACAGAATTCTGAGTCTCTGCGGTTGAAGAGCTGGCGCCCTCTGCTATGTGCTGATGCGGTAAATTAATCCCCTGATGCAGCGATCGCTGTTTCTGCCGGCAATTCAGTTTTGCCGGTTTCAGAGACCAACCAAATTCTGCGTGCCCATGCGGCTGCATCATCAAACAACGAATAAACAAATGGAAGAATGATCAGAGTGAGAACCGTTGACGCGGCAAGACCACCAATAACCGCGCGTGCGAGCGGATAATAACTCAATCCAAGTAAAGCACTGCTTCCAAGGGCCAGTGGTAACAGACCAAGAATCGTAGTTGCTGCGGTCATCAAGATTGGACGGAGTCGATCATTTCCCGCTCGCAATAATGCTTCCATACGATCAACTCCCGATTCGCGTAGCTGATGAACGCGATCAATTAACACAATTCCATTACGAACAACAACGCCGATCAAGATCAAGAGTCCGATTTGAGCCATCAAATTGAATGGCGTATTTGTAATCCACAATAACCAGAACACACCAACCAATGCGAACGGAATTGAAATAATAATTGCTAAAGGATGAATCAATGATTCGAACAGCGATGCCATTACAAAATAAACAAGGGCCAACGCTAGCAAGAAGTTAATTAACATGACTTTATTATCTTCATCGCCTTGTTGAATCTGCCGATCGTAGCTCCATGAATATCCCGGGGGTAACTTCACAACGTTCATCTGTTCGGTGATTTTCTCGCGCATCTTATCCCATTCTTTTCCACTGCCTTCAAACATCGCTTTTAGCGAAACAAAATTTTTGCGGTTTAGTCTTTGTAGAACATTTTGTCCTTCCACTGTGTTGAAATCCACAAATGAGCGTAAGGCAGTTGGGCCATTTTGTGTGCCGATTTGTAAATTCTTCAAATCTTCGATGTTGGCCCGGTTCATCAATACGAAGTCCTAACACCATATCGATTTCTTTTTCAGTTGTTGTGTAGCGCGGAAGCCGTTGTCCACCAAGTGTGAACATCTGAATTTGTGAAAGGTCCTGCGGAGTAACTCCAGCTTTGATTGCTTTTTCGCGATTTAATACCATCTGAACTTCACGGCGGCCAGTGTCTGCATCCATACGCAAGTCTTCAATGCCTTTCAGTTTTGCAAGTTTTAATTCACTTTCACGAGCCAGACCTTTTAGTACTTCAATATCTTCTCCGTAAAGATAAACCGAAAAGAATTTCGTATCTCCGCCCGCGGCTTCATCTTCATCTTCAAAATAAATTCTTACACCGCCAAACTTCGGTAATTCTTTTCGAAGTTTTTCTCTAAAAGCTTTCGCTTCTTCTGCGGTTACATCATCGCGCTGAAACGATACAACTGTCATTGCAGTGCTATCAGTAAAATATGAATAGATCGATTCCATCGGATATTCTTTACGTTTAGTATCCAGAAATTTTTCGACTTTCGTGACGGTCCGTTCAACGTCCGATTTATATGTGAAATCCGCAAATTCATATTGAAGCATTTGACGCTTATTTTTTCCGCCGGAGAAAATTCCAGTTTGAATGTTTTTGAGCGGCAAAAATATGCTAGCCATTAGCAAAATAGCAATGCCAGCGGTTGACCAGCGATGACGGAATGTCCATGCAAGAAGTACTACATATTTTTCACGCATCCAGGTTATGATTCGAGCTTCCGGTGCTTCCTTTTCTTTCAAGTAACGTGATGTTACCAGAGGAATCAAAGTTAAAGATAAGAATAAGGAGCAGAGCAGAGATACTGTAATTGCCATTCCGATTTCAGCAAGGAATGTTGTAATGTTGGTTTTTTTCCCAACAATCAATGGAAGAAAAACAATGATGGTAGTGATCGTTGACATTGTTACAGCAAGCGCAACGCTGTTGGAGCCTTTTTCGGATGCTTCCAGTTTGTGCATTCCTTCTTGCCGGCATTTATAAATGGATTCCAAAACAACAATTGCATCGTCAACCAGCATGCCTACAGCTAACATCAAACCCATCATGGACATTACATTAAAGGTCATGCCTAAGTAGTACAGCGCTGCGGTGCCGCAAAGCAGTGAAACTGGAATTGCAAGACTAACAACGAGCGTCATATCCAGTCGGCGCAGAAATACGTAAAGAATTACAAGCGCAAAGAGTCCACCCCACAAGCCGCCTTCAGTGATTCCGGAGAGTCCGTTTGTAATTTCAGCGGCTTGATCTTCCCAAACAAATAAGCTGATGCCTTTCAGATCCGGATCATTCGGAAAGTCATTCTTAATTAACTTCGTTACTTGTGAGGCAACTTCAACTGTATTTGCGGTGGGTTCTTTGAAGACCTGAACTGCAACCGCATAGGAATGATTTAGATGTCTGCCGAATTCGAGTGCCGGCTCTTCATAGCTGATTTCAGCGATATCACTCAGTTTCAAGCCGCGATCGTTGACTGGCAAATTTTCAAGGGCGTTAAAGTCTGGATAATTTCCAAGCGAACGAACCGTGATTACGTTTGTTTCACTGCGAATCTTTCCGATGCTGACATTCGCACCATTTTTTTGCAGAAGTTCAGCAAGTCTGCCTACATCGATGTTATGTTCACGAATCTTATTCAAGATCAAATCGACATATATGACTTTTGGACTCACACCATCCAGATCCACACGAGCAACACCAGGAATCCGTTGAATCGGAACTTTGATTTTCTTTTCCAGAAGATCGTAATTTGCAGCTAAATCGATTCCGGGAGCCGATACACGTGCCTGAACGACGGGAATGTCATTAGAACTGAAGTTAAAAATGTTGATGTGTTCAACATCGGGTGGGAGATCTTTGCGGACCATCTCCACTTTTTCACCGATTTCTGTCCGGATCAAATCCAGTTTTAAACCCCAATCGAATTCCAAATTAATTTCCGCTCCATCCGCTGTTGATTTGGAATTCATGTTTTTGATTCCACTCATCGTAGACAGAGCTTCTTCGATCGGCTTTACGATGTTCTTTTCAATTTGAGTTGGACTTGAATTGGGATAATCGACACGGATCATCACCTGCGGGAAATCCACGTTCGGAAGATAAGCCAGCTTCATGCGAGTAGCTGCAATTGCACCGAGAACTACAATGCTTGCTAGTATTACGATTGTAGTAATAGGTTTTCGGATTGCTAAACTGGCGAGACTCACGCTTCCGCCTCTTTCGCAGGCATGGCTGCTGTAGTTTCCGGAATTGATGTTTCGAATTCAGGCGTTACAACTTTAGCAGGAACAACAACAGTTTCGCGTTCAGTAATACTGTAAAGAAGCGGAATAATTACAACAGTCAGGATTGTTGAAACAGTAAGGCCACCAATTACTGTGATGGCAAGCGGTGCACGAATTTCGGAACCTTCACCGGTGCTGAACGCCATCGGAATTAAGCCAAGCAAGGTAGTAAGCGTTGTCATGATGATCGGTCTGATACGAACATTACCGGCATCAATCATTGCATCCACCATGGCTAATCCGTTTTTGCGTCCATGATTGATGTAGTCAACAAGAATGATTCCATTTTTAACGACAATTCCAGCCAGTATGATGAATCCCATCATCACAATCACACTGATTTGTTGCTGCGTTACCCACAAAATCCAGGCGATTCCGATGATTGATAGTGGAACGGTGAACATCAGAACAAAAGGTTGTTTTAATGATTCAAATTGGGCGGCCATTACGAAGTAAACAAGGAAGATTGATAATCCGGCAACCAGGTACAAAGATTTGAATGATCGCTGTAATTCTTCATTCTGCCCACCAAGGATTGCATTCACTTTCGCTGGCAACGCTGTTTCATGGATGATGCGATTGATTTCAGCGGAGACCTGTCCCAGGCTCGCTCCGCTTAAGTTTCCAGAAATTACGATTGCACGTTTTTGATTAATTCGGCGGATTTCATTCGGACCACGACCGCTAACAACTTGAGCTACAGCTTTGAGTGGAACAGCAACATTTTCCACGCGAGCAATTGTCATGTTTTGCAAATCTTCAATCGAATTGCGAAATGTATCATCATTCCAAACCCGGATATCAATTTCTTCATCACCTTCGCGGAATTCAGTTGCAATATCGCCTCTGACTTTACTTCTTAAAATTCCAGCAACATCCTGAAGATTCAAATTGAAGCGAGCCAATTGATCGCGGTCGAACAAAATGTGTGCTTCAGGTGATCCTTCTTCCCAGCTCGTCTTGATGTCGGTTAAACCTGAAATCCCTTTCATTCTGGATTCAAGTACGGCTGCTGATTTGCTTGCCGACTCAAGATCATCGCCATAGATTTCCACTTCAATCGGTGTGCGGAAACTGAAAAGGCTCGGACGTTGCATCTTGTAGATCAAATCAGGATAACGATCCAAAACACTTCGAATTTTTTCCGCAGTTGATTCTTCTGCAACACGTAAATCTTTTCCTTCAACTCGAATGTTCAGCACTGCTGAATTTTCGTAACTCTCCGCTGATGTCCAGCTTACATTGGCATTGCGGCCGAGCAAGATCATGCAAGTTTTCACATCAGGAATTTCGCGAATCTGTTTTTCAACATTCTTTAAGATCTTTTCTGTTTGTGTCAGCGGCGTTCCCTGTGGTAATTCAATTTGGAAACTGAATTCCCCCTGGCTTACAGCTGGAATTAACTCAACACCCAAACGGCTGATCAGCAATATCGATAGAGCCACAAGGCCGAATACTGCTGCGAGAACCATCCAGCGATGTCGCAGCGCAGATCTCAAAATGCGCGGATAGGATTTGTAAAAGATATTGAGCATACCATCTGTGAAGCGGATGAATGGCGCAATCAACTTCGAAAACATTTTGCCTGCAAATCCCGCGATTTTACGGATGAACCGTAATGTTGTGGTGGGAGCCGAATGAAATACGGCTTTGGAAACTTTATTTCTGTACGCTGGTACATCCGATGATGACTTCTTAAATCCACGCGAAAACAACATCGGAATTAAAGCGAACGCAGAAATCATCGATACCAGCAGCGATACCGTAACTGTGATTGCGAGATCTTTGAACATCTGGCCGGCAATTCCTTCAATAAAGGAAATCGGCAAGAACACAACAACTGTGGTCAGCGTGCTGGCGGTTACTGCCAGGCCCACTTCTTTTGTGCCATCATATGCGGCCTGCGCCAGAGGCTTACCACCTTTGTAATGCCGAACAATCGATTCCAAAACAACGATCGCATCATCTACCAGCATTCCAACGCCAAGCGCTAAACCCCCAAGGGACATAATGTTCAATTTGATGTTCAGCTGATACATCACGAAAAATGTGGTGATGATCGAAATTGGAATCGAGAGTCCAATGATTACTGTGGATCGGAATTCTTTCAGAAAGAAAAACAGAATGAGAATAGAGAGCAATCCACCAATGATTGCATTGTTGCGGACTTCATCGATCGATTCCTGGATGAACTTGGATTGATCAAACATGATATCCATTGCGATTCCGGTTTTTGCGGATGATCCCAGCGAAGTTTTTTTGATCGTCTCAAGTTTTTGTTTTGCTGCTTTTGCAACTTGAACTGTGTTAGCATCGCCTTCCTTGAAGATTGCAAGCTCAACACCTTCTTTTCCGTTGATGCGAGTTATGACTTCGCGATCTTTGGTTCCTCTTTCAACACGTGCCACATCGCGAAGCATGATTTTGCGGTCATTATCATCCTTGATGATTAGTTCTGATAAATCATTTACCTTTTGAAATTCATTCAGCGTCCGAACAAGATAGCGTGCTTCATTTTCATAAAGGCTTCCACCGGCGATGTTGACGTTATTGCGAGCCAGCGTGTTGTTAACATCTTGAACAGTTAATCCCAGCGCCGAAAGTTTTGTTTCATCCAGATAAACGTGAATCTCTTCTTCCAATCCACCGTTGATTTTTACTGCTGCAATACCATCCAGCGATTCAAGCTCTTTCTTGATGGTCTTTTCTGCGAACAAACGCAGTTCGACAAGATTCGATCCGCCGCTCAGAATTACACGCAGAATCGGATCGTTTGAAGGATCGAAGCGAAGTACATTTGGTTTATCTGCATCGCGTGGTAGTTGAACAAGATCGATTTTTTCGCGGACATCCAAAGCCGCAAAATTCATGTTGGTTCCCCAACCGAATTCCATCGTAACTTCGGAAATTCCTGCACGGCTGCGGCTCGTGATCCGCTGAACACCGGACACAACAGCAACAGCTTCCTCAATCGGTTTCGAAATTAAATTCTCAACTTCGTTAGGAGCCGCTTGTGCATATTTTGTTTCAACCGTCAAACTTGGATACGAAATATCCGGCAGGAGGTTAATGGGAAGACGGCTGAATGCAACCAGTCCGAACATAATCACCGCTACGGTGACCATGCCAACTGTTATAGGACGCCGAATGGAGATTTCCGCGATTTTCATGACCCTACCTCAGCGATTCTCTACTACTTCAGCGCGGGATCCATCACGTAATGATCCTTGTCCTGCAGTTACTACTGAATTTCCTGAATCTACTCCTGATAAAATTTCCGCATTCACATCATCAGTAAAACCAACTTTTACAGTGCGACGAATAACCATATCCTTATTTAATAGGAATACGTATTTTTCGCCTGCTTCTTCAACGAGCGCACGTTTCGGAATCAACAACGCATTCTCATGCCGCTGTGTTACCAAACGCACATCAACAAATGATCCCGGTCTAACGGCTTGCGGAGCACTATCAACAATAATGGTGACTTTCACTGTACCGGTTTTTGAATCTACTGCGGGATTGATCTGATCGATCTTGCCCGTGAATTTCACATCTTTTTGTGCATTCAAAGTAAGACCTACTTGCTGATTTTTTTCGACACCAAAAATCTCTTTTTCAGGTAAATAGATCCGCGCTTTCAAAGGATCTTTATCCAACAGAGTGAACAGTTGCGCACCGAGCGTGATGTTTTGTCCTTTTTCGATAAATCGCTGAGTGATAATTCCTGAAAATGGAGCATGAATTGTTAATCGTTGTGATGCAACTGTCGCTGCTTTCAATTCAGAATCGGCAACATCACGTTCAAATTTTGCTTTATCGTAATCAGCCTGGCTGATAATTTTTTGTTGATAGGAGGATTCTTTACGTTGCAATTCAACTTTTGAATTCTGCAAACGGATTTCGGCCTTTTGAACATCCACCATTTTTTGATTGTCAGCAAACACTGCTAAAGTCTGACCTTCTTTTACAAACGACCCTTCATCAACCATCAAGTTTTGAACTGTCGCAGTTGTTTCGGAAAGAATTGTGATCTGGCTATCCGGCTCCAGAGTGGCAGTAGTGACAATCCAACTGCTGATCGCACCTTTTTTTGCTACGGCAACTTCAACTGGAAGCTTCTTATCTTCCTTCTTATCCTGCTCGGCTTGTTTGATTTTTTCTTTGGTTGCCTTACTAGCCGCTAGCGATGGCAGCAAGAGGAAAACAAGCCCGCCGATCGCAAGCACAACAATAAAAACACTAACAACTGGGTGACGCCTGATCATATTCATTACCTCCTGTCTGATGGCCGTTTTATTCGTTGGATGTCGTTCATTTTCAAACATCTATACGTGACCCTTATACGATTAGTTCTCTGAAGTTCCCGAAAAGTCTATCCAGCAAAAAGCCCTCAATTAACCACGAAGTGTCATGATCTTAAGATCAAACAGAAACAATGAAAACGGTCGTCGAGTTCTCCCCCTTATGAAGGGGGAGATTAAAGAGGGGGGTTGGAACGTTTTCCAATGTCTCCAACCACCCCCTTATCCTCCTCCTTCATAAGGAGGGGGAACTTGACGATTACCATTTTTCAAAAGCAAGTCATGAACAAGCACGAAGGTAATTTCAAATAACTATTACTTCGTGATCTTCGTGGTTCCATTTTCATATCCTAAAAATCATTGCTGCTAACCATCGCTCACGCTATCATGTGGCGATGCCAAATCATCAAATCAAATTGGACCTTGGGGCAGGCCGTACTAAGCGGGACGGATACCTGAGTGTAGACCGCCAGCTAACCGGAAATGTGGACCTGGTATGCGATGTTGAAAGCAAACTGCCTTTTCGGGACAGTTCGGTGGACGAAGTGTTCAGCCGCCACCTGTTCGAACATGTAAATCATCTGGTTCAGTTGTTTGAGGAAGTTCACCGCATCTGCAAGCCCGGTGCCCGGGTCATTATAAATGTCCCTTATTACACCTCGGTTAAGGCGTATAAGGATCCTACTCATGTTAATTTTTTTACCGAAAAAACCTTTGAATACTTCGAGGGAAAAAATTGGGAAAATTTTGAATTCCCTTTTAAAGGCGCATTTCGAATCAAGAAAATTGACTATCTTTACCAGCGTCCCTTTCATAAATGGTTTCCCTTGATCAGCTTTTGGCGCCGCATTCTTTGGAACACGGTCACCTCAATGATTACCGAACTTGAAGTAATCAAATAACCATAGATATAGGACGATAAAGTAAAGAAAAAGTTTCGAATATGCTACATTTGGTATATTCACCACGGAGTCACGAAGTTACTCAGTGGTTCAAATAGGCTAGGGAAATAGGAGGGAGAGATGACTTGTTCGAATTGTGGGGCAGCTTTAAAAGAAGGCGCTGGATTCTGCATCCAGTGCGGCTTCCGAGTGACCTCGACAGATCCACCTCCATTGGCAGCCATTCCTATGCCGCCAGACCCTCCGGATCCGCCGCCACCAGTTGCTGCCATTCCTGAACCACCCGCGCCTAAAATACCATCCGCATTTTTGACTACCCCTCAGCCGATCCAAATTTCAGGTGAGGGATACAAGATTTCTGACGGTCCAGCATTTTCCGTTCTGACAATTTATCTTCCTTCCGAACAATCGATGATTGCCGAATCCGGTGCAATGGTTGCGATGTCAGCAAACATCGAATTGCAAAGTGAAATGAAAGGCGGATTGATGGGCGCACTAAAACGCAAACTGGCAGGCGAATCAATCTTCCAAACTACATTCACTGCACGCGGCGGAGTTCCTGGTGAAGTCTTATTAGCGCCTCCGTGCCCCGGTGATATTGCTGCACTTCAATTGTCAGGCAATACATATTTAGTACAAAGCAGTTCATTTCTTGCAAGCGATATCACGCTTGAGATGGATACAAAATTTGCTGGTGCAAAAGGATTTTTTGCGCGCGAAGGTCTATTCATGATTCAGATGAGCGGAATGGGACGACTTTTTATTTCTAGTTTTGGTGCAATCGTAAAGAAAACATTAGCTCCTGGTGAACGATACATTGTTGATACCGGTCACATTGTGGCGTTTGAAAATACCGTGAATTATGCATTGCGGAAAGCTTCACAGCAAGGTTGGATCCGCTCTGCACTCAGCGGTGAAGGTGTAGTTGCAGAATATGTAGGGCCAGGAACACTCTATCTTCAAACCAGAAATATTTCGGCATTTGCAAGTTGGATTATGCCGTTCTTTCCGAATCAAAAAGGTGGAAGTGGCGGCTTCTCAGTTAACTTAGGCGGTTAATGTTTAGCTCTTTTGAGCAGTGAAAGAAGACAAAGACAAAAGCGAAAAAATTGAAGCACTCCTTCATCGCAGAGCCCGTATTTTGAGTGATGATGAATCCATTGATACTAGCCCAGTAGAAACCCTCCAAGAGCCTCTTGAAATTTATCAGAAAGAAGCACCTAAAAGTAAATTTGAAATTTTAGAGTTGCTGGGATCGGGCAACATGGGCGAGGTTTACAAGGCCTACGAACCGATGTTGCAACGACACGTCGCGTTAAAGTTTCTGAAAGGAGATGATCCCGCAGAATTGAGCCAATTCCTTCGTGAAGCACGTGCGCAGGCAAAGATAGATCATGAACATATTTGCAGCGTTTATGAGGTGGGAGAGTTGCAAGGAAAGTATTACATTGCAATGCAATACATACAAGGCAAGACACTTCAAGAAGCTGCGCACGAAATGGTACTCGAACAAAAAATCATGGCCTTAAAACAAGCTGCAGAAGCTGTCCATGCAGCTCATGAAATTGGATTAATCCATCGTGATATAAAACCAAGCAACATTCTGGTAGAGAAAATTAACGAACAATGGAAACCATATGTAATGGATTTTGGATTAGTGCGTGAACAAGCAGCACCAGGAATAACCAGAACCGGTTTCGTTGTTGGTTCACCTTCATACATGCCGCCGGAACAAGCATTGGGTGATCTGAGTAAACTCGATCGTAGGTCGGATGTTTATGCACTCGGTGCTGCATTATACGAACTGCTCTGTGGCCGTCCACCTTTTGAAGGATCAAATGTCGCGGAAGTGATCGTTAAAGCATTGCAAGAAGAGCCAAAATCGCTTCGCAAAATCAATCCATCTATTCCGGGCGATCTGGAAGCGATTTCAATGAAGTGTCTGGAAAAAGAACCGCACCGCCGTTACGATTCTGCGAAAGCTTTAGCCGAGGATCTACACCGCTATTTGCAAGCGGAACCGGTAATGGCTCAGCGAACCAGTTGGTATTACTGGGCATTCAAGAAGGCAAAGAAAAATAAAACGACAACCGCAATTGGAGCAATCGCCCTGGTCGTAGTTTTTCTTTTAGCCGGGTTGTGGCTTCGAGCAGGGTGGCAAGCTTCAGAGCAAGCGCGATTGGCACAACAATTCGGACAGGAAGTAGAAAAGATTGAAGGCTTCATGCGTTATGCCTATTCGCTTCCTTTACATGATGTGCGGCGTGAGAGAGCAATTGTTGAAGATCGTATGAAATGGATTGAAAACGAAATGAAAAGGATCGGCAATTCTGGCTTAGGGCCAGGGAATTATGCATTGGGTAGCGGTTACAACGCGTTACATAAATATGAAAAAGCGCAGGAATATTTAGCTCAAGCCTGGAATCATGGCTATCAAACACCTGAAGTGGCCCGTGCCTTAGGACAAGTTCTGGGAGTTTTATATCAAAAAGGTCTTCAAGAGGTAGAACGGATCGGAAACAAAACGACACGAGAAGCACGTATAAAACAGCTGGAAAGCAAATACCGCGACCCTGCTCTTCTTTATTTGAAAGAAGGTAGCGGATTAAACTTAGAATCTACTCTTTATGTCGAAGCGTTAATAGCATTTTACGAAAAGCGCTACGAAGATTCCCTGAAAAAAGTGCGTCAATCAGCTTTGCAAGTTCCGTGGCTTTATGAAGTGCATTTGTTGGAAGGGAATGCCCATATGCAGATCGGGAGTAAACAGCGGAAATTTGGAGAGTACAAGAAAGCGCTGGAAAATCTCACTGCAGCTGCGAAGAAATTCGAACAGGCTTCGGAAATTGCAAGAAGTGATGCCACGATTTATGAGAGCCAGTGCAGACTTTGGAATATCCTGGAGCGAGTGCAAATGGATACTGGTCAATCTTCACAAAATGCGTTTGAACAAGTATTGGCAACGTGTGGAAATGCTTTAATAGCAAATCCGGACAGCGCGGAAGCATACGAAACGCAAGCTAACTCAATGTGGCTCATGGGATGGTACAACTTGTACACTGGAAAAGATCCGTCCGAACTTTTTCTGAAGTCAATTGAAATGAGTCAGCGTGCTTCGACACTGAATCCTCGCATGGTATTAGCATTTGTCGATACCACTACGGCCTATAGATACTTCGGTGATTATATAGAACAGATTGGAAAGGATCCCACATCTTATTATCAGAAAGGCATTCAAAGCTGCGAGAAAGGTCTTCGTGTTGATGAGAACGATTTTTTTTCGCACCAGAATATGGGTGGTATTTACAGCAGTTTAGGAAAATACTCATGGCGTCACGGCTCAAATCCAAAAGAATTCTTTTACAAATCAATTCGAAGCTATCAAATGGCGCTTAGAACAAATCCTGGCTCGAGCGAGACTCACAACAATTTGGGTACCATTTACAGCAGTCTTGGCGATTACGTTATAAATTACGGTGAAAATCCAACGGAGTTTTATCAAAACGCAATCAAAAGTCTGGAAAAGTCAATTGCGTTGAATCCAAACATCCCTTATTCTTATGCGAATCTTGGCGCTCAACACCAAAACCTGGCGACATATGCAATGCAAGAAGGGAAAGATCCCATGCCGTCTTTGAACAAATCTCTTGAAATATTTCAAAAGGGCATTAACGCAAATCCTAATTTCTACTATACCTACTTCTGTCAAGGTTTAACATATTTTCAAATGGCAGAATATGACTTGTTGCAATCTAAAGATCCGGCAGAATTTGAAAAAAGTGCCATTGCAAGCCTGGAAAAAGCTTTGGGGTTGAATCCGCAAGACTTGGATGCCAACTTATATCTCAGCAGTGTTTACGCTCAAAGTGCAAAGTATCTTATCCACAAAAAACTGTCTCCGTTAAAGGCTTTGAATCGCAGCAATACATATATTGAAAACGGTATTAGGTTAAATCCATCGAGTGGTGATCCATATCTTCGTAAAGGGGAACTGGAAACTCTTAGGGCACGTTGGGAAATACAAACTGGAAAATCACCTTTTCGTTCGTTGCGGATAAGCCGCGAAAGTCTTCAAAGAGCAATTGACATAAATCGAGAAGACCCACGAGCTTATCTCGCAATGGCAAAGAACTCTCTAACAAATACGGAATGGGCTCAAATACATAAACAGGTTGCCAAAGATGAGATTGGCCAGGGTTTAGAAATGACTCGTAAAGTTTTATCGCTCAATTCGAATTCGAGTGAAGCGCTGGCCCTTCAAGGGTCGCTTTACCTTTTCCAGGCTTTATCGGAAAAGGAAATAAAGTTACGTCAGGAGGCCGCTCAAACCGCTCGCGACTTGTTGGAAAAATCGCTCCAAAATAATCCATTGCTGAAAATGGAGTACCAATCCTACCTGGATCGCGGCCGTGCCCTTCTATAAATGATTCTTATTTCACCAAGATCAAATTCAAATACACGCTAATGGTATGCGACAGATAATTTGTGACTGCGAGATCAGATTTTTGATCGCCATTAAGATCAGTAGCCACAATCCGTTTTGGGTCTTTACCTGTATTCAAATTGATAGGAGGACTAAAACGAAGATTGCCTTGATTGGTAATCACAGAAAGTTGACCGGCCGCAAAATTTGAAAAGGCAAGATCGATTCTGGAATCACCATCAAAATCGCCAGCCGCGATGTCAAAAAGAAAATCAACAATACGGATGCGTTTTGGAGAAAAGAAATCTCCATTTCCTTTGCCCCGAAGAATCACAATTGAATCTTCACCAATCGTTGCTACATCCGGGTTGCCATCACCGCTAAGATCAGCCGCAATGAGATTTTCGATCGAAGTAGGTACTCTCTTCAGGGGCTGGGCGTTTAAGCCTGAAATTCTGTTGCCAATATATACGGAAAGGGATCCAACAAAATTTCCGATGATGACATCATCGAGTCCATCGTTGTTCAGATCAGCGACTGCTGCTGATTTTGGAGTATCGCCGGCAGCAAGAGAACGCACCGGCTGAAATGTACCGTTACCATTTCCCAGAACTAATTGAATTCCGTTTGTATCGCGAGTAACAGCGACAAAATCAGGATTGCCATCGCCGTTGAAATCTCCGGAAGTGAGAGCCCATGCAGGGGTTGGAAGTGGAATGCGAATCGGACTCCTAAAATTCATACCCTCCGCTCCAATCCTGACAATCACTTCGCTTGCACTTCGATTACCCACAGCAAGATCTGGTTTGCTATCGCGATTGAAATCGTTTGAAGCGATGATTGCGGATGCAAATTTCGGTTCTCTCAATTTTTTTACTGCTCCGAGTTTGCCTCCAGAAATGGTCCGAAATAAAAGTGTGTAGTCATCACCATCGGTGCCGACTGCAAGATCCATTCGACCATCGTGGGTGAAGTCGGCGGCAATTATGCCTTCCGGATTAAATGAATGTGTTGCATATTGTGTGACTCCAAAATCGGTTTCAGCGCCCGGAGGCGGATCCTCATTTTCGCGAATCACGGTGAAGACCGCAGGAAATGAGAGTGCGGAAGATCCGATCCGAACCGGACGTGTTCCGATGTTGGCTGAAGATGAAATCACAATTGAAGCGCGGATGGACTCCACAACAATTGTTTCGCCATTTGAGTCCAAAGTCTCAGAAGGAAGGGCCTCGATATTTTGAACGGTGATATCATTTCCAAAATTTACCTGCAATCCAGAAAGACCATCAGGTAAGGCAATTCCTTTAACCACAACGCTCAAAGATGTACCGGCAGTGCCAACATTAGGAATTACACCCAATAATATTGGGACTTGTGCGATTACTGGACCTCCGATGATCAATATTAAAAAAACCACGGAGCTAAAAATTAGATTTCGCATTTTCAACCTCCTACTAGTAGTTGAAGGCGGTCTCTCGATTGGATGAGAAACCGCCACCGCATTTGATTCACCACTTAAGTCTTTGCAACAAAGCAGCTTGACCAGAGGCTGGCTTTGGTGGTTGCAGTGTCTCAGCCTGATTTTGTTTCAACGTCTCTGCTTGGTTCTGTTTTAGTGTCTCGGCCTGGTTCTGCGTAATCATTGTTTCAACATTATTTGGACCTATAAGTTTGTCGAATCCACTTTTCACGTTTGCAATTCCCAGCGATGTGTTCTCTCGAACTTTCCCGGTTTCAACTGTTGGCTTATCTTCAGGTTGGACAATGCTTTTGATTGTTTCTTGATTTGCAATTTTCATGATTTACCTCACTTTTGTTTTTGTTGGATCAGGTCCGCCCGGATTGATCGGACGATATTGTTCTAACAAAACTTTGCCGGCTTCGATGTCGATACTTCCGCCGGTTCTACTTAAGTCGTATGGAAGATCATCTCCAAGATCATTTCCTTCGGCAGAATTCGAAGTTGTGCTGCTCCCCGTATTTGGACGTTCCTTATCATCAACACCGGTCGTTGTTGAAAACAAATTGATTCCTGGTTGCACCATTTGCTGAATGCCGCTGCGATTGTCTGGCGATCCTTTTGGAATGCGTCCGCTAGCTCCGATGTCATTCCCAGCGCTTCCACCTTGTCCTGTCGATGGATCTTGACCAACTTCCATAGAGGCTTTTTGAATCTTCTTCTCCGATTTTGGGGCCTCTTTTTTTTCTATCGCTTCAGTGGTTGTTTGAATGGGCTCAGGTGATTCTCGTGATTCATTTGAAGTATTCGTTGAACTCGAATATTCAACGTTTCTCGGTCCGCTATCGCTTTTCTGATTCCTTGACGGCGCGCCATTGTTTTGGTTGTCGCTATTTCTTGGGTTACGGCCGGGTCTGCGCCATCTTCCTTCGGTTCCTCTGTCTATTGATGGCGGCTGGGCAGTCGTTCCGTGTTGCTCATCTCTTTGTCCACGGTTGCTTTCAGGTCCTTCACCATTCAGCCTTGAATTAGATCTGTTGCGATCACGAGGTATAACTCTTCGCTGCGAATTGTTGGTTTCATCATTTCCCCTTTCGATAGGAAGGCTAGCATCCATCAAGGCCTGAGTTGCATCTCTCCTGGCCTCTAGCTTCACTAGAAGTTCCTCTATGCGGGGCAGATAGGAGGCATCGAGCCTATCGGAATGACCGGTTTGTAGAATTTCGGATTTGATAATCACCAACGCGTCTATGGCTCGATCCAATTCCGGAACGGTATCCAGGTCTTCCCAATCTCTGTCCATTTGCTTATCAAGATTCTTTCCATTGATGCTAGTTCCTGATTCGATCGCAGAAGGAAGCTGGTTTTGCAAATTAGCGCGCAGCAATTCTTCTTGTGATTTGAATTCGTAGATCTGCTGATTGCGCTGAGCTTCGGTTGGCAGTTTTGCAACTGATTCAGTTTGAGAAGCTGAACGTACGCTGTGCGTATCTTCAACCTGCGACATATCACTGACTTTCCAAATGCCGGTGTTTAAAACTGAACGATTTTGAATCTTCATCGTCTTCCTCCGTGCATCTTTTGCTATGGCAATCAACGTGCCATTACTGAAATAGTCGGCGGCCTCAACAAATCCTGGTATGTATGTCTATGGGCTGGACATCGATGTGCAGGCACGGGACGGCAATAGAGATCTTTTTGCGATAGAATCTCGGTTTAATGGAAGATAACAACGAATCAAAACCACCCAAAAAGTCTTCAGAAGAGCGGGTTGAGAATCTTATTCGCCGCGGACACATAATCTACGATGGTGTTGATTCTGCAAACTTAGATGCAGACGTTGAACTTCAAAAAACAATAGTTACGAAAATCGGTCAGCAGCTTTCTCATTATCAAATCATTCAGAAATTGGGCGAAGGCGGCATGGGCGTGGTTTATCTCGCACGCGATACAAAACTCGATCGGCGAGTGGCTTTGAAAATTCTTCCATACTTCAGCGCCGTCAATAAAGAAGGACTAAAACGATTTATCCGCGAAGCAAAAACTGCCTCTGCTGTAAACCATCCAAATGTTGCGCACATATACGAAATTGGAGAACAAGATTCCATTCACTTCATTGCAATGGAATTTATCGAAGGTCAAACACTTTCGGACAAAATTTCAGGACTGCCGCTTAAGAATTCTGAAATTATCCAAATTGCAATTCAAATAGCTGACGCTCTTCATTCTGCGCATTCCGTCGGAATTATTCATCGCGATGTGAAACCGAAAAATATCATGATCAAATCAAGCGGGCAGGTGAATGGTCCTCGATTTTGGTTTAGCAAAGACTACGATGACCCCTGATTTGAACAGTAAACTTCATACTATCTCAGGAACTTTACCGGGCGTAGTTCTTGGAACTGCACCCTATATGAGCCCCGAGCAACTCAACGGAAAATTGACAGACCAAAGAAGCGATCTGTTTTCTTTTGGAATTGTTTTGTACGAAATGTCAACCGGTAGACTTCCTTTTAACGGCGAACGCATCAGTGAAATCATGGAGCAGATCATAAATAAAACTCCTGTTCCAGTTTCTGATTACAACAAAAATATTCCGCAAGAGTTAGAGCGAATCATTTTCAAATGTCTTGAAAAAGAACCAGGCAACAGATATCAAAATGCTAACGATTTGCTCGTAGATTTACGAAATCTTCAGAGGTATCTTGACAGCGGAGCGGCCTTAACGACTGCTAAAATTTCTACAAGAAGATCAAAAGCTCTCCCAACATTCTTGTTAATCGTTTTAATCGCACTAATCGGTTTTGCTTTGTGGCGATTCCTCAAGCCCTTTGAACTCCAACAAACGAATCTTCACACCATCTCAACTTTTCCTGGATCTCATGATGCCGCCAGCTTTTCTCCGGATGGAAGCATGATCGCTTTTGAAAATAATGCAGATGGAGTTAAACGAATCTGGATCAAAAATCTGAATACCGGTGATCCGGTTCCAATTACACCGACCGAAATTCCCGGATCTCGACCGCGGTGGTCACCATTGAATGATCAAATTGTGTTTTCCAGTGGAACGTTCGGACTATCGCGAATGACCGAAAACATTTGGACGGTTCCACCGCTAGGCGGGACTCCGCGAAAGCTGATTGAGCATGCCCGCAATCCGAACTGGTCTTTTGATGGAAAATTACTTGTGTTTGAAAGGGATGCCGATATCTGGACTGCGAATGCAGATGGAAGTGATCAACGAAAAGTTGAAGGCATTCCAAAAGTACCGGTACTCGTGGTTGATCGATTTCCTGCATTTTCACCGGATTCATCCGAAATCGTTTTTTTCCAAATTACGTTCGGTACTATTGGCGATTACTTCATAATTCCAACTCACAGTGGACAACCACGGCAGATTACATTTGATCATGCTGCCGGCGAAAGATCATGCTGGACACCCGATGGAAAGTACATCATCTTTCCGTCTTCGCGAAAAGGAAGTTTTACACTCTGGAAAATTCCTGCTTCCGGTGGTGATCCTGTGGCAATCACAACCGGCGCAGGTCCTGATGCAGATCCAGATATTTCCAGAGATGGGGAAAAAGTGATTTTTACAAATCAAAAATATTCTAGCACTCTGAGCTTGTACGATACCAAAACTGGAAGCAGTCATGATTTGTTAACAATGAAAGAAATTGTTGCTCCGGTTTTTTCAAATGATGGAAACAAAATTGCATTTTTTCAGGAGCCGCATCTTTTTACAATCAACAAAAATGGATCTGAGTTAACTCAATTAACTCGCGATAAGAATGAATCAAATATCTTTCCGCGTTGGTCGCACGATGGAAAGTCATTATTTTATTATCAGGAAAAACCGGAACCCACATTTCGAAGGATCGCGATTAATGGAGGTCCCAGCATAAAGGTATTTGATAACTGGATCTTTGAAATTGAAAATGGAGTTCAACTTGATCCTTCTGAGGAATACGTTGTTTATACAAAGAAGAAAGAAGGAAGTGGTATTGCAACTTTGATACGGCATATAAAAACAGGAAAAGAACGGACACTACCAACGATAATTGATAGACCGCAATGGTCTAGAAACGGGAAATGGATTGTTGGATGCAATTATGAAAATACGGAAGGCAATATTTTAATTTGTCCGTCAGATGGCAAAGAGTGTCGGATTCTAACACAAGGAATTACTCCAGCCTGGTCGGGGGATGATTCGCGCGTCTTTTTCCATAGGAAAGGTCAAATTGAAGATGGTGCTGAATTATGGTCTATTTCAATCGATGGATCGAATGAAAAGAAAGAAACAGAAATGCGGCCAATGTACCCAATTGGTTTTTTCTATGATGTTTCCCCGACCGATGAGGTCGTATGGGCTAAAGAGATTTTTGGACCGAATGAGTTATGGCTGATGGAATTCGGCTCGAAGTAGAAAGTTATACAATGGTCGGATGAGCATTCCGGAAATTCCTGAATTTCTAACGGTACTAAATTCACATCTGGATTTGGAAAGCCTTTTGCCCGCTGCGCTCGATCTCAGCCTTACTCTAACTGGAGCCGAACGCGCATTTTTGATGCTGCATGATGAGGGAGCAAATCTTTCAATCCACTGCGCGAGGAATTCCAGCGGCAAAAATGTTAAGGCTGATGATTTCAGCGGGTCTACTTCAATCGTCCGCCGAACATTGCAAAAAGGCGATGCATTATTTTTGCCGCGAGTGCAGGAAGACGAAGAATTTTCTTCCGCTGAGAGTGTGCGTACGTATGGAATTCAATCTGCACTTTGTATTCCGTTAAGAAGATTTCGCGGACAAAAATCGAATGAAGAATTTCTCGGTCTGCTTTATTTGGATTCTTCATTCAATGCAGCTCCATTGCAAGAAGATCATCTTCAGCTTATGAAAGCATTGGCCAATCATCTTTCAATCTCTATTGAGAACGCCTCATTGTTTTCGGAAGTTCAAAACCAGAAGAAAGAAATTCAAAATCTAAACGTTAAGCTTCAAGAGAAAGTTGAAAAACAAGCGGGAAATATTGCGGAGATGCGCAATTTGCTGGCTGAAACACAACGCGAACTTGGCGGAGTATATGGTCTTGGAAATATTGTGGGTAAATCTTCGCGGATGCTGCGAGTATTCAAGCTGCTGGAAAAAGTTTGTAGAACCTCAGTGACCGTACTAATCCTTGGTGAAAGTGGGACAGGCAAAGAGTTGGTTGCGCGTTATGTTCACTACAACGGAAACCGCAGCGAAAAACCTCTTGTATCGGTGAACTGTTCGGCATTCAGTGAAGCTCTGCTCGAAAGCGAATTGTTCGGCCATCGTAAAGGCGCATTTACCGGTGCAATTGAAAACAAAACAGGATTGTTTGAATTAGCAGATGGTGGAACGTTGTTTTTGGATGAAGTGGGCGATATGAATCTTGAGATGCAAAAGAAAGTTTTGCGGGTGTTGGAAGATGGGATCGTCCGGCCGGTAGGTGCAAAAGAAATATTTAAAGTCGATGTGCGGATCATTGCAGCAACAAACCGCAATCTGAGAGACATGGTTCAAAAGGGAGAATTTCGCGAAGATCTGTATTACCGCTTGAATGTACTCACAATCGAAATGCCGTCGTTGAAGGAAAGACCCGAAGATATTCCACTGCTTGTAGATTTTTTTGTGAATCGTATCGCTGATGAATTACAACAGCCTGCCAGGGCAATTCCGGATTCGTTGATCAAAACATTCATGGAATATGATTGGCCGGGAAATGTTCGGGAACTGCAAAACGAATTGCGTCGCGTGATGATTTTGGAATCGGAGTATGATCACCAACAACTCAAGCCTTCTGGTGAAAATGATGATGGCATCCGGATGGATGATGTTGAAAGACGTGCAATCTTGCGTGCGATCGAACAGGCAAATGGAAATAAAAGTAAAGCTGCAGAGTTACTCGGGATGCCGCGTAGCACTTTTTATGTTAAGTTAGCCCGCTACAAAATCTTTTAGTCACGGAAACACGGAATTCACGAAAAAGAATTTTCTAAGATAATCGTCTTCAGTGTATTCCGTGACTTCAGTGTTTCCGTGATTGTCCCGCCGCTGGACAGCATTGTCTAGCACGTAGACGCTTTTCAAAGATTAACATTCTTTCTTCTAGAGATTTTCATGGCATTCCCTTTGCTAAATCGCAAAGCGAAGGAGAGTGAACCATGAGAATGAAAATGATTGCAATTCTGATAACGATTCTTTTTGTAGCAGTTTCATCACAGGCTGCAGTTTTTGTTGTAAATAGTTTTAACGATGCTGTTGATGTTTCAATTGGCAATGGTGTTTGTGCAACTGCAGCAAGCGAGTGCACTCTTCGTGCAGCGGTTCAAGAAGCGAACTTTGCTGATGATGCCGATACCATCGAACTTCCAGCAGGCCTCTACATCTTAACAATTGCTGGTGCTGATGAAGACATGGCAGTAACAGGCGATCTTGACATTCTGCATACTGTAACAATTCATGGTGCTGCGGGAGCCATTACACAAATCGATGGCAATGGAGTAATTACACAAGATCGCGTTTTCGAAATTCATGGCGGTGATGTGCAGTTGTATTTACTGAAAGTTACCGGCGGTGGATTGAATGGCGCCGGAGGATGTATCCGCAATACATCTAATTTGGTATTTGAATCCGGAGAAATTTCTAATTGTCATGCAAATGGAAGTTCAGGCTTCGGTGGCGCAATCAACAATACCAATGGAAGCACACTTCAGATGGAATTTGTCACAGTTACTAACAATAATGCAACGAACTCCGGTGGCGGATTATCGATCAGTGGTTCCGCTCAAATCCATAAAGTGACTTTTACCGAAAATAGCGGAGGCGTAATCAGGAATACCGGTGATTTAGAAATAACCGCATCGAAGTTTTCAGACAATCAATCTGCTGCGCTTTTAAATATTGGCAATGCAGATATTGAATTGACTTCGTTCTACAACAATAGTTCCACACAATCCGCCGGCGCAATTGCGAATTTAGGGACCTTGAATATGCGCAACTGCACGATTTCAGGAAACACCAGCAACATTGCGGCAGGTGGAATTGACAGCGCCCTGGGTATTGCCACATTGAATAATGTCACGATCACAGGAAATTCCGGAACCACCAGTGGAGGCGTTGATTCGCAGGGAGGCGTTAATCTGCAGAATACAATTCTGGCGTTAAATCTCAACAACGGACAACCCTCGGATTGCTCTGGGGTTGTGAATTCAAGCGGTCATAATTTAGTTGGCAGCTTAAATGGCTGCACGATTGTGGGAAATGAAACTGGAAACATTTACAACCAGGATCCGCATCTGAGCCAGCTTGAAGATATGGGTGGATCTTCACCATTGCACTTGCTTCAGCAGGGCAGTCCGGCATTTGATGCTGGCGATGATGCAACTTGCGAAGCTTCAGATCAGCGCGAAGTTGCGCGTCCGCAATTTGCTTCCTGTGATATTGGATCTGTAGAAGCACAAACCGAATTCACTTTGCATCTTGTGCCTGATACTGTTACCGCCGATTCAGGACAAAATGCTGTAATTAATGTTGAAATCACATCCTATTTCGGTTTCAATTCTCAAATCACTTTGAATTGCATCAACTTGCCAGCAGGAATGAGTTGTTCGTTTAATCCAAATCAAGTTACACCACCAGCGAATGGAATTGTAAATTCGATTCTTACGATTAATCCGGGCAACAATCCTGAAGGTGTTTACACATTCAATGTTGTTGGTGTTGGCGGCGCATCATTGCAGTCAAAACTTTTTACTTTAGTCATCAGCGATAGCATTTATTCCGATGATTTTGAGGATAACGATGTTTCTGATTGGAGCTTTAAAAAAGGAAACTGGATGGCATCAGGCGGAAGGCTTTCAGGAACTGTTGATCGTAAAGGAGATGCGTTGTCACCTGATTTTGGCAAATGTTCAAATTGCACAATGGAAGCCGACATCCGGATCGATTCGCAAGGTGCAAGAGTTTCTCTGCTCGCATGGTATGAAGATAAAAAGAATCTTGTCGAAATTCGTTTAATGGAAGATAAAAACAAAGTGTTAGTGAAACATCGCTCCGGTAGTCGTACCATTGCGAAACAGAAAGCGTTATTGCCGATCGATCCTGGCATAAATTACAACGTTCGGGTTTACTCTGATGATTACGATATTCGAGTGTATGTTGATGACGTTCTGGTTATCTTGATTTCTGCGAACGCACTTCCAAATGGCAATGTTGGATTCAGAGTGAAATCATCTACTGGACTACCGGTCAGTGCATCGTTTGAAGAAGTAAGAGTTCATTAGAATTACAGAGTTAGTTCATCCAATAACACAACTGAAAGCTCTGTGATATGTTTCAGCTGGTCATCATTTGTGATGAAAGCTGAGGCATCACCAAGGAGTGCTGTTGCGATCTGGATTGCATCTGGTGTTCGGATTCCATAATGTGCACGGATATCAGATGCAATCTCGGCGCATTCAGCACCAATTGCAAACACATCCAAATTCGGGAATGTTAGCAATAAGTCCTTGTAATCCCGTACCGCATCCTGATTGTCATCTCTATTTGGCTTCACCAGGACTTCCAATAGAGTGATAACTGAAGTTACTCCATGGTGGGATCCTTTTTCCCAGGATTCAAACAGAACTTCGGTAATGGGCGCGTATCGCTTGTGGTCTTCCAGATGATAAATAAAAACCATGGTGTCAACAGCGAAAATTTTATGCCGCTTTAGGAACTCTTTCGCCTTCACTTATTCCAGGATTTTCTTTCTTGTTTTATGTATTCAGCAGCATCAACATCTTTCCATACATCCTTGTGCAAACCACGCAAGAATTTTGCATAGCTTTTCGGTTTTGGTCTCAGCAAAATTTCGTCTCCTTCAATTCGGCACAGCAGATGATCACCTGGCTGAAGCTTAAGTGCCTGACGAACTTCCTTAGGAATTACAATCTGATGTTTACTGCTCATTTTTACAATGCTTTGCATAATTCAGAATCGCTTTACATATTAAAATTTACTTTACTTCAGAGCGTTTGTAAAGTAATAACTCCGATAAAAAACAGGATGTAAGTAGAGGTTAGGATTTAATCTGCACTCGTTCTTGGTCGTGCTGAGAACGTGAAATCGACAAATCCTGGGCGGCGGGAGCGTGAATAGCATTTTGTAACGCAGATTTTAATTGCACTACTGAACCAAACCGTGAGTTCGGTTCTTTTTCCAGGCATTTCAAAATCACGGTTTCAATTTCAGGTGAAATTTGTGGATTGATTTCATGAGGCGGTTGCGGAGGATCTTTCATTTGCTTGAATCCAACTGCAATTGCCGAATCTCCGCTGAACGGTACTTTTCCGGTAAACAATTCGTACAAAATAATTCCAAGCGAATAAATATCAGCGCGTTCATCAACGCGCTTTCCAGCTACTTGCTCCGGCGCCATATATTCCGGTGTTCCCATAATCAATCCTGTAGCTGTCATGCCTTGCAGATGTGCGGTGTGTGCTAAACCAAAATCGATAATCTTCAAATGGCCTGATGGATTAATAATGATGTTTTGTGATTTCAAATCGCGATGAATTACGCCTTGCTTATGCGCTTCTTCCAATCCATCACAAATCTGTGAAGCAATGTTATATGCCTGCATCAAAGATTGTGAACCGGATCGTTTGATGTATTCCTTCAAGCTTGTACCATGAAAATATTCCATGGATACGTAATGCAAGCCTTTTGATTCGGCGATGTCATGAATGCGGATAACATTTGGATGTGTGATCCTTCGCGCCGCAGAAACTTCGCGCTTCAACCGATCTAAGGCATCAGTATCATTGCTGAGCAGCGGCGATAGAATTTTGATCGCTACCTGATCATTCAATTGTTTATCATGTGCTTGAAATACGATGCCCATTCCGCCGCGACCTAATTCTTGCAACACTTGATAACGTCCTTCCAAAGCAGATGCCACATTCATAAATGTTGTAGGCATCTGACTTACTCCGGCAGGATTAGAGATGCTTGCAAGCATGTTTGTCACCCGCAGCGATTTTTCCATTTGCAAATTAATTTCGCGATCCAGATTGCACATCATCGCTTCCAAATTTTCCACGCGCTCTTGCACCCGCTTAAATTGCGCGTCTTTTTCGGGATTGAAAGCTGCAACCTGTTGCGTCGTTTCCAACTCTTGCTTTGCCAATTTTCGCTTATGCCAGAAATAAAAAGGCGCAACAACCATGACCGTTCCGGAAAGTATCCCCATCAGCGGTACCATGATTTCTACTTTATCGCCGAAAGCGCCGAACGCCGCAAGAATAAGAACTCCATAAATGGCTAGATTCCAATTTATACGGTGTGATTTTTCTTCTTTCTTATCTGCCATGAATTAATTCCGTATTTTGGAACTTTCTATTTCCTTTTGTTGTGATCGCTCTTGATACAAATCAGCGGGTCTTGAAATTGCATATCCTAAATCTGATTTTAATTCCGCCACTGCTGAATATCGCGCGGAAGGTTCTTTTTGCAAAGCTTTTAAAATTACACGTTCTATCTCTGCCGAAATTTGCGGATTCATTTCGCGCGGAGGTTTGGGATCTTCTTTCATTTGCATAAATCCTACACCAATTGCGGAATCTCCGGTGAACGGAACTCTTCCGGTGAACAATTCATATAATATGATTCCTAACGAATATATATCAGCGCGTTCATCAACACGCTTGCCAGCAACTTGCTCCGGCGCCATATATTCCGGAGTGCCCATGATAAGGCCGGTCGCAGTGAGACCTTCCATCTGAGTAGTATGCGCTAAACCAAAATCAATAATCTTAATTTGTCCCGCCGTATTAATTATGATGTTTTGTGATTTTAGGTCACGATGAACGATTCCGCCACGATGGGCCGCATCTAAGCCATCGCAAATCTGTTCGGCTATTTGCCAGGCTTTCATGTTTGAAAGAGCACCATTCGCTTTAATGTATTCTTTCAGATTTTGACCATGGAAATATTCCATTGTTACAAAGTTGAGTCCATTCATTTCAGATAAATCATGAATGCGAATCACATTTGGATGTGTTACACGCCGTGCTGCAGAAACTTCTCGCTTCAATCGCGCTAATGCATCAGCATTCGTGCTAAGGATTGGTGAAAGTATCTTGATCGCGACCTGTTCGCCCAACTCCTTATCATGCGCTTGAAACACGATGCCCATTCCGCCGCGTCCCAATTCCTTTAAGATTTGGAACCGGGCTTCCAACGCAGAAGCGACATTCATGAATGTTGTAGGCATCTGGCTGACGCCGGCTGGGGAAGTGGAGGTAATTACCATCCCGGATGATAATGATTTTTCAAACTGAATGTTTAGTTCGCTATCAAGTCTACAAACCAGATTTTCTAAATTCTCTACCCGTTCCCGCAGTTTCTTGACATCAGCAGAATCTGTTTGCGGGGTTGGATTCTTTAAGGCTTCACGCGCCATTTCGGCTCTATACCGCAGCCATCTTGGAAAGGTGACCCAAATAGTAATTGAGCCAAAAATAATCAGCGGAACCATTATGTCAGTCATGGACTTATCATACTTCCAACACTCCTTCCTTCCAATCTTTCATTCTAATATTCCATCATTCCAATTTTAGAACTTTGGAAACGGGAATATTGGAATGTTGGAATATTGAACGCTAAAATGCGTCAGTTTTTTGTATCAAAAATGAGGCACTTTGATCGTCGACAAAACCATAGTATTACAAGTTGCTTACTTCTACTTGACATTCACTACGTAAGATGATAACGTTCATTTGACAATTGTAGTACGTAGGATGATATTTTTTACGTACACAGGGGACCAAGCCGCTCCCGGTGTTCCGCTGTTGCCGGCGAGTCGCTAGTTTAAGCAGGTGGTTGGGGGAAACAACCGCACTTGCTTAAACCATGGAGCTGGCTGAATGAACAAATCCGATCTTGTTACAGCTGTTGCAAGGAAAGCAAAAATATCAAAAGCAACAGCGAATGCTGCGATAGATGCTGCCTTTAGTGGAATCCGAGATGCCATGGCAAGGGGGAAAAATGTTGTGTTGGTTGGATTCGGCACATTTGCCGTATCTAAACGGTCCGCGAGAATGGGAAGAAATCCACGTACATTGGAACCAATTCGGATTCCTGCAAACAAAGTCCCAAGATTTCGTGCAGGCAAGGCATTAAAATCTGCAGTAAAACGAGGGAGGTACTGACCAAGAGTTAGCTGTTAAAAGTGCCTGCGCGGGGAAGCGCGGGGATAGGAGGAAAACGAGTGAGGCCAAAAGTCGTCAGACAGGGGGAAAAGCGGTATATGCTGACGGATCTTGAAATGAAGTTGATGAACAAGATCTGGGCAGCAAAAGGGGAAGTTACCGTGTCCGATGTTCACTATGAAATGCTGAGCGAACGCCGGATAGCTTATACGACAGTGAAAACTGTCATGGATCGTTTAGTTAACAAAAAGATTTTATCCAGGAGGGACAAACAAGGGACTTACCACTATAAAGCGTTAGTTGATGCGAAAACGGTTGCGGATTATTGGAAGAAATATATTCAGGAAAACATAGCGGTCCCTGTTAAGAAAAAATCGTAACGCCCTTTTCATCAGTCGAAGAACCTAGCAAGCTTCAGCTCCGGAATCCCCTTCCGGAGCTTTTTTTTGACTCGTGACATACTGGCACCTCAACAAATCATGTTAGGTTACTGGATCAATGATCATATGCAATGTCAGTCGTATATTCTATCAATTAGCAATTAATATGATGCATTTCTGGAAGAAACGCAGGTAAAGAAAAAATGAAAAAATTCGTTCGGATGTTTGTTAAATGCATCGGGTGCAACGAAGTAATAATCTTCGAGTTTGAACTTTCCGAAGATTCCGATAAAAGAAAGAAAGCGCTTTCGAGCATTACATTTCAATGTTCGAACGGTCACATTATGAACAGACCGGATGGAAGTTTCGAAGTCGTTGATGAAAATGATTACATCGGGCAAGCGTTGAAGAAAATCAGATACGAAAATCCAAGCTGAACTGATAAGACAAGCTTTTCACTTCTTTTGTAGAAGTCCAATCCCGAATCTTCCTTTGTAAGGCTCGTTGATAATCTCTTCAGCCGTAAAGCGAGCGTCTTGCTTTAGCTCATCCCACAGCTTAAATACCTGGATGTTCTCATTGGTGGGGTTGGGACGAATATCATGAAACGCGATCAAGCCACCGGCTCTCACGAGCCCTGAATAAAGTTCAAAATCCCGTTTAACCCCTTCGTAAAGGTGATCGCCGTCTATGAATAGAAAATCAATAGGGCGGTTCTGTAACAGATCACTAACGTGCGACTTCATCTCTTCGGTCTGGCTGCTACGCCGGATCAGGTTCAGTTGACAGCCCGTTAGCCTGGTTATGTATAGCTTGAAGAGCTTAATTTTTTGCCACATGTAACCACAGCCTTCAGACCCTGCAGGAAGATCAATACTCACCAGCAATTGCAACTTATCGGAGCTTTGACTCCACACAAGCAGTGTTCCACCCCTGGCTGTGCCAATTTCGACAATCACTTGTGGCACTACTGATTGCACGTGTTGCGCTAATTTTTTTATCTCGAACACATCCTGTAACGGCCTGATGTTGTAATAGCTCTTCGTTGTGTTGAAATTAAAGGCAAGATCAACCGCGTCATCAGTATTTTGAACCCGCGATAGTTGTGTCAGAAATTGGCTGCGGATTTTAGGCCAATAAAATGGATCACTGATGAAATTGTAAAATGCCACAAGAAGATTTTTGAAACGGTTATCGGTCTGGGGTCGATATCCCACGGCAAAGTATAGAAATCGACGCAACATGCGTTTCTCCAAAAGTGCTTAGTAATATATACCACCGGGATTCGGTAAAGAAAAAATAAACTCTGCGAACTCTGCGGTAAAAAAAAAGTTTCACCACAGAGATGCGAAGCTATAATAGAGAATTTCCAATGCTAAGTTACATTAAATCGAAAATTCCGGATCAGACCAAAACAGCGCTACGAAAATTTGTGCGTGAAGCAGAACGCAAGACCTGGTTCCTGCGCTATTACGGCAATAAGTTTGTGTGCGTTTGTTGCGGTGCGAACTTAAGTAACTTTGACGGGCAGGATTGTCCTAAATGCAATTCAAGATTACGGCATCGTGTGATCTTCAAATACCTTTTAGATCATTCCGATCTCATCAACGCAAATCAACCAACCAAAATGCTGCATTTCGCGCCTGAATATTTTTTCCAAAAATTCTTCCGCAAATTCAAAAACATTGATTATTATGATGCGGATCTTAGCTCCAGCACTGCAAATTACAAAGTTGATATAACAAACATCCCATTTAAAGCGGAATATTTCGATTCCATCCTGTGTGTTCATGTCATGGAACACATTCCTGATGATCGATTGGCAATGCGCGAATTGTATCGCGTACTAAAACCAGGCGGCTGGGCAATTCTTCAATCACCGGTCGATACCAAGAGACAAACAACGTATGAAGATTCAACGATTACATCGCCTGAGGAACGTCTCAAAATTTTTGGCGATATCGATCATAAAAGGGTTTATGGTTTGGATTACAAGGATCGTTTGAAGGAAGCTGGTTTTGAAGTGAATGTTGATCCCTACGTGTCAAATCTTCCTGAAGAAATAATTACAAAATTCGGTTTGCGCCGCGAAGATATTTACTTCTGCCGCAAGGATTTGTAACCTCACAGCAACGAAGATAGGATGAATCAATTCGCTTTCGACCGAAACAGTATAGGGTCAATTTGCGTATATTCTCTAAATTAGAGGCTTAAATGGCTAAGAAAGAAACAGAATCTGGCGGCGGTATGAAGATGGCCGCCGCAACATTCATGAGCATGGCTGCCGTTTTTATGGGAGCCTTTGCGCTGATGGCGTATTCTAAGAATCAGGATCCAGCCGTTTTGGTCTACAGCTTTTTAATCATTGTGGTCGCTCTTGGCGTTCCGCTCACTATCGATTTCCTGAAATCAGCGGCAGTGAAAGGGATTGAGAAGGAAAGTGAGAAGCATAAAAAAGATGACAAAGTCATGGAACGGATTGAAAATCTGGAAGCATTGATGTGTCGATTGGATGCTGAAATTAATACTCAACTTGAACAAACATTGTCTGCAGGTAAAGTCAGGACATTACAAAACGTCGGCGATAGCCAAATGCCAACGATTTTTCAAAATATTTCTACTGCTTTAGAAAATCGCTTTCAACTTCTCAAAGAAATCGGTCGGGGAGGAATGGGGATTGTCTTTCAAGCGCATGATAAACAATTGAAAGAGCAAGTCGCGATTAAAGTTCTATCTCCTTTACTAAGCAATAACGCTGATGGCCTGGAGCGCTTGAAGCGTGAAGTATCAGCAGCGCGAAGAATCACTCATCCAAATGTAATCAGAATTCACGATATCTCTGAATCCGGAGGTTTGCATTTTGTTTCGATGGAATATTTTTCCGGAACAACTTTGAAAGACATCATCAAACGTGATGGCGCTTTCTCCGCCGCTGAAGGATCACAAATTGCGTTTCAAATTTGTGATGGGCTGGAAAGCGCGCATAAACATGGTGTCATTCACCGCGATTTGAAATCACAAAATATTATTGTGAATGATCATGGTGAATTGAAAATTATAGATTTTGGATTGGCGGCTAACATTCATCAGCAAGGTATGACTGCCACGGGTCTGATTCTTGGGACCCCTGAATACATGGCGCCGGAACAGGTAGCTGGTAAAAAAGCGGATGAACGGGCTGACATCTATTCATTCGGCATCATTTTGTATGAGCTATTTACCGGTAAGGTCCCATTTACCGGTGAAACTGCTATTGCGGTTGGCTTTCAACAAATGCGTGAAGATCCGCAACCACCGCGTGAGATTAACCCTCAGATTTCATCAAATCTGGAACAGATCATTCTTAAAGCACTTCAAAAGGATCCATCCGCACGTTATAGTTCGGTAGCTGAGATGCGTACCGATTTGGAAAAAGCTTTCCAAATGTCAGCTGGCGTCTCAGTTCAACAGCCTGACAAGGCCGTCAGAAGTCGTTCAGAAGTTGAAATTGAATAAATTGGTGGGGGACGCCCACCCCCCCTGTAAGTGCTTGACAAGAAAAGAGAAAGTCAATAACATTGGGTGTCGGTATTTTGTAGGAAAGGGTTAAGGACTTTAATGAACGACGTCCAAGTACGCCGTACGTATCTTCAGATTCTTGCCGTCGCAATTCTGATTTGCATAGCGGGGACAGCGCAAGCTGTCGATTCAGGATGCTGGTTCGGCAGGCAAGACGGACCTGTAGGTGCTCTTGATGATTCCAATTTTAAGAGTGTAGTTGTCGATCGCTATTTTAAAATCTTCTACATTGCCGACGATCCATTTTTCCAGGATGCAGATCGCAATGATCTTCCGGACATTTTGGAAAGACAAATACCGACACTTTTACGATCCCGCCATTTTATGCAAACGGTTTTAGGATGGCCCTTACCAGCAACCCGGACCGAAACTGGAATCCAGCAACTTGATGTTTATTTCATTGCTGGCGGTAAAAAATTTACAGGTGCCGTATTTCAGGATAAGAAGTTACAGGTCGTTCTGAACAAGAATCTTTTAGTACGCGCCGACTTTCCTTCATTTTGGATTCATCAATTTGCTCATGCTGCAGAGCTGATGTATCGGCCGGCAGGGGAATACTGGTTTTATGAAGCAACTGCGGGCTGGATGGAAGGTCAATTTCAGACTTATTCCTTTCTTACAAGCCAGGCACAGCGAAACCGGTATGAACATCCTGAAATTTCTTTAACAGATGATGATCCGGCTTTTGCTCTTGGATCTTCCAAATTCATTGAACTTCTCGCTCGTCCGGTGAAAGATGTAATTCGTCAGACCTGGGAGCAATGGTCATACACTCGCGATAGTAAAGTGATGGAAGTTTTACAAAATGTTTTGAACCTGAACCATCTGCCATCGCTTGATACTTATCTCCAAAATTATTTCTTGATGTTTCCCCCTTCCGCTTATGCGGATCGCGGCGATGATGATTTTCAAATTCAGCCTTTTGCTGCCGCTTTGGTTCGCGGAGAACGTACGGCTGATTTCGGTGGAATCAAATTGGAATTCATTCCATCAACTACCAGTACATATTCAACCAGCACGATATTTTTTACGAAAGGTGAGAAGAGCGGCACTCTTGCGATGAAACTCGGCTTAACCGGGAATTCATCGATTGTGATTCCGTTTGCAGGAATGGATCATTTCCGTTATGTAATCGTGAATGGATCATCAAGTGAGCTGTTCGGGAATTTACATGAAGAATATGATTCTTCAATTCCAGGAACGTTGGAATATTTCAAAGTCAATCCTGAAGAAAAAGGTGTTTCGATCGAATGGAAAACTACACGCGAAAACGGTGTAGCGTTCTGGAACTTATATCGAGTTCAGGATGGACAAAAACAAAGATTAAATGATTTCCCGATTCCCGCATCGATTGAATCTTCGGAAGGTGTTCATTACATTTTCTTTGATTCAGAATCGTCTGCGTTTTATTCCCTGGAAGCGATTACCAGCGATGGATTCGCCAGCCCTCTTGGCAGTTCTGATTCGTCTCAATGAGTTCTTCCAATAAATCTTCCTGTCTGGGTTCTGTTTTTCTACTGGTTATTGTTTTAATCGCAATCCGGTTTGCGTTACCTGGACTCTGGAATGTTATCGCCGCAATCTTTTCAACTGCTCTTTTTGCCGGCGCCGCCATTGTTATCTTGGCATTGGCCGTTCTTGGATATTTCACTTATAAGAATCTAAAAGGAAATCAAAAGAAAGAAAATGTGCAGTCGGTTCAAGTAGATCGCACCGAGGCACTTTACAAATCGGTCATTTCGAAATTGCAGCAAGACATGATGCTAAATCAAGTATCGGCAGAAGAATTCCTCCAGTCCGAATTATTGATTGGAGAGGCACTTAAAAGTGTGCGACTCGATCTTGCGCGTTTAAACGATTTTGTATCACCTCAGAATGAAAGATTAATTGCACAACAGATTCGCGATTATAAACATAAACTTGCTGTCAGTATGGATGACGCAGCCAAACAAGTAATTCAAGAAAATTTGAAAATGCTGGATGAGAAGAAGCAACGAATGGCTTTAGCAACGGAAGAATTGCGCCAGAAAGAAGCATCGGTTGATCTTGTATACAACTGTTTAGTTCGAGTGGAAGATGATTTGAAATTCGGACGTCCGGTGTCACAGATTTTTCCAGCTGATTTATACACGCGTTTCGGCTTAACGCCTCCAGCAGAACAACCTCGAATTCCGCCTTTAGTTCAAAAAAGTTCGCAGGACAGTTGATGAACATTGTCGAAGACTTTTTGCCGTACTGGCCACGGCTTCAGGAACGCCATCCACAATTAATCAATCTTGTTGTGATTCATTGCACTGAATTACCTGATATGAAGATGGCTCGTGAATTCGGTGAAAGGATTATTTATTCCGAAAGCGGTACTGGTGTATCAGGTCATTATTATATTGATCGCGATGGTTCGATATTTTGTTATGTTCCGGAAGATAGAATTGCAAATCATGTAATCGGTCATAATGAGCATTCCATCGGAATCGAACTTGTAAATTCAGGACGTTATCCAAAATGGTTTGATTCCGTATCGCAGTATCCGAATGAACCGTATACAACTGAACAAATAGATTCCTTGAAGGAGTTGTTGAAGGATTTGCGTGAGCGGAATCAGAATCTCAAAAATATTGCAGGGCATTCCGATCTGGATATTACAATGATGCCTGCCGAAGATGATCCAAAGATAATGATCCGCCGCAAAATCGATCCTGGTCCGCAGTTTCCATGGGATGAAATTCTAAATTATTGGGTGAGGCTTTAGTATGAACGAAGTTGCAATTATTACTGCAGCGAGCTCAGGCATGGGAGCAGCATGCGCGCGAGAATTGTCAAAGCGCGGATATCGTGTTGCGTTGTTTGCAAGATCTGAAGCAGTTCATGATGTCGCGAATGAGTTGAATGGCTTTGCCGTGCAGGGATCGTTAACGCAATCAGCAGACCTTTATAAGCTCGTAAGTTCGACACTGGAACACTATGGCCGAATTGATGCATTGGTTAATAACACCGGTCATCCGGCAAAAGGTGAACTTCTGAACGTTAGTGATGCGGAATGGCATGAAGGTTTGGATCTGATTTTGTTATCAGTGGTTCGTCTTGCAAGACTTATTACTCCAATTTTCCTTAAAAACAAAAAAGGTGCAATCGTAAATATTTCTTCTTTTTCTTCGAAAGAACCTGGATTACCAAGGCCCGTTTCTTCTGCGCTGAGAGCTGCATTATCCAGTTTCACCAAAATGTATGCTGAACGTTATGCCGCGAATGGAATCAGAATGAATTCAGTTTTGCCGGGATGGGTTGATACATATGAAGTTGCTCAAGAAATTGTTGATCAAATTCCGATGCGGCGTCCGGCTGAAGCGAACGAAATTGCACGCGTAGTTGCATACCTGCTATCTTCTGAAGCCAGCTATGTTACCGGCCAGAATATTTTAGTTGATGGCGGACTGGTGAAAACTCTCTAACCTCTATATTCCCCAAGAGGGAAATATTTCGGCACGCCAGTTCCTATAGGACCAAAGTCCAATATTCAGGCTGATTAGAACCCTGTAAACTCTGGGTCATTGCTAGCAAAATAGCTTTCCAGGAGATTAGTGTGGAAGATCAAAAGCCACCCAACACTTTTTGCCATCAAGGGCAACCTCATCCGAGTCTGAAATAGAAGTCTGCCCAAGATGGCCGGTATTATGGTCCGCGAAAATTTAACCCGCATTAAGAAATCCCAATAAGCCGATTTCACGCACGTTTCAATGTGCAAACGGCTAACTTAAAGGAGTAAAGACATGGGAAAAATATTCAAACCAAATATTTCTGTCATCCTTGTTCTACAGCGGTTGGTTTTAGTCGCTGTTATCATGATTGGATTGCTCATCCTTCCAGCGACACTGTTAGCAGTAACCGAGCGTTTAACAGACAAGGAAGTTGAGGACTTAATGGGAAATATTGAGAGTGGCCGGTCTGCGTTTGAGGCAGCTCTTGATACCACTCAGAAGAATTCTGTTCTAAAAGGGCCGCGTGGAGAGGTTGATACCAATCAATTTTTGGATGACCTTCAGGATCAAGTTTCGCGGACACAAGGACGCTTCAAATCTGATTATTCTGCGAGCAGTGAAGTTGTCTCTTTGCTGCAATATTCAACCCGGCTTGATCGTTGGGTAAAATCACAGCCTCCTGGTTTCAAAGGTTCGGCTGAATGGGGTCCCTTCGCAGAAAGTCTTAGCCAGCTGGCAAAAGCCTACAACACAACGATGCCGATGCCAGAAAATGATGGCGCACGACGATTTAATGATGCTGAATTAAAAGCTGCTGCAGCTGAGGTCGAACAGCTGTGCGATCCTTACCGCGCGGAACTCGAAAAAAGTGTAAATGCAGACAAATCGCTTACAGCGCAGGCACGTCAGAGCACCTTGCAACAGGTAGACATGTTAAAGAGCAATGCTCATGCACTGAACGAAAGCTTAGCGAACGGCCAGAAAGGTGAAGCAGAAGCTGATGCCCTTATCAAACAGGCATTGGTTGCAACGAATACGGTGGCGAAAACTAAAATATCAAGTGGAGCTTCGGCGGCATGGACTCCACTTCGTGGAGCGTTGGGCAAAGTTGCATGGTCATACGAAGTTAACGTTAAAACCCTGCCTTACGGGAAATAGCATTCAAATTAACGTTAAGCAAGAACGTAAAGTGGGCTGGTCATTTATGTAAAAAGTGAACATTTGACTGGTCCACTTTCCATTATGAATCTCTTGGCATCTGCTTTTCTTTTTGGAAATCTAAAGCTGTTTTGACATAGGCAACAACTGTTATGATAAGCGCGTGGGACTGAACGCCGGTTCTCGGCTTGGCTCATACGAAATCCTGGCACCAATTGGTGCCGGTGGTATGGGCGAAGTCTATCGCGGACGCGATGTTCGATTAGGCCGTGAAGTAGCGCTCAAATTATTGCCCGCTGAGTTTTCATCAAACACAGATCGTCTTACTAGATTCGAACAAGAAGCACGATCTGCTTCTGCATTGAATCATCCCAACATCATTACGATCTATGAAATCGGGACCATCGATTCTTGCTCCTTCATCAGCATGGAGTATGTTGAAGGAAAGACACTTCGCGAACTGATACAAGCAGGTCCGCTGCCCGCAAGAAAAGCAATCCAACTGGCTGTGCAGATTGCAGAAGGTCTGGCAAAAGCTCATGAAGCTGGAATCGTGCATCGCGATCTAAAGCCGGAAAATTTGATGATCACGGACGATGGTTACGTAAAAATTCTGGACTTCGGACTGGCGAAACTTATGACGCCTTCAGCGAACGAACAGGTGTCGGCACTTCCAACTGCAGCAAAAACTGAGGCTGGAGTCTTGATGGGCACGGTTGGATATATGTCACCGGAGCAGGCGAGTGGGTCTGCTATTGATTTTCGGTCCGATCAGTTTTCTCTTGGTGTGATTCTTTATGAAATGGTGACAGCCAAACGTGCATTCCAGAAAAAGACAACTGTTGAAACTCTGGCGGCAATTATTAATGAAGAACCGGAACCCGTACAGGCGATCAACAGTCATATTGCTGCACCCATTCGATGGCTGATCGAACGATGCATGGAAAAAAATCCTAACGATCGGTATGCATCGACACGTGATTTAGCACGCGATATTCAAAGTATCCGTGATCATTATTCTGAAGTTGCGAGTACTTCAGAGTCAGCGCTTGATGTAGCTCAACCGATTCAAAGGAAACGAAAACTCCACAAAATTTTTGATGTTGTCGCGGTTGCATTAATCCTCATTTTAGGTTCGGCTCTATTTTTCATGACACGCGAACAACCCAAAACAAAAACAAAACCTGTTTCTTATCACAGGCTTACATACCGGCGTGGCCCGATCGGGACAGCACAATTTAGCCGTGATGGCCAAACAATTGTTTACAGCGCAGTCTGGGAAGGTGGAACCAGAGATCTTTATTTGAGCCGTCCAGGTGCTGTAGAAGCACGTTCCCTCGGTATTCAGAATGAAGATGTCTTATCGATTTCGGAAGGCGGTGAGATGCTACTTCTTAATCGTAAGAGTAGTGGTTTCACCATGCCTGGTTTGTTATCGCAGGTAAATCTATCAGGCGGTTCTCCACGGCCTATTGAAAATAATGTTACAGGAGCCTGCTGGAATCCAAATGGTTCGCAGTTTGCGGTTGCAAAGTATAGCAACGGAAAATCTCGTCTTGAATATCCCCCCGGCAAAGTTCTTTACGAATCAGCAGACTTAATTGACAGAATTGAAATTTCACCTGATGCAAATTTCATCGCTTTTGTATTGCATCCTTCGTTTGCCATAAATGGGCATGTTTTGATTGTTGATCTTCAAGGCAAAGTAATCAATGATTCAGGCGAGTATTATCCGACAGGCATTTCATGGATGCAGGGCACAAATGAAGTCTGGTTTACTTCAGCTCCTTTAGAAGGTGGCGGAGGCTCTGAAATGCATGCATTGGATGTTCATGGCAGCAAACGTCAACTCGGAACTTTTACTTCAGCAGTTTTGAAAGATATTTCTGTGGATGGCCGAATGCTGATGGATTTTGTGGATACCAGAGTGATTGCTAATGCACAGAGGCTGTCGCAGCCAGGTGAGAAAAGTTTAACCTGGCTGGACAATTCTGAAGTTGAGGACATTTCATCTGACGGAACCAAAGTGTTGATTCATGAACGTGGGGATGGAAGTGACTCTCCAAGCGGAACGATTTATGTTGCGAATATGGATGGCTCTGCAGGAACACGTTTGGCGCCAGGTGCCGCAATTGAATTCTCGCCGGATGAGAAGTTTGTTTTAGGGGAACGTGGTTCTGATATTATTCTGGTACCCACAGGCACAGGAACTGTAAAGACTTTCAAAGCATCAGATAAAACAGAATTGACGTCTTATGGATTTTTTCCTGACAACAAACATTTACTGATTTCTAGTCGAACAGGTACAGGTCTCCCAGAATTTTATTCAATGGATTTATCAGGAAATAAACTTCGCCTTCCTATTGAAGCATTAGAAGATAGACTTCTCATTTCTCCTGACGGAGATTCAATGCTGATCATGTCGGGGGATGAAGCTTATCAGATTTATTCACTTTCAAACGGAAAGTCCGTACCCTTTAATGGCATTGAATCAGGAGAATTACCAATTCGATGGAGCCGGGATGCGAAATCGATTTTTGTACGGACCCTTTTTAGTATTCCTGCGAAAGTATATAAAGTCGAAGTTTCCAGCGGAAAGAGGAGTCTATTCAAAGAAATTACAGTATCAGATCCTGCCGGTTTTGTTGCTTTTACAAGCATTATCATTTCCGATGATGAACAAGCCTATGCCTATAGCTATCGGCGAGGTTTAGGCGCTCTGTTTTTAATCGAAAACTTTTCTGCGAATTAAATACATCCCTACCTGTGTAGGCGGCGACTAAGCATTTCAAAAACACCATAATCAAGCTCACCAATTTACAGGAGGCTTGAAAATGGTTAGACCCGTTACAGGAAATGCATACAGTCCACCTTCAGAGATTCAAACGCAATCCACTACTGCAACTAAAGACAAACCGGAAAATCTGGATCCATCGAATGGATCTCAGGAACCCACAGGAAATTTTGCAAAAACTCCGCAGCCTCTCAGGCAAAAAGCAGATGTTGAAGTTGAAAGTAAAAAGCGCAGCGAAGATCTCGATAAGGAACTTCGTAAATACGCAGATAAGACTCCAAAACAATCGCAAGAAGTAAAAATTGAAGAGCCGCCGGACCGTACATTCAAAGATGTTGGCCGACTAAAGTCTCCGGAAACAAAACTCGATAGGGAGTATAACAAGCAAACAATATCATCCATGTTGAAAGCAGATTTAGCCGGCAATACGCCTGGTAGGTTCATGGAAACTTACAAAAACGCTTCGAAAGAAGACAAGCAAGAGATGGCGAATAATCTCCAGGCGGTACTTGCCGATGATAAAGACTTGAACAAATTCATTCAGGAAAAACCGGAGCGGCTAAAAAGAACCAATGAAATCGTTGATAAAGTTTTGCCGGATCCTTCGATCAGGGAGAATGTCAAAAGCAGAACGGCGATTCAAAATTTCAAAGAATGGGATAAATACAATAAGCCTCCAGAGAAATACCCATTAATCGTCGTTCCTGGTTATACACCACTCGGACAAGATGAGCCATTGAAGTTACATCCTACAGCTGAAGAACGATGCAAAATGGCTTACAAGGAATATAAAGATGGGAGAGCGCCTTTCATTATGGTTAGCGGCGGAAATGTCCATCCATCGCACACCAATTTCAATGAAGCTGTTGAGATGAAAAATAAATTAAAGGAGATGGGTGTGCCTGAAGAACGTATTATCGTGGAAGGAAAAGCGCGCCACAGTACGACAAATCTTCGTAATGCCGGAAGGTTTATGCTTGAAGAAGGTCACAAAGACAAGTTCAAAAGTGCGCTTGTTTTAACGGATGGTGGACAGGCTTTCTATTTCAGCGAACATGTCTTAACGTTTAACGCATTCCACGGTCGAAGCCAGTCTGAACTTGGATACAAAATCGGAACACTCGATGGCACATTGCGCGAGAACGGTAACATTGAAGTTGAATTCAAGCCAAGTGAAAATGTGAAACGCAAAAATAAAACCGATATTTTAGACCCATAGTTATTTTGGCATACGCATTACGCATTACGGATTACGCATTGCGGTCACTGCTGCTCCAGTTGAATGCTTTGGACCTCGCTGGTTACCGTAGCTCCACCGCTTTTTGCTTGCACTCGCCAGTAAACTTTTCCGGTTGATGATGCTTGTTGAATATTCTTCAAAGCATTCAGTTTTGCGCCCGGTCCCATGAAGAAAGCGAGTTTTGCCGCGGCGTTAAACTTCTTAACATTTTGAGTGAACGTCGGATTCGCAGCGAATTGCAATGAAAAATTTGTCAGCGTGAGTGTTGTGTTTTGTTCCCAGCGAAATGTGATTCCATTTGCGGCTTGAGTTCCAGTGCCAACCAGAACTCTGTGCTGCGTGTTATCGAGTGGACTGATCAATTTCGGAACAGTAAGCACATTTTGACGAGGTCCGTAAAGAAATTTTATGCCGGCAACATCATCAGGATCCAGAGTTTCAGCACGATCATCACCTTGTGATGCAAAGAACATTGTTGCGTTAAAAATTGCGCTGTGATTGAGTCCGACTGAATGTCCCAGCTCATGTACTGCTACCGGTAAAATTTTATAGATATCCGCTGCTGAATTGGTTTTGCCTGTAGTCCATTTGAAATCATGATCATTGAAATGGATGTCTCCCTCTACTCTTACTTGCGGAGCATTTGTGAAGAAGAATGCTTCGGTTACTGCAAGTACAGATGAACCAGCTTGAAAATTCTGGTTATCGAAAATGATCGCATTATTTAAATCGCCAGCTGTTACGGTATTTACGAGTCCAGAAAATTGAAACTTGAATGGCGTCTGCGGATTCCATCGATTTAAAGCAAGCTTCAACTGGTTTCTTTCATTTGTTCCTGGAACGTCGTTCGTGCCATTCGTTTGAATTGCATATCTAATCGGAAATTGTGAGGCCGGCCATTTGAAAAAAGTTTCAGGATTGTTTCCAACTCCGGGAATTAATTCAAAGGCATAATCGGACGTTTGAAGAAAAAGTATTGCAATGAACGAGAGAAAAATAATGCGTTTCATAGAAGCCTCCTTTACCGTTCAACAAATTGTCGGATCTTTTGTCGAAAGTCATCGAAAAAGACTTTTTGTTCCGGTTCGAGATCCTGGATTTCAGTTTGGCGAGGCTCCGGCGAATATTTGCCTAGACCTTCTTCGTCTCGCACAACGACTTTGCGTCCTGTCGCATGATCGCGATAAATAGAATATTTTCCCAGGAACAATCCGATTGGAAATAAACTTCCATCATTTCGCTTTTCTAAGAAGAGAAGAACCTCTTCATCGCGATAAAAGTTAGCAGCGCCTGGAATGTACATTCCCATTTTCGGTCCGATTCCACCTAAAGTTTTTAAAGTGAGATCGCGAGTTTGATTCTTTCCTTTGAGATATTCACTAACGCGGATATGAACGTTAGTGTAAGGATGATTGTCTTTTTTATCGATATCGTAATCGGCAGAAAGCACTTTGCCGACAACAATCATTTCTGCCTTTTTTGCGAGTTGTTCATCAGTGAGTGGCAGAACAGTGAGGGCTGTCAAATAAGGAGCAATGAGGATCGATGCGATACAGAGAAAACTGAGCCGGATAATGATTTTTGTCATTACCTATACCTCCGTAAATCTTTTTATTGTGTAGGACATAGCCTAGATATGCCCTATCACTATATATGCGTCAGTATACTTGAATTCGCGCCAGATTCAGGAAAATTTTGCGAGATTTACACGACGGTTGTTCGTTTCCAAAAATGCATATTCCATCTGGCGAGCAGTAGCTTGTGCGATTTCATCTCCGTAATAGTGTCCGACAATCCGCAAGGCCATATCGATTCCTGCTGAAATTCCTGCCGAACTGTAGATGTTGTCATCAACAACAACGTGCCAGGAATCTTCGACAATTACTTGAGGGAGCACTTCGCGCATCCAGGGTAAAGCGCGCCAATGCGTGGTTGCCCGGCGGCCATTCAATAAACCTGCTTTTCCAAGAAGTACTGAACCGGTACAAACAGATGATAGCGTTTCCACTTCACTTGCACGTGCGCGGATCCAGTTCAAAAGTTTTTCGTTATTGATTTCTTTTCGAGTGCCCCAGCCACCAGGAACAACCAGAATATCCAATCGCGGGCAGTTATCTAATGTGTAATCAGGAAGTACACGCAAGCCGCCACTTGCAACAACAGGATCTTCGTTTTCGGCAATGAGGACAACCTGAAATGGCGATGCATCTTCACGCCTCTGTTGTTCATTTAATCTTGTTACCGAAAAAACTTCGAATGGTCCGCAGAAATCCAAAACTTCCACATCAGGAAAAATTAAGATTCCTACGCGCTTTTGATCCATGTAAGAATACTATACTGATCCCGATGAAAATTACATACTTCAAAACGCAAACAGAATTTCGAAAATGGCTGGAAAAGAATCATGCAAAGTTGTCTGAATTGTGGGTAGGGTTTCATAAAAAAAGTACTTTGAAGCAAAGCATTACATATCCCGAAGCACTGGATGAAGCGCTTTGTTATGGCTGGATCGATGGAGTCCGTAAAAATGTTAATGAAACAAGCTACACGATCCGATTTACCCCGCGAAAAAAGCAAAGTCATTGGAGCGGGGTGAATGTAAAGAGATTTAATGAACTTTTGGAATTGAAGTTAATACGACCTGCAGGATTAAAAGCATTTCAAGACTCTGATATCAAGAAATCTCTGAAATATGCAGAGGAAAGAAAATCTGTCAAACTCGAGTCACGTTATGAAAAGCAATTTAAATCCGATAAAAAAGCCTGGGAATTTTTTAACGCGCAACCGCCAGGATATCAGCGAATTTGCGTCTTCTGGATTATGAGTGCGAAGCAGGAAGAAACACGGAAAAGACGTTTGTCACTCTTGATGAATTATTCGCAAAACCAGAAAAGACTGGAGACGTTCAAACCAAATAAGCCTCTGTAACTCTTGTGGTAGAATACCACGGATGGTGTCGTTACAAAGAGCATACTACTATTGTCATATCGTATTCGTAGTACTTCTGGGGGGACTCATCTTTACTGCTTGTGCCGGTAGAGGAACAGGCGGCGGCGTATCTTCAACACCTGCGACCAGAATTCCGTCCGTTCATGTTTCAGCCTCTCCAAAACTAAAAGATCCCGTGATCCGGGTGGGGCTTAAAACGGATGCGAAGACTGTTTCATTCACATCCGAAGATCTGATTTATTTCAGCGATGGTGCGAATCAAAGCGGCACTCCAAACCGGGTTACTGCCGGGTTGAGTTATCTGGCGAAAGTCAGCACGCAATATTCGGTTCAGGTTGAATCTTTTTCGGCCAAAAAGAATGCTGATGATTCAGCGAACACATTGCGTACAAAAACGCGTTATCCGATTTTCGTGTTTTTCAATCCTGATCGAAATTTTTATCAGGTCAGGGTTTGCCGATTCAACTCTAAAGATCAAGCCCAAAAAGCCGTTGAAGATATGAAATCAGCCGGATATACAGGGGCGTTTTACGTATCTGATGATCGATCGTCAGATTCGAACCGCGCTCAATTGGTGTTAACGGATGATGGCGGAAACGTCATTTTACGGACAAATCGTCCTTTGCAAATTTGGAATAACGCTTTGTTGCTTGGAATTGATAACGATCGATTTCGAGGAACGGTTTCCGTCTTCGTGAATTCATTGGGAAGACTGACCGTAGTGAACAACATCAATTTTGAAGATTATTTGAAAGGCGTTGTACCGAACGAGATTGGTGGCGGAAGCGTTGCAACGCATGAGGCAATCAAAGCACAAGCGGTTGCCGCGCGCACATATGCTTACAAGAATCTTCATCAGTTTGAAAATGATGGCTACGATTTGTGTGCAACTCCGCGCTGCCAGGTTTATTCCGGAATCAGCACTGAAAGTTCAGAATCAACACGTGCAGTGGAAGAAACTGCCGGTGAAATTTTGACTTATGGCGCAGAGCCGATTAATGCGCTTTACACTTCTACCTGTGGAGGACGCACCGAAAATGCGGAATACATGTTTGAAGGTTGGGATTATCCGTATTTAAAGAGTGTGGAATGTTATCCGGAAGAAAATGGATCAACTCGAAAGGCTGTTGAATTAGGCGGTGTAAGTCAGCCCTGGTGGTATGCATGGCTGCGATTAAAAACGAATCTGCAATTTGCCGGTGACTGGAATAGTGCAGTAACTGCAAACGAAATTGCGACTGCAACAACATCGATTTTAGAATTTCTTGGAAAAAGATCCTGCATCCAATCATCACCGCGCACAAATAACTGGGTTGCATTGGGCGAATATCTTGTAGATCAACTGTGCTGGCAACCAAAACGCGATTCGCTGTTGAACGAAAAGGATTACCGATACTTTTTGGAACATCTCAGTTTTTCGTTGGAGTCCACACCTGAAACTCATTCATTCTTATTTTTGTTTCATGATCAGATTCTGGTGCCTCGCGATTCAGAACTTCCCAGATTCAATCCATATCAACCTGTAACCAGACTCGATTTTTATCAGGCCTTGTTCCGGATTTTGGATCATTATCATCAAATCAATTCTTCCAAAGGAACGATTCGTGAAATCAGCCGCAATGAAGTTCAGATCCTGGATGATTCCGGAGTTCATCTGTATGTGTTGAATTCCGATCTGGCATTGTTTCAAAAAATTGGCGATTCATTAATTCCTACAGATCGTTTGGTTTGTTCGCCTGGTGATCAAATTGAATATGCAATCAATGATGGAACTCCACGACTTCTAGTTTGCGAAATAAATCAAGCTGGTGCATCTTTAGATCGAAGTTCAAAGTACACCTTCTGGCGCGAGACAGCTACTCCGTCAGAGTTGGGTGAAAAAGTTAGCAAGTATGCAGATGTTGGTGAGATCACAGATCTGGAACCTTTGAGCTATGGTGTATCACATCGAATCTATGAACTAAAAATTACGGGAACAAAGGGAAGCGCGGTGTTGCGTGGACTTCGTGTGCGTTGGGCATTAGGTCTGCGCGATAACTTATTTGTGATTGATAAAACTTATGATCCCAGCGGCAAAATCCGCAATTTTACTTTTACCGGCAGAGGTTGGGGGCATGGTGTTGGTATGTGTCAGGTTGGTGCATTAGGATACGCGAAACTTGGAAAAGATTACCGTGAAATTTTGAAACATTACTACAAGGGAGTTGAAATTTCCAGAAAGTATTGAGAGCGGTTTGTAGCGCCGGCGTCCACGCCGGCCAGCATCTGAATGCACATCATCCTTAGCCGGCGAGACGCCGGCGCTACAAACTGCAAATATGTGGTACCATTTTTTAACATGATTGGTAAGCGTTTTAAGGGCGATTTGGCATCAGTTGGATTGCCGGATGTTCTTGAATTTCTGCGTGTTACGCGTCGTACGGGTGTCTTAGATTTCAAAAAAGAACGGATCAAAAAAAATCTCTACATCAAAGATGGCAATGTTATTTTTGCCAACAGCAACGAACTCGAAGATCGTCTGGGTGATTTACTTCTACAGTGGGGCCGGATTTCAAAAGATGCTTATGATCGTTCTGTTTCGATGCTCGGTTCAAAAAAGCGACAAGGCAGGATTTTAGTTGAACTCGGTGCATTAACCCCCAAACAGCTTTGGGAAGGTGTTCAAGATCAAATCCGTCATATCGTTTACAGTTTGTTTAACTGGGAAACCGGAATCTTTTATTTTGCGGAGGGCGAACTTCCAAGTAAAGAAAATATCACAGCCGATGTAAGTATTTCTGAATTGATCGTCCAAGGAATCCGTAAAATTCAGGAACCAAGTTCACTTATCAGCAAGTTCCCTTCGCGTGATGTAATCCTTTCCAGAATGGATTACGGAATAAAAGAGCGGGTCAAGCTGGAACGATTCGAACGTTATGTTTTAGAACTGATTGATGGACAAAAAACGATTGAAGATATTTGCCGTGAAAGTGAAATCGGAGATGCGGAAACGTTTAAGGTAATGTATATGCTTTTAAGCATCGGTTATATCAAGGTTAAAGGAAAGAAGTCAGATCCATTTGATCAAAATATCGCAAGTGGAATTTCTTTTGATGAAGTCCGGAACATCATTGGTGATTACAATAAAATGTACTCTTTTCTTTATCGATACATGATGCGCGAGGTAGGTGCCAATCGCTGAACACGTTCTGAGCAAGTATCTTGTGGATTTGCGTGAAAACAATTCTTCGGTGTTTAAGAATGTTTCTTTAAAGAAAGATGGAACACTGGATGAAGAAACCATCGCCGGGAATCTGAATTGGTTACGCGCTGAAAGTAAGAGGGAAGCATTGGTAAATTCGCTAAATGAATTCTTATACTCAGCAATTTTGGCTGTTAAACGTACATTAGGGCCTGATCATGAACGGCTGGTCATTGAAACATTAAAGGACGTAAGGCCAGAACTATGACACCGGCACAAAAACAACAAATGGTGGGACTCTTCATTACAAGTTTAGTTTTGCTGCTTGTAATATGGCTGCGTTTTTTCTTGTGATAAACAGCCGGGAGGTATAACAAATGTTTTCGAAGATCCTTATTACTTCAGGCGTTATTGGAATGGCTTTGGCTCTTCTATATTTCGTGGTTGCCGATAAATCCACGGGCAACAACCAGCAAGTTGTCGATAACACAAAGATGATTTTTTTCGGATCAGCAGCACTGATTCCAACTGGATATGTATTACGGTTTTTAGGACGCATATTAGGTGTTGGATCCGGTAGATGTAGAAAATGTGGGAAGCGGATTGAAAGGCAAGAGATGTTTTGCTTTGATCATCGTTTAGAATCAATTCGTCAGGCACAGGATCGCGGAACGCGATTCTCTGATCAGAAACCAAAACCAAGAAGATAGTGCTTTGAGTTTTCCTGTTTTAGTTCTGGGTGGTCCTACCGGTAGCGGAAAGAATCAGGCAGCCCTTGAAATTGCATCACGCTATCCATCGGAAATCGTTAACGCCGATTCGCGGCAAATCTATCGTGATCTTGTCATCGGAACAAATCAACCATCAGTAATCGAAAAACAAACTGCACCCCATCACTTGTTTTCATTCCTACCACCCCATCAAGCATTTTCAATGGCAGATTATGAACGACTTGCGTATCCAATTCTGCAAGAAATATTAAACCGCTCCAAATTGCCGCTGGTTACCGGCGGAACTGGATTTTATATAAAGGCAATTCTTCGCGGAATATGGGCTGTGCCGGCAAAAGATCCTGAGCTTCGCGAAAGACTAAAAAAAATCGAAGCTCAAAAAGGGAAGGAACATTTACATAAACTTTTGCAACGTTTAGATCCGGAATCATCACGAACAGTCCCAGCCGCCGACTCTTATCGTGTTCAACGAGCTCTTGAGATTTATTTCCAAACAGGAATGAAAAAGTCAGATATCCCACTAACAAAAGAAAGATTCCCTGCAATCAAATTGTTTTTGGATCTGGATGTAGATGAATTGAAGCATAGAATTCACAAACGCACTGAAATGCTTTTCGAACGCGGGTGGATCGATGAGGTTCGTGAATTGTTAACTCGTTGTCCGGGATTTGAATCGATGCCTGCTTCAGCATCTTTAGGTTATCGGGAAATCATTCAATATCTTCAGGGCAAAATTTCAATGAAAGACTGCAAAGACCAGATTTTTCGAAAGACATGGCAATATGCGCGCAGGCAAAGGACATGGTTTCGAAATCAAGACCAATTTATCTCGGTAGAATCGTCAGAAAAGTTGCAAAAAATCGTCGATTCTGTATTACAATGATACGGGTCCATTTTTGGGTGACCTAACTATAACAAATTAGACCTAAAAATATAGAACTCCCTGGAGGGGTTAATATGGAAAAGGCATCGAACGGTGCACAAAATATACAAGACGAATTTCTTCATACCTTGAAGAAGGAACGTCAAATCGCCACCATCTATTTAATGAATGGCTATAAACTGTCGGGCAAAATTAAAGGATTTGATAAATTTACGGTGGTATTAGACAGCAATGGCCAGGAAATTATGGTTTTTAAGCATGCCATTTCCACAATCGGAATCGGAACAACTTCCGTAAGAAAAGACCCGCGAGAAGGTTCGCGCGAATAGTAAGGGCAGAGCATTTTGTTCCAATACACAGTTTTCCGATAGCAGTGATCTAAACCGAATATTTGACTGATTTTATATATAGAAAATGCTCTGCCCCTACAATTTCAGCGTCTTTAATTGTTCCAGCAACATTTCCGTAGTTGCCGAGCCTTTCAAAATCGAAGAAGCTTTTGCAATTTGGGTAACTGCTTCTTGAATAGCAGCCATACCTCCGCCGCGCTCAATATCAGTTCTTGCTTTCTGATATTGTTTGTCTACAACTGCTTCACCTTGTTTCCCTAACGTCGAATTACAAATCGACTTAATCTTGTCGAGCAACATCAGGAGATTGTCTTTGTTCGGACCAGCTCCAGGTTCGACTGAAGGTGAGTTATTTCCCGGTGCTGAAGACGTGTTACTTTTATATGCACCGGTCGATGTGGGCGGAGTATGAGCGTGAACAGGATGAGATACAGGACTGGTTATTGGATTCTTTAATGACACCAAACCGTGTGTGACTAATCCATACAAAACTTTGCTTACATCAAAAACGGCAAGATTACAGTTTTTAGAAATCGTGCGAATGTCTTGCTTTCCATTAATTTTGGAAAGGATCAACCATTCACTTGTAGTTAATTGGATTTGACCACGATCCTGGTTCTGATCCACCACAAATTCAGGAATTAAATCGAGAGATGGAATTTTCTTGGAAAGTACGCGCCACTCATCTAAACGACGCGCAGCCTCCATCAACAAATTGGTATTCGTTTTGCTGATGGTGCGTATGCTTGGTTCAACGTCAGGCTCAAAATTGAACTCGCCTTCACTCCAGATGGCAAGCTCGTAAACGGCCTCTTCTCCTTTGATTTCATCAACTTCGGCATGTACGATATTCCCATCTATCAGATAGATCTGACCTACATGATCTTCTTTCTTCAGATGGAACATACCGGTTTTGCCGGAGACGCTTATTAGTTGGATTACGTCGGCCAGATGGAGGTGTTTGAGCGATCCCTGAAGAGACATGTATTCTTAAGAGCGAACGGACCCCTTCTCAATAGCAATTCCCAAATCAGAAGCGAGTCTAACATACAGAGAAAATCATTGTCAATAATAACTTAGGAGCAATCAGCGCAATCAGAAATTGAACTGATTGTGAATGCAAAATGAATATAATTTGAAAGGATATAACCCTAAAATAAAGGCGGTTTTTATGATAAAAAAGCGATTGTTTACACCTGGACCAGTCAGCGCTTATCCTCCTTCACTTCAAGCAGCTTTGGATGCAAACATTCATCATCGTACCTCTGACTTCAAAGAGATTTTGAACGGCGTCATTTCTGCTCTTCGAAGGATATTTGGTGAACCAGCGGAGATGTTTTTGCTCACATCTTCCGGATCAGGTGCGATGGAAGCAGCTGTTACGAATTTTTTCTCGCATGATGATGAGGTCTTGATTGCTAGTTGTGGAAAATTTGGTGAACGATGGATTGAACTTGCAAACAAATTTCAGTTAAAAGCCACAGTGCTGAAATTTCCATACGGTGATCCAGTAAACCCTGATGATGTTCGGAAAGCATTACGTGAAAACAAAAATTTGCGTGGAGTTTTTCTTCAAGCGTGTGAAAGTTCAACTGCAGTTCAAAACGATATGGACGAACTGACGAAAATCGTTAGAGAAACTGACAGCATTTTGATTGCTGATGCAGTAACCGGGCTCGGTACAATGTCGATTTCAGTGAAAGATGGAATCGATGTCATGGTTAGCGGTTCTCAAAAAGCTCTGATGATTCCTCCCGGCCTGGCAATGATCGGAATCAGCGAGAAAGCATGGAAGCGCGTTGAAACTGCATCGGTTCCGCGATTCTATTTTGATCTGAAAGCGGCCAAAAAAGCCTGGGATCAAAATGGTCAAACTCCATTTACCCCGGCAACATCGTTGATTCTTTCTCTGCGTGAGTCGTTGCGGGCAATTGAAGAATCTGGATTTCAGAATTTGATCCGGATCACAGAAAATCGCGCGCGTGCAACACGTGCCGGATTGAATGCGATCGGTCTGGAAATATTTGCTAAACGTCCTGCCAATGCAATGACCGGTGTTGTATCGCCGGGTGGAGATGCAGAAAAAATCACATCACGATTGAAACAAAAATATGGCTTGCAGCTTGCGGGTGGACAGGGTGAGCTGAAAGGTAAAATTTTCCGGATCAGTCACATGGGTTATATTGATCACTTTGACACGTTGGGAGTTTTAAGCGCATTAGAGCTTACGCTGTTAGAATTGGGTAACAAAGTTGAGTTAGGTAAATCGCTTGTGGAATTTCAAAAGGTATACGCCGAACTTGATCAAAAATAAAATACGAAGTAACTCATGATCCTGAGATCAAAAAGAAATAATGAAAATCGGTGTTGGTTTCTCCCCCTTATGAAGGGGGAGATCAAAGACGGGGGTGGAGTCTTCAAAATGTTTCCAACCTCCCCTTAATCCCCTCCTTCATAAGGAGGAACTTGATCGATCACCGATTTTCAAAGCAGGAAACGAAGAAGCACGAAAAAATTATAGAAAATAACTTCGTGGCACTTCGTGATCTTCGTGGTTAAATAAGAATCACTTTATGAAACGAGTATTGATTGCGGACGGACTATCGGTTGCAGGTTTAGAGGTACTACGCGCGGAGCCGTGGGAAATCGATGTGCATTCCAAAATGAGTCCGGATGAATTGCGTGGCGCTATCGAGACCGCCGATGCATTGATCGTTCGAAGCGCGAGCAAAGTTACAGCCGACATCTTGCAAAACGCATCACAGCTGAAAATTATCGGACGTGCCGGAACTGGCGTTGATAATATCGATCTTGCTGAGGCAACGCGCCGCGGGATCCTGGTTACAAATGCACCAGAAGCAAACACGATCTCGGTTGCAGATCACACTATCGCGATGTTGCTTGCGCTCTGCCGTCATCTTCCATTTGCCCACAACGATTTGAAACAAGGCAAATGGGAGAAGAAGAAATATGAAGGAATTGAACTTGAAGACAAAATCGTTGGAATTTTAGGTCTTGGACGTATCGGCAAAGCAGTTGTTAAAAGGTTACACGCATTTGATACGCGAGTTCTTGTTTTTGATCCATTTGTTTCCGAAAAAGCCGCGAAAGAATTGGATGTGGAACTGCTTTCGCTGGAAGATGTGCTTGCAACCGCAGATTTCATCAGCCTTCATATGCCTTTACTTCCTGAGACTCAAAAGTTTCTCAACCGTGAGCGATTTGCAAAAATGAAACCTGGTATTCAGGTTATTAATTGCGCGCGTGGAGAATTAATTGATGAGGAAGCGTTATACGAAGCGCTTGAAAATGGAATTGTTGCCGGAGCCGCTTTGGATGTTTTTAGCGAAGAGCCGCCACGCAGTGAAATCCTGATGCGTATCGTTCAGCATCCGCATGTGATTCTGACTCCACATCTTGCTGCATCAACTTTGGAAGCACAAGAAAAAGTTGGATATCAGATGGCTGTCCAGATCCGAGATTATTTGAAGGAAGGTACGGTACGGAATCCGGTAAATTTTTACAGCATGACTCGCGATGAATTTGCGCGCAACGAACCTTACTTAAATTTGGCAGATAAGTTAGGATCCTGTGTCGCTCAAATTACCGATGGCGGCTACAATCGCATTCGCATAGAATTTCGAGGCTCCGTAGCGCATCTTTCAAAGGAAGCAATGATTCATTCCGTTCTGAAAGGTGTTCTTCAACACGTTTCTGAGAAAGTAAACATTGTTAATTCATTGAGCCTTGCACGTGAACGGGGAATCGAAGTTGTTTCAACGGTAAGTGAACAAGATCCTACGTTCTCAAGTCTTCTTGCTGTATCGCTGGAGACAGATCGATCGCAACATTGGGTTACAGGAACAGTATTTGAAAAGAATTTGATCAGACTACTTTCAATTGATAACGTTTATTTAGATTTCAGACCACAAGGAAATGTGCTGTTCTTCAAGAATCAAGACACTCCCGGAGTTGTTGGGAAAATCGGAACGCTGCTTGGCTCCAGTGGAATTAATATCGCTTCAATGAAACTCGGCCGAGTTCAAGAGGCACCCGTTGCTTACGGTGTGGTAAGTGTTGATGGCGATTTGCCGGATTCAGTCATTCAATCAATGAAACGGATTCCGGAAATTGTGGAAGCCAGAGCTCTCAGGATCAACTAAATTACCGCAGAGAATAAGATCCTTTTAAAGCCAAAGAAGATAGGAGTAGCTGTAAACCGCTCTGATAGAACTTCTTTGTAACGCGATAGAAATTCCTGCTTCATTGATTCGTTGAGTTTTTCTAGATACGGAAGCATAGCTGTTGCGGAGGTCCATTGCGCAAGCGCGTCTACATCCGGAAGAATATGTGGATAAATTTTTTCAAAAACGGTAATTTCTTTGCCGCCTTCGTTGTACAGAATATCCCCATACTGATCGATCGCTAGAACGTGAAGCGGTTGATGCCAGCCGTGAAGTGCAGATACGAACGGTTCTTCTGCTGCAATATAACGGATCGCTGACATTGCGGGATGACTTGAGTTTGATGGGAGTTGTACCGCAATCTGTCCCTTTGGTTTTAACATCGTAAAAAATCGATGTAACAATGCGGGATGATCGGGGACCCAATGGATAGCCGCATGTGAAAAAATCAAATCGTATGAGCCGCTGAAATCTTCAATTGTGCTCTGCCGGAAATGCAATCCCGATGTTTCCAATTTTCGCGCACGTTCCAGCATTTGAGACGATGAATCAATCCCTGTAACGTCGCTTTCACCTAAATACTCTTTGAGCCGCGCTGTGAGATCACCTGTTCCGCAGCCAAGATCGACCGCTGTGATTCCTTGTCGTGGATGAACCATCCGGATCAAATCTTCAAAAGGCGCAAATCTCTCGTTCTTAAAACGCAAAAATAGATCAGGATCCCAGGGCATGATTTATTGTACTGTATGGACGACTTGTCACCTGTATGTTAAATTTACGTCCTTGAAGGAATAGATAAGCGCGGGCCTCCGGCCCGCATTGAAGACCGCGGGCTTCTAGCCCGCAGGCAGGATATAGAATGCCTATTTACGAATATGAGTGTCCAAACGGTCATCGCTTTGAAGTAATCCAAAAGTTCGATGATCCGTCGGTTGAAGTTTGTACTGAGTGCGGTCAACCCGTACAACGATTGATTTCGTCTCCCGCTATTCAGTTTAAAGGTAGCGGTTGGTACATAACCGATTATGCTCGCAAAGGTGATTCGTCTTCCGAATCTGGTTCCAAATCGTCTTCCGAAAAATCTTCAACCGATTCGTCAAAGGCTTCGGAAACAAAATCAGATTCAACCAAACCAGCCGCTTCATCAGACAAAAAAGATTCATAATTTTGTGATTTATTTTCGCCGATTCATTACTGCGTTATTTTTCCTCGCTTTAATTCTTACAGTTCAAAATGACGGGACCGCACAACAATCTCAGACCGAGTTCACCGAAAGTGTGGAAGTTGAACTCATTGATGTTTATCTTTCGGCCACTGATTCCAAAGGCAGAATCATTGATGATTTGAAGAAGGAAGATTTGATATTGAAAGAAGATAACATTGTTCAAGAAATTAAAGAGTTTTCGGTTTTAGGAACACGCCAAACTGATATCGATCTTGTTGTAGCGTTAGTGATTGATGTCAGTAACAGCATGCATGAAGGTTCGAAAGAAGTACGCAAAATGGATATTGCAAAAGATGCGGCGCGCGAAATTATGCGGCTGTTGAAACCTCAGGATCGAATCATGCTTGTAACTTTTGATACGCGGGTCGCAGTCAAAACGGAACTTACCTCAGATCTATCATTGGTTGAAAAGGGAGTATCCGATCTTCAGCCGAGTTATGGTAGGACTGCAATGTGGGATGCGATTCATACCGCGGCAGAATCAATGAATGCGCTGGAAGGAAGAAAAGTGATGTATGTGTGTTCTGATGGTCTCGATAATGCCAGCAAGATGAAAGTGGAGGAGGTAGTCTCAAAAGATTTGGGTGCATCGGAAATTACGGTGATTTCTCTGGGCACAATTGAGTTTGAGCGTGGTGGTCATTATTACGGGCAGGAAAATGATTATCGTGATGGAAAACAAACGATGCAAACTTTGGCCGACAAAACAGGCGGATATGCATTCTTTCCCGAGAAGGCGAAGGACCTTCCGCAAATGTTGCAAAAAGTCCGATCTGGTGTGCAAAGTTTGTATTCTGTAGCCTATGAATCTTCGAATCCGGAGAAAGATGGAAGCTGGCGGAAGATCGAAATTGAAACGAAACGCAAAGGAATCAAACTTAAATATAGGGATGGCTATTACGCCACTCCCTAATATTGAATGAGGAGGCTGAACTCTGTAATACTTGAAAGTACAGAGAGAGCTTATATGAAATATAGTTTTGTTCTTCTGCTTCTCGGTTTTTTACTTCCTCCGGTTTTTTCGCAGGATTATGAAGTTGCGGTAACAACTGTAAACGTTTGGATCAGAGCTGTTGATGCGTCCGGTAACCCTGTAACGGGTCTCACTCAGGCTGATTTTGAAGTTTATGAAAATGGCAAGAAGATGGACACTTCCTGCTTCGAAGAAGTAAATTTCTCGATGCCGGAAATAAAAGATGATGTAACTGCCGATAATGCGAATGCCGATAATTCGCTGACGACAGAATCCAAAACAAGTCAGCCTAAACGTATCGTTGTTTATCTTGATTTGTTCAATACATCCCAAACTGAAATAGAACGATTGCGTCCGGAGATCGATACTTTTTTGCAGCGTATTCATCTTAAGAATTGGGAAATTATGATGGTGGCATACACTCCATCCGGAAAGTTAGGTGTGGTTGCACCCTTTACGCGGAGTATTAGCACACTGCGCAAAGTGTTGGATCAAGCGAAGGCAAGTACAAATCGAGATCAACAGATCAAGAAAAATGAAGACGAAATTCTGGACATTCTTGCGCCATTGCAGATTCATAGGACGGACGCTCAAGATCAGCCCGATGGAGGTGGATCAGGGGAGTCTGGCGGCGGACCAGGAGGTCAGGGTAATTCAGGGTTGATTGAAGATCAAGTATTCCAAATGGCCATGAGCAGCGCATATCGCCAGGCCGCAGTTTTTGCGCGACAGGATAAACAAGCGATTGAACATGCCTTTGGAGGGTTGGAATCATTTGGTGAATATTACGGGAAAAATCTTTCGAATGGTGAACACACCGTAGTTATGTTTGTATCCGGCGGATTCAATTCTGAGCCTGGCCGCCGTTATTTTGATTTAGTGAATAACTATTTGAATCGCACTGCTGCAGCTATAGATCCTGCAGATTTCATCATAAAAAGTGGAAGTCCGGTTAAGGAAAATAATTTTGATCTTTCACGGCTGGTAAACGATAGCATTGGCAAATTGAATCGCTACAATCTGACGCTATATTCCATCAATACACGTGGTCTTGATTCTTCAGGTTCTGATGTTACAAAGACTGACAGGAACTATGCCGCGCTTGATACTAACTTAATAAGAGATTATCAAGATTCTTTATCTCAGATGGCGGATGAGACCGGCGGATTCTCATTCCAAAATTCACAGAATTATAAACTGGGGTTTGATAGCATACTGGATGATATCAGTCATCAGTATCTTGTTTGCTATCGTTCGCCCGATCATAAAAAGGCGGATAAATATCATTCGATAAAAGTTGTTTCTAAAAAGCCGGGATTGAAGTTGAGATATAGACAGGGGTATGTAGATTAGGAACTCAGCTGGCGAGACGCCAGCGTTACAAACTGCTATCTAGAGTTTTCTTTCTGGCCGCGATTTTTTCACGCAGCGTATTGCGCGAAATTCCAAGAATGCGTGCAGCTGTTGCCTGATTGTTATTTACCTTTGGCATGATCAATTCGATTAGCATCTGCTTCATCTGTTCCATGAATTCTTCGTAAAGTGATCCTTTCTTCCACCGGATTTCACATTCTTTCAATACTTCTTCAACAAGATTGTTAAATTGATTGGCACGATCAAGATTTAAAGGGACATTGAACCCCTGGCAGATTTTCCATGAGTCAGGCGTAAGAATATCGGATGGTTCGATTAACATCATCCGTTCGATCACATTCGATAACTCCTGAATATTCCCGGGCCATGAATATTCCTGCATCAGCCGCAGAATTTCAGTGGAAATCGATTTGACCGGTATCTTCATAAGATGAGCTTGTCTTTGAACAAAATGTTCGGCGATCAAATGAATGTCTGAAGAATGCTGTCTCAAAGCGGGGATTCTCAAAGTTACAGGTGGATTTGGAGTTCCTTCTTCAAAGTGTGCAAGTGCGGGCTCTTGATACGAAGCGATCATCCGGATTGATGAATAAGTACTGCGGTCCAGAATTTCATTTTGTTGATCACGATTTAATTGCTCAACATGACTCAAAAATAAAATCCCATGATTATGCCGCTTTTTTACTTCTTGCAATCCCATCACGATCAGTCCCGGAACCGGGATGCCATCGTAACGTGAAATCTGCTGCAACAGCCGGCAATCGTATGTTAGAAATGGCGAATCTTTTCCGCAAGAAAGCTGATACATTCCGTATGCAAGATGTTCTTTGCCAGTCCCGGTTTCACCACAAAGAACAACCGGCTTATTCTCACGAGCAAGCATCCTTGCTTGCTTGTTAATTTCCACAATTCGGGAATCTTTACCTAACAATAAATCTGCACGTATCGGACCAGGACGTTTTGCCGGGCGTGCATTCATCCATGAAACGGCTTCACGGATCCGTTTTGCAATCCGGCTGATATTTTGTGCTGCAGAAAAGTAGTCAAAAACTCCATATTGCAGAACATGAATTGCCGTTTCGATCGTTCCATTTTGTGAAATTACAATAATCGGAACCGATCCATCATGATGCGAGAGCCATTCTTGATGATTCAAATCAAAATCATTTTTGATTTTTAACAACAATACGCTGGCTTTGCGTGCTTTCGCAAATTTTTGAGGAGATCCTGTGAAGTTTAAAGCTTTCGCTTCGAGAATAAAACCGTCGCTGTGGTTATCAAGTCTCTTGAAAAATGAATCTTCAGAACCACAATAAACGACACGGGGGACGTTCGTTCTACTCATCCTGGATCCCTGGAATTTTTAGGAAACCCTAGCGAAGCTTCAGCGATAAAAGGTATTCGCGGAATGCTTCTCCCAAATCTTTTCGTTTTAAGGCAAACTCCACGGTAGCTTTCAAGAAACCAAGTTTGTTTCCTGCGTCGTACCGGGTGCCTTTAAATTTATACCCAAAAATGGGTCTATCTTTCAACAAGATTTTTAAACCGTTTGTTAACTGAATCTCCGATTTATGATCTGCTTCTACTTTTAATAACGCATCAAACAAATCAGGCGTCAATACATATCGTCCGATAATTGCCAGATTTGAAGGTGCATCGTTGCGCGAAGGCTTTTCAATCAAATCAGTGATTTCATATAAATTTTCACCAATCTGTTTTCCGGCAATAATTCCGTAAGAACTTACATGATCCCAGGAAACTTCTTCAATCGCGACCACCGGGTGATTTTTTTCATCGAAAACATTTAATAATTGCTTCATGCATGGCACTTCGGAGTCGATGATATCGTCACCCAAAAAACAGGCAAAAGGTTCATTGCCGATCAACTCGCGAGCTGTTAACAAAGCATGCCCGAGCCCCAAGGCTTCTTTTTGTCGGACATAGCTCACGTTGATCATGTCTGAAATATTTCGGACTACTTTCAATAATTCGGTTTCACCGCGTTGTTCTAAAATTTTTTCAAGTTCAAATGAAATATCGAAATGATCTTCAATAGCATTTTTCCCGCGGCCAGTAATTACGATGATGTTATCGATTCCTGAAGCAAGAGCTTCTTCGATGCCATATTGAATTAAAGGTTTGTCGACGAGCGGAAGCATTTCCTTGGGTTGAGCTTTCGTCGCCGGAAGGAATCTTGTACCCAGTCCGGCGGCAGGAAATACCGCCTTCCTAACTTTGCTCATTTTTTTGTGTCTCTGTGGTTTCGTATTGTATTATCGCGGCCAGAACAAGTCCAGCCGTTTCTGATCGCAGAATGCGTGATCCCAAGTGCACTTTTTGAAATCCAGCCAGCTCTATCGTTGCAGTCTCCTCGGGTGTCCATCCACCCTCGGGACCTACTATAAATGTAATATTACCGATATAGTTTGATTTGCTTTTCAATATTTCTTTTAAGCTTACGGCGCCTTCTCGTTCATGAAGTATTAACTTTAAGCCTTCAAAGGGACGTTGCAAAAAGATCTTTAGCGGTGCCGGCTGCAAGATCACACAAGGTTGATCGCTTTCGCTTTGTTCGGCAGCAGCGGATGCAATTTCGTTCCATCGCTGAACTTTTTTTGAGGAACTTTCAGGCCGGACAATCGTACGTTCGGTAATTAAGGGATGAATTTCAGCAACTCCGAGCTCTGTTGCCTTTTGAATTAGCCATTCGAAACGATCTCCTTTGGGAATGGCCTGACCTAAAATCAATCGAAGAGTATTTTGAATGCGAAAGGGGACATCAGATATTTTTTTGAGGATTACACCTTCAGGAATAATTTCTTGCAGTTCGCATTGCCATCGATGCTGCGGTGTTGCTACTTCCAGTCGATCCCCAGGGCGCATCCGCATAACGCGAACTAAACGTTTTTTTATGTCGCGATCCAGGGCTAAAGTATCGTTTTGCCAATTTGCTTCACGTAAGAATAACCGCACGAATCTCAGTGCCTTTGAGGTTTGATCTATTCCAGGAGGTCTTTGACGCGGTCGATGACGCCACGTTCCTGGGGCGAAACGTTTTCTTTGCGGGATTTGGCCAGTTCTTTCAAAAGTTTGCGTTCGGAATTTGACCAATTTGAAGGAACTTTAACATTCAGCTGAACATGCAGATCACCGCGTCCGTAAGAATTCAAATGAGGAACTCCTTTTCCACGAATTGTAAGGACTGTACCGGGCTGAGTTCCTTCCAGAATTTTCATTTTTTCCTCACCATCGGGAGTTCTTACTGTGATCATGTCTCCTAATGCCGCCTGAAGCATGGTAATGTCTTTTTCACAATAAAGATCAGCATTGCGGCGTTTGAAGTAATCATGTTCTTTCACTTCAATCAGCACATACAAATCACCCTGACCACCGGAACGGATTCCGCCTTCACCTTCGCCTTTCACCTTTAGTCTGTTTCCAGTATCAACTCCCGCCGGGATTTTAACGCTGATCATTTTTTCGTTTTCAGATCTGCCGGTTCCATTACATTTTGCGCAAGCATCTTTCAAAATTTGACCTGTGCCAGAGCAATGCGGGCAGGTGCGGGCAATGGTTACAAATCCCTGGTTGTATCGAACTTGACCGTAACCGTTACAGGTAGGGCAGGTGATGCGGCCTTCATTCGATTTAGATCCAGTCCCATTACAAGCAGTGCACGAATCCAATCGTGAAAATATCAGTTGCTTTTCAATTCCTGAAATCGCTTCTTCCAGCGTGATTTCAAGATGATATTGCAAATCAGCGCCACGAACCGGACCACTGCGGCGCTTTCTGCTGGTAGTACTACCGAAGAAATCACCAAAGAAAAAATTGCCAAGGATATCGCTGAAATCGGCAAATAAATCAGGATTAAAACCTGAGCCGCTGCTTGCAGCGCTTCCAACACCGGAATGTCCATAACGATCGTACATAGATCGCTTTTCACGATCACCTAAAATCGAATATGCTTCAGCAGCCTCTTTAAAATGTTCTTCCGCGACTTTATCACCAGGATTTCGGTCAGGATGGTATTTCATTGCCAGTTTGCGATAAGCGCTTTTGATTTCCTGATCGCTGGCTTCGCGAGACACGCCAAGCACTTCATAGCAATCGCGTTTTAGTGTTGGCATTGTGTGGATTCCCTTAGGTTAAATAGAAAAATCGCTTCGAAGCATCGCTTGTGCAAGTAAAGTTGAAGCTCTTTGCATCGCTTCCAACGAATCTTTCATTCGTTGAGTGTCATTTTCCTTTGCCGCTTCCTCCGCATCTTTGAATACCGATTCAAGCGTTGCCTGTTCATGTTCATCGAGCTTCGTAGCAAATTGCTGATAGACCTTGCGGTTTGATGCTAACAATTGATCCAGCTGGTTTTTCACTTCATCAACTTCTCTACGATCGGCAGCTTCCTTTTGTTCGGCGATTGTATCGTTCGCCAGCCGTGTGACTTCTTCGCGCGATAGACCACTGGATGGGGAAATCAAGATTGCCTGCTTCAATCCGGTATTTGCATCCCGAGCCGAAACCTGAACAATGCCGTTTGCATCAATATCAAATGTAACTTCGATCTGCGGAGTTCCTCGCGGCGCCGGCAGAATTCCAGTTAATTCAAACTTACCCAAAGATTTATTTTGATATGCTTTTTCGCCTTCACCCTGCAAGACATTGATTTCAACAGCAGTCTGATTATCAGTAACCGTTGTAAACGTGAGCGCTTTTCTCGTTGGGATTGTGGTGTTTTTATCAATGATGACCTGGAAATTGCTGCCTCGTGTTTCAATTCCGAGCGGTAGCGGGGTTACATCAAGTAAAACAATGTCTTTAACTTCAGCATTTAATACTGCACCTTGAACACCGGCGCCCATTGCAACGACTTCATCAGGGTTGATTTCACGATTCGGTTCTTTTCCGAAAATTTTCTTTACCCGATCGATTACTTTTGGTGTGCGGGTTTGGCCGCCAACAAGAATAATTTGATTTAACTTTTCAGGTTTGATCCCTGCATCCTGTAAAGCTTCATTGCACGGTTTTTCGATCTGTTCCAATAAGTCTTCGATCAATCCTTCGAATTTTGAGCGGGCCAGCATCAGATCAAGATGCTTTGGACCATTTTGATCTGCTGTGATAAATGGAAGATTGATTTTTGTTTCCATTGCTGTGGAAAGCTCGCACTTCGCTTTCTCAGCAGCTTCTTTGATACGCTGCATCGCCATTCGATCAGTGGAAAGATCAATGGAATTTTGATTCGAAAATTCTTCAAGCATCCAGGCAATAATTCGGCGATCAAAATCTTCGCCGCCTAAGAAAGTGTTTCCATTAGTGGCAAGAACTTCAAACACGCCTTCTGCGATTTCCAGAATTGTGATATCGAAAGTTCCTCCACCCAAATCGAATACCGCAATAGTTTCATGCGCAGATTTGTTCAACCCGTATGCGAGTGCAGCGGCAGTCGGCTCATTAATGATACGTTTGACATTTAAGCCTGCGATTTGTCCAGCATCTTTTGTGGCCTGGCGCTGGCTGTCATTAAAGTGAGCGGGAACAGTGATGATTGCATCGGAAACTTCGTAGCCGAGATATTCTTCGGCGTAGCGCTTAATGTATTGAAGAACGTGCGAAGAAATTTCTTCCGGGCTAAATTCTTGTTCTTTAATTTTGATGCGAATGTCGCCATTTGGTGCACGATTCAATTGATACGGAATGAAACCACGCACTTGACTAATTTCCGGAGAATCAAATTTTCGACCAATCAAACGCTTTACAGCATAAATCGTGTTGATGGGATTAACGACCGCTTGACGTTTTGCAATTTGCCCAACCAGGCGGTCTCCTTTTTCCGAAAACGCAACAATAGAAGGCGTAGTTCTGGCACCTTCAAGGTTTGGAATTACTTGAGGAACCCCGTTTTCAAAAATCGCTGCGCAAGAATTCGTGGTCCCCAGATCGATGCCTATGATCCGTTCGTCAGCCATTATTCACTCACCCGTTTTCTTCCGCGTCACCAGTCCCTACATCCACCTTTTCTGAACGCCGTGGTTTAAAACTTACCTTTACCATAGCTGGACGTAGTAATTTTTCTCGAAAAAAGTAACCTTTTTGAAATTCTTCCAGTATCGTATTTTCCGGTACATCCTCTCGCTCTTCGCGAGTAATCGCTTCATGATAATTCGGATCGAAAGTCCGTCCTACGGTTTCAATCGGCTTTAATCCTTTTTTCTCCAGCAAATCCTTCAACTGGCGGTAAATTAATGAAATACCCTTGTGATAATCCGTATTGACCTGTTCTTCAGCGTGTGAAAAGGCTCGCTCAAAATTATCCATGATTGCCAAAAGCTCATACATGAGATCGGAAAGCGCAAACATTTGATATTCACGCTTTTCTTTTTCAGCACGTTTGCGAAAATTCTCAAAGTCGGCGTGTTTTCGCAAAAGTCGATCGTGAATATCATCCTTTTCGCGCCGTAATTCCAGCAGTTGCTTTTCTAAATCGGCAATCTGGGCTGCTGCAGGCTGAGATGCAACAGCTAGACCTTGCTCTTCTAATTCAACAGAATCGGCATAAGGATCATCGACATCGATTACCTTAATGTAAATATCGTCATCATCATCTTGACCATTACCTTTAGATTCTAATCGATCATTTGGATCTTCTGGCAGGTCATCATCTTTGTGTTTCATCGTGAATCTTAATTCTCTCTACTCAAAATTTTGCTTACAACTTTTGCGATATGTTCGACTAATGGAACAACACGTCCATATTCCATTCGCGTCGGACCTAAAATCCCGAGCGTTCCAACTGCCTCATTTTGATATCTATAAGGCGATGAGATTAAAGATAATCCTTTCAACTCTGGATCTCCGGTTTCGCTGCCAATTACAATATGAATTCCTTCACCTTCAATAAATTTTGTAAGAATGCGAACGATTTTACTTTTTTCTTCCAATGCTTCCAGAATTCCTCTGGTCGATTGAATGTTTGCAAACTCCGGATAGTGCACCAGCTGTGCTGCGCCGGTTACAACAAGGCTCTCAGTCTCAGCAGTTGCTTCTAAGATCTTTTGACCCAGCATCATCGCTCTTTTAATCAGTTGATCATATTGAGATTGCTCCTGCTTCATGAGATCCAGGATCCGCTTCCGAATGGTTGGCAAAGTCTGCGAATTGAATTCTGACTTAATATAATTCGCAATGCGGGTTAATTCTGCTTGAGTTAACGGTTCATCCAGATCAATAACTTTGTTAGTCACAACCCCGCCTCGTGTGATCACGATTGTCAAAACACGGCAACTGTTGATCTGAACAAATTCAATATTTTCTAAAACTAACTTTTCCAAATTCGGAGTTACGGCCAGAGCGATACTATGCGAGAGATGCGACATTAATTCTGTAGTTAACAGTAATAGATTCTGCAAATCGCCACTGCGGTGTTGAATCTGCGATTCAATCATTTCTTTCTGCGATGAATTCAGATCGTAATTCCTCATCAGGTGATTGACATAAAACCGGTAACCTTGATCGGTAGGCACACGTCCAGCCGAAGTATGTGGCTGAGCGATGTAACCCAATTGCTCCAGATCAGCAAGCACATTTCGGATCGTAGCAGGGCTAAGCCCGAGTTTGGTTTTCTTCGATAAAGTTCGCGATCCGACAGGTTCGCCGGTGAGACAATAGAGGGATACAAGCTCTTTTAAAATCCGTTTGTTTCGCTCGTCGAGCTGCTCCTCGTACCTTTTCATGTCCCCTTATGCAGGAAAATCTCACCCAAAATGTAACATTGGCAGTACGGGTTGTCAAGTTTTTACGGCCCTAATTCCAAGAGCATCAATAATTTAGAGATGCTAGATGCTTGATTCTAGATGCTCGGAACGAACAATCTCCATGCAAATGACACAAACTGACGTCTTCCGAGCATCAAGCATCTGGCATCCAGCATCAAGCCGAAGGCTTACTGATTTTTGCTACGGCGGATTCTTCCAGCGATTCTTTCAGGCGAGCGACCCTAGTTTCCATCTGTTTAACAAACTCTGCATCCTTTATGTAAGGAAGATTGATTTCGATATTTTCGATCGCGCCTCGGCCGCCGGCATGACATAAATACTGAGCAACCTTCAGATCAGAAAATGCGGTTGGATTTCCTAGAACCGAAGCTTCACGCACCAAAAATAAACATTCTGCGCAAGCACTCAACGTCTGAAAAGGAGCATCCACCGCTTTCTTGAATCCCTTTTGAATGGCCTGCTGTCGTAGCCTGGATTCTTCTTCAGTCCCCTTTGGAAGTTTATAAGCTTCGGTAACTTCACCGAAAGCAAGGGAGTCTTCGGTGATGAGTCGATTTAGTTTTTGCTCGTACGATGCTGCCTCCGTGATTATTTTCCGAAGCACTTCCTGATCGTCGCTGCTCACCCCTTTTCGGTGAGTGCCGATCCGGCAATACATCACGATCAAAGCCGCTCCGAGTGCGCCTGCCAAAGCTGCAACGCTGCCTCCACCAGGCACCGGCTCGTCTGAGGAAAGTTTCTTCAAGAAATCGGCGATTGTCCAATCTGTAAGAAGGTTACTGTTGTTGGAATCTAAGCCTGTTTTTGATTTTTGTTCCACGCAAACTTCCCTCTCTTAATAACAGTTTCCAAATGGTTAACTCCTAAATTATAAAAAAGATATCCGTAATGGGGAATATCAAACACTAAGCAATCCATTTGCTTGCCTGGTTCCAGTGATCCGATTTGATCTGCTCTATCAATCGCTGCAGCCGCATTCAAAGTTGCAGCGGTTAAAGTTTCTTCTGCATTCAAACGATAAAGCAACGCGCCAAGCTGCATCATGAATAACATCGAATGACTGTAACAAGTTCCCGGATTGAAATCAGTGGCAAGCGCAACCCGGACTCCGGATTCAATCATTCGTCGAGCAGGCGCATGTTTACCGCTTTTTAATCCGATGGATGTTCCAGGCAACAAGACTGCACAAACCTTTGCTTCAGCCATTTTCCGGATTCCATCTTCGTTCGCAAAAATTAAATGATCGGCTGAAACTGCTTTAAGTTCAGCAGCAAGTGCTGCGCCACCAACGTCCGCGAGTTCATCGACATGCAATTTAATTTTTAATCCAAGTTGTTTTGCACGGGTGCTGATTTCTCGGGTTTGTTCGATCGAATAATAACCTTGATCGCAAAATACATCGCAAAACTCAGCTAACTTTTCTTCAGCAACTTGGGGCAACATTTCATCGATAACCTGGCGGACATACTTTTCGCGGCTGACTTCAGGCGGGAAATCATGAGCGCCAAGAAATGTAGAGACAAGATCCATGCTGGTCTGTTTTTTCAATGCTTCGGTGATTTTCAACAACTTCCGCTCATGCTCCCAGCTCAGCCCATATCCTGATTTCACTTCCACTGTTGTTGTTCCGTTCTTTAACATCAGTTGAAGATTGTTCAGCGCTTTTTCAGTGAGTTCATCCGGAGATCCCGCGCGTGTTTCGCGCATCGTATGCAAAATCCCGCCCCCAGATGCAGCGATTTCCTGGTACGTCGCGCCTTGAAGTTTCATCAGAAATTCCTGACTGCGATCGCCTCCAAAAACTAAATGTGTATGTGAATCGACAAATCCAGGAATTAACACCTTTCCGGCAACATTGATTTTTTTCGCTTTTCGAAATTGATCCAGCGCCTCTTTGCTGGGTCCAACGAATTTGATCGTTTCGTTATCGTAAGCGATGGCAGCATCGTTCAGTATTTGGAAATTTCCGGAATTTAAAGGCGTTGCGATTTGTGCTGCGGAATGTAGAACGATCATTTTCTTAACAAAGCCCGCCCCCCGGTTAATATTGCTAGCTGCTCAGCAATGAGAGGAGTTCATCGTGTTTTAAGCCGATGATCTTTACCCGTTTGTGACGGGATGTCGCTCCGGAGATAATTTCAATCCGATTTGATGGGATTGATAACTTTCCAGACAGAACTCTCACAAGTTGTTCGTTTGCCTCCCCATCAACAGGAGGACTGGTCAATTTTATTTTGTATTGATCTTGCCCGAGCGCTTCGATCGTAACTTTCGAAGAGCGCGGAACAACGCGAATGTTAATTACGCAAGATTCAAGCTGAACCGTTGGAGGCAGCTTCTTGCTTCTTGGCATAAAACGTTACTTTTTCCGCGTTCTTTTCTTCTTCGCGTTGATAATCAAGCAATTTTTGCATGATCTGCATCGAAGTCTGAACTTTATCTTGAAGCACTTTTCGTTGGAGTTTTAAATCCAACATATCCTTTTGAATTTTTACAACTTGACTTTGTGCGTGCTCCATCACCTTGATCGCTTTGAATTCCGCTTCCCTGATAATAAGTTCAGCTTCTTTCTTTGCATTTCCGGTCAAGGCTTCGCTAGTTTTTTGGGCAGTAACCAACGTGTTTTTCAGAATCTTGTCCCGCTCCTGATAATCCGCCAGCATTTCGCGCAATGATTCGATTTCCTGTCTGTAAACTTCATTCTGACGGTTGAGCTCCTCCAATTCCTCTGCCACCGCGATCATGAAACTGCGCACTTCCTCTTGATCAAATCCTTTCAATTTGACCTGGAATTTTTGACGCTGTATGTCAATGGCCGAGATCTTCATTGAATCTCCATCCTCCTATGGATTTTTGTATATCGGATACTGATACCGAGACTCCCATATATAGATGTACGAAACCAAGCTGTTAATAATCACGATTTGAATTGCCAGTAAGAGTAAAAACACAATCATCGGACTGAAATCAATCCCCAACGACATTGGCATTTTGCGCCGAATCGGCCGTAATATAGGCTCAGTCATCTGATAGATCATGTGAACAACCTGGTTGTACGGTACCCGAATCCACGAAATCACTACTCTGGCAAATAAGACGATCATGTAAAACTTTATGATCCAGTCCAGAACAACAGTAAACCATCTCAGTATATTGAGTAATATTAGCATAATCGTATTATATCCTCGCGAAGAGTTGCGTCTTCCGAGGATAATCTCCTAGTTAGAGTCTACTTCCAAATATAGATGTTCCAATGCGGACTATTGTAGCCCCTTCCTCAATCGCTACTTCATAATCATGAGACATGCCCATCGATAATTCCGTAACATCCGGATAATCCTTTTGCAAGCGATCCCGAGTTTCACGAAGCTTTTTGAAATAAGGCCGAATTTTTTCAGGATCTTCATCGTATGGCGGAATAATCATCAGTCCGAGAATCTTACACCATTCAAGTTCCGATCCGGCGTCTAATATTTCCGGCAGATCCGTTTCAGCTAAACCATGTTTGGATTCTTCACTTCCTATATTTACTTCCAACAACAGCTTAATATTCTTTTCTTGTTTGGCTGCTTCTTTTTCGATCTGGATTAGTAATTTATGAGAATCGATCGATTGAATCCATGAAAAATGACGAACAGCCTCACGCGCTTTGTTTGTTTGAAGATGGCCGATGAAATGCCATTCAATCGCCAGCGAGGTAAGTTCAGCAATCTTGGGTATCGCTTCTTGAATCCGATTTTCTCCAAAACTTTTCACTCCCGCACGATACGCTACAGCGATTCGATCCGCTGATACAGTTTTACTGACTGCAATCAATTGCACATTGCGGCCATTCGCAGCTCGCGTTATATTTTCTCGAATCTTGTTTGTGTTCTCTGCTATCTCACTCATCTCTGTGGTTAAATGATACACATGAAACGCGGATTATTCGTCACCTTTGAAGGCATTGAAGGCTGCGGAAAGTCAACCCAGGTGCAGCTGGCTTCAACATGGCTTGATAAACAAAATATTCCACATTTGGTGACACGCGAGCCAGGTGGCACTCAAATTGGAACAGAAATCCGCAAGATTTTGCTTTCTGAAAAGACAGTTGAGCTGCAACCAGTTGCCGAAGCATTGTTATATCTTGCTGATCGGTTTCAACACATTGTTGGAGTAATCCGTCCGGCACTCGATAGCGGGAAGATTGTTTTGGCCGATCGATATCATGACAGCACGGTTGCATATCAAGGATATGGCCGTGGAATCCCCGTACAATGGATTGAAAATATTTGGGTCGGATCGAATGCAGCACTGGTGCCCGATCTTACAATCCTTTTGGACTTAGACCCACAGATCGGATTGCAACGATCGTTAGAAAAATTGCGCGCGCGTGGTTTGGATGAATCTCGATTCGAAAAAGAAGCTCTTGAATTTCATGTCCGCGTACGCGAAGGATTTCTGGAGTTAGCAAAACTCGACCCAAATAGATTCAAAATTATTGATGCGTCGAAATCCGTTGAAGAAATTCACCGCCATGTCGTTGAGATTCTAAATGCAGCCGGCATGAGTTGATTTTTTTAACCACGAAGGTCACGAAAAAACACGAAGTTCTAAATAATATTAAGAAATCCTTCGTGTTGATTCGTGTCCTTCGTGGTTTAATAAAACGTTTATTTATGAAATTTTCTGAGTTCAAAGGGAACGAAAGAGTCGTTGAGTATTTTCAAAAAGCGATTGCATCGCAAAATCTTGCTCATGCATATCTTTTTTCCGGACCTGAAGGCGTTGGCAAATCAAGTTTAGCGATGACGATCGGCAAAGCGTTGTTGTGTCCGAACCGGACCAATGATGGCGCCTGCGGCAATTGTGCATCCTGTCATAAATTTGATTCCGGAAATCATGCTGATTTTCATCATTTCATTCCTGAAGGACTTTATTTCAAGATAGATGAAGTTCGAAGAATCATTCACGAAGTTTCATTGCGTCCGATTGAATCGCGCTGGAAAGTGTTTTTGCTGGAACGTGTAGATTACATGCGCGAAGAAGCATCGAATGCATTGTTGAAAGTGTTAGAAGAACCGCCTGGAGATGCAGTTTTTATGTTGATCACCGAAGTTGCTGAAGTATTATTGCCAACCGTACGTTCACGATGTCAGCATTTTGCATTTCAACCATTATCTGTTGATGATGTTGCAAAACTTTTGGTTGAGCGGATGGAGTTCAAGCCGAAAGAAGCTGCGGATCTGGCTCGATTCAGTCATGGATCACCAGGACGCGCTTTGAGTGTGAACGCTCAACAATACAGCGACATTCGCGATAGAGTGTTAGCAACACTTGAGGCCGCACTTGCACCCAGAACATATTACAACTTGATTGATGCGCTGCGGGCGATTACAGTTGAACGCACTGATATGGGTGAGCGCTTTTTAATGCTGGAAGAGCTGACCCGGGATTTGGTTCTTTTGAAAATGTCTGATAAAGCAAAACTCATCCATCAAGATGCAAAGGATCGACTCGCTCCTCTTGCTGAAAAGGTTGGAATGAGCTCGCTGGTTCAGTTTTATGAAAAACTTCTGGAAACACGTGAAGCTGTAATGAAAGTGAACGCAAACATTGGCCTTTCATTACAAGCTCTTTTCTTGCCACTGCGCTTGCAGAATTGAACGTTTATTTCGGTGTATCCGTGGTGAACACTATAAAGAATGCTGATTAAGCTTCTAGCTCTTCCTTTGGTTTTTCTTTTGCCAGGATATTCCTTAGCCCGTCTCATCGTTCGTGATCGTGGATTGGGCTTCTGGATGATTACAGTTTTGCTCAGCATTCCTGTTACATCCATCGTTGGATTTTCACTTGCGCGATTCGGCTGGTTTTCGCTTATTCCACTTGTGGCAATTGATATTGTGATTGCAGCTGTCCTATTTGCACTGCGAACTCAACCACAATTCCGCATCGATTCATTTCTAAATACGAAAGCTGCTCTTGTTCTCATCGCAATTATTGCCGCACTTTTCATTTATTATGCACCGCCATTCGAATATTACTTCGGAGGCCGCGATCCAGGAATTTATGTCATCAACGGAATTAGAATTGCGCGCACCGGATCATTTACTACAGAAGATCCGTTGATCGAAAAAATTCCACAAGAACTCAGGACATTGTTCTTCAGCGAAAAACAGCCGATGCGTTACATGGGCTTTTTTATCGCCAGCTCATCCGATCCAAGAATCGTGCCCAACTTTTTTTATCTCTACCCGGTTTGGTTCGCAATTTTTCATACATTGTTCGGCGTTCATGGAATGCTCTATGCCACTCCATTTTTGATGCTTTGCATGTTGCTGGCTGGCACTTTCTTTGTCGCATTTGTTCTTAGAAGTGATGAGGACGATACGTCCGCATTACTTGGTTTTGCCTTTGTATTGCTGCTGGGGACGACCGCAATTTCATTATGGTTTGCTAGATTTCCAAATTCAGAAGTCCTTGCCGGGGCGCTAATCTGGCTCGCGTTATTTTGCTTTATGTTGTATCGCCAACAATCAATCACAATCGCAGGATTTATCGGATCGGTGTGTCTTGCTCTTGCATTTTGGGCACGTGTCGATGCGATCCTTCTTGCAGTGCCTTTGTTATTGGATATCGCAATGCGATGGATTGATGGCAAAGCAGGGAAGAACGATGTTGCAATCCTTGCAATTTATTTTTTACTTATCGCGCTTGGGGCAGCACATGTTCTGACAACGAACAGCGATTACATACTTGCGGCATTCGAAAATCTAAAGTTCAAACCGTATAAAGTAGCGCTGGTTGTACTGGCGCTTTCAGGTTTAATTCTTGTGTTTGCAATTCTTGGGAAGAGATTTCGAATTGCAGAACATCGAAGCACCGGCCGAGTCATTTCTATAGTGCTGGCGATTCTATTGGTGTACTCATATTTCGTTCGACCGTTTTATCCGGCTTCCAACATCGGTTCACCGAACGCCGGCGCATTTCTGGCATTAGGCTGGTACTTCACGCATCCGGTTGTGGTGATTGGATTATTTGGCCTGGTGATTTATTCATCACGATTCCGTTCAATCGATTGGATTCTGCTTGTCGGTACGCTCGTTTATTCCATCCTTTATTTCTACAGAATTCGCGGACATGCTGAACACTTCTGGATGCTCCGGCGTTATCTGATGCTGATTTGTCCGGCGCTGGTATTCTTCGCACTTTACGGCTTTCGCCAAATTTTGGGATGGTTAGCGAAACGTAATCCGCGCTTTGAACTTCGATATGTTTCAGCAGTTGCACTGATCTTGTGCGTTTTGCTTGCTGGTTGGTTTGTTTATGAAGATCGCGATTTGCATAAACATCATGAATATGCCGGAAGCTTCGCATTTTTGAAAAACTTATCTGAGCGTCTTAAGGACAATGATGTTTTGCTGATCTCAGCGCGCGATAACAACGATTTGCATATCATCGGACCATTGCTTTCATATTTTTTCGACCGCAATGTTTTAACTATCCGTGAAAATCAACCCGATCTTGAAATGCTGAATCGCTTTCAAAAAAGCTGGAAAGGAAATGTGTTTCTTGCCGGAACGGGCGGAAGCAACATTGCATCCGGTAAATTCTATTTAGAACCTTTGGAAGATTTTCGATTTGAGACGCCTGTATATGATGAGATTTATCATCGAAGGCCGCGAGTGGCCTTTCTAAAATACTTTCAAATTGGTTTGTACAAATTCTCCTCCGAACCGGTTGGCGATCCTTATTTTGTCGATGTGGGCCGTTTTGATGACGCTAACATCACGGGCTTCCACCTGAAGGAAAAATACGGTGAGATCAACTATAGATGAACCAACGGGAGGGGTAATGTCTACTTTCCGTCAAATGATGGTAATATTACAAGTATAGTATTACGGCTAAACCCTGGGCCTGGGTACCAGGAATGGAAAAAGTTCGGGTGAAGTTATATCTGAATAAGCTGTATTTGGTTGACTTGATTTTGGGAAACGGATATAACACCTATGACGTGCCTGTGCCTGCTGCGCTCCGGGAAAAACTAAAGGGTGTACCGGTCGATCTTCTGATCGAATCGAAGAGTTGGATCCCCAAGCGAGTCCTCAATCTCCCGGACATGCGAAGAGTTGGAGTGATTGTAGACTGGGTGAAATTGCGGATTGAATCTGATGATCCTGTGTTTAAACCGAAATAATGAAAATCCATGTTCGTTTCTCCCCCTTATGAAGGGGGAGATGAAAGAGGGGGTTGGAGCTTATACAATGGATCCAACCACCCCCTCGACCCCCTCCGTCATAAGGAGGGGGAACCGGAACGCCGCAAATCTGAAACAATGAAACTGATCATTCAAATCCCTTGTTATAACGAAGCGGAAACTCTTCCGCGTACCATTCCTGACTTGCCAAGACAAATTGAAGGTGTCGATTCAGTCGAAGTTCTGGTTATTGATGATGGCAGCCGCGATGGCACACCGGTTGTGGCAAGAGCGTTAGGAGTGGATCACATTGTAAAGTTTCCAAATCATCGCGGATTGGCCGCCGCATTCAATGCTGGAATTTATGCTGCGCTGACTATGGGAGCCGACATTGTTGTGAACACGGATGCAGACAATCAGTACAACGCTGCTGATATCGAAAACTTAATCCGTCCGATTCTTAAGGGTGAAGCCGATGTTGTGATCGGCGATCGAAATATAGATTCAATTGAACACTTTTCATTTTTCAAACGGAAGCTTTCTAAATTTGGAAGCTGGGTAGTGCGACAAGTTTCAGGCACAAAAGTTCCCGATGCCACCAGCGGGTTTCGAGCTTACTCGCGGGAAGCAGCGATGCGTGTGAATGTTTTAACTGAATTTACTTACACCTTGGAAACAATCATTTCTGCAGGAAAAAAACGGATGGCAATCCAGCACATTCCTGTACGCACGAATCCCAAAATGCGTGAGTCTCGGCTGTTCAATAACATGTGGGATTATGTGAAGAAATCAATTGTAACCATCATCCGCATTTATACGCATTATGAGCCGCTGAAAATTTTCTTTTATATTGGATCGATCTTTTTTGCGGTAGGAATGGCAATTAGTTTGCGATTTTTGTATTACTACTTTTACGGCAACAGCCAGGGTCATATCCAATCATTAATTCTGGCCTCCGTTTTGTTGATTGTAGGATTTCAAATTTGGTTGATCGGTCTGGTTTCTGATTTGATTTTTGGCAACCGCAAAATTCTGGACGAAATTTTGTACCGCCAAAAACAATTTGACCTGGAGAAGGAAAAATTACTGCACCGCTTCTCCGAACAATCCACAGCAAAAGAACAATTCATTAAGAAGTAATTAAAGGATGCTTGATGCTAGATGCTCGGATTTGAAAGCTTGCTTTCCAAATCACCTAGCATCCAGCATCTAGCATCCAGCATCCCATGAAAAAGCTTCTAGCCTTCGTCTTTCTAATCTCATTGATTACCCGCATCTGGTTTGCGATCGGTTATTGGGGCAACAAACCGCTCACACATGATGCCACCGAATATCTAGAACTCGCCAAAAATTTCAATCAGACTGGCCGGCTTGAATTGCCGGCGCGCAAAACACTTATGATTGAAAGCTATGGACGCGCTCCTGGCTATCCCATCTGCCTTGCATATCTCCTTCGCATTTCACCAACACTTGCCTGGATTCGTATTGCTGAAGCATTGATCGGGTTGCTTAATACTTATTTGTTCTTTTTGATAGTTCGCGAATTATTTGGACTTCGTGCGGGTATTGTTGCATTTGTACTTTCTTCTTTTTATGTGCCGTTCATTGTTCTCGCGCCTGTAATTCTCAGCGAAAATCTATGGATGTGCTGGATGCTCATCAGCTACTGGTTCCTGATTCGAAAAGGAACCGTATTAGTTAGCCCAACGATCATCAATCAGACCTTTTCATTTATAGTTCTTGCAATTGCAACATTGATCAGGCCGGGCACTGTTTTCTTGCTTCCTTTTTATCTTCTTTTTGCATTTCGAAAACGGCGGTTGTTTTCAACAATAGTTCTGTTCGCAATATATTTTTTGATCTTGTTGCCATGGAATTTTCATCTGTATCGCAAAGACGGGCACCTTATCTTTGTTGCATCTGAAGGCGGCATTACATTATGGACCGGGACTCATCCTTCCTATTCAGGCGATGGTGATCTTTCTGTAAATTCGGAAGTGCAGCGTGATTATAGAGAATTATTGAAGAAATATGGCGGATTAAGTTCAGCGGAAAGAGGTCAAATCTATACCAGACTCGCTTTCGAAAATATTCTGAAACATCCTGCACAATTTGCGATGATCGAATTCAAGAAATTAGTATTTTGGATTCTACCAATAGGACGGTCTGTTACAAAAATGTCGATGCTTCACATCGTATCCAGTTTTCTTTTTTACTTACCGTTATTGATTTTTGCCGTTATAGGATTTCGCAGGCTTGGTCATGATGTCCGATTTTTTGTGAGTGGCGTTGTGATTTCGTTTACATTTATGATTCTGGTGTTCATTCCGCAAGAGCGATTCAGGATTGCATCACTTGATCCGGTTCTTCTTATGGTAGCTGCAAATGAACTAATGTCGCGGTTTTTCTCACCGAAGCGTCAAGGTGATCCCGCCAGAGACGCTATAATGGGCGTATGAATTTTGCGATCATCGCGGCAGGCGGAAAAGGCACGCGCTTTCAAAGTACAACTTCAAAACAATTGCTGCCATTAATGGGCCGCACTGTGTTGGCATGGACACTTCAGCCGTTTTTAAAATCAAAAGAAATTGATGAAATTATTCTTGCGTATCCACAAGATGAATCCGAGTCTGAATATCGAAAAATTCTTGAACAGGAAAATGTGCCGAAGATTCAGCTTGTAAAAGGCGGTGACACCAGATATCGGTCGGTTCGAAATGCATTTGAAAAAATCTCCAACGCAAATCGCGAGGATCTGGTTTTAATTCATGATGCTGCCCGGCCTGTTTTGCCAATCGCTCTGTTAAAGAATTTGATTGAGACAGCAACTAAAAAAGCAGCGGTGATTCCGGTAGTGCCAATGCAGGAAACTGTGAAAGAAGTGACAGAACATCAAATTGTGAGGACAGTGCCACGCGAAAGTTTGTTTCTTGCTCAAACCCCGCAAGTGTTTCAACATTGGATTTTGGAAACTGCTTACGGTTCAATTCATGAATCCGCTCGGGCAACAGATGAAGCCATTCTGGTTGAGAAAGCTGGATTTTATGTATCCGTTATTAAAGGCGATCGCAGAAATATCAAAATTACAGAGCCAGCCGATTTGGCGCTGGCTGAATTTTATTTAAGTAAAGGTTGGGAATGATAGTTCGCACTGGTTTAGGATTTGATGCACATCGCTTTTCAGACAATCGTAAATTAATTTTGGGTGGAATTGAAATTGCTTATGATCGCGGCTTAGCGGGTCATTCTGATGCTGATGTGGTTTTGCATGCGGTTGGCGATGCTTTACTTGGAGCTGCCGGTCTTGGCGATTTAGGCACACATTTCCCGGATTCTGATGCAGCCTGGAAAGGAGCATCCAGCAAAATATTTATCGAACGGATTCTTGAAATGCTCACGCGTGATCATTGGAGTATTTGCAATATCGATGTGACAATCATTGCGCAAGCTCCAAAAATTTCGCCGCATCGTGATGAGATCCGCAAATCAATTTCACAAACGTTGAAGTTAGATGAATCAACGGTAAGCGTTAAAGCAACTACTTCCGATACAATGGGGTTTACCGGCCGCGAAGAAGGGATCGCCGCCATCGCCGTTGTGTTAATTCAAAAGTAATAATTTCGTGTCTTTGTGGTAGATAAAATATACGGTTTTCATTCCGCAGAAGAAGCGATCCGCAATCATCCTGAACGCGTCAATCGCGTTTGGGTTGCTCAGGATCATCAAAACAATCGGATCAAGCAAATCTTAACCCTTGCGAAAACTCACCGGCTTCCCGTCACCCGCGTTGAATCCAATGCATTAGCCCGGCTTGCAGGCAACGCACATCACCAGGGAATTGTGCTGGAACTGAGTCCTTATCGTTATCATGATCCAGATGAACTTTTGAATCAGATCCATGACAAAACGGTATTTTGTGTTTTGGATGAAATTCAAGATGCAACGAATCTTGGAACATTAATTCGAACGATGGAAGGTGCCGGCGTGAATGGTATGTTTTTGCCTGAACGTCGCTCCGCACCGATCACAACAGTTACGCATCGACTTTCAGCCGGAGCATTGGAGCATGTGAAGGTTGCGCGGATCGGAAATGTTGCACAATGGTTGGACGTTTTAAAAGACAAAGGTGTACGAATTATTTGTGCGGATGTTTCGGCGCAAAAGTTGTGGCATGAAGCTGATTATTCCGGACCAATTGCCATCCTTGTTGGAAATGAACAACATGGTGTCCGCCGCCTGTTAAAAGAAAAAAGCGATGAAGTGGTTCGAATTCCGATGTTAGGAAAACTTCAAAGTCTGAATGTGAATGTCGCTGCCGCGATCTTATTATATGAAGCAGTGCGTCAGCGCACTCAGGCAGGATCTGCTGTACGTGCTAACAAAGCTCTCAAAGCGGAATCGAGTGGTAGCGGTTGAATTTCGAGTCCATCCAGAATTTGCGACTGGCGAATTTTTTCTAACGTGATTTTGTCCATCACAACCCAGCGAACCAGATTGCCGATCTGCTCTTTTTCAAAAACGTTTAAGTCTTCAGGAATTGAGCCATTGAGCCGTCCTGAAACAACATGAGCAGTTTGTCTGAGCTCATCCATACTTAAACGCTCACGAAATTTTCCTTCGGAAAGGATCCAGACTTCATCCAGAACACCTAACATTTCATCCATATGATGATTCGTAACCAGAATTGTTTTTCCTTCTGCGGCCATTTGCTGAACAAATTCGGAAAGCAGCATTTCACGCACCACAGTATCCAGTCCGGATGTTGGTTCATCCAAAAAAAGCACTGGAGGATGATGAGCGCAAGCAAGAACCCACGCTAATTTTGCCATCGTTCCCTTACTCGCTCCTTTGATGGCAGTGCTTTTATCAATAGTTAACCGCTTTACCATGTTGTTAGCGGTGTCCCAATTCCAATTCGGATAGAATGATGCGCGCCATTTCAAAACATCTTCGACTTTCATGAACTCATGATACGCAGGACGTTCCGGAACATATCCAACAGATTTGCGGATCTTTCCACTTCCATCTGGTTGCATTCCCAGCACGGAAATATTTCCTTCATCTGCGGCAAGAAGATCCAGCAAAATTCTGAATAATGTTGTCTTGCCTTCACCATTCCGTCCTAATATTCCAACAATCTTTCCAGCTTCAACTTCTCCAGAAATTTTCTGCAGAATGTTCCTCTTTCCAAAACTCCTGGAAACGTTTTCAATGATGATGACTTTATCGGACATAATCTCTAAAATCACCCAGATAATACAAGTCGCGCAGTTCATTCTCGGTCACAGGGAAAATCGCACCGGAGTAATAAATGATCCAAATGCCTAATGAAAAACCGCTGATTAATAGAGTTGCTAAGGCAATTTTCATTGGTAGCCAGATTTGTTTCTCCCTTTCAATCCTTTTAACCAGCCAAACTAGAACAAAAAGATTTGCAACAGTAACAATTAATACTGGCGCAACCAGTGATGTAATCAGAATTAATTCCGTATGCCGGTAAATTAAGGAAGGGAAGAAATAAAAAGACATAACTATCAGAAGATTCCCGATAGAAGACTGGAAATTAGTTGAACATGCATCGTTATTGAAGAACTGCCAGTACATAGGGGCAGCCGTTGCGATAACGGATACCACACTTCCAAGAAGTGCTTGGGATAGCCAGTATGAAAATAAAAAAGAAGCAGAATGAAGTGGGAGAAGCGCAATCATGACGAATAGAATCTTGTAATCTTGTTGCAAAAATAACGAATACTGAAATGGTCTGGATGCCAGGAACAAAATCGTTCCCAAAATAAATAAATAAAACAAGCTTGTCAGGTAAGCTCCAAACACGCGTTTGGTTGGACGAACCGGAATGTCTTCCTCTGCTTTGCGTTCATCACTTCTAAGTGCTGATCCTGCACCGCCTCCTAATATTAATGCGAAGAAAGGGATGCCAAATGCCTGAAGCATTACTGTAATTGATAAAAATGATTCGTCTGCAGGTAAGCCGGCAAAAGTCGATACACTTGCTGTCACAATTGTTAAGCAGAACGCTATGATAAACAGCAATCCCAGAAATGTTTTACCTTGTTTGCGCAGTTCTAACCGAATTAAAGCTTTCATTCGTTACTTATGTAAGGACATGAGATGGTTTCTTTTCTAGAGTCAGAATACGGCATAATTGTTTCGGTGGATGAAATTGCGAGGTTAGGTATCAAGAAAAGTAATACCCAAATGCCCAAAGATAATGCACCGAGCAAAATAACTGCAGCGGTTACCTTTTTTGGCAGCCAGGTTCGCTTCTCGCTTTCAATTCTGTTCGCTAGCCAAATCAAAAGAAAAAGATGAATAATGGTAGCAATCAACCCAGGAAGAGCATTTAACGAAATCAAAGTAAAATCTATGCCGCCAAAAACCCAGAAAGGAAAAAAGACGAAAGCCAGAATTGAGGTAATTATTCCAGAAACTACTTGATACGAACTTGAGCATAGACTGTCACTCACCAAAAGCATATATGCAGGCGCGCTCGTAATTATCAGTGAAACAACACTTCCCAGGATCGCTTGAGATAACCAGTAGGAAAAAACAAAAGCTGCGGAATGCAAAGGTAAAAGTACAACCATTATAAGTTGAACTTCAAAATCTTCTTGCAGGGGGACAGCATACTTTAATGGAATGGACACTGCGAATAACAGAGTAACAAGTATTACCAGATATATAAGGCTTGCACAATATGCTGACAGTATCCGTCTTGACGGACGAACAGGAATATCTTCTTCGGCTTTGCGATTAGAACTTCTTAGTGCGGCACCCGCACTGGCTCCTAGCAACAATCCAAAGAATGGTATCCCAAATCCTTGAAGCATAATGGTAGTTGATAAAAACGATTCGTTGGTTGATACACCGGCAAAAGTTGTAATACTGGCTGTCACAAGGGTTAAGCTGATAACGATAATTAGTAATAGACCCCAAAATGATTTCCTTTGTTTGCGCAGTTCCAGGCTGATTAAAGATTTCATCTGCTATTTATATAGACACCCTGACATCGCTTTTGGCTTACAGAATGATCGATGTTCTAACTGAACTCCCACAGCCGAATATACTGCATCTGGAAACTTCATTCCAACACTCCTCGTGATGCGCTGTATTACAGCCAAAACAGGACACAACATTATCGGTTGGCTCCATCGATTGCCGGCAATAAGGACATATCGCTCCCGCCGGCAGATTCACTTTCGGATTTTTCAGCTGATTAACAACATTCTGAATTGTTTCCCAATTGAATCCTTCTTCGCGCGCCGTTTGAATCGATTTTGCGAGATTCAATAATGGTTCAGGAACGCGATCAACCATCCGCTGAGCACCACCAGAAATGCAATAACCTGATTTCGTCTTTTCAAATAAACCTTGTGAAATCGCCTCGCGGTAAGCGTTTTGAACTGCATCCGGCGAAACTACAAGTTTTTTTGCCAGAGCACGAATTGTTGGAACCGGATCGCCTGGTTTCAGATGCTCTCTTTTAATCAGATCGCGGAATCCATTCAGAATTTGCAAAGGAATTGAAACTGGGGATCGAACATCGATTGAAATCACAACTTCACTTTCGATATTGTAACAAATCATTCTATTGACGCTTGCTCAGCATAAAGTTTGCCAACAGCTTCTTGAGGATCGAAAGTGCAATTGTGCGGAAGGAATGAAACAAGTTGTGAAGAACTAACCACAGTTCTCAGTAAAGGAAGGGGTTGATCGCGCACGACCAATCAACCCCCTGGAAATCTAAAATGTTAGAAACCTGATTTACGTGCTGCTTCCATAAAGCGCGTATGAGATTGAACAAGTTTTTGGAAATCGGGATCTTCACCAGTTCTTATTGGAATATCAACGTTCATTCCATTCTGAACTGCTAAATCAAATGCAGGATCTTGACCTTTCTTATATCCTTTCTCCAAACGGTTTGACATCACATCAAAGATTTTTGCCATCCTAAGTTCCGGGCTGTCTGTAGGCTTAATATCCGGCAATTCCAAATTTGGACGCGGTGTTGGGCCAGGAGTCGGTTTTGGTTGCGGTGATGGCTTCGGTTGCGGCTGCGGTTTTGGATCCGGACCTGCTGATTGATCGAGCGCGTCTGCTGTTGCCTTATCCAACTTCCCGGTTTCAGGAAGTCCTTTGGATTTCTGAAATGCAGTTAGCGACTCTTCGGTCTTATGTCCGAAATAAGCATCTGCTTTTGTTGGAAAGCCAGCGCGTGTTAATTTTTGCTGCAACGAAGAAACGCCTGCGCCAGCATGACCTTTTTCTAATTCACCTTTGCCGCTTTTTACCTGTGCATAAGTGGGACCTACTTCATAATGATCAGGATCCTGACCACTTCCGACTCCAACTTGCGATTGCAATTTTTGCATCTGTAAATTCGATGAAAGAAATTGTTCCGCCTTTTGTGAGTTGGCAATATTTTTAAGTTCTTCGGGATTCGCCATCCCAACTTTCGCTTCTTGTTCAGGATTAATTGCCTTTGTTTCGGTTTCAACAGTTTCCAAAACTGATTGAACAACCGGATTATTGCTATCAATTCGCATTGCCATGTTGGCCTCCTTAAAATTGAACCTTTTTCGGTTCGGCTGGGTATTAGCAATCGATGTGCCAGATATTTTTCAGAGAAGGAGGGAAAGAAAATGAATGAAAAACTTCACCAGGTCGCGGAAAGTTTTAACCTTTTGGTTAAAAACTATCGGAAGGTTCAATCAATTGATATTCGAAGCTGCCTTTAACATCTTCGCGGCCTTCATTGCCCGGAGCCCATTTCCCTGGTCCTGCAACTTCACACAAAATGAAATAACGGTTGCCGACTCTCACAAATTTCTGATCTGGTCCCGGTTTTGATTCCACACCAACAAGCGCATGATGCGGAACACTAATCACAATCGATGGCAAACCAAGGCTTTTAATCATTGCTGAAAAAGCAACGGACTTTGAATCGCAATCTCCATGATCGTTTGCTACAACTTCAGTAGGAACCCAGAGTCCGACAGTGTCTCTGCCATCAATTACATCGGGCGGAACCTGATATTTGATTTCCTGAAAAAACGCGAGATACATTCCCAGATTTTGGCGCTCATTGTATTTCTGCCCTGATTCTTTTAAGCGTTCGAAACAATCATCCAAAGGTTTTTGACCATGAACTACTAGATTTCTGTAATTGATCGTGATCACATAATCGTTCATCTGAAATCCACGTTCAGCAAGCATCCGATTCATGACCAGGTGATAACGTTCTTTCACGCGTTGGTCGAAATCTTTTAAATAACGCTTGATCTCACGTGTTTTTTCTTCTTGCCAATCAGCAGGTCCAGCTGGAATTTGATATGACCAATGGTAGCGCCCAGCGCTTGGGAACTGAAGTTGCAGGATGGGATAGAGACCTTTTTCGCGAATTTCGTGTCCAAAATATTCTGCAAGATCTTGCGCTGATAATTTGTCGAATAATTTATCATCATAGCCGTAAGAATCCATTTCGCGTCGGTGATCATTCTTGTTGATGTTGCAGGTAATGTGATGAGTGTTGCCTCCATAATCAATGAAACCGTAAGAGACACGATAAGCATCCGGTAATTCTTTTTGATGAAATTCGTTGAGTGAGCTTATATATGGTAGGTATTTATTTGGATCGGGTGGTGGAGGTTGTGGACCTGGCTGGACATGCGGATCAGTTTGAAGCGATTTCGGCCAATGCAGGCTGAGTAAATACATGCAACCAAAACCTGCAGCAATCGCAAAGATGCAAAAAACAAAAATGCAGCCTGCCTTCATTCGATCTGAATAACTCCAGACTTGTGATATGGAATGATCGAACGCGACAAATCTTCCATGCCTTCATTCAAGATCAATGTAATGCCAATAACAACCAGCGCATAAAAAATTCCAACAGCAATATTGTCCTTCATGATTTCTTCCTGTTCTGGAAGTGCGCGGGTCATGCGCGTAAACAGCCAACCTGCAAACCACACCGAACCGAATGAAAGAACACCGATGATTAAGAAGAACAATACACAATGAGCAATCACCCAGATTGCTGCACCGAAATTTGCCGGACGCAAAAACAGATCGCGCAAAACTGCCATCGTTGGAAACACTGCGTGACGTAACAAGATCGATTGACTCAATACAACCGACCCCAATGAAATCGCTACCGATTTATTTCCTGACCGCAATAGCTGCTCTTCATCCTCTTTGTTTGTCAGCAGATTGTTGATGCGATAAGTAAGGAAAACCAGCAACACCGCGCCAAGCACAGAAATCAGATATGCAATCAATCCCGCAAGTACGCTCTCAATATCCATCGTCGAAATCCTAACATACTCAGTGACTTGGTGGTTAAAATGCGTCCACTTTCGGTCTCGTACGTCTTGATTATGGATTGAGGGAATCCAGGAGAAAATCATGGACGCGGTTCAAGTGTTGAACACAAAAACAGAAGAAATCGAAACTGAGGAAAACAGGATTCCGAGGGCGGGATTGAGATTTAAGGTGCTTGAATCCGGCGTCGGCTGTGTTTCTTTATCCGGGCGTCTGGATATTTTGGGTGTTCAACAGATTGAAATGAAATTTGCAGTAATGACTTCTACACATGGCAAATCTGTGATTGTTGATTTCAACAATGTGGAATTACTAACTTCTATAGGTCTCGGCATGCTTATCTCCAACGCAAATGGATTGTATGCGCAGGGCAACCGGATGGTTGTGTTGAATCCGCAAACACGCGTTGAAAGAGTAATTCGTATAGCGTGTCTCGATCAGATTCTTCCGATTGCTTATTCTTTGCGCGAAGCAATTGAGTTAATCACGCACTGCGAAGCAGCGTAGTACCGCTACAACCAAATACATTGCATCTGCCATTCAAGATTGCGCATTCTTCATGGGTTGCACTTTTGCAGGCGAAGCAGAAGCGGCGCGCAGAATCGCAATCAAATTCTTCATGGCAATAAGCGCACCGCTTCGCTTCACTGCAACTTTCAACCATCATCGCAACTGGAGTTTGTTCGTAAGGAGTCGGAGGTACAATCTGCGGCAGTGGAAATTCAATGCGTGTTAAGTTTCCATCTGATAACGGGCTAGATAAGCTAAAACCAATTCGTACCATCCAAAATACAGAACCAGGCAAGCCAAAAACTAATAAGGCAGCTATAAAGTCACAGGACGGACACCAACAATAGCAACAGCTTACTAACCCGAATTCCATACTTCGTGTAGACACACATATATTTAGGTAGTTCCGCATTGCGGCGGATGGCTGGCTTTGTTAATATTACCCGTTCAGGCTGGCGTAGCTCAGCTGGTAGAGCAACTGATTTGTAATCAGTAGGTCGGGGGTTCAAATCCCTTCGCCAGCTTTTAACAACTTACTTCGAGACAACCCCTTCGTAAGTCTTGCTGCCACAATGCGACATTTGCTCATCTGCGCGCTACTTTGTATTCTGCCGATACCAATACTCGCTCAAAGCACGCATTCATTCTCTCAGCCGAGCCAACCCGTGGTGCTTGACTGGGCAAATCGCGTGATGTCCAACGATCCGAAGGTCCGGGCAATCGCCGAAGCCGCATTGGTTCAAGGAGCGGGGCGTTCGCTGCCATTGCTAAGACAATTTCTCAACCGTGGCAACAAAGACCTGCATGTGAAAACCTTTGAAATCATTCAGCGGATCGGCTCGCCGGCAATTCCGCTCCTGGTGGAACTGCTTCAGCACGAGCAGGTCTCCATCCGGAGCAGCGCGGTTGATGCCTTGATTGACCTGGCGCCCGATACAGAACGGATTCAACCGGCGTTGAGACAAGCATTGAGTGACAGGGATTCGATGGTCGCGGGGGATGCCGCACGTGCCCTTGGTGCTTTGGGCAAAAGGGCCAGTCCTTCGGTACGCGCTCTAATCACGACCCTTTCGCACGAGGATCCATATGTCCGCGTCTACGCAGCTGAGGCTTTAGCGTCCATCGGTCCCAAGGCGAGTGCGGCAACCAATGACCTCGCCAGAGCCGTAGGCGATCCGATTCCTGGTGTGCGATGGGCGGCGTGTGAGGCTCTTGGAAGCATCGGTCCGGCTGCGCAGTCCGCTGTTCCGCAGTTGATCGAAGCTCTGAAGGATGAATTTCTGTATGTGCGCATTTTCGCCGCCGGAGCGCTAGGAAATATCGGGACGAAAGCGCGGACGGCAATGGAGGCGCTGAGAGTAGCTGCAAAAGATCCCACATTGCGTGACGAAGCTGAATGGGCGTTGAATCGAATTGCTGGCGTCGAATCTGGAAAGCCTGTCGCGTCATCTCTTGTGCCCGCGCCTTCCGTCGCTCTGCAACCAAAGACAACGGTGGCTCAAGAGGGCAATCCTCCGATAGACTGGGATCCAACTACAGGGCGGAACATTGTGTGGAGCGTCGAGTTAGGAAACGAAACGTTTGGCCGTCCCGTGGTTGCTGACGATGTCGTCTATATCGGTACCGACAACGCGAGACAAATGAACCCTGCCTTTCAGGACGAGTCCGGCGTCCTTATGGCTTTTCGGGCGAAAGATGGCGCGTTCCTTTGGCAGGATGTGGCGCCGCGAGTGGAGCGCGGCCTGCGCGAATTCCTGCTGCCTTCAACGACAAGTGCGCCGTTTGTGGAAGGGAACCGGATGTACTATGTTACCGCCGAGTGCCAACTCCGTTGCCTCGATACGCTGGGTTTCCGTGATGGCGAAAACAGCGGCTCGTATCAGGATGAGCTTTTCCAACATGACGCCGCTGCTGACATCGTCTGGGAGCTGGACATGTGCTCGCGTCTGGGTGTTTTTCCGCACGAAGCCTCCAACAGCGAAGTGTTGCCCGTGGGTGATCTGCTGATGGTCAGTACATCGAACGGCCAGAATGAAGGCCATACGCGCGTACCATCGCCACGAGCCCCAAGTCTGATCGCGGTTGACAAGCACTCAGGCGAAGTGATCTGGCGCGCCATCGGTCCGGGCGATAAAGTGTTGCACGGCCAGTGGTCCAGCCCTGTGGCGGCCAACGTCAACGGGCGCATGCAGGTGCTCTTCGGCGGAGGAGATGGCTGGCTTCGCGCCTACGACGCAGCATCGGGTCACGAAGTCTGGCGATTTGACGGCAACCCGAAAGATGCTCGCTGGCTTCCGCGTCCTGGTGTCCTTTCGCGAAGCTCTATCATTGCTTCACCGGTCTTCGCCGACGGCCGAGTTTTCATTGCTATGGGGCAGGATCCTCGACACGGCAACGGACCTTCGTTGATTTATGCGATCAGTCCAAACGGTCAAGGCGACGTCACAAAGAGCAGGCTCCTCTGGACTTCGCGCGATGTCGGCCGCGTTGTTGGAACGCCCGTTGTGAAGGATGGTCTGCTATACGTTGGTGACCTTGGTGGAACGGTTCATTGTTTGGACGCAGCAACCGGCGCCGAACTCTGGAAGCATGAGACGAGCGATGCCATCTGGGGTTGCCTTCTTTTGGCCGGCGACCGGCTTTACGTTGGGAATGTTGAAGGCAGCATGACCGTTCTTCGTGCCGGACGGCGAAAGGAATTGCTGGCACAGATTGAGATGGATGCGCCGCTCTATTCGCGTCCCGCGGTGATCGGCGATTCGCTTTATCTGGCCACCGCGAACAAGTTGTATCTCATCGCCGCAAAATAATTTTACTGAAACAAAATTCGGCCTGAAGTTGCAATACCGTTTCGCATCACAAATTTGATTTTCCGTAGAGCGGTGATGTCTTTAATCGGATCGCCATCAACTGCAATCAGATCGGCGGTCATGCCTGGCGCAATCGTTCCGATCATTTTTTCCAGATGCAATGATTCCGCAGCAAGCGAAGTCGCTGAAATGATCGCATCCATCGGAGATTGACCGCCTTCCTGCACCCTGTAAATCAATTCTTCGAAATTCCTGCCATGCGCTCCGGCTACAGCGTCAGTTCCAAAAATAATTTTGAGACCTTTTACCCGCAAAGCTTCATGAAACATTTTCAGAGCCACAGGGACAGCCTCTTTCATTTTTGCAAATCCTTCTTCTGTATAATTTCCGGTTCCCAAATAATGTTCTTTGTTTTCAAAATAATTCCGAAAAATCAATCCAATGTTTGGATCAAAGTAGGCTCCATGACTTGCAATCAATTCCAAGGTCGAGCGGTCCAATAACACACCGTGTTCAATGGAAGTGCATCCCGCTTCGGCCGCGCGACGAACGCTTTCCGGACCGTGTGCATGAACTACAGAACGTAGATGCAATTCCTTTGCTTCACCACATGCTGCTTTTAGCTGATCAAGCGCTAAAGTTGGAGCACCACCATCACGAATGCTTTTCGATGCAAAAATTTTAATTACATCAGCGCCCCTGGCTTGCATTGCTTTCACATGTTCGCGAATTTTTTCGGGATCACCAGTCTCTTCAGTAATTGGAATAATCGATGTGAGAATTCTCGGACCAGGAATTGTTCCGCTTTCAATATGTTGTCTGAGCAGCACATCGGACGGAGATCCGAGACTTTGCACTGTAGTAATACCGCCTTTGAATGTGACGTAGGCATTTTCAAGACCATAAGCCAGCGAATGCTCGGTTTCATTATCCGTTTCAGGATCATGAGCTTTTCCGTCTTCATCAAAGTGCCAGCTGATGTGAACATGTGTGTCGATTCCGCCAGGCATTATTGTTGCGTCTCCAAGTTCATATGTCGCTTTTTCTTTCGAATGGCCAACTGAAATGATTTTGGAATCTTCAATAACAATGAAAGAATCCTCAAAAGATCCTCCTTTCCCGTCAAGCATTCGAGACGCATGGATCGTGATGCGTTCAGGTGTTGCAGAAACTGCGGTGATCGCAAAACCAAGCAACCAAAGAAAAATCTTGTATCGCATAATCGCTATTGTACAGCGCAAACTCTCGTTATAGCATCAGTATTTCACTCAAGATCAGGAGAGCCGGAATGCTTCGACGATTTGTAAGTTTTTCGATGATGCTGTTTGCAACTGCTGCGTTCGCTGATGTCTGTTCGTACGTAACAAAAGAACAGGCGGAATTAGGAGCCAGGCTTTTGCGGATCAATCCGAATTTTGTGAAATATTGTGCGCCATGTTCCGACAAATCGAAGACAAAGGTTCGAGCTGAAAAAGTCGAAGCTAGGGCAGTGGAGCATGATCAGTATTGGGGCGTTTTTGTAAATGAAGAGAATATTGATCTTGCATATTCGTATCTGGACATCGGTGAAAAGAATGGAATCAGTCTTGCGAATCTTTCAGGCTGTCAAACTCCATACGATATTCCGCGTATGATCGATATCACTGATGTTGCAGCAGCCACTAAATCGGAAGTAAAAATTGTTCAGCATGAACCAAAACCTGCTCAACCAGAAATAAAACCTGCGCAGCCTGAAGTAAAGCCTTCTAAGCCAGAACCTACGCCTGCACAACCAGAAGTAAAACATGCGCAGCCAGAACCAAAACCTCCTCAGCCGGAAGTAAAACTTGCTCAACCGGAAATAAAACCTGCGCAGCCTGAATCGAAACAGAATCCCGAAATGCAGACGACTAAATCCGAAGGAGATGTTCTTGCTCAGGCCGATCAATATTTTAAAAAAGCAGATTTTGCTGCTGCAGTTCGCCTCTATGAAGAACTTCTTGAAAAGGATCAATCGAAATCCGGGGTGTTGAATCCAAAAATTACAAAATGTTATTACAACCTCGGTGTTCAAACCATTCGGAAAGCAACTTTAAACGGCACAAAAAAAGATTGCATCCGTGCAGCGGACTACTTTACGCAAACTTTACTACTCGATCAAAACGACACTCAAGCGAGTGATGCTTTGAAGACTGCAAGGATGTGCAAAGAACTAGGTGCCAAACCTGCCAAGGATACAAGACGAGATCGATGATCTAGAATTGCGAAAATAGACCTTCTCGGCGACTGATTGACGGAGTGAGGTACAAGGATTACATTCACTCAGGCGAATGAGAGAGGTAAAAGTACTCGAAAGAGTCAAACAAATATATCAGCAGTGGAAATTTACTGCTGATGAAGAAAAGCCAATTCGGGCAGAATTATTTGTGCCTGAAAGGCTGGTTGAGCAGGCTCGGATTCTTGCGCATGCTCAAGAAATTCAATCCAATAAGCCTCCAAACCCTCAGTTACTGAAATCATTTCAAAAGAACAGTGCTTTTCTTCACGCTGAACATAACTCCATTAACAAGGCGTTAAACAGTGGCAACCCGATTCCGCCAGCAGAGGAATGGTTTATCGATAATTTTCATGTAATCGCAGAGCAGCTGGCCGGAATCAAGGAAGACCTTCCTGAAAAGTTTTATTTAGAACTTCCCGCGCTGGCAACAGGAACATTAAAAGGATATCCACGCATTTATGAAATGGCGTTGCAATTGATTGCCCACACCGACAGCCGGCTGGATGCAGATACGCTTCGCGGATACATCCGTTCGTATCAATCCGTTTCTGCATTAACCACCGGTGAACTCTGGGCCATTGCGATTTTGCTGCGTGTCGGTCTCATCGAAAATTTGAAGCGTTTGATTCTTGTATCCGATCTTGAACGTGGCGCGCGTAAGGATGCAAATCTTTTTGCAGACAAACTCATTGCCGCAACTTCGGACGAAGAAATTTCCAGAATTTTGCAAGAGCGAAGCCATTTTCCCAAACGCGTTGGTGGTGCTTTTGCGGTTCAACTGATTTTGCGATTGCGTGATACACCTCCTGCGCATTTTTCTGCGGTCAAGTGGCTATACGATCAGTTGTCTGCCCGTGGAATGGATCCGGATGAAATGATCCGCCGAAAACATGGTCAGCTTGCAGCAGCTCAAGTTTCGGTGAGCAATTTAATTCAGAGTCTTCGACTGCTTGCCACGATCGATTGGTCTGAGCTCGTTGAAGATGTAAGCCTGGTGGATGAAGAACTGCGCAAAGATCCATCCGGACATTATCCGCGTTGTGATTTTGCAACACGAGATCAATATCGCCACGTGATTGAAAATATTGCCAAAAAATCGAAAAAGTCGGAATTAGAAATTGCTAAACAGGCGATCCAACTTGCAGCTTCATCTTTGCAAAAAGATCCGGCAGATCATCACAGATCACATGTCGGTTATTACCTGATCAGTGCAGGTAGAAAAGAATTAGAAAAACTAACGGGCTTTCAACCTGGGTTCCGTCTCACTCTCAAAAGAATTATTCGCTCTCAGCCAGCATCATACTACCAGCTCCCAATTTTCGTTCTGACAATTCTTTTTTCTATTCTCGCATCGTTGTACGCCGCGGAGCATACAACCAATCAGCTTGTGATCATTCTTACGGGGCTAATGTATTTGTTCCCCGCCAGTGCGCTCGCTGTTTTAATCGTAAATTGGTTGATAACCATCTTTTTGAGACCGCAAATTCTTCCAAAGCTTGAATTGAAAGATGGGATTCCGGAAGAATTCCGGACATTTGTTGTATTGCCATGCTTATTGCCAAATTCTGATGTGGTCAGAGAACTTGTTTCGCGATTGGAAGTGACTTATCTCGCCAACAGTGAAGATACTCTCGATTTTGCATTGCTCAGTGATTTTGTCGATTCTGATGTTGAAATATCTCCTGCCGATGAAAGTTTACTGATTCAAGCCACAGCAGCGATTTCCGGATTGAATACGAAGTATCCGCGCAGTGAATCGCCGCGTTTTCACATTTTTCATCGAAAGAGATTATGGAATGAGTCGCAAGAAAAGTGGATGGGTTGGGAGCGTAAACGCGGCAAGTTGGAAGAATTTAACAGACTGCTTTCAGGAGCGCGGGACACAAGTTATATCAGGGCCGAAGTGCCGGCAAATTTCAAATATGTAATCACTCTTGATGCGGATACGATTTTGCCACGCGATTCTGCCAGGAAGTTGGTCGGAACTATTGCGCATCCGTTAAACAGCGCGGTGATGGATCCGATCAAAAAACAGGTTGTTGATGGTTACGGAATTCTGCAGCCAAGAGTGAGTCATACACTGACCAGCGCAAATCAAACCTGGTTTTCAAGAATTTTTTCAGGTCATACCGGAATTGATCCTTACACCACTGCAGTATCTGATATTTATCAAGATCTTTTTCGTGAAGCGAGTTATATCGGTAAAGGAATTTATGATCTAAACGCATTCAGCGCTGCAACCGATCCGCGTTTTCCAGAAAATCGTTTGTTGAGTCACGATTTGATTGAAGGCGCTTTCGCAAGAACCGCTCTTGTGAGCGATATTGAAATTTTTGATGATCATCCATCGCATTACACTTCATTCATTTTGCGTCTTCATCGTTGGGTTCGAGGCGATTGGCAAGTTGCACCATGGATTTTGCCGAAGGTTCCAGGTCCAAATGGTAAACGCGTTCCGAATACACTCTCATGGCTCAATCGCTGGAAGCTTTTTGATAATCTCCGGCGGAGCCTTGTAAGCCCAGCACTTTTAATTTGTTTGATTTTAGGCTGGACTATTTTCCCTGGATCTTCACTTTTCTGGAGCCTTACTGTCGTTGGCGTAATTTTCGCTCCGCTTTTTGTTCAGTTCATTTCTGGAATTCTTACACCGCCAGGAAAAACACGATGGCTCGGCCGATTGTGGGGCTTCATTTATGATGCGGGCTACAATTCCCTGCAAGCACTGCTGCAGTTGACGTTTTTGCCGAATGAAGCATGGGTAATGACCGATGCAATTCTGCGAACGATTTCACGAATGTTCAAACGGAAGCGGATGCTGGAGTGGACAACCGCAGCGCAAGCTGAAAGAGCACGAAGCGGTGAGTTTCAACATTACGATCTCAGATTGCGCGGTGCTCAAATTGTAGTTGCTGTTGCAATGGTGCTTCTGTTCGTTTTCAGACCTCAATCAAGTTTCGTAGCACTTCCGTTTTTCATTTTATGGATCGCTGAAACATGGATCGCGTATATTACTGGAAGACCCCTCCCACGCAAAGAACGGATAATTCAGCAAGCGCAGATTCCTGTATTGCGCGGATATGCGCGTGAAATTTGGAGATTTTATGAAACGCTGGTTGATGATGAAACCAATTGGCTGCCACCCGATAATTTTCAGGAAACACCGGAACCGTTTGTTGCTCCACGTACCTCTCCTACAAATATTGGATTTTTGTTTCTCTCCAACATTGCTGCTTACGATCTCGGTTATATCGGTGCTGTCGAATTTGTAACACGTACTGAAAATACTTTGGAAACTCTGGTTAAGTTAAAAACGTTTAATGGACATCTTTTTAATTGGTACAGCACTGAAAATTTAGAGCCGCTGGAACCTCGATATGTTTCTACAGTGGATAGCGGAAATCTTGTTGCCGCGTTGATTGTCCTGAAACAATTTGCGCTGCGATTCGGATTGAACGTCAAAAGATCTTTCGAACCCAGAACAGGCCGCTATGAAGGTGTGCGAGATACAATTCAACAATTCTTAAGTCGTGTTACCAAAGATTCAGCATTCGAAAAGAAGAATCGAAATATTTTTGATGAACTAAAGCGATTGTTGAAAACAGAACCGCGCGATACTTCGCATCAAGAAACGCTTCTTGAAGAATTAAGAAGTTTTCTTGATCAAATAGAGATCAATGGTGATGAGAACGAAGAATTATTATGGTGGTTGAATGCATCGAAGCGCATTGTCGCAACACACCTTACTGATTACGAAAGGCCGCAGGATCTTGGCAGCAGGTTAATTGCAATCTCCAATGATGCCGAAGCATTTGCGCAAGAAATTGACTTCCGATTTTTGTTCAACGAAGCGCGCGGCATTTTTGCAATTGGGTTCAACGTTACCAATGGACAATTGGATCGATCTTCTTACGATCTGTTTGCATCAGAAGCAAGGTTAGGAAGCTTTGTGGCGATTGCAAAAGGTGATGTACCGCAATCGCACTGGTTCCGCATGTCACGTGCAATGATTGCCTACGGCCGCCGGCGGATTCTTGCTTCCTGGAGCGGATCAATGTTTGAGTACCTGATGCCGCTGCTGTTCATGTCGAATGAGCCGAAAACTTTACTGGATGTTACTTATCGGGGATCGGTTGATATCCAGCGAATTTATGGAATCGGTAAACATGTTCCATGGGGAATTTCGGAGGCGGCCTACAATGCGCGTGATCTTTCACACAACTATCAGTATGGTCCGTTTGGTGTTCCTGAACTTGGATTGAAACGAGGGCTTGGCCGCGATCTAGTGATTGCACCATATGCAACTTTCCTGGCGATGATGATCAATCCGACATCTGGATTTCGAAATTTTGAGCATCTAAAAAGATTAGGGGCGTATGGAAAATTCGGATTTTATGAATCGATCGATTTTACGAAAGATCGCCTGCCAAAAGGTGAGAGCTATGCTGTTGTTAAAACGTTTATGGCCCATCATCTGGGAATGTCGCTCGTATCCTTAGATAACATCCTTCAAAAAGACATTATACAGAGGCGCTTTCATTTGGATCCTGCCGTTCAAGCGACATCACTTTTGTTGCAAGAAAAAATGCCATTATCTGTCCGGTCTTCGCCGTTGCATGTGGTTGATGAAAGATTGGAAGTGGCTCGTGTTGCTGAGCCTTCTATCGCGCGTGAATTTCGCAGTCCGTTTGTAACGCCACCACGGACACAGCTTTTATCGAATGGCAATTATCTTGTGATGGTTACAACCGGTGGCGGAGGCTATTCCGAATTTCAGGGGATACGGATCAACCGATGGCACGAAGATGTGACGCGCGATTTATGGGGTCCCTTCATATATATAAGGGATATTCAGAGCAACGAGTACTGGTCTGCAGGTTATCTTCCAACTTTGAAAATGCCCGATGATTACCGGGTTGTGTTTGCGGAAGATCAGGTAGAAATTCGAAGGCGTGACGGACAAATGGAAACTCATCTCGATGTCAGCGTTTCACCTGAGGATAATGTTGAGATTCGCAGAATCACTTTGATCAATTCTTCCGGAAAAGTTCGCAGAATGGAAATAACCAGTTATTTGGAAGTTGTATTAAATACCGCCGCGGCAGATCTTGCACATCCCGCTTTCAGTAATCTTTTTGTGGAAACGGAATACGTACCGGAAATCAAAACGCTCCTTGCATCCAGAAGACCAAGATCATCTGATGAAACTGTATACTGGACCGGCGCATTTAATGATGTGTGAAGATCCAAACAACGAGATGAAGGAATATGAAACTGACCGCGTGCGTTTCATTGGTAGAAATCGAAGTGCAGCAGATCCGCGAGCCATGACAGATACTGCGCCACTTTCATGCACTACCGGTGCAGTGCTTGATCCAATCTTCAGCATGCGAAGTAAAGTTCGTGTGAAGGCGTACAGCAGGCAAGTTCTTGCTGTAATGACCATGATTGGAAAATCCAGAGACGAAGTAATCGCACTTGCAGAAAAATATCGTAATGCGCGGGCAGTGAATCGTGCTAAAGAACTGGCCGCTGTTTATGCAAATATCCGCCTTAACCAACTTTCGATCAAAAGAGATGAAGCGGACCTATTTCAACGAATTGCCGGACGTTTAATTTATTCCGATCTTTCACTGCGAGCACGCCCAAAAGTATTGGCACAGAATACGCGAACGCAATCGGCACTCTGGCCTTATGGCATTTCCGGTGATCTTCCGATCTGCCTGGTCCGCATTGAAGATCAAACTGAAATTGATATGGTCCGCCAAATGTTGCGCGCACATGATTACTGGCGGTCCAAGGGTTTTATTGTTGATCTCGTAATTCTGAATGAATATCCAAGCAGCTACTTCCAGGATTTGCAGGAAGAGATATTAGCAGTTATCCGTTCCGGGCCTTCACATCAGAGGATGGATGTTCCGGGTGGAGTTTTTTTGCGGCGCGCAGATTTGATGCCGGAAGAAGATCAAATTTTGTTGCGTACTGTTGCGCGTGTTCAAATCGTTGCTCAACGCGGAACGCTTCCACGTCAAGTTGCACGAGTGGAAGCGAAAGATCCATTGCCTCAGCCGCACGTTCCATTATCACATTATCCAATCGTTGATCCGCCTCTAAATGTGCCGGTTCCGGAATTAATGATGGACAACGGCTTTGGCGGATTTACTACGGATGGCAAAGAGTATGTGATTCGAATGAAGGATAAAGACTCTACTCCTGCACCATGGATCAATGTAATTGCTAATCCGGAATTCGGTTTTCAAATCAGCGAGACTGGTGCGGGAATGACATGGTCAATAAACAGTCATGAAAATCGACTCACGCCCTGGTCAAATGATGCAGTAAGTGATCCGGTGGATTCTGCAATTTATATTCGCGATGAAGAGAGCGGCCTTTTCTGGTCACCTACACCGCAGCCATCACCAGCGAAAGGCAATTATGTCATAGCACATGGAAGTGGATACACTCGTTTCAATTTTGGTGGATACGGCCTGGACCATGAGCTTCTTGTGTTTGCAACACATGATGCACCGGTAAAAATTCTCAAATTACGATTGCGCAATCCTGCACGCCGCAGCCGCCGTTTGTCTGTAACTTGTTTTACAGAATTGGTGCTTGGGGTAACACGAAGTCAATCAGCGCAGTTTGTTGTAACTTCCATTGATCCAGTTACAGGTGCAATTCTTGCGACAAACGCGTACAACAATGAATTCGCAGGCAAGATTGTTTTTTTATGGATGAATGATAAAAAACGAACAGTCTCCGGCGATCGAACTACATTTCTTGGTCCGCAGGGTGATCCACGTTCTCCAGCAGCGCTTTCATATGAACAACTTTCAGGAAGAGTTGGCGCAGGACTGGATCCATGTGCAGCAGTTCAAGGTCAAGTTCATTTGAACCCTCTTTCAGAACACACCGTGATTTTTCTTTTTGGTGAAGCAAAAGATTCAGCTGAAGTTCGAAAATTGATCGAATCGTTCAGTACTGTTGAGTCTGTTGAAAATGGATATCAATCCTGTCGTAACTCTTTTGAAAAAACATTCGATTCAATTCAAGTTAAGACGCCGGACTCAGGTTTCGATTTACTCTTAAACCAATGGCTCTTATATCAAACATATTCATCCCGCTTTTTTTCACGATCCGCGTTTTATCAAAGCGGAGGTGCATTTGGATTTCGTGATCAATTACAAGATGCAATGGCATTTATATATTCCCATCCGAAAATTACGCGTGAACATCTTTTGCGATGTGCATCAAGACAATTCTTAGAAGGAGATGTGCAACACTGGTGGCATCCACCAACCGGCCGGGGCGTTCGAACTCGCAGCTCTGATGATTTGCTGTGGTTGCCTTATTGCACTGCACATTACATCAACACCACAGGAGATTTTGGTGTGCTGGATGAATTGGTTCCATATATCGAAGCGCCTTTGCTCGCCCCTGATCAAATGGATGCGTACATTCAACCGGTGACAAGCAGCATTCATGGCACTTTATACGAACACTGCCTGAAAGCAATTGAGCACAGCATGAAGTTTGGTGAACATGGTTTGCCATTAATTGGTGCAGGTGATTGGAATGATGGCATGAACCGGTTGGGAATTGAAGGGAAAGGGGAGAGCGTTTGGCTCGCATGGTTTCAGATTTCAGTGTTAAAGGAATTCATCGCGCTTTGTGAAGCACGACATGATCAAAATCATGCTCAAAGATTTCGCAACGTGATGGCGGACCTTGCTGATGCTGTAGAAAAACATGCATGGGATGGGGAGTGGTATCGGCGCGGGTACGATGACCAGGGTGTGCCATTCGGATCAAATCAAAACAACGAATGCAAAATCGATTCGATTGCTCAAAGCTGGGCAGTTCTTTCTCATGCAGGAGATCCGGAGCGATCGAAGAAAGCCATGGAATCCGTTGAGAAGTTACTAATACGTCCGAAGGATCAACTGGCTTTGTTATTAACTCCACCTTTTGTTGATACGCCACGAGACCCCGGTTACATCAAAGGATACCTTGCCGGCATTCGAGAAAATGGCGGGCAGTACAATCATGCCGCGGTTTGGTTAATTGCAGCGTTTGCAGAATTAAATCAGCCAGAAAAAGCATTTGAAATTTTTAAAATGTGCAGTCCTGTCCATCGTGCATCGAATCGTGAAAAAGCTGAAAAATACAAAGTGGAACCTTACGTTGCAGTTGGTGACGTTTATTCGCATCCATCACATATCGGACAAGGTGGATGGTCATGGTACACGGGTTCTGCGGGTTGGCTTTATCGCGTCGGCATTGAATGGATCCTGGGATTTCGATTACAACAAGATCATTTCACATTGAAACCGTGTATTCCTTCTTCGTGGCTAAGCTATGAACTTACATTCCGCTATGCTGAGGCGATTTATCACATTAAAGTGGTAAATAAATCGGGTGACGGATGTTGCGTTAAGAGCATGGAAATAGACGGTCAAACAATAGAAGGGAACTCAATCAAGTTAGACACAACTGGTACTTACTCCATTGCCGTAATTTTATAATTGCCTTCGTCGACACGTTTTACAAACTTCAAAAATCCCACGTTCAATGGGCTTGTGCTGCGTCTCTGTTTAAGAGGTGCAATATGAGATTAAGAATTGGATCTCAGTCATCGTCCGGTATTCCAGTAGGAATTCAGGAAGCTGATTTCGCACCTTCGCTCCGTAGCCAAGTCATCGATGATCCGCGACAAATGGCGGAAAGTAATATTTACACTCCAACGGAAAAAGCAGACTATTACCAGCGATACCTGGAACAGGAAAGGCGGACTGGGCTTAAAAAATTACTTTCTGAATCAGAAAATTGGCCGCTGGATTTGCGTCACGCACTGGATGAAGCGTTGGCAAAAACACCTTTAGCATTAGGATTAGCAACAAGATTATCATCAACAGATGATCAGATAAAATTTCTCAACCGGATGCTTGCCCTTGGTTATAACGACAATGGTGTTACTAAAGCATTCGTTGATATTGCGAGCTCCGCTACCTTAAACAATATCGTATCAAGACTTCACGATCTCAGTCGCCTTGGTGAGAGAGTGAAAGGAGATGGTCTTGGCAGCGGAATGTATTTCATGAAGAGACTGGCTGAAAGAACAGGCGAATTATCTCCTGATGCACAAAAAATGTTTGCAAAATCGGTGATGAACTTTAACATTTTTGAAAGTGATTTACGGGGAAATGATGCCTTCAGAAAACAGCTCTTGCAAACGATGTTTGCAAAAATAACTCTTGATGCAAGGAATGCAGTGTTTGATGACTTGCAAAACACTGGTAAAGCTCTGGATTTCGTAAGAAGTCTTGAACGCGAATTTAGCGTATCGGAAGAATAAAAGCTGCGGTTAGGTTCCGTACGCTCAACATGATTTGAATAAAACCATCGGTTTAACGGTTATTTCGGTTGCCACGGATCGTATGTCCCGATATTCCAGATATGACCTTCAAAATCGCGGCAGGTAAATCCACGTCCGCCATAATGTTCATCTTCAATGTCCAACAAAATTTCGCCGCCTGCAGCTTTCACGCGATTGTAAATAGCATCAGCATCTTTAACGATTAGATTCACACTGTGAGTTTCAGCTCCGCCAATTTCGTCAGGATGTCTCATGAATCGTCTGTTGTAATCACTGTCTTGAAATGACGATACCATGATCATGCCTCCGCCTAACGTCAGCTCCGAATGCAGGATCGTGTTGTTTTCTCCGGGATAAATTGCATGCTTTTCAAATCCGAAAACATCGCATAACCAATCGATTGCTTTCGGTGCGTTTCGGTAAATCATGTTGATAGTGACGCAACTTTTTGTAGGCACTTTTTGTTCCATATTCATAGCTTACGTCAAATTTTTTCCATGAATTAGATCCTGATCGTTTCACCATTAAATTTTGTAAGCGAAAAACCGTTGAAGGCTTCCATATACGTACGTTCCAAATCTTTCAGAATGCTGATTGCGACAGCTTCACCAAGAAGAATTCCTTGAACCCCATCGGATCGCCAATGCACTCCTGCTGTATCGCGGCCAAATGCAATGTTCGATGCTAGTTTGTTGAGCTCACCACCGAGCGTGAGTGGTTCGCCGGTAAATGGTTGTAATCTCAAACCATCAGAGCTTGCAACAACGGCCCGGGTAGGACAAACGATTCATCGAAGACTGCTTTCAGAATAGTTGTGCATGCTCCAGCAATTATTGCATGACCGGCGGGATATGATGGATGCATCGGACATCCTTCCGGATATGCCATTGGAAGTAAATAAGAACCGTATTTGCTGTGAATGGCATCAAGGACTGCGGAGCCTGGAAGTGTCAAGAGATCTTTGTGAATCGGATATTTTGCAGCGCCAGTAACGTGATTGTGCACGCGTCCACCAAATTCCTCGGGACGCACTCTCCGATGAACCAGCCACTTTTGATACCACGCCGCTTTTAACGCTGCATTTGTCACTCTGGCAACCATATCCAAAATGTAAGGAGCACCAAAGGTGACAAAAGGACCGGTAGTATGGGAGCCAAGATAAGGATTTCCAGAATCTACTGGCGCGCGTGAACCGATTAAATACAGCGCAGTGTTTAGAAATGCTTGATAACTGTAATCGCGATGAACATATTCTGCGAGATCACGCCCACTTCTGATATAACGCAAAGTTTTATCAATAGTGCTTCCGATGGAAGGGGGATTTCCATTTTGAATGTTGAGCCATTCGTTATAGGAAGTCATGTGATCATCACCCGGAATCGTGGTTATGTTTTTTTGAATAACCAATTTTGCACCATGTGGGATATTTTTCAGAAGAAATTGCGAAATGAATGGACCATTCAAATCGCCGGCAAAATTTCCGCGAAACAAAACCGCTGGAGTGATGATACCTCCAGCTTTTGGCCCTTGATAACCTGAAAAACTTGAAAGATTATTTGCCGCCGCTCGTATTATATTAAAGGATCAGTTTCATAATTGACAAAAGAAATGTCTCTGGCTAATGCGCGCCAATACATTTCTGCCATTTCAGCAGCTTCTTCAGCGCTGGCAAAAGCAGGAGGTGCTGAAATTCCGAGATGATGCGAGTCCGCGCCTTCTAAATTGAATGCAAATGCTCCTTCCGGATTTGCTTGTTTAACAGTGCCGCCAAGCGGAATTCTTTCCATCTGCTTTGATGAAATTGCATCAACCATCGTTTCATATGCATCTGCAATTACTTCACCACGTTCGTTGTGAAGAAGTCCTTTTGAGTAATTTCCGATTTTTTTCTGATAACGTTCCTCATCACCATTTACTGGATGCGGAGGCAGCGGCAAATTCTTCTGATAGTTGGCGGCTTCAACGCGGATACGAAACGCTTGTTCTCTTCGCGTTGCAGTGATAGTTGTTTCAACGAACGTATCTGCAGTTGCGGTTGATGAAGTTGAGTCAGGCAAAAAGGTTGCTACGCTTGCGGCAGTCAGCCCACCTAAAAGTTTTCTTCTAGAAAATGATTGAGACATTCGTTTACCTCCTGGAGATAAAGAACGTAGATTTTTAGGGAAAGAACTAGCGGCATAGAGGTTGTAGGGGCAGAGCATTTTAATTCCAAATACAACTCTCTTACTTGCAGCAATTCTAGAAAGAAACAGTTCTTATTGTATAAAAGAAAATGCTCTGCCCTTACACTTGAAATCCAAATCGCGTTTGCAATTCGCGCTTTCCAATACGCGTCACAGTTAATTCGCGGCCTACAAGTTCGCGTGTCATCCATTTTCGTTTAAGCGCGATTTTCAGAATCGCTGCTGCGAGCGATCCGCCAAGATGAGGTTGTCTTTCACTCCAATCAATACAAGGGTATGCGAATCTTCGGCGTTCTAAGCGAATTGATTCCACATCAATCCCTAAAGTTTCAAATTCTTTTTCCCCGTGGGAAGTCAAATCATATTCACCATCACCTGACAGCCATCTTAGTTTTTTGAAACTGTTGTGCAGTGCCACCCCAACTCTTCCGGCAATGTGATCATAGCAAGTTCTTGCTTCGCGAAGCCTGGCTGGAGTGTTCGGTACAAATTTATCGTTTGAAACACCAGCAACCACACTCAAACCTTCGAGTGCATTGGCAACATCGGTATTGTCCAAACTATAGTAGCGATGCTTTCCTTGAACGAGCACCTTTATTAATCGATCTGACGTAAGCCGATTCAAATGTGCACTCGCAGTTGACGGCGTGACCCCAGCGATCACAGCAAGTTCAGTGCTGGTGCGAGCACGGCCATCAAGCAAACAATACAACATCCGAACACGGGCAGGTTCACCAATGGCGGATGCAATCCTTGCAATCGCAAAATCTTCTGCATTCATACTTTGATGATAAACGAAGTGTTGATGTTAGTAAAGAGGCATACTTATGCAACAAGGAGAAATCAATGAAAATTACTTGCGTAATTCGTTACCAGATTGATCCATTTCAACGTGATGCATTTAAGAAGTATGCTGAAAACTGGGGACGCATCATACCGCGATGCGGCGGACACCTGATCGGCTATTTCCTTCCGCATGAAGGTACAAATGATGTTGCATGGGGGCTTATCGCGTTTGATAGTCTGAAAGTTTATGAGGAATACAGAATCCGGATAAAAGAAGATGCTGAGGCACTGGAAAATTTTGCATTGGCAAATAACAAACGCTTCATCCTTCGCGAAGAACGTAATTTCGTCGAAGTTGTGGACAGCACATTCGGCCTTCCATCAACGCTAACTAAATAGCAAAGATTTCATCTAGATAAAAATTAGTTAATTCCTTTTTCGTTCAGTAGTTTTAATCGTTTATACAATGTTGCCAAGGATGGAATATTGGCATCGGCTCTCTGCTGATCGGAGACTCCTTTAGGATTAAAAGGCTCGTAAGTCCATTTCTTATCTTTATCTTGTTGCATCTGAGTCCCGTAAATCTGAGGTTGTTTCGTAAGCCATAAATATCTGTCCATCGCATGATATTAGCTCCGCCATTATTTTCGATCGGTTAGCGGGCTATTCGCCTGGATTTTGATTATAGGAGTGCCGCCACTTCCTGATCGTTCCGAGATTTTCATCGATTTCCATAATGGTCGCAGCCTGATCCTTGTATATAATTTTCTAACATGCGATTTAGATTGCCAGTCCAACCACCGATTCCTCCAATGCTTGCATTACTTTCGCGCGAAATTCCGAAAGGAAAAGAGTGGTTCTATGAAATGAAATATGATGGTTTTCGCGCGATCATTTTTTGGGACGGCAAACAAATGTTTATTCAAAGCCGCGATCTCAAACCGCTGGATGTTTATTTCCCCGAATTGGTAGAAAAACTAAAGTCGCATCTGTCGAGGCCCTGTATTCTTGATGGTGAAATCGTGATCGCCGGCCCTGATGGTTTGGACTTTGATGCGCTTTTATTGCGGATCCATCCCGCGGCGTCCCGCATCAAAAAACTTGCTGCCGAAATTCCTGCATCGTTCATTGCTTTTGATTTACTGGCACTTGAAGATCAGAACCTGATGGATGAGCCGCTCAAAATGCGACGTAAGAAACTCGAATCGTATGCAAAATCATTTTTACCTCACATATATATGAGTCCGCTCACGGCCGATTACTCAGTTGCTGAAAAATGGTTTAAGCAGTTTCAACACGCAATTGGTGTAGATGGATTAGTCGCAAAAAATAAAGACGGTCCATACGCGCCGGGTGAGCGGGTGATGATTAAAGTGAAACAGCAACGAACTGCAGATTGTGTTGTTGGTGGATTCCGGTGGGCAAAAGACAAAAAAGGAATTGCGGTTGGATCATTGCTGCTTGGTTTATACAAAGGTCGTACGTTGCATTATGTTGGCCATACTTCCAGCTTCAAAATGGATCAACGAAAAGAATTGGCTAAGATGCTGAAAGAATATCGCACCACTGATGAAGAATCGGGTTTTGGTAAAGGTCGTACGCCTGGTGGTCCGAGTCGTTGGACCGGTGACAAAGATTTAAGCTGGGAGGCAGTACGTCCTGAGTTAGTGTGTGAGGTTTCATATGATCACATGCAAGGCGATCGTTTTCGTCATGCAACAACATTCAAAAGATGGCGTCATGATAAACCACCCCAACAATGCAAGTATGATCAACTTGCCGAAGCTACGCCTGTGAAACTAGAAAAAATTGTGAATCTCGCGTAGATGAAAACGGCTGAAGCTTTATATGAAAAGTTTCAGCCGTTATGAATACTTCTATTGATGATCGCCACAGCCCGGATGGCCGCATTGGCAGGATTCGCCAGCACTTTGTGCTTGTTTACGGCACTGATCACTGCAAAATGAATCTCCATTTTGTACTGCACAATTGCAACCGGGATGCGAACACTTTTGTCTTTGATCCGCCATTGGATCACCTCCATTTATTGGAACCTTAAAGTGTTCCTACGCGCGAAAATATGCTTTTTTTCACTCGATGCTAGATGCTCGATGCTTGAGATAAAAAAGACACCGGAATAACAGTGGGACTTTCTAAATTTCTAGCATCTAGTATCTAGCATCATCCAGCATCTGAGTTCGACTCTTGATTTTCGCTTTTTCTTCGCCTATGCTTAATACATGAATCAGAAGGATGGAATTGGCAAAAACCGTCCGAATATTTTATCCGGTCAAACCATCCGCGTTCGCACTCCAATCGGAACTCTTTTCGTAACATTGAATGAGAACGAACAGCATCATCCATTTGAACTTTTTTTGAACACAGGAAAATGTGGATCTGATATTACTGCCGATGCTGAAGCAATCGGGAGACTTTGTTCAATATTATTGCGTCTTCCATCGCCTGTATCGGAACTTGAACGGATTCAGCTTATAATCACTCACCTTGCTGGAATCAGCGGAAGTAAAGATATTCACGATGGCGAGATTCACATTCGAAGTGTGCCTGATGCCGTTGCTGCGGCATTGCGTCAATATTTAGAAAAAAAGTCTGCCGTGAGTTCACGTTCCTAACATCTCATTGCTTCCTTATTAGAAAAACTTAAGTTTAATAGAATACTGACTCGGAGCCTGAAATGAAGACCAGTGATGTAATTCGATCATGGGGACAAATCTTAAGAGGAAAATATCCATCACTATCAATTGAAATCACAAAAGAATGTCCACTGCGCTGTCCAGGATGCTATGCATATGAAGCCGATCATCTTCGAAACCTTGGACCTTTACGCAATCTTTCAGATTACAAAGACCAGGAATTAATTGATCGTGTTCTGGAATTGCTTCGCAATTATGCACCGCTGCATGTTTCAATCGTTGGAGGCGAACCATTGGTTCGTTTCCGCGAATTAAATGTTCTCCTGCCAAAAATAAGTCAAGAGATGGGGATCGAAGTGCAGCTGGTTACCAGCGCTGTTCGTCCGATTCCAAAGGAATGGGCAGAGCTGAAAGATGTTCACGTGGTTGTTTCAATTGACGGACTTCAGCCTGATCATGATAAACGAAGGGCGCCTGCAACATACGAACGGATTCTTCAAAATATCCGCGGGCATTCAATAAAAGTTCACTGCACAATCACTCATCAAATGACGTTACGAGAAAATTATTTGGAAGAATTTGTCGAGTTCTGGTCATCGCAGAAAGAAGTGACAAAAATCTGGATGAGCATTTTTACACCTCAGATCGGTGCTCACGATGAAGAAATTCTTTCACCGGATGAACGATTAGCAGTACTGGATCAACTTGCTGCGATGCGTCCTGTGTTCCCTAAATTGTATTTGCCGGACCAGGTGATTGCAGGATTCAAACATCCACCGAAATCTCCGGCGGACTGCATTTTTGCGCGCACAACTTTGACTGTGACAGCGGACCTTAAAAGTAAGATCGTTCCATGTCAATTTGGTGGAAATCCGGATTGCTCACAATGTGGTTGTATGGCGTCCGCAGGTCTGAAAGCGGTGGGCGATTTCCGCTTGTTCGGTTTCGTTCCGCTTCGATCGCTTTTCAACGTATCATCTTCGATTGGTAGTATCGCAGCAAAAAAGTGAAGTGCTTAGCCTTCCATAATTCTTGAAGAAACCTTATTGTTTCAGAATAGGTTAGTAGAGATTTTATTCATTGTGCCATACGTTATAAACTAACGTAATATTGGGGACCGGTTGAGCGGGCATGGGAGGAATACCTGATGAAGACGATCCAATACATTTCTAGTTTTATGCTTGTCATCGTTGCATTGACCTTCAATGCTAACGCCGATGATCGATCGAAGTTGATTGAAAAGTTGTCCAAACAGCTTCTGAAAAGCAAGAATGTCGAAGAACGTGCAGATGCAGCAAAAACGTTTGGAGACATAAAGGTAAAGGAAGCAGTTGTTCCACTTGCGTCTGCGCTCAAAGATCCCGATGAGGGTGTGAGATGGAACGCTTCGTATTCATTGGTACAGATTTCACCCGATGCAAGAGAGGCGATTCCTGCGCTGAAAGAAGCGTTGAAAGATTCGTCTGGTCATGTGAGGTTAAACGCTGCTGCGGCACTTCACAAAATGGGAACTGCAAAAGAAGAATTGATCGCGCCGATTCGTGAATTGCTGCAATCTTCAGATCGGTTAATGCGTGTAAACGCAGCGGATTTCCTTCTTTCTTATGATGTCGATGTAAAGGATGTACTTCCTGTTGTGCTGCAGTCGATTAATGACCCCGATGTCAAAACGCAAGAAGCCGCTGCTGAAGTTCTTTCAAGTTTGGACGAACTGCCCAAAGAGGCATTACCTTCAGTTTTACAATCACTGCCTTCTGTAAGCGCAAAGGCGCGTGAAAATTTGATTCGTGCAATTTCGACAATGGGAATGACCGCAGCTTCTGCTGTTCCCGCACTAACGCAAACATTGCATGACAGCGACAGTTCGGTTCGCGACAAAGCGGCAACTGCGCTTGGCAAAATCGGACCGGGCGCAAAGAAAGCGATCGGTTCATTGGTAGATGTTGCAAATAAGGATCCCGAATTTTTTGTTCGCGCCTCGGCTGTTAGATCGCTTTACGAAATTGATGTAGATGATCGTGCTGCAGTGTCCGCTTTCATCATGGCACTGAAAGATAAAGAGGAAGGAGTTCGTGACGAAGCCCTGGAAGCTTTCAGGCAAATTGCATCACTTTCGCCGGAGGCGATAGCTGCCTTAAAAGAAGTTGCAGCCAATGATCCGGTAGAAACATTACGGCATCATGCGCAAATCACATTAGACGATGCGAAAAGAGGGGAACATTCTTCCATCACAAAAGCACAGACTTCCGGTATTCGCGTGGAAATAGCTCCGTTACTGAAGCAATTGAATAAGGAATTGGGAGACGATGAGGCGCCTTTTAAAACCGCGCAGGAAGCAAAACAATATTTGCACGATCGGAATATTGCGATGAGCAAAGATGAATTCTGGTCGAACCTGACAGAAGGTTACGCGGATGTAACTGAAGCAATGTTGATGCTGGGTATGTCTCCGAATACTGCGCCAACTGGTGGCGCTATCAATACTCCGATCCTTTTCACTGCCGGCGCTTGCAATCAACCGGGCGAAGCGCAGATTGCATTGATGCTTCTTTTTTATGGGGCCGATCCGAATGTCACCGATGAAATTAATCGCACTCCAATTCTGGCTGCTGCCGAACACTGCCCCGTGGAAGTAGTAAAAGCTCTGTTGCTTTCCGGGACAAAAACGAACGTTGTGTCCAATGGCGGATTTACGGTTCTTGCCGCCGCCGTACAAAGCGGACGTGCCGAAGTTGTTCAAATGATTCTCAAATCCGGATATAAAGTTGCGAACGAACCTTCTTACTTATATCAATCCGCAAGTGGTAAGCCGGAGATTCAAAGGTTGCTGCAGCAGGCCGGTGTGAAAAAGTAGCGGCTGTATTTCAAAAACGATCGCGCTATTGACACTAAATCCATTTTCAGCTACAACTCTAGTGATTCGATAGAGTATGTTATCAAAGAAAGCGAAATACGGACTTACTGCTTTGATCCATCTAGCTCGCAGCCAAAACAAAGGTCCTGTTTTAATTTCCGTACTGGCCAAAGAAGGACGCATTCCAAAAAAATTTCTTGAGTTGATTTTATTGGAGCTTAAAAACGAGGGTGTGCTTCAAAGTAAAAAAGGGAAGGGTGGCGGATATTATTTAGCCAGACCTGCTGAGTTAATCAGAATAGGACGTGTTATTCGGGTGCTGGATGAACCACTCGCACCGATCGGTTGCGTTAGTGAAACGGCATATGAAAAATGTGCCGAATGCACTGATGAAAAAACTTGTCCGATAAGAATGGTAATGAAACAAGTCCGTGATGCAATCGCCAACATTCTGGATCGTACAACGCTCTCGGAGCTTTCACAATCCCAAAAATTGAAAAAACAGATGCTGATATAAGTTTTTTGACTGTTACTCTAGTAAACGAGTAGAGAGGTTCCCATGAAGTTAAGACAAATCATTGTTCTATTACTTTTATTTTCATTTCCAATGGTTTCGAATGCTGCAGATATCTCGTTGTTAAACGTTTCATATGATCCGACGCGAGAGCTTTATCAGGAATTCAATCAGAAATTTGCAGAATACTGGAAAGGAAAAACTGGAAAGACAGTTGAAATCAATCAATCTCATGGCGGATCCGGAAAGCAAGCCAGAGCGGTAATTGATGGACTTGAAGCTGATGTTATAACACTTGCACTTGCTTATGACATTGATGAAATCGCGAACAAAGGCGGACTGCTCCCAAAAGAATGGCAAAAAAGATTTCCGAATAACAGTTCGCCATACACTTCCACAATTGTATTTCTGGTTCGCAAAGGAAATCCAAAACAAATCAAAGATTGGAGTGATTTAGTTCGACCGGGAATTTCTGTAATCACTCCGAATCCTAAAACATCGGGTGGTGCACGTTGGAATTATCTGGCTGCATGGGGTTATGCGTTACGCAAACAAGGTGGCAATGATCAAACTGCAAAAACATTTGTGACCCAGCTTTACAAAAATGTACCGGTGCTTGATTCTGGTGCGCGCGGTTCAACGACAACATTCGTAGAACGTGGAATTGGTGATGTTCTAATTGCCTGGGAAAACGAAGCGCTGCTCGCAGTAAAGCAGCTTGGACCTGATAAATTTCAAATTGTAAATCCGTCCGTAAGTATTCTTGCCGAACCACCGGTGAGTGTGGTAGATAAGATAGCGGCAAAACATAAGACAACTGATGTTGCCAAAGCATACCTTGAGTATCTGTATTCAAACGTTGGCCAGAATATAGCAGCCAAACATTTTTACCGGCCAAGCAATAGCGAAGTATTGGCAAAGTACGCTTCACTGTTTCCGAAAATCAAACTATTCACGATTAATGAAGTTTTCGGAAGCTGGAAAAATGCACAGGATAAACATTTCGCAGAAGGCGGAGTGTTCGATCAAATTTATTTACCTGGAAAATAGTTGATGGATCAGCGCGCCAGCTCGGCTCGATTATCAGTGTTGCCTGGTTTTGGGCTGACGATGGGATTTACTCTCCTTTATTTGAGCTTAATCGTCCTGATTCCTTTATCCACGATTTTGTTTAAAACACTTAGCTTGAGTTGGGAAGAATTTTGGAAAATTATGTTGTCACCCCGAACTGTTGCTGCATTTCGTATCAGTTTTCAAACTTCTTTTTTTGCAGCGGTTGTAGATCTTTTGTTTGGTTCGATTGTCGGCTGGGTCCTGGTGCGCTATCGATTCCCTGGTAAAGAACTGATGGATGCGCTGGTTGATTTGCCTTTTGCGCTTCCAACTGCTGTAGCCGGAATTGTTTTAACAACACTTTTTACACCGGTAGGCTGGATCGGCAAATTTCTTTCACCGCACAATATCAATATTAATTACACGCCGTTAGGAATTACAGTTGCTTTAGCATTTGTTGGACTGCCTTTTGTAGTTCGAACAATTCAGCCCGTTCTTTCTGAGTTTGATAAATCCACAGAAGAAGTTGCCGCAAGTATGGGAGCGAATCGCTGGCAAATTTTACAACGAGTCATCTTTCCTGAAATCTGGCCGGCGATGTTAACAGGCTTTACTCTAGCGTTTGCTCGTGCGCTTGGAGAATATGGATCGATTGTTTTTATCTCCGGAAATATTCCGATGAAAACAGAAATAACAACGTTACTGATTGTGGGTCGACTCGAAAATTATGATTATGCCGGAGCAACCGCACTTGCATTTAGCATGCTTGTTCTCTCGTTCATTCTTTTGCTTTTGATTAATCTGCTTCAAGCAAAAAGCCGCAACCGGATGTTGATTTAGTATGAATCCAATTGATCAAACTGAAGAAGTCCAGATGACTGAGCCGCGCGCAGTGCGGCTGTTGCTAATTTTTATTGCGTTCGTATTCCTGGGAATTTTTTTGCTTCTTCCTTTGACATCGGTATTTGTTGAAGCGTTTAAAAAAGGTTGGCAGCTTTATGTTTCTGCCATCACTGAACCCGTTGCGGTAGCCGCGATTAAACTAACTTTGATAACTGCAGTAATTGCGGTTACCTCAAATATGATTTTTGGAATTGCAGCAGCGTGGGCAATTAGCAAATTTGATTTTCGGGGAAAGAGCGTACTCATTACTCTGATCGATCTTCCATTTGCGGTTTCGCCAGTAATTTCGGGAATGGTGTTTGTATTACTTTTTGGAATGCAAGGGTGGTTAGGTCCGTGGTTGAGTGGACACGACATCAAAATTATTTTTGCAGTGCCGGGAGTTATCCTTGCCACAATGTTTGTGACATTTCCGTTTGTAGCTCGGGAGTTGATTCCATTGATGCAAGCACAAGGCAAGGAAGCGGAAGAAGCGGCGCTCGTAATTGGTGCTAGCGGATGGCAAACTTTTTTTAAGATCACTCTTCCAAATATCAAATGGGGTTTGCTTTATAGTTTGATTCAATGCAATGCGCGCGCCATGGGTGAATTTGGTGCGGTGTCAGTAGTTTCCGGCCATATTCGTGGAAAAACGAATACGCTTCCGCTTCATATCGAAATTCTATATAACGAATACAATTTCAGCGCAGCTTTTGCTGTTGCATCATTGTTAACATTTCTGGCTGTAGTTACTCTTGTGTTGAAGAAGTTATTATCTTTGAAAGTTGGCAGCAACCGCGGAATCCCTTTGTGAGTGAGTAAATCATGTCGATTGTTCTTACCGATCTTTCCAAAAGATTTGGAAATGTACTGGTGGTAAATAATTTATCAGTTCAAATTCCAGATGGTGAACTTTTTGTATTGCTTGGAGCAAGCGGCAGCGGGAAAAGCACTGTGTTGCGCATGATTGCCGGCCTGACGCGTCCGGATCATGGAACGATCGAATTAAACAAAAAAGATGTAACAACATTGCCTCCACAAGCGCGAGGCACGGGTTTTGTATTTCAAAATTATTCCTTATTCCGTCACATGACGGTTTCCGAAAACATTGAATTTGGACTTCGCATCCGTAGGGTTTCTGCTTTGCAACGAAGACAGAGACTGGATGAACTGTTAGACCTGGTAGGACTTGCTGGTTTAGGAAATCGTTTTGCACATCAACTCTCCGGCGGACAGCAACAGCGTGTCGCGCTTGCAAGAGCGCTTGCTTATCAGCCTTCGGTTTTACTTCTGGATGAACCGTTTGGAGCATTGGATGTAAAAATCCGCGGTCAACTTCGCAGAACCTTGAAAGACATTCAGCAAAGATTAAAAGTAACAACGATTCTTGTAACACACGATCAGGAAGAAGCGTTTGAATTGGCGGATCGGATCGGTGTAATCAATCGTGGAAATTTAGTGGAAGTTGATACACCTGAAGCTTTATATCACCGGCCGCGTACTGAATTTGCAGCAAGTTTCATTGGCGGGAAAAATGTTTTGATTGGTAGAGTTGAGGGTGGAGTCATTGAACTCGGAACCGGTGAACTTCCTGTGCCTTCGGATTTTGCGGAACATTTTACGCGCGTCAGAATTTTATTTCGCCCGGAAACTGTTTTACTACAAACGGAACCATTTGCTAAAAATGGTGATGTATTCGAACTCGGCCAGGGTAGAGTAGTTGAACGGATGTTCGTTGGTTCTTTTCAGCGTATCCGATTGGAAGTACAACGGCCGCGAGGTATCCGCCCTTATGTGCCGCAAACGTTTGGTGAACGAACAATGCAAATTGAAGCGCTGCAACCAAGCGAAATCAATGGCACGAATAAAGTGAATGTTGGTGACATGCTTTGGGTTGGATTCAAACACTATCACATCCTTGAAACATACTGGCCCAAACTTTTGCTTTGCACTGATGAAACTCAATCAACCGAAGCTGTACCGGATTTCGGGCTCTTTATTGCAGAAAAAGCCTCGAGCCATGCCACGATTCTTTGTGTAACAGATTCCAATGATGAAGTGGCACAGACACGTGCAAGATTGGAAAAAGTCAGACAAGCATGGTTGGAACGTGTGCCATCGCTGGATGTGAAAGTCCGCAAAGGCTCAACGAAGGAAGAAATATTTTTTGAGACCCAGGAAGGTCATTATGAATTTGTGGTTGTTGGGAAAAAAGAACGACCACTAAAAGGAATGACTGCATTAGGAAACACGATCCGAATGATTTTGAATCAGGTCAGGGTTCCGGTTGCGATTGTTCAAGTTCCAAAACTTTCAATTTCAAATATGTTGATTTGCAGTGCAGTCGGTGAACCAGGAAAAGCGGATGTGCGTGTTGGTGGACGCCTTGCGCGATTGCTTGGTGCGAGCACAACTGTTCTGCATGTCATTGATGATGTAACAGAAGATCAAAGAAGAAGAACAGAAGTTCACCTTGAGCAAGCGCTTTCCACATTAGAAAGTTTTGGTGTGAAAGCGGAAAGCAAGATTGGAAAAGCACCTTTTGTTGAATACATTTTGAATGAAGCAACTTCAGGCAATTACGATTTGATTGTAATCGGCGCACCCGGACCTGAATCCGCTCAGCGGCTTTACTGGCACGATGCAGTTACCGAAATCGTGAATGGAACAACGGTTCCAGTTTTGATTGTCCCCATGACTGAATGATGTGAGATTCGCGTCGCGGACAATGTCAATTACGGAGCATTAAGGGTCGCAGGCCTCCGGCCTGCATCTTAGAAATTTTATAGCGGACTAGAAGTCCGCGGCCCGTAATGCAGGCATGATGCCTGCGCTCCGTATAGCGTTAAAGCAGTTGGCGGAAGAAGTCGTTGCCTTTGTCATCGATCAAAATGAAAGCAGGGAAGTTTACTACCTCAATCTTCCACACCGCTTCCATTCCGAGTTCAGGATAATCGAGCACTTCAACTTTGGTGATATGTTCTTGAGCGAGTAACGCTGCTGGACCACCCATCGATCCTAAATAAAATCCGCCATGTTTTTTGCAAGCTTCACGAACTTCAGCGCTTCGATTTCCTTTGGCAAGCATGATCATTGAGCCGCCATGCGATTGAAATAGATCGACATAAGAATCCATTCGCCCGGCAGTTGTCGGTCCAAACGATCCAGATGGCAACCCGGCTGGTGTTTTTGCAGGTCCTGCGTAATACACAGGATGGTTTTTGAAATATTCCGGTAAATCTTCCCCGCGATCTAATCGCTCTTTCAACTTAGCATGAGCAATATCGCGCGCCACAACAAGAGTTCCTGTAAGTGCAAGCCTTGTAGTGATTGGATATTTACTTAACTCCGCCAGAATTTCTTTCATCGGCCGTTTTAAATCGATAAGCACCGCATCATCATTTTGTTCGGTTCGTAATTCAGTTGGAATAAAGCGGCCCGGATTTCGTTCAAGATTTTCCAACCAGATTCCATCTTTATTGATCTTGGCTTTGATGTTTCGATCTGCTGAACAAGAAACTCCAATTCCAACCGGACATGATGCGCCATGTCTTGGCATCCGGATAATGCGCACATCCAGAGCAAAATATTTTCCACCGAACTGTGCACCGATTCCTGTTTGTTGCGCGGCCTTCAACATTTTTTCTTCCAACTCCACATCGCGAAACGAACGTCCAAATTCATTCCCTGTTGTTGGCAAATGATCGAGATATCCTGCGGTCGCGAGTTTCACAGTCTTCAAACATGCTTCTGCGGAAGTTCCGCCAATCACAAAAGCAAGATGATATGGAGGACATGCAGCAGTCCCCAGTGTTTTCATTTTTTCAGACATGAATTTTTCAAGACTGTCAGGATTCAACAGAGCCTTCGATTGTTGATACAAGAAAGTCTTATTTGCCGAACCGCCTCCTTTTGTTACAAATAAGAATTGATACTCCATTCCATCTATTGCGTAAAGATCGATTTGTGCCGGCAAATTTGTACCGCTGTTTTTTTCTTGATACATGGTAAGCGGAATCGATTGTGAATAACGAAGATTTTCTTCCTGGTATGTTTTATAAATTCCGCGCGATAGAAATTCTTCATCCCGAACGCCGGTCCAAACTCGCTGTCCTTTTTTACCTATGATTGTTGCTGTGCCTGTATCCTGGCAAAACGGAAGTACGCCTTTAGCGGAAATTTCTGCGTTGCGGAGCATTGCCAGTGCAACTCCGCGATCATTGGATGAGGCTTCGGGATCATTCAAGATTGCCGCAACTTTTTCCAGGTGTTTGGTTCGAAGCAAAAATGAGATGTCGCGGATTGCCTCGTTAGCAACCACAATCAATGCTTGTGGATCAACTTTCAGAACATCAGTTCCATCAAACGATGAAACCGAAACATAATCTTTGGTCAAAAGACGGTAGCGGGTATCATCTTTTTCCAGGGGAAAAGGTTCTTGATATACGAAGTCCATGCCTTCATTATTCTAATTTCACCAAAGAAAAAAGGCTATCTTAATCGACTACCTTGAACGATACAGTTCGCGTTTCGGTAAGCTGCGAAGTTCCGCCTAAACGTGATCGGAGTGTGACGGTATATGTTCCAGTCCTGGTATTATCATATGTCCACATCTCAGCTTGAAGCGCGCCTTTTTTCCCGGTTTTTGTGCCATTTACGACTTCATCCCAATAAGGATAAGCATCAATAGATGCGCCGTTTGGACCTGTGATTTCGAAGTCTTCGGCAATCAAGTTGTATCCAAGCGTAAGTCCAGAAGCTTCATAGTTCGCAAGAATGTCTATGACATCGCCTTTTTTAAATGTTGTTTTCAAGGTGAGGTTATAATTTGTCAAACTGAGTTTCGCGGTCTTCAACGCAGTTATGTTGATATTTCCACGTTGTCCTGGATCCGGTCCGCTAATGCCATGACGTTCAAACGATGCCTGGATCGCAGCCTGATTTGCGCCACCATTGTTATTTCGATCTGCAGTGAGCATCGCGTCGCGTACATCAAAAAAATTCATCTCCTTTGGAAGAAGTTTAAGACTTTGATAAAGAGTTCGTTGTGCAGAAGATGCCCCGATTTGTTGTTGTAAATCCCACCATGCACCGCCAAAAATTAAACCGGTATGGTGTGATTCTGATTTTCCATAACCGGGAAGCAATACATCTTTCGGATAAGTATTTTTATTATCCAAATTTCGGCCAAGAAATTTTTTACCGTCTTTATATCTCAGTGCAAATTCACCAACAGTTGGATTTCCAGTAATAGCAACATCGGACACATCGCTAAATCCTTCGTGAAATGCAAATGGATAATTGTTTTCCATCGATTCAAAAAATTGTGGCTTCACATGATCCAAAACGGCGTGACCATATTCGTGATAATACACATCAGCATCATGTCCAAAATTATTTAATTTGTTTCCAGCCCCCAGGAGGATGATTCCGGTTTTGAATTGATGCGGATCACGCCGGCTGTACATGGCATTATCAAATCCTTTTCCATTTGAGCTGACAACATTAACAAAGACTGGAATTTGTTTATCTAATTTGTTGAACCCGAAACTGCGCCATTGATCATGCACGCGATTGATATGGAAATAACCCATCGCTTCGGAGAACTTTCCATCATCGGTGTTGTAGTTGTATTGCCGGCTGGCTTCGGTTGCAGTGCTAAATACTGAGAGATCGATTGTGAAACCTCTGACCCAGTTTTCAAAATTCGCGTTGTATGTTCGGGCAAAATTGCCTGCCAGCATCGTTGATGCATCCATGTTTTTGAAAGTTTGGGTTGATGTGGTGGGAGTTACAACTGGATTTTCAGCAAATATGGTGCCCTGTCCATCTTCTGTTGCAAAACTTTTATGCATGCGCAGCACGATTCCTGGATCGGTTGCATCAACGTAAAGAATTCTTGATCCTTCGGTGAGCGAATCGGGAGCTACATCAAAACGCCAGGCGGGTTTTGCAAATTTTCCGGATGGGACTAATGCCAGCGAACCATTACTCGTAGTTGCTTTTCCGTTAAAGGCTCTTAGCGCGCGCGCTTTTGCAGCTGCAACAGCGGAAATGGATCCTGATTTTAATTGAAGTCCGGGGTATATCGAATTGGTGATGCCGATAAGGTGCGCATCACGGTCGAGATTGAAATGAATCTCAGCTCCTGTCACCGGAATTCCGGAGATATGTTGCTGGTAAACGTATTCGATTCCGGAATCAAAGATTTCCTTTCGTACCAGCCGAAGTTCCTCCACATTATTTGTTCCGAGAAGCGAATCATATTGGCGAATGAGATCCGAGCCCTCAAACCTTTGACGACTTTTTCCGTACAATGTGCGGATCCGGCCTGAATCCTGGAAAGTTACCCGCCAATCTTTTCCTTCACGCGAAAGAAAATCTTGCCATTCAGATCGAGTGTCCAGAGCACTACCGGATAGAAGAGTCCATGTGCCTAAAACAAAAGCAGAAATTATGAAGATTCGCTTCATTGGTTGCTCCCCGGGTCTGAAACCCTTTTACTGGATATGGCTTCAACAGAAGAAATATTTCAGTGATAATTCATCTGTGCTTACTAGTACTATTTATATAGTACTACTTGAACCCCCAGGTTACCGTCGCTCCACTGGATCTCAGGGGGATTGTAAGTAGCTGAAACTAAATAGCTTACGTCCGACGGGCATTCTTAATCACGACATTGGGTACGCATAATTTACGACACATTGTCGCGGACTTTTTCTATACCTCCGAGGTCTTGCCGGGCATTTTATTGTGGTTGACGCTCGGTGAGTTCAAATGGAGGTACACAATGCAATCAGTTAATCCGACATTTCCTGGCATTCAGCACCCGACCCTGAGGAATGCTCAGAGCTTTTGTTTAAGGTGCCACTCAACGATTTATTGGAATGCAACCGGAAACCCCCGAATTATGCAATTCGGGAACGAAAACTTAAAGTATTGCTTGAACATTGGATGTAGTTTGGTATTTCACAGCTTCGAGACAAAGTTTCAGCGTGATACGATTTTTGCGTCATTGACACCGGCACATTGCTAGCCGGTTAAAGAACCGCTCTTTAACGTAAATATTTTTTTACAGGCGTCAGGGCATTGTGAATACAATGCTCTGGCGCCTTTACGTTTTTTGGCCCGGAACAAAAATAACGTTTACACTATCTTCATGAACACTCTCGCACTGCCGCCGCTTTATCGCCGTTGGGTGGATGAAATTTTAAAGCAGGATATTTATTCCGAACCTCGCGCGACCTGTGATGATTGTGCGATGTGTAATGCCGTGCACCCACCAGCCACACAAGACAATTACTTCAATCCGAATGTCAAATGCTGCTCCTTCCATCCGTCGCTTCCGAACTATTTAATTGGAGCAATCATAGCTGATGATGATTCAAGTCTGGCGGAAGTAAAAGAAAACTTCATTGAGCGGATCATGAAGTTCATAATTACTCCCCTTGGAACAAGCTCGCCTTACATGGTTACTCTTTACGACGTGTTCAAGCCGTTCGGACAATACGAACATTTATTGTGTCCATTTTATTTGAACCATTCGGGTGGATTATGCGGGATTTGGAAATATCGTAACGGCGTATGTTCCACCTATTTTTGTAAACATGAAAGAGGTGGCGTTGGATGGCTCTTCTGGCGCAGATTATCATTGATGTTGTACAAAGTGGAAAAGCGCTTAGCAAAATACTGTCTGGATCAATTGCCAGTAATCATTCCGGAAAACGCCTCAGACATCCGCGAAAAAACGTGGGGTAATTGGATGTTTCGTGAAGCTGAGTTCTTTCAGAATTGTTGGAATATAGTTCAGCCGCTTGGATTGGACGATGTTGTGAAAATCGGAGGAACTGAATTGGAATCTAAAGTCAACGAATTGAAGAATCAGTTCAAAGCGGTGCAATCAAAAATCATACCCGAGGCACTAAAAATAAATTACCAATTCAGATATGAAGAGATTGCTGAAGGGTTGTCGCGCGTTTGGGGATATAGCAAATACAATCCGATCGATGTGCCAACTAATATTGTTCAAGTCTTAGAGTACTTTGATGGTCGCCCTAATTCAGAGGTATTGAATAAAATCAAATCGGAAAAAGCGATCACAATCGATGATGATGTGCTGCAAAAGTTATCCGATTACGAAATTTTATTGCCAGCCAGGTAATCCTTTCGAATCAATCCTACGTCTTTAGAAGCATGAAGATATTAATTTTATTCGTATGTTTATTGGGATTCTTTTCGATGGCTCAGGCTGAGTCGTCAATACCTCTGGATGATTTGATTCGAAATCATACTAAAGCGATGGGCGGCGAAGATGCCATCGAAAATGTGAAATCACTTCAATACAAATTGCAGATCACAGAACCAACATTTACGGTTGATGGCGTTTACCGTGCCGATCGGGATCTGCATATGCGGATTGATATCTATAACAAAGGGAAATGGGTCTACGCCGAAGGTTTTGATGGTAAAAATGGATGGGAATCAGACAAGGAGAATGGTCCCGCAAACGATGCAACGGCAATAGCGGCTCCCGCCTTATGGCATGGGATCTTAATGCCAGACAAATTATTTGGACTTCATGAATCGAAATCGGTGGGAAGCAAGGTAAGTTTAGAAGGCCGAGAAAAACTGGATGAAGTGAATTATTACGTTATTAAATTGACACTGAAGGATGGTTTTTCAATTTACTATTACATAAATCCTGACACCTGGAGGATTGAGCGCAGCAGGGATTTTACTGCCTTGCATCCTGATCTCGATCCCTCTAAAAAGTCATTTGAAACACGCTACTCAGATTTTCGTATGCAAGACGGAGTTTTGCGATCATTCCATTCGGAAAAATATGATTTGAAATCGGGTGATAAGGTGCAGACGACGGTCATTCAATCCATCGAAACCAATCCGAAGCTCGATCCAAAGATGTTTCAAAAGATGTGATGAGCGGGATGCGCGATGCGGCATTGACGTAATCACTCCGGCTACTTAAACTTTGATTGAACTGATGAGAGTATGAAGCCACAGTTCGGTCGCTTCGCTGTAATTTTTGTAATTCTACTTCTTGCCATTTTGCCATTCTGGCTTCTTGGATCAGAGCCCCCATCCACTCAGGGATCGATCAATGAAAGTGTCAATGTCGATCTTGTAGATCTGTACTTAAGCGCTGTTGATAAAAAAGGTCACTATATTTCTGATCTTAAAGTTGGTGAATTGTCAGTTAGTGAAAATGGGATTCCTCAGAAAATTACTCAGTTCAGCGATTCTTCCGGACAAGATCCCAACATGCCGATGTCACTTTCCTTTGTACTTGATAGCAGCGCGAGTATGGATGAAGACATTGATGACATCAAAAAACTGGATATGGCACGCGATGCAGGCTTGTTGCTGCTGAGCGCACTTGGTCCATATGACAAGATGCAACTAATTACTTTTAATGAAACTCCAACTGCATCCGAATTTAACGCAGATCGAAATAAGTTAGCTGAGCAGTTGCACGATGTGCGTATCCATTTCAGACACACCGCTTTGTTTGATGCAATTGATTTTGCGATCGATCAATTGAAAGACGAATATGGCCGTAAAGTTTTAGTGATTTGTTCAGATGGCCAGGACAACTTGAGCAAAAAGAAAATGAATAATGTGCTGGATAAAGCTTTAAACACGCCGGACCTGACTGTGGTTGTTTTTGGAACGATCACTTATAGCTATGGTGTGAATTGGTATGGAGCGGAACGTAAAGCAAATGAAGGTAAGGACAATTTACAGAAGCTAGCAAGTCGAACCGGTGGTTATGCATTTTTTCCGGAAAATCGGAAACAGATCGGCCAGGTGCAAGAATTAATTCGTAGTTTTGTTCGAAGTCAATATTCGCTCGCGTATCGTCCAACCAATCCGAATGCTGATGGCTCGTGGCGTCAAATCAGTATCACCTGCAAACGCAAAGGCATCCAACTCCATTATCGTGAAGGGTACTACGCGAGATAGAATCTAACCACAAAGACACAAAGTGGAAAAGATCTCGCGCTATCAAATTATTCGCAAAATTGCGACCGGAGGGATGGGTGAGGTGTATGAAGCGCTTGATCCACAGCTTGATCGTAAAATTGCATTAAAAGTTCTGCCGCCTGAAATTGCGCGTGATCCAGGACGCCTTCAGCGATTTTTGCGTGAAGCAAAAGCGGCATCCAGTTTGAACCATCCGGCAGTGATTCAAATTCATGAGATCGCTCAAGATGGCGATGCTCATTTTATTTCCATGGAATTTGTTGATGGTGAAACACTGCAAGCACGACTGGCAAAAGGGAAGCTGGAAATTCATGAGGCTATGCGAATTGCATTAATCGTTGCGGATGCGCTTCAAGCAGCGCATTCAAAAGGAATCGTTCATCGCGATGTAAAACCTTCAAATATTATGCTGGCGAATTCGGGACAGGTGAAGATTCTGGATTTCGGTCTGGCAAAAGTACAAACAACCGAAGGGGAAATCACACCACCATCAGAAGTTCCAACAAAAACAAGCAGCGGCATCGTGATCGGAACACCCTTATATATGAGTCCGGAACAAGCTTTGGGAAAAGATCTTGATCAACGTTCCGATGTTTTCAGTTTCGGCGTTTTGCTTTATGAAATGTTTTCCGGACAAAAACTGTTTTCGGGTGAAGATCTGAAAGCGGTGATCGGTCAGATTCTTTATCGTGATCCGGAACTAGTTCGCTACATGAGAGCGGATTGTCCAGCGGATTTGGATTTGATCATTTCGCGTTGTTTGAAAAAGGAACCATCGGAAAGATATCAAGACATGGCGGCCGTTCGTGATGATTTACAAATTGTGCAAAATCAAATGTCTGATGAGTATTCGGAAAATATTCAACGATGGGAGGATCCAGAATATGTTCTGAACCGAACATCAGCAAGAATTTTGTTTGTGATTCTGCAATGCGTCTACATGGCAATGTATGTTTCTGCACTTCATTGGGGACTTCCCTTTGAAAATGGATTGCAGCACATATTAGGAGAAACAATAGGCGAGAAAGTTGCTTTTATACTTTTGGCGATTGCTCCGGTTGGAATTGCAGTGCGACTTTATTTAATCAGCTCGGTTTTACTGGATCATATTAAAACTGGCGTTCGTTATAGATGGGCGTTTCCAATCTTTTTTTTATTGGATGCTCTTTGGGCGATCTCCCCATTAGGTTTGAGTTTGAAATGGGGGGAGCTGCTTCCATTTGCTTGCGTCGCGCCGCTAGCATTCAGCCCTTTTGCGCAACGCACACTCATCCGCAGCGCTTACGATTTGTTCTCGCCGCGCCGCGTTCAAACCGGATAAGGTTTTTTTCAACACGAGGTCACCAAGACACGAGGTTTCACAAAAAATATTTAAGAAAATTCTAGTGATCTTCGTGCCGTTGTGTCTTCGTGTTGAAAACAGTCTAATCAACTTGAAAAGCCGATTCCCATCCAATCTAAAATTCTTAACAACAGACCAGGCTTTGCACCTTGATCCGTTCGCCGCAGCGCGTTCGTTACTTGCTCGACGGCGACTCTACGCAGCGGCTCAGGTGGATATGGAAACGGTTTGTTTCTAACCATCGAAAGATCTAATAGAGGGTTATATCGTTCCAATGCCTGATGCGACAGGATTTTCGCAGCGATTCGAGTGCTTCCAATTCCGTGTCCTGTATATCCCAGGGCATACATCGTCTGACCGTTATGAAAACTTCCAAAGAATGGAGTTAATCGCGTTGTGGATGCAATTGCTCCGCCCCATGCGAATTCAAATCGTAATTCTTTTAGTTGTGGAAAATGTTTAGCAAAACTTTCTCGCAAAGCTTTGTAGTGAGCCTCAGAATGATCATGCGAAGCATTCACACTATTTGGTGAATAATATTTTGCTTCACTGGTTCCCCATAAAATTCTGTTATCGTGCGTGAGACGATAGTAATTAAAAAACGTACGCGCATCTGTAACTCCCTGCCGATTCTTCCAGCCAATGGATTCAAGTTGAGCCTGGGCTAATGGTTCGCTAACCAGGATGTAATCGTACAGCGGCAGAAAACGATTTAATAATTTTGGAAACAAAAAATGGGAATAGACATCGGTTGCCAGAATAATTTTTCGGGAATTCAGAATTCCTTTTTCGGTTTGAATTTGACCTTGCTTCAAATTTCTAACGGTGGAATTTTCAAAAACCTGAACGCCTTGCTTTAGCGCGATCCGTTTGAGTCCATCTATCAATTTGATTGGATTTAGAATTCCACCTTCAGTGGAAAGAATTCCTCCGTGATACAAAGGACTTCTAATTTGCGATTGAATCTGTTCTGCATTCAGCCATTGATGTGAGGTTACACCGAGTTTCCTGGCAGATTCGATTGCGCGGCGGCAATCTTCAAGTTGAGAGTCTGATAATGCTACAAGGAGGCGTCCGGTCGGTTCATAATCGCAATCGAGTTGATGCTTTGCGAAAAACTGTTGTATCTCGCTGATATTTTCTCTGCCAATTTCTGCTAACAGTTTTGCTTCATCTCGTCCGAAATGCTGTATGGCAAGTTGATGCGAATGATCTACTGTTTCTCCAAGAATTCCTCCATTACGACCGCTGCCGCCATACCCGGCGAATGTTTTTTCCACAATCGTGACATCAACTGACGGTTCCAATTGTTTGATGAACAGGGCTGTCCACAGTCCCGTAAATCCAGCGCCAATGATGGCAATATCAGTGCGCATTTCTCCTTCCAATGAAGGCAGAATCGAAATCGGATGCGTTGCCATCCAATAGCACGATTGTTCGACAGGCCGCATGCCGGAAGTCTACCAGATCTTGGCGCACTCTGCGGTAAAATAGATGGCATCATGAGCGAACAAAACATTTCTGACATCACGGCACAACTTACATATGGCACATGGCGTTATCAAAAAAATTGGAAACCCTTACACATCGTAGATGCTGAGGGAGTTTATTTCTTTGATGCAGCCGGCAAAAAGTATTTAGATTTTTCATCACAATTAATGTGCTCACATCTGGGCCACAAAAACAAAGCAGTGATTACGGCGATTCAAAATCAAGCCCTGCAGCTTGCATATGCCGCACCCGGTTTTGCAACAACCGTTCGCGCAGAATTGAGCGAGATGCTTTTGGAAGTTTTACCGAAAGGATTGCAAAAATTCTTTTTCACATGTTCTGGAACGGAAGCTAATGAAGCTGCATTCAAAATTGCGCGTTTGTATACCGGACGTTCCAAAATAATTTCGCGATATCACTCTTATCATGGTTCGACTGGGGGTTCGATTGCTGCTACTGGCGATCCAAGAAGATGGGCGATTGAAACAGAAGGCAAAGTTCCCAATGTTATTTTTGCGCCTGAAGTTTATTGCTATCGGTGTCCGATCAAGCACACATATCCGCAATGTGGAATTGCATGCGTTGAATACATCGATCACATGATTGAAAACGAAAGTGATGTTGCTGCAGTAATTATTGAGCCGGTTGTTGGAACAAATGGTGTAATCATTCCACCGCCGGAATACATGCCGAGATTGCGTGAGATCTGCGATAAACACGGTGTTCTTTTGATTGCAGATGAAGTAATGACCGGTTGGTGTCGGACAGGGAAGTGGTTTGCAATGGATCATTGGAATGTGGTGCCGGACATCCTAACAACCGCGAAAGGAATTACTTCTGCGTATGTACCCCTTGGTTTGTGTGCCACGACTCAAAAAATTGCGGATCATTTTGTGGAAAATTATTTTGCGCATGGTCATACCTATGAAGCACATCCATTAACATTGGCCGCCGGGGTTGCTGCAATTCGTGAATATCATCGTCAGAATTTGTTGGAACGAACAAAGCAGATGGGTGACTATTTGGGCGAGCGATTGCATGCATTAAAAGCCCGCCATATTTCAATCGGTGAAGTGCGAGGGCTTGGACTGTTTTGGGCAGTAGATCTCACGGAGAATCAAACAACTAGAAAGCCATTTAACACTTACAAAGACAAGGTTAACAATCAATCGCTGGTTGTGGATCGTGTTGCTGCTGAAATGATGAAGAATGGTGTATTTGCAGTGTCCTGGGTGAATCATCTTGTGATTGCGCCGCCATTGATTGTATCGCGTGAAGAAATTGATTTTGGAATTGATGTTCTTGACGCCGCGTTAAAGATTGCAGACGATTCCGTGAAGGTTTGAAGCATGCTGTTACAAAACTTCATTAACGGTAAGTGGGTTGAATCTTCATCGCGCGAGCAGATGCAAGATTTAAATCCGGCAAACACACATGAAGTTTTATGTGCCTCGCCATTATCGGCTGCAGAAGAAGCAAGGGCTGCAGTGGCTGCGGCAAAAAATGCATTCTTTGCCTGGGCCCAGATGCCGGCACCCGGTCGCGGAAAAATTTTGTTTCGCGCGCTGGATATTTTGCGAACCAGAGCGAATGAGCTTGCTGAAACGTTAACGCGTGAAGAAGGGAAGACAATTGCGGACTCTCGCGGTGAAGTTCAGCGCGCAATGAACATCCTGGAATTTACGGCCGGTGAAGGAAGAAGACTTGGCGGCGCGACAATTCCATCTGAACTTCCAAACAATTTTATTTATACTTTGCGGCAACCGGTCGGAGTTGTTGCTCTAATTACTCCCTGGAATTTTCCGGTAGCAATTCCAATTTGGAAAATTGCACCTGCTTTGATCGCCGGAAATACAGTTGTGTTTAAGCCCGCTGAATTAACTCCACTTTGTGCAGTTCGTCTGGTTGAAATTTTTGAGGAAGCGGGAATTCCTCCAGGAGTATTGAATCTTGTTTTAGGCCACGGACACATTGTTGGTGAAGAGCTTGTGAATCATCCTGATGTGCGCGCGATATCTTTCACCGGTTCAAATGAAATAGGTGGAAGTATTTATCAAAAAGGCTCGCAGCGTGGAATTCGTGTGCAATGCGAAATGGGGGGCAAAAATCCGGTTGTAATTTTGGATGATGCTGATATGCCGCTGGCAGTTGAAGGTGTTGTGCAAGGTGGATTCGGTTCTACAGGACAACGATGTACGGCATCAAGCCGCGTGATTGTGCAGGAAACAATTGCAGATCGATTTATTGAAATGCTGATGACGCGAATGAAACAAATTCGAGTTGGTAATGGTTTAGATCCTGAAGTCAACATGGGACCGTTGGTAGATGAAACGCAGCTGCAAACCGTAACGCGTTATCTGGAAATTGGCGAATCGGAAGGTGCCAGGCTTCTAACCGGCGGAAATCGTTTAACCGATGCGAACTATGCTCACGGATTTTTTATTGCACCAACATTGTTTGATCGTGTAAAGCCTGAAATGAGAATTGCGCGCGAAGAAATATTTGGTCCAGTTGTTAGCGTACTGCGTGCGAAAAGTTTTGAAGAATGTGTCGATCTGGCAAATTCGGTTGATTATGGATTGTCAGCTTCATTGTACTCAACTGATATGAGCCGCTGTTTGCGCTTTGTGGAATTAGCGGAAGTTGGGAAGGTTCACATCAATTCGCCAACGATCGGCGGCGAAGCGCAAGCTCCCTTTGGTGGAACCAAATCAACTGCCATTGGACCGCATGAAATGGGTACCGAAGTTTTCGAATTCTATACTGCGACCAAAACCGTGTACATGGATTTCACCGGCCGCAAACGTGAATCCTCACTCTACTGAACCGCAACTATCGAAATAATCGAATTGCCAAGAGCACACCACTAGTTATATCATCCGCAATATCTATGAGATATGTAGCTATAGCCATCGGATTGATTGCCATGTCGATTGTTGCAGCCTTGTTGATTTATTACTTTACATTCGATACGGCTCATGCCCACAAAAATTCTAGCAAACAAAAATTCATAGAAATTTCGAAGAATCCGATCGCCGCTCCAAAATTCAATTCCGGAAATATCATCGCAGAGGCGCCGGCAGACCAGATGCTTCAAATTCTTAGAAAGAGCTATCGCCTTCAGCCAGATAAGCGTTTTCTTATGTCAGTGGCCCAGATTCACAGCTTTCTCACAGACGAACCGATAGAAGTTGTATCAGTAGATTTTAAAAACGATGCATGGCTAATTCAGTATAAGAATCTTGAAGTTGGGACTTTTCCAGAAGCTCCAGACTTTTCCGATGCGATGCGGATGCTTTCAGCTTGGACCCAAAAATTGCAGACAAAGCACCATTACAAACTTAACACGGCTGAGCCAGAGCAGAGCAAGGAATTGAATGCGGATGCGGATCGGTTTTATTTGCCGTATCAAATAATGTTGCTTCGGAAAATTAATACTTTATGGTTGGATGACGACCGGGATTCTGGTTTTCTTCCCATTGCAACCAGGGCTTTGGTGAATCTAAATCTTCAGAATTTAGACCAGGTTGAACTCGGAGATTTTTCAACAGCCAAAGCACTGACGATGCTTGTACTAAGCAAAAATTTAACACAAGAAAAATTAGTTCACGAAGAATGTCTGCTGTCTCATACTATGGGTTATACAACCCACGCTTTCAATATTTGCAAATCATTACCTGAGAAGGATCCGGTTCGCTTTTATGGAACAAATCAGAATAAAGAACTTGAGGATGCAGCAAACTTAGCATCGGCTTCTGATCAAACACACTATCTTTGGCTTTTACGATTAGCATCTTTAAAAAATGAAGACGACTTTTCAAAATATCGGCGAGCTGTATATCCAAAAATGGAACAACCATTGTCAATTATTCGCGCGACGTTAGGACTGGATGACTTTTCAATGAACCGAACCTGGTCCCGAACGGCGCTGCCGTTAATAGTGGAGCAAATTACCCAGGATTCACTGCTGCCCGGGACATCACCGCAAATCGCCAACGATATTATTTCAAAACTTCAACGCGCAAAGTCAACTCCAGCTTTAATCGATAGTTTTGAAAAAGCAATTTCAGATGAAACGGAAAAGAAGAATCGGCCGTTCCTGACTTCAACTGAATACAGTTCTTACTACCGAAACTATTTTTATTCGGCACTCTATATTCAAGGCTTGTTTTATATGGATGAACTTTCTTCTGTTGAAGCTGTAACTGAGTTTTCTGATGATCTGAAAAAAGCTTCAGCAAATCCATACATAACGGATTTTCAAAAATGGTATGGCCATTTAGCTGAATCAAAACAAGGAGCTCAAGACCTTCAACCTTTGTTCAATGATTTCCAGAATCTATCTATTTTTGGCGCTCGAATTTTGTTCAGAACGATGGAGCGAATTACGCCCAGGGCCGATCAAAATGATCCTAAAGTTTATTCTGCGATAAAGACATTGGTGTCAAGAATGGACACGCGAGTTCGTCATCGTTATTTTCTTGCCGATCTGATGAGAGACGAACTGCGCGATCTGAAACAGCAAGAAAATCTCTGCAGCAGTATTTTTAGGGACGATGTATTAGATGAAAGTGAAGCAGCAACATGGTGTGCCCAGTACACAGGCAATACAAATGTCCTAATGGGTCTCTTAAACTCGCGGCAATTCAAAGTTTCGAAAAAGGGTAAAATTCTTCGCTATTTAAGGTTTCGAGATGATGTGGATGCAGGAATTTTGGAAGATCAATTCAAAAAAGCGATAAAAGAAAATCCGGAAGATTGGGATATCAGGGAAGAGTACGTAGAGTTCTTAAGACAAAAAGAAAGAAATGCGGAAACAATCAGTGTAATTAATGAATGGTTGCGTACACACGATGATTCTGATGGTTTTGACTATCTTTTTGCGATAAGGGAATTGGGCGAGGGCTATTATCGCGATGGCAAATATGAAGAAGGATGGGAAGTAGTTGAACCTGAGGTTAGTAGCTATCAAGCGGGAGTTTTGATTCAAGGATTTTTTTTGCTATACAAGCTTGGAAGAGAACAGGAGTCATTGAAGCTAGCTCATGAGACTCTTGAGAGATACCCGGATGATACTAATGTTTTACTTGATATGGATGAAGTACTGTGGCGTCTTGGAAAGTACACCGAAGCCGCGCAAGAGATCCATTCTTTCAGTTATCCCATTACTACATCGGAGTGGTGTTATGACGTTGGAAAAAAATTCGCAACGGTATTCAAGGATCAATCCAAAGAACAAGTTATTGAGGCAATAGGAGCAATGATCGATATTCAGGCTCCAGGTATTTTCTTTCGATGTGCAAGCGAAAATCTTGGCGATGCGGGCAAGTATGATCTTGCTTACGAAGTAAGTATGAAAGCGAACGAACATGGCCTTGCAGATATGGGCATGTTCGTAAGTACCTACAAATATCTTCGGGAATCGAAAGGAAAAGAAGAAGCGCTTGTATGGGCCAGAAGTGTTCAAATTCAGCAGAAATACAGCGATCTGAGCTTAGTAATGTTTGACTATAACGAACACGAGCTAATGTGGGAATTGATTCAGGATCCCGAACAAACACCTGAGCCAAATGTTGTTTGGCTAATGCGAGCCGCATCTTCCGTGCGCCCTGGTTCTGGCCTTAATTACAATCGCGATCAACTTCTACAGCATTATCAGACAACAGTGGAAGATTTTTATCACAAACTTGGAAGATATCTTTTAGGATTGTCTGATGAACAAGATATCCTAAAGGATGCCGAAAATGATTTGAAAAAGCGAAGTTTAGCCGCCTTTATGTTTGGACTCAAAGCTCAATCGAATGGTAATTATTCGGATGCTGTTGATTGGTATCGTATCTCCAATGAAATTGTAAGCGACACCTGGCCTGTTTATCCTTCAAAGTGGGTCTCCGGAATCTTCAATAAGTGGAAAAAGGAGCGAAAGAATTTAGCGCAGTTAGCTGCCAAAGGGCTTTAGTTTCGTTCCGGTCTCGACAGTTTTTGGGAAAATCGTCTCGATTTCCACTCCTTCTCAAAATTGATGATCCCTTTTTCGCCTGAATTCTGCATGTATATGTGTGCCCCAGAAACAAATGAGGCAATAGGAGCAAATCATGTCAAAGATTGAAACTTCATTAGCATCGGTTTTACAGCCAAACCCGGTTCAAACACCAACTTCAGAAAACGCTTATAGTGTTCAGCGTGGGGATACTTTAGGAGAGATTGCCAAACAGAACAGAGTTTCACTCGAGACTCTTCTGGCCGCAAATCCACAAATTACAAACGCCGATCGGATCGAAATCGGCCAACAGATTAACTTGCCATCAGCTTCTTCAACATCCAATCAACAAGCCGCACCCACAGAAAATGCTTCTGCGCCACAAACTTCAGGTGCTGCTACGGAAGCGAAAGGATTTATGGATATGGGTGCAAGCCTTCTGCAAAGATCACTTCAAGGCGCCATGGATACGGGACGAGGTCTTTATAACCGTATGGCAGGTGAAAAAGTTGCTATAGCGCCCGGAACACCGCCAGCAACAACAGAACCACAAACAACTGAGCCACAAACTGCAACTTCAAATCCAACGCGTGCTCAAGAACTTGTAAAAGTAAAAACGGATGAAATGACAGTTGATCAGAAATATGATCATTTCAAAGAACTAATTCAGGCTGGTGGAGGAAAATTTAATGACGCTCCTAATGCGAGAAATCTTGTATCAGTGCGTAATCCAAGCTCATTAGATGTTCGAGATGGTAAAGGAGAATATAACGATCAGATGGCTGTCGTTTGGAAAGATTCAGATGGAAAGGCTCATGTTGAAGAATTCGTCGGCAATACAGATCCGAACAGATTCTGGTCAAAATCCGATTCACGCGATGTAGATGGTGATGGAACTAAGGAAGCAGGGCGACTTCCGGCCGGGTTCTATGAATATAAGGTGGATCAGCGCACCTTGAAAAAAGATGGTGTTGAGCATGTTGAAAATGCTTTGCGTCCGGTAAACGAAGTTTTTGTCGAGCGCGACATGAATCACGATGGTGTGTTTAATGATGGTGGACAGCTCAGTTCTGCAGACCGATCGATTTTGTTTCACAACGGCAAAGGTAATTATGATACAGGAAGCGCCGGCTGTCAGACGATTAAGAAAGATGATTGGGATCGTTTTTGGAAGGCGGCGTCGGAAGGATCAAATCAAGAAAACATCGGCTATACATTAGTTCAAGCTGGTTAAAAAGTCTCAGACAACTCCGCAAAGGACGATAGCTGAACCGGTAGTACGAATAGAATAATGTAAAATATATCTTAGTACGATATAATTTGCCTTTCCGGATTCCAACGATAAGTTAAATTCATAAGGGGAATTTAAAGGAATGAATAAATTCACGTATTGCCGGATAGATTCTTCCATTTAAGATGAATAAATTAGATCGGGAAGTATCGCGGGTTTTTCAATCAAAAAACGAATCTAGAATTTTCTACAATAAGATCAGTCATTTTTACGATCTCATTGCAACTTGGAGTGAAGAATCCGTACGGGCTGAAGGCATCGAAATGTTGGAGCTAAATCCAGGCGAAAGGGTATTGGAAATTGGATTTGGCACCGGCCACGCAATGATGACTATGGCCGGATTAGTAGGGAATAAAGGCAGAATTTATGGTGTTGATATTTCAGAGGAGATGGTGAAGATTGCAAGGCGTAATTCAATACGCAAACAATTTAGTGATCGCTTAAGTTTAGTTTGTGGTGATGCATCGAAACTGCCGCTTAAATCCAAAATAGTAGATGTAATTTTCATGAGCTTTACTCTTGAATTGTTTGATGTACCTGAAATCCAGGTAGTGTTATCAGAATGCATGCGTGTAATGGATGATCGAGCACGCATTTTGGTTATTGGTTTGACGAAAGAGTCTGATAACGGAATGGTTTTGAATGCCCTGGAATGGGGGCATCGTCATTTCCCCAATTTTCTAAATTGCCGTCCGATTTATGTTCAAGAAGCCCTACGGGAGGCAGGGTTCCAAATTCAAACTGTTCAAAAACGATCTCAATGGGTTCCGGTGGAGATTGTTTTGGGTTGTAAGGTCTCTGTCGCACAAAAGTTGGAGATTTAAAACTTAATGGTGACTTATTCTTTTTTCTCTTTTCCTTGAGTGTCAGACGAAGTAGTGAGGCTTCCTGCGGTAGGGATAGAAGCAACTGGTTTGATCTGATTGTCTGGCTGTTTCTTTTTAGACTCAAGGACAGCGTTTTTTGCAGGTTGTGTCCGCTGGATAGCTGGAGACTGATAAGTTGTTTGTTTTCGCCAGGGGCTTGTAGAACGAGCACCCAATTTTACAGAAGAAGGTTGAGGCTTCTGGCTACCTCCGATAAAAATTGCCTCCGTTTCTCCATTTTTGGCTATCACTGCATAGTTGATTCCCGTTCCTTCCAGCAGTTTTTTAATTCCTCGCCCAATTGATAAATTTTGAAAATCCGCACAAATTGATTGATCAATTACACCATCATCCACATAAAATTGAATATCGCTCTGTTCACGAAGGATGCTTAAAACCTTATTCAGAGGTTGATCCACTACATCGACTGTCATTTTGCCATTGCTGATACGAACCTCAGCAGAAGCCAAACTGCAAAAGAATAGAATGAGAATTATCCAAAGCTGCATATTATGAAAATAACCATCCTGATTTTATTGGTCTACTCGATCTCATTGTCATATCAAAAAATAGGGCTCAGCCGATTGGGCCGGTACGCAGACCAATAACGGCGTGTACATGAGCTAATCTGGCCGAGCCCTTCTTGCAAAAGATTTGGAAGGTGCTACTACCCAAAAATCCTAACAATGAATTGAAAACTGCCATTAAGAAAGCGCCAAAGTTTATTTGGTTATTATTTTCATCAGACGTGGTGAATTGTGATTTCCTCAAACTACCATCCTTTGGAGTTTCGACCAGAACCGAAACAATCAATAATGTAAAAGCAACGATTTCGAAAATTGCGCGAATGGCATGAGTAAATTCCCACTGTGCTCGATAGAGAAACCAATCATTGGGTATTGAATGTTTTGTCCAACCGATAGTTTCTTGATTTACAGGATAAATCAACAACCACCAGGTTGAATGTGCGATCAGCATGCAAACTGCACAAAAAAGTGTCCATCGGAATGCCGCTTGGCGTCCTCGTAAAAGAATCGAAAGCCCTCCGCACAATAAGGTTGCTGCTGCTTCAATGATGATCCCCAATGAAGGGCCAAAAAGTTTGAACATATTCTTTGTGTATTTCCACATCCACACGTCGTATTGCATCCGCGGCGCCATTTGTAATAAATGACAAAATGACATTCCCATGCTCAGTCCAACAAAAAGAATAGTGATTAATCGCCAGGTCCGAATCAATTATGCTCTCCGGATGCATATAGTTTTGCTTCCTGTTCAAGTAAAGTATATCGTGTTACGATATAATGTCAACATTTAGAAGATTATATCGGTATACGATACAAACTTGAAATCAAAAAATCCTGAAATATTTTAGGGTGTGGGATGAAAAAATATATTGGAATATTTATGTGGCTTGCTTTCGTATCTTTAGCATTCGCCCAGAATGAAGAACCGGAGACAGCTCCAACGGCAGATACAGGCCCGTATTTGCCCGTTCCCTTAACTGGATGATTGGAAATTGGGTAGGGGAGGGCAAACGTGGTGATACCACATTTTCAAGTGATCTTGAGATATCACCGATCCTGGATGAAACCGCTCTATTGTTACAAAGAAATTCTACTGGAGGCTACCGGGAAGCGATGCTTCTTGGTCATGACATGAATTCCAAGAAAAATGTGGTTACTCTTTACGACAATAGATATCATACTGGTCTGTATACCTGTGATGTAAGTACAAACGAGCTGAATTGTATGCAGGTTGTGTCGGTACAGGGTTATGCATCAAAACGTTCATACCGGCTAATGCCAGATGGAAGTCTGTTGTTTTCTATTCAAAGGAAAGACCCTCAAAACCAAGACCAAAAAGTGCTGGAGATTGTTTTTAAGAAGAAGATGTAATTTCCTTCATCTTGAATACAAAGTTGAAGGTTTTTAAGAATCTTTCTTTGGAGGTATCAATGGCCGCTGCTGTTAATCGTCGTTCTTTCATAAGCTGGCTTGGACTGGCATGGGGTGCATTTATTGCCGCAGTAGGAATAGCGTCAACGGCAACCCTAAGGTTCTTATTTCCTAATGTTCTTTTCGAACCTCCTTCAACTTTCAGAGCGGGCGTTCCGGAAGACTATGCAATTGGTAAAGTTGATACAAGGTGGAAAGAAAAATTTCGCTGTTGGATCGTGCGCAATAATGAAATGATCTATTGTCTAAACGCAACATGCACACATTTGGGGTGCACACCTAACTGGCTTGAAACCGAGCAGAAATTTAAGTGCCCTTGTCACGGTAGCGGTTTCTATGTCACAGGAATAAATTTTGAAGGCCCTGCGCCACGGCCCCTGGAACGATTCGGAATAGCCATCGAAGCCGATGGTCAACTGGTAGTCGATAAGGGCAAGATATATCAGCAGGAAAAGGCGCAATGGTCAAATCCTGATTCATTCGTGCGTGTGTAAATATGAATTTACTCAGAATTCCGGTTTTAAAAATAAATCTACACCTATATATAGGAGTAATGTTTGTCCTTTTGAGCGGATGCGGAACACACGTTCAAGAAGCAACTCCCGGTTTGATTGAGGAAGCAGAAGCCCATTGGAAAAAAGAGGCCATTCCTAATTACAAAATTGTGGTAGATGTCCAGATGCAAGGTAATATGCGACGAAACGAAATAACGGTTCAAAATAATGATATTCGTCAAGCAACTGTATCTTACAAAGAGAACGGAAAATGGGTTCGCACTAAAAACTTAAATGAAAGCCAGGCAATGGCTTTTACTGTCCCTGGTCTCTTTGAAACGGTCCAGGAAGAATTACGTGTTCGCGCACGTTCAGATATTCGCGTTGCATTCAATTCTGACAAGTCGTATATCGAAAGAATTGTTTTAGGGCCAGTTTTACAAAAGAATGAACCAGTTGAAAATTCGGAAGTCTATATCTTCGTTCGCAACTTCGAACCGATCACTTAGAATTCTGTTCTAAATCTTCCCCTTCCATGATGAAAAAACAGAAAGTGTTGATTTCAGGAGCTGGAATCGCCGGACTGACTCTGGCTTATTGGATGCAAAAATCCGGAATGGATGTTACGGTCGTTGAAAAAGCCTCACATTTAAGGGAAGGCGGATACATGATTGACTTCTGGGGGCTTGGTTTTGATGTTGCGGAAAAGATGGGAATTATCGATGATCTCGCAAAAGCCCACTACACTATCCCGGAATTCCAATTTGTGAATGAAAAAAATGAAAGAGTTGGTGGATTCGATGTTTCCAAACTTAGAAGTTTGATTCAGTACAGGCACTTTAATCTTTTGCGAAGTAATCTGGAGAAAATTCTTTTTGAGACAGTAAAGAATAACGTTACGATGATGTTTTCAGATTTCATTCGATCCATCAATCCTACTAATTCGGGAGTCGTTGTTACTTTTGGAAGTGGTTCTGAGGCGGAATTTTCAATAGTAATTGGTGCTGATGGTCTTCATTCAAATGTCCGTAATCTCAAATTTAGACACGAAGAACAATTTGAAAAATATTTAGGATATTACGCAGCTTCTTTTACGATTGACAACTATTTAAAAGAAGATCGTATTTTTTACAGCTATTCAACTCCCGGGAAACAGGTCAGCCTCTACAGTTTGAGGGAAAACAAACTTGCAACTCTATTTGTTTTTAAAAGCAAAGTGAAACTTACGGCCAGTGTTGAAGAAGAATGCGCAAAAGAAGTCCTCCGGTCGGTTTATCGAAACGTAGGCTGGGAGTGTCCTCGCTTGTTTGAAGCAATGAATGAATCTCCTGATTTCTATTTTGATAGCGTAAGTCAGATTCAAATGGATGATTGGTTCAGCGGGCAAGTTGCTCTTGTCGGTGATGCATGTCAGTGCGTTTCATTAATAGCAGGCCAGGGATCTTCACTCGCTATGGCAGGAGCATACATTCTGGCAGGTGAACTAAAGGAAGCCGGAGGGGAAGTGCAGACTGCATTCCACAATTATGAGCGAATTTTGAAACCTGAAATAGGCCGAAAACAAAGGTTAGCACAGGAGTTCGCATCTTCCTTCGTTCCAGACACCAAATTCGCAATTTGGAAAAGAAATACTTTCACAAATCTAATGCTTCTGCCTTTTGTATCACGATGGTTCATCAACAAATATCTCGCCGACAGGATTCGATTGAAGAATTACTTCAATTCCGAATAATAAATGGATTTGTTTAAGCAGGATCTACAGACCCCTGTACATCGTTTTTGATATAGACGGTTCTGATAGGAAATGGAATCTCGATATCCTCCTTTTTATATCTTTCCAGAATCCGCTTAATTGTTTCATGTTTCAACAAATGCTGATCTGTAATGTGCTTTCCACGCAATACCAGTGTGAAATTTATACTTGATTCCCCAAACGTGTGATAACGCACCAGGGGTTCAAATTCCGGCACCCCACCTTGTACTTCTTTCATCACTTCAGTAGCTACTTCGATCGTTACTTTTTCGCAATACTGCAAGTTCGAGTTGTAACTGATCCCGATCTGCAATAAAACCGCAGTTTCAGAATTCGGCAAACCGTAATTCTTAATAATTGTCGTAGCAAGTTTGTAGTTTGGAACAATAATCACATTTCCTGGTAATGTACGGATCGAGGTGCTACGCCAGGTAATATCAATCAAATAACCTTCTTCTTCCCCTTCCAGTTTAATGTAATCACCCGGCTTGATTTGATGAGAGGCCAGCAGTTGTAAACCCGAAAACACATTTTGCAGGGGCTCTTGAAGTGCAAGAGCTACGGCGAGCCCGCCTACCCCTAACGCTGCGAGGGCTGGTGTAATGGAAATTCCTAGAGAATGAAGGATCATCAATAAACCGATCAGCAATACAAAAATCTTTGCAAGATTACTGAAAATTGAAGCTGACGGTAAAAGCCCTGTAGATCGGGTGCTATACAGTCTGACTAATTTTCCAGTTAATTTTGCAGCAAAAGCAGTGATTGAAAGAATTGTTATTATTAGCAATAGTTTGTGAATAATTTGCCGTTGATCAATTGAAATCTGACTCGTTACAGAGGCACCGTAACTGCCTCCCAGAAAAAACCAGAACCAAACAAAATTCCGTAACGACTCGACGAAGATATCATCGCCTCTCCATTCTGTCTTTTTAAATAGCTTACTGAGCCTCGTGAGTACGATTTTTTCTGCGATGAATCCAAACAACAACCCACCCGCAAGAAATAAAGCAGGGGTGATCGAGTGTTTAATAATTTCAAACATAAAACTCTCCTATTTATGTTTATGCACTTTAAATATGGATCGCATGGGCTGACAGTGAAAGGACTAAAAAATCGTGGGCTTCTGACAGCCTTTGTACAATTTATCCGGCAGGATCTAGATCCATCGACGTACCCGTTGTTTGTAATTTAGATAGCTTTCTCCGAACTTTCGTTCGAGATAGGATTCCTCAGGAATGATTGCCAAGTATTGAAGAACCCATGCGCAGAGCGGAGTGAACAAGAGGATCCAGACATTCCAGAGCATAACCGAAAAGCCTACGCAAACTAGAACCATTTGGAGGTACATCGGATTGCGGCTGATACCAAAAGGCTCACGCTCGATGATCTCAGTTGTAGGTTTCCACGGGTTCTCACTCTGACCGCTACGCCGGACGAGGAAAATAGACCACAAACCCAATCCCAGAATGGACATCCCAACGATCAATCCACCCACCCAGTACCTCCAGCTATTCCCGGGCGCAAATCCCGGAGTGATCGGAATCACATGATTAAGAAAAACGCCCAACAAAATGATGATGAGCGGTACACCCGGAGGGAATGTGCGAACTTTTGCCGCTTCGTTCACTTTATTTTTCATTGCAGTACTTACCATTTCAAAGAAGCTAATCCTACAATTCTAAATGTCAAAGATATATCGTAGCACGATACACATCAGAAAGGATTTATAGTTATAATCCAAAATCCAACCACCTGCGAAATGTAGAACTTTTGAAGATTCCAGTTTGACATTATATCGTAATACGATATAAAAAAATGTTTCTCGAAAGTAACTGCCTCGTCCGGATCATACTAACGTGGAGTCAATCCATGGGTTCAAACTGGATGATCTTACGAAGTGGGTACGATTATTGATACAGTCTTGAAAGCAGGTAACCCGGACACCTGGAAAAGGAGCCATTGAAGTTACGAGCACTGTAATCTTGAATGTCGAAATTCAACAACGATCTTCATTTATATATATATATATATTGAAGGACCGCTGAAAATACTACATCAGCATTTGTTGCGATAGACGATTAATATCAGTGGTGTCATTAACGGGTTCTTCAAGCCATTCCCTGGCTTGGTCAAGCTCAAAGGGCCTGAAATAGCGTATTTTAGCTTGACTAAATGGTTTGCAAAAGATTGCTATACCCTTGATCCATGCTTGTTCGCCAACTATGGCAATTTTATCAATCTTGTCGAAATACTTTGCAGCAAATTGCGCATATTTCTCAAAGTCGTCCTCGTTCCATCCTTCGAAGTTTAACAGCACAATTAGCAGGCTAACTTTTCGTCTTATAGTTAATGGTTCAAGGATCCCAATAAGTTTTTCATAATCCTCTATTTTTAAGTTATCTTCGATTTTAAATTCTAATTTAATCCGATCATTTGGACTTAATTGTTGGATAATTATCGGTTGAATACTCATGGTAACTCCAAAGTTTTTATTTGAAATAAGATTGCAAGAGATGGAAATCGGTGCTTTAGAGGATTTGATTCTTTACTCAGTCAATTTCCAAAATCCAACCTTTCCCATCTTCAAGTACAGCAGAATCGTAATATCGGATATTGGCATGCCCAAATTGTTTGCAGAAAAGCATCATCCCTCTTGCCCAATGTTTGTTACCAACTAAAGCAACCCGTTCAATGTTATGAAATGACCTTGACGCGAATTTTGTATCTTCCCATAGTGTACCGGAGGCCCATCCGTAAAAATCATTCAACTCAAAAAGAATCCTTATTTTATCTTTGAATAAGAAAACATCAATTTCTGATACAAGAGTCTCATAGTCATCTGCTGTAATCATCCCATCAATTTTTGTTTCTAATATGCAAGGTCCATCCTCAACTTTAGACTCAATCACCTTTACCTGAATGGCCACTTATTCCCTCATGACTGCTGAATGTCGGTCGTTTTGACGAATTCAACTAAAAGAATAAAACCGATGTTGGGAGTTGAAAATCGGGAAATTACCTTAGATCAGGTTACAAAATTACCTGAGATTTTTCGGTAAGATCAAAATTTATTTGGCAAGGGGAACGAGACCCATTTGGATTGCAAACCGGACAAGGCCAGCGACCTCGTGTATATCCAATCGTTCCATAAGCTGAGTACGGTGTGTATCTACTGTTTTTACTGCAATTTTCAAAATCTGGGCAATTTCTTTGTTGGTTCTTCCTTCTGCAATTAACTGAAGAATTTCACGCTGCCTGGGTGTGAGCCGTTCCAACGGATCACTTTTACCACCAACACTTTCGACGTAATTGTCAATAACATGCCTCGACACTTCAGGACTTAAGTATGTTTTCCCTTCGATAATGGATCGGACAGCGAGCATTAATTCTTGTCTTCCGGAATCCTTCAATAAATAGCCACTGGCGCCAGCCCGTAATGCTTGTAAAACATATTCTTCATTAGCATGCATGGAAAGAATTAGAATTCTAGAAGACGGAAATTCTTTGGAAATTCGTGCCGCTGCTTCAATTCCATTGAGACCCGACATTCCGATGTCCATTAAAACGATATCGGGATGATATTGTTTTGTTAGTTCAACAGCTTCTCTTCCATCATTGGCTTCTGCTACAACTTCGATACTCTGACTCTCTAACAGCGCTCGAAATCCTGCCCGTACCAGGGCATGATCATCAACAATTAAAACTCGTATTCTGTTCATCTCACTCTTTCCGCCGTTATATTTTTCAAAGGCAAACAAACCCGAATTTCGGTGCCATATCCCAAAACTGATTCTATTTCCAGTGAGCCTTCAAGTAATGTTACACGTTCTTTCATTCCTAATAAGCCCATACTTAAAGTCTGAGATGAACGTTTTTGAACTGTTTCGATATCAAAACCAATTCCATCATCTCGTACTAGCAATAATAATTCCTGATCAGTTTGTTTTATTTCTACGTGAATTTTTTTTGCTTTAGCGTGTCTGACAATATTTGTGATTGCTTCTTGAGCTACACGAAAACAGGCTGTTTCAACTTCAGTTGAAAGAAACATTTTTTCTGGATTTGCATTGAAATGGCTTATGAAACCTCCAAGTTGAGATTGTCTCGATACATACCATCTAAGCGTAGCTACTAAACCAAGATCATCGAGCAACAATGGTCTAAGATCAATCGAAAGGCTGCGTACTTGATGCACCATTTTTTCTACAATGGCTATGCTTTCCTGAATATTTTCCAAAACGCCAGGATCATCTGACAATCCCTCTGTTTCTTGAAGATGAATTTTAACCGCAGTTAACGCTTGTCCCATTTCATCATGAAGTTCGCGGGCCAGATGGCGTCTTTCAGTTTCCTGCACTTGAATCAAACAATGTGAAAGCGTCTGTAATTGAAGATGGGCTTCACGGAGCTGTTCATATAAAAGTGTGTTGTGAAGAGCGACAGCCACTTGATCCGCAACTTCCCCTGCGATTTTCAGTTGATCAGTAGTTAAATCATCGCGATGACCTATGCTTAAAATCAGAGCACCGATTAACTTTTCATGTGATAAAAGCGGTATAAACGTTGAAGGTGTTGATTCCCTGGAATATAAAGTGTTGAATAGCAGTGAAGAATCCGAAAATTGATTTGGATCCTGAAAAGATAAAATCTTTCCTTCTTTTAATTGCTCAAAGTCTTTTGCAATTTCGGGATCGATCAGAAAAATCTCACCTGTCTGACATTCAAGTCTTTCATTACTTTTTAACGCTAAAATGGTTGCCTGATCCAGATCAGAATTTAATAACAGGATTATAGCGCGGTTAAATGGGATTAATTTCTCAATTCGAATTAAAGCTTCATTAGCTAGTCCTTCCGATGAATCCGCAACCAGAATCGCACGATCGATCTGGTGTAGCTCAGCATAGATATGCACGGTTTCTTCTGCTTTTTTGCGTTCGGTCATGTCGCGAGTTAACATCGAAAAACCACGAAGACGTTCATTTTTGTCATGAAGCGGAGTAATAACAATGTCGGCCCAGAACCTCGAATCGTTTTTGCGAAGGCACCATCCTTCATATGCCGTTACTTTGTTTGTTGAAGCGGCTTCCAGAACATAATCCGATTGAAAAACGAGAGACGATGGTGCATAAAAAAAAGAATAGTGCTTTCCTAAAATTTCGTGGTTCAAATAGCCAAATGCTCTTTCTGCACCTGGATTCCAACTTATGATTCGACCCTTTGGATCGAGCATAATAATTGCATAATCTCTGACACCATTTACCAGAAGCCTGAAACGTTCCTCACTTTCAGATAACTTTTGTTCTGCCATTTTTCGTTTGGCGAGAAAATATGCAACCATAACGTACAAAAACAAGCGTGCTGCAGAATTCCAGTACGGAGTCGCTGTTTTGGAGTACGATATTTCCACTGCCCGGTCTGCTAGCAGGTAACTGATTACACAGGCAACAGAGATTAGAAGTCCTGCTCTGAGACCAATATAAAATGCAGTTATAAATATCGGAATCAGATAGAAAACAGACAAAGCGATCTCAGGTCCGGTAAGAGAATCGACTGTTCCAATGAGAATGAGAAGCAAAAACCCAAGCAGAAAATAAAAGGATTTCGGTCTTTCTTTAAGAAAATTGATCAGATCCTCTTTTTTCTCCTGGAGATTTATTTTGTTCATGATGAGATTCTTTAGGTGCCTGATTTACGACTCCGCTCTTTTTCAAAAATTATAGTCTTACTCTCAGGATAGGTCCTTGCTTTTGCGTAAGCTTTATCCCAGAGCGATGAACAATAATTCATAAAACATGATCTCTCACACCACGATTTTCCTTCAATGACACAGGATTTCCGTGTCAGAGGTTTGTGGCATCGGTTGCAAACATTAATAAGACTCACATGCTTTGACTTTTTATTCTAAGATCGATCAATTTCTTTATGAAAACTACTCATTTTTTGTTCCCAGTAGTATCGGTGAAATACCTTAACTTGGCAGGGGAGATTACCTTAGTATCTGACTGATTCAGAATTGAATATTTTTCCCGAGTTTTTAGCAATGTCGCTTTTGATAGGTTAGAGTTTTTCTCCATCCAGCAAATATTCTAGAAAAGCCAATACTTCCTCCGGATTCTTAATTTGATACCTGGCCGTTGAATTTTTTGAGGATCCAACTTTGACTGAAACCGAATGTTTGGGTAATTTCTCAAACATATCCTCATCGGTTCTATCATCGCCGAACGCCAGAATAACCGGCCAATAGTTATCTTTCAAGAAATTTGAAATACCATTTCCTTTTCCGCCATTCGAACAAAGGATTTCTAAGATCTTATTTCCTTCCAGAATCTCTACCATGGAATGATCGATCACGGAGTCTAGAGCTGTTTTTAATTCAGGCAGGATAATTGAGGCAAGATCAGGGTCTGTTGATCGATAATGAAAAACGATAGCGTAATTTTTTTCTTCAATAAATGAACCTGGAAGTTTCAGAACATATTTACTCAACAGGAAATTGACTTCTGTTTTCCATGATGAATCAAATTGACCAAGTAATTGCCAGTTTTCATGAATTTTACGTCCCCACACTCCATGTTCTGCGATTATGTTAAGCAACAAATCTGAAAACCATTTGTCCATAAACTTTTTAGGACGTCCGCTAACTAGAACTACATCTGTTTTGTCAGAGCCTGCAAGTGAGCGTAAAATTCGTTTTACTCTTTTGCCGGGGGTGGCCAATTCAGGCTTTTCAGAAAATGGAACGAGGGTTCCATCATAATCCAGCAGTATCAGTCTTCTCTCAGCATTAAAGAACTGTTCTCGAATTTCAGATTTCGTGTTTAAAATCTCTGGCAGCTTGGAAGATGTTTCTTTTTTATCAAGATTTGAGTTCAAAATCCTGAGAAAAGAGCTTGCCCAGTGAACCACATCGTTCGTCTTTAAATGAAACTGCATTTTTTCATTTCTCACAATCTGCTCAGGAACAGGCATTAAAAGCGCATCATGAAGGGCGTCCACCATTGCATTTAAGTCATTAGGATTCACAATAATTGCATCAGTTAGTTCTTTTGCAGCTCCTGCCATTTCACTTAAAATCAGAACACCCGTCTTATCACGTTTCGATGCGACATATTCCTTTGCTGTAAGATTCATTCCTTCCCTGAAGGGAGTCACTAAGAAAACATCGGTATTGGCATATAACGCTGAAAGATTCTCAAACGATAGGAATTGATACTGATATAAAACTGGATTCCAATCGAAACGTCCAAACCTTCCATTGATGCGGCCCACGGCTTCATCAATTTTTTTCTTCATCGCCGAGTATTGATTAATTGTCCCTAGCGATGGTGCCACGATCAGAATAAGGTTTACTTTTCGATGCCAGTCTGGATTAATCTCCAGAAATTTTTCAAAACACCGAAGCTTGTTCAATATTCCTTTTGAATAGTCAAGACGGTCAACTGATAAGATGATTTTTTTATCAGCAAGAGGTTTTTTCATAACATTAACCAGGCTGATGATATCTGGCTGAATACTTGAATCGTTGAGCCTTTGAAAGTCAATTCCCATCGGAAATGTCCCGGTTTTAATCCCTCGATCAGACAAGGAAATTTCATGATTGATAATCTTATGACCCAAGATGCGGGTCACGCATCGTAAAAAACTTCGTAAAAATCCATCCGTGTGAAAACCAACTAAATCAGATCCCAATAACCCGTTGAGAATTTCCAAAGACCAAGGAAGCATCCTGAAAACTTCGAATGCTGGAAATGGAATATTCAGGAAAAAGCCAATCTTTGTCTGCGGCGCGATAGTTCTTAACATTTGGGGAAGTAGCATCAGATGGAAATCATGAATCCATACGAGATCTCCAGGACATAGTTCTTTTGAAATAGCGTTGCAAAACGATTCATTCATCTCGATATAACTTTGCCAATGTTCGGAATCGTACAAAGCTTTCGATGGGAAATAATGAAATAGTGGCCAGATGGTCTGGTTACAGAAGCTATCATAAAATCCTTCAGTCTGATCTGTTTTTGATGGAATGGGGATAAGGAAATTTGGAGCTAATGCTTGTTTAAGATCCTGATAATTCTCTGGGCTAATATTTCCAGCCGATCCAAACCATAAATAGTTGGAGCTGAAACTTTCTTGAGATTTCAAAAATGAATTTATGGAAGCAGCTAAGCTTCCCAGATTTGGTCTAAGTCGAAATCCTTCACCGTCTTGAATTGCTGTTACCGGAAGCCGGTTCGAAACGATTAATACTCTCACCTGATTTCACCCGTCTAATAACATTCTCAGCTCGCTGGCTGATAAGGAAAATGATTCCGACCTTAACTTTTATGTTCTGTTGACCGGAGTGTTGTTTTTCTTATACTCATTATTGATCTCCGTAGTTTATTCTATCTAACTAATTAACAATTTTATATCGTTCTACGATATAACGCAAGAAAATGGAATGATGACTAAGGATTGATTAGAAATCTCAATAAACTGTATGGAAAAAGGAAAAGTTAAGCAGAGGGAGCCGATCGACAAAATTGTTCGGCCATTTCTAGCGTTTGCTGATCTGGAAGCTTCCGGAGGAATCTTACTCTTAATAAGTACGATTGTTGCACTTGTATGGGCAAACTCTCCGTGGGGTGATGTTTACAAAAGCCTTTGGCATTTTCATTTCGGTTTTGAATTCGGAAATATCCATGTCAAACACGAACTTCTGCACTGGATCAATGACGGTTTAATGGCAATCTTCTTTTTCGTGGTTGGAATGGAAATAAAACGAGAACTAATAGAAGGAGAGCTCTCCACTGCCGGGAAAGCAATTTTGCCGATCGTTGCTGCTATCGGAGGAATGATTATTCCTGCAGCTTTTTATCTTGTTTTTAACGTGGGAAGAGAAGGGGCGCCAGGATGGGGAATTCCAATGGCAACCGATATTGCCTTTGCAATGGGTGCCGTAATCTTGCTTGGGAAACGGGTACCTTCTTCATTAAGAGTCCTTCTCCTGGCACTTGCAATTGTAGACGACATTGGGGCGGTGCTGGTTATTGCTTTTTTCTATACTGCCGATATTTCATTCCATTATCTAAAGCTTGCCGGGTTTGTATTTTTTATTCTTTTAATTGCGAATCGAGCCGGTGTGCGAAATTCGTTGATTTATTGTTTTCTCGGAATTTTTCTCTGGTATGCTGTTTTCAAATCAGGAGTACATGCCACAATTGCCGGAGTATTACTGGCGGCGGCGATCCCATTGCGATCTCGTATTAATGCAGCACAATTTATTCAATCTTGCAAAGAAATTTTGGAACGTTTTCAACGCATCAGTGATCACCCAGAGGCGGGAATTCGTGGCGAAGATCAGCAGCTGGCAGTAAAAGCACTGGAAGAAAATTGCGATCGGGTTGAAGCGCCTTTAAGAAGATTCCAACATGCTCTTCATCCGTGGGTGAGCTTTTTGATTATGCCTGTGTTTGCATTGGCAAACGCAGGAGTTATTCTCGATGCTTCCGCATTCTCAAATATCGCACATCCGGTTGGTTTGGGTATCATCAGCGGTCTGGTTTTTGGAAAACAGATTGGCATCACTGTTTTCTCCTGGATTGCAGTAAAAATCGGGGTTGCAAAATTGCCAGATCATGTACGATGGATTCAAGTCTATGGTTTAAGCTGCCTTGGTGGTATCGGGTTTACGATGTCATTGTTTGTTGCCGGATTAGCATTCGGTGAATCGGAGTTATTACCTACCGCCAAACTGGGAATACTGATTGCATCCATTTTTTCAGCCGTTATTGGAGCGGTGGCATTAACAATCATCAGTAAGCGTTGAGCTGACAGTTGATTTTCCTAAAGCAAGTGCTCTGGAATATCCTGATGCGATTTCTGCTCCAAACAGGAGAATCATCGCACTGATGTAAACCCAAAATAAAAATGCAAGTACTGTTCCCAGAGATCCGAACACCAGCTCGTATTTTGCAAAATGCTGGATATAAAAAACAAAAACAACTTTACCTATCTCGAATAAAACAGAAGCAAACAGAACTGCCGGCCACAGCAATCGAAATGGAAAACGTACTGCTGGAATAATCCAGTAAATAATATAGAACCCTATACATGAAAGAACGAATGGAATAAGGTAGGAAAGCATTTGCCATGCCAGGCCATGCTCTCCTATAAACGTATCCAGGTTTGGTAGTGACAATGCGATAATCCACTTACTGCTTAAATCTTGCAAGATGCGGACTAATGTAGTCGCTGCAATTGAAAAAAGAAAGAAAATTCCCACAACCAGAACCATGGCCAGATCAATCATTTTTTGCATGAAGAAAGGTCTGCTTTTTTTCAGATCGTATGCGATGTTGACAGAGCTGCGGACTACACCGAACATACCGCTTGCAGACCAGGCCATGACCAAAAGACCGAAGATACCAATTGCACCATTGCTTTTCGAAGAAATCTGATGAAGTACTGAAATAATCAAGTTATCATCCTGCGAGCCGGCAATCGGTATGAATTGAACGATCAAGTCAATCAATTTATTGCGAAAATTATCATTCCTTAAAAAATTCCCAAGAACCGATATTAGAAAAATTAGCAATGGGAATATAGAAAATAAAACGTAGTACGAAATGGCTGCTGCCATCTGGGGACAATTATCTTCAAAGAAGTCTTTACCGGAACGTTTTAATACCATTAGCCAGAATCGAAATTTCATATCTGTCGTTTTAGTTTCTTTATATTCATACTGAGAGTCAACAAAATTTGACATTATATCGTAGTACGATATATAATAGAGCTTGTATTTTGGGAGTGAGTGCAGCAAGAGGTGAATTCAGCGAGCGAGAAGGGGAAGGATTAGGCCGTACTTACTCCCGAAAAATCCTGTGAGAGGATTTGTATGCTTAGAAGTACCAGAGAAATTCAAGGATATACAATCCTGGCCTTGGATGGTCCCATGGGAAGTATTGAGGAATTGTTTTTTGACGATCAGTCATGGGCGATCCGGTATGCCGTGGTCAATACTGGAATCTGGCTTTTCGGCAAGAAGGTCCTTTTAACGCCTGCTCTATTTACTCAACTGGATTCGACAAATCAGTGCTTGCCCGTAAAACTGAATAAGAATCAAGTAATGCAAAGTCCCGATATCGACACCGACAAACCTGTTTCAAGGCAGCAAGAGCAAAGTTTACATGGTTTTTTTGGTTGGATGCCATACTGGGACAATACCGCTTTAGCTGCAGTGCCGTCCCCGATTGCAAGTTCACCTGACATTATTGAAGAACAAGGATCTAATCAAAACCCTCATCTTCGACGCACGAATGAAGTATTTGGTTATGGTATTCAAAGTGAAAATGGTTCCATAGGTCATCTTGATGATTTTGTTTTTGATGATCGTTTATGGCTGATACGCTATGCGGTTGTTGAAATCAGGGATTTGCTATCAAAAAAGAAAGTTTTGTTGTCAAGGGATTGGATTCAAAAAATCAGCTGTGAAGATCAGAAATTATATTTGGACCTGGATCGCGAATTTGTTAAAAACAGTCCGGAATTTATTCCGGAAAAAGCTGTAAATCGAGAATTTGAAACTCGACTCTATGACTATTATGATCGGCCAAAATACTGGTCTTGAAAAATTTGGAATTGTTTTTAGGAAAAAGTTCCAAAGCAACAATAATTTAGCGCCTCCAAATTCCTTCAGCAGGCGTCCTGCCGGTGTCCCAAAGCACGATTAAAAGCCACGCATTGGGGGCGCCTGCTGAAACTTTTTACCACTCTTTATCGTTTGACATTATATCGTATTGCGATATTATCTATATATCCTGTTTTGGGAGTGAGTGTTGTTGGTCTTTGGGTATTTCATCTTGGACGAGCAGGGGAATATCGGCAATACTTGCTCCCGGACTGGTAGGCATGCAATGAGAATTAGAAGTTGTAGCTGGAAAGTTTTGAGGCAAAAAAAATATTTCAGTTTCAACAATAGGCCCCCCAGACTAATGAAGTAGCAAGCGTCCGGTATATATCCCAAAAGTGCAACGCGCCGGTGGGGCGTGTCTAAAATGAGCCCCTTCATTTTGAGGTGATAGAACATTGGTTAAATATCAAAAAGTAAATTCCTCCTGGTCTATACCTGTAGTATTATTGAATTCCTTTTTACAAAAGAGCATGACCAAAAATAACACTAATTCAAAAAAGAGAGGTTCCAGTCGTCGCGAAGTCATGCAGAAAAAAGACTATGAGGCTCTTGCAGTATTCCGGTATGCGATACGTAAGTTCTTTAGATTCAGTGAGCAAGCAGCCTCGGAGTTTGGTCTGTCTATGAGGCAATATCAGGCGTTGTTAACAATTTGTGGTTTTCCGGGAAGAGAAGAGATTACGATGGGGGAAATGGCAGAATGGCTCCAAATCAAACATCACAGTGCTGTAGGTTTAGTTGATCGTCTGGAATCTCGAAATCTGGTTAACCGAAGAAGAGCCAAGGATGACAAACGTATCGTGTGTATTCGCGTTACAAAAAAGGGTAAAGGGGTGTTGGAAAAATTGGCATCTTTAAACAAACAAGAATTGCGGAGATTAAAACCAGAGATCCGGCAATTGTCAGATCTGCTTTAGTGGTTTGTTATTAACCCCTGATTTTGATGTTAAAAATGTCCGTAAGTCTTCTTCGCTTGTTTTGCTCGCCATGATCAACGCTTTATCTCCAACTTTCAAAATGGTATCAGCATTGGGAAAGATGGTATGTCCCTCATGAGTGATTGAGACGATCATGGTTTCATTTGGTAAACCGATCTCCCTAAGCCGGCGCCCGGCTAAAGCTGATGATTCTTCCACTTTAACTTCGAACATGATTGTTTCCGGTGTCAGAGTTCCAGCGCGTCGAACACTTTTTTCCAGGGTTTGTTTATACGTTTGTATGATGTCCCTAACGTTTAGCCTTCCTAAAAATTGATGATCGTCTATGACTGGAGCCCAACTTAAGCCATGTGCAGTCAGACGATCTAAAGCAACATCAAGACCCTCATTTGGGGAAAGTATAATTCGACTATTATCATAATTTTCTGTTTGATCCATCACCATCGCATCCCGGACAACCAGTGAAGACAATAAGGGGAAACTTAATCTGACCCGATGCGCCGGTGAATCGGCACGGGTTTTTAGTTGGCTCTGATAAATCGTTTGATCGCCTACTACAGCAGTAGAAATAGCAATTGCTACCATAGCAGGAGCGAGCAACGAAAGATTTCCCGTCATTTCCGCAACCATAAGCATCACAGCAAGTGGAGCATGTGCGATACCTCCGAACAATGACATCATTCCAATGATCACAAACGGAGCGGACTCTGGAGGCATGCCTGGAAATAATACATACGTTAAACGCCAGAAACTTGCGCCAAGCATTCCACCGATTACCATTCCAGGACCGAAGATGCCGCCAGATCCTCCGGATCCAATCGATAAGGATGTAGAAACAATTTTTGCGAACGGTAACAGTAATACAATCCACAACGGTATTGTTAGCAATCGTTTATCCATGGCAATTTGTACCCAACCATATCCAGTGTGTAATGCGCCAGGAAAGATCAAGCCCAGAAGTCCTACAAGTAACCCACCAATAGCTGGTTTGATCCAGCGAGGTAGTGAGATGTGATGAAATAATTTGACTGTGCCGTAAAAAACTTTGCTGTACAGCAATCCGCCTAAGCCGCAAAGAAGTCCTAACATAGCGTAGTACAAAAGCTGAGTTGGATGGGCGAAACCCAAGCCTGAAAGGTTTCCAAAGATCGGCAGATACCCATAGAAGTGACCGTATACGCTATAACCAATGATTGAGGCCATCAACGTGGGGATGAGAGCTTCAACTTCCAGATCATGAATGTACAAGATTTCAGCTGCCATCAAAGCACCACCTAGTGGTGCACGGAAAATGGCGCCAATTCCTGAACCGATTCCTACACACACTGCAATTCGACGGTCTTGAACATCCAAATGTAGCCAATCGGCGAGCATTGAGCCAAACCCAGCCGACATTTGTGCTGTTGGTCCTTCACGGCCACCTGAACCGCCGGTTCCAATTGTAATTGCGGAAGCTATTAATTTAATTGGTGGAATTCGCGCCCGGATGCGAGACCGTTTATGATGAATCGCATCAATCGCAGCATCTGTTCCATGTCCTTCCGCTTCCGGGGCCAAACCAAAAACAATGATTCCGGAGAGCAAGCCACCGACTGTCGTGATCAAAGGCAATGCCCATTTTCGCAATATTGGAGTTAAACCGTTAGCACCTTCACCGGCAGGAGATGGTGGTAAATATCCTGCGCCTTGTCCGAGCGCAATATGAGTTACAAAATCAATTGCATACGTGAATGCGATTGCGCTCACTCCCGCTACAATACCAATCAGCGAACTGAGTACTAACCACTTGATCAAATATCGCTGCGTTTCAAATCCACTGTCTGGAATTCCACGGCGAAATCGATTGGAAATAGACATTGTTCTATCGTAACACGATATAATATGCTGAAAGCCACGTCTATTCTACCAATATTTTTACGTTTCACGATATAAAACTAAATTTCATAACATGAAACGGAAAAACTACCTGAGATATTCTTACAAGAAGAGATGTATTTTTTTTATCAGCGTCCTGCTCATACATGTTGTGAGGATGCAAAATGGGAAAAAAGGGTGTGTCTTATCAGCTTAGTCTAGCACTGGGTATTCTGACCATATTGTTCGGACTTAGTGTTCACAATCTCTATTCACAAGCCTATGGAAGGATCGCATTTTATGCTCAAAGTGCGAATTCGATTCTCGACGATGGTACAGAGAACCCATATCAGGAATTCGCTACAAGCCTTTCTCTTCAGTCTGGTGAGGTAGAAAATGGACTTGAATATGCCGCCGATATCCGTTTGGCAGGCTATCCAGCAGATGAAGAGATTCCCCGTCGCATATCCATATATAACGCTTATGTGGGGGGCAAATTTAATGGCGGACGTCTCGGTTTTAGAGCTGGCCAAATGTGGCTAAACGAATTAGGTGCTTTGGGATCTGTTGGCGGATTCCTAGGACAGATCAAAGGTCCCAAAAGATCTTATGGACAGTTTCGAATTGGTGGATTTGGCGGGCTTGAACCGAAGTATCTGGATGCAGGTTATGTCAACGGTATCTACAAATACGGCGGCTATCTTGCATTAGATGGTGAAAATGGAAGAAGCCATGTGATCGGTTATGTGAATGTTCGGAATACAGGCAGGATGGAACGATCTGTATTTGTTATTACGAATTTTCTACCAGTTGGTTCGGATTTCTTTTTATATCAAGCGGCCGAAATTGATGCTTTCGGAGTTAATAGAGAAAGTCTGGGCTTGAATTACTTTTTTACCAATGCGCGTTATACTGCCGGACATAAAGTGGAATTTCAAGGCGCTTTTCATCATGGACGTTCCATTGATTTCAGAACTTTAACTCTAGATCAAATCAATGGACGGCCGTTAGACGAAAAAAATACACGCGGATTTTTATTTGAATCTTTGGAAGGCCGCGTTACATATCTCGCTGCACCGGGACTCCGTTTCTATGTTGGTTACGGCGAGGATCGCGGTAATGAAGGAGAAGATACTACTGGTCGACTAACCGGTGGATTCTATTCAAGCGATCTATTTCACACAGGTATTGATGCTCAACTATCCATTTCAAGAAGAAATCGAAATGATGGATCTTCCTACAATTCCTGGATTGTTTCTGCTGGCCGGATGATTTTCCCGAAGTTATACGTAAGTGGTGACTACACATCTTCACTTTCACTGGTTCGATTTATCGGAGTTGACAATGTAATGATTGAAACACGACCGTCTTCACGCCGCTATTCTGTTTCATCAATGCTTTATTTAACACGTGCCTTTACATTGTTGTTTACATTAGAGCGTACAGATGCAGAGTCAGCGCGTGAAAACCGTTTCTTAAGTGGAGTTACTTACAGATTCTGATTTATTGGTGATTAAGACCAATTGCAGCCCAGGTGCAAAATGGAAAACTATATCACGTTTATTGTCGCAATTATTTTGGTTAGCAGTACTTTGCTGCCTCGTTTTTTGAAATATAGAGCAGCAGAGAAGCAAGCTCGGCGCAAGCTTGAAAAAACAGCTGGCACTGAGATGAACGTACCTTTGAGCATGCATCCTCATATCGATGCGTTACAGTGCATCGGTTGTGGCGCTTGCGTCCGGGCTTGTCCAGAACATGGTGTGCTTGGAATGGTTTCAGGAAAAGCCACTTTGATTCATGCTGCGAAATGTGTTGGACATGGTCTATGCGCGGAACAATGTCCTGTTGGCGCCATAAAACTCCAATTAGGAGCGCCTGGGCGAAGCGCAAATTTGCCGGTAATAAATGAAAATTTGGAAACGAACATTCCAGGAATGTATATTGCTGGCGAACTCGGTGGTATGGGTTTGATCCGCAATGCTATCAAACAAGGTGTTCAAGCAATAGAACATCTAACCACAACGAAAACACGCGCAGCCGGAGCCGAGTTTGATGTTGCAATTGTAGGAGCCGGACCTGCAGGTATGTCAGCGGGATTAGCCGCGATGAAACAAGGATTGCGTTACGTCGTACTTGAGCAGGGAGATCGTGGCGGAACCATTCTGCAATATCCGCGGAGAAAAATTGTGATGACATCTCCTGCCGATATTCCGCTGTACGGCAAAATCAAATTAACAGAAGTTTCCAAAGAATCGCTTGTTGAATTGTGGAACAAAATTATTCATCAAACCGGATTACAGATTCAGATCAATGAAAAGGTAAATGAGATTCAGCAAGAAGAAATGAATTTTCGTCTGGCAACATCTAAAGGTGAGTATCGCGCGAAGAATGTCGTTCTTGCTTTGGGGAGAAGAGGTACGCCTCGGAAACTTGGTGTGCCGGGGGAAGGACTATCGAAAGTATGTTATCGATTGATCGAAGCGGAAGCTTACAAGAATTGCAAAGTTCTCGTTGTTGGTGGCGGTGATTCTGCTGTTGAAGCTGCGATTGCAATTGCTTCACAGCCGGGAACTTATGTGACCGTTTCGTATCGTAAGGGTGAATTCACCCGGATCAAAGAACGAAATGAATCGCATATTCAGGAAGCTATAAGCAAAGGTACTGTACGTGTCGTTTTTAATTCCAATGTGCAAGAAATTTGTGAAGAATCTGTTATCCTTTCTTCGGAAACGGGGACAGAAGAAATTGCGAATGACGCAGTATTTATTTTTGCTGGTGGTGAGTTGCCTTATGATTTCTTAAAAAAAGCAGGGATTCAACTTCAATCCCAAGCCGTATAGATGAGCGCGGCCATCTTGGCCGCATTGATGACCGCGGGCTTCTAGCCCGCTATATAAAAACTCATGGAACAGCCTAAGCCTAGTAAATCACGCGGAGCAAAACTTCTTAATTATTTTTTGATGACTCTTGGCACCACCATCCTTGCAGGAGTCATTGTTTTGATCGATTACGGTCATGCTTACTATTTAACTCCTGTTACGGCGCGCTTCCGTTCTCCAATCCATCCGCAACTCAAACCTGGCGGCAGAATCGGACACAAACTTGGTATTGCCGGAAGCGGCATGCTGGTCCTGCTATTAATTTATTCTGTGCGAAAACGGGCACGATGGATGAAAAACAGAGGCCATCTAAATCTCTGGCTTCAATTTCATATCTTTCTCGGTGTTGCCGGCCCTATTCTAATCACTTTTCATTCTGCATTTAAACTTCGCGGAATCGTTGCTATCAGTTACTGGAGCATGATGCTGGTTGCATTAAGCGGTGCAGTAGGTCGCTATTTATATGCTCAAATTCCAAGGGCAATTTCTGGTAAAGAAAAACAAACCGAAGAAATAGCTGATGAATTACAAGCGATCAACAACAGATTAGCTGAAGTCTTACCAGCGCAAGCATTAGGCCAGGTTCAAAAAATAGCGACATTTGCAGAAACAAAAGCTATTTCTCCATTGCGGTCTCTACTCACAATTCTTTCCGATGATATCCGATGGTGGGGTCGTAAACAAAAATTACAAAAGATACTGTCAACACAGCCATTGATCCGCGAAGAGGAACGATCGGAAATTTATAAACTTGCACGTTCGCGTGAAGTGTATTTGCGGCAGATTGTGCTGCTTCGTGGAAGCCAGGAGCTTTTTAAATACTGGCACATCCTTCACATTCCACTAGCGCAAACGATGTATCTCACAATGATCATCCACATTGTTGTGGCAATAAAGATGGGATATTTCTGATGACCTTAATGCTGAAGCATTGCCGGTGGTTTATCGTTTTTGCTTTTCTTATACCCTCGGTCTTATTTGCTCAGGTCGAAGAACTAGTGTCGCCCGGTGACCTTTCAAAAGCACATTCATCTCTCTCCGGAATCAAGAATTGTAATGTTTGTCATGGCAGCCATCGTGACGTTTTGGAGAGTAAGTGTTTGGAATGCCATAAAGATCTTGCCAAAAGAATCTCTGCTGGCAAAGGTTTTCATGCAGATAAGCAAACAAAATGTATGACCTGCCACACGGAACATTTAGGAAAAGACTTTGATATTCGTGGGCTTGATCTAAAAACTTTTGATCATGAACAAACTGGTTCGAAGCTGGAAGGATTTCATGCGCAAATCAAAAATTGTGCAAGCTGTCACAAGACAAGATCGTTTTTAGGTCTGAGTACAACTTGCCAATCTTGCCATAAAGATCCTCATCGCGGCGCGCTGCCATCATGCGAAACGTGTCACTCAGTACAACGTCCGATGAAGCAAGTAACTTTTGATCACAGCACAACACGGTTTCCGTTAATGGGTGCACATCAAAAAGCCCCATGTTTAACATGTCATAAGAATCAAGTCTTCAAAGGTTTGCCTTTTGCAAATTGCGTATCATGTCATAAAGATCCGCATAAAGGCACTTTGGGAGCGAACTGCACATCGTGTCATAACAATGACTCGTGGAAACCGACAGGATTCAAGCATGATAAGTTTCCTCTTGTCGGACAACACAAAACAGTACCTTGTCAGAAATGTCATCCAGGTGGCCAATATAAACTTCCCGCTTATCAAAAATGTGCCGACTGTCACAAAGATCCGCATCTGGGTCAATTTGCAAATCAAGCATGCGAAGGTTGCCACTCTGTTGAAGGATTCAAGCCGGCGAAAGTGAAACACGACATGTTCAAATTGGAAAATGGACATGCCATTCCATGTGAGAAGTGCCATAAACTTGAGAAAGGAAAATTTCCGGCAGGTTCCGGCAGCGCAATCCGTTATAAACCGATGCGAACGGAGTGTGCAGCATGTCACAAAGATGTGCATGGCGGTCAATTCGGTCAGAAGTGTGAGCAATGTCATACAACGGCTTCATTTCAGTTCAAGACTTTCGATCATTCTAAAACACGATTTCCGCTTGATACGAATCATGCAAAGGTTGCATGCCAGAAATGTCATGTCACGGATGAGAAAACTGGTGTAACGCGTTATAAACCGCTTGCAACGAATTGTGCATCATGTCATAAAGATCCGCATCTTGGACAATTCGGGAAAAAAGAATGTGAACAATGTCACACTCCCCAAGGCGTTCGCGTGGATCATGCAACAACACAATTCCCATTGTTAGGTAAACACGTAAGTGTTCCATGCGAAAAATGTCATGTTCGCGAAAAAGGTCAGTTTCCGGCCGCGACAGGGGAAGCCGTCCGTTACAAACCGATCCTTACGAACTGCAGTACGTGTCACCAGGATTATCATCGCGGACAGTTTAAGGAAGATTGTGCGAACTGTCATACAACACAAGGATTCAAACCTTCAATATTTGATCACGCAAAAAGTGATTTCAAATTAGAAGGCTCGCATCTCCGTTTGACGTGTGAAAAATGTCATAAGCCGGAGATGTTTGAATCACCTCCGCCGCCGGCAACGCTTGTACGTTTTAAGCCAATCGCTCGTAGTTGCGATGGCTGTCATAAGGATCCACACAATGGACAGTTCGGCCGTGACTGCGCAAAGTGCCATACACCAGAACAATGGAAGACTGATAGTCGTACCTTCCACAATCAAACCCGTTTTCCTTTAAATGGGCGGCACCTGACTGTTCCTTGCCAAAGTTGTCATCTTAAGAAAATTTTTGCCGGAACACCGTTAACTTGTTATGAATGTCATTGGGTTCGAAAAGAAGATGATGTGAATCGTTTGCGATTAGGTTCGGATTGTCAAAGGTGTCATACAACCTCAGGATGGTCGAGCACAACATATAATCACGTAGCGGAAACCGGAGTCCAGTTAAGTGCAGCGCACCAAACTTTGCGATGCCATACATGTCATGTGAATCGTGTATATGCCCAAGTAAATTGCAGCAACTGTCACGCAAAAGATTATGAAAGCACTACACGTCCCAATCATCGTAATGCTGGTTTTCCGACGAACTGCGAGTTATGTCACAAAATAAGTGACGTAAGGTGGGAACAAGCATCGTTGAATCATGAAGAATTTTTCCACTTAGCCGGAAGACATTCATCCGCTTCATGTCAGGCATGCCACATCAATAATGTATACAAAGGGACGCCGCAAACTTGTTATGGATGTCACAGAACGGATTATGATCGGACGCAGAATCCAAATCACAAGACTGCGGGCTTCCCAACTGATTGTCAAAATTGCCACCGGTTCACAGATTCAAGCTGGGGTACCAATTTTAATCATCAAGCAATTTTCCCATTGGTAGGCCGGCATGCAACAGCGCAGTGCGTTTCATGTCATCAGAACGGAATTTATAAAGGAACACCGCGCGATTGTTATGGATGTCACAGAACGGACTATGAAGGGACACAAAATCCGAATCATCGTCAAGCAGGTTTTTCGACAAATTGTGAATCCTGTCACAAAGCAAGTGATCCAAATTGGAATACCGGGTTCAATCACAGCAACATATTCCCACTTGTTGGAAGACACGCGACCGCTTCATGTGCGGCCTGCCACAAGAATGGAGTTTACAAAGGAACACCGCGTGATTGTGTCGGTTGTCACAGAAAAGATTATGATTCAACACAGAATCCTAATCACAGACAATCAGGTTTCTCCACGAATTGCGATTCCTGTCACAAACCAACAGATTCGAGTTGGCGTGGCGGCAATTTCAATCACAGTAGTGTCTTCCCATTAGCAGGAAGACATGCAGCTGCATCTTGCGCCTCATGCCATAAGAACGGTGTTTATAAAGGGACACCACGCGAATGTTATGGATGTCACCGGCAGGATTATGATTCAACAAAAGATCCAAATCATCGGCAATCCGGATTTTCCACGAATTGCGATAGCTGTCATAAGTTTACCGATCCGGATTGGAACCGCGCGGATCTAAATCACAATCAATTCTTCCAACTTGTTGGCCGACACGCTTCAATCTCTTGCGAATCCTGTCACCGAAATAATGTATTTCGAGGAACTCCACGTGATTGCTACGGTTGTCATCGTTCTGATTATGATTCAACCCGCGATCCGAATCATCGACAATCTGGATTTTCTACAAATTGCGAATCCTGTCATCGTGCTTCTGACCCCGATTGGAATCAAGCTGATTTTAATCACAATCAGTTCTTCCCGCTGGCAGGACGGCATGCAACCGTCTCCTGTGCTTCGTGTCATAGAAATGGAGTGTATAAGGGGACACCGCGCGATTGTTACGGCTGCCATCGCAGCGATTATGATTCAACGCGCGATCCGAATCATCGTGCAGCAGGATTTCCAACGGCATGTGACAACTGTCATCGATTCACGGATTCATCATGGAATCAAGGTCGATTCGATCACAGGTTCCCAATCACCTCAGGTAGACATGCAGGGAATCCATGCAGTGCATGCCACACAGATCCAAGAAATTTCCGGATTTTCACATGCTTAACCTGCCACACCCGGGGTGAAACTGACAAGGAACATGATGATGTTGGTGGTTATCGTTACGATTCCAATGCTTGTCTTGCCTGCCACCCCGATGGCAGAGCGGACGACGATTAAAACGCATCGCGCATTGCGACTAGCAATTACGCTAATTCGGCATATCTATTCATTTTGAATCTAAATTTGCGGAGGATTTTATATGCTTTATGAAATTTTAGATGCGATTGATAAAGTCAAACCATTCAAAAGAGTTAAAGCGCATTGTGACATACCGTGCGGGATTTATGATCCGATCTTTTCACAAGTTCCAGCTTTAACTGTGATCCGAATGGTGGACATGATCGCTGATGCAGAAGAAAAAGGTCGCACCGATACGGTTGCACGTTGTATCAGAAACAAAGAAGAACATGCCGAAAAATGTAAACATGAAGTTCGTGTGCTTTCTGGTGATTATTTCAAGCCCGAACATATTGAGCACTATCCTGAGATTCCAAACCTTGTATTTTCGATTATGAAAACGGCATCGGCATGCAAACACGAAATCGATCGCGAAAAAAGCTTGGACTTATTGAAACAGGTGAACCGGTTAGCTGAAATCTTTTGGACTACAAAAAACAAAAAAGTGAAAACGGTGAAAGCACCTTACGAAGTTCAGGAAGAGATCGTAGTTCCGGTATTATGATAATCAAAATTTTTCGCGTAGCTGGCAGCAGCATGGAGCCAGAATTTCGAGAAGGGGACTTTGTAATGGTTTCAAAGCTCCCCTTGAGGCCCAATTATGTGCGGCCCGGTACGCATATCGCATTTGTTCATTCCAGATATGGAATGCTAATCAAGAAAGTGCAGGAATATAATCCCGTTCGCAAATTATTATGGGCGACTGGTACCAGCCGTTTCAGTATTCAAAGTGATGAAATCGGACCTATACCGGTAAAAAACGTTCTTGGCGAAGTAATCGGACACATACGCAAAACCCGCAAATAGGCTTTTTTCAACGCGAAGCCACGAAGACACAAATTTCACTAAAAATATTTATTAATGACTCTTGGTGTTGTTGTGTCTTTGTGTTGAAATAGACTCTCTCCACATGACTAACAAAGAGATCGCCAGAATTCTGTACGAAATGGCAGCTTACCTTGAAATGCAAGGCATCGACTTCAAGCCACATGCCTACGAAAAAGCTGCTTCACAAATAGCGGATCTGGAAACAGAAGCATCAGAAGCCTACAAGCGTGATGGCTTAAAAGGCCTGACAAAAATTTCCTATGTTGGAAAAAGTATGGCCGAACATATTGAAGATCTGATCAAAACAGGAACCTTTTCCGAATATCAGAAGCTCAAGCGTGATGTACCGGTGGACGTTTCGGAGCTAATGCAAATTGAAGGTCTCGGTCCGAAAAAGATTTTTGAACTCTGGAAGAAATTAAAAATACGGAACCTTGCAGATCTTGAACAGGCCGCAAATAACGGAAAGATTCGAACACTCAGCAACTTCGGCGAAAAATCAGAACAAAAGATTCTGAAGGGACTTTCATTTCTGCGCAAATCTGCCGGACGTCAATTGCTCGGATATGTTTTGCCCGAAGCAAAACAACTTGAGCAGGCGGTTCGTGCCTTGCCTGAAGTTAAAGAAGCACTGTTAACCGGCTCATTACGAAGACGCAAAGAAACAATCGGCGATATCGATCTGGTTGTGGTTTCAAAAAAGCCGGAGAAAGTTATGGAAAGTTTCAAGAATCTTCCGATGGTGGCTCATGTAATCGGATCAGGATCTAGCAAGACATCCATCAAGCTCAAAAATGGTTCCAACGTTGATCTGCGCGTTGTACCGGAAGATTCGCTGGGCGCGGCACTTATATATTTTACTGGATCGAAGGATCACTGCATTGCGCTGCGTGAAATCGCCATTAAGAAAGGATTGAAGCTGAATGAATATGGGTTGTACAAAGGAAATCGTTGCATTGCCGGGAAAACGGAAGCAGAAGTTTATCACGCGCTTGGATTGGAATTCATTGAACCGGAAATGCGCGAAAATTGCGGCGAAATAAAGTTAGCGAAAGAAAAACGGCTGCCAAAATTAATTGAATACGGAGATCTGAAAGGGGACTTGCAAGTTCAAACCAATTGGACCGATGGTGAGCATTCCATGGAAGAAATGGCACTTGCCGCTGAAAAGCAAGGCCTGGAATATATTGTAATTACAGATCATACCCAAAGTCTGGCCATGATGGGCTCCGATCAGATGAAATTAATGAAGCAAATGAAGGAAATTGACAGCCTGAACAATAAGCTCCGAAAAGAAGGTCATAAGATTCAGGTGCTGAAAGGTGCCGAAGTGAACATCATGAAAGATGGAACTCTGGACATGCCTGATGAAATTTTAGGGCAATTAGATGTTGTTGGTGCGGCAGTGCATAGTTTTATGCATCTTACGCGCGAAGAACAGACAAAGCGTGTGTTGAAAGCAATGGAAAATCCGAATGTGGATATCCTGTTTCATCCAACAAGCCGGAAAATTTTGGCTCGTGATCCGATCGATGTTGATATGGAAGCCGTGATTGATTGTGCAAAGCGCACCGACACAATATTGGAAATTGATGCGCATCCTGATCGATTGGATTTGCGCGATGAATGGATCCGTCGCAGTCTTGAAGCTGGAATTAAATTATCAATCGATTCTGATGCCCACTCAGTTTCACATTTTAGGCATCTTGAATTTGGTATTGCCCAGGCTCGCAGAGGTTGGGCAACTAAAAAAGATATAGTAAACACAAAACCTGTAAAAGAATTTCTAAGCATGCTAAAAAATGGAAAATCAAAAGCTAAACGAAAAAGTAAATGACAGTGCTCTGGCCTTAGAAACAGTGATTGAATTAGAAAATCATATTTTCATTCACTCGCCGGATAAGAAACGAACCGACAATCACGCCTGCTATAAGTGCGGCAGATCTCCTGACCATCATCGCTGGAGTAAATGCATTAACCACGGAGTCACGGAGGTACTCAGTGGTTAAATCCTTATTGCTGGAGGCGCTCCAACTGTTGTAAGTGATTGAGGTCGTGTCCGGCATACAAGCGCACGATATCGCGAATGGATTCCTTTCCGCGTTCAGAATGGATCCCATAATTGTCCCATTGCTCAGGTGTGAGTGACTTCAAAAATTCAACGTTTGTTCTTCGCAAATTTCGCAACAGTGCTAAAGCCATCTCCGGCTTGGCAACAAGATATTTTGCATTTTGCATGAAAATATTTTGATCGTATGCCTGAATTGGAATTCCATTGCTGCTAAGAACAATCCGAAGTCTGTATCCAAATACAATTTCACCTTCCGCGTAATGAGCCAGAATTTCTGCAGCCGACCACTTGCCATCCTTCTTCTCTTGTAAACGTTCGGGTGAAATTCCATTCAATGCTGACTCAATCCGCCCAATGTTGGATCTTAGAATTTCAAGAGGTTCTTCTGCAGGTTTTACATATCCAAGAATCCGTTCCTTATATTGTTCAATTGTTTCCGACATAATCACCTCCGATAATCAAAAAACAATAACACTTAAATTATATTTTTGCTTACTGTACTGCCATTTCGAGTACGATTCTGTTGTGTTGTAGTTTATAAAATCTTAATAATTGAATTTGCAAAACGCTCTGCTGCCCCTGTGGAAAACCCCATAAATAATGAAGGCTCAATCAATTCCAGTTCCATCAGCAGAAATTCATCTATCGCAAGAATTCCATCGACACGTGCATATAACAATCGGTCCATTCACATGATCTAAAACTTTTTGGGCCTGGTTGATCAGCAACAGCGGTGGAGCCTCAGCCTTGATAATTCCGCCCAGTTCTTCTTGAACTCGAAAATCACCAGCCCGCGGATGTTTTATAACAGCGTGGCTGAATTCGCGTTCAAAAAAAATCAATGACCATTCTCCATACTCAACTATTTCATTTCTAAACTCTTGAATTAATGCGCCCGAGTCTTTCAGAATCACATCAAGTTGACGTTGATCATCAGTCGCCGTAGAAATACTCGCATTGGTTGTGAGATATGCCGATGCGGATACGTCAGGCTTAATGATCACGCGATCCCAATTTTGTTCTTCTAAAACTGATCTTAACTGAGTGCTCTTATTTCTTGGAATCCAAACTGTAGGCACAATTGGAATTTCAGCATTCTGAAAATCAATCAAATACTTTTTCGAAACATTAGCGCGAACGATATTTGAAGGATTCCAGAGCCGGACATCTGCATCATCCAGACTTTCAAGCCACGTTAAAAATTGTGGAAGTCTCCGGTGATAATTCCACGTTGAACGCAGAATCACAGCATCGTAGTTTTGCCACCGGATCTCAGGATCATCCCATGAAGCCGTTTCCACAATGACATTCTGTTTCATCAAAAGATCGGCGGCGAGTTGATCATCAGGAGTTAATTTGCCGAGGTCCTGGCAAGTCGCAAACGCAATTCGTGGTTTCAAATTGTCACTCATACTAAAGCAAAGTTACATTTTTATCATGGACTTCCGTGAATCAGGGAGTATAAAATTCTGCATTCTGGAGATTAACAAAGTTCGCTCTCTTATAGGGCAGAAAGACATGAGGCTTTGATGACAGATACTGAGCATTTTGGATGTCCGGGATGTGGTGCGGATTTAGCTTATGAACCTGGAACCACAGCGCTGGACTGTCCTTATTGCGGACGTAAAGTTGATATCGTTCGAAAGGACACGTTAGTAGAAGAGCGAGATTTTCGTGAATATCTGCAAAGAGTTTCAGGAGAGCACGAGTTTCAAGAAGTAGTTGTCGTTCGCTGTACGAATTGCGGCGCTGAAACGACACTACCTCCTAACATCACTTCGAGTGCATGTCCATTTTGTGGAACGAATTTAGTCGCATCGCAAAAGCAAACCAAAAAAGTAATTAAGCCTGAAGGAATCCTCCCCTTCACAATTAATCAACGTCAGGCCCAGGAAGCGCTCACTCGCTGGATTAATTCATTGTGGTTTGCGCCGAACAGATTGAAACGTGAAATAGAAAGAGATCGTTTGTTGAAGGGGATGTATTTGCCTTACTGGACTTATGACAGCAAAACAATCAGTCAGTATCAAGGTGAGCGCGGGGAGTATTATTACGAAACGGAATATTACACAGTTATGGAAAGTGGAAAGTCCGTTCGAAGATCGCGTCAGGTAAGAAGAACAAGATGGTATCCAGCCAGCGGTACAGTCAACGTTGATTTTGATGATGTGCTGGTTCCTGCCACAAATTCACTTCCGCGGAATTATTTAAATGCGCTTGAACCATGGGATCTCCAGAGTTTGACCCCTTATCAAAGCGATTATCTAGCAGGATTTCTGACCGAAAGTTATCACGTTGGATTGGAAGAAGGTTTTGAACTTGCAAAGGGTATTATGGATGGCAGGATCCGGTCAGCGATTTGTCAGGATATTGGTGGAGATGAACAGCGCATTCATTCGGTTTCAACTCAACATAACAATGTTACTTTCAAACACATTCTTCTGCCGGTTTGGGTTGGAGCCTATCGTTTTCAGAACAAAATATTTCAGTTTCAAGTTAATGCGCGCACCGGTGAAGTTCAAGGACAACGTCCGTGGAGCTGGATCAAGATTACCCTGGCAATAATCGCCGCACTGATTATTGTGATAATCGTGTTGTCGCTCTTTAATAAGAACTAATTGCAGCCTTCCTGTGCGGCCACTGGCAACTGACTTCGCGTAAGATCTGGCGCAGTTATTATGAGCGGTGAGTTTTTGGTTTCAATAGAGTATGTGCTTAAAGTTTGTGTGACTGGTCCTGTAATGATTGCCGGAGTCTTTAGCAAACTGCAGGGCGCATCCAGCAGGCCATTCTTTTGATTCACTTTAATAGCGAAAAGATCAAGGGTTGATTGTCCAACGCAGCCGGTAATCAAAACATGACTATCGTTCAACGCCGCCGAAAAAAATGCTGCGCTGTTCGTTTCATCAAGCATCCGTTTCCAGATTATCTTTCCACGTGGATCAATTCGAATAAAAACGGCTCTCGTTGGATTAAATCCAATTTGCCCTGACAAAATAGCGCCGCCATCTTCCGATGGGGCCAAATGCCAGCCGGTTAATGATTCTGAAGAATTATGAAAATGTTTCGACCACAAAAACTTACCATCGGTAGATAGTTTTGTGACCACAATGCCATTTTGATTTCCGCCATGGGAATGAGAGCCAGGCCCGTAGTACTACCAATATAGTATGCAGTAGGTGTAGTGGCCACAATTGGTGCGCCATCCCCGCTATCCTCAAGTGTTGTTATAACGCGGTGCCACAAAAGCTTCCCGGATGCATCCACCTTCAGCACCAGGGGATTTGATTCTCGAACTCCGGCAACAAGAACGCCGCCGTTTTCTGTTGGTGCCACTGAATATCCATACTCTGTTGTCGAATCACCATAAGTCTTTTTCCAAAATACTTTGCCAGTTTGCCAGCTGATTTTTAACAGCATCACATCCAGATCTGATGTCCCCGCAAGAACGTAACCCGTTGGCGTCGCAGTCATCCCCCAAATAACATCGCTGCCATTTCCTCCTCCGATTTTCTTTTTCCAAACGATTGTGCCGTTCGCACGCACTTTGAATATCAAGATTTCGCGGCTTTCATTTGCTAATCTTGTTGTGCCAGCCAGAATAAATGCCTTGTCCGGCGTAGAGGCAATTACGCTGAGAGTATCGGATGGACCACCGGTTGAATAAGTATTTACAAATTTCAGATCCCCTGATTTGTTTGCGCCGGCAAAGAAAGACGTTCTCACTCTCGATTGATCAGTACGTGATCCAGCCATACCGATGTTTTCATCGGGTGCTATTGCGATTGCGTATCCGCAAGTGGAAAGGCTATTGGTGTACTTCTTAAAGAAGCTTGAATCATCTTCTGAAAAAACGATTGACGCAGTTGCTAGCACACTCACAATAAGGCTAAAAGCAAATTTCATATATCTATTTTAATCGATAAATGGATTTATTTTACGTGTGACCGGTTGAAGAAGGCTTTGAATCGTATGAAGGGTATAAGCTTTCTGATTAAACACATCCGTATATTCACCATTCCAGCTAACTGCGTGACCCAGTTCCACTGAATTCAAAAACAACGGTTTATGGTTTTGACAGGCATTAAGCAGTTCATTGAGTTGTCTGATACCTTCATCGCGATATTTCCCGGTGTAATTGATCCTGTGCGTATCCACAACCGCAGGGACACCACGTTCAAAGCAGGTTTCAATTAGTTGAAACGCCGCTTGCCAATTTTGATTCGGGCGTGAAGGTCGCGGATCAAATTTGACCGTGCGAATTAAGTAAATTAAATTTTGCGGTGAAACTTCGCCTAGGTAATGTGATTTGGTTTGTTTCGAACCATTCGATTTCCGTATCAATCGATAACCTGCACCTTGAATGTAACGAATACCCAGTCTTCTCCAGGCTTTTTCAACATCAGGCGTGAAGATGTAATGAGGTGGAATTACAGATAGAGATCTGTAACCAAAAAGTTTTTCAAAAATGTCCAGATCTTCTTTCATAGAATCATAAAGGTTTTCTTCGGTGGGAGTTTTGCCTGATTTCCAATCGACATATTCGCTGTGATATCGCCAGCCTTCACCTTGCAATAATGAAAGTCCGCCATGACATCTTTCATCAAAGAGTTCTCGCGAACCACGAACATTTTCACGCAGGTCTTTGAGCCAGGTTTCAGCCCAAAAATGTTTTCGGCCGTGATATTGCGGCGAAAAACATTTCTGATGAATACCGAAAAGATATTTTTGGCGGATTGGATCTGAAAGGGAAGTGTCAAGCTGCACATCATAGTAATTGTGAAATGCGGCTTTCTCGATTCGATCGAAATCAGGATTTGCCATAATGAAGTTGGCTGTAAAACAGGCTGGACGTCCATGGGAGTCGCGATATTTAGTAAGAGTTTCAAACAAACTCTGCAGATCTTCGACCGATTCTGTTTGCTCATCAGCCCACTCGCCCGGTTCAGCAAACTTTTGAATTACATGTGCGGCCGGTTTTCGTTCCATTCCCCAGTCATCACTTTCAAAAACCAGGATCGGTTCTGCGAATTTTACATGCGAGAGATTGCGCGTGACTCTTTGAATTTTTTTTTGCAGCAGGTGGGGGAAGTTCAACAAACTTTTCATGAGAAGAAGTTTGTCTTCCTAAAGTCTTGATAGCAAATCTTCATAAGCGCGAACTTCGCGCTCAATGACATATTTTTCTTCGACCTTTCGTCGGGCAAGTTCACCAAGTTTTCTGCGGAATGAGGACGATTGACCAATTTTTGCAAATGCTGTTGCCAGAGCTGGAGGATCTTTTGGTGGAACTAAAATTCCATCTCTGCCATCTTCGATAATATCACGTGCGCCTGCAACGTTCGTTGCTACGCACGCTTTGCCACAAGCCATCGCTTCAAGAAGTGCAACAGGGCAACCTTCCGATAAACTCTGAAGCACAAAAATATCCGTCTCTGCATGAAGCGCCGCAACATCATCTACCTGGCCAATGAAATGAACGCGATTCTCAATCCCCAATTCTTTTACCAAGTCTTTTAGCGACTCTATGTATTTCTCATCTGTTCCAGTACCAGCAAGAACCAGATGCATTTTAGGAACAAACGACAATGCCTTAAACAAATCAGGATGTCTTTTCACCGGCACAAAATGTGCAACACAAACGATCAGGATGTCATCAGACGATAATGACAATCTTTCACGCAATTTTAGTGAAGGCTTGTGCCCTTGGAGAAAATTTCTCCAGAACAACGCCATGAGGAATTTCGTGAACCTTCTTCTCCAAATAAAATCGATTGAAGAAACGGCGTTTCATTTCGAAGTTATCGGCAACGATGTGTTTTGCTAACAGACTCCTCAACCACCAGGCGCGACTTCCCCATGACATCGATTTTTTGGTATAACTCCAGCCTTTTGCGCCGGCGAGTCTGGCAATGATCGGCTCAGTGTAATCATCCAGGTAGTGAAACGAATGCCAGGCCCGGAAATGGAATGGCTTAAAGAATGATGCCGTTTCATAGCAGCGCTTCATCAGCGACGATAGTGGTCGGGCAGCAACCCAAAATTTAGCCTCTACAACAGGAATTTTGAGTCTTTCGAATTCATCCTCTAGCTGTCCGCCTCTACTGGCCACGCATATATATGGTGAAAATTTCTGCCTATCGAGTCTTGTTACGATGTTAAACAATACCTGGCCTGAACCTGCAGTGATGAAATTGGGGATCGTAAACAGAATCGGAATTCGACCAAACAAAGACGTGTCGTTGCTTATGTGAGACATTATTTGACAGACGATAAGATGAGAGATGTGCTTTTATAAACTAAGCATAGTGGTTTCGAATGCAAAGGGAAGCGATATAAATAATCTTGATAAAGATTGCCCATTCTTCCAGCCCGCATTATGCCTCCTCATGCCGTCCCCTTGCCGCTTCGTACCTTGAATTTATACCTAATTTTGGCAGATGGCTATGATAAAGACATGAAAACTTTGAAATTTTTCATTTCCTTAACATTCCTTATTCTCTCTTCTTACGGCTATTCGGAAGAAATTTCGAAATTGATCAAGCAATTTGATTACGATTCCAATGCGGCACTGGATTTTCAGCAAGCGAAAGTCGAAGAAAGAAACGGAATCCTTATTAAAGATATTACATATGCGAGTCCAAAGGGCGGACGTGTTGGTGCATATCTCATTATGCCTCCCGGAAAAGGTGCCGATTTGCCGGATTGGTGTTTGGACATTGGGGTTTGGGAACAAGATCAGAATTTATACCTGAAGCTCTTTTGTACGCTCAAGCGGGCGTTGTTTCTATTCTTCCGGATTATCCCTGGTCACGCGCAGCTCAATGGCACAAAAATGTTGATGACATTGAACATCCTGAAAGTGATCGTGATACTTACATTCAAGCGGTCATTGAATTGCGCCGGGCCATTGATCTTTTGCAAAGCTTGCCTAATGTGGATCCAAATGTATTGGCTATGTTGGGCATAGCTATGGTGCGCAATGGGGTGCAATTTTATCAGCAACTGATAAACGTTTGAAAACCTGCGTTCTTATTGCCGGAGTGGCAGCTGGTCAAGATATTTGGGACGCGCCTGATCCTGATTTGGTTGCATTCAGGAATAAGATTCCAGAAGCGACGTTAAAGAAATATATTGAAGTAAATAGCGTGCTTGATGCGGATCGCTATGTTCCTCATGCTTCACCAACTTCGTTGTTATTTCAATTCGCGCGTTACGAAAGATATTTCGATGAAGCTTCAATGAAGAAATATGAAAAAGCGGCCAGCAATCCAAAACAAGTGTACTGGTATGACACGGGTCACGAAGTAAATGATTTCCGTGCATTGATGGATCGCGCACAATGGCTTCAAAAATATTTAAATTTTCAACCGATCCGGCCATTGATTGACAAACAAATGCATTAGATTTCTAGAAGATAGCAAAGGCGCGAACTGGAAATGAGCCGAAATGTTTTATCCTTGGCGGAACCGCAAAGAATCGAAAATTGGAATCAGGAACTGATTGAAGATTGCATAAATGTTCTACGATAGGAATTCCCGCTTTTAGAAGCAAAGAGTGAGCTGGCCTTCTAAGATCCTTACGATCATCAATATTGCAGGAATCAATTCCTACCAGTGTTGCGCCATTTTCAATTAATCGATCGCAACTTTCTTGTGTTAGATACGGATTGTCGCCTCCGTAATTTTGTGTTCTCCAATGTTTGTCCCAACCCGTATGAAATAAAATAGCAGCTCCGCGAACATCAACGTTATTAAACAACTCTGGTTTGATTGCGCGATCTGATTCGGTGCAACGGATTACAATGCCATGAAGATTTGCCAGTGATCGCAATGATAAATCTGCGAGATCGGAGCCGTCCGGATATCGATGAAAAGGCGAATCCACATATGTTCCGGTATTGGCGATCATTTCAATCTGACCAATATGAAAGGAAACACCTTCTGCATAGTTGGCTTTTGAAGACTCGCGGGTCATGTAATCTTTGATTACTGGCGCGGGCAATCCCGGGTAGGTAATCAGGCCGGCTTCAATATCATGACTCAGGTCGATGAAGTTGATCATGGTTCTTCTCCTGGTTTATGATCTCAGTAACCAAGATACCTCAAAACAGGGATAGCAGGGGGTCAATTATGTTCTGCCCAAATTGTGGAACACAAGCTCCAGAAGGTTCATCGTTTTGTCCTAAGTGTGGAGTAAATTTAGGAACCTCAGTACGAAAAACGCCGCCACCATTTCCAACGGATATGCAATTCGCTTCAGCTCAATCAGCTAAAGAATCTAAACAATTGTCAAAGTTGCAAACATCGGGTAGTGGTGCCGGCGTTGCAATTGCAGTGGTTGCGATTGTATTCATCGGAATCGCATTTATGGGAATCATTGCAGCAATAGCGATCCCGAATTTCCTGAGTGCAATTCAGCGGAGTAAACAAAAACGCTCAATGGCCGATATACGCGCGATCGCTACCGCATGCGAAGCATACGGAACGGATAATAATGCCTATCCAAATGTCTCCACTTTTGAGGAACTCATACCTAAACTCGAACCCAAATACATCAAGACTCTTCCACGTCGCGATGCCTGGGAGAATCAATTCAGATACGAGGCATGGAATGAAAAAGATGACCCCGAAGGTGAAGGGCCAACCATTATGTCATTATCAGTCACGGAAAGGATGGACAGGCGGATGCTGAAAACTACAAAAAAGAAACTGTGACTTCGAATTTCAACAACGATATTGTCTTCTCAGATGGCATCTTTTTGGTGTATCCTATAGGAGCAAAGCAATAGCGACTTCATCATTTGCTGAAGCCTTCAATCATTTGCTTCAAAAATCTGTGCATCCGCCACAAATCATTCGAGATAAATTCCGTTGGCATTGCTCTTGCTTTAACTGAACCGAAGGAAGCCGGGCGAACATCGTATCGCATAGAACGTAACCCGGGGTTGAGTACTCACCCTGGAGAGATGAGTTCATAGGATGGGGCATGGAATGCGGCACTCTCGCCCGGTTTTCCGTCGGAACACGAATGGGTTAGTTTGGGTCTCCTATATATATAGGATAGATGAGCAAGAGATAAACAAACAGATTCAAGCCTCAAAGAAGGAGGAATCGTGTCAACGGAAGAGAATGCAAAACAGAATGGTGCGCAATCCGATCAGGGGATGAAGATTGTAAAACTGGTTCGCGCTCTCAATGAATTTGAAGGTCTTATTGCCACTGTGAACACAGGTTCCATTTGTTCACGAGCGGCAACAACAAAAAACAGAGAGTGGAGTATCTGTGTTGAGATTGCACAAAGTGAAGATGGCTGGTTTCTACTCGAATTTTTGGCGTGGCTGATTAACAATGATTTTCAGCAAGCCGGTATGGATGTTCGTTTGCTTCCATATTCACGGCCGCCATATCTGCACATTCCCGGTCGAAATTTGATGTTTGTTGTAGAAGGAGTTTGTCCCGCGGAGCAAGTTGCTGTGGCTATTCAGAGAGCGAGGAAAGAATGTTACGTTCCACCTGAACGATTGCAGGATTTTATCCTGGATTCGTATGGACCAGAGTGTCTTGAAGAATATTTGAAGAAAAATAAATCAAGTCAGAAGAAACAAAGCATTGCACGTGCTAAGGTTTCAGCAAAATATCAAGATCCAACCTTAAATTCGTTAAATTTCAAAAACTTGCCTTCTGGTGTGATCCGTTTCAATCGGTAGTAAACTGGTTTAGCTTGATTTAGACTATGCAAGCTAAGAATGCTGTCATTCTGTCTGTGTGACGCTCCAACTGCGTTTTTGTGTAGTAGTGCGGCTTCTGGTTGCACCGGATCATGAGTTTTCTTCATTTTCCATATTCATTACTTCAATGTCCTTATTGCCATAATCTCCTGGAGTTTTCACATGTCGCGCAGCCAGATCAGAATGTGAACAGCTATGGAATTCTGTCGTGTGGTTGTTATAAATATCCGGTTATTGATGGTGTTCCAGTTATTCGAAAGGAACCTATTGATGTTCAGGCGCATGTAAGCGGTGCGGTTCAAGTTGCTGGTCCGACACCTGATTTTCTAGCTTCACTGATTTTGCAACAGAAGGGGCAGGAAGCACTCTTGCGTATGATCACCTTTCCATGGTGTCCTTCCATCTTCAAGAAATTTCGGCTCTTGCGAAGAATCATTCATCGCAATCCTTTTCGGGCAATTGGACTTGCTGTGAGGAAGTCATCTTTGCGGGGGTGGATTCGCAATCCGCCGGGTTCAGTGACCGCGGAAGATTGGTTTGCTTTGTTCTACAAACGCACATTGATCCGTGGGGATCTCTTCAGTTATTTTTTTTATCGATTCGCTCAGCCGCGACATCTTGCAGCACTTTCCTTAATGACTACATTCCCGAAGTACAGCAAACCGCTGCTCGACTTAGCCTGTGGTTTCGGTCATCTTTCACACTATCTTACCGAGTGCGAAAAAAGTTATAAAGTTGTTGGCTTCGATCGAAACTTTTTCCAGCTCTGGGTTGCCAAACACTGGATTGCACCGAAAGCACACTTCTTGTGTGGTGATGCTGATTTAGCCATGCCATTCAGAGATGGAAGCTTCGATGGAGTTTTCTGTTCTGATGCTTTTCATTATTTTCAAAATAAAACTGAATGCGTGAATGAAATGCATCGATGTGCACCGGATGGAACCATTATGTTAACCAGGGTAGGAAACCAGCTGGTGCAACCGAACGAAGGGAAAGAGCTTTCTCCACAAGGCTATCTGGATCTGTTCAGCAAATCGGAATGCCGTGCTTTAGGGGAAACCGAATTGATGAATGCGTATTTGAAAGGGATGGCTCCAAATCTATCAATGAAACAAGAGCCGGAATCATTAAATGATGAAAAGTGGTTATCAATAATTGAGTCGAGTGATCAGAGTATTTTCAAGGATCATGGAAAATTTGAATCATGGCCGCACGGGGTAGGTCATTTAGGGGTGAATCCTATCTACCTGCAATCAGTTTCAAGCTATGGCCAGGTTCATCTGGATTTTCATTTCCCCTCATCCTGGTTTGAATTTGAAAATCAGAGTATGCAAGCTTATCATCCATCATCTATTCTTATTGATAAAGATGTTTATCAAGAGATAAGAACTAATCAACGAACAGGGCGAGTGGAGGATTTGATCTCAAAATTTGTGATTGTTGGGATGCCGAAAAATTATGCACATTCCCAACATTAAGGTATTGCATTACAAGTTTCAGTTAGTTATACTTATTGACATCGGTTAGGCGAAGTTTGTTTTCGCCAACCGGTATTTGTGTCTCTGCAGAATGCCGGCGGCCAGATTCAACGGGTGTAAATCACAGACCACATAAGGGCAGGTGCCCGAGCGGCCAAAGGGAGCAGACTGTAAATCTGCCGCCATTAGGCTACAGAGGTTCGAATCCTCTCCTGCCCACTCGGAAAATTCGAGAAGGCGTTCTGCGCTGAAACAAGTGGATACGATGCGGGAATAGCTCAGTCGGCTAGAGCATCAGCCTTCCAAGCTGAGGGTCGCGGGTTCGAATCCCGTTTCCCGCTCCATGAATTTGATAAGCATTGACACAAAATGTGCGGTCCAAACTGGATTGCCGAAACACTTGCCTGCTTGCCGGCGGCATACGAGGGCCATCCTAATATTGCAATATGCAGTCATTTTTACGGATTACGTATTACGTTTTTCGTATTACGTTTAACTGTCATTGCGTAATCCGTAAATGCGTAAAACGTAATATCCCTGCATAGTGCAAATTCAAGACTGCCCATGTAGCTCAGTGGTAGAGCACTTCCTTGGTAAGGAAGGGGTCACCGGTTCAATCCCGGTCGTGGGCTTTCGCGATGCGTGATACGTGATGCGCGATACGAGACTGTATCTCGCATCTCGAATCTTGCATCAAGATAAAGGCAAGTTCCTGGAAGGAGCAAAGAGTAAATGCGTGATCTAATTCAATTACAGTGTTCTGATTGCAAAAGACGCAACTATAGTACTGCTAAAAATAAGAAGAATACGCCTGATAAACTCGAGCGCAAGAAATATTGTCCCTGGTGTCGACATCATACTATCCATCGAGAGGTTAAGTAAGTTTGATTAACCTGGATGTGTTTGATCCGAACAGGCCAGTAGCTCCAACGGCTAGAGCGTCGGTCTCCAAAACCGAATGTTGGGGGTTCGAATCCCTCCTGGCCTGCCAATCTCTGCTGGTTCAAAATCGGCCCAGCGTAAATGTTGACTAGAAGGTTTTTATGGAACGTACGGGAAAGCTTGTTATGACAGGAAAGATCGGACAAGGCATTGAGAAGGTCAAAGAGACTTATGTCAAAATCAAAACCTTTTTTACAGAAGTCGGTGTAGAAGCAAAAAAAGTTTCATGGCCAACTTTTAAAGAAGTACGAGACACAACGGTAGTAGTTATCATAGCAGTTTTTATATTTGGGATCTTTTTGTATCTCGTTGATCTGGCGTTGGCAGAGATTTTAAAAATACTGTACAAGATTGCTTCATGAAGGACGAAGACATGGCTAAGAAATGGTTTGTAATCCACACTTATTCGGGTTACGAAAACAAAGTAGTAGATGCTTTGCGCAAGCGGGTGAGTGTATTTGGTTTGGATGATCAGGTCGGTCAGATTCTGATTCCTACCCAAAAAGTTTTGGAGATGAAAAGCGGCAAGAAAGTAGAGACGGAAAAAAAGTTTTATCCGGGCTACATACTTGTAGAAATGGAAATGTCAGATGATGTCTGGCATGCCGTTGTCAATACTCCGAAAGTTTCCGGATTTGTTGGGTCGGGAAAGACACCCACTCCGTTATCTGAAGATGAAGTTTCACAAATTGTGCATCAGATTTCATCGGCTGCAGAAAAGCCGGTTCCGAAATTTATGTTTGATAAAGGCGAGACGATCAAGATCATTGATGGTCCGTTTAGTAATTTTACCGGCCAGGTAGAAGAAGTGAACCCTGTCCGCAATACGTTGAAGGTGATGGTTACGATCTTCGGGCGTGCAACCCCGGTGGAGTTGGATTTCTTACAGGTGGAAAAAGTACAGTAACGAGCTATTACGTTTTACGCATTACGTATTACTTCATCGGAATAGCTGAGACGTAATGCGTAATACGTAAATCGGTAGAGACATAGAGGTTAAGAAAAGATGGCGAAGAAAATCACAGGACAAATTAAGCTGCAGATTCCTGCAGGCAAAGCGACTCCAGCGCCTCCAGTTCGGACCAGCTCTTGGCCAGCATGGTCTTAACATCATGGAATTTTGTAAAGCATTTAACGATCGGACGAAAGCAATGGAAGGTTCCGTCATTCCGGTCGTAATTACAATTTATCAGGACCGCACTTTAACATTTGTTACCAAAACCCCGCCTGCAGCAGAAATGCTGAAGAAAGCAGCTGGAATCATTAAAGGTTCCGGTGAGCCCAATAAGAATAAGGTGGGCAAAGTTACACAAAAACAGGTTGAAGAAATTGCCAGAACGAAATTACCGGACCTCAACGCGAACTCTCTGGATGGCGCCATCAAAATCGTCTCCGGCACAGCCCGTAGTATGGGAATTGAGATCGTGTAAGGACGCGAGTCGTTCGATCGGAGGGAGTTTATGGCAGTTGGAAAAAACATGGAGAATGCGAAAAAGCAGGTTGAGGATAAGGAATATTCAATTCCTGAAGCCGTCGAACTGCTTCAAAAAATCAAATTCGCCAAGTTCGATGAAACATTGGAAGCTCATCTGCGATTAGGTGTTGATCCTAAACATGCAGATCAAATGGTACGTGGCACGGTAGTGTTGCCGCATGGCACTGGAAAATCAAAGAAAGTGCTGGTGCTTGCAAGCGGAGAAAAGGTTCATGAAGCAGAGCAAGCCGGTGCTGATTATTCAGGAAGCGATGAGTTGATTGAAAAAATTCAAGGTGGTTGGATGGATTTTGATTCAGTCATTGCAACGCCTGACATGATGAAAAATGTTGCGAGACTTGGAAAAGTTTTAGGTCCGCGCGGTTTAATGCCGAATCCAAAATCAGGCACTGTTACATTTGATGTGGCCCGTGCAGTGCAAGAAGTGAAAGCAGGTAAGGTTGAATTTCGTGTAGACAAAACTTCGAACGTTCACGTTCCACTTGGGAAAATGTCATTTACCAAAGACAAACTGATTGAGAATGTAACCACTCTGGTTGATGCAATCTTGAAAGCAAAACCAGCATCAGCAAAAGGAAAGTACGTTCAGAAGTTTTTCTTGACCGCAACCATGAGTCCCAGCATTCGCATTAACACAGCAACGCTGGAAACGAAGGCAACGGCTTAGGAGTCAACGATGAATCGCACCGAAAAAGTAACTGAAGTAGATCAGCTGAAGCAGGATTTTAGCAAAATCAGCAGTGCATTTCTTGTGGATTTTCGCGGTATGAAAGTCGTTGATGCAACAGATCTCCGCCGCCAGATTCACAAAACGCAAGCACGTATAAAAGTTGTGAAAAACACATTGGCGCTTCTGGCAACAAAAGGATCGCCAATGGAAGTATTGTCAGATTATTTCATTGGACCAACCGCCATCGCGTACACCAGCGATGATCCGGTTAGTCTTGCAAAAATTTTAAATACTGTTTCCAAAGAGAATCCGAATCTTGTCATTAAGGCCGGATATCTTGATGGTTCGCTGATCGAAGCAAAACGGATCAGCGATATCGCAAATCTTCCAAGCAAGCAAATTTTGCAAGGTCAAGTGGTAGGGCTGATAGCATCGCCATTACGCCGGCTTGTTTGGGTGTTGAACGGAACGATTCAGAAATTTTTGGTTGTATTGTCTGAAGTTCAGAAAATTAGACCGGAAGAATCCTCAGGAGGAGAAATGAATACTGAAGAGATTATTAAATCAATTGAAGACATGTCTGTGCTTCAGCTATCTCAATTGATTAAGGCGCTTGAAGAAAAATTCGGCGTATCAGCAGCAATGGCTGCACCGGTAGCGGCAGCAGGAGCATCAGCTCCAGCCGCTGGTGAAGCAGCAAAGGCTGAAGAGAAAACTCAATTTGATGTAATTCTTGCCAGCTTCCCCGCTGATAAGAAAATCAACATCATCAAAGTCGTACGTGAAGTTACGAGTCTGGGTCTGAAAGAAGCAAAAGACCTGGTTGAAGGAGCTCCCAAACCATTGAAGGAAGGAGTTTCCAAGGATGAGGCGGACAGTATTAAGAAAAAGTTCGCTGAGGCCGGCGCTACTATTGAGGTGAAGTAAGCGCTTTGCTGGTAGCCATGCCGGAACCGGGGCGTGGCAAACCGGAAGTTTTATTTAGAAGCCGGTTTGAAAGAGATATAAGAGGATAACAAAAGATGAAGGAAAACGTAGGGTCTCCAACCCGCGATCGCGTGAGTTTTTCTAAGATTCCATCGGCATTTCAGATTCCCAATCTGATTGAAATTCAGCGGAAATCATACGATGAATTTTTACAGATGGATTTGATGCCATCGGAACGGAAAGACACAGGCTTGCAAGCGGTGTTTAACAGTGTGTTTCCGATTACGGATTATCGTGACATTTGCACTCTGCAGTTTGTGGATTATTCAATTGGAAATTGGCAATGCAAATGCGGGAAGCTGAAAGGCGTTCAGAATCTGCGCGTAAACTGCGCGAAGTGTAATTTCAAAATCGTTGTCGATCCGCGAGCCGGTCGGGATGTTTCATGCCCGAGGTGTGCTCATGTGAATGTTGATGCACTGACATTATGCGATGCATGCGGAACGTATGTTGAGTTGAATCTGAAGTATACAGTCTCCGAATGTAAAGAACGTGGAATGACGTATGCGGCGCCGTTAAAGGTAACGTTGCGTCTTGCAGTTTATGACAAAGATCCGGATACAGGGGCCAAGACCATTCGCGATGTAAAAGAACAGGAAGCTTATTTCGGTGAAATTCCGTTAATGACAGAAAACGGGACCTTTGTAATTAATGGGACTGAAAGAGTAATTGTCAGCCAGTTACATCGTTCAGCTGGTGTTTTCTTTCATGCAAGCGGGAAAAATTCCTTCACTGCTCAAATCATTCCTTACTACGGTTCATGGGTAGAGTTTGAACTTGATGCGAAAGACTTGCTTTACGTTCGCATTGATCGTAAACGAAAATTCCTTGGTACCGTTTTCCTTCGCGCGTTGATCGGTTATCACAAGCAGCAACTGTTGAAGAAACCGGTTGATCCAAGTTCTACAAAGAAAGCAGAGAAAGTTGAAAATGTTGCAGTGACTGATGGCGACATCATTCCATTGTTCTATCCGATCGATACTGTCGTTCGTGAAGGTGATCAACTGTTCATTCCAGTTTCAGAACGTTTGATCGGAATGAAAGTTTCTCGCGATCTGATTGATCCGCAGACCCGCGAAGTGCTGGTGGCTGCAGGGAAGAAGCTAAACAAATCGAATCTTCATGAAATCGAATCGCGCAACATCGGCCAGATTCCAATGACGCTTGACGAGTTGGAAGGAGCAGTATTCGCTCGCGATTTAGTAAATGAAGAAACCGGTGAAGTCCTTGCGTCATCAAATCAGGAATATTCAAAAACGACTGGTGAACAAATCCTCTTACATAACATCGGATCATTTGACATTTTCTTCCCGGATCGTACTGAAGTCGGGGTTGTGTTAAGCAACACGATGAAAAAGGATCCAATTGCGACTGCCGATGAAGCTTATAAAGAGATCTATCGGAGATTACGTCCTGGTGATCCTCCGACAACGGAAACTTCCAGAACATTTTTTGAAGATATGTTTTTCAACCGCAAGAAATATGATTTCTCGCGCGTTGGAAGATTGAAATTAAATACGCGTTTGAATCTGAACACCAATCTCGATGAAAAGCTTCTAAGCAAAGACGATTATACTGCGGTGATTAGCTATCTGCTAAGACTTCGCAAAAATATTGGAACAATCGATGACATCGATCATCTTGGAAATCGCCGCGTACGTTCAGTCGGTGAGTTGTTGCAGAATCAATTCCGTTTGGGCCTCCTGAGGATGGAGCGCGCGATCAAAGAAAGGATGAGTGTGTACCAGGAAATTGCAACTGCAATGCCGAACGACGTAATCAATGCGAAACCTGTAATGGCTGCAATTCGCGAATTTTTCGGAAGCAGCCAGCTTTCGCAATTCATGGATCAAACAAATCCGATTTCCGAAATCACACATAAGCGTCGATTGAGCGCACTTGGACCTGGTGGTTTGAGCCGTGAACGCGCCGGATTTGAAGTGCGTGACGTTCACCCAACACACTATGGCCGCATCTGTCCGATTGAAACACCGGAAGGTCCGAACATCGGATTGATTTCATCATTGAGCAGCTTTGCGCGAATCAACGACTTCGGATTCATTGAAAGTCCGTATCGCAAAGTAAAAGACGGCCACATCGTGGATTTCTCCAGGATTCTGCATGCCGGTGATTCCGATTTCGAAATCAATGAAATTATAGAACAAGGTGAAGTTAGAAAAGCGAACGAATCATTAAAACGCGCGGGCAAAAGAATGATTCATTGGGAACCTTATGTATTCTATCTAACAGCTTGGGAAGAAGATAAATACATCATCGCGCAAGCAAATGCTGAAGTTGATGAAAAAGGAAGACTTGTTCAAGAACGCATGAACGCCAGAGCGGCTGGTGATTTCATTCTTGCACACCGCGATCAAATTGATTTCATCGATGTTTCGCCGAAACAACTTGTAAGTGTGGCTGCATCTCTGATTCCATTCCTGGAACATGATGATGCGAACCGCGCACTTATGGGTTCAAACATGCAGCGCCAGGCCGTTCCATTGATTGCGCCAAAAGCTCCAATCGTTGGAACCGGAATGGAAGATATCGCTGCAAAAGATTCCGGTAGCGTTATCCGCTGCCAGAGAGCTGGTGTGGTTGATTCATTGGATTCAGATCGAATCATCGTTCGTGTTGATAGCGATTCCGATGGCCGGTTCATGGGTGATTCTGGTGCTGATATATATGAAGTAACGAAATTCAAACGTTCCAACCAGAATACCTGTATTAATCAGAAACCAATCGTAGCTCGCGGAACACGTGTTAAGGAAGGTGACATCCTGGCGGATGGTCCTTGCACCGACCAGGGTGAACTTGCTCTTGGTCAGAATGTGCTGGTCGCATTCATGCCATGGCGCGGTTACAACTTTGAAGACGCAATCGTCATCAGCGAAAGGCTGGTGAAAACGGATGCGTTTACATCGATCCACATTGAAGAATTCGAAACGGCGGCGCGCGATACAAAACTTGGACCGGAAGATATCACTCGTGATATTCCGAATCCGGATGAAGATGCACTGGCACAACTCGATGAATCGGGAATTATCCGCATCGGTGCGTATGTAAAACCTGGCGATATTCTGGTTGGAAAAATTACCCCTAAAGGTGAAAGCGTGTTATCACCGGAAGAAAAATTGCTGCGCGCAATTTTCGGTGAAAAAGCCGGCGACTTCAAGGATGCTTCGCTCATTTGCCCTCCAGGAATTGAAGGAATCGTGGTTGATGTGAAGATTTTCACTCGCCGCGGTCAAGAAAAAGATGAAAAGACCAAGGCAATTGAAGCAGAAGAAATGGAATTGCTGCATCGCAACCTTGAAGATGAAACCCGAATTTTGAGTGATTCCGTACGGAACCATCTGGTTGCATTGCTTGATGGTTACATAGTTGCGGACGACCTTGAAGAATCGAATGGCCGCATACTTCAAAAGAATTCGAAAATTACTTTCAATGCGATTCGCGATATCTCAATCGATAAACTGCGCAAGTTGAAAGTGCGACCGCGCAAAGAAACAGTCGTTGAAAAAATGGATGACGTTTTCGCGAAATTTGATCGCCGTGTGGAAGTTCTAAAAGCAGAGTATCAAGAAAAACTTTCGCGCTTCGAAAAAGGCGATGATCTGCCGCCGGGCGTGATCAAGCTGGTGAAAGTTTATATCGCAATGAAGAGAAAGCTTTCGGTTGGCGATAAGATGGCCGGACGCCATGGAAACAAAGGTGTCATCGCCGTAATTCTGCCGGAAGAAGATATGCCGTTCTTGCCCGATGGTACACCGGTTGAAATTGTTCTCAATCCACTTGGTGTGCCTTCACGTATGAACGTGGGACAGATTTTGGAAACACATCTGGGCTGGGCAGGAAAAGCACTAGGACTCCGTTTCTCATCACCGGTATTTGATGGAGCATCGGAAGAAGAAATCAAGAATTTGTTGAAACAAGGGAACCTTCCACGTGATGGCAAAACTTTATTGAATGATGGAATGACCGGTGAACCATTCGAACAAAAAATCACGGTCGGTTATATTTACATGCTGAAGTTAGCACACCTGGTAGATGACAAGATCCATGCGCGTTCAATCGGTCCGTATTCGTTAATCACTCAACAGCCGTTGGGTGGAAAAGCTCAATTCGGCGGACAGCGTTTTGGAGAAATGGAAGTTTGGGCACTGGAAGCGTATGGTGCATCTCATACACTTCAAGAATTGCTAACAGCAAAATCTGATGATGTTTATGGCCGTACAAAAATATACGAAACCATTGTCCGAGGCGAGCCGTTCTATGAACCGGGACTTCCCGAGTCGTTTAACGTGCTTGTGAAAGAACTTCAGTCGCTGGCTCTTGATGTGGAGATGAGAGTTGAGCAACGATCCGAAGAATCTTCGGACGTGGCGGCGGATTAAGGAGGAGCAACTGTGAGCTTATTAGAAAGACAAAAACCAAGATCATTAAATATCAACGATTTTTCGAGCATTCGCATATCCCTTGCTTCTCCCGAAAAAATCCGTTCATGGTCACATGGAGAGGTAAAGAAGCCGGAAACAATTAACTATCGTACTTTCAAACCGGAAAAAGATGGTTTGTTTTGCGCGAAGATTTTTGGTCCGGTGAATGATTGGGAGTGTCTCTGTGGCAAGTACAAGAAAATGAAACACAAGGGTGTTGTGTGCGAAAAATGCGGCGTTGAAGTTACGCTGGCAAAAGTTCGCCGCGAACGTCTGGGTCACATCGAATTGGTAAGCCCGGTTTCACATGTGTGGTTTTTCAAAGGACTTCCCAGCCGCATTGGACAACTCTTAAGTTTGTCGCTGAAAGATCTGGAAAGAATTCTCTACTTCGAATCTTACGTAACTGTTGAACCTGGAAAATCAAAAGAAGTTAAAGAGAAAGAATTAATTTCCGTTGAAAAATATTATCAGCTTCGCGCAGAACATGGAGACATCGTTGCGATGATGGGAGCCGAAGCAATTAAAGAATTGCTGAAGCGTGTTGATGTTGAAAAACTCAGCAAAGATTTGCGCAAGAGAATGCGCGAAGAAACTTCGGTTCAGAAGAAACTGAAATATGCAAAACAATTACGCGTAGTTGAGGCATTTCGTAAATCGGGAAATCGTCCGGAGTGGATGATCCTGGACGTAATTCCAGTATTGCCGCCGGATCTGCGTCCGTTGGTGCCATTGGATGGCGGACGCTTTGCGACATCTGATTTAAACGATTTATATCGTCGCGTAATTAATAGAAACAATCGTCTCCGCAAGTTGCTTGAGCTGCGTGCTCCGGATGTCATTATCCGGAATGAAAAACGGATGCTGCAAGAAGCCGTTGATGCGTTGTTTGATAACGGCAGACGCGGAAAGATTTTGCGCGGCACAAACAATCGTCCACTGAAATCATTGAGCGATGCCTTAAAAGGAAAGCAGGGAAGATTCAGACAGAATCTGCTTGGAAAGCGCGTCGATTACTCCGGACGTTCAGTTATCGTAGTTGGTCCGGAATTGAAACTTCATCAGTGCGGTTTGCCAAAGAAGATGGCAATCGAGTTGTTCAAGCCGTTCATCTTCCAAAAGCTGGAAGAAGTTGGAGCCTCGGATACGATCAAGCGTTCCAAAGAAATGGTGGAACAAGAAGAACCGATCGTGTGGGAAGTACTGGAAGAAGTTATCAAAGATCATCCAATATTGTTGAACCGCGCTCCAACGCTCCATCGACTCGGTATTCAAGCGTTCCAACCAGTACTCGTTGATGGAAAGGCAATCAAAATTCACCCATTGGTTTGCGCAGCATTCAACGCAGATTTTGATGGCGATCAAATGGCAGTACATGTGCCTTTATCTGTGACTGCACAGATCGAAGCAAGCACATTAATGCTTTCCACAAACAATCTTCTTTCGCCTGCACATGGCCAGCCGCTGGCGGTTCCAAGCCAGGATATGGTTCTGGGAATCTACTATCTGACCAACGAAAAAGAATTTGATGATCGCAAGAAAGACAAAAAACCTCAGGTGTACGGGACGACGGATGAAGTCATTCTTGCTTATGACAACGCCATGGTGACGACTCATGATGCAGTTGAAGTTCGTTTGCGTAATAAACGTTACATGGAACTTCCTGATAACGATCAGGATATTTTGCATGCCGATGTGCGCGAACTTGATGATAAAGGAATGCGCGTTAAAACTACGGTTGGACGCGTAATCTTTAATTCACATCTCCCTTCACACATTCCATTTATTAATGGAAACTTGCGGAAGAAAGGGCTCGCACAATTGGTTCATTACTGCTTCTTGAATGCGGGAAACCAGGCCACTGTAGAAATGCTGGATGCATTAAAGGATCTGGGATTTCTTTACGCAACCAAGGCCGGTATATCGATCGGGATCGAAGATCTAGAAATTCCAACAAACAAGAACACACTTGTTGGAAATGCACGCCGGGAAGTTGAGGCAGTTGAACAACAGTATCTGGAAGGCGCAATCACTAAAGGTGAAAAATACAACAAGGTTGTAGATATCTGGACAAAAGTTACCGAGAAAATCGCAATTGAAATGTTCAGTGGCATGAAGCGCGGTAAGAACAACGAATTCAATTCGATTTACTTGATGGCGGACTCCGGAGCTCGTGGAAGTTCGTTGCAGATCCGTCAGCTTGCCGGAATGCGCGGATTGATGGCGCGTCCATCTGGTGAAATTATCGAAACTCCGATCACTACCAACTTCCGTGAAGGATTGAGCGTGTTGCAATACTTCATTTCAACACACGGTGCGCGTAAAGGTTTGGCCGATACCGCATTAAAGACAGCAGATTCAGGATACTTAACGCGCCGTTTAGTTGATGTTGCGCAAGACGTCATCATCAACGAACAAGATTGCGGAACACTTGAAGGAATTTACGTAGGCTCAATCGTTGAAGGCGGCGAAATCATCGAGCCTTTGCGCGATCGAATTGTCGGTAGAGTCGCTCAGGAAAACGTTCGTGATCCGTTCACCGGTGAGTTATACGTAAAAATTAACGATGAAATTGATGAAGATATTTCGTCAACAATTCAAAATGCTGGTATCGAGCGAATCAAAATTCGATCCGTGCTAACGTGTGAATCGCGTCGCGGTGTATGCGCGCGCTGTTACGGCCGTAATCTTGCTTCAGGACATCTTTCAGATCTTGGAGAAGCGGTTGGTATCGTAGCTGCACAATCAATCGGTGAACCTGGAACGCAGCTTACAATGCGCACATTCCACATCGGCGGAACTGCCAGTAGAATCGTTGAACAAAACGTACTCGAAGCCCGCAACAACGGATTTGTTCGCTTCCGCAATTTGCAAACCGTAAAGAATAAGGACGGATTCCTGGTTGTTATGAACCGTAACGGTTCGATCGTCATTCAGGATGAGGAAGGCCGTGATCGTGAAAAATATTCTGTTGTTTACGGTGCGAAACTAAAAGTCATCGATGGTCAAGAAATTCAGAAAGGCGAAATATTCGTAGAATGGGATCCATATTCATCGGTTATTTTGACTGATGAAAGCGGAACCATTGAATTCAGTCACATTCAAATGGGTGTGACCATGAACGAAGAAGTTGACGAAGTATCCGGACACCGCCGGCTGGTCATTGTCGAATCGCCGGATGAAAAAGTTCAGCCGACAATAGTTATTCGCGATAAAGATGGCAAGATCGCCCAAAAATATCCGATGCCTTCCGGTGCTCACCTTATGGTTGCTGATAAACAAGCAGTGCATCGTGGTGACGCGCTTGTTAAGATCCCGCGCGAAACAACGAAAACAAAAGATATTACTGGTGGATTGCCGCGTGTTATCGAACTTTTCGAAGCGCGACGCCCAAAGGAACCGGCTGTCATTACTGAAATCGATGGCATGGTGAAATACGGCGGTATCGTAAAAGGTCAGCGCAAAATAGAAGTTATCGGTGATGATGGTGCAAAAAGCGAATACTCAATGGCACGTGGCGCAAATCTTTCCGTTCGCGAAAATGAACGCGTGCGCGCTGGTGAAGCATTAATGGATGGTCCGATCAATCCGCATGACATCCTGGGAGTTATGGGTGAAAAAGCGCTGCAAAACTATCTGGTAAACGAAATTCAGCAAGTCTATCGTTTGCAAAACGTCACAATCAATGACAAACACATTGAGGTGATTGTTCGCCAGATGATGCGCTGGGTAAGAATCGAAGAAGTGGGCGATACGGAATTCTTGTACGATGAAATTGTCGACAAGTTCTTGTTCCGTGAAGAAAATGATCGCGTTCTGGAAGAAAATGGCCGTCCGGCAAAAGGTCGCCCAGTATTACTTGGAATCACAAAAGCTTCGTTGTCTACCGAAAGCTTTATTTCAGCTGCATCATTCCAGGAAACAACCCGCGTTCTTACTGAAGCCAGCATTACCGGAAGCGAAGACTTCCTTCGCGGCTTGAAAGAGAACGTCATCATGGGACGTTTGATTCCTGCCGGAACTGGAATGCCGGTCTATCGCAAAGTGAAAATTGCGGATGATCCAACAATTCCGGAGTTTGGTCTGCCGTCTCATGAACGTGAAGTTCCTGAAGAAGCGATCGTAACTTCAGTCAAAGAACAACTCGGCTGGACCGACGACGAAGAATAAACCGCAAAGACGCAAAATTAGAATTGAGTAAAGGCGGGCCATGTGCCCGCCTTAATTTTTCTAAAGAATTATTTCCAAAATTCTGTTTGTGCTGTTTGTTACCTCGCTCGTTTCGTCAGTTAACGCAGAAACCAAAACGTGGCCACGAATAATCAGTCTTAATTCCGGAAATTCAAAATCATAAAAATGATACTAATGCAGTGGTTACAAATCGCACCAAATCTGAATTGCCGGTTTTCAACTCAGTCTGATTTCATAAAGTGAAACAAACTAGGCCGGGCTGATTTTGTTTAGAAAGCATCGTTCACTCGGAGGAAATTTCGTAGACAAAATCAGACTGTGCAGCTTTGCCGAATTTAGTAGCATCCTTCATCAGGAAGCCATTCTTCTTCAGCGCTGCGTCACTTAACGCAGGTTTTAATTGTTCAGGAATATTCATGCGGATCGGTAACATCAATTGGTAAAACGAACAGTATCCCGCATTGGAAGGTAATGAGACTCTAACTACTACGGTGTTTCCTTCAATGTCATAAAAAACAAACCTTGAAAGAAAATCTTTAGGGAAATCGTAACCGCAATTTTCTGTATCAATTAGATTGTGAAAATCTTCACTCAATTTGGTCTGTAATTCTAAAAGACTGCTGGGTGTTGAGGCTTTCCGTTCCTGGAGTTCCTTTTTGATAATTTTATCTTGCAACAAAGCTTCCAGGATCTCTTTTTCAGGAAAAATGTCAGTGAGAAAAACTTCCTTTTTACGAAAGGCCTGATCTATTTCTGCTGTAGAAAATATGATTTCGCCATTTTTGCCAAGATCGAAGGAAATCAAGCGGAATTGCAAATCAGGATGAGCTGCAAAACTACAAACGGCTGATTCGCTATACTCAAAGGTTAAGATGGAACCTACTACCGAGAAGAGACGGTAATTTGGTCCGAACTCACAATCTTCTTCGGTGTTCATCTCTTCATCGTCAAATTGTTTTTGTGCCTCGAACCAGGCCTTCGTATCTTTTTCTGCAATTACTTTAGTAGAAAAAATAATTTTGGACGGATCTTTCGCAGGATGAACGCTGATATCTTGATCTGTCCAACGGACAGAAAATCCGCCGCTTTCGCCTGACCAGATTACAGTTTCAGCAGATTGTCCTAAGCACCAATTACTAAAAAGTGCGATTACACCGCAGAATAATATTTTCATTGGTTGATTGTATGCGAATCTCCAAGAATTTCTCTGGCTCTTTCAAGTGCGGTGTCGATGTCTGCTTGAAGGTTATCTTTGCCTATTTTGTCCAGAAATCCAGCTTGATCCATCACAACAAGCGGTTGAGCATGAACACCAGAAAGAATCAACACAGATTTATCTTTTTTCATTTTCTTTAATAAATCTTCGAGTGCCTTCAATCCCGTAGCATCTAACGCTAATACATGACGCATTCTCAAAATCAAAACTTTTGGTGTCTTTTCTACTCTTCTCAGAGCATCCTTGAATTGATCCACAGCTGCAAAAAACAATGAGCCGTATATTTCGAAGACTTCAACTCCATGAGGGATATCTCTTTTTGAAATCGCTTTAGGATCAGCAAGATCTTCTTCCTCATTCATCTCCCTTTGCAATTCTCGCGTTTTAAATCCGACCTGAGTTACATCTGCCATCTTTTGCATGAACAAAAACGCAGCTAACACCACACCTACTTCGATAGCAACAGTCAGATCGATTAACACTGTTAGAAAAAACGTAACCAGCAGAACTGCGATATCACTTTTCGGACTTCGCAATGTTTGAACAAAGGTTTGCCATTCGCTCATGTTATACGCAACATAAATCAAAATGCCTGCCAATGCGGGCATAGGAATCAATGAAGCCCATTGGCTGGTGAATAACATGATGATCAACAGCGTAACTGCATGAATGATCCCGGAAATCGGAGTACGTCCACCATTCTTGATATTGGTAGCAGTGCGGGCAATTGCGCCTGTTGCTGGAATTCCATAGAAAATTGGCGAAAGGATATTACCGACTCCTTGCGCAACAAGTTCCGTATTGGAGCGGTGTCGCGTTCCTAACATTCCGTCCGCAACAACTGCAGAAAGTAAAGACTCAATCGCACAAAGCAAGGCAATCGTAATAGCAGGTGAAAATAATTTTGGAATCATGCCCCAGGTAATGTGAGGAAAGTGTGGCACTGGCAAATGATTGGGAACAGATCCAAAACGACTTCCAATTGTTTCTACTGGTAGATGAAAGCTCTGCACAATCACTGTTACTACAATAATCGCAACAAGAGATCCTGGAATTCGGTGTGTAACGCGCGGCCACAAAAAAACAATTACAATGGAAATGGCGCCGATTAACAAGGCATGAACATTGAAGCTCCCAAAATGTTCGGTATATGAAATCCATTTATCGATAAAAGCAGAAGGAACCTTCGGAATTTTCAATCCCAACAGATCAGGCACTTGAGACGAAAAAATGATCAGTGCAATTCCGCTGGTAAATCCTATGGTTACTGGATAGGGTATAAAGCGAAGTACTGCGCCTAATCCAGCCAACCCCATGGCAATCAAAAGAAATCCTGCGATAAAAGTGGCAACAGCTAAACCATCGTAACCATATTGCTGAACGATTCCGAAGACAATGACAATAAATGCACCGGTTCGGACCGGTGATTTGAGCTCGACTGCCTCCAAGAATTGCTGCAGCGGCTCCGGCTATGACCGCTGTATATAATCCTTGCTCCGGCTTTACTCCTGATGCGATTGCAAAAGCAATCGCTAGCGGGAGGGCGACAATGCCAACAATAATTCCGGCAACCAAATCAGAAACAAACTGTTTTTGAGTGTAACCTTCTTTGAAAACTGTTATAAGTTTGGGATAAACTCTGGCTGGCCGGGAAGGTAAGTCAGCCGTTGTGCTCATGGCTTTTCATTTTACAAGATTGCCAATTGCCCGACGAGCTTTCGCGATGAATTATTTTGAAGATTTTTATTGACATAACGCCCAGAATTCTCTATACTTTTCTTCGCTTTCTGTGTCTTACGGGAAGTGTTGTCTGTAATCTTGTTCTCTGAAACTGCGTGTAGACCTGGCCCCTATTGCCAGGGAGAAGCGGAATCAGAGAGATATGGCTTTTGGGAGTTAATGAAAGGAGTCTACTTTGCCAACAATTAATCAGTTGGTAGCGAAAGGGAGGAAGCAAGTACGAGTTAAGTCGGAAAGCCCGGCATTGCAGGGTTCTCCGCAGAAGCGGGGAGTTTGTGTTCGTGTTTACACCACGACTCCAAAGAAGCCCAACTCGGCGTTGCGAAAAGTTGCTCGTGTTCGTTTAACCAATGGATACGAGGTAACCACCTACATTCCAGGTGTTGGGCACAACCTCCAAGAACACTCCATCGTCCTCGTTCGCGGTGGCAGAGTCAAAGATCTGCCCGGAGTTCGGTATCATATCGTGCGCGGAACATTGGATGCTTCTGGCGTTCAAGACCGCAAAAAGTCACGGTCCAAATATGGTGCCAAACGACCTAAAGCCTGAGGCGTGCTGATAATACGCCTCAAAAAATAATGGAATTTTGTTCGAACACGCGCTGCGTGGGTCGTCCCTGATTTTCGGGGAGGGAATACGTCGCGCTGATATTGATATGGGGAGAGCAGTCGCTAGAAAGCGCTGTCTCTTTCATCGTAATAGGAGCTAAACGTGCCAAGAAGAGGTTCGGTTAAACCAAGAGAGATTTTGCCAGATCCGGTTTTTCAAAGTGTTTTAGTTCATAAGTTCATTAATGGCTTAACACGCCGCGGGAAAAAATCTACCGCAGGCAGAATTTTTTACAACACTTTGGACATCATAGGGAAAAAAGCAAATGACGAACCTTTAAAGGTTTTTAAAGCAGCGGTTGAAAATACAAGACCGGTGCTTGAAGTCCGGTCGAAACGCGTAGGTGGTGCAAACTATCAGATCCCGATTGAAGTTTCACCCAACCGTCGCACATCGCTGAGCATCCGCTGGATTATTGGTGCCGCGGCAGCTCGCAGTGAAAAAAGTATGGAAGAACGTTTAGCAGCAGAACTTCTGGATGCAGCAAATAATCGAGGAACAGCAATTAAGAAAAAGGAAGATACACATCGAATGGCGGAAGCAAATAAGGCTTTTGCGCATTTGAGGTGGTAGGAGCTCTTTTATCGCAGAGTGCGCCGGTGAAAATAATTCAAAGACTCTGCGATCTCGGCGTTAAAAAGGATTAAACAAAAGTGCCAAGACAAGTACCAATCCAAAAAATTCGGAACATCGGCATCATGGCTCACATCGATGCCGGTAAGACCACGACTACCGAACGTGTTCTTTTTTATACTGGAATGACTCACCGCATTGGTGAAGTGGACGAAGGTACGGCCACGATGGATTGGATGGAACAAGAACGCGAACGTGGCATTACCATTACTTCTGCTGCAACAACATCCTCATGGAAAGAAAATCGCATTAATATCATTGATACACCCGGCCACGTTGATTTTACTGTTGAAGTAGAACGAAGCTTACGAGTTTTAGATGGCGCGGTTGCACTCTTCTGTGGAGTTGCCGGCGTTCAACCTCAATCGGAGACTGTTTGGAGACAGGCCGATAAATACAAAGTTCCGCGCATTTGTTTCGTAAACAAAATGGATCGTCAAGGCGCCGATTTTATCCGCGTACTTGGAACAATTCGTGAACGACTGAATGTTATTGCGATTCCGATTCAACTTCCTGTCGGACAGGAAGATCAATTTCGTGGTGTGATCGATCTGATTGAGCAAAAGGCATACATATACCTCGATGAAACTTTAGGTGCTGAATACAAGGTTGAAGAAATTCCGGCTGAGTACAAAGAACAAGCTCAGAAGTTTCGCGCAGAGATGATTGAAAAGACTGCCGAACTGGATGATGAACTTTTACATAAATACGTTTCGGAAGAACCGATCACGAATGATGATATTCGTGCTGCTTTACGCCGCGCAACAATTCTAAACAAATGTACACCTATCTTGTGTGGTTCTGCTTTCAAGAATAAAGGCGTTCAGCCGATGCTTGATGCAGTTGTTCAGTATCTTCCTTCACCTGTTGATATTCCGCCTGTTCATGGAATTAACCCGAATACGAAAAACGAAGAAGTGCGGAAGCCGGAAGATAATGAGCCATTTGCCGGATTGGTTTTCAAGATTATGACAGATCCGTACGTCGGGCAACTAGCGTTCTTCCGTGTGTATTCAGGAACATTGAAAGCGAGCTCATCGGTATATGCTTCCACAAAAGATCGCGAAGAGCGTATCGGCCGCATCGTAAGAATGTACGCAATCAAGCGCGAAGATATTGATGAAGTGTATGCAGGTGATATTGCAGCTGCTGTTGGATTAAAAAGTGTAACAACTGGCGATACGATTTGCGCCAAAAATGCTCCGATCGTTCTGGAATCAATGGAATTTCCAACACCGGTTATCAGTGTTGCAATTGAACCAAAGACAAAAGCTGATCAGGAAAAACTTGGGAATGCGCTAAATAAATTGCAACAAGAAGACCCATCATTCCGCGTGAATGTAGATCATGAAACCGGCCAAACAATTATTTCCGGAATGGGTGAATTGCATCTTGAAATTATTGTTGACCGGATGGTGCGCGAATTTAGTGTGCAATCCAATGTTGGAAAGCCACAGGTTGCATACAAAGAAACAATCCGAAAAGCTACCGAAGCTGAAGGGAAATACATCCGTCAAACTGGCGGACATGGTCAATACGGTCATGCAAAGATCCGTGTTGAACCCCTTCCACCTGGTAGCGGATTTCATTTTGTAAATGAAATCAGAGGCGGTTCAATTCCAAGAGAATTTATTAAGCCAGTTCAGGAAGGAATTGAAGAGGCGTTGCAAGGTGGAATTCTTGCAGGATATCCGATGGATGATGTAAAAGTTACATTGTGGGATGGTTCATCGCATGATGTAGATTCATCGGAACTTGCATTTAAAATTGCAGGCTCAATGGCTTTCAAAGCTGCAGCTGAAAAAGCGAATCCTGTTTTGCTTGAGCCGGTGATGAAAGTAGAAATCGTTTGTCCGGAAGAATACATGGGTGAAGTAATCGGCGATCTAAATGGGCGTCGCGGAAAAATCGAAACAATTAATACGCCGCGCCAGGGCGTTCGTGTCATCGGTGCGAATGTGCCTTTAGCGGATATGTTCGGTTACGCTACTGATATGCGTTCTTTAACTCAAGGAAGAGCTGTTTATTCGATGCATTTCTTACGCTACGAAGAAGCACCGAAAAATGTACAGGAACAAATCGTAGCAAAGTACAAAGGTAAATAACCTTTACGTTTTACGGATTACGTTTTACGCAACATATGAGCGTAAAAAGTAAAACGTAAAACTTAGGAACGTTAGAAAAATTCATAAGAATACGGGAAATTAAACTTGGAGGAAAAAAATGGCCAAAGAAAAATTTGATCGTACTAAACCGCATCTAAACATCGGTACGATCGGCCATGTTGACCATGGCAAAACCACGCTGACAGCAGCTATTACAAAGGTGCTTTCACTGGCAAATCCTAAAGTCGCTTTCCGCTCTTTCGATTCAATCGATAAAGCGCCGGAAGAAAAGGAACGCGGAATTACTATCGCAATTGCGCACGTGGAATATGAAACTGATAAGCGTCATTATGCCCACGTTGATTGCCCGGGCCACGCTGATTATGTAAAGAATATGATCACCGGTGCTGCTCAAATGGACGGCGCAATTCTGGTCGTATCTGCAGCTGATGGTCCAATGCCGCAAACTCGCGAACACATTTTGCTCGCACGACAAGTTGGTGTGCCTTATATCGTTGTATTTCTTAACAAAGTTGACATGGTTGATGATCCCGAATTGCTTGACCTTGTTGAACTTGAAGTTCGCGAACTGTTAACCAAGTTTGAATTTCCCGGAGATGCGATCCCTATCATTCGCGGATCAGCATTGAACGCGCTCAATAATGGAACTGGAAAACGTGATGATGAAGCATCAAAATGCGTCTTCGATTTGATGGATGGAGTTGATTCTTATATTCCACTTCCAACACGTGAAACTGACAAACCATTCTTGATGCCGGTGGAAGATATTTTTTCGATTTCAGGCCGCGGTACGGTTGTAACCGGACGTATTGAACGCGGAACAGTAAAGATGGAAGAGGAAATTGAAATCGTTGGAATTCGTCCAACTGTGGCGCGTGTTGTTACTGGTATTGAAATGTTCAATAAGCTTTTGGATTCCGGTCAGGCTGGTGACAACGTAGGAATTCTGCTGCGCGGTACCAAGCGTGAAGAAGTGGAGCGCGGACAGGTTCTTGCTGCAAAAGGTTCGATTACTCCACACAAAAAATTCAAATGCCAGGTTTACATTCTTACGAAGGAAGAAGGCGGACGTCACACGCCTTTCGTAAAGGGATATCGTCCTCAGTTTTACTTCCGTACAACGGATGTTACCGGAAATGTGATCCTTCCTGAAGGTGTGGAAATCGTTATGCCCGGCGACAACGTTGCGATTGAAGTGGAATTAATTCAACCAATCGCCATGGAAAAAGGTTTGCGCTTCGCAATTCGTGAAGGCGGCCGAACCGTAGGTGCAGGTACAGTAACCGAAATTATCGAATAGCGGAGAAAGCATGCTCAAAGAAAGAGTCCGGATCCGGTTGAAAGCATTTGATCATCGTTTGCTTGATCAGGCGAGTAAGGACATTGTCAATACTGCCAAACGAACAGGTGCTAAAGTTGCGGGGCCTATTCCGCTTCCAACTATGATCAACCGGTTCACTGTGTTGCGCTCGCCGCATGTTGATAAGAAAAGCCGTGAACAATTTGAAATCCGGACTCATAAACGGATCATTGACATTCTGGCTCCCACGCCGCAAACCATTGATGCACTGAGCAAACTTCAACTTGCTGCCGGCGTCGATGTAGAAATCAAGGCGTTAATGGATCGTTAAGGAAGATTATGATTAGCGGTTTAATCGGAAAAAAATTAGGAATGACCCAGATTTTTAATGCAGCTGGGAAAGTTGTACCTATCACGGTTTTACAGGTAGTGCACCATGCCTTGTCACACAGATCAAAACAAAAAACCGTGATGGATATGCATCAGTGCAATTAGGTCTGGTGGAACCATTTTCAACAAAACATGGAAGGAAACCGTTGCTTGGTCATTTTAAGAAAGCGAATGTCCCACCGCTAAAGAGGATGAGAGAGTTCACGATTGAAGATGAAAAAGCCGAACTGCAAATGGGGCAACGTTTTAAAGTGGATCTATTCGCCGCAAAAGAAAAAGTAGATGTGATTGGAATTAGTAAAGGAAAAGGTTTTGCGGGGGTTATAAAACGCCATCACTTCCGTGGTGGAGCAGCAACACACGGTTCGATGTTTCATCGTGCTCCAGGTTCTATCGGTGGTTCATCTTATCCTTCACGCGTATTTCCAGGAATGCGTGCTGCCGGCCGCATGGGAGGAGATCGCGTTACATTGCGCAATCTCACTGTTGTAGATATTGATGCTGAAAACAATTTGATGCTGGTTGAAGGTGCAGTACCGGGAGCACCGGGAAGTTACATTGTTGTGCGTAAAGCGAAAGCCGGTCATAAAGTAAAATCAACGCACAAAAAACAATAAGTTTCGCCAGGGGAAATAAAAATGGAAATCGATGTAATTAGTATGAAGAATGAGCCAGTTGAAAAACTGGAAATCCCCGATTCGCTTGTAGGCGTTCCTTCGAAACCGAATGTGGTTTATGAAGTAGTGCGTCAGTATCAAGCAAAATCACATCAGGGTACTGCAGCAACAAAAACCCGTGGGTTGGTAAGTGGAAGCGGACGCAAATTGTGGCGCCAAAAAGGAACAGGGCGCGCTAGAATCGGCAGCGTTCGTTCACCATTGTGGAGACATGGCGGAACTGTATTTGGACCACAACCGAGAGATTATTCTTACCAGATCCCCACAAAAAAGAGACTTCTGGCACTTCGTTCAGTTTTCTCTCAAAAAGTAAAAGCAAATAACATAATCGTTGTTGATGAGATTCAACTCGATCAACCCAAAACGAAAGCTGCTTTAGAGTTAATTGCAACCTTGAAGCTTGATGCATCCACATTGTTTATTGATGATGCACAAAACAAGAATTTACAGTTTGCTGTAAAAAATCTTCCAAAAGCAAAATTTTCAACAGTTGCAAGGCTCAATATCGTTGATGCACTGAAATATAAAAAATTCGTCATCTCTAAAGAAGCTTTCAATCAACTTACACAAATATTGGCAGTATGAATCACACACAGATATTAAAACGACCGCTGCTCACGGAAAAGAGCAACACGATGAAAGCCGATGAAAACATTGTGTGTTTTGAAGTTGACAGACATGCAAACAAGATTCAGATCAAAGCTGCAGTTGAAAAAATGTTCGGTGTAAAAGTAGAAGCGGTAAAGACATCGGTTGTTCAGGGTAAGAAACGACGCTATGGGCGTTCAGTAGGGATGAAATCCGATTGGAAAAAAGCCTATGTGAAAGTAAAAGAAGGCGAAAAGAAGATTGAATTCTTTGAAGGAATGTGAGTATGGCTATTAAAGCGTTTAAACCAACGTCACCAGGCAGAAGATTTCAAACTGTTTTAACGTTTGATGAAATTACGGCAGAACGTCCGTATAAGCCGTTGACCGAGGGAAAGAATCGAACGAATGGTCGCAATAATCGCGGATGGATTACGATCCGGCATCGCGGCGGCGCTCATAAGCGTCGTTATCGAATCATTGATTTCCGACGCGATAAGCTGGGAGTTTCCGGCAAAGTTGCATCCATCGAATATGATCCGAATCGTTCCGCAAATATCGCACTAATTCATTATGCTGACGGCGAAAAGCGGTACATTTTGCAACCATCTGGACTAAAAGTTGGTGACAGCGTGTTGGCATCGCCTGAAGCCGACATTTTGACCGGCAATGCTTTACCGCTGCGCAACATTCCGCTGGGTACGATGATTCACAACATTGAATTGCGTCCTGGAAAAGGTGGACAAATGGTTCGGAGTGCCGGTGCGGTCGCGCAGTTGATGGCAAAAGAAGGATCCTATGCACAGGTCAAAATGCCATCCGGAGAAATCCGAATGGTGTTGTTGGAATGCTATGCAACGATCGGACAGATCGGAAACCTTGATCACAACAATGTTTCGATCGGTAAAGCAGGACGTTCACGCTGGCTCGGAAAGCGCCCGACAGTTCGCGGTGTTGCAATGAATCCTGTTGATCATCCATTGGGCGGCGGTGAAGGAAAAACATCAGGTGGCCGTCATCCAGTAAGTCCATGGGGACAACCGACCAAAGGTTATAAAACGCGAAGGAATAAACGTACACGCGCCTTCATTTTGAAACGGAGAAAGTAATATGAGCCGATCATTAAAGAAAGGACCGTATATCGATGATCATCTTGCGAAAAAAGTTGCAGGGATGAATGATCGAAATGAAAAAAGGGTGATCAATACATGGTCACGCCGTTCAACGATTATTCCTGAAATGGTAGGTCATACAATTGCAGTTCATAACGGAAGAAAATTTATTCCGGTTTTTGTTTCGGAAAATATGGTAGGTCACAAGCTAGGTGAATTTGCACCAACACGTATTTTCCATGGCCATCCGGCGAAATCAGAAAAGGCTGCTGCCAAAGGGGCGGCTCCCGGAGGCAAAGGTTAACGATCATGGCACAACAAGAAATAGCTGAAGTAAGCAGAGCCAAAGGTAAATACTTTCGAGTATCGCCTCGAAAAGCTCGATTGGTAATTGATTTGATTCGCGGACGCAGCGTAACTCAAGCGCTTGGACTTTTAAAGGTTACGCCGAAGAGAGCTTGTCGCCCTGTTGAAAAAGTTTTGAAATCGGCGATTGCAAATGCGAAGGAAAAGCAACCAACACTGGATGTCGATCGCTTGTATGTTCATCGCGCGTATGTAGATTCAGGGCCGACCAAAATGTGGAAACGCATCCGGCCGACCTCAATGTTAAAAGTAATTCACTTAATGCACCGCCATAGCCATATCACGATTCATCTGGCGGAAAAGAAGCAATAACAATGAAAATCGAGATGCGAGATTCGGGATGCGTGATGCGTGATTTTTCCGCACATCGCGCATCATGCATCGCGCATCTGAGCTAGGAGGATTTGATTGGGTCAAAAGGTACATCCTTATGGATTTCGTATCGGAGTGAATCGCACCTGGGCTTCGCGATGGTTCGCGGAAAAGAAATATTCCCAGTTGTTACATGAAGACATAAAGATCCGTGAAGAACTGAAGAAGCAATTTGTTCAGGCAGGCATTTCAAAAGTTGAAATTGATCGTCTTCCAAATCAGTTGAAGGTTCGAATTCATACGTCGAAGCCTGGATTGGTCATTGGAAAGAAGGGAGCTGGCGTTGATCAACTGAAACGGAAATTGGAAGCTCAAGTTGGCCGGGAAGTTGTCATCAATATAGAAGAAGTAGTGCGGCCTGAACTGGATGCGCAGCTTGTTGCAGAACAAATTGCATTTCAATTGGAAAAGCGTGTTGCATTCAGACGTGCGATGCGACGATCCGTTGAATCCTCACGCAAGTTTGGCGCGAAAGGAATTAAGGTTCGATGCAAAGGCCGATTGAATGGCGCTGAAATCGCACGCGCGGAATGGTATTTGTTCGGACGTCTTCCACTGACAACTTTACGTGCGGACATCGATTATGGTTTTGCTGAAGCAAAAACATCTTATGGAGTAATTGGCGTAAAAGTTTGGATTTACAAAGGTGAACGTGTGAACTATATGCCTGTGAAACCGGAAGACCGCCGCGAAAGAGAAAGAGCGCAATAAGTTTTTGCAGGAGGGCGGGCGTCTCTGCCCGCCGGTAATGGCAGGCACGGAGGCCTGCCCTCCTGGATGATATGAAGGTGAAGCAATGTTAATGCCGAAGAAAGTTAAATATTTGAAGATGCAGCGAGGCCGCCGCAAAGGAAAAGCGTGGCGCGGTCACGAGCTTGCTTTTGGTGATTATGGTTTAAAAGTAATGGAATCGGCATGGCTTTCTGCTCGGCAGATTGAAGCAGCTCGTGTTGCAATGACCCGCTTCGTAAAGCGTGGCGGGAAAATTTGGATCCGTATTTTCCCCGATAAGCCGATTACGAAAAAACCTGCAGAAACACGTATGGGAAAGGGAAAAGGTCCGCGAGTAGGTTGGGTAGCAGTAGTTAAGCCAGGACGCGTCCTTTTTGAAATGATCGGAGTAACGGAAGAAACTGCCCGTGAAGCAATGAGATTGGCCGCTCATAAGCTTCCGGTAAGAACAAGATTCGCAAAGAGGATGGGTGAGTAATGAAGGCTAAGGAATTAAAAGACCTAACGGTGGATGAATTGAAAGTAAAAGAACGTGATTTGTACGATCAGCTCTTCAAGTTGCGATTTCAAGCTGCCACTGCTCAACTTGAAAAACCGGCCACTATTCGTATCGTCCGGCGCGATCTTGCCCGGGTGAAGACCATTATAAAGATAAAGTCAGAGGTTCAAAACTGAACAGGATAAATTATGGCGGAAGAACAATTAGAAAATACAGCGGCGCCTGAAGAGCCGGTAGAACACACTGCACCAGAACAAAAAACGGAACAAGTGATTCCGAAAAAACGGTTGAGGAAGACATTAGAAGGTGTAGTTATCAGCAATCGGATGCAGAAATCTGTGGTGGTAAGAGTTCAAAGAACAGTGCGTCATCCATTGTACGAAAAAATTGTTAGAAAGAGTTCCAAATTCATGGCACATGATGAAGAAAACAAATGCCGAGTTGGTGATCGGGTAGTGATTCGCGAAACGAGGCCTATCAGCAAAAGAAAATGCTGGCGTGTTGTTTCTATTGTCAGCGGGCCGCAACTATAAGGAAGCTGTGGAAAAATGCAGGAACAAAATAAGTTAGCGGTTTGTAGCGCCGGCGTCTCGCCGGCAGAGTTTGAGCTCGGTCTTGCTTTGGCCGGCGTTGACGCCGGCGTTACAAAGCATTTTTCCACAGCTTCTAAGGAAGGGCGATCATGATCCAGATGCGAACAATTCTAGTGGTGGCGGATAATTCCGGTGCAAAGCGGATTAGCTGTATTTTGCCACTTGGAGGATCAACGGGACGTTATGCAGGTCTTGGTGATGTGATTACAGCAAACGTAAAAGAAGCAACACCAGAAGGGAACGTGAAAAAAGGCGACGTTGTTCGAGCGGTTATCGTACGTGTACGTAAAGAGACACGGCGCAAAGATGGTTCTTATATCAGGTTTGATGATAATGCTGCAGTTTTAATTAATCAGGCGAATGAGCCGATCGGTACTCGCGTATTTGGTCCGGTAGCACGAGAACTTCGTGACAAAAAATTTATGAAAATTATTTCGCTAGCGCCGGAGGTTATATAGATATGCGGGCTAAAGTGCATGTAAAGAAAAACGATCAGGTGAAGGTAATTGCTGGGAAGGATCGTGGTAAAACCGGAAAGGTTCTGCGAATTATTCCTGACAAGAAGACAGCGATTGTGGAAGGAATTAACTTCCGCAAAAAGCATACTCGCGCCAATCCAGCGAAAGGAATTCAGGCAGGCATCACTCAGCAGGAAGCGCCGATGCGTTCTTCTAATCTTCAAGTAGTTTGTCCGGAATGCGCAAAACAAACACGTGTGAAGCACAAACTTCTGGAGGATGGAAGTAAGCAACGTATCTGTGCGAAATGCGGCGGGACATTAGAAAGGTAATATGATTTTTACCGCAGAGCACGCAGAGGTCGCAGAGAGTTTTAATTATTTTTGTTTAACTCTGCGGTCTCTGCGATCTCTGCGGTGAAATAATGAAGGACGGTTATGGCTAAAGAAAAACAAAAAGAGCAAAAAGAGCAAAAACCGAAAGAACAAAAATCTGAAAAACCTGAGAAGTCAGAGAAATCAGAAAGGAAAGCGAAGAAAGGCGGAGCAGAAGAGGCTCAGTCTGAACACCTGGGCCGAGCAAAAGGTCCAGTACCGCGCCTGAAAGAGCGTTTTCGAAATGAAATTATGGCCGCGTATTTGAAAAGTAAGGAATACACAAATCCGATGGCGATTCCAAGGTTGAAGAAGATTGTTGTCAACATGGGAGTTGGTGAAGCTTCCAAAAATATTAAAGTAATGGACGCTGCACTGGATGAACTCGGAAAAATTACCGGTCAAAAGCCTGTAATGCGCAGAGCACGCAAGGCAATTTCATCGTTCAAGCTTCGCCAGGGAATGCCGATTGGAGCATCGGTGACTTTGCGTGGCGATATTATGTACGAATTTTTAGATCGATTGATCAGCATTGCATTGCCCCGTGTTCGCGATTTTAAAGGACTGAATACTGATTCATTCGATGGACGTGGCAATTATACGATGGGCTTGAAAGACCAACTGCTTTTTCCTGAAATCGATTTTGCGAAAGTTGATAAAGCCCGTGGCATGAATGTGACATTTGTAACTTCGGCAAGAACCGATGATGAAGCACGATCCCTTTTAGCGCATCTCGGTTTGCCATTTAGAAAAAATTAAAGGTGAAGTCATTTTATGGCGAAACTGTCATTGAGAGTAAAAGCCCAGCGGAAACCTAAATTTTCTGCACGCGCATATAATCGCTGTCCGCGATGCGGACGGCCTCGCGCATATTTGCGCAAGTTTGATATGTGTCGTATTTGTTTTCGTAAGCTGGCACTCTCCGGCGAAATTCCTGGCGTATTAAAAGCCAGCTGGTAAAAATCCGGCCGGTAATTAAAGCGTCGTTAAATGAGGTTCTATATATATGAGTTTAAGTGATCCTGTAGGCGATTATCTGGCTCGACTCCGGAATGCAATTTCCGCGAAGCATGACAAAGTGGATATTCCTGCCTCGCGCGTAAAAATAGAGATTACAAGAATTCTTAAAGAAGAAGGATTTGTTCAGAATTATAAAATTCAAGAAGACAGAGTTCAGGGAACTATTCGTGTTTTCTTGAAGTATTCGGATGGAACGCCAGTAATCACTGGATTGAAGCAAGTCAGCAAACCGGGACGCCGTATTTATTCGCACAAAGATAAGATTCCGAAAGTTGTAGGTGGGTTAGGAATTTCGATCGTATCTACATCAAGAGGAATTATGACTGGCGATCAATCACATAAAGTAGGGGTTGGCGGCGAAGTGTTGTGCCAGGTTTGGTAGGAGTTTGAGTTATGTCACGTATTGGAAGAAAACCGATTGCGATACCGTCCGGTGTAGATGTTCAAATCAAGGATTCTGTTGTTGAAGTGAAAGGACCGAAAGGCCAGGTTAAAGTGCCTGTGCACAGCCGGATCAAAATAGAAAAAGATAAAACACAAATTGTGTGTAAGCGTTCAACGGATGAAAAGCCGGACCGCGCCTTACACGGTGCGATGCGTGCATTAATTGCGAATGCTGTTCAAGGAGTTACCGAAGGGTTTAAAAGAGAATTTGAAATTGTTGGAATCGGTTATAGAGCTGCTTTGGAAAAAAAGAAGTTGATATTTACGGTTGGTTATTCACATCCTGTTGAAATTGAACTTCCCGCGGAATTGCAAGTGACATTTGATGAAAAGAACAAGAACAAATTCACATTAAGCGGCGCGAATAAACATCAACTTGGACAATTTGCTGCACATATCCGTAATGTTCGTCCACCGGATCCATACAAAGGCAAAGGGATCAAGTATGCCGATGAGCAATTGAAATTAAAGGAAGGAAAGAAGAAAGCTTAGGAGCAAGATATGCCGAGAACTAAAACCAAAAGGGATGCGCGTTCGCGTAGAAAACAACGGATCCGAAAAAAGTTGGCCGGGACGCCAGAAAAGCCGAGGCTTTCGGTATTTCGCAGTCTGAATCATATTTATGTGCAAGCGATTGATGATTCCACTGGAAAAACATTATTTGCTGCATCATCAACAGAGGTGAAAGGCAAATCGAAAGGCACAGGAAACAGGGATGCTGCCAAGCTTGTCGGTGAATTAATTGCAAACAAATGCAAAGACAAAGGCATTGAGTATGTTGTGTTTGATCGTGGCGGTTATTTGTATCACGGTCGTATTAAGGCGTTGGCGGATGCCGCTCGCGCCGCTGGTTTGAAATTTTAGGAGGATTGATTGGACGATAAGGCACAAGAACTGAAAGATCAGGTTGTTCATATCAACCGTGTCACAAAGGTAGTTAAAGGTGGAAAAAACCTTAACTTCAGCGCACTGGTTGTTGTTGGTGATGGTCACGGTCGAGTTGGTTTTGGAAAAGGCAAAGCAAAAGAAGTGCCTCTCGCCATTGATAAAGCAACAAAAGATGCCAAGAAAAACATGATCACTGTTCCTCTGAAAGGATCTACGATTCCGCATGAAGTTCTTGGAAAATATGGAGCTGGTCGCGTTTTCTTACGTCCGGCTGGTCCGGGAACCGGCGTAATTGCCGGCGGTCCGGTTCGCGCGGTGGTTGAGTTGGCAGGCATTCAGGATATTTTGACGAAGTCGTTACGTTCATCTAATCCTTACAATGTTGTGAAAGCGACGTTTGAGGGTTTGAAAAGATTGAGAACCGCTGAAACTGTTGCAGCGCTGCGCGACAAACATCTGGTGAAGTAATTTATGGGAAAGAAAAAAGCAGAATCAAATAAGAAAATTAGAATCCGGCAGATCCGAAGCATTATTGGCGGAACGGAACGACAACGTGCAATTCTTCGGAGTCTTGGACTAAAAAAAATGAATCAGGAAGTTGTGCAGCCGGCAAATCCGGCAATTCTTGGAATGATTCGGAGTATTCCTCATCTGCTTGAAGTAAGCGAGGAAAAGTAGAGGAATTTTATGGAACTTCATAATTTAACACCTGCGAAAGGTGCAACACACAAAAAGAAACGAGTTGGTCGTGGTCCAGGATCTGGCCATGGAAAGACAGCATGTCGCGGGAATAAAGGACAAAGATCGCGGTCCGGTCATTCCATGCAACCAGGATTTGAAGGCGGACAGATGCCGTTGCATCGACGTCTGCCGAAACGCGGATTTACCAACATCTTCCGTCGCGAATATGCAGTTATCAATTTAGCTCAACTAAACATTTTTCAAGCGGGTACTACTGTTACACCGGAAGAGCTAGTGCGCAGAGGATTGGTAAAAAGATCCGTAAATGGAATCAAAATTCTGGGCGAAGGTGAGTTGAAGGCAGCTCTGATTGTGAGAGCACATAAGTTCAGTTCCAGCGCCGCAAAAAAGATTCAATCAGCGGGTGGAACTGTGGAGGTTATTGGTGGCTCTGGTAGCGAATAGTTTTAAGAACATGTTGAGCATTCCGGACCTCCGGAGGCGCATCATCTTCACATTATTGATGCTAGCGGTCTATCGCATCGGCGCTATTATTCCAACACCGGGAGTAAATGCCCAAGCGATGGAACAATTCTTCCATCAAACTCAGGGTACAGTTTTGGGATTTTTGGATTTATTTTCAGGCGGCGCAATGAGACGTGTGTCGATTTTCGCTCTCGGCATCATGCCATATATCAGTGCGTCAATCATTCTGCAATTGTTAACCGTCGTTTGGCCTTTTTTGGAAAAGTTGTCTAAGGAAGGTGAACTCGGAAGACGTAAAATTACACAATATACACGTTATCTGACTGTTGTCCTTGCATTGATTCAATCATTCGGTATTGCTTTGACAATGGAAAATATGCAGCCGGTTCAAGGGATGCGGATCGTAGATCATCCCGGTATGCCATTCCGATTGATGACAATGATGACACTAACCACCGGAACTGCATTCTTAATGTGGCTGGGTGAACAGATCACCGAAAGAGGAATCGGTAATGGCATCTCGTTGATCATTTTTGCCGGAATTGTTGTGGCATTACCGAATGGAATCATCCAGTTATTGATTAACGTTCAGCAAGGCACCATGGGATGGTTGACCATTCTTCTCCTCATCGTGTTGATGATTATCGTTATAGGATTTATTATTTACGTTGAGCGGGCTCAGCGAAGGATACCGATTCAATATCCCAAACGCGTGATGGGCAGACGTGTTGTTGGCGGAACAACGAATCATTTGCCTTTGCGCGTAAATACTGGCGGCGTAATTCCTGTTATTTTTGCATCATCATTGCTTGCTTTTCCGCAGACACTTGCGTACTTTGCAAACAATCAATATATCCGTGGCATTGTTACGCAATTATCTTACGGCATGCCTTTGTACAACTTGTTGTACGTAAGCATGATCATTTTCTTCTGTTACTTTTACACGGCGATTGTTTTTAACCCGGCAAACGTAGCAGATGAAATTAAGAAGCATGGTGGATTTATTCCGGGGATCCGTCCAGGAAAACGTACTGCTGATTTTATTGAACGGATCTTAACGCGTATTACTTTGATCGGCGCAGTATATCTCGCTTTGATTGCAATCTTACCGGAGTTTTTGACGCAAGGATTTAAGGTGGAACCGATCCCCTGGATCGGCCGACGCTTGAATGACATTTTGCCAACCTGGTTTACACGCGGTATGAACGTCCCATTCTATTTTGGTGGTACTTCATTGCTGATCGTTGTTGGTGTTGGAATGGATACGCTGCAGCAGGTTGAGAGCCAGCTCATCATGCGGCATTACGATGGTTTTATGAAAAAAGGAAGAATCAGGGGGCGCCGGGGATAAGCGGTGGCGATACTTAAGCCAATACCGGTGATCATTTTTCTTGGCTCACCGGGAGCAGGAAAAGGAACACAAGCGAGCATGCTTTCTCGGTCTCGAAATATTCCGAAAATTTCTACAGGAGACATGCTGAGGAACGCAGTTTTGCATGATACGGAACTAGGAAGAAAAGTTAAAGAAATTATGAACAATGGTGGTCTGGTTGATGACGAAACGATGTTGAGTCTGATTAAAGAGCGTATTTCGCGGCCGGATTGCCGGATCGGATTCATTCTGGATGGCTATCCTCGAAATTTGAAACAGGCAAAGCAATTGGGACCAGTACTGGATCCAGACATGCATATTTGTGCGATCCAGATTGATGTATCAGAAGAAGATGTTGTGAAGCGGGTTTCAGGTCGAAGAACCTGCCCGCAATGTGAACGGATTTATAACACGTATTTTCATTCGCCGCAAAACAATGAAAAGTGTGATGACGATGGAGCGGCATTATATAGACGCAACGATGATAGTGAAGAAGTAGTACGCAAACGGCTTGCGACATATAAGCGTGAAACATATCCGCTGATTAAGCATTACAAAGACCTTGGTGTTTTGCGGGCTGTTGATGGAAGTCAACATGAAGAAGATGTCGCAAAAGAAATCGAAGATTCACTTGAATTGATTTGTTAAACGATATGGTGATTTTTAAATCGCAAAATGAAATTGATCGGATCCGGAAAGCGAGCCAGATAGTGGCTCGAACTTTGAATTTCTTGGAATCGCATGTTCAACCGGGAATTACTACCCGCGAGTTGGATCAAATTGCGGAAAGTGAAATTCGAAAAGCAGGAGCGATTCCAGCTTTCAAGGGCTATCGAGGTTTTCCGGCGACTTTGTGCGTTTCGATTAATGAGGAAGTTGTTCATGGAATTCCATCGGATCGCAAGTTGAAAGAAGGAGATATCGTCGGCCTGGATTTAGGATGCATTTGGGATGGATTTTATGGTGATGCTGCAAAGACTTACCCGGTTGGTGAAGTTTCAGAAATCGCAAAGCGGTTGTTGGAAACAACTGAGAATTCGTTAATGATCGGCATCGATCAAGCGCGTGTAGGAAATCGGATTGGTGATATTGGTTATGCTGTGCAAACACTTGCTGAAAGCAAGGGGTATTCAGTTGTTCGTGATTTTGTAGGTCATGGAATCGGACGCAACTTGCATGAAGATCCACAAGTTCCGAATTATGGCACTCGCGGGCAGGGTCCCCGAATTAAAGCGGGAATGGTGCTGGCGATTGAGCCAATGGTATGTCAGGGACGTGCGGATGTAGAAGTTTTAGCCGATAACTGGACCGCGGTGACACGTGATGGATCACTGGCGGCACATTTTGAACATTCCATCGCAATTACCGATAACGGCCCGGAAATTTTATCGGTTGTAAGCTGAGAGCGTAGTTACTGGAGTTTAAATGTCGAAGGAAGAAGCGATTGAAGTTACTGGCACGGTGACTGAAACACTGCCTAATGCAATGTTTCGAGTTAAACTCGAAGGTAAAGAGCATATCGTGCTGGCGCATATTTCAGGAAAAATGCGCAAAAACTTCATCCGTATTCTGCCAGGTGACAAAGTGAAAGTAGAGCTGACACCCTACGATTTAACTCGTGGCAGGATCACGTATCGCTTCAAATAAGTTTGAGGAAAGTATGAAGATTAGAGCATCAATTAAACGGATGTGCGATAAATGCAAAATCATCGTTCGCCGCGGGCGAATTCGAGTGATTTGTGAAAACCGTAAACATAAGCAAAGACAGGGCTAATACGTAATACGTAATGCGTAAAACGTCGTATTGCCTATTACGCATTACGAATTACGCATTACGAATTACGTAAGGAGGAAGAATGGCGCGTATTGCTGGTATAGATTTACCACCGAATAAAAGGATAGAGATCAGCCTGACCTACATCTTTGGAATCGGAAGAGCTCGCTCTAAATCGATTTTAAGGAAAGCTGGAGTTGACGAAGCTGTTAAGGTGAAGGATTTGACTGAAGAACAGGTCAGCAACATCCGAAAAGTCATTGATCAGGAAGGTAAGGTGGAAGGTGATCTGAAAAAAGAAATCAGCATGAATATTAAGAGGCTGATGGATATCGGTTGTTATCGCGGAATGCGCCATCGTCGCGGTCTACCGGTACGGGGTCAACGTACACATACAAATGCACGTACACGAAAAGGTTCACGTGGCAAAACAATTATTGCACGTAAACCGTCAGCATCGAAACCAGCAGGTGCAGCCCCTTCAGCACCACCGGCAGCTCCGGCAAAATCATAAGAGGTTGAAATGGTAAAATCGCCGAAAAAAGGATCAAAAAAGAAAGAGAAGAAGATTGTGCCTATGGGGATCGTTCACATCCAGGCAACCTTCAATAATGCAATTATTACGATTACCGACCTTCAAGGGAATGTAATCAGCTGGGCGAGTTCCGGAACCTTAGGATTTAAAGGTTCGCGCAAAGGAACACCATTTGCGGCGCAACAGGCTGCAGTTAATTGCGGACAGGAAGCAGTAAAGCATGGAATGAAGCGCGTTCATGTGCGTGTAAAAGGACCTGGTGCAGGACGCGAATCCGCAATTCGTGCGTTGCAATCAATCGGACTCGAAGTGAAATCAATTAAGGATGTCACTCCGATTCCGCATAATGGATGTCGTCCACCCAAGCGTAGACGTGTGTAAAGTAAATCTTTTTTAACGCCGAGTGCGCCGAGTAATTTAATGAAAATCTCGGCGGTCTCTGCGTTAAAAAGAATTTTTTAACGATTTTGGAGGATTAGAACTTGGCTAGATATGTTGGGCCAGTCTGTAGACTGTGCCGCCGCGAAGGAGAAAAGCTTTTCCTGAAAGGGGAGAAGTGTTTCACCAAATGTACGATTGAAAAACGGCCAACTATTCCTGGAGTACATGGTAGAAGACGCCGTTCGAAAATGCTTGGATTCGGTTTGCAATTGCGTGAAAAACAAAAAGTGAAACGCATTTACGGCCTGCTCGAAAAGCAATTTCGTCTGACTTTTGACAAGGCGAATAAATCGAAAGGAATCACAGGCGAACGTTTGCTGGTTTTATTGGAACGTCGTCTGGATAACATTTTGTATCGTCTTGGCCTATCTGCATCCAGAGCACAAGCACGACAATGGATCAACCATGGTCATGTGCAGGTGAATGGCAAAAGAGTCACGATCGGTTCTTACGAAGTGAATCCCGGTGATGTAGTTGGTTTGAAAGAGAGTTTTACACAAAATGCTCATCTGCAACAAGCTTTGAATATTAGCAGAAGTCGTGGCGTGCCGGTCTGGCTTGAACTGGATCCGGAAAAACCTCAGGGTAAAATCCTGGCTCTGCCATCACGCGAAGATTTGACGATGCCGATCCATGAGAATCTGATCGTCGAATTGTATTCGAAATAATTGGCGGTTCTTTGGATCCGGTCCGCCTCAGGCGGAGCGAATCCAATCGCGCGGGTGTTCATTTTAGCGAACCTGGAACGATACAGCAGCAAAACTGCCCGCATTGTTGTGAAGGTTCCAGATTGAGGAGGAATTCCGAGAATGGTATTAGAAGGTTTCCAAAAACCTGCTCGTTTAAACGTAAATAAAGAAACACTGACCGAAACATTCGGTGAATTTTATGCGCAACCTTTTGAAAAAGGTTTTGGCATTACTGTAGGAAATGCCGTTCGACGTGTATTAATTTCATCGATTGAAGGTGCAGCAATAACTGCGGTCAAAATTGCAGGAGTTCTCCACGAATTTTCTACAATTCCTGGCGTGGTGGAAGATGTAACGGACATCATCCTGAATTTAAAACAAATTCCGATCAAACTGATGGCGGATCATCAGAAAATTATTTCATTGAACTCCAATGAACTTGGCACTGTGACTGCCGGCACAATTAAACATGATGCCGACATAAAAATTCTGAATCCGGAACTGCATATCGCTACATTAGGCGATCGCGGAAAACTTGAAATGGAAATGGTAGTTCAAAAGGGAAGAGGCTATGTTTCCGCGGAACGGAATGTACAAAAAGATCTTGGAATCGGATACATTCCGCTGGATTCAGTTCATTCCCCAGTTGTGAAAGTGAAATATCATGTTGAACCGGCTCGTGTAGGTCAATCCAGCCAATACGAAAAACTAACATTGGAAATTTGGACCAATGGTACTGTTTCGCCGGTAGATGCATTATCACGCGCTGCGGAAATTTTGTCCGATCACCTGGATATTTTCATCGGATTGGATGAAACAACAACTCCGGCTGCAGCCGAAGAAGCCGTGAAGAAAGGCGTAAAAAGTACAGCTTCGATGAAAGATGTGCTGGACAAGAGTATTGAAGAATTGGAACTTGGTGTTCGTGCTTACAACTGTTTGAAGAATGCGAACATTTATACATTGAAAGATCTGGTCTCAAAAACAGAATCTGATTTATTGAAGACCAAACATTTTGGACGAAAATCTCTGCAACAAGTAAAACATGTACTTGATAGCATGGGATTATCGCTTGGAATGGAACTAACTTCTTAGGAGTTTGAATTATGCGTCATCGAAACAGGCGAGGAAAATTAGGTCGGAAGTCTGAACATCGTATGATGATGCTTCGCAATATGGCTACCTCTCTGTTCGAGAGAGAACGCATTAAGACCACTATGCCGAAGGCCAAGCAGCTTCGTCCTTATGCCGAAAAGCTGATTACACTCGCACGCAAACAAGACGTTCATGCGCGGCGGCTAATGCAAAGGCAAATCACAAACAGAGCCGTATTAAAAAAGCTGTTTGATGAAATTGCCAAACGTTACACTCAAGACAATAAAGGTGGATATACCCGAATCATTGCCTATCGTACACGCTGGGGTGATGGTGCTCAGCTGGCCTTCATTGAATTGACAAATACTGCTATTTACGAAAAGAAGGCTGCTGAAGATTCGAAGAAGAAGAAAAAAGCATCGAAGAAAGCAGCATCTGAAGAAGCAGGTGGAAAGAAGGCGAAGGCAGATAATAAAGATAAACGCCCATCGCAGAAGCCGAAGCATGAGGCGTAACCTGTTCTAATCCTAAGACATAAAGCCGTCCATTCCCTCTGGGTTTGGACGGCTTTTTTGTTTGAGGGTTTCGTCTTACAATAAGTCCGTGCCTAGCTGACACTGCTAATAGTGGAAACTCAAGATGAAATGTCCATATTGTGGGTCTAAGCAAAATCGAGTCATTGATTCTCGCGAGTCAAAAGGCGGGGAGTCTATCCGCCGGCGGCGCGAATGTGAAGATTGCAAAAAAAGATTTACTAGCTACGAACGTGTGGAAGAAATTCTATACATGGTGGTTAAGAAAGACGGACGCCGCGAGCGGTATGACAGGGGCAAAATTTTAGGCGGATTGCTAAGAGCCGCAGAAAAACGTCCTGTGCCTATAACCGAACTCGAAACCGTGGCCGATGAAATTGAAGGAATGCTCTCGGAACGTTCAGAAAAAGAAATCAGCACAACCGAAGTTGGTAGCTATATTATGGAGAGCCTGAAACGTTTAGACAAAGTTGCGTACGTTCGATTTGCCTCAGTTTATCGTGAATTCAAGGACGTCGGCGAATTCCTCGATGAAGTGAAATCATTGATGAACGAACGCTAACTCTAACCGCAGAGACTCTGAGTGTTTGCGGTAAAAAATCTATGAGACCATTCGGTTTATTTCAACGGTAGATGCTCCTGAGCTCTTAGCTCTGCCAAGGGCTTCCTCAGCGCCTTCCAAAAGTTCTTCAAACGATGTCGAATCAGAACCACAATAAGATACTCCGATTGATACCGTAATTGAACCACCAGGCATCTTATACACTGACAGTTTCTTTTGGATTTCCTCGGCTAAGCGCAAGCCTTTCAGTGGCGATACAACATTGATAACGACCATGAATTCATCGCTGTCAATTCGAAATGTTTTGCACTTCTCATTTTCTATTTCTCGCAAACAACTCGTAACAGCTTGAATCGCAGAATCTCCTGCAGCCTTGCCAAATTTTTCATTGATCTCCTTTAGATGATCAATGTCAATTAACAGCATCAACGTTAACTCGTGCGGTTCTCTTTTTGTTATCGTTTCTTCAAGATAACGGTGTAATGCTTCTTTATCCTTAACCTCTGCGGCGGCTTCAGTTTGAGTCTGACGTTTTGGTTCCACTTGTAACGCAAGATTCGCTAGCGTGGCGGAAGCCTGAAGATTAAAAATCTCCACGTATTGTTTTTGAGCTAATGCAACTTCCATCGAATTTCCTGGAATTCCAGAAAACAAAAAACCAAACTGAAGCGAACCTGCTTTAATCGGAATCCCAATGACATTTCGAAAGAATACGGTTTTGAGTACCGATGGCACCATTGGATCCATTGCCGGTTCATTTCCAATGTAAGGAATGCCTGCTTCGAACATGTCCTTCAGAAAACTGGATCCCTCCAGTACCAGGGGAATTCTGAATTTGCTAACAACACCTTCCTTCATACGATGACGGACTTGAAAAACGTTTCCTGCACGTTCTCCGCCGTAACCGATTGATGCACCGAATAATTTTCCACCTGCTTCTAAAAGTAGGCTAACTGCTTCGTTTAAATCGTTTTTCAATCGCACACCAATCGTTTGCTGCACAAAATCTTGCACACGATCGAGTGTTTTTGGATCAAATCCTTTTGTCTTTACCCCTTCTGCTGAGCCAATTGTATTCATTGAATCGCATCTACCTCCTCCCTCTAATCCAAAAGCCTTTTCCCCTAAAACAGTATTGCCTTTAACTCTCTCTTGAAATCATGCGAGCCAGTCCGCTCCGGCGCCGAGCATATTTCACATCCTGTGATTCCCCTTCAATCAGCAGAATGTGATGAACTGTGAATGCGAACAGCCCCTCTTGCCGAACCGTCCCCCTTATCAGCCCCAAAACTGCTGTCCTGATCAACTCTCGCCCGGAGCGGTCCTGGTTCATCGCATGTGTTGATGCGTCAGGTAAATTTGTGCGTTGACTCAATCTCACACCTTACCTTAAAGCAAGGATCTTGCCAGTGAATTATCTCGAGGAGAGGCTGCTTGAATCGTTTAGAAAGCAGACAAAAGTGGCGTCTCGAATTTAAACAAGGGATAAAATTATCCGGTTTGCTGGCTTTCGGCCAGCTTGCTGAGTTTCTTTGTGCTCAAACCCTCATGCCACAAAAATAACAGCCCTTGAATCGTTACCGGGATGAATCCAATCGCATGAAAGACAAGAGCAATCGCGCCAGCTTGTGCATCCGGGACAGCAAAAAATCGCGTCAATCCAAATTTGCACATGAAGTGAAAACTTCCAACACCACCGGGAGTAGGAACAGCAATGCCTATGGCCAGCAAAATCATGATCAAAAAAGTTCCTGTAAATGGGAAATCAGGTCTGTAAGCTTTCACTGTTGCCCAAAAGCTAAGTGAAATCACCATCCAGAACAGGATTGACCAAAAACTGATCTTCAAAAGAATAATTCGATCATGAAGAATTGAAAGCCCTTCAACGAATGAGTCAAGAATTCCGTCAACTTTCTCAGCTGCTTTTTTCGGAAGGAATTTTTCGAACCATCGGGCCATTTTGCGAACGGTCGCAGGACTATGCTTTAGGTAATACAAGAAAATTATTCCAACAAGTACAACTGCAAAAACATAAAATCCAGCTCGTTTTAATTGAATTAATGAATCACGCGCTTCAGGACTGAGCTCATCCGGCCGTATCAGCACCAATAAATAAAACACCAGCATTAATAAAACTGTGAGCGTGTCAAACAGCCGCTCTACCACTACCGTTGCGAGAGCTGCTGAACGGCTGATGTTTTCTTTCATCCCCAAAAGATACGGGCGAACTACTTCACCAATTCTTGCTGGGAAAATAGAACTAAGAGCAAATCCGATCACAGTAGTTTTGTACAGATTCCACATTCCAATATTTTTCTTTATTGGCTGAAGGAAAAAGCGCCAGCGGTAAGATCTCATAATGTAATTCAGGAAGTTCAATCCTAAGGCCAGTAAAAGCCATGATGTTTTGCCTTGACGTATAACTGTCCAGACCTGTGCCAAATCTAAATTCTTCAAGAATAAATACAAAAACAAGACTGAAAGGACAATTCCGATGATGAGCCGTTTTATGTTCATTGCTTTGGCCAGATCCTGATTTCTTCATCTTGAATTAAATAACCGGAGCCACCTTCCGAAGGACCACTTGCTTGAAAGCGAATTGGTGAAATATGTGGAATCAAAGAAATTGCTGTAAATATCAAAATAGGAACGATCAATAGAATTTGTTTCGAAGTGCGATCCAGCCAGTTCACAAATCTTAAGTTAATCGAAAGAGGGTAGAAAAGAAACAACACGACCACAAAATAAATCGCTGCTAGACCTCGCACATAGCCAAAAAAAACCGATGTCACTGCAATTCGATGCAGGAATAACAGATGGAGTGGCCACCATTTCGAAAATTCACGAATGGACAAACAATATCCAAAAATGAATAAAGGGCCAATGAGCCATGCCCACCACCGATTTTCTGAAACGAAAATATCTATCGGATAACGCACACCATTCAATCCACCGGGAATGTTTGTCGGGCCAAAGCCCCACGAAAATCCCTGAGTGAAGAGACGTAGTTTTATGCCGATCAATTTCAAAAATTCTTTTGGATAATCTTTGATAAAAGTCAGCCCTTCTGCATATCCATGAAGAAAATAGTGGCGGTGTTGAGGATTATTCAAATCCAGCGCTGCTACGTTCGCTCCGGTCAAAATCGTGCGGCTGAACTTGCCGTCCGCGAGAAGATTATTGGCCATCGCAAAATTGATCGGACCATAACAGGTTATCGGAGCAAATGTTGGTAGTGGCTCCAGGCCTGCTTCCGATTTTTCGACATTAAATTGTTTCAAGACGTTGTAGTTCCGGATCGTCCATGGAATGAATGGAAGAAGAAATGCGATGATCGTAATGATTAGAGGCCGGGCTTCCGCTCCCCACCTCCGCGAAGCCCCAGCCTCTGATGCGATCGAGGCCCGGCCCTGCGGAGGCAGGGCGCGATGGCCGGGCTTCATAAGAAAAACGCCTGCAACCAGCACCACAAAAAAGCTCGCAAACTCTGCTCTGGTCAGCGACGCCAGCGCACCGCAAAGTCCCATCAAGATTGCATCTTTGGTATTCCATGAACTCCTTAGCCTCGCAAAGAATAACAACGTCAACATTGCAAAGCATAGAAAGATCGATTCCGTATTTGGGGTTACAGATACAACCAGCATTGGAAATGTTGCACCAAAAATAATTGCTGCAATTAATGCAAGCCTTTCAGAAAAGAATCTTCTGGCAAGACGATGAAAGATAACTACGCTGAGTGCAGAAATAATGATCAATAAGATTTTTATGGCAGGAAGATGTTCTGGCGGTGTTCCAAAAAAATTATAAATCAATGCTAGAAAGTAACTCGTTACCGGTGGGTGATAGGGAAGAAGGCTGCTACTCCAATTGGATTTTAGAATCTCAAGTGCTTCCTGATGAAGCCGGAATGAATCGCCATAATAAAACAGCGAATACAGTAATTGGCGGTCATCAAAGCCTGTCCAGAATAGTAACCGGATTACGAATGCATAAAGAAAAAGTACGAAATCATCTAGCGGAAAAAGAATTTTGCGCGTCAATGGCTCAAATTTTCCGGGTGGAGCTTTTGAGGGTATTTTGTTTTCAGATCTTCAAGGATTTTTGCATACATTTTTTCGATGAGATCCGATCGACTGGTTGCAAGTTGATTCTGAATTTGATCGCGAACCTGTTCGTATGGAATTTGAAGTTTGTCCCGTTTTTCTTCACCTTTCAAAATGTAATACCCGAAGTCCGTTTTGAGTGGTTCGCTAACCTGTCCGGGATTGAGTTTGAATGCGGCTTCTTCAAACACTGGAATCATCCGGCCTTTACCGAACCAGGGGAGTTCGCCGCCATTCGCTGCACTTGGATCCTCTGACCATTTTTTTGCCAATGTCGCAAAATCTGCACCGCCTTTTAGTTCAGCCGTGATGCGATCTATTTTTTGTTTTGCTTCGCTTTCAGTTTTCGCATCATTGCCTTCACTGTTTTTGATTTCTGATTCCGGTTTTGGCGAAACAAAGATCTGACGGACTTTTATCTGTTCCGGAATTAATAGACGGTCTTTGTTCTTTTCGTAAAAAGCTTTAATTTCAGACTCAGGTACAACTTTGTCCAAAACTTCTTTTCGATAAAAAGCAGAATACAAGACGGAATCATTTGCTACTAATAATCCGGCTTGAACATGAACGTCATTATCCATTTTTTTTGCGCGAGCAGCTTCCGCTACAATGTGCCGTTCCGCAATATCATTTAACAATTCCTCCATCCCTTTTTGTCCGCGTCCTAAATATCGTGCTTTTTGATCTACCGGCATCTGCTTCAAGACTTCTTGCAACTCACCATCGGTTATTTTGTAATCCCCAATTTCCAAAACTACTTTTTGTTTGGGTTGGGGCGAGGGTGCGGTAGTTGTTTTCTCCGGAGATTTAGAGCAACCGATAAGGGCTGTTAATACAAGAAGTAAAAAGAAGTATCGATAAATCATTGTGGATCAACGTCAGTGTGCCCCCTCCTTATGAAGGAGGGGGATAGGGGGTGGTTGGAGCGATCTGATTTGATTCCAACCCCCTCTTTGATCTCCCCCTTCATAAGGGGGAGAAATCCATTTCGCATAATCATCTCTACTTGGTACCTACGACCATTTCGCCGCCATCAACGTTGATGACATTTCCTGTGAGCCATCCGATTTCGGAGTGGGAGAGGGCAGCGATTGCTTTTGCAACATCCTGAGTTGTTGTCAGTCTGCCTGCTGGATTCCGTCTCAGTGCTGCTTCGATCATTACATCGTGACCAGGAATTTTTTGAAGACTGGGTGTGTCTGTTACGCCGGCGCGGATGGCATTAATAGTGATTCCTCGCCCGGCTAACTCCAGCGTGAGCTGACGGACGTGCGATTCCAGTGCACATTTCGCTGCTGAGACAGCTCCATATGTTGGAGCCATCACCACACTTCCTGAACTGGTCATCGCGAAAATCCGGGATCCTTGACGCAATAATCCTGGCTTCAACAAATCCTGAACCCAATACACCAGTGAATGTGCCATCACATCCAAAGTCATATTCATTTGCGCGGGAGTAATTTGTTCTTCAGGAGTGTTCGCCAGAAATGGCTTCAGTGTTCCGAACGCAAGTGAATGCATAAAGACGCGTACAAAACCATCACCGATTTGCGATCTTAAAGTAGTAATAACCTGATGCCGATTTTCTTCATCTGCCGCATTGATATTAAAAAATAATGGCTTTCTGCCATTTTTTTGAATTGAGTCAGTAATTTCCTGAACATGCGGCAGCGTACCTCGGCGATCCAGGTGCACTCCGCAAATATTCATTCCTTGAGCAGATAGTTCCAGCGCAGTTGCTTCGCCAAAACCACTCGATGCCCCGAGAATCAGCGCCCAATCTTGATCCCCAAATTTCGTAGTCATCGCATCAAACTAACACACTTTGTTTAAACCACAAAGCCTGAACGATTCGAATTAATTTGGGATGTCTTGAGGTTCTTGCTGTGTCTGAGAGTGAGCAAGAATCAGAAGAATAATTGCACCTAAAATTAAGATTGCGCCAAGAATTTGAGACATCGCGAGAGTTTCTCCCAGAAAAAAGAAAGCGAAGAGTGATGCAGTAATGGTTTCGGTGCCGGATGCAATTGATGCGCCTGTTGGTGAAACACGCGCCAATCCGGTAAGAAAAAGTGTGAAAGGTATCACTGTAGAAAATACGGCAAACAATACTGATGGAATCCATAACTGTTTAGCAGCAATGAAGTTTGCAGTGCTTACAGGATTTACTGCAACCAGCCAGAATAACCCCGCAAGAGAATAGCCATACAATACAAGAGTTAATGGGGAATGTTTTTCTGCAAGCCGATGCGAGACAATTAAATAAAATGCATAACTCACCATCGCAAGGAAGGCACAGAACAGACCAAAAGCTGGAAGTTGTCTAAAACCCTGGTTCTGGATTTGCACCATCAAAAATGTACCGAAGATACTCAAACATAAAGCTCCGAGTTTGGCGGTTGAACTTTGTTCCCGCTTGGTGATCCAACCATAAAGAAAGATGAGAACCGGAGCGCAGAATTGAATGAACACTGCGATCGCGACCGGCATCATTTTGACGGCTTGATAATAGGAAGCATTGACCACAACCAATCCAGGGATTGCCAGAAGTAACAAACCCCAGAGGTCTCGCATTTGAATTTTGAAATGCTTTCTTGCAAATAGCGCAAGCATTACACTCAACACCGCGGCGCTCATCACTGACCGAACTTGCATTAGCTGACCGGTGGACATGCCGGCTTGAAATAGTGATTTACCTAAACTTGCGGAACCTCCCCAAAAACAGGATGCCACTACGATCAGCAAATAGCCGCTAACTTCCCGCCATGAAATTTTCATCCAGTTTTCGCTTTCGGAATAGTAATGCTTTTGCGGACCCATATAAAGAACAAATCGATCCACAACGGGGCTGTAATTGAATGGTGCAAGTCTTTCTAAAACCGACATGGAATGCGGATCTTATGTCCGAGATATGCCAGAAATAGCATCAAGACATAATTTACCAAAATGATTCCACGTGAGGGTAGTTGAGTATCTTATCATCGCGCGTAACCAAAGTTGCATTCAGGATCAAGGCAGTTGCAAGAATCATTCGGTCTGCAGGATCCTGATGAAACGGTTCCGGTAATCGGTTTGCTTTGATGGCCACATGATTATCGACTGGCACGAAGTTTAGGAACGGAAGCGATTCGCAACGATTAATCCAATCTTCAACATCAATCGAGAATTGCAATCTTCCTCGCGTAACGAGCAGGACAATCTCCCATATACTGATTGAAGAAACATAAATTGCAGATTGCCTTGCGGCTATGTCAATCCTTTGCCGGGCTGCTTTAGACAGTTTTTGTGGACTACTAATCCACCAAACAAATGTATGGGTGTCCAGCAACACTACTTCAGAGCTTTCCAATCTTTTGCACCAACCGGCTTAAATGGGTCCTTATAATTGATCAACGTGTTGCGAAGGAGTTTCAAGTTTTCTGTGGGATCCGATGAATACGGAACTACCTTTAACGAGGGCTTGCCTCGATCTGTTATTACTATCGGCTTGCCTGTCTTTTCTACCTGCCGAAAGTATTCGAGAGCTTTTGATTTAAACTTTGATTTTGATACGGTGTTTTGTCTCTTCATGCCTATAGTCATTATACTGTAGTCATTAGCAGATTTTCAATCGTGGCTTAAGAGTTTATTTGGTAGCTGCCGATTGTGCTACTGCAGGACGTTTGGTTAGATTGAAATAGCGAGTATGTATCTGTTTAATTTGATCTTTTACCACAACCCGGGCTTTATATTCGAGCGCAAAAATTTCAGGTACCCAGATTCCATCAAATCTAGTTTGTTGATATTTCAAATCCACGTCCTGCACGTTTGCGAGGATCCCGAATCCATATTTCACCGGCTCCATTAACCGCGCATCTGCGCGCATGAGATTGTAATCTGCGCTTATCCAGACTCTTCCTTCAAGATGATTCAAAATCCTTTCGGTGCGATTCCTTTCCTTTAATTCTCCTGATTTTGGCTTGAATGAAATTACATATACCGCCTCGCCCTCAGCTGGCAACTGCGAAAAATCATATTTTTCCATCAAATCCTCTAAGGTAAAATTTTCATCTTCATCCTCTTCTTCTTCAGTTGCTTTTCCTTTTTTCTGAATTTCTTTTATGAACTTGCCGCGACGTTTCGCTTCATCCTTTCTGTCTTTATCATTCAAACCCTTGCCATCAACTTTGATTAGCTCATAGTATCTGTGATCCAGAAGCAAAATCGTTCGAAACGTTTGCTTTTTTACTTTTTTAACCGAACCATCATCATCCAGTTCTTTCACTTCCTGATCTTGATAAAAATCATAATTGTCAAGGAGTTCATTATTTTTTTCGATCTTTTTAGCAATGCTTTTTAAGATTTCAGGATCTAAACTGTTTGCTTTTAGAGGAAGAACACATAGAAACAACGTAGCGAAAAACAGTGGCAAGAATTTTGTGACATTCATTTAAGTGGAGACGGATTCTGTGATCCAATCTAAGTATTGTTGCAGGCCTTGTTGAATTGGAATGGCAATCAATTCAGGTGTTTCATAGCTATGCATGTTACGCACAGCGGATTTGATCTCTTCAAATCGTGACGCATCAGTTTTTATAATCATTAAGATTTCTCGATCAGAATTCATTTCACCTTTCCAACGATACACGGATGTAATGGATGGAATGATGTTTACACAGGCAGCCAAACGATTGCTCACAAGATGTTCTGCAATTTTAGACGCTTCATCTTCGGATCCGGTTGTACTTAGAATGATGATAGGTGAATTCATTTATTTGAGCTCCTTACGTTATGGGGCTCCCCCTCCTTGGATAAGGAGGGGGATGGGGGGGGTTGATAAAATCTCTTGCAACACTCCATCCATGCTTTCTGTGATATTTCCATTGGTGAACCGCAACAACTTAATTCCGAGATTTGCTCCCCTCCTTATCAAAGGAGGGGAAATTCGTTATGAACCTAAATTACTTAGCTTGCTGAAAAGTTTCAAGGAACAGTTGTCCGGCACTGGTCCCATGAGAACTGTTCTCGTACAATTTGTTCTGATTGTTTTCCCATTTCTGCCCAGCGTTCTCTTGCATCATATGCTTTCTGAATTGCATTTGATAAAGCTTCGCGATCGCCAGGTGGCACAAGCCATCCGTTAACGTCCGGGTGTACTTTGTCTGTAAGACCGCCGGCAGTTGTAGCGATGATTGGAAGTCCATGCAACATGGCTTCTAACGTAACGATGGAACTACCTTCATAAAGTGTAGGATGGATGAAAAGATCTGCTTTTCGATACAGTTTTTCCAATTCTCCAGCCGTAATTTCACCGGCGAAGGTAACGTGGCCCTCAATTCCGTGTGATCTGGCGATTTCGCGTAATTCATTTTCCATCGAACCTGTTCCCGCAATCACCAGATCCCAGTGTGAAGGTAAGTTTTTTGAATTAGCAAGTGCCTCTAATAAGATATGAAATCCTTTATTGCGTTCCAGGCGGCCAACAGAAATAACCAGTGGATCCGATGAATCTTTGCGGGCGGATCTGAGAGCCGGCCCAACAATACGCACAGAGTTTGGAATGATGATGATCTTTTCTTGCGGAACACATAAGAATTTTCGGATTTCTGATACAAGGCTCTTATCCGTTGCGATTACTTTTGTGGCGCGCTGTGCTGCGTTACGACTCATCGAACGGAATGAACTATATGCAAGAAATTTTGCGCCTGAGGTTTTGAATTCCTCCATTCCATGGGGATTATAAAAAACCGGTATTGAAAATCCGGTGCATCCTGCAATGGCCAGGCCATTTGCATAAATCGCATCTACCGATTCTTTTTGTATTAACTGCGACAAAAACGATCTGATATCGTTAACCCACCTTGGATATTTTGTAACTCGCGCAATAACTCTCCGCGCGGGCGTTCCAGGGATGAAATGAAAACGTACCGAATTCGGGAACTCTGAATATTCATGATCCGGAGGCATCGTGATTACGTTTATGGTGCAGCCAAGCTCAGCCATAGTTAGAATCCAATCATGACAATGACGTTCCATCCCTCCATAACCATGAAGCGGATATATCGCACGGCTGACAATTACAAGATTCATATCTTTTTCACCCGCGGAGTCACGGAGCTCTGTAACTCCGTGGTTATTCTATCTTTGTATGTATTGTAGGTCGCGCAGCTCTTCGAGTTTTTCTTCGTCAAGACTTTCCGGACCACTCACTTCCATGAATTCTGGATGGAATGAATAAGAACGCATTTGCGACTGCGGAATGCTTCCTTCAAATGCCTGCTTCAATGGTTGCCCTGAAAATGAAGTAGACAGCGGCATCCCGAGAGCATAAAGAACTGTGGGTGCGATTGCATAAACATCACCACGGATTTCCAAATTCTTCCGAACACCTTTTCCAAATAACAGAACAGTTCCATCCACCGCATAGTTGTGCTGCCGCTTATCGTAATGGAAGCCATGATCTGAACATACAATCAACAACGTTCGATCATCAATCAATGCGAGATAATCTTGCAAGAAGCGATCGATCATCCCATAAACGTTGTCGCGCCACTTCAAGTATTGCATCCGGTCGTTAGCTGCAGTGTTTGTGATTCCAATTTCTCGACCGTAATGATGTCCGAATGCATCGGTTGACGAATAATAAGCAAAAACAAATCGCTCACGATCCCGTTTTTCATGAAGAAGATTCATGGCTAAATGATGCACCTTCAAGTCGCGGCTAATATAACGCTGCATATCAGAAGGCCACTGGTCCATTTCAGGTTGATACCGAAGCAGGTCATCAATCCTTTTTTGAGTTGGATAATACACACCGATTGTTCCAGGTTTCGCGGAGAATGCATAATCGGAAATCAACGTACCATCAATTTTTTCGGGGGGAAAAGTGGTCCAGCCGCCAACAACCAGCGCGGCTGCTTTATTTTCATTTACAAAATTCCAGAATGTTGGACGTCTTCTGCTGAGAGCATTTGCCGGCGCCAGTGTGCCTATCATTCCACTATGGCTCATCAGTTGAACAATGCGATGTGACCAATCACTGTTGGTCCAATTATCAAGCCACAAACTCAAAAACGGAGGTGCGGCTGCGACATGAGTAAACGTGAATCCGGTTACGCCATGTTGTTGTGGCAAAGTGCCGGTGTAAATTGTGTTCCAAACAAGCGGCGAGAAGGGAACGTTCAAGGTTGAAAGTCTTCCATGAACTCCGTTTGCATAAATTGAATCAATCGCCGGTAATTTCTTTTGCTGACGTAGTTCTTGAATCGTATCGGGTGATAATGCATCGACACCAACAACAATGACGCGATCATAGGTTTGTTGCTTTACCGGCGGCGAAAATGGTTGAAGCACAGTTTTACCACGAATGAATAGCACCACAAAGAATACAACCACACCGATTAACAGTTTTGCCGGAAAGTACATCAATGCGAAAACAATTAGTGGATGCAATAAAAACATGACTACAAACGGATAAGGGAAGCGGAAAAGATGTTGAAGTAAGAAAGCACTGATCCCAACGTAGACTGCGATAGCAATCCACATTCTGGTTTTAGAAACATTCCATTTCATTAACGCTACATAAAATAAAACTGCAATGACCATGCTGATTAGAAACACGATGATTCGAAGGATGCTGAAGCCGGATTCAGACGGCATCAGTCGATTTAATGTCATTGCATAAAACATGAAATAAAAAGCTGCAGGAATAGCCGGAAGAATTTTTGTTGATGGAAGGATCCATTGTAACAAAGCAAGAAGACAAGCGATGATTGTCACAAATATCGCGTAGTAAAAACAAACAAAAATCACAGAGTGTAATAAACGTAAAGTTGGAAGGTAAGCCGGGAAAATTTCCGGTCGCAATAAATAGACGATCAGTTCTACTAACATCGGAACTGTTAAGAACAAGATGAAATGCGGGACATAGGACCAGAAGGAAGGCTTAGGCGCCGTGATCATGAAGCCAGGTAAGCTTTAAATTCCGAAACAGTCACAATACGGAATCCGAATACATAGAGCAACATTAGAGCAAAAAGAGCAAGAGCGATCCAAAAATAATTAAAAATACTTGCGGTCATGATCATCGCGATGAATACAATTTGTATAACCACATCTGTTGTAAGTAATGGCAAGACTTTCAAGCCAATTGCGCGGAAAGCATAATAATAAACGGCGATTGCCAGTAATCCAAAAGAAATAAAGCTTGCGATTGCAGCGCCTCGTACTTGATAGGTTGGAATTAAGATCAAGTTTAAAGCAACGTTCAGAATTGCAGCTGCCAGTGTTGTGAACAACGCAATATCATTTCGGTAAACACGCAAGATCGGTGGTGAAACGGAAGTCATGGTTCCAATTGCAAATCCCCACAACAAAAATCGTATTGGAATCACCGCGGCATCAGCAACACCATAAATTCGCGGAACCAGTATGTCGAGTAAGACCGAACCGATGATGACAATTGGAAGGTTTGCAAGAACGAGCCATTGTGTGCCACGGAAAAGTAATTTGCGAATGTTATCGATGTTGCCTTTGCCCGATTCGGTAGCAACTGTGGGGAAAAGGACTGTCCACAATGGGCTGAATGCGCGCATCAATGGATTTGCGACAGTTTGAGCGATTCGATAGAGTCCGACCGCTCTCTCATTCGCAAATAGACCAAGTATGATTACATCCGCTTTCCAGAAAAATTGTTTGACGATGGAGCTGATCGCGAATTGTCCGCCATACAATCCAAACGATCGCGCTTTACCAAAATCGATGCGCAATCGGAAAATATCTTTCCGGACCATTATGATGCTGACGATTGATGAAATGATGGATCCCGCAACCATTCCATAGATTGCACCACGAACTGTTGGAACCATCATGCAAAAAATAACTACACAGACCGCCCCTATGACCGCGCAAAACATTTGTTGAAACGACAGTAGTTTGAATTCCTTTCGACTGGTGAAAATTTGTCCCGCAAAACCTGCCGGGACAGCAAACAGCGCATTGATTGCCAGCAAAAAGAAATATTCACCAACAACTTTGCCTTCGTATTCAAAGCCCCAATACCAGAGACCTAACGTAACTACGAGCAATAACAAATTGGTAAAGAAAGTTAGAAGGAACGTGGTGCCTTGAATAACATAAAATTCGTTTTCATCCTCTTTGCCTTGAGCTGCGCCACCAAACCGGATTGCGGAGTAATTCAGATTTAAGTTGAAGAAGATCGCCAGCATTCCAAAGCCGGCTTGAAAGAAGGCGAGTGCGCCGTATTGTTTCAGCCCGAGCAGATATCGAACAATGATGACCTGCTGTGTAAAACCCACAGCCATTTCAACAAGGGTCACCAGATTATTTAATGCAACACCATGAATGATCTGCTTAGTAACGCGCATTATTAATTTGTAGCGCTGGCGGCCCGCCGGCGCGAGTATGTTTCAAGTACGAAGTTATCCTGTGCGAGCGGAAGCGAGCACGCAAAAATATCAAACAATATCTTATTTACAAAGATTTCAGCTGATATGTGATTCATGCTCGCTCCCGCTCGCATATCGAAAATTTGAGTGCCATTTCAACCCAACGCCGGCGAGCCGCCGGCGTTACAAACCGAAAATCTTTTTCAGCTGGCCCTGCAGATTGTCGCGATAGAAGGAAGGATTCATATAATAATGCGCGCCATATTTCTTCTTGTAATACAGATGTTTGACCTTTCGATAGAAAGGGCCTCGTTTTAAATCACCTGGCGGAAGAATGTTATCAACTTTACCGATCATTTCACTCACTTCCTGCCATGTTCCAGTCTTAGCGTTTCCATTTTTCTTTGCAATCTCATGGATTTCAGTTCCGACATATGGAACCGCAAACGCAGAATTTCCTGGAAACTTGCTGTTGGAATGCAGGTCCAAAGAAAACTCAATCGTCTTTTCGATGGTGTCCATCGTTTCACCAGGAAGTCCAAGAATCCAGTACGGACGTTCCACATTGATTTCAAGTTGCTGCGCCAGAGCAAATGCTTTTTTTACCTGTTCCAGCGTAATCCCTTTTTTGGTCTTATTCAGAATTTCTTGATTTCCTGATTCAACTCCGAACCCGATGAAATTACAGCCTGCTTCCTTCATTGCACGCATCACATCTTCTTTCGCATCGGAAACTCGCATTTCGCAGCCCCAGGTCAGCGGAAGTTTTCGTGATGCAATCTCGGTACACAATTCCAAGGTACGATCGCGATTCAAGCCAAACTCATAATCAAAAAACATCACCGATCGGATTCCATGTTCGCGTGATAGCCATTCGAGTTCATCCGCGACTTTGCTAACACTGCGTAAGCGCCAATTTTTCCCTTGCATGATCGTAAGACAAAATGTGCATTTATATGGACAACCACGGCTGGCGAGTGCAATTGCAAAGGGTCGTTCCAAACAATGATCGCGATAATGATATTTTTGCATCGGAAAGAGTTGATATGCAGGAAATGGAAGAGCATCCAGATCTTCCATATATGGACGATCCGCCGAATTCACAATTTCACCATTGCGGCGGTAGGTGATGCCTGCAACATTTTCGTAGTCTTTTGATCCTGCGACTGCATTAATCCAATCACGAGATGTCCATTCCGGCTCGCCACGCACCACAACATCAACAGCTTCCGATCGCTGCATCATTTCTAGCGGTGCTGTTGTGCTATGAGGGCCAATTAATGCAGTTTGAATTTCGCGATTTACACTTTTGGCAGCTTCCAGGATTCGAAATGATTCATCAATCTTTAAATGCGGACAAATCCAGCGATCCAGTGATGATGTAACTGTTAGAACTGATTGCGGACTAAATTCGCGAATGATTGGAGCCAGTTCTTGTGCAGTGAGATTTTCTGCATTCGCATCTACGAATTTCACTTCATGTCCGTCTTGCATTGCCAGGGATGCAATATAACCAAGTTCAATTGGCGGAATGAATCGTCGTTTTACAATGTCATCTTCCGGATATTGCGGATTTACAAGTAGGACTTTCGATGAGTTCCCCCTCCTTTTCAAGGAGGGGGTTAAGGGGGTGGTTGAATCTTTCATATAATTCTCATCACCGGCGAAATGTGCTGAATCAACTTTCCAGGTTCCGGCATCTTATATTTTGACCATTCCACACATTTTGAGCAAAGCACTGAATTATCGTATTCACCCTTCAAGTGATCGCGTCGCAATGCCTGAAACCGTTTGCCATTCCAAACGTCCAACAAACTTTCCTTGGTGATGTCACCAAGAATTTCATGGTTGTCATAATCACGGCAGCAGGGGACAACGCGTCCGTCCCAACGGATTGACATGTAATACCACAGCAGTGGACACGGTTTCCGTTCATCATTTACATTGCCGCGATGATAGGTGCTTGGTTTCATCGGTTCGGTCTTATCTTCAATCTGACCTGCCCAGGTATCAAAGCTTTTTACTTTCAGCAAATCCACATTCATTTTTGAAAATCGATCCACAAACGCTTGCAACCCTGGCTCAGTCTGTTTCATTTGAATGACTTGCAAAACAGTGAACGGCTTTTTGGCACCGGTTTCCTTTTTTAATTCCAGAAACCCAAGCAGGTTATCAAGACACTTTTCATAATTTGCGCCCAATCGAACTTGCTCAAATGTTTCTTTGTCCGTTCCATCAAAGCTCAGCGTGATTTTGTCCAGGCCTGCTTCGATTAGTTGTTTCCCTTTATCGCGTGTGAGCAAAGTTAAATTTGTTGACATGCTGGTGATGCGTACGCCTTTTTCTTTGGCATAAGCAATCATCTTGAAAATTTCTTTGTTGACCAGCGGTTCGCCATACATATGAAGCAGCACATCAAACACTTTGCCATCGCATTGATCGATAATGTTTTTGAACAGATCAAAAGTCATGTTGCCTTTCTTGATCCGCATTTCAGGATAAGGGCACATCGGACAATCCAGATTGCAAATACTGGTGCTTTCAATATCAAGATGGATCGGATAATAACTGAGCGAAGTTTCGCCGGAGTGATACGATTTCGAAACTGCCATCTCGCGGGGTTTTCTGGCGACGCTATCACGCAGCGCTTCGGTAGCGCTGTGATACATCATTCCACGCAGACGATTCTTTAAGGATTTGCTCATGCGTAATTTAACCCGAATGAAAGCCGCTCAAAATTTTTTCTGCTTTTTGCCTTCAAATATATGTAAGGAATAAATAGCCGTCGCAGGATCGGCGACACTGCAATTGCACCCAGCATTAAAGGCCATCGCAACAATGCACGGAGCAGTCGCGATTTTCTTAACAGTTTGTTTAGAAATGGCAGATGGGTAGATTGAAAATCTGGCGATGAATATTGCCGGTAAATTTGGCGGACATCAATCAAAAATAATTCCCATTCGTTCCGCAGAAATTCCATCCATGAACCGAAACTTGAAGGCGGAAAGAATTTGAAAAATGAATACAGTCTCATGTAATCGCGATTGTGAACCGGGTTAAAACGGAAATGAGATCCCATTTCATAATGGTTGAAAAACGCATCCGGATAATGAACTAATTCGTAACCTGCTGCTTTTACTTTCATGCAAAGATCGACCTCTTCACATCCGCGCGAAAATGCAGGATCAAAACCGCCAATCGCTTCATAAACATTTTTGCGTATCGTTATTGCCATCGATGCAAACACATCAGCAGCAGGCGGATTCGGTTCAAATTCCAGAACCGCATTTTTGCCGAACTTTGTGTATCCTTTGAACTGCTGCATTCCTTTAAATCCGATATTTTCAATCCGGCTTCCGATAATTCCAGCTTTTGGATTTTGTTCAAACGCTTTTCGAATTTCTGTCAAAATCGCCGGATGTCCAGGACGCGTATCGTCATCAACGTAAGTAATGAATTCACCCGATGCTGCCAGTGATCCAATATGCCGCGCTTCTGCCAGACCCCCGGGAAAATATATGTATTTGACCGGAAATCGTAAAGCCGTTTCCCGCGTCGAATCTGTCGAAGCGTTGTCGACTAGAATAATCTCTTTATCCGAACCTTGCAATTCGAGAAGTATCGGAATCAGCTCTTCTAACGCCTTGCTCCGATTCCTGCTCGTCACGACGAGAGAAAACCCTAGCATAGACGTGTAATCATACCACAAGAGATGCCAGATACCGGTTGCCAGATGCTGGATGCCAGATATTAATGATGAAGTATGATGACCCTATGAAAACGGTCGTAAATATTCCGAAATCTTTGTTGAATGAATTGAAGAAACGAGCGCTTAGAAACGGACAAAGCTTGTCTCAAACTGTTGCTGGTGTCTTGGAAAAGGGCCTGAAAAAGCAAACAATAAGAACAAGAATTCGAAAACTTCCTGCCTTTGACTGCGGAAAAGTTTTAGTGAATATTGCGGATCAGGACCGGCTTATCGAGCAATGAAAGATGACTGGTACTAATCACGGAAACACGGAAATCACCGAATAATAAATTCTTATACTCTGCGATCTCCCCTATCTCAGCGGTAAAAATCAATCTTCCAGCGATTCGATGCGGGCGCCATCATCATCAACCACTACATCGCGCAAATCGTAGGGCACATGATGGATAGACATAATTTCCTGAATTTCTGAGCGGATGCTCTTTTCGTGAACTCTGTAGAGCACAGCAAAGCTCGGACCTGATCCGCTAATCATGATTGCGCTGTCGCTAGTAAAACGGTTTGAATCCAACAGATCACGTGCAAATGGGATTAGTGCCGCTCGGTAGGGTTGATGAATCTGGTCCTTCACGCTTTCGCGAAATCCGGTAAAATTTCCATCCTGCAAACACGCCATAAAGAAAGCAAGACGTTGTAAATTGCTAACTACAACTTGTTTCGGATACAATTCCGGCAAAAGTTTTCGCGCTTCATCTGTCCGGATTTCCCATTCAGGAATCAGTAACAAAATTCGCAATGCCGGTGGAAAAGGTATTTTTTGGGAGTAAATGCAGCCGGCTTCATCCTGCATTGCAACTGTAAAGCCTCCAAAAACTGAAGCGCAAATGTTGTCAGGATGAGATTCCCATTTCATTGCTGTATGCAAAATCTGCTTGGGATCGTGCCGCAGGTTCATCAATTTAGCTGCAGTGAGGATTGCGCTGATTACGGCACAAGCAGAACTGCCTAATCCGCGTCGAGGTTGCACTTCGGTATCAATAATGATGTTGAAATGCCAATCATCAGGTGAAACCGGATAACAACTACGAAGCACTTTCAGGAAAATATTTTCTTCTGCCGAAATTTCCAGTGCTTTGCCATTGCATGTCATAGATAGTGCAAACTCGGGAGCAGAATGAACTGAAGTTTTGAAATATAGCGAGATCGCCAAACCCAAAGTGTCGAATCCACAACCAAGATTGCTAATGCTTGCTGGGACAAGAATCTGAAAACTTTTGAAAGATTTAGTCCATTTACGGTTTTGCATTAGGTACCGTTTCGTTGACTGTGCATACTTTGGGTGCTATTTTTCATTTTGAGAGATTATTACTAGCCAGGAGGGATAGCCTATGATTAGTAGGGAAGTCCTGTCTGAACTCATCGCCTTTAACCCTGAACAATATCTTACAACAACTCTCTATCTTCGGATCGAAAAAACACCTCAGCTCAGTCATTCGATTGAATTAAAAGACCTTATCAAGATACGACGGAGAGAACTCGAGACACAGAAGTGGTCTCAAGAAGTTAAAAAATCACTGGAAACTGATTTCAAGAAGATTCAAGATTATGTGAATCTTGAATTTGCGAGGGATGGGGTAAGCACGCTGGCGATCTTCAGTTGTTCTGCATTGAAGTTTTGGAAGGTTGTTACGCTGCAGATTCCGATTCAAAGCCAATTGGTAATTCAGCCTCAACCTTTTTATCGGCCATTGTCATCGGCCCTTGATCAACATAAGCGATTCTTGTTTATTTTGATTGAACGCGCAAAAGGCCGCTTGTTTGAAATTTCTGCTGGTGAAATTCTGGAACATTCCGACGTTTTGGATGATGTTCCATCAAAAGTGAAAGAAGCAGGATTTGGTGGCTACGAAGAACGCCGGATTGAGCGTCACATTGAAGATCATGTGCGCAGACATTTCAAACATGTTGCTGAATCCGCGGATCATTTTTACAAAAAATATACGAATGATTATGTGATCTTAGCTGGTTCTGAAACCAACACCAGCGAATTCCGGCAATATTTACCGAACAGTCTTGAGGCAAAAGTTGTAGCGGTAGTTCATGAAGAAATGACTGCTTCATCCAAAGATATTCTTGAAAAGACAATGAACATTGAAAAAGAAATGAGGCAAAAAGAAGAGACACAATTGGTGAATCAACTTTTCAAGGAAGTTAATTCAGGCGGATTAGGCATTGTTGGTTTGGATTCTACTTTGCGCGCACTGCAACGTGGTCAGGTAAACCACCTTCTGGTTCAGGAAGGTTTTGAACGCGAAGGATATCAATGTGTTTCTTGCATGAGTCTCCACACAAAAAATGGTTCATGCGATTTTTGCGGTGCAAACACGAACGGCGTTACCGATATTGTTGCGGAAGCAGTTCAAAATGCATTGAAGCAGGGTTGCCAGGTGAAATATATTTCGTTAGCGGGTTCTCAGCTGGCTGCTGCGGGAAACATTGGAGCTGTGCTTCGGTTTAAGCCGTGAAGCATACTGCTGATTAACTGCACAAAGTTCGGAAGCAAATACGAATTGAGTATCGCGATACTCAGAAATATCAATCGACTTTAGCGTTTCAAGAGTCATCGGTCTTAAATGAGCAATTCCAATTGCAGTGCCCTCTGTTTTTGCCAGCTGAACTAATTCTTGAAAACGTTGCAGGATTTCTCCATTATCATCATCTAAAAACAAATTCCGTTCTGCGGATGGAATGTTTTTTAATTGTGCGATCTGAAATGCAGTGCTATACGGAGTTGTCCGGCTGTCCACAAAATACAATTTGTTTCGCGCAATCATATCCATGACTGGATTCATTTTTGCTGCGCTTTGTGTAAATCGCGAACCCATATGGTTGTTCACGCCGCTTGCATATGGAATTTCTTCAATCAAATCCAGGGTCGTTTCCTTTAATTTGCGGTTGCTCATTGAAGTAAGAATCGCATTCTTGCCTGGATCTTTTTCGGGATACGCTTCCGGCTCCATTGGTAAATGCACCATGACTTCAAAACCATGACGTTTTGCCCAACCTGCGCTTTCAGCATCATGAAGTGTCCCGGGAATTACAGAAACTGTAACTAAGAAAGGAAGTTCTGCCAGATTTTCAAGCAATTCTAAATTTTCGCCGGCATCATCGATGATGATCGCAACGCGGGGCAGATCATAATTGACCAAACGAACAATGCTGGTAATTGAATAATCATTTGAAACAGGATTTGAAACGGATGCTTGTTTTACGACCGATTTTGAATGAAGTGAAGGACCGAACGCAAGAAGACTAAACAGTAATATAAAAGAGATAACTCTCGCGTACTGAAAAATGGAAGTCCCCCTGAACTAGGGAAATCTTACCACAGAGACGCTGAGTTATGCTGCAGGATGACGGAAATAATCGATCGCCTTATTTAACATCCGATCTTCATCGGCTTTTACGTCCGCACTTTTCAAATCATCCTTGAACGGTATCGCAGGATCGATTCCGTTATTGAGGATGACTTTCCCTTTAGGTGTCACATATTTCTGGGTCGTCAAAACAATGTAATTGTTACCGGCAGGCAATAATTTTTGAATGCCGCCACGACCATATGTTCTCACCCCAAAAACTTTGCCGGTACCCGCATCTTGAATTGCACCGGCAACTATTTCAGCGCCACCGGCGGTGGTGAAATCGGTCAGAATTAAGAGTTGACCTTTAAATGCAACCTTGCTGTCGCCTGAAATTTTTTGGATCACTCCATCTCTTCCGCTGATTTGGACGATCGTGGTTTGTGGCATAAAAAGATCAGCCACCTTGACTGCAGGATCTTGATCTTCCTCAACACAACTTCGAACATCTAGAATCAAACGATCAACACCTTGCCCCTGAAAGTCCGCCAATTTCTTTTCGATTTCTGATTCCACTCCGGGAAGTAGATGATTAATTCTGATGTAACCAATTCGTGGCTGCGCAACAAAGCTTTCGATATAAGGACGAGTAACTGCTTTTCGCACCAGAGTGAAATTCTCCGGCTTTTCATTTGCACCCTTAAATAATGAAATCTTAACCTGTGTGCCTGGAGCGCCATCCAGCAAGCTATCGATCTTATAAAGCGGCAGATCCTGTACATATTGATCGTTCACACTTCTGATCGAATCGCCCGCCTTGATCTTGTTTTCAAATGCGGAAGATCCTTTTTCCACAGCGATAACACTGACTAATCCAAAGCGCTTGGAAACGCTGATGCCGACACCGGCTTTAGAACGGTTCTCTTGCAGCTCTTTCTTGTATTCATCAACATCGGCACCTTTAACAAAAAAGGATTCGGGATCCAGATTCTCAACCATTCCGTACATCGCAGAATCCATCACTTTGTTGAAATCAACTTCTTCAACATAGTTGGCATCTACAAGATGCAAGATGTTTGAAAAAATCGTGAGATAACTGTATGTTTTGTCACGCGGATTTGAGCGCGCTAAAAGTGCGCCGATTGAAAGGAACAAAACAAGAAAACCGGAAAGGGTGATGATGTAAAATTTTTTGCGCAATGAATCCTCTTCCTAAATAATATTAAGCACAATTGTAGAAATCGCACCCGTAAGTGTCAAGAAAAACTGAAGCTCAGATGCGAGATGCAGGATGCGAGATACGCGGCGATATCAAATGCTGGTGCGTTCCGCGCAACGCGCATCTCGCATCACGCATCTGAGTTAATGCTGTTTCACTTGTAAAGATAAATTCTGTATGCCATAATTTCCAGTTTATTTGGTTGAGAAATAGGTACTTATGAGAGTTTTGGTAATTGGATATGGCGGTCGAGAGCATGCTCTGGTCTGGAAGCTTAGGCAGTCTCCTTCCGTAAAGGAAATCTTCTGTGCTCCTGGCAACCCTGGTATTGCTGAAATCGCCGATTGTGTGCCAATTGACAGCACTGACATCGTTGAACTTGCCGATTTTGCCATGAATGTAAATGTCCAGCTCACGGTGGTAGGGCCGGAGCTGCCTTTAGATTTAGGAATCGTAGATGAATTCAATAAGCGAAATCTCGTGATTTTTGGACCTACCCGGAGCGGTGCTGCGTTGGAAAGCAGTAAAGTTTTTGCGAAAGAATTTATGCGCGAACATCGGATTCCGACCGCGCGGTTTTATATCGCGAATGGTTATGACGAAGCGCTTTCAGTGATTGCAGAAGAAGAATTCGGTTATCCAGTAGTATTAAAAGCCGATGGTCTTGCTGGTGGTAAGGGCGTTGTCATTTGTTACGAAAAACTTCAAGCCTCTGATGCACTCGATATGATGATGAAAGAGCGGAAGTTTGGAAATGCCGGCGATCGCATTGTGATCGAAGAATATTTGGAAGGGCAGGAACTTTCGTTTCAAGTGATTTCTGATGGCAAACGTGTTTTGCCATTAGCAACGAGTCAGGATCATAAGCGCTTGTTTGATGGTGATGAAGTGACCGAACACCGGTGGGATGGGCGCATATTCGCCTGCGATGTTTTTGACCAAAGATATGCATCATCGTGTGATGAATGAAATTATTGTTCCGGTGATTTCCGGAATGGCTCGCGAAGGACGTCCATATCGTGGATTGTTATATGCAGGAATCATGTTAACGCAGGATGGCCCTCGCGTTCTTGAATTTAATGTACGGTTCGGTGATCCTGAAACGCAGGCATTACTTCCAAGAATTGAATGTGATCTTGCTGAAGTTCTTTTTTGCGCAGCACAAGGCAGGTTGGATGAAGTCCATGTGGAATGGAAAAAAGAAGCTTCAGTATGCGTGGTGATTTGCACGCAGGGATATCCAAGCGCTGTAAAAACCGGTCAGGAAATTTACGGCTTAGATGAAGCATCAGCCACTCAAGGCTCAGTCATTTTCCATGCGGGAACGAAGTTGGAAGACAATCGTTTGGTAACGGCTGGTGGCCGCGTGTTTGGTGTAACTGCAACTGCTCCAACGCTTTCTGCTGCTCATGAAAGAGCCTACAGCGCTGCTTCACGAATCCGCTTCGATGGGATACATTACCGCAAAGACATTGCCGGAAGAGCGCTCGAGCAATTCAAACATTAATTTTTACTTACCACAAAGTCGCAGAGATTAATCATGACACAAGTTGCAATTTTTATGGGTAGTAAATCGGATCTGGATAAGCTGTCCGATGGTATTGCTGTTCTCAAGGAATTCGGAGTGGAAACTGAAGTGCACGTTTGCTCCGCACATCGTTCTCCATCATATTTACTAAAGACGTTACGCCGATTGGAATCAGAAGGACTTCAAATCGTCATTGCAGCAGCAGGTGGTGCAGCGCATCTTGCTGGCGTGTGTGCGGCGCACACCATCTTGCCGGTAATCGGAATTCCGGTGGATATTCCACCGTTAAATGGATTGGATTCGTTATTATCAACAGTTCAAATGCCTGGCGGAATTCCGGTTGCAACAGTTAGTATTGGTAAAGCAGGCGCGAAAAATGCAGCATTGCTTGCAGTGGCAATTCTTGCGCTTCAAAACGAGTCGTTACGTCAGAAGCTAAATAAATATAGATCTGATATGGCGGCAGGAATTGAGAAACAGGACCAGGAATTAAATTCTAAATGAACCGCACTTTTCAACTTCATTTCTTCGGATGCAAAACGAATCAGGCTGATGCTGTCAGTGCAGCCGGACTTTTTGAAAGATCTGGTTGGCGTGAAGCAAAGACTGGTGAAAATCCTTCGCTGATGATCATCCAGACCTGCACTGTGACCATGTCTGCCGACGCGCAAGCAAGACAATTGATCCGTCGCTTGAAACGCAATTCACCATCTTCGCAAATCCTTTTGACCGGATGTTATGCGCAACGTTCGGAAAGCGAACTGATGGCAATGCCTGAAGTGGATTATGTTGCTGGAAATTTGAATCCAGACAAGATGAAAATTTTGGGAGAAATTGCTTGCGCTAATTTCGATGCAGAAAACGCTGACTTCCCAATGCCTGCTGAATCCGGTCGAACGAGGCAGTACATAAAAATTCAAGATGGATGCGATGCCCGTTGTTCTTATTGCATCATTCCTTCAGTGCGTGGAAAGAGTCGAAGCTTAGCGCCAGCAGAAATAGTAAGAAGAATTGAATGGTATCGCGATCGCGGTTATCGCGAAATGATTTTGACCGGCATCAGCATGGGTGGTTACGGCAAAGATCTGAGTCCGCGAACGGCTTTGTGGCAACTGATGCAACAGATCGAAAAAATCAGGGGCGATTTCAAAATCCGTTTGAGTTCATTGGAGCCGGAGGAAATCGATCAAAATTTTATTGATGTATTTACATCTTCATCACGATTTCAACCGCATCTGCATTTGCCATTACAAAGCGTATCGGATCAAGTGCTGAAAAAGATGCGAAGGCAATATTTGTTTCATCGATTTGAATCGATTGTTGATCGGCTCTTTGCAAAGATGCCTGATCTGAATCTTGGAACTGATATTCTGGTTGGTTTTCCGGATGAAGATACAGAAGCTTACAAACAAACAAGAAATTATCTGCAAGATGCTCCGTTTGCATACGCTCACGTATTCCCATTTTCACCTCGGCCAGGAACGCCAGCCGCGCAATATGAATCAGCAGCAGCGAGTGAGGTTCATGATCGTGCTGCGGAATTAAGGGAAGTTGCACGAATCAAGAATCGTGCTTATCGTATGAGATTTCTCGGGCGACCATTGAAAGCGCTGCGGCTGCATGCAACAGAGGAAGCTTTGACCGATAATTATATTAAAGTCCGGTTAACGAATCCGGACGATACGCGAGACATTGTCTCAGTGCAAATCGACGCGGTTTCAGATCTACAAACTTTGGGCAGCGTCGTTTGTGTTTAATTTCCCCTCCTTATCCAAGGAGGGGGAGGATCTTATAGGAGGTTTTAATAATGCCTGAATTCATGAAAACAAAAAAATTTCTGGTGGTGCTGGTGCTGATCATCGCGGGTGCGCTCTTTTTCGGCTTTTCGAAATTTTCGCAGCCTACGATGCGAAACAACATGAAAGAGAAAGTAATTATCATCGGATTCGATGGTATGGATCCTGATTTTGTTCAGAAATTCATGAGTGAAGGCTATCTTCCACACTTCAAGAAGCTTGCAGATCAAGGAACATTTACTCCACTTGGCACAACCAATCCGCCGGAATCTCCAGTGGCGTGGGCTTCATTTCAAACAGGAGCGAATCCCGGCACACATAACATCTATGACTTTTTAACGCGCAGCACTGAAACTTATTTGCCGAATTTGGGAATGGTTGTTCAAGAGCCTCCGGAATTTTTGTGGAAAATGATTCCGATCAAACCACCAAAAGTAGAACCGATGCGGAAAGGAACTCCATTCTGGCTGCAAGCAGGCGAACATGGAGTTCGCAGTACAGTTTTAACTGTTCCTCTTTCATATCCACCGGATGATATTCCAGGCGGCTATATGTTGGCCGGCCTTCCATTGCCCGATTTGCGCGGAACCAATGGAACCTTTTCATATTGGGCTACGGATCTTTCCGATTATGAAGTCGGCGACGTTGAAATGGGTGGCAAAATTGCGCGGTTGGAATTCAATGGTGACAAAGCTCAAACCAACGTTATTGGTCCGCCAAGCCCGATTTTGAAAGCAGAGCAAGAGGAACTGCGAAAAATTCCAAAAGATCAGCGAACCATTGAGCAACAGGCGCGCTACGACGAACTTGGTGGATCCGGATACAAGGATCTTAAAATGCCATTGGACGTTCAAAAGATTAGCGGAGGAATCCGGCTGACAATTCAGGACCAATCATTTGATCTGAAACAGAGACAATGGAGCGATTGGAAAAAATTAGTTTTCAAAATCACACCAATCGTGCCAGTACATGGAATGGTTCAATTTTATGCAGTTGAAACCGATCCGGAAGTGAAATTGTATATGTCACCGATCAACTGGGATCCTGAAGATCCTCCACTTCCAATTACAAAACCGGATGGCTGGTCAAAAGAGTTAGTAAAAGAAGTTGGCAATTATCGAACTCTCGGTTGGGCTGAAGCAACATGGCCATTGAATGAAGAACGCATCGATGAAGCGACGTTCATTGAAGACTATAACGCTGCGATGAACGATCGAATTAAAGTCATGGAGAACGAACTGAAGAAAAAGAATTGGAATTTGTTCGTCTCCGTTTACGAAACCACCGATCGTGTTCAGCATATGTTTTTCCGATTACTTGATCCAAAACATCCATACTATGATGCCGAACTTGCAAATCGTTATAAAAATGTTTTGCGTGATGTTTATACGAGATGCGATGAAATTGTAGGCAAAGCAATGGAATATGCCGATGACAATACCATCTTCATGGTTGTATCCGATCACGGATTCCATTCGTTCCGCAAGGCAGTGAATTTGAATACCTGGTTGGTTTTGAATAATTACATGAGTTTGTATGGGCAGGAAGATAAAACTTACAAGCTTGTTGATTTATTTGATAAAGGTCAATTCTGGGTAAACACAGACTGGAGTAAGACCCGTGTATATGCAATGGGTCTAGGTCAGATTTACATCAATCTGCAAGGGCGCGAAAAACATGGAATCGTAGCTCCGGGTGAAGAGTATGCGAAGTTGCAGGATGAACTGATTTCGAAACTGATGCAACTAAAAGATGAGGAAACTGGCGAAACTGTAATTGCCGGCGTTTACAAACGCGATGACATTTATCATGGAAAATTTATCGGAAACGCGCCGGATCTAGTAGTTGGGTTTAAAGATGGTTATCGTGTTAGCTGGCAAACCACTTTGGGTGGAGTTCCAAAAAATGTGATTGAAAACAACATGAAAAAATGGAGCGGTGATCATTGCTCGTTTGATTATAAAGACACGCAGGGAGTTCTTATGATCAATCGTAAGATTCTGAAAGCAGATCCGAATTTAGTAGATATCGCTCCTACTGTTTACAAATACTTAAACGTGCCTCCGGCATCTGATGTCGATGGCAAACCGCTTTTGTAGAATTTTAGTTTTCGCAGGGCTGATGGTTCTTACCGTCAGCCCGGTGATATCTCCGCAAGATCAAGAATCCAACTCTGCGCCGCAAGGCACAGAAGTCAGTAAAGAACAACTGCACGCAATTGAACAAGAGATTCAAAATTTGCGTCAGCAAGCAAACAAACTGGCAGAGCAAGAAAATTCCATCATCTCGCAGTTAGATCAATTCGAAGTTGAATATCAAATGAAGTCGCATGAGATTGAACTTCTGGATTTGCGACAGCAAAAAACGAGAGCTGATATTGCGAGCTTGAATCAACAATTTAAGGATCTAACTGAAAGTCTGGAAAAACAGAGAGCTCACCTGAGTGCGCGTTTGGTAGAAGCATACAAACTCGGCCGTTTGAACTATCTCAAGCTGATGTTGCAAGCACAATCGGCTACGGATCTGTTACGAACATATCAGTATGTTACCTTTCTTGCGCGGGATGACAGTCGCAGGCTTCAGGAATATCGTGAAGCGATGAAAGAAAAAGAATCGATGCAAATAAGGTTGGAGCAAGAAGATCGCAACATGGCTCAGTTAAAACAGGATCTTGAACAGGCACATACTGATCTTGTAAAAAGCAGAGAGGAAAAGACACACTTACTTCAAGCTGTTCAAACGGAGCGTTCAACGCACCTGAGCGCATTGAACGAATTGAAAGCTGCAGCGAGTCAGCTTCAGGGTTTCTTCATAAGACAATCGGAGCCCGAAGTTGAAGAGCTTGCATCGGGAGTTGAAATAACCAGATTTAAAGGTGCACTTGATTGGCCGGTGCGTGGCAGAATCATCCGCAATTTTGGAATGATCAAGAATCCGAAATTTGGCACCACCACTATGTGTAACGGAATTGAAATTGAAACGGCAGAAGGCGCGCCGGTAATGGCGATCTATGATGGGAAGGTGATGTTTGCGGAATGGTTCAAAGGTTATGGAAAATCGATCATCCTTTCGCATCCCGGCGGGGTTTATACTTTATACGCTCACAACTCTGAGCTTGCTGTGCAAAGAGGAGACTCCGTTCAAAAAGGGCAGATGATTGCTCGCGCTGGTTCTACCGGTTCATTAAACGGGCAGCTTCTCTTTACTTTGAGGTGCGCGAAAAAGATCAGCCTGTAAATCCGTTACAGTGGCTGCGGAAAATGGGTGTGCGGTGACAATAGAATGAAGCGGATCATGATCGTTGAAGACAATGAAGATATCGCGAAAATGATGCGCGCAGGATTAGAAGAAGTCAAAGAATATCAGCTGTTTTTTGCTTCTGAAGGAAACGAAGCTGTAGAAAAAATTCAATCGGTCATGCCGGATATAGTTTTGCTGGACATAGTAGTTCCTGGTCTGAATGGATATCAAATTTGCCAGCGAATTAAAGAAAATCCGCGGACTGAGTACATTCCGGTATTGATGCTTTCCGGTACCAGAATTAATACCGCCGATAAGATTTTTGGACTGAAATCAGGTGGAGATGATTATTTAGTTAAACCATTTGATATTGATGAGCTAAAAGCTCGGATTCATGCCCTAATTCGTAGAAGCGAATCATTCATTGATGCCAATCCGCTCACAAAACTTCCAGGAAGTAATCGCATCCATCAAGAAATCGAAAAACGGATTCAGTTGAAACCAAATTTCGCAGTAGGATATTGTGATCTATCAAACTTTAAAGCTTTCAATGATGTGTATGGCTATGAACGCGGCAATAAAGTCATTGAATTTACTTCCAGTGTGATATCGAATGCTCTTAAGTCACATGATCCGAAAAGTTTTCTAGGTCACGTAGGCGGAGATGATTTCGTTTTTGCATGTGGATTACCCAGGTTAGAAAAGATTGCGTCGGGGATTGTTCATGAGTTCGATTTAGGAATTACTCTTCATTATGATATTGAAGATCTGAAGAAGGGGGGGATTCGAACTGAAAATCGTCAAGGGCATCTTGAGAAATTCAAAGTGATGACCATCACCATTGTTGCAGTGACCGGGCGGCAGCGAAAATTCCAATCGGCGCTGGAAGTATCTGAAGTTCTTACCGAATTGAAACGTTTTGCAAAACAATCCACCGGCAGCATCTTCATCATCGATAAACGCACTTCGTAAATCTTTCTTAACGCCGAGATCGCCGAGCTCTTAACACGGATTAAAGCGGATCGACACGGATTCACACGGATGTGTTGCCGGCGCGCTAGCAGAGCGAGCGCTGAATTGTGACTGCGAGCAAAAGAAAAAGCTGACTAAATAACTCGACTGGAGCGTCAATTGTGTGCTGCTTTCCATGAGCTTTTTCTTTTGCTCGCAGTCACAATTCACGCCTTCGGCGCCGGCAACACGAACTCAATAAAGGCGAGCTAAATCCGTACTACAAACATTCATTTTCTTGTTTTCTTAAGAAGATTTTTCTACAGCAGCGTCGATAAAATCCTGCCATATTTTTTCAGTTTCACTGTGCAAACTAATCTAAAATCCGTACTACAAACATTTGTTTCGTTGTTTTTTTAGAAAGATTTTCATGCGACAGCCTCGTTAAGTTTCGCTAAAGAAAGTCTCTGTGCAGTTAACGCCGCTGCAATGATTTGCATTCCTGTTTCAGTAAGAAAATAGCGATTTCGTGAGGGAAGTTTCCGGATTAAGCGGTGAGCTCTTAGCATTCGAATCAGCCTGGTTACTTTAGAACTGTAACTACGTTCTTGATCATCGCAGGCAGGAAAGAGAACTTTTCTTAAATCAGCGTTTGAAAAACCGTTAATCACGAACTCACCATGAGAAACTGCTCGAAACAGCGATATATCTGATGGTGAACTAGGGTTTAGAGCTCGTACTCGCTGTTTTTTCCATTTTATTGGTAATGAGATTTTTTCTATTAACCTGCCGTAAACAATTGATGTGTCTGCCGCTGAAAGGCAATCCAGATATCGTTGGTTTGAAGATTGTGAGATCGTTGCTACTCTGTGAAGGTCAGCAATCCCTTTTCTTACAGGTCTCCAACGTTTTTGGCTCTTGGGATCATTTTCTTTCTTTCGAAACGCTCTAAATGCTTGAGGATCATTTATCGTGGTTTCCACTCTTAATACTGTCGCTTTATCATAAAGTTTGACGGAGTTTTTTCCTGCCCAATGCTTGATCCTGATTCCTTCTATTCGTCGGTTCTTGAAACTGCTCCTAATTTCTCGATCAGTGTTGCTCGGATATCGTTTGCCCAGAAATCTCATTACGTCCTTGCTTTGATACGTTGAGATTCCATGCAAAATTAAAGAAGGATAAAGTCTTTCCAACTCTTGACGATCTTTAAACATCGAATCTGTTGCCCATTCACTTTCAAAAGTGGACCAATAATATTTCAATGGAAACCCAGCAAAAATTTCGTCATGAATCGGATTCAGCATCGCTGCAATCTTATCTAGTTTTTTTGCCCAATTCAGTTTTAATTGTTGATTCATTAATCTTTGCGCTTCTTCTATGTTTTCAATCCATAAAAAACAGTTCTCTCTTCTTTCATACTTCATCCCAACCCGGTCCATTTCTTGCGCCAGCCACTCTCTTCCGTTAATACAAATCTGAATGTTAAAGGGAAACCAACTCTGTATTCGCGCATTCATAAATCCGAATCTTGGATCAATTAAGTAATGGTAAAGAAACAAACATTTCCTCGGTCTCATCACCAGTTCTAACTTCTTCTGTTGCTTATTTCTGCCTACGTCATAGCCAATACAAGGTTCTAAACAGCTAAGAATGGCGATCAGTCCCTTTTCTATCTTGTCTCTTTCGGCAATCCCTTCAGCCGTTGCCGCTTTGTCAATCTTGCTACTCTTTAAATAAACAATGGGACGATCTTCTTGTTTGGCTTTTTGACAGGATCTCTCCCTTAACTGTTCGCAAACTTGATATACATATTTCCCAAAGTCTTTCAGCTTTACTTGCTTATGCCACAAAAATCCACCCAACCCACGTGGATAAGCGATCGGTCGCAGCGTCCCCCGAAATACCAATCGATCAAATCCATTTAATACCCCTATGATTTTTTCCCCGAATCGTTGTATAAATCTCTCCATGGCGTCCTCCAGAGAAACAGTTTTGTTTACACAACTTTTCTGTTACTCCAAGAGTGACGCCATGTCAATTTCTTCAATCTGAAATTTGGGTTGCGGGCACAGCCCGCGCCGTGTGAATCCGCGTTCATCCGTGGTTCAAAATACTCTTGTACTCTGCGGTAAATAATTTTGGGTTGCGGGCACAGCCCGCGCCGTGTTCATCAGTGTTGATTTGCGGTTAATCAGTGTGCTAAATCTCTGCGGAAACTCAGCGTACTCTGCGTTAAAAGAAGATTAGCTACGTGGCGGCAGGAACTGCAGAGTCTTTTTTCTGGGGAATGCGGCTGTAACTTGCAAGGCCAATTGCAATCAGCTTATTGGAATCTTCAATGTACACCTTCAATTCACAAACCGTTAAAACTCGACCGCTCTTTATCACTTTGCCGATTGCATAAAGGTTTTTTCGGTACACAGGCGAAATAAAATTCATTTTGATTTCGGAAGTAGCCAGTGGAATTTCTCCCACTTTTGTCGCTGCAGCAAAATAACCAGCGTTATCTGCTATCAAAGTAATGAATCCTCCGTGAACTACACCGAAGACTTGTTCGAAATCATCACGAAAGGGAAGGGTGACTTTACAAACGCCCTCCTCCAGCACTTGCATTTTCTGTCCAATGAAACGCGAAATCTTAGCAATCTTGGATCGCTCTTCCCAAACTTCAAATTTCATATAACCACAAAGACTCTAAGTCTCACCTTTAAGACGTTGAATTGCTGATTCTGCAGTATTGGAGATGGTGATATCACTGTCTCGTTGAGCGGTAAGCAATGGACCATAAATGTCTTCATCATTTTCCGAAAATAATCCGATGTTTTGATCAATGAACAGAATAACTCTTCTGCGTTCATCCAGAATTCCTTTCCTCAAAAATGTACCAAGTAACTGCAGCAACTGTTTGCGCTTGGGATGTATTTTGATTCTGCGTGCAGTAAGAACTTGATCGAGAATTCTGTGGCGCCCATCACGATCGTTGTCCTTCATGATTGTTTCTGCTACCCGAAACCAATCGGTACTTGCGAACTCGGCGATATCCAAAAATTCAGGCCTGGCAACACTGAGTCCTTTTTGGTATAGGAAGTAAGAGAATTTTCCCATCGCAAACCCCCTCACTCCTATTATAAACCACAGGGATGCAGTTCTATTTCGGGAGACGATACTTAGTCGTAGTTGAATTTCGGACTCGATCCGAGCATCGCAAAATTATAGTATCAACACCAGCAGGAATTTTGGAAAGCTCAATTCGATAATCTTCCGAAAGAGAATCGTTGATTGAATCCACTGGAAATACTACAACCCATTCGCCTGGAGTTATTGAATATTGCATATCGCGAATGGAACTGAATTGATCCTTCGCTTGAACAACCAGCACAATCTTATCGTTCTGGCGAACTCCTTCCTTCACTGTAATCGTTGGTGCGGAATTATCGATATCAAATGGAGTGCTATCCTTTGAATTGTTCAGCACGTATTCTTTCGGGTTTGATCCGCTATCGTTTGCAGTAACGCGGATAATGTATGTGCCGTCCGGAAGAGTTTGAGTGTCCCATGCAAAAACTTTGTCTCTGAGATTCGAAGCCAATTCTTTCAAGGTTTTATCATTTTCGCTGCGGTAAGAAATATCGTAACGAAGATCATCCTGATTTTGGTCTACGGCATTCCAGGTGATTGTTTGATATCCTCTTCGGATTTCCCGTTTGCCTAATCCCCCTCCAAAATCAAACGAAGTTTGCTGTTGGGCTGAGCTATCTTGCGAATCCTGGGGATTCATTGAGGCGGTGTCTGCAATACCGGCAAAACTATCCTGCGCATAAATTGGTGTCTTGCGATACACAACTCCAGGCGGATGCAATGTAATCGACAAAACTTCGGGTCGAAGATTTTGTTGCAGATACGCAAGACTTACGCTTCGAAGAACCGGAGTGCTTGCAGGATTCTTGGTGGTGAATTCAGCTTTCCATTGAACGAAACGTGAGCGTGGATTTGTGACGTGTGCTCCTTCAGGATTTGTTCCTGCACTTGCCCAATCAGACCAGGTTTCATCCGGAACTTTTGTGTTTCCTGAACGGGTGTACAAAGTTAAAGTTGTATCTGCCGGCACAACTCCTTTCCAGCTAATTTGTCCCCACGTTGATATCGTTTGTGTGTCCTTGATGTCGGAATAATAAGTACCCTGTGAGGAATGTGTTTCAACCAGCTCATATAAATTGCCGGGATTAGCAGTCGCAACCCAGACTTTTCCATCAGATGCAAGAAGACTGGTCATCTGTTCTTCCGGGGCTTTTAACAAAATAGAATTTTTCTTGTTTGGATCAATTGAAATTAATTTCGCTTTTTTACCAGTGGAAAGAAGAAGTTCATCACCATAGGCAGCAATATCTAAGATTTGATCTTCCGCCGCAGTGTAGACAATTTCAACGAATCCACCTGGATTAATTCGATATAACTGTGAGGCGCCTGTTGGCCTTGTAATTGGAGGTGGTGTGAAAGATTGTGTAGGCATTACAACTTCAACTGTTGTTGAAACTTCGCCTTCATCATTTCCAGTATCCGGCACTTGCTCAGGTTGAGGATTTGTTGGTTGTGGAGCTTTTATTTCCGGTGGTGTGCGTAATGATGGAGCTGGAACAATTCCGGTGATCGCTGCAAAATAAACTTCACCATCCGGAGATCCATAAATGGAAGTAATTTGTTGGAGATCAGAATCAGAAAGAACGAATGCTTTGCCACTCAGATCAACTTGATACAGAATTCCGTTGCGATCTGATCCCGCCAGAAGATTTCTATCTTCAGTCCATAGAAGAGCAGTGATGTTGTTTTCAGTTGTATCGATCAGCAGTTTTCCTTGACCATTGGGATCGATTCTGTAAATTTTGCCTTCATCGCCGGTGCCTGCATATAAATAGCCTGAAGAATCGAGCGCCAATGACCATATATATTTATCTTCAGGATCAAAGAATACAGAAGATTTTCCATCAGGTTTCACTTTGTAAATTTTCCCATCAGGGGAAGTCGCAGCATAAAGTGATCCGTCAGGAGCGCAAATAATTGCGTGAACTTCCAATTCAGGTGTGTCAAGGTAAGTGGAAACTTTACCAGTTAGGACATCCAACTTTAAGACGCGCCCATCATTGCCTGTTGCAAGATACAAATTGCCTTTTGCATCTTTGACTATTTTCCAGATGATTGCATCAGTTCCGTCATAAAGTTTTTTCAATTGAGGGGCCAGAACGAGTTCGCCTTCGCTGTTAATTGAAATCGATTGCGGGTCTCCTTCCGAAAATTGCTGCTGCGTATTTTTCTCCCAGAATTGTGGCGCAACTGCAAATACTGCAGAACTGTAAAGTAATAGAAATAGTAGCGTGATCGTTCTCATGTTCATCTCTCTATATTGGAATAGTAATGGCTGTGCCCAGAATTCGACTCTATTTAACCACGAAGATTATAAAACTCTGTGGTTCAGTTCTGTCTGGGAAGCACTTGAACGCTGAAGAGTCGATAGCCTGTAAGATATGAATCTATAGGCTTACTATCTTCAAAAAGTGCAAGACGATTTACTCTAGCAGAACTTCCAATCGTTTGTGAAGAAGACAATATTGAAAATGCCGAAGATGGCAGCGACGATAAAAATTGTCCTTTCATCACCAGACTTGGCTCATTGGTAAAAGCCTTAACATAAATTCTGTCGTTTGCCCGTAAACCATTTAGAAGTCCAATCAATTGATCCAGATTATCAGGCTGATAGGCTTTGCCATAAATTGCATACTCTTGCCGGCTCAATTCCTGCCCACCGCCAACCATGAAATAAATTTGATTGAGCTGTACATCTTCAGGAATTTTAATGGCGAACTCTTCAAATTTTTTCTCGCCATGAAGCGGCCTGTACATCGCTTTTAAATTCACAGTTTCGCCAGGTCTGACTTCATTTCGATCAAGCCACACTTCTAATAATTCAGCTTCATTGCGTTGCATTGTGGTTTCTACTTCAATGTTCACATCTTGGATATCGACATTTTGAAATTCATTGGTCATTAATGCGTACAAAACCGAAGCAACATATTGAGACGCGTTTTGAAAACTACCGGCTCCGCTGAAAATATTCCCGATTGCCACCGGAGCTCTACCCTTGACTCCGATGACTCCATTTATTTTCAGCGTACTTTCACTGTATCCCAGTTGAGTTACAAGGATGCTGTTTTGAAATGCGAAGTCTAAAAGGATTGGAGTGAGAAGTTTATGGTTCGCCACATTAAAATGGAATGTGCGTTCCTTTTCATCGCCATCATTCATCTTTACAGTAACCGGAATCATCGGTGAAGGACTTCCCATCACTCCCATGATTGCGGAGTGCAGATCTTGTTTTACACTGCCAACAACTGATCCCGCTGAGCCAACTTTAAACGAAGAATACAAACTTGGAACAACGGCATAAATTTGTGCAGTGGCCATTGGAAAATTAATTGGGCCAAGATTGTAAAAAGGATGTCCGAACGCCAGAACTTTATCTTGATTGCGGTATGTAACTGTACCGATTGCACCGATATCGAAATCTCCTTGTATTAGCTGAACACTCACAGGAGATCCTGGATCCAAATTCAATGGAAGTTTTTCGGTAGTTGATCCGGCAGATGCGCCGCCCTGAACGGGTTGCATTCCTAGTGAGGTGAAAAGGGGAGTGAAGCGTTCCAATATTTTGGGTTCAAATCCGGAAACAGTAAGAGGAGCAGCAATCGGTGTTAACTGAACATTACCAAATTGTGGTAGTGAAGTTTGAATTTTTTGTGCATCCTGAAAATGATTGGTAATTAAATTTTCGAAATTGTAATAATTCGCTACTTCCAGCGGTGGCGCTTGCGGTGGTTGTTCGGCAGGTAATGCTTGTGCTTTCAACATCGATTCAATTGGAGTAATTCCAGCAATCGGTGTTTTTGCGAAAGGCCATGAATAAGCAACTGCACCAATCATCTTTCCATTTATATATACAGGGCTTCCGCTCATTCCGGCGATTACACCGGTTTCTTCCAAATTGCCGCCTTTCAACATTCCAAGAATTAAATTTTGTTGCGGCAAATAATTTTTGAGCACTCCGAGAATTTCAACTTGAAATTCATCGATTTGACTTCCTTTAAATACAGTGCGTCCAACACCGGTCATTCCTTCTTTTATTTCTGAAAGCGGCATGATTTCGGTTGCGAAGGAAATGTTGGAAAACAAAACAGCGTTGCAAAACAATACACCCAGGATTAAGAACAGTTTAAAGTGTTTCATACAGGTAAAACTCACTCCTCAAAAGCTCCTCTTTAATAGTAAAAGAATCGCTATCGTATTACCACAAATATCTGCAGCCCAGTCACCCAGTGAGGCATCACGTCCCGGTATATTAGACTGTACAAACTCATCAAGTGCCGCAAAAATCATGCAAAATATCAGGGCCACTACAAGATTTTTCGGCAAATGCCTCGATCCAGGTGCTTGCAAGGTGCGTGCCGTAAGAATCGCAAAGATAAAATATTCTGTGGCATGTTCCAGCTTATCTGGAATACGACTTTGTCCAGGCAGTGAGGACTGCATAGACAGAAAAATAATCATGCCTGCATATGTCAGAAATAGAATCCAGCGGATAGCAATTGAAAGCGATCGCTTCATTGAATTGGAATTGGAAACATAATCTGAAATTTTAGACTCACAGCCGATGTAGTATGGAGTTATTCCTTTTCAAATGCGAGTTTGAGCGTAATCAAATGATTTAATGATACGTGCTGCCCTGCCGCTTCAGCAGCCAGTCGCCGATGCAAAGACTCTGGCATTCTTACATTTAATTTTCCGCTATATCTACGGTCTCCTAACGGTTTGGGAATTTCTTCGCCTGAATCTGTCATGTCTTCAATTACACCTTCTACCGCAATCTTGATTTCATTAAGAGCTTCATTTTGAGTTTTTCCATGCGCAGCCAAAAGCGGAAATTCTGCTACTCGAGCGATAAAAAGATTGTCTTTTGCTGACCATAATACCAAATAGCTATAATGATCCAGCTTCTGTCGCTCCTTCTTGTTCATTCATTCACTCCATGATCTCATTTGTTTATTTAACGCAGTTTATGAACTACGTTTTTCTTTAGCCAATTTTTTCAGGCAGAGAACAACTTGCTCGACCTGATACACTTTGGCTCTATCACCATCCTTCTGAAGATTGACCCTAGGATTGCCGGGCCAAGGCATTTTGAAGATATGGTGACTTCCCTTAGTTCTGTATTTTCCAAAGAACTCTTCACAGATTTTCAATAACCGGGAAAAACGAATATTTGTCTCGTTTCCCTCAAGCTCCCTTATCGCCTCCGGGATGGTCATTTCTATCATAGTACTATCGGTAGTACTATCCGTCAAGTTGCTTTGTTTCCTCTTTTGAAGATACTGCGGTCATTCTTGGAGAGAGCTATTTAGAGAGCTATATAATTGAGGAGGAATGGAAAAATCAACCTGGATCATCGAATAGGAAATGAATACATGACCCAAGGCAATACCAAAGCTATCAAAACGAGGGAAAAGAAAAATAACTTCGCAAAGTAACGCCACTGATCTCTGGGATTATTTTTTGTGAACAGTGTGATTCCTGTAGAACAAATGAGTGCAAAGATCATTGCCATCGTCCGATGTCGAATTCAACGCGCGAGTCCGCTGCACGCGTATGTTAGGCCGTAGAGAGCGCACTGATCGTGATGTAATATCCGTCTGGATCTCGGAGTGAGAACTCCATAGTTCCGGTGTTCGGGTTCACATGAGGCTGCTCTTCGAGTCGGCTAACGAGAGCGCATGCTCTTGGCAGAGCCATATCGAAGTCATCGACACGAAAAAATAAGAGGAGGCCGTTGCCGGGCAATCCGTTTTGAGGACTCGTTAAGGAAGGATCGTGCCATCGACACCCCACTGGTGAAGGCACAGCAAAACAGTTCCGTCTGAGTCGAGAAGCTGACCGAAGTCAGGATGAGCTGGCGACGTGGCCGGTTGGCCGAAAAGCGATTGGTACCACTTAAAACTTGTCGGCACATCGCGCACTCCAATGATCGTCCACGTGCGTTTCATGGCGTTCCTCCAATATAAGATTGATTCGCCGGGGAACTACTAATCATATAGCAACTTGGCGCACAACAATCGCACGGTCGATAGTTTGGATTCGCGGAACGTGAAGGGGAAGTCAGCGAATTGGAAATGGATACATCAGCCAGGCCAATACCAAAGCGATCAAAACGAGGGAAAGAAAAAACTTCACGAAGTAACGCCACTGATCTCTGGGATTATTTTTTGTGACCAGTGTGATCACTGTAGAACAAATGAGGGCAAAGATGATCATGAGAAAAAAATGGCTACGCATTTCTCAATTCCTTTTTACCTGTCGCAATATCATATGCATCAAGGATGACAAGAAAATTCAGAAGCCCGGCAACAATTGCAAAAGTATTCCCATATTCAAAAGTAACATTTTCTATATAACCCTGACCGAAATGAAACTTTTGAGCGAAGTTTGCGATTGAAGTATCCGGATGAATTTGTCCATAGCTAACGGCGTAACGTGCCAGGAAGTAGGGGATTCCCATTCCAGTTTGGGCAATCATTGCAAAAAAGGTTAGCGGCTGTTGAGGTTCATAATGATAAATTTTTGCGCCAAGACTCAAGCCCCAATAAAAAAGGAACACGATCAATACTAGAAAGACCAAACCATGCTTCACGCGTCTTACTAGCATATGACCCATTCCTGGGATCAACCATCCGAGAACACATATAACGGTCAAATTCCAAACGCTTACTTGAGTCTGTCGCACGGGGATTTCTGCTTTTTGGACTGTTTCATTCATATGATTAGGAGCCAATCAGGTTGGAAAATAGAGGCATAATTGTATTGACGTTACTGCAAACAGTCAAGATTATATAACCGCGGAGTCATTCAGGCACGGATTTTACAATTATTTTTCTGAAACTCGGCCACCGCGTGGCTCCATGGTTCTATAATTGATACAATGATGGTTTGCCTGCCAAAAATCCGATGACTGTCAAAGATTTACTATTCGTTTATTGTTTTCTTATATATGAGTCCCAAAGCGATGAGATTTTTGCCGTTCTGCCTCCTGAAAGGGCTGAGTTGCTTAAGAAAGAATTAAAGAAGTTTGACCGATTTCCAAAAGAAGTGCGCCTTACTCTCGTATTAAAGTTACTCGGCTATTTAGTTCAGCATGTTCGTAATCCTCATCTGGAGATGATCCATCCGACCTGGATTGCAGAATCATTGCGCAAGGAATATCCGCATGTAATCTCAACGATTCTGAGCCAATTTTCTACAGAATATCGTAAGCAGGTACAACAAGCTTTAATGCTGAACACTGGGATGTTGCCACGTCCATCGACTTCGGTTTTAGCAGAATCTGTAGACGTAATTTTCCAGATTTTTTGTCAAAGATTTGCGTCGATGGGCCCACCGTGGGGGGAACCGGAGCTATCTGTAGAAACCATGTATTTATTAAAGGATGAAGATTTGCTTACATTGATCAAGCAAGTTGGGGTTCAGGAAATTGCCCGATCGTTTGCGATAGCAGGTAACGATGTATTGGTTAAGTTGTTGTCGCGTTTTCCTGCTGAGCTTCATGATGACTTTTTGCGTGGTGTGAAGACGGCAAAGACAGAATCGCCGGAAAGGCAAAAAACGGCTGCAAAACGAGCCGGTAAATACGATCTTAAGTCCATGCCTTTAGAAGAAGCGACACTTAGAGTAGGATTGACTAAAATTGGAGCTGTTTTGAGTAAAAAGCCTGATGAAGCTCGCAAAATCGCCCAAAGAATTCCATTTGAACTTGGCATGATAATATTACAAGCGGACCATGATGAAGAAGGATTTGAAGACGAAGAGGAGGAAGTAATCTCGACCCTCAAACACTTAATCTCCCGTCAGAAAATTCTATTTGCCTCTCCTTCAGGACCGGTACGAGTCCCTCCAAAGGAGCTGGTGGAAGGCTCCGATTAAAAAACTTTTGATGGACCGTGCTGATCATACATATATATGGAAAGTGCAGTGAAGGAATATCCCGCCTATAAATTTGATACGCTTGAGAAATTTACAGCTGAAGAAGTCGGCGTTTTAAATAAAGCGCAGTCCGCTTTCGGCAAACTCGATATCGTATCAAGTATTCTTAGTGCGATCAGCCAGATTCTGCTTGTTTTCGATATTTATAATTCGGAAGAAGTTGAAATCAGTTTCTTAATTAAACCGGTCGGTGAAATTGGAAAGCCTCAATATTATAGTTTCAAGCAATCCACGGTTTTGATCGGTAGATCCACAGACAGCAATATCCTGTTGAAATCTCCGTTAGTTTCGAAAAAACATTCTGAAATAGTTCGGCGGGGTGTTGAATTTTTCTTGCGCGATCTGAATAGCAACAACGGAACATTTTTGAATCAAGTGAAATTAAGTCCTGGTGGTGAAGTAGTATTAAAAAATGATGACGTTGTAAAAGTTGAACCTTTTGAACTTGTTGTTTCATTGCCACAAGATATCGGCAAACGTCCACTGCAAATTAAACTTGAAGGAATCCGCAGTAGAAAAATACCTGCTTATACAAACCATATTTTGGTTTTCTTTCAAGTTCAACCAGCAGGACAAACTGCCGTAGTTGCAATTGAAATAAATGTCGCACGATGGATGGTCCAAAAAATTATCACAGGCCAAAAAGAAACTCCGTTAACACCCTGGACTGAAATTGAAACTGGACTTCTGGAATATCTGGTTGCAAAGGTACTTTCCACGGTGAATCAATACTTGCAAAACGCCAGGCTGGTTTTGCAATCAGTAGAAAAAGAAGAAGGAGCTTTTCAAGACTGGATAAACGCAAATTCATCGATCGCTGAACTATCATTTGCGACTGAATCTGAAATAGGCATGATTTACGCATTTTTGTATTTGCCAGTTTCTGTTCTTTCTACGCCAGCTCCGTCAAATGGAATGGAATTTTTGAAAAAAGTAGAATGGATCCGTAGAAGGGCACACGATTTTACAGTGCAACTGGGGCAAACACATTTGCCGGCAGATCAAATTGCACTTTTAGAAGCCGGTGACATCTTGCTTGTGGATAACTCTCGGATCAAACTGGAGAATGGAAAACCAACAGGAAAAGCAGAAATTTATGGCGACGTTTTGCGCAGAGGGGTAATCGGGGTTTCGTTGGTTTGTGATGAAGATGAAATTTGTAAGCTTAATGTGGAATCGTTATACCAGGAGGGATTGAAAGCGATGACAGACGCAACTAAGAAAACCGAGGAAGCACAATCGGAAGCAGGTGAAGGCGTTCTTGCAAGCGTTGAGATCCCGATTGTTGTCGAATTTGCAAAATTGAAATATACCCTTGATGAACTAGCCGGAATCAGAGAAGGTCAAATCATAGAACTGAAAAAATCTCAGCCTGATCTTGTTGATTTGTCAATTGATGGAAAGGTTGTGGCCAGCGGGAAGTTGGTAGATATTGAAGGAAAATTGGGTGTTCGTATCATAAAAATTCTTAAATAATTAAACATGCTTGCCCTGATTGTAATTGCTTTTCAAAATATTCAACCGCCGGAAGAAATTGATTTCGGCATGCTTCTTTTAAGAACATTTTTTTTCCTTGGGCTAGTTTGTCTTCTTATTTATTTCCTTTTGCGAAAAGTTCTTCCACGAATAGTTCAAATGCCTGGAATTCGCAATCGCACGGTAAAGATTATTGAAAGGCTTCCGCTTGATCAAAAAAAGAGTTTGGTAGTTGTTGAAATTCAAGATAAAGCATTCCTACTGGGTTGCTCCGAAAATTCGATCAACATTTTGATGGAGCTTGATCGCGAAAAAATGGAAACTAAACCGCCGGTTGCTGCTGCTGGAAGCTCAGGCAGCTTCGATAGTGTTTTGAAGAAAATTGCCTTCCGTTCAAAATCTGGCGGCGGACAACAATAAACTGCGAAACTTCAAATGTGGATCTTCATTTTAGTTGCAGTGCTTGTTGTGTTTGTCATTCTGGAAGGAAAGCGTCAAGAGAAAAAATATGGCCCTTGCGATGGCAAAGGCGATCTGATGCGGACAGGACTTTTAGAACTTCAACGTCACTTGCAAGCAGATCGCAAAGTGGAAATCCTTGTGGAAGAACAAAAGAATGTCCCGGATCAAGTTACCTCTAATGATCCAAAATAGCCTGCACTCAATCGATACGTAACCATTTGGTTACCTATCTTCTAACGGCCCGTGTGCCGCTGCCTGCGATTCCATCATACGTCCATTCGGCCAGTAACGAAGTCGTACGTCTTAGTTTATTTAAGGCGGCATCGGATTTGCTAAATGTCGCTTTGAGGTGAATTATGATGTGTCTGAACCGAAGGGCTCCGTGGACAAACAGCATCGAACCGTGGCAAGAAAGTAAACTTCAGGATAGGAATCTATCCGCATGGATAGGTTACTCACCGCTTGTTTCTGGTTCTCAACCAAATCAGCTTTATAATCCGAGTCGAATCCGTTACAATTTTTGTTCGCCTTCTGCGCAAACAGTGCCGCGTCAGCAGACTCTCATGAATGAAATTCAGGGATTATCCAAAGAAGAACTCGTCGAAAAATATACTCCGTTAGTTCGCTCTATCGCTGCACAACTCAAAAGCCGCCTGGGAGTAAACTTAGAATTTGACGAATTAATGAGCTGCGGCCGGCTCGGTTTGTTGGAAGCTGCAGAACGGTTTGACTATAAGTTAGGTGTTTCATTTAAAACATTTGCTTACTACAGGATTCGAGGTGCCATGTATGATGGCCTTCGAAAAATGGAAGTGATTACACGTCGTAAAGATCCTCGAATTAAATTTGAAGAAGCTGCCAATCAATTAATCGGCAGTGAAGCTGCTCGGTCATCTGTCGATGCGAGAAAGCCGACTTTAAAAGATGAAATCGAAGAAGTAAAAGGCATCATTTCGTCGTTAGTGCCGATATATTTCTTGACAACCGATGCTTTAGATCAAATTAAAGAAACAGAACAATCGAATGTCGAAGAACAAGCCGTTTTTGCCCAGGAAAAAGGAATGCTTCGTCAAGCTCTTAAAAAACTTTCCCAAAACGAACGCATGTTAATTGATTATTACTATTACCAGGATATGACTCTCGAGGAAGCAGCTACGAAATTAGGACTATCGAAGTCCTGGGCTTCACGATTACATGCCAAGGCTCTGGCTAAGTTAAAGGGCTCAATTCACGAGAAGGAATGACTATTTTTTATTAAATGCATTTTTCTTGACGGTTCCGAGCATGTAGCGTAAAGTTATTTAGTGGTCAAGGAAGGCGGAGTTGCACAGATTATCTGTCTTTTTTCAACAGCTTTCCGGGAGGAATCATTTTGGCTAAACAAAAGAAAACTGAAGAGTTGAAGGAATTTACTGTAGGATCGGTACCACCCGCGGGGCCAAAAGGTACGAAGAAATCTGCAGCCGTCTCAAAAGAGAAATTAGATATTAAGGAAAAAGATTTCCCAATACTGACTGGTTTACTAAAATCGAAAGATCGTAATGAGTTTAAGCAAGAGTTAAGCAGAGTATTAACGTCTCTGGAGCAAATATCCCAGGGGGGTAGTACTGAGGAGAAATCGCAGGCTGACATAGCGATGCGGGCCTATGGTCTGGCGATTGCCCTTCTCGAGAATAGCAAAGCGGTACGATAGCAACGGAAGTGGCTAAACTGCCGATAATGCTAAATGATACGGGTGAAAGCCCGATTTAAATAAGGAGGATTGGAATATATGGCAGGTCCAACAACGACATTAGGTTCACCTTTGAGCGTAGGTGGCGGTGGAGCTTCCACTGGAACTAGCAGCACTTTAGGAGACTTAGGAGAAGTAACTGGGCAAGTCCAGGGACAAAGCCAACAGTTTGCAGGATTGATGAAAGATCCTAACTTCACCGGTCAAAGTGAAATGGGCGCGATGCTAAAACTTCAACGTGAAATGTCAATTGAAACGTTGATGTTCCAAACAGTTTCTAAATTAATAGAAAAGCGCAGTGAGAATTCGCAAAAAGCGATTCAAGGTGTTCGTTAATCGAATTGAATTGTTTTCGCTGAATTCGGATTTTGAACAACGGAGATTACAGTGAGCATCGATCAAAAAGTTCGGCCGAATGTGGAACAGCTCAAATTCTTAATGGAAGCAGGGCAGTACTTTGCTTCTAGATCCAGAATGGCAGAAGCGTGCGATATCTTTAATGGTGTTACTACCTTGGCTCCGGAGAGGTCTATAGGTTGGACGCTGTTGGGAGATGCATTAATGAACTGGGAAAAATACGATGAATCGATGAAGGCCCATGAAAAAGCACTTCAAATCGATCCAGAAAGTACGTTTGCCCGAGTTTATTATGCGCAAACTCTTTTGTTTAAGAAACAAAAAGATAAAGCAGTTGCCGAATTGAAAAAAGTGATGGAAAAAGATCCGTCTGGTTCAGATGGAACTTTGGCCAAACAGTTGATGAAGGCAGTGGAGCAAGGAGTATTTTCCAAAACGAAGTAGTAAGGGGTGAGGGTACCAACGAATCATGAAGATAAAAGGACCAGGCGGCTATTCAGGGCCTCCAGTTCCACCGGAACCGGAAAGTGTTGGAAGCAAGCCTACAAAATTCGAGCCGCAAGAAACACAAACTGCAGAAGTGACGCAGAAGAAAGGTGCGGCCGCTACAGAACCGACTGCATTTGAAAAAGGTTTGCAGGAAATTGCAAGGACTTCACGCGCGGGAGGTGGGGAGATTCCTGTTGGAAAAATTGTCGATTCAGTTTTGGAAGAAGTTTTAGGAAAGGACTTCGCTTCAAAACCGGGTGGCGCTGCTGTAAAGGAAGCTATTGTACCCCTCATTAGCCAGGATGAGCACCTCATGGGAAAGCTCAACAGCATTCTCTCCCGCCTGGAAAAACCTTAAGATTTATTTGGTACGTTTTTGTTTTATCCCGCACCGAAGTTTTTTTCGGAGGGAAAGGGCCCAGCACTGAACTGCAGGGCAAGGAGATTCTTGTATGGTTGATCCAATCATTTCCGGCGCCGGTAAAGCCAGCACCGAGCTATTTAAGGAAGCAGGCAAGCAAATGCAAAATGCTTCCGAACAAGTTTCAAAGTTTGAGGAACTTCGCACAAAAATGGAAGCTCAGGATATTTCTGGTACGAACAAGGCTGGACAAAATAATCTTCAAATTGAACAAACCGACAAAGCGAAAGAAGCGCAACAGACACAACAGTTAAATCCTGTTGATCAAGCGCAAAAAACTGGTGAAATTCCCAAAGTCACTGACATGGGAAGTCTTCAGCAAGTGGTCAATCGAATCAAAGATGGCCAGAACCGGCTGAACAGCCTGATTAAAGATTGCACCAGTGGGAAGAGCTTTTCACCACAAGAAATGCTAGGTGTGCAAGCTGAAATTTCTGCTATCACAACGGATATTCAATTGTGTTCAAAAGTTGTTGAGCAAGGCGTTGCCGGCGTCAAACAAATGTTGCAGATGCAGGTATAGATCCTGTTTTCTTGAACCGAGTCCGCCCTACTTCTATCGCGAAAGGAGATAACCGTGAATGATCTGCTGTTTCGCTTGAAACGGAATACTCTAATTATTGCTGTTGTGATTTTCGCCTTGAGCTTAGTAGCCTGCAGTCAGGCCATTAATCAAGGACTTTCCGAACAGCAGGCCAATGAAATTTTGGTGGTTCTGGAAAGAAACGGCATCCAGGCATCTAAAGCACAAGAAGAAGGGGGGGAGACTGTTGCATTTACTATTTCCGTTCCTAAGAGAGATGCAGCTCGTGCCATGCAAATTCTTCGGGAAAATGATTTACCGCAACAGCAAGCCAAGGGTTTCAACGAAGTTTTCGCGAAAACAAGTTTGATTCCAACTGCAATGGAAGAAAAAGCACTTTATCTTCAAGCTGTTTGTGGCGAACTGGCAAAAACAATTGAAGCGATTAATGGAGTAGTAGATGCGCGAGTTCACGTTGTTTTGCCTGAATCGGATGTGTTGAAGCAAGAACTTCAAGTGACCAACCACACCAAAAGCTGCGGTTTTGATTAAATACAAAGTTCGCCGTAATGGTGAAATGCCGTACAAGCCGGATGATATCCGGATGCTTGTTGCCAATAGTGTAGAGGCATTGAAGCCATCAGATGTTACGGTTGTGTCATCGCAGGTTTTTGGCGATACGCAGCCAAATCTGATTTATGTTGGGCCTCTTAAAATGACGGAAGATTCACGTCCATATCTTTTTGGCGCAGTCGGATTCCTGGTTTTAATTCTTCTTTTATTCGGCGGAATTTTAATTATGTCTGCGCGCGGAGCGATGACATTGAAAAAAGAGAATGCCAAATTGAAAGCGGCAGCAGCAGCGGGACGAAGCCTGGCGAAAGCTGAAAGTAAGTAAGTTTGTGTGGATTTAAGGAATGGAACAAGAATCAAAAGTTATTAAAGTAATAAAAAGCAAAGATAAGCCGTCGGCCTCAATCGAAGAAGATTTGATTGTAGATTCGCTTGAACAGAAACACGGGTTAATCAAGGGTGATGTTTATTCTGCTGGAAACAAGGCGCGGGAAATTCTGCAAAAAGCGCAGGGTGAAGCCGAAGAAATTATCCGTCGCGCGATAGAACAACGCGAAAAAGAAAAGAAAGACGGATTTCAAGAAGGCTATCAGGAAGGATTAGCACAGGTCACTGAGTTACTGGCAAAAGCGCGTGTTGAGTACGATGTCATTATGCGAAATGCAAGCAAAGATATGCTGGAACTTGCATTCAAGATTTCCGAAAAAATAATCGGCAAACAATTAGAAATTGATAAGAGCACTATCATGGACATTGTGGCGCAAGCACTTCAGACAGTGCGGCAGAGTAAACAGATCACAGTGCGCGTCAATCCTGAAGATGGAAAAGCAATGAAGGCAGGCAAAGATGCATTGTTGGAAGTGCTTGGTCATGGACGCGTGATCGACATCATGGAAGACAAAAAAGTTGAAAAAGGCGGCTGCATCATCGAATCGGAAGTTGGAGTGGTTGATGCGCAACTACATAAACAACTGGATCGTTTAAGAAAAGTTTTAACTGAAAAGAAAGTGGTGATTTGAGGTGTTTTAATGGCAGAATTTGATACAACTGTTGATAAAGATTTTTCGAGATACTTCGATGCGCTGGAAACAGCGAATCCGGTCGAAGTTCGTGGCAGAGTTGTTGAAGTAACCGGCCTGGTGGTGAAGGCTGTAGTCCCGGGCGTTAGCGTTGGCGAACTTTGTCATATTTATTGTCATCATCGAAATAAGCCGGTGCGCGCTGAAGTTGTCGGATTCAAGGATGAATCTGTTTATCTAATGCCGCTGGGTGGTTTAGAAGGAATTGGGCCTGGAAGCGAAGTGGTACCAAGCGGCCACACCTTAACCGTTCGCGTAGGACCGCGATTACTGGGGCGTGTTCTCACTGGCCTTGGGGATCCTATGGATCATAAAGGTGACCTGGTTGGTGATGATTTTGTTGATTATCCAGTTATGCAACCACCACCCGATCCGCTCGAACGACAACGCATTCTTAAACATATCGAAGTGGGTGTTCGTGCAATTGATGCAACGTTAACCTGCGGTGAAGGACAACGTATCGGCGTGTTTGCAGCTGCCGGTGTAGGCAAAAGCACATTGTTGGGGATGATCGCACGCAATACAGAAGCGGAAGTGAGTATCATTTGTCTGATCGGAGAACGTGGCCGTGAAGTTCGCGATTTCCTGGAAAAAGATCTTGGTGAAGAAGGTCTCAAACGTTCGGTTTGTATCGTTGCAACATCGGATCAGCCATCCCTGGTTCGTTTGAAATCTGCGTACGTTGCCACTGCGGTGGCCGAATATTTTCGCGATATGGGCAAAAAAGTTGTTTTAATGATGGATTCTTCAACCCGTTTTGCGCGTTCGCAGCGCGAAATCGGTTTGGCAATTGGTGAGCCTCCTGCACGTGCGGGTTACACACCATCGGTATTTTCAGAATTGCCAAAACTTCTGGAACGTACCGGAAACTCCAGCAAAGGTTCGATCACCGCTTTCTACACAGTTCTTGTTGCTGGAGATGATATGAATGAACCGGTTGCAGACGAAGTGCGATCCATTCTTGACGGCCACATTATCTTGTCACGAAGTCTTGCCGCCTCCGGACACTATCCCGCAATTGATGTTTCTGAAAGTGTAAGCCGCGTCATGGAAGGCATCGCTGAAGATCGTCACAAGAAAGCCAACAGGAAACTTCGTGAAGTCCTGGCAACATACGCAAAGCAACGTGACTTAATTTTGATCGGCGCGTATCAAAAGGGCAGTGATCCTCGCGTGGATTACGCTATCGCTAAGATTGACGAAGTAAACAACTTCTTGCAGCAGGGTCTCTACGAAAAACAATCATTTGCGGACTGCGTTGATAACTTGTGCAAACTTTTTGAGAATTAGGATGACTAATTAAATGGCTCTTCCAAAATATCGCCTTCAATTAATTCTGGATAAGCGTCAAAAAGCGAAAGAGGATGCTGAAAAAGCGCTTAGTGAAGCTCAGAAACTTTTGGAAGATGAAAAAAAATTAGAAAAGCAAAAAGAACTGGAAATTCAGCAGGCCAAGCAACGAAAAGAAGACTCAAAAAAGGAATTAAACCAGAAGATGCTCGAGGGGCTCATGGATGTGGCCAAGGTTCAAAATCATAAAAACTTCCTGAAGAGCCTGGATTTTGAAATTGAAAAAGCGAAGGAAAGGCTGGTACTTCAGCAACAGAAAGTAAAACAAGCCGAAAACTTCTTAGAGCAGAAAAGAGTAGAACTCATAAACGCGACTACAGAATTTCAGGCCATGGAGAAGCATAAAGAGAAATGGCTTGAAAAGGTGAAAAAAGAAATTGAGACTGCTGAAGCGAATGAGCAAGAAGAAATCGGAAATGTCCTTTTTTTAGCACGGAAAATGAAGCAATAGGAGTTTCATGTCATGAAGACATCGGATGTTCCTTCAAATAGACCAATACAATCGAACACTACAAATCAATCACCTCGTACTGATAAAAAGCCTCAAAAAGAATTTGATAAAGTACTTGATGATAGTAAAGGGAAATTAGGTGGTTCTTTAAAAAAAGGAGAGAAACCATTCTCGCCTTTAACATCTAAAGCTGGATACGGTAAGAAATCTGCAGCCAACGATAAGGAGACCATTCGCGGGGAAGGCAAAGCCGAGAAGGAAGGAACTCGAACCACAGGACATCATGAACATTCGCGCATAGAAGGAAAAGGTGAGAAAGATCACGGTGAAAAGGATTTATTAGAAAAGGAATCATTAAGTAAAGATCATTCCAAGGTGGATGCTCAGATTCAGGCAAACCAGCAAGTCCAGGTACAAAACCAAACAAAGATAGATGCAACCGCTGCTGCACAAGCGACGCAAAGGCCAGGATTAAATATCAATGAAATTCAAAGCATAGTACGTCGTTGTGAGCTTGCAGTAAATGACAAGGGTAAACCGGAATTTCGGTTCGAATTGGAAACAAAGCATCTTGGAAACATCGATCTAAAGGTTACCACCGAAAATGAAAAAGTCCGGATCGAATTTGCGACGCAGGATGTACATACGCAAGAGGTACTGAAAGAGAATTTGAAAGAGCTGAGCGAAATGTTGCAGCAAAAAGGATTGGTTTTGCATGAAACCAAATTCACTCCGCGTGGCCAGGAAGATTCAGAAAAACAACAACAGCAAAAGGAACAGCAAGAGCAAGCGGAAGATTATTCACCGATCGATCGGACCTAGACGAAAATTCCGCTTGTAAGGCAGGTTTTCTATGAGCACTTTTACAACGAGGCAAGCGGCGCTTTCTCGCCCTTATGAAGGGGGAGATGGAAGCGGGAATTGTGATGTCTTTAAAAAGTCTCCAACCACCCCGTTCTTCATAAAGAGGGGAAACCTCTTATATGGTCTCTGGATTTTCTTTGTTCTAACATTCGCAGCTCCATCATTCGCCCAGGCTCAAGGCGATAATCCAATCAACCAACCGTTAACGTTAATGGTTGTCCTTGGTGCTTTATCTCTTGCGCCATTTGCCGTAACCATGATTACGTCGTTTGTGAAGATTTCAGTTGTGCTTTCTATTCTTCGCAATGCCATGGGAACTCAACAAATTCCTCCAACGCAAGTAATCAACGGAATGTCGATCATCCTTTCGATCTACATCATGTATCCGGTTGGTCTGGAAATTCGCGATGCTACTCGTCCTTATTTTGATCAACGAGCCGGTGCGCCGTTGATGTCAGATGCTACTAGCGGATTAGTCAAAGAAGCAGTTTCAGCTGCTAAAGAGCCAATTCGAAAATTCTTGCTCAAACATGCCCACGTGAAAGACAGAATGCTTTTCTACGGTCTCGCAAAAAGGATGCGAACACCTGAACAACAAAAAGATCTTACCGATAAAAGTTTGATTGTCGTCGTCCCTTCATTTGTTATCAGCGAATTAAAGGAAGCTTTTCAAATAGGATTTCTATTGTTTGTTCCATTTATTGTTATTGATATGGTGGTCTCTAATATTCTTCTCGCAATGGGCATGCAAATGCTTTCGCCAGTGACAATCTCACTTCCATTTAAGCTATTACTCTTCATTCTCGTCGATGGCTGGTATTTGCTGGCCAGAGGTCTGGTGATGGGATATCTCTGATTCGTAGAGTCAAGAGGGAACAATGATTGAAAATTTGATGATCAAAGTTACAAATCAAGGATTAATAATGGTCCTGGTGCTTTCTGCGCCTGTTATTCTAACAAGTATGGTTGTGGGATTAACAATTAGTGTTATTCAAGCAATCACTCAGATTCAAGAACAAACGCTATCTATGGTGCCCAAATTATTTGCGACATTTATCGTAATTGCCCTTTCTGGTTATTGGATCGCAAGCTTAATGGTTCGATTCACACAAAACCTTTTTTATAGTTTCCCGAACTATGTCCACTAACGCGTCCTTCCATTCCAATATTCCAATCTTCCAGTATTCGATCGTGTCTTAGGCGGAGTTTATGCCTGATATCCGATCATTATCCGAATTAGTTGCAAAACTTAGACTGGATATCGATCCGACTTATGCTGTCGCTCTGGTCTTTTTACTTTTTGCGCGAACTGTTCCTTTGATGGTGATCTCACCGGTTTTTGGCGGAAAAACAGTTCCGGGGCAACATAAAATAGGATTGGCCGCTATTCTGGTTGTCGCTCTTTATCCTTGTTTGTATCCAACAATGCACGGAAAGATTCCGGTGCAAGGTGTAGAGTTTTGGGCTCTTGTCTTGAAGGAGTTGGGTGTTGGCGCATTGCTCGGATTCTTATCATCGATGGTATTTTTTGCGATTGAGTCTGCGGGAAATTTGATCGATGTTCAGCGCGGAACACAGCAGGCCAGCGTTTTAGTTCCGCAACTTGAAATTTCAGGTCCAATCTTTGCGAACCTTCATATTCAGCTCGCAACAGTTCTTTTCTTTAGCCTGAATTGTCATCATTTATATATACGCGGCTATTTCCAGAGTTTTGAACTCATTCCGGTTTATCAATATCCGAAATTTTCGGAACATTTCCAGACCATGATCAATCAAGTAATTCATATGAGCGGAGGAATTTTTGCAGTTTCATTGCAGCTAACGGCTCCGATAGTGCTGGCGATTTTTATGGTGGATGTGGTAATGGGAGTCATGAACAGAATCGCCCCGATGGTCCAGGTTTATTTTCTTGCTATGCCTTTTAAAGCTGTAGTTGGAATCATTATGTTCATTCTTTCTTTCGGTTACATTTTGAGATATATGTCAGAACTTTTTGGCGATATGCTGCGGCAACTGAGGATCTTTCTTACTTATCTGGGTTAAAACATGAGCGACAAGACTGAAGATCCGACTCCTAAGCGCCTTCGTGAGGCACGCAGAAAAGGACAGATTGCTAAAAGCCAGGATGCTACTCAAGCATTCTTGTTTTTAGTTGGCTTCAATGTGTTGCTTGCAATTGGTGGAACCCTTTCAGAAAATCTGAAAAAGTTCTTGAAACATTACATGGAATTTTCCACAACTACCACCATGCTTACGCCTGATGCACTCTATAATATCTTCACCGATTCAGTCATATTTTTGCTGACTAATCTGGCGCCAATGCTCGGAGCCATTGTTTTCACCGCGCTCGTTATCAATTATGCGCAGGTTGGATCAATATTTACATTTGAAACAATCAAGCCATCCATAAACAAAATCAATCCCTTCAACGGAATTAAAAAATGGTTTTCTCCCGCAACATTTCTTGAACTGGCTAAAACAGTTGTTAAGTTCGTAATTGTAATTGCGCTTGCTTACGTTGTTATTAAGGGCCTATTGCGTGAAATGGTTCTTTCTGTAGGCCGGGACCTCCAAAATATCAATTTTCTTCTAAAAGAGTTGATCAGCGGTTTTACAAAACGGGTTGCGGTTGTTTTTGTGATCATTGCTGCAGCAGATTATTTCCTGCAAAAGAAAATGATGATGAAAAATTTGAAGATGTCGAAAGATGAAATTAAGCGTGAGTACAAGTCAGATGAAGGCGATCCGATGTTTAAGCACAAACGGAAGGAACTTGCGCATGAACTCATCTTTAACAACATGATGAAGAAGGCGCGTAAAGCAACTGCGGTGGTGGTGAATCCGATTCATATGGCTGCAGCGATTCAATATGAGCGTGGAAAAAGCAGTGCTCCGATTGTTGTTGCCAAAGGGAAAAATCTAATAGCAGAGCAGTTAAAAGAAATTGCAAGAGAAGAAGGCATTCCAATCATTCGCAATATTAGCCTTGCTCAGGCATTAAACAGGGTAGAATTAGACGAGCCAATCCCCGAGCAATTGTATCAAGCAGTTGCCGAAGTATTGAACTTTGTATACAAGCTGGAGCAGCAACATGGCGGCCGCAGAAAACGAAAAACGAGTTGAGGTTTTAAAGGAACACTATGGCTAAATTCAAGTTTGATATTAACGAGATCAAGCGGATGTTCATGACGGGCGACATCATTACGTTGATGACCCGCTACGGAGATATTGCACTCGCGGGAATTATTGTATTGGTGTTGGTCATGTTTATTCTACCGCTTCCGTTCTTCATTTTAGATATTCTTTTAACTTTGAATATTACGTTGGCCGTTGTCATTTTAATGGTCACGATCTACGTTCCCGAAGCACTGCGGATAGCATCCTTCCCAACAATTCTGCTGGTTACAACTCTTTTTCGTCTTGGACTGGAAATTTCCGCTACACGTTTAATTCTTTTGCATGGTTTTGCCGGTGAAGTCATTCAGGCGTTCGGTGAATTCGTTGTAGGTGGCAATTTTGTTGTTGGCTTCATCATGTTTATGATCTTAACTCTGGTGCAATTCATGGTTATTGCTAAAGGTGCAGAGCGCGTGTCGGAAGTTGCTGCTCGTTTCACTTTGGATGCAATGCCTGGAAAGCAGATGAGCGTCGATTCCGATTTGCGTGCCGGAAACATAACCATGGAAGAGGCCAAGAAAAAGCGCCGTAATTTGGAGCGTGAGAATCAGTTATTTGGTTCGATGGACGGCGCCATGAAGTTCGTCAAGGGTGACGTCATTGCTGGAATCATCATTACTGTCATTAATATTGTCGGCGGTCTGATTATTGGTGTTGTATTCAAGAACATGGATGTTATGCGTGCGGCAAAAACATATACGTTGCTGAGTATTGGTGAGGGCCTTCTTGCACAGATTGCGGCGCTGGTCGTTTCTCTTGCTGCAGGTATGATTGTAACTAGAGTTGCTTCAGAAGAAGAGGGATCTAATCTCGGTCGTGAAATTGGCACCCAGTTATTAGGACAACCCAAAGCACTCGCGATCGCTGCGGGACTGTTGGGCGGTTTGGGGTTAATTCCAGGATTGCCAAAAATTCCATTCTTTATTCTCGCTATTGTAACTGGCAGCGTTGCTTATGGTTTATTTAAGCTTCAGGCACGAATGGGCACACCGGAACAAGTGATGGCGAAAAAAGAAGAAGAGAAGAAGAAGGAAGCAGCGAAAGTAAAGGAAGAAGAACTGGGTCTGGCATTGCCGGCGCCACTGGCACTTGAAATCAGCCAGGAATTAACTCCGCTTTTAGATGATCGCGCTCACGGCGGAAGGTTCTTAAATGAACTCGTTCCGCAAATTCGTGAGCGGCTGTTTTTCGAACTTGGAGTACGATTTCCTGGACTCCGCGTTCGTGGATCAACACCTGGACTTGCCCCAGATACGTTTGTCATCAAGTTGAATGAAGTACCAGTCATATTTGCCAATGTGAATCTGGGTCAGTTTTTTGTGAATGAGCAAGCACAAAACCTGAGGCTGTTACAAATTACTGCAACAGATTCCATGAATCCAATGACTCATAGTTTGGGAAGCTGGGTGCCTGATGAGTTCCGCGAAAAAGTAGATCAAGCCGGTCTAAATATTATTGAAATTCCTGGATACATTGCATTGTCGCTTGGCGATGCGATGAGAAAATATGCGCATGAATTTTTAGGAATTCAGGAAGTGCAGGCAATCCTTGATCAAATGGAACAAGTTTTCCCGGCACTGGTAAAAGAGACTGTTCCAAAACTCGTTAGCGTACATTTGCTTACAGAAATCTTAAAACGCCTGGTTCAGGAAGATATCTCCATTGCTGACATGCGTACAATTTTGCAGGCGATTGCACTATGGGCTCCGGTGGAGACGAATCCAACAACGTTAACTGAATATGTACGCACTGAAATGAAAAGGTATATCAGCTTCAAATATACAAGAGGACAAAACAATTTAATTGTCTACTTGCTGGATCCTGAAATTGAAGAAGTGATCAGCAATTCAATACGCCAATCAGAAAATGGAAATTATCTGGCATTGGAGCCTGATACAGCCCAGGAAATCTTAAAAACTTTTGAACAAGAAGTTGGAAATATCCCGGCTTCAGCTCAGCGGCCTGTTGTCATTACCACTATGGAAGTTCGGCGCTACCTCAAAAAGCTGGTTGAATTACACCATCCTGACCTGGCAGTTCTTTCTTATCAGGAATTGGCTCCGGAGATTCGTGTTCAGCCGATCGCTCGTATTTCACTGCACAAAGAGTTGTACTAGGGAGTTTGTCGAGCAATTCAGGACGCAACTTTTGGTCAGTTTATGCCGATAATTCTCGATTGTAAGGGCAAAGCATTTTTGTTACGCGCAAGAGAACGGTTAATTTTCACTGCGTTCGAAAGACCAGGGCTTTATCCTAAAATGAAAATGCTTTGCCCCTACATTATTCATTAGAGGTGCAGGCTTGTCAGAAGTTAGGGTCGGTTCCAAATGCAAATTTCGTCGTGCGACACTCGACGACTTTCGTGTCATTTATGACATGCAAAATGTGCCCTATCGGGATATGGTGTTCGCCAATGAACTTCCCAAAACATTTGAAGAATTTGAAAAAGTAGTATTCACTGCAATTTCTCAAGATAAGCAAAGATTTTTCATCATGGAACGTGATGGATCTGTGGCCGGATTTAGCCAATTTTTCATGGCTGAGCATGGCTGTGAAATTATTGTTTGGGGACGCTGGCTGAAAACTTTGATGTTTGCATCTTTAAAAGTTGCTTTCGATGTTTTTGGTGTTGAAGGTATTCAAGCCGGCGTCCGAACCGAAAATAAAAGGGTAAACAGCGCGTATGCATATTTCAGTGGCAGGGAAGTGAAGCGCGATCTCACCGCCGTACGAGAAAGTGGGATGTGGGGGAGAATTAAGATGGTAGGTTACATCACTTATCAGCTGACCCGCGAAGAATTTCGAGAAAAAGAAGAGATGTTCCGGCAGCAATCGATGGACATCGAAATCGTTTCTGAATAAAAACTAAACCACTATGCCGCAAAAAAGAACTGTTAGAAAGGCTGTGCCCGATGACTTTCCCGAAATCTACAAGCTCCAAAAATCTCCAAATCGTGATCAGGCATTTGATACTCCTTTGCCGCCGTATGATTATTACGTAAAAACCCTGAACGAAAAAATAAATTCCGGCGCTGAAATTTATTATGTGATGGAGGCAGATTCCAAAGTCATTGCATTTCTTTGGTTCAACATAATCGAAGGACGCCTCTGGGGAAATTTTTGGGGAAGATGGATTAAAACATTATTTCTTGCTGCCGGCAAAATCGCATTTGAAATTCTAAAATATCCCCGCATTTTTTTTCTTGTCCGAAGAGATAATGAACGTGTAATTAAGTATTACGAAGAAAGAGGAGTAAGAAAGATCGGAGAATCGCAGGGGATCTACGTCCGGGAGAATGACATGATCGTTGCCGTAAGCAACGTTTACGAAGTCACTCTTGATGAATACAATCGGATGGTACCACCCGCAACCGAACAATCTCTGGATATGACTTTTGAGGGCTTGTAACGCCGGAATCAGAAATTACTAACCGCGTAAATATCTCGCATTAGATTGTCTCTGAAGCGGCCATCAGCATTTCCATCGTAAATAATCCGCCCGCCTGGCTATGCTTCTATACTAGCTCGCAAAGCAGGATCGCCCATCACTTTCGATTCAATTTGGTCAGATGTGTTGAATAGCGCAGCACCCATGAGGCTCCCCAGTTCATTTAGGAAACCAATGGAACGCTTACCCCTAAAAAGAAAAAGCCAGCTTCATAAGGAAGCTGGCTTTTGAATTGTTACTCTTAGTTAGTTCTAGGCGGATTTAATGCCGCTCCTAGAGCTGCCGCTGTTACGCTGGCTAATGCGCGAGCACGATTTACCGCTGGATTCCGTCCATCTGGATCGAGCTCCATAGCAGCTTTAAAATCTTTTGCTGCTTGCTCAAAATATCCAACCTGAATCAGGAGTTCGCCGCGATTTACGTACGCTTCAACAATCGCTGGATCCAATCCAAGAGAAATACTGTATTCTTCGATTGCTCCATCAACGATTCCCAACTTCTGGTAGATTGAACCTAATGCGGTATGAAAATAAGCATCATACGGATTACTGATAATTAAACCCTGAAAAACCGTTTGAGCTTCTTTCAGCCGGCCCTGTTCCATCAAAGTGTATCCAAGTTCCGCTATACTGTAGGCTTCTTCAATGGTGATCCCATATAGTTGCCCAAGAGTAGCTTCACCCATGATAAATTTTTCAACGCGGTCAGCAGAAAACGTATCCGCTAAGTTCGCTTCACGTGTTCCTGTTGGCTTGAGGTCTATAACTTGTACATCTTTTTCGTTTGCCATATTTAATCCTCTAAGTTAAGCTCCTAGCGCTTGGGCTACTTGTTTTTGGAAGCTTGAATAGCCTTCCTCCATCTTGGAGATGGTTGAAAACATTTGTTGCAAAGAAGACTGCAGTCTCTGTAATTCCGCTTGCAGTGTTTCTTCGGATTTCTTTTTGCCGCCAGCTCCACCGGCTTGATCGCCGCCAGCTCCGCCTGCGCCACCGGCCTGACCGCCCATTATTGAGCCTAATGGCCCGCCAGCAAGACCGCCCATCAGTCCTTGTGCAACACCGCCTACTGCACCAGCGACTTTTTGAATCGGGCCACCACCCTTTTTCGCTCCGCCTGCTCCGCCACCTTTTTTCGCGCCACCAGCTCCGCCAGCTTGACCGGATTGCTTCGCGGCGTCCATTTCTTTCATCTTATCTTCAATCTCTTTTTGCTTCTTGTCGGCGAACAGCAACATGAATTGGAACAACTTTTCTTCGAAGGAAAGATTGGGGTTATTCAGAATATCACTGGCATTACCCGTTTGCCCCGATTGACCTGCGCCACCAGCTTGTCCTGATCCACCGGCTTGGCCTGCGCCACCGGCACCAGCTTGACCTGCGCCACCAGGGCCACCTTGTCCGCCACCTAATACATTATTTAAGAAACCGGCAAGGTTTCCTAAAATCTGTTGCGGCATTGCGGGATTTAACATACGTCCAAGCATATTCTGTACATTTTGATTAATTTGATTTTGAAATGGTAAGCATGGATGATACTGCTGTTTTGCAACAGTAATTCTTCCATCTGCGTTTCCATCATAAACAACTCTTCCACCAACCTGCCGCTCCACCTGACTTCGCAGATTTGGATCGCCCATCAATTTTTCTTCAAATTGTTTTGGACTGATCCCTTTTGGAAGTGGTGGTTGAACGTTGATATTCTGACCATCAATTTGGACTCCTCCCTTGCGATCAAATATTCCACCCGTATCAAACGTGGAAATTGATTCGCGCTCGTAATGCGTAGAACGATTCTGGTGGAAATTATGTGCAAAGTCCTCATGCGGTCTTTGACAAGAACCAGGTCCAGGAAATCCTCCTGACATCATTCTGTCCAACTGTTTTGTACTCAGTGGTGAAAACGCATCAAAAAGGTTTCTGGCAACTCCGAGATTATTTCCGATCGCCGCATCAAGCGCGGCACCGTACATATCACCCAGCTTGTCCGGAAAGCCTGTAGCGTCCATTAAACGATTAAGATTTGTTCCCGGCGAATTTCCGCCAGGTCCGTAAACACTCATTTTTCTTCCTCCTAACTCCTAATTGTAATTTTGTGTGTGTTGCTCGTGCGCGTTAAGGAAACATCTCTCCCTAATGTTCAAGCCAGAAAAGCTTGTTCAGTGATGTGCCTTTTATTCTAGCACAGTGTACTCACTGTTTCGTAAAGAATTATCGGGGAAAACCGTAAAAAGTTGCGTCCCTAGCCGAGAATAACTTTGTAAAATGATTTAGGATCAGAGTTCGACAAGGTTGTCGACGGTGTTTTCAAAATTGATAGCATTTTGAAGCCATTCTGTATGTTAAAATTCCGCAATGCCACTGCCACTTTACATCATTACAAAGGGCCAGCATCTGGAGATTTTTGGGGATCCAATCGCAGATGTTCTGGTTTTAAATAAGCGTTTAGTAGACTGGCAAGTGGATACTGCAAGAAGAGCCGGGCTTAACGCACAATTTGTTCGTTCTATAGAAAACCAATCGCCGCCATATTTCATAATGAATGAAGATGTGTTTTTCACACAGCGATTTCTAAACGAATTTGTTAGAAGAGCAACTGCAATCGGAAGCAACTGTCGTGCAGGTTTGTCAAAAAATGAGTTGCAGAACCGTTTAGTTCGATCACATTCTTTGGCTCATCACGTACCCGGAGGTTATTGTTACGATCTCAGATATGTAACCGACATTTCATTGGAAGATGAATTTGTTTTGATTGCGATGGATGATTTGAAATATTCAACCATGCCTTTGCCTTACGCGATTTCAAAAACACGGGAAACAATTTACTGTTCAAGCACGCTTGCGATACTGCAAATCACGGCACCGTTACATCTTTATCAGGCAAACATGCATGCAAATTTTGAAGCTTGTGCGGAAAGAGTTGTTCGCGCCAATCTATCTGATGCTGGTCAATCAGATGAACGTGGGAATCGTGTCGGAAGTCATTGCAACATTCATCCAACCGCCTATTTGGAAGGCTGTGATATCGGTGATGGGGTTCAAATAGGGGCTTATGCTGTTTTACGTTATTCAACCTTAGGCCCTGGCGTTCGAATCGCAGATGCTGTCAATATGTTCCGAAGTATTGTTGGCGAAAATAGCCAGATCTGCGAACAACATCGGGTGATCATGAGTGTGATTTATCCGGAGTGCTTTTTAATTTCTGGTGCTTTTCAATTTTCAATCATGGGATACGCTTCCGGGATTTTTGCTGCGTGGATCACCGATGCCAGAATGGATCAGCAAACATTAAAAACAGTTGTTGGCGGAAAAGTTGTAGATAGTGGATTGCCGTACCTGGGTTGTATTATGGGTCACAATGCAAAAGTTACGGCTGGAGTTGTTACCGCACCAGGTAGAGTGATTCCGAATGGAGCTGAAATTCATCTTGCTCCCCATCTTACTTACAAAGGGCTTCCAGCAAACCATCCTCCGAATACACCGTACTTTGTTGGGGAAGATGAAGAAACGTAAAACGTAAAACGTAAAACGTAATGAATCGCAGTTATAATTTACGTTTTACGCATTACGTTTTACGCTAGAAATATGAATCAATTAAAGCGGCCACCAGGTCCAGGCGGACGAAATTTTTTTGAGTATGCCCGCAATCCTTTGTATTTCTTCACACGCTGTGCTCGGAAATACGGGGATATTGTTGAATTATCCATTTCAGATCAGCCGGCGTATTTGTTAGTACATCCTGATTACATTGAATACGTTTTAGTTTTGAATCATCGTAACTTCATCAAGCATGGTTTTTTCTGGGATCAATGGCGTCCTGTATTTGGCGAAGGACTTCTTACCAGTGAAGGTGATGTTTGGAAACGGCAACGCACACTTTCACAGCCCGCATTTCATCGTGATCGTATTAACGCCTATTCAAAAATGATGGTGGAAATAACAAAAAGAATTACCGATGAATGGAAGGATGGTGAAGAACGTGATCTGCATCAGGAGATGATGCGGATCACATCACAAATTGTCGTTAAAACACTTTTTGGTGCAGACATCGAAAGCGGTGAGGAAGATTTAGGAAGTGCATTTGATGTGATGAAACAAGGAAGCACTGTACGGATGCCATTTCGAATGCCATCGAGTGACCGTGAAAGTGCGGAAGAGTATCAAAACATATTCGATCGTTTAGATGAAAAAATTTATCGCATCGTTCGCCGGCGAAGATCCACATCGGAGCAAACCGAAGACCTGTTATCGATGTTGATGGAGGCTAGAGATGAAGAGGGAACAGGTATGGGAGACAAAGAATTGCGTGATGTAATCATGTCAATTTTCTTTGCTGGTCATGAAACTTCGGCTCTGGCGCTGACCTGGACCTATTATCTTCTCGCGCAAAATCCGGAAGCTGTAGAAAAACTGATTCAAGAAACGGATTCAGTTTTGGCCGGGCGTCGTCCGGAGGCTCAGGATCTGCATCGATTGAAATATACGGAGTGGGTGATCCTGGAATCTATGCGGTTATATCCACCATCGTATGGATTTGGCCGGGAAGCAGTCAATGATTGTGTTATTGATGGATACGAAATGCCTGCAGGAACAAACGTGTTTTTGATTCAATGGGTCACGCAACGTGATCCGCGATGGTTTGATGATCCTGAAAAATTCCGGCCGGAGAGATGGGACAATGATTTGATCCACAAAATACCTCGATTTGCATATTTTCCATTCAGTGGCGGTCCGCGTCTCTGTATCGGAAATAATTTTGGCATGATGGAAACTGTGCTGATGCTTTCATATCTGATTCAAACATTCCGGATTTCAGTTGCTCCCGATTACCACCCAACACCATTTGTCTCTATCAGCTTACAGCCGGAGCCAGGCATGCCGGCAATGATCCACCGAAGATAACTTCGCTCGAAGCACATACTTCAATCATGAAAAAAATGATGCAGGTAGTGTGCCAGCAGGAGGTCCGACAAATTCGACATGGAAAATACAAACGTCCGGATGAGGAATTGAAGGATCCGCGAAAAGAAATACTACGACAATTATAGTATTACCACCGTAGTGGGTAATTTAAAGTCCGCTGAGCAGAACTCTTGCACGGCGGGCGGCAGGATTTTGATTGGTCTGATCCAGTTGGATTGCGGCTTTAAGATCTTCAGTACCTTCTTTATTACGCCCCAATTTCAACAAAACTTCTCCGCGGTTGACCAACAAAAAGATATCTCTGGGTTGGTTTTTCATTGCCAGGGTGTAGCGGTAGTAAGCAGCATCCCATTGTCCTTCCATCTGGTAGATCGATCCGAGCATCTTCTGATATTCCGGATTCAAGTTATCAAAAGCACTGAGAGCTTCAAACACCACCGCAGCCATACGATATTTGCCATTTTCATAAAGCATATAACCATGTTCAGCCAATGCTTGAAGGGTTTGATCATTTAAGGCGAAAAGTTCGCGCGCGGTAATTTCACCGCGGAGCCATTTTTGTACAGCTTGTTCGGGGCTTTCGAGAATTTCTGCCATGATCAGCAGAGCTGTGGTGTTTTGAGTCGGCCGAGATCTACAGCATCCAGATCGGAAAATGTTTGCTGGATCAATGTTGCCAGTCTGTTGAGCTGTCCTAATTTTGTTCGCAATTGCATCAGGGCGTTTGCGCGCTCAGTGGCATCTTGAATGATTGAACCACGGCCAGCGGTTTGGGGAGCGAATTTTGATCTCAGTTCATCCAATGAATGCGAACTGCGCTGCCGAATGAAACTCACAGTTTGTTCATGACTATTCCCCGGATCAGTTCGGAAAACTAATCCGCGAAAATCTTTTGGCAAAAGCGATTTCACATCGGAAGCTGCATATTTTAGATCTGTAATTTGCCCGGCAACTTTGCTGAGCATATCATCCAATTTCCCATTCAATCCCAATGAAACGGCTGCCGATCGCAATGCAACTTTGCTTTCAGATTCGTAAAATACAGGCCGTGCGGGATTCCAGGTTTTCGGTTTTGGTACATACCCGAAAGGAGACATCGGGTCGATACCTCGACGCGTCAAAGCATCCAGTTTTGTTAAACCGGCTGCTTGCAAGGCACGATACTCGTCCTTGCCAACCCGTTGTACTTTTACTCCGGGGGCTTGTTGCGGCTCGGCCTGCTCTGCTACAAGATCACTAATTTGATGTGATACATCCGGATATGCTACTCGATTCCCGGAAATTGACGGATTCATAGGCCTCCTCCCAATGGATTATCGGTAATCCACCAGGCAAAGTTGCTTCGCACTACGGATTATATCAAAATGGCAATCTATCTGTAATGCCCTAAATTCATATTGTGAAGGAGACTGGAGATGAAAAAAAATCTGATACTGATAGGGTTAATAGTGCTTCTGACATTCCCGGTTTTTGCATCGAAGGGGAAGCAGATCGAACGATTACAAGAATCGGCAACCATTTTGCAGGAAGTAATGAATATTCCGGAAGAAGGAATTCCAAGAGATCTTTTAAGAAAATCGGAGTGTATTGCTATTATTCCATCGATGAAAAAAGGAGCATTTGGAATTGGTGGAAATTACGGAAGAGGATGTTTGCTGTGCCGCCTAAAAGACAAATGGAGTCCGCCGGTGATGATTTCAATAACGGGAGGTAGTATTGGATTCCAAATCGGCGGATCTTCTACCGATGTAATTTTATTGATTATGAATGAGCGTGGCATAAATAAATTGCTGGAAAGCAAAGTGACATTAGGCGGAGATGCATCTGCCGCTGCCGGTCCGAAGGGAAGAACAGCTCAGGCCGCAACAGATGTTCAAATGCGCGCTGAAATTTTGTCGTATGCACGAAGCCGTGGATTGTTTGCTGGAATTTCGCTCCAGGGTTCAGTCCTAAAAACGGAACGCGATGACAATACCGATTTGTATGGTCACAAAGTAGATGTACGTGAAGTGCTTTTTGAAGGCGGTGAAATTCCGAAAACCGCTCGCAGGTTGATCGGCTTGCTTGAAAAGTATGATGAAGAAGCCGCAGAAAAGTGATGAAAAGTTATCGTAAAGAACTCTGGTTCAATACACCGGAACGTGTTGGCTTCATCAATATCACGCCGGAAGTAGAAGATTGTTTGCGCGAAAGCGGCGTGAGTGAAGGTTTGGTGTTAGTAAATGCGATGCACATCACCGCTTCTGTTTTCATCAACGATGATGAACATGGATTGCATAGCGATTATACACGCTGGCTAGAAGAGATGGCACCGCATGAGCCGATTTCCAAATATCGTCATAATGATACCGGCGAAGATAATGCGGATGCGCATATTAAAAGACAAATCATGGGACGCGAAGTCGTTGTTGCAATCACGAAAGGCAAACTCGATTTCGGTCCCTGGGAGCAAATTTTTTACGGTGAATTCGATGGCCGCCGCCGCAAACGTGTGCTGGTAAAAATCATCGGCGAGTGATATTTTGCGACTCTGCGGTTAGAGTTGGAGGGGTTGGAATGAATTTAAACAAGATCATCGAATCGGTGCCGAACATCAGTGAAGGGCGTCGTGAAGATTCGCTGGATCGCATTTTGCACGCGATTCGAGGAATTGATGAGACACGAATTCTTGATGTGAAGCCGGATCAAGATCACAACCGGACCGTAATCAGCCTTGCCGGTTCGGCGGCAGGTTTGAAGAAGCTGTTGTTGAATTTATACGATGTGTGCGTTCATGAAATCGATTTGCGACAGCATCGAGGTGAGCATCCAAGAGCGGGAGCGGTTGATGTTTGTCCGTTCATTCCAATCAAAAACGTAACAATGGAAGAATGTTCACGGCTTGCAAAAGAACTCGGAAAGGAGGTTGCGCAAAAATTCAAAATCCCTGTTTACTTTTATGAGTTTGCAGCAACCCGTGAAGAGAGGCGTGACCTATCAATCATCCGTAAAGGTGAATTCGAAGGCTTTGCAGAAAAAATTTCAAAACCGGAATGGGCTCCTGATGAAGGACCAGCGCAAGTACATCCTACCGCCGGGATCACTGTTATTGGTGCGCGGATGCCATTGATAGCATTCAACGTAAATCTTGGAACTTCCGATATTCAAATTGCAAACAAAATTGCTAAGGCGCTTCGTCATTCCAGCGGCGGTTTACGTTTCGTAAAAGCAATGGGTGTGATGTTGCAGGATCGAAATATTGTTCAGGTTTCGATGAACCTCACGGATTACAAAAAAACACCTGTATTTCGGGCAGTTGAAATGGTGCGCCGTGAAGCATTTCGTTATGGTGTGAATGTTATAGGAACTGAATTGATCGGATTAATTCCCGCGGAAGCATTATTCGATTCTGCGGATTATTATCTGCAAATGGAAAATTTTCAGTACTCACAGGTACTTGAAAATAAAATAATGGAAGAAGAATGAAAAGGGAACTAAGCTCACATGGCATCAGCATGTGGCGGCATTTTTTCGATCGTGAACGCACTGCTGATGATCTGACCGATTCCATGATTCGCTGGCAAGAAAGATGGAACTGGGATTTTATGAAGATCAATCCGCCGGCCTGTTATCATGCCGTAGCATGGGGAGCAGAATACGAATTTTTTGATGATCCTTTTCGGGAACCAGAGTTGCACAAACCGGTAATAACAACCACTGAAGATGTCGATAAAATCCAAATTCTGGATGCAGCGAAAGGGGAGTTGGGTGAACAACTCAAAGTAATTCGAAATCTGCGAGTTTATTTTGAACCGGAACTCCCGATACTAGAAACTGTTTTTTCTCCAATTGAAATTGCTCACCGTCTCTTAACCGGACGCGAAGCACTATCCAGTATGTGGAGACGTTCACCCAAATCGGTGCACATTCTTTTGAATCGCATCACTAAAACTTTTATACAATTTTGTTTGAAAGCTTTGGATGCCGGTGCAAACGGAATTTTTTTCGCGACAAAATGGGCTACAAAAGATCTTCTTACATGGGAAGAGTACACAGAATTGGGAACGACATATGAAATGCAAATCCTTGATGCATTGAATCACCGAAATGCTCTCATTGTTTTGCATGTTTGCGGCGAACATACCTATCTCGAAAATATGCTTGACTATCAGGTGGATGCATTCAGTTATGACTTCTTTGCGGACGGTGCGTTGGATCCGCAAGATGTGGTATCACGCAGCGGAAAGCAAGTGATTGGCGGGATTGATCCTGAGTTGTTGGGCAAAGATACGAAAGGTACGGCAGACAAATGCAAAAAATATCAAACAATTCAAAAATGGATTGCAGGTGCCTTCGTGTGTAGTCCCTCCGGGTGTTTCAGAGCAGTCAATTGAGGAATTCCTATCACATTTAGCGATTGATCATCCCCACTTCTGATAGACTATTGCTTTATGCAATCCGGTTCGGGGGCGGTTGCAAAACCGTATTGGTGTTTCGTCTGTGTTCGATTAAAAAAGCCGATCATTTATGTTGATGTTGATTCCAGGGAATCTGTTCAAGCGACTGGTTATTGGATGCGGCTTGGAATCTCAGCGCCATCGCGCGCATCACTTCGAAACATTGTGAAGCATGTAGTTCGTGATGGCTTTGTGCAGTGGACTAAATCTACGCTTGAGCCGATTAAACATAATGATGCCAGCGATGTTGTCGAGGGGTCTGCAAACCTGAAAGTCAACGGAGTCTGGTATACCGGCGGCAGGGCTTACTTCGTAGACTAGACCTTACCGCAAAGACGCGGAGCGCAAGCGTTTCAGAATTTCCGGCATCCATTCGAGATGTTCGGGTTTCATTACGCAAGCACGAAGACACGTAATATTTTGTGAATCCCACTCCGAAACTGGCGCCGCGGTTTCAACCATTTCCCGCGGGAAAGTGGCAAGCGCAAGATGCAAATCATTTTTAGCTGCTGCTTCAAAAATTTCGCGCGCACGTGAAGATGATTCACTCGCGGTTCGCGCACGAACAGCCCACACAACGATATCGAGTTCCGGTGGAAACAAAGGTACAAATCGTTCCTCTTTTTGCAACACATCGTGAAGTTGCAATGCAGCATTACGACAAGATTCCAGAGACTTTGCGAATTCGCCATTAGAAACCAGTGGCAGCATTCTCATTGTCGTCCAAAGTGCAACTGCAGATGCGCCGGCGCGTGAACATTCCAACGAGATTTCGCCCAAATGAAGTTCTGGTGAACTGAAATAAGTGTAAGGAGAATTGTGGCTATAAAATTTTCCTACAGCAGGATCGCGAAATAACACGCAACCACATCCATATGGTTGAAATCCGTGTTTATGTGGATCAACAACAATTGAATCCGCTTCGTCAATTTTATCAAACTGTTTTCGGGCTTCCGGCGCTAAATTATTTGCGAGCTTGAAATAGCCACCATAAGCAGCATCAACATGAATTCTGAAATCGATTTTTTTGCGAAGCTGCAGAATCTCAGTTAATGGATCAACAGTACCTGCAGCTGTTGTTCCTAAAGTCACAACAACTGTTCCGATTTCACCGTCACTCAAAGCAGCTTCCAATGCATTCACATCCATCCGGCCGCGAGAGTCAGCAGGAATTTTACGAAATGGGATGGATAGAACTGCGGATAATCGTGAGTGTGTATAGTGAGCCTGGGAAGATGCAGCAACCGCTTTTCCAGGTCGCAATTCGCGTCCGATCCAAAGCGCTTCAAAATTTGCAACAGTACCACCACTGCAAAGATGTCCGAGGTGCGTAACCCAACCAAACATCGATGCAATTTGAGCAACTGCTTCCTTTTCCATCCCTGAACTTGCACGTCCGCCATCAAGCGCATGATTGTTTGGATTGATAAATTGCGCCAGTGCATATGCCAATCTTGCAACAGGATGCGGAGGCTTTAACATTTGCCCAATATAAAGCGGATGATGATAGGGATAATTGTCTCGCATCCGCTCGGCGGCATCATTCAGTGCTGTGCGAATTTTTTCGAAATCAACTTTTGGATGAAGGTCAGGAAGTTGGTCAAAACCTTTTTCTAAAGAGCGAAGCGCATCTGCGAGTAAAGACAATGTTTCGTGATCGAAAGTCATTTGAATGCAGTTTAACACGAGGCCTGAAGTTGTGGAGTCAGGGTGCTAAGCCGGGGGCGCTATGTTATAAGTGATTAAAGGCCCGGCCTCCACACCCAACCACCGCGAGGCCGGGCCTTAATGATCATGAAGAGTCGTACTCATCTTTTTCTTGCCAGCTTTCCGGGATCGAGGGGAGAGATTGCGCTTGCAATAAACATCGCAAAGGATCTCCATAAACAAGGAGATCGAATTGTATTTTTGATCCGAGACGAACACTCAGCAAGCTTTTCCACAACACCTTATGAAATTGTTACCATTGATTCGATGTTTCCATTGGACGATCATATGGACAAACTTATTCGTTCATATAATGCGGACTCTTTAATCCTTACCGATTTACACAGCAATTCAATCTGGCTCAAATATAGCAATCAAGGGAAATGGTTTTTTAATCAGAATTCTGTTCCAGTATTAGCAATCGATATTTATCATTTGACTGAAGACGTAAAATACGCAGATGCTTTTCTTGATCAAGACTATGATGTTAGCTACTTGAGTTCTGTACCTCGCGGAAAAATTACACCTGTTCCATTTGTTTCTCCTGATGCGACATCTGATACATACAATGCAATGCCTGCGCCTGCACTTGTTTCTGAGCATGACAAAAAAGAAATTTGTCAGGAGCTTGGAATTCGTAGCGATGAAAAGTTGCTATTGATGGTTGGTGCTAAATGGCAAAGGCCCTCTTTCTGGCAAGACATTCATAATCGAAAAGCTGCAATACGAGTGCCTAACTTGATTTCGTATTATGTAAGCCGTATTCCAAATGTTCGCATGATCCATGTTGGGCCAGAGCCGTATCATATCGACCGAAATTTAGAAGGACGCTACCTGTGGCTTAATCAACTGGAGCCTAAACGATATCAATCCATTCTCGCATCCGCTGATCTTTTTGTGACCTGCAATGTATCTTCAAACACGCTTGCATCTGCGGTTGCACTTGGAATTCCATCGTTGGTTCTACGAAATTCTTTTCGCGTAAGAAATGTTGAAGAAGCGATTGCACAAATTCCTGAGAAGCCATCAGAAAAAATATTGGGTTGGCTCAGTACTGCAGTGCCTATCAATTGCTTTTACAATTGGCCGGGCGGCTATTTCCGTTTGCTTTCGCGATTGTTGCAAAAGAATCCATACTGCGAAACATTCGCAATAGCAGAGCTGTTTTATGAAAATGAAGTAATAGAACAATTTGATAAGTTGCTTTACGATGTAAGTGCACGCGAGCAAATGAAGCAACGACAATCTCAATATGTTAAGTTGGTTCGGTCGCTCCCAAATGGCGCGGATCTAATTCAAAAACATTTATCAAAAATTTATGACTCAGCTCAATGACGACAAAATAAAAGCCCTTTTTGAAAAAGTGATTACCTATTCCGGAATTTCCATGAGTATGGGGCTTGTCTATATTGGACAAAAGATCGGTTTATTTAAAGCGATGGCTGATGCCGGAGCGCTTACTTCCCAGGAAATTGCTTCACGTAGCGGAACGGTTGAACGTTATGTGCGCGAATGGTTAATCAATCAGGTTGCTTCTGGTTTTGTGGAATATGATCCGGAAATCGACAAGTACACACTTCCGCCTGAACAGGCTTTGTTGTTGTGTGATGAAAATAGTCCTTATTACGTGAGCGGTTTTTACTTTGCAAAAGCGGTACTGCAATCCATTGATCGCGTTGCTAGCGCTTTTCAGGAAGGTGGGGGAGTTTCCTGGTCGGAACATGATCCTGATTTGTTTTATGCCGTGGAACACAGCTTCCGTCCGTTCTACGAAGCATTTCTTGCAACCACCTGGATTCCTGCAATTCATGGAATGAAACAAAAATTAATTGCGGGAGGACAGATTGCTGATATTGGATGCGGGCGTGGCACATCTACATTCATCATGGCAAGGGCGTTTCCAAATTCAAAAGTTTTTGGATTCGATTATCATGAACCTTCCATGACCTACGCGCAGAAATTTGCAAGGCGACTTGGGTTAGAGAAGCGAACTGAATTTGCTGTTGTGGGTTCAGATACTTTTCCGGATGGGCCATACCACTTGATCACGTTTTGCACCTCACTTCATGACATGCCTGATCCAATCAGTTCAGTAAAACGTGCTTTTGAAACTTTGAAAGATGATGGCAGTGTGTTGATTGTTGAACCTATGGCAGGTAACTCCGTCGAAGAAAATTGCAATCCACTTGGGCAGATGTATTCGGCAGTATCGACTCTTTGTTGTCTTTCTAATTCTATCGCTCAAGGCGGCTCCGGCCTGGGAGCAGTCGCAACAGAAAAAGAAATCCATAAGACGTTAAAAGCTGCTGGATTCTCATTCTTTCAACGTATCGGCGAATCTCCGATTCATCGAGTCTATGAAGCCCGAAAATAAGAATCGCACACATCTTTTTCTTGCTTCCTATCCTGCATCACGCGGGGAAATTACGCTGGCACTGCGTGTAGCATTCGATTTGTATGCACAAGGGGATCGCATCGTTTTCCTGATCTGTGAATCTGATTCTAAAATTTTTTCGGGAAAGCCATTCGAATTAGTCTTAATCGATTCACTGATGCCACTTGATAATCACTTAACGAAGCTGGTGCAATCTTACAGCGCAGATTCGTTGATCCTGGTAGATCTGCTTAGTAATTCCTTGTGGCTGCTTCATTTGAGTGATGGCAAGTGGTTTTTTGAACAACAGTTGGTTCCGGTACTGGCACTGGATATTCACGACATTGCTTATCAAAAACTTTCCGCAGATCCATTTTTTGATCGCAAGTGGGACCTTAGCTACTTAAGCTCCGTGCCGAAAGCTCGCATAGTGCCCGTACCATTGGTTCCTCCTGATTGTCCCGATGTCTACAATTCGCTCCCGCCACGAATGGAAGTGGATGAGAAGCAGAAGAAGGAGATTCGATCTGAACTCGGAATTTCCGAAGCAGACAAATTTATTTTGATGGTCAGTGCAAGCTGGCAATCTGCTTTGGCATGGGGTGATGTCAATGGCAAAACGTCTGCGATTTGGCTTCCTAACTTAATAACATATTACGCCAGCCGCGTTGATCCTAAAGTTCGCGTTGTGCATATCGGCCCCAAAAATTTCACCTCCATAAGAATTTAGAAGGACGCTACATTTACCTGGAGCAAGTTGATCAAAAACGATTTCACGCAATACTTTCCTCAGCCGATATGTTTCTCACCGCAAACATTATTGGCACAACATTGTCATCTGTGCTGGATGTGGGAATCCCTACAGTCGTTATAAAAAATTCAATTCGTGCAAGGACATTTGATGATGCTATATCGCAATTAAATATGAAGCCTTCCAATGAGCTGGAACGATGGTTGAATTTGGCAATGCCGGTTTATCCGTTTCAAGCCTGGCCATTAGGTTATTACAATTTAATATCACGACTCTTGATCAATAATCCTTTCTGCAACACTTTTCTGCATGTGGAATTGCTGCATGAAAATGAAGTCATTGAGGCTTGCAGAAAAATGCTATATGACAGTGAAGCACGACATACAATTCTGCAAACTCAAAAGAACTACACAGAAATGGTCCGGTCGTTGCCGAGAGGTGCCGATTTGATTAATCAGCACCTATCGAAGTTATGAAATGAAATGGCGGGCACAGAGGCCCGCCCCCCGGAGTATCAGGTTATTTTTTGAATTCGTAAATATCCAGCGAGACCCGCTGTGGATTCGCAGGATCAATTCTTACAGGTACAACTGCACCTGGCTGAACCTGCGGAACGCTGACTCGCGATATGCGCAATTTCGTTTCCGCTTGATAAGAATCTTTTCCTTCAGGATGCACTTCCAGTAAGAAACCAACAACAGGATCATCATTGACTGTCATTCCGGTATCCCAAACTTTCAAAATTTCCGCCTGGGCGGCTTCACCCGTTGTTGATAATTCCTTTGCCTGAGAGACTCCACTCATTTTGTTGGCGATTGCGCACCCATTGAGTGCTAGAGACAATGCAAGTAGAAAAAGAAGTGAATACTTCATCTGACAATTACCTCCCCATAATTCTTCCCAAAGTATTATCGCCGAAATTCGAAAAAAGTTGTGTAGTGGCGGCCGGAAGGCCACGTACTGAACAAAGCAGGCGAGCTTCCGCTCGCCACTACAATCTCTTTCGAGGAATGCTCAGTGTTTTCCAATTTGAAGATGCAAAAAACTTGGCTAAAAACACAATCTGCCCGACGTGATAACCGTAATGAGTTAGTTGCCGGTTAATCGCTTCTACCACTTTATGTTCTTGACCACCGATTGTAACTACTTTCGTCAAGTCAGGTTCTTTCAGTGAATTCATCGTATGAAACAAAACTTCCCACGAAGCGTCCCATTTCTTCATTAAACTCTCGCGCGAGTCTTCGGAATATGCTTCGAATTCACTATCACGATTGCGATCCGGTTTTTCACCATCAGTATTTAGAAAATCTGTCCATCGGGAGCGCAAATTTCCAGCAATGTGTTTGACAATCGTTGCCACGCTGTTGGATTCATCAACTACGATCCGTAAAAAATCCTCATCACTAATTTGTGCAATCGCTTTTTCAGCAAGCCCTTTCATTTCTTTGAAGCGTGCTACCGAATCATCCAAATAGATTTTTTCCAGTGTCATGTGATTACTCATTTTGTAATTGTTTGAGGAATTCTCTAAATAAGATGGCCGCTGAGTTAAACATGTTGCAAGATACTAGCATCAATCAAAATCCTAATACTGCGTCAGTTTCGCTCTTAAATGTTCATCTCGCAATTTTTTGCAGGATTTCTTAATCCTAAGAATTCCAATCCATTTTGAAACAGCAGGCGCGACTTTAACTACTTTCATTTTTCGTTTCATATATTAACTGTACAGTTTAAAAGGATGTTTGTGAATTTTATTTAGCATTTTTTACGTATTTATCGAACCAGGAGATCATTTCGTACAGAACGTGTTCGGTGGATTCGCGTGCGATATAGCCATGACTTTCATAGGGCAACATCACCAATCGGACGGTGCCGCCAATGCCGCGAATCGATTCATACAATTTTTCGGATTGCATCGGGACAGTGCCCGGATTTTGATCGATTTCACCATGAATTAGCAGCAACGGTTCATTAATCTTGTCCGCTTGCAACACTGGCGAAAGTTTAATGTAGACATCCTTTGCTTGCCAGAGAGTCCGGCGTTCATTCTGAAATCCAAAGGGTCGCATGGTGTGATTGTATGCGCCGCTTCGTGCAATTCCGGCTTTAAACAAATCAGAATAGACTAGCAAATTTGCTGTCATCAACGCGCCATGACTGTGTCCGCCAATGCCTACACGATCCGGATCTGTTACACCAAGTTCTACCGCTTTGTCGATTGCTGCTTTTGCATTCGCAACAATTTGTTCCACAAATGTGTTGTATGCATTTTCCGGTGGTCCGACTACAGGCATAGCAGCGTAATCAAGCACTGCATATCCTTCCAGCAGAAAGAAGAGTTCAGATGTGCCTCTGATCGATGTAAATTCTTGAGCAGTTCCTTCCACCTGACCGGCTGTTGAAGTCTCTGCATAATCCAGTGGATAAGCCCACAGTACTGTAGGTAAACGAGTTCCTTCTTTGTATCCTGCAGGAAGATAAAGCGTAAATGAAAGTGGAACACCATCCGCACGTTTGTAAGTAACAATCCGTTTTGTGATTCCGCGAAGCTCCGGAGTCGGATCCGGAAATTGAGTAATCGGCCGCGAATCCGATTGATATATTGCTTCGCCTTTAGAAGCATTTTTGATTGGAGCTTTTCGAAGTGTGCGTACAAAAAAATTTGGCGGATCTTTTGGCGATTCATGCCTGGTGATAAATTTGCCTGAGGAAGGATCGATCCAATCAATGAAATATTCGTAACAATTTCGATCGGAACGGAACAACCTTTCGGTCTTAAGTGTTTTTAGATTCAATCGATCCAAAAACGGGCGATCACCTTCAGGTGATGATCCGGTACCATCCAGGAAAATAGAATCGCCTTGTTGTTGAACGACCCATTCGCCTGTTGGCAATACGGTATAAACCGGATATCCCGGATTTCCATATTTTTCATCTGCACTGAGGTCCCACAAAAGATGCGGGGGAGTTGAAGGATGATCTGCATCAAGAACATATGTACGGAGCCAGTGTCGATCCCGATCATAGTGTGATGCCAGCACAACTCCACTATCAGCGATAAATTCGAAATCTTGCAATCGCTGTTCTGCTTTCCAGACTTCGGTCGGATTCTGTGAAATCGATTTCATCATCACACGATCGCGATAATCCGCTTTTTTGTTTGGATCTCCACCATCAAGTGCTTCTACCCAGACCAACGTTGAGGGACGATTCGGGCGCCAGGAAAAATCGCGAGGACCGGTGACTACACCATCAATGGGAACTGCATCCGCCAGCGGTTGACTAAGTAATTTTTCAACAAGCGCGCCGGAGCTTGACCAAACTTCTACTTCTTTTGGAAAACGATAATACGCACGCAAATAGGAATACGGGCGGTGATAATATTCCACCAATAAATATTGCCCATCCGGTGATCCATTCACTCCGCCGAAAACTTGCGGTTTTCCAATCAGCGTAACTTGATCATTTGATACATTGACAAGTGCAAGTTGTGATGTTGCAAAATAATCAAAAAGGTCAGCATCATACGGACTCTTTAGTACATCACGTACTTCGTAGGTACTGCTGGCAGCAGATGTACCTGAGCTTTCCTGAATTTTCGGTCCCGGTGGTGTTGCAGGTGCTTCCGGTTTTGTTCCGCGATCTGCGGGTACAAGTTTTATCAGCAATGTTTTTTGATCGGCCATCCATTCAAATCCGTTCCGGAGAACTGGATTGATTTTCACATTCGGAATGCGATGCGCTTTTTGTGTTGCAACATCCACTACCCACAGTTCCACTGCATCTTTCGTCTCGTTCGTAAATGCGAACATCGTTCCATTTGCATTCCATAGAGGCGAACCAAGTCGTACATTTTCCGGAAAATCGATTTTTGATTCATGACCATCTGATAAACGTTTCAAAGTGAATTCAGTTGCGTAACTGATGTAACTGCGTTCTGCATTTGTATTTGGGTTCACTCGAATTCCTGCAAGCGCTAACAACGGTTCCGCAAGATCTGAAATTGGCGGATATCGAAGCGTTTGAGCAAGAACGAGCATGTCATGATTAGGGCTCAGATATGGACTCGGCGGAAGCGGCGCACTTAACACCTTCATAATCTCTTCCGGCGGTTTTTCATATTTTTGTTGCGCGAAAGCGATCTGAATTTGTAAAAGAAGGATCGCAGAAATCAGGAATGCCTGGAGTTTTCTCATAGTCCCTCCGAAAGTGTCATCTTAATGAAAGACGTTTGGAAAGTGAATCAGGGGACGCATTTGATCTATTAGAAACTGAAGACTACACCGAAGTTGGTAATGAGAAGATTTGTTGCAGATTCTGTTACCACATACTTGACCGTGCCATTTTCGCGAATAATCGAACCCTCAGTAAGATAACTGGCATCTCCTCCGGATAGCCAACGTGCCCCCAGATCAAGATCAATGCGAATAGGGCTAACTGCATTTTGGTAAAGGCCAATTAAGACGCCGCCACCGCCTCCGAAGCTTCCTGTAGAATCGTCAAAATTCGTAGAGGAAATATCGTCATCTGAATCGTCAATGCTTGTTTGTGTCCATAAATAATTAAGACCTACGAGACCTTCCACATAAGGTTTTATGCGCGATTCGTATCTTGCAAATTCATAGCGAGCCAGGAAGTGCGCAGCCAGAATGTTGTTGCTGGTATGAACGTCCACGATTAGCTCAGGTATGTCCGGTGACAGTGGCGCCGATCGCGAAACGCTGCCGTATTGTAAAAATCCCAATGACACACCGATCAAGACTGGAGAATGCCCAATCCGGTAATTGAAACCAGTATTAAGCCCCAGTCCAGTATTATCTACATTGTCACCAAATTCCCCCTGCGGAAATCCCATTGAGAAACTGATCGTTGTTTGAAAACGTGGTTGCGCCTGAACCGAAAGAACATTTGCGCAAAACGCAATCAGAAAAATCCCTAGAAATCGCATCTTCATTATTTTAGTTTGCCAAACGTATTCTGAAAATGACACAGGGTCTGCTTTGAAAAATCGGCGATCAACCAAGGTTCCCTCCTTATGAAGGAGGGAATAAAGGGGAGGTTGGAAACATTGAGAATACTCCAACCCCCTCTTTGATCTCCCCTTCATAAGGGGGAGAAACGAACGTCGATTTTCATTATTTCTGTTTGATCTCAAGATAAATGTGTTTACTTTGTGATCATGTCTTAGTCTACCATCACGCGATTGTAACCCGGATCTGGCGGCAGATCCGGTTGTTGTGAAGCTTTAACGGAAAGTCGATCTGCACGTTCGTTTTCAGGAATTCCTGAATGCGCTGGAACCCACACAAATTCCACATCGTGTTTTTCGGCAAGATCCAATAATTCTGCCCACAGATCTGGATTCGATGCTTTGTCTTTGCGATTCCTTTTCCAATCATTTTTGCGCCAGGTTTCAGCCCAACCTTTTGTTATGGCATTTACAAGATATTGTGAATCGCTGTGCAGCCGCACTTTACATTTTTGTTTTAAAGCACGCAGACCAACAATTGCTGCCATTAATTCCATTCGATTATTGGTTGTATGGCTGTAGCCGCCTGAAATTTCTTTACGCCGCGTTCCATGAAGGAGAACAACACCATAACCGCCCGGTCCGGGATTTCCTGAACACGCACCATCAGTATAAATTTCGACTTTTTTCACAATGCGGTTAAACTTATTCGGAACGGGTGGCTAATTCTTTGATTAAATTTCGTGCAATAACAAGCCGCTGGATCTGGTTGGTTCCTTCGTAGATCTGAGTGATCTTTGCATCGCGCATATATTTTTCGATCGGGTAATCGCGACAATAACCGTATCCACCAAAAATTTGTACGGCATCCGTGGTGACTTTCATCGCAACGTCGCTGGCAAATAATTTTGCCATGGCGGAAATTTTTGAAAATGATTTTACGCCAGCATCCACCGCTCTGGCGGAAGTGTAAACAAGCTGTCGCGCTGCTTCGATTTCTGTAGCATGATCCGCCATCATGAACTGAAGCGCCTGGAAGGAAAGCAAATTTTGTCCAAATTGCTTTCGGTTGGATGCATAATCCATCGCAAGATCTAATGCTCCCGCTGCTAATCCTAATGCTTGAGCTGCAACCCCCGGACGTGCCCGATCGAGTGTTGCCATTGCGAGCATAAATCCCATTCCTTCTTTGCCCAACAAATTTGCGGCAGGTACGCGGCAATTTTTGAAATGTGTTTCATGAACGGGAATGCAGCGGATTCCCATTTTGTCTTCTTCTTTGCCGATGATAAATCCATCCCAGCCTTTTTCAACTATGAAAGCAGAGATGCCGCGCGTGCCTTTTTCTAAATTCGTATTTGCAAAAACCGTATAGATTTCTGCTGCGTTTGCATTCGTGGTCCATTTTTTGTCGCCATCAATGATGTAACCATCGCCTTCTTTCCACGCTTTCGCTTTCAAGCTGCCGGCATCGCTTCCAGATTCTTTTTCGGAAAGAGCAAATGCAATGAACTTTTTCCCAGTTGCTACATCACGCAAATACGTTTGCTTCTGTTCTTCATTGCCACCAATCATGATCGGAAATGATCCCAATGCATTTACTGCATATCCAACACCAACACCCCCACAAGCCTTACTGAGCTCTTCAACCACCAAACATAATTCCAGAACACCAAGGCCTTTGCCGCCATATTCTTTCGGCACCCATACACCCATCAGCCCATATTCGATAATCTTTTCCATGATCTTATAGGGATATTCCCCGGTACGATCCAACTCAGCGGCCTGAGGACGTACATATTTTTCTGCAACTTCGCGTGCGCGATTTTTCAGATCTCGCTGTTCTGGAGTTAAGAGCTCATCCATGTAGGTGTTCTCCTTTTATTTTCATGAACTTGGAATATACCGTATCTGCCAATTGTCTTCAAGATTGCGTATAATGGGAATCTCACCACGGAGTCGCAGAATATGAAATTATCGGAACGGATGTCTCGATTAGGAACCGAAACTGCTTTTGATGTTCTGGTGCGTGCGAAGCAACTTGAAGCACAAGGGCGTCACATCATTCACCTTGAAATTGGTGAACCCGATTTTGATACTCCTGAAAACATCGTTAATTCTGCGATCGATGCTTTGAAGAATGGTGTACATCATTATGGTCCGGCTTCGGGGCTTCCTGATTTGCGGCAAGCAATTGCAGAAGACGTTACACGTCGCAGAGGTGTTCAGGTAAAAGCATCAGAAGTTGTTGTTACACCCGGTGCAAAGCCGATCATTTTTTTTGCCGCGCTTGCGTTATTGGACCCGGGAGATGAAGTCGTTTATCCAAATCCTGGTTTTCCAATTTACGAATCGATGATTCAGTATATCGGTGCCAAACCCGTTCCAATCCCACTGCGTGAAGATCGAAACTGGTCTTTGGATGTCGATGAATTGGCGCGCAGCCTGACGCCCAAAACGAAACTTGTAATCTTAAATTCGCCGCACAATCCCACAGGCGGAATGATTCCGATGGAAGATTTGCATCGCATTGCAGAACTTGCCCTGCGATATGATTTCACAATTCTTTCGGACGAAATTTATTCACGCGTGATTTATTCCGGACAGTATCATTCGATTTTTTCGTTGCCATTGATGAAAGAACGCACAATTCTACTTGATGGCTTTTCCAAAATTTATGCAATGACCGGTTGGCGTTTAGGTTACGGAATCATGTCTGAAGATTTAGCGGTCCAGATCAGCAAACTTCAAACCAATGCTACGTCCTGTACAGCATCGTTTACGCAGGTAGCTGGAGTAGAAGCGCTTAAAGGCGATCAGTCTAAGCCGGAAGCAATGGTGGAAGAATTCAGACGCCGTCGCGATTTGATCGTAGCAGGACTGAATGATATTCCCGGTATTACGTGCAAAACTCCTGAAGGCGCATTTTACGTGTTTCCCAACATCCGGAAATTAGGAATTCCTTCTAAAAAGTTAGCAGACATGATGCTGGAAGAAGCCGGCGTCGCTTGCTTGTCCGGCACAGCATTTGGTTCCTACGGTGAAGGATATTTACGATTCTCATATGCAAATTCACAAGAGAATATCCGTGAAGCTCTCAATCGTGCCAAAGCACTCGTAACAAATTCCAATCTTCTTCCAATCTGATGGCTAACAAACCTCGCATTTTTGCAACTTGCGATATCGGAAAAGAACCGCTCGATCGGCTTCGTAACAAAGGTTACGATCTGGAAGTCTATCCTTCCATTGAGGCGCCACCCAAAGAAGTCATTATTGAAAAAGTAAAAAGCGGAATTGATGTTTTGATTACCACGCTGCGTGACAAAATCGATGAAGAAGTTTTTTCAGCTGGTAAAAATACGCTGAAGATCGTTGCCCAGGATGCAGTAGGTTTCAACAATATCGATCGCGCTGCTGCAAACAAATACAAAATTCCGTTCAGCAATACAGCGGATGTTTTAACCGATGCGACTGCCGAGTTTGCTTTTTTTATTATGGGATGTGTCGCGCGCAAACTGTATCCGTCAGAACGATTGGTAGAAGAAGGGAAGTGGCCATCGTGGCATCCTTTTGAGCCATTTCTGGGTGATGAAGTTACAGGACGAACTGTAGCAGTGATTGGCACTGGCCGAATCGGAAAATCTTTTATTAAAAAAGCAGTTGGTTTCGACATGAATGTGCTTTGTTATGATCCGGAATATCAAGATCATAATTTCGTACAATCGACTCAAAGGTTGATGGATGCGCGATTCGCTGAAAAAGTCGTTTCGAAACAGCAATCAATTAAATATGTAAGTTTCGAAGACGCTCTTCGAAATGCGGATTATGTCACTTTGCATGTTCCATTATTGATGCCTAACGAAAGTAAAAATCCCACCTATCACTTGATGAGCGATGCGCAATTTGAATTGATGAAGCCAAATGCATATGTGATCAACACGTCGCGCGGTCCAATTGTAGATGAGAAAGCTTTATACAAAGCTTTGATAGAAGGAGAAATTGCTGGCGCTGCACTGGATGTGTTTGAAGTTGAACCGCTTCCGATGGATAGTCCGTTGCGCGATCCAAAGTTGGGGTTAAAGCTGCGGAAATTCCATCATTTCGCAAGCGGAGCAACACAAACTCGATTGAGCCCTGATCCTAATGTCGGTATGGGTGGACGCACGGTGCAAGCGGTCTTGGATATGCTGGAAGACACATATGCCGGCGATCCAAAAAAGATGCCGTACGTGGTGAATAAGGAAGCTTTTTAGGACTTTGTAGCGCCGGCGTCCACGCCGGCAATCATCGTATAGCGCTTTTCAAATTTCTGCCGGCGAGACGCCGGCGTTACAAACTACACGATCCCATCTCTGAACGCTTTCGAAACTGCTTCAGATTTCGAATGCACCTGCAGCTTATCGTAAATTTTCTTCACATGAAATGAAACCGTGTTGATGCTTACGCTTAATTCTTTTGCGGCAGTTTTATAGTTATGTCCTTGAACCAGCATCTTTAAAATGCGATGTTCATGCGGAGTCAATTCGTAATCAGCTTTTTTCGGCGGTTGGTACTTTTGAAATAAATGAATGACGCGACGCGCCACTTCAGGCGACATCGGAGCGCCGCCTTCGGTTGCATCGCGCAAGCTTTGTATCAATCGTTCATTGCTGATGTTTTTCAAAAGATAACCGGTGGCACCCGCACACAATGCTTCAAAAATCCTCTCATCATCTTCATGTATCGTTAAAATTAAGAATAATAGTTGTGGATAACGACTTTTTAAGACCTTGATTCCTTCAATACCAGACATTCCTGGCAAACCGATATCAATCAGCACGATATTGGGGAAATCTTTTTCAATGTTTCGCAGCGCTTCTTCCATCGTTTCAAAACTACCTGCAATCCGAAATCCCTCTGTCGCGTTGATCAAAGACACGATGCCGTCTCGCAAATGTTTTTGATCCTCAATAACCGCGATCCGTTGCGAATTTTGCATTTTTGAAATCAGCTCCAGCGTGCTGCTCGAAAAATTTTGCGTGCCATTCCAATTTCGCTTTCCGGTGCGACTCTATGTCTGAAAGGCACCTCAAGTTCCATCGATGTGCCTTTTCCCGGCTCGGAATAGAATCGAAATGTTCCACCCAAAAGTCCGGCCCTGGTGCGCATACTTTTCAGCCCATTTCCATCATAGGAATTCGACATATCAAAGCCTTTTCCATCATCCCGGATCGTGAGCAGCATTCGTCCTCGATTCAAATTCATATCAATGGTTACAGATTTGCATTGTGAATGTTTCGCTGCATTGTTGATGCATTCTTTGAATATCAAATAAACATGCCGCTTAAAATCAGGCGTTAACTTTTTTGTCTTATCAGTATCAGTAGAATGAAAATGAAGTTCGGTATCACCTGCAGAAAGTATATCATTGGCGAACTTTCGCATTCGATGGACCAGATCCTCAGCGCTGTCGCGTGCAGGATTAACAGCCCACACAATATCACTCATTGATTCCATCAGTTCCTGTGCAGTTTCCATTACTTGATTCAACCGGATTGGAGTTTCCGGCTTTTGCAAATCCTTGCGGGCAACTTCCGTAAGAATTGCAATTTGGGAAAGTCCGGCTCCGATATCATCATGCAAATCGGTTGCAATTCGAGTACGGATACGTTCAATTTCCAGCGCGCGTTTAATGCGATATTTGTGAAATTGCCAAACCGATAACGCGATTACTGCTGCAACAAGGCCATAAAACCAGCGAGTCTGATAAAAATAAGGACGGATGCTAAACAAAAATGCTGCTCCTGCTTCATTCCAAAGTCCATCGTTATTGCACGCCTTCATGCGAAACGTGTAATTTCCCGGAGGTATATTCGTATACTGCGCAAGACGTCTGGACCCAGCATCAATCCAATCTTTATCAAAACCTGCTAATTGATATCGAAACTGGATTTTTTCCGGGGCTGTAAAACTGAGGGCAGTGTACTGAAATTCGAAGTTATTGCTTCCTGGCGGAAGCTCTTGAGTGCGATCCGTATCAATTTGTTTACCATTCACCAGCATTTTTTCGATCTTACATTTAGGTGGATACGGATTGCTTTTAATTCTAAGTGGATCAATGATTGCTGCTCCACCAAGCGTTGCAAACCAGAGGATCCCATTTTTTGTTTTCCAGACCGTGGGTTGCTGTTGATCGTAGCATTCCGCTTTTCGCATTCCGTCACTTGTTCCAAAATGCATCGCTTGAATTTTAGTGGTCTTCTTTTCTGCGAAATTTTCTAATTCTTGTTTTGATACGCGTACAATTCCGTCGCTCGAACTTAGCCAGAGATATCCCTTTGAATCTTCCAAAATATTTGAGATGGTATCAGTATGAATTCCATCTTCAGCTCGAAATGAAGACCATTTGCCCTTGTTATAACTCCACAGTCCTGTTGTGAAAGTTCCAATCCAAATTTTTTCTGAAGTGTCTTCATAAAGCGATGAAATTTCAAGCCTGCTCATGGGATTGTTTGGCGGATTGAACTTTTCCAGCTTTCCGTTGGTGTAACGCAAGATCCCTGCATATGTGCCGGACCAGTAGCCGCCTTCTTTTGAAGGTGTGATCCAGGCAACAGTTCCTTTCGCCATATCGGTACAAGCGATCAATCGTTCATCTTTCCACTGATTGATCCCCATGTTAGTTCCAATCCAAAGATTTTTTTCGTGATCTTCAGATACAGCCAGAACAACTGGATCCATCAATCCATCTGCAGTAGTGTATGAGACAATTTTATTTGCAACGATCCGCGCAAGTCCGTCATGAGTGCCAATCCACATTGTTCCATGCGAATCTTCATACAATGAAGAAATAATGTTCGATGGCAAACCATTTTCGGTGGTCAGAACGGAAATACTTCCATTCGTAATGCGGTTCAATCCATTATCAGTGCCGATCCACATCGTGCCCATACTATCTTCAAAAACGGCTGTAACAGTGTCTGATGCCAGGCCTTCTTTTTTCCCTAAAACCTGGACCCTTGCATCGGAAAAACGGCTGACACCACCATAGTTAATTCCAACCCAAAGATTTTCTTCACTATCTTCATGAATCGCCCAAACAGAATCTTTTGGCAGACCATCTTTGGAAGAGATGCTTTCAAATTTACCGTTGTAAAGACGGCTTAAGCCGCCTTCAGTTCCAATCCACAAAACGCCATTGTGATCAAACCTTAAAGTGTTTACGATATTTTCGGCAAGGCCATCCGATTTGTCGTAGTTTGTAAATTTTCCATCTCGAAATTGTGAGAGCCCGCCTTCAGTTCCGATCCAATGCGTACCTTGTTTGTCTTGAACGATTGCCCAGATCGCGTTGTTCGGTAATCCATCTTTTTTTGTATACGTTTCGAATTTACCATTTCTTAAAATTGCCAGACCATCCTGCGTACCAATCCAAATCGATCCATCCGGGTCTGCATGTGAAACATGAACATAGCGAAGCATTGGATTATTTGATTGATTCAGCGTTTTAAATTTGATTCCATCCCATTTCAATAATCCGTCACCAGATGAAATCCAGATACTACCGGAATTGTCTTCCATTGCGCTATAGAACAACGAATCAGGAACGCCATCTTTTTCTGAAAATTTGTAAACAGTCTTTCCGTCATAACGATAAACTCCGTTGAAGGTTCCGATCCAGAGCGAACCTTTCGTATCGAAAAATAAGAATCCAACGGTACGAATCGTGATGTGTGTTTCTGATAAATCATTAAGCGGTACAAATCGATTTCCATCAAAACGACTAATCCCGTGATAGCCACCGAACCACAAATAGCCATCGGGAGACTGTGCAATGGAGAGTACTGTATCTTCAGGGAGTCCTTTTTCCGAATTGAAGTTGACTTGAAGATATTCAGAGAATGTTCGGGCGGGATCTAACGCAAAAGAATACAGGTTTGCGAGTAGAATAAATATGGGAACAAACGAAAGGAAATGAGAGCGTTTCACGTCCTTATTCCCATGATAACATCGCAAACTATCTTACATCAATTCAAGACTACCTGTTCAGGTGGCGACTCCAGTGGATGTTGTTCCGATAATTCCAGTGATTGCGTGCTTAAATTTTGGTACCCTTAATATCGGGCGGCCTCTCCGGCCGCCCGTTTTTTTGGAGTACAATTGGAAACCGTTGACGATCAATGGAAGTCAATACGGAAATCAATTCTTCAAAGCCGCTTACTTCAAATTTGTTGATCTTCGGTATTTTCATATTGGCTTTTGCTATCCGGATTTATCACATCGGTTCGCCGCCACTCGATTTTGAACCAGAACGTCAATATCATTCCTTCATTCTTGCAAGAAACTATTTCCTACAAAGTTCCGATTCTCCGGAATGGAGAAAAAAACTGTGGCAAGAAGCAGCCGCCGATGAATACGTTCGCGAGCCGCCCATTCTTGAACATGTAGTCTCATGGATCTATCACATTACAGGTAAAGAGCAGTTCTGGATTTCAAGATCTTTGTCAGTAGTTTTTTGGCTAGCCGGAGGTTGGGTTCTATTCAGATTGCTCAAAAATCTTGTTGGGACCGAAGGTGCTACATTTTCGTTGGTTTTTTATCTTTTCAATCCATTTGGGATTGTGGCCAGCAGGGCATTCATGCCCGATCCACTAATGATTCTCATTGCCTTATTGGCAATCACATTTTTTGTTCGCTATCAATCTGATGCTTCTCGATCATCATTATTGTTCTCTGCAATTTTTACCGGGCTCGCTTCGCTGATCAAACCATTTTGTTTAATTCCGCTTCTAACAACCTTCATCTTATTAACGTTTGAAACTCACAGGAAAAATATCAGGTCCGGAGTAACTAGCCTGTTCTGGTTTCTTGTAATCGTTGGCATTGTGTCATTGCCATACTATCTTGCGGGATTGTTGCCGGCCAGCGGATTCCTAAGAGGTTATTCCAGCGTTAGCATCATGCCGCGATTGTGGTTCAAACCTTACTTTTGGGGCGGATGGTTCGATCTTATTAGAATGACCGCAGGTTACATCCCATTCATCATGGGATTAGTAGGAATTTTGCTAACGGATAAAGGTATTTTGCGAGGCTTGTTATTGGGATTGTGGCTAGGTTACTTATTTTTTTGTTTGCTATTTACCTATCACATCCATACTCATGATTACTATCACTTAATCCTGATTCCAGTGATTGCCATGTCCCTTGCATCAATTGGATCTGCTGTGTTTAGAGCGATGAGGTGGCAAAATAGCGACCAGATTTTGAGATGGCTATTTGCAGGAATTTTGATTTTTGGTGCTGCAGCATCCGTTCATGAAACGAGATCGAGATGGAAAGCAGTTCAACATTATGTTCAAGTCGAAGTCTCTTCCGCAGTTGAAATAGGCGAGATTCTAAATCATAGTTCTGATGTGATCAGTCTTGCTTCCTATTATGCGAAACCTTTGAAATATCATGCTGAAATTGGAGGCGAGAGATGGCCATATACTTACGATTTTAGAGCGAATGAAATTATCGGTATGGAGAATAAAGCAGCCAAGATCCGGCTTAAAGAAGACCTGAAACTCTATCCGCTAAAGTATTTTGTCGCTTCCGATCTGGAAGAATTGAATCGACAGCAAGAGTTGAAGAAATTACTTTACGATAATTTTCCAGTATTTAAGGAAACGGGTACTTATGTAATTTTTTCTTTAACGCCGGTTACGCGATGATTAATTCCTTTTCCTCAACTTGAATTCCGAGAAAATCATCAATCTTCATTCGTGATTCACGGTCATCCATCTGAATCGGCGGATGTTTCATCAAATACGCGGATGGTTCCCATAACGGACCGCCAATTCCACGATCCCTGGCGATTTTAATCAAGCGGACGGCATCGATTGCTGTACCAGCACTGTTGGGTGAATCTTCAACTGATAACCGCAATTCCATATGCATTGGAACTTCACCGAACATACGGCCTTCAATTCGTATGAAACAAACTTTGTTGTCATTCTGAAATGGCACATAGTCAGAAGGTCCGATGTGAATATTTTCATCTTTTAAGCGCGTTTCCATCGTAGACTGAACGGCTTCAGTTTTGGAGATCTTTTTGGATTTCAAACGGTTGCGGTTGAGCATGTTTAAGAAATCTGTATTGCCGCCGGTGTTCAACTGGTAGGTGCGTTCGATTTTAATTCCACGTTCCTGGAACAATTTCATTAACGTACGATGCAGAATTGTCGCACCAAGTTGTGATTTAACATCATCTCCAATTACCGGAATTCCAGCTTTTGTAAATTGATCAGCCCAATCTTTATTGGAGATAATAAAAACTGGAATGCAGTTAATGAAACTTACTCCGGTATTCAAACATGCTTTCGCATAAAATTTTGCAGCGTGTTCTGATCCAACTGGAAGATAGCAAAGCAAAACATCAGGCTTTGTTTCTTTTAAAACAGCTTCTACATCAACAGGTTGCAGATTAGCGGGAATGAATGTTCGTTCTTCAGGATAATCCCGCATATGTTCTGCGACGCCATCCAAAACTTTTCCCATTTGCACCACAACGCCGTTATCGTTTACATCAGCGCAAAAGACTTGAGTGCAATTCGGTTTGGCAAAGATGGCTTGAGATAAGGGACGGCCTACTTTGCGGCTATCAATATCGAATGCAGCAACAAACTCGATGTCATAAGGTTTGTAACCGCACATATCATGATGCATTAAGCCAAGATTATTTGGGGCAGTAAGCCTGTAATATTCGACGCCTTGAACCAATGAACTCGCACAATTCCCCACTCCAGCAATTGCTACGCGAATCTTACCCATTTGATCTCCTCCTGATTGAATGTCACGTGGTACCTGTGTTTTACGCATAGTTCTGGAATTCTTGATCTCCAAGAAATGTGCCAGATGCCGGAATTCTCGTATATTATTGTAAATGCGAAACTTGCTTGATTTTATGTTGCAGCCGATCCTTCCAAAATGCAATATTAATGTTGCATTTTACGCCGCTCTGGTATTGCAGTTGAAAATATCGGCACGCAATTGTAAATTTATGAGGCTTTACGCAAAATGATTTCATTGAGGTGAGTCGAAAATGGCTGCAAATCTAAAAAGTATGACTGATGCCAACTGGGACCAGGAAGTTTTGAAATCAGATAAGCCGGTGCTTGTTGATTTTTGGGCAGAATGGTGCGGACCTTGTCATGCGCTAGCTCCGACCGTTTCCAGTATTGCTGACAGCTACAATGGTCGCATGATCGTTGGCAAATTAAACGTAGATGAAAATGAGAATACCGCTGCCAAATATGGCGTGCGTTCGATTCCTACATTGATCTTGTTTAAAAACGGGGAAATCAAAGAAGTGTTGATCGGTAACAGACCGAAAAACGAAATCGTACAAGTCTTAGATAAACACGTCTAATATTATCGTTCCCCCTCTTTTATCTCCCCCTTCATAAGGGGGAGATACTAGCGACCGCTTTTTTATTATCTTCGTGCTTTTGTGGTAGAGAAGGCGTCCAGGAAATCCTGGGCTCCTTGCTCCCACGTATATTTTTTCCGAACATTTTCTTGTCCTGCCTTTCCAAATCTTATTCGCATCTCTGAATCATTCGAAAGAATGCAAATCGTTTTTGCTAAAGCCGAATCATTTGCTTCTGTTAAATATCCAGTTTGAGAATCTAATACTGTTTCGCATGGCCCACCTTCATTCACGGAAACGACTGGAATGCCATTTCCTGAAGCTTCAATTACAGAGAGTCCAAATGTCTCCAATCTTCCAGTATGCAAATAAATATCGGCCATTTGATAGTAATGATAGAGTTCTTGTTCTGGAACAAATCCAGTGAAGCGCGATGCTCCAGCATCCCGATGCTGCATTAACCGTTCTTTTTCAGGTCCATCACCTACGATTAGTCCTTTGATTGATTGATTTTGTTTTTGTGCGCTTGCAATCGTTTGAAGAAAAAGATCGATCCGTTTTCGCGGATGCAAATAATTTACGGTCAATACCACTACATCCGAATCCGCAAGTCCATATTTTTCCCGCAATTCCTTACGACGCCCTGAAGGCTGGTATGGATCGATTCCATGCGTGATTACATTTGCTGATCTTCCATAGATTTTTTGGATTTGATTTGCGCCAAAATGAGAGTTCGACAAAACACCAGTTACGTTCTGAACATTTTTTCGATCACGATTGCGATACATCGCAAAGACGGGATCTATAAGAAAAGTTGGTAATGGTAATTTTTCTTCTATCACTTCGCGGTCGGAGTATATAAATCGGGGAGGTTCATAACAAAAATAAAATACCGGAAAGTTTTCAGACTCTAGTAAAGTTGGTGAAGCAGCTAATGCAGGGCCAAAACAACAGACACCGTTATGATCATCCTGAACCATTCGTGCTAAGGAGCTACTTCTAAAGTAATCGAATGCTGCATTCAGATACCTGTTGCGGAAATAATCGATACGTTGTCCGGTGGTGATTAGCTTCACGGCCGGCGACAAAATCGATCTGCAGGACTCATCAAATTGGTGACAGAATATCGTAATATTATGGTTTTTCTCGACCAGCGCGGCTGAAAGTTTTAAGATTAGACGTTCTGCGCCGGATAGAATTTTGAAGCGTGGAAAAAGGAATGCAAACTTCATTTTTTTTGCTTAAGATTATGGCGCGAAACAAAGATTGTATTCCAGATTTGATCAGGCGAAAGGCAGCTGGTTGCTAAATAAGGTTGTCAATCAAAAGACCGAATACTAGAATTATACCGTGCTAAGGTAAGGAGTATTCATGCACTTTCCTCAAACGCTGGGGGAGCTAAGACGGAGTGATTATTCAGAAGAGCGCATAAAAAATCGATCAGTCAAAGATGAAATGCGCTCCAATCTCATCAGGAAACTAAAAGAGAGCGAACTTCTTTTTCCGGGCATCGTTGGTTATGACGATACGGTAATTCCTGACATTATCAACGCCATTTTATCTCGCCACAATGTTATTTTTCTCGGACTTCGCGGACAGGCAAAAAGCCGGATTATGCGGCAAATGGTTTCATTATTGGATGAGTGGATGCCCGCCATCGCAGATTGTGAAATTAACGATAATCCATATCAACCAATTTGCCGTAATTGCCGTTTAACACTGGAACAACTTCGCGATGACACCCCGATCCGATTTTTGAACCGTGAACAGCGTTTTGTGGAAAAGTTAGCAACTCCAGATGTCACGATTGCTGATATGATCGGCGATGTTGATCCGATTAAAGCTGCACGCGGTGGCTTACAACTTTCCGATGAGTTGACGATTCATTATGGACTTGTTCCGCGCGCTAACCGTTCAGTCTTTGCGATCAATGAACTTCCAGATTTGGCGGGAAAAATACAAGTCGGATTGTTTAACATCTTGCAAGAAGGCGATGTTCAAATTAAAGGTTATCCCATCCGTTTGAAACTCGACATCATGATGGTATTTTCTGCGAATCCGGAAGATTACACCGCTCGCGGCAAAATCATTACACCATTAAAGGATCGCATCGGATCTGAAATTCATACCCATTATCCAGCTTCAGTCGAAGAAGGTGTCCGGATCACTGAACAAGAAGCATGGGTGAATCGCGGAAAAGAAACGCCGGCAATTCCTTATTTTGTTCGTGAAATTGTGGAAGAAGTTGCATTCCAGGCAAGAAAGGATAAACGGATTGATAAACGTTCGGGAGTATCGCAGCGGCTTCCAATTAGTTGTTTGGAAAACCTGGTGAGCAATGCTGAACGTCGGGCGTTACAAAATAACGAAAAATCAGCCGTTGCAAAAATAACAGACATTTATTACGCGCTACCGTCCATCGTAGGAAAATTGGAACTTGAATACGAAGGAGAACTCAAAGGAGCGGAAGCAGTTGCTAAAGAAATCATCAGAAATGCAATTGCCCAAACGTTTATAAAGTACTTTGGGCCAGGAGACGAATTAAACACAATCACTCAGTGGTTTGATTCTGGAAATACACTTCGTTTAAAACAAACTGCATCTACTGAAGATTGTTTAGCGGATTATACGAAAGTACCAGACCTGGTTGATAAAACAATGTTGATTGATGGAATTCGCAAAGGGGATCATGGTTTACTTGCCGCCGGTTGCGAATTCATCCTGGAAGGCCTCTGTGCACAAAAACGGATCAGCAGAAGCGATGAAAAAGGTATTTATTCTGCTTCCAAAAAATCAGTGCAAGAACCGATCTTTCAGAATTACGATAAAACTAGAAAACATTATAATTGAAACGTAAAACGTAAAACGTGAAGAAGCTCAGCCGCCGTTCACGTTTCACGATTCACGTTTCACGATTAAATATGCCCCGATACGTTAATTACACGAAGTATTTTGAAGCATGGGATGATCTTCCCATCGAAGATTTGCTCGAACGCCTCTCCGATTTCTTATTACAATCCGGATTTCACGATTTTTACAGCCGCTTCAATCCGACTGCAGAAGAACTCACAATGCAAGATCTTTATGACATGTTGATGGATGAAATGTCTCAATGGGACGAAACTCGTGAGCTCAATGAATCGCAGATGAAAGAGCTGATTCAATATCTGATGCAAAGAATGATTGATGAAGGTTACATCAGACCGGATGAAGAAATGTTTAGCGGACAAGGGCAGGAAGTAGAACAAAAAGATCTGCCGCCAAACATGGATGCAAAGTTCGAGTTGACCGATAAAAGCATAGACTTCCTGGGATTCAAAAAACTGAAAGATTTGTTAGGAGCTGTTGGAAGATCCAGTTTGGGTCGGCATGAAACACATTATCTTTCGACCGGTGTTGAAACTTCTGATGCGCCAAAAAAATACGAGTTTGGCGATACGCTCAATCTGGATATCAGTTCAACTTTGCTGAACTGCGTAAAGAGATCAGGACTCCAGATTCCATTCCCATTGGAGCCTGATGATTTGATGGTGCAGCAGGCAGAATATCAAAGCTCTTGTGCAACGGTGCTGATGTTGGATTGCAGTCATAGCATGATCCTTTATGGTGAAGATCGATTCACACCCGCAAAGCAAGTTGCACTTGCGCTCGCTCATTTGATCCGCACACAATATCCGGGCGATTCATTTCATGTTGTGCTGTTTCATGATTCAGCGGAACAAATTCCTTTGAAAAAACTTGCCACAGTAAAAGTGGGTCCGTATTACACCAACACGCGCGATGGATTAATTCTGGCTCAACGGATTCTTTCGCGCGAACGTAAAGACATGAAGCAGATCATTATGATCACCGATGGCAAACCCTCCGCAATTACGATGGAGAATGGCCGGGTGTATCGGAATGCTTTCGGATTGGATCCGATGATTGTGAACAGCACATTTCAAGAAGCAGCAAAGTGCCGGAAGAGTGGCATCTTGATTAACACGTTCATGCTTGCATCCGATTGTGATCTAGTTGCGTTTGTGAAGAAGCTGACCGAGATGTGCAGAGGGAAGGCTTACTTTACTACGCCTTACAATGTTGGTGAGTACATCCTCTTTGATTATCTGAACCGCAAAACCCAAACCCGCTACAAACAGTAACTCTTCACCGCAGAGACTCTGAGTCTCCGTGGTTATTTATTCTTTCGTTGCCAGGGGATTTCTGGCTGGCCCGCTAATTGATTTTCGGCACGAGCTAAGGTGAATAACAAATCGGAAAGGCGATTTATGTAGCGGATAATTTCTGGATTGATTTGATCACCAGCTTGAAGTTGTGTGATGCTGCGTTCAGCGCGTCTACAAATGGTTCTTGCTAAGTGGAGCATTGCACCACTTGCGCAACCGCCAGGCAAAATAAAGTACGCAAGCTCAGGAAGCCGGGCTTCAATCGAATCAATTGTTTTTTCCAACCGATTTGTAAATTCTTCGGTTATACGCATTCGCGCATCATCGTTTTCCTGAATTGGTGTTGCCAGATCCGCACCAATTTCAAAAAGCTCATGCTGAATTGATTCAACCAGACTTCGTGTTGCTGGATCCTGAATCTGACCCAAAAGTACACCCAGAATTGCATTGAGTTCATCTACATTTCCATATGCTTCAACACGAAAATCATGTTTTGGAACACGTGAGCCTTTAAATAAACCAGTTTCGCCTTTATCGCCTGTTTTTGTGTAGATTTTCATGGCTCTCCATTTTTAGCAGGCTGGTAGCCTGCTAACCACAATGCGGGCGGGACGCCCGCGCTCATCAATTTTCCGGATGCAGCACTGCAAATAGCTTCTCACCGGTTTTCGCTCCAAGCAACTCCTGAATTTGTTCGCGGCTGGCCTGTCTTAGATTTTCCAAACTTCCGAATCGATTCAAAAGCTGTTCTTTCCGTTTTGTGCCAATTCCGGGGATTTCATCCAACGCCATTTTTAAACCTTGCTTCGTCCGCAGTTGTCTATGAAATGTAATTGCAAAACGATGTGCTTCATTCCGAACTTGCTGAATTAATTTCAAAACCGGGGAACGCTCATCAAGTTTAATACTGTATTCGCGTTCTGGTAAAAAAATCTCCTCTTCCCGTTTCGCTAAACCGATGATCGGTTGTTGATCCAATCCATTTCTCAGAAGCACTTCACGTGCTGCACTTAATTGTCCTTTGCCGCCATCAATCAAAAACAGGTCAGCCACCGGTAAATCATTTGCTCGCAGAAAACGGATCCGTCGTTCCATCACTTCTGCCATCGATTTGAAATCGTCCGGCCCTACCACTCCTTTAATTTTAAATTTCCGATAGTCACTCTTTTTGGGACGTCCGGCTTCCCATACAACCATCGATGCAACAGAGTTTGTTCCTTGAATGTTGGAAATATCGAATGCTTCAATGCGATAGGGAAGCGTGGTCATTCCAATTGTTTCTTGAAGAGCTTTCAATGTTTCGTAACCACGTACTCTTCCTGCGCTGGAATTTACTTCAAGACCGATCTGCGCATTTTTGATTACGAGATCGACCAGGTCTTTACGCTTTCCGCGAGTTGGTGCTTTGATGCGAACCCGCTTACCTTTTTTCTCTGATAAAGCTTTTTCCAGATCGACGCGTCCTTCAAATTCTTCCTGCACATAAATATCTCGTGGTAAAAATCTTCCTGTACCATAAAACTGCATCAATACATGCGATAAGAGCTGACCACTATCAGCAACTAATTTGCTTTCGAAAAAGAATTCATTGCGTCCTACAATTTGACCATTCCGCATGAAGAACACTTGAACACTTATATTTTCGGAGTTGCGTGCATAACCGAACAAATCGGCATCTTCCAATTCATACGAAACAAATTTCGGACGCGTATTCAGCTCTTCAACTGTTTGAGCCAGATCACGATAATTCGCCGCAAGCTCATACTCTTGTCTTGCTGAATACTCCCACATCTTTTGTTGCAGCCGCGAAATCAAATCCTCCTTTTTGCCTTCCAAAAACATTTTCACATCAGCTACAGCTTGCTGGTACTCATCACGCGTGGATTTTTGTGCACAGGGTCCGAGACATCGGTGAATGTAATACAACAAACACAAACGTTGTGGTTCGTCTGTGATCTTGATCCGGCACTGTCGAAGCATGAAATAGCGATGAATGATGTTCAAAGTTCTTTTCGCCAGAGATGCTGGAATGAATGGTCCAAAATAAGCTGCACCATCTTTGCGAACGCGCCGCGTTATAAAAGCTCGCGGAAAATCTTCCTGCACTGTTAATTTTATATAGGGATGCGTTTTATCATCGCGAAGCAAAATGTTGTAACGCGGCTGATTCTTCTTGATCAGGTTGTTTTCCAACATCAAAGCTTCGAGAGTTGAATCCGTAACGATGTATTCAACATCTGCTGCATCTGAAACCATCCAGAAGGTGAGTGGACCGCCGCTGACCTCATCGTGGAAGTAAGAGCGTACACGTTGCCTGAGCGACGTAGCTTTACCAATGTAAATCACACGTCCTTTTGCATTTTTGAACAGGTAGACTCCGGGCTTATTGGGGATGTCTTTTATTTTTTCTTTGAATAAATCGATTTCCATGATGTATGTAGTGGCGAGCGGAAGCTCGCCTGCTTTCACATGAGGCCGACCTTCCGGTCGTCCCTACTGTAAAATCGCGATTTCTTTTTCTTTGAGCCGTCTTAGTTTGTCCCGCAAGCCGGCTGCTTTTTCAAACTCCATATTCTCGGCAGCAGTTTTCATTTCCTGTTCAATTTGGTCGATCATGGATTGAATTTCCTGAAGTGAGCGCAAATTGGCAAATTCAGGATCTTCCTGAATTGGAATTGTGTAGTAATCCGCTTCCTCAACATTACTTAATGTATCGCCGATCGCTTTTCGTACGGTCTCCGGCGTAATTCCATGATCTTTGTTATATTGAACTTGAACTTCACGTCTTCGATTCATTTCCGCAATTGCCTCTTGCATTGAACCCGTAATCACGTTCGCATACATGATTACCTGTCCATTTAAATTTCGTGCTGCGCGGCCGGAAGTTTGAATCAAACTTGTCGTTGATCGAAGGAATCCTTCTTTGTCTGCATCTAAAATCGCCACCAAACTTACTTCCGGCAAATCCAGTCCTTCACGCAATAAATTGACTCCGATCAATGCATCAAAGACTCCGCGACGCAGATCACGCAACACAACAACGCGATCCAGCGTATCCACTTCCGAATGAAGGAATCGAACTCGTACGCCATATTCCGATAAAAATTCTGTTAAATCCTCGGCCATCTTTTTGGTTAGCGTTGTTACCAGGACGCGTTCGTTCCGATTGGCTCGCAATTTAATTTGATGAAGCAAATCATCCATCTGACCTTTAATCGGCTTGATGATGATCTCCGGATCAATCAAACCAGTCGGACGAACGATTTGCTGTACAACAACACCTTGAGTTTTTTCCAGCTCATAACGTCCGGGAGTTGCCGAAACGTACAAGATCTGATTTATCCGTGATTGAAATTCATCAAAGTTCAGCGGACGATTATCGAGAGCGGAAGGCAACCGGAAACCATGTTCAACCAGAGTTTTTTTCCGAGATTGATCTCCTTCATACATCCCGCGGACTTGCGGGACAGTTACATGGCTTTCATCAATAATAAGTAAAAAATCGCGAGAAAAGTAGTCAATTAGCGTCGATGGCGGCTGCCCCGGGGCACGTCCATCGAGATGCCGCGAATAGTTCTCGATTCCGTGGCAAAACCCTGTGGCTTTCAACATTTCTAGGTCATACATCGTACGCTGATGAAGACGTTGCGCCTCAAGAACTTTGCCTTCAGCATCAAATTCGGCCAGACGTTGCTTCAATTCCTCGCGAATGGAAGTCATTGCCCGCGCAAGACGATCGGCCGGCGTTACATAATGACTTTTTGGAAATACGATAGCCCGCCTCATACTCCGAATTTTTTTGCCAGAAAGCGGATCGAATTCGGTAATGTTTTCAATCATGTCTTCGAATAATTCAATCCGGAGCGCAGTTTCTTGATAAGAAGGATGAAGTTCGATTACATCTCCACGGACTCTGAAATATCCACGACGTAGTTCGGCATGACCCCGTTGATATTGAAGTTCTCCTAGTCTTTGGATGATTTCGTGTTGGGATTTTTTTGTACCCGCATCTAGAAACAAAAGCATTGAGAAAAATGCATCTGGTGAGCCAAGACCATAAATGCAGGAAACACTTGCCACGATAATTGTGTCGCGACGCTCGAACAGTGAAGCCGTTGCCGAAAGTCGCATCCGATCAATTTCTTCATTGATCAAAACCTCTTTTTCAATGTAGAGATCGGTGGCCGGAACGTATGCTTCGGGCTGATAGTAATCGTAATAACTAACAAAATATTCAACCGCGCTGTGAGGGAAAAAACGTTTGAATTCCTGGTAGAGCTGGGCTGCTAAAGTTTTATTTGGCGCGATTACCAATGCCGGTTTGTTGACGTTGGCAACGACATTCGCAATCGTAAACGTCTTGCCGGAGCCGGTGACCCCCAATAAGGTTTGATGTTTCTCGCCTTCAAGCAGACCACGACTCAGTTGGTCGATCGCTTGCTGTTGATCGCCGCGAGGCTTAAATTCATCGGAGATTTCAAATTTTGACATTGTTGGTTGTTATGGACCGCAGGCTTCCAAGATGTCCGCGCTCCGTTGTTAGCGCTCGCACTAATGCGCGCGATCATTTATTATAGTAACCTGCCCAAAAGATTCACCCAGTTGGCGGTCATGATCCAGCTTGAAATTTTGTACGAAGACGACAATTTGATTGTCGTAAATAAACCTACCGGAATTCTGGTTACACCGGATCGATGGGACCCGCGGAATTCCTACCCTTCAAGACATGCTTCGCGAATATTTGCGCCGCAATCAGGGTACACAACATCCAAATCTACGCGTGATTCATCGTCTTGATAAAGATACAAGCGGAGCCATAGTTCTGGCAAAAAATGTTAAAGCGCAATCAAACGTCAGTAAACAATTCGAAAGTGGGGAAGTGAGTAAAAGCTATTATGCAATCGTAAGAGGCGATATTCCTCAGAACGAGGGTATTATCAACTTATCGCTTTCGGAATCATCACGAGAACTGGGCACGATGACTGTAAATCCGAAGGGCAAAAAAAGTATTACTTTGTTCAATGTTGTGGAACGTTTTGATGGATTTACAATGGTTGAGGCCAAACCTTTAACAGGACGCACTCATCAGGTTCGAGTTCATTTCAATGCGCTGGGTTACCCACTCGCATTCGATCCTCTTTACGGAAATTCCGAGCCGATTTACCTGTCGCAGTTTAAGAAAAATTACAAAGCGAAAGATCAGGATGAAAAGCCGGTAATCAGCAGGCTTCCATTACACGCATTTCTGCTTTCATTCCGTGAACCAACCGAAGGAAAAACCGTGGTTGTCGAAGCTCCTTTGCCGCGCGATTTTTCTCGGATGCTGAAACTGCTGCGAAAATATCGACCTCAATCAGTCCCGGCAATGGCAAATCCTACATCCTCGGAGTGAGTATTAATCTAATCTTTTTTAACGCAGAGATCGCCGAGTTAGTGATGATTAGAGATTAAAATCAAAAGACTCGGCGCTCCCGGCATTAAGGAAGATCCAAATCGAAAAAGAATTGGCGATAGATTTAGGTTTGTGTTAGATTTATCCATCAGTCATATCATCTTGAACTATCTAAAGATTCACCGGAGAAACTCTATGAAAAAATGGATTTTTGCCACCATCGCGGTTTGTTTCATTTTTGCAGCATTAACTGCATGGTCACAAGAAACGCCGAAGCCTAAAATGCAAATCATTGAACCCAGTTATAACGCTGGGGAGATGTACAAAACGAACAAAAAAATACAACATGACTTTATTATCAAGAATATTGGTAATGCCGAACTTCAAATCATAAATGCTCGACCTGGTTGCGGTTGTACAGTAACGCAGTTTGATAAAGTCATCGCACCTGGTGCAGAAGGGAAAGTGCAAGCTTCGGTTGATATTTCGCATTTCAAAGGTCAGATCGAAAAGGGGATTGATCTTCAAACGAATGATCCAGATCAAGCGCATGCACATTTAACTGTTAAGGCAAATATTAAGACTGTCGTTGAAGTGAGTCCCACTGATCAGGTTCGATTTACAGTAAGTAAAGGCGAAGCGAAGGAAAACGATTACCAGTTAACTCCAACTTTTGAAAAGCCGATTAAAATCACTAACGCCAAAATTGATTCAGAATTTTTTACTGTTGATTTAGTTCCGCCTGATGTAGGTGCAGAGAAGCCTGAATACAAAATGACGGTAGGGGTTAAAGATAATGCACCAATCGGAACACAAGTAGCGAGTGTCGAGTTAACTCTTCAAGATGCTCCTGTGCCCACAATGACAATTCCGGTAACCGCTATTGTGCGTGGCGCGATTACAGCGAATCCCAGTATGGTTTCGATTCAAATAAAGCGTTTTCCTGAAGAAGTTACTAACACCAGCACAGTGAACATTCGGCAACAACCGGATCTTTCCGCTCCTGTAATAACGAAGCTTTCACCGGGAAAACAGTTGCGTGTTATCGCTCATCGTGATGATTGGTATCAGGTCATTAGTGAATCAAAACCACCTGCGCAAGCAAAAGCAGAAATGAATATGACACGGAATGGAACTGAAGGAACACAGATAGGCTGGGTTATGTCAAAGCTGGTAAAGGTTTCAAAACAACCGGAATCCAGTACCGATCAGACTGTGTCTATTCTGAAATCAACTGGCAATTTCAAAATTCTTGAATACACCAGCACGAATCCTGAAGTTAAGTTGGAACTTGATCCGGCGCAGCAGGAATCACAAAAATTCACATTGAAAGTTTCGTTAGCAAATCCGGATGAAATAAAAGCCAATATGAAGCCGGGGGCGATTTTAATTAAGACGAATGATACCGAACAACCGGAAATTAAGATTCCGTTGTACGTAATTGTGTCTTGAGGCAATTGGGAGGGAGGCTTGGATTTTACATTCACTGAAGATCAAGAATTAACGCGTCGAATGGTGCGCGAATTTGCAGAAAACGAAATTGCACCCAAGGTGCGTTACTACGATGAGACGCAAGAGTTCCCATTCGACATCATGCAGAAATTGGGTGAGTTGGGGCTGCTTGGTGTGATTTTTCCGCCGGAATATGGTGGATCAGGCATGAGTTACCTGGATTACGTTTGTGTAATCGAAGAAATCGGCCGTGTAGATCCATCAGTGGGATTGGGAGTTGCAGCTCACAATGGTCTCTGTTGCAACCACATCTTTTTGTTTGGAAATGATGAACAGAAGCGCCGTTTTTTAACGCCATTAGCAAGCGGAAAAAAAATTGGTGCATGGGCTTTGACTGAACCAAATGCCGGCAGTGATGCAAAAGGAATTCAGACAATTGCAGAGCGCAAAAATGGAAATTGGATCTTAAATGGTTCAAAAAACTTTATCACTCACGGAACTGTTGGCGATACTTTTGTTGTAATGGCGATAACCAACAGAAAAGATCCTAAGAATGGTATCAGCACTTTCATTTTAGAAAAAGGGATGCCGGGGTTTCGTGCATCTAAGAAAGAAAACAAGTTAGGGCACCGAGCCAGCGATACATCTTCACTGGTGTTTGAAGACTGTGTTGTTCCGGATGAAAACAGAGTTGGAAACGAAGGTGAGGGATTTCGGCAAGCGATGCAAATTCTGGAAGGCGGCAGAATTGCGATTGCTGCACTTTCAGTAGGACTTGCGCAGGGTGCATTTGATGAAGCGGTGAAATATTCAAAGCAGCGCAAAGCTTTTGGTAATCCAATCAGTGATTATCAGGCGATTCAATGGAAAATTGCAGATATGGCAACATCAATTGAAGCTGCGCGTCTTTTGACTTATCGCGCAGCGTGGCTTCGTCAAAATGGACGCAAGTTTGCCAAAGAAGCATTTATGGCGAAACTTTTTGCAAGTGAAGTTGCTGTTCGAGCGGCCGATGAATGTGTGCAGATTCATGGGGGCTATGGTTATATCAAAGAATTTTTGGCCGAAAAATACTATCGCGATGCCAAATTACTTACGATCGGTGAAGGCACTTCAGAAATTCAGCGACTCGCCATTGCGAAACAAATCCTGAAGTAAAGATCTTTTTTAACGCTGAGATCGCCGAGATTAATATTATTATTAATATTCCTGAGCGTGCTCTGCGTTAAAAAGAATAATGGCAACAAGTCAAATAATTGAAAGCTTACTCAAAGGTGATACTAAATCGCTAGCCCGGGCGATAACGTGGGTTGAAAATGATGATCCCCGTGCGAACGAAGTTCTAAAAGCTGTATTTCCTCGCGGCAGAAGCATTCCAATTATCGGCATCACCGGTCCGGCAGGAGTTGGAAAAAGTTCACTAACTGATGTATTAACGGCCTACTATCGTGCAGCGGGGAAAAAAGTTGGAATTGTTGCTGTGGACCCAAGCAGTCCATTTAGTGGTGGAGCAATTCTTGGTGATCGCATCAGGATGCAACGTCATTACACCGATCCCGGAGTTTACATCCGCAGCATGGCTACCCGCGGGAAATTAGGTGGAATCGCTGCAGCTACGTTCGATGTAATCGATCTGATTAATGCCGCAGGCTACGACATGATCTTGATTGAAACAGTTGGTGTTGGTCAGGATGAAGTAGAAATCGTGAAAATTGCGCACACCACAGTTGTAGTGCTAATGCCCGGTCTTGGCGATGAGGTTCAAGCCATGAAAGCAGGGTTGATGGAGATCGCTGATATTCTTGTAATCAATAAATCAGATCGGCCGGAAGCTGAGAAAATGGAGGCAGAACTCCAGGCAACGTTATCTTTTTTTCACTCTGAAGAGCAATGGCCTCCGCAAATCTTGAAAACAATCGCAACCAGTAATACTGGAGTCGATAAACTTGCGGAAACAATTGACGCACATCGAAAATTTTTAGAATCCACAGGCACCTTGCAGAAAAAGATTCTGACTCAAAGCAAACAACGGATGATTGATGCGCTTGAATATCAGATTACCTCTCGTATCATTGAAGAAGGTGTGGAAAAATTTGGCATTTCGCAAAAAATTAACGATATTGCAAACCGAAAATTAGATCCCCGCACAGCAGTTCAGGAATTGTTGAGGAACGCAGGCTTTAATTTACAGTAGGAGCGCAGGCTTTAGTCCGCAAAATACAAAAATTATGACTCACGATATCGATCACATCGCAATTGTAGTTCGTAACATTGAAGAAAAACTTCCATTCTATTTGGATGCGCTTGGCTTTAAACTAAAAAACATTGAGGATGTTCCGCACATGGGAGTTCGTGTGGCGATGTTAAACAGCAGCGCCGGCACAACACATCTTGAATTAGTACAGCCGGTGCAAAAAGATACTGGAGTGGCGCGGTTCCTGGAAAAAAAGGGTGAAGTCATTCATCATATTTGTTTGCTTGTTGATGATTTGCAATCGGAGTTGAATCGTTTGAAAGATCGTGGAGTGCGTTTGATAGATGAATCACCGCGTAAAGGTGAAGGCGGCTCACTCGTCGCCTTTCTTCATCCGGAAGCATCTCACGGCGTGCTTGTGGAATTGAAACAAAAATAACTCAGTACTCAGACCTCAGGACTGAATCATGAATAAAGTTGTAAAGGATGCGAAAGAAGCAATCAAAGATATCAAAGATGGCTCAACCTTAATGGTTGGCGGATTCGGATTGTGCGGCATACCTGAAAATCTAATCCACGCTTTGTGTGAAAACGGCGTCAAAAATCTAACCGTGATTAGCAATAATGCCGGTGTTGATGATTATGGATTAGGGCTGCTTCTGCAAACACGTCAAATCAAAAAAATGATTTCGACTTACGTTGGCGAAAATGAAATCTTTGAACAGCAATTTTTGAACGGAGAATTGGAGCTTGAACTTGTACCGCAAGGGACTTTTGCTGAACGGATGCGCGCAGGGGGAGCAGGCATTCCCGCTTTCTTTACGCCGACCGGTGTGGGCACATTGGTAGAACAGGGCAAAGAGAAACGTACGTTCGATGATCGTGAATACATCATGGAACGCGCACTGACAGCTGATTTTGCTTTGGTAAAAGCATGGAAAGGGGATTCCATGGGAAATCTTGTGTATCGAAAAACAACTCGCAATTTTAATCCAGTGATGGCAACAGCGGGTCGAATCACGATTGCTGAAGTTGAACAAATAGTGCCGGTTGGATCTTTGGATCCTGATTCAATTCATACACCAGGAATTTTTGTTCAACGGATTTTGCAAGGAGCGAAATATGAAAAGCGGATCGAAAAGAGAACTTATCGTACGCCGCGCAGCTAAAGAATTACGCGATGGTTATTATGTGAATCTTGGAATCGGTATGCCTACATTGGTCAGCAATTTTATCCCTGAAGGAATGAGTATCGTACTTCAATCAGAAAATGGAATGCTTGGAATTGGCCGTATCCAGAACAAGGCCAGGAGGATCCAGATTTAATTAATGCAGGGAAAGAAACAGTCACAGAAATTCCTGGATCATCTTATTTTTCCAGTGCTGATTCGTTTGGAATGATTCGCGGTCGTCATATTGATATGTCGATTCTTGGGGCAATGCAGGTGGATGAAGAAGGCAATCTCGCAAATTGGATGATTCCAGGAAAAATGGTCAAAGGTATGGGCGGCGCAATGGATCTTGTTTCCGGAGCAAAGCGCGTTGTGATTACCATGGAACATACTGCAAAGGATGGCGAAAAGAAGATTTTGAAGAAGTGTAGTCTTCCATTAACAGGAGTTGCAGTTGTTGATCTGATCATTACTGATATGGCAGTGATTGAAGTTACGGATAAAGGGTTATTGTTGAAAGAGGTTGCTCCGGGAGTCAGTGTGGATCAAGTGAAAGCAGCGACTGATGCGACTTTGCAAGTTGCACCCGATGTTAAGGAATACGACATTTAACGACAGAGGCGCAAAAATATGGCAATTGTAATTACATCAGCTGTTCGAACGGCAATTGGAAAGTTTGGTGGAGCTTTGGTTGGAATTCCTGCTGCGGATCTGGCTGCAGTCTGTATCAGTGAAACATTGAAGCGATCACAGGTGGGTACACATGAAGTTGATGAAGTCTTGATTGGTAATGTTCTTCAAGCTGGACAAGGTCAAAATCCTGCGCGTCAAGCGTCAATCAAAGCAGATATCCCTGTAACAGTTCCAGCAACCACTATCAACAAAGTTTGCGGTTCCGGATTGAAAGCAATCACAATGGGTGCTCAAGCAATCCGATGTGATGATGCCAATATCATTGTTGCAGGCGGAACCGAAAACATGAGCCGTGCGCCGTATTTATTAAAGGATGCGCGATTTGGATATCGTTTAGGTCACGGAGAACTTACAGATTCATTGCTGAGTGAAGGATTATCATGCGCAATGTGTGAAGTTCATATGGGCAATACTGCAGAAAATATTGCGAAGCGTTATTCAGTTTCGCGTGATGCGCAAGATCAGTTCGCTGCATTAAGCCAGCGAAGAGCAAGTGAAGCGATAGCAGCCGGAAAATTTAAGCGCGAAATTGTTCCGGTTCCAATTCGCGGACGCAAGGGCGAACTGAAGACTTTTGATGTTGATGAATATCCGCGGGCAGATACGACCAGCGAAACGTTATCAAAATTAAAACCTGCGTTTGAAGAATCAGGAACTGTGACAGCGGGGAATGCCTCCGGAATTAATGATGGTGCAGCTGCGGTTGTATTAATGACCGATGAAAATGCGAAAAGTCGAAATCTAAAACCACTTGCACGCATAATTAGTTATGCATCAGTTGGAGTTGATCCTGCAATTATGGGTATGGGGCCTGTTGGTGCAGTCCAGAAAGCACTATCGAAAGCGAAATTAAATCTTGGTGATATCGAACTCTTTGAATTGAATGAAGCGTTTGCGGTTCAATCGCTAGCGGTACTTTCGGAATTAAAGTTAAATCCGGAACGTGTAAACATAAGAGGCGGGGCAATTGCACTCGGACATCCCATCGGCGCGAGCGGAGCCAGGGTATTAGTCACGTTGTTGCACGCAATGGAAGATGAAGGTTTACATCGCGGTCTTGCTGCATTATGCATTGGCGGGGGACAGGGAATCGCTATAGTAGTTGAGCGTGATTAAGATGATCACTCCTGGATCGATCATAATTTTGCATCTCCAGAATCCGCGCGAAAAAATTTGGGGAGCGATGTTAGCGATCAATCACTTCGGTATCACGCTGCGCGGAATTGATGTGTATTCGTTTGATGATTGGACGCGTTCGATTGCAAATCAAGGTGAAGTAAGCATCGGTCTCAGTACAATTTTTGTTCCCATGCTGCGTGTTGAAAAATTGGTATTAGATGAAACATCAGGTACATACAAATCGTTGAGTGATCAATTCAAGGAACGCGTCGGACACGATGTTTTAGAGTTTATGGATTTGCCTGATAGCCCAGAAGATCCGGAAATCATGAATTGATATGCCTGCCAAACGAAGACTGCTGGAAGATTCAGAACTTCAAAAAGACCTCAAAACTCTTGACGGCTGGAGTGTGGTAAAGGGCAAGTTGTATAAGGAATTCAAGTTTGAAAACTTTGCCCAGGCTTTTGGATTTATGGCCAGTGTTGCCATTGAAGCCGAAGGGATGAATCATCATCCCGATTGGTTCAATGTTTACGATGTAGTCCGCATCAACCTGGTTACTCACGATCTTGGTGGCATCGGTACGTTCGATATCATTCTTGCACACAAAATAGAAGATCTTTTTAACCGCAGAGTTCGCTGAGTTCTCGCAGAGTTCGCAGAGTTTTAGCACACAGATTTTTAACCACGGATGACGGCGCGGGCTGTGCCCGCAACCCAAAATTATTTACCGCAGTCATCTGTACTACAAACATTTGTTTCGTTGTTTTTTTAGAAAGATTTTCATGCGACAGCCTCGTTAAGTTTCGCTAAAGAAAGTCTCTGTGCAGTTAACGCCGCTGCAATGATTTGCATTCCTGTTTCAGTAAGAAAATAGCGATTTCGTGAGGGAAGTTTCCGGATTAAGCGGTGAGCTCTTAGCATTCGAATCAGCCTGGTTACTTTAGAACTGTAACTACGTTCTTGATCATCGCAGGCAGGAAAGAGAACTTTTCTTAAATCAGCGTTTGAAAAACCGTTAATCACGAACTCACCATGAGAAACTGCTCGAAACAGCGATATATCTGATGGTGAACTAGGGTTTAGAGCTCGTACTCGCTGTTTTTTCCATTTTATTGGTAATGAGATTTTTTCTATTAACCTGCCGTAAACAATTGATGTGTCTGCCGCTGAAAGGCAATCCAGATATCGTTGGTTTGAAGATTGTGAGATCGTTGCTACTCTGTGAAGGTCAGCAATCCCTTTTCTTACAGGTCTCCAACGTTTTTGGCTCTTGGGATCATTTTCTTTCTTTCGAAACGCTCTAAATGCTTGAGGATCATTTATCGTGGTTTCCACTCTTAATACTGTCGCTTTATCATAAAGTTTGACGGAGTTTTTTCCTGCCCAATGCTTGATCCTGATTCCTTCTATTCGTCGGTTCTTGAAACTGCTCCTAATTTCTCGATCAGTGTTGCTCGGATATCGTTTGCCCAGAAATCTCATTACGTCCTTGCTTTGATACGTTGAGATTCCATGCAAAATTAAAGAAGGATAAAGTCTTTCCAACTCTTGACGATCTTTAAACATCGAATCTGTTGCCCATTCACTTTCAAAAGTGGACCAATAATATTTCAATGGAAACCCAGCAAAAATTTCGTCATGAATCGGATTCAGCATCGCTGCAATCTTATCTAGTTTTTTTGCCCAATTCAGTTTTAATTGTTGATTCATTAATCTTTGCGCTTCTTCTATGTTTTCAATCCATAAAAAACAGTTCTCTCTTCTTTCATACTTCATCCCAACCCGGTCCATTTCTTGCGCCAGCCACTCTCTTCCGTTAATACAAATCTGAATGTTAAAGGGAAACCAACTCTGTATTCGCGCATTCATAAATCCGAATCTTGGATCAATTAAGTAATGGTAAAGAAACAAACATTTCCTCGGTCTCATCACCAGTTCTAACTTCTTCTGTTGCTTATTTCTGCCTACGTCATAGCCAATACAAGGTTCTAAACAGCTAAGAATGGCGATCAGTCCCTTTTCTATCTTGTCTCTTTCGGCAATCCCTTCAGCCGTTGCCGCTTTGTCAATCTTGCTACTCTTTAAATAAACAATGGGACGATCTTCTTGTTTGGCTTTTTGACAGGATCTCTCCCTTAACTGTTCGCAAACTTGATATACATATTTCCCAAAGTCTTTCAGCTTTACTTGCTTATGCCACAAAAATCCACCCAACCCACGTGGATAAGCGATCGGTCGCAGCGTCCCCCGAAATACCAATCGATCAAATCCATTTAATACCCCTATGATTTTTTCCCCGAATCGTTGTATAAATCTCTCCATGGCGTCCTCCAGAGAAACAGTTTTGTTTACACAACTTTTCTGTTACTCCAAGAGTGACGCCATGTCAATTTCTTCAATCTGAAATTTGAAATCTGAAATTTGGGTTGCGGGCACAGCCCGCGCCGTGTTTATCCGTATTAATCCGTGTTCAAAAAACTCGGCGATCTTGGCATTGAAAAAGATTAAGGGTACATCAAACGCTGAAAGGCTTCCGAAGTTTCGTAAGTATTGTCTGCCCGATTTGCTGCCATATTCATGAAGAAATCGATGCTTTCGGCACCTTCGCTCGAACTGAACTCCTGATTCGCATACGCAAATCGCATATTTTCCAACGCAGTAATGCAATGCGTTATCTGAGCACGCACGCGTTCTAGCTTTTGCAATAACGATTGGCATTGCTCTTTTTGCCGCATACGATTGTTCGCTGCTCTTTCATATTGTTGGCGTGCGATCACATCTTCAGTGGAATGAATCTTTGCCTGAAGCGTTTGAATTTGTTGATCGATGTGATTGATGTCCATTCGCGAAAGTTCCAACTTCATTTCTTGAAGTTGTTTGCTTAAACGCAAAATGCGTGCAGTAAATTCTTCAACTTCCTTCCGAATTTTCAAATCGCGTTTTTGTTGTTTCAAAAGTTTATCCAGTTCGCGATACAGATCTTTGGCTTGGGCAGCAAGCAAATCAGTTTCATGATCGAGTCTCCAATTGCTTGCTTCATATGTTGATTCCACTTCATTCTTTTCTATCAGCCATGGCAAGAAACTAATTCCTGCACAAAATCCAAATATCGCACCATACGCTGCCGGGCTAATCATTGCTGGCAGCCATCGTTCAACAAAAACAAAGCTCTGCCAGGCTGCTGTTACCAAAATGCTTGAGTACAACAAGCCGGATGATGCTGCCCATCGCCACCATTTGCCCTTAGCTGCAGGGAAAATCAAATAACCGGCCATCAAACAGAACAGCGCAATGAAAAGAATCAAATACTTTGGCACAAGCACATACGAAAATATCCCTGCGGCACAAATAAGCAGAAGAGCGCGCCGAAGCGAGCTCTTCCGCTGGTTAAGCAAGTAAAGGGTTAACGATACCAGTGTAAAAGTTACTGGATGAACTAATGGAATCTGTCCAGGAATCTGAGCGAGCAACAGGAACGCTGCAGCCAGGATCCCGGCCCACACCAGCAATGGCTTCTTTAAGGGAATTTCATCAAGAGCATCAAGGATCCACATGGCTTGCCTCCTACCGTTGATTATCTTTTTGTTCATTTTGTTGAAGGTCGCGTTCTTCTTCTTTTTGCTTCTTCAAAAAGTCTTTTGCCGGAGCACTTGCAGGAGCTGTAGCGCCCAATGTTTTGACATTACTTTCGTAACGTTTAACCTGGTCCGCGTTTCCTATATATCCAAGGGCTTTCAACTGCTCAACTGTCTCAGTTGCAAGAGATTTCGCTTCATCCGCTTTTCCTTCTTCATAGAGGGCATACGCTTTTTCCATATTTCGGCTTGCGATTACTGATTGTGAACGCTGCCTGATCTCTTTATCATCATTGTTCTTTACCATGTTGATGTCTGAAATCACTTTTACTGAAGGCTGGAAGTTCGCGGTAAATAATACCGGCTGCTTTTTGCTAATATCGGTGCAAACAAATTGTCCGGATCCTAACACAATACTTTTGCCTGAATCTGTTGGTACTTTGAGCTGAACCATGATCCGTTTTGTTTCGCCGCTATAAACATCCGGAACCTGAATCGTTAATTTGCGTCCGGATTGTTCCCATTTGTAACCTGCGATATCAACTACATCCACTCCGCGGTTTAATTCAAAAATAGCCTTTGCATTTGTGCCGATGAGATTCTGCATGAGATTCAATTCTTTTTGGAATACGGAGGCCATACTGGTTTCATTGTTGATGTAGTAATAATTTCCGCCGCTGTAATCCGCGATCGATGCCATCAGGTTTTCGTTGTAATCAATGCCGACACCCATCGCTGAAACGGAAATTTTATTTTCGCGGATCCGCTTTGCTTCATTTGCAATTTGACTCGGATCAACGATTCCTACATTTGCCAGACCATCAGAAAGCAAAACGATGCGATTCACACTGTCATCTCTGAAATTCTGTTGAGCTTCAACGAAGCCGGCAGTCATTCCGCCGCAAAGGTTTGTAGAGCCGCCCGGTGAGAGTCCGTAAATCAATTCCCGGATGTATGCTTTGTCTTCAACAGATGTTGATGGCAAAAGAGTATTAATCGAATCGTCATATGTAACAATTGCCAGACGATCTGATGCATTGAGATTGTTCAGTATTTCAACTGCGGAATTTTTTACCTGTTCCAGTTTATTTTCAGAACTCATTGAGCCGCTTCGATCAATTACCAGAACCAGGTTCATCCGTTTACGATCTGACGAATTTGTTTGCTTACCTGTGACGCGCAAATCCAGAAACGCATCGCCATTTCCGTTGTTGTAAACATAAGGGTTCCCTAATTTCCATTCGAATTGAATGTTTGATTCTGAATTCGAAACGATATTGGGAACTGAATTTGGATCGATGGTCCCTGGATTTCCTGTACCAGGAGTTGGATGGGTGATCCCGGTAATATTTCCAACACCGAATTGCTCAAGGCCGAATACTAACGCGACCGCTGCAAGAACGACGAATATTCCGATTACGATAAGGCTTTTTCTCATTGCCTAAATCCTCCGTATGTTAGGTAAAACGCACCCTGACTCCGAAAGATCTAAAGGACTTTGCGTTTTGTGGTGAAGAACTAGTTCTTTTTCTCGGGGTCGGTATAACCGAGGGACTTTAATTGATCGCGAGTTTTTTGCTTTTTCTGTATGTTGTTAATTCGGCGATCAGCTGTCGTCTTCATGGCGGGAATTTGTGCAAGCTGTTGATATGCTTTTAACGCCTGATTGTAGTCGCCAATCTGCTCATAACTTTCAGCGAGCCGCAAAAGGACATCTGGTGAGCCGCCATAACCTGGATAGTTATTCAGAACAAGATTGTATTGAACGATTGCTTGTTCGGGCTCCTGGCTTGCTTGATACCGTTTGCCAGCTTCATGGAATTGTACGGCAAGATCCGCTTTGCCTTGACTCTTGTCATTTTGAATTGCTTGATTTGCGGCAGCAACTCCATCATTAAGATTATTGCGAGCAAAATTTTCTTGCGCCACTTCAAAGTCGCGCTCGGGTGTTGTTGCTACTTTCGCCATTTTCTTTGTTTCAAGTTGCTGAACCGGAGCAGGAGCGGATGCAGTATATGTGCTGGGTGCCATCGCTCCTCCAGCAGCCTGACCGTTTTCATTTTTCAATGCATTTTGTTCTTGCGGCGCTATTTCTTTTTGAGGTTCTTCCTGCATCTCCGTACGGCTGGCGGGTGCGTCTTGTCTATATTCCTTGTTCGCAACATCCTTGGAGCCAGCTTTTTCATCCGCGCCAGAAATTCGATCCCGTTCTCCTGATCCGGTGCTGACATAGCCTAAAGACTTCAGTTTTTCTAGATTTCCTTCATCAACTGGCTTTTTCGCGCGCTCATTGCTATCAGTATCAGGTTTGCGTTCGTTGTACATTTCTCGTTTCGGAGCGTTGGATTTCTCTAAATCCAAAGATGATGAACTTACAGAAGGTTGTTCTGGGACGGCATGCACCGGAACTTGCGAAATCTGCTTTGGTTTCGTTTGATAAAGCATCAATGTTGCGATCAAGCCAAACAAAATCACCGGAAGAATTAATGCAGGCTTCAAAACTAAAAAGAATCTTTCACTAAAAGATGGCTTGCGTTGCAGCTCTTCTTTTGCAGCAGATAATATCCGTTGCTTCAAATACGGAACTGCCGGAGCTTCATCGGTTGTTTTTTGATAGCCGCGGTGAATTGCTCTCCAATTTTCAAGGGTCTGAGTACACTTGTCGCATACTTGAAGATGCTTTTCTAAATCCACCGTATATTTTGGGGAAAGTTCCTGGTAAAGATATTCAACCAGAAGCTTTTCCGCTTTTATACAATCCATCTTTCTCGTTGATCCTCCTATGCAATATCTGCTAACGAAAATCTTTTTTCTAATTTTTGCCGGATACTTTGAAGTGCATATCTCATCCGGCTCTTTGCTGTACTTGGAAGACAACCAACCACTCTGCCAATTTCTTCAAATGGTAAATTCATTTGTTCTCTTAGTAAGAATACTTCCCTTTGCTCTTCCGGCAGCTCGCTTACCGCTTCTTGAAGCGCCTTTTCCAAACTTTTCTGACGGTATTCTTTTTCCGGATTTGCACGTTCGTCTTTCACCGTATCCTCAATTGTTAGCTCTTCATCTGCATCAATAGGCTGAGACAAAGAAGTTGTCTTCCGTTTTTTGCCTCGCCGAAAATTATCGATGCAGATATTGTGTGCAAAGGTATAAATATAAGTACTGAATTTCGCTTTTGGTTCATATGACTTTGCACTTTTGATGAGCCTCAAAAAGACCTCCTGAACCAGATCCTCGGCCTGATGATAATCGTTGCAAAAACGCAATACAAAACTGAACAAAGGCTGTTGATATCGCTCAAGCAAAATCTCAAATGCTTCGAGGTCGCCTTCTTTGTAGCGCAACATTAGAACTTCATCAGCGGCCGGACCGGTCATACTGTTCTCACCAGTATAAAACGTTTTAGAGGGTCGAAGGATCTAAATTAGACGATCGAGGTCCGGCTTTCGCACCCTACCACCGCAAGGCCGGGCATCGAGGTACAATAACGGCATGATTTTACCTGCTTTGAGAGGAATTGACGCTTATCCCGTTGAGCTAGACGGTGAAATATTCATCGGAGTGCGAGATCCCGAGGGGATTGTTGAGGATCAGCTTGTAATGAGCCAGGCAGCATTTGTCATTGCCTCGTTTCTGAATGGTGAACGCGATGCTCGTGCAGTTCAATATGAATTGGCAAGTCAGTTTCAAGGCCAGCTCATTCCGGAAGATCAGATTTTAGATGTCGTTGAGACTCTGGATAAACATGGCTTTTTGAATTCCGAAAAGTTTCAGAAGATCCGGCTAAAAGTTCGGAAAGATTATGCAGCTAAATCGATACGTTCCGCCTATTTGGCTGGCAAATCATACCCTGATGAACTCGCTGAACTGAAAATCTTTCTTGAAGCACAGTTTTTGCGCGAAGGCAGCTGCGGAAAGATTCCTGTAGTAATGCCGGCCAAAAAAACGTTGAAATGCTTAATTGCTCCCCATATTGATCTTCATCGGGGCGGTCATTCTTATGGATGGGCTTATTCACATTTATCAAAATTTCAATGCCCAGAGACGGTCATCATTTTTGGAGTTGCTCATTCAGCACCGCCATCACCGTTTATCCTTACGCGTAAAGATTTTGAGACTCCTTTCGGAACAGTTCACGCTGACGTGGATGGCATTGAGCGTCTGGCGAAAGTTTGTACCTGGGACGCTTATGAGTATGAACTCACACATCGCACTGAGCATTCGATTGAATTTCAAGTTTTGATGCTGTCGTATTTGTTTGGAACACGCTGCAAAATCATTCCTGTTTTGTGTGGAATGTTTGGTGATGAACTTCATGGTGATCCTGAAAAGAATGATGATATTCAAGCATTTCTATCCGAATGTCGAACGTTGTTGGAAGAACGAGGAGATTCTATATTGGTGATTTGTGGCGCTGATTTTGCGCATGTTGGACAACGTTTCGGTGATCCTTTTGAAATTGAACCGCAAGTAATTTCGGATGTTGAGTCGCGCGATCGTGAAGACCTGGAGCATGCGCTGGCAGGGGATGCTGATGCATTTTTCAAATCTGTAATGAAAGATGCTAACAAACGCCGCGTTTGTAGTTTGAATAATATTTATTCCGCTCTTAAAGTTCTTCCCAATCCAAAAACCGGTGAGTTATTGCATTATGGATATGCACATGATCCGATGGGTGGCATAGTATCGTTCGCAAGTCTGGCTTTTTGAATTCTCTCGCGCAAAAACGCAATGACACAAAGGTAAAAGGAATTATTTTTGTTATGAAGAAATGGGTTTTGTTGACGCTCATCAGCATTTTCGCTTTTGCCGCAATTTTTATTCCGGCCTGGCTTATTCAGCCTTTTAAACTTCAAACCGCAGATACTGTTAAGTACGCTTATATCATTCGAAAATTCTCTCCATGGCTGACCCTTGCCCTATTGGTCTTTCTGATTTTTGTTATGATTCGAAACTACAAAACTTTTGGTCGCTGGTGGCAGAAAGCAGGAGCTTTATTGCTTTTGATCGTTTGTTTATTTTCTGCATGGTTTGCGCGACAAAATCATTTTGAATGGATGTTCAATCCTCTCGCAAGTGCTTCCTATGTTTCTTCATCGAAAGCTGATTTTGTCGAGCCCTCTGATATGGTGTTGTCTGTAAAAATCAATGGAGATCAAGCCGCATATCCTGTTCGATTGCTTGCTTATCATCATCTTGTTCAGGATGTTGTTGGAGGGAAACCGATCGTAGCAACATATTGAACGCTATGTCACACCGGTCTGGTGTGGGAAGCCGAATTAGAAGGACGTTTACTGCACTTTTTTCTGTCCGGAATTAATAACCAGAACTTCATTATGCAAGATCGTGAAACAGGAAGCTGGTGGCAGCAAATTTCAGGTAAAGCGATTCAAGGACCGATTAAAGGGTCGGCATTTAAAATTAGTTGATCATGATGAACTTACATTTGGAACATGGAAATCAGAAGCTCGGAATGGAAGAGTGCTTCGCCCTGATGCAAAAATCAAATCGGCTGATAAGTATGCCGCAGCAGACTGGGAAACAGAAATCGTTAAACTGCCGGTAGCGCTTAATTCTGCTGCACCAAAAGGCATCAACGTTCGTACTTTAATCATTGGAATTACGATTGGAGATGTTGCGAAAGCATATCCATTTGATTTTTTGCAGAAACAAAATCCAATTATCGATTCCATAAATAGCGAGCCTATTATTTTGATCCTGCATTCAGATGGAAAATCTGTTCGCACTTTCAGCAGGAAACTTGGAACAGAAACTTACGATTTTTATCGTGCTGTGGATACATCTGAATTTGAATTAATTGATTCTCAAACTGGCTCACATTGGAATTTTAGTGGTGTTGCAGTTTCCGGACCGCACGAAGGGAAAGAACTCCGGCACATTTATTCCTTGAAAGATTATTGGTTCGATTGGAAGAATTACCATCCCCAAACATTGATTTACAATCTGCATTGACACGAGATTAGGGACGGGTTATAGTCGGCGCGTGTTTTACTTCTACTCTATCCTTGTCTACATGATTGTGTTGATCGCAGTTGGTGCGATCCGCGGTAGAAAGGTTGCCACTCAAGAAGATTTTGCGGTAGCTGGCCGGAAGCTTCCTGTATTTGTTTTATTTGGAACAATGCTTGCCACCTGGATCGGAACCGGTTCCATTTTTGGCAATGCAGAAAAAACCTATCGAGTTGGTATTGCCGCACTGATACTTCCTTCCGCAAGTATTTTTGGCGTTTTGTTTCTTTCATTCATAGCAGGAAGAGTGAGGCGCCTGAAACAAATTACGATTCAAGATATTTTGGAGACACGTTACAACGCTGCTGCACGGTTGCTTGCTGCAATTGCTCTGATCCTCGCTTATGTCACCATTCTTTCATATCAGTATCGAGCCTCCGGTGCAGTATTGCAGTTGACGCTTCCAAGTCTTTCAGAAAATCAGGCAATTATCATTGCTGCAACGTTCATTATCATTTACACAGCACTGGCCGGAATGTATTCCGTTGCTTACACCGATGTAGTGATGGGTATTACGATGATAGTTGGAATGCTGCTTTCGATGCTGATGTTTTATAACATTGTCGGTGGATATGAAGGGTTAGCTGCGAAATTACCTCCATCGCACATGCAAGTTTTCGGGCCGATCGGTTTGGTGGAAGCGTTCGGACTATTATTGCCTCCATTTTTATTAATTCTTGGCGATGCAAATATGTATCAGCGTTTTTTTGCAGCGAAATCAGAAGGCGCTGCAGCAAAGGCAACGATCGCTGCATTTTTCGGAATTGCATTTATGGAATGTGCGATCATCATTGTTGCCTGGTTGGCGTCCGCATTGGAACCAAATATTGAAATTCACGGCCGCGTAATTGCATATGCTGCGCGGGATTATTTGCCAAAAGCTCTTGGCGCGCTCTTGCTAACTACGATTATGGCAATTATTTTATCGACAGCCATTGCTTACTTGCTGGCACCATCAACAGTTCTGATTCGCGATATTTATCACCGATTCATAAATCCAGCAGCATCGGAAAAATCAATTGTTTGGTTATCAAGATTGGTGGTTGTGTTGCTTGGCATTGTGGCATATTGGTTGTCAAGACAATCCAAGGAATTTTTATCAATTGCACTGTACGCGTATACCATTTACGGCGCATCAATCACACCATCATTGCTTGCAGCGTTTTTCTGGAAACGCGCAACAGCGACAGGATCAGTGTTGTCGATTTTATCAGGCATCGTCATTACGATTGCATGGAACAGGATGAATCTTGGCGCAACCGTTCCGCAATCAATTGGAATCAACACTGAAGTTGATGCTGTAATTCCTGCAATCATTGTTTCGATCGGGGTTCTGATAATTGCATCCCTTGCTACTAAACCGCCGGAACGTGCTAAGTTAGCGCCCTTCGAATAAATTTACCGCTGAGAGACAAAACCATGCGGAAAAACCACCCTGAGGCAGGGTTCGATGAAACTATCCTGCGTTACATGTCTGTTCATGTTGGACGTTCTTATTCCGCTCGTGATCTTGCAAAAAAAATCCATATAAAAAAACGAGACTTCAAAGCCTTTCGCAGGACACTTCGCAATTTGGCAAAGCAGGGAATCCTTTGGGAAAGCGAAGAAGGAATTTTCCAGTGGCCGGATTCTAAGAAAGCCCATCGCGAGAAAAAACGGGAACCTCGGAAAACAGAACAACGAACAGACAAAAAGCGATCCGGTGAAGAATTAGTTGAAGGAACACTCAAACAATACCGTGGAGGGTTTGCATTCTTAATTCCAAAAGATCGCGAAAGGGAAGACGTTTTTATTCCACCTGATGGTTTGGGCGGCGCGATCGAAGGTGATCATGTTCTGGTAGGGATTGTCAGGCCTCAAGGTCAAAAGAAAGCAGAAGGCAAAGTCGTAAAGATATTAGATCGCCGTATTCGAACGATCGTTGGCGTTTTTCAAACTGGTAAAGCATACGGAAAAGTAATTCCATGGGATCGGAAGATTCAGATTGAGCCGACTGTTAGCACCAAAAATTTTGCAGGCGCGACTGATGGAATGATGGTTGAAGCTGAACTGATTCTCGATACGAATCCGCCGGAAGCAAAAATCATTTCGTTGCTTGGATTTCAAGGAGAGCCTGATCTTGATACGAAAATTATTATTAGCCGGTACCATTTGCCGCGGGAATTTCCGAAAGAAGTTGTGGGAGAAGCAGAGAAAGTAGCGGTAATTAAAGAAGAAGATTACAAAGATCGAAAGGATTTTCGTGATTGGTGGACAGTAACCATCGATGGTCAGAAAGCGCGCGATTTTGATGATGCGATTAGCATCACTGCGTTTAAGAATGGCGGATATCTATTGGGTGTTCACATTGCAGATGTAGCCAATTATGTCAAAGAAGATTCTGCTCTTGATGTTGAAGCGAGAGAACGGGGCAATAGCGTTTATTTTCCGGAACTTGTAATTCCGATGCTTCCGGAAAAGCTTTCGAATGAAATTTGCAGCCTGAATCCGCAAGTAGACAGACTCACAATGTCGGTGGTTGCAAGAATCGATAAAGATGGAAAGATTCTCGATTATCACATCTATCCCAGCGTCATTCGAAGTAATGAACGGATGACTTACAGTGCGGTGAAACAAATCGTAGAAGACCGGGATCCGGAATTGCTTCGCAAATATGAACCTCTGGTTGATATGTTCTTTACGATGAAAAAACTTGCACTATTGCTGATGCGACATCGACGCGATCGTGGAAGTATTGATTTCGATTTGCCGGAACCTGAAGTGATCATCGATTTAACTACTGGAAGAATGACTGGAGTAGTTAGATCAGAACGAAACCTTGCGCATCGAATTATTGAAGAGTTTATGCTCCTGGCAAATGAAATTGTTGCTACTCACATTTCAAATTCACAACTCCCATCCATTTATCGTGTGCATGAGCCTCCACCTCCTGAGAAAATTGGCGATTTTGCAGCGATTGCTGGAAGCCTGGGATATCGACTTCCGATTGATTCTGGAAAAATTAAACCAAAGGACCTGGCTAAGTTGTTGGAAAAAATCGGCGGAAAACCGGAAGAAAAGTTTTTGAATGTGTTGCTGTTAAGGTCGATGTCTAGAGCCCGATATGACTTGAATAATTCCGGTCACTTCGGATTAGCGCTGGACAGTTACACACATTTCACATCTCCAATCCGCCGTTATCCTGATTTGATTGTTCATCGAACTTTGAAAACGCTATTAAAAGGGCGCAAACCAGAATTATCACGATGGCAGAAAATGCGTTCCCTTATTCCGGAAATAGCTGAGCATTGTTCGATAACTGAAAGAAGGGCCGATGAAGCGGAGAGAGATTTTATTCAGCTTAAGAAAGTCGAATTTATGAGAGATAAGCTTGGTGAAGCTTTCGATGGTTACATCAGCGGGGTTGCACCTTACGGCCTTTTTATTGAACTGAATGAATTTTTTGTTGAAGGGCTTGTTCCTATGAAATACATGGATGATGACCGTTATGCTTATGATGAACGACGCCACATTTTCAAGGGAAAAAAGACTGGCAAGATTTATAGGTTAGGTGATCCGATAAAAGTTCAAGTTGTCAGAGTAGACCGCGAAAAACGTGAAATCGATTTCGTATTAGCTTGAGGCCTCGATCAGGGTCTGAGACTCCGCTTTTTTTTATAGCGGACTAAAGTCCGCGATCCCTAATGCAGACTAAAGTCGCGCTCCCTTTACAATATACACGCCATGAAGATGTTGGACGATTTGATAACAATCCCTCGCACGGTTTGGAATCTTGCATTTGCATCATTTGTAAATCGTGCCGGCACGATGGTCCTTCCATTTTTGGTAATCTATCTCACACGTCATCTTGGCTTCAGTACCGTTCACGCCGGATACATTCTTGCGTTATACGGGATTGGAGCGCTGATCACTTCACCTACAGCAGGTCATTTGTGCGACCGCTATGGTGCAGTTCGCATCATGAAAATCTCGATCTTCTCAAATGGAGTCATGCTATTAGTTTTTCCTTTCATAACTCACCGCATCTTTGTGATCATCGCAATTTTCTTACTTGCAATTGTTGCTGAAATGTTCCGCCCTGCAAGCATGGCCGCGGTAACTCAATTCGTAACACCCGAACAACGCAAACCAGCTTATGCGTTAAGCCGGCTTGCTATCAATCTAGGAATGAGTATTGGCCCTGCTCTCGGAGGATTTTTAGCTACAGTTTCCTATAGTTTGCTTTTCTGGATTGATGGCGCCACTTCAATTCTTGCCGGAATTCTTCTGGTTATTGCCGCCTTACCGAATATGCCAAAACATAAAGAGCCGAAAACTGGTGAAACAAAAATTGAAGCTTCTTCGCTTTTCCACGATACCCGTTTTGTTTTATTTCTTGTTTCTGTAATTCCAATCGCTTTTGTTTTCTTCCAACACATTTCTGCGATGCCTTTGTACATGGTTCGCGATTTAAGAATGAGCGAAAAGGTTTATGGTTTGATGTTTACTGTAAACACACTTTTGATTGTTGCACTGGAACTGCCAATCAATCTCGCAACGGTTCATTGGTCAAGCCGCAAATCTTTAGTGCTTGGAACCATATTATGTGCGATTGGATTTGGCGGTCTGGCATTTGCGACGAATGTAATTACGGTGATGATGACCGTAATTGTTTGGACATTCGGTGAAATGATTTTGTTTCCAGGTATGAGCGCTTATGTTGCGCATATTGCGCCGCCGCACAAACAAGGCATCTACATGGGATTTTATGTGATGACGTTCGGAATCGGTTTTACGTTAGCACCCTGGGGCGGAACTCAATTACTGAGTTACGGCGGAGTGATTTGCTGGGGCGTGGTCTTCATCGTAGGAATAATCTCAGCAATCATGATGGCAATTTTTGTGCGCGAACCGGTAACCGCTGAGACTGTAAAAACCTAGTCACCGAAAGAAATTCCCATCGAACGTGCGGCACGCACAAGTTCACCCTCCGGAGGAATAGTCTTCCGCTTTCCAATGACATCATCTAACGGAACCGGCACTATTTGATTGCATTGCAGGGCAACCATGTTTCCGAATTTCCGTTCGGCAACAAGATGCGCAGCCGCGGATCCGAATCGTGTTGCTAGTGCGCGATCGAGCGGCGTAGGACTGCCACCGCGTTGAAGATGTCCAAGTACTGTCACCCGCGAATCTTGTCTGATGCATCTAGCAACTTCACGTGCCACAATTTCCGCCACACCACCTAAACGTCCAGCACCCAAGAATTCATCCGCTACGGAAACGTAAACTTCAGATCCGCCGATCGGTTTTGCGCCTTCTGCAACTACCACAACACTGAAATTACGTCCGCTTGCTATCCGTTCTTCAATCTTCTGACAGATTTTTTGGTAATTGAATGGAATCTCGGGAATCAAAATTACATCTGCTCCACCTGCAAGACCGGAATGAATTGCAATCCATCCTGCATGACGTCCCATCACTTCTAGATACATAACTCTGTGATGGCTCTCCGCAGTTGTATGCAATTTGTCTAACGCCTCAGTCGCAGTTTGTACTGCAGTATCAAATCCGAATGTGTATTCGGTGCAAGAGATGTCGTTATCAATCGTTTTCGGAACGCCGACAATAGGAATTCCGCTTTCCATTAACTGCTTTGCGATTGTTAAGCTTCCATCTCCACCGACAATAATCAAACCATCCAGGCGCAGCTGCTTAATATTCTTTTCCAATTCATCGGATCGATCCCGATATTCAATCTCGCCATTTTCATGAACGACTTTAGATTTGAATGGATTGCCGCGGTTGCTGGTTCCAAGGATTGTTCCGCCTCGTTGCAAAATCCCTTTTACATCTTCAATCCCAAGCGGACGTACCTTCATTGGCGAAAGAAGACCTTCATAACCGTCTTCAATGCCCATTACCACAAAACCATAATGAAAGTACGCGGTGCGAACCACGGCCCGGATCACAGCATTAAGTCCGGGACAATCGCCTCCGCCTGTTAGCAACCCAATTTTCATCTCTTACTCATTACTCGGAACTCAGCACTCAGTACTGAGTATGTTGTTGTATTCTAAAGCGAAATAGACCGGTAATCCAATGTGAATTCGGTGTAAACAGATCATATGGAATATGTGCTGATAATTGCATTAACTCCAGTATTGTTCAGCCTGGCTGTGCTTTTGGGAAATCGCATTATGTTCGTCATGCTTTGCACAATACCGGCATATATTGGCTATTTGTTGGGACTTAAAAGCTCGGTGGTGTCTGCGTTCGCTGTTCTTTTGATCTGGACATTCATTCAAACTGCTTTGGTGATTTTTTCTTCTCTTCGTTCAACAACAAAAATGGCAAAATTAATTTTTAGATCCGAACCTTATACCGAAAGCATGTTTCGATGGATCGAAACCGGAATTCTTCCTGAAGGGAATTCACTACAGGTTATCCGAACTCATATTCAACAAAGTTTGATTTATTGTGGGCTTGCATTGATTACAGGAAATCTTGTTTCACTGATTTTTGGCTGCATGTTGCTAAATTACATGAATTTTTATGTTTCCCAACTCACAGCAAGAAATAAATCATGGAAAGCCTTCGTATTTGGCTGGAATCCATGGAGCATTGTTCGAGTAGTAGCGTTTCTCTGGCTTGGAGCCGCTTTAGGAGTGCCGCTTGTTTCGTATATTCTGAAAATGAATGTAGAATCTCAATTCGTATGGCTAGTGCCTGGAATTGTTGGAGTTGTCGTCGATCTAATCTTAAAATTGACAATGTCCGATAGGTGGCGAATAAGGTTAGGACGTCTCTAAATCTTTTGTGGTAATGTATTCGAAGGTATCAGCAAGTGTTCGGTAGCAAAAATCGAAATCGCGAGAAGCAGGCCAATTCTTCTAAAGTCGATTTTGGCTCCCTCAGTCCAGAAGCAAAGGAACTTCGCCGCTTAAACATCATCTTAGCGCTTAGCAAAAAGCTGAATTCTGTCACAGATCTGCAAAGTCTTTTGATTGATATTGTGGACAGTGCTGTTGAAATTACTGGAGCTGAACGCGGCTTTTTGATGCTGTTAGAAAATCCACTGAAATTGGATCATCGATTATTCGATCCGGTTATTACACCGCCTCCGCATCAAACTCCGAAGATGGAATTTCGGGTTGCACGAAATGCTTCACACAAAGATCTTTCGCAGGCAAGTTTTAGGATCAGCATGACGATTGCAATTCAGGTTGCTGAAAAAGGTGAACCCATCTGGGTACGCGATACTCGTGCAGAGCTAAAAACATCTGACAGCGTAACAAATCTTGATTTAAGAACGATCCTTTGCGTTCCAATGAAGTTGGATGACAAAATCATGGGCGTTATTTACGTTGATAGCAGATTCATCATGCGGACGTTTACGGAAGAAGATCTCGTAACGTTTCAAGCTCTTGCTGAACATGCTGCTGTTGCTGTTGGAAGTGCGAGTATGTATGAACAATTACTGCAGAAATCGCGGATCGAGAAAGAAAATCAGGAGTTGCGTGTTTTAGATCGCAAAAAATCCGATTTCATCAATATGTTAGCTCATGAATTCCGAACACCATTAACCGTATTGCAAGGATATGCAGAACGTTTGAAATCCGGTAAAGCAACAGATCTTGAGCAGGTGAAAGCGCATGCCACGATCATGTATGAAGAATCCAAAAGATTATCGCGCATGGTTGATGATCTACGGGATATTTCGCGGATAAAATCGGGAATAGAGAAGGTGAATCGCACAGACACCGATTTAACGATGATTGTTGAACGAGCGGCAGAAACTCTTAAGCCGCGTGCCGAATCGAAAGAAATTAAGATGATAGTCTCATTCGTTCAACGTCCGGTGCTATTGGGGTTGGATACGGATAAGATCTTGCAGTTAATGATCAATTTGCTTGATAACGCTGTTAAGTACACTCCTGAAAAAGGTACGGTGCAAGTTTTGGTTGATGAAATCGCAACTCTGGAATTGCAAGGTGATGTTTTTATCGCAGGGTTTGCGCAGGTGAGTGTTTCTGATACTGGAATTGGAATTTCAGCTGCGGATCGCGAAAAGATTTTTGATGAGTTTTACCGCACCGGTGGTGCAATCGATACAAAGGAACAAGGCACAGGCCTGGGCCTCAGCATTTGTCGCGGAATTGTTCAGGCACATGGTGGGAGAATCTGGGTAGAGAGTCAGTCAGAAAAAGGAAGCAAATTCATTTTTACCCTTCCAAATTATCAACCGATCAGTAAACTCCCCGATTACAAATTCAAATCTTGAAATTTGAACCGCGGAGTCTAGGAGACCCCGTGGTGAAATTTACGATCGGGGATCCAATGCGTCGCGTAAGCCATCACCCAAAAAGTTAAAAGCAAGTACAGCAACGAACAGGAAGAATCCCGGTGCGAGTATCCATGTGAATTCTTGTAACACTCGCAAACTTTGAGCCGCAGAAAGCATGTTGCCCCAGCTTGGCACCGGTTCCTGAACCCCAACTCCCAGAAAGCTGAGCGCAACTTCACCAAGAATGTAAGCTGGAACTAAAAGTGTGGCACGTACAATCACGTATCCAAATGTATTGGGTAGGATATGACCAAGCAGCACTCTGGTATCTCCCGCGCCGGTAGCACGTGCCGCTAATACGTACTCTTCTTCGCGCGACGATAAAACCATTCCTCGAATGACTCGTGCCATGGAAGCCCAGCCAACAGTACTCAGAATCAGGATGATTAAGAAGTATGTCCAGTCGGAGGTGAGATGCGTAGACCCAGGCAGAATTTTTTCCATGATCGCTAATGAAATCTCAACAAGATGCCGGCCAAATAGGATGACGATCAAAGTTAAGACGCTTACCGTGATGCTTGATCTCCGCCATTTATTACGATAGCAGTAATACGATAATAATAGTATTATCACAATAGAAGTAATCAGGAAGGCAGTTGCCGATTGCTGCCAGGCAAAAGTTTGCAAGCCGAATTCACGGATCTTCTCGTACGATTGTTCCATGCGGTCGGGGATGATATTGCGTAAGGTCAAAATCAAATAAAGCGCCGGAATAGAAAGCAACAATTCTGCGAACCGCATCAAGATATTGTCAATTGCTCCGCCGTAATAACCTGCAATACTGCCTATAAACAGGCCCAGAATTGTAGTTAACAAAACTCCGACCAGTCCCACGGTCATTGAAATGCGTGCGCCATGCAAAATCCGGGAAAAGATATCTCTACCGGTTTGATCGCTGCCGAGCAAAAAAATGTGTGCAGGCTCATCAACTCCAAATAGATGAATATCAGTAGGAAATAGCCAGAATAAATTGTATTTCCAACCGCGAACAAAAAATCGGATCGGATACTTCTGAGTGTTCAGAACATAAGCTGAAGTTGGATTTCCGGAAGAATCAGCAACAAAGAATTCCGGGGATACGTTTTCAGTTTGTGGTTCAGATTTGGAAACGACAGGAATTTTGATTTCTTTTCCGGAATTTGTTTTGGCAACTAGAGTGCTGCCGGGCTTTATTGAATCAATCGGAAGGAAGATTGCAGCCAGAAAAGTGCCGGTATTCTTGCCGATTTCTGTTAAGTAAGAAGCATCGGCGATTAGCTTGCCGTTTGAATCATAAACACGTACGACCGGAGATGTTTCTTCAATATCTTCTGCCGCATATGAATTTTGATTTGATTCTGGAATTCTGACTGCTAAATACAACGGATTGGTTTCCGCATAAATTGGCGATCGCCGATCAACAAGAGTTGATGAATTCACATGAGGGCGGAACGTAAAGTTTCCATTTGAATCATGAAAATAGATTTGGGTTGGGGGATGAAAGAAATGGGTGCGAAATTCATCCTCAGTCGGAGAGTACGGACTGAAAAAACCAGCAAACAGCGCAAGCAGGTATAAAGCTCCTAAAATGCAACCACTCCAAAGTGCCGCCCGATTTTTTTGTAAACGGCGCCAGGCAAGCTTTGCAGGACTTGCTGAGCTTTTGTTATTTGTGTTCATATCTGATTCGAGGATCATTCAAAGCAAGCAAAAGATCTGAAAAAAGATTTCCCAGAATAAGGAAAATCGTTGCTGCCATTAGTGAAGCCATAATTACATAAAGGTCTTTTGTAAGAATCGCATCATAAGTGAGTTTCCCTAATCCTGGCCAACCCATAATAATTTCCACAAGAAATGAGCTGCTTACTAAATTCGCAAATGAAATTCCTAATAATGTAATCAATGGGTTGATTGCATTTCGAAAAGCATGAACCGTGATCGTTGAACGCCAGGAAAGACCTTTTGCGCGTGCTGTGCGGATGTAATCGCTGTTCAAGGTTTCGAGCAAACTGGAACGCATATATCGTGTCAGACCAGCTGCGCCGGTAATGCCGAGAACAAGAACAGGTAAGGCAAGATGGTAGAGTAAATCTCCAAGCTGCTGCCAGTATGAAAGTTGTTCGTAGTGAAGGCTATGCATCCCGCCGATGGGAAATATACCCGTACGCGCTGCAAGCAATAAGGCAATCAATGCTAAAAGAATTTCAGGCAATGAGATTCCAAAAAAAACAGCGAACGATACAGTTCGATCAATCACCGTATTCCGTTTAGCGGCCGCGAGTACTCCGAGTGGAATTGCCAGGATCCAAATGATTATTTCTGCACTTACAGTGAGGATCATAGTGTTCACAAATCGTGAACTCATTAGGGATGTGACAGGTGCACGATTCGCAAATGAATATCCAAGATCAGGAATTTTCAATCCAAATGGAAATTCAATGGGTGAAATTCGATATAACCAGAGGCCATATTGAACATACCAGGGTCGATCTAATCCAAAATCATGGCGCAGCCCTGCAAGTCGTTCGCGCGAAACTGTAGGATCCATTGCCATTGAGCTAACAAAATCACCGGGCGTCAAACTAATGATGAGGAAGGAAATGAAAGTTACACCCAATAGGATTGGAATCAGCGCGAGGAGGCGTTTGAATATAAACGCTATCATTACAAAAGAATTAAACCATCTTTGTGATTTTGTGGTAAGAGTTTATTTCCAATAAAGTTCGTCGGCATTCCAGAGCGTGCGATGTCGCGCGACAGTTGGCCTCAGGTTGCCAATCTTGTTTTTAGCACAAACGTAGATGATTTGATTTATTGTATACACCATCGGTACCTGATCAGAAATAATCTGTTGAACTTCATCGTAATACTTCTTTCGAACTGAATATTGTGATTGGTTTTGCTGGAGTTTCATTAATTCATCAATGTCCTTTTCCCAATTTGTTCCTGGTGTTTTTTGCTGGGGCCACCAAAAATGTGCGTTTCCGCTACTGAACCAAACGTTGCTTCCTTCTGTTGGATCAATATCGTTGTGGCCAAGACCAAACAGGATTGCATCATAATCAAACTGATTCAAAATCCTGTCTAAAATAGCTTTAAAATCCAGAATCGTAAATTCTACCTGCATTCCGAGGTGCGAAAGGTCACTGGCAATTAAGTTCGATGCTGTAACCCGCAGCTTACTTTCGCTATTGCTGTAAAGATTAAATCGCACTTCGTTACCTTTTTTGTCATACAGTTTTGTCTTCCCGAGAGAATCCTGTCTTTGATAAAATCCTGATGCCTTTAACAACTCTAATGCTTTTTCAGGATTGTATGGATAGCGGGTAATTTTGTCGTTATACCAGAGTTTATTGGTGGTGCTTTCAGGCCCCCACGCGGGAATGGCTTTTCCGAAATATGCATTTTGAACGATGTGATCACGATTGATTGCGGTGGAGACGGCGCGACGAAAATTCAGATCTGTAAACCAGGTGCGCTTAATCGGATCGACGTATGGTTTTCCAGTTTTAGAATTCTTACCTCCGTTCATGTTGAACCACAAAAATTCAGTGTCATAGGATGGACCAATTTTGATCACTCTCATTCCAATAGAGGCAGACTTTTGTTGCAGCGCCTCCACATCTTCAGGTCGTACCGAATAGAAAGTGTCGATTTCACCATTTTGTACCTTTAAGAAGATTTGATCTTGATTGGGAAGCATCAAAAATGTGATCTCATCAAGATAAGGAAGACGTTGGCCGATACTATCAACTTTCCAATAGTGCGGATTTCTACGGATAGTAAAGTTTTGTCCGGGATTATATGACTTCAGTGTGAAGGCCCCAAGCGTAACGTAATCTTTTGGGTACATACTTACTTGCATCGCTTCTTTAAATTTCCCTTGTTTATAGACGTCCTCCCACTTATGTTTTGGAATCATCGGAACAGTGGGGCCATCTAGTACGCGTAGAAGTGAGACTAAAAATTCTGGAAGTTTTGCTTGAACTGTATAGTCGTCCAGTTTGGTCCAGGCAATTTTGCCTCCAAGCAATGCATCTTGCGCGCTGGTTTTTACGTTTGGGTCATTCACAATTTGCATTGTGAAGATCACATCATCTGCATTAAACGGGTATCCATCGGACCATTTGAGCCCTTTTCTTAAATGAAAAGTCCAGGTTAAGGAATCATCGCTGGTTTCCCAGGATTTTGCCAGAGCAGGTTCCGGCAATTGTGTAACAAGATTCAGCTGTGTAAGGCCGGGGTTCATCAACTGATTCAACATTTGTCCGGTGTCATCTTCAAAAACCAAAGTATTAAACGTCTGCACATCTGCCAGAATGGCGCTAACCAAAATTCCGCCATGTTTACCGGAAATGTTTACTCTTAATGCATCCTGCGGAATTGGAAATGGATCTTTGTATTCAGTTTTGGAGGGTGTCGGTGTTGTCTCTTTTTTACAACCAGCGCAAATCGCAATGACGAAGCAAATCAAAATTGCTGCGAGTTTTCTCATTGTCAAATGCCTTTGAATCGTATCAGAACTAATGTTGTTATGTCTATCTTACTCGTACTCTTACTCTTACTCTTACTCTTACTCGCAATCATAAGCTCGATTACGAGTACGAGTAAGAGTACGAGTATGAGTATGGTATTGTAGTACTACAGATGAATTTGAGGTGGGTGTTTGCGGACCGGGAGGTGAATTTAAAGACAGAATTCATTGCCGGCCTGACCACATTTCTTACTTCTGCATATATTATTGCCGTAAATCCCTTCATCCTTTCACAAGCTGGAATGGATCAAAAAGCTCTAATTGTAATTACGTGTCTGGCATCAGGAATCGCTACGCTAATGATGGCTATCTGGCCGAAGGTGCCGGTGTTGATGGCTCCCGGTATGGGACTGAATGCGTTTTTTGCCTACACCGTAGTAAACTCTTTAGGTTTTACCTGGCAGCAAGCATTGGGATTTGTTTTTTGGGCAGGCTTTCTTTTTCTGATTCTCTCCTTCGCAGGATTACGTCAAAAATTAGCGGCATCAATTCCAACTAACTTAAGATTGGCTGGCTCAGTTGGTATTGGTCTGTTCATTGCGTTTATCGGTTTTCGAAATCTTGGATTATTGCAAACAGATGAACAAGGATTGATGCATTTAGCAAAAATCGGTGCTACTCAAGCTCTCGGGTTGACGGGATTAGCACTCATGGCATTGCTTGAGGCACGTCGCACCAAAGGTTCGTTGTTAGCAGGAATCATTCTGATTGCGGCAGCATCTATGATTCTAGGCTATTCTGCTGCGCCTTCGACTTTGTTTAGCATTCCTCCAACGACCGGCCACATCACCGGAAAGTTACAACTGATTCCTCCGTTCACACTGACTACTTTCCTGGTCATATTAACTTTCCTGTACATAGCACTATTTGACGGTCTGGGTACCTTGATTGCAGTTTCAGAAGCAGCCGGCCTTTCGAGCTCAAAATCCTTTGAACAAAAATTTTCCAGGATGTTAGTAGCAGATTCGGCGTCTAATATGATGGGAGCAGTATTGGGAACTTCAACAGTTACCGCGTATATTGAATCAAGTACTGGAATCAGCCAGGGCGGGCGAACTGGCTGGACTTCATTCTTCAGCGCCATCTTCTTTTTTCTAGCAATCTTTTTTGTTCCCTTAATTGCTCTTATTCCGCCATATGCAACTGCGCCTGCATTGATCATGGTTGGTGTTTTCATGATCCGTGAAATTACGCGAATTCAATTTGATCAATGGGACGAAGCGCTTCCTGCATTTCTAACAATTATATTGATGCCGCTTACTACAAGCATAGCAACTGGATTGATGTTCGGATTCATTTCGTACACTTTTCTCAAAATTGTTTTAGGAAAGTGGAGCGAATTGAATTTGGTCTTAATCGGAATAACTCTATTTTCGTTTTTCAATTTGGTAATTGGAGGAAGATTGATATGAGGTTTTTACTGGCGTTGATTTTTTTGGGGGTGTTACTGCCTGTTTTTGCGGATGCGCAAGTTCAGTTTGGTCTTGGTGTTCGCACCAGTTTATTTGGCTATAACCGTGATGAACTGGATGGCACCAGAGTATTTTGGGGTGGTCATGCGCGAGTCCGTGCCTTCAAATATTTTGCCGGTGAATTAAGTGCCCAGTATCGTGAAGATACTTTTGGATTTAGAAACGGGGATATTAAGTTAGAGACTTTTCCAGTGCAGCTTTCGGGAATTGTTTATCCGCTAGCAATGATTCCTGTTACACCATATTTTGTTGGCGGCATAGGCTGGTATCGCTTGAAAGCCACGATTACTGGAGATTTGGATTTGCCATTCGTTTTTGGTCAAGGATCAGTCATTATTACTGAAACCGCACCGCACATTGGAGTTGGTGTTGAAGCTTTTATTGGAGATCATTTTTCAATAGGTGGCGATGTGCGGTTGGTGTTTTTGGACTTTAGAACTGATCTGATCAATTACAAATATAGTGCCGTACTGACGAACATCGCCGGTACATTCTACTTCTAGCAACGGGTTGTGTTATAGTTTCTGGAATCCATGCTTCTAGGAGGCTGTTATGTTCCGATTCAAGCTATTTAGTGTGCTGGCGATTATTGCGGTTGCGTCCAGCGCATTTGCGATCACCGATGAAGAAATTTTCCGCAGTTTTGCATTTTCATTTTTAAATCCTGGAGCACGTTCCAGCGCAATGGGTGGAGCATTTATTGCTCTTGCCGATGATGCAACAGCAGCTGAAGCGAATCCTGCTGGTTTGACTATTCTAACGAAACCAGAAGTTTCATTTGAATATCGTCATACTGAAGTTGATCCAAATGAGTTGAACTCCGCCGATGTTCTTTTTTCGACTCAAGGTCTCAATTTAGTTATCTTAACGACCAATAGCATCGATAATCAGGATCAGCCATCTTATGTCAGTGTGGTATTTCCTGCCGACAACTGGACTTTTGGTTTTTCGCGCCAGGAGACTGTCAAAACGGATGCGATTGTGGATGAGTTCATTGATCTCACTATCGGTGACCTTGAGGCGATCATCAATGCGAATGGTAGTGTAGGACAAGATATCGTGAATTGGAATTTTGCTACGGGTGTGAAATTAAGTGAAAGCTTTTCACTTGGTGCAACCGTTAAATATTCTACGCTGGACTGGAAGACTGATGTTGTTAATACTTTTTTCATTCCGGCTTTGAATGTAACAGCAATTGGTTCTCACACCAGCATCAATGATGATGATAAAGCCTGGGGCTTTAACATCGGTGCACTCTGGAAATCCCAACATGCATCCTTTGGTTTAGTCTATAAAAAGAATCCAAAGTTTGAGGTTGTTGAAAATGAAGAAGGAAACTCAGTTCCTGGCGGCCAAAGGTCGTTCACCAATGTTTTGAATGTACCTGACAATTTTGGTGGTGGTGTGGCGGTAAAGCCGAATGATAATCTCACCTTAACGGCCGATGTTGTTTATATTAAATTCGATGATCTGACCGATGGTTTTCAAGCAGGGCATTCTGTTTTTACGCTGGGATATACGAACGATAATCTGAAATACAAGGTTGATAATGGATTTGATTACAAAGTTGGTACCGAGTTTGTTGTTTTCGTTCGTAATGTTCCTGTAGCATTGCGTGCTGGATACGCCCGCAAGGCTTCAAACAGCCTGGTGTTAGAATCTTTTTCGAATCTTCTACCTGCTGACCAGGAGCTACTACCCCAGATATTTGGAAAGGAACGCGATGATACAAACCATTTCACTTTCGGAAATGGATTCGTATTCGGTCAGCATTTTCAACTGGATTGGGCAATGGATACGTCGAATTTAGATGATACCTTTGTTCTTTCCAGTGTAGTGCGATTTTAATTATGGGGGGCGGGGACTAGACCCGCCCCTACTTCAACAATTTCTCGAACGCTGCTTCATCGAGGATTTTCACTCCATGCTTTTTCGCACTATCTAACTTTGATCCTGGATTTTCTCCGCAAACAAGATAATCGGTGCTCTTGCTTACTGATGAAGTAACTTTCCCTCCGAGATCTTCGATCAAGCTCTTTGCTTCATCACGTTTGTATTTCGCCAGCGTTCCAGTAATTACAAATGTAAGGCCCGATAGTTTTGACCCTTTCGATTTTTTCTGTTGCGGCTGATTTGCGAGCAAACCATGAGCCTTTAATTTCTTGATCAAATTCCGATTCTGTTCGATCGAAAAAAACTCCACAATGCTTTCCGCAATTCTAGGTCCGATTCCGGCAACCGATGATAGTGTGTCTATATCTGCCTTGGCGATTTCATCAATTGATGAAAAATGATCAGTAAGAAGTTTTGCAACATTCTCTCCAACGAACCTGATCCCAAGCGCATACAATTGCTGATCCAAACGGCGGCTTTTTGAATTTTCGATTTCGGTTAGAAGATTTTCTGCAGACTTTTCACCGAATCGTTCTAGTTCTACCAGTGCATCAAATTTTAGATCGTAGATCGATGCATAATCGATTAACATTTTGTTTTCTAAAAGTTTATCTACCAGCTTGAAGCCGAGCCCTTCAATATTCATGGCGCGGCGCCCGGCGAAATGCAGAATTGATCCCATCAATTTGGCAGGACATGCCAAACTTGGACAACGCGATACTGCTTCTCCTTCCGGCCGAACTACTTTCGTTCCACAGACCGGACAATTCTTTGGCATCTGAAAGATACGTGCATTACGCGGACGTTTGGACTCAATTACTTTCACAACTTTCGGAATTACATCTCCACCTCTTTCAATCAAAACATAATCGCCGATCCGTATATCTTTGCGCCGAATTTCATCTTCATTGTGCAAAGTTGCATGTGTGATTGTAATTCCCGTAAGTGATACCGGTTCCATAACCGCAACCGGTGTCAATGCACCGGTCCTTCCAATCTGTACGCGAATGTCATGGATTTGTGTTGTTGCCTGCTTGGCCTGAAACTTAACTGCGATCGCCCAACGCGGAAATTTTGAGGTTGAACCAAGTTCTTCACGCATCCGGAATTCGTTCACTTTTACAACCACACCATCGATTTCATAATCCAATTTCTCGCGATGCGTTTCCATTTCCGTGCAGAACTTTTTAACTTCATCAAGAGTTTTGCAAAGACGATTATGCCCGGAACTCTTGAATCCCATCTTCTTTAACAGCTGAAAGATTTCAGCCTGACTTTCCGCCAGCGGCTTTCCTTCCGGAAGTAAGCCATATGCAAAAAAATCAAGGTTACGTGTTGCAGCCAGTCTTGGATCTTTTAATCGCAGAAATCCTGCTGCAGCATTGCGCGGATTTGCAAACAAATCTTCGCCGGCTTCTTCTCTCGCTTGGTTGATCTGAAGAAATGTTTTGCGCGAAAGGAATACTTCCCCGCGGACTTCGAGGTAGGGCAAAGTAAATTCTTTCGGCAATGATAATGGAACAGAACGGATGGTCCGGACGTTTGCGGTAACAATATCCCCGCGAGTTCCATCACCGCGAGTTACACCACGAGCCAGAATTCCATTTTCATAAACTACAGAAACTGAGGTTCCATCAATTTTTAATTCCGTGAAATATGGAACATTTTTGGTGCCAAGATTTTTTAAGACACGATCATTAAATTCCTCGAGTTCTTCAAAGTTGTAGGCATTATCAAGACTGATCATCGGAGTGCGATGAGTAGCTTGAGGGAAACCTTCAACCGGCTGTTCGCCAACGCGCTGGCTGGGAGAATCAGGAGTCACTAATTCTGGATGAGCTTGCTCAATTTCTTTGAGCTCGTTCATCAACTGATCGAACTCGTAATCGGAAATTTCGGGATTGTTCTCGACGTAGTAGAGATATTCGTGCCGGCGGATGTCGTCTCTTAATTTGCGCAGTCTTTTCTTTAAATCTTTGACAACCATAATGAACGTATAAAATTAAATCACCGAAACACGGAAGTCACAGAAAGCAGGGAAGAATAAATATAAATAAATTCGTGTATTCAGTGAATTCTGTGTTTTCCGTGATTACCTGAAGACCTCAGGCATTTCTGGCACTTCAGCCTGGTTTAAATTCCGGAACGTTTTCGCTACCAAATAATTCGATTTGTGGTTTACCGGATTTTTCCGCAATTACATCAGCAAGGTTCAACAGTTCTTGTTTTACGAATCCATCACCCAAATATCGGATTTTATGATCAGGACTGATCAGAAAAATCGATGGAACGCTCACAAGCTGATATTGTCTGCTAACAGTGTACGGTGCTTCATCCAAAAGCACGGGAACGGTTAAGTTATAGTCTTTGACGAATTGTTGCGTCTTTCCGGCATCATCCTGTGCGATTGCAAAGAATCGAACGTCGTTTCCGTAAGTTTCATACATTTTGTTGATGTATGGGAGCGCAAGCTGGCAAGTCGGACAACTAAATTTGTAAAACACCAAAAATGTAAACTTGCCATCATCGGAATAGAGTTGTTCGTTCCCACTTGCAAGTCGTGGCAAACTAAAATCCGGTGCAATGTCATTTGTATTCAGCATAGATGCTCTGTGATCTCTAGAGAAACTTTGAGTCTCTGTGGTTTAAATTTAGATTATACGAGCAATTTCTGCAGCTTCCCAGATTGCAGTTTGAGCATTCGCTTCCGAAGCAATCCGGGATGAACCGATTTGGAAACAATTTTCAACTTCTTTCGCCACTAAACTATATAGTTCCGAATCGGAAACCTGTCCAGTTGCGAAAATGATAGTATTTGCAGCCAAAAGCATTTCTTTGCCAGTGCGTGTTTTAATGTGAACTCCTTTTTCGGTAATGTTTTCATAACTAATTTGGGTCATCATTTGTACGCCGCGGCTTTCTAATAATTGAACCAACGCCCAGCGGGTCGTTGGCCCAAGACGTTCACCAATACGCTTGCCACGACGCGTTAAGGTTACATTGCGTTCGCGAGGCAAAGATCGGAGATACTTTTCATAATTGCTAACATTGTTTGTCATATCAAAAAAGGATTCTGGCGGGTACAAATTAACAGCATCTGAAAGCATGTGCGCGATATCGCACCCAATTCCTCCTGATCCGATAATCACCACCTTATCATTCACTTTTACATCACCGCGAAAAAACTGATCGTAGTTGATGCATGTTTGTAGTTTGCTTCCTTGAATTTCCGGAACGTACGGCTTTGCGCCGGTTGCTACAACAACCGCATCAAAAGTCTTTAGTTCTTTTGGCTCGATGTCTGTATTGAGTTCAAGATGGACTCTAAGTTCATTCAATGAATTTTCATAGTAGCGAATTGTGTTCAGAAATTCTTGTTTACCGGGAACCTGAATAGCATAAAGAAGTTGTCCGCCAATTTGATTTTGCTTTTCAAACAGTGTGACATCATGACCACGTATCGATAGAACACGTGAAGCTTCAAGCCCGGCAGTGCCCAGCTCCGATTACAGCTACCTTTTTGTTGAATGCGGCCGGTTTTATAATCAGTTCCATTTCCCGACCGGCTTCAGGATTCAAAATGCAAGCTGTTGGTTGATTTCGAAACGCGTTATCTAAACATGCCTGGTTGCACGCGATGCATGTATTGATGAAAGAGCTTCGCTGAGAACTGGCTTTGTTTGGTAATTCAGGATCGGCAAGTAAAGCGCGGGCCATGCTAACAAAATCTGCTTTTCCTTGTGTCAGAACTTCTTCTGCTACACGTGGATCGTTAATCCTGTTGCTGGTTATGCAAGGCACTTTGGTATGTCTGCGAATCCGTTCCGATACGAATGTGTAAAATGCGCGAGGAACCAGCATTGAAATCGTAGGAATTCGTGCTTCATGCCACCCGATTCCAATGTTGAAAGCATCAGCTCCAGCATCTTCTAAAGCCACAAACCACTGATAGGTTTCATCCCATGTGGAACTATCGGGCATCAGATCCAGGCCGGAGACTCGATAGATGACCGGATAATTTTCTCCGCACAAATTACGAATTCTTTTCAGAACATCAATACTGAATCTCATTCGATTTTTAACAGATCCACCCCAGGCATCCCTTCGGCGATTTGTTAAAGGCGAAAAGAATTGATTGATCAAATATCCTTCTGATCCCATGATTTCAATGCAATCGAATCCAATCTCTTTTGCTTTCAGCGCAGCTCGTGCGAAATCATCAATGGTTCTAAGGATGTCGTCTTCTGACATCTCACGTGGAGTTGTTGGATGGAGTGTTGAGCGGATCGCTGACGGCGCCACCGGTTGCAGACCAAAAAGCCACTCACGAGTTGCATAACGTCCAGCATGAAACAATTGCAGTCCGATGCGGCCATTTGCTTGATGAACTCGATTTACGACAACCGAAAGTGCCTCAACATCTTCAGATCGATAAATGCAACTGAATTGAGCTCCGCCAATTGCTTCTTCATTAATTGCGCATCCACCGGTGATGATTAAGGCAGCACCACCTCTTGCACGCGCAGCGTAGAATTCGGCCATCCGCTCTGTACCACCGGCGACTCCTTCATAACCAAGATGCATAGAGCCCATTAAAATGCGATTTGGTAAATGGAGGGTTCCGAGTCTGCCAGGCGCAAAAAGTTGTGGAAATTGCATAGCGAATTACTTTAGCATAACTAAGAAATAGCACACGGAAAACACGGATTGCACTGAACTCCACGGATTTTTTTTAACCACGGATGAACAGGCGCGGGCTGTGCCCGCAACGTGTTTATCCGTGGTTCAATTCTTCAGATCCGCGTAAATCCGTTAAATCCGTTTAATCAGTGTGCTAATTCTCAGACTTTTGTGGTCAAATAGCGTTTATGAATCTGAAAGGGAAGACGGTTATGGTTGCGGGTGCAACGGGCGGTCTCGGACAAGCTGTCGTAACGAAACTTGCTGAACTGGGTTGTTCCATGATGCTAGTGCATCATGACAACACTGAACGGGCCGAAAAACTTCGTACCAAACTAAAAGAGCAATCTGCAGATGTTTGGTTTTACTCTTGTGACTTCACCAGTGCTGACGATATTAACGACGCAACAGAAATATTTTTTGATCAAGCAAAATCTCCATATGCTCTCATCAATCTGATTGGAGATCCCGCGAGGATCGATTGGCAAAAGGCGCAAATCAATCACATGCAAGAATCATTTTTAAAGAATGCTTCGGCGCCGCTGCACAGCGCAAAAACATTTGCATTTAAGCTCCGAGAAAAAGGAATTGCTGGTGCAATCGTCTTGTTCTCATCCATGCAAGGCATCTATCCGTTTGAAGGTTCTTTATATTACGGAACCCCAAAAGCAGCGTTAGTACATGGCGCAAAGATTTTGGCAAAAGATTTTGGCGGCGATCCTTTTATCCGCATTAATGTGATCGCCCCTGGGGTCAATCAAGCAGGAATGGCGGAAGAGAGTATTCAAAAAGGGAAGTACCAAAAGTTTTTGGACCAAAAAATTATTCCGCGATATGGTGATCCTGCAAATATCGGAAAGCTAGTAGAATTTTTGATAGATCCTGAACTTTACATGACTGGCCAAACGCTTTTATATGATGGCGGGCTAACGCTCCGTAGAGATTTGTTGCGCTGAACTCCACCACCAAGACTCCAAGGTCATGGTGGTTTTTTTATTCGAAATTTTTCATAATCCAGATGTCGCCGCCTTGCGGTTGGAACTTATCAAAAAGAATCCATTTTCCATCAGGCGACCATACCGGATAATCGATTCGTGCATCAGGATTATCGAATTCAAAAATCATTTTCGGCTTTCCACCATTTAATGGTGAAACCCACAACTGTTTATGCCCGATAACATCCATGATCAAAGATTGCGCCGGTGAAAATGAAATATGGGAACCTCCGGCAACTTCACCAGGAACAAATTGCTCTCCACCATCAACCGAAACTTTCATTACAGATTGATTTCCTGTAGAACATCGGAAGTAAATAAATTTGCCGTCCGCTGACCATCCTAAGAAATGTCCCATAACACCGATATCGGTTATTTGACGGTGATCTTTACCATCGTGATTCATTAACCAAACTTCAAGCCTCCCGCTTTCATCGGATTGATATGCGATCAGCTTTCCATCCGGCGAAAAGAATGGATTGATTTCCAGCGATTTATTTTTCGTGAGTCTTTTTAATTGATTTCCAGTTGAATCAATCAACCAGATATCTGCATTTCCTGCGCGGCATGAAAAAAAGGTGATCCAATTTCCGTCGGGTGACCAATTCGGCTGATAATCCCCACCTGGACCTTTGGTGAGTTGTTCGATTTTCTCATCAGCGAATGAATATTTCCAAATGTTCATGTCCCCGGTTCGATCGGAATTAAATGCGATTTGATTTCCATCCGGGGACCAGGCTCCGCGACTATCTTCGCGAGTGCTCACAATTACGGAGGATGGAGCATGGATCGGTTCTCCAGTTTCTGGCGAGACTGATAATTTCCAAACATCAGCATTTTGCCGGAGGATTGTAAACCCAAGTTGCTTTCCATCTGGTGAAATTGCAATTTCAACATCTTGTCCTGCACCGATCGTAAGTTGTTGCGGAGCGCCGGAACCATTTGCGGGAACGCGCCAGATATTCAAACCTCCGCTTCGATACGAGGAAAAATAAATGTAATTACCAGACCATACCGGATTCAGATCTTGAAACAGATCGTTGGTGACCCATTCCACTTTTTTGGAAACAAGCTCAACAACCTTGATGTCGAATTTCGTTCGTTCAATATTTTGAAAAACAATTTTCTTCCCATCAGGAGACCAGTTCGGATTTACATGACTTACCGCCTCGGAAACATCACCCGTGATTTGCTGCGGATTTGATCCACGATTGTTCACAACCCAGATACGTCGCGGACCAGCCCAGGATGCATCTAATGCAACCCATTTTCCATCGGGCGAAAATGATGGATTGAATCCATTGGAAATAATTTTTTGTTCTTTGCCATTTTGTAAATCAATACGCCAGATATCACCATCAAGATAGACTCCAAAAACATCCCCAGGTTGTAATTTGCCACGACTTTGATTTGATCGAACAAACAAAATGGAGTCACCAGTGGGTCCCCACCCCGGTTGAATATCATCATAAGGTCCTGTTGTAATCTGCGAGCTTTTGCCACTGTCGATTTCATGGATAAAAATCTTTTTGAACCCCTTCACTTCCAGGCTGTATGCAAGACGTTTCCCATCCGGAGACCATGCCGGAAATTCATGGATTCCACCAGCGGAAGTCAGTTGTGTCAAAACCGGTTGTCGAAATACGATACTTTTAGAATCAGTCTCTGCTGGTTTGCGAACCATTGCTGTTTTGGTGCGCTTTCTTTTTTTGGTCGTTGTTAAACCAGTAGTAGTCGATATTTCTTCCAGCTCAATTCTGGCGTCCCCAATATCGTGTAATCGTTGATGAACATCTTTTTGAAGACATCGACCGATAAGATCACGAACTTTGGAAGGTGCAGATGACGGCAGATTCTTCCAAATCGGTTCTCGATCTAAAATTGCAACCAAAACATCCGAAACTGTTTCGCCATCAAATGCTTTCTGACCTGATAGAGTTTCAAAAAGTACGCAGCCGAATGACCAGATGTCTGTTTGTTTATCGAGTTGTTTCCCGCGCGCTTGCTCCGGACTCATGTAACTGACAGTTCCCAAAACCATTCCTTGACCTGTTTCATCTAAGCCGATTGTTTTTACTTGCGATAAGTGATCTGAAAAGAAATTGGGGTTAATGATTTTTGCAATTCCAAAATCCAGCACTTTCACAATATTTTTTGATGTAATTTTTATGTTTGCTGGTTTCAGATCACGATGCACAATTCCTTTCTCATGTGCAGCTTCCAAAGCAGCCGCAACCTGGCCACAAATTGAAAGACTTTCTTTGATGCCAATAGATTCTTTTGCGATCAGCTCATCAAGCGTTGAACCAGGTACAAGTTCGAGTACCAAAAATGATTGATCTTCCGCTTGTTCCAGGCTGTAAATCGAAGCAATGTTCGGATGGTTTAACGATGCGAGAATGCGTGCCTCACGTTCAAACCGAGAAAGACGTTCTTGATCTCTTGAAAAGGCCTGAGGCAAGACTTTAATCGCTACTTCCCGGCCCAGTTTGGTATCTAAGGCGCAATAAACTTCGCCCATCCCTCCAGCACCTAACGGGGAAATGATTTCATATGATCCGAGTTTTGTTCCTTGAATGAGTGCCATATCACACTAGCCTACGAGAAATAGTCAGTTACGGCAATCAAATTTGGCCATTTTCAAGAGCAGTCCTTCTCAAGAAGCTCAAAAATCGTTACAATATTGGGCATGAGAAGTGTGGGTGGATTCAACTTGCTGGCGATATTGCCGGCAGTTCTCATGATCTCAAATGCTCATGCATCCAATCTGGTGATATTGCAGAGCGGCAAGACCATGAGAGCCGCTTCTTATTCGGTAGAAGGTGAGACCGTCCGGCTAATTGATGAAAAAAGTGAAATCGCGATTCCGCTAAACTGGGTTCGTGAAATTCGAACAATTGCTGATCCGGAACCAACCGCACCTGTGCAGCAGATGGCAGCGGTAGATGAAGATCTTGATAACAGCTTCGAATATTCTGATCTTGTACTCTCACTATCGAAAAAGCACCAGGTCGACTGGAAGCTTGTAGCCGCAGTAATGAAAGCTGAATCCAATTTTAATCCGCGTGCGGTATCACCGAAAGGCGCTCGAGGCTTGATGCAACTTATGCCTGATACTGCGAGACTTTATCGGGTAACGGATCCATATGATCCGGTTCAAAATATTGATGCGGGTGTGCGTCATTTAAAAATGCTTATGAACCGTTTCCCCGGCAAACTGGATCTTGTATTAGCAGCATATAACTCTGGAGAGAAGACTGTTGATCGTTTTAAAGGGATCCCACCTTTCAGTGAAACACAATCATATGTGAGAAAAGTGCTTCACTGGATGAAAGGCCTTTCCACCTGAGTTTTCTCCTTCATGCAAGTTTCGGTTACAGTCATTACACTGAATGAGTCCGCCCAAATTGAGAAGATGCTCGCATCTGTAGAGTGGGCTTCGGAAGTTGTCGTTGTTGATTGTGGAAGCACCGATGGCACATCTGAAATAGCAAATAAGAAAAACGTTCGTGTTTTGTATCATGACTTTTCAGATTTCGGCAGCCAGAAAAATTATGCTCATGCTCAAGCTTCATCAGATTGGATTTTGAATCTTGATGCTGATGAAATTTGTTCGCCGGAACTTGCGAAAGAAATTCAATCACTTCCAGAAGATGGTGCTTCTGCCTATGCAATGCGCAGGAAAAATTTCTTTCAAGGGAAATGGATTCGGCATAGCGGATGGAATCCTGATTATAAAGTGAGACTTTATCGTAAATCTGAAGGGGCCTGGATCGGAAAAGTTCATGAAAGATTCCAATTAAATGTGAATAAAAATGTGCCTCAATTAAACGGTTGGATTGAACACAATACGTACCGTGGTTTTGACCGATATTTGGAAACTGTGAATCGGTACGCTAAACTCGCTGCCCTACAAATGAAAGAGCAAGGCCGAAGCGCTGGCTTCGCAGATGTTGTTGTTCGTCCTCCGGCTGTCTTCTTTAAGAAATTAATTTTGCAGGCTGGTGTACTCGATGGTACACAAGGGTTTATCATTGCCGCATTATCTGCATACGGAACGTTTATCCGTTATGCGATGTTGCGAGAATTGACGTCTAAGTAATATGAGAAACAAAAAACGCTTGGAGTTGGTTTCGTGAAAAAATTTCTACTCGGGTTTTTATTCATTTGCAATTCTCTGTTTGCATTTCAGTCTGTGGTGATTTTGCCTTTCACTAATCAAAGTGAAAAAGAACATTTGTATTGGCTGGGCGAAGGCTTTGCGGAAAGTTTAAGCGAGGAATTATTACTGCAAGACGCATTGATCATTCAACGGCATGAGCGCCTGGCTGCATATGAGGATTTACGGATTCCCTACACCGGTGATTTAAGTCGAGCAACAATGTTGAAGATCGCTGATAAGCTGGCAGCAGATTACGTCGTGTTTGGGACTTATCGATTGAATGATACGAGTTTAGAAACTGAAGTGAAGGTAATCAAACTTTCAACCTCCGGATTAAGTAATCCAATTCGCGCATCTGGATCACTCGATAAACTGTATCGTTTGCAATTGACAGTTCGTGATGGGCTGTTGCAATACTTTAAAGCGGAAAATATTCAGCCTACAGAAACTGAGCCTTTTGCATATGATTCAATTCCGCTCCCTGCGTATGAGGTGTATATCAAAGGCTTATTAGAATCTCCGGAGGCGGAACAGATTAAGTTGTTTGAGCGGGCGATTGAACTGAAGCCGGAATATCCTCAAGCCCTTTGGAGATTGGGAACAACCCTGTCACGTTTAGGAAAATACAGGGAATCAAATGAGGCCCTTGCAAAAGGTAAGTTTGAAGGGGAGTATCAGATCAAAGTTGATTTCCTGGAAGGCTTAAATTCATATAACTCCGGTGATTTTGAAGATGCTTATCAGAAATGGCTTGAGCTTTCTAAGAGTTCTCCTTCAGCTGAAATTTACAATAATGTTGGTGTTGCGTTACTGAAGAATAATGATACAGCTGGGGCGGGCTGGTTTCTTTCGAAGGCTGTTGAACTAAGTCCGGAAAATCCGGCGTTCAAGTTTAATCTTGCGGCTTCCTATGTATTGCGGACGTATGACAAACATGCTGTCTTGCAATATCGCGACGTGCTCCATTATTCACCTGGTGATTATCAAACGTTGTATTTGACTGGAAAACTCCTTGAAAGAGAAACCGATCCGATTTTGAAAGACATCGTTACCCAAAAAATGATGGGACTGTTTCAAGAAAAGATTCCATCAGATCAAAGAGGAAAATTTCCAGAACAATACAATACTGTGATGCAGCTTTTGCGTCCTGCGCCGCAATATTTGAGCAGAGAAGAACAGGAATATGCGAGTGTTTCACAGAGAAAATTTTTGAAAGACACTGCTACATATGTAAAAACGTATCAGGCAAGTGCCCAGAGTTATGTCGAAAAAGAGGATCCGGCAAAAGCGATTTTAGAAATTAAAAAGGGCGTAACGCTCGATCCGCTAAATTGGTACTTACATTTTCTTTGGGGCAAGGCACTCGTCGCTCAAAAAGATATTACTTCCGGTATTGGTGAGCTTCAGTTTTCAGTTTGGTGTCAGGACAACATTGAAAGTCATTTGATGCTGGCTGAGCTTTATCGTCAAACTGAACGTTACGCGGACTCCAAAACTCAAGTTCAAAAATCGCTTGCTCTTGATCCGGACAACAAAGCTGCGATGGAAATTTGGGGAAAAATCTGGAACAAACAATAGGTAACATGGCGCTGCAAAAATTAAGATTGCTTACGGCGGGTGAAAGCCATGGTGCATGCACAGTCTGGAATCTTGGAAGGAATTCCTGCGCAGCTGCAACTTTCGCTGGATGAAATTCAGCGACAGATGAAGCGTCGCCAGGCTGGATTTGGGCGGGGCGGACGGATGAAGATTGAGACTGATGAAGTGGAAATCACAGCAGGAGTCCGGTTCGGAAAAACATTAGGTTCGCCAATTCATGTTACTGTGCAGAATCGCGATTTTCAGAACTGGCGTGATTCGATGTCTGTATGGGGCGACGTTCCGGCAAATCCTAAAAGTGCTTTTGCTCCGCGCCCAGGACATGCCGATCTGCCTGGTGGTCAAAAATATAACGAACACGACTTCCGAAATATTTTAGAACGTGCGAGTGCGCGAGAGACTGTCGTTCGAACAGCTCTGGGTGCGATTTGTAAGCAACTGTTAGCAGCCATAGGAATTGAGATTGCAAGCCATGTGATTTCTATTGGAACCGTTTCCAGTCCAAGGGCCGATGCATCATGGGAAGAGATTAAGCAAATTCAATCCAGCGAAGTACTACGGTGCGTTGATCCTGCTGCTGAAAAGTGGATGGTGGAACGAATCGAAGAAGCAAAGCGCAAAAAAGAGACATTGGGTGGTGTTTTTGAAGTAATAGTTCACAATGTTCTGCCAGGATTGGGATCGCATGTTCAGTGGGATCGGAAGTTAGATGGAAGAATTGCACAAGCTATGCTTTCGGTTCCTGCAGTAAAAGGAATTTCCATTGGTGATGCTTTTCAGATCGCACAGAGTTGGGGAAGCGAAGCGCACGATGAGATTTTTTACAAGGAGTCCGGGTTTTATCGCAAAACCAATCGATCAGGTGGAACCGAAGGAGGAATTACAACCGGACAAGACTTGCGCATTCGTGCCGCAATGAAACCGTTATCAACTTTGATGAAGCCTCTGCAATCAGTAGATGTGCGAACTAAGGAAGTGAAAGAGGCAATCGTGGAACGTTCTGATGTTTGTTCGGTTCCGGCTGCAGGAGTAGTGGGTGAAGCAATGATGGCGATTGTTTTGGCGGATGCATTGTTAGAAAAATTTCCAGCCGATACTATGGGTGATTTGTTGAGTGCGATTGAATCCTACAAAAAACGACTCCTCGAATATTAATCTTTTTTAACGCAGAGCCCGCCGAGTTTTAGCACACGGCTTAAAACGGATTATCACAGATGCACACGGCGCGGGCTGTGCCCGCAACCCAAATTTCAGATTTCAAATTTCAGATTGAAGAAATTGACATGGCGTCACTCTTGGAGTAACAGAAAAGTTGTGTAAACAAAACTGTTTCTCTGGAGGACGCCATGGAGAGATTTATACAACGATTCGGGGAAAAAATCATAGGGGTATTAAATGGATTTGATCGATTGGTATTTCGGGGGACGCTGCGACCGATCGCTTATCCACGTGGGTTGGGTGGATTTTTGTGGCATAAGCAAGTAAAGCTGAAAGACTTTGGGAAATATGTATATCAAGTTTGCGAACAGTTAAGGGAGAGATCCTGTCAAAAAGCCAAACAAGAAGATCGTCCCATTGTTTATTTAAAGAGTAGCAAGATTGACAAAGCGGCAACGGCTGAAGGGATTGCCGAAAGAGACAAGATAGAAAAGGGACTGATCGCCATTCTTAGCTGTTTAGAACCTTGTATTGGCTATGACGTAGGCAGAAATAAGCAACAGAAGAAGTTAGAACTGGTGATGAGACCGAGGAAATGTTTGTTTCTTTACCATTACTTAATTGATCCAAGATTCGGATTTATGAATGCGCGAATACAGAGTTGGTTTCCCTTTAACATTCAGATTTGTATTAACGGAAGAGAGTGGCTGGCGCAAGAAATGGACCGGGTTGGGATGAAGTATGAAAGAAGAGAGAACTGTTTTTTATGGATTGAAAACATAGAAGAAGCGCAAAGATTAATGAATCAACAATTAAAACTGAATTGGGCAAAAAAACTAGATAAGATTGCAGCGATGCTGAATCCGATTCATGACGAAATTTTTGCTGGGTTTCCATTGAAATATTATTGGTCCACTTTTGAAAGTGAATGGGCAACAGATTCGATGTTTAAAGATCGTCAAGAGTTGGAAAGACTTTATCCTTCTTTAATTTTGCATGGAATCTCAACGTATCAAAGCAAGGACGTAATGAGATTTCTGGGCAAACGATATCCGAGCAACACTGATCGAGAAATTAGGAGCAGTTTCAAGAACCGACGAATAGAAGGAATCAGGATCAAGCATTGGGCAGGAAAAAACTCCGTCAAACTTTATGATAAAGCGACAGTATTAAGAGTGGAAACCACGATAAATGATCCTCAAGCATTTAGAGCGTTTCGAAAGAAAGAAAATGATCCCAAGAGCCAAAAACGTTGGAGACCTGTAAGAAAAGGGATTGCTGACCTTCACAGAGTAGCAACGATCTCACAATCTTCAAACCAACGATATCTGGATTGCCTTTCAGCGGCAGACACATCAATTGTTTACGGCAGGTTAATAGAAAAAATCTCATTACCAATAAAATGGAAAAAACAGCGAGTACGAGCTCTAAACCCTAGTTCACCATCAGATATATCGCTGTTTCGAGCAGTTTCTCATGGTGAGTTCGTGATTAACGGTTTTTCAAACGCTGATTTAAGAAAAGTTCTCTTTCCTGCCTGCGATGATCAAGAACGTAGTTACAGTTCTAAAGTAACCAGGCTGATTCGAATGCTAAGAGCTCACCGCTTAATCCGGAAACTTCCCTCACGAAATCGCTATTTTCTTACTGAAACAGGAATGCAAATCATTGCAGCGGCGTTAACTGCACAGAGACTTTCTTTAGCGAAACTTAACGAGGCTGTCGCATGAAAATCTTTCTAAAAAAACAACGAAACAAATGTTTGTAGTACGGATGTGTTTCCGGCGCGCGCTCGCGAAGCGAGCGGCTGCTTTAGCCAGCGCAAAAACAAAAGGCAATTCGGAATGTGTTACACAAAACTTATTGTGTGCTGCAATTGCTTTTTGTTTTTGCACCTGGCTAAAGCAGCGCCTTCGGCGCGCCTGCAACACAGGAACTGGGCATCAAGAGCTATATCCGTTCATCAGTGTTTATCCGTGGTTGAAAAAAATCTGTGGGAATCAATGAAATCAGTGTAATCCGTGTGCTAATTTCTTGGCGATCTCGGCGTTAAAGAAGCTAGAAGGCCCATTTGAGGATCATACTGGCAACTGTATAACCAGCACCAACGGCAGCAAGCAGCACTGTATTTCCTTTCTTCAACTTGCCATCCTGAATCGCATCCTGCATCGCAAGGGGAATTGTTGCTGCAGTGGTATTTCCATATTTACGAATGTTTCGGATCACACGATCATCAGGAAGATTCAATCGCTCAGCTGTTGCGTTGATAATCCGTAAATTCGCTTGATGTGCAATGAAAAGATCCACATCCTGAAACGGAATTTGATTGCGCTCAAGAATTAATGTGCTGTATTCGCCCATCTTTCTTACAGCATATTTGAAAATCTGCTGACCTTGCTGATTTACAAAATGCATTTTCTTTTCAACAGTCTCATGCGTTGATGGATTTAAGCTGCCACCCGCAGGCATATTCAAGTAATCACCGCCTGAGCCATCAATTTCTCCCATAAAATCGATGATCCCTTCACCTTCATTGCAGGATTCTAACAAAACAGCTCCTGCGCCATCACCGAACAAAACACAGGTTTGGCGATCGGAATAATTAATGATGCTGGACATAACATCTGCACCAACTACAACGACCTTTTTGCATGCGCCGTTATGAATAAATTGTGCGCCAGTATTCAACGCATAAACAAAACCACAACACGCGGCGGAGAGATCAAAACCCCACATCCGATGCGCGCCGATCTTGTTTTGTGTCACACAAGCAGTTGAAGGAAAAAGCATGTCGGGAGTGACTGTTGCCACAATCAATAAATCGATATCATCCGCAGAGAGCTCTTTTTGCTTAAGTAAATTCTTTATGGCTTCTGCAGCAAGATCTGAAGTCGCAACTCCTTTTTCAGCGATATGCCTTTCTTCTATTCCCGTTCTCGCTAAGATCCAATCATTGCTGGTATCAACCAATTTCTCCAAGTCGGCATTCGTCAACAGTTTGGGCGGAACATACGTCGCCAAACCGCTAATTTTTGCTTTCATCAATCACTCCCTGTCTCGACCTGTTTCCGTATAAAACTAGCTTAATTAACCGTCGAAAGCAACAAACTTGAATCTTTTTGCAGCAACGCTCGTTACTTATAATAGATACAATGGAGTATTCCCGATAAGGATGCCGAAACGAATGAATAAGAAACTGATTGCGTTTCTCTCTATTTTATTAATCTCGATTACCTTCCCAGCATTTGCTGAAGACATTCAAAGCTACTCCGAACTTCAATACGCACCGCCTGCCGAAGATAACGGTGAGCTTGTAGTGGATTTTCAAAATGATGAATCCGAATCCTTCATCTCTTCAATGCTTGGGAAATTAGGATTAACTCAAAGCGATTATTCGTTTGTTTCTAAAGAAGAAAAGTGGGTGAGGGTACGAAAGACCGCAACTTATTTGCTCGGTTTGTTAAAAGAGAAAGAAGGCGTTGAATCTGTTGAGCCAAATTATTATTACTCCGCACTTTCTGTTCCAAATGATCCTTATTACAAACATCAATGGCATTTAGATTTGATCGGAATGCAAAAAGCCTGGGATTTTCCGCCTGGTGCAAGTGTAACAGTCGCAGTGATTGATACTGGAGTGGCATTTGAAGATTATGAAGGAAAGTTTCGGGTTGAAGATTTAGGTCAATCACAATTCGTAGCTCCGTACAACGTTGTTGCGGAAAATGATCATGCTGGTGACGATCATGGCCATGGCACGCATGTGGCGGGGACGATTGCGCAGCTAACAAATAATGGTGTCGGTGCTGCCGGAGTTGGACAGCGGATCAAAATCATGCCTGTGAAGGTTTTGAATGCAAGCGGATATGGAACACTGTCTGATGTTGCAGCAGGAATCCGCTACGCGGCCGATCATGGTGCGCAAGTCATCAATATGAGTTTGGGCGAGCCATTTCCCAGTTTGATTCTTCATAAAGCTGTGAAGTATGCACATGAAAAAGGTGTGGTAATTGTCTGTGCTGCGGGAAATAGCGGCCGCCGTGGAATTAGCTATCCTGCTGCATATTCAGAATGTATTTCTGTTTCAGCAGTTCGTTTCGATAAAAGCCTTTCATGGTATTCCAGCTATGGTAAAGGGCTCACCATTGCCGCGCCAGGCGGTGATATGAATGTGGATCAGAATGGTGATGGTTTGATGGATGGTGTCTTGCAAAACACTTTGAATCCTCAAGACACATCAAAGCAAGGTTATTACTTATTTCAAGGAACATCCATGGCCACACCGCATGTTGCTGCTGTCGCTGCGCTGTTGATGTCCCATGGAATTACATCACCACAAGATGTTCAAGATTATTTGACGAAAACTGCATCACCGGCTGCAGAAAATTCCGCAGATAAATATGGAGCAGGTATAGTCAATGCATACTCCGCTTTGAATGCGGCAGTTTCGCGAAGAAAATACAAGACATTGTTTTTCGGAATTATTTTGTTTCTACTTCTTGCAGCCATTCTGAACAAGGGCAGATCAAAAATTGATCGTCTGCCATTCAGTTTTTCTGCATTGCTCGGCTTATTGCTTGGAAGCACTGGATTGTTCTTCTTATCGCGAATTCCATATGCCGGAAATTCTTACTTCGTTACTCATTCCGTCGCAGAATGGGTACTGCCGATTGCAGGCGTTTCAGTTTATAGCAACGCCATCGTTTGGAGTTGTTTGCCAGCATTCGTATTGGTTTTGATCGCATATCCATGGAAAAAATTGGTACCGCTGGCCGCTGGATTTGCATGTGGTTTTGCTTGCTTTCTCGCTGCTAATATTTTCATGCCGGTTGTGGATGTTTCATGGATCCCGGGACATTTCATGGATTTAGTATGGCTTGGTATTAACTCTATGATTTGCCTTCTCCTTGTCGTTGTTGCATCATTTCGACTTCGTTAAAACCACAAGTCTATTGTTCTACCACATTCGTTCTATTACGTTTCATAATGTGCAATAACACTTGTGCTTGCCATTTAGATAATTTTTTGTAAAATTGCTCTATGCCAAGAAAACCAAGAACAAACAGACTATTACTAACTGATATTGAGCTCGAACTGATGAGGTGTGTTTGGGAGAAAGGCAAAGCCTCCGCATCAGAAGTTCAGATGCAAATGGTTCGGAGCGGCAAAGAAACTGCTTACACTACAGTAAAGACAATGCTTGATCGTCTTGTTCGTGCAGGGGTTTGCAGCTCAAAGGAGGTTAAAGGGAGATATTATTATTCGCCGAAGGTCTCCCAAGCCGAGATCGCCAGAGAGTGGTATCAGCATCTTAATGAAAAGATCTATGGTGGGAAGACCAAGAGTACTCCGTTTACCCAGGCACTTCAAAAACTGGGAACGAAGAAATAAGTAATCCTCCATACTCTTTCTACAGTATCGTTGCAAAATATCTTAAATGCCGGAGTGCCTAAAACACTCCGGCATTTGCTGTTTTAAACCAATAAGGCACCAAAAGAGAATGAGCATCCAATAACTTTTCAAGTATCTTTTTTCGATTTTCAACCGCTGTAAATACTCAAAATCAGTGATCTTTTTCAACATATTTATCGACGATAAAAGCTGCTCTTGTGTTTTGTTGACAGGTATAGCGAATATAGTTATACTGCATTACGAAATTTGAAACCCAGTTCAATTAGCTTGAGGTGATTTGATGAAGATGGAGTCGCAAAAACAGCAGGAGCATGTTTTTTTTCTTGCGACAGAGAATATATTCATACATGTGAATAAGCCTTTTAGAATTCAACACGAAATGATTGAAACCAGGAATTTCATTCCTGAAGCACTAATGATTCAACAAATTCAAGAGTCCAAGAGAGCGGAAATTGACTGTAATAGCTTTCTGAAAGTGACAAGAGGAGAGAAGCTCATGGCTGGCTTGGAATCCGAGTTGTGGAAAATGGAAGATGAACTTTTAGACCAGAAATTTTTGTCGTTGGCTGATGAGGATGAAGAAGACAACGATGAAGAAGACTGGGATGAAGAAGACGAAGACTGGGACGAAGAAGACGAAGATTGGGATGATGAAGACGAAGATTGGGACGAAGAAGATGAAGATTGGGATGATGAAGACGACGCAGATGAAGACGATGATGATGAAGAAGATTGGGATGAGGACGAAGAAGAGGAAGAATAGCTTTTAGAAAGTAATTTTGGATATTGAAAGCGGAGTCAATCGACTCCGCTTTTTTATTTATTGGAGGTATCCAAGGGCTTCCATTTGTTCGATCGCCTGCGGATCATAGTCGGGCGTTTTGCGATTCACTGGAACATAATTCGGTGTGGAATGAATCCAACGCAATAATTCCTTTTCAAATTGTTTTGCCAATTCAGGATTTTCGGAGATTATATTTTTTGTTTCGTGCCAATCTTTTTCTACATTGTAGAGTTCAAACGGGACTTTTTGCATCATAGCTTGATAAATCTCGCTCGGTACATAAACGAGATGATACGGCCAACTCCAAAGTGAACGGATGTAATTACTTCGGCTTAACCTGCCTTCACCAGATTCGATATACACAGGCCGTGGATGATTAAAATCCCACGGCTTGCCTTCAAACTTATCGCTTTGTGGAAGTTCTAATGCTTTAAACAAACTTGGAATCAAATCTAATAACGCCGTGGAAGTTGAAATCCGTTTCGGTTTTTCACGCGGATCCCAAACAATCAATGGAACATTGCTGGATGCTGTATAAGGGAACCAGCCATGTTCAAAGAAGTAGTGATTCTCGCCGAGATTTTCTCCATGGTCCGCAGTGAGTACGATGATGCTTGAATCCCATAATTTTTTGCGATCAAATTCTGCGAAAAGCCGTTTTAAATGATCGTCAAGGAAGCGAATTTCAGCATCATATTGTGCAATGTAATAATCCCATTCCAAAGTTTGATC
>CAWINI010000002.1:307500-1072078 GCA_963837395.1 uncultured bacterium | reverse complement strand
ACGAATACGTTAGTATTAATGGCCGAAAACGGCGAGCAATCACAATAGTCGCGCAGTAGATTCGCAATTGTGCAGCAATTCATTTGCTGTGCAGAAAGAAAACAGGAGGGTTTTGTGAAAATTCTGATTGCGCGATTTTTAATACTTACTGTGGCTTTGTTCAGTTGTGTCGCGAACTGCAATCGTGCTGATGCATCTCAACGCAAGCAACAGTCGAATTATCAAGTCACTAATCTTGATTCGCTCGGCGGATCAGTCAGCGCGGGAAACAGTATCAATAACCGCAGCTGGGTAACAGGAACATCTTTTCTGGATGATGCGGTTGTGCATGCTGCTCTTTGGAAGGATACAACACCGATTGATTTAGGATCACTCGGAGGTGATGGTACGAATAGTGCTGTGTTATTTCCCGTGAAAAACAAAAAAGGGATCATTGCTGGAATATCACAAACTGACACGATCGATCCAAATGGTGAACGATGGAGTTGCTCGAATTTCATTCCATTCATCGGGAACACTTGTGTGGGGTTTGTATGGAAAGATGGAGTGATGAATGCACTTCCTACGTTAGGAGGTCCGAATGGTTTTGCGGCAGGTGTAAATAAAGATGGCCGAATTGTTGGATGGGCCGAGAATCTTGTTGTTGATCCTTCCTGCGATCCAACTCGCACTCAAAAACTACAATTCCGCGCGGTCATCTGGGGTCCGCATGATTACAATACCCAGATTCAACAACTTCCACCATATCAAAACGATCCAACCAGCGCTGCTACCGCAATCAATGATCATGGTCTGGTAGTTGGAATTTCGGGTACCTGTGATCGTGCGGTTGGTGGATTCAGCGCTGCTCATGCTGTGTATTGGAAAAATGGGACAGCAAATGATATGGGCAACATTGGAGGCGATGCCTGGAATACTCCTGTGGCCATCAACAAATTTGGTGAAGTCACTGGATTTGGAAACATAACCTTGGGTCGAGCGTTTAATGCACATGCTTTCCGTTGGTCAAAAGATGATGGGATTAGCGATCTTGGTGTGCTCCCTCAACATATTCCTGGCATCAGTCAAGGTTTGGGTATCAACAAAAAAGGTCAAATCGTTGGGATGTCTTGTGCAGCAGGATTCGTTGATTGCCGTGCGGTGATTTGGGAAAACGGTGTGATTTCAGATCTGAATCAACGTGTTCCCGGATACACCGGTCATCTGGTATTTGCCAATGACATCAGTGATGACGGTGAGATTACGGGTCAGGCTACTATTGAAAATGGCGATAGCGTAGCCTTTTTAGCAGTGCCCACTAAACACTAAATCGATTAATCTATTAAGGTGATCCCAGATTCTATGAACCAGATTCTAATGCCCAGTACTGAGATTTGCGATCGCGCTCGTGCCAGTAAAGATGCGCGATTTGATGGGCTATTCTTTATCGCTGTACGAAGTACAGGAATTTATTGCCGGCCGGTTTGTCCGGCGCCAACCGCAAAAAAAATAAACATTGTGTATTATCCGACCGCAGCTGCGGCTGCTGCAGCGGGCTACCGGCCGTGTCTTCGATGCAGACCTGAATTGTCACCGGAAATTCGTGTTCATGGAAATGAAAACGCGATGCATCGCGCTCTTGCCATGATTGCTGATGGCGCACTGGATGATGGATCGATTGATTCGCTTGCATCGCAAGTTTCATTAAGTGCGCGACAACTTCGAAGATTGTTTCTGGCAAACACCGGCGCAACTCCGCTTGCGGTTCATGCAACTCGACGCTTGTTGTTGGCAAAGCAATTACTTACTGAAACATCTTTGCCTGTCACACAAGTCGCACTGGCAGCAGGTTTCAAAAGCGTACGAAGATTCAATGCTGCATTTCGTGAAAGCTGTAGGATGTCGCCGACCTCGATGCGGCGCGCAGGATTGAAAGCGCAAAGCTCAAATCATTTCAACGTAGTCAGCGAAACGCTAATGCTTCGTTTAGCTTTTCGCCCGCCATTAGAGTTTGCAAAAACACTTTCGTTTTTATCAAAGTGGGCAATTCCGGGAGTAGAGCGCGTGACTGAAGATAGTTATGAACGTTCGATTGGCCCTGCTCATCACTCAGCATGGATCAAAGTTACAAGCGCAGAAAATAAACCTGAATTGCGTCTGGAGATTTCGGCAACAGATCCACGTACAATTCCGGATATCGTTCGACGCGTGCGTAGATTGTTTGATCTGGACGCTGATGTGAATTCTGCCATTAATGTACTCCAATCAGATCCATTAACAGCAACATTTATTAACAAACATCCCGGGCTACGAATTCCTGGTGCATGGGATGGTTTTGAAATGATGGTGCGAACGATTCTTGGACTTCAGATCAGAGCAGCGAGTGCATTTACGCTCATTCAAACGCTTGTCGATTCTTTCGGTGAACATCGCAAGGATGCAATTGCAGGACTCGATCGCATTTTTCCATCACCACGACAACTTGTGAATGCACCACTGGAATCGATTGGCATACCAAAGTCACGCGCAGTTTCAGTGCGAGGGTTAGCAGACTCAGTATTGAACGGACGCATCGATTTTCGTGCAGGACAACGATTGGATGAATTTGTTGAACGCGTCACACAACTTCCTGGCATTGGACTCTGGACCGCACATTATGTTGCAATGCGAGCGCTCAATCATCCCGATGCATTTCCTGCCAGCGATCAAATCGTGCGCAAAGTATTAGGTGCTGGCAAACCACTAAGCGAATCTAAAATCGAATCTCTCTCTCAGACATGGCGCCCCTGGCGCGCATATGCCACTCTCCATCTGTGGCACAGTACAGAAAACGGCGCGGCGAATGGAAGCTGAATCACCGCGCCATAAGCATCAGTTTACTTAGCCACTTGTACATCAATATTCACGCCGCGAGTTAATGTGTTGTAAACCGGTGAGTACGTTTTTCCTATCTGAACGATCTCTTCAAGCTGATCATCAGGAACATCCGCTTTAATCTTGAACTTCATTGTAATTTTCTGGTAACCGCGAGGGACACTTTCATCAATACCCAAAAATCCTCGAACATCCAGCTCTCCTTCAACATGTGATTCAAGTACGTTAATAGTAATTCCGCGAGCTGCTGCATGAAACACGATGGAAGTTGTCACGCATGCTGTAATCGCTTGTAGAAGATACTCAACCGGATTCGGAGCTTGATCCTTTCCCAAAAGTATTGCCGGTTCATCTGAATCCAGAATGAACGGCTGCTTTCGCGATGATTGTTCCTGTCCAAGTCCATAAAAATTTTTGATTGATGATCGATTCAAACCGGAATCGATCCAGCGATTGTTCAGGCTGAATCTGAAATTCGCAAGACCTGGCATTGCTTTCAATGCATCGATCGATTTGAATAGTTCCTCAACATTTAATCCATTAATCATCTTTTTTTCAGTAGCAGTAGACATTTTAGTTTCCTCCTTATTTTTCGTCGCTTCGGATTTATTTCCGGGCGATGTTTGACCCATTTGCAATCGATCTGCCAAGTTCAACCACAAACAAAGCTCGAGGAGAAAAATCCGATATACTGAATGGTGAGTCTTTCGAGATTTCGCAATTTGCGAAATCCCGCAAATCTATTTGCGATTTTTAAAAGGAAATAAGCGTGAACGAACAATCAATCTTGCGCTCAATTGTTGAAGGAACTGCCGGGGAAATCGGAGAAGAGTTTTTCAAAGCATTGGTAAAAAATCTTGCGGCCGCACTCAATGTGCATGGAGCGTGGGTTACAGAATATTTGGAAGAAAAGCGGCGGCTAAAAGCATTTGCGTTTTGGCTTGGTGATATGTGGGTATTCGATTATGAATATGACATCACCGGAAGCCCATGCGAAACTGTTGTTGGGAGCGCGCAGCTCGTTCACATTCCTGAAAATGTAATAAACATTTATCCGTTGGATAAGGACTTGAGCCGATTTCATGCCGTTAGTTACATAGGTGTACCGTTACTGGACCTCGATAGAAAAGTGTTAGGACATCTTGCAGTGGTTGATCTGAAACCAATGCCGAAGGACCAAAGGATCTTAGAAATTTTTCAGATCTTTCAATCACGTGCTGCTGCTGAACTCCGTCGTTTACGTATTGAAGCAGATCTCCGCCATCGCGAAGAAAAATTGAAGATGCTGGTTTCGAGCGCAATGGATGGAATCGTTGAACTCGATTCACAAATGCAAATTATTTTTGCTAATCAAGCTACTGCGAAAGCATTCGAATGCAAAACAAATGAAATGACCGGGAAAGATTTCTGCACATTCCTCTCTCCTGAGAGTTCAGGAAAACTGAAACTGCTGATCAACGATTTGCAACGCCGCCCAAAATCGGAGCGTTCATTGTGGGTATCAGGAGGGCTGAATATTATCAAAAAAGATGGCACACGATTCCCTGCTGAGGCGACACTTTCTTCATACGATGTTCGCAGCAATTCTTATTACACATTAATCCTTAGAAACGTAAACGATCGCTTAGAAGCAGAAAAGCAGATTCAGGCGCTTTCCAATGAAACTGAATATCTTCGCGACGAAATCCGGTCGATTCAAAACTTTGATGAAATCATAGGACAAAGCTTAGCACTCTTAAATGTGCTGCGTGACGTTCATGAAGTAGCAGAAACAGATTCCACTGTTTTGATTTTAGGTGATTCCGGAACGGGAAAAGAATTAATTGCCCGAGCGATTCATGCATCGAGTAAACGAAAAATGCATCCGATGATCAAAGTGAATTGCGCTGCAATTCCTGCTTCACTAATGGAGAGTGAATTTTTCGGTCATGAGAAAGGAGCATTTACTGGTGCAACAGCAAAAAGGGAGGGAAGATTTGCTTTGGCGGAACAGGGAACAATTTTTCTTGATGAAATTGGTGAAATGCCGCTTGAATTGCAGGTAAAACTTTTGCGTGTGCTTCAGGAAGGCGAAATTGAAGCGGTAGGAAGTTCGATCACAAAAAAAGTGGACGTTCGCGTAATTGCAGCCACCAATCGCGATCTGCGTCAGGCAATTAAAGATGGAAAGTTTCGCGAAGATCTCTATTATCGTTTGAACGTTTTTCCGATCCGTGTTCCGTCTTTACGCGAACGAGCGGAAGACATTCAGTTACTTGCAGATACATTCGCAAAAAAAATCGGCGCGCGAATGGGCCGTAAACTTGAGCCTCTTTCTTCTGAGTCTATCAGTCGTCTGCAAAATTATGATTGGCCCGGAAACGTGCGAGAGTTGCAGAATGTGATAGAACGTGCAGTGATTACTTCGCACGATGGCCGCTTGAATCTGGATCGTGCGTTCCCGGAAAACGAAAATGGAATGCCCGTAATAAACCCAAGGATAACCACAGAAAAGCTTTTAACCGCTCAGGAAATGCAGCAACTCGAACGCGCAAATATGCTTCAAGCTCTGGAACAGGCTAATTGGAAAGTGTCTGGAAAGAACGGAGCCGCAGATCTACTCGGCATCCATCCGTCAACCTTGGTTTCCCGGATGAAAGCTCTTGGTATCAAACGCAAGTAGTACTGAGTACCGGGTACTGAGTTAGAATTTGGATAACAATGGAAGAAAAAATCGCATCAACTCTGGATGAAAGTGTAGCCCTACGTGCGATCCTGGAAGGCACAGCCCGCACCACTGGTGAGCATTTCTTTGATGCTCTTGTGATCAATCTAGCAAAGGTCTTCCAAACGCATGGCGCGTGGGTAACGGAATATCTGCCCGAAACGAAACGTTTCAAAGCTCGCGCACTTTATTTAGGTGAACAAATTCACAGAGACTATGAAATGAACATTGAAGGAACTCCCTGTGAAGTCGTTGTTCGCGATCTACGTTTGATTCACTACCAGGATAAAGTTCAGGAACTTTTCCCTGATAATCCTATGATTCGCGAAATTGGAACTTGCAGTTATATGGGTGTCCCGCTTTTGGATCTGGATGGCAAATTATTAGGTCATATGGCAGTAGTGGACAGGCGTTCCTATGCCAGTCGAACCTCGGTTCAAAGCTCTTTTTGAAATCTTTGCGGCGAGAGCTGCGGCAGAGTTGCAGAGATTGCGCGCTGAAGCTGAAGTTGAACAAGGCGAGCAAAAATTGCGGCGCATGGTAACAAGCGCCATGGATGCCATTTTGGAAATAAATCAAGATTTGCAAATCATCAGTATGAATCCGGCAGCTGAGAAAGTCTTCGCCTGTTCAGGCCAGAACATGATTGGACAGAACTTTATGAAATTTCTGTCGCCTGAATCGTGTAGAAAACTTTCTCTGCTAACACATGAATTGCAATCACGTCCGGAAGGACAGCAGTATCTGTGGATTCCAGGAAATCTGGAAGCATTTCAATTTTCCGGAAATGGATTTATGGCTGAAGCATCTTTGTCGCGTTATGAACTTCATGGCAAAACTTATTACGTATTAATTTTGAGAAATGTAAATGATCGGTTAGAAGCGGAGCAGAAAATCCAATCATTGACCGTAGCGGCTGAATATCTGCGGGAAGAAATTCGTGCTTTAAAAAACTTCGATGAGGTCATCGGTCAGAGTCCGGAGATTTTGCAGGTCCTGAAGGATGTGCATCAAGTTTCTGCCACAGACACAACTGTTTTGATCATCGGAGAAACCGGCACTGGAAAAGAATTAGTTGCACGCGCTATTCATGAAGGAAGTCCAAGAAAAAATAAACCACTCATAACCGTAAATTGTGCAGCAATACCTTCAACTTTAATTGAGAGCGAATTCTTTGGACATGAAGCGGGCGCCTTTACCGGCGCCACCAAAAAGCGTGAAGGACGTTTTGAGCTTGCGGATAATGGAACCATTTTCCTGGATGAAATCGGTGAGCTCTTACCCGATTTGCAATCAAAACTATTGCGAGTTCTTCAAGAAGGAGAATTTCAACCTGTCGGAAGTTCTCGTACCAAAAAAATCAATGTACGAGTGATTGCTGCTACCAATCGCAATCTTCAGGAAATGATGCGGCAAGAAAAATTTCGAGAAGACCTTTATTATCGCATTCATGTATTTCCAATTTCTTTGCCTCCACTTCGCGATCGCGGTGATGATGTGATTTTGTTAGCAAAGAAGTTCACCGAACAATTTGCCCAAAGAATGGGGAAAAAACTCAATCCGCTAACATCCGAAAATATCGGTAGACTCAAAGTGTATCCCTGGCCAGGGAATGTGCGGGAACTTCAAAACGTTATCGAACGCGCGGTGATTACTTCAATTGATGGAAAACTGAATTTTTCTCGCGCGCTACCTGATGCTCTACTTGAGCCAACGCGTGGTGATATTTCGAAAACTTCGCAACAGGCCGTGCGCACTGCTAAAGAGTTCGAACAATTGGAAAAAGAGAATCTTCTTCATGCGCTTGAAACTACCGGCTGGAGAATTGCAGGAAAAGATGGCGCCGCACAGCTTCTAGGATTAAAACCCTCTACGTTAACTTCACGAATGAAAGCGTTAGGCATTGAAAGACCGAAACTGCGTCCACTTTAATTCTTGAACGTCTTAGTTCCATGAACTGAGGAATCTTGTAATCTCGCGTGAATGACGCGAGATCTCGTGTTTTCTTCGAAATCTCGATTTGCGCAACTGTTTTTGTTTTACGTTTAACTTACTTCGAATAAATCACTTACGGTTCTTTGCAATCATGGCAATGTACTTGCTCAATGGTACGGTGTGCGGCTGAATGCAGCTGCAAAAAAAATTACGTTGGAGGAAAATCAAATGAATCACAACTACTCATATAGTGGAGCGCTAGCAGCATCCGAAAAAATGCGGTGGACGATCCAGGATGTTATTACAGAAAACAATAAACTCGATTTCAGAAAACCGTTTTTGCCAGAATCTCTGGCACGGGTAGAGTCTCTTTCATTTCTAACACCGGATGAAAAAATAGTTCTGAATCAGATTCGGGGTCATGCGTATTTGACACTATTTGGAACTGTAGAAGAGTTCATTCTTCCCTTTGTAATCGACAACGCTCGTCCGCACTTAATTGATGATGATTTCCGCGTAAGAGCATTGTTAGCATTTGCAGGTGAAGAAGCAAAACACATTCAATTGTTCAAAATGTTTCGCAAAGAATTTCAGAAAGGATTTAGCACCTCATGCAATGTAATTGGTCCGCCAAGTGCAATTGCAGAAGCTGTTTTATCACATGATCCTTTAGCAGTTGGACTGTTGACATTACACATTGAATGGTTCGTGCAACGCCATTACATCGATAGCATTCGCGATAATACTGATCTCGATCCGCAATTTAAACGGCTCTTGAAATATCACTGGATCGATGAAGCACAACACACCAAACTCGATACGCTGATGATTGAGGCGATTGCAGAAAAGTATACGAAAGAACAAATCAACAATGCGTTTGAACAATATCTTGAGATGGGTGGATTCATCGATAACGGTTTGATGCAGCAAGTGGAGTTCGATTTGGACAGCTTTCAACGCGCAACAGGCAGAAAGTTGAATGAAGATCAAATCCAGGAATTCAAAAAGGTTCAATTGCAAGCGAATCGTTGGACATATATCGGCTCAGGAATGAACCATCCTAATTTTCTGGCGACTGCTGAGTTTCTTAGTCCTGAATGGAAACAAAAACTGGAACAAATTGCACCAACTTTTTGTTAATGAAAAATCAAAGTTGGATAAGGAGGCACCATGAATCCCCCGCAAATAACAGAACAAATTGAACGAGAGCAGATTCTGATAGAAGGCAGAGGAGAGCACTTTTCTGGATTTGCAATCATGGGTGTCTCCTTTAGTTCGGGATATGTACTGGCAATGCGCCGGTTTCCTAAATCTTCGTTAGGCAAAGGTTACACTTCCGTTTGGCTGCGGGACCCGATCGGTAAGTGGACCTTTTACCAGGATCGACCGCCGGAGTTTGCGTGTTCTCGATACTACGGCAAAGTATTATCCCGCATCGTACAAACTAAGATCGAAATCGATTGGATTGGATCCAGGATACTGGTGGTACGTCTCTCTTCGGAAGGACTTAGCTGGAAAATAGTTTTAGAAGAAACGAAAGCAACGCGTGTTATCAACAAAATCGCAAAGTGGATGCCTGACTCCCTCTGGCAAAAAGAAAGCATCATGAAAGCAATGGGCAAGGTTGCAAGCATCATTTTGAAAACGGGAAAATTGACATTGGCAGGCAAAGTCCCGAATGGTCAAAATTTTGTGAGCAACCCAAAGCTCATCTGGCTTATCTCCGAAAGCAAAGCCGTTTTCAAAGGGCAAGATTTAGGGATGATTCACCCACTGCCGGAGCAGATAAAACTAGGTGAGTTTTGGATCCCGCAACGCGGTCTGTTTGCGATTGGTGATGCCATTATGGAATCGTACGATCCCTCGCGACATCATCCAGCACAGGTGAAAACTGATGAGAATGTTTCTTACGCTAAAAAATAATTCCTTTAATAAATCCGAAATTCGAATATCGAAATCCTAAATAAATCCAAAGTACAAAATTCAAATGCTCAAAAACAGCCAAATCTAGATATTTTGGATTTTGAATTTAGGTATTAGAATTTGTTTCGGATTTAGGATTTTCGAGTTTCGGATTTAGTTCTTTTATTTCTTATCTTTAATTTTTAATTTTTTCTTCTTGGCCCATCCCTCAATATTGGTCTGCCGGGAGCGAGCAATGGCAAGAGATTCCGGAGGAACTTCTTCGGTGATGCTGGATCCAGCCGCAATATAAGCACCTTTTCCGATTTTTACTGGTGCGACAAGCTGAGAATCACTTCCTACAAAAACTTCATCCTCAATGATGGTTTGATGTTTTTTCTCGCCATCATAATTACAGGTGATCGTACCTGCACCAACATTCACATTTTTTCCAATCACCGCATCGCCAAGATATGACAAATGATTTGCTTTAGAACCATCACCAACAGAAGTTTTTTTCAATTCCACGAAGTTTCCAATGCGTACGTTTGCACCTAAAACTGTGTCCGGACGGACACGAGCGAATGGTCCGATCTTTACGCCAGATTCCAGATGCGCAGAATCGATGGAAGTATTTTCATAAATCACGCAGCCAATATTAATCCAGCTATTGATAATTCTGCAGTTCGGATAAATCGTGACACCGCCTCCGATCATGCACTCCCCTTCCAGATGCACATTGGGATGAATCACAACATCGGAAGCTAACCGCACGTCAATATCAATGTACGTTGTTTCCGGATCAATCATCGTTACGCCTTTCATCATCCACTCATGATTAATCCGCCGGCGCATTAACCGAGTTGCTTCTGCAAGTTCAACGCGGGTATTAATTCCCATCAAATCCTCTGATTTACCAGACACCGCTAAAATCTTTTTGTTATCTTGCAATGCCAATGCCACAACGTCTGTTAAATAAAATTCCTTCTGTTTATTCGTAGCAGCGATTCTTGGAATCCAATTCCGCAAACTTTCAATATCGAATAAATAAACTCCTGCATTGATTTCACGAACTTTGCGTTGCGCTTCAGATGCATCAGCTTCCTCAACAATGCCTTCAACCTCGTTTGATGAGTTCCGAATAATGCGACCGTAGCCTGTAGGATCTTCGAGTTCAGTTGTAAACATCGCCAGTTCTGCGTTGTTTGCAGATGCAGAATGAATCAGTTGTTGTAAAAGCTGAGTTGGAATTAAGGGCGTATCGCCATATAAAACCAGAACCTGACCGGTAATCGCAGGTTTCTGTTTTAAATATTCACCCAATGCATGAGCAGTTCCCAGTTGTTGCTCTTGAATGACGAAGTCTACGATCTTTTTATCTAATGTTTCCAGAATTTGATCACGTTGATGTCCCACAACGACACTGATGCTCATTGGTAGAAGGGCTTCTACAGATTTTAAAACGTGAAGAATCAAGGGACGACCACATAATGGATGCAACACCTTGGATGTTTTCGATTGCATCCGCTTGCTTTGACCGGCAGCCAGAACACAAACGTGTAAATTCATAGAGCTTTAACATCAAACAAGAATAATGAAAGACAGTTGCGATTTTCTCCCCCTTATGAAGGGGGAGATTAAAGAGGGGGTTGGAGGCCGTTAAATGTCTCCAACCTCCCCCTTACCCCCTCCTTCATAAGGAGGGGACCTTGAAAAAAGAACTGATTTTCAAAGCAGATGTTAAGAATCTGGTATTATAGCAGTTTTCATTCCAACACTATGGATTCTGTCACACATGGTTTGGCCGGTGCGCTTATCGCTGAAACAGGATTTGCACAGCATTTGGGACGGCGGGCACGATGGCTATTAGCTGGCGTTGCGGTCTTTCCTGATATAGACATTCTTTATCGTATCAATGGTATTCCAAGTTATCTAGAAAACCACCGGGGCATCACCCATTCCTTTACCGGAATTCTTATTTTCGGCGTGGCATTAGGTGCTTTATTCGGACGTCTTGATCGCGAGCGGCGGTTTCTTCCATGGATCGCTGCATGCTGGGTCGCACTTTTAAGTCATCAACTTTTGGATTTGATTACTTCGTACGGCACAATTGTTCTTTACCCATTTTCAAAAACACGTTACTTCTTCGATTGGGTTTTTATTATCGATATTTTTTTCAGTTTGATTCTTTTCGTGTCACTTCTGTTTGCGCGTCAAAGGTCAGAGTCGAGTAGAAGACGTGCAACGATTGGAATTGCTGCTGCTTGCTGTTACATAATTTTTTGCGCAGGCAATCATGAACTTGCGCTGCATCAATTAAAACAAAGCGCACAGGAGAATAACATTAGCTATTCTTCTGCGACGGCAGTTCCTCAATTTGGTTTGCCGTTCTGGTGGTCAGGCATTTTGGATGCCGGTTCGCATTATTATCAATCGCGGTATTGGAGCTTTAGAAAACCGCAACCGCCATTCCAGGTTTTTAACAAAACGAATGGTTCGTTTTTTGAGCAACAGGCACGCGATTCCGATATGGGAATCCTGTATTATTGGTTTGCAAGATATCCTGTAGTATCAGAACGCATCGAAGGCAAGTTTCATATAGTAGAATTTAGCGACCTCCGATTTTACATGAGGGTTCAGGCAATGAAGACCGTAAACTTTCGAAGACCGTTTGTACTTCGAATAAAAATGGATGATTCTGGCAAAATTATCGAAAGCAGGTTTACAAGATCATGAATATTCGTGAAATGACTACGCTTGATGACTTTCAAGCGTGTGTCAATTTGCAAAAAATTATCTGGGGATTTGATGATCCTTATGACGTTGTTCCGCTTCCGTTATTGATGATTTCAGCGCGGAATGATGGTGTTGTGTTGGGCGCATACAATGAAAAAGAAATGATCGGCTTTGTTTATAGTTTGCCCGGAATTCATAAAGGTCATAAGGTGCAATGGTCACACATGCTCGCGGTTAAGCCCGAAAATCAGAATTCTGACATTGGTTATCAGTTGAAGATGGCACAATACAAATTGTCGCAAGAAAAAGGTTATGAGCTGATTGAATGGACTTATGATCCGCTGGAGAGCCGCAATGCTTATTTCAATCTTCGGAAATTAGGCTGCATTATTAAAGAATATGAAATCAATATTTACGGTGAAACATCCAGCCATCTTCATAAAGGAAGTCCAACTGATAGATTCATTGCGCACTGGCAGATTCCTCCGTTGAAAAAAACAGAAGATTGGAATCAGTTGCCCGATGATTCGGTTTTAGTTACGAAGAGCATTCGAACTGAAGATGGATTTTTGCACATTCAAGATGTGAAGCTGGATCGCAACGATCCTGTTTTGTTCGTGGAAATTCCCGAAAACATGCAAACGTTGAAAGCGAAATTCCCTGAGTCAGGTTTAAGCTGGCGATTACAAACGCGGGCAATTTTTACGCATTACTTCGATCGCGGATATGTGGCCTACACATTCTTACACTGGAAACAAACTTCGCCATCGCGCAGCTTCTATGTTTTGAAGAAAGCGGACAAAATCGAATCGCTAACATAAAAAATCAGAATCCCTGCAAAAAAAGCAAAAGAATAACGCAGGCGTTTGTGTTCGTTAATGACAGGAAGCAAATCGGTCGCTGCGATATAAACTGTCACTCCTGCCGAAAATGGCAGCGCAACAGTAACCACACCTTTGAATAATGCGATCAACACTGCGCCCGCCAGTGTACTTAACCCAAGAATAATCGAAGCATAAAATGCTTTTTGCGCGGAGCGTCCGCTGGCAAGCATGATCGATGCAATCGTAAATCCATCCGGCAATTTGTGAAGAGCAACAGCACCAAAAATTAGTAATCCCAAAACCGGCGAAATTAGAAATCCGGAACCGATTGAAATTCCATCGAAAAAATTGTGGATGCTTAATCCGAAAATTGATGTGTATCCAACAATTGGATTCACAACGGCATCAGAGTGTGTTTCTTCGCCGAAATGGAAATGCGAAATGATGGTGTGCTCAAAAAAATGGATAGTCAGGTAACCGGCTAAAAACCAGATCGGCGCTCGCGTACTGATCTTGAAACTCTCCGGAAGCATTGCAAGCGCTGCAGCTCCAAGCATGAATCCGGCTCCAAATGCAATGGAATATTTGAGGAAATGATCATCAAAACGACGTTTGACAAATACCATTGCGCCACCCAAAATCGTGGCGGATGCAGCAAGAACTGCACACAATAATGCCAACCCATCGAAATGCATTGCGTTAGTTTAGCATGTTGAGGAGTGCGGTTAGTGTTCGATGGTATCTTAGTGTCTTTGTGGTGAATTCCTCAGCCAATATTGAAACTGCGCTTCTGCTTGCGCCACAAACCAATCTTCGCCATTCATCACACGGCAGCCAATGCCTTTTGCTTTTCGCAACAGAAGAGTCTCGGCAGGTTCATATAAAACATCAATGACGGTCGTTGATGGCCTAAGCAAATCCGGATTGATCGGACATTCCTCATTCCGTATCCCTATCGGTGTAGTTTGAATCACAATATCATATTCAACAGATCGAAATTCCGACAGCGGAACAGCAATTCCATTGAATTCCTTAGCAAGCTCCAATGCTTTTGAATGTGTGCGGTTCAGGAAAATTAGTTTTGCCGAACTTGTTGATATCACAAACGCTGCTGCGCGGGCTGCACCACCAGCACCGATAATCGCAACACGTTTATTTTCAAGTTCAATACCATGTCTGATTAGAAGTCCTTCGAAGCCGACAACATCCGTATTGATTCCATGCCACGCGTTATTTTTCCAAAGAAGCGTATTGCACGAACGTAATTTCTTCACTTCAGGCGTCTGCTCAGAAAGATACGAAATTACTTTTTCTTTATCCGGATGAGTCACACTCAATCCCACAATTCCAAATTGTTCGCGATGATCCATAAAAGATTCAAGGTGCAAACAAGGAAACGGTAAGTAGATCCATGGCAAATTGTGTTCTGCAAACTTTTGATTATGAAATGCAGGCGATCGACTATGCGAAACCGGATTCCCCAGAATGCCAAACACGTTAGGCTCTGCAGAAAAACGTTTTACATCATAAATGTTGATTAGTTGATCAATCGAGAATTGTCCGGATGCTGTTGGTTGTTGTGAAAGCGATGCATAAATCCATGGTGCTTTTTTGAAGACCGAAAGGATTCTGCTGAATGCGCCGACTTCACCCATTGCGAAACAAATTGCTTTCCCGGAATTCAATTTCAAAAGTGAAGCTATCTTTGAATAATCGTTTGTATCTAAAACGAGCTTTGTGATGTGCTCACCACTATATTTTTGCCACAGCGCATCAGGAGCTTCATCTTTCCCATGAAAAGAAACAATCCGTTTCATCGAAGTAGCCGTTAGCGGACCGATATCGATATAGTCCGCAAATGGTTCAGCATCATTCAACAGCTCAGGATTATTGTGTGAAGCAAAAATCAGCGGCTTTGTTGTGCTGGCTCGAATCGATGGAAGATCCAGTTTTTCACTGAGATCAAGACGAACTTCAAAAAGGTCGGCCGTTTCTCCGTAGTTTCGAAAGATTTCAGACAGCGATTTTGTGTTGCCAAAAACAGAAAGACAGATGGGAAAACCCATGATTCAGTGTAACAGGTAAAGTGCAGCTATGGTGCCGGATGCAATCACCAAAATTGCAATATCAAGAAATCTAAAGGCAGGATGCATATAGAAAGTTCGATGGGGAGAGTAACCGAAACCTTTCGCTTCTAAAGCCATGGCCATGATGTCTGCATTTCGAAGTCCGTATGAAATCAAAATGCTGATTACCGGTAGATACAATCCTGCTTTGCGAAACAAGCTAGCATTATCCAAATCGACACCGCGAGATTTTTGAGCTTCAACAATTGTTTGTAGATTCTGGTAGAACAGCGGCACCAAACGAAATCCAAGCGTTAACGCGAACGCTCCCTTGTATGGAATCTTGAGACGTGTGAGACCGTATGTAAATTCTTCGACTCTGGTAATTGTGCCAAACGTTAATCCTGCCAGAACAAAACTAACGATGCGTGTCGCTAGCAAAGCTGAACCGGTATAACTCCATGGTGAATGCCTGAGATAAGGAATAATAATCCAGATGAGAAATGTGCCTATCCAAAATAGAACCATCAGCTTCGCCATCTTTTTGAGATTTCCAAAACCATGTGCTGCAATCAGCAATGCAAGATAGCAAAAAAACACAACGACAATTCCAATCAATCCGGGAGCGAAAAATGGAATCATGATCATGAAAAGAAGCAGCAGCAGTTTTGAGACCGGATGCAGTTGATGAAAGATCGTTTTGGCAGGTACGTACAAATACATGAATAAGGTTTACCACAAAGATTTAATCACGGAAACACTGAATGCACGGAAATAAAATCTTTTTTAACGCAGAGTTCGCCGAGTTTTTTGTAAAAATTTCGAGCTTTCAGTGAATTCCGTGTTTCAGTGATTAAAGCTAAGCGAGTTTGACTTCTTTCAAGCTTATCTTCTGAACGGATGACAGGATGCGATCGAGATCCAGAACTACATACAATTCATTTTTGTGCTTTGCCACAGCAAGCATCGGATCCGCACCATGCGCCTGAGCAATTGCTGGCGGCGCCTTAATATCTTTCAGCGGAATCGATAGCACACGATGAACTGCATCAACCACGATCCCTACTTTCCGTTTAACGGCACGTAAGATAATGATGCGGGTGTGCGAATCGGTCTGATTCGGCGAAATTTCAAACCGCTTTCGCAAATCTACAACCGGGATAAGATTTCCACGAACTTCAATTACGCCTTCTAAAAATGCCGGAGATTTCGGGATAGCCGTCGGTTTTTGGTAACGCTGAATTTCTTTCACTCTTGTAATTTCAACAGCGAAATTCTGCGCCCCTACTTGAAAAATAACAAATTGCAGACGACTATCGTCCTGCAGGACTTTTTGCATACGACAATGTTAGTACTATTCCGTGGGCGACGTCAAATTGAGAACCCGCGCAATAGGCGGGCAGGGACGCCCGCCCTCCAGGAAAGTTTGTGAGCATTGTTTGGTATAATCCTTGCAACACTGAGATGATGGTTTTCTGTTTTGCCCTGTTATTACTATTTTTATTCAATGGGTCGCCCAATGCTGAGGCCGTCAGTTATGGATGGCCGCTCGAACAAAATTATGGAATTTCAGCCACATTCGGAGAATCGCGCGGCGATCATTTTCACGCCGGTATCGATTTAAGCACGAATGGCGATACAGGCCTGCCAGTCTTAGCGATTGCAGATGGCGAGGTCTATCGATTAAAAATCCAAAAACGTGCATATGGAAGAGCATTGTATATCCGCCATCCAGATGGAATCGTATCTGTTTATGCACATTTAGATCGTTATTCCACGGATTTGGGTCTTGAACAAGTTTATGAAAAGCGTGTTGCTGAAACACATAATCGTTATACCGGTGATATTTTTATCGATCCTCCAATCAAAATTCAGCAAGGTACATTAGTCGCATATTCCGGTGAAACTGGGGCAGGCTTGCCACATCTTCATCTCGAATTGCGTCGCGAGGAAAATATTCCAATCAATCCGTTATCAAACGGATTTCAAGATGATACCGATCCTGTGCCTCCGGCTTTTCAGGCGATTTATCTTTATCCTGCAAATGCAGGATCAGCGATTGATGGTGAATTAGAAACTCAGGCTGTCCGATTTGAAAATGATGCAGGAACGTATAAAGCGGATCATGTTCCGGTCGTTCATGGAGATTTTTTTGTATCGGTAAGTCTTTACGATTCTGCACTGCGTCCTTATCGCCGGGCTCCACAGCGAATGCAATTATCGATTGATGGAAAATTAATTTCGCAAATTGAATTCGATAAGTTTTCTTATTCCGAGCCTGATGGATTCGGCTTGATTTACGATCTGGGTAAGCCTGGAGCTTCCTACTATGAACTTCCGATCATCATGAGCCAGCCGATTGAATTTTCAACGCCTTTCATGCAAAAGTCAGCTGCTTTCAATGCAAGCACATTAAATCCAGGCAAACATCATCTGGAATTAGTAGCGGCAGATGCAAAGAACAATACATCATCAGCTGTAATGGATTTTGTTGTAAATCATCCACCGGTTATTCATGTAAAAAATATTAAGTCAGATGCTGCGGATCTGATTGTAGAAAGCAGCATTGAAGATCCTGATTGGAAAGTTATTCCGCCAACAGGGTTTGTCGGTGAGCTTGAATACTCAGTGGATAACGGTCAGACATTCACGCCATTTCCCGTAAACAATGTGGAGATGGAAAAAAGTTCAGAGTCTGCAAAGCTTATCTGCCGTGCACCGTTATCATCGCTTGGGAATGATCGCGTTTTGATTAAAGCACGCGGATATGATGGTGTGGAATATTCGCCTTATGAGGTTTTGTCGATATCATCGGCCTCTTCACCAACTATGACTGCAGCAGCAGGTATTCCGAAAGGTGAGTTGAAAGTGAAAACTTATGGAAATGCTCTTCGCGTTATTTACGATACAAATGAATTGATTACCTATCCACTCCAGATTCAAACGGATGCTTCAAACAGTTCTTATCCGCTTCAATCATGGAATCTTAGTTCGTATTATTGCGACATTTCAGCACCAGTGGTTTCAAAAAAATTGATGATAGGACTCGCTGGAGGTCCACAGATCACAATTCCGGCTGAATTTGCAAAAGCCGGTCAGCCTACTCGCGTGGCGAATGAAAATTATGAGCTCACATTAGATCCGGACAGTTTGTACAAAGATTCTTTTATTTGGCCATCCACGATTCCTGCATACACTGCGCGCTATTTATATCCTGTTGGACCGTTGCTGCAACTCGGACCTCGCGGGTTACCGATGAAAAAAAGTGCAACTCTGCGATTTAATTATCCTACCAGCACTGTGCATCCTGAGCGGCTTAGCATTTATCGATGGAATCGTTTTCGTCTAAAGTGGGAAAGCCTGCCATCGCCTATTGACCTTGCATCACACTCTGTGCAAACACGGATTTCTTATTTGGATTTATATGCTTTGCTGAATGACAATGTACCGCCAGTGGTGACACTGGTTTTTCCGCGAAAAAATAGTTCAACCCGTAATGACACTCCGAAATTAGCCGCCCAGGTGCATGACACTGGAATGGATGTCGATGATGAAAAGGTGTTCTTTTATATAGATGACATTAAGTATGCCGCGGATTATGATCCGGATCGAAATCTCGCTACATTTCAAGTTGAAAAACCGCTCCATAAAGGAACCCACTCGTTCCAGGTCGTAGCGGATGACTGGGGAAAAAATCGGACAGAGTCGAAGAAGATCTACTTTAGCGTGAAATGATGCGTAAAACGTAAGAGCTCATTACGAATTACGAATTACGTTTTACGTTTTACGTTTTACGGTTTACTTTTTAGGTTTAATCTTTTTCTTCAATTCTTCCAGACGTCGATCAACCTCACCATCCTCTAACTTCTTCTTTATTTCCCGTTCTTCTTTGATTTTTTTGTATTCTTCATTGCCCATGATTTCATCACCCCGGATCTTTTCTTCAAGCGAATCAAAGTCCATCGGATTAGTGACGAATTCAGGATCAAAAGACGTTGACGGCGGTAGATCAGCAGGCTTACGTGATTTCATAGGTAGGTAAAAATAGAAAAAGATTTTGGCAAAATCATTAGCACCTTCGTCCACCTGAGCGGATGAGATTTGGCCTCAAAGCCTGCCCCAGATTTCACCAAAATCTTTCTATTTGAATGCTATTCAAACTATACACAAAAATCAAGTATGAAATTAAATTTATTGTTGTTCAATCCAACCGGGAAGGGCGCCTTCCTTCCGAGCTTCTTCTTGCAAATCATCCTGGGCTTGTTTTGCATTTTCCAGTTCTTTCTTTGCCGCTTCCAACTCATCCAATCTAGTATTGCGCTGTGCTTCAATTTGTCCGCGCTGAGAGACACCATCTGATTCTGCATAAAATGCTTGCGTTAGTGCATTAATGTCTGTTTGCAGTTGTTGAATTTTTTCTTCCGCACCCTTAACACGTTCAACAGCTTCGTGTGATTTATCTCTCCATCGCTGTTCTGTTTGTGCATCAGCATTAGACGTAGTCGTTTCTTCCGGTGTCATGGAAGTATCTTCCCCCGTTGAGTCTTCACCTTCCGGGGATGATTTATCGGCATCTTTATTTTTTGCCTTAAATTCTTCAATATCTTGATTGGTAAAACTCTTGGTTGGTTTAGTAGAAGTTTTTAATTTCTCACGGCGTTCGCGTTCTTTTTTTGCTGCTCGAACCAGCGGGGAATCACCCGCGGCGGGAGCTGTTTGTGTTTGGCAGTAAACTAGAGTTCCTGTTAATAGAAAAACTGCAAGCACCGTCAGTCGGACTAACGTTTTCATCGATATACCACCTCTTAAAAAAAGAATACCTCAAAAATGGGAACTGTGCCAATTTCACGAGCCTGAGGGCTTTTCACGAAGGCGTTTGATTGCATCCCGCAACATCGGGGCTTCGGGATGATCCGGATAATATGAAACCAATCTTTCCCAGGCTTCAGCAGCGCCGGCACGATTGCCTGAGCTCATTCGGGCAATCCCCAAATTCATCAAGGTTTGGAAATGTTTGGGATCGATTGCCAGCGAGCGATCATAATATTCAATCGCTTTTAAAGGTTGATTCATCCATAACCAACTACTGCCCAGGTCTGTAATCAAATTCACATTCTTCGGATCGTTTTTTAAGGCATGATCGTAGTAGTCAGCAGCTTTTTGATAATTCTTTAAATCGAAATTGAGATTTCCTGCAGAAATCAGAGCGTCTTGATTATTTGGATCACCTTTTAAAACCGTTTCTTGTTTCACCAGCTGATCACGTAAAGCATTTTCATCTACAGCTGGATGACCTTCAGGAAGCTCGCCCTGGGCCGGAATTGGGGATCCTGATTCAGATTGCATTTGCGGTGCTGCTTGTTGTTGAGTTTGTGCCATCGGCTGCGAAAATCCAGCTTGCGTTCGCGGGCCTGAACTAAAATTGGCGATAATTACACCGGCAACAATCCCAACAATGACGCCACCCAATGCATGAACTAAATTGTCTTTGGTCATAAATAACCTTCCAGGAAGTAAATAAATTATAACAGATAGCTTAAGACGAAGTAATATTTAGTGCCAGTTCAACGTAATAAAATACGTTCCTGTACAGCGGAGTCATATTGAGATTTACTAATTTTTCCTGTCTTCCACATCAGCTTTAATACCCAGTTCTTTTTCTTTTGCAACTTTGGATTCGACTTATAAGGGTTACGAGCAATTGGATTTGGAATCATCGCCGCCAGAAGAGCAGACTCTGCCGGATCTAACCCAGAAGCAGATTTGCCAAAATATTTTCGGGACGCAGCCTCAACGCCGTATACCGCTTCCCCCCACTCAATCACGTTTAAATAGATTTCCAATAACCTGTTTTTTGAAACGCACCGTTCTACTCGTAACGCAAGAATTGCTTCATTCCATTTGCGCATCGGATTTTGAGATGGGGATAAATATAGATTCTTTACCAATTGCTGCGTGATTGTACTCGCTCCACGAACAATGCTTTTTTCTTCCCAATTTTCTTCCATTGCAAGCTTGATTGCATACAGATCAAGACCATGATGATGATAAAAATTAGGATCTTCCGCCGTAAGTACTGCATTTTTCAGATGAGGTGATATGGCAGTTAAAGGAATCCAGATCTTTACAATCTTTTTCCTGGTTCCTTTTTTTTCCCATTGTTTTTTACGAAGTTCTTGAAATGCGGTAGTTTTAGGATTTTCTTTCTTGAGATCACAAAGTCCTGGCACTGAGAAAATGCAATAAATTGTGAAAGCAAACCAGAAGATCAGCAGAAAACCAAGGAAGTGTTTGATGAGGCGCCATGCTCTGGCAAGCGAGGCCTTCATGCCTTATTGAAGGTTACCAGCTACGTTGAATGACAAAATCCAGTAGATCCAGCATTGCTGTTTTTGCATCGGAGTTTTCAAATACAGCAAGATCCTCTTTGGCAAGATTCGCATAATATTTTGCCTTACGTTCGGCATCGGAAAAAGCATTACTGCGAACCATATGATCCTTCAAAATTTCACGTGAAATGGATTCATAATTTTTTTGAATCAGAGCTGTACGAATTTTTTGCATTTCCTGATTGCCATTAGTCCGTTCGAGCAAGTAAATCAAAGGCAGAGTAATTTTGCCTTCTTTCAGATCGTGACCCACTGGTTTGCCGAGAATATTTTCGCTGGAAGTAAAATCCAGGAGATCATCAATCAGCTGAAACGCCATTCCCAAATTCAGTCCGAAGTTTTGCAATGCCGCTTCTTTTTGTGGAGACACACGTCCGAGAATTCCGCCGATTTGAGCGCATCCTGAAAATAAATAGGCGGTCTTGCGACGGATCAAATTCAAGTGATCGCGTTCCGAAATATCGATATCGCCATTTTGTTCAAGACTGATCATCTCCCCTTCAAGCATCCGAAGAGTGATATCGGAAATCAGCCGCAAAATGCGCATGTTTTCACGGGTCAACGCAAGCGACATTGCTTTAATGTAAAGAAAATCACCCATTAAAACAGTCAAACTGTTGCCCCATCTTGAATTTACTGATGGCTGACCACGGCGCTGCTCCGCTTCATCAATGATGTCATCATGAATTAAGGTTGCGGTATGAACAGATTCAACAATCGATGCAAACAAAATATCTTGATCACCGGTGTAGCCTGCGATTCTTGAACTCAAAATCACCAGTAATGGACGAATTCTTTTACCACCACTCTGGAAGATGTATTGTCCCATTCTGGAAATGATCTCGATCTCGGAATTCATGTACTTTTCGAGTTCTAATTCCACCCCACCCAGTTTCTCTTCAACATGAAGAGTGAGCGCTGGCGTAAAAAACGACATTTCCTGAGGTAGCTGCTTAATCATGATTTCTTGATATTTTGCTAGCGTTAGTTGGAACGATAATTTATATACTGCAACGGAATTGCAAGCCGGGCTTCACTTTCCTTCAACATCTTAATGACTTCTTGCAATTCATCACGACTCGGACTGGTAATCCGAACCTGATCTGCTTGAATGCTTGCCTGTACCTTTCTTAGCTTGCTGTTTTTGATAATTTTGACGATTTCTTTTGCCTTCTCCGATGGGATTCCCTGCTGAAGTTTCACTACCTGACGGACTGTATTTCCAGCAGCTTCCTGGACTTTCTCATAATTCAACGCATTCAGCGCAACTTTTCTTTTTGTTAATTTTTCCTTCAGAATATCTACTACACTCTTCAATTTTTGCTCGTCATCGGAAACCATAACGATTTCTTCTTTTCCATCAAAAGTGATATTGCTTTTGCTTCCTTTGAAATCAAAACGCGTAGAAATCTCTTTCATCGCCTGCGAAACCGCATTGTTCACTTCCTGGGTTTCTACTTTTGAAACTACATCAAAGGAATTTTGTTCTTTGGACATGGGGAGAGCGTTCCTCGAAGCTTCTTAAAGGCCACCATCTTAACATAAGTCCTTTCACCGTCAAACCGCTAGTAGGGGCAGTGCATTTTTGCGACCGGCAGAGGGTTGCTGTTTTTTGAAGACGGTAATTTTGGCTGCAAACAATGCGTCCGAACAAAAATGCTCTGCCCCTACCTGCTACAATGAGATTGGCCAAAACAGGAGGGTACATGAACAAGGTCATAAAATTGCTATTTCTGTGTGCATTGATAGCAGCGGCAGTCCAAGCATCTGAATTAACTCCAGGTGATCGATTTGCGGTTGCAATTGAGAAAGGTGATCTGGAAGCGGTTCAAGCATTAGTGCAAAGCGGTTCAAAAGCTGACACATTAATCGAATATGGAGAGCACAAGATTACGCCGTTGATGAAAGCTTGCTGGGATGGTGAGATGGATATTGCGAAATATCTGCTGGATCAAGGCGCTAATGTGAATGCAGCTGACGATCAGGGCGCGACTCCCCTTTCCAATGCAGTGAGTAGAGATCGCCCTGAGTTTGTGCAGTTGTTAATAGATCATGGCGCAAAAGTGAATATCAAAGATGTACGCGAATTTACGCCAACAACTCAAGCAGCAGCTGCGGGAAATGTTGAAATCGTAAAAATTCTTGCAAAAGCAGGTGCCGATTTAACGGCAGAAACAATGGGTCTGACTCCGCTGATGTTCGCCGTTAGTGCTGGTAAAGAAGAAATGGTGCGGACACTTGTTGAACTCGGAGCGCCGGTTAACCAATCACCTACAAAAGCGAACGTGGGCGCAACAGCTCTTTTTTACGCGATTTATGGAGGCAAACCGGACATGGTAAAGCTGTTGATTGATCTTAAGGCAAATGTAAATGTTAAAACAAAAGATGGAGACACTCCATTAAAAGCAGCAGAAAAAGGGGATCAGACTGAAATTATTGAAATTCTGAAAGCTGCGGGAGCGAAATAGTAAGGGGACCAGTATGAAAAAATATTCGTTTATCCTGATCGTGCTATGTGTTGCTGTAAGTTTGTTTGCCGGAAATGAAGGCAAAGCAAAAGGAGAACTTCAAGTAAGTGGCGACAAGATTCAATTACAACATGCTTATGCAATTGAAAAGGATGGGAAGATCAGTGTCATTCTGAGCGATCGGGCTCTGGAAGAAAATGAATTGGAAAATACTAAAAGCCTCAGTGAGATTGCTGAAGGCGGAGACCTCCATGCGATTGAAGTAGTAATTCGGGGAAAAGAAATTGCGGAAGAAGTATTTTTTTACGATGAACGAGTGCCAGCCAAACTTTCGGTTAAAGAACCTGGACCTTTTACTCCGGAAAAAGTTAACGACAAGATGATATCCGGGAAATTGGTAATGAATGATCCAGGATTCTCATTCGGTTATAAAGTCCAATTTTCTGCACCAATTGTTAAACCAATTGAAAAACCGGAGGCAAAACTCGGACCTGATGCAACTTTGGAAGATGACGCGCGTTTGGCTTTGGAAAAAATGAAGCTTGATTTTGATGAAGCTACTTTTACTTCCGTAGTTCAAAAAGGAAATGCTGAAGCTGTCAAACTTTTCCTGAAGGCCGGAATGCCACCTGTTATTTATGGAAAATCCGCTTTGTGGACTGCCGTTGAATTTGGTCAAGTTGAAGTTTCCCAGGTTTTGATTGATGCCGGCCTGAACGTCAATGAATCAGGTGAATATGGCGAAACGATGCTTATCCGCGCTCTGAATGGAAAATTAGAATTGGTTGAAACGTTGATTAAAGCTGGAGCAGACGTAAATAAGGCCAACGATTATAAGATGGCGCCGCTTGCAATTGCTGCGGAGCAAGGAAAAATCGATATAGTTCAAGCGCTGTTGAAAGCAGGTGCGAATGTGAAAGCACGGAATACATATGGCGGAACTGCGCTTCAAGTGTCTGTACTTCGCGGCTATAAAGACCTCGTAAAAATACTGATTGATGCCGGAGCAGATGTTGCTCGCGATCGCAAAGAGCTGATTGATTTAGCAAAGCAGCAAAACAATCCTGAAATTGAAAAAATGATTCGCGACGCAAAATAGGAATATTCCACGAGCGCATTAGGAAATTTGGGATAGAGTATTGCGGTGGGCTATTTCTTATTTTCCATTCTTTGTTACATTCTCGGCGTCGGGTCGATGGTTGCTTTTTTTTGGTATATCCAGTTCGCAATCGACTACACTGCGAATTACGTTTCATGGCAAACAGTATTTTTAAATACTGTTTTGTTCATGATCTTCCCATTGCAGCATTCAATACTGGTTCGTCCACATATTAAGCAACGCATTCAAAAGATGGTTCCGAAACTATTGGAGCGATCGATATACGTAGGAACTTCCGGAATTGCAATGATGATTGTTCTATATGGATGGCAACGTTTTGATCCGATGCTTTATCGGTTTGAAAGTTCCTGGACATTTGATCTTGTTTTTTATGCCGCTCTTTTTTCAATAACACTCGCTCTTCGAAATCTAAATCACAATTCCATGTTTGGCTTGAAACAAGGATACGTTTTATTGAAAGGCGGTGAGATGCCGGCTGAAGATTTGCAAACCACGGGACTCTATAAATATGTGCGACATCCATTAACGTCACTGTTGATCATTACCTTATGGGCGCATGAATCGATGACGGCCGGACGTTTCCAGTGGAATTTATTGTTTACAGCGTATGCGTTAATTGGCACATTCTTCGAAGAACGCGACTTAATCCGCAAATACGGGCAATCGTATCTTGACTATCGTAACCACGTCCCCGCCTTCATCCCTTTGCGTCTCGGCGGTAAGAAATAAACCAGCCCAGAGTAACGCACGCAAGACCGCCGAAAAACATTGATGCGGAAGGTTTCATCTGCTCCAAACCCAAGACATCGTATTGCGGATAATTATTTAGAAACGCAATGCTGCCATTATTAAGGAAGTGCAAAAGCATTCCTGTAAAAATAGATCTTGAACGCCACACCAAAAAAGATGCGGCAAGTCCAATCAAAAATGTTGGAATGAACCGGTACAGACTTAAATGAAATGCTGCGAAAAATGCCGCTGTTGCAATCATGGCTGCAAGCGGTTTTGTTCGTTTCAATAACCCGGACAGAACAAACCCACGGAACGATAGTTCTTCACAAATTGCAGGAAGAATCGCAACCAGCAATAACACTACCGGGAATGGATGTTCGCTCGTAGCTCTCATCAACTTTTCCAGCGCTTCTAAAGCTTTTTGCGGCATCGGAAAAAATTGGTTTTGATAATAAACCAGCGTACCTGATGCCATCAAAATTCCAATCACAAACAAGATTGAAGAGACAAGCGAAATAACAGATGGCGCTCTTAACGAAAAAGTCGTACGCAAATCCAATTTAAGGTAGTACGCCAGACCTACCGGCAAAGCAAAAAAGAAAAGCAATTCTGTTAAAGCGAGTCCGGAAATCAAATTGCTTGTTTGAAGCGGAATCCCGACATATAACAAAAGGATCATCGCAATCATTACAAAAAACAACGATTCCGATGGATCGGGTATCGGACGCGGCAAGAAGTTCGCTCTGCGAAAACTCATCCCTAACGAAGAAACTTCACCAAACAAAACTTCTTCCCTTCCGAATAACTTCACCGCAACGAAAAGCGAAACACCTGCAAAAAATGCAGTACAAAGAAAGACGCCAATGATGTGTTCTATCAAGAAAACTCCCAGCATTAATTCTTTGTATAACAGCACCACGTTTGCAATGGGAACAGTAATCCAGAAGCCCTCAAGCTGAATTCCAGGAATCGTTGAGATCAGCGCAGGCACTGATGCCATGATGTAAACCGGAGTCAAAATGTTTTGCGCATCTTTAAATGAACGTGCAAAACTAGAAACTGCGAGCATCAATCCGGCAAAAAAAACAGCAAGCGGAATTAAACAGGTCAACATTATCAACAGATATTGGGGAGGGATATTGAACTGGATCACGTTGGAAACTTGTTTCAAGATTCCAAACACAAATGTAGCGGCCATGCTTCCCAAATTCAGCAAGCCTGTGATCAGTGCGATTAAGGTTACTGTAAGAAATTTTCCCGTGATGATTTCCGTTCGCGTTGCAGGGCTTGTCAGGATTGTTTCCAATGTTCCTCTTTCCTTTTCACCTGCAGTCATATCAATCGAAGGATACATCGCACCCATGAGAACCATGATCACCATCATCATTGGTAAAAAACGGCCGATGATGAATCCACCCATCTTTTGTTTTGATGCAACATTCACTTCAGCAACATCAATCGGGCGAACGTATTGTTCAGTAATTTTCTTTTCTTGAAGCCGATCATGCAGCACCTCTTTTCCGTATTCATCAATAATGTCCCGCACGCGCTCAAAATTCACCATTGAGTCATCATTGGACTGATCATATTGAAGCTTGATCCGGACTGTGCCTTTCCTTTGCAAAATTTGGTCTGCTTGTGGAGGCATCTCAATTACGAAATGAACCGTTCCTTCATGAACTGCTTTCATCGGATTTTGGGATTGAACAATCTTGATGCGATCCGCTTTCCGGAGTTTTGAAATCAGAGGTGAATCAACAGGCACACCAACCAATGCAACCTGAATGGTTCGCTGTTCCATTTTCGCTTGCTGTGCTGCGGTCAACTCTGTAATGACGATCAACAGTCCAGGATAAAGAAGAACGGGAACAACGATCATCATCAGGATTGTGCGTCGATCCCGGAGCGTATCTAAAATTTCTTTGCGAAATACTTCTTTAGCCTTGCTGAATCTCATGCTCTTGTACCATTTGAAAAAACACATCCACCAGGTTATCGCGTCCGGTTGATGCTTTCAGTTGATCCAATGAATCAAATGCAAGAATGCGGCCTTCATGAATCATTGCAATTCGATCACACAGTATTTCTGCTTCGGTCATGTAATGCGTAGAAAACAAAATGCATTTTCCTGCCGCGCGCGCCTCACGGATAAAATCCAAAATCGTTCGACTGCTGATGATGTCCAATCCTGCCGTGGGTTCATCAAGAATGATCACCGGCGGATCATGCAACAACGTGCGTGCAAGATTAACGCGTTGTTTTTGACCGGTGGAAAGTTTATCGCAGTGACTGTTTTGAAAAGGTTCCATGTTAAAGGCTCGGACCAATTCGATAGAACGTGTTTGAATCCGCTCGTCTGGCATATCATGAAGGCGTCCGAAGAAGCGGAAAATTTCCAGCGGAGTTAGTCTTCCATACAAACCGGTACCTCCGGTGAGAAATCCAAGTCTGCGACGCACCTCCAGCGATTGTTCCTTTACATCAAATCCGCAAATTCTTGCAGTACCTGAAGTGGGCTCAAGTACTGTTGCTAACAATCGTAGAGTGGTGGTCTTTCCAGCGCCGTTTGGACCTAATAATCCAACAATTTCGCCATATCCACATTGAAGCGAAACATTCCGTACAGCCTGAACGACACCCCGCGCTTTATCAAGATAATTTTTGCTTAGATTCTCGGTCTGGATTGCCGCTTCAGTCATTTGTGTTGCTGTTATTGTGTCAAGTGGTATACTTTACCGTTTTTAGTTAAGATTGAACAGACAACAAATTATTGAAGGTGCTCTATAATGCCGATTCTAATTTTTATTCTACTCCATTGGTTTCTATCGCTTTTTTGTCAGACATTTTTTCTTCATAGATATGCAGCTCATCGCATGTTCACAATGTCCAAGTTTTGGGAAAAATTCTTTTACCTGTTCACTTTCTGTGCGCAAGGAGCTTCACATCTGAACCCGCGCGCTTATGCAATCATGCACCGGATGCATCATGCTTACAGTGATACGGAAGAAGATCCGCACTCACCGCATCACAACAACTTGTGGAAAATGTTTGTCAACATGTGGACCATTTATGGAAGTTATGTAAGAGGCAAAGCTGTTACTGATCCTAAATTTGCCCAGGGTGTCCCTGAATGGAAGGCTTTTGACGAATTTACTGATTCATATTTGTTAAGAATTTTGTGGGGCGTTCTCTATTCTTGTTACTACTTTTATTTTATCAACGATTTATGGATGCTGATGTTTCTGCCGATTCATTACCTGATGGGTCCAATTCATGGTGCAATTGTAAATTGGTGCGGACATAAATACGGTTACAGAAATTTTGAAAATGATGATAAATCGCGGAATACGCTGGTGTGGGATTTCCTGATGATGGGCGAACTTTATCAGAACAACCATCACCATTTTCCGAATCGCTTGAACTTTGCATTCCGCTGGTTTGAAATTGACCCCGTTTATCCGATGATCAAGTTTCTAGAATTTGTCCACGTAATCGAAGTAAAAGCACCACAACCCCAAGCACAACCACAACCGGCTTAATCAAACAAAGAGCCCTGAGATTCTTCAGGCGCAGGATAGGACAAACGTGTGCCTTCTACTTTTGCAAAGGGCGTGAGGGCGTGCGGTTCTAGACCGTTCGGTTTGATGTGAATCACTTCACATTTGCGAACCGTTAAAGCATCGGAAAGCAATCTTCGATGGCAGCTATGATATTCGGCTTCCGCGCACATATAGGCGGTTCGATGTGCAGCAGCATGTATCATCAATTGCTTTAAGGCGTATTCAAAATCCGCAGTTTGCATGTAATCTGCATAACCTTGAAATGCCGGTTCTTCCCATCCGCGATTTACAGATTCAGGAACCGGATCGCGACGCCCACCAAGTTCGACCATCGAAATATATTGGATTCCTTTTTGTTCCAAACTTTCCTTCAATTTGTTTTTGTTGAATTGAGGATTGAATCGCGACTGCGGAAATCGGCGCACATCGATTAACATTTCGATGTCTTGTTCTTTTAACATCGCAATGAACGTATCAATTGTGTGTTTTGAATGCCCAATGCTGTATATTTTCACTTTTTTAATCACGGAAACACGGAACGCACTGAAAATAATTTTTTTTATTCCGTGTATTCCGTGTTTCAGTGACTAAAATTATTTCGTTCGCTTGAGAACAAAATTCGCGAAACTGCGAAGCAGATCGGCACGAGATTTCAACGGACCAATTGCCTGGACCGCTGTTTGAATCAACTCTTCCGCAAGTTTGCGTGCGCCATCCAATCCACAAAATGTAATAAATGTAGTTTTGTCCTGATCTTTGCCAGTATCTTTTCCAATAACTGACGCTTCCGCTGTTGCATCAAGAATGTCATCACTGATTTGGAACGCGAGTCCTAAATTTTTTGCAAACGTCAGCACGGCCAGTCGGTCGATATCGCGAGCTCTACCAAACGAAGCGCCCATTTCGGCAGCAGCAGAAAATAATGCTCCGGTTTTTCTGCTATGAATAAATTCCAGGGTTTCCAAATCAATCTTTTTGCCTTGTGATGCAAGATCTACAATCTGACCTCCGATAATCCCTTCAGAGCCGACCGATCGCGAAAGGATTGTGGCAAGCTGTGCTGACAATGTTGGACTGAAAAATGTTCTTCGATAACCCGCAAGAATTCCATAAGCCCGGTTTAACAAAAACATTGCTGCAAGGATTGCAGTATCTTCCCCAAACACAATGTGGTTTGCAGGTTTCCCGCGTCTCATTGTTGCGCCATCCATACAAGGTAAATCGTCAAGAATTAACGAAGATGTATGCACCATTTCAATAGCGCATCCGGCATCCATCAATTCATCTTCCGGAACACGGAACGTCACTGCTACAGCCAAGGTAAAAATCGGACGGATCCGTTTTGCATCCGCAAATAAGGAATAATGCACACTTTCATGAAGCTTCGCTGGTTCCGTTTCAATCGGTGGAACGAGTTCCAAAAGACGGGCCTCAATTAATTTCTGTTTTTGATTTAAGAATTCGCCGAACTCAATCATAATCAATCTCTAAAGGCCCGGCTTTCGCGCCGTTTCACCGCAAAGCCGGGCCTTCAACTTCTTCTTCCTCCGCGGAGCTGGACCTTAAGCCTATTTCACCATCTTCCAATCCTGCCGCAATCATTTGATTTCGAACCTGGCGGGAAATCTCATTCAGATCTGAATGTTCCGAAATTTCTATCGGCGGCATAATATCAATTTCGATTACGCCGGCCTTAGCTGTCCAGGCATCAGCCGGCATTAAATCAATAGAGCCGCGGATCGCAACAGGAACCAGAGGCACATTGAGTTTACGTGCCAACGTAAAACTTCCGCGTTTGAATCGATGTAATTTTCCATCTCGAGATCGCGTACCTTCAACAAATACAAGCAAGGAGATTCCACGTTTTAACAAATTCGATGCTTTAAAAACGCTGCTAAAGGCTTTTCGCGCGTTCTTGCGATCAATCGGAATATTTCCGGATAAATAAAGATGCCATCCAAAAAATGGAATCATAAATAAAATCTGCTTTGCCATAATTCGAAACTGTACCGGCAAATATCCAAACATCGCTGGAATGTCCATTGTGCTCTGGTGATTGGCTGCAAAAATCACTGCGCGGTCTGTCGGAATATTTTCTGCTCCACGGACATGTGTCTTAATTCCGACTCCCGCAAAAGTAAAGCGTGACCAGTATCGTGCAAAATAATGCGAAGCGCGACCTGATCGATCGATTAGTGATACAAGGCTGGAAACAAATCCCATGATGATTGTGGCAACTACAAAGATCGGAATAAACAGCTTGCAACGCATCGTTACATTATCGGCAGGAAGGATCAGGAATCAAAGGGCTTCAGCAATTCTCATTGCCGCAGCGACCGGATCTTTGGCTTCAACGATAGGGCGTCCAATCACCAAATAATCGGAGCCGGCATCTAATGCCGCACGCGGAGTAGAGGTTCGTTTTTGATCACCTTTTGCATCATCTTCCGAACGGATGCCTGGAGTAACCATCAGAAATGGAGCAGGAAATTTTGAGCGCAGCGACGTTAGCTCGGCAGGTGAACAAACAATTCCATCCATTCCAGATTCACGCGCAAGATTTGCAAGCAGATCGACTTGTTCTGAAACACTTCGCGTAATACCAAATTCATTCAGGCTGGATATGCTTGTAAGAACCGTTACTCCTAAAAGCGCAGGACGATTTTCTAATCGTGCAATTTTTTCAGCGCAAAGCTTCATCATTTCTGAACCGCCGGAAGTGTGAAGTGTGATTAGCGTAACTCCAAGCTTAGAAGCATTTACTACGGCATCTGCAACTACGGTCGGGATATCGTGAAATTTTAAATCGAGAAATACGCGGCCATGTTCGCGCACATCTAAAACCAGAGATGGTCCGGTTTGAGTGAAGAGACGACTTCCAATTTTAAAAAACGGAAATACAGGAGAAATCGCTTTTGCAATTCTGATTGCATCGGGTGCAGATTCTACATCCAATGCAATAATGACTTGATTTTTTCTATTCATTCACTACTTCAACCCTGACTTTTACAACGCCAGCAGGAAGCATCTCCAGTACTGCGGCAGCATTGAGTGAAACATCAATGATGCGATCCGCTTTTTTGGGACCGCGATCTGTAACGGTAACCACTACACTTTTATTATTTTCAAGATTTGTAACCAGCAAATGTGTTCCAAACGGAAGAGTTCGATGAGCCGCAGTCATTTGAGCAGGATCATATGGTTCGCCTGATGCCGTTTGATTACCATTTAGATCATTGCTGTAATATGAAGCCAATCCCACAAAAACTTGAGGTGCAAGATTCTGTTCTTCTGGCGGCGCTTCTGGCGGTTTTGTGCCGTGACAAGCAGTCATCGACAAAATTAAAAGCAAAACAACATAGAACTTACGCATAAATTTCACCAACCTTAGACTTTTACTGAACCGATCAAACTTCGCACAGAATCCAGCCCTCGCTTTTCACAAAACTCAGTAAGCTCATTGATCAGGCGCACCGTAATTGCAGGCTCATAAAAGTTTGCAGTTCCAATTTGAACTGCTGACGCGCCTGCCATTAAGAATTCCACGACATCTTCAATCGTTGCTATACCGCCCATGCCCATAATAGGGACTGGAATTTTTTGCGCAACATGATAGACCATGCGCAATGCAACTGGTTTAATCGCGGGACCGGATAATCCACCGGTGATATTACCAAGATGTGGACGGCCTGATTGAATGTCAATTGCAAATGCCCAGAGCGTATTAATCAGTGAGATGATGTCTGCCCCGGCATCTACCGCACGTTTCGCAATTTGTATTATATCAGTCACATTCGGACTTAACTTCGCAATCACCGGTCGATCCGTCGCATCCTTAACAGCGCGAACCACTTGATACGTCATTTCAGGATCGACACCAAAATGCATCCCTCCCTGTTTGACATTCGGCGATGAGATATTGACTTCCACTCCGGCGATCCGATCGAGTCCGCGAAACTTTGCGGCGACCTCACTATATTCTTCAATCGTATTACCCATGATGTTTACAAAGAGGTTTGTATCGTACTGAACTAACTTCGGAAATTTTTCCGCCAAGAATGTATCAACCCCGATGTTGTGCAACCCAATCGCGTTGATCAGACCTGATGGTGTTTCAAGTAAACGATGCGGCTCAGAGCCCATTCGCGGTTTTGGTGTCAAACTCTTCGAAACAATTCCACCGAGCAAGTTCAAATCGACAATATCAGTCAACTCCAGCCCGTATCCGAAACAGCCGCTGGCAGTCATGATGGGATTCTTTAACTTGATCGAACCGAGTTGTACTGATAAATCCGGTTTCATAATCGCACCAGGCTTGATGGAAAAATCGGACCATCTTTGCAGCACAGATATTGCACATTTTCACCGCTTAAATTAACTCCAGGAATCGGACAACCGATGCAAATTCCAACTCCGCATCCCATAATTTCTTCCATCGATAAATAAGCGGGAATATCAAATCGTTCTGCAATTTGTTTCACACGATGCAACATCGGATGTGGCCCGCACGCATAGATCACCGCATTCTGCGAATCTTTTTCCAGATCTTGTTCAACTAATTGCGTAACAAATCCATGAAATCCGGAGCTCCCATCATCGGTGGCAAGTGCAAGACGTTCGCTGAGTTGATTGAGTTCTTCAAGATAAATGAATTCTGATACATTGCGCGAGCCGTAATAAGTTACGGGAAAAATTCGATGTCGATTTAAGATGTCGTTCAAAAATGGAAATGGGGCTACACCGATACCGCCTGCAACAACCATTGCCCGGCAGCCTTCAATGATTGGAAACGAATTTCCAAGCGGTCCTAAACACCAAATTGGATCACCATGCTTTAATGCTGCAAGTAATCGTGTGCCGCGTCCAATCTCGGTGTATGCAAACTCCAGGATGCTGTTGTCACGAATTGCGGCAATGGAAAACGGTCTGCGCAAAATACTTTCGCCGGAACGTTCTGGACGTAGCATGCAGAATTGTCCGGTTTTTGCGGTCGCTGCAATCTGCGGCGCTTCAATTCGAAGCCGGTAATACTTACCGCTCAGGCAGACGTTTTCTAAGACTTGTAGAGTTAGATCAAGCATAGCTCAGATACGAGATGCGGGATGCGTGATGCGAGGCTACAGAACGACCTGAAGCGCATCGGAACCGCGCATCCCGCATCGCGCATCTCGCATCACAGTATAAATGGTGAATCAGGGCGCCGCAATTCTTTTTACCACCGAATAATCCGGACATTGCTCCAGCAGTTCGCGAATTGTGAGATTCAATTGAGGATGAACAAAATCTGGCGCAATCTCAATCATTGGAACCAAAACAAATCTTCGGTTAGGAATGGCTGGATGGGGAATGGTTAAATCTGGAGTTGAAATAATTTCATCGTTATAAAACAATAAATCAATATCAATTGTTCGCGGTCCTTTTGAAATTTCACGGGTCCTTCCAAGCTCCTTTTCTACCTTCTGACATTCGGCAAGCAATTTCAAGGGGTGAAATGACGTTTCACATTGTAAAACCTGGTTTAAGAACCATGGTTGATTCAAATAATCCACAGGTTCAGATTCATATGCTGAAGACGCTGCAACAATCGGTAATCCGATCAACTTGATCGCATCCTTCAAGTAAGCAGCGCGATCTCCAATATTCGATCCAAGACCAAGGAAAATTCCGTGCCTCATACTGTTACTATATCTCGCATCCGGTATCCCGCATCCCGCATCTCGCACCGCATGCTATACTTTTTGTTCTTCGTTGATAGAAATGAAATACGAACCTGTAATCGGTCTGGAAGTGCATGCGCAGCTTCTTACTGAAAGTAAGATTTTTTGCTCATGCAGCACGAAATTCGGAGCAGTGTCCAAACGAACATACCTGCCCTGTTTGCCTCGGTCTTCCTGGTGCACTTCCGGTACTAAATGAAAAAGTAGTAGAGCTTGCACTGAAAGCTTCAATTGCTTTGAATTGCCAGGTACGTGAAAATTCTGTATTCGCGCGCAAACATTACTTCTATCCCGATCTGCCGAAAGGCTATCAAATTTCACAATTCGATCAGCCATTGTCATCGAATGGTTCTCTAATAATTACGTTAGATGGAAACGCCAGGACAATTCGCATCATGAGAATTCATCTTGAAGAGGATGCTGGAAAGCTTTTGCATGAAGGTGTAGAAAGTAAAAGCGAAGCGAGCTACGTGGATCTAAATCGCAGTGGTGTGCCGCTGATTGAAATCGTTACTGAGCCGGACATCCGTAGTCCGCAAGAAGCGCACGCGTATTTGACTGAGCTAAAAGCAATCCTTCGTTACATTCCTGTTTCATTGGCAAATATGGAAGAAGGAAATCTTCGATGCGACGCTAACATCTCAATCCGGCCAGAAGGATCATCAGATTTAGGAACGAAGATTGAAATCAAAAACCTGAATTCATTTCGGAATGTTCAGAAGGCATTGGAGTACGAAATCGAACGTCAGACAAAAGCACTTGAATCTGGCAAAAAGCTGGTGCAAGAAACGCGATTGTTTAACGTAACAAAAGTTACGACCGAACCGATGCGCTCGAAAGAAGAAGCACACGATTATAGATATTTCCCGGAACCGGATTTACTTCCAGTACCGGTCTCAGCTGATTATTATGCGAAAACAAAACAATCGATTCCGGAATTGCCGATGGAAAAACGAGCGCGTTTCCAGAAGCAATATCAGCTCACTTATGATGATGCAGAAATCCTGACTGGTGAAATCGAATTGGCAAATTTTTATGAAGCAGCAGCAAAAGAGAGTACAAATCCAAAGCAAACTGCGAATTGGATTTTACGTGATGTTTTGCAGAAGCTAAAAGAATCAGGAAAGTCGATAGAAGAATCGCCGGTCAAGTCAGAACAGATCGCGGATCTTTCGAACCTGATTCACAAACAAGTAATCAGCGGAAATCAAGGAAAAGAAATATTTGAAGAGATGTGGGCAAGCGGTAAGACCGCTTCAGCTCTTGTAAAAGAAAAAGGGGTATCACAGATTTCAGATACTGATGAATTAGGAAAATTTGTCGATCAAGTGATTCAGGAAAATCCTGACATAGTTGAAAGGTTAAGGAATGGAGAAGCGAAATTACAAGGCGTGCTGGTTGGAATGGTAATGAAAGCGAGTAAAGGTAAAGCCAACCCGGCACTTGTAAGTGAATTAATCCGGACAAAAGTTAAATAATTTTTTTTTAACGCCGAGATCGCCGAGTTTTTTTATAACCACGGATTCACACTGATGAACACGGCGCGGGCTGTGCCCGCAACCCAAATTTCAGATTTCAAATTTCAGATTGAAGAAATTGACATGGCGTCACTCTTGGAGTAACAGAAAAGTTGTGTAAACAAAACTGTTTCTCTGGAGGACGCCATGGAGAGATTTATACAACGATTCGGGGAAAAAATCATAGGGGTATTAAATGGATTTGATCGATTGGTATTTCGGGGGACGCTGCGACCGATCGCTTATCCACGTGGGTTGGGTGGATTTTTGTGGCATAAGCAAGTAAAGCTGAAAGACTTTGGGAAATATGTATATCAAGTTTGCGAACAGTTAAGGGAGAGATCCTGTCAAAAAGCCAAACAAGAAGATCGTCCCATTGTTTATTTAAAGAGTAGCAAGATTGACAAAGCGGCAACGGCTGAAGGGATTGCCGAAAGAGACAAGATAGAAAAGGGACTGATCGCCATTCTTAGCTGTTTAGAACCTTGTATTGGCTATGACGTAGGCAGAAATAAGCAACAGAAGAAGTTAGAACTGGTGATGAGACGAGGAAATGTTTGTTTCTTTACCATTACTTAATTGATCCAAGATTCGGATTTATGAATGCGCGAATACAGAGTTGGTTTCCCTTTAACATTCAGATTTGTATTAACGGAAGAGAGTGGCTGGCGCAAGAAATGGACCGGGTTGGGATGAAGTATGAAAGAAGAGAGAACTGTTTTTTATGGATTGAAAACATAGAAGAAGCGCAAAGATTAATGAATCAACAATTAAAACTGAATTGGGCAAAAAAACTAGATAAGATTGCAGCGATGCTGAATCCGATTCATGACGAAATTTTTGCTGGGTTTCCATTGAAATATTATTGGTCCACTTTTGAAAGTGAATGGGCAACAGATTCGATGTTTAAAGATCGTCAAGAGTTGGAAAGACTTTATCCTTCTTTAATTTTGCATGGAATCTCAACGTATCAAAGCAAGGACGTAATGAGATTTCTGGGCAAACGATATCCGAGCAACACTGATCGAGAAATTAGGAGCAGTTTCAAGAACCGACGAATAGAAGGAATCAGGATCAAGCATTGGGCAGGAAAAAACTCCGTCAAACTTTATGATAAAGCGACAGTATTAAGAGTGGAAACCACGATAAATGATCCTCAAGCATTTAGAGCGTTTCGAAAGAAAGAAAATGATCCCAAGAGCCAAAAACGTTGGAGACCTGTAAGAAAAGGGATTGCTGACCTTCACAGAGTAGCAACGATCTCACAATCTTCAAACCAACGATATCTGGATTGCCTTTCAGCGGCAGACACATCAATTGTTTACGGCAGGTTAATAGAAAAAATCTCATTACCAATAAAATGGAAAAAACAGCGAGTACGAGCTCTAAACCCTAGTTCACCATCAGATATATCGCTGTTTCGAGCAGTTTCTCATGGTGAGTTCGTGATTAACGGTTTTTCAAACGCTGATTTAAGAAAAGTTCTCTTTCCTGCCTGCGATGATCAAGAACGTAGTTACAGTTCTAAAGTAACCAGGCTGATTCGAATGCTAAGAGCTCACCGCTTAATCCGGAAACTTCCCTCACGAAATCGCTATTTTCTTACTGAAACAGGAATGCAAATCATTGCAGCGGCGTTAACTGCACAGAGACTTTCTTTAGCGAAACTTAACGAGGCTGTCGCATGAAAATCTTTCTAAAAAAACAACGAAACAAATGTTTGTAGTACGGATCAAGCTCAAAAACGCTGAGCTAGTGTTACCGGCGCCGAAGGCGTTTATATTGGCCTGAGTCAAACCAAAAAGCCAAGAATAAGAATTGATCTAAGAACATGGTAATTATTTGGCTTTTTGTTTTGACTCAGGCCAATATAAAGCGCTCGCTTCGCGAGCGCGCCGGCAACACATCCGTGTGCATCTGTGTTTATCCGTGGGTTTATCCGTGGTTAAATTAAGTTTTAACTTTGTGCTCTTTGCGTTTTTGCGAGAGGAACTCGGGAAGCTTTTATGATCAAGATGTTTCATGCAACAAAACGTTATGATCAGCAATACGTCGCATTAAATGACATAACGTTGAATATCCCGAAAGCACAATTTGCATTCCTGACCGGTCCAAGCGGAGCCGGAAAATCAACTTTGCTAAGACTGTTGATCCGCGAAGAAATTGCCACCAGCGGGCAGATCATCGTAAACGGAAGAAACATCGCCATCATTCCAGATCATCAAATTCCAATCCTGCGCCGCAACATCGGATTCGTATTTCAAGATTTCAAATTATTGAAACGAAAAACGGTTTATGAAAATGTCACGTTTGTTTTGCACGTGATCGGAGCATCACCACGTATTCAAAAAAAGCGTGCATTTGAAATTCTAAAAATGGTTGGGCTCCAGCACAAAATGCATTCTTATCCGCTTCAATTATCCGGCGGAGAACAGCAGCGCGTTGCAATCGCACGCGCGTTAATTAACGAACCTGTGCTTCTTCTTGCGGATGAACCTACAGGAAATCTGGATCCTGATCTCGCACTCGAAATCATGCAGATTTTCAAACGCATAAACGCACGAGGCACAACTGTAATAATCGCCACTCATGATAAGGATATGATCCAGAAAATTCGGGGAAGAGTTGTAATTCTGGATCATGGACGCCTTTCCGATGATATTGCACTTTAACGCATGCGCCTGTTATATGTTCTCCGTTATTTCCTTCGTGAAGCCGCAGTAAACCTGTGGTCTAACAGGTTTAATAATTTCGTATCCATTGCAATCATTTCGTTTTCACTCTTTACGCTTGGGTTATTTTTGATGACTGCACAAAATCTTGCGCAGCTAATTGGACATTGGACAGAAAATGTAAAAATCAGCGTTTTTCTGAACGATAATAGCAGCGACAATCATGTCGCTCAGCTTGAAGCAATGATCAAAGCCTCACCTTTTGTTTCGAAATATCAATACGTCACACGCGAGGAAGCTTTAAACCGATTCCGTAATTTTTACCCTTCAATGAAAGATCTTGCAGATGATTTACAGAACAATCCCTTTCCTGCATCTTTTGAAATCACGATCCGCAGAGAATTTCAAAATCAAAATGCAGTTCATGATTTTGTAAAACAAATTCGTACGCAAGATGTAGTTCAGGATGTTGAATATGATCAGGAATGGATTGATCGAGTCCAGTTCATGATCCGCTTCGTTGAATTTATCGGTCTGGTTTTTGGAGGCATCTTGATCTTCACTGCCACATTTTCCATTTCCAATGTCATTAAATTAATGGTGCTTTCGCGGAGAGATGAAATTGAAATCATGCGATTAGTTGGCGCAACGAATAGTTTCATTAAAGGACCATTTCTTACTGAAGGAATATTGCACGGCTTTATCGGCGGCGCTTTAGCTACAGGGCTTTTGTTTATTTTGTATATTTTTCTGATTCAAAGAATAAGCCAGCTGAATGCTCCCTTTTTTGCTGCGAATCAAATTCAATTTTTGTCGGGATGGATGATTGCAGCTATGATCTCAGGCGGAATGATCGTTGGATTTTTTGGAAGTCTATTTTCTGTTACAAGATTAATGCGAATATGAAGATGTTGATAAAAGCAGATTTAAAATCAACCACGAAGATCACGAAAAAGCACGAAGGTTTTTAGAAAATGTATTTTTATTCGTGTTCTTCGTGGACTTCGTGGTTAAAAAAGGGGTTGCTGCGAACGCGCTGGCATAACATTCTTTGTCTGATTGGCGTCCTTCTTTTTCTTCAGCCTGGATTGAATGGCGCTTCGCGTGATTCGGTGAGATCACCGAATTCAATGGTAGCGACAGTTCATGAACTTGCAACACGATCAGCAGTTGAAGCGTTGAACCACGGCAATGCTGTAGATGCTGCAGTAACAGCATTATTTACACTTGCGGTTGTTTGGCCTGAAGCAGGCAATCTTGGTGGTGGGACATTTTTTTTAATCCGCATGGCGGATGGCCGTACTGAATTCATTGATGCCCGCGAAATCGCTCCAAAGGCTGCAACTCGCGATATGTATCTAACCGGAAAGTCAGATGCATCAACAGTTGGATACCTCGCGATTGCCGTTCCAGGAGCTGTTGCCGGAATGGCAACCGCGATGGAACGATTTGGTTCAATGAAGTGGAACGAAGTCATAGAACCCGCACGACAACTTGCATCAAAAGGATTTCCACTGACATATAAGACTGCGGCTCGCATGGAACAAGGTGGCGATTCAATAAAGTTATTTCCGGAAAGTTCACGAATCTTTTTACGCAACGGGAAATTTCCAAAGGAAAACGATGTTCTGATTCAATCTGACCTTGCCGAAACATTAAAACGATTACAAGATTCAGGTTCGCGAGAATTTTATGAAGGCAAAACAGCGGAATTAATCGTTCAGGAAATGAAACAACATCGCGGCCTCATTACCATGGAAGATTTAAAAGATTACAAGCCTAAAATTCGAAAACCAATTACAGGTACGTACAAAGGCTACGAAATAATAACAGCACCTCCGCCTTCATCAGGTGGAGTGGCAATTTTGCAAATGCTTCAAATGGCGGAATACTTCGATCTCAAGAATTCAGAATTTCATTCAACAGATCACATCCATCTATTAGTTGAAATTATGAAACGTGCTTTCGCTGATCGCGCCCGTTATTCCGGAGATCCTGATTTCACTTCCATACCGGTTCAGGATTTGCTTTCCGGCCAACACATAAAAGAAATGGCTCAATCGATTCGAACAGATCGAGCAACACCATCGGTTGAAGTTATGGATCCAACCAAAATTTCAGGAAACACAACACAAATTTCAATCGTTGATCGTTTCGGAAATATGGTTTCAGTTACAACAACACTTAACACTGAATTTGGTTCGGGCGTAATTGCGCCTGGCACCGGGTTCTTTTTGAACAATGAAATGGATGACTTTACATCAAAGCCTGGGCAACCCAACATATACAAATTAATTCAAGGCGAAGGAAATGCGATTCAACCAGGAAAACGTCCTGCTTCATCCATGGCGCCAACAATACTTGTGAAAGATGGTCATGCTGTAATGGCGCTTGGGAGTCCAGGCGGTCCAAAAATCGCAAGTGCAATCTTCCAGGTAATTTCAAACGTTTTCGATTTTGGAATGGATTTACAGGAAGCGGTGGATGCACCGCGGATTTATCATCAATGGATGCCGGATGAAATTCGATATGAACCTTACGCCATCGCACTTGATGTGCGCAAAGCACTTGAATCGCGCGGCCATCATTTCGCGGTGGCGGCTGAAGATATAGGCGATGTACACACAATTATGGTGGATCCTGTTTCCGGCATGAAACTTGGTGCGGCAGATCCGCGCCGTGGCGGCTTCGCTTTAGGACAATAGTTATTGTGCAAGATTCAGCAAGCGAATATCGAAGCCGGCTTCAACAATGGCAGATAAATCTCAATCGTCGTCAGTTTCATGAACGGCTTCTTTCAATCGCCCGCCTGATTATTTTTGTAATTGGCGTAATCGTATTTGGGCTTTCCGCTGGCGCATCACTTTTTTCAGTAATGTGGGTACTGTTGCCTGCGCTTCTTTTTATCGCGTTGGTTATAAAGCATGATCAAATCTTGCGAAAACGCGCTCAAGCAGAAATGGCAATTCAGTTTTATGAACGAGGACTGAGCCGAATCAATGACACATGGATGGATCGCGATGATCCAGTTTATGAAATCAAAGTAAATGTTGATCATCCTTACGCATGGGATCTGGATCTGTTCGGCTCCAAATCATTGTTTCAACTTTTGTGTATTTCAAGAACTCTCTCCGGCATCCGAACTTTATCTGAATGGCTTTTGCATCCTGTTTCAACTGCAAAGATCCGTGAACGGCAGAATGCAGTGCGTGAGTTGAGTGAACGCGTTTCACTTCGCGAAGATCTTGCAATCCTTGAAACTTTGCCTGCTACCCGAAAAAGCCAGGAGGTTCAGGAATCACGGGAAATTGATTTTGTTCTGAACTGGGCGGAACAAACTCAAACCGCAATTCCTTCATCAGCAGCAGTAATTGGGGTTGTTCTATCTGTATTAACAACCGGTTCACTGATTTCATGGTTTCAATTTGGTACAGGTGCTGGCTGGTTTATCCTTGCGATCTTTGGTCAAATTTTATTCGCATCCATTTTCAGAAAAAAAATCCGGAGCTCATTGCAAGGTTTAGAACGTGCCGGAAATGAGTTGAAACTTTTATCCGGTATTCTTGCGCGTATCGAAACTGAAAAATTTGAGTCTGCTTTACTTCAAGATTGGAAGTTGAATGTATCCGGCGAAGGAGAACCTCCATCGCGAAGGATTGGAAAACTCAATCGCTTAATTGAATTTTACGATTGGGGACGAAACCCGTACTTTGCTACGTTTGCAGGACTTTTGTTATGGAGAACTCAAATCGGTTTTGCTGTAGAAGCGTGGCGGCGTTCGAATGGCGGACTCGTGCGTAAGTGGATAATTGCGATTGGAGAAATCGAAGCACTCTTATCTTTGTCATGTTATTCGTACGAACATCCGGAAGATCCATTTCCTGAAATTGCGGAAGAAGGCCCTGTAGTGAAAGCAGAAGGAATCGGTCATCCATTGATTCAGCGCAATCGTTGTGTTCGAAATAATTTTTCGTTAGGCGAAACTCCTTCCATTGTGATTTTGAGCGGATCAAATATGTCAGGTAAGAGCACCTTCCTGCGAACGGTAGGAATGAATGTAGTTCTCGCACTTGCAGGAGCCCCGGTACGTGCTGAATCTATGATCGTATCCCAAGTATCACTTGGAGTTTCGATCCGGATTCAAGATTCAGTTCAGGGTGGCTATTCAAAATTTTATGCGGAGATCACCAGGATCAAACAAATTATGGATTTGACGAACGGATCAACACCAGTTTTATATTTGCTTGATGAAATTTTACATGGCACAAATTCAGCGGATCGGCTCATCGGTTCCGAAGCAATTGTTCGCGGCTTGAACAAACAAAGTGCAATCGGAATCGTAACAACGCATGATCTAGCACTGGCGAAAATTGTTGATGATCTTGGTTCAGCTGCATCAAATATGCATTTTGAAGATCATATTGAAAACGGAAAAATCGCGTTTGATTACAAACTGAAACCGGGAGTGATTCAGAAAAGTAATGCGATTGCGTTAATGCGCTCCGTTGGGTTAGATGTTTAATCAAGGAGAAACATGATTTAAATCAAACCACAAAGGCACAAAGTTGAATAAGTCTATTTTATTTATGTTGAGGTTCGATCCCTGGAATTCCTTCAGCCATAATTAAACTGGAAAGCACTTCTACTTCCGCCATTACGATTTTGGAATTATCAGGTGAGATCGTAAAAGTATCGATTTTGCGGTCTACATCAAATCCTGCAATTGCACGCCGCGAAGAAACTGTATCTTTTCCTGGAATAAAATCTTGTGCAAATAATCCCCAGGCCCTTTTTCATCTTCATCAATGAATACAATCGATTTTCCATCAGGCATCCATCGCATTCTTCCACCAACACGATCCCTGTTACTGACTTTGATTTCAAACGGAATTTGAATGCCGGTTTCAATTTCTACGACACGTTCGTAAGTAATAGCGTCATTCAATGATTGTTTATAAAAACCATAACTTGCATAACGCCCATCTGGTGAAACTTCAGGCCACTGGGTTAACCCTGTCGCAATGCGGACTGCGCCGGATCCATCAGGATGAATCTTCCAGATTCCGCGGATTTTCAAATCAGGATTATAGGAGTTGTAAACAATCCATTTTCCATCCATACTCATGCCCGGATTTTCAGCATCGACTCCATCTTTCGTTACCTCACGCGCACCACTTCCATCCGCATTTGCCATCCAGATTTCAAAATGTCCACCACGATTCGAACTCCATAAAATGTGTTTTCCATCCGGACTATATGTAGGATCCCAATCTCCTGCTGCATCTTCAGTAATCCGGCGAAGTGCGCGTGATTCTGTTGATACTTCCCAAAGATCCAGATTTGCAGCCATGTTTGATGAAAACAAAATGTGTTTCCCATCCGGGGAATATACTGGCTGCCGGTTGCAACTATTTCCACGAGTGAGCCAGGCAGATGTTTCTGGTGCATTCTTTTTTCCGTTGAGAGTAATCTCCCGCAAGTTTTCTCGCAGCGATGCAGAGTGCATGACAATCCTTCCTTTGCCTGCAATATCCATAATTTCGCCCGCAGATTGTGCCCAAAATACCGGTTTGCGTTCGCCAGTTTCTACATCATGCAAAAACAATGTGCTATCACCACGCAATTGAAACAAAGCGACTCCTGTTTCTGGACTGAAATATGCGATCTGATTTTTGGTGCCAGTCCAAACTGCAGACGTTGGCCAACTATAGGAAGATAAAATCCATCGAGTTTTTTTGTTCTGCATATCGATCAACGCGATTGCATCTCTGCTTCCATAATTTCCTTGAATGATTACTGTTGCTACCAAATAATGCCCATCAGGAGACCAGCGAATAGACTGGAGTTGACGTTCCTTAATTTCGGCCAATTGTTGAACGCTTGAACCATCTGGATTCACAACAAAAAATTGGGAATCAGGATTTCCTTGCGCCGCTTTCCATCGAATGAATGCAATCTTATTTCCATCCGGCGACCAATCGGCGCTCCGCACATCTTCAATTATTTTCCGTTCCTCACCGCCTAACACCGGAACACGAAATAACGATGCAGTAGTACCTTCATTTCGAATAAACAACAACAGTGAACCATCCGGTGAAAAACGCGGTAAGTCATCAGGACCTGAAGTAAGCGCAACTTCATTTCCACCTTTAAGTTGTTTCAGCCAGATTCTTGGTGTGCCATCACGATCGGATCGGAATGCAACCAGCTGTCCGTTAGAAGAAACGGTAGGAGAAGAATCAGATCCGGAATATGTCAGTGTGCGAAAAACTGCCGGGGTTTGAGGTGGTGTGCGATTGAACCAGTAAGTAAGAGCAATGCCTGTAGCAAGTGCAAGAACAATTGCGATTGGAAGTATGAATCGGTTTTGTGATTTAACAGCTGTTAGTGATTGAGTAGATTCGGACGATGAAGTGATTTCAGTAAAATGATCACGTACTCTTTGAAGGTCGCGCGCCAGATCGCGGGTTGAAGCATAACGTTCATCCGGATCCTTTGCCATGCAGCGTTCGATGATCCAGCGGATCGGACCTGGAAGATTTGGAACTAACGATGTAACCGGTTCAACATCATCGCGAAGTATTGCAGTCATTGTTTCTGCCGCCGTAGCTTTTGAAAATGCGCGGCGTCCGGTTACCATCTCGTACAAAATTGATCCGAATGAAAATTGATCCGATCGAAAGTCAACGGCTCTACCAGCTGCTTGTTCAGGCGACATAAATGAAGCGGTACCAAGCACTACTCCTGCACTGGTTTGCGTTTGGAAAGTCGAAACATCCATCGATGGATTTGTGAGTTTTGCTAATCCGAAATCCAAAATTTTCAAAAAGCCGTCAGAGGTGATCATCAGGTTTTCTGGTTTCAAATCACGGTGAATGATTCCAGCTTCATGGGCCTTTGCCAGCGCATCAGCAAACTGCGAAGCAATCGTAACGATTTTTTTCAGGGGAAGGCGTCCGGCATTTAAAATTTCGGCCAGATTCTTACCATCCACATACTCCATTGCGATATAAGCATCACTACCGCTAAATCCAACATCGTAGATGGTAATGATTGCAGGATGGTTCAACGCAGATGCAGAACGTGCTTCGCGTTCAAAACGCTGCATGCGTTCGGGATGTGTTGCAAATTCTTTAGGCAGGACTTTTACAGCAACATCGCGACCGAGACGGCTATCCTTTGCGCGGTATACTTCCCCCATACCGCCTGATCCGATTTGAGATTGAATCTCGTAGCTGCCACTCTCTGGTTGGTACTTAACACCTAAGTATTTTACCGCAGCATCTTGAAGTTCACATTAATTCGTTGGCGCAGGCATGCTTGAGTTCCAGATATCGCGATGAAGCTTCCACGCTGATCCAACTTTTTTCCAATGCACCATATATTTGCCTTTATCGATTACTTTGCCATCCTTGTCCATCACTTCATAGGTCCCAACTTCAAGTGCAGTATCACCCGTTCCCATTACTTCAACGGTGGTTAACTTTCCTGATTTAGCACCTGAGTCCATCATTCCTTGCCAGACCGCTGTAATTCCTGCTTTGCCGGTTGCGAAGTCGCTATTAGGAGGCATCGCCTTAGCATCGTCTGTATAAAGTGCGGTCACGCCAGCAGCGTTACCAGCATTGTATTGCTTCGCCCATTCAGCATTCGCTGCTTCAATTTCCGAACGAAGTTTGTCAGCAGCCGCTATTGCGTTGCCGGTTGTTATAAGCGCGACTGTGGCAAAAACCACTAGAAGAATTAGAAAATGGAATTTGTTTGTCTTCATCCTCTCCTCTCTCACAGGATATTTGTTGTGCGGGTTGGAAATTCTAAAACCGAATGATCTTATCGCAGAAGTTGACTTATGCAAAACATAGGGCTTTAAGATTTCCCACGGATAACACGGATTTCATAGATTCTCACGGACTTTTTAATAACCACGGATAAACACTGATGAACACGGCGCGGGCTGTGCCCGCAACCCAAAATTATTTACCGCAGAGTACAAGAGTATTTTGAACCACGGATGAACGCGGATTCACACGGATTTTAGATTAGTTTGCACAGTGAAACTGAAAAAATATGGCAGGATTTTATCGACGCTGCTGTAGAAAAATCTTCTTAAGAAAACAAGAAAATGAATGTTTGTAGTACGGATTTAGCTCAGCTCACATAAGATTGATGTTGCCGGTGCCAGTAGGCGCTGAATGAGAACCGCAATCAAAAACAAAAGCAACACTCTCAGAATCAACTTAAAGAATCAGTTTCAATTGTTGTTTTTGTTTTTGATTGCGGCTCTCATTCACGGCCCGCCTGCGGCGGGCCGCCGGCAACACCATTTGTGTGCATCCGCGGTTCATTAAATTTTTCAGATCCGTGGAAACTCGTGAAATCCGTATTATCCGTGTGCTAACTCTTCTTCGTCAGCTGTTTGTATCGGAAACAATCCACCACATGATCATTCACCATGCCGGTAGCTTGCATGTGTGCGTAAACAATCGTTGAACCGACAAATTTGAAACCTCGCTCTTTTAAATCTTTGCTTAAGATATCGGACTCTTTGCTTGTGGCCACAATTTGCGAAAGATTCCTTAAGCGATTCTGAATCGGGCGGCCATTCACAAACTGCCAGATGTATTTATCAAATGTTCCGAATTCTTTTTGCACTTCCAAGAACTTCTTCGCATTTGTAATCATCGATTCAATCTTTAAGCGATTCCTGATAATGCCAGCGTTCTTCATCAATCTCGCTACATCTTTTGCGCCGTACCTGGCGATACGGTCCGGATCAAACTGATGACATGCCTGCCGATAATTTTCTCGCTTTCGTAAGATTGTGAGCCAGCTTAATCCAGCTTGCATCCCCTCCAATACAAGAAACTCAAAAATCTTGCGATCATCATGAAGTGGAACTCCCCATTCCGCATCATGATATTCAATCATCAAAGGATCTGTTGCGGGCCATGCACAACGCTTCGTATTCTCTGATTTCTTCATCTTTGTACTCCAATATATGAACCAAAATCCGGTTTAGACGTATGATCTATTTTGAATGCACGGTGAGACTATGCACGTTCTTGAAATAGAAAACGTATCAAAACGCTTTAAAGCAGGCAACTATGGTGTAAAAGATTTTTCTCTATCTGTCCCGAATGGAGTTCTTGGGCTGTTAGGTCCGAATGGTGCAGGCAAAACCACCTTAATGCAAATGATTGCCACAATTACACGTCCAACTGCCGGAAGAATTTTGTTTCAAGGCACGGACATCATTCGCAATCCGGAGTTTCTGCGTCAACGGCTTGGATATTTACCACAAGACTTTGGAGTCTATGAAAATCTAACTGCGATTGAATTCTTAAGTTATTTCGCATCACTAAAAGGGATTCATGACCAGGCTCGAATTCAAGAAATGCTGGAGTTGGTAAATTTGCACACCGTTGCAAAACGTTCAGTCGGTGGTTTTTCAGGTGGAATGAAGCAACGTCTTGGAATTGCGCAGGCATTAATCAATGATCCTGAACTCTTGATTGTTGACGAACCCACCGCAGGATTGGATCCGGAGGAACGAGTACGGTTTCGAAATATTTTAACTGACATTGGACACACCAAGCTTGTTATTTTATCTACTCACATCGTTTCCGATATTGAATCGATTGCAACTGAAATTGCAATCATGAAAAATGGTTCACTTGTGGCATTTTCACCGCCAGAAGATTTATTGCGATTTGCAGAAGGCAAAGTTTGGGAAGTTGTTGTTTCATCGGAAGAATTTGAAACTCTGCGCAGAACACTGAAAATTTCTTCTGCAGTTCGCAAATCAGATGGTGTACATACTCGCGTTGTCAGCAGTCAATGTCCGCATCCAACCGCGATTCCTGCGGAGCCTGGTTTAGAAGAAGCATTCTTACTCGCAATGGATAGTAATTTGTCACCAGGCGAATTGATGCGCGTATGAAAGAGCGGGTACGCCATATTCTGGCTGTTATAAAGACCGATTTCTTATTGCGATTTCGGCGTCCATCGACTGCAGTTATTTTTTTGATCTTATGCGTAGCTGCATACCTCTGGATTCCTGCCCCTTCTACCGGAAAAGCTCTGATACAAGTCCAAGAACGTAGAGCGCTTTACAATTCCATTGCACTTGCCATCGGTACATCCACAATATTCACTTTGTTGATGGGATTGTTTGGATATTATCTGGTGAGCAATTCAATCAAAAGAGATATTCAAACAAGAACCGGATTCATTCTTGCATCTACTACATTGCGCAATGGCGAATATCTGGCAGGGAAATTTATTGGAAACATTGTTTTCTTAGCTAGCATTTCGATTGGATTTTTGATCAGCAGCATGATCATGCAGCTCATTCGCGGCGAAGCGCCACTGGAGCCTCTTACCTTCATTGCGTTTTACGCGCTCATGATACCGCCATTGCTGGTCTTCATTTCGACAGTGTCAATTATTTTTGAATCCACGAAATTTTTATCTGGCAAATTCGGTGATGTGCTTTATTTCATGGTCTGGATTGGTGTGATTGCTTTTACTGCAATCAATTCGGAACACAAACAGTATCCGAACTTTGCTTCCTATTTTGATTCAATGGGGATGGGATATTTGTTTGGCCAAATGAAGACCATCATCGGCAGCGATTCACTTTCAATCGGAAGCACTAAATATGATATGACCAAAACTCCATTTGTAATTTCCGGATTTCCATTTCGCGCGGAATGGATTCTGCCGCGTTTGATTTCACTGGTCTGGACTATTCCATTTTTATTGATTCCATTAGCCCGTTTTCATCGGTTTAATCCTGATCGGATCAAAGCAGGCTCAAGAAGGATCCGACATGGATTCATTGAAAAAATCAATACTCTTCTAAAACCTCTGAGTAGATTGATCACTGCACCTTTTTCACGAATTTTGAGTTTTGGTAATAAACCGTCATTCATCCGTTCAGTTGCAGCAGAAGTTTTGTTGACTCTCCAAATTTATCCTGCAGCAACTGTATTAATTGCATTCTTTACGATCTTCTTTTTGATTCTTTCGCCTGCTTCGATTCAAAATAAACTCCCGTTAGCGTTTGCTGCAATGGTGGTTGTTCTTGCAGATATGGCTACTCGCGAAAAAACTGTTGGAACAATGCCAGTAGTTTTTGCAGCACCGCGACTCCGCAGCAACTTTGTTTTTTGGAAATTGATTACAGCAATCATTCTGGCACTCGCATTCACATGGGTAGCAGTACTGAAATTGTTGTTTGTTCAACCTTTTGCGGCACTCGCTTTGGTAGGGGGTACCATCTTTGCTGCTGCTTGCGCAACTGGATTGGGAATTTTGACTTCTAACCCAAAGACTTTTATCGTGCTGTTTTTGTTCTTCTTATATTTGGTAATGAATGATGGCGGACACAATCCGTTTTTTGATTTTGCAGGTTGGTTCCATCAAACAACAATTTCAGTGATCGCCATTTACGCAACAATTTCTCTCGCATTCATTGCGCTAGCTGAGTCCTTCCATCGCATCCAACTCAAACGCAACTTTTAACCACAGAGACCCAGAGTCTCTGCGGTTAGAGCTTAAAGTACAGATTCCACAAGTAAGGACCATAGAACAAAGCGAATAAAGCGGCAGCACCTAAGAATGTGCCGTACGGCAACGCAAAATCAGATCCTTTCTTCCACACCAAAATAATGAACATTCCGACAAGTGCTCCTACGAATGAAGATAGAAAGAGCACAATCAGAACTTGTTTCCATCCAAGAAAAGCGCCGATCATTGCAAGCATGAAAATATCGCCATGACCGAGTCCTTCTTTTTTGCGGATCCATCGATACACAATCAGCACCAGAAATGGAAGCAGTCCACCAATCAAAATTCCGATTGCAGATTGCACTGGTCTGACAAATGGATTAATAAACGAACTTGCGAAGCCCAATGCGATTCCCGGAAATGTGATGCGATGCGGAAGGAGTTGATGATAGTAATCAATGAAGATCAAAACGATCATGCTGCAGGCAAACACAATGTAAATCAAAAATGGAATTGTTCTGAACCAAACTTGCGCCATAAAACAACAAACAAAACTGCAGTGAGCAATTCAACAAACGGATAAACCGGAGAAATTCCAGTTTTGCAATTCGCACATCGACCAAAAAGAAAAATGTAACTCAAGATCGGAATGTTTTGGTACCAGCGGATTTCGGTACCACACTTCGGACATCGTGATCGCGGAAAGATGATGGATTCTTTTAGCGGAATTCGATGAATACATACATTCAGAAAGGATCCGATGACGGCACCGATGATGAAAAAGTAAATTTCCATCAGGTATGGAATTTCCAAAGCTTCCTTCAACATGCCTGAAGGATTTTACCGCAAAGACACGAACAGAAATACAAAAGGGCGGCTAAGAAGCCGCCCCTGTATATAGATGGTTGGATTAGTTCGGCCGTTCTGAACCTGACATCCCGGCATAAGTTTCTGGCTCAATTTTGGTCTCTTCTTCCTTCGGAGGCACAACCACACTGCCCTCAGTTTTCGGACCAATTGCCAGATCAATTACATCATCTACGCGTTTGATGAACAGGAATTCCATGTCTTCCCTGACATTGGCCGGCACATCGTCCAGATCTTTCTGATTGCGATCAGGCAAAATTACTTTCTTTAATCCTGCGCGTTTTGCAGCAAGAACTTTTTCTTTAATTCCGCCCACAGGCAGAACCGCACCACGCAGTGTAATTTCACCAGTCATCGCAACATCATTCTTGACTGGTCTGCCAGTCAAAATTGAAAACAAGGCCACAAACAATGTGACACCTGCTGATCGAACCATCTTTCGGCTGAGCACCTGCCGGCACGTGAATGTGAATGTCATATTCTTCGAAGAAATCTTCTGGAATATCCCATTCTTTCGCTTTTGATCGGAGATAACTCAGTGCCGCATGCGCTGATTCCTTCATGACATCGCCAAGATGTCCAGTAAGCGACAGCGTGCGTTTGCCTTTCATCTTGCTTGCTTCCACAAACAAGATGTCGCCACCCGTTGCTGTCCATGCTAATCCAGTTGCAACGCCTGGTACGGCTGTTCTTTCCGCAACTTCCGAAAAGAACTTGATCGGCTCAAGATACTTGCTGATTGCCTCCGGATTAATAACCGCTTTCTGAATCGTGCCTTCAACGATTTCTTTCGCTGTACCGCGGGAGATCGTTGCTATTTCACGTTCCAGATTACGAACACCGGCTTCGCGCGTGTAATTGCGGATGATTTCTTTTACCGCCTGATCTTCAAAAATAATTTGATCTTCCTTCAATCCATGTTCGGCCCGCTGTTTTGGAATTAAGAAGTTTGTCGCAATCCGCAATTTATCTTCATCTGTATAACCCGGGATTTCGATCACTTCCATTCTGTCTTGCAACGGTGCGGGAATCGGTTCGAGTAAATTCGCTGTAGCAATGAACATGACCTTCGAAAGATCGAATGGTACTTCCAAATAATGATCCGAAAAAGCAAAATTTTGTTCCGGATCAAGGACTTCTAACAATGCTGATGACGGGTCGCCGCGAAAATCAGTACCGATTTTATCAACTTCATCCAGCATGAAAATGGGATTATTCGTGCCCACTTTCTTGATACTTTGAATGATACGTCCGGGCAATGCGCCAACGTATGTTCTGCGGTGACCACGAATTTCAGCTTCATCGCGAACGCCACCCAATGAAATACGGATAAATTTTCTACCCAATGCTCTGGCAATCGATCTTCCTAAAGATGTTTTACCAACACCAGGAGGAACCAACGAAACAAAGGATCGGACCTTTCATGTCCGATTTTAATTGACGTACTGCAAGATATTCCAAAATACGTTTCTTTACTTTCTCAAGATCATAATGATCTTCTTCCAACACCTGAGAAGCTTGCTTTACGTCTAAATTGTCATCAGTACCGATCATCCATGGCAATTCAACAAGAACTTCCAGGTATGTACGGCAAACTGAATATTCAGCAGATGCTGGATGCATTTTGGAAAGCCGCTTCAATTCTTTTTCGGCGACTTTCTTTACATCGACAGGCATTTTCGCCTTTTCGATTTTTTCGCGGAACTCTTCGACTTCTAATCCGCGTTCATCGCCTTCACCAAGTTCTTTCTGAATGGCTTTCATCTGCTCGCGCAAATAATATTCACGCTGAGTCTTATCGATTTCACCTTTAACCTGGGTCTGAATCTTATTACCGATTTCCAGAATATTAATTTCCTTATTCAGAAGCAGGTTTACTTTCTCAAGCCGATCTTTTAACGAAATGCTTTCCAGCACTTCCTGTTTTTCTTCAGTGGAAATTTTCAGACTCGATGCAATCAAGTCAGCCAGCTTCCCCGCTGTATCCATATTCACGATCACGGAAGCCAGGTCTGAAGATAAATAGCTGGCCATCTCACTGAGTTTTTTGAACAGCTTTTTTGCATTCATGACTAGAGCATCGATTTCAATACTCTTTTCATCCGGCTCATCGATGATATCTACTTTTGATACGTAATACGGAGCCGTTTGCAGAAATGATTCGACCTTAAATCGTGAAAGCCCCTGAACAATGACCCGCAACGTGCTATCAGGCATGCGGATCATTTTTGTGATCAATGCTGTTGTACCAACCGAATACAAATCTTCGGATTTCGGTTCCTCGATCTTTGGATCCTTTTGAGTAACGAGGCCGATTATGTTGTCCGTTTTTAACGAATCTTCAATCAGCTTGACCGAGCGGTCACGCCCAACAACAAGAGGTATCATCAATTCCGGATACAGAACTGCGTCTCTTAACGGCAATACAGAGATGATGTCCGGAATATTGACTTTCTTATTCTTTGTACTTTTCATTCTGTTAACCTCTCTTTGACCAGCGAAATGGACTAATCAACCGCACTTACCGTTTTACATTCCACCGGATTCAATCCTAAGTATAGGTAGGCAAATCCCTCAAGTCAAAGGACTTGAGTGTGTCATTATCAACGTCCAAATCTATGCTAGGATTGGATTTCCTTAATCATCATCGAACATTTAAACCGCAGGAGAACCAATATGGCAACAATCCAAAAAATCCATTCGCGCGAAATCCTTGATTCTCGCGGCATGCCTACCATAGAAGTAGATGTTTATCTAAACAACGGAAGCATGGGCCGAGCAGCTGTTCCTTCAGGCGCTTCAACCGGTGAATATGAAGCTCTGGAACTTCGTGACGGCGATTCAAAGAGATATTTAGGGAAAGGAGTTTTAACCGCGGTAAAAAACGTCAATAGCATTATCGCGCCGGAATTAATTGGTAAGGATTCCTCAAATCAACAAGAACTCGATCGGTTCATGATTGATCTGGATGGCACTCCAAACAAATCCAAATTAGGGGCGAATGCAATTTTGGGCGTTTCGCTCGCGATTGCAAAGGCCGAAGCCGCATCCCAAAAGGTAAGTTTGTACAGTTATCTCAGTAAAGGTGAAGGAGTTACCCTTCCGATACCTTTGATGAACGTAATTAATGGTGGAGCACACGCTGATAACAATTTAGATGTTCAGGAATTCATGATTGTGCCTCACGGTGCATCATCTTTTGCAGAATCAATTCGAATGGGATGCGAAATTTTTCATCATCTGAAAAAGCTGTTAAAGCAAAATGGAATGATTACCGCTGTAGGCGATGAAGGCGGCTTTGCTCCTCAATTACAATCCCATGAACAAGCGATGGAACTGATGTTAAAAGCGATTGAAGCTGCCGGATATAAACCTGGAACTCAAATCAGTCTTGCTCTTGATGTTGCTGCAAGCGAATTTTTCGACAATGGCGCTTACGTTTTTAAGAAGTCTGATAAATCACGGAAAAGCAGTGAGGATATGGTTTCGCTGTTCGAAAACTGGATTTCACGATTCCCGATCTTTTCCATAGAAGATGGGATGGGAGAAAACGATTGGGAAGGCTGGAAAAAATTGACTGATCGTCTTGGCAAAAAAGTGCAACTGGTGGGTGACGATTTGTTTGTAACGAACACAAAAAAATTGGAACAAGGTATCAAGCAAGGAATCGCAAATTCAATTTTGATCAAGGTGAATCAAATCGGGTCGTTAACCGAAACTCTGGAAACAATGCGGATGGCGTTTGATGCAAAATACACGTGCATAGTTAGTCATCGATCCGGCGAAACAGAAGATGCAACAATTGCGGATCTCGCAGTTGCAACAAATTGTGGTCAAATTAAAACAGGTAGTGCGAGCCGTAGCGATCGCATGGCAAAATATAATCAACTGCTGCGCATTGAAGAAGAGCTAGGTTCAAAATCACGCTTTGCGACTCTGCGGTAGGAGACTTAAATGTTTAAGTTAGTTTTATTACGGCATGGTGAAAGCACCTGGAATAAAGAAAATCGTTTCACAGGTTGGACTGATGTAGATCTGTCTGAGAAAGGGGCACAAGAAGCTCGTAATGCCGGGCGTGCTTTAAAAAAGGAAGGATTCGTTTTAGATGTTTCGTTTACTTCGGTCTTGAAACGGGCGATCCGCACGTTGTGGATCACGCTTGATGAAATGGATTTTATGTGGATTCCGATTCACCACAGCTGGCGTTTGAATGAACGGCATTATGGAGCGCTGCAAGGTTTCAACAAAGCGGAGACTGCAGCGAAGTTCGGTGATGAACAAGTTCAATTGTGGCGAAGAAGTTACGATATACGTCCTCCGGTTCTTGATGAAAATGATGAACGATTTCCTGGCAAAGACCCGCGATATGCAGGTTTATCGGATGAAGAATTACCGCGCACAGAATCCTTGAAAGATACAGTCGCTCGCTTCTTACCTTACTGGCATGAAAACATCTCACCGCTTGTGCGTGCAGGAAAACGGGTGATCATCGCAGCACATGGAAACAGCCTTCGTGCATTGGTGAAATATTTGGATAAAATTTCGGACGAAGATATTGTTGGACTCAATATTCCAACAGGTTTGCCATTAATTTATGAATTGGATAATTCATTAAATCCAATTCGGAATTACTATCTGGGTGATCCAGAAGAAGTGAAGAAAGCAATGCAAGCTGTAGCCAATCAAGGAAAAGCAAAAAAAGGTTGAAAGGAAATTATGGGTTATTGGTTGTTTAAATCAGATCCTGATACATATGGATACGATCATTTAGAAAAAGATAAGCAAACTGTTTGGGATGGTGTTAGTAATCCGGTCGCGCTGAGAAATTTGCGTAGTGCAAAAAAGGGTGACACTGTTTTGATTTACCACACTGGAGCTGAAAAAGCGTTGATCGGGCTGGCAGAAATTATTCGTGAAGCATATCCGGATCCGAAGCAGAAGAATGAAAAGCTTTCGGTAGTCGATATTAAAGCTTTGGGGCGATTAAAGAAGCATCCCACGCTTGCTGATGTGAAAGCACGAAAAGAATTTGCTGACTTCGCATTGGTGCGTCTGCCACGGCTATCAGTAATGCCGGTGAATGATGCCCAGTGGAAGCTGCTAATGAAAATGTCCGGCGAGTAGGATTTACCACCGAGGCTCTATCTCTGCGGTTAGAATCTAGTCGACTTCGAAGGAGATGTAGAATAATTTGCCGCGGCGTTCGACTTGCATAGCAACAGGCGAACCAGATCGCAGATTATCCAATTCCGATTTTAACTGCTCCAATGTTGTAATCAACTTCGTATTCACGGCATGAATCACATCGCCTGCTTTAAACTCACGCGACCAATAGGGCGCATCCGCCGCTTTTCCCATCACCACAACTCCATATTGTTTCTTTAACGAAGGAAGCATTGCAGCAATCTGATCGCTCATCGTTACGCCAAAAATTCCAAGTGAAGGTATCAAACTGGTTTCAGGCCGGAACAATTCAGAAACACGTTCCAGCTCTTCTTCACGAAACATCACATTTACTTTTGTTGTATCTTTTTTATCGCCTCTCAAATATTCAATCTCAACAGCTTCACCTTCAGAACGTCTGTAGAGATTTACATCAAATTGACGGCCGTTCTCCATCGCCTTTCCATCCAATGTCAAAATTACATCTCCACTTTGAAGACCGGCTTTTTCGGCAGGACTTCCAACAGTTACATCGCTAACAATCACACCCCACATTTGATTCAGACCTAAACCACGCGCCAGTGCCGGCGTAATGGTCTGAACGTCTGCACCAATTTCACCGCGCTTTACTCTGCCCATCTTTCGAATTTGTTGAACCACATTTTTTACAATATTAGAAGGCGCAGCAAAACCAACACCCTCATTTCCACCAGATTGTGTGTAAATAACGGTATTGATTCCCATCAATCGTCCTTCAGCATCAACAAGCGGACCTCCGCTATTTCCAGGATTGATGGGAGCATCGGTTTGAATGTAGATCATCGGATCTTCGGATCGAAGTTGGCGAGCCACAGCGCTTACTACACCCATAGTAACGGAATTTTCCAACCCAAATGGACTTCCAAATGCGAGCACCAGTTCGCCTGGATTCACTAAATCCGAATCCCCTAATTCCATGTGCGGCAGATTACTGCCTTCAATTCGCAACAATGCAATATCTGTTTCTGAATCCAATCCTAAAATTGCCGCAGTTAGAACTTTGCCACGCGATTTCAAAATGGATTTTCCTGGTGAACCTGCATCATTAACTCTTAGCAATACTTGAACACGCAACGCTCCTTGAACTACATGCGCATTGGTTACGACATAACCATCGGGATCAATAATCACTCCAGAACCGCTGCTACGTTGTCTGGTCAACAGACTTTCAGCTGACAATCCTGACTCATCAGTTCCATAACCTGTAACAAATATCTGCACAACTGCCGGACTTACTTTTTCTGATAAGGCCTCAAAGGAATGGCTTAATCGTGCGAGTTCGTTTGTTTGTGCGAAAACAATCGAAAGTAAAAATATGTTGATGAGAAAGAAGAGGGCTATTTTTTTCATCAATGTGGTTTGCCTGAGGCAATCAGGGCATCCAATTCCTCTTTCAGTTTCGCAAGAATTTCATCATAAGTGAATGCACCCAGTGATTCAGCTTTACGTTTTAAATTCACATGAGTCGGACCACACCACAAACCAAGATCCGCATCATCCGTTTCGCCAGGACCATTTACGCGGCATCCCATTACTGCGATCGTTACCTTATGAGCCTTCGCATATTCACTCATCGCTTTTACTTCCTCAGCCAGCTCCACAAATTTTTCATTTTCTACGCGCGAACAACTCGGGCAGCTGATGATGTTCATCCCCTTGCCAAAATCCGGAACGGAAATGAAGCGTCCGGCATTAACATCATCAATAATTTTTTGTCCGACAATTACTTCTTCATGCTTTCGTGGATTCGGCAACGTTAGTGAAACGCGAATCGTGTCTCCAATTCCTTTTGCCAGTAACTTTTCAAATGCAATGCGCGTTTTTATGATTCCATCCGGCGGAAGTCCTGCTTCCGTAACACCAAGATGTAAAGGAACATGCGGCAGGCGTTCACTGAATTGCTCATTCGCATTTATTACTTTTTGCGGATCCGAATCTTTCAAACTGACTACAAAGTTTTCAAAATGAAGTTCTTCCATCAAGCTGCAATGGTAAGCCGTGCTTTCAATCAGAGCTTTCATCTGATTACCGGGATAAAGCTTCAAAAATTCAGGAGCTACTGAACCGCAGTTCACACCGATACGGATCGCAACATCATGATCACGCGCAATATTTACCAGCCATTCCACTTTTTCAGGAATCGATTTTTCTTTTTCATGATGATGAAGATGGCCAGGATTGTAACGGATTTTATCTACATGATCTGCAATCTTTGCAGCTAATCGATAATTTTCTTGAAGATCAACACTCAAAGTGGCCGTAGTCTGACTGCGAACCTCTTTCAACGCTTCGGCATCTTTATCATTATCAATTGCAATTCGAACAATCGCCGCTCCCGAAAATCGAAGCTGCTCCGTTTGCTGAACTGTTGCATCAATATCCTGAGTGCGTGTTGCACACATACTTTGAACTGCAATCGGTTCGCCTGCACCAACAAAAATCGAGCCAATTTTCACTTTTCTCGTCGGCTTTCGCTGAGGCTTCATACGGCTCCAATTGTAACGAATCTGCGCCCTCAGTGCTACTTTTACTTAGTGACTTTGTGGTGAATTTACGTTAAGCTTGCGACATAGTTCGTCACCATTGAGTGAGTGAATAAGAGGGGAAAAAGGCATCGATGGCAATCGATGACGCTCGTTTTGATCAAACACCTCGTCCGGGTGCGCCTACAGAAGTTGAGCAGCTTCGCACTCTGCTTTATACCGACGACTTAACCGGCCTTTACAACCGCCGTTTCTTCCGTCATTGCGTTGAAGAACAAAAAGTTCAAACTGAAACTACCGGCTCACCGTTTGCCCTGTTGATTCTTGATATTGATCATTTCAAACAAATTAATGATACCCATGGACATGCTGTTGGAGATGCCGCACTTATTCGAGTTGCGAAGTTATTAAAGGAAGTTTTTCGTGATCGTGGATGGGTGTTCCGTTATGCAGGCGATGAATTTGTCGCAATTGTGCGGGATTGTAACGAAAATCAGGCAGGTGCACTTTGCAGTGATGTGCTATCCAGAGTTTCTAACTGCTTAAGCGAAGAGAAAGAAGGATTCCCGCTGAGGAATATTTCGTTGAGTATCGGCTTCAGCATTTTTCCCGATGACAACACCGTGATTTCTGAAGTTTTTCATTTATCGGATCGTGCGCTGTATGCAAGCAAACAAGCTGGCCGAAATTGTTATCGCTCCGGGCGCCAGGTGATTTTGGAAGATACTGAAAGTGGTGGGGTTTGGCCGGTTAAAGTCTATAGTGAATCACTTGTCGGCCGCCAAAAAGAATGGAATAGTTTGCAATCACATTTTGCTGAATGCCGCAACGGAAAAGGACGTCTGTTATTCATCACCGGAGAAGCGGGCATCGGCAAATCAAGATTACTGATGCAATTTTGCCGGCGTCAAAGAGCCGGAGATTTTCATATCCTGGTCGGTCAAAGTACTGAAGGCACATTGATCCATACTTATGCACCGGTACGCACTGCTTTGAAAAAAGGTTTTGAAGCGAAAGATCCTGCCACGGTAAACGTTTATAAAAATTTAGAAGATCATTATCGCCGCGAATTGATTTCACTGGTTCCTCAATTCGATCGCTTTGAACGCGAACGATTGGCGCCTTCACAATCAACCGACAAGTACTTTTTGCTGGAAAGTATTTTGTTGTTGCTTCAAGGTCTTGCCAGACAACTTCCTACAGTGATGGTGCTTGAAGATATTCATTGGAGTGACGATTCCACTTTGAATCTGCTGCAATACCTTTCGCGAAACATCGTAAATGAACGGATCTTATTGATCGCTACCTTCAGAAATGAGGAAGCATTGAAGTCTTCGCTGCCAACCATTATTCAGAACATGAGCCGCGAAAATCTATTCGATACGATCGCGCTTAAAGCATTAACACGCGAAGAAACGGGAACAATGTTAGAAGAAATTTTTCGAGGTTGCACTCTTTCAGATGCCTTTAAGACCTGGATCTTTGATGAATCAGAGGGAATTCCTTTTTACATTGAAGAGCTGGTCAAAATGTTGCTCGATGAAGGTTACATCCATCGCACCGCTAATGAAATTCAGCTTAGGAAACCGGATAAATCTATTTTGCCTTATTCCATCCGAGCGCTCATTCAAAGAAGAACAAACAGATTGAGTGATCCATTACAGCGTATCTTAGGTTTTGCATCCATCATCGGATACGAATTCGATCTCCATATTCTTGTGAAATTGATTGAAGAAAACGAAGGATATCTTTTAGATTTGCTGGAACAGCTCACCAAACAACAGATTCTCCGCGAAGTTCACACTGGTATGGAAGATCGGTTTGCATTCGCGCACAACAAGATTCGAGATGTGATTTATGAAGAAATGGGATTGATTAAACGCAAAAAATTTCACCGGCGCGTGGGTGATATCCTTGAACAACTTCATCAAGATACATTGAGTCTTTTCGCTGAAGAACTTGCGTATCACTTCGAACAAGGGGGAGTGATTCCAAAGGCTTTTGCATATTCGCTGGAAGCGGGGAAAAAAGCGTTGCAGGTTCACGCATACAACGATGCATATCAACATTTTGAACGCTGCTCAAAGTACAAAGAAATGGTTGACTCCACCGGCACACAGTTGCTGGCAGAATTGCATACGTATAAAGGTCTGGCGTTGGAAGCGCTTGGAAACTGGGATTCTGCAATCTTGAGTTACGAACAACTATTGCGTCTGAAAAAACCGACGGAGTTTCGGGCATTAGAAGCGGATGCGTTGAATCATTTAAGCCGCGTGCATTACAAGCGTGAAGATTTTGTAAAGTCGCGCTCCCTGGCCGAGGAAGCACTCCGAATTTCAACTGAAGAAAACTATCATCAAGGAATTTGTCAAAGTTACTACAATCTCGGGAAAAATTTCTGGCGAGTTTGTGATTATGACAATGCATTGAAATACATGAACCAGGCCGTAGAAATCGCCTCAGGTGAACAAGATACCGGCTTGAAAGCAAAATATTTAAATAGCGCAGGGATCATCCATCTGGAACGGGGCGAATTTGAAAATGCACTGCAACATTTCCGAAAAGCTTTGGAAATTTTTCAACAACGTGGTGACCGGCCAGGAATGATCGAATGTCTTGTAAACATCAGCATCATCCGCCATGTGCTTGGGAATATGCATGAAGCCAGGCAGAATATCGTCAACGCTTTTGCACTGGCTCAAGAAATTGGAGATCCATTTGGAATTGCGGCATGTGCAGTAAATCAAGCAGAACTGGAATTGGATCTCGCAAATTATGATCTTGCTGAAAGATTGAATGAACGTGCCGGAAAAATTTACGGTGAATTAGGACACAGCCTTGGGTTAACTTACTACTTACAAAATCAGGCTCAAAACAAAATGATTGCAGGCGAACTCGATGCTGCACTTGATTCCGTAATTAAAGCGCTCAAATTAGCAAAAGAAAAAAATCTCCGGAAACGCGTCAGTGAACTTTTAGGTCAACGAGCTACGATCCATTTTTTTAGGGGTGATTTTTCAGACACTTTCGAAGTTCTAACCAAATGTTTGACGCTCTGCAAAGATATTCATGATGATGCCGGAGCCGCAGAAGCCGAATTGAAACTTGGTTACGTTTGTCTGACGTTGAAGGATCATGATGGCGCGCGAGAACATTGGCGAAAAGGGCTTTCCTATTCCGCAAAAACACCCTCCTCTGAATTTTTGTTCTGGAAAACAGCCGCTGAAGGATTTGCTGCTGTATTGGATGCGGATCAATCAAAAACAATCTCCTTGCAAAAGGATTTGAGATTGATTGCTCAAAAAATGGAGCATACCTATTTCCTTACCGCATCTCATCTGCTTTCATCTTTACAACTTCACTATCTGGGAAAAATTGCCGATGCTTTAGTTCAATCCCAGGAAGCGGAAAAAACGGCGACTCAATATCGACAGGGTTTGTGGCTTACACGCGCTCGCATCAATTTATTGGAGCAGCGAAAAATGCAGAGCTTGCCGGTTCAAGCAAATGAAGTCATGATGGTTTTGGAAGCAGCAATTCGACAAAAACAGGATGAGATCATTCACCGCTGTTATAAATTGTTGTCTGAAGTTGGCGTAGTAGATGCGAAGTTTAAGCAAGATTGGTCCGAACACTGGAATTCATGGAAAGAACGCATCCCCGAACCCTTCCGCTCCCGCTTCAACCCTCAAATTTCTTAGTATCTTTGCGGTTGTATTTTTTCTTCTTTGCTGTAATTCGACACCACAAAAACCACAGAGCATTATTCTGATCACGATCGATACTCTTCGCGCTGATGCGCTTTCTGTTTACGGCAGCAAAACACCAACGCCGTTCATGCAACAGTTTGCAGAAAATGCAGCGGTTTTTGATGACGCATTTACATCCGCACCGATTACGCTGCCAGCACACACTTCATTATTTACAGGCATGTATCCACCATCACATGGTGTCCGTCATAACGGCGTGTACAAAGCGCAAGCATCTCTGACATTGCTTTCGGAATTAGCACATAATGCCGGATTTGCGACAGCAGCATTCGTTGGAGCAACACCGCTTTCGGCGAATTATGGATTGAATCAAGGATTTGATGTTTATGATGATTCATTTCCGCCGGCACCGGATCAACAAGGAACGTTTGTATATGCGGAACGCAATGCAGAACAAGTTCGACTTGCCGCGCAAAATTGGCTTTCTAATCTGCCACAATCAAAATCATTTTTTCTATGGATGCATTTTTTTGATCCACATCATCCTTATCAAACTCATGGTTATGCCGGGCTCACTCCATATCAGCAAGAAGTTGCATATACGGATCATCAACTCGGTGAATTTTTCGTTTTCTTAAAACAGAGTCATCTTGATTCAAATAATCTTGTTGTTATCAGTGCTGATCATGGTGAAGCCTTTGGTGAACATGGCGAAATCAGCCATTCGTTGTTTATTTACAACACCACTCTAAGAATTCCCTTAATGATTTCCGGACCGCGCATTCAATCGCGACGAATTTCAGATCTTGTACGGATCATTGATATTTCTCCCACCATTGCGGAAATCATGGGTTGGAAATTTCCAGCTTCAATTGATGGCGTTTCACTGACATCACTGCTTCTCGGTGGAAAATTAAAATCATTGGATAGCTATTCTGAAAGTTTTGCGAGTGCAATCGATTTCGGATGGAGTCCGTTGGTTTGTATTCAGGATCAGCAATTTAAGTACGTCCAGGCGCCAAAACCAGAGTTTTATGATTTGAAAACTGATCCAGATGAAAATCATAATCTTGCATCATCGCAAGAGGTAATGAAGTACAAGACGAAAGTGGAAGCATTATTGAACCGCGCTGCTGTAAACTCGGCGTACAAACCATCGGCTGAAGAAATGGAACGATTGCGAAGTCTTGGTTATGTTGCTGCTGTTCCGCAAAAAGTTCGCTGGGATGGTCCTGATCCAAAAGATAAATTACAGGTGGCACGTCGCATTGCGGAATTAACTATGCAGCCAATGACATTGCCCGAACGTGCAAAAGCATATTCGGAGATTGTTCGACTCGATTCATCCAATCCTTTGCTATTGGCACGCTTCGGCGAAGTCCTGCTGCAGATGAAAGAATATCCTGAAGCAGCCAGCGCATTTCAAGATGCAATTGAACTTGGATATCCTTCCGCAGCACCCTACAATGGCCTGGCTGCAGTCTACTACTACCAGGAACGTGCTGCTGACGCTGAGACAATCCTGCAAAAGGCAGTAAATGCTGGTGTCGCAGACGGCGAAACGTACTTCAACCTTGCGGAATTTTTGTACAATCGGGGGCAAAAACAACAGGCTTTTGCATACTATGATCGTAGTATTATGCTGGGTTACAAATTGGCCGTGGAACGGAAGGCTCAACTGATGAACAGTGATTCACCACAAAGACACTAAAACCTTATTCCAGCGGGAGTTCGATTCGTTCGTCCGCGGAAGGTTTCAGATCAGGATTGCGTTTTAAGATGCGGACGCAGGTGTTGTAACGCAAGATCGCATCATCATTGTCTTTCGGACGGAGGGTTGTTGCCCGTTCATACCAGCGGATTGCTTGCAAAAACCAATCGTATGCAATAAAGCCGGATCCATGCGAACCTATCTCCATCAAAGCTTTGGCTCTACGTTCACAAATAATTCCCGCATAGTAGGCTTTGTCATATTCGCTTTCAAGCCAAACCAGAATTGATTGCGCATCGGACACAGGAATTCCGGTTTCGAATTGATCAGTAAGCGCCAACAACAACACAACCAGAGCTTTTTGATTTTGCGGATCGACTTCCAAAATATCACGGCAAATGCTTTCAGCTTCCACCGGCTCATTTAAAAGCCGATAACGTTCCGCTTTTTCAATCGCTCGCGGAATTGATCCCTTTTCAATCGGTTTTAGTTCAAACATAGTCGTTACCTCGAACGAAACATTCGTAACAATCTTCGAACCGGATCATAAAACTGATCCACTACACGCTCCTTCAAAGGAATGATGGCATTATCCGTAATAGTAATACTTTCCGGGCAAACTTTCGTGCAACATTTTGTGATGTTACAAAAACCGATTCCGAATTCCGTCTTCAATTGCTCTGTTCGATCTTCCGTATCTAACGGATGCATTTCCAGCGCTGCCGTATACACCAGAAATCTTCGACCGATGAATTGATCATGCAGATGATGATCGCGCAATACATGACAAACATCCTGACATAAATAACATTCGATACATTTCCGGAATTCTTGAACACGATCTACATCTTCTTGATTCATCCGCCAGGTTCCATCCGGAGCATCAGGCAGACGCGGCTTGAATTTTTTTATTTTCTTCTTGACTTCATAATTCCATGAAACATTTGTAACCAGGTCACGGATCGGCGGAAATGCTTTCATCGGTTCAACGGTGATCGGGTTTTCCAATGGAAGGCTGCTCATTCGCGTCATGCACATCAGCCGCGGTATGCCGTTTATTTCAGCAGAACAGGATCCGCATTTTCCTGCTTTGCAATTCCATCGTGCTGCAAGATCATTTGCTTGCTCTGCCTGAATTTTCAAAACTGCATCCAGTACAACCATCCCTTCAGCAACTTCAGTCTTGTATTCTTCAAATCGGCCCGTACCACCTTGACCTCGCCAGATCTGAAATCGCGCGTCCATTATTGATTCTCCTCAATCACTTGTTTCAACTCACCCGGGATATCTGGAATCTTTACTCGTTCTACTACCATTTTTCCATCCGATCCTCTTCGCACTACAACGTTGTACTTACTCCATTCAGGATCCTTGGACTGAAAATCTTCTCTAAACTGAGCGCCACGACTTTCCTTCCGCTCAATTGCAGATCTTGTGATCGCTTCAGCAACAATAAGCAAATTATTTAAATCGATTGAAGTATGCCATCCAGGATTGTATTCAATGTTGCCGCCAACATGCACGTTATCGCGGCGCTTTAGATACGATCCAATTCGATTCAGTGCTTCCAGCATCTCATCTTCTTTCCGCACAATTCCTACAAGATCCTGCATCGTTTGCTGCAAGTCCTGCTGAATTTGATATGGTGATTCGCCACCACTTTGTTCAAATGGTTTCAATGCTTGTGCAGCAGCGTTTTCTACTTGCTTGGGATCGATCTTTCCGCGTGAATTATCTTTCGCATACTTCGCAGCAAATTCACCGGCACGTTTTCCAAATACCAATAAATCAGAAAGCGAATTTCCTCCTAATCGATTTGCACCATTAATTCCAGCCGCGCATTCACCCGCTGCAAACAGACCTGGAACGCTTGACATCTCAGTTGCTGCATCAACACGAACTCCGCCCATGATGTAATGCGTTGTGCGCCAACTTCCATCGTTTGCCTGGTGATATCAATATCAGCAAGTTGTTTAAATTGATGATACATGCTGGGCAATTTCTTTTTTATGTACTCTTCAGCATTCGGAATTTTTTCTTTAATCCATGAAATATCGAGATACACACCACCGTGCGGACTTCCTCTTCCTTCTTTGATTTCGCGAACGATGCATCGCGCCACATGATCACGCGTCAATAATTCGGGAGGTCTTCGCGCATTCTTATCACCACCCTGACAATAACGCCAGCCTTCTTCAGGGGTGTCAGCAGTTTGATTTTTGTAATTGTCCGGAATGTCATCAAACATGAATCGCTTTCCTTCCTTATTTAAAAGCACGCCGCCTTCACCGCGCACGCCTTCCGTTACTAGAATTCCCATGACACTTGGCGGCCATACCATTCCGGTTGGATGGAATTGCACAAACTCCATATCCATGAGATCTGCGCCGGCGCGATACGCGAGTGCATGACCATCACCTGTATATTCCCAACTATTGCTTGTAATTTTGAAAGCGCGTCCAACTCCGCCTGTTGCTAATACAACAGCGCCAGCATGAAAGATTCTGAAATGTCCACGCTCGCGTTCATATCCAAACGCGCCAACTACTCTATTGCCATCTTGCAACAAACTCACAACCGTACATTCCATGTGAACATCGATTCCAAGATGTATGGCGTAATCTTGAAGCGTGCGGATCATTTCAAGGCCGGTACGATCGCCAACATGCGCAAGACGCGGATATTTATGACCACCAAAATTGCGTTGTAATATTCGGCCATCTTTGGTGCGATCAAATGTTGCCCCCCATGATTCCAGTTCCTTCACGCGTGATGGAGCTTCCTTCGCATGAAACTCAGCCATGCTCCAATTATTCAGATACTGACCTCCGCGCATCGTATCTGCGAAATGAACTTTCCAACTATCGCGATCATCCACATTCGCCAGCGCTGCTGCAATTCCACCTTCAGCCATCACAGTGTGCGCTTTTCCTAAAAGTGATTTGCAAATCAATCCGACCGAAACGCCTGTAGATGCTGCTTCAATTGCTGCACGCAAACCGGCACCACCAGCGCCGATCACGATCACATCATGAGTGAATGTTTTGTAATCCGCCATCAGAAAATTCTCCAATCATGCCAGATACCCATTGCAAGCATCCGGACATACAAATCGGAAAACATTACCCAGATTAAACTGCACCATGCCCACGTCATGTGACGCCGATTAAATTTACTGACATTTCCGTAAGCATATTTGCACAAAGGCTTTTTGGAAATTTCATCTGTGCCGCCGCCAATCAAATGGCGAAGTGAATGACAACCAAACGTGTAACCAGCCAAAAGAATAGTATTCAACGCTAACACAAGTGTGCCGACACCAATTCCGAATTGGGTTTGTCCGGTTTGTGGATCAGGAAACCAAAGAGCTTTCCAAACATCGTAAGCAAGAATCAATATAAAGACGAGAGCGAGATACAAAAAGAAGCGATGGATATTTTGCAGAATCAATGGAAATGAATTTTCGCCGCGATAATATTTGCGCGGCTCACCAACTGTGCATGATGGTGGATCACCCCAAAAGGATTTGTAATATGCACCGCGATAGTAATAGCACGTAACTCGAAATCCGCCAGGAGCCCAGAGAATCAAGAATGCTGGAGTAATCCAAAGAGGCAACCATTTTGGCTGTAATCCAAACCAGCTGTGATGCGATTCACCAAATAATAGTGGTGAATACATCGGCGAAAGATACGGACCCCATTCAAAATATTTTCCTTGCATTGCTGCCCATGTGGCGTAAACCAGGAACGTTGAAAGTCCGATGAAAACGACCAGTGGCTGCACCCACCAAAAATCTTTGCGCTTCGTTTGACCGAAACTTCTGCGAGTTAAAACGCTGTCCGCTTCCGGCATAAGTTATCCATTATAAACGTTGAAATTCAGATTGCGAGACAAGGAAAATCACTATTGCTAGTCAACTAGCATTTCTTTAATTACGGCCTTGATTCTGCGGATTGTTTTTTGATTTAGATGTCCAAGGCTGCGAATTAGTCTCTGTTTATCAACAGCGCGTATTTGATCTAATACGATCCAACCATTCTTGTTCTGAAATCGCACCGGTACGCGACTTGGGAAGGCATGGGACTGACTTGTCATTGGAGCGATAATGACAGTCTGGATATGCTGGTTCATTTCGTCAGGAGAGATGATTGCACAAGGACGAACCTTTTTAATTTCGTGACCTACTGTAGGATCGAGTGAAATCAGAAAAACATCGTATTGATTCACTTACCACTTCCAATCCAAAGTATGAAGATCTAAAAGATCGTCAACAATTAATTGGTCTTCACCTTGCTCACGCATTTTTTGAAAAGCTTTTCCCCAATTTTTTCTTGGTTTATGTTTCACGGGCTTTATCACAATCGTTTCGCCTTCTACATTGAGTTCAACCTCGTCGTCAATCTTACATTCTTCCAAAACTGTTTTGGGTAGTCGAATTCCTCTTGAATTACCAATTGGAACTACACTTACTTTCATCTTTTGCTCCTTCCGAAGTAATTATAATGTAATCACATTTAGCTTTCAATCTGGTTTGAAGTTATTTTCGGAAACCATCTTCCGACTCTTGCGCAATATTCCTCATATTCAGCGCCAAAAATTTTTCGCAAATGCGGCTCTTCGTAAAAAACGATGAAGAGTTCGAAACAGATCCAGATAAAAACTGCAGCTCGCACTAGCCTCCATGAGTGATATAAGATTACCCACCCAAGAATTGTGGTGATCACTCCAACGTACATTGGATTTCGAACATATTTATAGAGGCCGCGGATAACAAGCTTTTTCGGAGCATCAATTGGAGCCGGCGTTCCCCTTCCATAACTTGCAAAATGCCACTGACACCACAAATAGGTCACTGCACCTGTTGCAAAAAATAAAATCGCAATTAGAAGTGATATACCACCGTAGGCAGTGTCTTTACGCGTAAGAAGATATGGAATATATACAGCAGCACTACAAGGAACGATCAAGGTAAAAAGCACATTCTTTAAAATCAACATAATTTGAATTGTTTCGTTGAGAATCATATCCTTTCTGCATGAAGATCGTCAGCCTTGGATTAATTCTTATTGCAATATTTCTGGTTGTTGGATGTAGTGATGATGAATCATCAGATACCACCGGCCCTTATCGATATACTGCGTTTCTCAACAACATACCGGTAGTTGAAGGAACAATCCAAATGGATAGCTTGAACACACAGAATGTATCAGGCCATTGGGACTTTCATGCTGTTGGTGAAGAACACAATGATATTGGACCGCAAATTGGCAGCGGTAATTTTACCGGCTCTTTCGATGGAGCAGCAATCACAATCAATTTGAATCCGCAAAATGCTGATAACAATGTCAAACTTATCGGCACTTTTACCGGCAATGCTATCCGTGGCGAATGGTCATTCTCTGGTTTTGCCGGCGTGATCAATCACGGCCCTTTTATGGCCCAACGCGAGAAATAATTAGCTCAACCACCAAGATGGTGGTTGAATTCCATCCTCGTAACCAAATCTTCCGTTTCTGTGTTTCGTTATATAGAACATGGGCCGATGTATAACTTCGTTGCGATCTGAAATGACAACCGAGTTGTCAGTTGGCACTCCACTTCAGTTGATTCACGAATTGGCAAGGGCCTTGCTACCGGTGTGCTGCGGAGGTGCGGTATGAACGTTAAGAATCTTGCATATGTAATTGCGGGTGAGGATGATGAACCGTTTTCGTCTCAAGAAGTAGCGTTCTTTATGCGGAACGCTTACGAGCAACATCCGAAAGTTGTTGCTGAAATTCTGCAAGAGCTAAGCCGCGAAGAATGCGAACCATATACCATTGCGTATCGCGTGATTCTGTCCGGCATTCGCGAACTCGCCAGGTTTCTGCCCGAAGAGCCAAGACTTTCAGGAACATCTCCGAATGATTTTTTTATGATGGTTGCCGAATTAGAAGGCACCGGTTCGGCTGGCGTTAAATCTGACGTCATAAAGTTGCTTAATGAAAATATTGCCGCAGCGGAACAATCAAGATTCGGAAAGGCGGATGCTGTGGAATATACAAAACGTCTTGGTAATATTTTGGAAAATGGTTCAGCTGAAGCTATCAGGCTTCATTTCAAAGAAGATTCTTCGTTCATCATCATCATAACAACTCTTCAGCACATATTCCGTCATCATCCGCAAGGATTGAGAGTAATTGGAAATGTACTGGCGACTCTTACTATCGATACTGCAAAATCGAATCATTTGAAATTTTCGGAAGATCGATCCTACGCGCAAATTTTAGGGAAAGTTCTGGGTTATGTTGAAAATGCATTGGATGCCGAATTCAAAATTAAAGAACTGAAGATTAAAAAAGGGAATGAGATTGTGAATTTCATGGCAGATGCTGTGATTGAACTACTGCCGGCCAGCCGCGACCTGATGACCAAAGTAAAACATGGAATGATACTTTCTGAGCTGGAGCTTCCGGGTGTAAAGCTAAGCATGATTAAATTTCGCGCTGACATCCATCGCGTGGTGAATGAAACATATCGGCAGGCTGTTGATCCGGTAAGTTATCTTGTTTGTGGAAGTTTAGGGGAACAAGAGCAAAAAAAATACCTGGATGGATTTGCATCATTCGAAACTGCAATGATGTGGGCGCGCGAAAAGGCATTGAGGCCAAAGGAACCTAAACCAACATTATTTAAGGCTTCAGCAAAACTTTAATCGCATTATCGCGGCGGTTTGCAAAGATATCGTAAGCTGCCACGCCATCATTCAAAGGAAGAATGTGCGTGATAATTTCACGCAGTGGAATTTGATTTTGAAGTATGACCGGCAAAAGTTGTCGCATGTATTTGCCCGCATTACAGCGTCCGATGCGAAGAGTTAAGTTCTTACGATACGCAAGTTGAATCGGGAATGGGTAGGACTCTTTGGTGTGATATCCGGCGATTGAAATAACAGCACCAGGCCTTACGGCATGAATTGCAAGATCGAGTGCTGTGGGATGTCCAACCGCTTCCAATGCTGCGTCTGCACCACGTCCGTCAGTCATTTCAGCAATAATCTTCCACACCGATTCGGGATCAGGATTCACAACAGTTGCGCCAAGTTGCTTCGCTTTTTCCAGACGGTAATCAATAGAATCAACCGCGACAATATTTGCAGGCTCAAATAATTTTGCAGCTAAAATGCAGAGCAACCCCACCGGACCACAACCAACGACTGCAACTGTATCCCCTTTTTGAATTCTTGCACCTTCCGCAGTTGAATAAGCAGTTGAAAAAATATCGCCTAAAAACAAAACATCTTCATCTTCTACTGCTTCGCCTTTAAGATTTCGATCCGGAATTTTCATCAAAGTTGAATTGGCCAGGGGCACACGAACAAATTCTGCCTGACCTCCATGCAACCCGGTTCCATCTTCATTGATGAAGCCAAATCCCAAAGACTTAAGGCAGCGTGCCGGCATTTCACGTTTGCAATAAAAACAGGAACCGCAATTAATCGTAAATGGCGCAACAACTCTATCGCCGGTTTTGAATTCGGTTACAGCATCACCACGCTGCTCAACGATCCCAACAAATTCGTGTCCCATGATTGTGCCCATCCGGATTCCAGGATCACGACCGTGTACGATATGCAAATCAGAACCACACACACCTGCAGTTGTTACGTGCAAGATTACATCCGATGGATCCTGAATTTTTGGAGGATCAGTTTGTTGCAAAGCGACAGAACCGATGTGGTTTAAGAAGATGGCTTTCATTGGATTACGATTAAGAGTAAGAGTACGATTACGATTCAATCTTATAATAGAAGTATGGCAACAAGAATTGAAAAAGATTCAATGGGGACGATGGAAGTTCCGGAAGAAGCGTATTATGGTGTCCAAACTGCACGTGCGATCCTAAATTTTCCGATCAGCGGACAAAGAGCACATCCTGAATTCATCCGAGCGGTCGCTTTAATCAAAGTAGCGGCAACAAAAACAAATCTGCAGCTTGGTTATCTTGATGATCAGAAAGCAAAAGTAATCATCGAAGTTGCAACACAAGTTGCGGCAGGCGAATTTAACGATCAAATCGTTATCGATGTTTTTCAAGCCGGTGCCGGCACATCATTTCATATGAATGTGAATGAAGTGATTGCAAATCGTGCATGCGAACTTCTTGGCGGAAAGAAGGGTGATTACAAACTGCTCAGTCCAAATGACCATGTGAATATGGGGCAATCCACAAACGATGTAATTCCCACTTCCATGCGACTGGCTGCGCTGGCACTATTGCCCGGCCTGCTGAATGCATTAGAAAAACTTGAAACAGCATTGGCGGAAAAAGCCGTTGAATTCGATCCAATTGTAAAATCGGGTCGAACTCATTTGCAGGATGCAGTTCCGATCAGACTGGGTCAGGAGTTCAGCGGTTATGCGCGCGCTATTCAGAAATTGCGAATAAAACTTGCCGAAACGACAGCTTCTTTGGATGAACTTGGGATTGGAGGAAGTGCAGTTGGAACCGGCGTAAACACCCATCCCGATTACCGCGGAGTGATCGTTACGCATTTAAGTCAACTAACTGGTTTCAATTTGCGCCCGGCTGAAAACATGTTTGAAGCGATGCAAAGCATGGGTCCATTTACTGAAGTTTCTGCAAGGCTTCGAAATCTGGCTATCGAGCTAATCAGGATCGCGAATGATTTGCGATTACTTGCATCAGGCCCAATACCGGCCTGGATGAAATTACATTACCACCGGTTCGAACCTGGATCTTCAATCATGCCGGGAAAAGTAAATCCGGTGATGGCTGAAATGCTGAATATGGTTTGCTTTCATGTGATAGGCAATGACACTTGCATCATGATGGCAGCTCAAGCCGGACAATTAGAATTGAATGTGATGATGCCAATCATCGGGCATAATCTGTTTGAATCTTTTACCATCCTTACAAATTCAATCAATGTATTCGCTGATAAATGCATCACCGGTATTGAAGCAAACGCTGCAATCTGCAATCAATATGCTGATAGCACATTGGGACTCGCAACAGTTTTGAATCCTTATATCGGATATCTGAACGCTGCTGAAGTGGTGAAAGAATCAATGCGGACCGGGAAATCGATTAAAGAAATTGTTAAAGAAAAGAACCTCCTCACTGAGGAAGAATTCGTTCGCGTGTTTGATCCTGCGAACCTCACAGAACCACGCAAGATTAAATAAGACGTAAAACGTAATTCGACTAATCCACGTTTTTACATTTTACATTTTACATTTTACGTTTTACGTTTTACGTTTTACGTTTCACATTATGCAAAAAGCTCCTGAAAAGTTCGAAACGGCGAGGCTTCTGTTACGCCGTCCAAAGGGATCCGATGTCAAATCGATATTCAACCGATATGCGAGCGATCCTGAGGTAACCCGCTACTTAGGATGGCCCAGACATCAATCATTAAAACAAACTCGCAATTTCATTGAATACAGTCATGATCAATGGGATCGATGGCATGCTGGTCCGTATTTAGTTTTCTTACGTGAGGATGGTTTGCTGATAGGTGGAACAGGATTTTCATTCGAAACACCCCACAGAGCAGAGACTGGTTATCTGTTTGCAAAAGACGCCTGGGGAAAAGGATATGCCACCGAAAGCTTAGAGGCAGTGATTCGTATTGCTCGCACCCTAAACATTCATCGACTTTATGCAAATTGTCATGTAGCACATCGTAGCTCCTGGCGGGTGCTTGAAAAATGTGGATTTATGCGGGAAGGAATTTTGCGAAAATATTCTGAGTTTCCTAATTTACAACCAGGAAATCCGTTGGATGTTTACTGCTATTCAATAATTTTGTCTGAGAGCAGCTAACCGCAAAGACCACTAAGATCCAGGAAGTTCTTGTCTTCGGTCGTATTCCAAGTAATATAGAGCAGGACTGTAGGGGAATGTCTCACGATGTTTTTATTAGCTATTCGTCTGTAGATCGCGCGAATGCTGATGCGATCTGCACGAAGTTAGAGTCTCGCGGAATTTCTTGCTGGATTGCTCCACGTAATATTTCACCGGGAGTTGATTGGAGCGCAGCAATCATCGATGCCATCAATAGCGCTTCTTTGATGGTGCTGGTAATGTCATCGCATGCCAATGCATCACGCCAAATCCATCGCGAAGTTGAAAGAGCCATCAATAAAGGGATTACGGTTCTTCCTTATCGCGTTCAGAATGTAGATCCTGATCGGGCGTTGGAATATTACATCGGCTCGTTGCAATATCTGGATGCATATTCAGGATCGCAAGATAGTCACCTGGAACTTCTGGCAGATACAGTTTCGCAACTTTTGAATCGTGAAGCTCCGAGCTTCACGTTTACTTCTAAAAAATTCAACCGCAAAGCAATTATCGCCAGTGTTGTACTTACATTTTTTGTTGCACTCCTGGTTTCACTCGGAGTGATCAAAACTTTGCCTTATGTGATGAACATACTGCGAAGTAAAGGTGTGGTTGAACTTCCGAAGCCTTCAGAAAAGCCGTATTACGCGCAAGGGGTGCGTCAGTTTCAACTAGGTAAATATGATGAGGCGATTGATTCTTTTAACAAAGCAATTCAGCAGAATCCAAAATTAGTAGATGCATATCATTATCGCGGCCAGGCCTACTTTCAAACGCAGCGATTTCAAAATGCAATCCAGGATTACAACAAAGTTCTGCAAATGGCTCCGCTAAATGCAGAGGCTTTTCATCATCGCGGTCAGGCTTACAGCAGTTCAGGCAACAACGATCAGGCAATTGCCGATTACACGCAGGCCATCAATTTGAAGCCTGACTTTGCACAGGCATATAGTGATCGCGCACAAGCATATAAAGCCCAGGGTAAGGAAGCGCTTGCGTTGAATGATTTGAATCAGGCGTTGAAATACGATCCAGGTCAAGCAGAAGGTTTTTATCAGCGCGGCATTTCACATCAAAGATTGGATCAGCATAATGAGGCGATTGCGGATTTTTCGCAAACACTTCGGCTAAATCCAAAACATGCAAAAGCGGCGAACAGTCGCGGCCTTTCATACCAGTCGATAAAAAATATTCCGCAAGCCATCGCAGACTACTCAACTGCAATCAAACTCGATCCGAATTTTGCCGAGCCGTATTGCAATCGTGGTGCGCTTTATCTGGGTGAAGGAAGAATGATGGAAGCGAAAAGTGATTTTGATCGCTGCGGAAAACTCGATCCGGGAATGAAAGCATGGACCCAGACTAAGCTCAAACAAGTTGCAGAAAAAGAAACAAAGGGATTGATTAATAAACTGAAGAAGAAATTTAAAAAGATTTTTTAGCGTTTTTTCCGGGGCGCGGGCGTCCCTGCCCGCGAATCCGATGGCGGGCACGGAGGCCCGCCCCCCTGATTGTGTTGACCATGCATGACGTTTTCATTTCACACGCGCCGCAAGACAAGCAAGTAGCTGATGCTGTCTGTGGAACCTTAGAAGGCCGCGGGATCCGATGCTGGATTGCACCGCGAGATATTTTGCCAGGGACCGATCGCGGTGAAGCTGTCATTGAAGCCATCAATCATGCAGGGATTTTCATCTTAATTTTTTCCAACAACGCAAACTTTTCATACGAAGTGAAACGTGAAGTCGAACGCGCAGTACATAAAGGCCTGGCAATCATTCCATTTCGAATTGAAGATGTGCCACTGTCTAAATCGCTGGAATATTTCATCAGCGTTCCCCACTGGTTGGATGCGTTAACTCCACCATTGCACAAGCATCTAATGCGTCTTGCAGATAATGTTGGAGCAATGTTGTCTGGTGAAAAGTTGGAAACTCCGCCGACAGTTCTGCGAAGTCAAACTGTTGCACAGGTCAAAACAATTGCGAAATGGGTAATTCCTATTGCTTTGATTCTGACCATCTTCTCGCTTGTCGTTGGATATTTAGTTTATCGCGCGGTAGTTCCGCAAATCCGGTACGATTCATTTTCATATACAGTTGTGACGCTTGATCCATCCGGCGTAATGAAAGGAACCACGGAACGTGAAGGGAAAATGTTTCGTGAAGATTTAGGAAATGGTGAAGGTCTGGAGATGGTTGAAATTCCAAGCGGAAATTTTTGGATGGGATCTTCACCAGCAGAGTTCAGCAATATTGTGAAAGAATTTCAACGTGTTGGTTTACCAATCCGGCAAGCGCAAGAACTGGCAAAGACAGAAACCCCGCATGGTCAGGTGAAAGTAGTTTCATTTTTCATTGGACGCACAGAAATTACGCAGGCGCAATGGGCTCAAGTTGCAGAATGGCCGAAAGTTCAAATTGGATTAAATCCGGAACCTTCATTTTTTCGCGGAAAGAATCGTCCAGTTGAACAAGTACGTTGGGATGAAGCAATTGAATTTTGTGCGAGGCTTTCAGCGCGAACTGGCCGCGCATACAGATTACCAAGTGAAGGTGAATGGGAATACGGGTGCCGAGCAGGCACATTAACGCCATTTCATTTTGGCGAAACGATCTCCGCGGAAGTCGCAAATTTTGATGCTACATTTCCATGGGGTCATACAAATCCTGGAACTCGCAGACAACAAACTTATGATGCAGGAAGTACAGATGCGGCAAATGGTTTTGGACTTCTGGACATGCATGGAAATGTGCAAGAATGGTGCATGGATCCGTGGCACCCAAATTATGAAGGATCACCTTCAGGTGCTTCTGTTTGGGAAACGGATGGGGATTCAACGTATCGTGTTGTACGCGGCGGATCATATTTAAGTGCAGCTGCTTTCTGCCGTTGTTCATCCCGCGCACGAAAAGAATTCGATCGCCAGTTCAGCGATACAGGATTTAGAGTCGCAATCTTCGCAGATGATTTAAAAAAATGAAATCAGAAGAACTCAATCCGGAACGTCCTAAACTCGTTTTGCGCGTTGGAATTACAGGACATCGTCCAGATAAGTTGGATGATATGGACTTGGAGGCTCTGAACCAAAAGCTTGCCCAGATTTTTGAACAACTCAAATCAATCGTTCAAAGAGCAAAAGATAAAGGACAGAATGCATTTGCAGAACATTCACCTTTGCTCTATTTGATTTCACCGCTGGCTGATGGTGCGGATCAAATTGTGGCGGACAAAGCGATTGAAGAAGGATTCGAACTTCAATGCCCTATTCCTTTTTTCAATCAGGATGGCAAGAATCCATACGGAAAACATCTGCAGGATGCAGTTGTTTTTGAAATGGATGGCTCTCTTGAAAATCGCGAAGAAGCATATGAATCCGCTGGCCGCATGGTACTTCGACATTCCGATGTGTTGATTGCAATCTGGGATAAAAATAACGCTCGCGGTGTTGGAGGCACAGGTCAAATCGTAAATGAAGCACGCAAGCTGTGGATTCCTACAATCTGGATCAGTTCAGTGAAACCGCATGAAGCTTTGCTTCTTGTCCCGCACAAAGACGGAACATGGAATGAGCTGGATCTTTCGTGGTTGGATGACATGCTTTTGGCGAAATTGGTCCCACCATCTATATCAGAACATGAAAAATCGACTCATCATCATGAGGAAAAATCAGATCTCAGAAATGACTATGTTCAAGAAACAATATTGCCTTTTGGTCCAAAATTTTTAGGCAACTTCTTTTGGGAATTACTGCATGGAAGGATTTTGCTGCCCCGCGGCAAAAGACAAGAAGAGGAATGGAATGCACGAATTCACGAATGGACAGATTTCTCGCTAGAGACCCGAACGGCTATAAAGGAAGTTGTTGAGCGAATCGAAAAGAAGCTTCGTACGCATTACGAATATGCAGATGAGCTTGCAAACCGTTATTCAAACCTCTACTACAAAGGATTCAAATGGAATTATTTGATGAGCGGTTTCGCAGTCATGTTTGCGTTTCTCATTTTTGCATTTGAAAATCATAACGAGAAATGGGCACATGTTTTTAGTTTTGCAGAATTGCTTACGCTGCTTTCTATCATTTTGGTTTACTTTTTTGATAAAAAAGGAAAATGGTACGACCGCAGAATTGATTATCGACTGCTTGCTGAGATGATCAGGCAGACCCGCTTTCTGGCGACTCTTGGTAGAATTCCGCCAATATCAGCACCTCAAACAATTCATACACATTATGGTGATCCATCCGGAAGCTGGGTTCACTGGCACTATCTTGCCGTTGTTAAACAACTAGGAATGCCGCATACAAAGTTAACATCAGAGTATCTGAGAGCAGTGGCTAGATTGATTAAATCGGAAACGGATGAGCAAGCTGACTATCACGATCGCAAATCAAGTCAGAACTCTAAAATTGATCATCGACTTCATCTTGCTGCAGTTTGTTTATTTTTCATCGCATTTCTCGCCTGTATCTTTCACCTGACTTTTCCAAAGTTGGAATTGATTCCCAATTTTGGTCATACATTGCAACAATTTGAGGAAATCATGAAAGGGGGACTTTCATTCCTGGCGATTGTAAGCCCTGCATTTGGAGCTGCATTTGCTGGAATTCGGAGTCAAGGTGAATATGAAAGGGTTGCGCGTCATTCAGCTGCAATGGCTGATTACTTAAAAGAAAAATCGGAACAACTGGATAAGCTTCAACATGATACCCATCTAAATTCACGTTCCCTGGCGAAGGTGGTAGATGATATTGCTGAAAAGCGGATTGAAGAAGTTTTAGATTGGCGAATCGTATTTCATAAACGCCCCATCGAACTTGCGTAAATTTTACCGCAGAGTTCGCTGAATTGCTCCTTTGCGGTTTTGCGGTAAATAAAATAAGATTACAGGAAATTAACAAAAAGGAGAGCTGCATCTAAAATGGCTGAAGTAAGAAACGATAAAAGCAAGGCGATTGAAGTTGCGCTGCTCCAGATTGAGAAACAATTCGGGAAGGGTTCAATTATGCGCCTTGGTGACAAGGAAGCGGTTGCCATTCCGACAATCTCAACAGGAGCGCTTTCAATTGATGCGGCTCTGGGCATCGGCGGTGTACCACGTGGACGTGTGGTGGAAATTTTCGGACCTGAATCTTCCGGCAAAACGACACTGGCTTTACATGTAATCGCCGAAGCGCAGAAAACTGGAGGCATGGCTGCATTTATTGATGCAGAACATGCATTGGATCCTGAGTATGCGCGCAAGCTGGGGGTGAATATCGATAATCTTTTAGTTTCGCAACCAGATAGTGGTGAACAGGCATTAGAAATTGCGGAAATGTTAATCCGTAGTGGCGCAATTGATGTTGTTGTAGTGGATTCAGTTGCGGCATTGGTGCCGAAAGCGGAATTAGAAGGTGAAATGGGTGATTCTCACATGGGCTTGCAGGCAAGACTGATGTCACAGGCAATGCGCAAATTAACCGGTATCGTGTCGCGATCAGCAACATGTCTGGTTTTCATCAATCAGATACGTGAAAAAATTGGTGTAATGTTCGGCAGTAATGAAGTTACAACTGGCGGACGTGCATTAAAGTTTTATTCCAGCGTACGGATTGAAATTCGCAGAGAAATGGCGATTAAAGAAGGCGATCAGACAGTTGGAAACCGCACGAAAGTGAAGGTTGTAAAAAACAAATTAGCGCCTCCATTTAAAATCGCGGAATTTGACATCATCTATGGTGAAGGCATTTCTCGTGAAGGAGATTTGCTGGATCTCGGTACTCTGCATGGAGTGATCGAGAAAAGCGGTGCATGGTTTTCGTATAAAGACTCACGCTTGGGTCAAGGACGCGAAAACGTGAAACGCTTCCTGAAAGATAATCTCGATATTGCAAAAGAAATTGAAGATCAATTGCGTTTGAAATTAAATCTTTCAAAAGAAGACATCAAAACCGCCGTGACCGCATAAGCATTTAGCTCAGATGCCAGTAGCCGGATACCGGATGCCAGAAATTTGGTATCTGGCATCTGGTATCTTTACTTCAATGTGAATTTTACCGTAATCGTGAAGTACACTTTCACAGGTTTTCCATTTAAGGTTGCCGGCTTATAACGCCATTGCTGCGCTGCATTCGCTGCTGATTGATCCAAAATCGGATGGACTCCGCGCAACACTTTCACATTCTCAACAGTTCCATCTTTGGTAATAACTGCTTCTAAAATTACAACTCCTTGAATCCGTGCTTTTCGTGCAATTTCAGGATACTCAGGGTTGACCTTATGAATTAAAACCGGCTGAACTACATCGGCGGTAATCCTCATCGGATCGGATGTTTTAGTCTCTTGCGATATTGGATTCGATGTTTTTTCATCCTGGGGCTCAGGGACTTCTTCCTTTTGTGGCTCTAAAGATTCTGTAGCAGGCTGTGGGGCTTCTTGTTTTTGTTCCGGCTGCGAAGATTGGGAAGATCCTGCATCAGGCATTGGAACTTCTTGATCTTTGTCTACCGGTTTTGGAGATGCCGGATCATTAATGATTTTGTTTTCCGGCTCTGTTCTTTTTGGTTCAGCAAAAAAATAAAGATAACTGATAACGCCAGCGCCAGCGACAAACAAAAAGATCAGTAATACAGCGATTAAACTTCCTCCGCCGGATTTCGGAGGATTTTCCATCACTTGATCCGGAATGCTATTTCCACACTTCGGACAAAACTTTACTCCGGAAGCAAGATCAGAATTGCAATATGGACAATTCATATTCGTTTTCACATCTCATTATCGCTTAATCAATGATATAGTTTTAGCATTACAAAATGTGAAACGTCGTTTCACAATGTGAAACCTAATGACTGCCAGTTTTTTGAATCGCGCGGCAAAAGTCTTGAATGATGTTCCTCATCCAGGACGAAGTTATTTGCTGCAGATTCTTACCGGACGGACCAGTCTTAGCAGCAGCGGCTTTCCATATATATCAGAGCGATCCTTCCGATTATTCTTAACCCACATTCCGCATTTATTTATTGATGGCGATTCATTGGTAACCTGGCTTACAAAAGCTGAAAAGCCTGTTGAAAAAACAAAAGAATTTTCGCAAACTGAACGCGAATCTTTTTTGAGAGCTCTGCAAGTTCTGCGCACCATCATATATAGCGCTGCAGTTTGTGCTCCGCCGGATCTATGGATCCTGCGTCATGTTCTTTCGGTTCATTCACAATTAGGCATCACCCGTTTGATTTCAACCGGTGCTGAAATGAATCCGGATGAGCTCGCAGCAAAACTAAATCTTAATCCAAAACATTTAAGCTGGGATTTTTCGCTGCTTCACTCCAGAGGTTATCTTCAGCCAACACGCAAAGGATATGTGATTGCAGATTCAAAACAAGCAGTTGATATTTTCCGGAATATCACTCCGATTCCAATCCAGTTTTTGCGCGATATGGTTGATCCACTTTTAGCAATTCTCACAAGTCCGCGCACTAACAACGATACGAAAGAACTCGTATCTTTTTTTCTGAGTTATTCCGATCCTCAGCGGAAATCAAAAGGCTGGTTTGCATCGCGTTACGATCTTCAAGTTGGTTACCGGCTTGTGCCGCTCGTTCTGGCACTGCATTCACTAAAGATTACAAAAAAACTGGAAGAAGGTTCGGATTTATTAAAGGTTGTTCCGCGGCTCACTTCTGAAATGATCCGGTTGCTTCAGAATGCAGGAATGATTCAACGAAATCATCGGCTGACATCGCTTGGACTCCGAGTTTTGCAGCGTGCTCCAGGCCCATTCGGAATTATCCATGCATACACTCCTTACATGCAGGCGCTAAACGACAAGCTCACTGGCAAAGGATCACAAACATGGGTTCATCGCGGAAAAAATATTGCAGCAAGTCAAGATGCAAACCGCAAAACTTTTGAAATGGCAAATGATAGTTATGATCAATTTTGCAAAGATCATAATCTTCGTTGCTCAATTTTCATTGAGCATGCATTAGGACAAGGTGAAGCAACGCGGCAAAGATTGCAGCGTGAAGGCGAAGATCACATTCAATATTTCGGTGCCGATCTGGAAGATGCTGCGATTGATAAAGCTGAAGATCTGCAAAGACAAGGAATGCTTCCAAAAAATATGATCTTCATTCGTAAAGCTGATATCGCGAATCCTCAAATCGTAATTGAGGCCGTGAAAGGCGCAGGCTTTTCAACACAAAATTCAGTGATGTTTGTTGGAAATGGCTTTCATGAAGTTCGAAGTCAAACCAATCAGAAAATTATGGATGTCTTCCGCCAATATTGTGAAGCAGGAATTCTGGTAATTTTTACTGAAGAATCGGCATTAAGCGATTACGATTTGGCGCACACCGGATGGAACACATATCATTCAGGCTTCAGATATGTACATGAACTTTCAGGACAAGGATTGCGTCCGGTATTTGGAACCGATCGTTTTGGAAGACATAGCTGGAAAATTTGTGCAGCGCTTGGAGGTTATGCTGTACTTTCGAAATATTGCGTACACACCCGCACCATTTATCCTTTTCCTAAAAAAGGCGGATACAATCCACCCATTTCCATGACTTATTTCTGCGTGCCTGATACATTGGCACGTAATCTTGGTTACTTCCCGCGCGACTGGAGCTCTGCCTCTCTCCGGTAATCTTTCTTAACGCAGAGTTCGAGGAGGTTTTTATAATACTCTGCGTTCTTGGCGATCTCTGCGGTTAATCATTTTGGGTTGCGGGCGTAGCCCGTGTGAATCCGTGGTTAAAATATCTCAGCGATCTCTGCGTTAAAAAAAATTAATTCTTGAGGCGAACGAAGTGACCCAGTTCCGGCTGCGACTTCCGCAAATTCATGAACTCAAACGGTACACTCCGGCTGAGCAAAAGATCAACATCGTTGCTGATCTGAAAATGAAGGTGCGCCATGTAGTAATCACCGGTATCACCAACTTCGGCAATCTGCTGACCTTGTTTCACAATATCACCAGACTTCACTCGCACACTTCCCTGTTTTAAATGTGCGTACGCAGAATATTCATCACCCTGATGTTTGATCACTACAAGATTTCCAGTCACCGCTCTATATGGATCTTTTTTCATTTCCTCCAACTGATACTTCGATGATCGTTTCTTCAAATTGTTGTTCGGTTTCACTCTGGCGTTGAAACCATGCGTCCCAATTTTGTGATGCATCATTGATTACTTTCACAATTTCACCATCGGCCGCAGCAAGAACAGATTGACCAAACGCATAATAATCTGCCGCGGTTTTACCATCCGTTTTGAAAGAAGATCCCTTCTCATCCAATTTCAAACAATCGATTCCGAATTCAGTTTGCGGCATCCAACGATGATGGCTGGTTACACTACGGGGAATTGATTGCATATACCAGCTTCCTTGAAGCGGGAAGATGTATTGATTTGGAGATTTATATCGCACAACCTTGGCACTTGCTGTTGCTTGAGTCGCATTGCCAGAAGAATCCTTTGCAACTGCAACCACATTAAATTCGGTGGGCTCTTTTTGAAACGTGAAATAAAGATTATGTGCAATTAAAGCCTCTCCTGGATTCAATTCAGCTGAATTTGCAAGCTGTGTGTTTTTGCCCAGAACAGCGGGAGGCAAAATAAAATCCAGCATTACCTGCATTCCAGCTTTTTGCATGTCGGAAAGTTCTTTTGTTGCAGCAATGAGCTGAGCAGAATCGATTTGAACTTGTTGAACCAGTTGATTGCCATTCAGGAGTTCGATTTTCAGTCCTTCAAAAGTAATCTTTTGGTTGGAATCGTTTTTTACGATCACCAGGTGCGCGACCAGATCTGATACACCTTGCTCCGGATTCGTTTGATTCAAATAAAGTGGTCCACCCGGATGCAATTTCATTTCAAGTGCGTCAACACCATAACTAAAGAAAAGAATGAAAATCCCCAACACAATTTTTTTCATGGTTTCTCCGGCAGACATTTTGACTAATAGACGAGGTTCTTCAGCGAAATGTTCTTCGAAATCTTTTTAACGCAGAGTTCGCCGAGTTTTTTATAATTTCTTAGCGCTCTCGGCGTTAAAAAAAATTGGGGAACCTACTTGTTGCCGATCAAAACAAAAGGGCCCAATAATACGGATGGCTGAATTTCTTTGAGGCGATCATTTGAAGGCGAGCTTCGCGAAGTGCAGCAGATTTATTCATATTTTTCGTTTCCATATTCTTGTAAAAGCTGGCCATTAAATCTGCAGTAGATCGATCATATACATCCCATAAACTCACCAATACGCTGGGTGTGCCTGCGCATAAAAATGCACGAGAGAGTCCAGTAACACCTTCGCCACGGAGTTCTTTTCCCAATCCGGTTTTGCAAGCAGACAAGACAACCAGATCGGCATTCAATTTCAAATCAAAAACTTCACGCATGGTTAAGTAACCATCTTCAGTGTCCTTTTCATCGCTGCTTAAAACCAGGGCCGAGAATTCCGGTTTCTCTTCATCGATCAAACCATGACTCGCAAAATGAATTCTTTTATATTTCTTCAAATCGGTTTGTTTAAAATTTTTCTCACTTGCCTGTTTTCCTTCAAAAACAGTAACTTGATCTTTGGGATACAGACTCGCAATGTTCTGAACTTCGGTTCTTGCATTAGGCAACGGCCTAGAGTTCCCCAACCCCGAACTGCAGCAATCTCTCCACTACCGTTCTTCAACCATGGATCTGCAAGCGCAAGCAATTGCTTTGGCTGATCGTTTTTTTCATGATTGTTTTTGATAACAGATGCAAGGACTGTCGCTGATGGAACATAATAGATTTCATAATCACGAACAAGATAAGGAAGACTCTCAAAATGAATTGTTTTCGAATTTTCGTTTTTGGTTAAAAGACTTTCAAATGGCAAGTAGCTTAAAGCTCCATCCGTAGCAAGCAAAATCCGTTGTTTTCCTTTTAAAATCGATTCTGCAGGACGGATTAACTCTGAAAATAAAGTTTGCGCTTGGGTTACATACTTGCTGTGGGCTTGTTCCAGAGTTTGGAAAGTAGAATCCGGTTTCAACAAAACTTCACGGAAGTCATGAATTTGATCATCAAGTTTCTTTTCAGAAGGTATTTCAAATGCAGCAGCAGAGTTCGCAGTGATTGCGAAAACCCACGATACGGAATCTCCAATTGAATATTCCAATAGAACCGAATCCGGATCCAGAAGTGCTTGCGCATCGGAAAGTTTTAACGGTTCTGGATACTGAACATCGGCATAACGAGGATCCTGCTTTCTGATTTCTATAATTAAGTTCGAATATTCTATTTCGAGTTCATTTCTTTGCTTTTCAAGAGTCGCAACCCTGGAGTGATCTACAGTTTCCTTCTCATATTCGGATTCAATATTTTGTTGGATCTTTCTTAGATTGTTATCATCTTTTTTCTTTCTTTCGCGCAGACCAGCGGACAAAATATCTTCTTGATTCACTCGAGCTTCGGCCAACATATCTAAAAAACCACGCGCCTTCGTTCGTTGAACATATTCAAAAGCTTCTGGCAAATTCTGTTTTGCCATTAGTATTTGAATCGCATCTTTGTACACTTTGATTTTGTTTTGGAAATATTCCGCTCGTTGTTCAGCGGTATTCACTTCCGAACGTAAGTGTTCCAACACTGCAATCGATTCTTTCAACAAGTCTAAAGCTTCATCATTTTTTCCCAATATCCTTAAAACGTCCGCCTTAGCGTATAAAGATTGCCAGAGATCATCTCTTCTGCCTGATTCTCTAGCAAATTCAATTGACTTTGAAAATGAAATTTCCGCTTCCTGAAATTCACCTTTGCCTTGATGCGCAAGGCCGATCATCCGATTCACCCACGTATATTGACCTCTTGCTCCAATTGATTCATAAATTCGGAGGGCTTCAGTTGAATTTGCTAACGAAAGATCGTATTTCCCATTTCTCCAATAAAGCTGACTGATACAATCCAGGACAATACCAACTCCGCGTTTTTCACCAATTTCTTCATTTATTTGACGGGCCTTTTGAAAATAGTTGAGAGCTAGTTTCGAATCCTTTCCGTCTGAATAAAGTTCACCCATGGATCTGTAGGCATAGGCAGCGGCTCTTTTTTCTCCGATTTCTTCCGCAATCTTTACGGCTTTTTGATAGTATCCTAGTGCAACATCGAAATTACCAAAGTTTTTATATACATTGCCCAATCCCTCCAAACACACACCTTCCAGCCCCTTATCTCCTAACTCACGCGCCATCTCCAGTGACTTCTGATACAAATCTTGAGCTTTTTCATACTCGCCGCCTTCCATGTGTAGAATTGCCATGTTAAATAAATTGATTGATTCATCAGTTTTGCTTCCAATTTCACGCGAAATTAGATTTGATTTTTCATAGTACTCAAGTGCTTTTTCCGGCTCTCCCTGATTCCAATAAATCAAACCCATATTCCCCAAAATTTGGACCACCATGTACTTATTATTTGTTGTTTCCGCAAGCGACAAAGCTTTGTTATATTGCTCCATCGCTTCATCCAGCTTTCCTTTCCTCCAATAAATACTTCCGATACCGTTGTAACACTTAGTAATGCCTTGTTTGTCATCCATAGTTTCATAAATCTCTAATGCGTTCTGAATATATTTCAATCCTTCGTCATATTTATCCTGCCATTGATGAACTAATCCAATTTGCCGGTAAGCTTCAGCGATTCCTTTCTGATTCGAAATAGCTTTATGAAGCTCTAGCGCTTTGGTAGCAAGCTCTATTGATTTGTCGTAATTTCCTTGATTCGATTCGATCGAAGCAAGCTTGAGTAAATCCATTCCTACAGCAGCCTTGTCACTCAACTCTTCATGGATTTTGAGTGCCTCATTGATCCGCTCCCTTGCTTCTGTAAACTTTCCGATCTGTATGTAGGAAAAACCCAATTTGTAAGCAGCATCTGCAAGAGCATTGCGATCATTTTGTTGTTCAAGGAGTTTTATCGCTTGCTGATATTTTGGAATCGAATCGCTGTATCTGTTATTCGAAAAATCGTCGTCTGCTTGTTGCAGCAGCTTTGCAACATCAGAGTTTTCTTGATCAGTCACAGCCTGGCCAAAGATCGGCAGGACCAAAAGAATGCATATAAATAGGTAGGGTTTACAGGACATGCTTCCTAAATAATGACGCATAAGAACCTGGGTGAACGTTCTTAGGAATTTCGCCGGTAATCGTCTTGAAGGCGGATGATATCGTCTTCGCCGAAGTAAGTACCGCGCTGAACTTCAAAAAATATCAACGGCTGATCTGAGGCATTGCCGACGCGGTGAGCTTGCGTTTTTGCAATGTGAATCGTGTCACCTGCATTTAGTATAAGCTCCTTTCCATCCAATGTGACTGCCGCCTGGCCTGATGAAACCATCCATGTTTCTTCACGTTGTTGATGCTTCTGGTAACTCAATCGATGACCGGGATGGACGTAAAGGCGTTTTACTTTGTAATCTTTCCCTTCTTCTATGACTTCCCAAAATCCCCATGGAGCCAGGCGCCTTTCTCGTTTCGTTTTCAGCTGATCACCTCGTCTGAGTTCATCCCACGCCAGATAAGCTGTTCCAAAGATGCCGGCATCATTTTCCTTTTCAGCGCGAACAACTTTGACTCGCTCCGCAGGAGCTTTAAATGCGCGCTTTTTCATAGTTTCAATTGCTGGAGGAATCAGAATGTCCCAAGCTGCGGCAACACCGCCGCCAATAATTACAATTTCTGGATTGAAAATGTTGATGAAGGAAGCAATTCCTACACCAAGGCCTCGTCCGGCTTGTTCAATCAATGATCTTGAAAACTGATCACCTTTCACTGCTTCACCAAAAATCACGGCTGGAGTGATCGAAGTTTCTTGCAACGAGTTTAGCGGTGATTCAGGATGCTTCGATTTTTGTTCGCGAAACATCCGAAGAATTCCTGTCGCTGATGCAATCGTTTCAAGACATCCAACGCTGCCGCAATTGCAAGGTGCACCATCGATTTCGACTGCAATATGACCAAGTTCTCCCGCCATTCCATCAGCACCGCGCAACATTTCGTCATCTATGATGACGCCGCCTCCGATTCCAGTACCTAATGCCAGCAATAAAATATGCGAATAACCGCGTCCGGCGCCGGTCCACATTTCACCAAACGCAATGCAATTTGCATCATTATCCATGAAACATGGCAGTTTCAATCTTTCCACCATGAGATCCCGCAGCGGTATGCCATTGAGTGCAGGAAAATTTGGCGCTTGTGTTACAACACCATCAGCGCAATGAATTGCACCAGGTATTCCGAAACCGACTGCCATCGGAGATTGTCCTTTCATTTGCGATATCAGATCGGTAACAATGCTTTGTAGTTTGTTTAAGAATGCATCGCGTCCTGCTGATGCTTCGCTGGGAGTTTTTATCGTTGCTAATATATTGCCCTGATAGTCAACCGCCCCGGCTTTAATATTTGTTCCGCCAACGTCAATTCCAATTACGTATTGCTGCTGCATAGCTTGATAATTATAAACGAAACGCTTTAATCATACTCGTGATCGTAATCTTGATCGTGATCGAATTTTCAAAAGGAGGGTCATAAATGCAAGTTCAATTTGACCATTAAAAATTGCGTGTTTACAAGCAAGCGATTGAGTTTGTTGTTTGGAGTAATGGTCTTCTTGAGAAAGCTCCTAAAAAGTACGCTGTCTATGATCAACTTGATCGAGCTTCAACTTCTATTCCCCTGAATATCGCAGAAGGCAACGGAAAATTTTCAAAGAAGGACAGATGCCGATATTTTAAGCAACGCTTTCGCATAGAAGATGTAGAAGAAGGGAAAAAACAACTCATCGGAATAGTTTCCATGTTAATCGGGCTCATTAGCACTTTCTCTGATCGTCTGGGAGAAGAAGTGGCGGAATATGGAATTGAGAATAAGAATGTAACGGAGGATCACGATCACGATTAAGAGCACGAGTACGATTAATCATTTCTATTTCGGTATCGCAGGTTGGTCATATGCTGATTGGAAAGGCATTGTGTACCCTGAATCTAAACCGCGCGGGTTTGATGAGCTCTCTTATCTTGCAATCTATTTCGACCTGATTGAACTCAATAACACCTTTTATCGCATTCCTGAGTCTAAAATGGTGGGAAGTTGGACAAAGAGAGTTGGACACAATCCTAAATTCCGCTTTACAGCAAAATTGTTTCAAGATTTTACTCATGGTAAAAAGCCGATAAACAAACAAGATATTAAAGCTTACTTAAAGGCTATCGAACCTCTAGTATCTGCCGATCGTCTTGGATGCTTGCTTGCGCAGTTTCCAATTTCATTCCGGAATACTCCGGAAAATCAGGAGCGATTGGAGGAAGTCGCTGAACATTTTGGGAAGTATTCCCTGGTTATTGAGTTCCGTCATCGCGGCTGGCTCACCGAGCCCGTTTTTGATTGGATGGCAGAAAATGAAATTGGATTTTGCAATGTTGATGAACCGATGTTTCGCAAAATGATAAAACCATCAGCTCATGTAACCGGTCCAACTTCTTATGTGCGATTTCATGGAAGAAATTATGGAAATTGGTTTGCAAAGGGTGAAAAGCGCGATGACACTACAACCAGAGATTCAAGATACGATTATTTGTATAGCGAACAAGAATTGGATGAATGGGTACCACGAATTAAGGATATTGGTGAAAAATCTACCAATGTTTTTGTGGTTGGAAACAATCATTTTCGGGGGCAGGCTCCGGCTAATATTTTGCAATTGAAGTCAAAAGTTACAGAAGGCCCGGTGGATGTCCCGGAAACGATGTTTGAACGATTTCCGCAGCTGAAGAAGATTGCTCGAAAAATAATTAAGAAAAAGAGGCAGCCGGAGTTATTCGAGGATGATGATTGATCCCGGGGGGCGGGTGTCCCTGCCCGCCGTTCGATTGGCGGGCAGGGACGCCCGCCCCCCGAGAAGAATGTATTTGCTTTTTAGTGTGCAAACTTTGATATTTGATATTTAATAACTAGGAGTTCTAAGGAGGAATAAGAACGATGAGCAACAGGCGATATGGCTTGGCAGCCCTGATCGGCGTAGCACTGGTTGGCCTGATTGCTGGAATGGTTTTTACTGCAAGGCTTGATTGGTTTAATCAAGCGAATGGCCAGGATAATGGAAAGGCTGACGTAACTCGTGTAGCCCGCACAATATCCCCTGAAGACCTTTCCGGTCAGCCTTTAACCTTTGATGTATTTCGCAAAATTGCGAAGCGCTTAAATCCCGCTGTTGTGAATATTTATACAACGCAGGTGGTACGTGGACGAGATCCGTTTCACGATTTTTTTGGTGATGATCCCTTATTCCGTCGTTTTTTTGGCGATGAAGGTAACGGAAACGATAACGGTAATGAACGAGAAATGCGTCAGAGTTCGCTCGGATCTGGTGTTGTTATCGGATCGGACGGATACATTTTGACGAATAATCACGTAATCGAAAATGCAGAATCGATTAAGGTTTCATTTGAAGATGACGGCAATATAAGAAGTGGACTCGATGCAAAAGTAATTGGTCGCGATCCTAAAACTGATATTGCATTAATTAAGATTGAACCAAAATCAGAATTAACCGCTGCACCTTTAGGTGATTCAAGCGGACTTGAAGTTGGAGATTGGGTAATCGCAATCGGTAATCCATTCAATCTGGGACATACAGTCACGGTTGGAGTAGTTAGCGCAAAAGGCAGAGCATTGAATGCCGGAAATGCGCTGGATGATTTTATTCAAACGGATGCTTCCATTAATCCTGGAAACAGTGGCGGTCCGTTGCTGAATTTAAGGGGCGAAGTAATCGGAATTAATACTGCAATTGCCAGCCGTACTGGACAATCAGCCGGAATCGGCTTTGCTGTTCCTATAAATATGGCGAAAGATATTCTGCCGCAGCTGAAAGCATCCGGACGTGTAATCCGTGGACAACTTGGTGTAAGCATTCAATCCCAATGGAACGATACAATGACCCGCGAGTTCGGTGTGGATCACGGTGCACTGATTTCAGATGTAACGAAAGATTCAGCTGCTGCTAAAGCTGGTTTAAAACGCGGTGACGTTATTGTTGAATACAACGGCAAAGCTCTTACTGAAGGAAATACTCTTCCAAAGTTAGTTGCTGCCACAAAACCAGGTGAAACAGTAAACCTCAAAATTATTCGTGACAAGAAAGAAAAAATTGTCCCGGTAACTGTTGGAACAATGAAAGATGCGGAACTTGCTTCCGGCGAATCAGAAAATGAAGAAGAAAGAGGTTCTGCTGAACTTGGTTTGACTGTAAAGAATCTGGATTCAGAAACTGCGCGACAGCTTGAAATGGAAAAAGAAGAAGGCGTGGTTGTTACTCGCATTAAAACGAATAGTCCTGCAGAAGAAGCAGATATTCAACGCGGTGATGTAATTCTTGAAATTAATCGGCATCCGGTAAAAGATGTTGACGATTATCGTGACATCATCGCGAAATCAAAACCCGGTGAATCTCTTCTGTTCCTGATCTTCCGCCGAGGTAATACTTTCTTCGTACCCATCGAAGTACCAAATAAGTAAATTTCCTGGAAGGGGTGCAATCAACGCACCCCTTCTTCATTTCTCACACACCGAACTTTCAAACCCATCCGTATTTGTTATCCGCACATGCGGTGTTCTGATCGTGTATTTTCTGGCGACTGGTTTCCTTGCGGTTTGAAATACTTTAAAATTCGCAGGCTTCGATTCCATTTGAATTGGTATCTGAATTCCGCAATCGTTTTGAAGATTTCCGAAGTGATCTACTTTCAGCAACCAGAAATTTTGGCCTGATGATGGTTGACTTATATCTCCGAAAGCAACAGAACCGGAATCTTTTGTTTTATGGATTGACAAAAACAGCGATCTTCCATCGGTAATTCCATAAATGTTCTGCCATAATATTTCTCCTTGTGAATCGATTGACAGAAGAAAAGCATCAGCACCGTGTGCAAAAGATCCAGTATCGCCAGCTAAAATAAAATTATTTTCTGCGGTTGTTTCAAATGCGATCACTTGCTCATAACCTTCCCCACCATACATTTTTTGCCAAACAATATTTCCATCCTTAGTCAGCCGAATAACAAATCCATTCGTATCATCACCATCAAAAGCCATACCGGCCACAGCAAGTCCACCATCTGCTGCAACCACCACATCCATTCCGTAAGCATCTTGATTTCCACCAAATGCTTTCTGCCATTCAATTTCTCCGGTAGATTTCAATTTGAATACCCAGCATCGAATGGTTTTAGTTCCCCCAAGTTTTGAATAACCAGCTACAATCCAACCTCCGTCCGGCGTTTCCTTAATTGTGGAAGGCACATCAAAAGTTGAACCCCCGTAGGTATATTGCCATGTCACTTTACCTTGTGAATCGAGCCGAATAACCCAAATGTCGGAAAGATTTCCAGTAAAATTTGTATAACCGGTAAGAATGTATCCACCGCTACTCGAGGCTTGAAGTTTGATCGCTGCATCAGATGATTCTGGTCTATCGATAGTTTTTTGCCACAGTACATTTCCAAATTTATTGATCTTAAATAAACGGATGTCACCTTGAGAGGATGCAGCAACCAGGTATCCGCCATCAGGAGTTGAAACAATTGACTCACCGATTCCTGGGCCAAATGTTTTTTGCCATTGAATCTTGCCGAGACTTCCAACCTTCAAAATCCATACTCTAAAACCGGCGTTATTCTGTTCCGGTTCTGTACCTCCAGTGAGCAAATAACCTCCATCCGATGTAGCCAGAAATGCGCGCGGAACATCACCCTGATTACGTCCATAAATGCGCTCCCACGTGTCGCAATGGACCGGCGAGATGAACACAATTAGAAACAAAACTTTGATGAGAAATCTCATGTCTTACAATTTACTGAAAATAGTCTGCATGCGGTACAGTGAAGATTGTGCCTTAAATTGTTATAATTGGTTAAATTTGACTGATGCTGGAGGATGAGGCTGATGAAAATCTTTATAGATACAGCCAACCTGAAAGAAATTCGTGAAGCCCAGGCAATGGGCATTCTGGATGGCGTAACAACCAACCCATCATTGCTTTCCAAAGAAACTGGAGATCCGCGCGAGATCTTAAAAGAGATTTGCACCATCGTGAATGGTTCAGTTAGCGCAGAAGTTGTCGGCACTCGTTTCGAAGAAATGGTTGAGGAAGGCCGCTCTCTTGCAAAAATTGCAAGTAATATTGTTGTAAAAGTTCCGATCAATTTGGAAGGCTTAAAAGTAATCAAAAAACTTTCATCTGAAGGGATCCGCATCAACGTCACTTTGATATTTTCGCCGACTCAAGCTTTACTCTCTGCAAAAGCTGGTGCTGCCTTTGTGAGCCCGTTTATCGGCAGGTTAGATGATATTGCCACTGAAGGTATGGATTTGATCCATCAACTTGTAACTATTTTTGATAATTACGATATTGAAACTGAAATCCTTGCCGCCAGTATCCGCCATCCTGTTCATGTCGTTCAAGCAGCAATGGCTGGGGCCGATATAGCAACGCTGCCCTTCAATGTGCTGGATAAGTTGTTGAATCATCCGCTAACCGACCTTGGTGCTGAACGTTTCCGCAAAGATTGGGAAAAAGTAAAGAGTCAAAAATCCTAAATCCGAAATCCGAATCTCGAAACAAATCCGAATATCAAAATTCAAAACCCGATTGCAAAAGTTTTGGGTTTTGAACTTAGGATTTTGAATTTATTTGAAATTTCGGATTTAGGATTTAGGATTTATTCAGGAACAAATTTGAAATCTAAAATCTACTTCTTCTTGTGGCTTCTACTAGTAATAACAGGCTGCAGGAACGAGCCTCAGGGAAAAGTTCTTGATTTGATTAAGCGGCTGCCATACGCTGAAAAATCTGAGAATTTGCAGGTTATTCCTTTTGGTAGACCGGAAGGAAAACAATACTTGCTTTCTGGTTGGGCGGAACCCGAACGAGATGGTAACGATACATTTCAGCGTACAACTTCCAACAAGACTGCATTTTTCTTTAACACATCTTCCGTTGAGCCATTGTTCCTTCATATGAAGTTGTCATCATCTCCCGCGAACTCCGCAGAAGTCCTGATAAACAAAAAACCGGTTGGCAGCATTCGAATCAATGGTGAGCCGGATGTATATTCGGTGCGCTTACCATCCGATGTCGTACACGCAAATACAAATGTTGTTGAACTTGATTGGAACGATACATCGGCCAAACCTGCTGCTTATTTTGCAGTCATTACCCCGGCAAAGTATCTAACCGGTAATCCCGTTTTGCCGGTTAGAATGCCATCAGGCCTGCAGCTCCTGAATATTGATGGGAAAAATCGGCCAGCGATTACTTTTCCCGAAGGCGGTAAGATCCGTTATTACGAAAAACTCAATAAAGATTCAAACCTGGAATTCGGAATTTATTACAAGCCGCCTGCTCTTTCTGAAGATGATGACTTCGCAGATTTCAGCGTGACTTTGCGACAAGATGGAAAACCGGATCAAAGTGTTTTTCAGAAGCACGTAACAACTAACATTGCCCAAAAAGAAAAAATTCTACTTTCAAAATATCTAACATCAAATGAGCCGCAAATCTATGAAATTGAGTTTAAGCTTCAACGAAATTCAATTTTAGATTCAGGGAATGCAGCATGGATTGAGCCAATTCTGTATCAAGGCTTTTCCTCGCAGAACCAGCCATCCGCAAATGCGATTGAAGAAGTTCGGAAAGCCAACAACGGAGCGAATGTAATCATAATCGTTCTTGACGCTGCCGGCGCAAAACATTTTCCGATGTACGGTTATTATCGAAATACAACACCAAACATAAAAAATCTTTTGAGCGATTCCATCCAGTTTGAACGTGCATACACTCAAGCCGTTTATACGCTTGCATCCACTGCAACATTGATGTCCGGCCTTGATCCTTTCAGACATCAGATCATTTATCGCAAAAGTAAGCTGCCGGATCAAACTTACACACTTGCTGAACGTTTTTCGGATAGCGGATATGCGACCGGAACTTTTGTTTCGAATGGAAATGCTTCAAGCATATTCGGAATGACACAAGGATTTCAGGAAGTGCGCGAAGTTTTTCGCGAAAAGGAGTACTCCGGTTGGGGTTCTGATATTACCAATCGTTTCACACAATGGCTGCAAACATTAAAATCAGGACGTCCGTTTTTTGCTTATATACATTATCGCGAGCCTCATGCACCGTTTAACCCCCCGGAATCATTTAAGAACCATTTCACCAATCCGAATTACACAGGCTACAGAGACGCTTCTTACGAAATGAGAAGGAAAATTAACATGGGCGAAATCAATGCAACTCCCGCTGATCGCGAATACATTGAAGCAACTTATGATGAGAACTTGCGTTACGGTGATTATGAAGTTGGACGCGTTCTCCAGAAATTAAAAGACATGAAGTTATATGACAACACAATTCTTATCGTAACAGCCGATCATGGCGAAGCGTTCTGGGAACATAATTTTCAAGGTCACAATTCACAACTTTATGAAGAAAGCGTTCATATCCCGTTCATTTTAAAGCTCTCTTCCAAAACAGATCTCCATAAAAAGGAAGTTAACAACCCGATCAGAACGCTCGACATATATCCAACATTAGTAGATTTATTACAACTTTCGCGTCGTAATTGGGATGTGGATGGTCATAGCTTTATTCCGTACTTACTTTCTGATAAATTAGATAGCGTTCCTGTTTTCACACAAACGATCGCAGAGCAAGCTTATTCATGGATGGAAGGAAACTTTAAGTACATTTATCACCGCCACACTAACACCGAAGAGTTGTACAACTTAAAAACGGATCCAGGAGAGCGGACCGATTTGATCAAGACTGATCCAATTCAGGCCGCATATTTGAGGAGCAGGTTGTTTGGATGGCATGCAGAAAAGAAAACAGCCGGCTCGCGAATAAAAACAGATCATGCGGTGATGGATGAATCAACCATCCGGAATTTAAAAGCGCTCGGCTATATCGATCCCGGGCCAGGCTCTCAAGACCCACCTGATTAAACGCTGGTTGGACGCGAAAGCCAGGCCACATAAAAGGCTATCGCTGAAATGAAGCGTCAATCTCTTCCACATCATTTTGAGATGGTTCAAACATGGGGTACCCCACACTTCGATTAAGATTTTTAGTTTTATTCATAGTTCTTATCTTCACTGCTTGCCGTTCAAAAAAAGAACACGCCGCAAAGAACATTGATCTGAGCAAAAGGCTTTCTTATAGCGAAAAATCGGAGAGCTCAAAAATTATCGTGTTCGGCACACCTGAAGCAAAACAATTTTTAGGTCCAGGTTGGTCCAGACCATTCAAAGATGGAAAAGAACCATTTCAGTCAGCAGAAACTGAGAAAGGTTCAATCATTTTCAAAGCATCGAGAGCCGATCCAGTTTTTCTTCATTTGAAATTACGTTCGACGTTTGCAAACTCAGCTCAGGTTCTTCTAAACAATAAGCCTGTCGGAAAAATTCAGGTTGATGTCAAACCAAAATTGTATTCATTGCGATTACCTGCGGAAGCACTAAATGCAGATACAAACGTTGTTGAACTGGACTGGAATGAAGTTCGAAAGCTTGATGGAAGAAAAAATGCACCGGGTGTCGCAGCTATAGCCTATTACGCGGTAATTGGCCCTGCCAGATATATAGCCAATATTCCGGCATCAAATCATCCGCCTTTAGTGATTTCAAATGTGAAAGTCGGAGATCAAACAAGAAATGCAATCAACCAGCCTTTAGGCGGTAGTGTTCAGTTTTACGAAAAATTAAACAAAGATTCGCGATTAGAATTTGAAATGTTTTATGATCCGGTGGGTTCAAAAAAAGATGTCTTTGCTAATTTCAGCATTATGTTACGAAAAGATGGACAACCGGACCAACATATTTTTGAAAAAAGGGCCACCCAAAAAACATCTACCCGAGAAGCGATCCTCTTTTCTAAATATATTCACGAGATTGAACCGCAACCATACCAAATTGAATTTAAGGTCGACAGAAATTCGATTTTAGATTCCGGAACAACGGCCTGGATCGAGCCGCAGCTATATCAAGACCTTCCAAAAGAATCCGAAGTTTCTAAAGGCAAGCTTGATGACATTCGTGATGATAACGAGAATGCAAATGTAGTTATCGTTCTACTGGATGCAGCAGGTGCAAAACATTTCACAACTTATGGATATCAGCGAGCGACTACACCTAATATCGAAAAATTATTTCAACAAGGTGTTCAATTCGATAAAGCTTACTGCCAGGCGGTCTACACTCTTGCATCAACAACGTCGATGATGACGGGTCTTGATCCGTTTCGGCATCAACTTTACGACCGGCAAAATAAACTTCCGGATCAAATTGAAACGCTGGCAGAACGGTTTGCAAAGAATGGTTATACAACAGCAACGTTTGTAGCAAATGGAAACGTCTCACCTAATTTTGGTAACACTCAGGGGTTCCAGTTTATTCGTGAAGTTCATAATGAACCGGGTTACACGGGATGGGGTTCTGATATTACCAATCGTTTTACAGAATGGCTGCAAACCTTAAATCGTGATAAGAATTTCTTCGTTTATTTGCATTATCGGGAGCCACACGGGCCTTTCAATCCACCACAAGAATTTAAACATCAGTTTACCGATCCGAATTACGATCGCTTTAAAGAAGCATCCGATGAAATGAGGCGAAAACTTCAAACTGGTGAAGTCATACCGATCCAGGCTGATTATGATTTCATCACCGCCGCCTATGATGAAAACTTAAGGTACGGCGATTATGAAGTCGGACGCTTGATGCGGAAGCTAAAAGATATGAAATTGTATGATCGTACGATCGTAATCGTCACCGCGGATCATGGCGAAGCATTTTGGGAACATGGTTTTCAAGGTCATAATTCACAGCTCTATGAAGAGAGCGCTCATATTCCGATGATCATCAAGTTCACATCAAAGACAGATTTTCATGGAAAACACATTAAAACTCCGGTAAGAACCATCGATCTTTATCCATCTCTAGTTGATCTGTTAGAAATTCCTAATAAGGATATGGACGTTGATGGAATGAGCTTCATTCCGTATTTGATTGCGGAAAAGTCCCAGCAAGTTCCAATTTTCTGCCAGACACTTGCACAGCAGGCATATTCATATACCGAAGGAAATTTCAAATACATCTTTCAACGGCTCACAGGTCAGGAAGAACTTTATGATTTGAAAAACGATCCGCAAGAAAAAAATAATCTAATCACCTCTTACCCGATTAAAGCTGGTTATTTGCGAACCAGATTGGTAGGATGGCGAACCGACAGTACTCCACTCGGAGCGGAAGCGAGAGTAGGGGCGAGCGGAAGCTCGCCCGATTAGATATGAGCAAAGAAAAATTAAAAGGCGAGCTTCCGCTCGACTCTGCACCACATTTGTGAAATATTTAGATCCGGAAAAGCCAAGTTTTGCGGTTATCGTTTTCATTTTTCTTTCCCTGCTATTCACTTATCCCACCATTGTCCAATTATCAACGCATCTCATTGGCGGAACAGCTGACGGCTGGCAATTTCCCTGGAACAATTACGTCTTTCGCGAACGTGTTCTTCATGGACAGGATCCATATTTTACTGATTATGTTTTTTATCCAATGGGTGTCAGCTTAATTCTTCATGGCTACACCGAATTCAACGACGTCGTTGGATTAATACTTTCGCCATTCTTCAACGACGTAGCTGTTACCAATTTGATGGTGATCTTTGCAACGTTCTTGTCTGGTCTTGGCGCTTATCTTCTGACGCGCGAGTTAACCGGAAGTTCATTAGCAGGATTGTTTGCAGGAATTGCATTTGCATTTTGTCCTTTCAGAATGCTTAGCATCATCGGACACATCCATATGGCGCTGACTGAATTTTTGCCGCTTGCGATTTGGGCACTTCTGAAAATGGCGAAAACGCAAAAGATCAAATATGCGATCCTTACCGGACTTTTTTTCGCATTAGCGTGCTATTGCAATTACTACTTCGCGATCTATTTGTTGATCGCTTTCATATTGATCGTGGCCTATGGTTTCGTGCGTTATAAAGAATGGCGAACAATTTCGTTTTTGCGCAATCTAATTATTTCCGGCACGGTGGCTGTTTTGTTGTTATTGCCAGTTGCTTATCACACTTACCTTCTTCTGAAGACTGGAACTGCAGAATCATATTCAGGTGAAGAAGCATTTTATGTAAAAAATGCTGCAGACATTGGCGACTATTTGCGTGTCGCACCTTTGAATCGGGCAATCCTTTACGCACTTGATAGAAGTCCGCTGATTTGGCCTTATTCCAGAGTAACCTCAGGCTTGATTGTTCTGTTGATGTTTATTCCAGGAATCGTTTTTGTTTTTAGAAAACGGCCGCCATATTTCGGAGTGCTTCTATTTTCCGGATTTGTTTTCTTTCTGCTTTCACTCGGGCCTTATTTTCAAATTACCGATTCACTTCGATTGCCGATGCTATACAACGTCATCTCCGGGATGCCGATACTCAGTCATGCGCGCAGTCCAGAACGTTTCGGCATTATGGTGAATCTTGTAATGGCAGTCGTTGCCGGCTACATGCTTTCAGTGATTGCAACAAAATTGTATGGAATCCGAAAGACTGCTTTGTGTTCCGCTGTATTTCTTTTGTTGCTTTTTGAATTAGCAACAATTCCTTATCCAATGGAAGCTTTTGATCCACCAAAAATTTTTTATGCGCTTGCGAAGAACAAAGGCAATACGCTTTTATCATTGCCCTTTTATGCCGGGAACATCCGCGCCAAGCAATACATGAGATTCCAAAGTGTGCATGAACAACGAGTGATGGATGGCCGCGTTTCCCGAAATCCATATCCTCCTATTCAGTATGTGAAAAGCATTCCAATTACAAAAACTTTCCATATTATGACAATCGCAAACAAATTGGATCCAAATGCAATTGAAACCGATCGCAAAGTTGCGCCATTGTTTAGAGAACTTTTTCGAGTGAGAACGATTGCCCTTTATCCTCCATTCAGCCAATCGCAGCAGCATCAAGATTATGTGAAAACAGTTTTCCCGGATGCACAACTCTTATCAAACGAAAAGGAAATTCTTGTATACAACCTTCCTGAACGGGAGATTCTCAGTTATAGTTTGTCGGCTAAAGATGAAGCGATCTCTTTTTTTCTGTTGGAAAACTGGCAAATAGAACATCGGACATATCGAATAGTTTGCCGAACCAATGAAGCAAAACTGTTGCTACCTGAGCTGAAATCAAATGAAACCCTAAGACTGAGCTTGATGCTACGAGGTATAAAGCTGAAATCTGGAGATATGAATTTGCAGATGCAGGTTGGAGATCATCCGGTTGGCAACAGTTCATTGAAGCCAAATCCTCGGCTCTGGAAGATAGAGATTCTTGGGGATGTGGTGGCGAAACACGGAAGAGTCGCCCAGCTCCTCATTAAAAAAACCTTTGCGGACTCTGTGGTAGAACTACAATCGATTACCGTTGAAATCTCCCGCAAATAGATTTTCTCCTTTCTTTGTGGTCAAATTTGGACATGAAAAAAGTTGATGAACTCCGCCGATTGACCGCGCAAGCTGAGGTTGGAGGCGGAGAGGAACGGATTGAAAGACAGCATAAGGAAGGAAAGCTTTCGGCGCGTGAACGAATTTTGTTGCTGGTAGATGAAGGATCATTTGTTGAGATGGATCGCTTTGTGGTTCATCGCTGCCTCGATTTTGGAATGCAAGATCAAAAAATTCCAGGCGATGGAATCATCACAGGTTACGGAAGAATTGATGGACGCCAGGTATTTTTGTTTGCGCAGGATTTTACAGTCTTTGGTGGAAGTCTCAGTGAAACCAATGCAGCAAAAGTTTGTAAGATCATGGATCTCGCAATGAAAACCGGTTGTCCGGTTATCGGTTTGAATGATTCCGGTGGTGCGCGCATTCAAGAAGGCGTTGCCAGTCTTGCAGGCTATGCCGATATATTTTTGCGCAACACTCTTGCTTCTGGTGTTGTGCCACAAATTAGCGCAATTATGGGACCTTGCGCCGGCGGTGCGGTGTACTCACCTGCCATTACAGATTTTATTTTCATGGTGAAAGATACCAGCTACATGTTCATCACCGGTCCGGATGTGATTAAGATTGTTACTCATGAAGAAGTTTCAAAAGAAGAATTGGGCGGTGCAATTACTCACAACTCTGTAAGTGGCATTGCTCATTTCGCTACGGAAGACGATCAATCCTGCTTAACGATGATCCGTGAATTATTTTCTTTTCTCCCGTCGAACAATTTAGAAGATCCTCCGTTCGTAGAAACATCGGATGATCCTTCGCGAACTTCAGATTCTCTTCTTTCATTGGTTCCGGAAGATCCAAATCTTCCATACGATATGAAAGCCTTAATTACTGAAGTTGTGGATGATCACAAATTCTTTGAAGTTCAATCGCATTTCGCGCCAAATATTGTAATCGGCTTCGCAAGACTTGGAGGAAGAAGCGTTGGAATCGTTGCAAATCAGCCAGCCCATCTTGCGGGAACGCTGGATATTAACGCCTCTGTAAAAGGTGCAAGATTTGTAAGATTCTGCGATTGCTTCAATATTCCGTTAATTGTTTTTGAAGATGTACCTGGATTTCTTCCTGGCACTGATCAAGAATACAACGGCATTATCAGGCATGGAGCGAAGTTACTATTCGCATTCGCAGAAGCAACCGTTCCCAAAATTACAGTGATTACACGCAAATCATATGGCGGTGCGTATTGTGTTATGGCCAGTAAACACATCCGCACTGATTTTAATTTTGCGTATCCAACTGCTGAGATCGCAGTTATGGGGCCGGAAGGCGCAGTCAATATTGTTTACAAGCGGGAAATTGCGAAGGCGAAAGATCCTGAAGCATTTCGAAAACAAATGATTCAGGAATATCGCGATAAGTTTGCGAGTCCTTATATTGCCGCCGCGCGGGGATTCATTGATGAAGTGATCGAACCGCAATTCACACGATCAAAATTAATCACTGCATTGACCGGATTGGAAAATAAGCGCGACAAAAATCCGCCCAAAAAACATGGCAATATACCACTCTGAGTCTTTGCGGTAAAAGATGAAAAGAATATTCATAGCCAATCGCGGCGAAATTGCAGTGCGCATAATCCGTGCGTGCCGTGAATCCAGCATCACTGCAGTGATTGGTTATTCCGAAGCAGATCGCTCTTCATTGGCCGTGCGTCTTGCTGATGAGGCAATCTTATTAGGCACCTTCACCTTCTTCCGAAAGTTATCTGAACATTCCACGCATAATTGCATGCATCAAACAAACGAAATGCGAAGCAGTGCATCCCGGTTACGGTTTTTTATCCGAAAGAGCAGCATTTGCCAAAGCTTGCGAAGACGCTGGAATCATTTTTATCGGACCATCAAGTCAAATCATCGATTTGATGGGAGATAAGACACGTGCGCGGCAAGTAGTCACAAAAGCTGGAATGCCTGTTGTACCGGGAACATTGGAAGCGATCGAAAATCCAACCGAAGCGTTGCGGATCGCAAATGAATTTGGATTTCCAGTAATGATTAAAGCCGCAGCTGGCGGCGGAGGGAAAGGACTTCGGATCGTAGCAAACCCATCCGAAATAGATTCAGCATTTCGCCTGGCACAATCGGAAGCGATGGCTGCGTTTGGTGATCCATCGTTGTATCTGGAAAAAAAGATAGAGGATCCGCATCACGTTGAAATTCAAATTCTGGCAGATCATCACCACAATGTAATTCATCTTGGTGAACGTGAATGTTCAATTCAACGAAGACATCAAAAGGTGATTGAAGAGTGCCCTTCACCTTTTATTACAAATGAGACCCGACAAAAGATGTGTGATGCTGCGGTGCGCGCAGCAAAAGAAATCGGATACACAAATGCTGGCACCATGGAATTTCTGGTTGATGCCAATCAGAATTTTTATTTCCTTGAAATGAACACTCGCGTTCAAGTTGAACATCCAACCACAGAACTGGCAACCGGTGTTGACATCGTAAAAGAGCAAATCAGAATTGCTTCAGGACTCCCGTTGCAGTTTCGGCAAGAAGATATCCATTTTCAAGGTGCTGCAATTGAATGCCGCATCTATGCGGAAGATCCATTTCAAAATTTTATGCCGTCTCCAGGCAAAATCCTGAAACTTCGCGTGCCTGCTGGACCTGGCGTGCGTGATGATAGCGGCGTGTACGAAGGATTTGAAGTGCCAATCTATTACGATCCGCTCTTATCCAAACTAATAACGTGGGGTCGTTCTCGCGCAGAGGCAATTGAACGGATGACCAGAGCTCTGGATGAATATCAAATTATCGGAATCAAAACTACAATCCCGTTTTATCAACAAGTTTTGCAAACAGCATCATTTCAAAAAGGAAATGTGACAACATCATTCATCCCGGAATTTCTGAGCAACCTGAAACCATCAGAGCCTCATCCGTTTGAACACATTGCTTTAGCTGCTGCAGCTATTTTTGAATTTGAACGATTAAGGCAAGGGAGTCCTACAAAACAAACTGCTACATCAGAGAAAAAGAATGCATGGCGCGAGGTTGGACGCAGAGAAGGATTGCAATAATGAAATTTGTAGCAGTGATCAATAATCGTCATGTGAGTGTTGAAATCGATAATAAAAATGGCGATTACAGTTTGACAATCGGAGAAAAAACTTTTACTGTAAATGCGATTCGCCCGGAACCACAGTTCTTTTCGCTGCTGGTTGAAGGCAAATCGTATGAAGTTGCTTTAAGCAAGAGAGATGATTTGTTTGAGGCCTACTTCTACAATTGGACAGTTCAGATCCAGTTAATTGAAGCCCGAAAATTTCGAGCTTCTGAACTTACAAAGAAATCCGGTCCTGCGGGCCCTTAAAAGTTCATGCACCGATGCCGGGGAAAATTGTAAGGATTGCGGTGACGGAAAATTCACAAGTACAAGAGGGAGACGCTCTGCTGATCATGGAAGCCATGAAAATGCAGAACGAGCTTAAGGCGCCGCGTCAAGGAAAAGTCTTGCAAATTCTCGTTTCTGAGGGTGCGCCTGTTTCATCACAACAGGTATTGATCGTAATGGAGTGAAATGTTCCCTATCGCGGAACTATATCCTGTATTTACAGAAAACTTCGATGATATTCCAGAAGTGCAGCATGGTATCGTCAGGATTGCCTGGAATTATTGTGTGGGTGAGAAGTTAAGAAAAATTACCGAACCTGCAGGATTTCAGGAAGGAGTGCTGACAGTGCGTGTTCATCAATCCCAATGGCTAACAACACTTGTTTCAATGAAGCCGGAAATTATTAATAAAATTAACCGGTATTTGAAACGGCCATTGTTGTTGGATGTAAAAATACTCGCACCTTAAGTACTTACAATTCTCGATGTCATTTGTTTCAGCATTTCAGGGACCGTATTTGCGGTTCACTCTTATTTGCACCGCATTACTCTTGATCTGTCTCTACTTTCTTTTCAAAAGAACCTCCGCAATGCTCAGTCAGCTCCGAAGGAAATGGCATCCACCTTCACCGTATGATCCAACATTGCTGCGATTCGAAAAAAATGCTGTGCTGTTTTGGATTCCGTTTGTAATTCTTTCTGGTTTATTACTGACCTTCGCAATCTATTTGTCCGGATATCGTTATATTGGCAACAAAGCTCAACCGGCTGGAACAATGGTTCACAAAAATGGAGTCTTGCAATATACCGATGAAAGAGGCAACTCAATGAACGTAAAAGTTACTGGTGGCCGGATCGCTGCTGGTGGAATATTTTTGCGATTCCCTAAGTGGACAAATTATGTTGGATTAGGAACATACGATAAAGTCATCACGTTCCGGGCCGCTGATCAAGGTAAATATCATTATCAACCTCCGGATGAAGGTTGGCTTGCAGATTACGGTGCAGACAAAATTTTTGTGTTTCTATATAAGTTCAGGGAAAAATGGAAGTTTCCTGAAACCCTCTACATTGAATCTCCTTACTTTTCAGGTGGAAAGCGCATATTGTTTGTAACGCGCAGCGGCTACATCGTTGGCTAATCACGGAAACACGGAGCTCACTGAAATACTGAAAATATTCTTGAATGATTCCGTGAATTCCGTGTTTCAGTGATCAAAATGTCTAAAACGGGCTCAGAAAACGAAGTAGAAATTGCGCTTCCATCCGAAGTTGTACCTCTACAGGTTCCAGATATTCCTGTCGCACGACTTTTTTTATTCCTTGGAGTTTTTTATTTAACAGCGATTTGCATCCGTATTTTTTACATCGAAGGCCCAACTCTGCTAACACTGTTAAAACAAGTCACCAAATCGAATGTTCAAGTTCCACATTCCATTTCGATTTTGTACGACTTCTTCCTATATATGAGTGTGGCTTGCCAATTTTTCCCAATTCCTACGCTGCCTCCAATCGCATTTACGGCTAAAGCATATCCTCCGGTAGTTGTAGCTTTGGTTGGAGCACTTGGGACTGTGATTGCATACGTAATCGATTACGCAATTCTTGGATGGCTCTTCAGACATCATCGTGTGAAGAAAGTGCGCGATATCCATTTATATCGCAAGCTTTTAAAATTCTTTGACAAGTACGCTTTTTTGACCGTGGCGGGCGCCGCATTTTTGCCGATTCCAGTAGATGTGGTTCGATTGCTCGCAATTTCACGAGCTTATGATTACTGGAAGTATTTATTAGCAGCGTTTGTCGGACGCTTCCCGCGTTATTTAATTTTAGCCTACGTCGGCAAAGAACTATCGGTAAAATGGATTCTGATTATCTTCGTAGTGACATCGCTTCCGGCAATTGCAAAATTTCTTTCTGATATTATTAAGAAGCGAATAAAGCCAGCAGCATGAACATGATAAAAAAAGTTTTAGGTGCAATTTTTTACTGGACTTATGATCGTGGTTCCTGGCAGTGGGATATTAGCTGCTTGGTTTTTATTTTAATTATTTTCACCACTCCCCAAGAGTTTTTTGATCGCTTTACGAATAATCCCTTAACTCCCGATCAAATCCGCTCAGCCGTCGCCGCCTTTCTGCAGCGTATTTTTTAACCACGAATAGCCCCCGGCGTAAGCCGGGGGTAAATGGATTGCAAGATTGAGCCTGCTGCTTGCGGCAGGCAAGACTATTGATCTTCAGCCGCATCGAGTTTCGCAAAAGCAACAATACCTAATTATGGTATTAATATGCCGATATTAGGCGGTCTAAATAGAATTTAGGCGCCAACCAAATATGTACTTCAAAGTAGTAGAAGCATTTGGGCCTAGTCATGGCCGATGGGCGGAGTTTGCCAATGATCATTGGATACATTCCCTTGAAACCTTTGACAGCATTGATGGTATTGTCTGTCCTGACGTTTTCGAACCAAAAACAGAAGAAGACTGGGAACATTGTGTAAATGCTGATTTTTGTTTGAATCTAATTACAGACGAAAACTACGCTCGCAAAGTATTATCACAACATCCGGGTTCTCGATTGATCGGAGTCGTTGAATCACAGAATTGTGATCATGAAGCGGATCTACTTGGGTACGACATCATCGATGAATATAACGTCGTCTCTCTTATTACAAACTGGGGGCCGCACGATAATCCTCATCCACTCTCAGGATTTGAAGTTAAATCAAATGGACTTATAGAATCTTTTGCCGTTGCCAAACAAGCAGCATCATACTTACAGCATCAGTTCCGAAATGATGATCATGCCAAAGGCGCAAAAGTATGGTCCATCTTTAACGTAGGCGCCTAACGGATATATAGAAAGGGCACCCCTGAGTGTTAGTCTGTGGCCGCCGCTCATTTGCACTCATTTAGATTAGATGCGAGAATCACCACGAGGTGTGCTTCATGAAAATACAATCCAATTCTATGCAACAGGCACTAAATGGTCTTGTTCAGGATTCTAATACTTCCCAAACACCAGCGAGTCCGAAACAAATTTTGCCTGATGCGCAAAGTTTTCAATCTTCCGGACAATTTGCGAATACAGTAAAGTTGGAACAATCAATGATTGCTAAGAATCGTGCAGCTGAACTTCACGCAACATTTGGAGGAGATAAGAAACTGGGCCAGCTCCGTGAACAGTTGGGGGACTTAAAGAACGAGAAGCAAGGATTGATTTCACAAATTGTAGCAACATCTCAAAAATTGGCTGGCGCTCAACTGGTGAACGACCAACCAGGTATTGCAGCCGCTTCCGCTCAACTTGAAGAATTAAAAGGAGAGTTGGCGAAGGTAGAGGTAAAAATTAAAGCTGTATTACAAGAAATTGAAAAACTTGGGCAGCAGGAAGAACAAGAGCAAGACAGAATCCGGAACCAACAGGAAGCGCAAGACAAGGTTCAATCAAACTTGTCTAAAACCGCAGACAGTTATTCACAATTACTGAAAAACATAATAGATCCTTAGTTTTAAGTGGCTTCCTATCTCCTGGGCTCTCCATCGAATTATTTCCTGGATCATCCTTGGGCGATTCCCTCACTAAATTACCCTTCAGAGTGCGAAGGTGGTCTAACACCGCCAAGCTTTAAGAAAAGAAAATCGGATTGATTTATGTCTTGTTGGTTTTAACATCTTATTCCGCTGTTTCCCGCCGAACAAGCCATAGCACGGACCTGTTGCGCCACAAAAAATCATGCCGGTGACATCTCTCTATCATTATTCAACAAAAAAGATTTACTGTTAGTCAATTATGCAAGCAAACGGATCAATGACCTGGAATAACACTGAAAAAAAAGCGATACGCATCGTAAGCGCGGGTCATGTAGTTTTTGCTGTGACGATGATCGGCCTGGGAATCCTGGGACTCATCAAAGGTAATTTCACTCCCATATTTTATGGAGTCCCCAAAAGCATGCCCGCGCGCGAATTACTGGTCTATCTCTGCGCCATCATTTCTATGTTAACTGGCATTGGCCTACTCTGGCAGCGAACTGCTTTGATCGCTTCCCGCACGCTGCTCATCTATTTCCTTGCCTGGATGCTGCTGTTCAGAGTGTCTTACATCTTCCTCGCTCCTATTGATACGAGCACCTGGTGGTCATGCGGTGAATCTGCGGTGATAATAGCAGCAGCATTAGTTTTGTATGTATGGTTCGCAGGGGATCGAAATGAAAAGCGATTTAGTTTCCTGACAGGCAACAAGGGTCTTCGCATCGCAATAATACTGTACGGCCTAGGCATGATTCCTTTTGGAATTGCCCATTTCACTTATCTCAAATTCACCACTCCATTGGTGCCAAGCTATTTACCATGGCATACCTTTTGGGCATATTTCACAGGCGGTGCATTCATCGCAGCGGGCGTTGCGATGATCATTGGTATCTTTGGAAAATTAGCAGCATCGCTTTCAGCGTTGCAGATGGGTTTGTTCACGGTACTTGTGTGGATACCGATCGTGATGGGAGGACGTGCCAATGCTTTTCAAATTGGCGAGTTCTACGATTCCATCACTTTGACTGCAGCGGCCTGGGTTGTAGCTGATTCTTACCGCAAAATTCGTTAATACGATTTATTATCATTGTTGGCGTAAACAACAATGATTTCATGTAAATTGCTGATCGATTGGCTGCTTGATTCTGATCCTTCGATCCGCTGGCAGGTGATGCAGGATCTGATCGATGCGCCTGCAAACCAGATTGCGAATCAGCGTGCGCGAATTGCGACTGAAGGGTGGGGAGCGCAACTGCTCGCGCGTCAAGGTGCGGACGGACGGTGGGGCGGTGCGGCATGGAACCGAGGTTGGGATTCCACCATGCACGTTCTGATGTTGCTGCGTGAAATGGGTCTGGATCCGGCAAGCGATGAAGCGCGTTCCGCGGTTGGACTTGTCTGCGAACGCGTGACATGGAAAGGTTGCGGCCCGCAAGAGTGTGCTGACAACGCCTTCTTTGAAGGCGAAGTGGAACCTTGCATTAACGGACAGGTTGCTTTAGTCCGGCGCATATTTCGGACAAAATGTTCAGGGCATCATTGACCGGCTTCTTCGCGAACAACTTCCTGATGGCGGATGGAATTGCGAAGTTGAAAATGGATCAACGCGATCGTCCTTCAACACCACGATCTGTGTGTTGGAAGCTTTACTTGAGTTTGAGTTGCACGATCCCAGTATTCCAGAAGTCACAGCAGCACGGCTCCGCGGACAGGAGTATCTTCTTGAGCGCCATCTTTTTCGAAGACTATCCACTGGCCATGTAATCGTACAAGATCGCAAGAGCCATACAATGTTTACGCAATTCGCTTTTCCAACATGGTGGCACTACGATGTTTTGCGCGGACTCGAATACTTGCGCAGCGCCACTATCATACCTGATGACCGCGTGGCAGAGGCGATTGAGTTGGTTGAATCGAAACGCGATGCGGACGGCCGCTGGCCGCTCGAAGTTTGTTACCCGGGCAACGTCCCGATCGACTTCGATGAGAGCGAAGGTCAGCCAAGCCGATGGAATACTCTGCGCGCCTTACGAGTGTTGAACTACTTCACAATCGGAATTTCCAAATAGGACGAATGTTCCGCATCATGATACAGCTTCACATGCGCGGTGCGCGCATCTTTTGCAGTTTCCTTCGATACATCTCCACCGCTGTTGTAATTTTTCTGAATGTTAATCGAGTTCGGACAATTAATCACCAAACGAAGTTTACTTCCTTTTGCGATGCGCCTTGAGATAAACGTAAAACCTTTGAATTCGTATTGATTGATCTCGCCTGATTTCACCAACTTCGCTTCACTCAAAGATTCGCGATATCGCGCGCGAAGCAAATCCTGAGAAAGAAGGATGCTGCCGCCATCAAACAAAATTTCATAAACACTCACCTGGAAATCGGTATCCGGAACATCCATAGAAATCCATCCAACAAATTTCATGAAACCGGTAAGCTCAGTTGCTTCACCAAAAGGATCGGTATGATAAACCAATCCGTTGCCGAATAAATTCAGCGCAAACCGTTGATCAGTAAGATTCGCTTCGACTTCTTCGGTTTCCAATTCCGCAGGTCTTTTATCTAACGGATCATATACATATTCGTCAGCCGTATTCTTATCAGGTTTCTTATCACTCATCGATCCGGAATGAAAAACGTCATTCGCAGTTCCAGTTGAAGATAAGTACAAAGTCTTCTTATCATTCGCTAATGTTTCCAAATTTTTTCCATACTTCCATTGATCAGCGCCGGTAACGTAATACGCGATCTGATCTTTCAAGAATTCCGGTTTCTTGCCGCTCTTCATTGTCCAGTCATACCATTCAGTGTGAAGCTTGTTCATATCCAGCAAACTGGCATCTCCAAATTTCAAACCACCGAATGATGCTTGTGGTGTTCGCGTTCCGGCATGATCCCACGGACCAATAATCAAAAAATGTTTGGACTTCCCTTCTGCCGATCCATACTTCATATGTCTCTTGTAATATTCCATCGCTCCGGCTTGATCGCCATCGTAATCTCCGGTGATTGTCAGGATTGGAATATTTATTTTTGAATAATCGTCATTCTTCGGCGCCATCGAATCCCAATATTCATCCGGAATCGGATGGTTGAGCCACGTTTGAAAATGAGAAGTGGTGTTCCCAACGACCCTGGTCCAGTTCATTAAAAGGAATGTGATTCACATACACTTCACGGAATTTTTGAATCCAGAAAGATGACTCACCGAAAATATTTGCATTTGGCGTAACACCGCTTGTGAAACTAAGCCACTGAATGTCGTAAGAGAAGAAAATGTTTTTAAAGAATGGAAAATCGACTGCAGCATGAGCTGCAGCTGCGGGGACAATTGTTGCGAGATGCGGTGGAAATTCTTTTAATGTTGACCACTGATCAAAACCCGCATAAGATCCACCCCACATCGTGACTTTCCCATTGCACCAGCTTTGCTTTGCCAGCCATTCCACAATATCGTGACCATCGGCTCCATCATTTTTGAATGGCTCGAATTTCCCTTCCGAATTTCCGCGTCCACGAACATCAATCAACGCAAACACATATCCATGCTGCGCAAAGTAATAGGCTCTCGGATGATAACTATCGGAGATGTAAGGCGTGAGAGTAAAAATCACCGGAAGAGGTTCGGGATGCGGCTTAGGTAGATAAACAGTCGCATTCAATTTAACGTCATCCCGCATCGGGATTTTGACTCCCCACATCCAGTCAACTTCCTTAGCTTCATCGGCGTGAATAAAGGTAACAAGAGCGAACAAAATGAGAATTCCAGAGACGATAGTTTTCGATTTCATGGGGCAAGTATACGACAGAAATCTTACCTTCCGGGGGGCAGGCCTCCGTGCCTGCCCAGGAAACAGCGGGCAGAGACGCCCGCCCCCCAGAACCGCACTTTTGGAATACAATAAGACTATCGGAAGGGAGATTCCTTATGACTGTTGAATCTGGGGTAGGTCCCGCTTTTTCTGCGCATCCCGCAAATCCAAAAGCAGCAAAATTTTATGCGGAAGCTTTAGAAAGTTTGCGCATCATGGATGCATTTGCCGCGCGAAGCTCGCTGCACAAAGCTGTTGCTTCTGATCCAGGCGATCCATTAATTCACGCTGCATTAGCCGATGCGCTTTCCATTTTGGGTCATACAGACAAAGCGCGAGAAGAAGCACGAATTGCTTTCGGTCAATCCGCAAAACTACCACGCGAAATGAATCTGATGATCGAAGGAATGTATCGTGAATTTTCGCACGATTGGGATAAAGCAATTCAAATCTATCGATCGTTGCTTGTTTTTTATCCAAATAATTTTGGATGCGCGTTCCGTCTTGCAAATGTGTTAACGCAATCCGGAAGAGCGCGAGAAGCATTGAATGTGTTAGAAGGCATGCGTCAATTGGGCAATGAACATTCGGAAGATCCACGCATCGATTTTGCGGATGCTGTTGCTTCGGATGCGTTATCTGACTTTACGCGAAAGGTTCAAGCTGCAACTCGCGCTGCATCAAAATTATCGAAAGATGAGACGCGTGGTTCACGTTTGATGGTTGCACGTGCGCGATTGATGGAAGCTGCTGCTTATAACGATTTAGGTCAACCGGTACGAGCACAAACGATTTTGGAAGACGTACGTCATACATTTCAAGCCGAAGGGGATCAAGATGGTCTTGGCCGGACGATCTTGAATCTTGGAAACGTTCATCGCAGAAAAGGCGATACGCAAGCGGCAAAAAAATTATTTGAAGAAGCGTTGGGCATATTCAAAAAGATTGGAGATAAGAAAGGAGAATCCGCAGCATTAAATTGTATGGCCAATACGGACCGCATTCTTGGTTATCTTGCGGTTGCACGAACGTTATATGAAAGCGCATTGGAAGCTTCGCGCGCCAGTGGTGACAAGATTGGTGTAGTTCGCGCCTTGATTGGAATTGCAAATGTTTTGCTTCAGGAAGGAGATCTTGAAGGAGCAAAAAGAAGATTCACCGAGTCTCTGGAAATTTCAAAACGCACTGGCTATGGAATCGGAATCGCTCGGATCATGAACAATCTTGCAGAAATTCATCATTTCCAGGGAAAACTTTTAGACGCCAGAGTTTTTTATGAAGAAGTTTTGCAGATGAAAGAAGAAATGGGTGACCGCAGTTCACTCGCATTTACATTGTTTGACCTTGCGGAAGTTCTGTTTGCACAAGGTGATTTGAATGAAAGCCGCAGGCGTTTCGAAGAGTCGTTGAAAATTCGGGAACAGATTGGAGAAAAGGTTACTGCAGCGGAAAGCAGATTAGGACTTGCATCGATTTTATTGGAAGAAGGCAATGCAGAAGCAGCCGACAAAATTTCGCGTGAAGCTGCAGACATATTTAGAGATGAAATGCGTTCGGATGATGAATCCCATGCCTTAGCGATTCGAAGTCGCTGTTTACAGGCTATGAAACGCATACCGGAATCACTTCAAATCGCCGAACGTGCAATGGCATTAAACAATCGCAATAAAGGTCTGCGGAACTTTTTGATGGTTACGATTCAAGCGCATCAGGTGAATGCATCACAGGGGAAATCTCCCAACTGGCATGAAGCATTAACGCGCATTGAAAGTGCTTTGGAAGAAGCGATGAGACGTGGATTTGTTGATATTCAATTTGAAGCACGGCTGGCAAGTGGTGAAATCGAAATGAAGTTTGGAAAACTTCCCGGAAGCCGCGAAAGATTAAAAGCGCTTGAACAAGAAGCACGCGAAAAAGGTTATGCGTTAATTGCCGAAAAGGCAAAGCTTGTCTTAGAATCAGCGTAGGATTTTTTACCGCAGGCTAGTAAAATCGATGAAGGCTTATCTTGAATTTGCGATAGATGCGTGTGAACAAGCCGGTAAAATAACACTTCAATACTTCCAAAAAAATCCTGAAACAGAAATCAAATCGGATCAATCTCCGGTAACAATTGCGGACCGCCTTTCTGAAAAAAAAATCCGTGACTTGATTGAAAAATATTATCCGGATCATTCCATTGTTGGTGAAGAATATGGCGGTGTAAAATCGGATAACAAGTATTGCTGGTTTATTGATCCGATTGATGGAACAAAAGCGTTTGTTCAGGGAGTTCCAATTTATGGTGTGATGCTCGGATTGGAAATTTCCGGAGACTTTGCAGTAGGAGTTATCAATTTTCCGGTTTTGAATGAAATCGTAGGTGCGGCGCGTGGCGAAGGTTGTTTTTGGAATAAGTCACGGACTCAAGTGAATCGCGATGCAACGTTGAAAGAGACATTGCTCTGTCATTCAGGCCGGGAATATTTCGAACAACATGGCAGACTAAAAGCGTATCAAGAATTGGAAGAAGCAACAGGCTGGCAACGCACATGGGGCGATTGTTATGGTCATGTTTTAGTAGCTACTGGCAGAGCGGGTTGCTGTGTTGATCCAATTTTAAATGCCTGGGATGCTGGCGCAATCATTCCGATCGTGGAAGAAGCCGGTGGAACATTTACCGATTGGCACGGCAAAAAGTCTGCATACTCGCGTGAAGGCATTTCTACCAACGGAATTCTGCTTCAACAAGTACTGAATATCACTTCTAAATACCCTCCACATCAACTCTGATTCTTTTCGCTTATTGGAGGATTAGAGCATTTCTGGTAATATTACGGTTTATCTTTTCTAGAAGGGGTTTTCTATGCGAGTCCCGAAAAAAATGGTGGAGGACATGGCAGGCCAGATGGTGCAAGATTTGCTGGCGCAAGATATGATCGACCATAAGGACAAGGAGAAGTTATTGTCATTAGTCCACCAGGTTATTCTCGACGAGCTGATGGTCGAGGATAAAATTGATGAAGAGGTTCGCCAGATTTTGAGCGAACATACCGACGAAATTCAAGCGGCCAACGTCCAGTATCATGAAATGTTCAAAAAAGTAAAAGCTAAATTGCAAAGAGAAAGGAATTTAATTTTTTAATGTTGAGATTGAGTCGTGAAAAAGTAACTCGTCTATCGCATCTCGTAGCAGAAGCATTACGTGTAGATCCTGAAGTGATTTTGAAAACAGACTTAAATGAAATCAGGCTAGAAATTGTTAAAGTGCTGAACAACAGATTAAAAATCGACGAGATGCTGGATCAAAAAGTGCGTGATCGTATCGCATCATTCAAACGTAAAATTCCGGAAGGAGGCCAGGAATGGCAAATCCTGTACCGGAGATATTACGAAGAAGAAATCAACGTACTTGGCAAAGTCCCCCGTTAAACAACTGCTATTACTCGCTCATTTTTGAAATCTAATTGAGTGTAATCGAAGTGTGCCGTATCATCTCAGTTAATAAATGGAGTAGTTATGACAGAAACGAAAAGTGTATTGATGATTGGTCTCGATCCCTATTTAATTGATTTCTCACAACCGGGCTATCCGCCAGGTATGGATGCTGCGAAGGTAATGGCTGGTCTTAAGGCCTGTGATGAAGAATTAACTGGTCTTGGATACAGTATCCAATCGTGTTTTACCGACTTTGGCGAAACGGCGGAGGCCGTTGTTCAAAGCGCGCTTAAAGAAAAGCGGTACGATTGTATTCTTATCGGCGCAGGCGTGCGAGCAGTCCCAAGCAACTTGATACTGTTTGAGAAATTAATCAACGTAGTACATGCCCATGCACCTCAAGCCAAGATATGCTTCAATACTCTGCCTAGCGATACAGCTGCGGCTATAAAACGTTGCCTGTGAGGAATTCCTATCGGCATGTCCTGCTTCTAGTTGCAATGGTGGTGCTCCACCCAGACCCCTGGCATTCCAAATTCTTTGAATGGAATTAACAAGTAAAAAATGATAGCGCGAGTTTGGAGAGGATGGACAAAAGTTGAAGATGCAGATGCGTATGAAAAACTGTTACGAGAAAAAGTCTATCCTAAGCTTCACAAAATCAATGGTTATAAGGGCGGCTACATTCTTAGAAAAGACAATGAAGATGAAATCGAATTTGTTACGGTAAATTTATTTGAATCACTGGATGCGGTTAAAGCATTTGCGGGACGTCATTATGAAACACCGGTGTTTGAACCAGAGGCTAGACGTTTGTTATCAAAAGTTGAACCTATTGCGCGTCATTATGATGTGAAGAAATCTCCGTTATGAGAATTAGTGCGGAAGTTCGGAATCAGGAAGGCAAGCACGAGGTGCGGCTGACTACGAATGATCAATCGCACTCAATAACGATTCCGTCCAAATCAACTGGATTTGGATCAAAAGCGAACGGTGGAGAGTTGCTGTTGTTGGCGCTGGCCACATGTTATTGCAATGATATTTACCGTGAAGCTGAGAAGCGCAACATCAAAGTTCGAAGTGTGGAAGTTACTGTAGAAGGTGAATTCGCAGAATCAGCGCAGAATGTAACCTATCGCGCACGCGTGAGTGCTGACGCATCCGAAGAAGAGATCAGATCGTTGATGCAGCATACGGACCAAATTGCAGAAGTTCAAAATACACTTCGTAGCGCAACGTCAGTAACCTTAACTCAGATTGAGGCGGTTTCAAATGTTTGATTCTGATTTCATCGCGAATTCATACAAATTCTACAGCCGATTACATACAGGCACAGCGTTATTTTGGGCAGAGAAGTTTCGAAATGGTGCATGGTTGGTAACCCGTTATGCTGATGTCCGAATTTGCAGATGGTTAATGAAAAGCCTGATTGGCGTCCGAATCCTGCGTTCCGCGGGTTGAGCTCACTTCGGCTCACCTTTTGATCACATCCGTTTCAAAATTTCTTTGCGCTTTTCCTCGTATTCAACATCGGTGATCATCTTGCGTGCTCGCAATTGATCCAACTCTTCCAACAATTGAGTGGCAGAAGCGGCTTGTGCAACGAGCGGTGATGTAGAGATCGGTTCGAGCAAACTCTTTGCTTCAAGCATTGCATGCTTAAATCCGATTGGATTTGCAATGCGATCCAGAAGATTAATCACTTCATCTGTGGCAGTCAGAATTTTAATCGTGCCGTAGTTGAAAATTCTGCCCATCATGCTTTGCTGCAAAATCACGTCATTAATTTTGTTCAACGAGGAATCCAAAATATTCTTGCTGAAAATTCCATTGGCATGGATTACGCGGCGGCTGGTAACAATGTACTCATTGTTTTGCCAGCGGATGATATCCGTAAATGCGGAGACCATTGCCAACAATGCAACGACTGCAATTCCAATGTAAAAGAAAAAAGGATCGCCTGTATACCAGGTTCGCACGTAAACAAACGCAATCAAACATGCCACCAGCACTACAAGTTCCTTAAACAACGATCCAAAAACTGTGAAGAAATGGCGGTGAGTTCTGACGATTATTTTCTCGTTTGTGCTGAGTAATTTTTCAACGTAATCCATGTATCTATTATAGTCGCGAGTGGTCTAACCTCTTAATATATGCACCTGCACGGCTTCGGAAATAGGTTTTTTGGAATGTTCAATTGTGATGAAGCTGCCCAAAGGTGATGACGCTGATTCTTTAAGAAATGTTCCAGCATTCCAAATGTGCCGAACAGGTCCGGTCATTGGTAATGCTTTTCCCGGTTTGTGTGTATGGCCGAAGATCAGTCCATCAACTTTTTTTGCGCGGCAAAAGTATCGAACATAGGCTTCAATACTTTTTCGCATTGCCGGTGTCAGAAAAGCTTTGCGATGACGATGTACCCAGGTTTCCTTGAAAGCAGATAACGGCTCATAAAATGAACTGAACCATTTTCGTAACTCCCGTTTCATTGAAAGTCCACTGACAACATTTTGATACAACGAAACACGCCGAAAATATTGCTCACGAATTTTTCTAATTTCTGCTTTCGTCAGGTTCTCACCTTTCCGAAATATTTTGCCAACTTCATCACTGAAAGCCTGGGTTGGATCAAATTGATGTCCATGAGTCAGAATTAACCGGCTTTGATTCACTTTCATTGAATAATGCGGATAGTGGATTTGAAGTGCTACGTCTGGCACATCAATAATGCCTTGCAAAAATCCTCCCTGGAATTTGCGGAAAAACGCAATTTTGCCGGAAAGTTTTTTGCCTTGTCTTAGTGGGCCCCATCAAGTAGCGTTCAACGGAGTGATAATCAAAGATGCGGTAATCATGGTTCCCGGGAACGTAGATAATTTTGCGGGCGCCGGTTTCGCGTAAAAGAAAATTCAGAAAATAGCGGAAGCCAGTTGCACGCTTTGCAAATTTCCCGGCAATTGTTCCTTCCAGAGCTTGAGCCCAATTCGCGAGTTGTAAATCCAAAATATCGCCAAGAAGGAAAATTTCGGTAAGCGGTTGAAATTCGGAGAGCTTGCGAACGAATGCTCGCGCGGTGTTCATGGAATGGAGTGTGCAGCGCGGATCTCCGAAGTGAAGATCGGAAAGGATGAGGGAGTAAGTCATGTTTTATTTATAGCAGGCAAGATGCCTGCGGCCCGTAATGCGGGCCAGAGGCCCGCGCTCCGTAGTAATGTGGACTGGAAGTCTGCGCTCCACTATTTAACTGGTGTGCCATTTGGCACAGGAGCAGTGACACCAACCAGTACCGGTTTGCCATCTACCGATGCAGCCAGGATCATTCCATTCGATTCGACGCCCATCAATTTTGCCGGCTTTAAATTTGTTACGATGATCACCTGTTTCCCAACCAAATCTTCCGGAGCATAGGCATCCGCAATCCCCGCAACTACAGTGCGCGTTTCAGTTCCAAGATCCACAGTAATCTTCAATAATTTTTTTGAACCTTGCACGCGTTCAGCAGCTTTTACTTCCGCAACACGCAATCCGGTTTTCAGGAAATCTTCAATTCCGATTCTTTCGGGTGCAGGTTCAGCAGGTTTTGGTTCTTCTTTTTGCTGCGGAGTTTCTGTCACGGCTTCCTCTCCTTTGATTTCAATTCTTGGAAACAGTGGCGTTACCTCAGCTAATTGAGTTCCTGGTTTCAACTGTCCCCATTTCAAATCCGGCAATGTGGCTCTGGTTGCTGATTTTTCCAAAACAAGTAGTTTCCATAATGTATCTGATGCTGCAGGAATCACCGGCGCAACGATCCCCGCAATTATGCGTACACCTTCGCAGGTGTTGTATAACACATTGTTCAATCGCTGTTTGTTCGCATCATCTTTCGCTAACACCCACGGCTGCCCTTCGACAATATAACGATTGATCGCATTCACCACGCTCCATGTATCCGCAAGAATTCTTGGAAATGCAAATTCAGCCACCGACTGCTGCAATGAATTCACGATTGTTTCCAATGAAGCCTGGAATGGAGCTGATCCGGATTGAGCTTCAGGAACAATTCCACCAGTGTATCGATGCACCATCGTTAATGACCGGCTCACAAGATTGCCAAGATCATTTGCCAGATCGCTATTCACACGCCTGAGAATGCTATCGAAATTATAGCTGCTGTCCGATGCAATCGGCGCCTCACGCATCAAAAAATACCGTATTCCATCTACACCAAAACTTTTGATCAAAAATTCAGGATCCACAACATTGCCGCGCGACTTTGAAATTTTTGTATCATCTCTAAGCCACCAACCATGCACAAGTTCTTGCTTCGGCAATGCAATTCCACCAGACATCAAAAATGCAGGCCAATACACAGCATGAAATCTCACGATATCTTTTCCGATCACATGAAGATTCGCCGGCCAGTAACGCTCAAATAATTCTTTATTGTTTGGAAATCCAACGCCGGTGATGTAATTCGTTAAAGCATCAAACCAAACATAGATTACGTGATTCGGATCGTTTGGGACAGGTATCCCCCATTTCAATTTCAACCGGCTCAAACTGATATCACGCAAGCCTCCTTCAACGAAACTGATCACTTCATTGAAACGCGTTTTTGGAAGAATGAACGAAGGATTTTCGCGATAGAACTTCAGTAGCGGTTCTTGATATTTTGACAAACGGAAAAAATAACTTTGCTCGCGAATCCGTTCGGCTTTACGTCCGCAATCAGGGCAATTTCCATCTTCAAGTTCTCCTTCAGTCCAAAATGATTCATCGAAAGTGCAATACCAACCTTCATAATCACCTAAATAAATGTCTCCGTTTTTACGGCATCGTTCCCAAAGTTCTGACACTGATTCATAATGGCGCTTTTGTGTAGTGCGGATAAAATCCGAAAATTCAATATTCAGTTTTTTCCATAACTCGCGGGAAGGTGCCTGCAATTCGATCTGCCATCTCCAGTGGTGTTATTCCAGCTTCACGCGCTGCTCTTTCCGCTTTCTGCCCATGTTCATCAGTTCCTGTAAGAAAAAAAACATCTTCTCCGAACAGACGGTGATAACGTGCAATCACATCCGTAAGAACTGTAGTAAACATGTGACCGATGTGCGGCAGACCATTTATGTAATAGATCGGTGTAGTGACGTAATATGATTTCATGACAAACCTAATAATTCACCACAGAGTTCACGGAGATAGCTCCGTGGTGAATAGAATATTAGTCTGCGGGGATAAAAAAGAAAAGCCGTCCACCAATCAGCGGACGGCTCAGAATTGTGACATTCTGAATCCAGAAATGGACTTTACTTCAAAGCGGGCATCACTCCGCTCTGAAAAATTACTGCATACGATTTGCGCGAACAGGCACCGGACGAAGTGTGTACTTGCGTCCTTTTAATAAATCGCGGAGAGCCGCATAAACCAGAATGTTCTGCTCTAAACGATTCTTTGTAACTTTCTTTGTTTCTTCAAATAATGCTGCAATTAAATCACCTAATGTTACTTTCATCTTTTTCTGGCTCTTTTTCATGGCGACCTCCAAGTTGTTAATCACAGAAGTTATCGGTGGGACTCAGGAAATGTTGCTTGGATTTTTTTACCGCAGAGAAACAAAGAGGCCGTCCGTCCTCACGAGGAGAACGAACGGCCAACGTCCATGTTCTTATCCAGGAGGGGATAAACCATAAGGAATATGATTCCGAATTAAATCCTCACAGCAATTGGATGCATGCTGTGAACCCTATTACGTAAAAGATCCCGCAGCGCGGCGTATACGAGCAGGTTTTGCTCGAGACGATTTTTTGATACTTTTTTCGCTTCTTCAAATAATGCCGCAATTAAATCACCAAGAACATATTTTTTTGTGGTCCGCGTTGCCTTTTTCATTTCCAACCTCCTTGGTTACGTTTGCATTTTTTGAGTAAGCAAAATCAATGCCAGAAGCCTCAAATTTCAGTAACTCTAATCACTATCAATACTTAGACACAATTCCGCCAAAAATGGCCGTATCCAAAAGTGTTGTCTTTTTTGTACAAATGGTTTTTTTTTGGTGAGACGTGTGTCTCGTTATGGAAGGTTCTCGACGACAGTTTCGACAATCATACGTGTCAATATCTGATACGTTTGTTCGCCTTCCTCTTGGGTAGCAGATGCAGGATCTCCAAAATAGGCATCCGGTGCTCCAGCTTGCCTGAAAGAGGTTACACCTTGACGCATGAGAACTGTCAAATTGACAGGATTTTGACGCAGATTGACACGTTCAGGTCTGACTAATTCTTCTCGCGCAGCAAGCACCAACGAAGTTTCATAAGACCCAGCATGACATGCACCCTGCTTGAATTCTGGAGTTAATAATGATGCCCAGGGTTTACGCGTTTTATCTGGAAACAAAACGCGAATGCCTTGAATCGTCGCAACGGCTTCATGAATAGCATTGATGTGTGCGGGCTCGAGATGGGAATTAACGATACACAAAAGCGGAATTGACTGTTGTTGAAGTGAAGTGGCAATGTCTTTCAAAATATTTTGGAAGCTGCCTTTACTGATTGAAATTGTTCCGGAAAAATCGCGACTAAAATCTGTTACTACATATTGGATCGGCGGAAGGATTAAAGTGTGAACCCCCTTTTGCTCCAATTCCAATGCAGATCTGCGCGCAACCTCACCGGAAATGATTGTATCGGTCGCTAAAGGTAAATGTGGCCCGTGTGCTTCAACAGATCCAATCGGAAGCAGAACTACTTTCGGTTTGTCTTTGTCGATATCCTTCCAGTTATGTTCTTCCCAATATAAACTCATGCGTAATCCGTAATCCGTAATGCGTAAAAGGTAAACCAGCTACTCAAGGTACGTGCGAGAATCCCACAGTTCTGGAAAACACTTTTTCATCAGCGTTGTAGTCAGGTATTTAACGCCTTCGCTGCCGCCAGTTCCGATTTTATTTCCAATCATGCGTTCAACCATACGAACATGATGTTGACGCCATAGTCCGATGTGCTCATCGTATGCCATCATTTCTTCAGCAAGCAAAAATAAGTCATAGTACTTTTGCGATTCGCGATGAAGCCTGGCCAATTCACGGGAAACTTCGACTGAATTGCGATCTTCCGGAATTGCAAAACCATTCTTCTTTAACAAATCTAAAAATGCATCCCACAATGTTGGCTCACTAAGACGTTTCTCCAGTTTTTGCAAACTTTCAGTATCGCTTTTCAGGTGAGTCATGATTTTCGGATCTTTCAAGTTAGATACGAATTCCAATTCGCGGAATTGAACGGATTGAAATCCACTGGCCGGATTTAATTTCCCGCGAAACTCCAGAAAATCCGCTGGACTCATTGTTTCCAAAATGTGGATTTGCTGAACCAGCAGCTTCGCGATTTCATTCACACGACGAAAGAGCCATGTAGCATCTCGAACATTTCCTTCATTCATCCGCTCAATGATGGAGTCGATCTCAAAAAGCATCAGCTTGAACCAGAGTTCGTATGCCTGATGAACGATGATGAATTGCAGTTCATCATGTGATGGAGGCTCACTCAAACATTGCTGCAGTTTGAGGAGTTCTGGGACTTTAAGGTACTTGTTGTAATTTAGTTTGGAATCGCCGTAATCAGCCATGATCTTTGCGGTTAGTATAAGCTTCCACGTTGTTGTAAATGTTTTTCATAGGATTTCGTTTTTAGTATTTCATCGATTGCTTCAAATGTGTGATCGATTTCCGAATCGAGTGTATATAAATGAGGAGAAATTCTTATTCCTGCGCCAGGCCTGTAATCGACAAGAATATCGTGAGCTGTAAGTTCTTTAACCACAGCATCGCCATAAGGCACATCAACTACAATTGTGCCACCGCGCTTTTCCGCATCACGCGGAGTTTGTACTTTAAATTTCCGTTGATCGCATAATTCAATCATGCGAGAAGTTTGTTGCACCGATTTTTTCCGGATCCGATCAACACCGGCACGATTGATAATGTCATAGCCTGGTTCTGCGGCATACAAAACTGGAATTTGCGGTGAGCCATGTAAAAATCGCATGCTATCGTTCGCATATTTGATCGGACCAGTTTCAAACGCAAATGGATGTTCATGCGCAACCCAACCTGTTACCGATGGCTGTATGATGGAATACAACGAAGGTTTCACATACAAGTAACCAGCACCCGGACCGCCGCAAAGCCATTTCACAGATCCGCCAACCAGAAAATCAATGTCCCATTTCTTCACATCGATCGGAACAACACCCGTAGCTTGATACGCATCCAGCAACACGTAAGCACCAGAATCATGCGCGCGTTTCACAAGGCGTTCGATATCGACGCGTGTTGAAGTTTTGAAAAAGACATACGAAATTGGAACAATTAATGTGCGTTCATCAATTGCATCTATTAATTTCTCGATTGGAACTTCAAGACCATCAGGTGATGTAATACAGACAACTTCTGCGCCATGTTTCCGTTGTGCTTCTAAAACATAAATGACGGTTGGAAATTCGACATCAACATACAGGATGCGATTTCTTGTTGAACGATAATTCAATGCAGACAAAATAAGCGAAACACAAACCGAAACATTTTGGTGCATCACCACTTCGCCCTGTGCCGCTCCAATTAATGACGCAATTTTGTTTCCGGTTGTGACTGGCATTTGCCACCAGCCTTCGGCCCAGGCACGGATTCCACGTGTGGCCCAGGTATCCGCATATTCACGCACACGGTCATACACTTTGCGCGGCATTGCGCCAAGTGAATGGCTAATCATATAGGTAGTTGTTTCCAGAATTGGAAATTCGGATCGGTAATTTAAAAGTTCGTCAGTCATACTTGAACCGCAGAAACACAAAGTTCCACAATATTAGAGGGCACAGAGCGGTTTCCCGCTAAATCATATGCAACCACAAAATAACGATACGATTCCCCTCCGGCAACATTCAAATCATAATGTGTATTGCGTTTTACTGTTGCAAGGTGCTTTGGCTGACCCTTATCAATCGAACGATAAATTTCGTATCCATACACCGCTTCATTATCGGTTGCATCATTCCATTTCAAAAAAATTTGACCTAAACGATACTCCGCTGTCAGTGAAGCTCCTCCGCGTTCCGGCCAAACGGGTGGAATTGTATCAAAACTTTCCGGCGCTTGCAGGCTTCCCTTCGGCCATAGAACGCATGTGACTTTGCGGAAATTTTCATCCAGATTTTTGCAAACATTGCCATAGGTACACCAGATAATTTTATCTTTGCGGCCCTCACGCGCTTTACGCGGCAGATCGGGATCAGCAAGAAGTGCACGAGCCATTCCAATTAGATCCGCATTTCCGTTTTGCAAAATTTCTTCCGCTTGATCCGGTGTACGAATTTTTCCGGTTGTAACAACTGGTGTAGAAGAATTGTGTTCCAACAAATAATGCTTAATCCCGTCCGACAAATATGCGTTCGCCATATCTGGATAGTTTGCTGATGGCATACATCGATCGCCGGAATATCCGGTGTATGGATACAACGGATCGCCAGGTTTGTGAATGGCATCTTCAAATTTTCCACCGGCAGAAATGCTGATGTAATCAACTCCTAATTGCGCCATTCTTAACGCCATCCGTTTTGAATCTTCCAATGTGTATCCATTCTTGATGCACTCTTCGCCATCAAATCGAATCCCTAATGGAAAATCTTTTCCAATTCTGGATCGCACCGCAACAATTACTTCAGTCATCACACGCATCCGATTTTCCAAAGATCTTCCATACTCATCGTTGCGTGTGTTGCGTAATGAAAGAAATGAAGAAAGCGTATAGGCATGCGCCATGTGAAGTTCTACGCCATCAAAGCCTGCACGTCTTGCGCGCTCTGCGGAGCTTGCGTAAGCATCAATAATGAATTGAATCTCGTCATGCGAAAGATCTTTGATTTTTTGACGCCATCCACTGCGTGCGATTTTCAGGAAGTGAATGATTTGCGGAACTACCTTTGAAGGACTGATGTCATGAATCGCACTGGCAAGATCTGCGAGACCCGGAATATGTGAATCTTCGCTCAATCTTAAAAGCGGTCCGCTTTTTGCGGTGTGAACTGCCATCGCTTCAATCACGATAAGACCTGGTTCACCTTTAGCGAATCGCAAATATCGCTCGCGGATGTCCTTGTTCACAAAACCGTCTTCACCGGACAATCTTGTCACCATCGCTGGCAACACCAAGCGGTTTTGCAAAACCATCCCATTAATGTTGAATGGCGTAAACAACAACATATTTTTTTACCGCGGAGTCACGAAGTTATCTCTGCGACTCGGTGGTTCATATCGTTAAATCCAGGTCCGCGGGCAACAGCATATCCAACTCTTCAAGAGGAGGAAATTTCAAACCACATTCCCGCATCGCAGGTTTTATTTCCATAATAAAATCCTGAATTACTGCCCCGCCATCTCTTGCTTTCATGCCATGTTTAATCGCAAACAATTCACGAGCGGGATCCATGTGGCCCAAATTTTGTAATGCGATTGGAAACCATTGATCAAAAATACGCTGAGCTTCTCCACGATTGGTTGGATATTTACAATAATCCTTCAAGACCAGTTCACCGAAGCCGCCATGAAGTTTTTCGTCTCGCATTAATGCTTTTACAAGCTTGCTGTACGCTTCAAAACTACAATTTTGATATTCGCGTAGATGAAATTCGCAAGAGCGATCAAAAAGAAATTGCACGACGGAAAGTTCAAACCAATTTTCAGCATAAGGAATGTTGAACAATCTGGGATCAGGATCATCAAACAGATCTTTACCATCTGCTACATCGCGATAAATGCGTGCAATTTGAGTAAACCGTTCCAGTTCTTCTTCAATTTGTTGAGTCGCAGCAAGTTTGTAATGCAACTCGGGAATGAATTTCAACGCATGACCGAGCATATTGGCGCTGGCCATTTCACAATAGGCTTGAGTGCGAAGAACCTGGGACAACAGGTTCTTGTATTCTGGAGGTAGCTCTTCAACAGTGCGGAATGTTGTCACCCATCCTCCTTCAAATATTGATTAGCAATGATTGATTTCAGGATTTCAGTTGCACCTTCATAAATACGCAAAGCACGAACATCCCTGTAAAGCCTTTCCGTGATTGAACCTTTTAACAATCCGATTCCGCCATGGATTTGTAATGACTGATCAATGATTTGTTGTGCCGCTTCAGTTGCAAACGACTTTGCGATTGCAGATTCCAGAGTTGTTCGAGCGCCGGAATCTTTGCACGTTGCGGCATGCCACACCAAACTTTTTGATGCTGCCAATGCTTGCGCCATTTCAGCGATCTTAAATTGAATGGCTTGAAATTCTGAAAGCGATTTCCCGAATTGTTTTCTGCGTTTTGAATATGAAATTGCTTCATGAAACGCACGTTCCGCCATACCGGTTGCTGCTGCACCAACACTGGCGCGAAAAACATCTAATGTGCTCATCGCAATTTTCAATCCATCGCCTTCTGCACCCAAAAGCTGATTTTCAGGAATGAAACAATTTCGGAATTCTAATTGTCCGATCGGATGTGCAGCAATCAGTTCCATCGGAATTACACGCAAACCCTCTACATTCGCATCCAATATAAATGCACTGATGCCTTTGGCTGAATCTGACGTTCGCGCAAAGACCGTATAAAAATCAGCAAGGCCGGCATTACTGATCAAAGTTTTCGTTCCATTTAATACATATCCGCCATTTTTCTTTTCGGCTTTTAACTGCATGGCTCGGGCATCCGAACCAGCATCCGGTTCCGTCATCGCAAAAGCTGAAATGATTTCTCCCTGTGATACACCAGGCAAATATTTGTTCTTTTGTTCCTCCGTTCCTGCAATCGATAACGGAAAACTTCCCAATCCTTGCATTGCAAACAAAAGATCAGCAACTGCAGAATATTGCGCGATCCTGTAACGCAAGAAACATAAATCTCGCGATGAAGGCGAAGGTGTGACGTATTTCAGTAAACCGCTACCACCGATCGAACGAACCATCTTTCTGCAAAATTCATAATCCGAACTTTCTTCTTGCAGCCACGCATTGGAAAAGAAATCTGCTACGGCAGTCTTCATTTCTTCATATTCTGCTGGTAACGGGTCGATCATTCCTGCTCCATGGAATCGCGGCATTTCTGAAATGAAGGCTTACGCTTTTCGGTGAAAGCAGCAAAGCCTTCGCGAAAATCAGGATGAAGCATACATCGGGCCTGCACAATCGATTCCGCTTCCAATGCTGCTTTCAATCCGGATAAAGTTTCTTCATTAATCTGCTTTTTTGTAACTGCTAATCCGGTTGCGTCGTCGGCAAGTTGATGTGCCAGCGCCATTGAGGTTTGCTCCAATTGTTCTAGGGGCACAACCTTGTTGTACAGACCGATTCGATATGCTTCTTCCGCGGTGATGAAATCGCCGGTCATCAGCAGTTCAGTTGCTTTTGTGAGCCCCACAATTTTGGGAAGTATATAACAGGCACCCATATCTGCGCCTGAAAGTCCAACACGTACAAATAAAAATGCAATCTTTGCAGTTTCCGATGCGATCCGGAAATCAGATGCAATCGCAATCATTGCACCCGCACCTGCTGTTACGCCATTCAAACTTGCAATGATCGGAACTGGAAGCATCCGCATATTCCAGATCAGATCACAGCTTAGGCGCGTAAATTTTCGTAATTCAGTTTCACCACGATCCAATAACGGACCAATAATTTCTCTTACATCACCACCGCTGCAAAATGCCTTGCCTTTCCCGGTAATCGTAACCACATGTGCTTCTTGGTTTGACGACAGCTCGGCAAATAAATCTGACATCTCACGATAAACGTCAAAAGTGACTGCGTTGAAAACTTCGGGACGGTTTAATGTAATTTGAGCAATGCCGTTTTGAAGTTGGAACTCGAAACTTTTAATTGTTTTCATTTCAACTCAGAACTCGGCCGGCCGGCCGCCGGCGCTACAAATTCCAAAGCTCGAATTAACTTATCCAAATTCTTATGAAGCTGATTTTTCTCTGTATCCGATAACACAGTAAAAATAGATTCAATATCAGCGGAATGTTTTGGAATAACACGTTCAGCCAGTTTACGTCCTTTTGCCGTTAAATGAACTCGAATGGTACGGCGATCACCGGCTTGCCGTTTTCGCTCTACCAGTTCCGCTTTTTCCATTCGATCGATCAATCCAGTAATATTGCCCGCGGTTACAAGCAATTGCCGCGATAATTCAACAGGCGTCACTCCATTTTTTTCACGAACTAAGTGTGCTACAACATCAAACTGCGATAGGGTGCATTCACTCAAACGGCTGCGCGCCTTACGCAATACCAGATTGTAGGCCTTTATAATTCTGATCCACACACTCAAACCGGGATGAACCGTTTCCAGGGTTTGCGCTGCAGCTTTCATGGAATCACCGCAGTTGCTTCGATTTCAACCAGCGCACCATCTTCCAACAAGTCTTTTACAACAACCAGACTCATCGCTGGATAATGGTTCCCCATCCGCTGACGGTACAATGTTGCAATTTCTTTACGCAGCTTCAAATATTCCGATTTATCTTTCACAAAAATTGTGAACCGGCCGATATCTTGCGCATTTCCGCCTGCAGCACGGACAACTTCCAGGACATTTGCGAGGGCAAGATCAAATTGTGCCGCAAATCCTTCAACCAGGTTTGCATTGCGATCCCAACCGATTTGTCCGGCAACAAACAAAATTCGTCCACCGTTAGTCAGAACGCCATGATTGTATCCTTTCGGAGGCGCAAGCGTTTCGGGATTGATAAAATTCATCAGACAGTCTCGCCTCCGCAGATTGAAATCGCCTGTCCATTCACACCCGGTGTTTCAATCAAAAACATTACCGCTGAAGCAACTTCATCCGGTTTAACAAAACGATTTTGAGGATTATGCTTGCGGAAAGTTTCCAGAATTTCTTCAACGCTCTTTCCTGTCTTACGCGAAATCGGTTCAACCGAATTTTGCAACATCGGAGTATCTACGAAAGATGGACACACCGCATTCACAGTAACTCCATGTGGTGCAGTTTCTTGAGCCAGAGCACGTGTGAATCCGATCACAGCATGTTTTGCCGCGGAATAAGCGGTTATATATGGATAGCCTTTCTTGCCGGCCGTAGATGCAATGTTAATGATCCGGCCCCATTTCTTTTCAAGCATTGCTGGAAGATATTGCTGGGTGCAATAAAAAACGCTTTTAACATTCCATTGAAATTGCTGATCCCAGTCTTCTTCTTTGAATTTCAGAAAAGGCAATGAGATCGGACCGCCAGCATTGTTAATCAAAATATCTATCGGTCCAGTAGTTTCTCGCATTTGACGTACCTGATTAGTATCGGTAACATCACATTTTATGGTTGCATCGGAGCTGCGTGCACAGGTGATTACTTCGAAATTGCCCTGGCGTAAACGTTCTGCAATTGCTAACCCGATACCCTTCGTCCCGCCAGTAACAAGTACTTTATACATAAAATGTTTATATCTAAAGGAATTCTATAAGTCAACCGCGAAGACGCTAAGAATCTGCCTGTCAATTTTGCTTTACATTCTGTCAAGCGCACTTTACCTTTCCGCGGATGAGATTTCAGTCGGCGGAGAGGTCATCACAGACATCGCCAAACCACTGCAATCTGCAGAAGTTGTTTTGTTTGGAATTCAAGATCCAGTCACCAAAAATCTAATTGAACAAACCGGAACTGCAACGCCGGTTCCGGTGGCTCGCGCTTTAACAAATGAAGCCGGTAAATTCCTAATCAAGGCACCCGCAACAGGTTTATGGATGATTCAGGTTCGGGCTGCAGGCTATGTCGCACAGGAAGCACTTTTATCACCGTTGCTTGAAGATGTTGAACTTGCAACGCTGAAAATGGTTCGCGATTCGGGTTTAACAGTGCGAGTGATGTCGCCTTCCGGCGCTCCAATTCCCCAAGCTCTTGTTATTGGGGATGATGAAAAAGAACCCTCCTACGGTGAAAATCCATGGCTCCCCGCTCGCCGTGCCGGTTTAACTTCAGCAGAAGGTGTGCTCCGTTTATCAGCAGGATCAAAAGAAAACTTGAATGTTTCGATCAATGCCAAAGGCTATGCGTTTTTGGATAAGAAAAATGTGCACAGTCCTTCAATCAGTCTTCGACTTTCATCAGGCACTCTATCAACTTTAGAAATATTTGACACCAAGGATCATCCAGTATTTGGAGCATCGATTCAGCTTGGTGATTCAAATTTTCCACTCGGGTTAACAGATGATGCCGGCAGAATTGATTTAGTCACCAACCCGAATTCAAAAATCTTATTTCAGGTAACAACAAGAGATCAGCGTAAATATGAAGGCCAGTTTCAAACCAAAACGGATCCATCGAAGCCTGTAAAAATCGTTTTGAAAGATTCTTCTATCCTGAATGGCAAAGTGATTAATCGTGAAAATCGAATGCCAGTCGAAGGAAGTTTAGTATGGACTTCCAGCGCACGATGGAATACGGTAACTTCCGCCAAAGATGGAACGTTTTCATTAAAAACTCCAAATGGTGATAGCAATCTTCGCGCAGCAGCACCCGGATTTACGATTTATCAAAACTACGATCTCTCTTTAGGTCGCGGAATTTTTACGATCCCACTACAACCCGAAGCACAGCTATTGGGAGTTGTTTTGAATCAACGCAATCAACCAATCAGCAATGCTGAAGTTGAATTGCTAAGCCTCTGGTCATCTTATCGTTACAGCAGTGCGGAGTTAAATCAAAAACAAACGACAAAAGAAGATGGAAGTTTTCATTTCACAAATTTGAATCCTGAAAGATTTCATTACTTAACGATTCGAGCAAAGGGTTATGCTCAAATTGAAAGGCAAGAAAATATTTCAACTGCAACAAAGAAACAGATCAAAATTGTGCTAACACCTGAAAACACGGCCACTGGAAAAGTAGTTGATCTTGAAGATCATCCGCTGCCAGGGATTCCATTTTCCATCAAACATTCGGTTGTGGAAATGTCCGGTAGCGATATGGTCTATTCTTTTTCTTCAACGAGAAAGATTGAAGGCCAAACAAACAAAAATGGAATTTTGCAAATCGAAGAGCTGCGTCCGGGCAAATACGATCTTGAAGTTGGCGGTAAAGGTTATAGCACTTATCAAAAAATAGGCTTAGAAATTCCGCAAGCTCAAAAGCCTGTAGATTTAGGCAAAATTATCCTTGTTCCTGCGATTGCATTAGAAGGACGCGTTTTAGATACAAAGAAACAACCGGTTGAAGGAGCTCAAATCCATGTTCGACCAAATAATCCTTACCTCGGTTTTGAGGGTGAAGAAGATCCGAATGCTATTACCGGTATTGATGGCTTTTTCTCTGTTCCAGATCAAACGCCCGGAAATGTAATCGATCTGCTTGTTAAACGAACCGGTTATGTCGAAAAGAAGCTGGAAGAATTTCCGGTGTTGCCTGGCGAGCCATTAACAATCACTTTGCAACCCGCTTCACGAGTTTCCGGAATTGTTGTTGATTCATCCGGACAATCAGTTGCTGAAGCATCTGTGCAGCTGTTGAAACGTACTGTGCGTGGTACTCGCACAATGAATTCTACTGAACAATCAACGACGTCAAAAAATGATGGAACGTTCGAATTCATTGATGTTCCACCTGAACATTATGTTTTGACAGTTCGCGCTTCAGGTTGGCAGGATTATGAAATGGAAGGATTGGAGTTAGCGCAAGGTAAAGACGTGGATGATTTGCGAGTTACGTTGTTGCCTGAAGCCTTCGTAGAAGGAACGGTGATGATGTCTGATGGTCAACCAGCGATTGGTGCGAATGTGAAAACGGCAAGCGAGGAGACACGGCGGTGGCGCCCAGGGACATCGCAAGCATGGACAGATGGTTCCGGCAATTACATTTTGCATGGGTTAAAACCAGGCAAAGCGATGCTTGAAGCAATGCACGAAGAAGCGCCGCGCCAGGTAAAAGACATTGAATTACAGCCTGGATCAAATCGGTTGGATTTTCAGTTGGAAGGTGGTTATGCAGTATCAGGTCGTGTTCAAGATGAAACAGGCGCAGGTCTTTCCAATGTCAGTATCAGGATTTACGTCCCCAGTCTCTATGGATTAACAGCCAACAGTGCTGAAGATGGAACGTTTTCTTTCAAAAGTGTTCCCAGTGGCGAACATAGATTGGATGTCACAAAAGAAGGATATGCAGTTTCGGAAGAGATAAAACTTCAAATCAATAACGCGCCTGTGGAAAATTTTACGATCACGATGAAAAAAGGTGCAGTGATTCAAGGCCAGATCCTTGGATTGCCTCCAGAGAAATTATCACTCGTTTACATAGAAGGATATTCAGAAAGCGTTGGAGATTTTGTAACAACAAAACCGGATTATCAAAGCGGATATGCTCTGCGCGGCGTTGTTCCTGGTCAATGGAGTGTTACAGCGAGTGTGACCGGTAGCGGAGCGAGCGTCACAAAAAATGTAACTGTTGAACAAAACATGTCAGATGTTCATTTGGATTTGGAATTCAGCCGAGGTCTGGTTCTGGATGGAATTGTGTTAAGTGACGATTCGCCTGTTTCAAATGCAACTGTTACTGCAGCAGGAAAAGAGACAGATTCATACACGTACGCCACAACGCGTGCCGATGGAACTTTTCACATCGAAGGTCTCACCAAAGGCAAATACAAAATTAGAGTTTGGAACTGGCAAGAAGGCTGGGAACATCAAGAAGAATTGGATCTGCAAGAAGATAAAAAAATAACAATCCAACTTCCTTCCAATCGAATCACAGGAAATGTTTTTGATGCGCAGGATAGAAGTCCATTACCTGGAGTAACCGTTTCATTGCTTGCACCAAACGCAAATCCGAATGCAAGTTCAGGCGGTGGAAGTACCACTGATTCAACCGGACGATTCGTTATTAAGAATCTGCAATCAGGAAGCTGGATGCTTACGGCAAAAAAAGAAGGATATGCCAGTCAGAATCAGCCAATCACGATTGAAGAAAATCAGGAGATCTCCGGAATTGAATTGTTGCTGCAGCCAACCGGGGGAGTCACGCTTGAAATTCGAAATTCGTTCGGCGTATTCATGGAATCGATCACCATTGCGGTGTTAAATTCGGCGGGTCAGATTTTAAGTGTTGGAAATTATTCCAGCCAGGGTAACGGTAAATTCAGAATCTCTACAATTCCGTCCGGTACCTGGGAATTGATTTTATCTGATTACAATTCCGCGCAAACAAGTGTAATTCTTACAGTGCCGCAGCAGGAGCCGGCAAAAATTACTTTACAGCCAGCAGCAAAACTAAAAGTAAAAGTTCCTGCACTTTCCGGAGACCAATCCATTGCGAAGATGAGGATCACCGGTAGTGATGGACGAATTTATCGAAGTTTAAGATCATGGATGGGAACCATTTTTACTGAATTCGATGTTAGTTCCGGCGAAGCAACCATGGATATGCTTCCCGCGGGAAGTTGGAACATTTCAGTGGTTGCTCCTGATGGAAGACAATGGCAAAAATCAGTTACAACATCAGCTGGTGTCACTACGGACGCAATTTTGGAATAACTCGCATCCCGCATCTCGCATCCCGAATCGCGATTCACTCTTGCCGTTGACACAAATTCGCCCATCTTTTAAACTGCATGTTCTGCAAATTTCAAATCATGTGACTTAGAAATGACAAGCAAAAAAATTGCAGTAGTTGCAGGTGATGGCATTGGAGTTGATGTTACCGCTGAAGCGGTAAAAGTTTTACAAGCTTGTTGTGACGTAACCGGCAACAAGCTGGAAATGCTTCATTATGATTGGGGTGCCGAAAAATATTTGAAGACCGGCATCAGCGTACCTCCAGATGGTTATGATCTGCTGCGCAGTCATGATGCAATTTTCATGGGTGCATTCGGTGATCCGCGCGTGCCTGATATGAGGCATGCAGCCGACATTTTGCTTGGCACACGTTTCAATCTAGATCTGTATGTGAATCATCGACCGATCCTGCTGCTTGATGCGCGACTCTGTCCGTTAAAAAACGTTAATCCCGAAGATATCAAAATTGTAATCTTCCGCGAAAATACGGAAGGTGCGTATGTGAATATCGGTGGCAATTTCAAAAAGAACACGCCAGATGAAATTGCAATTCAGGAAGATGTCAATACTCGCAAAGGCGTTCAACGCATCATCGAGTACGCATTTGAATTCGCTGCGCGTCAGGGACGCAAAAAAGTTTGTATGTCTGATAAGGCAAATGTTTTAACTTACGGACATGATTTATGGCAACGCGTGTTTAAGGAAGTCCGCGAAAATTTTACGCAAATCGAATCGACTCACATGTATATTGATGCGCTGGCTATGCAATTGGTTTTGCATCCCAAGAATTTTGAAGTGATTGTAACCAACAATATGTTTGGAGATATCATCACCGATTTAGGCGCCGCTTTGCAGGGCGGACTGGGAATGGCAGCATCAGCGAATATCAATCCTAACGGCACTTGCATGTTTGAACCGGTACACGGTTCTGCTCCAAAATTCGCGGGTAAAGATATTGCAAATCCGATGGGCGCAATTCTTACAGCACAATTGATGATGGAACACCTTGAATTTCAGGAAGAAGCAAACTTAATTTTAAAAGCAGTTCGAATGGCAATCAGCGAAAATCAAGTTACCCGCGACATCGGTGAGCCGTTAGGAACCCGTGCTACCGGTGATTTCATCAGTAACACCATCCGCCAACTCGGCAAATAACCTCATCAAACCGTGTGGAATCGGTTTCTTCTCAGTACAGTAGGAATTCTTGGTTGGGTTCTAATTCATACAATAGGACGAACCTGGCGCTGGGAAATTCATGGTTATGAAAATTTCAAAAAGTTGGAAGAACAAAAATTGCCGATCATTCATGCATTTTGGCATGGCCGGATTTTAGCAGGAATGTATTTTTGGCGAAACCGCGGAATTGTTGTTTTGACCAGCGAAAACAAAGATGGCGAATACATCGCTCGTGTGATCCATCATTTCGGTTATGGGAGCAGCCGCGGTTCAACTTCCAAAGGTGCGGTAAAAGGAACGATCGGATTAATTCGCACGCTTAAAAGTGGAGTGCATGTTGCGTTTGCAGTGGATGGTCCGCGTGGCCCTCGTTATCAAGTTCAACAGGGAGTTACGTGGTTAGCAAGTTATTCGCAGCATCCGATTCTTCCGTTTCATTTTGAAGCGAAACGTGCCAAGAAATTTTCTTCATGGGATCAATTTCAAGTTCCACTTCCATTTACTAAAATCTACGTTGAAATTGCTGAGCCGATGTTTTTGGAAAAAGATTTGCCGGAAGAAGAACTGGAAGAGAAGCGTATTGAGTTGGAAACAACATTGAATGTGCTTCGCGAAAAAGCGGAGGCATGGGCAAGATCTTGATGGCGGATTGCGGAATGCGGATTGCGGGCTTTAATTTTGTCTCTTCTTAATTAATTTCGAAGTGAGCATCAAATAAAATAAGAAGAACTCGAATTTGAAGCCCACATTCCGAAACCCGAAATCCGCAATTAGTTGGAGTTCCTGATTGCGGACGGGACGTCCGCGGCCCGTAATGCGGACTAGAAGTCCGCGCTCCATTATGCGGGCCAAGACCCGCGCTCCTTAGCGTTAGAAGTCCGCGCTTCCTATAAGAATAAAGGGTGCCCAGTGATATGGATGTGGCCATTCACGTTTTGTTTCCAGGACCGCGTGGTGCCAGGCATCGCTCAAAGCGGAGCCTGAAGATAATTGTGAATAAAAATGTTTCATAAAGGTTGCGGTGGATGCATCAAAAACGCGCCATAAGCTTACCAATAAAGATGAAGCGCCTGCATACAGAAAACCGCGTGTTAATCCAACCAGATCATCTCCCGCAGTAATTTCACTTGTTCCTGTTTCGCATCCGCTAAGCGTCACCAATCTTGAATTCAAATGCAGTTGATAAATTTGCGGCAACGTGAACCAACCATCTGACAACTTAATCCCTGACTGAAATGGTTGAGCGGGCAAAAATCTTCCATGACTTGAAATATGGATCAAATCAGCATCAGAACTATTTTCAAGCAAAGTTTCAGATCGAGCGGAATCGCCTGAAAACACTTTTGCCTTTTGAAATTGTTTCTGAATTGTATCGACTTCCTGATCGATCCAAGGAGCGAACGCATCGGAGTGTCCGATGATCAAAGCATTGGAACTAGCGTTGGCGGCGGTTGAAAAACGCTGCAAGCAGTGCGCATAAACTGACACACTGGGTGCATAAGAAAATTTGAATCGATTTGCAAGATAACCTTGCTCATCACGCAAACAATGAAATGGCAATGCATGGAGCCAGCCATGCGGAATCACAGTAATCGTGTTTGTGTTTTGCAATTTCTCCATCAGCGGTGCAAAAAGTTTTTTATAAAGCGCATGCAAATGTGAATCGCAGGAAGATAATGAATTTTGTGGATCCAAATGACCGCGGTCAATTTGGAATCGCAAGAAGTGCCATGACGAAATTAATTCGCTATTTCGCGCCAGATTTGGAAATGCGGTAATTCCGTTGCTATCAATTACAAATGCATTCAAGCTATCCCCAATCCTGTAGAAACTAAGAATGGATTGTCCTGGATGTAACTGCCTTTTTATTTCTGAGACTTTCAGAGGCTTCGTATCTTTCGCTGAATTCAAACGTTGTGCACGACGCAACAGTTGCACGATCCGCTTCTCAGCTTCTTGCGATGAACTAGCTCCGCCTGACTCAGAAACATTCCTGCGCCATGATTCACTCCGGATCGCATTCAATTCAGCTGCCAGCCGATTATCAAATTGCAGCGATCCTTCCAGCAAATCTTGCAATACGCGAGATCGTGCCCTTTCCGTAAGTTCAAAACTTCGTACCACACCTTTTGTTGAATTTGTTTGTAAATCCTGATTGATCAACATGTGATACGGTGCGAGCTTGTCTTCCAAATATGAGATCCGCAAGTCCTCCGCTGGAATTTCGCCGCGCATTGCTTCGGTTAGTTTGATGGCCCGGTTTAAAGCATTTCTTCCGCTTCCGCCTGACAGGAATTGCGCACGTCCCAACGCTTGGTAGTAAGAAAGCAGGATCCATGGAAGTTGAACCCGCGAAATCCAACGTGAAGCCTGATTCAACCACTGCTCCGCCTTTGGCACATTGCCACGCGACAATTCCAATTCAGCAAGATAGGTAATCGTAATCATCCTCTGCGAATAAATTCCAGCATTGCGAAATCTGCTGTAAGCATTTTGCAGATATGAATCTGCAAGCGACCATTTCTTGCGATCCCACAACGCGAGCGCAATGTGAATCATCATTTCTGCAGCTTTGACCCGATTTCCATGACGTTCAAAAAAATTTCGGGCATTTTGAAGATACGGAACAGCAGCTGAAATCCGTTTCTGCCGCATTAATGCAATTCCAATGAATGCGTTACTTTCGGCTAGCTCGTAAGGCATTCCTAATTTCAAAAAACTTTTGCGCGCTTTTCTTGCGCGCGTGACGGCTTCATCAATTTGATTCAAACGCAAATAAATCTCTGCTTCATCCGAATAGCATGATGCTAAGAAACTCCAGTCCTTTAGTTGAATAAGTTGCGTACGCGCTTCGTTTAAATGAAAGAGAGCATCCTCATATTTGCCTTTCAAGTAATAACCGTAAGCAAGGTTGTAGTGAGTGCGCGCCAGAAATGATGAAAGCTTGTTTTGTTCAAAATAAGCCTGACAGCTCTTCAAAAGTTCAACAGCATTTTCCGGATTTCCGGAACATAGGTATGAGGTCGCTTGATTGAAACGCAAAATGAAACCATCGCCTGGTTGTTCAATCGAAAGTATGGGATATGCCTTCTGGTAATACTTCAACGCCTGATCGTATTGGCCTAAGTGTTGATAGATGTTTCCGGCATTCGCAAAAATTTTTGATTCCCAAAAAGGTTTTGATGATGTTCGAAAATATTTCGCGGTACGATCCGCGAGCTTCAATGCTTCACGATAGCGCCCCATTTGATCCAGCGCATCCATTTTGCCGATTGATGTACGCCATGATTCATCAATCATTTTTTGTTTTCGGAATAGCCCAGCTGCACGTGTGTATTCTCCGATTGCCTCTTTGTAGCGGCCGATTTCACGCAAACAGTGCGCTCGAGCCAAAGTCAGTTTTGCCCTGGCTACTGGATTATGCGTTGCAGACAGGGTTTTGATCGACATCTTTAGAGCTTTGCGGGGGTTGCGAATTACCTCGTTATAGATTTGACTGACAATTTTGTCGACTGACCGGATGGCTTTTGAGCTTTCAGATGGCATGGATCTCATAATTATGTATTTTTTTTGAGGAAATTCCGCTCTTACTGACATGATCAGAGGAAAAGCATGAATTTGACTATTTTTGCTCCAGTTATTAGATTGTGGCTACCGGACTCCAATCCCGAGGCGGGGAATTAATGTATTTATTTGAAAAATTAAGTCTAGCATCGCTTCTTATCCTCGTTTTGTCATTTTCCGCATTTGCTGATGATCATGAAGATGATGAACTCGTGATCCGCCTTCAACCTGGAGTTTTGATTGAAACCATCAATGCCAGGTATAACACCACCACAGTAAAGGAATTGGTTCAGGGAGTCGTGTACAAAGTCCGCGTACCTGATCCTGGCCAGCTTCAAACCATTTTGGACGCAATGAAAGCAGACCCCGATTTGCTATGGGCTGAACTTAGCTATTTTGGCGAAAGTCCTGAAGCAATCCGCCGCACATTGGCGGTTATTGATGGTGATCCTACGCCCGGTGAATATTTCGACCAAGAAGTTCTGGTTCCGATGCATGTGAAGGAAGCACAGCAAATTTCAAAAGGTGCCGGGGTAGTTGTTGCGGTGATCGATACTGGAGTTGATTACAATCATCCTGACTTAACGGATCATATTTTGCGTGATCAAAACAATGCTGTTGTTGGATTTGATTTTGTAGATGGTGACTCTGATCCGATGGATGAAGCTAATGGCATTGATGATGATGGTGATGGTGATATCGATGAAGGTGCAGGTCACGGAACTCACATTTCTGGCATCATCGCATTAATTGCTCCGGAGGCGAAAATCGTTCCGATTCGCGTTCTGGACACCGAAGGGTCAGGCACTGCTGACAATGTAGCGGCTGCTATGCGTTGGTTTATTGATAATGCAAATGTTAATTCGCCAAAGAAAGTAATTAATTTGAGTTTAGGAATTCCCAATGTTGATAGAGTGGATGTGATTCATGATGTCATTGATGAAGAGATAGGAGAAGCGGGTCTCCCAATTTTTGTTGTTGCAGCTGCAGGGAACGACGGATTACCAGAAGTTCATTATCCTGCAAGCGAAGGTGATGTTCTTTCGATCGCAGCAGTGGATAAGCATGATGTTCATGCAGATTTCACCAACTACAAAAGAAATGACGTTGCTGCTCCAGGAATTGCTGACAACACCACCGGCGTTGGAATTTACAGCACTTTTATTAACGGTCAATACGCCACGTGGGCAGGAACCTCAATGGCAACTCCATTCGCGACAGGGTTAGCTGCATTGATCAAAGCTACAGAAGCAACACAACGGAACAACGAAGAGCTTGAAAATTTAATTGAGAAGTCTGCTGACAATATTGATCAGCAAAATCCGAACGTCGATCTGGGAAAAGGCAGAATCAATATGCTGGCTGCACTGGAAGATGTGGCTGGACTTCGAATCAAAAAAGCAATTTATAAAGTGGCAAGACAAAAATTAGTGGTTGTTGCAAAAAGCGATGCCGCTCCAAATGATACTCTTACGGTCCAGGGTTTCGGTACGATGACCTACGTGCCAATCAGAAAAAAATATGTTTTGAAATTGAAACCTGTTTCTCCGATGCCTGCGCAGGTAACAGTGACTTCCAGTGTTTCCGGATTTAGCGTTACAAAAAATGTAACCCCAAAATAATTATTTCCTCCGCTGCGCAATTTCCTCGCGAATCTGACTCATTTCTTGCAACGTTGATGTCACTGCAATTTGTGCTTCCGAAATCAACAAAATACTTCCGACCAACAAAACACCTGCTCCAATTAAGGCAAGCACAAATGCAATCCAACCGTAGCCTAATCCTGTGATGGTGATTACGCCCACTGCAATACTGGTTGCAACAAACAAACCGGTGGCAATGTAAAAACAGATCATTGCTGATCGCAACAATACTACCCGCCGCGCAACACTTGAAAGCTGTTCTAGCATTATGTTTTGCCGCACCAATTCCCGTTCACCTTCGCTGGGCGGTTCAGATTGCAGTTGAGTTGCCAGACTTCGAACGCGATCCACGACACGGCTGAGACGGGTACTGGTGGAAAAGATCAATGTTCCGCAGGCCGAGATTAGCACCGCCGGCGTGATCATCGCCGTTAAAACCTGAAGTGACGTCGAGGTATCGACCATAAAGGCTTCATCATATCATCGGAGCACCGACATTATCGTTGATTTATTGATATCGTTTGCTGTAACATAAACTACCTTTTTGAAGAGGTCTGGGGGACTAGGGGAATGGATGACAAGAAGGACATCTTCCGCAAAAGCGAAGATTTCCTGCAGATGCTTCAGAAGACTCGGGAATTCACCGAAGAACTTCTAAAGGAAAATGAACGCCTTCGTTTTCGATTAGCTTCCTACGAACAAAATCAGGATCCTTCCATTCGGGAAGATCATCAGCGCAAAATCCAGGAACTTGTAGAAAAACTTCAAGATCTCGAAGAACAAAAAAAGCTACTAGAACTGAGATATCACCAGGTTGAAGAAGAAAACAAAGATTTTGCGCATCGATATCTTGAAATTGAAGAACAGAATAACAATCTCGCAAACCTGTACGTAGCGAGCTACCAGCTTCATTCCACATTGGACTTCAATGAAGTCATGCGGATTGTAATGGAAATCGTGATCAATCTTATTGGTGCAGAAACTTTTTGCATCATGCTCGTTGATGAAAAATCCAGTGAGTTGAAGATTGTAAACAACGAAGGGCTTGATGAATTTAAGAATGAACGGATTCAGGTGGGATCCGGAATCATCGGACAAGCAGCAAAATCGGGTGAGTCATATTACATCAATCAAGAATTAGATTCGTTGAATAGCGTAGATTTTTATCATCCGCTCGCATGTATTCCGTTAAAGATCAAAGAACATGTAATCGGTGTGATTGCAATCTACAGATTGTTTGTACAGAAAGAAGGATTTACTGCGGTGGATTATGAGCTGTTCAGTCTGCTAGCAGGTCATGCAGCAACTGCAATCTTTAGTTCCAGACTGTATTCGCAGTCAGAACGGAAATTAACCACCATACAAGGATTTTTGGACCTTCTGACAAATTAAAGTGATGGACCCGATAACATTTCTGGTTGTTGATGATTCGCCGACAATGCGGCAGCTTATCTGCTTTTCGCTAAAGCGGATCAGAGGCTGCAAAATTGTTGAAGCTGTCGATGGAGTGGATGCGCTTAAAAAACTTCAAACATTCAAAATCGACATGATTTTGGTGGACATCAATATGCCAGTGATGGATGGTTTGAAACTTGTAAGCCTGGTCCGACAAGATCCGAAAGTCAAACATCTGCCGGTAATTATCATTACCACCGAAGGCGCTGAAGAAGATCGTTCGCGCGGACTCGCTCTAGGCGCCAATGCTTATATTGTGAAGCCGATCCACGCTGCCCTCTTGTTAAAAACGATCAACGAAGTCCTGAACAACAACAACAACCACCGCAAGTAACGGAGCGCGGACATCTTGTCCGCGCCATACTGTGGTTCGAAACATGCCTGAAACATTCTCCTGATATCTTTCGAACACAAAAGGAGAGTGGATCATGAAACGAATTATTTTCACATTTTCTGTTTTTCTTTTTTGCATAACAATGCTGAACGTTGCTGTCGCTACGGACGAATTCAAAACTCAAGTTGCAAACACGGCCAAAAGTTTTAACTCAGCGGTCGCAGCAAAGGATAATTCAGCTGTTGGAGCTTTGTATGAGACAGACGCAATTGCATTTCCCCCTAATACCGAATGGGTGAGAGGTAGAGATGCGATTCGGTCTTTTTGGAAAACATTTATGGATTCTGGCAAGACCGCAAAAGTAGAAGTTGTTCAAACCGAAAGTAACGGAAATTTAGGATGTGAAGTTGGAAAATACACGATTGTTGATGCCTCCGGCAAAACTTTGGACAGCGGCAAGTACCTTGCAGTTTGGAAAAAAGGAACTGAAGGCTGGAAACGTTATCGGGATATGTGGAGTTCCAACATGCCCGCGGGACAGTAACACAAAAGCGTAACCTTCCCCAAGTCATTGCTAAGCGCGGGCGTGGGCTGCCCCGATTAAGGAAACGCGGGGCGTCTCGCCCGCATTCCGACAATCCATTAGAATATCTTTGTGATTCCCGTTTACTGGAAGAGGCGCCTGCTGGGGCGTAAACACTAATGGTCCAGCGCACGTACACTTACTCCCCACCCATTATCCGCAAAGCGATTTGGGAATTAACGTGGTTGACTTATGGTGGATTGCTACTGGGAATTATCGTTTTTTTGCTGATCGCATTATTGATTGCAATTGGTGATCATCCATTGTTGTGGATGTCAGGATTCATTGCAGGAATTGCGATTACCTATTTGGTGCTGATCGTGCGTTCCTATTTATTTGGAGCCCGAAAGTTAGAGGCATATAACGGAGTAGAGATTCAATTAGGATTCGATGAGCGTGGCGTCACAGTGAACTCAGCAGTCCTCTCATCTTCGCTCCCATGGAACAGTCTGACCCGATTGAAGATGACCAGAAATTTCCTATTTCTATCGTTAGTTGGTTCTGCTCAACCGGTGTTAGTTCCCCTTAACATACTTTCAGCGGATGATATCGAGTTCATCAAAACTCAGTTCAAGAAAAATCGCATCAACAAACGCTGATACGTCCAAATGAGGATGGCAAAGAGTTAGTTTTGCCATAATTTGGGTAACAAATCCATTTAAGAGTAAAATCGTGTACTTTGTGCCTTAGTGGTGAATTTCAGCAAATCACGTGCAGGAACAGCCCTCCTGATTTACAATTACAGTTCCAAGTACTGATATGGACACGTACGATTACAACAACATCGAAAAGAAGTGGCAGAAACGCTGGGCAGATGAGCATTGTTTTGAAGCCGGCTCCAGCGGAAAGAAATTCTACTCACTCGAGATGTTTGCTTACCCTTCCGGCAAAATTCATATGGGCCACACTCGCAATTATGCGATCGGCGATGTGATGGCGCGTTTCAAAAGGCGTCGTGGATTTAATGTTTTGCATCCAATCGGTTGGGATGCTCTTGGTCTGCCAGCAGAAAATGCGGCGATGAAACAAGGCGTTGATCCATATGAATGGACATTGCAAAACATTCCTGCCATGCGTGAACAAATGAAGCGTCTCGGAATCAGTTATGACTGGACCCGGGAAGTTGCTACCTGCGAACCATCATATTATCGCTGGAATCAATGGTTCTTTATCCAACTTTATAAGAATGGACTCGCCTATCGAAAAAAAGGAACCGTGAATTGGTGTCCGAGTTGTCAAACTGTCCTGGCGAATGAACAAGTTATCAATGGACATTGCTGGCGCTGCGATAGTGTAGTGAACATCGAGCAGTTGGATCAATGGTATTTCAAAATCACAACGTATGCTGAACGTCTACTCCAAGCTCTGGATCGTCTTACAGAATGGCCGGAAAAAGTTATTACGATGCAGCGAAACTGGATCGGCAAAAGTGAAGGCGCATACGTGGATTTTCCAGTTGAAAATAGCGAAATAAAGATCCGAGTGTTTACAACACGAATTGACACTATCTATGGCGCAACATTCGGAGTTCTTGCTCCTGAACATCCGTTGCTCGATTCGATTTGGGGATCTGATGAGCCCGAATTGCGACGTCAATCGCAAGCTCTTCGGGAAGAACAGATCTTGCGGGGCAAAGAAGATTTGGAAAAGAAAGGTTTTTTTGCAAATCGTTATGCGATCAATCCATTTAGCGGCGAACGTGTACCGATCTGGGTTGCGAATTATGTATTGATGGATTACGGGACAGGCGCAATCATGGCAGTTCCTGCGCACGATGCTCGCGATGGTGAATTCGCACGCAAGTACGGAATTCCTGAACGGATTGTAATCCGGCGCAAAGATGGTGAACCCGGTTTTGAAGAATACGGAATTCTTGAAGCAAGTGAGACCATTCACCGGCTTAACCAGCGAAGATGCGATGAAGCAAATGACTGCACATGCAAAGAGTCAAAGTTTTGGTGAAGGTGCAGTTACATACAAAATTAAAGATTGGGGAATTTCAAGACAAAGATATTGGGGCACTCCAATTCCGATGATTCATTGTCCGAAGTGTGGAGTCGTTCCAGTACCGGAAGATCAATTGCCTGTTGAGTTGCCGTTGCATATTCCAATTACCGGTGAACAAGGATCACCGCTTGCACATGTTCCGGAATTTGTGAATGTGAAATGTCCGAATTGCAACGGGCCAGCGCGCCGCGAGACCGATACCATGGATACGTTTGTCGATTCCAGCTGGTACTTCTTCCGCTATTGTTCACCGCATGAAAAAAACGCAATGTTCGATTCAAACGCTGTGAACTACTGGATGCCGATTGATTTTTATATCGGTGGCGTCGAACACGCGATTCTGCATTTGATCTATTGCCGCTTTTTCACGAAAGTTTTTTACGATATGAAAATGTGCACGTTCGATGAGCCGATTCAGCGGTTGTTTACTCAAGGTATGGTCATTAAAGACGGCGCCAAGATGTCCAAATCAAAAGGCAATGTTGTGGATCCCGATGAACTTGTTGCTCGTTACGGTGCTGACACAGTTCGGCTGTTTTCGTTATTTGCTGCACCTCCGGAAAAAGAATTGGAGTGGAATGATCAAGGTGTTGAAGGTTGTCATCGTTTTCTGCATCGTGTCTGGAAACTTGTAAACACGAATCAAGGTGACGCTGGATCAATACCGGCGGATTTGAATACGCTACAAAAAGCGTTGCGCAGAAAAACGCATCAGACCATCCGAAAAGTCACTCAAGATGTGGATGAACGGATGCATCAAAACACAGCGATAAGTGCGATCATGGAATTGGTGAATCAGGCAACCGATTTCATTTCAGAAATGAATGTTCCCGGGTCAAAAGCAGTTTTGCGGGAAGCTACCGATGCGATCATTCACTTGTTGAATCCATTTGCGCCTCACATTACAGAAGAACTCTGGGCGGCAACCGGTCATGCCAATATGATCTCAATGCAACCCTGGCCATCGTTTGATGAAGAATTGGCGCGCGAAGAGGCAGCTACTGTGGTTGTACAAATCAATGGGAAAATGAGAGGCGCTATCAATGTGGCTCACGGTTCCGAACAAGACAAAGTTTATGAAATTGCAACTCAGGAAGAAAAAATAAGAAAATATCTGGAAGGAAAAGTCGTTGTAAAAAAGATTTTTGTTCCGGACAAACTTTTGAACATTGTTGTTAAATAAAAATATGAAACACGCCAAACTGTTTTTAGTGATTGTTGTTCTTTTTACATTCAGCGGCTGCGGTTATCATCTTGCCGGTACAGGATCGAGCTTACCTCCACATATTAAAACGATTGGAGTTCCGATCTTCGCCAATAACACGCAAGGGTACGAAGTAGAACAAAAAATCACCGCGGATGTCATCAATGTTTTAATTCAACGCGGTAGATATGAGGTGAAACCGGAAACTGAGGGTATGGATGCAACCTTGAAGGGTACGATTAGCTCGGTTTCACTTGTGCCTATTACCTTCAATTCGGATGGTAGAGCCAGAGAATACAACGTCATCATTTATGCGAAAGTGATTTTCACCGATGAAATCGATAAGAAAGTTATTTTCCAAAATCCGTCGTTTCTTTTTCGTGGAAAGTACGAAATAGATGAGAATGAAGTCCAATTCTTTGACCGGCAGTCGCAAGCAATTGATGATATCGCCCAGGATTTTGCTGAATCTGTAGTCAGCGCAATTCTAGAAGGTTTTTAACCAAATGAAGCTGATCAACGCTAGCTTCTCCCCCTTATGAAGGGGGAGATCAAAGAGGGGGTTGGAGTTTTTTCTTTCGAATCCAACCTCCCCCTTGACCCCCTCCTTCATAAGGAGGGGGAACAATAAACCACCGAGACGTAGAGTGAAATATTCCGAATTCCTGAAAGCTCTCCAGAATCGAAGCGTGCCTCCAGTCATGACGTTTCTGGGTGAGGAATCATTCTTGAAAGATCGTGCAATGGAGGCTCTCATCACACGTTTTCTTGATGCCGATTCGCGGCAATATAACTACCGTTCATTTGCGGGTGAGGAATTGAAAGACAATTCATTTTTAGAAGATGCCAGCACCCTTCCGATGTTTTCTGATTGGAAAGTCGTGCACATTAAAGGAGCATCAGCACTGGATAAATCATTCGGAAAAATCAAAGACTATCTGGAGCATTATCTGGAAGCACCTTCACCAAATACGCTGTTGGTGTTCGATGTCGATCAATGGGAAGGTCGCTCTAAATTCAAAACAGTTCTGGCGGAAAAAACTGCTGTTGTGGAATTCAATCCACTCAGCGAAAAAGAGCTGCCAAGCTGGATCAACAGTCATTTAAGAACATTGAATTTTCAGATCGATAACAATGCAATTGAAGCGTTGATTGAGCGAACTGGAAATGATCTTCAAAAAATTGCAGCAGAACTTGAGAAGCTGATGTTGTTAAGAAATGCCGAAAAACGGATTAAAGAAGAAGATGTTGAAACGATGGTTGGTCATTCGCCCACAGCAACAGTTTGGCAATGGACTGAAGCGATTCTGGATCAAAGTGCAGAACCAGCAATCCACTATTTGAATGATCTTTTAGAAAATGGCGAAGAACCGATCAAGTGCGTCGCAATTTTAGGAAAGCAATACGAAAAGATGATCCTGACGAAAGAGATGGTCCAACAAAAAATACCGGAGGCAGCGATATCTAAAAAGATCGGCAAACCGGTTTATTATCTGAAGAATTATTTGAATCAGCTTTCACGATACACGATGCAGGATTTGGTGAAGGCAGTATCAATTTTATCTGCGGCGGATAAAGCGTTAAAGACCAGTCAAGCTAAGGATGAAACGGTGCTGCAGTTGATGACAATTCAACTCTGCAGCCTGAAACTCCCTCCAAAACCGATCTTTGACGTTCCGCTCCAATAATGATACATTTACAGGCTTTCATAGCTTAACCACAGAGAACAGGAGAATTTTGTAATGGGTAAAGCAAGTTCATTATCGACGAAGAAGCGCTTGAGACAATCGAAAAAAGCGCAAGCGCGCAATCGTGCAAATAAGACCAGATTGAAATCAGAATTGAAAAAGGTAAGAAACATAGCTTCGATGAGCACCTCGGAAGCATCAAAGAACTTACCGGAAGCATATTCAATTATTGATAAGGCAGTCCGGAAAGGCGTTCTCCATAAGAATGCAGCTGCACGACATAAAGCTCGCCTGAGCAAATTGGCACAACCGCAAAAATAAAACTAACCGCGGAGTCACGGAATCAAAAAAAAAGGCCTCCTGCTGTCCAGGACAGGAGGCCCACTTCAGGGGACCTAAGAAACGATGAAATCAATACTCAGCACTGGAATTACTTTCCGATTTTGATTATCTTTGCACCCCACGGGCAATAACCGACCGAAACATAATCATTCACATGATCTGATACATAGCTGGGACGTCCATCGCAAACTTCAATTGAAGCTTCCACCATCCGCACACTTTGCGGAATGTAATGCCAATTCCAGGGAAAATTAAATCCGCCATGTCCGGATTCAATTCGTCCGGATGGAAAAGTTCTATTTCTTCCTTGAAAATTTTCAGTTGCCAGCTGGATCGCGGCTGGATCGGTTATGTACATAACAAACGTATCGCTGGTAACTTGAACCGTAAAATATTGTCCACCTGGCGGTAGATTCGATGCCGGATCTTCGGATGAACAACCTGTAAGTAAAATGACCAAAGCACCTAATAAAAACCAAATCAACTTCCACATTCTGAATACATGAATCCTTTTCATCGCAGAAAATCGGTTTAGCAAAGTCTTTGCCAGTTGAGTTTCGTCGAGCTGTGGTTACTGAATGTATCCTAAAGTTTGAGATCCATCAGATTTTTGATACTTGTAGGCGCGTCTATTGGCGGAATGAAGGGAATCAGTTAACATTCAAGCAATGAATTGCATCCATTGTGGACAGCCGATTACACCCGGTGCGCGGTTTTGTGTAGCGTGCGGACGCGAACAAGTTGCAGCAGCATCACCTTCATCGGCAATCCCTGCCCAAAAAAGCGGAGGTTGTTCAGCAAAATTAATATTCATTCTTGTAGCCGTTGTGCTGCTTGTATTTGGCATCGGCGGAGCGATCGCATTCTTCTATTTCTTCCCACCAGGTGTTCTTGTAAAAGATACTTTCAACAAACCCCATCCACAGCTTGAATCCAAAATTCGAAGCCTGGGGTCAGCAGCAAGATTTTTTAACAATGCCCTGGAAATTGATCCACCAACCAAACGTTTTTATACCTTGCTCTATGACACGGTTGCACCGGAACGCGCAACAGTTGAAGCTACTGTTGAATGGAAAGACGGCGACAAAGATACAATTTTCGGACTCATTTGTTGTGCGATCGATAGCAACAATTTTTACGTGTTGATGATTAACGGCCGCGGTGAGTATTTATTGCAAAGCTATGAACAAGGTGAGTGGGTTGATCTCACCGGTTATTTGCCTCTCCCTAAAATGAAAGTAATCAAGAAAAATGTTCCTTACAAACTGAGAATTGTTACTGAAGGAGATTACATTAGCGCCTTTTTGGATGATCAACTTTTAGTGAAGCTGATGGATCCCGTAAATCATAAAGGTAAGCCCGGCATCTATGCCCAGGGCGGCGGGGACGGCAAAACTACGATTGTATTTCATGAACTCCGCGCGAAAAAGAATTCAATTTTTCAATCTGATTAGGAATTCACCACAAAGTAACTCATGATCTTAAGATCAAACAGAAATAATGAAAAACGGTCGCCGAGTTCTCACCCTTATGAAGGGGGAGATTAAAGAGGGGGTTGGAGCCTTTTCCAATATCTCCAACCACCCCCTTAACCCCCTCCTTCATAAGGAGGGGGAACTTGTTGATTACCACTTTTCAACAAAGCCACAAAGTGCCCAAGTTTTATAATGAGTCATGACTTTGGTTCTGCTTGAATCTCTGCGTCCGAATACCCAGGAATCACAAACGTTTTTTATTGATCAGCCGGAAAGGATAATTCAATGCGACGCTGCGAGTGAAGTTAAAGATTTATTGGCTGAAGTTGAAGAATGGACGAAACAAGGCTACACAGCTTTTGGTTTCGTAACTTATGAAGCAGGTTATGCATTCTTGCCTAATTTGTCCGAACCGCCACAATTAACTCTCCCTTGTGCGTGGTTCGGTTTATCAAAAGATTTTCAAAAACAGATTCCGGAGAATTTCATTCCTCAAACCAAACAACCGAACATTCAAGAACTTCGGCTGAATCAAGATTTGAAAACTTATGAAGAGGCAATAACTAAAATCAAAGATCACATCCGGCGCGGTGATACTTATCAGGTGAACTATACTTTGCGTTATAACGGCCAATATCATGGCTCACCTCGAGATTTGTATTCGTGGTTACGGTTTCAGCAACGCGTTAATTATTCTGCACTAATTGAAACTCCGGAGTGGGCGGTTCTTTCATTTTCACCGGAACTTTTCTTCCGTAAAAATGGCAAAGAGATTTTGATGCGGCCGATGAAAGGAACTGCACCTCGCGGACGGACCTTGGAAGAGGACACAGAAAATGCATTCAAGTTACGAAACAGCGAAAAAGAGAAAAGCGAAAACCTGATGATTGTAGATCTTCTTCGCAATGATCTCGGCAAGATTTGTGAAGCAGGAAGTGTCCAGGTTTCTGCATCAATGGATATAGAGCAGTACGAAACGCTGCTTCAAATGACTTCTACGATAAAGGGCATTCTGAATTCCGGCGTAACAACAGCTGATGTTCTGCGCGCTACATTTCCATCTGGTTCTGTGACAGGCGCACCGAAAATCAGAACGATGCAAATCATCGATGAATTGGAAAAATGTGGCAGAGGGATTTATACCGGTTCCATAGGATGGTGGTCTGCTAATCAAAGTGTATTTAGCGTGGCAATCCGAACATTATTTCTGGATCGCAAGAGTGGTGAGCTTGAAATGGGTGTCGGCAGCGGAATTTTGTACGAAGCAGATATTGAACGTGAGTATCGTGAATGCGAATTAAAAGCGAAATTCCTTACTGAAGCACAACCGAAATTCAAGTTAATTGAGACGATCCGCTGGGAACATGCCAGCGGTTACGCAAACCTGAATTTACATTCAGATCGGTTGGAACAATCAGCTCAATATTTTTTGTTTGAATTCAATCGCGATGATGTGCAAAAGAAGTTGCGAATTAGTGAAGAGCATAGGAGTTTTAAGGCAGCACGTGTACGCCTGTTGCTTGATGAATCAGGAAATGTGGAGATTGAGTACCGTAAATTGGAAACGCCTCAAGGTCCTGTCCGAATCTTGCTTTCGAACACTCGTACGAATTCAAGAGATCGTTTTCTATATCACAAAACAACGAATCGGAATCTCTATGATGAAGAGCTGCGTAGCGCGAAAGCGCAGAGCTATTTTGATGTGGTATTTCGAAATGAGCGCGATGAAATTACCGAAGGTGCAATTTCCAATATTTTTGTGGAGAAAAGCGGAAGGCTGTATACACCGCCGGTGAATTGCGGATTACTTCCCGGAACTTACCGCCAGTATGTTTTGGAATCTGTGCAATTTGATGCTCAGGAAAAAGTTTTGAACGTGGAAGATTTGCACAATGCAGATCGCATTTTTATTACGAACGCAATTCAGGGAATGTTGGAAGCTAATCTGGAATTCTAAGATCGAGCTAACGCATGTTGTGGAAAACTGCCTGGACGTCATCGTCTTCATCGAGTTTTTCCACCAGTTGACCAACTTCATCCGCAGCAACATCATCCAATTCATTTATGGATATTGGAATGCGCTGCAGCTCTGCAGATAGTGTATTGATCGATTTGTCTTCCAGCGCCTTCTGCATACCGGCAAAACTTTCAAAGGTGGTGTAAACAATGACTTCACCTTCCCCTCGTTCGATCTCATCTGCACCGTAGTCAATCAACTCCAGTTCCAGTTCGTCAATGTCCATATCTCCTGTCGCAAGACGAAAGACACCTTTACGTTCGAACAAGAACGAAACCGATCCGGATGCTCCAAGCGCCCGCCGTTCTTATTTAGAATGGTACGAATATTCGCTACAGTACGAGTCGGATTATCTGTTGCGCACTCGATCATAACTGCAACACCATGTGGACCATAAGCTTCGTAAACTACTTCCTGGTAATTTTCTGTATCTTTGGAGAGTGCGCGTTTGATCGCAGCATCGATCCGGTCCTTTGGCATATTCAGCGCCCTGGCTGTTTGAATGGCCATCCGCAGACGCGCGTTGTATGCTGGATCGCCGCCCCCTGATTTAACAGCGACCGCGAATTCCCTGCTCATCCTATTAAAAGCTCTGGACATGCGCGCATAGCGCGCGAACATCTTGTATTTCCGCTTTTCGAAAATTCTTCCCATGATTCTATTTGAATTGGTCTACCAAGCGAATGTGTGAAGAACTTTCAAAGAATAGCATGAAAGTTCCTGCAGAACGACGATCCAATTCATTTCTTTACGCTAAATATCGGTTTATATTAAGTAGTCGTTTTGATGATACGCAAATCGGAAGTATCGCTAGACATGTAAGATCTCTGCAATCGGTTGGAATGCTTCCGAGTTTCCCCCCGCATTACATATTGTAAATCATTCTAATAGGCTGAGAATCATTTTGTTAAAGTATCCAATTCTTTTAAGTGACCCATAAAGATTTCCCAGGCTTCATCAAAACTGGTCTGTTTGTCTGTGCCTATACCGGGCCATGCTGCTCTCAGTATTGTTCGATCGATTTGGTTTGCGGCCGATACAAATGAGTGGGGCAAAGCGGTCTGCCTATTACTAAATGTACTATTGATTGCCTGAAGGAGCGTTTGCCGGTCGGTACAGCGCAGCATTAAATAGTTTAAGTCATGAAGATCCTTGGCCCTGGAGTTCGCCGATCCACGTTCGAACAGAGTCTGAAGCTTTTCAGCAACGATAAATTCTGGTGGATATATTTTCCATGTGACAGGGGATTCCATCTCCAGAAAAGATGGCATGTCTTCCCGTTCTCCATCATGAATTTTGTCGCTAAAGCCGATATCAATATGGATTCTGGAGAAGTGTCCTACTTTGTTTAAATCCGGATCGCCGATGTGAAATGCGCAATCGAATCGAAAAGCTCCATACTGGTCCTGGTCCTTCAAATCTTCCACTTGTATATCGCCAAACCAGAACCCGTCATCCAGATCCGTAGCTAGTTCAGATTGAACAAGTTCCAAAATTTTCTCCTTGGAAATGTTAATAGCTAAAGCATCTACATCTCGAGTGAATCGCTCACTCTGATAACTCTTCAACAAAACGAATCCGCCTTTGAAAATCAGGTGCTCGGTCAGCTCTTTGTTTTGGATCAATCGAGCGATCGTTCGCTCTAATGCAACAATGACCCGGATTTCATTGACACCAAATTGCGATTGCTCCTTGCTCAAGGCCTTGATCTTACGAAGGGCCTGCTTTGCTTTTTCCTGATTCATGATGCAAGTGCTTCAACGTAAGGCCGGATACGATGGTCGACGCCCATCTTTTTTGCGAGATCATAAAGTGCACCCGGCTTGGTTTTATTTTGGACGATCGCGCGTTTCATCGCTGAAAGTGCAACCTGACTCCCCATCAAGCGCTTATATATGATGCAGTCAATCAGTGTTCGCTCCAGAGTGGTAATCCAGTATCGTTGCGTTTTACGAATTCCAATTTCCCATTGCGGATTTCGCGAACGAACGAGCTTTAGATCTCGGGCAATCACACGTTTTGATTCCGGTACCAATACCCATGTCCGTTTCGGCACCTGATCGGTCAAATGATAATGGTCCGAACGCGGACAACAAACAGATCGCAGAAGGAATTCCACATCGCAAGGTTGCCACATGATAAAGCATTTCTTTTTCTTCCAGATCTGCACTGCTGACTTGATACACACCGAGACTCAGGCGTTCCAGAATCCCGGCCTGCACCATCCGCGTCAAATATGATTTACTTAGTCCATGAGACAAGGCTTCCTTCAGCGAAAACGGTCTTTTTAACAGTTTTGTGGGCAGCGGCTTTCTATTCATCCGATACTAAAATGACACAATATCATAATTGTGTCAAATTAGTTGCGAATGTTCGGCCCTTTAAAAAACTCCCCTGCAAGCGGGTCAGGTCATCCGTGATCATCGATGTTGGCGAAATCTTGGGCGGTCTAGCCACTTAACGTACATATTAAGTACAATTTCGGAGTGATTGCTAACTCTGTCGTAGAAAAAAATATAAGAGAATTTGTAAATCGAAAATAGGTAAACGACGAAAATGCAAACCAGTAGGGGGCGTGCCTAACATGAGAGAGTTGAATCAATATTTAAGAACGTCTTTCGCGCTATTGATCATTGTGTTGTTCGCGTATCCATTAACTGCACAACAAAATAAATTGAAAATATACATTTCGGTCGATATGGAAGGAATTGGAGGAGTCGTCACGGACGATCAGTTAGGTCCGGACGGGTTTGAATATCAGCGTTTTCGAGAATTTATGACTGCTGAAGCAATGGCAGCTATAACGGCTGCAAAGGAGGCAGGTGCAACGGAAATTTTAGTTAGCGACTCTCATGGCAATATGGAAAATTTGCTCATTGAGAAATTTCCCACAGATGTGCACATTATCCGCGGCCGGCCACGTCCGCTTTCGATGATGGCGGGAATTGATTCAACATTTGATGCAGTTTTGTTCATCGGCTATCACGCTTCTACCAATAATCCTCACGGTGTTCGTGCTCACACTTTTTCAAGTGCAACGCTTACACGGATTGCCATCAATGGAAAGGAAATGACTGAAGGTTCATGGAACGCGGCGATTGCCGGACACTTTGGCGTGCCGGTTGTTATGATATCTGGGGATGATGCGGCATTTGCTGAAGTTCGCGCTCAAATCGGACAAATCGAAGGCGCAGTCGTAAAAAAGAATCTCGGTTTTCATTCAGCAAACACTCTAACGCCTGAAGCTTCTCAACAATTAATTGCGGATAAAGTCAAAACTGCTCTGGGAAGACTTCGGGAATTTAAACCGTTTAAGGTTACATCTCCGTTGACACTCGATATCACTTTCAAAAATTATCAGCCGGCAGATGTGCTTGCGTATTTACCTGGAGTAGAACGATTAGATGCGCACTCTATCCGGTATCATCCGAAAGATATGATCGAAGCCAGCAATTTCATGGTGGTTGTAACGAGTTACAATCCGGCGCTTGAACCATAAACGTAGTCATTCATAATGACTCTCGATATTCTTATCGATCAACTTGCAATTATTTCAGGTCCCTCGCTTCCTTAAGGAATGGCTCATAGTGAGTTCGGAGAAGAGGATTTCCCTGGATCGCTTTCTCCAAAGCATTTGTAGCGGAGGCCGCATACTCCGTGCGTTTTGTTGAATTGCTTTCTGTCCTGGCTTGCAGCAGAAACAACGTGCCTTGAATCGCGATCGCAAAGGGTTCATCCGCACTGAGTTTTAGGCTTTTATCAATCCATTGCATTCCGTTTTTGATCGATGTTTTCGCCGAACGCTTTTGCTGAATTTGCCAATCAGCTTGCCAGTGATAAACATCCGCCATCAAAGCGTAGGTCCTTGAATCATCTTTGTTGCACTCAATCGATTTTTGATAGGCTTTACGTGCCGCATCGAAATATGCAACTGGGGATTCTCCTTGCTTGATGGTCCATTTTGCATTGACCATTTCAGTGTCGCCAAGATTTGTATAAGGGAAGTAATATTTTTCATCGACTTGCGATGCCCGAGTCAAAAATTTCCGTGCCTCACCTAATTCAGTTGCTGGATCATTCTTCTGTTCAACCATATAGGTAGCAATTAGGCAATAGTCACTTCCAATCCCATTGAGGAGATAAGAATTATTCGGCATTAATTTATCTGCTTTTTGTTTCACTTCCAGTGCATGACGAAAACTGGAAATCGGGTCCTTTCCCGATGACATTTCGTAATAACCTTGAGCTGTGTAGACTATTCCTAAATTGTAAAGAAAATAAGGATCGTCGGGCGAATCTTTTAACGATTTCTCTAATTGCTCGATTCCGTTGTGAAAACTGCTCTTCGGATCTTCACCATGTTCCATCTGGTATGTAGCAATGAACCAATATGCGATTCCGGTTTCCATCCCTGTCTCGAATGATTTATCCAGTTGTTCGATTCTTTGATATTGTTGAATCGCTTTTTCGTACGATGCTTTTGGATTCTTTCCGGATTGGGTCTCATATTCGCCAAGAAGCGAATAGGTAACTCCCAGAAGACTTAGAATTCCGGGACTATTTTCTCTAATTCTTAAACCTTGATTAGCCTGATTGATGGCTTCTGCAATTGATTTTGTCGGATCGATTCCATGCCGCATTTCATATTCACCAGCTACCTGATTTGCACCTAGCATGAGTGAGTGGGTCTCCCAACCCTTAGGATCCTTTCGTTCTGCTTCTTTTGCGATTTCTATCGCCTTCTTTGTAAGAGGTCGTGGATCGTCGGAAGAGTTGTACAGCGTGGATCGTGCCAAGTTGCTGTACAGGTAAGCTTTGCGGATATAACTGCTTGGATTATCGGGATCAACGAGAATCGCTTTGTTGCATGCTTCTTCCGCTTTTTGCAAAGATACAACGAGACCTACGTCGGTTTTGGATTGCGCTACCATGCTCTGACCCAAACGGTCGCAATCACTCAAATAAATGTCTGCCCGGCTTCTTCCAAGTTCAGCTGCTTTTGAATAAGCCTCACCAGCAAGTCCATACTGTTGAAGAGCACCTTTATAATCAGCAACATCAAACTTTTTTTGTGCTATACCAGCAAGCGCTTTACCTTCAAGTGTCTTCGCTTCATAGGACCACCTCGACTGCTGGTATGCTTCTTTAGATTTCTTTAGCGCCTCGTCATATCGCTTTTCATAAAGCGCAATCAATCCTTCTACATATGCTGGAGATTCAACACTTCCTTCTGCTTTCTTCAAATATAAAACGGCCGGATCACGAAATTCTTTTTCATATTGCAGCTTTAATTTCGTACGCACATCCTCACTCGTAATGCGTTCCGCTTCATCAAGTTTCTTTTGAAAGAGAAGTCCCATTGCCTGTCCAAGAGCATATGCGGTGGATGGAGTCTGATGTCCTGCTTTCCACGCTTTCTCTAGATGTTCTCGTGCTTTTTCGAACTCACCCAACGAGAGGTAGCCTTGTCCTAATGCATTGGCACCAGGATCTTGAGCAGCGCGGCCACCTTGTTTCACACGCTCTTCCATTCTTTTCAAACGATTTCTAAGCTCGGCAATTTCAGGACGTACATCATGCAATGGTGCTGTGTAAATGTTTAGCAAAGCGGACTGAATGTTTTTTATTTCATCACCAAATTCGCGCGCATATTCAGCCTGAAGTTTGTTTTGCCATTGAGCCCACAAGAAAATGCCGACAAGAATAAGGGTGATCGCTGCAGCTGTGAGCGCAATTCCGGTGGCCAATCTATTCTTTTTCACGCGTTTGATGAGGCGATACGAAAAACTTGTTCGCTTTGCGGTAACTGGATCGCCATCCAGATATCGTTGCAGATCTTCCGATAGAGATTTTGCCGAATCATAACGCCGGAATGGATCTCGTTCGAGACATTTCATCACGATGGTTTGCATGTCATGAGGCGTTTTCGGAGCGACTTTGCCGATGTGAACCGGATCATCTTTCAGGATTTGCAAAAGGATTTCCCCGCCACTAGATCCCTGATACGGAGGCTTTCCACATAGAAGTTCATAGAGGGTTGCTCCCAATCCATATACATCTGTACGCCCGTCCAGGTGATCGCTGTTACTGGTGACTTGTTCGGGCGCCATATAATATGGAGTGCCAACCGCCATTCCGGTTCTGGTTAATCCTGGAGCATCTTGATCCCTTGCTAATCCGAAATCTAAGACATAAGGTTTCCATTCCATTTCTTCGCTGCGTTCCAGCATGATGTTGGATGGTTTTACATCTCGATGAATCAATCCTTCCTTATGGGCAACATGTAATGCATCAGCAATTTGTCTAATCACTCGAACTTTTGCTTCAAGCGATAACCCTTTTGCGGCAGCAGACAGGGATTTGCCTTCGATCAATTGCATTGCAATGTACTGTTTGCCATGCACTTCACCAACTTCGTAGACTCTACAAACATTTTCATGTTGCACACGCGCCTGCGTACGAGCTTCCTGTCCAAAGCGAGCTGCGAGATTAGGATTTTCCGTGCGGATTAATTTCAACGCTGCATATCGTTTCAATGCAGGATCATAAGCTTTGTAAACTACCCCCATACCGCCGGATCCCAGTTCTCCAACAATTTCATAATGTCCCACACGATCTGCGACTTTCAGCTCCGTAAATGAGCCGGAAGCTTCAGACTCTTCACTTCCGATTGTGAGCAACTCGGATGGTGCCGGATTTAAAGATTGATCGTTTGAATCTTTGGAAATTGGGGGAGTTTCGTTTTGATGATTATTTTTTTCGGTCATTTGAACGTTTGATAAGACGCTTAGTATAAACGGAAATTTGTGATTAAAAGAGTTCGAATATACTGGGGGGCGGGCCTCCGTGCCCGCCATAAGTGTTTATAAGATACGGCGGGCAGGGACGCCCGCCCTCCGAAGGTGCTTATTTAAAACCGGTAGTTATAAGCGGCGTAAAGAATGTATTTAGAAGTGTTCAGTTCCGAAAAAGAAGAATTGTAAGAAAGGTACTGCAATCCAATTTCAACTTCCTGCGATCTTCCGATGATCTTCGTCAAACTTGCAGCCATAGTATTGTTTTCACTTTCTTCCAATAGAACCGGCACTGGAAGAAATTCTGAATTGTCAGCAAAATCCTGGTTCTGCAAAATTCCATAAGCCTGAAAATGAAAATGTTCTGAAAGTTCAGTTCCGATCAATATAGTGATGCGGTTATTGATGTAACTGAAGCCGGAATTATTTGAATTATTATCCTGGTAATAATATCCAGCCGAAAAATAAAAAGGTCGCATGAATTCAACATTGACACCCGTTTCATAAAAATCATCATGCTGTAATTCTGGTCCGATAATTTCACCTGTAGAAGTTACAGGATGCGGAGAAGAAAAGATCGGTCGTCTGAAATCTGTTGAACGGATTCTCGCTTCAAAGCTAAGCCTTGCTTTGTGAAAATTGTGCGAGAGCCGTGCATAACCACCTGTGGAGTCAGAATCAGACAGAGGATAATCTTCAAATCGTTCTTGCGATTTTTGACCTGACATTAACAATTCCCAATCTCGAGAAAACGAATAAGCAGCCTGAACATTGCCAGCTACTTCTGTAAATCCGACACCACCAAAAACATCCACAAAAAGATCAGGATCTGAAGAGTCAGCCATCCATTTATTTCGATAATAAAAGCCACCGCCTAAAGTTAAGTTACCAACAGGAAAATAAGTTCGTCCAACTAAACGATTCGACCAAACTAGTGGTGAAAGATTACCAACAGAAAAAGTACGGTCGAAGTTTGTCTTCGCTCCACTTTGCAAATCGAGCGTCCAGTAAGCGTTATTTATAAGCGATCCATTCGCTTTTAAAAGATATGACGCTTTAATTCCTGTGGTAAGAATTTCATTGCTTGATAGATCAACATAGTTTTCATATTCCAGTGACAACTTTAGTTTCTGCTTTTCAATTTGCACTTCCGCCGTAGCGGGTGCAACCAACGCTATTAAAGTAAGAAAACAAAGGATCGCTTTTTCCGTCCTCAATCTTCTATCCTCTATCCTCAATCTTCTAACCTCTATGCTCAATCTTCAGGGTTGAATTAACGCACTTTGTTTTGCCTCGAAATCTTGAATCTTACGGCGGATTTCTTCTTGTTGTTGAATTAACTCAGAGCGTTGTTTTTTGTAATCCTTTTCTGATTTTGGGAAATCAGAAGATCGTTGCAATTCTGCTGAACTGGAAGGATCAGGAGCTCCTGTAGTTGCAGCATCACCTGATGGTTCTTTTTCAGGAGTGCCCGGTGTGTCCACGATACCGGGCTCATTGATTGATGGACCACCGTCGCTTGAGCTTGTAACACCTGAACCAGTAGCACGCGTTCTAACATTTACGCCGCCTTCAAACAGAGTTCCTTCTTCAATGAACTCCTGAGCCCGATCACGCGTGCGACGCTCACGTGCCGATTCTTTATACTGCTCATCAAGTCGCGTTAACTGAATTGATATTTCACGTGAGATATCTTTCAGCAACTGAACTTTCTGATTAATTTCTTGCGGTCCATCGTAAGATTGGATTTGCAGACTCTTCCATTCCGTTGATCCAATGCTTGCCATCTGAACACATAATTGCGAATTCAACGATTGATATTTTTGTAACTTTGATCCAATTTCAGCTTTCTTCTTTCCATTCTTTTCTTTTTCAGCGTTTGCCAGCAATTCATCAACGCCTGGACCATAAAGTGAGCGCCATTCCCCGCAAAACTTTTCGATTTGTTGATGCTTGTCATTCACCAGGGCGTTCAATCCGCTTAAGTGTTCTGCAGATTCATAACCTTCTTGCAACTCAAGATCAGCGGCATAACTGTTTCCTTTCGATTTTGCATCTTGAATACGCACTAATCTCTGATCATTGTTTTGTTTTTCGGTGTTGTATTGATGCTGGAGATCAACGATTTGCTTTTGGAGTAATGCCATCCGTTGATACAACGTTTCAAGATCCTCAATGGCACCTGCGGATAGAACACTAGCGATCAGGATGCAAAAAATCGTTAGCAAGCGGGACGCTCGCATCACTGCACAATTCATATGAGTCCGTACTTCTCCAGCTTGTAATACAGAGTTGAAGTTTTGATTCCGAGCGAACGCGCTGCACGGGTCTTCACACCATGAGCTTCTTGCATAGCTTTTAGCAAAAGTTGCTTTTCGACGTCAGCCAAACGATCATCCAGGTTTCCGTTGAATATTTGAATCGGCATTTCGGAAGAGCTAGCCGAAGCTTCATGTACAAACGGAAGCTCATTGGCTGTGATCCTGTCGCTATCGCACAAAACTACTGCTCGTTCTAAAACATTTTCCAACTCCCGAATGTTTCCAGGCCATGGATAATCCAGCAATAACTCCATTGCATCCGGATCAAGTTGAATTCCTTTTCTTTTGTTTTCACGTGCGAGGCGTTTCAAAAAAAATTCAACGAGTTCCGGGATATCGCTTTTCCGTTTTCGCAGTGGCGGAAGCTCAATCGGAATGACATTCAGCCTGTAATACAGATCCTCACGAAATTGCGATTTGCGAACCATATCGTTTAGATCTTTATTCGTTGCGGTGATAATCCGGACATCCACCCGAAGTGTTTGTTCACCCCCTACGCGTTCCAATTCGCCTTCTTGAATCACCCGCAACAACTTCACTTGAACACCGGCAGCTAAATCTGCAATTTCATCCAGAAAAATTGTTCCTTGATGCGCCAGTTCAAAGCGGCCTTTACGCTGACGGATCGATCCGGTAAATGCCCCTTTCTCGTGTCCGAATAACTCGCTTTCTAAAACGCCTTCCGCCAGTGCAGCACAGTTCACTTTTATAAACGGACCTTTACTGCGCCGTGAATTGTAATGAATGAAACGCGCAATCAATTCTTTGCCTGTTCCACTTTCACCTTGAATCAAGATGGTGGATTCGCTTTTGGAAACTTTTGCCAGCAGTGCATAAATCCGTTTCATTTCTTCCGAACTTCCGATAATTTCGTAACCGGAAAATGCATCGCGCATTTCATCTTCTAAATATTGATTCTGCTCTTTCGCACGGCTCAATGTGGACAGTTGTTGAACCTTCAACATCAACTCATCAGGCGAGAAAGGTTTTGTCAGGAAATCACTCGCACCTTGTTTGATTGCATCAACAGCAAGATCAATGCTTCCAAAAGCAGTAATTACGATTGATTCCATATATGGACTTCGTGCTATCAACTTTTTAATGAGCTCGATTCCATTGATGCCAGGAAGCTTATAATCGGTGATTAAAAGATCCGGATCCGTTTCAACACCTTGCAATGCTTCTTCAGCACTGCGATATGCACGCGTGAGGTGCCCGTCTTTGTTCAAAATGACTTCGATCGCCTCCCGTATCGTGCGATCATCCTCCACTACCCAGATTTTGCTCACGCTTCACTCTTCACGTTTTCACGTTTTGACGTTTTACGTTTTCACGTTTTCACTTTTACAGCAGGCAAGATGCCTGCGGCCCGTAATGCGGGCCAAGGCCCGCGCTCCTTACGTTTTGTCTCTTGACGGAATCTTCACCTCAAACGTAATTCTAGAATCGCTGTTTTCTGACAAATGAATCTCTCCGCCGTGCGCCTCAATAATCCGCTTTGCGAGAGGCAATCCGAGTCCAATTCCTTTTTCTCGAGTCGTATAAAATGGTTCAAAAATTCTTCGTTCCACTTGCGGATCCAATTTTTGCTTTTGAGTATTCGAAATTTCCAGCACCACACCGGCTCCATTCTTGCGGATTGTAGAATGAACATCGCCTGCATACGGAATTGATTGAAAAGCATTTCGATACAGGTTCAGAAGTGCTTGCCGCAACTTGCTTCGGTCTACATCAACAGAAACAAGATCGGATTGAACTTCGACAGTCCATTCTGCATTTCGGGATTCAATTTCATTTCTAACCAGTCCGCGAATTTCTTCCATCAATTCAGGCAACTTCACAGATTCGTATTGAAGATTTCTTGGCCTGGCAAAATCAAGGAACTCATTCAGAAGTCTTTTTAATTGCTGAATCTCAAATTGAATTTTGCGTAAATATTCATTTTGTTCATCAGTCAAATTTTCCTTTTCTAAAATCCCTGCGAATAATTCGATACCGCCAAGAGGATTCCTGATTTCATGTGCAACACCGCTGAGCATCATCTTCATCTGGGCATCGCGGCGATGAATATTTTGACGCATCGTTTCAATGGCTGCGGCAAGTTGTCCGAGTTCATCGCTTCCTGTAATTTCTAACGGCTTTTCATATCTGGCGCGTCCGATTTCATCTACACGTTCAACCATCGTTGAAATTGGTTCGGTGATGGTCTTGGAAAATAATCTCGCAAGAATTCCAGCACAGCATAACGCAAGTAATGTGAACAAGAGCAAGGAATTGCGAAAAGATTTTAAGTACACAAGATACCAGGGGCTCATATCAACCATCAGCACTGCTGCCACGTTATTGCCTGCATAAACCGGAGCAAAGGCACTTTTGTATTGATGGCGTCCAACATTCACAAGGTTTGATACGGAAGTTTTTCCTTCAAAGGCTTCATTCATCTCCACTTGAAGCAAATCCAATCGCGGCAAGGGTTGTCCGATGCGGATCGAAGTTTCGGAAGAGATGATGTGATTTCGATCCCGGGTTGCGATATAAATCCCATTCACCTGCGCTTGTTCTTTCATCCGTTTCATCCGTTCGCTGAGTGAACGGAACAATGGCGCATTTTCCATTCCCGGTTTTAGCAGCAAAAGTAAAGAGCCATCCCATTGTGATGCCAGTACCGCTGCAGTCGATTTCAAATTGCTGTCGACTTGCCGTTCCAGCGATCGAGCCCCGATAAAATAAAACACGAAGCCCAGAAGGATCACCAGAATGGCAACGCAGAGCACAAACAGCGCTAAAACCCGACTTCCAATCCGCTTAAACATTTTTTGAGCCCTTCCCCCTCCTTCATAAGGAGGGGAAACTTGTCAAAATTCCGTCAAAATTATCTACAAGTATTGTGCCATCTCTGAGACTTTGTGGTGAAGAGTTCAAATATCGTAGGTCTCGTGAAGTAATCCCCTCGAGGCAGCCGTACATCCTGGAATTGAATCAATCCAATCCCCATATTGCGGCGAAAGCATTAGATCTATCAACTTTTTGATACGTGGAGTTTCGGCATAAGTCTCCGACACAATTAAGTCAAAATGCTCCTGAACTTCCAGAGTTTTATCGCAATCCGGTTTCAGAAATCTGATATCTGCAAATACACCGACGTCCGATTGACTACTGGCCCATCGAACTGCGCCTTCATCTGACAGATTCACAATCAGAGATTGAAATTGAGAACTTTCCGGATGGCGGTTCCATAGATCTTGATTGCGTGCTGGGATAACCACGCTCAGTGAGGGCGGGCGTCCCTGCCCATCAATTAGGGCTACAGTACGCGAAAAAATTCGATATCGCAGCATGTTGTCTTGAAGTTGTCGGGCAAATTCAGGAAATAAATCGTGTCCATTAAAAGTATTGACTATGGCCATATGGCAATTCCGTTCAATGATATTTTGTAATGCATCCTCAGGCGGATTCTCCCAAAATAAGATCCGCTGATCAGGCATCGCTTTCTTAAACAGGTCCCAGGCACGATTCAATATCGGATCAGAAACTCCAAGAATTGCCAGGCTGTTTGCAGCGCGATCATGGATCACATCGATCCGAACAGCATCACGTTTATGAATTTCGGTGTCAGCCGGAACATGCATCAATCCATCCATTTGTGATAACGACAAAATCGATCCGGCACCGCGCGAAATTTTTCGGACATAAATACGGCCATCGACATCATAAAAATTGACCCGATAAATGCTGTCCATGTTTCTTGATGCCAGATTTTCAGCGCTGATGTGAACTTCGCGGCGCTGTTCAGGTGCATTGCGCGAAATCGCAGTCACAAGCGGCTGCAAAAAATAAAGCGATGCAATGTAAGCAGCAGCCGGATAACCAGGCAAACCTAATATCGGTACATCTCCAATTTTGCCAAGTAATGCCGGTCTTGCGGGCTGCAATGAAACTCCATGAAACAAAATCGCGCCGAGTTCTTGAATCACTGATGCGGTCAGATCGCGGGTTCCCATCGAAGTTCCGGCCGAAACAACAACCACATCGCTATCAGCAACTGCTTTTCGGATCGCAGACTTCAAAGATTCATAATCATCCATCACCGGCTGAAATATTTTAAGAACACCGCCCCATGATGTGACCGATGCATCAATCATTGCAGAATTCGATTCCAATACCTGACCTTCCTTTGGCTTTGCTGATTGCATCACCAATTCAGAACCAGTAGGCAGAAAAGCAATGACTGGCTTTTTCAATACTTCAACATCTTCGTAACCAGCGGTTAGCAGCAGTGATAAATCAGGTGCTTGAATTTTATGATCAGCAGAAAACAATAACGTATCTTTGGAAAAATCTTCCCCTTTCAATCGAATGTGCTGCATCGGGGAAATCGGTTTTGAAATAATAGCAATATCGTTTTCAAATTCAACATCTTCAACTTTGATTACGGTATTCCACCGGCTGGAAATCGGATCGCCGGTATTAACTCGTTGCCATTCATCTGCGTTGAATCGCGCAGGAATCGAAACTTTAGCTGCCACGTTTACAGCAATGCCATCCATTGCGGCAACGTCAACAGCCGGATTGTAACGGAGTGCGTAAAGTGCCTGATGAAGAATGCGATTAACCGCATCTCTCGTTTTTATGGTCTCGTGAGAACTGCGCAGCGTGTCTGCAAGATCGTTAACGATTTTCTGGCTCTCACGAAACGAAATCATTTCTGTGCCTCTGTGGTTCAATGTTAGGGAAAAAGGTAAGCTTTTAAAAGTGCGCCCGACGGAAGCTCTTGCTCTCCAGGAGGTATGATTGCGAATCCCTCGGCGTGAACGAGGGTTGAAAGGCTGGCAGATTTCCCCACAATCGGATTTGCGATCCACTCATCATTTCTGCGAAAAATACGTAATCGAGCATAATCTGTTTTTGTTTTCAAAGGACGAAGTGGTTCCGCAAGCCGAACAGATCTTGTCGCGAATTTTGAATCATGAAATGTGGAGTAATCGATATTTTCGCCGGTGAGATGAAATAAAAATGGCAATACGAATTGATAAAAAACAACCAATGAACTTACCGGTTGTCCTGGTAAACCAAAAATGGAACGATTCCCGATTGTTGCAAAAATTGTAGGATTGCCCGGACGGATCGCAAGCCCGTGAAAATAAATTTTGTGATCAGAAAAGGATTCGATTACGGGCAAAGTATAATCACGATCACCCACCGAACTTCCTCCGGAAATCAAAACAACGTCAGCATCTTTCATTGCGTGTTCAAGTGCATTCCGTTGAACATCGAATTCATCGGCAAAAATTCCAGACATGTGCGCATCGAAACCAAATTTTAATGAAGCGTTTGCAAGCGAAAGCGAATTTGTTTCGCGGATCATCCCATTTTGAATTTTGGTTTCAGTAAAAGGTAAGAGTTCATTTCCGGTGCTGAAAATATGAACCGTGGGTTTACGAAATACTTTGAGCTGCGTGATTCCAAAAGTTGCGATCGCTGCCAAATCTTGCGGTCGCAATGTATGTCCTGCTGCAAATAGAATTTCGTCTTTTCGAAAATCTTCGCCGCGTACTTGAACGTTTTCCCAAACATTTACGCTTTTCAAAATCCGGATTTGATTTTCGACCCGTTCCGTATTTTCTTGCATCACCACCGCATCAGCACCCTGCGGCAAAAATCCGCCAGTCGGAATTCGGATCGCTTCACCCGGTTGAATGTGGCCTTCACCTGCTTCACCCATTGCAATTTCACCGGCGAGTTGTAAATCCACCGGAGCCGCTTTTGTGTCATTGGCGCGAACGGCATAGCCATCCATGAAAGCACGATGACCCGCTGGAATATCGTCAGGAACTTTCAGATCCTCTGCCAGAACAGAATTATGCTCTTGTTTCACATCGTGAAATATAGTTTCACAATGTGAAACTTGCGATAAACGTTCCCAGGCTTGTTGAGGAGAGAGTGAATCAGGGATTAGTTTCATACTTTTTGTTTTGAGGCCCGGGCTTCGCGCCTTACCTCCGCAAGCCCGGGCATCAGTTCACACCAGATTTTAGAATACGCCGGTATTGATCGGATTGTGCCCAGTTATGCAACTCCTTAATGCGAATAATTGGAAATGGATGCGTCCGGAAAATGTTGTGATAGACCTTCATCGCGCGAATCAACAACTCTTCATCCATACCCGCTAACTCATCGGCCTGTTTGAGAACTTCATCAACATCAATACTCTGCAACAATGATTTTGAGGCGCCGGCCATTTTAATTTGAGCAGTTTGCGCAACATTCAAATCCTGAACCACCAGAAGTCCACCGCGATCACAACTAAATTCTGCTTTACGTTCCCAGGCGCGCAACTTCATTTCCAGCGGCAGCAATGTAATCTGGGCCACTTTAAAAAAAAGTCCAAAAATTTCAGCGCCTACATAAGTTAAAAGATACAGCAATGTTTTATAGAGCATGTGATTGCATTTGATATGGCTGAGTTCGTGCCCTATTACAAATCGCAATTCATCTTCAGTCATCAAATCGATTAAACCGGTGAGAAGAGTAACGGTGTATCTATTCACACCAAATGAAAAAGCGTTAGGCTGATAATATGTCCTGATATAAATATCCGGCATTTCCGGAATATCCAGAACATCGCATGCTTCACGAAACATTTCATAGACTTTCGGACATTGTTTCGGAGTAACTCTTATGTTTTCGGCAATATTCAGCATTCGATACATTTTTTCTGTGTACTCAGATGACATCTTCCGGATCACTCGTTGCAAACCAGGCAGCCGATCCAATTTACGTATTGCTGCGACATCCTGCGGATGTTGAAATGAAAGAGGATCGAGTTTCTTAAATCTTTTTCGTCCGGTCACTTTTTCTTTTTTTACTGCTCGCTTGACCATTGATACTCCTTAGACCTTTGCGTCTTTGCGGTCTAATTCCGACAAAAGTTTTTCATGCAATCCGTCGAAGGATCCGTTAGACATCAATATTAGCTTGTCGCCAGGCTTCACTTCATTAGACACAAATGCGATTAATTTTTGATGATCATCTATGTATTGCGATTCTGTTCCTGCAGATTGAATATCGCGTACCAATGCCTGCGGATTCAACCGATGTCCTTCAGGAACTTTCTCCGGTTCAAAAACAGAAGCAATGATTGCAATATCCGCAGGACCAAATGATTTTGAAAATGCATCCTGAAATACATTTCTACGACTGGACCACGATCTTGGTTCAAAGATCGCCCAGATACGAGATTGGGGATATGCGAGGCGAACACCCTCGAGCGTGGTCCGGATAGCCGTTGGGTGATGCGCGAAGTCGTCGTAAACTTCAACGCCCCCCGCTTCGCCCCGCAATTCCATTCGTCTCCTCACTCCTTGAAACGAATGAAACGCGCGTTGGATCTGTTCATCGCTCAATCCAAGTGTTTTTCCTAACACAGCTACACCGGCAGCATTGGCAAGATTGTGTCTGCCAAAGACTTTCATTTCAAATTTGCGATCATTCACCAGAAAACTGGCAACTCCTGAACTCCATTTCTCATCACCGATTTTGAAATCGCTTTCCGGATGAAATCCAAATGTAATGACTTCACTGTATCCACGTTTTGCAAGTTGATATGCAGCGTCACTATCTCGATTTACGATTATTTTTCCGTTGGCCGGAATTACTTTAATGAATTGCCAGAATGCGTTTTCAACTGCCGCGAAATCAGGGTACAAATCGGCATGATCATATTCCACCGCATTTAAGATCACGGTTTGCGGAAGATATTGAACCAGCTTCGGACGCCGGTCCATGAAGCCGGTATCGTATTCATCACCTTCAATTACAAAATGTTCGCCGGAATCATTCCAATGAAAACTCTTGCCGAAATTATTTGAGATTCCGCCGATCAAAAACGAGGGATTTAAATTGGATGATTCCAGCAGCCATGCAGCCATAGATGTTGTAGTCGTTTTGCCATGCGTTCCTGCAATCACGATCGAATTTTTATCCGCCAGGAAAAATCTACGCAACGCTTCCGCCATCGAAACATACGGCATACGGCGATTTAACATTTCTTCTAGTTCAGCATTGCCTCGCGGAATTGCATTGCCTGGAATTACTAAATCAGGATTTGCATCGATAAGATTTTTTGCATGATAGCCGCTGTACAGTCGGATGCCCTGCTCTTCAAGTTGTGTACTCATCGGTGGATATACATTCGTATCAGAGCCGCAAACCTCATAACCCTTTTCTTTGAACAGGCCGGCAAGCGATGCCATCGCCGTTCCGCAAATGCCGATAAGATAAATCTTTTTCGGTTCCCCCTCCTTGGATAAGGAGGGCGATAGGGGGTGGTTTGATAAAATTTCTTTTTGCTTTTTCATAAATTCAACCACCCACCCCTTAATCCCTCCTTATCCAAGGAGGGGAGATCAGTTGCATGCGCATTCCAAGATTTCTGACTCCAATAAGAAAATTAACTGAAGTCCGAATAACGAATAGCGATTTCCGATTTACGAATTGAAGAAAAGCTTCAAAAAAAATTCGTTATTCGTTAATCGTACTTCAGTTTGTAACTGCACCTTCCAAAATCTCTAAAACGAACTGTGGTTTTGCACTGACCCGCGCCTTAACTCCAAATGGAATAGTCCAGTTCAATCCACTCACATGACCGGAAGGAAATCCAAAGTAAATTGGTTTACCAAGAGGTCCTAAAATATCCATGATTACTTCCTGCAAAGTGTATCCTTGATTTTCTACCTGAACGCAATCCTTCATTTCGCCAAAAAGGAATGCACGAACGCCATCAAATTTTCTTTTGTGAATAAAATGCATCAGCATGCGATCAATTTGATAAGGTTTCACCGAAACATCTTCCAAAAATAAAATTGTGTCATCCCAAACTGGCTCCCATGGGGTTCCCAACGAAGCATCAAGCAATGTCAGACATCCGCCTGTCAGAATGCCTTCAGCATCACCTGCTTTCAAACACTCAACTTCAGAGGGATTCAGCCGATACCCCTGATCGCTGGAAGTCGCGAGCAAGAGTGATTCCTTATGCAATTGTCCGCGAGAGAAATCGCCGGAAGACATCGGACCATGAAACACAACCCAATTGTGAATTTTCTGGAAATACAAATGTAAGGTTGTGATATCAGAACAGCCCAGCAAAATTTTCGGTGTAAATGATTGCTCAAGATCTTTGCTTGGGATCAAACGGGAACAACCGTAACCACCTCGCGCAAAAAAAATCGCGGAAGTATCCTCATCTTGAAGTGCCTCCAACAACTCTGCTTTTCGATGCAAATCCTCGCCAGCTAAATAACGCCACTTCTGAAATGGATCTTTGTACACCGGCTCAAATCCTAGTTGCTTAATTACCGCGACACCTTGTTCAAACATTTCGCGTTTTACAGGACTTGCCGGAGCAACAATACGAATTCTGTCACCCTTAAGTAATCGACGGGGTTTAGTCATAGTGAGAGGATATACGATCCAGGATATCGATAAATTCGTGTTGATTCTTGAATCGCAAGGTGGACTTATGATACGGGGTTTTCTCGTCTGGCGAGAAGGTAATCCAGTTCGCCGGACAACAATTGCTCGTAAGCTTTTCGCGCTGCATCCTGCTCCGCTTCTTTTTTCGTCGAACCGGTTCCGCTTGCCACAGCAACATTCCGGATTCGGATGTCAACATGAAAAACTTTTTGATGATGAGGTCCCTCTTCCAAAACAATTCCATAATCCGGCGGCATTTCACCCATGCTTTGAAGTTTTTCTTGCAGCAATGATTTGAAATCGTTGAAGTGAAAATCTTTTTCTACAACATCTTCCAAAGTTTGTTTGAAGAATCGATGAACAAAACTTTTTGCATCTTCCAATCCGCCATCCAGAAAGACCGCGGCAATCAGTGCTTCAAAAGTATTTGCCAGAAGAGATCGCTTACTGCGTCCACCGGTTTTTTCTTCACCACGACCAAGCAAAAGATGATTGCCGAGTTCGATCTCACGAGCTTTCATGCTAAGAATCTCGGTGCTGATGATGTACGATTTCACTTTTGACATCAGCCCTTCAGTGTATCGATGAGAATAAGTGATGAAAAGCAATTCGCTGATGATGAATCCCAGAATCGAATCACCCAAAAATTCCAGTGTTTCGTTATCTTTAATCAGACTCTCTGGGATCTCATGCGAATACGAACGATGCGTGAGTGCGCGCAGCAAAATATCTTTATCGTGGAAGGTATAACCGATCCGATGCTCTAACTCATCGAACATAAAGAAGAATATGTTACCATAACACTGATTCACTGTAAACTTAACATTTTCAGTATTTTATGGCCTCAATTATTAATTATAAACCTGTATTGGAAAAGCTCCAGGGGTCGCATGGCAGCACCATGCTGGGAAATTTTGGCAACGACGATCCATGGCAAACCTTGATTGCCACAATCTTAAGTGCACGGAGCCGGGATGAGACGACGGAGGTCGTGGCCCGCGAATTGTTTCAGATTTATCCTGATTGTGCCAGCTTAGCCGGTGCCCCGGTTCGAAAAGTTGAGAAGCTGGTCAAAAGATCAGGCTTTTACAAAACAAAAGCCCGGCGCATCATTCAAGTTTCAAAGATATTGATGGAACAACATGGTGGACAGGTTCCAGGCGATATGGATTCATTGTTAGCTTTGCCCGGTGTTGGAAGAAAAACAGCATCATGCGTTTTGGTTTTTGCATTTGCCCGTTCGGCAATTCCAGTAGACACACATGTGCATCGAATCTCAAACCGGCTTGGTTGGGTGCGTACAAAGACTCCTGAAAAAACAGAATTTGCCTTGCGGAAATTGATTCAGGAACCAGATTGGCTTCCAATCAATGACCTGTTTGTCTTTCATGGAAAGAATATTTGCAAACCGATCCGTCCTCTTTGTACGGTCTGTTCGATTGAACAATATTGTGCAAAGCGCATCAAGAAAAAACCGAACACTCGGAGCCGATCTTAATGGAACGTTGTTTAGTCACAGGTGGGGCTGGTTTCATTGGATCGCATCTTGTAGAGAACTTACTTAAGCAAGGGCACAGCGTTCGAGTGCTGGATAATTTTGAAACTGGAAGCCGCTCAAATCTAGGTGAATTGCAAAAAGAAATTGAGATCGTTGCAGGCTCAGTTGAAGATGTTGATACAGTAAACAAAGTTGTAAGAGGAATTAACTGGGTCTTTCATGAAGCAGCGCGTGTTTCGGTTCCGCTATCGATTGAAGATCCTGCAGGAACGCACTCCGTTAATAGCACCGGGACATTGAATATTTTGATTGCAGCACGAGATGCCGGAGTAAAACGCGTTGTTTGTGCCAGTTCATGCGCAATTTATGGAAACGCGCCAGAACTTCCGAAACGTGAGGATATGACGGCGAGTCCACAATCCCCTTATGCTGTTACGAAATTAGCACTTGAGTATTATTGCAACATGTTTTTCAATCTTTATGGTCTTGAAGCGGTGAGCTTGCGCTACTTTAATATTTTCGGACCGCGACAAAATCCGCTTGCGCAATACGCAGCTGTGGTCCCGATCTTTGTCCGAAACATGCTTCAGCAAAAACCATCAACCATCTATGGAGATGGTGAACAAACACGTGATTTTGTTTATGTACAGGATTGCGTTAATGCAAATCTTCTGGCAGCCAGGTCATCACAGGCACCTGGAAATGTTTACAATGTTGGATCCGCAAATCAGATCAGCGTAAATGAATTATTTGGACTGCTTCAAAAAATCACGGGCTGCGAAATTCCGGCAGTTTATGAAACGGCTAGAATTGGTGAAGTACTTCATTCGTGCAGCGATACTTCGCGGGCGCAGGAACATTTGAATTTTCATCCAGAGTTTGATCTTGAAAAAGGTTTGGAGTTGACAGTCGATTGGTATAAACGAAATTCAGGATAGAGGACGTAATGGATTGGAACTCAGTAGAAGCAAACTACCCTCAGCCAGAACCCGGGCAATCTAAAGATTCAACGCTCCTGAAGCTGGTAATCGCGGGATGTGGTTGCCTGATATTGATTGTGGTTGTGTTTGCATTTTTTGCCGGCAAGTTATTTTTCCGAGTGATGGATCCTCCTCGTGTTGTTAAAGCACAAATCAAAGCTTTAAACGATGGAGAGTTCAATGATGCTTATAGTTATTTTTCCGTTGAGTATCGAAAAAAACATGCTTTGAGTACGTTCAAAACAGAGATCGATGCATTTTCGGATGTTTTACCGATTGAACACGATAGTTTGAACCGAGTCACGGTTGAAAATAACAAAGCGGTGATTGATGGGATGTTGACCGGACACAATGGCCTGGTATTTCCTGTGCATTACACTTTGATCCGCGAAAAACGGGAATGGAAGATTGACGAATATAATTGGGAACCGCCCGGTCAACAACAAACCATTTAGGAAGAAAACAAAACTAACCACGATGAACTCATAATCTTGAGATCAAGCATGAATAACGAAAATCGGCCTTCGTTTCTCCCCCTTATGAAGGGGGAGATCAAAGAGGGGGTTGGAGGCTTCAAAAATGTTTCCAACCTCCCCTTTATCCCCTCCTTCATAAGGAGGGGAACTTGGTCGATCGCCGATTTTCAAAGTGTTCTTCGTGAACTTCGTGGTTGATTTTTGGTTTCCATGAAATACGAGAATATTCTACAAACTATCGGTCACACGCCTCTGATCCGTATCAATAAAATTTGGCCGCATCCAGAGGTGCAGATCTGGGCGAAGTTTGAAGGGACAAATCCCATGTGCAGCGTAAAGGAACGTCCTGCGTTATACATCATTGAAGGTGCAGAACGCGATGGTTCATTAAAACGCGGAATGACGATTCTAGAATCTTCCAGCGGAAATACTGGAATCGGTCTCGCATTGATCGGCGCAGTCAAAGGCTATCCAGTCACGATTGTGATGCCGCAAAAAGTTTCGGTGGAACGAAGAAAAGCATTAAAAGCTCTTGGTGCTGAAATTGTTTTTACTTCAGAAAAAGGAGGAAGCGATGAAGCGTGGGACATCGCAGAGAAACTGAACAATGAAAATCCGGGAAAGTATTTTTATGCGCGGCAATATTCAAATCTGAATAACACACTTTCGCATTATGAAGGTACAGCCAACGAAATCTGGGAAGAGCCTTCAAGGCCAAATCGATGTTGTGACCGTTGGATTAGGAACTTGCGGCACGATTGTTGGCCTGGCAAAGCGTCTCAAAGAATTAAAACCTGATGTGCGGATCGTTGCATTGGAACCGCAGAAAAAACATCTGCAACAAGGCTTGAGAAATATGGATGAAAGCCGAACTCCAGAGCTGATGGATTGGACATTGGTTGATGAAAAAATTGTGATCGATGATTCTGATGCATTCGATTATGCCAGGCGTCTTGCACGCGAAGAAGGAATTTTTGGAGGCATCTCATGCGGAACTGCAATGTTCGGGTCACTTCAAGTTGCAAAACGGATGGATCACGGAACAGTGGTAACCATTTTCCCTGATCGTGGCGAAAAATACTTCAGCACATCACTTTTTTTGTAGCGCCGGCGGGGATCGGAGCATGAAGAACTTCAATAAAATTAATGTGGTTCGATTGGATCCCTATATCCAAATTGAGCTCTCTCACCCTCCTTTAAACATCATCGACTTTGAAATGATGTCTGAACTCTCCGATGCGCTTGATGAGGCCAGCTCATCTACCTTCCTGATCGTCACTACAGGTCTGCAGCATTTTTCAGCCGGTGTGGATGTTAAGATTCACACACCTGATCAAGTGCCGGAAATGTTGGATCGCTTTCATAAAGTCATCCGCAAGCTCTATCACTTTCCAGGAATGACCATTTCCGCAATTCATGGCCACGCTTTGGGAGGCGGAATGGAACTCGCGCTTTGCTGTGATGTAATTTTGGCTGAAACAAATTCGAGCATCGGATTTCCTGAAATTACACTCGCATGTTTTCCGCCAGTTGCATCAATTTTACTACCACGATCAGCTCAATGGCTTTTATTTACCGGTGAAACAATTACAGCGCAACGCGCATATGAGCTCGGAATCATCAATCAACTGTATGAAGATGGGTCTGAATTAAAAAAGATTATCGATGGTTTGAAATCACATAGCGCTGATGCATTACGTTCACTGAAAAGCGCAATCAAAAGAACTTCAGGCTTTGATTTTGATCAAGCTCTGGCAGAAACGGAGCGAGTTTATAAAGAAGAGCTATTGAGAAGTCCAGATGTGCTGGAAGCGGTGAAATCGTTTTTAGAAAAGCACAAGCCGAAATTTTAAGTTCTAGTAACTAACCGGAAACGTGAGAGCGAACCAGAGTTATAACAATCCGCACAGTAACCACGTATCTTCCGCCGGCGTTTAATTCGAACCCGGCATTTTGGACATTCATACTGATATCGCAAAGCTCTGCGCATGGCATTGGTCAAATCATTCAAATGTGGAAAGTAACCTTCCACATCTTCCGCCATTCCAATTCTTTCCAACTCGCGTCTGAAGGCGCGTCCGTGACCAGGATGTTTGATATGAGCCATCTCATGCAACAATACCGCAGCAAGTTCTGCAAGCGGACGGGATCGAAAGAAACTGCTGATGCGGATTAATCCAATTGAACGATAACAGCAGCCCCAGGTTGTAATCATTCGATTTGACCATTCACATTGGAATCGCGGAAGCTTTCCCGCCCAGAATCGGCTGTTCATTTCATCAAAAAGAAAATTGAGGTCATACATGAAATCGAGGAAAGGTTGGGCAGTGATGAATGGAAAACGCCGATCTAGACGCATCCGAAGTATTTTCATTCAGGTTCCACCGGTTGTGGTTGTAACGTCAAACGAAGTGTTTTTATTTTCCATCGTGACATTTCCTCAACCCGGATCGATGCACCTGGAATATCTATCATATCTCCAACATGCGGAATTTTTCCTAATTCTTGCAAAACGAATCCGCCGATTGTATCTGCTTCCTCCGAATTCAAATTCAGATGAAAGCGCTCATTGATTTCATCAATGCGCACTTTTGCACGCAAAACAACATCATTCTCACTGATTTGCAAAATGTCAGCATCAACCGGATGATGCTCATCATAAAAATCACCGATAATTTCTTCGATCACATCTTCCAATGTTACAAGGCCGGATGTGCCGCCAAATTCATCAACCACAATCACCATCTGGGTGTGTTTTTGTTTCATGAATGTCAGAAGCTGAACAATCGGCATTGCTTCCGGAACAAACTGCGCTTCTTTCATGATCTTGCTCAGCTGAAATCCCAGGCCGGAATGCAAAAGCTGAACAACGTCTTTCATATGAAGCACACCAACAACGTCATCTATATCTTTCTGAAACACTGGAAAGCGCGTATGTCCCGTTCGACTTGCAACATCAACAACTTCTTCGAGATTTGCATTGACATGAATGCCGCTCATGTCGGTTCTTGGAACCATCACCTGACGCGCAACGAGATCACCAAATTTAAAAACTTTGGTGAGTAAATCTTTTTCCTGCGCATCCAACGCACCACCGCGATGACTGGCATCGATCACCAACTTTAGTTCATCTACTGTGTGCACCATCTGATGCCCTTTTGCCGGTGGTAGTCCGACCAAACGCAAACCAAAATTGCCGATTCCGTTCAGAACCCAGACGAATGGTTTAAAGAGGATTAACGCGATCCGCATCGGCTGCGAAATATAGAGTGCAGTGCGATTTGGAAATTGAATGGCAACACTCTTTGGAATCAATTCACCAAGAACAACATGCATTAGAGTGATGAAAACGAAAGCTGAAGCCACTGCAATAGTGTGTGAGGTAACGAATGCTGCAGTTGGCGGCAAGAAATGCAAAAAGTTCATGAACACTTCGGCCAGCGTCTCTTCGCCGATCCATCCAACAAGCAAACTTGCAACAGTAATGCCCAACTGAGTTGCAGCGATAGTTTGATCCAGATCGCCGATCAGTTTTTCCGCGATTCGTGCCAGACGGTTTCCTGATTTGGAAAGTTCTTTCAGGCGGGTTCTGCGTGCACCAACAAGACCAAATTCTGCGGCAACAAAAAATCCATTAATTAAGATAAGAACAATGACAACTGTGAACCGCCACAGAACGGTTTGCCACGATAAAGACTCAACATCCATCTCTTGGATATTATACTCATGAAAGTTACCGTGTAGTGGCGACCGGAAGGTCGCCTGTTGGACAACTTGGCGAGCTTCCGCTCGCCCCTACATAACAAGTTAGATTTTTAGCTCGCCCTGCAAAATCATCACCGCAGCACCACCCACTTTTACGGTTTCGATATTCTCTCTCGGACCAACAACTTGCACCCGCGCTTTTCCCGGTCTTTTCATCCAATGTCCCTGTTCTGCAATGAATTCTGGTTTTCCAATTAACCTGTAATACCACAAATATGCAGCCATACCTCCGGTAGCTGATCCGGTAAATGGATCCTCCATCGTATCTGGAGGTACTGCAAAATGTCTGGCCGATGTTTGTCCTTCCGGAGTAAATCCGTTGATGCAAAATAAATGTGCGCTGAAAAAATTGCCGCGCTCGCGCAATGAAAGATACAAAGGCGCATTCACTCTTGCGCGGCGCAAACTTTCATGACTTCGCAGCGGTACCATTAATTGAGGCGTTCCAGTACTTACAGTTTGGACAACTGAATTCGCAAGAATGTCATCGGCTCGCAAATTAAATGCAGCAGCTGCTTCCTCCACCTGGAGCGTAGTTAGAAACTGCGGTTTCATCTGACTCATCGTAATAATTGGACGCTCTTCTGTTGTATCAATTTCAACATTGATGACTCCTGCTTTTAATTCCAGCGTTACGACTGTTCTCTTTTCTTGCATCTTAATTTTGCCAGTTTCAAGAAGCGTAAAGATTGTTGCAATCGTAGGATGTCCTGCTAATGGAATTTCTTCTGCCGGAGTGAAATATCGTGCGCGGAAATCAGCTTTATTGGATCGTAGAACAAAAGAAGTTTCAGAAAGATTATTTTCCAGCGCAATCGCCTGCATGGTACTTTCATCGATTTCGTCTGCATCCAAAACGATTGCACATGGATTCCCCGCTAACGGTTTATCAGTAAATGCATCAACTTGATAGAACGGATATCGTGCCATATTTCATCCTCCTACGAATTATCCTAACAATGGTCAACATCAAATTACAGTTACAGTTGTTAGCCTGATTTCACAAAACACTGTTTTCTGGCTACAATCATTTCGAGATGAAACAAGGGCCGCTCACGGATATAGAATTACGGCAAGCAGTTTATCGATGGGTGATTAGCAGAGGTGAAATTCCAACCAGCGATCAAATTGCGCATGCTGCAGCAATTACGAAGCAAGAAGTATTAGATGGCTTTACGCGACTCTCGGAAGCGCATGTTTTGGTGTTGCAAAAAAATAATGAAATCCTGATGGCGATGCCGTTTTCTGCAGTTCCAACTCCATTCTTGATTACTGCGCGCGGCCGCTCACACTATTTTGCAAACTGCGCATGGGATGCACTTGGAGTGCCGGTAATGCTGAGAAGTGATGGCAAGATTTCGACTGCATGTGGCTGTTGCGGCACTGCGATTCATATTTCCGTTCGTGGCGGAACACTTCAAGCAGGCGAAGGTATTGCTCATTTCGCTGTTCCGGCAAAACATTGGTGGGACAACGTTGCATACACGTGAAAGACCATGTTGCTATTCCGGTCGGAAGAGCATGTTCACAACTGGTGCAAAGAATGGAACTTGCCATTGGGCGCAACGTTAACACTTGATCAAATATGGCAACTCGCAAATGCCTGGTTCAAACCAGATCGGAGGAATCCTGATTGGAAACGTTATTCAGTTGAAGAGGCGCAAGATATTTTTACAAAGATTGGCCTTACCTCCCCATTTTGGAACCTATCCGCATAATTTCTGATATGCTTTTTCTTTAAGGTGGTTTATGAGGCCGAAAGGACTCGTTTTACTGATCCCCTTATTGATTGCTGCTTTAGCATCTCTGTACGTCAGTTGCGATCTTGGCGATTCAAGTCAAGATAACCTTTTAACCATCGCAGTACGTGCAGACGTCACCGGCATCTACCCAAATCCGCCGACTCAACCGGAAGCATTCACGATCGATGTGAACTCGAATGTATTCGAAGGGTTGGTTCGTTTTGGAAAAAATATGAATCCTGAACCGGCTGTAGCAGAAACCTGGGAAAATCGAGATGATACTACCTGGATTTTTCATCTGCGGAAAAAGATCCGTTTTTCAAATGGAGATTATGTTCATGCTGAAGATGTAGTGGCATCACTTCAGACGGCGTTGAATCGTCCTTTCTCAACCGCAAGTTTTTTACAACACATTCAATCAGTCAGAGCGCTTGCGCCGGATGAGGTGGAAATCAAAACCCATTACCCTTATCCAATTTTGTTATCGCAATTAACTGTCGGTTTCATATTGCCGAAAAAAGTTTTGCAGGTGAATAACATTCCTCCGATCGGAACAGGTCCTTACAAAGTCAAACGCTGGGTAGTTGGAAAACAGTTGGATTTAGAAAGAAACCGTTATTATCACGGAGAGCCTCCGGCGTTCAGTCAAATCCGATTTGTGGTAGTACCGAATGGAGCCAAACGCATTAAGGCGCTGATTGAAAGAAAGGCACAAATTGCAGGCGACATTCCTCTGGAAGAAGTCGATCGGCTTAAAAACAATAAAGAAATCAAAATAATCAACCGTCCTGGAACTCGTGTTTTGTTTTTGACTTTCAGAGTAGATCGCCGTCCGTTTTCAGATATCCGTTTGCGGCAGGCAGTTGAATTAGGGATCGATCGTGAAGAATTAATCCGGAGGGCGCTTTTCGGAAAAGCTGCAGTTGCATCTCAGCTTGTTCCACCGCAAGTTGCCGGCTATAACCCTGAGATCCCCATTCCTAAAACAGATCGCAACCGTGCGCGACAACTGATCAAAGAAGCCGGCTATACCGATGGATTTTCAATCCGGTTGGATGGAACAAAAGATCGATATGTCAATGATGTGCAGATCTTAAATGAGGTTGCACGTCAGCTTGAATCGATTGGAATTAAAGTCAGTGTAAATCCGATGCCTAAAACTGAATTCTTTCAATTTCTGGCTGCGGGAAAATCCGATTTTAATCTGGTTGGATTTTCATGCGATACCTTATATGCAAGCCTCGCTCTGGATACCATGATGCGTTCACCGCGTCCTGGCACCAGATACTCACAAAATTATCAGGGTCTTGCAGATCCGGTGTTGGATCAGCTGATCGATCAAGCCTGGCATGAACCGTCGCTTAAGAATCGCACCGCAATTTATGGCCAGGCAATCAAACGGATTTCGGAAATTCATGCGATTGTGCCATTGGAAATTCAGCCGGAAACCATCGCGCTTTCGCACGAAATTGATTGGGAACCTCCAATTACATTTGCCCTTCGCGTTTATGACGCGAAGTTTGCGAAGGACTAAAGCCGCGTACTTGCTCTCACCGCAAAGAACTCTGAGTCTTTGTGGTTACAACTGGAAAAAGAAGATTAGCCGGCGAGACGACGGCGATTACTGGCGAAGCAAGGCAACTTTTTGTCTGATTGCACCGAGATGGAATGCCATATGTGCAAGCACACCGACTGTGCCTCCAATGGTCAAGATGTCTGCAGCCCCGTGATCTCGAATTGTGTTTCGCAATGCTAAATATGATGCGCGCATGTGATCCAACATTTTCGACCACTCTTCATCCGTGACCGTATTCACTCGCCAGCTTTCATTCCAATCTTTGTGAGAATGATCACCTCCGATGAATGCTGTAGATTCAAGAAGACTAAATATCACATGATGCACATGAGAAACGATTGAAGTACCAGCAATCGGGCGTGATACATCTGCGGCATTCAGACCTTCGAGTAAACCAAGAAATCCGGCATCAGGTTTGTTGTCTGTGAAATAAGTCCATGGCTTCTTTCGATAAATAAATGTTTCATCCAGAACATTTATGATTTGCCCAATCACAACATGCAGTGAAAGATCTGCCATAGTTCACCTCGAATTGTTTTCAAAACGAATTTCAATCGCGGGCACCGAGGCCCGCGCTCCAGTAAAGAAGAACATTAAAGATTGTATGACGATCCTCACAATTTGTAATCTGCAAGTAAGAATCCGGTAATGTATTTTTTGTCAGATGTGAATTATGATATGCGGACTGGAGATGTACTATGGTTCTGATTTTTTTGCTCTTTTTACTATTCCCGAATTCTATTCTTTTTGCGTCTGATTCGACGGATCAACCCGATACGGAGTATGTCGATTCTTATTACTACCGCAATGGACTGAGTTTAGGCGCCTCCACTGTCTTCAAAAAAGACCATGGGCTAAGTTCTGCAGGTTTTCTCGAAAGTGTTTACGAAAATTTTGCCAGCGAAAACAACCTCGGCTTTCCATCAGGACTGGATCAAGAGGTGGGCGTTGTTCGTGGAGTCGGTTTTTTAGGTTACCGATTTACCGATCGGTTGGTAATTAATTCGGAGTTAAGATTCGATCGCGATCTGGTTGAAAGCCGGACTGGTGAGTTTTCGGTGGATTCAGCGTATGTCGATTATGCCATTAATGAAAAGTTATCACTGCGAGGCGGACTGTTACTTGTGCCAATGGGAATTGTGAATGAGTTTCATGCTCCAAACGAATATCTTGGAACTCATCTTGCGCTTGCTGATATTGATGCAATTCCAACAGTCTGGCATGCAGTAGGCGGAGGAATTGCTGGTCATCTTTCGATTCTTGATTATCGTGTTTATATATTGAATAGTTTTAATCTCGCAGGATTCACGATCAATGGTTCGCGAGATGGGCGCGAAATTAGTTGGGACACAATCAAGACGCCAATGTTCATGATGCGGTTTGATGGACATCTTTTTAAAGGATTCATGTTAGGCGGCGGAATGTTTTTCGGAAACTCGAAAGCCTTTGGAACTCTCAATCCGACTGACCAAAGTTTTCACACAAATTTCCAGGAAGCTCACCTTGTGTTGAATCGAGCCGGATGGATTGTACGTGCAGAATACGCAAAGCTATACATAGAACCTTCGGAGATTCTAAATATCGCTCTGGGCACATCAGGTTTTAATGGAGTCGGAAGCAGAATGATCGGCGGAACAGCAGAAGCGGGATACAACATTTTTCACTACAAACATAACGGAACAGTGTTGATGCCTTATTACCGTGCAGAAGAAGTAAATCCTCAGGATGCATTGCCGCCAAAATCCGTAGCGTTAGGCTTGCTGAAAAATCTTACCGTTGATCATCCAGTATTCACTTATGGGATTGAATATCGGCCGATTCCAAAATTGATTATCAAAGCAGATTATCAAAAGATTCATTCCGAAAAAGTTGATTACGGAGTGAACAGATTTAATATTGGAGTGAGCTACACTTTTTACGATCATTACAATGAGTAAAGATTACATCGATAGTCTCTCTGCTCAGGAACTATACGAAGAATTCCAACGAATCGTAAAAACTCATTAGGGCCGTACCAATCAAGAGACGATCCAGATTCTTAGCGAAACTGAAGTTGCAATCCTTACTAGAATTCTGGAATTACATTTGCTAAATCTTGAAGATCCGGCCTTATCAGAACTGGCACAACAGGTCAAAAGTCTCGGCCCATATCAAAAGAATTGAAACGATTCCTTGTATAGCCGCCTTTTGCAGCACGTAACTAAAATAGGATACGCTGCCGGATTTCAAACCTTCGTAAATAAATGAACCTTTCGCGCCAATAAATTCCCGCAAGGTAGTACGCAATTCTGTGCGTTCTACCTGCGACAGAAAAACTTGCTTTTGCTGTTCTTGAAATTCCAAAGCTCCAAAACATTTCTGTTGATGAACTTTCTGGCGATGATATCCAGCCTTGAATCCCTGATGGCTTTATCGAGCGAAACAAGCTCATGAATCTCTCGAAAATCTGCGAACAGAAAATAACCGCCAGGAATCAGAACCCGGCAGACGTTATTCAAAAATTCCGGCATTGAAACATATCCGTGCGAAGATTCAACATTGATTACAATGTCAAAGCTTCCATCAGCGAATGGAAGCTGTTCAGCGTCTGCAACCAGGTAGCGAAGATTTGGATAAGAATGGCCGAGACTGCAACAACGTATTGCGTCTTTAGCCACATCAAGTCCCGTTAATGTTCGCGGATTAAAATGTCTGGTTAGATAAAGTGATCCTGCACCACCACCGCAACCAACTTCCAGAACATTCCGATTTTCTAAACTGATTTCGCCAAGCACATGATGATACAGCTGATTTTGAAATCGATTCTGCTCTTCAATTTCATCCAGCATCACAGGGCTTGAAAAGGCATCGGCGTAGTTGTACCCATAGTTCATAAAAAACATCTGGCCTTGGCCGTATTGGTTGGCAACAAATTCGTACCACATCTTCCGTGGCACTTTGAGTCTTTCCCGAAAACTCATGTGGCTGACGTTGGATCCCTTAGCTTTCCAATTGATATCACGGACACTTTCAACCTGCAAACAGCTCACTTTGCCAACCAAACGCAGTAGTGACACTTAGCGTGTTACAAGAGCACGAAGTGCATTATGCAATTCCGCGGTAAACACTCCGGATTCAATTGCTGCGCCCAAACCTGGTACGCCTGCAACTTCTTGCGCGGTTACCGTTCCATTTGCCAGATACTGACCTGCAGTAGCATCCAGGATTCTTCCATCTGGTAATTTTGCAAACTCGTGAAAGCCGGGACGTCCCAGTCTATCCTTCCAACCCCAATTTCCGCGTTCTGCTTCTTTCAGAATACTGCGGATGACTGCTGTAGCGCCTTCACAATCACCGGCAATTCCGCCTGCTGCAGCACGAGCTTGACTGATCACTTCCGCAAATGGTCCCGGGCGAAGAATAGTTGTTGCAAGTGGAGCAATTGATGGTGGCGTAACTTTGGGAGCTGCCGCTGTTCCAGTTTCTACTGCTGTAGTAACTACAGGCGCTGCTGCTGAAGGTGCCGTCCTTAACGGTGTAGCGGTTGCCAATTGTAAAGTACCAAGGGCAGTTGTAGCTTCAGCGAGCGGACCTTTTCCGAATGCCTCACCTGCTTCGTAATATTTTCCTTGCTCAACTAATATTCCTGTGCGCACCGATGCATCGGCAATTCGATCAGGTGCTTCGGTAACAATTTTCAATGCTGCTTCGCCGCCTCTTCCTTCAGATGAAGCTGTACCAAGTGAGCTTGTAGGTTCATAAACTTGTGTGAAAGATCCGTTTAGAGTTCTTTCAAAAATTAGATCGTGTCCACGCGCAATCACAGCTGATTCGACATCGTAAAGAAATTTTCCAACATCTGCGACTCCACTAACGAGACTCTTTCCAAGTCCAACCGCCTCACCAGCCAGAAAGCTTGCAGAGCGAACAACCGCACCAGGCTTGGCAGGCGGATTCGGAACGGTGGCAGGCGAAGCAAGAGTCAGAGATCTTCCGCTAACAGGCGCAATGTCACCAGGCATCGGAGCCATCAAATTGTTTGGAACGTTTTGATTTGTTTTGCTGACACTGTTTGGTTGATTATCTGAACCGGCAGTATTGGGTGTTGATTGTTGTCCAGTCTGTGGCACTTTTGAATTTTCGGTGCCATTTTGTTGCATTAATAATTCTAGTCTCAATCGATTTTGGTTTGGATATACACATCCACCATTATTGATGATCTTAAGGTCAGAATCGCTTAAACCTGAATTGGGAGATTTTTGTTCAAACTTAGCAGAATCTACTTTGGCAATTTTCGCGTCAGGCAATTTTGGCATCTCTACTGCAAAATTCGAAAACTTCGGATTGGGATACAAACAACCGCCACGATCAATGATGCGCTTCTCTGATTCAGTGAGCGATGCGCCTCCTTCAACGACTGATGTTTTTGGAGTGAGCGCTTGCGTATTTTCTCCTTGTTTGACCGTTGGTTTCGAAGTTCGATCGAAAATGTCAATTCCATTTTTGGGGTATAAACATCCACCATTGTTGATGATTTTTTTGTCTGATTCGCTCAGACCAGATTGGTCTGCAGCATTCACGGTCTGTAGGGTAATTTTGGTAACTTTCATTTGGGTGCTCTCCTTGGTTAATAGTTTGGTGGGAATTATTTTTCCCGACCTATACTCATGCGCTATTCCGCAGTAAACTACGCCAAAATAAATTTCAGATTGAAATTTACGAGGTAAAAATGAGTGAAATTCACGTGCAGGAGATGCGCAAGATTCTGAAGCACCAATATCATGCAACGCTTGCGATGCTTCGTGAAACGATCGAGCGGTGTCCGGATGATGTTTGGTTCAGCGATGAACAGAAAAACAGCATTTGGCAGATTGCATATCATGCTCTTTTCTTCACGCATGTATATTTGCAGCCGAGTGAAGCCGCTTTTCGTCCATGGGAACATCATCAAGGAAATGTTCAAAATGAAGATGCATTCGCAATCGAAGAGGATCCAAAGAGTCGCTTGCCTCTGTTACCAAAACCGTACATGAAATCCGTAGTTCTTGAATATTGGAACTTTTGTGATCAGATGATTGATCGCGCAATTGATGCGCTCGATTTACAGAGCCCGGAAAGCGGATTTCATTGGTACAAATTCTCTAAGTTGGAACATCAAATCATGAACATTCGTCATATCGAACATCACACCGCACAACTCGCGGATCGTTTGCGAGCGTCACACGGAATTGCAATTCGTTGGGTAGGTTCCAAAGGCGAAGTATAGATTGCAAGCAATGATAGAGCACAATTTACAAACGCTTCTTATTACAGTGAATCAATATCGACAAAAAGCCGAAATTTCTGATCAATCGCGATTGTTAGAGTCTGAATTGGAAGCGTCATATCAGTCTTCACATCATTTAGTTGTTTACGGAACGTTGGCTCCAGGGCGCGCTAATCACAACCAGGTTGAACACATTGTTGGAACGTGGAGAGACGATGTTTATGTTGAAGGTGAGCTCTTAAACACCGGTTGGGGAATTCAGTTTGGTTATCCTATGATCCGTTGGAAACCTGGAGGTTCACAGGTCGCTTCATATTTACTGACATCAGAAATGCTTCCTTCATACTGGGCTGATTTGGATCATTTCGAAGGTCCAGAATATTGCCGAATTCTTGTTCCCGTTTTCGATGAACATGGATTTATAACAGTTGGAAATGTTTATGCTGAGCGGAATTCGTAATGTGAACAAGAAAAATGCAGACCAATATTAGCAACAAAAATCTTTTTGCCCCAGGAACCACTGCTTCAGATAATATTCAGATTTAGGCCACTAAGCTCAGCCCAGTTCTATTAATTGCACATGAGATCATTTTTGCGGAAGTGGCGGCAAGAGTCCAAGCTCACGTGCCCTCTTCTGGAGTTTTTCTTGAACCTCCTCAATATCTTTTAAAAGACGACCAGCATCCGCATCGCCTTTCTCAGCAAGTTTTTTCAGTCTCTGCTTAATCGTTGAGATAGGTAAATCTCGACCTAGATTCTTCCCACCCGCAACGTGATCGCCTGCAATATCTTTTAGATCTTTCAACTCATCGTTTAGTCCTTTCAGTTCTGCGTCGGTTTCTGCTGCCGGTTTGGACGACGAACGATCAGTCTTCGAAGTTTTTGCTTTTTTCGATTGGGCAACATTGTCTTCTTCATGCAAATCTTTCTTTTGATTTGTATGAGGCTCTTCAACTTCGTAGGAAGATTTATTCGACTTACTGCTTTTAACGGTAGTTGTAGTTTCAGCAGGTTTGCCCGCTCTATTGCCCGAAATATTCGGTTCAGCGACATGAGAAGTGCCAGAAGGATTCGGCTTCGGCGCAGGTTTCGGTGGCGGTGCAGGATCTGCGATTGTGTTTTTTGGCGAACGGCCACTCATATTGTTTAGTGGTATGTCGACATCAACATTTGATCCCTTTGGTATGTTTCTTCCCGTCGTAACGTGTGGCGTGCTGCGTGGTGACGAAGGCCCATCGCCAAAAGAGGATCGAGGCGTTCCAATTCTCATCACATGAGGTGCGCGGACAGCACCGTTGATCATACCAATCTGCATCCTTGTAACTTCTACAGTGTCGTTCCAAAAATTCTTCCAGGCTTCACGGGGTTCCATTCCTTTTTCTTTCATGTAGTAATTCAGCCAAATCTGTCCCTGTTTATCGTCTGGCATTTTTGTGAATTGTACGTCGTAGTAACCATCCTTTCCCTTATTGTTTGTTTTTACATACATCATGTGCCCATCCTGTTCCCAAACATAAACATCGGGTGGATGTTTCACTGCATTCTGTGGAACCGTTTGATTTTCAATATGCTGACGCACACCAGCGGGTGTGCCCGCCGGCAAGGAATGCTTTCCATGAATAGCTGCATCCGTGAACGCTTGCAATGGCTTTGCCTTAAACGCTGTCAACGCATCAGTTCCAATCACTTCAACTTTCCACAGCATGGAAGGCTCAGGCGTCATTGGAATCAATCTCACTTCACCTTGTGAGATTTTTTGCTTATCGAATATTTTTTCCATTACTTGATCTTTCGTCATCGGTTTTTCGAACGCAACTTCGTAGCCAGTTCCAGCGTGACCCAAAGTACCCGTCGCACGTTGTCCTTCGTCCAACTGATAGTTGTTCTTAACTGTGAACCCCATATCATTTTTCAAATCCAAGCGCTGTGAACCGCTGCCGGTCTTAGGTTGACCTCCGACCCAGGTATAAAAAACGTGAGGTTCGGGGAATGTTTGATCGGTAGGCATGCGTGGTGGCGTAATGACGGTTTCTTGATGGGAATTAAAATGCCTAACCGTATTCTGTCTGGCATTTATGTCATTTGGAGTTTGGACAATCCAGCTATTTCCAGCGCCTTGTACCAGTTTTGCTCCATCAGGAACTTGACCTTTTTGAAAGATAATCGCCGCTGCTTGTTCTTTCGTAACCGGCCGCTGGAACTCAAAGTGAATGCCATCTTGTTTGGATACGGATTTTGCGGAAATTGATTCGCCCGGTTTGAGTCCTGTGGGATCAGGTGGCGTAGCGTTTCCTATCTTTTCAGCAGGCAATTGTTTTTGCAAATTTCTCTGCATTATTTGCGCGTTTACGTTTTGTTGGCTTTTCTGTTCTGTGGCATGATTCTTCTGGCCCTGAACAACTTTAGCTTCGACTTTCGGATCCTGTGACGCTCGAATAGATTTACTGTTTTTTTCTTCAGTGGGTTTTTTTTCAATGCTAGATGATTTATTTTCTACGCCATCAGGTGTTTGTTTGATGACCTGTGACGATCCATCACCAGCTCGGCTGACTTGTGGTGGCATAAAAACCTCCAAGGTTTATTCACGTTATATTGATTGACTAACCTTTTTTCTGCCGCCCGTTTTCTGGTCCCGTTCGCTTCTTTCTCTGATCTGTCCGTTTTACAGATTCTTTAACAAAGACGTATGACTTGAAGAGTGAACGGATGGAGGATTTGAAATGCAGAATTGGCAGAATTATCTTGGAGGATGTTTTCGAACGATGTAAGTGGAGTGCACCCTGAGAGATTCGAACTCCCAACCTTCTGATCCGTAGTCAGGTGCTCTGTCCAGTTGAGCTAAGGGTGCAAATAAAATTCAAGATTGCAGATTTTAGATTTCAGATTGAGGATTGTAAATATAGCACGGTGAACCGATAGGCGCAACGATTCTTGGGCGTCAAAAATTAGTCATCATCTTTTCGAGAACTGATCCAGGAAATAAGCATTTCGTAGCGCTTGTTTACATTATCCTTGTCGGGGCTTTTTTGAAGAATTTCTTCTTTGATATCAGTGGCCGATTTTTTTAGCTCATCCAATGCGCTTTTCATTGTGTCAATGTCTTTCTGATGATCGCCTTTGGAGATTCTTCCGGCTTGTCCAATAAAAAATTCCGTAGACGCTTCCTGGTTCACAACCTGATACATATCGGGCGATCCTTTAGCAGAACCAATTTCAGCATCCGATGAGAATTTTGACTGTTTCGAAGCCAGTTCAAGATTCTTGGAATCGCGGTCTAATTTTTTTTCCTCGCGAGCTTCCTTATTCATGATTTTCTGGTACTCCATCATGACTGAGAAGATTGAATCAGTCGAACTACCTGGCGAATTAGAACTCATGAAATTTGTCATCTGTTGTTTTACAAAATTAAGTTTCGACGGACTTGCGGTATTAGTAGAATTTGCCGTCGCATTGGTTTCAAAACCATCTCTTATATTTGCGACACCGGCCTGTACAGCGGGATTTTTGGTTTCAGTATTTTCCGTAGATACCTTAGGCTGAATCGCTGATGAAATTCGAGACTTTATTTCCATGTTAACCTCAGAGGCACTAAGAAAGATTTACTCACGTCCAACCCCAAGTGCATCAGCTACGCGATTAATGTAATTAAACCAGGAAGCAATCAACGTAATTTGCAGAATTGCTTGATCATCAAATCCTGCTTCGCGCAACCGCTCATGATGTTCTTTGCCGATCTTTGTTGCATCCTTTGATAATTGCACAACGTAATCCAACATCACATGATCCTGACTGGATATCGGCGCAGTCTTGTAATCCTGTTGCAAAGCTCGAACCAGTTCTTCATCTAACGTAACTCTACGCAGAAACTCTGCGTGTGATTCGATTCAATAAACACACCGATTCGTCACTGATACTACCGTGGTGATCATTTCATGCTGACGCCGCGATAAAGGCAAATCGGGCGACATCAAAACACCAAATGTCGAAAACGCATGATACAAAGCATCAGGAATTAAACTATGCGAGGAAACGATCATCGAAGGTGCCATCGGCAGTAGGATGAACAGGTGCTGCATACTCAACAGGGTACAATCTTTTCTGTTCTTCCATTAACTGACGCAATTTTTCACTTGCTTCCGATAATGGAACGGTACGGATCCAGGTCATCTGATTATTTAACCACAAACGACACTGGAATTATGCAGCTACAAGATCGAGTTGGCCGGAGATTTGTTCCAGATGAATTACGAGAGCGGCAAAATTCTTCCAGTTCTTTAAATGCGGGCGCGCGGTATTAAAAAGCTCTGTTAAAACTGCAGATTGTTTCGATTCGGGTGCATCTATGATTTTGAAAATGGCATCATGCGAAATGGCATCAATAGAATGATATTCAAGTATTTCATCATCTCCGAATACTTCCAGGCTCAAAGCCATTAATTGATCTGCGATCATTCTTACTTTTTCAGGTGATGTTCCTTCTTCGCGCAAAAGATGAGCTGTCGTAACGGAATAAAATCCATTCAAACCTTCAATCCAATCTCCGGATTGATCGAAGAATCCATTCTTCAAATAATCGGAAGGGCGAACTTTTTTAAAATCCATTTTTTGCATTTCCATGACAGCACCTCGCAACTCTTTAACGCGGTCGCTCTCCAAAAGACCTAATCTTCAACGAACTTGTCTTTTCATATCCATCAACCGTCTTAAAATTCGCGGTTGAGTATTGTGATTCCATCGAGGTCCTCCAAGCGGGACCTCATCCAAAATCCGGATCATTCGATCCATTGCATGTTTCTTTTGTTCTCCGCCAAAAGAACTGCTCACAATCGATTCTGATTCAATAGCAAATAAACCTTCAATGATGTCAAAAAAACAGCATAAATATGTATCTTCTTCTTTCGCTGATTTTTTCTTTTCCAAATTCATATCTGACGGATCTTCAATGTTATCAATATGTATATTTACAGCCTGATCCAATCTTTCTCGAAATGGCACTTCTGAATTTACTGCTGCCAAAATCTGATCAATTGTGATTTTGTAAACATCATTAACGCTTTTAAGCTGCTGGAAACATAAGGCAGCTTCTGCGCGATAGGGAGTTTTGAACACGGGGGCTCCTCCTTACCAAAGAGAAACATTCGAAACTCCTATCCATAGATTATCGGAATAAGAATTCGAAAGGTTGCTCACAGGTAAACAAAAATGCATTTACTTTCGTCATTACACAGTAAAGTATACGTAATGAAAAATCAGGAAGATGGGTCTGCAACCAAGCTGCTGTTTATTCTGTCACTTACCGCACTCGGCCTTCATCTGGCTACATCACAGGGATACGGATATTTTCGTGATGAGTTTTACTACCTGGCCTGCACTGACCACCTCGCAACTGGTTATGTAGACCACCCTCCCTTCTCTATTTTACTACTATGGCTGAATAGTCGTATCCTGGGAAATTCATTGCTGGCCCTCCGATTCTTACCAGCCGTGGCGGGTGCACTTACAGTGTGGTTCACCGGGAAGATGGCTAGGGAACTCGGCGGTAGTTTGTTTGCCGTTCTCCTCGCTGGGCTTTGCGCAATCGCGGTCCCTTCTTACCTTGCGCTCGACTTTTTCTACTCGATGAATTGCTTCGATGTCATGTTCTGGACGATCGGCAGTTATTTTTTCATGCGCATAATACGCTCTGGTGGGGCGGGCGTCACTGCCCGCCATCTTAAGCGTGACTGGATCTTGCTCGGACTTGTCCTTGGATTCGGACTACTCAACAAAATTAGCGTGCTTTGGTTTGGTGCCGGAATTTTTGTTGGTTTGATTTTAACGCCCGCACGAAAACAACTTTTAACGCCATGGCCATGGGTTGCTGGAGTGATTGCGCTTTTTATTTTTCACCCTTACATCATCTGGAACCTGCATAACAATTTTCCAACTTTGGAATTCATGAAAAATGCAACGCAAGAAAAAATGGCTGAAGTATCCTTTCTGGATTTTGTTCATGGCCAGATTGATGAAATGAATCCATTCCTTTCGCCGATCTGGTTGATCGGACTTTTGTCTTACTTTGTGATTCCAAAAATACGTCCATATCGCGCATGCGGTTGGATTTATGTAACAGTGTTTTTGATTTTGATTCTGAATCAGAAAAGTCGGGCTGGATATCTTGCGCCGGCATATCCAATGTTATTTGCAGCAGGTGCTACTACAATCGCAGATTGGATTCATCAGTTCCGATTGAATTGGCTGAAACCGGTTCTGATTGTGTTTGTAATTATTGCCGGATTGATTGTAGCTCCGTTTGCAATTCCAGTATTGCCGGTGGAAAAATATATCGCGTATGCAAAATTTTTTGGAGAAGAACCTTCGACCGAAGAAAAAAAGGAAGTGGGAGCACTTCCGCAATTCTATGCCGATATGAATGGCTGGGATGCGCACATCAAGGAAGTATTGCGCATTTGGAATCAATTGAGTCCAGAAGATCGAAATCGATGTCGTATTTTCGGAAGTAATTACGGAGTAGCTGGAGCGATCAGCTTTCTTGGAAAGCCTTATGGATTACCGCCAGCAATCAGCAGCCATAACAACTATTGGCTCTGGGGACCAGGTGATTTTTCGGGTGAGTGTTTAATCATGCTTGGTGGTAGCTCAGAGCGGAAGAAACAATTTTTTGAAATCGTTGAACCCGTTGGCCAAATCGATTGCGGCTATTGCATGCCTTACGAAAACCACAAAACTGTATTTATCGCACGCAAACTAAAAATGCCGATGCAGGATTTTTGGAACCAGATCAAGCATTACGATTAACCACGAAGATCACGAAGAAGCACGAAGTTCTGTGTGAATCAAATATAATCAAAGAAAATATATTGATTTCAGGGGTTACAATCATGAATGGAATGCGACAAATTTCGCGGCGTTCATTCGTAACCAACAGTGCTGTTTGCGCACTTACAGGTTTGATACCGGTGCGGTTTGCATTTGCAGAGGATTGGAATGGATACGATAGCGCTATTGTCATTGATGGACTTGGCGAACCAGGCAGCAGCGCAACAAAATCTGGTGAACCGCTTCCTGAAGCGGATCTGCGGAATGTGGCTCAATCCGGTTTGACTGCACTAAACGTTACAATTCTTCCGGTTGGTTCTACTCCACCGGACACTGCTTTTGCTCAAGCAGTCCGCGAAATTCTTTTCTGGGAATCAGAAATTGATCGCTCACATCAGCGGCTCGCACGCATTCGCACTGTAGCTGATATTTCTGCTGCAAAAGATTCAAAACGAACCGGTTTGATTTATGGTTTTCAAGACGGCGTTGCTTTCGAAACGGATTTAACACGGCTGAATGATCTACATAGATTAGGAATTCGAATCATCCAACCGACATACAATCGCCGCAACTTGTTAGGTGACGGTTGTATGGAACCGGCTGATGCTGGTTTAAGCAGGGCTGGAGTGGAAGCGATTCAGCGTATGAATGAGATTGGAATTCTGGTGGATCTGAGTCATTGCGGAAGACGCACTGCTGCGGATGCTATCAAAACTTCAACGCGTCCGGTAGCGTTCACCCACACCGGTTGTGCGGCATTGGCTGATCATCCGCGCAATCGCACTGATGATGAATTACGCCTTGTTGCTGATAAAGGCGGAGTTTCCGGAATTTACATCATGCCGTATTTGAACAATGGTCATCAGCCAACAGCTGAAAATGTCATCGCTCATTTGGAACATGCAGTCAGTGTTGCAGGCGATGGACGATGTGTCGATTGGTACAGATGGCGGAGTTTCGCCGGAAGTCATCGATGATGCATTTCGCAAAAGATTTGCAGAAAATGTTCGCGCAAGACGCGCAGCAGGCATCGCTGCGCCGGGTGAAACTGAAGACGGTTTTCTTTTTGCAAACGCTCTCAATTCTCCACGCCGCTTTGAAACGATCGCATTGATGTTGTCGAAACGTGGTCACTCCGGAAACCGCATCGAAAAAATCCTCGGTCGTAACCAACTGCGCGTTTTTTCGGAAGTGTGGATAAAATAAAATCAACCGGTACATGAAAATTCATGAATTGAACGATGAAGCTGATTAAGAAATTCTTAACCACGAAGGGCACGAAGAAAATTAGGTTTTGCGGGGTGCGGCGCCTCGAAGAAGGAGGTAGCCTAAAATTCCGAAGGCGACGACGCTGATCCAATCGGCGTTCCACAAGAACTGCAGATATTTGTAACCAACCGCGATTGCCATAGGTAAACCGGTGTCTTCATCATCAAACATCATTCCAGGCACGAAGTGTAAAAATGCGCCGAGCACACCAACCAATGCACCGCCAGCAATTAAGCCAGATGACATTAATGTTCCTTCCGCTTCTTCCACATCATCCGGCACACGTTTGTACTTGCGATCTGCAAGTTTGCGGATCACACCGCCTACATAAATCGGAAGCGTTGATGAAAGCGGTAAATAGACACCTACTGCAAACGTTAATGAATGCTCACCCATGAGTTCAATGAAAACAGCAATACACACACCGATCATGATCAGGTCCCACGGAAGTTTTTGTTCTAACAATCCTCCGATCAAAACCGCCATGAGGTTTGCTTGCGGCGCGGCAAGTTCGCGTCCGCCGATTCCATCGATCCGCTTCTTCACCGCGAGATGAGTATTTTGATCAACAAGATAATTTCCAGGTTCCACTCCCTGAACATCCACGACCTTCGCAAGCATGTAAGTTTTGCCGTCATCTTTACTTTTGATGGTTTCTGCATACTGCATTGAAACAGCCGGTGGAGTGAATGGTTTAGGCAGTACAAGTTCCTTTGTCTGGCTGGCATTTAACGCAAGCATTGTGTAACCCACCACACTTGCGGAAGTGATTACACCGATGAAAAGTCCGATTTGCTGTGCACGCGGCGTTGCGCCAACTAAAAATCCTGTCTTCAAATCTTGTGCAGTAGTTCCGGCATTGCTGATTGCAATGCAAATCACTGCACCGATCACCAGAGCTAAATAAGTAAACTCTTTGCCTTTCATCCCAAACGCAAGAAACAACAAACAGGTTGCCATCAACACTGCGATGGTCATTCCGGACAATGGACTAGATGATGAGCCGACAATTCCAGTGATTCTTGCAGATACAACTGAAAACAGAAAACCAAAAGTCACAATTAAGATTGCTCCGAGCAAATTCATTCGAAAAGTTGGAAACAGCCAGATGAATAATGTGATTAGAAGAGTTCCGATTAAAACAACGATGATAGGCATATCGCGTTCGGTCCGTTTCATCAGACTACGATCACCGCCGCCGAGTCCTTCATGCGTTAGCTGTTTCAAAGAAGCTGATAGCGAATCCCAGATCGCAGGCAATGCACGAAACAATCCAAGCACTCCACCAGCTGCCACTGCGCCTGCGCCAATATATTTGATGTAACTTCGCCAAATTTCACCCGGACCCATTTCTGGGATGATTGATGTGCCAGGATAAATTGAAGTTGTGGAAGCTTGTCCCGCAAATGCCAGGATGGGTCCGAGCACAAATGAAGATAACAAACCGCCGGCTACCATGATCAATGACGTTCGATATCCAATAATGTAACCGACTCCCATTAATTCTGGTGCGACATCCATACCCACGGTCGAACCGCGATAAAACGGGATATCGCGATTTAAAGGTGTTTTCCAAAATCCAAACAGACTTGGCATCGCTTTGAAAAATGCGCCTATGCCAATTCCTTTAAAAATTTTTAAAGCGCTGGTTCCACCAACTTCGCCAGCTTTCAAAATTTCTGCGCAAGCAGTACCTTCAGGAAAACGGAGGTTGCCATGTTCTTTCACAATCAAATACCGGCGCAGTGGAACCATCATCAACACGCCTAATACGCCACCGGTCATGGCCAGCAATAAAGTCAATTTCGCATCCAGTGCATAACCAAGAAAGATCAATGCTGGTACTGTGAAGACAACGGCAGCTGCAATAGATTCGCCGGCTGAACCGACAGTTTGAACGATGTTGTTTTCAAGAATCGTGGATTTGCCAAGGATTTTAAGGATTGTGATCGACATTACTGCGATCGGAATGGATGCTGATGTTGTAATTCCAACTCTGAGTCCGAGATAAACAGAAGCTGCACCAAAAACAAGTCCAAGTGCAGCACCAAGAAGAATAGCGCGGATTGTAAGTTCAGGAATTGTTGTTTCCGGCGGGACGTATGGCTTAAATTCAGTTGATTTATCGGCCTTTGGTTCGGCAGCCATCGCGCACATGCAGCCAACACATTATAAGAGAACACACCGAATGTCTAGACTTATGTGACGAAGTTCCCCCTCCTTATGAAGGAGGGGTTGAGGGGGTGGTTGGAATTATTGGAAAACATTACAACCCCCTCTTTCATCTCCCCCTTTTTTAAGGGGGAGTAATAAATCTTCCTACAGATTTGAAATCTTATTTTTGGGCTGCTTCAAGAATGCGATCGATAAACATAGCTTCCGGCAATGCGCCTTCAATCGCAACTTTGTCATTGATGACTGTTCGCGGCACAGCCATCACCCGATATTGCCGGGAGAGTTCCGGAAATTCGGTAGCTTCAATAGATTCAGCAGTAATGAAATCATTTTCCATCGCCATCCAATGTGACAGCACCACGGCTGCCGGACAATGTGGTCAGCCAGGCGTTACAAATACTTTTATGTTCAGAGGTTCTGTTACAGCTTGAACTTTTTCACGCGATGCCTCACTCAAACCTGAACTGCGTTTGCCTACTGAAACTATGTCTTCCAATAAACTTGCGAATTCATATCCGCCGGGCATTCCGAAAAATCGAATGCCATAATCGCGCTCTCCTTCTAGAATCAATGCCGGTGTCCGCGTTACTTTGTATTGTTCAGCTTTCTCCCGATCTACATGAGGGTTAAGAATTTCCAAAGTCAGTTTGTCTGAAAGCACAGCAAGCTCACGCAGTAATATTTCAGTTTCCGGACAAGATTCGCAATTCAAGGATTGGGTGAAGAGAATCAATTTGACATTGTTCTCTACTTCTTCAAGCCGTTTCTTAATTTCAATTTCGTCTTCAGATGTAAACAATAATTTCCCCCGTATATGTATATTATTCTATTCAGATTAGTTCAGGAGACCAATGAATCATCAACTTCTGGATGAGATTCTTCCAAAATACAATGTTTCGGCAAAATACTCTATCCGCGTTCATGCGGCACCGGAAAAAATTTACCGGGTGTTGGATCAAGGTTTGCCAGTAGGTGCTATTACAAAGATTTTGATGGCGCTCCGGCGAATTCCAAGATTATTCCGCGGAAGGAGATCAGGCGATGTTTCTACTGAAAGTGCTTTTTACAGATTGAAGCAACTGGAGAATCGGGAAGTTGTGATTGGGATTATTGGACAATTTTGGAAACCGGTAGCGCGTCCGGTAAAGATTGAGAGCCTGGAAGAGTTTTTAAGTTTTGATCGTGATGGATTTTGTAAAGCAGCATTGAATTTGAGGATCGTAGAAAACGGACCTGGTGTTTGCGATGTAATTACCGAAACTCGAGTACTGAGTTATGGCAGCGCAGAAGCGCACTTTCGTGAATACTGGCGTGTGATTGCGCCATTCAGTGGTTTAATCCGCCGCGAAATCTTGCGCAAAATCAAACAACGCGCGGAAAAACGAATCTCTCGCAAAGGCGCAAAGCCGCAAAGTTAGGCAAAATAGATTTTATTAACCACGGATAAACACTGATGCACACGGCGCGGGCTGTGCCGTGTGAATCCGCGTTCATCCGTGGTTAGTAATTCTCCGAGACTCTGCGGTAAGTTCTTATTCTTCGAAGGAGCAGCCGATAGGGGCGCCTGCTGGAACTTGCAACGGGGCTGTAAATTTCACCCTGGATGGATCTTGCTGAAATAATTGGATCTGCGAAAGCGAAAATTGCAGATGTGCTTTTTGTTCAGGATCAGAAACGCGATTTAATTCGGCACTAATCCATCCACGAAGCGATTCAATCTCTTCTGAAGCTACGGCACGCACCTGCGCGCGTGCTTGATCATTTGCCGCCAGCCACATCAATTTTTGCAGCACAATTGTATCGATTGCCCGCTGAACTTCCCCACTCAAACCATCATCGCGTTTTGCCTTCCATGTGGAATCTACAAGCGTATCAGTAACCTCAACAAAACCGGGATTCTTTTGATCTCGCGCATGATATTCCACCAATCGCGCATCGCGTTCAGGATTCAAAATCAAATTCACTGTCATTGTTGCTGCTGTTTCTGCGGCTGCTAACGGATCAAACGCCGGTGCAGTTCTAAGTTGAAACAGTTCACGATCGCGTTGATATCCTTCCGCAGTTGGCGCAATTAAATGAAGAATATTTTCCGGCAACGTAAGCGCTTTCGGATCTAAAGTTGTTAATAACGATTTCAGTGCCCGCCTTTGGTCATCAGCTGAAACAATATCTGCGGCAGTTTGATTATCACCACGCACAGCGTACGTGTATTCCAATCCGCCTAAAACTTTTGCTGCAGCAACTAGCTGATATCGATGAAATAAATACATCGGAACTAAAACATTTTCTAACGTTGATAACGGTTCACCCTCACGAATATTTTTTTCCGAAAATTGTGAAAGTACTTTTTGGCGGATTTTCATCACACGGTCCAGTTCCGCAACTGCATCAGGACCGTTGTCCCAAAGATGATTTCTTGGATGGGCACTGTTATCCGGACGTGCATCACTATCGCTAAGAAAAATGACATTCCTTTTGATTCCATCTTCAAGAATATTGCTCAATTGAGTGCCTTCATCTGATTTTTGCGCAAAATCCTGATAACCATATGCAATCGTCACCTTATCCCATTCACCGATTCCTTTTGCGTAAGCCTGTTCAAGATCCAATGAACCGTCATCTTTGAACAGGACCAGTGGCTGCGGATAATCCATCACAGATGCGCGATTGATTGTGCTGGAAATGTAATTGTGACTGAGCCCCAGGGTGTGTCCGACTTCATGAGCTGCAAGCTGACTCAGTCGCGCCAGTGCCATCTTTAATAACCTGGGATCTGCAGGCTGGCCAGTTTCATACGGCGCAAGCAAACCTTCAGCAATCAAATAATCCTGACGAACGCGTAACGATCCCAAAGAAACATGGCCTTTAATAATTTCGCCGGTTCTTGGATCCGCAACCACATTGCCATAGGCACCATCCGCGCGTGGCGCGATGAATCCATTCAATTACGTTGTAGCGAACATCCATTGGATCTGCATCAGACGGAAGCATTTCAACACGAAATGCATTTCGATAGCCGGCTGCTTCAAACGCTTGATTCCACCAGCGAGCTCCTTCCAACAATGCACTGCGGATCGGCTCAGGAGTTGCTGAGTCCAGATAATAAACGATCGGTTCAACGGCATCGCTCACTGCAGCACTCGGATCTTTTTTATTCAACCGATGTCTGCAAATAAATCGTTTGCGGATTGGGTCTTGAACTGGCGTTGCGTAATCCATGTAAGTAATTCCGAAGTATCCGGAACGTGGATCAAAAACTCGCGGCGTATACCCTGCCGGCGGCAACGCAACAAATGAATGGCGCTCCCTTACTGAGATGTTATTCGGTGACGGAACAACTTGCTTTACAAATTCTCCAGGTTCACTGCCAGTGAATGTCAGCAAACTTTCAACTTCAGTGTTGAGCGGAAAGTTTTTTGTGTTGGGCAAATAAAAAGCAGAGCGAGTGTTGTCTAAAGTAAATGTTCCTTGCTGTGTATCTTTTAATGTTTGAATAACATGATGCGCATCGCGAAGATAAAACTCAGTGGCATCAACTAAAGCATTGCCATTTTCTTCAGCAGTAATAGTAAATCCCCACAAAACAGATTTTGCAAAAGACTCCTCCACTGCACGCTGCTCAGAAGGATCTGAAGTAACTGCGCGGTAAGCATAATTTGGTTGAATTAAGAGCGCTTTCGGACCGGATCGCCAAAAATACACGATCCGATTTTCTCCAATCTGACCGCGATCCAATCCAATATCATTAGAACCAACTCCTGCCGGAAGTGAATTGATATAAATGAATTCTTTGTTCCATTGATTGATTTCAATATAAAGCTTGCCATTCTTTTCATCCCAATAAAGCGGAAAAAATCCCGGAAGTTTTTTCATTTTGGAAACTTTTCCCGAAATAGTCGAAGATTTCTCTTTTTCCGCTTTCGCCGCAAATAAAGGAGTGACACAACAAAGAATAAGAATTGCAAAGTATAATTTTTTCATGGTCGTTGATTATAACTCTCAGATTCCGTGGTTAAAAACAATGAAATGAAAATTCGCGTCCCGCAACTTCAATCGCATCTGCATCTCCTAAATAGCCTGCCAATTTTTCTTCGCCATTCACCAAAATGATTCCCGCTTTATCCAACGCTTCAAATGCGAACCTGTGCTTATGGTAAAAGATGCATAATTCATAATCTGCCCGCGCAGTTTTCAAAACTATATTGCTATCAGATTTTCGGCCAACATAAAACGGAACATGAACTTCTAATTCCATTTTGTTTCCATCTTCAACCCAACGCAAAAAAGCTTTTGTTGCAGGCGGTGGTAATGGTTGTGCGCGCCGAAGTTCTCGTCCCTTCCTGGCGATTACGATGAATGCCGCCAACAGAACCAGGAGCAGAAACAGAATCCCGATTACCCAGTACATGATGCTGGATCCTTGATGCTAGATGCTAGGAGATTTCAATCGTTTGTTGGTTCCTAGCATCGAGCATCCAGCATCTAGCATCTGTTTATTTTGAGCTTAATAATTCCCAATGATTGTTACGATAGACGAACATCAACATGGTGGATCCTTTTCCATACGATTTGGACTCATTTCCCGATTCTAAAAACTTTTCAAACGTAACAATGACTTTAGCTTGGTATGGAACCCGTGAATTTCCAGTTTCGATCAAACCATAGAAGGCTTTCTGCAAATTATATTCCACCCGCATTCCGAATTGATTGCCTTTCCGAGGAGTTTCTGCCTCCTTTTTAATGTCTTGAATCGCTTTATCCAGCGCCGGTCTAATTTCTTTTTTCATCCGATCGACAGTCATCTTACTGACTGCTTGTTGCGTTTGCACTGCCGGCAATACAGGTTGACTCTGCGATTCATTCAGCTGCGTTTGAAGTCGTTCCACCTCCGATTGCAATTTCTTGTTTTGTTCCGCAAGTTTCTGTACGTCGTTTTGTAATTTTTCGACACGCGGATCCTTCTCCGGAGCTTTTGTACATGAAAAGCATGTAACCACCAAAAATACTAATAGGAAGTTACACAAGACTTTCATTGGGTAGGATTTTAGAGTGATGGCCGGGATCCCCCCTTCAGGTGGTCCCGGCCGGTTGAGAGTGCGGTAAAACTTTAATCTCTCACTTGCTTTTCGCAACAAGTTTTGCCAGTTGCTTTCCCGCTTTGAATTTTGGAACACGTTTAGCTGCGATTTTGATCACCTGTCTCGTTTTTGGATTAATTCCTTTGCGAGCTTTACGCATTACTGCGCCGAAGGTGCCAAAACCAACCAGTGCTACCTTTTGTCCCTTTTTCATAGCATCAGAAATGCTATCAAGCGTTGCTGCTAACGCTGAACCAGCCTGCTTTTTGCTCAGCTTTGCCTGCTTCGCAATCGCTTCCACCAATTCGTTTTTATTCAAAGACTTTCCTCCTAGTTATAAATGGTTAAAATTTGACCAGTGCATTCTATCAGATGCTGGATGCTAGATGCTAGATGCTAGGAAATAAATATTGATGCTAGATACTGGATGCTTGATGCTAGGAATTACCAAACCACTTACGCTGTATCAGCCCTAGCATCAAGAATCTAGCATCCAGCATCCAGTTAGTTTGACTTTCAATCGAACGTCGCTAATATGTTTAGGTTGTTTAGAAAGGGCGGTATCGTCTAGGGGACTAGGACGGGTGGTTCTCAGCCATCAAACCGGGGTTCGAATCCCCGTACCGCTATTTAAATCTTACTCGTAATCTTACTCGAATATTGAGTACGAGTACGATTATTCCGCAATAAACAAATCTGTTTCGGTACGGAACCGATCATAATAAATTGCTTTGCCATCGCGAGACCAATCCACATTTCGTGAAAATTTTTCGCGATAAAACTTTATTAATTCAGAACGGCGTCCGCTCTTTAAATCAACTAAAACCAGAGCTGACTCTTCAGGTGTAGTTCCAAGAATTGCTGCGGCAACTTCGGAATGCGGTCTTAATACAAAATCAAAACAGCCTGTAATGAGAGCAGAGGTTTTATTTTCTTTAAGCGACCAAAGGGACACAACATGATCGGCCGAAAGCCAGATGAGCCGGGAATTATCCAGCCAAAAAGCCCGCAAGATCCGCACAGTGTGAGGACGTACAAACAAATTTTCATCTTGCTGAGTTTTCAAATCTTTTAATCGGTACAGCACACCATCGCCCTGTCTGGTAGCGTAGAACAAAAGTTTTTTATCAGGGGAAATTTCATAAGGCAGAACCATCGTGCTTCCAAGCTCCACATTTATTCCATCTTTTAAACCAATTTGCGTCAGTCCCTTTCCTGAATCCACAGGAGTTTCAATATAGATGTAAGAACCATCCTGCGATGTTGCAATAGCAGATGATGTGGGAACGGATTGCATTACTGTTGATGCCACGCTTGATCCAACCATCCCCCACAAAAGTTCTAATCCTTTTCCGCGTTCACTGAAAAACACGAAAGATTCACCGGAAATTGAACGGGGATAAAAACTTTTTGCAGCAAGAGACGCTTCACTTCCCATTTCAGAGCCTTGTAGATTTACTCTTTGAATTTCCGAAGATTGATTTTCGCGATAAAAAACAAAATCTGTTCCTTTCATCGCCGGTGCCGGACGATAATCTTCTCCCTTTCCATCTGTGATTTTCTTAACATTGCCATCAGTATCAACTTCCCAAATCTTGAGATTTCCATCCCTTCTTGATGAAAAAAGAATGTTGCCTGTTACCCAACTCCACGATGGGTAATAATCGAACGTATCGCGAGTTAGAATTTTTCGATCGCCGGATTCGACATCCACCAGTAACAAACCATGTTTATTATCGACATCTGCTTCTACAACAATTTCCTTCCCATCTTTCGAAAATGAAGGATGAGCAAGTCCGCGTTCACTTTGCAACAATGTTCTTGTCTTTGATTCTTTTGTATCTAGAACAATCAGGCTGCGAATTGTTTCTTCCGCAGGTGCCACATAGCAAATTGCTGAGCCATCAGGAGACCATTGTCCATCTACAGCGTGATCAGCAATTTTTTGTGGAATTCCTCCTGCAAGTGTAACTGTAAATAAAGTTGAAGGAACTCCAGGGCCACGATAGGTATACAAAATTTCTTTTCCATCCGGTGACCATTTTGGATTTTCTTCGGTGCCCGGACTTTGAGTGATTGCTTGCGGCGGTTCACCATGAACAGATCTTACATAGATTTCCCAGTTGCCCATTATGTTAGATACATATGCAATAGAATCACCGGCCGGGGAAAGAGCGGGGTCGTGTTCGACTTCTGGTGTTGTCGCAATAGGACGCGTATACCAGGAAGATTTGGAAATTTTCGGATCACTTTTCCTTACAAAAGAAAATATGAGTACAGCAGCTAAGACAAGAATAACAGCGCCAGCGATCGCAACAATTTTAGAATGCCGTTTGAGAATTTCCGTTGTTGTTTCAACCGGAGTTTGAATCCCTTTCGGCGCAGTATGATGAGGTACATTTCCCGGAAGTGGTCGTGCAACCCGCGATAACTTTCGCAAATCCGCCGTTAATTCCTGAGCATTTAAATAACGACGGTTCGCGACTGGATTCATACATTTTTTGATTATCCAATCAGCATGATTTCCGTTCGCAGGCAATGGGGGAAGAGGTTTAATCAAAGAATGCTCAATGTCATTCTTCAACTGTTCTTGAGATCCTGTATCAAACGGCACTCTTCCTGTGAGCAGTGAATACAGGATTGCGCCAAGCGAATAAATATCTGATTCTGCTGTTACTCGTTTTCCATGAAGCCGTTCGGGTGGAACAAAACACAAATAGGAAAGTGTTAAATCATCAACTTCGCGGGGTGCAGCAAGTGCAAAAATTTGCACCATTCCATCGGGCTCAAAGTGCACTTGATCCGGGAAGATTCCACCATAAACATTATTGAGTCGATGGTTCGCTTCCAGGATTCGAGCTAAATCGACACACAGACTAAATGCTTGATCAGGTGGAAGCGGCTTTCCCGTTTCCAGGACATCGCGCAGAGTCCGACCCCTTGAACTCATAACTGAAGTCTCCCCTTACCTCGTGTGCTAATTTTACCACGGAGAGGCAGAGTTATTTTTTCTTGGCTTTCAAATCGGAAAGCCGGCGTGTGGCGTGGCTGTTATCAGGATCCAATCCAAGTACATCTTTGTAGCGTGCTTCTGCCAGGACCTTACTGCCCGTTGCGTAATAAAGGTCGGCAACATCACGAATAGTGTGCCAATCTTCAGGAAAAATCTCCAGTGCTTTTTTATAAGCATTCATCGCTTCCAACCTGAACTTCGGATGAGTAGCAAATGCATTTCCCATCAAGCGATATACTTTTGGATCCTTTTTGTGTTCCAGTGCCTTATTGCAGTATTCCACTGTTGCCCAATAATTTTTTTGTTGGAAACTATCATATGCACAGTTCAAGTAATATTTTGCTATTTCGTCTTTCGATGGAATTTTAGTTGAAGTAACGGTTGCTAAGTCTGGCTGAGGTGGTGGTTCTACTTTTTTCGGAGCCGGTTTTGCTGCTGGTTTTGGAGCTGCAGCTGCAGGCGGTGGTGGAGGTGGTGGTGGTGGGGCTGGTGCAACATGAGTTTTTTGCTTTTGCACTCCTACGTTCGGCGGCGCCGTTGATACAGGCTTTGGAATTGGGATGATTGGTGGTCGTTTTGGAGCTTCACGGATTTGAGCGACAGCTTCTACCTTAATTTCTTCAATCGTTACAACATCAGAACAGAGGAAGACATAAATCAATCGATAGAATTCGTCTTCCGAAATTCCTGTAATTGGAAACAATTCTTGAAACGTCATCTGATCTTCAAAACGGAATAACAGGAAAGTATCAGTTGGTTTCATCTTCAGGGATGTCAAATTCTTCTGAAATTCTGGACTCTTTTTAATTTTGCATTTACCCCAGAACAAGCGGCGTTTGATAAAATTTAAATCTGCAGATTCCTTCACTCCGCGAGCGAGAGCTTCACTCACCGGAATGTTGATCATCATTTTTGGCGGGCTGGTACTTGCCTCAAACATTACTTCCCCAACTAACCAGGAAAAGAGTCCGCTCAGAATTTTCCATGAAAGCTCTTGCATTTCAGAACCCACTTTGCTTCGTGCTTCCGGGGTGAGCTCTGTAAGAGCGGTGGAATAATGCAATAACAAATCGAAAGATTGCCGTTGAATCTCGCGTGCTTTTTTCGGGGTTAATCTGTTTTTCTCAAGCAACAATTCCAGAAAATTTTCACCTTCCTGATTTGAAAGCACACCAACAATCCTGCCATTTTCGATATAAATGTTTTTACACAAATCCATCCAGCTCAGGGTTAATCTGCCTGAATAATTTTTGCGAAGAATTTCACCGAGGACTTCCGCGAATGGCTGATCATAAAGCAGACCGCGTATTAATACTTCCGTTTCAACAGGCGCCGGCATCACTTCTATTGCGGTTGGAGCAAGCATCGCGCGGCGTGCATCTTCAAGATCTGAAATCAAATCCGTATAAGAGTTATAGCGTTTAGACAGATCGGTTGAGATCATTCCTTGAATGATTGCGTAGAGATGTTGCGGCACTGATTGATCTAAACTCTCGATCGGAGGCAAGCCTTGATGAAATTGGTTATACAAAATTTCTACCAGTGAACCGCCTGCAAACGGAGTTCTGCCGTAAAGCATTCTGAAAAACGTAACACCTAACGAATAAATATCAGAACGAAAATCTGTGCGGCCTTCTTGAACTTGCTCAGGCGCAATATATAAAGGAGTACCTGCAATTACCTGGGGCACTTCTTCCAGCTCACGCGAAGTCCGCGCCAATCCGAAATCCACAATCTTCAAGCGCTCATTTTCTGCGATCATCAAGTTTGATGGTTTTATATCTTGATGAACAATTCCGCGTTTGTAAGCTTCATCAAGACCGATCGCCACTTGCTGCGTGTAAGTAACAGCAAGCTCCGGATCTAATTTCTTCTTTTCGCTCAGCATATCTTCCAAAGAACCGCCGGGCATAAATTCCATGCAAAAAAATGGAGGTATGTGATTTTTATCAAGGAAATAAATCAATGCGATATTGGGATGCGAGATGCTGGCAAGAATTCGAGCTTCTTTTTGAAATCGTTCTAGATAATCCGGATCCGGCGCAAGCGCCTGACTGATTACTTTAATTGCAACCGGACGATCTAACTGATCATCAAATCCTTTATAAACCCTGCCCATCGAACCAGCACCGAGAAGCGTGACCACTCTATAAGGGCCAAGGCGCGCTGGTATGGAATGCTCTTCATCTTCTGCTTCAGCGAGAGCGTCTACCTGTGCGCGAAATACTTTTGCATTACTTTCATCCAATGCATCAGTGTCAATATCATCGCTGAAGTTTTTTCCTTCTTCTTTGCGAAGCACTCCATGAATTTGGCCATTTTCTTGAACGGCACAATTGATTTCGAAATCTGAAACAACGCCATTTCCTTTTCTTACAGAAAATAAACCGCGTAATTTTTGTCCGACTTTTGCGCCTTGTATGAACTCTTTAAAATTTTGACTTCCAGAACTCGGTAGAAATTCCGGAAGTGAACGTTGGATCAATTCGTTCTGATCGTATTCAAGCAATTCAGTAACCGCACGATTCACGTGCAAAAATCTGCCTTCGCCATCCAGAACAAACACCAGGTCTTTGAGATTCTCTTCGAGCGCTAATTGGTCAGCCTGAATCATCGTAGGCAAAACCACCGATTGACGCTCTGCAATTCGAGTAAGTGCGTTCTTTACAGCGTTGATCAGGTTGGGAATGTAATTTTTGTCTTTGACAAGCCAATCGTAGACACCGGCTTCCATGTAAGTTCCAGCCATTTCCTGATGAACTTGTGGAAGCGACACAATCGTGTAGATTGTTGGATATTTGCGATGAATTTCTGACAGAAACTTCAGACTATCGGTTCCCTGCAATCCATGAGCAAATAAAATAAGATGTGGTGGAACCTCATGAATGGACTCCAACGCCATTGGAAAGTCGGAATGGATTTGTAGATTGCATTCCTTGATCTCCCCCAATGACAAGGAAACTACGGATAATGTATCGAGTTCCTCTTCAACTAATGCAACCTTTATTTGCGGATCCATCTTAACAGTCGGGCAACTGTACCCCCCTCCTTAGATGAATTAACTGAATCAAAACAGCCCTACGTCCCCTCCATTTAAAGGAGTCAAAACTTTATTTTCTTTTTTCCATTGGAACATAATCACGCTGATCGTACCCCAGATAAATCTGTCTCGGGCGCGCAATTTTCTGCTCCGGATCATTGATCATTTCAATCCATTGTGCAATCCAGCCGGCAGTCCGTCCAATGGCAAATAAAACTGGAAACATGCTGATTGGAAATTGCATCGCTTGATAAATCAAACCGGAATAAAAATCGACGTTTGGATAAAGTTTGCGTTTGATGAAGTATTCATCTTCCAACGCAATCCGTTCCAGTTCTAATGCAATATCCAGCAATGGATTTTTTCCGGTCACTTCAAACACTTCATATGCAAGTTTCTTAATAATGCGTGCACGCGGATCATAGTTTTTATACACGCGATGTCCGAATCCCATCAATCGCCCTTCTCCATCTTTGACGCGTTTCACAAAATCCGGAATTCGATCAATGGATGCAATTTCTTCCAGCATCCGCAACACAGCTTCATTTGCACCGCCATGTAACGGTTCATAAAGTGCTGCCGCTGCGGCTGCAGTTGCGGAATAAGGATCCACATGGGAACTGGCAACACTTCGCATCGCGTTTGTGCTGCAATTCTGTTCATGATCAGCATGCAAAATGAAAAGAACATCTAATGCTTTCTCAAGACTTGGAGGCGGTGTGTATTTCAATTCCGTTTTCTTGAATAACATATTCAAGAAATTGCCTGGATAATTCAAATCATTATCAGGATATGCATAAGGCATTCCTATACTGTGTCTGTAAGCATATGCGGCAAGTGTTGGCATTTTCGCAATGAGCCGATAAGTTTGAAGTTGCCGCGATGCCGGCTCCATGATGTTGTGGGCGTCAGGATAAAAAGTTGAAAGCGCGCCAACTGTACTGACCAGCATCCCCATCGGATGCGCATCGTAATGAAAACCATCAATGAATTTCTCGATGTTGCGATGAATGATGGTGTGATGAGTGATGTTGAACGTCCAATTTTTCAGTTGCTCAGGATTCGGAAGTTCACCATGAATCAAAAGATACGCCGTTTCTAAAAATGTACTTTTTTCAGCAAGTTGTTCGATCGGATATCCACGATAATTTAGAATTCCTCGATCGCCGTCAATATAAGTTACCCGGCTTTTGCAAGATGCTGTATTCAGAAAAGCGGGATCATATGTCATTAATCCGAAATCATCATCATTTGTTTTTATTTGACGTAAGTCGATCGCTCGAATAGCGCCATTTTCAATCGGGACCTCATACGTTTTTCCAGTGCGATTATCAGTGATCGTTAATGTGTTCTTGCTCATGCACAGCTCCGTTTTTTCCTCGAGGAATCAGCAGTTTTAAGTTTACACCCTACATGCGTTATCCTCAATCCTCAATTCTTTATCCTCAATCCCCAATTTTCAAATTTATTCTTACCATCATTGAATTCCTATGCGCTTTGTGAAAAACTCCTCGATGTGAGACGCAAAACAATTACCCTTGGCATTCTCTTTTTACTAATCTTGGGGTCTTTGATTCTATGGTTGGGTGAGTCTCAATCAGCTTCGAAAACTCGAGTTTTCTTAATCGGAGTCGATGGAGCAAGCTGGGATATTGTCCGCCGGCTGGCCTCTGAAAATAAAATTCCAAATCTTCAGAAACTCATGAAAAGAGGAGCAAGCGGCTATCTTGATTCGATTGCATGGCGCAAAAAAGTTGATAAAGGATACGGACTCTTTAGTCCGATCATCTGGTCTTCGATTGCTACCGGAAAGCTTCCATCAAAACACGGTGTAGAAGATTTCCGGCTTCCGCTTCCAGGCGTTCCTAATTTTCAAATGGGGTATGACAAGAAACAAGGGCCAGCTCCGTCAACGCTCGCGTTTCCATTCTTGACAGGCGACCGAATGACAGTTGCTTTAACTGCACGTCTTCCGCAAGGACTGCAGCAATGCAGAGTTGAAGCTTTTTTTAATTCGCGCCCACTTGGGGAAGCAAAATTAGAAAAGAATTTCAAAGAATTCCGTTTTGATATCAAACCTGAATTCATGAACTGGAAAGACAACCAATTGATGTTCCGTTATAACGATTCGTTCCTGATTGATGATCATTATGTCGGCGCAGACGTTGAATCGATTCGAATCTACAATACCAGCGGAATAGAGGTTTTTGATTATTGCATTGTCCGTGATCCACGTAAATTCGGAACTGGATGGATTTATACAAGACCTTCGCAACTGGCTTTAGCAAGTTCATTTCATTTACGTACGAGAACCTTGTGGGAAATCTTATCCGGCTTAAATCGTAAAGTTGGCGTGGTTGGATGGTGGGCATCATGGCCTGCATATAAGGTGAATGGTTATCTGGTGACATCGCATGTTGGATTACAAGGTGAACGTTTGAAAATTCCGGCGGGTCAAGATTTTTTGAGCACAGTGCCCGATCTTACGTACCCGCCAAAACTATTAGATGAAATCCGCAAAATTTATTATCGCAAAGAAGACGTCGTTCCTGATTTTGAAAAAAGATTTTTCAGATTTAAGCAATGTGGGTGTGTGGGCGTCAATCAAGAACGTATTGCGCTTACTTTTTTCTGGCAGGATAGATTCTTTTCGGATATTTCAAAATATCTATTAAAGAACAAAAAAGAAATGGATCTCTTCGCGGTGTATTTCCGTGGAACAGATACGATGTCGCATCAGTTCCTTGGTTACAGTCAAGGTTATGACATAGTTCAGAATGAATGCAGTAACAGTAAGTTTCCTGGATGTGACGTAAAGAGACTGCACGATATTATCGATAACTACTATGCCTTTCTTGATGCGGAGATCGGAAAGATTTTGCAGGAAGCAGACAGCCGCACATACATCTTTGTTGTGACTGATCACGGCGAATTTGCACTGGGACGGAAAGGTATGCACAAAAATAATGGATTCATCATTGCTGCTGGTCCTGGAATTAAAAAACATAATTTTCAAAAGGCATCAGTGCTGGATGTTGCACCTACAATCCTGTACATCATGGGATTTCCCATTGCTCAAGATATGGACGGCACTGTTATGAAAGAAGCATTCGATCGAAATTTGATGCTGGAACGTCCGTTAGTTTATGTTGATTCTTACGACAAAATTATTCGCCCTCATGCCCGGGAAATTATTGTGGATAAGAAACTAGATGAAGAGCAGACCGAAGAGCTAAAGGCGCTGGGGTATATTAACTAGTTGCCGGGGTTTGTAGCGCCGGCGGCTCGCCGGCGCTGTTAAAATGTTTTGCTAAATTCCTCCAATGCGAGCGGGAGCGAGCATAAACCTTAATCAGTGAAGAGTTATGCGGTTTGTTTCCAAGTGATTTTTAGAGATTCTGATTCCTTCAGCTATTTATATGCTCGCTTCCGCTCGCATACGAAGACATCGCTATAGGTTTCAGAATCGCCGGCGAGCCGCCGGCGCTACAAACTGGCATCTGGCATCAATTCTTTTTCAATTCCTCAATCTTCTTTTGAATGCTTTGTTCCTTTGTGGTTAATCTGCTGTGGATGACGCGCAGGGATGGCTTTCCATCGTATTGGCGGATCGCATCGTAGTATTGATGCAATTCCGAAATCGCATTGTTCAAAGTTTGTAATGCAGGAACGTATTGAGATGGTGGATTACCCAGGCCTTCCAGTAATTTATCCACTGTTGCCAATTGTGAATCAGCTAAAGCACTGATCGTTGCCGCTTTCGTGGCTCTAAACTCTTGAAGTGCTGCTGCGGGGTCCCTTCCGGTACTTGCATTAACCTCCCATGCGGTCATCATTCCGTCTAACAAAGATTTCGCAGTTTCAAATGCTGTCTCTAGTTTCGAAGTAACATCATGCAACGAGTTCGCATACGGGCTCATATCCATAGGCGCGGCAGCAATTGGTTGTTGCTCTTGTGGTGCAGGAGTTTCAATTGGAGTCGTCGCTGTGATCTCCCCAGTTGGTTGGGTTTGAATTTCAGGCTCTACTTCTACAGGTTCCGCTACTGGCGATTCAGTTACTTGTGGTTCCGTTACTGGCGATGCTGGTGCCATATTTGCTTCTTTCATTTTTTCCAGATCGAGAACCGTTTTCTTCAAAGAATACTGAAGTCCTTTATCATCCTTAAATACAATCATCTCGGCATTTTCAGAAAGAAGATGCCCTTTCATCATTTTGCCGTTCTTCAGAATTACGGTGTAGGTCTCTTCGGAGAAAGCGAGGCTGGCGATTACCAAAAACAGAACAATAGAGAGAATTGCTCTCATGCGTGTGATTATTCTATTATAATGCGCCGATGAACACGAGGTATTTGGCAATCGTCCCCTGTTACAACGTAGGAGACGCATGTAAACCTGTGCTAACACAGGTTTTAGAACATGTCGACATTTGCATTGCCATTGATGATGGCTCAACCGATAAGACCGCCTCTGTAATTCAGGAACTTAAGCTTCCAGGTCTGGAGCTGTTAAAACATCCACGCAATCTTGGGAAAGGCAGAGCGCTGATTACGGGATTCCGTCATGCGATGGAATCACAACCGGAGCTTGATTCCGTAATTACATTGGATGGAGATGGACAGCATGATCCGAGTTTAATTCCGAACTTCATACAAAAGCATGAAAAAGAAAATGCCGATCTGGTTTACGGTAATCGTATGACAGATTTAGCTAGCATGCCGATTCACCGGCGATGGCTGAATGCGCTTTCGAACAAATTAGTTTCCGGGATTTGCAAAATGCGGATTTATGATTCGCAATGCGGATTCCGCTTGTATTCGGCAAACTTATTGCGGATTGTGCTCGATGAACTCAAGAGCGAACGGTATGAATTGGAAACCGAAATTTTGATTCGGGCTTGCAAAAAAGGAGTCAATATTTCATGGGTACCAATTCCTACCATTTATTCCCCAGGAACAACAGCGTTGAGCCATCACAGTTTGAGTGATGTGATTCGGATTGGAAAGCTGTTGAAAACGCTCCGTCGATCTTAGGATGACTTGAATTTAGAGGATATGACACTTATTTTAGGAGAGAATTCTTAATATTGGAGGTTCTTAAACATGGGTAGAAGAAATAGTGGTGGTTCAATTGTAAGTGTATTTCTAGGTGGATTAATCGGAGCTTCATTAGCCTTATTATTTGCGCCTCAAACTGGTAAAAAGACTCGCAAACTGGTCGCCCAATACGGAAAGAAAGCGGGATCACGCGCTCAATTCTTTGTAGGTGAGATTGCAGACACATTAGATCGCACTCTGGAAGACATTTTAGAAGCGGGATCTGTCGGTCTTGAGAAAGGAAAGAGACTGAGTGATGTTGCGCGAGGCGAAATTCTGAACGTATTAGAAGCAGGCAAAACTTACCTGGAAGAAGAAAAAGGAAAATTGGAAAAGATGCTTCGTTAGGATTTGTTTGGAGTTTCAGCAGTAAGATTTTGCGTTGCGCTTTCTGCTGCTGATGGCATTGAAATCAACAATAATCCAACGCCAATACAGATACAAAGGTCAGCCACATTAAAGAAAGGCCAGTGGTGTTCATACCAATGAACATCAAGAAAATCCACGACATATTTGTTTTGCAGCCGGTCATATAAATTACCGAGTGCACCGCCCAGCACCAGGGCCAGACCTGTATACAATCGGCGGTTTGTGGTTCGTACACGCAAGAAATAAAACAGGATTACTGCAAGTGAAACGATTGATAAGATCGAAAGCAGCCAGGAAAGATATGGTGCAGAAAAATTAGAGCCGAGTCCGAAAACCGCACCGCGATTATGTACATACGTAAGATTCAAAATGTTGGGAATGATTTCAATGGACTCATGCTGGTCCATGGATTGAACAACAATTGTTTTTGTAATCTGGTCTGCTAAAAACACAACCAGCGAGATCAGCAAATATTGTGCACGATTTTTCCAGGTATTTCCCATGTTATACAGCCAGTTCTTCCAATACTTTTGCGCAACGATCGCAAACCGGCGGATAATTCATTCTACTCTTAACATCCTTTAAAACCTGCCAGCATCGCATACATTTTGCGCCTTCTGCCTTGCGAACTTCAAATTGCAATTTATCCGAAGGCTTCATACTAACTTGAGATGCAATGAACAAATCAGGTAAAAATTTTTCGTATCGCCGCAACAATCCTTCTTCATCCGATGTAAAATGAACCACAACTTCAGCTTCCAACGAAGATCCAATTTCCTTACGTTGGCGCGCCTCTTCCATTAATTTTAGGACCTCTTCCCTGTATTCTGCCAGTCTCGCCCAATCTTTTTTCTCATCTTCACTCAACCACCCCTCTTGAACAGACTGAAATAAGGTGAGATGGACCGATTCCGCTTTCGATTCAAAGGCAGGAACTTCCTTCCAGACTTCGTCCGCAGTATACGAAAATATTGGAGCGGCAAGCCGAACCAGCTGATCCAGAATTCGAAACATTGCTGTTTGTGCAGAACGCCGCTTTTTATCGCGCGGATGCGAAACATAAAGCCGGTCTTTGATGATATCAAGATAAAAAGCGCTCATTTCCACAACGCAAAAACGATACAAGGAATGATAAACTACGTGATACTCATACGTGTCGTACGCGTCCCTAACTCTCCGCGTAACATCGCTCAGTTGTTGCAAAGCCCAACGATCAAGTGGTTCCAGTTCATTATCCGAAACCAAATCTTCATCCGGCTTGAAATCATAAAGATTGGATAAAAGATATCGAAATGTATTTCGAATTTTGCGATAAGCTTCCGAAATTCTTTCAAGCGTTTCTTTTCCGATGCTGATCTCTTCGCGGTAATCTACCATCGATACCCACGCGCGCAAGATTTCAGCACCCATCGTTTTTAAAATATCGAGAGGATCTATGTAATTACCTAAACTCTTAGACATCTTCCGCCCATCTTGATCTACAACCATTCCGTGTGTGATCACCAGATGAAACGGACTTTGCTTGCGCGTTTCAATTGCAGTCATTAAAGAGCTGTTAAACCATCCACGATATTGATCATTGCCTTCCAGATAAACATCGGCTGGCCATCGTAAATCATGACGCTTCGCCAGCACAGCTTCATGACTCGTTCCGGAATCAAACCAAACATCTAAAATGTCAAAACTTTTCTGAAATTCCGTTCCACCGCATTTTGAACATTTCACATCCGGAGGCAGCAGATTTTTCGCTTCGCGGATGTACCATGCATCGGCACCTTCTTTTTCGTAGATATCAGCAACAAAATCGAAGATTCGCGGATCATTTAATAGCTCTTTGCAATCCTGTGATGCACAATAAAACGCGGTGATCGGCACCCCCCACGCACGTTGACGCGAGATCGTCCAATCCGGACGCGATTCAATCATGTTGAACATCCGCTCTTCGCCCCATGCAGGCAGCCATTCAACACGCTTGATTTCTTCAAGAGCTCTTTCACGCAATTTTTCCATCGATATGAACCATTGTTCGGTAGCGCGAAACAAAATCGAATTATGACAACGCGGACAATGCGGATAGCTGTGAACAAATGTTTCGGAATGCAATAACATGTTTCGATCGCGAAGTAGATTTACAATTTTTGGATTCGCATCAAAAACAAATTGTCCTGCAAAATGCTCAACATCAGGAGTAAATCTGCCACGTTCATCCACAGGCGTGTAGATCGGCAGGTTGTATTTCACTCCGCTGTGAAAATCGTCCGCTCCATGACCCGGTGCGGTATGCACCGCTCCCGTGCCTTGATCCATCGTTACGTAATCCGCAAGGATTAATAAGGAATCGCGATCAATCCAGGGATGTCGCGCTTTGCGATGTTCAAACTTGCTGCCCGGAATTTTTGCAATCACTTTGCCTTGCGGCAAATTTGCGGCTTTGATCAGCGCATCCATCATCTTTTCTGCAAAGATGTAAACTTCGCCATCTGGTAATTCATAAGCGACATAATCGAAATCAGGATGAAATGCGATTGCAAGATTTGCCGGAAGAGTCCATGGAGTTGTAGTCCAAATCAATACATAAATCTGTTTTCCCGCAAGGGCCGAATTTAAATCACTCCAATTTTCAGTTACCGGAAATTTCACGTAGACCGATGGCGATTTATGATCACGATATTCAACTTCAGTATCCGCTAATGCTGTTTCGCAAGACCAACACCAATGGACTGGTTTGAACCCACGATACACGTGGCCGGCTTTGTAAAATTGACCATAAACCCGCGCAATCGTTGCTTCATATGGATAATCCATCGTTGCATATGGATGATCCCAATCACCAAAGATGCCAAGCCGCTTAAACGAATCGCGCTGAATGCCCATATACTTTTCGGCATATTTACGACACTCCCGGCGAAACGCTACCGGATCCATATTTTTCTTTTTGGCGCCGGTATTTTTTTCAACCTGAAGTTCAATCGGCAATCCATGACAGTCCCAACCTGGAACATATGGCGAGTCATAACCCAGCATTGATTTCGACTTTACCACCAGATCTTTCAAGACTTTATTGATTGTCGTACCGAGATGAATGTTTCCATTAGCGTACGGTGGTCCGTCGTGCAATATGAACATCGGGCGCCCTTTGGAAGCTTGTCGAATGCGCGAATAGAGATCCATTTCCTGCCAGGCCTTTAGTTGTTCAGGCTCGCGCTGAACAAGGTTTGCCTTCATCGGGAAATTTGTCTTAGGCAAATTCAGCGTCTTTTTAAGTTCTTTTTCGTCCATAATGAAGCACTAATTATACAGTTCCGCCCATGTTTTATCGAGGTAATTGTATTTTCTCGCCGTTCTGAAGCCTCCTTCAATATAAGGAGAAGCGAATGGCTGAGACAACAACCCGAATTTCCATTGTCGTTCCAATTTATAACGAACAAAAAATCCTTCACGAACTTACGGTCAGAATTTCGGATGTCATTCATAACTGTCCTGACTTTGATTGGGAAGTAATTTATGTTGACGATGGAAGTTCTGATCATTCTGCATCAGTTGCAGAACAATTAAGTCGTCATTATCCCTGGCTGCGCGTTATTTCACTTTCGCGAAATTTCGGCCATCAGATTGCAATCACTGCAGGCAGTGATTATGCAACTGGTGATGCAGTCATTTTCATGGATGGAGATTTACAAGATCCTCCTGAAGTAATTCCACAAATGATCGATTTGTGGCGAAAAGGATTTGACGTAATTACGGCACGTCGAAAACGCCGAAACGGTGAATCCATTTTCAAACTCGCCACCGCATTTCTTTTCTATCGAACGCTCCGGGTGCTGGCTGATACTCCTATCCCTGTTGACACTGGAGATTTCCGGCTGATGAGCAGACCTGTTGTTGATGCGGTGAAAAACATGCCGGAAAGAAGCCGGTTCTTACGTGGGATGGTGAGTTGGGCAGGATTCAGGCAAACAGAAATTGAATACGACCGCAATGAAAGAGTTGAAGGAAAAACAAAATACACGTTGATGAAAATGCTGCGACTTGCAGCAAACGGACTTCTTTCCTTTTCTCGCGTTCCACTTCAAGCCATCACAGTACTTGGGCTGTTCTTTGCAGCCATAGGTTTTGCCGGACTTTGCGCCACCCTTTTTGCAACTCTGATATTGAAAAACAACGTTCAGAATTGGATTTACTTTGGTGCTGCTTTCCTGTTCATGGGGGGAGTTCAACTAACGTGTTTGGGAGTAATCGGATCTTATGTAGGGCGAATTTTTGATGAAGTTCGAGCCAGACCTCTGTACTTCGTTCAACGTTTTACAGGGATTCGTAGTGTCGAACAAAAAACAATTCCATTTGGAATTGCAACAGCTGATGGTCAAGCAGCTGTACATTTCAGACTAAAAGCTAACTAAGAGAGGTACGAATGCAGATCAAGAACAATTGGATGAATTGGAAGTGGAAAATCCTGTTAATTTCCCTCTCATTTGCAACAATGGTGATTGTTGCGTGTACAAGTGACGATGGAGTATCCAACAACAACCCAGGATCAAACCCACCCACAATTGGAGGTGGCGGAGGTGGTGGTCAGACAAACGGGAATTCCGGTGACGGAAACGTCAATGACAATAGCGGCAACGTGAATGACAACGACGGCAACGTTAACGACAACACGGGCAACGTAAATGACAATGACGGCAACGTGAATGACAATAACGGCAACGTCAACGACAACACGGGCAACGTGAATGACAACGATGATACAAACGTTAACGATAACGATGATGGGAACGTCAATGACAATCAGGACAACAATGTCAACGATAACGAAGATGAGAATGTGAATGACAACGGTGATGAAAACGTCAACGATAACGAAGACAATAACGTCAACGATAACGAAGACGAAAACATGAACGACAACGAAAATCACAACGACAATAACAATGAAAATGTGAACGACAACGGCGACGACAATCACAACGATAACGAAGACAATGACAACGAGGATAACGACAACGCTTGAGGCCGAGCATTGAACAGATTGTAGGGGCGGTCGTCATGACCTGCTCTTTGGCAAAACCTACCAAGGCGAGCGGGTACCAGCCCGCCCCTACATTTTTGGGTAAAATCCATCCAGTGGAATCAACAAAACTCCGATCAGTACTTTTCCTGATGGGAGTCTTTGTTTTTTCAGCGGCAGTGCTGGCTTACATCCAGTTTGCCTCCCCCAACATTCCAGATCATGATGGTTACTACCATATTAAAATGGCAGAACTCATCCGCACGTCAGGAATTCCAACTCCTTTTCCGTATCTTCCTTTTACAATCATTGATGAGAAAGGATATACCGACCATCACATGCTTTTGCATGTAATCCAGGTTCCATTTACGCTGGCCAAAGATTTACGTTTAGCCGCAAAACTTTCGGCAGTATTTTGTGCAGCACTGGCATTTACAACATTCTTCTGGTTATTGCGCGTATACCGCATTCCATATCCATGGCTGTGGTTGTGTTTGCTGTTTGCATCTTCCAGCGCGTTCTTGTATCGAATGAGCATGCCGCGGGCACCAAGCTTAAGTCTTGCTCTTCAAATCATCGCCTTCTACTTCATTGTGGAACGCCGGTTCAAAAGTCTCGCAATTCTGTGCATGATTTTTGTGTGGACTTATAATGCGTTCCCAACAGTCATTGCATTAGCATTCATCGGAACAGTTGTCTTTTTAATCACGGAACGACGTTTTGAATATAAAATTCTTGTTGCCAGCGGAATCGGAGTTCTAGCCGGACTGTTGATCAACCCCTACTTTCCGCAAGACGTTTTATTTCTTTGGAATCATATTGTCCCCAAAATTTTTGCGGCAAACTATCAAACCTCAGTTGGATCGGAATGGTATCCATATAAAACGTGGGCGCTGATTACACTCACTCCGGTGGCGTTGATAAGTTACTTTGCAGGAATCTTTCTTACGAATCGTGAAGAATGGAAATCGGATGCTGCGAAGTTATTCTGGTTTTTAACTTCAACCATGTATCTTTTTTTGTTGTTGAAGTCCCGCCGTTTCGTCGAATACTTTCCGCCGACAGCGGTTATCTTTCTGGCGTTTGCAACCAGAAACCTTTTGATGAAAGTCAGTTTTGAAAGCGTAATGAAAACTGCCGCAGGAAAGATTGCGATTTGCACCGGAACTGTTGTGCTCTCAGCATTTTTAGCGGCCTCAGTTATTCAAGCCAGACAGGTCATTCAGGATTCGCAAGATTCATTGGCATATAAAGGCGGCGCCGAATGGCTCGCTCAAAATACGCCATTACAATCGATTGTCTTCAACACTGATTGGGATGATTTTCCAATGCTTTTTCATTACAACCCACACAATCGTTACATCGTTGGTCTGGATGCAGATTTCCTGAGATTGAAAAATGAGAAACTGTTTCGCGAATACGAAAGTATTACGCGCGGCAAAGTAAAAGATCCATCCACTTTAATCCAGAAAGATTTTCAATCAACGTTTGTGATCACCGATCATAAGCACGAAGAGTTCATCAAGAAAGTTGAAAAGAGTGAGCATTTTAAGAAACGCTTTTCGGACGAATTCACATCCGTTTACGAAATCACGCCTTAGTTTGAAATCTCTCGCAAAGGCGCAATGGCGCAAAGATTTTTTTGCCTCAACTTTGCGAGAGACTAAAAACACACCTTTACCCCCTACTTCCAATTAAGACAGCGTTGTATAATGAGCGACAGTTCATGTTCTTTTTACAACTATAGAAAAACCAGGGGCCAACGGAGGGCCAACTTTATGAGGCGCTTCACCATCGGGATCATTGGTTTCATTTTCCTTCTTCTACTCTCAGCCGATTCCATCTTCGCAGTGGAAACAACGGCAAGCATTATCGGCAAAGTCACTGATGATAGTGGTGCAGTTCTGCCAGGAGCTGTAGTTACAGCCACGGCTACTGCTACAAATGTCAGCCGCAGCGCAACTACTGACGAAGCCGGAAATTATCGAATTCCTTTGCTTCAACCTGGAACTTATACCCTTCAGGTTGAGCTCTCCGGTTTTCCCAAACAACTCCAAAAAGACATCGTCCTTACGGTCGGCAAAGAAATTATTATGGATTTCCACCTCAAACTTTCTGGCACAGTTGAATCGCTTGAAGTTGTGGGTGAAACACCTCTGATTGATTCGACAAAATCGGTGCTTACTACAACCGTAACCGAAAAGACGATCGACAATCTCCCGTTAAATGGCCGCGATTATTCGCAACTTGCCCTGCTGGCGCCCGGTGTTAGAACTGTCACGCTAACAAACTACGGCCAATTTCAAATAGGTGGACAACGCGGAGACGCTGTCAACTATACGATTGATGGCGGCGAAAATAATTTTTCATACACCAATGAATCACGTTCAACCTTCACACAGGAAGGAATTCAAGAATTCCAGATTATGACCAACCGGTTCTCCGCGGAATATGGACGTTCCACTTCCGGTGTTATAAACGTGATTTCAAAATCCGGAACCAATGAATTTCACGGAAATGGGTTTTTCTTTTTCCGCGCTGATCAATTTGACTCCCAGGATTTCTTTTCAAAAGAAGCCGGAATTGATGCGCCATTTGATCAACAACAAGGTGGAGCAACTCTTGGTGAACCGATCGCGCACGATAAAACGTTTTTCTTTCTGGCTTATGAAGGTGTGAATACCGATCGAAGTCTTTCTGTATCTCCATCTATCAGCTATCCTTCGGGAATTCGACCAGCACCAATTGATCGAACGCTGGTAACAGGAAAAGTTGATCATCATATTAATCCCAACAACTCGATGGTTTTTCGTTACAACCTTGAAGACAGAAAAACCTCCGGATTCTATGCCGGTGGCCGTTACGTTGATGGTGTTGCTCAAAGTATTAACGCACAATCTTTCGCTGGTTCAGAAACTGCGGTGTTATCGGAAAATACTTTCAATGAGTTGCTGGTCCAATATGGCCGTTACCTGCGTGAAGATGAACCGGAAGTAACTGATCGTCCTGCTGAATTCCGTCCGAGTTCTGTGCAAGGACATCATTATTGCTGCCCTCAAAGATTTTTAGAAAACAGAGTTGAGCTTCTAGAAACGTTCACCCATGCACTTCACGCTAAAGGTGAACATACGATGAAGACGGGCGCGGACTACATCCACATAAGTTCCGAGTTAACTTTCGCTCAATATGTCGGTGGTGCTTACTTCTTTACTACTGATGATCCGTTCAATCCAAATGATCCAAATACATTTCCGACATTTTTTGAACTTGGCGTTGGAAATGATACGAACGATGATACGAATAGCCAGTTATCATTTTTCTTCCAGGACGATTGGCGTGTTAATGACCGCTTAACTTTAAATCTCGGTTTACGATATGACGTTGAGTGGTTTGATCGGACCGCAATCTGCAATTCCAGTTGTTGGTACTGATCTGGTTCTGGGAAAAATACCGGAAGTTGATAAGAATAATTTGGGACCGCGGCTCGGTTTTGCTTACGATCCGTGGGGCACTGGCAAGACAGTAGTTCGCGGTGGATACGGCCGTTACTTCAAACCGATTCTTCACAACGTTTATAACAATGCGTTGCTGTTTGACAGCCAGCGTTATTTGATTTTATCAGTTGGTGATTCCGATTTCCTTGCAAGCATATATCCGAATCTACCCACTCCGGATCAGCTAGAAGCCACACCTGGTGATGTTCGTCCTATGCAGAGTGCCGATATTGCGTTTACAGACCAATTATCAATTGGATTTCAACATGAATTGGGACACGATTTTGTTGTGAATGCCGATTACGTTTATGTCCGTGGTCAGAATCTAACGCGCGAACGCAATCTGAACGCACCTCAAAATCTTGTAAGTCCGGAAGATCCTCCATTCCCGCAATACGGACGTTTTCGATTGCTGCTTGCGGATGCAGGTTCCTGGTACAACGGTCTGCAAATTGGAGTTTCAAAACGTTACAGCAATAATCTGCTGTTTACCGCATCTTACACACTTTCAAAAACAACCGAAGATGCGGCCGACTTTTTCAGCATTTCCGAACCAAACGATCAGTTTAATCTTGATGCTGAAAAAGGAGACGGCACACATGATCAGCGACACGTCTTCGCGTTCAGTACTGTTTATGATTTACCGGCCAATTTCCAGATTGGCGGCATCATCCGCGCGGCCAGCGGAATTCCGATAAATTTTTTGCTAAGTGACGATCATAATAGCGATGGATTTTTCAATGATCGTCCCGATTTGGGTCCAAATGGTCAATTCCTTCCGCCGCCTGCAGATCGTCCAGGAAATCTTCCACGAAATTTTGGACGAGGCGAAAGCTTCTTCCAGGTTGATGTTCGATTTGCAAAGAATTTTCTATTTGGTGATCGTTACAAATTGGAGCTTCTTGCGGAAATATTTAATTTATTCAACCGGACGAATTTTAATTTCAGAGCTGGAACTGTAAATCGTTTTATCGATTTCAGCGATCCAAGTTCTCTTGCAAATTTAGGTACAGCTACGGAAGTATTTGATCCAAGGCAAGTCCAGTTCGGAATCAAATTCAATTTCTAGAAAACGCTGACCGCAATCTGCGAGTTATTTTTCACGGGCGGGTCTAAGACCCGCCCCTACTATTTATGGTGTTTCGCACATTTCTGTTTCTTCTAATTTTTCCTGCATTCCTTTCCGCGGCCCAACCGAATTTACTCCTAATTACCATTGATACTGTCCGCGCTGATCATCTTGGATGTTACGGCAATACCACAATCAAAACACCTGTTCTTGATTCAATTGCACAAAAAAGTTTGTTCTTTGAAAATGCAATTTGTGCGGCGCCACTCACTTTGCCATCACACACTTCATTGATGACCGGACGATATCCTGTTCATCATGGCACACGTGATAATGCCGGGCACGTTCGCGATCAAGAGCAAACACTTGCAGAGATTTTGAAGGCGAAGGGATATCACACATATGCATTTGTCAGTGGATTTCCGCTGGAACATCGTTTTGGCCTGAATCAGGGGTTTGATGTTTACAATGATGAATTCCAACGGGTTGAAGGACGCCCTCTTGATTTCGGATCTGAACGGAATGCTGAATCGGCTGTCGATGCATTCCTGAAAGTTTCTAAGAAGCCGCCATTTTTTGCGTGGATCCATTTTTATGATCCACATGCACCTTATTTAAACGGCGGTTACAACGGTGAAATTGAGTTTGTGGATAAACAACTCGGTCGACTCCTCGCGAAAATCAATTTGAACGATACCTTTACTGCGGTAGCAGGAGATCATGGTGAAGGATTAGGCGAACATAAAGAATGGACCCATCGCATTTTTTTGTATGACACAACGATGCATGTTCCATTTTTCATTGCAGGGCCCAACATAAGGCCTGAAAAGATTAATGCTCAAGTACGGTTGATCGATTTCGTTCCAACGATTCTTAACAAAATGAAATTTGAAATACCCAAAAATATTGACGGTGTTATTTTGCCCGAACAGGCAGGCAAACCAGCATTGCTTGAATCAATGTTCCCACAACTGCAGCTTGGATGGAGTGCACTTCGCGCAGTACGAACCGCCCAGTGGAAATTCATAGATAGTCCTAAACCGGAATTATTTGACCTCCATGCTGATCCTAAAGAATCTCGCAACGTTTTTGCTCAACATTCAGACATTGTAAAAAATTTCCGTGCACAATTTCCGAAAGATACTGTGACCCAAACTCAGGAAATTTCACCCGAAATGCAAGAGCAACTTGCTTCACTTGGATACGTCGGCGGAAATAGTCAGATAACAAACGGTCCAGATCCAAAAGATCGCATTGCAGTTTGGAACTTAATCGAACAAGCTCATGATCTTGAAACAAAAGATAGCAAGAAAAGCATTTCATTGCTTGAAAGTGCACGGAAATCGGATCCGGCAAATCCAATGGTTTTGAATTTCCTGGCAGAACTCTACACCGATGAAAAATCCTATTCGCAGGCAAAAGAAATCTTACAAAAAATACTTCAGCGTGATGCGAAGAATGTTCCAGCATTGTTGCGAATTGCACGGCTCAGCTTGAAAACTGAGCAGCCCAAAGATGCATTGCTATATGCTGACCGCCTGAGCAAATTGGGTGAAACCAATGCTGAAACTGAATTGCTGATAGCCAGCGCATACCTGGACCTCAAAAACTTTAATGCCGCTGCTATGCATCTTCAAAAATCATTGGAGATTGATCCGGACGATTTTGCCACACGCATTGATTTAGGAAATTTATATTTGCAGTTAAATGAGGATCAAAAGGCTCGCATTCAATTTGATTCGGTTTTGAAACACAATCCAGGAAATGTGCAAGCGTTGAATGGCGTTGCAACATGTTTATTCAATTCTAAAAATTTTCAGCAGAGCGAAGAATATTTGCATAAAGCTTTGTTAATTAATGCTCAGGATCCTCAGACTCAGATGAATTTGGCGCTGGTATTTTCGGAGCAAGGAAGAAAAGCAGAAGCTATTGAAATTTATCGGGGGTTAGAGAGATCCAATTCAGTGCCTCAGGAATGGCGTGATATGGCGCGTTCTCGCAGAATGGAGTTAGAAAAGTGAATCGCATCATGCATCGCGGGTACGGAGACCCGCGACCCAGAATTTTATTGTTGATACTCATTGCAGCATTGTTTTTGTCTGGCGCAAATTCTGAAAAACGAACTCAATATAATATGTTGTTGATTTCAGTAGATACGCTGCGTGCAGATGCGCTGGGCTGTTATGGAAATCCGCAGAAAACGCCAGCGATGGATAGTTTTGCTGCTCATTCAGTTTTGTTTGAAAATACAATTTCACAGGTTCCGTTAACCTTGCCTTCGCACGCTACAATTCTTACCGGACTCTTTCCTCCGCAGCATGGAATCCGAAACAATGAGATTTTTGTACTCCCGGAAAAAATAACCACACTTGCGGAAATATTTCAGAAAAACGGCTATAAAACTGGAGCGGTTGTTGGATCATTTGCTTTAGATTCCGGATTTGGAATCGGCCAGGGATTCGATCAATATGATGATCAGATTGATCCAGGCAGTAATTCCGAAACTCCTTATGTCGAACGCCGCGCTGATGCAGTCTGGCAACGCGGACGTCAATGGATTGAACAACAAAAATCACCATGGTTCTGCTTTTTACATTTCTACGATCCCCATACCGCTTATGCCCCTCCTAAGCCTTATCCGCAAACCTACTTTGGCGAGGTTGCATATGTGGATTCGGTTTTAGGCCAGCTTTTCCACTATTTGCAAAGTAAAAATCTAATTAGTACGACAATAATAGTACTATTGTCTGACCATGGCGAGTCACTGGGCGAACATGGAGAAGCCAGTCACGGCGTCTTTCTTTATGACGCAACCCTGAAAGTGCCGTTGATGATTTCGGTCCCAGGCTTGAAGTCCGGACGTATTTCGCAGGTTGTACGACTGGTTGATGTTGCTCCAACAATCCTTGAACTGCTAGGATTGCCTTCGCTTCCATTACAGACCACTCCGGTGGGTCTCAGTTTAGTATCGATCATCAATGGCCAACAAAAAGATTTGCCTGCCTACAGCGAAACTTATTACACAAATCTATTAATGGGCTGGTCACCCCTTCGTTCCATCAGAACCGGGCAATTCAAATGGATCGATGCACCCTCAGCAGAATTCTATAATCTATCGACCGATCCGAAAGAGAACAAGAATCTATATAACAACGGGAGTGTTCCACCTTCCATGAAACGTGAAATGGACCGCGTTGCTTCTGTAAAACCGGTAGCACCTCAAGATATACAAACAGATCCAGAAGTGCGTGAGCGTCTGGCGAGTTTGGGTTATGTAACTGGCAGCAGTTCCATTCCTGCAGGAAGCACTACGTTTGATCCTAAAAATGGAATCCAGACCTGGTCAAAAATTGAAGCAGCGGTTACATCTGCACAAGTTGGAAAATTATCAGAAGCGGAAAAAGGATTGAAGGATGCATTGCAAGAGCAGCCGGATAATGTGATCGCCCAAAAATTCCTGGCGAACGTTCTTTCTAAAGAAAAGAAAGATGATGAAGCGATTGCATATTTTAAAAAAGCGATGAATTCAAAACTTCATCAGGAAGAAACACGAGTGGATCTGGCTAAACTTCTTTACGCCAAAAAAGAATATGCACAAACACTGGAAACGGTTTTGCCGGTCGCAGGCAAGACAACGCAAAATGCAGTCGCACTGAAACTGGCGGGACTTTCCGCCGCTCATGACAAACAGTATGATGCTGCATCCGGTTTTCTGGAGCGTGCATTGCAATTAAGTCCAAAAGATCCGGATTGCTTAAGTACTCAAGCCGCAATCCTTTCGCATTTGAATCGCGATCAAGATGCGTTGGAAAAATATCGGACACTGGAATCGGTGAGGCCATTAACCGATGAAGAAGCGGTTCAGGTAGCTGCTATTTACATCACCGAAAAAGACCTCCTGAATGCGGAAAACTATTTTCAGAAAGCGATCGATGCGAATCCAAAGTCAGTGCCAGCCTGGCGCGGGATAGCATTGATTCGTGCATCACAACAAAAATGGCAAGATTCAATTGATGCTTTTGTTAAAGCGGATGACTGTCCCAGCGCAAAAAGCATTCTTACCCAACATCCTGAGCTCTCAAAAACAGAATTCGAAACGAAATGCCCTGCCCCATCTAACAAATGAAATTATTGTTGCTCCTATTCGCTTTTACCTTAATTGTTTGTTTTTGTTCAACAACTTCCGCGACCGATCGCCCCAAAATAATCCTGATTACCATTGATACGCTGCGCGCTGACCACCTGGGGTGTTACGGCTACAAACAAAATACTTCCCCTAACATCGATCGGCTCGCATCACGCGGTATGATTTTCCGCAATGCATTTGCAACAGCACCAATTACATTGCCATCGCATGCCAGTATTCTTACTGGCCTCTATCCAGCTCATCATGGTTTTCATGACAATGCTTTTTTTCAAACGCCTTCAATCTGGCATTTACCTGAAGCTTTGAAAAACGATGGCTATACAACGGCGGCATTTATTTCCGGTGCGCCACTTCTTTCAAAATACGGACTCAATCATGGGTTCGATCTTTATCAGGATCAGTTTGAAGGGACCGAAAGAAAGGCAGCAACTACTGTCGAACTCGCATTGAAATGGATTGCAAAAGCATCACATCCTTATTTTGCGTGGATCCACTTCTTCGATCCACATGCTGAATATCATCCACCGCAGGAATTTGCATCACGTTTTCCAGACAAGCCATATGATGGCGAAATCGCGTATGTAGATCAGCAGATTGGAAAGCTGATGAATGCTGTTGATCAAAATGTTTTATGGATTGTTACCGCAGATCATGGCGAAAGTTTGGGTGAGCATGGTGAATTCACTCACGGAGTCTTTCTATACAACGCCACTCTCCATGTGCCCCTGATTTTTGCGGGGCCTAAGATTACAAAAAACGATCGAATTGAAGCGGTTTCACTTTGTGATATTGCACCATCAATTTTAGGATTGCTGAATTTGAACATTCCACCGAAGCTAGATGGCGTCTCGTTGTTAAATCCACCTACTGACCGAACCCTGCTGGCAGAATCCAAATATGCCGCACGAAACTTCGGCTTTGCGGAGCTGTATGCTTCCATCAGTAACAACAAAAAATACATCTCTGCACCGCAGCCGGAATTTTATGATTTGAAAAATGATTTCAATGAAACCACGAATTTGATTCAGAAATCCGACATTGCTGCATTTAAGAAATCAATAAAGGACTATCAATCGAATAGTATCGCCACCCATGAAATAAAATTATCAGAAGAAGATCAGGAAAAATTGCGGAGTCTTGGTTATGTATCCGCGAAAACCACCGCGAACAAGCAAATCGACCCGAAAACGCGGATTGCGTGGATCGAAGAATTCAACAAGGCAATGGCTTTGCTGAAATTGCAAAAGTTAGATTCGGCGGAGACAGCTTTCCGAAAATTGAATCGCCAAGAACCCTCCAGCGCATTAAGCGCCAAATTTTTGGCAAACACGCTTGCGGCAAAGAAAGAATATGAAGAAGCTGAAAAGTTTTATTTGAGTTCGTTCAAAATTCAACCTGATCCGGAAGTCGCAATCCAGCTCGCAAAAACCTACGCGCATCTAAATCGGATCGAAGAAACTGAAATGGAACTAAAAAATACGATACGCGATTTTCCAGACTTTTTGGAAGCACAATTTGAACTCGCTTCCTTTTATGCAGAAAAGGGTCAATATGATGATGCACTCAAGTTGCTCAATGGAGATTCGGCCGAAGTTCACAATCAACGCGGAATTATTTTTCTTACTGAGCGGGATTATGAAAACGCTGCAACAGAATTTAGAGAAGCATCCAGCCACGATGATAATGCTCAGTACTCAAACAATCTTGGTGTAGCGTTCAGACAGCAAAAAAAGATGCAAGAAGCAGAAGCGGCTTTTTTGCATGCGCTGGAGGTTCAGCCATCATATGAAGAGGCAGAAATCAATTTGTGTTTTACACTGATGTTTACAAAGCGATGGAATGAAGCGCGAACACGGCTGGAAAGACTCACCGTAAAAAATCCGCGATTATGGACCGCGCGATTGGCGCTTGGTTCGGTTTACGAAAATATGGCTGAACATGATCTGGCATTAACCGAATACAAAAAACTTGCGGCTGATGTCCCCCTGAATTGGCCGCAAAGAGTTCAATTAGAAACGAGAATTAAGGAGTTGGAAAAGGAATGATGATCAGAAAAACATTAGTGGTACTCATTTTTGTTTTGATTGCAAAATACGGAATTGCGGCAAGGCCGATCATCGTGTTCATGAGCGATTTTGGAACAGTAGATGATTCGGTTGCGCTTTGCAAAGGTGTAATGCTTCAAATTACACCGGACGCTGAAATCATTGATCTTACTCATCAAGTTACTCCGTATTCCATTGAGGATGCTGCAAGATTTCTTGCCGGCACAACTCCTTATTATCCTGCCGGAACTGTGTTCGTATCAGTAATCGATCCAACAGTTGGAAGCTCGCGAAAAGCGATTATAGCGAAGTCAAAAAAAGGACATTATTTTGTTTTGCCCGATAACGGATTAATTACTCTTGTACAGGATCAAGAAGGAATTGAAGAGGCACGCGAAATTACCAACCCCGCATGAACCATCGGCAAATCATTTTCATCAACATTTCACGGGCGCGATATTTTTTCGCCCGCCGGTGCTCATCTCGCGGCCGGTGAAGATTGGACACAGGCTGGCCCGGTGGTTCCGAATCTAGTTCGTCTGCAAATTAAGACTGCACGGCTGATAGGGAACAGAATTGAAGGAGATATTATCGGAATTGATGGGCCATTTGGAAATTTGATCAGCAATATTCCAGCGGAAATGTTTCAACAAATCGGTGTTGCCAAAAATGATTCGATTCTGGTTGAAGTAGGATCGCAAAAATTTGAGATGCCGTTTATGAAAACGTTCAGCGATGTTCCGGTTGATCACATCTTGTTATACGTAGATTCGCGCGGTCGAATTGCGCTTGCGGTAAATGAAGGCAATTTTGCGAAGAAATTTCGGATTACACTACCGGCCGGAATAGTTATCAACAAGAAAAACCAGAATTAACCACGAAGTAACTCATGATCTTGAGATCAAACAGAAATAATGAAAATCGGCGTTCGTTTCTCCCCCTTATGAAGGGGGAGATCAAAGAGGGGGTTGGAGTGTTTTCAAAATGTTCCAACCTCCCCTAACCCCTCCTTCATAAGGAGGGGGGAACTTCATTGACCATCGATTTTCAAAGCAGATTTCATCCACCCATTTAGGGTGCAACCGTCGAAATGAAAATTAATTATATTTCGATATAGTGACATTCATGAACAGGAAGAAGGTCGTTTTCGTGACTGGGGCGCTTGAGCCCGTAAAGCAGATTGACCTGAATGCCAATTGGAAACCATCATTGTAGCTCTCAAAAAGAGAAGCACGAAGGACAGAATCATTTTAATCGTTGGCATTCCCTGTTTGAAGGAGGAAGAGAATGGTAGTGGAAGATGCTGAAGTAATTTACAAAAGTTGTGCGGGGTTGGACGTTCACAAAGATAGCATCAAAGTTGGTTTAAGAAAAATTATAGATGAAGGGAAGTTGCTAAGAGACGTTCAATCTTTTGGTACAACGACACGAGAGATTCTAAGGATGTCAGATTGGTTGGCCGAACAGGGAGTAACACATATTGCCATGGAATCGACTGGGGTGTATTGGAAACCGGTGTGGAATCTTTTAGAAGGACGCTTCCAATTGTTGTTGGTGAATCCACAACATCTGAAGAACGTTCCGGGAAGAAAGACCGATGTAAGCGATTGTGAATGGATTGCCAAATGCCTGCAGATGGGGATGCTCAGAGCGAGTTTTGTTCCAGAACCACCGTTGCGCGAACTAAGAGATCTAACCAGACATCGTAGTCGTTTAGTTGAACAGAAAGCATCAGTAATTAATCGAATTCAGAAAACATTAGAAGACTGCAACATTAAGTTAGCTTCAGTGGCCACCGATGTCGTTGGTGTATCAGCACGCCAAATGATTCAAAGCATCATCTCCGGTCAAACAGATCCAGTTGAATTAGCTGAACTCGCAAAAGATCGTATGCGAAAGAAAATTCCGCAGCTACAGGAAGCTTTAGAAGGCAGAATTAGAGAGCATCATCGGTTCATGTTGGAAATTCTTTTGACAGAATTGGAAAGTTTTGAAGATTTCATTGAAAAATTGAATCAACATATTGAAAAAACAGTTCTCCCTTTTGAAGAGGCCGTCCAACTGTTCTGTACAACAACAGGAATTCAACTCCGCACAGCTCAAAATGTCGTTGCCGAATGCGGAATAAACATGACACAATTTCCTACCGATCGTCATTTCACATCATGGCTGGGATTGTGTCCAGGAAACAATGAAAGTGCAGGGAAACGGAAAAGTGGGAAAACTACTCACGGAAATGTCTGGGCCAAAAAAGCCTTCGTCGAAGCAGCTTCGGCGGCTAGTCGTTGTAAGGGATCATATTTTCAAGCACAATTTCGAAGACTCGCTCCACGCCGTGGTGTCAAACGAGCTATCATTGCAGTGGCTCACAGCCTAGCAGCCTGCTATTACCACATCATCAAAGATAAGACACCATACAAAGATCTGGGGCCGGATCATTTCTATCGATTAAAACCCAAAGTAATGATCAACTATTACGTACGTAAATTAGAGAAACTCGGATACAAAGTATCCATTGAAGCAGCCTGAGATTTTCAGGACAGGGCACGAATATACACGAAGATCCTTAAAAAATGAAAATTAGACTTCGTGAAAATTCGTGTCCTTCGTGGTTAAAAGAATCTATCGTACCAGAACGTAGATCAGGCTGATAACCAGAACCACCAGGCTACAGGCAAAAACCAAAAAATTGGTCCAGGCATTTCGATCCATCGCGCGCGACAACGATTCTGCTTCCACAATTTGCTGCCGCCGCGAGTCAACCAATCCATTCAACTCATCCATCTCAGAAAGCACTTCACGAAAACTTGATTCTTCCACCCGATGTTGTTCAACTTTCTTTCCAAGATCATAAAGAAATGGATCCATTTCTTTTTTAAGCTGATCCTTTTGTTTGATGATCTGCTTTTTGCGATCTTCGAGTTGATGGATTTGATTGTTGTAATCCTTCATTCGATGCTCAAAATCCCTCTTGGCTGTATCTTTTTCCCCCTCAAGGCGCGAAATTTCAGCGGTTTCCTCACCGAGTGAAATTTTCAATTTCTCAATCCGAGACATCAAAAATGGAATCTTGCATTCTATCTCGGATTTTTCCAGGAAAATATTGCGGATGGCTCCCTTTTCCAACTCAATCTTCGATGTCTTTTCAGCATCTGTCCCCAAATCCAATTCTTGTATGTTCTTCTGATGGAAACGCACCTGCTGAGAAAGATGATCTTGTTTTGATCGAAGTTCTTCAATTTGGATCTTGTTGTCTTCTTTTTCTGCATTAATCGTCTCAATTTTTTGTCGATGAGGCACGATTTGCTGCTCGATTTGATCCAAGCTTTGATTGAATTTTTCTGTTAGCTCTGATTTTGCAGCTTCAATATCCTGGATCTGAGTCTCATGCTCACCGAACTGGGTTTCCAAACGGTTAATCTCAATTTGAAGTTCTTTCAAATTGACGACGACTCCAGCAAAATCAGGATGCTCAACATGAGCTTCCCAAGCACGATGCCCTAATGCCTGAATGTACTTTTCTTTTTCTCTTTCCAGTCCTTTGATTTCGTAATTTAGGCGGGTGATAGCTCCTTTGCGCTTAATTTCTGATACGCCGGTGTTAAAAATGAAGGAAAAATGCTCTAAAAGGTTCCTTTGCGGACCCTCTGGTTTGTTGTCCTGAACCACTTCGGGCTCAATCATCTCCATACCCGTTAAATCATATTACTGGTACAATGCGTTGTCAATAGTACTACATCTTGAACGTGAAGCGTAAAACGTGAAACGTGGAAAGCTCATCCCAAATTCACGTTTCACGCTTCTTTTCACGAATTCACGTTTCACGCGGTTGGAATTTTTCGTAGAGAAAGTGCTTCCTGAATCAGTTTGGTAACTTGATTCAGGGCATTCAGATTTACATCGCGCCGGATGTGCCTTGATTTTGGTGCAGGAGATATTTCAGTTGAAAGCCACTGACTCAGAGGCTCCGGGCTGATTGTATCTACAGCTAAAAATTCAATGAGATTCAATTTATGCAAAACTTTTGCTCTGGTTGTATCTCCATGATTCGCTGACTGCAATACAACAAAACCGCGTTTATCAAACGATAGAATTTCAGAAACTTCTTCGTATCCACCAAAAGCTACAATTCTTTCAGCCATTGAAAGCAGCCAGGCGTAATCACAATTCACCGGTACTAATCTCATCCGCGGAAATCCTGCTAATCTTCGCTGGAGTTTTTTTCGCATTGAAATTGAAAATCCTGAACCACAAACAATGACTCCATTTGTTTTGGGCGGGAGATGAACTCGTGAAAATGCTTCAGCAAGTGCTTCACCCGCCTCGCCCTCTCCAGCGAGACACAGTACAAGATGACCATGTGGCAAACCGAGAACATCTGTGGCATGAGTTCCTTCTTGTTCAAACCAGTTGGATCGCACACGGTGATCCGGATATCCGGTATAACGAAGTTTCTGAATTAAATCTAATGACAATCCATATTCGCGGACCCAATTTAGAATTGATGCATCCCCTAATACCCACGCAAAATCGTAAGCGTGACGGATCATATTTTCTAATTCGAATCTTTCCGCAGGATCCGGAATTACGTCTTGTAACAGTAAAATTGTGCGAGGTCTTCCATTTTGATGACTCCACTCCAGGGTTTGATCTAATTCTCTTTCAAAACCGTTTGGAGTGTATTCAACCAAAATCACATCAGGATCAAATGCGCGAACTGCGCTAAACAAAACTTTGCGCCGGAGTTCAATCAGATGTGAATGTGGCAATCGGCGAATGTTTCCACTATTGGCCGGCAATGCCAGGAAATCAACGCCTGGCGGAAGAATCGGCGTTGATCCCTGGCGAACCTCTCCGATCAGAAGGATCGCAGCCCCGGGGAGTCCCTCACATATCGCACGAGCTAACATTATTTGCCGGTTTACCGGTCCTAAGCCAGATGATGTCGGAGAATAATAAAGGATACGTGGTCGACCTTCCCCCTCAGCCTCACAAGGAAAAGGTATCGCAGGAGCAGAAAGCGCCTCTTGGGATGTAAGTCGCATTTCAAAAACTGCCCTAGCAAACTGTGAGCCATCATTTTGTCATATCAAACCGACGAGAGGTTCCATTCAACTGAAACATTTCTGTGACAAACAACCTTTTTCCATCCCAAACATGAGACAAGTCAGTCTCGTAATTTTATTGTGTAAGTCTGTGTGTCGATGGTTAACCTGAAATTAATTTGACAGTATGACCATTTATGAATGAGACTTCTTTATTAACCAGCCCTCTTATATATAAAAAGATATAAAAAGGAGAAGGCGATGATTCACACTCCAGCCAAAAAAATCCCTTCATTGCTGTGCCGCATTTCAATTCTGATTGCAGTTGTTCTGCTGCAACAAGGATTGTGTGCAGCGGAAACTCAAACTGAAATCAGAGCTAGTGAATGGATGAGACAACGTAATCTGCTGACGAAACGCGCAGCTGGATTCGTTCAAGTTCCATTTGCACAGCCGACATTATTGGCATTACCGCAATCTGCGACGCAAAGTTATGCAGAAGATCGATTGCTTGCCGGACATCTTTTGAGGCGTCTTGGATTTGGACCAAATCAACAAGAAATGAATGCTGTTCTTTCAATGGGCATTCCGGCCTACATCGAAATGCAATTAAATCCAGCAAGCATTGATGATTCGAATGCGATCAAAAAGCTTCCGCCACCTCCGCGAGATTTTTATGCCGATTTCGAATGGATCATGCGTTGGAATGCGCGAATGGTTTATAGCAGACGTCAACTGCAAGAAAAAATGACTTTAATCTGGCATGAGCACTTTGCTGCTTCGGAAGCGAAAGTAGGTGTTGGTGGATTCATGCATCAATATGAAGATTTTTTGCGACAAAATTCGCTTGGAAATTTTCGGGACTTGTTGATCGGAATTACAAAAGATCAAGCGATGCTGGTTTTTTTGGATAACAATTCCAATAGTGGAACTGCGGTGGATGATCATGGCAAAAAGATTCCGCCGAACGAAAATTATGCGCGCGAGTTCATGCAGTTATTTGCGTTGGGCACAAACAAACTGAATATGGATGGTAGTGTTCAGCGTGATTCAAAAGGTGTACCGCTGCCTACGTATTCAGAAAAAGATGTAAAGGAAGTAGCGCGCGCGTTAACCGGTTGGTACGTCGTAGAAGGAAAAAAATCAAAGTTCACAGCTGAGCTTCATGATTCAGACAAAAAAACAATTTTGGGTGTGACGATCAACGGACGGTCGGGTCCCAATGGTACCCAGGAAGTCAGCGATGTAGTTGATATCCTCATACGGCAACCAACAATGGCGCCATTTATCAGTAAAATTTTGATTCAAAAGCTTGCAACCGAAACGCCAAGTGGAGCGTACGTGGAACGTGTAGCGCGCGTGTTCCAGCAAACCGGCGGAAACATTCGATCAACAGTTCGCGCGATCTTAACTGATCAGGAATTTTACAGTCAAAACGTTGTGCGCACCCAATTCAAAGAACCGATCGAACATTTTGTTGGTGCATTGCGCGCTGTTGGCGCGCAAACAAAAGGTGAGTACCTGGCTTACTGGTCGTATGCTGCAGAACAACTTGTTTATTACCCGCCAAGCGTTTTTAGTTTTTATCCGCCAGGCGGAAAAGGACAATTGGTAAACACTGCTCTGGTTACAATTCGCGATCGTGTTGCAGATGATATTGTTGCAAACAATGGTGATACATCTTTTGATGTCAAAAAATTTCTTCCTAATAAAACTTTGAATCCAACGGAAGCAACAGACTTCATTATTGATGCTCTGCTTGCAGCTCCGCCTGATCCTGCGTTGCGAACTAAAGTCATTTCTTACTTCAAAGGCAGTGTCAATGAAGAAAAAGTTCGCGGTGCAATCTGGCTTGTACTCTGTTCACCGGATTACCAGAGGAATTAAGGAGGAATCATGGCTATCAATAGACGCGAATTTTTGAAGACATCAGTGGCAGCAGTTGGATTCGGACTAACAGGAGCATGGCTTAATCCGATAGCTGAAGCCAAAAAAATTGCAGCACCGGATGCCTCACAACGAGTGATGGTGGTGATTAATTTATTTGGCGGAAATGACGGACTGAATACAGTGATTCCATTGGATCAATATGATCGATATCGCGTGTTACGTCCAACATTGGGAGTAGATCGTGCGCAAGCTCTGGCCTTACCGAATTCAGGTGATCTTGCATTCCATCCACGGATGCAGCCGCTTCTCGATCTTTACACCCAAAATAAAGTTGCGATTATCAACAGCGTTGGTGTTCCTAAAAATGCTCTCGGTTTGTTCGATCATGCAGCAGGACAATATGAATTTCAATCATGCGACATTCAATACAATACCTCCAAAAAACCGAGCGGATGGTTAGGACGGTTTCTGGATCGAGTACCGGAGCAACAAATTTCACCAGGTGTTGATCTTGGCGGCGGCAAATTGATACTAACCGGTGAAAAGCGAATACCGGTTAGTATTTCTACATTGGAAGAATTCCAGCTTAAATACAGTTTTGATGAAACAAGCCGGAAGAACAGTTATGCAAGCATCATGAAATCGCCGTACAACAGCAGTGTGGTTGCAGAAACAAATCGGAAATTACGTGTTCAGGCGTTAGAGCAATCAGCGATCATTCAAAACAAAATCAGTGGATATCAAGCAATGGTGCAATATCCTGCTGACAGTTATTTAGCATATCAACTCTACCAATGCGCACAGTTAATCTGGGCAGATCTTGGCGTTCGTGCCATGGCTGTAGGCTTTGGCGATTTTGATAATCACTATGGACAGTTAGGCACACACGATAATTTGCTGGAAGAATTGAGTGCATCGATATCCGCATTTTATCGTGACATTGATGCTCATGGTTTGGCGGACAAGGTTCTGGTTTTAACGATCTCAGAATTTGGCAGACGTGCTTATGAAAATAATGATGTCGGGACAGATCATGGATATGCATCGGTTGCGATTGCGATCGGTAATTCCGTAAAACCAGGGATTCATGGAAGTTATCCACGATTGGATGATGCCAGTCTTGTTTTTGATGGCAATCTTGATGTGCACACTGATTTCCGTTCTGTATATTCGACGGCGATTGCAAAGTTTCTGGATGCGGATCCGGTGCCGGCAGTAGGCGGAAACTTCCCGCTTCTGGACTACCTTTAATTGTAGTCGGTCTTTGCACCTATGTGGTAGTATCGAAACTCAGGTCATTCATCATAGCGTTGGGAGACTCAATGAAAGCCAAATTTCTGCATATTGTCCTTCCTTTATTTTTATTCACAATCCTGTTTCATTCTGATGTTTTTGCCATATGGCTAGAAGGAAAAGTTCCGAATCATCAGAAGATCGAACAAGGAATTCCACAAGCAGCAACACCATGTGTAAGCGGAATGGCTGGCCCTTATCAATGCAGTAATATCGATTTACTTAAATTCCTTCCGCTTTCAAGTATTGGATGTACCAGCAACGGAAATGTTGTTGAAGGTTGGGTAGATCCACTCACCAACAAAGAATATGCACTGATGGGTTGTGACAATGGTGTTTCTTTTGTAGATGTCACCGATCCGGTGAATCCTGTTTATCTTGGAAGGCTGCCAGCGCACAATAACAACAATTCGCTTTGGCGCGATGTTCGTGTTTACACAAAGCCTGGAATCCATCGGATGTATGTTGGTAGCGAAGCATCCGGACATGGAATTCAAGTATTTGACTTAACGCGATTACGTAATGTCACAACTCCGCAAACATTTACTGAAAATTCACATTATCCCGGCCTTGGAAACTCTCACACAATTTTCCTAAATAACGATACCGGTTTCCTATATGCAGTTGGAACTCAATCCGGATGCGGAAGTTGTTGCCAGGGTTTACATATGATCGATGTGAAAGGTCCCGTGCTTTCATCGGGATCTGTTCCTAAACCTAAATTTGCTGGTTGTTTCGGCAATGGAACATACACTCATGAAGCCACTTGCCTGAATTACAACGGGCCGGACGATACATATGATGGACACGAACTTTGTTTTGCCGCAGATGGTGATTTTGGAAACAATGACCGCCTGGTTATCGTAGATGTATCCAGCAAATCAGCACCAGTACAGCTTTCTTCAACTCCATATGCAGGTGCAGGTTATTGTCATCAAGTCTGGTTAACAGAAGATCATCAATTTCTATTAATGGATGATGAATTCGATGAATCCGATTTTGGTGTAAACACCACAACACTTATTTGGGATGTATCGGACTTAAATACTCCGGTTCTGATCAACAAATTCCAGCATCAGACTACTTCTATAGATCACAATCAATATGTGAAAGGCAATTACGTCTATCAATCCAACTACTCATCAGGATTACGCATTTTTGATTTAACAAATGTTGCGAACGGATCACTCACTGAGGTAGCTTACTTTGATGTGTACCCAGCCAATGATGTTGTCGATTTTGAAGGAACCTGGGACAACTATCCTTATTTGCCCAGCGGCATTGTTTTAGTCAGCGGAATCTTTGGGAGCCAAACTGCTGGACTGTTTATCCTTCAACCAAATATCACTGCAGATTTCCATGTTGCCAGTCAAGATGACATTTTGAATGCTTGCAGTACGGGTTCAACATCCACAACAATTGATGTGGCCCCACTTGCTGGATATTCCGGAAATGTAACCCTGAGTGCACTCGGCTTGCCTTCAGGAGCAACTGCTAGCTTTGCACCGAATCCGGTTAGTGTTCCCGGTAGTAGCACAATGACGGTCGATGTTTCCGGAACTGCACCCGGAAATTATCCGTTTGATGTTCAAGGAACTGATGGTGCAATTCTGCACACATCGTCAGTCACCTCGAACGTAGCTTCAAATGTACTTCCGCCACCGGTATTAATGAATCCACCAGACAATACGATGGATGCAAAGTTTGTTGTGCATTACGAATGGGAACCGGAAAGTGACGCAAGTAGTTACGATCTTGAAGTCTCTACAGATGCTCAATTCACAAACGTTATTTATTCCGCAAATGTGACAGAAGATCATCACACCGGGTTTTTGACGCTCGATCCAACAACACAATATTGGTGGCATGTTCGTGCAAACAATGCTTGTGGTCCAAGCTCCTGGTCAGGAGCTTTTACATTCACCACGAAGGCACCCGCAAACGTTTTGTTGATTGATGATGATGACGATTCCCCTGATGTAAGAAGCTACTATGAAGACGCAATTAATTTTGCCGGCCAAACCTTTGATATTTGGAATACAACGACTCAGGGATTGAATGGCACAGATCATGTTGATGAACCGGATCCTGCGACATTATCAAGCTACAAAATGGTTGTCTGGTTTTCCGGAGATGCCAAAGGGGGATCGAATCAGCCGAAGGCAGGTCCGAATAGTTCCAGTGAAGCTGCACTTACTCAGTATCTGCGAACTGGGGGATGTCTCTTCCTTACAAGCGAAGAATACTTTGCAGATCAAGGCGGCGTGCTAAATACATTTCAGAGCAACATTCTTGGTGCATCAGGCATTGTCGATAATGTAAACCACACTACTGTAACGGGAAATGGAATTTTCAGCAGTGTTGGTACACTGGATTTAGATTTCTCCTGGGGTTTGACGAACGCTTCTGATGCTGTTAGTCCAGATGACACGCAAGGATCGCAACTTGCATTCACCGGTGACATGGGCAACGCCGGAATTAGCCGCGACACGGCAAGTTTCAGATCGATTTTCCTGGGATTTCCATTTGAAGCGATTTCAAGTGAGACAAAACGACGCGAAGTTATGCAGAAAGCAATCGATTTTTGCGTGACAGCTCCAGTCTGTCTATTCTGTGATGATTATGAAGATGGTGTTCTTAATCCGAATTGGACATACATCAAGCAAGCATGGAATGAAAATGGTGGAAGCTTAATCGGGGCACCTTCAGGAAGAACAGCGACTGCGATTGCGTCTCCGGCATTTAGTGGATGTGGATCTAATTGCACAATACAAACCACGATGAGCAATGCAGGTGGTTCAAATAATCGGCTGTTATTATTTGCCTGGTATGCGGACAAGAAAAATACCGTTGAATTATTGATGAAGCAAGAGTCCGGAACCTGGATGTTGAAACAAAAATCCAACGGACGAATTGTTGCAAAACAAAAAGCACTGCTTCCGATTAATCCAAATCAGTTTTATAACGCGCAGCTCAGTTTCGACGGCACCCAATTTCAAGTCAGTGTTGATGGAGCTGCTGTGATTACAATGAATGCAGTTGGGGTTGTTCCCGCGGGAACGGTTGGTTACCAGGTAAAAAATACGACTGGATCGTTTGGATCGATAAACGTGAACTAATTAGAATTTCCGGAGGGCGGGTCTCCGTGCCCGCCATTTACCGGAGCTACTTCTTCCGCTTGTAAAATCGCGCGGCCTTCATTGCCCGAAACATATTCGATAAACACCTGTGCTGCAGTTTGATTTTTCGATTGTTTCAGTGTACCAATGCTGTAAATGATCGGCTCACCATACACCAGTTTCTTTTCATCAGTTTCAATCACAGCACTCTTATACACGTTTTCAAGCGTGGGATCACCGAGATTGTAATACTTCAAAAGCCGGAATACTCGCAAGCCATTTTGCTTTCCTTGAGTTACATAATCAAAGGCATAATCAAGATAACCGGATTGCAAAGCAGAAATGATTGATGGCTGTGGTTCTGTCGTTTTAGTTTTAGCGGTGAGATTTTCATAGAGGGACATCTGATGAACCCATGTTTCAGCAAGTTTCCAAACCAACGGAACACGAATGGCTGCATACGATTTGCCAGTATCAGCAATTCCCACCTTAACGTCCGGACGAAGTAAAAATGTATTCCAGTAGCGCAATGTAAGTTCGTCAAAATATTTTGCATTCTTGCCGGCAATGATTGCGATTTCATCAGACATAAAATCTGTGGGAGTTGATTGATACATAGTTTGAACAGATGATTTGACCAATCGATCATCTGATAAAACAAGAATGTCGGCTGTCTCTGTTCCACTGTATAGTTCCTGAACCTGATCCGGTCCTGCACCTTTTTGAAGAATTATGCTAACACCAGGATTCTGTTTCTGAAAACCATCTTTAAACTTTTCCATCAGAAACTGAATATTTTCCGGATAAATAACTTTGACCTCACCTTTGACCGATTCTCCCTGAGCCAAACCGGAAATCAATAAGATTAAAATTGCAAACCAAAATCGCATAATGAACTCCTCAAATTAGAACTTGAAATAATAATTCGGGAAGACATAAATCTCAATTCTCAGAAATGGCTCGCTCGCCAGAGGCCTGAATTACATATCCTTTGTCAAAACATTTTGATTTTGATCTTTTACTGTCATTGATGAACAACCCCAGGTTGTACATTGACCATTTTCTTGCCAGCACTGCTGGTGAATCGAAGTTCCACATTGTGAACATGTCACAATCGATTCACTGGAAGGATCGAAAATTCCACGGCAGTATGGACACGATGCGCTGCCTGCTGCTGCCATAACGTGAAATAATCCAATCTGCTGATTTTCATAAACATCTGCCAGATCAAGAAGTATGTTTACCACAGCTTCAAATTCTTCCCTTCGGACTCTTTGCATATAGGGTTGATTCATCACAGCTCTTAAAAATCCTTTATATATTTCCAATCTGTCCGGAAAAATTGGGAATCTTAACAGCCAATCCTGAACAGACGACCGCCTCAAAAAATCGATCGCTGCTTCCTCCTGAGTTGCATGGATTACATAATGCTTATCCAGCTCCGGAATTCTGGTTACGACTTCATCCGCAAGCGGTTCATCTTGATTTTGTTGCAACAAGCGAAGCCAAAATTTTTGCACAACAGGAATACGAATTTCAAGCTCACCACTAATCTGCCAACCGAATAATCCCCTGTTTGGCTTCGGCTGCAAATTACGATAACGATATTCCACAAAAACCTGGCGATCACGCATCAAAAATCGAAGGACTACAGTCTTCCAACCCCAGATACTTCCGAAAGATTGAACAATTTTGCCGCCTAAACGGAAACATAATTCACGAACAAAAAGGCGATGACGTCCTTCAAGAAACCAGTAGCCTGCGAAAAAACCGCTACCTCCCAAAATTAAAAGGTGCCAGAGAAGAAATTCAGGCATGATTAGTATTTTACCGCCGAGTTCGCAAAGCGTGCAGAGCACTTAAAAAAATTAATGAATTAATTCTGCGAAGTTGGCGGCCTCAGCGGTAAAGAATACGTTAGAACGTAGTTTTTTGTCGAAGAAGCGCATAAACTGCGCGACTGATTGGTGCGGCAACCCGGTTCTTTTCAGCAAGCCTGGCAAGATGGCCTTGCAAGAGTTCAACTTCGGTTTTTTGTTTACGTTGAGTATCTGAAAATAATGATGAAGTTGTGCCTGGAGGAAATTTTTCCGCATTAGTCATCGCCGCTTCCACATCTTTTTCACTTAACTGAACATTTTCTGATTGAGCGATCGATACAATTTCCTTCATGTATCCATTCCAAAGTGCTTTTACATATGAATCGTTCAGCAATTTTTCAAGCGGCTTTTCAGTAAGCGTATTGATTGCGCTGAAACTACAAAGGAACAAATATTTGCGCCACAAATCGATTTCAATATCTTCACTTAAAACAGCAGTGACGAAACTATTGTTCAGAGCTTGCTGAACGGGTTGCAGATGTTGAGCTATTTGAGGATTTCCATCTAAAACAACTCGCGCATTGCTTTTTGATCGAACAATACCAGTAGAGATACGATCAGCGGATACATAAATGATTGAAGCGCGCACAGAATCGCCATATTGCTGGCGCATTTCACGATGAACAATCACACCATTTTGGAAGGTCAAAATGAAACGTGAAGAAAATGGGCGCAGCAATTTAGCCGCATTTTCCCAATCATAACCCTTAACACAAAACAATATGTAATCAAAAGATGCGGGAGAGGAATTTGATTCAATAGTCTTTAGATTCTGATGTTCCCAGGTTTCGGATGGCCATTCGATTTTTAGTCCGCGCTTTTGTAAAGCTTCTAAGCTTTCACCGCGCGCCAGAAAAGTTACTTCCTGGCCGCTTCTTATCAGCGAAGCTCCTAAAATAAGGCCCACGGCGCCTGGACCAACAATCAAAAATCGCATCCAACGATTGTAACGTAGTTAGGCATAAAAAAACCGCGGCGCACGAATGCGCCGCGGGCCGAACTCTTATTGTTAGGAATTTACGTTAATATGAATCTGTTTGGGCTTCGACTCTTCCCTCTTTAGCATGGTGATATTTAATACACCATTTTTGTAATCCGCAGAAATTTTCTCCGCGGAAACCGTGCGAGGTAGAATGAAGGTACGAGAGAAGGATCCATAGGAACGCTCGATCCTGTGATAGTTTTCTTCCTTCGTCTCTTTTTCCATCTTCCGTTCGCCTTTCAGGTAGAGAGTGTTGTCCTCAACCCGAATGTCCACTTCATTCGGATTCACGCCGGGAAGGTCTGCCTTCAAGACGATCGCCTGATCCGTCTCATGAATATCCACCGCCGGAGCCCAAGCCCCTTCGAATAAACCCTCATCTCCATACTTTGCTTTTGGCAAATTCTGCTCAAATAAACGATTCATTCGGTCCTGAATTGTCATCAAATCTCGAAACATTTTAAATCCTCCTCAGAAAATAACTTAGTGTAAACACATAATATAATCTTAGTCATTTATTGTCAACTCTGAATTACAAAAATATTTACCTGCGGTATTGTCTTTTTTTTCAATATTTTACAGGGAACGGCAGGTTGATCAGGGTTCGGAGGCCATTTTTTCGTTTTCCTGGACTATTTTCTGGTAAAAATCGGCGTTCAGCTCAATACCCTTTTCGATCATCTGATTTGCCTGGTTCAATTCATCGTTGATGACATTTTTAAAGGCAGCCAACGGCAAGGCGCCTACTAATTTTCTGCCGTTGATGAAAAATGTGGGTGTGCCGGGCGCCCCAATAGATGAAGCTAAATTTGAATCTTCTTCTATCCGGCTCTTGTTTCGATGTTCTGCAATTGAAGCCCTAAATTTCTCCACATCCAGGCCCAATGTTGTCGCGAGCTGTTCAAGTTTAGATGGACTCAAATTTGTCTGATTCTGGAAAAGCAGATCATGCATCTCCCAGAATTTTCCTTGTTCCCGGGCTGCTTCTGCTGCTTCCGCCGCTGGAAAAGCATTGGAATGAAATGAAAGTGGACGATGCTTCCAAACAATCTTGACGTTATCGCCATAGATCTTTTTGATCTCTTCAAGTGTCGGTAAAACCATTCTGCAATACGGACACTGGAACTCTGAAAAATCAACAATCGTTACTTTCGCGTAAAGCGGTCCCTGGTACGGATCGTCTTTTCGGAATGCAATAAAAGTAGTTTCATGCGGTTCTGGAACATCCAGGTTATCCGACTCATCGTTTTCTAACTCATTTTTTTTCAGCTCCGCTCCAACTTCCTTTGCGTTTTTGCCTTCACGAACCAGGCTCAACACCTGAGTCACGAGTTTTGGAGAAAAAGTGCAATTTGGATCTTTTATCCGGCAGGTAGCAATTGTGTCGTTGCTGCAACCGCATGTGCACTTATTTGAATTGAGTGCTTCCAATGCCTCCTTCTTCTGATCATCACTCAACCCTTCAAACGTTCCTGACGGGAAATCTTCTTCATTGTAGATATGCTTTGAATCACCGGTTTGAATCACGTGGGATGGAGTCGCTTGATTTTGTGTTTGAGGCTCTTCTGCAATTAGATTTGCAGAAAGTATTAAGAAAAGAAGTACGAAGATTTTTTTCATGACAAGGGAAATGAAAATACACTTACCGGATTTTTATGTCAAGAAATTTACGAACGGGAAGAACGTCGAAGGGCGAGTTTATATCCCCCCATACCTTTTCTTAACCAGCGTGAAACACGAGCTACCGTGGTAGAGCTGATTCCGGTCTCTTCTACGATTTGAGTATAAGGAACGCCATCAGAAAGCATCCGGGCAGCCTTCCACCGTTCGGCAAATCCTTCAATTTCATTTTTTGTTAGAAGATCACGAAAGAATCGCCGTGCTTCCTCTGTATTTCTAAGAGTCAAAACGGCCTTGTACAGCGAATCAACGTCTTTGGAATTTACCTTTCTCATGATCGCTTTAGTATACTAAAGTACATATCTGTAGCGCCAGCGAACCGGTGCTGCAAACTGTATTATTGCGGTTGGGTTTGAGCTGCAGCTTTTGCTGCTTTCCTGGCCGCAACAGCCTCTTTCAGTTCAACGTCAAGATCTTTCAACCTGTCTTGCATCTTGCTGACCATTTTTTCCCAGGTCTGCGTGACTCTGCCTTTGGCGCGAAGATCTTGAATCTGTTTTTGGGCGTCCACAATATTGGCCTTGGTAGTTTCTATATCAGCTCTGATGGTTTCTTCATCTCTCGGTTCGAGAGACGGCATAGATTGAGGCTGCATTTCCGGAGCTACCGCCATTTGGGTTTGAGCTTCTGTTGCTGGTTCGGTTTGAGTTGAAGGTCCGGTTTGTGTTGTGCCTTCATTCCAAATCTCTTTCATTTTTTGAAGATCTTCTGATGTGTAAACCCGAGCCGGCTTTTTTGATTTATCGGTTGAAGCGCTGGCAGATTTTGAGGGTGCTGCCGCATTCTTATGAGTAGCTTCAACAGCGGGAGATTCTGGCTTTGCATTCAACTCTTTCATCTTTGCCAAATCCAGCTTGTCTTTTTTGAAATTCATCTTGATTCCGCCGGATTCTATATACACGTTGAGTTGATCTTCGTGCAAAAAATTCCCTTCAATAACTTTGCCCGATTTGAGCACAACTTTATATTGAGCAAAGCAGAATGCGGGAAAAAGCAAAAGAAGCAGGAAGATACGAATACCTTTCATAGGCGACTCCTTAATCATCGGGGGGCTCCGATTTTAAAACGGGAACAAGTCCGGTTTTAGTTGACTGAGATTTCGCCAAACTGTCCTGTCGTACGCTTTACCTGGAATCCAACTGTCCCTGTTGGAACCGTACCAAACGGAGTAAGAGACATCAATGACGTACCATCAACACTTACATCAAATTGAGTACCATTAAATGAAATGACGACGTTATAAACGACACCAATTGAAATCGAACTAACCGCTTTTTGTTTTGCAACAATCCTTTTGCCGGCACGTTGTTTTAACACCCAGCGTCCTGTTTCTTCTTTCATCATTAGTTCGATTGTATTCGCTTTATCTACATACCACGCTAGCAGCCAAACTCTATTACCAGCTCCACCCATCGTTAACATTTTTGTTTGAACGCTGCAATTTAAACAACCTGCAAACACTGGCGACGCAATTGCAATCGCTTTTCTACCGAGTGGTGTTCCAATCAAATTTCCGCCAGATTCGCTCCAGGTTTGCTTGATGTATGTCCAGTTCGGATCAAGCGTACCATCTTCAAAATCATCGCAATATGTGCAAGTTGGCGGCGCTGTGATTGTTTGCTCAGTACAATTACTTTGAGCAGACGCACACGCTCCTACCACTGCTGAAACCTTATAGCTGTATGTTGCACCAGCGACAACATTTGTATCCAAATACGAAGTCACACTCGATGCCGCGATTTGCGAAAATCCGACCAACCCATTTGGACATGAGCCAGCACCACGGAATATTTGATATTCGGTTGCACCAGGAACTGTGTCCCAACTAAGCATAACTTCATTGTTACCAGTCAGCGAGGAAATCAAATTCGTTGGTGCGACGGGTGTCGTACAAACATTATTATAGGTTGTGCTTACATTCATCAAGCCGTAACCCCATGAATTGTTTGGACCATTTACATAATCACCACCGCAAGCTTCAACGATTGCAGGCAGTGGAGTGGCACCATCATTCATCAAAGTTTCAGTAGCATCCACATCATCACGATAGGAGGGAGCTGCTGAATACAGCAATGCAATTCCTCCAGCTACGCAAGGTGTTGCCATGCTGGTTCCGCTTAGGGTCGCATAGGCAGAATCACTTGTGTTGAATGCAGATCGAACTCCAGAGCCGGGAGCAACAATACTGGGTTTCATTAAGCCTGTAAAATCAGCTGGTCCTCTACTACTAAAACCAGATAACTGATCAGTCATTGTTGTAGAACCAACTGTATATGCAGATGAATAAATTCCTGGCGGAAAATCTACTGTGCCGCAAGAAGAGCCTTGATTTTGCGCGGCAGCCACTGTTGTAATTCCGGCTGCTTTTTGCGCATCCACTGCAACTTGCAATTCATCCCCAACCGTACATCCTTCACCATCAGTACAGCTCCAGGAATTTGTTGTTAAGTCCGGTGCCATTGTTGGATCACCTTGACCCGGATTTCCACCAACTGGATAAGGAGCCATGAAGAATTCAAAGCATTCCAAATAGCTCGCAGGAGTTCCATTCCCTTGATCCATATTTCTGCAGCCGATCCATTTTGCAGCAGGCGCCATTCCAACTTGATTCGATCCCTCATCATCACCCAGAACAGTACCCATTGTGTGCGTTCCATGACCGCTATCATCACAGGGCGCTGGCGAATCAGCACCACAAGAACCACCACCGCTGTGAATGGAATCATGCCAGTTGTAATCATGACTCGCGGTAGTGCCATCCCACCCGCGATATTTTTTCTTCAACGCGTTATGTGTCCATCGATACCCTGTATCTTCACCGCCAACAACCACACCCTGACCTGTAAATCCCAGACCCCATAAAGTAGGAGCATTCACCTTTGTAATGTTCCATTCAACTGCTTCCGGGGCTTTTGACGCAAAAACATTTTCTGGTTTTGGAAGATCATTATGAATGATTGGATTCCCATCAATGCTGCCAACATCATCGCGAGCCGCCATTTCATTTACCAAAGCACGATCGCCTTTTACCAGAAGTGAATTAATGATGTAAAAAGATTGGAATTTTATGCCGCGTGATTTCAGAAGTTGCTGTAATGGTGCCTGACTCTTCTGCGCGGTTTCATATAATGTTTTAAAGACAAATTTTCCACGCTCTACTTTAGTGCTCATTTTGAAGGCCGGGGAAAGATCCGCCTTTTCTTTCAAAACAATAAAGAATTCAGCAGAATGACCGTTTGCAGTATTCGCATCGACCCACGGCTTGATTTTAGATGCGATACCAGCGGATGCGATGCACGTTACAAGTACGAAAATGGCGATAGTAATCGAAATGGCTTTGTTGGTCATGAGTCCCTCACCTTCCATTATTTTACATTAGAAAACCTGGGCGAAGATCCATTATTTTTCATAGCGCTCGTGCAGTTTTACCGGCTTCCCCTTTCTTGATCTCAAATTCAACATCTCGACAAATACCGAGAAGCCCATGGCAAAATACGCATATCCTTTTGGAATATGATGACCCAGTCCATCGGCTATCAGCAGTAATCCGATCATTAACAAGAAAGCGAGCGCCAGCATTTTTATGGTCGGATGTTTGTCAACAAAATGGCTGATCGGCTCTGCTCCCCACATCATAATGATTACAGCAACAATGATGGCTGTAATCATTATTGCAACTTCTTTGATCATCCCAACCGCGGTAATTACTGAATCGAGTGAAAACACAATATCAAGCAACATGATTTGAATCAAAACAGCAGTGAAGGAAGCCCGGAGTTTTGCAGAAGATTCATGTTCGACTCCTTCCAATTTGTTATGAATTTCAAAAGTACTTTTAGAAATGAGGAAGATTCCTCCAACAATCAGAATGAGGTCGCGTCCGGAAATATCGTAACCAAGCGCCGAAAACCAGGGCTTAGTCAGTTGCATAATGAAACTAATTGAAAGCAGGAGGAGGATACGAGTAATCATCGCCAGCCCTAAACCGAAACGGCGAGCGCGTTTCTGTTTTTCAGCTGGAAGTTTGCCAGCAAGGATCGAAATAAAAATGATGTTATCGATTCCCAGAACAATTTCTAACGCAGTAAGTGTAAATAGACCGATCCAGGCTTGAGGATCCGTAATCCAGAGAAAGTGATTTGCCATGTGTTAAATAAAATGAAGCATCATTGTAACCTTAGAGTCGCAATTGAAAAAGCTATTCGGCTTAGTAGCAATTTCAGATTGCAGGAATATCTTTTACGGGAAAGTCCGATGGGGGTCATCAGTGGCTTTACATGACTACGCACGAAACAGTGGTTTAGATCGATTTATTGAAATGTCTTCCAGATATCCAGGCGCTTCATTTACTGCCTTTTTGCGTCAGCTTAAAAGACAGATCGCATTTCGACAATTCCAGCGTATTAAAGATTTATTTCACCATTTTTTCTTTAAGTCGAAAGTGCTTTAGTTGAGGGCGCGCTGATAGGAATTGGAAAATGCCGGGAGACGGAATTGAACCGCCGACGCAAGGATTTTCAGTCCTTCGCTCTACCGACTGAGCTATCCCGGCATCCAGGTCAAATACGAGAGCACGTACTATAACAAAGGAAGCTTCTTAAATCAATCCAATTTAGTACTGAACGTTCAACAGTTCTTCGATCTTATTACGGATATTTTTCACATCTTCATTGCTGTATTGTCCACCTTCATGTATATAACGGACAATTCCTTTTTTATCGATTAAGAAACTAACTGAAGTGAAATCTGCATCCGGAACCCGGTCCAACCAGAATTTATTCAGTGTTGCCCAATCATTATCGAGCGCCACAGGAAATTCAAAACCATAATCTTTTACGTACTTCCGCACATCTTCAATTGGAACATTCATGGGTGAAGGTTTCGGAGTATACATGCCGATTACAATCAGTGCTTTGTTTTTGTAAGTGCTGAAAAATTCATTTAGATATGGAGCGCTTGCGCGGCAAAACGGACAACTTGAATCCATAAAAAATCGAACAAGAATTACTTTTCCTTTTAAATCTGAAATCCGAAGTGGTGGTGAATTTATCCATTGTTGATTGTTCCATTCCGGAGCAGGAGTACCAATGAGTTGTTCAGCATTCGAAGCAAATGAAGCCTCAAACGCAAACAGGGTCATGAGCAAAACGATAAGAATTTTCACAGTTAAAAGATAGGCCGAATTTTTAGCGGACGTCACGCATGGTTTCTTCCATGACATGATCTACGACGCGGCGGAGATCTCCAGTTTCATGATAGACCTTAAGTTGTCGATCAGCACTGGTTCCATCACGGAGAATATTATAAATATGATTGATCTCTTTCCGGGATCCAAAATCATCAACAACATCATCAACAAACTGAATCAGTTCATGAATTAAGTCCTTTACAGGCACTTCGGTTTGCTTACCGAAGTCAATCATTTTTCCTTCCAGACCATATCGAACCGCACGCCATTTGTTTTCTTGAATTAGTAAGCGACGGTAAAGACGGAATCCCAAATTCAGTTTGATGAGTTTGTACAACTTCGCAGTAATTGCTTGAAACAGAGCGGCAATTGCAATGGTATCTTCTGCACGCGTGGGGATATCACAAACACGATATTCAAGTGTTGGATAAATTGGATGGACACGCAAATCCCACCAAATCCGTTTTGGATTATCAATGCATTTTGTCTTGATCAAAAGATTTACGTAATTTTCGTATTCAGACCATGAATTAAAATAATCAGGAATATCGGTTCGTGGAAACTTCTTAAATATTTCACACCGGTATGATTTCAATCCAGTCTCATGATTCATCCAGAATGGAGAGCTGGTTGAAAGAGCAAGCACATGGGGCAAAAAATATCGCGCTGCATTCATAATATGGATTGCTGTTTCACGATCTTCTACACCAACATGAACATGAAGACCGAAAATTAGCAGGCTGCGCGATAACACCTGATGATCTTCTACGATCTGCATATACCGATCGTGTTCAAAAATGTTTTGTCCGGTCCAATGTGCAAATGGATGTGTGGAAGCTGCCGCAATCTTCAATCCATTTCTTCCGGCCAGATCATGAATTGTGCGGCGCAAATGGAACAAATCTTCACGCGCTTGATTTGTGTTATGGTGCACATTCGTTGCTACTTCAATCATGCATTGGTGCATTTCAGGTTTCACTTGATCACCAAGCAGACGGCGACCTTCTTCTAAAATTACTGAAACATGAGATTTCAAATCGCGAGTTTCAGGATCAACGATTTGATATTCTTCTTCGATTCCGATCGTAAATTCTTGCGCCATTAGAAATCCATCATAGCATGAAGTTTTTTGAGCGATTGTTGTGGGCAAAAAAACAAATGGGGCTCCGGTTGGGGCCGGAGCCCACGTTAGGCCTAATAAGAGGGGACTCAGAATGTAAGATATCCTGCGCTGGTTCCGCTGTCAAGTTATGGATTTTTATTCCATTCCAAAACTGGTTTTGAAACAGGCTTTAGAACCCCAATTTCCATACCCAAATTGGATGAATCAGCGGAAATACTCAAAAGGTAGCTGCTGGGACCTAACGCTGTAAGCTTCAGCCTGTAAACTCCTGGAACCAAAGGCTGAAATCGTATTGTCTCTTGCCTTTTCAATGTGGCGCTCCTCGAAACAACTGAATTCGTTGGAGAAAGAAGTTCCAAATCGATATCCCCCGAAGGGCTATCCAATACGATGCAAGTGATTGCAATTGGGAAGTTTGTGCTCAAAACAGGAATATCGACGAATTGATCCTGGCCTTGAGTAATCGAACTCCGGAATGAACGATAACTTGGAACCTCAGGGGGCTGTAAATTTGATTTAATCGAGGCTGCTCGCGTAACAGCCTCATAAGATTGAAGTCTGCCGAAACCAGCTTCGTTACTTTTTCCGCCTGAAAACCAGCGAAGGGCGGTGGATAGCAAAATACTTTTTATTTTAGGTGGAGTCAGATTCGGCTTTGCATCCAGCATCAGCGCAATTGTTCCAGATACGAATGGAGCAGCAAAACTTGTCCCGTTTACGGATGTGTATCCGCCTTCGCGCCGCGTTGTTTTAACTGCAACACCCGGACCCCACAAATCAGGTTTGACTCTTCCATCTGCAGTTCGACCGCGACCGGAAAAATCTGCAAGATAAAAACCTCTTTCATTAAGATCAGCACCTGCTCCAACTGTAATTACTGATGCAGCAGCGGAAGGTGATCCAATCGATTTTGGACTTGGACCATCATTGCCTGCAGCCACAACAACAGTAAGGCCATTAGCAACTGCACGATTACAAATCTTAGAAAATGCATCTTTACCATTGGAACTTCCAGGAACAGCAAGACTCAAATTCAAAACACGAATATTAAATTGCGCCTTTCGCGAAATTGCTTCATCCACTGCAGCAATTCCATCTGAAATCTGTCCGCTTCCGGTTGAATCAAGAACTTTAAAAACGACCAGCGCTGCACCAGGCGCCACTCCGGCTAATGCTTTGTTGATTTTGCCGGTGCCCGCAATTACACCAGAAACAAAAGTTCCATGACCTTCATCATCATAAGGTTCCTGACGATTTCTAATGAAATCTTTAAAGAACAAAACTTTGTTTTTTAGATCCGGATGATTTGCATTGATTCCAGTATCAATGATCGCCACAACTACATCATTCGTTGTATATGTAAGCAAAGCGTCTCTGTTTCCATCGAATCCAAATTGAGCACGAACACTATCCACTCCGAATGAACGCTTTGCGCCATCCATTGCTTTTTTCATGACCCCATCCAATTCGATTTGTTCGATCATTGGATCCTTTAACGCTTCTTTGATTTGATCGCGTGTCATTGATAAAGCAACTGCAGGAATATTTCGAAAAGAACGCCGCAGTGTTTTTGAAGAAACAGCCTGTTGAATTTTCGTTGCAAGTGATGCGGAGAATTGTGTTGCATCGCGATAGCTGATGATTACTGGAATCTTTTCCGAACTTCCGGAAATAGACATCCGTTCTTGCAAGTTCTCGAAAATTCTGTTGCCATCTGTATCGTAAATTTTTGCCAATACAGAACCGGAGAAAGCAAAGCCAGAAAATAAAACTAAAGTTAATGCAACTATAATATTAAAAATGCGATTCATCTTTGATGACTCCTGCCTGTGCTTCCTTTAGAATAATAGCGCATGTAGGGTGGCGACACGCCCATAAATATAAGGAAGGGCCAATGGGATTATTGGAAGTCGGTTCTGAGGCTCCAGATTTCCAGGTGAAGGATCATACTGGAAAAGATGTGAAATTATCTAACCTTCGCGGCAAAACTGTGGTGTTGTGGTTTTATCCGAAAGCAGATACGCCTGGTTGAACAGCGGAAGGCCGCGGGTTCCGCGAGCTCATTTCGGAATATCAGCAAAAGAATGTTCAGATCCTGGGTGCAAGCTTTGATACGATCGATGCGAATGCAGCATTTGCAAAGAAATTCGATTTTCCATTTCCATTGTTATGCGATACGGATCGGGACATTGGAATGAAATATGGCGCGTGTGATTCACCATCAGCTGGAAATGCAAAGCGCATTACTTATGTAATTGATCAGGAAGGAAAAGTCAGTCAGGTGTATGGCAAAGTGAATGCGGCTGAACATCCTAAAGAATTGCTGGCTACACTGTAGTCACGGAAACACGAAAATCACGGAATACACTGAAAGATTCTTTTAAAAATATTCCGTGCTTTCCGTGCCTTCTGTGATTCCGTGATAATGGAACAACGCCAGCGCTCACGACTGCTCTTTATTGACATGTTTCGGGGCATTAGTGTCCTGTTCATGATCGAAGCTCACGTTAGCAATTCCACAATCCTCGATTCCATTCATCAGACAAATGCATTTCACTACTTAGATCTTTTTCATGGCTCCATTTCTGCTTCCTTCATATTTATTGCTGGATTCGCATTCGCTCTAACACTTGAAAGAAAATGGGATGATTTTTTAAACGCACGTAAACCACTATTCCTTCAAATCCGCCGTCTTATCTTCATCATTGCCCTTGGTTACTGGTTGCATGTGCCTTACTGGTCGTGGAGCAAGATGACACGATTAAACGAAAACGATTTGATCAGCTTTTTGCGGGCAGATGTGCTGATGTGTATCGCAATTGCTTTATTGATTTCCCTTTTGCTGGCGTTTGTGATCCGCAACAAAACAATTCTGGTTTACTTTTTGGCTGCATTGGGAATTACGATTGTTCTGGTTACGCCTCCACTTTATTTAATCGATGTCCGGAGATATTTACCGTTGTGGTTAGCGGAGTATGTAAATAATCGCTACAGATCACTATTCCCATTGTTTTCATGGTCAGCATATTCATTTCTTGGAACGTTCTTTGGTTATGTCTATTTGAAAGCTAAAGAATCAGGAAAAGAAAAGATTTTGTTTACTGTGATGGGAATCAGCGGTGTGATCATGATCATTGCAGGGTTTGCTCTGTTTTATGTTCCATGGTCTTACTACACGTACAATGATGTTGCGCGTGCGAGCCCGCGTCACTTCATGATGCGTTTAGGGATGGTGTTTTTTCTTCTGACAATGACCTGGCTTTACGAACAAAAACGCAAGCCGGAAAAGTCATTAATGAGCATTCTGGGCCAGGAATCTCTATTCATTTACGGCTTTCATTTGCTCATCGTTTACGGATCACAGTTTACACCGCACAATCTTGCTGCAGATGTCGGCAAAACGCTAACGTACTTGCCTTCATTTGCATTAACAGTGCTGGTAATCATTATTTGCAGTTTGCTGGCAATCGGCTGGCATTATTGGAAAAAGAATTATCCGAAAAGTGCGAAATTATTTTTCTACGCTCTGTGCGCGATCTATTTCGCCGTTTTCTTTATCAGTTAAAATCTGTACCGCTTCTTTCTGTAATTCTGTTTCTGTCTCCTCTGATCCTCCACCCCTCCGCTCCTCCGCTCTTTTTTCAGCGGTGAATTCTCAGAAAACAAAAGTTCACGAAGACCTTTTTTTTGCTCGTCGCTTAGCCGATTCCAAAAACGTTTTTGTTCTAAAAACATTTCCCTTCGTTCTGGCGGCATTTCTCTCATCCTTTCAAGTTTGCGGAGAATCATATCGCGCCTGTAAGGCTGCATGTTTTGCCATCTTTTCATGAACCGCTGAATTGCTTCTTGTTGTTCCTCAGGTAGATTGCGATAGAGTTCCATTTTTCTTTTCAGTTCATCTTTCTGTTCTGGAGTTAAACTTTTAAAACGTTCCGCTTTATCCTGAAAATTTTTGCGCTCTTCAGGCGACATCGCGCGAAGTTTTTCGTATCGCTTGCGAAGTTCTTCTTTTTGCCCTGGAGAAAGTCTTTGCCAGCGATCAAGTTTTTCTTTCCATGCAGGATCCCGTTTGATATCGGACTGAGAAAAGAGGAGTCCAGGGAAAGTTAAAAGAAACAGGATCAAAAAAAACTTTCTCACCGCTGGCTCCCGCCCCCTTCATCCATGATTGCGACTTCCAGATTTTCCAAATTTTCGTAATTGGAAATTACATCCATGTTTTCCAATTCATCAATTTTCGCAATCATTTCTTCATCTTCAGGACTTATCGATGTTTGTGGATTTTGTTCAGCAATTTGAGTCGACTCTTCTGGAATTGTTTCTGGTACAGGTATTACGATTGGCTCCTTTGGCGGTGTGTTTTTTACAACTGGTGGATTTTCAATTTGTGTTTGTGGTGATTCTTTCGGAGCGGGTGTTGGAGGATTTATCGGTTTAATAACTGGTGGAGTTTTCTTGACTACTTCACCAGGTGCTGGCGTTTCTTTTTGAATCCGTAGCAGAAATAATACGGCAGCCAGTACAGCTGCAATTGCAAGCCATGGTAATAAACGTTTAAAGGTAATTGCTTTTTGTTCATGCTGAATTTGCCGCATAACTCCGCGGATGATTTCATGACCGGGAGATATTAGTTGCGAACTTGCAAGTACTTCATTCAAGCGCTTATGTTTTTCGAGTTCTTTCCGGCAAGATTCACAATCGCGGAGATGTAGCTCTACCCTGCTGCGTTCGTCTTGATCGAGCTCATTTGCAAGATACGCAGAGAGATCGTCTGTAACGTGCAGCTCCTGATTCATAGGTCTTTCCCTCAATATATTAACCCTCCGTTAATCCGCTGGTTACAGTCTTGCCAGCCGGCTTTTGAGATGCAATCAAACGTTCAGCCAATGCATTCCTCGCACGATGAATCCGAACTTTTACCGCTGCAACGGATAACTCCAACACCTTGGCAATTTCTTCATACGGCATTTGTTGAAACTGACTGAGAACCAATGGCAGGCGAAGTGTTTCCGGCAGCGACATAACCGCCCTCTGAATCTTCTGTTCCAATTCACGCCGTATTGCTCTTTCTTCTGGATTCTCCTGCTTCTGCGAAATTGCAACAAGATCGTTGTCAGGATCCATCTGATGATCCTGCTTCCCTTCCCGCATTTTGTAATTCATACAAACATTTCTGACAATCGTAAAAAGCCATGTAGAAAAACGTGCTTCCGGTCTATAAGACTGAGCGGCCCGAAAAACGCGCACAAAAACATCCTGCGTTAGCTCTTCAGCAACAGAAGGATTTCCAGTGTATCGATATGCGGCGTTTAAAACTGCTTTTTGGTGTTTTAAAACGAGCTCTTCAAACGATTGAAGATTACCCCCACCGGCTTCCAGCATAAGCTGAACATCCGGGTCTTGTTTATAATCTCCCACCATGCCTTGCTAAGTCTTTCCTTCAACGATTATACTGTCTGTCCGCTACCTGAATCCGCGGAACTAAAGATTCAATATCGTGGAGTTGCTATGAATACCGTAACTGAAACCAGAATTGCAGAATATCCATTGAAAGCTCGTGGAAAAGTTCGCGATATCTACGAATTAGATGATTCTCTTCTATTCGTAGCGAGCGATAGGATCTCCGCCTTCGATTACGTTCTTCCTAATCCAATACCGGACAAAGGAAAAGTATTAACCCAGATTTCCTTGTTTTGGTTTCAACATCTTATAGACCTCGTCGAGAACCATGTGATCACTGCCGATTTTGATCGGTTTCCGGAGAACTTAAAAAAATACCCGGAACTGAAAGGCCGGTCGATGATTGTTAAAAAAGCAAAGATGTTTCCGATTGAATGTGTAGCACGCGGATACCTCTCGGGTTCAGGCTGGAAGGAATATAAGGAAATGAAAAAGGTGTGCGGGATTCAACTTCCTGCTGGTCTTCAGGATTCATCAAAACTTCCTGAGCCTATTTTCACTCCAGCGACTAAATCTCAAACTGGACATGATATCAATATCAGTTTTGAAGAAAGTGCAAATATCGTCGGGTTGGAAACCTCTACAAAACTACGTGATTTAACCCTATCGATTTACCAAAAAGCCCGGCAGCATGCTGAAAAGCGCGGAATCATTATCGCTGATACGAAATTTGAGTTCGGAATCTATGATGACAAGATCATTTTGTGTGATGAGGTTTTGACTCCTGATTCATCACGTTTTTGGCCAGCGGATGATTATGCACCCGGTCGTGCCCAGAAAAGTCTGGATAAGCAATTTGTCAGAGATTATTTAGAAAAGATTGGATGGGATAAAAAGCCGCCAGCCCCTCAACTCCCCGAGGAAATTATTCAGGGAACGTCAGCGAAATATAGGGAAATTTACCGATTGATCACTGGCAAAGACCTCAGCTAGAGGCCAGGGCTTTGCGGAGGTGGGGTGCGAAAGCCCGGCCTCAAAGAGTCGGGAATAATGGAATGATGGAATATTCCAATCCTCTTGCCACAGTTCGTGGAATGCTGTATTATTAGCACTCTAGGAAGGTGAGTGCTAACAAACCTTTCTCTGAAGTTACCAACCAGAAATCAAAAATCTCATACATTTTGATCGGAGGTTACATAAATCATGGGTGTCAACATTCGGCCCTTACATGATCGTATTTTAGCTAAAAGAATTGAAGAAAAAGAACAGATTCGCGGTGGAATCATCATTCCGGATACGGCAAAAGAAAAGCCATTGGAAGCAGAAGTAATGGCAATAGGAAATGGCCGGGTTTTGGAAGATGGTAAGACAGTTCCACTTGATGTAAAAGTCGGCGACCGTGTTCTTATCGGAAAGTATTCAGGCACAGAAGTAAAACTGGATGATGTTGAATACATTATCTTGCGCGAAGACGAAGTTCTTGGCGTGATTAAGCGTTAAGAGGAGGGAGCAATGCCGAAACAGATTCAATATGGAGAAGACGCACGCCAGGTTGTACTTCGCGGAGTCAACAAACTGGCAGACGTGGTGAAAGTGACGCTGGGTCCGAAAGGGCGTAACGTCATTTTAGAAAAGAAATTTGGATCACCCACCATCACCAAAGATGGTGTGACAGTGGCCAAAGAAGTTGAATTGAAAGATCCATGGGAAAACATGGGAGCGCAAATGGTGCGTGAAGTCGCCAGCAAAACCAGCGATATTGCTGGAGATGGGACGACTACGGCGACCGTTTTAGCCCAGGCAATTTTCCGTGAGGGTTGCAAAAATGTTGCTGCTGGAGCGAATCCTATGGATCTCAAACGTGGGATTGAACGCGCGGTTGCTGCAGCGATTGATGAAATCAAAAGAATCAGTTCCCCGGTAACGGGTAAAGCAATTGCCCAGGTTGGAACAGTTTCCGCGAACAATGATGAAACAATTGGAAACATCATTGCTCAGGCGATGGAAAAAGTGGGAAAAGATGGCGTCATTACTGTTGAAGAAGCCAGGTCCATGGAAACGTCTTTGGAAGTGGTAGAAGGAATGCAGTTTGATCGTGGTTATCTTTCACCCTATTTCGTAACGGACCCGGAGCGGATGGAAGTTGTTCTTGAAAATCCATTAATCCTTCTATATGAAAAGAAAATTAGCGGGATGAAGGATCTATTGCCGGTTCTCGAACAGGTAGCAAAAATGGGCAAGCCGTTTTTGATTATTGCAGAAGAAGTAGAAGGTGAAGCTCTAGCAACACTTGTTGTGAATAAGCTTCGCGGCACTTTGCATGCTGCAGCAGTCAAGGCTCCCGGATTTGGTGATCGCAGAAAGGCGATGTTGGAAGACGTTGCAACGCTAACAGGTGGCAAGGTTATTTCCGAAGATCTCGGAATTAAACTTGAAAACGTTCGTATTGAAGACCTGGGAAGTGCGAAGAAAATTGTTATCGATAAAGACAACACTACGATCGTTGAAGGCGCTGGAAAGCGTGGCGACATCGAAGCTCGCGTGAAGCAGATTCGGAAACAAATTGAAGATACAACTTCGGATTATGATCGTGAAAAATTGCAGGAACGATTAGCGAAACTCGTTGGTGGAGTTGCAGTGATCAAAGTTGGTGCTGCAACAGAAACAGAAATGAAGGAAAAGAAAGCCCGAGTTGAAGACGCTATGCATGCAACGAAAGCAGCAGTTGAAGAAGGAATTGTTGCAGGCGGTGGTGTTGCTTATCTTCGGGCAATCCGAGCGATTGAAAAGCTGAAACTGGATCCTGAGCAGCAAATCGGAGCAAATATAATCCGCCGCGCTTTGGAAGAACCGGTTCGACAAATCGCTGCTAATGCGGGTCAAGAAGGTTCAGTCATTGTAGAAAAGCTGAAAAACAGTCCGGACAACGTTGGATTTAATGCTGCATCAGAAAAGATCGAAGATCTCCTGGAAGCAGGAATCATCGATCCAGCAAAGGTATGCCGCATTGCATTAACAAATGCAGCCAGCATCTCTTCTTTGTTGTTAACAACTGAAGCGATAATTACCGATATTCCGGATGAGGACGAAAAACCAGCAATGCCTGGTCCTGGAGCCGGAATGGGCGGAATGTACTAAAAATAAAAGATTTAAGATAAAAGACTAAAAATGGCGTGGTGTTGCACATCACGCCATTTTCTTTATCTTTGGGTTTGCGGTTAAAATGAATTCCTATGACCATAAAATCAAAAGTTGCAATCTTAAGAACGAATCCTGAACGAGTGATTGAGGATTATGAACGTTTAATGGAACTTGCGGAGTTTCGTAAATTTTTGAATCCTTCTTCTCATACAATTCTAAAAGACAACATCTCCTGGCATTTTCCGTTTCCTGGCGCGAATACAACACCATGGCAGATGGAAGGCACAATTTTAGGTCTGCGCAACGCTGGATATAACGATCTTTCTTGCGTTCAAAACAAAACAGTTGTAACCAATGCTTTCAAAGGCACAGATTTGAACGGCTATTGGCCGATTTGCAAGAGTTATGATGTTCCGGTTCTATTCAATTTCAGAATTCAAGACATGAAATGGATTCATTACACACCGAAAGCAAAGATGCTGGTGTTAAATGACATCTACCATAATCACATCCGGATTCCCGAATTTTTCTTCGGCAAAAATATTGTCCATTTACCGACAGTGAAAACGCACATCTATACAAACACAACCGGCGCTATGAAGAATGCGTTTGGCGGACTTTTGAATGAAAAACGGCATTATACCCACAGTGTTATTCATGAAACGCTTGTAGATCTGCTTCATATCCAGAAAGAAATTCATTCCGGGATTTTTGCGGTGATGGATGGAACAACTGCCGGCAATGGAGCTGGTCCGCGAATCATGAAGCCAGAACAAAAAGATGTGATTCTGGCGTCCGGTGATCAGGTTGCAATTGATGCAGTCGCTGCAAAATTGATGGGCTTCGATCCAATGTCAATTAAATACATCAGGCTAGCTCATGAAGCAGGACTCGGTGTTGGTGATCCGCGTGAAATTGAAATTACCGGTCATACTGAAGTCGCTAATGAATCATGGGATTTTAAAGTTGGGAAAACTTTTCTCAGCGTGCTTGGGTATTTAGCCTGGTTCGGCCCAACAAAAATTTTCCAGAAATTAATCTTTCATACTCCGGTCGTTCATTTCCCGAACTTAGTATCGGAAACTTACCACGATTATTACCGCTGGAATATGATCGACAAAAAGACCTACCTCCAGTGGCGGCAAGAATCACCATGGGGTCACCTGTTTGATCGATACAGCAAAGAAGGGACACTTGCCGCTCCTACAAAGGCCGTCTCCGCTGATTAAAATTAATCACGGAAGCACGGAATTCACGGAAATTTTCTTTATTAGAAAAAATCAAAAAACTTCAGTGTGTTCCGTGTTTCCGTGATTAAGATTCATTTTTCAGCAACGTAACAAAGAGCTGCGCCTAACGTGTATTCTTGATAGCGTGCGTTCTTGAATCCGGCTTCACGAATTAAATCAACGAATGCTGCACGTTTGGGAAAGTTCATCACTGACTTAACGAAGTAGTGGTACGAACTGCGATCCCCTGCTACCCAGCTTCCTATAAACGGCATCAACTTCGTGAAATAAAATCGATAGAACGCATTCATAATCTTTCCTTCAGGCACACCAAAATCCAAAATTCCTAATCTTCCGCCCGGCTGAAGCACACGATATAACTCCCGTAAACAAGCGCTCACATCCGGAATATTTCGGATGCTGTAGACGATTACTGCAGCATCAAATGTATCGGATGCAAAAGGAATTTTTTGAGCGTCACCTTCAACCAGAGGAACTCCGGGATTTTTTTCTGCAGCAACTTGCAGCATAGCGTGTGTAAAATCCAGACCTGCCGCCACTCTTCCTTTGATCAAAGGAAGGAACGCGCCGGATCCGCAACAAACATCTGCAATTTTTTTGCGCTGATCAAAAAGACGCACAAATTTTTTACGCCACCAGATGTCGAGACAGAAAGAAATCACATGATTGGTTAAGTCGTAATTTCTCGCGATCCGCGTAAAAAGAAGCTGGATGCTCTTCGGATCTTGCGGCTTGTACGGAATTTCCATTAGTCTCTGCGCCTTTGTGGTGAAAGTTAATCATCGTAGGATATCACTGTATGTATCCGTTACTTGTTGATGTTTTGATATTGCTGGCAGTTTCGATCCCGGTAAGTTTTTTGTGTCACAAATTAAAATTGCCGGCAATTGTTGGATTCCTGGTTACCGGAATGATAGTGGGTCCGCATGCCGCGGGTTGGATTGCTGAAACAGAAGCTGTTCGTGCAATGGCTGAGATCGGTGTTGTATTGCTGCTATTCACGATCGGTGTTGAATTTTCGTTTGAGAAGTTTTTTTCTGAAGGCCCAAAATTCATCTGGCTAGGACTTGCCCAGGTTGTTATTACAGTAGTTGCGACTGCAGTTCTTTCGAAAATCTTTGGATTACCACTTCGCCAGGGTATTTTTCTTGGATTCTTATTTGCACTCAGCAGCACTGCAATCGTGCTTCGAATTTTGGCTGATCGTTCTGAACTCGATTCTCCACAGGGGCGCTTATCAGTAGGCATTTTGATTTTTCAGGATATTTGCATCATCCCGATGATGCTACTCGTTCCAACACTCGCCGGCGAAGCAGTTAACTTTTTGCATGTTGCAAAACAACTTGGGCTCGCTGTTCTGGCCATTGCTGTCTTAATTCTTGCCGCACGTTACATTGTTCCGAAGGTGCTCGGTCAAGTTGTGCAATTGCGCAATAGAGATGTTTTCTTAATTACAGTCCTCTTCATATGTCTCGGAACTGCATATGCGACATCTTCAATGGGCTTGTCTTTAGCAATTGGCGCATTCATTGCCGGATTGGTGATTTCAGAATCAGTTTATAGTCATCAGATCCTTTCCGAAATTCTTCCGTTCCGCGATATCTTTAATGCAATTTTTTTTATTTCCGTTGGAATGTTGCTGGATGTTCCTCTTTTTCTTCAAAATTGGTCAGCTGGTCTGATTACAGCAGCTTCTGTTCTTATCGGCAAAGCGGCTTTGATTCTGTTAATTCTTTTAATGTCAAAAATAACTTTCCGAATTTCCTGGATCACCGCTTTTTGTCTGGCACAAGTTGGAGAATTTTCACTGCTGCTTGCACAGGAAGGAAATACTTACAAATTGCTTCCAGAAAACGTGTATCAAATCTTTCTGTCCTCTTCAATTTTGACGATGATTCTCACTCCGTTTGTGATTTTGCTTGCAGCGCCAATCGGGTTGCGAATCCAACGGATGTTAAAGCAGCCGTTAACACCGGAAGAAACGGGAAAACAGCTACTGAAAGATCATCTAGTGATTATTGGATTCGGGTTGAATGGCCAAAATCTTGCGAGAGTTGTACGCGACATCGGAATTCCATTTTTGGTGGTGGAATTAAATGACCGGTTAGTAAAAGATGCGCACAAAGAAAACATCCCTGTTCTTTTTGGCGATGCAACTCGCAATGAGGTTTTGCATCTGGCAGGAATTCAGAATGCACGCACTGTGGTAATTGCGATTAGCGATATTGCCGCCACAAGAAGTGTCGTTTCGATGGCAAGGAATTTAAGTCCAAATACAGTGATCCTGGTGCGGACCCGTTATGTTGCGGAAGTGGATAGCTTAATGCGACTTGGTGCGGATACAGTAATACCGGAAGAATTTGAGACATCGATTGAGATTTTTTCGCGGGTGTTGGAACAATACAACATTCCCGATCATTTGATCGATCAACAAGTAGCAGTAATCCGTTCCGGCAGTTACGGAATGTTGCGTGGTCTTTCTTTGACCCAGGAGCGCTTGCTAAAAATTTCCGAGCTTTTCTTAAAGAGTACAGTTCAACAAGTAGTCATCGGTACCGATTCGCCGGCTAAAAATAAAAGTCTTCAAGAATTGGATTTGCGGAAAGAAACCGGCGCAAGTGTGATTGCAATTGTGCGGGGCGAAGATGTTGCTAACAACCCTGGAGGGGATTTTCGCTTACAGGAAAATGATGTAGTTGTGTTATGGGGTGCACACGCTCAATTAGCTGAAGCGTTGAAGCAACTCGCGCCTCCACATGATTAAGTCCGAATTTCGAAATCCTAAATCCCAAACAAATCCGAATCAAAAATTCAAAATGGAGCCAATTTTCCTCAAGCTTCCGAAAGCCAATTACCTCTACTAGGGTGGCGAAGATCCCCGGATTTCTTCAAGCAAGCCATGCAGGTCAGATACAACCCATCGTTCCATCAGCGTACCACCTTCCATCCGGTAGATGGCGATTCCCTTGAGTGTGATAGTCCGGCCTGTGGGAGCGATGCCATCAAAGGCGCCCTCGTGTATTCCAACTAGTCGCCAGCGCACCACTACCCTGTCTCCTTCCGCAATTAGATCATCGACCTCATATCGGCCGTCCGGTACCGCTGAGCGTATGGCCGAATAGAAATCTCGGAACGCCTGCGGACCACTTTGACCTTCTGGCCAATAATGTGATCTGAACTGAGGTGACACAATTTCGTCCACCAGCGCCAGATTCCAGTCGGCGAAGACTTCTTTGTAGAATCGGCGAACACGCTCTTTGTTAGCTAGTGCGATTTCATCAGTCATCTGTAGTTCCTTTCGTTTTTAAATTCGGAAGCGCTGAAACGCCTAACTAATTAAAAATATGTAATATGGCCTAAGCGTCAAATATAGATAGTAGATTGATTATGCCCGCTAAACTTCGGATTTTGAGTTTGGAATTTTATTTCGGATTTCGAAATTCGGATTTCGGATTTTAAGCAGATTGCTTAAGCGGTAGTTTATAAACGGAATTCGGCGCTGCGACCGCCATAAACTTTTTCTTATAAAATGCGAGACCAACCATCACCGGTCCTGCCAGAAATTGAGTCATTTCTCCGGAGCGATTAATTTTCCAAATAACACTATCGCCTGCTTTCGCCTCGCAAACATAAATATTCCCCTGATCATCAACAGTTAGACCTTGTGGCCGTCCAAACCCGCCATGCAGTGGAATTACTTTTCCGTATTTATCTACCATCCAAATCTGGTTGTAACTTGAGAGTCCGGGATTTGTAACCAAAAGATTTCCATCTAAATCGAACGCTAGATGAAACGCGACCATGCTTTCTGGAATTTCCGCAAAAACAGTAGATGAACCATCAGGCGAAACTTTCAGCACACGACCACTGCGATCTCCAACATACAAAAAGCCTTCACGATCAAAGGCCAATCCGGTTGGAGTTCCTAAATCGCGCGCATAAATCGTGACATCAGCGCTGGGTGTGGCACGATAAACAGTCCCTTCAAAACGGCTGGAGACATAAAGATTTCCTGCACTGTCAAAAACCATTGAACTCGCGTTTGGAATATTTGATAAATACGGTTTTATATCTCCATCAGAAGCGAACCGGTATACAGAGATTGGTGCATTTTCACCACGTTTCCCGCTGAAAGCAACATACAAATTCCCTTTTGAGTCGAATACTGGATTGTCTACCGGATTTACTTCATTCGATAAACGCATACCCATTTGAAAATCATATTCGTCACTCTGTTTGTTTTTTATTTGAATGACGATTGGTCCAGAAGTAACTTCTTCCGGGATTTGCGCAAGAATTCTGTTGCTTGAAATCAGAAGGATCCGACCTGCAGTCCCGCCAAACAGAACTTGAGTTGAAGGTGCTTCATCAGGATCAAAGCCTGATCCTTCGATTAGAACCTTACCACCCTCAATTCCATACGTTGGGAGCACATTCTTAATTTTCGGTGTTCTTGCACGCATAACTACCACTAACAAAAAGTCTCAGGAGATATTGTGGCTTGTATCGGAGATCCGGTAGGTTAACCGTGAGCGTTAGCCACCGGACGCTTCACCATCACCCATTTCCGGTTGGCCTGTATAAACGAAGTTAAACCCATGTAGCTGAACCCAAACAGGAACAGCATTAAAAATGGAACGCTGAAATAAAAGCCGTTCACAATTGCGTAATAAATCGTAAAAGCAAAATAGACCGCAAATACAAGCTCAATTATAGTTACAGCACTCTTGCTCACGCGATATTTTTTGTGCTGCCAGTTATCCGAATTTTTTTCAATACAATACTTCGGCGTTCGTTTGAATTCCGTTTGATATCCAAATAAGGCTTCCAGAACCGCCTTCGAATTATTTACACTCAAGCCAATTCCAAGTGACATTAAAAATGGAATATAACGGATTCTTGAAAACCAATCTGAATAAATCTCTTTTTGAGACAAGATATAGAACGAAAGAACTGACAAAGTACCGATCAGGAAAATTGGCAGATCCAAAATCATAATATTCTGCCATCCTCTTTCGTATCGGATTACCAACGATGGCAGCGTAAACAACGATAGGATCATCATCAACAAATATGAAATATTGCTGGTTAAGTGAAAAAATGCTTCCAATTTGATCCACCATGGAAGCTTACTCTTCAATACTTGCGGCAACATCTTCTTTGCAGTCTGGATGGAACCTTTGGCCCAGCGATGCTGCTGTGACTTATACGAATTAATTTCCACTGGAACTTCGGCAGGTGCAACCGCTTTAGGTGCGAAAAAGAACTTCCATCCTTTTAGCTGGGCTCGATAGGAAAGATCCAGATCTTCGGTCAGCGTATCGTGTTCCCAGCCTCCCGAAGTTTCAATCGCCTGTCTCCGCCAGATTCCGGCCGTACCGTTGAAATTAAAAAAGCGACCTGAACGATTCCGCGCCGAATGCTCTATCACAAAATGACCATCCAGCATGATGGATTGAATCATGGTGAGCATCGAATATTCGCTGTTGATGTGACCCCATCGCGCTTGAACCATTCCGATTTGAGGATCGGTGAAGTGATGGATCGTTTGCATCAACATTTCCCGGCCGGGAATAAAATCGGCGTCAAATACAACAATGAATTCGCCCTTGGCGTGCGTTAAACCAAATGCCAGAGCACCGGCTTTAAATCCTTCACGGTTGGGACGTCTCAGATATTGGATATCGATCCCCTTATTTTTGTAACGCTCAACGATGTGGCGGGCAATCTGCTGAGTTTCATCGGTTGAATCATCCAGTACCTGGACTTCAAAACGATCTGAGGGGTAATCGATATTGCAAACCGCATCGATCAGGCGTTCGACAACATACATTTCGTTGTAAATCGGCAGCTGAACTGTTACGTGCGGGAGTTCTTCAAATCTCTTGCCCGTGTCCATATTTTTCTTCCGATATTTACGGAAGAGATGGACCATCAAATACCGGTGAATCCCATAAATGGAAAGTAGTATGAGGACCGAAAAATAAAAAATTATGATAATAAAATCAAAGATCTTCCCATCAATATTCATGTACCTAGGCTCCCTGATCCATAACCGCTGTACCGGCGGCTGTTCGGACTCACTCAGAGGGTCCGAATTCAACTATCCTTCATCGCGCTTAATAGATTTTCTTACCTTTAATTTAATCTGAAGAATTGGTCAAAAACTGGCCATATTCCGGACTAAAAACCCCCCGGAATACGATTATGGTACCGATCCATTCTTTCCTGAATTAAAGATTCAAAGAAGAACTAACCTAGAATCTTCCAGATGACACTTAAAAAGGATTGCCGAATCTTACACCGAACTTACGTCTTCGATTGTAAGCTCAAAAGCTCTTAAATTACTGTGAATCAAGAGAATATCGAAGACAAACCGTGTGTACTATAGCATCGCGATTGTCGGTTGTCAATATCGTAACCCTGTTGAAAGTTAGGTCCGTCCGAGGGCGTTTGCAAGTTTCATGCTCAGTGGGCGGGTTGCTGCTGAAGAATGACTTTTTGAAGTGACCGAAAAGCTCGCACCGATAATCGCGAGAAATCCCCCCAATTCGTGCATAATCTCAAATATCGCCACCAGGTTGATGGTGAAAGCAGAACTCGGTGGATCAAGTAATGTCGATTTACGGTCTTCCGTGCTCTGGTCCAACCTTCGAATAATTCATCTGAGGTCATAGCGCGCGATCGAACCCAGGGTTTCGCACCAACGCGAACGCGTTCATTGATCATGATCGGGTAAAAGTCATCCATGCGAAGCAATCCATCTTGTTTTGCTATGCGATGGAATTCGGTCTCCGGATAAGGAAATGCCATTGTAATGTGAATATTTGCAGCAGCCAGTTTTGTAGCAAGATCAATGGTTTTGTTCAAAGTTTCCGGAGTTTCCCAGGGCATTCCAATAATAAAATCGCAATTCGCCGAAATTCCCACATCGTGCGTCCAGCGGATTGCATCAATCGCCTTTTCATCCGGGAATTTTTTCTGCAGCATGGTTCGAACTGCTTGATCTCCGGACTCTAATCCAAATTCAATATGACGGCATCCTGCTTCATACATTTTTTCCAGCAAAGGTTTGCTCAATGTATCAATGCGCGTTAAACATCGCCATGTAACCTTTAATTTTCTGTTGATAATTTCCTCACAGATTGCCATAGCACGTTTCTGGTTGACGGTAAAAGTTTCATCCCAGAAAAATATTCCTTGCAGGTTGTAACGTTGAACTACATGCTCGATTTCATCGACAGTTCTTTTTGGAGACATCTGAAATGAACGTCTGTCATAACCGCGCACTTCACTGGGTTGAATGATGCAAAACGGGCAGGCATACGGACAATCGCGCGTGCTGCGAAACCGGATTCCAGGGACAACCTTTTCATACATCGGAGCGGCAAGATAGCTGATGGAATATTTATCCATTGGAAAAGCTTCATAATGCATAAATGGATATTCATCAAGATTGTCTGGCAGCGCCGCTGCCGGATTTACTATGATTTTTCCATCCTTTCGAAATGCTAATCCTGCAACACTCTCCGGATTGTCCCAATTCTTTTTCCATGAGTTGATCACCACCTCCGGCTGACCTCGCACGATCACATCCAATTCCGGGAAATCTTCCAGCAAACGTTGCGGATATGCAGGTGCAACTATGTTTTCAATCAAAACCGTGGTGACCGAACGTCCGAATTTCCGTTTCGCAATTCGAAAAGTTTCAAGGTCGTGGTGGATTAAACCTGAAGCAGATTCAATGATCATGATGTCTGCAGGCGGCATCATTGCTTCAAGCTGCTCATAAGAATAATCCATCGCATTGGCGTCAATTACGCTGACGTCATGATCTTCTTTTAATATTCCAGCGACTATGCCAAGCCGCATCGGGAAAGGAACATAGATGACATCTTGAAAACAGATTTCATCTCGAAGTGTGTGGAAGCCTTCCTTCCATTTCGGAGGGCTAATCAATAGGATTCGCATGATTCTCCAGTGTCTTTTTTCGATTCTTGCTAAAGCCCTTCATTGCACCAGCTAAATATCCGATCCCTGAAACCAATCTCCAGGCAATACAAAACACAAAAGTGCCTGGCAGCCGGTGTAACTTTTCGCCTTTTCCATAATTCCGGAAGGTATTTTTTGCCGCCAGATACCCTGTGTATGCTGATCCCGCCAGAAGAATTCCTGCCGGAATCGATTGCAATACTCCACGTAAACCGTGTGGCGAGTTTAACATAACGAAAGGGACGCATGCAATCAAGCTCAGCACGCCAAAGGATGCTCCCCGCAACGCTGCTGAAGATATGCTGCAGGTGAACGAATTCGCAAGAATGAATGCGCCTAAAATGCCATCAAATGGAAATGGGAACAGCCATACGATCGCTGCCAGGATCATATGAGCATAAGTTCTGGATTGAATTCCATCATAACGATGGAGCTTATAAAGTGGATACGCCACGCTTCCATATAAAAATGCTTTTGAAAGACCGCCGCTGACTGAGACCTGACGGCCCGAAAAGAGGTATTTAACCTTTGCTGTGGGATGAAGAAGGATACGATGTCCGTGCTTTCGGATCTTAATCGATAAATCGGTGTCTTCGCCTGCAGTATAGAAATCGCGATTCCATCCGCCTAGCTCGCGCAAAACCGAAACACGATAAAGATCGGCCTTGCCGCGGCAATATTGTTGGTCGACCGGACTGTTCGTTGTGTTTATTAGATCCTGAGGAGCTACTGCATTGAACATGCGGGCTCCGGCGGAAAGTTCAGCAAAATTATGAATTTCCCGTTGCGATACAACAACAGTTACATCATCGGTCATTAATTGAATCATTTGTTCCAGCCAATCAGTCTGCAGAATTTCGCAATCGCTTTGAAGCAGAACCATATAATCACTTTTTGTAAGACTAAGTCCGAGATTCTGGTTGTAACCAAGACCCATGTTCTTGGGATTCTCAATTTGCTTTACGGCATACTTGCTTACAATTTCACCTGTGTGATCTGTAGAAGCATCATTAATGACGATTACTTCCAATGGATTGTAGGTAAGGTGAGATATTGAATCCAAAACGATTTGGATTGTGGACTCATCATTGTAAGTGCATACAACCAATGTTATCGACGGCGCCATATTGATATTTTACCGCTATAATTAACGCGATGCAGATTTCAGCGACAATCATTACAAAAAACGAAGAACATGCCCTGCCGAAGTGCATCGAAAATGTGCGGGATATCGTTGAAGAGATTGTTGTAGTTGATTCCGGTTCAAGCGATAAGACTTTCGAAATTGCGAAGAGTCAAGCCGACGTGGCAGTCGTCAGAACTTTCGAAAATTTTTCGAAACAAAAGAATCATGCCGCATCTCTCGCAAAATATCCCTGGATTTTGAACATCGATGCTGACGAATTGCTGAGCAAAGAATTAAAGCAACGGATCCTGAAAATTAAGGAAGAAAATAATCCTGGCTATCGTGCGTATTGTTTTCCGCGAAAGACATTTGGCCGGGATGGATCGATGTTGTTTAACATTGTGTCTTATCCAGGATTTCATTACAGGCTTTACGACAAAACTCATTGCAGGTGGAGAAATCCGGTGCATGAAACGCTGGAAGTTGATGGACGTCGAAAGTTTTGTCCTGAGCACTTATTGCATTTCCCGGATTATGATCGGGTGCCGGAAAAAGAAGAATTGTATATCCGTTTAAAAAAGGAAAAAGATCTGGAGAAACGCAAATATACAGCGGTCCAAACGATGGGCAATTTTTGGTTTCATTTCAGAGCATTGTTTATCGATCTTGAGTTTTATAAAAAAGGTTGGACTTACTGGAAACATGGTACTCAAATTTTGGTCCATCTTGCTGGACTGCGCTTGAACCCGCCAGGAAGCTAAAGATCCCTTGGTCATCATTTATCCTGTAAACACTTCATTTCCATCCACACGGGCAAATACCATTCAGATCCTGCAAACTGCGAATGCACTTGCAGCTGCAGGAAATGAAGTTCATTTAGTTACAAAACTGGGAGAAGCGGATCCGGCAATTATTTTTGATTACTACGGCATCTCACCGACTAAAACATTACAACTGCACTTTGTACCGGCGCCGGCAATGTTTGGAGGATTGAAAGCACATGAATCACTGGTTCTGAAAAGAACGATTCAGATTCTTACGCGATTTCAAAGAAGAAAGAAAATTGTTTTCACACGCGATCCACTTTTCGCTGACATTCTTATGAAATTGCGTGGTCTATTCCGTTTTAAGCTCGTTTATGAAGCCCACACTTTATTTTTTATTACTGCGCGTGAAACTTATATGCCTGTTGCATGGAATACTCGCAAAGAACAGAGAGTCCGGCGACGTGAGGAACGTGTATTTTCGCGCGCGGATGCAATTATCTTTATCAGTTCATCATTAGAAAATTTCGTACAAAAACATTTTCCTATCACTGAATTTCATAAAGTTGTTCACGATGCAACTAACGTTCCTTCTGAGCTTCCTGCGCTGAAGAAGCCAGGCACACTTTGCTACAGCGGACAATTCTACTGGTGGAAAGGGATGTCGACTTTGATTGAATCACTGAGATGGGTCGACAATGCTGTGTTGAGATTATATGGCGGTGAATATTCTACCGTTCATGATGATTTAGCGTTGATCAACAAAGTGATTGAAGAACATTCGTTGAAGGACAAAGTTGAATTCTGTGGATTTGTTGCACCAGGAAAAATTCCCGCAATAATTCAAGAATGTGCGGTGGGAATTTTACCGCTTCCCAAAAATACAATTGCCAATCATTGCAACTCACCATTAAAGTTGTTTGACTATATGGCCAATGGACTCGCTGTTGTATCTTCTGATTTGCTTACCGTTCGTGAATTGATTGAACATGGAAAAAATGGCCACCTAGTTGAACCAGGAAATGCGAGAGCTTTGGCTGCTGGAATCAATGAAGTGTTGTTAAATAATGAATATCGACAGAGCTTGATTCAAAATGCATTTGAAACAGTCAAAACATACAGTTGGAAAGAGCGTGGAATTCAGCTTAGCAATTTTCTTGAAGCGCTAGGAAAAGGAACAAATGCTTCATCATGAAGATCTTGTATGCAGCCACTGATCAAGATCTTGCCACTGTTCACGGTGGCACAATTCACATTAATGCTGTCGCTCAAGAATTAGCACGTCATGGAAACGAAATTCATTTATTAGTTCAGCATAGCGATCAACCAAAATTATTCTCAGCCACTGCGGGTTCTCCCCCTTATGAAGGGGGAGATCAAAGTGGGGGTTGGGATGTTAAGATCCATGAGCTTCCACGCACACACCGATTCTTGTTATGGACCATCGCTAACAAAATTCAGAAAATAATTACGGACATTCATCCGGATATTGTGATTGAACGTTATTACAACTTTGCCGGCGAAACGATTCTGCAAGCAAAATCTTCCGGAATTCCTACAGTCCTGGAAGTCAATTCACCAATGATTGAATATCCCGGTTCAACGAAATCAAAATTGGATTTGTTGATTGGTGGTTGGTTAAGAAAACGGCGGGAGCGTATTGCAACTGCCGCCTCATTAATTATTTCACCGATGAAGGAAATTGTACCGGAACAATATCGCGATAAAGTGCGCGAGATCGAATGGGGTGCCGATACCAAATTATTCGATCCTGAATCTTTACCAGATCGATCTATCTTGCGTTCCCAGCATGGATTCAGTACTGATGAGATTTTGTTGATTCATTTTGGAAGTCTTCGCAAATGGCATGGTCTTGTAAAACTACTGGAAGCGTTTGATATAGCCCGGCCGAAGTTTAAGCAGCCGGTTCGTTTGATCGTGATTGGTCCAAAAAATGAAATTACAAGACCGAATGTGCAATTTATTGGAGAGATTGCGCATAAACAATTACCAGCATGGCTAAAAATGTCTGATCTTGCTGTGTTGCCATTCGCAATTGAACAACATCGGTATCTGGAATTGGGATTTTATTGGTCACCGTTAAAACTTTTTGAAGCAATGGCAATGCAGATTCCGGTGCTGACTTTAAATCACAAACGTTTGATCTCTCTTCTTGGCACCGATGATCCCGATTTTTTCTACAATGGTTCTACGCAAGATCTTTCAGCAAAAATGATTTCTGCTGTAGAGAAGCTGAATTTGCTTTCCGAAAAATCGAAACAATTTCGCGGGCGTGTGGTGAAACAGTTTAGCTGGGAAGTTCATGGTAACAAATTGAACGATTGGCTCGAAGAATTGACCACAAAGACTTAGAGTCTCTGCGGTTAAGATCTAGAAATTCATACTATGAAAAATATTTTGTACGTCACCGACGTTTTTCCGCCACACTGTGGCGGCAGCGGTTGGAGTGTTTATTTTTTTGCGCGAGCGCTTCGGCGCGAAGGACACAACGTACAGATCATCTCTTTGGATGGGCAATCACGGGATTATGATGGATTTGAGGTGCAATCAATTCCGCTCACAAAGTCCGATACACCGTTCATTGGAAATTGGCTCCGCGAGAATCGTGATCTTCCCAAAATTGCAGCCTCAATAAAACCATTCATACAAAACGCTGACATATTGCATGCACATCATCGATTCAGTGCTGTCGCTCTCGCCCAGGCCGAACCTTCACGATTTTTTGTAACCATCCGTGACTATTGGCCGATCTGTTTTTGCAGCCGATCGATTTACAGAACAGGAGTTAGCTGTAATCTGCATGATTTTGCACGCTGCAGTGCTGAAGACAGCACGCTCAAAGGAATTGCTGCACCTCTTGTCTATCCCTGGTTTGATGCGCGATTGAGCCGCTGGAATGCACTGATCCGAAGAGCGGAAAAAATATTTTGCATCAGCAATTATTTGAGAAGTCAGTTAGAACCAGTATTTGACGAAAAAAAACTTGTGGTGCTTCCAAATTTTGCAGAAGAACTTCCGTCATCTCATTCACCGAACTTACCAGAACGATTTGTTCTGTTCACCGGACGTTTGGAAAAAAATAAAGGTGCACACTTGCTTCCGGAAATTATCGAAAAAAGCAGAATCCAAATTCCACTGGTGATCGTTGGTGAAGGCGGATTGCGTCACGAACTAGAGCAATCGTTCAAATCAAAATCAATTAATGCAAGATTTACAGGATATCTGGAATATCCGGAAATGCTTTCAGTCTTGCGATTATCCGATTTCGTTCTATTCCCTTCCATTTGGTCGGAACCTCTGGGTAGAGTTCTGATTGAGGCATCGATGTTAGGAAAGCCAAGCGTGACTTTTGATCATTCCGGCGGACATCATGACATCATCGAACACGAACACTCAGGATTGATGGCCAGATCAATCGATGACTATGCTGGCTGGGTTTCTCGCCTGACAATTGATTCATCGCTGCGAAATAAGTTGGGGAACAATGCACGCCACATTTACGAATCGCATTTTAGTCCGCAAATTGTAATCCCAAAATTACTTCACTTTTACTCATAATAATCTTGCGTTTCTGTGGTTCCAAAATAAGCTTTGCGTTTCTGCTGTAAATTATGGTAGTTTCATTTTTCACCAGACTTTATAATCACGGAAGCTCGGAATTCGCGGAAATCACGGAATTTATTTATATTAAAAAATCTTTCAGTGAATTCCGTGCCTTCCGTATTTCAGTGATTCATTCTTCATCATGTGGAGGCTTCTTTGACTGAACAGTTAAAACAAACGCCTTTGCACTCTGTTCATGTTGCCGCAGGCGCTAAGATGGTTGATTTTGCCGGGTGGAGTATGCCGGTTGAATATTCTGGCGTTGTTGGTGAACATCAAGGGGTTCGTACTTCTGCTGGAATTTTTGATGTTTCACATATGGGCGAAATTGAACTGCAGGGACCTGATGCATTGGCGCTGGTTCAAAAAGTCACCACCAATAATGCCGCACGTCTCGCAGTGAATCAGGCACACTACAGCGGCCTCGTTTATCCGGAAGGCACATTCGTAGATGATGTGCTGGTTTACCGTTTTTCAGATGATCATTTTTTTCTATGTGTGAATGCATCTAATAGTGATAAAGATTTTGACTACATCCGCGAACATGCGGCAGGCAAAGTAAGAGTTGAAAATACATCTGATCAATATGCGCAGATCGCGTTGCAGGGTCCGAAAGCAATTTCCATTCTTCAAAAACTTACGAACTTTGATTTAAGCACCATTAAATATTACTGGTTTCGAAAAATTGAAATGGACGGAATTCCTGTAATTGCAGCGCGCACCGGCTACACAGGCGAAGATGGGTTTGAAATATTTACGCCGCCCTCAAAGGCAATTTATGTGTGGAATCGAATCCTTGAAGCAGGCGCTGGTCAGGTGACGTTAGCCGGTTTGGCATCAAGAGACACATTGCGACTGGAAGCAAAAATGGTTTTATATGGAAATGATATTGATCAAACAACTACTGTGTTGGAGGCAGATCTCGAATGGATCTTGAAATGGGACAAGGGTGATTTTATTGGCCGTTCAGCTTTAATCAAACAAAAGGAAGAAGGGGTTCAAAAAAAGCTTGTAGGGTTTGAAGTTACTGATCGAGGAATTGCTCGCCATGGTCATGAAGCGTATATTCATGGGGTTAAAGTGGGGCCTGTTACCAGCGGCACTTTTGCTCCTTATTTAAAGAAAGCGATCGGATTGATTTATTTACCGGCAGAAAATTCGAAAATCGATCAAGTGTTTGAGATTGATGTAAGGGGGAAAAAACTTGCAGCCCGCGTTGTACCGACTCCGTTTTACAAGCGCCCCCGTTGATGAAAAATCTCTGACCGAATTTCCTGAGAAAATGAAGTGATTAACCGTGCCGGTTAGCACCGCGGAAGCCGGTACCAGATCGGATGATGGAGCTGAGTTATGTATCCTGATGATTATCGATATACAAAAGAACATGAATGGATCAAAAAGGAAAATTCAGAAACAACGGTTGGAATTACAACTTATGCTCAAAAAGAGTTAGGCGATATTGTTTATGTTGAACTTCCCGCAGCTGGAAAAAAATTTGCAATGGGTGAAGCATTTGGATCGATTGAGTCTGTAAAAGCAGTATCAGAAATTTATGCTCCACTTGAGATGGAAATTGTTTCGGTAAATTCAACAGTAGCTGATCAACCGGAATTAATTAACCAGGATCCTCACGGAAAAGGCTGGCTGGTGAAAGTAAAACTTGGCAACAACGCCGATCTGGATTCACTTTTATCTGCAAACGAATACGAAGAATTAATTTCACAGGAGAAACACTGATTGCGTTACATTCCTTCTTCCAAAGAAGATACCCGCAAAATGTTGTCCGACATCGGCGTAAAGTCGCTCGATGAATTGTTTCAAACCATTCCCAATGAATTTCAATTCCGCGGCAAATTTTCTTTCCCCGCCGCATTGTCCGAACAGGAATTGAATCAACATCTCTGGGACCTCGCTAACCAAAACGAGCACATGATGAAATTTGCTTCGTTTTTAGGAGGTGGTGCTTATCATCATTACGTTCCCGCGCTGGTGGACGCTTTAATCAGTCGCGGCGAATTTTTAACAAGTTACACTCCATATCAACCTGAAATCAGCCAGGGAACGCTGCAGGCGATTTTCGAATTTCAAACTTTTGTTTGCCAGATTACCGGAATGGATATTGCCAATGCTTCCATGTATGACGGCGCCTCTTCTGCGGCTGAAGCAGTGTTGATGGCAAGGCGAGTTAAACCGGATAAGCAGCGCGTCTTAATATCGTCCGCGGTCCATCCGAATTACAGACGAGTTATCGCCACATACACCGCAAATCTGCCGATCGAAATTATTGAATTGCCTTATGATGACTCAGGCAGAACAGATCCTGCGGCTTTCGAAAAAGCTCTGAATGATAATACTATATGTGTAGTATTACAGTCCCCAAATTACTTTGGCGTGATTGAAGATCAGGACAAACTGTTTGCAGCGGCCCAGGCCAAGGGGGCATTGTCGATCAGTTTGGTTGCTGAAGCAGCATCGCTGGGAATTGTGAAATCGCCTGGTGAATGCGGAGCCGATCTTGCAGCCGGTGAATGTCAATCTCTCGGATTGCATGTCGGTTATGGCGGACCTTATGCGGGTTTCCTGTCCACCAAACAAGCCTATTTGCGCAACATTCCCGGAAGACTCGTGGGGCAAGCTCGCGATCTACAAGGAAGGCGCGGGTTTGTATTAACCCTGGCCGCGCGCGAACAACACATCCGCCGCGAAAAAGCTACTTCCAACATCTGCACCAATCAAGGTCTTTGCGCACTGGCAGTCACTGTTTATCTTTCGTTCCTTGGAGCGGAGGGATTCCGAAGTCTTGCTTTGCGCAATCTACAAATGGCTTCTTATGCCCGTAAAATTCTGAGCTCTATTGCTAAGATTCGATTCAGCGGTCCGAACTTTAATGAGTTCGTTTTGCAATTAAAAAGCGATGCCGAACCGGTAGTAGAAAAATTAACTGCGAAGAAAATCTTCGCCGGAATTCCATTAGGCCGATACTATCCTGAATTAAAAAATTGTTTGCTGGTCTGTGTAACAGAGATGAACAAGAAATCTCAGATTGAGCAGCTTGCATCTGAACTGGAGGCCGCACAATGAGCACAAAAACTCCATTCAAAGAAAACGGATTTCTAAATGAGAACTTGATTTTTGAAAAACGGAAAGAGCTATCAGCATTTTCATTGCCTCCATCGGAAATTGATGAAACCGCTCCTGAACAACTACTTCCTTCCGAACTTTTGCGCGAAAAAATTTCGGAAATGCCGGTTGTCAGTGAACTGGAGGTAATCCGGCACTTCACACGTTTGTCTCAATGGAACCATAGCATTGATACCGCGTTTTATCCGCTCGGTTCTTGCACCATGAAATACAATCCCAAAATCAACGAACGCATCGCTGGATTTCCAGGATTTAACAGCACACATCCTGAACAACCGCAGAGCGCGGCACAAGGAAATCTGCAGCTATTGCACAATCTCGGTAAATATCTCTGCGAGTTGTTTGGCCTGGATGAAATTTCATTGCAGCCGGCTGCAGGTGCGCAAGGCGAACTTACTGGAATGATGTTGATCCGTGCGTACCTGGTGAAACGCGATAACAATCCGCGCAAGAAAATCTTAATTCCGTCTTCTGCACATGGAACCAATCCTGCCAGCGCTGCATTGTGTGGTTATCAAGTTGTGGAAATTTCATCGAATGAAAAAGGATGCCTGGATATTCAAGCGCTTCAGAATGCAATGAATGAAGATGTTGCGGCGTTAATGCTTACGAATCCAAACACTCTGGGATTATTTGAAGAAGAAATCGGCAAAATTGCGGAAGTGCTTCACGCCAAAGGTGGTCTTGTATATCTGGATGGCGCGAATATGAATGCCATTGTTGGTGTTGCGCGGCCTGGAGATTTTGGAATCGATGTGATGCATTTGAATTTGCATAAAACATTCAGTACACCACATGGTGGCGGAGGTTGCAGGCGCAGGACCTGTCTTGGTGAAATCACATTTGGAGCCATTTCTTCCGATTCCAAGAATTGTAAACAACGATGGAGTGTTCCATCTTGATAGCAATTTTTCAGATTCAATCGGAAAGGTTCATTCGTTCTATGGAAATTTCAAGATTCTGGCGCGAGCTTATACGTATCTGCTTGCATATGGAAGTGATCACATTCGAAATGTTGCAGAACATTCTGTGCTGAATGCGAATTACGTAAAGGCGCAATTGAAAGACACTTATCATCTTCCATATGATCGTCCGGTAATGCATGAAGTGATATTTTCAGACAAAGTGCAAAATAAATATGATGTCCGGACGTTGGATATTGCAAAAAGGCTGATGGATTATGGCTTTCACCCACCAACGATATATTTTCCTCTGATCGTTCCAGGCGCAATGATGATTGAACCTACAGAATCGGAATCGATGGAGACTCTTGATTCGTTTGTAAGCGCAATGAAACAGATTGCACAGGAAGCGGAAACACAACCGGATCTGGTAAGGAATGCGCCATACACCACAAAGATAACGCGTCTGGATGAAGCGGAAGCTGCACGAAAACCGATACTACGTTGGAAGCCACAATAGGGAACTCTTACCGCAGAGGTCACTAAGCTTTGGAAGTTTCGCCGTTAACTTGTACAGCAACAGAACTGTATTCAGTTGTCTCCGGCTCTAATCCGAAAAATCTGCGGCTTAGTTTATCGAATCCTTCCATCCAGGAAGATCATCTGCTGATTCTTTTGCGCAATCCGCGGATCACGCAAGACGTTGTTGAGTTGATTTGCGAACACAATGATTGGATTTCAGGTTATCGTGTGCAGGCAGCAATCGTAAATTGCGCGAAAACGCCTTATTCGATCGCGATGAGATTAATTCAACTCCTGTTCTGGCATGATCTTTTGAAGACAGCAAGCAATGTGAAATTAAGTCCGCGCGTCCGAAGGGCTGCTGAAAATTATTTGAAGGCTCGAATTTCAGAAATGTCACTTGGGGAAAAAATGTCACTGGCGCGAACTTGTCCGCGGCCTTTAATCGGCCATCTTCGCGGCGAAAACGATTTAAAAGTGATTGCAGAACTTTTGCGAAATCCTCTGCTGATTGAAGACGATGTTGTTTTGATGATCAATGACGAACGGACAGCCCGTTCTATATTGGTTTCAATCGGCCGTGATTTTAAATGGTCAGTCCGTTATCCGATCAGGCTGGCTTTAGTTCGAAATGTCAGAACTCCACTTCATCTTGCTCTTTCACTTCTTTCAAAGCTTAAGAAACAAGATCTCGAACCTATTAGCCGCGCACCACAAACTCCGGAACTCATCCGCCGTGCCGCAGAACGTATTCTCTCTGGCGAATATTAATTCTTACCGCAAAGATCGCTGAGTTTCATTGACCTTCGAGAGAGGGTAGACTAGAATGATTGGAAAAACTAAGCAGGCTCAGCCTGTTACAGGCAAAATTGGTATCTTCAAGCGTCATGGTATCGTTGGGTGAAGAGCTGAAACGGGAGCGGGAACTTCGAGAGATATCTCTCCGTGAAATTTCAGAAGCAACCAAAATCAGCATTCGAATCCTCGAGGCCATCGAGAAGAATAATTTTAGAGCTCTTCCCGGAGGGATTTTTAACCGGAATTTCCTACGAGCTTACGCAGAATTTATCGGAATTGACTCCGAGAATGTGGTTCGAAAATATCATCAACAATTTGATACTCCCGAGGAAGATCTTGCACAAACATCTGGAACGGCGGTTGGGTACCAGGAACCGGCTGAAAAAAAAAGCAGCAAAACGCTGCCAATTGTCTTAATGCTTATATTACTTGTTGTGGCAGCAGCATTTTTCTTTCTTAACCGCCATCGATTTTTGCCACGAATAGAATTAAACAAACGGATTTCTAATTTTTATTATGCGTGTTTGGCAGACACGGTTTATTCCGGTCAAGCCTGATATCTCATGGACCCGGCATTATCATTAATAGAACAATTACGTTCCGGCTCAGCGCCGCGAAACATTAAAGAGTTTGCTGCACAAGGAATGCTTCCTTTAGCAGTTGAAGATCTCATACCGCTTCAGGTTCAATTAAGCAGCGATTCCGATGAAGGAATTGCTTCACTCGCCAAAACCAGTCTGCAAAAAGTTGCGCAAGAAACGTGGATGCGACTGGTTGAACGAAAAGATCCTGATCATGCTCTGATCGAATACTGCGTACGATCAACAACCCACCCGGTCAAAGAAAAAATTCTGTTGAACAACACCATTCCAGATGCAATTGTCCGTTCTATGGCAGCAACAGAATCAGGACCACTTCTGGATATTATTTTGAACAATCAGGTTCGGCTGCTTCGTGATCAGCAAATACTGTTGAGCTTAGAAGCCAATCCGTATCTTACATATGATCAAAAGCGGCGTATCGAGGAATTCAAAACCGAATTTTTCTACAAAAAACAGATCGAGGTTCATGAGGAATTCTCAGAACGAGAAGAAGAAGTAGCACAAGAAGAAGCAGTAGAAGAAGAAATTCCTCTTGCATCTCTGGATGATCTTTTAGCGCAAATACCAAATCTGGATGTTGAAGCGCAGCGGATTATTTCACAAATCGATTCCGAACCGAGTATCTTACCAACCGATGAAGAAGTACAATCACAGCTACAAAATATTTTCTCAAGCGAAGAATTAAATGAGATTTCTCCGGATACAATTACAACATATCAAAAAGTTTTGCATATGAGCCATCCAGAGAAAGTGAGAGTAGCGCTTTTAGGTGGCAAAGAAGAACGTACCATTTTGATCCGTGATCCGAGTCGCCAAATTGCATCTTTAGTGCTGAGAAATCCTAAAATGACAGACTCTGAAATGGATGCATATGCCCAAATGCGAAACCTTGATGGTCAGATATTGCGCGAGATGGCTGAAAATCGAAGTTTCATCAAACGGTATACTGTTATACATTCTCTTGTGAAGAATCCTAAGGTACCTAGTCCAACTGCATTAAATCTATTAAAATTGTTAAGAGACATGGACCTCAAGAATCTAGAACGGGACAGAAACATCCCTGAAATTATTCGACGTAGCGCAAAAAGAATTCGAGATCAGCGAGAAGTTAGCAAGGAGCGAAAATAGCGGAATATGAGCATCAGCTATACAGCTCTATCAGATACCGGCCGCAAGCGAAGCGCCAACGAAGATAGCTATCAAGTCGATGGTGAGCTGAATCTTTTTGTTGTTGCCGATGGAATGGGCGGTCATGCTGCGGGTGAAGTTGCATCAAAAATCGCAGTAGAATCCATTCATGATTTCATAAAAACTACAGGCAACGACAGAGATATTACCTGGCCATACGAATTTGATGAAACTCTTTCAATGGCTGGAAACCGCCTGAAGTCCGCAATTCAAACTGCCCATGCGCGAGTTTTGGAAGTCACAAGTCAAAAGAAAGAATTTCAGGGGATGGCAACAACTGTTGTTTCCATACTTGTTGAAAATGGAAAAGCACAAGTCGCACATGTCGGGGATAGCCGTGCTTACTTAGTCCGTGAAGGAAAACTGATCCAATTGACCAGTGATCACTCATGGGTCAATGAACAGCTTCGTACCGGTGCTATTTCATCGCAACAAGCACGCAATCATCCTTATCGCAATATTGTTACGCGCGCATTGGGTGAGCCTAACCCTGTGGATGTCGATGTCATGGAAGAAGAAATGAAAGACGGAGACATTATTCTGCTTTGCTCAGACGGGCTGAATACGATGATTTCCGATGAACAAATCCTCGATATTGTTTCCCGCAATCAGGATGATCTTGATAAGGGCTGCCAGGAATTGATCGATACCGCCAACTCGAACGGAGGCGAAGATAACGTTACTGCAATCCTGGTCAAGTTTTCGTCTCAATAGAATTTGTTTTTTGAGCTTTCGTTTCCGGGGTGAGGAGAAAAACGGCAATGAAATAATTGCCGGAATACCTGCGAATCATTACATTTTTTATGGGTCAATAATTTAATGGCGATTCCGCAAAAAATCGGAAAATATACAGTTCTTGAGCGAATTGGCCGCGGCGGCATGGGTTATGTCTATCGCGCGCATGATCCAATTCTTAAAAGAGATGTTGCATTGAAGACAATGCTCAAGGATGTTTCCGATGATGAAGAACTTCGCAACCGTTTCATGCGCGAAGCACAATCTGCCGGAGGATTACGGCATCCTAATATCGTTACCATTTACGATTTAGGTGAAGATGAGAGTGGCTGCCCATACATTGCAATGGAATTTCTTACGGGCACTGATCTGGAACAGCTCATCAAGACTAAAACCGAACTTCCGCTGCTAAAAAAACTCGACATCATAATTCAAACCTGTCAGGGCCTGGGCTACGCGCATGCAAATGGCGTAGTTCATCGTGATATCAAAACTGCAAACATCCGTCTGCTTGATAATGGTGAAGCGAAGATCATGGATTTCGGAATTGCAAAAATAACGGCCTCTCAATTCACACGCACCGGAATGATCATGGGTACGCCGCACTACATGGCACCCGAACAAATTCGTGGTGAAAAAGTGGATGGCCGCGCGGATATTTTTTCATTGGGAGTTGTTCTTTACGAACTGCTTGTATATAGAAAGCCATTCCCTGGTGATAATCCCACATCAGTATTATTCAAAATCATTCACGAAAATGCGGAACCTCTGGTAGACGCTACTTTTACGCCGCCGGAAGGTTTGGAAGCAATCGTGAATCGCTCAATTTCAAAAAAGCCGGATGTGCGTTATCAAACATGCGAAGAAATGGCTGAAGATCTGCGATATGTGTTCGCTCACGTTCAGCAAAATTATGCCGATTCATCATATGAAATACCAGGCAGTGAAAGTACACAAATGGTTGGTGGAACTCCAGTCCCGACAGTCAAGCGTACAGGCCCAATACCTACGTTGTCGCGAACACCATCATCAGGTGTGACACCACTTCCAAAAACCCACATGCCTTTTACACTGCCTTCACAAGCGCGGATGGTATTGGCTGAAAAAACAGAAATCGGTGCTCCGCAGACCGGTGCTCCGCCTACTCATATTTTGCCTCAAACTCAACAAACTTATGCTCAGCCACAAGCTTATTCAGATGCGGCAATCCCGGCCGGTGATCTTCCCCCAATTTCACCTACCCCCGTTCCTTCAACATCACGTATCTGGTGGATTGTTGCATCATCCGGATTTCTTGGCATTGCATTGTTAATTGCGGTTCTGTGGTCATCAATATTTCATGAAACTCCAGTACCAAACCCAAAACCAAAACCACCCATTGATAAACCGGAACCTCCGATTCCACAAATGGAAAATGGATGGGTTTCTATCAACATTCAGCCGTGCGCCAAATTCAAGAAGTGCGGGATGAAAAAGGAGTGAAAGTGCCGGCGCCGTTAAATACAACCCCGTGCAGGCTGGAGCTTCCGCCGGGAAAATATACTCTGGTTTTGAATAATCCAGGGCTTGGTAGTCAGTCATTTATTGTTGAAGTGCGCGAAAAGCAAACGACGATCATTAATGAAAAGTTAAAAGGATTTGATTATGCACGGGCGGTCGATTCACTGGGCTTATAGGAGATTTGGTAGTACTATAGTAATAGTACTATGCGTACTATTTGCACGTCCGGTGTTTGCCGAGTGGTACAAGGACTACGAAGCGGCGATGGATTTGATGGACAAAGGGCAAAATGCCGCTGCAATCCCTAAACTCCAATCAGCGATTCAGCAAAAAAATCAAGAAGGTGCAAACATCAAATTCTATGGAATGAAGTTTGGAGATTATTTCCCGCACTTTTATCTTGGAATGGCCTACAACAGTCAAGGCAACTACTCCGGCGCAGTACAAGAATTTGAAATCTCTGAACAGCAAGGGTCGATTCAAAAGAAAAAACCATTGTTTGATAGATTATCTACAACCAGAACTCTGGCGAAAGCAAACCTTGCCGTAAAAGAAACCCCAATTGCCAAGAACATCCCTCCAACTAACGTGCCTATTACAAAACCACCGGAAGAAACAAAAACAGAACCTCCTGTGACAATCCCACCTACTACAAAGCCAGAAGAAAAACCGGAAGTAAAGCCGGCAGAAAAACCAACAGTAACTGAATTAAAACCAACAGAACAACCGGAGAAGAAACCGGTAGAAATTGCGAAAGTGACTCCTGAGAAAAAACCACCAGTTGTTGTTCCTCCAATAACTGCAGAGGTTGATCCAAATAGTGATATTCGTAAAAGGTATCTTCAAAATGGAGCACGAAAATATTTCGAAGGCGATTATGATGCCGCGATTCTCTTTCTGGAGGAAGTTCGCAAACTTTCGCCGGCAGACACTCCAGTTAATTTTTTACTTGGCTGCTCTTATGCCTCAAAATATCTGCTGAATGGCTCACAAAACAAACAATTGCTGGAGACCGCATCGATGATGTTTCGTCGTGTCAAAAAAGGAAATCCTAACTATCAGCCAAAAAGCAAAACATATCTTTCGCCTGCTGTACTTGAGATCTACGAAAACACAACTTAATTCCATTTCATTTGGAACGTGACTAGAGTGTCATTAACCTGGCAGAAATTAATTGAAAAAGTAAAAGCAGAAACCAAAGAGATTGCCCCTGAAGAACTGAATCAGCAGCTGAATCATGGGAAAATTATGGTGATCGATATCCGTGAAAATGAGGAGCTCTCCACAGGTCATTTACCGAATGCAATTTTTATCCCGCGTGGTTTTTTAGAACTTCGAATTGAAGCTACGGCTCCGGAAAGAGATCAAGCAATCTGTTTGTATTGTGGTGGTGGAAATCGCTCAGCACTTGCTGCACGCAGCCTTCAAGAGTTGGGTTACTCAAAAGTATTCTCACTGGAAGGCGGAATCTCTCGCTGGATCCGCGAAAACCGCCCGATTAAACTCCCCAAAGAACCTGACATCGATCCACAATAATAGATGCAGGATTCAGGATCCAGGATTCAAGGCGGCACCATGCATCTTGCATCCCGGATCTTGCATCTTGCTTAATCTTCTCTTCTATAGCAAAGAGATTTCACATCGCTTTGAGGATACCAGCGTTCATCTTGGGATGGCAATTTGATTAAATAGGCATCGGATTTTAATGGACCAAATGGATGTGAACTTTCCATTCTTACTAATTTTCCGAAATATCTATTGTCGTCCCGGAAGAACAAGATATCGCCATTCTCAAATGATCTCAGCATAAAACCGAACCGAAAAACCATGTAAACAATCATGAGTACAAACAGTCCTATTGCAAAATTGGATTCCATTTTGACACGTCTATCTGCACTCGATTTCGCTTTTGACTTCCCTTTTCCAGAAGGTGTTTGTATTTTTCCGGTCTTCTTATCACGCTTAGCGTAACCAGCTTTGACGTCATACATCGTCCGTTGGTTGGCATCGCTAAGTATGCGATACGCAAGCTCCACGTGTTTGATTTGAATGGTGGGATCGAATTGCGATTCCTTTAATAGTTTTTGGTAGGCCTTATCGATTTCTATTTGTTTCGCACTTGAAGGTATTTTTAATACCTGATACAAGTCCATACCGAGTCCCCTTGAAACGCCCTCTTCGCCCAAGTGGAATTATAGATGACCCGCTGTTCTTAAAGCAATCACCGGGTTCAGTGGTAAAGTGCTAAGAATGAAAAGAATAGACAGCACTGCGAATCTCCGAATTAAGAATCTCAAGAAGGTGCTCTCAGGAAAAAACAAGAATTATTGGATTATTGAAGGGAAGCGGCTTCTCAAAGAAGCGGTTGAATCTGGGGTTGAAATCAGTGAAGTTTTCGTTACGAAAGAGGGCTGGGACACGGAATTAGGGCGAGGGCTTAAGGATGCAGAAATAATAGACATCCCTGATTCCTTGATGTCTTCTTTGTCTACTGTGGAATCGGCGCCCGGGATTCTTGCTGTTGCCCGGCGGAAATTGGTTTCAGAACCGAACCTGGATCATGGATTTGCCACCTTCCTCTGGTCCGATACGGGATCCGGGAAATCTGGGAACTATTGTGCGAAGCGCCGAAGCTACTGGCTGCAAATTTATTGTTTGTTCCCCTGATTCTGTGGACTCCTTTTCGCCAAAAGTTGTTCGGGCGTCAATGGGCAGCATATTCCGGATTCCTGTTGTAACTGTTGTCAACCCCAAAGATTACCTGAATTCAATTCGCAGCAAAGGAGTCTCGATCTACGGATTGTCTCCGCATGAAGGCATCAATCTTTTTGAGTCGAAGATTCATAAACCAGCAATGGTCTTAGTCGGTGGTGAAACGTCTACATTTCCTGATGAACTTCAATTGGATTACAAAATCAAAATTCCAATGGCTGGTAATGTGGAATCGTTGAATACAGGTGTTGCAGCAAGTGTTGCTTTTTATTATTTCATGACGGCCACCGAAAATCGTTAGAATCGCAAAATGGAAACTACGACCGTTGAACGTGCTGAACAAAAGCTGATTCGAGCAGTTGGCCGAAAAGAAATCGTTGCTCTTACAATAAACTCAATCATCGGCGCAGGAATTTTTGTTCTGCCAGCCACTGTCTCAGCCATTATTGGCATTGCAGGCCCAATTGCATTCGTATGTGCTGGCTTGTTTTGCATTTTTATCGTTCTTTGTTTTGCCGAATTAGGTGGACGTTATGATCGAACTGGCGGCGCATATTTGTATGCTTCCGAAGCATTTGGCGGACTCGCAGCATTTCTGGTTGGATGGCTTTATTTTCTGGCCAGACTTACTTCGATTGCGGCTTTAACAAATGCATTGGTCGGTTTCATCGGATACTTTTTTGAAATCGGTCCTCTTCTTCGTGCAGTACTGATCATCACCTTTTTGGGAATGTTCGGTTACATTAACTTTCGCGGGATACGGACAAGCACTCGCATTGTCAATTTCCTTACTATCGCCAAGCTTGCTCCACTTCTGACATTCATTATTGTCGGGTTCATCTTCATGAATTGGGATGTATACAAAAATATTTCACTGCCTCACCTGCAACCTTTTACCAAAGCACTTTTATTGTGCATGTTCGCCTTTAGTGGATTTGAAATCATTGGAGTTCCAGGTGCTGAAATGACGGATGCCAAACGTGATATTCCGATCGGAATACTCATCGGAACTGGAATCGCAATTGTGATTTATTTGTCTATTCAATTTGTGGTGGTTGCAATATATCCGGGGATCGCAAATTCAAAAAGTCCGATTGCTGAAGCAGCACAGATCATGTTGGGATCCAATGCTGGAATATTTATGACTATTGGAGCAATTTGCTCGGTAGTTGGAACGCTTTTGGGATTGATGCTGGCTGGTCCAAGAATTATTTTCGCAATGGCAATGCAGCATCAAATGCCTGCAATTTTTGCCCGGGTACATCCTTCATTTCGAACACCATCTGTTTCAACCGCCATTTTTACGATCTTATGCATTCTGGTAACTCTGAGTAGTGGATTTGCTAATCTAGCGACATTAAGTGCGATGGCAAGACTTGTAACCTATATTGGCTCTGCATTAGCTCTGATTGTACTTCGGAAAAAGATTCCATCTCTGGACAGTTTTCGTTTGCCTGGTGGCCCAACAATTCCGATTCTTACTATCTTTCTTTCAATATTTTTGCTAACGGCTGCTACCCGTGAACAATGGCTCGCCGGAATTTCAGCAATAGGTGTGGGATTGGTGCTTTATTTAACCACGAAGATTATGAAGGGTTACAATTCAGGATCTTGATGGTAAGACTTCTTTTCTTCGCCAAAAACTTCAGCAGAAAAAATGTAGATGCTGGTATCAGTCGATTTCCAGGCTTCATCATGCAAGCCGGCTTTCTGACAGCTGTATCGCAAAAACGTTTCACGATCCCAATCATGTTCAATAGCTACTTGCGGAAGCAGCAACCCACGACGCATTCCGGATGCAATAACAATTCCGTGAACTCCAACCTCAATTTCGGCAGGATCATTAATTTTCTGCAAAGGAGTTAGCAACGAAATTTCAATCCGGACCAGATCCAGTTCTCCAAGCGTTAATGGCAAAAAACGCGGATCTTCAGTAGCAGAATGGATTGAACATCGAATAATCGTTCGGCCTAAGGGAACCTGTGCTTCTGAATATCCGATGCATCCGCGTAACTCCCCATCGATTTTCAGACTTACGAATACACCACAGAGTTCATTGAAACTCGGCTCTACCGGCGATTGGATCTCATTTCCTGTTTCAAGGAATTCACGGATGGCATTACGTGCAAGCAGGAGAGCGGTTTGCCGGTCAGCTTCATTCATAAGTTTTTCACGTTTCACGTTTCACGCTTCACGTTTCACGCTTGTTGATCCCGCAATTCGTATTTCAAGTGGAAATAATTCAGGATCCTTTTCACTCATCAAGTAAATTTTTGCTTTCCATTTCTTGAGATCGGATTCGCGATTGGTGGTAACTTGAGCATATCCCGGAAAGGCCGGCAATTCTTCCGGAGTTAAAAATCCTAACAACTCCCAGCGTCCGCCAATGGTATTATTTGAAAGAAATGTATCTATAGAGGCAGCATCGATGATTGAAGCTTCCACCAGGGTTTCAGGCGTGAAAAAAAATAGATTCCGCTCACCGATCAAAAATCCTTTTAGATCAGGTTTCCATCCCAAACGCAATCGCAATTGAAACGCGGTTGTTAAGGAAAGAATCATAGATTTTAATTCCGTGAAGCAGGTAAACCGTTCGGTTCCATTTCGATCAGAGGTTCAGATTGGTATTCAACGATTTCTTTCACAACATAAATTGGTTTTCGTTGTGATTCATGATACGTGCGAACTTGCATTTCGGTTTGCAAGCCCATAAAAAGAAACACAACACTCAACATAATTCCGGTCAGTGATACATAAAGCAATGGATTTCCGCTCATATCAACGCCGGCAAAGACTCTCAACACAACAACGAGTCCAAGCAAAATTACGGACAGGAAGAAAATTAATAATCCTAATCCACCGAAAATTTGAATTGGTTGAGTGGAATAAGTCATCAGGAATTTCACCACAAACAAATCTAACAACACACGCAGTGTTCTTGAAATACCATATTTAGAAATTCCTTTCTTGCGTGCATGATGTTTTACAACCATTTCAGTGACACTTGCACCGCCCCATCGTGCAAGAGCAGGAATGAATCGGTGCATTTCACCGTACAATTCAATCCGCTTGGCGACATCGCTCCGGTAAGCTTTTAAAGTGCAACCATAATCCTTTAACTTCAAACCGGTAATATATGAAATCAATTGGTTGGCCATCATTGAAGGCAACCGGCGGCTAAGAAATTTATCGAAACGATCTTTTCGCCAGCCACTGACAACATCCCAATCTTCCTGCATTTTCTCAATCAACATCGGGATATCGGTAGGATCGTTTTGCAGATCAGCATCCATGGTTACAAGAATGCGACCTCTCGCATGATTGAAACCAGCCGAGATAGCTGCTGTTTGTCCGTAGTTAATTCCAAAATGGATTACACGGACTTTGGGGTTTGTCACAGCATGACGTTTTAGAATCTCAAATGACCGATCCGTGCTTCCGTCATCAACTAATACAAGTTCGTAACTATCCGTGTAGTCCTGCATTGCAGCAGCCACGGCTGCGATCAAATCGTCAACGTTTTCTTCTTCGTTGTAGATTGGAACTACTATGGATAAATCCGGAAACGAGTTGTCCTTCATTGCACCCTATTGCACCTATTTCATCACAAACAGACCTTCAGGCAAAATGTGACAATCTTTCGAGGCCCGGCTTTGCGGTGGTAGGGTGCGAAAGCCGGGCCTCTGATTGTAATGCATCAATTTTCCATCGATCTGTAGCGATCGTTAATTCCCAGGTTAAATCCTTCATGATGGGAATTATCAGTAAAACCGCGGTAAATTGCATGACAGCGATAACAAACTGTAATCATCGGTAGAATCCGGTAAAGAATCAAATCAATCAGCGCACATACAAACAAGCTAATCAGTTTTGTAAATGGGGCCAAAATCGCACCGATCACAACAATTGCTACACCAAGCTTCCGATTGAAATCCTTTTGTATGAACAGGTCGCGGCAACCACAGATTGCACAATGAGAAATTCCCTGTTCGGAAGAAAATGAACTTACTTCGCCATAATCCTTTTTGCAGTGTTCACAAACCACTTGTGTGCTTTGCTCCAGTTCCAATGCGTTATGACGATCACATTCAGCACAACGAAATTCAACCTCTAACATGACTACAACCTTTTTTGATCACTGAAACACGGAAGGTACAGAAAGCACGGAATTATTTCTTTTTCAAAATAATATCCTTTCAGTGATTTCCGTGTCTTCCGTTTTTCCGTGATTAGAATAACAATCCTGTCCTCAAACTAAGATAGCTTCCAATGATTTCACCGATCAAACAAAAAACCAGAACTACATAAAGGATTCCGGTAGCGGATTGCGTAGATCGGATCCGAACACAGTAATAAGTCAAAATCGATAATATAAAAGTTAAAACAAGTCCTAAAACAAAACGTTGAAAAAAGAACATTCCATATACTTCGAAAAAACGCAATGATTCGAGTTTGGACCAATTCTCCGCAAGAACCCATGCCAGAATTCCTGCCCGGATCAAAATTGCAGCAATGAGTGAAACTGTCAGAAGTTTGAGATATGAAATCGGGAGTTTCGGTGCGACAAGATACCAATGCCCGAGCAACATTGAAATGGAGCTTGCACCCAAAACTAGTATCGATGGCAAGTGGGTAATGAATGACTGTGTATAGCTAATTTTCTCAGGTCCAGTTTGCATTAAAACAAAAAACGAACAAACGATTGAACATGAAAGAAATACGTAGTACCAGAAATCATTCCATGAAAAAAGAAAAGTCAGGACCAAAAAGCTAAATAAAACAAAAGCGATTGTATTGAAATTGCCCCCCAACGCGAGCAACCAGAGAACCAACGCCAGGGCAGAATGAAAGCGTCCAAAACCTTTTCCGATTCTTGATGGCGGAACAAAAGCAATGAAAAGCAAAATCCCTGTAGCTAATTCGCCAAGTGTAGAATGAATAATTGACCAGAGCATTTCCCGTTTATCGTAATGAAGAGTTGAGCATCAAAAATGAAAAAGGCCGCAGAAAGCTATTGCTTTCAGCGGCCCGAAAGGCAATTGCAAAAAGTTATGTGCTGAAAGAAGAGCCGCACCCGCATGAAGATTTGGCATTTGGGTTGTTAAATGTAAAACCTCGCCCCAGCATAGTGTCAACAAAATCCAGCTGAGTACCATCAAGATGAGGCAAACTACGCTCATCGATGACAACCTTTACACCGTTTGAATCAAAAATCTGGTCGGATTCCTGGATTTGATCGTCGAACGCTAGATCGTAGGAAAACCCGGAGCAGCCACCGGCAACAACACGAACACGAAGCGCCATTTCAGGATTGTTGTACTGACTCATCAAAGTCTGAATTTCCCTGGCGGCCATTTCACTGACTTGAAACATGGTCTTTCCTCCTTACTGAATCTTATTATAACGAGCTGAGGCATTCACGCAAGTTCGGAGCCAGAGGTCCGGCTTTGCGGTGATAGGGCGCGAAAGCCGGGCCTCAAATCTAAAAACCAGAAGCCCGGCCTCCGATCCCAACCTCCGCGCCGGGCTTCCGCTCGATGCAAATATACGAATTCGGATACAATAATGTGGGATATTTAGCAACAGTTTGGAATAAATAATGTCAGGTCTTATTGAAGGTGAAATTCAAGCTGAAGGATTGCGACTTGCAATCATCGTGAGCCGATTTAATTCCGAAATCTCCGATCGATTACTAAAAGGAGCCTTAGAAGGGCTTCATGGCATCGGATTAGAAGAAGCTCAGCTCACTGTTTATCGCGTGCCGGGTTCATTTGAGATCCCTCAACTCGCCCGCAAAATAGCTGAATTTGGCGGTTATCACGCTATCATTTGTCTGGGGGCGGTTCTTCGGGGTGAAACGTACCATTTCGAATTAATCAGCGAAGAATGCGCACGCGGTATTCAACAAGTGTCAGCGGATTTTACAATCCCGGTGACTTTTGGTGTGATCACGGCAGATACAGTTGAGCAAGCTCTGGAACGTTCTGGAGAAGGCTCCGAAAATAAAGGTCGAGAGGCGGCGATAGCCGCAGTAGAAATGGCGGTATTGTTCCGCAAAGTTGAAGAGACTACAGGATGAGACGCAAAGCGCGTGAATATGCAGTACAAATTCTGTATGCATTGGATTTAAATCCGGCACCATTGAAGGACTTTTTAAAAGTTTTTTGGGAATTGCATACAGCTAAACCAGAAGTAGTTACCTACGCTACATCGCTTGTTCAGGGAACGCTCGAAAAACAATCTGAAATTGATGAACTTATTTCATCACATTCCAGTCATTGGAAAATCGATAGAATGGCTGTCACAGATCGCAATATCTTGAGATTGGGCACATTCGAATTGAAAGCAGAACAGACTGTTCCTGCACGCGTGGTCATTAATGAAGCAATCGAAATCGCGAAAAAGTACGGAACCAGCGACTCAGCGACTTTTATTAACGGCGTTCTGGATAGCATTCATCAAAAATTAACGGAAGATCCCTCGCAACGCGCGTCATGAGTCTTGTAGGAAATCTCGAAGATTTACCGTTAGCAGATATTCTTCAGATCGTCAGCCTCAGCAAACGTACCGGCATTCTAACGATCGAAACTGAAGAAGGCAAGAATGTTATTGTTTTTAAAAGTGGTTTGATCGTTAGCGCAGCTTGCCCATCTCCAAAAATCAAAAATCTGGGACAAGTTCTTTTAGAGCGGCAAATCGTTACACCTCAACGCCTACAAGAACTGCTAGACATGCAAAAGGCGCGAGGCAATGAACCGCTAGGTACGATCATATTAGAGTCCGGCATTATTGATCGCGATAATTTGCAGCAAATTATTCGAAATCAAATCAAAGCAACGATCTATCATCTGATGAGCATGTCTGAAGGAAATTTCAGCTTCGATCTTAGCGAAGTGATTCCGTTTGATGATATCCGTTACAACCCTCTCGAAACTGTTCTTGAACAAGGAATGAATCCACAGCAATTATTATTGGATAGTGCCCGGCTGAGTGATGAAGAGCACCGCGATGAAATGGATCAAAATGAATCGCAGCATCCCAAAACCATGGTTATGGAAATTCCGTCAGTTCAGGAGTTTGACGATGTAATTACATACGATGACATGATTACTCCTGTACCGGGAGAGTCAATGCCAAAGCTGGAAGATTTACAGCTTCCGGAAACTCACGAACTTCCAGATATTGCATTCGATAGAATCGCCGCTGAAATTGATTTTCCGATCAGCGTTACTCCTGTTGCAATTACGCCGGTGATTCCACCAACTGCTACTGAACAACAAGTAATTTTGATTGTGGACGATGAAGCCTTGATTCGGCAAATATTAGCGCGAAGTATGGAAGAAAAAGGCTACAAAGTTTTGCAAGCTGACAATGCTGCCGATGCAATCCGAATCGTTCATCAACTTGAACAGGAAAAAGAGAATCCATGGGTGATTTCCGATCTGGTGATGCCAACCACGGTTGGAAATGGATATTTAGGCGGACTGGAAATTGTTGAAGCTGTTCGCAGGATCAATAGTTCGATTCCAATTATTGTAATGAACGATTTCGAAGATCCGAAAGCTCAAACCCGTGCCTTTGGACTGGGTGTTCATCAATTCCACAGAAAGCCCAATATTCATAAATCATCAATGAACGATATGGAAGAAGTGCTTTCGCAATTCAGCAATGCACTGGTTGAAGCGTTCCGGCAACCACCGCATCGATTCCGCCAGCCTGAACACGCAGAAGATTATTGGAGCGATCTGGGAGTTGAATCAACTTTCGAAGAGCCGGGGAATATTTCTGCTACAAACATGATGCGCCAGATGGCAGAACTGCATCAAATCATTCAACAGTTACGAAATCCGAATGAAGCTCCGGAAATTTCCCTGCTTATGCTCCGTTATGCTGCAGAATTTTTTGATCGTGGCTTGCTGTTTATTGTAAAGAAGACGGAAGTGAATGGTCTTGGTGGTTTTGGTGACACAGGTGACGCAGAAAGTATGCCTACGAAAGTAAGACGCATTAAGATACCGCTTTCGGAGGATTCAATTTTCTTGCGAGTTGTACGAAAAAAACAGACTCATACCGGCAAATTGGTTGACACTCCGGCAAACCGAAAATTTATAGAAATGACTGGAAGGTTGATGCCTTTAAGTATCGCCATGGTTCCTCTAATCAGCGGTAATGAAGTTATTGCCCTGCTTTACGGAGACAACGCTGTCACAAAAAAGCACATTAAAGGGCTGGAGGCTCTGGAAATTTTTATGGTGCAAGCAGGTATCGCTATGGAAAACGCCCTGTTGCATCGTAAAATAGAGACGCTGAAGATTCGATAGAGGCGTTATTGAAAACAGCGTTGGTTGTTGAAGATTCTGCGATCATGCGCGGGATTATCGTTTCCTCCCTATCCAATCTTCAACAGGTCCGATGGGTCGAAGTCCCAAACGGTTTTGAAGCTCTCCGAGCCCTCCCTAAGGAAAAATTCGACATCATTCTTACTGACATCAACATGCCTGACATTAACGGGCTTGAACTCCTTAGCTTCCTGAAGAATCACCCGCACTATCGCACTATTCCTGTCGTGATTATATCCACCGAAAAAAGTGAGAACGATCGCAAGCGTGGTTTTGAACTTGGTGCGGATGACTATCTTACAAAACCATTTGAACCGGGCGAATTGGAAAATATCATCCGAAGACTTTTGAATATCTAAATGGCAAAAAGAGAAAAGGAAACCAGCGCCAGCCGTAAAGAATTCATCATTGAAGCGGAAGAAATCCTGGAAGCTTTAACCACCGATATTCAAAACCTCGAAAAAGGCCTCAAGAAAAATGCAGTAAAACCTGAACTGATCAATACAATCTTTCGCCAGTTTCATTCGTTAAAAGGTATTTCTGGAATGGTTGGATTTGAACGCATTTCTACCTTCACTCATGAACTGGAAAGCACACTTGATCGGTTGAGATTGGGTAAATTGGAACTATCCGAATCTGCGGTTGATGTTTTATTTCAAGCGCTGGATGTTTTAAACCGCATGGTTAGTGAGGCCGGCACCTCAGAAGAAGGACAAACTGATCCTTCTCACGTTCTTCAAAAAATAAATGCACTTTCTTCCGGACAATCTACAGCACCACAATCAGCATTCTCCGAATTAAATCTCGATGAACAAACAATTAAATCTTTTACTGAATATGAAGAGCACCGGCTGCGTGAAAATCTTAAGAAGCAATTAAACCTGTTCAGCATCCGTTTGATGCTGGACAATTCCACGTTTGATGAAGAATTGCGATCGATTGCTGAAACACTATCCAATCACGGAGAAATCATTTCGACGCTTCCTTCTTTTGATAAAGAAGCCGGCGCAAACATCATGATTTTCCGCCTGATTTTTGGAACCTCTGAAACGAAACAAAACTTGTTGCATATTTTGGAGCGTGATGATGTTGAGATCACCAGCATTCATAAAGAAAGCAAGCAGCAGGTTAAACCTGTTGAAGAAGAAGGAGAGATCGATAAAGCAGTTGATGCCAGTCTAAAAAGTTTATCACGCACCGTTCGCGTGGACATTCAAAAACTCGATGAAGTGATGAACATTATTGGAGAGCTTGTAATCATCAAAGCAGTAATTACAAATGTGAGCCGTGAAATCAGTTCGCTGCCTGCTAGCGTAAATTCCGGTCTTTCAATCCTGAGGATGACAGTAGATCTGGAAAAGAAACTGAATGAATTGCAGCGAAGCGTAATTCAAATGCGGCTGGTTCCGATCGGCCAGATTTACAACAAGCTCAGCCGAATGATTCGAAAACTTTCGCGCGAAACCAACAAAAAAATCGAATTGCACCTTCATGGAGAAGATACTGAACTCGATAAAGTGATGATCGAACAACTTTCAGATCCGCTGATACACATTATCCGTAATGCAATCGATCATGGTATTGAACCGCCTGAGGAACGGAAAAAGCTCCATAAACCCGAAGCTGGTTCGATTGAATTAAAAGCTTTTCAAAGAGGAAACAATGTTGTGATTCAAATTCTGGATGACGGCCGTGGAATTCAGCTGAAAAAAGTTCAGGATCAGGCAAGGAAAAGAGGATTAATCGCAAAAGATCACAAAATCGATTTAAAGGAATGCGTTGAGCTGATTTTTAATGCAGGATTTTCATCAAGCGAACAGGTTACAGAATTATCAGGCCGGGGCGTAGGGCTTGATGTTGTGAAAAAAAATATTACGGATTTGAAGGGAACCATCAATGTTAGTTCAGAAACTAACAGAGGAACAAAGTTTGAAATTATTCTTCCGATAACCCTGGCAATCATCCAGGCATTAATTATTCGAACTTCCGGCCGCAAATATGCAGTACCACTCAGCTCGATTTCTGAAACGGTAAGGATTCAAAAGTCAGATATTAAAACAGTGGAACGCAAAGAGGTTTACTATCTGCGCGATAAAACGCTTCCATTGATCCGGTTAAGCGAGGCTTTTCAGCTTCCAATCATTAATCATCGCGAAAAATTTTTTGTGGTGGTTGTGAAGATCGGTGATCAGAGTGCCGGATTGTTAGTTGAAGAAATGCTGGGACAACAAGAAATTGTAATTAAAACAATTGGTGAAAAGTTGAAGAATATTCCCGGCATTGCAGGTGCTGCTGAGATTGGGGAACATAAACCAATTTTGGTTTTGGATGCAGAATCACTTGTTGAAAGGGCGACTCATGGCAAACTGCGCGCTACGTAAGCCCCAAAAGTACGGAGGGCGAGCCTCCGCGCCCGCCAATTCAGAAAGTGGCGGGCAGGGACGCCCGCCCTCCGTAATGTGGGTATAATGTACTCTGAATACTTCGATCTCAAAGAAAAAGCCTTTGGCAACACGCCTGATCCGCGCTTCCTTTACCCCAGTCGTCAGCATCAAGAGGCTTTAGCGCGTCTGGAATACGTGGTTGAAGAACGCGGAATTGCGCTTATCACCGGCGAAATCGGAACCGGCAAAACAACGCTGTCTCGTGCGTTAATAGATACACTTGGCGAGCAACACAAACCAGTAATGATTTTAAATCCGCGCCTTGCTCCAGCACGGTTTTTAAGGACACTAGCCCGAAAGTTTGAAATATCACCCAAGCATCTAAAGAGTGACATCGTAGAACAAATCCATGACAAATTATATTCGTACTATGAAGATAGTATTACACCTATAGTAATTATTGATGAAGCCCAATTGATTCCGGGTAAGGCTCTCTTTGATGAAATCCGTTTGCTGACAAACTTTCAGCTGGATCATACAAATTTGCTTTCGATCATACTCATTGGACAGCCAGAGCTCGCACGAAGATTGCTGCATCCAGCTTACGCCGCATTAAATCAACGCATCACCATCCGCTTCCATCTCAGGCCTTTGAATGAAGAAGACATCGATAACTATTTGCGCTTCAGGTGGAATGCGGCGGGAGGTAATGACTCATGCTTCCCTTTCACATCATTGAGTATCGCAAAAATTCATGCATATTCCGGGGGGATTCCGAGATTAATCAACTCACTGGCCACAACTTGCTTGATCGATGCCCTTGCAAAAGGGGTCCACGAAATTGATCCAATTATGGTAGATCAGCAGGCAACTGAAATTGGTCTCCCACTCGGTTCCGTGACAAAATTAGGAGAACATCGTGGTAGACATGGTCGAAGCGCGCAAGCGCGCTAAAAAGAAGGCTGAAGCAGAACAAGCATCTGAAACGGATGCCGGATCGCCGCAAGCTAAGCCGGTTCTTAGATCAGAATCAGCATCCAGTGAACCTGTTACCGCATATTTTCCTGTAGAAACACCGCACAAGACTGAAGCTCAAAAAATTGAAGCTATTCCCGCTGAATCATTGCCAGAAGATCAGGTGGATTATCTTCAAAAACTTCTGATGGAACATCCCGATGAAGAAGATGCTCAGGCGGCAGTGCAGTCAGTTCCTGAAGAAAAATTTGAAGTCCTTGTTTTCCAGCTTGGTGATGAAAATTATGGATTGGACATTCTTCAAATTGCAGAAATTATCCGTTTCGTAGAGCCAACTGAAATTCCAAATACCGCAGCATATCTGGATGGCATCATTTCATTGCGCGGACGTATCGTGCCGGTAATCAATGGCCGAAAACGTTTGGGGCATGAATTGCGGATACCAAATCGGAAATCAAGGATTATTGTGCTGCAAGATGATACGGAATTACAGGGAATTCTTGTTGATTCCGCTTCGCAAGTGGTTAAATTGCCAAAAGCAAGTATTGAACCTCCTCCGGCCGTTGTGGTTGGAATCAACGCCGAATTTATTGAAGGAGTTTGTGAGTATCGAAATCAATTAATCATCCTTCTTCGACTGGGAAATTTCCTTCAAATACAGTGATTGGGGTATAAGGGTAATCGTGATTGTTAAGTGTCCAAATTGTTTGACCCGCTTCAAAGTTAATACCAGCAATGTTTCAAAACCTTTAGTAAAAGTTCAATGCCCTTCATGCGAAAAAACTTTTGTCATCAATATCAAAAAAATGGCGGATTATGAATCTGAACAATCGACAACGAATCCGATCAGGGCAAAAGATATTCTGAGCGATACAAGCGTCAGGCTAATTGGTGATGTTCTCACTGTCACGGTCAATGGCAAAAAGGAATCTCCATTGGTTTTGATTGCCGATGAGCCTCGCGCATTTCGGAGTTTTCTTCGAAAAAGTCTGGAAGAAATGGGATGCAGGGTGATCGTACTGGATGATGGCGCTGCAACTGAAGAATATTTACGTGACAGCGAAACCCCTCATGTTGCATTTCTGAATGTCGTTCTTCGCAATGTGATGGGCTTCGAACTCTGTGAAAAAATTCGAGCGAATCCTGATCTTAAAAAAATCAGAATTGTTTTGATTGGCGCAATTTTCCGGATCGATCGTTTTAGAAGGAACCCTGCGAATCTTTATGGTGCGGATGATTACATCGAAGAATTTATTGTGAGACAAGATTTAAGAGATCGGATGCGCAAATTATTAGGGTTGCCGATGATTGAAGAGCCAGGAAATGACGGTTCTGGATCAGGGGATATTAACGAACACGCACAGCGACTTGCCCGGATTATTTTGTCTGACATTTTACTTTATAACATTGACAATGCAGATCGATGGATTTTAGAAGACAGATTTAGAACAGAACTTGCATCTGAAATTCAGGAAGGCGAACAATATTTTTTAAGTAAGATCACTTCGAATCGTCCGGAAATTCCAGAAATTTATCACCATACAATCGATGAATATTTACGAAAGAGGAAACGTGAACTCGCCGCGAAGTAGAGGTGCCGCGGGGGCCCTGCCCGCTAACGAAGGAACGCGAGCGAGACACTCGCAATACTACAATGACTGAAACAAACGTACTTCAACGACACATCAAGTTGGCGAACTCATCAGATCCTGATGAGCGCGCCGAATCAGCAAGGGAACTCAAACCTTTCCTGCAAAATCCAACAGCATCGGCAATTTTGCTGGAAATGCTGGCTGATGCGGATTGGCGGGTTCGAAGAGCAGCAGTGGAATCAGTTCTGGATGCTCATCTCCCGAATACAATTCCGCAAATTATTCTTGCACTTTACGATGAAGAGAATGCTGGAAGACGCAATGCTGCGATCGATATTTTGACCCGTTTCGGTCCGGATATTCTTCCATTTCTGGAATCGCATCTTCAAACAACGAATGTGGATGTTCGGATGTTTCTGGTGAACATTTTGGGAGAGATGCGGAATGATTCTCATCTCGATTTCATTCTTCAATGCTTGAAAGACAAAGATAAGAATCTAGTTTCTGCCGCCATCCTCGCACTGGGAAGAATAGGCAGACCGGAAACTGCAGAAAAGTTGCGTGATTTTCTTCGCGGATCTGACACCTGGTTTACATTTCAAGCAATCGATGCTGCCGGCGAACTGCAGGAACTTTCATTGATTCCTGATCTGGTTCGGCTATCCGGATTTTCCTATTTTCACGCAGCTGCAGTGAAAGCACTTTCATGTTTTCACGATATTTCAGCATATCGCGCTTTGGTGTCCTCACTGTTTAACGGAAATGTAATTGATTATGCAGTTCTGCAAGCAATCATTGATCTATACGACTCCCCTGCTCCAAACGCGCTGAAAGAGACAGCACAAAAAGAAATTCAGAATGAGTTACGGATGTTAGACCATGATCAACTGGAACTTTTGACTGAAGCAATTCAAAAACCCCAACCTCCTCAAAAAAGGAATTTGATTCGAATCGCTGGACTCGCTGGATCAAGTTCGGCTGTGAAGGTGTTTGTGCAAGCATTACATGATCCTGATTTTGAAGAAGTTGCTTCTCAATCATTGGTTCTTTGCGATCGTGACTCTGCAGCACCACTACTCGATGAATTGAAGCAGGATTTAAATGATGAAGAAGTGATGCGTAATCTTGAAATCTTAAATGAACTCTCATCGGTGCCTGATTTTGATCGGCTGGTTCCATTTTTGAATCATGAAAATCCCGAGATTCGACTTTTAACACATCGGTTGTTATCGCGATCAAAGTCACAGGAAATTTCGCCATGGTGGATTCTTGGAACTATGGATCCACATGCTCCGATCCAGGAGATTTCCCAGGGATTATTGCTGGACATTTGTAGAAGGAATGCACCCGCAGCTGATGAGATCCGTTGGGCAATGCGGGAAAAAATGCAATCAGAAAGTTCTGTTGAACGAGCTAATGCGTTGGAATTTCTAATTCGACTTGATGGAGAATCGGCATTCCCTCTGTTGTTTCAAGCACTGAAAGATGAAGATGCGATTGTTAGAAAAAAAGCGATTTCGCTGATGAGCACCGGCTATCATCATGAGTTCCAAAAATTTTTGATTGCCGCAATTGCTGATGAAGATAGCGGAGTGCGTGAAATGGCCGCAAAAGCGCTTGCATCCTATTCTGCACCGGAAGTGCTTGAAGCTTTATTTGCTAGTGCGAGCGATGATGATCTATGGGTGCGAATCGCCGCTTTTGAAAGTCTCGCCAAACTTGAAGCCGAAAATGCTGTTGAGATCTTTGAAAAGCAATTCGATAAAGAAAATCCCATTGGTAAGACCGCTATCCTCAAAGCGTTAGGACATTTTCGGACTCCGAAATCTCGCGAAATTCTTCTGAAAGCTCTGAATTTTAATGATGCTGAAATCCGAAAGGCGGTTTGTGAATCTTTAGGAATATTTAACGAAAGCGATATTGTTTTCAGGCTTTTCACGTTAATGCAGAACGATGCTGACTGGACAGTTCGCGCTGCGGCAATTAGAGCTCTGTGCACAATCCGTCCTTTCCGTTTGCAGGAAGCATTACTGGAAAGACTTCAGTTGGATCCAGATCCGTTTGTACGCAAAGAAATTTTGAACTCCTTGCAAAAATTGGAAATCCAATTTTTACCAACTGGAGTGTGCGGGTTGGTTGTAAACAAAGACCTGGCAGATGCAGCATATGATTTCTTAATAGCTTTTCGTAATCGATTTTCAAAACAAATTCAAGAATCGGCACGATCACATCCACCAGCTGTCAGGCGGATTTTGAAAACCATTGTAGGTTGATTTCCGATGTCTGATAAAAATGAGCATCTTGAGCTTGGTGATCAGACGTTCCGTCAATTAACCAGTTTGATCTATTCAAACAGTGGTCTGCGATTTGAGGATTCCTCAAAATATTTGATTCGGCGCAGGCTCTCTCCCCGTGTTCGTGAATTAAATCTTGATTCATTTGAAAAATATTACTTCTACCTCCTCTATCACGCGAATCGCGAAACAGAACTGGAAATCATCTTTGATTTGCTTACTGTAAATGAAACTTATTTTTTTCGTGAAGAAAGACAGCTCCATGCATTTAGTGAAGAAATCATTCCTTTGATTGTTGAAGAAAAAAAAGATAATCGCGTTTTGCGAATTTGGAGTGCGGGCTGTTCAACCGGCGAAGAACCTTATACCATTGCAATGCTTTGCTGCGCTTCAGGTTTATTGCGTGATTGGGAAGTAGATATTTTTGCCAGCGATATTTCACAAAGAGTAATTCAAACAGCACGCCGTGGAACGTTTAGTCAATCTTCTTTTAGAAATATGCCGGATGGCTTACAGGAACGATATTTTGAAAAGTTGCCGGATAACAGATTTCGAATCAATGATTCAATCAAGCAAATGGTAACGTTTGGTAAAGTCAATTTATTTGATGAACATAAAACCGGAATTTTGAGTGAGGTTGATTTGATATTCTGCAGAAACGTAATTATTTATTTTGATGTTGAAGCAAAGAAACGTGTTATTGAGACGTTTTACAAAAAACTTCGCAAAAATGGCTACTTGCTTTTAGGTCATGCCGAATCTTTATTAAGTCTATCCACGAAATTTAAACTCACACATTTTAAACACGATATGGTTTACCAAAAATGATTCGAGTACTTGTTGTTGATGATTCCGCATTTAGTCGAAAGACAATTTCAAAAATTCTAGAAAGCATTCCGAGTGTTGAAGTAATCGATACAGCGCAAGACGGTCAGGACGCTTTGAAAAAAGTCATGAGATTGCGGCCAGACCTGATCACTCTTGATCTGGAAATGCCACTCATGGATGGATTCACATTCTTGCGCTGGGTAATGAACACCATGCCAACCCCGGTCATCGTTGTGTCTGCCCAGGAAGCAGACGAAAACGTATTCAAGGCAATGGATCTTGGCGCGGTAGATTTTGTAGTAAAACCGACAAAGTACGCGTCAGTGCAGTTAGAAGACATAAGAAATGATTTGATCGAAAAGGTTCTTGCAACTCCATTGCTGGAGATGCAAAAGGTCAAAGCAAGAATTCAAGCTCAGGCTATAAAAGAAACTCAAGAGACGAAACAGATTCCACCTGATGAAATGCCGAGAATTATTGGAATTGCTTCTTCAACAGGAGGCCCTACAGCAATTCATTCCATATTAAATTCATTGCCATCCAATTTTCCTGTTCCAATCGTGATCGCACAGCATATGCCGCCATCATTCACAACTATGTTTGCTGAACGTCTTAACAAATATACGCCTCTAACTGTAAAGGAAGCAGAGGAGGATGATTTGATTCTTCCAAATCGTGTGTATATTGCACCAGGCGGCAAACATCTTTGCGTTGAGAAAAGAAGCAATAAACTCTATGCACGTTTGTTAAAGAAGGAAACGGATCCTCGATATAGTCCATCGGCGAATGTGTTGTTTCGATCCATTGCTGAAGAATTACGATCGCGAAGTGTTGGTGCTGTCTTGACCGGGATGGGTGATGATGGAAAAGAAGGGATGAAGTACATTAAAGATAAGGGTGGGGTCACGATTGCGGAAAGCGAAAAGACAGCAATTATTTTTGGAATGCCCCAGGAATCAATTAAAGCCGGGATTGTAGATTACATTCTCGCTTTAGATGATATTTCTACCCATTTAATGTGGCTATGTGATTCACCACAAATAATTTGAGCTTTCAACGGAGGTGAGCATGTGGGGTATCTTTTGGACATTTCTTAAAGTTGGAATTTTTGCATATGGTGGTGGTGCATCAATGATTCCATTGATGCAAGCTGAAGTTGTAGATGGAAGGAAGTGGATGGATTTGACTGAATTTACTGATGTGCTTGCGTTAGGAAATGGACTGCCAGGTCCGATTGCCACAAAAATGGCGCTGGCGGTTGGATACAAGATGGAAGGATATCTCGGTGCCTCGGTTGCACTATTTGCTTTACTGCTACCATCTACCATTTTGATGTTGGCTCTTTTTTTATCGTATCGCGCATTTAAAGATTCGACCCGCGTGCAATCAGCACTCAACGGACTTCGTCCAGCGGTAATGGCATTGCTTTTTGTGACCGCTTACGATGTTGGCAAAAATTCTGTGAACTCCGTACCCACCGCCATCATCGGCATAGCAACATTTCTTGTGTTCGCATTCACTAAATTGCATCCTGCTATCGGGATGGCAATTTCCGGCATAATTGGCCTTATCTTTTTATAATTTTGGATTTATGACTTCGAAAATTCGGGGGGTCTTTTTTGATGCAGGCAACACATTGCTGCGGGTGCATCCTTCCGTCGGCGCTGTTTATGCGGAGGCCGCCAGCCGCTATGGTGCTGATTTATCAGCCGAAGCCGTTGAAGAATCATTTAAAAAAATGTGGATGCGCACCTGCCTATTAGTTTCGAACAAAGGACACCGCCTCACATATGAAAAAGAACGTGATTGGTGGCGATTCGTTGTCAGCGAGGTTTTCCGTGAACACATTCAATTCGAAAATTTTGACGCATTCTTTGATTATCTTTTCGAACGTTTCGCACAATCTGAATGCTGGCGTCTCTATGATGAAGTGCTAAACGTTTTACAAGATTTGAAACAGCGAGGGTTTCATCTTGGAATTATTTCAAATTGGGATTCCCGGCTTCCATCATTGCTCGATCAATTGGAGATTTCGCAATATTTCAAGACTGTGGTTGTTTCGGCTCTGGTTGGTTATGAGAAACCGCATCCTGCGATTTTTGAGATCGCATTACAGCAATCAGGTTTAAGCTGTTCTGAAGTTATCTATATTGGAGATGATCCTGTTTTAGATTATCAGGCGGCGCGAAGTTCGGGGATGCGCGCCTTTCACCTTGATCGCCACAAAAAGTTTGATAGTCATGAAGGCACCGTCGGTAGTTTGAAAGAAATTCTTTCACGAGTTTAGAAACGCGCTCTCAAAGTCGTTAAAAATTCATCCAGATTGATGTTGCGCGGCGCTTCTATATCGTGTGTTGCATACTCCGCCGTAAAATCGATGCCGGAAACAATTCCGATCCGAACCCCAAAATCATATTTCTTCCAATCCCAAAACATACTGGGCGCAACAAAAAATGGGCTTCCTCGAAAATCATTATCCAGCATGCTGAAGCGCATCACCGGTTGAATAAAAGTAAACAACTGTTTGCCTCCGGTTGCGAAATGCAATGGCAAAGGCGCATTCCAGGCTACTTCAACTTCATAACCATTCCGGTTCAGGCCAGCAACTTCTTGATGCACTCCCTGAAAAAAAACATGGAAGTTTTTGTATCTAGCTTCGATGTTTCCACCGAATTCTTCTTTATCGCGGCCGCTGATCGGCAATCCAATTCCGCCGGTACCGTCTAACAGATCGATATCCCCTCCGTAAAAAGTGCCATTCAGTGCTTTACGATCTGCAAGTTGGCGTTTGTAATAAAAACCTAAAAAATCAATTCCGTTTTCTAAAGATTCAGATTGAATTCGAAACCCAACTCCACCACCGCCTTCAAAATTATCTGTACTGACATCTTCAACCTCTGCATCATAAATGATCGGGAATCCGGAATTCAGGCTCGGCTCAGGATTTGGAAAACGTAAAGCATCCGTTCCGTTATCACCTGCTAATGCATTGGTATCCCGGAAAAACACTGGATTCCCGCTGGAAATTTGCGCTTTGAAGTAAAAATGATTGCTAAGATTTCCTCCGATTTGCAGTTGATGATCTTCAAATCGATTAAAAGCTGTCGAAACCAGCCCATAACTTTCCATATTCCGTTCACGTTGACGTTCAAACTTGGGAGCCTTGCCAAACAATGCATATAAATGTGAGCCATCGGCTTCCTGTAAAAACTCGGTCCGTTTTCCTAATAGCAGCCATGCTTCTTTTACATTTACGTTATGATCCGTGCTTGTCGGATTGCGATTGTATAAATCGTTAAATTGCACACGAACTCGGCCGATGACCGAAGGACTGATTTCCAAATCCAGGATTACATTGGCTGCACTGATTTCAAAAGCAGAGCCTGGTGAAACTGTTCGCAAAAATACCTGGGTCTGACCTCTCGGAATAAATTCAGGTGGAAAAGGAAAACGTAACGGAAACATTGCATCTTTTGACCAGCGATAATGTGCTTTTAACTCACCATGAATCGTTAGCACTTTTTTCGGAGCTTCTTGAGTAGCAGATTCAGGCTGAGTTTCCTGTGACAAAACAATTGCGGGCAGAAATATTACAAGTGCAATGGCGATGATTTTTTTCATGTCCACTCCTATTTTTTTTCAGGCCAACGTAGTCATTATACGCATTCACATTTGGAATCCTCCAAAACTCGTTTAGACTGTAAAAGTGATTCGTCGTTTAGGATTTTTGTTTCTTCTCATCGTTTTATTTTTTTCAGCCTGCGCTGCACCAAAACTTCGAATTGCCGGCCTGCCGAAAACCCCATCGGATCTGATCATTGTCACCACCACCGATTTTCATTCTGCACTGGATAAAGCTGAAGGCCTTGCCTCAGTTATTCGATCATTGAAGAATCGATATGGCGACCAGATGCTTTATCTGGATGCTGGAGATTTATTTCAAGGCTCTCTTGAAGGAAATCTCTCCAAAGGTGAGGCAGTTGTGAAATTCATGAACTTGCTTCCTTTGGACGCGGCGGCCATTGGAAACCATGAACTGGATTATGGTCCGACGGCACCAGATCGAGTTCGAGTTTTGCCGGGCGAAGACGGCTTAGGAAATCTGAAAGTCCGAGTAAGCGAGGCGGCATATTCCTGGCTCTCCTCAAATTTTATTTTAGATCCGCCTCAATCCTGCGATCCCGACACGGAATCAAACTGCAATGCACTCCACCAGCGAACTATCTTCCTTCCCCGGAGTATCAAAGATCGCGGCGGATATAGGATTGGAATCATTGGTGGAACCACAGCAACCACAGCAAAAATTACGCAACCAACGTACGTCGCCGGTACAAAATTCGAGGAACTCGATCCGGTAATCATTGCAGAGTCCAACTATCTTCGTCAGAAGAAAAAGTGCGACCTGGTCTTGCTGCTAGCACATGAAGGACCGGCGCCGGGGTGTCTCCGGTGAATATCGAAAAGACTTTGGAATCGTTCCAATTTTTCAAAAACTCCCGGCCGGAACTCTGGATGCTGCTATTTGTGGTCATTCACATATACGCGTTCAGGAGGTCATTGCAGGAGTTCCAACAATTCAAGCAGGTCTTTACGGGCAAGTTGTTGGGATAATGCGAATCAATGGAACAGACAAGCACAAGAAGGTGTCGTTTGATCCATGGATCGAAGTTCCAAAATCTGCTGATCAACCGGATGTTACTCAGCTTTTAGTTTCGTTTAGAAATGCTGCGGCAGAGGTGAAGAAAGTTCCGATTGGAAACGCCGTTGCTCCGTTCATGCGTAATTATGTAGTTGAAAATGCGCTCGGAAACATGATTGCTGACGCCATCTTGATCGGTGGAGAAACGGCAGGCGGGGCAAACTTTTCGCTGATTAATGCTGGAGGAATCCGGAGCGATTTGCCTCCGGGACATTTAACTTACGGTGATCTGTTTCAGGTTTATCCGTTTGAAAATCTACTTGCGATCGCGGAGCTAAAAGGATCTGAAGTTAGAAGAATGATTGAGATTGCTTTAAGTGGGCAGGTTGGAGAAGCGTCTGTTAGTAATCTGCACGTAAGCCGCCTGGATGTGCAGCCTGGAGTCCCCGAACCATGGGATCGCGACCTGGATGGAAATGGAGTCAAAGAAACCTGGGAAAGAAACTTAATCATATCGATCCAGGATGTGGACGGCAAAGAGATTGGCGACGATCAATTCTATAAAGTCGCCACACTCGATTACCTTACAAACGGCGGCGATTATCTGTCGGCAGTTTTCGATCATGTTCCTGCGGAAAGGATCCATGTTTATTCTGAATTTCCCGCTCGCGAAATTGTAAAAGACTTCATAAAAAGCAAATCCGCCATCGATCCAACTATTTTTTATACCGACGAAACCCGCCGGATTACACCGATTCCATTGAAGGAAGAACCATCAAAACCAGCTTTTTTATTCCATCATTTTCCCCATTCCACAATATACGGTACGCCTCTCCGTTCCACCCCAATACCTAGTCTTGACCAACAGTAACCAGTTTTATATTATGGTAAGGCGAAAATCAAAGATTATTGAAAAATTATACGTTCTAGGCTTACCGTTCAACGTCTTTCATACTGTTACTTCAAAATACTAAGTAGATTCAAAATCTAATACACTGGAGACTCAAATAATGTTTCGTAAGTTGGTTTTGTGTGCACTTCTCTTGGCGCATGTGTTTTTAATTTTCCCAAATCTGTTTGCATGGGAGCGGGACGAACAATCAGAAAATGCTTTCCTTGTTCACGAATACATAGTAAGGGCAGCCCTTGTCGACCTAAAGTGGCTGGTTCTGCCCGCTGAATGGCGTGAAGGATTGAACTTTCAAGCCGAGCCGCCAGATTTACTTCTTCCAGCTGAGAACCAGGAAACCCGGGAAACTGTAGCTACCGCCGATTTGCCTCTTCCTCAATTTCGGTACGCAGATCTGGTTTTACCTTTATCCGAAAAGTATGGGATGGATTGGAAATTGGTTGCCGCAGTCATGGCTATTGAATCGAATTACAACCCTCGAGCTATTTCTTCGAAAGGAGCGATCGGCTTAATGCAGTTAATGCCCAGAACCGCTGCCTTATACCGGATAAGCTCCAAGGAACTTTTCAATCCAAAGAAGAACATCGAGGCTGGCGTATTGCATTTAAAGATGCTCCATGACAGATACGACGGCGATTTATCGAGGGTAATAGCCGCATACAACAGCGGCGAAGGTGCAGTCGATCGTTATAATGGAGTACCGCCTTACCGATTCACTCGGGCGTTCGTTCGCAGAGTCATGGCGCGTTATGAAACGCATGTTCAAAATGAACTTCAAGCCGCATCTGCCGTTTACGCAAATGCCAAGACGGATTTCAAAGACCTTCCATCGAATATAGCTAGCTTCAAATAATCAAGACCTGGGTTCTGCTCTTTTCTGCCAACCATGACTAAAGGCGACAAAACCTTCGTTCTTTAGGCCGATCCCAGAATCGTGTCGCCCGGCGGCTGTCCATCAACAGAACTGATCACTATGGCTCTGCGGCGGCCGGATTTTACTTCGCTTGAAAGAGCCTGGGCAATTGCTGCGGCTTTACTTCCAATCAAAGGATCATCACTTGGTAAAAACGTAAGCAGGTTTTTCTCGCCTTTTCCCAGATAAGCCGCCAGTTGTCCCTCGATCAGGATTACGCGAGCTCCTGCGTTACGTCCGAAATGGAAAGAATCATTCCGTTCGGGCCACGGTAGAACAGCACCGTAAGGATTTGCGGGATCAGTTGCCGACAGCAAATAAGTTTGAGATTCTGATGAAGCTTCCCTGAAATCGCGCAGACGATCTAATGCGCCCGAAAGCGCAAATTGCGCAGCACCACGGCCGGCAATGAAATATCCCCGACGAATCTTCCCCGATTCTTCCATTAATTTGAAAACAGGATAGACGGCGGAAAATCCACCAGCAATTTTTTCGGATCCAACAGCTTCACGCGTAACCACGCCCAAACGATTCAAGAATTGATTGGCGAGGGCGGTCATCCGTTCGGCTCCGCTACGCGGATCCTGTTGTTGTGGAATGATGTTACGAACCAATGACCAGCGTCCAGAACCCTCAGGAGGAACTGAGTGCCCGGCCTGAAACAAAACCTGATTTCACTTTGCGAGATCGTTTGCCATGACTTTGAAGCGCTCGCACCGGCAGCAACGTATCATTGGTGACTTCCCCTGCCCAAACCAAATCCCATAGAGCGCGCAGCACCTCACGCTTGAAAGGATTTCCAACAGCGGAAATGATTTGAGGGAAGAAAAGCGCTCCGGATGAAGCGAGAGTTTCGCGAATTTTGGAATGTAGCGGATCAGGGTTTTGTATTTGCGAAGGCGGTGTAATTAGCTTTGAAGCTTGATCGGACATGTAAAAGGCGATGCGTCCGTCATTTTGCCCGATCGCTTCAACGCCAGACCACAAAACAGTACCTGATGACAGCAGTGCATCAAGATCTCGAGCGTCATAATCCTTGATTCTGGCTGGCAAAATTTGACTTTCCAGAACCGAAATTGGCAACGGATATCCTTGTAATTGTTCTAATACTTCCAAAAGTGCTTCAACGCCTTTTCGATCGGTTCCAATTTGATGCCACGCCGGCAAAAACCTGGCGTAGGCTTCGGGCTCAACCGGTTCAACTTCTTTGCGCAAACGAGCCAGTGATTTCAGGCGCAACACCCGTAGGACATTCGTGTCGCACCACTCACGGCCTGAGCCACCAGGTTTGTATTCACCCTGCAAAACTTTTCCGAGATCCTCCAGGCCTGTTAATACCATCTCCACCGCAGCGGCACCTAATCCAAATCTTCCCGATGCTTCTTCTAAATGAAATGGACCATGAGTGCGGGCATAACGGCTGACAAGATCAGAAAGAGGAGTGGCAACTGGCTGAAGGAATGCCGCAGGTAATTCCAAGCGGATTGTTACACCAAGAGTGTCACGATATTTGGCTGCATCTTCCGCGGCAATCCAACGCTTGTTACCGGCAATCGGAATTGAGATGATGCGATTCGTTTCCGACAATTCTTTGATCCAGCTTCGCACCACATCAGCATCCTCGTTACTTCGCGTAAAAATTTCTGTCTCGGTCAAATCTCCGACCCGCATCAACAACTCATGCAATGAGTCCATGTTTCGAACTTTATGATTCGCATCCAGATGTTGAAGCTGCATTTCGTAGTTATGAATCACATCTGCGTCTAATAGTTCGCGGAATTCTGCTTCACCCAACAATTCACGGAGTTGTGTTTGATCAACTGACAAAGCTTGCGCACGCCGTTCAGCCAGCGGAGCGTCGCCTTCGTAAAGAAAATTGCCAACATAACCAAACATCAATGAAGATGCGAATGGTGATGCTTTGCGAGTATTCACAGTTGCAATCCGGATTTTCCTGCTCCGAATATCGCGAAGGACACTCAATGAGCCCCGGCATATCAAAGTAATCTTTCAAAAGTTCGCGATACGTTTCCAAAATAATGGGGAAATTCTGAAAGTGAGAAGTAGCATGCAACAAATCCGATGCTCGTTTGCGTTGCTGCCACAAAGGAGTTCGTTGCCCGGGATAACGGCGCGGTAGAAGCAATGCGCGAGCCGCAGCTTCACGAAAGCGCGATGCAAATAGTGCTGATGCGCCCATTTGCTGCACAACCAATGCTTCTACTTCATCCGGGTCAGGCAAAAAATTTTCAACAGACGGTGGCTCATCGGTTTCCGGAAAACGGATGACGATGCCGTCATCACTCCACATTGTTTCAACTTTCAACCCCGAATTCTGGCGCAGGATCGATTCAATAGCATGAGTCCATGGCGCATGAACTCGTGCACCAAATGGCGATAAAATGCAAACTCGCCAATCTCCGAGTTCATCGCTGTAGCGTTCAATCACAATCGTTTGATCATCAGGAACGATGCCGGCTTTTTCTTGTTGTTCGTGAATGTATGCGAGCAGATTTTTCGCAGCCCAGTCATCTAAATAATGTTGCTGAATCAAAACTTCTTCCGCTTTCAATGCTGGCAATTTTTGAAGCTCACGCGTTAATCGGCCAACTGCTTTTCCAAATTCAAGGCTTCGACCGTTCCCTTCACCTTTCCAGAACGGCATTTTGCCTGGCTCTCCAGGCGCCGGTGAAACCACGACTCGATCATGTGAAATATCTTCAATGCGCCATGTGGAAGAGCCCAACAAAAATGTTTCACCTTCACGCGTTTCAAAAACCATTTCTTCATCGAGTTCACCTACCCGGCCTTTTCCAGGATCAGCACCGGCTAAAAAGACTCCATATAGACCTCGATCTGGAATCGTTCCACCGTTTGTGATTGCAACGCCTTTTGCACCTTGACGCGCTCGAATTTTACCGGACATCCGATCCCAAACAATCCTGGGACGCAGCTCTGCAAATTCATCCGATGGAAAACGACCTGATAGCATTTCCAAAACGCCTTCCAAAATTCCGCGCGTCAAATCAGCAAATGGAGCAGACTGGCGGATTACTTTTTCAAGATCATTTACATTCCAGGTTTCCATTGATGTCATCGCTACGATTTGCTGCGCAAGAATATCCAAAGGATTTCGCAAATACCGGGTCGTTTCAACATCGCCATTTACCATTAAGCGGGTTAACGCCGCGCAAGCTGCAAGGTCACCGCGATATTTTGGAAAAATAACTCCTTTGCTGATTTCACCGGCTTGATGGCCAGCCCGGCCGATCCGCTGCAGCGCACTCGTGACGCTTCTTGTTGCTTCAATTTGAACAACCAGATCAATCGAACCCATATCGATTCCAAGTTCCAACGATGATGTAGCAACAATTGCCGGAACTCTGCCTGATTTCAGGTCTTCTTCAATTTCAATACGCTGCTCATGCGATACGGAACCATGATGAGCACGCATGATTTCTTGTCCTGCAAGCTCATTAATTGCTGAAGCGATACGTTCAGCCAAACGTCTGTTATTTACAAACACCAATGTGGTGCGATGAGTTCGAATCAAATGCAGCAGCTTTGGATACAACGATGGCCATAAACTTTTTCGGATCGTCTCTTCCGCTTTCCTCGCTGACTTTTTGTCTACCAAAATTTCACCGATGCGGCTCATGTCTTCTACCGGAACAACCACCTGTAAATCCAAATTCTTTCGATGACCTGCATCGATGATTTCTACCTTCCTCGCCTTCCATCGTCCCTTCACATTGACTTCACCACCGCCAAGAAATCGAGCGATTTCATCCAATGGTTTTTGTGTTGCGGAAAGACCGATTCGCTGAAACGGTTTGTTAGTGATCGCTTGAAGACGTTCCAATGAAACCGCCAGATGCGCTCCTCTTTTCGTACCGGCAACCGCATGAATTTCATCCACAATTACCCAACGGATCGATCGCAAAACTTCGCGCGTGTTGCTGGTTAGCATCAAATAAAGCGATTCAGGAGTGGTAATTAAGATATCTGCCGGAGTTCGTTGAAATTGAGCACGCTCTCGTGTCGTCGTATCACCGGTTCGGATTGCAATCGTTGGTGGAACATATGAAACGCCATCTTTTTCCGCAACCCGGGAAATTCCAGCGATCGGCGTTCGAAGATTCTTCTCAACATCAACAGCCAGAGCTTTTAAGGGCGAAATGTAAAGAACACGGCATCTCTCTTTTTTGGGTGGAAGTGGTTCAAACATGATGTGATCGATTGCAGATAAGAACGCTGCCAGCGTTTTTCCGGAACCAGTGGGAGCCAGAATTAACGCATTTTTGCCTGATTGAATTACAGGCCAACCCAGGTGTTGAGGTTTGGTTGGTTTTGGAAATGCACTGTCAAACCACTTCTGAACAGGCTTATGAAACACACTTCTCGTTGTGCTTTTTTGTGAATTCGATAAACTTCTCTTCTGCATTGCCTATATATAAACATAGGGACGGACGTCCCTGGAAAAAGGATAGTAAAAATATAGAATTATCGAGCGAGGATTCCAAATTGTTGAACACAATTCTGATACTTCTATTTTCAGCCACCATCACGTTGGCTCAAACTCAAACAACATCTCAAACACAGACTCAGACGGCACCTCAAACCCAAACTCAACCTGAACCGCCTCCTCCTTCTACCGACATTTTTGTTGTGGATCTGTCCCTCAAGGATGGTGCTTTGCACGTTGGAAAGCCGATTAATATGACGCATCGTGAAGGCTACGATAACCAGCCTTCGTTTTTCTCCGATGAGGAGATTTTCTATACATCGATCCGTGAAGATCAGGCTGACATTTATGCTTTCAATTTGAGAACGAAGCGATTACGGCAGATGACAAAAACTCCGGAAAGTGAATTTTCTCCTACGCTAACTCCAGACGAAAAGTTTTTTTCGGTTGTTCGCGTGGAAGCTGATAAAACGCAACGTCTTTGGAAATTTCCGATTGATGCCGGAGCACCAACTCTACTTCTTCCGAATGTAAAACCGGTTGGATATCATGTATGGGCTGGGAACGATGTTGTCCTGCTTTATATTTTGGGCGAGCCTCCGAGTTTGCAATTCGCAAAAGTCGACATCGGAAAAGTTCAACGAGTAACGGATAACATCGGGCGCTGTTTGCAATTAATTCCAGAATCCAGTGATTTAAGCTTTGTTCAAAAAAATCAAAATGACGAATGGTGGATTTATCGGATCAACGGCAGAACGTTGGAGAAAACGGAAATCACAAGAGCTCTATCCACCGAAGATCATGATTTCACGTGGCTAAATGATGGCACAATTTTGATGGCCCAAGGATCGCAATTGTATCGAATCAAACCTAATTCCGGTCAGAATTGGACGCTTGTTGCAGATTTTGCTGACCAATCGATCAATGAAATTACTCGCCTTGCTGTCAACCCTTCAGGAACGAAACTGGCATTTGTTGCATTAGATAAATAGTACTATATATGTAGTATTATATGGAAAACTAACTTGGAAGATCAGGAACGCAAGATTTCGCGATACCTCGATAACTGGCAAGATGAACGCAACGGCGCTGCGCTTTATCATGCAATCTCCGAAGCAGAAAAGGATCCGCAGCTCAAAGGTGTTTACAAACGTATGGCGGAAGCGGAAGAGCGTCATTCCAATTTTTGGGAAGCCAAATTAAAAGAAGCCAGCCAGCCTCTTCCTGAGTTTAAGTTAAATTGGCGAACCCGAACTTTGATTTTTCTGGCGAAGCATCTTGGACCAAAATTCGTGTTACCAAATGTGCTGTCGCTGGAAAGATTAGACAGCCATAAATACGATCTTCAATCTGATGCGAAAGAATTATCGCAAGACGAGCAATCACATGCTCGCTTGCTTGAAGCGATCGCTGCTGAAACAACACCCACGGGAACAACCGGAAGCAGGATTGCAGAACTTGAAGGACGTCACCGTGTTGGTGGTGGTAATGCGTTAAGAGCTGCGGTTCTTGGTGCGAATGATGGACTGGTTTCCAATTTCAGTCTTGTGATGGGAGTTGCAGGTGCAAATCTCAGCAGTAACTCTGTTTTGATTACCGGCGTTGCCGGTCTGCTTGCTGGTGCTTGCTCAATGGCGCTAGGTGAATGGCTTTCTGTGCAAAGTGCGCGCGAACTCTACGAAAAACAGATTGAAGTGGAACGCCAGGAACTTGAAGAAATTCCGGAAGAGGAAGCAGAAGAACTTTCATTGATCTATCAAGCAAAAGGTTTATCGGAACAAGAGGCTACAAAGCTTGCAAATAGATTGATTAAAGACAAGAGCCAGGCACTTGATACTCTTGCACGTGAAGAACTCGGAGTAAATCCTGAAGACTTAGGCGGCTCTCCATGGACTGCTGCTGCAACATCTTTTTTTCTTTTTGCAGCAGGTGCAATCATACCCGTTATTCCTTTCATGTTTTTATCCGGAACGCAGGCTGTTGCGATCAGCGTAATTTTTTCGGTTGCAGGATTATTTGCACTCGGAGCAGGAATTACGCTGTTAACAGGGCGTAATGTGATGTCTTCCGGATTTCGTCAGGTTGCTTTCGGGTTACTAGCAGCAGCAATTACATTTTTGCTCGGCCGATTGTTTAATACAATGATCACCGGCTAAGCGAAGTACTTTGATCAAAACTGAATTGACATCGCTATATTGCGGGCGTAAGATAGCGCAAATTGTCAGACTTTCAGGCTATGAAGAAATATATGAAGATCGCCTGGGTTCAATTCAGTTTTCAGTTAACAGCGCAAGATCGCTCCCGCATTCTTGCGAGCCTATCGCGTCAACCTATATCTCAACTATATGGGATCATCAAACACACCTTCGATACATCCGCAACTGGGGTATCTGCCCCTCGCATCAGCTGATTATTTAAATTAAACAATTTTTTTTGGACGGGGGTAGAAGATGCAATCAAAGTTTTTTGCGTTGATATGTGTTGTACTTTTGGGATGCTTTCTGAATCCGGCATTTGCACAAAGGGAAAGCGGTGCAATAGTCGGGCATATAACTGACATGGAAAGCGGGGCCGTTCCGGGTGTAAAAGTTACAGCCGTGAATCCCGCTCGCGGAGAAACAACTACCTATACAGATGCAGAAGGCTTCTATCGTTTTCCTGTGCTGGCTCCAGGAACTTATGAAATCAAGGCGGAATTAGAAGGGTTCCAAACAGTCTCACGAAGTGATGTGCGATTGTTTGTTGGAAAAACATCCACAGTCGATATGACTATCAGCGCCACGGTTGAAGAAGCACTCGTTGTCACGGGTGAAACACCTCTAATTGACGCCACAACAACTGCAAGTTCTAAAACTGTTCCCATTGAAACTATCGAAAATCTTCCCAAAACCTCTTTTGCTCTTGATCTATTCACACTAACGCCCGGCGTTGGCGATCTCAGTTACGTTGCATATGGTGCAGGCGGCAGCCAGGCAAATGCATATTGGTTCGATGGTGTTGATATTAGCAATCCTGTGGATGGAACTTACTGGATTTATCCGAATTACAACTGGATTGAAGAAGTTGATGTTGTTGGTATTGGTGCTCCAGCAGAGTATGGCGGTTTCTCAGGTGTTATCACGAATTCAGTCAGTCGTTCCGGAAGCAATGAATTTCATGGGTTGTTCGAAACTTTCTTTCAGAACGATTCCTTGACCAGCAATAACATTGATGATCCCGCTCTTGAAGACTTATCAGCCGACAAAGTTGATTTGTTTACAGACACCACAGCTCAATTAGGTGGACGTTTGATCCGCGATAAATTGTGGTTTTTCTCCAGTTTTGAATACTACTACGACCGAACATCTCCATTTGGTTTTCCGCCAGATGATTCAGGCGCGCTTGTAAAAATAACACAACCCCGCATTTTGAATAAGCTAACTTACAAGGTTAACAATGACAATTCACTGCAAGGCTTTGTTCAGTGGGATACGTATAAGGATGACGCAAGCGGCGCGGATCGCTTTACCCTTCCGGAAGCAACCTCGAACGCAGAGGGGCCTGAATGGTTTTACAATGCTTCGTGGGTTTCAATTTTTAATCCCGAAACCGTACTGGATGTCAGATACAGCGGTTATAACGCTAAGTTCGATACCACGCCCAAAAATGGCGATATCGCACAACATTGCGATGCCAATACACAAATCTGTTCTGTGAATGCCAAAACGTTCCGACTCAGAGATCGCGAAAGAAATCAGATCAATGGTTCCCTGTCGTATCATGCACGAGATTTTATTCATGGAGATCACGATTTTAAGTTTGGAATTGAGTATGAATTCTCCAACGCCGATACAGTTGATGGTTATAACGGCGGTGCTTACTACTACGACGGTTTGGGGTTGAACTATTATGATCCGACAAGTCCTAATTTTTATCGAACTCTATGGACAGGTTACGATTCATTTAGCCGGGTTCGGCGAACAAGCACATTCGCACAGGATGATTGGCAGATGAACGATCACCTGAGACTGAGCGTTGGCGTGCGTTTCGATCATAATCATGCGTTTCTACAAGAAGCCACCAATATTGAATACACCACAAATCCAGTCGCCCCGCGCGTTGGTGTTGTTTACGATGTGAAAGGGGATCAATCGACCGTAATTAAAGCGCATTATGGTCATTACTACGATAAAGCAATCACGTTTTACATTGATGGAATTGATAACTTCGGAGATACATCATACCAGTACTGGTACGGCGGATATTGGGGAGAGTACAGATTTGTACCTGGAACAACCGCTTTTATTGTTGATCCGGATTTTAAACAAACTTATGTTCAGCAGTTTACAGTCGGAATTGATAAAGCACTGCCGCATGGAGTGACGCTCAGCGGTCACTACATCTATCGAGACTTTAAAAACATTGCTGAAGATGTGGAGACAAATGGACTCTATGAGCAAATTCCGTTTACGAATCCAGTGACCGGCGAGGCGATGACGATTTTTAACAGGCTCAATCCGGATACTCCTGATTCGTTCTTCATCACAAACCCTGATGGGCTGTTCAGAAATTACCACGCGGTTGAAGTCTACGGCGGAAAACGCTTTTCAAACAAATTCAGTATGAATGGATCAGTGGTGTGGTCTCGCAGCAGAGGCAATACCGATAATACAGACGGCGGCGCTGATGGATTTACAACTCTATTCGATGATCCTAATTTCCTGATAAATGCTGACGGCAAACCCACACATGATCCAACCTGGGAGTTTAAAGTCACTGGGTTCTATACATTTCCGTGGGACATACTAGGATCTTTTTATTACAGACATTTCACCGGGGATACATTCACAACAACATTCCGAACGGATCGAGATGTACTCGCGCAAGGAAGAGTGACAATCAAAGCTGTTCCTAGAGGTTCAGAGCGGTTAGATGCGCGGAATGTATTCGATTTCCGACTTGAAAAAGCGTTTCCAATTGCACAAGGTAACTTCAAATTGACGGCAGACTTTTTCAATTTGTTTAATTCAGGATCCATTACAGATATTGATGCACGGTCTGAAGTAGTAACTTTTCTAGAACCAACTGCGTTTACAAAACCGCGGGAGGTTCGAATCGGCCTGCGATATCAATTCTGATTACAAGGTGCCCGTAAGAAGGTTATTGTAAGTTTTTGACCGCTGTACAAGAATAGTTTCTTCATGCGGCGATATTTGTTTTTTGCTATCGTTCTTATTCTTGTGGCAGCGGTTATTTTTTTCTCGCGTAACAAACTGTTCAAAGCCTCGCTCCCCGATTATCTCTCAGATGTCGCGAGTCAAAAGTACAACATCCTTCTGATAACAATTGATACGTTACGTGCGGACCGCCTTGGCGCTTATGGCTTTAAAGAAATAAACACTCCAAACATCGATGGTCTGGCAAAAGATGGAGTACTTTTTGAAGATGCGACATCTCATGTTCCGTTAACATTGCCATCGCACACTTCAATCATGACCGGGTTATTCCCTTCCAATCATGGAGTTCATGACAATGGCGGATTTCATGTCTCACCATCACAGCAAACAATCGCCGAAGTTCTAAAGCAAAATGGATTTCAAACAGGAGCATTCGTTGGTGCTTTTGTACTGGATTCAAGTTGGGGACTAAATCAAGGCTTTAATACTTACTTTGATCACTTCGAACTCCCTAAGGAAGAGAGAGTCGGTTTAGCATCAATTCAAAGAAAAGCTGATGATGTTTATAAGAATGCAAAAACCTGGTTGGATCAGCATCAAAAGGAACGATTTTTCTTGTGGGTACATTTCTATGATCCGCACAGTCCTTATGAGCCACCGGAAACTTATGATCATATGTATCCGGGAAGACCATACATTGCTGAAATCGCATATACCGATTCCGTTGTCGGCAAATTACTTTCGGAATTGGACAAAACTGGGATACGTGACAAAACAGTAATTCTACTGGCCGGCGATCATGGTGAAAGTCTCGGTGAACATCGCGAATCAACGCATGCATTTTTTGTGTATGATGCAACACTCCATGTTCCAATGATCCTTTCTATACCCGATCATAAATTTCGTGGCAAAAGGATTTCGAAACAAGTCCGTCTTGTAGACGTTTTCCCTACAGTACTTCAACTCGCAGGTGTTAGTGTGCCTGAAAACATTCAAGGACGCAGCTTACTTCATTATGTTTTGAGCTCAGATAATACGAAGAGTCCACCTTCATATGCGGAATGTTATTACCCGCAATACCATTTTGGCTGGAGCCGGCTGCTCTCATTGCGCGATGGAAATTACAAATATATTGATACTTCAAAACCAGAGCTTTACGATCTGAAAAATGATCCGCAAGAATTGAACAATCTTTACACCCAAAAGAACGATATTGCTATTCAACTAAGAGCAGAACTGAAGAAAATTGAAATTGCGACGTCGCAAGCGGCAATGCAGCCAGGTGCAATCGATGACGAAACACACGAAAAACTTGCCTCACTCGGTTATGTCGGTGCATTCGGTGGAGTTGTCTCCAGTGATTCTGAAAAGTTACCCGATCCAAAAGACAAGATTGATCTTTTTAACATGATGTCGAATGCGAGAGATGATTCGTTAGAAGGAAAATCCGATGATGCAATTCAAGAGCTCAAGGAGCTTTTAAAGTTAGATCCCAAAATTGTTGACGGCTATTTTCTTCTTGGTAACGAATATTCTAAAACTGCACGTTATCAGGATGCAGTGGACGCATTCAAAAAAGCTCTTGAGTTGAAACCAGATTATGATTTCGCAGTTATCAATCTGGCAAACACTTATCGCAAAATGGGGAAGATCGATGAGGCATTACTGGGGTTCCAATATTTTCTGAAAAAAAATCCGGACAATGTTCAGGTTTTGGCTCGAATCGGAGAGTTGCATCTGGCGCAAAATGATCCGGATGGAGCGATGGTTTATTTTGATCGTGCATTAAACATCGATCCGAAAACAAGTTGGATTTACAACAGCAAGGGCGCAGCATTACTTCAAAAACATCAGAATCAGGAAGCTGAAGCCGCTTTCCGCAAGGCTCTGGAACTAAATCCGAAAATTAATATGGTCCACTTTAATCTGGCGCAAATTTTTGAAATGCGCGGTAGCGATGCTGAAGCGCAGCAAGAATATCTTAAGGAATTGGAGATCGCGCCTAAAAATTACAAGGCTTCTTTTAATCTCGGTAGATCCTATTTAAAGTCCGGCAAATTATCCGAAGCGATTACTTATTTTCAAAAAACGATTGCAGACGCTCCTGATTTTGCACTAGGTTACCTCTATCTGGCACAGGCTTACCTTGAAGCAAATGATTTAGACAAAGCAGCGGAACTCGCAAATGCAGGACTCTCCAAAGAACTGGAAAATACTTACAAACCATTAGCCCACTACATTCTTGCGGATGTTTACAATCGCCAGGGTCGTCATGAGTTGGAACAACAACAATTGAGATTGGCGGAACAAAAGGCCAACTAAAATTCTCACCACTAAGACACAAAATCACGAAGATCACAATATATATATTTTAGAAATAATTCGTGGATCATAGTGTCATCGTGTTTTAGTGGTGAAATCGGCTTTTTTCTCGGACTAAAGTCCGCGCTCCAGACAGCCTGCGCTCCAATAGGATTAGTACGGGCTTTTGTCGATTACGCCTTTGGTGACACTGCGAAGGTAGTATCCTTTTTCAGGGCGATTTTTCAGATCGAAGGTGCCGCCTGCATTCACCTTCCAGATCTTGAAGTTGGAATATGTAAGCGGCTCTTTCGGTTTACAAACTTCGGGAGCATGATCCGCAAGTATGAAGTAAGCCGGTCCCTTTCCCATCACGGTCCCCAAACCATCTTTGTTTAATGCAACCGAAGTTTCGCGATCGATGGCGACACCTAAAATCTTTGGGAATTTTTTGTCTTGAATCTGCCGCGCCAGAAATGCAAACGTCCGCCCAATCCTGTCCCTTTCAACCAGGTGTTGATCAGTAATTGTTCCTTGCATGTTTGGCAAATGGAAGAAATCGTATGTAAAGCTGATGCTTTCATGATACGGATCTGCCAGCCCTTCAGATCCAAGTGTACTGCCGGTACAGGCATCATAAATTGCATCACCTAGAATCGCTTCACCCGCACTGGTGCCGCCAAGCCCTCCGCCTCTTTCAAAAACAGATTCAACTGCCGTTTCTATAGGAGTTCCTTTGAAATTACGGACGTAATTGCATTGATCTCCGCCTGCAAAAAATACAACCTCAGCGTTCCTGATTGTTTCTACAATATCCTTTTCTTCAGAATCTTTCCGGTCGGTAATTACCAATGTTTCAACTGAGTCCACACCCTTCATCGCTAAAAGATAATCGTTGTAACCATCCTCTCCGGATGCACGAAGCACCACGACATCAAGCTTTACCAAGCAATCAGTGCAGCCTCTGACCTGATCAAACATCCATTGAAACGCAGCATCGACATCGGTTCCACCGCCTTGAATATGAAATGCAGGGCCATGCAACTGTGGCTTTACATCTTCACGATTTCCAACAAAATATCGCTTCACTTCTGCATGAACAGTGAACTGAAACAGAAAAATGATTAATACCAAAAGTTTTTTCATAGGCAATCACGGCAGACATTCTATCGTAAAATAGAAAACTCACAATGAAAAAATATTTTTTGTCCGCCGCAGCGATCGTTGTAATTTTGATTCTTATGTTCGCTTTTAAGTCAAAGACAAAGATCGCTCCGAAAAATGAACCATACAATTTAGTATTGATTTCGATTGATACAGTCCGTGCTGATTATCTGCAGCTTTATAACCCGAATGGAGCTCCGACTCCGAATCTCGTTCGCTTAGCAAAAAAAGGATTTTTGTTTACTGATGCCATCTCGCAAGTACCGTTTACTCTTCCGTCGCATAGCACAATGCTAACGGGCACCTATCCGATGAAGCATCTGGTTCAGGAAAATGTTGGTTCGAAACTTGGTGATGATGCTGTAACGCTTGCGGAAGTATTGAAATCAAAAGGATATCAAACTGCAGGTTTCATCGGCGCATTGGTATTGGAATCAGGCACAGGAATCGAACAAGGATTTGATACGTTTGATGATGTCTTCGTGCGAGAAAATAAAATTATGGACGATCGAAGCGGCATTCAAAAAGATGCTGAATCAGTTAAACGTTCATTTCTGCGATGGCTTGAGCATAGAAATACCGCTCCCTTTTTCTCGTTCGTTCACTTTTATGACGCTCATGCTCCTTATGATCCGCCACCGTCCTTCGCACCAGCAGTTCGTGAACCTAAAGCTCTCTATCGCGGCGAATTGCAGTATGTCGATTCAATCATCGGTGAAATTTTTGAAGAGCTCTCGAAACGAAATTTGTTGAGCAATACCATCATTGTTATCACTGGAGATCATGGCGAGATGTTAGGTGAGCATGGTGAGAGCGGCCATGGTTTTTTTATTTATCAAGAATCGCTTCATGTTCCTTTGCTGTTTTTATTCCCGGATCACAAAGCTGGAAAATCAGATACTGTAGTGGAACTCGTTGATCTTATGCCGACAATTTTGGATGTGCTCGGCGTAGCAGTACCGGAAACAGTTCAAGGCAAGTCAGTTGCACCCGTTTTCAACGGCGCGAAAGTTTCAGATGAAATCGCATATTCGGAGTCCCTCACTGCAATGCAACATTTTGGAGCAGAGCCGCTGCGCAGCATTCAGGATCATCGCTATAAATACATCGATAGTCTTAAACCTGAACTGTATGATCTCAGCAAAGATCCTGAAGAGATGAACAACATCGTCTTGCAAGAAAAGCAGATAGCATCGCGAATGAAAACAGGCCTTCAGGCAATTGTAAATAAATACAATGCCGCTGCAGACAAACGGCAAGTTCGAACACTTTCGCCTGAACAACAAGAGCAACTTGCTGCGCTCGGATATATCGGCACAACCAATTCTGCGCAAAAATCTCGCAAAAATCTTGATGCTAAGGATTGCATTGAAAGCTGGAACGATCTGGGCGCATTAAGCAACCTGGTAAAGCACCCCAATTGCCAGGAGTGTCTGGCACTTGTTGCAAAAATGCGGAACCGGGACGAGTTGCCTGTTCAGGCGCAGATTTTTGAGGCGCGTGCTTATAGCGGGTTGCGCCAATATGACAAAGCAATCCCAATTCTGCAGAAAATCGTTTCAACAAATCCAAATCATGCTCCAGCGCAAATGGCTCTGGCCTTTGCTTATAAACAATCAGGTCAAACCTCATCCGCGCTCTCGATTTACAAGAAAATGATGGAACAAAATTCTTTACTGGGATTGGAAGAGTATGCGGAGCTGATGATAGATCTAAACAAGAATGATGAGTTGAGTAAAGATCTCGAAAAGCTGGTTTCTTCAAATAAACTGAATGACAAATACTACGCCGTATTAGGTGAAATTTATTTGTTACTGCAACAACCGGAACAAGCTCAACATTTTTTGCTTAAGGCTATTGAAGTTTCACCGGAAGATCCTTCCAGTTATATTCACATTTCAGAACTCATGGATGCACAGGGAAAAACATTTGAAGCGATCGGATATCTTGAACAGAATCGCGAAAGGCTTCAAAGTGCGGATTACCTGCTGCAACTTGGCAGACTTTACGCGAAATCCGGGAATCCACGGAAAGAATATGAATTGTTTCAGGAAATGGTCCGATCATATCCCAAAGATGCCAGAGGCTACTTTTTTCTGGGCAAAATCTATCTTGAACAAAAGGCAGATATGAACGAAGTGATTCGCCTTGCGGAAACAGGCCTGTCACTCAATCCTGATCAAGAGTTTCAACCCTTCGGATATTTTCTGCTTGCAGATGCCTACACCGCACTTGGCGACAATAAAAAGGCCAAATCATATCTGCATACTGCTGAAGAGCTTCGTCAACGCCAATCAACTGTTCAGTAATATTTGCTAATTTTCATTCCAGGTTTTAGACAATAATACTATGCTAGTAGTACTACGTATTTTAAAAGGTGCTGGACTTTTAGTGTCCGCTACGAGGAATCGTTGATCCGCAAGCTACGGCATGCACAATCTTCTCAAAATCTTCCTGAGGCACGGATGGCCCTGTACGCGAACAATGTTCAGCAAAAATCCTGCTTAACTCTGCTGCGATTTGCTGAGGCATCCTTCCTTCAATCATAGAACGATGCATGACGTAAACCGGTTTTCCATCCTTAAATAAAGCCATTGATGGCGAAGAGGGAGGAAATTGTCCTAAATACTTCGTTCTCACAAGATCAACTGCATCACGGTCCTGGCCGGCAAATACAGTGACCATCTTATCGGGAATAATATTATTTTGAAGAGCTGCTCCTGCACCCGGACGTGCACTACCTGCTGCACAACCGCACACAGAATTCACGATTAAAAGTACTGTGCCTTCAGAATTCGATAATGCTTTATCAACTTCTTCAGGAGTTCTCAGTTCGTTAAAGCCATAAGCAATCAATTCATCTCTCATCGGTTGCACGGCTTCTTCGTCATACATCGGCAGTCTGGTTGAAATTTTTTGGTACATAGATCCTCCTACTCTTCAAAACTTGATCGAATCTTATATATCGTTGGGCAAATTGTCAATTTTCAGCCGGAAATCGGAAAGATATGCTGTGAGCCTTCGGGATGGCAGGGTGCGTTCTACAATTTTTTGCGCGAGGATCGCTGCTGACATCATCTTTTCAAAATCGATGTCTTGAACCTGATCGTAGCCTTCCAAAAGCGAATAAACATCTTCAGTAGCCACATTTCCAGATGCACCCGGTGCATATGGGCAACCACCCAAACCGCCGATTGAACTATCAATCGTTTGAATACCTAATCGAAGGCTTCGATCGATATTGGCCAATGCCATTCCGTAAGTATCATGAAAATGCACCGAATATGATTCGGGACCTGCCAGTGTAAATGCGGAAACCAACAACCGTTCCGTTTTATTTGGATGGGCGCGGCCAATTGTGTCACCTAAAGAAATATTCGGAATTCCCATTTCAAACATCCGTTGAATCACACTTAACACTGCATCGGATTGTACTTCTCCTTCATATGGACATACCCAGCACACTGAAATGTAACCTCTGATTTCCAGCTTTTCCTGAAATGCACGCTGCACTACTCGCGAAAAAACGCTCAACGATTCATCAATGCTCATTCCGATGTTGTGTTGAACGAAGGATTCGGTCGCGCCGGTAAACACTGCAATGCGATCTGCACCGCAATCCAATGCACGTTCCAAACCTTTTTCATTGGGAACAAGTGACCAGAATTTTGCATCAGGATAACGTCTGCGCAAAAGGTGGAATCGTTCGTGTTTGTATAAGTCTTCGGTCCCAGCCATTTGCGGGACGCGATCCGGTCGAACGAATGCACCGATCTCAATGTCGTTCAGTCCGGAATCAAGCAGACCTTGAATCAGATCTAATCGCTGATCGATTGTTAGCGATTTTTTTTCGTTTTGTAGTCCGTCTCGCGGACCAACCTCGTAGATGTTGATCATATCGATTCAAATGCCGGCGAGCCGCCGGCGCTACAAACTGATATTAAGCCGCTGGTTCCCAACTGACCAGCGTTTGGCCTGGTTTAATGCGATCTCCTTGTTTGACATGGATAGCAGTAATACGCGCAGGCACCGGTAAAGTCATTGGCATTTCAATCTTCATTGCTTCAACAACTAAAATCGGTTCTTGCGCATTAACCACTTCATTGACCTTAGCTCTAACATCTAAAACTACACCAGGAACTTGCGCTACGATCGGTTCACGATGCGATTTCGCTTCCTCAACTTCAAATTGTCCCGCAAATGCAATCCTTCGTTGTCCAATGCCGCGCACCGGACGCTCAAATGAGATACATAATTCAAAACGCGTAATCCATCCGGAAGCTCTTATAGAGCCTTCCGAATCCGTTTCAAGCGTTCCCGCGATTCTAATCAATCCTTGCGGTGATACAGTTCCATGCAATTCAGGATCAGGCTGAAATGATCGTAGGATTCCATCTTTTTTCACATACATACGCGTCTCTGATCTTTGCACAAACAATTCTGAGCTTAACTTTTTTCCCCAAAACAACAGATCAGAATCTATGTCTTTTCCGGCTGTAGTAAGTTCCGGATGCGACTCAATCCATCGTGTATGAATTAAGTTTTTTTGAAAATCGCTATGTTGAAGAACAGTCTGCAAAAAATATTTATTTGTGATTACACCAGCAATTGTTGTTTTTTCCAGAACCTCAGAAGATTTGGAAATTGATTTTTTACGATCATCAGAATGAACAATCACTTTGCTAAATAGCGAATCATATTCTTGCGGAATCGTATCCCCTTCGTCATAACCAGAATCAATCCGCATCAGCGGATCTTCAGGAAATCGAAGTTCGGTAATTGGTCCTGGAGTTGGAAGAAAATGATTGGATGGATCTTCAGCACACAATCGCAACTCAATCGCATGTCCGGATGGATGGATATTAGAAAGAAGCGGCTCTAACGTTTCACCTTCAGCCACACGGAATTGCAATTCAACAAGATCGACTCCCCAAACCATTTCTGTAACCGGATGCTCAACCTGAAGCCGGGCATTCATTTCCATGAAAAAAAATTCCCACTGACCTTTTGGATTTCTTTGTACAAGAAATTCAATGGTTCCCGCATTACTGTAACCTGCGGCAGTTGCAAGGTTGATGGCAGCAGAATGCAATTTGTTTCGCGTTTTATCATCTAGAATTGCGGCCGGAGTTTCTTCAACAACTTTTTGATTCCTGCGCTGCAAACTACAATCGCGTTCACCGAGCGCGAATAAATGTTTATATCGATCTCCAAGAATTTGAACTTCGATGTGTCGTGGATTTTCAAGAAAACGTTCTACGAAAAGTCCAGCGGAACCAAAAGATCGCAATGCTTCTGATCTAGCTGTTCGCAACGCTTCCTCAAACTGCGACGCATCACGCACAATCCTTTGACCTCTACCGCCGCCACCTCGCGTTGCTTTAATTAATGCCGGAAGCCCGATGTCTTTTACAATCGATTTGATTTCTTGATTATCCGGATTTCCGCTGATCTGTTTCCACGGTGCAACCGGAACTCCGACACTTCCGGCAATTTCTTTCGCGCGCATTTTGTCACCGATTTGTCGCATCGCATCAGGACTTGGTCCGATCCAAATTAAGCCTGCTTGCTGAATGCGTTCTGCAAAATCAGGATTCTCCGCAAGAAATCCATAGCCTGGATGAATTGCATTCACTTTTGCTTCAACGGCAGCTTGAACAAGCAATTCGGCGTTTAAATAATTTTGTGAAAGATCACCACCCGGAAGTGCAATTGCCTGATCGACTTCGCGCATTGCTTTGGATTTCGCATCTTGAGGTGAATGAACTCCAACAGTCCGGATTCCCATCTTGCGTGCAGTGCGGGCAACGCGGCTGGCAATCTCCCCACGATTGGCTATCAATACACTGCCAATCTTCATTCCTTCGATTCACTCCATGCCGGACGCCTCTTTTCAAGAAAAGCGCGCACACCTTCTTGCCCCTCTTCACTCACTCGAACTCCAGCTAATACCTCCGCCACCATCTGAAGTTGATTCCGATCGTCTGTAGTCACCAAATCAAAAATTAGCTCTTTTGCAGTTCGCAGTGCATTCGGACTGCATTCTTTGATCTCGTCCATTTTCTTGAATGCGAATTGCGTCAGATCATCATTGCTAGAAACTACTGTATGAATTAATCCGATATCGTAAGCTTTCTTCGCATCAAATCGCTCTGCAGTTGTAAATAACGCACGCGCATGACCAGCACCAATCTTTCGAATTACAAATGGCGCAATACATGCGGGAACAATTCCAAGCCTCACTTCACTAAAACTAAATTGCGTATCTGAAACCGCAATTGCGTAATCACAAACACTCACCAATCCAACGCCGCCACCTAAAGCACTTCCATGAATCATTCCAACCAACGGCACTGGCAATCGATCCAACGCAAGAAGCATATCCGCCAAACGTTGTGCATCTACCAAATTTTGTTCGCGATCTAAATCCAAACTTTGTTTCATCCAGTTCAAATCCGCGCCCGCACAAAAAGATTTTCCCGCCCCTGAAAGCACAACTCCGCGAACGTCCTTGTTTATCAATTGTGGAATCGAAGTCAGCTCTTCAATCATTTTTGGATTGAATGCGTTCCTGACCTCCGGTCTATTCAGCTCCAACCACAGAGTAGAATTGCGATGCTGGATATTAAGAGTTTGGTATTGCATTTGACCTTACATTCTAAAAAGGCCGAATTTTTTGGAAAGCGGAGCTGGACCCTGCGCAATGACATCCAGACATTGAACTAGAACCGCGCGAGTATCACGCGGATCGATCACACCGTCATCCCACAATCTGGCGGAACTATAATATGGATGACCTTCTACTTCATATTTATCCTTAATCTCTTGCGGATCGGTTTTGCCAACGCTTGCAAGCACAAATCCAGCCTGATCTCCACCCATCACAGAGATGCGCGCGTTCGGATACATAAACAAAAATCGCGGTTCATAAGCACGACCGCACATTCCATAATTTCCCGCTCCGAATGAACCTCCGACAATCACGGTAATTTTCGGAACGCTGGAAGTTGCAACTGCTGTCACCATCTTGGCGCCATCTTTAGCAATGCCACCAGCTTCCGCATCGCGACCCACCATAAAACCGGTGATGTTTTGCAAAAACAAAAGTGGAATTTTGCGTTGATCGCATAACTCAATGAAGTGCGTCGCTTTTAATGCAGTATCACTGAACAGTACACCATTGTTTGCAAGAATGCCGACAGGATAACCGCCGATGTGACCGATTCCGCAAACCAATGTTGTTGCATATAACTTTTTGAATTCATGAAATGCTGCGCCATCAATAATGCGCACAATGATTTCACGCATATCGAATGGCTGACGCAAATCAGTTGGAAGGACACCCAGAATTTCGTCTGCGGAATATTTTGGAGCTTCACTTCGTGTTGGAACGAGCCATCGATCTTCTTTCAGATGATGCCTGTAAAATTGCATGATGGTGCGTGCAATTTCCAATGCATGAGCATCGTTTTCAGCATAATGATCCGACACTCCTGATTTTTTGGAATGCAAATCTGCCCCGCCCAATTCCTCAGCAGTCACATCTTCACCGGTCGCCGCTTTTACTAATGGAGGTCCGCCCAAAAAAATTGTGGCTTGATTACGCACCATAATTGCTTCTTCAGACATTGCAGGAACATATGCACCGCCAGCTGTTGAACTTCCCATCACTACTGAAATTTGTGGAATTCCTGCGGAAGATAGATTCGCTTCGTTAAAGAAGATGCGTCCGAAATGCTCTTTATCAGGAAAAACTTCTGCTTGTAACGGTAGAAACGCTCCGCCTGAATCAACAAGATAAACGCATGCCAATCTGTTTTCGCGTGCAATCTCTTGAGCGCGAATATGTTTTTTAACGGTGAGCGGATAATATGTCCCGCCTTTGACTGTTGCATCGTTTGCAACAATCATTGCCGGTTGTCCGTGAATCCATCCTATTCCGGTCACGATTCCTGCAGCAGGCACATCGCTCTCGTAGAGGTTATACGCAGCCAGCGGAGATAATTCTAAGAATGGCTTATCTTCATCCAGAAGTAGACGTATGCGGTCTCGAACAAAAAGCTTCCCACGTTCTTCATGCTTCTTACGAGCTTCTTCAGATCCGCCTCCGCGAATTTTTTGGACCAACTTTTGGAGGTCTTCCGCAAGCTTTAAATGATGTGCATAATTGCGTTGATAATCAGTGCTTTGTGCGGATATCTGGCTTTCAAGCAACATACGCTAAAGATAACAGATTTTGAACCGCGGAGACACAGAGTATAGTAATGTGGGGTGAGTGAATGAAAAGAGTAGCAATCTGTCTGATTTTCTTGTTGTCATTATTTTCGGTGAGTTTTGCTCAGGACGAAAAAGAAAAAAAACCGGAAGCGCCGGAATTTAAGCCTGAATTCCCCAAAGAGATTTTATCTTCAACCAAACATACTGTATCAATCGGTGGCACATCCGTTTCTTATACTGTAACTGCCGGAAATATTTTGTTGAAGCAAGAAGATGGCAGGCCGAAAGCGAACTTCTTTTTTATTTCTTATGTCAAAGATGGCGTTCAGGATTCTGGCAAGCGACCTCTAACATATTCATTCAATGGCGGCCCAGGATCATCATCGGTTTGGCTTCATCTTGGAGTTCTTCAGCCGAAACGTGTTGAAGTTGAAAATGAAAAAGGTGTAATACCTCCACCATACAAACTGATTGATAACGAATATTCGATGCTGGATCTCACTGATCTTGTTTTCATCGACCCCGTTACTACTGGTTTCAGCCGCGCTGTGCCTGGTGAAAGCGATCAGCAATATCACGGAGTGCGTGAGGATGTGGAGTCTGTCGGTGAATTTATCCGCTTATATACCACGCGCTTCAAACGTTGGTCATCTCCAAAATTTTTGATTGGTGAAAGTTACGGAACGACTCGCGCAGCCAATCTCGTAAATTACCTCCAGCAACGTCATGGAATGTATTTCAACGGCGTGATGCTGGTGTCATCCATTCTTCAAATGCAAACCGCGAGATTCGATGTTGGAAATGATCTTCCTTATATCCTGTTTCTACCGACATACACTGCAACCGCGTGGTATCACAAAAAGTTATCGGCGGATTTGCAAGGAGATTTGAAGACAACACTTTCGCAGGTAGAGCAATTTGCAATGAACGACTATACGCTCGCTTTGATGAAAGGGAAAAATCTAACATCACAAGAACAGAATAATATTGCTGAAAAATTATCGCGTTATACTGGATTATCGAAAGAATATATTCAAAGATCGAATTTGCGAGTTCCGATTTTCCATTTTGTAAAAGAACTAATGCGAACGGAACGTAAAACTGTTGGACGCCTGGACAGCCGTTTTACGGGAATTGATCGAGACGCCGCAGGAGAAGCTTTTGAATCTGATCCGAGTCTTGCAGCAATCACCGGACCATATACTGCAACTCTGAATGATTACGTTCGCAGCGAATTGAAATACGAAAGCGAACTACCCTACGAAATTCTTACCGATCGAGTTGGTCCCTGGAATTTTGGCACGGAAAACCAGAATCGTTATTTAAACGTTGCGGAATTTCTGCGCCAGGCTATCAATCAAAATCCATCTTTGAAAGTTCATGTTGCAAACGGTTTTTATGATCTTGCTACACCATATTTCGCTACAAAATATACATTTGATCATTTAGGGCTTGAACCAGATTTGCAAAATAACGTTACTATGTCCTACTACGAAGCTGGCCACATGATGTACATTCATAAGCCTTCACTCATTCAGTTGAAACAGAATCTGGCAAATTTTGTAAAGTCTGTTCTGCAGTAATTTTTGTAAGGCGGGATCCAAAACTCGCACCATCCATCTATATGGGAACTTGGCATCGTCGTATCGCTCATGCAGCGAATTATTTGGAACACTACTTCGATGCTGCTAAAAGCCGGATCGGTAAAACGATCCGCAAAGCGCATCCGGTCAAGATCTTTGCATACCGCGGGTTCGGATCATCACAACAAGTATGGTTAAAAGGACGCGTGTTAATTGATAAAAGTATTCGGCCGGAAGTTACCGATGGACGTTGGAAAAATCTGGTAAACACATTCAAACGTTTTAACAGTGATGAAGTCCCGTTTGCAAAAGTACGAACTAGAATTCGCGAAACGTCTGTAATTCTTACCGCGGATGAAGAAGGCTTTCTAGAATCGGATTTAAAACTTCTCGAACCACCACCACAGGATCGTTTGTGGCATGAAGTTCAGTATGAGTTATTAGAAGCGCCTGATTTTGGAAACGCTCATGCGACGGAACGTGGATTTGTTTTGATCCCGCCAGAAGAATCAACATTCGGCGTAATCAGTGATATGGATGATACTGTTTTGCAAACAGGGTCCACCAGCATTTTGCGGATGATCCGGACAATTTTATTTGGCAGCGCCAGAACGCGTTTGCCTTTTGAAGGCGTCGCATCTTTTTATCGCGCTTTGCAACGCGGTGGAGATGATCGGAACAATCCATTGTTTTATGTTTCAAGCAGTCCATGGAATTTGTATGATCTGCTGATGGATTTTTTTGCCATTCAAGGAATTCCGGAAGGTCCATTACTTCTGCGTGATTGGGGAGTTTCGGAAACGGAAGTTCTTCCGACGGATCATCGACATCATAAATTATCATCCATTCGAAAAATTCTGGATACGATTTCCGATTTGCCTTTCATTCTAATCGGTGACAGTGCGCAAGAAGATCCTGAAATTTATCATGAGATTGTTCAACTTTATCCGGGGCGAATACTTGCGGTTTACATCCGCAATGTCAGCAAACTTTTAACCCGTGACGAATCAATCCGCAAACTCGCGCAATCAGTGGAAAGCTCCGGCAGCACTCTGGTGCTGGCTAATGACACCACCGCTGCTGCTGAACACGCCATCGAACGCGGCTGGATCAAAGCCGAAGACTACCTGCCGAAGTAATCACCACAAAGGCTCAAAGATACTTAGGTATTGACCTTAGTATTTCAAATTCCTATACTCAGGCATATGCCTAACCAAAATGTCGCTTTAGATCAGGTGTTTCATGCTTTATCGGATCCAACCCGAAGGGCGGTGCTTGAACGGCTGAGTCGCGGCCCAACCAGTGTTACGAAATTAGCCGAACCATTTAAGATGGCGCTTCCCTCCTTCGTTCAACACCTTCAAGTGTTGGAGCATAGCGGATTAGTTCGATCTTCAAAAAAAGGGCGTGTCCGCACGTGTCAGCTTACGCCTCAATCGCTTGGAAATGCAGAACACTGGATGACTAAACAGCGAACAATTTGGGAGAAGCGATTGGATCAATTCGATGATTACGCAAGAAAATTTCATAAATAAGGAGAAACAACATGCCAGATAATAAAAATCATGATGATAATCTTGATCTTGTTTTAACACGCACTATTGATGTGCCTCGCGAAATTGTATGGAAACTTTGGACCGAACCCGAACATATGAAAAAATGGTTTGCCCCAAAGCCATGGACAACCGTTGATATGAAAATTGATCTTCGACCCGGCGGGATGATTAGCTCAGTAATGCGATCCCCTGAAGGCAAGGATTATCCGAATGTCGGTTGTGTTCTTGAAGTAGTAAGAAATGAAAAACTAGTTTGGAGCGATGCACTTCTTCCTGGTTACAGGCCTGCTGAAAATCCATTTTTTACAGCGGTCATTACTCTCGAAGATGATAAGGGTGGAACAAAATATACCGCGCGGGCGATGCACAAAGATCCAGCTGGCCGCAAAAAACATGAAGATATGGGATTTTACGGCGGTTGGTCACAATGTCTTGATCAACTTGTTGAAGTAGCGAAACAGCTGTAAATTCAACCACGGAGCACCGAGTATGTCGAAATTACGCGTGCAAAGTTTTGCGATTTCAATTGATGGATACGGTGCTGGATCCAATCAGGATCTACAAAATCCGTTAGGAGTGAGAGGACCTGAGTTGATGGAGTGGTTTTTTAACACGCGCGTATGGCGAAACATGCATCAACTTGATGGTGGTGAAACGGGAATCGATAATGAAATAGCAGAGCAAGGTTTCGCTGGAATTGGTGCATGGATACTTGGACGAAATATGTTTGGACCGATTCGAGGCCCTGGATGGATGATAACTGGAAAGGTTGGTGGGGTGATGAGCCACCGTATCACACACCAGTTTTCGTGCTCACTCATCACCCGCGTGCACCGCTAAAAATGGCGGGCGGTACGAAGTTCCACTTTATCACCGAAGACATTCAGGACGCATTGCAACAAGCAAAGAATGCTGCAGGTGATCGTGATGTTCGTCTTGGTGGTGGCGTTTCCATAATTCGGCAATATTTGCTTGCTGGTTTGATTGATGAATTGCATCTTGCTGTTCGGCCGGTGTTACTTGGCACTGGTGAGAATCTTTTGAAAGACATTGATCTGCGTGCGTTAGGCTACGAGATTGATAAAAACATTCAAGGCGAGCGAGCGATGCACGTTTTTATTCGCAAGTCATCTTAATAGCATCATTGTAATCAAGCCACAGAAGTGCGCAAGAATGGATGTCCATGTGTTGCGAGTCCGCTGAACGATGTGCGTTAATGCAAATCCAAGAACAGTGATTGTTGCAAACTCCCACGGCAAAAAAGAACGGAATACAATCCATAGCGCCGCATGAATCAACCATGTTCGCGATCCAAATGCCAGTTCCTGTCGCGGAAATACATAGCCGCGCCAAAATAATTCGCCGCCAAAAACATTAAGAAGAATGAATGCCATCAGCACAACATAAATCCATGCCGACATTCGAACTTCCATAAAATAATTTGGATCAGGCGTCATCATTCGGATCCACATTTTACCTGGATGGAACCAATTTGATTGCATCCACCCAGTCACAGGGCGCATCAAGATCGGAACTGCAATCCATATCGCACAAAGCGAAGCTGTCCAGATCCATCCAGTTGCATCGAGTTTTTGCAATCGGAATCTTTCACGAAAAGATAATCCCGAACGTTCACCCCGATACAAAATAAAAGCAGCAAACAGTAACAATAGTGACGGAACTCCAAATCCAATGAGGAAAGTAAAAAACAGGCGATAGCCTAAGTAATCTGTAACCCGCATCACCCCGTGATACATGGCTTGCATCAGCAAGGTTGGAATCGCAAAATACAAAATCGATTTCCAAAACCCTAAAGGCTTCAATTTTTCACTTCATAAATTAAAATTGAATTACCGACTGCATCGATCGGTTCAAGCTTTCTGAAATATTGGTACGTATCTCGATTGTCCAGAAAAATGCCAGCAACATTTGTGGCGCTTATTGCATAGATCCCCTTTTCCAATTTGAAGTTTTCTTCATTCCGATGACGCTGGGTCCATGGTTGAAATTTTGGCGATGGCAAGTATTGATAATTAATTCCATAGTATGCCGGGTCTGACATTCCGTAATAGCTTAATCGAATGCGGTCGATTCCATATTTCTTAACAAAAGATTTGAGCCCAGCTAAATCCTGCCCCCAATCCAGATTTGAATCAACCAGACTCTTGTAACCATTAGCACTACCACCAGCAAGCTCGTTGAAGTAAGAAAGATGATGTGGATAAATTCTGCAGGCTGCAACTGCACTCCACAAAACGAAAACTCCTAATAGGATTTTACCGCGAGGTAGTTTTAGAAAATAAGGAACTATTGCGCCAGCTGCGACCAAAAAAAATGGATAAATAGGTAGAACGTAACGAAGCCCGAGGTCTAATCGATTTAGAAAACTAAAGTACAGAAGAAAAAATATCGGAGGCAAAAGAATAAACCAGGATTGCCGTGTCTTAAACAAAGCAAGCAGTGAACCTGCTAACGCAATCAAAAACGGCAAAGGAGTTTTTAACAGAAACGCAAAAAAGAAATAATTCCAGAAACCGGTATTTGAATATTGTCCGTTCAGAAAGAATGGGAATGGATGAACGCCACCCATTGATTGTGCCAGATTGAACAACATGGAAAATGAATAAAGTCTTGGAAATGGAAAAAGGATAATTCGCAGCAGCCAGAACTTCCCTGCCTTCTGTCTTAACATGAATGAAATCAGTTCGCCTTTATCAACAAACGCACCGTGAAATAAAAAGACGATGTTGATTAGCAGTAAAGCCGAAATTAAAATTACGCCTAAGCGTAGAATATTTTTCCATAATGGATATCGAATACTAAGAACGAAAAGTACAGGGACCATCAGCCATGCAGAAGATTTGGAAAGTAATGCAAGACCCAGGAATAATCCTGGAAACAAAAGCAGTTTATTTTGCTCAGGATTCTGGTGCCACTTCCAGAATGAAAAAACTGTAAAGAAGATCATTGCCGCCGTATACAAATCGGTTGTTGCCAGTGATGAATGCGCGATGAGATTTGGTTCCATCGCAGCAAGCGCCAGCGAAAATAATCCTGCCACCGCACCAAATAGTTGTGATGACCATGCATAGATTGCAGCAATCAAAGCCATGCCCATCAGAATTGTTGGGATTCTGGAATAAAAGATCATTTTGCCTGCGAGTGCCGCGTTTTGAAAAAACAAAAAGCGAAATGACCAGTGATATCGATCTTTGAAAGCAGCCACGGGTTCTTTTGGATCGTAGTTGATGCTGTTCAAAAAAAGCAGCGGAATTCCGCATAAAATGCGCGGCAATGGAGGCGTTTCCGGATTTAACATATACGAGCCGGATTTTAAGTAGACGTAGCCCGCAGGAATATATAGGACTTCATCCACTGTTGCGGATTTATAAAACAAAGAACCGAAAGCTTGAGCAGCAAATAAAAGGATCAGAAAGCAAGCTGCTATTTTTGTCGCATTCTGCGTCATCTGCGATTTTTACAAAACCACATTTGAATGTGAAACAGCAAGTGCTCGCTTACGGGGAGCCATAAAACAGATTGCTGCAGCGGAATAACAAAGAGCCACGATTATTGCTAACGCACTGTATCCCAGTACCATGCTGGTATATTCCAGCAATCCACCGAGAGTTGCACCGATTAAATTCCAACCGAAAAGAATTTCAGCTGCAGGTTGATCTCGAAACGTTAAACTGAAAATCAGATTTGCAAAATAAATTGGAGCAAAAGTGATCAAGCTTGCAAACAAAAATCGTAGAATTTTGCTTTCTAACTGTAGAAGATTTCCAAGCGGATAAAAAACCGTGATCAAACTGGAAGCGATCAAAAGCACATAAATAATCCACATGATTCGATTGTCTTTAATTAGTTGAGCTGTTCCGTTTGCGGCAAGAACCAATAATAAGATTGCTATAAATACCAAAGAATTGTTTAGCCACGTAGTTCCAAACAGGAGACTGAACTGAATTACGCTTTTCGTTTCTAGCAACAAAAACGCAATCCCCATCAAAAGGAATGCTCCTTTAAGCCAGGGTGTTTGGACCTGATGATCACTTGAAAAACGCGTTCCGAGTTTTTGAAGCAACAACGCTAAGATGGCCACAGCTGTAAACATGATCAGAATCATGTTTCGATACAATGCAGGGATCGTTCGTTTTTCCAAATATAGGAACGGCCAATTATCGCTTGGTGGTTCAATTCCTGATTGGATCGAAACAACATTGGCGCCGCGATAAAAACGGTTAACGCCATACATCGCAAAATCACCTTTTGTGGCTATAGTGTGCGGAAATTTACCGGTTGCATGAAAAATCATCGTTTGAAGTTTTTCCATGATCCATGGAAAGCGGTAATAGTTATAAAAATAAAGTGATCCGTGATCGGTTAGTACACTGTAAGCCTTCCGTACTGATTCTTCCGTAAACAAATAATTTTCCAATCGCAGTTGTGATAACGAACTGACTTTAATCAAAGAATCAGTTAACGCAAAGACAATCAGATCGTAACGTTCCTTTGTGTTATTCAAGTAGCTGCGTCCATCATCAATAATCAAGTGCACACGTGGATCAGAATACGGTTGAAGTGAATGATAATTTTTTCCGATTTCTGCAATTACCGGATCAATTTCAACCGCATCAATCTGTTTGGCATTTTGCAAAATTGCCATTGCAACATCATTGCCGGAGCCTGCACCGATGATCAAAACTTTTTGATAAGGCGGATCATGAGGATGGGTCGCTCTTTCATCATACGGAACCCGGTAGAATGATTGCATCAACCTTCTTTCCGATAACAAAAGTTGATGTTCGAGTCCGTTAACGAAAATCCTTTTGGTTACCGAAGGTCCATGAATGAATTCTACTTTTTGATATGGCGACCACTTCACCACATGTGTGCCTTCAAATTTACGATTCAGCGCAAACGTAGCATCCTGCTTATATGCCGTTGCAGCAGCGCCGATCAGCATTAACACCAGCACGATTTTGGAAATGATGCGCGTTTCAAGAAGGATCAAGAATGGAACAATCAAAATCAGGAACCAGACTGTTGGTGGGAGTTGAAACCAGCTGAAGATTACAAAACTAATAATACCGGTGCATGATCCTGCAATATCAAGTCCATACGCACGCAACGGTGCAAACTGCGAAAAATACTTTGCCGTTCGTTGGGAGATCAGAACAAATAGCAAAACCACGGCCACAAACAAAACAAGAAGCGGAATCAGTGAAGGATTTTCTGCAGCTTTTGGTATCGATGTGAGATAAACCTCCTCCCCAACCCTTCCGAAATTTTGACGAAATCCAGGCACAACCGGGCGCTTGAAGTAAATCAACAACACCAGACCCAGAAGTAACGGGACAGAGTAAGCGAACAACCTTCGGGAAATGGAATCATTTGAAAGACGATGGAATAAGAAACCGCATCCCATTCCGACAAATACAGCGATTAATACCAGGTTTGGAAAGTAACCCATGTTCCAAACATTGCCAGAGAGATATCGAATGAGGGCAAGTTCAAGGAAGAGTGTAAGAAAGCCTAACGTGTACAGCCGTACTGCCTGCATCGCGAAATTATAACCAATTTCACCACGGAGTCACGGAGAAACGGACTTTTTTCAAAAAAATTCCCCGAACCTTTATAACTCCGCGGCTCGTGGTGAAAATTCCCTACATTGCTAAATGAGGCAATCTCCCGCTAGACTGTATATTTGCAAACAATGCTCCGGAACTGCATTGACTACAGCACCGTACAGTAGTATTTTAAACTACAGTTGTAGTAGGAAAATCCAAAAAAAATTCAAACCTCGAGGAAGTGAATGGCACACCATCGCACCCATTTAATTCGTCTATTTATTCTGGTTTTCATTCTCGCCGTCACGGTTTCGTCAGCTTCAGATTGGCCAAGCTGGCGCGGCCCAATGCAAAACGGTGTTTCAACCGAACAAAACCTGATTTCATCATGGTCAATCCAAGGAGAAAACCTGATTTGGAAGGCTAAATTTGTCGGACGTTCGACTCCAATTGTTATGAACGGACGTGTTTATGTCATCGGACGAACAGGCGTTGATGATAAAGGCGACGGACCATTAATGCAGGAGCATGTTGCCTGCTTTGATGCCCAGACTGGAAAACTTGTTTGGGAAGATAAATTTCATGTTTATCACAGTACCGTTCCTTATAACCGCGTTGGTTGGGCCAGTCTTGCAGGTGATCCTGAAACCGGCAACGTTTATGCACATGGGGTTGGCGGAATGCTGATTGCATATAACAAAGATGGCAAAATTTTGTGGTCGCACCCATTGACCGAAGATTTCGGCCATGTCTCAGGATATGGTGGCCGCACAGACACTCCCGTCGTAGATGAGAATCTGGTGATTCAGGGTTTTGTCAGCGCGGAATGGGGCGATTATGCTCCACCCAGACATCGCTATTACGCCTTCGATAAGAATAACGGTCAAGTCGTTTGGGTCTCTGGCCCGGAGGAGCCCCATATGACTTTAATGTTTATTCAACTCCCGTTGTCACTGTAATTAATGGCCAGCGCTTGTTAGTTGCAGGAGGTGCAGACGGCAGCATTTTTGCTTTGAAAGTTCGGACGGGAGAAAAAGTTTGGGGATTTCAACTTAGCAAACGAGGAATTAACTCATCGGTCGTTGTTGATGGCGACCGGGTTTATGCTGCACACAGCGAAGAAAATTTGGATGAAGCCACAATGGGACGGGTTGTTTGTATTAATGGTGTAGGCCAGGGCGATATTACAAAGATGAATGAATTGTGGCGATACGATCGATTGGAAGTTGGTTATGCATCACCAGCAATCGATAAAGGGCGACTCTATGTTGTGGATAATTCCGCAAATGTTTATGCACTCGATGCTAATGATGGAAAATTAATTTGGAAACACAACATCGGTACCGTTGGAAAAGGTTCACCAGTAATTGCAGATGGCAAAATGTATGTTACCGAAGTGAATGGCCATTTTCATATTTTGCAGCTTGGCGATACAGAAGCAAAAGATCTTGACAGCGAATATATTACATTGGATGGATCACATCATGCTGAGATTTATGGTTCGCCAGCTATTGCTTACGGACGAATTTACTTTACAACAGAAGAAGGTGTTTATTGTATTGGTGATAAATCAAAGAATCTGGTTGTAACACCTCCGGAACCGCGAAAATTGGATGAACCGCCTGTGGATCCAAATGCTAAACCGGGCGCAATTCAAATCGTTCCAGCCGAAGTTTTAATCTCACCGGCCGATGTCACTCAATTCAAGGTTCGTTCTTTTGATAGCAATGGAAGATTCTTGAAGGAGATTAATGCTGACTGGTCTGTTGGCGGATTGAAAGCACAGATAGATGCAACAGGAAAGATGACTCCTGATCCTGCGGCCGGAAGTCAGGCAGGAGCAATTACAGCTAAAGCCGGAACATTGGAAGCAAAGGCAAGAGTAAGAATTATTGCGCCACTTCCATTGAAAGAAGATTTCGAATCATTCGAATTAGATACCAGTCCTAATTATTGGATCGGCGCTGGAAAAAAATTTCTTGTAAAAGATGTCAATGGCAATAAGGCCTTAGCAAAACCGCCTGCTGCAGTTGGACTGCAAACGTCCGATGTTTTTTTGGGTCCATCAACAATGAGCAATTACATAATTTCTGCTGATGTTATGGGCACAAAAGATAAAAGACGCGTTCCTGATGTCGGTTTAATTTCAAGCGGATACACTTTGGATTTAATGGGCAGTCATCAACGGGTCCAAATTCGATCCTGGGCAGCGGAACTTCGTATCGTTAAAAATGTAGATTTTCCATGGGATCCGGATGTCTGGTATTCCATGAAGATGCAAGTTGATTACCAGGAAAATAAAGGCGTAATCAGAGGTAAAGTATGGAAAAAAGCAGACAAGGAACCGGAAGCGTGGACGATTGAAGTTGAAGATCCAATCCCGATTACGCACGGTAGTCCCGGCTTGTATGGAAATTCCACCGCCACACTTTATTTCGATAATGTGCAGGTGACACCAAAAACAACACAATAGAGGCTAAGCCAGATGAAATATAAAATCTTTTCACTACTGATTCTTCCGATTGCAATTGCTATTACCTTTGCGGCTGAAGAGCCAAAAAATAGCGATATGTATGGCTTCACACCATCACGAAATATGGTCTCGAATGAAACTGGTCTGGTCGACAAGTGGGACATAAAAACCGGTGAGAATGTGAAATGGAGCGCAAAGCTAGGATCTCAAACTTATGCTGGACCTGTTGTCGCCGGAGGAAAAGTTTTTGTAGGAACGAACAATGAAGCCTTAAAGAATCCGAAATTATCAGGCGACCGTGGCAATATCATGGCATTTGATGCTAACAATGGGAAATTTCTATGGCAACACGCGAATGCAAAACTCTCCGCAGGTCGCGTAAACGACTGGCCGTTGCAGGGCGTTTGCTCTACCCCTGCTGTTGAAGGAGACCGGCTCTATTATGTTTCGAACCGGGCCGAAATTGTCGCTCTCGACACTCAAGGTTTTTTAGATGGCGAAAATGATCGAACCATTCACAGGTGAAACTGAGAAGAGCGAAATCGATGCCGATATCGTTTGGACCTATGACATGATGGGTGAACTGGATGTTTTTCCGCATAATCTCGCAGCGAGTTCACCCCTGGTTGTTGGAAACCTCATCTTTGTTGTTACTGGAAATGGAGTAGATGAAGGACATGTCAACATACCATCCCCTGCTGCACCTAGCTTTATTGCACTCAATAAAATTACAGGGAAGCTGGTCTGGGAGGATAGTTCGCCCGGAGACAAAATTTTACATGGCCAGTGGTCAACACCTTCTTATGGGATTGTGAATGGCAAACCACAGGTTTACTTTGCTGCCGGAAATGGTTGGGTATATGCCTTAGAGCCTGACACTGGGAAGCAAATCTGGAGGTTTGATGCGAATCCCAAAGACGCGGTCTGGGAGTTGGGCGGAGCGGGTACCAGGAATTCAATCATTGCTGCTCCTGCATTTTATGACAATAAAGTATTTGTTGGAGTGGGACAGGATCCCGAGCACGGTGAAGCTCCTGGCCATCTTTGGGCCATTGATGCGACGCAAACTGGTGATGTTACAGAGAAAGGAAAAATCTGGCACTTTGGAGACAAAAACTTCAATCGTACAATTTCCACCGTAGCGATTAAAGATGGTCTGGTTTATGCAGCCGATCTCAGCGGAAATGTTTATTGCCTTGATTTGAAAACCGGTCAGCAGTACTGGAAATATGAAGCCTATGCAGCGATCTGGTCATCACCGATGGTTGCCGATGGAAAAATTTATATCGGAGATGAAGATGGTGATGTTGCGATTCTACGTGAAGGAAAGAAGCTGGAAGTGATCGCTGAAATTAATATGGGCGGTGCCGTTTACACAACCGTACATCCAAAGAACGGAACGCTGTACATCGCCACCCGCGAAATTTTGTATGCGATCGGCAAAAAGTAACTCCGAACCTCTGTGGTTAAAATGTCTTTAACGACCAAAATCAACGAAGCTCGGCAGAAGCTTGATGCGCACGTTCGCGAGATTGTGGGATGGCACTTCGATCCGGAGAAAGGAACACCATTCTGGTTGGAGTATGCAAAAAAACTAAAGTTTGATCCGTGCAAAGAAATTCAAAGTTACGCCGACTTAAAATTGATCGGCCATTTTCAGGATGAATGGCTGCGTGGAGGTCCGGTTAGACGCTGGGTTCCAAAAGCACTGGCGCGCGAACCGGTTTCGATTTTTGAAACCGGAGGTTCTACCGGTGTACCAAAAAGCCGCGTCAACATCCGCGATTATCAAACTGATTACGAACTCTACAGCGAAACGTTATCAGACAAAACATTTCCACGCGGAAGTGATTGGCTGATGTTAGGTCCGAAGCGGACCTCGCCGATTGCGTTTATCGATTGAACATCTCGCGCAGCATCGCGGCGGAATTTGCTTCATGGTCGATCTGGATCCGCGGTGGGTCAACAAACTGATCAAACAAGGAAAACATCAGGAATTACAGGAATACAAAAACCATGTCATCGAACAAGGTTTAATTATCTTAAAGGCTCACGAAAATATCCGCTGCATTTTCACTACGCCAAAACTATTGGAAGCTTTATGCGAAAAAATTTCGCTTCCGAAATATGGAATCACCGGAATTTTTTGCGGCGGAACGGAAATGAATGCGCAGTTCCATCGATTCGCGCGCGAAGAACTTGTTCCAGGAATCGATTTCGTTCCAACTTACGGAAATACTTTAATGGGGCTCGCTTGCTACAAACCATTCGATCCTGCCGATAATTATGCGATTACTTACTATCCACCAAATCCAAGAGCTGTTTTTGAGTTGGTAAATCCCGACAATCCGGAACAACCTGTTGATTACAAAAAAACCGGACGCGTGATGTTAACCACTCTCACTAAAGAATTTTTTATGCCGAGATTTTTAGAACGCGATGAGGGAGAGCGTGCCGAACCGATCGATTTATATCCGTGGGATGGCGTAACGAATTTACGTTTGTACGCTCCGCTGCAAGAAAGCGTAGTGGTCGGAGTGTATTGATGATTCACATTCCAATTCTCCGCGCCGGCAAACCTTATTACAGTTTGGATACTGTCACTCTCACGCATTTCGAGACCGGAGAACCAGTTGCTGTTATCAGCCAGGCAAATCCAGGACTCATCGCTCACGATTTGAATCGCGCCGAGGAATATAAGCAAGTTCTGGATCGATCAAAAGTGAAAGATCTTTTGCAGATTTGCATGACCACCGCAAAACATTTTGCGGAAAGCAATCTTCCGTTAGGTGAAAATCAACAGAGTCCTGAAGATTACATTAAACAAATTTCTGCCACCACCGGAATGCCGCAAGCACTGTGCAGGCGCAATGTAGAAAAAATTCGATTTGTGCTTGAAAACATGGAAGAAGTTTTGATTGGCCTTACACGCGGTTTGGATTTTGCAATTTTGGATCAAGGTTTTGGGACACAAGAGAATCGCGCGATCAGCTTTTTTCCGCAGACAAATATTTTGGGCGCAATCTTGCCCAATAATTCGCCGGGAGTGCATTCGTTGTGGCTTCCTGCTATTCCATTGAAAGTGCCATTGGCATTGCGACCCGGTCGCGAAGAACCATGGACACCATTTCGAATTGCGCAATCATTTTTGAAAGCAGGAATTCCGCCGGAAGCATTTTCCTTTTATCCATCCAGTTATGCAGGCGCTTCTGAAATTCTGATGCGAACCGGGCGTTCCATATTCTTTGGTGATTCCTCATCGATTCAAGGTTGGAAAAATGATCCGAAAGTTCAGATTCATGGTCCTGGCTGGAGCAAAGTAATTTTAGGTGCAGATGCTGCCGAAAATTGGGAGCAATACGTTGATGTGATTGCAACTTCGATTTTGGAAAATGGCGGCAGATCTTGTTTGAATGCATCCAGTGTTTGGGTTCCATCACACGGAAACGAAATTGCGGAAGCACTGGCAAAACGTTTCGCAAAAATTGAGGCTCGCAAATCAGATGATCCTGAAGCTTCCATCGCCGCGTTTAGCAATCCGCGTGTTGCGGAACGGATTTCAGCAATGATCGATAGCCAGCTCAAAATCGAAGGCGCAGAAGATGTAACCAAACGGTTACGTATTAACGATCGTCTTGTGCACTTAGGCCGAGCTGCATATCTGCTGCCTACGATTGTTTATTGCACTGACCCCGAACATCCGCTTGCAAATTCTGAGTTTCTATTTCCGTTCGCAGCTGTAGTTGAAGTGCCCCAAAATGAACTCCTGAAGCATATCGGTTCGACGCTTGTAGCAACTGTAATTACGGACGACCCGGCATTTACGCGAGATTTGCTTGCGTCGAGACAAATAGAACGCCTAAATTTAGGGGTGATTCCAACCAGCCGGATTTCGTGGAATCAACCACATGAAGGCAATTTGTTTGAACATCTGTACAAACAAAGAGCCTTTCAATCACGGTTGGCTCCATTATTTTCACCGGAGGTAAGTGCGACCGGAAGGTAGCCAAAATAGATTCATGGTTCAAAGCCTTATAGATGGGACATTTGAGTTTGGTTCCTTTTCACGCGTGATTTTTGGTGCAAACACCATCAGCCAACTTGGTGCTGTTGCCCGCGAACTCGAAGCCACCAAAGTTTTTCTAGTCACCGATGCTGGAGTCCGTGCAGCAGGTATCGCGGATAAAGCTCTTGAATCTCTTCACAGTAGCAGCATTGCTGTAGTTATTTTTGATGAAGTCCAGGAAAATCCCACTTCAACTCACGTTGAAAATGCAACGAAGTTCGCTGAAGCATCAACTGGAATTGATTTCATTATCGGCCTTGGTGGCGGTAGCTCAATGGATTGCGCCAAAGGAGTTAATTTTTTATTGACCAATGGCGGCAGGATGGTAGATTACTGGGGATTTAATCGAGCAACAAAACCGATGCTCCCTTCGATCGGCATTCCGACAACTGCAGGCACTGGTAGTGAAGCGCAATCCTATGCATTAATATCGCAAGAAAATACACACCGCAAAATGGCTTGCGGAGATGTTAAAGCAAGATTCAAGGCAGTAATTTTAGATCCACAGCTAACCGTAACCTCACCACCAAAAGTCACTGCAACTTCAGGGATAGATGCAATTTCACATGCTGTGGAAACGTATGTAACTACCAAACGCAATCCTGTTTCGCAAATGTTTTCGATTGAAGCATGGAAATTGTTAGAAGCAAATTATGAAAAGGTTTTGCGTGAACCGGAAAATTTAAATGCGCGCGCTGCAATGCTCTTAGGATCCCATTTCGCAGGAATTGCAATCGAACAATCGATGCTTGGTGCTGCACACGCTTGTGCGAATCCATTAACTGCACGTTTTGGAATCGATCACGGAATTGCGGTCAGTTTGATGCTGCCTGCTGTAATCCGATTCAACGGCGAAGTTGTGAATGGTTCTTATGCCGAATTACTTGATGTCGCAAACATCTCATATGAAAGTGATTCTCCTGGAAATAAGTTGAGTGCTCGTGTTGCTGAACTTTGTGTCGCCGGAACATTGCCACAAAATCTTCGTGAATTTGGAATTACTCCAGATAGCTTTCCAGAACTTGCGCATGATGCATCTGATCAATGGACAGGCAAGTTCAATCCACGCATTTTAACCGAAGAAGACTTTGTGAATCTATATGAAGCTTCTTATTAGCCTTTTGATACTCCTGATGGCCCGTTCGGCCCACGCCGATTGGACATCATTTCGCGGGAATGCACAATTAACCGGAGTGGCAACAACCGAATTGCCAAAACAACTTGAGCCATTATGGACTCTGGAAACAGGCGGCATTGAATCAACGCCGGCAATCGCAGCAGGAACTGTGTACATCGGATCGCTGGACAAAATCTTATATGCAGTCGATTTGCAAACTGGAAATTTGAAATGGAAATACGAAGCAACGGATGAAATTAAATCGTCACCTTCGTTCTATCAGGGCTCAGTGTTTTTTGGCGATGAATTAGGAACCTTTCATGCGATTGATGCTGAAACTGGAAAAAAGAAATGGGAATTTAAAGCAGATGCTGGAATTATTTCATCCGCCAACTTTGCAGGCGATCGTGTGGTGTTTGGATCCTATGACAACAACTTATATTGCCTTTCATTAAAGGATGGCAGTTTGTTATGGAAACTTGAAACCGCAGGATACGTTCATGCTACGCCTGCAATTCAAGACGAAAATGTAATCGTAACCGGCTGCGATGGGAAATTGCATATCGTTCGATTAAGTGATGGCAAGCAAGTGAACAGTATTGATTTAGGTGCGTATGTCGCGGCAAGTCCAGCGATATCAGATGGACATGTTTATGTTGGCACATTTGGAAATGAAGTTGTCGCAGTCGATCTTTCGAAATCAAAAGTTGCCTGGCACTTTGAAGACCCAACGAAAAAGTTCCCTTTTTATGCATCAGCGGCAGTTACCAGCAATGTTGTCGTTGTAGCAGGCCGGGATAAAGTTTTGCGTGCGTTAAATCCTCACACAGGGGAAATTGTTTGGGAATTTCCAACCAAGGCTCGCATTGATGCATCACCGGTCATCGCCGGAGAAAATGTCTTTTTTGGCAATCTTGCGGGTGAATTATTTGCGCTTGATATGAATGCTGGAAAACAAGTTTGGAAATACGATATGGGATCCGCAGTACTCGGTTCACCAGCCGTCGATGATCATAAATTAGTGATCGGATCCAAGGACGGGATCGTATATTGTTTTGGAGAAAAACAGAAATCATGACTGATACTACAAAAACCTTTAGACCTGAACCTGCGACTGCTCGCACCGATGCGGTTGAAACTGACGTCGGTAGCGTCTTTGTTTCCAATTACCCCCCATATTCGTTCTGGAATCAAAACGATCTGCAAGATGCTTTTAAAGCTTTGAATTCTCCGCCGGATCCGCGGACACCTCTTGGTTTATATTTGCACATTCCATTTTGCAGGAAGCGGTGTAAGTTTTGCTACTTCAGAGTATACACAGATAAGAAGAGTGACGAGATTCAACAATATTTAGATGCACTCGCACATGAAGTTGAACTGTACAGCGCATTGCCATCGGTGAATGGAAGAAAATTAAAGTTTGTTTATTTTGGCGGCGGCACACCATCATTCATTAGCTCTACTCATATGCGCGAACTTTCAAATCGTTTGAACAATGCAATTTCATGGGATGGAGCGGAAGAGATCACTTTGGAATGCGAACCCGGCACATTAACTCAGGTCAAACTTGAAGCCATGAAAAAAATTGGAGTGACGCGACTGAGTCTTGGAATTGAAAATTTCGATGACAAGATTCTAGAAGAAAATGGGCGCGCTCATCATTCCAAAGAAATTTATCAAGTCCTGCCCTGGATTGAAAAACTGGGATTTGATCAATTAAACATTGATTTGATTGCAGGAATGATCGGCGAAACGTGGGATACATGGCGTGATTCGGTAAAAAAGACAATTGATATCGCACCTGACAGTGTCACGATTTATCAGATGGAATTGCCGTTCAACACCGTGTATTCAAAGGATTATTTACAAGGACGTCTTCATGTACCGATTGCGGATTGGCAGACCAAACGCGCATGGCATGAATATGCATTTGATGAATTTGCATCGGCAGGTTATGAAGTTTCCAGCGCTTATACCATGGTGAAAAAAGGAAGCAATGTACGATTCGTGTATCGTGATTCAGTCTGGCATGGCTGCGATATGTTAGGAACTGGTGTGGCTTCGTTTGGACATATGAATGGTGTGCATATCCAAAATGCGGATGGCTGGGATTTGTATGTTGATAGCATTGCTCATAATCAACTTCCGTTAGCCCGCGCTTTCAGTACTGAAAAATCAGAGCGGTTAATCAGAGAAATGATTCTGCAATTGAAGTTAGGGGCAATTGAAGCATCCTATTTTCAAGAAAAATTCGGCAAAAATATTGTGAAAGAATTTGGGTCTGCGTTCCGGAAGTTAGAAGACTCGGGGATGTTAAAAGTTCAGGATGATCAAATCAAATTAACACGCCAGGGATTCCTGCGCGTAGATCAATTACTCCCTGAATTCTACGACCCTAAGTACCGTAACGCCAGGTACACGTAGGTTAATCACGGAAACACAGAAGTCACGGAAAGCACGGAAAGTATTTTTTAAATCCAGTTAAGAAGCTCCTTTCCGTGAATTCCGTGTGTTCCGAACTTCCGTGAATGGAACTTGACACGTAACTACAGTTGTAGTAGATATTACTACACTGACTGGAGGATCATGAATGTTTGGTAAAAACAGGTTTCGTTTCCAAATCCGAAAACTCTGGCTGCTGGTGGCACTCGCAATTCCAGTCCTTTTATACAGTGCAAACCTTCCTTCCACAGATTGGCCGCAATATCGTGGAATGAATCGAGATGGGATATCGCGTGAAACCGGGCTGTTAAAAACCTGGCCGGAAACAGGACCCAAAGTGGTTTGGAAAGCAGAGATTGGTCCTGCCTATTCAGCTATTGCCGCATCCGGTGGTCGTCTCTTTACCATGGATTCCAAAGGTGCTGATGAATTTGTTGTCTGTTTTGATGCGAGCACTGGAAAAGAATTGTGGCGCTATCGCAATGATGCAAGTTTTGATAATGATCAAGGAAACGGTCCACGATCTACTCCAGTCGTAGATGGCAATATGGTTTATGCCTTAGGTGCATTGGGTCAACTCACCGCATTATCAGCACAAGATGGAAAAAAAATCTGGGCACATAATCTTAAAACTGAATTCGGCAGCGAAATTCCGCAATGGGGAACTTCGACGCAGCCGCTGGTAGAAAAAGATCTTTTAATTGTTGATGTAGGCGGCGACTCAGGACAATCGATCATGGCATTTCAAAAAAAGAACGGAAGCGTTCAGTGGAAAACACATACTGACAAACAAGGATACTCAACACCAATTGCTGTAACAGTGAATGGTACTCGGCAGATTCTGGTTTTCACTGGAACCACACTTGTGTCGGTTTCACCGCAAGGCAGCGTTTTATGGAAATATCCATGGCGAACAAGTTATGATGCAAACATCGCCTCCCCTATTTTTATTTTACCAGACAAGGTTTTTATCTCTTCATCGTATGACACTGGCGCAGCTCTGCTTCAAATCAAAGGCAATTCAGTCCAGGAAATTTGGAAGAGCCGCATCATGAAAAATCATTTCAATTCATCGGTTGTTGATGGAAATAATTTGTACGGATTTGATGATGCTACCTTAAAGTGTATTGATGTTCTCACCGGTGCTGAGAAATGGAAACAAAGCGGGTTTGGAAAAGGATCATTAATTTTAGCGGACGGCCATTTGATAGTTTTAAGCGAAAGAGGAAAGCTTGCTCTGGTCGAAGCTACTCCTGCTGCTTACAACGAAGTGGCAAGTTTTCAAGCACTGGAAGGAAAGTGTTGGACAATGCCGACACTGGCAAATGGCAAATTGTATTTACGAAATCAAAAATCGTTAGTTTCATTTGATTTGAAAGCAGCGAATTAGAAAATGTAGACGCCCGACCCTGCGGTAGCAGGTTGCGAGGGTCGGGCCTCGGAAGAGTATTAGAGGCTCGGGCTTCGCACCCAACCACTGCAAGCCCGAGCCTCAAAAGCCTGATTGCATGGAGACGTTATGAAGTTCTTACGATATTGGATCATCTTGCTGATCGCATCAGCAAGCTTATTCCCCCTAATTGCACTGGCTCAAGAAAACTCGGAGGAAAAAACTGAAGCGGATAGCGAAGAAGCTTCTGATGAAAACACACCACCTGACTATTTAGTAATCGTTGAAGATACAATGCCGAAATCCGGAACATCAACCACCAAAGTGCCGATCCCTGTGCAAGAAATTCCTGCCAGTGTTAGCGTGGTTCCTGAAGAATTGTTTCATCGTCAAGAAGCAAACGTTTTAAACGATGCATTAAGAAATGTAAGCGGTGTTAACGTTCAAACTGGATTCGGTGTATTTGATTTTTTTACGGTAAGAGGATTCGATTCGCTCTCCAGTGCTTTAATCCTTACTGATGGTGCACCAGAACCTGAAACAACTTTGTATAGACTTTACAATGTTGAACGAGTAGAAGTCTTAAAAGGCCCCGGAGCATTTTTGTATGGCGGCAACCCTCTTGCCGGCACAGTGAATATTGTTCGGAAACAACCTTATTTTGATGATTCACTGTCACTATATACAAACTACGGATCGTTTCAGTCGCTTCGTGGAAATATGGACTGGAATGCAAAATTCGGCGACACCTGTGCTTTCAGAATTAATGCCATGGGTGAAACAACCGATCGATATCGTGATGCAAAAGAAAGTAATCAATATGGAATTAATCCTGCTTTGAACTGGCACATCAACGATCGCAGTTCCTTGAATGTTAATCTGGAATATCTAACAAACGACTATCAGCCTGATAGTGGAATTCCGATCGTAAACGGGCAAATTGCTGATGTACCACGAAAGCAAAACTATCAATCTCCCCTGGATACTTCGGAACAGGATGTGTATCGAATCCGTTTGGATTATGAAACTCAAGTCAACGAATCATTCACTCTGCACAATAAGTTCTATATAAATGATCTTCAATGGCTTTCAAAAGGTACATTGATAAATGGAACATTTGATCACCCCTTAGCAGGAACATTGGTAATTCGCACATTGCCGAATCTGGATGATCATCAAAAATTTTTGGGCAATCAAACCGAAGCTCTATTTAGAGTTTCAACTGGAAGCATTAAACATCAGCTATTGGCGGGATTGGAGCTTGGCCATTATGCAGATGATTTCACCCTGGACGTAGCACTTTTACCGGTAGTTTCGTTGCATAATCCAATCGATACAACCACAGAACCGCTTCCTTCGATCCCGGGACAATCTCTTGCTGGTGATGCACGATCAATTGTTGTAGCTCCGTATCTGATTGATCAAATTGCGTTGAATGATCAATGGAAAATTTTTGCGGGTGGACGTTTGGATCACATCGATTTTGAAGATCAAATTATTGGCACTAATCGTACCGACACAAAATTTAGTCCGATGGCTGGAATTACTTTTTCACCGAAATCAGCAATCTCACTATACTTCAATGCCGGACACGCTTTTGCTCCGCCTTCCACTCTTACAGTCGGCGAACGTGAACCAGAAGAAAGCACACAGTATGAAGGTGGCCTTAAAACATTACTGTTAGATGGGCATGCCAGCGCAACCTTTGCTGTTTACCACATTGATAAAAAGAATATTGCCATTCCGGATGAAACTGGTATCACCCGACAGATCGGTGATCAAAGTTCGAATGGGTTTGAATTTGATTTTGCCATGACAGAAATGAAACCGGTGTCCACTTTTGTAAGTTATGCTTACAATGATTCGGAATTGACTAATTTTGCCGAACTCCTGTTCACACCGATCGGTCCGATCCGTTTTGATCGTTCTGGAAATACGCCTGCATTCGCACCTCATCATATTTTGAACGTGTGGTTGATGAAGGAATTTCCACGTGGTTTTGGAATTGGTGGAGGACCACGTTATGTCAGCGATCAATTCATATCGGAAGATAATTCTTTCGCAATCGATGGTTATATAACGTTCGATGCATCCGTTTTTTGTGATTGGAACCAATGGCGCTTTTCGGTGAACTTCAAAAACATTACCGATAAGAAATACGAGACGCGCGGATTTGGAAACAGTTCGGTGATCCCTGCGGATCCTTTTTCGATTTACGGCGGCATCCAGTTCAGGCTCTAGCACAGATGCTAGATGCTGGATACTGGATGCTAGGAAGAAAAAGGATGTGTACTCCTAGCATCAAGCATCAAGCATCTAGCATCCGTTGGAATACGCGATGAAAATTTTCCTTTATTCAGCTTTAGTTCTGTTGTACTTGCTCCACAACGATCTCTTTTTATGGAATGATGAATGCTTAATCCACGGAATTCCATCGGGTGTTGCGTATCATCTCGCGTTTTGCGTTGCTGCTACTCTATTGATGACAGCTCTTACATATTTTGCCTGGCCTGAAGGACTCGAAGTAGATCCGGAAAAAGATTCCACCGTATGATTCTGACTGTCATCATCATTTATTTCGCAATCGTTCTTGCAATCGGATCACTCAGCGTCAGACTTTTCAGAAACACTGGCGAAGATTATTTTGTCGCAACCAGAACCATCGGACCTTTTGTGCTGTTCATGTCATTGTTCGGCACACACATGACAGCATTCACAATTCTTGGCGCAAGCGGCGAAGCGTATCATACCGGGATCGGAGTTTTTGCGCTGATGGCCTCTTCTTCTGCACTGGTCGTACCTTCCATATTTTTCTTTGTCGGACCTCGCATCTGGTCTTTTGGAAAACGTTACGGCTATCTAACTCAAATCCAATTCTTCCGTGATCGATGGGATTCAAGTGCTCTCGGTTTGGTGCTGTTCGTAGTTTTGATGTCCTTTTTACTTCCATATTTATTGATCGGAGTTATGGGCGGCGGTACAACTTTAAATCAAATTACCGGCGGATTGATTCCGGAGTGGCTTGGTGGATTGATCGTATGCGGAGTTGTTTTGATTTATGTAACCACAGGTGGAATGCGCGGCACTGCTTGGGTAAATACTTTTCAAACGCTTGTGTTCATGATTTTTGGTGCGTTAGCTTTTTATATCATCGTCAAACACATGGGTGGACTCACTCATGCCATGAATCAAGTCGGGCTGGAACATCCGGAACTTCTGGTTCGTGAAGGAAAAATTCAACCATTAGAAATGTTGAGCTATACTTTGATTCCGCTTTCGGCTGGAATGTTCCCACATCTTTTCATCCATTGGCTCACATCCAGCAAAGCCGAAAATTTCAAATTCACAATCCGTCTGTATCCGATTTCAATTGCGTTCGTGTGGTTTCCCAGTGTTATGCTCGGTGTTCTTGGAACTTTGAATTTTCCTGATTTGAAAGGTGCAGCTGTAAATTCAGTTCTAATTCGAATGATAGAAATGCATGCGCCAGGAGTACTTGCAGGCTTGCTTGCCGCTGGTGTTGTTTCTTCTGTTATGAATTCACTGGATTCGCAAGTACTGGCGATCGGAAGCATGTTCACTCAGGATATCCTGGAACATTACGGTTGGATTTCAAAAAAGAATGAGCATCAACATGTGTTGCTCGGAAGAATTTTTGTTGCAGGATTTGTTTCACTTAGTTATCTACTTTCGCTGGTTACGAATCGAAGTATTTTCAGACTTGGAATCTGGTGTTTTACCGGATTTGCATCTTTATTTCCGCTGATCATCGCAGCACTGTTCTGGAAACGCAGCAACAAATATGGAGCCTTTGCTTCGATTTTCAGCGTAATAGCAATGTGGCTTTTCTTTTTCCTTAGATCCGGAAACGATCAAAATTATACTTTGGGTGGGACCGGAATTATGCCAGTCGTTTTAATGATTACAGTGTCTTCTTTGATGTTAATTGTTGTTTCACTGCTCACTCCTGCTCTTTCCGAAGATCGCATCAGGAAGTTTTTTCCACAAACCAGAAAATTTTCAGCTGTCTCACCTGTTGAAGCTTAACAATGCGGATCGCTTATATAGCAACTGGCGCTGCTGGGATGTATTGCGGCACATGCCTTCATGATAATACGTTGGCGGCAGCGCTGATTAAGAAAGGACATCAGGTAGCGCTCGTTCCAACCTATACACCGATCCGTACTGATGAAGATGATGTCAGCATGGATCAAATTTTTTATGGCGGCATCAACGTTTATTTGCAGCAAAAATCGAATTTCTTCAGACATACTCATAAATTACTCGACCGCATGCTTGACAGTCCCACATTGTTAAATCGTTTAGCGAATCTCAGTTCTTCCACAGATGCCAGAGATCTTGGCGAGCTAACAGTTTCAGTGATGAAAGGTTCGGATGGAAATCAGAAAAAGGAACTGGAGAAGCTGGTTGATTGGCTTCAATCTGAATATCGTCCGGAATTGATTCACTTAAATAATTGTATGTTTGTTGGGATGGCCCCTGAATTCAAAAAGCGACTGAATGTTCCGGTGGTTTGTTCATTAACAGGTGAAGATCTGTTTCTTGAAGATTTAGAAGAGCCGTACAAAAATGAAGCGATGAAATTATTGCAGCAACATGCTCAAGAAGTTGATGGCTTTATTGCTCCCAGTTCTTATTACGCACAATTTATGACTGATTATTTGAATGTTTCAAAAGATAAAATGCACGTTGTTTTGCTGGGATTGAATCTTAAAGGACATGGTGAAGGCAATTTTGATCCAAATCAAGATCCATTTGTTTTGGGGTATCTCGCAAGGATCTGTCCGGAAAAAGGTTTTCATGTTGCGGCCGAAACTTTTCAGATTCTTGCAAAGAAATATGGACAGGATAAAATTCGGTTTCATTCAGCTGGATATGTTTCGAAAAAAGATCTGGCATTCTTTCAAAAAACGATTAAACAGATTAATGATTCTGGTTTTGGTGATGCATTTGAATATTGGGGCGAAGTGGATCGCAATAAGAAAATTGAATTCCTGAACAACATTCATGTTTTGTCTGTGCCTGCGCCGTATAAAGAACCGAAAGGGTTATATATATTAGAAGCACTTGCGAATGGTGTTCCGGTGGTTCAACCGCCTCATGGTTCTTTTCCGGAATTAATTCGGGCAACCGGCGGAGGAATTTTGGGCAAATCCGCCGCGGCAGAAGATATCGCCGCCGCAATCGAAAGTTTTATTGTTGATCGGATGAAGATTGAAGAATTAGGACATCGTGGAAAAGTTGTAGTTCATGCTGAATTCGGTGATGATCTGATGGCAGACGCAACTCTGGAAGTGTATAGAAGATATTTGTAGGGGCGACCAGAAGGTCGCCCTATTGAAGCAGGCGAGCTTCCGCTCGCCACTACTCAACGGAGGAAATTCAATGGAAACGGCGAATGTTCCGCAATCAAATTACGCATGGTTGTATTTCGCATTAATGACAGTTCTAACCTGGGGAATTTATGGAGTGCTTCTTCACAGCGGACAACTTACGATGGCTGATCCTGTGAATGGCCGCTATAAAGCATTCCTGTTTGTAGGCATCGCATATTTCATCACTGCAGTGTTAGCACCAGGACTTGTTTTGTATCTTAAAGGCGCAAGCTGGGTATTTCCTGCGAAAGGAATGGCCTGGTCTTTGTTTGCAGGAATCGCCGGAGCAATCGGCGCATTTTGCGTTTTGCTTGCTTTTGGCGCTCGCGGAACACCACCAGTTGTAATGTCACTCGTATTTGGCGGCGCACCGGTTGTAAATGCAATCACATCTTTAGCGATCCATCCTCCTCCCGGCGGACTATCAAGTTATCGATGGCAATTCATATTAGGAATTTTGCTGGCAGCTCTGGGTGGATTCTTAGTTACCTTGTATCGCCCAGGCGCAAGATAAAATGGCGCAAGTTTCAGAATTTATTACACGAAGAAAAATTGAGTTTGCTGATGTCGACCAGGCAGGATTTGTGCACTTTGCAAAATTTTTTGTGTTTATGGAAACTGCAGAACATGAATTCCTGCGTTCGCTTGGAACCAGTGTTCACACTACGTGGGATGAAAAAGAAATTGGATGGCCGAGATTGAAAGCGAGTTGCGAATACGTAAAGCCTGCAGGATTTGAGGACGAATTAGAAATTCGAGTAAGCGTTTTACGTAAAGGCAAAAAATCGATGACCTATCGATTTGAATTCACCCGCAATAATGAAAAGATTGCGCAAGGTGAAATGACTTCCGCTTGTTGTGTCTTAAATGCTGAAGGCGGAATGAAAGCCGTAGAAATTCCAGCCTGGATTGCCGATCAAATTAAAGAAGCTTAATACTTCACCACGGAGGCACGGAGTCTGCAAGTGACAGATGTAACGTTGAAACTGTCCGATGTTCACAAGACGTTTGGAAATGGTGAGCGCATTGTCCGTGTGTTGAACGGAATTACATTAGAGTTGCGCGGTGGACAATCACTTGCGGTGATGGGGCCATCTGGATCAGGTAAAAGTACTTTGCTCCATCTGATTGGAACTCTGGATCAGCCTACTTCTGGCACGATTGAAATTAACGGTAAGAATCCGTTTTCACTTGCTGAACCCGATCTGGCCAAGTTCCGTAATCAATGCATCGGATTTGTATTTCAAGACCATCATTTGTTGCCGCAGTACACAGTGCTCGAAAATGTGATGTTGCCTGCACTTGCATTTAAACGGAACACTTCTGATCCTGAATCGCACGCGCTTTCACTTTTAAAAAGAGTTGGATTAGACCATCGTGTGGACCACTATCCTGCTCAATTATCCGGCGGCGAAAGTCAGCGAACTGCTGTTGCGAGAGCATTGATGAACGAACCTTCGATTATCTTATGTGATGAACCGACCGGCAATCTCGATCATGCAAATGCCGAATCTGTGGCAGCTTTGCTTTTTGAACTGCATCAGCAGGAAACAAATCTTCTGATCACTGTCACTCACAGCCAGGAACTTGCGGATAAATTCCAACAATGCTTTGAAATCCGCGACGGTAGCTTGTTTCAGAAATCATGATTTTACGAAGTTTAATATTTAGCGAGAGGTTGGAGCAATACTCAAACTCCAACCCCTCTTTCATCTCCCCCTTCATAAGGGGGAGAAATACACTCCAAAAGCCCTTATCGATGAAAAATGATTCTGAGTAGTCTCAAATATTTTTGGCGAATACATCTTGCGGTCATTGCCGGTGCGGCAGTAACCACGGCTGTACTCACGGGCGCATTGCTGGTTGGTGATTCAGTTCGTGGAAGTTTAAAGAGTCTGGTTTTAGAACGGCTCGGCAAAATTGATTATGCGCTGGTTTCCGAAAAATTCTTTCGAGAAGATCTTGCCCGCGATTTAAATGCAGTTCCGGCCATTACAGCATCAGCGACTGCTGTCGCTCAAAATACTGGAGCGCGAGCAACTGGCATTACGGTTCACGGCATTGATAACAGAATGAATGTTTTTTATGACAAAAATAATTCCATCACTGAAAAGCTATCAAAACAGCCAGGCCAAATTTTTCAGTCTGTGGTGATCACTCAAGCTTTGCAAAAAGAGCTGGACGTAAAAGTTGGCGACACGATTTTACTGACATTACAAAAGCCGGGTGATATTCATCCTGAAACTGTTTTAGGTGAGCGTGATATCAGCAATGTGATTCGCAAACTGCGCTTGATTGTTACTGAAGTTGTTTCAGAACTTGGTCCAGGCGGCTTAACGTTACGGCCGCATCAAACATCGCCGCAAAATGCGTTTGTTGATTTAAAAGTGCTTCAGCGTTCGCTGGAAAATAATAATAAAGTAAACACCGTTTATGTGAGTTCAAAAACTTCAGATCCGAAAACAGTGGAAAGCGCATTAGGCAAGGTTTTTCAATTCCGCGATTCTGGATTGCGTACGAAAGTTTCAAATCAAGAAATCATAGTTGAATCATCGGAAATTATTTTAGAACCGAAGCTCACCGAAAAGGCGAAACAAGCAGCTACAAAACTTGAAGCTAAGAGCTACGAAGTTTTTACCTATCTTGCCAATACAATTCGCGATAAAGATCGAGTCGTTCCGTACTCAACAATTACCGCAATTGATCGTTTTGCCTTACATGGCGATCAAATCATGCTGAACGAATGGACGGCAAAAGATTTACAGGCAAAACAAGGCGATGAAATTGAAATTACTTATTATGCCCTCGCAACAGGTAACCAATTGGTTACGCATTCTGGCAAATTCCATGTCGCCGCAACTCTTGCGATGAGAGGGTTGGCAATTGATACTTCTCTTGCGCCAGAATATCCCGGCATTGAAAACACAAAACATATTTCAGATTGGAATCCACCATTTCCTGTAAATCTAAAACTGATACGCCCGATCGATGAAGAATACTGGGATCAATATCATGCCGCACCGAAAGCTATCATCTCCTTGGACGCCGGAAAACGTTTATGGAGCAGCCGGTTTGGAACTTTAACATCATTGCGAATTCGCCCACCATCCGGATCGGATCCTGCCTCTTTCAAGCAAAAATACGAAGACGAATTGAAGAGCTTGCTTACACCTTCGGACATCGGCTGGATTTTTCAGCCGGTTCGTGAACAAGGATTGCAAGCTGCACAAGGCTCAACAGATTTTGGATCATTGTTTGCAGGATTCAGTTTTTTTCTGATCGCATCTGCTGCAATGCTTTCCGGACTCCTCTTCCGCTTAGGCGCAGAACAAAGATCCGCTGAACTGGGAACTCTGTTAGCTATCGGATATCCCGCGCGAACCATAAGTAGACGCTTGCTGACGGAAGGTCTCATTCTTGCGGTGATCGGAATTTTAATTGGAACTGCGCTTGCTGCTTTTTATGCCTGGCTGATGTTAACCGGGCTTCGAAGTTGGTGGCAAGCAGCCGTTGGTTCATCTTATCTGCAGCTTTATACCAGCCCACAAACACTGATCATCGGCGCAATCGTTTCCCTGTTTGCGATGCTTTTCTCATTATGGTGGTCCATTCGTCGACTGGCCAAAGTACCGGTTCCTGCATTGTTGGCAGGATCATCAGTCAGCACAAACAATCAACCATCGCGATGGGGACGTATAATCGCATTCACATTTTTGTTTTTGGGTTTAGCATTGGTGATCGCTGCATCACAATCAGCAACAGCATCAGAATTATTTTTTGGTGCAGGAACCTGTTTGCTGATTTCTGCGCTTGCGTTCTTAACTGTGTGGCTGCGAAAAACTCAACACAAAAGACTTGCTTCAATGGGCATTTCTGCAGCAGCATCGATGGCGGCTCGAAATACCTCACGTAATCCCGGACGCAGCTTACTGAGTGCTGCTCTTGTGGCTTGTGCTTGTTTTGTAATTATTGCTGTCGGCGTAAATCGCCGCGATCTAAAACTGAATTTGAATGATCGCAACTCCGGAACTGGCGGCTATCCTTTGCTTGCAGAATCAACAATTCCGTTGCTACAAGATCCGGCAACAGAAAAAGGCCGGGAAAGTTTGGGGATTCCTGACGCACAGATTACTTCGTTCCGATTGCTTGCTGGCGAAGATGCAAGTTGTTTGAATTTGTATCGCCCGGAAAAGCCACGAATCCTTGGGGTTCCGGAAGAACAAATCGCACGCGGCGGTTTTGAGTTTCAAGAAATAGCATCCAAAGATCATAAAGAAAACCCCTGGCCATTACTAGATCAAGATCTCGGAACCGAAATAGTTCCCGCATTCGGTGATTACAATTCCGTTCTTTGGATACTTCACTCAGGATTAAATAAAGATCTGGTTGTGAATGATTCATCCGGGAAGCCTTTGCATCTGCGGTTTGTAGGTTTGCTGAAAGGAAGTGTTTTTCAAAGCGAGATCTTAATTTCAGAAAAAAATTTCTTGCGTTATTTTCCTAACGAAAGTGGATATTCTTATTTCCTGATTGATGCTCCTGCTGATCAAGTTCAAAACATTTCTACAAAGTTGGAAGATGCCCTGGCCGATTATGGATTTGATGCAAAGTCGACCGGAGAAATCATCAAAAATTATCATGCAGTCGAAAACACGTATCTATCCACATTTCAAACTCTCGGAGGTCTCGGCCTTCTTCTTGGAACAACAGGACTCGGAATTATCCTGGTGCGAAATGTGATTGAACGTCGCGGCGAGCTGGCAACAATGCGAGCATTCGGATATCAACGAAAATTTCTAGCCTTGATGGTGCTTGCAGAAAATGCATTCTTACTTTGTATCGGAATATTAACTGGAGCTCTCACTGCAGTGATCACTGTTACTCCGCATCTATTGCAGGATTATGCGGGCATTCAGTGGAGCTCATTATTGCTGACTCTGATTCTTGTAATTGTTGTTGGTCTCGTATCCAGCATCGCTGCGGTTTCAGTGATTCTTCGCATGCCGCTGTTGCCTGCATTGAAAGCCGAATAGATTAAGAAGTCCGGCTGCGAAGCACGCGAATCAACGAAAGAGCGCTGATTCCTGCCCAAGCAAATTCCAGTACAGTTAATCCTAATTGCCGCGCTCGCATCGCAATGATGCCCAGAATAATTCCGGAGATAAAATTCAAGCTGATGTAAGTTAAACCATTTGCGTCAAGCTTGCCATTTTGTTGTAGTGCATACGCAACAAGAATCACGATTGCAGCTACCATAGAAATTATTTGTTCAATCATGCGCCTCATCCTAACACAGATTGTAGTGGCGACCGGAAGGTCGCCTAAGTAAATGGCAGGCGAGCTTCCGCTCGCCACTACACGACAATCAGGTGTCGAGTATAATGATTGTCAGGGGGAATCTAATCGTTTGAAGCTGCGGTTAACTGTTCAGAAAGGCTCTCTGGCCGGTCATCAATTAGAACTCGAGAATGGATCTTTAACATTCGGACGAAATCCTGAAAGCTCATTCCGATTTGATCATCGATTTGATCCCGGAGTTTCCACAAATCACGCTTACGTTGAATCCACTCCTGAAGGATTTCAATTAATTGATAAAAACAGCACAAACGGAACTTATGTAAATGGAAATCCGATTTCACAGATGATGCTAAACACGGGAGATGTAATCCGTTTAGGCAGACACGGCTGAAATCTTAGTTGATATCGAACCTTCGCCAATTAGTGAAGCAGTTACTACTGTAGGTGAGCCGTCCAAAACATTTTCAGATGGGAACAGAATCACAAATACAATTGCAGGAATTGCATTTTACAATCCACAGCAAAAGGAAGAAAAGCCTCGTAGTTATCTAGGCCTGGCTCTTGGTCTTGCCGCGGCTGGAGTTCTTGCTTTGATTTTGACCATCATCATGTTTTCGCAAATGGGATTTACAGGAACGATCATTGGCGGCATCATGGCATTTTTGCCTGCGCCATTTTATCTGCTGCTGTTTCTGTGGATCGATCGTTATGATCCTGAACCCTGGTGGGCTCTTGCCAGTGCATTCGGTTGGGGCGCATTGTTCGCACTTTTAGTTTCATTCGTGGTGAACACATTTTTTGGATCTGTGGCGGCGGCGCTGATCGGAGCTCCGGGCGGAGATGTTTTAGCATCAGTAGTTTCTGCTCCATTAATTGAAGAAGGAACAAAGGGATTAGGCGTTTTAATGTTTTTGATTTTCCTGCGAAAAGAATTTGACGGTGTTACCGACGGCCTTGTTTATGCAGGGATAATCGCACTTGGTTTTGCTACCGGTGAAAATGTTTTGTATTACGGTCGAACTTTTATTAAGGATGGTGCCACCGGACTGTTGGTGATCGGATTCATGCGCGGAATACTTTCGCCTTTCGCGCACTCATTATTTACATCAATGACCGGCATCGGCTGCGGAATTTCGCGCGAGACTCACAACACCACTTTGAAAATTGTAATGCCAATCGCCGGATATGCTGCAGCAGTTTTTCTGCACGCAATGTGGAATGGAATTGCCCAGGCGGCCGGTTCATTGTTTTTGGTGGCTTATTTCATCATCTGGGTTCCACTTTTTGCGATTTTCATTGGAGTGATTTTGTATATAGCGCGCCGTGAACGCCGCATTGTAAAAGAAATGCTGACGTTTGAAGTTTCGAACGGCACAATCAATGCGGAAGAATTGGAAATGATCGGTTCACTGATTGCGCGGACACGATGGGTTGTGTCTTCAATGAAAGATAAAGAACGTCTTCAAGCAAGAAGACGTTACTTGCGAGCGGTTACCAAATTAGGATTTTGTTACTGGCATGTAGCGCGAGCAAATGCTGCAAACAATCAAACAATCAGTCTGCCCCAAATTCCAATATTTAAAGCAGAAATTGCAGCACTGAAGGAAAGGATTTAAGAATTTACCGCAGAGTACACGGATATTCTCTGCGGTTAGAATTTCTTAATATTTCAGTTGACCGACGACAGTTTCCCACTTCTGGGGTGATTTCGCGTATTCGCTGAAAAAATAAAACGAATCATCCGAATCCAAAGAAATTCCGTTGTAATCACCCCAGCGCCCGATGTTACTCCCAGGGAAATACACTCCATAATATGATTGCCCCGCAATTAACTTTCCAAGCGTCCGAAATTTGCCGAGAGGATCGGAAGGTCTACGTCCTGTAAAAAAAATGCCCGCAAATGTAGATCGACTGCAGCGATTAAATCCAACAACCACATTATTTTTGCTATCAACCATCACAATAGGAAAAAAGTAGGAATATCCATTTTTACCATATGTAATTTCCTGAACTAATTCGCCGTTAGTTTTGATTTGATAAAAACGGATTGCACAAACAGCACCCGAACCCCAGTCAAAGGCAACATTATGTGCAGTATAAATCGAGCCATCGCGAAATACCGCATTATACACTCCGGAATCTCGCGTGGTTATCACCACATCTCCACCTTTTTGGTTAGCGTCCGGTGGAAGTTGATAGGATGAAACCGCAATACCTTTCTTCCTAATTTTGGGATTGTTTGTACCGGGATTTGAAATAATCCACAAAGTTAGTTTGGTACCTTCAACTATGTTCGCGTTTACCAGATATCCAGATCCTGCTGTTCCAAATGCAATCACCGGCTCGATATCAATCGCTTTGAAATTGTTTGCATCTGTTAAATGCGCAAATTCTTTCCATGCCACTGCTCCGAATTTGTATACCTCTGCTTTTTTTAACACACGAATTTTCGCGTAACGAAAACGTAAATTTCCAAATTCATGCATGTTGCCGGTAAGATAGATAGCATTTTCATCGAATCCCATGCGCGGGAAATCGGCCAAAAAATATCACGCTTGCCACCGGTGATCTGCATGTCAAAAGCATAGAAAGCCCAATCACCTTCAGGATCGGAAGTTTTAGATACCGACAATAAGAACCATGAACGATGATCTCCTCTTCGAGCATTCATCAAGAATAGAAAGTGCCCGCTTTGGGCATCGTAAAGAAGTTTTGGATCAAAAAGTAGTGAGCCTGCTTGATTCGTTAAGGGTGCGAACCATTGATCAAAAGTTGTTTGGAATTTTAGATCACCTGTTTTAGTAAAAATCGCAACTGAGCTATTAACCGCAAGCATTAATCTTTCCGGACCAACTGCAATGTTGGAATCAGGCTGCGCTTTGCCTTGATTAGCAATTCCAGGAAATGATTTTTTAACGATCGGAGTTAGAACCGATTCTGTAGATAAAGATTGCAGTAAATCCTCATCCGTCTTGTCTTCATGGATTGAATGTTTTGATGAGAACTGAGGCCTCCGATAAACCCAATTCTCTTTGTTTCGAGATTCGCCTTCTTCGCTGTTAAACTCTTCGACCGTGCTAAGAATTTCCTTATGTTGCGGAATTGATGAAAGCGAAGCAATTACCGGTTTCACAGATCCGCGGCCAGTGACCATCGAACCTTCCGGTTTGAAAATCGAATCTATTTCGTGATCGGCAGCGACAAAAGAAGCTGCAAACAAAATAAGAAACAAGAACGTTAAGAATTTACCTTGCATAGTCCATCCAAAAACACGAAAGTATATCATGAATGAGACGGAGCGGATGTGGCTAAGTTGCTACAAAATCAAATGAAAATAGGAATTTTTGACTCTGGCTTTGGCGGACTGACCATCTACCAAAAAATATGTGGATTATTTCCACACTATGATTACGTCTATCTTGGTGATAACGCACGAACACCTTATGGAAATCGATCTTTTGATGCGATTTTGCAATTCACAACCGAATGCGTTGATTATTTATTCAAGAAAGATTGCAAATTAATCATCATCGCGTGTAATACCGCTTCAGCAAAGGCGCTTCGTAACATTCAACAGAACTATTTGCCATCAGCGTATCCTGATCGTCGCGTGCTTGGAATTATCCGTCCGTCTGTCGAGGAAATTGGACGGTACTCGCATACTCGAACAGTCGCTCTCTGGGCGACTGAAGGCACCGTTAAATCGATGAGCTTTCAAATGGAAATGGAAAAATTTGCGCCGGATGTAAAGTTGATTCAACAAACATGCCCGATGTTAGTTCCACTTGTGGAAGCAGGAGAACTCTCTGGAGATGGAGTTGATTATTTCATCCGGAAATATTGGAAAGAAACATCAGAACAATCCGCAGATATCGATGCACTTTTACTGGCTTGCACGCATTATCCATTGTTGCTCGATCGGATTCGCGCAATTGTTCCAACTGATGTACGAATTGTTGTTCAAGCGAACATAGTTGCCCCAAGTCTTCAAGATTATTTGAAACGACATCCAGAAATTGAAACCACGCTTTCAAAAAATGGAACGCAGTTGTTCTTAACCACTGATCAAACGGAAGGCTTCGATGATTTAGCCGAAATTTTTCTCGGTCATCAGGTTGAATCCAAGAAAATCCACATTTAGCTTTTACCGCGGAGTTCGCGGAGAACGCGGAGATTTCAAAAAAACCGTTCTCTGCGGTAGATCTAAAAATTTTTCACGAGAACAACAATTATTTTTTGTTGAAAACATTTTGTAAAGGATATATTTTAAATTCAGCTTAATAAGCTTGTCAGGTCAAGAGGGGGCACAACTCTGGCTGACCGGTAGCCGATAAATAATAGATAGACCCGGTTAGGTCTAGAGTACTCAGCCTTGTGCTGGGAAGGACTGATGATGATGAAAGAATGGTCCAAAGAGTGGTATCACTTATTATCTGTTGATCAGCTGTCAGATATTCTTCTGAAGGCGAAAGAATCATTTCAAAATTCCACGCGATGGGAACAAGACGCCGCGATGCTGATGTGGAGTTTCCGGGTGAAAAATCTTGAGGCAGAAATTTCCACTAGAGGCACCAAACAAGACTTAAAGATTGCTTAGTTCCGCGATTTGCGTCGGGATTTTGTCTGGCCGTCTGGCCGAGAACCAGGCTTTACCGCTTTGTCTGCACTTTCACCTTGAATATAAAGCGTTCTATCGACAGCACCTTCTTGAGCTTTGCCTTCCGTGGCAATGTGAAATGCCTGGAGTGTTTTCTTTAATTGAGGAAGATGATCCTGCATCATCGCAATCGTAGCTTCCAATTGTCGGGAAATTTTTTCTCTGTAATCGCTTTCCAATAAAGCCTTGGAAATTTCACGGTTCGCAATCTCTGGCGTAGCGAATCGATCCGTTTTTTTAAATCCGCAATTCGATAATTTCCTAACAAATTTCGCTCCGCATCTTCTAAAACCGATTTCGCATCTAACAACTTCCGGGCATCAATTAATGCAGAACCTCGATCAAACATTGAACTCAATTGTTGGCGAATTTGCTTCTCAGAATTGATTCTTGCTTCAGTGGCAGTGATCCATTGACCAATTGACTCATCTGGATGAGGTTCTTGCATCGCCGCCTTCCATGCTTGAATCGCTTCTTCCCATTTCATCTGATCGTAAAATTCTTTTCCTTTTTCAAATGAATTTTTGCGCATCGGATTCAGCTCAGCATCCGCATCAGAACCGCCAATTAACCATAACAAATGTTTTCCAGCAGCATGAATCTTTTTTAAATCACGAATGTAACTGCTGTGGCCTTGTTCGTTTGCATCTTCTTCCAGAATTTCGCTGTAGCCGATGATTGCATTTAACCGAGTCCGTAACTCATGTCCCATTTCTTCCAGAAAATTATCCTGTTTCTTTTCAGTTTCGGGAGAGATGATCTCATCAAGCTCTTCTACAAAATCTTGCATTGAGGAATAACGATTAGTAGGAAGCTTGGCCATTGCTTTTGAGATGATCCGCTCCAATGCTTCCGGAAAATCATCATCGTGAGTAGATAGCGGCGCAGGATCTTCAGTCAGATGTTTCGACATAATTTCCCATGGAGTTTTTCCATGAAACGGCAAAGCTCCGGTAAGCATGAAATACATCGTTACTCCAAGAGAGTAGATATCAGAGCGATGGTCTACGGCTACACCTTCAACACCGATCCGCTCCGGACTTCCATACTCAGGCTTGCCGACAAAAAGATTTGATTTTGTGAAATCGCTTTCCATTAGCGGCTTTGCAATTCCAAAATCAATCACCTTTGTAATTTCTTTATTGCTCCCTTCTTGTTTCACAATTAAAAGATTGTCAGGTGAAATGTCGCGATGAATAATTCCTTGTTGATGCGCAACATGCAGACCTTGAGCAGCAGCACGGATGATTCTTACCGTGTCATCAATCGGAATTCGGCCGAGACGTCGGATCCGCGACAACACACTTTCGCCGTTGATCAATTCAAGAACCATGAAGAAAGTGTTCTCTTCTAATGTTCCGAATTCATATAGCAAAACAAGATTATGATGGCGTAAACGCGTGAGGATTCGTGCTTCTCTGATGAATCGATCCAGATAATCACGGTTGGATGAAAATTGTCCGCGAACTACTTTGATCGCACGTTCTTCATCAAGGTAAATGTGCCGCGCGCGATAAACAGCACCCATTCCGCCTTTGCCAATAACATCAAGGATTTCGTATTCGCGAATCTGTTTGCCGATCCAGGCCTCTTCCATTTGGGTAATTATAAACTATGGAGCGCGGACATCTTGTCCGCATTAAGGAGCGCGGGCCTCGGCCAGCATTACGGGCCGCAGGCATCCTGCCTGCTACATAACAAAACTACTATTTTCTAATAACCGCTTGTATTGGATAAATCTCCAGCGTGGTCATTCCGGATTTGATGGCAGGATCATCTGCAGTAAACGATCGAACCTCATCTTCGTTGACTGCTTCGACTATGCCCAGACCCCATACCGCTTTTGGATCAAGAACCGGGCCGAATAGAATTGCAATTCCTCGCTCCATCAAATTTCGCCAATATTGACCATGTTCCTTCATCATGTTTCTTTCCTGTTCAGTCATATCAACAAAAAAAGTCGGACGCGGCGGAATTAGCTTCAAAACAAAATGTTTCTTTTCAGATGACATAACTTAATGATAACTCGAAATCCACAGACCTACATGGAATTCATTTGGGAAATGGTGCTGTATCAAAGTAAATTGCAAATGAAGCAATTTTCCCGTTTTTCACCGTGAAAATTTCAGCAACGTCGCTGCCAAAATTATATCCTTCAGGATGTTTCAATTCGTAACGAGTTACCTAGGCTTTTTCATCTTGAATCATCATATCTCTTACTTCCATTGAAACGATCGATGAATAAAATCGTTTTGTCGCTTCAATGTATGCACTTTTGCCAGTAACTTTTCTCACCGGACTGGTGAAACTGGTAAAAATCACGTCATCAGCAAGAAATGATTGCCATTCTTTTTTTTGTTTCAGGCTGTCGAAGTAACCCTGGATAGTATCTACTGTTGACATCTTTTTTCTCCTTCTGAAGTAAGACGAAACGTAGGAGCGAGAATCGACATTGAGAATGTTTCTTATGCGAGGGTCTCTTGCGTATTTTCTCTACTTTCTTCTGCAAATTGTGCAAATGTAATCCAAAAGCGATTAATATCGCGAATGATGAACTCTCGCATTCCATAAAACATGTCATGTGGCGGCTCTACAACTTCCACCCGATCTCTAAGACGATCGAATAGCTCATCAATATTTTCGGTGTAGATATAGAGATCAACTTCGCGACGATGAAGTGTACTTGGCTGACCTCCCTGATTGAACATCACTTCGCTGCTTCCTAATTCCAGAATTGCAAAGCTCAGCCCCTCACCGTCATCATCAAAGGTATCAACAATCTTGAAGCCGATGTCCACGTACCAATCAATAGTCGCCCTTACATCAGGCACATGAATCATCGGCACAATTCTTTCAGGCATAAAAGTGTTTGGAATGTGTTATGAGCTCACTGAACAATCGATAATAACATGGGCCATTCAGCGATTATCAAATACTACGCAATAGAAAATTTATCGATGACCCAGAGCCACTTACCATCGGCTTGTCTGCGAGCAACCTCAGCTGTTACGCCTCCATCCAAAGAATGAGTTGAAGTAAGTGCCAAATTTCCACTGCTTATAGCGGGCCTTTGGTTACCGAATTCAAATTTCCGACCCATTGCTACGAGTTCCGCGAAAAACGTTCGGATTGCTTCCGTGCCTTGCACGATCCGACCATCACCGCAGTCAATGACAGCATCGGCTTCATAAAGTGCAACCATACCATCGATATCACCCGCCCTTTGGCGTGTAACTAACAGCCGCTCCAGATCTTGAGGATCACGCGCTCGCTCATTGTTTAATTCATTGACCATAATGACACTCCACGACCGGTACGGGTTTCATTTCCATCAAGGCAGATTAGAAAAGTGTGTAGATGAATGGAGCGATCGGAGAACTGGCAGCGAAGATCAAAAATAGACCGAGCAACACCAGCACCAAAATCATGGGTGTGAGCCACCACCACTTATGATTCCAGAAGAATGAAATCAATTCTCCCAGAATTCCTAAACGGATCTTAAGAGTCTCAAAAAAGTTCATACAAATTACTTCTTTATTATACAGTCTCCAAGGATCAAATAGTCCATTCCGCTGCGATTAAACGTGTTAAATGCTTCTGCCGGCGTGTTCACGATCGGCTCCCCTTTCAGATTGAAAGATGTGTTCAACACAACAGGCACACCGGTGGCTTCGCCGAATGTGCTGATTAATTTGTGATATTTGCGGTTATATTCTTTCCGCACAGTTTGAAGCCGTCCCGTTCCATCAACATGCGTAATTGCGGGCAACGTTGATTGTCTGGTCCTTCAACACATTGACCACATACAACATGAATCGCGCGGGATAATGTTTTTCCGGATCAGGCAAATCAAAATATTTGGCAGCATTTTCGGCAGGTACTGATGGCGCAAACGGACGGAATGGTTCGCGAAATTTAATTTTCACATTCACCAGATCCTTCATATCTTGCCTGCGCGGATCTGCAAGAATGCTTCGATTTCCTAAAGCACGCGGCCCCCATTCGAATCTGCCTTGAAACCAACCGATCACTTTGCCTTGTTGAAGTTCATCCACAACACGCGAAATCAAATGATCTTCATTTTCCTGGCGTTCGAATGGAATTCCTTTTTCGTTCAGGAAAGATTCGATCGAAGCATTTCCATGCTCTTCACCATAATAAGCATGCTCCATCACAAAATTGCGAGGCTTTCCCAAAACCTGATGATAAGCCCACAGCGCTGCTCCGATCGCACAACCTCCATCACCTGCCGCAGGTTGAATGTAAATTTCATCGAACGGTGTCTCTTTCAAAATTTTTGCATTAGCAACGCTGTTCAATGCAACACCGCCGGCCATACAAAGTTTCTTTTCACCGGTTTCCTTGAATGCCGCATTCGCCATTTTTAGTAACGCTTCCTCAATCACAACTTGAATGCTCGCTGCAATGTCTGCATAGTACTGATTCAATTTCCCAAGTTCATCGAAGTTGGATGGTTTCTCACCAAAGTATGATGGGAAACCGGAACCTTGAGTAAAGAAATGAGAACCAGGATCCCGCGGTTTGCCGAAAAGATCCACGAACTTTTGATTGAAGGTATCTGTGCGCGAATAATGGAACGAAAAGTAATCCATATTTAAATCGAAACTTCCATCGGAATGGAGATTGATTAATTTGTGAACTTTGTCCGCATACCGCGGAGTTCCGAATGGAGCCATTCCCATCACTTTGTATTCACCTTCATTTACTTCAAAGCCAAGGAATGCAGTGAATGCGCTGTAAAGTAGTCCGAGTGAATGCGGAAAACGGATCTCTTTTAGCAATTTGATTTCTGTTCCTGAACCGATTCCAAGACTTGCAGTCGTCCATTCTCCGACGCCATCAACAGTCAGAATTGCAGCTTTCTCATAAGGCGAACAAAAGAATGCACTGGCGGCGTGCGATAGATGATGCTCACCAAAAAGAATTTTTGATGCAGATACACCAAGCTCTTTTTGAATCAGATGTTTGACCCAGAGTTTGTCACCAAGCCATGTCAGCATCGCTTCGCGAAAAACACTATACGAACGCGGCACGGTTTGAAGGCAGGTCAAAAACAATCGTTCAAATTTAACAAATGGCTTTTCAAAAAATGCAACGTAATCCAGATCCTCAGGTTCAATTCCGGCTTGCTTTAAACAAAAACGGATGGCCTTGATCGGAAATTCATAATCATGCTTCTTGCGGGTAAAACGTTCTTCTTCTGCGGCAGCAACTATTATGCCGTCCTGAATGAGGGCAGCAGCGGCATCATGAAAATAACAGGAGATTCCAAGAATGTTCATGATTGGCGTAATGCCCGCTCCATCGCTGTACCTTCAGAAGTTTGTTTCGGAATCCAGCCTTGCTTTTTGTTTTTGATTCCAAGTGGATCCTTGAATTTTATCGGGATACTGATTGGAGTTATGAAGATGAAATAAAACACAGTTAGAATCACGCGGGAGTTAAAATCTCCGATTTTTTTGGCGATCTTTTTCCATGCTTCCCAAATTTTCCGCATCATTTTTTCTCCGCGATTTGCAATCCTGGCAAAGTCAAATTTCCGGCATTGTGATGGATGCAATCAGCAACGACACGATGTCCTGCCGCAGTCAAATGATCATCATTTTTGTAATACAAACCATGTTGATCCTTCAGACATGCCATAACATCCAGATACTGAATTCCTCTCTGCTCTAATTGCTTTTCCAAAAAGCGATCCGGATACGAGCGATCCAGTCTATCAGCAGAGAGGCCAAAAACGGAAGCTTGTTTATTGAATAGATCTGGATCTGTTTGATGTTTGTCTGGAATAACGATGAATTCATAACGGAAATGCAGATTTTTGCTGAGATTCTCCAGGCGATCCAGAGAGCGGTTCAGGAATTCTTCCGCTTCCACTGAGTATGGCTTGCTGCGGCTCATTAAAAGATAGATCGAACTTGAAATACGATTTCCATCGGGCGTCCGAAAATATTTGGTTTTGTGTTTTGTATGAGTATCAGCCGATAGATAATGCAAAGCGAATTGAACGGCATACGATCGTTCAATGAAACGTCTGTGTTTCATAAAGTCCATAATTCCCGAATTTTTCGATTCCTCATTGCCGGAACCTTCGTAATATCTGATCATTTCAGAAAAATCGTTTCCAAGATAAAACACAAAAACATACAGTCCTGGTGAACCTAATTCTCTATGACGGAATTCCAAAACATCCAGCTGATTCGGAAGCGCGCTTCCAGGAGCGCCAAGATTCAAATAATTTGCAACAGAATTTTTGCAGATTAAGTTTATGAATGTCTCATTATCCTTAACACCGAGTCCAAACGAAAACGAATCCCCCAGAACTGGAATTATGGGCACACCATAAGCCTTCTTGACACTGGGAACGACTCTCCCACCCCAGTGATCTATATGAATGGTAGTACTATATTCATAGTACTGAACCTTAAATTGGGTATCGGGTTTAAAGCGCACGAATTTGCCTTCCTCGGAATCAACGGGCCATCCGGCGTCGCTGCCGTAATGGATCTGACCGTCAAGATTAGTACCGACCATAAATTGTCTTAACCACACCGGCCCCGCTACCCTCAGTGCGATTTCTGAAATTATGAACCCGAGCGAAAAGCCAAAAACAATAGCAATCGCAAAAAATAAGATTCTTTTCTTAACACTTAAGCGGGAAGAGTCCATATATAGCTTTGAATTTAAAGCTAATGATTGTCTCAAATTACAAGCGGCTGCGCAAACGTTCACTCTCTATGGCATTCGTCTTTATTAATGATCGAATTGGAGGAATCATGGGTCGGATTACAGACGGACTTGTTAATTATCAACAGCCGGTTCAGAAAACCGAGGACGTGAGTACAACCAAAACTGATAGTCCTGATAAAGCTTCAGGATCACAACCTGAAAATCCGCAAACACAGACTAATAGTCGGGCAGCATCTGATTCATCAACAAAAGTTGCGGAACACTCAATGAACGGACAGATGCAAGCAGCAAGGCTTCATTCACAAATCCATCACAAGCCACAGGAACTGGAAGCAAAAATTTCACAGCCAGCTCCCAAAGACGCCCAGAAAACTTCCAAAGCTCCGGGTATGAAAGAAGTAATGACAAATGACGGCATGAAAAATGTCCATGATAAGCCAACGGATGCAGAACTTAAATCATATTACACAACCAAAGCTCCGGCTCATGACATGATTGCAAAAGGTGATTACAAAAATGCAGCCGCGGAATATCGTAAGTTAGCGGATGCAGCAAAAAATGATGGCGAGAAGGCCAGGCTAAATTCTGTTGCCAAACAGTTGGATGTTGCGCAAACCATGAGTGGTGCTAAAGTGGGCAACCTATCATTTCCGCCAACGGAAGCGAATCTTCAATCGTATTTCGGGACAATGAAAGGCAAGCCGATGCAAGACATCAGGAAAGCGTATGAAGATTACGCGAATGCGTTCTACGTTCACTCTGAGACCAAAGGAGTGGATAAAGGGGACGTAGTATATGACAAAAGAACATACTCCAAAGATGGCAAGTCATATTCTTCACATGCCCCGGATAAATGGTCGGATGTTAGCAATGGTAGGGAAATGCATTCTGATGGACGCCGCATCATTGATTGTGAAGGTTATGCTTTGATCGGCCAGAAATGTTTTGAAGCTGCTGGTTTCGAACAGGTTGAGTATGCAGTAATGGCACGCATTGACAATCCCAAAACACCTAAAAATGAATCTTATACTGAGCAGCATATTATGATTACAGCCCGCCGTTCGATCAAAGGTCCAGATGGCACTTCAGGATATGAAGTCGGTGTAATTTCAAATGGCTCCTTATATTCTGGGTCGTCTTATGCCACCAAATCTGGATACGAAGAGTCACGAAGCCACGTTGTAACAAATGCTTACGGCCAGACGTTTCGCGATTATACAAGTGGCCAGCCGCAAATTCCCGGCGGATTGGTGACTTTTGATCCTCAAGCCTGGGCCTCTGAATATGATCTTGAAGCCCTTCTCAAAAATCCACATAAGCCAAAACCAAAATAAATACTCAATTGTGCTTTAGTAATTTGTTACAATGAATACATAGGTCTTGTTGCGCCATTCCTCTCAGCACGGAGGTGAGCATGCCAGTAAAAAAACAGATCTCAATTGTTCTGGAAAATCGGGTTGGAGCATTATTCAAGCTCAGTACAATTTTGACTAAAAAGAAAGTGAATATATTGGGATTATGTGTACATGAACTGCCTGATTTTGGAGTGTTAAGGATAGTTGTAGATAGTCCCGGAAAAGCTCGCGCGGCACTCACCAGAGAAAAGCTTACATTTTCAGCAACGGATGTGTTGGCTTTAGAATTACCGAATGAACCTGGTGCCCTGGCAAAAGTCACAAAGAAGTTAGTACGCGCTGGAATCAATATCGATTATATGTATGCCTGCGGTACTGGCGATAAAGCATTAGGAATCTTCAAGGTCTCGGAAACTTCAAAGGCGGATCGTATTTTAGGGAAATAATTTCGCCCTGCCACCACATCACTACTAGTTTCGTTCCTTTTTTTCCGAAGAATTACGCATAAATTAGTATTTATGACACCCGATTGGGTTAGAAGAAGTGTTTTCTACATGATTCTTCCAGATCGCTTTTCGGGAAAGAATATGAAGTCAGGCGGATGGGACACTCATGTTTTCGAACCATGGATGCTCCCCCAGGACCAAGAACATATAAAGGCGGAAATCTTCCAGGCATCCGATCGAAATTAGACTACCTTTCCGATTTAGGAATCACTGCGCTCTACTTAACTCCGATTTTTTCTTCGCCAACTTATCATCGCTATAAGCCGATCGATTCTTATGCTGTAGATCGTCTTCTTGGTGGCAACAAAGAATTCAAATTACTTCTGAATGAATGCCAGCGAAGAAACATCCATGTAATTTTGGATGGCGTTTTCAATCATGTTGGCATTGCATTTCCACCATTTCAAGATGTGATTGAGTATGGTGCAGCATCACCCTGGAAAAATTGGTTTCACATTGAAAACTTTCCGGTGAATCCATATGAAGGATTAAAGCCCCGCAACTTTCGCGGCTGGAATGGAAATCGGACTATGCCTGAATTGAATCATTCCAATCCCTCGGTGCGTGAATTTGTAATTCGTATTGCCGAGCACTGGGTACGCAGGGGCATTGATGGATAGCGTTTCGATCATCCACAAAATATGAATGCACCTGGATTTTGGGAAGAAATGCGGAGCAGGCTAAAGCATATTAATCCAAACGTTTATCTTGTGGGCGAATTGTGGACCGATGCATCACGATGGCTGAATGGAAATCAGTGGGATGCAGTAATGAATTATCCGTTGATGGGAGCAATTCACCGCTTTGCGGCTACAGGAAGGATGCGTGACGAACATTTGTCAAAAGAACCGAAGAATCAATCAGCATTAAGTGCAGCTGAATTTGCATTTCATGTTGAATCGTTGATCAACAAAATCCCGTACGAGATTCAATTGGCGCAATTTAACTTCATCAATACTCATGACCTTGCAAGATTCATCACAGTGACTGGCGATGATCGCGCCAGCGTTGAGCTTGCAACGATTCTTTTATCTACACTGCCTGGAGCTCCGGCACTTTTATATGGTGATGAAGTCGGACTGGGTGGCGGATTGCCTCCGGATTCACGTCGCGGTTTTCCTTCAAAAGAAAATTGGGATCACAGTTCTTTGAATTTCCACAAACAAATTATTCAACTGCGCCATTCACACGATGCACTTCAAAAAGGATCATACAATACGGTCTATGCGGAGCGGATGCTTTTTGCAATGGAGCGTCGATTCAAGAATGAAGTTATTGTTACAGCTATTAATGCAGGCGATCAGCCTGATCGAATAAAAATCAGTAATTTGTTTTTAAATCCCCGGGTTCTGTTTGGTTCCGGAAAGATCAAAACCCACCCGGATGGCTGCTTGCAACTTCATATACCTGCGCGCAGCGGAACAGTACTCTCAGTCTTGCCGGTTAATACTTAACCACGTTCGATTTTTGTAAGTACAGATCTTGATCTGCTTCCTGAAGCAATTGATCTGCCGTCATTGCTGCGCGAAAAATTGAAATCCCGATTGTCACACTGAGTGATTTTGTTCCGAAATCCGCATTCTTAATTGCCTTTTTCATCTTTTCAACTACTCGCAACGCACCCTCATGCTCCGATTCATATAAAAGTGCTACAAATTCATCACCACCAAATCGGCCAAGGATATCACTGGATCGGATTTCCGATTGCAACAATCGAGCAATCGATTTTAATGCAACGTCACCTTGCAGATGACCAAACGTATCGTTGTACTTCTTGAAGCCATCAACATCAATCAATAAAACAGCAAACGGTTGTAGATGCCGCTTCGTTCGTTCCGTTTCTCTGCGAAGCATTTCATTTACAAAGTAACGATTAAAAACCCCGGTCAGTGAATCAGTAATTGCCAGACGTTCCATTTCTTGATACAGGTGCTGATTCTCACGAAGCAAGAAATGTTGTCGCAATGAAACAAGAGCAACAAGAATCAATGACCCATACAAAACAACGTAAAGTCGATGCATTGGATCAGAGCCAGAAGTCACACTAAAAACTAACAAAAGAAGAGCAATAGCGATTGCTATATATGGTAATGCTCTTCTTAACAGCAACGGAGGAGAGGGATTCCCACGTTGAATAATTACATCGAGTGCTAAGTCCCAGGTGGTATGAAGACTTACGGCAATTAACATAAATAACAGAGAAACCATCCAGAGAATATTCAGATATACGTTGTAATAAGTGTTCTGATGAATTTCAAAGTAAGCAAAAAATATCCCGACCGAAATATTACAAAGCATGCCCGCTGCCAAACATAACAAAACTCTGCGAGCCACTTGTTTTGAATCACGCTGAATCAAAGCAACCACAGCTGCAAACACCAGCAATGCCGCAACCGGATAAATGATAGCCACTGTATTGATTAGCGGGCCAAACTCGATAGAAGCCATTACGAAATACCAAACTATGATGAATCCGGTAGTCATCACGATTGCAAGATCCATCAACAGTAAAATTTTTTCTTTCTTTGAAACAGGATGAAATGGAAATGAAATTACGCCGACAAAACTCAATCCCCAGAATAGAAGGAAGAAAAAATCAGCAAGTGATGGTGTAGGACTGACATTTAAAATACTTTCATAGTAAAACCAGACGCATTCGCCTATTGCCCAGGAAGCAATAGCTAAAGATAGAATCAACCAGCTTCGACGCTGCCGTGAATCAAATTGTTTTTGCCGCGAGAGATGAAATGAAAAACCGGAGAAAATCAACGCCAGAAGAATAATCGCAATGCTAGATACGATCCTTTCATCATGCGGATCGTAAGGGAAAAACAAAACCCATGTGCTGTAGGCAAGAATTACAGCTGTACTAAATAGAACAGCAAGCCCGATCGGTCGTTTAAAGTAATAAAAAACTGACTCAGCCCTTAGAGTCGCCATTATTAGAAGCTTGCAATGATGTTATTTGAAGCAAGGCTGTTTAGTCAATGACGTGATGCGGACGTCTTGTCCGCAAGCGAAAATTCTAGAATCGTGGTCTGCGACCGAGACGGTCGCATCACACCTTAGCCTAAATGCAGCGGTGATCGTTAATCTCTTGTCGTTTCTTTTTGAATACCTTGACCCAATCATCAATTGTTACTTCTCTTTCATGTCCCTGATCCAACAGCGTTTCATCGGTTTTTTCAACACGAGCAACGATAAACAAATTGGCAATCTGCTGATCAGTCAATTGATTTAGCAGATCCGACAAAAATTTGCGGCCTTCTTCGCTGATTTCAGGATCACGAAGATCCCCTCCAAGTGACGGAACAACGTTGCCCACACAATTCCCTTTCCCTTTTTCTTCTGACCCCGTTTTCCAAATCTGCTCACTTTCCCAACCCCGCAAATAAATTGAAGAGAATGCTTCCACTTTCGCAGCTGACATTCCAAATGCCGCACCAAGATCTTGAACCATTAAAACCGATTGCTGACATGTTTGATGCCAAAAATGGTGCCTCTGATCGTTCGGATAACACGCAAGTCGTTGTTGCGATGGTTTGCTGTCGGTGTGTTGTAAAAACACTGATATTAATTTCAAAGCATCAACTTCAGCGCGAGATGATCCTCCGAATTTTGCTTCTATTTGATCAAGCTCTCCCCACTTCCAACCTTCATCGCGAAATTCTCCAATCTCTTCGCCAGGAAAATTGCGTTCCATGATTGCATCTTCAAAAACCATCTCAATGCGAGGTTCATTCTTAGCAGGGTGTGCTGGATTTTTTGCGGGACATCCAAGACATCTTAGCTTCACCGGATAAACATCATCAGTATAAAAACCTAATGCCCAAAGAAGTCGGGTGGCTGCGATTTCCGAATACGTTTCGCGGCTGCTGTATTTAACACGCACCATGAATCCATCCTTGAGTTTGCATTTGAATTTTGGGCTGAATCCCGTTGACCGAGTTTTGGGTTCCACAAATCTGCAAGTCACTTCCTGCTCCGGCGGAACTGAAATCTCATTCTGAGGCTCAGCCATGATGTCCATCATTGGAATATCGGTCTTATGCCATACCTTTCCTTTTTGTAAATATTGTTTGCGCGTCCAATTTGGGGTTTGCCAGAGTTTGCATGCATCAAGCACACTGAGGACGATCAAAACAATCAGGACTTTTCGCATATTGCTGAATGGAGTGATCTCAAGTTGATCTGCGGAATGCACGTGATAACAGTACCAGCAATATTGCACCAACCAGAGAAACTAAAAATCCGGGACGCGCATAGCCGGTAGTAACATGGTTTGCAAAAAGGAATCTACTAATGTAGCCCCCTAGAATCGCGCCTGCGATTCCAAGCAGGATTGTCATAATACATCCCATTGGATCGCGACCCGGTACCAGGAATCTTGCAATGCCACCAACAATCAAGCCAATAACAATCCATCCGATAATATCCGTAAATGTCATTTGACCCTCCCTGCCGGTCGTAACCAGCTCATTGACAAACTTAGGATTGATCGATGGGTTGTCAATCCTCACCTGTTCTTGATAAACACCATCCACCTGCCGTATGATGCGCGTGAGTGTCGAACTTTAGGATCGCTAGCCCGAGTTTAGAAAAGCACACCAGGCTGCCCTTCAAACTCATAATCGTTACCTTCCTGCCCGCGATTTTATTTCTAATAAGCTGGCGACAATTAAATCTCTGGTATGAATATCAGAAACCTATCGATTATTTCCTCACCCTTTTACTTTTCATCCCAGCATGCCTGATTGCTTTTTATCCATTCCTACCATGGATCAACAATGTAGCTGTTAGTCGAAAGATTATCGCGGCTTTGTTGTTATTAATTGCTTTACCCTGGGGCGAATGGCTGCAAACAAATTTTGCATTTTCAAGAATGGATTGGTCCAGACAAATATTTCAACACGTCGTCTTGATTTATATTCTTGGCATTTTGTTCCGGATCTTCAGCAGTTTCTGGCAACGATCATATTTTCGCTTCACCAATTTGCTTGATCGTGTTGCCTCTAACGACATACGGATATGGATTCCATGTTTGTTTTTCTTTTTGTTATCATCATGGATTTCCATATACGTTTACGATCGGACATTGATGATTCAAGATTCTGCTGCTCATCTCTTTCAAGCAAAAATTTTTCTTCAAGGTAAATTCTTTGCTCCTGCGCCTGCTGTGCCCGATTTCTTTTCAGTTGAAGGCGATATGGTGGTGCTAAAGAATGGCAAGTGGTTCGGAATGTATTTGCCTGGATTTGCGGCAATCCTGGCAGCCGCGATCATGATTCATGCGCAATGGATCATTTGTCCGTTGATGGGAGCACTGACAATTGCGATCTGGGTGATGTATGTGAAGCGATGGTATGATCGCAGAACTGCTCTTCTTGTTTCAATTCTTTGTGCATTGTCCCCATTTCTTCTGCTTATGTCTTCAACCATTATGATTCACACACCGGAACTCTTGATTGTTTCGACAGCTATCTATTTATTGCGCAACGAAGTAGAAACTCCTTCCCGGTGGAGCAAAATGTTACTCGGTTTGGTCCTGGCTATAGGAATCACTTTACGCGGATTTTCCATTCTCGCCACTATTGCTCCTCTGCTTTTATATTCGATGTTTGCAGCACGAAAGAAATTCGTTTTGGGATCCGTTATTGGATTGTCATTACTAGCTGGGAGTTTAGTTGTCGCATTTTTTCAGTTACAAACTACCGGCAATCTCTTTTTGCCAGGGTACAGACTGGAATACAAAGTTCCATTAAGTTACGGCTTCGGCGAAACTGCCGCTCATCAAATGCATACTCCAATCAGAGGGTTTGAAAATATTTCTAATCTGCTTCTAGGTTTGGATTACTGGCTGACTGGTTGGTATTCGGGCACTCTTGTTTTTGTAATTTGTTTTGTTCTGTTTTGCAAATGGAACATTTGGGATCGATTACTGGTAGTGAGTTGCTTCACACTTTTCGTATTTTATTATTTTTTCCCGCTTCAGGATCTCGTCATTGGCCCACGTTTTTTCTATCCAGTTGCACTAATCTTACTTCTCTTTGTTGCAAGATCCGTTTTAATTCCAATCTCCTCAGAGACCTCGTCAATTCCACCTTTCCCTTTTGTAATATTTTTATTTTGCATCTTGTCGTTCCTGCCATTTCGCTTCTCACAATTCATACACAAATATGAACCACAGAAAATGCAGGCTGGAGCGTTGAAGAATGCAATAGTGAAAGCTGATCGTGAACCAAAGATTGTTTTTTTGGAAAAAAATATTCCTCAGCAATTTGTAAACTGGAATGATCCCTGGTTGCGAGAGCCAGCCATTCTGATGCGAGATCTTGGTGCACAGAATGAAATCGCAATCAAAACTTTTCCTCACCGGAAGCCTTTATATTTCGGCTTAAAATTCGATCTGAGCCCGAGTGCAAAAAAATCTAAAAGCAACGGTTACGCATTGAGGGATGAGAGGGCTCATCAAGCTGATGGATCAGTAAGTCTGATGCAGGTGGCTCTCGCCATGAATGTATCAAATGAATACCGTGATCAGGATTTTTTTGATCAAGGCCTTCCTATTTTCCAGGATGGCAGCAGTGGCGTTGATCAATTGAAGTTTTTAAATGAAGAGCAAAAACAGATTCAGGATAAAGATGATCGCAAAACTGTTTTTAGAGAGGGTTTGATTCACACTTCGCGGATGATGGTTCTGTTGAAACAATTTCATGACCAATCAATGAATTGGTCTTCTTTCCCCTTTAATGACTTCAGAGAAAATAATGCGGAAGCAAAGCTCTGCTTTGCACATGCGGCTGAGCCCGGGAAACAATTGATCCGTGCATTAGACAAAGTGGATAAACGCATCGATCGAAACGATGATGGTTCACTATCGAATGATGAAGTAAGGCGATATCTTCAAGTCAAAATTAAGATTCTTGAAACTTCCGATTGGTAAATCCAAAATCTTCAATCTGAAATTAATTGACCGTAATGCTTTGAAATGTTCCTGTTGTTGCTTTTACTTTGAACCCGACACTGCCACCGCTAACGGCGCCGCCAGGAGCCAGAGTGATTTGATCTACACCATTGATTGTGGCGATAAAGTTTGCTCCGTCATATCGGATTCTTACGATGTAGTCAGTGTTTGCATCAATGGACGAAGTGAATTTCTTTTTTGCAACAACTGCTTTGTTGATTCGATGTTTGAGTACCCATCGATCCCTTCCTTCATCCATCATCAATTCAACCAGATTATTTTTATCCTGAACATGAAACAAGAACCACACACGGTTGAACGGCTCACCGGCCGAACGCATAACAGTTTCACCAAAACAAACTGTGCATCCACTAAATGCTGGTATCGCATGAGCTTCTGTCTTTCTGATGCTTGATCCGCTCAGAGCATCATTCGATTCCAACCAACCAGAAATGTTTTTGATGTAAGTCCAGTTTGGATCTAAAATTCCATCAGCAAAATCATCACAGGAAAGACAACCGCTGCTTGGTTCGGATAATCGAGTAATGAAACCATCATATGAACCATGGTTAGTCGATTGATAAGCATTCGCTATTGGAAAGTCTGTGGCTTCTGTCATGCCTGCTACATACACATTGCCTGCGAGATCCACACCAATACCAGTCGCACCCCATTCTTCGCGACCATCAGATCCACCAAAATAAGTTGAGTAACCAAGAGATTGACCCCCAGCTAAAAATTTGGTGATGAATGGGTCTTCAAAACCGCCGAATACTGATTGAAAAGGATCGACCAGCGGAAAATCATTTGAAAGTGTAAGACCAGCTAAATAGAAATCGCCTTGACTCTTAAGGGCAATACTGGTGCCCACTTCACTATTGGTTCCTCCCAGATAAGTTGAATACAACATCTGCCCGGTGCTGCTATATTGTGTAACGAATGCATCGATCTGCCCGCCATAGAATGACTGATATGCGTTCATTACTGGAAAGTTACTAGAGCCAGTCATTCCAGTTACGAATGCAGATGATGTAGCATCAACAGCAATGTTGAAGGCACGGTCAACATACTCCACGCTGTTGCCACCCAGATACGTTGAATAGACAAGAGCGGATCCATCAGAACTGACTGCACTGACGATAGCATCCCAACAACTGCCATCAGGACCCGGTACGCAAGCAGGCTGAGCCGGATTTGCAGTCGGATAAGCAAAAGACTGCGTATACCCACGATATATGCAACTCCCTTTGAATCTACAGCGATTCCAAAACCTGCTTCAGTCCGCTCTCCACCTAAATACGTTGAATAAAGGATTGATGAACCTGAAGGACTAATTTTTGTAATGAAGATATCGCTCGTTCCAATTAGCGAAGGCTGATAAGCATTCAAAACCGGAAAGTCATCGGATTGAGTATCACCTGTAACATAAGCGGCACCTGTTGAATCTACTGCGATCGAACCTGGTGTCCCTGCATTAATACGATCCTCCTGATTAGTGCCTCCCAGATAACTTGAATAAACTAGAGTTGAACCATCGGAACTTATTTTGCAAACGAAAGCATCCCATATGCCAGGGTGATGTCTTAAGATTCCTGTAAAAAGTTTTTTTCTGAAGAGAAAAAGAAAAGGTGTATTGTTCTCCTGAACAGTTTTATAAAGGCCTTTTCCGGTGGAATCCGGAAGGGGCAAAGGAGGACAACACACCATGGAAAGAATACAACCCAGCGAATTGTTAGTAAAGGAATTTGCGCAGGATCGCAGAGCGAAAAACTTTCGTTGAGCGAAGTTGTTTTGCGAAGCGCGCAGGTGATGCTGCAGCGAGCGATCGAAGAAGAAGTACAAGAATTTTTGGGCCGTGGGTATTACAAACGTTCCGAAGAGAGCGAAGAATTCCGCGGATATCGCAATGGATACGAGCCGAAGAAAATTCGGACTGGGGAAGGAACGATTGAATTAAAGGTTCCGCAAGTACGCCAAAGCCGGGAGCGTTTCCGTTCAGCATTTTTGGAAGCTTACACGCGGCGGACAGAAAAACTGGATGAGTTGATTTTAAAAATTGCGGTTCGCGGACTTTCAGTACGGGACATTGAAGAAACGATGCTTGAGATACTTTCGGGCGAAGGAATTTCACGAAGCGTCATCAGCCGGATCAGCGATCAATTGCATTCAGACTTTGAAGCTTGGCGCAAACGTGATTTATCGAAAGAAAAAATCCTCTACTTATTCATGGATGGAGCATATTGGAAAGTCCGGCGCGGAGTACGCAGCAAAGAAGCTGTACTTGCCGCCAGATGGGAAAAAAATCTTGCTCCATCTTTCATTGGGCAACAAAGAAAATTTCGAAAGTTGGCTCGCCTTTCTGCATGACATGACCGAACGCAGACTGAATGAACCATTCATGATCGTATTAGACGGCAATTCAGGTGTGATGAAAGCGTGCCGCGAAGTTTTCCCTTATTCATTGAAGCAAAGATGCCAGGTTCACAAGATGCGCAACATTCTTGCGCGGCTTCCAAAAGCTGCAATTCATGAAATTAAGCCGATGATCCAAAAAATATTTACCGCTGAATCGTATCAGTCAGCATATGCGGCCGGACAAAGATTGATTCACCGATTCAAAGATAAATTCCCCGCAGCAATGGAAAGCTTTGAAAAAGATTTAGAAGCGACCCTTCAGTGCTTGAAACTTCCTGCGGAACATCGCGTTCGGGTGCGTACAACAAATCTCATTGAGCGTTTATTTGAAGAAGCAAAACGACGTACAAAAATCATTCCTTATTTTCAAAGTGAAAAATCCTGTTTGAAATATGTCTTTGCAACATTGATCGCTTCTTCGCGGCTCTGGCGTGGAGTGCAAATGAATCTCAAAATCCAAAAACAGCTCATTTCACTGAAAGAAGGAATCGTTAAAGATTCAAAAGTTGCATAAACAATCATGTTCAGGAGAACAACATTTTTACAGGAAAAATGAGACTTGACCGCAGAACTGCAGGCTGGATCAGTAGAACCAGAAGAAAGGTTTCGTCTCCACAAAAAGCTTTCCTAAGAAAATGCTTTTAGGTCTCAAAGCTGGTTACGGACCATTCTAAAGATGGCTTTCTCCGTGAAACTACGCAATCACGAAGGTAGAGATTGATTAGGTTCTGATAAGGTATACCTGATTCTTTGGACAAATTCTTGAAATACGCGATGATGTCCACACCCATCCTGATGGTGATTTGTCTTTTCAGACGCCGGGCGAAGGGATTTTTTTTGCCCTTTAGTTTCGTAAAGTCGTATTCTTTTCTCATTAATTTCCTCCGCTAGTATAAATCATCCTTTCTTTCTTTGTCGCCATTCGTGAAGAAATAATTCTTATCACTTCCTCCGATTGCCGATAACAATAGCTGACTATAAGAAGTCGAAGCTTAAAACTTGAGTGCACCCCTAAAGTGGAACCACCTGATAAGCTAGTATAAAGCCAACAGGAGTTCCAACATGTCGTTAAAGAGGCGGCAGTTTAGTCGTGAATTCAAGCAACAAATAGTGCGTGAGGTGGAGTCTGGAAAAAGCGTAGCCGAAGTGGCACGTGAGAATGAAATTAATCCGTTAACCATCAGTCGGTGGAGAAAAGAGCAGCGCGAGTATTCTGGGAAAGCGTTTTCTGGACATGGAGTGACATACAAATATGAAGCGCGGATCGCGGAATTGGAAAGAAAGATCGGCCAGATGGCAATGGAGAATGATCTTTTAAAAAAAGTTTTAACGCGGCTCAAGATGCTGGAACAACCGGTAAGAAAGACAGGCAGAGGGTAAGTTACCGGGTGATCGAGATGAGCCATAACCACGGTCTATCCATCCGTCAGAAATGTAAAACTCTGCAAGTGAGCCGCGTGGGATATTATCGATTTTTGGAAAGGAGCAAACCGGTCGCGGACGATATTGATTTGCGAGATCAGATTCAACGGATTGCACTGCAATGGCCTTCCTATGGTTACCGCCGGATCACTGCCGAACTCAAGCGCCGCGGCAAAGTCGTCAATCGCAAACGTGTGTTACGTTTACTGCGTCAGGACAATTTGCTGTGTCTTCGAAAGAAGCGCTTTGTTCGCACAACCCGTTCTGATCATGACTTTGCGGTCTATCCCAATCTCATTTCCAGTTTTCGTGCAAACGCAATCAATCAGCTCTGGGTATCCGACATTACCTATATTCGGCTGCAGTACGAGTTTATTTACCTGGCGGTAATCATTGACGCCTTTAGCCGTCGGTGCGTCGGCTGGTCACTGGCTCGTTACCTGGACAACCGTCTGGCAATCGAAGCACTGCAGATGGCACTCAAAAAGAGACAACCGCCTGCGGGTTTGATTCATCACTCGGACCAAGGGGTGCAATATGCTTCTAACAGATATACGGAAATCTTGAAGCAGCACGGAATCAGGATCAGCATGAGTCGAAAGGCGAACCCTTATGACAACGCAATGGCCGAAAGCTTCATCAAGACAATAAAGTACGAAGAGGTTCTTACCTTCGAATACCGTGGAATTGAAGAAGCTCGGAGTAGAATCTACTATTTTCTTGAAGAAGTTTATAATCGCAAACGACTTCATTCCTCACTGGGATACGTTCCGCCAGCCGAATTTGAAGACAATCACCTGGCAAAAACGATTGCTAATACATTAGATTGAAGGAGATAATAATACCGAATTATCGAAAAAGAAAAAGTAGGCAAAAAGAAAAAGAAAATTAAAATCAACCCAGCTTAAAAAATGGTTCCAAAAACAGGGTCCACTCCAAACTTCTGCCTATCAACAGAAACCTGTTTTCAGTTTTGGAATGATCGGGATCAAAGAATTCAATGGCATTTTCGTCAAAGAAAACTGTCTGAGCTTCCTCAAAGGAAATTCGGTGCTTTTTGATATTGGCCTCGTTTTTTCTCGCATCCCATTCAAATGTTAAGTCAGCCATATTTACATTGTAAATATATTAATCAATTCGGCAAATCGCCGTCTTTTTATTGCTAAGATTTCCGTGCGAAGCAGTTGAACATCAAGTGGCCCTGGAGAGAGTCGAACTCCCGACACACGGTTTAGGAAAAAGTGTGTTAAATGGTAAGTTTACCGACGACACCTAACACCAAAACTCGAATTTCAGAGCTGGTTAAATCGCGACGAAATAGGTTAGATTGATTTGTTTCATAAGCTAACATTAGTCTCAATCTAAAATATGGGGTATTTTCAAAAAGTTTTTTTAATCGGTTATTGAATTTATCCGTTTCAATTTTAGGTATCCCCTTACAAAAATTCAGTTTGATTAATTGTCGATTCGTGTAATGAAACCGTCTTCTATCCCGCCACCGTATCGATTCTGAAGAGGATTTTCTAATGGAAAAGTGCTCGGCGATGAAGTATTTCCTCCTACATAGAAATGTCCCATGCTATCAATGGCGCCCGCATTACCCAATTCCGCATTTCCACCACCAAAGTAACTAGCAAAAAGAAGGTTCGTTCCTGAAGCGCTAATTTTTGCAACAATCGCATCAGCACCACCGCGATTACCACTTTGAAGAGGATCCACAAGGATCATATTTGTTGTACTTGCGGTTCCAACAATATGCGCAATCGCAGATGAATCTAAGTGAACAGATCGAATGACATTCAGGCCGTCACCGCCGAAATAGGTTGAAAAGATTAGTCCAGTTCCTTGGAAGTTAAGCTTAGCAATGAATGCTTTTGTCTCACCTCCTCCGAAATTAGGCTGTAAAGCACTTTTTGTTGGAAGATCCTTAGATTTAGAATATCCGCCTATATAGACATTTCCAGCCTTGCTGACTGCAATTGCATTTGCAATATCTAAATCACTGCCACCGAAAAACACGGAATATACCATGACACCCGTCCGATTTATCTTTGTAATAAATGCATCTTTAAATCCTGGATGAAATGGAAAAAGATTTCGTTTTTGTGGAAACGTAGAGGAGCGAGTGCTTCCAGTAACATATGTATTACCGGAAGTATCGTTAGCTACAGCGTTGGAAATATCCTCATTCAATCCACCTAAATATGTAGAGTAAACAAGTCCCGACCCCGACGAATTGAATTTGGTGACAAACGCATCCAAGTCACCTGAGTACGATCGAATTGCATTTTTCGTTGGAAAATCAAAAGAGTTTGTTGTCCCTGTTAAGACAGCTTCACCAACCTTATTAACTGCAATGCCGAACGCAGCTTCAAAACCGCTCCCACCAAGATAGGAGGAGTACAACAAAAACCCATCTGATCTTAACTTTGTCACAAACGCTTTTGCAAAAGACCCAGAACGTTTAGATTGATATGCGCCAGGCGTAATTGGAAAATCAGAGGATTCCGTAAAACCTGCAACATAAATGTCTCCTTGATTATCAATAGCTGCTGCGCGGATTTCGTCAGAGCCTTTTCCTCCAATATAAGTAGAGAAAATTAGTGAGCCGGAAGCATCAAGCTTTACAATAAAACCATCGAAAATGCCTCCTTTTTTTTTACTTTGAAAGGCATTTTTTACTGGAAAGTTCTTCGAACGAGTTGAACCAGCGATAAATACATTTGAAGATTGGTCAACAACAATAGCATTGATTTCATCGGCAGACCCACCTCCAAAGTAGCTTGAAAAGCCGAGCGACGATCGCAGTTGATGACGACCATTTACAGAATTTTCCGATCTGCAACCTTGATCAATTGTTCTTCCGAAACTTGCTGAAATGAAAATAGCAACAAACAACAAAACAACAGAAGAATTTACAAATCGGGCACTATTCAATTGCATGCCTCTCCTTCAACGCATGGAATCGGACCATTCGAATTGGTGGTGCAGTTGGCTCCGCTGAGATTGACTGGAATCCATGTGCCGCTACCTATATTGCTACTTGTCGTAGTTAAGTACAGATTTTTGTCTCCTGTTCCATTATTCTTTGTAAATGCCATATATTCGTAACCACAATCCGTTGGATCATTGCCACCGCAACCGCTTGAACGCCATACAAATGTATTCGACTTTCCTGTGCTCGATACCGTCTTCATTGGTTCAATTCCGCTTCCTTCACGCCACTCATTGAAACTCACAACAGAAATAAAATGAGGCTTAGCATTCTTCGCCTTAGCTAATTCAGAGGCGTAATTTGTAGATTTTCTTTCCTTACAATGAGGATCGTCAGCCTTAGTTCTACTTGTGTTATAGCCAGGTGAAACACCAGCGGAAAAAATCCAATTATTTGTTGACTTCCAAGCATTGCACGATTGTGTGCCGTAAAATGAATCAGCACTATGATCTTGGGCTGGTGTGTAATTGGGTCAAGTCTCATTTTTCCTGTAAAAATGTTGTTCTCCTGAACATGATTGTTTATGCAACTTTTGAATCTTTAACGATTCCTTCTTTCAGTGAAATGAGCTGTTTTTGGATTTTGAGATTCATTTGCACTCCACGCCAGAGCCGCGAAGAAGCGATCAATGTTGCAAAGACATATTTCAAACAGGATTTTTCACTTTGAAAATAAGGAATGATTTTTGTACGTCGTTTTGCTTCTTCAAATAAACGCTCAATGAGATTTGTTGTACGCACCCGAACGCGATGTTCCGCAGGAAGTTTCAAGCACTGAAGGGTCGCTTCTAAATCTTTTTCAAAGCTTTCCATTGCTGCGGGGAATTTATCTTTGAATCGGTGAATCAATCTTTGTCCGGCCGCATATGCTGACTGATACGATTCAGCGGTAAATATTTTTTGGATCATCGGCTTAATTTCATGAATTGCAGCTTTTGGAAGCCGCGCAAGAATGTTGCGCATCTTGTGAACCTGGCATCTTTGCTTCAATGAATAAGGGAAAACTTCGCGGCACGCTTTCATCACACCTGAATTGCCGTCTAATACGATCATGAATGGTTCATTCAGTCTGCGTTCGGTCATGTCATGCAGAAAGGCGAGCCAACTTTCGAAATTTTCTTTGTTGCCCAATGAAAGATGGAGCAAGATTTTTTTCCCATCTGGCGGCAAGTACAGCTTCTTTGCTGCGTACTCCGCGCCGGACTTTCCAATATGCTCCATCCATGAATAAGTAGAGGATTTTTTCTTTCGATAAATCACGTTTGCGCCAAGCTTCAAAGTCTGAATGCAATTGATCGCTGATCCGGCTGATGACGCTTCGTGAAATTCCTTCGCCCGAAAGTATCTCAAGCATCGTTTCTTCAATGTCCCGTACTGAAAGTCCGCGAACCGCAATTTTTAAAATCAACTCATCCAGTTTTTCTGTCCGCCGCGTGTAAGCTTCCAAAAATGCTGAACGGAAACGCTCCCGGCTTTGGCGTACTTGCGGAACCTTTAATTCAATCGTTCCTTCCCCAGTCCGAATTTTCTTCGGCTCGTATCCATTGCGATATCCGCGGAATTCTTCGCTCTCTTCGGAACGTTTGTAATACCCACGGCCCAAAAATTCTTGTACTTCTTCTTCGATCGCTCGCTGCAGCATCACCTGCGCGCTTCGCAAAACAACTTCGCTCAACGAAAGTTTTTCGCTCTGCGATCCTGCGCAAATTCCTTTACTAACAATTCGCTGGGTTGTATTCTTTCCATGGTGTGTTGTCCTCCTTTGCCCCTTCCGGATTCCACCGGAAAAGGCCTTTATAAAACTGTTCAGGAGAACAATACACCTTTTCTTTTTCTCTTCAGAAAAAAACTTTTTACAGGAATCTTAAGACATCACCTGTAATTGTAATTTCCGTCAAAGTTATTATTCATTATCTTAGTTCGAGACTGAAGACCACCTGCGAGAACGATAAAATATTTTGTTGAACTTAAATTTCTCAAGGCACTATTCTTCTTAAAGATGGCATTCCAATAACTATTGTTACCACTCGCATCAATTTCTTTGTTAGCTGCATAAAGGTATATCATCGAACGATAGGCGGTGCCTTGAGTATCCGTAGCAGAATATGTTATAAATTGAGCTCTGTAACGGTTCGAAGTTGCAACAGTATTTAAGAAGTTTCTTATATCGCCATCTACATTATTGCTACTTCTTGTAGCGTAATCACGGATTGCCATACTGCTTCTCAATTGAGAACTCGTCGCCATTCTGCTTGCAATCACGTTCACTTGAGTTATAGTAGGATCTCCACTCCGACCATAGGAAATGATCACGTTCTTGAGTGCACCCCTAAAGTGGAACCACCTGATAAGCTAGTATAAAGCCAACAGGAGTTCCAACATGTCGTTAAAGAGGCGGCAGTTTAGTCGTGAATTCAAGCAACAAATAGTGCGTGAGGTGGAGTCTGGAAAAAGCGTAGCCGAAGTGGCACGTGAGAATGAAATTAATCCGTTAACCATCAGTCGGTGGAGAAAAGAGCAGCGCGAGTATTCTGGGAAAGCGTTTTCTGGACATGGAGTGACATACAAATATGAAGCGCGGATCGCGGAATTGGAAAGAAAGATCGGCCAGATGGCAATGGAGAATGATCTTTTAAAAAAAGTTTTAACGCGGCTCAAGATGCTGGAACAACCGGTAAGAAAGACAGGCAGAGGGTAAGTTACCGGGTGATCGAGATGAGCCATAACCACGGTCTATCCATCCGTCAGAAATGTAAAACTCTGCAAGTGAGCCGCGTGGGATATTATCGATTTTTGGAAAGGAGCAAACCGGTCGCGGACGATATTGATTTGCGAGATCAGATTCAACGGATTGCACTGCAATGGCCTTCCTATGGTTACCGCCGGATCACTGCCGAACTCAAGCGCCGCGGCAAAGTCGTCAATCGCAAACGTGTGTTACGTTTACTGCGTCAGGACAATTTGCTGTGTCTTCGAAAGAAGCGCTTTGTTCGCACAACCCGTTCTGATCATGACTTTGCGGTCTATCCCAATCTCATTTCCAGTTTTCGTGCAAACGCAATCAATCAGCTCTGGGTATCCGACATTACCTATATTCGGCTGCAGTACGAGTTTATTTACCTGGCGGTAATCATTGACGCCTTTAGCCGTCGGTGCGTCGGCTGGTCACTGGCTCGTTACCTGGACAACCGTCTGGCAATCGAAGCACTGCAGATGGCACTCAAAAAGAGACAACCGCCTGCGGGTTTGATTCATCACTCGGACCAAGGGGTGCAATATGCTTCTAACAGATATACGGAAATCTTGAAGCAGCACGGAATCAGGATCAGCATGAGTCGAAAGGCGAACCCTTATGACAACGCAATGGCCGAAAGCTTCATCAAGACAATAAAGTACGAAGAGGTTCTTACCTTCGAATACCGTGGAATTGAAGAAGCTCGGAGTAGAATCTACTATTTTCTTGAAGAAGTTTATAATCGCAAACGACTTCATTCCTCACTGGGATACGTTCCGCCAGCCGAATTTGAAGACAATCACCTGGCAAAAACGATTGCTAATACATTAGATTGAAGGAGATAATAATACCGAATTATCGAAAAAGAAAAAGTAGGCAAAAAGAAAAAGAAAATTAAAATCAACCCAGCTTAAAAAATGGTTCCAAAAACAGGGTCCACTCCATTCTTTATCTGTGCGGATGAGATGTTTGCTTTATGCGCATCGATAGTGTTACGTGAAGCTGTAGTATCATCTATGTTCTTATAGACTCCGATATCTGGATAAAATACGCATGCAACATCTGTGTTTCCAACTCCAGCGTGCTGATGTTGCGGGGGATTAGGAGGATAAGGAACATATGGACATTGACTTGAGAATACAGGCCTGAATGCATGTCCGAGAGGATTTTGTGAGGTATAGGCCCAAACGCCATCGTACCATCCGTAGTAATAGATATGCGTCCACGGATTATTTGTAGCCATCAGCGGCAAAGAAAACCAAAACGCAAAAGATGATGACAAAACAATCAACAAAAAGTAGCGTTTCATAAATTTCTTCTCCAATTCATTGCTTTTCAGAAAATACGCTTTTCTTCTTATTCGGGCGCAACTCTAACAACAATACTTGCTTGTGCCGACTGCCCGATGTTGTCTGTTGCGGTATATGTTAGTGTATAAAGCCGTTCTGATTTTGCTGGGTCTTTTTCTGCTCTGAGAGATACTTGAACATCTTCGACACCAACTTCATAATCTTCAATGTCCCCCCACATATCGTCTTCCTCTAGATCTGAATCAGGATCGCTGCTGATTATAGATTGAAGAAGTACTATTGGTGCGACTCCGCTGTCATCCTCAGCCTGAACACTAATCGAAACTGTTTTCAATTCACGATCAGCCGGCCATAATCTTACAGGAAGGGCACTGATAGAAATTGTTGGCGGCAAATCAATCGGAAGTCTAGGATCTCTTCTAAATCTCATTCCTCCACCGCTTCCTGTAGTTATGATGTGGCATTGTGCAGTTTGGTTCGCAAAACTTGTTGTCAAGAAAGAATTGCCTATTGCCCAAACTGTTCCGTCTAACGTTTGATTATAAACGTCGTAGATAGAATTGTTTCCGATTGTATTGCCTCCTTGGCTGTAACCACCGCCACCTAAATCAAGCGTTGTTGCTAGCTGCGCAGTATCTTGATCAAACCAAATCCCGAAATTGTTGTTTTGAGTAATATTGTTATTCTGAATTTTTGCAACGACTGTAACTGGCGTCTCGGATCTTGTTGCGATCTGGATTCCGTCACGATTTTGAATAATAGTGTTCGAAAGGATATCCACTGCTGTATCAAGAGAAGCAATTCCTGTTTTGTTGTTATTGATTTGGTTACCCGTACAGGTAACCTTTGCCAGATTTCTTGGAATTCCTATTCCGTAGTCGTTATTTGTGAGTGTATTGTTCTCGATCAAAGCTGGTGCAGATGAACTGCCGATTTCGATGGCCACAGCTGTACCGTTAATTGCACAGTTGCGTACCGTCATGGTGGTTGCAGGTTCATCGACAACAATTCCGGAAGACCGCTCTACCCCTTCATAGACAGATCCAATCAACCCAATCGAGAAATATTCGATTGAACCAGACGACTTGAAATAGATCACGGCGTAGCCAGAAGCGTCTCCCAAAATTTGAGGACGATTAATTGGCGCACCGTGTAAATTGGCCGCTGAGGTGATTACAAGTGACTCATAATAGGTACCAGAAGCCACGTAAATATCCCCATTCGGCGATAAGTTTGTAAGGCCAACTGCTATAGATCGATAAGGATGAACTTGGGTTCCATCTTCAATACCAGTATTGTTGTTTACGTCAACGTAAACTGTGGCCACTAAGCTCCAGCTATAAAACGGGACAATGATTATGGTAATGTCCTAAACTTCCTGTAAAAAGTTTTTTTATTAAGAGAAAAAAGAAAAGGTGTATTGTTCTCCTGAACAAGTTTTCAAAAGCCTTTTCCGGTGGAATCCGGAAGGGGCAAAGGAGGACAACACACCAATGGAAAGGATACAACCCAGCGAAGTGTTAGTAAAGGAATTTACGCAGGATCGCAGAACGAAGAAACTTTCGTTGAGCGAAGTTGTTTTGCGAAGCGCGCAGATGATGCTTCAACATGCGATTGAAGAAGAAGTGCAAGAATTTTTGGGACGCGGATATTACAAACGCTCTGAGGATGAAGAATTCCGCGGATACCGCAATGGTTATGAGCCGAAAAAGATCCGGACGGGAGAAGGAACCATTGAATTAAAAGTTCCGCAAGTGCGGCAGAGCCGTGAGCGTTTCCGATCGGCGTTTTTAGAAGCATACACGCGGCGCACAGAAAAACTGGATGAGCTGATTTTAAAAATTGCAGTTCGCGGACTTTCGGTTCGAGATATAGAAGAAACAATGCTGGAGATTCTTTCCGGCGAAGGGATATCGCGAACCGTAATCAGCCGGATTAGCGATCAGTTGCATTCGGATTTTGAAGTTTGGCGAAAGCGTGATTTATCAAAAGAGAAAATTCTTTATTTATTTCTGGACGGAGCGTATTGGAGAGTACGCCGCGGAGTGCGCAGCAAAGAAGCTGTCCTTGCTGCCTACGGGGTCCGTGAGGATGGCAAAAAAGTATTGCTTCATCTTTCACTAGGCAATAAAGAAAACTTCGAAAGTTGGCTCGCCTTTCTGCATGATATGACCGAACGGGGACTGAACGAACCGCTCATGATCGTATCAGATGGTAATCCTGGAGTGATCAAAGCATGTCGCGAAGTCTTTCCTGATTCGCTGAAGCAAAGATGCCAAGTCCACAAAATGCGCAACATTCTTGCACGACTTCCCAAAACTGCAATGTCTGAAATGAAGCCGATGATTCAAAAAATATTTACAGCTGAAAGTTATCAAACAGCCATCGCGGCTGGACAAAGACTGATTCGCAGATTCAAAGATAAATTTCCTGCAGCAATGGAAAGTTTCGAAAAAGATTTAGAAGCAACACTTCAGTGTTTAAAGCTTCCTTCTGAACACCGCGTTCGGGTGCGGACAACCAATATGCTGGAGCGTTTATTTGCTGAAGCAAAACGGCGGACAAAAGTCATTCCCTATTTTCAAAGTGAAAAATCTTGTTTGAAATATGTCTTCGCAACACTGATCGCTTCTTCACGACTCTGGCGCGGCGTGCAAATGAATGTCAAAATTCAAAAGCAGCTCATTTCACTGAAAAAAGGAATTGTAAAAGATTCGAAAGTCGCTTAAACAATCATGTTCAGGAGAACAACGTTTTTACAGGAAAAATGAGACTTGACCTCATATTTTGTCTCTAGTTACAAAGAGCTTGTTGAATTACTAGAAATACATTGCCAAGACGTTGAACTGAAGAGCAAATTGCCTGCCACATTGAAATTCTCTTAACAAATAGGAGCACGGAAGTTGTATTGCCTATCGAAGCGACATCCTGTCATTCCGGCTGCCAAACTGACGTAGTTTTTCGATAGGGCGAGTCTGAAATCTGAGTTCTGAAATTGTAATATGGCCCTGGAGAGAGTTGAACTCCCGACACACGGTTTAGGAAAAAGTATGTTTAAAGGTAGGCTTACCGACGACACCTAATACAAAAACTCGGATTTCGCAACTCGTTAAATCACGACGAAATAGGTTAGACTGATTTGTTTCATAAGCTAACGGATAAGCTAACATTTGTAAGGTAACTTGAAGGATCAGACTGTTTCAAAAAAGATCTTGTTAGCTGAAGTTGGAACTAGCGGAATCTGAGAATTCCAGACGCAGAGTCCAAGACAGCATGAGGCTTTCTTCGCTGACGGCTTTACTTTTCCTCAGCCAGTCGTTCCGCCAGAAATATCTTCATCAAAGACTGGTAGGGAACGTCTCTTTTATTGGCCAGTACTTTGAGTTGAGCTAGCATTGATTCTGGAAGTCTCAGTGAAATGGTTCGCATTGTAGGCTTCAGATTCGGAAATTTTACATTTCGCGCTTTTTTCCAATCAAAATACACAGCCGAATCTGCATGAGTCCAGAACTCTCGCTCCTGCTTCTCTGTTTTAAAAACCGGGGGTTTTCTTTTCATGATATTTATAGGCTACCATTTCGCTTCGATTCATATCTCTTACCGAAATAATTCGAATTAACTTGTTTCGAATTGTAAAGACAACGAATAATCGCCGACCTGAATTGGTTTTGCCCAACGCATAGAATCGTTCCTCTCGATGGGAGTGATCTTCATCTCTTTGTGCAACAAATGGTTCATTGAAGAAAACTTCCTCGCACTCCCAGAAATGCACTCGATGCGCTTTCCAGTTTTTATCAATATTCGCTTCATCCCAATCAAATCCTTCACATTCGTCGAAATTTTCATCGTCCTTCACAAATCAATTGTATATGTTGGACATATACAAAATCAAGGTTTTCAATCTGCAATCTGCAATCTAAAATTAAATGGTGATGTCTTAAGATTCCTGTAAAAAGTTTTTTTCTGAAGAGAAAAAGAAAAGGTGTATTGTTCTCCTGAACAGTTTTATAAAGGCCTTTTCCGGTGGAATCCGGAAGGGGCAAAGGAGGACAACACACCATGGAAAGAATACAACCCAGCGAATTGTTAGTAAAGGAATTTGCGCAGGATCGCAGAGCGAAAAACTTTCGTTGAGCGAAGTTGTTTTGCGAAGCGCGCAGGTGATGCTGCAGCGAGCGATCGAAGAAGAAGTACAAGAATTTTTGGGCCGTGGGTATTACAAACGTTCCGAAGAGAGCGAAGAATTCCGCGGATATCGCAATGGATACGAGCCGAAGAAAATTCGGACTGGGGAAGGAACGATTGAATTAAAGGTTCCGCAAGTACGCCAAAGCCGGGAGCGTTTCCGTTCAGCATTTTTGGAAGCTTACACGCGGCGGACAGAAAAACTGGATGAGTTGATTTTAAAAATTGCGGTTCGCGGACTTTCAGTACGGGACATTGAAGAAACGATGCTTGAGATACTTTCGGGCGAAGGAATTTCACGAAGCGTCATCAGCCGGATCAGCGATCAATTGCATTCAGACTTTGAAGCTTGGCGCAAACGTGATTTATCAAAGAAAAAATCCTCTACTTATTCATGGATGGAGCATATTGGAAAGTCCGGCGCGGAGTACGCAGCAAAGAAGCTGTACTTGCCGCCTATGGGATCCGGGAAGATGGGAAAAAAATCTTGCTCCATCTTTCATTGGGCAACAAAGAAAATTTCGAAAGTTGGCTCGCCTTTCTGCATGACATGACCGAACGCGGACTGAATGAACCATTCATGATCGTATTAGACGGCAATTCAGGTGTGATGAAAGCGTGCCGCGAAGTTTTCCCTTATTCATTGAAGCAAAGATGCCAGGTTCACAAGATGCGCAACATTCTTGCGCGGCTTCCAAAAGCTGCAATTCATGAAATTAAGCCGATGATCCAAAAAATATTTACCGCTGAATCGTATCAGTCAGCATATGCGGCCGGACAAAGATTGATTCACCGATTCAAAGATAAATTCCCCGCAGCAATGGAAAGCTTTGAAAAAGATTTAGAAGCGACCCTTCAGTGCTTGAAACTTCCTGCGGAACATCGCGTTCGGGTGCGTACAACAAATCTCATTGAGCGTTTATTTGAAGAAGCAAAACGACGTACAAAAATCATTCCTTATTTTCAAAGTGAAAAATCCTGTTTGAAATATGTCTTTGCAACATTGATCGCTTCTTCGCGGCTCTGGCGTGGAGTGCAAATGAATCTCAAAATCCAAAAACAGCTCATTTCACTGAAAGAAGGAATCGTTAAAGATTCAAAAGTTGCATAAACAATCATGTTCAGGAGAACAACATTTTTACAGGAAAAATGAGACTTGACCCGGCGGGCCTACCATGGTTGTCATCGAACTTTAAAGCATCTACCAATTTGATGCATGTTTCGCTTCCAGTTTTAACGGGATAAATCCAAATTCCCTCATTTTTTGTTACTTTGCCATCATTGTAGGTGAAGGTTTGTTCATAGCTTTTGTTCACCTTCAGTACGAGTCTTTGAACGCCAAAATCAAAAACAGCTTCATAGTCACCCAAAAGTTGCGATTCTGTGAAGTTCGATGCGCAAGACTGAAGAAATATAACAAGTAGCAAAACTTGAGAAGCTACTATTCGCATTGACAAGGTGTTTTTTCTATCCACATCACTCGCTGATCTAGACTAATAAGCTAACAAACCCACGGCTTTTTGGCTAACAACTTCTAAATAGTTGAAACTAAATGGCCCTGGAGAGAGTCGAACTCCCGACACACGGTTTAGGAAACCGCTGCTCTATCCAACTGAGCTACAGGGCCAATTTGATTTCAGATTTCAAATTTCCGATTGCAGATTGAAACTCAGCGAATAGTAAAACGAAATTCGAAACTAAGCAATGCAGGCTAAAGTCTGCGATTCCTTAGCAATGGGCGGATTGCGATGTAACCGATCAAATAAATTCCAACCGAAATCCAGAGTACTGCTTGAAATCCAAAATAGAGCGCAAGGATTACCGCCAGGACGGAACCGATTACTGTTGCATAGCCATTAATTCCCCAGGCCCATGGAACAAATTCAGGATGATGGCGTGAAGTCCATGACAGTGCAGTAGGAAATGGAATTCCCATAAAAAATCCTGCGGGCATAATAAAAAGAATCGCAAGCAGAACCCGCGCCGGAAAAGAGACGGAAATAAACCTGGAGAATAATCCAGGAATTACAAACACTTGAAACGCCGATAACAGGATCAACGCGATTACAGCAAGCCGGATTGTTCGTAATGTGTCTAATTTCAACAAGGTGCTGAAGTAACTTCCCAATCCGGCTGCGATCAAAATTGCAAATAAAATCACTGCAACCGCGTAAACAGGATATCCGATAAAAAGGATATATTTTTGAATGAACGATATTTCGATCAGAATGAATCCTATACCAAGACAAAAATAATAAAGTAGAAGGCGTCCTGATCCATCGGTTGAAATTCCTTCGCGTTTAAATCGCAGCAAAGGCCATACAATAAATACACCTGAAAGCAAAACTGCTTGAAACAGAATTATGTAAAGCGAAAGATCGGAATATCTCCCCTCCCCTAATGTAAATGACCACAAATTTGCATCTGCCCAAAAAGGTTCGAACTGACGTGCGTTCATTTTACGATCAAACAGAGTTCTTACGCGATAAAAATGCTCAATGAAAGGCCAGTTGTCGGTTGGAGCTGATAATTCATATGGTGCGACCTTCAAAAGATCTGCTCTGCTATCATCGTGCAGCAATTGTGAAAAAACATTTTTGGAATTCCTCCACTCCAGTGGATCAAACAGAATTGGATATTTAGCATCCCGGCAGTAATTTCGAATTATCATAACTTCGGCCACAGTGAATTTTGAATTCTTCAGAAGGAAGGTCTGATTCAAATCATTTTCGCGGACTAAGATCATCTGACTTTGCGGTTCAGAAGCACCACGATCCTTCAACACTTCGTAACCCAGATTTAGCAGACGGATTCCACCATGCCGATTGATCGCCAGAAAACCATCAGGAGTTAAGTGATCTAAATATTCATTGAATGCTTCTTTTGTTAACAGATAAGTTTCACTTAAATTCAACGCGCCGGAAGCCACTGCCATGGGATGTGAGTTATTCTTTTGCTGAATGATGTCGTATTTTTCATTGCTTCTTCGTATGAAACTTCGTCCTTCTTCATTCACCAAACGCACACGCGAATTTTCATACAGATGACCAAGGTATTTACTGAATGCTCCCTGAACGAGTTTTGTGATAACAGGATCCAGTTCAACAGCGGTAATAAATTTCGCGTCATATTCTAAAGCTGAAGCCACTTCTGGTTCGCCCCCGGACCAATAATCATTACGTTCGGATTTTTCACAAGTAGAAATGGAATCTCTACACTCCTGTAAATTGTCGTAGGGCTTGCGTGAGTTTTGATCTTTCCGGAATTTTTGACCATCAATGATTGATTGGTGCCGCCGTCAATCCAGATCACACGATGGTTCTTGCCGCCAACGGCAACATCAACGCGCGCAGCAGGACTCCAACCGGTGTAAATGATTTCGTGATTTTCCATTGATTGTTTGAAATAACGTTTTTCCGATTGACCAGCAGAAGGAAAATAAAGTTCCGCTTTTGGGATTGCGGATAAGACTAAGGCAATGATGATTACTGGAAGAATGCGTTGCCGCCAACTGAGACTGAATGCAAGCCCCGCCAGTAGTGCAATTATGGAAGCAGAGAGAATTGTGCCTGAACCACCAAGTCCGGGAATTAATAAGACTATGGATGCACATCCGATGCCTGCACCCAAAAGATCCAGAAAATAGAGCTTATTGATGCGGGTGCCAAACGAGGACAATAAAGCTCCAATTGCCAGACCGCTGAATAAAAATGGAATCATCAAAACGATATAAACAATGCATAGAAACAAAATCTGCTGCAGAGAAAGCAATTCTGAAATTCGGAGTGGAATTGAAAGAACAATTCGATAAGAACAAACGATCGACAATCCAAAAAGAAGGCTCGAACCGTAAAGCAATTTCTCAGTCTGAATTTTTTTTAACACCTTTGAGACTGAAAGCAAAACTCCGCTTAATCCGTATCCAAACAATGCTGTGCTGATAATAAAAAATGCGAAGTAATGAAAGTGGATGATCGAGAATATCTTGGAGAGACAAATTTCAAAAAGGAGTGTTGCGGCGGCAATCAAAAAAATTCCACAATAGTATCGATTTTTAAAATTGTCCGGAGCTGATGAATTCATTGAAAGCCACAATTGCAAGTCCGCATTATAGCTTTCAATCGTGGCAGGTGCTTATTCATTAACTGAATTTCCAACCACCCCTTTAATCCCCTCCTTATCTAAGGTGGGTATTTTTTCATGCTATCTTTGTGGTGAATCATGTTGCAACGGTTTGATTTCGTGATTGTTGGCGCAGGCATCATGGGGCTCGCTATCGCCCGCGAATTACGAAAACGTCATCCTTCAAGCTCAATCGCTCTCTTAGAAAAAGAGAATGCATTGGGCAAGCATGCCAGCGGCAGGAACAGCGGAGTTTTGCATTCCGGAATTTATTATCCTGCCGGTTCCTTAAAAGCAAAGTTGTGCGCAGAAGGTGCACGCGAAATGGCTGCGTATTGCGAAGAGCATCATCTTCCGCTAAAAAGATCCGGCAAAGTGATTTTGCCGGTAGAAAAAGATCAAGATTCCCAGATCGAAATTTTATTGAGCCGCGCAACAGCGAATGGTGCGCGTGCTTTTGTGATCGGACAAGATGAGTTATCAAAAATCGAACCTTATGCTGTATCGTGCACCGGCCGCGCATTACATTCCCCTGATACTGCATTGGTCAATCCGCTTGAAGTTTTGAATCATCTTGAACAAAGCCTTCAATCAACGGGTGTTGTGATTTCGAAAAACACCCGCGTTGAAGAGATTCAACTTCCGGGATCTTTACTGAAAACAACTCAAGGTGATTTTAGTTACGGTTATTTGTTTAATACTGCCGGCGTATTTGCAGATGTGATTGCCAGGAAATTCGGTATTGCTCAAAAATATTCCATCCTTCCATTTCGCGGTTCGTATTATCAACTGTCGGAGAAATCCAAAATCCGGATCAATAGTTTGATTTATCCGGTGCCCGATCTTCGTGTTCCATTTCTTGGAGTTCATTTCATGCGCACGATTGATAATCAGACCTACATGGGGCCGTCAGCTACACCCGCACTGGGCCGTGAAAATTACAAACATTTGAATGGCATTAATCTGATTGAAGCGACTTCGATTGCAAAATTTATCGGCCAGCAATATTTGAAAGCTCCGGGCTTTCGTAGACTGGTTGCGCAAGAAGCGCGAAGGATGTTGAAACGAAATTTTGCAAAGGATGCGCAAAAAATGGTGCCGCAAATTCGCAATGAAGATCTTGTTTCCTGCAATAAAGCTGGAATCCGCGCGCAGCTTCTGGACCTGGAAAAACAGGAACTGGTGATGGACTTTTTAGTGGAACATGCTGAAAACAGCACTCACATTTTAAATGCCGTATCTCCCGGTTTCACCAGCAGCCTGCGTTTCGCAAGATATGTGCTGGACGAAATGCAAAAGCTCTAGAGGCCCCGCTTTCACACCCAATTACCGCAAAGCCGGGCCTCGATTCTAACCGGTAAAACCAGATTACAGGTTAGATAAAACCAATTGCGCTTGCTTCGCAGTTAATTCCTTGTTATAGATCGCGGTTCCTGGCTGTTGTACTTTCCCGCCTTCGTGCAGACTGCCAGTATCAACCGGAGCAAAACCAATTTCCTCAATCAGCTTCGATACAATCTGCCTTGCTTCTGCATCATCAACGGCCGTGAATATTGCCCGGCGATCGTCAACAGGCAACATGGTATTGCCTTGCGACTTCAAATGCTCAAACCAGATTGTATTGAAAGCTTTCACAACGCGCGCTCCACGCAAATGCGATTCAAGCATTTCACTCGAAGTAGTTTTTCCCTGATCAAGTTCCGGAAAATTTCCATCGCGGCTTGGATAATAGTTGTTTGAATCAATCACGATCTTGCCATTAAATGCATCCTTTGGCAGCGATTTGTATTTACCGAAAGGTATTGAAATTAAGACGACGTCTCCAAATTTCGCCGCCTCTTCAACCGTAACCGCTTCCGCCTTATTTCCTAATTCTGCTACCAAACCTTTTAAGGTTTCAGGTCCACGCGAATTGCTAATTGCAACTTCATGTCCGGCGTTTACAAAAAGCTTCGCAGCTGTCGCACCAATACTTCCTGCACCGATAATTCCAATTTTCATTTCCGACTCCTTCATCATTAAACTAGGCTTTTTTTATCGCTAAGTCACAGGGATAATTAAAGAGCATGAAAAACATACTGATCACCTTTGTACTATTTGGATACCTATTGCCCATTTGCGCCGAAACACAGAATTTCCTGACAACACAAAATCTCCGCGATCAAGTAGATCTTACCGGGCTGGAATTATCTCCGGATGGCCAACACATTCTGGTAATCACCACGCGGCAAAATTATGAATCGAACGGATTGGTGAGCGAGCTGTTGATGATCGATGTGTCGAGCAAGGACCAACGCACAATTAGCAAACGTGCGGGCATTTCAACCCCAACATGGTCACCTGCTGGAGATCAAATCGCATTTCTTGCAACTGTAGATGGTGTGTCTCAGATATTTACGATGTCTTTGCAAGGCGGTGAGGCACAACAAATTACCAACAGTAAAGGTGGAATCATTCATTACTCATGGAGTCCTGATGGAAAACAATTTGCATTCATTGCAGATGAAGGTCCGATTACAAAAACTGGAACCGAGCGATTCAACGATTCCTTCGAAGTTGGCAGCAATGATTATTTGACGCGGAGCGCCGCAACTCACAATTATGTCGGAGTGATTGCAGCAACTGGCGGACATGATAGCAAACGATTAACTCCACCAGGTCTTATTGTTGCAACTGAGTTTTACAATTCCTCACTCTCATGGTCTTCCGATGCAAAGCAGCTTGCAATCACAACGTATCCATCTTCGCGTTCCGGAGACAGCGATTTAGGAAAAATCAATCTGCTGAATATCGAATCACAAAAATTGCAGCCATTAACTTCTAACGAGAACAAAGAAGGACCTGCTTATTTTTTACCTGGCAACAATCAACGACTGGTTTACTTTTATCCGCGTGATGGAGTTGCAGCGAACGAAACTGAAGTCTATACAGCAACTCCGGGCGGATCAGCAAACAGCATTACACGATCGCTCGATCGCGAGATTCTTGATTTCACCTGGTTTTCAGGTGGGCGTTTGTTGTTAACTGGCTATGACGGTTTCTTCTCAGCAATCTGGATGCAGAATGGAGATTCATTTAACAATCTCAACATTGGTAAAGTTGCCCAAGTCTATGAGACCAGCGTTAGTAAAACAGGATCAATTGCATTTATCGGTGAAGAAGAATACAGACCTGTCGAAATATTTTTTCTTGCGAATATCGACGCAAAACTTGAACGCATCACGGATTTCAATCACAAGACTGCAGAAATGAAGCAAGGCAAACGTGAAGGCATTACATGGAACAGCACTTCCAATTTTGAAGCAGATGGTGTGTTGACGTATCCGCCAGATTTTGATTCTTCGAAAAAATATCCGCTGGTTCTTTTGATACATGGAGGTCCAACTGCTGCATCGACATTAGCATTCAACATGACAGCACAGATGATGGCGGCAAAAGGATGGATTGTGTTGCAGCCGAATTATCGCGGAAGCAATCATCGCGGCAATGCATTTCAAAGCGCAATTGCAAATGATGCGGGTGAAGGTCCGGGTGCTGATGTGTGGAGCGGTGTTGAAATAATGAAAAAGAAATCATTTGTGGATCCGCGCAGAGTTGCAGTATCAGGTTGGTCTTATGGTGGTTGGATGACTGCATGGATGATCAGCCGTTATCCAGGAGAGTGGGCTGCTGCTGTTGCCGGTGCCGCTCCAGTGGATTACACCGATATGTATAGTCTAAGCGATCTCAACCGCATGCCAAGACATGCGATCACTGCTTCGCCTTACATGAATGACAATCTCAAGAGTGCGCAAGAACAATCCCCGCTGAAAAACTTTTCGAAGATCCGCACTCCTACTTTGATCCTTTCCAAATCAGAAGATTCCAGAGTGAGCATCACCGGCTCATATAAATTGTTTAATGCATTACGCGATAACGGAGTGAAAACTCAGTTCATTGTGTATCCAGGTCCCGGACATCTGGTTACTGATCCTGTTCGATCACAAGATGTTTATGATCGATGGCTGAACTGGCTATGGCAGTATTTGCAAAATTCAAATTAAAGGAAGTTGGAGGACAGCGGTACTCGCCGTCCTCCAAAAGAGAGCGTAGTTAATTCTTCGGTGGATTGATTCCCGCCGACGGTTTGCTCGGAAGTTTATCGGGAGGAACCAACGGAGTTGTCGGAACCGACGAGCAACTGACAATTGTCATAGTCGCGTTCCCATCAGCGGTTGCATCTTCGTTATTATCAAAGACGCCCGTGAAGTTGAAAGCCGGATCGGTTGTTGTTCCATAGAGCGCGAAGTTTACGCAAGGCGCCGGAATATTGCCCTCAATGCTTATGGTTTCAACACCAGGCCCTGTACGGACAATAGTGCCGGTAAGAACACCATGACAACTTGGGCTGACGAACTTTCCAGCGAACGGTTTAATATTGGGTTTGCCACCGCTCAAAACGAAGAATGAGAAACCATCAGTCCAGCAAATCGTCTTTGCGGATGCTGCCAGAGGAAGCAGACAAACCACCAATGCGAACAAAACAGGAATTATGAATTTTTTCATGACATTTTCCTCCAGTTATTCAGTCGGTTTTCCGGGAGCTTCGCCGGGTGGAATGTACTTTCTCAGCGGGCTGTCGAGCGGAACCAATACGCAGTTGATCGGTGTAAACGTCAAGTTGCCGTCGGGTATACCATTCCGGGGAAAAGTGTCAAAGTTTCCACTTCCATTTAGGACATTTGCATCAAAGGTGGCGGCCATTTCGAATGGAACGCAAGTCGAATAGTTACCACTGATGAATCCCCACATGAAGTAAGTGTTGTCAGCCAACTTTGCAAAAGTCACAAGTCCTGCAACTTCTCCGCCACACGCAACTGTGTCAGCCTTAACGGCATATGCCTTTTTATCAAGCTTACCGCCGCTGAACAGATACAGGTCGCCAAATTGATCGGAGAAGCAACGTACGTCAACTAATCCTGCTGATGCAATCAGAGGAATGAGAGAAAAAAGGGCTAACATCATTAGTTTTTTCATCTTATTTCTCCTCTGGTTTTACTTGTTTTTTGATTAAAGGAGCGTTTGGGTCGACTGGTTTTGTTGGACCAAACGGTGGTATGGAACTACAACTCACTGCCGTAAACGTGACCGCGCCGTCGTTAGAGCCGTCTCCATTTTGATCAAAATTGCCAGTCGCATTAAAATTCCCATCACCGATCATGCTCCACCGGACCGTAAGGCAATTACCGGTGATGTCATGTGATGTGAGCATTCCCAGAACGATTTGTCCGGAACCGTTCACACTCGCCTCCGCATGACCAGTGACAACACAAAAGCTCGGGACATCAACCTTGACGGTGAAGCTTTTCTTGTCTATCTTCCCGCCTTTTAGTATGAAGATCTCGCCAAAATTATCTTGCAAACAGACCTTTGCTGCATAGCACTGTTGCGAGACGAAGAAGGCGAATGCCATCAACATAGATAAAACAAAAAACTTTCTCATTTTCCCTCCTACATTTTTGAATCGGTTATGATTCCTATAGCCCCAAATAATTTTCGCGGATGATAATTCTCCTGATCTCTTATCGACTTATTGAGAAATTTGTTGCTAGGCAGGTTTTTGAGGATTAACGCGGATTCCTGCTTGTGAGAAACCGTGCACACACGCCTATCTCTCATATCCCCTCCTCTCCTATCGTGTGAAGTGAATCGCGCCTATTGTCTTGTGATCTTTGTGGTTAAAAGCTTGTATTTTCTTCACTGACTTCCGTCTCTTATGAAGTAACTCGCTCAAACTCATAGGAGACAAAAGGATGGACAAGAAATCAAAGTTTTCAATGAATCAGACCTAGCATGGAATTTTCTCATTAAAAAAAATGTGAAGTTAGAAGGTTCTAATTCTTAAAATAAGAGGTTTAGCAAAAATTAACAAGTGAGGACAAAAATTATGAAATCAAGACTTCTATTCGCAGTTTTGGCTCTTATCAGCCTACCCATTTTTGCTGCGGCAACAAATTACGACGTTACAATTGAACAGAGTGCCGACCATATTATGTGTCTCGACTCAACGACCGGGGATTATTACGTGAAAGTGGGAGACAGAGAATTGGCAGGCCATTCTGTGCTTTATACTCAAAACCCAACCAATGGTGGGGCAACCTTTGTCGAAATGTATGCTCCTGTCTTTATGTGCACAGGGCAGTATGAAACTTCAAAAACTGTAGGGACTTTCACAGTCCATGGGTGGAGAGATCAAAAGATTCAAGATTTAGCAATCGGAGATTCCGGTCTTTGCGCAGTTGCAAATAAGCCACCAGTGATTCATTTCGTTTTTGCGACCGTCCCAAAAGTCGCCCCAAGTTCAACTAATCAAAAGAGAATGAGCTTTGATGTTAAGGCGTCATTCACCGATGATACAGCTGGATTTGCGGATTTGGAGTGGAAACTAGAATCAAGCTGCTTTGATACTTTAGAAGGAGTTGGATTCAAGATTGAGAAATCAATTCTTATTGCCCCATCTGCAAAGAACTGCAAAATCAAATTAACTGTTGAGGATGCGAAGGAAGGATACGCATTTTCTGAAGTTTTTGTCCCTTCCAAAAATCTTCCAACCCCAACTATTAAGTAAAAATCTGAATAGGGCGAAAGATAAAATCCTCTTTCGCCCCTTCGTTTTTTTGTGAAAGTCCTACTAGCAATTCATTCCAATTTAATGTCAATCATTCTCATGCTCAGGTTGAATTTCAAACCGTTTATGTCTGTTGTTAGTTTAAGTTCAAAACTAAAAAAGGGTCTAACTAAAGAGAATGAGCCGGCCATACCTGAGAATCGGTTGAAATTCTGTATTTTCTTTACTGGTTTCCGCCTCTTATAAGTTGACTCGCTCAAACTCATAGGAAACAAGATGGACAAGAAATCAAAGTTTTCAATGTTAGTTCTTCTCTTACTCGCACTCAGCTCTTTTGGTTTTCAAGCCGAAGCAGCAAAGAGCAAATGGAAGGGAACTCTTTATGCTGTCGATAACACAGCAAAAAGCTTAACCATAAAAGATAAGAGTTATGCACTCATCATTTTGACTGAATTTAACACTGTAACTATGATCGCCACATTCATCGAAGCAGAAGATGATGGTGACGACGACTAACCCCTCCTACATTCGGGGCGCTTTTCGTAAAGCGCCCCGACTTTGCGATTATAGAGGCCCGGCTTTCGCACCCTACCACCGGAAAGCCGGGCCTCGTCATATTATGCTAAGATGTTTCCGTTTATCTACCAGTCATGATCGGAAAAACCATCTCGCATTACCGGATTATCGAACGTCTTGGCGGCGGCGGCATGGGCGTCGTATATCGGGCGGAAGATCTCCGTTTAGGCCGCGGCGTTGCATTGAAATTTCTGCCTGAAGAACTTGCTCGCGATAACCAGGCATTGGAACGATTTCAACGTGAAGCGCGTGCTGCATCCGCTTTAAATCACCCTAACATTTGCACCATCTACGATGTCGATTCCGGAATTCCTACCGGCGGCGAACCTTCAAGTGTTGAAGATCATCCTGTCCACTTTCTGGCGATGGAACATTTGGAAGGTCAAACGCTCAAACATTGCATCGCATCTTCACCGATGGAGATCGACTTAGTATTAGATCTCGCCATTCAAATTGCTGATGCACTTGATGCTGCGCATTCGCAAGGAATCATTCACCGCGATATTAAACCCGCAAACATTTTTGTTACGAAACGGAATCAAGCAAAGATTTTGGATTTTGGTCTTGCGAAATTAATGCCGGAGCGGCGCAGAGCAATGGCTGGCGCATCAGTCATGGAAACTGAAGGAACACCGGAATCGCTAACCAGTCCTGGAATGACAATCGGCACAATTGCATACATGTCGCCTGAGCAAGCAAGAGCGAAAGAACTCGATGCGCGAACTGATTTGTTTTCTTTCGGAATTGTTCTTTATGAAATGGCAACTGCGAAGCAAGCATTTGTGGGAAGCAGCAATGCCGTAATCTTCGATGCGATCTTAAACAAAATGCCGACCGCAGCATCGCGAGTGAACCCTGAGATTTCTCTGGAGTTGGAACGGATCATAAATAAAGCCTTGGAAAAAGATCGCGACCTTCGTTATCAAACCGCAGCCGAAATGCGTGCCGATTTGAAACGCTTGAAACGCGATACAGACTCAGGTAAATCAGCTGTGCATAGTGGTGCAGCACAAACGGCGGCAAGTACTGAGATTCAATCACCTGCATCTTCTACGGTATTAGTGAAAACAGCGCCTGCAAAAAAGACAAAACTGGTAATCGGTGCCGCAGCAGTTTTGCTGTTATTCATCGCAGGTTTTGCATTTTATCGCTTTTCGAATTCAAAGCCTGCCAAAACTCAAACCATCAAAATCAGCCGGATGAGTCAATGGAACAAGGAAATCGGTTCGGCTGCACTTTCTCCTGATGGACATACAATCGCTTTTACTTCGACCATCGCTGGTGTGCCACAAGTTTTTGTAATGCTTACTTCAGGCGGCGAACCATTACAGTTAACAAATGATGAAGAGGGCAAACAAGTTCAGACTTTTGCTCCAGATGGCCATGAGATCTATTACCGGCGAGCGAGCGGTCACGACGAAACCTGGGCAGTTCCAACTTTAGGCGGCACACCAAGACGTGTAGTGTATGGCATTAATTTGCAGCCATCCAAGGATGGTGAATCCTTTTACTATCTAAAATCAGATAGCAGATCTATATTCCGGAGTAACAAATCGGGATTAGGCGAAGAAACAATCTACACATTTAGCAGTGCCTTTTTCCCGGTAGGAATTGCGGCGTCTACTGATGACAAATCTCTATTTACTGTTTCGCTGAAAGAACAAGTAACCGACATCAGCTACACAGGCCGATTATGGTTAAAAGATAAGAAATTCGAAGAATTGTTTAGCATGGATGGGATAAACAGCGGCGACTGGTTGGAGCCCGGAAAATCCTTCGTTTTTAGCAGACGGGTGAATGGGTTGATCAACCTCTGGAAATATGAAATTGGGAACAAAAATATGACACAACTTACCAGCGGACCAGGCCCCGATTTTGATCCTATGTATGATCATTCAACTAACTCAATCTATTACGCAAATGGAAAACAAACCGGATCGCTGGTTGCATACAATGTAAAGACAGGTGCCTCGGAAGAAATCTTTTCTGAACTTTCAACTCAACCCATCATCTCGCCTGATGGAAAGAAAGTTTTGTTTATGAAAATTATTGAACCTTTGATGGCCGCAGAACTCTGGGTTTCAGATTTAGATGGAAAGAATCAAGTGAAACTGGCATCTGCAGCCATGTTGGGTACCGGAATGTGGTCACCTGATAGCACTCATGTTTCATTTTTTAGTTTCGAAAATCTCCAGCAAAGGAATAAGGGCTTTGTTTCAACATTAGATGGCAGAAGCATTATTGAGATTCAAGGTATTGATGGAAATTTTCAAAATATAAGCTGGTCAAATGATGCGAAAACGCTTTATGTCTCCGCCACAGCAGGACCGCTGACCCGTGTCTGGAAAGTGAATGCTGATGGAACTGGAGCAGAGAAATTTGTGGAAGATTTCTACGCAATGGAACCTACTCCAGATGGAAAATACTTGCTCGGTGTGATTCTTTCAGGAAAAGATGTAGGCATTTATCAAGTTTCGTTGAGCGATCGAAAACGGACCACACTCTTGCCGGGTGTGGAAACTTTTATGGTGCGGATGTCTAATGATAAGAAGGCATTTCTTTACTCTGTAGCTGGCAAGGGCGAAATTCTATTTTACAGACAGGATTGGAAAGACGGGAAATTGATCGGAGAACCTAAATTGGCATTGAAGCTTCCATTTGCATTTCCATTACAGTTATTTGGAAACGCTTACGATTTTTCTCCTGACCTTTCCACGAGTGTTTATGCACATGCCAGCGGACAGGCGGATTTTTATAAGTTGAGTTTCGAAGATAAGTAGCAAGCATTCGCAGGAGGAAACACAAAATCATGGACGCTCAACCAAACCCCACAACACCACCTCCACCACCTACAACGCCAGCTAAAAAGAGCAATACGCTCGTTTATGTATTGGTTGGCTGCGGCGCGATCATAATAATCGGCGGTTTGATCGCAATGGGACTTACCTGGTGGGGCATTCACAAAGCAAAAAGTTACGTTGAAAAAGAACTCGGTACAGATCAAGGATCAATGACAAGTGTTGCGCAATTATGGAGTGATGTACCTCGCATGGATGGCATGGATCAATCGCAGCAAATTGAAATGCCGATGGGACTCAAGCTCATTGCAAAAAAGATGTTGGATGGAATGATGCGAGGAGTCAACAATGGCAAGGATGCGGGTCATTGGGATTGGACAGCATTCAGTGTAAAAGGCAAAACACCGGGCGATGTACAAACCTTCTATACCGCGGAACGTATGACTGAACATGGATGGAAATCGGAAGGTGGTTGCACGAACATGCCTAGCGGAGAAGAATCTACCTTTTGCGCTTTTACAAAACAAGAAGGACAAAAAGGTACAGGACTGATAATCATTTCCGCACTTGATAAAGAGCAAAATGCCGCATCCATCTTCTTCATCCGTCAAGAGGGCCAAACCGGCACTTAGAACTCAACCACCAAGACACCAAGAAGGCAATAAATGTGATGCGGACGTCTCGTCTGCCAGCGATTGAATCCAGTCTAAAGATTCGCGAGCGAGACGCCCGCATCACTGCTTGTCTGCAGCTTCACCTTTCATCTTATCGTGCATTCCTTGTAACGGCTTTACGGCAGGCAAATATTTTTTCGCGATTTTTGCAACCACAGTGTAGTTTGGATCTACAACTTGAACGACATCTACTTCACCCGCTTGTGAACAAAGCTGGTATGCGTCCATCACATCAAATCCAAATTCATCTACCAGCCACATCACCATTTCTTTATATGCAATCCGGAATGCATCTTCCAGCGGACGATAAGAACCGGTGGTCATGATGTATTCATCGTTTTCGATGCGTGGCCATGCAATTGTTTTCCCTTTGATCAAATCAATTTTAAGTTTCACATTCAGTGCCGCTTCCAGTGCAGTGCCGATGATTTCACCTTCACCTTGCGCAAGATGTCCATCGCCAAAATGAAGAAGAGCACCTTCAACATTCACGGGCAGATAAACGGTCGCACCATTTTTGATTTGATATGCATCCATATTTCCGCCGTAAGCTTCCGGCGTAACAGTCCATCGAACCTCACCGCGTTGAGGCGCTGTTGCGATACAACCAAGAAACGGATGAATTGGAATTTCAAATGTTCTTTCACCTAATTTGGTACTGGCGGTACCATTTTCTTTATTGACTGTGTACCACCAAACTTTTTCAGGCAAAGCAGGATTTAAAAGTGCAGTGTAATTAGTTCCGGTTAAAGTACCGAAACCTGGATCATTACTGCTAATCGCGTATTCACGAGCTGGTTGCAAATCGATGATGTGAACAGCAAGAGTATCTCCGGGTTGTGCTCCTTCAATAAAAAAAGGTCCGGTTTGTGGATTTTCATGACCAATTGGAGCAACCTTTGATGGAAGATCGGTAGGCTTTTTTACAGCGCCATCAAAACAATCTTCGGTCCATGTTTCAAGAACCGTCCCCGGTTTCAACTGCATTACCGGTTTGTGTGTGCCGAAAGTGTATTTGAGTTCTTCGTGTTTCGGAATGTATTTCACAGTTTCAGCAAAAGAAATTCCGGCGAATAGAAGTGTCGATAAAAATATTTTCCAAATCATCTGCTAGCTCCTTACTTTCGTGTGTGTGAAAACAACCATGGCAGTAAATCCGGTTCAGCAAACGCTTTTCCCCAACTTTCATGCTTAACATCCGGATAAACTGTGAATCGCACATCTGCTCCAGCTTTTTTCAGTGCATCCACCATGACTTCAGAATGATGAATTGGAACTACATCATCTTGCCCACCATGAAAAACCCACAGGCTCACATGCTTTGCATATGACTTCACAGTGACTGGATGTCCGCCACCACAAATCGGAAACGCCGCCACAAACAAATGAGGTTTGCGACTTAGCAATTCGAATGTTCCCATTCCGCCCATTGATAATCCACCAACATACAATCGTTTGTGATCGACGTAAGATTTTTTCAAAAAGTCATCAATAAAAGCGATCAGCATTTTCATTGCCGGCGTCGGTTCACCATCTTCGCGAAAAATGTAATTCGTTTTATCGCCGTTGATTTTTTCGCGAACTACATTCGACCAGTAATCATTTTCAGGACATTGCGGAAAGATCACAATCGCTGGATATTTTTTGCGAACTCCCGGATCGACAAACAATGCGGCACCGTGTGTTAATTGCAATTCATTGTCATTTCCACGTTCACCTGCGCCATGCAGCATCAGCACTAACGGATATTTTTTGGTCTTATCGAAATGATCAGGATACAAGATGCGATAAGGCAGCACATTCTTTCCTGAGCGGAAATTCTCTTTTTGATATGGCGTGAAATCCTGAGCACTGAGTTGAAACGCCAAAATCAGGAAAATTACAGATGTAAAGATAACTTTACAAAAAGTATAACTGTCTTTACACATTGTTTTTGCTATGTTGACCGCATAAAGCATAATTCGTAATGCGTAATCCGTATACAAACCAATCGGCTCGGATTGCGAATTACGCATTACGAATTACGCTTTACGGATTAGAGTTATTCTATGATTCTATGTTAAAACGATGTTATTAGTGAGAACCCATATCGCACCAAGCACAACTCACAATCTTGGTTTGTTTGCTGATGAATTTATTCCAGCTGGAACGGAGGTGTGGCGATTTACTCCAGGCTACGACTTAGAACTTACAGTTGAAGAAATGGAAAAGCATCCACAATATGTGCGCGAGTTTTTTGATCATTATGGATACCTGGATTTCAACCTGAATCGTTACCTTTTATGTTTCGATAATGCGCGATTCATCAATCACAGTAACAATCACAACATTCGCACCGATTACACTCTCGCCAGACATGGTGTGGATGTAGCGATCCGTGATATTGCGGTGGGCGAAGAAATTACAACAGATTATCGTTTGTTTGAACGGTATTCGAATTTCGAATTGTAATTCTGCGATCGAGTAGGAGGTGAGGTTACCCCCACCGTCCTCTCACACCACCGTACGTACGGTTCCGTATACGGCGGTTCATATTGTAAGTTGAATCCGTTTCACTTGATCAAGCAGTGACACAAGTCCAAGTGTATCAAAGTACTTTTTGGGAAAAGCTTCGTTCATGTGTGATGCTCCGGCATTCCACCATGGGCCTCGCCCGTTGGTAGCCGATTTCCACGCACGGACTTCACTGATTCCTTGCTTCATCAGACTCTTGGCTCGTTTAGGGTATCGCTTCCACTGTCGCCAGAGCACACAACGCAGTCTTCGGCGTATCCAGCCATCGAGTGCATCAAACGTACTCTTGACATTAGCCAGTGAAAAGTAATTTACCCATCCTAGCAACACTGGTTTGAGTTCTTTGATGAACCGTCCAAGATTGCGTCCACGTCCCTTGCGGAATAATACCTTCAGCTTCGCTTTAAAACGTTGAACGCTTTCGGCTGCAACTTTCAATCGCGGCTGTTTGTCCCACGTCATGCTATAACTTAGAAACTTCCGCTTCCACGGACGATCAACAGCACTCTTTTCCGCATTCACTTTCAACTTCAACCTGTTCTGCAAGTATTGAGTCAATGTTGCCATTACTCTTTCTGCTGCTCGCTTTGACTTCACATATACGTTACAGTCATCTGCGAAACGACAGAATCGATGGCCCCTGCGCTCCAGTTCTTTATCCAGATCATCAAGCAAGATGTTGGAAAGCAGAGGCGATAACGGTCCGCCTTGTGGAGTTCCCTCACTTCGTGGCAAAACCAGTCCTCCTTTCATCATCCCCGCTTGCAGATACCTCCGGATCAATTTCATATCCGTTTGTCTTTGACCTTGCGCGACACTCGTGCCATCAACACATCATGGTTGACTCGGTCAAAGAACTTTTCCATATCAATATCTACCACCCATCTCCTTCCTTCCGCTACATACCGCCGTGCTTGACGCACCGCTTGATGCGCGCTTCGGTTGGGTCTGAACCCGTAGCTTGATTCAGAAAATCCTGGATCAAAGATCGGTTGCAGTACCTGATGAATTGCCTGCTGTATCAGCCGATCAACCACTGTAGGAATGCCCAATTGGCGCACTCCTTTTCCTCCGGGCTTTGGAATCTCTACTCCGCGTACCGCTTGTGGTTGATATCTTCCTTCCAGCAGCTCTACTTTGATTGCCAACCAGTGCTCACGTAAATATGGACGCAGTTCTTCTACTGCTAGCTTATCAATTCCGGCCGATCCTGCGTTACCCTCTACTCTGTGCAAGCCTGCAAACATGTTCTCGCGTTCGACCACCGCTTCCATTAAATGATTCGTTTCATGGATTGAGTTTCCTCTCCTTGCCGTGGCTTTCGACACCCTCTCCCGCTGCTTTCGAGCATTCCGTGCACTACCGCCCGCGGGCGCTTCGGGTTTTTCACCCCCCCATCTGCGTCTTTTGTCACCATCGAAATTCGAGGCTCTCTCCTTTACAACACGTTCGGTCCTTCGATCGGGTCGATTCAATCTACTATGACCTCGGCTGACTTCTGCTTGTTCTTCCCAAAGTCTCTCAACCTCGGTAGCTCTACTTTATTAGCAAACAAACAGATCTCCCCGGGTATTGCGCACACTCCTTCACGCTTATGCCTGCCGCATCTACGACCATCGCTTCCGTGCAGGTACCGGACTTTGAAGATATTGGCCAACTCATCCGCGGTGATTCGCCTTTTATGCGGTTTCTGTTCGTCAAGCCAGCGCTTTGCCTGCGGCTTCCTTCAGATTTCATCTCGCGATGAACACCCTTGCCGTCCGGCTAACAGTTCCCCCTGCCGGGTCTGTAAAGAACTTTCATCTTCAAGAGTGTGCGCCCTGCCGGGCGCACCAAAAAAAAGCAGAGTGGGAAAATTCCCACCCTGCTGTAATTGATGAAACTAGTTCACCAAAATATAACCAAAGTTTCCTGTTGTTTTTCTGACTGCATAGCCCACCGTTCCGGATGGAACAGAAGCTTTCGCAGGTACTGTAGCTAACAGGTTGCCATCAACTCGCAACTCAAAGTTGGTACCGTCAAAGCGGATTTCAACGTTGTAATTTATGTTCGGTAGAATCGTTGCCAATCCTTTACCTTTTGAAACAACTCTTCCATTGACACGTTGTTTCACGGTCCACTTATCGACTTCTTCTTTCATCAGAACTTCTACCGTATTCCTTTTATCAACGTACCAGCCAAGCAACCAGACGCGATTACCACCACCGCCTGCTGTATTCATCGAAACGCTGATGCTGCAAGTCGTACATCCGTTGCTGAAAGCTGGATTTGCAATTGCGATTGCTTTCCTTTTCAATGGTGTTCCTTGAAGTGCTCCGTTCGATTCGGTCCAACTCTTTTTCAAGTAAGTCCAATCGGTCGAAACAACTCCATCTTCAAAATCGTCACAGAATAAGCAGGTTTCACTGATAGTAACAACGCCCTGGTTATCACCGATCGCAGCACCAGATGCATTGCTAAGATTTACCATCACAGTTTCATTACCCTCAAAGGCATCCGCATCCGCAAGTACTTCAATCGTTATGGTAGCGGTTGTGGATCCGGCTGGGATTGTGATCGTTCCGGAGTTTGAAGTGTAATCATTACCTGCAGTAGCCGTACCATCCGCAGTGGTAAAGTCTACTGTTACATCTGTAGCAGAAACATCTGACATTGTGACGGTTAAAGTTCCATTCACTGAACCGGTTAAAGGTTCAATTGCAGTAACATCGCTGATTGAAATGGAAACTGGAGGGATAACCTGATTTACAGTGATGTTCACTGTTGCAGTATCAGTTCCGCCGTTACCATCATCAATTGTGTAATCAAAACTGTCGGTTCCGAAGAATCCGCTGTTCGGGGTGTATGTGATGGTTCCGTCATTGTTATTTGCTGCAACACCATTTGCTGGAGTTGAAACGGATGTGATTGACAGTGCATCGCCATCAGCATCGCTGTCGTTGCTCAGTACATCAACTATAACCGGAACATCCTGATCTGTGATTGCAGAATCATCGGATGCTTGAGGATTATCATTTGCCGCACCGACTGTAATTGTGACCGTGGCTGCATTGCTGTTCACATTGCCGTCATTGGCCATGTAGGTGAAGCTGTCTGATCCGTTGAAATTCGCATTCGGTGTATATGTGAACGATCCATTGCTATTCAATGAAAGCGTTCCATGTGATGTTGTTGTAACAAGGCTTGCTGTAAGCGTGTCATCTTCTGGATCTGTATCATTTGAAAGCACGCCGCTTGCAGCTAATACTGTCAGGGCTTGATCTTCATTAGTTACGTAAGAATCAGTATTTGCAACAGGAGCATCATTCAGAGGATCCACCGTGATCGTAACTGTCGCCACATTGCTATTCACAGTTCCATCGAAAGCAACGAAAGTAAAGCTGTCTGAACCATTGAAATCGTCATCCGGCGTATATGTAAATGAACTGTTGCCGTTTAAGGTCAAAGTGCCGTGCACTGGATTAGCCACAACAGTATAGCTAAGTGAATCGCCATCAACATCGGAAGCTGTTAATGTGATTCCAAGATCTGTATCTTCATTCGTGGAAACAGATTGATCGTTTGCTACTGGATCATCATTTACTGATGCGATGTTGATCGAAACTGTCGCAACATTAGAATCGGCCTGACCATCATTAACTCTAAATGTGAAACTGTCAGGTCCGTTGTAATTTGTCGCCGGGTTATAGGTAAGATTTGGCGCTGTGCCGTTCAAAGTACCGTGTGATGGATTCGATAGAACAATGTAGTTGAGTGAATCTCCATCGGCATCGGAAGCTATTAATGTGATCCCGACATTTGTATCTTCGTTCGTTGAAACAGATTGATCACTTGCTACAGGAACATCGCTTACTGAATCAACCGTAATCGAAACAGTTGCAATATTAGAATCAGTCTGACCGTCATTTACTTTAAATGTGAAACTGTCCGGGCCATTGTAATTTGCATCTGGATTGTAGGTAACGTTCGGCGCAGTGCCGGACAAACTACCATGCGATGGATTTGATTCAACAATGTAATTGAGTGAATCTCCATCAATATCGGAAGCTGTTAATTCAATTCCAACATTTGTATCTTCGTTCGTTGAAACCGATTGATCATTTGCTACAGAATCATCATTTGCTGCATCGACCGTAATAGAAATAGTTGCAACATTGGAATCTACCTGATCATCATTGACTTTGAATGTGAAGCTATCAGTTCCATTGTAATTTTCATCTGGATTGTATGTAAGATTTGGAGCTGACCCGGTCAAAGTACCATGAGCCGGATTCGATACAACAATGTAGCTGAGTGAATCTTCATCGGCCTCGGAAGCCGTTAAAGTGATGTCGACATTTGTATCTTCGTTTGTTGAAACCGATTGATCATCTGCTACAGGCGCATCATTTGCTGCATTAACTGTAATGGAAACAGTTGCGATATTGGAATCCACCTGTCCATCGTTGACTTTGAATGTGAAGCTATCCGCTCCGTTATAATTTGAATTCGGATTATAAGTAATGCCTGGCGCAGTTCCGCTCAAGGTACCGTGCGTTGGATTATCAACAACAATGTAGCTGAGTGAATCACCATCAACATCGGAAGCCGTTAATACAATTCCAACATTCGTATCTTCGTTTGTAGAAACCGATTGATTGTTTGCTGCAGGATCATCATTTGCTGCATTAACTGTAATGGAAACAGTGGCTACGTTGGAATCCCCAGCGCCGTCATTTGCTTTATACGTAAAGGTTACAACTCCATTGAAATTCGCAGCAGGAACATAACTAAAAGAACCATCTGAATTTAGAGTAAGAGTTCCTGAAGCGGGTCCAACAACAAGCACTGCAGTTAATGGATTATTTTCTGCATCCGTATCATTCCCAAGAACTCCTGGAGCTGAGATGTTTAAGGTAGCATCTTCATTGACAGAGTAACCATCGTTATTTGCTACCGGAGCATTATCAACCAAGGTTGTTTCAGTATCGGAATTATTTGCTGTATTTGGATCTGCTATAAAACTTTTCGCTATAGCTGTATTCGAAAGTAAAACAGGTGAACTCGGAGCAGTAACCGTAATGGTTGCTGACCGAGATTGGTTTGGAGGAATGTTACCAAGATAACAGGTAACAGTTTCTGTAAAAAAGGTACAACCGGGCGCCGAAACAAAAGTAACTCCAGCCGGAAGCGGGTCGGCCAAAATAGTGTCGTGAGCGTTGTTAGGACCAAAATTATGGACTTCAATTGTGTAACTGAAATTGGTGCCAGTTGCTACTGGATCACTTGAGTCGGATTTCGAAACTTGCAAATCCGCGGATTGTGCGGCTTCCAGCGATGACGCCGTCATCACCACACAAGTGAGCAAACAAATTAATATTACTAAACGATACATAGAGTCCTCCTAGTGACTTGAAAAATGTTTTTACTGAAAAATACAGCTGAAGCGCTGTGAGACGTTTTTTATACCTGATGCTCTAGAACGTCAGTTCCTGGGATGTTTTGAGCGAAGTGTACAACCGTGGCGGTAATTAATTTGGAGAAAACTGTGTCGTCGTTTCCTTTGATACAGTTTAATTTGTGTTTCCTGGTAACTTCTTGGCATTCTTTTCCCGCTTTTACTTTAAGCAATTGCTATGCCATTGACTTCACACTCGTGAAATTTTCCTAAGTCAGTAATGCGATTGTTTAGCGGATGGACGATTTCTAAAAAATTCGAATTGAATATTAGAAGCATTTATCGTCAATCTTTGAAAACCGAAATTCAGCAATTTGTTTATTTTCTTAACAATCAATAAAGTAAGAGATGGCTGAAAACCACAAAGGGCTTAAATTTAGGCCCTAAATGTATTACAAATGAGGTGTCTAACATGACAGGTACCAAAGCTTATGCAGCTCAAAGTTCAAGTTCACCAATGAAACAAGCTTCAATTCAACGCCGTGACCCAGGCGCACAAGATGTACAAATCGAAATTTTGTTTTGTGGAGTATGTCATTCCGATTTGCATCAAGTACGCAACGAATGGCAAAACGCAATGCCCACCGTTTATCCTTGCGTGCCTGGACACGAGATCGTTGGACGTGTGACTAAGACAGGAAACAAAGCGAAGAAATTTAAAGAAGGAGATATTGTAGCGGTTGGATGTATGGTTGATTCCGACCGCACATGTGTTAACTGCCGCGAAGGTGAAGAACAATTTTGCGAGGGCGGTGCGACCTTTACGTACAACAGTGAAGATAAACATCTTGGCGGAGTTACTTACGGCGGTTATTCAGAAAACATCGTAGTTGATGAAGCATTTGTGCTTCAGGTTCCCGCACGATTGGATCTGGCTGCTGCAGCGCCATTACTTTGCGCAGGAATCACAACATATTCACCATTGCGAAACTGGAATGTTCATGAAGGCCAGAATGTAGGAGTTGTAGGTCTAGGCGGGCTCGGCCATATGGCGGTGAAATTTGCAAACGCATTCGGCGCACATATTTCACTGTTCACCACATCACCAAACAAAACTGAAGATGCAAAACGGCTTGGTGCACATGAAGTCGTGATTTCAAAAAATCAAGAAGAATTCACGAAACGCGCTGGCACCTTCGACTTCATCATTGATACAGTTTCAGCGCAGCATGATTTAAGCCCGTATCTAAATCTGCTAAGAAGGGATGCAACGATGGTGCTGGTTGGAGCTCCCGAACACCCATTGCCTTTGGCATCTTTTGATTTGATTTTCGGAAGACGCCGCCTATCAGGCTCTCCGATTGGAGGAATTCGTCAAACACAAGAAATGCTGAACTTTTGTGCAGAACACAATATTGCATGCGATGTCGAAGTGATTAAAATTCAGCAGATCAATGATGCTTATGAACGCCTGCTGAAGAGCGATGTGAAATATCGATTCGTGATCGATATGGCTTCATTAAAGAGTTAGGTTTACGGCAGAGGCTCGGCGTCTCTGCCGTAAAAAATCCTAAGGTTCGGTAGATTTTGGGAATCGAGGACTTTGGTCCGCTACTGTACACTCCCCAAATAGCGATCCAGCCAATCCAGCACAGCTTTGATTACATCCTGGCGTGGAGTTGTGTGTCCACCTTCAAAGATAATCTGAACCTTATCCTTCTCCGGCGTTCCCAACAGATTAAACATTGGTTTTTGTGAAGTCTCTACAGGAAACACATGATCATATTTTCCATTGATCATTAACACCGGCATTTTAACGCGCGTAACGAAATTGATTTCATCAGTTTCAGGGGACCGCGGTTCTTTCGGAAGTCCACCATGCAGCAGAATCATCGTTACAAAACGAGGTTCTACTGCCCCAACAAATGCTCCTAAATGTGCCCCCCAACTATTGCCATAGTAAGCTAACTTATTCTTATTTACATCACTGCGTGATTCCAAATAATCAACCGTGCGACATACATCCTTAATGACTTGAATTCTCCACTCTCTGACTTTATCAGGAGTTAAGCTACCGGGGTCCGAGCCACCGCCGCGTTCGAATGTTCCTTTGTATACTGGAAACACGACTGCACGACCACTTCGAACAAGAAAATCAAGATAATCTGCATACCCAATCTCCATATTCTCTTCCGTTGTAAAACGTTGAGCGCCAGCACCTGGGAAAAACACAACAGTTTGATAGGGTGGCTGTGAATTCACCGGAAGGAACAGATAAGCAGTTATCCTTTCACTACCGTAAGCAGTATCAAATGAAACTCTTTCTTTCTTGACATAGCTCTGAATTTCGGTGGATTCCAGTTTTGAATTCAAAGCTTTTTTCTCATAGGAATAGAATGTTTTGAGTACTGCAAAGACCGCATCATCCACTGGTTTTTCTTTGGAATAATCACGCGTTGGCGGATCGAATCTTTGAAGCAATGAAGTATCAAGCTTGGAAAGATACTTGACACACCGAAAACCAAATGTTTTTTCGCGATCAAATGGAGAGCGCTGATCCGCTTCCATAAATAGATACACTGGTTCGGTATATGCCCCACCGAGAATGAACCGCTTTCCGCCGATAGTTTCATTCCAACACCATTCTTTTGCATTTCCGGCCATATTAAAAGTGCCATAAGGACTCAACGATTTTTGATCATCGACAACTCGCACTCCGCGACCGCCGAAGTTGCTAATGGCCAAAATCTTTTCATTCATTCCGCTTCCCGCAGCATGATACCAGTGATGGATTGTTGTTAAACTTTTGCCAACAAATTCAGCATAGGCAACGGCTTCATACCAACTGACACCAGTAACAGGATAATCGTCTTCGCCTGTAGGATAACTTCCTACTTCCCACTGTAATGGACGGGCCTGTCAGTTGTATCGTGGAAGTATTTCATCCCTTCATCAAACGAAAGCTCTCGGCCATCTTTGATAAATGGAACCTTCCAATATTTTCGATTCCGATAACCTCCACTGTCTACAAATTTCTTGAAGTTTTTATTGCTGACTTCATACTGATCCATCCAGTAGTCTTTTTGAATGGGCACTGTTTCCGGGTTTGGCATATTGGCATTAGGATCCGATTTCAAACCGGGGACAAAAATCATATCTGCAGGGAGTTTATCCATTTCTTTCAATGAATAAGAAACAGACAGTTGTCTTTGAAAAAATGCCCGAGGTATCACTACCAGAATTGTTCGGAATCCGTTTCTGCTAATCTTGCATCGATAGTATCCTTTCGCAACTCTGAGATTCTGAATTGGAGACATTCCAACCTTTTTCCAATTTTCTGTAGATCCGTAATCCTGAAGGAAAATATCGGCTCCTGGAGGATCGGTTTGAATCGAAATACTCACGGACATTGCAGTCCAAAGGGTTTTTAGAATCGGATCGTTGGGAACGTATTTTTCCGCTTGAAGTGCAAGCGCGAGCGCTTGCGGATATTTTCCTTCATCAACCAAATTTGTAATTTCAGGTATCGCTTCTTCCCGTGCCCAGCGGAGTTTTGAGTTTCGATGAAACATCCAAAAAGATCCAGCCATAATCATGGCAATCAAAATAAACACAGGTATCGCAACTGTTTTTTTGCTTATTGTTTGAAACAATGAAGTGGATCCGGTTCTGCTTTGCTGAAGCTTTCGAAAGTCGGTCAATATCTGATCGGCCTTCTGATAACGTGCATCAGGTTCTTTCGCCATCAATTTGGAAATAATCTTTGCCAGCTCGGGTGGCGCGTTATGATTCAAATCTTGAATCGGCATAGGAGGTTTATGAATAATTTCATTGGCCAATTCGATGGCGGAATTTCCGTGGAATGGAAGCTTTTGCGTGGTTAATTGATAAAGTACCGTGCCCAGAGAAAAATAATCCGTTCGATGATCAACATTTTTTCCTACGACTTGCTCAGGACTCATATATGGAAGCGTTCCAACGATAGCCCCTAATTCTGTTTGGGATGCAGTGGAAATGCGGCTGCTGACTGATTCATCGGTGGTGTGAATTTTCGCTAATCCAAAATCAACCAGCTTTACCTGATCACGAGAGTTGATCATTATATTTGAAGGCTTGAGATCACGATGAATGATGCCTTTGGAATGTGCCTCTTGTAATGCATCAGCAGCTTGCAAACTAATATTGATAATTTCATCCGAACTAAGAGGCTTTCGTTGCATTCGTGAAGCGAGAGTTTCCCCGGAAATGTATTCCATAGCGATAAAGTGGATACCATTCTCTTCGCCGATTTCATAAACATGAGCCACATTCGAATGACTTAATGCAGATGCTGCTTTTGCTTCACGCGCGAAACGATGCAAATGATTCGCGTTGCTAGCGAAATCTGCTGGCAAAATTTTTAACGCAACCGAGCGATCGAGTTTGGTATCTTTTGCCAGAAAAACTTCCCCCATACCGCCCTGGCCCAACTTTTGTTGAATTTCAAAATGGGAAATCTTATCAGGAATCACGCTGATCCAGAAACTTTGATCTTATGAAAAGTTTACTACAGATTGGAGATGTTTTCCGGAGACGCGCACAGCATTCCGCTTTCACGATACAGTTTGAGTCTAAGAGGCGAGTCGCGGTGATGTTATCAAAATTCGAACTAATTCAGATTGGCGGTTAGCACCGGTTTTCAGAAAAATAGATTTCAGATGGCTACGGACTGTGTTCACTTTGATCTGGAGTTCTCGGGCCACCTGCATGACATTTTTGCCCTGCAGTAGTGCTGAAGATAATCGCGCCTCGGTAGGGGTAAGTCCATATAGTTTGCGAAATATTTCCTGAGGACCTGGAATTGCCAAATCCGGATCACTGATGAAAAGCACTGCGGTAGCCCTACGGTTTTCAAACGAATATTCTTTCAAACGTAGTGGTGAAATCAATATCGGTATTGAACGTGAATAAGATCTGCGGGACACCATCACAGCTCCGCCAGATTCCTCTAAGGAATATTTCAGATTTGATGCTTTTCCGATTAGTTCCTGCAATTTTCTATTGTCTAAGGCATTAGTAGCATGAACTTCGTTTTGTTTAATGAGCAAACCACTTCTTTGATTAACAATTGTTTGTGCACTCTTGTTTGCAAGAATGATTTTTTTATTCTGACCCAGAAGAACTACTCCGGTAGGTAATCGGTCCAATACTTCGCGTAGAGTATCGCGCTCGCCTTCAAGCACCATAACACGTCCCAAAAAATAGTCTTTCAGAGTCTCTACTTTTCTTATGCGTTCATGTTTGTCCTTTATCTGGACCTCCACTACATGCTTAACTCTTTTTACTACCAGCTGCAGGAAATTCCATGTGTTCGCCCAAAAACTCTTCATCAACCGCCGGAAATCCTCCCGTTTCAGCATAAACACTGTAACCGGAGTTTTTGCAATCAAAGAGATACGAAAAGGATCATCATCTACTAAAGCTAGCTCGCCGATTGTATCTCCGGCATTACGCTCAGCCACCAAAAATCCATCCATAAAGACTTCTGCTGTTCCCTCAATGATCACGTACAATGCTTTCCAGGGTTGATTTTCCGCCTGAAGCTCTTCTCCAGAATTGAAACGAACCTTCTCCATTTTCCTTGCAACCTTACGCAACAATAATTCTGGAAGTTTCGTGAATACTTCAATATGTCTTATGAGAACCAGATTTTCATTGAAACTGGTTTTCTTTTGTATAGACATTCTTCCTCACAATATTCGCTTTCTCTTCTCCCTTAAATGGGGGTGGGGCGCGTTGTTTTCTTTCCTTATTATAGCAATCGCTTTCAATAAGCGTGATGATGCTGCCGATTTCAAACACTATGCTAACAGCCGGAACTCAACTCGGATCATATCGGATCTTATCTCCTTTGGGGAAAAGACGATTAGGAGAGGTCTATCGAGTAACGCACATCAAATCGGACCGAGAACTCGTACTCAAAATTTTGCCCGCATACAGTGACGGCGATCATGAAAGATTAAGACAGCTTCAACGCCAGTCCAATGAATTGGCTCGGCTTTCTCATAAAAATATCCTGACCATCAATGATGTGGGAGTTGAAAACAACATCTGCTACGCAGTTACTGATTTGATCGATGGTCAAACCCTTGAATCAAAATTATCTGAGTCTCCAATTCATTGGAAAAAAGCTGTTCTGTGGACTATTGAGATTGCTGAAGGTCTTGCTGCTGCTCACTCCAGTGGAATCGTTCATGGCAACCTGAATCCGAAAAATATTTATGTGACCTCAGATGGGTGTATCAAGATCTTAGATTTTGGATTAGCTCGCTTCACCAGACCGCAAGTCGGAAGCGTAATGAGATCTGTTGCATATTTGTCACCTGAGCGACTGGCGGGCGATGATGCTGATGTCCGCAGTGACATCTTCTCCCTGGGCTGTGTTTTGTACGAAATGATAGGCGGCCGATGCGCGTTTGCGTTTCCCTCCGTATTTGAAACTGCAAGCGCCATATTGAAGAAACAACCTCAAAAACTTTCGGAATTGAAAAATCATATTCCCTCAAAACTGGATGACATCATCTCACATTGTTTAGAAAAAGAACCTGGAACACGTTATCCATCTGCATCTGATGTGATTTTCGAATTGCGCCAGGTGCTCGATTTTTCATGCGTAGATTCACCATCACCAAGCCGGCATTGGGCCGCGGCCATCGCTGCCATAGCTATCGCAATTATCCTGATTTATCTCAAATTGTTTAACCACCATTAAGAACCGGGTGGAGAGAAAAAACTACAAAGCGTTTTCTAAAACGATGAAAACCTTCTAACTCAACTGGGGGGCACGATCTAAAATCATGCCCCAATTTTTCTTAACTTGATTTTTCTTTTATGAATAATATGACACTATCCCAAGCTTGTGCTGATATTGTGGTTATCCGTTCTGGTGGACTGATTCTACGTGTAAATACGGATAAAATTAGTTGGGTTCAGGCTGCAAAAAACTCGGTAAGGATCCACTTAAATGGTGAGTCGATTACTTTAAAAAGTTCTCTTAATAAGATTGAGCAACAACTCAATGATGGTAATTTTATTCGGATTCACCGCTATGCGATTATTAATGTGAATCGCATTCGCGAATTAAAACATTGGTTACGTGGAACCTTTCAGGTCTTTCTTCAAGATGGAACACAGTTGTTGTTAAGCAAAAGCTACCGCAAGAACTTTTTCAACTTTCTTTGTCACCCATTCGGTTAGGCTCAAAGTGGTTTGTTCCTCGATTTATAATTCGCCGATTAATGCAAAGGGAGCCCAATAGTATGGATGACTGTATTTTCCACTGCGAATCATCTTCAAACGAGCTGCCCTCAATGCGGCAACTTTGCTGGAACCTTTCGTCATGTTGCTGTAGAAATCTGAAACGAACTCAGCTGTAGATCTGTCATTCACATCCCACAGAGTAACCAACACACTCGCTGCCCCTGCGGAAAGAAACGCTCTGGACAACCCCGTCATCCCTTCCCCACGAATTTCTTTTCCTAATGCTGTTTTGCATGATGAAAGCACAACCAGATCCGCTTTCAACTTCAAATCAAAAACCTCAATCATCGTGAGATTTCCATCTTCTTTGCTTCCCTCTTCGTCACTTAGAAGCAATGCGGAGAACTGGGCCTTTCTTCATCGATCACCGAGTGACCGGCAAAATGAAACCTCCGATATCCACTCAAATCAGAGCGCTTAATATTCGTTTCACTCGCGTCCTTTCCGAAAAAAACAGTAATTTTGTTTTGCGGATAAAACTGCGCAATCCGTTCAACCTCCACTCTTGAATTCGGCAAATCAGGAAGAACTGATTTTTGTTTTGCTCTATTCCAATATCTTTCAGTTGTATACACAGGATCAGCGAATGCAATAAGATCTTTTTGCTCTTTTGGTTCTTCAGCAAGGGTTGCCTGGAGTGCTTTCAGCACGGATCCGGAAGGAGTGTATTGAATTTCGTAATCTCGTGTGAGGTAAGGAAGCTTACTAAAGTCAATTATTCCCAATTTGGTCCGCGTGGTAAGAAGACACTCGAAAGGCAAATAATGCAAGATGCCGTCCGGGGCAATGATGATGCGCCGCTTTCCGGTTATTACATTTTTAGCAGGAGCGATCAGCTCTTCATATAAAACTGATGATACGCCGGTGTAAGCGCTATGAGCTTTTTCCGACAACTCCGAACCTGGCTCCGGCTTCTGCAAAACTTCATGGATCAAGTTAACTTGAGCTGCAAGCTTTTGTTCGTTTGGAATTTCGAAAACCTGAGAGTGAGTCCGCGTAATTGCAAATACAAGCGAACTCTTTTTTCCTAAGAAGTACTCCAACAAAACTGATTGCTCATCAATCAAATCTTGAGCTTCTGACAATTTTAATGGCTGTGGATGCTGAAAATTTGCAAAACGAGGATTTTGTTTACGAATCTTAAATAGCAAATTGTTATATCCAGTATCTAATTCATTCCTTTTTGTTTTTAGTTCGTCAATCCTTTTCTGATCTATTTTCTCTCTTTCATATTCATTACGAATTTCCGTTTCAGTTTTCACAAGTTCAGCAAACACTTTCTTCTTCTCTTGTTTCAGTCCAGGATCGATACTACCTTCAGGATCAATTCTCGCTTCAGCAAGTGTGTCCAGAAACGAACGGGCTTTTCCCCTTTGAACATAATTGAACGCTTCGGAAATCTTTTGAGTGGCGATTAGAAGATGAATCAGATCATCATAAACATTGAGTTTCGGTTCCAAATAACTCATCTTTTCTTCCGTTAACTCAATTTCACTTCGGGCTTCTTCTATTACATCAACTGCTTGCTCCCAAAATTGGAGAGCTTCTTCATTTTTCTTACTATCTCTGGAAACCAAACCCATCGCGTACAACCCTTCCCACAAAACCCTGGGGCCTGCGTTTCTTGTGAGAGTTCAATCGATTGTGATAATGCCTCCGCGGCATCATTCATTTCGCCTTTAACATAGTAGACGGATCCAATTCCGAGATAACTAACAGATTTCTCGAATTTTGAGCCGATCGATTGACCTAAAGCAAGAGCTTTTCGAAAAAAATCCATCGACTGATTTGGATTGCCAAGTTTCAAGTGAGCGTGACCGATACTATTGAGTGCCGCACAGATTCCACGTTTCTCGCCAATTTCCTCAAAAATTTTCAGGGCCTTCTGGTTGTATTTCAGATATCCGGCGTAATCTTTTGTTCTTAAATGAACTGTTCCAATATTTAATAATGAGTATGAAAGGGTGCGCTTGTCCCCTAGCTCTTCAGCAATTTGCGATGCCGTCCTAAAATATTCCTGGGCAGAGTCATAGTTCCCCATATCGAGATTGTATGTACCCAAACTGTGTAAACAAAGACCTAAAAGATCTTTATCGTTGCTTTGTTTTGCAAATTCAATCGCCTCTAATAATTTCTCTTTCTTTTTCTCATTATTACCTCGCTCTCCTTCAACAGCCCCAATGTTGTAAAGATCGATACCAAGCTTATGCAGGTTTCCTATGCCGTGATCTATTTCTAAGCCTTGATTAAGATATTCAATGGCTTGATCAAGATCACCCTGATTCCAATAGACGAGGCCCATATTCGCTAGAATTGAAGCTAACCTGGACTTATTCTTGAACGCCTCTGCAATTGGAAGAGCTTTTTTGTAAAATTCCAAAGCGTTCTCATAATTGCCTTGCTCCCAATTGATCGCTCCGAATAAATTCAGAGTTTGTGCTATTCCGAATTTGTCGTTAATTTCAGTTGCAATAGTGAGGGAACGGCTGGCATAGTCCAGTGCTTTTTCATATTCGTTTTTCCTCAAGTAGCATCTAGCAATAGAAACAAAGGAATTCATAATGCCGTTTTTGTTTTGAATATTTTGATGAATGGCCAAAGCTTTTTCTGCCAGCGATATTCCTTCATCATATTTATCTGCAAAGGAATCCATATATGCCAGAGCATTGAGATCAGAACCAGATCCCAGGTTGTCTTCAATGTTGTCATGAATTCTAAGAGCTTCGTTTAATGCTTTTGATGCGTCATCAAATTTCCCAAGTTCCCTAAACGCAACTCCAAGCTTGGAAGTTACATCAGCCAGTGCTTTTTGATCATTTTGATTCTTCAAAATCGATAAGGCCTGCTGATACTTCTCTATCGCTTTGGCCATTTCGCCTTTTTCAGTAAGTTCATCTGCTTGCTGAAGAATCATTGGCAATTCGTTTTGATCTTGAGCGGTTAATGCAACGGCAAATAGAAATAAGATGATGGTGGGTATAACTTTGTAAAACATGACGAACCTTAGTTGCCGTTTCTAAGGGATGATGTATCGACAACTTCGAACATGTTACCCTTGATGCGTTTCAGCTGATTCAAATCGTCCGCATTCCAACGTTTATCAGAAACACCGGAAATGAACCACGGACTGCCATTATCAGCCATGATCATTCCGTAGCGTTTCAATGCATTCAGGATTACACGATTGCGCGGTGAAAATCCTGAAATATTCACAGACGCTTTCAAGCGAAGACGCAAACCCATGGGTGGAAGTGATGCATCATTCCCATCGCCTGCATGATGCCGGGCGGGATATATATGAGAGTCGCGCGTGCTTGATGCCGTAAATCGCAACGCATGATCGATTACGCCACGATTCACTTCATCAAATCGGATCAGGCCTGGCAAAATTGGAAGTCCTGCAGCATCGGCACTGGTCCAGCCATTCGGCCGCAACGAGTTGGATCGCAAATTCCAAATCGCACCAGCACCTGCTTCCCAACGTCCATTGGCGCGATCGGCATCATAAATTTCATATAACTTACAAGCATCACGATCCACAATCAAAATATGATGATCGCTTCCTGCTTCACGTTTGGGATTTTGCGGAATCGGATATGGACACTGCATCCGATTCATCCGGATAATAAAAACTGACTCGAACCTTCGGCGTGCTGCCACTAACAACATTGAATGGAATACCGTAACTCAGGTTGGATCCAAAATCAGGATGAAGCCCATCATTGGATCCGATCGATCGGATCAGCAAAGCAGAGTTGCGATGAACTGGAAGATTGGCAACTTCTTTGTTCCAAACATTGCTATCAGGAAAGATCGGACAGTTCGGCGCATCCGGTAAATTGAGTGCGAACGCACTAGCAGCGATGAAGATGAGAACAATAAATACGCTTAGCTTATGCAACGTCAAGCTTCTTTAATGCTGTCCGGACTAATAGAATACAGAGGAACGCAAATGCAATCAGTCCAATTAAATCAGCCATTGGGCCGAGTTGTTCCCAGCCATGACCAAAGTTCAAAACTTGGATCAGTGATTTCTCACCTAGTGGAATGCTGCTGAGCAGTGCGATTAGAATTCCGGTCAATGAGCCACCTGCAACTAATCCAGTGGCGTAAAGCATTCCGGAGCTTACTTCCGATTCGTCTTTCGTTTTGCTGATGTGATCAACAAGCGCGCGCATCATTCCGCCAACGAAAATTGTTGATGTTGTGGAAAGCGGCAGATATGCGCCAACAGCAAACGACAAAGATTTTATTCCGCATAGTTCAACCACTACCGAAATAAACATTCCCACGAAAACCAATCCCCATGGCAGATCATGTGCGAGCAATCCTTTAATGATTGTTGCCATCAATGTGGCTTGCGGTGCTGGCATTTTGTCGGTTCCGATTGCATGCGGGATGCCCTGAAAAGCCATCGATTTATCCAGAAGATTTAGAGTGAACCCGATTACAAATACGGACACCAGTACGCCAATCACTAATCCGATTTGCTGATAAATTGGAGTAGCACCCACGATGTATCCTGTTTTTAAATCCTGACTGGTAGCGCCGGCGTTTGCAGCAGCAATACACACAATGCCGCCAACACAAAGAGCAAGTGCTTGATACACAGTACCGGTCCAACCTAAACCAACAAATACAAGACATGTAGCCATTAAAGTTGCAATCGTCATTCCGGAAATCGGATTGGATGATGATCCAATAATTCCTACAATTCGAGAACTAACCGTTACAAAAAAGAATCCGAAGATGACTACAAGGAGTCCCATCAACAGCGTACTCGGGAATTTTCCGGGAAGCTGCGGAAGCAAAGAAACAATCATTACAAGTATTAATGAACCGACAACAACATAAGTAATCGGAATATCACGTTCGGTTCTTGGTGGACTGATCCCGGCTTTCAAATCCTTCAAACTTTTAAAACTTTCGCGGAAAGCGGAAACAATTGTTGGAAGAGTCTTGATCAATGTAATTAGACCAGCAGCCGCGACTGCACCCGCACCAATATAGCGAACGTAGCCGCGATAAATTTCCAACGGAGTCATTTCTGAAATTAATTTCCCTTGCCAGCCTGGCTTCAATGCTGCTGGTAATGCATCACCGATAAATGAAACAAGCGGAATTAAACAGAGCCACGAAAGAACACCACCAGCAACCAGATTTCCAGCAATCTTCGGACCGATGATGTAACCAACTCCTAAATATTCCGGTGTGATTTCACCGTTAATCGTTGCATTCGGAAATGCGGACGTACGTCCGGTTTGATATACAGGCACGTCTTTCCAAAGTCCGAAAATGCTCATGGCGGATTTATATAGAAAGGCAATTCCTAAACCGGCAAAAACGCGTCCGGCCATATTGCCGCCTTTTTCACCAGCGATCAAAACTTCGGCGCATGCAGTTCCTTCCGGATACGGCAGCGTTCCATGCTCTTTCACAATCAAAGATCTACGAAGTGGAACCATGAAAAGAACACCCAGAATTCCACCGACCGATGAAAGCATCAGGATATTGAAGTAGTGAAAGTAACCTTCTCCGCCTTCCAAAAACAACAGTGCCGGAAGCGTAAATACAACACCGGCAGCGATTGATTCACCTGCAGATCCGATTGTTTGGACGATGTTATTTTCAAGGATTGTTGAATTGCCAATTTTCTTGAAAACAGCAATTGCCAGTACCGCAATCGGAATGGAAGCTGATACTGTCAGGCCGGCGCGGAGCGCAAGATAAACTGTGGCTGCACCAAAGATGATTCCGAAAATTGCACCAAGAATAATTGCCTTCGGAGTAAACTCTGGTACTATCGTTCCGGCCGGAACAAAAGGTTTGAACTCAGTGGAGCTGTTATTTTTTTCTGCCATGCAGACTCCTTCGATTTTTGCCTTTTGATGAATGTGTTTGGAAAGATCTGGTAATCAAGCCTTTCACTCGAGTGCCAGTATTATAACGTTAATGTCATAACTTCCAAACCCCGAGCAAACTGTGCCTAAATTATTGTTTTGATATTGCTGATTTCTTTCCGCGCAAAACATATTTCTGAACTTTACCGGTTGCGGTTTTAGGTAGTTCGGAAAGAAAAGTTACACCTTGCGGAGATTTGAAATGCGCCATCCGTGTCACGGGTGCTTGATCTGATGCAATCGTGCAGGAAACTTCTTCAAGCAGCGCACGGCGTCCTTTCTCTTCATCTGGAATTGAATCATCCAGCTGGATTGTTTCACTGAATACGATGCTGACGCGCTGGTGTGACGCAGCTGCTGGCTAATCTTTGGATCACACCTTGCACGCATTATATCGATTTCGGGCTGATTTCAAAAACGACGTAAATCAAATTCCGCCTTTGTACGTATTGAAGTGATCCTTGCTTAGGCATCTAAACTATTAGTAGAAACGGAATCTTGGAAAAATAAACCAGAAGAAAATACGAGCGAATTGTATTTTTCTCAAGTGCCAGCGGCTCTAAAGATTCTGAGGATCATTTTGAGTTGGATTAGTGGCTTTCTAACGATTCAACAGTATCTTCAAAGTAACGATGTTGGGGGTCAAACATGCGATTGAATCGCTTACTCTGGATTTCTATCTGTTTGGTAGTGTTGCTGCCAATTGCTACGCCAGCTCATGCGGTCACAATACTTCCCTCTCGCTTTTTGCCAGGCGACAACGCCATAGGCGCAGCCGCAGGCGATCAGCAATCCCCCACGATCGCCGCTGGTGGCGACACTTTCCTGGCCGTTTGGGCTGACAGACGATCAAACCCTACTGGAACTTCGTTTTTCATAGAGTACGAGACCTCCAGCGATATCTACGGAATGCGTTTGGATGCTTTCGGCAACCCCCTGGAAGCCATTCCCTTCCCGATCGCAAACGGCCCAGCTTCCCAAGAAAATCCTCAAATCTCATGGAACGGGACCAATTGGCTTGTGGTGTACGAGAGTTATTCGATCAGCGGCACAGGCTCTTACTATCAGAAGTCCCTGGAAGCAGTACGGGTTTCACCGTCAGGTCAAATATTGGATCCCAAACCAATAGTGCTTTACAATCTCGTTCCACAGGCGAGCATGTGGGCTGTAGCCTCCGATGGCAACAACTGGGCGATCGCGTTTGAAGGCACAGCAGCCAGCAATGACCTGATGGCGCTGCGCATCTCCCCAAATGGAGTCATACTTGATCCGCCGATTCATACCCTTGTCCCAGCTACATATTATACTCGTTTCAATCTGCGCATGGCGTATGCAGCCGGAGTTTACATGCTGACCTGGAGCGACTTCTCGGACACAATGGGCGTGTGCTTTGATCAGATTCTTAACCTCTTGAGCCCTAACCCGTTTACGCTGGTAACTGGCTACAACATCAGTGATCTGGCGTCCAACGGCCAGTTGTTTTACATCGTTTGGGTCGCTCAAGATCCACCCAATTACATCATCGCGGTCAAAGGATCGCGGGTAAGCACAGCTGGTATCGTGTTGGATCCCAATGGTGTTGACATCTCGTTGGATAACTCTCCGGACCCTTTCTCCCTAACAGGAGTCGAATGGGACGGCACCTACTGGAAAGTGACCTGGAGCTTCCAGGGCGTCTCTGTGGCACATGTCAATGCAAACGGTCAAGTGATTGACCATGGTGGCATAGCAGTAGCCGGCCTGACCAGCGGACCTGCGGCTGCCAGCCCCTCCGGCGATCTGCAAATCGTTTGGTCAACTTTCGACATAGCCTTGCAAAATTCCTACGATGTCGAGTCAGCAATCATCTTAACGGACAATACAGCGGGCCCATCGTCACTCTCTCATCTGGCGCACCTTCGCAGGTGCGACCCAACATCGCGGTAGGCAGCAACGGCTATATGCTTGTTTTTCGTAGTGATCTCTCTGGCGTGAACCGAGTTATGGCCCAACCATTGGACGCCAACGGAGACGCACTGACAACAGACCCGATTCTGCTTGATTCAGGCGATAGTACCAGCGGCCCAACCACGCCTTCAGTAGCATGGAACGGCGCGCTCTACATGATCGCTTGGAGTAACAGTAGCGGCGTTGTCGCGCAGCGTATCCAGCAAGACGGCACATTACTCGATGCAACACCATTCTTTGTGATGCCCGCGTTCGGCCCAAATCAACTCGCCGCCCTGGGCGATACTTTTCTTGTGACCGGCCTGAAAATCGGCTTTAATATTGAGGTCATTTTCCCAGTCGCCTCTCGCGTGCGGGGATCCGACGGCGTCGTGCTGGATCCCACTCCCCTGGCACTGGGCAACTCGTTTGCGGCTTTTCCTGCAGTCACAGTGGTTGGGGATAGTTGGTTTGTTACTTGGGAAAGACATCCCTCACACGACAACACCATAGGAACAACGATGGCTTCTTTCGTTGACGCCAATGGCATCTTCACTCCCGAGTTCTCCGTTTACGGGCCGTACTCAACCAGCGCATATACATATGGCCCGAGCGTGGCTTCCAACGACACCGTTGCATTCGTTGTGCAAGTGGCCGAAATCTCATCCGGAGTCGAGATGGATCTAGTCGGGCGAATGGTTAATTCTGATGGCTCGCTTCAACCCGCCATCACGCTCACTCCCTGGCTCGGGAATCAGTATCGGCCGCGAGTTACCTGGGACGGCAACCAGTTCATTGTCGCCTATCAGGATCAGCGCAACCGTTTGGCGGAATCGGAACTCGACCAACTTGACGCCCGAAGTGATCTTTTCGGTATGCGTGTGAGTGCGAACGGATCCATTGTCGATCCACTGGGTTTTCTGTTCTCAAATTCACCTGACTCTGAAACTTATCCAACTGTGACCGGAGCCAATGGGATCTCCCTGATGGGCGCTTCCATCCTGCTCCAGGCCCCCTACGCCTCCTATCGAATTGGCTACGAGCAGTTGGGCGTGGGTGGTAACGCCTGGCCGGTAGTCGTAACTTCGGCCACACCCAGCGGTGGAGATGTGCCACTGTCAGTTGCGTTCAGTTCGGCATCCTCAACCGATCCGGACGGCACCGTGGTCTCATATTCCTGGGACTTCGGTGACGGAGCCACTTCGACTGAACCAAATCCGAATCACATTTACAGTAACAGCGGCCCCTTCCTCGCTACTCTAACCCTAACCGATGACCTGGGAGCTCAGACAACGAATGCGGTGCTCATCAAAGCAACGAACCCCAATCAAGCACCTATTGCTAACACAACGGCGAATCCGACCTTTGGCCAGCCGCCATTGGACGTAATCTTCTACGCATCCGGCTCGTACGACCCTGATGGCTGGTTGGGTAACTTCCACTGGACCTTCAGCGACGGAGGTGATTACTGGGGCTCGATAGCCTATCACACCTTCAGTAGTGCCGGCACTTACACCGCAACTCTGACAGTCTTCGATAACCGCGGCGGCACCGATACTGCAACGGTGATAATTCAAGTTGGCAACTTCGCAGATTTATCCGTTGTCAAAACAGATGACACCGATCCAGTCTCGCAAGGCGAAAATTTCAGTTACCCAATTGCGGTAACTAACAATGGACAATCCACCGCAACCGGAGTCACTCTCATTGATAATCTGCCTGCCGAAGTAACGTTTGTTTCTTCAACAAATCCGGGCTGCGTTGCTGGAAACGGTACAGTTACCTGCAACCTGGGCACTATCGATAATGGAAACACGATTACTTTTCAGATCAACGTAACTGCAGACTCGCCAGGTACGATCACAAATACCGCAACAGTGAGCGCCAATCAAAACGATCCGAACCCGTCCAATAATGTCGATTCGGAAACGACCGTCATCATTCCGGTGGTTACAGCAGATTTATCCGTAACTAACACAGACAATCCCGATCCAGCCATCATTGGGGACACTTATTACTTTTACAATTAATGTAACCAATAACGGCCCGGATAACGCCACGGGAGTGGTGATGAATGATAGTTTGTCTGCGGAAGTCACATTTGTGTCCGCATCTCCGGGTTGCAGTCTCTCAGGATCCACAGTTAGTTGCGCAATTGGAAATCTCGATGCAGGAAACTCCGCAACGATTATAGTTACTGCAACGGCAAGCATTGTTGGAATCGCCACCAACAGTGCAGTTGTGTCGGGAAATGAAGCGGATCCGGTCCTGGCAAATAACGTGGATGTTGAAAACACGACTATCACCAATGCGTGCTTGTTCTGCGAGGATTTCGAAGACGGAGTACTTGCGACCGACTGGACATACACCAAGAACAGCTCGTTCTGGTCCGAATCAGGCGGGAACCTTGTTGGGTCCAACACAAGGAGGACTTCAGCAACTGCCAGTCCAGCCTTCGCTGGTTGCACCATCTGTTACGTGGAAGCACCGATGCAAACTGCAGGCGGCCCGGCAATCGACTCTGGTTGTTGTATCACTTTATCGATAAGGCCAACACGATCGAACTCCTGATGAAGGAGCAGAACGACCGCTGGATCATCAAACAGCGGATCGGAAAAACAGTGGTAGCCAAAGCCAAGGCGCAACAAAGGATCGATCCAAATACAATGTACATGGCACGGATCGTCTACGACGGCACGAACTATAAGGTCTTCATTGACGGAACACAGATTTTAACCCTGGTACCATCATCAGGACCCATTTCGGGTGGAACGGTCGGTGTCGCAGTCAAAGGAACTACTGGCACGTTCGGCAGCGTAGGAGTGTACTAACAGAATTAAATCTCATAGCAGACTACTTGATTATTAATGATGCATACGGTAATGAGCTTAATACCTTAAGACTCTATATTCCTGACTCTAGAAGGACAATACATTATCAAAAATCTGGTTTTAATTAGCGCAGGAATTGTTGTTGGTGCAACCGTGCGCGGCGGTCGTATTGTACCCTAATTATTGTTTTGATATGGCTGATTTTTTTCCGCGTAAAACGTATTTCTGAACTTTGCCGGTTGCGGTTTTGGGTAATTCAGAAAGAAAAGTTACACCTTGCGGAGATTTGAAATGCGCCATCCGTTCTCTGACAAAATCGCGAATCTCAGCCTCAGTTGCGGTTGCCCCTGATTTCAAAACAATAAACGCATGCGGAGCTTCACCCCATTTTTCATGTGGAAGTCCAACGATGGCAACTTCCTGAACAGCAGGATGACGCAACAACACACCCTCCACTTCAATTGATGAAATATTTTCACCACCGCTGATGATCACATCCTTCAATCGATCACGAATCTCTACATACCCATCAGGATGAACCACCGCTGCATCACCGGAAAAAAACCAGCCATCGCGAATTGCTTTTGATGTTGCTTCTGGATCATTGAAGTATCCTTCCATCACTACATTTCCACGCACCGCAATCTCTCCAAGAGTTTCACCATCGTGTGGAACTTCCATTCCATTTGCATCCAGTACGGAAAGATCACCCGAAGTAATCAGCTCAACACCTTGTCTTGCCTTGATCGTTGCGCGATCTTTGCATGACAGTGAGCTATGTTCCGTTCGTGGTTCACAGATTGTGATAAACGGAGATGTTTCGGTGAGACCATAGACATGCGTAACTTCCCAACCAAGTTCATCTTCCAATCGTTCGATCGTAGCTGCTGCTGGCGGCGCACCAGCAGTTAGAATTCGCAATCCTTTTGGTGCATTGGCCCGTAATTTCTCCGAAGCATTTGCAATTGCAATCAGAACTGTTGGGGCTGCGCAAAACATTGTGATCTTCTCATTTTTGATCGCTTCAAAAACCGAATCAGGATTTACAGTTCTCAAACAAATATGAGTTCCACCAGCTGCAGTGACCGTCCAGACAAAAGTCCAGCCATTCGCATGAAACATCGGTAATGTCCAGAGATAACGTTCAGCATCGTTCATATGAAAATGAATCATGGTGCCGACAGTATTCATGTATGCATTTCGATGTGTAATCATTACTCCTTTCGGTCGCGATGTTGTGCCGCTTGTGTAGTTGATTGTTAATAGATCGCGTTCTTGAATTTCACACCGTTCAAAATTATTTGATGTTGACGCGAGAACGGATTCATAATTCAGCCAACCGTCGCGCGCATTTTCAAGCGCAACAAATTGCAGCACGTTTGGCAGTTTCGTGCGGATGGTATCAACAGCATTCACATAATCTGAATGAGCGCAGACAATTTTTGCACCGCTATGTTGAATCAAATATTCGAAGTCCTCTGCAATAAGACGATAATTAATTGGTACTAATACTGCGCCGATTTGAGGCACGGAATAAAAAGATTCTAACTGGGCATGAGTATTTGGCGCGATGTATGCGACACGATCCCCTTTAGCAATTCCAAATTTCTGCAATGCCGCAGACCATCGGTCACATCGATCGAAAAATTGCTCGTATGTAAGGCGAAGCTCTCCATCAATAACAGCTTCACGTCGCGGATAAAGCTTTCTTGTTCGACGGGCAAATTCAAGCGGAGTTAACGGAATTTCCACAATTCTTTTGCGGGCTCGGCGGTAAAATTCTTACAATATGAAGTATATATGAATGACAAGATACCTCCGAGTCCAAAAGGACATTGGTTGTTAGGAAACTTTCCGGAATTTCGGCGCGACATCCTAGGCTTTTTTCAACAATCCGTGCGCGAATATGGCGATGTAGTTCGCTTTCGTCTGCCAAACATGCCCGCATATTTAATTGCACATCCAGATGACATCGAGTATGTACTGGTAACCGCAAATCGAAATTTCAAGAAGCATAAAGTGTGGCGACAGTTAACAGGCGTTTTTGGAAATGGTCTGCTAACCAGCGAAGGAGATTTTTGGATCCGTCAACGTAGATTGGCTCAACCTGCATTTCACCGGAATCAAATAGCGATGTACGGAAAAATCATGGTTGAGTTTACAGAACGGATGCTCAAAAACTGGCACAATGAAGAAATTCTGGATGTGCATCAAGAAATGATGACGCTCACAATGCAAATTGTAGCCAAAACACTTTTCAATGCAGATGTCAGTAAAGATGCAAAAGATGTTGGTAATGCTATGGATATCGTGATGCACGAGTTTCAAGCGCGATTCGGAAGACCTTTTGTTATCCCCGAATTCATTCCAACACCCGGCAATCTTCGATTTCGCAAAGCAATCAAACGATTCAACAAGACAGTTTATGAAATCATTCGGGCTCGCAGAGCCAGCGGTGAAGATGCCGGCGATTTATTGTCAATGCTTTTACATGCACAGGATGAAGATGGAAGCCGTATGACCGATGAACAATTACGCGATGAAATCATCACACTTTTCCTGGCCGGTCATGAAACTACTGCGAATGCTCTTTCCTGGACTTTCTATGTCCTATCAAAAAGTCCGGAAATTGAATCAAAAATAGTTAATGAAGTTAGAAGCACTCTTGGCGATCGCCCGGCAACAATAACTGATTTAGAGAAGTTGAAATATTCGGAAATGGTAATTCTGGAATCGATGCGACTCTATCCCCCTGCTTATGGTTTCGGGCGTGAAGCGATCAATGATTGTGAAATTGGCGGATATTACGTGCCTGCGGGCACCACAATATTCATGAGTCAATATGTGACACAGCGGGATCCGCGATTTTTCGAAAATCCTTTGGAATTTCGTCCGGAACGCTGGCAAAATGATTTTGCAAAAACAATTCCAAAGTTTGCATACTTCCCTTTCAGCGGCGGACCTCGCCAATGTATCGGAAATTCTTTTGCAATGATGGAAGCTATTTTGTTACTGGTTACAATTCTCCGCGATTTTCATCTTGAACTGGTGCCCAATCATCCTGTCGCAACACAAGCTTCAATCACCATGCGGCCGAAATACGGTCTTAAAATGATTTCGCACAAACGTTCCACAAACCTTCGATGATCATGTTCGCAGATTTTAATGTTATGATCCACTTTCCGGGAGGGAATTGCGATGAAGGCAAGCGTCTTTTTCATCATTGTCACATTTCTTTTTCTTGCTTCTGTTAACTGCGAAACGCAACTAAGACCATTCTTGTTCACAATATCTCCATCTGATTCGAACAATCAAAAAATTACCCTGCATTTCGATGCAGGAGTTGGTGACGGGAGTCTGGGATTTTCGGATGCGCCTTCTGCGGACAGCAGAATTGGAATTGAGTGGAACCTGAATTCGCGGTGGATGTTTCTTGGAAATACTTCATTTGGAAAAGATGATTCGCACACAGTTTTAACCGGACAAATCGAAGGCTTCTATGCATTGCGAAACAATATAGATGGAAAATTTCGCGCAGCTGCAGGCGGCGGAGTTCGTTGGGAACGTGATGGTGGTAACGTGCTGCTGCTCAAATTTTTGGGTGGATGGCAAGCCCAACAATGGCGTTTCGATACCAACATGACTTTGGAAAAAGCAAGCTCACCGGATCGCGATCCAATTGATTTGATTATGAGCATGGGTTGGTCACATCGTGTTGCTTCGATGATGTATTTAGGCGTTGAAGCGGTGGGCCAGGATCTTGAAGGTTTTTGGGAGACAAATGAAGCCGAAGGTGGCGCACGAATTTTGTTAGGCAGCTTCAATCCATTTTGCGATGGAACCATGGAAAGCAGGAGTTGCTGGCGGTTATGTTTTCCGTCCAACTGTAACTGATAGATCCAGTGCCGCAGATCGTTTCTTCGGTACAAATCGTCTTGCGCTTCAAATTTCAGTTGGTCGCGAATTTTAATATGGGACGCGCACGTTCTCTTTTAGTTTTCCTGACCTTGTTTGTGATCTTTTCACCATCACTATTAGCAGCCGAAAAATCCAGCGTAGCCCCGTTTGATTTACAAAAAGCGGAAGAAGCTTCAAAAATTAAGGATCCTGTCGCGGCAACGAAAGCTTATCTTGATTCCGTTCCATTAGAACGGCGAGAAAAAACCAAAGCATATGCACATGGAAAATATTTCCTTGATATTGTTGAATTCTTATTCTTGTCTGCGATATTGCTATGGTTTGTTATCTCCGGCCTTTCTGCCCGTTTCCGAAATTTTGCACAACGCGTCACAAAAAAACCATCGTTGCAAATTGCAATTTATTGGTTTCAATTCTTTGTAGTTATAACACTGATTCAATTTCCGCTTAACATTTATTCTTCGTATTACCGCGAAAAAAAATATAATCTGCTAACACAGAGCTTTTCACACTGGCTATCGGATCAAGCAATTGGATTTTTTCTTGGCGCATTTCTTGGTGCAGTTCTATTGATGGCCCTTTATGCAGTTTTGCGAAAAACACCACGTACCTGGTGGCTCTGGGGATCACTGGTAATGATCTTGTTTCTGGTAGTTACAATCGCCATCGCACCTGTTTTCATCATGCCGCTATTTAATAAGTTCACTCCAATTAAGAATTCCGAGCTTCGCGAAAACATTTTGAAAATGGCTCATGAACATGGCATTCATGCAAACGAAGTCTATGAAATGGACGCTAGCAAACGAACGGATCGGATCAGCGCTTTTGTGAACGGTATCCTGGGCACAACTCGAATCGTAATGTTTGATAACACTTTAAAGCGATGCACACCGCAAGAAATTCAAATGATTATGGGACACGAAATGGGCCACTTTGTTTTGAATCATGTGTGGAAAGGCGTTGCCTATTTCAGCGTGCTAATAATCTTGGGATTCTTGTTTGTGCGATGGACATTTAGCAGAATTCTCGCGCACCGGCCGAATCTCGGAATCGAATCTGTTGCAGATCCTGCCGGACTTCCTTTACTCTGGTTTCTACTCGGAATCTTCTTATTTATCACAAGCCCAATTTCAAATACGTTCAGCCGTACGCAAGAACTGCAAGCCGATAATTTTGGACTCGATGCCAGCCATCAACCTGACGCCGCTGCGACTACGTTTTTGAAACTCGGTGAGTATCGCGAACTCGATCCTACCCCAACGGTCGAACTTCTATTTTTTGATCATCCATCCGGACAAACTCGAATACTGAATTCCATGAAATGGAAGGCAAGCCACTCAGCTGACTAGCTCAGTTTTTCCCGCGCGATTTTTTCAAACAATGGATGAAAATGTGGATTGATCTCGAGTGCTTTTTGCAAATACCTTCGCGCTTCAGCAGTTCGATTCAACGCGGAAGAAATCATTCCTGCATGAAAGTAAAGCATAGCATCGGGTGTTTTCATTTTTAATGCTTGCTTCATTGAATCAGCAGCTTGTTGATAACGGCCATTCTTATAAAGACACCATGCATAAGCATCATATCCGTAGATATCTTTGCGAAACATTATTTCTTGTTCGGTCATCCGCAGAGCTTCACTTCGTTTTTGTTCCAGGTGATCGGCATAAAATAATGCCAGCTGCCGGTTGTAAATTTCCTGATTAATTTTGCTGAGAGATCCGATGAAATCCACCAGATCATATTGTCGTTTTGCTTCTTCCGATCTGCCAGCAGCGGTGAGCACATCTCCCAATGCCGAAACAAATTCAGGCATCGGTACAATCGCAATAGCCTTGTTGTAATAGGTGATTGAATTTTCGATTTTACCTATCGCTGCATTTACTTTGCCAAGGCCTGCAAGAGCGTTGTAATAATTTGGAAAAATTTCTGCAGCCATTGAAAATAATTTTTCAGCCTCATCCAGTCTTCCTGCACTGAATGCAAGGTTACCAAGCTGGAATAAACACCAGGCGCGATTTTCAGGATCGTTGTAATCTGCAAGCTCATAAGCTCGCTTCAATAAGTCTGCAGCTCCTGCTACATCACCAATAAGTTTGCGATAATACGCCGCCCGGCTGTAACTCGCCGTACTCGGCCTGTGATCCAACATTTTTTGATATGCAGATGCACACTCTTCGTATTGCCCTAATTCGTAAGTAGCATCACCAAGAGCGCCATATGCATCTGAATTTGAAGGCTCAACCGAAATTGCACCTTGCGCAGATTGTTTTGCATCAGCAAATCTATGCTGCGACATTTGAACGAGCGCCAGGTAATACCAGGAGTCATAATTTTTCGGATCGATCTTAAGCGCCTGGTTCAGCAATTGCTCCGCACGCACGCTGTAAGAAGTCTCGGCAGTTTGCCTTACTTTTTGAATGAATGCGTAGCTCAGACGATTTAAGTTCACAACATCTTTCGGATTCGATAACGCGCCTTTTTGATAAACCTCAATTTGTTGATCCAATGGTTTGACGGAAATTGGATTTCGATTGGCATAACAAACCGAACTCATAAAGAACAGCGTTAAAGTTATCAGAAGAATTGTTCGCATAGGATACTCAAATAAAAATAACGAGCGCCTGTTTTAACCAGGCGCCCGTTTCAAAATTCATTACTTACCTGGTTCTGAACGATGATGAGTATGTGAAAGCGGATTTGAAGGTGCCGCCATGTAAGGGAATGTGGATGTGAATGGTTTATCGTTTTGATCGACTCCATCACCCAGCTGATTATTTGGTGCAACGTTTTGATCAGGCGTAAACGGTGTTCCACCTGCAGCAGCACGCACAGTAATGTCGATGACATCATCAGCAAGTCTGCGTCCGTTTGGATAACCTTGATTGTCGCCACCAAGCAAGCCAAGACGGCTTGGTTTCGTGCTCACCGGTACCGCAACATTCAATCGAAGTTGTTCAGAAGGAACAACGCCGGGCACTTTTGTTAAGCCATCAATGCCAGTAAGAAAGATGGCTACAAGGTCGTTGCGCGGAGTAGGCGGAATACTGATGCCGTAGAGCGCATTCAACAAACGTGCTGGTTCGGGATCAGTTACGTAGCTCAAAAACTGCGTATCGTTTTTCAGTTTTGATGAATTCCACTTTTCTTTGTCTTTCAAAGGAATGACAACTTCATTAACAAGGGGAGCACCCAAACGCGAAACTTGAACTAATGGACCAGAATATTTCGGTCCTTTCGGTCCTTGAACCGCAGTCTTTGGCAAATAGGAATAGGACCATACACCGATTACAGCAGCGGGATCATTCACTGCAGATGGTGCCGATCCATTCTTTGTGAGCTGGGCAATCGGAATTTGAATGGCCAGTGCATGAACATTGAAACCACCTAATCCATCTTTTCCACCACCCTTATTGCCAGGAAGTTTGCGGATGGTAAGTCCATCAAACAAAGCAGCAAGGTCTGCAAAAAATGGATCATCGCGTTGTCCGACAAAAACTTTCATATCGCCAAACGTATACACGCCGCTTTCTGAAAGTCCATCGTAACCAGGTGTAGTTTTTGGCCCAACATTTGGCGGAGGTGCAACTAATCCGCTGCCGATCACTGTAGATCCACCACCTTTGTTGATGCGGGTAAGCGAAAAGGTTTGTTTCAAATTATAGGAACCGCTGTTTAAGGAATTGATTCCCGGTAAAAAGCTCAGGAATGTATCTCCATTTTGAATTTGAGTCTGAAAACGGAAACGAAATGTGATGTCCTCTACTGCATTCTGATCATTGTCAACCAGGATGTCATAGACACCGTTATCATCAAACGAATACCAGTTTGGTCCGGCATTCGGTTCTTCCAATGGGATGTATAGAGCGATCAGAGTAACAGTATCCGGACGATCCGGACTGCGAAATGCATAAACATCTGTGCAGTCCAATCTTGGAATCTTTCCGATTCCCGGCGCTTCACTGTGGCTTGATGCTAACAAATTTCCTTGCGAAAAGAGCAGGCCAACCAGCGCGAGGCCCAAGAATAGAAAAGTACGAAATCTTGCGGGCTTCAACTTCATTAGTAATCCTCCATTATTGGATATCAATCCGCAATCACTCAGGCAGGCACAACGCCGAGAATTGCTTTCTGACTCCGTCTTATCTGTACGAACTCAGGAGGATTTTTGGATGATACGAAAGAAGAAATCAGTATTGAATTAGAGAATGAACTTTGTGGCCTTTTAATTTTTCGCGGCCATTCAGGAAGGTCAATTCAATAATGAATCCAAGTCCCACAACTTCTGCCTGCAATTTTTCCGCAAGCTTTGCTACAGCTGCTGCAGTTCCACCGGTTGCGAGAAGGTCATCCACAATCAATACTCTTTGACCGGGCTCTAATGCATCTTTATGAATTTCGAGACTATCAGTTCCATATTCAAGATCATAAGAGATGCGTTCAGTTACTGATGGAAGCTTTCCTGGCTTTCTTACAGGAATGAAACCAGCGTTAATGTGATATGCAAGAGGGCTGCCGAAAATAAAACCACGCGATTCAATTCCGATCACTTGATCAATTTTTTCATTTTTGTAGCGATCTGCCATTAAATCAACGGTGCAGCGTAATGCTTTCGAATCTTTTAGTAGAGTGGTTATGTCTTTGAAGATGATGCCTTTTTTTGGAAAATCCGGAACGTCCCTGATACATTCTTTAAGATCCATTCGTGCCCTCCTAAACGCTGTTTTCAACACAAAGACTCAAAGACACAATTGCTCACAAAATATTCTATTTTTGGTGATCCGTCGTGTCTCGGTGCCGTCGTGTTGAAAATCTCAAATTGTGATTCGAAAATCGGGATATTGGCCTTCGGGAGTTTCCTCTTCGATCCTTACATTTGTTACCTCGGCCATCCCTGGGCCTTTATGCAAAGCTTTTTCCAATTTCTGGATATTTTCGGAGTCACTTTCCGCGTAAGCTTCTACTCTGCCGTCCGGTAAGTTCCGAACAAATCCTTTAATGTCACCAATGCGTTGTACTTCTCGCAATACAAAATAGCGGAAGCCAACGCCTTGCACATCGCCAGAAATGAAATATCTACGGGCAATCATTGAAATGATTTTTTACCGCAGAGAACGCAGAAATCGCTGAATTATATTTTATTCTGCGTGCTCTGCGAACTCTGCGGCAAAAAAAGTTAATCGGGGCGAGAGGATTTGAACCTCCGACCCCTTGGTCCCGAACCAAGTGCGCTACCAAGCTGCGCTACGCCCCGAAATATGAGAATCGAAGATCGAAGATTGAGGATCGCAATCCTTAATCCTCCATCCTCTATTCTCATCTAAAAATTGGTCGGGACGAGAGGATTTGAACCTCCGACCACATGCACCCCAAGCATGTGCGCTACCAGGCTGCGCTACGTCCCGACTGAAAAACTGAGAATTGAGTATTGAAGATTGAGGATCGCTAACTCGCAATCATCCATCCTCAATTCTCAATCATCGCTTATTGAATAGGGTTAGTATCTCCTGGAGTTCCCACCGAATTTTCTTCAAATTCTGGACCACCTCCTCACGATCCATGGAAGCATCGCCACCATCCAATTTGGTGATCTCACGCTTCAATTGTTTACGCGCACCCAGAATCGTATAACCTTCCTCGTATAATAATTTCTTGATGAGATAAATGATCTCAATATCGCGAGGACGATAAATGCGCTGTCCCATGGCATTCTTTTTCGGACTTAAATCGTCAAATTCAGATTCCCAGTATCGCAAAACGTACGGCTCCAGCTGAAGCATCTCACATACCTCCCCGATCTTAAATGTCTGCTTCTCTGGAACTTTAAACGCCATTATCGTCATGAATTATATCCTAAAACCTTGGGCGTTCAGAACTTCCAGCTACTGTTGCTGAACCGCAGGCTGAATAATTATGTACTTTTTTCCACCGACCTCAATTGCATAATCACGTCCGGAAGGATCTTGTTCTATGAAAGGAGCAAGATGAAAAAAAGATTTTAACGTAAACCGTGCATCCAATTTTCCGTTTCGAACTTTACCATAAAGCACGTTTTGATCCGATACATAAAGCGTAGATACATCAAGAACTTCTGTGTATCCTCCAGGAAAAATCAAATCGATTTGTCGCAAAGAATCGTGCTCATTTTTATGAAGAGCAACATCTTGTACAACATAAGGAACATCTTCAACCTGGAAATAACAATCTTCGCCCTGACACTTCACCAGATAACCACTTTCAACTTTCTGCATACTTCGATGAACTAAATAAGCAAACCGAGGATCTGTTATCTCTGTACCTTCGTGCCAGATACGGCCTTCTTTATCCAGGAAGTAATAATATTTTCTCTCCATAATTTCAATGTTAAAAACGGGCTTGTGATGAGTCAATGTCAAGGCTCGAGGAATTTACTAACGTAGATTAGTTCAGGTGCAGATCATATTCCTGCAAAACCTGGAGATATTGCTGGATTACTTCCGCATCTTCGGAGTCCGGAGCTATTGAAAGAAATGTTTCAAAGTCATGGAGAGCATTTTTAAAAGCCTTCATTTGATAATAAATGATTCCTCGATCGCGAATCTCTTCCGCTTCTCCGGCAGTTATTATAATAAGATGATCAAGAATTTTAATGAGCTTGGAATAATTACTGACTTCAAGATAGATACGTTTTAGATTTCTCAGCATTCGCACAATAATTTCTTTCTTGTTTACCGTGCTCAAAAATTTTTGGTCAAATTCAAGCTCTCCTTCCGTAAGTTCATTCAGAAATTCCATGCATTCTTCGGCCGTCATAATGTTACCTTTGTGAAATGGATCGATATATATCGGCTTACTATCCTCAATCACTCTGACTAAAAAGTGACCAGGAAATCCAACACCCGCAGCAGCCAGACCTAAAGCCCACGCCATTTCCAGATAAATGACAGACAACGTGATAGGAATACCGGTGCGACGATCCATTACATCATTTAAAAAACTATTGCGTGGATCATAATAGTTTTCAATGTTGCCGGTAAAATTCATTTTATTAAATAGCCATTGATTGATTTCGTCCAGTTGATTTCTTACAGGCTTTCTAGAAAGCTTCGCATTCATTGAATCACTCCAGCCTTTTAACAATTTCCTGTAATGCGAAATGTCCAATTCAGGATATTCATCCAATGCGATTTGTAATGCCGCTTCGGCTAAACTTATTTTGTGATCGGGCAGTGAGGCTAAGTTTTTGAAGTAATCGATTGAAGTAACCATTGCAAATCCATCTTATACTGAATCACGGAAGCACGAAAGCCACCGGAAACACGGAAAGGAGCTTTCAGTAAATTCCGTGAATTCCATGTTTCAGTGATACAATGTGCGGTTATGGAAAAAACTGAGATTCGATCATTACTTGAGGCTCTGTTATTCACTGCAACCGAACCTTTAACTCTGGATCATTTTCAATCAGTGATGAATGATACAGATAAGGAATTGATCCAGGAAACGCTTTCTGAAATTCAATCCGATCTGGAAACAAAAGGAAGCGGTTTCGTTCTAAAAGAAGTTGCTGCAGGATATCAATTATTCAGCCATCCGCGATGGGACTCACATATTCAAGCATTATTTTCAAAACCTCTGGTCATCCGTTTATCGCGATCTGCATTGGAAACTTTAGCTATCATTGCCTATAAACAACCAATTACCCTTCCTGAAATTTCTGAAATCCGTTCTTGTAATGCGGCGGGTGCCTTGAAAACACTTTTAGAGTGCAACTTCATTAAAGTTTTGGGTAGAAAAAGGGTGGTTGGACGTCCTTTCCTTTATGGAACGAATCGGGAATTTCTTGTACATTTCGGTCTAAAAGATCTTTCAGAAATGCCACAGTTACAGGAATTTGAAGAATTGATTGGCGAAAAACTAAGTCCTGAAATTTTCCATGCGCAACCGGAAGCAGAATTAGAAATGGATCCCGAGGAGTCCCCCGAAGCTTCAGTTGAAGAAGGAAATTAACCGCGTTTTTGTGGTTAGTCATGCAAGTGCGTCTCCAAAAAATCATCTCCCAGGCCGGAGTAACTTCACGTCGAAAAGCTGAAGAATTAATCCGCGAAGGCCGGGTGCGCATTAACGGCAAAACGGTTTTCGAACTTGGTAGTAAAGCCGATCCTGATCGCGATACCATCGATGTTGATGGCAAACGAATTGAGCCTAAACAACCAAAAATTTCGGTGCTATTAAATAAGCCTGATGGCTACATTACATCTTTACGTGATCCTGAAGGACGTCCCACCGTAAAAAAATTGGTTGATAACATTCCAGTGCGTCTTTATCCCGTTGGCAGACTCGATTATCATACCGAAGGTTTGTTGATCCTGACCAATGATGGTGATCTTGCGCAAAAGATCGAACATCCATCGCATGCATTGGAAAAAGTTTATATTGCGAAAGTAAAAGGAATTCCGGAAGAAATCAAAATAAATAAACTACGTACCGGCATTGTACTGGAAGGCAGAAAAACTTTGCCTGCAAAGATCAAAATTATTGAGACGCGCAAAAATGCGTGGCTTGAGATTACAATTCGAGAAGGAAAACAAAATCAAATTCGAAATATGTTTGAAAAAATTGGCCATTCGGTTTTAAAACTGAAACGCGTTGCTATTGGCGCGATCCGTGATGATAGTTTGAGGCCTGGTGAATATCGGATGCTGAAACCTCAGGAAATTAAGATCTTGAGTGGTGGCGGAGCTTACACCCGTCCACAAAAAAAAGGAAAGCACTCATGACCGAAAATAATTCGCGACTGAATGTTCCTTCAAACATTTTGAAAATCGAACCTTACTTGCCAGGAAAACCCGAAGAAGAACTGATGCGTGAGCTTGGATTAACTCACGTAATCAAAATGGCCTCCAATGAAAATTGTTTTGGACCATCTCCTGCTGCACTGGAAGTAATGAAGACATCGCTGGAAAAAGTGCATCGGTACCCTGATGGAAATGGATATTATTTAAAAAAAGCTCTTTCTGAAAAGCTTGGCATTCAATCCGGAAAGATCATTTTGGGAAATGGCTCAACAGATCTTATCGAAATCATCGCACGAACATATTTAGAGCCAACCTCCAACACAGTCACCGCAGATCAAACATTTTTAATGTACCGGATGGTGACCGTTGGAATGAATGCAGAATGCAAAACTGTACCTCTTCGTGATTTCACCTTTGATCTCCCCGCAATCCTGAAGGCCATTGATGATCATACTTTGCTGGTTTATATTGCTAATCCAAATAATCCAACCGGCACGATCCTGAAGAGAAATGCGTTGGAATCTTTTTTGAAACAGGTTCCGCCCCGAGTGTTGGTAGTTTTGGATGAGGCTTACTTCGATTACGTTGAAGATCCGGATTATGCAAGCGGTCTGGAATTTTTAGGTCAATTCGAAAATATTATTGTGCTGCGGACCTTTTCAAAAATTCATGGCTTAGCCGGAATTCGGATCGGTTATGCAATCGCTACGGAAGAAATTATCAAAAACCTGAATCGCATCCGCCCACCTTTTAACACGAGCAGCGTTGCTCAGGCTGCAGCCATTGCCGCATTATCGGATGGGAATTTCATCAATTTTTCCAGACAAACAAATCGCGTACAACGAGAACTACTTCAAAATAAATTACGCGAGTTGAATATTCCCTTTGTTCCATCTGCAACGAATTTCGTCTTAATTCCGCTTCCGGATGCCGAGCGAATTTTCAAAGAGTTGTTAGTTCGCGGCATCATTGTTCGCTCTATGCGATCACTGAATTGCGATGATGGACTCAGGGTAACTATCGGAAAGCCGGAAGAGAATCAAGCCTTCCTGGAAGCATTTAAGATAATCCTTTAATCGTAATCTTACTCATACTCGTAATCGTACTCGATTGGAATTCCGATACGATTACGATTAAGAGTACGAGTACGATTATGTTATTTCTGTATTGACAGAAATTACGGAATATACGATAATTGGATCGACGTGATACGTAATAAGTAATTCGTAATTAGCTCCATACGCTCTACCGGCTCTAGCATTACGCATTACGCATTACGGATTACGCATTACGAATTATGCTGTAGGAGGGTCAAAATGAGAGCGGTAGCGCTTCGATGTCCATACTGCCACTGCGGACTTCATCCGAAAGATGAAATCATCTCTTGCGGCAAATGCCATACCGTTCATCACACCACCTGCTGGTACGAAAATCAACATTGCAGTGTTTTTGCCTGCACCGGCGATATTTACCTGGCTCCATCATTACCTGTTTTAATTCAAATTGTTCCACCAATTTTACTTTTATTTTTGGCCCTTTTTCCTGATGGCTTGATATTTTTTGCGCCGCTTCTTATTCCCGCTCTGCTCTGTTCCATGGTGGTTCTCGTTAGATTTATCTGCGATCTGATTTCTGGAAAGTTAATGTATCTACACGCGCGCATTGAATACGTGATCCTTTTTCTAGGTAATTTGATTTCTGTTTATTTCACGCTCGCCACTTTTCTGAAGTTATGAAGCTAAGATTTTCGGATTTGATCTCACCCGTCGGAACCATTGCTCGTGCAGAATATGTTTTTTGGGGTGTGGTTTTGTTTGCGATCAAATACAACATTGATCGCATCATTGCATATCAGCTGTTTCACCGGAAATGGCGGATCTGGGAATATTTATTTCCGATACAGCTCGATCTATCACCTCAACAAAATAAGAACTTTTTGATTGCATTACTGATTGCAGCATTGCCTTTTATTTGGAGCGGATGCGTCCTTACAATCAAACGACTTCGCGCAAGTGCTTTGCCAGTGTGGCTGGTAATCTTATTTTTTGTGCCGATTGTAAATCTGTTTTTTTTTGCAATCATCGCGTTACTGCCTGAAAAACAGGTTCGAGTTCGTGCTACTGATGACAGTTCAAGTTTAGGAAACTTAATTCCGCGCAGCAGAGCAGGAAGTGCATTGTCGGCCTTTGCGTTAAATGCATTGTCGGCGCTTGTTTTCACGCGGTTCAGCGTACAAACATTGAATCAATATGGCTGGGGACTTTTTGTTGGGTTACCATTTTGCCTCGGGTTAACATCCAGTTTGATTTACAGTTATCACCAATATCGCAAATGGACTGAATGCATGGTTGTTGCATTGTTGTCCATGGGTATCGTGGGATTAGTTTTGCTGTTCGTTGCATTCGAAGGAATTATTTGCCTGATCATGGCCGCTCCAGTCCTTGGAGTTTTGGCAATGGTTGGAGCGACATTAGGATACTGGCTTCAATTTCAACGGGAAGCAGCGCCGAAATTATATTGCGTATCAAACGTACTCCTGTTTGCGATCATGATGATTCAAGCAATTGAACATCCACAACCAACTTTGTTCACTGTGATATCATCTATCGAAATTGAAGCACCACCGCAAATTGTTTGGAATCACGTTGTATCTTTTTCAGAATTACCGCCACCGCGCGAATGGATTTTCAGAACTGGAATTGCGTATCCGATTCGTGCTGAAATTCAAGGGAAAGGCGCAGGAGCAGTACGTCATTGCGTATTTTCCACTGGTTCTTTTGTTGAACCGATAACAGTCTGGGATGAACCGCGATTGTTGCGATTTGGAGTGTTGAAAAACCCGGCGCCGATGCAAGAATGGACGATCTACGAGGACATTCATCCAGCGCACCTTGAGGGATTCTTTTTATCGCAACAGGGTCAGTTTCGATTGAAATCGATTGCAGCCAATCGAACTTTGCTGGAAGGAACGACCTGGTATTATCACAACCTTTGGCCTGAATCTTATTGGCGATTCTGGTCAGATATGATCATCCACGACATCCATCTCCGCGTTTTGAAACACATAAAATCAACCGCCGAGTTACAGAGAAATAAAAGTATATTCGCGGGCGCGCTGGAAGCAATTCGTTAGCTCTTCTTGCGTAAGAATGTTGTTGTTCAATAGTAAGTCGATTTCGTAACGCAGATTGGTATGAGAAAGATATGGATTGTCAGTATTGATCGTGAATGGAACGCCAGCTTCCAAAAATGTTTGCATTGTTGTTCGCAGATGGTTCATGTCTTTCACTGCATGTGTTTGAAGATTTGATGTCGGGCAAATCTCAAGACAAATATTTCGCTCACGTAAAGTTTTCATCACTTCATCGCTGGTAACCGCTTGAACTCCATGTCCGATACGATGCGGTTTAGCAATATCAATCATTTCCATAATCTCAGATGCCGGACTCGCTTCGGATTCACCAACGTGAACAGTAATTCCAAGTCCTTGATTGCGTGCACGTGTAAATAAATCGGCGTAATCGCCCGGGCGTTTTCGGAAATCGGAATCGGCGGACTCCGGACCAGCTACATCAATACCGATAACTCCGCGTTGTTTATACATCATCGCCTTATGTGCAATGATCTGATTAAATTCAAACGGAAATTCACGCGCTAAACAAAAAATCAATCCTGCTTTCCCACTGTAATCAAGCACCACGCGATCAAGACCACGCAATGCGGCATGAATAATATGATCCAGATCCTGTTCACCTCCGCGATTTCTTTTCATCGGATTGAATCGCAACTCCAGCAATGTCACATTCGAGCTTCGAAATTCTTTGCTAATGATTTCATAAACGCATCGTTCTACAGCCTCAGGAGAACTTTGAATCTTTTCGGTCCAATAAAAGTAATTCAGATAGTCATCCAGTGAATGAATTTTGGCCGGATCAATTGTGATGAATTCAGCAAACTCCCAATAATTTGCGACGGGCAATTTGAAGCCTTGCTGATGAGCAAGCGACCACAGGATATGTGGCGCCACCCCTCCGCCCAAATGAATATGCAGATCCGCCAGTTCAATCCCCAATGCGTTCCTGGTCTGTGCAAGCCTCGCCATGACTCTATTCTATCGTTTTGTGCCTTTGTGGTGAAAATTTTCAAAAATTTTTAGAATGTCACAAATTGCTTGGTTCTGACATTGAAAGGGTTCATTTTCGCAATGAACGGCTTGTTTTTGGATTTTAATTTGTCGAAATTGAACGTTTCAGAGTGAACCTTTTTCCCACTTAGTTCGTCTAAGGATCAAGATATGTTAATCAGGAGGTTCACTCAATTATGAAACGAATTTCGATTCTTATGATCACAGTATTTCTTTTTGCTGGATTTGCCGGATTTGCTGCCGCAAAATCGGCTACAGCGGAAGGAACAATTCAGAAAATGGATAAGAGCTCCATTACCCTACAGGTAGGTGGAGAATCAAAAACTTTTTCGTATAAGAAAAACATGAAAATTACAATCAACGGCAAGCGTCCATCTAACGTTACTTTGAAAACGGGTGATAAAGCTTCCGTGTGGGCGGACAAGGACAATGCGGTGGAAAAAATTGATGTTACACCGCAGGCCGAATCAGCTGCAGGCTCCTCCAATTAAAAAATTAGGGCGGGTGAGTACCCGCCCTGAAAGGCACTTGTAAATTATTTGCTTGGGCGGGTCATAAGATCCGCCCTTCAAGTGTTAACTATTTCATAGAGTTTGAAGATGCAGCTGGTGCTGCGGCTTGAACATCTTTTGAACTGATGTCCACTGTGATCATAAAACCATTTGAATTTTTGAATTCAAAGGCATTGGGTCCAACGCGATAGGCTTCAACGTCATTCGGCATCAACACGAAACCATCATTGCGCGGAGCTGCCCAATATTTGAGATTCTGAACAACTACTGGTTCATTGGTCATTCCTGGAAATCTTTTCAAACGTACTTCTGCTGTCTTTCCACCATCCATTAAAGCGACTGCTGCATCTTTGGTAAATTCCCATTTATCAATGGAAGCTTCAGCGGTGGTTAGCGATTTCCATTTCACAGGAAATAATTGACCGACAATCATCGCGATTCCGTCACGTTGTTCTTTAGCAAGAGGCTTATCAAAGTAAACGACCGCCCATTCCATTTCACCTTTTGAAAACTCTTCACCGAGATCGGATACAATCCAAAATTTGGCGCCGTCCAAATTTGTACTTCCGTAATTACCTTTATTCACTTTGTACGCAAGATTTGCGCGGCAATAGTGTTTTGCCTCTCCTGCACCATGTTCATGATGTCCTGCCGGCGCAGTGTTGAAATAACACTGACAGAACATTGGACAACTACATGCTTCAATTACTGTGGCATTCATATGCCATTCTGGGGTAGCTGCTGCCATTGTCTTATCAGCTGCATAAACAGCTGCCGCAAAAATGCAAATAATGACAACGGCTAGGGTTCGCAACTTAAACATACAGAATCCTCCTGTTAACCTTAATTACAAAGATTGTCCAATAGAGTTTAACCTGGCGATTTCCGCCTCTCGCCTCTCAAACTAAGACGAACGACAAACGAAGTGGACGGTCGCCAGACTTACTTCCCGACCGGAACAAACTTCCCGCCTTTGATCTGAAAAATCTCAGGCCGGATGTCCACATCACCATTGGAATCAAAACTTATATCTCCAATGATTCCACGTAAACTTACATCGGCGATTCTTTCCCGCAGATCTGCCGGATAATTAGCACTCTGTTCAATTGCCTTAGCTACGATTCTTAATGCATCGTACGAAAATGCAGCATCAATGTCAGGCTTAGTATTGAATTTCTCACGATAATCCTTCACGAATTTCTGGATCCTCGGGTCATCACTATCGGGATTGTAATGAGGCTGCGGATAAATTACACCTTCCACTACATCTGCTGCAGTTTCCAGCACCATCGGTTGAACCAAACCTTCAACACTGATTATTTTGGATTCTATTTTTTGTTTTTTAACTTCTTTCAAAATTTCGGCAATCTCAGCGTAATAACCAATTACGTAAATCGCATCTGATGGTTTTGCTTTTAGCTGCTTTACTGGCGCAGAAAAATCTGTTGCGCCAACATCATAAGGATGTTCCATTGCGATTTGTCCGCCAAGTTCAGTAAATCTTGCCTTGAATACGTTCATTAAACCCTGACCGTATTCATTGTTTACATAAAAAACTGCTACAGTGCGGACACTCATTCGGCGCACTGCATATTCAGCCATCACCTTTCCTTCAAGTGAATCAGATGGATAGTTGCGGAAGACATATTGACCAGCGCCGGAAAGCTTTGGAGAACTAGCCGTTGGTGAAAGAAATACAACTTTTTCTTTTTCACAAATCGGTGCAACCGCAAGTGCGATGCTGCTGGTTACTCCTCCAATGACTAATGGCACGCGATTTACTTTAATCAATGACGTAGTTTTATCTACTGCTTTCTTTTCATCAGTGGCATCATCTTCAAAAACGATATCAATCTTTTTGCCTTCACTCTCGCCTTTTCTTTTAATTCCGCCTGCTGCATTAATTTCATCTAATGCCATAATTAGGCCATTTTTAACATTCCTTCCGTAGGCTTCCATGGACCCGCTTAAAGGAAGTTCAGCTCCAATTCGATAGATTTGTGCTTCCTCTTTGCAGGCTGTGATCGTGAAGGCCAGGAGAAGAAACAGAACAAGACCATACCTAAGCTTCATAGCAGCCTCCTAGTCGTGTTTCTTCGATGAATCCACATTCTAAACGATCTAGAATGAAATTCAATTCATTAGCGAGTAATCGGAACTCCGGGCCATCCTACGGTAAAACCGAGGACAATACTGACAATCAACAGGATGGTCCAAATAAGCATTACATTTCGAAGGCTTCCAGTGGCATGCATCCACCCCCAAATAAATGCCCATAATCCGCAGATTAGTCCCAGGATACCCTGCACAACGCTAGTTTTGAACATTTGGATCAAGACAAAAATCCAGCAAATGAACATACCTAAACCGGTGACGTAATGTAGTGACACTCCGAACATGTTCTCCTCCACTTGGTTTTAAAGACGTCTGTAGAGTTAAACCACACCAATACCCTTTTATCAATAGACTACGCGGAAGGTTGGATTCTTAGTGCCTTTGCGGTGTGGTCTTATTCCCAGCCGAGTGATTTTTTGGCATCTTCACTCATTTTTTCTGGGGTCCATGGTGGATCGAAAACCATTTCAACTTTGGCTTCTTTAACTCCAGGAAGGCCAAGTAGTTTTGTTCGAACATCTTCGGCGATCATTGGCCCCATGCCACATCCCGGTGCTGTTAAAGTCATTTTTATATTCACTTTGTCCTCATCCCAATTCACGTCATAAATCAGGCCGAGATCCAGAACGTTTACTGGAATTTCGGGGTCATAGCATTTTTTCAGGACTTCATCAATTTGTTCACGATTCAGCATAAATTCTCCTACGAAGTCAAAATTATCGTTTTCGTTGTGGAATGTGTCAACCCTTGATCTCTCGCTAGGCGCGACGAGGCAAAGATTTTTTAGTATTTTTGTAGAACATTGCGCCTTTGCGTCATTGCGCGAGATATTAATTTCCTGCCGAATAACGGATTTTGCCGCCTGTTATTGTGTATTGAACTTTCATATCGATCAGCTTTCGGGGTTCACATTTCAAAATATTTTCGGGCAGCACAACAAGGTCCGCCAATTTCCCAACAGTGATCGTGCCCAGATCTTTTTCCCGAAAAGCGGCATAAGCGCCATCAACAGTAAACATATGCAGCGCTTCATACGGGGTCACAAGTTGTTCCGGATGCCATCCACCTTCCGGTTTACCTTCATGATCCTGACGTGTGATTGCAGAATAAATTCCCCAAAGCGGATTGATGTCTTCCACCGGGGCATCAGAACCCCCAGCAATGATCGTATGAAGATCTAATAAAGATCGCCAGGCATAAGCTCCTTTAACACGTTCAGGTCCGAGACGATCCGTGGCCCATGGCCCATCCGATGTTGCGTGCGTAGGCTGCATCGATGCAATCACATCCAATTGTGCAAGCCGCGGAATATCGGATGGCGACAACACTTGCGCATGTTCAATTCGCCAGCGCAATCCTTTGACTCCAGTTTTTTCATACGCATCCAGTACCATTCTGTTTGCGCGATCGCCGATGGCATGAATTCCAACCTGAATGCCGGATTTTTTAGCACGCTGCAAAGCATCCATTAATTTATCCTGTGGCATTAACACCAATCCTGAATTTTTTGGATCATCGGAGTAAGGTTCAAGCAATGCTGCTCCTCGCGAACCAAGCGCACCATCCATGTACAATTTCAGCGCACGCACACCCAAATACGGACCATAGTTTGCAGGACCTTGGTTCAAATACGTTTCGGTGAATGGAGTCCCATAAGAAACCATGGAATAAATTCGTGCGGGCAGTTGGTCCGTTGAAGCTAGTTCCCGAAAAGCATCCAATGCTTCCTTTGAACTTCCGGCATCAACAATCATTGTGATCCCTTTTTCCGCCGCTTCATTCAATGCAGCACGCGTGTACCGAATCAATTCCTGATGTGATGGGGCCGGAACTACTCTTTCCACTAAATTCATTGCGTTATCTACCAGAATTCCGGTTGGATTCCCTTTAGCGTCACGATGAATTTTTCCGCCATCAGGATCCTTTGTTGAAGCTGTAATCCCCGCCAATTTCATCGCTGCGCTATTAATCCAACAGGCATGTCCATCAACTCGCGACAGTAATACAGGATTGTTTGGAGAGACTGCATCCAGATCTGTTGCTGTTGGAAATTCTTTAACCGGCCAATCGTTTTGATCCCAACCGCGTCCCAAAATCCATTTTCCTTTTTCTGCATTCTTCACACCATCTTGAACTTTTTTGATGATGGCTGATTTATCAGGGGTGCCAATAAGATCCAAAATTGATCGCGTCTGTCCTAAACCAACAATATGAGCATGACTTTCAATCAAGCCTGGATAAACAAATCCACCACGCAGATCTAAAACTTTTGTATTTTTGCCAATCCATTTCTCCACATCGGAACCATTGCCAGCCCAGATAATGCGATCGCCTTTCGCTGCAACTGCTGAAGCTTCAGGCATAGCTTCATCCATTGTGATTATGGTTCCATTTCTCAAAACTAAATTTGCCTCTTCCGCGAATGACATACTGCAAAATCCCAGTAGAACAAAAATAAGCCAATTCTTCATTCTATTCCCTCTTTTTATCTGATCGTTGATACAAAATAAGTTCTGAATTTTTGATCCGATATTCTTTCACCGGCACGAATTTTCTCATATCATCGGGATACCACTCACTGAATTTCAGGAATTCATCTCCCAGTGGATATCTCCATAACAAAAGATGTGTGATACCAAATCTTTGAAATGGATGATCAGAATTTACAAAACCTTTCCAAACCGGAACTGCACGGAGTCTATTTTCTAAGACCAACTCCGGCGCCCATTGGCCTGCTAACACTGCATTCGGAATTCGATTCTGCAGATCCTGCGAAATTTCGGATGCTGAATGATCCGGTGTAATCATCCATTGAAGATAGTTTTTTCCATCAGAAAGAAGCATTCCTGCAATCAACAATGCTGGAATCGCAATCGCTTTATTGCGAAGCAACAAAACTGTGCCAAGGATCGAGATCAGAATAAAAATAACTGCATCAAAAGTTCTGATCCCAAGTTGCTCAGGAACAAAATGCCAACCTTGCCAGCGATCAACAAGGACAAATGCAATTTGCAGTGCGGGGATCGCAACGCCTAACCAGAGCAAATATCGAAAACGTCCATGGCGAAAAGATTGTGAGACCGCCTCCCGGTAGAGAATCGAATAACAAGCCAGCACCGCGAGCGGTGGAATCAGCGATGTGTAATAACGGAGCGGGCGGTATCTCCAAACTGCAAAAAATAGAATACCTGTTACGGTCCAAAGCCAAACACCGCGTTCCATTTTGCCCATTTCACGAAAACGGATAGCTGTATACCAGATCATCAGGTTTCCCAGAAATAAGATTGCGGGAGTTTTGACGGCATATAGAAAGAACGGCTGAGTCACAATATTTTTGATAACAGCCTTTAATCCCCAGATTTGCTGACTTTGTTGCGATGAATAGAATCGGTTGAAACTTTCAATCGTTTCTTGATTCGGGAAGTAATTCAAAAAAAGCCAGGCTGCGACTGCCAGCCCAGCGCCTGCCAGAAATGCGACAAGCTTTTTAGATGAAATTGGTTTCCATAAGAGAACGACAGCAATAGGAACCAGAATATAAATCATGAAATATTTGGTGATGCATGCTGACGCCAGAAGTATTCCGGCGCAAAATGCAGCCGGGGCAAAATCGATAAACAGCAGACACAGCGCACCCCACGCTAACGCTGCTGCGAACGAATCCGGAATTCCTTGCCGTGCAAGAACGAGCATTGGAAAATTTAGTGAAACAACCACTGCAAAATAAAATGCAGTTCCGCTATCCCAATGTTTTCGCAGCAGAAAAAACGTTGCCGCCGCAATTACAATCGCAGATAACAGCCCGATAATTCTAACCTGCAAAAGCCCTATACCGGTTAGAATAAAAATGAGGCCTTGCAGCCTTGCAAAGATTGGCGTGACCACGCGTGCATCCCAATCATCTTGAACTGCAGAACCGAACAACACTTGATTGCGCGCATTATGGCTCCAGTAACCTTCATCAGCGAAATAGCCTCCGCTCCAATCAAAATCAGCAGGGGGATCAGCTGACAGATGAATAATTCGAAGACCGATGGTAAGTAAGAGCAGGATTAACAGAAATTGACTGTTCTGCTTCAACTAAAATCCAATGACATAAACAAACACATTCCGCAGAATTTCATAAAAGACATAAGTAGCGGCAGTCATGAAAAACGAGCGGAGGATTGTTTGATTCAATATGATCCGGTATCCGTAGAAAAGACTGTAGAGAAATGTGGCGATTCCAAGAGTAACAAAAGCCTTGTTCAAAAATGGAGCGCCTACAAACAACAGCGAAAGACAAAGCGGCGTAAGTGCATATGCAGTAATAATCAATCTTTGTTTTGATTCCTGATGAGATGATTTTCTCGAAATAACTGCATCAACAAAGAAAGTGCTGCTTATTGGAAATGTTGCATACAAAACCCATTGCAAGATTGCGCATGGTATTGCGCGCCCTACTGTGAGGGTGGTGTGTTCAAATGGCCAGAGATTCCAGATTTGACCGGTGATGGTGTAGTTGAAAAGAAATCCTGCAAAAACGAAAAACGAAATTGCAAATGAATAGCGCAACACTTCAAGGGCGTCTGCAAACTCGGTTTTCTTTCGCCAAAAGATTTCAGGATCAACGATTGCAGCCCTTACGGTTTCGGAGAATGTCTTACTTAGCATTTTGTAACGCCCGCCGCGGCGGGCCAGATTTATTTGTTTTCAAGAGCTTGCCGGCGAGCCGCCGGCGCTACAAACCGCCCGGTCAAGTTTATTTTATTCCTAATCTTCGCAGCATCATTTGCAAACTTTGCCTATGGATGCCGAGTTCTGCAGCAGTATGACTTATATTTCCCTGATTATTATGCAGCTTCCTTGTTAGATATTCCTTCATAAAATGCGTGGTAATTCTTTCTTTTGCTTCCTTAAAAGGCAGATGCATCAGCTCATCCAAAAATCCTTCACTGAACCCCGATCGAATAATCAGATCTTCCGGCAAGTCTTCAGTTCTCAAAATTGGCCGGGACGCAAGCACCACTGCGCGTTCCAAAATATTCACCAGCTGACGCACATTTCCAGGCCAATGAAATTCCATGATTTGTTTTAAAGCATCCGGATCAATTCCCTGAACTTCCTTATTATGACGTTCCGAAAATTCTTTAATGTAATGTTCAACAAGAATCGGAATATCTTCACGGCGTTCCCGCAAAGGCGGGATTGTAATATCAATAACTTTCAATCTGTAATAAAGATCTTGCCTGAAATTTCCTTTTTCCATTTCAGTCAATAAATCTTTATGCGTAGCGGAAATTATGCGAGCATCCACTTCTAAAGTTTCATTTCCACCCAATCGTTCAAACTTTTTTTCCTGAAGCACACGCAGCACTTTCGATTGAGTATTCAAACTCATGTCACCAATTTCATCCAGGAAAATTGTGCCTTCGTGTGCGATTTCAAATTTTCCTTTACGCTGTTTTACGGCTCCAGTGAATGCGCCTTTTTCATGTCCGAACAGTTCGCTTTCAATTAAATTTTCCGGAAGTGCGGCACAATTCATAGTGATGAATGATTTTCCAAAGCGTGAGCTTCGATGATGAATTTCACGCGCTACTAATTCTTTCCCTGTTCCGCTTTCACCTTGTATCAATACCGTAATATCGCTCTGGCTGACCTTTTCAATCAAATCGAATACTTTTCGCATCGCCGATGATTGGCCAAGAATACGTCCAATGCCAGAACGCTTTTCCAGCTCAGTGCGCAATTGCAGGTTTTCTTCTTTTAGCTGCAGTTTTTCTAAAGCGCGGGCTACTGTGAGTCGCAGATCTTCAATTTCAAACGGCTTGGCGATGTAGTCATATGCACCTCGTTTCATTGCTTCCACTGCAACTTTTTCCGACCCGTAAGCTGTGATCACAATCACAAGAGGCGAATGATTTAACTGTGTCGCTTCCGCAAGTACAGCCAGGCCATCCATTCCCGGCAGATTAATATCCAGAATTACCAGATCCGGATTTAATTGCGAAATCATTTCCAGAGCTTGCTTCCCTTCAGATGCTTCCTGGATACTCAGCTTGAATGGTGTAAGCGCTTTTTTTATTCCGTATCGCGATGCGGGCTCGTCATCGACAACGAGTAATTGTGCTTTATCCAAAAATGATCTCCGAGACGGAAGGATTATCCCACAGGCTGTTGATTTTCCACAGGGAAGATAATTGTAAATCGTGAACCAGTTGGTTTTAAATTGCTAACATCAATATCGGCGCCAAATTCAGAAAGCTTTTGTTTGACCACTGCTAACCCTAATCCAGTTCCTTTCTGCTTCGTAGTAAAAAATGGATCAAAAATACGGGTCATTAGTTCCGGACGGATTCCGGGTCCGCTATCGGAAATATGAATTTCCAGCTGACGCTCATTCTTTTGATAATCAATTTGAATTTCACCGCCCGATGGCATCGCCTGAAGTGCATTTAATAATAGGTTCAAAAACACATCTTGAAGTCCGAATGTGCTGGCAAACACATTTGGAACGTCTCCATTGTAGTTGTGATTGATCAAAACATTTTGGCCGCGACATTCATTTTGCAAAACTTTTATGACCCGCTCCATGATTTCAACTATCGAAACATTCGCCATATCTTGTGACGAAGATCGCGCGAATTGCAGCAATTGATTCACTGAATAATTTAATCGATCGACTTCGTTCACGATTATGTTTAGATCCTGCTTCAATGTTTGATCTTGCGATTGTTCTTGCAGCGATTGAGTAATGCTCTTGATCGAACTCAAAGGATTTTTGATTTCATGCGCCAGCGTAGTGGCCATTTGACCTATTGATGCTAATCGTTCTTTCTTAGCAATTTCTCTTTCCAATTTCAGCTTATCTTCCATCAACAATGCAGAAGCTACACCCATCGCTGTTTGAGCGGCAAGACTTTGGAGCATTTCCAATTCTTGAGTCAGGATAGGACGTCTTGGCGGTCGTGCTTTGAATGAAAAGATACCCATCAAAGTCGCTTTATGGCGGATAGGAATGATCAGGGTTGCCCCCACTCCTTTCATTTCTGAAATTACTTCATCTTCTTTCACATCTTCCATCCGTAAAAGCCGGGCATTTTCTTTATCAATCTTGAAAACAATCGCTTCAATCCGCGGCAAGACTTCATGAGTAGTTGCAAGAAACTTCAGGTGGTTGTCATTGATTTCGAAAATCGTGAGATTAATGGAATCCAGAAAAAGAAGTTTGGAAGCGGTTCTTTGAATGTAATCTACAAGTGGCTGAAGACCAAAGATTCGATTAATAGTTTGTTCCAATTCGCTGAACAACTGATGGTAATATCCAAACTCTCTAAAAAAAACCTGATTCACTTTTTTCTGTAACCATTTTTTATAAATTGGAAATGTGACTACCAAAGCAAGGATTGATAAAGCTTCGAAGAGTCCCGGTATTACATCAAAATATCTTGCGAGATACAAAGTGACCTGGCGTACGCCAAGGAAATAGGCACCAAAAATCACGATTGATAAAGTAATGACAAAAAAGGAACGCCTGATGACGAGTTCCAAGAAATTGTAACGGTAAATGAAATACGCAAGTATGGTGCTGGGCAGGATCGATGAGACGATGCTGATCACTTCAATGTATTCGCGAAGCCATGGGAATTCGCGTCCGCCAAGGATGTAGGAAAAGGTGGTAAAGAACGCATAGAACAGGAAAATTGTGCCGATCACACGATAAAAATGGCGGAATGGTTCATCTTCTTGAACGCGCGCAAGTCGCATGTCGATTATGGCGGATATTAACAATGCGGTGACAAACCAGCAGACATAAGGCAGCATGAACTGCGCAAGAACTTCGACCGGTGAAGCTGATGGAGTCGCTAGAAGCCTGCTTAATGGAATAACAAACCATAGAAGCGGAGCGTACATCAACCCCAGTAAGATATTTTGATGTTTGGTTTGAATTGCTCTTTGACTTTCCCGGAGGAATGCAACATGTGTGTGAACAAGGAGCGCTGGCAATGCACCGAGTCCGAGAAATGCTGCAGAGCGGAAGAATTGAATAAGCGGCTGCCAAAGTCCACCCCAAAGGCGACCGAAAATCAAAGCAAACAAATTTCCGCCATGCCATACTCCGACGGCGATAACCAGAAAGAGGAAGATCTTTTCGCTTGGCCGTTTTTGTTTTCGAACGGTGACCAGCGTAGCGATCAGAGTATGAACCGCAGTGCCGATCAAGTATCCGATCAGCGGTACCAATTCCATGAACATATGAATATTGTAGTTCTTTGTGGGTTCTGTGGTTAGAGCTATTCCTTTTCGAGAAGGAGGTCAGAAAAATGATGATAGATTTGTTGAAACCTGCGTTGGCCTTCAAGAATCATATTCTCAAGCCTGCTGAGGTCATCTTTGTTTACAATGATATTCGCGCCATGCAGAAACGCTGTCGTTCCATCGGTATTCTTCACAGTACTTGAAATCGATACCACAAAAGTTTGTCGCCTTTGCTCGGATTTCTGTCCATTGATCCGGCCTAAAATCTTTGCGGCTCCATCTTTTGCATCTGGAAAATCTGAACCTACGGTGATCAACTGATACGTGGATTGATCCATCTTCTTTAAAGCTTCTGCAGATGTTTTTACATTGTCTACTTGATAACCAAGTTGCTTCAGCACCACTTTGATCTGATCAATGGTGGGCTGATCAGATTCGCAGATAAGAGCACGTTTACGTTCATCTGCGAGTTGTTTATCCTGTCGATTCTGAACGTTTGAAATGTCCGCACCAAATAGGGTGGCCAGTGCTTCAAAAATTTCTTTCTTCGCTTTTGCGACTTCATTCTTCACAATCTCTTCAACGTTATTGGCGGGGTTCGAATGGATCTCTGACATGCTCGGTGGTGAGACAGCAACCTGCACTGCAGCTGGTTCCTCACGAGTTACCGTGATTAAGTTTGAACATGACGGACATTTAATACGGAATGGAGCAGGCGGGAGCTTTGGATTCATCAACCGTGATCGATTGCTCGCAACTATTACATATAACTTTCATAATTAATTCAGTTACTCCAACCAGTCAGGCTTATCATCTTTCTGTGATGCCGGTTTTGGAGTTGGCGCAACTCCAACAGATGGTTTCGCTGGAGATTGCGGAGGCGCACCAGCCACAGGCGGGGCTTCAATATGATCAGAACCCAATCCTTGCAACGCAAGCGTAAGATTATTTGGATTGGTGGCATAGCTTATTGCTATTTTTTCATCCACCGCACCTGATCGGACCATTCTTTCTAATTCACGATCAAAAGACTGCATGCCCTCCAAATATCCATCATTCATTGCATCAACAAGGGAACGTCCGGCAGTCTCGCCTTTAATGATATATTCACGCGTACGTTCGGAAGACTTCAAAACTTCAATTGCGGCAACTCTGCCTCCGCCTTTGCGCGGAACCAATCTTTGCGAAATTACATATTTAAACGTTTGCGCAAATCGCGTCCGGATTTGCTGCTCATCATTTTTTGGAAAGATTCCGATGATTCGATCAATGGTCTTTGATGCATCAATCGTATGTAAAGTGCTCAAAACAAGATGCCCGGTTTCGGCCGCTTCCAATGCAATTTCAGTGGTTTCAATATCACGCATTTCACCCACCAAAATAACTTTCGGCGCTTGCCGTAATGCTGCGCGCAAAGCCATGGCAAATGACGTTGTATCGCTTCCTAATTCGCGCTGGTTGATTGTACAATGCCTGTGCGAATGCAAGTATTCAATCGGATCTTCAATGGTCACAATGTGATACGCATTTTTTTCGTTGATCTCATTGATCACTGCTGCCAGTGTTGTTGATTTACCGCTGCCGGTTGGCCCTGTCACAAGAACAATTCCATTTTTTTCATTGGCAACGTTGTATAAAACTTCTGGTAGCCCGAGTTTTTCAATTGAAGGAACACCAGTTGGTATAACACGCATAACGATGGCGTACGTACCACGTTGAGTAAAAATATTTACACGAAATCGAGTCACTCCAGGAATGCTGTAAGAAAGATCGGTGGATCCGTTTTGAATCAGTTTTCGCATTACTTCCCGATCCTGTCCCATCAAATGCAATGCGATCATTTCTGTTTGATATGGGCTCATGCGCTCCAGCCCAACAATAGGAACAGAAACAAGAGATCCACTTACTTCAACTTGAGGCGCGCGTCCTACTGAAAAATTCAGATCGGAGATATTCTCGCGATAGCTCAGCATGAATTCCAGAATGCGATTGATCTCAGCCGTATTCATAGAAAAATTCTTGTTTTGTAGCGCCGGCGGCTCGCCGGCGCTGGAATTATTGTACTCCAATCAATCATATGCGAGCGGAAGCGAGCATGAAATTTTTGGAATTTAGTTTTGTTAATTGAAAATGCCGGTAGAAATCCTGATGCTCGCTCCCGCTCGCATAGGAAAACTCGATTTTAAAAAGTAACGCGCGCCGGCGAGCCGCCGGCGCTACAAAATGGTTCAAGATTTTACTTTTTGCGGATTCTGTCTTGTAACTTGTTTCAAAAGCGCTTCCAGCGCATCTTTAATTGCTTCAAAAGTTCGCAGTGTTTCAGGAAAAGTAAAATCGCGCGGATCCGGAATTTGCTTTTGATTTTTTCCGTTAGAATCGCATGATCCTAAAAGACAAACTTTACTGGAATGATCAGGTTCCATTTGCATAATAGCTGCTGCTTGCCATGATTCCATGCAATAGATTTGATCATACTGGCGGATTAATTCAGGTGTAAGTTGAATACCAATTTTTTCGGAAATATCGAAGTCATGCACCTTCGCTACTTCTTGCGCACATTCAAAAGGCTGAGCTCCAACTAAAGCAGCCACACCGGCCGAAGCTACTTCGATTCCGTTGACTTTCTTTTGATTTAATAAAGTCTTAAAGTAACCTTCGGCAAGCGGTGAACGGCAAACATTGCCGGTGCAGACAAATAAAACTTTCATTTACGAACCTCCACTACCCCCATAAACTGGTGCATTAATTCAGCTATCGGCCAAATTGCTCCAATAAATGCTGAACAGTACCAGTGCGAAGAATATCGTAGTATAGCACCACAAGCATCACACCGATCAAAAACACAAAACCAACCATAGTCACACGCTCTTTCACACGGATGCTCAGTTCCCGTCTGGTAATTCCTTCTAACAGCAGGAAAAAGATGTGACCCCCGTCCAGAGCAGGAATTGGAAGCAGGTTAATTAAGCCGATGTCAAAGCTAATAGTGCCGATAAACAGTAAAAATGTAGACAAACTTGTGGAACGAGCTGCGTCACTTAATTTTGCAATTTCAAAAGGCCCCGAAGTCGCTTTTAGCGTAAGTCTGCCGGTAAATAATTTTGATAAAAATACTCCAGTCAATTCGATATGCTCTTTGCATTTCGAAAAACTTTCTTTGATTGCTGCGACCAGTGGCATCTTTATCATTACTGTGCGATCTATGGGGCCAAATCCGATAAGCCAGCGGTTTTCCTTTTTGATCGGTGTAATCGTCAATTCTTTTGTAACAGCATGACCGCCTTCATTTCGCTGAACTTCGATCTTGATCTGCCGTCCTTCACTACGTTGAATCGCCATCGGTACCGCTTCAGTTCCGCGAATTGATATTCCATCAATACTTTTGATCACATCATCTTTCTTTAACCCGGCTTTACCGGCAGGCATGTCTGGACTAACTTCGCCGACTATTACGTCAACTGATGGTGTAATTCCCAGTTTACCAAGGCTACGCTTATCTGTTTCGAGCTGTACGTTTTTTTCAAGAATTTCGTTACCACGTTTGAAGCGTACTTTTACAACTTCACCCGGATTCAAAAGAACCGCATAGTTCACATCCTTCCAGGTTAGGATTTTGTGGTTATTCATTTCAAGAATCGTATCGCCTGGCAGCAAGCCTGCCTTTTCGGCAGGAGAAGCGGGAACAACAGAGCCTATTGTGCCATCAACAACATTTGATTGAGGTACTTCTAATCCCCGATTTAGTGCAATCGTGATTAGAACAATGGAGAGTAGGAAATTAAATCCAACTCCCATAAACAAAACTAAAAATCTTTGATACCGCGGGCGATTGTAAAAAGAATTCGGATCATCCGATGCAGCTTCTTGATCTTCCATTCCATGAATCTTGACGTAGCCGCCGAGAGGAACGGCAGAAACTTTGTATTCTGTTTCTTTGAATTTGAATCCAAAAAGGCGTGAACCAAAACCGAGTGAGAATACAGCCACCGGGATTCTAAAAAGTTTAGCCATGGTGAAATGGCCTGATTCATGAATGAAAATGATAATGCCGATAACGACTAAGAAAGAAAAAAGTTGTTCCATGTTTTTTTGCTCTGAAATCTAGTAATGAAATTTATACAAACTTAACCTGAATGTGCCATTTGCGCAATGAAGCTTTGAGCTCTGTTTCGCGCCCAACGGTTCGCCTCTAACACATCCTCCAGACCTGGATTTGTCTTTATATCATGTTTTTGCATGGTGGATTCTACTACATGTGGAATCGAGGAAAACGGAAGCCGTTCTATCAAGAAGTTCTCGACGGCAATCTCGTTGGCTGCATTTAATACCGCGGTCATGGTACCACCAATTTCCAACGCTTGATGTGCGAGATTCAAGCAAGGGAATTTGTTGATGTCTGGTTCAAAAAAATCCAATGATCCAATTTTCGTTAAATCGATGGAAGGCAAGCTGTTTTTCCACCGATCCGGATATGTTAGTGCAAGTTGAATTGGGATGCGCATATCTGCGGTACCCATTTGAGCGATTACCGAACCGTCCACAAATTCAACCATCGAATGAACGACGCTTTGTGGATGAATAATGACATCCAGTTTTGATGCCGGCTCGTCAAACAAATAATGAGCTTCAATCATTTCAAGCCCTTTATTCATTAACGTCGCTGAATCGATTGTGATCTTTTTTCCCATCCGCCAGTTTGGATGATCCAGCGCTTCTGCGACAGTAATGGTTCCGAATGTGGATCGATCGCGCTTCAAGAATGGGCCGCCAGACGCAGTTAGAATCAACTTTCGCACTGCATCTCTTTGCTGCCCTTCAAGACATTGCCAGATCGCTGAATGTTCGCTATCGACCGGCAACAATCGAACTTTTTGGTTCGCAACCTCGCGGGCAATAATCGGTCCAGCAACAACAAGAGTCTCTTTGTTTGCAAGTGCAACATCTTTTCCGCAGGAAATTGCTCGAAGCACAGGCAGGAATCCAGCCGCTCCAACCATTGCCGCGACAACTATTTCTGTTTCTGGATCGGACGCAATTGAAACTAAACCTGCTTCACCGCATGTCACTTCGATCCCTTCAGAACGCAAATCGCGGCTTAACTGATCAGCTAATGCAGGTTCTGAAACGGAAACGATTCGAGGATGAAATTCGAGAGCTTGCGCGCGTAATAGCTGCACATTTCGGCCTGCTCCCAGCCCTGTTACATGAAAGCGCCCTGGAAACTCGCGGATTACTGAAAGAGCATTTACACCGACAGATCCTGTCGAACCAAGGATTGCAATTTTCTTCATCGATTCAGCACAAAGTACACGTAATAATACATTGCAGGCGCGCCAAATAACAAACTATCCAGACGATCTAACATCCCACCATGTCCTGGCAAAATTGAACCTGAATCTTTCACATTTGCTGAGCGTTTCAACAATGATTCTGCTAAATCTCCAATTTGACCCATAATTCCGATTAATGCGCCTAACCAGAGTGCATTGTTCACGGATAATTCAGGCAGCAAAAAATATTTGCAAGCGACAGCTAAAAGCATACTAAAGAGAAGTCCACCAAAAGATCCTTCCACCGTTTTTTTAGGGCTGATTTTAGTTAGAAGGCGGCGACCCATTAATTTACCAACTACATAAGCACCTGTATCACCTGACCAAATAATTATGAAAAGCGATAACACCAGGTTTGCTCCGATGTTATCGATGCTACGGATTAATACTAGATAGCCGAGCAAACCTGCCGTATACCATGGACCAAACAAAGCGTAAGCAGTTGCTGGGAGAGCTCCCTCAAAATCGATTCTGGAAACTAAACCTGCAATTAGAACCACCAATGCTCCAATGGGAAACCACATCGCAAAATGAATCGTAACAAAATAAAAAGAAACAAAAATCACAGCAGCGAAAGCATATCCAGTGATTGCCAGTGCCGGGATTTGTTGAATTCCTGTGAGTGAAAAATATTCATAAAGACAAACAAGCATCGCGGCAAAAACAACTGCAACGAAGACTGGTATTGGTGCGAATTTAATAACGTAGATTAGTGCCGGAATCCCGATGAGGGCGGTGATAATGCGCGTCATTCAGTGTCAGTAAGTGAAACTGTTCTGGTAATTCCGCCATAACGGCGTTCACGTTTCTGATAATCGATGATGGCTTGATAAAGATGTTGTTTTCTGAAATCGGGCCATAAAACATCTGTAACCCAGATTTCAGAATAAGCAATTTGCCAGAGTAAAAAATTACTGATGCGAAGTTCGCCGCTCGTCCGGATCAGAAGATCAGGATCAGGTTGGCCGGTAGTATACAAATGCTGGCTGATTGTTTCTTCTGTGATCTTTTCTGGATCGCGGCCATTGCGAGCCAGCTCACTATAAATTTCTCGAAAGCTATCTACCAATTCGGTTCTACCACCATAATTCAATGCAATATTGAAAATTAATCCAGTGTTAAATTGTGTTTTATCTATGGCCCATTGCAAGTCTTCAACTACTTTTTCATCCAGTTCACGCCAGCGGCCGATTGATTGAAACCGGATATTGTTCTTCATCATCGTTTTTAATTCGCGATGAAGATATTGCCGCAGCAATCGCATCAACGTATTGATTTCGGTTCGCGGTCGTTTCCAATTTTCAACTGAAAATGCGTACAGTGTTAGAACTTGAAGATGTAATTCCGCGGATGTTTCTACAATTTCCCGAACTGATTTGATCCCTTCACGATGCCCAGCCACTCGCGGAAGGCTCCGTTTTTTAGCCCAACGGCCATTACCATCCATGATTACGGCAACGTGAGCAGGCAATCGCGTTTTATCGATTTCTTTGTACAGCTCGTCGGCTCGGGATCGACTGAACATGAATGAAATGGTACCACGTTTTACTTATGCGTCTCTGTGGTCAGGCTCTGGCCAAAATCAAGAATATGAAATGAGGCTCCTGTTTTCTTTATCTCTTGTCTTAACAAATCCGCAGCTTCAGTTTCACCATCATCACCAAGATTGAAAGTCCCAAAATGGATTGCAACACTTTGTCTAGCTCCAAGTATTTTATGCGCCTGAATTGCATCGGATGGTGAAAGATGCGAAGACTGCATAAACCACCTTGGACGAAATGCGCCGATCGGAAGCAGCGCAACATCAATCGGTCCATAACGTTCGGCAATCATCTTAAGATGCGGCCCAAATCCTGTATCTCCGGCAAAATAAACTGTTCCTGCAGCTCCTTTGAATACAAATCCACACCACAGGTTCGTCATACGATCACTAAATCCGCGACCTGACCAATGTTGTGCTGGAACGCAAGTTATAGTTACACCCTCTTTGAGTTCCGCAGTTTGCCACCAATCTATTTGTTTCGCACTTTGAATATCTTTTTCTTGCATCAGCAAATCATTTCCAAGACCGGCAAAAATTTGCGGATGATAATCTTCTGAAAGTTTCTTCAATGTTGGAATATCAAGATGGTCATAATGATTGTGTGACACCACTACAACATCAATCGGTGGCAAATCTTTATAACGGATTCCTGGCGGCCTGACTCTACGTGGACCTGCCCACGTTACCGGACTGGCACGTTCAGACCAGATCGGATCTGTAAGGATGTTCACTCCGTCCATCTGAATCAATACAGTGGAATGATTCACAAATGTGATCCGCATCTCACCTTTACCAACTCGCTTTTGTGGTGCGGGTCCGGGTTGAGCATTCACCCACTTGCGCCATGAACCTTCATCTTTGGTTAGTCGCCACTTGATAATACTGAAAAAATCTTTTGGTTCGGCTGGTGTGATGTTGTGAAAATGTTTGCCATCGAAATGATCAGAAACTGAGCCATGATAAGCAGGCGCAGAAATTTGGTGATCAACAATTTTGTAAGCCGCGATAAGTGCTATCGCTGTTCCGCCTACAAAGTAAATTAATTTTCGCATGCTACCGTCGTTTTGAAAGACTTGAATCTATATGTGGTTCTGTGATGAAGTCAACAAGTTAAGATGAAAAGAATTCTGAAAATTCTATTTTTGTTCCTGTTTGTAATTTTCATAATCGCTTTTTCGCGCGCTCTCTTAATTCATCCCGAAGCAGAATCAGTAAACCCAGTACCCTTACCAAAACTAAATGCGAATGACGCTGCTCAAAGGTTAGCAGCAGCATTGCGATTTCAAACGATCTCCAATCAAAATAGTTCGCTTCAAGATAACGCGCAGTTCGAGGCATTCCATCAGCATCTGCAGCAATCATTCCCTGAAGTGTTTTCCAAACTTGAAAAAGAAACGGTTGCAGGATCCAGTTTGTTATTTCGTTGGCAAGGCAAGAATGCTTCATTGAAGCCTGTACTGTTGATGTCGCATCAAGATGTTGTTCCGATTGAACCAGGAACAGAAAAGCTGTGGAAGTCGCCGCCATTTGCCGGGAATATTGTAAACGGCGAAATTTACGGACGCGGTTCGATGGATGATAAATGTGGATTATTAGGAATTTTAGAAGCAGCTGAAATGTTGCTGCGTGAGAATTATCCGCCACAGCGAACAATCTATTTTGCGTTTGGAGCCGATGAAGAGAACATGGGTAGCGGCGCAGAAGCAACTGCGGCATTGCTCAAATCGCGCGGGATTGAACTTGAATCTGTACTGGATGAAGGTTCGTTTATCCTGGAATCCGAATTTGCCGGAGTTAAAAAACCAAAGGCGCTGATTGGAATTTCGGAAAAAGGCTATATGACGGTTGAAATTAGTGCATCAACTGAAGGTGGACACAGCTCAATGCCGCCCGCAAATACTGCAGTAGGAATTCTTTCATCAGCGATTCTGAAGCTGGAAAAAAATCAAATGCCTGCGCGGATAGAAGGTCCGGCACTTCAGACATTTCAAGCATTAACGCCAGAAATGCCGTTCGGTTATCGTTTGTTGTTTTCAAATCTCTGGCTGTTCAAGCACCACGTTGTTACAAGACTCGGAAAACTTCCTGAAGGGAATGCGATGATCCGAACAACCACAGCTCCAACTATGTTGCAAGCAAGTCCCAAAGAGAATGTGCTTGCAAGAAAAGCGCATGCAACGATCAATTTCCGTCTTCTGCCAGGGGATTCGATTGATGAAGTGCTGAAACACATTCGTAACGTTGTTAATGATCCACGAATTTCTGTAAAGAAAATTAACGGCACTGAAGCTTCGCCCGTTTCAAGCACAACATCTTCTGCATATAAAACGATTGTAAAAATAGCCAGGAGTGTGTTTGCAAAAACAGTTTGCGCGCCGCTATTAGTTTTGGGTGGAACTGATGCGCGACACTATACTTCGCTCAGTTCTAATGTTTACAGATTCTTGCCAGTGATGATTACTTCAGAAAATTTGAGTATGGTTCACGGTACAAACGAACGGATCAAAGTTGATGCGTATGGCAAAGCCATCCAGTTCTATTACGCGTATTTGAAAGAAACATCGAAGTGAAATTGAATCACGGAAACACAGAATACACTGAATTCATAAAATATTTTAATAATTCCGTGTATTCAGTGTTTCAGTGATTAATACTGAACTTTCTCCAAAAACAAGCCGCGGGCCGGCGCAGGCACACCAACATACTTACGCTCGCCTGTTTGCAATGCGCGCGTAAGATCATCCGGATCGCGTTTCCCTGACGCAATTTCCAAAAGGGATCCAACCATAAATCGCACCATCTTGCGCAAAAATCCGGTCGCTTCAAATCGAATACAAAGCAATGAATAATCAAGTGATGGGTCCTTCAATTCCGGCAGAACCTCAACGCGAAAAATTTGTCTGACTGTTGTAGTTAACTCTGTGCCGGTTGCTTGGAATGCAACAAAATCATGTTCCCCTTCTAATACTTTCGCTGAATTAACCAAAAGCGGAATGTCCAGCTTGCGTGAGTAATGCAATGAATAACGATAATAAAAAGGGTTATAAACGCGTTGGGTATCAATGCGATAGATATATGATTTTGATCGTGCATCATATCGTGCGTGAAAGTCACCTGAAACTTCTTGAATTGATAAAATTCGAATTGTTGGCGGGATAATTGCATTGATTGCCAATCTTAATCTTTCAGGTGGTAATGAATGGTCCCAATTAAAGTGAGCAACTTGTTCAATTGCATGGACGCCGCTGTCAGTTCGTCCGGCGCCAGTTACACCAATTCGTTGACCGCAAATTCGTTCAAGGGCTATTTGGATTTCGGCTTGAATTGTTGGAAAATTCACCTGTTCCTGCCAACCATAAAAATCGGTTCCGTCGTAGGAAATCAAGGCTTTATAGCGCAAATGAATTCTCGTTTACAATTTGAAACAATTCTGGGGATGCATGCCCCGAAAGGTTTGTCTATAATTAGAAAACTTCAATTGTATTGTATTCTTCTCTGGAAACGTTATGTTGTCCAGAGTTGATTCAGGAACCGAATTCGTCTATAAACGTATGTCTTTTTACAGAACTACACGATTTACAACGGAGAAGTGTATGAAATGGTGTTCGCTTTTGGTATTACTTCTGTTCGCTTTTGGGCCAGTGGCCATCGCACAAGAGACTGAAACACAGCCTACCGGTGACCTACTGACTCTTCAGGAAGCAGTCGATCTGGCTCTCAAGAATAACCTCGATATTAAGACCGAGGAATATAACCCGGAAATCAGCGATACATTTGTCGCTAACGAAGCATCGCGCTTTGAACCTTTGTTTTCCGGAAACCTCTCTAATGAGAATGCAGATATTCCTACAGGGTCGCGTCTTTCCGGTGAAGGTACATTGCAGAATGAAAATCTTGCTTACGACGTGCGTTGGGACCATCTGCTGACCTGGGGAACCTCTTATAATCTGGTTTTTAATAATTCCCGGCAAAAAACCAATCAACTGTTTACATCATTCAATCCAAGATTCGACAGCGCTTTATTCGCAAATGTCCGTCAGCCACTAATGCGTAATTTTGGTAGAGATATCACACTTACTCCGATCAATATCGCAAAAACAAACCGCCTTGCTACTGATGCCCGCTTGAATCAACGAGTCTTAGATGTTGAGCTTCAAGTTACTCAAGCTTACCTGGATTATGCATTTGCCCAGGCTGAACTAGAAGTGTTCAAGCAGTCGCTAGTTTTCGCGAAAGATTTATATGAAAACAACAAAAAGCAGGTTGAAGTTGGCACTATGGCTCCGTTAGAAGTCGTTGTTGCACAAGCAGAAGTTGCTACGAAAGAGCAAGCCATTATTGCTGGTGAAGTCGCAATTAAAAATCGCGAAGACATTCTGCGCACATTAATTTACGGTGATAAAGTTCAAGATTGGAATCAAACAATTTCCATTCCATTGGAACGTCCGACTTTTACGGATATTTCAATTACTGAAGAGCAAGCGATCAATATTGCGTTAAAAGACAATCCAGATATCAAAGCATTAGAATTGGATTTAAAGAGTAACAATCTGACGACAAAGCTTGCACGAAATCGTATGAAGCCATTGATGGATTTAACCGGTTCAGTCGGATATACAGGCCTTGGTGGCGATCAACTTGTTTTTGGTGGCGATATTTTCAATCCGGTTCCGATCGGAACAGTTCCTGGAAATTATGGCGACGCACTTGGGAATCTCTGGGAAAATCCCACATGGAATGTTGGTTTGATCATACAACTTCCGATTGGTAACAAGAATGCAGAAGCGGATTACGTACGTGCAGATTTGACTGAAAAGCAAACCAACACAATTTTAGAAAACACCCGTCAACAGTTAATTATGAATGTTCGCACTGCACTTCGAAATATCAGGGCGAGTTTAAAGTTGATTGAGTCATCCAGGGTAACGGTTGAGCTGCAAGAAAAGAAGTTAGATGCGGAGCGAAAGAAATTGAATGTAGGACTTAGCACAAATAATGTTGTGTTGGATTTCCAGGATGATCTTGCGCAGGCACGTTCAGTTGAATTAGCATCGATCATTGCCTATTTGAAAAACATTGCTCAGCTGGAACGCTTCATGGGAACGAAGATTTTTGCGCGGTTACAAGGTTAGTGGAAGTATGGAGCGCAGACTTTAGTCTGCATCATGGGCCGCGGGCTTCCAGTCCGCTCTATTATTTCGGCAGAAAGTGCACCGTTGAATACAATTCATCCAGCAATGAATCTACTTTCATTGCTTCAGGATATGTAACCGTCAGAATGTAAAGACGTCCTGAGCTCAATCCGTAAAATGTAGTGGAGGTAAATCCTTGATCATCTTCGTATTGAGCTTGCAAACCAGAGATGCCTCCAACCATTGCAGGATCCATATCTTTGCGTGGGATTCCAGGAAATAACAACACTTCAGCCCGCTCAGTTTCAAGATTTAAATCGCCAGTTTGTGCAGGCATGATTCTCATCCCTAACGAAATTCCAGTTTGTTTTGATGCAGCCAGCAATAGAAAATGATCTTTCTGTTGAGATGTTTCGTGCTCCCAATTTTGTGGAATTCCGATTTCGCAACCCGGGCCTGAAATCATTTCTAAAGAAGGCAGTTCATTCTTCTGTTTTTCCGGAGATTTTGCCGGAATTTTTGCCACGTTCCAAAATTTTTCCCAGGTAGTGAATTCTTGCAACGGCACGGGCGCAGATTTATCTGCAATTTGCGCAAAAACTGCTTTCAAAGGAATCGCCGGCGACTTTCCAGGAAACCATCCAACAATTTTCCCGGTTTTGTTAAACAATGGTGAAGCACTCCCCGTACTAACTTCAGGAAAATATAGCCATACAAATCCTTGACCCGAATCTTCCCATTTTTTTAGATGAGTTTCCTTCAACTTCCAGGCACCTTTATCTTGAGTAAATAAAAATGCAGAATCACCGGCGGCAAGAGTGTCTGAACTTCCAAACAAACGCCCTTCGGGCAATTCTTCTGAAGTGCGCAAAAATGCAATATCAAAGAGTTTGCTAAACGAAACCAGTTCTCCAGCAACAAGACTTTCGCCATCTACTTCGACTTTAATCCATGATGCTCCTTGTACCGCGGAATAACTTGTTACAACAGTGTGATCATCCCAAACAAAACCAAGACCATCACGTAAACGAGTGCCCTGCGCAGTGTGGGCATGAATTTGGACTTCAGGAGTTTGTGGCAAAACTACATTCTGCGCCTCTTGTGCAAATGAAAATGCACAAACCAGAATGAATGCGAATACCGCAAAAATTTTCATGGTGAACTTTATTGTTCCCGCGGACGTCCAAACATCCATGCAATGATGATGCTTACCAAATACAAGCCAATCATCGGCACTGCAAGGATTGTCTGGGTCACAAAATCAGGAGTTGGAGTGATGATAGCTGAAATGATGAACGCAAGTAAAATTGCGTATTTAAATTTTGATAGCAGGAAACGATGGTTCACGATTCCCATTCGGGCAAGAAAAAAAGCAAGGATTGGAGTCTCAAAAATCAAACCGATCGATAACATTAATTTGCTGAACAGTGAAAAGTAATCATTGACTCGAACATCTTGTTTAAAATTTCTGCCGACTTCCAGGAAATACCGGCAAGCAAATGGAAAAACGTAGTAATAACAAAAAAGACATCCACCTAAAAAACAGAGTGTTGAAAAAAGAATGAATGGAATCGCGAACCGTCTCTCGCGTCTGTATAAACCTGGGGAAATGAACAACCATAATTGTGTTATCAAAATTGGTGAAGTAAAAATCACAGCCGCAAGAGCGGAGAGTTTCATGTACACAGTGAATGGTTCAGTAAGAGAAATGAATGACAGACGATCGCCTTTCGGCACGAATTGAATGAACGGCGCTTGAACAACATCCCAGAGTTGTTCTCTGAAGAACCAGCAAACTCCAAAACCGACCGCAAGGGTAAGTAAAGAAAAAATCAGACGTTTTCTGAGTTCATCGAGATGCTCCCAGAGAGTCATCCGTCCGGATTCATCAATATCTTCTTGTTCTAATAAGTCGACCATAAGTTGCGTTGAGCAAATTAAAGAAGCAGCACCTAGTTCTTCAACTCGGTATCATCAATTTCTTTTTCGATGCTTCGCTTAATATCATTTGAAGCGCGTTTGAGTTCGCCCAAAGCCTTTCCGATCGACTTTCCTAATTCAGGAAGTTTTTTGGGACCAAATAAAACTAACGCGATAATAAAAATTAAGACAATTTCTTGAATACCTAGAGGACCCATGTTTGTTTAACCTTAATGGAGGGCAATTCTATTATAACATTCACGCCTTACGCGAGCTTGTCGTCAATTGTTGCAAGTTCAACTGAAGGATTTCTCCTATTCTGGCGAGATTGATGTCAGCCGGAGGATAGTTCTTCAATATTTCGGGATCCCACGCATAATGTCCCTGTTTTACAAAAACTGTAGTTACCAGATCTTTCCAGATCTTTTTCACAGCGTCCAATAAACGCAGCTTGTCATCTATAAAAACATAATGATCAGCAGGATAACGTTCCTCAACATCATCCAAATTTTCTTCCTTATGGATGTAAATAAGCACATTCCCATCAACAATTTCCAGTAATCCGGAACGCTCCGCCTTGCGCGGTTGAAACACAGCATCACCATCAGAAAAAATGACTGCTGGTCCCCATTGTTTTACAAAATCGATTACATCCAGAGATTCCGGATAGAGACGATTTGCGAACGGATAGTTGATTAAGTATTGCGATATTGAAAGCAGATGTACATCGCGCGGATATTCTTTCCGGTAACGTTGAAGTGCGCCAAGATAATCGGCATAACCGAGTTCGGAGCGAAGCTGTTCAAATAATTTCCAATAACATTCTTCACGTTCACGGCCAACCGATAGATCCAAAAATTTTTTAAGATCGGCAGTCACTCGATCGTTATCTAACAATGTGTTATCAACATCGAACAAAAAAACGACCGAGCTTTTTGCCATGTTAATCGAGCTCCAGCAATTTGCCGGCTGCCTGATCTACAAACCAGATCAACTCGCCTTCAGGTTTAATTAATTGTGAAGGATAAACCTCAGGATCATACGGTCCTTCAAGCACTGCTTTTAATGCTGCGGCTTTATCTTCACCACAAACAAGAAACATCACATTGGCCGCATGATTGATAAGCGGAACTGTAAACGTTATCCGATGAGTATTGAACTTAGCGACCCAGTTAGAAACTATCAAACGTTTTTGTTCTTTTAAAGCTTCGGTACCTGGAAACAGCGAAGCTGTATGGCCATCGGGCCCCATTCCTAAAAGGATCAAATCAAATTGCGGCACATCGGGAGCGGATAAGTTGAAGTGTTGGCGAATTTCTTTTTCATATTCCTCAGCTGCATGATTTGGATCTTCTGCTTCCGCATGAATTCTATGAATTTGTGTCTCTGAAACATCAACATGCTTGAACATCGCTTCCTGGGCCATTCGATAATTACTGTCCTGATGATCTGGAGGAACTGTGCGCTCATCACTCCAAAAGAAATGCGCACTTTTCCATGGCATTTCTTTTTTTAAATCTTGATCGCAAGCGAGTTTTGAATACAGCGTTTTTGGAGTGGAACCACCGGAAAGCGCAATCCGGAATACACCGCGCCTTTCAATTGCGTCAATAGCACATTGAATTACTTCTTCTGCCGCAGTGCTGCTAACCTGATCTAGATTTTTTAAGATTCGTATCATGGTATTTTACGTTTTACGCATTACGTTTTACGAGTGCGTTTATTTGAATCACGGAAGCACGGAATTCACGGAAAATATTGATTCAAAACAAAAAGAAATTCAGTGCTTCCCGTGCCTTCAGTGCTTCCGTGATTAACATCAACGGCGGCTACTTAAGCAGATGCAAAATTCGTTTCAAATCGGCTTGGACATCCTTTCCAATATGGATGCGAAGTGCGCGACGTCCTCGTTCAATCAACACCTGAAAATCGCCGCGAGCTTGTGCGGCCTTTACCACACCAAATGTATATTTTTGCCCGGGCACAGGTACATCTTTGGCATCATCACAGGTGATTTGCAAAACCACACCGGTGTTGGGCCCGCCTTTGTATGCTTGACCTGTTGAATGTAAGAATCGCGGCCCAAATCCAAGACAAGTTGCAGAATGTTTTTGGTCACGAACTACGTGACGGATCTGCTGCAATATTTCTTCGTTCGATTCATTCATCTGCAGATACGCAAGTAATGCAAAATAATCTCCCGCCTGGATCCTGTTCACATGTGCACGCAGCCAGCCTTTCAACGTTTGATCGGAACCTGCAGCTTTTTTGAGATCCGCAGCGTTGTGTTCATCTGTGTAAAGCTTAATTCCATTTTCTTCAAGAGCCGGTTTTTCGACCGGTAGCGATCCGTTTTTTTCATATTCCGAGGTTAACGCACGGGTCGCAATTTTACTCGCTTCAACATCGGGTTGATTAAATGGATTGATTTTCAAAATCGAACCAGCCACAGCGGTAGCAATTTCCCAGCGGAAAAATTCTTCGCCAAGATCATAAGTTTCATCAACATGAATCATCACAACCGGATGACCAGCTTGTTTCAGAGCTTCAACTGCAGAATCCTGATCCGCATCGGGCGCTGCTTTTAATCGCAAATAAATAAAAACACGATCATTGCCATACGTTTGAGGCGAAGCTGGATTTTCACGATCAATCGGAATTAGTCCTTTGCCTTCTTTACCGGTTGACTCCGCGATTAATTGTTCCAACCACGCACCGAGATCATAAATTCCAGGAGATGTAATGAATGTAACTTTATCGCGGCCTTGTTTCGCTGCCGTTCCAAGAATCGTTCCCAATACCACTCCAGGATTTTCTTCAGCGCGCACACAGGATGCACAGGCTTCAACCATCTCTTCCGTTCGATCTAAAAATAAATGAACATCGATTCCCATCGCCGCTGCTGGAATCAAACCAAAATCAGAAAGCGCCGAATATCTGCCGCCAACGCTTGGCACGCCATGAAAGATGTGACGAAAATGATCTGCTTCGGCAACTTGCTGCATTTTTGAGCCTGGATCCGTAATCGCAACAAACCTCTTGCCTGCTTCATCCGCACCAACTGTTTGCTTTACGCGATCAAAAAAGTATTGCTTGAAAATATTCGGTTCTAATGTGCTTCCCGATTTGCTTGAAACAATAAACAACGTTTTGGAAAGATCGATCTTATTTTCAGTTGCAAGTAATTGCGCAGGATCGGTTGAATCCAAAATGTGAAGTTTCGGATAACCATCAATTTTGCCGAAAGTCATCGCCATCACTTCCGGGCATAAACTCGAACCGCCCATTCCTAATAACAAAACATGTGTGAAGCCGCCATCGCGAATTTCCTTTGCAAATGAAGCAAACCGCGATGCCTGTTCATGTTGAACTTCTGTGATCCCAAGCCAGCCCATCCAATTTGCTTCATCTTGATTTGTCCACAGCGAGGCATCACGCGCCCACATTTTTTGAGCCCTCGACTCTTTGTTCCATTCTTCAATAGAATTTTTTACAGCACTATCAATTTCCTTCGGCAACGAATATGTCATCCGATTGATCTGTGCCGGCTTGAATGATTTTCGTTTCGTCTCAATGGCACCCAATAATTTTTTAAAGGCATCTTCGAACAACACTACAGCATCAACGAGTAACTTATCGGTTACCTGTTGCATTGAGATGGCAACTTGAGCCAGCGTTTCCATGGCGATGCGCGCATCTTCAACACCTTCAGTCAAGCTTGGCCGAAGCCGGCCATGTTCACGAAAAGCATCCATTGTGGCCGGTGGAATTGTGTTGACGGTGTCTGGTCCGATTAATTCTTCAATGTACAGAACATCACGATAATTTGGATTTTTAGTGCTGGTACTTGCCCAAAGAACACGCTGGGAGGCTGCACCTTTTTGTGCCAACTTTTGCCAGCGTTCATTGCTGAACAATTCACGATATTTTTGGTACGTTAGTTTTGCATTTGCAATTGCGATTTTGCCCAAAATACTTCGCAATAGATTTTGTTCGGCGCCTTTTGAGGTGCTTTTCAAACGCTCCGCGATCATTCCATCAATTAAGCTATCGATTCTGCTGACAAAAAAGCTGGCAACGCTAGCAACATGAGAGATGTCGTTCCCCGCTGCCGCACGTTTTTCTAATCCTGAAATGTAAGCTTCAACAACACGTTCATATGCAGTTTGCGAAAACAATAATGTGATGTTGATATTGATCCCTTCACTAATGCACTGTTGAATTGCCGGAATTCCTTCAGGTGTGCCGGGTATCTTGATCATGACATTCGGACGTTCAACTGCTTTCCACAAACGTCGAGCTTCATCGATTGAGCCTTGTGTATCATTCGCTAGTGAAGGAGATACCTCCAGACTTACATATCCATCACGCCGCTTAGTTTGTTCATAAACAGGACGCAACACATCCGCAGCATCTTGAATGTCGCGGATAGCCAGATGTTCGTAAATTGATTTCAGATCAAGATCCTGGCCGGAGAGTTCTTTTAACAAGTCTTCATAATCGGTACTGCCGGCAATTGCCTTTTCGAAAATTGATGGATTGGAAGTAATCCCTCTTAATCCATCTTCTTCAATTAATCTTTTTAGCTCTCCGGTGGTAATTAAATTTCGACGAATGTAATCAAGCCAGACAGATTGTCCGTATTCTTGTAATGCTTTTAATGGATTCATTTTTAAACCTCATTGGCCTGTAGAGCGCCAGCGATTTTCAATCGATTTTATTTTGGCGAGTCTTCTTTGATGCCGGTCTTCACCGGTAAATTTTGCGTTCAGAAATGCAAGCGCAAGTTCGTGAGCCATTTCTAAACCGATCACACGCGACCCAAGAACAAGCACATTCATGTCATCGTGTTCCACACCTTGATGAGCGGAATAATGATCGTGGCATAAACCGGCACGGATGCCAGGAATTTTATTTGCTGCAACAGAAGCACCAACTCCACTTCCGCAAATCACAATTCCGCGTTCTGCTTTTCCTTCTAACAATGCACGGCCAACTGCTTCTGAAAAATCAGGATAGTCAACTGGATCCTGACTATTTGTTCCAAGATCGATTACTTCGTAACCATTTTTTTTCAGATACTGCGCAACATCTTGCTTCATCAAAAAACCGGCATGATCGGAAGCGATAGCAACTTTCATATACGACTTATGCTAAGTCTGATGGGCGTTTATTTCAAACGCTTAAGACGCAGAGCATTTATTAACTGAAATTAATCTTTGTATTCATCATGTCGGCGGAACCAGAGGTTACTCTCATTGCGTCCTCTGGGCGCACGGTCGAGCCACTTGTACATTCCCCAAAGATCATCCACTCCGCGAGCAAATGCGGAATAGGTGTGGTAAACAACACCGTCTTCCAGCGCGAATGCGCTCATGCCCGGTCTCTCGCGTGTGTATGTTGCTTCATCGGTTCCACTCATTTCCGCGAACAGCGCGGATCCACTTGGTGTCGTGGGCGAGGTAATCGGAACGACAGGTTTTTCATGCTGGTAATTGTATACGATGCCTCCCTCACGCTGTTGCTTTTCGGTAAAGCCGACACTGAAGTCAAAGTTGAAATCGCTGCCGAACGAGGACGCCCATGGAAATGTCCATCCCATCCGCTTTTCATACGCTTGCAGCTTTTCGAAAGGCGCACGTGATACAGCCCAGAGCATCACATCATGGTGCGCAAGATGCACAACGAATCCGTTGAAGCCATCCGCAATTGCCGAGCAAGCTGGGCAACCCGCAGTGTAATCTGGACCGAACATGAAGTGGTACACGAGCAACTGCGAGCGTCCCTTGAAAAGGTCTGTAAGCGTGGCGCTTCCTTCTTCAGTTTCAAATCGATAATCCTTGTCGATTCGAACCCACGGAAGTTCCTGTCGGCGCTGTGTCACCTCATCGCTAAGGTCTGTTAACTCCTTTTCAGCCTTAAGCAATTTGAGCCGCTCTGTCAGCCACTCTTCACGTGTACCGGTCTTGTGCTTAGTCATCGCTCATCTCCTTTCTCATTTGAATCTAACCGCAAAGAAGCGAAGTTCAACCATTTCTCTATGTGCTAGAATTGCGCCAAAGCCAATAAAAGCCAATAGTGAAGGGGGATCACATGCTTTGGTACTACGAAGAAGACGGAGTTCAGGTAGTGACCATTGACTGAAGAGGAGTTTGAGCGAAAAGTCATGTCCGGCCTGGTGAATCAGCAAACCATGGTGTGGAATGACACTTTAGGACAGTGGCAACCTTACAGCACTGTCATGGTATCCGCAGCGGTGAGTTCAAAGAAATTATGTTCACAATGCGGTCAAAATTTTTCTGAAAGCGAACTTGTGCGGTACGAGAATTCCTTAATTTGTGCGAAATGCAAACCCATTTTTTTTCAAAGCCTGAAAGAGGGAATCCAACCGGTTGGTGTCGGAGTCTGGAGACATTTGACCCAGCTAGTGATGACAAAAGATGCACAACTTCCTGATCGTTGCACCGTATGTAATGCGCCTGCAAATGGATTGCGTCTCAAACGGAATCTTTACTGGCATCCACCTGCATGGTATCTGCTAATTTGCGCTGGACTTCTTTTCTACGCGATTGCGGCTTTGATCGTGCGCAAGAAAGCTTCTATCGAAATCGGACTTTGCCAGATCCATTTTCAAAAACGCAAAACGACCGTCGGCATTACATGGATGCTATTCGGTATTTCGATCCTTGTTGGCATTTTGGGAATCGCAAAATACCCAATCTTGATATTTGCTGCTGCTGTAATTTTCTTGGGCACACTCATCTATGCGATAGTCGCACTTCAACCAGTAACTCCAGCAAAGATCACGGATCAGTTAGTCTATCTTAAGGGAGTGAGCCCGGCTTACCTGAACATGCTTCCGGAATTACCAAACCTATAAATGAAGAGTTATTGATTTAATGGAAACAGCGCGGTAAGCCAACGATCTGTGCGATTGCGCCAGCTGCTCCAGCCGGAGCCATCATGTACTTCGCCGCCTGCGGGGTAATAACCTTTGTTCCGCAAATATGTATTGAATTCACGATTAGCTATGACCATGTCCCAACCTTCGCGCGTTGCGCGCATATCGTAACTGCCCCAATCCATGTACATCCGCAAAGGCTGCTCACTCGCGGTGCGAATGGCTTTTTTCAATGGTTCGCCATCTTCTTGCATCAGGAAAGTTGATTGGCAAGCGATACTTCCAAAAAGTCCCGGATGCAAAAAAGTTATATTCAAGGCATCAAAAGTATAGAAACCGCCACCAACTACCGCCCGCAACGTTGGATCAGTAATTGTGCGGTACGATGCATCGATTTCTTGAACAAGTTCAGTTGCAACCATATCATCTTGAGTTTTAGCTTCTTCCATTTGATCTTCGAGCGGCTTTTCGCCAGTCTTCACATCACCAATCAAAATAACTATTGAAGGTCGTGTACTGACTCCCATGAGATTATCAAAACTATTCACCACCATTCCAACCGATTTTGCTGAAGGTCCATCAAATAAATAAATCGATGGATAACGCTTATCCCCTTTGTCATAACCAGCCGGCAGATAAACTTCATATTGAATACTTCCAGCCGGACGCTTTTTGCTTTTCAATTCTTTGGTTTCAAGCCGGCCTTGCCGTTCTTCAGAAGCGTCATCAAAATAAGAAGGCTCTTTCCAACTTGGCATCGAAACCCATGAATTCGGAGTTCCCTGAAAATCATATGTAAGGCGGGAATTTCGCGGATCAGGAATCCTTCCTTCGTAATTTTTTACAAAGTAATAATTGATCCGAGCATCAGGTTCAAGACGGATGCTGTAGTAAAACAGGTCTGTTCCAGGAACTCGTTTCATCGGATCTTCACGGCGCGCCCCAATCATATCTCCAACGATTCCCATATCAGTCGCATCGCCGCGATAAAGAAAATGAACTTGATCCGGCCATTCGACTAAAGGGAAAGAAGTAACTGATGACATGAATTGATCTACGGCAGCTTTCTTATCGTTCGCAGAATTTAATTCGGAAAGGAATTTTTCGAATCTTGAGCCACTTGAAATTGTGGGAATATTTGACACCGCGGCAATGGAGCCAGGTTTTGTTTTCCATTCGAGGCGGGCAATTTCGCCCTGGCTGCGTGCATATAATGATCCATTGGCAAAACTCGGTGCAGTCCATGAAGTTGCCGGAAATAAGTTTAGCTGCGCTTTTTCAGTCCAACCATCCGGACTTGCTTTTGCAACGTGCAGCGTTCCTGCTTTTGTTTGAACCACCAAATTGCCGTCAACGATGATTAGAAGTCCATCACCAGGATCGCGGGATCTCCATTTTAGTTCGCCATTCTTAGCATCAACGCAAGTTAAGATTCTGCCGTTATATCCATAGAAATATTCATCGTAGAATACCGGAGGACTGTAGGTCGTCTTGAATACAGCTGCGGTCCATACAGGTTCTATCCCAATCTTTCCATCCGTGCCGTTAACCAGCTTGATTAAAGTTGAACCATCCATCTTGTTTTTCAGCAGAAGCTGACCTTCATTCGCAGGTACAGGAACAAGACTTTCCGAAGTCATCGCTCGATCATCTGCTTGATGCGCATATTCCCATAAAATCTTTCCTGCGGCAGAATCAATTCCAAATAATTTTTTATTGCCAACTGCGACAACTTGATCTTTCCCATTGAATTTGATTGCGATCGGTGTTTGATAGCTAATGGTGTCATCGCCAAGAGTCCATTTGAGTTTACCTGTGGCAACATCGAATGCTGCAATTGCTTTGCCTTCTTTTGCTCCAAGTTCCAGTACAAGCACATTGCCCGAAACTACCGGTGAAGCACCAAAGCCATAAAATGGCGATTGAGCGCCCATACTTTCAGCAACGTTGATGGCCCATAGTTGTTTACCGGTTGCATGATCCAGGGCAAATAGATGACCATGTGCGCCAAAACCAAATACACGTCCGTCAGCAACTACTGGAGTTGCAATCGGACCATCATGGGATCCATCGTGGCCTTTGTATGTGTCCGCGATTTTGTAACGCCAGAGTTCTTTACCGGAATTTGAATCGAATGCAATGGCAAAATCTTGTTTACCATCAGAAAAAAGAGTGACTGCTTTGCCGTTTACAATTGTTACGCCTGAATATCCAGGGCCAATTGTCGCCCGCCATGCAACATCGAGCGCACCTTCGGTCCCTGCGAAATTTCCTCCGTCAACGCGACCATTTTGTGATGGCCCACGCAAACTCGGCCAATCGTTGCTAGCTAAAGCAAAGATAGAAATGCAAAAAAGGAAAACACTTGTAGCAATTAATTTCATATACACCCCGTTTTAACCGCAATATCACAGAGGGAATAAAGCAGAGAGCCATTTATCTGCACGATTCCGCCAGTTCGGCCATCCTGCACCTTGATGAACTTCGCCACCTGCAGGTCTGTAACCATGTTCCTGAAATATTGCATACCAGCGGCGACTATCTCTGCGAGTGTCCCAACCTTCTAATGGTGCGCGTGAATCATATGTTCCCCAATCTAAATACACTCGCATTGGAACTTCATTTGCATTTTTAATCAAGTCTGTAAAAGCCACTTCTGCGCGTTCCTGAGTAAACACAGTTTGGGCCGCTACTCCACCGAAAAGTTCCGGATAACGGAAGGCAGTATAAAACGCAGTAGGTGATTCGCCGCCAGGACCCATCACTGCACGATTTTGTGAATCAGTCATCGTTCTAAAATTCTTGTCCATGAACGGCACAATTTCTTTCGCAAGAATTTCCGCCCTTGCTTTAATATCTTCAGCTTCATTTTGTATCGGCTCGGGTCCAGTTTTGATCTCATCAATCATTACCGCAATCAATGGTTTTACTGTTGTGCCTAGCAAGTTATCAAGCGCATTTACAAACGATCCTTGCTTCAGGGCCATCGTTCCATCATAAAGATAAACGACCGGATATCGATCAGTGGAAGGTTCATATTTGGCCGGCAAGTATACTGTGAATTTTGCTGAAGCTCCTTGCCGGGTAGTACTGGTCAATTCCCGAGATTCGAGTTTTCCTTTTTTGTCTGCAGGTGGTTCGCGCAAAAAATCCGGTTCTTTAAATCCTGGCATGCTAAAAATGGATAAGGGACTTCCGCGGCGATCAATAGTTTTGTTTTCATGTTTTGGATCTGCAATTTGTTCGTCATAGTTTCGGAAAAATCGATACAAAATTTGTGCATCGGGCTCTAGCTGAGTTGAATAATAGTAAACGTCAGTACCTTCAACTCGTTGCATTGGAACTTCTCGAAGTGAACCGATCATGTCTCCACCGATCGCCATATCAGTTGCCTCACCGCGATAAACGAAATGAACATGATCAGGCCATTCAACCACTGGAAATTGTTTTTCGGATGAAAAGAATTTATCAACTACTGCATTCTTATCTGATGAGCTTTGGACATCAGCCAGAAATTTCCCGAAAGGAGATGAAGTATTAAGACTTACAGGAGTCGTTGATGCTGCAGCTTTTTCTGTGCGCCATTCAAGGCGTGCTAATTCACCAAAACTCTTGGTGTAAACTCCGCCTGCTGCATAAACAGGATGCGACCAGGAAAGATTTTTAAACAAATCGATCTTAGAAATTTCTTTCCAGCCTTCCGGGCTTGCTGCACCAACATAAATGCTTCCGGTTTTTGTTTGTACAACAAGATTTCCATCAACAACCAGAAGCCAGCCGTCGTCTGGGGTTCGCGATCTCCATTTTGTTTGACCATTGGATGCATCAACGCATGTTAAAACTCTGCTGTTGTAGCCATAAAGATAACCATTGTAATAAACCGGGATCGCATAACTGTTTTTGAAAACACCTTCGGTCCATACTTTTTCAACCGAGAGCTTCCCATCCGCGGAAACAATTCGAACTAAATCTGTTTTATCCTGACTCACGCGAAGAAGCAGCCGATCATTCTCCACTGGAACTGGAACAACAATTTGTGCAGCATCGCCTCCATGCGGATGTTCCAGCAAGATTTTTCCGGATGACGGATCTAACAGAAATAATTTCGTATCTCCCACTGCAGCAACAATTTCTTTTCCGCCTGCTTTAACAACAACCGGCGATTGATAATTGATTGCATCATCTCCGGCAGTCCATATCGGTTGACCTGTTTTTAAGTCAAATCCTGCGATTGCTTTGCCTGAAGCCGCGCCAAGTTCAACGATTAATACCCCACCGGCAACGATTGGTGATGTGGAAAATCCATAGGTAGGAATTTGTGCGCCATGTTTTTCGGCAACGTGAGTACTCCAAATTTCTTTTCCGGTATTCAGATCCACTGAAAACATATGCCCATAAGGATCAACACCGTAAACTTTTGATTCATAAATTACCGGGGATGCAATGGGTCCATCCTGAGATCCATCATGCCCTTTATATTTCGGACCAATTTTGTAGCGCCAAAGTTCTTTTCCAGACGTTGCATCGAATGCTGCAGCAACATCATTATCCTGATCGCTGAAAAGAGTAACAACGCGTCCGTTTGAAACTGCAATCCCGGAATATCCGGAGCCGATTGCGGATCGCCAGGCAACTGCAAGTGAACCTTCATTCGAAATTGCAAATTTTCCATCGGATATGCTGCCATTTTGATTTGGTCCACGAAATGTTTGCCAATCAGATGCAAATACAGGACTGCATAGACAAACTGCGAGAATCAGAATGAGGAAAGATGACCTGGGCATAGCTAGACCTCCTGAGTGACGCCTCTGTGATTTAAACACATCGGAATGACAGGTCAATAATCACGGAATAAGCGGGACTTTTCGCGATGTGATTTTCACAAAGGACGGTGTAGGGGCGACCAGAAGGTCGCCCGCACAAAATAGGGCGAGCTTCCGCTCGCCCCTACTTATTACTTCTTTTTTTCAGCAGTCTTCTGCTCTTTCGTTACCGAGAAAGGCGGATTGCCTTCAGGCATCCGCTCAAATCCAACTAACTTCCAACTTCCGCCCGTTTTGTGGAAATAAGCCAGCACCGGCTGATTCCAGGATGGATAAGTAGGATCCTGTGCACTCATTTCCAATTTCAAGTAAACGCCTTCATCTGCCGGTACAGCTGTTGGAGCTTTCATTTGAGTTGTGGAACTTCCACTACTCCCGATACGAGTTGATTCTCCGGTTTCATTATTAAATCGATTCCACATGACTGTGTAATTCGCAGGAGCTTTTGCAACATTTGCATCCACTGCAGCGTTCCCGAACTTCAGGATCAAGTCATTTGACAATTCAGGATCAACAATTGGATTCACTGCCGGCAAGTAAAATCTGGCAATTGAATTGCGGCGCTGAACCAGAGCATTCGTCAAAAACACGATGCTTTCAGGATCATCAAATTGTCCGGTATCAATTGCTGCACGGATCATGTCTTCCGATATCCCCATAAGTTTTCTTGCTGCCCAGAATTTATCATCGGGTCTGGCGCGATAAAACGCACCATTGGAAGCGCGTGGTTTCCATTCTTCAGGATTCCATTCATCGTTGTTCTTCGGCATGATTCCAACTGCATGCGATTTGTATAGATCTACAGTTCTCCAATGTTCCACACGGAAGCCGAGAGTAACTATGTCTCCTGCAGTGTATCCACCGCCTTCATAAATCCTTTCGTAACCTTCCCATGGTTCATGTGCATGGATCGATCCACTACCAAGAGCGGAACTGAAATCAAGCAAGTGGTGCTTAACATAAGATTTTCCATCCTGCTTAAGGAGCGTATCCATGGATTGAATCGATTTGCAATCAACATGATTCAACCACGCGGCGAAAACCTCATAACCACGCAACTCGCGACGATGTTCATGTGCGATCACATCATTTGGATCATCCGGACGAGTGCCGTCTAACTTGAAACCTCCAAGTACTTTGCCCTCTAAAGCTTTGCTGGCAATAATTCGAAACGAACCATCAGGATCTTTTTGTACCAGCTTTAACATCTTTCTAATGTCGGATGGCTTCATTTCGCGTTTTTTGCCGCTAGATATTTTGATTTTTGTTCCTTCGGCAATCTCAAGATTTGCTGGATCCAATCTGGAGATGTGATATTCGGGTACATTAAATCCGAGTGCCCAAAAGAGTTTACTCACCGCAACTTCAGTACCGGTCGCCATGGTGCGATAACCTCTTGCATCAAATTTGATGAACCAGACGGTGCCGGCAGAATCTTTAATCGTAAATCCTGGTGAAACACCATCATTCTTGCTGGAGATAATTGTCCATTTGCCTTCCGCAGGACCAGTTGTTGTGTCTACTGCCTTCGCAACCATCTCCGGTGTTAACCCTTTACGATTTGTGAACCAGCTTGAATCCGGAACTTCATCGATTGTGTTGATGCTTTGCGCACGCACGTTAGGTGTTGAATCGCCTGGATGAGTAAAAAGATTCATCGAAAGATCAAAAAACAGATTGATGTCCCAGGGCACAACGCCTGAGGCATCCTGAGAATCTTTAACCTGCATTATCGGATCATCAGGATAAAACTTCGCAGCAGAACCAATTCCGGAAAACGTGAATATGAAAGTAACAAACAAAGCCAAAATTATTTTTGTTTTCATGTTGCCCCTCCTTAAAACGATGCGCCACCGCTAATGATTATCCGTACCGTCGCTTCATCGCTGTGAGCAACGTCAAAACGAAGTGCGGTTACTCGTGGTGCATGGAATCGAATTCCGATTCCATAGCTGTCATGCAAATCATTAAAATCAAGATCGCTTCTTGTGGGAGCCACTTTTCCAACTTCATAAAAAATTGCCATATCCACAAACTTGGAAGCTGTCCAGCGATATTCTGCCGTTAACAGCATCCGGTTTCGATCAGTAAACCGGAAGTTCGGATATCCACGCAGTTCCGAACCTCCACCTAAAGTAGGTAACAGGAAAAAAGGAATTTGATCGTTAGCGTCTATATCTGTAGTTGAGACCAACCCGCGCAGAGCAATGACCCAGTTAGCTCTTACCAGTGGTATGAATTGATCAATCTCTGCATCTACACGATCAAAGTCAAAACCTCCGAGATCCTGTTCGGAGTAACGCGTGTAATCAACTCTGTAAAATCCACCGCTTGTCGCATAAGTGACGCCAAATTTCGGACGATCATGCCGTTCCAAATTCTGAGTAGTCCGCCAATCGATTTGAACGAATCCTCTCGGTCTCCAATACGTAAAATCAGTAAACAATCCGGGAGCACCAAAAACAGGGTCAAAAACTTCTTCCGTTGATGGTGTTGTATCGCGGTCACCATGACTTGTTTCATAAGTGACATAATCAATGCCGCCGCCGAAATCCAACCACCATGCTGCAGAAACAATTTCAGTCACTCCAAAAGTAATTGGTTTAAAACCATAATTTGTTTCAGCATCTTCAGGAGTATCGTTTCCTATTCCGAAATATCGAACTTGAGTTGCGTCGACATAATGTGCATTGATATCAGTTTGAAATGCACCGTCGCCGAGTTCAGGAAGGTGTATGGTTCCATCCAACATTTTGTAATTCAGGATCGAATATCCACCATGCACATCAAACCAACCAGTATCACCATACCGTCTACGGTAACCTGCACCTAAGGCAAAACCGCCGCTGGGGTAGGTGCTGGGGATCAACGGATAAAAATTTTGTGGTGCTTGCAGAAAATTCTGAGCCCTCATCAATATTTTTTCTGCGGTGCTCGGAGTATAAGGTTTCAGAGTTTTTGCTTTTTCTGCTTGTTGCTGTGCAATTTCATCTTCTCGTGAGGATTGCGCGCGCGCATAATCACAAAGAAATGCTGAAAAGCTCAGTAATAAGAGTAGGAACAGCAATCTGTGTAGAATTCGAATGGCCCCTGGTCTAGTCTGTAGGTACATAAGTGACCTTCCTTGGTTCAAGTATTTATTCGCTGGTACTTAAAGTTTGCAAAATGAAAAGATAGCACATTAAGGGAGGAATTACTCGTCCTAATTTGCCCTATCGGATCTGTTGCGAATTGGGACAAACATGAGAATGATCAATAGAATTGCAGGCAAAAAAACCGCGGGCGTATCCACCTTCCAGTGAGAGTGCGGAAGGCGAGATTGAAGCAGGTCCGTCACGTGCAGAAATGCATGTCCAACAAAGAAAATTGTGATTACTAATAGCACAGGTTTTGATTGATGCAAGCGGACCGCACACCAGAAGAATCCTGCAGCAATTAAGGCAAAAACCAGTCCAAGATCGCGGATGAAGTGACCATTATAAGGACCGGTATCGGGAACTCCAGCAGGCAAATCTCTATACCAGGATTCCGGAGCGGTCAGCATCCAGATGCCATCAATCAAAGTAAGGATAGCAAAGATGGCGTACAAAACTCGGAGCATCATTGCTTTGTGCTTTGGTGGTTAGTTCTATTGATAGCCGAGTTCGATTTTACTAACTTTTCGGAAATGGTATCCCATGATTGCAAGGGTAACAGCTTCCGAAAAAGCCGCTCGATTCCGATGATAGGCTTTTACCAGGAATGGCCAATAAGCCCAGCGCTCCTTACCAATAATCCCTTGCTTTACGATGGAATTAAAGAAAGCAATTAGATCGCTGAAATGTAAATGTGATTTGACTCGGGGCCTGTAATGCGACAGAAATTCAAGTACACGTTCGTAATATTCACGCGGTTCATAAATATGCCCAATAATTTTCTTATAACCTTCGATAAGTTTACGGGCATCCATAACCGGAACAAAATTTAAGTCCAGAGTTGTATTGCTGCCGGCACTCTCCTTTAATAACCTGCCTTCTTTCATCAGGCGTCTGGTGAGCTGAGTTCCAGGGAGTGCTGACAAAAGACCGACCATCGAAACCGGAATTGCAGCAGTGCGGATAAACTCAATCACTCGCATAAAAACATCTGGCGGATCGGAATCAAATCCTACGATAAACCCGCTAAGTACTTCCATTCCCGCGCGCTGAATTTTCCGAACTGATTCGACCAAATCCATTGTGGTATTTTGCATTTTCTGCGTGAGCTTCAGACTTGCTTCTACCGGTGTTTCAATTCCCAAAAATACTTTTCGGAAACCAGCTTCCACCATCAAATTAATCATGTCATCTTCACGCGCCAGATTTACCGAGGCTTCGGTGAAGAAGTTGAATGGATATTTATGTTCTTTCTGCCAACGGACTAGATGGGGAAGGAGACTTCTAATGATCGTTTTATTTCCGATAAAATTATCATCAACAATGAAAACTGAACTACGCCAGCCTTTTTCGTAAAGCAAATCCAATTCTTTTATGAATCGCTCGAATGGTTTGCAACGTGTTTTGCGGCCGAAAATTTCAATGATGTCGCAGAATTCACAATTAAACGGGCACCCGCGCGAAAACTGCACGAGCATTGAGCTGTAATTTTTCAAATTGATCAAATCAAAATCGGGCAATGGTGTATGTTGCAAATTCGGCATATCGGAAGAGGAGTAAATCGGTTTTGCAGTTCCTTCTTCGAAATCGCGAATGAATTCAGGAAGTAAATATTCTGATTCTCCGACAATGATGTGATCGATTCCTTCAATACAATCGGTATCTTTGGCCCACATCGGACCACCAGCTACAACAGTTTTGCCCATTGCCTTGGCACGCTTGATCACTTCACGCGCTGAAACTTTTTGCACAATCATAGCGCTGATCATCACCATATCGGCCCATGCCAGGTCTTTGTCTTGCAGTTGGTGTGTGTTCAAATCAACTAGCTTTTTATTCCAATGCTTTGGAAGCAGTGGCGAGATCGTCATTAAACCGAGCGGCGGATAAGAGGCTTTCTTACCTTGAAACGGAACTGCGAATCGGAAACTCCAATAGGTAGGAGGATATTCAGGATAGACCAGGAGTACATTCATAACGCTTTTGTGTTTTTTGTTCTATTTGAGACGCATCCATCATACGAGCATTTCGTCAGATGAGCAAGCGGTAAGATGTTCAGCGTTTCACAATCTGAAACCTAATCTGCAGCAACCGCCTTGGGTGTACGCGTCATTTCATCAAATTTGCGACCTGCATATCTCGCTGCAAAGATCCAAACAACAAGAATAATGGCTACTAACAGCGAAAGCCATCGAATCGTGCTGAACTCAGTAAAGAAACTGGTAAGAATTAAGCTAAGGCCAACGGCAATAGATTTTGCAAAACGTTGCACAAACATATCGATAAAAGCTTTCGCTTTATACTTTTCATCTTTGGTAGTTGGAACATACAACGCTTCTTTTGCTGATTGATTGATCGAATAGCTGAAGGCATTATCAGCAGTATTCAAAGAGCTCCCGGTTAATAGAGATGGAAGTATCAAAAATCCCGCTGATCCGATCATTGCAGCAACAGGCAAAATCAGTAGGGCGATACCAACTCCAAATCGGGTCATGATAAAGCTTGTTAAAAAGAGCTGAACAACCATTGCTGAAATATTTGTAATTGAAAATACTTTCGAAAAATGCGCACCAATGTTTGCTCCGGAAACAAAATGTTCAACACTGGAACTGAATTGAAAATCCATAATTGTTGAAACCATTTCGTACAATCCCACAATTGCTACGATCGAAAGTAAGTATGGCGATTTCAACGCAAGACGCGCACCTTCAAGAGCAGCATTGCCTTGTTTCTTTTCAGTGGTTGCTTTTGCTTCTGGTGCTTTCCCTTTGGACGGAATCATACGCGATGCGAGAACTGCAACGATAATGATAATTACGGCAACGCCAGCCAAAATGAGCATCCAGGTTGGATTTGAAACTTGCTTGATAAAGGCCGCCAAAGTTGTTGCTCCTACGGCACCTCCAAGAACGCCGCCAAATCCTACAAGTCCGTAAAGTCGTTTGGCTTGATCACCCGTAACACTGTCATTCAGATACGCAAAAAATGTAGGAACCATCAGCGTGCTGTAGAGATCACCAAATAAGTACATCGACCAAACGGTGGTTCCACCTGGATTTTTAACCAGCACGCTGTATAAGACAAAACAAGCAATACTGAATAAGGAGAAAATTATCGTTAGCTGTTGACGAACGTACTTTCTAGCTAACCACGTAAACACTGTTACAGCTACGGCAGCAACTACCATATTCAAAACTTTCGCAAGCAGCTCGGCTTGAGATCCCAACATGTGCCAGCCGAAAAGATCAAAGCCTTCGGTAGCTTTGTAATAACTGATGAAGAGCGATTTTTTTATAGGCTTTACGATCCAGAAGCTTGTAATGACCAGGAAAAAATAAGACCCCATTAAAAGCGAAAATGGCAGTTCTTCTTTTTTGATATTGAATATGCCTTTCAATCCACCGCTTTCTTCAGCCAACAGCCACCTCCGCGATCATTAACGATCATAACATGAGCGCGACCTTCCTTCACCAATGAGTGGCTCCGTGGCTCCGTGGTAAATAAATTCGATCACTCAGGCAGTTCTTGGGTTTTTGGTTCAGGTAACCAAAAACTGCAGATCAATCCAACTGCATATACAAAGAATGCAACACCTGCTGCTGCATAAGCCAATTTTGTTGAGGGCGGTCCGGCAGGCATAAAACGTGAAAGTTGCGTGGTTAACAATGCCGCAGAAGTGCCGATCATGCGTCCGCCGATATTTGCGGCAAAACTTTCACCGGTACCGCGTAAATAGGTTGGATATACGCGCGGCAAATAATTTCCCCAAAAACTGAATTGCGCAACAGTAAAAAGTCCGGCGAAAAATATTCCCCACTTTAACATTTGAAGATCATGTATTGCAGGAAATAAAAATACTAACGGTACCAGAAACAATCCGGGCACTTGAAAGACTCGCAGCAACTTGCGACGGCTCAAAATACGGATCGCAAGAAATGCAAGTATGAATCTACCAACCAGACCACCCATTTCTTGAAAGAATTGAACTGAACTTACGATGATCTGTTGTGCCGGTTTCTGCAGCGATGATACTTCCGGCAATCCTGGAACAATTTGCGGTAAATGTTGAATTGCGCCAAATGCTGCACCATAACTACATGCAAACATGATCGTTGTAACTATTGTCGTTTTAAGAAATGCAGGCGCGAACAGTTCCGAAAAACTCGGACGTTTCAGCGTTCCTTCCGCTTTCTTTCTGGCCCATGTTGTTGATTCCGGCAAAAACGGACGGATCACAATCAGCGGAATCGCAGGAATCACACCCGATATCAACGCGTAACGCCATGCATGATGAGCATCGTGAATAGCAGGAAGCGAATCAGCATATTTGACTGCAAGATAGTAAGCGCCAGTTACCATCAAACCACCAATTGATGAAAATGCCTGAGTGTAACCCAGCACCGCTTCACGTTGTTTTGGATGCGGAAATAATTCAGCCAACCATGCAACGGCTGCTACAAATTCAATGCAAACACCGATAAATGTTGTGCATCGGAAAAATACTAACCATGGAAGAGAAGTCGCGTAGCCGGCAGCAAGAGCCGATAATGCGTAAAGCAAAATGGACCATACTAAAACTCGTCTGCGACCCAGTCGATCCGTTAAATAACCACCGATCAACCCAAAAACCCCACCGCATACAGCAGGCAAATAAAAAAGCATATCCCGCCAATATCCAAATTCAGGAGTACCAAGCTGAATCTTTCCAAGCTCAGTCAGGGCCGGGCGGACAATCAACGGCAACATCAATATTTCATAAATATCAAAGGCGAATCCCAGCGCAGCTACAAAACAAATTACCCACTGAATTCCTGTCAATTTCGGACTTTCTTCCATATTCTTGTTCTCCGGTTTTGAACTGTGACGCTTAAGACCCGGAATGACAGCATAAACCATAACTCGTCAAACTCGATGAGGACTCTTTCTTTTTTTTGCATAACTTTTATTGATAAGACCGGAATGGCGGGAGCATTGAATTAACGAGCAAATCCGCAACGAATCTCTGGATTTGCTCCAGGAGAAACTATGCCGAGAAGAAGACGGGATAATCCGAAATTACTTAATGATATAGAAATCGATGTTCTTAGATGTTTATGGCAAGCCGGAACTATTTCTGCGGCGCGCGTTCAATGGATGCTTCTTGAAAGCGGATCTGAAGTTGTGTTTGCAACCGTAAAAATGACCTTAGATCGACTTGTTCAACTTGGCGGAGTTAGCCGTAAAGAAGTTCGCGGCACTTATCAGTACTCGGCATTGTGGAAACCATCTGATGTCGCCAGTACATGGCTGTCCTACCTCAAAGATAAAATCTATGGATGATGAAATGAGAATAGAGAATAGAGGATAGTTAGCCGAACAATCCTCCATCCTCTATTCTCAATCCTCAGGTGTCTTCCTTTCTTCTAATTATCGAGACACAATAAGTTCGATGGGACTTGCACGCAACCTCTTACTAAGGGTTTCTGAAAATCGAAAATTACGAAATTCTTTACCGCACTATCCTTTTATTCGGCGCGCGGTCACTAAATTTATGCCCGGCGAAACACTACCCGAAGCAACACAGGCTGCGATGCAACTTCAACAAACAGGGATCAATACGATCCTGACACACCTGGGCGAAAACATTTCGGATCCGAATGAAGCCAATGAAGTTGCAGCGCATTATGGCAATGCCCTTGAAACAATTCATCAGCTAAAAATCGATGCATACGTTTCAGTAAAACTAACTCAACTCGGACTCGATCTGAACGAAGGGCTATGTTATAAGAACATCGTTTCATTGGCAGAATCGGCAGCGGAAAAAAATAATTGGCTCTGGATTGACATGGAACAGAGTCATTACGTGGATAGAACTCTATCCATATATAAACAGCTGCGAAAAGACTTTTCGAATGTTGGAGTTTGTTTGCAAGCTTATTTGTATCGAACCCCCCGCGATCTGGAAGAATTAATTCCAATCTCTCCTGCGATTCGCCTAGTAAAAGGCGCGTATGCTGAATCGAAAGAAATGGCGTTTCCCAAAAAGAGTGATGTGGATGCTAGTTATTTGAAGCTAGCAAGAACATTACTTTCGCATTTGAAGTCGGATCATCTCACCTTTGCGATTGCCACTCATGATCGAAACATCATTGCCCAACTTCATAAAGATGCAAAAGATAACGGACTGACGCCGGCTGATTACGAATTTCAATTGCTTTATGGAATTCAGACTGCGGAACAAAAACGATTAGCTGATGAGGGTTATCGCGTTCGTTGTCTGATTAGCTATGGATCTTATTGGTTCCCGTGGTATGTGAGACGGCTCGCGGAACGACCGGCGAACGTAATGTTTGTTGTGAAAAACTTATTTGGGTAATTTCGACTTCTCGATATTTTTAATCACGGAAAACACTGAATTCACTGAAACTAAAAAAATAAATTCCGTGCATTCCGTGTTTCCGTGATTAAAAACTTATGCGTCCGGACAGCTACTGTGAGTCAGGGCCATTTTCTTTTTCAACAAATCCAATTCGCATCGATCTACTTTTACTGCTGCAATTGTAAAACTGAATAGCACCAACAATACAGTTGCCAGTAGCACCCGCTGCACAACCGAAACTCTTTGATTGCTTTGACCTGCCACAATATTTTCGATCCTTTGTTTTAGATTCGAACCGCCTGCACAGGATGCCCCTGCAATCCGCATTCCTAAACCGAATCGCAAAACCTTTACCAGACTGGATGCATATGTTTTCGATGCGCTTCCAAGCTGCAGCACACGATCATCACAAACTCTTTCACGTTCAGCCAGCAACATCCGATCAATCAGCCAAACCAAAGGATGAAACCAGAATAAACAACAAATCGTCATTTGCACATTGCTGATTAGATTGTCCCAACGCGCAACGTGAATCAGTTCATGCAAGAAGATCGCTTCCAATTCCGAATCACTGAGATGTTCCCCAATCTCCACTGGAAGAACAATCATTGGGTGAAACATTCCCCAAACACCAACTTCAGTCACGTTTGCAGAAACTAGCAATTGAACTTTTCTCCGGATCCGCATCCGTTCTTGAACCTGCGACAGCAAGTTCATCTCGCGTCCATGATTCAGAATGTTTCCATCCTTTAATTTCTTACGAAAAGCGAGTTGCCTCTGGATCCAGATAGTAAACAAAACTGCGCTCCCTGAAATCCAGATCGTTAAAAAAATCCAGAATGCAGCATGGTGAACATGCAGTTCACTGCCATTCATCGTTTGTGTTACGTAAAAAAAATCATTCTGTGTTGTGAGGAATTTGATTGGATCGCCTGTAGCCCAGGCCATGTTCATAAAGAATGAAGGAAGATTAATTCCAATTTGATAAGCAACCCAAACGAGAGCCGCTGATGGAATCAGGAATTTCAATGATGCGGCAGTCCACAAGACGTATCGTACGCGCGCCGGAGCACGTTTTAAAACAAGGATTGCAGTTAAAGCAAGAACGCCAAACAAAGTGGTTTGCCATAAATGATCAATCATGAATCCGAAAAATGCGTCAGGGTTAGACATGATCGTTTCTTCGCCAGACATGATAAAACTCCTTTGATTTATTCCCTCGAATTTGTTCGGCCTTCGTCAGCCGATACTAAACTCTCCAGTTCACGCAAATCATCCAGACTCAATTTCCCTTCTTCTGCCAGATGAGCCATGATCGGTCTTGCTGATCCTCCAAATAAATCCAGAAAATCATGCACCAATGTACGGTGTGCAGCTTCTTTTGTAATTGCTGGTTCATATATATGAGCGTTGCCGATTTTTCGCACTTGCTTAACCGCTCCTTTTTCTTCTAACCGACGCACAATGGTTTGAATTGTCGTATACGCCGGACGTTTTTTCTCAGGCAATAGCTCTTGTATTTCCCGAACTGATGCTCTTCCAAGTTGCCATAATGGCGCAATAATCTCAAGCTCAAATCGTGTCAGCCGGGTTCCTTTCTTTTTCATATTTTTAGACGGCCTCCTTGAATCTTTAGTTCTACTACAATTTACAGCGATTCTACCACAACTGTAGTAGCACGTCCAAATCGGCTCGTTGGTACTGTGTGCGCCTGGCGGTAATTTTTTTGACCGAAGGGTCTCAGAGGATTACAATTTTTACTATCAACAGATGATCCGCATCGAAGACGTTATCGAGAAGGCCGAGCGCTATCAAAAAAGCGCTGATACCGACCTGATACGCCAGGCGTATGTTTTCTCGGCAATGAATCATAAACACCAGCTGAGACAATCCGGAGAACCATATTTAATTCATCCTCTCGAAGTAGCCTCAATTCTGTGCGACATGAAACTGGATTCAAAAAGTATTGCCGTGGGCCTGCTTCATGATGTTGTCGAAGACAGCGCAACCACCGTTCAGGAAATCGAAAAATATTTTGGCAAAGAGGTTGCGCACATTGTTGATGGTGTAACAAAAATCAGCCGCGCGCAGTTTCGATCCAAGGAAGAACAGCAAGCTGAAAGTTTCCGAAAAATGATTCTTGCCATGGTTGACGATTTGCGAGTCATCATGGTGAAGCTTGCAGATCGTTTGCACAATATGCGCACGCTTCAATATATGGAGCCTGAAAAGCGTGTCGCAACTGCGAAAGAAACTTTGGAAATTTATTCGCCGATCGCATACCGGCTTGGTATGGGAAAAATTCGAAGTGAGCTTCAGGATCTGGCATTGCAATATATCGATCCGGAAAGTTATGCCTCACTTCAGGCGCGCGTTGAAGTAAAAAGAAAACAATCGGAAGGATTCATCGATGACATTCAAGATATCTTAAAGAAAAAATTACGCGAAAATGGTTTTTCCGCAGAAATTCACTACCGCATCAAAAGCATATACAGCATTTACGATAAGATGCGCCGTCAGCGCATCGACATGGATAAGGTGTATGACTTTGTTGCGTTCCGAATTCTGACAGACAGCTTGAAAAATTGTTATGGAATTTTGGGAATGATCCATCAAATGTGGCGTCCGATTCCCGGAAGATTTAAAGATTTCATTTCGTTACCCAAGCCAAACTTGTATCAATCGCTTCATACAACTGTGGTTTCTGAAAAAGGATTGCCTTTTGAATTGCAAATCCGAACTGAAGAAATGCATCGCATTGCAGAAGAAGGAATTGCAGCTCATTGGAAATATAAAGAAGGAAAAGTGATCGGTGGAAAAGATGAAGATGCATTGCGCTGGCTGCGTCATCTTGTGGAATGGCATCAGGAAGTCAGCGACAACAAAGATTTCATGGATGCGGTGAAGGTTGAACTTTATCCGGATGAAGTATACGCATTTACGCCAAAAGGCGACATCAAAGAATTTCCGCGGGGTTCAACTCCGCTCGATTTTGCATACAGCATCCATACTGATGTTGGACATCGATGTGTTGGAGCGCGCGTAAACGGAAAATTAGTTACGCTTCGTTACAAATTAAAAAACGGAGACATCGTAGAAATTCTGACTCAGCCGAATCACACTCCAAGCCGCGATTGGTTGCAGGTTGTAAGAACCTCGCGTGCGCGAAATAAAGTCAAGCAATGGCTGAACGCTAATGAACGTGTTAAAGCAATTGATCTTGGAAAGAAGCTGTTAGAAAAACAGTTGCGGCGTTACAAGATCAATGTCAAAAAAGTTTTGAAAGAAGAACAATTGCATGCGCTTCTTCCGGACTATGGATGTGTGAAGTTAGAAGATTTGTACAGCTCGATCGGTTACGGAAAGATTTCAGCAAAGCAAGTGATTGATCGTCTTGTGCCGCAGCCGGTTGGAACCGAAACAGTTGTCGCGCCTCCTACGGAACCGGAAGTCGAAGAATCCAAATTCACATCGGCAATGAAGAAAGCTTTCGGAATCGGCGGAAGCGATGTGGTGAAAGTGCATGGCGCTCACGATCTGCTTGTGTATCTTGCGAAGTGCTGCAATCCGATTCGCGGTGAGCGGATCATCGGATATATCACTCGCGGAAAAGGAATCTCAGTACATTCCGCTTATTGTCCGAATCTGGAAAAACTTTTGTTCAATCCGGAGCGCAGAATTGAAGTGGAATGGAGTGGCAAGGCAGAGACATTCCAGCAGGTAAAAATATCAATCTGGACTGAAGACAAACAAGGAATTCTAGCGGATATTTCTACTGCAATTGTGAATGAGAAGACTAATATTAAAAGCGTACAAGCGCAGACTTTTCCCGATAAACATGGTCAAATCGAATTGATGTTGGAAATACTTGATACAAAGCATTTGAATCGGATCATTTCGTCAATTAAGGCGTTAGATGGTGTTCTTGAAGTGCAGAGAATCCTGCATTAGAATAACTGTGGATTTCCTCCATCCCATAGATGCGAAAGTATTTCCCGCTTCTATTGGGCTTCGGGTGAACAGTTCTACAACGTAAAGGAAAGGTGTTAGCATGAAAATCAATCGCGACGAGCAGAATGGAATCACGATCATCCAGCCTAAGGGAAAGATTACAATCGGTGAAGGGGACGTTTTGCTACGAGAAGAAATTACCAAACTGTTGGCGGAAGACAAAAAGAAACTTGTTCTTGACCTGGGCGATGTGTCGTACATGGATTCCGCCGGAGTTGGAGAACTGGTCAGTGTCTATACTTCAGTAAAAAACCGCGGTGGCGAATTAAAGCTTGCAGCTTTGACAAAAAAGATCAAAGATTTGCTGTCAATTACACAATTGATGACGATCTTTGACACCTACGAAACTCTTGAAGAAGCGTTAGCCAGTTTTAAATAATTTCAGATTGCAGATTTCAGATTGAATCGATCGCTATTAGTGTTTTTGGCTGAATGAAAGTTCGTGTAGCTGCGTGTCAGCAAAATTTGCAAGAGCCGCTATCGGAAACAGCGATAGCGGACCTTCAATCTTTTCAACCTGATTTCGTTTGTTTACCGGAGCATTATCCACTCGCAGCAGAAATCCGAAATTTGCAGCAAGCAGCTGATCGATTCGCGGAACGCAAACAATATTTGAATAATGTTTCGCACACCTTACTCACAATCGTAGTTGGAGGCACCCTCACTGAACCGACTGCTGATGGTTACTACAATACTTGCTATGTTTTTGATCGTGGCAAGGAAGTTGGGTCTTACCGGAAAGTGAATCCAACTTCGCGCGAACAATCCGCCGGAACACTTCGCGGAAGTGAATTTAAGATCTTTGAGCTTGCAGGATTGCGTATCGGTGTCTTAATTTGTGCTGACGTTTTGTTTCAGGAATCATTCGAACAACTTGCAGCACTTCATTGTCAGCTCACATTCGTTCCTACAGCATCTCCGTATAGACCGGGTGAAAGTACGGGAGAGAAATATCAGCGGGATCGATCGATATTTTTGGAAGGCGCACGGAAAATGGGTTGCCCGATTATTAAAACTTGTGGCGTGGGAACTACATTCGGTCATCCGATTCAAGGCCGCAGTTTGATTACAACCACCCATGACATACTCGTCCGTGCAGAACCTAACAAAGAACATTCGTCGCTTATTCTTAAAGCTGAGTTAGATCTACTCTAGTTTTTTTCTGCTAAAGATTACTTTTTCCCCGTACTCTTGAGCGAGTGATCGAGTTCTTGATTCAATTCTTGATAGGCGGCTTCAGAAAGGAGTCTTTCTCTGACTAGTTCGGACAGCCGCGTCTTCTTTACATGTATCAGGTGACGTTGGATTCTATGGAGCATTTCATTTTCGATCGTACGGCTTGACTCATCATTCATCTCGCCAAGTTTTTTGTTCAGATCTTCCTGGGATTTTCCAAGTTGTTTCTGAAGTTCTTCGTACACGCGGGCTGTAATCATTCCACGCCGCCTCAACATATCGATTTCGGCCTGTGCAGCGATATCTGCAAACATGCGTCCTTGAAGAATTTCATATTCCTTTACTTGCGCGCCAGGCTGCGTCATGCCCAGTAGTTTGAGTAAAGGCGAAATCGTCAGCCCCTGGAACAGTAGACTGAAAATGACCGTTCCAAAAATCATCAACACCAGATCTGACCGGCCGTTTAAATCTCGGGGGAGGCTTAAAACCAGTGCAATTGATAAAGATCCTCGAAGACCACCCCAGAATAAAATCATCCGCCATCGAAAAGGGATGTTGTCGGAAAAGCGGTTTGAGATCGGGATGAGTCCGAAAACAACCACCAGTCTCGCCGCCAGCAATGCAAGAACACCCCAGCCGATGCTCGATAGATTATCCAGGAGGTCGGAAATTTGAATTTCCAGTCCGATCAAAAGAAAAACGAGGGAATTCACTACAAACGCTGCGTATTCCCAAAATGAGTTTACTGCAACTTGAGTTGTAGGGGACATTGCGGTCTGCCGTCCGTAATTCCCAATCACCAAACCGGTAACCAGAACTGCAATGACAGGAGATACATGCAACGTTTCCGCAAGCAGAAATGTCCCGTATGCTGCGATGGTTGTAAGCATGATCTCAAGCAGGTAATCGTCAAAATAGGATGTTAGTTTGGAGGCCATAAAGCCGATTGTTGCGCCCACCACCAAGCCTCCGAAAATGACGATCGCAAATTCACGAAAAGAATGCCAGATCAAATCACTGGTCGAACCAGAGGTTGCACCAATAATAAGCCCCAAAATAATCCGGAATAACACAGCAGCTGTTCCATCGTTGAGCAGACTCTCTCCTTCAACGATGGTTGTTAACCTTCCCGGCAGACCAAGCCTCTTAAATATAGCCAGCACAGAAATCGGATCCGTTGCAGAAATCATGGCACCGAAGAGAAATGCCGATGACCATGGCAAATGAATGCTAACGTGAAGAATGAACCCGATGATGAATACGGAAAAGATAACTCCAACAACTGCCAGACTCAGAATCGGTAACAGGTTTTCCCGTAAGTGTTTTATGTTCAGATTCCACGCGGCTTCAAAAAGCAAGGCTGGCAGAAAAATCAACAAGATCAGCTCGGGAGACATGTGCACGACTGGTATGAAATGCATCGGGCTGATAATCAGGCCGATAATGACCAGAGCCAATGTGTAGGGAACCCTGAGCCATTTCGTCACCATAGAAACGCCGGAGGCGATCAGAAGCAACGCGATGAATATCGTGATCGTAAATTGAGTTTCATTCATTTTCTGTAAAGATTATATGACTGAACTTCGGCTATACTACACCTGAAAACTTTTCCACCATTTCTGTTGGCCGCGCCGCGGTATGAATTATTTTGCGATTAAGTGACTGGTATGGATTACGAACAGGAAGTAACGACAGATCTAAAAGATTCCACACCTGATAAACCGCGCGGAATGCCGCTGCACACCCGAATTGTAATCGGACTTCTTGTGGGTGTTGTCGCAGGGCTTGTCGTAAATGGAGTGTTCGGTCCGGAAGATCAGCGCATAGCCTGGGTCATCAAAAATGTCACCGAACCAATCGGCCAAATTTTCCTACGTCTGTTATTGATGACCGTAATCCCATTAGTTTTCTCATCTCTGGTAGTTGGTGTTGCAGGAATTGGAGATATCCGCAAACTCGGACGGATCGGAATCAAATGTTTTGTTTACACGATTATCATCTCTGCAATCTCCGTCATCATTGGAATCACAGCAGTCAATTTAGTTAAGCCTGGGAAACGTGTCGATCCCAAAACCGCAGCAGCACTCGAAAGTAAATATGCATCAAAGGCAAACACGGAAGTAGAGAATGTAAAAAAGATCACCTCAAAAGATTCCCCTTTCATGACTGTGGTCAAAACTTTGATTCCATCGAATCCGATTGCTGCAGTCGCAAGTGATCCGCCAAACATGCTTCACCTGATGGCGTTTGCAATCATTCTTGGAGTTGCAATTACATTAGTTTCAAGTTCAGTAACTGCGGCACTGGTGGGAGTGTTGGACGGATTGTTTAACGTTTCTACAAAGATCATTGATATGGTGATGAAATTTGCACCGTTTGCGGTGGCGTGTTTGTTATTCAATAACGTTGCATATTTTGGAATTGATCTGCTGCAAGCGCTGGCCTGGTTTTTCTTTACTGTAATTGCTGGACTCGCGATTCACATGTTCATCATTTATTCGATTTCAATTCGTGTGTTGTCACGAATTTCGCCACTTGAATTTTTCCGCAGGGTCAAAACCGTAATCTTAACTGCGTTCTCAACATCATCTTCGAATGCAACTCTTCCAACTGCATTGCGCGTTTCGGAAATGAACTTAGGAGTGCCACGCGAAATCAATAGCTTTGTACTTACGATTGGCGCAACTGCCAATCAAAATGGAACCGCGCTTTACGAAGGAGTTACGGTTTTATTTCTGGCCCAACTTTCCGGAGTTGATCTTTCACTCGGAACACAAATTATGATTGCTTATCTTGCAATTCTTGGCGGCATTGGAACTGCAGGAGTGCCATCAGGATCGATTCCGTTCATCATAGTCATACTGTCGCAAATCGGAGTGAATCCTTCGCTCATCGCTATCGTTCTTGGAGTAGATCGAATTTTAGATATGTGCCGCACAACATTAAATGTAGTTGGTGATTTGACCGCCGCGACCTATATTGCGCGTTCCGAAGGCTACGAATTATTAACTCCCCCAAAAGTGCAAAGCTCTCACGGAGCTTTAACCTAGACCCCTCAACTTCCGCCGGCGTAACCTATCGTTACATTGCCTTGCTCAAAAATAACAGGAACTTCGCGGACTCCCTTCGTTAATTGCAGCATCTTTTCAAGCTGCTTGCGGTCCTTTTGAACATTAATGTATTGGAAGGGCTTGCCACTTTGCTCGTAATCCTTACGAGCTTCACTGGTGTATGGTCAACTATCTTTTCCGAAAATCAGAGTAATTTCTGCCATATATTAACCTTGTTGTCCGATAATCTTTTTCTTTTTACCTGATACAACAACAGCTTTACCGCGAGCACCACGATCTAATGGGCCTTTTCCTTTTGGTTCCACAATTACGATCTCATCTTCAGCCACAGGAATATTCGTTGGTTGTTCTTCTTCTTCTACATAATCCGTTCGTAAAAACTTTTTTCTGAGCGCATCCAGATCCAATCCTCCGGCATCAGGCTTAATCCGATTGGCAGGATTATCTGTCGGCTTCTCTTCGCGAATCTTGTAACCTTTCATCGACCTTTCAATTATTTCTTCAACTTCTTTTTTTGGTAATTTCGCCATATCTTTTTCCTAATCTTACCAGCCCAATCCTAAACAAGTATATTCTCTCCACACTTTATATTCGATTGCCCGGGCAAGCCGGCCTTCCTGTCCGTGTGGAATATTTTTAAAGTATTCCATCTTTGCATCAAATAAAGCCTTCGCCGGACTCTGATTTTGAAAATAGTTTCGCCAGAATGCGATATGCAATGGTGCTGCAAAATATTGATACGGATATTCCAATGGTGAATAGTGAGCGCCGGTACAACCTACAAAAGCGGTTACGCCTCTTCTTAAAAAATTCAATGCCATTGAAGATTCGAGATTTTTGATCCCATAAGGACGTCCTTTGATTAATCTTCCCGCCGGCGTATCCACAGTTAGTGCACCCCAACAACATCCGGTAAACACAACATTGCCGCATTGATCCGGAAGATTGCCGATATTGATTGCTTCCAGATTGTCATCGGTTTCTTCACCCCAAAAACGGGTAGAGTCAATGAAATCACCATGCAGCATCAAATATAAATGGTCAGCGGCAAGACCCGCTTTGGTCTGGTTTTGAAATGTTGAAGGACCTGAAACCATCAACTTCTCATTTCCTTCTTTGATATTTTTGAAAACAGTTTCTGCAAACGGACGCGCTATATTTCGGATCCCACCGTTGCGTTTAGAAATCTTTTTATTCGGAGCCTGAACTGCGGCAAACATTAAATCTGCAGATTTACCATCTGGAATTCGGCTCACAGGAAGTTCAGGAAATCCCTCGTTATCTTTATCGCCATACATTTCATCGCTCCAAACTATGAAATCATCAGGATCGGAATTATCGCGCAGTACTTGACGATCGGAAGATTCCAAACAATCTACAATTTGCGATGGCACAACATCATAACCACCCAGAATCACGACGCCTTCTGCTGCCGGAAGTTTCTGTAATTCTTGTCTGACTAAAGCAAACGCATCAATCGGTTTCGTGATGCTTTCCGGGAGCGCATCATAAATGCGTTTTCCTTGCTGACGAAAAGCCTTCAGAAGATATTCACACTCAGCCACACCGATATTTTTTGAAAGTGCAGCTTTGCTAGTAATAAAAAGCAGCGGAGGCAATTGTCTTCCTGAAGCGATCTGCACTGGTGGCCGCTTATCGGTTCTTGAAGCTACTGCGGGCAATCCAACATTTCCATTATGAGGTTCAACATCAACGGTGATAGTCACCCGCGTTTTTGTATGCGGTATTTTTGCGATTATTTCTACAATTGACGAAAGTCCGCTTTCTTGAATCTGAGTTTGTGAAATTACAGGAATGCTGGTTGTTTCTTCCGATGTTTCACCCGGAAGATCAACACTGTTTGGAACGGGATCATTGATGTTCCCTTCGGCGATTTCAATTTCCGGAGCATTTTGATCGACAAACGAAATTGTAGATAAGCCATTGTGATCTGTCCGCACCCATTTGATGTGATCCTTATTCGCTTTCAGGATGTTCAGAGTATCAACATGTGGATGCTTGGTACTGTTTTCGCCGGCACAAATACCGAACAGAGGAGTTTGAGCTAATTCATCAAAAACATCCTGATCGAACGCGTTGTCGCTGCCATGATGTGAAAGCTTTACAAAATCGTATGGTGCTTCTTGCTGAATTTTTGTTCGAAGTTCCTGAACCTTCGTTTTGATGAGATCATTTGAAACTTGCGGATCCGCAAATTGCATATCACCCGCAAACAATAATTTCTTACCTTGATATTCAAATTGAGTGACGATGCTTTGCAGATTAATCGGCGGTCCTGGACGTGAAACATCAAGCGAATCCAAACCACCTTCAATCAGTTCGCGATAAGTGGATACTGGATCACGATTTGCATCTTGCTGAAATAAATCGGAAACAACCTGGATTGCATCATGAGTAATTCCGGCGATCAGTTCTGCGCATTTTAAAACCTGCGACTGCGCAGGTCCAAGAATCTTCAATCCGATTTGCTGAAATGCAGTCACTAAATCAGAAGGATCCTCTTGGGCAAAGTGAACCACTTTTGTTCCCTGATTTTTCAGCTTTGTTAGCATGTTCCGGTATTTTGTTTCCAGATTTACAACATCGATCAGGAATTGCTGCAATGCTTGATCATCAGTTCCTTCGGTACGCGGTTCTTCGCGAAGCGCAGCAACAATCTTTTTGACTTTGGGGCTCATTGGATCCGGAGGCGGTGAATCTACACCGATGCCCCATCCAAGATCTGGATCAACAACCAGCGCCCAGTCTGCTTTCACAATTCCATCTTCAACAAGCTTTGGCAGACAACCGATATGATCTTCATGCGCATGAGTCACGATCAGCAAGGAAACTTGAAATGGCGGATTGTGTTTCAGAATTGCTTTGAGCTGAGCAGGAATTGAATCGTGTCCGGGACTGCCATCATGATCGCCTGGATGCGCGCCATCGATCAGTACCGTGGTGTCATCGAATTCGATCAGGACAGCGTCCGAATATTCCTCAGTACCAACATCCAATAAATGAACATGCAAACTCATACCGACAAAGTCCGATGTTTACGAATGAACTTATGGTACATCCGCATGATAAGAATGTCTAACAGCTTTCACCACAATGACACTAAGATTCACGAATTTTTAAAAAAAAATTCGTGTTACTTTGTGCCCTTGTGTCCTAGTGATGAATTCGTAAGAAATCCTACGATTATTTCGTGGCTTCTAGTTTCCGTTGTTCGAAAACGGCGCGGGCGTCTTTGATCAATTGCAAAACGTGCTGACGTTCCCAATCGGAATTGTAATCCGGATGTTTTTCTGCTGCTGATTGAACTTTATCAATCCAGGTTAAGAAATATGCAGCATCTTCTGCAGAACGAACTTCATCCAGGCCTACGTTTACATAAATCGCACCGGTTGTTGCATATGGATAAAGATCAAGAACGGGATCAACAGCGTGTTCATTCCATGCACGTAACACAATCCATCCACTGCGATCTATGTTGATACTGCCACCAACATCCGCCGACATTCGATCTTGCGAAAGATCAAGTTGCTTGATCACCTCACCATTGAAAACAATTTCTAAATGATCCATCGGCACTATCGATCGAAGGGCAGCATCAAATTGCAAATCATGAGAACCGTTCGGAAGTACAATTTCGTCACCTGCCGATTTCCCTTCTACCTGGAAGCCTAACAACGCACTGTTGGTTGCAAATGTGCGGCCCTTCTTCAAATTTTTGAACCACGCATCTGCATTTAAAGGACCATCCAACTGCACATACCCGCGATTTGTTCCAACCGGACCACGCAGCGAAGCATAATTTGACATTGCATCAGTACCGCCACCAATCGGAATTCGAAATCCACAATTCAGCAAACGATACCAAACATGTGCAGTGATGCGATGATCGCTGAATCCAACGACTTCGTAATAGTCCATTTTATTTAACGCGACATCTATCGGAAGTTCATTCGTAAGTTTTTCTGCATGCTCTGGATCAGGCTCAGCATCCCACGGATGTACATAACCAATCAATCCGCCTTGCTCATGCGCTAAGTCGGCAACATCAGCGTTCGTAGGATACAAACTTGCAGCGGCAGTATTCGGATATCCAACATAATCTGGAATCAAATAATGATCTTTCAGATTCAACACACCAAGATGTCCCCAGTAACTTGTGTGAAATTCCTGTTCATACAAAAGAAGCGTTCGCTTTGTTGATGCCGGATCGGGCTTAGTTGAAAAATAAGCAATATCAGGAATGCGCTGTTCCTTATTTACGATCAGGTTGTGAACAAGGTTTAAATTTTCAGCATCGGCTTGAGCGATCATGTGTTCAGGAACATTGCGATATGTTCCGGCATAATTCATATGAACATGCATGTCGCCGCTGTACCATGTTCCAAAACGTTGGGGTAGCATGTGAGGTTCTAATTTGAATTGTGCTTTCTTAACTTCGCCTGATTTGATTTGAATTTCTTGTTTGATTAATCGATATTCCAAACCGCGCATCACTTCTACCAGAACTTTTCCTGCAGGCACTGTTATTTTCGAATTGCCATTGCTGTGAAAGTAGTGGACTTCAAACGGACGAACCGCGCGATCAAAACCATCATCCGCATGAATCCATGCATCATCCGGCGCATAAGTTCGATTGTCTTCGCCAGTTACTGAAACGCGTGCAGCAACCGCCTTGCCTGCAGAATCAACCACCGAAAGTTCCAACACACCGCAAGGCCGCAACCATTTCCGATTACTCTGCAAGATTTGCTGCTGCTTTCCACCGGGAATATCCATCACCCACAGTGAAGTATTTCCATCACGATTTGAAATGTACGCAATTTTGTGTGTGTCATGAGACCAACGCGCAGCAGTGTTGTCATATTCTCCATATGTAAGCGGAAATGGATCGCCGCCTTCTGATGTCATAATCCAGATCTGATGCCAATTCCTTCCAAGATACGAACTATAAATGATGCGTTTGCCATCCGAAGCCCAATCTGGTCTTGCTCTCCATGTTGTTTCTTCGTATCGAATTTCGCGCGGCTCTGCACCTTTCTCTGCTTTCATGCGCCAGAAACCACCGGTGCCGTAAATATTTTCACGATTGGATACAAACAAAATTTCTTTACCATCCGGTGACCACGTAGGATGGATCTCATGATCAAACGGGCTGTAATAATAACGCGTTACTTTGCTGCGACGTTCTTCAGTGAGCTGCTCCACATGATCAACCGAATCATCTTTCATGTGAGCAACAAAAATATGAAACCGTTTGTTGAATTGCGTGGACACAAATACGATGCGTGAATCATCGGGTGACCATCGCGGCTCAACATTCACTGCGCCACCTGTTGTTAATTGTGAAACCTTACCTGTTTCCAGATTTAGCAAATGCAGTTCCACCGCATCGCGATCATATTTTGCGAACACAATCCATTTGCCATTGTGTGACCAATCCGGCTGATAATCGTAACCAGGACCTGACGTTAGTTGTTGTGCAGTTGTGGAATCAAGATTCTGTTTCCATAAAGTACCTTGCATCGAAAAAATCAGCGACTTGCCATCTGGTGACCACGTAACAGAAGATGGTCCGGATGTAACTTGAGGCAGATACATTTCGCGATAGTAGTAGTTGTGGGGCACATCAATTTGTTTTAAAACCGCTTCGCGATCCGCTTGGACTAATAAAGGAAGGAACAGAAATACAATTGCCAATTTTTTCATGGCAAAAATATTATCATGAGCCTAATGCTGTTGGATTAGGCTGATTCACCACCAGGGTGGATCTGCTTCAAGGACGCGGACGGGTACCCATAAACTCGCCGACGGTGCGGTAATGCGCGTTGGGTCTGAAGTTGTGCACAACTTCGCCAGTCTGCTTGCCGTTGCGCACGACCTCATTCCAGTTGCCGTTCGCGTTCTCTGCAGGCGGATCGATCGTGTCGTCGAGTCCGGGTTTCGTTGACAGCTTCGGCTCGTTGTCCATGTCGACCAGCTTGAATTTGTCCTTCCCCACGCTCTTCTCCATGACCGCAGCGCGGGAGACATCATTGCTGCCTCGATAGAAGATTACTTGCTTGACTGCCTTGCCGCTATCGGTCTGGCTCCACTCGCGCAGGCGTTGTTCGAAGTGGTACGCAGGCATCGGCTTGTCCTTTGTCTCGCCGAAGTGATAAACGCAATCGTAAAGTTCCAAGCGGTCAGCTTGGAGCGATGCGTTACCCTTATCCTTGTTGTTGTTCACAAGATTGACTAATGCCATTCCGCCGCCAGAGTGGAACGAAACCACGGTTTCCTTTGCTGGCCGCTTCACACCAGCAGCGTCAAGCGCGTCGTCGGTAGTCTTCACCTGGTTTTTCACGTTAGACCAATTGACGCTATATTCCTTGTTATTTGAGGGAGAGTCAGGCTCGGGACCTTTGTCACTCGAGTTCGCTGCTTCTGGCAGTACAAATACTGCGTGTGGATCCTTCTTCAATGTGTCCCGGATCCGCGCATTCTGCCCAGCCTTTGAACCTAGTGGATCACCAACTGTTGCATTGTCGCCGTGGTAATGGGTATGCACATGCGCATCGGTATCCGCCTTGGCGCCCTTTACGACAAGCACCGGCTTACCACCATTGCCTTCGCTGGTGGTTACAACCACTTTGACACCCGGATTTGCTTTCACGAAATCAGTATAAGAGTTCTGAGCGTTCTCAATGGTGTTCGCGAGCTGAATCTGTTTTTTGTCGCGCAGTTCCTGAATCTGATCAGGGGTGACTTTCATAATGTCGTACGACTCGGGCTTTTTGCTATCGGCGCTTTGCTTCGCATCGACCGCTGTGGTTTTCGTCGGTGCGGCCTTCTGAGTTCCGCCGCTTCCACCATTTTTGTCGGCGTAACCACCCACAAACTGCTGCGGCGCGTTTGGCATTGAGTTCTTCTTATAAGCATTGTCCAATTGCTGCTGAATGTACCCGGCACGAACGTTATTTTGCGGCTTAATATCGTTTGCATACTGCTTGGATGCTTCAGCCTGTCGTGGGTCGCCTTTCGACTCAGCCGGCGCTGTTTGCGGAGCTGTAGTTTCCGTTGTTCCTGTAGCAGTTGTATCAGGAATATCGATCGATGAAGTTTTGGGCGATTGCGCGCCGCCAATTGTCGTTGTCATACATACCCTCCAAGTCGTTTTCATTAAATACAGACGCACAAGATCGCGGGTGAACGTTAACTTGGTGATTAGGTTGATTTCACCACAAGGACACTAAGACACGAAGTTACACAAATATTTTAATAATATTTTCTAGTGATCTTTGTGCTTTCGTGTCGTAGTGTTGAAATCAGCGCAATCAGGGTGCGTCGGCTTTGCGGCGAATATTTTGTAATTCGGTTTGAGCTTCTTTCGCAATTTGCGAATCACCGGATTGACCGGCAGCTTTTGCTAATCCAGTCAGTGACTGACTTCGTCTTGGCGCGCGAGCCAGGGCTTTATTAAATTCGTCTTGCGCTTCTTTATATTTGCCGGCTTCCAACAAAAATTCTGCAAACATTTCATGTGATGGCTTCACCGGCAAAGGCGGACCAAATTCAAAGGTCATAGAATCTTCCACCGCAGTTGCTTCTTTCAACAAACGCAATGCATCTTCTTTTTTGCCCTGTGCATTCAAGATTGCGGCTTGCAATTCCTTTTCCATAACCTGAACCGCTAAATTTTCCGCCGGACTCATGTTTGCCGCATGAGCTTTGCATTCGGCGCTTTTTGATTCGGAATTATTTGTTGAGCTCACAGCCTTCTGAATATCGGAATGATATTTGATGGCATCATCAATTTTCTTTTCATGAATTGCGCTTAATCCTGCCGCCAAAATATCTGCCACTGCATATGCAAATGAATCACCATAAGGAACAGCAGGTGATGCGGCAAGTTCCGAAAATGGAGTCTCACTTTCAATCACATATACAGATCGCATCGCTGGTAAGTACCAACTATTATCAGGATTCGATTTTAATTGGAGTTCAACTTTATTCAGCAATTCGCGAGCTTCACGAATTCTTCCTTGCTGCAAGTACGAATACTCAAGCCAGTGCGCTGCATGATAACTATGGAACTTCGAAGCTTTCCATGAAGCATCATTACAAGATTCAACATCGTCCCACATCCCAAGAGCCAAAAAGATATGCGATGGCATGTGAAGGGCATGAACTGCAGATGGCGCAATCCTGGCGTACACGCGAGCAGCACGTAAACCTAATGGTGCATGAACCGGATCATCGTAAGAATGAATCAAGTAATGTGCCGCACCGGGATGCTGTGGATTTTTTGCAAAGACTTCTTCCGCAACAGCAGCTGCTTTCATATAAATAGCAACATCGCGCGAATTTTCAGATGATCCCAAAAGAGCTAATGCGTAAAAGCTGGCAGCTTCCAAGTCATCAGGATATTTTCGATACATTTGTTCCATGGCATCGGCATATGCAAGGTCGCGTTCTTTCTTTTCACCATCTTCAAAAAGGATTTCAACAGCGTTCAAAAAATCTTTTTCTTTTTGTGTCGGCGCTTTTTGCAAACGTTGTTCGCGCGTTGGCGCAAGTTTGTTTAATGCGGCGATTGCTTTATCACGATCACGTTCATTCCAGATTGGGTGGTTATAGGTCATCGCTTCACCCCAATAGGCCATCGCAAAATCCGGATCCAGCTGCTCCGCTTTAGTAAATGCAGTCTGCGCATCGGGGTATTGAAAACTGTGCAGCAATAAAACTCCGTGCAAAAATTCTTTCTGCGCTTCTGGTGAGCCTGAAGTTTTGAATTCGATGGTGCCTAGTTGATCGGAAGCAAAAATTTGGGATGCGAAAAGTAAAAGGAGAAAGACTAGTGATCTCATATGACCTCGCTGAAGGAGCGGGCTAGAAGCCCGCGGCCCGTAATGCGGGCCAAGGCCCGCGCTCCGTAATCTTATTGCCGATGAATTTGCAGCTTCTTGCCGCTGGCTAAAAGTTTACCAAACTCCTTTACCGGCAATGGACGGCTGAAAATATATCCTTGAATTTCTTCACACTGATGCATGTACAGAAAAAATAATTCAGGAAAAGATTCTACACCTTCTGCAACCACTTTTAACTTCATGTTTTTTGCCATCTGAATAATTCCGGTTGCTATGGCAGCATGTTTCGAATTATTCGTTACATCCCGAATGAAGGATTGATCGATCTTTACGGTGTCCAGCGGAAATTGTCTTAAATAAGATAGCGATGAAAATCCTGTACCTAAGTCATCTAATGCAATCCGGACGCCAGTTTTTTTAAGATCGTTCAGAATCCGAATTGTTGCTTCCGTATCTTGCATGATGCTGCTTTCAGTAAGTTCAATTTCCAAAAATTTTGAAGGTAATTGAGCTTCGTCAAGAACCTCTTGCAACCGTGTTGCTAAATTCGGCTGCGAAAATTGACGGGGTGATAAATTCACCGAAACTCCCATTTTTGGAAAACCATTTGAGTGCCAGATCCGGGCTTGTTTACAGGAATTACTTAAAATCCAATCCCCAACTGGAATAATCCATCCGCTAGCTTCCATAATCGGAATGAATTCGCCAGGAGAAATAAATCCTTCCTGTGGATGATTCCAGCGAACCAGCGCTTCTGCACCAACGATCATGCCGGATGTTAAATTCACCTGCGGCTGATAATAAACTTCAAATTCCGAATTCTCCATTGCGCGTGGAAAATCGGATTCAAGCCGAAGTTTCCGAGATTCGATCGCATGCCCTTCCGCAGAGTAAATTTGCCGACAATTTCCACCGGCTCGCTTCGCAGAATGAAGTGCGATTTCAGCGTTCTTAATGAGTTTGTCGATTTCCGAACCATTCTGAGGATACGTTGAAATACCTAAACTCGCGGTCAAAAATACCTTATGGGCTTCCAAAGAAAACGGACGTGCGATTGTCTCTACGATCTCGTTACCAACAGACATAATTTTTTCCAATTGCAGCCCCGGAATCAAAATCGCAAATTGATCGCCTGTTAAGCGGGCCACCGGATAATTTCCGGATGAATAAGCTACCAACCTTTCTGCTACAAACTTCAACAAAATATCGCCAAACGAATACCCAAGCGTTTCATTAATCCGTTTAAATCGATCCAACCCCACTATCAGGACTGCTACATTCCCATTTGAATTATTTTGGCTAGAGATTGGTCCGAATTTTTCGCGCAACAACATCCGATTCGGCAGGCCGGTAAGCACATCATAATGCATCAGCTGATTCAATTTTTCTTCCGCCACCCGGATTTCTACAGCGAAATGATCTTCGATGATTGCTCTGCGCGCCAGGCGTGCACTTACAGCGCGGATTAATTCTTCACGCCTAAATGGTTTGGTCAGATAATCATCCGCACCAAGATTCATTCCTTCACGAATTTGATCGCGCTCGGCGCGTCCAGTCAAAAATACAAATGGAATTGCCGCTGTTGCCGGATCATTCCGCAATTCGGTGAGAACACCATAGCCATCCAGCTCCGGCATTTGAACATCACACAGAATTAGATGAGGGATTTCTTTACGTGCTATTTCAACGCCGGTCTTTCCATTTTCTGCTACGACAGTTTCGTAATTTTCTGCCTCAAGCAGTGCCGAAAGACTGTTGCGGATCGGCTCACTATCATCAACGATTAAAATTTTCTTCGGCCGTTCCTCAGCCATGAACCCCCCGCCCCAATCTGGTCGAGTCATTGTAACTCAAAATGCATTTCACAGCGTGAAATCAGATTTCACAATGTGAAACTCATTCCTGTGGCTGAAGATGCGACTGGCACTCAATAATCATGTGTCTCTTTTCATCATGCAACGTTCCCAAACAATCATTAAATGGCTGCCATTGCTGCCACAGCTCCAACGCTCTGGACCAATTTCCGATCTTCATGTAATAACGTGCAAGCTCTTCGCGTGGCTGGCCATACATTCCCGGAACTTCGAAATTAATCGCATCTTCTTTTGTCACTGAATACGAAAGCGAATCCTCAAGTGCCTTGGCCATATTCGATTCGAGGCCGAGTTTTTTATACGCTTGAGCAATTTGATAGTAGGCGAGTGGAACACTTGATGAGCCAGGATAATTCTGAATCACCTTTTGATTAAGGTTTATCGATTCATTATAAAGAGCTTCACGAAGATACAAATGGCCCAATCGAAAAATTTCCGCTTTGCGATCTGCATCAGGAAATTCTTTTTCCAGAATTCGAAAAAACTCTTCTGCTACCAGCGGATGACTGCTTTGTATGAATTTATGAATCTGCCCTTTTAGCGTCAGCTCTTTTTGATTTTCGATATAGGCGCCGGCGTTTTCAAGAATTTTTGCAACATCTAAATTGCCCGCTAGCAGTGATTGTTTTAAAAAATCATTTTTTACATTTTCAATATTTGCGCCTTTTGAAATTAAGACACGAACTATTTCAGAATCACCTAAGCCAACTGCAAATTGGATAGGAGAAACACCATTACTGTCAGTTGAATTGACATCAGCACCGGCCTTAATGAGAATTTGAATCGATCGGGCTGATCCTGTTCGTATTGCTTCCATTAATAAATCCCAACCACGTTTACCGCCGGTATTCACATCCGCGCCTGCATCAAGATAGTATTGCACTAGTTCTGGGTTATCCGTTGCCTTTCTGAAATCTTCCTCTGCCCCTTTCCAAAATTTGCCTTGTACTTTAGGCGCAATCAAACGCAAAGCCTCCAGGTTCCGCATGTTAAAGGCTGCGTGTGCAGGAGTCCATCCATAACGGCCGCGCTGATTCACATCAGCACCAGCTGCAAGCAAAACTTTTATTGCTTCAAACGGGTCTCTTTGTAGTGGGTAATGGGCCGTCAAACAATGCAGCAATACACTATCTCCATATTGGTCTGTATCATTAACATTCGCTCCATAATTGAGTAATAATTTGATTACAGGAATATTTCTGATGAAAGAAGCGTAGAACAATGCAGTTCCACCTTCTAAAGTCATCCTAGCATTTATATCCGCTCCTTTGTCTAATAAGACCTGTAGACATTCGGAGTTATCTCGGTCATTAATGGCCATCAATGCTGTGGATCCATTTCTGGTCGAACGATGGTTCACATCAGCACCGGCAGAAACTAATAGCTCAACAACCGCTTTATGATTCCATTGAACGGCATAGAACAGAGCTGTATCTCCATAGACATCTTCGGTATTAACATCGATTCCTTCTTGAAGCAGACTTTTGACTTCATCAACATCTCCTGTTTTTGATGCCTCAAACAGCTGCTCATATAAGCAACTCGGATTTTGACTGAATGCAAAATGTTGGGTGGCCAGGTAGGACATCAATAAGAATAGACTGAACGTCGGCTGCATTTGCTTCTATTCTATAAGAACATGCAATCTGTCATAAAGCCTGATTGAACGAGCTTGTAGTATACTTTTAGCACAAGGGGACTCATGGGAACTCGGGGTATTTGTGTTTGCATCACGCTATTTCTGCTCGCTTTTCACATTCCTGCATTTTCACAAAATGGTTGTGAGATCGATTTTCTAAGTTCACAAAGTTTTCCTGCTGGAAATTCACCAATTACCATAATCACAGGCGACTGGAATGAAGATGGTGATCTTGATTTAGCTACAGCGAATCTTCTTGAGCCCGGAATCTCAATTCTATTTGGCGGAACAGGTTCCAGTTTCCAACCTCCAATGAATTTGATGAATGGCGTAAATTTTGTTTACTCACTTACAACCGGAGATTGGAATAAAGATGGACACCTTGATCTTGCTACGTCAAATAATCTCAGCGATTCCGTTTCCATTTTGCTTGGTGATGGAAATGGAAATTTTAGTGCACCGGTAAATTTTTCAGTCGGCGATAATCCATACGGAATCATCAACGCTGATTGGAACGATGATGGCAATCTGGATGTAATGACTGTTAACACGCAATCCAACAATGTTTCACTGTTGTTAGGTGATGGAAACGGCAGTTTTACAGGGCCATTCAATTTTGCAACAGGAGCGAGTACTCAAGCATTGGTAGCGGGAAATTGGGATGAAGATGACAATCTTGATGTTGCTGTGACAAATTCCGATGAGATTTTAATACTGTTTGGGGATGGCGCAGGAAGTTTCAGCCTTCCAACCATATTCAACACTGGAGAAAATGCAGTTTCTATTGTGACCGGTGATTGGAATGCAGATGGAAATCTGGATCTCGCAACATCAAATAATTTTTCGGCTGATGTTTCTATTCTGTTGGGTGATGGTGCAGGAAACTTTGGAACTCACACCGATTACGATCTTGGAGGCCGCGCTCCTTATGCACTTACCGTTGGAGACTGGAATGAAGATGGCAAAATCGATCTTGCCACAGCAAATCGCGGGACAAATGATGTGACGATCTTAAAAGGAAATGGCAACGGCACTTTTGTTGTCACCATTAGTGCTTCAGTAGGAAGCAATCCATTCTGGATTACAAATGGCGATTTCAATCAGGATGGTCATTCTGATCTAGCAACATCCAATCTTGATAGCAATGATGTATCTATTTTGACTGGTCATGGAGATGGCAATTTTAGATCCAGCTCCAACTTTCCTACTACTGGAGCATATCCACTAGCTGTTACAGCTGCCGATTGGAATGAAGATGGAAACCTGGACCTTGCAACCGCGAATCTTCAAGGCATTTCATTTTTGGCCGGTGATGGATCAGGAAATTTTGCAGCACCAGTAGAAGTGGGAGCCGGAACTTCGAACTATGGAATCACAAGCGCTGATTTTGATAAAGATGGTGACCTGGACATCATAGCAGCAACAAGTCCAGGCAAAATAACGCTTTTGCTGGGACATGGCAATGGAAATTTTGATTCACCGGTTAATTTTTCAGCTGGAAGCTCGCCATATGCTCTGGTAGCCGGGGATTGGAATGAAGATGGAAAGATGGATGTCGCAGTTTCAAATCAGGGATCGGACAACATTTCAATCCATCTTGGAAATGGAAACGGAAATTTTGCGAATCCAGTTTTCTATACTGCTCACGCCAGTCCTTTCGGGATCATAAGCGGCGATTGGAATGAAGATGGGCATTTGGATTTAGCAAATGTAAATTACAGCAGTTCCGATGTTTCTATTTTTATCGGAAACGGAAGCGGAACTTTTAGCAATGCCACAAACTATCCAATTGGAAGTGTTCCATATATGGTGGTGGCAGGTGATTTCAATAATGATGGCCATTTAGATCTGGCAGCTTCCAACCGTATATCAGATTCAGTTGGAGTCATTCTTGGAAATGGAGATGGGACATTTGGTGCTGTAACAACCTATCCGGCCGGTATTCAACCATATTCAATTATCGTTGGTGATTGGAATGCTGATGGCAATATAGATGTTGCTTCTGTTCAATCGCCTGCAGATAATTTGTCGATTCTGCCTGGCAATGGAAATGGAACTTTCGGAGCTGCTGTCACTTTTCCTACTTCCACTGGACCCCCAATCAGGGGCAACTGCAGATTTAAATCATGATGGAAATCTCGATTTGGTGATTGCAAATGGCAAGGCTGATAATGTCAGCGTATTACTCAACCTTTGCACCGCAACTGGACCATGCAGTTTTGAAGATCTGTTTGATGATGGTGTTATTGATCCATCAAAATGGTCGGTTTTGAAAACAGACTTCACCGAAGCAAATAATTTTTTGATCGGAACACCTTCACGCAAAAAAGCAGTCATTGTTGCTACGGGATTTTCAGGATGTGGCGCTAATTGTACATTCGATACGTATATGGAAACAGCTGGCGGCACTCAAAATAAAGTGTGGCTGCTTGGATGGTACATTGATAAACGGAACACCATTGAAGTTTTGATGAAGGAAGAAAATGATAAATGGATTGTGCGGCAAAAAGTAAATGGTGTAACTGTCGCAAAAACAAAAGCGCTCGCTACAATCGATCCGAATGTTTCATACCATGTGGTGCTTTCTTATGATGGAAGCCGCATCACATTGAACGTGAATGGATCCGATGTCGCAAACCTCACTCCGCCTGTGAATCCGAATGGAACAGTTGGATATCAAGTAAAAAATACTACTGCTCGTTTTGATTCGATCTGCATCCGGTAATTTTGCAATCACGGTAGGGGCAAAGCATTTACCACTCTTCATGAGCGCCTATTGAAGAATCAACTTTACTTTTAACTTGCGCTTTCTTAGCTGAAGTAAATGCTTTGCCCTGCAATTTTATTTTTGGCAAAAGCCTATTTAAATGAGGTAAATGCTTTGCCTTTACATGTTCTATTTATGTGAAATGCATGGTTCGGCAGCGAGACGCACGACCATAAAACTACTGTCGCCATTTGTACGACACCATATAGGCCTAATTTGCGATACTTATCTCCGGACCAGAGCATTACCTTCCTCATCGTAGGAGAAATTATGATGAAGGGCATAGTCTTGGTTCTTTCGATACTTCTTCTTGCACAAATTGCCTCCGCTGATTTGGGTTCAATTTACGCGGTAAATTCTAGTAACGGAAAACGTTTGCAAAAAATAAATCCAGGTTCCTATATGTCAACGTTAAATACAGCTGTCGAATCACAACAGCTGGAACGTCTGCAATATCGTGGATATTTCTTACTGCTTAATCGCGTTTCTAATCAATACGAAGTGCAAGTTTATAAAATGGTTCATTACGGAAACAAACAGGTGAACAGCATTTTTGCATCACAGTTTCAAGCGAGCATTGAATATGAATATTCTTCCACCGGCTCAGCGATTCGCCAGGATCATTTCCTGTTTCCACCGAATTCACTTACCGGTTGGGCAAATCCCGGCGATTTCATAACCATGAAAGAATTTCCGTGGAAAGCAGCCTATCCATCTAAAACTTGTTCAAGTCAGGTACACAGCTGCGAAGAATTCGGCCGTGAATATCTGGAAGCATCTTGTTTTACAAGTCGTGATGCTGCCATCCAATTCGGTAAAAAATTCATAGATTACATCTTAGGAAGTCGTGGAATGTAGGAGTTTTGAAATCTTACCGCAGAGATCATAAATCTAAATCTGGATGTCTTAGCTGGAAAACTTCGTGACGCATCGCTTCGACTTCTGCTTTTCGTGCAGCCGAGATATCCGGATGACGAACCAGATCCGCGATTCGCACATAAAGCTCGTTCAACTCCGAATCATGTGAGCCTTGAGATTTCTTCCGCTTACCTGTTTTGTATTCGTTCAGCACATACTCCATATCTTTTACTTTCTTTTCAGCTTCAGGAACAGTTAGCTTCGGCAATCCTTGAGTTCCATCCGCGATATTCCAGGTTGCAGTTTTATTAATTGTAGGATCGACCTGGCTAGGATCGTCACCATCGGTCATCGATTCCCATTTTTTCAAGTCAGCTGGCGCACCGGATTCTGCTTTCGGTGAAAAATGATTGTATGCAAATGCACTCTTTAAATTTGGAAATGCGCTTCGCAATGTTTCAAAATTCTTTTCGCCAGCGCAAAAACAAGCAGACACTGCAACGTGTTCAATCTTGCCTGCACCTTTCGGAAATACATTTGCCAGATTTTTGATATCACCTAATGTGAATTTCCCTCCGTCATCACCGCTGATGGAGCCATCCCATCCATGACCGGAAAGCACCAGCCTGTTCACAGGCAACTTCCCTTCTCCGTTCCGATGAAAGTTCAATCCTAACTGCGCTAGTTCATCGCGCGATTCATTTTTTTGTGTTCCAAGAAAATCCACAAATTTTTGAGCTTGATCTTTCGGCATCTTATCCGGACCAGCCATCAGTGCATCACGATATGAATTCAATCCGGCTTTCGTTTTTAGATCGAAGTTTTTCCCTTCGTATGAAACTTCACCATTCGCTTTATATGCTTCAATGCGGACCACTCCGCCGTTTGCTTTCGGATTTCCTTTTTCTAATGCATCCGCTTCTTTGCTGGATGTATCGCGCATACCAAGATGAATTACTCCTTGCTGACTGGCCTTGGCTCGGTTCTTATCAACTTCGGATTTCAGCGCTTCGGAAACTTCACCGCTAGTTGTTAGTTTGCCGCTTGAATCTTTATCAACGAAAGAGTTGCTGGAACCGTTATGATCAAATCCGTCTACAACTTTGAAAAGTTGTTTCAGTTCAGCTTCACCGCTGATCTGACCATCTTTTCCTGCGATTTTCTTAAGTTCGGCATCAGTGACGCCGGCTTTGTTTAATTTTGCTCTGGTTTCAGGCGTCAAATCATTGACATTGATGCCTGCTTTGGAAAGGTCGTTAACAAAATCTTTGCGTGTTATGGTACTCATGCTTTTTTATCGGCATGAACTGACGCAAAGTTGCGTTAAGAATTTAGTCACGGAAACACGGGAATCACGGAACTAATAAAAGTATTATTCCGTGTATTCAGTGCTTCCGTGATTAGAAAAAAACTCAATGGCTCAATTCAGGGTGACGCAATCTGAACACCATTTTGCGAGTGGCTTCGTATTTCGCTTTTTCATCAGCAGGCACATCAGGATGCTGAATGACCCCTGCCAAACTTTCGTAAAATTCATTCAACTTCTCATCATGTGTCGCTTCCGTTAACGGTTTGCCTTCAAACATGTATGCATCAAATGCAGCTCGCAATCGCTCAGAAGTTTTCATCGCATCCAAAACCGAAGTTTTTGGCAAACCTTGGACACCATCTTTCGCATTCCAGGTCGCTGTCTTTTTGAACATAGGATCTACCTGGCCGGGATCATTCCCATCGGTCAATGATTCCCATTTCTTCAGATGCTTCGGTGCCTCTTTTTCCGCTTTGGGTGAATAAGCATTGTATGCAAACGCGCTTTTCAAATTCGGAAACGTGCTACGCAAGGTATCGAAATGTTCATTGCTTGCACAAAAACATGCGGAAACGGCAACGTGCTCAATTTTCGCTGCACCTTTAGGAAACACTTTCGCCAGTGCCTCAACATCGGTAAGCTTGAAACTGCCTTCACCTTCGCCGCTAATTTCACCATCGAAACCATGGCCAGAAATCACCAATCGATTGACTGGAAGTTTCCCTTCACCGGTTTGATGGAATTTCAAACCGAGCTGAGCCAGCTCATCGCGCGATTCATTTTTTTGCGTTGCCAAGAAATCGACAAATTTTTTGGCTTGATCTTTCGGCATTTTATCCGGACCCGATGTTAGAGCATCTTGAAATTGAGTCAGTCCTTCACGCGTTTTTAAATCAAGTTTCTTTCCGTTATATGTGATCTCCCCTTCCGATTTGTATCCTTCAATACGATGAACACCACCCTGCGCTTTCTTATTACCTTTCTCTAATGCCTCAGCTTCTTTGCTCGATTCTTCCCGCATTCCAAGATGGATTACTCCTTGACGGCTTGCCTTGTCACGGTTGCGATCAACTTCCGATTTCAACGCATCATGAATGATTCCACTTTTTGTCGCTGTGCCATCTTTGCGTTCAGTAGCAAATGAAGAATTGGAATGGTTCTTATCAAATTTATCCACAGCTTTGAAAAGCTTTTTGAATTCTTTGGTGCCGTGGATTTGTCCATCTTTTCCTGCAATCTTAGCAAGCTGCTTGTCCGTGATTCCAGCTTCATTTAGTTTTTCTTTGTTTTCAGGCGTCATATCGTTGACGTTGATGGTGCCCTGGGAAAGTTCTTTTACGAATTCCTTTCGCGTGATTGTGCTCATGGTGCTCCTCAAAGGAAGAGACGATAGAAATTAAAAATTACTCTCACCACAGAGGCGCTAAGCTTCTTGCATGCTAGAATTTCTGCGCTGTGAGTAGAATCCCGCGATTTAAAAGCGATTTTCGTGTTTATGCTGCTCCACCAGATCTGGTTTTTTTTCTTAACAAATCCGGCTATCAGATTCTTCAAGGAAAACTAACTTTTTTACTCGCCCCTTTAATCAATGGAAAGAACAGCGTTCAGCAAATTGCGAGAAAACTGAAAAATAAACTTACCGACTTCGATGTGGAAGCCGGATTGTTGTTGCTTGAAGATGACGGCTACATCACTTATGCCAAAAATTCCTGGCGATCTTTACCAAAGACCGATTCTTTGAGTGATCGTGTGCGCGATGACGCAGACTTCACAATTGTTCTGGTTGATGACTATCTGAGCAAAGGGTTAAAGGAGTTCAATCGAAAAGCGCTTGAGCAAAATAGATCATGGATGATTGCAAAACCTACCGGTGATGTTTTCTGGGTTGGTCCGATATTTCGTCCGAATGAAACTGCATGCTGGGAATGTCTGGCGCGGCGTCTGCGCGAAAATTTACAGGTGAAATCTGTGATTCAAAAAATCCGAGGAGTGAAGCGTTGTATCGATCAATCACCGATTCCAAAATCGATCCGTGATTCAGCATTGAAATGGATTGCTCGTCAAATTCAAAAACGGAATCACGATTATCTCCAAACTCTTGATCTCAGGCAGATAAAGTTAGAAAAACATGCTGTAGTTCAATTCGATTCCTGCATTTGTAAAAAATCCAAATCGATTGTTGTTGATAACAAAAACGCATTTGAAAAGTACCAGCATCAAATCAGTCCACTTACAGGAATCGTTCATGACATCCATGTTTTAGATTCAAAAGGTCCGGCTTATTTTTGTGCAGCGAGTCATCTGTTTGTGGCGCCAAAAACGAAACAGGATCTTTTCCGAAAAGTTTTTCGTCAACGAAGCGCTGGTAAAGGCATAACATTGCAGGATGCAAAGACAGGTGCACTTTGCGAAGCATTGGAAAGATATTCGGGAGTTTTTCGTCCGGAAGATGCGGTCATCAATGACTCGTACGAAGAACTTGGAGATGCAGCGATCCATCCGCATTCCTGTTTGAATTTCAGCGAAAAGCAATACAAAAATCGAGAGACATGGAATCGCTCTCACTCAGAACAAGATTGGATCCCGGTGCGCTTTGATGAAAATCAAAAGATTGATTGGACACCGATATGGTCTTTGACAAATCAAAACCGCCGATACATTCCTACTGCTTATTGTTTTTACGGATATCAGCAATTGCCGGAAAACAAATTTTGTCGCGCAGATTCAAACGGCAACGCAGCAGGAAATTCCATGGAAGAAGCAATACTCAGTGGCTTCATGGAACTGGTAGAGCGCGATTCAATCGCGTTGTGGTGGTATAACAGTCTGCGAAAACCAGGAGTCAATTTAGATAGCTTTATTCCACCTTACATAAAGGCGCTTCGCAAATACTATCAAACGTTGAATCGGACGTTTTGGGTTCTGGATATCACCAGCGATTTTAAGATCCCAACTTTTGCTGCGATCTCATCAGATACAAAAGATGAAATCATTATGGGATTTGGAGCCAACTTCGATCCAGCGGCCGCGTTAATTCACGCTGTTACTGAAATGAATCAATTCTTACCGCCAAGAAATTTTGAAAACGTGGTTTGGAAATCTCCGAATCTTGATTTTTTGAAACCTGATCCTGCATTGAAGGCAAAAAATCTTAAAGATTTTCAGAATCGTGAAAACGCGAATGTGGAGACTTGCGTGAAACTTGCGAGAGATCGCGGCATGGAAACTTTTGTTTTAAATCAAACCAGATCGGATGTTGGATTGGCTGTGGTGAAAGTAATTGTTCCTGGTATGCGGCAGTTCTGGCCGCGATTTAGCAAAGGCAGGCTTTATGATATTCCGGTTCAAATGGGATGGTTGAAGAAATCGCTGAATGAAAATCAATTGAACCCTGACCGGCTTTTGATTTAACATGGACTAATGATTTCGAATATAAGAAGGTGAATGAATGCGTAAGAAATTGATTCGTAAGAAAACATCAGCAAGTGGGACTGCAGAAAAGAAAGACGCAAAAGCTTTTGTTGATCATCTTGAAAAAAATAAAGTGTTGCGCGGAAAATTAAGAAAGGGCTGGAATGATGTAATTTCTGCCGGAAAGAAACAGGGATACAAATTCACCCGGCAGGAACTCCGTGCGCATTTCAAACAACGATATGGGGTCGGTAAATTAATGAGGAACGACGAACCAGATACCTGTATCTGTATTTAGAATCACGGAAACACGGAACTCACGGAAAAGACTCCAACCTCCTCTTACATCTCCCCCTTCATAAGGGGGAGAAACGCGGGTAAAAGGAATCAGATGCTGATGCTTGATACTGGATGCCAGGGTCTTTCATTACCACGTGCTTTGGCAACGCCTAGCATCAAGCATCTAGCATCGGTGAGGTTTTAGTTCGTAGTTTCAGTGTCTTCGGTGCCTGCTATAAAAATGATTACTGATACACGTTCCCCCTCCTTATGAAGGAGGGGGGTTAGGGGGTGGTTGCTTCATTCGTAGAATTCCAACCCCCTCTTACATCTCCCCCTTCATAAGGGGGAGAAACGCGGGTCATAGTTCGAAATTTCAATATTTTTGTCTTAATTCCGTGATTTCAGTGTCTTCAGAGGTTCCGTGACAAAAAGTTTTGTAACTCTACATAACAGCAAACGACAACAGCCGCTTGGAGCACGTTCAAAGGACGATCTGCGTCCAGATGAAATCATTCGTGTAACAGTTGTCGTGCGAGCCATTTCCTCCGCAGAAGAAAGAAAAAAAGCGATCGCCGATCTATCATTACAAATTCCCAGCAAGCGAAAGCATTTAACCAGGCAAGAATTCAGCAAGCTCCATGGAGCACGAGACGAAGATCTTCAGCTGGTAAAAAAGTTTGCAGAAGATTCGAAACTCCGCGTTATTAACTCCAGCAAAGAACGAAGGTGTGTAATTCTTTCCGGCACAGCTCAAGAATTGAGCGATGCTTTTCAAGTGGATAACAGAACGTATACGCATGAAGGTCAAGTTTACAGATCGTATCCTGATGCGATTCAAATTCCGGCACATCTAAAGGGCGTTATTGAAGCAGTGTTAGGTTTGGAAGATCGTCTGTTGATGTCACATCATGCATTTTTGGGCGTACGTCATATGTTTCTGGCGGCCGGACAACAAGCGATCCGCCACACTGAAGTGCGAGAAGTTGAAGATGCATACAAATTCCCAAATGGTGCGGACGGCAAAGGACAAACCATCGCCATCATTGAATTGGGTGGCGGCTTTTATGAACGTGACATCAAAAAATATTTTCGAGCGCATAAACTTCGCCAGCCGAAAATCAGCGTTGTTGAAATTGAAGGTGCACGAAATAATCCCGCGGATCTCAAATACATTGAACAAGTTTTAAATCTGATGGGAGTTGATTCCGCAAAAGGCGGTCAGGAAGAACAGCCTTCCAGAGAAAAACTAGTACATGCAATGTGGACGATCGAAAGTACGCTGGATGTTGAATTAGCCGGCTCTTTTGCGAATGCAGCAAACATCGTTGTTTACTTCGCTCCAAATAATGCACATGGAAAATATCAAGCCTTAACAAGCGCATTGAGCAACAAAAAGCATCCGCCATCGGTAATTTCATGCAGCTGGGGAGCAGTGGAAGATACTTTGCCTGGCGATGTTGTTTCTTCGTTGAATCATGTTTTCCAGGATGCGGCATTAAGAGGCACAACGATTTGCTTTTCTTCCGGTGATCGTGGAGAGGATCCTGCACCAGACGGAACTCCTCGCGTACACTTCCCGGCATCAAGTCCGTACGTACTTTCGTGCGGTGGAACTCATTGGTTAAAAAAGCAGTGCTCTATATATGAAGAAGTCTGGAGTGAATCTTTGCCGAAATATGTTGTTCAAAGCGGCGGAGGTGTCAGCAAAATTTTTGAGCAACCGGATTGGCAATCAGGAATTAAGTTACAAACAAAAAAGAGTGGCCGTGGCGTTCCGGATGTTTGCGGCAAAGCTGATATCGCAACAGGTTACTGCATGCAAGTTGGCGGATTCGATGTGACAATGGGCGGCACCAGCGCGGCAGCTCCGATGTGGGCGGGATTGATTGCAAGATTGAATCAGGAACTGAATTGCAATATTGGTTATGCAACTCCTTTCCTTTATCAAGAATCCTGCAGATCCTCATTCAATGACATTACAAAAGGAAACAATGGCAAACATTTCAAAGCGACGCCGGGTTGGGATCCATGTACTGGATGGGGTTCGCCGGATGGTAAAAAGCTGTTGGGAAGACTCAGAGGAAAATGAGCAGTCTCCGCTCATTGGATAAGGAGGGGAATGAAGAGGTGGTTGATTACTTTTTGCACTAATTAATAATGCATCAAACCACCCCCTAGACCCCCTCTTTATCCAAGGAGGGGGGACGGCCCAATATGAACTCGCCGACTGAAGTTTCTTCGTAATAGTTGGTTCCGGCTGCTTCCGCAAACAAATCAGAATTTCCAACACCTAACGCGCAGGCAGATAATCCCATTGCAGTCGCAACCAGATAAAACGTTTGATACAAAACGCCAACGTCTTTTAAGATCGCGGAATAAGCAATCGATTCATATCTCCACATCATTCGCGGAAAGCGTGCACTGACAATGATCAAAATTTGTGGAATGCTGGTATGAGCTGTGCTGGCTGCGGACTTCAAAAGTGTATTCACAGATTTTGTTCGCGCTGATAAATGACTCAACTGATGCTTCACCGGGGAATAATAATAAAGCCCGGAAGCAAGACCATTGCAGCGATTGATCGCCAGATACAGTTCCAATTCATACGCAGCACCGCTGGATGGATAAATACGGTTTGTGAATTCAAATCCTTTCACTTCAAAAATTTTCCGAACGCGAGCCGATCGATATAGAAACTCACTCACTTCCTTTTTTGTAATCGCAGATTTTCCATGCTTACGCTTAGATCGCCGCGACTCAAGAACTTTTGAAAATGGCACATCATCACGGCAAAGCCGATCGATATCAGGCTTATATAACTCAATTTTGATTCCAGACATTTGCTGTTTAACAACACGTGGAGGTTTTACTTTCCCAACAAAACGATCGGTTTTTCCGTAAGGATTTGCATGACGTCCCGTGCGGCTTCTTGTATGAAACAACAGATCATGAAATTCCCATTGCGAGAGAGCTTCATCCTTTTCATCAACAAGAGATATTGCCCCGGCATTGTAAAGAAGTTCAAACAACTCAAGAGCCTCTTTCTTTGAAACGCCGGGCACTTTCGCTGGAACATCTAACACACGATGTGGTCGAGTGAGCAAAAACAGAACAGCAATTGCACGAATGTCTTGCAGAATTACAACTGCATGAGACAGCGGAGATTCCAAAATCCATTCGTCATCAATTCGATGACAGTATGCGAATCGTGAAAGTACAAAACGCTGTCGCGGCTGTATACAGTTTGCTTTGAATTTGAATTTTGGTGAAGTTGGAACGAGCATGGCAAGAGTGTTCTTCATCGAAACTATTTGGATGAAGGAATTTTTAAGCTTCGAACCTGTACGAGTGTACTTTCTAAATACGATGGCATTTCATTTCGTGCGCGGGCTTCTTCCAGAACTTTCAACATGTCTTCAAATTCTGTTTTGGAACGCTCAACCAAACCCGCAAAACGTTTATCTTTACGGATCGGTTCTATTTCCTGATTCAGTAACAGCCAATCATAGGGTTCGAAAATATTTTTTGATGCTCTCAGCGATAATGTTTCTAATGTTGAATCGACCGAATCACGTTGTGCTTGCATCCCCAGCACAGTTCCGGTGACTGATTCCCAACGTGGAAATGGAGGTGCTTCGCCACGGGCCTGGCTTACAAGCCTTTGGAGCGCTGTTGATGCTTCTGCTTTGTTTTTAGTTGCAATATTTTTTTCAAGATCGAACCAATCATGAGTAAATCCAACCCAGCCCGGATGCAATCGGTGTTCAGCTACCATTTTATCCACCGGCGCAATCAACTTTTCAGCTTCTAAATATTGATGATCACGCAACAACAACCAAACTTTCATCAGAATTCCCAGCGGCATCTCTGGTTCAATGCTTAAGACTTGATCGATCAACTGTAAACCTTCTTTCGGTCTGTTTTCTCTGGAAAGAATGCCCGCTCTAAAAAGTAATCCATTTAAGTGAAGCGGATCTTGTTTGATTGCTTCTTCTGTAGCTTTCAACGACAAAGTAAACGAAGTTCGCGATAATGCAACGCCAAGAACATGATGACCGTAACCGGATCGCGGAGCATATATTGCGCCTTTCAGCGCATACTCCAATCTCTTCCGTTTGTCTCCACCCGGACGCATTTCTTCTGCAACGCTTAAAACTTGCCACGCTTCGCCGCATCGATAATCAAGTTGTAATGCCTTGTAAGCCCATTGATCGATTTGCGGCAAAACTTCGCTGAGAGGCGCACCAGATTCCAGTTTGGGTCCGCCATAAAGTCGCGCGATTGTTGCGGCGGCTCGTGCGTTCGTTGGATCTAATTCCAAAGCACGTTTCAAATCCGATAAAGCATGATCAAAATCTGCAGGTTGTTTACGATTTGCATAGTTGCGCATGTTATAAAAACCGCGCTGGTACATAAGTTCTGCATCGGTGCTGGCCTTGCTTCCTTCTGATGCAATTGGCGCTGTTTCAGGCCTTAGTGCCTGGCGTAATCCTTCGGCAGCAGAACGAACGAGTTCAAGATAATGCTGGCGCTGTCCATCGTAATCACGGCTCCACAACAAATTCCGATTTCGACTATCGATCAACTGCAAATTCAATCGGAAATGATCGGCATCGGTGGTGATCGAAGATGAAATCAGTGCATTCACTCCATACAGTTGGGCAATCTTTGTCATATCGCCACCGATGCGATCCATATCCTGACTCGTTGGCGGCGCTTTCGTTTCTAATCCTTTGATTTGTGATAATTGGGATGAAAGCGCATTAGGAATTGCATCAGTCAAAAATAGATTTTCGTTCGAACCAAAAACTTTGCTGGGCAACGCAACGATTGATTGAATTTCTGTGAATCCATGCTCTGCCACAGCAGCTTTACGCGATCGTGTCAGCTTATAAACGCCGAATGCAGCAAGCAAAACGAATGCGATCACAGCAGCAACAGTTAAATATCGCGGTTTAATCGCAAATGGTTTGTGCGCTACGGAAGTTGAAAAATCCGGCATCACCATCGATGGGGTAGCTAATCGCCGTAGATCAACTAACAATTCCTTTGCCGACTGATATCGTTTTTCGCGATCCTTATCCATGCACTTTAAAATAATTTCTTGCAGACGCGGCGAAATATCCGAACGGACTTGAATAGGCAGCGGTGGAATTTTATTTAAGATCGCATTTGCGAGAGTTATTGGTTGTGTTGCTGAATAAGGAAGTTTGCCGGTAGACATTTCATAAAGCAAAACGCCGAATGAATAAATATCAGTTCGGGCATCAATCGGCTCACTCAGCAATTGCTCCGGAGACATGTAAGGTAAAGTTCCAACCAGCAGATTGGATTCAGTAGTTGCTTTGGTTACTGCTTCATGACTGGTCGGCTCGATCAATTTAGCCAAACCAAAGTCCAATACTTTGATCTGCCCTTTCGGCGTTACAAAAATATTGCTTGGCTTCAAATCTCGATGAATGACGCCTAACGCGTGTGCCTCATCCATTGCCGTAGCAATCTGAAGCGCATACGGCAACATTTCCTTTTCTGACATTGCCCCTTTTTCAAGCTTTGCACTGAGTGTCGTTCCAACGATGTATTCCATTACAAGAAAGTCGACGCCTTCTTGCGTATCGAAATCCAGAATCGTGGCAATGTTGGGATGATTTAATTTGGAAAGTACAAGCGCTTCTTTCCTAAACCTCTTGCGGCTGGAATTTTCTTCTAACTTCGTTGCGTTTAGGACTTTGATAGCAACATCGCGTTCGAGGCGTTCATCATGGGCACGATACACCTCGCCCATCCCACCAGCTCCAAGCTTTAAAGATATTTGATAACGCCCCAGTGTTTTTCCAATCATTAATTAAACCTAGATCTTATCACGTGCTATCATGCGAATCAGACATGAAAAGAATATTTGTATTCTGCATTGCTTTTAGTTCGATTTTTCTTTCCATTCTTTTTGCAGACAGAGACACAGATCGGATCATGATTGGTATCAGTAATCACGGTAAAACCAAAAATCAGCAATATATCACAGCAGGCGATCGCACATATTTGATCGGCACCCAGGATGGAAATTTTCCTGATCTGGGCAGACATGTTGAAGGCGAAATGGGTGGCTTATGGCTACATCCAATCAAGCTGGTGGATGGTTTCTGGGTGAAGATCACCGTTGGCGGAAATTCAAAATGGCTTTCCGAAGCAAGTGAATTTATCAACTATCCATATGGAAACAGGCTGAAGTATCCCGCAGTTCTGGATGGTTTGAATGTTGAACGTTTTCAGTATTGCCCGGATGGACAGAGGGGGATCGTGATTCAATACATAATCACAAACAACAGTAACACGAACAGGAATCTGAATTTCGAATTTGCAGTGAAAACGGATTTAAGCCCGGTGTGGCTTGCGGAAGAAATAGGAATCAAAGATGGTACAGACAAAGCTGCATGGGATGCTTCAAGCAACTTTTACATGGCCTCTGATGAAAACAATCCGTGGTTTGCGATTTGGGGATCATCGGCCGCAAGTACCGGACAATCGATTGCCAAAGGAAACGTTCCTGAAAAGACAATTGGAAAAGGAACAGATGCTACCTCCTCATACAATATTTCGATTGAAAAAAATGGAAGCACAACAATCACATTCATCATCGCAGGATCTGCCAGGAATAAAGATGAAGCTGTAAATGCATATCAGTATCTGACAAAAAATTCTGCAGAGTTGTTGGAAAAGAAAAAGAATCATTACGCTTCCATCATTAACAGAGCAAAAATCCGGATTCCGGATCAATCGTTACAAGATGTTTACGACTGGATCAAAGTGAATGATGAATGGTTGATCAGAGATGTTCCAGAAATTGGACGCGGACTTGCGGCAGGATATCCGGAGTATCCATGGTGGTTCGGTTGCGATAGCACTTATTCCTTACAGGCCATCATGGCATCCGGCGATTTTGATCTGGCAAAACAAAGCATGCGTCTGTTGAAGAATCAATCGATGAAAAAGAATGGGAATGGCCGGATCATTCACGAAGTCTCAACCAATGGCGTTGTTTATAATCCGGGAAACACCCAAGAAACAGCGCACTTCATCATGGTGGCAGAAAGATTATTTCGATGAACCGGTGACAAGGAGTTCATCAAAGAAATGTATCCGGTGATGAAAATGGGACTTCGCTGGCTGCTCAGCGATATGGATCAAAACAAAAATTTTTTTCCTGAAGGTTACGGAATCATGGAAGTCCATGGACTCAATGCAGAGCTGATTGATGTTGCTGTGTACACCCAGCAAGCTTTAAAAGCCACTGCCTATGTTGCCGGAATTTTGAATGAGGCTCGCGACAAAAAACATTATGAAGAACTTGCCGCGAGCCTTGCGGTCAAGATCAACGAAGATTTTTGGGATGAATCGGAAGGCTCTTATTGCGATTTTTATGGCACAAGAGATCAGGCCATCAGCACAACAGAAGGTGCGATCACTCAATTGAAACGCGATGATGATAATAGTGAAGAAACGAAGAAGCGCATAGCATTCTACGAACAATTAAAGCAAAAGTTTGCAGCGATGCCAGACGTTAGCAAAGGTTGGATTACAAACAAGAACTGGGTGATCAATACTCCAATGGAAACTGGAATTGCGCCGCGAGAAAAAGCGATTTCACTTCTGGACAAAATTCGAAAAGAAAATGTTGGTGAATATGGACCTTATCTTGCAGCCAACGAAAAGAATGCGATGATGACGATTTCTACCGGAGTGCAAGCGGTTGCTGAAGCGAAATACGGCCGGATCAATGAAGCACTATGGTATACAAACAAGATTGTGCAGACATTCAATCGTGTGCTGCCTGGTTCAATTTCAGAAATGATGCCGGACTATGGAGACTTCACTCAGGCATGGACCAGTTATGGAATTATTGTTCCTCTGGTTGAATATGTTTTTGGAGTTCAGCCCGATGCTTACACAAAAACGATTGTGTTTGAACCTCAACTTCCCGAAGGTTGGAATGACATCAGTATTGAAAATCTACCTGTTGCAGACAATCTGATTTCATTTTCCAGAAAAAAAACAAGCAAAGGCATTGAATATTCGCTGATTGGAACACAACATAATTGGGAGATGATATTGAAACTAAAGGATTTGCCTGGCGCTAAATATATATTGAATGGTAAAGAAGTACCGTTCGCAACGTCGGGATTTCAGATTCGTGGGGGACAAAATCGTCTTTTAGTAAGTCAATAGCTTGCTTTACAGCTAACATCATCTCAGGTAACATAAACACAACTCCCAGGAGGCTCAGGTTCATTGCGCTTAGCGCTTGATTTATCGGACTCAGACATCACATCGACTCCAGGTTGGCCTAGCTCTGCCAAAGAACCGGGTTTGGGGAGTTAACAAGAAGGAAATTTAATCATCCAGGATTAGAGATGAGGAAGTGGCTTCTAGGTTCTCGAAATCCAGGGACAAATCAAAACCCCAGGACACAAGATTGTCCTTTCTTTATCCGGAGGTGTTATGTTTGACTTCAGGAATCGCCAGTGGCGGTTTTCCGCGATTCTAACGTGCATATTTCTGTTCCTGCTTGCAATTAATTTTGCAGCGGCTAAAACACCGAAGCCCGCAGGCGCGCCCGCGCCAAATATTATTAGTGGGGGCGGCACGGTTTGAACCGCAGCACCTGATGCCCCATTTGCATTCACCCGTTTTGATGCAGAATTTTCGCCAACCACCAGTTTAGTTTATTTCTTAGGAGGCCGGCTTCCAGATAACAGCACGGATGGCAGTGTCTGGTCATTTGATCCAGTTACCGGCACGTATACGGATACAGGTGTTGATATGCCTGTCCCAATTTCGAATTACACTATCGCTCGTGTTACAGATGGCAGTGGAAATGAATTGCTCATGATATTTGGTGGTCGTGATAATTTCGGCGCTGTTGTAAACACTGTGCAAGGTTACAATCCGGTTACCAATACCACGGTGGACTATACAGCAACCGATCCCTACCCCGAGTTAACATCACCGGGCGGCGGAGAAGTTGTTGGTAATAAAGCGTATTCGTTTGGCGGATTTGATGCAACTGCTACAACTGCTGGCTGCCATGTATTTGATGTCACTGCTGCTGATGGCGCACGTTGGTCAAGCTGTCCAGATCTCACTCTATCCCGGTCTTATATTGGAACTGCCGTTGTCGATGGTGTGATTTATGCTGTCGGCGGCGACACTTGGGATGGTGCAAGCCTGATTGCGCAGACAATTGTTGAAAAATTAGATACAGCAAACCCAACTGCATGGGATGATGCAAGCGTTGCCGATCTGCCTGTTGCGTGCGATGAAAATCGCGCGTTTGGCTTTAATACTAATTCCGGATATGACCTTGCGGGCAAAGTTATTGCTGCAGGGTGCGGACAATGGCCAAATGCAACTCCAGAATCAATGTCTTATGACGTTGCTACAAATACCTGGGACCAAACATTTCCTGATTTAATCAACATTCGACGGAATCAAGCAGGTGCATTTCTTCCGACATTAGATGCCCCACTTAAACCAAACGGAAGCGTAACGGGAACTCCTGGAATGTGGGTTTGGGGCGGATATGGATCAGATGGTGTTACCCCCATAGCAACACCTGAATTTTTCCAGATGACACAGGCTGCGCCGACATGCAATTTGTTTGGTGCTGATTTTGAAGATGGTGTACTCGATCCGAACTGGGCATATGAAAAGCTAGACTGGGCCGAGACCGGCGGAAATCTTGTTGGTACACCAGCCAAACGTTCAGCACGCGCAATTGCAACTCCAGCGTTTGCTGGCTGCGGCGCCAATTGCACCATTGAAGCTCACGTTTCAACAGCAGGCGGTCTGTTCAACAAAGTTTGGGTCTATACCTTCTATGTCGACAAGCGCAATAAAGTCGAATTGTTGGCGAAAGAAAATACAGATCGCTGGGTCCTGAAACAACGTATCAATCAAACGATCGTTGCCAAAGGGAAAGCGATCGCAACAATAGATCCGAACGTGTTCTATGATGTCATCATCAATTATGATGGCACCACATTTACCGTTTCTATTGATGGAACTACATTGATTACGTTGCCTGCAGGTGGAGCTGTTCCAACAGGAACTGTTGGTTTTCAGGTTAAGAATACCACCGGCAGCTTCGGTGATATTTGTGTAAATTAGTTTTGTTTCTGAGGGCGGGTCTAAGACCCGCCCTTCTGTTTTAAGAAAGCGGATTATTACAAAGTAAAGAGGTGTGCAGATGACAATGCGTTACACAAAAATATCCCTTACCAGCATCGCGATACTGGCGTGTTTTATTTTCCTGATCGGCGCGCAGGGCGCTTTGTCAGCGGCACCCGCAGTAAAACAACAACGGCTGAAATACAGCAAGGTGAGAGTTTATATCACCAGTAAAGATGACATTCTCGCACTTGCCCGGCTTGGATTAGCCGTTGATCATATTACTTATCGCGACACCTATTTTGAGACTGCTTTTAACAATCGAGAGTTAGAAGTTCTAAAACAAACAGGCAAGAAGTATGAGATTTTGGTTGACGATTTAGAAGCAGAATATGCAGCGCGTCCGAAATTGGGTCCTGCAGAACAACAAGCACTTTTAGAACAACAGCGGAAACAATATCACGCGCCATCCGGTTTTCATTTCGGCAGCATGGATGGTTTTTACAAATTCAATGAAATGGTTGCTGATCTTGATGATATGCGCGCGCAATATCCGAATCTTATTACCGTTAAACAATCTTTGGGACAATCGATTCAGGGCCGCGATCTCTGGATGGTAAAAATTTCTGACAACCCGGATGTTGATGAGCCTGAAACTGAAGTTCTGTACACCGGAGTGCATCATGCACGCGAACCGGAAAGTATGGCGTTGCTCATGTATTTCATGTGGTACATGTTGGAAAATTATGGAACCGATGCGACCGTTACAAATTTGGTGAACACTCGTGAGTTGTATTTTGTACCGATCGTGAATCCGGATGGTTATGTTTACAACGAAACTACCAATCCTAATGGCGGCGGGATGTGGCGCAAGAACATGCACGACAACGGCGGTTCACCTGATTGCGATGGTATTGATTTAAATCGAAATTATGCATATGCGTGGGGTTTTGATGATAATGGATCAAGCCCTTTCACTTGCTCCGAAACTTATCGCGGCACCGGAGCATTTTCAGAACCTGAGACTCAGATCATGCGCACGTTTGCCGATGCGCATCAATTTGTAACTGCCTTCAATTATCATACCTACGGCAATTATGAAATTTATCCGTGGGGATTTCATTGCACCTCTCAGGATGATACGCCCGATCAGGCAACTTTTGTTAGTTTCGCTCAGCAATTTGCTTCATATAATGGCTATTCTATCGGGCACGCCTGTCAAACTGTTGGTTATCCGGTGAATGGCGAAGCAAACGATTGGTTCTACGGCGAACAAGTTGAAAAACCAAAAGTATTTTCATTCACCCCGGAAGTTGGCGACTGGTTTTGGCCAGGCCAGAGTCAGATTATTCCGCTTGCGCAAGAAAACGTTGGTCCGAATCTAGTTTTGGCACAAGCCGGTCAAACATGCCCCGAGATTACAATCACGCCTTCAACTTTGCCTGATGGCAGTTTAGGTGTGCCATACAACCAGAATGTCAGTGCCAGCGGTGGAACGGCACCTTACATCTATTCCGTTAATAGCGGTGCATTACCAGATGGTTTAACTTTGGATCCGAACACTGGAGCCATCACCGGAACACCAACCGTACAAGCAAGCTTTAATTTCATAATCGTAGCTACCGATAATGACGGATGCACAGGCAGTCAGCCTTACGCAGTTAACATCAGCGGTACCTGTGATCAGTTCAATGATGATGTGTTGGATCCGAACTGGAATTACATAAAACAAGCGTGGACTGAAACCGGTGGTTATTTGAACGGTACACCGGCAGTAAGAAAAGCAATTGCAATCGCAACACCTGCGTTTGCAAACTGCCAACTCTGCGATGTTCAAGCCTCCGTAAATATGTCAGGAAGTACTGATCCACGCGTGTGGGTACTCACTCACTACAGCGATAAACGGAACACGATCGAGCTTCTATTCAAAGAAGCGAGCGACAAGGTCATAATCAAGCAGCGTGTTGGTGGCCGCATTGCAAAAAAAGCGAAAGCTACCGTGACGCTTGATCAAAATGTGGATTATGCCGTGGAATCAGTATTTGACGGAACTCAGTTTGTAATCTCAGTCAATGGGACACCGGTGATTAACTTTACTCCGGCAGGACAACCATTAAGTGGAAGTGTTGGATTCCAAACGAAGAACGGCACCGGCGCATTTAATTATCTGTGCGTGAATTAACCACAGAGTACACGAAGATTCTCTAGAGCTACTTTGTGTTTTTGTGGTTATTAATTGCCGACGATATCCAGAATTTTATCTACATTCGATCCGATGTCGGTGATGATCAGCATATTGCTGCGAGCATCAGCAATCACAGAACCTTTCGGCGTAAGCAGCCTTCGAACAATTTTTTCCATATCTGTTGCTTTTGCATAGCTGAGGACTTTTATTTTCGTAACCAGAGGTGCGCTTAACGCAATCTGCTCTTCTGCCCTGGAGCGCGCTGCAGCTTCCTGCGCAAGCACAGTAAGCGGTGCAATCCGGATCACATTCCCTTCCACTGTATAACCGAGGCCTTCATTCCTGGTGATTACATCGAGAGCTTGATCCCATGGAACATCAGTGAGTTTTAGTGTCACACTTCCTTTGATTGATGGATGCAGGATTACATTGAGCCCGCTGATATCGGCAATGAAACGGAACAGATCTCTGATATCGATCTCTTTGAAATCAAATGAAGTTCGTTCGCCGGTCCATTGCGAAGGCTCGCTGATTTCTGTGGGCTGATTCTGTTTTGCTGGAACAGCTTGCTGCACGGGCTGTTGCTGCTCAACAGTACGCGAGGTTTGATTCCAATCAATCTGATGTGCAAGAAATTTAATGGTGATGCCATCAGTATCTTTGATGATTGTTTCCTGTGAAGTCTGCTGAATCAATGATCCTGAAAAAATCTTACCATCGTTGCGAACCAATGTGTATGAAAAAGTGAACGCGGGAAAAATCAAAACAGATAGCAATACTCGGTAGAACATAAATAGTACTTTCGATCATTTTAACATGATCGAAGCTAAGAAACGTTCCTAACCTTAAACTAAGCCGATCGACTTAACGGCCGTAAGCGCCGGATTTCTGCTGCCTTCCGGCTGCGCTGTGCATGCCATAGATCCCAATCTTGTTGTAAGCCAAGCCAGAACTCTGGTGATGTTCCAAGCACACGAGCGAGACGCAGTGAAGTATCTGGAGTTATGGAACGTTTGCCCCGGACTATCTCATTTAATCTAGGAAATGAAACTCCTAACTGAATAGCAAATGCTGATTGACTGATTCCCAACGGCCTTAGAAACCCTTCCAAAAGCATTTCGCCTGGATGGGTAGGGGGACGATATTTCGGAAGCCGGCGATTGATGCTTGTCTTAGAAAAATGATCAGTTATAGTCCGTGATTTCGACTTCATAGGCATGATTTAACTCCCATCGAAAACAAATTCGATATCGATCATTGATTCGAATGCTATATTCTCCAGCGCGGTCTCCTTTCAAACGCTCCAGCTGACTACTATGGCAGAGGAAAGAGCTAAAAAGTGTGGCTATCCGGCATGTAGTTGCAGTGTTTCAGGAAAAGACAAATATTGCAGCGAATATTGTAAAGACGCTAAGGATCTAACCGAACTCACCTACACCTGTGATCATCCAGAATGCCGAATGTAGCAGTTGCGTTTAATCTCATCGCCTGTGCAATCTTCTAGCTTCACTCTTCTAGCAGATTGAAAAAAAGGTTAGTGAAGGATGGAAGAAAGAATTTATCCGACGATTTGTTTGACACGTCCCACTTGTCCATCTTCCAGCCGAACTTTGATGCCGTGTGGATGATTTGGTGAACGCGTTAGAATGTCTTTGACAACTCCTTTAGTCAATTTACCTGAGCGCTGATCTTGCTTTAAAACGATCATCACTACGTCGCCCGGTTTAATGTTCATTCGATCTTATCCCTTCCAAGCTTACTCTTAGTATATTAACAGGCTTGATGAAACTTCCTATGAAAGCAGAGATACCGGACGCGCAGGATTAGATGTTTTGGACTTACCCAGGTGAAGAAAAACTGGAAAAGCTGCGATGATTGCTAAATGAAAATGGGCTGAGCAGTTTTTCAACTGATCAGCCCAAAAGTAAAACGGGGCCGACGGGACTCGAACCCGCGACCTCCGACGTGACAGGCCGGCGTTCTAACCAACTGAACTACGACCCCGTAAAAAACTTGAGAATTGAAGATAGAAGATTGAGAATAGAAACCAGATCAATTCTCTATCTTCAATCCTCTATCCTCTCTTCACAAATGGGCGGTATAGGATTTGAACCTATGACCCCTGCCTTGTAAGGGCAGTGTTCTCCCACTGAACTAACCGCCCGAAGCTTTTGAATTATATGGGAATTCATCAGTTGTTTCCAGTGGCAAAACTAGAACGAGAAACCTTTGACAGTCGAGGATGACTGTGCTTTTATGAATCTGTAAATTATAGATCAGCGACCGGATTGGGGAAGTCATTCGCATAACTATTTGAGATGACGCCGATCGCTGGATCATCCAGGTCCACAAAAGGCATCACCTCGTTAAGCTGGAGGGATGCTATGCCTTATAAAAAATCTGCATTAATCTTTTTACTTGTCACAATTTGCCTCTTACCTGCTTGCAAACGAACTAAAAATATCTGGGATATAACAGAACCAAGCCTTACACCAGGGTGGGTCACATTCAAAAAAGAAAGCAACATCGATCCAAAAACATTGTTTAAGCAATATGGAAACATGTTTCAGATTGCTCCGGGCAATGATCTCGTTATTGTTTCAGAACAAAAAGATGATTTGGGAATGATTCACTACCGTTACAAACAATTTTTCAAAAACATTCCCATAGAAGATGCAGAATTCCTGGTACATGCCAAAAATAATCGTGCTTTAACAGCAAACGGGACTCTTGCAATGAATTTTGCACCACAAAAAGTAGAACCTTCGATTTCAGAAAAAGATGCACTCAATGTTTTGGTGAAACGGATTCCATCAGGAAGATATTTGAGGGAAGATGATCTGCAAAATGATTTTCAAAAGGCAATCAAACAACCGGTCCAACTGATTACCGGCCTAAAGGCACACTGGTTTTTGCAAAAAAACAAAACACGAATTCGGAACAATGGGAATTATCCTGGATGTTTAAAGCATATGTAATACCTTTGGATCATTCCAAGCAGATTTACATAAAGGCGTCCGATGGCTCAGTACTAAAAGAAATTCCATTGTTTGGAAATTGTGCTGCAGGCCGCGGCAATACGACATTTCGTGGCAATCAAAACTTCAATACCAAAAACACCGGCGGCCGTTTTTATCTAATCAATGATTGTAACGGCAATAAGCTTAATGCCGTTTTGCTTGACACCGCAAATAATGCGGTTGATGTCAATGATGATGACAACAATTGGAATGGTAACAACCGATCGATGGTTACCTCTTATTGGTCTTTAGATATTGTTTATGATTACTTCCGGCTTGTGCATAACAGAAATAGTTATGACAACAAAAATAGCGACATGACTATTAACAACAATCCGAACCTTTCGGTGAATGGTGTTTTATCTCCGGATAATGCTTCAGGTGGAAGCGGATTCATCAATATCGGCTTCGGAAGCACCAATGCTGACACTGACGATTACAACACGATTGATATTGTAGGACACGAGTTCGGTCATAGTTTGATCGAAAGCACCGCCAATCTTGGATACGATATAACCAAAGAATCCGGTGCTCTTAATGAAGCTGTCTCAGACATCTTTGGTCAGGTCGTTGAACGATGGGAAGAACAAAATAGAAATCCTGATTGGGTAATTGGTGATGATAAAGGTTGCGCAGGATCAGCTATTTGTAGAGATTTTAAAAACCCTAAAGCTTTCAATAATCCCGACTACTATAAAGGCTCAAATTGGCAGAGTACTGCGCCGATTGATCCTCACGCAAATGGAAATGTTATGAGACCGTTGGTTTTATCTGATCACGGATGGTGAAACAGGAACTAACGAAAAGAACTTTCAATACTCGATCACAGGGATTGGAATTGAGAAAGCACGTAGAATTGCATATCGCACACTGGTAAGTTATCTGAACTCCAGTTCAGACTATAAAGCTGCGCGCGAAGGGACAATACATGCAGCGGAAGATCTCTTTGGCCGAATTCCCAGGAAGTAGGCCAGGCAATAAAAGCGTGGTGTGCGGTCGGACTTTGTCCGTATACGCAGCCGAAAACTCCGGACCGTTTTGATACTAAAGGGGGCAATCTGAATCCAGCATCTCCGGATAACAACAACATTTTAAACGGTGCAACACAGTTAGGAACCGGCACCTTTTTTGATATCGGAAAAACTAGATGGTCAACTGAACGCTATCCAAAAATGAATGTGACCGATTTGAATATTTTTCCTTTTGATGATGTAGATTATTTCAAAATTACACCACCCAATGTTCAAAATCCATTTGGAGGCAGGTGTGTGCATTCCGGATATGCCTTTAACTTCACAAACAATGTGAATGTGAAAATTTATTCTGCTGGTTCAGTTGTAAATTCGTTCACAAATTATTCATATCTAACTGTTGAAGGAGCGTACAATTCTCCAGATTTTGCGATTGAAGTTTTACCTGCCTTTCCGGGACAAATTCTGGATTACGATATGCAGGTTTCGTATTACTTTAGTTTTGATACCGATTGTTATCGCGCAGGGCCAAGAGATAAGTGGCAACTGATTAAAGATTGCATCATGTGCAATGCTGTTCCACTGTCACCGGGAGAAACCGTCACTATAGATCCAGGATATCGGACAAAGTTTAAGGTGCCAGTTGAAAATTACTATTTCTATTATGACGGCCGATCTGCGATGGAAATTCCGATTCAAATTTTACATGGAAATAATTTGAAGGCGCAATTAGTTGATGAAAGCGGACATGTTCTTGCAACTGCAGACAATTCGGCAGACAGGAATCTTGTAAAACTAACCAGCCAACAATTAAGAGAAGGAGTTTACTCCCTTCGTTTTGAAGGATTCGGAAATGGCACTCAAGTAAAGATCAGTTTGCCAGGAAATCAATAATTATCACAGTTCGGATGTTTGGCGGAAGTCGTCTGAGTTTAGCCATTCATCAAAAGTAGGGTCCTGCAAGGATTGCATTTCGTCCGGGCAACAATCCATCCGTTTCATAAAGAACGCGGTCGGGATCTTCCGGATTGCTGACGCCTTCGATTTGGATTTGATCACCGCGCCGGGCAATTAATCTTTTCGCCGCATCTACAAGATTTTCCATTTTTGGACCTGCGATTTCTAAGTACGCTGTATCAGCTGATGGTGTAATCGATTTTTTGCCGGTAGCAATGTCGGCAAGTAATTCAGCAACGGTTCTGGCGGCAACCAGCTGTGTGCGCATTTTTGGAACATAACTCACATTGTCTTTTCTTCCCCATTCCAACATCTGCGATACAAACTCATGGAACTGGGCTGCACGCACTATGCTTGCTGAAACTCGTCCGGCTAGACTCGCCTTTTCGTGAGCAATTTTGGCCACCATATATCCGGCAGTAAACCTGTCGATTCCTATGATCGACACTACAATGATCCGCTTCACTCCGGCTTGCGCCCCAACTTCTTGCAAATTTCGAGCGGCAGTAGTGAAAAATTTTGTGGCCGACTCTTGATCAGGCGATGGACCACTTGCCGCATCAATGATGCATTCCACTCCTGCGAGTGCATCCTTGAGGCCTTCGCCTGTGATGATATCGATCCCGTTAGAGCGCGATATTGCAACAGTATTTTGTCCGCGCTTTTTAAGTTCCTCCACGATATGATGACCGATTCTTCCGGTCGCACCTGCAATTGCGATTTTCATAATTCACTCCTTCAAAAATAGAAAATATATGAATTTCGCCTGCAAGCAACCATCGACAATTTAATGTTGCAGCCACAACACCGGACAATACGTCCCTTCGATGTCGCGTTTCCACCATAAACCTTGCTGAGATTTCGTTTTCAAATCGGTGAAATGATATTGATATACATTCGCACGTAAATATTTTGGTGGTTTTGTTGGAAATGGATTTTTTGCAAGCAATGATAAAACGTCCGGAGAGCCTTCAAGCAATCGCTGACAAAACGAAATGAACCATGGATTCTGCTGATAATTTCCCAGAGCTGCAAACCACATTTGCCAATCCAAACGTGGCTGATGCGGTTCAACAAATGAAGGCTTCCGCTTTAAATCTCCAGGTTTGTATTTAAATTCGTATGCTTTCCAATCGATTTGATCATCACTTCCTTCAACAATAATTTCCGGACGTGACGTAGTCATGACAGCAAATAAACCGTAGCGGTTGATTGTCCTGAACGGTTCAACATATTCAAACCATCCCAGCATTGAATAAGGGATCACATCAGAACGTAAAGTAATCGACATTTGTATCACTGAAGAAACCAACAACAATATGAATACTGGAATGATGACTAATCTGGGCCAATGCAGTTTTGCCATCTTAATTTTTTCACGCAACTTCGCTGAAAAAAATGCGTCATCTAATAGAAAGAGACAAAGTCCGATAGTAAGAAGGTTGAAGAAAGCGTAATTGCCAGTTAAAAGAATCAGAATTTGAAGCGCAACCATTCCAAAGAAACAAAAAATACGAGGACGACGTGGAGCAAAAATTAGAAACGGAAGAAATACTTCAATGACAAACATTACAACAACCGAAGCTTTCTGAAATGACTGTGGAAGATGATAGAAATACCAGCCTATCCAGGTTGGTAACGGTTGAGTTTCATAATGAAAGTTCAACGCAGTCAGGTTACGCCAGGTTGGATCGCCGCTGAGCAGCTTGGCAATGCCGGAGGAAAACATCAGGCGGAAAAGCAGCCAGCGCTGCAAAAATAAGATTGGACCAGTCGGCCGGGAGAATCGCGTTGAAATAATCCGAAGCGGACTCATAAAGATCGCAAGAAAGCCTGTCTCCAGTAAAAGAACGTCCCATTGAAATGAAAGGAAATCCCTGCAAACAGAACTGAGCGAGAGATACAACATCCAGAGCAGAAAAAGAATCAGGGGCTGAGCAAATCCAATTAGAACGAATATGGAAAATGCAACTCCAGTCCAACAAACGAACTGTAGAAAAAAATCGGTCGACTTAAACCAGAAAATTGTAGGAACGATGGTATACGCTTCTGTGCCTAATCTTTGATGTGCGAAATCAAGAAAAGCTTTCGCAGGCAAAATTCCATTACTTCCGATCAGCCCTTTGATTTGCACTTCCAGTGAAAGAAATGCAATCAAATAAATCAATGCCAGCGCGCGCAAAAAAATCCATGATGAAACGGAATAAGTGGACGGCCCTAAATTTTCACCCCATAAAAATCGGGTAATTGAAAAGAAAAAAGGTCGATGCCTTGCTACAACCCGATAAAACCATTCCGAAATTGCAGCACAGCCGGGAATATTTTCATAACACCAAAGCATCCATTTTTTGTTAGCATATTTAAGACTTTGGAATACTGCTTCTGCGCCTTTGCTAATGGTTCCATCTGTATCAATAAACTGAACTGATTTCCGAAAGTCATCTTCTGGAATTTGCGGAAAGCGAGATGCTGCTTCCTGATACGGTTCGTAATCGACTTTGTCAGCTGTGAGTTGTTTCCAGCGAGCAATCCACAACTTGCAAAATCCACAATCGCCGTCATAAATCAGGAGCGGTTTTTGGGAAGACATTTCAATAACGATAACATTATTTGGGATGCGAGATGCGGGATGCGAGATGCGGGATATCAGCAGGTTACATGCAAGATTGCATTGGTATTGTCTGGTTTTTCTTTCAAGAGTTTGATCGCATCAACTGTCGGCAGAATGATCAGTTTGATGTCTCTGCGTTTTGCCTCGCGCTGAACTTCCTTCATTACAGGCAATCTTCCGGTACCGGTTCCAATTATCAAACGGTGACATTTCCATGGAATTCGTTCCTCTAATGATAGAGGAGTATGCCCGTACTCTTCACGAAATTTTTTGGAAGGCTTTTTCTTGCGCTTGCTAACCTCACCGCGGTCGATAACGACATCATGCTCATAAGTGACACCATCAATCCGGATCGAGCCAAATGAAAATTCTTCAAAACGCATATGAACCTCCTAACATTACTATACGTTCGCGCGGTGATAGAATCTCCCAAGAGAACCTTCATGCGTCTTGAACCCGGTGTCCAGCTAGGCCACTACAAAATCATTTCACCATTAGGAAAAGGTGGGATGGGCGAGGTCTATCGAGCGAAGGATTTGCGGCTTGGGCGCGAAGTGGCCATCAAAGTTATGCCTGAATCATTAGCAGAAGATCATGATTTGTTGTCACGCTTTGAAAAGGAGGCAAGAGCCCTGGCTGTTCTCGCACATCCGAATATTTTGACGATTTTTGATTTCGGGAATGATAATGGCATTTCGTATGCAGTAACTGAAATTCTGGATGGCGAGCCACTGCGCAGTAAGATTTTAAATTTGCGATTATTGTCGAAGCAAGTTGTTGAAATTTCCGTCGCAATCGCTGAAGGAATGTCTGCTGCACATTCGAAAGGAATCATTCATCGGGATCTAAAGCCGGAAAATATTTTCCTCTGCTCCGATGGCAGAATTAAGATTTTGGATTTTGGATTAGTTCACTGGAATCCAAAAGTCGCTGTTGATCAAATGTCCTCAGCTTCCACACAGCTTCCGCCAACAGAAGTAACCAAACTGATGGGCACCGTTCCTTATATGTCGCCTGAACAGCTCAGCGGATCAAAGATAGATTCAAGAACAGATATTTTTTCTTTCGGATGCATCCTCTATGAAATGATTTCGGGAACACATCCATTTTTGCGCAAAACTTTCATGGAAACGGTTGCTGCAATTCTAAAAGATGAACCTCCAAGACCATCAATGCGTGAATCTGATACCCCACCACCATTAGAAAGAATCCTTTTTCGATGCCTGAACAAAAATCCTGAAGACAGATATCATTCGGCAAAAGATCTTGCTTATGACCTCGCCACCTTGCGAAATGATTTCGTTTCACCTTCTCCAATTCCATCACAACCCGTTCCTATCACAAAAAAGCAATCCGTGTGGCCGCGAATTGCAGTAGCTTTACTGACAATTTCCGTTATTATTCTTGCAGTTTTTTTTCTGCGTCAAAAGCAGACCGCATCAGTTCCTCAAAAAATTGAAAGATCAATTGCAGTTCTTCCGTTCAGCAACATGAATGCCGATAAAGAAGATGAATATTTCAGCGACGGCATAACCGAAGACATCATTACCAATCTTTCGAAGATTGGAGATCTCAAAGTCGTTTCCCGCACTTCATCGATGCGCTACAAAAGCAGCAACAAGAGTCTCCAACAAATCGGCAGTGATTTGAAGGTTGCGACAGTGCTTGAAGGCAGCGTGCGCCGCCAGGGGGACAAGCTGCGCATTGTTGCGCAGTTAATTGATGCGAAAACTGACAATCACATTTGGGCAGAAACTTATGACCGGGAAATGAATGATGTTTTTGCGATTCAGAGTGATGTTGCACAAAAAATAGCTTCTGCTCTGCAGGCGAAACTGCTGCCTGAGGAAAAGAAAAAGCTTGATCAGGTTCCAACACAAAGCCTCACAGCATATGACTACTACCTGAAGGGCCGGCAGTATTACTTGCGATATCAACAGCCTGCCAATGACACCGCAATACAATTTTTTCAAAAAGCAGTCGAAGCGGATCCAAACTTTGCTCTTGCATATGTCGGATTATGTGATGGCCTTGCAATGCAAAAGCAGTATGACGTCCCTACTGCATCTTTTGATACAGCGTTGAATGCATGCAACAAAGCGCTCTCCATCGATCCTAATTTAGGCGTCGCATACTCAACACTTTATAAGGTTTATACCTTTTACGGTTTCATTCAAAAAGGGGAGGAGGCTATACAAAAGGCTTACGAATTAGATCCGAACAATGCCATGGTTGTTGGCCGTCTTTCATCGGGTAACCTGAAAAAAGGAAAGCTGGTGGAAGCTTTCCGTTTTTCTAAAAGTGCCCTTGAGCTTGAACCTACGAATGCATTCGAACACTTCACAATGGGAACCATTTGCTATGCTCTTGCAGATTTTGATCAGGCAGAAACATTGTTAAAGAAAAGTATTGAGCTGCAGCCTGATCTCACCTTTCCTTACATTTATCTTGTCCGACTCTATATTTCGCAAGGTAAGTTTAAGCAGGCCATGGAAACGGTACAGGCACTTAATGTCACTGATAGCAAACTGATGTTTGATCTCATGGGTCTTATTGAAGCGACTTCGGGAAACTATGCGAAAGCCGTTGAATATTTTCCGAAAGGTAATAGGGATTTTTTGCAGGGAAGATTTGCTCATGCACTTATCAAAACCGGGCGCGTTGAAGAAGGGCAAAAAATTCTTGAGGAGAACAAACAGGAAACCTTAGAACAGATAAATGAGGGCCAGAAAGATTCAGATTTTGAGTATTTTGCAGCTGTGGCTTTTTGTATGCAAGGAAATAAGGAACAAGCTTTTAAATATTTGCAGAGTGCGTGCGATGATGGTTATTACTACTATCAATTCGTTCAAAGGGATCCGGTCTTTGAAAAGGTACGAAGTGATCCACAATATCAAAAAGCGATTGAGTGTATGAAATCGAAGGTTGCAGAAGCGAGGCGTCAGCTTGGAATGTAATTTATTCAGGCGGGCATATTTGCCGCTGTGCAAATCGATTGATGATTAATCCACAAAAAATCACAACCGTGCCAAGCCACTGAAGCAACGTCAATCGTTCGCCTAAAAAAATCATTCCCACTGATAGTCCAGCGACCGGTGTTAAATTGGAATAAACCGAAGTTCTGGTGCTGCCAATTTTTTCAACGCCGTAGTACCACGCAGAATATCCAAATACCAGCCCGAACAATCCGGCATACGCCATCGCCAGCCATTCATAAATTCCAAGCATACTGAAATCCTGCTTCAAGACTGAAGGAATCGAGATTGGCACTAAGATCAGAGTTCCAATTGCGATTGTATAGAAGATGTAATGCCAGGCAGAATATTTTTGAATGATCTTTTTAGAGAAAACAGTGTAGATACTCCATACCACCGATGCCAGGACGATCAGGATGTCACCGATTAATCCGGCGGTACTTCCAATATGAAAACCACGGCCAAATACAATTAACACCACGCCTGTGAACGAAAGCAAAATTCCTAACCAGAGTTTTTTGCCTACAACTTCAAACCCCATCAAGTTGCTGATGGCGGCAGTAAATATTGGAGTAGTAGCCAGCAAAATAGAAACATGAGAAACGTGTGTAAGTTTTACTCCGTATATGAAACAAAATTGATAAACGGTATTCCCCAAAATTCCCAGCAAGATCAGCAACGGCCAGTCTTTTTTATCAATTCGGTCCGCAAAGATATGCCTGTGAAGAATACCCAGTGTTGTGGTGGCAAGAATAAATCTGCAGCAATTAAAAGCGATGGGGTTAAAATTTTTGAGAGCAACTTTAATAATAGTGATATTTGCTCCCCAAAAAATCACCATCAAAAGCAGAATCAGATCGACTTTCGTGATCTGTGCTGATGGCTTGACCGAAATCTCTGTGCTTTGATTCATTATGTCGTCTTAATCGTGATCGTAATCATAATCTTGATCGCCATGTTCGAGTACGATTACGATTAAGATCACGATTAAGATTTTGAACTATAACTTACCAAAAAACATCAGGATGCCAATCGCCACAAAAGCTGCGGCTGCAATTTTTTTAATTACAGTTACCGGAACAAAACGTACTAAAACCTCCCCTAGCAAAACCCCCAACAACGTTACCAGGACCAGCGCACATGCAGCACCAATGAAAACTTTAATTGGCTCTGCCGTTTTTGAAGTTAGCAAAATCACAGAAAGCTGTGTTTTATCACCGAGTTCTGCAACGAATAATGTTACAAACGTCACCCAAAATGTTTTCATGAACTACCTTCCCACAGTTTATGTTTCAATCACGGAAACACAGAATACACGGAATTTAATATTTATTTCAGTAACTTCCGTGCTTCAGTGATTGTATTAGGGTGCGGCTTTGGCGAAAGATCGGAGCCACACACCGACACCATATGCTAGGGATGCAGCGAAACATCCAACCAATAAAGTTTCCAGGCCGGAACGTAATGCAGGTTGTTCCAATTCCCGCCCTTTTAAAAGTCCGACCACAAAAAAAGCGACGCCAGTGGCGATCGCACTCATTACAAAAAGATCATTCGGTGCCATTGGCAATGGCAAAACAAATGGCAAGATAGGAATCGAACCCACGACTACGAATGCAATGAAAGTTGCGATTGCGCTCTTTATTGGCAAAGGGCTGTCCAATTGCAGACCTAATTCTTCAATGAGCATCGTATCGATCCATTGTTCGCGATCTTTGGTGATTACTGCAACAACTTCTTCCAGGATCGATCCTTCAAAACCTTTACGCGCAAAAATCTGGCGGATCTCTTCGCGTTCCCCTTCCGGAACTTCATCAATATGCTGCGATTCTATTTTTCGAAATTGTTCAATACGCTGCCGGTCGCTTTTACTTTTTTGATAATTGCTGACAGCCATACTGAATCCATCAGCAAGTAAATTTGCCAGTCCTAAAATGATTACAACTTTCTGAGATAGATTTGCGCCAATTACTCCGGAAACTACAGCAAATGTAGTAACGCATCCATCAATTGCACCGAGGACTGCATCACCTAAATAACTGTGTTTCGTTTTCGCTGCGAGGCGATCAGCGATTACTTCAGGCAAATGAGCTTTCTCTAGTGCCTCCTGGCGCTTTAAATTGTCCAAATTATCATCCCTGAAGAAGATTTTACCGCAGAGAACGTTGAGACCGCAGAGATTAATTTAATTTTTCGTCCGCGATCTCTGCGTACTCTGCGGTAAAAATAATCAAGCGATATTCGATTCGTCTTTCTTATTTTTTTTACCTTTCGATCTTACGACTTGTTTCTTTTTCGGTTGTTGTTCTTCAGGCTCAAGGCGTTGACGCGCCAAAATAATCCGTTCTGCTTCTACCCAATTCTCTTCGTCTCGCCCTTCTACATAGCCGCTATTTATGTAAAGCTCATATGCCAGGCTAGCAATTTCATCGCGTAAATCCATGGTCACCTCCTTGTGATTCCCCACTCAATTCATTGGTTTGTCAAAAATAGGAAGATAAGCTTCCTGTTAAGAAAGTGCACGCGTGATTCAGTGTGATAAATCGATTGTACAGAAGGGATATGCTTTTTACAAAGGTATGTTAGCGTTTCCCGGTAGAACCAAAACCATTTGTCTGACGCGAACTATCGGCCAGATCAGCTTTAACAAACTCAGCTCGCACTACAGGCATAATCACTAATTGCGCGATTCGATCGAAAGGATGAATGATTTTTGGCTCTGCAGAAAAATTTGCCAGAATGACTTTCAATTCGCCGCGATAATCGGAATCAATTGTGCCCGGCCCATTTAAAACAAATAACCCTTCCTTGAATGCAAGTCCGCTCCTGGCGCGAACTTCACCCTGGTAACCTGAAGGAATTTCGAAAGCGAGACCGGTAGGTATCAAAACAATTCCGAACGCAGGAACGGTCATTGGTTCCCGCAGACATGCGTAAATATCTGCGCCGGCAGCTTCTGGACTTTTGTATTCCGGAATGCGTGCGTCAGGATGAAGTGATGTGAATTTAATCTGGATCATATTAGTCTTACGCCCGCCGTAAACAGCGGGCTCAATCATCTCCTACCATTCTTAACCCCCACCTTTCGGTGGGGGCTATATCAAGTCTTGCGCTTTTAACTCCCACATTACGTTGGGGCTATTCAAAATCTGCGCGTAAATGTTTTTACCACAACTATCACTCCACCGACAGCACCAATAACAAACAATGCAAGGCCAACAAAACTACTGGTGAGGTAAGGCATAACTTCCGGATCAGCAATTCCAAGCGAAGGGTATTCACTTTTCGGAGATTTCGAACCAGAAGGAGCTGTAACATTCCGTTGTTCAACAATGTTCATCACCCGGTATTGTGAATAAAACATCACAAACAAGCCGAGGAACATGATGATCGCGAGAATGTATACGCCTCTCATTCGATCGCTGACACAATGTGGATGCCATTCAAGTGAAGATGGTACAGAGTAAAGATGTGAAATATATCAGCAGGATGCGGCATTAAGCCGTCACTACGATAAGCATCCATGCTGATGTCAAAAGTATCCACGCAATTCACCGGGACGATTATCTCCGATTCTTTGTCTTTCTTGATCGATTGAAGTTTCAGGTGCATCGCCATTTGATGAATGCAAATATCGGTACAATCCCCCGTCACGATGAACTGACAAACTTCAGGATTCTGGTCCAACCATGTCAGCAACTGTTCTTCAAGCGCGGGATTAATCGTTCTTTTGGGAATGACGTTAAATTTATACGAATTTGGCAGATCGCTTATTTCCTGAACGGTTTTTGATTCAAACGAACCTTCAACACAATGCCGCGGATAAATTTCAAATTCTTTGCTGTGCTCCGGATGGTTATCTTGCGGCAGAAGGTAATAATTAATTCCGTGCTGTTCTGCGTTTTTCAAAAGCTGCACAATTGGATCGATGATTCTTGCAATACGAGGCGATGCTAGATTTCCTTCTTTGCAAAAACCATTCACTACATCTATGCAAGCAATTGCCGTTTGCTCTGCCGGGAATTTCTTAAGCAACGATTTCAAAGATACTGCCCGCAAATTCGCAAACCATGAATCCAAGAAATCCAGGAAAGACTCGGATGTTTTTCGAAGTGATGTAGATTTACGAGCCATTCTTTCTAAACGCTCCTTGTTCTAAACGACGCCGAAAATCTTCAGCAATTTTTGAATGATCAAAGGCCATTTCAGGAAGATTTTTCAATGAAAACCAACCACACTCCGCAGCATCATCGCCTGCTCTTACTTCAGGTTTTTGCGATAGATGGGTCTGATGAACAACGGTCACTGTCCTGCCTCGCGGATCGCGCCCCGGATCTCCATACGTTCCAAATTCTTCAATCGTAACATTTGCAATTCCAGTTTCTTCCTGAAGTTCGCGCAACGCTCCATCTAACACTTTCTCATCCGGATCTACAAATCCTCCCGGAAAACACCACATTCCGCGAAATGGTTCATTCTTTCTTCGCACCAATAACACATCATCACCAACATTTACAATCGTATCTGCTGTTAAGTAGCAGTTGTACGGCCGTTTCACAATTTCTCCCACAAAAGAATTTTTAGCTTTGAACCATCCGATATTGCCAGATAACGAACCCGATTCTCCGCACTGGATTTCAGATCTTCAGGCGAATGAACAAAAGATTGCTGTAAAAGCCATTCGGTTGATTCTTCACCTGCCCGAAGCAAACCGGAATCCTCACCTGGCCACCATCGCTGTGCTCGCCTTAAGATCGTTGAACGAAGTAAAGGCGAGATTTCAAAATTAGCCAGAATTGCTGCAATTTCAAATTGCGCGCTTTGATTTAAATCCTTTGTAGGGAGATCCATCTCAACAGCGGCCAGAAAATGTTCGAGTGCTAAATTATTTTCGCCTAACTTTGACTCTATATCAGCCAAAAGATAATGAGGGACGCTGTTCTGTGGAGATTCTTCAACGAACTTCTCAATCTCTTTGGCCAGAGTTTCATATTCCTTGTTCTTAAATTTTTCCGGATCTTGAGTTGTGGCTGCCTGCTGTTGAATTAACTCAATGGAATTATTCACATGCCGTTCAAGAGCAAGCAAATAGATCGATGAAGTTTTTAAGGATGATTTTTTAAGAATGGATTGATAAAAGTTCTCGGCAACTGAATTCATGTTTTGTTGAGCATAATAATCGCCCATCAAAATTGCGCGCATCGGATAAATCCATAATTCCTCATCGCGGAGTTCATCGATCTTAATTTCTTTCAAATCTTCAAATGCAAGGTCCCATTCACCAAGTTCGACCAATGCAGAAGCTCTAATCATGCGATTCGTATTGGGATAGGATCCATTCTGAATCTCTTTGCCCGCTTGTTCCGCCGCGGCCTTCCATGCGGCAATGGCTGTTAGATCTTCACCTTGTTCCTGTGCTTGCCGCGCTTCTATATAAATTGTTTTTGCGGTTTCAACTTCGTGCACCGCACAGGCGGCAATCAATATAAGCGGCAGAATCAAAAATCGTCTCACTGATTTACGATCTCCAGAATAGAATCCATCAAATCGAAAATAATATCGTTATCTTTGTTTCTGGTTTCGTTCTTGATTTCCTGATATGCAGCGGTCAGAACCTCAAATAACTTTTGGCCGAAATGATTTATGTTTGATCTGATTGCCGCGTTTGCTTCAATTCCCGAATAACCGCGGCTTAACTGCTCGTATAGTATTGCCAGCGCACGATACTTCTTCTGTTTTATTTCTTTGTGAAACAAAAGCGTTGGAAGTTGTCGTTGAAGAACCAGGGCGGAATAAAGAAATTGATACCAAACGCGCAATCGATTCAAATCTTTTGAATTGATTTCGAGTTCGAATTCGGTTTTCAATTCAGGGAACAAGAAATTATCAGCATAAAAATTCAGCAATTCCTCATCATCCGGATTTACGTAAGGAATATGCGCAGGAGACAGATCGATGCTCAGAACTTCGGACACATGAGTTTGATGTTGCTGCAAAATTTTGGTGAGCACTGCTGCGCCAATGGCTGCAACCAGTGATGATGCAGGAAAAGGGATGATGCGCGCGAAAAACAGAATCCCCTGATGTAGAAGTGAGCCAATCCTTTCTTCCCTGGACGGCATATGGATATTGTACATTATGGAGCGCAGACTTTAGCCCATTATGGAGCGCGGAGATTAGGCATTATGGAGCGCGGACTTTAGTCCGCATTATGGGCCGCAGGCTTTAGCCTGCTGGATCGCCACAAATCAGGTGTTTACTATTTCTACCGATCCGAAAGCTTGCCGGTTTCCGTATGAAGTTGCGAAATGGCCCAGGCAAAGCGTCTTGTTTCCACTTTGCGACCTGTTTTTCTGCGATCGTCAAGCGGCATTTAGCGGTGAAATCCGATTAATTTTACGCTTAATACTTTTTGCTGCTTTCCAAAGATCAATTGCACTTTGCGCATTCAACCAGAACTCGGCACTATTACCGAACAATCGTGAAAGCAGCAAAGCCATCTCAGGACTCACCGCTCGCCGTTCTCGGACTAAATCGTTGACAGTTTGACGTGACACGCCAATCGCTTTGGCAAAAGCCGTGATGGTCAAACCGTAATCCGGTAAGAAATCTTCGCGCAGCATCTCTCCTGGATGGGTCGGCCGAATCGCCCTTTCTTTTGTATTGGAAATACTCATTTCACACCTCAATGATAATCCGTTAGCTCAACATCAAAAGCGTCGCCGTCCACAAACCGAAAACAAATTCGCCATTGATCATTTACGGAAATTGAATACTGTCCCTCGCGATCTTCTTTCAATTTGTGAAGCCGGTTGCTCGGCGGAACTGCCAAATCATCCTGACGGACCGCCAGGTTGATATACTGGAGCTTTCGCACCGTTCTCTTTCGTATTTCGGAAGGAACCCGTTTCGACCTTCCTGTCATGTATAACTGCTGTGTACGTTTGTCCGCAACAGTTCTGATCACACCTGAGTGTAATGTGTCACGTGACGGATGTCAATTCAAGTTCTACCGGCTAACGAGAAATATCAATAGTTGAAGATGTCTAACCACCAGATAACATCAATTGCTCAGTGAGTATCCCCAGATCGCTTGGCCACAAACAAAGTGGCCGGGCGTGCGCGGCACCAATCACCGAATGAGGTTTGCAGCTCAAAACTAACTGCCTCCATGAAAAAGGAATTGAATCGTGTCCGTATACAGCGCCCAGCAATGCTCCGGCAATTGCTGCAGTGGTATCGGTATCGCCGCCTTGCATCACTGAATTTACGATAGCCTCTTCCGCAGACGATGCATGCAACAGTTGATACAACGCATTTTGAAATGCGGACACTACCCAGCCCGCATTCGTGGTCATATCGGGTAACGATATTTCAGCATCCTTCAAAGCATCCATCAGAATTGGATCGATTTGCTGTTGTTGAGCAAGCTTAATGATCGCTTCATATAAATCTCGCGATGATTTTCCTGAATGAATCGCATCTGAAATTGCGCATACATACAATGCACATGCTTGCTGGCAAATCGGATTTGGATGCGTTAATTCACTTTCCTTGCAAGCTAACACCCATAATTCTTCTGGCTTCATACTATAGCCATAAATTCCGAGCGGACTGATCCGCATCAAAGAGCCGTTCGCCTGGCTTTCTTGATTTGCAGAAGCAACCATCGCTGAAGCAGAGGAATTCGGCGCACTCAAAGCTTTGCGGATTGTATTTCCAACATCATACGGTTCAGTTTCATGAAGCCAGTAGTGATAAGCTTGCGCTACTTTTTCGATGTCATACCCACCTGCAGCAACAATTGAGCGCGCGAGCAGCAAAGCTAATTCAGTGTCATCGGTAATTTGGCCGGCCATTGCATTCCATGTTCCGCCGTCTTTCATGGTGCGAATTCCTTCCGGGTACTTCTTCCTGATCGTTGCCGCAGCTTCAAATTCGACCTGTTGTCCTAATGCATCACCTGCACATTGACCAAGAAAACAACCTTTCGCGCGCGATAATATTTCGGGGTTAGTTATAGATTTGCCAGGCTTTGGACGGCTGAACGTATACAACGAATGCGGAACGATCGCAGTAGTTTTTGTATGTGCCGTTTGAACACCTTCCCAATCGCGTCCCAATAAATCCCGCACAATTTGCGGATCACCGCCAAAACATCTGCGCGCTCTACTTTCCCCATTAGCGCTGTAAGTGATTTCATCACCGGCTTGATCTACAAAAATTCCGCCGGCACCTTTGATCAAAGCATGTCCCCCGGCGTAATCCCAATCGCCAGGATTGTGCCATGACACTGCAACGTGTCCATCACCAACAGCAGCAAGAGCCAACCGGTAAGCAATACTTGGATATGCAATATAGCGATATGGGCGGATGCATTCCAGAACTTCCGCAATCATATTTTCGCGATGCAGTGAAACTAAAAGCACTGCATAATTTTTTTCGGAAACATTCCAATTCGGTTGAACTGATTGGCCGTTGCGAATTAACTCAGAGCCTTCTGCCCAGTAAATAAAATCGCCGCGATCATCAGGAGCTGCGAAAGCATAAACGGCTCCAAGCACCGGAACACCACTTCGAATTAATGCAACTGAAACTGCGCTGCCGCGGCCGCCGCGCAGATAGGCTGAAGTTCCATCATTGGGATCGACTAACCATACGTGTGGATTTTCTGTAGTGAATGAGCCAGTCTCTTCGCCGCGATATCGGTAATCAGGAAATGCGGTCAGCAATCGTTTTCGGATTTGCCATTCTGCTTCTTCATCTGCCTCAGCATGACTGGAATGCCCACGTGCACCACCAGGCCTGTGAAACTCGGTACGTAGCAGTTCACCAGCTTCTTGAACTGCTTCAATAACAACCTTCAATTCCTTTTCATACATTCTTTTTACCACCGAGACACAACGATGCGGTTTCTTTTGCTTGAACAATGCAATCCGGAATGCCGACTCCACGCATGATGTTTCCGGATAAAAACAATGCTCCTTCGGAGCGAGCCAGATTCTTCAACTTCTCGATTTTGTTTTGATGACCTACAGCGTATTCAGGCATTGAATTCGGCCACCGAAATACACGATTCAACACCGGCGCATCCGAAATATCTGCGATCCGCTTCAAGTCCATCAACGCCATTTCAACAATCTCTTCGTCCGATTTATTCATCCACTTGATGGCGTGATCTCCACCAACAAAAAGCCGCAACAATAAATGATCCGAGGGAGATCTATTTTCAAATTTATTGTTGATGTAAGTACAGGCAAGCGCGAATTTCCTGTCTGATGCTGGCACCAGCCAGCCAAATCCTTCCCTTCGCACATTTTTGAAAGCTAGAACGATCACGATCGCCGAATTTCTTTTGATTGATTGCAATCCACTTTTGATTTCTGCTCCGGCTGGCGAAAGAATCTCCGGGGGTGTTGAAGACGCAAGAACAACCGCATCATACGCTCGATCGCGGATCCACCATTTACCATCGCGTTTTTCTACATGATCTATTTGGCAAGCAGGAACAAACTCATGACCGAATAGCACGTACAGCGAATCGGTCAAACTTTGCATTCCGTAAGCCAAAGTTGTAAACAAACTCTCCTGAGGTGAGCGTGTCTGCGGTACACCTTTAGCGATCAAGCTGCCTTTTTGTTGAAGCTCCCAAATTTGTGGAAGCGCACTTTGCAAACTCAAATTTCTGGGATCAGCGCCATAAACGCCGGCCATTAGCGGTTCAGCAATGAGTTGCAAGACTTCGATTCCAAATCGTTTTTCTACCCAATCAGCAACACTGATATCGTTCCGCTCAGGAACTGAAAACAAATCTTTCATCGCTGAAAATTTGCCGGGCCATGAAATTAAATCAGATTTCATGAAATCAATCGGAGATGATGGCACCATCAAAAACATCCCTTCAGGAAATGTCTTCAAACGTCCTTCCTGGAAGATAAATGTCTTACGTTGAGCATCGAGCGAGCCTTCAAGTTGGTCTTGCAGGCCGAGCTCAATGCAAAGTTCGGTTGCTGCTTTTTTGTGAGTAAGAAATGAATCAGGACCGCCTTCAATGATGAAGCCATCGACTTTTTCAGACTTAATGACTCCGCCGGGGCGCTCACTTCGATCGAAAATTGTGAGCTGCAATCCAGGCTTTTGTTTAATGAGGTAGTAAGCGGTGCAGAGTCCTGAAATTCCAGCGCCTAAAATCGCGATCGATTTCACAGGCGCTCACGAACAAGTTCTTGAAGCAAATCGATAAACTCCGGTGAATCATTCAACGATTCGGATCGATGCAAAGTTATTCCTTTGTCGCGCGCGTAGTTACGAAACATAACATCGATGTCATAAAGAATTTCGACATGATCACAAACGAATCCAATTGGTGCGATCACAATTTCGCGAATCCCTTTTTGTTGAAGTTCATCTATTCTTGATTCAACAGTCGGCCCCAGCCATTTGTCGGAAGTCATACCCTGGCTTTGATATGCAAACCGCCAGTCAGGAAGTGCCAGCTCTTTTGCAACAAGACATGCCGTTTCTTTTACTTCGTAATCGTAAGAATCACCTTCTTGCAAAATCCTTTCAGGTAGACTGTGCGCTGTAAATATTACAAATGCCGATGGATTTTTTGTAAGCACATCACTGATTTTTGCAGCAAACGCTTTAATCAACTTCGGATGACGCGCAAATGATCGAACCAGATTGTAATTCATTGAAGATTGCGTTTCGGAGATTCCTTGCTTTAGAGCCTCTTCATATGCTCCGATCGACATCTTCGAAAATTGTGGTGCCATGCAAATTGCAATGAACGAATTGACGCCATCTGCATTCATTTGTGCGATTGTGTCCTTTATGAATGGCGAGGAATGACGCATGCCTAAGTATACTTTTGCGTTTGGAAATTTTTGTTCCAGCGCCGCCGCTTGCTTGAATGTCCGATCAAGAAGTGGAGAGCCGCCAACAAGTTTGTATCGCTCTTTGATTGCATTCATCTGATCATCAGGCAATGGACGCCCATGACGTATATGCAAAACATATTCTTCCACTTCGTCTAAATTTCGCGGCGCACCGTGCGCCATTAATAAGATTGTTATGCTCATTTCATGTTATGAAATCTTGTTTCACAATGTGAAATTATGGATTTCATTTACTAACTTCTCAACATTTTCGATCGGTGTTTCAGGCAGAACACCATGACCGAGATTAAAAATATGACCGGGCTTCCCGCGTGCCAAATGCAAAATTTTTGTAATATCTTCACTCAGCATCGGCCATGGTGAAAAAAGTGAAGCAGGATCAAGATTCCCTTGAATTCCACGTTCCGGAAAAAACGACCAGGCGTGATCCAGCGGAGTTCGCCAATCAACACTGATGACATCCCCACCTGCTTCAGCAATCAAATCCAGGTATCCGGATGTGCCGGTTGAAAAATGGATTGTTGGTGCAGCAAGGTTTTGTAAAATTTCGCGCGAGTAAGGAAGCACAAACTTGCGATAATCTTCCGGACTCAAAACTCCGACCCAGCTATCAAACAATTGAACCGCGGATGCCCCGGCCTCAATCTGCATTTGAAGGTAGCTTGTGGTAATCCGCGAAATTTTTTGCATTAAGCTCTGCCATGCTTTCGTATTCAGCATCATAAACTTTCTTGTTTTCAAAAAATGGCGCGAATAACCACCTTCAATGATGTAACTCGCCAGCGTAAATGGAGCTCCAGCAAAACCGATCAACGGGGTCTTTCCATTTAATTCTTTCACCACAAGCTGAATTGCTTTGGAAACAAACTGCAAATCTTCTTGAGGCGAAAATACGCGAATTGCTTCCACATCGGCATCAGTTGAAATCGGATTATGAATAACCGGCATCGCCTTTCGCAAATTCAAAGTCCAATCCCATCGGTTGAAGGGGCAGAAGGATGTCAGCAAAAATGATTGCTGCATCAAAATGAAATCGTTGAATCGGCTGCAGTGTTACTTCTGTGGCAAGCTCCGGTGTTTTGCATAACGTAAGTAAGTCATGTTTTTCGCGCAGACTGCGATACTCGGCCATATATCTACCGGCCTGGCGCATCAGCCAAACTGGTGTGCAATCTACGGGCTCCTTGCGGCAAGCCTTTAAGAAACGGCTGTTGTGCAGATCAGAAGTCATAAGGCGTAATTATAAGTGAAATACTTAACCACAAAAACGCAGAGTTGTAATAGAATTGCGGCATGTTAATGGTAGCATCAACGATTATTGTCTTACTCGGTGGAGCATCTTTCGGGCTGGGATTGTCCGAAATTCTGCATCCTAACCTGCTGACTACAACCGCAGCGCGTTCGACGGCAGGGATCGGGTTCCTGTTGATGATCATTGCACTTTTACATTTTCGTGCGCCGCATAAATCTTTTTTGTTGAGTGTTCCATTGCTGGCCTATTTCAATGTTCAAATGTATCTCGATATTTTGTTTTATTTCGGCAGGCCGCTCTGGCTTTATCAGGCTATTATTGCAGCGCTGTCGATTTTTGCGCTGATCTGTAGCTACAAAGCCTATCAGAAGTCAGTTAAGGAATTGGAATCTAGCCCTACTGAGTACTGAGTATCGAGTACTGAGCTACTCGGAACTCGGCACTCGATACTCACCATTCAGTACCGATGAAACTCAAACCTCTCCTTCTTAGTGTGATTGCAGGACTGCTTATCACATTATTTGCCTATCACTCTGTGTATCGTGAGATCGATAAACTTCGTTTCAAACTCCTGGACACTCCGATGGTGCCTGCACCTAATGGTGCTGTCTTTTTTCGTTTTGTGAATCCAAGGCCATATGAGGCGCGCATTATTGCGGCTCGCATCAACAACAATTCGAATCAATTCAAAAAATTTACGATTCAACTGAACGACACCGTACTTTCATCACTGACAATCAAGCCAGCTTCAACTGAAACTCAACTTGTTTATATCCCCCAGGCGGCAGCTTGCACGAGATGCAAACTATTTGTTTCTTCCGATCACAGTCAATGGGAATTACAAACTGTTGAAGTGCGAAATATGTTCGGATTTTCATCTGACTGGATAAAAGCAGTTGTAGTGCACAAAGATTTTAGAAGTTACACCAAATTTCAATCGCTGGAACTTCTTCTGATCTTTCTTCTCACATTTTTAGCTGCCTTTAGAATGAACACCGCAGTTGGATCGAAACTCTGGCTCGTGCCTGCAATCATCATTGCCGTAGGATTTTCAGTGATCGCAGTGTTGCCTTTTTTAAGCGACTATGAAGTCTTTTTGTCACCCACTACATTTCCAAAATTGTGGATCCTTTGTTTTGTTCCTGTTTGGATTGCATCCTACCACACGCTTGGCTCCAGGACTTATTTCAAACCGATGCTGGCAGCAGCAATCGTTGCAATCATTCTCACCGGCGGGATGCTTCGTCAGCTTTCTGAATACGATGGCAACTTCAGCGGGTTTCTGCACATTTCCAAAAAATTCCTGGGTAGAAATTACATTTTGGGCGAGCATCCCGGTATTCGAAGAGATCTGATCAAAGTAGATGGAACTGGTTACGATGGACAATTCTTCTATTTCATTGCCTGGGACCCACTGATGAAGCAGTATCACTTTGCGCCAGGCGAAGACAAAATTGTGGATGATCCGGTATTCCGATATCGGCGAATTGCATTTCCAGCACTTACAAAAATACTTTCACTAAACCAGCCTTACCTGTTTCCAGCAGTGATGATGATCCTGTTAATTGCTGGCGGAACAATCTTGAGCTTTTTCATTGCGAAAATCGCCATGAATTACCCCGGAGTGTGGGCCTCCGTGCCCGCCAGTGTTCAGGACGGAAGAGCCTGGTCTGGATTATTAGCAATCTTAATTCCAGGAATATGGTTTTCGCTTTATGTTGCTACACCAGAACCGCTGGCTGCCGCATTTCTAGCTGCAGGATTTTATCTGACGCTTAAACATCGCTACATACCCGCTGCAATATTTTTCTCACTGGCCGCATTAACCCGCGAAAGTACGGTCTTATTTATTGTTGTAATCGCAATTTTTGAATTCTTCAAAGAACGGAAGCTTCGTGCATCGTTGATTCTGATTGCATCAATTGTTCCTTATTTTGTTTGGCGGCTGTACGTGGCGATCACATTATCTGCAATGCGTGGATGGAAAGGGTTTTTCTTTGAACCAGGTAATCTTGGTATTCCGTTTGCCGGTGTGATTCAGGCTTACCAGCAGATAATGAATGGTAATTACATTCAACCTGTTACTGTCCCCGCAATCGCATTGTCGATCGTTTTGGTTTGCTTGATGGTAGTTTTTGTTTTTGTTTACCGCAATACGAAACATCCGATTGCTATCATCGGCGCGATCTATACATTTCTAGCGCTGAGTTTGTCATTCGATAAGGTTTGGAAGGATGTATCCAATGTTGAGCGGCAGAGTTATGAGTCGTTTTTGTGTCTGATGCTTTTATTTGCAAGCAGGCCGCAAGATAACAAAGGAAGAATTGCAATTTACGCTGGCCTGGCGGTGCTTTTGATTTACGATCTGTTTTTTATGATCCGAACAACCATGTTTTACGCAGGGTTAACCTGGCTATTCAAGATTTAGAGTAATTTGCAAAATTGTTCCATTGGGGTCATTTGGAAGTGCGCGGATTTTTCCGTTATGCAATTCAATAATTCTGCGGGCAATAAACAAACCTAAACCCGCTCCTTCTTTCTGTTCCGGTTGAGTGCCGCGATAAAACGGCTCAAAAATCTTTTCACGTTCTTGTTCCGGGATTCCAGATCCAGAATCTGCGATGGAAATTTCTACCGTCTTCTGATCGGATTTCGTTTTTACCAAAATTGCGCTCTCCGGTGGCGAATATTTAACGGCGTTTTCAAGAACGTTTGCAATTGACCTTTGAATTTGTGATGCATCACCATGCACTTGCGGCACGGAACTCAATTCAGAAACTATGCCGACATGAACTACCTGAGCCATCGGCATCACATGATCAATGGCGAGCTTAATTACTGCGTTCAGATCAAATGCTTCACGAATTGCAGAAGGCAGCGCCATTTCAATTCGCGATAAAACCAGCAATTGTTCAATCAGCTGCTCGCTCTCTGAGATTTCCGATTTTATTCCTTGAATGATTTCCAATACATCAGGTTTGTTTTCATTTTTATCAGCCAGAAGTTCCAGTGCAATTCTAATTCGTGCAAGTGGGCTTTTCAATTCATGAGAAATCAACGCTAAATATTCTTTTCGTTGCTGAAGTGATTTTTGTAAATTTTCAGCCATGCTGTTGAACACCGTTGCAAGCTGAGCAATTTCATCTTTGCCATGAACTTGCGCTCTTCGATCTAAACGACCTTCTGCCCAATCCTGAGCAAGTTGATGAAGTTCGGTAATGCGGCGAGTAATTCGATGTGATAACGGCAGCACAAGCAACGCGGCAACAATACCAACAATGATCAGCGAATAAATCAGTGGAAATCTTGGAAAATGACGGTGTCCTCTGAATGAAGGTTCGATCACCAGATAACGCTTTTCAGGAAGATCCGGAACATCAACGATAACTCTAGCCGGCCTTCTAAAACGGGGCATGATAATTCCTTCGTTCTCTTCTGCATCTTTGATGTCATCAGCATCAATTCTTAAGTCTCGATCTTCCTGTGTCATGATAATTTTCCCTTGAGGATCGACAACCCATAATCTCAAGCCTTCCAACTTTTCGAAATTCCTGAAAAAATTTCGGCAAGAATCTGTGGAAATAGAATTAAGATTTCCACAATCGGTTCGATATTGTTCGGCTAAAAACTGGGCATGAGACAAAAAGATATCTTCCAATTCATTCCTGACATTTCTTGAATAGTGATGCGCCGCCAGCATCACAACAATAATCATTGTGACCAGGAAGATCAGCAGGAACGATAAATATAGTTTTAAGTAAATTCGTCCAAACATGTTGCGTAAAAAGTAAAACGTAAAACGTAACGCCGATCTTTACGTTTTACGCTTTACGTTTTACGTTCTAAGTTTCAAACCGATAACCTGACCCCCATACAGTTTTTATCCACCGGGGTTTCTTTGGATCTTCTTCAATCTTGTTTCTGAGCCGCGAAATATGAACATCAATGGAACGATCGATTCCATCAAAATCCCGATTTTGAACCAGATCCATCAAACGCTCGCGCGTAAACACTCTGCCAGGATTCGAACAAAGTACCTTAAGCAATTTGAATTCAGCTGAAGTTAGCTCCAGTTCATTTCCACGAACAATTACTTTTTGATTTGCCGGATTCAAATGAAAATCTGAATATTCGATCACACTGGAATCCTTCTCCCAATTGATAGTTCCTTTCCTGCGAAGAACTGCCTTCAAACGTGCCACCAATTCGCGTGGATTAAAAGGCTTGGCAATATAATCATCGGCTCCCAATTCGAGTCCGATAATCTTATCTTCATCCGCACCCCTGGCGGTCAACATTAATATTGGAATCGGAGATTCAGCGCGAATCTTTTTGCAAACCTCAAGTCCATCTCCATCCGGCAACATAATATCTAACAGCACCGCTTCGAATTCCTGCGCATGCAATAATCTCAAACCTTCATGCGCATTGATGGCGATCGAAAGCGAGTAACCATGGCCTTCCATATACTTCTTTAGCAAATCGCCTAGCTTTTTATCATCGTCGATCAATAGAATGGGAGTACTCATATTCAAACGCTGCCGGCGAGCCGCCGGCGCTACAAAGTATTATAGTGGCCCTTCTCTCAATGTTCAGAGCCTTTACATTTCTTAACAAATCTGCAAAGGAAGAGCAAAATCGGGTTCGTACTGTTTAAGTGAAGTTAAAAATAAGGAGGACTTCAAACATGAAAAGGAAATTATTATGGCTCATGATCCCGGTAGGGGTTATTGCTGTCTTTTTTGGCGCACACGCAGCCCAATCATATGGATACCACGGATTTCATCATCGTGGTGGATCGATGGGGAAAGAATTTTTAGAATATCGCCTGGATAAGCTCAGCAAAGAATTGAATTTGAATGATGAACAAAAGGCGAAACTCGATACATTCAAACAAGATATGGAAACTGCGATGGATCAAAAAAGGGAAAAACACGAAGAGATCCACAAGATGGTAAAGGAAGAACTATCGAAAGATAATCCCGATTTTGAAAAGATTCGGCCAATGATCGATCAACAAATTGATTCAGTTGCGCAGTCAGCCCATGAATTTGTAGGGCGTGTTGGTGATTTCTACAATGATCTAACACCTGATCAGAAAAAGATTCTGAAGGAACATATCATGGAAAGAATGGGCGGCCACGACCGTGACAGAGATTTTGATTAATACAACATAGATTCCTAACATCTGAGACGACCGAGGCCCGGCTTTGCGGCGGTTGGGTGCGAAAGCCGGGCCTCAATTTCTTTAAGGCCCGGCCTCCGCGCCCTACTTCCGCGAGGCCGGGCCTTTAGCTCGTATTAATTCGAAGATTCGACTTTCTTTTTCAGGTCCATCATGTCTTGCTGACCAGGCTTCAGCGCTAGCGACTCTTGAATCCTTTCCAACGATTTCTGTTTCAGATCCATCCGGAAATAAATATCAGCAAGCAAATTTATTACTTCCACCTTCTGCGGTTCTTCAATTCGTAATCGTTCAAAGAATTTGACTGAATCATCATATTTCTGCAAACCGTAATTTGCCCATCCCAACAACCAAAGCAATTCTTTACTGCGAGGATTTTTTACTTCCATGGGGCTACCAAGATCAATTACTTTTTGGTATGCCTTACCTTTTAATGCAACTCGCATCAACTGCATACTTACTTCAGGGGAGTCCGGATGTTCTTTGTAAGCTTCCTCTAACAAAGCTACCGCTTCTTTTGGACGATTCACTCTTAAATATTGTTGAGCGAGTGTGTAACTATGATAAGGCGAATCAAAACTCGGAATCGAAACAGCGAACTTCCATACACCGGTAGGCACATCCACATCCAGCGTAAACGGGAATGGTTCAGACTTCGACACAACCTTATCTTCCTGACGCAACTCAATTAATAATTTCTTTTCTCCAAGCGACAACGATGAAGTCGGTATATCTTTTTTTACATCGATTGCATTGCCGGCTAATTCTTCCGGTTTCAGATTTAAAGGCTCAGTGACTTCGTTCTCCACATTGTCTTTATTCATTATCAGGTAATGGAGCGACAACGTACCCAATCCTCCGACATAATGATCAGGGAAAATAACCTGATGATATACGCTCAGGACACCGTGCTGCGAAAAGTGTGTTTGCAAATTGGGCGTATATAACGCTTCACCAAATTCAAACGGACGTAACTTCTTCTTTTCCGTCTCCTGTACTTTCTCAGCTAACCGGATCGGGACAATCGGTGAAAAGACCGGCGCTTTCAACGTTGAAGTATCAGGGATTTCCACTTGATGTGAGAATGTAATACTCCTGAGAGATACGTTGTTATTCATGATCAGAGTTACATCGTATTGCCCCGGAATGATCGGGCGCCTTCCTTGAAATTGAAATGGCAATGACTGGATCTTCTTGAACTGATCCGGATTTAATTTGATCTCATGCGATCCGGCTATTTCATCAAGCTTCGCTTTTTTATCATCGGCAGTAGAAATCGAACCATCCACTGTTAAGGAAGTGTAATATTCATCAACGTACTGACCCATATCTAACTTATTCGGTTCAAATTCAACGGCGTAATCCAGATAAAAGTTACCGTTCGATGCTTTGAACCAGAACAAACCATCATAAATTCCTGCGGAATCCAGAGAAGTGTAAACAGTAACTTGTGGAAGATCATGAGTAAATGCTTCTACATATTTCCGTTTCGGAAGATCGAAATTTTTGGCATTCTGAAGTTTTGCTGCAATCATTTCAGCAGACAGACTTCCGGTATCAATGGAAGCAGTTGGATCACCGCCTTCCGTTGGAATAGAACTGTACGCCGCGTGAGCAATATCGGGATCGATTTGTTGTTGAAGGTAGTCATAGAGTTCATCATCGGTCTTCATCACAACATTGCTTTGCTGAATGAACAGAGACTTAATACCATCTTGTAGAGGTGAGTAGAGACGGTAAGTATCCATCCCTTTTTCCTGGAAAAACAAAAAGTAAATGGATCCTGGAAGACCATAACCTTTGTAACCGGCATATTGCCACAATTCCATTGGATAAAATTCGAATGGACTCGGGCTGCGTTTAATGAACTCCGGCTTTCCTAAAAGGATATATACTTTGCCGCGATCGGTCTGCCAGCCTGGACGCGCAGTGTCGCGACCATATTGTTTCGTTGCGTATTCAAATCTTTTGTAATGTTCATCTTTGAATTCATTTTTTTCTGTTCCGGGAGTCGGATCTCTATTTTCCCAAAATGCTGCAATAAATTTCTCACGATCCTCATTACTCTTTAAAGAAAGAAATGCCGTTTTTTCATAGTCCGACATAATCCAGTGAACTACATCCAACCATTTTTTATGCTCTTCTGTTAAGGGCAGTTCCCCTTTCTTTTCAACAGTCTTTACGTCCGCTTGGGCAGGCTTTTGTTCTGCATAAATTGGCAAAACAACCATCAAAAAGAATGTAAGAACAATAAAAGAAATCCGTTTCATACTTACCTCTTAAGACAATATTAACCACTAAGGAACCATTTAAGCGATGGCTTCTGCACAAATTGGGCCTCTCCCCTTATGAAGGGGGAGATTAAAGAGGGGGTTGGAGTGTTTTGAATCTTCCCAACCACCCCCTCAACCCCCTCCTTCATAAGGAGGGGGAACATGTTAACACAACCTTTTGAAAACATCAGTTTTGAGCCTGGAGTTCCATGAGGACCGACCTTACTCTTGTCAGTTGTCTGCTATAAAATTTTGGCGGAGCATTTTTATCAAACTGCTGCAACAATGGCAATGCCTTTTCCTTTTGATTTGTTGAAACATAGATCATTGCAAGGTTAAACATCGCTTCATAAAGGTTCGGATTTTCCTCCAAAGCCCTGGTCTCAGCATTGAATGCTCTCATCCGTTTTTTTCATACTTGAATAAATTCCGCCCAATGCATTATAGGCTGTAGCTGCATGTGGATTCGTTGAAATCGCCTTCTGAAGCATATCTACTGCAGCTTCATTGTTTTTCTGCTGATAAAAAAGCAAACCTAAGTTCGTAAGTGCTTCGGTATTGGAGGCATCTTTGTTCAACACTTGCCTGAAAGCCGTTTCTGCCTGCTCAAAATTTTCATTCTTTTTATAAGCTCTTCCTAGCTCAACCCAACGATCAAGATCCCCCGGGTCTTTATCCAATGAGATTTTCAATTCTGCGATCCCCTCTTCATATTTTCCGGTATCAATCAGTGATGACCCTAATTCTCCATGAGTTTCGGCCGTATCAATACCGTTATGAACAGCTTCCTGCAAAACAGCAACTGCCTTATCGGGCTGGTTAAGATGATTCCAGATGAATGAAGCATGCTGATAAGCTGAAGCGAATTTCGGCTTCTCTTCCATTACCCCTTCCAGCACTTCGATAGCTTTCAACTCATACCCTTCAGTATAGTAACCGATTGCATCCTCAATCCGTTTTTGCACTTCAATCAGATTTTTAGGATCGTCATCGATACCATATTTCTGATCATGATGTTGAGAACTCGAAGCAACGTAACCTAAGGCGCGAAGTTTTTCTTCCGTTTCGCTATCAACTGGTTTTGCATTAGCTGTCTTGTTTTCAAATCTTGCAAAATAGGATGTAAACTTCTCATCCCATTTTTTGCAAAGATCAGTATTTACACAAAGATTGTTCGTTTCTGCAGGATCTTTTTGCAGATCGTAAAGTTCGGGAATCGGCAGTTTAATGAATTTGAAATTATCGGAATAAAATCCTCTTAACGGTGCCCAGTTCTGACTGAGATTCATGGAAAGCGATTCAAAATAAGATTCGGAATTCGCCACTTCCTTCTCTTCCTTTAAAGTAAGCAACGACACTCCATCAATCTTCTGAGGAAATTGAAGGTTCACCAATGATAATATCGTTGGAGCAACATCTACCAACCTGGCTCGCTGGTCGAAAGTCTTTGGAGTCAAAGGTGCAAGGATCAAAGGAACCCGCAGAGTGCTTTCGTAGGCAAAAATTGTGTGAGTTTCTTCACTGTGTTCCCCCAAACTTTCACCATGATCGGAAGTTAAAATCACCAGAGTCTTTTTCTCGATGACTTTGTTTTTAAGGAAAGACAAAATGCGGCCAACCTGTTCATCTGCGTAAGCAACTTCACCGGCATAAAGATCTTGTGAATAGAGTTTCTGAAATCGTTCCGGCGGATTATATGGAAAGTGCGGATCGTAAAGATGCACAAATACAAACCAGCGATTGTTTGTTTCTTTTTGCAACCACTTTAAAGCGGAATCCACAACGTCTTCAGCTTTCCGTTCCGGCATCCGCAACCCGGTTGCTTTGCTGATCATTGGTGGATAGCTGTCATCATAGAAGTCAAATCCCTGATTCAGTCCGAAACGCGAATCTAATGGAAATCCACCTAAAAATGCAGCAGTTTTAAATCCGTTTTCGTGCAAAACCTCTGTCATCGTAATGATCTTAGGGTCAAGAACAAAGCCGCTATTATCGTGAACTCCATGCGATGGGGGGATCATTCCTGTGAAAATCGAAATGTGAGATGGAAGCGTCACAGGTGCAGCTGATACTGTATTTCTAAAAAGAATTCCTTTCTGCGCAAGCGAATCAATATTTGGTGTTTTTGCTTTCTTCGAGCCGTAGCAGCTCAAGTAGTCTGGCCGCAACGTATCGATGCTGATCAGTACAACATTATCGTAAGCTGAAGCAGCACAGGTAGCCGCTATCAAGAACAGGAACGCGAGAAACACAACACGAAATGGAGAATTCATGATCTGAAAAAAAATTGCGTAACGTGCCATTTTAGTAGAATCAGGATGATTTGTGCGCACGCCTCCTCCTTATGGCGATTTGCTTAGCTACTCCCAAAATTGTATACCGCTAGCGATTGACTTTGATGCCACGCTGCCGGGCTTCCTGAATAATTTTTCCTGCGTCTGAAGTTCTTCCCAGACGCTCATACGTGGAAGCTAGCAAAATGTAACCACGCGGCTCTTCCGGGTCAAGCTCCACAACTTTTTGAAAACACATTGCGGCTTCGTTCAACCGATTTGTATTTTTGTATATCAGTCCAAGATTGTTATAAGCCTTAAGATTTTTTGGAGTGACCTCAATCTCTTTTTTGTACGCTTCAACCGCAGAAGGAAAGTCGCCCTTCATTTCATAAATTTGCGCCAAATTGTAATGAAGGTCCTCACGTTGAGGATTCAATTTGATTGCTTCTTCGAAATTTTTTTCAGCCGGAAGGATTTCTCCCGCACCAAAATTAATTTCACCAAGTGTAGATAAAAGTGCCGATTTTGCCTTTTCACCTTGCGTAGCGTTCAGCGCTTCTTCATAAGATTTAAGGGCCGCTAAATAATATGGACGCGCTTTGTCCGGCTCGTTCAACATCCGATGAATATGCGCGAGCTTCAATGTTGCGAATAAATGATTCGGCTCGACACGAAGAACCTTTTCATACCATCCTTCTGCTTCCTTGATATCACCCTTTAGCTCGTAGGCATAACCGATATTGTAAAGGGCATGCGTATGATCATGACGCAAGGCAAGTGTCTTAAGGAGCTCATCGATACCTTCATCCAGTCTGTTTAATCCGATGTAGGCTACGCCTGCACAGAAATGTCCATCAGTCATGCTGGGATCTTCCTGCAATACCGGCAAAATTAACTCCAATGATTTTTTATATTTGTGATCCCGAACCGCGTTAAGCGCTTCATCAATTGCACGAGCAAGATGGATTTTATCTTTTGGATCTATCTTCCTGCTTTCTTCCGTAGCAGTTGCAGTACTTCCAATGTAACCAAGAGCTTTTAATCTTTCCTCAGTTTCTGGATCCATCTTCACAGGTCCGGATAAATTCTTGCGCGTGCTGGTAGAAACAATTTCTTGAAGTTGATCTTTTAATACTTTCGCAATGAAGCTCTTTTCTTTAATCAGGTTTTTTGTCTCACCTGGATCATTTACCCGGTCATACAACTCAGCCTTAGGCGCCTGAATGTATTTGTATTGCTGAGATGTAATACTTTCGAGCGGACTCCATCCATAATGAAGCTCTGCATAAACGCTTTCACTGTATGCAGTTCTCCGTAAATCTTCTTTACCTTTCATCATTGAATACAAGCTTTTGCCTTGCACAGAAGTTGGAACTTTTTCTCCAACTAATTCCAAAACAGTCGGCATCAAATCAATCAAACGCACAATCCCCTTCACTCTGGTACCTGTGGAACCGGGGACATGAATTAACAACGGGACATGTTGAGTTGTGTTGTAAACGAACATCGCATGCGTAGCTTCACTATGTTCACCAAGACTTTCACCATGGTCTGCAGCGATCAAAACAATGGTCTTATCGTCAATCTTGAGTTCACTAAGTTTATTTAAAAGTTTGCCAACATATTCATCGGTGTAAGCGATTTCGCCATCATAAGGCTTGTCTGAATATTCTGAGATGTAAGGTTCCGGCGGATCATATGGCTCATGAGGATCATAGTAATGAACCCAGGCAAAAAATTTGTGATCTTTGTTTGCATCAAGCCAATGGCTTGCTTCAATTTCTGTTTCTTCAGCTTTGCGCTGAATATCACCAGGGTTTACATCTTGAAATTGCGCGATGTTGAAATTGTCATAATACAGATCGAATCCTTGATCTAATTGCCAGCGAGAATCCAAAACGAATGCCGAAACAAATGCGCCTGTAGCATAGCCGAGTCCTTTCATTTCTTCGGCAAGTGTTGTTTCTCCGCGGTCCAAAAAGAATCCGGCATTGTCGCGAACTCCATGACCAATAGGCAATCGACCGGTCATCATTGAGGTGTGTGACGGCAGAGTCAAAGGTACCTGCGAGATTGCATCTTCAAAAACAAAACTATCGGATGCGAGGCCATCCAGGTTTGGTGTTTTTACATTCTGATAACCGTACATCGGAAGATGATCAGCGCGAAGCGTGTCTAATGTGATCAACAATACGTTGTAATCTTTATAAGAGCCTGCGGATTTTAATCCTGAAATAAAACGGCCTTTGAAGAAAAATAAAACTCCACCAGCAATAAATATCACCGCCAAAATTATGAATGGAAGATAATTTCGCTTCGACTTGTCACTTCTCTTTGTTACAAGAGTTTTACCTTGAGGCTGAAGAACTTGTTTGTTTGATTTCTTTTTCTTTTTGGTCATTTTATTTAGCAGGCAAGATGCCCTCGGTCCCTAATGCGGGCCAGAGCCCGCGCTCCTTATTGCTTTTGAACCATTTTTAAGACACGTCCGGCTTCTTCATCACGGCCCATCATTTTATAGACAGTTGCAAGCTGATAATAGCCGCGTGGATCATCTGGTTTGAGCTCGATAACTTTTTGAAAACAACGTGCTGAATCCTCCAGATGTTTCGCTTCATAATATAAAATTCCCATATTTGTAAACGCTCGAAAATCCCCAGGATTGATCCGGGTTTCCTCTTGATATTCCTGAAGTGCTGCACCTTTATCATTTTGGGCTTCATAAACTTGCGCAAGATTGTAGTGCAATGTTGGTTTTTGTGAATCGAGCTGAATTGCTTGTTGCAAGTTTTTTGACGCATTTTGTAAATCACCGGCTGAAAACTGAACTTCTGCAATCGAAGCAAACAAGCCGGCTTTGTTTTTTGCTGATGTAGTATTTTTCAAAGCCTTTTCATATGAGGCGATCGCCTTTTGGAAATGTGGCGCTGCTTTTTGTGGTTCTTTCTCCATTTGATATACCTGACCTAATTTTATGTGGGCGTTAAGCATCTCAGGCGACGTTACAACAACTTTATTTAGCCAGTACTCGGCATCTTTCAAATTGTTTTTCATTAAATATGCTGCGCCCAAATTATATTGAGCCATTAAATGATCCGGCATTAGTTGAATCACTTTCAATAATGAATCGATTGCGCGATCGTAATCGCCAACTCCTGCATAAGCAACTCCAGCCACATAAAATGCTTCGGAGATGTTGTTTTGCTCTTTTAACACTGGTTCAATCAACCGGATTGCCAGAGGATAGTTATTTATTAATGTTGCGCCGGCGGCTTCTTGAATTGCTACTGCAACCTGAATCTTATCTTTTGGATCAATTTCTTCTGTGTTTTTGCTGGCAGTGGCCGGAGAACTTACATATCCAAGTGATCGTAGTTTTTCGGCGACCTCCGGATCAATCTTTCCAGGGCCTTGAAGATCTTTGCTGGCGTATTTTGAAATCATATCTTGCAATTCTGATTTCAACACTCGCGCCAGCGATCCATTTTCTGCAGCAAGATTTTGAGTCTCTGAAAAATCCTTTTCCAGATTATAGAATTCCGGCCGCGGCGCCTGAATATATTTGTATTTTGACGATGTCACTCCTTGCAGGCTGGCCCAACCATAATGAAGATGCGAATAAAGACTTTCGCCGTAAGCAAACCGTTCTTTCTTTTCTTTGCCTTGCAAAATTGGAATCAGACTCGCACCGTTAACAGTTGATGGAACCGCAATTCCGACAAGATCAAGAATCGTTGGTTCCAAATCAATGTGGCGTACAACTTGTTCAACAGTCTTCGCTTTGCCACCGGGCAAATGGATGAACAATGGAACGTGCATCGTTGCGTTATATATGAACATCCCATGAGTTGACTCGCTATGTTCACCAAGACTTTCGCCGTGATCTCCGGTCACAATCAGAATCGTCCGGCTTAACTGTCCTGAAGATTCCAACTTGGACAAGATTTTTCCGACTGCTGCATCCGTATAAGCGATTTCACCATCATAAGGAACTGAAGCATATTCCGATCGATACGGCTCTGGTGGATCATACGGATCATGTGGATCGTAGAAATGAATCCAGGCAAAAAACTTCTTACGCGAATTCTGGTCCAGCCAGTGTTCTGCTTCTATTTCAGTATCATCAGCCTTACGTTGAATGCTTCGTGGATCAACGTCTTGAAATTTGTCGGAATCAAAATGATCGTAATAAAAATCAAAACCTTGTTGAATGTTGAAGGTGGAATCCAGGACAAATGCAGATACAAAACCTGCTGTTGTATATCCATGGCTTTTCATAATTTCAGCTAAGGTGAGTTCAGAATCTTGCAAATGATAGCCGCCATTATCACGTACGCCATGTGAAATCGGAAGCCTTCCTGTAAGAATGCAAGCGTGTGACGGAAAAGTCAGTGGAACGTGTGCATAAGCGTGATCAAATTTGAATGACTCTCCAGCAATTCTATCCAGGTTAGGGGTTTTAACTTTGGTGTATCCGTACGCCGGAAGATGATCGGCGCGCAAAGTATCTATTGTTATAAGAACGACGTTAAAATCTTTGAATTGACCTGACGCGACTGAGCTGCCAGCTTTTTTCTGAAGAAGAAAGAATATAACCACAGCAATAACAATTGCCACAATAGCGACTCCAACCAGTGCCGTTCGCGGTTTTGCTGCAGCAACGACAGCGGGTGAAGTTTGTTTCACTTCCGGCTGCGAAGGTTTATTTTTGTGAGGATGCTTCTTTTTTGGCATTATTCTCTAAGTGCTCGGCATAGGTATAAGCTTGTTGTGCCTCGCGATTTTTTCCCAATCGTTCTAATGCATTTCCAAGAACAAAATATCCGAATATTTGCATGTCCTGATCAGGTTTTAACGAAAGTCCTTTTTGCGCAAGCTGAGCAACTTCCGTCGGATCTTGATTCGTATCAAGCAACGCCTTGGCCAGATAGAAGAATCCACGGGGATCTTGAGGCCAATTACGAACAAATTCTTTGAAGAGCTCAATCTCTTCTGCTTTCTTTCCAGTACGATTAAACAAAATTCCAAGCCGTAACAGAAAAGTAGGATTATCCGAAAAACGCTGGCGATTGGAATTTAACAGATCAAACGCATTTTGAACTTTACCTTGTGCCTGATATACAGTGGCCAAATCTGTATACCATTTCGCTTCCCATGGTCTATTTTCTAACAATTGCTGCAGCATGGATTCGGCTTGTGGCCATTGTTCAAGAGCGATGTACATTTCAGCTAAAAATGGCTGGGCATGTTTTGATGAATCTTTCGAAGCACGTTCATCAACCAGAGTTAACGCCTTTTGTTTTTGACCGGATTCCCGCAGCAACAGAACGTAATTAAAAAGTGTGAAATATGAAAACTGCTTATTCAACGCCTTCATATATAGTTCTTCCGCCTTGGATGATTTTCCGGATGTTTCGTAAAGATGTGCGATTGTTGTTAGAGCTTCGGGAGTATCAGCTATTGGTGTCAGTACTTTTTCCGCTTGTGCAAAATTGCCGAGGCCGCCGTAGCATTTTGATTGCAGCATCAACAGCGATGATGAGGGCATTACGGCCGATGCATTAATCTTTTGAATCAGTGCAATAGCTTTTTGGTATTCTCCGTGATCCGCAAAATAAGTAGCCTCAAGGCTGGATGTCCAATCGTCGATATAGTCTTTGGGGTCTTTGCTCCGATCCCAACTACTTTCAGGAATCTGTCCTCCTAAATATCCGATCGCGGCAAATTGTTCAGCTTCTTCCGCAGTAACTGCTCGTTTTTCTTTGGTGTAATCCTTGGTGTTGGCTTTTTCAAATTGTTGGATCTTAGTCTTCATTTTCTGAGCATCAGATTGCCGGCTTGAAACAAGATTTGTTTTTTCATTTGGATCGGAAGACAAATCATAAAGTTCAGGCTGCGGAGCATCGATGTATTTTAGATTTCCATCCTGGATCATTCGGAGTGGACTAATTCCAAATTGAAGTGAAGCAAAATAAGATTCTGAAAATGCAGCCCGAGTTTTTTTCTTATGACCTCCATTCAAAACAGGCACGAGGCTTTCGCCTTGAATCTGTGGAGGAGGCGTGATTCCTGCAAACTGCAATAGAGTTGGAGGTATATCTGTAATTTCAACCAGATCAGCAACAGTTTGATCTTTGTGAACATTGGGCGCTCGTACTAACAACGGTACTTTCAATGCAGGTTCATAAAGAAAAAAACCATGTCCGATTTCGCCATGCTCATTTAACATTTCACCATGATCAGAAGTGATCATCACCACCGAATCATTCCAAATATTTTTATCCTTCAGCAAAGCGAAGAGTTCACCTAAGACTGAATCAACGTATTTGATTTCACCAGCGTATAAATCTTCTTGCTTCTGTGATAACGCATAACCTGGAGGTGGATCATATGGACTATGCGGATCATAAAAATGCACAAACGCGAAAAACGGTGCTTTTGAATTACGATGGTTCAGCCAATATTCAAACGATTGCAAAACTTCCCCGGCTCTTCTTTCAATCCCTCCCAGATCCTCAGCATGAACATCTCCCCTGCTGAAAAAGTCATCATAAAAATCGAAACCGCGCCCGAGACCTGTTTGATTGGAAAGCACCATTGATCCGGTAAAACCTGCGGTTTGATATCCATTTTGTTTGAATAATTCAGCAATGGTTGGAATTCCTGCTGGCAAAATATCTCGAACGTTATCACGCACCCGATGCGCAACCGGATAGACTCCAGTCAGCATCGTGCAATGTGAAGGCAATGTGTATGGAACCTGCGAGATCACATTTTGAAATTTTGCTCCGTCATTCGCAACCTGCTCAATGTTCGGTGTCTCCACCCCTTTCGGATCATACAATTTCAAGTAATCCGCTCTTAAGGTGTCAATGGATAATAGAATTACACTTGGCTTCCGCGTCTCGAGCTTCGCTGCTTCCTTTTTGCATCTAACGACGAGCAGCGAAAGTAAAACACAAAACGTGATCCGTAAAACGTAAAACGTAAAACGTAAATTGCAAGACGCGGATGATTCATGGGAGTGGAACATTTGCTAAAAAGTCCTCGCTGGTAATGTATTCTTCCTGACTCTCTCTTAAGATGTAACCTCGTTGTTGGGGAACTGTCGTTAAGAGAAGTCTAATGATTTCTGTAATCAAAATGATGCGATGATTCACAACTGCGTTACCCAAAATGTACTTCGCTTTAAGATACCAATCACGCCCTTCCCTTGCTGATCCGAGAGCATATTCGTAAAATCGAGCACGATCTTTTCCGGTACTCCTAGAATATCCTTCAGCTAGATTTGCGCTAACCGAACCGATCGCGCGCAATAATTGATCAGAAACTTCGAAGAAATGATTTTCCGAAATTCTTTTTGCATCAAACCATCCCAGGTCAGCAGCGTAAAGGCTCAGCCTATAAGCTTTCATCTTCCAAAGCGAATCATTGCTTATTTCCTTGGGAACCACTTTCTCCCATTCCTCATACTTCATATCTTTCTCCCTTCATATCCACTGCCTATCCCTTGGTTTTTACGTCTTTACGTTTTACGTTTTTACGTTTGTTACTGAAGTTTGTTAATCATGGAGTGTGCTTCAGCCAGATCACGTCTGTATTTTTCCGGCGGCGCGTTTTTGGCAAAAGTTTGAAAATAGATCAGGGCATTAGGCTTGTCTTCAATTTCCAAATAAGCGTACGCGAGATTTAAGATTGCATCATAATTTTTGTCGTTCTCTTTAACTGCAGTTTTCCACGCATCGATTGCGGATGGCCAATTCTTTTGTGCAGCATAAGCCACCCCCAATCCGTTGTAAGCATTTGCTGAACTTGGATTCGATGCAATTGCCAGACGAAATTGTTTGATTGCTTCATCATTCTTTTTCTGCGTTAGAAACATTGTTCCAAGATTGGTTAAAGTCATTCCATCTGTTGAATCAACAGCCAGAGCTTGTTTGAAAGTAGCTTCCGCTTCCGGATATTTGCCTGAGGCCGTATATGACATTCCGAGATAATTCAGATTATCTACATTGCCCGGGTCTTCCTTGATCGCAAGTTTCAATTGTTGAATCGCTTCATCATAATGTTCTGCTTCAAATAAATAGACCCCTAACTTCCCCTGGATTTCCGCATTAATGATTCCGTTCTGAATTGCCTTTTTTAAAATTTCAACAGCTTTATCAGGCAATCCACCGGCACTTCGAATGAAACTGGCATGCATGTATGCGATTGAATAATCAGGTTTTTCATCGATTATTTTTTCGAGAATATCCAGCGCTTTTAAATCGTACCCACGTTTGTAAAATGCAAGAGCATTATCAACGCGATTATGAAGTCCGATCAGATTTTTAGGATCATCCTCTGCTGTGAATTTATTGCTTTTCACTGGGGTTCCCGATCCGGATATATATCCAAGCGCTTTCAATTGCTCAATCGTTTCGCGATCAACTTCAGCAGGAGGTTTTACATCCTTCGAAAAAGGGCTGTAATAAATCTGAAAATATCCGGCCCACTTGTTACAAAGGCTGGAATCAGAACACAGATTCTGCTTTTCAGATGGATCTTTTGATAAATCGTAAAGTTCAGGTATCGGAAGATCGACGTATTTAAAATTTTTGGAATAAAATCCGCGGAGCGGTGCCCAATGTGCATTGAAATACATGGAAAGAGCTTCAAAATAGGAATCTTGCGGAGACCCGCCTTTTTGTCCTTCCAGAAATTTTACCAACGATGTCCCTTGAATCTTTCCAGGTTGTTGAAGCTTTTTTAGTTCAAGCACAGTCGGAAAAACATCAACCAGACGAACTCTGGTATCAACAACCGATGGTTTGAATGGCGCCATAATTAAGGGAATGCGAAGTGTGCTTTCATAACAAAAGATTCCATGAGTCTGTTCCTGGTGTTCTCCTAACGATTCCCCATGATCGGCAGTAAGAATTATCAGAGTCTTACCTTCTTGCTTACTGCTTTTAAGAAAGGCAAGAATTCTTGCAAATTGGCTATCTGCATAAGCAACTTCTCCTGAATAAGGATCGTTTGGAAACATTTTTTGGAATTGATCAGGCGGCTGATACGGAAAATGTGCATCATAATAATGAACCCACGCAAACCAATTTGAAGTTTTCATTTTTTCAAGCCATGACAGAGCGGAGTTTGTAACCGCCTCCGCATTTCTTTCAGGCATCGTCATTTCATTGACATTGTTTACGGTGGGATATCCATCATCATAAAAATCAAAACCTTGATCAATACCAAAACGTGAATCCAGAGGAAATGCTCCAACAAACCCGCCTGTGTTATATCCATGCGCCTTCAAAACTTCCGCTAAGGTTGTGATCTTACTGTCCAGATAAAAGCCGCCATTATCCTGAACACCATGAACTGGCGGGATCAGGCCTGTGAGCAAAGAAATATGAGCAGGAAGCGTGAAGGGTGTTGGAGTCAATGTATCTTTAAAAACAACACCACGTGCGGCCACCCTATCAATTGCCGGTGTTTTTGCTGTAGTGGAACCATAGCAGCCCACATGATCCGCCCGCAATGTATCGAATGAAACGAGAAGGACATTGTCTGCGTTTGCAAACGGAAAAAGGCATAGAGCTATCAGCACACACAGGGCAATCGGGTACTTCATTTTCTCTCAAGTATAGGGAAGGCAGCCTCACTCACGCAATGTGGATAAATTTCATCGCGGAGCTACGGAAGTTTGTATAAAAAGAAAAAGGGCATCCGCCTAGGCGGATGCCCTAAGAGAAAAACAAAAACTAGAAGCTGTAACGAGCACCGATGCGCAGAGCGCGCGGTGAAATCAATTCGTCGATACGGTTCAAGGTAGTAGTATTAACTGTCCGCGTACGGCGAATGATTGTATTGGTGTTGGTTACGTTGAACAAGTTCGCTGACAAAGCTAAACGTCCGTAATTGCCAAAATCGATACCTTTTTCAAACTGGAGATCCAGTGTAAAAATGTTTTCGAATCGACGATCACCGAACGGTTCAACCATGAGCAAATGGTTTGAAGTTCCAAGTGATGATGACAGTGAGCTATCACCGACTGCGCCAATCAACACAAAAGGATAGCCCTGCTGATAGCGTGCGAAAGCACCCACAGAAATATCCCATGGGAACTGATAGACGCCGCTCATCTTGAGCTGCCATTCGGAGTACGGATAAACACCAGACTTTCCACTGCCTCCTGGAGCGAATGCATAAGGCTGATCGTTCAGGAAGGGCAAATTGGTCGGATCAAATGGGAAGATCTGTCCATTGATACCACCATCGCCGATGTAGAAAGCGAGTGAATCGCCGCCATCGTAATTGGCTTTTTGTTTTTGATAAGTAAATCCGCCGTTCAGCATGAAGTTATTGCTCATGCGTTTGCGCACGGCAAGGTCTACTCCATTGTAGCTGGTCTTATAGTCATTGGCATTTGTCACGACTACATCACCGTCATCCACACCTGTAAAGGTAAACACTGGAACGGTGAAATTTCCCAGCACTGTGTTCCGCGTATATGTGGTTGTTTGTGCAAAATCGGCAGCAGAAACACCAAACGGAACTATGACTGTAGTGTCTCTGTAATCACGATGTGTATAGGTCGCACTTACAGAAAGGTCAGCCGCAACCTGTCGTTCAAAACCAAGCAGATACTCCCACGAATTAGAGTTATGGAAATCTGGATCGACCTTTTTCAAATTGTTAAACGCATTGAGGTCAAATCCACCAGCAACAAGACCACCATAAAAGCTTGGCGGACCTGTAAACTCATCGGGAGTGATGGTGCGATCACCGTTCAGATTGTTATACGGAATGACCGCTCCATTGTATACGAACGTTGGGTTGTATGTTGAGGTATATGCCGGGTTCCAACCATCGTAATAGTGAGCGAAATTTCCACGAATAACCGTTTTTCCGTCACCACTTAGATCATAGGTTGCGCCTATGCGTGGGGAGAAATTACTGAAGGAAAGTCCAGGATCGTTGCCAGGAAAATCAAAAGCTCCGACGATATCTTCAAAACCGGGGACCGCTGGAAGAGTAGACGCTTCATTCGTTCCCGTTTGATGATCAAAACGGAATCCCAGGTTCAAAGTAAGGCGATCCCTACGATAAGTGTCGGTTACGTAGAAGCTGGTACGAGGCATCTTCACGTGACCATCAATAAAATGTTGAGCTTTAACATACCCAGATGTTAATGGGCCACGAGGAGTTGTTTGATTGTAATCAACATAAAGCACACCATTACCATAGGAGCTGAAGGTGTGAAGTTTGGAAGTTTTATATTCAAATCCAAACTTGAATTCATGATCGCCACCCAATTTGTTTTCTGTGAAGTAGTTTGCATCCACAACAAAGTCATGGGCTGGACGATCAATTGGATTAACATAGAACAATGTATCTTCCCAACGTGGGATTCCGGCCAAATAAACCATCGGAATATCCTTACCGCCGACCGGCGTTAAGGTAAATCCAAGACCGATATAACCATAACGGCCGGTTACGATCGTATGATCGTTCGGAATCCAGGTATGCTGACCGGTCCAGATTCCAGGTGTAATGGTTTGCGTTCCGGTTTGATTCCATAGTGTTTCCGGAGCCTGCACTGCAACTGAAATTCCAGCGCGGCCGGATTTACTCTTATCACCTTTGAAGTATCCGAATTGCGATTCATTCGCGGCATTCCAGTTCATGTTTGCTTTGAAGTTCCAATCTTCCAATTCGGTGAAATCAAGACTGTTGGCCGTAGTGATCAATCCGATTTCATTTTTGTGGTATGCGCCCCATGCAAATAACCTGTCTTTAATGATTGGACCGCCGAGATCAAAGCCCCAATCTTTTACTTTATCAAGACGATTGGACTTTGCTCCGATAGCAGCCAATTCATCAGGAGTGTTATCACCCTGAAGGCTATCGCCTGCATAGAAATAGGAAGCATTTCCTTCCCACTTATTTCCAGCGCGCTTGGTAACAATGTTAACTACGACACCGCCGCCACCGACTGATGCATCATTTCCACCAGTTGAAATATTGAGTTCTTCAAATGCATCAAAATCGAAATAGGTTGGTGATGCGCCGATCGCACCAGGGTCAGTCGCGTTCACACCATCATAGTTCCATACGGTGTTTTGATTGCTTCCGCCGCGTGCGATAAACGCTGCTTGTTGACCTGATTCAGAACCGGCTACGTTGTAGCGATCTGAATCAATGCCCGTTGTTTGATCAATGATTGTCCATGGATCGCGGGCGCTTGGTACTTCTTCCAGATAATCACGATTGAAGTTTGAAGATGTTCCTGTCTTTTTGGTATCCACAACCGGTGTTTCACCGATAACTGTGAATTCTTCCGCCAAAGACGGCTTCATCGTGATTTCAAGTTGTACCGATGAACCAGTACTGACACGAACTTCTTCCTGACGTACTTCTGTAAAACCTTCGATCGAGAAGTTCACAGAGTATGTTCCAGGAGGAAGGGCTGCAAAACGAAAACCGCCGGAAGGTCCAGACGTTGCGGTCTGGGTCGGAATTACATTTGATTCCAGCGTGATACTTACTCCAGGAAGTGGGGCGCCCTTATCATCTACAGTCTTTCCGTAGATTGACCCTGTTTTCGTCGACACTTGCGAGAAAACAGGGAGTGTAAAGGCGAGGATTCCCACCACGAGGGCAAGTAGAATCTTATTTCTCATGGCTCCTCCGTAAAAGAGAGAGATTAGCGTTAATTTCAAGGTTTAGGAGACCTTCTCCTACCTTATTTGTATAATTGGTCCAAGCCGTGTGGAGCAAGCTGTGTGCCATATGCGGTCACTCAGCGAAACCCTAGCAAAAGCAATTACTTAGAGGCTTCCCGCTCCTTCACTTTCGTCCTTAAAATCCAAGGAATTGGATTTCAAGGCATAATTCCATCCAAAAAATGTTATCGAAATGGTTAAAAATCAGTATGAAATGACCAGATTATAGCATGAACTCGCTTGAAACGTGAATAACGTGAAGCGTGAACGTAATGCGTAAAACGTAATCCGTAATTAGCTCCCATCGCTCGAGCGTATTTACGCATTACGAATTACGGATTTGAGTTACTCTACGTAGCCTTTTCGATGGCGCACTTTCACATCGCTTCGCGCGACTTTTACATCGATTGAGTGATATGTTCCGCGTTTTTTAAATGGTGGCAGGCTGCTGCAGAGCCAGTATTGCTGGTTCATATCATCCGCAATTTCGGTAAGTCCTCGTGCAAAATTCTGACTATTCAGGAATGCCATTCCACCGGTTTCGCGGGAGACCATTGCGAGCGAGTCTTGCAGCTCCTGGGAATAACTTACAGTATTAACTCCATATTGAACCATCCGTGAATCGCGTTCAGCTCCCTGGTTATTTTCTAGCAAACCGTTGGCATCGACAGAATAGATGGTAACGTTCAATCGATTCAATAAACCGATTGCGTCACGTACTTCCAGTTCAAAATCATTGCTGGGGCGTTCCCGAAAAACCAGGTCGTCTGTACCAATGGTAAAATTATCTTCAATTGCTTTATCAACCATTTGAAAATAATTTTCTCCGGGACGCAATGAAAACCCTCCGCTAACGTAGATCATTACAAGCCGGCCTTCGTAAGTGTTATCAGCGAGATAATCTGCAATAGAAAGAAAAGCGTTCATAGTTATCTTGCTAAGATTCTTTTCCTGCGATGCGAACGTTCGGGCAAGACCGCGTGCCTGGCGGATAGTTTCTGGTGCGCGGCTGGTTGCACCTTTGCCTTCACCTCCGGATTGAGTGTTACCCGGTGAACCAAAGGCATATAAGACTTCAAGCAATTCCCTTTCATTGTTCCGGATCCTTGCTTCTTGAGTTGGATTTCCGCGCATCTTTGCAACGACATCAATTAATGCATCACGGCTATCAGTCATTTTCTGAACAACACCAAGATGCAATGATGGAAGTAGAACAAAAACCATTCCTTCATCACCCTGGTCTCTGAAGGAATGGCCCAGGAAATCTAGAATCTTCCCTTTCAAGAAATCGATGTCAGTTGCTGAAGTGTGTAACAGATCAAAGAAAAAAACGAATTTGCGTTTGGTGTCAGATGGTTGAGCCTTGATATCACTTTCTTCTGCTTCCGTTTGTTGTGCAACCTGAGGTGTTTCGAAAACGCGATCAAAACAACGCATTTCCATTTTCTTACCATCTATATAGATGGAAAAATCTTCCGGTTTTAGATCAGTAACCAATTGATTATTTTTGTCCGTAACTTTTGCCCAAACTTCAATCAAATCAACTCTGACTTCTTCTTCCAGTTGTGAAAAAACCGGTGGGGCAAGAATTATTATCAAAATAATCGAAAGTAGAAAGGAACTGTTTCGCCGCATAACACCACCTCAATCAGCACCGAGTGATGAATACTGCTTTACTGGGAACTCAGCACTCGGAACTCAGTACTGCAATTATTGCATTGAATCGATAAACTCCTGTGCACTCTTAGCGTTATCTGAACCGGGCTCCAATTGAATTACTTTTTGCAATGCTTCTTTCGCCTTGTCTTTGCTGCCAGATGCATAGTAGGCAAACCCAAGCTGCAACCAGGCATCAGTCATTTTTGGATCGAGTGCTGTTGCCTTTTCCCAATATTTAATCGCTTCAGGCCCCTGACCGCCATTATAAAAACCAACACCGAGATTGTAGAGCACATAGGGGTTTGTAATTGTAGAAAGATCTACACCATTTAAAACACTTTTAGCTTCATCAACATTTTTTTGTTGCAAGAGCAGTGAAGCCAATTCCATTTTTGCTTCCGGATCCGGTTTCGCTTCAATGAATTTTTTGTAAGCAGCAACGGCTTCATCATTTTTCCCTTGTTCAGCATAAGTCCGTGCAATATCGCCATAGACCTCTACCAGTGCAGGATTCGCTTGAAGCGCTGCTTCATATTTAGAAATTGCTCCCGCGTAATCTTTTGCTGCTTTAAGTTTGTTACCTTCATCCACCAGGTCCAAGCCTGGCGTTTTCTCTTTTTGTGGGGCTGCTTCCTGGGGAGTCGCAGCTTCCAGCTGAAGATCGATCGGATGGTTGAAACTTAATTCACTGACTTGAGTGGAAATTTTTCGAACTTTGTATCCTTCTTTAACAAAATCCACATTCCAGGAACCGCCTGCCATTCCAGTTACAGTGAAACTACCGTTGTCTTTTGATTTCACTTCAAATTGCGTTTGAAGTCTTTCACTGGCAAAACGAACAGTAACATCGGCAATCGGTTTGCCATTTGTATCCGTAATTTTTCCCGTAACGCGACCTTTTCCTTTCGCCGCGCCGCTTTGAGCCGCCAAATTAAAACCAAATCCAATTGAAATTATTACCAGTATTAACAACGCTATACGTATTTTCATTTTCTTCCTCATTTGTATTTTTTGACCACTGAGACTCAGAGTTCTATTGTATCAGCATCGGAATTGTGCGAACTACATCCTTGTTTGTGGCGCTATCTTTAATATTCACCCTGAATTGATAAGTGCCAGGGGGAACATCAGGAATCGCTTGTAATTTCCAGAATAACTCCATTCCGCCTTGTTCCAAATCTTTTGGTTTCTGCAATAAAGCAAATTGTTCGATCTCTGTTGATTTACCACTTTGATCCAGAAGTTGGAGTTTAATTGGAGGATTTTTTGAACCGGCAGGTTTGTTATAAATCTTGAAATAAATTACCTGACCTGATTCAGCTTTTTTCAAACTCGGCGTCAGATCCGGAAAGAACATCTGGTCCGCTCCCATTGAATATGGATACTGGAGTTGAACTCCGCGCTTTGATTGGGTATCGGATGGTTTTGGCCAGATAACCCAATTCAGATTTGTTGATGGAAAGAACGGGTATGTGGTAGTCAAATTCGCGCTTTGCATTTCCATCGCGCTGGTGTAAGTAGTAGTATCACCAAAAACCGAATCTATCAGTATGCAACGAACTTTAGCCGGACCTTGAGTGGCAAGCAATTGATTCCAAACTTTCAGGCCAGCATCTGTTAAACGTTCGCGAAGCTGTTTGTTTTTTAAATCCATTCGAACTGGAATCGCAGCGAAATCTACAATCGTTCCATGTTCATCAATTAAGAAGCTATAAAATTCCAGAGCCAACTCCGGAATATCTTTTTTAATCAGTTCCGTTCCGGACAATTGTGCAAACACGGGAACATGAGCTTGACCTTGCTGAAATGTAAAATCGGCCCAGAATCGTTCACCGTCAGTTGGAGCTAAATAATTTTTGTAGGTTGCTTGCGAAACGTGGAACTGTCTTTCAATCGGTTTGTATTGTGGATATGCATGAGGCGCGACCCAAGCTGAGATAGGTATATCGCGACCGGCAACGGCAATTTTAAGATCGTGAGCTTTTTTGAATTCTTTTTCAGTCTTTCCGTCAAAGCCAATAACCAGAAATTTCGAATCTGATGACAGGATCTGATCTACAGCGGCGGCTGGATCTTTTACTTCACGCAAATAGAGTCCATGGTTGGCAGCAGTAAGTTTTTTGAAGAAATCAAATTCCTGCCCAATAGGACTGATCATTTGAACGGATGTAAATGTACCTGCTACAAATTCGGGAATGCCTTCAACTTGAACCATCGGTGCCGCAGCAGGTTTTTCACGTTCTTCTTTGCGCTTTTGTTCTTCCTTTGCACGCTCTTCCTCAGTAGTGCCGAGGTATGTATCATCTGTTATGGACGCACTTTCATAATTCTCAAAGAAACTTTTTTCAGAAACTTCAATCTTTGCACCTTTAGCATCAAAACCAGGACTAAACAAAACTATATTTTTGCGTCCATCCACACTGGCCAGCGAATACGCCAGATCGCTAAACGTTGTAACAAACAGCGAGCCAGGATCCATTTTCTTTTTATCATCCGCTGCAGTTCCGGCAGTCACATTTGCAAGAAATTTATCTTCTGGAATTAAAGCAACAGTTTGGGCTTCGGCACTAAATTGTAACGGATACAGATTGCCATCGGGACCCTGTAGAACGCCGTCAATTTTTTCGAGACCAATTGCATTTAAGCCCGCATTGGTCTTATTTCGATCTGTAGTAAATCCGCTCAACAGTCGCATTCCTGTTTTCATTCCAATTTCGGCCACTGCGACCAAATCATCCGGGCCTAACTTTTCCAGAAAAACAGATGTGATCTTGCGCGCTTCCACAATATTTTCAGGCTTGCTATTCAGCAGATCGAACAAAAGCAAGTATTGGCGACGTCCGCCAGGATGCGACAAAATTTCTGGAGTGCGATTCGAAGTATCAACGGCTAGAAAATCAGAAATTGCTACATCTTTTTTATCCAGCTTGACAGCAATGTCTTCCTTTTTTGCCGATGCTGAATCGACAACCGCGATATACATGGAATCGGCCTGCGCAAGCAGACTCAGTCCGAACAAAGCACAAACGATGAACAGAATCTTTTTCATACGTGTATCCATATCTATTAATCTGGAGGGCGGGCCTCCGTGCCCGCCATTTCGCGGGCAGGAACGCCCGCGCTCCGGTGTATTTTTACGAACCACTAACTTGAAGCTGGCTTGTTTCCGCTGTAATTCCGCCTTTACCAGCCGGCTCCTGAATATCTATACGAAAACGGTATGCACCTGGCTGAACATTGGGCAAAGATTTGACCACCCAAAAAAGTTCCATTCCTTGATGTTCCAACGTCTCCGGTTTTCGCAAAAGCTGAAATTCACTAACTGCAGAAGCATTGCCTTTTGCATCCATCAAATGAAATTGAACCGGTGGATTAGTACTTTCCGGCAGCAAATTATAAAGTTTGAAATAAATAATGTGATCCTTATCGGCTGTTTTAAATTGCGGAGCGAGATCAGGAATAAAAATTCCTTCCTTAGTATTATATGGATATTGAATTTGAATTCCTCTGTGTTTGATCTGGTCTGTTGGTTTGGGCCAAACAACCCATTCCAAATCGGTAGCCGGCACAAAAGGATTACTCATCGTCATCTGAGTTTCTTGTACATCCAGAACTTCAGAATGCGTGAAAATTTCTCCTGTCTGCCCATCAAGAATCACCCATCGTATCTGCATAGGTTTGGTGCTTCCTAATAGTATGTGCCAAACTTTAAGTCCGGATTTCTCGATTCGATCACGCAACTTCTTGTTAGAGAGATCCATTTCGATAACGGAGGATTGAAAATCAACAATTGATTGATCGGAATCGATCACAAAATTGTATACTTCCAGCTTGCGGGTATCAGTTTTGATTTTTAGTAAATAATCTCCAGATATTTGAGTAAACATCGGAATCTTATTCAGGCCGCCTTCAAAATAAAAATCTGCCCAGAAATGCTGGCTCGGTTCCGGTTTACCATAATCCTTGAAAATTGCTTCTGAAATTTTGGCGTGTTTTTCTTCGTTCGAATATTCTTCGAAGTACTTTGGAGCCAGCCATTTTTCTGATGCTTCAATCTTGCGATCATGTGCGGAAAGATGAACAGAGCAAAGTGCCTTTTCAGTTTCAACTTCTTCCCACCCAGCCACATAGTAAAACCGGTCCGTATTTAGAACTTGTGCAGAATCGAAATTGCCGAGATGATAGAATCCCGCTGTCTTAGATGTGAGGTTTTCCAATAATCCATTTCTTTGTGTGCTCGCTGAAAGGACATGTATATGAGCATCAGCGCCGGAATATAAATCCGGCAATACTTCAACACCGGCTTGCTGTCTGGGTCGCGGCCGGCTGGTAGCCATCTGCTCTAATTCCTCAGTACTCCGAAATCCATTCGTCACCTCATCAAAAGTTTTCACTTCGTTTCCGCCTGCACTCTGGCCTGCATTAGAAGGACGTTTTCTTTTATTCAAATCCAAATTGATGCTCAATCCTTTGCTATCAAAACCAGGCGAAACTAAATAAACATTTTTTCTGCCTTCAACTGTTGCCAGAAGATATGCAGCATCTACCAAACATTGAAGCACAATATACCTGTCCTGGTCAGTGGAAGTTTTTGCAAGAACACCATCAAGATTCTTCCTAAACGTATCTTCACCCAGAAGTTTTACCGGAGTTGACTCTTGAAATGTTGCAGGATAGAAATTTCCTTCCGGTCCCGGAACAACTCCACCCGGTTTTTCTTTTGCAATAGCATTCCATGCGGCACGAAGTTGATTTCGATCCGATGTTAAATTACAAAACCAGCGGAGACCATTTGTTTGCGTTATCCCCGCAAGCGCAAATAAATCGTATGGACTTGCTTTAGAAGCAAGATCTTCCATCCATGCCCGCGCTTTTACAATGTCATCAGGTTTAGAAAAAACCAGATCCAGCAATATTACGTGTTGCCTTCTACCTGCGGGATGAAAAAGAGTTTTTTGTTTTGGATGTAAAGTATCAACAAAAAAGAATTCCTTGATCGGAACTTCCTTTCCTTCGATTTCAAGTTTTAAATCTTTTTGCTCAAGAAGTGTATCGTTATCATCTTTGCCGATAATCGAAACGTAGTTAGTATCAGCGGCTGCAGCATAGCTAGCGAAAACAATCAGTAAGACAAAAGCCAGGCGAAACATAAAATCCCGGAAATAAAAGCGTCTAAAAACAAAATCTATGTACGGAGATGAAAATGCAAGCATCACGGTCTTTGCTTTTATTATATAACCCAGCGATGAAGTCCCATACCCCTGAGCTCAAAATAATGAAATAATGAGGCAATTGGCATCTTGGAGGAAGTAATGAAATCGAGACTGATTATATTAGCCGTCCTGGCTGTGCTTATTATTGTAGTTCTCGCGAACACAATTTTGATTATTGACGCGGGAGAAATGGCCGTCATTTTCAATCAGGTTAGTGGAGGATTGTCTGCACGTTATCCCGGGCCAATATCCTGATTCCTGGTCTTCAAAAGCCCATCTTATATGACACTCGCGTTCAAACCTATACGATGTCGGCCACCTATGCGGAAGGAGAGCGCAAAGGGGACGATGCAATAGAAACGCTAACAAAAGATGGCCAGATGGTAAGAATGGATTTGTCGGTCCGATATCATATTGATCCGACTCGGGTGACGAATCTGCATCGTGAGATTGGCCCTGACTATATAAACAAGGTTGTTCGTCCGGAAATTCGCAATCAAATCAGGCTTGCTGTATCAGGATACCCGGTAACTGAGGTGTATACAGAAAAAAGGAACGAGATTCAGAATCAAACGCAGGAAAATCTCAAAAGGAAATTTAACATGAGTTATTTGATTCTTGATGAAATCTTGATCAGGAATATCAGCTTTTCACCTGAATTTGAAAAAGCGATCGAGCAGAAGCAGATCGCGCAACAGGATTCTCAAAGGATGCAATATGTTTTGGAAAAAGAGCGTCAAGAAAAAGATCGAAAGATCATTGAAGCTCAAGGGGAAGCCGAATCAATTCGTTTAAAAGCGATCGTATTGGCACAGAATCCGGCTCTAATTCAGTACGAGTATGTACAAAAACTTGCCCCTGGTGTTAAGACGATCATCACTGATGGCAAGACAATCATGAGTTTGGGCGATATTACCAAACAGTAGCGCATCATTGCGCTCCAGCTTTACGTTTTACGTTTCACGTTTTACGTTCTTGTTGAATTCGTAAAACATAATGCGTAATCCGTAAACATTGGACAATTACTAATTTCATGGAACGGGCGATTTTTGCATTGGGAGCAGGAGCAACGGGCGATCCCTGTCTGTATGTCGAACCGTTGAATCTTCCGCATTCCTTTCTTATGGATGTCGGAAATCAGCATCTGGGGCATGCCCGATTATTGCGCTCACGATTCTTATTTTTATCGCACACTCATCTGGATCATTTCATCGGCTTCGATTCATGGATGCGAGTTCATTTGGGCAGCACGAATACGCTTCACATTATTGGCCCGCAAGGAACAGCTCAACATGTTTTTCACAAAATTCATGGTTATGTTTGGAATCTTGCGGAAACTGTCTACCTTCAGTTTCGAGTAACGGAACTGGATCCGTTTCGCTCATTTCAACTTTTGCCGCAAAAAAAATATGAACTGGAAACAGTGCAGCCGAAAAGGCCAGAGTTAGATCCACGCAAAGTTTGGGAGTTCCGACATCAACCGCTTCAACATCTCAGCATTACATCATTTGGATATCGATTGTTCACTCAGGATCAATGGAGAGTTGATGAAGAAGCATTGATTAAAAGCGGCTTACCTCCAGGACCGATGGATTAAAGAATTGAAATCACAGGAAAGCGGTTCAGTGAAAATTGATGAAAAAGTTTATGATGTCGCAGAACTTCGTAAGCAATTACTGTATTACTCCGCCGGTTATGCGATCACTTACATTACCGACGCTATTTATCACGGCGAAAATATTCCGCGGATGATAGATTTAGCGCGGGGCAGCGATCATCTTTTTTGTGAATCATCTTTTCTAAAACAAGATGAAGACCGTGCTGTCAAAACACATCACTTAACTACAATTCAAGCTGCATCAATCGCGCGCGAAGCAGGCGTTAAAACACTTCATCTTTTTCATTTCTCACGCAGGTATGCCGGGTTGGAACATGTATTTCTTCATGAGGCCAGAGAAATCTTCCCAAGGACAGTAATAGGAACACGCTAATTATGCGAATACCACTTTGCAAAATAATTGGAATTGTCTTGCTAACATTTTCAACTCTCTCAGCAGGCGATGAAACTCCAGTTTTATCTCGAACCGGGAATTCCTTTGATCCTTCTATTCCCACACTTCAGTCTGTATTGGGTTATGACTTTGGTGAACAGATTACGCGTCACAGAGATTTGGAATTGTATCTGAATGCTTTAGCCAGGGCTTCGACACAAATCAAAGTTGAAACAATCGGAAAAACATATGAAGGTAGAAATCTTTATTACGTCATCCTTTCATCTGCTGAAAATATGGCACGATTGGAAGAACTGCGACAGGCCAACCTGAAACTAGCAGACCCAAGATTGATTTCTACAAGTGACGCAAAACAAATTATTGAAACCAATCCTGTTTTTGTTGGGTTGAGTTATTCCGTTCATGGAAATGAACATTCAGGAGTTGAAGCTGCGTTAGCCATTTTGTATTACTTCCTTGCAAATCGTGATGAAGAAACAACATCAATCTTACGAAATTGTGTTCTGGTTGTTGATCCGATGCAAAATCCAGACGGACGCGAACGGTTCATCAATTATTTCTATACAACGTCCGGTAAACGTCCGAATTCAGATCCGAATGCTGCAGAACATAATGAAGTTTGGCCCAGCGGTAGAACAAATCATTATCTCTTTGACATGAATCGTGATTGGACCACATTATCGCAAATAGAAACGAGAGCACGTGTGAAAGCCTATCAGCGTTATCAACCACAGTTTTATATTGATGCCCATGAAATGGGTGAAAACAGCACTTATTTTTTTCCACCGCCATCGAATCCACAAAACCCGAATCTGGCAAAGTCGACTCACGATTGGTGGCAAAAACTCGGCAAAGCAGTTTCCACTGAATTCGATAAATATGGAATTGAATATTACACCCAGGAAGGTTTTGATTTTTGGTATCCCGGTTATGGCGATAGCTGGCCTACATACAATGGCGCGGTATCAGGAACATTTGAACAAGGTAGCGTTCGCGGTCTTACGGTTAAGCGATCGGATGAAACAACAGTGTTATATAAGGATGCGATCTGGCATCATTTTGTATCATCGCTGGCGGTTTGCAAGCTGGGATCATCGAATCGCCAGCAAAAATTACAAGATTTCTACGATTTTCGTTCGTCCGCAATTCAAGAAGGGAAAACTGGACCGGTTCGAGAATACATAATTCGGCGCTCATCAGATCCTGCTCAAACTGATCGTGTATTGCAAATTTTGTTGTGGCATGGAATAGAAGTTCATCAAGTTCAATCTTCGTTTCGAGCAACTGTCCATAGCTATTTCCGTGATCAAACGGAAACAGTAGATTTTCAGGCTGGCGATTACATTATTTCACTTGATCAACCATTGAAGCGTTTGATTCAAGTCACATTTGAAAAAGAATCTACTTTTGACAAAAGCTTTTTGGAAGCAGAAGCAAAAAGGCGCGCAGAAAATGAGCCAACTGAATTTTATGACATCACTGCATGGTCCATGCCGCTTGCATTTGGACTTGATGCATACTGGTCATCCACTGACATCAATGCCGCAACCAGGCAAATTACAAGTCCGCCTTCGAATTCCATTCCTGTTCCAACTTCAACCTACGCTTATGTTCTTGATTATCGTTCAAATCAAGATCTATTAACTGCGCTGGAATTATTAAAGCGGAATGTACGAATTTATTTTACAACCAAACCGATTACTCTGAATTCGCGAAATTTTAGAGCGGGATCATTCATCATCAAAGTAAAAGACAATATTCAAAATCTTCAGGCAGTTCTTGAGGAAGTTGCAAACAAAACTGGCGCTGAATTTGTAGCAACATCAACCGGCTGGACTGAACAAGGTCCGGATCTTGGCAGCGGTGATGTGAATTTTTTGGTGAAACCTCGAATACTCATAATCAATAATATTCCAACTGATACGAACTCGTACGGCGAAATCAATTATCTTTTCGATCAAAGATACGATTTCGACTTCACACCTGTCCAGGGTTTCTATTTCAAGTATGTCAATCTCAAAGATTACAACGTCATCATTCTTCCTGATGAAGGTGGAATCAGTAGTTATGAAACGATCTTAGGAAAATCAGGAGTTCAAAAAATCAAAAATTGGGTGCAAAGCGGCGGTACCTTGATTGCTTTGCAGGGAGCAGCTGCATTTCTGTGTGACAATGGTGAACTTACTGGTGTGAAGCGTATCAAAAAATACATCAAGGATTCTGTTGAACCAGTTGAAGAAAAAGAATCCGAAAAAGATTCTGAAAAAGATGAGAAAGAGAAGAAAGCGACCGAGTCACCTGATTATGTATTAGGTTCGATTGCACGCGTAATTCTTTATACTAAACATTTTCTGACATTCGGATACGGATCAAATGAAATTCCAGTATTTGTAAATTCATCCAATGTCTTTTCTGCTCCGCCGAATCTGAAACCTGTAGCGGTTTATGCTGAACTTGATCGTTTTAAAATGGCAGGGCTGTTCTGGGACATCACAAAAAAGAGATTAGAAAAGAAAGCTTATTTAACTGAAGAACCATTAGGGGAAGGTCATGTGATCTTGTTTGCTGAAAATCCTAATTTTCGTTCCTCCTGGGAAAGCTTAAATAAGCTTTTCGTCAACGGAATCATTTTTGGTCCAAGCATGTAACCGCTGAGATGCTGAGTTTTAATGAGTAGAATTAGCCTCATTCTTCTTTTTTGCGCTTCGATTGCTAATGCTGATTCGTGGGTCAATCATGGGCCGTACGGCGGGTCGTTTCAATCGTTTGCGTTTCATCCACAAAAAGAAAACCTGATTTTCGCCAGCGGTTTAGAAGGTTTGTTCCGCAGTACTGATACTGGCAAAACATGGAGCCGCGTCAATCTTCCGCCAGGTGAATATGTAATTCGAATTCATCCGCGAAATCCTTCATCAATTCTTGCAGCAAGTTCCGGACACGGCATTTTTCGCAGCAATGATTTTGGTGAAACATGGGAATTGTTTTCGCATTACACGTTTGAAGGCGATTTTTTTCATGATCTGGAGTTCGATCCAAAGGATCCGCAGATTTTATATGCAGTCAGCTTTTACAATGGCGTTTTCAAAAGTACCGATGGCGGTGCTACATGGAGTCAAAAAAATTCCGGGTTGAAATGGAAAAATATTTCGGCTTGCTGTGCAGATATTCCGCAAGTCGAAGTGGCCAACAATGGCAGGATTGTTTACGTTCTTTTGCCAAACAGAATTGTTTATCGAAGCTCAAACGGTGGCCAATCATGGCAGCCGGCGTATCAAGGGCTCAAATTCACAAAAGAAGTGCATGCATTAAAAATCGATCCGAAAGACAGCATGGCACTTTATGCAGGCGGGGCTAATGGAATTTTTCGAACAATCAATGCCGGAAAAAATTGGAAATCACGTAGATGCGAATGTTACATCTGGAGTTTTGCAATCAATCCTTCGGATTCGCGCGAAGTTTACGGCGTTGGTGAAGGTGCTTTGAAAAGCACAGATGGCGGCGCAACATGGCAATGGTTCACGCCGCATCCATTTCTAAATGGAATTTTGTTGGGAGTCGCCGTGCATCCATTAAATCCTCGCATTGTGTTTGTTGGTGGATTCGGCGGAGGAATTTTTCGTTCAATTGATTCTGGCCGTACATGGGAAACTGTAAATGAAAAACTGGATTCATTGAACGTCGTTCGTCTTGCTGCTGATCCGTCTCAATCCGGAAGATTTTTTGCGGTTGGCGGGCAGCAAGCTTTTGAGTCAAACGATGGCGGAAATACCTGGGATCTTTTGTTAAAGGGACAAGTATCGACGTTTTGGATCAGCGATCTTGCTATTCATCCCAAAGATGCGAAGTTAATTGCAGTGGGTGGTTACAGGAAAAAATCTGCCGGTGCGATCAGTTTAAGTATTGATGGCGGCAAGACGTGGCAAATGAGGAGTCCATATGCAGGAGTAAATTATGGATGCAGTCATTGCGTGGTATTCGATCCGATAAATCCACAGATCATTTATCTTGCGCCATTTTTGAAACAGGATCAAAAATCTTTGCCACAGGGAATTGCAAAATCAACCGATCAGGGCAAAACTTGGAATCTGATTAATAAAGGAATAGTTGATAAAGATATCTGGATAATTGCAGTTCATCCTGCGAAAAATGATTTGTTATTTGCAGGAACAGGCGGTGGCAAATTGTATCGCAGCGAAAACGGCGGAAATTCCTGGACCAGTTTGAAAAGTTTAGATGGTAGTTCGATTCGAGATATTGTTTTCGATGTTGAGGATTTGAATACCATGTACATCAGTACATACACATCCATATTTAAAAGCACCAACGGTGGTCTCGATTGGGTTCGCAAGAGCGACGGACTTCCGGATGCATGGCTCAATTCCCTTTCTTTCGGTCCGACGGGATCCAATGAATTGTATGTCGCCGGAGAAGCTGGAGTATTTGTGACGCAGGATGGCGGCGATCATTGGAAGCCTTTTGGTAATGAAGGGCCGGGCCTTTTGCAATTTGGACGATTCTTACGGATCCAGCAAATCCGGAACATTATCTTGTAGGAACTGATCGTGGAGTTTTTAGTCATTTAGAGCGGGCAGAGTGAATTACGAAGTTCAACTTCTAAAACGAGCACGGGAAGGCGATCAACAGGCCGCGGAAGAATTATTTGTCAAATATTTAAAAGACTCCCGGCCAATTGCCGCCTTGCTTCGTCGCGCACTTTCTAATCCTCAAGATCGTGAAGAGATGCTTCACGAGATTTATCTGCAGTTAATTTCAGGAGGAAGTTCTTTTCAAGGAAAATCCATGCTGAGTACGTATGTTTATCGTATTGCACGTGTGACAGTATTCCAAAGGTACCGACGCGAAAACACATTAAAGCGTGGCAAAATTTTTCGAAAGGTCATGGAAGATACCGAAATTCCGGCGGATGATTCTGCTGAACCAGAGTATAGCTTTTCAGTAAAACAAGGACGTGAAATTATTCGCAATCTGATATCGATGCTGCCTGAGGCTTATCGGAGTGTTCTGGAACTTCGAGTGTTTAAAGACAAGAGCTATGAAGATATAGCAGAGGATTTGAAAATCCCGATCAATACGGTTTCTTCAAGAATTCATAAAGGTAAAAAGCTGCTTTCGGAGATTATGAAGGAACGCGGCTTTACAGAAGTTTTTGATTTCTAGTGGCAACTAAATGAATAAGAGAGATAATTTGATTCCATTACGTACCGAGATCTGCGTAGATCCTGAATTTTTCCGATCACGCAATCCTCAGGAAACTCTGCCTGTAGCGCGGATGCTGGCTTTGAGTGCCTATCAAGAAGGCGAGTTGGATGAAACATCGCGTGAAAAACTAGGGCTTCATTTACAAAAATGTTCATTCTGCATGGAAGAATTTCAGGCATTACAAAATATCAATGATTTAAGAACGACCGATGAAGTCCCGTTTATGGTTTGTCCATCCAGTGAAACGCTTGATCATTATCAATTTGATAGAGCGTCTCTTTCAGCACTGAAAGTCACAAGAATCGAGAAACATTTGGAAGGATGCAAACTTTGTGCTGAAGAGATGAAATGGTTGAAGGATTTGGAAGGTTCACACAAGAAGCAGGAAAGTTTTTCACACAATTGGTTCCAATCCGCACTAGCTGCAGCGGCGGCAGTAGTTCTCGCGCTTTCCACATTTATTTTCTGGCAGAAATCAACTGACAAAGCGGCCAATAATGAACTTCGCGCACTAGCCCGGATTCAGGAACCGGATCAAATTAATTATTCCGCACTGATGGAAACATCGGAACCATTGAAAGAAAATTTACAAACTTCTTTTGAACAAGGTTTACAGGCATTTCGTAGCCTTCAATTTGACAAAGCAAGGTCTGACTTTGAAAATGTTGTTCAGAAACAGCCGGATCATTCTGCTTCGCTTTTCTTACTGGCGCACTGTTATTACAGATTGAATCAGCCTGAGAAAGCTTTTAAGTTATGCAGTCTTTCGCATGACATTCATCCGCATTCATTTGAACGGTGCATATTTCTAGTAAATCTCGCCTTAAAAACCGGACATTTTGATCATGCCCGGATAGAGATTGCCACCCTTCACCATGAAGCTCCCGATCAGCCCGAGGTCAAACGGCTGTATGCCGAAATTATGCGGTTGAGTGCTCCCTCGGGAAAGCTGTAAAAACGAAACTTTTATTCGGAATTTGCGTTTTTATTTATATGAGGTGGTTTTCAAGATGAGATTCTTATTCAGGCTTTTAATTCTGGTTCTGGGATTTGTGATCGCGCTGGGCATCGTAAAATTCCTGTTTTTCAAGCTTTTTGCATTCGCGTTGTTTGCAGCGATCATTGGCGTGATTCTATATGCGGCATATTCCGTTCTGAAAACCGCTTAGCACAATACTAAGGGCGGGTCTTAGACCCGCCCTGAACTTTTATACAAGTCCCGAATTTTTGAAAGCACAGTATCATAGCGATGTGATTTGAAATCGGGAAATCCCCATGCAAAAGATTCCCACTGGCCCTTATACATCACCAGAGTCATGTCTGCATAAATCCCCTGGCCAACATAAATTTTTTGTCCGCCAAATTTGGTTGATGCCAATACCAATTTATAAGTATCAAGATAACCAGGATCCAGATTAATCTGTCTTCCTTTTGCCTTGCTGTATTTATTTTCCAGTTCATTCGTAAGAAGTTTTATCCCTGCAATTTCACCAGGCATGATCAAATTCTGAAAAGAATAAAACTTTCGTAAAAGTTCTGTGCCCATTTCTTTTTCATAATAGTTGGTCACATCAAAAGGAAAATTTTCGCTTTCCCAATCAATTGGACCAAACGCCTTGATCATGTCTGAAGTTACGTTTTGAAGAATTTCAGGATCGCGATGAAGAGTTACAACAAATAATTTAACCGGGGAAACACTCTCAGGAGACATGAATTAAGAAAGCACTGTTGTCTTGTGTGGACGTGCAAGCAAGACGTTACGTGCCCGGCTTATTAAATCTGAAGGAACGCCGAATAATCCCGAAAGATCGCTGGCTTCAGGCTTGGTAAGGATCGTTCTTTTTGATTCATTAACATGTTCCAGGTGATTTTTTCGGAAATAAAGCCTCCCACGATTATCCAGTCGGGTCATCATGAGATGTTCCATGCTGTTCAATGAAAACGAATGGATCCAGTGGGCTTCGAATTCTTCAGTAGTTACCGGAAAAGCTCTAAGCCGATATCGCCATTTGTGTTGTGCGGGCTCAATTGTGAAAAGGGAAAAATTTTCATGGCCTTCATTCCGAAGAACCACAGCATTCATGGGAGTTTTTGTGATTTGTTCAAAACCGGAATCCGGCAATTGGATTGGATCATGCAGCAGATAACCTGGATCTAAAAGAAAACGTCCTTCAGGTATCGCAACTACCACAACACAATGGATATTGACTCCGTAATGCATGTCGGCCATTGCAATGAATGCTTCAAAACCGGAATTTTTCAGAACGGATAACAACGCATTGCAAAGTGAAAAACAAGTACCCCCGGTATTCCAGCGTAAATGATCGCTTAACACTTCATCAGTTTTTCGAAGCTTCTGATGAATATTTGAACTTCGGGCTTCTTTCAAAATTTTTGTGACGTTTTCGTAAGGCAAATACGAAAAGGCCGCACCGATGCGCTTCAACTGTATTAAATCAGGAGCATCAGCGAAAAGACTGTAACGATCTGAAAAACTTGAAATAACCGATTGCATTGATATTCCTCAGTTTAATTGCGTGTATGCAGATACGCAACTTGTGGCCAGTCAGCAACGAAGTTCTGGAGCGAAATAGAGTGATTTTCATCAGGCATGCTTTTTGCTCAACATAAAAGCCGGTGCCCCACGGAGGTTGGGAGCGGGGCCCGGCTTTAGAAAGAAATCTGAGGCCGGGCTTTCGCGCCCCACCACCGCAAAAGCCCCGGTTTCTATATGAAAAAGACATCGTTGTTGTTTGTATTGATACCACTTCCGTTGCTGCTATTGGCAGCAGCGGTTTATCCCACACAAATTCTCCGAATTCCCACTTCTTCGCCGGCGCCGGATGTAAGTAACAAAGCAGTCCCTCTCACTCGCATCTATCGGGCGTCGGCTGTACTCATAAATACCGGGCTCGAGATCCCTGACTTAATCACCAATATGGCATTTGATCCGGACGGTAATCTGTGGCTCTCTTCACTGGAGGGAGGTCCATATTTTTATTCCGTTAGAATGAATGAACTAACAGACATGGTATTTCAAAGTGCGGTTACGGGATTATTTTCTTCTGCCGAAGGTGTTTGGATATTAGAAAAAGAATATGCATCGCTGTATCGAGGCATCAAAAAGATCAGGCAAGTTCAATTTCCATCAGGAATTATTCCGGTTGCTGGCCTGGAAACTCAAAATGCGATTCTATTCGCAACATCTGCCGGCATTTTTCAGGCAGCCACAAATGATATAGAAGCACATAATAACGGGTTTACTGAACGTTCTTATTCAGTAGCCTTACATCCACGTGGTTTGCTGATATCCACAGACTCCGGACTGAAAATTTGGAACAAGGCTGGAACAAAATTGTTTTTGCCGGATGGTTTTATTCCAGAAAGGGGAGTTTTCGCAACTGTAATTTCAACGCCGATCGGAATTTTCGCAGGTACGGATCAAGATGGTTTTCTTCAACTATCGCGAGGAAATTGGCATCGACATGTGTTTGCCCGGCGCAATCTAAATCTGAATTCAGTAAACGCATCAACAATCTGTCGCGGTGATCCATGGTTCGGCACTCTTGATGGTTCTGTTGTATTTCAATCTGCAGGACGCTGGCATTGGATCGAGGTTAGCGAGTTTCCTGTAACAGCAATAACAACAAATGGTAAGCAGCTTTATGTCTGGTCAGGGGGAAAATTATTGGAGGTAGCTTATGTTCAGCAAAAGACTTTTATTTCTTCTTCCGCAAACGGCGGCCGGGAAGTACCAAAGGTTCAGGCCAGAACAATAGCACCCATGGTTTCAATTAATGCTGAGGCTTTTTCGTTGTCCACAGGCACTGAAAAATAAAACCCTTGTCCTTGTTCGCATCCAAGGGCCTGCAAATGATGTAACTGTTCTTTTGTTTCTACACCTTCGGCAATGACATCCATTCCCAGATTTCGGGCCAGAGTTAAAATGGTGCTGATAATTTCAGAATTCTCCTCATCGACTCCGATCCGCGAAACAAAAGATTGATCGATTTTCAAATTGTTTACTGGAAAGCGGTGCAAATAACTGAGCGAAGAATAACCGGTCCCAAAATCGTCAACATTGATTTGTACGCGGAGATCTCGAAGTTGTGAAAGCATGTCTGCCGCATATTCCGCATTTTCCATGATCACGCTCTCGGTAATTTCCAATTCCAAAAACGATGGATCAAGTTCTGTCTCTTGCAAAATTGTTTTTATATCTTGAATTAAGTCTGGTTGTGAAAGCTGCTTTCCAGAAAGATTCACGCTAACCGTAAGCGGAGAAAGCTCAGGATACATCACATGCCATTCTTTCATTTGTTTGCATGCTTCACGCAAAACCCATCGACCGATCGGAATGATTAAACCGGTTTCTTCTGCTACCGGAATAAATTCCATCGGTGAAACCATATTTCTTTCCGGATGATTCCAGCGGATCAAAGCTTCGAAGCCATACATCTTTCCAGTTTGAAACGAAACGATCGGTTGGTAATACAAAAGGAATTCATTTCGTTCCACCGCGCGCCGGAGATCGGTTTCCAATTGCAACAATGCGACGGCGCGAGCGTGCATCGCTTTATCGAAAACTTGATGTCGGTTTCTGCCTAAAGCCTTTGCTCGATACATCGCCGTATCAGCATCACGCAAAATATCTTCAGCACGTTCGTAAGATGACGAGCCAGGCGCTATTCCGATACTTGCGCTGGCAAACACTTCATATCCGCTCAAGTTGAACGCATGCTGTAATTCTTTTTGAATCCGTTCAGCTACGCGAATTGAATCACTAATATCGGAAATATCTTCAAGCAAAATTGCGAATTCATCGCCACCAAGCCGCGCAACCGTATCTCCCGGACGCAAACAAATTTCCAAACGGCGAGCAATGGCGATTAAAAGCAGATCACCAACAATGTGTCCAAGACTATCATTGACAACCTTAAAGCGATCGATATCCAAAAATAGAACTGCAAACCAATAATCTTCGCGGCGTCTTGCGCGCGCTACTGCACCGGCAAGACGATCCATAAACAATGCACGGTTTGATAAATTCGTCAGCGCATCATGAAAAGCATCATGGAGTAGCTGCTCTTCTTGATTCTTGCGTTCGGTGATATCGGTTTGTGAACCCGCAAGTCGTGTTGCTTTATTGGATTGATCTCGCACCGCAACTCCGCGTGTTAACATCCACCGATAAGTGCCATCACGATGCATCATCCTGTGCTCATTTTCAAAATGCGGAGTTAAACCTTCTAGATGTGTTACCAATCCAGTTTTTACACGATCGATATCATCCGGATTTACACGACGGAACCATTCTTCCGGATTATTAGTGATGGATGATTCATCCCAGCCTAACATCTCCTTCCAACGCGGCGAATAATAAACTTCGTTCGTTTTTAAATTCCAATCCCACAGACCATCATTCGCACCGCGAGCGGCAAGTGCATAACGTTCTTCACTTTCACGCAGCGCTTCTTCAGCCTGACGCCTTACGGTAATATCGGTCAGAATTCCGATCGAACCGATTACTTCGCCTCGCGAATCGAACATCGGCGCACCGCTGATTCTTACCCATGCTGCACTACCTGTTTTCGAACGTAGCTTAATTTCCTGGTCTACCGATAAACCCTGAAATTGCGCTTCTTCTTCACCAGATGGCAGCGATCGGAATAAAACCTCGGAAACTTTATGCCCCAATACTTCTTCGCGCGTTAAACCTGTCATTTCACAAAAACGATCGTTAACAAATTCAACGATGTTGAATGCATTTACTTGAACCATACCTTCACTCATGCCTTCAACAAGAGTTCTGTATTTTTGTTCGCTTTCAAGAAGTGCAGCTTCCACGCGCTGACGTTCTTCAATCTCTCTTCGCAACTTCGTTACAGCTTCCGATAGTTCAGCCGTCCGTTCCTGAACTCGTTTTTCCAAATCATCATGAGCGCGCCGCAGTGCCTCTTCGGCATGTTTCAATTTTGTGATATCGATCATCACGCCGCGAAGCTTTACCGGATAATTTTCCTCCGCAATTACGTTCACAATATCGCGTACCCAAACCGTATGGCCTTCACGATCAACCATCCGGTATTCCATCAAGAAATCTTTTCTCTTATGGGTTGAACGCTGTGAATAATTAACAGCCCAATCACGATCGCTCGGATCAACATGATTTTTCCAAAAATCAGGATCGTTTATCCATTCTGCAAGTTGATATCCAAACATTCTTTGAGCTTGTTTGCTTACAAAGAAAAAGCGGTGGGTTTCACCATCAGCTTCCCAAACAACGCCTTCAATGGAATTCACCAGCTCTTTGTATTTTCGGCGGGACTCACGAAGCACTTCTTCCATTCGTTGACGCTGCGTGATGTCGCGGAACGATACGATAAATCCAGAAGATTTTCCGGCATGATCACGGATCATGCCAACGCTGTAATCAATTGGCACACGCTCCTGATTCCGACTCCATAAAACAGCTTGATCACGAAATGCAGCAGTTACAGAACTGTCAGTTAAATTCGCGGTAGTTTCTTTTTTAACATTGAAAACTTCTGTGAGCGGTTGCCCTTTTGCATCAGCTAATGGCCAACCTGTAATTGCTTCTGAAGGTGTGTTCATGAAAGCAATATGGCCACGATCATCCGTAACAATGACCGGATCAACCATGCTTTTTAGTGCGTTGACAGACCAATCCTGCTTTGCTTCGACCGGCTTATGTTTTCTTGCATGAAGTGCAAGTTCAATCGCAGCGCGAAGTTCATTGCCTTTGATTGGCTTTAATAAAAATCCTGAAGGATTGGACAATTTGGCGCGTTGGATTGTATTTTCGTCACCGTATCCCGTGACATAAATGACAGGAATGTCGTAGTTTTCCCGGATTTGTAATGCAGCCCCGACGCCATCGAGATCTCCCCCTAAAAGAATATCCATTAATACGAGATCGGGATGTAGCTCGCTTGCAACGCGAATTGCGTCTCGCCCATTCATTACTACGGCAGGAACCAGATAGCCAAAGCTTTCTAACATTTGCTTTAGCAAAAGTCCAACCGAACCCTCATCCTCCACGACAAGAATGTTCGTTGGCACAGCTCCGCTTTTCTGGCCTTTTTCTAATATGTTAGATGACAGAAAAAGCCCCCTTTAGAATATACCGCCCACCACATGCTGAATATATAACTTTATCCTAACTTGCGATTAGGAACAAGTTCACCTGCATTTTCAGCAATTTACAACCCGCCAACGAGAGATTTTTCGGATATTTTGATAAGATGATCGCCTGAATGCATGGAGGGAAATTGTTGAGAAAACTCTCGGTTTTGTCGTGTATATGTTTGCTTTCCTGCGTTGTCTATTCTAATGCTGAAACTGTTGATGAAATTATCAACAAAAATATCGAAGCTCGAGGAGGGCTTGAAAAAATTAATGCGCTCACATCTATGAAACTAACAGGAAAAATGGCAATGCAGCCTGGGGAAACAGCACCAATCGTTGTATATCAAAAGCGTCCTCATTTTATTCGTGTTGAATTTACGTTCAAAGGCATGACCGGAATCCAGGCTTATGATGGACAAACCCCATGGATGATAAATCCATTTAAAGGCACAACCGTCCCACAAAAAATGTTTGATGATGATGCTAAAGATATTATCGAACAATCCGATTTTGGCGAACCATTGGTAGATTACAGGGCAAAAGGAAATATTGTGGAATTATTAGGAAAAGAAGATCTAGCAGGTGCTCCCGTTTACAAAATAAAAGTAACGCTAAAAAATGGTGACACCCGCTATTTTTACCTGGACGCTGAAACTTATTTAGATTTCAAGATCACACGAATAAGGAAAAGAGAAGGCACAGCGGTTATGGTCGATACCCTGTTGAGTGATTATGAAGAAGTAAGCGGGCTTATGGTTCCGTTTTCTGTGTATGTGAAAACAGGTGATCGATTGCTTAATCAGATCACCTGGGAAAATGTGGAATTCGACATTCCGATCGATGATTCAATGTTTAAGATGCCAGCCGAAGCCCCGCAATCCGCACCATCAAATTGACATTAAAAGCAAAATTGGTTTGAGACATTAAATTTGATTTTTTAGAGTTAAGTCGTATGCTATAATTCCAGCTTTCCCAAGCGGGAATCATTCCTGAGTAGCTCAATGGCAGAGCATCCGGCTGTTAATTCGCCACGGCGAATTGTAGGTTCGAGTAAAAAATAAACTAATTTAAAATGTTATAATTCGTGACTCAAATTCCTGAGTAGCTCAATGGCAGAGCATCCGGCTGTTAATTCGCCACGGCGAATTGTAGGTTCGAGTAAAAAATAAACTAATTTAAAATGTTATAATTCGTGACTCAAATTCCTGAGTAGCTCAATGGCAGAGCATCCGGCTGTTAATTCGCCACGGCGAATTGTAGGTTCGAGTAAAAAATAAACTAATTTAAAATGTTATAATTCGTGACTCAAATTCCTGAGTAGCTCAATGGCAGAGCATCCGGCTGTTAATTCGCCACGGCGAATTGTAGGTTCGAGTAAAAAATAAACTAATTTAAAATGTTATAATTCGTGACTCAAATTCCTGAGTAGCTCAATGGCAGAGCATCCGGCTGTTAACCGGAGGGTTGTAGGTTCGAGTCCTACCTCAGGAGCTTTTGAATGGCGGGACACCGAAAAGAATTCGGTGTCCTTTTTTATTTGGTGACGATAATGATCTTTTACGTCTACGTACTTCAAAGCTTAACTTGCGGCATTTTTTATACAGGGTACACATCTGATCTGCAAAAACGTATTGAACGTCATAATAATTCGATGAATATCTATACAAAAAATCGTGAACCATGGAAGTTAATTTATTACGAAGTCTATCTTTCGCGTTCTGAGGCTATGAAGCGAGAAAAATTTTTGAAAACAGGAAAGGGAAGAGAGCAAATAAGACATCTCTTAGAGAGAATGAATAGAACTGTATAACGTCGATCCTTCGAATGGAGGGATTTAAAAGAAAAATTAAGTAAGGGTGTTAGTTCACATCCGGGGACATTATGACAGGATCGAACCCACAATTCGCCGCGGCGAATTAACAGCCGGATGCTCTGCCATTGAGCTACTCAGGAATAATCCCGCTTAAAGAAACCTGGGATTATAGCATATGACTTCGGCATAAAAAATCCTACGAATTGAGCCATCAAAAATCTAACCCTAACGGGGATCGTTGAGACATAAGAGAATCTAACCCATAGCAAAAAGAGGTTGGTGTCTATGGGTAAGAATACACGGAGAGAGTACTTTCGAGCGATTTACAACCGATACCGGAAGGCAGGATTGATAGAAAAAGGTCGGATTTTGGATGAATTTTGCAGGGTATGTCGATACAACCGGAAGTATGCAATCTCGAAATTAAATGGACCTGCAATCGAAAGAGTGCGACAAAAACAAAAAGCTCGCAGTCCCAAGTATGATTCCAAGGTCATTGCAATTTTGAATTCAGTCTGGATAGCAACCGGCTATCTGTGCTCAATTCGATTAAAAGCAGCTCTTCCCATTTGGCTGCCTTGGATCCGGAAACGTTTTTTGATTGATAATCCAACAGAAAAAAAGTTGTTAACAATCAGTGCACGCCAGATTGATCGTAGACTTCAATCTGAAAAGAAAAATGCGAAAAAATCAATTTATGGAAGAACCAAACCAGGTAGTTTGCTCAAACATCATATTCCGATTAAGACTGATCATTGGGATGTAACAATTCCAGGATTTACGGAAGTTGATTTAGTTTCGCATTCTGGAAATTCAGCATCCGGTGAATTTGTCTATTCTTTAAATCAAACTGATATTTTCACTACTTGGGTGGAAACGCGCGCTGTTTTAGGAAGATCTGAGCGCAATATAGTGACAAGCCTCGACGAAATACAAAAGACTTTGCCTTTTTTTCTGAAAGGCATTGATTCCGATAATGGATCAGAGTTTATTAATGACCATTTATATCGTTATTGCAAAAGTAATCAAATTCAGTTCACACGAGGGCGTCCTTACAAAAAAGATGATAATGCACATATCGAACAAAAGAACTGGACACACGTTCGAAAACTGCTCGGCCTGGCATCGTTACGATACCCTCAATGCCGTGGCAGCAATCAATCAACTTTATTGTAATGAATTGCGCTGTTTAATGAATTTGTTTACTCCATCAATGAAACTTCAGAAAAAAATCCGTATTGGTTCAAAAATGAAAAAGATTTATGATCAGCCCAAAACACCACTGGATCGTTTAATTGATTCGGGTAAAGGAAAACAAGCTGAAATTTCGAAATTGCTTTCACTTCGAAAAAACTTAGATCCTTTTGAACTCTCAAAAAATATTGAGATTCAAATTGAAAATATTTTTTCTCTACGATCGAATTTTCAACATCGCAAGGGAATGTTCACCCCTTTGCAAATAACCAATATTATTCAACCAATGCACCATAGAATTCGCATCGCACGTTTGAAAGATGAAATTCACAGAAAATAAAATCATTACAAAACATTTAAATAAGCGGGAGGGGATGCCCCTCCCCGCACCCCACCCCAGCAGGGTTAGATTATTAATGTCTCAATGATTACTACTGCGGGTTAGGTTTTTAAATGTCTCAATAGGTCCTACTCAAATTGCTACCTGTTCAGGTGGCTACTAAACCGGCGTTATTCCCGATAATTGAAACAGTAAATGGAGGGTCTATGAGCAGAGTCAATGATATGCCTTGCACTGGTCCAAACAGAGCAGTTCAAACCGAACATTATGAAACGCCACCAACCCAGCAACCGCAACAAGTGCAAACTGAACCAGCAAGAATGCCGGATGAAAAAGACAAAAATTTGAGTCAAGAAAAAAAGTCTGACTTGCAGACAACAGGAAATATCAAACAATCTGAACTTCTTGCTACAACGAAAACCGCAGATCCAAAACAAGCGAACAAAACTGAATCAGCACAGCAAGTTGAAAAAGCGATGGAACAATCACGCGCGAATGGCGGAAGTCATCGCGATGCAGTAGTAGCTGGTGCAAAAGCAGATGCAGGGCATGTATCTCTCAACGGCTCCGGAGTAAATGGTGAAGATCGGCTCCGCGAAGTTTACACCAACACCGGAAATCAATTGAAACCTTTTGGTCAAAAATACGAAAACGGTAAGCCGATTCTTCCAACTGAACCGGGGAAAGAAAAAGCAAGCTCATGGTGTGGAATTTGGGCAACTGATGTTTGGAAACGTTCTGGAGTTGATGCCAAATGGGTTCCTGGAAAAGGGCCAACTGACTCCAACGGTAAGGCATTCCCAAGTGTTGCAACTAGCGGCAACAAAGATCCGAAGTTACAAAATGTGAAGCCGGGCGACATCATCATTACCAATGATTACAAAAAAGATGAGCCTAATAAAATCAAAGAAGGAAGTACGAATCATCACGCGATAGTTACAGAAACCGTGTATCAAGTTCCTGGAAAATCCGAAAAGATTGATTGTCCGCCAAATCCAATTCCGGAAAATGGAAAATTGGTCGGCTTCAGGACAATGAATGGAAACAGTCCTAGCGGAACTGAAACACCCGATTCCTGTATTCGAAAAGGGTATGTAGATTTGACAACTGAACCAGAGCAGCCGGATGGCAGTACCAGAAAAATTTCTGGATATTATCCACTTCCCGAAAAGAAATAAAACTTGGCTGTTTGCGGTGACGGCATAGATTTGATTCTGTGGAGGTGTTCCATGAAAAAATCACTTCTAGCTTTCTGTTGTTTTTTAATTTTTGCTGCCGTTGCAGTCTATGCCGATACACCAGCTCAAAACGTAAGCGTGTCCAAACATCCGAATCTTGCTAAGGCGCAATATTTGGTGAATTTGGCGTATCAAAAGGTTGTTGATGCCCAAAAAGCTAATGAATACGATTTGGGAGGACATGCTGATAAAGCCAAATCATATTTGGCGGAGGCGAACGATCATTTAAAGCAGGCGGCACTCACAGCAAATCAAAATGCAGATGGAAACACAGAAAATGTAATGCGCCCTGAAGATATTCCGGAACCAAATGTCAGCGAAACCAAACATGCGAATATCGCAAAAGCGCAGTCTTACATCGAAAGCGCGTATACCAGCGTTGTCGCTGCGCAAAAAGCAAATGAATATGATCTTGGTGGACATGCAGAAAAGGCCAAGACGCTTTTAGAACAAGCGCAAAAAGAGTTAAAACTAGCGGCTCAAGCGGCCAACAAGTAATTTTTCTGGGGCGACTGCAAAGTCGCCCCTCATCTTTCGTATGCTGGCTCCGTCGTTAATCGCTCATCTTCCACCGGACCACCCATTGTGAAGTGATACAAATCCTGAAATTGACGTCCTTTCAATCCGAGCAATTCATGCATTGGATCATCAAAATAACAACCGATACCCGTTGCTCGAATTCCTGCTGCTTCCGCTTCTAAATACAAGATTTGTCCAACGAAACCTGCTTCCCAAAACAAACCTCGATACATCCATGAACCAATTGTGCGAATCGGTTCTTCGAATTCCGCAATCATTCCAAGTGAAAAGACACCGTTTCCGCCGATGTCCTGGTCACATGCTACTCCTGTCGCTCTTCCCCGATAATCTCCAGTTTCCAACAAATACAATCCAAGTGATTCCGGACATCCAACAGGAATTTGCCATTGAAATTTTGGATTCATTGCAGACTTCAAAGGTTCTAACGCAGTTGAATCGCGAACTAGAAAATACAAACCCGGATCCAGACCTTCAACGCGATGAACAAAAATCGCGAAATGAATTCTTGGTTTTCTCATTTGCGATAGTGCATCGAATAAGAAATGCGAAGGAATAACTCTATTCAACATTGAATAAAAAATATCGCGCGAAATTGATGTGATCCCATCCAAACCAAGACAACTCCTCCGCTGCTGAATTATTTTTTCGGCACTCAATGAATCGTAATTCTCAGGCATAAGCACAGAATTCAAATTCTGATTCGATTGCAGATTCACTGATCGTGTTTGCTCTTTGAACGTTGCTGCTGCAGCTAGATTGACAATCTGCCAATCAACATGACTCTCACTCAACAAATTTGCATGCCCCATCCATTCTGCTTTTGAAATTGCATCGATTTCAGAATCAGGAATTTCAATGTTGATCGATCGTTGATACGGCACCACAGCAGCAATACATATTGGATGCTCATCTTCCGCTTGCTCAAAATCCGAGGCTCGATCGAGACCAAGTATTTGGCTTACCTCTTGGTCTCCAAGCTCATCCAGCATTACCAATCGCCAACCAAGAAGTGCGGCAGAAATTCCCAGTGATGCTATTGCATGACCGGCATCATGCTGACAATATCGAAAACCACGCTCACCATATTTCCACGATTCTCTCCAATGAATCGATGACAAGCCGATAAAAAAAATATTTTCAAATGAACCGATGTTAAATTTCGCACGCTGTTCTAATGCATGTTCACGCGACGAATAATGATAAACACCGCCATCAAGTTCAAAAATTGGTTTTGGAAGGATCAAATATCCTTCAGTTGGATGTAGATTTCCGCTTGATGGATTTACGCGAAGCGACCAGCGTTCATCCAATTGGCGTTTCCATGCTGAAATCGCAAGAGCATTTCTGAGAAATCGGGAGATTGAATTTACATGAACTGGCTCCGGAGAAATGTTTCGCGGATTAAATAAGGAGGCGTAGGAAGGAGTTTCAGAAATAGGCAGAAGAGGAAGGGTCTGTAACGGCGATCCTTGAAAACGCCGAAAAGGATCAGGTTGATTGTCCCAATCCAAATAGCCCAGAGAAGGTGCAAATCTATAGTAATGATGTTTTGTCTCTTCGTGATATTGGAGGATAATGTCTGAAGGATCCTGCTGAGCAATTCTGTCAGCCGGCACCGACAGGGCGGCTTTATTCTGCCTTTGTGAGAAGAATGGGATTTTCATTCCTATACCAACTTTAGCTTACTTTCTAAGATAAGGCTGGTTACAGCGGGTATTTAGGACTAGATTAAGAGAAGAATAATAGCGAGGTGCGCTAATGGGTAAAGCACTTTTACTTTTTGGAGCGATTGGGGCGGGAGCAGCCGCTTTGTATTTGATGGACGAAAAGGAAGGGAAAAAACGCCGCGCGCAGTTGCGGAAAAGATTCGAAAAAGGGTTAAGTACGGCAGAAGAAATGTGGGATGAATATTCCGATGTAGTGCGGGAACGTGCTCCGGAATTTTCGCGACAAATTGGAGCCCGCGCTCAAAGTTTTGGAAAAACGGCTCAGGAATATTTACGAGGCGCCGGAGAACGTGCCTCTGAATGGTCCAAAGCTGCATCGAAGGAAGCTCCAAATTATGCAAGACAAGCGGGCAAGGTCACCGCTGACTACGCAGTTGTGGCTGGCAAACGCGCTGGTGAATATGTGAAAGACGGCACAGGTCGGTGGACTCCATCGGCTCGCATGATCGGCGCAATCGGAAGTGCATTAGCATTTTATGGCGCAGGACGTCCTGGATTATTTGGAATCGTTTTAAGAACGCTTAGTCTTGGATTATTTACGCGAGCACTCTTAGCATCACGTTAAAAAAAGTCCCTCTCTTGGTCACTACTTAACTCAATGTTAAGATAGTGACGTTTGAATACTCGTCTCACTTTTCAGCCATCACATTCATGAAACTGTTTCTTCTAAACCAGTGGGGACTAAATGAGACACACCAACTATCTCTTTATCCTGTTACTGCTTACGTCCGTTAGTAGTTTCAATGATCTGGCGATCAGCCAGGAATCTACGGGAACAATTTCCGGAGAAGTAAAAGACGAAGATGGCCAACCACTTCCGGGGGCATTAGTAATCGTTTCGTCAAATACGGCGAAAAAATCGGCAGTTACTGATAGCTCTGGAAAATATGAAATCTCCGGAATTGCACCTGGAGCTTACAACATTAAAGTTGAGCTATCCGGATTTTCGTCGATCAACCAGGCGGAAGTTCAGGTTTCAACTGGCACTTCTGAAATGCCATTTACGATGAAAGCTGGTGGCCTTGAAGAAACGATGGTAGTGAGTGCATCAAAGATTGAAACACCACTAATTGATGCGCCAGCAACGATGAGCGTTTTGAGTGGCGATCAAATTGAAACGAGTCCGGCTGAAAATTATGGCGATCTTCTGCGCGCCGTTCCTGGTGTGAATGTAATTCAAACCTCCGCGCGCGATATTAATGTAACCAGCAGACAAGCAACATCAACACTTGCCACATCGCAGCTGGCACTTTTAGATGGCCGCACGATTTACCAGGATTTTTTTGGATTTGTTCTCTGGGATTTTTTGCCGGTCAATATGAACGAAATTAAACAAATTGAAGTGATTCGTGGCCCGGCATCCGCAGTATGGGGAGCCAATGCGCAGACCGGTGTAGTGAACATTATTACAAAGAGTCCGCGTGAAATTGCCGGAACAACTCTTACATTTTCCGGTGGAGTTTTTGATCGCGATGTAGAAGGTGGTCCAGATGAAGATGCGGGAGGAACTTTCGGCGGAAGTATTACCCACGCTCAAATCTTGAATGATACCTGGTCCTACAAAATTTCAGCAGGCTATTTTGATTCCGATCCATTTGCAAGACCGGCGGGAATTATTCCTCCCAGTCATGTTCCAAACACAAATATTCCAACAGGTGGATTTCCCTATTCTGCTGTAGCTTTTCAAAATGATGGAACACGTCAACCCAAATTCGACTTCCGGTTAGATCAAGAATTATCAGAGGATTCAAAAATTATTTATGCAGCGGGAATTGCGGGAACGGAAGGAATTATTCACACCGGAATTGGTCCGTTTGATATTGATAGCGGATCGAAACTTGGTTACGGCAAAGTCAACTATTCAAATGGTAATTTTAAGTTGAATTTCTTCACAAACATTCTTGATGGTGATGCAACTAACCTTTTAACACGAGATGTTACCGGTAAACCGATTGAATTTTTGTTTGATACGAAGACTTACGATGTTGAAGCAGGGCATTCGTTACTTTTTGGTGGAAACAACGTATTAACTTTCGGCGGAAATTTCCGGCAAAACAGTTTTGATCTTTCGCTTGCGCCTCGCGGCGATAACCGTACGGAGTCTGGCGGTTACGTACAGGACGAAATATTTACCGAAAAATTCCGCTTTGTTGTTGGTGGACGCGTTGATTATTTCGATGTTCTGGATGGCGCAGTTTTTTCACCGCGCCTTACTTTCATGTACAAACCGTCGCAGGGACATACACTTCGGGCATCGTATAACCGTGCATTTCGTGCACCCTCCCTGGTAAACAATTTCCTTGATGTCACAATCATCACGGCAACGATTGATCTTCGTCCGTTTGGCGCACCAATTCCGGTGTTTCCAATTATCACACGAGCTGTGGGGAATGAAGATTTGCAGGAAGAACAGCTTGATGCGTACGAAGTCGGATACACCGGTGAGTTTGGCGGCCGCACAATTGTAAGTTTCAGTTATTACATCAACGACACCGATCAAAATATTAATTTCGTACCGGTGGGTGTGTATACTCCGCAAAATCCTCCGCCAGGCTGGCCGCTGGATCCAGCAATCATCGGCTTTCTGGCATCACGCGGAATTGTATTTCCATCAGAGTTTACGTATTTGAATCTCGGTCCGATTCGAAATCAAGGCATTGAAATTTCCCTTGATCAAGTTGTGACTGATCATATTTCAGTATTTGCAAATTATTCGTATCAAAAAGATCCGGAAATTCTGGATGATCCTGATGGCACATTTCCGCCTGGTGAACTTGGATTTCCAGCAAACAATCGTTTCAATGCCGGATTCAGTTACAATGATCCCCGCTTCCTGGGAAATCTAAATGTGAATTATTCCGGTGAAGCTTTCTGGACCGATGTTCTGGATGCGCGCTTCTGGGGCGCAACAGATTCATACACCATGGTCAATGGATCTTTTGGAGTGCATTGGTTAAATGGAAGATTAACAACAACATTAAAAGTGACGAATATGTTTAATGAAGAAGTACAGCAACATATTTTTGGGGACATTTTAAAACGAAACATAACCGGTGAAGTAAGTATTAACTTCTGATCCTTATGCGTAATCCGTAATAGCGCTCTTACGCATTACGTTTTACGTTTTCAGTTTTCAGTTTTCAGTTTTCATATGTCCAGAATTCTAATCGGCACATCCGGATTTTCTTACCCTGAATGGAAAGGAACGTTTTATCCGGATGATTTACCTACAAAAAGTTATTTGAGCTATTACGCTGAACATTTCAAAACAACAGAAATCAACAACACGTTTTACAGACTCCCTTCACGCAAAACCACTGAAGGATGGTACGAAAGTGTGCCGCAAGATTTTTCATTTACATTGAAGCTTACTCAGAAGATAACTCACATTAGACGACTCAAGGGAGCTGATTCAGAAATGAACGCATTTCTTGAAGGTGCCGCCGGATTAATGGATAAAATGGGACCGATTCTGGTTCAACTTCCACCGAACTTCAAAAAGGATACTGCGGTTTTGGAAGAATTTTTAAGAAACTATGCTAAAAAAGGAATGCTGGCTTTTGAATTCAGACACATATCCTGGTTTTCGGAGGATACCTACGAGCTGCTAAAATCACAAAATTGTTCTTTGGGTGTTGTGGAAGCTGAAGAATCTGAAGCGGTCAAGGTGGTAACCGGGCCTTTCATTTATATGAGACTGCGAAAAGGTGATTATTCAAATGATGAGCTGATGTCATGGGCAAATTGGATCAAATCCCAGGATAAAGATGTATATTGCTATCTCAAACACGACGAAAAAGCGCCAGTATTGGCCAAACAATTGATAGAAAACCTTGGCGATCTCAGCGTTAAAAAAGATTCCGGGTGAACCTTTTGTACTTGTAATGCGTCTAATACTTCAACCCAGGGCTGTTTGTAAGTTCTGATATCCGACTATTCAAAAAAATCCAAATAAAGGGAAGCGAGGAGCTGTGCGTAAAATCATTTTTCTGTTTCTAGTCGTTTTAATTGCTATGCCGGTAATCGGCAAGGAATCAAAATCTGAAACCAAAGCAAAACTTGACGTCGCAAAAAATATTAATGCGCCGCAAGCGAACGCCAGGAATGTCAGTTTCGATACCTCAGAAGGGACATGGATGTCGATCGATATTTCACCCGATGGTTCAACATTGGTTTTTGATTTACTGGGAGACATCTACACACTTCCTGTCACAGGTGGCACTGCAAAAGCGATCACAAAAGGACCTGCATTAGACATGCATCCCCGTTATTCGCCAGATGGAAAAACAATTGCATTCGATAGTGATCGCGGTGGTATGGAAAATTTGTGGCTGATGAATTCTGATGGAACCAATCCACGTATTCTGGTGAAAGACAAAGATACATATGTGATGTCAGCGGCATGGACTCCGGATGGCAATTATTTGATTGCACGAAAGGAAGATGGAAAACGCGCAGGCATTCCGCCGATCGAACTGTGGATGTATCACGTTCAAGGTGGAACTGGAATCAAACTTACTTCCTCTGATGAACTGAACAATGCATCAGGTCCGGTTGCTTCGCGTGATGGCCGATACATTTATTTCGCTGCACGCGCACAACGATTCAACTACATCCCTGATTTATCCTCCGGGCTCTGGCAAATTATGCGATACGATCGCAAAACGGGTGAAACAGCGCAATTAACTGAGGGCTTTGGTGGTGCGGTGCGTCCGGCAGTTAGTGCAGATGGCAAATCATTATTTTTCCTGAGCCGGAGGGATGCGGACACTGTAATGGTGTGGCGCGATCTGGAAACAGGATCAGAAAAAATTTTGGCCAAAGGCTTGACCACTGATGAACAAGAAGGATTCACACGTTCCGATTTATATCCGAATTACGCAGTTACGCCGGATGGTAAGTCTCTGATTTATTCAAATCATGGCAAGATAGAAAAACTCGATATTCAAAGCAAGCAAGTTTCACAAATTAATTTCACCGCGAAAGTTGAACAATGGATTGCACAACGCGTAACGTTCCAGGACAAAATGGATATGGGTCCTGTGCAAGCGCACATTTTAAGATGGACCAATCAATCTCCTGATGGACATTGGGTTACATTTGATGCATTCGGCAAAATCTGGTTGCAAGAATTAAATGCCGGCAAGACTGCTGGTGAACCGCGACGTTTAACAAAAGATGATCCAACCTTGCCGAAACGTGAATATGCTCCGGCATTTTCCCCCGATGGAAAATCGATTGCTTATGTAACATGGAGCGATGCAGAAGGCGGACATGTTTGGAAAATTTCAGCAGATGGTTCGGGTGCTCCACAAAAATTAACTCGCAAGCCCGGACATTACACTAACCCTGAATGGTCATTGCAAGGCGATAAGATTTCAATCATTCAAGGATCCGGTTTGGAATTTCGCGGACGCCAACCGGAAGAAGAACAGCTTTTTGAAATTCGATGGCTTCCGGCAGAAGGCGGCGATCCACAATACATCACCAGCATCCGCATTGGTGAAGCAAATCGATATCATCCACAGGCTTTTTGGAGCAAAGATGGAACTCGCGTTTATTATCGCGATCCAATTCCACCAGCAAAACCGTTAGATGATCCAAAAACAGAATTGGTATCAATCCGATTGGATGGAACCGATAAACGAAGACATCTTCGTTTTGGACCGATCGCCGAAATCGTTCCTTCACCGGATGAACAATGGGTTACATTCACTTCACGCGATAACGTTTACGTAACCGCAATGCCTGCTGCTCAGCTCAAAGAGCCACCTGATGTCGGATTAAAAGAAGGTGCCGTACCGGTGTGGCGGCTCTCAAATGAAGCCGGCGGATTCGTAAATTGGGCCGACAATGGCAAAACAATTACCTGGACTCTTGGGAATGAATATCATCGACTTCCATTAACATCTGCAATTCAATTTGCGGAAGCACAACGCAAAAAAGCGGAAGCGGGTGATGAAGAAAAAAAGGACAAAGATAAAGAAAAGCCGAAAGAAGAAGAGCGAGTCCCAAAATCAGAAGCAATCATTCTAAAAATTTCGATGCCTCGCCCCGCACCGGAAGGGATGGTTGTTTTTCGAAATGCAAGAGTCATTACCATGAAAGGTGATGAAGTCCTGCAAAACGTAGATGTGGTGGTAACAAATAACAGGATTACTTACGTTGGGCCGGCCGGACAAGTAGCCATTCCAGAAAATTCCAAAGTGATTGATGCATCAGGAAAAACAATCATTCCAGGATTCATCGATACGCATGCGCATTTGCATTACTCAGGCCTCGAAATATTTCCTGATTTGAAATGGGAATATGCAGCGAATCTCGCGTATGGAGTTACAACAGTTTATGATCCATCAGCTCCAACGTACGATGTTTTTTCGCAAGCTGAAATGGTTGAAGCCGGGTTGATGTTAGGACCCCGTGTTTATTCATCCGGAATGGTTTTATATGGCGGCCAACAAACCGACATCTTTGCCGAAGTAAATAATCAAGAAGATGCTTTGCGCCAGGTCAAACGCATGAAGACTTATGGCGCACGGATGATCAAAGTCTATCAGCAGCCCCGCAGAGAACAGCGTTTGTGGTTTGCTGAAGCGTGCCGGCAATTACATATGTTATTAACAGCTGAAGGTGCCGGCGAATTTTTTACTGATTTAAGTATGACTGTTGATGGCTTTACTGCATTCGAACATGCATTGCCGTTTGAACTTCAACAAGATGCAATTACTTTGATTGCAAAATCGCAGACCTACTACACACCGACATTGTTGGTTGCATATGGTGAACCGTGGGGCGAATTATATTATTGGCAAACGCAAAACCCGCATGATGATCCAAAATTAAATCGATTCGTTCCACATCTATCTTTGGATCCGCTTGGCCGGAGACATCCATGGATTAATCCGGCTGAATATCATTTCCCGATTGTTGCTAAAGGCGCAGCACAGGTCTTAAGAGCTGGCGGAAATATTTCATTGGGTGCACACGGCCAGCTTCAAGGATTAGGTCCACACTGGGAAATTTGGGCTATGGCCGGCGAAGGCGGTATGAATGGCGTTTCAGGAATGACACCAATAGAAGCGCTTCGGGCATCTACAATTCTTGCAGCAGATAAAATCGGATTCGCACAAGATCTCGGCTCGATTGAATCCGGAAAATTAGCAGACTTCCAGGTGCTTGATGCAGATCCGTTGCAGGACATTCATAACACCGTGAAAATCAAATGGGTTGTGAAAAACGGTGTGCTATATGATGCGGAAACTTTACGCGAAGAGTGGCCGCAGCAACAAGACCTACCGAAATTTTTCTGGAAAGCCGCGGAGTAATAAGTGCGACGAAGCCCGGGCCTGCGGAAGCAGGTAGCGAGGCCCGGGCTTCGCATCCTACCACCGTAAGCCCGGGCCTCTCAGCTTAAGCCCGCGCTCATCATTTCAAATACTGCTTCAACCAATCAAACACGGTCTTATGCCATAGCTCACTGTTTGCCGGTTTTAACACCCAATGATTTTCATCCGGAAAATAAAGCCATTTTGATGCAATTCCTTTTCGCTGCAAAACATTAAACGCTTGCATCCCTTCATCAACAGAAATTCGATAATCAAGTTCGCTGTGAATAATCAGCATCGGCGTTTTCCATCTCAGTGCAAACATATGTGGTGAGAATTGATCAAACTTATCTTCGTTCTCCCATGGTAATCCGCCATGTTCCCATTCATCGAACCATAATTCATCAGTAGTGCCATACATGCTGTTGAAATTGAAAACGCCATCATGTGCAATCAAAGTTTTAAAACGATCCGGCGCATTTCCGGCAATCCAATAAATCATGTATCCGCCGAATGAAGCTCCAGCAGCAGCTTTGCGATCCTTATCCACGTACGACAACTTTTCTGCATAATCGACACCATTCATCAAATCAACAAAAACTTTTCCGCCCCAATCGCGGCTGATTTCATTTGTAAATTGCTGACCGAATCCTGTGCTGCCTCGCGGATTTGGTGCAAGAATCACATATCCTTGCGCCGCCCATAACGCGGGATTCCATCGATAAGACCAGGAACTTAACCACGCACCTTGTGGGCCACCATGAATCAGTAACACAAACGGATATTTTTTCTTTTCATCAAACGCCGGAGGTTTCCATAGCCACGCCTGAATTTTTGTTTTACCATCGCCTTCATATTCAATACTGGCAGGTGCAGGAATATCTAATTCGGAAAATAAAGCATCATTAACATGCGTGATTTGTTTTAGATTTTTGCCATCAACTCCAACTGTGCACAACTCAACCGGACGCGTTGCGCGCTGATGTTCAAACAACAGTGTTTGTCCATCGTGAGTTATTTCAACATGATCATTTGAATGCGTGTCCAATACTTTTGTAATGGCATTTCCGTTAATTGCAACTTTGAAGATTGGCCTGTTGCCCCGCTCTTCGGCAACGAAATATAGTGCCGTGCTGTCGGGTGACCATTCAAAACTCTCAACAGACGCATCGAATTCCGATGTCGGACCTTTTGTCTTGCCGGTATCGCGATCATACAGTTGAAGCTGCCACCGATCAGCTTCATGTCCGGGAATTGATTGCGCACGATATGCAATCCATTTTCCATCCGGTGAAAATCGCGGAGATCCTTCAGCAGCTGAGCCTTCGGTAAGTCTTTTTTCTTTTCCGCCGGTAACTGGAATCACGTAAATATCGTGATTCGTACTCCATGCTTCGTTTTCTCGCGGAGCGGAAGTATAGGCGAGAAGTGCGCCGTCCGGTGAAAACGCAAAATCAGTGCCTGTTGAAAATGTAGAAGAAGTCGGAACCGCATCGAAATCTCCAGGCGTAAGATCCTTAGCCTCTTCATCATCAATCGGTTGAATGAAGATATGATTCCGTTTTCCTTCAACCCATGAATCCCAATGTTTGTAAAAATATTTCGTAATTATTTTTGCTTTTACCTTTCCCGATTTTGCATCTTCTATGTCCTTTTTGTTGAGTGCATCGCTTTCCGAAAAAGGTTTCGATGAATAGGCCGGATTCACCGCAGATACAAAGGCAATTGCCTTACTATTCGGCGCCCAAACAACTGTTGATGCTTCCGTAGAAATTTTTGTAAGCTGGTGCGGCTGGCCACCTTCCGGGCTGATTATCCAGATCTGTGAATCGCCTGATCGCGTGGATTCAAATGCAATCCATTTTCCATCTGGTGACCAAACAGGATTACGATCCTGCGCTGGATCGTTTGTGAGCTGCCGATCGTCTGTTCCTTCAATTGAACAAATCCAGAGGTCACTCGTATTTTTGTTTTCTGCTAAATTTGGAGTTGTTACCGTATAAACAACTTGCTTTCCATCCGGCGAAAGTGATGCAGCTGAAATCCGCTTCATCTTAAACATATCCTGAAGTTCCAGCGGTCTTGCCGCATACGCAAATCCACAAATTAGAAATGCGAAAAGAACCAAAATTCTACTTTTCATTTACCCTCCGCGCCTCTGTGGTTATTTGCGGCGCCCAAACTAAAGACACTAATCGTACACTGATATTTGTTTTCTTGGGACGAAGCTCATACGTTTCAAATACTTCTTGCTGTGGATCCAATTTCAAATTCAATTGCTCAATCTGACCATTCAAATCATTTTCTAAATCTGTAAGCCTTTGTTTTAGAGATTCCACCGTATCTTCTGCTCGATTAATATCCTCTGATTCTTTCATCGAGCGACTTACTCCGCGCGCAGCAGTTGTAGCGCGACCCAAAGTGCCTACCGAAAGTTTTTTGCGCCCGAACAATGCTCCCAGTATTGTTGTGCCTACTGAAATTGCGGTTTGGTAACCAGCATTTTTTGCTTGTTCTTGCTCGCGTTGAACTGCCTGCCCTGCTCTGCGAATCCGCTCTTCAAGCGTTTGAATTTTCGAAGCATAGGCACGGCGCAATTTTTCGACTTCTGCATCCCGTTTCTCGCGCAACAATTGACTTAATCTGATTCGGAAATCTCGTTCGCTTTCTCCACCGCGCGAAACCTGACCAGAACTGGGACTTCGCATTAGATCCAACTTTTGAGTTCGAAATATCCAATCTCCAAAGTCTTTTGTACATTTTTGATAATTTTTGGATGTAGCCAAATCTGTTGGCAGTTCACCCCACGTAGCGTCTTCTGCCGGAAAACGCTCCAGTTCAGTATCATTGATTGAAATTGCAGTTCCAGTCTGCCAATCAACTACCGAAGTATTTTCGTTGATTGGAACAAGTTGAATAATGTCTTGTTCTGAAGAAATTCCAATTTTGCCATCGGCATAATAAATTTTTGCGGCCCCATAAAAACACGGAAGGTAATGAATAGAGCTGTCTGCAGGTATTACACCGCGAATCGGCAAAAAGTTTTGTGGAACTTCCGGTGGAACAACAGGCCGTTGACTGGATGTAGTTTTACTTTGCGGAACACTTTGTGTGCTTTGCGGTAATTCGCTTGGAGTTGTTGCTTTCTTTGCCGCCATCAAAATTTTGATTTGGTCTCTTGTTAATGGCAACCTCGCAAATACGAAAGACACCACCGCGTTTCAAATAAGCTTTGCGATTCTTCATGAACGTTGTTCATCAAAAACACACGCGTTTTCAATGCAGCAAGAGTTTCCGACACTTTTTGCCGATTAAATGGCATTCCCTGAGTTGCACTTGCACCTTCCAGTCCTTCTAGCACGCGTTCTTTATCACGTTCGGTTTGAAGTCTGCCCAGAAACCAGGTTCCTGCATTCGCCAAACCTTTGTAATCCAGGTCAACGGGATTTTGTGTTGCAAGCACTACACCCAAACCAAATGCGCGTGCCTGTTTTAAAAGCGATAACAACGGCTGCTTCGATGGGGGATTCGAAACAGGTGGAAAATATCCAAAGATTTCATCCATATATAGAATTGCGCGAAGACTCGTTGTTCCGGATTGAGCACGCATCCAGCCTAATGCTTGCGTCAAAAGCAACGTTACAAAAAACATCCGCTCGGAGTCGCTCAAATGTGCGATGGTGAAAATTGAAATGCGCGGCTTTCCAGAATCAGTATGTAAAAAGCGGCCGAAATCTAATTCTTCCCCTTCCATCCAGGATGAAAATCCTGGCGCAGCCAGCAAATTGTTCACGGTAGTGGCAAGAGTAAATCGATCTTTCGATGGATAAAACGATTCAAGATCCATCACACCAACTTTGTCGAATGGTGGTTTTTGAATCCACTGAATTAATGTTACAAGATCAAGATTTTGTCCTTGCTTCCATGCCGTTTCCAAAATTGTAGATATCAAAATGTGTTCTCTGCTTTGCAGCGGATTGGCTTCGATACCAAGCAGACCAAGCAAAGCAGTTGCGGTAGTAACAATTTTTTCGCGCATTAATTCGGAATCTTCCATTGATGCTTTCGGCGGGACGTTGAATGATTTCAAAACTGAAACTGGCAAGCCCGCATTGCTGCCCGGTGTGTAAATCGAAAAATCGGCGGAATCTTTTAAACGTTGAATCCGGTCACCATCTTGTTGCCATTCAGCAAGACCCTTTCGCCACAGATCCGCTTGCTGTGATGCATAAGTTTCCGTGTCGACACCTTTTTTTTGCGCGTCTTCTTCGTTAATCCATGGCAAAAAATCTTGCTTGCTGAGCGATGGAAACTGTAACAATAAATTTCCGAGATCTCCCTTCGGATCGATGACTACCGCAGGTATTCCATCAATCGCAGCTTCTTCCAACAAACTGATACACAAACCAGTTTTGCCGCTGCCGGTCATACCAACGCAGACTGCATGCGTTGTTAGATCTCTGGAATCATAAAGAATAAGATTTTCTTTTCGCTTGCCGGCCGCAAGATCGTACTCTTTGCCGAGATAAAAGGCTCCAAGCTTTTCGTATTCCTGCATAAAATACCCTCAAGATATGAATTCGACTCTACAATTTTCTTTGAATTAATATTTGATTTTACCTGAGAATCCGAATCCTCAATCTACATACCCTTTGCGGAATCTCAAGTTAATTTCAGATTTAAGAGACACAACCTTTATGTTGTGATAGCTTCCTTTGTCTTTGTGATCCGGCGGTTTGTAACAAATAATGTACTGATGATCTGAATCCTGAAGAATGTCGGCAAATCCCTTCGCAATATTATTAGAGTTTCTAAAAGAGATCCCACCGGTTTCATCCGCTATCTGATCAAGTGATTCCTGATAGTCCTTTAGAAACGAAGGATCGTTGACTATATAAGCACTATCTTGTTCATGGATATTATCATCCGCTGGATTAGATCCTCGCGTGTTCATACAATAAACAGTGATATTTTGTTTGTTCAATACGCCGATGCTTTGTGTGATTTTTCTATCGATATCAAAGTTCGGCTCCTTTACACTTTCTGGAAGCCTCAATGCAAACTCAGTGTAATCTTGACTAGAAGTGCCAAGCCCGGCGATTTTGTTAACGATATCGTAATATACCCTACCCGGTTGTAAGTTTATTCCGCCAGAAATATAGACCACAATAACATGTTCGTCGGCCACTTTTTTTTGCAAAAATTGGGCTAACTGCACAAAGGATTGTATCGACTTCTCTGAATCGATTTTTTCTAACCTGGCAAAACCATTTGCTAAGCGATATGCTTGTTCGATTTGCGTTGGGTCTGTCTTCAACAATTCGGCAATCTGCCGCTTGCGGTTGATAACTGCAAAATCTCGTTGGGCATTTGGTTTCAACAACGGAAGCTGCTGTGAAATATTTTTGATATCATGTCCGAAAGGTACTACGACCCCAGCTCTGCCGGTGTTGATCATGGCTCCAAGCATGACATCCCAGTCCTTTGGATTGATCTTATTGAGAAAGTCATCTGTCACTTTTCTAACTCGTTGGTATTCAGCCATGCTTGTGTTGAAAAGATCTAAAAACAAAACCAATCGACTTCTACTCGCTGCAACCGATGTTGTCGTTTGGGATTGCTCTTGATTTAACGTATTTGTCGTGTCTGAGATTACTGAGCTACCAATTTCGTCGAAGCAGGTTGTTGTTATCTTCTTGCCGTCTTCATAAACCTCAAAGTCTTCAGCAGTTAACCCTTGAACTGGCCGACCGTTCTTATCGATTGCCTTTACCCAAACTGTAATTGTTGTGACTGAAACCTCATACTCTTGAGAAACCGCAAATGAAAAGGCGACCAACAGAGAAGTTATGATGAAGGTATATAATAGTGATCTTCTGGTCGAATCCACTATTTCCTCAGTTTGTGGCTAAATCCATATTCCAAAATTTAACTTGTAATCCCAACAAATCCAACTTTTTGGGAGTACTTCATTAGATATATTTCCCCCTCCTTATGAAGGAGGGGTGAAGGGGCGGTTGGAATTTTTCAAAACACTCCAACCCCCTCTTTCATCTCCCCCTTCATAAAGGGGGAGAAAGCTTTTTGCGTTTGTATGCTGAATCTTTTCATCGTTGCGTTCGTTGAAACATAGTGTCTAATTAAGAGGATCGGGAGGGAGACTCCTTTATGAGAAATAAGCTAGGAATTTTGGGACTCATCACATTCATTTTGGTCGGTTTGACAAGACTGATCGCGCAGCAAATGGATCCTGCAGAAGCCAAAAAAGAAGCAGAAAAATATTACAACGAAGGCTCCTATGCCAGAGCGCTTGAACTCTATAAAAAACTCGATGCTACAAAATTATCGCCGCAAGAAGCGAGATGGTTAAACTTCCGTCTGGCTGATATATCTTGGCGATCTGAAGCATCCACCCAATCTCCTGATAACACAAACATTGAAAAAGCACGTCAGCAACTGAACGAATTGGTTCGTGATATTACCAGGCAAGAAGATAAAGATCAGGTTTGGGCTGAAGTTCAGGAATCATTAGGTGATTCGTACTGGCTACCAAACTCCGGTAGAAATTGGGGCCAGGCACTTCCCTATTATCAAAACGCGTTGGATTGGTGGGCAGGTTCCGATCAAATCGAAACTGCGAGGAACCGATATCTGCGGATTGTTTGGAAGATAGATCAGCCTCCGCGTGTCGAACCTTATTACTATTATGGTTATTACGGAAATTACATTCCGCTTCCTATCTTAGAAAACACACTGAAGATTGCGGTCACGGATACAGATCGCGCGCATGTGCATTACTTGATCGCAATGACTTTTCGTTATCAAGGCGGCGATACTGGTCCGCGTGTTGCCCGCGAATTTGAAGAAGCATTGAAGGCTGGCAAATCAACTGAATGGCATGATGATGCGTTATTTAATTTCGCCCAATGGCTTTCCCAAACAGGACGGATGGTTAGAAACGCCGATGGAAGTTATCGTAATGAACCAGATTACAAAAGAGCGCTTGAACTTTATCGACAGTTAATCTCGCAATACGCAAAAGGTGAAACACGATACTACGATCAAGCGAAAGCAGAAATCGAAAACATCACCAGGCCTGTCCTTTCTGTTTCTGTTGCGAATTTATTTTTACCCGGTTCCGAAATTCAATATTACCTTTCATGGCGGAATGTGAAGCAGATCAATCTCGCTTTGTATCCCGTTGATTTAACGCGCGATGTAATTTTCACAGATGGATCGAATGATAGTTGGATTCAACAAACTCAACTCCGCGAGCCAATCAAAACCTGGACAAAAGATACAAACGACACCGGCAACTATATTCCAGGCCAGGAATGGATGCATCTTGAAGATTCAATTAAGCCAGGATCTTACGTGCTTGTTGCTAAATCGGGGGAAATTAATGCACGCGATATTCTTTTGGTCACTGATGCGTCTCTGGTTTTGAAAACAGCTGGACGCAAAGCCCTGATTTATTTTTGCGATGTCCGCAGCGGCGCACCGATTGAAGGCGCGCGGATCAAAATTTGGGAAAAATATTATTCCGAGTCAGCTTATCACTGGCGTACACAAGAAGCGGTCACAGGAACAGATGGCCTTGCAAAAGTAGAATTCACAGGTACGGAACAGAGTAATGAAATTTTAGTTACCGGCGTCAAAGAAAACCGCACTGCATTCAGTTCCGGATACAACAATTATTACAACAATAACAATCAACCATGGAAAATTTACGCGTTTACAGATCGACCTGCGTATCGTCCGGGAGATCAGGTCCAATGGAAAATCATTGCGCGCGTTTTAGAAAGCAACGGTTACAGAAATCCTGCAGATACAAAATTAGAAATGGAAGTGACTGATCCGCGTGGAACAAAAATCAAAGAACAAACAATTTCGTTGAATGCTTTTGGCAGTGCCTGGGGCTCAATCGATGTTACCGAAACGATGCCGCTGGGTGAATATCAAGTTGTTTTTTACGATCAAGGCAAACAACACACAATCGGATCTGCTCAACTTTTCAGACTTGAAGAATACAAGCTTCCGGAATTTCAGGTCACGATTCAAACTCCGGAAGAAAATGGCAAGAAGAAATCATTTCGTCTTGGTGAAACAGTCGATGTAAATATTCAAGCGGATTATTACTTCGGTGGGCCGGTAGCAAATGCAAATGTTGAAGTAGTGGTATATCAAAATCCGTATTATCACTGGTGGTTTCCGCGTCACGATTATCCGTGGTACTACGAAGATATGCGTACTCAGCCAAGATGGTACGGTGAAGGTCAAATCATTAAGCGTGAAACTTTAAAGACAGATGTGACCGGAAAAGCTACTTTAAAAATCGAAACACCATACGGACAGCAACAGGATCTGGAATATCGCATCGAAGCGCGTGTCACTGATTCCTCCCGTCGCGAAATTATTTCAAGCGATACTGTGCGCGTAACGCGTCAACGTTATTTCGTGCATATGAATCCCGAACACTATTTGTTCCGTCCGCAAGATGAAGTCACCGTAAACATCAAAGCACTGGATGCAAATGATCAACCGGTTCAAGCGGAAGGCAGTGTAAAAATTACGCGTGATTATTGGTATGAGATCTGGATTGATCCAGATGGCCGGGAAATTAAAGGCAAAGAGATAGATGAAATTCGCGATCGTATTGGAACATTTCCGCCACCACCTGCAGTTCCTGAAAAACCGTGGCGATTAAAATTCCGCGGCTATGAACACAATGAAATCTTAACGCAAACTGTGAAAACTGATGCGCAAGGCGATGCAGAAATTTCGTTCAAACCGGAACGCGAAGGATATTATCGAGTCGCGTGAGCCAGTGAAGACTCTGGTCCGGGATTGCTGCCGGTCACAATCACAGCCGAAGCAACAGCATGGGTTGCTACCAATGCTTCCACCGAACTGGGATATCGACAAGGCGGACTCGAAATCATTGTTGACAAAGATACATTCCGCACCGGACAAAAAGCGCCGGTAATGATCCACACACCATTCAACGAAAGTTATGTGCTTTTCAGTATTGAAGGGGGCGATCTATATAGCTATCAGCTTGTTCATCTCACCGGCACAGTGAAACTGATCGAACTGCCGATCGAAGAAAAATATGTACCGAATATTTTCCTGAATGGATTGATGGTGAATCAGAAACAGATTTACCAGGATACAAAACAGGTCGTTGTTCCGCCAACGAAAAATTTCTTGAATGTGGAAGTGAAGTCGGATCGCGATCAATATCAACCACAGGAAGAAGGAACTTTATCTATCACAACAAAAGATGCTGATGGAAATCCCGTCGCGGCAGAAGTTGCTCTCAGTGTTTCTGATGAATCCGTTTCCTACATTCAGCAAGATTACGCTGGTGATCCACGACAATTTTTCTTTGGTCAAAAACGGTATCAAGCAGTTCAAACATTCAGCACATTTCAATATAAAAGTTTTGTGGAGTTATCAAAGGCCGATCTGTATAAGCAAGAAGAAGGGCAAACTGGAGTTGCGGGTGGAGCAATGTATAAAGATCGTGATGCTCGCCAGGCTTTGCAATCGCGATCAGAACTCGCTGAAGATATGGTAGTTGCAGCGCCTCCAGCTTCAGCACCGGCGGCGCGCGAAATTTCAGGTAGGCTTGCGGAAAATAAAGTTGCCGGAATGAAAGCAAAAAAATCTGCCGAAGTGGGAGCGGAAGAACCGGAACAAGCAGTCGAAGTGCGAACCGATTTCCGCGCAACAGCTTTCTGGAAACCAGATGTAGTTACAAATAAAGATGGAACAGCATCACTGAAGTTCAAGTATCCTGATTCACTGACGACATGGAGTGCAACTGCGCGAGTTACAGGAACAGCAAATCAATTCGGAATTGCAAACACAAAAACGCGAACACGCAAACCGTTGATCGTAAGACTTCAAGCCCCGCGCTTCTTCGTGATTGGCGATAAAGTCACGATCTCGGCAGTGATCAACAACAACACTGACAAAGCATTGAGTGTGAATGCAGCCCTTGATGCAACCGGATTGAATACAAGCGAATCAGGATTGAAGCCGGCTTCCGTAGCCGTTGATGCAAATGGCGAAAAGCGTGTTGATTGGAATTTGGAAGCGCATCAGATTGGAACTGCAAAGCTTCGTGTCACTGCTCGCGGTGGTGAATTCTCCGATGCGATGGAAAAAACCTATCCGGTGTTTGAGCATGGGATTGAAAAATTCCTGGTGAAATCAGGTAAGGTACGAGCTCAGGATGCAACGATTCAAATCAACATTCCGGCAGAACGCAAAAAAGATTCAACTACGTTGACAGTTCAAATTACACCAAGCATGGCTGTCACAATGCTGGATGCACTTCCCTATTTGATTGATTATCCGTACGGCTGCACTGAACAAACAATGAGCCGTTTCTTGCCGGCGGTGATGGTTGCAAAAACTTTGAGCGATCTTGGAATCAAAAAATCATCACTCGATAAAAATTTCGGCGGCATTGTCGAAGAACATCTGGCAAAAACGCATCCTGAAGGTAAAAAAGATTTGCGGAAGCTTTCAGACATGGTGCAAGCAGGACTCGAACGCTTGTATGGATTTCAACATGCTGATGGCGGATGGGGTTGGTGGAAAGAAGGTGATAGTGATCACTTTATGACCGGTTATGTGGTGTGGGGATTCACGTTGGCACGTGCATCAGGAGTTGAAATTCGTGAAGATGCATTGAGCCGCGGTGCGCAATTTTTGGAAAAGGAACTTGTGGAAGAAGAAGATTCCTACGACATGCAATCGTGGATGCTGCATGCGTTATCTGCATATCGCGCGCAACAAAAAGCTAGTGCCGGATCTTTTGAACAGAAAGCGATCGATAATTTATGGAAACATCGCGATCAGCTGAATGTCTACACTCGCGCATTGTTTGCATTGAGCGCACATCAGTATGGCGATTCTGAGAAAGCGAATGTGTTGGTGCGTAATTTAGAAAATGGTGTGAAGCGGGACAATGCACCTGACAAATCGATTTTGATCAAGGGTGAATCCGGTCAAGAAGTAATGGGGACTGCCCACTGGGGTGAGGATGGAATTTACTGGCGTTGGTCTGATGGTGGTGTTGAAGCAACAGCATTTGCATTGCGTGCGATGCTTGCAATCGATCCGCAAAATGCGCTGATCGAACCAGTTTCAAATTGGCTCATCAAGAATCGCCGCGGGGCTCAGTGGAGCAACACACGCGATACGGCGATCGTTCTTTACACCATGACCGATTACTTGAAAGTCAGCGGAGAATTAAAAACAGATCTTGAATTTGAGTTGTTAGTGAATGGTTCATCTGTTGCAACTCAAAAAGTAACTCCGGCATCGATCCTTTCTGCGCCAAGCTTATTCCGAATCAAAACGGATTTGATTCGTGATGGCGCAAATGAAATTCAAATTCGCAAGAAGTCAGGAAATGGTCCGCTGTATTTTGCAACAGAAGCAAAATTCTTCAGCCTGGAAGAGCCGGTCACAGCTGCAGGCAACGAAATTTTTGTGAAACGCGAATACTACCGTATGGCTGGAAAACCGACGTTGCTGAAAGGCTATGTCTATGATCGCCTTCCATTGCAAGATGGCGGCACTGTGAAAAGTGGTGAACGGGTTGAAGTTGTAGTGACGATTGAAGCGAAAAATAATTACGAGTATCTGCTGTTTGAAGATTTGAAGCCGGCGGGACTTGAAGCGGTTGAAATTCGAAGTGGTGAATCGTTGTATGCAAAGGAAATGAAGTCAGGTGCGATTGATCGAAAAGCCGGGCGTAAGGTTGCACAGATTCAACCAGCACCGTTGCCTCCGGATTCCGAAGATTATACCGGACGCACCGCGTGGGTGTATCAGGAATTGCGCGATCGCAAAGTAGCGATGTTTATCGATCACCTGCCGCAAGGAATGTGGGAGATCCGTTATACGTTGCGCGCCGAAGTGCCGGGACAATTTCATGCATTGCCGCTGCTCGGTCATGCCATGTATGTGCCGGAAATCCGCGCGAATGGTGAAGAAATTCGGCTAAATGTAGCAGACTAAATTCAATCACGGAAACACGGAATACACGGAACTGATTAAAAATAATTAAATTCCGTGTATTCTGTGAATTCCGTGATTGTAGCAATCTTTTTTAACGCTGAGTACGCCAAGATATATTTTTGTTTACACTCGGCGATCTCTGCGTTAAAAAAGATTATGCACACATACGATGTAATTGTTATCGGCGCAGGAACGATGGGCAGTGCTACTGCCTATCATCTTGCGAAACGTAAACACCGTGTGCTGGCGATCGATCAATTCACTGCAGTAAACGAATTGGGGAGTCACACTGGATTCACCCGCATCATCCGTCATGCTTACTATGAATCGGAAGACTATGTACCGCTGGTGCTGCGCTCCGATGAATTGTGGCAACAACTGGAAAATGATTCGGGCAGGAATTTGCTGATTCGAACCGGTGGAATTGATGCCGGGCCTGAAAACGGTGATGTATTTCTAGGTGCATTGCGCGCATGCATTGAACATGATTTGCCGCACCAACATTTGCGATCACATGAGGCAATGAAGCGATGGCCACAATTCAAAATGCCTGATGATTGGCATGTTTGTTTTGATGAAAGAGCAGGATACTTGATTGCAGATCCTTGCATCCGTGCACATCTTGAAATTGCCAGTCAACTTGGCGCAGAGATTCATGAAAATGAAAACGTTGAATCGATTGAATTCCACCCGAATTCAGTTTTAGTTCAAACTTCTAAATCTTCATACGAAGCTGGTAGCGTGATCATTTGTGGCGGCGCATGGAACACACGCTTACTTCAGGATCTGAATCTTCCATTGGAAGTTCAACGACAAGTACTCGGTTGGTTTCCACCAAAAGATCCAGCAATGTTTCATGATTCCCGTTTTCCGGTATTTCTTGTTGAAACAACCGAAGGAATCTTTTATGGATTTCCTTTATACAATCATCCTGGAATAAAACTGGCAAGACATGGCGGAGGTTTACGTTTCAAAACGCCGGATTCAGTGAATCGCCAATTTGAACCTCAAGACGCAGTACAGTTACGAAATTTCTTTAATCGATACATGCCCGGAATTCAAGATGATTTGCTGGATGGAAAAATCTGTTTATATACAATGACACCTGATACCCACTTCATCGTTGATGTACATCCGCATTATCCGCGTTGTTTTATTGCGGCAGGATTTTCCGGACACGGCTTTAAGTTTGCAACAGTGATCGGTGAAATTCTTGCGGATCTTTGTTTGGATGGAAAAACGCCGCATTCCATTGAAACCTTCCGTATTGCACGCTTTTCATGAAATCCGAAGTAATCATCCGTGAAACTTTCCTTTCACGGAAACCACAGCATTCCAGTTCACTGGCAGGACTTGCTTCGATAGTCACCATTTTTGTTTCTTCGGTGATTTACTGGGAGAACCGCTGGAATTTAGCGCAGTGGCTTCCGGCAAGCGGCGAAACTGTAATTCATCACCGTCAATACTGGAGATTGCTTACCGGAATTTTAGTTCACTCCGATTTCATGCATTTTTTTTCAAACGCAATTCCACTCGCATTTTTTAGTTCACTTCTTTTTGGCTACTTCGGTTTCACAATTTTCCCTTTGCTGATGCTCGCTCTTGGCTGTTTGATTCATCTGATTTCTTTAATGACTTACCCGCCTGAAGCGACATTGGTTGGAGCTTCCGGTGTTGTTTATTGTATGGCTGGATTCTGGCTGACACTGTACGTTTTAATCGAACGCCGTTATTCAATTGCCAATCGCCTGATGCGCAGCATCGGCTTCTTTCTGATTGTATTTGTGCCCTCCACATTCGAACCATCCGTAAGCTATCGCGCGCATGCTATCGGCTTTGTGTGCGGGATCCTGTCCGCCATCCTCTACTTCGTTAAAAATAAAACGCGAATTCGCGAGGCAGAAACGTTGGAGCTCGAAGAACCCGATGCTTGATGCTAGATGCTCGGAAGATTATACCCTCCTAGCATCGAGAATCCAGCATCCAGGATCGAGCTTACTTTGCATTGCAAAGTTCTTTGTGTTGTAGTATAATTATATGGACATGGAAGGCAATCGGGTACAACAGGCGCTGACTCAGGTTCGCGATCTGCAGAAAAAGATTTTGGAGAAGCAGCGTTTTAAAGGCTACTCCGGCCGTGCTCGCGCTATCTCCGGAACACTCGCCCTGGCAACTGCCGCAATCATGTCTTCGCACTTCTATCCACAAACGGTGTTAGCACATCTTGCCGGTTGGAGTACTCTCTTTGTGTTTGCTATTGCCTTAAATTTCGGAGCAATTTTTTACTGGTTTATTTTCGATCCGCAATCAAAACGCGATTTGCGAAGATTACGTCCGTTATTGGATGTGTTACTTCCATTAACTGTTGGCGGCATTCTTACTCTTACTTTTTTATTGCACGGACTTTATTCATACTTGTTTGGAACGTGGATGTGTTTGTTCGGCCTTGCAAATTTCGCAACACGACACGCTGTTCCAAAATCGATCTGGATTCCTTCGTTGTTTTATGTGGCGTGTGGAACAATTTTGCTCTTAACGCGCGATTTATCATTTTTAAATCCATGGCCGATGGGAATAGTATTTTTTATCGGTGAATGGGTTGGAGGAATTATTTTACATTTTGATGGAACCGAGGAAACAACATTTCGTGAGTTTATTCATTTTTCCCGGTCCCGGAGGATCATCATGACTACAAAGCATGAAAGCCCATTTCAGAATCTAAAGGGTGTATTTCACGAACCGAATCGATTGGCAATTCTATCGGAACTTTGTTCAGCATCAGATGGAATGACATTTCAGGAATTGAAGGATGAATGCAGTTTAACTGATGGAAATTTAAGCAGGCATTTAAGAGCATTAGAAGATGCGAAAGTGGTGCGGATCCGTAAATCATTCAGCAAGAATCGTCCGCTAACCAAGATCTTCTTAACCGATAAAGGTCGTGATCGATTTATGGAATATTTGCAAACGTTGGAAGAAGTATTGGCGCGAGCTGCAGAGTCGATGCAATCAGAATCACGCAAGAGTGCATTGACCTTTTCACCCCGCCCGGCCAGAGGTTAATTTTTTTTGGATGAGAACTTTGTATTACAAAGTACTTTGTGAATGAGAAATTCAACCACAGAGATAGCTCTGCGGCAAATAGGAGGAACTTCAATGAAACAAGTTCAATATGCGAGACACACTGGTGGCGCATTATTTTGGGATTCACATCAGTGGTGCGACTATTTTGAATCCAATTCACATCCCCGTCCCGTTCCATGGGATGACCCACCGGCTTTAACACTCCAGGAACGGATGGATTTGGGTCCATCGATTCAAACATTCCAATTAGGTGAAAGCTCCGATGGCAGACGACTTTTAAGTGCAGCAGAAAAACGCGCCGAAGAAATTGCTGATCATTATCTGCCAACAGCGGTTCAATTTTTCATCGGTGAAGAACAACGTCACGCTGCACTACTCGGCCGATTTTTGAAATCGGAAAGTATTCCATTACTGAACCATCAATGGACGGACTTTGTGTTTCGATTTTTGCGCAGACGCTGGAATCTCGAACTTTGTGTCGCTGTTTTAATGACTGCAGAATTGGTTGCACGGATTTACTATCGCGCTCTTCGCGATGCAACACCCTCACCTGCATTAACTGCAATTTGCAAACATCTTTTGCGTGATGAAATGCATCACCTCGCATTTCATGCATGCATTCTTGGCGACATCCGGCGCAATCGTCCAGATTGGATAAATAAATTATGGGATGCTACCTATTCGCTTTTTCACCGGATCACACTCATCGTTGTTTGGAACGGACACAAAGAAGTATTTCGAGCCGGAGGATTTCCCGCAAAACGTTACCGGAAGACATCGCAGCTTCATTTAAATCGTGCATTACAAATGATTCAGTGGCGTCAAACCCATTCAACATCTGCAAAAGCAATCACCGCCTCGGCGATTGCAAGGTAGGCATTATGCAAAATGCAAAAGTATTATTTGTTGATCCTGCTCCCGGATTTTCAACCTATCACGAATTCATCCGGATCTCGACACGCAAAACATTGGAGTTCATCGATATCACAAAACAAATTCAGCAGATTATTTGCGCATCAGAATATCAATCAGGATTCGTGAACATTCAATCACTGCACACCACTGCTGCAATCATTGTGAATGAAAACGAACCATTGCTGTTAACGGATATGAAGCGGATGCTGGAACGTTACGCGTCTCGACACCGAAAATACCGCCATGATAATTTTTCGATCCGCACCGTAAATCTGGAACCTGGCGAACCTGCAAATGGTCATGCGCATTGCAAAGCTTTGTTGTTGAATCCATCACAGATGTTAAACGTAATGCACGGCACATTAATATTAGGACGCTGGCAGCGCGTTTTTTTTGTTGAATTGGATCGCGCTCGCGAACGCACAATCTCTGTTATGATTTTGGGGTTGAAATCTCAGTGACTTTGTGGTTCCCGAGTTTGTTCATTATCATCGAAAAATAAAAAGTCCGTTATTACGATACGCGCGCGACATTGTTGTCTGGTTGCCACCATCGTATTTTACAAATAAACGGAAGCGCTATCCCGTTTTGTACGTTCATGACGGGCAAAACATGATCGATCCTGCAACATCGTTTGTAGGAGTTCCATGGAGGATCGATCAGATCGGAACAAAATTAATCAACAAAGGCCGTATTAGAGAATTCATCGCGGTGGGAATATACAATACATCAGATCGCGGATCGGAATACGCCGGAGGTCCCTCGCGGACAAAGTTACGCCGAATTTGTATGCAAAAAGTTAAAACGCTTTGTCGATCGCACCTATCGAACACTTCCGGATCCAAACAATACAGCAAATCTCGGTGCATCCATGGGAGGTTTAATCGCATTCCTTATTCCATGGTGGCATCCGGATGTTGTATCCCGCGGAGGATGTTTTTCCAGTGCGTTTCTCTGGAAGAAAAACGCAATCATCAAAGAAGTCGAAGCTTATGAAGGAATCAAAAAGAAAATCAAAATTTATTTGGATTGTGGAACGGAAAATATGGACGCGCTTCTGCTTCCCGGATATCGTAAAATGTTGTCTGTTTTAAAGCGTAAGGGATATCACAAAGGATTTGATTTAGAATACTTCTTCGATCCTGAAGGCGATCACACCGAAAAAGATTGGTCTCGCAGAGTGTGGCGTGCCTTAGTTTTATTCTTTGGAACCGCAAAGACACAGAAGAGGAAAGAGCATGTATAAACGATTATTACTGGTTTTGATTCTGCTTCCATTGGCGGTTTTTGCTCAAACCCAAACACAAACACAGCATCATGAACAAACTCCGCAGGATATTTTCAAGCTGCAGGAAATGGGCGGTTCGATTTACGCGCTTTATGGCCGCGGCGGTAATATCGGATTTTTTGTGGGGCCAGAATCTGTGTTTGTTGTAGATTCCCAATTCCTGGATTTAGCACCGGGAATCGTTGATCAAATCAAGAAAGTTACTGATAAGCCGATTAAATATTTATTGAACACACATCATCATGGGGATCATACCGGCGGCAACGAATATTTCCTCAAATTTGCGGTGATTCTTGCTCATGATAATGTACGGAAACGGATGCTTGCTTCACCACAGGATATTCTTGAAACGTTTCCTGCAGAGCTGGAAAAAGCGCGTAAGGCCGGAAATGCTGATCGTGTTAAATATTTTGAAGAGCAAATTGCGTGGGCCAAAAAAGTGAAAGTTGATGAAATTCCGATGCCGTTTCTGACATTCGATTCTGAGTTCCGGATTTATTTAGGCGGGGAAACAATTCAAGTGTGGCATGTTCCGCCATCTCACACCGATGGTGATAGCGTCGTTTATTTTGAAAAAGCGAATGTCCTTCATACCGGTGATCTGTGTTTTAATAAAATCATTCCGTTTATCGATGTAAAAGGCGGAGGTTCTGCAAATGGCTATTTAACTTCGTTAGACAAAGTCATTGCCCGTGTTCCGCCAAACGTAAAAGTTATTCCCGGTCATGGTGAAGTCACAGATCTGGCTGGATTAAAAGTATTTCGTCAATACATTCAGGATGTTATTGATGCCGCCAACAAGGCAAAAACTGCGGGTAAATCCAAAGAAGCATTTTTGAGTGAAGTCGATTTGCCCATGTATAAGGATTGGCGCGGTTATGCCGATCGTTTCAAAGACAATGCAGAAGCGGCATACGACGAAGCACACTAAGGAGCGCGGGCGTCTCGCCCGCATAATAATAATAATAGGCGCGTCTTTGAGACGCGCCCACATTATTATTTCTTAACTACGGCTTCGCCATCAATTTGAATTTTAATTTCTTTACTTACTACCAGCCCGCCATTATCCATGGTTTTGTTCCATGAAATTCCATAATCAAGGCGGTTGATTTCGAAACCAAATGAAAAACCAAGTCTTGAATTTCCCCATGGATCTTTAATCGGGCCATTCACAGTTGCAGGAAATTTCACTTCCTTTGTTGCATCTTTCAGTGTCAGCATTCCTGTAACCATCAACCCGTCATCTGATTTTTCGACCTTGGTGCTTCTGAAAGCAATCTCTGGATACTTTTCCACTTCAAAGAAATTGGCGCTACGCAGATCATTGTCGCGATCCGCAACTCCCGTATCCAGACTTGTAGACTTGATCGTTCCAACTACCGACGACTTCGTGATGTCTTTATCGTCATATACAATCGTGCCGCTAAATTCTTTGAACTTACCGGTCACGGTACTGATTAAAAGATGTTTTGCAGAAAACTGCACGGTTGTATGATTTGGATCAACCTGATATGTGTCAGCCGAAAATGCAAAACCGGCTGCAAAAAGCAGCGCAATGAGCGCTAAGGCAGGTCCCTTTTTCATTTCACACTCCTTGGAAATCAGTTACTTCTTTAATTTAAATTTATTCGTTACAGAATCTCGAATCCTGGTTCCATTACTGAAATAAGATTCCACTTTCCACTCATATATACCAGCATCTGCCGACGAATCGTTCCAATGGTAAACAGGAATATTAATCCTTTCACCTTGAACTGTCATCTCCGCTTTCCGAAAGATATAAATTTCATAATATTCCGCTTCCGGCTCTTCTTCCCAACGGAAATCCACCGGCAATGTAACCTCGCTCTCATTCGCAGGTTCTAACAATTGGATTTGAGCTGCTCCACGCATAACGTCCTTCTGGATTTTGGAGCTCTGCCTGAAAATCCAAAATGACATGATCAACAGGAGAGCCATAATCAATGTCATTAGCCATTGCCAGTTTGAACGCGGAGAGCGCTTCTCACGCTTTCTTATTTTTTCTTCATTAAGCTGCCGTAAACCCTCACTGATTGGAGAGAAATGGTAAAGATTTTCAAAACATTCATTGCACTTCCGCACATGAACTTCAACCTGATCTCGATCATCTTCTTCCAGCAGGTTCAATTCATATGCCGGAAGTAACGGAGCTATAAATTCGTGACTTTCTTGTGCACTCATCGTTAAGGTAAGGAAATCTTTTGATTATCAGTAATCATTTTTAATAAGGCTTCGCGGCAGCGATACAAAACTCTGCAGAGATTCAAACGATCCATATCAAACTTGTGCTCAAGATTTTCTTCTTTGGTGACTGCAAGAATCTTATTCAGAAATTCAGCTGATCTCGAATCTTCACTCTGCAGCTGTTCAATTCCTTTATTGATAATTTCTTGCCATAATTCGTTGCTAAGTTCCGCCTGATAGTAATAACGGGAATCAGGTGAGAATTCCAAAACTTTTTCTTCACGTTTTTTCTTTTGGTAATAATCGCGGATGCAGTTCCGCATGATTTGAAAAACGAATGGCATTAAATCCGATCTATTTTTCACCTCATTCAAGCGACTGCGGACTTCAACCATTGCGCTTTGAACAACCTCTTCGTGATCTTCGGAGTGGATTCTTTTTTGCGCAATGAACGTAAGCCGTTCGCGGACCTCTAATAAGAACTGTTCCTCTTCGTCAGGCTCAAACATATAGAATTAATGGCAACTTTTTTAACGTATTGTCGTCAGCTATTATTAACCTTAATCCCTATCAGGAGAAAACATCTATGAGTTTTAGTGCCTTATTGTTCCTCGTAATGGCAGGTATTCTGCTGACCGTCACCCAGGGTTCAGCTGCCTCTCTTCCCGAGGTGAAATTCGAAAAGTATCGCCTTGAGAACGGCCTTGAGGTCATCCTGCACGAGGATCACACGCTTCCAATTGTATCCGTGAATGTTTGGTACCACGTGGGTTCAAAAAATGAAAAGCCCGGACGTACCGGCTTTGCTCATTTATTTGAACACATGATGTTTCAAGGATCAAAAAATCGCAACAAAGAATACACCTTTGATGAAGTTGGCGGAACCAGAAATGGATCAACTTCAGAAGATAGAACAGATTATTGGGAAAACATTCCTCCCGGCTATCTTGAAAAGGCGCTATGGATGGAAGCGGATCGAATGGGCTTTTTGCTTCCAGCAATGGACCAAAAGAAGCTGGATAATCAACGTGACGTTGTCAAAAATGAAAGACGTCAACGTTTGGAAAATGAGCCTTACAACAAAGTTTTTGATCTCCTTCCAGCTTTGATGTATCCCGCCGGTCATCCTTATTCATGGACCGTAATTGGAAGCATGGCTGATTTGAGCGCAGCATCCATGGAAGATGTATCTGAATTTTTCAGAATGTATTACGCACCGAACAATGCATCGCTTTGCATAGCTGGCGATTTCAATTCAGCTGAAGCGAAACAATGGATTGAAAAATATTTCAGCCCGCTGCCTCCGGTTCGTCCCATAGATCGCATCTCATCATGGATTCCGAAATTGGATGGAGTTCGCAGGGTTGAAGTCGAAGACAATGTAAGTTTGCCGCGAATTTATTTCGTCTGGCATAGCCCTGCGCATTATGCACCTGGTGATGCGGAATTCGATTTGCTTGGAAATGTTCTTAGTAGCGGCAAAACTTCACGCTTGTACAAATCTCTGGTTTACGAAAAACAGTTAGCGCAAGATGTGAGCGCAACTCAAGATTCAACTGAACTGGGAAGCACATTCAAAATAACAGTAACTCTGCGAGCAGGTGTTAAATCTGAACAAGTGGAAAAAGAAGTGGATGATGAACTGCAAAAAATAATGAAAACAGGCGTAACTGCTACTGAATTGAACGCTGCAAAAAATAATTATGAAACTGTGTTTGTTCGGTCGCTTGAACAAATCGGTGGTTTTGGTGGTAGAGCTGATCGTTTGAATGGTTACAACACGTTTCTAGGTGATCCTGGCAAATTTCAATGGGACCTCGATCGATATACGAATGCAACTGCCGGTGATATTCAACGTTATGCAAGCCAGTATCTTGATATGAATTCACGACTGATCTTACATGTTGTTCCGCAAGGCAAACTCAATGCAAAAAAAGATTCTTTGGATCGAACGGTAGAACCGAAACCGGCCGCAGAGTCAACGTATGATCCTCCAAAAATTCAGCGCGCAAAACTTTCGAATGGAATGGAAGTTTTGCTTGTTGAAAATCACAAACTACCGCTTGTCCAACTGAATCTTGTTTTAAAAAGCGGATGGTCCAATGATCCATCAAACAAACCGGGAACTGCTTCACTCACAGCAGAACTTTTGGATGAAGGAACTACAACACGCAATGCATTACAGATTTCAGATGCAGTCAGAGATCTTGGTGCGGATCTAACCACAGGCAGCTCATTTGATGGCTCGCGAGTTAATTTGAATATTCTAAAACGGAACTTGGATCAAGGTCTGGCATTGATGTCCGATGTTGTTTTGAATCCCACATTCCCGAAAGAAGAATTGGAACGTCAGCGCGGAATTTATTTAGGACGGATTGTTCAAGAAACAAAACAGCCATCGGTGGCAGCGCTGAAAACGTTCATGCGAAATCTGTACGGCCCGGATCATCCTTACGGTCAGCCTTTCACCGGATCTGGAACTGAAGAATCGATTAAAGCAATGCAGCGTGATGATCTCTTGAATTACTATCGCAGCAATTACTTTCCTAACAATTCAGCGGTTGTGATTGCCGGTGATCTGACTTTGCAAGAAGCAACAGCAAAGTTAGAAAAAGTATTCGGCGCATGGAAGCAAGGAAACGTTGAAAGCAAAACGATTCCTGAACCGCCATCAGTTGGATCAACGAAAGTTTTGATTGTAGATAAACCTGAAGCGCCTCAAAGTATGGTTGTGCTTGGATATCCATTTATCCGCCGCGATGATCCTGATTATGAAACTTTAACGCTGGTCAATAATGTGCTTGGCGGAAAATTTACAAGCCGCATCAACATGAATTTGCGTGAAGATAAAGGTTTTTCGTATGGCGCAAATTCCAATTTCCTTGCACTGCGTTCAATCGGACCTTTTTATGCATCAGCTCCCGTACAAACTCAAAGTACAAAAGAATCGATTGTTGAATTGTTGAAAGAAGTGCGCGGAATTCGCCGTGAGCGTCCGTTAACGGATCAGGAGATTGCAGATAGCAAGAACAACATCATTAAACGTTACCCGCAGCAATTTCAAACGTTGGCAGGAATCGCCGGGCAGCTTGGGAATATTTATTTGTACGGCTTGCCTGATGATGAATGGAACCGCTATCTGAGTCGCATCAATGGAGTGACTTCTGAATCTGCATCAACTGCAGCAAATAAACATTTGAAAGATGATGGAATTCTGATTGTGGTGGTTGGTGATCGCAAGAAAATTGAACCGGAAGTGAAGGGATTAAATTTAGGTGAAGTCCAAATCGCACCGTAGTAGGGAGCGCGAGGCCCGGGCTTGCGGTGGTTGGGTGCGAAGCCCGGGCCTTAAAGTTTCAGAAGCCCGGCCCTCGCTCCCTGCTTCCGCAGGGCCGGGCTTCGATTGCTCTACAACTACAATCGTATCAATGACCGATGTGATTTTTCGGACCAGCCTTATCCAATTGCGAAATTCTGGAAAGATAAAAATTCACAAGCCCTAAATATGTAAATATAGTTTTCAACTGGCATCCGGCATCTGGTTTCCGGCATTTGAGCTGGTATACTAGCAAAAAAAAAGGTATCCCAGGGCCTTGAGAGGTGTTATGTTTTTTTCGCGCTTGAAAAGTTTTTTCTTTCTGTTTTCACTTTTCACAATCACTTGCTCATTGTTTGCGGAAACAACTGATGTCCAGATAGGAGTTGGATTCACGTTTGCACCGAACGACGTCACCATTAATGCAGGCGATACGATCCATTGGATATGGGCTACCGGTGGTCATACCACTACAAGCACAACAGCGCCAGGCGGATGCAATAATGGCGGCGCTGATCCCTGGGACTCTATGGTTCAAAACATGGGAGCAACATTTGATCACACATTCAACACGGCCGGAGATTACTCCTATAAATGTATACCGCATTGTGGAATGGGGATGACCGGAATCGTACGAGTTATTGATTTCGATATCACCTGCACGCCTTCAACTATCACATCACAGGCAAACAGTAGCGGCACTTCTACATGCACAGTTGCTTCGTTGAACAATTTCAACGCTTCAGTTGATTTGTCAGTGTCTGGTTTACCATCTGGTGTAACCTTTGGACTTTCTGCTGATCCTGTTACTCCACCACCGGGTGGAAATGCTGACTCAGTACTCACATTGAATGTTGATGGCACTGTCGCTCCCGGATCCTATCCTTTCACAATTTCCGGACAAAGCGGCGATCGAACTAAAACTGTAAATTTGACTCTTGCTGTTCCATTGTTTGTTGATGATTTCGAAGATGGTAATGCCATGGATTGGACTTTTATAAAAGGTAATTGGAGTGTAGTGGGCGGTTCATTGGTTGGTACCCACGATCGAAAAGCCACCGGATTAGCTCCATTTCAGATGTCAGGATTCGTGAGCGTGGAAGCATTGTTGAAAACGAACGGAGGTCCCGGCACACGAACATCATTGATAGGCTGGTTCGCTGATAAAAGGAACCTGGTTGAGTTGTTGATGAAAGAAGAAGAAGATCGTTGGGTCTTGAAACAACGGATCGGCGGAAGGGTCGTTTCCAAAGGAAAGGCGATCCAAACCATTTTACCCAATACGGACTACAGAGCCCGGGTCACTTACGATCAAACATCCAATTCATTCCAGATGTTTATTGATGGCGTAATGTTGTTCCAAATTAATGCCGCTTCACCGCCTCCCGGACCTCCAGGAGTTCGAGTCAAAACGACCACAAGCACATTTGGCGAAATTCTGGTCTTCTAGAACTATTGTAGGGGCGACCGGAAGGTCGCCCTTTATGTCAAACCGGGCGAGCTTCCGCTCGCCACTACGGGCTGATGTCAATTTATTTGAACTTGACTTTAATTTCATATTTAACTATGTTAAAGTCAAGTTCAATAATATGGAAGATTCATGGCTCAATAGACTGGACGAAGAGGAAGCTGAGTTTCTGAAAAGATTCGTCTTGATGTCTGGGTCGCTCAAACTTTTAGCCAAATCCTACGACATTAGCTATCCGACTATTCGGTTACGATTGGATCGCCTGATCGAAAAAATTAAGGTTTGGGAAAGCCAGGACATTAAGAGCGAATTCGAGCGCACACTTCTGATCGAGTTTGCGGAAGGCCGGATCAATATGGCAACCCTCAAAAATCTTCGCGCAGCTTTTAGAAAGGAAACAACCGCAGAATCGAAAGCTGGCGGGCAGAGACGCCCGCCCTCCCAGTGGATGGATTAAGGTTTGATTGTTATTGTCCGTTCAGTGGTGTTGAAATTTCCTTCGACAGGATTATTGTCTTTCAACAATTCCAGTTTGAAAGTGTGCTCGCCTTCTGAGAGGCCTTGGACATAATGCGGACGCCATTCTTTAAATTCGTGGGATTGTCCATCAACAGTTGCACGAACGGTGTAACCTGTTCGACTTCCCATCTCCACATTTTTCAAAAACCAATCGATCAATATTCCTTTATAAGGTTGACCATGTGGAGCATTGCTTACTGAATACTCACCTTTAGGACGGCTATAAATCAGCATCGGCCTGGTTGCGTCCAGCAAAGGCGTTCCTGATTTTTCCTTTACGTAAAATTGAACCATCGCAAATGCAGAGTCTTGCTTCACCGATTCATGCCACGGTCTGCTTGGAAATGCACGAATTGCATGCGGACCAGGCTTCACATCTTTGAACACAAAAGGCTCGTTGCTGTAACATGGCTGATACGGTTCATTATCTAAAATAAAATGAATATGCTGACCTTGATCACCCTCTTTATAAAGTTTCCAATTTTCAATCGCGAATTTCACGGTTACATCAGGCCCAGGAACGACCTGACCTTCCGTTGGCTCCTGGATTGTTAACTTAACTCCCGGAGGCGCTTCGGAATTGCGCGCATGAACGATGTTCAATTTACCTGGATTTGTCTGTGCAACTAACCAGGCACTGCAAAGTACTAAAGAAATGAAAGACACCAACCATCTTCGAATCATGCAACCTCCAATTCAACATGAACCACAAAGGCACAATATTACACGAGATGAATATTACTTCGAAATTAAAACTGCAGTTGAGTGTGGCTGAACTTTATAAGTCTTAGAAGTAATCCGTTTTTCACTGCCCGTTTCCGCAATATCCTCAGGCGATGCTAAGAAAGTATCAATGGCACGATGCCATGATTGTCCTTTAATCAGAGTTGGCAGCTCAAATTCAAGCGGTGAAGTCCATTCATTGATCATTGTATGGATATCATTTTCTTTGCCGAATCCTGAAAGTGTGAACGCAAGCGAATGCGAATCAAAACCCCAATCAGGCTGGCCGACTTTGATTCCATGCCAGGTAATTTCAGACCAACCTCGCGAATCACGTTCACCCCAAAAATAATCACGCCGCCTTAATATTGAATGTGCCTTTCGAAAACGGATCATTTCACGAAAAAATTGGAACAACTCCCGCTCTTTTTCAAGAAGGGTCCAATCGACCCAGCTGATTTCATTGTCCTGGCAATAGGCATTATTGTTTCCGCGTTGTGTTCTCCGAAATTCATCGCCAGCTAGCACCATCGGAGTTCCTTGCGAAAGCAACAGGATGGTAATGAAGTTGCGGATTTGTCTTCTACGAAGATTGTTAATTTCAGAAGCATCGGTGGGTCACTTCAACTCCGAAATTAAAACTGTAGTTATCATTCGATCCATCACGATTACTTTCGCCGTTTGCCAGATTATGTTTGTAGTTATACGAAACGAGATCATTCATCGTGAATCCGTCATGACATGTAATGTAATTGATACTTTGATGCGGTTCGCGTCCTAAACGCTCATAAAGATCTGCGCTTCCTGCAATCCGCGCAGCAAGAGTACTGACCATTCCAGAATCACCGCGCACAAATCGTCGCACGTCATCACGATATTTCCCATTCCATTCGGCCCAACGTTCCCCAGGAAAATTTCCAACTTGATACAAACCGGCAGCGTCCCATGCTTCAGCAATTATTTTTGTTTTCTGCAACACTGGATCCGATTCAATTTCCCAGAGCAATGGTGGATTCTCCATCGGCTCACCTTTTTCATCACGCGATAAAATCGAAGCAAGATCAAATCGAAATCCATCGACATGCATTACCTGGACCCAATATCGAAGACTGTCCAGAATCATCCTGCGAACAATCGGATGATTACAGTTCATCGTATTTCCACAGCCTGAATAATTCGCATATTTCCTTTTGTCATTACGCTCCAGCAAGTAATACACAGAATTTTCCAGCCCGCGAAAACTGATTGTCGGACCTCTCTCGTCACCTTCACCAGTGTGATTGAATACCACATCCAGAACGACTTCCAATCCCGCACGATGAAATGCTTTCACCATATCGCGGAATCCAGTCGTATATACCATTTCATCCCAGGTCTCCTTGTAATATCTGCGATGCGGCGCAAAAAAACCGATGGTGTTATAACCCCAATAGTTCGTGTTGCGCTGTCCAGTTTCCGGATTGATGGAATTCCATTCTGTTGGATCGAATTCATGAACCGGTAAAAGTTCTACAGTTGTAACTCCGAGTTCTTTCAAATATGGAATTTTTTCTATCATCCCATCGAACGTTCCAGGAGTTTTTACATTTGAAGATGGATGCTTTGTGAAACCGCGCACATGCATTTCATAAATGATCGTATCGGTCATAGGAACATCCGGCGAAGATACTCCTTCCCAGTTATATCGTGAGGAATCAACAACAAGACTCTTCATTGCTGAGCCTACGTTCGAATGTGGATGCGTGGCATCATCACGCGAATAATTTTTGCTGTACACAACACCTTTAGAATAAGGTTCAATCAGAATTTTGTTCCTGTTAAATCGATGACCCTGATAGGGATCAAATGGACCATCTACGCGAAACGCATAAATCTGGCCTTCACCAACTCCTTCCACAAATATGTGCCAGTAAAAAAACGTCTTATTGTGAACTGGATGCAAACTGAATATTTGATATGGCTGCAGATCATCAAAATGTTCAAACAGAAGAAGCTCAACTGCAGCGGCGCGTTGCGAAAAGAGCGAAAAGTTAACTCCGCCATTCATCACCGTTGCGCCTAACGGTGATGGATCCCCCGGACGCGTAGTATGCAACTGCGGCATGCGTTGAAGTCTACCATCAAAATACTAATCGAAGTGGCGCTCAACCACCAAGACACAAAGAACACCAAGTTAGGAAAGAGATTTTGTTCTTTATTCTTGATCAAAACTATCTCATTTCTTGGTGTTCTTGGAGTCATGGTGGTTGAGTTCTTACTCGTGCTCTGTATCATGTAACATATTAGCTGCATGGCTGAAGATGACCTTCATCAGCAGGTAACTCTGGGTGGTGGTGTTGCGGGGGAGGAAACGACTCAAGACTATCCCGTAAAATCCTGGGAGCGCTATAAGTTTGTCGCGTTTTTAGGTGAAGGCGGAATGGGCCGGGTTTTCAAAGCCTTTGACCCGAGACTCAAACGTTTTGTTGCACTCAAATTTATTCGCGGTGATGATCCTACAATTCTAAAACGATTCCAGCAAGAAGCGCAGAGTCAAGCCCGCATCGAACATGAAAATGTTTGCAAAGTATTTGAAGCAGGTGAAGTGGAAGGCAAGTTTTACATCGCCATGCAATATATCGATGGTGTTACTCTCAGCTCGCTTCGAAATGTAACTCTTGATCAAAAAGTAAAAATTCTATTAAAGATCGCTGAAGGATTACATGCTGCACATCGTTTCGGTTTGATCCATCGTGATGTAAAACCAGGAAACATCATGGTGGAAAAAACGGAAGATGGATTTCGTCCATATATAACTGATTTTGGATTAGTGCGCGAAGCTGCCGCGCAAGGCGTGACTGTAACCGGAGTACTTGTTGGAACGCCACACTACATGGCGCCTGAACAAGCATGGGGTGAAGTACAAAGGTTAGATTCGCGTGTTGATGTATATAGTCTTGGCGCAACTATGTATGAATTTTTGACCGGAGCGTTACCGCTTGATTCCGAAAATACGATGGATGTGCTGAAGAAATTATTGGAAGAAGAGCCGAAACCGTTACGGAAGATCAATGCAAACATTCCATCGGATCTGGAAACAATTGTCTTGAAGTGTTTGGAAAAAGAACCGGTACGACGTTACGAAACTACACGCGCATTAGCTCAGGATCTGCAGCGTTACCTGGAAGGCGAACCGATCTCAGCGCGGCGTGCCAGCATTTCTTATCGTATTGGCAAAAAAGCACGCAAGCATCGAGCTTTGGTATCTGTAAGTGTAATTGCCTTGGCAATTATTGCAGCACTCATTGTCATGGCGATCTATTCAGCGATTCAATCACGTCAACGTGAAATTCTTGCACAGCGATTCGGACAACAAGTAGAAAAGATTGATAACTTAATGCGCCTTTCGCACATCAGCCCGTTGCATGATGTGCGTGCAGAAAAAAATGCGGTTCGCAAACATATGCAGGATATTCAAAATCAGATGAAACAACTTGGGGATGTCGCAAAAGCGCCAGGACTTTATGCCTTAGGCCGTGGATATCTTTCGTTGAATGAATTTGAGAAAGCACAGGATCATCTGCAACAAGCATGGAAGTCAGGCTATCAAACTCCAGAGGCAGCACATGCACTCGGTCTCACTCTTGGAAACATTTATCAAAAAGCATTAAGCGATGCGGACCAAATTCAGGACAAAGAACAACGCGAATTAAGAATACGTGAAATTGAAAATCAATATCGCAATCCGGCAGTAAATTATTTGCAGCAGAGCAAGCATTACGAAGAAGCCTCTTCTGAATATGTGGAAGGCCTGATTGCTTTTTATCAAAAGAAATACGATGAAGCGCTGCAGCTTTCGCAGCAAGCTGTGCAGAAAGTTCCCTGGCTTTACGAAGCTCGCGTCCTTCAAGGAAATATTTATGCGCGCAAAGGGACTGACAAACGTGATCGGGGCGACTATACAAATGCGTTTGTAGATTATGAACGTGCGATTCAATCTTTTAAGTCCGCGCTGCAAACTGGTGAAAGCGATCCGTCAGCATACGATGCACTTTGCAGTCTTTATCAAGCCATTATTTTTGTTGAAGTTTTTCAAACCGGCCGCGATATTGAAAAATATGGCAAAGGCGCGGACGAAGCCTGTGGAAATGCAATTCTTGCCGATCCTGAATATGTACAACCATACCTGGGACTCTCCAGCATTTATGGTTTATGGTCCCGATTTAAAGCAGAACGGAATCAGGATCCCACCAAAGAATTTCAAAAATCCATTGAGCTTGCACAAAAGGCTTCACAGATAAAGCCGGACGATCATTCGTTCAACGTGCTCGCAGCAGCTTATCGTTTCCGCGCGGAGTATGAAATGAATCACGGCATCGATCCAGGGCCGGCATTCAAACAAATCATTTCAAATGGAACAAAAGCTCTGCAACTGAATCCTAAAGACACCCAGTCCTACGGAAATATTGCCGTAGCATACATGTATCGTGGCGACTATGAAATGAATCGCGGACAAGATCCGCGCGAATCTTTGAATCTCGCAATTCAGAATTACGAAAAATCCCTGAAATTACAGCCGCGAAGTTATGGCGATTACAACAGTCTCGCTAACGCCTATGCAATCCGCAGCGATTATGAAGCTTCCAAAGGAATTGATCCTGCAAAATCATGGGAAGGAGCGATCGCGAATTACAAAAAAGCTTTGCAGATTAATCCAAAATACACCCATGTGTTTAATAATCTCGGCACAGTTTATGAAGCGAAAGGTAAATATGATTTCAGTACAGGAAAAGATCCCACCCCATCATTTGAGGAAGCGCAAAAGTTTTATCAAGAGACGATGAAAATAAATCCGAGTTATCAGCATCCATATATAAATATGAGTATTTCGTTGCGTTATCTTGCAGAGTATGAAATGACCCAGGGACACGATCCATCAGAAATCTTGAAACGTGCGGCTGAATCAAATCAAAAAGGGCTGGACATCAGTACAGATGTGATCGATGTAATCGTCAGAGGCGACATTCACATAATTGAAGCTGCCTATGCATTCTTTAAAAAGCGGTCGCCGGAATCCGCGCTGTTGAAAGCTAAAACATTTTTGGATCGTGCAAAAAAAATGGATCCTTCCGATTATCAGCCTCACTTGCTTCAAGCTAAAGCAGATTTGATTCAAGCAAAGTGGGAACAAATGAATGGAAGATCGGCCCATGTTTCGTTAACTTCGGCCAAACAAAATCTCACTAAAGCGATTGAACTGAATTTGCTGGATGCATCAAATTATGTTTTGCTGGCAGAATCCCAGTTGTTGCAGCACAAAAATATTGATGAAGGACTTCAGAATATTGATAAGGCTTTGAAATTAAATCCGCAGTTTGCGGAGGCTTATGCAATTCAAGGTTTGTTGCTGATGCAAAAAGGTGATCACCCTGCCGGTAAAGCTGCTATTGAAAAAGCCCTGACCCTGAACAAGAATCTAGCCTATCTTTACTCAAGATATCTTCTGTGACTTTGCGGTCAGTTCTTCAACGTTCGCCGGCAATCTGAACGTAAACGTTGATCCTTTGCCAGGTTCACTTTGAACACTGATACCGCCGTTCATCATCTGACAAAATCTGCGGCTGATTGCTAAACCGAGTCCGGTGCCCCCATATCTTCGGGTAGTTGATGAATCCACTTGCGTGAACGGCTTGAATAATTTCGATTGCTGTTCTTCGTTCATTCCGATACCAGTATCTTTGACCCGAAAAACAATCCACTCTTCGCCATCAACCTTTTCGCGTTCAACATTGATATAGATGTCACCGCCATCCGTAAATTTGGAAGCATTGCTCAACAGATTCAGCAAAATCTGCCTGATACGAGTGTGATCCGCGTGCATGAAACCAAGATTTTCCGGACAATCAACGTGCAGCCTAATCGCATGTTTTTCAATCAAAGGACGGATGGTTGAAACAACATCATCCAATAAATTTTGAAGATTGAAAGTCTCAATGTTCAATTCCATTTTGCCGGCTTCGATTTTTGAAAGATCCAGAATGTCATTGATCAACGCAAGTAAATGTTTTGCTGCTGCTTTGATTTTTTTCAGATCGCTCGCTAAATCATCGGTTGAGATATCAGATTCTTCTTCCAGAATTTCGCTATACCCGATAATTGCGTTTAAAGGTGTACGCAATTCATGGCTGATGTTTGCGAGGAACTGACTCTTCGCCATGTTTGCATCTTTTGCCGCAGCCATTGCTAGCTCAGAAATCTCGCGTTGCCGCTCGGCTTCCTTTCTTTCATTATCAGCTTCACTCAAAGCATCCGATAAGTTCTTGGTACGCTCTGCAACCAGTTTCAAAAGTTCAGATTCACGCGCTTTTGATTGTTCTTCGATGTGTTTGTATAGCATCGAATTTTCAAGCGCTACTGCCGCCTGGTTTGCAAAACCTGCAAGAAATTCCAGTTCCTGTTCCGCAAATTGATACGGTACCGAAAGATTATCAACATACAAAACACCAAGCATTTTGTCGCGCACTTTCAACGGTACACACATTGTGGAACGGATCGATTGACTGGTGATTGATGTCGATGCCCCGAAACGTTCATCTGTAGTGGCATCGGAAGAAAGACCGAAACATTTTTCTGCATTACGTATTGAATTACTGTGTTGCTGTATCGCTCATCGCGCGAAGTAGGCGCGTGTTTTATGTAACGCGGTTCGAGCTTCCCCGTTTCTTCATCCAGAAGCATAATCACTGCGCGATCCAGCGACATAATTTCAAACAAGAGATCCAAAATAGTCGCCATCAATTTATCAAGCGCATGTGGTGATGACAGTAACTGGCTGACTTTCAGTATTATGTTCAGCCGATCTTTCGATTGGCTTTTGTGGCTCTTTTCGACAAGATCTTTTAGCGAAATCTCGGAAAGATCTCCTGAAATTTCTTTTACAATCGCAGCAGTTTCAACAATGACAACACAACGGACATCTCCCCACTTAATTGAATCCCCATGATGGAGTTTCGTTTCCTGAGTTTTTTTGCCGTTGATCCATGTACCGTTGCGGCTTTGCAAATCAGTGATTTGAACACGCTCATCGCTGACATCAATTCGAGCGTGATAGCGGGATAAACTTTGGTCCAGAATTACGATGTCGTTATCGCGTGCACGACCTATGGAGTTTGGACCGTTTTTGAGGGCAAATTCTTGTTCTTCCGGAAGCCCCGGACTGACGATTAACCGCATGTTCGCTGCTCATTAGCCTACCATAGTTCTATTTAAGTAACCTTTGTGCTTTTGCGGTGCAATCGGCCACGAATTTTTTTGATGATCCCTTTGACCTTCCTTAATATCGGATTCATCCGGCGCTCTTCAATCCAGTCTTTGCCATAACGAACTGCAAGTTGAACTTGCGGTGAACGCAATGCACTTACAGCTCCAACCAGCGCTCCTACTTCTTGTGCTACAGATTTTGATTCTTCGATAATTTCGCGAACTTCCATCGCTTGACGATTCACATTCGCAGACAACGAATCAACCAAAGGCTGCAAGGAATGAATTTCGTCAACTAACTGTTCAATCGGTTCTTTTGTTTTTTGAATTTCTTTGATGGTTGCAGAAAATTCTTTCCAAAGTAGATAACAGAGATAACCGAATCCTGCGAGCGCAGCAAGTGCGCCAATGATTAACAGAATCGTAAACCAATTCATCGCGTTTTACAGATGACGATAATGAAGAATTTTCTCCCCCTTATGAAGGGGGAGATGAAAGAGGGGGTTGAGTTTTTTGCAGTAGTTCCAACCACCCCCTGCCCCCCTCCTTCGTAAGGAGGGGAAACTCAGCTTCATCAACGTGTTAATAATATGTCGGCCGTTTCAAAGTGCTCAGGCTATTGTGATTTCCTTTGCCAGATAAACATCCTGGATTGCATTCAAAAGTTTTACACCATCAGCCATCGGCTTTTGGAATGCTTTGCGTCCGGAAATCAGCCCCATTCCGCCAGCACGTTTGTTAATCACAGCGGTGCGAACCGCATCTGCAAGATCGTTGTTTCCTGATGCGCCGCCGGAATTAATTAAACCGGAGCGTCCCATAAAACAATTCACAACTTGATAACGTGTTAAATCGATAGGATTATCGGTGGTGAGTTCTTCGTAAACCTTCTTGTGAGTCTTGCCGAATTTCAGCGCATTGTAGCCGCCATTATTTTCCGGCATCTTTTGCTTGATGATGTCGGCTTGAATGGTTACACCAAGATGATTGGCTTGTCCCGTTAAATCTGCGGCCACATGATAATCGGTATCACCAACTTTAAATGCAGGGTTACGGAGATAGCACCACAAAATCGTAACCATTCCCAGTTCATGCGCTTCTTGAAATGCACGCGATACTTCTTGAATTTGGCGATCGGATTCCGCGGAACCGAAATAAATCGTTGCACCTACTGCAACAGCTCCAATATTCCATGCTTCACGCACACTGCCAAACATAATTTGATCGAACTTGTTTGGATATGACAGGAATTCATTGTGATTGAGCTTCACAATGAACGGAATCCTGTGAGCATATTTCCGGGCGCAACTTCCAAGCACACCAAAAGTAGATGCAACAGCATTGCATCCACCTTCAATCGCAAGCTTCACGATATTTTCAGGATCGAAGCATGCAGGATTTGGCGCAAACGAAGCTCCGGCAGAATGTTCAATTCCCTGATCAACTGGCAGGATCGAGACGTATCCTGTTCCGTTCAAGCGGCCGTGAGTTAAGATGCTTTCAAAATTGCGAAGTACTTGAGGATTGCGATCAGTATCTTTTATAACTCGCGTGACAAAATCAGGACCAGGCAGAATTAATTGATCCTTCTTGACTCCTTTGCATTCATACTTCAGTAATTTCTCGGTCTCGGCTCCGAGCAAATCTTCGATCATGGCAATGGACATAACGCCTCCTATCTCTGAAAATGATATTACACTTCGTGCTCTTCGTGTACTTCGTGGTTAAATTACGCGATCATTGGGGCACGTTCTCGAACTTCACATACGCAAATTCGAACGGGTTGCCGTTAATTCCACGAATCGGCGGCGCAATCCAGTTCGCAATTTTGCCAATCTCGTATATCGGCTTCATCAGGCTTTGAATATAGGTTCGGTCAGAATCATTTGGCAGCCATTGATCACGATTCCGTTCCCATGCTTCTTTGCTGATTAATTTCCCTTCCGGTGTGCAATAAAGACCTGCATAAATTCCAATATGACGATTGAACCGGCGGCTTGGAAGTTTCAATATGAAGTCGACTCCGGCTTGTTGAATGACTTTGTTCCAACGATCCACTCCGCGCTGACAATCCTCAATATAAGAATCACGCAATACTTCATTCATGGCATTACGCATTGGAACTTCTTCTTCCTTTAATTTGCCGTCTTCATGGACAACCATTTTGTAGAATTGATCCCGCGCTTGATGATCGTTTAATCCCGATTCCTGGTTGCGTCCTTTTAAACTGGATCCGAAATAATTCGCAGCATTGGTAGAAATTTCGCCGCCAAATAAATCAGCACTCAAGCTGTACCAAAGGTTGATGTACTTTTGCATCGTAGGCAAATCGATTCCACCCAGCCTGCGCACATCCTGGTTTGGATCCTGCTTCATCATTTCGCAAGAACGCTGAACCACGCGATAAATTCCAGTTTCACCAACGAACATATGATGCGCTTCTTCCGTAAGCATGAATTTTGTTGTGCGTGCCAGCGGATCAAAACCACTTTCACTCAACGCCAGAAGTTGATACTTACCATCGCGATCGGTAAACATTGTGAACATGTAAAAATCGAGCCAGTTTTCTACCGGCTGATTGAATGCAGCAAGAATGCGCGGCTTATCAGGATTACCACTACGGCGTTGCAACAATTCTTCCGCTTCTTCTCTGCCATCACGGCCGAAAAATTTGTGAAGCAAATAAACCATTGCCCACAAATGGCGTCCTTCTTCGACATTCACCTGAAACAGATTGCGCAAATCGTAAAGACTCGGCGCAGTACGTCCGAGCAAACGTTGTTGTTCTACACTCGCTGGCTCAGTATCACCCTGGGTCACAATGATTCTTCGGAGCCAATTTCGGAATTCGCCTGGAACTTCATTCCAAACAGGCTTTCCTTCAAAATCACCGAACCGAATTTTGCCTTCATCACTCGGACTCGGTGCGAGAAAAATTCCCCATCGATAATCAGGCATCTTCACATAATCGAAATGCGCCCAACCGGACGGTTCAACCGAAATTGCAGTTCTTAAATAGATATGATCTTTTTGGAAATCGGTCGGACCCATCTCCATCCACCAATTCAAATAATCCGGCAGCCACGTTTCTAACGCGCGCTGCAAACGGCGATCCTCACCTAAGTTCACATTATTCGGAATTTTTTCATTATGACTTACGACTGACATACATAACTCCTAACCACGAAGCCTCAGAGTCTCTGTGGTTTATGTGCGCTTGTAATCAAACGTAGGCCTTTCAGGTTTTCCGTACAACGTTAATGCACCTTTTTCGCCAACCGCATTCGGACGCGTAAAGATCCAGTTTTGCCACGCAGACAACCGCGCAAAAATTTTCGTCTCCATCGTTTCTGGTCCGACAAACCGCAGATTCGCCTCCATCCCTGTTAATGCATCCGGCGAAAGGCTTGCACGTTCTTCAATCGCAACACGCACATCATCTTCATAATCAAGATCATCAATTGCAAACGTAACCAATCCGGCTTCCATTGCTTCCCGCGCATTGTATTCCTGTTTCTGCAAAACTGTTTCTGCGAGTTCAGGCTCTGCTTGAAAGCGCGCACTCAAGCGGGAAAGTCCATTGCCCATCGGAAAAAATCCTTTGTTCAAAGATGTGACTGCAATTTTGACGTCCTCATCAGGACTGTCCAGCATATACGAACGATCCGCCGCTAATGCAATCTCCAACAAACTTCCCGCAAAGCATGATCCCGGTTCGATCAATGCAAACAAACTTCGCGCCGTTTGATCCAGGCGTTTCAACGTTCGCTTCATATATAGAAGCACTTCATTGATGAACCAGTTATTGGAATTCGCAGCAAGCGCCTCATCCATCTCGCGAACTTTTTGAAGATCACCTTCGGTCTTGAGAATCAGCAGACCGATCTCTGGCTCATTCAATCGCAGATTTAAAATCGCATTATCGATTTCACGAAAAACTCGAAGCGGATAAAATTCAGAGCCGGCTTCTAAAATTTCCGGCAACGTTTCTGGAACATCTTTTTCCGGACCTCGCACCGTCATTGTTACAACACGCTGTGAGCGATCAATTTTTAATGTCACATATTGATAGCGAATTTCGTTTTCTGAAATTTGCGGATTTAATGGCGCGAGTTTAATTCCAGCTCCTTTTTCAGATCGATCATGAGCTGCCCATTTCCTTGCGTGTTCCAAAACGATTTGATCGAATTTGCTTCGGGGCGCGATAGTATCAACCAAACCCCATTCTACTGCACGTTGTCCTTTGATCCCTTCCGCCAGTGTGCAAAACACATCCGCGCGATCGCGACGCACTTTGCGTTTATCAACTAATCGCGTGAGACCACCAGTTCCTGGCAGCACAGCAAGCAGTGGAGTTTCCGGAAGACTCACCGCGCTGTTTCCATCTTCAACCAGGATGATTTCATCGCAGGCCAATGCGAGTTCATAACCACCACCCGCTGTTGTTCCGTTGCATGCAGCAATGTAATGTTGTCCGCTGTTTTGACTCGCATCTTCCATGGCCAGCCGCGTTTCATTTGTATATTTGCAAAAGTTAACTTTGAATCCGTGGGCGCTTGTGCCCAGCATAAAAATATTTGCACCCGCACAAAAGATGTTGTTCTTACCGCTGTTCACCACAACAGCGTGAACTTCAGGATGCTCAAAACGGAGCCGCTGAATTGCATCCGCCAATTCGATGTCGACACCAAGATCGTAAGAATTCAATTTGAGTTTGTAGTCCGGTTTCAGCGGAGCATCTTCCTGAACATCCATAGTCAGAAATGCGATGTTCTTCTCTGGAAATGTCAGTTTCCAATGTTTGTATTTTTCCGGGGATGTTTCAAATGAAATCATGACTCACACCTGATGATGATTTGTGGCGATAGTGAATTTTAATGCACGTTTTGTAGGTTGTCAACGTCTTAAAGATGCAGTATAATTCCTATTCTTAATCGTACTCATACTCGTACTCTTAATCGTAATCGAATATGACCCCTCTTGAAAAACTCGGACAACGGATCGAGTTCCTTCGCCGCGAGCGAAAAATTTCCCGCCATGAGTTAGCAAGATTATCCGGTTTAAGTTTGCGATTTCTTGCAGATGTTGAATCCGGACACGGAAACATTTCTATCAGCCGATTGCTGGATGTTTGCTCTGCTTTACACGTTCCAATGTCTACGGTGATTTCCGATTTAACGAAATCACGAAAAGCAAGTAAGTCTGATCAATCAATTTTGAGCCAGCTTTCATCGCTGACACCCGGACAAATGGAAGAGTTGCGTTTGTGGTTATCAGAGAAACTGGATCATAGCCGTCCGGTAATTGCACTAGTTGGTTTGCGCGGTGCCGGAAAAACAACAATCGGGGAAAAAGTTGCGGGACGATTGAAGAAGAAATTTGTGGAATTGGATGAACGGATTGAAAGTTCCGCCAGTTTAACTTTGCAAAATATTTTTGAAGTGCATGGCGAAGAATATTACCGGCGTTTGGAACGCGAAGTCCTGGTGGAATTTTTGGCTGCACGTCCCTCTGCAGTTCTTGCAGCAGGTGGTGGAATTGTCACCCGCGAAGATACGTATGGATTGCTTCGCCAACATTGTGTCACATTCTGGTTGAAAGCAGATCCGGAAGATCATTGGAACCGTGTGTTAGAACAAGATCCGCGTCCCATGGCCAACAATCCGAATGCTATGGATCAACTTCAAGACATCCTCCGCCGCCGCGAGCCATTGTACGCAATGGCCGATCACACGATCGATACCTCATCCCTCGGCATTTCCAAAAGCGTTAAAAAAATTGTAGATCTCTACGACAAACATCACTGAAGTTTTGTGATGTTTCTATATTCCAACAATACACATTTGTTCTATTGACAGTCAGATTGGTGTTCTGCTTATAGTAAAAGGTTGATTATGGGAACTTTGCTTTCCATATACCCTTCGTTTTATCACGCATGATCACAAGAAGTCCCGGCCATTCCGATTGTTGAAATTCTGAGAGCGCGGTAAGAATCCGTGCGTGAATCTTCTGGGAATTCGGCATTCGTAATCGAACGATTAGTATCCCGGAATGCGGCTCATCTCTATGATTTGCGAATCCTCTATCTGTCGTAATCAGAATTCGAGATTCTTTTTGAACAAGTTCCCATAATCCGAAATCATGAGACCTTTGTGTTGTCGATCATGACCGCTTGCAACATCGTGGCCCTGCATTCTCAATAGTTCAATCGTTTGCAGCGGAATATTTTCGTCCGCGAAAATGCGCAATCTAGTGCTCGATAGGTGTGATTTCCTCTTCTGCGAGCGAACCGGCATAATCCAAACAAGCAAGAACATCTTCTCGCTGCAGAGATGGATAATTCTTCAGAAGATCCTCAATGGAATCTCCATTTGCAAGCATGCGAACGATCTGATGAACCGGGATTCGCGTTCCTTTGACGCAAGCTTGTCCATGACAGATATTCGGATCAATGGCTATTCGCGAGTTCATATTAAACACTATTATCCGACTCGTTTCGTCATACGAACAAACTTTTAGTCGGTCTTCCGGTGTGACTTTTCCAAGGAGATTACTTCACGAAATTTCAGCTCTTCGCATTGAAACGCGAATTTGCCAGGGAAGCGATCGAAATCGGAAAGAGTGAACGTCGTTTGTTCTGCAAGCCACTTCAGATAATCAGGGTTGTAAGAATTTGGATCCACGATGAAAATTTTGCCGCCGGCGCGGTGGGCATTTTCACTCTGTTCATACAGATGATCGATCATTTTTTCATGATCGTGAAAGTAAGCACTCAAGGCAAGGATCTCAGGCGGACGCATTTGATAGAAGTAATGAAGATTAGGAGTACAGCTCCAATCTGCTAATATCACTACGTCCTTGGCTGTCAAGTTGCGATGAATACATTCTGTTTTTCGCATATCGATCCCGCCGCCATCGACATGCCGGGTCCAAATCGAAGTTTTGAATGTCACAAGTGCCATCACTACAACCACGATAAATACCAACACTTTTGTAAAAGGTATGGGCTTCCACGAAGTGAATACGATTGAAGCAGCAGCGCACAGAAAAATGTTGGGAACGAAGAAATTTTTTAGATCGAGTGGCTCCCACCAAACAAGAAATGCAAAGATGATTAAGTAACCTGAAAGCAGCCAGATCAATTTAAAATTTCGTCCAACAACAATTTGAATGCCACGAATTATGACTGCAATTCCTAGCAATGTTAAACAGATGACTCCTGCTACGATGGATCGTGGTTCGTGGTGGTAAGTGGATCGAAAAAAGTCTACAAGCCAATGAGGTGCATAAACTTGAATACTTTGAACAGCAGAGATCACTGCAAGTTGAATACGATGAATTTCAAATTTACCCCACCACGGTATAACTGATCCTTCGTGAGTTGTTGCCCAGTGAAACAATTCCTTTGCGGTGATGTGCCCTGATGCAATTCCCCCTGCAATATAAACCATCATAAGAACTGCGAATGATGTAATGGCAAGCATCAACAGTTCTTTGAAACGACGTCTAGAAGGCCACATCAACATTGGAAATAACAATACAGCAGCCTGCCAGGATAAAGTCGAACAAGCAAAAGTGACTCCCAGAAAAAATGCTGTTAACAACGAACGCTTTTCAATTAGGATTGCGGAACATAGAAGTGCAGTCGCAGAAAACAATCCTGAAAGCACGATGTAGTAGGCATCTGTGCTTTCATACCAAAAAATGTATGACGTTCCTAGCAGAAGACATCCTGCCAATGCTGCCCATGAACTTGCGCCAAGCTTCCTATAAGCAACAAACGTAATTGCTACTGCGATTGCCCCATAAAATACGTTCAGTATTTGCAAAACAAAAACAGATCTTCCATCGTAGCCAGCAGCTTTTGAAATCTCCCAAACAACATTGGCAATCGGACGACTGAGCATGTGATTCGGTGAGTACAAGATGCCCTGATCCAGAGCAATTGCTTCGGTCACATCCAATTCAGCTGAACGGAAAGCAAAATAAAGCAGCAAAAACAAAAGAAAGATGAGGATCGTTTTCAGTTTTTCGGACAAGGATTTTCAGTAATCAGGATGAAAGCACTGCTTTGAAAATGGATGTTGACTTTGAGTTCCCCCTCCTTATGAAGGAGGGGGATAGGGGGTGGTTGGAGACATGAATAAGACATTCCAACCCCCTCTTAAATCTCCCCCTTCATAAGGGGGAGAAACTGACGTATGTTTTTCATAATTTCTGTTTGATCTAAAGATCATGAGTTACTTTGTTATAAAGTTCCAGCTCAGCCATGAATGCCGGATCGTTTGCTCCTTTTGAATATTTCGCCGGATCCGGAGCCGGACCGTTCAGCAATGCTTGTTTATCCTGAGGGCTTAATTCTTTGACAATTTCATTGATGGAATTGAATTCCTGCGCATAAGCCTGGTTCTCACGTTGTTTGAGTTGTTCGCGAATTAATTGTCTGGCGTTTTCTTTTGCATCGTTTACGCGCTGAGCACCCGCAGTAAGACTGAACGTTCCCAGATCGCCATGCGCTATCACAAAACAGTTCGCTGCTGATTCCGCAATTTTTTGTTGATCCTTTTGGTTCACAAGACCGATATCTTTGTTTCCGGCAAGCACTCCCACCAGTGCATTTCGCATTCGATTGCCTACACCGGTTGTAAGATCGTTATCTTTATCGGAACCGTGCATCTGTTTATATGCGCCTTCCAGTTTATCCGGACTTTGAGAACCGCCTTGATCGAATGTCATGATTCCAGTTTTCACCAGAATATTTTCCCGTTGTCTTCCGGTTAATTCGCTTGCAGGATCGCTTGCTTTCGAACGCGTGACAACTTCAGAAGGCATGTTGGTGCCAATCCCTCCATCCGCAAAATGACGCACTCCTTTCCCATCGCCTGGATCATATTTCACGGATGCAAACGCGGGTGGAATTGCCATTGAGATGCGTCCGGCAATTGCAATCGGCATGTTGGGATAATCGCTGGCATTGAAATATGTGGATGCGTTATTTTTTTCATCCCAACCGGTCAAAGTGAGTTCACGAAATTTGCCGGGCTCCAGCTGATGAAGCAAACGCAGATCATTGAACGTAATCATTTGATTGGTACGATTGCCTTCAAAAGTCTGTGTTTGTAATAAGCCGAGTCTTTGACGCGCTTGATCACCAGCACCAGGTGACCTTTGATTTTCGCTGGCCACAAGAAGATCCAATTTTTCTTTGAACTCCGGTTTGTTCCATTGATCTTGAAGATAACCGGAAACTTTTGTTGCGGATGTTCGATCTGCAATTTCAACTGCTGCGCCGCCGTTTGCACCAATGACTCCAAACTGCATCGTAGGATATCGATTCTCAAATCCTTTCGGCGTTTTTAAGAGATCGGTCATTTTTGTGCTGTCTGAAACTTCTTGAAGATCGTTTGAAGAATGGCCTGAAGCCAGACACATTGCAGTAAGTGCGCCTGCTGAAGTTCCAACAACATGTTTCAAGCCATCCAGCTTTCCCTGTTTTTCCATTTCAAGCAATGCAGGTGGATTTCCAATTCCTTTCGCGCCACCACCACGCAAAATCAAATTCTCCAGCTGCGGCGCGGGACGGATTAAATTAAATTTGCCATCCGATGTCAGAACAATTTGCGGACGCTTATCAACAACACTTTGTTCGTCTTTCTGCCGGTCAGGTTTCGTTCCGACATGTTGCTTACTGAATTCCCCTTGTATAGCAGCTTGCTTCATGGCGCCAGTGATTTGCTGTTCATTTTTGAGCTGCGACTTATTTTGTTCGCTCAGCTTTGGCGCGACCGGTTGTTGCTGCGATTCTTGAGCCTTTACTTGCGGCGAAGATGACGATGCCTCAGTTTCCTGCATCGGAACCGGTTGATTGACCTGTGGTGATCCCGAACCCCCGACCTTCGTGTTATTCATGACCCCAAACCCCCTTGGTTCAAAACATTGTATCACCTGCCATATGGTGAGGTGTTTGTGTTACATTTCCACTGGGAGGTTTCGTGCAGCTTGCCAAATCCTGAAAGACAACGAATTAAGATTTTGCACCAGCAGGTGCTGGATCAGCAGCAAGTCATCCGTGAATTGCTGGAATCAAAATCATGGAAAATAACGCGTCCAATTCGATGGACATTATCAAAGCTTTCCACACTTTTCGGTTCCAAAAATAATTCCATTGAGCAAATAGAGCATCGCTACTCACCCTCAAATAAACCGGAAACAGTAACAAGTCAAGATGAAGCAAAACACTCATCAAGAAAACTGGCGCGCACTGCATTGGAATTTTTTCTTTCATCACGCTCCAAGATCATCCTTCCATCATCTCCGCAACCAAGGCTCAGTATATTGCTCGTTGCTTTCAATCAAGCGGAATTAACTTTTAAATGTCTGTTGTCGTTGATTGAAAACACTCCGCAAGATGCAGAAGTAATCATTGTTGATAATGGCTCCTATGATGAAACGCAAGATTTATTGAATCAGCTTGAAGGTGCACTGATCATTCGCAACGAAGAAAATTTGCATTTTATCCGGGGCGCAAATCAGGCAGCAACAGAAGCGCGAGGCGAATACATTTTGTTTTTGAATAACGATACCCAAATCCTGCCAGGCAGCATTCAATCCGCGTTAAACACAATTGAAACTGCAGCTGATATTGGTGCAGTCGGCGGAAAGCTGATCCTTCCTGATGGTTCTTTACAAGAAGCAGGCAGCATCATCTGGGATGATGGTTCATGCATCGCATATGGTAGAGGCGATAATCCATTTGCATCTCAATATATGTTCATGAGAGATGTAGATTTTTGTTCAGCGGCCTTTTTGCTAACCCGAAGAAAAACATTTTTTGATCTTGGCGGGTTTGATGAAGTATACAAACCTGCTTATTACGAAGATTCCGATTACTGCTTCAAACTCTGGAAAAAAGGACTGCGCGTTGTGTATGACCCGAATGCAGCAGTAATCCATTTCGAGTTTGGCAGTTCAACCATAAAGGAAAATGCGATTCAACTTCAAATTGCAAATCGCAAGATCTTTGTTGAGAATTATGCAACAGAATTATCCAAACAGCCCGATCCCAAAGTTGCAAATTTTTTGGAAGCAAGAACTCATCTGCCGCCAGTTAAAAAAATTCTATTTATTGATGATAGAGTTCCGCATCCTACGATCGGATCCGGATTTCCCAGAGCTCATGCGCTGCTTTTAAGTTTGGGGCGTTTGAATTGTTTTGTTACTTGCTATCCGATGTTTTTCATTAATGAAGATTGGAGCAGCGCTTACAGTGATGTACCACAGGAAGTGGAAATCATTTTAGGTGCAGGTCATTTGTCATTGCAAAAATTTCTTGAAGAACGAAAAGATTTTTATGATGCAGTGATCATTAGCAGGTCACCGAACATGCAGATCGTACAGCAACTTCGGCAAAAAAGAGAAGATTTATTTCAGAACATGCGGGTGATTTATGATTCTGAGGCTCTCTTTTCGATGAGGGAAGCACAATTACGGCTTGCCAAAGGCGAAAAAATTTCAGAAGAAGAAATCCAAAAATTAACTCAAAAAGAAATTACATTGGCTGAAGGTTCGGATGTTGTATTGTCCGCTTCTCATGGTGAACAGGAAGTGATGAGTTCAAATCTATCGCAGCCGGTCCATGTTTTGGGACACTGCCTGACAATTGCGCCAACATCTCGCACTTTTTCTGAGCGGAAAGGTTTGTTGTTTGTTGGTGCAATTCATGATGAAGAGAGTCCGAATGCCGATTCAATACGCTGGTTTGTGAAAGAAATTTTTCCATTGATTCAAAAAAAATCCGATATGCATCTCACGATTGCAGGGATTGATCACAGTGACAGCATTGCTACTTTCGCCGGAGATCGAATTCATGTCGCAGGCTATGTGGAAGATTTAACAGAACTCTATAATGATGCGCGCATATTCATCGCGCCGACTCGATTTGCTGCCGGAATTCCGTTAAAAATCTTCGATGCGGCTGCACATGGCGTACCGATAGTATCTACTTCACTACTCGGACAACAGCTCGGTTGGATCAATGATGAAGAATTGTTGCTCGCAGATAATGCTGAAGATTTTGCAGAAAGCTGCATAAAGCTCTACAACAATCCTGAGCTGTGGCAAAAATTACGCGACAATTCGTTAAATCGTGTTATGAAAGATTGTTCGCCAGAATCTTTCGATCAAACCCTGAAACGAATTCTATTTTAACCACAGAGTCACTGAAGTCTACGTTTCGCCAAAAATTCAGCGCCAAGTACCCAGGTTTTGCCGCCATCATTGGAACTTTCACCGAGCCAGCGAAACGAATCAGATTTAATGTCTACGAAAGACCAGCGCATCACTGTGCCATCATCCTGCTTGCCATCTTGCACAATGTCATTTCCTTTTCGACGTCCGATCAATTCATTCTTTACCGCTCGAACCGGATTGAACCAGGTCATGCGCCAGGCATCAATCGTTGGATCGTAAAAACGGAGTGTCGTCCCGTATCGATTCCCCTCTTTTCCAACTCTTTCACGCGAACCGCGAATCGGCACAATAAAAATATCTTGAATCGCTCGTCCTTCCAGCACTCGGGAAAAATGCCATTCACCTTTACTCTTATGCGGCGAAGCGCCGAGATCATAATCGGTCACATCTACTTCCCATGATCCAATCAGCCATCCATAAAGATCCGCATTCTGATTCAAGTCCGTCGAGATTACTTCTGAAGGTAGGACTTCGCAAAAATCGACAGCATGCATCATATATATCCTCCGATTTTTCACTATTTGTTTCTCCCCCTTATGAAGGGGGAGATTAAAGAGGAGGTTGGTGCTTATTCCAATGTCTCCAAACACCCCTAAACCCCCTCCTTCATAAGGAGGGGGAACTAGTGTCTATGTAGTTCATTTGAATTTACAGAAGTTACGAGAGGCGCGCTATCAAATTCTTGCGCGTTTGCGAATTAGCGGATCTGCGAAATTCGGTAGGTGAAATGCCGACAGTTTGGCGAAATACGGAAGTGAAGTGACTGTGGCTGAAGAATCCGGAATCAAGTGCAATGCTGGTTACATCATCTTTAGTTTCAAGAAGTGCATTTAATGATTTTGCGATCCGCATCCGCAACTGATATTGATGAAGCGGGATGCCCAACTCTTCTCTGAACATCCTGGTGAGGTGATACGGAGAGCAATCAACTTTTTTCGATAACTCAGACAAAGTCCATTTTTGTTCCGGATTTTTTAATAACTCAACTCTTGCTGATTCAACTTTCAACGATCTGCGGGATTGTGTCGACCGGTATGATCTTTTTGTATTTCGGCGAGCTGCGACGAATGCCGATGAAACTAAGCCAAGGCTTGTTTCTTCTACTTCGAGCGGTTCCGCATGTTGATGTTTTAATCGCCAATACAGTAGAGTTCGTGCTGCAATAGTGTGAGTGGACAAAAGAGAATTCGCTTCAATGGAATGCAAATTGTCGGTCGCTGTTGTGTTTGCCAGAACCTCATGCAAAATATTCGGCGAAAATTCGAGTGCTAATGAATCATCGCTGGATGCAACTTCATGACTCACTCGATAAGGGCGTCCGGCTGCGAAAAACACAGCCTGACTCGGTTCTGCCAGTAATTTCTTTCCCGACACAATATGCTTTACGAACGCGCCGCGAAGAGGCAACACAACGACATCTGCATCAGAATGTTCTACTTCACCGCAATTTTGATCGGCCGGACGACACTCGACTTGACGGATGGTAAGCACGTTGCTCTTGTACAGAACCGTTCTTATTAATGACATAGAGACATATTATATGATGTTATAACTCAGCGTTCTCAGCGTTAAGAAAGATTATGGATAATGACAAAGTACTTCGCAAACATTTACAAAAGCTCCTTGATTGGCAAGATGCCCATGCCAGTTTCGATTCAGCGATTGAAGGAATTCCTGAAGAATTTCGTGGTGTTAAACCAAAGGGCTTGCCGTATTCATTATGGCAACTCCTTGAACACCTCCGGTTATGCCAGTTAGATATTTTAGACTTTTGCCGGAATTCCGATTATAAAGAACCTAAATTTCCAGATGACTTATGGCCTAAAAAAAGCGAACCACGAAATGCAGATGCATGGAGTAAAAGTATTGCTGCTTTTCGAAAAGACCGCGAAGATCTAAAACAGCTCGCATCTGATGTCGATCTGTTTGCAAAAATTCCCCATGGATCGGGACAAACGTATTTACGTGAAATACTTTTGGTGGCTGATCATAATGCATATCACGTTGGTGAAATCGTTGCGGTCCGCAGGCTTTTAGGAATCTGGAATCACTGAAGCACGGAAACCGCGGAATTTACGGAAAGCTCCATAAAATTTAGGAGGGTCATTGATGAAAATTTTATCGCTGACTGTTTTGTTACTGATTTTTTCCATACAAATAGCTCGCACTGATTCGGCTGAAGATGCAGCATTAAAAGTGAGTAAGGCGTGGCTTGATCTAGTAGATTCTGGAAAATACGATACGAGTTGGGAAGAAGCTGCAATGTACTTTAAGAATAGTGTTAAGAAAGAGGAATGGATATCCACAATCAAAGTAGTCAGAGATCCGTTCGGCAAACTTTTAAAGCGCACGTTTAAATCGAAACAATCTGTCCAATCATTGCCAGGCGCTCCCGATGGAGACTATTTAATCATTCAGTACGATTCGTCATTTGAGAATAAGAAGTCTGCGGTGGAAACTGTTATACCGATGCTGGATAAAGATGGCAAATGGAGAGTTTCAGGATACTTCATCCGATAATATTAGCGAAATAAAAATTCAACGTGCGCCGGAATAAACTAAAAGCTTGGAAACTTCGGGACAATTTTGGGCCATCGCAAGCGCTGTGATCCCTTCTGAATTTTTGAGATTAAGGTTCGCTTTTGCCTGAATCAAATCTTTTGCAATTTCCTGCTTACAATGCGTAGCAGCCATCATCAGCGGAGTCATTCCATTAACACCAATCGCATTGATATCGGCCCCGGCATTTATTAACGTCATCAGAATTTCTCGATCCGCTTCTGAACCGCGTGCAATACTAAAAATTGCAGTATCGATTGCGCGATGATCACTCGAATCCGTTGAGTTTGGATCCCATCCAAGAGTCAGGCATCGTTTTACAGCAAGCGCATTTCCTTCATCGATTGCGTTAAAGCAACTTTGTTTACCATATCTGAGTCCCTCAGCTTGGAGTTTCGAATCTAAATCCTGACCCGCCGCGGCGGGCTGTTCATCAAGCCAGCTTAAAGCCTGTTCCATGTAATTGGCTGGAGGAAGATGATGACATTCCAACGAAAATACTTTCCATTGTCCCTCTTCTTTCGCCAACTTCACGATAAGAACTTTTAATGCAGGATTGCCATGATCTTTTACAAGCTCGGATTTCCCTTTAGCGATAAGAACGGTCCGATCATTCTTATCATGTACTTCAAATTCAGTTTCAACAGGGCAACCGGCGTCTAATTCTTCGATTGCATTCGGTTCATTCGGTTCTAATTCCAATTCTTTCCAGCGTTTATTTGTTACATATTTTCTAGCTTGTTCCGCATCCGATCCTTTTATTGCTTTCTCCAGATTGCGATAGGCATCAAACGCAGTAACTTCATTCATGTAGCCGCCTGCTTGTAGCTCTTTTGATGAACGAGTTCTTTCATGTGTTTGTCTTTCTTGAGTTGTTTCAGGTTCATTGACGAAAACCTTTTTGATCTTGGGATATTCAATGAAAAGCACACCGGCAATAAACATCAAAACAATTATGTAACAGCCAAAAACTGGTCGCTTTCGTGCCGTGGGTAATTCAGTTCTTTTGAGAGGTACCTGACAATAGATACAAACGGTTGAATTTTTTTGTATCGGATTGCGGCAATTTGGACAAAGTTCAGGCACGATTACAGAATATCATCTTAAGACGAAATTACCGCTAAGCATCAGATATGCCTCCTGCGGAGTTTTTGCTTTTGAAAGATGAAGTAACGTTTCGTCCGTAAGGCTTTGAGCGACACTCCTCAAAAAACACAAATGCTCTTTTGCGAATTCAGTTCCTGATACAAAAACCAGCCAGAAAAATGTTTCGTCATGATCGAGGTGTTGAATTCCAAGTGATGCAATGACACCTTGAACATCGTCAATTGTGGTGTGAGGAATTGCAACGTTTGGTCGAATTAAAATACCGCCAACTTGTTCGCGTTCCTGAATCGAACGAAATATTTTTTCTGAACCACAAAGGCGCAAAGTGTCCACTAGAGACTTGATAATGTAATCCTTACTGTCAGTTCTGGAGAAAAATAGAATTCGTTTGGGGTCAAGAACTGTTAGCAACTCAGCGTCTTCCGTTTCCTTTTTAAGGTTCTGAGCACTTGAATCTGGAAACGCATCTTGCAAATATTCCGGCAACCGCTCAACCACACGATTGATCTGATCCGATTTTTGAACCAACGTGTCGATCGATTTTGCAAACTCCGCACTATTATTTTCGCCGGTACGAGAAATTCTTCTAGCCGCTTTTGAAATTTCCTGGGAAGGCGCTGCAAGATCATACGAAAATGAGCGTAATACAAGGTTCTTCAATCGTTCTGCTTCCATTGAAGCAGTAGCACGTCCAGCTGCTTCTGAAAATTCTTTACTTTCCAGCGCCTCTCCAATTTCTGATGCAAAAGTTTCCAGCACTAGAAGTTGTTCCGGCTCGATTAACTCACGTTGCTCGTGAAGCCTGACAGCCAGCACACCCGGAATCTTCTCTCTGCCTTTTAAAGGAAGGTAAGTTCCTTTTGAACCTGCGAGTGTATCAGTACCGTGCCCCGCAATTTCACCTTTTCTATAAACCCATTCAGCAGTTCTTGTTTCATTGCCCATAAATCCAAAACTTTGCGGATCGCCTGCTGCAACACGAAGTGTTTTGGATGTATCCGCGATTAACAACAGCACTGGAGACTTAAAAAATTCTTCGATTTCATGTGCTGCTGCTTGCAGCATTTCATTCTGATCAGGAGTTTCCGAAAGAGTGCGGCTCACTCGATACATACTTCTAAGTCGTGCCTCACGGTTCCTTGTTGCATTTGCAAATGCAAACAATCTTCCTGTAATGGTGCTTATAACTATTGCAACCATTAACATCACAACAAATGTGATCAAATATTCGGTGTCCGTGACAGCGAATGTGAAAAGCGGCGGGACCATAAAGAAATCGAATGCCAGCACACTTATTACTGATGTAAAAATTCCTGCGGACCTCCCGTATTTGTAAGCGATCCACAAAACTATCAGCAAATACAACATGATCAAGTTTGTGCGATCTAATCTGGTGACCAGAAAATGACCGATGATCGTAAAAATTGCCACCAAAACAGTCGCCTGTAAGAAACCTTGGTGCCCAGTGACGGGCACGGAGGACTGCCCTCCCGGTCTAGCTCTTGTAGATTCGTCCGAAATATCTGTTGTACTGATTACATAAAGATCAATTTCGCCGGAACGACGAGCCATATCATTCACAATTGATCCGAACAAGAATTCTTTCCAGCGTGGTTCTGAAGGTTTACCAACAACAATTTTGGTTACATTGCGCTGGCGTGCGTAATTCAAAAGCTCTTCCGATACATTTTGTCCGGTGAGTACTACTGTTTCTCCACCTAATCTTTCAGCAAGACGAAGTGTGTCAATGATTCGTGCTTTCTGATCTGCAGGCAATTTTTCGTGTTCCGGCGTTTGCACGTAAACCGTAATCCACTCACATCGCAAACTTGTGGCAAGCCGAAGAGTGGCGCGCACAAGGCGGGCAGAATGTGGCGAAGCAGTAATGCCGACTAAAAGTCGATCTTTTACTGGTAGGATTTTTGAAATTGCATAACGCGTTTTGAATTCCTGCATTTCAGCATCGACTCTTTCCGCGGTGTGCCGCAATGCCAGTTCACGGAGTGCAATCAAATTTCCTAACTGGAAAAAATTTTCCGCAGCGCGAATTGCTTGATCCGCAACATACACTTTTCCTTCGGTCATCCGTTTTAAGAGATCGGCAGGTGGAAGATCAACAAGTTCCACTTCATGCGCTTTCTGCAAAAAGCTATCAGGAACTGTTTCGCGAACTCGAACTCCAGTAATTTGTGCAACAATATCGTTCAAACTTTCCCAATGCTGCACATTCAGCGTTGTGTAAACAGAAATTCCTGCATCTAATAATTCTTCTACATCTTGCCATCGTTTTGCATGACGGCTTCCTTCGGGATTCGTATGCGCCAGCTCATCTAAAACGATTAAATCCGGTTTGCGAGCAAGTGCCGCATCAAGATCAAACTCCTGCAAGGTGATTCCTTTGTAAGCGATTTCTTTTCGTGGAAGAATTTCTAAATCTTTTAACAATGCTGCGGTTTCCGGTCGTCCATGAGTTTCAATTAAACCGACAGCAACGTCCAGACCTTCCCGCTTTCTTTCGCGCGCAGCTTCAAGCATCGCAAAAGTTTTTCCCACACCAGGATATGGTCCAAAAAAGATTTTTAACTTCGCTGCTGTACTTTCTTGCTCTTCTGCCTGAATACGTTTCAACAGCTTGTCCGGATCCGGTCTTTCTTCAATCATGATTTGAGTTCATCCAATGCAAGATTTAATTCAAGAACATTCACAACCGGTTCACCGATTAAACCAAGAAATCTGCCACTAGTGTAGCGATCAATAAGTTCATCGATTTTGTCTTCGGGAATTCCACGAAGTCGCGAAATTCTAGCAGCCTGATAATTTGCGGCAGCAATAGAAATATGCGGATCCAATCCGCTTGATGATGATGTTACAAGATCAACCGGCACCGGCAATTTATTTTGCGTATCTGCGGCTTTTAGTTTTTCTAATCGGCCTTTTATTGTTTTCATGAGTTTTGGATTCCTCGGGCCAAAATTAGATCCGGTAGATGCTGCAGCATTATAAGGTGGTGCAGTGGCCGATAGTCTTCCCCAAAAATATTTGGGATCTTCGAATTGCTGTCCGATTAATTGGGAACCGATCACCACATGATTCTTCTGAATCAAACTTCCGTTCGCCTGCGATGGAAAGACTAATTGAGCAACGGCAGTTATGAATGCTGGATAGAGAACTCCGGTGAGAAAAGTTAAACTCAAAAATAATAAAAGACAGATCCGAAATTGTTTCAGCATATTTGTTTACCAAAAAATCGAAAGCATCATATCGATTAATTTAATTCCAATGAATGGAACAAGAATTCCTCCGATTCCATAGATCAGGATGTGATCTCTCAAAAGCCTGTGAGCACTCAAAGCTCTATACTTCACACCACGTAAAGCTAGCGGAATAAGCATCACAATGATGATTGCGTTAAAAATCACCGCAGACAAAATCGCACTTTCCGGAGTTTTAAGCGCCATCACATTTAACGCCGCGAGCGGAGGATAAACTCCCATGAATGCGGCAGGAATGATTGCAAAATATTTTGAAACATCATTGGCGATGCTGAATGTTGTTAATGCGCCGCGTGTAATCAGAAGTTGCTTGCCGATTTGAACTACTTCCATCAACTTTGTCGGATTTGAATCCAGATCTACCATGTTTCCTGCTTCCTTGGCGGCCTGTGTTCCAGTGTTCATCGCCACTGCAACATCGGCTTGAGCCAGAGCCGGTGCATCATTCGTACCATCACCAGTCATTGCTACTAATTTGCCTCCGGATTGAGCATCACGGATCAACCGGAGTTTATCTTCCGGTGTTGCTTCTGCTAAGAAATCATCCACACCCGCTTCTGCTGCAATCGCTGCAGCAGTTGCAGGATTATCACCGGTGATCATGATGGTCTTGATCCCCATGCTGCGAAGTTCAGCGAATCGTTCTTTAATTCCACCTTTTACAATGTCTTTCAAATGAATGACGCCGAGCGCTTTACTATCTTCTGAAACTACCAGAGGCGTTCCGCCGCTTCTCGCAATTTCTTCCGCAGATGAACGCACATCTGCCGGTAAAAGATGTCCACTCCCACGAATCGTTTTTTCAACGGCATCCATTGCGCCTTTACGAATTTTTCTACCATCAGCCAGATCGACGCCACTCATGCGCGTTTGAGCACTGAATGGAATGAAATGTGCTCCAAGTTCATGAATGTTCCGTTCACGAATTCCGAAACGTTGTTTTGCTAAGACAACAATGCTTCGACCTTCGGGAGTTTCATCAGACAAAGAAGAGATCTGCGCGGCATCCGCCAGATATTTCACATCCACTCCATTTGCAGGAAAAAATTCTACGGCTTGCCTGTTTCCTAACGTAATTGTGCCGGTCTTATCCAATAGCAACACATCCACGTCTCCCGCTGCTTCAACTGCTCTGCCAGACATCGCAATCACGTTTGCTTGAATCATCCGATCCATTCCTGCAATTCCAATTGCAGGCAGCAAACCTCCAATCGTGGTTGGAATCAGACACACCAGAAGCGAAATTAAAACTGTCAGAGTTATGACTGTCCCTTGTCCCGCCGCTTCAACACTGTAACCGGAAAAGAAATACAGAGTGACTGTTGCCAATAGAAAAATAATGGTGAATGCTGCAAGCAAAATACTTAACGCAATTTCGTTCGGTGTCTTTTGGCGTTTTGCTCCTTCTACCATTGCAATCATTCGATCCAAAAATGTTTCACCAGGATTTGACGTAATGCGGATTACCAACCAATCCGAAAGAACAGTCGTTCCACCGGTGACTGCACTCCGATCCCCGCCTGCTTCACGAATTACCGGTGCACTTTCACCGGTGATCGCTGCTTCATTGACTGATGCAGCGCCTTCAATGACTTCGCCATCCATAGGAATTAGATCACCGGCTTCAGCCAGAACAATGTCACCCTTTCGCAAAGTGCTGGCATAAACATTTTCTATCGGACCTGTTCGATCAGGACTCGCCAACTTTTTCGCAACCGTATCTTTTCGCGCTGATCTCAAATTGGATGCTTGTGCTTTTCCTCTTCCTTCTGCCATTGCTTCGGAAAAATTTGCAAATAGAAGTGTGAACCACAGCCAGAGTGCAATCGCAAGAATGAATCCAGGAGTAGCTTCACCTTGACCCACGATTGCCTGTATATAAAGCGCGGTCGCCAACACGCTTCCAACTTCAACAACAAACATCACCGGATTCCCAAGTTGATGGCGTGGATCAAGTTTTTTTAAGGAATCTTTGATTGCAGGAATTACAATCGCAAGATCCCAAAGTTTCCTGGTTTTACTTTCTTTTCTCATAATCGAAATAGCATGTGTTCTGCAATGGGACCCAAAGCAAGTGCAGGCACAAAAGTTAAAGCGCCAACCATGATCACGATTCCTGCCAAAAACATGATGAACAACAATGAATGTGTTGGTAGAGTTCCAAGACTTGGCGGAACAATTTTCTTGCTTGCTAAAGAGCCGGCGATAGCAAGGACCGGAATTGCGATCCAGTAACGTGCAATAAACATTGCGATGCCAAGCATCACATTGTAAAAAGGAGTATTCGCACTGATTCCAGCAAATGCACTTCCGTTATTATTACCGGCAGAACTGAATGCATACAAAATTTCGCTGAAGCCATGCGGTCCTGGATTGAGCACTCCTGCTTTACCGGCAGCGACTGCTACTGCGATAGAAGTGCCGACCAGTACGGCAAATGGCGGAACCAGAATTCCAATCGAAGCCATCTTCATTTCAAATGCTTCTACCTTTTTGCCAAGATATTCCGGAGTACGGCCAACCATCAAACCAGCTGCAAAAACGGCAATGATTACAAACAGCAACATTCCATAAAGTCCGGATCCTACTCCGCCATAAATCACTTCACCCGCTTGAATCAAAAACATCGGAACAAGTCCACCTAACGGTGTATATGAATCATGCATTGAATTCACAGATCCATTGGAAGCTGCTGTCGTTGCACTGGCCCAGATAGCGGATGAAACAATTCCAAAGCGTGCCTCTTTACCTTCCATATTTCCGCCATCCTGATCTATCGAAGGTTGTTGGCTTATGCCAAGTGAATTTAACGCTGGATTACCATTCTGTTCTTGCACAACACATAAAGTCAGAAGCGGAACAAACAGGATTGTCATCGCAGCAAGTAATGCCCAACCCTGGCGCCTGTCATTCACCATCGCACCGAATGTGTAACAAAGTGCTGCACCAATGAGCAAGATGCATAGCATTTCAACAAAATTGCTAAACGCTGATGGATTTTCAAATGGATGCGATGAGTTCACATTAAAAAAACCACCACCATTGGTCCCCAATTGTTTGATTGCAACCTGGGATGCTGCAGGTCCGGTGGCGATGATTTGTTCATAAATCTTTTTTCCATCTTCACCGATTAAAGGTTGAATCAATGTCGCTTTGAATGAAGGACTAAAATTTTGAACTACACCTTGCGAAACCAAAATCACAGCTACAACGATCGAAAGTGGAAGCATGATATAGACCACAGTTCTGGTTAGATCAACCCAAAAACTGCCGATCGTTTTTGCTTCCTTCCGAATGAATCCGCGAATGAGAGCAACAAGCACCGCCATTCCTGCAGCTGCGGAAACAAAATTCTGAACCGTCAACCCTAGCATCTGAGTGAGATAGCTCATGGTAGTCTCACCACCATATCCCTGCCAATTAGTATTGGTAGCAAAACTCATTGCAGTATTAAACGAAGAATCGGGTGAAACTGCTTTCATTGCTATTGGGTTGAGAGGCAAAAAATCCTGCCAGCGTTGCAACAGATAAACAATGAACAGACTGAGAACGTTGAACATCATCATTGTTGCTGCGTACATTTTCCAATCCATCTCATCATCATCTTTAATTCCACAAATTCGATAGATAACGCGCTCAACCGGACTCAACCATCGAAGCATTTTCGGAACTTTGCCTTGATAAATATTTGCCATAAATTGGCCGAGCGGTTTCGCAAGTGCCAGCAAGACAATCATGTAAACAACACATTGAACGAGATTATTAGCAGTCATTAAAATTTCTCCGGTTTCAGAAGCGCGACAAGAAGATAAACAAAAATGAGCAAAGCAGTAATGAAACTAATCAAAAGCATATTCGTTACCTCAAGCTTTCGAACCCAATTATCATTCCTACAGCGGAAGTTGTAAGTAATAAAACGATCGCAACATAAATGAGATCAGTCATATTTTGTTCCTGCTTTAACTGAGATGGGTCTCGCGGAGAGCTTCGTTCAGAACAATTCCGATAATAGAAGCAATTGAGTCGATTGCCTGAGACGAAAGGTAGCTACTCCTCACGACAAGAACAGCAATATATTGTTCGCTGGTACGGATGCGTGAATAACGTACGCCCAAACTTTGTTCTTCTGCTAATTCGACTAAATCGGTTGGATGATCCTGTGGATTTTTCAGACTGTCTGCAACGTCTCGTGAAAGTTCTCCAATTGAAGTTCCAGAAAAATGATGCCACTTCCCTTCGGCATATACATGAATAGAACAATACTCCAGTGAAAAAATTCTAACCGCACCTTCTGCGATGGCCGAAAGTGTCATCGTATCTTTAGGCATTAACAGAAGCCATGAACCAAACTCTTTCAATCTTCCAAGCGTAAACTCCAGGTCATTCGCTTTATGCCGATTTTCATTTGCTGAAGCAGTGAGACGGCTGATCACCACCGAAGTAAACAATAATGCAAAAACAGCAACCCAATTGTGCAAGTCATAGATGATGAAAGTTCCGATTGGAGGGAAAAAGAAGTAATTAAAAAACAGTGTTGCCACAATAGAAGTAATCACCGCAACAATCAGTCCGGCAAAAATAGCGGACATAACAACAACGATCAAGAATATGAAACCTACCGTCGTAGGATTCACAATTCCACCTAAGTGCAAAGCAATTCTAGTGATAACTATGATGCTGCAAACAAATACAAGACAAAAAATGATTTTTTTGAGGATTGTCCGTTGTTCTGATGTTAAATTTGCCATGAGATTATTGTAGTTCTCGGACTATAAAAAGAGAGAAAGTATTCCATAAAAAAATCGTAAAGATCAGAACCAGACGGCTAAAGACGTCGTGATGAAATGATCGTCTGATTCAGGCTCATTATCTTTGGTAAAAATGCCATCCTTGCTCTGGAAGCTTCGTCCTTCAATTCGCCAGAGCAAATGATCATTGATTGAATAATCAAAATTCGCTGAATAGCCAATGGTCTTAAAACCGTTTGGAGTTCCCGTGGATATAATTACACCGTTCGGGTCCTGGTAATATTCCACACGGGCGGCGACATTGATCTTGTCATTCACCGTGTACCTGATAATCCCAACCGGACTGTACCATGTGTTGTAATCGCCGCTGCCTTTGCTTTTTTGTTCCGAGCCGATATCAAGACCGGCGATTATTCCGACTTTTGGAGTGATCTGGTAAATTGCGTAGAAATTATTGAAGTAACGCCATTGTCGGGATACGTCCGGTTTATCACTTCCAATAAATGTACTGTAGTTCAACGTAAAGGCATTATTCGGTTTGTAAGTCAGTTGTGTTCCGAATGCAGGAGTGTTGTTTCCATCTAATCGTTGAATGCGTTGCCAGCCATTTAACAACAGGCCACCTATGAACCATTTTCCGGAATCAGTTGTGTAAGAAATTTTGGCTCCTGCTTCATAATACGGAGAATTTTCCGCCAGGATGCTGCGGGTTAATGTCCAGCAATCTTTTCCGATTGCACTTTCAAAACCAATATGTGAAGGGAAGATGCCTGCATCGACCCAGAAATTTTTGTCTTTGCTTAATTTGAATCCTGCGTTGGCTTCGAATACATTTCTGAATACGTCGGGTTCAGCAGAAAGATTCGCCTGAGCATAAGTTCCTGCCATAAGCGCAAAATTTATGCGTAACCGATCGGTTACATATTGTGCTTTTAGATAACCGAGATCGAGATTGACTTCGTTGTGACGGTTGTATGAAAACAGAAATGGAGGCAGATCATGGTTCAGTGGTTCATTGAAGTCGTACGCATAATAGATTTCTGCATAACCGCTGAATAGCAAATTGCTGTTTTCATCTTCCGCTGCAAGTTCGAAAGCTGATAAAGCAAAAATCAAAATCAAGAAGGATGCAATTTTCATGGTTTTGAAATGATAGGAAGAAATAAATAAAGAAGGACAAAATGTTACGTAAAAAGATCGTAAAGATTTGAACCTCCGTGTCTCCGCGGTTCAAATGCTAAAATGAAGCAGCGAAAATGGCTATCGAAATAACGAAATCCAAAATAGCGGAGCTTACTTTAAAGTCTGTTTTAACTGGAATGATCTTCGGTGTAATTTTCGGTGCAGCGAATGCTTATCTTGGGCTGCGTGTAGGACTGACTGTTACCACATCAATTCCGATTGCAGTTCTATCGATCGCTGTGTTTCGTGCAGGAGAAAGCCTTTGGGGCAAAGGCACGATCCTGGAATCAAACATTGCGCAAACCATCGGAAGCGCCAGTTCATCGCTTGCAACCGGAACAATCTTCACAATCCCGGCATTATTCTTGTGGGGCGCACCACCTTCATATACGCAAGTTGCAATTCTTGCATGGCTTGGTGGAATCCTTGGAGTATGCGCAATGATTCCATTGCGAAGACTTTTGATTGTGCAAGCCGATGCTGAACTTCCATATCCGGAAGGTCGTGCCTGCGCAGAAGTATTGAAAGCGTCTACAGGTGAAACGTCGGCTTCGAAATGGATCTTCATTGGATTGGCAGTTGGATTCTTAGTTAAACTCGCACTCGGCTTAATTCATTTGATGCCGGATCAAATTCGTATCGCGATCTCCGGTTTACCCAAAGCGCAATTAGCATTGGAAATCGCGCCGGCATTGATAGCGGTTGGCTACATTATCGGTTACAGGGCATCAGGCATCATGGTGTCTGGAAGTTTGATCGCCGCAATTGTGTTGATTCCACTATTCGCCATTGTTGGTGATCAGCTAGCAGGCCCTCTGTTTCCGGAGATTCTTAGCGCAAAATCACGCGTGCCGATTCATGATATGAGTCCTTCACAAATCTGGGCCTCTTATGTGCGTTACATTGGCGCAGGAGCTGTTGCTGCTGCAGGAACAATCACGGTGATTCAATCTCTTCCTACAATGATTGCATCCTTGAAAGCAGTAGTAAGGGGACTTAAACGAGAAGATAAAACAGAGGTGTTTGGATCGGATGAGGATGTACGCACAGATAAAGATCTGCCATCGTGGGTGATCATTGGTGGCGTAACATTAGTAATATTCGTATTGGGGTTTGTACCAGGATTGTTTGCTGGGAATTTGAATTTATTTCAAAGATTCGTTGCAGCAGTTGGTGTTGCAATTTTCGGTTTGTTATTCGTGGCCGTGTCTTCACGGATTGTTGGAATAATCGGAGTTTCAAGCAATCCGACCTCAGGAATGACGCTGGTTACTTTACTTGCAACCAGTGCGATTTTTGTTGCGTTAGGATGGCGCAGCGGTGATGCAAAGCTTGCAGTTCTTACCGTTGGAACTGTTGTATGCATTGCTGCTTCCAAAGCCGGAGATATTTCACAAGATCTCAAAACTGGTTTTCTGGTTCGTGGCACACCATACCTGCAACAAGCAGGACAACTTTTAAGCGCATCAATCGCATGCTGGGCTGTTGCCGGAACGGTTCTGATTTTAGGAAAGACCTATACATTTGGATCTCAGGAGTTGCCTGCGCCACAAGCAACATTGATGAAAACAGTGATTGAAGGAGTCCTTTCCGGTTCACTTCCATGGGGTCTGATTGGAACCGGAATGGCATTCGCAATCGCTGCAATTCTTGCTGGATTGCCTGGACTTACATTTGCGATCGGCCTTTATCTTCCGTTGAGTTCAATGACTCCAATTTTCCTTGGCGGTTTGGTACGCAGATGGAGCGACCAAAAAGATCCTGGCAAATCACAAAACGGCGTTCTGTGCGCTTCCGGTTTGATCGCAGGTGAAGGCATCGCCGGAATCACTCTTGCAATCGCAGTCGCTGCCGGACTCATTTCAAAAGATCAAACAGTAATGATCAGCGGCCTCGCAGGTGAGGTTGCATCGTTGATCCTTACTATTCTGATCATGTTTCTGCTATTTACACCACCAGCTAAAAAATAACCACGGAGTAACTCATGATCATGAGATCAAACAGAAATAATGAAAATCGGCGTTCGTTTCTCCCCCTTATGAAGGGGGAGATCAAAGAGGGGGTTGGAGTCTTCAAAATGTTTCCAACCTCCCCTTTATCCCCTCCTTCATAAGGAGGGGAACTTGGCCGATCGCCGATTTCAAAGCAGTCATCGTTTCTCCGCGGCTTCGTGGTTATTTCTTATTGCTCGGGTATAAATCGGTAACCGATCCAGGGTTCGGTTACGATGTATTGCGGTTTTGTTGGATCAACTTCAATTTTTTTCCGGAGTTGTCCGATAAACACGCGAAGGTATTCATTTTGCTCTACCGATTCTCCGCCCCAAACTGCTCCTAGTAATGTGCGATGAGTAAGGACTCGCCCCGGATTTTGAAGGAAGTACAAAAGCAGATCGTATTCTTTCGGAGTTAGGTGAATTTCTTTTCCTCGGATTTTCACGATGTGCGCATTCTGATCAATCGTAAAATCTCCCAGCTCAATCGTTGATGTTTCATTGTTCGCGGGTAATGCTGAACGGCGTAATGCAACTCTAATGCGCGCGAAAAGTTCATCCATGCCGAATGGTTTGGTAACATAATCATCCGCACCAGTATCAAGTGCTTCTACTTTCGCGCGCTCTTCACCTTTTACTGACAAAATTAGAATTGGCACTTGCGATGTCTTCCGAATCCGCCGGCAAAGCTCTAATCCACCCATTCGCGGCATGAAAAGATCCGTGATTACAATGTCCGGATTCCATTTTAGGAAAACATCCAGCGCTTCTTCACCATCTTCTGCAACTTGAACTTCGTATCCTTTCGAAGACAAACTTCTACGCAGCACACGAGTGATTTGCGGTTCATCATCCACAACAAGAATTCTGGTTCCGTTCATACGTGCTGTTCTTTCAAAGGAATTGTAAACGATACTTGCGCACCACCTTTGCGCGATTCTTCAATCCAAATCCGGCCGCCATGCGCTTCTATAATTCGACGCGCTATTGCCAGACCCATCCCAAGACCGACAGGCCTTGTGATATTTGAGGTATGCATGCGAAAAAATTTCTCAAAAACTTTTTCGCGCGAATCTGCAGGAACTCCCAGTGATCGATAACACTCACTTTGAGTGAATCTCCATCGACTTTTGCGGACACAATTATTTCTGAATGCAAAGGTGAAAATTTCGTTGCATTTTCCAGAAGTATATAAAGGACTTCGGCAATTGATATTTCATCTACACGAACCGGCGGTAAATCATGATCCAGGTCCAACGTTATTTTATGCTGAGAAGTCAGTCCCGCAGTTCTGTCGAGTGAAATTGAAACGATCTCTTCAAAATTTGACCAACTTCGGCGAGGCTGCATTGCACCCGCTTCAATCTTCGCAATTCCAATGAGACCTTCCAGAAGATGATTCAATCGATCAATCTCAGCATCAATCACTTCTAACATTTCCTTCTGTCCTTCCTCATCAAGAGAAAAATTAGTTTTTGAAAGCAGTGTCGTTACAGCCGCTTTCATGGAAGTAAGTGGCGTACGCAAATCATGTGAAACTGCATCCAGCAAAGCTGATTTCAATTGTTCACTTTGTTTGAGAGCTTCTGCCTGGCTTGCCATTTCAAATGCATTTTGCAGTTCCTTATAAAGCCTTTCCGCTTCCTGAGCGCGATGTTTTTCTCTTGCCGAAAGACTTCCCACAGTCAAAGCCGTTACCAGAAAAACAAATAGAGCAATCCAGTTCTCAGGATCTGCGATTGCAAATGTATGAAACGGAGGTAGAAAAAAGAAATTAAAGGCAAGCATTGCAATCAGAGATGTCACAAATGCAGGCTTGCTTCCATTATGAATCGCTGTAAACACAACGCTGATCAAAAATATTAATGCAACTGTGATTGAATTTACATGAAGACGGAATGGAAGCAAAAGTAAAGTGAGTACCGCAATAGACAGCACTCCCCAAAGATAACTTTGCCATTTTGTTCTCTGTTGCATCACGTAAACTTTATAAAATCTTTATAACTTCCTTACTCCTTAATTACGCTCTAGCTGTTATCTTTTCTAGAATATATGGAACTCACAAATGTAGCTATTCAGGACAAGGGCCACGTCGAATCTAATCAGAAGTCGGCACTCTGGATTTTGTGTTTGACGGCAATGGGTGTTGTTTACGGAGATATTGGAACAAGCCCGTTATATGCCGTCAGAGAATGCTTTTTTGGACATCATCGTGTGGCCGTTACACACGGTAATGTTCTTGGAGTGCTATCGTTAATCTTCTGGTCATTGGCAATTGTAGTAACGCTTAAGTATCACGTGTATGTATTAAGAGCCGATAATCGCGGTGAGGGTGGAATTCTAGCGTTGATGGCTCTGGTTCACAGAGTCCTGCGGGCGGAAAACAATAAAAAGTATTTCCTTTTGACTGCCTTAGGTTTGTTCGGTGCCGCGCTTCTATATGGTGATGGAATGTTAACGCCGGCAATATCAGTGCTCAGCGCAGTTGAGGGTCTGGAAGTTGCAACTCCTTTTTTCAGGCCCTATGTAGTTCCAATTACGATTGCAATTCTGGTGATGCTTTTCTTTTTTCAACGTAAAGGCACAGCAGGAGTTGGCGCAGTTTTTGGACCTGTCATTATTGTGTGGTTTCTGACGCTCGCGGTTCTTGGTATATCAAACATCATTAAACAACCTTCGGTTTTAGCAGCGCTGAATCCAATTTACGCAATCCGATTTTTTCAACTGAATGGATTTCATGGATATCTTGTTTTAGGTGCAGTGTTTCTGGTTGCAACCGGCGGTGAAGCTTTATACGCAGATCTCGGTCATTTTGGTGAAATGCCGATTCAGATTGATTGGTTTTCGATAGTTGGTCCTTCATTGCTGTTGAATTATTTTGGCCAGGGAGCGCTTCTGTTGCATAATCCTGAATTGGCAAAAAATCCATTTTATTTAATGGCCCCATCGTGGGCTCATTATCCGCTGGTGATTCTTGCAACGATGGCAACAATTATCGCTTCACAGGCTGTAATCTCCGGTGTGTTTTCATTAACACGCCAGGCAGCACAACTTGGTTATGCGCCGCGCATCAACGTAGTTCATACATCGGAAAAGGAAATCGGACAGATTTATATTCCAGGTGCGAACTGGGCTTTAATGATTGCCACAATTTTGCTTGTGCTTGGATTTAAATCATCGAGTAATCTCGCAGCAGCGTACGGTGTAGCAGTTACAAGTACGATGATCATTACAACAATTCTTGCTTATTTTGTGGCGCGACACATGTGGCACTGGAAACTTCCGTATGCGATTCTGGTTACTGCAGGATTTCTATTTGTTGATATTGCATTTTTTGGAGCAAACATCATTAAAGTTGCTCAAGGCGGATGGTTCCCATTACTGGTAGGAGTTTTTGTATTCACATTATTTACAACATGGAAACGCGGACGCCAATTGCTGGGAACAAAATTACAACAAACGATGTTTCCATTAAAGAATTTCATTGCAGATGCCACATCAACAAATTTTATGAGATGCCCGGGAACGGCAATATATTTGAACAGCGATCCTGATGGAACTCCGATCGCCATGCTTCACAACATCAAACACAACATGGTGTTACATCAGAAAAATGTCGTGGTTTCCATCATGACGGAGGAAGTGCCACTCGTTCGTCCAAAAGAGCGCTTTCAATTTGAAGATCTCGGTGGTGGATTTTATAAAGTAGTTCTTCGATACGGATTTATGGAAGATCCCGATGTGCCAAGTGCACTTCAAAATCTGCGTACTCATGGACTTGATATCGATCCATGGAGAGCGACTTATATATTAAGCAGAAATACTTTACTTGCATCAAAATATCCTGGAATGGCATTATGGCGCGAAAAACTTTTTGTGTTTCTTACCCGCAATGCATCAAGACCTACCGAATTTTTTAGATTGCCGCCCAATCGAGTTGTAGAACTCGGCATGCAAATCGAGATCTAGCTTCACCACAAAGGCACAAAGTACACTAGAAGGTTATGAGTGCCATTGAAGTTACAAATCTAGTTAAAACATTTCGATCCGGATCTGACAATGTAATTCACGCAGTGGCTGGAGTTTCATTCAAAGTTGAGAAAGGCGAAATCTTTGGATTGCTTGGTCCGAATGGAGCTGGTAAATCAACGATTGTCCGGATCCTGACAACGATTGTACAGCCGACGTCTGGCACTGCTCGAGTTTTTGAACATGATGTCGTTCACCAACCATTGAATGTCAGGAAACAAATTGCAGTAGTTTTGCAAGAAACTGCAGTAGAAACACTTCTATCCGTTCGTGACAACCTTCATATATATGGAAGGCTACATGGACTCAGTACCGCAGAAACTCAGAAGAGAGCTGCGAGAGTATTGGAACAATTTGATTTGAAAGATAAACAGAAGGAAAAGGCACAAGACCTGAGCATCGGGATGAGACGCAGGTTACAGGTTGCAAAAGTATTTATGGTTGATTCGCCACTTCTTTTTCTGGATGAAGCGACAACTGGAATGGATCCGATCATCAAAAGGCAGACACTCGATTCAATCCGCGAATTATCGCGTCAGGGCCGCACAATTTTCTTAACAACTCAACTGCTGGAGGAAGCAGAGGCATTATGTGATCAAATTGTGATTTTGAATCATGGGAAATCAATCGCAAGCGGAAGCCTTGATCGGCTTCGTTCACTTACAAAAAAACGTTTTCATGTGTCTTTAAGCTTTGATTCTGCACAACCTGAAGCATTTCAATCTTTACGATTGTTGAATCCAATTTCGTTAACAGTGGAAGACAAGGATGCGGAAATGCAGTTTGAAGGCGAAGAAGCTGCAATTTTTGGGCAGCTTTCGAAAATCTCACAACAATTTCGGATAGAACGATTCGAAATTCATGGAATATCGCTGGAAGAGATCTTTGTTGAGTTAATGGAACGTAAAACGTAAAACGTAAGAACTCACTCCTTAATTTACGTTTTACGCTTTACGTTTTAGAAATTATGAAAGGCTTAATATCGGTTTTGTACCGCGAATATCGTTTTAGAATTACCAACATTACATTCTTGTTCTGGGACATCTTCGTTCCGATCACATATTTATTGATCTTTGGCTACGGATTCCAGCGATCTATCGGAAGCTCATTTCAAACTGCAGGATACGGTCCTGATTACGCATCTTTTTTCTTAGCAGGCGTTCTTTCAATGACCTGTTTCAGTATTGCAATGAATACATCCTGGCGATATTTCACGGAAAGAGAAAATGGAATCTTTTATGAAGTTTTAACGTATCCAGTAAGCAGGCAACAACTCGTTGCCGGAAAAATTTCGTTTAATGTTTTTCTGAGTTTGGCTGGCGCTGTACTTGCAATTCTATCCGCTGAATTGTTCATGCATGTTGAAATTCAACGTTCTACTTTAATCTGGACTCTGGTTGCAATTGGGTTCGGAACTGCCGGATGGTTCTTCTTCTTTGCAATTCTTGCACTTCGAATGCGGAGAATAGATTCATTCAATACAGTTACAAGTATTTGCTACATCTTATTGATGTTTGCCAGCAGCTTGTTTTATCCGTTAGAAAATCTTCCATCCTGGTTCCGGATTACTGCTCGCTTGAATCCTGTCACATGGCAAACTGATGTATTGCGTTTTACCACTCTGGGTGTGGGTGATTTTTCGGTAGTGTTGTGGGAAAGTGCCGCTTTTGTTGTCTTCACAACAATCACTTTTTTTGCAGCAGTAAAAGCACTCAATCACGCCGGCGAATGAAATCACCTGATTGTGAACATGACCGTCACTGTAAAATAAACCGCTACAGCTTTGCCATCCAATTTGGCAGGTCGATATTTCCACTGACTAACAGCATTGATAGCAGTTTGTGCAAGGAGAGCATGATCAGATCTAAGAATCTCAATTTTTTGAACATCGCCGTTTGCAGTAATAAGCGCTTGAAGAATAACAATTCCTTCTTTATGCATTCGTAGAAGTGTTTGTGGATATGCAGGCTCAACTCGATGTATTACTTCAGGCTGCTGAACACGCAATTTCTTGAATTGATCTTGCGGGATTGGCTTCCCGTTCCCTGTTCCATTTCCGGGACCATATCCACCGTCTCCTGATCCATTCGGAAGTCCGCCATCAACTCCATTCGGATCACCGACCGGAACATTTCCGAAATTGTTCACATCTGTAAATGGTTTTGAAGACTTCACAACACTTCCATCTTCAGGTACAACGTTTTGTTGTGTTATCTCTTGCACAGGTTTTGAATTATTTGCCACAGGGCTTGCTTCGGTTGTATGTCGAACACCTAATTGAGCAGGTGCAGTTGGCAAACTCTCAGAAAAAAATACGCCAGTGATCGGTTGAGACTGTGCAGGTAATGTCATTGCATCTGAATACCAAAATGAAGCTGCCACCAAAATTGCAACGATCCCCGCATGAAAGATTGCTGCAACCTGAACAGTAAGCCATCGTTTCCCATTATTACGTTTGCCCATCGATTCAATTAATGTTTCATCCCACATAACCGATCCTCCCATTTGTTACTAACGTTCTATTGACACAAAAGATTCACTTCTGTTCCGTTAGAACCGCGGGCAGAGACGCCCGCGCTCCGGTTTGCAAGATGATGACGCTCACGCTCCGTTTGATTTAAGTTACACTTGCTTTTATGGCAAACTCACAATTTAACGTCTTAGGTTTTGCTGGCTCACTGCGGCAAACGTCATACAATCGCGGGTTATTACGCACAGTGAAAGAACTCGCTCCGCCTGAACTCAACATACAGATCTTTGATCTTTTGCCGATTCCAATTTTCAACGAAGATGTTGAAGCGAAAGGCGATCCGGAATCGGTTCAAGATTTCAAGAAAGCGATTGGCGACGCTGATGGATTATTGATTGCTACGCCGGAATATAACTACGGCATACCTGGAGTGTTAAAGAATGCGATTGATTGGGCATCACGTCCTCCAGGTAAATCGACAATTTACGGAAAGCCGGCTGCAATCATGGGTGCGAGTCAAGGTCCAGGTGGAACTATCAGGTCTCAGTTAGCATTGCGGCAGTCGTTCGTCTTTTTAGAAGTGTACGCAATGCTAAAGCCTGAAATCCTGATAGCAAACTGCAGAGACAAGTTTGATGATAAAGGAAACTTAACTGATGAACGCACACGTGAGTTCGTAATTAAGTTTTTGAAATCATTTGTCCCGTGGATTGAGCTGATTAAATCCAGAAAGCGTTAAGCGGAAATTGCTGAAATTTGTTTTCCTTGAATTGATTCCAGAATTTTCAAAAATTGATCCACCTGAAATGGCTTACTGATATAATCATCCATTCCTGCTTCTAAACATTTTGTGCGGATGCTCGCAGTAGCATGAGCAGTCATTCCAATAATTGGTACATGCGTATTGGAATTCTTTTCTTCCCCACGAATCCTGACAGTCGCTTCCAAACCATCCATCACCGGCATTTGAATATCCATCAGAACAGCATCAAATCGGTTCCTGGTTACTAGATTCAGTGCTTCATCACCTCTTGCGGCAACGCTAACCTTGTGACCATGCTTTTCCAATATGCTGCAAATCAAGCGTTGATTGATCACGTTGTCATCTACGACCAGTATATGACGTCCGCTGGTTGTTGATTGATATCCAGGCTTAATAATTTCTTCAGAACCATTCGAGACCTCATCGCATTTGAAAGGAATCATAAAATGAAATGTGCTCCCCTTATCTAATTCGCTGTTCAACCAAATTTTTCCGTTCATCATAGAGACTAGCTGCGAACAAATCGACAAACCAAGACCTGTTCCTCCAAACTGGCGGGTCGTTGATGAATCTGCCTGAGTGAAAGCTTCAAAAATGATTTGATGTTTGTCTGCAGGAATCCCGATTCCAGTATCTTCTACTGAAAAGTGAACTGTAGCTATGTTTTCTTTCGTTTCTTCAACTCCGAGCTTCACCAGAATATAACCATGAGTGGTGAACTTGATCGCGTTTCCAATGAGATTGATCAGGACCTGGCGAAGACGGCTCTCATCACCCATCACCACAGCAGGAACATCTACTCCCAGCTCACAAGTAAATTGAAGTCCTTTTTCCATTGCACGAATTTTGAATGATTTGATGATCCGTTCAATTGCTGCAGGCAAGTTGAAAGGCGCATTCGATAAACGTAATTTTCCTGCTTCGATTTTGGTGAAATCCAGAATATCATTCAGTAATTCAAGCAATGAATCTGCCGATTCCTTTGCCATCCCAAGATATTCCCGTTGCTCGGATGTTAATTCCGTTTCCAGCGTAAGCTGAGTCATTCCGATAATTCCATTCATAGGAGTTCTCAATTCATGACTTACGTTAGCAAGAAATTGATTCTTTGCCCGGTTGGCAAATTCGGCTGAATCTTTTGCGGATTTTAATTCTTCATTTGTTGACATAAGCAACGAAAGAGAATTCTGAAGTTCTTCCTCTGCCTTCTTTCGCACATTAATTTCCTGTTGTAATTCTGAAGTCCGATCAGAAACCAGACTCAGCAATTCCCTTTCCCTTTTTAACAGCTGACGCCCTCGCATTATGTAGATCCCCAAACCGCATACGAATAAAAATGATGCACAAAGTCCGTAGAACAAATAGCTATGATAAAAAGGCTGTTTTAACTCAAACGTGAAAATCTTTTCATTCCAATTGGAATCACCAACTCTTGCGATTGCTCTAAAAATGTATTTTCCTGGAGGGATATCTTTGTAATATGCAACCCTTCGTTTTCCAGCCAAAACCCAGTCTTCGTCAAATCCTTCTAACTTGTATTTGAATTCCACATTCTGAAAATCCAAAAACTTTAATGCAGTAAATTTGAATTCTAAATTTCCGTTCTGAGTTTCAATCGCTTTCCCGGGCTGAACAGGAATACCATCAACTGAAGCTTGCTGGATGATGACTGAAAAAGATCGTGTGGAAGATGCATCTCCAGTAATAGAATTTTTAATGAAACTATTCAATCCGAATGCGGTCGTTCCTACCCATAAAATTCCTTCGCGATCTTCAAAAATGCTCCATACTGTATTTACATTTAGATCATCGCTCACGGAAAAATTTTCGAATTTCAAATTTCTGATTCTTCCCATTCCCGCTTTTGATGTACCTACCCAAACATCACCATTTCTGCTTACGAACAGGGTGTAGATATCATTGGTTCTCAATCCTTGTTTCGTTGTAAATTGCGCAAACTGTCCGTTGTAAAACATGTTCAAGCCGGATGGTGTTGCTATCCAAATTCTTTTTGACAAATCTTCACGGATGCAAAAAACAGTTGCCGAAGAAAGCCCATCTTTCGTGGTGTACGTTTGGAATGTCTTGTCATGTAGAACGCTTAATCCACTTCTGGTCCCGACCCAAAGATCACCATTGGAATCTTCAAACACGGACCAGATGTAGCTATCTGGTAATCCATCTTTTTCCGTAAAAATTTTCAATGATCCATCGCGATATCGATTCAATCCTTTGTCAGTCGCAAACCATAGACTGTTGTCGTGATCTTCCGTGATTGACCAGACAACATTACTTGCCAGTCCGTGTGCAGTATTCATATTGGTAAAACGATTGTCATTGTATTGAATGACTCCACCCCCATTTGTGCCGATCCACAAACTTCCTTCACTATCTACGAACAAACAGATCACATCCGAACTTGATGAGTTCAAATCGTCTTTATCGTAGGTCTTGAAAGATTGACCATCGAATCGGACTAGACCTGCAGGTGTTCCAAGCCACAAATATCCATCTGCAGTTTGTTGAATTGCCTGAATGGTGTTGGTGGGCAAACCATCTTCGGTGTTCCAGAGCTGATGCTTATATTGATTCGCTGTCGTATGAGGTTGAAGAGCCTGAACTGAGTAGAATCCACAAAGGAAAAATACGGCTGTAATAGTCGCAGTTGCGATTCGCATAGTATCCCCAACCCTGAACCAGCAACTTTCACGCCATGATGTCTATCGACGACAAATGTCGTATTCTTGTTAAATCTGTATGCTTATTTTTTATGCATTGTCTAGTTTGAAAACGATATGTAGTGGATACTAAAGACTTATGATCGCGCAACTTATCGGACAGGAAATTCAGGAATTGATCAGCCTGAGGGACTTTAGCAGTCTCAAGGAAGTTGTTTCTGATTGGCCACCCGCAGACATTGCAGACATGATCGAAAAACTTCCTGAAAATGATCAGGCAATTCTGTTCCGTCTTCTTCCCAAAAAGCTTGCCACAAATGTGTATGAACATTTGGAACTGGAAGTCCAGAAAGTTTTGTTAAGAGCAATGGCTCAGGAACAGGTTGCAGCGATCCTGAATGAAATGGCCCCTGATGATCGTACTGCATTATTAGAAGAGCTGCCGTCAACTACAGTATTGCAATTACTTCAGCAATTATCTCCAGCCGAAAGAATGGTTACGCGGAGTTTGTTGGGATATCCGGAAAATAGTGTAGGCAGATTAATGACTCCGGATTTTGTAGCAATTCATCCGGAAATGAATGTTGATCAAGTTCTTCGATATGTACGGGAACATGGAAAAGACAGTGAGACATTGAATGTACTTTATGTCATTGATGATAACGGAAAATTATTAGATGGTGTTCGTGCGCGCGAATTCCTGCTTTCGCCTTTAGACAAAAAAACTTCAGAATTGATGCGCGGAAATGTGATTGCATTGAATGCAACAGATGATCAAGAGACAGCCGTAGATATGTTCAGGAAACATGGCCGATATGCTCTGCCGGTTGTCGATTCTGAAGGGCATTTGATTGGAATTGTCACTATTGATGATGTGTTAGGTGTTGCTGATGAAGAGGCGACAGAAGATATTCAAAAATTCGGTGGTATGGAAGCATTGGAAAAACCGTACCTCAGTACTCCATTGCTGGAGATGGTGAAAAAGCGCGCTGGATGGCTTGTTATTTTGTTTGTTGGGGAAATGTTAACCGCAACGGCGATGGGTTATTTCGAAAAAGAAATTGCACGTGCGGTGGTTCTTGCCTTGTTCGTTCCTTTAATTATTTCCAGCGGAGGAAATTCGGGATCGCAAGCAGCTACTTTGATTATCCGCGCCATGGCCCTTGCTGAAATTACTTTAGCAGATTGGTGGAGAGTGATGCGGAGAGAAATCATCGCAGGCTTGATGCTTGGGATTACGTTAGGATCAATCGGCTTTTTGCGAATCGTCCTCTGGTCAGTAGTATTTCATCTTTATGGACCACATTGGCCGCTTGTTGCACTTGCAGTGGGATTGTCCCTTATCGGAGTTGTAATGTGGGGCGCATTGTCCGGTTCAATGTTGCCTTTTATTTTGAGAAAATTCGGCGTTGATCCCGCCACTTCTTCAGCACCATTTGTCGCAACACTGGTAGATGTCACCGGCTTGCTAATTTACTTCTCTGTTGCGTTTTTTATCTTGAAAGGCTCACTGCTTTAACTGATCATGGTGCCGGAAGCAGAATTGTATTTCCAGAATCGAAATTGATCTGGACTCCTTTAGCAGTTGCTTGCAGCAGCAACGCCTCCAAATGTTTTAAATCGTGAACTAAGACTCCATTCAGCGAATCTATAACGTTTCCTGGTTTAACACCGGATGTTGCTGCAACCGAACCAGGATCAACTGCAATCACTTGAACCTTATATGCGTGATTGATTCCAACAATCATTCCCCAGCTGGAAATCCTGGCTGGTTGTCCGGAAATTTTTTCACCATAAGCTGTTTCATAATTAACGTTTTTTGGAATCTCAACAGGCTGAAGTACTTTCAACGGACGGCCATTACTTACAATTCTGGATTCATCCACAGCTACAAATGATGTGTATTGACTCACAAGATTGTAGCTAAGCGCAACCTCCGTTATTTTTCCAACAACTTCAGTTTGCTGATTTTCTTCAGCAGAAAGAAGTTGTTCAGAGAGCTCTTCAATTTTGTTTCGCGCCCACACTGGGGCTAATGCAGAATTGCGTTCTTCGGTGGATGGCAATTCAAAAGGAACAGCGTATCGCACATCACGTGCGCCCACACGGCCAGTGACGAATGCAGTTCCACGCGCCGCTCCAAAATATCTTCCAATTACTGCAATCGTTTGTCCGGCAAATAAATCATCAATTTTCTTTGGGTATACATTCCGCACTGGAAGGCCGTTCCAATCAATTGCAACATCCACTAAAACCGGAGAGTCGATGCATTCAAAGAAACGATCCACCGCAGTTTTACCTTGCTCTTCATCTTGAAATAAAACGATATGAGATACTCCTCCACCTAATTTTCCAATTCCATCGATCAGAAAACGATTCACGCTTGATCCAATTCCAAACGCAAAGAATCGAGCTTGACCACGCTCCTCTTTTACTACCCGAAGAATTTCATTTTCATTTCCAACAAAACCATCGGTTAAGAATACAAACATTTGCAAATATTTCGGATCGTGTTGCGCTTTCAAAGCACGCTCCACACCTGCAAGCATTTCTGTACCGCCACTACCCTGAAGTGAATTAATGAAATTCTTTCCTGCGGCAACGTTCTGTGGTGTGTTTGTCTGAGGAGTTTGCCAGAGCTGAGCATTGGCGCCAGCGAAAATAACAATATTGAAAATATCTTCCGGACGCAGACGATCCAAAGTTTGATTCACAATATTTTTGGACATTTGAATTGGAATGCCATTCATACTTCCGGAAACATCCAGAATGAAGGTAATTTCACGCGGAGTGACCTGCGCATCGGACGGTTCAAGCGGAGGCTGCATGATTAGGGTGAAAAATCCACCTTTTTCGCCTTTGTGGGCCAGCACACCGAATTGAGTTTCTTTACCAGCAACACTCCATTGAAGTACGAAATCACGATTCAAAATTGAATCTTCTTCCTTTAGTTTGATCGTTCTGCGGGTTAGACCTTCATCTTTGATCTTAACTTCATGTACCAACGACTTGATATTCACGATTGGAAGTCCGGCATCAAGCTTGATAGTCATTCCAATATCATGACCGCTGCGATGTCCTGGTTTTAGAACCGGAGGCGAAATTGTATTTGCATCAGGCACTGAAGTTGTGGGTGCTGATGTTCCTGGTGTTTCATCCGCAGATTTTGCAGGCACTGGATTTCCAGGAATATAACGCGGGCCAACTGTCATTGGAAAAACATATTCATAATTATCTTTTTCGTATTTGAGTCGTTCAAAATAAGTAATGTGAATCTTAACTTTGCCGCCTGGTTCGATATTGGCAACGTTCTGCGTAAAAATATTCGGACGTTCTTGAGTTAAGAGACTCGCAGTTTGACCTCGTTCGCGTGCTTCGCGATAAATTCTTTCCGCTTCTTCACGCGGACGAACCACTCCCACAATTTTTCTGCCACCAACTTCCATTACGAAATCATGGATCGCCGCCATCGATGGAAGCGGGAAAACATAAATCGCTTCAATCGGCTCACGAAATGGATTTGTGTATTCTTGCGTAACATCTGTTCGTGCGAGATAGCCGCTAATTTCTGCATTCACTTCCGTGTGACGCAGCGGGAAGTCGCCAATTAATTCGCCATTTGTATTTTGAGCACGAAGTGTTCCTTGAGTTGTGTTTGCGTTTGCTCTGGCAAGATTTTCTTGCTGCAAAACAACAATTTCATCCGCGGATTTTATTTGGCTATCAATGCCGTCATAGTTCCATGTTTCTGTTTCTTTGTGGTTAGCAACACCTGATTCATCTGCTGGAGCTATTTCTACTTCTTCCGCGGGAGGAGTCGCAACAGTAGGTGGTGGCGGAGTTGGGTTTGGTGCATCCTCAGGCGGCGCTCCAAAACCTCCAGCACTAGCCTTATATCGATCCGAATCAACATTGCTTAATTCTTCTTTCGCATCAAAATCGTAATATGTATCGCCACCAACAACCATTGGATCTTTTGGAGTGGGCTGTTCTTCAAGTGATTCGCGAGCAAAAGTACTAGAAACTGAACTCTTTGTATCCACCAACGATGTTTCACCTGTAACAGTAAATTCTTCGACCAAAGATGGTTTGAGCTTTGCCATCAGCTCAACAGGTTTGCGGAATTGAATTGAAATTGCATCCTTTTTAAATTTGCCAAATCCTTCCAGGGCAAACTGAACCGAATAATTTCCTTTCTTCACATGATCGAACCGAAATTCGCCATTAGAGTCACTTGTAACACTGCGAGATGCAGATGACCTGGAACTCAATGTGACTGAAACCCCAGGCAGTTTTGCACCTTTATCATCCGTCACCGTTCCATAAATTTCCGATTCAACATCTTCCACCGTTAGCTTCACTTGTTGTGATGGCTTCGTTTGAGTTTGTGGTGCGCTTGAAATCTCCGGAACAATTTTCTTTGACGGGACGCCAGCAGATTCAGGAACGTGCTGGGGTATTGAACGGGAAATAATGACTACACCAGCTGCAGCTACAATTGCGATTAACGCTGCAACCAGAACAGGAGTCCAACGAAATGGCGCAAACCATGATCGGCCTCTGTTAACTTTTCTTTCCGCAATATTATTCAAAACATTTTGGTGAACCATCGCTAGATGTGTATCTTCATTTGGAACTTCACCAGCGAAATCTTTTAACTCCGCCTGACTCTTCAACATTTCGGCTTCAAAGTCACGGCAAGCAGAGCAAGTCTGCAAATGCGTTTCAAGCCATTCCAATTCAGGACTGGATAAATCGTTTTCAACTGAAAGCGCAATGAGTTCCTGATACTCTTTGCAAGTCATGATTGCCTCCTTGATACCTGGTCCCGGAACTCCTTGAGCTTGACACGTGCGCGGCTGATATGAGATCGGACTGTCGTTTCACTGGATCCTAAAATTTGAGCTACTTCTTGAGTGGACAATCCTTGTAAATCCCGCAACACGAGCGCGGCTCTCTCCTTTTCGGTCAACAACTTTAGTCCTTCTTCTATGATTTGAATTCCAATCGAACGGTTGTGTGGATTTGATGCGGCAAAATCTTGCGAATGTTCCGGCAGTAATTCTTCCGGTCTTCGCTTTCTAGAAATATCGCGGCAGACGTTTACTGTAATTGTATACAGCCATGGGTTAAATTCTTTTTTAACATCAAAACGGCCAAGAAATTTGAACAGTCGAAGAAACACTTCCTGAGCTGCATCCTGCGCATCTTGTGCATTTCCTAGAATGTGAAATGCAGTTCGAAAAACTCGCCGTTCATGTAACAACATGAGTTCTTCAAAAGAGCGCTCATCGCCCGAGCGAGCTTTCGTAATCAGTTCCTGAAGAGCTAGTGCTGATTCCTTCCCCTCGACCATCAGGACTTGTTCTCCTATCTCCATTATTGCATCCCTGGTTTTCAACTGTTCCTACTACTATTACTGACACAACCAGAGGATCGTTGAGATGAATTAGAAGGAAGGATTTAAGAAGCTTGAACGCGATTCAGAATTTCATCGCGGAAGCGATCGGTATCATCAATAGAGAGACCGATTCTGGAAGGATGTCGTACCATTCCAAATAGACCTTGAACCGGGAAAGGTTGATTCAGGTTCAATACAACTCTAGCACCGAGCACGCTCGCTCTTACATAACCTTTGGTGTTGCGAGGTGGACCGCTTCCGATGTCAACACTTGATATCGCAGAAATCGGAATTGTTGCTTTCCACCGCAGCCCGATTCGCATCTGGATGTTGTCATCCTTTATCAATACCGGTTGCAACCGGATCGCATTAAAATCTCCTATCAGCCACAACAGACTATAGAAGCTGAGCCCGGTCATGATGATCGCAACTGTCCTGCTCCAGTGCAGCACAATGAGATGGAATGCTGTTGTTTCAATGCAGAGCAATACAATCATGACTCCCAAAATCGTCGAATATGAAGATTTGCGATGATAGGTAAATGCGGGATGTTCAATCCGTTCACTGTCAAATTTCAGGAACCATCCCGAAAATGCAAGATACATTAACAGAAGTTCCGTCAACAATATGTTTACTGCTTTGTTGTCATTGAAAACATCGCTTACCGCTTGTCTCACACTGTCCAGGAAAAAATATTCGCGAACTTTAAGTTCACGATAACGTTTCCGAACTTTGGAAATTTTACTGATCACATACGCGATTAAGACAATCTCAAAGAGCGGAACAATTTTCTTTTCAGAAGTCAGAAAATGCTGATTACCAGATGGAATCATGACTGTGGCAATCGCAAGAGAAATCAAAAAAACAGGAAATAGAATCAGCAGTGAATACTTTCTTGGACGCACCAGAAGGAAATAAAAAAGCGCAGGGATTCCAAGAGTCAGATCAATTGCTACACCGATCGAAATTAGTTCCGGCCTTTTACCAAAATAGATGGATTGTACGATCCAATATTCCACAGAAAGAAAAAACACCAGGATTATTGCAAGCCAGAGGTACGGGCGAGCTAAAGAAACTTTTGTCATCCGCAGAATTATTTTTCGATCCCCAGGCGTTTCATCATCTTGCGCAATCCAAATGTAGTCACTTTTAGATGCGCTGCCGCTTTTTTGACATTTCCATGATGTAACGTTAAAGCTTGAACAATTAAATCTTTGGTAACATCAGCCATTGCCTTTCGCAAATCATAAGGTTTTTCACCAAAACTGGCTTTACCCAGATCTGCGGTATCGCTAGGATTCTGCGGTTGAAGGATTTTTTCAGGGATTAAATGCACATCCAAAATTTCTCCAGGATGAGCAAGCGCAACCATCGATCGAAGAATATTAATGAGTTCACGGATATTTCCAGGATAGGAATAAGCCATTAACAAGTTCATCATTTTTTTGCTGATACCGGAAATCCGCTTATCTTCTTTTTTTGCGATCTTATACAGCAATGCTGGAACCAATACTTGAATATCTTCTTTCCGTTCACGCAAAGGTGGCAAATCAACTTCCACAGTGGCGAGACGATGATACAAATCTTCACGCAGCTTTTGATCTCGGATCAGTTCATCCGGTTCTTGATTCGTAGCAGAAACCAGACGGAAGTTAACGGAGATCGATTTATTTTCACCAATTGGCGTAACGGATTTATCCTGAACCGCTCTCAAAATTTTTGCCTGCAACGAATAAGGAAATGCACTTAATTCATCCAGGAAAAGCGTTCCTTTATCTGCTAACGCCATTTTCCCTTTTCGCTGGTTCACATTTGTCGCAACTTTTTCGCCGATTCCAAAAAGTTCAGTCTCAGCAAGATCTTCAGGAATTGCAGCACAATTAATTGCCACAAATGGACCGTTCGCGCGATTGCTTGAAAGATGGATCATATTGGCCATCATTTCTTTTCCTGTACCGGTTTCACCAACAAGCATTACATTCACATCGCTTCTGCTCACCGCATGAATCCTCTGATAGACCTCCATCATTGGAGCCGATTTACATGGAATTAAATCTTCCGGAAATACCAAATTTGTAAAAGAGTAAATCGGATCAGCATCTTTTACCCGCAACACTCCAACTCGATCAGTCTCTTGAGATTCATCAGTCATCGATTCTTCTGAAAATGGTTCGATGGATTGAATCTCTTCATCAGAAAATTCAACTCGAATTTGAAGTGTTCCTGCATGGATCATATCTCCATGATCAATTGCTGATTCAATGACTGTCTTACCATTAATTGCAGTTCCATTCTTACTTCCCAAATCACGGATCCACCATGAATTCTTTTTCTTAAACAATGAAAAATGACGGCGGGAAATTCCTTTATAGGGAAGATAGATAGAATTTTCAGGCAAAGATCCGACTACAATTTCAGAATCCGAGTCTGAAAGCGGAAACGTAATTGGTCTCGCCCCTTCCACAACGAGAGTGATCATTCACCTTAGTTTTACCATAATCTCATTCAATCTGGAGGGCGGGCGTCTCTGCCCGCCGCTGGCACGGAGGCCCGCATCCCAGATTTGATTGCAGGAATCCTCACGAACCATGCACAAATTCCGAGAGCGGTAACGACTAAAGCCAGTAGATAAAAAATTGCTGCGTATGATCCGGTAATTTCGAGACATTCAGCCAGAATGATCGGACCAACGGCAGATGCAAGAACGGTGAGTGTTTGAGCTGATCCTTGAATTTGTCCCAAATGAGTTCGTCCAAAAACGCGGCTCCAAAAAGTAAAAAAGATAACGATAACAAATCCGCCGGCTAATCCCATAACCAACGCATACAAAACAACATGTGTTTGCGTTTGTACATGCGGTAAAGCTAAAAGCGATCCTGCCAGCAAGGCCATCGCGGTTGCCATCAATCGGTTGATACTCCATTTCTCAGTAAGCCATCCGCCCAAAAAATTTCCGATCAACGCAGTTAATGCCGTTATCACCAGGGTGCGATAATAAGTGGAAGCATCAAATCCCCGCTCTGCAAGAATTGATTCATTGAATAACGCAATACCGGATGCGATTAATCCATATGTTGAACTGGACAATGCAAACACCCAAAATGCGGGTGTTAATAATGCTTCGCGTAATGTATATCCTTGCTGTGTTTGGTCAGAATCGGATGCATTTTGCATTTCTTTATCGTTTTTTATTCCTGCTGCTTCCGGAGAACGCCGCACAAACAACCATGCAGCCGGAACAAGAATCAATAAAATTGCATAGCCAACACCATTCCACGCAAATCTCCATCCACTTTTCAACACGATTGAGCCAACGATTGGAAAAGCCAGCATGAATCCAATGCTTAACAGGACAGTGTAGATCGCCATCGCCAAACTCAATCTACGTACGAACCATTGTCCAACAATCGTGATACTCACTACTGACAATGCACTTTGACCGAATCCTCGCGTGAGCGTGATTAATATTGTAAGAAGAATAATTCCTTTTGCGCCGCTCATGAAAACAACCACGGTTCCAAGTGCCAGCGCAACTAAAGTGAGAACCGATCTGCTCCCGAAACGATCGATGAAACGTCCGATGCCTATCGCAAACAATGAACCGATCAGCGTTGCCCATAAATTCATTTGTGCGAATACTAACCGGTTCAAATGAAGATCTCTGAGTAAAGGTTCAGTTATTAAACCCAGACCCTGTGTGCGGCCAGGAAGTGTGCCAACCATTGCCAGTGATGCAACTACAAGATTGACCCAACCATAATAAAAGGATGATTGCAGCGGTCTAACTATGCCTTCAGAAGCTTCAGTTCTCATTAGACTTCAATGATTTTCCGGTAAATCTGTGAAACAAAATAAAAATCAGGATCAAAGTAAACCAAAGCCACAGCCATCGTAAAATTCCACCTTCAAAAATAACTGCCGCATTAAAGAAGATGAAGAACAGAAATACGTGCCAAACGATAGAAAAGATCTTAGAACGATTCCGATAGATCTCAAGTCCGCACCACCACCAGATTACATCGACAATCCAGCCGATGATCAAAAAGTAATTGATAAACAATCCGCCACCCCAATTGAACCCATAAATTCTTGCAGTCTCCCTGGCAGTTTCAGCGTAAGCGGCAACATGACTCCAGCGATGATAAAAATGAAAAGCGCAAGCAATGTGAGCCAGCATAGCGCAGCATCCTGCGGTCCAAAAAATTCTTGCTACTGCATCCCAATGCAAACGGCCTTTTGATTGCAAAAAAATAATCAGCGCAGTTGCGTATCCAGCAAGAGCTATCCACACTGTGATTTTTGTTAGTAATTCGCCGGTCATCACTGCTAATTCTAAGATGCAAGATTCAAGATCCAAGATACAAGGTGTTTAAACAACCTTTGGATACCACCATGCATCTTGCATCTTGGATCCTGTATCTTTTTGCATTGTGACGATTTCTGTTAGCGATCAGGCGCCAAATATTGACCCAACTTGTTCGGTAAATTTACAACACGCTGACTTCATTTCAAACAGTCCTGGGTTCATTGCAAGTCCGCATCATATTGACTGAAAAGCGTTTACCGCGCATTTCCCAGGATTGTGACATTGATAGGAACGGATCTTGCTGAATATATTTTACAAGTGAGAGTGAAGTGACTGTGAGAGGAGCATCCGTGATTCTTAGGAGGCTCTGTGGAAGTATTTGCTCTCGTAATAGCTGCTAATTTCTGGATCTGCTGGCATCTTCTTGTCAGAATCAATCTAATCGCCATCATTTTCTTCCAACCGATCCACGCGAGAACTGGACATAGACAGACCTCGGGCACTTCGTTCCTACGAAAAACGAGGTGCCCTATATTTTTTTTTCGCGCAAAGACGCTAAGTCGCAAAGATAAGAAATTGATTTTTTTTCTTTGCGGCATTGCGCCATTGCGAGAGGTTAGCGGAGAAATTCTTCGCCACGTGCAATGATTGAATCGTGATCTTCAGGCACTTCCTGATTTGATAACAACTCCACGGTTCGATCGCGTAGTAGTTGTTCCATGCGAGGATTTCCAAGTTCTTCCCATTTTTCCAAACTGATTCGCGGAAAGATTCCTTGAAAATATGCGTTTTGATATCTTTCAAGCGTTAGCTCGGACATCAAGAAGTGTCCGTTCTCTTTCATTTCATAAATGATTTCATCGGCACCAACATGTCGATCATCAACTTCAAATCCTTTGCGCAAAGAATCGGGCTTGGGCAATGACTTCATTTGCATACACAGTCTGTGTAGGCATATAGACTTTGGAATTTAAACCGCTGCCAACAAATGGAGCCAGTCCCGATTTGCCCATCAAGCTAGTAAGATGATTTGCCCAGTTTGTACCGGCTGCAAGAAGATCGGCGCCCCAACCTTCACCACTTCCGGAAGTCCCGGCATGAGGAATTTTGTAGTAAGCCATCATTTCAGCACAGCCTAAGTTGATCAGGAAACTTTGCATCTCCATAAAATCGACCATTGTTTTCATATCGAAATATGCTGGCAAACTTCCACAAATGATCGGTGCACCTTCTTTCGCTAATTGACTCAGCACAACACCGGCTAAAAGTTCCGCATTCAAAAATGCCAACGCTCCTGCAGGCGTAATCGGAGTGGACATTCCGGCCATTCCATAATTTGAAAAGATCGCAGCAATTCCGCGTTCAATTGAATCAAGTAATTTATCGGAAGTGCCTTCATTGATTTTCAAAGGCGTAACTGGATTCAAATATGGAATGATAAACGGACGATTTCCTACATCACCATGAATATGTTCAATCAGATCTAAGACCCGCGGAAAAAGTTTTTCATCAGAAATCAACAGCACGAGCGGCTTTGTTGAATTTGCAACCATCTCCAATACCGCAAACAGGTCAGCAATCTGCGGCGGCATATCGCGAATTACACCAAGCGTAGAGATCACATCATATTCAGCCAGGGATTGCGCGAGACGAACACCCAGTTCCATATGTTTGCGCGTGAACTGAGTCACTTGATCGGTAACGGGATCCTGATAAAAAAGATTTGTTACCCCGTTTCCAAACCGCGTTTGACCTTCACCCAGTGTGAATACTTTTTCCCCCAGCCGGTTGTAGACATCATATGTGGAAGGTGCGGCTTTAATTGCCCATTCCACAATGTCGCGTTTGAATTTCACCCGGTTGTCTTCAATCAATATGCTGCCGGAACCTTTCGCATATACCTGTCGCGCACGATCCGACTCCACCAGCAGTCCAGTATTTTCAAGTACTTTCAAGGCGGCTTCATGAACACGCTGGATTTGCTCCAACGATAACAACGTTAAAGTAGGCCGCGCTATTTGAGACATGTATTTCCATTATAAATTCGGTCTCATACTTTGGATATATCCTTATCCAGATGCAAGGTTCACTTCTAAAGCGGCACGAGAATCTATTGATTCTGATCATCGGAATCATTCTTGCGCTGGTACTTCGATTTCTGCTCTTCGGCTACGAGTCCGCCGACTACAAAGAATTTCTCAGCAACTGGTATGACTTCATAGCACAACACAGCTTCGAAGCATTCGCTCATGATTTTGCAAATTACAATCCGCCTTATTTATATCTCATGGCGATTCTCAGCTTTGTGTTCCCGTTTTTGCCGAAGATTGTCGCAATTAAATCGATTTCGGTCGTTTTTGATTTAATGCTGGGCGGGTTCGTCTACAAATTGATTCATCTGAAATATCCAGGAAGTATTTTGCCAGTATTTGGATATCTTGCGGTTTTATTTGCGCCAACTGTCTTTCTAAATAGTTCTTGTTGGGGACAAGCCGATGCAATCTACACAACGTTTTTAGTCGCTTGTCTTTATTGGATTTGTACTGGCAGACACTGGCTCGCATTAGCCTCTTTTGGTCTTGCTCTTGCAGTCAAAGCACAAGCCATGTTCTTTGCACCATTTCTATTAGCATTGCTGCTGAAACGCAAACTATCCTGGAAGCCATTTTTGCTCATACCATTCATTTATATACTCACGCTCGTTCCGGCATGGATTGCCGGAAGAAATTTCTCTGATTTGCTCTTCGTATATATAAAGCAATCGAATACCTATCATGAATTATCCAAGCACGCCCCCAACTTTTATGTCTGGTTTCCTGATTCTACTTATGACTTCTTATGTCCTGCGGGTTTGGTCTTAGGACTTTCAGTAGCATTTTTGATCATAGCGGGCTTGATGAAGAGTTCGAGAACTGTGGACCGGGATCTGATTGTGCAGATGTCTTTTTTATTTGTTCTGAGTATTCCTTATTTCTTGCCCAAAATGCATGAACGCTATTTTTATCCTGCCGATGTTCTTGCGATTGTTTATGCTTTTTATTTTCCGAAATATTTTCATGTTCCGATCGTTGTAATTATGTGCTCTTTTCTTTCTTATCTTCCATATTTGTTTGGCATCGATGTTCCATTAAATTTGGTTTCATTAGTTTTAGGTTCAATTGTGGTTGTCGCTGCCTATCATTTTGCTGAATCGCTTCGGAATACAGATTAAAATAAAATCATGCGGCTGAAAGGAACAGCTGTGAAATTTTAACGGAGCCGTCATAATGATGGCTCCGTTTTTTGTTTGGCATAACCGGCTACGAATATAAGATAGAAGTATGGCAAAACTACATGTCATAAAGCCGAAACATTCTTTGATTTACTCCATCAAGCTTTTGAAAAACGTGGAGCTTGATGACTGGGCGCATGAATATCCGGAAATAGCAGGTCCGGATGGAGAGCCGATTACATTAACTGTTCACTTGATCACTGGAACGCGTGATGAAATTCGCGAGCAGTTGATGCAAAGCATTGATGCTTTTTTTGAACTTACCGATGAAATGAAGTGAACAGTTCAGACATCAGGAATTTACGGCTCCAAAATCAGCACCTCATAAATCCATCGTTCAAAGATGGTGCCAGTGTTGTCGGATGGCTGGGAGCTGTTCAATCCCGAGTGTTATGTTGAAAAATTGATCCGAATGGGAAATGCGCTAACCGCCGTGATTGTTATTGATGGACAGATTGCGGGTACCTGGAAGCGAACGGTCAAAAAAGTGAAACCGGAAATGACTTTGTTCAGAAAATTGAACAAGGCTGAACAAAAAGCGCTTCAGCAGGCTGAAGATTCATACCTCAAGTTTTTCCAACAACTAGATCAGGTTAATTTTCGCATTTGATCCAGGGCTTCGCGCAAGTTTTGCATCGCGTGTGAGTAGAGGTGAATCCAGAATCTCAGCAAGAGCAACATATGCAGCATCATATGCGGTCATATTTGTTCTCAGATCCCAAATTCTAGGAAGAAGAATGTCATGCGAATATCGTGAAATGCGGAAGTCCATCAGATCCTCAATAGCCTGAGAACCTCTTTCCGGTGTGATTTCACCCGCTAACGTGTATCTTCGAATTACTTGCGCAATCTCAATATCGATTAGATGTGGGGCATGAAGGGTTTGTCCTCTGGAAAAGATTTTTTTCTCAATTGTCGGAGATGATTTTGTTCTCAGCAGCACTTCAAGGATGACCGAAGAATCAACAACTATCACCGCCGATCACGCTCTTGCCGAACTGCATTCGCAGGCGATAGTGAAGGATTCACCGCGCTTCTTCGAGACAATCTCTCGCGCAGTTCTTCTTCAGTTGGCTTTTCCGCAGCAGTCCGAATCTCCGCAAGAAGATAATCGGACAGCGACATCCCTGCCATTGCCGCTTTGGCTTTCAATCGTCGATGCAGAGAATCCGGGACATTTCTGATCTGGATCATTATTGACATGTCTTTAGATTAATTTAATGCAAAACACATGTCAACATGTAAAACACATGCAAAGATTAACCACTGAGGCACAGAGTCTTTACGGCGCTATGATCACAGGAAAATCGAGCTGGCGTGCTTGATCATTCAATGGTTTTAATGATTCCTGGCTAAGCTGCGACCATTCGCTTTCAAATGCTTGCACTTCTTGTTTCTGGCCCGCGAAAACTTCGCGCACTCCCTGCACCGGAGGCGTATCGCCTTCAGTTACAAATGAATAAAGTGGGGAAAGTCGTGAATAAAGTTTTGCGCCGCCTTGCATTGCAAGAATGTCATAAACAACTTCTGCTTTTGGATTGTGAATTTTCGCTTCAAACGTATTCAACTTATCAATGAAAGCATCAGAATCTTTAACCAATGAACTCGCCTTCGCGTTTGTTTTCAGCAGCTCATTTCGATTCTGCAGTTGTTTTCTTACTGAACGCACACTTCGAACGATTTTGGTGAGACGGCCCATCGAATCGCGAACATCTAAAGCAAACGTCAACTGTGCTTGATATTCTTCCGGTGTCATCGTTACGCGCGGGTCGGCAACGACTTTCAATGGTGTAGTCAGCGTTTTTCCATCAGCAGTCAGCCGCACAGTATAAGTACCAGGAATTGCCATTGGACCGGCAGATGGATCGCCCCAATCGATTTTGGCACCTTCAATTAAATCAGCACCTTCATAATCTAAATTCCATGCAACCATCTGAATCCCTTTTTCTTTGGAGATCGCTGCTTTCTTAGCGGCTTCCTCCTCATCTTTTATTTCATCAGTATAGCCAACTGCAGGCTTTGCTTTGCTGCTGAAGGTTCTGATGACATTATTTTGGGAATCCAGAATTTCGATTTTGATATCTTCTTTCGAAGGTTCTTTGAGCCAGTAATAAATCAACGCGCGTCCTGGCGGATTTTCACCGCTCCATTTATCTCTACGGATACTTTCATATTGCCAGCGATATGCATCTGCGGTTTTAAACAAATACGCTGGTGATGAAGTTACAGTAGGACTCATTTCACGCAACGCGTTCAAATGATCGAAAATCCAGAAGGAGCGTCCCATTGTTGCCAGCGCTAAACTATTGTCCTTCACAACAAGATCATGAACAGCCACAGTTGGAAGATTCAATCTCAGTGAATTCCAATTCTTCCCGCTATCAACTGAATAAGCCACACCGCGTTCTGTTCCCAGATAAAGCAAGTTTTTCATCAGAGGATCTTCACGAACAGAATGAAGATAGATATCTTTCGGAAGATTTGAATCAAGACGGCTCCATGATTTTCCAAGATCGGTTGTCTTGTACAAATAAGGCTTGGTGTTATCCAACCGGTGTGCATCTACAACAACGTACGCAGTGTTAGCATCATAATGTGACGGCTCAATGATGCTGACAGTTCCCCATTCCGGCATACCTGGCATCGATTTCGTAACGTTCGTCCAATTCTGTCCACCATCAGTTGTAACTTGAACCAGACCATCATCGCTGCCGGTCCAAATCAAATCTTTTTGAACTGGAGATTCCGCGATCGCAAAAATTGTGCAATAAAATTCAACGCCTGTATTGTCTCCGGTAATTGAGCAGCCGGCCCATTGTTGTTTTGATTTGTCATTGCGCGTCAGATCAGGGCTGATTGCTTTCCAGGTTTTACCGCCATCTTCAGTTCGGAAAAGAACATTCGATCCGTGATAAACAACTTTTGGATTGTGTGGCGAAGTTGCAATCGGAGCTGTCCATTGAAATCTATATTTCAAATCAGCATCACCATGACCAGATCCGTTTTCCGGATATGCACTGATGTTGTATGACTGACGTGTAAGGTGATCGTAACGCGAAATGTAACCAAGATATTCGCCGGCATAAACAATGTTTGGATCAGACGGATCAGAAACAACATGTCCGGCTTCACCACCACCAACGCTGTACCATTCTGCCGTTCGAATTCCACGATTGGTAAGACTTCGGCTCGGCCCCTGCGCAGTTCCAATATCCTGCTGCGCACCTGCAACATAAAATGGAACACGGCTATCGGCACTCACATGATACAACTGGCCGAGCGGCAGTGCGGGTTGATACCATGTCTCACCACCATTCAAAGAAATTTCAACGCCTCCATCATTGGAGTCAATCATTCGCTTGGGATCTTTTGGATCAATCCACATATCATGATGATCACCATGAGCAAAGCCTGAAATGATGTCGAGTGTCTTTCCGCCATCGATTGTTTTCACCATCGAAACTTCTGGAAACCAAACTTCATTTGGATTTGCAGGATGAACCGTTAACGTGGTGTAGTACCACGCACGCTGACGTAACAAACGATTTGCCGTAGCCTTCGTCCAATTTTCTCCGCCATCATCGGATCGAAATAAACCGCCATCCGCAGCTTCAATCAATGCATAAACACGGCGTCCATCTGATGGTGCAACTGCCACTCCAACCTTTCCCCAAATTCCGGATGGCAGACCATTTCCTTGAAGTTGTTTCCATGTGTTCCCGCCATCTCTCGAAACATACAATCCACTTCCAGGACCGCCACTAATAAGATCCCATGGCAATCGGCGCGCTTGCCACATTCCAGCAAACAAAATATTGGGATTGTTGGGATTCATCGCGACATCCGATGCGCCAGTATCATTATCTTTTTTCAAAACTTGTTGCCATGTTTTTCCGCCATCTGTTGTGCGATAAATTCCGCGTTCAGAATTTGGACCGAATGCATGACCAAGTACTGCAGCAAATGCAATATCAGGATTTGTAGGATGAACGATTATTGTTCCGATTTGACCTTCCTGCTTCCAAACATGATTCCATGTCTTGCCAGCATCCGTTGATTTATAAATTCCATTTCCTGCTGCGACATTGCCGCGAATGTTGGCTTCACCGGATCCAACATAAATTACATTTGGATCGGAAGGAGCAATCGCCATTGAACCAATCGATGAAATTGGTTGATCATCAAAAATAGGTTTCCATGTAGCTCCGCCATCGACAGTTTTCCAAACTCCACTGGCAGCACCGGCGAAATAATATATTGAAGGATTTCCTGGTACACCTGCAGCACGCGAAACGCGTCCGCCCCATGCAGGACCGATCGATCTATATTTCAGCGCTTTAAATTCCGGAACATCCTTCAGAGTAATCGCCTGTTCTTCTGCACCGAAAACAGAAACACAAGCCAGGAAAACAGCAACGATCAAAAAATAGTGGCGCATGTTTTGCCGCATGCTCATCCCTCCGATGATTTTTACTTGGGAGCGGCGGGCAGAGACGCCCGCCCTCCTGATGAACAACTAAAGTAAATGGAAAGTTTACCACTTGGAGCGGAGAGTTAAAGAGATGACAATGTGTAGCAAAAATCAACATTGTATTTTTCTGCTGGACCGGATGAAGAAGAACACGGTCTATTTGGCAGCATTGCGTTTCAATAAATCTTACTGTGAAACCTGAATCGGAAAAGGATCACAAAAGGTAGTATTGCCCTGATTGTCGATCACGCTGTGAACTACATTAAATGTTCCTTGATTTCTATAGGAGTGTTGTACGCTTTGACCATCAGCAGATGAACCGTCATTGAAATCCCAATGGAATCGGACGGTATCAGTTTCATCGGTAGGAATATCACTGGTATCAAAAAATAAAACGGTTTGCCCCACTTTTGGAGTGCTGGTGCTGACGGTCATATGACAAACGATGCGTCCGCCCCCAACTTCTACGGTTGTTGCGCCACTGAAACCGTCATCAGTAGTTGCGGTGACGGTTGCACTGGCTGTTGTGTTGAGTGTGTCGGTTGCAACACCGTTGCCGTTAGTTGGAATCAATGCCCCATTAGACTGCAACTTTCCGTTTGTAGTTGTAAATTGCAAATTGATATCGCGGATAGGCTGTCCGCTGGTATCAGTAACGGCGGCGCTGATCAACGATGTTCCACCACCATCCGGTAATTTTGCGGGAGTGGCAAACACAAAAACTTTGCGCTCAATATTATCGGCAACTTTAATGGTAATGGTTGCTTCCACTCCTCCGGAGCTTGCAGTAATTGTAATGTCGCCCGCAACAAGTGAAGCAAAGTAAGTAGTGGTTGCGCTACCGTTTGAGAGTTGCACAGTAGTTGGTGAAACACTACCTGCCTGCGCAACACTGAAAGTCACCTGTGTGCCATCAGGTAAAGGGATCCCATCCTCATCGGTTCCAATTACAGTTAATTGTGATTGTTCGTTTAGGCTGATTGATTGTGGATCGGCTGTAAGCAGAAGACGTGAACCGCCAGGAGCAACATTTCCGCCTTCCTTGCAAGCAGCGCAGATTATTATCAAAAGGATTGCAAATAGTATAAAAGCTTTGTGAAACATAATATATCAGTATCTATTATTAGTTCTCTGGAGACAAAAATGAAAGCAACCTGGAACAATACGGTTCTTGCCGAAAGCAACGACACTGTTGTTGTGGAAGGCAATCATTATTTTCCGGCGGAATCAATTCATCGTGAACATTTCCGCGACAGTGCGACGCATACAACATGTCCATGGAAAGGTGAAGCAAGCTATTACGATGTAATTGTTAATGGTGAAGTGAACAAAGATGCGGCATGGTATTATCCGAAGCCAAAAGAAGCTGCGAAAAATATTGAAGGTCATGTGGCGTTCTGGAAAGGTGTCACGGTTCAATAACGCTGCAGCCTGCAACAATCATTTCTTTTCACCACAAATGCACAAAGACACTAGGTTTCACTTAAGTTTAAAAATAATTTTGTGAAACTTTGTGTCCTGGTGTCCTTGTGGTGAAAACAGCGAATCGGCGGCACCGGTTGAAAGAGTGAAAGTTAAGTACTTGAAAATAAACTGTCGCCAAAAAATAAAGCCGGGTCTTGCATGTTCATGCGAGAGCCCGGCCTAACAAATTCCGATGTTACCTTTTTGGCGTAGCTTTTCTGGCCAGACGTCGTGGTGCAATTTTTTTGGACAATTGGCGTTTGCCAGCTGGTTTTTTTGTAGACTTCCTTGAATCCGTCATTTGTATGCCCTCCTTTGATAATGGATCTGATCAAAGACGTCGCAAATAGCTAGCCAACACAAGCTCACGATGATAAATCTTGCATGGGGAATAACTAGTGGTTGAATTTTTACCTATTGGGGATGAAAAATTCAACCAGAGTTTTAACCGGCAGCGATAGATCTTTCCTTACGTATATTGTTTAAACTTTCGTTCGAGATACCGATTCAATTTCAATGCATCGACATATGAATCAGAGCGCGTTAGGCGTTTAGACAGAGGAGTGATTCTGGCCGATGAATTGACCGATTTGATAGCCCAGGGCATTCAGCAATTTCAAAAGTTGTCCGTCGCGCTGATGAACATACCGGCTAAAAAATTCCATAACTGCGATGATTTTTCCACGAAATCGAATTGGAAATCCAAATCCAGCATGAAGGCCATTTTTTAATGCAGCGGGAGTTCTCGGAAAATTCCGATCTTCTACAATATCCGCAATCCACATCGGCTCACTTTCCGACAACACACGCCCTGGCAAGCCTAGCCCTGATGGAAACAATAATTTTCGGGTGAGGGATTCGAACTCCGGTATAGGCAGTTTCGGATTATGCCAGACATCGACACAGCGAAGAACATTTTCATTGGAGTCAACATCATAAAAAATACCAACATCCCAGCCGGTATTTTCACAAATTGCACGCAGAATTTCTGGTCGCGCTTCTTCGACATTTTTTGCCTCGGAAAGAATTGATGTAACACCAGCATGTGCAGCTAAACGCCGCTCTGCATTTTTACGCGGAGTAATATCCTGAAACGCAGCAACAGCATGAGTGATATTGCCATGTTTGTTGATAATTGGCGTGGCCCAGACTTGAAGCGAAAGAATTCCATCCGGACGATGAATTTCAACATCTTCTACTTCAGTAGCTATTCCCTCAAGTGCGCGCAAGATCGGCAATTTGTCTATCGGATATTCCTGATCAGTACCTTCCATATACACTTGATACACATCTGCCAGCTGATCGGCCTCAACATTTTTCCCAATTCCTTTTCCCAGGAGTTGCATTGCTGTTTCGTTTGCATAATAAGGTTTACCGGCGGCATTTATAACAAAAACTCCAACAGGAAGCCTTTCCATGAAGCGGAAAAATGTTAGCTCTTTTTCATGCAACTCTTCGGTTTTCGTTTTGATTTCATGTTGAAGTAAAACAGCTGCGGTCAATTCCAGACTTGCCCAGGACCCAAGATCGGAAAGCTGTTTCAATTCACTTTTATTAAAGTTTCTTGGTCTGATATCGGCAATGCACATTGTACCGATCTTTCGTCCGCCAGGACCAAACAACGGTGATCCTGCATAAAATCGGATTCCGCCCTCTCCAATCACCAATGGATTATCGGCAAATCTGGAATCCTTCAAAGAATCAGGAATGCACATGATCTGATCTTCTAAAATTGCATGACCGCAAAACGAAATATCACGTGGCGTTTCTCTATCTGTGATTCCCTGGCATGACTTAAACCACTGCCGTTTGGAATCTACCAGGCTGATTAACGCAATCGGAACATCAAACAGACGCGTTGCAATTCGAGTGATGCGATCAAAACGTTCTTCGGCTGGAGTATCCAGGATGTGCAAATTGTGAAGCTCTGCGATCCGTTCGACTTCATCGGCAGGGATGCCCGGGGGGATCATTTTCTAATTGTACAACATTACGATCTAACAAGAAGACCCATAATCCTGATTCTTTATGATTATTGAAAAGGCCGTTCTAAAAGACTAAAAACTCCGGTCGTACCAGAAATCTTGCTATACCACTAACTCCATTGTATTAAGTAGCCAGCGGAGGTCCTTACAATGAATTCTTCCAATCGAATTGCTTTTTTGTTTGTGATTTTTCTTTGCAGCTCAATTTTTGCAGCGGCACCGGAAAGCGGAAAAATTCCAATTACAACTTCTTCTGAAAAAGCGAAAAGTGACTATTTAAAAGGCCGGGATCTGGCAGAAAAACTGCGGGTTCAAGATTCTATGCAATATTTTCAAAGCGCAATTAAAGCGGATCCTAATTTTGCTTTAGCTCATTTGAATCTTGCATTTGCTGAACCAAATGGACGGTCTTTCATTGAAGATTTAAATAAAGCCGTAGCGCTTTCTGGTAAAGCTTCACAAGGTGAAAAGTTATGGATCATGGCCGTTCAAGCGGGAGCGAATGGGCTTCCATCGAAACAAGGGGAGTATTTTGAAAATCTTGCTTCAACTTATCCCAATGATGAACGGGCTCATAATCTTTTGGGCACATACTACTTCGGTCTTCAACAATATGACAAAGCAATTCAACAATACGAAAAAGCAGTCAGTATTAACCAGGAATTCACACCAGCCTACAATCTGCTCGGATATTCATATCGTTTTAAGGAACAGTTCGACAAATCGGAACAAGCGTTCCGGAAATACATTGAGCTGATTCCAAGTGATCCAAATCCTTATGACTCATTTGCTGAATTGTTGATGAAAACTGGGCGATATGATGAATCCATTGAGAATTATAAAAAGGCACTAAAGATGGATCCGAATTTTGTAGCTTCCTATGTCGGCATTTCCGATAATCTGAATTTCAAGGGTGACTATCAGAATGCTCGAGCAGAATTGGACAAACTTCTGCAAGTTGCACGCAATGATGGCGAAAGAAGAACAGCCATATTTGCTAAGGCAGTTTCATACGCGAGTGAAGGAAACCAACAAGGTGCGATACAAGAAATAGATAAGCAGTTGGCTCTTGCGAAAAAAATGAACGATCCTGCCGGTGTTGGTGGCGATCTCAATACTGTGGGATTGATTCTGCTAGAACAGAACAAAACCAAAGAAGCACAATCTAAATTTGATGATGGCTTAAAAGCGGTCACTTCTTCCAATCAATCAGCAGAAATAAAAAGAGTTGCAGGACGTACTCATCTTTATCTTTCTGCTCAGGCCGCTTTGCAAAGCGGTGATTTGAAAGCTGCAGAATCGAATCAAGCGGAACTCCAAAAACAGGCCGCGGCTGAGAAAAATGCTTTTGCAACAAGTCTTGCACATGAACTTGCGGGAAGAATTGCATTTCAGAAAAAGGATTACGATGTTGCTATAAAAGAGTTCAATCAATCCAATTTACAGGATCCATACAATCTGTATCGTCTCGGACTTGTGTATGGCGCAAAGAAGGATGATAAAAATGCGCAGTCTATGTTTCAGAAAGCTGCTAATTTCAATGGACTGAATAATCTGAATTATGCCTTCGTTCGTGACAAGGCAAAACAAGCTTTAACTAAATGATGAAGGCGGGCCTCTCGCCCGCTTTCATCATTCACCACCATCAATCGTTTGTTTATAAAGTTTGAATTCCAGCTTTCCTTTCAGATCCATATTGCCATCATCAATCCAGCCCTTCCAATAATCCATCCGCCAATCGCTGGCGACGTGATTTAGCATTTCGGCATCGCCGTGTTTACCCTGAGCCTCTTTGTTTTTTGCTGCAGTTAAAATAAAGTTCGTACGCTCATCGGCAAATGTTTTAAGGAATTCCTGTTCGGTATACTCCTTTCCATCTAACTTTGCCTGAGTTCTGTTAAGTATGGTGTTCAAATTTTCAGGTCCGCTGTTGACACAAGTATCGGTCAATAAGGCACATCCCAGTGGAGTTGTGACACCGGCTTTTTCGGCCGTTTGCATAGCAGGTTTCCAATAAAGTTTGTCAAACACTTCTTCCTGCGCCTGGGACATTAATGGATCCTTTCCAGCTTCCTTTAATAATGTTTTGAATTCCTCGTTAGTACGCAGGCTCTCACTTTTATTTCGTACAGCCCCCATGTACTCTTCCAATTTCTTTGTGTTTTCACTTTGGGGTGCTAGCTCCATGTATCGATCTAAAACTTTTTCTAACGAACTCTCTTTAGAAGACAATGTACATTGGTGTTTACCATAACTAATGATTCCAGAATCTTTGTCTTGAACGGCACTCGGATCGCCTCCCACTTTGCCTGTTTCAAATACACCAACCATGTTTGAAATAATTTCTTTTGATTTCGCATCAACAGGATCAGGAGGTGCTGGTGGTGTGCCAGGAGCGATCTTAACTTCTGGTTTGATGCCCATCATATTGTTGTAAAGTTCCTTCCCCGCGCTCATTCCCTGATTTACACCACTTTGCAAACCATTCCGAATCGATGTGCCTTTATCCATTGCACCTTGAAGTGTCCATTGATAATAGTCCGCTGCCATATCCATATAGCCTTTCGCTTCTGTCGCTGCAGCTTGTGAATTAGAGACCGGCGCCTGCGAAGGATTTTCTGCAGCCTGAACCGGATTTTTTATTTCTGGATTTCCAACATTTTCTTCAGGCAAGATCTGGCCTGCATTCGGCTGCAACACCGAGGCTAACGAAGTATCAATTTTTGACATGACTTCCTCCTGTTCACATATACATGCGAAATCCAGCGAAAAAAGGATCAATCATTTTTTATTGATCCCATCCGATCACTTTTTTCGCTTGTGGATTATGAACCGGTTATCAACCGGTTTAAAAAATGACGAAGGAGAACTCTAACAATGAGGGTTAATGGTGCAGGAAATTCAAACTTTGGTTCAAATGGTCCGATTGTGATCGGCGGCGGTAAAGGTGATGACAATATTAATGTAACTCCAAACAAAATGGGTGGAGTGGATGTAACAGTTACACAACAAAACGGAAAAACTCAAACTTACAATTTGACTGCGGAAGAAGCAGATCGCCTGGTTCTTAAAGGTGGAAAAGGCGATGACAATATTCATGTTGATAAAGGAGTAAAACAAAACTTAACGATCAGTGGCGGCAGAGGTTCAGACAATATTAAGGGCGGAAGTGGAAACGACAAGATTCGTGGCGGACGTGGCGATGACTTCGTACATGGAGGGCGTGGTGATGACAAAGTAAAAGGCGGACGCGGTGATGATTCTGTGCATGGCGGAAAAGGCGATGACACAGTAAAGGGCGGACGCGGCGATGATTTCGTATACGGTGGTCGTGGTGATGACAAAGTGAAAGGCGGACGCGGCGATGATTTCATGTATGGCGGAAAAGGTGATGACAAAATCAAAGGCGGTCGCGGCGATGATGCCATCTTTGGTGGAAAAGGTGATGACAAAATTCGCAGCGGACGTGGTGATGATTTTGTTCAAGGCGGTCGCGGTGATGACAAAATCAAAGGTGGACATGGTGATGATTTTATCCGCGGCGGTCGTGGCGATGACAAAATCAAAGGTGGATATGGCGATGATTGGATTCAAGGTGGCCATGGTAGTGATGTAATTCATGGCGGACACGGAAATGATGCGCTTGTTGGTGGCAAAGGCAGCGATGCAATTTATGGTGGACATGGCAGTGATGTAATTGCAGGACGTCGCGGCAACGACTTCATTAAAGGCGGAGGCGGCGATGATTTTCTCGCAGGCAATCGCGGAAATGATTACGTAGCTGGCGGAAAAGGTGATGATCAAATCGGAGGTGGTTACGGAAGTGACTACCTGAAAGGAAATTCTGGAAGCGATCAAATTTCCGGTGATGGAAATCCAGTTGCAGATTTATTGCGCAGACGAAAAAATCAAATTTTGAAAGGCTAACTCGTTTCAGATGGGCCACCGTTCAGGTGGCCCAATTTTATTACCGTTTCACATAGTGAAAAATCCCACATAAGTCTTCATCGCGCTTTCCATAAGACATCTATTGCATGTGATTGGGTTGTGCGCGACCGAAATCAAGGATTTTTACACGACTCGGAAGTGAGAAAATAATCCCTGGAACCCACCCTCTCCTGCGGGTCGGCAGGAGAGGGTGTGAGGATTGCTAGCTAGAAGTTGAAGCGCGTTGTCAGGCCGAAGGTGCGTGGCTGGTTGGTCAAGAAGAAGATCCGCGCGCGAGTGCCGCGCTCGCGGTCGAAGGCCAACAGGGCGCGCTCGTCAGTCACGTTGTTGATGAAGAACGACACGTCCCAGTTCTCGCGGCGCACGCCGAAGCGCAGGTTAACAAGATCGTAGGCCGGCAGCCTGGGGTCGTAAGTGAAAGTGCTCTGTGTCAACGGACCGCCGATGGTGTTGGGTTCGAACGACAGCAGGTTCAAAGTACCGAGGTCCTGGTCGCCGACCTGGGTGAAGCGGTCGCCGACGTGCTGGTAGCTGGCTGTGACGTAGGGCAGCCACACGCCAGCCTGCCACTGGTAGGTGGCGGCCGTGGCCAACTGGAACTCGGGCACGCTCGGCAGCTGGCGGCCCGAAACGATGCCGGTCGCCGAGGTCGGCTCCACGGTGGATCGGAGCTCGGAGTTATTGGCGATTAAGGACAAGGCGAAGTCAAAATTGGGGTGGGGCGTGGCCGAAAAATCCAGCTCGACACCAGTGCTGCGAGCTTTAGGAACGTTGAAGATCAAACGAGATGAGCAGGAGCCCGCGGTCACGGTTGCCTGGAGGTCGTTGATGTCGACGTAGAAGACAGACGCGTTGAGCGAGGCGCGGTTGTCCGCGAAGCTCGACTTGGTGCCCACTTCGTAGTTCCAGGCTTTCTCGTCCAACCAGCTGTCCCGGCCGCTGAAGGTCTGGAGGTCTTCGGGTGTGCACAGCGGCACATTGAGCGGATCGTTGATTCCACCCAAGCGAAAGCCCTTGGAGAACTGGCCGTTGATGTTGGTCTGATCGGTCACCTTGTAGCTGAGGATCACCCGGGGAGCCACACCGTCGGCCGAAGTTGTGCCCGGCTGCGAAACCAGCGAAACGCCGTTATTGTCGTTTCCGAAGATGCCGTCGAAGATCTGCTCCTTGTCCTCATTGAAGTGGTAGTAGCGCAGGCCGCCGGTCAAACTCAGCCGGTCGGTTAGCGAGATCGTCGCCTCCCCGAACAGCGCGAACTGATTGAAGTTGTAGGACAGCCGGGAAAAGAACAGGTCGTCCGTTGGGGCCTCCAGTCCTTGAGTCGGGATTCCAGTTAATTCCGTGAAGCCCGTGGTTGGCAGATCCTGGCCGTAGTCGCGATTCGAGTGAGTATAGAAGAAACCGCCGAGCCACTTCACTCGATCGGTGTCGCCGGAGAGACGCAGCTCCTGGGTGAAGGCATCGGCGTTGGTAGCGTCCATCAGCGGCGAGTCGAGCGTGTAGACGTTCTCCGGAAGGCCGATACTGCCGCCGGTGATGGAGGCGGTCAGCGAGGTCGCGTCACGGATGACCAGAATATCGCGATTGATGTATGAGCTAATCGAGTTAAGCACAACGTTGCCGAAGTCGTACTGAATGTCCACATTCGCGAGCACGAAGTCGTCCTTGAAGTCCTCTTGGAGCTGGACGAACTCCTCGCGCTCACCGAGATCGACCGCCGGACGGGTGGTGGTGAACGGGTTGGCCAGGATGTTGTAATCGTCGACCCGGTTCCAACCATCAGTCTCCATCCGCTGGAATACGAAGCGGGGCTTGATCGTGAGCCGATCGTTTGGCGCGAAGGTCATCGCCACCCGTGTCCCGAATCGATCGCCGGTGTTGACGTTATCGTCCACGCTGAGGTCGGGCTGCACCCCGTCGATGAAGCCAGCGATGCGATTGTAATAGCCGACCACGCGAAGCGCCGCTGTATCGCCTAGCGGCGCGTTGAAGCCGAACTTGACGTTGGCCCCGCCGTTACCGCCATCGATAAAGTTTCCGCCGAGTTCGGCGAAGGCCTTGGTCACGCCGAACTCCGGCTGGTTGGTAATGTACCGGACCGTTCCCGATAGCGAGCCAGAGCCGAACAAAGTGCCCTGGGGGCCGCGCAGAACCTCGACGCGGTTAAGATCGAATAGGTCGAGGTCGGGGGTGAAGAGCGACATTGAAATCACCGATTCATCCAGATAGATGCCGACTTGCTCCTTGACACCAGGCTGATCGCGCACGATCTGACCTGCCGAAATGCCGCGCATCGCCACTTGGCTTTGGCCGGGTCCCAGGTTCTGCACCGAGAAGCCGCCAACGTTGGCAGCGATGCCTTCAATGTTATCGACTCCGCGGTTGGCCAGCACCTCTTCAGTCGGCGCTGCTACCGAGAACGGCACGTTCCTGAGCAGCTCCTCGCGCTTCGTGGCGGTGACCGTGATCTCCGTAGCGGTCATTATCTTCATGGTTAAAGGAACATTCGCAGTTCCATTCTCACGTACCACAGCTTCTGCGCTGACTTTCTCAAATCCAGCCCCTGCAGCTTCCACCGAATAAGTGCCGACCGGAACTGAGGGAAATCGAAAGACCCCTTGTTCATTCGTGTAGGCTGTGCGGGGACCGCCAACTAAAGCTCCACTGCTGATTGTCACGGTTACTCCCGGTATCGGCTTGCCTTCCGAATCATTAACAAGCCCCTCAATGCTGCCCGTTGTCTGAGCCCAACCTGACACAACAAACACCAGAAGCAGAAACGGAAGCATAAAAATCAAGACCCGATTGGCTGACATGATCCCTCCTTGTTTGTTTACTTTCAAGTTCCCCGTGATGTATTGACCACTAGAAATGTGGATAAGAAGATAACCCAAGACCCCCGTTTGAGGTTGGAACTTCCCCATGCACCCGAGGCATGGCTTCATTATTAAATAAAAAAACAAAAATAAAAAGATATCGTATTGAGCGATGAAAAATCTAACCCATAGCGGAAGAAGAGGTTGATGCTATGGGAAAGAATTGACGCAGAGAATACTTTAGAGCAATTTATTACCGGTATCGGCCGGGCAGGGTTACCGGAACCGATTTAGTCTCTCATTGCAATTGGGCTTTGAATACGGCTGGGAAACGCTTCCATTCGGAATCAACGGAGCTTATTACTACTTCCGCGCAGGTTATCGCTTCTAAACGTAATTCATCAAGGCCAGGAATTAAAAATGAATCCTGGCCTTTCTTTTTTCTACCCACTTATTCCTTTCATATAGTTGTTATCGAATTATTGTGGTAAAAAGAGAGTCTTTGGAGGATCCATGCGCATCTATATCAAACTTCTAACGATCATCTTATTTATTGCAGCGGGGCAGGCTAACGCTGTCACTGTTGATGAGTTAATTGCAAAAAATGTTGAGGCACGCGGAGGCCTGGAAAAAATTAAAGCGGTTCATTCGGTACGGCTAACAGGAAAGGTTCAATTTGATTCTTTCCAATTGAGTTATGTTTTCATGGCCAAGCGTCCATTAATGATGCGCAACGAAGCTTCGTTTCAGCAAATGACGGCAGTCACTGCGTACGATGGGAGCGTCGGCTGGAAAATTCAACCATTTTTTGGCCGTGTAGATCCGGAAAAAATGTCCAGTGATGAAATAAAACAACTTCAATTGAATGCTGATATTGATGGTCCTCTGGTTGATTACAAAGCAAAAGGGAATACGGTGGAGTATCTCGGTACAGAAGATGTCGATGGCACCGATGCATACAAGTTAAGAGTCACACTCAAAAATGGCGACATACGGCAGATTTATCTGGATCCTGATTACTTCCTTGAAATTCGATGGATTGATCAAACATTTATTCGCGGCACACAGCAAGAAGTTGAAACAGATCTTGGAAGTTATGAGAAAGTAGACGGTGTTTATTGGCCGTTCTCTTATGAAGTAGGAGAAACAGGTAAACCCAAAGGTCAAAAAATTACATTTGAAAAAGCAGAAATCAATCCGGATCTTGATGATAATCTCTTTCACTTTCCATCTGCGGCTGCTGGTAAGTAGGTAGGAGGGCATGATGAAAAAATATCAGATCGCATTCTTAATATTTTTAGTTTCGGCAAGTTTGGTTCTTGCTCAAACATCCACTGAAAAGAAACCGGCATCGGCTGCACGGTTTGATACAGGTGTGATTTCAGGACTTGGAATTAGAAATATTGGTCCGAGTGTTCCCAGCGGTCGAGTTGCCGCTGTTGCTGCCACAAATACAGGTGGCAAAACTTTGTTGTATGTGGGATCGGCCAGTGGTGGCGTATGGAAATCTGAAGATGGTGGCACCACTCTGAAACCTGTTTTTGATAAACAATCAGTGCAATCCATTGGTGCAATAACGGTCGATCCAACGAATTCGAAAATAGTTTGGGTTGGTACTGGCGAATCCTGGACCCGCAATTCTGTTTCAATCGGAGATGGAATTTATAAATCGACCGATGGCGGTGAAACATGGACCAACATGGGACTGAAGGAATCGGAACGGATTGTGAAAATTTTAGTTGACCCCAAAGACAGCAACACCGTTTATGCATGCGTTCCAGGAAAATTGTGGAGCGATTCTGCAGATCGTGGTTTGTATAAAACAACCGATGGCGGCAAAACATGGAACTTAATCTTGAAAGGCGGCAACTTATCAACCGGTTGTTCCGGTCTCAGCATGGATCCGCAAAATTCATCCGCGCTGTTTGCTGGATTATGGGATTTCAGACGCAAGGGTTGAGCCTTTCGCTCAGGTGGTGACGGCCCCGATGCTCCGAGTGGAAGCGGATTATTCCGTTCAACTGATGGTGGCAAAACATGGAAAGAATTGGAAGCAGGCAAAAATGGTTTACCTCCGAAACCTTACGGAAGGATTGAAGTGGAAATCGCACCATCCAATAACAAGATTGTTTACGCATTCATCGAAGGAATCAATTCGGCTCTTTATCGTTCTGATGATGGCGGAACAACATGGGAACAACGCGATAAGAGTCAGTTGATGGTGTGGCGTCCATTTTATTTTGCAAATCTAATAGTGGATCCGAAAAATCCTGATCGTGTGTTTAAGCCGGATCTCAATTTGATTGTGAGCGAAGATGGCGGAAAAAGTTTCGGTAATACGAGTGGCGGATCTCATGGTGATTGGCATGATCTCTGGATTGATCCAGACAATACGAAACACATAATTGGTGGCGATGATGGTGGACTCTGGATTTCACAAGATGGCGGAAATCGCTGGTTGATGACAGAAAATTTGCCCGTTGCTCAGTTTTATCATGTGGACATTGATGATCAAGATCCGTATCAGGTTTATGGTGGCTTGCAAGACAACACAAACTGGATCGGTGATTCAGAATATCCGGGCGGAGTTACAGTATCGCAATGGGAAAGTGTTTTGGGTGGAGATGGTTTTTATGCATTTCCCGATCCTGCCGATCCAAATTATGTTTACGCGGAAACTCAAGGCGGCGAAATCGCACGTTACAATCGCAAAACTCATGATGCAAGAGACATAAAGCCAACAGCAGGTTACAAAGAAAAATTGCGATTCAATTGGAACACGCCGATGGCGCTGAGTCCGAATGAAAAAGGCACCTTATATATAGGAGCACAATTCTTGTTTCGAACGCGCGATCATGGTCAAACGTGGGAGCGCATTTCTCCGGATCTGACAACCAATGATCATGAAAAGCAGAAACAAGAACAATCTGGTGGAATCACTGTTGATAATTCATCGGCGGAAACTCATACGACAATTTATTCGATCAGTGAATCACCAAAAAATGGAAAATTAATTTGGGCCGGCACTGATGACGGCAACGTTCAACTTACGCAAGATGGTGGAAAAACGTGGAATAACGTTGTTAAAAATGTAACTGGATTACCTCCCGCATCATGGGTATCTCATGTTGAAGCAAGTCGATTCGATGAAGCCACTGCATATGCAACTTTCGATCGCCACACTTTTGGCGATATGAATGCATATGTTTACAAAACTACAGATTTTGGAAAGACATGGTCACGCATTGCTGGACCTGAACAAGGTTTGCGTGGATATGCGCATGTTGTGAAAGAAGATGCGGTCAAGCCTGATTTGTTATTTGTTGGCACAGAACTTGGACTCTGGATTACAAACAATGGCGGCAAAACATGGGCAGAGTTTAAAGGTGGAAATTTCCCGAGCGTGGCTGTGCGTGACATCGCAGTACATCCCGAAAAACATGATGTTGTATTAGGAACTCACGGCCGCGGAATCTGGATCATTGATGATGACACTCCGGTCCGTCAAGTAACAGATTCAATTTTGCAGAACGAAGCTCAATTTTTAGAAACAAGACCTGTTACCCAACAGATTGAAGGCAATGGTGGTTGGGTTCAAGGTGATGCGAGATTTGTGGGTCAAAATCCAGAAGATGGTGCAATGATTGCTTACTACCAGCGAACTCGCCATCTTTTTGGTCCGATTAAACTTGAAATTCTTGATGCCAGTGGAAAAGTAATTGATACGATCCCGGCAAGCAAACGTCGCGGATTGAATCGCGTTCCATGGAGTATGAGACTGCCACCTCCGCGCGTGCCGAAAGCAGCGCAGCTGGCGTATAATGCAACACGCGGTTCACGCGTTGTGCCAGGTACATACACAGTACGACTAACAAAAGACAAACAAGTTTATGAATCAAAGTTAGAAATTAAACTCGATCCGCGCGCTAAATTTACGGTTGAAGATCGTCAGGCTCAATTCGATGCTGCCACGCGCATGATTAAAATGTTTGGCGACATGAGCGACATTGTGGATAAAATCAATTCCGCGCGGGCGATGCTGGCTCAAGCATCCTCAAAACTTCCTGCAGATGATCCTTTTGCAAAGCAAGTTAGAGATTTTTCAGCAAAGCTTGATGAAGTTAGAAAAAAGATCGTTGCAACCAAAGAAGGCGGTGCAATCACCGGTGAAGAGAGGCTCAGAGAGCATGCCGATTCAGTATACGGTGCAATCCTTTCATACGAAGGGCGTCCGACACAATATCAGATGGAACGCATCGATGTGTTGCAACGTGAGCTGGATGATGTGGTCAAAGAATTTAATGCACTCACAACTCAAGAACTGCCGAAGATTAATGAAGGTTTGAAATCGAAGAGTCTACCAACGCTTTCATTGTAATTTGCAAGGGCGGGTCTCAAACCCGCCCGATTGAGTTACGGAGTCACTCATGATCTTGAGATCAACCAGAAATGATATAAAAATCGGCGTTCGTTTCTCCCCCTTATGAAGGGGGAGATCAAAGCGGGGTTGGAGTCTTTAAAATGTTTCCAACCTCCCTCCCCTTTATCCCCTCCTTCATAAGGAGGGGAAGTTAGTCGATCGCCGAATTTCAGACAGTCACGGATGATCGGAGATTTCATGACAAATCAGTACTTAACTCCGTTACTCGGTGGCTCTATGGTTCAGTTTTTCTTATCTTGAAAAGCCAGGCATGTGCTTTGGTTTTGGTTTGCCCAGTATTTTGTCTCCCTGCTCTCTAATCATTTGCTCGTGGGCATCATACTGACGAGCTTTTTCCCCGGTTGCTTCGTCCATTCCTTTCTTCGTTTGAGGATCGACATGATTTCTTGCGCTGCCTTCTGTTTTATTTCTTTTTTCATCTGCAATTACTTTTGGATCTAAATCCCGATCATCAGGACGCCTCGCATTATCTAGCTTCTGCTGGTCATCTTTTCGATTCGTTCCTCTTTCATAAGTATCATCAGTCGATCCTTTTGGTGACGGGAGTGGTACGTTATAGTCTCCAACTCTACCTTGCGGAGGTTTAGGGTCTTTTTCTTTGTTGGTATAGACCTTACCTATTTCTCTTTCATGATTGTTTGCCTGTGCACTTTTTTTCTCAGGTATGCAGATGTCTTGTCCTTGCTGTAAAGGCTTTTTTGGATCGAGATGAGAATTTGCTTCCTTGAATGCAGCAAGATCTGCAGGATCTTTTATTCCCAAACGTTGTGCTACTTTATCTAATGTATTTTCTCCTTGCTGCACGGTTGCATGACCATCTTCCGGTTTGCAATATGCTGGAATTTTACTGCCTGTTCCTGTTACTGGACCGGCTCATTATTGCTCCTCCTATGAAATACCTTCATTAATCAAGACGGTTTAGACAGAGACTGAACGTGTACACTCATCCTCTGGTAAGATATCGTCGTATGAAAGTGCATTTAGTCGACGGTACTTACGAACTATTCCGCCACTACTACGCAATTCCGAAACGCAGAAATAAGAATAAGGAAGAAGTAGCGGCAACTGTCGGTGTCGTTAATTCAATGCTGCAATTGCTGAATGAGACCACTCATATCGCGGTTGCAACGGATCACATCATCGAATCATTTCGAAATAATTTATGGCCCTCTTATAAAGATGGCAGCGGCATTGAACGTGATTTGCTTTCACAATTCACGTTGCTGGAAGGAGCTTTGCAGGCGCTGAACGTAATGGTCTGGCCGATGATCGAATATGAAGCGGATGATGCGCTTGCGGCAGGTGCTGTTATGTGTGCTGCAGACTCCAGAGTCGAACAAGTTGTGATTTGCACACCGGATAAAGATCTTGCTCAATCTGTTTCCGGTGATCATGTAGTTCAGCTGGATAGACGCCGCAAACGTGTAATGAATGAAGAAGCAGTGATTTCAAAATTTGGAGTTTCACCGAAATCAATTCCTGATTATCTTGCAATGGTTGGTGATACTGCTGATGGTTATCCAGGAATTGATGGTTGGGGCGCTATCTCAGCATCAAGAGTGTTGATGAAGTTTAAACACATTGAACATATTCCGAATGATGTTCGTGATTGGATGGTTAATGTTAGCAATGCCGGACGTCTTTCATCAACTTTAAAGTCAAATTGGGAACATGCATTGCTGTTTCGAAAACTTGCCACGCTGGTAACCGATGGCCCGATTCAAAATTGTGTTGATGACCTGAAATGGACTGGCCCTTCCGATGCATTCCGTGAAATTTGCAATCGCCTGGAAGCGCCGGATTTGCTGCAACGTGCTATATCGCTTGTTGAAACTAAAAAACAGCAATAATCCCGATTTCACATTGTGAAACGACGTTTCAATTCTGCAATATGTTCCGGAGTTGTGCCGCAGCATCCTCCCACAATGTTCGCGCCTTCTTTGATCCAGCTTTCAGCTTCGTCCGCGTAGCTTGAAGCGTCCAACTCCCGCGTAAATTCCCAGCCAAAAATCGGCTCAGCTTTGCCAACGTTTGCATATGCACCAATTGGTTTGTTTGTAGCGTTCCGCATTTTTCGCAAAGCAGATGGAACATCTTTTGATGGAGTGCAATTTACCAAAAATGCTGCAGGATCATAGGGTGCAAGCTGCGTGATAGCTTCATCAATATTTTCGCCGCTTAAAATTTTGCCATCTGATCTACACGTCCAGCTAACAAACATTGGAAGTTGATGTCCGTGGGCGGCTCTTGCTGCAGCAATCGTTTCCTGAGTAGTGTTCATTGTTTCAATCAAGATTAAATCGACTCCAGCTTCCACAAGCCAGCCAGTCAATTCGCTATGTTCCCGAAATGCGGTTTCAGAATCCGGCATTAATTCAGGCTCATAACAGTCTTCTAAAGGCGCAACAGAGCCGGCAATCCAAACGGTTTTATCTGCGGATTGATCACGTGCTTGTTTGGCAAGGCTGACTGCAAGAAGTGTTAATTCCTTTGCCCGATTACTTAACCCTTTTTTCCCCAAGGCGCGAGTTGTTGTTCGAAAAGTATTTGTAGTGATGATTTCAGCGCCCACACGGATGTAATCCGAGTGAATATCACGTACCAATTCAGGATTTTCAATCAATACTTGCGCTGACCAGATTGGCAGACGAGTATCAATCCCACGACGAAAAAGTTCAGTTCCCATTGCTCCATCTAAAATGAGAACCGGTTTCTCACCTAACCTTTCGATGATCGATTTCAATTCATACTCCTCTGTCCAGTCTTATTTTAACAACTTAATCTTTGCCAAAAGAAGTTCTAAGCATAAAATTCTGATGAGGAGAAAAACTATGTGTTACAACTGTGGATGTGAAATGACGGACAACGATATGGGCGATCCAAAAAATATTACCGACAAAACATTTGATGATGCTGCCAAAGCGATGGATCAAACAATAGAAGAAGCGAAAAAAAACACCCTGGCGCTTCTCAGGAAAGAACTGGAAGAAAAAACCATGTAGTAATCAGTTTTTGTTAGACGCCAAAAACTCACTCATATAAGGCCACTGGAGTGCAACTTTCAATGACATCGGTAAGGCGATGGCGGCGGGCTTCCAGCGCGATTCCAATATTGAATATGAATCGGTCTTTGGTAAGACTTGGAATGTTGGAGTCGCGGTTTTGATATGATGTGCCAAATCGAAATACAAAATTCTTGGGGAGAACAAAGTTCAGTCCCGATTCCAATCGCTGGAAGGTATCTTTTATAATCGGTTGATCTTCAATTACTATTTTTTCATCGTAGTCGTTCTGGCCAATAATCCACATCCCATCAACAAATAATTCCCGGCGTCGATTCAGTGGCGCACAACCCTTCACGCCTCCTTGTGTTGTTAGCCGGAAGTTGGTTTGCGATAAACCAGAGATATTACGTGCTCGTTTCAACAATCCACCAATTGAGAGTCTTTTCCCCAGTTCATAAATTACATCGGTATCAATAATGAAGTCGTTAAATGATTCTCCATTGATATCAATCGATTCTGTTTGGCCGAATCCCAATCTGGCTCTACCGGCCAATTGACTGCCCCTGAATTCTAAACCTGCGAGCGACTTCCAAAAGTCGCTCTCCGGATTCGCTACAGCATTGGGTGAAATTAGATTCAGGAATCGAATTTTTCCAGTACTTGCACCAGCCGCAAAACGGATCATGTTTCCAATTTCTTCATCAAAGCCTGCACCGTACTCGGTTGTTTCAGAATCAGGAATAATCGGTAAGTCCGTTGGAATTTGTTCATCTAACTGATAAAGCGATTTATTTCGTTTGAACAAAAAGTAGATTCCAGTTCTTTTTCGGAGCGCGAACGCAAGCTCGGCATTCACGTCTGTCAATTGTTGTTTCGCCGGTTGATCGAATTCTTCATTGATCCTTGCTTTTTTGTTGTAATAGCTTCCGCCCACATTGAAAAGAAGACGGCGTGAACCGATTCCAAACATTCCCGAAGTTGTATCGAATGTATCGTTCAACTGATCTTGTTCTTTGTAAAAAAGAAAATTTACATTTTCCTGGAAAACAAAATATGCACGGTATCCGAGTTTTAAAACTACGCTGGCTCCTGGTGCAATCGAACCATAATAGTCCGACTCTTCAAAGTCTGTGGTTGAAAAAGCGTTCGAATCGTAAGCTGACCCGATGATCAATCTTGGTTGAACGCGGAAAATTGCAATTCGCAGCGGGTGGGTCTCAGTCAGATTTTCAAGCGCATCATGAATTTTGTTTTCTGGCTGAGCTATTAAGAGGTGACTAAAGAAAAGAAGAAACAATACCGGCAGAACTGCTTTAAACTTTTTGTGCATTCTTCATATTGAACTGATTTAAGAGCAATAGTATTGCACATCTACCAACGATTCCGGCACCAATTGCAAAGTCTTTTACAAAATTTCTTTTGAAATGTTTTCTGTAGTAATGCCAGATGCTTTTGTGCCGTTCAAGAATTGTCTTATTCGGAAGCTGCTTGCTGCTGGCTGCAATCTGATGGAGCACTGTTGCACCGGGATGATATTGCACCTTCCAACCTTGTTCTTTCGCCCGCAGACAGTAATCCACATCTTCGCAATACATGAAAAAGTTTTCATCCAGAAATCCGGGACGCTCCATCAATTCCCTTCGATGTAAAAGGCAGGCTCCAGACACCCAATCAACATCGGTAATAAGGTTGTGATCCCAATCCGATTTCAAATAATTTTGGCTAAAGCGATTTTGTGGAAACCATTTCGTTAGTAAAGAATAACGGTTGAACAAACCGGCATGATATGTAGGAAATGATCGGCAGGAAAGCTGAATGCTGCCATCAGCATTCAAAATGCGTGAACCAACAATTCCAACTTCCGGATGATCATTCATGTAACGAAGTATCTTTTCAAGACCGTCATCCAATAATTCCGCATCAGGATTGAGCCAGAGAACAAATGCTCCACTTGAACTTTTTAATCCTTGATTCACAGCGGCGGCAAATCCTAGATTTTTATCGTTGCGAATGAAACAAATTTGCGGAAAGCTTTCACAAAGCTTAGAACTTTCGTCAGTGGAAGCATTATCTACAACACAAATTTCGTGATGAATATTTTTCAGATGATGCTCAATCGAATCAATGGCCCGTTTTAATAATGGCGCTGCATTGTAATTAACGATGATGATTGAAAGATCCATTCCTAAACCTTTCCAAAACAAAGAGCGCCCAAAGCCGCGACCAGTGAAGCTTATTCTTTAGAAAGCGCTGCAGGTAGGGTTGATATTCAGGCCGGGAAAGAAATTCAGTTACCTGATTCTGTTTTGTATCCTGAATAATTTCTTTCAGCCATTTCTTAAATGGAAGTGTAAATCCTCTCTTGCCTTTTCGGAGATGTTGAGCAGGCACAAAATCTCCCATCTTTTTGAATAATGCAATCTTATATGTTGGAGCTCCATTTCTTTCCCATGTCCCTGATTTCAGAATGGACGATAATAAAAGATGATCAATCAATGGTGTGCGCAACTCTAATCCATGATACATAGAAAAAACATCGGAATCGCGTAGTAGTTGTGGGATCATGAAATACTTCATTTCTAAATATGAAATTGACCAGAATGGATCCTCCAACGTTTCCGGTAGTTCCGAAAATTCCGCGGTCTTGTAGCCAGGGACTAGAGATTTAATTTGATGTTGCGTAAACAGAGCGCGCCGGTTGTGCCAGATAGAAGTCAAATTCAACGAGCGATCTTTTAACAATTCTGCGAACTTTTGGCCCCATGTCACCGGTAGATGTTCAGCAAACGTTGCAGCACGTTGAGATAAACCGGGAATGTTCTGGGCCAAATTCAAAGTACGGATCAATCGTGGTATATCAACAAAACTCTTATAACCGCCGAGAAGTTCATCGCCACCCACTCCCGACAGTGCAACCTTCACTCCCGCTTGCCTGGCTGCCTTGGCAACAAAATATGTATTCACGCCATCAATGGTTGGTTGGTCCATTGCCCAAAAAATGTCATCCAAACTTTGTGTGAAATCTTCCTTAGAGATTTCGACTTCGGTGTGGTCCGTTGAATAATGCTTTGCTGCATCTTTCGCCAGCGAACTTTCATCCCATTCTGTTCCAGGAAAAACGATACTGATGGTTTTGAGAGGGCCGGAACAAAATTGTCGAATTGCTGATACGATTGCAGTCGAATCCAGACCTCCACTTAAAAACACTGCGACCGGAACATCGCTGACCATGTGCGCTTTAACTGATTCCACCAAACTATCGCGGACCTGAATCGCAGAGTTCGCGCTATCTGCTCGTTTTGTGGAAGCTACTTCAAATGCCTCGGACAATTTCCAATACGTTTTCACTCTTAATTCTTTGCCATCAAATTTCGCAAAGTGTCCGGGCTCCAGAGCTTGAATGTTATGGTAAACAGTTCGAGGTGCAGCAACTGAACCACGGCGCAAAAAGATTGATTCGGTCTGTTTGTCATATTCTTTCGTAACAAGATTCGAACTTAAGAGTGCATTGAGTTCAGAAGCAACCAGCAATATGCCTGGTTGTTTTGCATAATAGAGCGGCTTAATTCCAAAACGATCTCTTGCAAAAAACAGTTCACCTTTTTGGTCATCCCAGATACAAAACGCAAACATTCCGCGGAGTTTCTGCAAACAATCCGGCACCTTCTGTTGCGTAGAGATGCAGAATCACTTCTGTATCAGATTCAGAACTCAGCGGAATCCGGTTATGTTGTAACTGCGCGCGCAATTCCCGAAAGTTATAAATCTCACCGCTGTAGATGATCCAGAAACGTTTATCCGGAGTTGCCATCGGTTGATGTGCAAGGGAACTTAAATCGATAATCGCAAGTCTTCGATGAATCAGCGCAACAGTTTGATTGTTCTGCGACCTTCTGATTTCTATTCCTGAATCATCTGGGCCACGATGCGCCAGCCGATCACTGATGATTTGAGCCTGGGACTCCAGATTTGTGTGTCCGGAATCATCAACTATAACTGCAATGCCACACATGGTTCGTCCATTGAAAGCAGCTCTTTGTATATGGATTCTATTGATTTCACACAGAGTCTCTGATCATAGATTTGTTCAACACGTTTCCTGCCTTCTTTCCCCATCTTTCGCGCAAGCCCAGGTTTCTGAATCAATATCAAAATTGCTTCCGCAAGTTTTTCAGGATCGCCGGGTAAAACCAACAGAGCGGTTTCTTGATTAACGCAAATTTCTTTTGGACCGCCTTGATTGGTTGCAACAACAGGTTTCCCTGTTGCCATCGCTTCTAAAATTACAAGACCGAACGGTTCAGGGTATGTAGATGAATGAACTACAATATCGAATGCAGCGTAAACTCTCGGCATGTCTTCAGGTCCATAACGCCAGCCTGCAAAATGAACAATTCCATTTAGATTTAAATCATGTGCTAGCTTGTAAAGTCCGTTTGCATATTCTCTGCTCCCTTCAATTTCACCTCCCACGATTACATACTGAACTTCCGGTCGTTGTTTTTTGCAAATCGCAATTGCCTTTAGGAAAATGTCCACACCTTTCCAACGATCTAATCTGGCAACCATTCCCACAACCGGCACACCTGAAGGAAGATCCAAATGCCCTTCATTCTCGGGATGATAAAGTTCAAGATCCACACCATTCGGAATTTTTTGTAACGGAAATTCATTTCTGCTTTTGCCAAACATTTCAGCAATAGCATCGCTAGTTACGATAATGCTTTGCGAAAATCTTTTTAGAAGAAATTTTTCAATCATCCATAAAAACCTGGATTGCAAAACGATTTCTCTAACATGCCAGACGTGAGGCCGGCCAGCTAATTTCGCCGCAAGAAAACCATACAAGTTATGAACACTGTTGGTGTGGACTAAATCAATCTTGCGTTCACGAATCCATCGAGCAATTTTTCGAACGGCGAATGGATAATTAATCAGATAACGAAGATAAAATGTTTTCCCTTTACGTGTTGTGAGTTTTAGCATCTCCTTCATGAAATAAATTTCAGAAGCATGCTCCCGTAATTTTTCGGTTAACGGCCCATCGTGCGGTAAAATCACGTAGGCCTCGAACAAATTCTTATCAAGGTTTTCAATAAGCCTTAAAAGAGAAACGTCAGATCCGCCAATTTCTGAGGTCGATTGAAGATATAAAATTCTTTTTTTTGTCACGGAAGCACTGAAGGCACGGAATTCACAGATGGAATTTTATTGAGGCCGAGAACTTTCTCGTAAATCTTTTCATATTGATCAACAATGCGGTCCCAATCATATTGCTGCGCGCGTTGAAGTCCTTGCTGGCTGAAGTTTTCTCGCATCGCAGAATCACTCAATAGGCTCACGAGTGATTCACCAAGTTCCGCAACAGTTGTAATCAGACCGAAACGGCCATTTTCCAAAACTTCGATTGCACCCGGATTGGGAGTGGCAACAACCGGAGTTCCTGCAGCCATTGCTTCAACATATGGACGGCCAAAACCTTCATAGGAACTAGGTAGACAAAAGATCCATGCTGCAGCATACAGCTCTGAGAGTTTTTCAGAATCCACATGCTCAAAAGTGTGAATCCCGGTTTCTTCAATTTTCTGCGGACACACCATCCACAATTCGGCTTCTGGAATTTTTTTTCGAACCATGCCTCTAAATACATTCACCAGCAGCTGTCCTCTTTTGCGATTTGAGAGATCGCCAACAAACAAAATTGAAGGAGCTTTGCTCTTTGATACATCGCTCCTGGAGAAAGCTTTTACATCAACTCCGTTGGATATTACTCCATCGACATTCCAATAGTGATTCGCCGTTTGTTTTGAAACCACGACAACAGAATCCGCTCTTGTAATTGAAATCAGCTCTGAAAAATAAAAATATAGATGCAGCAAAAAATGTTTTGGTGAAAAACGGTATATACCATTATGTATTGCTTCCGAAAGTGAAGATCCATGTAATGTTCGAACGATGGGTGGCGCCTTCGTCGAAATGAATTGATCATCGCCCTGGGCATGAATCAAATCGAAGCTTGAAAAATTTTGTTTTGCAATATCAAACGGAAATGCAAGAGGAGCAAATCTTGAATCAGAAGTAATACGGCTGACTTGATACAAAGCATCTTCCGGAGCAGGATCCTGGCTGAACACCGTTACGTTATGAGCGCGCTTGCAAAGAGCATTGGAAAGCCCATGTGTAAAGTAACCCACTCCACCCCTGGAATTTCCTGGAAGAAATCGCTGGATGACGGCAATCTTTAACAAGTTAACCTTTTAGTTTTCTTGATAAACACTTCTATATAAAGACAACACTTCGGCGGCAGTCTTATCCCATGAATACAATTTTGCTTGTTTCAAACCTTTGCCTCGATATGTTTCTTGCAAATCGCGATCCGTTAATAACCTGGCCGTAACCTCCGCCATATTCGCATGATCTTCCGGATCGACTATCAATGCCGCGTCGCCGGTAATTTCCGGAAGCGAACCGCGATTCGAACAGACCACTGGCGTACCACATGCCATCGCTTCCAATGGTGGAAGTCCGAATCCTGCATACAAAGCAGGATAGATGAGCACATCAGCACAGTTATAAATTGCAACTAAATCTTCCAACGGAATTGTCCCGAGTTGAACTACCCTGCTTTTTAAATTCGTTTTCTCCAAAAATGTTTCCTGTTTTTTTGTTAAACATTCCCCAACTCTAACCAGTGAAATATCCAGACCACTTTTTACCAAATGCTGCAGTGTGCGCAGAACACCGTCTACATTCATGTAAGGAAGATTATTTCCCACATGAAGTATGAAGTGCGATGGAAGACCGTAACGATTTCTCAATTCCGAACTGTCCGGCAGAATTTGAAAAAGGGAATCCACTCCCGGATAAATCACCTGTACTTTTTCTTCCGGGAAATCAACCAATTTCAGGAAATCATCGCGAGAAATTTTGGAATCGGTAATAATGCGCGCCGCTTTGCGCAATGCAAGGAAACTATATTGAACTGAAAAACGGGTACGCCATGAAACTCCATTCAGCTTATTGACCACGGAATCATGAAACGTAACAATACTTTTTTCTTTGCAAAGGCTGTGAAGCAAATGCCCATAACCATGATCGATGACATGATTCACATCACCTTGAACTCCACGGCTTAGCCATTGATATCGAACGTATTGATCCCAATAACGAAAATTTCCATTCACTCGAATTTTCGAAGGAAGCCAATCTTCCAGCTGTTCCTCATTCTGAAGCAGCGGACGGATCTGTTTCAAAAGCTGGTCCGCATAAATTTGCATGCTTTTTCTGAATGAATCAGGAAAAGCACGAAAGAGAACTACCTTCATGAAATTTCTTAAGTCTTCACCAGACGCTCGGTAATCCTTTCACGATAACGCAAAATGCGCGCCGGGTTTCCTGCAACAACCGCATTCGCCGGAACATCTTTTGTAACAACCGATCCCGCACCGATCACTGCACCGCGTCCGATTTGAACTCCATCCAAAACGATTACGCTGTTACCGATCCAAACATCATCCTCAATCTGAATTCCTTTCCGTGAAACACCTTGATCCTGAATCGGAATTTCTGAATCTTCAAAACAATGATTTTCAGCTAATAATTCAACGCCGGCTCCAATCACAACCTTTGAGCCAATCGTAATTCCACCACCTGCACCAAAATAGCAACGCGGGCCAATATAAACATCATCTGAGATTTGTAACCCTTTGCCGGGATCAATTAAATCACTGGTTGCTTGCATCCAGCCGAATTCACGGATCCGAACATTGTTACCAATATGAAATCCTTCCTGGGCGAAACCACTGATGTATGTGTAATCTCCAATAAAAACATTGCTTCCTAAAGAAATGTGATTATGAAATTGAAGATTCACGTTCTTTCCAATAAACAGACGCTTCCCGCATTTTCGAAATCTATGTTTAAGAAAAAGTCCACGCATCAAGGCTCTGCCACCACGTCTCCAAAGATAGCGGCTTAACTGAAACAATCCGATCTCTAGATCGTGCGGTTTATAGTCTTTGCCGAACGCTGCTCGATAGATTTTTTTCTTGATGATGTTCATTCTTTAAGTTTTCTTTAACTTTGTCAGTCGCAAGTTCGGAATACAATGCTTCCAATGCATGAATCATTTTTGAAGGATTGAAATCCTTCTGCACCCGTTCTTGCGCAGCTTGACCCATTTTTGTCCTCAAAGTTTTATCCTGCAAAAGTTTTACTATTGCGTTTGCCAACTCTTTTGGATCATTTGGAGGAATCAACAATCCAGTCACTCCATGGTTGACGATCTCCACAGGCCCGCCTTCATTAGAAGCCACAACAGGCTTGCCTGCATTCATCGCTTCCAAAATTACGAGTCCAAAAGGCTCGGGTCGAATTGAAGAATGAACAACGATATCCGCTGATCCAATAAAAGAGTCCACGGAAGATTGATGACCTGCAAATTTTAATGAGCTCTCTAAATTTAAGGATCCGGCAAGATCTCTTAATTCTTTTTCGTAATCAGGCTCAATTCCAAAAGCTGTACCGCCCACAAGAATGAATTCCACTTCAGGATGATCCTTATGAATAATTTCCGCGGCCTTAATGAAAATGTGAGCTCCTTTCCAACGCTGAAATCTTCCGATCCACGTCACAACAGGATTGTGACTCATCATCGAAACTGCTTCTGCATTTGTGGAACGGATCGAATTATGAATCACCTGAATGTTTTTTTCAGTCCCCCAGGTTTGTTGAAATCTCTCTGCCACATATTTTGAAACCGCGATAAATTGAATGCGATTCTGTTTTCCGGAAAAAAGTCTTGAGATAGGAAGTGAAAATTGGGCCAGCAGATGAACAAATCCTTGCCGGCTCCAGGACCACTCCACAGAATCATGAAGATGATAAATACAAGGCGTTCCAGTATGACCGGCTGCGAAACCGCCATAAATCTGTGCACCGGTTCCGTTGCAATGAATAACATCAATTTGTTGGGACTCAATAAAGTTACGGATGAATTTTGTGGTTTCAAAAAAACCTTTAATACTTCTGATCCGATTTGTCTTGAGTACTATCGGTGTCAATCCTTGATTCTTCAATTCAGAAATAAATGGCCCATCCTTTAAGACAATCACAAATGGTTCAAACAGATTTTTATTCAGGTTGTCTAAAATATTCAGGAATACAACTTCAGCTCCGCCGCGTTCTCCGGCAGGCAAAACGTAGAGTATTTTTGTCTTCAAAGCCTTACTCGATTAGGCATCAATGTCATGCGATTTCCTTGAAGCGCTGTAGAAAATTCGGAACTCTTGAGTTTCCTGCGTTCCAGATCAACCAGTTTCATAACCGCTCCAATAGAAAACCAGAAGTAAAGGTTGCACGGAGCGCTGTCAATGCAGGTACTGACTGGAAGGATTAAGATTGTAAAAAAGACATAAACAGCAAATCCGAAAGCAGGCATTGATGAAGGCGATCGGCTGAAAAATTTTTTTGATCGCAAAAGAAAGCGTAGTATTGCAAAACTTAGCCAGAGTATTGCGCAAAGCCCTAGAACTCCTGTTTCAAATGCAATGATTCCGAAATAACTTTCAACTAATTCAATTTCATGAAATTCGGTAAAGTGTCTGGTACCGATGGTCGCAGTTCCCAGCCCTGAACCCATTGGCTTTTCCAATAATTTCGGCAGGAAGAGTTGTCCGAAATACGTTGTTTGAAATCTTTGGATGTGTTCAAAGGACGCAATCGATGCGAAACGATCCTTCACTCCAGGACCAAGAAACGAGTAACCATAAGCCAGCAGAATATAACCTACGAATGCACAGGTTGCGAGGCGGCCGACTTTGCGTGCAGCCAAGAATAGAATTGCCAGAGATGCAATCAACAAAATAAATGTAGCTCGCGAACCGGAAAGAAGCAGTGCAGCAAAAATTGCGACAAGCGAAATGATGCTAAAAATTTTGACTTTTCCTTTCACCAGATCGGAGAGGATGAAAGTGGTTACCATCAATCCGCTGAATTGGAGGTAGGCGCCGTATTGTCCGGGTGAGGTAAACGTTCCTGGCACGCGCCAGTACACCTGGCTTCCGTAATCTGTAGACGGAGTATAAAGTTCAGCGGAATAATTAGCACCAATTTGCCTTAGAGCTTCTGGTCCTTCGAAGTGTTGATAAATTCCGTAAAGTGAAACAACAACTGCACTTGCTGTAATCGTCCAGAATAAGAGTTTCACATCTTCACGCGAACGGATCCAATAATAAGCCAGAGCGATGAGTGGAATATAAAAGAGACGTTGTTTAACCGCTACCAGTTTTCCAAATAATTCAACTCCTGGCAGTGCGAGATACACCATTACGATTGCAGAAAAAAACAGGATTGGAGGCAATAAAGAATTCATCATTGATGATGGCTTGAAAAACCGGCCTTTGTGAGTCAGCAGCAACAACAGATAAACCGTTAATATTGCAAAATCTTTATAAATGTAAGTTAGTTTGGACGGATAAAGGATATTGATAATCAAACCTTCAATACAGGTGTAAATCAGGATCAGATAAACAGTGATTCGCCCTAATCGATTCATTGATCTGAACCGTTTAACAACTGGAAATACTCAGAAGCAATCCTGGGCCAGGATAAATTTTTCTCGAAATAACTTCGTGCTTTATAACGAATGTTATCAATGAATGTTTTATCTTCCAGTGATTTTTTAAAATCAGTTAATTCTTTTTCGCTAACATCTTTTAACAAGTGAACAGCTTGTGATGAGATGAGATCTGAATTGGTAAGAATTCCGCAATTTGAAACTATTGCCATTCCATGAGCAAGCCCGGTAATCAGCGAAGTCCTGCGAGTTGAAGCTCCATCAGGATAAAAAACAGCATATAGACTGCTGATTGCCAAATATTCGGTGATTTGATGCGCTGAAATTTCTCCTGTGGCATAAATGCGTTGTTGCAGAGCGCTATCCATATTGATTTTCAGTGATTCACTTCCTTTTCCAAGGAATAAGAAACGTGCTAAAGGATTGTCTTTCGCCAGCCACGTTAAAAATGTCTTGAAAAGGAGCAGGCCTTCTCCAACCATGTTGCCGAAACTCGCAACAACAAAATGTTCCCGATTCAGATTTAATTGGGAACGAAGCATCGTTTTCTTTTGCTCATCAATAGAAAACGGAAGGATGTTGGAACTCACCGGAATATAATGAAAAGTAGATGTGCTTGCGCGAAATCGTTGCTGCAAAAGATTCACACAATATGGAGTTGTTGAAACGATTTTACTGCTCGCACTTACAATCGAACGAAATAAGGCTCGATGAGCCGCTCCCAATACAATTGATTTCGGAGTTGCACCAAAAGGAGAGTTGATCTCATGAGCTACGGTAACAACGTTATAGCCATTTCTTTTCAGGGCATGAAGCAGAACTGAAAAAAAAGGATTCGCACCTTTTAATCCGTAAAGCTGCGGAACAAATTGGACGAGGATGGTTTCCGGATGCAGGTTTTGAATCAGCTTGAAAGTTTCCACGCAGCCACGAATGCCCCATCCATCTGACAATTGGTAAGTTTTGAAATCGGCTTTAATACGATCCGCATTGGGAGCGAGCAGAGTAACATCGTGTTTTGATTTCAAATGCTCTGCGAGTACAAAAGAAAAATCGCCAACACCATCGCAGGATTGAATTGGAGCACCACTTAAAATACAAAGGTTCATTCTTAACAGCCGGTTATGCAGACCAGAAATGGTCCGATAACAAGAGCATCAAGATTTCCAAGTTGAAATGCACGAATTGCATCTGATGGATTACAAACAATCGGCTCTTCATGCATGTTGAAGCTTGTATTAATTAAGGAAGGATTTCCGGTTTTCTCAAAATAATTCCGAAGAATTTCATAATAGAACGGCTCGCTTTGGTTATTGATGAGCTGCGGACGCGCGGTGCCATCCAGATGTACAACTGCCGGCGAAATTTCTTTTGTCCGTGGAAGACAATCCATGGTAATGGTCATAAACTTGGCGGTGTAACTGCAGCGTTCGAAGTTTTTGTAGCACCGATTTGCTTCTTCCTGCAGAGTCACTGGCGCAAAAGGCATAAATTCAGTTCTTTTCAAACGTTTGTTTAACCAATCGTTCACGGTTCGATCTGTAGTCTGGTACAAAATGCTCCGATGTCCTAAAGCACGCGGTCCGAATTCCATACGGCCGCGAAATACTGCAACAATTCTGCCTTCCGCCAGTAAGTGAGAAGCCTTTTTTGCTAACTCAGAATCAGAGTATCGTTGATACTTCAAACCGCTTCGAATTAATTCTTTTTCAATTTCACTATCAGGATATTCTGGACCAAGGTACAAATCATGAAAGCGAAAAGGTTTTAAGGAATTCTTTTTGGCCCCAGCAAAAAGTGCAGCACCCAGCGCCAAACCTTCATCTCCCATTGCTGGATAAACATAAATTTCTTCCAGGTGTTCTAGTTTTGAAATGTTTTGGTTCAACTTCACGTTTGCAAAAACGCCGCCGGAAAGAACCACTCGTGAAAGTTTTGTTTTTTCAATCGAACGCCGGATCAGTTCAGTAATAACTTCCTCAAGTCTTCTTTGAGCGGTGGCGGCAATGTCTTCGCGCTGAAAATTTCGAAGTTGATCGGACATTCGTACTGGATCAATATTACTTTTAACGCTCAGGTCATTCAGATCCAGCGCCTCTTTCATGACTTCATAACAACCTGCTTCAGGATCTCCATGTGCAGCAAGGCCGGTGATCTTGCCGCCATGCTTCATGTGATGAAATCCACAGATGGCAGTAATCGCTTCCCAAAATTCACCAGGGGAATGTGGATAAAACGTGCGTGCAATGATCCGAATGCGGCCATTTTTGGCTGTGGCAACAATTCCACTTTTTAATGCACCTACTCCATCACACGTTATTAAGAGGGCTTCATCATGGCCAGATGTGAAATAAGCACCTGCGGCGTGCGCAATATGATGATCCATCTGAATCAATGGAACAGAATCGATAGAACAATATTGTAGAAATTCACGCCAGTTCGATAAAGCCGGACGTTGATCTTGCATCCATACATCTTTGATCCTGGAAACATATTTAGGAAGATATTCATATGCTCCGATCTGTTCCATCCCTTTTTGAAACTGATCATGATCAAGTCGATTCCGCATGTGTCGAAATCCAAGAGCAGGATCCTTTAATGCAGATAAGATCAAATGCGAACCTTCTGCTGTTTTATCGGCAACTGACATGAAAGGGATTGCGACACTTGAAAGATCAGAAGCTTTGAAGTGGAAAGTTTTCTGCAAATGTTCAAAGGCCCGGAACGGAAATCCACCATCCATCTTAATTCGCGAAAATCGCTCTTCCGATTGCGCACCTAAGATCGTTCCGTCTTCTTCAATGAGCGCAACACCTGTATCGTGCCCTACGCCTTGTGCCGGATGATAAATTCCAAGAATCATGAATGCTTCAATTTGATGCGTATGCTTTTAAACATCTATCCACAACAGCAGTCCATGTAAATTTCTGTTCCACACTTTTCCTGCCACGTACTCCCATTTCACTTGCAATCTCAGGATTCGCTCTTAGATAATCTAATTTTTCTTGAATCGCTTTTGGATTGTTTGGCGGAACAATAAATCCTGTCACCCCATCTTCAACAAGTTCCGGCAATGAAGCCACATCGGTAACAATAACCGTCGTACCACATGCCATCGATTCCAGGGCAACAAGCCCAAGCAGTTCAGGAATGTTTGTTGTATGACCATAACAATTTGTGTAGACCGATGGAATGACAGTCACCTGGGCACTCCGATATTTTCCAACCAGCTCATCATCACCAAGGTGCGTTTCGAAACGAACCTTTTTGTTCGTGCTCTTTTCCTTAAGGAAATCAAAATATTTCTCGCTATAAATTCTCCCAACAATGTTGAGAGCAAGATGATTGTTAACAGCATCAATCAAGTAATCGATGCCTTTGTGAGGTAAGATCCGGCCAACGAACAACACTGCATCTTTTTTGTTCTCTAAACCAGGTGAAAACTTTTCCAGATCAACGCCTCCGTAAATAATTTCGATTCTTTTCGGAGCATCTGAATTTAATTGCTGCCATAGATTTTTTGAATATTGCGAAATCAGCAAGAAAGCATCAGGAAGTCTCAAGATCGGCAGATAAGAAGAAGGCGCGTATTTGTGGCCGCCGCCTAAATCGGTAACAAAAATTTTTTTCCGAAACATCCTTGAAAGAACGATTGCGAAATCTGTCACAATTGTGTGCACTTGATAACAATGAATTACATCGGCCCATCTGATTTTGCTCATCAGTCTTAATGAAAATGGATTTCCAAACAGAGGATTTTTATAAAAAAAAATACTTCTGGGAAGGTACTCAATATTAAGATTGCCTTCTGTGTATGAAGAAGCTTGATCCGAGAAACTAAGGAAGGTAACTTCGACGCGAGAAGACATTGTCCTCGCTAATTCGTAAGGAAAGCGCTCACCTCCGCCAATAAAAGAGCGGTCATCGAAGTAGGTAGGCGTTATATGAAGAACTTTCATTGCTCAGAAAAAGCTGTCGGGCGTGCAAATGACAAAGGCACGCCGCCGATTCGTAGCATGATGAGATAAAGAAGAGTTGTTAAAACAAGTATGGGAATCGCGGGAAGCGCTCTTGTGAAAAAGAAAATAAGCGCAGTAATACCAAGAGCGGGAAGTGCAATCGACAAATCTTTTAAAAGAGTTGAACTCTGCGGTAACAATGTAAAGCCCGCTCTTACTTGTAGTGAAACAAGAACAAGATAAACTGCATTGGAAGTAATTGCAGCACCGATAGTTCCGAAATAAGGAATCATCAACACATTTCCGGCAGTTGAAAGAATTGCCGCCACTGCAGTAAATTTTAGATTCAGCCATTGTTTTCCTTGCGCAGTTAAAAGATTACTTGGCAGGATTCCTATACAGATCATCGGAATAGTGAACGACAGCAGTTGAAAAAGGATTACCGATCCTTGATATGCTTCTCCAAAAAGTAGTTTGATAATGAACTCGCCCCGAAAAACCGCCATTACCGGCAAGAACAATCCAAAAGAAAGTAAAATCTGACGCGACTCTCTGTAAGCTTGAAAAGAACCGTTCTCTTTCTCTTTTCCAATTGATGCAAGTGCAGGAAGGATTGATGCTGCTACGGCTTGAGGTAAATACGTAAATGCCTGGATGACTCTTCCTGCGGCAGAGTAAATTCCAACGTCATGCGAATTTGAAAAACGTTCCAGCAATATTATGTCAACACGATTCACCAGAGACATCAGCAGAATCATCACATTTAGAGGTAATGATTCCCAGAAAAACATTTTCACTTTGGCCCAATCAAAGTTTTTGATTCTGTGAAGATATTTTCGACCCACGAAAATTGTTGAAATCTGAAGAAGTAATTGATATCCCAATGATGCGAGCAGAAAAGAGCGAACACCCCCATTTATTCGCAGGGCATTAAAGTAGGCAACGATCAAAAAGATGTTGCTGATAATTGAAGGCCATAACAGTCGTTCAGATTGCAAAGAAGCGCTTAAGAAAAGTCCTAAATTTCCAAGCGGTAGCAACAATAAACAGAGCCCCCATAACAAAACAAGTTGAAGTTGATATGCTGAATATCCAACAAAGATTGATACTGCAATAGCCAGAACATAACCAATCAGTCCGCAGAAAAGATTGAGTAAAAATAAATGGATCATTAGATCGGAACTTTCTTCAGGATTCCGTGCGATTTCCCTGATTCCAATTTGTGCGGAACCGATTGTGGTTGAAACCTGGAAAAAAGTTAGATAAGCAATCACCCAGTTCATCATTCCATAAGAGTCAGGCCCTAAATGGCGTGCAATCAACGGGGCCATCAAGATGGTAATGATTAACCCCAGAAATTGATTCAGCAGAATGAAGATGCTGTTTCGTTTCCAGCGGTGTGGATCAAGAATAAAGCCGTTCACGTTCCGTTCTGATTAAGCTTTGCGAATTTATTACATTGTTATATGTTTCCAACAATCGCTGAATGTGATGTGCTTCACTGAATTGTTTTTCTACTTTTGCACGGCCCACCATCCCCATTTCGATCGCTGCATCTTTTAGTTGCAGCAACAAATCAATTTTCGTTGACATTTCGGAAACGTCATAAGGAGGAATCAGAAAACCGGTTTTGCAATCATCCAGCCATTCTGAAATACCTCCGATTCGAAAAGCCACAACAGGTTTCGCATAACTCATTGCTTCAATCCCCACAATTCCGAATGGCTCAGGCCAGATAGAAGGAATTACAACAACAGATGCACTCTTATACAGTTCATCTTTTTGATCGGAGTTCGCCCAACCAGCGAAACAAACTCTATTTTCAATTCCTAGTTTCCTGCTCAAACTCTTGATTTTAGCCAGATCGCGGCCCTCCCCTGCGATGATCAATTTTGCAGATGCATGTAGCTGACTGAAAGCGATTAATAGTTTATTTAATCCTTTTTCTGGAACGATCCTTCCAACAAAAAGAACTTTTTTTTCTGAATCTGCTGATGCAGTGTTGATCGTAGGAAGTTTTGTGTAATAAGGAATAACTTCGATTTGATCCGCAGGATAGGCGGAAGCAACCGCTTGCGCTTTTACATGCTCAGAAGCAACGATCAATTTCTTGTAGTAAGAATTATTTCGATTTGCTTTTACTGCGCGGCGATAATGGTTCCAAATGACATTGGGCCGCTTTGATAAAAGACATCTCTTATAAATCATCCTTGGAACGCAAAGAGCCGAGGTTGGATGTACACAGACTTTTTGCAAAGCATGATGAAACTTGTTTCCACTGGGACAAAAGTCGTAGGCATGAAGAGTCTTAATGGCGTGAAATTGCTTTCGAATTATAGATTCAAGATAAAAATTGTTGCAACCATGAACATGAACGATATTGGGTTCGATCGATTTTAGAATTTCCACCACTTGTAAGGCAGATTGTTCGGTTTCTATTTTGGATGCGTAGCGGTCGAAGTCTTTTACGTAAAACTGATTTGTTTGGCTCAAAGAACAATCCGCATTCAGGTCGGCATGAATAATACTGACATCATGGCCAGCAGATTGAAGTGCTGGAAGAAGACCACAAACGTAAGTGCCAACTCCGCCATTGGATGAACATTCTTGAGAAATTTGAACAATCTTCATTGTAAAGCTGTTTCAAGAATTGAGAGCGTACGTTGATGTACTTTTCCCAGTTCATACTGTGAAGCTGTATTTTGCGCCTCACGCCCTATTTGTCGCCGCAACTCCTGACTTTCTATCAACCGGTGAATTGAATCTGCAAGCGCAACCGGATCACGTTTGCTTACTACAAAGGCATTCACTCCGTTCATCAAAAATTCTTGAGATGCCCCGACCGGGGTAGTAACTATTGGAGTACCGGCAGCCATTGCTTCAAGCAAAGCCTGACTGAATCCTTCGGAAAGAGTTGGCAATATGAAGATGTCAGCATTTTTGTAAACATCAGACAATTCGGTATGCGATACATGGGAACGATTTTGAACTCTGCTCCGTAATTCTTCCGGAAAATCGGATAACACTTTGCTGTCTTCAGCCAATGTTCCAACACATTCCAGTTCAAGATCATTAAAGTCACGAGCCAGAATTTTGAATGCCTCAATCAAATATCGAATACCTTTCATCTCCTGCCATTGTCCAACAAAAAGCAATCGCCGAGCGCGAACAGGATGATCCCTGGTTATAAAAAATTGGGCAGGTACACCGTTTGTATGAATTATGATTCTTGACTCATCAACCCATTTCTTTTTCGTCATGTAATTTTGCTCTTCAGAATTCAGACAAAGTATGAGATCGGAACGCCGGCAGCTTAAACGGATCAACCAGATCATCAATTTACCGTGAACAAGTGCGTATCTCAGTGTCAGCGAGCGTCCGTTCGCTCGCATCTCTTCCTTTAACGCATCATAGTAAAGCGGCTCCAGGCCATGAAATGATGTGATGGTTTTAAACCGCTTATAACCTGGAATAACAGAACGCAACAAATTGACAACCCAACCACTATAACTATGGAACACCACAAGATCGTAAGAATTGTCTTTTTGACATAACCACTGCGCCACCCAGAATGGATATAAGAGTGGCAACAACTGGGCCGGCAAACGATTCAGACTTGAGAAATCTTGCGGAGCTAGAATCTGGTTGGGATGTCCTTTATCAATTAAGTATTCTTGCAACTTGCTATGCAGACCATAAACTGCAGTGAAAGGATTTTTTGGAGTGTGAATAACGGAAAGTATTTTCACGATTTTTTTCTAAAGCGAAGACAACTTGTAAATACTTAACTGCCAACCTTGATCATCAAAGGTTGAAATCTTCCTCAAGGAATAACGTTTTTGTAAAGCAGCAAGAAAGCCCGAATTCTGAGCGGTCAATTCAGGTTTTTCTGTTTTGTTATTTGTAATAAAGTATGTTTCAGTTCCGGTTTTTCTTACTGATTCTGCTATAGCAGACAAATCGTATTCAATTATTCTGCGTTGCCCCCACACAGTCTGAAGCATTTCGATTACTTCCATGTTGGCAACGATTGATGAATTCACAGGAGTTTGTTTGTAAATCAATTCTGAAAAATGTTTTTGTCTGTGCAAATATTCCTGATGTTTGTATTGAATTCCGAATGTGATTGCAATCAGGAAAATTGAACATAGAATCGCAAGCCTCCATTTCCTGGTGCTATCCATTTTGCTGAAGATGAAAGAATCCAAAAAGTATAAATAACTTAATAAGAACAATGGAATGACCGGAAGTAGAAATCGCAAACTTTTGATTGAGGTTTGAATAAAACTTGTCCCTGAATCAAACCAAAAATAAGCGGAATAAAAAAGCAACAGGACAAGAACGCTACTGAAAATTTCAAGCCTCCGCTTGCCACGATAAAACAACAATGAAATTCCCATTAAAGGGTAAATGAGATTCAGGTACACAAAATATTTTGGAAAATGCTGCAGAAGGTATTCAAATGAGAAAGTGCTTCTCAGCGGAATGCCACTTTTGTTATATCCAATTACAAACGGATTTCCCAGCGCAACATAATCATAAATTCCAAGCAAGACCACAAATGGAGCAAGTCCACATAGTAATGGAATGATTTTAGATTTCAAATCTCGAAAAAGTAGAATTGCGATCAGAGGTGTTATAACGATCAGTGATGCATGCCGGATCCACAAACTGATTCCAAAACAGATGCCGGCAAGAATTAGAGATCGCTTTTCGCTCCGGATGGCGTAATAAAATCCGATTAAGAAAAATACTGCAGCCGGAAGATCACTCATCAGAGTTCTGCTGTGAAAAACGGACGTTGGGAAAAGCAGATAAAGAAAAGAAAATGCAGTATTGACTTCGATCAAATTTAGAATTTTTCTGAAGTAGAAGTAGCCGATGAGATGTAGAGATAAGGGTAAAAGGAAAAAGAAGTGCCATCCAAGTTTACATAAGGGCGAAAGAAGTAAAGGCCAACCCAGAGGAAGCTTGCTAATGCGATGTTCCACACCCTGAACGGTTCCAGGAACAAAATATTCAGATTCATCAGGAAACAAACTACCGTGACTCAAAACATGAGCCATTGAAAAATAGATAGCTTCATCGGAAATGGCGTAGGTAGGCGGATAAAAGAGGAAAAAAATGAAGAGGAAAATTAAAACGAGACAAATCTGAAATATGACTTCGTTAGAAAAAATCGTCTCTTTCTTTGTTTCTCCAAAGGAGCTTATACCAGACCTGACGATTACCCCAAATTTCAGAGCTCCGCCCCCTCACTTACAAAGGCTTGTTAATGTAAGTTGCTTAATTTGAATCACTTACAACTGAATTCATCATAACACAGAATCGGTATTACAGGTTGCCAGTGAAGGGATTAATTGAAAGTTGAGCAGCGTAATAACATTAAAAAATCGTCTGTGAAAATACTAATTGATTGTGAGAAAATGACACTTAAATGAAGGGAAAGTGTCATTAAAAGTCCTCAATCTTGGTAGCGGAAAGAGGGAATTATCTGTTGAGACTTTCCGGGTGGATATCAATCCCGCCACCAATCCGGATCTGGTCCATGATTTGAACCAGACGCCATGGCCAATAGAAAGTGAACAGTTTGATGAGATTTACTGTGTGGAAGTCATTGAGCATCTCACGGATGTGGTAAAAACCATGGAAGAAATCCATCGAGTTGGGAAATCAGGGGCTAAAGTACACATAACTACGCCTCATTATTCGTGTTCAAATTCCTTTACTGATCCCACGCACAAGCATCATCTCGGCTTTTTCTCTTTTGATTATTTTACAAGTCAAAATGAATGGGATTTCTATACCAAAGCGAGATTTAGGAAACTAGCCGCACGAATTAACTTTTATGGAAAATATAAAAATTTTCATGTCTCGTGGTTTGCCAATAAGTTTCCACGGTGCTACGAAGAACATTTTGCTTGGGTTTTTCCAGCATGGTATCTCAGCTTTCAGTTTGAAATTCTGAAAGGAAGTTATTCATAGCAGCCAACTGATTTGTCTACGCGGCGATCAGAATCTTTTCTGATGAGGTTTTCTGAGCCAATTCCAGGCGCCGGACATGCTTCGATGAAAATAAAGTGCAGGAAGCAATAGCCGTTTTGAAACGTTATAACGTTGGAGCATATAACTGGCCGGTGGAAATAAATTCTCCTTCAACAATAGCATTTTGTGCCAGGCTGAAAGATGCCTCAAATTCATTGACAATAAATCAATGTTTCGCAAATCTGAGCGGAGATATTCTGCGGATGGCTCAATAGAATCATAGTTTGTCTGATGATGCGGTAAGCTGGTATTGAACCACGATTGAGCTGCAAGTAATCCATTCCAACAAATCGTCATTATCTTTTTCTGAATCGCGCTTTCGCAAAATTCTTTAAACTCTTTTTCTGTCAGATCTTTTGCCAGCAAATGAATATCGTAGAGCCAGATGAGCCGCTCACTGTTATTATGGTGCGCCACTCGATGAAGACATGCCATCAACAATGAATTTACGCGCGACAAAGTTCGAGCGTGGCGGCTTAAGCCAGGAATTCCGATGGGGTTGAATTGAAGTTCATCGAAACTAAAAACATCTGCAAACAAAGATGGATTACTGATTTTCCAATGAACATCTAAATCGCAGCCAACAGAGTCAGATCTCGATTTTGAATACAGAAATTGATGGCGGATGAAATTTCCGCTGACCGAATTGTTACGCGAATATCCTAATTCCGTCAGAATTGTTTCTACTTTTTTGAGATCCTCTTTTCGAATTAGTAAATCCGTATCGCAACGCGGTCTTAAACCGGAATCCGGATAGTAGAGATACGAAAGAGGAGTTCCTTTTAGCAATAACGGGAAAATATTTTGAATTGCTAAAGAATGCAGCACCTCTTGCAGATTAGACTGCCTGAAAATGTCGATTGCAATTTGTCTTTTAGCTTCGTGTTCAAGCAAAGTACGAATATTTTCCGGCCATTTTTCCAGAGATTCGGATTGCCGCAAACAATAATAAAGCAATGGTTGGATCCCGTTTTGAAGAGTGAATTCAAGGAAATTCGACTCATTAATACTGGAATTGTGCCAGGAAACAAACTCACCTTGAAGTGCGGATTTTAAGAGAGCTTCCATTATCAAAAAAGCAGTTTGCTATAAGTAATTGGCTCGAAGATCGCATGCGTAATAGAATGGCGGAATATTGCAGAGATCAGATCATAGTGCCAGTCAAAGTTTGCTTTCTCACGAATGAGCTTCATAAGTCCATTTTTGCTGGCGATTTCGAAGAGCGAGTCGATTTTAGAATCAGAAAATTTTTGGAATGCTGCTCGAAGACATAAACCAATTTCCAATTCTTTACCCAGCAATTTTTTCCAACGCAGTTCATAGATTGAAAGAGCATCAGCGCTAAAATAATTTTTCATCATAGCTGCGGATAACACATCTGCTCCTATCTCCGCTGCAAGCAATCCATAGTAGATTCCTCCACAGGTAATCGTCTTCAGCTGCCCTGCCGCCTCACCTACAACGATGATGCGGTCGGTATAACTGCGTCTGATGGGCGTTAGTGGTAACAAACTATTTTGAATATTTGTATTTCTTGAAAGGACTTTCCCGGCATTTTCAGCATTTGATATGAATCTTTTTAATGACTCCGTTGGATTCTTTTCGCAGATCAATCCAATTTTTGCGTACGCTTTTTGAAGAGGTATAATCCACGCAAAATTAAAAGGTGTAATATCCTGGCCAAAAAAAATCTCCACATCTTCAAGTTCAATGGTTTCACATTCGGTTTGAGCACCGAATACAAATTGTTGATCTGAATCAAGGCCTACATCTTTAATTAATTTAGAACCCGCACCTGTAGCAATCGCGAGTAATTTGCATTTTACAGTGCTGCTATTTTGGCTGATGTTAAGATGAACTCCATCATCCTCAACCAGAATCTGGTTAACACGTGATGAAGTCATCAGCGTGACACCAGCAGCAACCGCCTGTGCGGCCATTGCTTCATCAAACTTTGCGCGATTCACAGCAACAGAAAGGGGCTTTGGATGCTGATAATGGAGGGTAGAACCTCCAGGGGAATGAAATTGAAAAGAATCAATTTCGCGGATAATCGGCAGTCGTGGCAAATCAAATCGCTGAAATGCTTCCAATCCGATGATGCCACTGCAATTAACGGGATGTCCTGGCTGTTCATGTTCTTCTAATAAAACAACCGAATGTCCCTTCTCTGCCAGCATCCGTGACAGCATGGAACCGGATGGTCCTGCGCCAATAACTGCAACATCAAACATTGAGTCTTCTATCCGCTTGTCCCAATTTATTTTCTCTACTTTCCCATTTGCCTCTCAGTGTTATCCAAAAAGACAAGAAAATCAATTTGAGATCAAACAAAAAACTTTGTTTTTGAATGTAGAGAAGGTCGTATTCAAATTTTTTCTCTCTTGGAACATCCCGGGGTAAAAAGATTTGGGCAAGTCCCGTAAGACCAGGTGTTATGCTGCAGCGTTTGACAAAAAGCTCCTGTAAGTTTTTTTCGTCATTCCCATTTTGATTGATTTCAATTTCCGCTGGCAAAAGAGCGCGCGGTCCGACAAAACTCATGTCTCCTTTCAGGATGTTTATTAGTTGCGGCAATTCATCCATTGCTGTTGCTCTTAAAATCTTCCCGACTCTGGTTACCCGCGGATCATTTTCAGATGCTTGAAGTTCAGTGGATCCCTGAGGATCAACATCTTTCATTGAACGGAATTTATAAGCTTTAAATAAACCGCCATTAAGACCAACCCTGTTTTGAGTAAAAAAAATTTTTCTATGATCTTCCAGATAAATTAGAATTGCAATCAGAAACCAGAGTGGAGAAGAAACTATGATTCCTGTTCCTGAGAGGAATGCATCAAAAAATCGCTTAAGCATTTCGGCTAAAAAAAGCTTTCAGAAATGTTAATCGTATCTCCAGGATTCAGCGGAACATCGGCACTTTTGCCATTCAAGATATCTTTTAAGTTTACTTTAATCACAGAATCAGCCCCATTGTTATCCTTACGTCTGATCTGGATATTACTTTTGTTCGCTTCATCCGTAAGACCGCCCGCCCTGGCAATCGCAGCAAGAAGAGTGACCGGTAATGTTGAAGTCATTTCAATTGCCCCGGGTGTATGCACTGCTCCTAAAACGTAAACAATCACTTTTGTTTCCAGCGGGATATTAACAACATCTCCGGGTTGCACCTGAATGTTGAAGCTCTCGTTGCCACTGTTCATCAACTGATCAAGATCGATTTCAATTTTGGGAGATCCCGAACGAAAAATAAAACATTTGTTGCCTGCTTGCGGTGCTAGACCGCCTGCATCAGAAAGCAACTGAAGAAGAGTTCTTTTACTCAGGATGTAATAAGCACCTGGATTCTTAACTGCACCAAGAATCGAAACTTGCTTACTTTTGTATTCTTTAATATTGATAGAGACGCTGGCATTATTCACATATTTCATTTCTAAAGCTGCAGCAATTTTCCGCTCTGCATCTTTTTTGGTCAGGCCTCCAACTTCAACACTTCCAATTAGCGGCATTGTAACTGTTCCGTCCCCTGATACGCGCGAAGTGACATTGAACTGCGGAAGTTCAAAAACGGTGATTTCTAACAAATCTTCGGCTCCAATATTAATGTCGATGTCAGTGTCTCCTTTCCGGGAAAGTCGAATTATTAATCCTTCAGGATCAGGAGCAACAACATAATCGGTCGGTAATTTTAGGTCGAGAATAAGGCGTGAGATGTTCTGTCCTTCTTTCGATTCTTCAGAAGAATGAATTCCGGAAACAAAAGGGTTTTCTTCTAAATGGAAACCATCGGCTTGAAAATTGTTTTTTACATTTGCAAAATCAAGAGCAATCGCCGGAGGATTATTAAGAACCTCGGTGGTGTAATTTAATTTTCCCTGGCCCTTAACATAAATATTGTAAGAAGTACCGCTTGATGAAGCGTGAATGGAATCAATTGTAGCTGTATCCGCAAAAGCACTCACCGAAATAAGTAATAAGACAGCCACAAATATTTTCATACAAACAGGACACCGGCCCGATGAATGATCTGCGTTATTTTTGCACGAAGAACATGCAAAAATTTCGATCCTCTTTTATTCAGAGTTATCTTCTTATCGGCACGTGTTGTAGAAATTACTTTGCCCAGGATTTGATGAGCATCTACCGGCGCATCAAATGTTTGGGAAGCATCTCCTCGTAAAATCAGCTGATCGCGTTCGACCCGAACCACACGGTGCGCAATCACTCCAGTTTGATTTCGATAAAGTACAACGTCCCCCGCTTTGATATCTGATATAGGCAAAGGCTGAACAGTAATCATCTCCCCATCTTTTATTGTTGGATGCATACTATTTCCAGTTGCCTGAAATTCTATGCTGTACCCTGATCCCAAAAGCTCTGCACTAATATTAAGAAACAGTTTCGACATACTCTAAAGCATTTGATTCATTTACGAAATTGATAATTTCATCATTGTTCACGAATCGAAGCTCGAATGACGGCACGTTTTTCACAGCATCTTCAAAGAATGAAAGCATGAAATCCACTGCAGTACTATTGTAAAAAAGAGGAAAGCTGCATGAAAAAAGCCGGGCCACCGCGTTAGATTCTTTTAAAGGAAAAATTTCGTTTTTCGGAGCTTGCTTCAAAAAGAAGATTTTTTTCAATTCTACTTTGCCTGGAGCAGCATATTTTGCTTCGCCATGCCATGGAGTTCCATGCATCCAGATCCTTGAATTCTCCATACGAAGAATAATCCGATCATCACTCAGGATCTTAATTTGCTCTTGCTTTTTCATTAACGTTGCCATCGTAGTTTTTCCAGCGCCTGATTGACCTACAAAAAGTACACCATGTCCAGATGGATCAATCATTCCGCAGGCATGAACTTCTACTCCCACACCTTGAGACAACAAATGAAGAATTAATAATTCGTCCAGCGGATACTCAAGCGGATCAACATCTTGATCCGAACCAAAACATGTACGGTTTATGGCTACATGACCCCGTGTGAAATCGTGATTAAAGGAAGCAATCTTGTAAGGTTGTGAACCGAGTGTTGGCGATACAAAACTGAAATGGTATTGATCGTGATTGAAATACAATTTCCAGAGAGCGCCGGAATCAAAAATCGGTTGGCCGGAAATTTCTTTTAAAGAATCACTCCATTCCGCTGAAATGATTGAATCAGGACTCGCTTCATTCGCAACGAAGTCTTTTCGCGCAATCATTGCCCCGAGTGCAAACTTTGGTTCCGAAGATTCAACGCTTATACAAATATCTGCAATCGAAAAACGGCATTCCATTAAATTACGAACCAATTGCACTGCAGGCTGCAGGTGTATTGCATGTGCCTGAGCCGGGACCTGCTGATACTCCGGTTTTACAATTACCAAGCACCGCTTCTTCCGGACGTAATTCAACTTTTTTGATTTCCGGTTTAACGTAAACTTTTTTCTTTTCAGTTTGTTCTGCCATATTTATACCTTCTTAAGGATGATGCACGGACGATAATCCACAAGATGCACATCCGCCTGTTGAACAAGAATTCTGTTCTATAACTTTTGAGTTTGTCGAAACCGCCACGAATCGTTTATCAAATTGCGTTTTCTTAAGTTCCTCTACCGATTGTATCAAGTCTGGATATCCTGTTCCTCCCGGACAATATTCACATGCGCCGTGAGGTTTAACAGGAAAATCAAATGCATGAGCTCTTAAATGCGCCACATGACATAAGAAATCTACAGGTTTCTCTGCATCTCCGTTTTCAAGTTCACCATTTGCCGGACACATTCCGCACATCGATTTGATTTCACATTTCACACACTTGGTAAGTGTGTTGATCTTTTTTCCGTGGCGGATTTGAAAAAGAAATTTTTCCCACCCTTCTTTAAAACTTCCTTTGCGGAGATCGTATTGATCGACCTGCGATAGAACACAAATGCTGAGCATTCCATATGGATCAATGGCGAAGGAATTTATGCCGCCGCCGCAGTGGTATAACTCATCACTTTGTTCTGCTGAATGAACCGGACCGTTGAACTGTTCACCAAATTTTTGCCATTCAGACATTCTGTCTGCGTCGTGCAGATCAAGCTCTACCACTTCGTGCGGTTTCAATCGCACTGCTATCGGACTTTGTGAACAGTCGATCCGCGGATTGATCATCGCATCAAACTTAAATTCCAATCCAAGTTCCTGTTCAACATACTGTTTCATTTCACCGATTTCATGTTTATTAATGCTGACACCAACAGTTTTTAGTTTTAAAGGCAACCCTCTTTCTTTCAGTAATTGAATTCCTCGCATGCATCGATCAAATGAGCCCGGAACGCGAGTTAACTTTTCGTAGGTTAATTTCGTTCTGCCATACAGCGTAATTTCAATCGCAAACGGCTGCCATTCAGTGAGATAGTCTGCAATTTTTGGAGTGATCAAAGTACCATTCGTAAAAAGCGTTATCAGAAATCCTTTCCGTTTAGCGTAAGTATAAATATCTAAGAAGTCTTTTCTTGCAAAAATTTCTCCGCCGGTAAAAAGCAACCAGAAACATCCGGCATCAGAGATTTCGTCCAGAATTCTGCAATGTTCATCAAAAGAAAGCTCGCCAAGTTGAGCGGCTCGATCAGCCATTGGAAGATTGTTATAACAATGCGCGCAGGCCAGCGGACATCGCCTGCTAATTTCAACAGTTCCGGTTATGGGGATTCTGTGAGCTACGACACGTTGATGTAATCCAAGACTGAAGTCCCCATACCGTTCAGTCTCCAAAGGTTATTCCTCCGAACTCTGCGAAGTACAAATGAGGCCTGCGTTTTCCAGAGTACTTAAGAAAACAGAAACATCGCGCAATGCTTCATCATCAGTGACCTGGTAAGTCTCGACTACGGATTCAACGATCTTGTGAAGTGGAGTACGACCGTCAATCATTTCCCAGATCAGTCCTCCCACTTCATTTAAAGTGTAAATGGATCCAAGATTTCCGGTGTGATTTTTGATGGGGACGAGAATTGTTTCGCCGGCAATTGACCGGTTAACAACATCATGATTGCGGCTATAGCACGCAGTCAAAATCTTTTACTTCTCCCTTTTCAACAGAAATAGTATACATCCATTACGGATATATTCGTGTTAAAGGATCACCAAACAAAATCCATGTACGACTTACATCACCTTCAATTGGAATTTGTTTTGCCCTGAAAATAGCTTCACCTAAAGTTACCGGTTCATCTGGATTAAATAGCCATTGCAGAAAAGCTTTGTCCATTGGAGTCTGTCTGCTGGTTTCAGTGAATCCTGATGATGCCCAAACAGCAACAGCGCCGCCATTTGGATTTCGCAAAAATGCTTCAGCTAAACTGTTTGTGAAAACATCGTGAAAATATCCGTTCAAACAATTCAGTGCCACAACAAAAGGCAAACGTAATCCGTTTGTAAATGCCTCTGCATCTGGTGATGTCAATAAATCTTCCGCTGCCCAAACTTCTACAGATCCGTGACCGAGGTAATGAACAATCAGTTTTCCATTTTCAATTCCATTTAAGATTTGACTGCGTGCCGTAGATGGATCGGATTGTCCCAGGAAGACATTTGTAATACTTAAATTCTCAGGAATCACAGTTGCCAATTCGGAAGATGCACTTTCATAATCAACTGTGTCATTGTTATCGGCTACCATCATGATCTCTTGTTTCCAGCCACCACTGGGTGGCGATTGATCATATTGAATGATTTTATTGATCGTGTCCAAGGCTTCCTGCATCGTACGACTTGGAATTCTTCCCACTGCCATATCAGGATGCGAATCATTATTGAAGTCTACAATCCAATCATCCGATGCAGTTTCACCGGAACTGGTAGCTACTGTACCGGTAGGAACAAAATCGAAAGCACCCAGTCCTAAATAATTTCGAGGATCAAAGCTTGCATCACCGGCAAGTAACACCGAATGTGGAGGTGTGGACCATTTAGTATTCGCGGTGTTCAGAAACGTTTTTATCGCTAATGGATCCGGCACACCAAAATTAAATTCATCATATATATCTTCAACATCGATAAGGGCTACAGAAATTCCCTGAGATTGCCTGAATTGCTGCAGTGAAGTAACCGCTCCGATGAAATCATTGTGGGTAACGTAGACCGCATCTGATGCATTGCTATTATCACGCCATGACGAAGGACTGTTGATTTTAAGCGCGGCCGGAGCTGCAATCTTGTTTTCAGTTAGTGCTAATAATGTTCGTTCAGCTCCCTTCTTTAATGATGCAACGATTGTGTACGTTGTTCCTTCGGGAATTATCGTGCCAGAAATTTCGCGGATCCTGTTCGGTTTTGTAATATCAAAAATGCGGATCTGCGGCTGGCTGAAGCCGCCGATTCTGATTTCGGTTTTACCAGGAGCAGTGCAAATCAAACTATCGGTATCCGCGTTATAAGTATGCAAGTACGTGATCCGGATCGATTCAACCAGTGATACATCCTGAGCGCCGCCTTGTGCTGTTAAAGTTATAGTATTTTGTCCTTCAACTAGCCAGGATTGTGGAATCTGAAATTGCTGTTTCATAAGTTGCTGGCCATCAAACACGATTGGACCAAGGGCGTTGTTATTGATTGATACAGCAACACTGTGATCCGGTGTGGATTCAGGATCATCAGTTACTCCTTGAAGTGAAACTTCGAGAAGAGCTTCGGTGGCGGCTGAAGGATCCAGATTTGGAAGCTGCAGTATTTGATCTACTGGAGTTGTATTCACCAATGCACCAAAGAAATTTTCGGCATCGCCATTGTTCAATGCTGCAAAATAAATCGTACTGCCCTTAAGTTCGACAGTTTGAGAAAAGCTGATTGGTGCGGGAGGTGCTCCTGAAGCGGATGAATTTTTAATCCGCTTTCCAGCTTTGGATGCTGCAAGCAGCCAATAAACCTGCTGATCAGAATATGGCGTATCTATTCCCGTTCCATAAAATTCCACGGTATCTTGTGGATCAAAGCTTCCATCCTCTTGACCGGCAACTAAAATCGCTTGTTGTTTTCCATTTAAGTAAAGCTGGAATTTACGCGGGTCGGAAGCAGGATCAAGCCCTGCAGCAACAAGCTGTGACTGCGTAACGCGATACCAACCAGGATCTTTCGTGTAAAGCTTAATGGCATTGCTTGCTGCAAGCTGTTTTTGTTTCTTAACATCTTTTCCAGATGCAGACCTGTTTTCATTCAAAACTGATTTCGTCAGAGCCTGATAAGGCGAATTAATTTGATTTAGCAATCGAACGTTTTGAGATTGCGGTAATGCATCAACTAGCTCAGGAAAGATTGGGCCATAACGTGTTCGTTCTCCATTTAAATCGATATCTTCCAGCCAGTATTTCACATTCGCAACATTCGCTGGCAACAAGTCTTTCCATGAATAAGACCATCCGGCTTGAACTGGTTTTGATGCTCCAGTAATCATCGCTGTTCCAGCAATGATCGAAGGATTTAATTTTTCTTCCTGTCCGTTTATTTCGCGATAAATTGAAAAGCCTAAATTATCCACTTCATATCCGGTACGCCAGCGAAGTTGAACTTCAGATCCTGATTGAAATGCTTGAAACGATTTGAGGCTTACTTTTGTTGGAGCAAGCGGAGCAAGAACAAAATATAGAATTTGCGTAGCAACATTATCATTTGTAGTCCAGTTGATCGTGAAGCCTGTCGCAGTGAAAGATGTAAAGTCTGCTTCAGCATTAATTGTTGGAGTATTGTTGTCTACTTTCATGAATACTTTGCTGGTTTTATCGATTGAATCTACGCTCGTGGTATTCAAGTTATTCGTATCTTGAAATGTTGAACTTCCTTCGGTTGTACCATCGGAAGCGCCGACGCCATATCGTGCTTCATCCACGGGGGCACCCTCGGCCGTATCCATAAAACTGGAAAACCAAACGAACGTTGGAGTAAATCCAACTCCGGTAATTGTTTGCGATGCCGGAGCTGCTGCTGTGGTTTTGTTAAAACTTCCGGTATGTGAGTTCAAACCTTTTAGTGCAAGTGAAAATGCATTCGCTGCATTGCCGTTTGCGGTACTGAAGTTCAATGTAAATCCATTCGCATTCATTGAAGCTAAAGTTGCCCGTTTCGTAACACCAAGGCCGTTGTCAATTGCAGTGAAACAGGCATCCGTCCTTTGATGTCGCTGGGTATCGCTGGTTCCAGCACCATCAACAATAAAGACTTCGCTTGACCAGAGGTCGCCATCAGTGTCCATGATTCCTGTGGCGATTCCAGCATTTGTTGCACTGCTGCCTATAGCACCCGTATATCCGCTTCCAACATGCGAATGGATTACAACATCCGGACGAAATCCGGTACCGGTTACTGAAAAATTCCCGGTAGCCGTGGGCATTGTCCAACCAAGAACTTTGGCTTGAACATCTGTTCCTCCGATTGCTACGAAATGGATGACGTAACCTTGATTGTTATTGGTTGTCCAATTTAACGTAATATTCGTGGCATTCCATGAACCAAATGATGCTTCAGCAATAACAGTTTCCCCCCATTCCACGATTGTGATAGGCGTGGTGGAAATACGACGGCTTGCATTGGATGTTCCCGCGGCATTCTGGCTAGCAGCGGATGAACATCGGCTGGTTGTCCCGTCTGTAGCGCCAAACGAATAATGAAAACTAGTGCCGAATGCTTCATTATTTCGGCCAGTGGTCCAAAAGATCATGGCTTTCGGAGTTGTACCAAGGCCATGCGCGATGACCTGATTTCCAGTAGTTGTGGATTTGGTGAATGAACCCGTTTTGATGACACCGGCTTCAATAACAAAAGGAATGGCCATCAGAAAGATCGCCATCAAAAGGATGTTGCGAATCAAAAATCTGATCATCGTTTTTGCATTTTGCGCAAAATCACAAAACATTGTCCCCCGCCCCCTGACACACAATAGAAGTAAGAATTATGGCCTTGATGGACTTGCTGATGGTTCATCTGTAATAAGAATTGCAGTGAGTACACCAACAGCAGTCCCACCTGCCGGTACTAAAATGACCCAGGCAGGAATCCCCTTCGAACAGACATGACAAGTTTGCAACTGTACCAGAGTATTTTTGTCTGCCAGCGCCACACAACTGGCAACAACAACATCATTCCCCTCTACTTTCTGAACCTTAATCTTTTCTGCAAGCAAGTAATCTTGATTATTGTATGAAACCGAAAGAGAGTATGACGCCTCTGGAATCTTCATAAAGCTGTAACATCCATCTTTATCGGTCTTAGCCTGATATGCTTCGCCGGTATCCAGATTTACGATACGAACAATAACACCTTTCAACGGCTGAGCTTGAGGTTGGTCGTAAACTTTTCCTGCAATGTATGCATCTTTTTTAGCTGCAGCGAATGATGGAAATGGAAAGAAAAGAAGACTTATAAGAAAGAAAATTCGAGCGGCACCCTTATTAAAACTACCGGCTCTCATACCCACAGGCGTAAAAATAACGCGTTGAGTATGAATGATGTAAGGTCTAAAGTCAAACTTCATCGTCGGGAAAATCTTTAAATTCCGATGATTTTTTTGACTCAAGCACTATGAACATAATATGATGTACAGCTTGAGTACCAAAGAAAAACAGCTTGTGTCTTTTGATCGGGAGGTAGAAGATCAGGAGATCCATCTCCGAGAATATCTTTTAGTTCTCGTAAAAAGACGATGGATGATTTTCATTGTCCTCGCTTTAGTGGTCACTGGAATCACAATCTACAGCTACCGACAAACCCCACTCTATAGAAGCACTTCTTCGTTATATATAGATCGATCCGGATATGCGTTTGTGCCTGACGTGATTTCAGAGGCTTACAACTGGCAACAATATGAATCTTTTTTCAATACTCAGTTCAAGTTACTGGTAAGTAAAAGTCTTGCAAGAAGAGTCATTGAACGGCTGAATTTGACATCGATGGATCTTGCGCCTCCGGCGCAAAAAGGAAATCCAAAATTGGCCCTGGCAGGACAAAAGCGTGAAGAAGAAATCAAACAGCTGACAGGTCAGCTGCTTGGAATGGTAGAAGTGGCTCCTGTTAAGGGAACAAATCTTTGCGAAATTATTTTCACCACACCAGATCCAAAACTTTCGATGACTTTAGCGAATGCATGGGCAGAAGAATATGTTGAATATTCACTCGCTTCTCAATATCAATACACGCAGAAAGCTGAAGAGTTATTGTCAGAACAGATTAAAACGATCCAGGGAGAAATAGCGGATAAGGAAAAAAGTCTACAGAATTACAGTCTTGAAAAACAAGTTGTAAAGCTAGATCAAGACCGGTCCATGAGTTCAAAAACGCTTGAAGATTTAAATGGAGCATTATCCGTTGCTACGCAGGAGCGAATTTCGCGGGAAGTTCATTATAAAGATCTTCAATCTGCAAACAAGGATGCGTTGCCTGAAGTTGCGACCAGCGGAATTGTACAACAATTAAAAACGGAACATGTAACCCTGGAACGTCAATACACCGAAAAGTCCAAAACATATAAACCTGATTATCCGGAAATGCAAAGACTCAAATCGCAAATGGATCAGTTGCAAAAAAGATTGGATGAAGAAACTACAGAAATTTATCAAAAGACTCTGGCTGGTGCACGGTCTCAGTATCAAGAATCATTAGGAAAAGAAAATGCACTTCAAAATCAGATGCAGAGCTTCAAACGGCAATCTGTTGAAATGTATCGCAATGAATTCAGTTATGAACGGTTAGCATCGGCGATTGAAGGCAAAAAACAGCTGCTTGAATCTTTATTGAAAAGACAAAACGAAACGGATGTCTCTGCACAATTAACTGAGAAGAAAGCAACTACAATTCGGATCGTTGATCGCGCCGAAATGCCATCCGGAATCTTTGAACCAAACATCAAACGCAATTTGATCTATTCAGTGTTTATTGGTCTGGTTGTGGCTGTTGGTTTGTCGTTTCTTCTTGAATATTTTGATAGGACTATCAAATCATCCGATGATGTAGAACGCTATGCTCAAATGCCTTTCTTAGGAATTATTCCACGTTATGTTTTTCCTGATGAAGAACAAAACAACGGATCTGCTAAGCCGGCTTTAAAACCTGTGAACTCCGATCATCGCCATTCTTCCGCAGATTTGATGTCGCTTCATGATCCAAGTTCGATGGTAACTGAAGCTTTCAGAACCGTACGTACGTCTTTGCTTCTTTCGTTTCCAGAAGCACCGCCGCACGATATTTTGATTACCAGCAGCCGCCCGGGTGAAGGAAAAACTTTCACTGCATGTAATCTTGCCATTTCCCTTGCGCAGATGCAGAAACGCGTAGCGCTTGTAGATGCAGATATGCGTAATCCACGCATTCACCACATCTGGAATGTTCCGAACGAAATTGGTCTTAGCGGTTTTCTTACCAGCGATGCTCCGCTGGAAGATGTTTTACTTCCTTCGAGTGTTAAAGGATTGTCCTTGATTACCAGTGGAAGAAAAACTCCACGTCCTGCTGAATTGCTTTCTTCCAGCAGGATGGAACATTTGATTCAAGGACTCCGTCAGAATTTTGATCATGTAATTCTGGACACTCCTCCCCTGATGCCTGTGGCAGATTCTTTTATTCTTGCCGCCAAGTGCAGTTGTGTAGTAATGGTGATCCGCGGAGGCGAAACACCGCGTGAAGTCGTTCAAATGGCTCGTCAGAAGCTTGAAAAATCGGATGCAGTATTAGCTGGAGTAGTACTCAACAGTATTGATTTAAATGATCCTTATTATTACTACAGTTACTTCTCCAATTATCCCTACAGTTATGTAAAAGAAGAAAAGAAAAACGAATCCGCTTTGCCGCCTCCACCACCGAAAAGCTGATCAGCTTTACATCGAATCAAGTAATAACAATGATTGACTTGCATGTCGGTTTTGCGGATCGCGTTTAAGCGCTTCTTGAAATAACTCTCTGGCAGATGTGTAATCGCCCTGATTTTGGTATGCCTCAGCTGCCAAAATGTAACCTTCAACATTATCAGGAGACAAGCTGTTAAATTCACGATATGCATTTGCGGCTCTTTTGTAATCGTGAATCGAATCAGAAACCTTACCGAGTTCTAAATATAATTCCGCAGATTTTCCTGACTTTTGTAATCCGTCTTTAAGAATAGTAATAGCCATTAGCGGATCATTCTTTCTTAAACTGCACTTTGCTAAGCCAAGATAGCCGATTTGCGAGTCTCGTGTGGATAAAATCATTTGATTGTAAATTGCCTCCGCTTCACTAATTTGCGATCGATTTAGATATTGTTGTGCCAGGCGATCTTGATATTCCGTACGCTCGGGCGCAAATTGAACTGCTTTTTTCCAATAATACAGAGCTGCTTCTTCAGATTCATTTTGTGAAAAGTTTGCCATTTGTTCATACGCAGGCGCGTAATGCGGATAGTCATCTAATACCTTCAATAATCGCTTTTTGGTTTCTCCTTTATTTTCACGTGAGGCAAGACGCATAACGGTTTGCAAAGCAGATTCTGCAGCTTTATCGCGGTCGCCAGTTTGAAGATAAAATTTCTGAAGCTCAACTGATCGTTTTTCAAATTCAGTCCAATCCTGTTGTTGCCAGGCGATGTTTGCTAATAGTTGAAATGCCTTGCTCTTATTTTCTTTTGATTGCAGAGCTGACAATGTCATTTTTTTTGCCAGCTCAGTCTGTCCCGCTTGAAAGGCAATCTCTGCAGCAGAGAGTTTTTCCTCAGGAGTCAGCGGCATCCCGGTCAAGTTATCCAATACATGTTTCAATTCTTGGTTTCTGGGGTTCCCTTTCGCCGAGAGATAAAAAGCCAACTGTAATTTCGCAGTAGTGCGGTCGGGAGTTATCTCTGACAACGATTCAAATCCTGCTCCACTTTGTTCCAGGACTTTATAAAGCTCTTGAGCTGAAAGTGGTTGCAATTCAATTGTGCGTCTGAAATGCGGCAACGCATTGCTTAGTTGATCAATAGAAAGAAGGTAAGCAGCTGCAAATCGATGCATCTTCCAGCTAGCAGGATGTCTTTTTAATGTTTCGTCCAAAAGTGCCACAACAGTTTCTTTGCAACAATTGCGAGAAACGAGGTAGTACGCATACGAAGAAGGAATCCTGAAATCAGCTGGAGCTTTCCTGAAAGACATCTTGTATAACTCTTTAATCAGTTCAGGGTTATGTGGGTAGAATTGTAATCGTTCGGCAATTTCGCGATAAAAACCTCCGGAATGAAGAGCCGCAACTTTTTGTTCGCGTTCTGCAAATGAGTTCGATACGGCTTTCCCCTTCATTCCTTCGATAAAATCACTGTCATTCAGAACGACAAGACAGCTCATGATGTAAAAACATAGTACGAGCGCGGAGCAGCTGATCAAAATCGCCGGACGATGCCTAGTCAAAAATGTGACTTCGTTCACCATGATAATTTCCAAAAAACAAAGCAGTGATAATCGTTCCAGCAAGTGCAACCGCCGGAATCTGAAAACTAAAGTCAGTCAAACTGTGCAACCCTAATGATAGAAGTGAACAGAAACAACCAATTTGAATAACAACGATGCGGTCTATTTGTTGAGAAATAACTTTACGAAGACGGCGAAACATGGAAGTTAAAAACGTAATAAACAGAAAAAGTATCAAGACTCCTGTTTCTGAAAGTAGTTGAAGATAATCATTATGCGCTTCATTAAATGAAAGATGAGTAGGGAAAGTACGATAGATTGGAAAAACTTCTTTAAACGTTCCTGCTCCGGTTCCTGCAACAGGGAAATGAAGAAAAATATTCAGCGTATTTTTCCAAAGTGATAGACGTGCTTCTTTATCTGAAAATTGATCAGTGATTCTGAAGAAGCGTTCCAGCAGAGGATCTAAGCCGATCCAAATAGAAAGAGCCACCACAGCCGCCGCAGTTATGATCCAGTAAAATTTTTGCGAAAGCTGATTGTTAGTTCGATAGTAAAGAAAGAAAAAAACGATAGATGACAAAATCGCAAAAGTAATCCCACTGCGTGAAAGTGAAAAGACCAGCGCCACCATTACGAGCGCAATCAGGAAAAGTAAAAGTAATATTTTGCTTCCTTCCGTTTCAAGAGCATGAGAGATTCTTACAAGGATTTTCCCACCGAATAGTTTGAGCCGGTGGATCCGTCCTACAACCAGCGCCAATAACAACGGAAGAGATAATTCAAGATAAGCTGCAAAATGATTACGGTTGATAAAGGTTCCGGTCACGCAATCCAGATTGTATTTTTTGTTGTACGAAAAAATCTGCTGATTCCCGCTGAGAAACTCATAAAGACCATAAACTCCCTGAAAAACAGCCGAAATAAAAAATGCTATAAGAATGATTTGAAAATGACGGCGGGTCCTGATCGTATTTACAACGACAAGAAAAATCATGAAGTAAGACCCGTATTCCAGAAACTTGGAGAAAGTTACGAAAGGATTTAAAGAAATCGGAAAATAATGAGCCGAAATTCCAGTTAATTTTGCAGCACTGCGATAAAGTTCAGCAGTAGCGGGCGAAATGAAATTTTGAATTAAGCCAGGAATGGGAAGCAGTTGAAGAAAAATTAAGAAGAAAAAAAGGATCGCAATTTTTTCAAGTCCCGTATTTTTGATCGGATAACCTAGAAACGAAAAGTGTTGTGCGGAATGATCCTCTTCAAGCACCACATTGGAAGCGGTGTTCCTGGCCGGCCATTTTCCTAGTGTGATAATCCGAAATAAATGAATTAACCAGCGAGTTCTCTGTTGTGCATTCTTTTTGGCTTGATGTAGTTCTTGGAATCTACTTAGTTGTTCAGCTTTGTAATTTATAACGAGCCTAATGACCCCAAGCAGAAAGAGACCGCAGAAATAATTTCAATGAAGAAGATCGAAGAATATTCAACAGAGCCAAATGGCAATGGGGTGTAGATGATAAGGATGATCAGAAGGGAGATTGAAATTTTATCAAGAATTCCTCTTTGTTCTCTTAAATCAATCACTCTGCGTCTTTATGGTTAGATTCTCATAAATATCATAGCATCACGGCAGTTCTGCATCTTAAATTAATTGCTTTGCATCCCGGTGGTCTTCTTAAGATTATGCAGTTCTTCATCTATATAGTTTCTTAAGTTTTGGATTCGATCGCAGGTCCGATTCATCGGTGCGAGGTAACTGTCCTTCAGTGGGTGTAAGTTTCGCAAAGTCGCGCAATAACGCATTCGCATCATTCAGCAGAAGTTGCAACGGCTGTTGTTTCGGGGAATCATGAAGTTGTTTCCAACGCAATCGCATCAGACCGTAACGCGCATAGAATGTAACTACTTTGCGATTGCTATCACCCAATGTCTGCAGGAATTGAATCCATTCTGCATAAGTGATTTCATCAGGATAGCGTGGTCGATCATCAGGAGGATTATTTGAGAAGAACATTTCTAATTGGGGTTCGGTGCCTGTGCTCTCTGGAATAATCTCGGTGAGTATGCGTTTCAAATACTTCAGATCTTCATTTTTAAAATAAGGCCGATCAACACGAAATAATGCTGATTCTATGATTACGCCCGCCCACATTTCCGTAAAATCCGGATCTCTCTGCATCGATTTTGGTAATGTTCTTACACTCGAGTAACCATCAGTTAAAAACCGATGATACTCCTCATCCGCGACAACAAGTTCTTCCTGGCCAACACGCCACCATCCGTTGTCTGTTGGAATCAGGTAATACGGTATGGCATACAGTAG
>CAWINI010000002.1:0-305000 GCA_963837395.1 uncultured bacterium | reverse complement strand
AACCGATATCCGGTTGGGGACAGTTTTGAGTGTACGCTATTGACCTCGATTGTGTCAACTAGCGCTTCGCAAATTTGAAAGATTTTTGGGAAAACCTTTACGGCCTATTTGCGACTTGCATTAAGATGCATGACAGATTATAGGAGATTTCTCGAAGATGTCAAGCTTTTTTTCATTTGGTTTTACGTCGACAAAATGAAAGCCTACATCATACATATACAACTCAAAACCTCATATACAATCATCTGCCAAAGGAGCTGAAATTTGAAATCATACTGGATTAGTTTTTTCTTTTTATTACTAGCAGCTATCGCAATCCCCTCCGATGAAGTTGATCTGACTGTGATTCACAAGATCAAACAGGAAGCATTTCAGAACGGGAAAGTCATGGATCATCTTTTTTATTTGACTGATGTGAATGGTCCCCGACTGACTGGTTCGCCAGGTTTTCAAACCGCAGCTGATTGGATTGTAAAACAAATTCAAGGATGGGGAATTTCAAATTCGCGGTTAGAAAGTTGGGGAGAATTCGGTAGAAGCTGGTCATTTCAGAAGCTTACTTCTAATATGATCAAACCTGAATATACTCCACTCCATACTTATCCTTTAGCCTGGTCTCCATCCACAAACGGCATAGTTAAAGCTGAGGTAGTGTATGCGCCATTGCTGCAAAAATGGGAAGAGTGGTTGCGTGGTGATCCTACTAGATTATTAGATAAGATCAAAGCATATGAATCAAAATATAAAGGGCAGCTGCGCGGGAAAATTATTTTAGTTGATCCGCCGCGAGAAGTTAAACCGGCAACAAATCCTCCATTCAAAAGATACAACGAAGAACAACTCGCAGAAATGACTGAAGCTCCTGCGCCTTTTGTTGCGCCGGATCTTCATTGGCCGATATTAACTTTACCGGAAGATGAACAGAAACGTGATGAATTTGAAGAATCGCTTCCTTTGGAGATTGATGCAGATTTGTGGGAACAGCAACAAAAAAGTGTGGATCAATTCAATGCTTTATTAGCAAGGGAAGGAGCGGTTGCTGTGATGAGTGCGTCGCGGCGAGGTATCGGTGGGACACTTTATGCGCAAGAAGGAAGTTCATGGCATTCGGATGCACCGCTTGGTTCACCATCATTTGCGATGGAGCCTGAACAATACACGCGGATGATCCGATTAATTGAAAAAAAGATTCCGGTTGAACTGGAGCTTGAACTTCAAGCAACGATGCCTGATCAAGCTGTAGAAGGAATGAATGTTGTCGCAGAAGTTCCAGGTGGAAAGAAAAAAGATGAAGTGGTGATGATGGGTGCACATCTTGATTCATGGCATTCCGGAACGGGCGCTACAGATAATGCCGCAGGATGCGCAGTTGTTATGGAAGCTTTGAGAATTTTAAAAACGTTGAATCTGGCAATGGATCGAACTGTGCGTTTAGCACTCTGGAGCGGCGAAGAACAAGCGTTGTATGGATCCCGTGGTTATGTGAAAAAACATTTTGCCGAGCCTGTGACAATGAAATTGATGCCCGATCATTCGAAAATATCCGGCTATTTCAACATTGATAATGGTACTGGAAAAATTCGCGGAGTTTATTTGCAAGGCAATGATATGATGCGTCCAATTTTTGAAGAATGGTTCAAGCCATTTAAAGATCTAGGAGTTACAACACTAACAATCCGGAACACAAACGGAACGGATCATCTATCTTTTGATGCAGTTGGAATTCCTGGATTCCAATTCATCCAAGATGAAGTTGACTACGGAACGCGAACGCATCATAGCAGCATCGATGTTTATGATCATGCTCAATCTGCAGATCTGATGCAGGCATCGGCGGTTCTGGCTTCGATTGTATATAACACCGCAAATCGATCAGACTTGCTTCCACGAAAACCGTTGCCAAAACCACTACCACCAAAAGACAAACAAATGTAAGATTGGAATCATGGAAATTTATATTGTTCGTCACGCAATTGCGGAAGATGCACCTTCAAAGGGAACAGGAGATGCTGCCCGAGCTCTGACTGAAGAAGGGCGTCAAAAGATGAAAGAAGCTGCCGCAGGCTTTGCCAAGCTGGAATTTTCAATCGATAAAATTCTTTCGAGCCCACTGATAAGAGCAAAACAGACTGCTGAAATTCTGGCAAAAGCTCTAGTTAATAAGGTCGAAGAAATGGAAGAGCTTTCGCCTGGATACGGTCCTGATCAAGTATGTGCCAAGCTGCAATCATTAAAGAAAGCGAAAAGTGTAATGGTAGTTGGACATGAACCGAATTGTTCGCTTCTGGCTTCGTTCTTATTAGAAGGGTCTTCTTCCCTGGAGATTCAATTTAAGAAAGGAGCGATTTGCCGCATTGATGGTAGTCCTGCGCGCAAATCCGGTACTCTAATCTTTCATCTATCGCCACAGATCTTGCGTGAGTTGTAAGTGCCGTATTTAACCGCAGAGATCGCTGAGTGCTCTGCGGTAAAATTTCGCGCATCACGAAGCGCTCATTTGCGCTGCTTGTGTTGCGGATTCAACACGGAACTCAATTTGCCGCAACTTCAACATTCTTTGCAGCAAATCTGATCGTTCCACGGCTGCTCTCAATGGAATCATTGCCGGCTGGCTGGAATACATGATGACTGCAAGATGATTCGGACCCTCGCGTCGTGCTTCAATCCGCGTGATTGATTGATTGTGTTGCCGATCCAATCCATCAGACACGCGAAGAATACCCGTCAGCAACTTTACAATTCTGCGTTCTTTGCGATTGAGCCCTTGCATATAAGAATCTTTTTTTCTTGGCTTTTTTCCACGATGATAGGCGATTGCTGCTGCAATCATATCTATTTCTTCCGGCTTAAAACCGATTAAATTCGATTGCTTCACAATGTACCAGCCATGTCTTTGATGACGCGGATATGAAATCACGCGACCGATATCATGCAAGAGTGCTGTATATTCCATCAATTCGCGCACGTGGGGTCCATGTTTATGATATTCAGCCAGCGCATCATAAAGTTGCAAAGCGAGTTGGGCTGCGTGATTGGCATGACCGCGATCGATTTCCCATCGGTGGATTAAATTAATGACGCTGCGGCTTCGTAATTCGCGCGCTTGAATTTTTGCCGGAACAGCAGGATTCAATTTGATTAAATAATCGGCAATCAAACCTTCCCTGAGCGCGCGATCACAAAGCTGTAATTCATTGATTCGGCATTTTTCCATCATCATTTCAATCAATGCACCGCCCGCCACAATTTGATCTCCACGCTTCGGATCCATTCCCGGAAGCTTCAGCCGCTCCTGAAGTGATGATTCCTGCAAAATTTCATTCATCTCTTCAACATCTTCAATGGTGACAATTTCACGCCCTTTTGACTTTTTAGTTTTGATGTTTTGATTAATCAATTCACCAAACGCGAGCATCGTTCCGGAAGTTCCGATCGCAATTTGCGGATTCAGATCCTGAATTTTCCTGCTCAGCGAATCTAGTTTTTTACCAAGCCATCTTTTCAATGCCTTCAGATCTTTTGATGCAGGTGGATCGCTCTTCATGAAACGTTCGGTCAACCGGATTACACCAGACTTAATACTGGTTGCAAGAAAAATGTTACGAGCGTCAGCAACAATCATTTCCATGCTTCCGCCGCCAATATCAACAACCAGGGCGCGTTGATTTTTTAGATCTATAACATCACGTACTGCCAGCATGATCATCCGCGCTTCCTCAATTCCAGAAAGAATCCGGATTTCAATTCCGGTTTCTTTTTTCACAAGACGTACGAATTCTCTGCCGTTAGAAGATTCACGCACTGCGCTGGTCGCGGTACAAATAATTTGGTCCACCTTATGCGAATCTGCGATTTGACGAAATGCTTTTAAGGCAGCTAATCCACGCTCAATTGCATCCTGGGTTAATCTGCCGCGCATTAAACTTCCTTTGCCAAGTTGTACCATCTCTTTTTCACGATCGATGATTTCAAAAATGCGATGCTCTTGAACACGCACGACCACCATGTGAATGGAGTTGGTGCCGATGTCAATTGCGGCAAGTTTCATACCTTTTTCGTCTTCCGGTGTGACCTGCTTTTTGATTGTTTCCATAGCCAATAGAGTATGCTGATTGGCGAGAAAAAAACAAGCGTGGCCGGGGGGATAAGCCACGCTTGCTTCAAACAGGGACAGTTCATTGTGGGCTTAGAAATGCTTGCCAAAGAAAAGTATAGACGCGATGGATTTCGTCAGAATGTTAGGTGTGTTTAGTTCCTGTAAATTCTGTCCAACCAGGGCGAAATTCAGGATTTTCAGCGAATGCTTTGTAGTAGATCTTCAAGCACATGGTCAACAGCATCAATGCGGATCAATCCAAAACGCGGATATTCAATATCTAAAATAACGTAAACCGGGATTCACGACCTACAACATTATTGCCAGTTGACCATACAACAGCCATACCAGCGAATTCAACTTGTCATTGAAATTGCTTTGATCAATGTAAAGGTACTGTTGCTTATCAAACTCGGACGTATTTCAAAATGATAGCTCTCAGTATTTCGCCTTACCCCTTTTTCTGATTTCAGGAAGCTTCGCATCTTCTTCAAAAAATCTTTCCTCTTTCCACGGATCGCCTTTCATGTGATATCCACGGACTTCCCAGAATCCAGGTTTGTCTTCTAACATAAACTCCATGCCGTTCACGTACTTAGCACTCTTCCAGGCATAAAGTAGGGGTATAACAAGCCTCAGTGGAAACCCATGTTCGGGCTCAAGTGGTTTTCCATTCAGATTGTAGGCAAAAAGGGAATCTTCTTTAAGAAAAAATTCGAGTGGAACGTTTGTAGTATAGCCTTCCATAGAATGAATCATCAAAAATTGCGCTTCTGGATTTGGTTTTACAAGCTGATAAATCGTTTCTGTACTCACTCCTTCCCAGCGCATATTTTCCTTTGACCAGCGCGTAACACAATGAAAATCCGCGAAAACCTCAACCTTAGGAAGAGCGAGAAAATCATTCCAGTTAAGCGTTGTATCTTTCTCAACTTCGCCAAATATTCTAAATCGCCACGTTTCCTGGTTAAACGCTGGTCGAGGCGCTACGTCATATACGGGAAACTTTTTAGTTATAACCTGTCTGGGAGGCAGCCTGTCGTTTCGTGTGACTGTTGTGCTTACAACTCTTTTCGCACTTCCAATGTCTTCGATCATCTGACTTTGGTATTTTATGTTAAAGAATTCTTAATCTACTTTTTCTCGAATAATCTTACGACAGCAGCAAACTCGTACATATGTTCATGACAAAGGTAAAGGTTTACTTGCTTTAAGACATCAGGCTGCGGAGGATTAGTGCTTTCAATTGATCTGAAAATGATCTCGAAGCCGCCTGAATTAGCTTTTATCTCACCACCACATTCGGGATAACCACAAAGTGATTTCTTCTTTTTACTCATAGTCGTCATCCTTGTTTGAAATAGTCAGATTCCTGGTCAAATAATATCAGAATTGAAATCATCTAAAGATTTTGGGGAGAGGGCTAATGTTCCCTGTATGGAGTGGCTACGAGGGTGTAAATCTTTTTCATTGTAGGTGCGGAAAAAAATATTCGCAATGCTTGCCAGGCGTGAAACGATTTCATCTTGACTATCATGGAAGGGAGGATTCGAGAATGCGTCGAATAGAAGACTATGCAATGATCGGCGATTGCCAGACAGCGGCATTGATCTCGCTGGACGGCTCAATTGATTGGCTTTGCTTTCCACGCTTTGATTCTGGAGCCTGCTTCGCCGCATTACTGGGTACTCGAGAACATGGACGTTGGAGAATTTCTCCATCCGATACTCCTACAACAATCAAACGGAAATATCGTAAGAATACTTTGATTCTGGAAACTGAATTTGATGTGGGACAAGACAAAATCCGGCTCATTGATTTTATGCCGCCAAGAACAGACCATCCTGATATTGTCAGAATTGTGGAAGGAGTAAAAGGATCGGTGAAGGTGCAAATGGAACTCCTGGCCCGATTTGAGTACGGCTCATATGAGAGCTGGATCCAAAAAACGGATCAAGGAATGTTCGCTATTGCTGGAGCCGATCTTGTTCATCTCTCAAGTCCTGTTCCGATCGAACGAAAGAATGATATGTTGAGTGCGGAGTTTGAAATCAAACAAGGTGAACGAAAATCATTTGTATTGAGCTACCAGCGCTCTCATCTTCCTTTGCCTGAAATTGCAATACCAGATGAAACCCTCACCAGCACGGAAGAATATTGGACACACTGGGCTTCACAATGTAAGTATGAAGGCTTATAAAGAAGATGTGGTGCGATCATTGATTACAATTCGTGGACTGATTTACCAGCCAACCGGAGGGATTGTTGCAGCAGTTACTACTTCTTTGCCGGAACATCTGGGGGGTGAACGGAATTGGGATTACCGTTATTGTTGGTTACGAGATGCAACTTTCAGTCTGTACGCACTTCTCATTTCCGGTTTTACTGAAAAAGCGACCCAATGGCGAAAATGGCTTATGCGAACCATCGCTGGAAATCCAGAACAAATGCAGATTCTGTATGGTTACCGGAGAACGCCGAATTACTGAATGGATTGCAGATTGGTTACCGGTTTTGAATCATCGGGGCCTGTTCGAATCGGAAATGCAGCACACATGCAATTTCAATTGGACGTATACGGCGAGATTCTGGATACCATGTATTTATCGTGCAGAGCAGGTCTAAAATTCTCAACAGACGGTTGGGACCTTCAAAAAAAATTGATCTCGACTCTGGCCGAAAAATGGAAAGAACCCGATGAAGGGATCTGGGAGGTTCGCGGCCCCCGTTGTCATTTCACTCATTCGAAGGTAATGGCATGGGTCGCGGTAGACCGGATCATCAAATCGGCTGAACTTTTCAAATTGGATGGACCGATTGACAAATGGCGGGCACTACGAAAAGAAATTCATGATGATGTCTGTACGCAGGGATTCGACAAAAAATTAAACTCCTTTGTGCAAAATTAGTAAGTTGAAACAACGGAAGAATGCCTGTTGTATTTTGATCGGTAATCAATTTTCTTCCCACTTTTGGCAAAATTTTGTTCATAGTTTCCAAATAGATTCGCTGGCGTGTGACTTCTTGCGCTTTTGAATATTCCTGAAACACCGACTCAAAATTTGCCGCATCGCCTTGAGCTTCATTTACTCTACGCATAGCATAACCACGAGCTTCTTCGATAATACGTGCCGCATCACCGCGCGCTTTGGGGATGACTCTGTTATATTCAGAACGCGCCTGATTGATTAGTTTTTCACGTTCTTGCTGTGCTTCATTCACTTCATTAAACGCAGGCGAAACAAGATCAGGCGGATTGACATCCTGCAGCACAACCTGGTCCACCTTGATTCCCGTATCGTACTGATCGGCGAGTTTTTGCAGTTCTTTGCTCACAGTATTGGCAATTTCTACGCGGCCGACAGTAAGGACTTCATTCACAGAACGATCTCCCACAACTTCTCTCATCAAAGCTTCATTCATGTCACGAAAAGTCTGCTGAGTATCACGCACTTTAAAGAGGAATTTGTATGGGTCGGCTATTCTGAATTGAACAATCCATTCCACCTCGGCCGCATTCAGATCACCCGTCAACATCAATGATTCATCTTGAAATCTGCGGGCTGAATATTTCGTCCGATCGCCAGGTTGATTCGTGCGGAAGCCAAATTCCAATTTCAACTGCCTTTCGACAGGTACTTTGTACACAGTTTCAATTCCAAAAGGTAATTTGAAATTTAAACCAGATTCCACTGACCTGTGAAATTTTCCAAAACGTAATATGACCCCAACTTCCTCGGGGCCGATTGTAAAAATTGTAGTAAACAAAAAGATCAAACCAAGTATCCCTATGGCAATCCATTTGAGATTACCTCGTCCAAATCTTTTGTGTCGAAATTGATTAAAATCAAACGGCATTGTTTGATCCATTGAAAACCTCCTTAATCAGACAAAAGGGTCTGTATGTGATTACTAAACCGATTATTTCTGGCGAGCAACTCGTACGATGAGCACCCGTTTATTGACTGCAAACTCTCTAAAAATCAATCGCCGCGTATCAGATTGTTCTACAAAAACTTGTGGCCGAAATGAATGAACGAAATATTCCTAACTTCCAATTTATATATACTGCCGTTCTGAATTGTGAGCTGGACGCCAGAATATGAATGTCTGAGTGAATCTGTGAAATTGACCGCAGTTGATCTCTTGCAATCAGAAGGATTTTTTTCTTTTTAACCCTCTCTCTAGAGATCAAATATATGATTAGGATATTGAAAGCTAAGTGCCGCGCCTGCGTTTGTTACAAAGGCTCGCGTTCCTATTTCACCATGTTGAGATTTCATGCTCGCCAACGTTGAGTCATAGAGGAGCAGCAGGAAGGAAAGACTTGCATGAAATGGACGTGTTTTGAAGAACGTACGCTCGTTAGACGTATGCTATCGGGAGATGAGAGCGCGTTTGATGCCTTTTTTCAAGCATATTATCCGCCTTTATTCCGTTTTGCATTGGCGCGATTAAACGGCAATGCTGATGCCGCTGAAGAAACAGCACAATCCACGATGTGTAAAGCCATTCTTAAATTAGAAACCTATCGAGGGGAGGCCAGTCTCTTCATTTGGCTACGCACTTTCTGCCGGCACGAAATTTTTGCATGGCGTGCGCAAGAGGCGAAGCACCTTCACAGCCAGCCGGTAGAGATGGGATCCATTTCGCCACGCAAGGCATTGCCTTACACAAAAGCCGAATCAATCGATCCTGAGAAGACGTTACATCATCAAAATTTGGTTCGAATGGTCCAAAGTGCACTCGGCTCGCTTCCAGAGCACTACGGGAATGTATTGGAATGGAAGTACCTGTCCGAGTACTCGGTTAGCGAAATTGCTGCGCGTCTGCAGACCACGGAAAAGGCTGTTGAATCACTCTTGAGCCGCGCCCGCCGGGCTTTTCGTGCTGCAGTCCGGAACATCGGGTTCGACCTGGCGCCGGCAATGAAAGGAGAAAATAAATCATGAATCATGACGGGTCTGAAAGCAAAATGAAACAACAGGATCATTCTTTTGCTGATGAATCCGAAGAAGAAACGATCGGTCGTTTGATTCAGTTAGTGGGTTCAAGAATTCTGGTTCCACATGATCGGATGGAGCGCGTTAAACCGGTTGTTTACTCCCTTTGGAAAGATAGAGTCCAAATTAGAAAGAAACGAAAACGACTCCTTGTTTGGAGCGGACTTGTTGCGGCTGCAATCATTGCATTTCTAGTGGTCAGCATTCGTCTTCTGACGCAGCAGGAACCCATAGTACATCAAAATACCATAGCAGTTTTGGAACGAGTCGTTGGTTCGGTACGATTGCAAAATGGAAGACAGATTCAACAAGGCATCGCACTCGTTCCAGGAGAAGACATATACACAGAGCAAAGTGGCTATGCTGGCCTTCACTTATCCTCTGGCACTTCTGTTCGAATGTCTTCTTCAACCCGCCTTCGCTTTCTGTCCAAAAACCGCATCCTGCTTCAGGAGGGAAAGATTTATGTCGATTCCGGGGAACACAACGTAGCTGATGGAAACGGCATCGTAATTCAGACCAACCTTGGAGTTGTGCAAGAACTTGGAACACAGTTTGAAGTGAGCAAAGGTAATAATCTCCGTGTGAGAGTTCGCCAGGGACATGTGGAGATGATCCATCATAATCAAAAAGAAATCGCTTCAGTGGGAATAGAGCTGACCTCTTCAAAGGAATCTATCATTCGTCGAACTACTTCCATCTATGGGACAGATTGGGAATGGATTCTGAAAGTCTCCCCGGCATTTCATCTAGATGGAAGTACGCTCTCAGAATATTTGAATTGGGTCTCGCGTGAAACAGGTTGGCGAATTTGGTATGCGGAGGAACAGCTAGCAAAAACAGCACCAAAAATTGTTCTGCACGGCTCCACTGGAAATCTTCATGCAGACAAAACACCAGCTGTTGTCCTTCCTGCATGTGGCTTGCAGTATCGTTTTTCCGATGGCCTTTTGATCATTTCCAGCAGAAAAGCTTCCAACGTAATTCAATGATCCGATCACACAGGTTCGGCGCTATTGTTGTCGTTTTGATTCTTCTTTTGGCTCCACTTCACAGTGGCGCGAACGACATTTCAAAATATAAGGGGAGGTCTCTCGTTGACATACTTCGATCACTTCAAGCTGGAGGAATACAAATTCTTTTCAGCAGTGAGCTGGTTCTTCCCGAAATGATTGTGCATCGCGAACCTAATTCCAAATCACAAGTAGAAGCTTTGCAAGAGATGTTGGCTGAATTCGGACTTGGTCTGCGCAACGATCCATCAGGGCTTCTGATTATCGTCAAGTTGGAGCAATTTTACGGCAGTATCAAAGGGACGGTCCGGAACGGTAATGACGAAACACCGGTAGCATCCGCGAAAGTCGAAGTTTATTCGTCCCCGTCACGTTTCGTAACTACAGACAACCATGGAGAATTTATTGTGGAGAAATTGTTACCCGGCCAAATTGAAGTTGAAGTGCGAAAGGAAGGTTACGCTGTTGCACAGGTTCCTGATGTGAACGTTTCTTCCGGTCAACTGACGCCAATGACGATCGATTTGATACCGATTAAAGTGGACTTGAAAGAGATTGTGGTTTCGCCGGCAAAGTTTTCGATGTTGGGCGAAGAAAGCACATCAGAATTTTTGGATCGTAACGAAGTTCAGAGGTTACCGCATTTGGGAGATGACCTGTTCCGTGCAATTGGACGTCTTCCAGGAACCACCGGCGGCGATATCTCGGCACAATTTTATGTACGCGGCGGTGCGCATGATGAGGAATTGATCGTATTTGATGGACTTCCTCTGCAGCAATCTTTTCACCTTGCCGATTTTCTCAACATCTTCAGCATCATCGACTCGGAGGCGGTTCAAGATGTTCAGATCTACACTGGAGGTTTTTCTGTCGAATATGAAAATAAAATGAGTGGAGTGATCGACATCACTTCTAGAAGAGCTCCCGATAAGACCCTTACTTCACTTGGTGTAAGTTTTATTACCGCCCGATTTTTGAATACCGGCAGCTTTGACTCTGAAAAAGGCGAATGGCTCGTATCAGCTCGCAGAGGTTACCTGGACCTGGTCTTACCGCTCGTTGATCCCTCATCAAACTTTGATCCGACCTACTATGACCTTTTTGCCAAAGTGCAGCATCAACTTGGCTCCAATTCAGTATTCTCACTTCACTTTCTTGGGGCTGGACAATCTGCATTTTCGTAATGAAGAAGGTGGTGAGTTTGCCGATGCATCCTACGAAAACGAATATTTGTGGGGCACTTTGCGCTCACAGATCAGCTCAAGTTTGTTTTCACAAACCGTCTTTTCCGTAAACAATTATATAAAACAACGTAGTGGGAGTTATGTGGACACGTTCAACACCTCAGCGAACGTTCGTGACGATCGATCCACGCAAGGTTTCGGGATCCGTCAATCATGGACGATGCAACTTGCAGCAAAACACTTTCTAAGATGGGGATTTCATTTTGACAGATCGCATGCGGATTATTCCTATTTCAGCGAATCAGCCACCACTACTCCACTTGAGGTTCTTCGCAACGTCAATAAAGTGGATGTCGATCCCGATGGAAATAATTTAGGGTTGTATGCGGCCGACCGATTTCAGCTAACAAAGCATTTGACAACCGAGGTGGGACTTCGCTGGGATCGACAGAGTTATACAGATGAATCTTATTGGAGTCCAAGAGCAAATGTTGTTTACCAAAAAGGGACCATTGCACTTCGTGGTGCATGGGGCTACTTCTACCAGCCGCAACGGATTGACGAACTGCAAGTCGAAGACGGAGTAAACACTTTTTTCCCTGCGCAGCTTTCGGAACATCGGGTGATTACTTTTGAAGAGCATTTCAATTCCTTTTTGCAATTGCGCGTAGATGCATACCAGAAGAAATTGAAACGCATTCGACCGAGATTCGAGAATCTCTTTACTGGAATCGAACTCTTTCTGGAAGTACTGCCGGATCGTATCCTGATTGCGCCCGATCGTGGTGATGCCAAAGGTGTAGAAGTATCAGTTAAGGGTGCATTGGGAAACTGGGATTGGTTGCTCGTTTACTCTCGATCTTCCGTAATTGACGAAGAAGACGGCGTGAGAACACCACGAAGCTGGGACCAACCAAATGCATTCCAATTCGATTTAAACTATCACCTCACGGATCGTTGGAATATGAACGCAGCCTGGATTTACCATACAGGTTGGCCAACGACTGATCTCACTGCCAGGCAAGAAACGGAACCTGACGGCTCGATATTAGTCGAACCGTTTGTGGGTAAGCGGAACAATATCCGTTACGAGGATTTTCACAGGATGGATCTGCGAATTAGTAGATTCTCCCGTTCGAGTCATGGAAATTTTCTCTTCTTCTTCGAAATCACCAATCTGTACAATCGCAAGAATGTCTGCTGCACTTCGGACTTTGAATTCGAACAAAATCCGGATGGAACAATCCAGGTTATCCGCCAAAAAGATTACTGGCTCCCCTGGATTCCATCATTCGGTTTGAACTGGGAATTTTGAGACGGTTGTTCGAAGGATTTTTTTTGGGTTACCCCTCTCTTTGAAAAACAAGGAGGAACATGCGCAACGTCGGAATACTTTTGATTGCTATCTTAACACTGATCAATTCGGCCGAAGCAGGAAAACGGCTCGTAATTCAACCCTATGAGTTTCGCACATACAATGGCTTTGTAGTTGCCGCGGAATTTGGAAAGCTCCGAGTTCCTGAAAATCGAAATGATAACGCCTCACGCGAAATTGAATTGGCGCTGGTGCGTTTTCGCAGTACTTCTCCCAATCCTGGTCCTCCAATCATATATCTCGCTGGAGGTCCGGGTGGTTCCGGCATCGAAACAGCTCGGGGGATGAGGTTTCCATTATTCATGAGTTTCAGAGAGGCTGGTGATGTGATTGCCTTGGATCAAAGAGGAACCGGAATGTCTGTACCGAATCTTAATTGTCCAGGCAATTTCCAACTTCCTCTGTATCCGGCGCTAACTAAAGATGGAACACTGACGTTGTGGAGAAAGAGGCTGCGATCTTGCGCCAATTATTGGGAAAAAAAAGGTATTGATTTGGCAGGATACAACACGAATGAAAGTGCGGATGATTTGGAAACGCTTCGCCAGGAACTTGGAGTGCGGCAAATCCGTTTGTGGGGAATTAGCTATGGAACGCATCTAGCGCTGGCGACGATTAAGAGACACGAGAGTTCGATCCAGAGCGCGATTCTGGCCGGCGTCGAAGGCCCTGATGATACGTTGAAATTGCCTGCTGCAATTCAGAAAAAATTGATCAATGTCGACCGATTGATTCGGGCGGATCCTCAATCAAGCAATGCAGTGCCGGATCTTCTTGGATCTGTGCGCGCTATTCTCAAACAACTGAAACTGAAACCTGTAACCGAAACCGTGCAAGATCCCAGAAACGGCAACATGGTCCGCATACAATTAAATGACTTCGATTTAGAAACAATTCTTGCAAAGCATCTCGATCCCGAATCGCTTCCTTACTTTCCACAAGCCTTCTTCGATATGGCTCACGGGAATTTCCAAATCCTGGGGCGCCTCGCTTTAAGCGAAAGAACTGAAGGTCTAGGATCACTTATGTCCTATGCCGTTGACTGTGCATCCGGTGTATCACAGCAGCGCTGGATAAAAATTTCAAGACAAGAAAAGAAAACTCTGCTAGGAAGATCCCTTGACTTTCCATATCCGGAAATCTGCGATGCAATTTCAGTCCCGGATCTTGGAACCGGATTCCGTACACCGGTTCGCTCAAAAGTGCGCGTGCTCTTGATTAGCGGAACACTCGATCAACGGACGCCGATCGAAAACGCAAAACGGATCGCCGGAGGTTTTCCTAACAGCACTCAGCTGATTATAGTAAATGGCGGGCACGATGACCTTTTCCAGTCCGCTCCTTTGATCGAGCAAGCAATGCTGCAATTTCTTCACGGCATACCACTGTCGGAAAATAGAATCCAGATCCCCCCGATCCAATTCCTTCCGGTTAATACAGAACAGTTCACTTACCGAATGGGAAGCCAAATACATTGATATCTTTAGGTGATGTAAGATAGAGAATTCGGTGGAGAATTCTTTTATGAGAAGTGTTTCCTTATTTAGATTTGTTATGGGCGGGATGGTAACTGGCCTGATTCTTAATGTTGGAGGTCTTACCCTCGTTCATTTTTTTCTGGCAGAACAATTAAAACAGGTCATGGCTTCTACTGGCTACATTTGCCGGCTGGTTGGTTTCTGGCAGGCCATGATGTGTGGGCTGACTTATACATGTAACCGCCCTTATTTTGTTTTTGCAAGAATGATGGTTGTGGTAGCTGTACTGTGGTACAGGTTAAGTGAATCAAAAGTTTGCTTTGGTCTAATCGAAGGGAATGATTCCGCGGCGGAGAGCCATCGTAGCGGCTTGGGCACGATCGGTAACGCCAAGTTTAATTAAGATTTCACCAACATGAAATTTTACAGTCCGTTCCTTTATGTGAAGTTCTTTTGCAATCTCTTTGTTCGTCTTTCCATGAGTAATCAGATTCAACACTTCCATTTCACGCTGTGTAAACTCTGCATGGGGGATCCGATCGGAGAGTTGCCCGGAAACATCAGAAGGGATACGTCGTAGTCCCAAATGAACGGCACGAATTGTTTCGACAAGTTCTTTAGTCGATACTGTCTTTATCAAATAGGACTTTGCTCCAGCTTTGAGTGCATGATAAATCAAATCATCACCTGAATAGGCGGTTAGGATGATAATCCGAGCTTTCAGAAAATCCCTTACGATGGTTGATGTTGCTTTAACACCATCCAACACTTGCATGCGTAAATCCATTAAAGCTATATCAGGTTCATGTTGAGAAAACATTTCTATTGCTTCTTTTCCATTGGCGGCTACGCCTACAACTTCCATATCCCGCTGCGAGCGGATAATTCCTGCAATTCCGTCACGCGTAACCGGATGATCATCTGCAACGAGAATCCGGATTTTCTTTTGATGATTCATTGAATTCTATTTTGGATACAACAGAACGATCTCTGTCCCTTCTCCAGGCTGGCTTTCAATCCTCAGATTGGCGCCAATTTCGCGTGCACGCTCTTTCATTCCAGCAATTCCAAATTTTCTGTTTCGAGAAACGGAAATAGTACCGGAATCAAATCCAACACCATCATCACTAATGCGAAGCTCCACTCTCTTGGGGTCGAACTTCAAGGCAACCATAATTTGAGATCCGCCTGAATGTCTCGTTGCATTGATTAAAGCTTCCTGGCCGATACGCACAATTTGTTCTTCAACTTGCAACGGAAGCCTTCTGGAATTCCCTTCGATACGAAACCGAATGTCACGGTTGTCTTGCATCGGAACGTTGTTCGCGATGTAATTCAACGCTGAGGCAACGCCTCCTGCTTCTAAATACTCAGGCCGAAGTCTCCACACTGCAGTTCGTGCTTCCTTCAAACACTCTTCGGATTGTTCCATGGCTTGATGAAAATGTTGGGAGGATCGTTCCGGATCTATCTCAGCCGTTGCTTCTGCAGCTTTCAATTGAAAAACGACCCCGGAAAGATTCTGCGCTAAAGTATCATGAAGTTCTCTTGCAATACGCGTACGTTCAACAATAACGGCAGAATACTTTGCTGTGACTCTCCTCACCCGGAAGCGATGTGCGGCAAATGCCAATGCGGCTACTGCGCTTAAACAGATCAGATAAAACCACTTTGTCTGGTAAAAAAATGGTTTCAATTCAAAAGCAAACTGCGCGCCGGATTCATTCCAGATTCCATCATTATTGGAAGCGATCACCCTGAATCGATAATGACCCGGCGGAATGTTGGTGTAATAAGCCGTACGACGATTTCCTGCTTCTACCCAATTCCGATCATAGCCTTCAAGCTTGTATTTAAATTGAACTTTTTCCGGGACAAGAAGGCTTAATGCAGTATATTGAAATTCAAACTTTTCTTTGCCGGGCACAAGTGAAAGCATTTCACCTGTACTCCATAAAGGTTCGTTATCAACAATTGTTCGTTCAATCACAACAGGTGGGGGCACCAGGTTCACAGGAATGTTTTTAGGATCTACAACGACTGCTCCGCGGATCGAAGGAAACCACAATCGTCCATCTTTTGATTTCCAGGCACCAGGCTGATATCCTCCATTGCATTCCGCGGATCGCATACCATCTGCCATTCCATACGAAATGCAGTTGATTGTTTGGATTTTTCCGGAAACGAAATCATTCAGTTCTTTCTTTTTCACACGAAAGATTCCACGATTGCTGGACATCCAAAAACTTCCAAAATCATCCTCCAAAATTTGAAAAACAACATCGTCAAACAATCCATCCTTATGTGTTATCTCTGCAAATTGGCCATTCTGAAATCGATTGAGCCCTCCTCCACGTGTCCCCATCCACAAAACCTGATTGGAATCTTGATACAGACATAGAATCTGATCGTTCGATAATCCTCGCTCAGTGGAATAGGCAGTAAATTTGCCATTTTTGAAATGAACCAGGCCTCCAATCTCTGTCGCCAGCCAAAGGCTCCCATCAGAGGCTTGAATGATTGAGTGGATCATGCTGCTGGTCAAGCCATCATGTGTTGTATAGCGAACGAAGTTCCCGTTGCGATAATCGGACCAGTCCACCTCCTTGAACTCCAATCCATAATCCATCATTCTGATCCTCAAGAAGGCCAGGGAAAATTCTGTCCCAATCCATCCTTTGCGGTAAACAGCTTCATTTTTCCATCTGTTCGCTTTACCAGACCGTGTAGCGTTCCTATCCAAAGATCTCCAATCCGGGTCTCTCGAACTGCGACAACTTCATCATCCGGCAAACCGTCTTTTTTCGAGTAGACAACAATGCGGCCATCCTTTTGTCTTCCGGCCACTCCTCCTTGTGTTCCAAACCAGTACCGTCCATCAGTCGTCTCCTGGATCGACCACACATGATCACTTGGCAAACTTTCTGCTTTCCCAAATACGATGAATTTCCCATCCCTCAATCGGCATAGACCCTTTCCAGCCATTCCAATCCAAAGACTACCCTCACGATCCTCATACAAAGACCAAACACGATCACCAGGCAGCCCAGCCGCACTTCCAAGCGATTCAAATTTTTCATTGTGATAACGATTTAATCCACCGCCGTCTGTTCCAATCCAAAGATTACCATTATGATCCCGATGAATTGCACGAATTGTGACATGAGATAATCCATCCTCAAGGGTATAAGACTTCCAAACACGATCTTTGTAACGAAATAATCCATTCACTGTTCCTACCCAGAGTGTTCCATCTCGATCAGCAAACAAACTGAGGACTAATCCTAATTCAGGATAGGCTTTCACTTTTCCGGCTTTGATGGAATTCAAACCATTTGCAGTTCCAATCCATAAACTGCCGCTTGCATCTTCTGTTAAACAGAAAATGAAATCATTTGATAAGCCGTTCTGAGTTGTAAATCTTGATATCTTATTATTCTGAATTTTGTAGAGTCCGCTTCCGTACAGCCCTGCCCACACACTTCCTTGACCATCGGTATGAACAGGCCACGTTTTCGTATCCATTTCTGGAAAAACTATGGGCTGAAAACTTCCGTTTTTGTAAGTTACAAGTCCACTACCATAAGTTGAAATCCACAGAGTTCCGTTGCGATCTTCTTTCAGATCGAGAATTCGGTTTTGACGAAATTCTTTTGTGTTGTATCTATCAAAAACTGTAAAGTGTACGCCATCAAATCGTACAAGACCTTCCTCCGTTCCAAACCATAAGTAACCATCTCTGGTTTGAAGCAAGCAGGTCACTGTATTTTGTGGAAGCCCATCTTCGGAATTCCAGGAATCCATCACATATTGTGTGATATTTCGGCCGGCATCTAACGAAGATGCAGACTGAGCGGCTAGAGCAAGAAATATGAGACTAAGGATGAAGACTCGGAACATTTCATGCAGGCTCATACTGCGCCGGGGAAATATCCATTATATTCCTTCCGCGCATTGCTTTTTTTCGTTTCTTCGGCTTGATGCTTTCTCCCAACTCCAAACTTTTTTCATATTATATCGTTGTGCGATATAAGCCGTATATGGGCCGAAAGCAAATATGGAAATGGCGCATCATTCTATTGTGCTATTGTGCGTTTCCAACCACTAAAGCCAAACAATCTCAGATGACTTCATAAGATCATTTCGGATGATTGAACGCCTTAACCGTAAAGTGGAAGGTCGTACCACCTGTAGAATTGTTTTCTGCCCAGATGCGTCCGTGATGAGCTTCAACAATGGAACGAGCTATGGAAAGACCCAACCCCATTCCTTGATCTTTCGTAGAGAAGAATGAATCAAAAACTAAAGGTAATTTATTTGGGGCAATACCACATCCACAATCAGCTACACATACTTCAATATTATTATTTTGATCTTGTTTCGTTTGTATCGTAAGTTGACGAGCGGATTCAGGACTCTCTTGCATTGCATCGAGACCATTGGAAATCAGGTTTAACAAAACGTGTTGCAGATGAGCGGCATCGCCAAATGCTAAAGGAAGATCTTGTGTGAATTGCTTTCGAATCTGAACGTGACGTCTTAGTGCATCTGCATTAACCAGTCTCAGGACATCAGACGCCATTTGATTTAGATCGAGCGGTTCCAAATGTATATCGCGTTTACGCAGAAGGGATCGAATCTCACGAATTGTTTCGTGAGCACGACTATCATCACTGCGAATGTCTTCAAGTATTTCACGGATCACATCCATTGATGGATTCTCAGAATTCAATATTCGCATTGCAGCTTCCGTATTGTTCATGATTGCTGTCAACGGTTGAGTTACTTCATGCGCGATCATGGCAGAAAATTCTCCCAGGATGGTTAAACGTTGTGCGTGTTCTAGATTCCTGTTAGCCTCCTCAACACGCTTACGCTCAGTGATGTCCACTGCAGAACCAATGTAACCGATGAATTCACTGCTGAGAGAGTAACGAGGCAATCCTGTATCCATCAACCAGCGATATTCCCCGTCCTTTCTCCGCATCCTGTACTCCACTTCGAATTGCGTTCGTGAATCAAAAGCAGAGTGATACATTCTTAAACAATGTTGCACATCGTCAGGATGCACGTTATCTATCCAGCCGTTACCGAGTTCATGTTCCAATGTGCGGCCAGTAAAATCGAGCCACACCTGGTTGAAGAAAGTGCAAAGTTTATCAGGACCTGACATCCAGATCAGCACCGGAGCTGCATTAGCCATGTGCCGGAAACGTTCTTCACTCTCACGCAATGAACGCTCTGCATCATTTTTCTGTTCCACCAAAATAGCAACCAGGTAAAGTGGCGCAGCTCTCAATAAAAGAAAATTTTGCAAAGCAAAGGCAGTGGCGGAAGGAGATTGGCCGGCAAATGGCCCACGGCCATCTAGCGCAGCCTGAACTGAAAGGAAAGCAATAACTGTGATTGCACCGGAAGCACCAAACATTCCAAAACGGATTGCTGCCCAGAATAAAAATGGAACAGGTGCGAAGAAGAATGGTTCAGCAAAATTCTTTGGGCCAGATTCGGAATGAAATGCTATATATCCAGACACAATCAGGCCGGCGGATAGAATTACGGCTTCAATGGTACGATTGGTTGAAGGTGCTTGTATCTTCCATCGATTGTTAAATACCCAATAAAGTATTGCAGGGGTAATAACCAACTGGGCAGTTGCATCTCCAAGAAACCATTGTCCCCAGGCTTGCCAATAATCGCTTCCGATCATGCTTCGGACTGCCGCGCCGCCAAACGCAGAAGCTGCAGGAATCAAGAAAACGGCGAATAAGAAAAACAGACCGAATTCCTTCACACTCTCAAATCGAATTGGATTCTTGTTGAAGTGGCGAAGAGCAAATGCGGCAAGTACTCCTTTTGCAAAATCAATCGCTGAAGTCGCCAACAAAAACCACAGTGGAATATTCTGTGCGACTTTCGAAAATAATCGAATAGGAATGCATCCAAGAATGAAGATCCACCAGGTTTGTGGCGAACTCCAAAGAAGAGCACAAAGCAAAACCGAATCCGGAAACCAAAACGGAGACGCGATAGCATGATGAAACGTCATGCCATATCGGTAGGCAAAATAATATGCGACTTCGAATAGACAGAATGCCAGAATTTTTCTGAAATGCGATTGAGCGACCAAACTCCAGGAGTTGTTTAGTGCGATTTTATTTGTCTGCACGATTGACTATCTGGTCAGTTAATAACTTTGGCTACTCGTTGATGTTAGGAAGCTAGTTTTTATTTATGTCAGATAACTTGTCGATTGCAAAACGATAGCAGCTCTCACCGTTGCCATTCTAACATTTCTCACGCTTCGTTATAAGACCAAAGCTTTAGGACCAAAGTCCTATATCACTTCTCTTCTTTCGGTGCTACCTTCACAAAAGCAATTAGAATTCGGTATTCATGTACCCCTCCCCTGAAATACCGGCCCGATAGATTCTGAGTCTACGGCCGGTCTTTTTAACTCCATAAATAAGACTAAAGTCCAATAAACCGTCTGAATGCGAAATGATATGATTCTTGAGTAGTTGCCATGACAAAGAAAACTGAGCAGAACACACGTGTCGCATCAAAAAGTTCGAAGTTACCGATTATTTTTGTTGTTATCATCGCAATCGTTGGAACCATTGCCTGGTATTTGAAGTCAAAACCAGCAACGGTTACACCAGCAATAACACAACAAGCAGCCCAACCTGCAATGCCAACTTCTGAGTGGCAAAAAACAATTCCAAATTCAGGAAGTCCAACTGGTAACGCACCTGATGGAATGGTATGGATTCCTGGTGGTGAATATTCCATGGGTGCTGCAGACCCACGTGGAATGAATCATGGTGGTCCGGATGCTATGGATGATGCAAGGCCGATCCATCGTGTGTACGTCGATGGCTTTTGGATGGATAAAACGGAAGTAACTAATGATGAGTATGCACGTTTTGTAAAAGCAACAGGATATAAGACTGTTGCCGAGCGCACGCCGCGTGCAGAAGATTTTCCGGGGGCTCCGCCTGAGAATCTAGTTGCAGGTTCGGTAGTGTTCACTCCAACATCGCAACCAGTTCCATTGAACGATCACTACCAATGGTTTGCATATATAAAAGGAGCAAGCTGGCGTCATCCTACAAGTGCCGATTCCAACATCAAAGGCATGGACCAATATCCAGTCGTACAAATTGCATATGAAGATGCGGAAGCATATGCAAAGTGGGCCGGCAAACGCCTTCCAACAGAGGCAGAATGGGAATTTGCTGCACGCGGTGGATTGACCGGAAAGATTTACACCTGGGGAGACGAATTGAATCCAAATGGGAAGTGGATGGCAAATTCATATCAAGGCAAGTTTCCAGTGAAAGAAGAAAGCGAAGATGGAGCGGAAGGGATTACAAAAGTTGAGCAATATCCAGCAAACGGTTACGGACTTTACGATATGGCTGGAAATGTTTGGGAGTGGTGCAGTGATTGGTACCGAGCTGATTATTATTCGATCCTTGCTGCAGCCGGCGGAGTCGCTCGAAATCCAAAAGGTCCTGCAGAATCATATGACCCGGGAGAGCCGACAGAAAAAAAACGTGTCCATCGCGGTGGCTCGTTTCTTTGTTCCGATCAATACTGCACACGTTACATGGTTGGAACCCGAGGCAAAGGTGAAATCAGCAGCGCAAGCAATCATGTCGGATTCCGTTGCGTGAAAGGTGTATGAGCGTAAGTGATAAAAAAATAAGTTAAAAGGAGAACAGTATGAAATTGCTGCGATTGTGTTGTTTCTTTGGATTGTTAAATACAGTGCTAGTTGTTCAGGCAAATGATTTACAACCGACTGCAGCTGCAGTTCTTGATGAATTAAAGGCAGGAAATCAGCGTTATGTATCCGGACATTTTACTCATCCCCATGAAAACCTGGCACGAAGACAGGAGCTGGCAGCGGGACAACAACCTCACGCCATATTTTTGACTTGCGCCGATTCTCGTGTGGCACCTGAAATTGTGTTCGATCAAGGACTCGGAGACTTGTTCGATGTTCGTGTTGCAGGAAATATTGCCGCTGATGATGAAATCGCCAGCATGGAATATGCGGCGGAGCATCTTCATACTCCTTTGATTGTAGTGATGGGACATCAGAAGTGCGGCGCGGTTTCCGCTGCTGTGCAAGGCGGAGCACCAGACGGACATCTTCCAGCGCTCATCAAGGCAATTCAGCCGGCGGTGAGCCAGGCAAAAAAATTACCTGGAGATAACGTGGAAAACGCCGTTCGTATCAATGTCGAAAATGTAGTCGCACAATTGCGGAGCTCAATGCCAATTCTTGCAGAACTCGTTGAACAAGGAAAATTGAAGATTGTCGGAGCAGTTTATTCATTGGATACCGGTAAAGTCGACTGGCTTCCAGAAAACGCTTCGGCACAGAATTCTAAATAATACTATATTTATAGTACTATTTCCTTCCGTCTAGTTCTCATACCAGTTCTATGCCATAATATCTTTAACAAGCTGGACTGATGAAAGAGATTCAAAACGAACAACAAAATGAAACTACGCCTATGGGCATTTTTGAATTTCTCCGGTCGATCTATCGCTATCTAAAACCCTACCGTGCCCAAACTTTCCTCCTGCTGCTTCTGTTATTCATCAACACTGCATTTCTGATGGGCTGGCCGCTCAGTTTTAAGTATCTGATCGATAAAGGGATTGAAGGTCGAAACTGGAACGTTTTGATCAACACTCTTCTGATATTGACTGCGGGCGTATTGATTGCCGCCGGAGCGGGCGTTGCCAGAGGATATTTGTACGCTTACCTCAGTTCCAATGTGTTAAAAGACATTCGTCAAAAAGTCTTTGAGCATTTGCAACTATTATCAATGAGCTATTACAAGCGAACCACTACCGGAGATATCATGGCCCGATTTTCTACGGATCTGGCATCTCTGGAAAATGTAGTAACCAACGCCGCACCTACGCTGATCATGCAAGGATTGGGACTTGTATTGGGCAGTATCGTACTCTTCACCATAGAATGGCGGATCGCGATGATTACAGTTTTTGGCCTGGCACTATGTGCAATCCTTCCAAAACGTCTGGCCCGAAAAGTTGCAGGCATGGGTTACGATTTCAAAACGAAAGAAGCACAACTCGCTCAAACGGTTCAAGAAAACATCAGCGCACAACCTGTTGTAAAAGCATTTGGATTAACGAAGAAAGCGATCAACGATTTCGCCAAAGAGACCGCAGACCTTGCCCGTGTCTCGCTGAATTTTAATTTTTCCGCAGACAATGTGGAAAGAATTCCCTCCATCATCATACTGATTTTTGAAATCCTGGTCATCGCAGCGGGTGTGATTCTTGTGTTTCAAAATCAAATCACACTCGGAACATTGGTAGCGCTGCACACTATATACATCCATATTGCTTTTTCTGTGACTGCATTAACAAAAGTAGTTCCTGTTATTTTGCGATCGGTCGGAGGATTACAACGCATTGAGGACTTGCTAGCAGAATTACCCGAGATTGTTGAACTGGCAAATGCTTCTTCAATTGAAAGATTCTCATCCGATATTACTTTTAAAGATGTATCGTTTAGTTATTCCAGTGACAACCTCACGTTGAACAGAATCAATCTGAGAATTCCAAAAGGTTCGTTCGTTGCGTTTGTGGGTCCGAGCGGCTGCGGCAAATCTACAATCCTGAACTTGCTTTTGAGGTTCTATGAGCCGAAAGTAGGCAGCGTTTTGATCGATGGTGAAGATGAAAAGAAAATCAATGCGGAGTCGCTGCGTTTTCAGATGGCAGTTGTATTTCAAGAAAGCTTTTTGTTTAACTCTACAATTCGTGAAAATATCCTCTTAGGAAAACCCGAAGCCAGCGAAGAAGAAATTCACTCCGCTGCGGAGGCTGCAGGTATCCATGATTCTATTATTCGAATGCCTTATGGCTACGATACCCCGGTAGGTGAAAGAGGATCATTTCTTTCAGGCGGACAACGCCAGAGGATTGCAATTGCACGAGCACTGTTACGAAATCCTGAAATTCTGATTTTAGATGAAGCGACCAGCGCACTGGATCCTGAAACGGAACATGCGGTGAATCAAACTCTTGCCAATGTTGGTCAAGGTCGCACAGTCATTTCTGTGACACATCGATTATCCTCAGCGACCAATGCTGATTCCATTTTTCTTTTGAAAGATGGATCAATCATTGAACAAGGAAGGCATGAAGAATTGCTGGGAGCACAAGGACTGTATACGCAGCTCTGGGAAAAACAAACCGGATTTTCTTTCAGAGAGGGTTCTGCACAGGTTCAAGCTTCGAGATTAAAACGATATCCGATTTTTAAAAATGTGGATTCCCAATTGTTGGAAGAAATTGCATCTTTGTTCGTTACAGAATCATATCCTGCAGATAGAGTTGTTGTGCGTGAAGGATCTCCAGGCAACAGATTTTATTTGATTGCGCACGGACAGGTTTCGGTTCAGAAAAACAATGCTGATGGAACGCAGAAAACTGTTGGCGTATTGGAAGATGGCGATTACTTTGGTGAAATCGCACTAATCAAAGACATTCCTCGAAGTGCAACGATTCTAACGCTAACACCTTGCGTGTTGTTGACGCTTCATCGGGAAATCTTCCAAAATCTTTTGGATCGCTCTCCGGATCTGAAGGAAAAGTTGGAAGAAGCGATTACAGCTCGGATTAATAACAATTAACTATTCAAGTTTAACGCGACATTACTGAGCTTTAACTCGTAATTCGGAAATCGATATTCGTTATTCGTTAATCAGTCTTACTCAATCTTTTTCCAGGATCTGCCATCCTTTTCCAAGAGTTCATCTGCTTCTTTTGGTCCCCATGATCCGGAAGCATAATTTGGAAACGAGCGCGGCGGCAATGCTTTCCAAACATCTAATACTGGTTGAATGATGTTCCATCCAGCTTCCACCATGTCCGCGCGTTGAAAAAGAGTTTGATCGCCGATCATGCAATCGTAAATCAGACGTTCATAGCCAGTGCTTGGTGTACTGCCAAAATAATCTGAGTATTCGAAATCCATTTCAACTGAACCAAGGTTCATTACGATTCCTGGAACTTTTGCTCCGAATTGCAATGCAATGCCTTCGTCCGGCTGAATGTGAAGGACAATCCGATTCGCTTTGAGCCGTTCAACTGGTGTGTTGCGAAAAAGTCTGAATGGCGCACGGCGAAATTGAATTGTAATTTCGGTATCCCGTTTACCAAGCCTTTTTCCAGTACGTAAATAAAACGGAACATCCGCCCACCGCCAGTTCTCAATTTGCAGTTTGAGCGCAACAAATGTTTCGGTATTGGAATCAGGCGGGACATTCGGCTCAGAGCGATATGCCTGTACTTTTTTATCATCCATCGTTCCTTCACCATATTGACCACGAACGGTTTCACTCAACACGTCTTCCGGTGTTGGAACCATAACCGCGTGAAGAATTTTCGATTGTTCATCACGCACCGCATCCGCGCTAAAAGAAATTGGAGGCTCCATTGTTGTAAGCGTTAGCAGTTGAAACAGATGATTCGGAACCATGTCACGCAACGCGCCGGATTTATCGTAATAGCCGCCGCGTTGTTCGACTCCAACTGTTTCAGCGGAAGTAATCTGGATATGATCAATGTAACGCCGGTTCCATACTGGTTCAAAAATTCCATTACTAAAACGGAACACTAAAATGTTTTGAACGGTTTCTTTTCCCAGATAATGATCGATACGATAAATCTGTCTTTCTTTTAATTCATTTCTGATTTCCGCATTTAAGGCGCGCGCAGATTCTAAGTCATGTCCGAATGGTTTCTCAATGATTACACGCCGCCAGAGTCCACCTTCTTCTTGAGTAAGTTCTGCATTCTTAAGCTGGCGAATAATTTCACCAAAAAAACCTGGAGCAGTTGCAAGGTAATACAGATAATTTGCTGGAATGGAATGCTCTTTGCACGCTTGTTCAAGCATACCTTTCAATTTCTCATAAGCAGAACCATCCTTGAAGTCACCTTTAACGTAATAAATATGCTGCAAAAAGAAATTCCAGAGTTCAGGGTTCACTTCCCCAGTTGCAAAAGTTTTGATGTCTTTGTTGATATATTCGCGAAACGTATCGGTGTTGTAATCGTCAATTCCAAAACCAACGATCGCTAATTCTTTTAAAAGCAATTTTTGACTTGCTAGATTGTAAAGTGACGGAATCAACTTCCGTTTTGTCAGATCGCCGGTGGCTCCAAATATGATCATCACACATGGATCACCTTTACGAAGATTTTCAATTTCGGTTTCCATGATTCCTCAATGTAAAACGATATCTTTTGGAAGTTCGTGAGTTCCTGTTTTAGTAATGTGCCACAATCGAAAACCGCCTTCAAAAGCTTTTTCGTTATTTCCAGGAGTGGAGCTTGGTGGAAACTTATCAAGGTATTTAATATTTCCGCCTCCCAGGACTACATATTCCGGTTCCAGAGCTGCAATTAATGCGGCCACCACCAAAAAAACATGTTTACGCCATTTCTTTTTGCCGAGTCGATCCAGGCCACGTTGACCAATATAATCTTCAAACGTTTTTCCTTTTCGATAAGGCAGATGTCCTAACTCCATCGGTTCCAATACACCGTCTGCGATTAATGTGGAGCCTAAACCAGTTCCCAGTCCAAGAAACAACATCCGTCCGCCATGATAACTACCAAGTGCTTGCATGGCAGCATCATTCAGGACTTGGACTGGACACCCGAACGCTTTGGCAAAATCGAAACCAACCCAACCACGACCAAGATTCCTGGGATCGCGTGCAATCTTTCCATGTCGAACGATTCCAGGATAACCGATGGAAATCACATCATATTTCCAGTCGGTCGTAACTTTCTTTACTTCTGCAACCATTTTTCGCGGTGTAAGCTGAGCGCCGGAAGGAAATCGGCGTGGTTCTTTTTGACCACTGGCTAATAACTTAACGTGGTTTCCTCCTATATCAATAACCAGAACTTGAGTTGATTTTTTCATTCGCTATTTTTCCTTATGACCTCCGAATTCAAATCGCATTGCTGAAAGTAATTTCTCAGCATAATCATCCAGGCCGCGTGAACTGAAGCGTTGATAAAGTGCGGCACTCAGCACAGGTGCTGGTGTTGCTTCTTCGATCGCTGCCAAAATTGTCCAGCGTCCTTCACCTGAATCTGATACACGACCACTGAAATCTTTGAGCTGTGGATCTTTTGCCAATGCATTTGCAGTGAGATCCAACAACCATGATGCAACAACACTTCCGCGGCGCCAAACTTCTGCTACATCCGGCAAATTGAATTCATATTGATAGTACTCCGGGTTTCGGAGCGGTGTTGTCTCTGCATCAATTGCATGTTCTTTCATTCCAACATTCGCTTGATGCAAAATATTGAGCCCTTCAGCGTATGCTTGCATCAATCCATATTCAATTCCGTTATGAACCATCTTCACGAAATGTCCGGCACCTGAAGGACCGCAGTGGAGATAGCCTTCTTCTGCTGTTGTTTTCGTTTTCCGCCCCGGAGTTGGCTCATATCCGCCGCTTCCAGGAGCAAGAGTTTTGAAAATTGGATCCAGATGCTGCACCGCATCTTTTGGTTCACCAATCATTAAACAATAACCGCGATCAAGACCCCAAACTCCACCACTGGTTCCTACATCTATATATAGGATACCTTTTGCGGCCAATTCTTTTGAACGGCGAAGATCATCGACATAATAAGAATTCCCACCATCAATTACGATGTCTCCTTTTTGCAGCTTGGGCACGAGATCACTCAGTGATCGATCCACAACCGCAGCCGGAACCATCAACCACACCGCGCGGGGTGCAGAAAGTTTTGCCAGAAAATCATCAAATGATGTTGCGCCGGTCGCTCCTTCATTCGCCATTGCTTTGACGGAGTCGGGATTTAGATCATAAACGACGCATTGATGACCATTTTTAATCAAACGGCGCACCATGTTTGCGCCCATTCGGCCAAGACCAATCATTCCTAATTGCATAATTTACCTCTGATATTTGCTCTCTCTATATTCTAAGACAGTAAGCAGTAAGTACGAACAGCCTAAAGTCCAATAAACTCCGAGAACCAAAACAACAGAATAAACCAGGAACAATCCAGCAGAAACGCGCTGGTAGGGAAAATATCAGGTTTGAGAGGATTTCAGTTTGGAATGGGGCAGGTTTTCTCTATGCAAACGGACCTGTGGCTAATCGGATCTGTGAATTCCAAGCTTTGCCATCCGGGTTTCCAGGGTTGTTGGTTTCATTCCCAGAATTTCAGCGGCCCCTTGTTTGCCTCGAATTCTCCATGATGTATTTTCCAGCACTCTGCGGATGTGCTGAATCTCAATATCTTTCAAGGTTAGATCTGATGTAGATGCTTCAACAGTACAAGTTGCTTTCGGAATCCGAATATCCAGTATCAATGAATTCGATTCAATCATCGCTCTTTCGATCACATTTCTTAACTCACGCACATTTCCTGGCCATGAATATTCCATTAATGCGGCCATACTTTTGGCCGAAATACTTTCCACTTTCTTCCCAAACTCGCCACAGAATTCCTCTACAAAGTGCCAAACGAGCATTGGAATGTCATCCGGACGCTCTCGTAATGGTGGTATATCGATCGGAAAAACGTTTAACCGATAGTAAAGATCATTTCGAAATTTCCCATCGCGGACCGCTTTTTCCAGGTTTTGATTCGTTGCAGCAATGATCCGAACATTAACCTTTGTCGGTCTTGGATTTCCTAGTCGTTCAATCTCTTTCTCCTGTAGTACCCGTAGCAACTTTACTTGAACTTCCATTGGAAGTTCTGTTATCTCATCAAGAAAAATAGTTGATTTATCCGCTAGCTCGAAACGTCCAATCTGTTTGGAAAGCGCTCCGGTATAAGCACCCCTTTCCCGACCGAACATTTCGCTTTCTACAAGCGCAGCGGGAATTGCTCCACAATTTACACGAACCATTGTTCGATCTGACCGTGAACTCATTTTGTGGATCTCTGAAGCGATTAGCTCTTTGCCGGTTCCCGTCTCTCCGCATAACAAAACCGTGGAATTCGTTGCTGCTACCTGACCCGCTTTTGCAAACACACCACTCATCGCTTTACTCTGATAAACACAATCAACCTGAGATGTAGAAATCTTTATTTCCTGACGGAGACATACATTTTCTCTTTCCAACACCGCTTTTGCTTCATTAAGTTTTTGCAGAGTTTGCTGAAGTTCACTTTCCGTCTTTTTTCGAATGAGTGCAGCAGAAATTACATGGGCAATTACGCGCAGACCTGACACCAACTCTTTGGGCCAAATTATTTGCTTTGCTACAGCGAATGCGAGGATGCCTTTCAGCCTGCCGCCCTCTAATAAAGGAACAGCCACAGCTGAATGCTGTGAATAGAGTTCACGAAGAGTTTCTTTATCTATGAATGCCTGCTCCGGTAACTCATCGATGCGCGAATATATGATTTCACGTCCACCTAAAAGTTCTGCCAAAATCCACGGAAATAAGTCTATCGTAATGACAGGCTTAACCTGAACAACACATCCGGGCTGCTGCTTTAGGTGTCTCAGCGTAAATATCTTGCTGTTCTCTTTTTCCTGATAAAGCAAAGCTGCACTATCCAATTGAAGAAAATCGAGAATCTTTTGGAGAGAGGTTTCAATTGTGGAACCTAATTCGTTCAAATCGCTGAGAACAAATTTTGAGGATATATCTGAAATAACTTTTTCAAACTCCAATTCAACAAAATTTGTTGATGTTTCACCAGAAAGATAGATTCTTTCTAGCTCTTTAATGGGGTTGAAAATCTTAGCGATATTTGAGGAGCAGAATTCTGAAGTCCATTTATCTTCCATAATCCTCCGTAACTGGGATAACTATCAAATCTTTTGCCAAATCATCACGACGATATTCACTGTGTCCTTTGGTGACTAATTGTCGCTAACCTGACAAGGTGTCATCGGATCGACCTCCGAATCCAGATCAAGATGGCTGCACGAAGGGTGCTCTGGAAGGAGAAGCTTTACTGGAATGTTGCAGATATTCAATCGCTCGCGGACCTAACAACAGTTACGACATTATTCGCAGTATGCATCTGATCGATCGGTTACTCAAATCAGTTTTCTAACTGATAACAACTGAAAACGGTTACCTTCCCCTTTTATCCACAAGCTATATAATTCTCTGTGGAGAGAAAAATTATAGGGTCTGGCTTCTGAGGAGCTTGGAAAAATGAAACAAAACATAAGAAAAACGGAAGATGAATGGTTTGCAAAACATGAACGGGATCTGATTGAGGAATTAAAGCGAGAGCGCAGCCGCCGGGAGGCTCAACTTGCACAGCTGATGAAACAAGAGGAAGCAATAAAAAGTCGAGATCTTCATCATCTGAAATGTCCCAAGTGCGGTTCCGACATGAAAGAAGTCGAGGCCAACCGGATCATCTTTTATTGCACTGTTTGTGCAGGAAATTTCTTTGGAAGAAATGAGCTGGAAGATGCATTGCTAAAGAAAGCGGAAGAGCGTAAAGGTATCCGCCAGAAAATTTTGCAGTTTTTGTTGCATCATGAACCTGAAGTAGATTCTCATGCAGAGCTAAAAAATGTGATTGCAGAACGTGAACAGATACAAAAGAAACTAGCCGACCTGATGCAGAACGAAAATGCAAGAAAACAAAAGGAACTTCACTGGATGAAATGTCCGAATTGCGGTTCGGATCTTAGAGAAACAGAACTTGGTGCTGGAATCAAAGTAGATGAGTGCCAGGTATGTAAAGGTATCTATCTGGATACTGGGGAGTTACAGGAAGCTCTACTTCAAAACGAGCACGAACGTTATTTGATGCGGCGCAAATTATTAACTCTGCCGGTGGAAGAAAGAAAATAAATGCATTTTAGTCTTTTTTCGTTTCTGGTTGTGCCGCAGGTGCTGAAAACCATTTTGATTTTGGAACAACAATCGTCCCTTCGGGTTGAGCTTCAAAATGGGGTGAAAGGATCTGAACACCATATTCATTAAATGCATCTTGAATATTTGCATGAAGCTCAGAAAGCCTTCGAATCCGCTCCAGTGGATTTTCTATTGCCACACAGAGCACATATTCTACGTAAAAATCGGAAAGAGCTGTCTGTAATACAAAAGGTTCAGTATCTTTTCGAAGCCCCACAGTTCTTGAAGCCGCTAGTTTCAACATTGCATGGACCTGTCTCCATGGCGCATCATAACCGATCGTAACAGTTGTTCGTAAAATCAAACCTTTTTCTTTGGACATCCGTGAGTAATTGATGATGTTTGTATTTGTCATGACTGTGTTCGGGATTGTTACTTCCCTGCGATCGATCGTGGCAATCTTTACAGAGAGCGGTCCAACTTCATTCACGGTTCCTTCGACTTCACCGATCTTTACATAATCTCCTTTTTGTAACGCTCGGGAATAAACCAAAACTAAACCGCTCATCAGATGATTCAATACTCCTGCCGATCCCAGTGTGAACATTAACCCCACAAAAACACTGACTCCTTTAAACGCCGCAGTTTGAGATCCCGGTATATAAGGATATGCAATTACTAAGACGAACAACCATATTAGGGCATTAATCAATCGTCTGGTTGCGCTTGCTGTCTCAGCGTGGATTCCCGGAACATGGATGTTGCCCAATTCGACTCCATGAAAGAAATCACGCACCAGTCTTGTAATGATTCGGGCGATAGCGAAAATGATAACGACAGTCAGAAGCGAGGGAATTGAATGGCCAAATCCGATTGCTAAATCTTTGATACTGTTCCAAAAAAAAGCTCGAAGAGCGATACCCCAGGGATATGTGTAAGGAAATTGCCGAAATACAAATGCAAGCCACAGATATGCAGTTAGGACGAGCAATGAGAAAAGAATTAACCGTAAAATAATTTGGAAAAAAATTCTGGCAGTATTCTTAAAATCAAAACCTAAAACCCGCATCTTTGAACTGATTTCAGCTTTTCGGGAGAAATAATCCAACAATTTTGAGCGGAAACGAAAGAGTTGGATGAGAATGATCAGAAAAACCAATGTCGCTAGTAACGAAAAAACAATACCGCGTAAAAGAATTTGGGGATTCTTCTGCTGCGATTGTGCAACAAGTGCTGCCTGTAGATTTGCTACTGCTCGTTGGCTCGCCTGATCAATGGTTTCACCGGAAGCCAGATCTAGATCTTCGTGGGCAATTCCGAAGATAAAATGCGATCCAACAAACACAAGAGGCCCTTCTTTGATTCTATTAATGTGAACAGGCTCCCCAAGTGCGAAATCGGGAAGTTGTTCCAAGCGCGCTAGAGCTCTACTAGCGCGTTGTTGTGGAGAAAATTCATTGACCTTGGCACGAAACGTAATGATGTCGCGATTCTGATAAACAAGAGTTGCGGGATGCTGTTCTGCAGCTGTAACTTCAAGTGCTGATGAAGATAGAGTAGTCGCAGTTTGAGCGCTTTGATCCTGCGCATGAACTACGATCAAACCAAAAAAGAAGAAGATCAGCAAAAATTTAGAGCACTTCATACAGTATTATTGCCATTTTATCTCGAATGAGTCGTGGCGCAAGCTAAGAGGAAAGATATTAATCACTGAAACACTGAAGACACGGAATTCACCCAAGCTTTTATTTTTTTAAAGAAAAAATTTTCTTGATTTCAGTGCCTTCAGTGTTTCCGTGATTAATATTTAAGATTCTGGTCAGTATCACTATTAAGAGGAAATCGAATCTCGATTCTTTGTTTCAGAACGACTAATGCCTAGTTTCGCCATTCGTGTTTCTAAGGTAGTCGGTTTCATTCCCAAAATTTCGGCTGCACCCCTTCTTCCCCTTATTTTCCATGATGCCCCTTCCAGTACTTTTCGAATGTGCTGAATTTCCAGTTCCCTTAAAGTTAGACTTGCTGACGCTAAAATATGTGAACTTGATCTAGGTACTTCAATAATTAATTTTGGGGAATTTGAAACGATCATCGCTCTCTCGATTACATTTCGGAGCTCGCGTACATTTCCAGGCCATGAATACCTGCAGAGGGCTTCCATATTCTTTTCAGGAATGCTTTCGACTTTTTTACCAAACTCTGCTGCAAGCTGATCTACAAAAGACCAGATCAACATCGGAATATCATCACAGCGTTCCCTTAACGGAGGAATTTCGATCGGGAAAACATTAATCCTGTAATATAGATCCTCTCTAAATCTTCCTTCCTGAACAGCAGTCTCAAGATTTTGATTTGTTGCAGCGATGATGCGAACATCAATATGTATCGGTTTGGGATTCCCCAATCGTTCGATTTCCCTTTCCTGGATGACCCGCAGCAACTTCACCTGCGTTTCCATAGGAAGTTCTGTAATTTCATCCAAAAAGATTGTCGATTCATGGGCAAGTTCAAATCTTCCGATTTGACGTGATAGTGCTCCTGTGTATGCTCCTTTTTCTCTGCCAAAAAATTCGCTTTCAACAAGCGCTGCCGGAATTGCACTGCAATTGATCCGCACCATTGCACGATGTGAACGGGAGCTCAATTCATGAATTGCGGAGGCGACCAATTCTTTGCCAGTTCCCGTTTCGCCAATCAGCAAAACGGTGGAATTTGTAGAAGCTACTTGTTGTACTTTCGTCAATATACTTTCCATTACCGCACTTTGATAAATAATTTTTGCAGGTGCATTTAGAACATTTATTTCCTGACGCAGATAAAGATTCTCACGTTCTAATTGTGCTTTGGTTTTTTCGAGCTCTTTCAAAGCTTCACGCAGTTTTTGTTCTGTTCTTCTTCGAATGAGGGCCGCGGAAAGTACGTGCGCGACTACTCGCAATTGAGGCGCTAACTCTTCGGGCCAGACCATTTCCTTTGCCACAGCGAGAGCGAGAATTCCATAAAACCTATTGCCATCAAACAAGGGAACAGCCATTGCGGAATATTCAGAACCGAACTTGCGGAGAGTTTGTTTATCTAATGATGCTTCCTCCGGCAAATCATCAATTCGCGAATATCTGGTTTCGCGGCCGTTTGACAGTTCATTAAGCATCCATGGAAAAGATTTTGTTGTCAGATAGGGCTTCTCTGTCGGACCGCATCCCGGCCGAATTCTCAAATGTGTGAGAATGAGTGTCTTGCTGCCCGGTGATTCTTCCTGAAATAATGCAGCACGATCAATGCCGATAAAATCGATAATTTTTTGAAGACTCGAATTAACTGCCGAATCGGTTTCGGTGAAAGGGTGAATTAGACTTGAAGAAATTTCAGAGATTAGAAGTTCAAAATTAAGGCGTGGCTTTTCATCAAAAGTCGCACCTTGAGAAATTGTTTGCATATTAACTCATCCATTTTTGACCCTTTCCAAGGCTGAAATGGACTGTACTACAATGGCTTGCACACTTTATATAGGACTTTAGTCGTATATACATTTTGCTCTGGTTTTTCGGATAGGTGATTTCAAGTATTTATACTCGAGACCTTCTATGCTGTGGGGAGTAATTTCACCAGATCATTCACTGTAATATGACGATTAATGCGCCCGATCTTTTCCTCGAATCCTTCTGCACGAAGAGTGTCGCGCACACTGGAGCGAGTTTCTGCCAATCGTAGAGTAATTCCTTTTGCAGCGAGATCGTCATTCAACTTTGAAAGCATCCGTGCGCCTGCTAGATCCACAAACGGAGAATTTGAAAGATCACAGATAACAAATCTTACATCTTGAGCGAACCGTATTTTTTCGAAAACAACTTTGTCGATGTAGTCGGTATTAAAGTAAAGTAAGGCAGCTTCAACGCGGAAGATCACAAAATGCGGAACAGGTTCATTATCCGGATTTCTTTCCATATCAGAGAATCGTTGAGTTCCTGGAATGCGGCCAAGAAAAGCAATTCGTGGACGGGAAGCACGTGCCAGCAACATTAGAATTGATGCAATGGAAGCCAGGATCACGCCTTTTAAAATCCCAAGCAATAACACCCCTGCGAACGCAATCATTGCAATCTTGAATTCGAATCGACTCACTCGATAGATGTGTCGCAGCGCGCTGATGTTAATTAATCCTTTTACGGCCATCAGAACAATTGCGGCCAGGACAACATTGGGAAGATTTTGCAGCAAGCCGGTCAGAAAAAGCAGACATAGTGCCAGAGTAATTGATGCAAATACCAGAGCTGTTGGAGTTTTGGCGCCTGCTTTATCGTTTACAGCTGATTGCGAAAGACCACCGGCAACCGGATAACCTTGCCCGAATGCAACTGCCAGATTCGCTGCACCCAATCCTAGCAATTCCTGTCGCGGATCAATCTCATAACCGTGTTTATCTGCAATGGCACGAGCGGCTGAAATTCCTTCGATGTAAGCCAGCAGGAAACATGCAAATGCAAGCGGTATCACGCCATCTACATCACGAAGTCGCAACGACGGAAGCCCTAAAGCAGGTAACCCTTGCGGGATTTGTCCGACCACCGAAATTCCGTGTTCGCGAAGTGAAGTTACAGAGACAACAACAATCGATACAATCACCAGAAGTAATGCAACAGGCCGGCCCGGCAAAATCTTTTCACCCAGTATCAGGAAAGCCAGAGAAGCGAGTCCAAAACATAGTACTATAATATTAGTACTACCCAGTTGGCTGATAAGTACCCACACTTTTTCGAAAAAATGTTCGCCTCCACCTTTGACACCGAACATCTTCGGCAGCTGGGTCATGGCAATGCTCAACGCTGCACCAGCCTTAAATCCAACCAGGATGGTTTCGCTGATGAAGCTGATCAATGTGCTCAGCTTTAATGCCCAGGCAATGACACACATCACCCCAACGACAAATGCAGTTAAACCGGCAATCGAAATCCATCGAGCCGGATCTCCCCCAGCCATTGCAGCGATAGTAACACCTACCAGCATCGAAATAGCAGAAGTAGGACCGATGGCGAGTTGACGTGATGTGCCGAATAACGCGTATAACAAGCCGCCTAACAAATAGCAATAAATTCCATTTTGCGGCGGCATCCCGGCAAGCGTTGCGTATGCAAGGGAAACCGGAACAGCGTAGGCGGCCAGAGTTATTCCGGCAATTAAATCTTTTGGTAACCAGCTGCGATCATATTCCCGCAGCCATTGGGCCGGCGGAAATATTGATCGCAATGTCATTTTGATATCTCGTTCTGTTTCGAAAAACGGATAATGCCTTGGTTCCCCCTCCTCATGAAGGAGGGGGTAAAGGGGGTGGTTGGAAACATTGAAGACGCTCCAACCCCCTCTTTCATCTCCCCCTTCATAAGGGGGAGAATCAGACGTCTGTCATCTATTTTTGTGATAGCAATGCGCGCTTTACTGCTTGAAGTTCTTTGCGTTTTGCATCATCTACCTTTGGATAATGAAGCTTCAGTGATGCGAGCGTATCAATAACTGCCGCGGCCACTACAATTCGCGTAAACCATTTGTTATCGGCAGGCACAACATACCACGGTGCGTATGGAGTTGCAGTATTTCGTATCATGTCATCATACGCTTCCATGTAATCTTTCCAATGTTCACGCTCTTTCGCATCCGCCACTGACATCTTCCAGTTCTTATCCGGATTGTCGATCCTTTCCAAAAACCGTTTCTTCTGTTCTTTGTTCGAAACATGAAGAAAGAATTTGCGGACTACAACACCATTCCTGCTAAGGTATTTTTCGAAATTCCGAATGTCTTTGTAACGTTCATTCCATACATCCTTCGTAATGAGCTCTGGTGGAATTTTTTGACCAGCCAAAAACTGGGGATGTACGCGCACAACTAATACTTCTTCGTAATAGGATCGATTGAAAATGCCGATGCGTCCGCGTTCAGGAAGTGCCTTCATGCACCGCCAAAGAAAATCATGATCCAGATCTTCGGATGAAGGCGATTTGAATGAAAATATCTGGCAGCCTTGAGGATTGATACCAGACATTACATGCTTGATTGCTCCATCTTTTCCCGCAGCATCCATCGCCTGGAAAATCAGCAACACTGCCCATTTATCCTGGGCATAAAGCATGTCCTGCAACTCCGCAAGTTCTTCGATACCTTCTGCCAGAACTTCCTTCGAACGCGGTTTGTCTTCATCTTCAAGCTCGCCGGTGTCACCAGGATCGATTTTCTTCAGCTTGAATTTGCTGCCGTCCGTTATGCAATATGGTTCAGAAAATTTACGTGCACGTTTGATTAGATCTTTTTTATTCATAATTCACTCTTTGCGGATTATCAGCGACGGCCACCGCCACGCATACCACCACCACGGGAACCACCATAACTGCCACGTGACATTGTGGAACGATTTCGCTGAAATGATTGTGAGCTCCCGGAGCGATAGTTCCCTGCTTCACGTGAACTCCGTTGACGATCCAATTGATTTGTGTCTGAACGATTTCTATCTACGCTATTCCAATTTCCGTTGTCGTAGCTTTGCCATCCACTATCGGAACGACGGTAAACATTTCCATCTTTACCTGCATAAAGATCATCGCCCTTACGTCCAACAAATCCGCTGTTGCCATCCGAAGTACGATACCGCATCCCGCCGCCTTCCTGACCTTGATAATGACCGGTCTTTACCCAATCATTTCCGCGACTAACAGCGCTGCTTCCCCAATTCCCATAAGCGTTGGATCCTTGTCGCGTTCTTGCAGCGGTTCCTGTTCGCGGATTGTATGCTTCGGCGTATCCACGTGCGCCATAAGGTCCGTATGCTGCTGCACCACGCGCGTAAGTTCCAGTGCCGGGATTGTAACGAGCACCATAACCAACTCCACCGTATGGACCATATGCCCAACCGCTACGGCCAAAAGTTCCAGTAGCCGGATTGTACCAGGCAGCGGCACCGTAGCTTCCATAGTGCGGATAATAATATGGATAGTAGCCGCCGTAATAGTAATAAGGTGGATAATACCAACCGGTTCCCCAATACACGCAGCCCGCAGCAACCATTGTTCCGAAATATCCTGCAGTAACTGCAGCTGTTACATAATCATCTGAATCATCATCATCTTGATAAACGGTTACATAGGTTACATTGTGAGCCGGGTCACTCGGAGGAATTTTGTAAATTTCTGCAGGGATTTTTTCTGCAACAGCCCACGGACCGGCTGGAGTTTTCCCAACAAACCACACACCTTCATAACAAAGATAGAATTCATCATTTAACTGAATTACATCGAACGGACTATTTTCTGCGCGCTTCAACGAGGTCGATTCAATGGCAACAAATTTGGGATTGTCACCGGCATAGGTTACTTGCGGTGGCTTTGCTGTTTTCTTGTTAATCTTTGCAGTTTGCGGAATGGTGGCCTGAATGATCGCTTCTTCGGCTTCGCGCGTTCCAGGTACTGATGCTCTAACTTTTCCGATCGCATGATCAGCCGGGATATTCTTAAAATCTTCAGGCAGATTTGTAGTTGCAAAAGTCCATGGTCCATTATCCAAACTTTGTGTTTTAAACCAGCGTCCGGAAACAAGATAGTAAAAATAATTATCAGCCGGGTTAAAAATGAGATTGCTGTCCGAGTTTGAAACCCATGTCAGAGATGTTTGCGGAATCGGTTTGTAATCAGGCTCTCCCTGGATCTGAATTAGCTCAGCCGGGTCTTCAGATACGAAAATGACCGGCATGTTTTCAGCTTTTAATTTTTCCGGGGGGATGGCGAGCATTACATCCTTCCAATTGTCGTTCATTGGAAGTTTCTTAAAATCATCAGGAAGCTTATCAGCAGGAGTAAAAGGACCACTGGTGTTTTCAGCTTTCCACCAGGTTTTTTCATTCCGTATAAAATATGTTTTTGATTTTTCTTGATAGAAAACATCCCAATTTGTGTTCACAACAAACTTCAGTTCAGAATCTTTGATCGGACTTAAAATTGGTTTGCCATCATAAATAATCAGAACTGCAGGCTTTTTGCTGAAGAAGATTTTCGGTGGATCGTTTTTTAGTTCAACAGTTTTTACACCGCCGCGTTCAAGCGAAACCAGCATGCGATCTAAATCAAAACTTCGAACCGTGTTGCTATTCACCATTCCCTGAAGTTTAGTAAGTGCGTCCGCATTTTGTTCTTTGGTAGCGCTGGGGAAATTGGCTCCAACGAGTTGCAAGTTTGTCAGCTTTACTAACCTGGATTCGAAATCAACTTCCGTTTTTGCTTGAAACTCAATGATTCCCAGGTAAGGATTGTCTGCACCGGTTGGTAGAAAAGCGACCGCCGATCGCGCTTTAACTATTTTATAATCAGGCCATTCGTCAATTTGTGGTTGGTACACAACGAGTTTGCCTTTAGGTTGTTGAAATTCTTTCGGCCATTCGATGGGAGGATTTGCTGCTTTTTTGACCGTACCTGCCGAGGCTGCTGGCGTTGTTTGCGTCTGTTGACTTTGAGCAGCCTGCGAATAAACCCAGGGTGGCATCACCAACGTGAATGTCACCATGAGAATCAAAAAAGACAGAAATCTGTTGCGCACATTCATTTTCTTTCTCCTGTAATTACTCGGATTACTAAAGTATGAGAGCAAACTAAATGCCATCCTATATTGGACAGTGCAAGAGAGCAATTAGCTGATACACAAAACGATGCCTCCGAAATCCCGTAGCTCGCTCCGACATTTTGGAGGAAAATTCTATTAGAACGCATATCAAAAAAAGCCAACCTTGTATCTCTTTTCTTTGTTACAGACTACAATAACCCAACATACTTACAACCTGACAATCGTGGCATGTACCTTGCAAATTTTACTCGAACTTTTCCTTGAGTCATCTGAGGTAAATATGAAACACTGCTTGCAGCGAGCTTCGTTCTTCATCTTCTGCGTCTTCATTCTTTCTTCTTGTGGAAAAAAAGAAGCCGTTACTGCGCCCCCTCCGCCTGACGTAAAGGTCGCAGTCGTTTTGCAAAAAACTGTACCTATTTACGTGGAGAATGTTGGAGAAACTGTTGGTGCAGCTGATGTAGAAATTCGCGCACGAGTTGAAGGATTTCTGGAAACCGTAGATTTCCAGGAAGGAACATTTGTTAAGAAAGGTCAGCTTCTCTACACAATTGATCCGCAACCTCTTCGAGCAGCTTTAGCTCAAGCTCGCGGACGGCGTGCGGAAGCTCAAGCTCAGCTGGCGAAAGCGGACCAGGATGTTGCACGTTATAAACCATTAGTAGAAAAGAATGCAATTTCCAGAGAGGAATACGATACAGCAGTTTCAGCGCAACTGGCAGCAAGTGCATCAGTTGATGCGGCTAAGGCTTCAGAAAAAGATGCGGAATTAAACCTCGGATATACAAATGTCTATTCCCCTATTGATGGATTGGTTGGCAAGACGCAGGTAAAACCAGGAAATCTAGTTGGGCGTGGAGAAAATACACTCCTCACTGTGATATCTAACATCGATTCGATTCATGTGCGATCGAATGTAAGCGAACGTGATTATCTAAGACTTGCCCGTGCGAAAGGTGCAGTGCCTCAAAGTAAAGACAAGACTCCGGATTCTTTTGAATTGGTTCTTGCGGATGGTACAGTACACAACTACAAAGGAAGACTTGTTTATGCAGACCGTGCAGTCGATCCAGAGACCGGGACTCTCGCAATTGAAGCATCATTTCCCAATCCTGATCATGTCTTGAGACCAGGTCAATATGCACGCCTTCGTGCAGCAATTGATGAAAAGAAGGATGCAATACTTGTTCCTCAAGTTGCAGTTCAGGAATTGCAAGGAACTTACAGTGTCGCAGTGGTGGGCTCAGATAACAAAGTCACCTTGCGGCCAGTTCAAGCAAGTGATCGCATCGGTTCATTATGGGTAATCGATTCCGGACTAAAACCTGGTGAAAAAATCGTTGTAGAAGGATTACAAAAAGTTCGTGATGGTGTGACCGTAAACCCCACCGTTGTGGCTATCCAGGAAAACGCGACCTCACCAACAACTCCTGCCGGATCCGCGTCGTAGGAGGAAATTATGGCTGAATTTTTTATCCGCCGACCAATTGTCGCCATTGTAATCTCAATCATTATCGTGATCATGGGAGCCTTCACATTGAAAGGCCTCAGCTTTGAAATGTATCCATTTCTGGCACCACCAATGATCCGTGTTACTGCAACATATGTAGGTGCATCCGCAGTTGCAGTCGAACAATCAGTTGCTACTCCGATTGAACAAGAAGTGAATGGCGTTGAAGGAATGATTTACATGAAGTCGTCTAACACCAGTGATGGACGTATGCAGCTGGATGTAAACTTCGAAGTAGGAACCAATCAAGATACAGCGAACGTATTAACACAGAATCGTGTTTCATCTGCTCAAGCGCGTTTGCCGCAAGAAGTTATTGCACAAGGCGTTACTGTTAAGAAACAAAGCCCCAGCATCTTGATGATCATTTCTGTAAATTCACCGAAAGGAACTTACGATGGACAATTCCTGATTAACTATTGCAGCATTAATTTACGCGATCAACTTCTGCGTATTCCAGGAATTGCACAGGTGGATCTTTTCGGTGGAGCCGATTACGGAATGCGGATCTGGATTTACCCTGATAAGCTTGTCAATTATCAATTGACTCCTGCCGATGTAATCGCTGCGATTAAGGAGCAAAACCTTCAAGCGCCAGGTGGCCGTGTGGGAACGGCTCCTTCGCCTAAAGATCAAGCCTTCACATACACAGTCAGTGCCCCGGGCCGTTTAGTAACTCCGGAAGAATTCGGCAACATCATCATTCGTGAAAGCGCAAAAGGAGCTACTGTCCGAGTTAAGGATATTGGAAAAGTAGAACTTGGTTCGCAAGACTATAACTCTTTCGGAAGATTGAATGGAAAATCTGCAGGTTCAATGGCAGTTTATCTACTTCCTGGTGCAAATCAGTTAAAGGCTGCGGAAGCCATTTACGAAACCATGAGCCATGCTAAAACATTGTTTCCACCTGATGTGGATTATGAAATTGTTTACGATACAACTCCAGCGGTAGAAGCATCGATTCATGAAATTAAGAAAACTTTCGTTGAAGCGATCATACTTGTAACGATAGTCGTTTTTGTATTCCTTCAAAGTTTTCGCGCAACGTTGATTCCTCTAATCACGGTTCCGGTTTCGCTGATTGGAACTTTCATATTTTTTCCAATGCTCGGATTTTCGGTAAACACGTTATCGATGTTTGGATTGGTACTTGCAATTGGAATTGTCGTTGACGATGCAATCGTCGTTGTTGAGGCGGTCATGCATCACATTGAACATGGTCTGGATCCAAAAGCGGCAACGCGACAAGCAATGAAAGAGGTGACCCAACCTGTTATCGGAATTGCATTGATTCTTTGTGCAGTATTTGTTCCAGTCGCGTTTTTGGGTGGACTAACAGGCCGAATGTATCAGCAATTCGCATTAACAATTGCGATCTCAGTTTTGCTGTCTGCATTTAGTGCTTTGTCATTGTCTCCTGCGCTTTCTGCAATGTTGCTGAAGCCTGCAAAACATCTGCCCGGCAAGAGGTCCGCTTGGAAAATTCTTTGCATTATTTAACAAAGCATTTGATGTGACAACAAAAAAATATGTCGGTTGGTCCCGTCTGCTTGTACGGAAATCGATACTGACAATTCTGATTGTAGGAATTGTTATTCTGAGCGTTGTATTTCTTGGAAAACAACTACCTGCAGGTTTTATTCCTGAAGAAGACCAAGGCTTGCTCGGTATTAACGTTCAACTTCCTCCTGCCGCTTCACTGGAACGTACCAGTGCAACGTTAGCGCAGGTTGAAGAAATTCTAGGGAAAACAGAGGCTGTTGAAGCTTTCACAACAATCGGCGGATTCGGTGTTGTCACCAGTACATACCAACCAAATTTCGGGACAATCTTTGCGCGATTGAAACCTTGGGAAGAACGCAAAGCCCCTGAGCTGAAGCTAAAAGCAATCATGGGGAAATTGCAGAGTCAATTCGTCAAGATTCCTGAAGCCATTATCTTCCCATTTAACATTCCAACAATTTCTGGTTTTGGAGCTTCAGCAGGATTCAATTTTCTATTGCAGGACCGCAGCGGAACATTGAGTGTGCCGCAATTGGGCGAACAAGCCAGGACATTTTTGGAAGCAGCGCGTAAACGACCCGAACTCGCTAACCTGTTTACTTCATTTGATCCACGATATCCACAGGTAAAGGTTGTGCTTGATCGTGAAAAAGCACGCAAACTCGGTGTGGAAGTCGATGATGTTTTCCAGGCAATGTCTGCAGTGTTGGGCGGCACATACGTAAATGATTTCAATCGTTTCGGTCGACTTTACCGTGTGTACGTTCAGGCTGCTTCTGATTATCGGCGAAAACCGGAAAACATTGGTGAAATTTACGTTCGTAGTAAAACAACTGGTAGCATGATTCCACTTTCTACATTGATGACCGTCACTACAGAAAATGGCACGGAAATTACAACACGTTTTAATCTTTTCCGTTCCGTAGAAATCAACGGAGTTCCAGGTCGCGGATATACTTCCGGTCAAGCACTTGCTGCATTGGAAGATACTTTCAACAAAACGATGCCGAAAGAAATGGGATTCGCATATAACCAGTTGTCTTATCAAGAAAAAGTGGCGCCATCCGCAACTCCAACATTTATTCTTGCGATCGTATTTGTATTTTTGCTGCTTGCAGCTCTGTATGAAAGCTGGAGACTTCCCTGGGCGGTTTTGTTGGGTTCACCGTTAGTAGCTTTAGGAGCATTTACTGGAGTTACTTTGATGGGATACGACAACAATGTATATGTGCAGGTCGGATTGATTATGTTGATCGGTCTGGCGGCAAAGAATGCAATCTTGATTGTTGAATTTGCAAAAGCAAAACATGAAGAAGGAATGACACTTGAAGAAGCGGCATTGGAATCGGCACGACTTCGATTCCGTCCAATTCTAATGACTGCTTTTGCTTTCATCATGGGAGTTATTCCTTTGATGCTTGCAAGTGGTTCCGGATCCGGCGCACAAAACGTTATGGGAACCGCAGTGTTCTGGGGAATGTTGATTGCAACCGCACTGGGTGTGTTCTTAATTCCGGGTAATTTTGCTTTCGTTGAAGGTTTGGGTAGAAAGAAAAAAGCCAAAGAAGTAACGGCTCCAGAGCCGCCAAAACCAGCAGTAGCACATGGAGATTGAGATGAAACGGGCACTTTACTTATTGCTGATCACAGTTTTATTTCTTGGTGGATGTAAACTCGGTCCGAATTATGCGCGGCCTACTGTGCCAGTGCCGACAGGATGGAAAGAACCTGTCCCACTTGATACTTCTCTTGCAAATCTTCAGTGGTTTGATCTTTTTCAGGATCCGCAATTACAGGAATTGATCCGAATTTCACTTGAAGAAAATAAAGATCTAAAAATTGCTTATGAACGGATTGAAGAAGCGCGTGCTTTTTATGGATTTCAAAAAGCAGATCTTTACCCTCATGTTGATGTAAACGGTTCTGGTGCTGAACAGGAAACCAGCCATGATGGTATCGTTAAGGTACCTACAGATGTAGATACAACGAAACCGTTTTGGACATTGAATGCAAGTGTTTTTTGGGAATTAGATTTCTTCGGAAGGATCAGGCGTGCAACAGAAGCTGAAAAAGCATTAATGCTATCAACTGAACAAGGGATGCGGTTCACTGTAATTTCACTTGTTGCATCGGTTGCACAGGCATACATGGAACTGCGGGATTTAGATCTAAGATTGGAAATCTCCCGCAACACACTTCAATCCCGAGCCGACTACGTGGAATTAGCGAAACTCCGGTTTGAGGGTGGTCTAACTTCGGAGCTTGATTTCAGACAAGCGGAAGCGGAATACAATCGAACGCTGGCAATCGTCCAAGATTTCGAACGACAAGTGGCACAAAAGGAAAATGAAATATCAGTTCTGTTAGGACGAAATCCAGGATCGATATTAAGAGGTCGTGGGCTCGAAGAACAACCATTGCCGCCACAAGTCCCGGCAGGCTTGCCGTCCACTCTTTTAGAACGTCGCCCTGATATTCTTGAAGCTGAACAATTATTAGTTTCATCAAATGCCCGAATTGGTGAAGCAAAAGCATTGCTTTTCCCAATCATTTCATTGACTGGATTTTTTGGATGGGAGAGTACGGAACTTGATAACATCACAAGTTCGCGGGCGAAAACATGGTCCATCGGAGCTAATTTAATTCAACCAATATTCAATGCCGGAAAAAATAAACGCAATGTTGAAGTACAAGAGTCACGAAATCGTCAACAACTTTATGCGTATGAATCTACGATCCTGCAAGCATTCCGCGAAGTGGAAGACTCATTGATCGATTATCAAAAATCCGGTGAAAGGCGTGGCTCACAAGGTGCACGAGTTGAGGCAGAACGAAAAGTATTAGATTTAGCAGAGGTTCGATATAGAGGCGGCGTTTCAAATTATCTCGAAGTTTTAGATGCGCAACGTTCCTTGTTTGAGGCAGAACTTGATTCTGTTGAGGCGGTTCGTGATCAACTTGTTGCAGTGATCCGTTTGTATAAGGCACTGGGCGGAGGATGGACTGAACCACAGCCTCAAACTCAAACAAACACGACGGCCCCCAGCACAAGTCAATAATCAGAATTTACTTTCGATTCTTGGAACTCTTGTTCTAATTTATTCAATATTCGTGTTTTTTACTTTTGTTTCTTGAATTCCTAAATCGGACTCCGCAATACCGTAGCAATCTCCTTTATTCCGTGCGGTTCATCTAAATTCGTAACTCAGAAACTTTCTTCATTGATTTTATAACTCCTCGATTCACAGCAACTTACCTCTGACTGTTCTGAACCATAATGTGTTCTGGCATTTGATTTGCGTTGGGTTGAGTTGATGATTTCAATGAATTTAAGGATTGTTCCGCAGCCTCGCCGAACCGGTGAGCTTCTTCAGGCTTTGCGACTTCAAATGAGTCGAACAGAAGCACAACCAGGATGCATCAAATGCCGGCTCAGTCAGGATCAGCGTGAAGCCAACGTTGTTTTTTATCAAGAAGATTGGGATGGCTGGTCAGAAATAGAAAAACACATACGTTCTGACAGGTTTGCACGGATCCTCGAACTAATGGAGCTATCGACCGTTACACCCGAACTGAGCTTTTGCGACGTTCATGAAACTCGAGGGATGGAATATGTTCAAAAACTACGTACCGTTAATGTCGAGTAAAACCTTCTTCAGTTTATTCATTCTTTTTTCTCTGATTTTTAGTCCTTGCTTATCGTCCGCTTACGATTTCAATGACTCCCATTTTCATTTAACAAACTACATCCAGGAAGGAACAGAGATCCATGATTTTGTGAACATGTTGGGAACGACGATCGGTCGTTCTACTTTGTTTGGAATTCCATTGCAACAGCAGTGGTCTTATCAAAATAGCGGAGATTTTGCTCCAACCTATTATCTCCAAACAGACGCCCCGCTTTATTACTACTCCTTCACTGATGCACAGATTGCAATGGCCTATAAATCTTTATCACCTGATCAGCAGAAACGTTTGGATCCGATGATTACCGGATTCAATCCTACAGATATGTATGCTGCGGATCATATCCGCCGCGTTTTGCAAATTTTTCCTGGAGTCTTCACTGGCGTCGGCGAATTCACGATTCACAAAGAATTCGTTTCATCCAAGATTGCTGGTGAAACCGCGAGTCTTACAAATCCAGCGCTGGACAGGATTATGGATTTTGCAGGTGAAGTTGGATTGGTAGTGCTTCTTCACTGCGATATCAACATGCCTTTTCCGAAACCGGATCAAGAGCCTTACATCCTTGTTCAATTAAGAGATCTTTTTAAACGCCATCCGAAAACTACCATTATCTGGGCTCATATCGGCACTGGAAGAATCGTACGACCGCTCAAAGATCAAGCAGCAATCATCGAACGCGCCCTCAATAATCCTGAACTGAATCACGTTTATTTCGATATTTCCTGGGATGAAGTAGCAAAGTATGCAGTAGAAACTCCGGAAGCAACTAAGAGAGTAGCAGATCTTCTGAATTCTCATCCCGATCGATTTTTATTCGGAAGTGATGTCGTTGCTCCGAAAAGTGTAGAAGCTATGACGGCCGTTTATCACATTTATGATCCGTTATGGAAATTACTCACTGAAGATGCGAGTTACAAAGTGCGGATCGGTAATTATGAACGCTTGTTTGACCAGGCTAGAACCAGAGTACGAGCCTGGGAAAAAAGCAATGTTAAGGAGAGATGAATATGAAGTTGCAACTACTAAAATCAATCTCATCAAGGGCATGGCTGCTGGTTGTTGTCGCTATGTTCACAGCAGTGTCATTGCAAGCGCAAACCGCAGATCAGATTAATGCGGCACTGAAAGCAGCATATGACAAATACCTGACTCTTCAAGAAGGTAAAAATGCTGACTATATTCCTGCACTTGCAAAGGTAGATCCCAATGTTTATGGAATTGCATTGGTGACGACTGATGGAAAGGTCTACTCAATAGGAGACATTAAGACCGAAGTATCGATACAATCGATTTCCAAAGTTTTTACCATGTCACAAGTGATTCAGGAACAGGGTCTGGATCAAATCCGAAATACGATCGGTGTTGATGCAACGGGAGCGAGATTCAATTCGATTATCGCTGTGGAAGCTGTCAAGACAGTAGCAGGGACGGGTGCTCCGGAAATGAATCCGCTTGTGAATCCGGGTGCAATTTCAACAACCGGAATGGTGAAAGGTGCTAACGCTGATGAAATCTGGGCCAGAATCATTGGAATTCATAATGATTCTGCCGGCCGTCAGCTTACAGTACTGCAAGATGTTTACAAGTCTGAATCAGATTCAAATCAACGCAATCAGGCAATTGGCGCATTGATGCTAGCGTATGGCTATATCAAGAGCGATTGGCAACGTGCAGTTGATTTGTACACACGGCAATGTTCGATCGGAGTGAATGCACAAGATCTGGCAACAATGGCTGGAACACTCGCAAACGGCGGTAAAAATCCTGTAACTGGCAAACAAGTAATCGATGCTGCGAAAGTTCCAGGCGTACTTGCAGTAATGGCAACTGCAGGTTTGTACGATGACTCGGGTAAGTGGCTTTTTGCAACGGGACTGCCTGCAAAGAGCGGTGTTGGAGGCGGCCTCATTGCTATATCACCAGGCAAATTCGGGATTGCGGTGATCTCACCGCCACTCGATGACGCAGGAAACAGCGTTAAAGCACAGAAAGCGATCACAGATATTTCAAACATGTTAGGCGGAAATCCATATGCAGCTACTGCAAATTACCAGGCAGAGGCTGAACCGCCAGTCAAACCAAAGTTTGATATTTACGGATTCGCGATGCTGGATACGGGCTATCAGGGCAAGCAGAACGATCCCAATTGGTTTGACGTTGTAAGACCAACAAAACTGCCTGCGTTCAAAGATCAATTTGGAGAAGATGGCCGATGGTTCGCAGGAGTTCGTCAGAGCCGGTTTGGTGTGAAGTCGTATTTCCCAACAGAACTAGGCGAATTGAAAACAACATTTGAATTCGAATTGTTCGGAACAGGTGTTGATCAAGGTCAGACAACATTCCGTCTGCGACATGCTTACGGTGAACTTGGCCAATTTGGTGCAGGACAAACCTGGAGTCCATTCATGGATCCTGATGTGTTTCCAAATTCGATTGAATACTGGGGGCCAAGCGGAATGGTCTTTTTCCGCAATGTGCAAGTACGATGGATGCCAATTCAGGGTGATTCCAAATTGACTATTGCAGTTGAACGGCCTGGCGCCAGCGCCGATGCCGGCGTCATCGCAGACCGCATTGAAATTCAAAACGTTAAAGCACGTTTTCCAGTACCGGATATTTCTGCTGAATACCGTTATGGTGGCAACAAATGGGGCTATGTCGAAGTCGCAGGAATATTTAGAAAGATGAAAATCGATGATGTCCTTCAGGACCAATTTGATCTGAATCAAAGCATAACGGGTTGGGGCATCAATTTAAGTTCTAATTTGAAATTCGGAAAAGGCACAGTTCGACTTCAGTACGTTTATGGTGAAGGAATTGAAAACTATATGAATGATGCGCCAGTGGATGTTGGAGCCAAGGCCAATCTTGGAAACGCTATATCTCCTGTTGAAGGAGAAGCTTTACCGGTACATGGCGTCGTTGCATTCTACGATCATACATGGAGCGACAAGTGGACAAGCTCTTTTGGTTACTCGCTAATTGATATTGAGAATAGTGATTTACAAGCGGCAGATGCTTTTCACCGTGGTGAATATGCTCTCGGTAACCTGCTCTACTATCCCGCACCAAACGTAATGATGGGGGGCGAGTTCCAATGGGGTCACAGAGAAAACTTCGCCGATGGTTTCACATCAGATGATTACCGCATTCAGTTTTCCTTCAAATATAACTTCTCGGTCTCTCTAGGAGGTCAATAACATGAGTAGCTCAAAATCAACATTTTTCAAATGCACATGGCTGTTGCTGCTTGTTGCGGCGATGTTCATTGGAACATCACTGCAAGCGCAAACGCCGGATCAAATTAATGCAGCACTGAAAGCTGCATACGATAAGTACAAAAATCTGCAAGAAGGCAAGAATGCTGATTACATTCCAGCGCTTGCAAAAGTAGATCCGAATGTTTATGGAATCGCCCTGGTAACAACCGATGGAAAAGTCTACACGATGGGCGATATTAATACGGAAGTATCAATTCAATCGATTTCCAAAGTTTTCACGATGGCACAGGTGATTCAGGAACAAGGTCCGGATGCAATTAGAAACAGGATCGGAGTAGATGCAACCGGAGCGCGATTCAATTCCATTATCGCAGTGGAAGCAGTCAAGACTGTAGTTGGAACGGGAGCTCCCGAAATGAATCCGCTGGTAAACCCAGGCGCGATCTCTTCAACCGGTATGGTGAAGGGTGCGAATGCAGACGAAATCTGGGGCAAGATCATCGGAATTGAAAATGATTGTGCAGGCCGGCAGTTAACAGTACTGCAAGATGTTTATAAATCTGAGTCTGATACCAATCAGCGCAATCAGGCCATTGGCGCATTGATGCTTGCATATGGATACATCAAAAGCGATTGGCAACGTGCAGTAGATCTGTACACGAAGCAGTGTTCGATTGGAGTTAATGCAAAAGATTTGGCAACAATGGCGGGAACACTTGCCAATGGTGGTAAGAATCCTGTCACCGGGAAAAAGGTAATTGATCAAGAGAAGGTCCCGGGAATACTTGCTGTTATGGCAACGGCGGGTTTGTATGATGATTCCGGCAAATGGTTGTTTGCATCAGGTCTGCCTGGAAAAAGCGGAGTCGGTGGCGGCCTGATCGCTGTATCACCTGGAAAATTCGGCATCGCTGTAATTTCACCTCCGTTAGATGATGCCGGAAACAGTGTTCGTGCGCAGAAAGCAATTATCGATATTTCCAATGCGTTAGGCGGAAACCCTTACGCTGCAAAGCCGAAATGACTTCCTCGGTCGGGGCAATACCCCGGTTGAGTTACTCGTCGAATCAATAGCGAAGGAGATTTTTATGAGTAAGGGTTCTGTGTTCCGGCGGAGGTTCATTCGATATGTCCTCTGCGTCGCGGTGTTTTTTGTTTTAGCTCAAGTCTTATCCGCGCAGGAAAGAGTGACATGCGCATCAAAGATAGGCGAGCGGCAATCGTGCCCTGCTGATACTTCGAACGGCGTTATTCTTGCCAAATCCTCAGGTGAGTCGGCCTGTCTTTTAGGGAAGACATGGGGCTACGACGATCACAGCATCTGGGTTTCGGACGGTTGTGTCGGCGAGTTCATCGTTAAAGGAGCGGTGACAGAGAAACCGGAGAAGAAGGGGAAACCTGAATACATTCCCAACGCCGGGTTCCTGCTATATGAAGGCGAAAAGGGCGAAATATATATGAGGCTCATGAGCTATGTGCGTTACCTGAATCAGAAAGGTCTGGATCCGAACTATACAGACTTCTTTGGTAATACGTTCGAAGTAAAGCAGCGCGAGGACATTCAGTTGACCAAGTTCTTTCTGCCGTTTAGCGGTTGGTTCATGACCCCCAAGTTCCGTTACTACCTATATGTATGCGTCCTCTAACACAAGCCAGGGTGATCCTGCCCAGGTAGTGGGTGCTGGTAACCTGAGCTACTCGTTTAACAGGCACGTAACGTTTGGCGGCGGAATTAGCAGCCTTCCTTCTGTGCGCAGCACCGAGGGTCAATTCCCTTACTGGCTTGGCGTAGACGATCGGCTGATTTCGGACGAATTCTTCCGAGGCTCGTACACAACCGGTTTTTGGCTCAAGGGCGAGATCTCGACCGAGTTGAAATATCAGGCGATGATCGGCAACAACCTGAGCACGCTCGGGGTGAGCGCAGCGCAACTGGACAACAAGCTCAATACATCCGCGTTCATGCTTCAGTGGTTGCCAACTACAGGTGAATTCGGGCTTTACGGTACGTTTGGTGATTACGACTTTCACGAAAACTTAGCCACAAGAGCCGGAGTCCACTACACCCATAGTACGGAGGATAAGCAGAGCCAGCCGGGTGCCAACAGCATTGAGAACAGCCAGATCCGGCTAACAGATGGAAGCATTATCTTCACTCCCAATCTTTTCGGCGATGGTATTACGGTTGAAAAGGTCGACTACGACATGTCGAGCATTGATGGAGGATTCAAGTATAAAGGTTTCGCGCTTGAAGGAGAGTACTACTGGCGCTGGTTAAGTAATTTCCAGGGAAGCAATGTTGGAGGAATTGCCGACATCAACGATCACGGTTATCAACTGTGGTTTTCAGCAATGGTTATCCCAAAAGTCCTTCAGCCCTATGTGGCTGGTGCTGGAATCTATGGCGACTATGGTGATGCGTCCGAGTTTCGAGCAGGCGTTAACTGGTATTTTCTTCAGCAACGCGGACTCAGAGTGAATGTGGAATGGCTCCATCTAAATCATGCTCCCGTTGGATACACAGCAGTTCCTTATCCGGTGGGCGGAAATGGAGATGTTTTCACAACTGTTTTGGAGATGAATTTCTAACGAGACAAAATGTTCTGGTTCGAATTGATTCTATTCCTTGCGTGCATCGTAATCGGTGCACGCATCGGAGGAATCGGACTCGGAACGATTGCTGGTTTCGGTTTGATGGTTTTTGTGTTCATCCTCAAGCTTCCACCGGGATCACCTCCCGGAACAGTGCTGGGGATGATCATCGCAGTGATAACGGCTCTCTCTGTAATGCAAGCGGCCGGCGGTTTAGATTTTTTAGTCCAAACAGCTGAAAAAATTCTAAGACGTCGGCCGCATCAAATTACATTTCTTGGTCCGCTGGTGACATACATCCTTGTGTTTGCAGCGGGCACTCAACATGTGATTTACGCTTTGCTTCCTGTGATTTCGGAAGTATCACGCCGCGCAAAAATCCGTCCGGAACGTCCGATGTCTATCAGTGTGATTGCATCACTCCAAGGTGTCATTGCATCGCCAGTATCAGCAGTCACTGTTGCGTTGTCAGGTGTGCTTGCCGCAAAAAATGTTGGACTGTCACAAATCCTGATGGTGATCATTCCATCAACACTTTTAGGAGTGGCCGCGGGAATTCTATCAGTATGGTGGAAAGGCAAAGAATTGGACGAAGATCCAGAATATCTAAAACGTCTGGAAGAAGGAAAAGTAAAGTCTGTTGAAGAGTCTGTCCCACTTCAAGGTCAGGCTCGCGCGCGAGCAATCGGTTCCTGCATTGTATTCATAATTGCAATTCTTTCTGTTGTTGCAATCGGAATCTTTCCTGGATTGCGCCCTGTGTATCAAAAGGTTGCTGAAGATCTAGTTGAAACCGGTCAAGTTGAAATGGGAAGAGCGATCATGATCCTGATGTTATGCGCTGCTGGTGTGATGATGGTTCTTTTTAAAGCGAGTCCGGAAACAGCAGTGAAAGGAAGCATGATGAAAGGCGGATTGGTTGCGCTCATTTCAATTCTTGGAGTTTCATGGCTGGGCTCATCATTTTTTGAAGCAAATCAAAACGTGATTGTGCAAAGTATTTCATCACAGATTCAAGCACATCCCTGGATATTTTCTGCTGGCTTGTTCACATTATCTATTCTGCTGTTCAGTCCTGCGGCAACGATTGTCATCCTTGCGCCAGTTGGCATTGCTCTGGGTCTAGGTGCGAAAGAAATCATAGGAGCGTATCCATCTGTAAACGGACTGTTCTTCCTTCCAACTTATGGAACGATCCTGGCCGCGGTTTCCTTTGATCAAACCGGAACAACTCGGATTGGGAAGTATTTACTGAACCATAGCTTCATGATTCCGGGGATCGTTACAACGGTAGTCGCTACCGCTTCAGCTATGGTCTTAAGTTCGATTGTATTTAAGTAAAGGAGTTTGGTGTGAAAACTAATACTATTATCATAGTACTATTATTATCAATATCTGGCAGCATTTATGCTCAAGGCCAGTATCGCGTCGAAAAAGATTTGCTGGGCGAAAAGCAAGTGCCAGCAGATGCTTATTACGGCGTTCAAACGCTGCGGGCACTCGAAAACTTCCAAATTTCTGGTACCCCGATCAATCACTATCCAGGTTTTGTAGAAGCCTGGGCGATCGTAAAGCTTGCAGCAGCACGCGCAAATTTCGATGTGGGCGCCATGAAAAAGGAGAGGTTGGATGCGATTGAGAAAGCTTGTGATGCCGTACTGAAAGGAAAATATCACGATCAATTTCAGGTGGATTTTTATCAAGGCGGCGCTGGTACATCCACAAACATGAATGCTAATGAAGTACTGGCAAATGTTGGGCTGGAGCTAACCGGTCATAAAAAAGGTGAATACAACTTTGTTGAGCCGCATGATGATCTCAACATGTCGCAGTCCACGAATGATTCCTATCCAACTGCGCTAAAAGTAGCTTTCTTATTACGCAATGACAAATTGGTTGCGGAGTTGGAAAACCTTGTTGTTTCTTTCAGGATGAAGGGCGATGCATTTCTTCGAATTGTAAAAATGGGAAGAACCGAAATGCAGGATGCCGTTCCTATGACTGTTGGTCAGGAATTCCATGCCATGGCTGCATCGCTTGAAAGTGAAATCGCACTTCTGAAAGATTCCGAAAAATATTTGTATTCAGTGAACATGGGAGCAACGGCAATTGGGACAGGTTTGAATGTTCCAAAAGGGTATCCCGAAAAGTGTGCTGCGCATCTGGCAGAGCTCACAAAAAAACCGATCGTTCCCGCAACAGACATGATTGCTGCAACCTGGGATCAACAAGGATTTGTCGTATATTCAGGCGCACTTAAAAGTGTAGCAATTAAGCTTTCCAAAATTGCCGGAGATTTAATCTTGCTTGGATCGGGGCCACGCGCAGGATTATTTGAAGTGAAGTTGCCTGCAATGCAGCCTGGATCTTCCATCATGCCAGGCAAAGTGAATCCAGTTATTCCTGAACTGGTGAACCTTGTTGCATTCCGCGTAATGGGAAATGACTACAGCGTTACGCTTGCTGCTCACAGTGGACAACTTCAGCTGAATGCATATGAACCACTGGAAGCTCTTGCCATCATGGAATCGCAGCATCTGTTATTCACGACATCGCAAGCCTTCAGAAAGAGCTGCATTGATGGAATCACTGTGAACGAAGATGTGCTCCAGGAATACATGGAAAAGACTGTTGGTATTGTTACTGCTCTAAATCCTGTAATCGGTTATGAGAAGGCGACCGAGCTGGCTAAAGAAGCTTACGACACCAAAAAAGGAATTTTGCAAATCATCCGCGAAAAGAAAATCTTAACCGAAGATCAGATTAAGGACTTACTGGATCCGGTGAAGTTAACCGGTTTGAATCCAGAACAGTACAAGAAGAAGTGAGGAAGGAATATGAAAATCCTAAAACTCTCAAGTGTCACTTGTTTAGTTCTGTTAATCGCATGCACGTTGTATGCACAGAGCGATAAGAAACCAAGAATTGTGATCGTTGCAACTGGCGGAACGATTGCAGGTTCAGCTGCCTCTGCTACTGAAGCAGGATATCAATCCGGTGCAGTTGGCGTAGATATTCTGATCCAGGCTGTACCTGAACTCAAAAAAATTGCGGAAGTTAAAGGGGATCAGGTGTCCAGCATCGGCAGCCAGGACATGAACGATGAAGTCTGGATCAAGCTTGCGAACCGTGTAAACGAACTCCTTGCATCTCCTGATGTGGATGGAGTGGCGATCACTCATGGTACAGATACGTTGGAGGAAACATCTTACTTTCTGGATCTTGTTGTGAAGAGTGACAAACCAGTTGTAATGACAGGTTCAATGCGTCCATCTACAGCGATGAGCGCAGATGGTCCACTGAACATTTACAATGCGGTCGCGATCGCGGGTGATCCGAATGCGCGTGGACGTGGAGTGCTTGTAGCAATCGATGATGATATCCATTCTGCACATGACATTATCAAATCACATACAACCGATGTTGCAACGTTTACTTCCGGCGAATCCGGATTAGTCGGTGCCGTTTTGTTTGGAGAACCTGACGTCTGGTACCGAACTCCATCGCAGGTGCATACCAGCAAAAGTGAACTAGCACTTGTTCCAGGGAAGGGTTTGCCGCGTGTCGATATTATTTATGCCCATGCAAATATGTCCCCTGACATTATTGATTCCGCTGTGGAGCATGGTGCCAAAGGTTTAGTTATTGCTGGTGTAGGTGATGGAAACATGACAGCGCCTGCATTGGAAGCTGTGAAACGCGCGATTGCGAAAGGTGTAGTTGTTGTGCGGTCGTCTCGCACAAATGGCGGAATCATCCGGAGGAATATCGAAGTGAATGACGATCAAATCGGAACGGTGGCTTCTATAGAACTGAATCCTGCGAAGTCACGTCCGCTTTTGCAGCTTGCGCTTTTGAAAACATCCGACCCGAAAAAGATTCAGGATTATTTCAATCGATATTGATCTGAAGGGCGCGTATATCAGCGCGGATGGATCGCAGGTAAAAACTTTCTGCATGTTGTTTTCCCATTAGCATTGCATGATAAAAAATCATGGGGAGATCGACTCCATCTTCCGCTTCAATTATTTTTAGAAAAAGCCACTACCGCAAACCGACGGCGCGATGCCTGATTTATAGAAAACTTAGTGATGCGAATGAAAGTCTCAAAATATGTTCTCTTAACTTGCGTAGGATTCACTGTTTTACTTTTGTGTGTTTTGCCTGGTGAGCTGTACTGCCAGACAGATCCTAATTCTCTCCCGGATGGCACTGAAGGAGAGTTCATCGTAAAAAAAGATGCTCCTAAAAAGCCGTGGAACGAATTTGACTTCGGCTTCACTACATTCAAGTTTGGCGCTGGGCTTCTTTATGAATACGGAGGATTTGATCAGGATGATGAAGCCAAAGAGCAGGCAGAAATCGGAGGGTATGTGGTGGAAAACACGGCGAAGCTTCGTGATTTCCGAATACTCTTCAGCGGACAAATTCCAACGAAGAGACCCATAACCTGGAAAACCGGAATCATGTATGACAAACCATCCGGAGAATGGTTTGTGCGCGAAACAGGCCTCACCATCGGAGTACCTGAATTGTGGGGAAATATTTTTATCGGCCGCACAAAAGAAGGAACTTCACTGAACAAAGTAATGAATGGCTACGCCGGATGGGGATTAGAAAGACAGATGGCACTGGATGTGATTCCAATTCTTGCTGACGGAGTTAAATGGCTTGGTTATTTGCCAAAGCAAGGTATTTTGTGGAATGTAGGTGCGTATGGCGATGCGCTATCAAAGGGACAGTCGTTTTCCACTTTTAAGTGGCAGGCGGCTGCGCGGATTGCCTGGCTTCCAATCTATTCAAAAGAAAATAATACTCTTCTGCATATTGGAACCAGTCTTCGTTATGGCAAACCCGATGAGGGAAAAATCCGCCTGCGCTCCCGGCCTGAAGCTTTCACTGCTCCTTATTTTATTGATACCGGCACTTTTCAAAGCGATCATTCCACTCATATTGGGTTAGAGGCTTATTACACTCATCAATCGCTGATGGTCGGTTCAGAATATTACTGGCATAAATTTAGTTCGGCCGAAATGGATGATCCGCTATTTACTGGAGGAAGCGTTGTTGTTAGTTACATCTTGACTGGCGAATCACGTCCTTATTCAACGGTGAGCGGAATCTATTCTTTTGTGCCGGTCGCAAAACCAGTTTTTAAAGGAGACCGGGAGCGATTGAAGTACTGATGCAAGTTTCCGAACTGGATCTTGACGGCGGGCTGGTAAAGGGCGGGAAATATTGGAGGATCACTCCAATGGCGAACTGGTATCTCTCTCCGCTTGTTCGGCTCGAATTTGCTTATGGCTATGGAACTCTCGATCGATACAACCTGGAAGGAGCAACTCAGTTTTTTCAAACCAGAATTCAATTCGCTGTACTGTGATGCCGGGAAATTTCAGATTTTAGAATTTAAGCGATGAAAAAACGAACGATTACTTTCATAATCTGCCTCGTTTTAGCAATCGTCCTTACATATCTAATAAAGGAACCGCAATTCAGCGATTCGCAGGTTTACGTTCTGTTCCTTTTATTCTTCTCGATTGGTTTGTGGTTTACAGAAGCGATTCCCGCTTTTTCAGTAGGACTTTTTATTTTAGCCTTTCTGGCGTTTTCACTTGGGAATCCGAGATTCAATTCAAACCCTCAAGCTATTGCGAAATATGTAAATACTTTTTCCAGTAGCGTAATTTGGTTATTGCTAGGCGGATTCTTTCTGGCAACGGCTTTAGCGAAAACCGGATTGGATGCTGATCTCTTCAAATTTACACTCAGAATCTCTGGCAAGACTCCAAAGCGAATTTTCATCGGATTGATGTGTACCACAATGATCGCTTCCATGTTGATGTCCAACACCGCAGTCACTGCAATGGTGATCGCTGCGGTAATGCCACTGTTAAATAATCTCGGAAAGAATTCGCCGCTATCCAAAGCACTGCTCATTGGAGTTCCAATCGCTGCTACAACGGGCGGGCTTAGTACAATCATTGGAACTCCTGCCAATGCCATTGCTGCCGGAGCACTCGAAAATGCCGGACTTCAAGTCGATTTTCTGCACTGGATGTTTTACGGAATTCCTCTCGCGTTGTTCTTGACTGCAATCAGTTGCTTTGTGTTGATTAAGATATTCATAAAAGAGAATCCACCTTTATCCCTGGAATTTCTTGAAACAAAAAATTCTGAAACAGCTAACCAGGAACTTAAAACCAAAAGAAAAATCGTCTTAGTAGTTGTGATTGTTACAGTACTGCTTTGGATGACAAGCTCACTGCACAACCTTAGCGTGTCTGCAGTCGCAGCTATACCCATTGTTATTCTTACAATGGTCGGAATACTCGATGGAAAAGATGTCAGAGGTTTGTCATGGGATGCACTTTTTCTGGTTGCAGGAGGTTTATCTCTCGGTCTCGCCTTGCAAGACACCGGTTTGTTAAATCACTATGCACAGAAAATCGTGGCAATGAAAATAAATTACCTGCTTTTTCTTTGCTTACTTGCTTACGCCACAATGATTTTTGCCAATGTCATGAGCCACACCGCAACGAGCTCCGTGATGATTCCTCTAGGTATGGCCATGCTTCCGCACAACAAGCTCGAAGTCTCATTGATTATCGGGTTGGCTTCTTCGACTGCTCTTTTTCTGCCTGTCTCAACGCCGGCAAATGCGATTGCTTACAGTACTGGATTAGTGGATTTAAAAGATTTCCGGATTGGCGGAATTTTGATCGGCCTATTGGGACCGGCAGCGATAATCATCTGGGTGCTACTACTTAGTTAGGAATCAATTATGGCTAAATCAAAGAAGAAAGGATTTGAAATCATTCGTGATAAGTCGGCATACAAATCGATCGCTTTTACCCGCGAAGAAAGAGAGCTTCTCGGTCTGAGAGGCCTGTTGCCATATAAGGTTTCAACCCAGGAAGAACTAATAGCGCGTGTTATGGAAGCTTTAGGACGGCAAGAAAAAAATATCGATAAGTACATGACACTGTCTTCACTTCAGGAACGGAACGAAAATCTTTTTTATCGTGTGACCATAGATCACATTCAGGAAATAATGCCGTTAATTTATACGCCTACCGTTGGACAAGCTTGCAAGGAATTTTCTCATATCGCCAGAGAGCCGAAAGGTTTATTCATCACACCTGAAGACAAAGGAGAGATTCGAAAGATTCTTGATAACTGGCCGGCAAAAGAGATTCGCGTAATTGTAGTTACAGATGGCCAAAGAATTCTTGGATTAGGTGATCTAGGAGCGAATGGTATGGGCATTTCTATTGGCAAGCTGGCATTATACAGCGCCTGCGCCGGCATTCCTCCGCAGCAATGTTTGCCGGTGATGTTAGATGTGGGAACGAATAATCAACAATTCCTGGATGATTTACTTTATCTTGGATATCCCCACAAACGAATTGAAGGACAAGAATATTTTGATCTGATTGATGAGTTTGTAAATGCGGTCCAGGAAAAATATCCGAGCGCATTAATTCAATTTGAAGATTTCTTAACTCCCAATGCGTATGCGTTGTTAAACAAATATCGCGATCGTGTACTTTGTTTTAATGATGACATTCAAGGTACCGCTGCCGTTATAGTAGCTGGTGTTTATGCTTCTACACGAATTACAAAATTGAAGTTTTCAGATTTGAGAATCATGTTTCTGGGAGCGGGGTCAGCCGCTACAGGAATTGCAGATTTGATGGTGTCTGCATATCAGCAGGAAGGGTTTAGTGCCGAAGAAGCGCGCAAACATTTATGGTTTGTGGATGTAAATGGCCTGGTGGTATCAGGAAGAAATGATTTGATGGCACACAATCTCCCATATGCACATGATCACGTACAGCTGAATTTCATAGATGCGATCGGTGCCATAAAGCCGCATGTATTGATTGGAGCAACCGGTGCTCCGGGGACATTTACAAAAGAAGTAATTGAACGTATGTGTATTTTTAATGAGCGGCCGGTTGTATTCGCACTTTCCAATCCTACTGCAAATGCGGAGTGCACAGCCGAGCAGGCATACACATGGAGTACAGGCAAAGTTATTTTTTCCAGCGGGAGTCCGTTTGGCAAGTTTATGTATGAAGGTCAAGAATTTTGTCCGGGGCAAGGAAACAATGCTTACGTTTTCCCTGGAATTGGATTAGGTGCAGTTACATGCAGTGCGCGCATCATTCCGGATGAATTTTTTTTAGTTGCAGCGCATACCCTTGCTGAACTTGTTGAAGAAAAAGAAATTTTGAAAGGTTCTCTTTATCCGCCATTAACAGACATCAGAAAAATCTCGCTAGCAATTGCGGAGAATATTGCGGAAAAAGCTTATGAATCAGGATTAGCCAGAGCGAAGCGGCCTAGAAATATCCGGAAGAGTATCCGCAATTATATGTATGACCCTTAAATGGGTCGCGTATAGTTACATACAACTAAACAGGGGGAAAAAATGACTCTGCGTGCTTTGCATCTTTTATTCCTATTGATACTTTCTTTAATTCTCCCAGTCCAGGAAATTGCTGGTGCTGATGAGGCGAAACAAACGGAAACTCAGGAAATTGCCCGTCCTGTCATGAATCAAAAATGGACCGGTGATCTTGATGGAATGGTAAATCGCCGGGTAATTCGCGTTCTTACAATCTATAACAAGACAACGTATTTTCTGGATAAAGACACCCAGAGAGGAATTGTATATGACGCGATGAAGGCATTTGAAGAAGATGTGAACAAAACACGAAAAACAGGAAGAAGCTCAACTGCTGTAACTCCGAGGTCTTTCAAATAAGGGATCTTCTCGATCATGCCCGCATACGTTCCTCTTTTTTGCGATGAAACACCTGAATTAGAATTGGCTGTAAATCCGCGGACATGCATTTCATAAATAATTGTTCGTGCAAATTGCCGCCTCGGCGAAACATCATCTCCCCAATCGTACAACGATGGATCAACCACCACACTTTTCATCGCGGTGGAACAATTATCACCAGGCTGACATGCCAGCATCCGGTTATATGTTTCCGGAACGACAACTGCTTTTCCATAAGGGTCGAGTAATACCTTGTTCGGATCAAAACGCATTCCGCGTTCTGGCTGATTGGGTCCATGAACACGATAACCATAAATTTGTCCGGCAGCTATTCCTGGAACAAATACATGCCAGTAGTGATAGGTCTTGTTAGTTTTGCGATCGAGCAGAATTTTTCGTGCGGGTGATGAATCTTCGGCATTATCAAAAAGCAGCAACTCCACTGCATCAGCATTTTTTGAATAAACACTGAAGTTCACACCATTGTTCGAGACTGTCGCACCAAGAGGAAAGCTTGAAGAATATCTTTGTACTGCTTTCGGGGGCATAAAAAATTCAGAAGGCTATCAATGCTTGCGCGATAATAATTTTAAGAATGACTGCGCCTGGATACACCATCGCATAGGAAATTTCGACGCGTTCAGAAGGTACAGTTTTTGACGCGTACGAAATAATTGCTGCATTGCCTGCAAGCCCGGATGTCACTCCAAAAAGATCATCGAATGGAATCCGCATCACAAAATGACCGAACAATAACGGAATCAGCACAAGAGGAAGCAGAACAATTGCACTTAGCATTATTAGAGTGATCCCTGTATTTGAAGCGAGCGTAGCTACGAACTTTTCGCCGGAATTCATACCAATCTGAGCAAGAAATAGTGAAACGCCGAAATTGCGAAGAATCACATTTGCAGAATATGGCATCGTCCATGTTATTGGACCAGTACGAACCAGCTTACCAAGAATCAAAGAAATGATGAGTACGCCAGCCGGAATTCCGATTTTCAATATTCCAACTCCTGGAATTGGAATTGGAATTATGCTGACAAAAACTCCAAGAACCATTCCAATGCCCAAAGCGATATAACTGAATTCAGTAGTACTTTGAATCGAATCGCCAAAAAATTTTCGGATCGCTTGAAAGTGGCTACGATCACACAACACGCCGATGCGATCACCATATTCAATAGTCACATCCGGACCGGCAATCAGGTCACTATCACCACGCCGAACCTGAACGATGCTGGCTTCGATCCCTTCCGGGAATTTTATTTTGGAAAGCTCCAGTCCGATTACATTTTGTCTCGATGCAAACACACGCAGATAATCAAGATGGCGTCGGTCTTTTACGATTCGACCTTCTGTTTTTTTGCCGATCATTTCAGAGGCAATATCTAGCGCAGATGGGTTCTCACTTCCCAAAAGCAATACATCTTTTGCAGACACAACATCATCTGCTTTTGGAATTTGATTCCTCTGTTCACTGCGGATTGCTAAAATTTTTACAGCGGATGGAATCTCATTCATCAGATCAGCGATTGTCATTCCTGCAACTGCTGAAGATTCTACTTCAAGCGTTTTAAGCTGCTTTTGTGCAAATGCATCCGTTTTTGGTTTTACAAAAAGCTGCATAAAATACATTGCCATGATTGTGCCAAGAAGTCCGACCGGAAATGCCACACTGTAAGCTAAGGCGGGATCAGTATTATTTGCAGCGTCCACTGCGGCCATAACAGCAGCTGCAGTGGTTGAAGCACCTGAGAACAGTCCAGCCATATAAGTCATTGGCGTAGATGTAATATTTTTTAACGCGACTGTTATTACAGCAGTGACAATGAGTGTGACTACAGCCAGTAAATTGTAACGAATGCCTATCTTGCTGGTTAATCCGGCAAAAAATTCTTTACCATAAGCAATTCCAATTCCATACAAAAACAGAACTATTCCAAGTGTGCCTACAATTGCAGGGGGTTGACTCGCTGGACTAATCGCGCCGATAGCCAGGCCTGAAAATAAAACTGCACCGACACCAAGCGAAAATCCTTTGATGTTGATCCGTCCGATTGCATATCCAGCCGCGATTACCAGGAATAATGCAAGTACCGGCTTGTTTTCGAGAAACCTGGCGACCAATTCCATCATTATTCAAACTATTGAAAAGCAGAATCAATTCTATATGGTACTGTCCAATATCTCAGCAGTTTAGATATTCCGTAGTATTCTTGACCTTACACATGACTTCTAAATCTTACTGGATTCACACAGTATCAGCTTCTGGTGGATTAGGCAATGTAGATCGTATTAATGAAGTTCTGTTTGGCTTGATCATGGTACTTACATTTACATGCTCCATCAGCGCCGCAACCCAGGGACAAGAAGAACTTTCCACAATCTTATGGTCAGCTCTGGGATGTAATGTTGCCTGGGGATTTGTTGATGCATTCATGTATTTATTCACGGTAATGCTGGAAAGAGGAGAATCGTTTGCAAGTCTTCGCAATATCAGGAATGCAAATAGCCAGGAAAGTACAAATGAAGCAGTTAAAAATGCGTTGCCTCCTTTTCTTTCTACGATAATAAAGGAAGAACATATCACTGCTTTAAGCAATCACATCAAAAGTATTCCAGAACCTCCGGCGAGAGTCTTTTTGACATGGCACGATCTAAAACAAGCTATCATGATTTTTATCCTTGTTTTCTTATCGACGTTCCCGGTTACAATTCCTTTTATTTTCATTCAGAAAGTTTCTGTATCCATCCGCCTCTCTAATGGAATTGCTTTGCTATTGCTTTTTCTTACTGGAGTTTATCTGGGGAAGCAAACGGGACATCAGAAATTAGTTACAGGACTTGCCTTCGCATTCATCGGAGCTGTTCTGGTAAGCATCACGATGGCCCTTGGCGGATGAAAATTATTCAACTCCTCGTTTTATTCTGCGCTGTATTCATTTTCCCCATTGCAGTCTACGGCCAGGAAGATAATTCATGGGAATTCAATGCAACAGCGAATCTATATATCCTTCCAGAGAATACGTATTTGAATCCAGTAGTTTCAGCTGACAAAAATCATCTCCATTTGGAAGGAAGGTACAACTATGAGGACTTGAATACCGGCTCTGTTTTTGCAGGATATAACTTTCATGCTGGAGATTCATTGGAGGTGAGCTTTACACCGATTATTGGTGGAATATTTGGAAACTCCAATGGAGTCGCTCCAGGATTTTTGTTTGAGTTGAATTATCAGAAAATTAGTATTTCCAGCGAAAGTGAATATTTTTTCAGTTCCGATGAAAAGGAATCGAACTTCTTTTATAGCTGGTCGGAAATTGTTTATTCTCCAGCTGATTGGATCTGGTTTGGAATTGCCGGTCAACGGACTCGCGCATACAAAACAGATTTGGAAGTTCAGCGCGGAATCGTTGTAGGTTTCGGAATAGAGAATTTGGAAATATCAGGATACGTCATGAACCTGGGCTGGGATGATGTTTTCGGTCTGATATCAGTCGGATATCATTTTTAATGTAAGGCCATGCTGCCTTTTCCATTGCCAGCCTACCTTATATACTGTTAAGAGGACCGATAACACGATTGCCGGCAAGACTTAAGAAGTCCAATCTGAACAACCAACTTGGGGGAATAGAAAAATGATACGACGTCCGCTCATTCTTACGTTTTTATCAATGTTCGTTTTGATTTTTCAGATTTTTGAATCTGTCGGCTCTGCTCAGGAAAAAGAAACGCAAACTCTGAAAATGGAAACCACGCGAAAGATATGGACCGGCGATCTGGATGGAATGATAAAACGCCGGGTCATCCGCGTTCTGACTGTCTACAACAAAACATACTACTTTCTGGATAAGGATACGCAGAGAGGCATTGTATATGATGTGATGAAAACATTCGAAGATGAGTTAAACAAAAAATACAAGACAGGAAACCTGCGTGTACATGTTGTTTTCTTTCCTGTATCACGTGATGAACTTCTGGCTGGGTTGGCTGAAGGACGTGGAGACATTGCATGTGCGAACCTTACTATTACGGAAGATAGAAAAAAGCTTGTCGATTTCACTGACCCAACATTGAAAAATGCCAGCGAAATAGTTGTTACTGGGCCAGCTTCACCACCGATTACAAAACTGGATGATCTCTCCGGTCAGGAAGTTTTTGTTCGCAAATCGAGTAGCTACTATGACAGTCTCACAAAAATAAATTCTGAGTTTAAGAAGCAAGGGAAAAAGGAAATCATACTCAAATTAGCACCCGAAGAATTGGAAAATGAAGATTTTTTGGAAATGCTTAACGCAGGATTAATAAAGATTCTAATAGTCGATGATCATATCGCCACTCTTTGGAAACAGGTGTTTCCAAAAATTACACTCCATGAAGACATAAAAGTCCGTAGCGGAGCGGATATCGCATGGGCTTTTCGAAAGAATAGTCCTCAACTCATGGCAGAGCTGAATCAGTTTATTAAGACCCATGGAAAAGGAACAATGTTTGGAAACATGATGTTTCAGAGATATTTGAAACAAACAAAATTTGTAAAGAATGCTGGCTCTGAAGCAGAGAGAAAGAAATTTTTTGACCTTGTACATTTCTTCCAAAAATATTCAGAAGAATACAAAGTGGATACACTTTTGATGATTGCACAGGGTTATCAAGAATCGCAATTAAACCAGAGTGTAAAGAGCCCGGTTGGAGCGGTTGGCATCATGCAAATTATGCCCGCTACTGGAAAAGATTTAAAGGTGGGAGACATTAGTCAGGTGGAACCGAACATTCATGGCGGAGTTAAGTATATGCGGTTCATGATTGACCAATATTACAAAGACGAGCCGATGACAGATTTGAATAAAGCTCTGTTTACATTTGCTTCTTACAATGCCGGACCTGCCAGAATTCAAAGTTTAAGAAAGGAAGCGAAGAACAGAGGGCTGGATCCAAACATCTGGTTCAATAATGTCGAACGAGTAGTATCGGAAAAAGTTGGCCGCGAAACCGTTACTTATGTAAGCAGCATTTACAAGTACTATATTGCTTACAAACTCATTCTAGAAGAGCAACAGAAAAAGGAGAAGATCAAAAAAGAATTTGAAAAGAAATGAGGATGAGTTGAAACAAAAAGTCACATCCCGTGTGCTCCTATTTTTGAGTTTGTTTTTATTTAATGCAAAGCCTGCAGATGTTCCTGCTCCGCAAAAACCTCTGATTGTAAAAGCGAGCGATCTTCTTCCAGCCGAACTGCTGAAAGGAACTGATTACACCATCGAGCCGACGGTACCGACTGAGGGATATTTTGGAAAGTTTGTAATTAACACTCAATGGGGACCTCTTCCAGTCAACGGTGTGGAGTTACTCAAAGTAAGAATTTCAGAGCTTCCGGCGCTTCAACAATTAAAAGAAATTAGCAAGACTGAAGTTTTTGCTAAAGCAGCAGCAGCTGCTGCTGTTAAACCGATCAAGAGTCTTCAGAAGGTTGCCGAAGATCCCGAGGGAACTGTGAAAGGAATTCCATCCGGCGTTGGACGGTTTTTCAAGCGCACTAAAAAAGCTGTAGAAAAAGGTGTCGACTCTGTCAAAGACAAAGACTCCGAGGATGACGATCAAACTGAGGAAAAAAGTTCCAGTGGCAGTGAAGCTGTGAAAGAGATTTCCGGATATAACAAAGTTCTAAGAGGATGGGCAAAAAATTTACAAGTAGATCCGTACACTACAAATCCGATGTTAAGAAAGGAATTAGAAAGCGTAGCCAAAGCATCTTTTGCTGGAGGATTTACAACAAAAGTTGCAATGCCAAACGCACCGCGCCCGATTTCAACAGTAGTGAGAATTAGTAATCTTGTTTGGGATCTGCCTCCCGAAGATTTAGAAGCAGCAAACGAAAAAAAGTTAAACGTACTTGGCGTTCCTGAAGATTCCATTAAAGCTTTTCTGAAGAACAAGAGCTTTACCCCAACAACGGCAACTGCATTCGTTCTTTCTTTGGATGAATTGAAAGGAGTTTCAGGAATTGATAAAGCAATTATTGCTGCTACAAATGCAGATAACGAAGATGAGGCACAATTCTTTCTTGGTTCTGCCAGTATCCTGGCTTCTTATCATCGCAAGTCTCGCGTTAAGAGTCTCAGCACATCAGGGTTGGTTATCATCGCACATACTGCTGATGGAAAACTGGTCTTGCCTGTAGGTGTAGATTATGTGAGCTGGACTGAAGAGATTTTGGATTTCACAAAACGAGCGGAATTAAAGGCTCCTCAAAAATTAATTCTACTTTCAGGAAAATTTTCGCCTGCCGCCAAGAAAGGTTTCACCACGCTCGGCTGGCAACTTCAGGAAAACTATCATTAGTTTTCGTAATTCGATTGTTCGTTAATCGTACTTCACTAATTCGCTGCTACAACCTGGTACCCGCCCGCCACTTGCTGATAGTAGATACTGCCGCAAAGTGTGAATGACTTTCCATTGTAGTTTTGAACCACACAGCCGGCTGGTAATTGAGTGACGACCGCACCAATCGGTGCAGGAACAACCTGATACACAACGGCGTAGCCATCAAACACTTCTTCCAGATAAACATTGTCCTGGTAGTAATAACGAACGCCATTCACCATTACAGGCACTGCGCCAGATGGCGCATATTCCAGAATTGTGCCGATTGGAATTGCTGGTTGTGTTGGAGCGCTATTCACATAACCGCTGTAATCATTGTAATAACCACCAACGACTACAGCTCCATAGCCATTGTAAGTTGCTGTTCCATTTTGGCCGACCACTGCTTGCCCCGGATTTGTATTTACCGTACCAGGTCTGTAAGTGGTCGCTTGATTTGAATAATTTGGATTGACATAAGTTTGTGAGCCGGTTGCATTCGCTGTTCGTGCCTGTCTTACTCCAGCAAACAATCCATACGTGATGCAGAAAGAAATTGCAACGATTGTGAACAATATTCTGAAATGTTTTGAGTTGATCATTCGTTATTCCTTAGTTCACTAAAACTCGTTCCAGGATTGGAATCCGCACATAGCCATCCGGAATCTTAAAAGCAAACGCATCGGACTTAACTTGTGGCTTTAAATTCCATTTGCTGAAAGTAATCCTATAAAAGGAAACTCCTTTTTCAGCTTTGTATTTCATTTCCAATTTGCAGGGAAGCGAATCCTTTTCGTTGATCCAGAGTTCCCAATCAACGGATGCACCAGTATAAGCAAGGTGACTGCAGGTTGAACTTTCGATCACTTCTTTGCCTTTAAATCCTCCATGAGTCTGGGCATCCATAAAGGCATCGTAAGGAGAGCTGTACAAGATATCCGACATTGGAAGATCCAGATTCAAACGCCGAGCTAACATATCCAGCGCCTCATCCAGTGTTGCTGGCATTTCGCGTTGAATGTAAATTTTCTTTTCGTTGGAAATGCCTGTCAGCAGTTTGCCATCGTACCAGAATTCAAAATCACGGTCGCCGCTGTACTTTGTCCAAAAACCATCTGGTCTTCGAACAATTACATCGCGAGTCACATTGATTTGAACCTTTTCTCCGTTCGGTTTGAAGCGATCATGAAACTCACTGGTGCTGAAACTGAACGATTTAGCATCGGCAAGTTTCCGGCTCATCGCTTTCAACAACAACTCCCCTTTTGCAGGATCTACATTCTGCGACAACACTACATTGCAAATAGAGATTGAGACGAAAAAAACAACGGCCAGGATCACAAAACGCAAAACTTTATTCCTCACTACAATCGACCTGCGTCCAGCCTCCCCGCCACTTGCTATTGCTGCAATAGGTTTTGCCAACAGTTCCAGCTGTATTCAAATATTCAAGAATACTTGCACAGGTCTCTCCTTCGGCAGGACTGACCTTACAATGTCCCTGATATCCATCGTGATCAAAACAACATGGAGTACTTGATTGTTCTTCATCTCCTTGTAATTTCGAAAATCCAGGAATCAGAAAAATGAGAAACACCAATCCAATTAAAAAATGTTTTTTCATAGAGTCTCCTAACTTGCAGCGACAACCACCTTCATTGATTTCACTTTCTTTCTGAACTTTCCTAAGTCGATTCGTCCATTTTTAATCGTAACAGATTCACCTTGAAAACCTTCTTTATTAAAAAGCGTTACCTCAACACCTCCACATACATCAAGTGACTCCATATCATCCCAGCCATCGGAAACGTCTGGATATTCTCCTGCTTGAAAATCTTTCGAATTTCCTTCAAACATTGTCTTCTTATATGCAGTCACGCAGGAACATGTAAATGGCTCAACAATCATGGAAGATGCTTCACCAGCCATATCACCTAATTTGGTCATGCTGTGTTCAATAACTAACTTCTTTCCTTCAAATTGTTCCTTATCAAACAAAGTTACACGCACCGCGCCATTGAGAGCGATTGATTTGATCTCATCCTTCCAACCGTTTTCCATCTTGGGATACTGACCGATCAAGAATTTCTCGCTTTCGCCATGAAATCCTTCATCCTTATAGCCTGTGGCATAAGCAGGCGTGGCTTGCGCCGTACCAACTTCTGCTTGAGCTTCAACAATCACTGTCATCAGAAGAGAAGCAAAAATGAAAATTGAAAATCCAAAGATTTTTGTTTTAGACATAATTCACCCTCACGTATTCGTTTTTTTAATACCGTTTAGTGTTTCAACAACCTGGAACAAATTTCCGGTCTTGTAGAAATCAACAGCAATCAGGTTTGGCACCATCTTGCGTTCTTCCTGACATTGCCGGGCACGTTTGAGAAGAAAATCATAAGAGTTGACGATTTGAGCATTACTCGGTTTGGGAGTTGGTGTGCTATCAATCCAATGATTCAGCAAAAACAAGGAACCGTTTGAATCGCCGCGATTCGCCCTGCAAGAAAATTCTTTCGGATCATGAAACGAATACGGGGTTTCTTGCATGGTTTGAAAAGCGGAATGATACCATTCAACTCCCTCGCTATTATTTTCTGCGAAAACTAAAATCCGCTGATCATTGGCAATCATTTCACGAAGTGTAGGCCATGGAGCAGAAACAGCACCTCGATAAACAAAATCGATCAAACCACTTTCGGTAAAGGCTGATTCGATGCTTTTCGGTGTAACACCTTCATCCTGATTGATTATTATCACAACTTCATTTGGATTCGAAACCATGAATTCTCGCATCCCGATCAAAACATCATTAAAAGAGGTTGCACCAAGCTCGCAAAATCCATGGCATAAATAAATTCCAGGCTTTGCCTTTTCATCACCGATCAGTCTATCTCTAATCCGCATAGCGGCTTCGATCCCTTCTTTGCCGAGAGCTGCTTCATACTTTTTCTTTGCTGCCTCTTCATTATCTAATTGCGTTTTAATCTTATCTCCAACCGGAGTTCCATAATGAGTATCAATCAGAAAAGCTCGAATCCCATCATCCAATTGCTGTTGAATTCCTTTTTCGTGATTTGGAAACAGCCAGGCCGGAATATCTGCAGCAGACATGGCATTATGTGCGGCAGGAAATACAACTTCGTTCACTCGGCGATCGCACAACTGAGCAAAGCCATTACATTCATCGATCGTTTGTGGAATAGACGTGGTTTCATTGCGAAAAATAAAATAAATTCCCGTCCCGATAAATAACAAACCGAGAACCGCAACCACTATCGTTCTAGCCGAAAGAAGATTATTCTGCTCACTTTCTTTTTTCGCCGTACGTTTCCTTTCAGGAAGTGAACCCAAAATCAAACTAAAAAATTCCCGCAAACCTACAAAAAAAATCAGCATGCCCGCAAGCAAAGCGAAAATGTGTGTTGCTGCCGTAGGAAATAACGCTATGAATACGCCGATACTGAGTAACAGAAAAATTGCTATGAGGTGTTTCACCGTATTCCTTTTTGATTCACGAAACCACTGGCGGATCCTACCGGTAATTTCGACAAGCTGAACCTGTTCTAACAAAGAAGTCACCGCGGCAATCAGGACCAATCCAACGAGACCGAGTACGAGCGCCCATGTCATCAAGCCGTTTAGAAATGTTTGCCACAGCCCAACAAAAGCGTCCGCAATTAATGGATCCTTTGCAAAGAGTGAAAGGCCATCACCTCCAAACCGCACAACCAATCGCAGAACTAATGCAGCCAATGCCAGAGTGATGCCGATTCGAAGTATCGCTAATCTTTTTTCACTTGCCATGGTCACGCTGATGATTCCCAAAATTATCCCAACAAAAATCATGGTGATCGCGCCGAGACGCAATCTTACGATCAGCTGCAACAATGCTGTGATCCTTCTACCACCAGGCGCTTCATTGACAGATGCAACAACAGTTTTCAATTGATCAGGAATTTTTGTTGCTAAGGCGGGATGAGCTTCAAACGCGCTGCGCAGAATTACGCCTGCATCATTAACAGTAAGCGAAATATTTTTGCCGGTCTGCGACATCAATAGCTGATGGCTTCTTCGTGCAGCGCGGCGAACGATTGCACGAAATGGAGCGGATGTGACCAATGACTGTGTGGTGCTGATTATGATTGGCCGGTACGCAATCAAATCACGGCGTTGTTTAATCAAACCATCCGCAATACGCGTGGAAACAAGTCTCGCTACACCTGGATTGGCAAGACTTTCAGCGGCGCGATCAGAAAACGCACCAGCATTGAATAATACACGCGTGAAATATCCTAATAATATTCCGGCTATGATCGCCAGAATTCCTAAAACCCCCAACAGCCCTGCAAAGATTGCACGAGCTCGCATGTATTTATTTTCCTTCTATGAAATTACGGATATCAGTTGCAACCTCTTTGGGAAGCTCCCATTGAACTGTGTGACCGGCTCCAGGATAAGATCGAAACTTTGCATTTGGAATTTCTGCGCGCAATCGATCCTGATCTTCCTTCACAAAAACATGATCAGACTCACCCCACAGAATTAAAGTTGGAACATTAATACTTGCCAACCGCGAACTGTTATCTTCAGATAAAATCAACTTCATATCCGCTTTCCAAACCGTGGGTGACGTTGCAGTTCGTTCATAATCCGATTTCGTTCGCATTGCTTCAGGAATCGGCAGAACTGTTGTGGTTTTGTTCCACTTATCTAATACTGCAGGATCAGAAAGACCTTTTTGGGTCTGTAAAGCTCCATACAATCGATCGTAATTATCATTGCCGGTTCCTTTATCCGATGAAGAGATCAGAATTAAATTCTGCACGCGTGATGGATAATCAACAGCAATTCGTTGTGCGATAAAAGCTCCCATGGAATGACCAACAATTGTTGCGGCATCGATCTTTAAAGCATCCATAAATCCGATGACATCGGATTCGTAATCCTGGGCCGTAAAACAACATTCCGGATTTCCAGAGTCTCCATGCCCGCGCAAATCCATTGCAAGCACACGATAGTTATCAAGTAGTTCCGGTTCCACACCTACGAGATACCAATCACGGCTGGAACTACCCGGACCATGAATGAAGATGATCGGCTTTCCATCCTTCAGCCCTACATCGTGATATTTCAGAACTACACCGCCATTTAGACTCACATCTTTTTTGGCGTATTCATTTTTCCAACTATTTTCGATCGGCCCGTAACCGGCAACCATTCCGGCGGTTGCCGCACAACCCAGAGTGAAAAGCGCCGCACATATACAGACTATTGCAATGGATTTCATAATCCTCCTTCCTTCTCAGGAAACTGGATACATACAAAAAAGCGGGTAAACATAAAGTTCCCCCTCCTTATGAAGGAGTGTGTAGACCGGGGACATAGGTAACAAACGTTCGGAGACATAGGTAACACTTTTATTTATCATGGGGAAGAATTTCAAAATTTCTGTTTGATTCTATTTTCGTCCATCACAATTGCAAATCATCGGCCACAACACAAGCAGATTTCAGCACATTGCTAAGTTATTTTGACGCAGTGATTTGCTGGATGGAAGTATCCGTATCGCGCGCTGCGTAGAACACGGAATGGAGTAGAAGCCTCCGGTATTTCGGAGCTATCCTGTTTTAATCGCATCATGCCATCCAGCATCCGATTAAGTGGTACAGTACTTGCACAAGAGAAGTCTATACAAGGGGTATACCTATGAAATCAATGCCTTCAAGTCCGGAAGTTGCAAATAAAATTGCGATTGCGCTGGGTCGGTCTGCAATGTTTTTGGGAATGGACAAAAAATTATTATCAGAGATTGCATCCAAAGCAAAATTGGTACAAGCGGACCCTGGTGAATTTTTGACGCGGGAAGGTGAAATTTCGGATGCTTTTTATGTTTTTCTGAATGGAAATGCTTCCGTTTTGATCCGGCATAAGGAAAAGAAAGAAGATGTAGAAATGGCGCAACTTGGCCCCGGCGATTCCGTAGGTGAAATCGCTTTACTTCTTTCGCAGCCATATGGAGCTTCAGTAAAAGCAACCAGTAAAGTTGTTGCGGCACGTTATGATGCAAAATTTTTTGAAAAGATGGTTGAAGAAATTCCAGGTTTTGGTCTCATGCTTGCAAAAGCAATGGGCAAACGGCTCCAACAATTCGCACGGATAATCCCTGTTCCTGAACATCATGAAGAAAAAGGCGCACCTTCAGAAGATGCATTCAAGCTTTTGCCCATTGAATTCATGCAAAGACATCGTGTACTTCCAATGAAAAAAGAATCGAACAAGTTAACTCTTGGTTTCGTCGATGAACCTTCCAGTTCTGTTTTACAAAGTGTTAGAAGTCTTCTAACCGGTATGGAGCTTTTGCCGGTTAGAATCGATTCAACGTTATTCGACAATACAATGCGTTCGCATTCCGGTATTTCTGAGAAAGCCACTCCAACAAAAGAAAAAAAGAGTGGTCCGATTTCTCTCGAACAGCTTCTGAAATCCCAAATCACGGAAGGAGCATCGGATCTTCATCTTTCTGCCGGACAACGTCCCAGATGGCGGATCGATGGTCAGATGCAGGAAATTGTTGATACACCGGTGCTGGATTCGAACACCGTTCTTGAACTTTTGACCCCTTTGATTGAAAAACGTTTCATTAAACAATTTGAAGAAACCAATGATGTTGATTTTGCTTACACACTCGGAAAAGACGCACGCTTCCGCGTAAATCTTTTCCGCAATGTGAATGGGACAAGCGCTGTCTTTCGCCATATTCCGTTAAAGATTCCAAATTTGGAACAGCTCAATATGCCGGACGTCGTCCGCCGTTTTTGTGATGAGCCAAAAGGACTCATCCTTGTTACCGGGCCCACTGGCAGTGGAAAGTCTACGACCCTTGCGGCAATGGTTGATTTGCTTAACAAAAATCGAAGGGATCATATCATCACGCTTGAAGATCCAATTGAATTCGTGCATCCCAGCCAGATGGCTTTAGTGAATCAACGCGAGGTTGGCGCTCATACACAATCTTTTGCACGCGCGCTTCGTGCGGCTTTACGTGAAGATCCTGATATTGTACTCGTTGGTGAAATGCGAGATCTGGAAACCATTTCAATGGCTCTGGAAACTGCGAACACCGGCCATCTTGTTTTAGGAACACTTCATACATCTACAGCTGTAATGACAGTCGACCGAATAGTAAATCTTTTCCCAGCCGAACAACAGAATCAAATTCGCTCAACTCTTTCTGATGTTTTGCGAGGGGTAATTTGCCAGAATCTTTGCCGAAGAATCGGAGGTGGAAGAGTTGCAGCTCTCGAAGTGCTTGTTGTAAATCCAGCAGTTTCCGCTTTGATCCGTGAAGGCAAAACGGTCCAAATTCCTAATATCATGCAGACAGGAAAAGCATTAGGCAATCAATTGCTGAATGATTCATTGGTCCATTTAGTTCAGACACAAAAAATAGAATACGAAGAAGCTCTCAGCAAAGCTGTTGACAAGGCGGATATCGCTAAACGTGTGAAACGGAGCTCTTGAGCATTTCAATCCCACTCAATCAGAAACTGCGAACTATGTGCCGCGCTGCTGCCAGCGTTCTCGTACCACGCTGATATGATGTCGCAAACTGTAAATGAAATGCGCGAATGTGACTGGCACGTGCATGTGCATGGCGCGTTCTTCAAGGTCATCCAGCCGGGCGAGGATTTCAGTAGTATTCTTTCCCGCTTGCTGTTCTAGCTCAATCTCGATCATTTTTACTTCGCCATACAAGCTAAAGACGCGCCGGCGCATAGTCCAGCCGTATAACGCAGGCATGAATCGAAGCAAAGGATACGCAATTCCGATTAAAGGAATCAAAATTACAAGAAGTTCCTGGACAAGTTGTGCTAGCCAGAATGGAAGATAACGCTGCAGGAATGGCATTCCCGATTTGTAAAATTGCTTCGCTTGCTTCGAAAGTGGAAGATCGACTTGTTCAGGGGCTGGAAACTCTCCGGACTTTTGGAATATGCCGGGGCCAGAGTGGATTTCGGTTGCTGCATCCAGAAGCAGATATTGGATCGCCGGGCGAAGATCCTTTCGAACAATCAAACTCGCCTTAACCGCAAGAAGGTTGGTATCTACAGGAGGCCGATTGGAGACCATATTCCCCACGCCCGCCGGAAGCACTAACTTGCTCAACTGAGGATAAAGTGCAACGTATGCATCCGCACGAGTGAAGCTTGAAAGTTCGATTTGCGGACTGGCAAGAAGTTGGCGAACGATGGGTGTATCCCATGAATCCACCATAATGGCAGCGCTGAGTTCGCCTTTTAAAAGTTGTTCTCCCGCCTCAGCGGCTGTTAAGGCTAAGAACCTGGCAGATCCTGGTTTGATTCCGTTGAGAGCCAACAGTTCCAAAGTTATTGCACGGCTGCCGCTACCTTCAGGTCCGATCGATATTTTACGTCCGCGCAGTTCTTCGAATCGTGGCCCGACATTAATTCCCTGGTAGAAGAACCAGAGTGGTTCATAAAATAAGGTGCCGAGTGACACTAGTGTATTGTAACATTGATTTGACTAGTGGTATAATCTGATGCATGAGTTATCAAATTGCATTGGATGTTGAAGAAAAAAAAGAGTTGGAAAAAAGGTCGCGTTCCCGTATTCTGCCGGCCGAAGAGGTACGGAGATCTCGGTTGATTCTGATGCTGGAGAGCGGAGCAAGCTATAGCACGATTGAAAAGCGCCTGAATTGTTATGCTTCCTATATCAATAAATGGAAGAGGCGCTTTGAAGCTGATCGGCTGGCTGGGTTGTACGCAAGACACAAAGGTGCTGCGGTTACGGTTCTGACTCCCCAACTTGAGGCGAAAATTCTGAACTGGACCAGACGAAAACCTACTGATGGCAGCACGCATTGGAGCAGCCGAAGACTGGCAAAAAAAATGGGAATCAACCATATGCTGGTTGCCAGGACCTGGAATCGTGCAGGAGTTAAACCGCATAACTTTAAACGTTATATGCTTTCGAATGACCCCAACTTCGAAAGCAAAGCGGCCGATATTATCGGTTTGTACATAAATCCACCGCAGCACGCAGCTGTCTTTTGTGTCGACGAGAAAACCGCAATCCAGGCGCTTGATCGACTCGATCCGGTGTTGCCTCTTTCTCCTGGCAGGGCCGAACGCCACGGATTTGAATATTTTCGGCATGGAACACTTTCGCTTTACGCGGCATTGGAAACAAATTCTGGAAAGGTTATAGGAAAAACGGCAGCGCGTCATACCAGCGCAGAATTCGTTGCCTTTCTTGCCCAAGTCATCGCCACCCAATCTAAGCGAAAAGAGATTCACATCATTGTCGATAATCTCTCTGCGCATAAAACCAAGTCGGTTGATCTCTTTCTGCAAGAGCACCCCCGTATTCATCTTCACTACACGCCAACATATTCTTCGTGGTTGAACCAAATTGAAATTTGGTTCTCTAAAATCGAACGGCAGCTCATCGCGAGGGGAATTTTCACTTCTGTTTCAAACCTCTCCAAACAAATCATGAGATACATCGAAAAGTACAACCTAGATCCACAAACCACAAAATGGAGTTACAGTGATCCGAAGCACCGAATCAAGAAATCTAACTAGCCAAATCCATGTTACAGTCCACTAGTTCAGGCGAAAACTTTTCGTTTGTGAGACCGCTTTGTACGAATCCAATGTTCACTCCGGAGTGTGGATTGTTTAAACGTTTGAGGTTCTCAACTGCTCCGCTTGATGACATCAGTTGCAGTTCTACGCCAGCCTTTGCGAATATGGCCTTGTAGCGTTTTCCAAACTGATCATACGAGCCGCCAGGCGCCCCGGTTGTCATTATCACATCGCGTGATTGGAATGTTTTCAGATACCTAAGGCTTAACAGAAGGACGATCGCGATGATCGTTGCCGCGAGGACATAGAACCAAAGTACTCGCCGTTTCGTTCCAGCTCTATCTTTCGAAATAGGCATGCTTTCAATTCAAAGAGATCCTTCGCGAATACTCTTGGCGCCTTCGGCTATTTTAGCCGCGTCATTCAAACGCGCTTGGCAGTGATCATAAGCTTTGTTCCACCAAATTCAGTTTAATCACCAAGCACAGGCGCGCCAACTCGCGAGGCCCTGGCAACAGCACCGTTCAGGAATTGCATTGGCAAATATAATCTCAATCCCCATGCTGTCTCATCATGTTCCGCATTGGGAAAGCACAAATGCAAAAGATTAAAGCCGTATTTCCATCCGCGCGAAATGAGTGCCATCGCCATTCCCATCGTGGTCTCATAATTATCGCCAGGCCAGCCGCTATCCAAATAAAATGCAACATCAGGTGAAGGCTCGCTTAGTACGCGATCGATCAGATTGTCTTTATGCGAAAAAGTACTGGACATACAAACAGCGGTTCCAAAAACATCAGGATGCTGCCAGACTGTGTAAAACGAAACGACTCCACCAAGCGAAGAGCCCCATACAGTCCGGTAACGCCGATGCTTTCCGATGCGCAGCCGTTCGTGCGCTTCCGGAACGATTTCTTCTGCTAATGATCGCGCATACTCTTCGTATCCAGGTGAAGTATATTCTTTCATGCGATCGCCCGAATAAATTCCGACAATAATAAAATCTTCGGTAGCACTCATTGCCCGAAGTGTTCGATTTGTTTTATCAACTTCCCAATCCCGTCCCATAAAAGCTTCGTCCGGAAAAAATAGATTTTGTCCGTCTTGCATAAAGGCTACGGGATAATAACCGAGAGTATTTTCGTCATAGCCCGGGGGCACATAAGCACGAAGTTGATGGGCGCGACCAAGGATCTTTGATGGGAACTCGATCCGCTGTGAAAAGCGTCCATGTTCTGGACTAAAGAAAAATGGATATGAGATCCTCTTATCTTCCTCGGCCATCAACAAAAGTTTATTCGGTCCGAGCGACCAGTGAGCTTCGCCGTTTTGTATCAAACAAGGTTTGAAGTAAATGAAAGGCTGATCTGCGGTCAATTCAAAAGTTGATGTATTTTCGTCCTTGCTGATCTCAACAGGCTCAATGTTTTTCTCCCAATCTTGATCAGTGCGCAGAATCATTTTCCCCTTTCCAGCGGGATAAGAAACCCGCAACTTTCTTTTCAATGTAGTTTGTGTCTTATAAAGCCTATCCTTTTTCATAATCTATTTCCTCACCAACTCTTCTCCACTTACCTGCTCTCTCACAACGCGAGACATTAATGGAGTTCGTTCCGTTTCCAAAATTGCTTTAGAATCAACACGCCCGAACAAGTCTAGCAATACAGCAATCACACCGGTCCATCCCGTTTGATGATTTGCTCCAAGACCGGCACCATTATCCCCATGGAAATATTCATAGAACAAAATCAAATCACGCCAATATGGATCATCTTGAAACTTCGCTGTACCTCCATAGACCGGACGCTTCCCTTTTTCATTTCGTAGAAAAATGCCTGAAAGACGTTTGGTGATTTCCTGAGCAACTTCATACAATGTCATGTAATTTCCAGAACCGGTTGGACATTGCACCTTAAATTCATCGCCATAAAACGCATACAAATTTAACAAGGATCGAATGATTAAAGCATTCACCGGCATCCAAACCGGACCACGCCAGTTAGAATTTCCGCCAAACATTCCAGTATTTGATTCAGCCGGCAAATACTGGACTTTGAACTCCTGATTGCCAGCCCAGAAGCTGAATGGATGGTCGAGATGGTATTTAGACAGAGACCGAATTCCATATGGTCCCAAGAACTCGTTTTCATCCAGAAGATAACCAAGTACGCGCTGCAATTTCTTCTTATTCAAAATCGATAGTAAGCGCCGTCCTTTGTATCCAACGAAACCTTCGTCTGTCGGTGAAACATGAGACATTAATTCCGGATGACGTTTTCGGAATAGTGCTATCATTTCGGCTAATTTAGGATACCGTCCCGCTGCATTTTCCTCGAATACTGTAGATGCGCAAAGAGGCAGCAATCCTACCATTGATCGTATTTTCAAACGCATTGCTTCGCCATTTGGTAAACGCAAAAGATCGTAGAAAAAACCATCTTGCTCATCCCACATCTCATCATGATTTTCACCGATACGATCCATGGCATAGCTTATCCAGATGAAATGTTGAATAAATTTGAATGCAATTTCTTCGTAGATTGCATCATATTCGGTGAGAATGAGTGCAATCTCCAACATGCATTGGCAATAGAACGCCATCCATGCTGTGCCATCTGCTTGTTCCAATGATCCGCCGGTTGGAAGTTGCGAACTACGATCAAATACACCGATATTATCCAAACCTAAAAATCCACCTGCAAAAACATTCTTTCCTAACGGATCTTTTCGGTTCACCCACCAGTTAAAATTCAGCATCAAACCTTGAAATGATCGCTCCAGAAAACGAAGATCTGCCCGGCCTAAGGTTCGTTCCATTTTGAATAAATACAAAGTTGCCCAGGCATGAACCGGTGGATTCACATCACTGAAATTCCATTCGTACGCAGGGATCTGACCGTTTGGATGGAAATAAAGATTGCGAAGCATTAGCAGCAATTGATCTTTCGCAAAATCGAAATCAACCAGCGCTAAACACATAGTATGGAAAGCTAGATCCCATGCCGCATACCATGGATATTCCCATTTGTCCGGCATTGAAATTACATCGGCATTCAACATGTGAAACCATTCTGTATTCCTCACACCCTGGCGGGCAGATTCTAATAATGGATGGCTATGGTGCTCGCTTAACCATTTTTCAAGATCGAAGTAGTAAAACTGCTTGCCCCATAACATTCCTGCTAATGCCTGGCGGTGAATGCGCCGTTCATCCTCATTCAACGAATTGGGTGTGATTCTTTCATAAAATTCATCGGCATCCGCAATTCTATTTTTGAATGTTGCATCAAAATCTTTGAACGGATCTTTTAGTTGCGATGCTGTGAGACGCAGATGGATTGTTTTACTTCCGCCAGCAGAAACATTAAGCGTGTAGTGAGCCGCTGCCTTCGTTCCAGTTTTTTTGGGATTTACACTTTCCTTATCTCCGGAAATAACATACCGATGAAATGAATCCTTTACATATGGTGAACCATCGGGTTGATTCCAGAGCTTTTGCATGTTGGTCTCATTTTCAGTAAACAATAATTCCGGCGCCTGGTCGCAATAGAGCCAGTAACTGCCAAGATCCAGATCAACACCGCAAATCTGTCCCGGTTCCATTTCACGCAGCCATGGTTTTGGATTGTCATCACCCCAGGACCACGTGTTTCGGAACCAGAGCGTGGGAAGTACATGCAATGCTGCCGATTCCGGGCCACGATTGCAGGCTGTTATACGAATGAGAATATCTTCAGGGTCTTGTTTTGCATATTCAACAAAAACGTCGAAATAACGGTTGTCATCAAACACACCGGTATCGATCAACTCATATTCCATCTCTTCCCGGGATCTCTTCCGATTCATTTCAAGAAGATTGTGATATGGAAATTCACGCTGGGGATACTTGTACAGATACTTCATATATGAATGTGTAGGAGTACTATCGATGTAGAAGTAATATTCCTTTACATCTTCACCGTGATTGCCTTCACTGTTGGTAAGCCCGTAAAGACGTTCTTTTAAAATGGGATCCTTTTCGTTCCACAGAACCACAGCAAAACAGAGTTTCTGCTTTTCATCGGAGATTCCACCGAGTCCATCTTCGCCCCAGCGGTAAGCGCGTGAACGGGATTGTTCATGCGAAAAATAATCCCACGCATTCCCATCATTGCTGTAATCTTCGCGTACAGTGCCCCATTGTCTTTCGCTAAGATAAGGTCCCCATTTTTTCCATGGAATCCCCTTTTCTCTTGCTTCATTCAATCGCTTTTGTTCTTTTACATCGACAATTTTCTGTTCCATATATATCCTCACTTCCGCTCAGAAAAGCACGGCATAAAGTAGAGCCTCCGTCATTTCGGAGTTTTGATTCCGGGGCAAACACATTACACCCCTTGTTATGCTCGAGACGTGGCCAATATTAACAATGAACTTATTGGCACATCGGTTGCTTTGTTATCTATTGCAACTTTCATACCTAAAAGGGGTATAAATGATGTCATTGAAACCATCGCTGAATTGGCTTTTGATTTTCATACCTATTACGCTTGTTGTTGAACACATAAAAACAATTTCACCCCCCATCCTTTTCTTTGCCGCCGCTTTAGCAATTATTCCGATCGCAAAAATGATTGTGGATGCTACTGAACAACTAGCAATACGAACCGGTGATGCAATCGGTGGTTTGTTGAATGCAACATTTGGAAATGCACCAGAGCTGATTATTTCTATTGTTGCCTTGAAAGCCGGATACTTCGATATGGTACGCGCATCATTGATCGGCGCGATACTCGCAAATTTAATGCTATCACTTGGGCTCGCTTTCTTTCTTGGTGGCATACGATACCACAATCAAACTCACAGCCCAGCTGTTGCAGGAGTTTATAGCTCAATGATGTTGATTTCCGTAATTAGTCTGGCCATTCCAAGTGGTTTTGCTCTGTTCTTTTCACCAGAAATTTACGTTAAACAAGAAAATGAATTGAATATTGGATTAGCGGTAGTGTTGTTGATTGCATATGCTCTTTACTTAGTTTTCATGTTAAAAACACATCCGGACTTTTTTGTAACTGCAGGAGAAATACAGGAAGCCTCGCACAAAATGAAAAAATGGGGGTTACTGAGAGCGATTGGCACCCTACTTGTTGCATCCCTGTTAGCAGCGTGGATGAGTGAAATTCTGGTTGGTGCGGCAGAAGGAACAGGAAAAGCGCTGGGAATGTCACACGTTTTTATAGGGATTATTTTTGTTGCCATCGTAGGAGGCGCTGCCGAAACCGGTTCTGCAATCGCCATGGCACGAAAAAATAAGATGGATCTCACTGTTGGTATTGCGCTCGGTAGCAGCATTCAAATCGCATTGTTTGTTGCACCAGTGCTTGTACTGTTGAGTTATTTCATCGCTCCTCACCCGCTACAACTTTCATTCAGTATGGCTGAAATAGGTTCTATGTTTCTTGCTGTGCTGATTGGTGCAATGATTTCTGGAGACGGTCGTTCGAATTGGTATGAAGGCGTACAGCTGATCACGGTTTACATCATGATCGCTTTGATGTTCTATTTATTACCAGAAATAAGGCCGTAGGTCAGTGGGCAGTATGATACAAGACGACAATTTTGTCCCAAACTCCGTGGGGTTCAGCCGCACTCAAGGAACTTTGTCTGCCATCGCTCTTGGCGGAAGCATATTGCTCGGGATCGGAGTCTTTATTGCAGGCGCAGAGCTTGTAAAAAAATCAGGAAGTGATACACCTCTAGTTTTCCTTATAACACCGCTATTATTCCTGCCGCTGATTTTAAGCTGCGTTCAGCGTAGTTCTGGATCTTTGTTTGATACTAATTTTTATGCGGCTGCGCGCGTAACCGGCCCTCCAGTACGATTGTTTTTCACTGCATGGCTGACGCTAGCAGGCTATTTGACCGTAGCAGCATTGCTGGCTTACGGTGCCGGAATCCGCGCAAACACCATATTAGAACGTGTTCTTGGTCTGGAGATGGGACAAAAACTGGTTATCGTTCTGATCGTTGCTATTGCGCTATCAAAAGACATTTTGACAAAGGCTGAAAGTTGGCGCAGCCGAACGATTGCGTTTTGGATCTGCGCACTTTTTCTAATCGTATTATCCGGCTTAGCAACGCTTGAGCGTTATCGAGGCGGAATCCGGATTCCCAAAACTGAACCACTACAACACTGGCTCATCGCAGTTTCAATGCTGGCTTCGACACTATGGATAATCGACATCATTTTGAGCTATCGCGGACAATTTCGGCGTCCAATTCGCACGACTCTGTGGAGTTTGATTTGCGTCTTCGGAGGCGGCTCTCTTCTTGGTGCTCTGGTTTCTAGTGAGGTCTTACGAAATCCTTCTTTGTTGATGCAAAACCGGTTTAACGTGATTAGCTGGAAGGAGACTCGATTAGAGTTGTTAATCCTAATCTCTACATTCTTGATCTGTTTTTCCGGTCTTTTGCGGATAATGGCTCGCAGTTCTCGGCTTTTGGCAACAATGATCATAGATGGTGCGTTACCAGCAACGAAGGAAAAGCAAAACTTTTTTCCATTTTATTCGACATTGTTCACTGTTTCTTCTTGCCTTTTCCGCAATCTTTCTCACACCAGCATATTTACTCGTCATCTCCGGTTTTACCGCTTTGTTATCTGTGGTGCTCTATCTCCAACCTTTACTAAAAAAAGATTTATCGCGCGTCATCCGGATTTCACTACCATTCCATCCATTGATACCGACGCTATCGATCGCTTTGTCGATTTTCTTAATGTGGATTTTACCTGCAACAAATTTGATATTCCTGGGAATATGGCTGATCGTAGGCGCAATACTCTATGTTGCAAACGCGCGAAAAAACATGCTGCCCACAATGCAACAGGAGCAATTACTCACAACGCAAATAGAGAAACAATCCAATGATCAATATCGAGTTTTGGTCTGTCTGAATAATGATGAAACGAACGAAAGTTTGATTCAGGTTGGATCATCCATTGCTGCCGCCAGAAACGGAGAGGTCCTGGTTTTGAGAATTTTAGAGACGTCAGAATTATTACCGGGAACCTATCAGCGACAACAGGGAGAAATTCAACGCGACCAACTGAGTGCCATTCTGGAAAAAATTCAATTGCACGGACGGTCTGCAATACCAATTATTCGGTTGGCACCGGATCTGTTTTCTGGACTTAAAGCAACAATCCGTGAATTTGCTCCAGATTTTATCCTGGTGGAATGGCCCGACGAATCAACCGAACGATTGCGAAAAAATCATTTACAGAATCTGTTGCAATTAACCGCCAGACCGATTGGAATTCTGAAAGGTCAAATCATTCAAAAGCCACAACGTGTCGGAGTTGCATGCGGAAATAGAACACACACAATTCTTGCTTTGCAAATCGGAGAATCAATTGCGTCAGCAAATGGAATCACAGTTGAAGCATTCCGGATCTTCAAAAAGATTGAATCCCATGATGCTGCCACAGTCGCAGTTCAGTCAGCAATTAATGAAGCGCAAATCACAGTTGTGCCGAGAATTGTTACTTTTGAAGAATCTGACATTGAAGACGGAATCGTAAAACAAACCGAAGCAAATGATTTGCTTTTAGTGGGAGTTTCTGTTGACCCAATCTCCGGACGTCCATTGCCGGACGGACCATCGATGGAGATTGCAGAACGAAGAAAGCAAGCCACCCTGATCGTAAAGAGCAAAGAAGAGTCCGGACGGTTCTTATTACGGCATATTCTGGCGCAATTAACCACCAGGGTGACAGCTCTCACACCAAAAGAAAAATCGGAATTGTTGGGACAGCTGAAAGTTGGACTTCAAGCACGCACCGATTTTTATCTTATGGTCGCCCTTGCTGCAGCAATTGCTATCACCGGCTTAATTATGAATGACGGCAGTATCGTACTGGGAGCAATGCTGGTATCACCTTTAATGGGACCAATCGTAGGAATCGCATGTGGAATTGCATTGGGCAATCTCGATCTAATGCGACGTTCCAGTGCATCCACTTTTAAAGGTATGGCCCTTGTATTTGGAGTTGGTGTATTAATGACCATCATTCTTCCAAATGTTCAGCCTACAGATCAAATTCTTTCCCGAACGCATCCTGGAATTTTTGATCTTCTTGCGGCTCTTGCTGCAGGAGCAGCCGGCGCATATTCCTTAGGAAGGAAAACTGTAGCTGGTGCAATTCCCGGAGTAGCGATGTCGCTTTCATTGGAACCACCATTAGCAACTGCCGGTTATGGACTGAGTACTTCACAATTCTGGATCACCGGTGGAGCTTTGCTGCTATTCTTAACAAATCTTGCGGCGATTGTACTCTCCGGCGTCAGTGTTTACTTGTTACTGGGAATGCGTCCACCCAAAAAAGAATCAGTGTATGTTGTTGGTAAAGCGATTGGTTCCGTTGTTCTTGTTACTCTTATTCTGGTAATTCCTCTTGGATTCGGAACGTATGGGTCATTACAGAAAGGTCATTTGAAGTTTGAAATCGAATCACAATTTCGGGATGAAGCCTTGCGCGAACGTTTTGATCTTCTGGATCTTAAAATCTCGGAAAAAGATGATGGTTTTTTGATTAATCCTACAGTCCTTACATCAGAAGAAGTCACACCGGAACAAATCGAAAAATTCCGGAAGATAATCGAACAAAACACTGGATCTAAAATCCAGATTGAAGCAATAATTCTTAAAACAAAACGGATTGATTCCCCCGAATCGAACAAAGAGCAATAACATGAAAACACTAAAAGAAATATTCCAGAACAATCAAATCTGGGTTGCGGAAAAAATGTCAAAAGATCCTAAATATTTTGAAAGACTATCGAGAGGACAGAATCCTGAATTTTTGTATATTGGTTGTTCGGATAGTAGAGCGACAGCTGAAGAATTCATGGGGCTAAAACCCGGTGAAATTTTTGTGCATCGAAACATCGCGAATCTTGTGGTCAGTACAGATAACAATCTGAATGCTGTTTTACAGTATGGAGTGGAGCGTCTGAAAGTGAAACACATTATTGTGTGCGGTCATTATGAATGTGGCGGCATTAAGGCCGCACTAAATCCCAGCGATATGGGTCAACTCAACAGCTGGCTTCAATCGTTACGTGATGTAATTCGTTTGCATCAAACAGAATTGAATAGTATCCAGGATGATCGCGAAAGGTTTGATCGTTTAGTCGAATTGAATGTTCGCGAACAATGCATCAATATTGCAAAGATCGACCACGTTCAGCGATCCTGGTACAAAACTGGCTTTCCTAAAGTTCATGGTTGGGTATTCGATATACGCACCGGCCATTTGAAAGATCAAGAACTGGATTTGGAAAAAGTATTTGGTGACATCCGTAGCATCTATGATTTAAAGCCAGTTGATTGATTCTAACCGGTAGCTCAACCACCAAGTCACAAAGGACTCAGTGCCTTTGTGGTTTCTTAGGTACGTAAGATCCAGGTTTCGATGGCGCCTTTGCCTTTGACTTCTATCTGGCCACGTTCTTCGAATTGATATTGATTCCGCATCTTTTCAAACACGGGCCTGGTCACTTGAATGGCATCCGGGATTCCATGTGATTCCATTCGGCTGGCAAGATTTACAGTGTCTCCCCAAAGATCATAAATAAACTTACGGCGACCTATAATGCCAGCAACAACGGCTCCAGTATTCAGGCCAATCCGTAAATGCAAATTTATGCCGCGATCAGAGCTAAACTCACGGGCAATCTGTATCATTCGAACTGCCATTGTCATCATTTGTTCAACGTGATTCTCACAAGGATCCGGTAAACCGCAGACCGCCATGTATGCATCACCAATTGTTTTAATCTTTTCTATACCCAAGTCGCGCGCAGCCAGATCAAATCTTGTAAAAAGATCGTTCAACAATTCGACAACTTGCTCTGCAGGCATTGATCCTGCGAGTTCTGTGAAACCAACAATATCAGCAAACAGTACAGTGACTTCCGCAAAATTGTCTGCAATATGTTCAGCGCCTGATTTTAGTCGTTCCGCGATTGCAGCCGGAAGAATATTCAGCAACAATCGCTCATTTTCGCGACGCAGCCGATCGATTGAAAGATGAGTATTTACACGCGCTAGAAGCTCATGTGCGTTAAATGGTTTAGCTACATAATCAACAGCTCCCAATTCAAATCCGCGCACAATATCTTCGGTGTCCGTTTTTGCAGTCAAGAAAATGATCGGGATATCATGCCACTCAGATGCCTTCAACTGTGCGCAAGTTTCAAAGCCATCCATTTCTGGCATCATAACATCGAGCAAAATGAGGTCCGGCCGAATCCGTTTCACAGCATCCAGTGCTTGTCGTCCGTTTGTCGCAACACTGATCTGATATCCCTTCTCTTTTAGAATTGCTGTGAGCGTCTGAATATTCGCGGGGGTATCATCTACCACCAACACACGGCTGCTGACTGCAGTTTGTGTTGATGTCATAACTGAACTCCCTTCTGTTTGGCCGCTTCTTGCAGCACAGTCATTGCATCAGCAAAAGCAAAGTTACCGATTTGTTTTTCAAACGTTTCAAATGTTTCAGGACTAAAAAATGAACGGAACTCATCACGATGCTGTTCTAACAATTCACCTGCCGCCGGGTCGAAGTTACTTAAGTTCGTAATCATTTCACCAACTAACACTCGCAATTTTTCCGGATCCACTTCAGCAACTATGGAAGTGTAAGATACAACATCCGGTGGGAGTGCGGCGCGAAGGCGCGTAATGAAGTCATCCAAAGCCAAAGTGAAATTCCGGCGAGTCGTCTCCAGTACATTTGCAGGTGATTTGGCCGCGATAGCTTTTTCCAGTGAACCAGCAATCTGTTGGAGTTCGCGCGCACCAAGATTGCCAGCAACACCTTTCACCGTATGAGCAGTCCGCTCTGCTGTTAACCAATCGTTTGCAGAGAGCGCTTCAGCAATCTGATTGCTTGCAGAAGCTTGCTGCGTCATGAATTGGCGAAGTAGTTTGATGTAAAGCGATTGATTTCCTGCGACGCGAGCTACTCCATCTTTTGTATCCAGGCCATCAATAGTCGGAATCTCTTGTACGCCCGCTTTTTTACGTTGAGCTTGTTCAAACTCGATGATCTTTGCTTTTACAGTAGGTGTGTAGAAACGACTGAGCGTCTCGTAAAGCAGCGCGGGATCGATTGGTTTCGACACATGTTCGTTCATTCCGATGGACAGACAACGTTCGCGCTCTTCCGTAGTTGCATGAGCAGTCATGGCAATAATGGGAAGATCTGCGAAACGTGAATCTGACCGAATCTTTGTGGTGGCCTGATAACCATCCACTTCCGGCATTTGAAGATCCATCAAAACAAGATCATAGGGAGGTGGTTCACCTTTATTAATTAGCTTTTCGATCGCTTCACCACCATGATTAGCCACATCAACTTTGGCACCCACGCCTTCCAACAATTCCACCGCGATCTGCTGATTGATTTCATTGTCCTCCGCTAATAAAACGCGAAGACCCTGAAGGTTCCATTTGTCTTTGCCAACATCTACTGCTGCAGCTGTTTCGTCCGTGGTTGCCGAAAAAATATTTACCAGTACATCTACCAACGTCGATTTGGTGACAGGCTTCAAAAGAAAACCATCAAGATGCAGATGTTCTGCTTCATCACGAACTTCTTCGCGGCCAAATGCAGTAACCATCACAATTGCCGGCTGATGTTGCAAACTTTCATCGCTCTTAATCAAACGCGAAGCTTGAAGTCCATCCATACCGGGCATACGCCAATCCATAAAGATGATGTCATAAGGCTGATTTGCATCCATCTTTTTTACTGCTGCTACAGCACTCACACCTGATCCAACCGTATCAATTCGCTCAACAACATTTCGAAGTGAATCATGAATGATGTCACATGCCGCAGCATTATCATCTACAACCAGAACGTTCAAATTCTGAAGTTTTTCTGGAACGATTTTTCCTGAACCTTTTTCTTCACCAATCCCAAGCGACACTGTGAAGTAAAATGTGCTTCCTTTGCCTGCTTCACTTTCAAGCCAGATTTTGCCGCCCATCATTTCAACTAAGCGTCGAGAAATCGTTAAACCGAGTCCGGTGCCGCCGTGCTTGCGTGTGGTAGACATATCAGCTTGAGTGAAAGGCTGGAAAAGTTTTGCAGCTTGTTCAGGGGTCATTCCAAGACCAGTATCCTGAACAGCGAATTTCAATTGACACTTATCGCCGGTGCGTTCCATTAATTCAGCCTTCAATCGGATCTCGCCACGTTCAGTAAATTTCACCGCATTGTTTACAAGATTAGTAAGAACCTGCCCGAGCCTTAAAGGATCACCGATCAGAAATTGAGGCACTGAATTGGGAACGCCTGCAAGAAACTCCAAACCTTTTTCATGCGCTTTTTGTCCTGTGATCGTGGTAACTGAGCTGATCACATCATCCAGTTTGAAATCTGTTTCTTCAATATCGAGTTTGCCTGCTTCGATTTTGGAAAAATCTAAAATATCGTTAATGACTGCAAGCAAGGATGTGCCGGCGTTGTGAATCTTATTCAAGTAATCACGCTGTTTGTTATTCAATTGTGTCTTCAATGCCAGGTAAGACAAACCGATGATTGCATTCATTGGCGTTCTGATTTCATGGCTCATATTGGCAAGAAACATCGACTTCATCTGCGTCGCTTCATCTGCTTTTATCTTTGCTCCAATCAATTCCATCTCAAGCAGTTTGAAATCTGTGATGTCCTGAGTAACACCAAACATGTCCGTAGGTTTGCCAGTATCATCCTTAACCACCCGTCCTAGCGCATGGATCCAAATGATGCGGCCATCGACTGGCCGCTTGTATGCATAAGTGGCGTCATAAACAGGAATGGTACCCGCCACAGCAGCATTAAAATTGTCCATTGTGATCTTGGCTGCTTCTTCATCTCCTGCCTTCACATGCGATGCCCAATGTTCTAACGTGTAGCGATGGTCAGTTGCGGGAAGATCTCCAAAAATTCGCGCTGCTCGCTCCGAAGAGTTATACCAACCGGAACCGTCTAGCGGAACATGCCAGTAACCTGCTTTTGTAAGATCGAGCGCTCCATCAGCCAGAAAATTCGTGTGCTGGAGTACGGCTTCGGCACGTTTCCGTTCGGTGATGTCTTTGAAACTGATGACCGCACCGACAATTGCATCGTCTTTCCGAATTGGTGTTGCTCCATATTCAACTGGCAGACCGGAGCCGTCTTTACGCCACAGGAATTCGTTGTCAATGCGGCTGGTCTCTCCGCGTTTGTATGCTGCGAACATTGGACATTGATCAACTGGATAATCACTGCCGTCGGCGCGGTGGTGATGGATTAGCTTGTGCGATTGTTGTCCGATCATTTCATCTGGAATAAAACCAAGCAACTCGCATGCAGATGGGTTCACAAAAGTGATGCAGCCGTTTGTATCCACTCCAAAAAGACCTTCATCTGTCGATTCCAAAATGAGCCGTGTACGCTCTTCGGTTGCACGTAATGCATCATCCGCTTTCTTGCGTTCAGTAGTATCGCGAATGGATACTGCGACCTGTCCCGATTCTCCTTCATGGCCGGGTATCGGACTAAGCGCGATTTCCACAGGAAACAGCGAACCATCTTTGCGTTGAGCATGAAGCTCACGGCTTGTTCCCATGCTGCGGACTTCCGGTGAGCGATGAAAATCCTCTCGTAGCGCGGGATGATGTCCACGAATATTTTCAGGTACTAGAATTTCAACCGGCTTGCCTATCAGTTCATCGCGTGTATAGCCAAATAATTGTTCGCATTGCGCATTAGCTAATTGGATTACACCTTTGGCATTTACTACCATTAATCCATCGGGCGCTAATTCCAGTACATTTCGGAAGAATTGCTCGGTCTCACGTATCTTCTGTTCGCTTATTTTTACTTGTTCCAATAATTGTTGAGTGCGAAGATTGCGTTGAAGCACGTCCAATTTCAACGCAACCATAGGCGCAGATTCTTCAAGCAATGTACGTTGTTCATTTGTAAATGCAGAGAATGAGGCAACCTCAACAACTGCAAGCACGCGATCTTCAGTTGCAACCGGGATTGCCGCCAATATGCGTGGTGATGCCTGACCTAATCCCGAGCCAATTTTTATGTAATCTGAAGGAAGATTATTCAGTATGAGAACTTTTCTTTCGACAGCGGCCTGGCCCGCAATTCCTTCACCAGGCAAAAACGTACGACCTTCACTACGATTGCTTTCGAAACCATATCCACCGACAAAATGAAAACGTCCATCATCTTCATGAAATAAATGAAATGCGCCATAACCGGCACCGACCAAAGGGACGAGAGTGGAGAGCAAGCACCGGCCGAAATCATCCGGTTGTTCCGCGCCTTGTAAACTATCCGCAATTTCGGCAAGACTGGTTTTGACCCAATGTTGCCGATCTGCTTCGTCTACAGTGGCGCGATATTTCTCAATTGAGCGAGCTACTTCTCCGATCTCAGAAGTCTCTTGCTGATAGCCGATTTGCGCGCCTTCTTTTCGTGCGACCAAATCTGCAAGACTTTGAGTCATGTTCGCTAGTGGATTCACGACTCTACGCCTGTAGAATAAGATCATAACGCCCAGGATAGTAATAGCATTCAGTAGAAGAACAGAAAGCGCTATGTTGTCTAACAGCCGCGCCTCATTCGCTAACCTTGTTGCTGTTGAAGTGAATCTCAGTTCCATGAGACGCCGGCATTCCGCAATAGGATTCATAATTGAAGCTTTTGCCGCTACGTACTCCGGACCATACACAAGGTGAATTGCGTGTGAATAATCATGGTTTTCAACGGCTGCAAATGCTTCATTTTCAATTGAGATTAACTTGTCGGAATTTCGTTTCGCGCGTGAAATCAGCTCACGTTCAGAATCCGTGAGACCTAATTTTTGGAGGCCTTCTATAGCAATGTCGCGATTACGATTTACCTTCAACTCTTGCTGAAAATGGTCGTAATAACGCTTCTCTCCAGTAGCGGCATACGCGCGAACAGCGTTCGTTAAAGCGTCGCTCCCTACAGCAAGTTGATCGGACAAAGCGGACATCTTTCTTCGAGCTTCGTAGTTGTTCTGAGAAAGAATCCAGTAATGACGCGCAAATATTGCACAAGCGATCGCAACTAACGACAAAATGATGACAACGAAAGTAATGATTCGGCTTGTTCGTTTAATTTTCATGATTTGAAAATCTTAGGAGAGATTAAGAGATTCACTTTCAGCACATCGTCTGATTGTATCATTTTATGTTCCAGGGACGCGCCGTCAGCTAGCTTCATATATATAGGTGATAGAATCAAGAGCAGGCAGGAGGTGTTTGATGCCACTGAAAGTGACTGTAGAAGATAAAGGCCAGGGCGCCTACGCAATACGTCCGGAAGGATCCATTGATGCCAACACATTTTCGATTTTGGGGTTAGAAGTCGAAGAAATAATGAAGAAATCGCCCAGGATGATCATTTTTGATATGGCCAATGTGAATTATGTAAGCAGTGCAGGAGTAGGCGTCGTGCTACTGGCAGAGCAAGATCTAAAACCCAATAATGGAAAAGTATTGATGGTCAATCTTCAGCCACAAATCAGAAAAGTTTTTGACATCGTAAAAGCACTTCCTGATCAACAAATATTCAAAAGTATTGAAGAGATGGACGAATATTTGAAAGAGATTCAACGGAAAGTGAAAGACGGCGAAATCTAGTCACGGAAACACTGAAAGCACGGAAAAATTTGACTTGAGATGAAAGATTTCGCAATTAAAAACGATCTCTCCGAAATCGAAACCTTATCTGAAGTCATTACCAATTACTGCAAAGACATCGGTGTAACAGAAGCAGTTTGTTACGACATCCGGCTCGCCTTAGAAGAAGCAGTTTCGAACACGATCAAATATGGTTACGATGACCAGGACGTTCACACCATTCATGTTCGGGTTGAAGTTAACAACCAGGAACTACTTTTGGAGATAGAAGATGATGCAAGATTTTTCAATCCGCTGGAAGCTCCAGCACCAGATCTTGCATTGCCTGTTGAGAAAAAGCCGATCGGCTCACTTGGGATTTACTTGATGCGAACACTAATGGATCGTATCGATTATGAAAGGAGCGGAACTAAAAATATCCTTCGGCTAATAAAAGTTGTTGAATGATTTTTTTAACGCAGAGTTCGCTGAGCTGCATTCACAAATACTTGACGATTACGATAGTTCTATCATCAGATTGTGGCGCAGAGCCAACAAAAGCTTCTAAAGCTTTTTGAACTTCGGCAAGAATTTCCGCTGGTGACCTTTGGGCATTATTCATTAGAATCGATTTCAATCGTTCATCACCAAATTCTTGATCTTCTTCATTGAATGCTTCGGTAATTCCATCAGTGTAAAGTAACAGGATGTCACCGTGACCTATTTCGATCTGTTCCTGTTTACCTTGCATTGATTGAACCATTCCTACGACTGTGCCTGTTGGAGATAATTCGTGAATCTCTTTTTGACCCGCCTTATACCAATATGGTGGATTGTGTCCGCAGTTCACATAAGTTAGCAAGCGCTTTTGAGGATCTATATCTACATAAAAAACTGTGATGTACATACCGCGAGCAGCATCAGCGCAGATCAAATGATTCGCCTGAGTTAAAATTTCTTCAGGTTTTAGCGATGTAGTTGCTTTTGCTCTTACAATGCTTCGGGCTGAAGCCATGAACAACGCTGCCGGCATCCCTTTGCCTGAAACATCGGCGATTATGATTCCCAAGCGATCCTCGTTTCGAATAAAGTCATAATAATCACCGCTGACTTCACGCGCCGGTATCCAATTCGCAGCAAATTCCCATCCTGCAATTTCAGGCATATTGACTGGAATCAATTGTGACTGCACACGGAAGGCCATTTCACGCTCGCGTTTTTGAGCGTGAGCCAGTTCCTCATTTTTCTCTGCAAGACTCCGACGTAACTGATCAATAGTTAGATGAGTATTAATGCGCGCCAGAAGTTCATTGGCATTAAATGGTTTACCAACATAATCCACCGCTCCAATTTCGAAGCCTGCCACAATGTCAGAGGTATCAGTTTTCGAAGTTAGAAAAATGATTGGAATATCATCCAGGCCAGGAGTTTTCTTAATGATCCGGCAAGTCTCAAAACCATCTAGCTCCGGCATCATGACATCCAGCAAAATTAAATCCGGACGGACTTTTTCCAAAACCTGAAGCGCTTGCTTTCCATTGGTGGCAATACTAAGTTGATATCCCTTTTCTTTTAGAATTCCTGTCAGTATCTGAATATTTGTAGGAGTATCATCCACAACTAAGATGCGTTCGTTCATGAGTTAATAACCTGGTAGATCGATTTTACTGCAAAGAGAGCAGTCAACGAAGCTACGAAAATTCGGAGGCTCCTACTTTATTCCGTAGATTTCGCTGCCTCGAGGAACAAATTCTCGAGAGTGATTGTAGTGGCTCATGGCTTGCAAATGAGCAGGTTAGGAGAATTACAATGCCTATGGCGTAAGTATCGCCATCGTTCTCACTTTTATATTGAAGGAAACAGGCACCTGCAGTGAGAAAGTCTGCGACTGTCATGGCTCAGGAGGATTTATGGATCAAAAAACAGGAACCGGAAAATATGAAGCGCTTCTGGTTCGATGCAAGAATCTTGAACCGATTCCTACGGCTGTAGCGCATCCCTGTGAAACGGCGGCTTTGCAAGCTGCGATTGAAGCCGGTGAACTTGGATTGATCAAACCAATTCTAGTTGGACCCAAAGCCAAAATTGAAGAACTTGCCAAATCGTTAAAGATCGATCTTGGTGGAGTTGAAATCGTCGATGCTTCACACAGCCATGAATCAGCAGCAAAAGCGGTTGGCTTAGTTCGTGAAGGCAAAGCGGAACTTCTGATGAAAGGCAGCTTACATACGGATGAATTGATGTCTGCAATTGTTTCGCGTGAAGGTGGACTTCGCACCGGACGTCGCATCAGTCATGTATTCGTGATGGATGTTCCCACATATCACAAAGTACTGATCATCACTGATGCTGCAATCAACATTGCGCCGACACTGGAAGACAAGGTTGATATTCTTCAAAACGCAATTGATCTTGCGATTTCACTAGGACTGGAAAAACCGAAAGTCGCAATTCTGGGTGCAGTAGAAACAGTGACATCAAAGATGCCAGCCACGATCGATGCTGCTGCACTTTGCAAAATGGCTGACCGCAAACAGATCACAGGCGCAATTCTGGATGGCACTCTGGCGTTTGATAATGCGATCAGCAAACAAGCGGCAGAAACAAAAGGCATCAAATCGGAAGTTGCCGGTGATCCTGATATCCTGCTTGTTCCTGATCTTGAAGCTGGAAATATTTTGGCAAAACAACTTAGTTTTCTTGCAAATGCTGATAGCGCGGGCCTGGTCATTGGAGCAAAAGTGCCAGTGATTCTTACCAGCCGTGCCGATAGTGTTCGATCCCGAATCGCAAGCTGTGCTGTTGCAATGTTAGCTGCTCATGCACGGCGTCAGAGTACAGCACAAATGAGGTGATTCATGACTCAAAAAAATCGCATCACGATTGATGGTAATGAAGCTGCAGCTTCGGTTGCATTTCGGTTTAGCGAAGTAATCGCGATTTATCCGATTACTCCAAGTTCTCCAATGGCTGAAGTCTGCGATGAATGGGCCAGTAAAAAGAAAACCAATCTCTGGGGAGTGATTCCTGAAATTGCAGAAATGCAATCCGAAGGCGGAGCCGCAGGAGCAGTTCATGGCGCACTGCAAGCAGGTGCATTGTCAACAACGTTCACTGCATCGCAAGGTTTGCTGTTGATGATTCCAAACATGTACAAAATTGCGGGAGAGTTATCACCTTTCGTGATGCACGTAGCAGCGCGTACTCTTGCAACGCATGCTCTTTCAATCTTCGGTGATCATTCCGATGTGATGGCATGCAGACAAACAGGATTTGCACTGTTGTGTTCAAACTCCGTGCAAGAAGCACATGATTTTGCAGCGATCTCACATGCTGCAACTCTGGAATCGCGAATTCCATTCCTTCATTATTTTGATGGCTTTCGCACATCGCATGAAGTTGCAAAAATTGAGGCCCTTAGCGATGACGATTTGCGCAGTTTATTTTCCGAATCAAACATTGAAGCGCATCGCAGGCGTGCTTTAACACCTGATCATCCTGTGCTACGCGGCACAGCGCAAAATCCGGACGTGTTTTTTCAGGCACGCGAAGCGGCCAATCTGTTTTATGACGCTGCCCCGGAAATTGTTCAACGCATGATGACCAAATTTGCGGAACGTACCGGTCGCTCTTACAAACTTTTTGATTACTTTGGCCATCCTAAAGCCGAACGCGTGATTGTAATTATGGGATCGGGCGCCGAGACCGTACATGAGACCGTTGAACATCTGTTGAACCAGGATGAAAAAATTGGCGTGGTGAAAGTAAGATTGTACCGTCCGTTTTTGCGATCCGCATTTATTGCGGCATTGCCGCGCAGTGTTCAAAGTATCGCTGTCCTGGATCGCACCAAAGAACCTGGCGCTCCAGGCGATCCTCTTTACCTTGATGTAATGACTGCGCTTGCGGAAGCGCGTGCCGAAGGCGAATCAGCATTCGCTGTTGAACCGCGGGTGATTGCAGGACGCTATGGACTTTCCTCAAAAGAATTTACTCCTGCAATGGTAAAATCCGTTTTTGATGAGCTTGCAAAACAAAAACCTCGAAGACATTTCACAGTCGGTATTAAAGATGATGTCACCCACACTTCAATAGATTGGGATCCGTCATTCAGAACGGAAGGTCAAGATGTATCCAGAGCGTTGTTTTATGGATTAGGCGCTGATGGAACTGTTGGAGCAAACAAGAATTCAATCAAAATCATCTCACAAGAAACTGATCTCTTTGGACAAGGTTATTTTGTTTATGATTCCAAAAAATCAGGCGCGATTACAGTTTCGCATTTGCGTACAAGTCCCAGACCGATCCGGTCAGCGTATTTGATCGATCTCGCAAGCTTCGTAGCATGTCATCAATTTGAATTCATAGATAAGATTGATGTACTGGAGTTTGCCGCACCTGGCGCAGCGTTTTTGTTAAATGCTCCGGGTGAAGCAAACATGGTTTGGGATCGTTTGCCGCGCGAAATGCAACAGCAGATGATTGAAAAAAAGATCCGTTTTTTTGCAATCGATGCCTATGCGTTAGCGAAGCAAGTAGGAATGGGCGGACGCATCAATACGATTATGCAAACATGTTTCTTCGCCATTTCCGGAATTTTGCCCCGCGATGAGGCAATCGCTCATATTAAGAAAGCGATCGAAAAAACGTATGGCAAACGCGGTCCGGAAGTTGTGCGGCGGAATTGGGAAGTCGTAGATCAATCGCTGTCAAATCTTCATGAAATTCCTGTGCCTAAAGATGTAAGTGCAACACGAAATCGTCCACCGCTTGTTTCCGAAAAAGCCCCGGATTTCGTTCAGAAGATTACAGCGGTGATGCTGGCTGGTAAAGGTGATTACCTTCCGGTTAGCGCATTTCCGGTTGATGGAACATGGCCAACTGCAACTGCAAAGTGGGAAAAGCGGAATCTTGCGCTTGAAATTCCGGTGTGGGATACGAAAGTTTGTATTCAATGCAATCAATGTGCGCTGGTTTGTCCGCACGCTGCCATCCGGGCAAAAGTTTATGATGGTGCAACACTTGCCGAAGCTCCATCAACATTCAAATCCACTGCCTACAAAGGAAATGAATACAAAGGGAAGATGTATACAATTCAGGTTGCTCCGGAAGATTGTACCGGCTGCAACTTGTGCGTAAATGTTTGTCCCGCGAAAGATCGAACCAACCCGAAACATAAAGCGATCAACATGGAACCTCAGGCGCCACTACGTGATACAGAAAGAGATAACTACGATTTCTTCCTGAATCTTCCTGACCCGGCGCGTGAAGATATTGTAAAGCTCGATCATAAAGGTTCGCAATTTCTGGAACCGCTTTTTGAATATTCTGGAGCTTGCGCTGGTTGCGGTGAAACTCCGTATCTCAAGCTTCTTACTCAACTTTTCGGGGATCGATTGCTGATCGCAAATGCTACTGGATGTTCATCTATATATGGTGGAAATTTGCCAACAACTCCTTATACAACAAACCGTGATGGCAGAGGACCTGCGTGGTCAAATTCGCTGTTTGAAGATAACGCTGAGTTCGGCTTCGGATTTCGTCTTGCGTTAGATGCTCATATCGCTGCGGCTCGTGGTCTGCTTGAACGATTAGGTTCGCAAATTGGCGACACTCTTACTTCCGAGTTACTGAATGCCGACCAAAGCGATCAGGCTGTAATTACCTCTCAACGCGAGCGCGTAAAGGTCTTACGTGAAAAGCTTGCTGGAATTCAATCTGCTGAAGCGCGAAGGCTTGAAACAGTGGCCGATTATCTTGTGAAGAAAAGTGTCTGGCTTGTTGGTGGTGATGGATGGGCTTATGACATCGGGTACGGTGGATTGGATCACGTAATCGCAAACCATCGTGATGTCAACATTCTGGTATTGGATACTGAAGTTTACTCCAACACTGGAGGTCAAGCATCGAAGGCAACTCCGCTTGGTGCAGCCGCGAAGTTTGCTTCTGCCGGAAAATCATTTGGCAAAAAAGATTTGACTGCTTTAGCAAACATGTATGGACATGTGTATGTTGCTCGTGTTGCATTCGGTGCAAAGATGCCGCAAACCGTTCAGGCGTTCTTAGAAGCCGAATCATATCCTGGACCTTCATTGATCGTTGCATATAGTCATTGCATTGCGCATGGATACGACATGGCGCAAGGTGCCGCACAACAAAAGTTAGCAGTAACTACAGGTGTTTGGCCGCTGTATCGATTCGATCCGCGGCGATTGGTCAAAGGTGAACCGCCTCTGAATCTGGATTATCGGTCCGCCGAAAGGAAGAGTTGCGGAATATATGCAAAATGAATCACGATTCCGGGTGATTGAACGCGCGAATCCCGAACGCTATAAATATTTCCTTAGAGAATCCCAAGCTGCGGCCGAAAAGCGTTACGCGGTGTATCAACAACTTGCCGGAATTACTGTTCCGGTTATCGAAACAAAAGAAGACGTTGTCACACCGAATCCGGTAGCAAGTGAGGAGGAACAATGAATCTCAACACAACTTATTTAGGATTTCAGCTGCCTCATCCATTGATGGTTGGTCCATGCCTTTAACCGATGAGTTGGATTCTGTGAAGCAGCTTGAAGATAATGGTGCAGCAGCTTTGGTATTGCGTTCATTGTATGAAGAAGAAATTAAAGGCGAACAGATGGCTGCGTTTTATAACACCGAAAGTCACAACGAATCTTTTGCTGAAGCTACCAGTTATTATCCTGAGCCTGAATCTGCATTTGGTCCTGAAGAGTATCTGGAACATTTGCGGCGCGTGAAAAATGCAGTTCGTATTCCAGTGATGGCCTCGCTCAATGGAACATCAATCGGTGGATGGACTTCATACGCAAGATTAATAGAACAAGCTGGTGCTGACGCATTAGAGCTGAATATTTATCATTCGGCCAGTGATCCATCGTTGACCGGTGCGGATGTTGAACGGCAGATGATTGATATTGTGCGTGAAGTAAAGCGTACTGTGAAGATTCCGATTGCTGTTAAGCTTTCACCATTATTAACTGCATTTGCGAATTTCGCATCACAAGTTGATGCTGCAGGAGCCAATGGAATCATCTTATTCACACGCTTTCCTCAGGCCGATATCGATGTAATTGAACTTGAAGTCGTGCGGAAGCTCGAACTATCGAATTCTTCGGAACTTCGACTGCGGCTTCGCGGAACTGCAGTTTTATCAGGAAAGGTCAAAGCTTCACTTGCGATCACCGGTGGTGTTCATACTGCACTGGATGTCATCAAGTCTAATATGGCAGGAGCGCATGTCACGCAATTGGTTTCAGCTCTTCTTCAAAATGGACACGGATATCTAAAGACTTTGTTGACCGGTATCAAAGCATGGATGGAAGAAAATGAATGGAACTCACTGAATGAAATGCGCGGCAACATGAGCTATTCAAAGGTTCCCGATCCTGCTGCTTATGAACGTGAAATGTTCAGAAGCTTATTTGCGATGAGGAATTACCATGGATGATTATGCACTGATATTGAATGCCGGTTCCTCCAGTTTAAAGTTTTGCGTTTATCATCGGCCGGAAAAAGAAAATTGGCAGCTTGCATCACGGGGTCAAATCGAAGGGATCGGAACTTCGCCGCGAATGTCTGCCAAAGATGCGCAAGGCAAAAGCCTCGTAGAACAACAGTTGGATGCAGTAAGTGATGGACGCAAGGCACTCGATTCGCTGGCTGCGTGGCTTCGCTCTATATATGGAGGGGCACGAATACTGGGTGTCGGACACCGTGTTGTTCATGGCGGTGCTCAATTTGAAAAACCAACAATCGTAAATCAACAAGTGTTAGATCAATTGCGTCAGCTAATTCCATTGGCGCCTCTTCATCAGCCTTACAACTTAGGTGCAATTGAAGCAATTTTCGAACAACTTCCCGATGTACCTCAAGTCGCGTGTTTTGATACCAGCTTTCACCGCGGACATGCCGCTGTTGCTGATCTGGTTCCACTACCGGAAGATTTAACCAAAGAAGGATTACAGCGTTATGGTTTCCACGGCTTATCATATGAATACATTTCTTCGATTTTGCCGCAGGTTGCCCCGGAGATTGCGAAGGCTCGCGTCATTGTTGCTCATCTTGGAAGCGGTGCAAGTTTATGCGCAATGAAAGATGGAAAAAGTGTAGACAGTACTTTAAGTTTTACCGCATTGGATGGACTTTGCATGGGTACCAGACCCGGTGCACTTGATCCTGGTGTTGTTCTTTATCTTTTCCAAAATCTAAAACTCTCTCCAAAAGAAGTTGAAACCATTCTTTATAAGAAATCAGGGTTGCTAGGAATTTCTGGTATCAGCAATGATATGCGCGATCTTCTTGAAAGTAAGGGAGCATCAGCCAAACTCGCTGTAGATTATTTCGTTTACCGTGCTGCAAAAGAGATCGGTGCTCTGGCTGCAGTATTAAACGGTGTTGATGCCCTGGTGTTTACTGCAGGCATTGGCGAAAATTCCGCTGAAATTCGCAAGCGGATTTGCGAGGCCTCGGCATGGCTCGGAGTGGAACTTGATCCTGAAGCAAATGCACGAAAAGGCTCACGAATTTCGACTGCTCAAAGCAAAGTTTCAGCATGGGTAATTCCGACGAATGAAGAACTAATGATTGCACGACATACCGCTTCGTTGTTGAAATTGATGTGATTCTAACCGGCAAAACGCTTTTACCGGTTAGATAGATATTTGCCACTAGAAACTCCAACCGATGGTAGATGTAATGTTCAGATTATGGTTGATCCCGGTCTCAGGCGGTCTGTTGTCGTAGTTATCAAGAAAACTAATTTTCAAGTATAGATCTGAAACAATATCCCATTTCCAGTTGAAATTACTATCCACCCGAACGCGTCCCGGATCAGAGAGACTTACAAAGACAGACGTAAGTGCATTAAAAGATGAACCGCGGAAGCGATAGGTTTGAAACCCTAATGCTCCCAATGCTTCAACATTATTTCGATCCGATTGTGCTTCGGGAAAATAATTTTCATTGGTGTAAACTGCTCCTCCAACCGTAAAAAATCGGGTGCGATGGGATTCATATAAAGATCTGAGAATTCCACCACCGATAGTCGTTCTTAATTCCAGCTCTTGCTGATTGTCATGAAGAAAGCCTGAAAGAAGAACAGCGTCCCATTTTTTCGCCAGGAATCGAGTTGCACCAATTTGAACTTCATTGCGTTCGGTTTTGTCAGTTCCAGGTTCATGGCTGAACTGAGAATGCACTTCCAACGTCGTTGAATATTTTGGCTTCCGGTATGAGGTTGAAAGATTAAAATTGGTTTGAACTCTGCTGTTTGCTGATGTAAAACTTCCTCCTGCATCCAGAGACAAATTGATTCGCGAAATAAACGATCGGCCCATTTCGTGAATTGAAATAATATCCACGATTTTGAGTTCAACCTTTGAGCCATCGTCTAACACAATGGTTAAACTTCCAGGCGACACATCACCAGGAGTCTTTTCAATTTTGCCAACATAAAAGTCTTTTGTTTCTGTTTCGAACTCATATCTAGCAGAACTTTCAACGTGTGATACTTCTTGCCAATCGAGTTTTAACGTATCGGCTACAAGATCAGATTTAAAATGAAGCACTCCAAACTCCATCTTTTTAATTTCACCGGTATTGTGGTCTCCATTATTCATAAGAACTAAATCGTTCTTATGCTTCTGCTTCATTTTCTTGAGGACATCAGCATTTGCAGTATCCGGAAGAAAAAGAAACATAAGTAATATCGAAAGGCCAAGAAATAATCCAGCTTTGAAACTATTTTCTTTATCTACGGAAGTACAATACATATCCATCAGCCTGAAATAGCTCCCATCCCTGTGCTGCTTGTTCGTTGATTGTTTTTTCTATCGTTCTCATCTGCCCTTGTTCGGCATCGGATTGTGTTCGAAGTTGTTTCATCGCGGTAATTGAAATAACACGATATTCGTAACGACGCGCACTTTCAACCGGCCGGGTTAAAACCATGCCCAATAGAAGAGCGCAAAGAATCAGAGAAACAGTCACCAAACTTTTCATAAAAATCTCCTAGGCTAATTTCATGTGAAAACTTTCTATCAAATTCGGAGAAAAGACAAGTCGATTGATCTGATGACCAAGCAATGCTAAAACCATAGCGTAGGTTTAATTCATTGCAAAAACTCTTACGTTTCGAAAATTGGAGATTTCTTCAGCTTACAATTTTCCTGGTGGCTCTCTGGATCCTATTTCCACTCTTGGGAGATAAATTGTTGGTTCAGATTTTGTCACAAATTTTTGTACTGAACTCTGTATTAGTGTCGCTCTCCGCAACTGCGAAAGGCTCAAGAATAAAAACACTTTTATGGATTATTTGGGCCATTGGAATGCTAGGATCGATAATTGCCCTGCTACCGATTACACCAGAAATTCGTGCAGCAGCTCTTTATGTGGAAAGTATTTTCCATTTCATATTGCTTATAATTTGTGTCGCAATCATTCTTTCAACTGTTTTCACAAGCCATCGAGTGACGGTGGATGCAATCTTTGCTGCATTCGTAGCTTACCTATTATTGGCCTTTTCTTTTGCGCTTATCTATAGAATGATGATTTTATGGAATCCCGAAAATTTCACGGGCGCCATAACCAGGCCGCTCAAAATGGGAGACATGGCTTATTTTAGCCTCGTCACCATTGCAACCCTTGGCTATGGTGATATCATTCCTGCTTCAAATACGGCACGAATGATTTCTGTTCTTGAAGCAGTGCTTGGCCAGTTTTATGTTGCAGTGATTATAGCGGTCCTGGTTGGAACATACATTTCTCAAAGATTCGAACCACAACAACAAAAACAATAAATTTCTCATTTCACATTACTGAAACAAATCAACTGTAAAATCCGCAAAAGGAGACGATCATGAAAAATCCTTTGCCGGAGAAGGAACTCCAATTAATCGACGCTTACTGGCGTGCCGCAAATTATCTTTCAGTAGGGCAGATTTATCTTTACGATAATCCGCTGCTGAAACGACCTTTGCGGAAGGAACATATCAAACCCAGACTGCTTGGTCATTGGGGAACTACACCTGGTTTAAATTTCATTTACGTTCACTTAAATCGAATCATCAAGAAACGCGATGTCAGCATGATGTATATCACCGGACCCGGACATGGCGGTCGGGATTGGTAGCTAATGCTTATTTAGAAAGCACCTACAGCGAAGTCTATCCGAACATCAGCCAGGATGAACAAGGAATGAAACGTCTGTTCAAACAGTTTTCATTTCCTGGAGGGATTCCAAGTCACGTTGCACCTGAAACTCCTGGATCAATTCATGAAGGTGGTGAATTGGGTTATGCCATCTCTCATGCCTACGGTGCGGCGTTCGATAATCCTGATTTAATTGTTGCATGTGTAGTTGGTGATGGTGAAGCTGAAACTGGACCGCTTGCTACTTCATGGCATTCAAACAAATTTTTAAATCCAGCCACAGATGGTGCAGTACTGCCGATCCTTCATTTAAATGGATACAAAATCGCGAGTCCCACTGTTCTTGCCCGCATCAGCAAAGAAGAATTAGAACAATTATTCCGAGGTTATGGATACATCCCGCATTTTGTAGAAGGCTCGCAGCCAGAAAAAATGCATCAGCTGATGGCAGCCACGCTGGATCTTTGCTTTGACGAAATCAAAAAAATTCAAACTCAAGTGCGAAAGAACGGCTCGAAACAACAACGCCCGCGCTGGCCAATGATTATTTTGCGTTCACCCAAAGGATGGACGTGTCCAAAAGAAATTGATGGCAAACGAACTGAAGATTATTGGCGAAGTCATCAAGTACCAATGGGCGAAATGCATGAAAATCCTAAGCACGTGAAAATCCTTGAGCAATGGATGAAAAGATATCGACCGAAAGAATTATTTGATCAAGACGGCAAATTAAAACCAGAGATCGCAGAACTTGCGCCGAAAGGACAACGCCGAATGAGCGCCAATCCTCACACCAACGGCGGTTTGTTACTCAGAGATTTACGATTACCAGATTTCCGCGATTATGCAGTTGAGATACTAAAACCTGGCACAACTACGGCTGAATCAACCCGGATCATGGGAAAATTTCTACGAGACACAATGAAACTGAATATGGATGCGCGGAACTTTCGTCTCTTCAGCCCGGATGAGAATAACTCCAATCGCTGGCAAGATGTTCTGGAAGTTACCAACCGAAACTGGATGGCGGATCGCTACATATATGATGATCATCTAGCACCCGATGGCAGAGTCATGGAAATGCTCAGTGAACATCAATGTCAGGGCTGGCTGGAAGGTTATCTATTAACCGGACGTCATGGGTTCTTTTCCTGTTATGAGGCGTTCATCCACATTATTGATTCGATGTTCAATCAGCATGCGAAATGGTTGAAGGTTTGTCGCCATATTCCATGGCGGCGGCCAATCGCATCACTGAACTATTTACTCAGTTCGCATGTGTGGCGGCAGGATCACAATGGGTTCAGTCATCAGGATCCTGGATTCATCGATCACGTTGTAAACAAGAAAGCAGAGGTTGTGCGTGTTTATCTACCTCCGGATGCAAACACACTTCTTTCCGTGACCAATCACTGTCTGCGCAGCAGAAACTATGTCAATGTTGTTATTGCTGGCAAGCAGCCTGCTCCTCAATGGCTCGATATGGATGCGGCTATCAAACATTGCACCGCCGGAATTGGAATCTGGGAGTGGGCAAGTAACGACAAAGGAAGCGAGCCGGATGTAGTGATGGCTTGTTGCGGGGACGTTCCTACGCTTGAAACTCTGGCTGCCGTAGATCTGCTTCGCGAACATGCCCCCACATTAAAAATCCGCGTGATCAATGTTGTCGATTTAATGAAATTACAACCACCAAGCGAACATTCACATGGATTGTCTGATCAAGACTTCGATGCACTATTTACCAAAGACAAACCGATTGTGTTTGCATTCCATGGTTATCCATTTCTGATTCATCGTTTCACCTACCGCCGCACGAATCACAACAACTTACACGTGCGTGGATACAAAGAAGAAGGAACGACTACTACGCCTTTCGATATGTGTGTTGTAAACGATATCGATCGATTTCATCTGGTAGCTGATGTGATTGATCGTGTGCCTTCACTCGGAGCGCGAGCAGCTTATGCCAAGCAAGCGATACGCGACAAACTTCTAGAACACAAACAATACATCGCGAGATATGGCGAAGACATGCCAGAAATCAGCGGCTGGCAATGGGGAGGCCGTTCAAAAACAAAACGTTCCTCATCTACTGAAGCCGACAATATTTGAGTATGTATTTTGCCGAACCATAGGGTTAAGCATTGTTTCTAGTTTTGTTATTTAATACATGGCGAAGAAATGAGGCCTGAAGTTTCTTTGGAGGGACAAATAATGAAACTATTGAAGCCATTAGAAGTGAATTTTCTAGCCGGAACACTTCTTGTTGCAATAATCTTCTGTGCGCCTTTAGCTCTAATCGCCCAACAGTCTGCTGCTACTCCCCAAACAACAACAACCACCAATCCTATTGAACCAGTTGCACTTGAAACACTCCAACGCATGAGTGACCTGCTAAAGAACGCCACGAAAATCAGTTTCACCGCAAATACTACGCGCGAACAACCAGCCACAACCGGGCAGCTGCTGGAGTTTTTTTACACTTCACACGTTTGGATGGTTCGACCAAATTTGCTTCGAATCAACGTTGAAGGAGACATCTGGACCGCTAACATCTGGTATGACGGGAAAAAAATAACCTTGATGGATCCAAGAACCACTTTTTATGCACAGGCAGATTCGCCGGCTACAATCGATGACACTGTAATGTTTCTAGTTGAGAAATTCCAAGCGCCTTTACCCCTGGCAACGGTTCTGCTTTCTGACATATCTAAAAAAGCAGTTCAAGGTTTAAAGACCGGTTTCGAAGCAGGAGTCGTTATGGTTAACGGAATCAAGTGCCGCCAACTTGCCTTTACCGAAGACGAAGCTGACTGGCAACTCTGGATTGAAGATGGACCAAATCCTCTTCCCAGAAGATTATCAGTAACATATAAGAAGATAAAAGGATCGCCTCGCGTATCAATTTCGTTTTCAGACTGGAATTTGGATGCCGTCATTCCGGCAAATACATTCGTTTTTAACGCGCCAGAGGGATCTACAAAAGTCGATGTCAAACCGGTTCAGTAATTTTGATTGTATTGGAGTGATTGGAAGGCACTAACAACATGTTCTCCCCCTTATGAAGGGGGAGATGAAAGAGGGGGTTGGTATATTGAATGTCGATTCGGGGAATCAAAGGAGAATATGAAAAATTTACTATTTGTTTTATTTAGTTTGTTCTTGACTGTTTTATATGTAATTCCGGCAGATGCGTGGGTCGCTTCTGGAGGCGCTTATAATGGCGCGGCAGTTGGGCCACGTGGTGGATCTGTTTACGGCCGAATGGAGGCTCTGTTGGAGCACGTCCATACGGAGGATGTTGCAGTGGAGGTTACAATGGCTATGCCGTTGCAAGCCCCAGTGGTGCGAGTCCTTCGGCTGGAGCCACAGGTTCAGACTATGGTGTTACAAAAGCAGCCGATCCTAATGCAACCTTTTTCGTAGCACCTACTCCGGCTGAGCCACCGCCCGCCGTTGGTACGATTCTTTATAGTTTACCCAAGGGCTGCAACAGTACAGTGACGAATGGTACTTTTACGTATCAATGTGGTAACGCGTACTACCGAGCTGTCTATCAGGCGGGGACTCTCGTATATGAAGCCGTTGCGAAACCGTATTGAACAAGAATGCCGTAACGATAAACTATCCTGGACTTTGCCAATCTGGTAAATAGATTAGGGCTTTTGAATCGCTGAGATGCGTTCTTTTAGTCCCAAGGTTTCAAGAATTTGTGGTGAAGTTTCCTCCATAGCCAAAGGAGCATGACAGGTTTCGCAATCCTGAGTTAAATTTTTGTCCGCTTCGCTTGCATCTGAAGATCGATAAACTTTTTTCTGACCTGTTTTCACATTCCGGTATTCCACAATAGGAATTTTTTGTCTTTTTGAATCTCGCGGGGCAAACCAAATTTCAACACTGGAAGCAAAATGACTTCCGTGAATTCCTTTTGTGCGGCTGCCGCCAACCATCATCAGCAATACTGATTGACTTTGGGTGTTGGCTTCATCTTCCGCGAAACGACTAATGACTCGCAAACGGACTGCTGCAAATTTCTCTGCCCAATGACAATGCTCACAAGTTTCTTTCGCTGGAACCAGACGACCAGATTCCAATGCGGATGGAATTGGTTTTGGCGCATTTCCCAAAATTGTTTCTATCAGTTGTCTTGTTCCTGACATTTTACTTTCGATAAACCCTTTTGCACCTGGCTCAACATGGCAGTCCACACAAGCGATTCTGCTGTGAGGCGAGAATTGATATGCCATAAATTCCGGTTTCATCACATGACAACTCTGACCGCAGAACTGTGCGGTTTCCATATGTTCGATTCCACGATAAGTAAATTGTGTGCCTATTAGGATATTCACTGCGGTTGCAATTCCTAGAAACCATAATAAACGGCGTACTGCAACTTTCCGATCGGTAATGTGTGTTTCCATTCGCTCCTTGATACGGCGTTTCCCTAAAAACATACCAATCGGAACCAGGATTAATCCAAGGAAAAAGAACACGGGTATGATGAAGAAAGCAACAATACCGATATATGGATTGTCTGCTCCGCTTCGCATATGCAGAGGAAGAACGAATAACCAGGAGATCAAACTTGTTATGATCAGAGCCAGGCCAAGCATACTCAGCCAGTGACTTGTTATAAGAAGAATGAAAGGTTTGTCGCGGAATACTGGAGCTGGTTCGGAATTCGGCATTTAATCCCAGGTGGAAAACATGTACGTTATCGCACGCTAAAACAGAAGACTATTGGACTTTAGTCCTACACTAAAGTTACTGAAGGCGAATTGAAATCGATGAAACTAAATTAGTGCTTCTTGTTTACCAATTATAAACGAATCCCAACCAACCGCTATGATACGTGTAGTCTCCCTGAGTTGCATTCAACAGAATGACGCCTGGAAAGGAAATGACTCCGGTAACTGGATCAGTGACTTTAACCAGGTCTGCCTGAATCGCATTTTCAGAAAAATCATCGATGGTATACCAGTCAAGCCAGTAGCCAATCACAAATTTGGCACGTGGAAATACTTTGACTGCTACGCTAGTTTTAAAACTGACATGATCAGTGTCATCAATATTGTTTAGATCCCCCGCTCCGGTTGGACGGACGGCGGGTCCAGCATTTAAGTCTTCGCTGCCATTCGCATATGCATAAACAAAATCGGTATTCCAGTTGCATTTTCCTTCCCTAAAATTCGACTGATAACCGACTCCTACCGTATCGTAAATGTCTTCCAAGCCTGCGGTCCAATCGAACGCCGTTGTGGTTGACGCAGTTGAACCGCTGCTCTGACGCCCTTGCTGATCGCGACTATTTTTGGCATGTTCGTACCAGGCGTTGAAAGTGGAATTTGCAGTTATAGCGTAAGAATAATCCACACCTACGTTGTAATAATTTCCTTGCTGCAGTCCGTACAAAGTATCAGGATAATCATTGTTCTGCACACCAGCTGTAACTCCAAGCGTGGAGGATTCACTGATTGCGAAATCGGCGAAGACCCTAAATACATTACGATTGAGATTGGCTGTATCAAAACGGCGAAGCGGAATCACATCGTAGACTGGAAGTTCAAGATCAAACTCATCAGATGTTCGATGATCATATTGATAGCGTGCGTGCAACGTAATTCGATCGGATGCAAGCACATCTACTCCGGTTCGGAACGTATTGGTATCTGTTTTGTCCACTTCACGTTCCTGACGATCCCAGCGGTTGAAACTATATCCTACGACCCATCTGATTGCGCTGGTTAATGAGAGTTGAAAATCCAGATCGAGTGTATTTGTCTTAAAAGCAATTAAAGGATTAAACTCCTCGTCCAGTGTAACGCTTGCATCTAAAGGAGCAAATGCGGTGAAAAGCAGTTCATCATTTTCATTCTTTTGATCATACAATCGGTAGTTTGCTGTGAATGCACCTTTAGCACCAATCGGTGAATAATAACGCAGATTCACGTTGATATTTCTTATATCTCCATTAAAAGTATTTGCTGGTAATGCGACTTGTGGCAGAGCTGAATTGATTGTGTAAGGAAGAAGATCTACGTCATTCTTCCAGGTATTATAGGAAAAGGCACCGGTAATTTTTCCTCTACCGATTCCACTGCTGCCTGAAAGGCTAAACATGTTACTCTGATTATCAGCCGGAAGTTGCAACCGGCCCCTCGATGTTCCATCACCCACTGTTTGTTCCGCTCTATCCGTAAGGCGAAAAGGATTGTCCCAGGTCATTACCGGATGATCATTATTGAAGCCCATAAATTCATAGGCAGCCGCAAAGGTGTAATCCTTGTTTGCATATTCCACGCCTGCTCGAACGCGATCGGTGTTGTAATCGATCTGTTCCGGTAGTTCTTGAAGCCAGCTGAATCCCAGAGTAGCTCCATATGGACGGAATCCATCACGATTTTCACGGAAGTATTCAACATCATAATTCCAATGAAGAGAGGGAGAGAACCCAAAGCCTACTGTTCCTCGATTTCTTTGAAGACCTAGATCTGTTGGATGCGCCTCCGTCAGAAGACTGCTTATAAATGAACGTTGTAGATTCAAAGCACTTGAATAATTCGGATCGCTTGAACTGACTGGAAATGGATTCAGATTCTGGATTGCACCCTGAACCGAATCCGGTAGAGCCCATACTCCAGGAGAATCTTCATTATATATAGTGACTCCATCTTTGCTGAAAAGATGTGGAATCTTCCTGTAGTCAACAAAAACGTTATAGCGACCGATGACTCCATAGTCCATTCCATATATACCGTTATTCAATCCAACGTTCCGAGCCCGAACATCGAGATGCCGGTCGTCTCTCATATAAATATTTGCACTTAGAAAATTCACAAGAAAACCTTCTGGAATTTCTCCATATTCTTCAGCTTTCGATGAATCTTCTTCGACATCATTGGTCCAAACAGAGATCTCACTATCAATCGATGTTGAGACTTCATCTGAAGAGGCATCGGGCGTAGTTGCCTGTTCTGAAGAGGCTTCGGGTGTGGTTGCTTGTTCAGTTTCAGATGTTGCAGTCTGTTGATCTGATTTTTCTTCAGACTGAGTTTCTTGAGCCCACACCGGAAACACGATCGCAAGAAACAATGCAACCAAAAGTTGAGGAAGTAGCTTTATTGTGATTGATCTCATATGCCACCTTACCGCGTGAATACTCGACCTGATGGATGATTCGAGCCATGAATTGCGCTATGACAGTTGGAACAAGAACGCGCGAGTTCACGGTTCGAAGTGATTTGATTGGTTGCGTCATAAAGTGTGCCTGGATGTCTTGTATCAAGATGGCAGTTCTGACAAAGCCATGGCCGGTTTTGAGCCAGAAGTTTTTCATGATTGGAACCATGTGGCAAATGACAATTCAGACAACTTTCCCGAACCGGTGGATGCTCCCATAAAAATGGTCCTCTCTTTTCCGTATGGCATGTGTAGCATTGCTCATTGACTGAATTTGCCATAATCATTTTTGGAGTTAATGTACCGTGGGGATTATGACAATCATTACAGGACATCAGGCCTTCGCGGATTGGATGGTGTGAAGTTCGCTGAATCGCAGTTTTTACTTCTATATGGCAAGTGGAGCATAGTTGATCAACTACAGCGTATTTCAGTTGCCATTTGTCAGACTTTGCACTGTGAATTGAGTGACAGGAAGCGCAAGCAAGACCTCGCATTTCATGCGTACTTCCTTTCCAGTGCGTTTGAGCTCCTTTTTCATGACAGGTCAAACAAACAGCAGCCGATGCTCTTGCATCCAGATTCTTAAAATTACGAATTAGTGTTACATCACCACCGCTATCAACGTGAGCTTTTCCTGAACCGTGGCACTCTTCACACCCTCTATCAGTACGATCGTGAAAAGCTTTACTGCCATGAACAGAGTGCTGAAGACCTGTCATTTTATCTTCATGACAGGCCGCACATTGTTCCGATCCAACATACTCATTCGATGCAGCAGTCATTTCTTTTTGATCTGCAGGATTCGTTTGCTGGCTGTTCGCTTTTGAAGCCGCGTTCAGGATAATTAAAATTGAGACAAGGAGTAACAGGAAGGGAAAAAATTTGTTCCGAACAATTTTGTTCTTCATCGGATCCTCACCATGCTTAGATCCAAAACAGAATTAAATTCCACAGGCGTGTCTGATCATATCATTATTCTTTAAGCTTGTTAAGAATGACAATTTGTCATTTCTACCTGACAAAACGTCATTTGGACCAATTATTCTAATTTTTCATGTCTAATAAGATAGAATTGCGTTTAAAAGTCGCTCATAGCAATTGTCACTTTTGGGGCAAGAATCATTTTTACATATCAGGACATGGGGATATATTGGACTTTAGTCGTATTGAACCCGGGCATGGTTATTATTAAGATTCGCTCGATGAATCAGGAGGAAATCGTGAGAACTAAAGGGTTGTTAATCATCTTTCTTTTTTCAATCTTTCCGAACTTTATTTTTAGTCAAGCCATAGATGTTGAGTATGATCCCAGAATTCATTTTCCGTACTTAAAAACATTTAGTTGGAAGCAGAAACCTACAACCGCGCGTCCTGAAGTTCATAAAATGATCATTGCTGAGATCGAAAAACAATTGATTTCGAAAGGTTTCAAGCAAGATGATAAGAAGCCTGATTTTTATGTAACTTATTATGGATCCACTGAAACTCAAGTAAAGCCAGACGAAGGTGGTTATTCAGTCGGAAAATGGGGAGACGAAAAGAAAAGACATGAACCTGTTAAGGTTGGAACTCTGGTAGTCGATCTTGTGGGTAGAGTTAAGAACGGATTGATTTGGAGGGGCACAGCTCAGGATACGGTTAGTAATGATCTGGCTAAGATGGAGGTAACGGTTCGCCAGGCGGTAGAAAAATTGTTTCAAGATTTTCCTCCAGGGAAAAAATAAAAGAGATTTATTGACCATAAAACGCCCCCCGGGCCGATTCCGAAATAAGACTAAAGTCGTATTAAAATATATTGGTGTAGAATTTAGATATTCAGGAAAGACGAATCGGTCCAGTCCGATTTACAAGCTCTTCTTGAGATTCGGAAGATTCTAGTCACTCATCGGAATTTGATCGACTTATTTGAAGCCTTCCGGGATTTGATGAATCAACATTTCGGTTCGCGCAATATTGGTTTAGTCCTTTTTGATTCGTCACTAAATTTCGAAAAGAAGGACGTCATTGTTTCGTCGTATCCTTCTGAATTCCAATCTTTTCTGGAATCAACAAGTGCGTCTTTGTTATGTTGGGTGTGGCAGAATCAGCAGCCGATTATCATCAATGATGCTGCAAAGGAAGCAAGGTTTGCGGAACATGCATCGATATTGCTTGATAAGGGAATTCGATCCTGTGTTTGTTTGCCATTAACGACTGCACAACATCAATTAGGGGCTTTCATCTTGTGGAGTCACGAACCTGATACTTACCGTACTTTTCATCTGGATTTTGGATCTTTGATAGTTACTGAGATCGCAATTGCAGTCGATAATGTTCTACACACCGTAGAGTTAGAACGTTCAGCTGAAGCACTTCGAAATGAAATCAACCATCGGACTCACGCGGAAGAGGCGTTGATGGCAAGCGAAAAACGGTATCGTAATATTGTTGAAATGCAAACCGAAATGATTTGCCGTTATCTTCCGGATACGACACTAACTTTTGTAACCGAAGCGTACTGCAGATATTTTGGGAAAAAACAGGAAGAATTATTAGGTACGAGCTTTTTGTTGCTCATTCCGGAAGAATCGAGACAGATAGCTAAACAGCATGTTGATTCGTTACTGAAAAATCCGCGGATCGAACCGAACGAACATCCTGTGCTGAAGGGAGATGGTGAAACGCATTGGCATCAATGGGTTGATTCAGTTGTTCTGAATGAGCACGGCGAAGTCAAAGAGTTACAAGCAGTTGGGCGAGATATCACTGAACGTAAAATGGCAGAGGATGCATTATCCAGGATGGGAGAACAACTTGCACGCGTCACAAGAGCAAAAAGTATGGGAGAACTTACAGCTTCAATTGCGCATGAAGTGAATCAACCTCTGACTGCCATAATCAACAATGGGAATGCATGTTTGCGATGGCTGGCCTCGGACTCTCCGAATTTGTCAGAAGTTCGGGAAGCAATTAATGACATCATAAACGATGGGAATCGCGCGAGTGAGGTTATTTCCAAAATTCGCATGTTGTTAAAGAAAAAAGCATTTCAGCCGGTCCCGCTGGATTTGAATAATGTGATCCGGGAAGTAATCACCCTGATGCGCAGTGAATGTCACAGGAATCATATCCGTCTGCGAACGGAACTGACATTGGATTTGCCAGAAGTGCTTGGTGACAGAATTGAGTTGCAGCAAGTAATTGTAAATTTAATCATGAATGGAATTGAAGCGATGAGTTCCGAAGCAAACGAAAAGGTATTATCGATTGGATCTCACCAACAAGAATCCGGCGAAGTTCTGGTAACTGTTCGAGATAATGGCGAAGGTTATGATCAACGGATTGCAAGCTTACTTTTTGAGCCCTTCTTCACAACGAAACAACATGGATTAGGAATTGGGCTTTCAATTAGCCGTTCCATATTGGAAGTTCACGGGGGCCGTCTATGGGCAACTCCAAATCCCGATCATGGCGCTACATTTTCATTCACCATTCCGGCTTATCAAAAATAATTATCCATTTTCGCCAAAAACACCTTCCAACGCATCAATCAACTTTTGATCCGGAAATGGTTTTATCAAAAAGGGAACCCCGGCACTCAACATCTGACGACGGGTTATTTCATCATCAAAAGCAGTAATAAAAATAACCGGAATTCTATCACCGGTATCTGAAAGATGTTTTTGCAAACTGATTCCACTCATGCCTCCAAGTTGAATGTCCAAAATTAAACAAGAGCGCCTTTCTTGATGTTCAGATTGCAGGAATTCGTTCGCGGAGCTGAAGGTTTCAACATTAAAACCAGCGGACTGAAGTAACCGCCGAAGTGCTTTTCTGACAGAAGGGTCATCATCCACAATGTAAATTTTTGTATCTATGGACGCAGTCACCGTTATTGACTCTCTAAAGAATTCGTTACTTCAATTGTAAGGAAAGATCGCAGATATCTATATTGGACTTTAGTCGTACTTGGATGCAGTACAGGGGTGGGATTTATTGACTTACAATTTCGTTTGCAGACATTATGCCTGATCGTTGAGCAAACAATACTAATTCCGCAAGGGAACCGGCGTGCATTTTTTCCATTACTCTGCTGCGATGCACTTTTACGGTTTTTTCGCTAATTCCTAATTGAGATCCAATTTGTTTATTCAACAGTCCTTGAACCACAAGCCGAAAAACTTCATACTCGCGAGGTGTCAAATTAGTAATCCGTTCTTTGATATCATGGATTCGGGAATCTTCACTCCGCTTTTTTGTGATTTTATCCACTGCATTCTTAATTGCCGAAACAAGTTCATCAGCACTGAATGGCTTCGTCAAGAAATCCACTGCGCCACCTTTCATTGCTTTCACGCTGATTGGTACACTGGCATGTGCTGACATGAAAATGATCGGCATTGGATTGCCGCTCAATACAAGTTCTTCCTGCAATTCAATGCCGTTAATGCCGGGCATTCGAATGTCTAAGAGAATGCAACCGGATTCATCGGCAGCATTACGGTTCAGAAACTCACGAGCTGAGGAAAATGCTGCTACCGGATAACCGGCAGAAGAAATTAGTCTGCTTAAACTTCTTCGAACCGAGGGATCATCATCAACTAGAAATACAACGGGCTCCTGCATGTACGCCCCCAAGGATATTCATAATTTATCATACTTAGCCGGACAGTCAACATCTTTATGTTACAACAACGTTAAATATCTTTATTAAGAGATATTTCTGTTCTAACCTATTGATTCAGTAGTATTTAGAAATACGACTAACCTCATTAAAAATGGTAGACCCATAGTGCTAAAGTCTGATATTCCTTTTCTTTTCATCGTGGTATTTTAAGTGCTAGGAGAGTGTTATTATGCGCAATCTTTCTGAGATGGATACTGAAGTTTTATACCTTCCTTACACAAATTTTGAGTCGAGCTTACCGCAACCATTTTCTTCCAGAGTACAGGTCGATTTTGGAGCTGTTTCTGATAAAGGAAAAGTCCGTCCTAATAACGAAGATGCTTTCTTGATTCTACGAACTGGCCGGTATATGCAAAAAGTAGTGACTAACCTTGATCAGGAACTTATACCAGAACGTCATGAGGAATGTGCGTATGGAATGGTGGTCGCGGATGGAATGGGAGGACTCGCTGCCGGAGAAGTGGCAAGCAGTATGGCGATTACAACAATTGTTAATCTCATGCTTTCATCAGTGAAGTGGGCTTTAAAATTGGATCATCCGGAGTTTCGGAAAGAAGAAATTCAAGAAGCAATTGAGCGGGCGGTGGATTATCTGAACAAAGCTGATTTTGCAGTTGCGCGGAAGGCTGCTGAAGATCATAGATATGAACGGATGGGCACAACATTAACTGTGTCGTACAGTTTTGGAGATGATTTGTTTATCTTCCATGTTGGAGACTCGCGCGCATATCTATTTCATAACGGGCGATTGGATCGACTAACGCATGACCATACTCTGGCACAGGCGCTCGCTGATAAAGGAGATATAACTCAGGAAACGGCCGATAAACATAAATTCAGACATCTATTAACGCGCGCTGTCGGTCATCATGGTGGAAAATTGGATGTGGAAATCCATCATTTGAAGCTTTCAGATAACGATCAGCTGTTGATTTGTTCCGATGGATTAACAGATCTTGTTTCTGATGCACAAATTTCAGAAACGTTAAGTGGTTCTGAGTCTTCTCAGAAAAAGTGTGAAACTCTTGTAAATCTTGCTTTGCAGAACAGCGGTAAGGATAACATCACTGTGGTAGCGGCGCACTATCGCATGCCTAGTTAAATCACTGAAGTACGGAAGACACTGAAAGCACGGAATTTTTTGAAAAATCTTTTGATTCTGTGATTTTCTGTGTGTTCCGTGATTCCGTGATCAAAAATTTGGGATTCTTACAACGGATTTTATCTTTAGATTTCTCAAAGCAAATTGTTGTAGCGCTTGCTGCAGGCGTCGCTGTCGGACTTTTTTTCGGAGAAACAATCGCTCCGATTTCAGTTGTTTCGCAGGCATTCATTAATCTTCTTCAGATGACGGTCCTGCCCTACGTCACTGTTTCTATCATCACCGGCTTAGGCACACTGACGAAACAACAGAGCCGCATGTTCTTCACCAAGGTCGGCAGCATTCTGCTTCTTTTTTGGTTGCTCACACTCGGACTTGTGTTTCTAATACCTTTCGCATTTCCCAAACAGGAATCTGCTTCCTTTTTCAGCAGTTCAATCATTGAACAGCCAAAACCATTCGATTTTCTAGAGCTTTATATTCCGACAAATCCTTTTTTCTCTATGGCCAACAATATTGTGCCTGCAGTCGTTTTTTTTAGTGTCGCGGTTGGGATTGCATTAATCGGAATTGAAAATAAGCAGCAACTGATCGCCTGGCTAGATACTGCACAAAAAGCTCTTGGTGAAGTCAGCAAATTTATTGTGAAATTAACTCCGATTGGTTTGTTTGCCATTGGAGCCAGTATGGCCGGCACATTACGATTGCAGGATCTTCAACGAGTTCAAATTTATTTAATGATTTACGCAATCTGCGGCAGCCTGCTCGCATTGTGGATTTTACCAGGGCTGATCAGCGCGCTTACCAACATCCCATATTTGGAAATTTTGAAGCGAACTGGAAGCGCGTTAATCACCGCTTTCATGACTGCAAATTTGTTTATCGTTCTACCAATGCTGAGCGAAACAAGCAAGGATTTGATCCGCCGTTTCACAAAGGATTCGAAAGATGCAGAGAGTTTGACTGATGTTATCGTACCTGCATCATTCAGCTTTCCGCATTCAGGTAAAGTCCTTTCTATGAGTTTCATTCTTTTTGCGGCATGGTTCAGTGACATGTCGCTCTCGTTTCTTGACAATTTGAAGCTTGCAGCTACCGGAATACTTACTTTTTTTGGAAACATTAATGCAGCAGTGCTATATCTTTTAGATTTTCTTCGGATTCCAATTGATACCTTTCAATTATTCATGGCTCTCGGCGTTTTGAACTCGCGGTTCGGAAGCGCGATTGCAGCAATGCATACTCTGGCGTTAGCTGTCCTGGGCGCATGTGCAATGTCAAAAATGTTAACGATAAGGACTGATAAATTGCTTCGGTATGCAATCATCACATTATTTCTTACGGCGATTACTTTTGTAGGGATGCGATTCTTGTTCGAACACATAATCGACAACACTTACACAAAGGACCGGGTGCTACGATCGATGCAACTGCTGAAAAGCAAAAATGGCGGGATGGTGTACCGTGACATCAATCAGGTTCCAAGGCCGGAAGAAATTCAAGGCAGATCAGTTTTAGATCAGATTGAAGCTCGTCATAAAATTCGTGTTGGCTATTTGCCTGACAGCCTTCCTTATTGTTTTTTCAACTCCAAAAATGATCTCGTTGGGTTTGATGTAGATATGGCACATCAGCTCGCGAAGGAATTGAACGTTTCTTTGGAGTTTGTTCCAATGGGTCGCGCAAAAATTGTCGATCAGCTAAATGCAGATTATTGCGATGTTCTTATGTCTGGTATTGCGGTAAGTACGGATCGTGCAAGAGAGATCACTTTTTCCACAACCTACTTGCAAGAAAATGCTGCATTCATTGTTCCAGATTACAGACGCAAAGATTTTGCGACACGCGATTCAATTATAAATATGCAACGTCTTCGGATCGGAGTTTTTAATCTACCTTATTATCTGAATAAAGCACGAGAATACGCGCCCAACGCTGAATTGATAACCATTCAATCACCTTTAGATTTTTTTGAAGGAAGAAGAAAAGATCTTGATGCGCTCTTGTTAAGCGCTCAGCGTGGTTCAACCTGGTGTTTGTTATATCCGAAGTTTGCAGTTGTTGTACCGGATCCACCCCTTGTCACGGTACCGTTGGCGTATGGAATTGCACGAAATGATCCGAAACTTCTGTCATTTGTGAATACCTGGTTGGAATTGAAAAAGGACGATCGGACAATTGACGATTTGTACGACTATTGGATCCTTGGTAAAAATGCAGAACCGCGCCAGCCACGCTGGTCAATCATCCGAAATGTCCTTCACTGGACGAAATAGTTTCACGTTTTACGTTTCACGCTTCACTTTTCTCGACAACGTGATCACCCGCTTGCTTTCCACTGTAAGCGGTACGCCTTCAAAATCTCCCCAGACTTCAAGAATTTCAAAACCATTCTTTTGCAGCATTTTTTCCAGCTCAGGAAAACTGAAAAGCCGGATGTTGTAGCAATACTCTCTCACAATGGAACCATCTTTGTATTGGCGGAATGTGACGATTTCTCTTTCCTTCAAAAAATCATAATCATTTTCGATTAAGTAAAGCTGATGATGTTTCGTGTTATACCAGGATCGTTTTTTCTTCATCACTTCAGTCAATACAAAATTGAATTTGTTTTCGTAATCCAGAAAAAATAATCCACCCTTCTTCAGCGCCTGATTGACTTGAGTAAGAATTCGTTCATTTTCTTCGTCTGTTTCGAAATAACCGAATGATGTAAAGAGATTCACCACGGCATCAAACTTGTTCTTAAACGGCAGCTGGCGCATATCACCTTGCACATAAGTGATATTTGGTGCTGAAAACTCTGCGCGTGCTATTTCAAGAAAGTCTTCGGACAGATCGAAGCCGGTGATTTCATAATTCTTGTTTTGTGCAAGATGATGAGTCATTCGTCCATAACCACAACAAAGGTCCAGAATTTTTGCATCTGCTGGAAGCTTTAATGCGTTCAGAACAAATGAAACTTGCTGTTGTGTTACTTCCGGAGACGGAAAGCCGACCAATTCGGTCAACTCTTCAACATAAAATTCGCGGAACCATTCCTTCTTCTTAGAAATTTTATCCATCATATGTATTACGAAATCTTCGCATTGTTTGCTAAGTAAATGTTATTGGACTAAAGTCGTATTTCTACAGACTCTTCAAAATGTTAAAAGTTAACACAGAAGGATGAAGATGAAAACAAACAAACACAAATTCTGGATTTGTTTAGTTTTTTTATTTGCAACATTCATTTCCGCAAATGCCCAGGAATCAAAACCTCGTCCGAAAATTGGATTGGTTTTAAGTGGTGGAGGTGCACGAGGTTTTGCTCACATCGGAGTTTTGCAATGGCTTGAAGAACATCACATTCCAGTCGATTATGTTGCCGGCACCAGTATGGGTGGACTTATCGGCGGGTTGTATGCAATCGGTTTAACTCCCGATGAAATGAAAGACGTTGCATACAATATCAACTGGATCGATTTATTTCGTCCTGTGCCGGCGTACGATACGCTGGATTTCAGAAGAAAAGAAGATCGTAGAGCATATCCCAACGGAATTGAATTGGGATTAAAAAACGGAATTAGACTGCCTCCCGGCTTAAACTCCGGTCATCAGCTTGGACTGCTTTTCAGTCGCCTTACCCTTCCGTACTCTGGAATTCAGAGTTTTGATGAACTTCCGATTCCTTTTCGTTGTATTGCAACCGACATGGTGGCAGCAAAACAAGTAGTACTTTCAAAAGGATCTCTTGCTTTAGCGTTGCAAGCCACTATGTCCATACCAGGAGTATTTGCTCCGGTTGAAATCGATGGTGAGATTCTGGCTTCCGATGGCGGCCTTTTAAATAACATCCCCACTGATGTCATGAAAAGTTTGGATGTAGATACGATTATCGCTGTCGATATTGGAACTCCACTTGGCGGACGTGAAGCCATGGGGAGCTTAGGGTCAATTCTGGGACAAACGATTGGAGTTGTAACAATTGAAAACGTAAGACGCAATAAGCAATTGGCTGACATTCTCATTGAACCCGATCTAAAGAAATTTCAAACCATGGACTTTCCTAAAGCGAAGGAAATTACAGATCTCGGCTATGCGGGAGCTGAGAAACTGTCATCTAAATTATTGCCATACGCCGTAAGCGAAGCAGAATGGCATGCTTACCTAAATGAGCGGCAATCGCGCATCAAAAAAGATGTTCCAAATCCTCAATTTATTGAAGTCAAAGGCACCACTGAAAGCGCATCGAAGAAAATCGAATTTAAATTGAAAAACTTTGTAGACCAACCGCTTGATCCATTAGCATTAAATACGGAACTCACTGAAATCTGGGGACGCGGAAGATTTTTGGGATTGTCATATCAGATGGTTGAATCAAATGGGCAAACCGGCCTTTTAATTCGTGCGCGTGAAAAGAACTATGCCCCACCTTTTTTGAATGTCGCATTGGAACTGAACAATACAAGTACTGATGAACTGGACGTAAACCTGAGAGGACGCGTAACTTTGATGGATATTGGGAGTCAAGGATCTGAGGTCCGGCTCGATGGAAGTCTGGGATCAGAGAACTCGATCAGTGGAGAATATTTTTATCGAATTGGCTCCGGTAATTTTTTTGTTGCTCCCAGAGCTTTCACACAAAAAACAAAGCTAAATCTGTTTTTGGATGAAGAGCAAATTGCTCAATACAGCATTCGCGAATACGCAGTTGCAGCAGATGTTGGCTATGAATTCGGCACCACAGATCAAATCCGGCTCGGGTATCAAGGTGGACATATCAGCGCAGATCGATCAATCGGTGCTGCCGTATTACCGGAAGTTTCGGGCGCACGATCTTTAACTTATTTGTCATGGCACCATGACAGTGTCGATAGCGCAGTAATTCCAACGCACGGATTCCTGATTGATTCTGAACTTCGATACATCATCGATTCACCGGTGTTGGATACAAGTTTATTCGAGGAGAATCTGCCTCAATTTACGTTCAGAGGTGCGGCATTTATTCCAGCAGGACCAAAGAATACAGTGTTTGCGATAGGCGAAGGAGATACTTCGTTTGATAATCACCCTGGTGCAACTGAGCAATTTACGATTGGTGGTTTGTTTCGGGTGAGTGGTTTGAGCAAAGCAGAATTTCGCGGAAGGAATGCGCTCATCTTTGGTGGTGGTTATTTAAGAAAAATTGCTGACATGCCCCCATTACTTGGCGAAAAAATTTCTGCTGGAGCCTGGTACGAAGTAGGTTCTGCTTATGAAGAACTAGATGATGCAAGATTCTTCCATAGTGTCAGCGTTGGTTTATTTGTGGAAACGGTGTTAGGTCCAATCTTTGTAGGTGGCAGTATCGCGAGCGAAGGACGTAATAATTTCTATTTCGCCATCGGCCGCTTCTTCTAACCACAAAGGCTCAAAAATCTTAGCGAATTCTTGGAGGATGTATGTCGAGCATTGCTAGAGTATGGTATGGAAGAACTCCCGCATCAAAAGGGGAAGAATACGTTGAATACATGAAAGAAACTGGAGTCAAAGATCTGAACAACACCGAAGGAAACCGTGGAGTGTTGCTTTTGAAGCGTCTGAACAAAGATGTTGCTGAGTTTACGATCATCTCTTTTTGGGAATCAAAAGAAGCGATCAAACGCTTTGCAGGAGAAGATATCAACAAAGCACGGTACTACCATGAAGATGCCAAATATTTGTTGGAAATGCCGCCGGAGTTAGAACATTACGAGGTTTCCGTTGCTAGCGGCTTGAAGCTTTAACTGAGTCCCGAGTTGTAATCTGGTATTCACCACCAGGACACATATCCTGGTGGTGATTTCTAAAAGGCTTGACCGATTCCAAAATGAAAGACTGCGCGCGATTCATCTTCTTCCGGATCCAGATTGAATCCTAAATCGAAACGCAACACAAACGATCCCTTTCCAATCCGCATCCCGAAGCCGGCCGAATAACGAAGATCAGTAGGATCAAAATCCGAAACGGTGCGATAAACATTACCAATATCAACAAAAGTAGCCCCTGAAACCAATTTGTAAATTGGAAAACGGAGTTCTTCATTCAATATCAGAACAGAATCGCCGCCAAAAAATACACTGATAACATCATCACCAGGTATAACCGTATTGTGCTCAAAACCTCTGATTGATGCACTTCCACCTGTACGGAATTTTTCACTAACGCTAAGGATGTTGCTCCGGATTGCCAGGAACCCAATTCTAATGCCGCTGGCGGAAACGATTCTGCCGAATTTTTTGTAATAAAAAAATTGTGAAAAATTTTTAGCATAACTGATGTCACTTCCAAATAATTTCGGAGCGTATTCCCCATCCACTGAAAAAAAGTAACCAGCGGTAGCGTTCAAAGAATCATCACGACTATCAGCTAAGAAAGCTGCATGAAAAAGTGCTTCCCTGCCACTGAATTCTAATGGGACTCCACTTTGTAAATCCTCAAAATTAGCAGTCACGGATCCATACTGAGCTCCCCAGAACAAGCGAAAGAAATCCCACATTTTGCGATCTTGTTGGTATTGAAACGTAAGCTGTTTTTTGTCAAAAGGGACTCTTACAAGATCACCAGAAACTGTTGCGCGGACCTCTTCATCTGTGTCATCACGAAAAATTGAGAGCCGCATTCGATCCCAAAATTTGCCAAGAACCGGCAGCATGTAATCAACCCGAAAGAGCGGCAAATCCAGGGTACTGCGTAAATACAGGCTTAAATTTTGGGCTCTACCGAATAAGTTAAAATCGGTAAGACGAATCTCTGCCCCGAAATTATCATCAGTGTTATAACGTCCACCATATTGAAATTCATATTTTTTGTTTTCGACTACACTAATGACAACATCATAGGATCCCGGTACATTTGCTTCTTCCGTTTCAATCCCCACTTGCTGAAAAATTCCTAGATCTGAAAGACGCCTTCTGGCCAATGATCGGTTGTCTTGTGTAAGCAAATCTCCTACTTTTAATCCCGTTTGTTTAAGAATCAGATCCGTCCGGGTACTTTGATTTCCTTCAACCCGGATCGATGCAATCCTGGCGATGGGACCGGCATCCACAGCCCAGCGTATTTGAATATTTGACGAGCCTTTTCTGAACTCAACATTGTACCGAACGGAAACATTTTGATAGCCTTGCGCCTCATAATAATTATGAATCTTTGTTTCATCATCCACCAATGCATCTGGAATAAAAGTTTTACCTGCTGCCAGTAGTATTTGCTCTTCCAGCGGATCGGGAATCGGTTTTCCTTTGGTAGTGGTTACCATATCGACATAGCTGATGGGCCCTTCATTTATATCAATTGCTCGAACGATCTCACCCGAAGCAGTTGAGTATTCTACCCGTCCCGGTTCGACAACCGTTCGCAGATATCCTTTCTGGATATACAGCATTTTAATTTTTTCAGAGAAGTCAGATGGTTTCTGAATCGCTTCTCGGAAAAGATTGGCTGAAGAAAAACGATATTCGCGCACCAGATCGGCTTGAAGAATTTCCGGATCATAATGATCGGCACCATGGAACATTAGCTTCACAGTTGAAAACTCTGGACCTGGATCCACATCGAAATAATACATGGTGTAAGGATCTCTTTTTTCAGTCCGCAACTTCACCGATGCCTTATAAAATCCTTCCAATTGAATTTGCTTCAAAAGATCTTCCTGAATCATCTGCTGAACGACAACCGGGGATATACCTGTGCGCCACATCTGCTTATACTTTTTTAAAAGTTTGTCCCCGATTTCATATCCGGTGAAAATCATTTGAGCTTGTTCAAGGGTTTGAACTTCAATATCTAAAGAAACGACTCCATTTTGATTCTCTTTTTCACGAACATCGACTGCGGAATAAAGAAAATCCTTTTTTTGAAGTTCCTTTTTCAGTTCATCAACTCTCTCTTGTAAAGTCCAATAGTCATATTTCTTGCCTACCTCCACTTCCAGGATGTCTTCAATCTGTTTTTCTGTCAGCGGTGAGTCGTTTTTTATTTGGACGGAGGCTATCTCAGGCTTTCGTTCTTTTTTCCTGGCAGCAAAATAAGAGGGTGGTTTTGCCCCCTTCCCAAATGGGATTCTATGACTGGCACTGATGGTGTAAGTACCATCGTCTTGATCAATGAATCGTCCCAGGATGTTGCGGCCGTATCTATATGATGCAATCCATGTTTGATCTTGAGGATCATTTAATACGAACGAATAAATTAAACTGAAGCCCGCACCGATGTCTTTACCTATCATCAATCTTGTTTTTGGATCGTTTACCGATGTAAGTCCTTCTTGTTGCACTTGAATCCTTGATAGGCCTATCGATTTCGCAACCACGGTACCAGGTGCCGCCAATACCTGACCGGCGATGGTAGAGAGGATTTGTTGCTGAAACACGGCTTGGGCGGATATTACCTGATGTGATTCTACAGTGCCCCCTGTAATCAGTGAAAAAATTTGATCTTGCGACAGTGAAGGTACGGATCTAACATTTTTAAATTCAAGGTTTGAAAGTGGTCCGCCAAACGGAAGAAACACTTCATAGTAATTATCAGTTTCAAAGTCACGTTGTAACGAATAAAGGGTGACATCGAGAGTCGGTTCCAGGAATTCACTGCCATAGAATTCTACTGTGGCCTTTTCAACATCATATTGATTTCCAGACAAGTAAACGCGGCTTCCAGGCCGAACATCCAAAGCTCCAGTTAATCTTGGCCGATAAAGATTCCCCTCGACCTTCAGATTTCCGCCACCGGTGAAAGTGGCAAAATCATTTTTGAATCGCAAGTCATTAACCGTACTAATGTTTAATGCAAGGTTCACCCTGTTTTGCAGTCGTTTTTTAGTTATCGGTTCGGGGCTCGTGGCCAGTAACTTGCGGACGATCGGATTTCGCAAATTGAACTGCCGTTCATACAAAGATCTCAATACCTTAATATCTCCGGATAGCAGTACCTCAGAAGATTCCAATGATCTTAATTTCAAATCAAAATCAATCTGACTGCTTAAACCTTCCGGATAATTTGATGCAACGTTTCTTCCTTGAAACCAAACCTCACTCCCTTTTTCTCCCAGGATTAACTCACCACCACCTGTGATTGTGCCGCCGCCTGATCGTCCTTTTAGTGTTTGCAATTGAAGCCGCTTGTTTTTCAATGAAGCTTGTAGGTCCAAGTCTTCAATTGACAATGGAGATTCAGGAATCCGCAATGATACGTGCTTCATTTCAACTGTTCCTTCAACGTCCGGCTTTTGTAATGTACCGTTCACCCGCACATTCGCCTTTAACGGACCACTGCTCTGGATGTCTGCTTTCAAACTGGAAAGCAAATCGATTTTTGCTTCCAGTTGAACGGAGGAATCAAGTTTTCCTGTTGCTAAGTTAAGACTTCCAGAGCCTTCAAAATTTAATAAATCTCCGGACTGAATCCGCGTCGGAGGCAAATGAATTTCTTGATTTTGAATTGTTAGATCAATAGGGTGCTCAAGGGTCAGAACGTTAGCTCCCAGTTTGAGATCAGAAGGAGAAACAGAAATATTTCCAGACCATTCACGGAAAGGCATTTTGATTGTCTTCCAGTCTTTCAATGGAAAGCCCCTTCCTTGAAGGTCAGCATTCACATTGAGACTTCCGCTCACGTTTACACCAGTCTTGAAATTGCTTAGCAGGAAATCTGAGATTTCGAAATGAATATTTCCATCCGCGTTCTCAAGTGGAATATTTCCGTTAAATAGAAATGGTGAATTGTTTAACTGGCCGTTCCCTTCCAAATTTACCATTTGTTCTGACAGATTCACTTCAGTTTTATGCAGAACAACATTCCATCTGTCTGGACCATTGTTCATCATGAAGTTTTCCGTCTGCAATTTGCCTTGCAACTTTGGATGCGAAGTCGTTCCGGTTATGGTTGCATCCAGACTTAGTTCTCCTTCTCCTTTCCAATCAGCGGAGATTTTTTCAACGACTGCTCCGGCTACCTTTCCGTCGATTTGTATTTGCAATGAGATGCCCGGTTGAAGTGAAGCAGTTCCAAATACATCCAGATGAATGTTTGGAGATTCCGCCCGTGTTTTGAGATGAACAACTCTGTTTTCCAACCGCAGTTCGGTATCCGGAACACTGATTACAAGATCTTTCCATTGAATTTCCGGCGCATGTAAAACCATTGTTCCGGTTGATTCTTTCCACTGATGGATATTTCCAGAGGCTTCAAAATTTCCCTGAACTTTTCCACTAATAGGGATTTGTTGTTCATCAACAATTTCGAGAAATGGCTCAATCGGAGTGCCATCCACGTTCCCTTTGAGCTGAAATGAACCGCTATTCAATTCATAAGATCCATCCGCTTGTAACAGCAAGTCCGGTGATACAGCATGAATCTGCATTGTTTTTCCAACTGTCTTTACTTCACCAGAGAATTCTTGAAACCTCATTGTGCGGATCTTAAAATTCGTTGCGTTCCATGTAGCATTTAAGGACGGATTCTTCCAGGTTCCTTCTATCGATCCTCCAAAATGAATTTCTCCGCTCTTAACATCCGGCAATAATTTGTTCAAAAGTTGTGAATCTATATTGCCTTGAAAGACCGCCGAAATTGTTCTATTTCCCAGGCGAGTTTTGCCTGACGCTTTTACTATCGAACTGCCAGACTGACCGGTTATATCGCCTTGCACATTGATGTCTTTGTAAAAGCCGGTTATCTTCGCCTGACCACGGTAATTTCCAGGAACGTAAGTGACCCTTGGATCAAGAAAGGCCAGGTCTTTTAAATTCGAGGTTTGAAACTCAGTGTTTACAGAAAGCTGATCTCGCGAGAGTGTTCCATCCGCAGTTATGTGCGAATTGCCGAGCATGAATTTGCTGCTGTCGATTTGCAATAATCCATTTTGAAAATGACCATAGAGTTCACCGGTAAGTGGATGTTTAGCTTCGGCGATCGATTCTATTTGTAACGCAATTTTTCCTTTAGCTTTCCAGTAATCTTTACTGCCGTAATATTGAATAGATCCATGGCCGATTGAATCAAGCTGTGGTATGTCCTTCCGGTAATTCCTGATAATCGCCAGTGGAACAGAATCGAAATTCAATTCCAGCGAAATTGGCTCGATCTCATTTTTCAAATCGTACCGATACTGGCCTGCCACTGAGAATGGATTGCTATCATGCAAAATCGCATTCTTGCACTCAAGCTGCCCTGAAATGATCGGCTGTTTGGGTTCTCCCTTTATTGATCCTTTACTAATAAAATGACCTTTGAATTCCCGCGCTTCCGGAATCATGGATGCAATTTCAGCGGCATCTCCATCTACTTCATAGGATATATTGAGGCCGGTTTTCTTAATTGATCCATCAGCCTTGAGACTTATGTTTTTGAATTTTGATTTTAGTTTTCGGATTTGAATTTGTTCCGAGTTAATTTGTGACTCGAGTTCAATTTGCTGAACCTGATAATTTTTGAACTGAGCTTCTCCTTCTCGAATCATGACTTTCTCAATCCGAAAAGATTTTTCAATCTTATTTGTCATTGAAGGCAAAGCCTCAAGATCAATTTTGGGAGAATCAACAATGACCTGCTCTACTAAGAACTCTTTACCCCAAAAAGATGAATAAGGTATTGAGGCAAATGCTGATCGTGCCCGTAAAAATGGTTTCTGATGCTCAGTGGAAAGCTGGATATTTTCCAATCGAATGGTAAGTGGATAGAACTGAATTTGGGCTGAGCCAATTTTCAGAGACCAACCAAAATCGGATTGCACATAATCCTGAAGAATTTGGGAGAAAAAAGCCTGAATCAGCAGTATCCCGGCAAAAGCTATCGCCAGAACAGCGAGGACAAACAAAAAGATCCAGCGGAAGCTCCGCTTCAGAACTGAAAACATTTTCATGCGATTCTGCCGACTCGCACAGGGTGTTTTAAAGTATAACGGTTGGCTATCCAGCCGGAAATACGGCTTTAGTCGTACTATTTGTTAAGCAGGATCTGCAGTGATTTAACCGTAAAAGGCAGGAGGGCTGCAGTATGTCAGCCCTCCTTTTTCACGCTGGGTTATTTCTTTTTACCTGTTGGAGGATAATTTTTCATCATTTTTTCCATAGCCTTCTCAAGGTTCTTTTGCTTTTTCTCAGGGCTATTTTTAGGATCCAGCGTTTTTGTAGCCGTGCCGCGCCACACCAGCTGCTTTGCTGCGGTGTCATACATGTCAAGGACCAATGTGCCGACTTGAATCGTTGAAACCGTGGTGCTTTGCATTCCGCCGCCGCCCCAGCCCCAATATCCTGATCCCCATGTATCGATTTGTTTCTCTTTATCAACTGCCACCTGGTAACCTACTAAAAGATCAGGATTGGTTTCAGTTTTCGTCAGACCTTTCTTAGCAAGTTCACCATCAAGAGTAGCTCGAATATTTTTGTCGACAATGTCATTCGGATACATCGCACCTTCAACAGCAGCCCATTTGTAGGTCTTATACTTTGAGAAATCTGTACCTTGATCAAAGTTATAATTCACATCCACTGCAGCCGCAAAACCATAGCTGAGCAGGACGAATAATAAAAACAGTGCCATTCGTTTTTTCATAGTTTCTCCTTTCCTGAAACAATTCAATTGTGTAAGCAAATTATATACAACCAGGCCAAGTCGCATATTGGACCAAAGTCGTATAGCTTTCGAATTCACTAACGATAGAATTATTGCAAAAGAATGAAGAACTTACACAAATTTTTATCCGCCATCACATGTATGCTAAATCATCAGGGCCTGGAGCTTGTTATCTCTCCAAACATTCCAGGCCCCAAGGTGATTGAATATTGGAGTGAGGAAATAAATCAATGACAAAGAAAAATTACTTATTGGTCTTCGTAATTGGGATTTTGTTTTGCAACCTATCATCCTTTGCTGATGAAAAAGAATTTAAAGAGACCTACTATGCCAATGCAATCGCCCTGGGAAAAGGATTGTCTTCTAATCTTCAGGTGACGATAACGCGCTGGACTACTGATGAAGAACGGAATGCATTGCTGCAAACTCTGGCAGAAAAAGGTCAGGAAAAAATGATCGACGTAATGCGCGATCAAAAAGAAACTGGCTTTCTGCGCCTTCCTAACACAATGGGATACCGTTTGTATTATGCATATCAAACTGTAAAAGATAACAAACGCCGGATTGTTCTTAGCACGGATCGCCCGGTGAGTATGGCAGAAGCGTGGCGTAATGGGAGATCCATGGACTATGCCACCACAATGGTTGTTCTGGATTTGGATGAGAACAACAAGGGTGAAGGCACATTGGGTTTTGCTTTAAAACTAAAAATGGATCCGGCAACAAAACAACTGGAAATAGAAAATTACGGAACGGATCCAGTCCAACTTAAGAATGTCCGTAAAGTCGATTGATATAGGTTATGTTGTTGCATTAACGCTCCTGCTTAGTTTTCTATTCTCTGAAAAATTACACGCACAGACCGATACGCAATTCTGGTCGAACTTCATCATGACCTGGCAGAAAACGCCAAGGCTCAGTTACGAACTCGACCTGGAGCCAAAGACTTTAGTTTCAGTGCCAACGGGTGAACCAGACTGGAAAAACATTGATGTCACTCAAACATTTGAATATTCAGCGAAAAATTGGATGGATTTGTCGACTGAATTAGTTACCGGATATACAAAACAAACGGATGATGTTAACAGCTTCGAGTTAACGCCAAGAGTGGGTGTCCGGTTTCACTTATTTTCAAACAGAATTTCTCCACTGTTAAAAGAGAAGCACCCGAAACGCCGAGTGGTGATCCGTGATCTGATTCGAGTTGAATATCGAAGCTTTTTTTACTCCAACGATCAGGGATCAGATTTTTCCTGGCGATTTCGAAACCGGCTGGAGTTCCTTCTGCCTTTGAATCATCGGAAACTTACTGATGACAAAACGGTTTACACAATCGCTGACTGGGAATGGTTCATTCCCCTCAGCGATGTTCAAGAACGATTTGCTAACAAGCAAAGAATTCGAGCAGGATTAGGATATCGCCAGAATTTTAAATGGCAGTTCGAAGCACTCTATATATGGACTCGATCGCGCAAGAATGCCGATGAACATTTCACAACTTCTGATAACATCATCGACATCCGGCTCAAGTACCGTTTCTAATTCGCTATGGTGTATACCAGATCGGTGAGGTATATGCGCGTTCAGTAACAGTCATTTTGGTTCCGGGCAACGGCGTCACGCCAAAACGTTTGACATCATAAGCCGTCCATCTTGGTGTTGGAATCTCAATTACACGCGCATAATAAAAAGCTTTCTGTTTTGGATCAAACTCCGGATCCTTCCAAACTGCGATCAGTTCGGGATCACCGATCGTATTGGTTCAGGTAGCATTGGCGACATCAACAGTATTTCCTACACTGGGCAGTTTTCCATCTGCACCAGGTTTGCGATCATCAGACCATGCAACGTCAAATATCTTTTCATGCAGTTCATTTTTTCCATCGAGCCACCCTTTGATGATTTGAATGCGATCCAGATTGGCTCCCGTAGGATCTTTCAATGCTGCCACCAGGAAAGTCGATGATTTTCCTGCCGGAGCATTGCGCAAATCAGCTCCCATAGGCACTCCTTTTGTATAGCCGATATATGCTGGCAGGCGATTGTTTGCATCCGCTGCTTCAAAATCCCAGCCGCCGAAAAATCGCACAATCATTCGCGAACCGGTGGTCGCATATGTTTCGCGCCGCTCCATTGCATCCCAGATCGATTCACGAGTGTTTTCATTTGCCCAGACTGCGGCGTAACCGGAAGAGCTAACTTCCCAGTCCATGATTTTCACACCAGTTTGTTTGTTGTCAATAAAAGATTCACTGATCCGTTTAGGACTTGGTTCCTGAGGAGTTGTTTTCCCAAAGAAGTTGTCTTCTTCCATCGCAGCAAGTCCAGTGTGAGCATCCGAAGATCCGATCATCCCAAATTTGTATGGATTTACACCAAGCTTTTGCTCCAACAGCAAACCATTCTTCAATGCAGACCGGGCATATTCAAATTCAAGCATCTCTTTCTTTTTCGGAACGCTTCCATCGAGGTTGCCTTTGTCCCAGCGTTCAAAGTCAGCAAACTCATCAGTCGGCGACAAATATGGATGTGCTTCGCCATCACCTTTAGTCTGCGTGGCTTCATACAATCGCTCCCATTTCATTCTTGTCTCTGCATATTCGCGATCCATCTTTTTTCCGGAAGCTTCTACGATTGGAAACATGAGGCCGTTGCTCAAATTACCGTTGTGTGCAATTGCCAGTACACTGCCGCCGGTCTTCTTTTGATATGCGTCCATCCATTTCCACAAATCCTCCGGTTTGTCGCTGCCATAAGGTGGATAAACGGTATACGGTTCAACCTGGCTGGCCTTGTCGCCATTATCGCGAAAAATGACATTGCGATGAAGATTATTGCCACCTGTGTTGGACTGTCCATTCGTAACCAATGAAAGCTGTGAAGACACCCGGGGAGTTATATTGTTCTGCCGATGCAATAGTCTCGCGCCATGCACCCTGATAAGCGCGTGTTCCCGGAAAATACATGAGGTCTTTAGGAAAAGTTCCGTGGGAGAAGGCAACGATAATTTCTATTGCTGCGTCTGCGCCTTTGCCGGATTGGATCATGTCATACCATTTCTTGCCAGTCGGATCGGCTAACATTTCAGGCTTACCGGCGAACAGGTCAGGAAAGAAACCCATATTGTCTGAGTGATCTGCAACCACCAGAAAATCAAGCGGGCGAGACAGTTTAGCTGGTTGACCGCTTGATGCTGTGACTTCTTCACCGCGTGCGAAACGATACGCATCACGAGGCGTAAGTCGCGCCCCAAAAGCCCCGGCATCCATCGAAAAGGATGTGTGTAGATGTGTATCACCAAAAAAAGGACGTGTAGGAAAGTTCCGGCCAGCATAAGGTGAATAAGATGGTTTTGGAAATGCCTTCTCGGTGGATTTCGGGTCTGGAGTTCCCGCATCCTGTGAAAAAACGGACAACGCAACAGTCAAACAAAAACAGCAAGCGAGCAAAATTGCATCTGCTTTGGCCTTCATGATCCCTCCTCGATCGATTAATCGAACATTTGTTCTTATCAATTTCGTGGGTGAGGTTACTGCATTTTTGAAAACGGAACAATACGCCTTTAGTCCAATACTAAGTTCCATAGCGTGGGAGATCATGTCGTTGTAGAATCGAAACGGTTAGAACGATCCTCTGAGCATTCAAAGTGAAAAAATATCTCCAATCGATGATTTCCCTGTACCTATTTGTTCTGATCACAATTCTAACGGCGGTTAGTTTTGTCTCGGCTCAAGAATTGGATCCGCGGGCATATCAGCCGGGGCCGGTTGGGATCAATGCTGTCACACTTGTCTATACACATTCGTTTGGCGACATCCTCTTCGAACCTTCTTTTCCAGCAAAAGATGTTCAAGCAAGTTTGCATTTAGGCGGCGCGGGCTACTATCGGACTTTCGATTTTTTTGGCAGGTTTGCAAATATAAGCATCGCCGTTCCTTATGCAGCAGGGCATTTGAATGGATCTGTTGAAGACGTTCAGCGAGAAATATATCGTTCCGGACTCGGAGATATGCGTACGAGGTTTGCTGTAAGTTTGAAAGGTACTCCTGCGATGTCATTGGCCGAATTCGCGAAACATCGCAAGGAGGCAAATCTTGGGGTCAGTCTTTCGGTTGTTGCACCAACCGGACAGTACGATTCGCAAAAAGTAATTAATGTTGGACAAAATCGATGGGCTTTCAAGCCGGAAGTAGGACTATCCAAGTTCATCAACAAATGGCAAATGGATATATATGGAGGGGCTTGGTTCTTTGGTGATAACGATAATTTCTTGGGCCAGACTCTGACTCAGAAACCGCTCGGTTCTTTTCAATTTCATTTGACGTACAACCTTCGTCCAGGATTTTGGTTTGGCGTGAATTCTAATTTTTATGTTGGGGGCCGGACTACTGTGAACGGTATTCCTGGCACCATCGTTCAGAGAAATTCACGACTGGGCGGTACAGTGACAATACCGATCAACAGGAATCAATCGGTGAAATTTGCTGCAAGCCGGGGTGTGATCGCAACTCGCGGCGGCGATTTTACTAGCCTCGGTGCTAGTTACAATTACGCATGGGCGAACAAATGATGCCCGTTTCTAAAATGCGAATCAAACTTTCATATTGATTCGTTCTACTTCATCGTACAATTTCGGTCCGTAATCTCTTGACGTTTCTTTTTAAATGCTGAAACCCAGTCGTCAACGGTAACCGGTCTTTCTTTTCCATCCACTTCAATGGTTTCGCCAGCCTTGTCTACTGGAACGCTTGCGAACAAATCATGGATCTGAGCATCACTGAGCTTCATCAATTCATCTGCCAGAAATTTTCTGCCACCTTCCGTGATGACAGGATCAGAAAGACCTTCAGGTCCTGCCGATTTTGATCCGGTCAAATCTCCGATACATACTCTACGTCCTGTTCGCTTAAAGTATTCCGTCTCTTTCGACTTGTTCCAGATTGACTTATCAGACCACAGGGCGTAATTGAATTTAGCATTCTTCGAAGTGGTTCCATCTGCTCTTCCAAAGGTTGCCCCCAGGTCCTGCACCATCAAAAGGGCCTTGTACACTCTGCTGTTTTTTTATCTGAACTGAACTTGACATCGTTCTTGCCGCAGACAATCCTTTGTTGTTGAGGCTTATTATCCCCGTGCTGAACAAAAACCGCCAACAACACTAAAGCGTTGACTTGATCTCCAGATGCACCACCCTTACTTGCATCAACTTTTTCCAGTTCTTTCCACGACCACCCTTGATCTTCCTTATCTTCAATGGTGTAACCTGCATATTTTCCTTCCATCGTCGCCGGCTCAATTGTTCGGTCAATTCGTCGTTCATCTTTTTCCGGCTTAAATGGATCCTTCTCTGGACATCCCTTGCAAACTACTTTTACAGAATAAACTTCATCAGGAGAAAAGCCGAGCGCCCAAAAAAGACGCGACGCAATCACTTCAGCAAATATTTCTTTATTGTCTTCTCCATATTTAATCCGAACAACCTCACCGCTATCGAGTGTGCAAAGAAATTTCTGCGTTGCACCTACAGGAGGCTCCTTCCACTCTACATACTTACATCGAATTTCTGCGCCTGGAGAAATTGGATTTGAGGCGTCAGGCCCGTTCAAAATATTGACGTTCTGTATATCCCTTTTTACCCATACCTGCCCTTTCTCAAGGTAATGGCTTCTACTTCCACCATCTGCATTGTCGAACTTGACATCGGCATTCGCAAAAGGCAACGCAAGAACCATAAACAAAAATAAAAGTTTCATATTAGTGACTCCTTATGTAACGGCGTCTTGAAAGACTTTCTTAGGTCCAGATTCGCTTAAGAGTATTTTCCATCGCGACAAAGAAGAAGCATATAGGACTTTAGTCCTATTGTATCAGGGCTTCCACCATCCAAGAACATTGTCGTTTGTCACTACTTTTTTACGAACAGATGATAGACTTCTGCTGCCAAAACTATTGATTGTTATGATTGCATATGCGAGGAAAAACAGCTATAGGCCTAAAGTCCAATTGCTTCTTTTTATGAAGATGAAAAATACTGACAAATGATTCTCGTAGTCGACGCTAGAAATTTTTGAATCGGAGTAACAATGAAAATCAAAGCAGTTCAATTAACAATCTTCCTAGTATTTTTTGTTGCTGTAGGATCAGTACATGCTCAACTTTCCGGAAGCCATGCTGTCGGAGATCAAGGTTTACAATCTGGATCTCAGGTTCGTCCGGGAGTATACGCAATTTATTTCTTATACAATTATGATTTCTCAACCATAGTAGGGCCCAATGGTAATGAACTCGAATTGCAAAATGGTGATATCAGTGCCTGGGCACACGTGATCGGTGGATCGATTGTAACAAAGAAGAAAATACTTGGAGGCTTTTATGGAGCTACTGCGTTTTTTCTGCCATTCAGGAATATCAGTATTGAAGCTCCAAGGATTGATCTTGATAATGGTACCGGATACGGAATTTCTGATATGTGGATTGTTCCGATCCAAATCGGCTGGCATAAAAAACAAGCAGACTTCACAACATGGTATGCGTTTTATGCACCAACTGGTTCATATGCTCCAGGAGCCAGGGATAATCACGGTTATGGTAATTGGTCTCATGAACTTTCATTTGGCACTACTTTATTTTTTGATGAAAAACACCAGTATCATGCTGCAACATTGGCATCGTTTGAAATTCTTCACTCAGAAAAGAAAGATTCCGATGCAAAACCTGGCAATCTCCTGACTTTGGAAGGCGGAGTTGGGACTACTTACAAGCACTCCCTGACAGCCGGACTTGCATACTATTCGCAATGGAAAATATCAGACGATTCGGGATTGGATGTTGGTCCGATTGTGCAGAATCGTTTAGGAAAAAATCGCAGCTTTGCTCTTGGCCCTGAAGTCGGTTTTATTTTGCCCCTTAGCAAAGACTTGTCGAAGTTGATGATTCTTTCATTTCGATACGAATTTGAAACGAGCGCTCGCCTGGATACAAAAGGGAATCTCGCGGTATTTACTGCTGCTTTCAAATTGAAGTAAAACGGTTATAGTACTAAAGTCCAATAGCTTCCTTCTTATCCAGATGGAAAATATTTTTGAACGTTCGCTGGAGATGAAAATATGAGTCCGAAAAAATTAAAAGGATTAACCGCAATTTTGATGTTGTTAGCAATTTCTGTCTTTGCGCAGGAAGCGGCACCCCCAGCAGAAGAACTGAAGCATGCATTTCCCGTTAAAAAAAAATTTTCTCCTTATGCAGGACGCAATTATCCAACTCGTGTTTTTTGGGGTGACACTCATTTGCACACAGCGATGTCGATGGATGCCGGCGCGTTTGGCGCACGGTTGAGCCCGGCAGATGCGTTCAGGTTTGCAAGAGGCGAAGAGTTAACTTCATCTACAGGCCTTCAAGTAAAACTATCGCGACCACTGGATTTCCTTGTTGTCGCGGATCATTCCGATAACATGGGTTTTTTTCCAAAACTCTTTGCCGGTGATCCTGCATTTCTTGCAGATGAAACAGGACGTCGCTGGTATGACATGGTTCAAGCTGGCGGTGATCAAGGTATGAAGGCTGCTACAGATATCATCGATCGTTTTTCAAAAAATACATTTCCTCCCGCGTTGGCATCTCTTCCCGGCAGCGCTGCCTATCGATCAGCGTGGGAAACTACAATCAAAGCAGCCGAAGATTACAATGATCCGGGTCGCTTTACAGCCTTCATCGGATATGAATGGACGTCTAACACAGGAGGCAATAATCTCCATCGAGTTGTTATTTACAGGGATGATGCTAGCAAAGCAATTCAGATGGAGCCATACACAACTTTGCCACCACTTGGCAGCGACAATCCGCGTGACCTCTGGAAATATTTGCAGACATATGAAAACAAAACTGGCGGGCACGGCCCTCGCGATCGCTCACAATGGGAATCTCAGCAATGGAATCATGTTCCCTGTAATCGAATCATTCACAGGAAAACCTGTGGATCGTGAATACGCGCAAACGCGCATTAAATGGGAACCGCTTTACGAAGTAACTCAAATCAAGGGAGACGGCGAAGCGCATCCCTTTCTTTCGCCGAACGATGAGTTCGCAGATTACGAAACATGGGATAAATTCAATCTCAACTTGAGCGTTCCAAAAAAACCAGAAATGCTTCAGTACGAGTATGGTCGTTCCGGACTGAAGATCGGTTTGCAACTTGAGAGTAAGCTAGGAGTAAATCCGTACAAGTTCGGAATGATAGGTTCAACGGATTCACATACCGGATTGGCCACAGCGGAAGAAGATAACTTTTTCGGTAAACATGCCGGTACAGAACCGAGTGCCGAGCGGATGTCTCATAAGGTAGGTTGTTTTGGAGAAAACTGTATTCTTGGTTGGACCCAGGCTGCGTCCGGTTACGCTGGAGTGTGGGCAAAAGAAAATACACGCGATTCTTTGTTTGAAGCGATGGAACGCAAAGAAGTTTATGCAACCACCGGCTCGCGAATGACTGTGCGATTCTTTGGAGGCTGGGACTTTGAACCGAAAGACTCACAAACTCGTAGTCCGGCAGAAGCAGGCTATTCAAAAGGAGTTCCTATGGGCGGGGATCTCCGTAAGGCGCCGACTGGAAAGTCCACAACTTTTTTGGTAGCAGCTTTGAAGGATCCATTAAGTGGTAACCTGGATCGGATTCAAATCATTAAGGGATGGTTGGATGCAAAAGGTGAACTTCAGGAGCGCATCTACGACGTGGCAGTTTCCGATGGTCGCAAAATTAATGCTGATGGCCGATGTAAAACTCCAGTTGGAAATACTGTTGATATTCCAAACGCAACGTGGACGAATGCAATTGGCGATTCTGAGTTAATCGCTGTTTGGAAAGATCCGGATTTTGATCCCAAGCTCAGGGCGTTTTACTACGCGCGTGTCATCGAAATTCCTACACCACGCTGGACTGCATACGATGCGAAGAGATTTGAAATCAAAGATGTGGATCCCAAAATTCCGATGACAACTCAGGAACGTGCTTATACTTCGCCGATCTGGTACACGCCCTAGTTTGCACTTAAGATTGTTTCTATGCCCTTTGATCTTCGGCGATGGCTTCGAGAACCATTGCTTCATTTCTTAATACTCGGTGCTCTACTCTTTTTACTATTCCATTTTGTTAAAGGCGGTTCCGGCACAAAACAGAATGAGATTGTTATTACTAGCGGCACTGTGCGAACGATTTCCGAAGGCTTTGAACGCGTTTGGAAACGTCCTCCAACTCAAAAAGAGCTGGATTCTTTAATTCAGGATTATATAAAGGAGGAGATTTATTATCGCGAAGCGCTCGCAAATGGTCTGGATCGCGATGACACCATCATCCGCCGGCGACTCAGACAAAAGATGGAATTTCTTGCCGATGGAATGGGCTACATCAAAGAACCCACGGAAAAAGATCTTCAATCTTATCTTCAGAAACATCCTGAAAAATTTCGGGTCGAAAGCCGCTATACGTTTAGCCAGGCATATCTGAATCCGGAAGACCATCAAAAATCTATGCAGCAAGATGCTGCACAATTGCTGTCGAAACTAAATAATGCTGGAAATTCAGTTGATTCGAGCCAATACGGCGATCGATTTATGCTGGGTTATTACTTTAGCAATCAATCTGAGAGCAATGTGGCCAGAACTTTTGGAGATCAATTTGCAAAGCGGCTTTCAGAACTTGAAACCGGGAAATGGGTTGGTCCGATTGAATCCGGATATGGACAGCATCTTATATTGATCAGCAATCGCACTGTAGGAAGAACTCCACCCTTGTCGGAAGTACACAAGCAAGTGCAAAGTGAATGGATGACCGATGAAGCAAAACAAACTTCGGAAAAGTTTTATGAAAGTCTCCGAAGCCGTTACACGATTAAGATTGAACAACCGCAGAAATCATTGTCTGCCAATGCCGCTGAGGCCCGGAAATGAAAAGTGACATGATAAGGAGGGGATTAAAGGGGTGGTTGGTTATTATTTTCTTCGCCGCTACTCCTCTCTTTGCGCATGAGATGCGGCCCGCATTTCTGGAATTAAATCAAACCGGTTCAGAAACGTATGACGTTTTGTGGAAAGTTCCGGCAATACAAAATGCTCGCTTGGCATTGTATGTTACGTTTCCAACGCAATGCATTGAAAATAAGGAACGCCGAACGTACCAGGCGGCAGGATCTTTCATCGAACGTATTTCGATCCAATGTAAAAACGGTTTGGTCGGCAGCAACATTTTCATCGAAGGTTTATCAGCAACTTTTACGGATGTGCTTGCTCGAGTTCAACGAACGGATGGCACAACGCAGATCGCAAGACTCACGCCTTCAGAGCCTTCATTTACTGTAGAAGCAACACCAAATTGGAAAGAAATGGCAGGAACTTATCTCCATCTTGGGATGAAACATATTTTGATGGGCTTTGATCATCTGCTTTTTGTGTTAGGACTTCTTGTCATTGTTGGCCGCCGATGGAAATTAATGTTTAAAACCATCACATTTTTTACCCTGGCTCACAGCTTAACTCTGGCGGGAGCAACACTGGGATTGGTTCATGTTCCAGCAGAACCGCTCAGCGCGGTGATTGCGTTGAGCATTCTGTTTCTTGGTGTGGAAGTTGCACGAATGAAACGTGGCGGCATCAGTTTCACAATCAAAAATCCGTGGGTTGCTGCATTCGGTTTCGGATTGGTGCATGGAGTCGGATTTGCAAGCGGCTTATCTACTTTAGGTCTTCCATCAAGCGAGATTGTTGCTGCTCTTCTCTTCTTCAACATCGGTGTTGAACTAGGACAAATTGCATTCGTTGCTCTTTACTTAATTTTCGTACGTGCTCTGAAAACTCTGGAAGTTCCACCAACGCGATTGGCTGAAGTAATGCCTGGATATGTGATCGGGACGCTTGGGGCATACTGGACAATTGTCTATACCGCAAAGTTTTTTGAAAGATGAAACAAAGTTACAGGCTCACAATATTTTTTCTGATCTTAATGATATTACCGCGCATAATTTTCGCGCATGTTGAAACCGGAAAAGCAGCAGGCTTCATTTCAGGATTTCATCATCCGATTTCCGGCTGGGATCATATTGCTGCAATGATTGCAGTCGGACTGTGGGGTGCACAACTTGGCTTGCCTGCGATCTGGGTACTTCCGGTTGCATTTCCAATGATGATGGCAATCGGTGGTTTCCTGGGATTAATTGGTGTTCCACTTCCTGCGGTTGAAATTGGAATTGGAATTTCAGCGGTAGTGCTGGGCACTATGGTAGCGTTGGAAATAAAACCGCCATTGTTTGTTGCCGTTTTGATTGTTGCCATCTTCGCAATTTTTCATGGCTACGCACACGGCGCCGAGCTTGCACCAGGAACAAGCGCCATGGCGTACAGTCTTGGCTTTGTGGTTTCTACCGGATGTTTACATGGCGTTGGAATTTTGATCGGCCTGATTCATAAATGGAAAACAGGACGTCGCATTGTACGCATTGCAGGTTGCTTGATTGCAGCAGCAGGAGTTTTCTTTGTCTGGAAAGCAATTTCGTAAACACATCTTCATCACAATCTTTGCTTTGTTTTTAACCAGAACTGCGAATGCACATCTGGTCACAACTGGTGCCGGACCTTTTTATGATGGCACCGCACATTTCTTTCTAACGTTTGAAGAAATTCTTCCCGTAATTGCACTTTCATTATTTGCAGGGCTGCGAGGTCCGCGATTCGGAAGATGGATAATCGTAGTTTTGCCACTATGCTGGATCCTTGGTGGCATCGTAGCGTTTCAATTTCATAACAGCACTTCACCTTCCGTCGTAATGACAGTACTGGTGATGTTATTACCAGGCGCGCTGCTTGCTTCCGATTGGAATCTTCCGGTAAAAATCGCAATGATAATTGCTGCTTTCTTTGGATTATTGCTTGGCTTTTCAAATGGCATCGCAATGCCTCAAGGAAGCATATTAGAAATGATTGGATCTGCTACTGCAGCTTTAATTGTTGCAGTGTTGGGTGCAGCTCTGGCTGTTGCATTGAATCACGGCTGGACGCGCATTGCGATCCGGGTTGCAGGAAGCTGGCTCACAGCATTAGGTTTGCTGGCGCTTGGTTGGTCGCTGAAGAAGTAAAAAAAATAAGCGTGGCCTCAAGGGCCACGCTCGATTCAACCAGGGACAGTCTATTGTGGGCTTATAAATCCTTAAACAAAGAGTAATGTTTCGAGGTTGCTTGCATATTTCTTCACTGTTTGTTTTGTGTAAAAAAGCACTGGTCTTTACGGTGGTAGACTTAGTTTATGCCTGAACAAACCGTTCACTACCAACCAATCATTGATTTGAACAGTGGATCTGTTGTCGGATTTGAAGCACTTTCACGTTTGATTGATCCTGATGGAACTGTACGCAGTGCCGGTGAATTGATCGAACAGATGGAAAAGAATGTTGACGCGTTGTATTCGTTGATTTCGGAAACATTAGAATGTGTACAACATGATTTCGTACCGCTTTTCAATAAATATCACGATTTTTATGTCAGCGTAAATGTCTCACCCCTTATTTTAGGCGGAGGTTGGATCCTCGCTTTGCTGGAAGAAAGGCAATTACGGCCTTACCTGAATCGTCTGGTCTGTGAGCTGACAGAACGCCAGGCATTAACTGATGTTGGTCGCACTGCATTGGAAGCTGCGCGTCAGCTAGGAATCCGAGTCGCTGTTGATGATTTTGGAACAGGACATAGCGGGCTGGCACAAATCGTTGGATTGAATCTCGACATTCTTAAAATCGATCAATCATTGATTCTTTCAATTCCTACAAATCGAATGGCCGCAAAACTAATACGTGGTCTGGTGGCGCTTGCAGGAATTATGCGCATGCGAACGGTGGTTGAAGGAATTGAAACTCGCGAACAGGCATTTTTTTTACAAGCTGCTGGTATTGATGCTGGCCAGGGTTATCTCTGGAGTAAAGCAATACCAGCAGAAGAATTAGAAACGGTCATTCAAACTGGTTTTTCAGTAGATTTCGGAATGAATTAGTTCAATTGAGGTGGAGCAGTGGACCTAACAAAAATGAAAGACATTTTGATCGTTCAGGGCATTCATTTCGGGCTGAAGATTCTTGGTGCCTTAGCGCTTTGGTTTGTCGGTGTATGGCTGATCCGGGTGCTTGTTCGCATTACGGAACGAGCATTAAAGCTAAAAGGGGTTGATGTTACAGTCGGCTCGTATGTTGGTACCGCGATTTCAGTGCTTTTGAAAATTATTCTTGCCGGCCGTTCAAGGTTGGCGATCTTGTCTCAGCAGGCGGAGCAACGGGTAATGTTAAAGAGATTGGATTGTTCGCAACAACAATCGAAACTGCTGATAACGTTTTGAATATCGTTGGCAACAACAAAATTTTTTCTGATAACATTCAAAATTTCTCGGCTTCTCCATTTCGCCGTGTGGACTTACAAGCACCACTGCATTACACCGTGAATCCGGTGGAGGCCATGAACCTTTTAAAACCCCGTGTTGGGCAAATAGCGAATGTTCTTAAAGATCCGCAACCGGTTGTTGAAATCCTTCAACTGGGTCGCGATGGTACTATGCTTGCGGTTCGTCCATTTTGCAAAAACGATAATTACTGGCAGGTTTATTTCGATACAAACAGAGCTGTTCAGGATGCGTTTCAGAAAGCAGGCTATCCTCCTCCTGATTTGAGAACGATTCAAGAATCCAAAAGTGTGTAATAAAAAAAGCGCGACTCAAATTGGGCCGCGCTTAATTTCTATATGAACAGTTTTACAGGAAGATCCAGTAAAAAGTAATTCTGGGTACAACCGAACTATCGATCTTACGCCCTGCTATATCTTCATAACCTTCCCAGTACAAATTCGGCATGATTAAAACATTCTTGTGAGGTTTGAGTACCAGCGAAGCGATTATCAAATCTCGCTTATCGCCTGATGACTTTGTGTTCGGTTCAAAATAATCGTAACGACCAACAACGCCGACCCTTGTGTTGAAGTTCCACCACGCCCAGAAGGAATGTCCCCAGATAGTTTTATCATCGAGTCCGATGAAGGGAGCAGTGCTTCCAATTTTGACACCGTTTTTTTGATGGGTCGTGAATCCTTCATACCCAATGTTGTATTTATCCTTGACTCCGTATCCCAGAAACCATGCAGTAGTATAGGAGCTATTTTCAATAAATCTGGTTGAATCATTTGGATCCGCTATGTCAGGCAACGCGCGATAATCCTGGAAAATCGTTGCTTGAAATTTCTCGCTTGGCTTCCAGTGGAATTGGAAATAGGCTCGTTTAAATTTATCGATTTCAGGATTGTTTCCGCTGCCATCTCCTGCCATGATCCAGTAATCATATTTTCCTGAGCTGCCAAGTCTTCCTTTTAAACTGATGGCGATATCACGCGAAGAAACTATTCCGCGTAAATCCATAATCGTCTTTTCTAAAGATCGGTAGTTCCAGGCTGCTTCGGAAACCTCGTACGCAGGCGTTGGTTGAATTCCGAACCAGATATCGTTCTGTCCGAATGCATTCTTCCAGTTTAAGTAAGCATCCTTTACAAAAACGGTGATCTTGCCATTGTTGGTTAGAGAGGCGGAATCAGCTTCAAGCCGAAAACGCGTTACAAAGTGGTCTGAAATCGTATCATCGTACTGGAAATAGATCCGGCGAAATTGAAATGCATTAAAATCTTCATCTCCAGGCAGGGCAACGTTCGGCAGCGGGACACTTGTAACCAAAGGATCACGTTGAACGTTGTAGAAGTAATCGCCAAACATGTAACCACTAAATTTATACGCTAGTTTCTCCTGCCATGTTGGAGCAGGTACCTCTGGTGGGATGATTACTTCGGGTGGAAGATTGTGCTTCAAATTGTACATGTGTATGGCATTGATACTGTCAAAATACATAGTTTCGCCATTCGGACCAGCGTGAATCCGGGTGATACGAACTTCCAGTTCACCACTATCTAAAAAAAGCTGATATTGCTTTGGATCATTGAAAACGTAAATCCTGCCTTCCTTTGTTTCTTCAGCATAAAACGCTCCCTGTGCTGACACTTGTACCGGAGCGAAGATAGCCATAAATAAAACGACAGCGATAAGACCCAGCATGAGCTTCATGCGTAACCCTCCTCCTGAAATGTGGGATGAAAAAACATTTTGGGTTTAAACTCCTTTTAACGTACCTTGACCCTAATTAAGCGTTTATGAGTCGCAACTAGTCTACGGAGGCATCATTGCACAATTGTCAATGCAATGTTTCGGATGAGTTAAATTTGAGAGAGAAACTTCGTTTCGTTGTGACGTATTTCAAACAAAGGTGATATTACGTGCAAAAAAATATTGTTGCAGAATCTTCGCAAGGTGCGGTGCTACTGGCTAAGGCTCACTCGATCGCCAACACGGATCGTACCGCCAGTAACCACAGTTGCATACACGCCTGCGTCGTTGTTATTGAGACGCACTACTGTCTTCATTACACGCGCATCTTGAGCAGCCGTTTCCGGATCGAGGTTTACCATCATGCAGCGCGGATCACGCATCGTAACACTCATGGCCGGTCGCGGATCACTATCACCAAACACCAACATACGTCCGACCCATTCATCATCATGAAACGGTTCGTCACGCTCCGTCTCCAGAAAAATGTTGGCTCGAAAGCGACGGCGATCTAGATCGAGTCCGGCCTCGCGGCTAATGCCTGCAATCGTTGACATACTGATTACTGAGATTGGCGCTTCATCGAAAATTCCATGCTTGAGTTTCATTAACTCTACCTTGCTTCCGAAACGCTCGGAGACTTCAGCATTTAGCTCCGCGCTTCCCACTTCAATGAGTGATCCGGTAGGTGTTCGTACCTGAGTTGGAAGAGGTTCACCGCTGCTATCATCAAGCCCGGTTGGATGGTAAAGGATGAGTTCTGGTAATCGGCTCGCTGAAAGCCATGGGAAACCGCTATTGTCTTCCATACGGCGGAAAGCAAATCGCCGATCCCCATCGAGTCCGTGCCATCCAAGAATTGCAGACTCTGTCGCGATGCCCGCCATGGATTTAATTGGATATCGAACGATTTCGTAAACACGTCCGACCTGAATCATAGTGACGTCATTATACTTTACAGGCCGGCGAGATTCAGGGATTCATTGGCCAAAATTTGATGCGCGAACTCTAACCGAAACGGCCGGTGACGTAATCTTCGGTTTGTTTTTGTTCGGGGTTAGTGAAGATTTTGACAGTGGTGTTGTATTCAATCAGACGGCCGAGATAAAAAAATGCAGTGTAATCAGAGATACGTGCGGCTTGTTGCATGTTGTGGGTAACGATAACAATCGTATATTCGCTGCGAAGCTCGCGGATTAAATCTTCAATCTTACCGGTCGCAACTGGATCAAGTGCAGAGCAAGGTTCATCCATCAACAAAATTTCTGGCCGGTTTGCAATTGCTCTAGCAATACAAAGCCTCTGCATCTGACCACCCGATAAACCAAGAGCGCTTTCATCGAGCCGGTCTTTTACTTCCTCCCAAATTGCAGCACCTTTCAAACTTTTTTCGACAGTTTCATCTAAAAACGATTTACCATTTTGTCCTGCTACGCGAAGACTGTAAATCACATTTTCATAGATTGATTTTGGAAATGGATTCGATTTTTGAAATACCATTCCAATCCGTTTGCGTAACGATATAACTTCCAGATGAGGATCATAAATGCTTTGCGTTCTTACTTTTATATCGCCGGTGTGATGTATGCCATCAATCAAATCATTCATTCGATTAATGCTGCGTAAAAGAGTTGTTTTGCCGCAACCAGAAGGTCCAATTAACGCCGTAACTTGTCGTTCTGGAATAGTAAACTCAATGTCATGAAGTGCATGATTATTTGCGTAAAAAAAATTAAAATTTTCGATCCGTATAAAATTCGGATCTCCATCGTTAGGTTGGGCTCTATCTGCATCGGAAATCTTGATTGCTAATAAATTTTGTGGAGGTTGCTCCGTCATTGTTGGCATACCATTGTCATCCATCGTATCAGAAATTTAGAAAGCTCCTGTTGAATACTTTTTACGCAGCTTATCGCGGATTACGATCGCTCCCAAATTAAGAATTACTACTAATAGAATCAAAAAGAAAGTAGTCGCAAACACCATTGGTTTGGCAGCTTCAGAATCTGGAGATTGAAATCCAAGATCATAAATATGAAATCCCAGATGCATGAATTTTTGGTCCAGGTGAAAGAATGGATAACTCGTATCTAAAGGAAGACTGGGAGCGAGTTTCACAACGCCGACCAGCATTAATGGTGCGACTTCACCCGCTCCGCGTGCCATTGCCAGAATGAGACCGGTTAGAATACCTGGAGCAGACGCGGGAAGTACAACGCGTTGAATCGTTTGCCATTTTGATGCTCCGCATGCTAACGAGCCTTCACGAGTGCCTCGTGGAACTGCTGCCAGAGCTTCTTCTGTTGCAACAATCACCACAGGAACAGTCATTAAGGCAAGTGTTAATGAGGCCCACAAAATTCCACCGGTACCAAAAGTTGGCGTTGGCAATACATCACTGAAGAATAGACGATCGATCGTTCCGCCGAGCAAATAAACAAAGAAGCCTAAACCGAATACACCAAACACAATAGATGGAACTCCTGCTAAGTTATTAACAGCAATTCGCACTGACCTGACAAAAATGCCTTGTTTTGCATATTCGCGTAAATAAATTGCAGCCAGGACCCCAAATGGAGTTACTGCAACACTAAGCAACAACGTCATAGTAAAAGTTCCAAAAATCGCGGGAAAAATTCCACCTTCGGTATTGGCTTCTCTGGGTTCATCACTCACAAAAACCCACAGTCGCTTCATGAATAAACCCAGCCGTTGAAGCCAGTTCACTTTATTCGGATAAAAAAAAGATACGATTTGTCCCGTAGGCAAATCCTTTTCTTCACCACTTACAAGTTTGTATTTAAAATGATCTTCGTCTTGCTTGGATCTTAGCTGCGAGGCTTTATCTGCGAGCACTTGATATTCGGCCTGAAGTTTTACGAGCAGTCCTTCAATTTCCTTTATCTCCTCAGAACCTTTTTTCTTTTCTTGAAAGGCCTTTTGGCGGATCCGTAATTTCTCCATTTCACGGTTAATAGATCCAATCTGATCCTTTTCAATATGCTTAATTTCCTTCCACCGGCTTCTTACTTCCTGAACTTCCGAATCCAGCTCACTTATGAATTTTGGATCCGAAGGCGCAATTGATGGGCTTCCTTTTATATCCAAACTTTGTGGAATTCCGATTGCATCACCATACTCCAACCGTTCAATCTCCATAATCTCTTTTGGATATTTTGTTTCAACAATGTCTTTTTCATCTATAAACTTAAACCCCAGACCATAAATATCTTTGTTCCCAATAAAAACCTGAATTTCATGCTGTGGATCGGCAGAACCCCTGCTGCCCAGTCTTTCCTGTTTTTTCAAAATATTTCCGGCAAGATATTCCTGATTGTTGATAGCTGCTGAACTACCTTCCTTTAGTTTGATTAATGCAGTCTTATCCGGCCAAAAAACGCTGATGCCATTCACAATGATTAAGATCAATAGAAATACAACCATAATCAATCCAACCGCTAGCCCCATAGATGTAAACCATACAAACGACTCGCCGATTGGACGATCTTTGGAAAACATTGGCTTCATAATTCCTTAAACCGTTTTGTATTTTTCTCTTAGATGCTGGCGCAATAATTCAGCAAGTGTGTTGACTACAAATGTCAAAAGGAAAAGAACAAGACCACCGAGAAACAGCGTACGGTACAGAGTTCCATGCATTGGAGCTTCAGGAAGTTCGACAGCAATATTTGCTGACAGAGTTCGCATACCGGAGAAAATATTAAAATCCATAATTGGGGTGTTACCGGTCGCCATCACCACTATCATCGTTTCGCCAACAGCACGCCCAAGACCAATCATAATGGCTGAAAAGATCCCTGCGGAGGCCGTAGGAAGAACGATTCTTAGAGCTGTTTGCCATCTGCTTGCACCAAGAGCGAGAGAGCCTGAGCGCAAGGCTCCGGGAACATTGGAAAGTGCGTCTTCAGTGATTGTAAATATGATAGGAATTACTGCGAATCCCATGATGAACCCAACTACCAGCGAATTGCGCTGCTCGAATGGAAATCCCGTTACATGAGGCCACCACATCCTGAAATCCGGAACTATAGCTCCGGTTGTTGGGTCTTTTACAGTGAACAACATTTTTTCCAGCCACGGCCCCAGCTCCCAAGCGAGCCATGCAACGGCCAACAGAATCGGAATAAACAGAATCCATTCGTAGCCGGGTTTAATCTTGACGCGCATTTCTACAGGCAAAAATCCCCACAACCAACCAATCAACAAAGCAACACTGGGTAAAAAGATTAAAACCAGCAGAACTGATGGAATTTTCGTTTCTAAAACAGGAGCCAGCCAGAGAGCAGCCAGAAAACCAAGTACTACCGAGGGCAAAGAGGCCATGATTTCCATCGTTGGCTTTATGATGACCCGGAAGCGAGGATGCAAAAATTGTGAGGTATAAATTGCAGCGAGCAAAGCAATCGGCGTCGCAAAAAGCATCGCATAAAACGTACCTTTAAGAGTCCCAATAATAAGCGGGATGAGCGATAATTTTGGTTCGAAATCATCCGTTCCACCAGTGGATTGCCATTCATAGGCTGGTTGAGGAGCGCCTTCATACCAGACTTTTCCAAACAGCGCCTTAAAACTGGATTCGGGATGCGGATCCTCAAGGCTGTAGACCTGAACTTTGTTATTCTTGTCTAAAAAATAAAGACTATTGTATTTGCCGCCTATTACTGCCGAAATGGGTTCAAAAGGAACGTTTTCCTGCCAGCGAACATCACCGGTTGTTCCATACCTCAAAGAAGCTTGCGAACCGGAACCGGTAAGGAACGCTTTGTTGCGTACGCTGATCGCATAGAACGTCTGCGGTCCAGCCAGTGGTTCGAATTCTTTGGTTTGGTGGAAGGTTCGATATTCATCCCCTTTTTTTTGATACAAACTGAAAATCCTGTTCTTCCCTGAAAAATTCGTAAGAACAATCGACACGCCTCCAAATAAGAAATTCATGGAAGCAATATGTTTATCTTTTTGATCGGAAAAGGGCTGAAATGTTTGGCGCAGCTGAAGATTTTCACCATCACGATAAAAGTAGTAAATATCTCCATTCTTTGTTGAAACTAAAATGTCACGCGCTGCCTGGCTTACCGATACCTGTTCAGGTTCAGATCGGAACCCGGTCAAGGTAAATGATTTGCCTATAGAGGTCTCTCCCACCCCTAGAAGGGTGCGTTCTTGAGTTAGAGTAACCGCATGGACTTCCGATTTTCCATTGATGTACTGCATAGCCGCCACCAACTTATCTGTCCCTGAGTCGCCATAACGGATTTGCAGAATTGGAAAACCAGGCTGTCCAATCTTAAAAAATGAGCTGGCTTTCGCATCTTGTTTGACAGTACGGTTTTCGTTGTCGAACGATGTAGAGTAATTAATTTGTACTACTGAAAAATAACCGTCAGCGGTTCCAAATATGATTTCCTGCCCCAGTTGATCGTAATGGAAGGCTGTGAACTGCTTGTTTTCCGGAAACTTTGAGTCTGCCCGTTGAAGTCCTTTCTTTCCTAATAAGTCAAAAAAATACAAATTGCCTTTGGAATCAACAACAACAGGAAGTTCTCCCCATTCATCGATTCCGATCACCTGGTAATCACCTTTAGGTAATTCGACAGTTTTCAAAGGATGAACTTTTGCACCTTGAAATAAAGGAATAATTTGCCAAAAAATAAAAACAAAAATTCCTAGAACTGCAGCAACAATGATCAGTCCTCCGAACTTGATGAAATGTGTCATCCAGCGATCGATCAGAAGGACAAGCTTGGAAGGTTGAAAACGTTTTGGAATTTCTGGTTCCGGCGGAATTATCTTTTTCTCAACAACAATATCGGAGGTAGCAGTAGACATTGCTTTTTCCAAAAATGGAGAGGGACGGAGTTCATCGAAACACCGTCCCCCAATATTGGGATTATTGTAATTGTGACATCATTTGATCACTAATAGCCGCTGGTAAAGGATAAAATCCATCTTTTACTACGATCTCCTGGCCTTGTTTTGAAAGCACAAACCGAAGAAATTCATGTACGATCGGATCGACTGGTTTGTTGGGAGTTTTGTTAATATAAATATACAAGAAACGGGCGAGAGGATACGTCCCCTTTAAGCTATTTTCGTTGTTTGGTTCGACAAGATTGTCCGGCGTTTTTCCTAAGGGAATTGCTCTTACTCCAGAAGTCTTGTATCCGATACCGGAATAACCAATTCCACCCAGGTCGCTTGAAACACCCTGAACCACAGAAGAAGAGCCTGGCTGTTCTTTTACTGTTGGACGATAATCGCCCTTTGCCAGAGCAACTTCTTTAAAATATCCATAGGTACCGGACGCACTGTTTCTACCGTAGAGAGAGATCGGCTTGTTTGCCCAGTCACCTGTCAAGCCAACCTGACCCCATGTAGTTATGTTTTTTCCACCGCTCTTCCTGGTACTTGAAAAAATTCCATCCACTTGCTGTAACGTGAGGCCCTTAATGGGATTATCTTTATGTACATAAACGGCAAGAGAATCAATCGCTACCTTAAACTGAGTCGGCTTGTAGCCGTATTTCTTTTCGAAAGCATCAATTTCGGTTGATTTCATTTCGCGGCTCATCGGCCCGAATTGCGATGTCCCTTCGATCAATGCGGGGGGTGCAGTTGTTGAACCTTTGCCCTCAATTTGAACCTTTACGTTTGGATATTTGGCCTTGAATCCCTCAGACCAGTAGGTCATCAAATTGTTCAACGTATCTGATCCTACGCTGTTAATGTTGCCAGATACTCCACTAACAGGCGCATAGTCTTTAATCGCTGGATCCACCTGAACACTTTGAGCCATCACCAGCGTGCTTGCTATTAATAGTATAGCCACAGCCATGAGGTGGTTTTTCATAAAATGATCTCCTTTTAGTACTTCTTGGGTTTTTTTTTCGCAAGGTTCGCGAGAATTCAGTCTAATGATCAGTAATTGCAAAGATATCAATGTAATGTTTCAGAATTGTAAATTCGAGATTTCGAGTTAGAATTCAGGCTTTCTTCGGATCAAAATGGCGGTGGCATCGTCTCGAAATGGCCGTTGGTTCCCAAAAACATTCAGTCTTGCAAACAAATCTTCGATCGCTGAATTTACATTCTTGGTTCGAGAATCCAGCATCCATTGCTTAACCTCATTTGCTTCAAACTCTTTACCGTGCGAATTCGCATGTTCAATTAAGCCATCAGTGTAGAGTGCAACGAGCGAACCAGGTTCAATGAAAGTAGTGCCAGAAACATAATCTCGCTCAGCATATGGCCCTAAAATCATTCCGGAAACATTCAGATCTTGAAATCCTTGCGAATTAAGTAGAAATGGATACGGATGACCTGCATTTACGTAGGTGAGGTTACCGGAAATATCGAGAGTACCACAGAACAATGATGCGAAACGTGAAGCAAGGCCACCACTTCGATGAATAACGCTATTGAGCTTTCGAACGATTTGAGTAATATCAGGATCCAGCTCAAGCCCCATACGCAAACCAATAATGAGATCTCTTGCTTGCAATGCTGCCGGTAAACCATGTCCGGAAGCGTCACCGATTGCAATTGACAATCTGTTGTTATCTATCGGTTGAAAATCAAAAACATCACCACCAACAGAATGCGCCGGAACTGTTGCAGCTGCAATTTCAAACGGTCCAAATTGCAAGGAACCTGTTGGAAGAAGACTCATTTGAATTGCTCGTGCTTGTTCAAATGCATCTTGCAATTCCAATCTTTTTACATGCTGGAGTAATGTGTAATGAAGCGATGAAAAGAGGGAGGTTTGAGCGGCAAATGTTGAATGATCCAATCCATCTGAGGACTGCAGTAAAGCAGCAATGAGAATTGTTTTATCTTCGACGGATGACAAAACCGCAACAACCTGGCCGTTCCATTCACCAACCCATGGTATTTCAACTGAATTAAGTTTGGAAATAAATTCAGCTGATAATTCAAACTTTTGCTCACCCCATTGATATAAGATCTCAGCTTCGTCTCCCAGAAGATCAATAGCAACAATGCATCTAATTGGGAGATACTCGGAAAAATACTCACCAAACTCGCGCACAAAACGTGCAGCAAATGCTCGAGACGGACCTCCGGTCTCAAGGGCAAAAACCTTTTCCAATCTTCGGTAAAACTGCTTCGGTTCTAGTTCGGAAATAATAGATAAATTCATAAACAATAGCGTACGGATCCAGGATGAAAGAAGTTGCAAATTGTTGTTTCGGCTACGTAAATTCTCGAGTGTACTAACAATCGCTTCATGCTTTTAACAAATCTGTAACATAGATTTCATGTTAATGTAAAAAGAGCAAAGTACCCTACCGTGTTAAAACTTGGGTTCAGATTAAGGATAAGCAGGAATGACTAAGCAATTTGAAGAAGACTTAAATTCATTAAAACAGCAGCTATTAAAGATGGCTGCTAAAGCCGAAACTATGATCCATCTTTCAATGCAAGCACTCGTTCAGCGCGATCTTTCATTAACTGCCGAGCTGCCTGAACTGGAAGATGATGTCAATCAATTACAGCTTGATGTGGATGATCGATGTTTTAAATTGTTAGCGCTTCGTCAGCCGATGGCACATGATCTTCGATTTATTATAGCAGCCGGCAAAATCAGTTCCGATCTTGAACGCATCGGAGATTTAACCGTAAACATTCACGAAAACACAAAAGTGTTGCTGCAATTTCCAGAACTGAAGCCTTTAATCGATATTCCAAAGATGGCTGATCTTTCACGCCAGATGGTCCGAGATTCCCTGGATGCATTTGTTGAAGAAGACGCCGTGAAGGCGCGCAACACTGTGGTGCGGGACGATGAAGTTGATTCATTGAAGAATCAGGTATTTCGCGAAGTACTTACATATATGATTTCGGATCCACAAACGATTCAAGTTGGAATGCAACTGGTCTTAGTTTCACGCCATCTGGAACGGATTGCAGATCACGCCACCAATATCGCAGAAGATGTGGTCTATCTGGTGGAAGCAAAAGATATCCGGCATCATGCAGAAGAGGCTCATTAGGATAAAACGTGAAACGTAAAACGTAAAATCTAGCCAACTTACGTTTTACGTTCTACTTTTTACGTCTCGTATGCGAAAGAACATTTTAATAGTTGAAGATGAAAAGGACATTATCGAAGTCCTCCGGTATTATTTGGAAAAAGAGAATTATCGGGTTCATGTTGCACAAGATGGATTTAATGCACTTGAATTAGCATCAAAAATTATTCCGAATTTGATTCTGCTGGACCTAATGCTCCCTCGGCTGGATGGAATTGAAACTTGCCGCCGTTTAAAAGCTGATGAACGCTTGCGCGATATTCCTGTAATCATGGTAACCGCTAAAGCGGAAGAAGCTGACAAAATAAAGGGCCTGGAAATTGGAGCCGATGATTACGTCACAAAACCTTTTAGTGCAAAAGAATTAGTTGCACGTGTAAAAGCACACTTGCGGCGGCGTGAAGGATCGATTCCGGAAAAATCATTTCAATATGGCACTCTTTCAGTTGATACTGTTAAACATGAAATCCGCTTTAGAGGCGGAGAAATCGATTTAACTGCCAAAGAATTCGAACTGCTTTTGTACATGCTTGAAAATAAAGGACGAGTCTTGACCCGCGACATGATTTTGAATCATGTCTGGGGTTATGATTATTTTGGATCCACCCGGACGGTAGATGTGCATGTAACAAGACTCCGTCAGAAAATTCCGCTGCTCACCGACGCAATTTCTACAATTAAATCGTTCGGGTATAAGCTGAAAGAACAAGCACCCGATTGATGAAACTAAATAGTTATTTCTGGAAATCATTTATAGCAATAGTCGCTATTGTTTTGATCGCCTCCGCAATTTTTGGAAGTCTCATTTACTACTACCTTTCTGACACAACCTTAGATGCGCTCAAAGAAGATTTAAGAAAAGAGACAGATGTTCTTGCTGCATTAATCACAAAACATCCAGATCTTTTAAAGGATCCTGACGATATCGCCAGATCAGTACGCACAGGTGATCGGCTTACATTGATTGCTCCAGACGGTGAAGTCCTAACCGACAACTGGACTCTGATTGGTGGAATTAAACATCTGGAAAATCACGGAAACCGTCCCGAGTTTCGAAGCGCTATGTCTGACAATCCAACTTTTGTACGGCGTTTCAGCGATACCATTCAAAGCGAATTGCTGTATTACGCCGTGCCGATAAAAAGTAATGACAAGATTATCTGCGTTTTGCGTTTGTCGTTTGCATTGTCAAATTATCATCAGCACATGAGCGTAATCCGAAATATTGTGCTATTTGGTGCATTGAGCTCATTCCTGTTTTCACTTCCGTTTGCTTTTTTTCTTTCGCGAGGTGCAACACGTGAAATCGGAAAACTCAGAGCTGGCACCATGCGTCTGGCATCAGGAGATCTGGATTACAGAATCCCGGTTAAAGGCAGTCTGGAATTTCAGGAACTAGCATCAGACTTCAATAAGATGGGAGATCAGCTGAATCAAAAAATTATGTCTATAGAACAGGAACACAGTAGAACACAAACATTATTATCCAGAATGGTTGAAGGCGTGCTGGCGCTGGATCGAAATGGAAAAGCGATTTTTGCTAACAATGCATTTTCTTCCATGTTTGGTTTGAAAATGGATCGTATTCAGGGAAAAACTTTTCTTGAAATATCGCGCCATTCAGAATTATCGGAATACACACAAGCGCTTCTTTCTGCTAATCAGGAATCACGTATAAATCCGCCGGAAGCAAGAGAAATCCATTTGTACAACACAGCCGGCGAGCAAGTATTTTCGGTTCAAGCATCACGAGTGTATGACGAGAATGAACATCTGAATATGCTGCTGCTTGTTTTCCATGACATTACAAGCATTAAACGTGTGGAACAGGTCAGGAAAGATTTCGTTGCAAATGTCAGTCACGAACTACGAACTCCATTAACAGCACTCATTGGATCGATTGAAGTGTTGCTGGATGGTGCTTATCAAAATGCAGATGAGTGTAGAAAATTCCTGGAAATTATGGATAAGCAACTTCACAATACTCAAAATCTTGTAACCGATATGCTCGCTCTTGCCGCAGTTGAAGACACCCGCACTCCATTCAGAAGGCAGAATGTTGAACTAAGGGATTTCGTTTCCGACATCCTTGCAGTTTTCGAACCTTTAGCGGATAAAAAGAAACAGACGCTTCGCGTAATTGTGCCATCACCGACGGTAATATTGAGTGTCGATCCACGGCAGCTTTCTGATGCAATCAGCAACTTGCTGGACAATGCAATCAAATACACCGATGAAAACGGAAGGATTGAATTAATCTGCGAACTGAAAGGTACTGGCATCCAAATGAGTATTAAGGATAATGGTACTGGCATTCCAAAAGATCAATTGTCTCGGATTTTCGAACGCTTTTATCGTGTGGATAAAAGCCGATCCAGAGAGATGGGCGGAACAGGCCTCGGATTAGCAATTGCAAAGCATGCGATTGAAAATCATGGCGGCACAATTAAAGTAGAAAGCACACTGGGTGAAGGCACCGAATTCACAATCTTCCTACCCGAAAGCGCACTTGTCCTCCAACACTCCTGACAATGTCTTCCTAATTGCTTCCATGTTTCACAAGTGTTACGATACGATTGCTTTATCGTAAACTCCAAACAGGAGGGCTACTTCTTGGCCTTTTCATTAATACCTCGCGAAGTAAAATTTTTTGACTTCTTTGACCAACAAGCTCAATGGCTTAAAAAAGCGGCATCCTTATTTAAAGATCTTGCGCGGGAGTGGCGGCCCGATCATCCTGCATTTGAACAACTCCGGGAAGTGGAACATGAATGCGATATCACCACTCACGAAATCATTGATATGCTGAACCGAACTTTTGTGACGCCGATTGATCGTGAAGATATTCATGAGCTGGCTAAAATCCAGGATGATGTGGTTGATATCATTCAAGCGGTGAGTGAGCGGATGCAGCTATTTCGAATTCAATCCAGTACCAAGGAACTTTTGGAATTGGCAGAAATACTGGAAGAAGCGATTACGAATGTTACCAAAGCGGTAAGCAGTATCCGCGAAATAAACCGGCCAAGAAGAATTTTGGATTACTGCATTGAAATCAATCGATTAGAAAATCGCGGGGATCGTACTTATGAACGCGCAATTGGTGACTTGTTTAACAATTCATCCGATGATGTGTTGAATGTGATCAAGTGGAAAGAAATTTACGATGCTGCCGAACAGGCGATTGATAAATGTGAAGATATCGCAAATACAATCGAAGGTATTGTTGTAAAAAACGGATAGTACAAAGTAGTTTATTTCGAACGCGGGGATGCTTTTTTCAAATCTGACTTCGTTTGTTCCTTTGTCGCTGCCACTTTAATAACTTCAGCTTTCTTTTGATCGGCCGTGATTCGATACGGCCCCATGATCATCGCGCCTACAGCTATCCCGACCAGTAGTTTCCCTGACATAATTCTCCAACTTTCCAGAACAAATTTTAGCATAAACACCAGGACAGTAAGTTACGAAAGAGTAGAATAATAGTTCCATGAATTCGGAAACTTCTCGAGTTGAAGCCTTCAGCGATGGCGTTTTCGCAATTGCAATTACGCTGTTAATCCTCGAGATTCGAGTTCCTACCGACCTTGCACCTGGTCAACTCGGAAAAGAATTGTTCAAGTTATGGCCATCGTATTTGGCATTTCTAACAAGCTTTGGAACGATCGGCACCATGTGGATGAATCATCATCGATTGTTTACGTTAATTAACGCGCTCGATGATGGTCTGATCGGTTTGAATACTTTACTGTTGTTAGGAGTTACGTGGATTCCGTTTCCAACTGCGCTGCTCGCAGAACATCTAACCGGTCCAGATCAATACATTGCCGCAACTGTTTATTCCGGAAGTTTTGTAATCATCGCCATTGCATTCAATATCTTGTGGAGATATGCCGTCAAAAGAAATCTGGTTGTTGATCACGCAAACGTTGGATCCATCAGCCGCCAGTATGTCTTAGGACCTGTGCTTTATTTGATCGCTCTTCTGATTGGACTCAAAAATGCAACAGCCTGTCTTGGCTTCAGTCTGGCGCTTGTGATTTATTATGCGCTTCCGCCGCGGCTCTGGCAGCGAAAAATATGAATCTTAGTTATATGCCTTTTCAAGACTGGCGATAGTAGATTCGGAATCGCCGAAAAAGCCTTCATCCAAAACATGACTGTACAACCCTATGTCTGCTGATAAGGCTTCAGGTTGACCTTGCAATGTTGCATTCTCCACTGCTAAATCCACTTGTGCTTCAATGCGGCTCAAATCGCTGTCAATTTCTTTAAGCCATTCTTCCTTGCGCTGAAGATTGCTTAACCGCTTCTGCAAAATCTTTAATGTTGCTGTTTTTGATTCGCGAACTGCGTCTGAAAACTTTTCCTTTTGTAGCTGAATTTCCAACGCATTGATTTCCTGTTGCAAGCTTTGTTCAGTTACACTTCCTTCAAGCGATGTTAAATGATGGCGTGCCACCAAAAGTTTTAAGTAAACCCAGATCAATTTTTTTACAGCTTCACTGTTTGAATCCGAAATATATCCAGTAACCTGACTGTCGCGATATTTCGAAATCATTTCCAGGTGTTTGGCTTCCATATTTGAGAGCTTTTTTCTGGCATCTGGCCGCAATTGAGCAATCAATTGTTGGCGCAATGTTTCAGCTTCTTGCTGTTGCCATTGTGGATCACAGGCATTCACATATCGTTGAAATCGAGGATTCGACGCAACCAGAAATAGAAATGCAGCTTCAAAAGCCGCTCCCAGAAACCAGAATGCAGGATGTCCAAAACCAAGAATCAAAAAGCCCAGCAAAAGGATTTTGTTTATAGCTAACGAACCAATTCCTGGAAGTTGCTGCTTTAAATTAAACGCTGCTTTTAAATAACGAAACATATTTGACTTATCTTTCTAATGACGCCAATATCATCAACGAATAATCATTCATATCAGACCTGGCCGGCGGTACAAACTGCTTATGATCCAATACTCCGCTGCCAACTCGCCAGTAGATTATTAATTACTTCTGCTTTTGGAGCTGGACACATCGTTGTCAAATCGATCTTCAAACCAAACTTCTGATATTGAACAAATGGACTATCCGCAAAACGGATTGGCACGGCAGGATTCCCTGGTCGAAATCCATGCTTTAAAGATTCCTTCTGAATTGGCTCTGTTAGCAAAAAGTCCAGAAAAATTCCGGCAGCTTTTTGATGCTCTTTGGTGCTCCAAGGTGCATTCACAATGTAATAAGGATTATCATTCCACATATTTTGTGGCGGATACACAACTCGCAATGTGCCCCAACGCCCTTCAGCATTTTTGAGATAATCGATCACTACACTTTCATACACGAATAAAACATCATAAGACGATGGCAGCTTTCAGCACCATCTCCCGCATCATATTCCCTGTGCTGTTTGATAATCCGCTTACTCCCTTTTCTATGCCAGTCATGAAATTTTGGAAATCGACGTTCACAATGTCTTTCATTTCAAGACCGCTGCATTTCTTATGATAATCATCAGCCATTAAAACAAGGGTCATCAATCCGCTGTTCGATTGATTCGGATGAGTGTGGCCAAATTTGAATAAGCCCCATTCCGGTTTTGCAGCAATTGCATCCCAACCACCTTTTTCATCCAGCGCTTGTTTAATCGTTGCAAAACTCACGGTTTTATATTTGCTAATGAAACTCTGATAACGTTCATCCCAAAAAACAAAAACCATCGGCGAGAGTGCCAATGCTTCTTCACGTAAAATCGGATTCGGCCCCTGCTTCACTTCCCATTCCTGAATAAACACATCCTTATATAATGCGCTTGCAGGCGACCACACATGGATCCGTTGATCTCCAGCTAAAAGAGCTTGAGCTCCTTCAAGTGAACCCATCGGAATCAAATTAATTTTTATTTTCTTGCCATCATCTGTTTGCGAAAATTGATCGACAGCCCATTCCAGCCAGCGTTTCTTCTCAGTTCCATAAGCGATTCCGATTTCAATTCCATTCGTTATTTCATGATCCGTGGACTGTGATTGCTTTTGTTTGTTAGTTTGAAATGGAAGCTTCGGTTGTTCTCCTTTGCTTTTAAAAAAGAAATAATAAGCGCCATATAAACATCCAACGATAAAAAGACTGATTAGAATTGCACCTAAAGGTGTGGTTTTCTTTTCTTGCATTTCCATAGACTGCCCTCCTATCCCACTCTACCGTTTAGAAGAACGTAGAAATTTCTTTGAATACTGATTCTATATTTTCGGTTGTTCCCTTGTAGAATCGCGCCTGCGTTGCGTCAGCGATTGATTCCAAAATTTTTGCATTTGCACCGGAGCCATAACCGATCGTAAACACGCGTGTCGTTCGATTTTCACCGTTAAAACGGACCTGTGTTAATAGTTCCTCTAATTTCGTTCTGCTATTTGTATCTTCACCATCAGTCAAAACTACAATCGCTGAAATTCTGTTGGTCTGAGGATTTTTTGACAGGTCATCATAAGCAAGCGAAATTGCATCGTATAAGGCTGTTCCTCCTGACGGAAACATTGCTTGAATTCGGCTCAGAGCGGTGGTGCGTCCGCTTTTCAATGCAGTATTGCGAAAAGCCCAGGCAGGAATGCTGGAAAAAGGCAGCAACGAAAATGAATCATCATCGCTCAAAATTCCTAACAATGCACTAGCTCCTTCGCGCGCATGAATGATTCTGTCTTCCTCTTTCATACTTCCAGAAGTATCAAATACCAGCGTGACATGAGATCGTTTTTTATGTTCATGCCACAACCTTGTAACAGCATCCATCACTTCAACGGATGGAACTTCCAAAGTAGTTTTCGGTTGCGTTGGGTCCACTCCATGCTGTTTATCGATCGGAGCTCCTAATGCAACATCAACTGATGCTGGTCTGAAGCCGTAGGTAAGTGCCTTCTCTTGTTGCGGACGGTCCTGTAAATATTTTAGATACAGTTCCGCTGCTTCGCGCTGTTCAGGTGTTACCCAGTCTGCATTTACGATTCCAACAGGATGATCACTCCAAAATGTTCCTTCTTTTGGATAAATTGCAACCACTGGAAAAACGGTCCGGTTATTTTGCAGGTAAGATTCAATAACCATGTTTTCGTACAAAACTGCAGCGCTCAAATATTCAGGACCATTCGAAAACATTTTTCTGCCAAAAAAACCGGTGGAACTTCCGTAATGTACAACCGAATTTTCAATATCGCTGACATATTTTGCAGTCTCAGTTCGTTCCACATCTTCTAACGAAAGTGCTGATACTTTGCCCGCACCTGCATATACTTCGGCAAAAAGTGAAATAAGTCCGCTGTTGCTGAATTCAGGATGAGTGTGGCCAAATTTGAATGCTCCCCATTCCGGATGTCCATAACCAGCCCAGCCCTGAGGATTTTTTGCGACCGTTAAAATGTCGGACCAACCTAATGATTTATTTGGCCATCCTAATGCTTCAGCCATCGGTTGCCACATCGCAATCACTACCGGTGATAAAACAAGATTTTCGGTTGTTGGAATTAGATCCTTTCCTGTCTTCGCGCGGTATTTTGCATTTCCAAGTTTAATAAACGCTGCTGATGCAGGACTGGTGATCTGCGCTTTTCGTTTACCAGTTAAGAGTTCATCAATGCATTCGCCCGATCCCATTGCGAATTGGCTGACATGAATACTCTTTCCATTTTTGATATGAGCGTTTGAAGCATGGAAGGAATCGGTAACATCTTTTACCCATTTTTCTTTTTCAGAACCGTAGGTAAATACCAGTTCAACAGTTCCTTTCGGATTCTCCCGAAGTCCTGACTGGCCCGATTGATTTGGATTCGATTGTTCTTCTTTGCGGCAACCAAATATGAAGAGCAATAAAACAAAAAGTACTGACAGACTACGGCGCGCCGATTCTGTGATAAACATAAATCCCCCTTGGTAGCCACTATTTTGATATAAGTTTACAAGGCTAATGTTTCTAAACATTTTCCGGGTTATTTCGGCAATATTTCATGATTATCAGCTCAATTTTACATTGTGAAATTATGTTTCACAATATGAAATACATGTGGCACGTCATTGCCAATTATCACAATGTGATGTCGAATTGCATAATTTCAAACGACTATTTAATGATTAGTAGTGAATCCAGGAGAAAAACTCAATGCTTTATATGGTGATGTGTTGCATTAATGAAGATCGGTGGAATGGTATTCAACGATCGCGGCGAGATCAGATCATGCAGGACTACCGTCTTTTGATGGAACAAATCAAGAGAAGCGGTCACCTCCGCGGCGGAGGAATGCTAAGTCCGAGTACGACAGCGACCAGTATTCGATTGCAAAATGGAAAGCCGATGATTACCGATGGACCCTTTGCTGAAACAAAAGAGCAACTCGGCGGATATCATTTGTTGGAATGCGCAAATCTTGATGAAGCAATTTCCATCGCAAAAAGAATTCCAACAATTCCGGAAGGCGGTGTGATTGAAATACGCGCTATAGAATTTGCGGAATAGGCCTCACCATCACAATCATCGTTAAGCATGCAAGATAAAAAATTTTGCAGAGACTTAACATTCAATTCACATATCCCATCAGTTAAAACTTGAACTTTCTCAGAAATAACTTCTCCGATACTTTGTTGATCAGCAAAATGAAATTTTGCGATCCGCCTTATTTGAATTTTCGATACACAACTGAGCACAAGCATACAAAATAACAATTAGCGGGATATAGACGCGAAGAAGCCGGCTTGAGACCAATCGTGAAACCATGATTGGAGAGTATCCGCCATGGAATCGTCATCCAGATTTATGATTTCAGCGGCCGCGGAAATGGCGTCGCTTATGATGGCGCCGGCTAAAATCTTCTGAAGGATGATGAACTGCGGTTCTGTGAGTGGATATCTGCGCACAATGTAAGCGCGCCGAAGAATCGCAATACGCTCGGTCATCGGCTCGGGCAGCGGCACATTATGATTTTCACCGGCTTGCCTGACGGCCGTAAAATACGAGTTGACCGGATAGCGAAAAACAAGCAACTGCAGAGAAACAACTGGCGAAAGCCTCGCATCAGCAAAATGACCCTCAGGAAATGACTGAAGCATTTCCGGTACGAGCAATTGAGTTCCTTCGCTGCCAGGACCATCAAAGATCTGTGCAATCGTCCATTCCAGTTTCGCAAGGTCAATCAGAAAATCAGGCCAGTTTTCATTGTCATTCTCCGGCGCTGGTCGCGTATCGCTAAGAAACTTGCTGAAATGGTCCCCAAGCCGATCCAAAGTGTAGCTGTAGGAGGGATATTTTTGCAGATATTCCAGCACAAAGCTGTCAAAGACTTCTGCTCCCAGAGCTTGTTTCAATACAGGGAAGTATGCGCCCATGCATTCAAGCAGCCGAAGATAGTACGCACTAGCATAGATTGTTAATCGCTCCATTGATGTGAGTGTTCGGGATGGCCTTATAACGTTTGCAGCTTCACAATGCCCCATCAATTCCTGCGCCGCGGGTGAACGGATGCCTTCTTCCACTCCAATTGGATTTGTAATAACCGACTGGAACCATCGTTGAATAAGATTGAGGTCAGGCTTTACGTGTACGCTCATTCTACTTCCGGTTGGATTTGATGAAGAGGATGAAACACCGTCATCATCGATGGATTTGCAGCAACCCTTTCCTCTTCTAACGGTTTAGTAGTTTGCTCTATCATGAACTGTTTGGCCTTCAAAACTTCTTCATGCACCTGAGGAAAAGGCGGGATACTGGCGTCCCACTCCAAAAGTGTGGATACCCCACCAGTCAATTTGTGGGCTGTGCGATAGAGTTCCCAAACCGGATTGATCACGGGGCCGTCATGAGTGTCAAGCAAATAACTTCCGTAATTGGTATGTCCTGCCAGATGGAACTGAACGATTCTGTCATGGGGAAGAGCGCGGATGAAGGCATCCGGATCCATATCGTGATTGAAACTTGAAACATAAACATTGTTAACATCCAGAAGCAGTCCGCAATCTGCTTCGTCGGCCAGTCTGCCGATGAACTCTGATTCACTCATGGTGGAATCCTGGAACGTCACATAAGAGCTGGGATTTTCCAGGATCAGAGGCCGTTCCAGCACATCTTGAACCTGACGTACGCGCTGAACAATATGACGAAGAGCTTGTTCAGTGAACGGTACAGGCAGTAGATCATGATTATTCTGACCCATAACGCCGGTTCAGCAAATGTGATCGGAAACCCACTTCGCTTTTGTTTCCAGCGCCAGCCGTTTTAACTTCAACAAATAATTATGATCCAGCGGATCCGTTGAGCCGATGGAAAGAGACACTCCATGCATCACAATCGGGTAGCGCTCAGCGATCTGTTGTAAAACATGCCGTGGCCACCCCTGGGAATCAATGTAGTTTTCGCTGATGATCTCAAACCACTCCACTGGTGGCTGATGCTGCAGGATGTAACGGAAGTGGGTTGAGCGAAGGCCTACTCCCAAACCTAAGTTGGAGTAGCCGAGACGGCTGACAACCATCAGGTCCAGTTACTTGCCACAGGATTCAGGAGCATCGCCAAACTTCTTACCAGCTGCAGTCATTCTTTTTTCGAAGTTGGCACGCGCCGCTTTCCAACCATCACCTTTGATCGGAACTGCGCATCCTCCTTTTCCTTTGCAGTCATTTTCAGCGGTGTTGCCTTGATTCTTGCACTCGTTTTTTCCATTACAGCCGTGAGCTTTTGTAGTCGCACAGGTTCCCATGCCAGCACAATCGTTCTTCCCATCCGCTGACTCTCCCTTACATTCGTTCAAGCCGCAACAGGAATGCTTTTCCGCGCTCTCTTTCATCTCATCTGCAAAGAGCTTTCCGAAACCTGCCCTGGTTCCTGCAAGCAAACCACTGAAAGCGGCCAGGCTTAATTTGCTAAAATCGCGTCTGCTGAGGTTGCTTACTTTCATCTTTCCTCCTGAAAGTGTTTGAATCTGATGTCAGTTTCTAACGTGATCAGATTTTCTTGCGAGATAGAGTTTTGTTCCTGGGATCTATCGATTGTACTCATGTTGAATGGTTTTTCAATGATTTGTTCTTTGTTTATTTCGCTCTTCAACATAAACAAAGCATAAGAGAATCCCGTAAACTTGAGACTCCAACAAATACCGACTCATCGATCACAGTCACTTTATTCAAATCAACAATGCATGTGCGATTCCCCAGATCTTTTCTTTCATTTTCCCACGCTTCGAACTTGATAAGAGCCCACCATATTTCTACGCAGGAGATTATTATGCCGCAGTTGATGACAAAATTTCATCAGAAAATATTACCAAAGTCCTTTATCCAAATGATGAACCGATCAGCGGAAAGATTTTGCGCCTGGAGCAACAATTCTTCTTTGTCTCCTGCTCTCTTCAAGACATGATCCGGCTTGTCTTTTTATCCAAAAAGAAAATCGATCAGTTCCCTGAAATGTTTTCGATTCAATTGAACGATACTCACACCGCAATTGCCGTTTCGGAATTGATGCGGTTATTTAGTCGATGAACGGATTATAACGTTAAGAATAGTATGAAAGTCTATCCTGCCGCAGATCTATCAGAACAAATCTTAAAGAAGCTCTTGGTCTCATCAGTCCCGGTCATTTCAGTGATGGCGACAAAAATCTTTTTGCTCCTTTGGTCAATTCTCTACTTTCACACGATGAATTTATGTTGATGGCTGATTTTCAACCTTATATTGAATGCCAATCACAAGTAAGTGATGCCTATCAAGATCAGAATGTTTGGACCAGAATGTCAATTCTGAATGTTGCAAGAATGGGAAAATTTTCTTCTGATCGCTCGATCCAGGAATACTGTGAACGGATTTGGAAAATTAAAGCGACACAATAGATTAGTCGCCGAATTTTAAAGCAGTCATTTCCTCGCTAATATGCCATGGTCTTTCTGCTAAATCCGCATCCATTTTCCAAGAAAGAACACCGGTCAACATATCTCCCAGTTTCAGGGAAGCTGCTGTGGAAACCAGCGGGGCAATATCTTTGTATAGTATGGCTTTTTTATTCAAAAAGCGTTAGCTTGAGAAACCAAAGATTATCTCTACAGGAGGTGCAGTGTGGTCTTTGGCATGAGCTTGGAAACCTACACCCTCATTCATGTCGTAATTAGTCTAATTAGCATTGTCACCGGTCTAATTGTTTTGTACGGCATGCTTACAGGCAGGAGAATGGATTCCTGGACCGCAATATTTCTAATCACTACAGTAGCAACCAGCGCAACAGGATACGGATTCCCGTTTGAGAAACTATTGCCTTCCCACATTGTGGGCTTCATATCATTAATTGTGCTTCTGATAGCCATCGTTGCACGCTATATCTATCATTTGCAAAGCGGCTGGCGTAGAGTTTACGTAATCACAGCAGTCATAGCTCTTTATCTAAATGTGTTTGTTTTAGTGGTTCAGGCATTTCGAAGAGTCCCATTATTAAACACACTGGCCCCAAAACAAACTGAACCACCATTTGCAATTGCGCAAGGAATTGTTTTCCTGGTTTTCCTGGTGCTTGGAATTTTTGCTACGATGAAATTTCCACGCCAGGATATTGTATTTACAAAATCAGTTGCTTAATCCGTTTTATTGTTGGAGTTTATCCAGTCGTAAGGAGTCAATCTATGTACGAAACAAAAAATGATTTGCAGATTAAAGTGAGAACTACAATCATCTCGTTGTTGCAAGATCGCTTAGCAGATTGCATCGATTTGACGAATCAAGGCAAGCAAGCTCATTGGAACGTCAAGGGTCCAAGCTTTTTTGCGCTGCATGAACTCTTCGATAAAGTTTCGGAAGAAACTGAAGAGTATGTCGATTTGATTGCAGAACGCATTGTTCAGTTAGGTGGAATTGCAGAAGGAACAATTCAGGCTGTTGCGAAAAGATCAACGTTGCCCGAATACCCGCTTGATATATCGAAAGGTTCAGAACACGTTGCGCGTTTCGCTCATGCTCTTGCCTTCTTTGGTGAACTCGCGCGCAGAGCTATCGATCAAGCAAGTGAGATTCATGATGCCGACAGCGCTGATTTATTTACAGAAATTTCTCGCGGCGTAGATAAATGGCTGTGGATGGTTGAGGCTCATAATCAAGCAAAGGAATAGAATTCCGAAGTTTCCGCTTTGCAGTTAGAATGAAATCACTCGAAGTGTACTCGTAAGAACATCGAGGGTGAGGGAAAAATGAAGAGTTATTGTGGGCTAATGCGAATCGCTTTGATTTTGATTTTGTTTTTAGGAACGCATGCATTTTCAAAAGATAACTGCGAATCGCATACAGCATATGTGAACGAAGTAAAGATTCATTATTTAAAAGCGGGAACTGGCAGAATGCCGCTTGTTTTGATTCATGGTTTTGGCGCTACGTCGCATATGTGGATTCCGCTTTTTGATGACTTCGGGCACGATTACACGATCATTGCACCGGATCTTCGTGGTCTGGGTGATTCATCGCGTCCAACAGCAGGTTACGATAAAAAGAATATGGCCAATGATATTCGAGCGCTGGCCAAAAGTCTTGGATACGAAAAAATTTATCTGGTTGGTCACGATATTGGGTTAATGGTTGCTTATGCCTACGCAGCACAATATCCGGATGAAGTTGAAAAACTTGCATTGCTGGATGCGCCAATTCCAGGCATCGGCGACATCTGGGAAAAAATTTACACAGATCCTGCACTCTGGCACTTTCATTTTGTGAACAGCCCGATCGCCTTAAAGCTGGTAAAAGGACGCGAACGTACTTTCCTTGAACATTTCTGGCAAACACTTTCGCCGCATCCTGAAACTTTCCGCGACTCAGATCGAAAACTGTACGCAAAGGCATACGCGCAGGAAGGTGCCATGCGTGCAGCATTTGAGATGTTCAAAACATTCAACACTCAAGATGCGGAAGACAATCGTAAATTTGCTGCGGCTAAATTGAAGATGCCGGTCTTAACAATTGAAGGTGATAAATCAATGGGTGGCGCTCTTGAAATTCAAGCAAAATTAGTTGCAGATCATGTAAGTTCGATAAAGTTTGAAGATACCGGTCACTGGTTAATGGAACAACGACCAGAAGAAACCAAAGCTGAACTCAAGAAATTTTTCGGCAATTAACTATTTGCTGCCTGCTTATCAAGAAACAATCCAATTAACGGAAGGAGGAACATTAGTGCCAGAAGGAACGGCCAATAACTGATCCAAAGAATCGTAAAAGTCATTAATGAATTTCCGGAAACATATTCCCAGAATGAACACGGCTTAGAGCCAGCTAACCATGGCAAGAATCCTCCGCACTTTCCGTTATAGCCGACCGCAATGTCAAGAATAATTAAGATAGAGCCTACTGCCAGAATCGCAATAGGTGCAAAAAGCCCAAAAAGGAAATATTTTCTTTTGTGCATTTCCTATTGGCTTTTGGAAATTGCAGTTCGCAATTCTTGTTGATGATCATCTCCCCATTTTCCTAAAGCATTCACTATCGGAAGCACGCTGTTTCCTAATTTCGTTAAAGCGTATTCAACTCTAGGTGGAAGTTCTGCAAATATTTTCTTGGAGATTAGTCCGTGTTGCTCAAGTTGATTCAGCTGGACATTTAGAACTCTTCGCGTTGCGCCAGGAATACGCCTTTGTAAATCGCTCGGCCGTTTCATGCCCTGAGAAATAAAGTAGATTAAGTGGATTTTCCACTTGCCATATATCACCTCTCTCACAAGATCCAGACCGCAATTCAGTTCAATGGGAATTTTTCGCTGGTACATTGTTTTCATAATTGTATTACAGCATACGGATTAATTTATCCGTATCCGATTTCATTTTCCGGATTGTTGCATCAGTCATTGCTGCCGATAATTCTTTGCATGGAGACACAAAAAATGAAAATACCAAAACCAATAGCAACTTTCATTGAAGCAACGAACAAACATAACTCACAGGAATTCCTGAACGTAATTGCAGATACGGCCGTTATTCACGATGAAGGACACGATTATCACGGAATCTCTGAAATCAAAGGATGGAGTGATGAGAAAGTGTTCGGCGCAGAAGTCACATTAGTGCCACTCAAAATAATTGAGCAGCACGGCAATGCCATCATCACAATAAAAATTGATGGTAATTTCGATAAGACCGGTTTACCCGATCCATTCATAATGGATTTTCACTTCATGATCGATTCCGACAAAATCAGCGGATTGAGCATTCATTTGCCCAACAAAAAAATAAATTACTTGAACGCTCTTGGTTGTTGGATAATCTAGTTTCCGAATCATTGAAAAGGAGTCATCTATGTCATATCCAGATCCGCGTTACTTAGGTGAAAAAGCTGAAATTACTGCAGTTTTTCGCGATGCAAAAACACATGAGCCTGATCTAAAAATTGGTTCACGTGCCCATGTTCATTACCTTGCTACCGGTGCATCCACACACGGCCAATTCGGATTATACAAATGGGAATTGAAATCGAATTCCGCAGGAACGAATGCACATTTCCATCGAACGATGTCCGAATCGTTTTTTATTCTGTCCGGCAGGGTTCGATTGTTTAATGGCGATCACTGGATTGATGCAACTGCAGGTGATTTTCTTTACGTACCCGAAGGTGGAATTCACAGTTTCGGAAATGATTCCAATGAACCTGCATCAATGTTGATTCTTTTTTCACCTGGTGCACCGCGCGAAGGTTACTTTGAAGCTCTTGCTGAGATTGCTACAGGTCGTCAAGTGACAGAAGAAGAATTTGCTGAAATCTGCATGCGTCACGATAACTACTTGATTGATGAAAAGTCACAAGCACTTTACAAAAAGTTGCTTTCAAAGAGCCACTAAATTTCGGACAAAACAACCGCTACGTTCTTTTACTTTCCGTATGCGTAATGCGTTACTTGTCGATCGAGTCAAGCTCGGCAATTGCATTCGATGGCAGTTTTAATGCCGCAGCATCAAGATTCTCATGAAGATGTTGTATCGATGATGTGCCCGGGATCAGAAGTATGTTTGGAGAGCGCTGAAGAAGCCAGGTAAGCGCGACTTGCATTGGAGTAGCTCGCAATGATTCCACTATCCGATCGATCACCGATGATTGTAATGGCGTGAATCCACCCAGCGGAAAAAACGGAGCATACGCGATCCCTTGCTGCGCGAGTTCATCGATGAAGCTATCGTCATTGCGGTGAGCCACGGTTCGCGTGTTTCATCATTGTAAAATTTCCTCCGATTCCGCTGTTGATTTTGCTTATCTCTGATTAAATGAAGAAAGCTTCAGGTTTGGAATTTAGCATTTTTTCGAAATGGCGCAACCGTTGAACTTCGAGTTAAAGCATGAGTTGTTTGTTATATTTAGTGAAGCGTAAAATGTTTTCGCCCGTGTAGCATGAACGAAAATTATCAAACCAACACCGCACAATTAAATTTGGATTCCTTTGTTGAAGAAGTGCGTTCTCTTTTGCAACGTCAACGCATGGTTGAAGGACTTGTAACAAAACAAGCCGGACCCAAACAAGAAATGCTTGAGATGCTCACCTATCGGCAACATTTAGCTGAGATGCAAAATCGTTTAGCATCACGGCATCCGGCAGATATTGCATTTGTTCTGGAATCCCTTCCAATGGAAGATAGACTTCGGATTTGGAATCAAGTATGGCAGTTGCGTGGCGGCGCAATTTTACTTGAGCTCAGCGACAACGTACGCAAAGGTATTCTTGAGTCACTTCCAAGAGATGAACTGCTTGCGGCTTTGAAGCAAGTTGGTATTGATGATCTATCCACGTTAGCACCATCAATTCCAAGAGATATTCTTGAGGAAGTTTATCAGTCGCTTGATTCACAATCACAACAGTTGGTAGTTTCATCCATTGCGTATCCTGATGATTCCGTTGGACAATTGGTGAGCCATCATTTTGTTACCACTCGAATGGAACGTAAACTCGATGAAATATTGATTGAACTGCGTGGAAAAGATCTGCCCCCTCATCTTGATTCACTTTATATAGTTGATGCACGTCACATGTTTTTAGGGGTATTGCCAGTAGAGCGCCTGATATCAGCAGACCCAAACATGGAAGTTCAGGCACTCATGCAAAACAGCCCGGTTGTGTTATCGCCATATCAAAAGGCCGCCGATGCAGCAAAAGCATTTGAACGATATAACTTGCTATCGGCTCCGGTAGTTGATGAACGGAATCGACTTGTTGGTAGAGTCACCGTTGAGACGGTGATGGATTTTTTGCGAAAGCAATCGGATGAAGATGCATTAAAAATTGCAGGTCTTCAAGGTGAAGAAGATATTTTTGCATCAGTCTGGGCCAGCGCACGAAATCGCTGGTTCTGGCTTGGGTTAAATCTGGTGACGGCGTTTATTGCGTCCCGGGTGATCGGAATGTTTGAAAAAACGATTATTGAGCTAGCAGCGCTGGCCACATTGATGCCGATCGTAGCAAGCATCGGAGGAAATACCGGCAATCAAACAGTTGCTCTGATTATTCGCGGACTCACTTTGGATCGAATTAGCCGTAATAATGTTTTTTACCTGTTCTTGAAAGAAATCCGCGTTAGCTCACTGAATGGTCTGGTGTGGGGAGGACTGATGGGAATTGTTACAATGATTCTGTATCAAAATTTCAAGTTGGGACTGGTTATGGCTACGGCCATGTTTCTTAATTTGCTGGTTGCAGCTCTGGTAGGCGTTGGTGTGCCATTGCTGTTGGATCGCTTCGGTTATGATCCGGCGCAAGGATCGAGTGTGCTTCTTACATTCAGTACTGATAGCATGGGCTTTTTTATTTTCCTTGGTCTTGCTTCAATCTTTCTGCTTTGATAATTTCACCTGATGAAATGAAGAGAACGAACAAATGCGACAAATTTTTCTTGCAATCACCGGGATGGGAAATGTCGGCCGCCGTTTGCTGGAATTGATTCAACGCAAACGTGAAATCATTGCCGGCCGGTTTGATGTTGAACTGGTTATCTCCGGCATTTGTGATTCGTCTGGTGCAATACTGAATCCAGATGGAGTCAATATCGATCATGTACTCGCTGCGAAAGAGAACAAGGAAGGCGTTTGCGCATTACCTTCGGGTGTTTCCGGAATGAAATCTAACGAATTCATGCAAAAAGTAAAAGCAGATGTACTGGTTGAGCTTACTCCAACGAATTTGAAAGACGGTGAACCGGGTCTTGGAGTAATTCGCACGGCACTGACAAAAGGAATGCATATAGTCAGCGCAAATAAAGGTCCGCTGGTTCTGGCTTACTCTGAACTCGATGATCTTGCGAAATCGAAAAACGTAAGGCTCCTTTACAGCGCAGCTGTAACTGGTGGCTTGCCTACGTTGAATATTGGAATGCGCGATCTCTGTGCTGCATCAATCGAAAGAGTGGAAGGCATTCTTAATGGCACTACAAATTACATCCTGACAAAAATGACGGAGGGACAATCTTATAGCACTGCACTAAAGCAGGCGCAAGAAATTGGGATGGCTGAAACTGATCCGTCATTGGATGTGGATGGATGGGATGCAGCGTGCAAACTTGTCATCATTGCAAACGCTGTGCTGCGACGTCCTACAACACTAAGCAACATCATGGTTGAAGGCATTTCAAGGGTAACAATGGAACAGTTACAAAAGGCAACATCAGAGAATCAAGTAATAAAGCTGATTGCTCTTGCAGAAAAAAAGAACAACGATTACCAATTCAGCGTCAAACCATCATCAATTCCGCATACTCACCGGCTCGCCACAATCAACAGCGGCATGATGGGCGTGATTTATAACACGGATATTAACGGCGAAATTTTCCTTTGCATCGTTGAAGAAGATCCTTATCCCACTGCTGCCGCTGTGCTTCGTGACATTGTTCACATCGCCGCACAAATCTAACGCCGTTTTCTTCGATCATCCTAAATCTGCATTTGCCGCATTAATTTTTCTATCTGTCTTCTATGTCTTAGAATGTGAACAATTGCATGTTCCAATAATTGTTCAAGGTCATACGTCACGCCCCAGAGTGACTGTATTGTTGTACGCACAATCACTTCATCTGACATTTCCCATTTCCCATCCAATGTTTCAACTGTGTATTCAATCATTGACTGGAGCTCTTTCAATAATTCATTCTGGTTGAGGAATTGACTCGCAGGACGTGCTGATGAGATTGAAAACAGATGTCTGATGTAATCCGCATAACCGTATCCGGCTCTTATTACATGAGACATGATGGTTTGAACTGAGCGGCAATCTTCATCACTGGTCTGAGGATCAGCAATCCGGGCAAATTTATCGGCTGGAATTTCCTTAACTAACATTTTTAGTTCTAATACAGCTCGCTCATACTCGTCCATTAAGGCCCCAATGGCCCCTTTCCGATATGATTTGCCCATCCCAAGACTCATAGAACCGTCCCCCAATTCTCTAGCGTCCCAATATTATATTCATTACATAAGGGGTGGGTGTCAATGTGGAGGGATTAAAGCAATTCGCGGGCTACGACTTCAACTTTGTTGTTTACATATTTGCACAGATCAACGCGCGATTCTTTGATGCCGATGAAATGTGGATCATCGGATTGCCAGGTACCATCATTGCCATAAACAATATTTCCCACTCTGGTTAGCATCGCCATGTGGGTATGCCCACAAAACACCGCATCGTATCGTTTCTTCTTTGCATATCGGATTGCACCGAATTGAACTGCTTCGCTATTGCGAGTTAAAAGTTTCGCCTTTTTCTTCAACCACTTTGTAAATGCTCGCGCACCGCTTGAATTTAAACGCATTAATCCGTTGTAGGCGGAAGTTATGAGCGCGGTTGTCAATTGATGTTTGTAAATGAACGTATCCCAGCGGTCACCATGTACAGCAAAGAAACGTTTGTCATACATTTCCCAATCGAAATTATTGCGAACTTGCACACCAAGAAGATGGGACATTGTTCGCGCCGATACTGTATCGTGATTTCCGGGGATCCAGACCACCTGACAATGATCTGAAATCTTCCGGATTCTACTTAATGCTTGCCAATGCCAATGTTGAAGCCGGTTGAATTTCAAATCATCAAAAACATCGCCGGCAAGAATCAGATATTGAACGCGGATGTTGGATAAGAATTCATCCAACTCCTTCGCCTGACACATCGGACTACCGAAGTGGATGTCGCTGATGATGATTACGTCATATTCAATCGGAACCCTCATCCGGACGTCGGATTGAACTCTTAACTCAACCACAAAGGCCCTGAGTCTTGGTGGTGAACGATTAAAAGGTCCATAAAGCTATGTTTCCGCAGCAGAATCCCAGCACTGCGCCGGCCAAAATATCGGACGGATAATGCACACCGAGATAAACGCGGGAAGCGCCAATTGTAACTGCGAGCACTAAAAGTGGAAGGAAGAGCCAGCTGTAAAAAGAAGCGATCACAGTCAGCACTACAAATGCAGCGGATGTATGTCCGGATGGAAATGAAAATTGATCAGATGGCATCATCAAACAATAGACATCCTCGCGAATTTGATAAGGCCGGGGACGCGAGAATGATTGCTTCAAAATTCTATAAAGCGGGATCTCCAATAGAAATGCAATTGCCAGAGACAATATCGATGTATGCCAGCCTGCAGGATCAAATAAAATAATAAACGAACTTAACAACAGCCAGAACCAGCCATCACCAAGCCGTGTGATGAAAAGCATCCAAAAATCAAGTGAACGGTTTCGATGATGAACAACATCCAAAACCAGGCGATCATCCCAATTTTGTAGAGCTATAACAAATCGAGACATAACCATCTACTATCAAAGTAGATTGAATTCGTTGCAACACAATTGATTCTCTGTTAATAGTTTGTTAAACCGCGGCAGCTTCTACCGGCTGCTGATAATTAATCAACGATGATGATTCAAGAATGCGGGAATAACGTGGATAGACCAGCGGATAAAGAGCATGTTTTTCCGCTGTAATTTTGTCGTAGCTAAAGCGGAGCGCCGAAGGGATAATCTTCAAAGATTCATCATCCCATTCGTCAATCATTTTGGATGTAATCTCTGTAAGCACATAAAGATCATGAATCTTTCCAAGCACATCCTGTAAATTACGGATCTTGCGGATAAAACGACCAAGTTTCTTTTTATGAACACGATTATTGATTTCAACAGAATAACGGAATTTTTTTGTACGTATTCTTAAATCATGAAGACGTTCATCATCAAGAATGGTATCCCATGGAAATGTAAGAAAATCCTGATTCCGTTTTTGTAGAATTCCGGAATCAGTAGACTGCATAGCTCTGGAACCGCGCAAGTTCGCAAGAAATTTCGGAATGTATGTAAACTTTTGGCTGGAAATCCTTTTTTTTGCTTTGCGAACACCAGCCTCAAATTCGACTCTTTGAGAATGGATCAACAATTCAACAGCAATCGGGTCAAGCTTTCGCTCATCGCTCCAGCGATTCAATATTTCCAGATTCACTTCGCTTTCGCGGGCGGTTCCAAGATTTTTGGTTACTCTTCGCGCCAGATTCATCAACCGTTCATGAATTTTTTTGGGAAGAGTCGGCTCCAAATAATCCAGAACTTCTCGAGCTCGTCTGGATGCAACTCGAAAATCGTGAATGGTTTCATCCTGCGGATTACTCAAAAATTCTTCTCGCAAACTCATCAAATTGCGAAGACGAGAACGTAAAATATTTGCTTCAACGACAGGAATACTAATAATACCCGGCATCAGTCTGTAGCACCTTTCTATATTATTTATGAAGTTAAAGTATTTTAAATCGAAATTGAACTAACATCAAAATAGTTTTTTTACTGCGGAATCATTGAGGATAAAGTCAACAATCTCAGCACTTGCTTCCGGTTTTCCCAATTTCCGGGCAGCAGCTTTTTTGGCATTTAAGGTCTCTGGTTGATCTAAAAGACTCAGCAAAGCCTTTTTGAATTCGCCGCGTTTTGCTTCAATACAAGCTCCGGCAGAATGTCTGACAACATAATTAGCGTTCGCTTCTTCCTGACCTGGAATGGGTGAAAACAAAATTTGAGGAAGACCGAGTGAAATTGCTTCCGAAACTGTTAGTCCACCGGGTTTTGAAATCAAGACATCCGCAGCGCGCATCATTTCTGCAATTTTTGGAGAAAAACCAAATACAGTAAAGCGGGGATCGTTCTGACAAAATTCTCTGACGTGTTGTTCACGCGGAGCATCTTTACCTGCGCTTACTAAAAATCGAATTTTACCCGGCACTTCACGCAAATCGCGGATCATGGCCCGTGTTTTATGCGGATTCAATCCGGAGCTCAAAACCAATACCAGTTTTTCATCGTCCGCAATGTTCCATTCTTTACGACACTCTTCGCGGGAAATTGGATTCATAAAGGCAGATGATATCGGAATGCCTGTTACTGTAATTTTGTCTGGAGAGAAACCTGATTCAATCAATTGATCACGAACTTCATCTGTTGCAACGAAATAGTGATCCAAACCATCACGCTTCCAGCACCGATGAGAAATGAAATCCGTCACAACCGAATAAATTTTTTGATTCCAACCAAATTGTTTGCGCCAATCCAGCAGTAAAGCAGACGGAGTGAAATGAGTTGAAACGATGCAAGAATAATCTGAGTTCTGTAAAAACGAAAGTAATCGATCAAACTGCCATTTCTGAGTTAACGAGTTTGCAGGAGCATACAGAGTTTTTGGTTGATCGTTTAGTTTATAAAAGAGTCTCCACAGTGAACGACTCCTGCTGACCACGAATGAGTAGGCATTTGGATAGAACCACGAAAGGGGTCGAGGTAAAAATTCCAGCAGATCACGAACATCAGCTTCAATACCCCGCTGCTGAAACATTTCAGCAAGGGCCATCGCGGCACGTTTATGACCCCAACCGATCGTCGCGTGAATGAGTAGAACTTTCATCTAAACATTATAGGCGGGCAGAGACGCCCGCCCTACTGGATGTTAAGAAGCCTTCAGTCGTTTGTTTCGCGATCAATATTGGCTTTCACATGTCGCTTTTCTAGCGCCAACTTTCCAGCGTGTCGAAACAAAAGCTTTTTAACCCGTGGAGGAACTAACCAGGCAAGTCTATCAACATAAGTTTGCATTTTCTGAAAACTAGCTTTACTCCAGGGATAATGCTCCAAAATCAAATCAGAATCGGTGGAATTAAAGATGTAATCCAGAATTACCAAAGTCACAAACGCATCATCAAGCCAACCCAGGATTGGAATGAAATCCGGAATAATATCGATAGGCGTTAATAAATAGACAAGCAATCCACCAAGTACAATTCGATTTTGAAGTGGAATGCGATCGTCTTCCGCAAGATCACGGACAAAATCAATTATTTTAGCCATAATATTCCTTCCTTTTATAGCGCGCGGCCCGTAATGCGGGCTGGAAGCCCGCGCTCCATATTGTCTACTTCACCTGAATTCGTTTGAATCGGCGGGGGCCAACTTTCAGTACAAATGATTCACCCGAATTCAAAGCTAAAATTTCCTTTTCATCACCAACTTTCCGGCTGTTGCCAGGTTCTTGCAAGAGTGAAACAGCACCCTGACGGATCAAACGCCGTGCTTCAGAATTACTCGGAACGAGTCCGCTATCTCGAATCAATGCAATAGCCGAATAATTTCCTGATTGCACAATATGACTTTCAAGTTCATCCGGCAACTGTTTTTCGCTAAAAACTCTACGAAATTCTTCGGCTGCTTCATCCGCCGCTTTGTTGCTGTGAAAATCCCGCACAATAATTTTCGCCAGTTCTTCCTTCGCCTGACGCGGATGTTGTTTCTTTACATCTTCAATTTGACTAACACTCAAATCAGTTAACAACAAATAATAGCGATACATCAATTCATCGCTAATCGACATAATTTTTCCAAACATAGTTGACGGCGGCTCAGTAATCCCCACGTAATTGTTCAGAGATTTACTCATTTTTTCAACGCCATCAAGCCCTTCCAGAAGCGGCGTGGTCAAAATTACTTGCGGCTCTTGATCAAACTGACGCTGAAGTTCTCTACCAACCAACAAATTAAATTTTTGATCAGTACCGCCAAGTTCGACATCTGCCTGCAATACGACTGAATCATAAGCTTGAGCTAATGGATACAAAAGTTCATGAATACTAATCGGAACTCCGCTTTTCAATCGTTTCGCGAAGTCATCGCGCTCTAATATTTGAGCAACGGTGTATCTCGCGCAAAGACGGATTACATCTTCAAAATTCATTTCGCCAAGCCAACGCCGGTTAAAATCGATAATTGTCTTCTCTGGATCCAGAATCTTAAAGACTTGAGCCTTGAAAGTTTCAGCATTTTCATTTATTTCTTCGCGCGTAAGTGGCTTGCGAGTGACTGAACGTCCGGTTGGATCGCCGATCATCCCCGTGAAGTCACCAATTAAGAAAACAACTTTATGACCCAGGTCCTGAAAATGTTTCATTTTTCGCAGTAGAACTGCATGACCTAAATGAAGATCAGGAGCTGTCGGATCAAAACCGGTTTTAACCAGTAGAGGTTTGCCCTTTTTCAGCTTCGCAAGCAGATCCTCTTCCTTGATGAGCTCTTCGCTACCCTTTTTTAAATATTCAATTTGTTGTTCCGGAGTCATAACCATGATTAATCCGTAATGAGTAATCCGTAATGCGTAAAAGGCTAAATTACGCATTACGAATTACGTTTTACGTAATCACAACTTTTCTATTTTCCACATGCACTCGATTTTCAAAAAATAATTTTACAGCTTCAATATAAGTTGCATGCTCAAGCGGTAAAAGCCGTTCGGAAAGCGTTTCTTCCGTATCATCCGGTTTCACTTCCAATGTTTTCTGAAGAATTATCGGACCGGAATCCAATCCTTCGTCAACGAAATGAACGGTACAGCCTGTGACCTTCACTCCATATTCAACAGCCTGACGTTGTGCATGCAATCCAGGAAACGATGGTAAAAGTGCGGGATGAATATTCAGGATTCTGTTCGGAAATGCAGTGACAAAAACAGAAGATAGTAATCGCATAAATCCTGCCAGACAAATAAGATCAATTTGTTTTTGCTGAAGAATATCTATAACCTGGCGGTCATAATCTTCTCGCACCGGAAATGCTTTATGCGGTAAGACTACAGTTTCAATATTTTCGTTTCTTGCAAATTCCAAGCCTGGAGCTTCAGCGCGGTTGCTTAGAACCAGAGAAACGCTTGCATGGATGTATCCGCGTTTGCATGCTGCAACAATACTTTGCATATTGCTGCCGCGTCCGGAAATTAATACAGCGATCTTGCCTTGAGAATTCATGATTTACCACAAAGGCGCTAAGAATATTCAGCTACGGACGGCTGCTTCTTGCGGTTGAGGTTGCGGTATTTCTTCCTCTTTCTCTTCGTGGGTTCGATGATGGAACAAACGTAATTGTTCAAATTCCTCTTTCGGAACAGGCACAGGATATTTATTGGTATAGCAAGCAGTACAGAACATTTTATTTTCTGCATCCTGTGAAGCTTTCAACAAACCTTCGAGACTCAGATACTGTAAAGATTCAACTCCAATAAATTCACCAATTTCAGGAACAGTTTTTTGTGCTCCGATTAATTCTTCACGGGTCGGCGTATCGATTCCGTAATAACACGGACCTACAGTCGGCGGACAACTGATTCGAAAATGTACTTCTGTTGCGCCGGCTGATCGAACCATTTTCACAATTTTTTGACTGGTGTTACCACGCACAATCGAATCATCAATCAAAATAATCCTTTTATTTTCAAGCACACTGCGTACAGGATTCAGTTTTACTTTGACACCAAAATGCCGGATGCTTTTTTTCGGTTCAATGAAAGTCCGGCCAACATAATGGTTACGGATCAATCCGAATCCGATCGGAATTCCGGACTCTGCTGAATATCCTAAAGCGGCAACAAGACCGGAGTCAGGAACTGGAACCACAATATCTGCATCAACTGGCGCTTCGCGTGCTAACTGCCGCCCCATTTCAAAACGCGAATTGTAAACATTGCGTTCAAATACATTGCTATCGGGTCTCGCAAAATAAACCAGCTCAAAAATGCAGCTATACTGCCGTTGCTTTGGAAATGGCATCCGGCTCTCAAGCCCTTTTTCACTTAAGATCACGACTTCGCCCGGTTTAACATCGCGCACATAATCTGCATCGATGAGATCGAGCGCGCATGTTTCGGAAGCCAGAATGTAAGAACCGCCCAGTTTGCCGATACATAACGGGCGAAATCCCCATGGATCGCGAGCACCAATCACAGCATCGTTAGTGAGGAATACAAGTGAATATGCGCCTTTCAACGATCCAAGCGCATCGATCAAAGCATCATTGAATTTGGGTTGGCGCGAACGAGCGATAAGATGCAGGATTACTTCCGTATCGGAAGTGGTTGTAAAAATCGTTCCTTCTTTTTCAAGCTCATCGCGAATGATATGAGCGTTGACTAAATTTCCATTATGAGCAACACAAATTTCGCCACGATGGCAATCCACAAAAATCGGTTGAGCATTTTTTAGAGCGCTGCTTCCGGCAGTGGAATAACGAACATGTCCAATCGCGCGATGTCCACGCAAAATATCTAAACGTTCTTTGCGAAATACATCTGCGACCTGGCCCATGCCGCGTTCACAAATAATTTTTTCACCATCGGATATAGCAATACCCGCACTCTCTTGTCCTCGATGCTGCATGGCATAAAGTCCAAGATAGGCCATCTTGGCTGCCTCGGGATGATCAAAGATCCCGAAGACAGCACACTCATCATGAAACTTGTCGCTTGTAATATTCATGAGTGCCTGTGTGGTACAACTGAATCTGGATGTCCCCGTCCGCAAATTACAGTTGATTCGAAATTGAATTATACCAGATGTGATACAACTCTTCGACCGGAAGTTGAATCAACTTCTTGCCATTCACTTCGACGCTTAATTCACGTCCGCCTGTTTTGCCAAATTCGAGATACGGAATCTTATGCTGTTCGAGAATTTCCTGCAGCCGCGATTTTGAGCTAATGTGCGTCGATAAGATGTAACGTGTTTGCGATTCGCCGAAGAGAAATGCATCAGCCCGGACATCACCCTGCCAATGCAAATCACACCCGTAAATCTGAGGATAAGCACCAAAGCAAGATTCTGCAAGGGTTGCTATTAACCCTCCGTCGGAACAATCATGCAAACTCTTCACAACCCCCTCGTGAATTGCTTGCAAAAGCCCATCATGGCAGCGCTTCTCGAGGTCCAAATCAATCGTCGGACACGGACCTGAAAGCGGCGCATCCAGGGTCGCATATCGACTGCCACCAAGCTCATTTTTTGGAGTCCCAATTAACATCACTACGTCATCTTCCGATTTGAAATGTGGGGTGATTGGAGAACGGTCTTTAAAAATTCCAACCATACCGATTACCGGCGTGGGATAAATTGGAATTCCTTCTGTTTCGTTGTACAGACTGACATTCCCGCCAGTGACTGGAGTTCCAAAAATCTTACACGCTTCAGTAATGCCATCAACTGATCGCGAAAATTGCCACATGATTTCTGGCTTTTCCGGATTTCCGAAATTCAAGCAGTTGGTAATTGCAGCTGGACGCGCACCCGCGCAAACCACGTTTCGCGCTGACTCAGCAACCGCAATCTTCGCACCGGTAAATGGATCCAACTCGCAAAATCTTCCATTACCATCGACACTTGTTGCTAAATTCACACTGGAATTTTTTATCCGGATCGCTGCTGTTGCAGTTCCGGGCATTAATAACGTATTGGTACGAACTGTATGATCGTACTGGCGATAAACCCAATTTTTTGAGGCAACTGTTGGAAGCGAAATTATGCGACGCGCAACATCATTGAAATCTTTGGGCAAATCATTCTTGAATTCCGGATATTTTGTTTCGACCGGTTTGATGGGACGCTGATAAATCGGAGCTTCATCTGCAAGCGCACGCGCAGGAACGTTTGCAACGTTTTGATTTTGATATTGAATTCTGACCCAACCATCGGTAGAAATCGTGCCGATATTTTCAGCATGAAGATCCCAACGATCAAAAACATTTTCTGCTTCAGATTCATGTCCCTTCTTTACAACCAGCAGCATCCGCTCTTGAGATTCACTCAGTAAAACTTCGTACGCAGTCATTCCATGTTCGCGTTGAGGAACACGATCTAGATTGATTTGCATTCCGCTTCCACCACGACTCGCCATTTCCGATGTCGCACAGGTCAATCCGGCGGCACCCATATCTTGTACGCCTTCCAAAATGTTTTTCTGCATCAATTCCAAACATGCTTCAAGCAAAAGCTTTTCCATGAATGGGTCGCCAACTTGAACATTGGGCCGTTTTGATTCTGAATCTTCTGCGAATTCTGCGCTTGCCATTGTTGCGCCATGAATTCCATCCCTGCCGGTTTTTGCTCCAACATAAAAAACTGAATTGCCAGCCTCACGCGCACGACCAAAATAAATTTTGTCTTGATGCGCAACTCCCAAACAAAATACATTCACCAATGGGTTCAAGTTGTAACAGTCTTCAAAAACTACTTCGCCTCCGATTGTGGGAATGCCGATACAGTTTCCATAAAATCCAATCCCGGAAACGACACCGCGAAGCAGCGACTGATTTTTTTTGATTGATAATGGACCGAATCTCAAAGAGTTCATCAAGGCAATCGGCCGAGCACCCATGGTGAAAATATCGCGGATGATTCCGCCAACACCGGTTGCTGCGCCCTGAAAAGGTTCAATAAATGACGGATGATTGTGCGATTCGATTTTGAAAATTGCAGCGAGTCCTTCACCAAGATCGATTACACCTGCATTTTCACCAGGACCTTGCAACACAATTGGTCCTTTTGTAGGAAGACGTTTCAGATGAAATCGCGAACTTTTGTAACTACAATGTTCGCTCCACATTACCGAAAACATCCCCAGCTCTGTAAGATTCGGTTCTCGTTGCAGTGTGCTACAGATGCGATCGTATTCTTCCTTGGTTAAACCGTGCGCCTTGATAACTTCTTCCGTATTCATTTCAATATCTCTGTGAGCTCCGTGGTTATTATTTCTTGATCTTGCTGAGTTAACGTCCTGAGTTCAAAGAATAAGCGGTCTTCATCGATGCGCGCAATGATTGGCGTTTTTGATTGCCGGAGTTTTGTTGCCAGTTCAACTGAATTCACTTCGGGATGTACAATTGAAACCGCAAACGATGGCAAACCCTTCATCGGCGCAACTCCGCCACCAATGAAACACGTGGTCGTCTCAACTTTGAATTCAGAATTTGGGAATTTCGATTTTAGTTCTTCACACCATTTGCTGGCACGAACTTCCATCTCTGATACATCCGCATTCAACATCCGCATGACCGGTATGCTTTCGGTTTCATCGTTTAAATAAAGCAGTGCAGTCGCCTCCAGTGCAGCATAAACGATTTTACTAACCCTCAAAACACGAAATAGCGGGTTAGAATGCATTTTATCGATTAGAGTTTTTTTGCCGCACACAATCCCGCACTGAGGTCCGCCAAAAATTTTATCGCCACTGAAACAAACTACATCTGCTCCCTCTTCCAAACGACCGGTCAATTGAGGTTCTTGCGAAATACCAACTCTTTCTAAATCAATCAAAATTCCGCTGCCATGATCTTCGACCAATGGGATATTGAATTCAGCAGCCAGCGAAACCAATTCCGAAAACTGCGGTTTTTCCGTAAATCCGATGATCTGAAAATTACTGGGATGAACAGATAAAATCAGGCCGGTGTTTTCATTAATTGCATCTCGATAATCAGAAATTCGTGTTTTATTGGTAGTTCCGATTTCCCTCAAAATGGCGGCACTCTTTTTCATAATTTCAGGTAATCGAAACGAACCACCAATTTCTACAAGTTCTCCGCGCGAAACAATTACTTCTTTACCTTCAGCCAGAGTATTTAAAATCAGCAACAGCGAAGCTGCGTTATTATTCACTATCAATGATGCTTCGGCTGGAATAATTGAAGACAACATTTTTTCAAGATGTTTTTCTCTTGAACCACGCCTGCCATGTTCAAGGTCATATTCCAGATTGCTGTACCCTTCCGAAATATCGCGCAGATGCTCAATTGCTTTTTTAGCCAGCGGAGCGCGTCCTAAATTCGTGTGAACAATAATTCCAGTGGCATTAATAACCTTTTTCAAGGAGTACGAAGTAGCTCTCTCCAGCCGCTGACGCACCAGGTTATTTAACACTTCCGGGCTGCTTTTGATTTCAGCTCCTGCTTTGACTTTTGACCGTAGTTCAGCCAATTCTTCTCGAACTGTGCCTAAAATGAGTTTTCGTGAATAGCCCTGCGACCAGGGCTGCGCAATAATACTTTCAATTACTTCGGAAACCGGAGGAATCTCTCTAAGTTTAGACATCCTTTTTTGCTTACCAAAAACGTAAAGAATATTTTATGGTATATTTGCCTATTAATTAACATCAGCAAGTGAGAGTGTTTTTGAAGAGAGCGACGGCCAAGAAAGACTTTCCCGACGATGGAGAAATAGAAGACGTCATTCAGGACATCCTGTATCCTTATAAAAAAACCGGAGATCCGGTTATTGCCATCCAATTTGGCGTAGTTAAAGAGAATGATGAAGAATGGCGTCAGGCGATTGGATTTGCCTCAGCTTTCAACACCTATAGCCAGGGAAAAATTGGCCGTTTAACCAAACATCGTGTTGAATTCAAACCAGATCAAGCCTGGGAAATTCATCAACTTTATCAAATGCTCGAAAAGTCACCTCATCTTGAAATATACATTGATGGTATGAGGCTGCCGCATGCGGCAACGTTGTGGCTGCCATTATTATGGTTTTATCTTTAGCAATAGTGGGCCTGCCGGATTCTTGCGGCAGGGTGATCGATGGCGACTCAGCTTGATAATGAATTAGACGAAATAGAAAGGGCGATATCGCAACTAAAACGCGACTTCGAAATGTATTTTTGCGGAGTCGTCAAACAACCCCCCATTGACTCTCGGACTAAACTCGACAAAATCATCCGCAAACAAGGGCAGAATACGTCTTTCAGTTATGCGCAGCGATTCCGATTTACTACACTTTCAGCGAGATTTAATACTTATCAAGACTTGTGGAGTAAACAGTTAAAAGCGAAAGAAGAAGGGAAATTTGCTGCAGGCAATAGTCCTTTATCTCCATCAAAAGAAGCGCCGATTACAAAAAGAATGCGGAAGACTGTAGATAAAACTGAAAACTTATTCAGCCAATTTGCACAGTTACGGCAGAAAAATGGGGAAGCTCCTCCCAACATGGATGTACAGAAATTTTCAAAACTAATTGATTCGCAGCGCGATGCTTTGATAAAGAAATACCGCTGCAAAGATGTTGAATTTTATGTTGCTGTTGAAGAGGGGAAAACCAAGTTAAAAGCTAAACCGCTAAAATGAAAACCGCCAGGGGTGAGCCTGGCGGTAAGCGCAAAGCTTTTATGCGTTGAAGGTAATACTTCTCAAGCGTTTGAATTCAAAACTTCTACATCGCCTGCCTGAGTACGTCCTTCCGGACTTTGTATAACTTCAAACTCAACATTTTGTCCTTCTTTTAAAGATTTGTAGCCATCGCCACGGATCTTTGAATAATGGACAAAAATTTCTTCTCCGGAATCTTGCTTTATGAAGCCGTATCCGAGCTTGTTATCGAACCACTTTACTTTACCGCTTAAACGCATCATCCTCTCACCTTCCTTAAGCACAAAAAAAACCAGGGCTATGACCCTGGTAACGTTCAATTTGAAACAGATAAACCCCTAGAAATCATGGAAATCTGATTTATAGCCAGAGAGCATATTCTGCTTACAAAGAGATGTCAATAGCAAAAGAAAGAATGAAAAAGAAAAAAGTGATTCGAAGTGTTTGACTCTTCAAAATGCATTAAAAATGGACTAATTTAGTCAAGAATATGTCAGAATCACAAATTCCAATTATTCTCGCAAGTGAAAGTCCTCGTCGCAAAGAAATGCTTCGCAGATTGGGAATTCCATTTAAAGCATTTCATTCGCGGATCGATGAAACTGTAAGATTCGAAAATTCAGAAAAAGCAGTTTGTGATTTAGCATTGCAGAAAGTGAATGCTTACAACGGGAAAAATGCGTTAGTAATTGGAATGGACTCGCTTGTAATTGTCGGAAAAAAGAAATTAGGAAAGCCCGCCAATGTAGCGGAGGCAGAACGGATGTTGAAATTGTTAAGTGGAAAAAAGCATCGCGTAATAACTGGCATTGCAATTTCCTTTCAAGGCCGTGTATTGACCGAAAGTGAAACTACGGATGTATATTTTCGAAAACTAAAACTGAAAGAGATCCGCTGGTACATAAAAACAGGTGAGGTTTTTGGCAAAGCAGGGGCTTATGCAATTCAAGGATTAGGCAGAATATTCATTCAGAAAATTGAAGGCTGTTATTACAACGTCATAGGTTTTCCGGTTGCTGCATTTCAAAGGGTTTTGTCACGGTTCGGTGTGAGCATTTTTGATTTGATGAAACAGTAGTAACGTTTTCTCGTATAATAGAAAAGTTTATTATGGAGTTTTCGGAAAAGGCTCAGAAATATTTGGCACCACTATTAGGCCAAAATACCGCACGTATTGCCGTTAAAACCTTTGCTGAAAAAATTGGAAAACGTCCTGAGAACTTGCTTCGCCAGGACATGCCTCTTCTAGCTCAAAGCATGCATGGAATGTTGAAGACTTTGTGTGGAGCTGAAAGGGCGGACAAAGCACTTAAAGACATTTCAGAATTATGAGCTGGATCCATTTAGTCTGGATACTTTTGCTGGTTGCGTGTCCAATCATCTATCATGAGAATGGCAGCCAACAATCCGTTCTTATTTTTGGAAACATTGCGAAAATTTTTTCGTTGTTTGTAGCCGGCCTTGCTCTTACTTTCACTACGAATGCCTACAACCCCTGGGAACAAGCAAAACGGGCATGGACATTTCTGGCGGCCGGGGCATGGATCTGGCTGTTTGCGCAACTTATTTTTGCGCATTACAAAATCGTTTTAGGCATTAATGTTTATCCCAATCTTGCTGATCTATTTTTCGTTTTAGGATACCTTCCACTTTTTGCAGGGTTGATCGTTTTAATTCTTGATTTCCGTAGCACCGGACTTCCGATGGGAGGAAGAACCAGCTATATTGTTCAAGCTTTAATTCTGATTGCCATCTATGGGGCAATGTTCTTCGCGTGGCTCAAGCCGCTTGTGTTTAATCAGGATGAACCTGTTACAAAATTTTTGAACGTTGGATATCCTACAGTGGATTTTTTGTTGGTTTGCATTACAAGCGTTTTGATCCGGATTTCCTGGGTGCTCAGGGGTGGAAGCCTGGCCAAAGCTTATATAGCTTTAGGGTTAAGCTTTTTTCTTACCGGCGTTGGCGATCTTATTTTTGCTTATCGTCCGATTCCTGCAATCGATATCTTCTTTTTCTCTGCATATTTTATTTTAGGGCTTGCCGGCTTCTACCAGCTTAGAATGCTGCGCCAGTGAACCACAAAGGCTCAAAATTTTATTGAGCACTGAAGAGGTGTGGAATCCGGATAATTTATCTGCAAAGATCCATTTACCAGCGGATTCTTCCATCTTGAAAGCTTCGGGCTGAACCACGATAGCTTGAATTTTGCGAAAAGTTACCGAATGCGCAACTGAACCGAGATTGGTAAGGGTCTTTACATTGATATTCCATCGCTTCTGAAATTCTGATATTAATTCCGCGTTGTTCAACTTCTGCTGCACTAACAGATCAGGAAATAACCATGCGTCGCGTAAAAAACTACGCCGGGGATTTTGGATTAAATAAAATGATCCTGAGTTTTGAAGAAACAAAAAATACCAGTAATAAGGTTCTATTCTTTTCCTGATTTTGCGTCCTGGTATTGCGTTTTGCATCCGTTTTTCAAATGCCATGCAGTAACTGCGAACGGGGCACTGCAAACAATCGGGCTGCGGCAAACAAATTTGTTCTCCAAGTTCCATCAAAGCCTGAAAGAATTCAGCTGGCGGTGCATCTTTCCCAATACTCAAATAAGATTTCTCCAGGGCAGCCAGGTATTCTTTGCTGGCTGGATTTAAATCATTCAACGTAAGACGCGCAAGAACACGGCCAGTATTACCATCAATTGCCGGCGTAAGCTCATGAAAGCAAACATTTCGCAGTGCGCCAGCGGTATAAGGTCCGATACCAGGAAGATTAACAAGTTGTTCGTAGGTGGAAGGAAACTTTCGTTCGTGATTTGAAATAAGCTCCCGCGCGCAAGCATGCATATTTCTTGCACGTCTGTAATAACCAATTCCAGACCATTCTGCGACAAATGATTCCTGGGATTCTCTTGCTACATCTTCAAGCGATGGATATTTTTCAACAATCCTCTTAAAAAACGGCAAAGCTACTGGAATTCGCGTCTGCTGAAGCAAAATTTCCGAAAGCCAGATTTGATAAGGATCGGTTGTGAGACGCCATGGATACAGGATTTTATTTTTTTGATACCAATCGAGAAGTGTTTTGGCAATACGCTTCAATTGGATTTTCCTTATGTCTTAGCTTCCGTTTCATTTAAGAATTGATCAGCTTCTAATAACATCTGCCGAATATTTTTGTGCCGTATTCTCTTTGCTGCCACATTCACCTCAGCCCATAAAAAATCTTTGCTTTCGCGCGACAATTTTACTTCGCCTTCTCCAGCTTTCCCAAGGAAATAAGTGACTGATTTGCCGATAAGTTTTCCATCTCGCTGATAAAAATATTTTAATACTTTCTGATATCCGGAAATAATTTCACAATCCGAAATTCCTGTTTCTTCTTTGAATTCACGCAGGGCGGCGGTAGGAGGATCTTCTCCTTTTTCAATTTGTCCTTTTGGAAACTCCCACAATTGACTGACAGTCAATCTGGATAAAAGCAGTAAATATTTACGGTTTTTACCGTCTTTCCTAAAGGGAATGATTCCAGCAGAAAATTCCCGTGGCAAGGGCATCCTCCGTGCATAAATCAATATAACTTGTGGAATTTATTGAGCAAGTTTTATAATATGAGCTCTAGGTGGGGGACTTTGGGCAGCCAAAATTGTCCGAAATGCGGTTCTGATCAAGTACTGAATGATCAGTGCTTGAAATGTGGAATTGTTGTTTCCAAGTTCAACAATGCTTCGCAGCCTGTTTCTTTTGTTGCCCCGTCTGGCCAATCACATAAAGAACATTCTTATACTATCAGCAAAGAAACTCTCCAGTATGAAGAAATCAGGAAAAAGCAAAAACTTCAAACCTTATTGATTGGCGCCGGTATTGTCGCCGGACTTGTATTAATTGTATTTATCATCTGGCATTTTTTGAGCAATCAAGCATCCGTTTATAGCGGAGTGTACAAGAATCCAGAAGTCCTATACGGAATGTCTTTTCCTGATTCCGGTCAAAAATGGTATCACGGAAGAGCGAACAATCTTGAAGATCTGGGACTTAAAGATCCGGCAGATGCATTTTATCGGGGAGAAAACCGCGATGATCCTGATCTTTCTTTTGCAATTTTTGTTCGAAGTGTCCAACCGATGCCTGAGAAATTTAGTGACGAACAGAAAGAATCAATGTTGGAAGAAGAACAAGATCTGGTGCTTAAGCGGATGAAGTATGAAAATGTTTCCTGTGACATTGTAGATTCCGGATCGCGAAGTGTTGGCGGAAATGATGGCTTTTACATGGAAGCCGAAATCAAACCGGAAGGAAGAGTTTACCGTGCGTTTATCTTAAATGGCTATTATTACAATCGGGGTTACACGCTCTTTTTTGTTGCACCAGATGAGAAGATGAATAAGCAGAAGGATGATCTCGAAAAGTTAATGGACTCGTTCACATTTAAGTCTTCCATAATTTAACAACTAACTCTCCATTTTCTTACGTTTCACGTTTCACGTTTTTACGCAAACATAGTTCGTAAAACGTAATTCGTAAAACGTAAGAGGTATATATGCGGCGAAAGGTTTTCCCTAGGTGTTTTTACGGAGATCGTTGAGGGCCTGGCGAGCGACGGCTTTGAGAGTTTCAAAAACTCCCGCACCTTTTGAAGCAACAGCTTCGAATACTGGTTCTTGTTTCTGTTGAAGCTTCTGAATCATTTCTTCCACCGTTGCAACATTCGGAAGATCACGCTTATTCAATTGCAAGACATAAGGAATAACCGTAAGATCGTAGCCTTGTTCTTTTAGATTCATTTTCAAGTTGTAAACACTTTCCTCATTCGCTTCCATGCGTTCATTTTGGGAATCTGCGACAAAAATTACGCCATCGACGCCTTTTAAGATTAATTTTCGACTGGCATCATAAAAAACCTGTCCGGGAACTGTATACAAATGAAACCGAACTTTAAATCCTTTGACAGACCCAAGATCTAAAGGTAAGAAATCGAAAAATAATGTTCGATCTGTTTCGGTGGCAAGAGAAATTAATTTACCTTTCGCTTGTGGATTGGTGCGATCGTAGATGTATTGAATGTTCGTAGTTTTACCGCAAAGTCCCGGGCCGTAATATACGATTTTGCAATTGATCTCACGCGAGGCGTAGTTGATGAACGTCATGCTTGATCTTCAAAAAACACGTGATCTGCTATTCGCTGAATAAACTGTCGATATCTTCGTCTGTAATTTCAGCAAAGGGGGATTCAAATCCCGCGGCGCCAGCCTCCTTTTCCCTTTCAACTTTTTCAAGGATACGATTGAATACGTTTTCTAATTCCGTTGAAGCTTTCTTGACCCGCAGTCGAACTAAACCCAGCGATGAGCGTTCATCAAAGATGACCACCAATATGACTCTTTTGCCGACGATTGAAATGTGGATATTGTCCCGTTCCCCCTCGTGAAAAAGTACAGAAAATTCTTTTTCGCCTATCAATCTGGCAAGACCATCAGTGGCAGCCACATTACCTGCTGTCAGAGAAGCCAGTGAAGTTGTATCGAGGTTACTTATATCGCCGTTATAAGCGATCTGCTGACCATTTTTGTCTACTAAAAACACCATCTTGGCGTTGGCATCTTCTTTTAGTTTGTTCAACACGACGCGAATCTGTTGAAACTCCTCTTCATACATGATCATGTCTGTGCCGGCCATGTTGGCGTCCCTCTTATTGTGATTGCGTCATTTCTATAAGTATCTGAACAATATCATAGTCAGGTCAGTTTAGACAAGAAATTACGAGAATAACTCTGCGATTCTGCGGTTAAATCTTGAAGCTTAGGTGTGAGCAGAATGACGTCCGGCAAAAGCTCTGGCCATGGTGACTTCATCCACATAATCCAGGTCACCACCTACCGGAACACCTAAAGCAATCCGAGTCAGCTTGTCGGTATGATTTTGAACCAGCTTGGCTATATAAACAGCGGTAGCTTCACCTTCCACCGTTGGATTTGTAGCAAGAATTATTTCCCGCGGACGCGATTGTTCAATGCGTTGCAGTAATTCCTTAATTTTGATTTCAGAAGGACCGATACCTTGAAGCGGATTCAGCGAACCAAGTAAGACATGATACTTGCCGCGAAATTCGCGAGTTTTTTCGATTGCAATTAATGTAGTAGGTTCTTCCACAACACAAATCAAATCATCTTCACGTCTTGGATCGGAACAGATTTTACACGGATCGATATCAGTGAAATTCCAGCAAATTGAGCAATATCGAATTTGATCTTTCAAAGAGCCGAATGCATCAGCAAGTGCTTTTTGTTCTTCGGGAGGCATTTTCAAGAAATAAAAAACGATACGTTGAGCGGATTTAATTCCGATGCCTGGAAGCTTCATCAGCTCTTCCAACAGTCGAGCCAATGGAGCAGGATAATACTGTAATGGGTACTCCATTTATTCTTTGTGACCCTTGTGGTTAAAACATGTTACCGAGTCCCGGAATTTTGAGATTGCCGGTCATTGCGCCCATTTTTTCTGATGCTTCATCTTCAGCCCTGCGAAATGCTTCATTGTAAGCAGCAACGATTAGATCTTGCAGCATTTCCACATCTTCAGGAGTTACAGCCTGCGGATCGATTTTGATGGCGACCATTTGCTTCGTTCCATCCAATGTGACCTCAACCATTCCACCGCCAGCACTTCCCGTCACTCGCATGCGAGTCAGTTCATCTTGAATCTTTTTTTGAGTTTCCTGCACTTGTTGCATCAACTTATTCATATTCATTTTCATTGGAACCGCTCCTTATTGAGTTCGATCTTGCTAATTTTTCCCTTAAAGGCCTTCACAAATTCTTTTACTGTGGGATCGCTTTCAACTAATGTTTCCGGAGTAGAAATCTTAACTGCATCCTGATTTTGTGAAGGTTGACCTTTCACGATTTCAACTTCAATCGGTCCCCCTAATTTCTTCTCTAACAAAGTTTGCAGATCATTGTAAACTCGCGAGTCTACTTTCACGATAATAAAAAACGTATCAGGAACATAAAACGTAACTTTAGAACCGGATCTAGAAAAACTTGCATCTTCCAGCGCCGCAGCAAGACGCGGATTTTGTTGCTCCAGATCGCTGATGAACATTGCAAAAAAATCATCCGCTATTGGTAATTGTGTAGTTGTAGTTGATGTGATTGCAACATTTTTTGGTTGAACCACCGTCCGTTCAACTGCAGGACTTGAAGTGACCGGGCTCATTTTCGCAGAGACAGATCGTGTGATGGTTGGTTGCTGACTACTGTTTTTTTTTAGAACGTCTGTCAGTTCGTCCAAAGGAACAAGATGCTGAATCTGACACATTTTCACCAGAGTTACTTCAAATAGAAAGCGCAGATTTCCGGACATTCGAAGAAGATTTTGAACGGAGACCAGTTGATGACAAATCCTCAGGAGATGGATTTCATCATACGAAGATGCGAGCGTAATCATCCGCTCATCTCCATTTACAGTTTTTGCTGCTTCACCCGAAAAACGGATCAAAAACAGATCACGATAGAAATGCAGTAACTCTTTATAAAATTCCTTGTAATCAATCCCATATTCTGCGATACGCTCAAGCATCGTTAAAACTGCCGATGAATCGCCTTTAGCAATCGCTTGTCCGAGTTCAATCATTGCATCAAAATTTACCAGGCCAAGAACTGACTCAACTTCATCTTCTTTTACTTTCATCCCGCTAAACGCAACGACTTGATCAAGCAATCCAAGCGCATCTCTTAAACCACCTTCGGACGCGGATGCAATCATTTCCAAACTGCGATCGGAAATCTTAATGCCTTCTTCATGTGTGATGTGTGAAAGACGTTGCATCAAAACGTTGTCCGGAATTCTTTTGAAATCAAAAACCTGGCATCTTGAAGCAATTGTTGCAGGGACTTTGTGTTTTTCAGTTGTTGCGAACATAAAGAAAACATGTGCAGGGGGCTCTTCCAATATTTTTAACAATGCATTGAATGCTTCGGTTGTTAACATGTGAACTTCATCAATGATGAAAATGCGATAGCGATCGCGAATGGCCTGATATTTCGCGGAATCCCGAAGTTCACGAACTTCATCGATGCCCCTATTGGATGCACCATCAATTTCAAGAACATCCATAGAACGAGAGGCGCTGATGTCTGCGCATGAAGGACATTCACCGCACGGACGAGTCACAGGTCCTGATGATGAATTGCAATTCAGGGCTTTTGCCAGGATTCGTGCGCAGGTAGTTTTTCCTACGCCACGTGGCCCTGCAAATAAAAATGCATGATGAATGCGCCCTTCTTTAATCGCATTTTCCAACGTCCGCGTAACAGTTTGCTGACCAACCAGATCCTCGAAAACCTGCGGTCGCCATTTGCGCGCTAACACCATGTACATCTGATTTAAGTTTTCCTACGATCCAACATTTTGAGAATAGAAGATAGAGGATTGAGGATAGAAGCTCGATTTTGCCGTATCTATTCTCAATCTTCTATCCTCTATTCTCATTTTTTTAAAAGGTCGTGCACCCTCCATCGTAACCGGCAAAAAAGGAAGTTAACTCTGGAGAAGAACCCAGGAGTACCAACGGCACATGCAGGTGTCTATTTACCGCTGCTTCCTTCCGGATCTGACGGGATTCATAGATATGCATTGCATTGGCACCAGATCCTCCGGAATCCAAAGCAACCAGATCTTTCTTGTCTGGTTCCTCAGTCGGGAATTCAGCCCTGCTATAGCGGATTGCAGGTACAGGGCACCGCTGGCTCCCCGCCTAGCACGACCAAACCTAGTGAAACGTAAAACATGAAACGTGAAGAAAGTGCGTTACCGTTTCACGTTTCACGCTTTACGTTTTACGTGAATTATAATGAAAACTGTGAGAAAAGTCCTGTTCATTTTATTGACTTTTATTACTCTGATTTGCAACGGCGACGACGAATTGCGCGCACGATTTGTGTTGACATATTACAGCGGTGATTTTCCTAAGGCCCATGATCAACTTGCAACAGCATTTTCAGATCCTGTCCTGCGATCTATCTGGGAAGAAAGAATTCATCATCATAACAACATTGAGAATTGTAAGTATGAATCAACTCCCGGAGCACTCGGGTTTGCAGTCCTGAAAACAGGTGATATCGAAGGAGCAGCCAAGATCTTTCAAGATGATTGGTTATCGCTGCTGGGAAAAGCGACGATTTCAGTCTGGCAAAATGATTTATATAAAGCCCGGGAATTGGTACTTGAGTCTGTAAAATTAGCACCAGAACGTCCAGAACCTTATTACTTCGCAGGTAATCTTTCACATACTACAGATGAATCGACTGGATACTTCCTTAAATTTTTGTCACTCATAAAAGAAGATCCATATAAAAAACAATCAGTCGAATATGCTGTTGAGTTCATGAATCGCACCAGAGGAATGGAATTAAACATACCAACAAAATTAGAAAACCTCGAAGAGCTAGAATCGAAATTTCAGGATAACCGTCTTGTGGTAAAGGCCAACATAGATGGTGGAAAGAAAATTCCGTTACTTGTTGATACTGGTGCTGGTGGTTTAACTCTCAAAAACAAAAAGTGGAATCCTCAGATTCAGAGCGACTTGTTATTATTTGGGATCGGCAAAAAACCAGCGACTAAAGGTACAAAGGTTGTTTTTACCCAATTTAATTCTGGCCGCTTCAATGTGAAAAATCCGGTTGCATCTATTAGCGAAGAAATGACTACTGATGGAATTGATGGGATTGTAGGAACTGCATTCTTTGCCTCAGGCAATATCATGCTCGTTCCAATGAAGTCAGGGCACAAATTTACTTTATTTAATGTGAATACTGATTTCTCCAAATACATAGCTGAAAAAAATTTCCATGAAAAGATAGAAGTTCCTTTCTTGTTAGTTGGAAATATGATCATGATCAAAGGGAAAATTAGAAATTCGCCGGAAGTGGATTTTCTTTTAGATACTGGCGGATCAAGGACAATCATTTCCGCACTGGCAGCGAAGCAATATACGCGCATCAACTATCCACTAAGTCGTTCAATGAAGCAGACTACTCCACTCACTGGTGTTGGCGGGCGTATGGAAGATGTTTTAATCGCTGAAAATGTTTCGATCGAAGCCGGACCTCTAAGAAAAGAGTTCAACATGATCTCCGTTGTCAATCTTGCGGAAGGCAGCGAATCAATGGAGATGGAAATGGGTGGAATTATAGGCAGAGATATGCTCGAAGGTTATACTATGTTGATTGATTACGGAAAACGGACTGTTACTTTCCTGCGATAAAAACTTTCTAACCGGCAAGGTGACTTTACTGGTTAGAATCTACCCAACTTTCGCCGATTTCTTTGCTTGCTGTTTGATATAACTCAAAAGTTCGTGAATACCTCTTGGTTTCACGAAAATCTGTTTTACATCCAGCTTTCGTAACTGATCTTTCAATTGCTCGTTACAAACGACTCCAGTTAAAACTACAATATTCATCCCAGGATAAATTTTTCGGATTTTTGAAATAATTACCAGTCCATTCATTAAAGGAAGTGCTAAATCCATCACAACTAGATCGTATTTCTTCCTTCTAATAAATCGAAGTGCTTCCTTACCCGAAGCTGCACCCTGGACGTTGTGATTATGACAAATCTCCAAAATTTCGCCCATTGTATCCAAAATATCTTTCTTATCATCAACCAGAAGTATATTCATAAACCTCTGTCCCCCTTTGAACACCCCTTTACCGACCCTAAAATTATCGAACTGGAAGGAATGGAGGTGACGACTGTTATGTTGGTTGAATAATGAGGAGCGGAGAGAGAGGGATTCGAACCCTCGATCCGCGTTACCACGGATACACGCTTTCCAAGCGTGCTCCTTCAGCCACTCGGACATCTCTCCCATCTTTCCTTTTCACGTACGGAATGTAATATCCGCACATGAACCAGTGCTAAACCCACAAGCTTTGGCCAGATGCCGCACTATTGCAGCCTCCGGCAATTTTAATTTCAGTGCAATCCTGAAACTATTACTTTTTCTTAAAATTAATTTCTACAACTTTACTAACTTCTTTACCTGGAACCGCGCCTTCTCCCACGAAATACAACGATCCGTCCGGCATCAGTCTAAACGTTCGACGTTCTACGTAACCCTGCTGAGCATTGGCAAAATTGAACACGATTTCGTTAGTTTTCACTTCTCCAACATACAATCCGATCGTGTTCTTGTTATCATAAATCGTGGCGACGATTTTTTTTGTTCTGCCGTCATAACCTATAATCATCAGTTCTTTCAACCCGCCGGTTAGCCCTTCTTTTGTTGTTGATTCACGATGAACCAGAAGTGAAGTTGCATCGAGTTCAGGAATTACGGACAATTTTCCGATGAACTCTTTTTCCGAACGAGATGTTCCCTCGCCCTCCCATTCACCCATCATCCAATTCAAAAGTTCAGGCAAAGTCTTCCCCGGTGTACTCGGCGCCGCCGGAGGTGTAGGTTGTGCAGGCGGCGTTTGCGCATAAACGACTGAAGCAAGCAACATCAGGGTAATTAAGTAGATGCTTTTTTTCATTGACACTTCCTCTCTCAACATGATGATTAGAAATGGAAGGGGTTTAAAGACGAATGCAGTATATAAAGATTCGTTTTTAGTGTCAACGATATTTCTTGAAACAAAAATCTATAATGGAACCCGATGATAACGATCATTGAAAATATTTATGAAAGCTTAAGAAAGCCGAACTTAAAGGAAGTCTATTTTCCAGGGCTTCCTGTTAACAGAAATCTTTTGTTCTGGTATGCAAATCGTATTGTAAAAAAAGACAGCACCATCGATTCTATTTCTCAGCTGAATGAGATCAATGAACTACGCCGCAGTGGACAACCTCTTACTTTCATTTCTAATCATTTGACATACGCCGATAGTCATGTTATCGAAATGATGTTCATACGATCCGGCTTTGAGGACATGGCGAATCACATTATTCATATTGCCGGACAAAAAACTTTTGAAATGTCACGCCGCTTTTTAACACGTTCCTTGAATACGATTCGTGTTTATCAACCGAAAGCCAACATGGACAGAATGGTTAGGAAAAAAATGAATTCTCGGGCATTACGATGGGCGGCTCATCAAAAACGGAAAGGATATTCATTGCTGGTATTTCCGGAAGGAACAAGAACGCGGATGGAAAAACGATTTAATTTGAAAGGGGGTAATCCAAGAACAACGATTTACTTCCGGAATTCGATTGTAGTTCCATTAGGCTTGATGGGATCTGAAGAAATGATGCCCGTCGGGAAAATTTTGCCGCGACCAGCAACAATCAATCTTCGGATAGGCAAACCGATTCATCATCGCGCTCTCGAACAAGAATTACGTCAGAAACATCTGGAGCAAAGCGAGAAAGAGTTACAACAATCAACACTCCTTCATTACATGAATCAAATTAATAATCTACTGAAGCCTGAATATGCTTTTAACGAAACGGCTCAAGTACCAGGCAAGTAAGAATGAATGATGCGGGAACAATCGACGCAATAAATTTGCATCCACGGACCAAACTCTCGCAGATCTACATCATGCCAACGAAGGATCTTACAACGAAAACGGATCCAGAGTTTTTTGAGCAATGACTTCTCATTCACATTCCTTATTATATAATTCTCGCATTCTTCACTACTTATTTTTTTTAACGCCGAGATCGCCGAGTTAAACAAACAATCAACTCTGCGTACTCAGCATTAACGAGCTTGAGCTATCGGAGAGGTACCGAAGTGGTTGTAACGGGCCTGACTCGAAATCAGGTTACCGCCTTTGGCGGTACGTGGGTTCGAATCCCACCCTCTCCGCTTTTGAAAATTGCAAATTGTACAATCTGAAATAGACGACGCCTCACGACACTCTGTCGCATGAAATGCGTACTGGTGCGAAAAAGAAGTCTGGCTCACTCCTGTCGCTCACCTATTTACAAGACAGCGGCTTTTGAATTTTCTTGCGTGTTGAAATATAAAGATCGTTTCCTCCAAAACCACCAGGTCGGTCGGACACCAAAATCAATGTCAGTCCATCATCAGATAGATAAGGTGCTCTTTCTTGATCGGCAGTATTGATTTGAGGTCCAAGATTTACCGGTGTTGATGCGCCCATGTTGATAGATGTTGACCATTCTGTAAATTCCTGCGCTTCAAGTTTGAAACAAGTAAAAGTGATCGAAACGAAAATCGCGAAGACAACAGTTGGAATCTTGTTATTCATAACTTTCTCCTTTAGTTTGTTACACGTATTAACGCGACAAATTTTGGAGAAAGCCTTCAGAAAAGAAATGTATTCTTTTAGCGGCTCGCCAAACCGCCGGCGATTTCGCCGCCATCAATGATCACAGGATGTCCTGTTATATATGGAGCTTCGTCAGAAGCAAGGAAAGCAAAAAGTGCGGCAATTTCGCTGGGTTTCGCATGGCGGCGCAGCGGAATTTTTGCATCTACTGCTGCTTTCATTTCTGGAGTGTACTCAGCTTCCTGCATCGCAGTCCAAACATAACCTGGACACACCGCGATCACACGAATGGTTGGCGCAAGTTCAAGCGCCATTGTGCGGGTAAGTTCAATCACACCAGCTTTCGCCGCATTGTAATCAGCGTATCGCGGATAGCCATTCATTCCTGAAGTTGAACCCATATTGATTATCACGCCGCCGTTACCTGCGAGCATGCGTTTGGCAGATTGTTGAGCCACGTAGAACACACCATCGAGATCGACACTCATGACTTTGCGCCATTCTTCAGGCGTAATGTCCATGAAATCGTGACGAATGCTGATGCCTGCATTGTTGATCGTGACATCCAGACCGCCCAGCAATTCATCCAGTTTGTGAAAGGCGTTTTCCACTGAAGTCGCATTCGCAACATCTGCATTGATAACACCTGCAAGGTCCGGATGTTTTTTGGTAAGTGCTTCGCCGCCAAATTCATCGAAGTCAATCACTCCAACGCGAGCACCTTCTTCCAGAAATCGCTCAACAGTCGCAGCACCAATTCCGCTTGCGCCCCCTGTGATCACCACACGCTTGTTATTCAAACCTTTCATATATATCTCCGCGGGATTAATCTGCGCTGCCGCCACCATCCACAACCAATGTTGCACCGGTCATAAATGATGAATCATCAGACGCAAGAAAAAGTGCCGCGCAAGCGATTTCCAATGATGTACCAACACGTCCAAGCGGACGATTCGCTGCGCCTTTCAGGTAATCGGCATAGTTCATTCGCCGGGCTTCTGCATCGCTCACCAACATTGGAGTATCCACATCGCCAGGACAAAGACAGTTCACGCGGATGCCATGCTTTCCATGATCGATCGCCATCGCTTTAGTCATCACAACAAGTCCGCCTTTAGCTGCGCAATAAGCGACAGCATCATCGCCGCCTTGAATGCCCCACCCTGATGATTGATTGATGATCACGCCGCTTCGCTGTGCAATCATTGTTGGCAATGAATACTTGGCCATCAGCCATGAGCCTTTCAGGCTTGAGTCCACAGTTGCATCCCACTCTTCTTCAGTACATTCGATTGCATTATGCGGATGAAAAACGCCTGCGTTGTTGAAGAGAATATCAAGACGCCCGCCGAATGCACGCAAAGTTTCGGCTACGATGCGTTCGCATTCGCTGGCAATTCGGACATCTGCTTTAACAAAGATCGCCGAACCACCTGCCGCTCCGATTGCATCAACAACTTTTTGGCCGCGCGTTTCATTACGTCCGGTCACTGTTACTTTGGCGCCTTCTTCCGCGAATAGTAAGGCAGATGCCTCACCGATTCCTGATGTGGCACCGGTGATGATTGCAACGCGATCTTTGAGTTTCATGACAGCCATTTTCTCACAAATTTTAATTCGAAGTGAAAATCAAAATGGCGCAATGAGCTAGATGAATCTGGTGATAGTATTGATTCAACCCAGGGGGAATATGACTCTAATTAAACATCTACTTCTTGTAATTTTCGTCATTACGTTTGTCGGCTACTCATTCGCTGATGATATCTATGATGTAGTCATCAAAAATGGCAAAGTGATGGATCCAGAATCAGGAATGAATGATTTCCGCAATGTTGGAATCACTAATGGAAAGATTGTTGCGATTTCAGAAAAGGATCTGAATGGAAAACAAATCATCAATGCAAAAGGACTAGTAGTCGCTCCTGGATTCATTGATATGCATGAGCACGGGCAAGAACCTCAGAATTATGAATTTCAAGCACACGATGGCGTTACCACTTCATTGGAACTTGAAGTCGGAACGAACGATGTTCCTGGATGGTATGCGCAACGGGAAGGAAAATCACTGATTAATTTTGGTGTGAGTGCCGGCCATATTCCAGTGCGAATGAAGGTAATGAAAGATCCAGGAGAACATCTGCCTACCGGCGATGCGGCTCATCGACTAGCAACAGCCGAAGAATTATCGCAAATAGAAACATCGATTGAAGAAGGACTAAAACAAGGAGCACTTGCTGTTGGAATGGGGATCAATTACACGGAAGGAGCATCACGCGAAGAAATTCTTGAAATCTTCCGCGTAGCAGCAAAGCATAACGCACCGGTTCATGTTCATTTGCGTAGTGCCGGAATTCTGGATCCGAACAATGGAATTGCCGGATTGGAAGAAGTGATTGCAGCTGCGGCCGCAACTGGTGCGCCACTTCACGTGGTTCATATTAGCAGCATGGGATTGAAGCTGACTCCACAGTTGATTGAAATGGTTAAAGGAGCTCAAGCACGCGGTCTTGATATCACAACTGAGTGTTATCCATATACGGCTGGTAGCACCGGCCTTGAATCTGCAATATTTGATCCTGGTTGGCAAGAAAAGTTGGGAATTACTTACAAAGATTTGCAGTGGGCAAAAACCGGTGAGCGATTAACAGAAGAAACATTCAATAATTATCGCAAAGAAGGTGGAGCTGTAATCATTCATATGATTCCGGAAGAAGCAGCTCGCGCTGCCGTTGCTGATCCTATTGTGATGATCGCAAGTGATGGCATGCCGATTACAGGTCCGAAAGTGCATCCACGCGGGCAAGGAACGTATTCACGCGTACTCGGTCATTATGTACGCGAAGAAAAAGTGCTTGATTTGATGACTGCGCTTAAGAAGATGACGTTGATGCCTGCCCAAAGATTAGAGAAGCACGCACCAGTATTCCAAAACAAAGGACGGATCCGCACTGGCGCAGATGCAGACATCACAATCTTTGATCCTGATCACGTAATTGATAAAGCAACGTTCGAAGAACCATTGCAAGCTTCAGAAGGAATTCAGTTCGTTCTGGTGAACGGACAGCTTGTGATTAACAATGGTGAATTAGTAAAAAACATTTACCCGGGTAAAGCTGCGCGAGTAGCGCAATACTAAGATTATGGAAAAAGACTTCGATCGTCGTCAGTTTCTTTCTGCAATTGGTAAAACTACCGGCTTGATGGCATTTGCTTCCACAACAGTTGCTTCCTTATTTAAAGATCTTGAAGCCGCAACCAGCCGCGTCGTAAATGCGTCATCAGATCAAGTGGCGTGTGATGAGGATTTCTGGATCGAGATTCAACAAGCTTTTACCGTTACACGCGGCATCACAAATCTAAACAACGGAGGTGTCTCGCCTTCACCGCGAATTGTTACCGAAGCACTGGTGCGCTATCAATGGCAACAGGAAGATGCCACTGCTTATACGATGTGGCAAATTCTTGAACCCCAGATTGAAACGATCCGCAGCGGGCTTGCCGGAATTTTTGGCTGTGATCTTGAAGAGATCGCAATTACGCGCAATGCTTCAGAGTCTCTGGAAATTTTGCTGATGGGAATGGATTTGAAATCTGGCGATGAAATTCTTTCCACCACACAGGATTATCCACGCATGCTCACCACTCTACGCCAGCGCGAATTGCGTGAAGGATTGAAATTGAAGCTTGTCAAAATTCCGATCCCTCCGAAAAATCTGGATGAAATTACTGATGCTTTTGAAAAAGGCATTACTGATAAAACTCGCGTGATTCTGATTTCGCACATGGTGAATATCACCGGCCAAATTACACCAGTAAAGACAGTATGTGAATTAGCGCGATCTAAAGGTATTGAAGTGATCGTTGATGGCGCACATTCGTTTGCGCATTTCAACTTTAATCATAGTGATCTTGGATGCGATTATTTCGGAACAAGCCTGCACAAATGGTTATTTGCGCCGAAAGGCACAGGAATGTTGTTTGGGAAGCGCGATAAGATCAGCAAAATCTGGCCGCTCATGGCTGCAGAACAAAAACAATCAGATGATATTAGAAAATTTGAAGAAATTGGCACACACTCCGCAGCACCGCACCTGGCGATCGGTGAAGCAATTCTTTTTCATAATGGAATTGGTGGTGAGCGGAAAGAAAAACGCTTGCGATATCTTTCGCGATATTGGATGAACAACTTAAAAGCACTTCCGAATGTGCGTTTCAATACTTCGTTCGATGATTCGATGTCATGCGCCATCGGGAATGTCCACATCGATGGAACCGACCCTCAAGCTGTAACCGACTATCTGATGAACAAACACAAAATTTTTACTGTGCCCATTCTTCATGATGAATTCAAAGGTATCCGCATCACACCAAATGTCTATACAACGCTCTATGAACTGGATCGGTTCTGTGAAGTGATGGAAACTATTTCGAAAAATGGATTGCCGAAAGCGTAAAACGTAATTCGTAATGCGTAAATTTCTTAAATTCATTTTGATCCTGGTCTTTGCCTACGTAGTTTTAAGTCTGATTGTTGCCATCCCGTTTTCTAATATGCTCCTAAAACCACATTCTTCCGGACATGTATTTTCGCTGTTAGATCCAGATTCAGAAAAATTACGAAAAGAATGGACAACAAAAAATAATTTGAAGGTGGATGTGCTGGAAATTATTTCTGATGCCGGTCCGAAAATGATCAAACTTTCTGGCTGGTGGGTTTCTCGTGATTTTTCCAACAATAAGCCAACGGTAATTTTTCTAGCAGGAAATGGCGGAATGAACCCGGCAAGAATTGAAGATAAAGTCCTGTTTCTTATTGGATCAGGATTCAATTGTTTTCTATTGGATCAGCGCGGCTATGGAGCTTCCGAAGGTGAACTCTTAACATACGGCTGGTATGAACGTGAAGATTTTACATTTGTTGAAAACAGGTTGAAGAATCGTTACGGCATCGATAAGAATCGAATTGGACTCTGGGGAATTTCGATGGGTGCCAGCAATGCAGTAATGATTGCGTCTGCACATCCAGAAATTAAAGCGCTTTTGATTTACGCACCGTGGTCAGATCCATTGCCGATGGCGGTACATTACATTGGACTGACATATTCCGCACCAAAGTTTCTAATGTATTTTCCGATCTGGACAGCGATCAAGCTTGGATCCTGGCGCACCAAGGGGCAACTCCTGGACCCGGCAGAAGAGGCAAAAAAGATTCATTGCCCTGTTTTAGTTGTTCATGGCGATATCGATGATATCGTCCCACCAGAGTTGTCGGATCGACTGTTTAATTCTCTTGCAGGTCCAAAACAGCTAGCAGTAATTCCTGGCGCTCATCACAACGATCTGTTGGAAATTATGGGCCGTGAAAAGTATTTCGACCAAATGAAACGCATGTATTCCCCACTTATTCGAAATTGAAAACTGCATTTCTCTTCTCTGTTATGCTCTTTCGGTTCATAATGACGTCATCACCCAAATGACCGAGAAAGATTCAAGCCACGATCCAAATCCTCAAACTGAAGATGCTGAGCAATCTGCATTACAGACCGTGGATGCTCCATCCGGTCAAACATCCGGCTCCTTCAAATTATCCAAAGCGAGTTTTGGCCATTACGAAATTGTGGGAGAACTTGGAGCAGGCGGTATGGGAGTTGTCTATAAAGCATATGATCCCAACTTGAAACGCTTCGCTGCATTGAAATTAATTCGCACTGACAATCCTGATCATGCTATTCGCTTTGTACAGGAAGCGCGAGCACAAGCACGTGTACAACATGAGAATGTTTGCAGAGTTTACGAAGTTGGTGAAGTGGATGGAAAGCAATACATTGCGATGCAGTTGATTGAAGGAAAAAGTTTATATGCTTCTTCGAAGGAAATGCGCACCGAAGCAAAAGTTCGAGTGATTCAGCAGATTGCAGAGGCATTGCATGTAGCACACAAACAAGGATTGATCCATCGCGACATCAAACCATCGAACATCATGCTTGAACGTACGGAAGAAAATGAGTTGAAACCGTATGTTTTGGATTTTGGTTTAGCACGCGATCAAGACGCTCCAGGATTAACCAGAACCGGAGTAGCAATTGGCACACCATATTATATGGCGCCTGAACAAGTCAGCGGCGAGCGCGATCAAATAGACAGACGCACCGATGTTTATGGACTCGGAGTTACCCTTTATGAATTGCTCAGCGGGAAGCGTCCTTATGAAGCTAAAAGTAGCGCAGAAATCCTGCTTCAAATTCTAAGGGATGATCCCGTCCCGATCCGTAAAGCTGCACCAAAAATTCCGCAAGATTTAGGAACAATCGTAATGAAGTGTTTGGAACGGGATCCTTCACGGCGCTACGATTCCAGCAAAGCTTTAGCAGAAGATCTTCAGCGATATCTGAATGGTGATCCGCTTGCAGCAAAACCAGTAAGCTGGTCTTATCGGTTAATCAATCGCGCCAAAAAGAATAGGCTGGCAACAGGAATCGCAATTGTAGCTTCAGTTGTAACGCTAATCTTGGTAAGTTCTTTTTTTTGGGTTCAATGGCAAAACAAACTTAAAACAGAATATGCGCGCGAGTTTGGTGATGAAGTAAAAAATATTCAGTCTGTTCTACCAAACATTTATACTGCGCCACTACATGACGTACGTCCTGAAATCGCAGAGCTTAGAGATCGCTTGAAAAAAATGGAAGCGCGTGTGAAGGAAGGTGGCCGTGCTGCAGAAGATCCGGGAAACAACGCGTTAGGTCAAGGCTATCTTGCATTAGGCGATGTTGAGAAAGCGAGAGTCTATTTGGAAAAAGCGTGGAAGAGTGGGTATCAGCTGCCATCAACAGCTTACGCACTTGGTCAAACAATGGGACTTTTATTTCAAAAGAAGATGGATGAAGCGGAACGGAATCCTAGCAAAGAAGTGCGTACGAAATTAACTCAACAATATGAAGATGAGTTCAAAAAACCAGCGGTTGAATATTTGAAGAAAGCACAGCGCAGCGTGGAATCTCCCGCTTATGTAGAAGGACTGATTGCACTTTATGAAAAACAATATGACCAGGCATTAAAAAAAGCCGGAGAAGCGTATGAAAAGTCTCGATGGTCATATGATGCAAAGACGCTTGAAGGAAAAGCGTTTGCAGGTAATGCTCAAAAAAAGTTGGATACTGCCGATTACAAAGGCGCGATTCAACAATATGAGCTTGCAGGAGAAGCATACGCAGAAGCAGCCGCGCTCGGAAGAAGTAGAGGTGATATTTATCTAAATGATTGTGAACGCTGGAGCGAAACGATAGAAGCTCAAACATTCACAGATATCAATCCGGTTACCTCGCTGAAAAAAGCGGAGGACGCTTGCAACAAAGCTATTAAGGTGGACCCCGATCTTCCAACCGGATATTTGCGCAAAGCCTTTGTGTACAACAAACTGGCAAGGTATCAATCTTATAATTCCTCAGAAGATCCGCGCAGTCTCATAGAAAAAGCGAAAGGGATTGCAAATGAAGTATTGCGTAAAGACCCAAAGAATTGGGAACCTCACCAAATGCTTCTTTTTTCAAATCAATTAGAGGGCGAATATGAGTTGCATCATGGAATCGATGCACTTAATTCTTTGCAAGAGTCAATCAAACATGCCAATGAAGCTTTAAAAATTCAGGAAAATGCCGGCGTATTAATGACGCTTGGGACAACTTATGAATTTCTTGCGGAATATGAAGACCAAAACGGAAGGAACCCGGTTCCAAATTACGAAAAAGCGATTGAACAATTTCGAAGGATTGAACAAATTGATCGTTCGATTAATCCAGCGATGGAAACGGGAATTTGTTTTTGGTACATCGGCAGTTATCGAATGAAACATGGTCAGGATCCTGTACCCAGCTATGACAGTTCGGTCAAGGAATTTCAAAAATACCTGAAAGAACGCCCTGATGATCCTATCGGGCTCTACAATCTTGGTTGTGTTTACGGTGATCAAGGGCATTATCAAAAATTGTCCGGAAAAGATCCAACCGCCAGTTTTCAGCAAGCTCTTCAAATGCAGCAGAAAGCTGAAAAATTTATGCCAAATAATTCTTACATCTCAAATTCAATAGGATTTAGTTACACCGACATGGCGGATTATTTGGTGAGTCAAGGAAAGAATCCTGCAAATGAATTGAATGAAGCACGAAAATATTTAATGCAAGCAACTAAGATCGATACAAGTTACTACATGCCCTATTTAAATCTAGGCGATACGGCGGTCATAAACGCACAATGGGCGATCAAACAAGGACAATCTCCGATTGCTTATTTCGATGAAGCCCGCAAAGCATATCTAAAATCCATTGAGTGTAATAGAGAAGATCCTTCAGGCTATCGTGCGTTAGCAACCGTCTTCAGGAGCCAGGCCGATTGGGAAATGCAGCAAAAGCGTCCTGGGAAAAAGTTGATCGAGCAGGGATTGCAATGGATTGAAAAAAGCTTGAATTTGAGTAAAGAAAATCCTGAGTCAATCGCAGTTCAAGCCTCATTGATTCTGTTTCAGGCGCGTGAAGAAAAAAACTCGGCGCAACGGAATCAATATGCAACCTTAGCTGCCAAAACTTTAGAAAACGTAATCAAAGCGAACCCCACTCTGAAAAAAGAATATGAACCGTTCTTAAAAGAAGCGAGAACTTTGCAGTCAATTTAATCGCCTCACCCGCTTTTCTGTTACAATCGTTCCCTTCATAATGGAAATCTGGATTTCATTCAATGGCTGAGAAAGATTCAAACCAGGATCCAATTCCTCAATTTGACGACTCAGAACAATCCGCACTGCAAACAGTCGATGCTCCATCAGGTGAAACATCCGGCTCCTTTAAGCTAACCAAAGCGAGTTTTGGCCATTATGAAATTGTTGGTGAACTCGGAGCGGGCGGAATGGGAGTTGTCTATAAAGCATATGATCCCAACCTGAAACGTTTCGCTGCCTTGAAATTAATTCGAACTGACAATCCTGATCATGCCATGCGTTTTGTACAGGAAGCGCGCGCCCAGGCGCGTGTTCAACATGAGAATGTTTGCAGGGTTTACGAAGTTGGTGAAGTGGATGGAAAGCAATACATTGCAATGCAGTTGATTGAAGGAAAAAGTTTGTATGCCGCTTCGAAAGAAATGCGCCCCGAAGTTAAAGTTCGAGTGATCCAGCAGATTGCAGAAGCATTACATGTAGCTCACAAACAAGGTTTGATTCATCGCGACATCAAACCATCAAACATTATGCTTGAACGTACGGAAGAAAATGAGTTGAAACCGTATGTTTTGGATTTTGGATTGGCGCGCGATCAAGAGGCTCCAGGATTAACAAGAACAGGTATCGCGGTAGGCACTCCATATTATATGGCGCCGGAACAAGTGAGCGGTGAGCGCGATCAAATAGACAGACGCACCGATGTTTATGGACTGGGAGCGACACTTTATGAATTGCTCAGCGGAAAACATCCTTATGAAGCCAAAAGTAGTACAGAAATCTTGCTTCAAATTTTAAGAGATGATCCTGTTCCGATCCGTAAAGCTGCACCAAAAATTCCGCAAGATTTAGAAACAATTGTAATGAAATGTTTGGAACGGGATCCTGCTCGCCGTTACGAATCCAGCAAAGCGTTAGCAGAAGATCTTCAACGATATCTCGATGGCGATCCTCTTGCGGCAAAACCGGTCAGCTGGACTTATCGATTAATCAAACGTGCGAAAAAGAATCGGCTGGCAGCAGGAATTGCTGTTGGTGCGGCAGTGATTACGCTAATCCTGGTTAGTTCATTTATCTGGGTGCAATGGCAAAACAAACTTCAATCAGAATACGCAAGGGAATTCAGTGATGAAGTAAAAAATATTCAATCTGTCTTGCCGAATATCTACACAGCACCTTTACATGATGTGCGTCCGGAATTGGCAGCGCTTCGAAATCGATTGAAAAAAATGGAAGAGCGTGTGAAGGAAGGCGGTCGTGCAGCACAAGATCCAGGAAACAATGCACTTGGTCAAGGTTATCTGGCATTAGGTGAAATTGAAAAAGCCAGAGAACATCTGGAGAAAGCATGGCAAGCTGGATATCAGACACCATCGACAGCATATGCCCTTGGACAAACGATGGGGCTTTTATTTCAAAAAAAACTTGCTGAAGTGGAACGAACTCCGGGTGATGAACTTCGTGCACAATTGAAAAAACAATATGAAAAAAATTATCGCGATCCAGCTGTTCAATATTTAAAACAAGCTGAAGGCAGTGTGGAATCGCCCGTTTACGTTGAAGGTTTGATTTCATTGTATGAAAAGCGATATGACGATGCTCTGAAAAAAGCGAAGGAAGCGTACGCAAAATCCAATTGGTCTTATGAAGCAAAAACTCTTGAAGGAAAAGCGCTATCTGGTCTTGGACAAAATAAATACGATGCCGGAGATTACAAAAGTGCAATTCAACAGTACGTGCTTGCTGGAGACGCTTATTCGCAAGCAGCCGATCTTGGAAGAAGCAGAGCAGATATTTATTTAAGCGATTGCGAACGTTGGGGAAATATTATAGACAGCCAAACGTATGTCAACGACGATCCTATTAAATCGTTAACGAAAGCAGAAACGGCATGTGACAATGCAATTCATGTCAATCCTGATGATCCTGCAAGTTATTTACGTAAAGCATACATGTATAACAGGCTGGCCAGGGGTCAACTCTATTCTGCAGGTGGTGATCCAAGAACGATACTGAAAAAGTCAGAGGAAACAGCAGAATTAGCAGCACGAAAGGATCCAAAAAACTGGGAACCACATCATATGCTCCTTACTGTCGGGATGATTAAAGGCGAATATGAACTACGCCATGGAATCGATCCGAAAAATTCCGTGGACGAAGCGATCAGACAAGGGAACCTGGCTCTCAATTTAAGACCAAACACACCCGCTGTTTTTTTTAATCTTGGCGCAACATATGTCCTGGTTGGCGAATATGAAAATAGCAATGGGAAAAATCCGGTTCCCACATACAAAAAGGCGGTTGAATACTATCAACGGATCACACAACTTGATAAATCCATGAACATTGGAAACGAAACTGGAATTGCTTATTGGTTTATTGCCTCTTATCAAATGGCTCATGGTGAAGATCCTTCCGAGAGCTTTCGACGTTCGATCGGAGAATACCAAAATTTTCTGAAGGAAAAACCAGACGATCCTTTTGTTCTATACAATCTGGGAATGGTTTATACAGATCAAGGAGAGCTGGAAGGATATTTGGACAAGGATCCTACTAATAGTTATCAACAATCTATTCAAATGCAAATGAAGGCGTCGAAATTCATACCAAATAATTCATATATCGCAAATGGGATAGGCTTCTCTCACATAAGGCTGGGAGATTTTCAGGTCAGTAAAGGAAACGATCCTACCAATGAATTGAACGAAGCTCGGAAATTTTTACAACAATCCAGTCAAATCGATGCATCGTATTATATGCCAAATACAAATGTCGGTTATTTGGAAACTGTGAATGCACAATGGGCAATCAAGCAAAGACAATCTCCGCTTGCTTCTTTTGATGCTGCTCGCAAAGCTTATCTAAAATCAATAGAGCTTAACAAAGAAGAGCCGGAGTCATACCAATCAATAGCGTATGTCTATCGAGTACAGGCAGAGTGGGAACTTCAGCAAAAACAGTCAGCCAAAGATTCAATTGCAAAAGGTTTTGAATGGATTGATAAAGCATTGAAGATGAACAAAGACGATCCGGATTCGATTGCAGTTCAAGGTGCACTATTTCTGGCGCAGGCACCGAAAATAATTCCGAACAGAGTAAGCATGATGCTGATTCTGCAGTGGAACTGCTTGAGAAAGCGATCAAGGCAAATTCATTTCTAAAAAAGGAATACCAGCCCTTACTGGAACAAGCAAAGGGCCTTCAATCCGGAGTCTAAGCCGTTGATCAATTATACGAAAAAACAACGGCGACTATTTTCCAGCCATCATTTCCTTCAACAAGATGAAGTCCCAGTTTTCCTGACTTCTCTACACCTCCATCAACAAAGATGAAGTCTGCTACTACACGTGCAATCCGTCTGCCTTCAAAAATCTGCATATTTGCTAACCGTTCACTGATTGATTTGCGTGTAACAAAATAATTTTTCTGACGCTGTAGAAATTCATCAATATTCCTGACATTAACACTTCCATCATCGGCAGGAAATATAACCGTGACGGATGGATGAAATAAAAGTTTCCACTGATCGAGTGAATCTGCACGATACAATCCAATGTAATCCTTAATTACTTTCTGCAATGCCTCTTTGGATTGAGCCGAATTGATCTCATCTGCACTAACTAATGAGGAAGCTAAAAATACAATCGACAGGAATAGCGTGGTGCGGGTCATAATTCCTCCTGGTAACTAAAAACAAGCCTGCGTAGGAATATTTCGTTGCTGTAGGTTGTGTCGCCTAACCTCCAGGTTCATGCGTTGTCAAATTATAACAGCAACCTGTGAGCTCTAAATCTTTGTGGACTATTCGCGCGGCGAACGCGGCTCATAATGTCCGCCCAGGCAGACGCTCCATATGAAACCGACCTAAATCAGGTAACGTATATATGAGTAATCGGTTCCAATGAGAGTTGCGTCTCTAAGTTTTTTCATAATGATCAGTGTGCTTCAGTTGAGCCATGCTGCAGATCTAACCGGGGATTGGGTTGGAACTATAACGTTTGCACAGAAACCTTTACCGATGCGTCTGCATTTTGAAACGAAGGACGAAAATCTGACAGGTGCGATCACAATTCCCACAGAACGGATCCTGAACTCATCGCTTGCGAATATCAAATCTGATTTAAACAAATTTCATTTCGAATTAGAAACACCGTCCGGACCAATGAATTTTGATGGGACACTCAATGAAAATTCAATTCAGGGAACACTAAAGCAAAAAGAGCTTCAAGGCAATATGGTTTTTCCGGATGGCGATCACGCACTGTTGTTAAGAAAAACTGGAAGCATACAAGAGTATTTTTATTCAAATCATTTCGTTCCTGGATTCTTCCAATTGATGGTTCAGTGGATTCAAGAGAGAACAGGTCCCACAAAGTAACGAAACCCTTTCAATTGGTGGTATGTTAACTAGAGGACGATTGAGATGAGGCGTGAACCTGTTATTGCTTCGATTTATGGATTCGTTTTCACAATCGCGCTGGCAGTATTAATTTATTTCGGTTCGCGAAATCTCTCCCACTTTGATGCAGCTCTTGTAGGTTACACATTCGCAGTTCTCTTTGCGACGTTCGGAATTGTGTATCGATATGCAATGTGGCTTCAACGCCCGCCAACTGCGATTTATTGGAAACGCGGCTGGCAAACCTTCCTCAATCCGAAATATATCGCTGTAAATTTCATAAACTGGATTAAACGTCTCACCGGTGATATCGCACTTAATTCATTTATTTTCAAACGCAGTTTTTCGCGTTGGCTTGCTCACTGGCTGATCATGTGGGGCTGCATCACAGCATTCATGATTACTTTACCTCTTGTATTTGGATGGCTTCATTTTGAATCTATTCCCGGACAAATTGATGATTACCAGATTTACGTCTTCGGATTTCCTTTCATAACGTTTCACATTGAATCCTGGTTTGCTTTTCTGTTATTTCACGGACTTGTCTGGTCGGCATTTCTGGTAATTCCTGGAGTCATGCTTGCGATGCGCCGAAGGATGCGAGACCAGGGAGCAGCTGCGGTTCAACATTTCAGCGAAGATTTTCTTCCACTGATTTTACTCTTTGCAGTAAGCCTTACAGGACTGCTGCTTACAGCAAGCTACACATGGATGAAGGGATATGGATATGAATTCCTCTCACTTCTACATGCGATTACAGTAATCTTCACTTTGCTGTGGTTACCATTTGGAAAGTTCTTTCATATCTTTCAACGACCTGCCCAACTCGGTGTTTCTTTTTATAAGGATGTTGGCAAAAAAGACAACCCTGCAAATTGCCGCAGATGTGGAAAGGCATTTACTTCAGAAATGCATGTAAAGGATTTGATTCAAATTTTACCGAAGCTTGGCTATAAGTATGAGACTGACGGCATCGAACATTATCAATGGATCTGTCCACCTTGCCGGCGTGCCTCTCTTGCCATCGCACAAGGAAAACTTTTCAACAAAGAAACTGAGCCGGCAGAAAAACAAATAATGCCTGCACCGGAGTATGCAAATTCAGGGATTACGGAAGGGCCTCTTGGTTCTGAAGATGCAGAAAATTTTCATCCATAAATATTATGTCTACATTACCGGTACCAGTTGAACAGATTATTCAAGAATTCGGACCGCATCGTTCTGTTCCAACAGGACAACGGCTTGATCCAGGAGTTGAACCGGACAAAGTTGTAAAAACACATTGCTGTTTTTGCGGACAACAGTGCGGAATACAACTTCTGGTGAAAGAAAATGAAGTAATCGGTTTTGAACCGTGGATGGATTTTCCTTTTAATCAAGGAAAGCTTTGTCCGAAAGGTGTAAAACGTTATCTGCAAGGAGCACATCCCGATCGATTGGTTCATGCGTATCAGCGAAATCCGGAATCAAAATCTGGATTTACTCCAGTTGAATATGATGCAGCAATCAAACGAGTGGCATCTGAAATTCGGAGGATTCAAGAACAATACGGACGCGATGCTTTCGGATTGTTAAGTGGTGCAAGCCTTACCACTGAAAAGGCGTATTTAATGGGGAAATTTGCGCGAATGTGTTTGCGCACCGCAAACATCGATTACAACGGTCGCTTGTGCATGGTCAGCGCCGGTGCAGGAAACAAAAAAGCTTTTGGAATCGATCGTGCTGCAAATCCGTGGTCCGATATTTTGAAAGCACAAGTTGTTTGGATCAGCGGTGCAAACATTGCTGAATGCGCTCCGATCACAACTGACTATGTATGGCAAGCACGTGAAAATGGAGCACGTGTTATTGTTGCAGATCCCCGTATCACTCCACTTGCACGTACATGCGATTTGTTTCTGCCGGTTCGTCCAGGAAGAGATACAGCACTTTTTAATGGAATTCTCCACCTAATGATCAAACATGATTGGATCGATCACGATTTTGTAAATAAACATACCATCGGTTTCGATGACGTTGCAAAAGAAGTAGAGCAATGGACTCCTGCAAAAACTGCTGAAGTTACAGGAATTGCAGAACGCGCAATCCGTCAAGCGGCAGAATGGTGGGGTACTGCAAAAACAAGTTTCTTGATGCATGCGCGGGGAATCGAACATCACAGTCATGGTGTTCAAAATGTTTTAGGAGCAATCAACATCGTTCTTGCATCAGGCCGTATAGGCAAAGAGTTCTGTGGATACGCGACGATCACCGGTCAAGGTAATGGTCAAGGTGGCAGAGAACATGGGCAGAAATGTGATCAGCTTCCCGGCGCAAGAGACATCAGCAATCCGGAACATCGAAAATACATTGCTGAAGTTTGGGGAATGGATGAAAAAGATATGCCTGGCGCTGGTGTTGATGCCTATGAAATCATACGAAAAATTGATCGCGGTGAAATCAAAGGATTGCTTTCCCTTTGTTTCAATCCTTTAGTATCGCTGCCTGATAATAATTATGTGCGCAAGATGCTTGAAAAACTGGAATTCTATGTTGTGATCGATTTCTTTTTAAGTGAAAGCGCCAGGCATGCAGACATTATTCTTCCTGGTTCACTGCATGAAGAGGATGAAGGAATTGTCGCAACTGCAGAAGGCCGTGTTATCAAAATAAATAAGGCGATCGATACACCTGGTGATGCAAAACAAGATTGGATCATTATTCAGGATATTGCAAAAACTCTGGATCGCGGAAAAGGATTTACGTTTGATTCCCCCGCAAGCATACTGAATGAATTGCGTGTTGCTTCGCATGGCGGGATTGCTGACTATTCAGGAATTACATATGAAAGAGTAGAAAAGGAAATGGGAATATTCTGGCCCTGCCCTTCTGATGATCATCCTGGGACTCCGCGATTATTTGAACCAGGTTCTTGGAATCCGATCGCGCAAGGCAAAGGTGCATTTTATTTTCCTGATGGGAAAGCCCGATTTGTCGCTGCAAAATATGCTCCGCCCTCAGAAGTAACTGATTCGGAATATCCGGTGATTCTGACTACAGGCCGAGTTATCAGCCATTTCTTAAGCGGAACACAAACAAGAAGAATCGGACCTTTGATCGATCATCAACCGGAACCGTTTGTTGAAATTCATCCGAAAATGGCGGAGCAATATGGTATTCAACAAGATGACTGGGTCACGATCGAATCGCGGCGTGGTGCCTGCACTTTAAGAGCGCAAGTCGTTCGAACCATCCGTCCTGATACCGTTTTCATTCCCTATCATTGGTCAGGCCCAAAAAGTGCAAACCAACTAACAATCTCCGCTCAGGATCCGATTTCAAAAATACCGGAATACAAAGTTTGTGCGGTTCGCATTCGGAAAGCTGACGGTGTTCCTGAATACGAAAAAGTTTTAGAACCACAGCAGTAGTCAATCATTATGGCAGTTCCTGAAAAGTTAGAATTTTTTATCGATCCGAGCCGGTGCATCGGTTGCAATGCCTGCGTGCAAGCATGCAGCGAATGCGATACGCACAAAGGCTACTCAATGATCCAGCTGGATTATATTGATCGATCGAAATCACCACAGACTGTGCCTGTTGTTTGCATGCACTGCAATTCGCCCACATGTGCTGAGGTATGTCCTGCTGATGCAATCAAAAAAACAGATGATGGCGTGGTTCAGAGTGCACGGAAGCCGCGTTGCATTGCATGCAATAACTGTGTGCTGGCATGTCCCTTTGGAATTCCGAAGATGAACACAAGTATGAATTTGATGATGAAATGCGACATGTGTTATGACCGAACTTCCAACGGAAAGAAACCGATGTGCGCTTCAGTATGTCCAAGCCAGGCTTTATTTTTTGGAACGCGTGAAGAGATTGAAGCACAGCGTCCAAGATCACGGCCGGTGAATCAGTTCCGTTTTGGGAATCAGGTCATCATTACGAAAGTACACATGATGGTTCCAAAAGATTCAATTGTAGAAAATGTTGATGTCACCTCCGCCCTCTATGAACCAACCGTCACTAACGAAATGGATTCATTTCTGGATGAATGACGATGGACGAACAACCTCAATGGCGTAAAGACTTTCCGATAGAAACCGGGCAAGACGAATATGTCTCACGCCGCGATTTCACAAAATATCTTGTTCTAGTTAGTCTTGCTTTCGTCATTGGACAATTCTGGATCATTCTATTGAACTGGAACCGCAGGCGAAGAGGGGAATTGCCACTGATAGAGGTTGCAAGAATTGATGAACTGAGCACAGGTCAAACAAAATTATTTCAATATCCCAAACAGCATGAGCCTTGTGTTTTGGTTCGTATGAATGATTCAGAGTTTGTGGCATACAGTCAAAAATGCACACACCTATCATGTCCCGTAATTCCGAAACCGGAATTAGGTAAACTGAATTGTCCGTGTCATGAAGGATCGTTTGATCTTGTATCAGGACAACCGATCGCAGGACCTCCACGCAGGCCGCTAATAAAAGTGAAACTCCGATTTCAAAACGGAAGAATCTATGCCGCCGGATTTGAGAACGCATGAAAAAGCATAAATTCATTCGCGAACAACGGCTGACAATCGTTCACGGTATCCTTGCAATCGTTTTGATTATTGTGATTCTTCAATTGTGGTTGTTTACCGCAACAATGGAAGCGTATCTTGGCGGTGATTATCCAATTCTGTTTCCGACAGCAATAGCCAGTGGTATCTGCCTCGCATTAAATGTCGGCTTGATGTGGTACATCTATCAACTCGACTAACAACTGAATGCAAATTCAAAACTCAATTCGCACATTCTTACCTGGTTATTTTGCACTGGTCATGGCCACAGGAATTATTTCTCTTGCCAGTCATTTTTTGGGAATTCCAGTAATACCAATATCATTTTTTTATTTGAATCTATTTTTCTATGCAGTACTCTGGATCATAACCATCGCCAGAATTATTCTATTCCGAAATGATGTTGCAAGGGATCTCACGGATCACGCTCGCGGTCCTGGCTTCTTTACAATCATTGCAGGTACATGCATCGTAGGATCACAATTCGCAATTCTTTTTCAAAACTTAGATATTGCTCGCAGTCTGTGGTATCTCGGAATTGTGCTGTGGACAATCGTGACCTATATTTTTTTCACAGCAGTTACTGTTCACGATCCTAAGCCTTCATTTGAAACAGGATTGAACGGCGGATGGCTGATCACGGTAGTCGGAACGCAATCGATTGCTGTTCTCGGCTCTCTAATCATTACAGAACCTGCAGACAACAAAATTCTGTTCTTCTCTTTATGCATGTTCTTGCTTGGATGCATGCTGTATCTGTTCATCATTGGATTGATTTTCTATCGGTGGACTTTTTTCAAAATGACGCCGCAACAACTTACTCCACCGTATTGGATCAATATGGGAGCACTCGCCATCACCACGCTTGCAGGATCACGATTGATGCTTGCGAGTGACAAATACAATTTGCTAATTGATATCCTCCCTTTCATAAAAGGATTCACGTTGTTTTTCTGGTCAACAGCAACATGGTGGATTCCATTGCTAATACTCCTGGGTGTGTGGCGTCACGGAATTCAAAAAATTCCGCTTCAATATGACCCGCAATACTGGGGCATGGTATTTCCATTCGGCATGTATACCGCTTGCACGATTCAACTCTCACGCGCAATCGGTGAACCTTTTCTGATGATCATTCCAAAAGGATTCATCTATGCCGCTCTATTTTCGTGGGTCGTAACATTTGTTGGTATGATTCTATCTGTCACAAAAGGGTTGTTCGGACAAAAAGCGAATTGAACTGACGGAATTATGTTTCTGCTGCTGATTTCAGTTCGCCAGTGATTTGTTTAAATTAATGCTAACAACTTTTTAAGAACCATTTCGTATGCTTCGTCCGCATTATATTGAATGCCCGATCTGAGTAATACATTCATATCTGACAAAAATGCAGAATTGGTCAGTTTTTCCGAAAGATTTTTTTCGAAATTTTTTCGAGTCACAGACAATCCCTGTGCTTCCATATATTTCCGGAAACAATTCACGATGTCGCCAGGATCTGAATCGCTCTTAGTAAGACCTAACCAGAGGTCGAACAAATCCCGGCCCTTGCGGCGTTGATACAAGGCTCGCATTTTCGTCCCTAATAATTCTGAGAGCTGATATGTTCCAATGTCGCATGATCCGCTAAACCAGCCGGAATCCACTTTGAATGGAATCTTCTGAGTTTCGAAAACCTGAAAATGTTCTGTGATATTGATTTCTATCTTTACACGCATTGCGACCGACGGTGGACGTTCCGAAGTTGCCCTGTAATATAGTGTCCAGGCTGAAGCAGTTTGCTTCCATGTGGGTTCTCCCAGCAATGGATTAATCACACTACGTATTGCTTCCAACAAGTCTCCGATCGGTTTGGGCTCACGTTGCACCAAATCAATATCTTCCGAGTAGCGCTGTGCAGGAGCGAAATAAAGTTTATGAAGAGCGGTGCCGCCGCGAAACAGAACAGAATCCCCAATAATCGCTTTTGAATAAAGGCTAACAAGGCATCGACATAGCAACAGATCTTGCTCCACTTGTGCATCCGTTGACCACGGATTTTCCCTTCTCCAGGCAAGAATTTCAGCGGCTGGAATCATAGTTCCGCTTCGGGCTGCGCATTGACTATAATTTGCCATCGCGCATTTTTATGGAATCCTTTCACAGGTCGAGTAATATCCAGAGCGATCTTTGTCGGATGCTTCTTTTTCAACCACTCTTCGAGCGGTTCCGATAAATCATTACGGCCAATGCGATCCAAAAGCCAACCCAGTCGCTGAACTTGACTGCGTTCTGACTCCTTTCGGGCAGCCGCGATCAAATCTTTTTGTTTGATCTTTTCGCCAAGCTCAACAAGAACGGTTAGAACTGCATCAAGGCCTCCGATCATTGATTGAAAACGAACTAAGTCGAGCGCTGTGCAAGCGGGAGAGGAAACATTTATGTACCCTGTGTAGGTTTTCATTTGTTCCACAGCAACTCTTCTTACAGCCTTGTTTCTGAAGAATTGAATGCGAACTACGTCCGACTCGACTGCGCGAAGAGCTGAACCAACAACAACATGATATTGTTGCGGCTGTTGATGAGCAGCATCATGTAATGCAGCAGCGCTCAGAACGCCGACATAATAACGCTCAGCAAGGAACTTCATTAAGGAATCAATGTACCAATCTGGGGGAACAATTCCGGTTGCAGAATACTCAAGCGGTACAATTACATAGAATCCGCGTCGAATCTTGTGGATTTTCTTCGACTTTTGTAGCCGATGCAAGGCAGTAGTTAGCGTGCGCTCTCGCATACCGAGTTTGCTCAGCGCATCTTTTCTTGTAAATGTGTAAACTGCCCGGCTCTGGAGCTCTCTGACGTAATCGGAAAGAGATGAAACGTTCATGAATCTTAGAATATCATAAGTATACATTTTTTGTATACTTTAGCTACTTTAAGATCCAAACTGGAGCTTGTGACGTCGTAAGTATACGCTTTTTGTATACTTACGACATTATTAAGTCCATAGGAATTTGTTTATTTTACATGACTCGATAAATTCAACAAATAACAGCCCGAGAAAAAAGCCTTGTCGGACAAAAAGTGAATTGAACTGACGGAATGTCAGAAAGCGATCTAATGTTATCCTCAAAACGAATTGGTATTGGGATTGCTTGTTAACAGCAGGAGGAATTATGAATAGAACAAATCGATATGTAATCGTTGCGCTTTGCGCAATAACACTTTTATTTACAATTGGAGCCCGATCCGGAACCGAAACAAAAGATTCAGAAAAAGAGTTGAAGTTTTATGATGTTAAGATCCAGACATCTGAGTTCATTGGTTATTACAATTCAATCAAGCTGACTCCGGAGCAAGAGAAACTGAAAACCGAAGTTCTATCCAAGATTCCTGCACCGTGCTGTTCCGAATACTCAATTGCTACATGTTGCTGTCCATGCAATCTTGCTAAGAGCGTCTGGGGACTTTCGAACCATGCTATTGCGAATCTGAACTACGATGCGAAGAAGCTGAATGATGCCGTACTTGAGTGGATCAAGTTTACTCACAAAAATGGATTCGCTGGAGATAGTTGTTCAAAAGGACGATGCGGTTCTTCGTTCGCAGAAGATGGATGTGGCGGAATGAAGGACACTGAAATCGTATTTTAATTCTTATCCACAGTGGGAGGGTGGATTTTTTACAATCCACCCTCCTGTGAAAATCGTTAATTCAATGACACTGAGCTGACTTTAATAGTGTCGCCGGATTTTTCTCCTTCAACAGTTACACGGATATGATCTTTTTTATCAGAAGCTTTGAGCAGAGCCAGAAGTTTTTCATTTCCGGCATCATCCAATTTCAAATAATTCCCATCTGAATCCAAAATTCCATAACCGCCCATTTCACCACATTGCAGCAAGCACTTGCGCTCATGCTTATCAGGATCTGCTTTCACTTTTGAAAGGCACATGGTGTCAACAACTGAAACATCTTTCCATGTCTGCTGGTCAGCAAACAATGGAAGAGTAGATAACACGAACAATAGCGCACTCAGCAAGGTAAGTCTTTTCATTTTTTCTCCTATCCTACGCGTTTGAACTGAAGGTTTTGGTCGGATTCAAATTTTTCAGATTGCCGTTCTGCAAAACGGGCTTCGGTCAGACGTGCGAGTGTGAATGCACCAATAGCAATTTCTAAATCCCGCACAGCCAGATCAAAAAACATTCCGGTTGTGACCAAATTAATAGCGATTGCCACAAGCCACATCATAGCCACATAACTTCCGAGGCGAGTCCAGCGAGTCAGGATGGCCAAACCAACTATCATCTCAATGACCCCTACAATATGCATAAAGGAAGTCGCGCTGAAAGGCAAGAATTTCTGAGCCAGCGGGCTGAGATACATTTCCCAGTTCGTCAATAAATTGAAGAACTTATCGAGGCCCGCCAAAAATGGTCCTGCTCCAAGACCAATTCTGAGTGCCCACCAGGCCGAGTCGAGGTGTTTATTCGTAGTATTCATAATTTTTTCTCCTTACTCTTAATAGAGTCGCAAACAATCGATCGGTTACATGTAACCTTTTTCTTGCCAGACACTCTATTTAGATGAACGAAGATCCGGAGAAAGATATGAAAATCCTTCAAGAAGAACTAACGGATGAAGAAGTAGTTCATCGAATTCTCAAAGGCGAGACTTTTTTATTTGAGATCATAATGCGACGGTACAATCAACGACTTTTTAGAATTGCGAATGGAATTTTGAAGAATGCAACTGAAGCAGAAGATGTGATTCAAGACGCATATGTAAGAGCGTACGAGCACCTGAAGCAATTTGCGGGAGAAGCAAAGTTTTCAACATGGCTTACCAAAATTGTGATATACGAAGCATTCAGGCGCTCAAAACGCAGCAAACGTCTCACTTCGATGGAGAATTTCACAAAAGCGGAGAAGATTATGAATATTTTGAAGGGTGAAAGCGATAATCCGGAGAAAGATTTTATCCGTCGCCGGATAGTTGAATTATTGGAAGCTGCGATCAGCAGTTTACCTGCGAAGTATAGCGTGGCGTTCATGCTAAGAGACGTAGAAGGATTAAGTACGGAAGAAACTGCAGAGTGTCTTGGAATCAGTGAAGAGGCGGTTAAGACTCAGCTTCATCGAGCCCGATCCATTCTTCGCAAAGAACTCAGTTCAGGTGCCGGCGTGACAGTGAAAGATCTGTATCCATTTGCTGGGAAACGTTGTAACCGCATTGTAGCTACCGTGATGAAGCGGATCAAACTCCTACCTTCGTTTTGAAAATACTGCACCAAGCGCCAGATTGTCTGAGGCTTGCCAAATTGACAGTAGACTTAGAAAAACTCGCGCAGATGTCGACTAAACATTACCAATCAGTCTATGGCATGACCCTTGCTCTTTTAACGCCTTACTTAATGAAACTATCAACGAGGAGGTTGGAATGGAACAAGTAGAGGCGAAATCAGTCACTGAATATTACGAAAAAGATCATGACAGACTGGATAATCTGTTTGTGAATTTTCAGAAATCAAAACGTCAGGATTTTACAAAAGCAAAAGAATATTTTGTAGCTTTCAAATTTGGATTACAGCGCCACATTATTTGGGAGGAAGAAATTTTATTTCCATTGTTTGAAAAAGAGATTGGCCTGGTGAATCAAGGTCCAACATTTGTTATGAGGTACGAACACAGGATGATTGGAGAAAAGCTGGAAGCCATCCACAAAAAAGTTCAACTTGCAGATCCAAATAGTGACAAGGAAGAGAATGAGCTTCTGGCGATCCTGTCAGCGCACAATGATAAAGAAGAAAATGTTCTGTATCCTGCAATCGATCAATTAGTTGAACGATTAGAAATGACCAACGAAGTCTTCAAGCGCATGCAAGATCTGCCGGAAGAACGTTATCAAAAGTGTTGCAGTCACTGAAATAGAAAATAGTTCCGGATCGCGGGCCTACGTGCCCGCGATTATTATCATGAACACTTGGCGGGAAGGGACGCTCGTCCTCCTGGTGTTATTCACGAAAAAAAATGGGTGGGCTGCATAAGGCAACCCACCTAATGGAAGGAACGGTACCGATCACTATTCGAAGAGAATCAAAGGTTTCAGAATTCCATCCGCTTTTGTTTCCATCATCTGAAATGCCTTTTCGATCTCATTGAACAGGAACCGGTGTGTGGTCATTGGAGTTGGATCAACGCGACCATTGAGAATGAGTCGCATTAATCGTTTCATTCTCTCTGCTCCGCCAGGACACAGGCCTGTGCGAATCACTTTATCGCTCATTCCTACTCCCCACTCCGTTCGCGGTATCTGGACAAACTCGCCATGTCCGTGATAACCGATATTCGAAATCGTTCCTCCGGGACGAGTCGAACGAACGCAAGCCGTTAGTGTTTCTTGAGCACCAAGTGCTTCAATAGCAGAATCTACTCCCTGGCCTTCCGTTATTTTAAGAATCGCATCTACAGGATCATCTTTAGAAAAGTCGATTACAACATCTGCTCCAAAATGCTTTGACAGTTCCATACGTTTTGGAATGTTATCAACTGCAATTACCAATCCTGCGCCTTTGAGCCTTGCTCCGACTGTTGCCATGAGTCCTACTGGCCCCTGAGCGAATACAGCTACACTTCCGCCGATTGGAATATTTGCATATTCCGCACCCATGAAACCTGTAGAAAGCATGTCACAGCAGTAAACCGCCTTTTCATTGGAAAGCCTTTCCGGAATTGGAGCGAGGTTGGCCTGCGCATTATTGACATGAAAATATTCTGCCATTGCACCATCTTTGATGTTTGCAAATTTCCATCCTCCCAACATCTGAGTGCACTGGGATGTATATCCGCGCAAACAATTTTCGCATTGATAACACGGCGTGATTGCACTTACTGCCACTCTATCTCCCTCTTTGAAACCCTTCACCTCCTTTCCAAGTTTGTAAATCACGCCAACTGATTCATGTCCTAATGTCAGATCCTTCCGGTCTCCGATGGCACCTTTCACGGTGTGAGTGTCGGACGTGCAGATCAATGCTGCGGTTGTCCGTACGATTGCATCGTTTGCTCCGGGTTCAGGAATAGGTTTTTCCATGATCCCTACTTTGCCGATTCCTTTCATTACGAATGCTTTCATCATCTGACTCATAAAATGACTCCTTGAACTCATAGTTAAAGAAGCAACATTAATACCAATAATTTTCGAGGAGCGAGTTCCGGAAACTTCTGAAATTTTGTCAGTGTTTGGACATTTTTTCAGGTTGAAATAACGATCAAAAAGCTCTATCCATTTAGAACAATAGTGTTAAACTGTGAGAACACGGAGGCATAATGAAGAAAATTCCTTTGTTTGGTGTAACTCTGATTATTTTTGTATTCGTTTTTTCGTTTGGTTCCCTCAGCATTGCGGCTGATACTGCAACGCCTGCTGGACAGAAACTCTTCATGGATAAGAAATGCAATACTTGCCACTCGATTGATTCACTGAAGATCACAAAGAAAATGGCAAGCTCCAAAGCGCCGGATTTGTCAAATGTTGGTGCTGAAAAGAACGCAGAATGGATTGCGAAGTGGTTAAAGAAAGAGGTCGACCTGAATGGTAAAAAACATTCAGCAGCTTTTACCGGGACGCCTGAAGAAACAAAGACGCTTTCGGAATGGGTGGCCACACTAAAAAAGGAAGCGAAATAAAATTACGAAGTTCTGAACGTCAGCGCAAGCGGGCGTGAATTCGAGCGTCTGCAATGGTACAGCCTTGTCCTGAAGGCATCACGAAGATCGGATTCAAATCCAGTTCAGAAATCTCAGGAACTTCTTCTACCAATCTTGAAATACGAAGCAGGAGTTCCTGAATTGCTTTTTGGTCTGCAGCTGGTTGACCTCTATAACCTTGCAACAATTTATAACCTTTGATTCCGGTTACCATTTCTTGTGCATCCATATTTGTCAGTGGTGTAATTCGAAAAACCATGTCTTTCAAAATCTCGACAAATACGCCGCCTAAACCAAAAGCGATCAATGGCCCAAATAATGGATCGTCAGTAACACCAACAATTACTTCCAGTCCTGTTGAAAGCATCGGTTGAATCAAGACTCCATCCATATCTGAGGCGCTATGATGACGGCGAATTTGTTTGCGAATTTTTTGAAATGCAGTTTTAACTTCTTCATCGGTTTTTAAATTCAAATGAACTCCGCCAAGTTCGGATTTGTGCGTGATGGTATGTGAAGCAAGTTTGACTGCAACCGGATATCCAATCGATTTTGCAATTTCCACCGCCTGCTGTTCGTCGATTGCAACGTCACCTTTCGGTACCGGTAATTTCATTGCATTCAGTACATTCCTGGTTTCTGTTGCGGTAAGCCAACCTGCACCGCGTTCTTTGATTGCTTCTAAACATACTGCGCGCGCTCCGGAAGGATCAGTGTCAGAAAAGTCAGAAATTAAACCTTGAGGTCTTCTTTTCCATTCCGCATAAGTTGATACTTTTGCCAGAACTCTCGCGCCAGATTCAGGAAACATGAACGTAGGAATTTTTTCATTTCCAATTTCTAAAGGCATGTTGCTCCCTGATTCCGACATAACGCAAACAACCACTGGTTTTGCAGAAGTTTGATTTTTGCGCGATGAAAGGATCGCGCTAGATATCGTTTCGATATATTGCTGCGTTTCAGAGCTCATAACCGGAATATAAATAATGATGAGTGAATCAATTTCATTTGATTGCAGTAACAATTGAATGGATTGATGGAACGATTCCGGTGCAGCCGAGGCAACAAGATCAACTGGATTTGCAGTACTTGCCGCCGGCAGTAAAAATTTCGCTAACTGTTTTTTCAGCTTTGTAGAAAATTCAGGCACTTTCAATCCACCTGCTTCGCACGCATCCGTGCAAAGAATTGCCGGACCACCAGCATTAGTGATAATTCCAACTCGATCGCCGCGTGGCAATGGTTGATTCCCAAGAACTGCCGCAAGATCAAACATTTCTTCCAATGTTTCAGCCCGAATAACACCAGTTTGCTGGAATAATGCTTCTACAGCGACTTCATTGCTTGCCATCGCTGCTGTATGCGAACCAGCAGCACGACTTCCACCAAGAGTTCTGCCGGCTTTCACACACACAATCGGTTTCGTTCTGCTGACACGCCGCGCAATTCTCGAAAAACGACGCGGATTTCCAAAAGATTCCAGATACAACAAAATTACATCTGTCGCAGGATCTTGCTCCCAATAATTCAAAAGATCATTTCCTGAAACGTCCGCTTTATTTCCTACACTCACAAAAGTAGAAAGACCCAAATTACGATGCGTTGCGCTCGAAAGAATTGAAATACCGAGAGCTCCGCTTTGTGATGACATTGCAATCCGTCCTGCTGGTGGATAGATCGGAGAAAATGATGCATTCAAACAGACGGCAGGATCTGTGTTGATTAATCCCATACAATTTGAACCGACCATCCGCATTCCATAACCTCGAACCTTTTCTAACAATTTTTTTTGCAATTCTTTTCCTTGTTTTCCTATTTCCGCAAACCCCGCAGTAATTACAACCAGCGCACGAACACCCTTTTCAGCGCATTCATCAACAACCTGCAATACCAATTCACTTGGAACTGACACCACTGCAAGCTCTATGTTTTGTTGAACATCACTAACTGAAGCAAAACACGGAATCGAATCAATTTCCGATGCTTTCGGATTGATTGCAAAAAGTTTTCCTTTGTATCGTTCATGCAGAGCATGCAAGATTCGATATCCGATGCTTGTTGGATTTCTTGAAGCTCCAATTACCGCAACTGAAGTTGGCTGAAAGAGAGGCCTGATTGATGCTGCCGTAAATACCCGATCCAACATTTCAGAATGGGCTGCACTTTCTTTTGTCGGCAATACTGAAAATTCAACCTCCACACTTCCTTCTTCTAACTTTTGTTTTAATTGAAAACCCGAGTTTTGGAATATCTCGATCATTCTTTTGTTGTGTGCATCCGTGATTGCCCAAAAGCGTTGAAATCCATTGTTTGCGGCAAGCACCGCTAATCGTTCCAATAGTAAAGTGCCTAACCCTTTTCCTTGAAATGCATCATCAACTGTAAAAGCGACTTCCGCTCTTTCTTTGTCTACTGCTGAATAGGTGGCTATCGCGATAATCCGCTCTTTTCCAGATTGAATTCGAGTAGTCAAAAGTGTTAATTGCGAATGAGGATTGCTTGAATCGCAAAGTGATTTAATCAACTTTTCATCAGGTTCTGCTATAGAAAAAAATCGTTCCCATCTTGATTCAGGTGTGATGCGATGAAAAAAGGATACTATTTCATTTTTATCTTCGGGCCGGGACAAACGCAGCGTTGCAGTCGAACCGTCCCTCATGATAATCCTCCCGGAATCAACTGAATCTTGATACGCAGGTGGAAGATACAGAGGGATCATAGAATTGCTTTTCTCAATTTTCTTAATTTTCATTCTTGGCATATTTTTCCTTATCAACTATTCAGCAATCGGCATGCCTGTTACTTTCATCGTGAACAAATGTTTTGATCTTTTGTTACCAGTTTGTCAAACTGGCGAATACCATATTTTACGTTCAGCTCAAAACTTACCATGGCACAAGAGTTGCTCAAAATAAATGAGGTGAATTATGAAGATTTTGATTGCAACGGACGGTTCAAAAAGTGCTCGAACAGCGCAATTGGATTTGAGACGCGCGGGTCTGCCAGATCGTGTTGAAGCAATGGTCTTATCTGTCGCGGATGTTTGGCTTCCACCGTTAGGTCGCGATGAAACTAATTTGCCTGAAGGGTGGATCGAAGCTGCAAAGCAAGCCAGGGCTCGTGCCGAATCGGCAGTTGCAAGAGCAAAAGAAATAGCTACCGCGGATGCTGAAAATTTAAAAAGCTTATATCCCTCTTGGATCATAAGTTCAGAAGCCACGGCTGATTCACCTGGATGGGGAATTATTACGTATGCTGAAAGCTGGGGCGCTCACTTGATTGTTGTTGGCTCTCACGGAACTTGGGGAATGGGAAAGTTATTGTTAGGAAGTGTTTCACAGAAAGTTATAACACATTCTCACGGCGCAGTTCGGGTGGGTCGTTCACCTGTAGATCTGGATCGTAAAGAGATTCGTCTGGTTGTTGGCGTTGATGGTTCGCAAGGATCCATTGTTGCGTTGGACACAGTAAAAACACGTAATTGGCCGGAGCAAACTGAAGTTCAGTTGATTGGGGTGATTGACACAAGAATGGCTACAGTTGCGATATCCGATCTTCCTGAAGTTGCACATTGGGCTCAGACAAATCGTCAGGGTGAAGGTGTGTGGCTTCAAGAAATCCTAAAGGCGCAATGCGAGAAGCTTCGTAATGTTGGATTAAAAGCTTCTATGATTATTGAAGAAGGAGATCCGAAGCTAATTTTGCTGCAATATGCACATCAGTGGAAAGCAGATTGCATTTTTGTCGGCGCACGAGGCCTTACCGCAATTGATCGCTTTTTTTTAGGAAGTGTCTCAACTGCAGTAAGCGCCCGAGCTCATTGCTCAGTGGAAGTTATTCACCGACATCAATAGTTATTCCGCAACTGTTTCAGCAAGATCTTCATAAGCATTTTCAGGTTGATGGTTCTTTTTGTTTCTGCGATAAAGCGTTCGCGAACTAACTCCCAAAATCCTTGCTGCTCTTTCGATCTTTCCACCAACAGCATTCATAACTTTTTCCGTATACATCCTTTCAATTTCAGCAAGAGGAAGTAACGTATCGCCGAAATCAAATTTGCCTGTTTTTCCTTTCTTGGTCATTGGAATCAATTCCTGCATAGTAACCACATCTGATCTGCTGAGCACCACCGCACGTTCAATTGTATTTTCAAGCTCCCGTACGTTGCCCTTCCATGGAGCATTCATCAAGAAAGACATTGCTGCAGGCTCAAAGCCACGAATATTTTTCCTATTAATCTCCGCAAAATGCTTTAAAAAATGTTGAGACAAGATTGGAATATCTTCGCGACGTTTCCTTAATGGTGGCAGGGCAATACTAATTACATTTAATCGATAGTAGAGATCTTCCCTGAACGTGCCCTCTTCGATAGCAGTTTCAAGATCCTTATTAGTGGCACAGATGATTCTCACATCCACTTTCCTGCTTACTGTATGTCCAAGTGGACGGAACTCACCATCTTGCAGAATACGAAGAATTTTTGCTTGCAAACTTAAGGGCATGCTTGAAATTTCATCCAGAAACATCGTTCCACCATCTGCCACTTCAAACAATCCTTGTTTGGAAGTTTTTGCATCTGTAAATGCTCCTTTCGCATAACCAAACAATTCGCTTTCAAGAAGAGTTTCCGGTAGTGCCGAACAATTGATCGCCACAAATGGTCGTTGTGAACGAGTACTATTGTAATGAAGAGCTCGCGCTACTAACTCTTTTCCTGTTCCACTCTCACCTTCAACCAAAACGCTTGATTGACTACCGGCAATTTGTCGAATGAGTTGAAAAATTAACTGCATTTCTTTGCTCTTTCCAATAATGTTGTGAAAAGAGTATTTCTCTCCCAATTCTTCCTTTAAATAACGGTTCTCTTCCATCATCCGTTTCTGTTCAATTGCTTTATCAACAATCGCTTTCAAGGTCTGCATCTTGAATGGCTTCGGCACAAAATTAGTTGCTCCTTCTTTGATGGCCTCCACTGCTGTTTCAATAGATCCAAAAGCCGTAATCAATATGACCGGCAATAAGGGATTTTGCGAATGGATTTGGTGCAATAAACTTAAACCATCCATTTCTTTCATTCGTAAATCGGTTACCACTGCATCAAAATCAAAATTCATGATCTTATCTAATGCATCCTTACCATTTTCTGCAAGCGTGACAACATAACGCTCAGATTGGAGAAATTCGGATACCATGGATCGCATCTCCGCATCGTCATCTACAAATAAGATTCTATTTTTATCCATTGTTCGCTCCTATGTTATAAGGCCTCTTTGTAAAGAAAATCACTAACAACCGGCTGATTTGGTTTTACTTCAATCGGAGTTTCCATGGTCCCAAAATATTCATGCCAGGCTACCAACGTATATTTGCCAATTGGTACATCTTGAATTACAAAATTGCCTTCAGAATCAACTTTGCTGAAATATGGATGTGGTAGCACAACAACATAAGCTGTCATCCAATTGTGACCGGCTTCGCAAATGAACTTAACCACACCAGGATCTCCAAGCTGCTGAAAACTTTCTTTGCGTTCCGCTACCATCGCAATGTTGAATAAGGTATGAGCCGGATATGCAATGCTATGCGGAAAAAGAACGAACTTTGTTCCTAAAGCGTTTTGAAATGCATGCACTCCATGAAGAGTATTGTCATTATTTAGAATCCGAATGCTGCTTAAAGGTGGTACTACTTGAACATGTGGTTCAAAATTGCAATGAGTTTGTGCTAGTTCAGGAGACTTTATTCCGAGTTTAAATTCCTTTCCAGCGTTGATATCTTTCAAATAAACAACTACATTACGCAATTCTCCATTTGGGCCAAGATCGACCGCTTCGATTTTTCTAGATCCGGTACCGCACACTTTTGGATTGAGTCCAGCATCTTCCATCGCCGGAATTTTCAAATCTTTGTTTACATACGATACTTTGCCTTTAATCCAGCCGGAAGTTTTAACATCTATCACTTGATATTTCATTTCCGCTGGCACCGCGGGCCACGTAAAAGCCAGCAGAAGTAGCATCACAACTAAAAGTCCTTTCAGTTTCATATATTCAGAACCTCCTGATGGATTTGAATTGAGCAAGACAGGTGCCAATATGGCATCGACGATAATTAGCAAAATGCCCTGACAAGATGTCAATATAGGGTTGCCACTTTGTCAGGGACTGAGCCGTTACTTCTAAAAGCATTATATTGAAAGATTCGCGATCTTTAGTGGTGCCTGAGGCTTATACCGACTTGGCTGGCACCGGCTTATCTTCCATTGCTTTGATTCTGCCATGAGTATGTCGAATTGCCTGATATTGGGTTTGAAGCAATGTTTGGAGATTTTCAGGCAAATCAGCCTTCAGCGCCTTTCTATAATTTCTGAGCGCAATTTCTTCTCCACGCTCACACTCGCGAACAACTGATTCATTTGTTTTTTGATTCACAGAAGAACGCAGATTCATCCAGCCTCTATGTATTGTTCCAGCCATACTACCCTTACGATCTGGATTCCCTCCCAGTTTCCGAACTTCTTGTTGAAGTGCGGAGGCAAATTGCGATCTTTGTCTTGCATACTCTTGAAATAAAATTTGATAGTAACCAATGTCTGTATCTTCCGAAGCCTCTCGAAAACCTTTCTCTCCATCTTTGCAAATTTCAACCAATTCGTTCAACAAAGAAACGTATTCGTTTGTCATAACAATTACCTCCGTCTTCTTGCGTTTAGAGCAACTTCTTTGCCATTATTTTGGAGGAATCAACTTCTCCTATTTTTGAACAAAAGTAATTTGAAGCAACTGACAAAATGGCGTAAAAGCGACAAAATGTCTCTTTTGATTGACTCAGTGGTTCTTATTTAAAGCGGATTCCAATAATTTTCCTGATAAATTAAGAATGTCGAAGAGCGTAACGATTCCAACAATCCTTCCATCTTTCACAACTGGAAGACATCCAATTCCGTTTTTGCGCATTAGCCTTACAGCTTCAAGAGTTGTAGCCTCTGGGGGAACGGTGATCAAATCCCGTTTCATAATCACATGCACAGGAACACCCTGTGCGCGGTTTAGTGATGATCCTTGTGTAAGTAGGAGAAGCAGATTTCTTTGAGACACCAATCCTACCAACTTACCTTCAGCATCTTCTACAGGAACATGACGGATATGTTCCCAATGCATTAAACTTGCAACATAATCAGCGATATCATCTGGCCTAACTGTAAAAAGGTCAGTGGACATAAATTGCGATACAGTCTGATATGTTTTTTCGAAATTCTCCAATTCATTCATCTTTGGAACCTCCCATTTGTGAACAGGCTCTCCCTCATTTTGTGCTTTGATCATGGCAGATGTAAGGGTACGGCACCGAAGTTCAACAGTCCCTCCATTTCCCATTGATGCAAGTGAGTTGATCACCCATTGTGATCCTGTTTGCGCAGATCGGACGCGTTCTTCAATAATGGAAAGATAGTAATTTGATTCTGCCCGCGGAATACCTGCTAATTCCAATCCAGCATGAGCGAGAGGCAAAAGATGTCCCAGGATTAAAGCTCTCGCGGAATGAGTCGAACCATTCACCCATTGAAATTGTGCATCAAGCCCATGACGAGCTGCTGCCCAGAAGTTAAATTTCGCACTATCAAAACGAAGAACATTTTGGATCGGCCCATATTCTTCTTTCAAAGAAGACATTAATCCTAAAAAGAACGACATATTCGCAACTTCATCAACAATAGAAGGACCAGATGGAAGCGCTCTGTTTTCAATGCGAAGATGTGGCTTACCATTTGTAATTCCATAGCATGGTCTATTCCATCGCCAAACTGTTCCATTATGCAATTTCAATGCGTTTAAAGATGGAATTTCACCTCGATCTAAAATGTGAAATGGATTTTCATCCACGTTGTCAGTCAAAATTACCCGAAATCGTGCGATGTCTTCGCGAAAAATTTCAATAACAGATTTTTCGACCCAATGTTCGCCAAAAGATACACGAGGAGGACGCGAACGATTTTGTTGAAGTTCCGAACGTTCATCAACTGAATGTTGAAATACAGCTAATCTAGTTTCGGACCAAAGTTTTTTTCCAAACAACAGTGGAGAATTCACTGCTGCCGCCAGAACGGGAGCAGTAACTACTTGAGCTAAATTATACATGTCTGCAAAATCCTTAGGATTAACTTGGTAGTGAACCTGAAAACTGGTGTTACATGCTTCAGCCATCATGTTGTCATGCGTAAATTGGATTTCATCCAGTCCTTTAATGTGAATATGAAATGTGCCGCCTCTCAACTGATTCAGCATTCGGTTTAATTCCCGGTATCTTGGATGATCAGTCATGTTTTCGAGAGTTAAATCCGACATACCGAGGGTTGGAAGTATTCCAGTTAGGATTACATGCGCATTCTGCTCTCTAGCTGCGGCTCTAGCTTTTGAAATTGTCTCCTCCAATTCACTTTCGATCTTATGAAGACACCCTGGCAACACAAGTTGAGGCGTAAGATTGATTTCTAAGTTAAACTTGGCTAATTCAGTTGTAAATCTGGAATCATTAATATTTTTCAAAACTGAAGAAGCGATCGGCGCAGGTTTCATTAATTGATCAACAAAAAATAATTCTTGCTCAGCTCCTAATCTTCTAACATTTGATTCAAGACAATCCGTATGCAACATTTTTTCCAGGGCACATACATCGTTAAGCAATGAGCGCATGAATTCAGCCTGTCGGCTAGTGTCGAGGCCATGAGTTACGTTGTGCTCTCCCATTACGATCTGTAACCTCCAAGGATTTGTTGTTGAACTTCACCTGGTTGATGAAACCCGCTTAGCTTCGAGCAAAACAGGTGCCAAATGCAACCGTCGAATAGGCAAACATTGGCCTGACTATTTGTCACAGCTAAGAATTCATTGAAATACAACCACGTCGCTGGTAACTCGAATTAGCCGAACAAATTGAAGGTACATTCTTTGCATGTATGAAAACAGGAAGGTGAATTATGAAAAGTTTGACCCTTTTAATTACAATCCTTGGAACTTTTATATTTGTTCTAGCTTATCCAATTGATCAAATCCCAAATCTTCAACAGCCTAAAGTTTTTGTATATACGTCTGGTCAACCAAGCGAAGAAGGATTTCAGAAACTCTCCGCAATGGGTATCAAAACTGTTATCAATGTATTGCCGGAGAATCAATGTGTTCCGAATGAATTTGAAATCGTAACAGCAAATAACATGGTGTATCGTTCAGTACCATTCCATCTTTCAGGATTTAGAAAAGAAACAATTGACCATTTTGCAAGGGTTTTGAAAAACGCGGAAAAGCCAGTATTGATCCATTGTGCGACTGGAAATCATGTTGGAGGATTATGGTTTGCTTATCGTATATTAGAAGAAGATATTCCGCTTGAGCAAGCACTTTCAGAAGGACGAAAAATTGGAATGAGGCCCGAATTGGAAAATGATCTTTTTTTGTGGATTGCGGATGAATATCCAAAAGCGATAGCGCAAAACGAATCTTAAAGCAATTGGATTACCGACAAATAGTTTTGCCGTTAATGAACGGAATGTTTATTTGCAATTCGGCTCCAATAATTTTATAGGGAGGAGAGGATAAAGGATACACATTGACATCTTCTATTGATTCTACAGGCGGTGGATCAAGTTCTTTTGCATTTAGATTTTGAAAAGAATTGCAGCCTGGAAGTTTTCTTTCAGAATCGAGTTTCAATAAGAAGCCCGAAGGATTCCCAAACGATGGAGTATCAAAAGATGGCCCTGCGATCAACATTTCACCGTGATTAAGCGGCAGAACGAGATTTGGAGTGCTTTCCTCTTCAGTTTGGAACCACACACCATCTAAGATTTTCCCGGAGACGGCAATTCGCAAAAGGAACGTTCCTGGAACCTTATTGGGAAAATGTATTTTGCAAGCTACCGCAATATTGCCATCCGCAGTTTGCTTAATGTCGTAAACATCCAACAGTCCCCAAAGAGGTCCGAACGGCTTTTGAATTTCTGCCACAAACGTTTTTGTCCATACGATATTCCAGTTTTTATCCAGCCGCGCAAGAAACATATTGTCTCTACCATCGGGCAGGGTGAATCGTCCGGATATGATAAATCCATTGTCTGACGTCAAAACGGCTGCGATTAATGAATTGCCGGGACTAGTGCGAAACTGCTTTTTCGCTTGAATTCGCCCTTTATCATCGAACTTCATAAACACTAATTCGCCCGATTCTTCGACTACGCTTATGAACAGTCTTCCACCAATCGGAAATAGTCCGATTGGATATGCAAACAATTCTTCGAATGCGCGGTTCCAAACGAGATTGCCGGCAGGATGGAGGTGTTGCAAGATGAGATTAGAATCCGCGAATACACTTGTCATGAAAAATCCGCCGTTTCTTGTTTGCACAATCTGACCTTTTTGATCACCGAAGTAGTTGAAATACGTTTTCGACCACTGCAGCTTTCCACTGGAATTCAACTTCAACAACAACACATCCCAGCGTGATAAGTCGGATAATTTTCGTTTTCCGAACAACGCGAATCCGCCATCGGTGGTTGGAATCAATTGCCACCCGATCATGTCTGAACCGCTACCATAAATCTGCTTCCAAATAATAATTCCAGTAGTAGGGTGGACTTTCATAATCAGGACTTCAAACCGATTTCTTTCTGCAGTCCGGTGATTTGCTGCGATAACATAACCATCCTCAACCGCAACCGCTGAGAAGAAGATTCCGCTATCGGGATAACGCCTTGCGAACGCGCTATCGCTTGCGGCGAACAGAGGTAATAAAACGAAAAGTACACAGATGATACGCATAACTAAAAGTGATAAGAAACAAGAAACATCACTTTCACTAATGATCTTTCCATCAAGATCGATTCTAATTCAGAACGAATGGTGAATTCCGGAGTGAAGTGGTACTTTATTCCCAAATTACAATCAAAGCCAAAATGATTAGTGGTTTCATCAAAAAATATCTCTTCCGGACCCTGGCCAAAGTTGCGATCCCGACCCTTGTTATGAACGTTCACCAAAGCTCCGCCAAAAGCGCCATATGGTATTAGACGGCTTTTCGAAAAATGGATTAGTATCCTTCCGGACAAAATTTGAACATCTTCCTTCGATTGCGAGATGTAGCCCGGATCGCCGGTCTCGGGATCAGAAGGATATTGAAATTTGTGATCATTCGAACCTCTACTGTAATAGAATTCGGCACCGATTCTTGGTAAAAAATGGTAAGCGAAGCCACCGCCAAACTGTTTGGGTGCGTCTCCTTCATCGAGTTCATCCATTGGGCCGGCAAGCACAAAGACTTCCCTTGTCCGGAAATAGTCTTCACCCATAACAATGGATAATGGAAGAAAGGTTAAGAAAAGGAAAATACAAATCCTCATTACACTTCCTTCGTTAATTGCGATTCTTTCAACCTATGCCTCTTCTTAATACCTGGACCGATTTTTCAATTGTGTGCTTTTTCGGATGTCTTCACAGTTATTACTGGAATTGGAGCACTGCTGACAATGTCGTAGCCTTTTGAATTTGTAAATGATCCAAGAAATTGTTCCGGGTGAATATTCATCAGGATGAAATCGTACAACCCGCTGCCAGCCTCTCTCAAAATACCTAGGTCTACATCTCCAAAATCAACTGCATCAGAAATGGGACTCGATCCAAAAATCGCCTGGCCTATTTTCCTTAGCTTTGTAGTCGTTTCTTTTGTTTCAAATGTTGTGGCGTTAAACGGTAGGATTTCAGATTTGACCTGATACATAGCTTCTGAATATGAAACGACATGCATCAAAGTTGCCTCTGCCTTAAGTGCATTAACGATGTCCTTCATAATATCCATTTCGCATGGAGCTTTATCAACATTAGCTAGAGGAATAAGCACTCTGTTTTCCTGAAGTCGTCTAGTAGAGGTGCATAGCGGTGAAATCGTAATCACCGGAATTGTTGCATGACGCATCACATATTCGGCAGTTGAACCAAGCAATCGATGAGAAATACCTTTTATGCCGCTTGTACCCATCACTATAACGCTTGCATTTGTGGCTTCTGCTTTCTTGCGGATCTCGATCGAAGGTTCTCCAGAACAAATCAGTTGGTCATGTTTTATTTTCAGGGGAGCAACAAAATCCTCCAAAGTTTCAGAAACCTTTGACTGGTTTGTTTCAGCATCATAGAAATAGGAATCGGTCATTGGAACACTGATGCTGTGCATTACTATTAATTCCGAGTCGAACTTCTTTGCAAGATACTCTGCCCACTGCAAAGCTCTTATTGATATCTCGGAAAAATCCACTGCACATAAAATTTTCCTGAATATCGCCATAGTTGTATTCTCCTTAACAGTTCCAACTTCAAACCATGTGCCAACTCCTGAAAATTAAAACCGTCTGCACGATTAGCGGCCCCATGATTTTTACTGACATTCAGTCGAAATTATTGACAGGATGTCATGAAATACGCAACGCTCTTTTCATTTGACGATGTCCCAGTCGTGGCATTTTCTTTGCTTTGAATGTTCTCAGTTATCAGGAGGCATACCATGGCTAGATATCAAATTCGGACACCCGATTATTTGGAAGACATTATCACCCGCATGGCGGAACAAAGTTGGTTAACTTTGCGAACCTGGGGAATTATGGAAGATGATGGTACGACACGTGATTTTAGTGCGTTTCGAGCGGCAATTCGTGATGCGTTGGCAGAAAGAGTGCGAACTTATAAACTTTGCGGCTTATCAAACGTTTGCACAGATCATCTAAAAAGCACGCCATGGTCACCAGAAAATCATGTTTTAGATGCGAACCCGTATGATCGGGTTTATCACCTATTTCCTAAAACGGATCTTGAAAGCTTTTTGGCTGAAGTAACATCCAAATCGTTTGAAGCAATCGCGAATTTACTAAACCCAAATCATGAAGATGAAGCCAGCACAATGCTCAGTGCAATCTTCAAGCTTGTATTGAGCGAGTATCTGTACATTGATCCGCTTTGTGGAAAAGTTGAACTTTGTGTTTACTCTTCATCTGCGCCGGTAAGTATTTGGAAGAAACGGAATGTGCGTGGTGAGCCTTTAGAATTCGAAGAAAAGTATGAATACTAATTTTATTTTTCCGAAGGAGGTAACCCCATGGAACTACAGAATGAAATTGCACAACTTGCCTACGAATTATATGAAATTAACGGAAGACAAGAAGGAAGAGATCTAGCGAACTGGCTGGAAGCGGAGCGGATTATTCTTTCTGCCCATCGCCAGCCGGAAGAAAATCTAATCCCGGAAAAAGTCGAATCTGAAATTAATGAAATTTCAAGAGTGGATCCGTTTAGCGAAATTGAAAAACAAGAGGCACTTGTGTAATCGTTCACAATTCCAATCCAATCTAAGGGACCAGCGAACTCCAGGTTTAGCTGGTCCCTTTTCTTACCTTTGAATCTTACCGACAATACATATTAACCGTCCGGAGTAGTGCGGGATTCAAGACGGGCTTTAGAATGCAGACAACAGTGAATTGTGGAATGAATTTGGATGGGCTTTACCTAAAAAAAATAAAGAGGCGGAAGATGTTTGTATCTTCCGCCCCACTCAAATCTTACTTAATTACTTGGGGTTGGAACTTTCTTGGAAGGGACAAAAAACTCAGTAAATGCATATCCGTCCTTCGCATCTTCAACAGTTAATTTGATTTGGCAGTTCTTTGCAGACGGTGCAATGAGAATTGTTTTCTCAATCCTGAATCCCACTCCTTCAACTGTATCAAAACAACTTGATTCCAGTTTCCACTCCAAACCCGCAAATCCAACATTATCATCATCGGTGAATGTCGCCTTAACATCAGTACTCATCATCTTTAGACTAGACGAACTTGGTGCGCGCTTTGGTACGGTCGCAAAAACGAAATTAATATCTGGTGGCTTATTTGCGACTGCGCAAAGACCTGAATCTCCGATACTGAAATCTTGAATTTTTTGATCTATCCAACCATGGACTGTGAAAGTCCCTACAGTTTTTGAATTTGCATACTCCCCGGTGCACATAATGACAGGAGCATACATTTCGACAAAGTTTACCCCTCCATCAATGTGTTTTGAAGTATAAAGCACAGAATGGCCCGCAAATTCCCTATCTCCGACTTTCACGTAGTAAGTACCTGTCGTTGAATCGAGACACATAATTCGGTTAGCATTCTGTTCAATTGTAACGTCATAATTTGTTGCCGCAGCAAAAATAGGCAGGCTTATGAGAGCCAAAACTGCGAATAGAAGTCTTGTATTCATAATGTTATCCTCACTTTTTAGAATTTTGTAAACCCTGTTATAAAAGAATTAAATTCTTCACCTCACGTTCTAATGGATAAGCAAATTCCGTACTAGACTGGACTGGTCGAGGAGTTAATCAAAGAACTCTAGAAAGTAGGAGATCCTGTCAGCTCTCAGACAAATTGTCTCGTTTTGGCAAAATCTAAAAAGGCCTTTTTTTGTTTATGTTGGAAGTTTCCCTGAAAAATCGAAACTTCTAGCGATCTGGTTGGATGCTTCAACAGCGTCGCACAGTCAACAGTCGTGCCAGAATGTCAGTATTATTGCCCTGAATGCTCTGAAAATTTTGGCAATAAAGTTGCTGCAATACCGGCCATGGAAGGAGTTTTCAAACAATGAAAAATGATTTGATCATTGGTATGGCCGGTTCCGGAGGAGATGGAATAGTATCTGCCGGAGAATCGCTAATCACGGCTGCTGCCCTTGAAGGGTACTATGCGATTCTCACTAAAAGTTTTGGGTCACAAATCCGCGGGGGAGAATCGTCTTGCCGTTTGCGTATTGCGCCAGAACCTGTTCTTAATCCTGGAGGCCAATTAGACATTGCTATAGCACTGAACTGGGAAGACTTTTTGAAATTTGGCAGCGAGTTACCAATAGATGGACACACAATTGTTATATACGATAGTAATTGCAGAATTTCCGTTGAAAACATTCCTCTAGTCGGAATAAAACCAGCAGCAATCATGGCTGTTCCCATTCAGGAAATAGCCAAAGAGTTTGCCGGCACAGAAAAAGCAAAGAACACGGTTGTACTGGGATTGCTTGCGGGCTGGTTTGGAATAACGCCTTCCGGAATTTTGGGAGGATTAAGAAAAAAATTCAGCAAAAAAGGGATCGAAATTCTGAAAGCCAATCAACAAGCCTTCCAGGCTGGTATTACATATACCGAAAGCCATCCTTTATTGAATGCTATACAACTAGCCTCCCCAACAGCTGGAAATGAAAAAAAGTTGCTTGTTGATGGAAATGAAATTATGGCAGCAGCCGCAATTTTTGCGGGTTGCACATTTTTTTCAGGTTATCCGATTACGCCATCATCAGAAATTATGCAATTTTTAAATCGTGAAATTTGGAAGTACGGGGGATCTATGCTTCAAGCGGAAGATGAGATTGCAGGAATCGGCGCTGTTGTCGGTGCATCTTTTGCAGGAAAGAAATCAATGACCGCGACATCAGGACCAGGGATGTCGTTAAAAACAGAAATTCTTGGATTAGCCACAATTGCCGAAATACCATTAGTGTGTGTCAATGTTCAGCGCGGTGGACCTTCAACTGGAATTCCTACTAAAAGTGAACAGTCGGATCTTTTTCAAGCAGTATTCTCCGCTTATGGTGATGTCGTGCGACCTGTTCTGGCGCCAACTTCTGTTCGTGATTCATTCGAAGTGACGGTGGAAGCATTCAATATTGCTGAAGAATATCAGACACCGGTTCTGATTCTCTCTGATCAGGAAATTGCGCAACGCAAAGAGATTATCGATGCAATAAATACTTCACGATTTCAAATTGTGCAACGAAAACTCCCAAGTGCAGCTGATCTCGAGAACTATGTTCGTTTCAAAAATAATGAATCGGGCATCAGCCCTATTAGCTGCCCAGGAATTCCAAATGGAAATTTTTTAGCTTCCGGAATTGAACACAATGAGAATGGAGCTCCCACAGCAAAAGGGGAAGTCCACGCGAAAATGAACGAAAAGCGGTTTCGTAAATTGAATCCTTTAAAACAACGCAAGGATTTGTTTTTGATTGAAGGTGATCCAGACGCGAAAATTGGCTTGATTGGTTGGGGAAGTATTGCTGGTATCGCCCGCGAAGCATTGCACATTGCAGAACAACAAGGCATGAATGTGAAACTATTCATTCCCTTGCTTTTGTATCCTGTTGCTGAACAAATTTACGCCGACTTCTTTTCCGGAGTGAAGAAGGGACTTGTTGTTGAACAATCGCATCAAGGCCAGCTCTACAGGATTTTAAGAATGTTCGTTGATATGCCTCCCGGAATTGAATCATTTTGCAAGAGCGGTGCAAATCCGATCCTGGCTTCGGAAATAGTTGAACATTTACGATCAATGGTAATTGATTTGCAAAGGGAACGGGAGCCAGAGTTCGAACCACAACTTGGTTAAAAAATAATGATGGAGCTTTTATGATGACAGGAATGAAACAGAGTTATGACGCAAAAGACTATAAGAGTGAATTGAAGCCAATTTGGTGTCCAGGATGTGGTGATTATGGTGTGCTGAGCGCATTGTATAAAGCGCTTGCATCAATTGGAGTTTCGCCGGAAAAAATTGCATTTGTATCTGGAATCGGTTGTTCAAGTCGGATTCCGGGATATACGGCCGCTTATGGTTTTAACACTGTTCATGGACGGGCTTTGCCGATTGCTCAAGGAATTAAGATTGCAAATCCTGAATTACTTGTATTGGTTGCCGGAGGAGATGGAGACGGATTCTCAATCGGTGGTGGTCATGTCGCTCATGCAATTCGAAGAAACATCGATTTGACTTATCTTGTAATGGATAATCAAATTTACGGTCTCACAAAAGGACAACTATCTCCAACATCTCCACGTGGACTTCATACCGCTTCTTCCTTTTTTGGAAGCTTAGAAGAACCGGTCAATCCGTTATTGTATGTACTTGCTTATGGCGCAGGGTTTGTCGCACAAGGAAGTCCTGCAGATATGAATCAATTGTCTCAACTCATCGAAGAAGGGATCCGGTATCCGGGATTTGCATTCATTAATATTCAATCCCCTTGTGTTACATATGGCCAGGCTGAACAACAACTCAAAGAGCAGAAGAAAATTCTTCAGCATGTTGAGTCTTTAGGCCATGACCCGACAAACCGTATCCAGGCAATGGCACTAGCAGAGGAATATGGAAGGAAACTTCATACTGGCGTATTTTACCGAAACCCCCAACCGACAAGCACGTATGAAAAACTTGTAAAAGAACGTCATGCTTCTCTCATGACAGATGCTCTTCCAAAAGAACGGATTCTGGATCTATTCATCCCCAGTTAAGCTTCCTACATATATATACGGGATGCATGGGGGATGGAATCGATTTTGCTTCATTTTAGGAATGGAGATGATGAGTAATGTTAGAGACGAATTCACAGATTGCGGGACGCTTGGATGAAGTTGCACGTCTTTTGGAGACGCAAGGTGCAAATCGATTTCGGGTCGAGGCATATCGCCGGGGTGCTGTAACATTACGCAACTTATCGAAACCGGTCAAAGATATCATCAAAACAAAAGGCATTGAGGGTCTTGAAGAACTTCCAACAATTGGGCGACTCTAGCTCGGGCTATTTATCACATTGCTACTGTGGGCACATTGCCAATGCTAGATCGCATTCGTGGAAAAAGTGATCCTGTAACTTTGATCGCAACAGTTCCTGGAATCGGTCATTATTTGGCAAAAAAGATTCATCATGATTTGGGAATTGATTCGCTTGAAGATCTTGAAGCAGCAGCTTACGATGGCAGACTTCGGAACATCGAAGGGATTGGCGAAAAAAGATTAGCGGGGATCCGGGATTCATTAGCTACTCGTCTTGGCCGAATACGCAGATCGTCAGTGAATGTTGACGAGTTAAGACCTTCAGTTGAAACAATCCTCAGTATTGATCGTGAATATCACACTAAGGCTGAAAAAGGATTGTTAACCACAATTGCGCCGCGTCGTTTTAATCCGGAACGCATTGCCTGGCTGCCAATACTTCATTCTTCACGTGGCCCCTGGCATTTCACAGCCCTTTTTTCCAACACACCAAGGGCACATCAAATGAACAAAACTCATGACTGGCTGGTGGTTTATTACGACAATGATAATCATGAAGGACAGGCGACTGTGGTAACAGCATATAAAGGGAAATTAACAGGGAAACGAATTGTCAGAGGAAGAGAAAACGAGTGTGAAGCATTTTATGAACAACAAAAAATCAATCTACCAACCCTTGAACATGCCCTACACAGCTAACACATGTTTATTTAATTGCATTATTTTCTTAAGCCAGCCCAAACTCATCTCAATTCCATATTCATTTTTTAACCGCCTGGCCGCTTCCTTTACATTAAGTGGTTGAGGTTCCATCTTTTCCAGGAAACTTCCAACATCTTCCATTACTGCCCAGGGGTAAATAATCCATTTCCACTCCTTTTGATAAGCACTGTAAAAATCAGCGCGCATGACAGTAGTCTGTTTTTCATGAAGTACAGCAAATTTCACATCTGCCGGATGAAATGTCTTTAAATGATTGGATGTAGCAATCAAAGTTTCGCCGGTATCATTGACATCATCAACGACCAGTACATTTTTCTCTTTGACGTCCGCAGAAAGTGGATACTTGACCCACGCTCTATGTTGCTTAATAGCACCAGCTTCATAATGCTGAACCTTAATGCTTGCCATGTCCGTAATTCCCAGGAAGTCACATAAAAAGCGCGCAGGCACAAATCCACCCCGGGCGATTGCAACAATAAAATCCGGTTTGTAGCCGGAGCGAAGTATTTTTTCGGCCAGATTAAAAGACAACCGATACACCTTTGATAATGAAATGACTTCGCATCGCATAACGTTAACTTTCGCCAAATAATTATCTTAGTTCGAAATTAAAGCCGTTTAGTTTCGCAACTTTGATCACCCAGAGATCCGGCCCTTCTTGCAACAGTTTCCAACGGAATCGTCCAGCAAAATCGTGGTCAAGTTGTTTGCGAATTTCTACAGGTTCCTGGTTGTCAAACAGCAGGAAAATTGTACCTGGACGGATGGATTCCATCGCCTGAAGAACACGAAGACTACGCTCTTCAGGAGCCACCTTTCTCAAATCTAATTTTTGGGTGGTATCTAGATCTCTTTGCTCATACATTCAACACCTCCGGACTATGTAATACTTCTTGGGGATGCAATCGTAATGCCAGAGAAACCCATGTAGGTTTAGCGACGCCAGATCAAACAAAGGTGGAAGATCACAAGAGTGACAAACTGTCATGTATTCCCCACTCACTTTCAATCCCAAACACGACTTCAAATAATGACTAAAATAGAAGAACCGAAACCAGAACCGATCGGGTCTGCCGAAGCAATGTAATGCGATCTGAAGAATTGCGGAAGTACTGACTATAGTAATACTGAATACGAATATGGAAAAAACACAATTGGTAAAATGCGGTTCTTGCGGCGCAACCAATCGCGTTTCTGATGAACGAATCATTGATCAAGTCCGGGCTGTTTGCGGCCGGTGTAAATCGCCACTTTCTATTTCTTCACAACCACTGATTGTTACTGACACTACTTTCAGTAATATTGTAGAGCTTTCACCATTGCCTGTATTGCTGGATATGTGGGCTGAATGGTGTGAGCCTTGCCACATGCTGGCTCCGGTAATTGAACAATTATCAGAAGAACTTACCGGGCGAGTCGTCGTTGCAAAACTGAATGTAGATGAGAATCCGAAAACAGCTGGCCGGTTCAATGTCCGAAGCATCCCAACTTTGCTGTTATTAAAAAATGGCCGAGAAGTTGATCGGATTGTAGGTGTGCAACCAAAAATTGAAATCGTTCGACGTCTTAAGCAAATTCTTTAAAGTCCTGTATGAAATTAAACATTGAAAAGTAGTAAAATGAAGTTAGATTCATTCTAATGGCATGATCAATTTTATCCATCTCAATCGGAAATCTAGACTATTCTAGCCATCCTAAGAATGACGGCATGTCATGCCGAGATATTAGCTACGACATCGATCAGCTAAATCTTTGAAATTCATCAAAAGCCCTCCATTCATCAGGGTTTTTGACATAACACTATTAAAACTTCAGATGAGATGATGTGTTATAAGCATATCTCTCTCATGAAACAAAAACTTGGAGGAAATCTAATGAGAGTTGAACAATTAATGACTGGCAATGTTCACGTTTGTCATCCCCAGGACACGCTGTCAACCGCCGCGGAAAAAATGTGGACGTATGATATTGGTTGCCTGCCTGTTATCGATGATTCCGAACAACCTATCGGCATGATAACGGATCGAGATATTTGCATGGCAGCATATACGCAGGGACGATCACTTGCTGAGATACCAGTTGCGATTGCAATGTCAAGGGAACTGTTTACGTGCACTCCTGTTGAATCGATCAAAGATGCTGAAGAAACGCTGAGATTCCACCAGATAAGACGTCTTCCTGTTTTGAATCAAGACAGAAATCTTGTAGGAATTGTGTCTTTAAATGACATTGTACGCGAAGCAGAACGCGAAATAAGTCTCAAGAGCCGTGAAATCAGTACGCAGGAAGTAACTGCGACATTTGCAACCGTTTGTCAACCAAGACAGCACAATGGTTCAGCTACAGTTTAAATGATTTACACCGGAGGAAAGGATAAAATTTTGTCCTTTCCTCACGGTTTTGCCTCTCTATTCAAAATACATCACAGCCATCAGGAGCCGTAAACATAAGAAACTATTAAGAAAATTCGCATATAAGCTTGGATGACGATCTTCTATCCTTTCGTGACACCTCTAATTGCAATGTTCGCTAATTAATCCAACTGAAGTTCACAAAACGCAATCGTGCGGCAGACTGGATTGAAATACAAATATTTGCCAAATTGATGACGCAAGGCTGCTGACATGAGCGAAAACAGTTCGGATCGTCGCTCCACTGGTAATTTATCAATTATGCTATTAAGAGCCTGGTTCGCAATGTTGTTGATAAATCCATCAAGATCATCATCAAGCGATAACATATAAATCTTCTCGCTGTAATCCATCCATGGACCGCCTTCAATTTCATCGTGACATGCCTCTGCAAGGCCACAATTCGGGTATTTATGCACACGGCGGTTAACAGCACGCGTGATCATTTTCCGCAAACCAAAATAATAGTCGGCAGAATCTTCACCAGGCGGTAAAATGTTCTTTATTTTCTGCCAAACTTCCTTTGAAATTTCCTCCAGAACTTTATCTAAGCAAGAATGTTTTGATATTCGGATTTGAACATATTTCATAATAAGCTCCTTTGTGTTTCTTAAATCAACACTAATTCATGCGTGGCAACGATTTGTACATTTTGCAAAATGGCCGTAACTTCATCATCGGTGAGCTGCGGAAATCTTGTGTAATATGCGCCCACTGAGCCCGCATACAATCTGGGGATCTCAAGCGCAATAAATTCATTCACCATAGCCGAAAAAAACTTCGCGCTACCATTCGGCGTAACTGGAACTGCAATAACGATCGAAGCAGGACCTTGTCTCTTGATGTCCTTAATCGCCGCTTGCATCGTATAACCTGTCGCAATCCCATCGTCCACAATGATTGCAACTCTACCTTTCGCCGATGTTTCAGATTTACCGTCCATGTATCTTTCCCTTCTTCGTTTCGCTTCTTCATATTGCTGTTCAATCGATCTTTCCAGCCATTCCGGATTGAGTTCTAAAATCTCCATGTTGTTTAGAACCTGTATGCCATGCTCAGTAATTGCTCCGATTGCATATTCAGGAAAATGCGGATGGCCGATCTTTCTTGAAACTATCAAATCGAGTGGGAGATTTAATGCTTTCGCAATTTCGGCAGCAACAACAACCCCACCCCTTGGCAAGGCATAAACAACAGCATTGCTGTTTTTGAATTTTTTGAGTTTCTTTGCTAGAAGTATCCCGGCCTGCTGTCGGCTTTCAAATATCATAGGTCCTCCTACTTAGTTCTCGATTGTTCTAAAAGCAATGAGTATGCCATTGGTTATCGAGAGAGTAAGGTGTCGAATCAGTGAAAAAATGTCGGAAACCAATGACAAATTTTCAGTGTTGTTTCAAGCAATGAACTGATCGGCTGAATGCCCTGGCTAGCATTACATTGTTTGGCCGCACTAATTACTATCACCAACCACAAGAACTGCACATTTCGATCGTGGTATTACACGAAGTGTTACGCTACCCAGAGCTTCAAACGGACTGATTCCTTTGTTGTGATGCCCCATGATCGCCAAATCAACCTCTAAATATTCAATGGCTTGTAGTATTTCCTGGACCGCATCGCCTTTACTTTGAATAAATTCAACCTGGCATAGCTTCTCATTTCCAGGTTGAAGCAATTCCATCAGATCCTTTACGATCATTTTGGCCTTCTTCGATTCTTCAACAGTTAGAATGTAAAGCGTTGACATATTGAATCTCGCCAAAGACAATGCAGAGCGAAGCACACTTAAATTCACATTGTGAGGATCAATTGCACATAGGATTTTGCCAATCAATAATGGTTCATTTGGATCCCCTGTTAAAACTGCCCTGGTTGGTTTGCAAACCGCCAAAACTGGGATCTTTACTTTGTGAAGTATTTTGTTTGTAACAGACCCCATGAAGAGAGCTTCGTATCCACCGGTACCATGGGTCCCCATTACAATGAGATCGACATCTTCGTTTCTGGCGGTTAAAAGGATTTGTGTAGCAGCATCACCAGATTCTATTTTCGTATCTAGTTTCAATTCGCGGCATGTATAAGACGCTACAGATTTATCAAGTAATCGTTTGATATCCTCTTGCCAGATCGGGTCATTTACAACCGGAATGGGCGGCACTCCAGCAAGAATTGCGCTGACCGGAATACTGTGCAAAACAATCAAACGACTGTGATTTTGTTCCGCAAGTGCAACCGCATAACGGAGAGCAAGTTCTGAAAACTCAGAAAAATCAATTGGACAAAGAATGCTTTTATATTGATCCATTTTCACACCTCATAAAATTCAATAAAGCAAATTGAATGCCACTTAACTGGACAAAATGTTGATGAGGTAATCGCAGACACCACGATATTCTTCGCCATTTTGGCAATGCACTGACAGACAGGCAGAGAAGATGTTGCAGCTATCGTCACGCTTTTATTGGAATAGGAATTGCTCTGGCTAATTGACAGGTTTTCTATGGAAAGTTAGGAGGAGCAATTATGATCCGTAAACAAGATGCACTCGAGTACCACGAACAGGGCCGCAAAGGAAAAATTGAAATTTCAATAACAAAACCTTGCGCCACTCAACGCGATTTATCGCTGGCATACACACCCGGGGTAGCAGAGCCCTGCCGCGAAATTCATGAAACGTACGATAAGGTTTACCAATACACTGCAAAAGGAAATCTTGTAGCGGTTATATCGAACGGCACTGCAGTACTGGGCCTGGGAGATATCGGTCCGGCCGCAGGCAAGCCGGTTATGGAAGGCAAAGGTGTTTTGTTTAAACGATTCGCTGATATCGATGTTTTTGATATCGAACTGGATTGCAAAGATCCTGATGAAATTATCCGGATCGTAAAAAGTTTGGAACCGACATTTGGTGGAATCAATTTAGAAGATATTAAAGCTCCCGAATGTTTTCATATTGAAGAAGAACTCAAAAAAATAATGAACATCCCGGTGTTTCATGATGACCAGCACGGCACAGCGATCATTTCAGGAGCTGCATTATTGAATGCTCTGGAAATCGTTAATAAATCAATCGATAAAACCCGCGTTATCTTTTGTGGTGCTGGTGCTGCGGGAATTGCGTGTGCAAAGCTGTATTTACGTTTGGGTGTACGTTTGGAAAACATGATCCTGGTTGATACAAAAGGAGTTGTTTACGCCGGCCGTAAGGAAGGAATGAATCCGTATAAAGAGATGTTTGCGCAAAAAACCGAATTGCGAACATTAGCTGATGCAATGAAAGATGCTGATGTGTTCGTTGGTGTTTCTTCTGCAAATCAGGTTACACCTGAAATGGTGAAGTCAATGGCCGCAAATCCAATTGTTTTTGCAATGGCAAATCCTGATCCGGAAATTACCTGGGAAAAAGCAACCGAAGCTCGAAAAGATTTGATTATGGCAACCGGTCGCTCAGATTATCCCAATCAAGTAAACAATGTACTCGGTTTCCCATTTATCTTTCGTGGTGCACTCGATGTACGTGCATCAGCCATTAACGAAGAAATGAAAATTGCAGCAGTGAAAGCACTTGCTAATCTTGCAAAAGAAGATGTTCCGGATTCAGTACTAAATGCTTATGGGAATCAGAACATTCGATTTGGACGTGAATACATCATTCCAAAACCTTTTGATCCAAGAGTTCTATTATGGGAAACACCGGCAGTTGCTAAGGCAGCAATGGAAAGCGGCGTAGCACGCCAACCGATTGCTGATTTTCAACAATATTATGATGCTCTGGAAGCACGTCTAGGAAAATCCCGACAAGTGATGCGGGTATTCATTCATAGAGCCCAAAGCGGACCGAAACGGATTGTTTTTCCGGAAGGAGAAGAAGAGAAGATCTTACGCGCTGCTCAGATCATTCTTGATGAGCACATTGCAGAACCGATTTTATTAGGAAACAAAAATTCGATTCAAGAAAAAATCGAAAAACTGAACCTGGATCTTCGCCCAGCAAAAATCGTTTCTCCGTCAAAGTCAGATTTGATACAACGTTATGCGGTTGAACTTTATGAAATGCGTAAACGCAAAGGAATCACGGTTTCTGATGCGACAGCTCAACTGAAGAATCCTAAAGTATTTGCTGCAATGATGGTTCATATGGGTGATGCTGATGGACTTGTATCAGGAGTCACTCAGCATTTTCCCGATACCATTAGACCTGCGTTGCAAATCATAAAGCCGATGCCTGGTATCAACACGGTGACCGGCGTGTATATGATGATTTTCAAGAATCAAACATTTTTCATCGCAGATCCTGTCATCAACATTGATCCGACTGTAGAACAACTTGCTGATATTGCGATTCTCGCGGCTCAAACTGCAAAGTCATATGATTTTGAACCTCGTGTGGCCATGTTGTCGTTCAGTAATTTCGGAAGTACCAAACATCCTGTTGCTGAAAAAATGCAAAAAGCAGCAGATCTTGTTAGAAAACGAGCAGCCTGGATCCCAATCGATGGTGAAATGCAGGCCGATATTGCTGTATCAACAGAACTATTGAATGAGCTGTATCCCTTTAATGAACTAAAAACTGCAGCAAATGTGCTTGTATTTCCTGACCTTGTTTCTGCAAATACTTCATACAAGTTGCTAGTAAAACTTGGTGGTGCAGTAGCAGTTGGACCATTGCTAAAAGGCATCAGCAAACCTGTTTACCTGTTGCAAATGAGTTCAGATGTCAATGACATCGTGAATATGACGGCAATGGCAGTTATGGAAGCGCAAGAAAATGTGCGTAAGCCGGAGACTATTCCGAATGAGGCAGCAATCCTGTTCAACCGGTGGTAGCGACGCGTAAATTGCAGTAGATTTGAAAGCGCTGGCTTTGGTCTGGATAAGACTAAAGTCAGCGCTTTTTAATTCCGCACATTACAGCTTTCGTTTAAGACATTCTGTCAGCTCACTGACGATATTTCTGCACTTTTTATTTTACTTATTCTCGACAAGCTAAAGGTACCGAATTTGCAAACATCATGAAACTGAGGAGCATCAATATGAATATCGAATGGGTTTCTGAATGCTATAAATCTGTGCCGCTTGACGATCTACGTCATATGTTCGATGAAGCAACAGAACGGTCAGAATATACTCCTAATCACGAAGAAAGAGAGCACTGGAAGGAGAGAATGGAAGGGATGGAACATGAGTTGCTTCGCCGGCAAGAGATGTTAGAGCAAATCGAACTCTGAATTTGTTAGCGACATAAGATTGCTCAAGACTGCAGTAATTTCGCAATTTTTTTGCGCTGGAAGTGTAGCAACAAATTTAGCATCCCAGTTCTCCGGCATATTTTTAATTGCTCTTAGGCTGCATTGGCATTAGAATTGCCGTATTGTTTGATCTCAAGAAATATGGATTGAGAGCAAAGAAGCATGTTTAATCATCAAGACGCGCTTTCGGAATTAAATCAAAACCTGCCCTTGAACAAAAAACTTAAAGTGATCCATAGTGTGATTAAGAAACGCCTTGATTTTGTGGATCGAATTTCGGTTGCCCTCTATGACCGGAACTCAAAAATCCTCAAAACATTTCTGGCGAGCTCCGGGAGAGATTATCCACTGGAATTTTATGATACAGAGTTGGAAAAGGCTCCTTCGCTAATGGAAATCGTTAAAACAAAAACACCACGCGTAATCAACGATCTTTCAGTATTTCAGCAAGGAGAGCATGAGCACACAAAAAGTATTCTGGATCAAGGATATCGAGCCAGTTACACATCAACCATGTACTTTGGCGAGGTTTTGGGTGGATTTATCTTCTTCAATTCTTATCAAGCAGACTGTTTTGATGAAACCTCCGTCGATACTCTTGACGTTTTTTCTCATTTGATTTCAGAGTTGGTTGCGCACGAGCTGGGGAACGTCAAGGCAATGCTGTCAGCTCTTAAAGCGGTTTATGAGATCCTGCATGTGCAAGATACGGAGACCGGGCTGCATTTGGAGCGAACAGCCGGGTTCTGCCGTATCATTGCAAAGGAACTGGCCTTACATGGCAAGTATGATCTCAATGATGAAGATGTGGAGCGGATCCACGTTTTTTCGCGTCTGCACGATATCGGTAAGATCGCACTTCTCGGAAGAGACTTGTCAACAAAAGATTCGTTGAATGCCGAAGATCGGGAGGTCATGAAATCTCACAGCTTCAAGGGTCTGCAAATGATTAATTCCATGATTGATAAGTTGGGTGTAGGATCTTCTGAAGGGATCGATGTTCTCCGGAATATTGCCAAATATTATCAGGAAAAAATTGACAAAACAGGATATCCCACGAGACGGAAAGGAGACGAGATCCCCATTGAAGCGCAGATCGTTGCGGTGGCTAATATTTTTGATGCCATGACCAGCCAGCGCCTTTACAAACATGCCTGGAGCAATGAAGAGGCCTTTGCTATGCTAGGGCGATTATCGCGGAGCGAAGTGGACCAGGATTGTGTTGATGCACTCGCCAAAAATCAGAGTAAGATTGAGCAAATCCAGATTTCATTCATGGAAACTGATACGGATAAGAAATCTAATTAGTTAGTCATTTGAACTTTAAAGTTCTTGCAGGTAGTTTTCGATTGCAGCTGCAGCTTTTCGTCCGGCTCCCATTGCCAGTATCACGGTCGCACCGCCAGTGACAATATCTCCTCCAGCAAATACACCGTTCCGAGATGTCTTCATCGTTTCAGGATCTACCACGATATTACCCCGTTTGTTGAACTCCAAATGTGAAGTCGTTTTTTGGATAATGGGATTCGAACCATTACCAATGGCGATAATGGCCAGATCAATTTGCATCTGAAATTCCGAACCCTCGATCTTTCGTGGACTCTTCCTGCCCGACGCATCCGGTTCCCCTAACTCCATCCGGATTAGCTTAACCGCCCTGAGCCATCCTTCTTCATCACCTAATAGCTCTACTGGACTGGCAAGGTTGATAAATTGCACTCCTTCATCTTTCGCGTGATGAAGTTCTTCTTTTCGTGCTGGCATTTCGGCTTCCGACCTGCGGTAACAAATGTAAGCGTTGCGTGCTCCCAGGCGAAGAGTAGTTCGGACAGCATCCATGGCTGTGTTGCCGCCGCCGAATACCATAATATTTTTGCCTTGGCAATTTAACATCGGAGTATCACATTCAGGAAAGCGATATGCACGCATCAGGTTCACACGTGTAAGAAATTCATTGGCAGAATAAACTCCGATCAAGTTCTCTCCAGGAACATTCAGAAAATACGGTAGACCTGCACCTACTCCAATAAAAACAGCATGATAGCCGTTCTGGAACAATTCATCGATTGTTACTGTGTACCCGATCACCGTATTTGTCCGAAATTCCACGCCCAATTCGCGCAGATGTTCAATCTCAACTTTGACGATTTCTTTTGGCAATCGAAACTCAGGAATGCCATAGATCAGAACTCCACCCAATTCATGAAGCGCTTCGAATACAGTAACATCGTGTCCTTTTTGGATAAGATCGGCCGCGCAGCTGAGCCCCGCTGGTCCACTGCCGATGATAGCTACACGTTTGCCGGTCTTCTGCATTACAGGAATTCTTTTCACGCCAAGACCAAGTTCATAATCCGCTACGAATCTTTCCAAACGCCCGATGGCGATCGGTTCTTGCTTTTTACCTACTACACACTTCGATTCACACTGCTCTTCTTGCGGACAAACACGCCCGCAGATAGCAGGCAAGATGTTGTCCTTTTTAATGGTGGCGGCAGCCGAAGCATAATCACCTTCCGAAACGAAACGGATAAATTCATTAATGTTAATTCCAACAGGACAACCTTCAATGCATACCGGTTTCGGACATTGCAGGCACCGCAGCGCCTCCATCCTTGCTAGCTCTTCCGTGAATCCAAGCGATACTTCCATAAAATTGCTTCGCCTTTGCGCAGGATCCTGCTCCGGCATCGTCTGCCGCGGAATTTTCATCCTTTCTTTCGGTGATAATTTATTTGCTGTCATCGCGCCACTTCGCAAAGTGATTTCTTATCACTCGCTATCTCCTTTTCAAGTTTTTCTAGCGATAAATGTTCTGCAGACCGATAAGCTTTGTTGCGTTTTGCGAGCAGATCAAAATCAACTTTGTGTGCATCGAACTCTGGACCATCCACACATACGAATACAGTCTTGTTGTCCACCGTTGCTCTGCATCCCCCACACATGCCCGTGCCGTCCACCATGATTGGATTCAAACTCACGACAGTATGAATTCCGTAGGGGCGGGTCACATCAGCAACGGCTTTCATCATCGGGATGGGGCCGATAGCGAAGACAAAATCTAACTTTCTGCCGTCTTTGATTAGACGCTTGAGTTGGTCCGTGACCAACCCATGAAAACCATAACTTCCGTCATCCGTGGTGATATACAATTCTTGCGCTACTCGCCGTAACTCATTTTCCAAAATGACAAGATTGCGGTTTCGCCCACCAATTATGGAGATTGTGTAGTTGCCTGCTTCGCGTAAAGCAATAGTTGATGGATACGCAATTGCCGTCCCAACACCTCCTCCTATCGTGACCGCAGTTCCGTAGTTCCGGATTTCTGTGGGATGTCCTAAGCCGACTACATCCAAAATAGAATCCCCTGCTTCCAACAAGTTCATTTCCCTGGTTGTTTTGCCGACCCCTTGTACGATTAGCGTTATACATCCGGAGGTAACATCGGAGGCAACAATCGTCAAAGGAATTCTTTCGCCTCCTTCTTTCAATCGAACAATGACGAATTGACCGCATTTCTGCTTGGCTGCGATCATAGGTGCCTCAATCACAAATCTCTTCATTTGATTAGCGACCCATTCCGCAGAACGAATTTTGTAATTAGTAGCCATATCGGTCTCTTTCAAGCATTAAGCACATCCTTTGCCAAAGACCTTGCGAAGACAAACACGTTCCAGGCATGACATCCTGTCATAGTTTCTGACAGAAGTTCAGTATGACCGTGGAGGAAATAGGCATAGGATCGTGGCACCTAGTTTGCTCTCAGATAGCACATAAGAGAAATGATAGGAGGCTTCCATGATGCGATTACAACTCAGAACACCAAAAGACATGAGGATCGAGGATGTGATTTTGGAGCTCGCTTACGGTGTTTCCAAAGTGTTCAAGGAAGAGCTTTATTCAGAGGGATTACCAATCGAAAACCTTCATGCTATGCAGGGTCGCATCGTTGCTGCATTTTGTCCGTACTTAAAGACTTTTGATAAATGTGGAAGTGAACCCATATGCACAAAAGGGTGTGATCCTGAGCCTGATTTTGAAGACCGGATCTATATTCTGGAATTGCCGCAGGAGATCGACTCTCTGGTAGATGATATTTGTGCGCACGTTTTGGAACCCTTACAGACTTCCTTGGGAAGTGAAGCAGCTGAATTTGTGAAATACCGGGTGAATCAAATTCTGATACAAAAGCTCGATGCGTTTATTTATCGGAATCCCGCGTGCGGTCATGATGAAATATGCAGGTCCTCTCTACCGTTACATCCATGGAACGTCAACTCATAGAGCAAGGCATTTCCATATATTAAGTCAGTTGCCACTCGATTAAAGGAAACGTGTGATAATTAATTCTGCGCGGATATCCCGAATACTTTATAGAAGATACTGATTCATTTCGTGCATTCCGGTATGCCAACTTGCAGGAGATATTTATGGTAGCAAGACCGTATAACTCATTTGAAGTGGCGCAGGCACAGTTCGATAGGATTGCTGATCTCCTGAATTTAGATCAGCCTACGCGCGATCTTCTTCGAAGCCCGGTTCGCGAGATGCAATTCAGCATTCCCGTTTCTATGGATGATGGAAACGTTCGGATATTTCGTGGATTTCGAGTACAGCACAACGATGCTCGGGTCCGTGCAAAGGTGGAATACGTTTCCATCCGCAAGAAACTATGGATACTGTTCGTGCGCTCTCTATGTGGATGACATGGAAGTGTGCAGTCGTAGATATTCCGTTGGGTGGTGCAAAGGGTGGTGTAACGTGCGATCCGCATAATCTCAGCGCAAAAGAACAGGAACGGCTTTGTAGAGGTTGGGTACGTCAGATATCCAGAATCGTTGGCCCGGTTATCGATGTACCTGCACCGGACGTAATGACAACGGCCCAACATATGTTGTGGATGCTAGATGAATATGAAGTAATCCACGGCGGTAAAGCGCCAGGCTTCATCACTGGTAAACCAGTGGGAATGGGTGGTTCGCTGGGAAGAACCGAAGCCACAGGATATGGTCTGGTATTTACTCTTCGCGAGGCGCTCAAAGAACTCGGTATTCGAGTTAGCGATACAACAGCTTCAGTTCAGGGCTTTGGAAATGTTGCTCAACACGCGATCGATCTATACCATCAAATGGGTGGAAGAATAATTGCGGTTTCCTGCTGGAATCAGAAAGATCAAACAGCATACACCTACAGAAAAACATCAGGGATCAATCTAGATGCATTGCTAAAGATTACAGATCGATTTGGTGATATTGATAAGGAGAAAGCGAAGTCTTTGGATTATGAAATCCTTCCGGGTGAGGAATGGTTGAAGCAGGAAGTTGACATCTTAATGCCTTCGGCTATCGAAAATCAGATTACCGGTGAGAATGTCGGAGGGATTAGTCCCCGAGTCAAGTTGATTGCAGAAGGTGCAAACGGCCCCACCACACCCGAAGCGGACCAAGTTCTTCAACAACGCGACATCTTTGTAATTCCTGATTTTCTTGCCAATGCCGGTGGTGTTACTTGCAGCTATTTTGAGCAAGTGCAAAGTAATACAAACTATTACTGGGAAAAAGATGAAGTGCTTGGCAAAGTCGATCTAAAAATGACAGCTGCATTTCATGCCGTACATGATCTTGCTCGCAAGCAAAAACTTTTCATGCGAGACGCAGCCTATGCTATTGCGGTCAACCGTGTGGCAAAAGCTTGCAAGGATCGTGGATGGCTTTAATGCATCATGAGTAATAGATGGGCACATCCCCCCTTATGAAGGGGGGATAAGGGAGGTTGGAATCTCGCGATTAAATTAGTGCCGTGCAATTGCGAATGGATTTAAGAACGTAATGTCTTCCATATTGAACAAGCCTCACTCAGTAAAGCGGCGGAAGTATTTACGAAGAAATATGACCAAAGCAGAAAAGATACTGTGGTCCAAACTTCGTAACTCCAAGCTGAATAATTTAAAGTTTCGTCGCCAATATAGTGTTTATGATTATGTGATCGATTTTTATTGCCCACAGTATAAACTCGCCATTGAAATTATCGGAGACGTTCATGGCTACTCTAACCGAGTAAAATCGGATCTTGCTAGAAGAGGGAAGATTGAGTTGCTTGGGATTAAGATCTTGGTGTACACGAATCAACAGATAATTGAAGAAACCGAAGGAGTACTAGAAAATGTTCTTTCCAACCTCCCCCTTACCCCTCCTTCATAAGGAGGGGGCGTGCGCACTAATGCATCATGAGTTCTAAGTATGATCAAGCGAATCAAGTGCCACAGTTCGATCGCTCCTTTCTTTCCGGAAAACATAAATTCACTCAAATAGGCACCGGTGAATTGGGCGGTAAAGCAAGGGGCCTTCTTATCGCAAAAAATCTATTAGCTGCAGAGTTTAACCCGGAACAGTTTCCTGAATTTGATGTAAACATTCCCACGCTAACAGTTCTTACAACAGATGCCTTTGATCGTTTTATGGAACTTAACCACCTGGATGCGATGATTTCTGACAGCAAATCAGATGGTGAAATAGCGAGAGCATTTCAGAATGGACAACTGCCACCGGAGTTTTTGGGAGATTTACGCGCGCTCACTCAGCAGGTGAAAGTGCCGCTGGCAATACGTTCTTCAAGTCTGATGGAAGACGCTCTGCATCAACCATTCGCCGGTGTTTACGGCACTAAAATGATTCCAAACAATCAGCCCAGTGCTGACATCCGATTTCAGAAATTAACAGAAGCGATAAAATTCGTCTATGCTTCCACTTTTTTTAAACGAGCCCAGAACTATTTGAAGGCACTGGATCAAAATTCGGTAACCGAAAAAATGGCAGTGATCATTCAGGAAATCGTTGGATCACGTTTTAATGATCGTTTCTATCCTGTGATCTCCGGAGTTGTGCGTTCATACAATTTTTATCGTTCTGGAAAGGCAAAGCCCGAAGATGGTGTTGTTAACCTTGCGCTGGGTTTAGGAAAAACAATTGTCGATGGTGGTGTTGTTTGGACTTATTCTCCCGCATATCCAGCAGCGATGCCTCCTTTTACAGTTCAGAACCTGCTGAAACAAACTCAAACAAAATTCTGGGCTGTGAATATGGGAAAACCTTCTGCTTATGATCCAATCGTTGAAACGGAATACTTAGTCCATGCATCACTCAGTGATGCAGATTATGACAATTCATTGCGCTACATTGCATCTACATACGATTCAACCTCAGATCGTATAGTACCAGGAGTGGGCCGCGCCGAACCGAGAGTGATTAATTTTGCTCCCCTTCTTGTGGAGAATCAGTTACGACTAAACGATCTGATTCGCTCGCTGTTAAAAGCAGCTGAGGCTGTGGTTAATGCGCCGGTGGAAATCGAGTTTGCAGTGCGATTTCATACCCTTTCCGCTGATCGCCCCACGTTTGGTTTTCTTCAAGTTAGACCCATGGTAGTCTCCCGCGAAAGTATTGAAATCCAGCCAGCTGAACTAATAGGTTCGAATGTTTTACTGTTATGTGACAAAGTGTTGGGTAATGGAGTGAGGAATGACATCGCTGATATAGTCTACGTTCGCCCTGATCGTTTTGACACCATACAGACGAAAGTAATCGCGGAGGAACTCGCCGGAATCAATCAAGATCTTCTTTCTTGTAAACGTCCTTATCTACTCATAGGATTCGGACGGTGGGGAAGCAGCGAACCTTCCTTAGGAATTCCTGTAGATTGGAGCGCTATTTCCGGCGCCAAAGCGATCGTGGAAGCAGCATTGCCTTCTTTGATGGTTGAACCAAGTCAGGGTTCTCATTTCTTCCATAACATCTCCAGTTTCGAGGTGTACTACTTTTCACTCTTAAGTTCAGAAGAAAACAAACTTGATTGGATCTGGTTATATGAACAATCCGCAAAGACTGAGACCAGATTTGTGCGCCACATTGAACTTAAGTCGCCACTTCGGATTAAAGTCGATGGCCGCACAGGCAAAGGAGTAATATTGAAGTTGTGAAAACACATTCAGGCAGCGAATCTGTTGACAATATTATTGTGGCGTTGCAGGAACGCGCAAAAGAATTGAATTGTCTCTATCATGTCCACGAGTTAATGAATCGTTCCGATATTGCAATGGATGAAATCTGCCGGGGAGTAGTAGAAGTTATTCCGCCTGGTTGGCAATACCCTGCAGTTTGTTGGGCAAGGATCACACTGGAGGGAATTGTATATGAGCCGCCAGGGATGAAACAAACAGAGTGGGTACAGAAAGCAGAAATCAAAGTTCAGGGGGAAGTAGTAGGAACGGTGGAAGTTTTTTACACACAGGAGATGCCGCAATCGGATGAAGGACCATTTTTGAAAGAAGAACGACGCCTGATTGAAACGATTGCCGAACGTCTAGCGCATCTTGTATTGCAGCAACGGATGCAAAGCGCATTTCGGGACTGGCATTCGAAGATCGATTCCTTAAAGGTTTCAGAAAAACCGGAATGGTGGGTGATTGTTGATTTTCTAAGAGAAACAGATCCTCCGCTGACCAAACGTATGGCGCGAAGGATGATTAACTATCTTTGTTGGAATGGTGTCGAAGAAGCACAGCAACTTCTTCAACGACTGGCGCCTACACTTCTCGCAGGATCATTTGATTTTTCTGAACATAACCGTCCACTCGAAAGACATAGCCCCTCTGATATTGAGGGTGGCATTGATGAAACATTCCGGCTTGCAGGGAAACAATTAAGCGAAGTAGAAATTCTTTCTTGCATTCAACGTTGGCTCAAAGATGACAAATCCGGTTTTCTTATACAATCGGTAGAAAACCAAAGCACTCCACTATCAGGACTCATTGATGCGTTGAAAAGGTATCAGAACCTGTCATTACAAGACACGGAGCTCTCGCGTTCAGTTCAGGTTGGACTTCGGGTGTCGCTCACACGGCGGTTTTTAGGTGAGGACAATGACTATATCAATACTGCAAAAAATTATATCCATGTCAGTGACTTCTACGATCTCGTTCAGCACGTAATCAGTCCATCGGCAAGTCATGGCAAACTTGGTGGTAAAAGTGCCGGTCTTTTTTTAGCTTCGTGCATTATCGCGAAATCAAAAGAATATGCCGATACTCTGGGAGAAATTAAAGTTCCGAAAACCTGGTACCTTTCATCGGATTCTCTGCTGACTTTTACTGAATACAATCATTTTGAGGATCTTTATAACCGTAAATACTTAGAGATCGATCAAATCCGGCGTGAGTATCCGCATATTGTTCAAGTTTTCAAGAATTCGCAATTTTCACCTGAAATCAGGCGTGGACTTTCAGCAGCATTAGATGATTTTGAAGATCACCCTTTGATCGTGCGGAGCTCGAGCCTTCTGGAAGATCGAATGGGTGCGGCGTTCTCCGGCAAATATAAAAGCTTGTTCCTTGCAAACCAGGGTACGAAACAAGAAAGACTCCTTGCGTTAATGGATGCAATTGCAGAAGTTTATGCTTCACTGTTCAGTCCGGATCCAATTGCTTACCGAGCTGAGCGAGGCCTTCTTGATTTACATGAAGAAATGGGAATCATGATTCAGGAAGTTGTAGGAACAAGGGCGGGGCGATACTTCTTTCCTACCCTGGCCGGTGTAGCCTTTAGCAGAAATGATTTCCGATGGTCAGCACGAATCAAGAGAGAAGATGGACTTCTTCGCGTGGTTCCCGGTCTGGGTACACGGGCTGTTGATCGTCTAGGCGACGACTATCCTGTTCTTGTTTCACCGGGCCAACCCGGTTTACGAGTGAATGTCACTCCTGAAGAAATCATCCGGTATTCACCAAGAAAAATCGATGTCATTAATATGGAGACCCGCCGTTTTGAGACAGTGGATATCCAGGAACTTCTTGAGCATTGCAGTGGAAGTTATCCACTTCTGGATCAAATTGTTTCCATCGTGGATGAAAATGGAGTGCATTCCCCGATGGGACTCGGTTGGAATACCTCACCTGAAAAACTAGTTGTTACATTTGATGGTCTTGTAAAGAAAACTTCATTCATCGCACGCATTCGAACAATGATGCGCTTATTACAGGAAAAATTAGGCTATCCTGTCGATATCGAATTCGCTTTCGATGGAAAGAATTTGTTCCTTCTACAATGCCGGCCGCAAAGCTATTTCAAAGATACGATACCAACATCGATTCCACGTGAAGTTCCTTTAAATCAAATTATATTTTCTGCTAATCGCTATGTATCAAGCGGGCGAGTTCCTGATATCAGTCACATCGTCTTTGTGGATCCAGACAAATATAGTGAGATTTCCGATCTGGTTGATCTGAAAGAAGTGGGGCGCGTGATTGGACGGCTCAATAAAATTCTTCCAAAGCATCAATTTATTTTAATGGGACCTGGTCGCTGGGGCAGCCGCGGCGATATTAAACTTGGTGTCAGTGTCACCTATTCGGATATCAACAATACCGCAGTTCTGATTGAAATCGCTACGCAAAAAGGCAAATCTATTCCTGATGTGTCATTCGGAACTCATTTTTTTCAAGATTTAGTAGAATCTGGAATCCGTTACTTGCCACTGTTCCCTGGATCTAAAGGCGTAATATTCAATGAATCCTTTCTCAAAGGCTCAAAAAATATTTTGACCGATTTGCTTCCTGAGACTCATCAATTTGCAGATGTCATTCGTGTGATTGATGTACCGAATGTCACGAATGGATTAGTACTTCGCATTCTGATGAATGGTGATATAGATGAAGCGATGGGTAGATTGGCCCCGCCACACGATATTGAAATCGATCTGAAACTCGCGAAGCAAAAAGAGCAGGAGCAGCAATCGGAAAATCACTGGCGGTGGCGTTTGCGGATGGCACAGCAGATCGCATCCAATCTTGAGCCGGAGCGATTTGGAGTTCGAGCCTTTTATGTTTTTGGCAGCACAAAAAATGCAACCGCAGGACCTGCCAGCGATATTGATTTGCTCTTGCACTTCAACGGAACGGACCAGCAACGTGAAGAATTAATGTTATGGCTGCAAGGCTGGAGTCTTTGTCTGAGCGAAATGAATTTTTTGAGAACAGGATATCAGACCAATGGCTTGCTTGATGTGCACATCGTCACTGATCAAGATATCGCGAACCAAAATAGTTACGCATCAAAGATCGGGGCCATCACAGATGCAGCCAGACAACTTCCTTTGGGCACATCTTCAGCTAAGCGACTTGAATAGTTTCACGTCCTTCATACTCCGGGAACATGATAATAGCCGGATGAACCCCGAAAGCTTTTGCAATACGCTCCGCTCGCTTCTTTCCGATATCAACCCTTTCTCTTTCAAGTAGACTAAGATTCGTAACGGATATGCCGCAACGCTCGGCAAGTTCGCGTTGAGTCCATCCTTTCAGTTCACGAAGCATTCGAATCACTTCACCGGTCGTAAGCACAGCATGACGCTTCGCTGGTACAAAGTCACTTTTCTTTGAAGATCGCATCAGTCCTCCTTAGTAGTCATGCGGAGTAATTTCCAGCACGTAAACAGTCAAAGTATTGCGCTCAACGGAATAAATGACTCGATATTGCACATTCAATCGGCAGGAGCGCTGTTGTGCTCTGGCTCCTTTTAATTTTTCATCACGGAATCCGGGGAATTCTCTCAACTTCGATGGTCCATGCCTGAACACAATATCCTTCCACAGCTCGTATTTCTTTACCACAGATCGTGGCAGCTTTCGACATATCTTCGCTATATCGCGATGCTCCAGAATCTGCCACATTATTAAGTATGATAAGTTATTATTTTTAATAATTCAACGACCAAGATTTTCACGGGTCAAAGAAGATCCAGCGAAACAGCTTTCTTTGGGATCTAGCAAGCAATAAGCTCGCGTTGTGCCAGTTCCAAACACATCGGGTCAAATCTTATTAACGCCAGTTGGTGCGATCATGAGCAGCTGAAAACAAAACGGTGCGTCCAATCTTATCTTTCCACTGGCCGGTGATTCTGGGCGATTCATGAACGTGGCCATGAAGAGTTAACAGCGGTTGTTGAGTTTCAATAAATTGCCGAATCGCAATGCTTCCTATATGAACATCCAGCGGTACATGATCAATCATTTTTTGATCGAGAGCTGCCCGATCCAGATTGCATTTATATGGTGGAGAATGAAACAAACAAATGGCACGTTCAGCGGATTCTTCTCCAATAAGTAAATCAAGATCTTTTTTGATAGTTCCGTAGATTTGATCTTGTTCTGACACTGCAACAGAATGCCATCCTTCCTCTGGACCGTAACATCCCGGATCTACATATCGAGAAACATCATATCGCTCCCAGTCCTTCAGCCGGAACGGTGTAGGTGGCACGCATGCATATCCAAGAATCAGATACTGATTCCAAAACGTTTTTTGTGCGTGTATGTATTGGAACAAACCACGTTGAGCAAGTTCCAGAAAAGAGGCTTCTTCGATGCGGGCATCATCATTCCCGGGAATTAAAAAGATTTTAGGATAATCTTCGGCAAGAATTTCCTGCAATGATTCTAATTTTTTCCCCAGAAATTGCTGAACAAAATCAGCACCGGCCTCATGATTCGAATCGATCCAATGTGGCAGCAGATCTCCACCGAAAAAGACTGCACTGGGCCGTTCATCTAATATTTTCTGAAACAGTAACTGATATTTTGGAACAGAGCCATGAAGATCAGAAGCAAAAAAGCAATTCACTTCATTTTTCATCCTAAACGCTGATTTCTGGTTTGAGGATAATTCCTTTATTGGAATGGCCGTTCATTTTAACTATGATCGGACGTTCAAAATGGAAATGCTTTACAAATTGCTTCTCTTCCTCGGCCTTTTGACTGTTAATCCATTTCCAGTCCACAAAACCATCTGGATGAACGGTGAAATAACCGACCATGAAAGACGTAATATTTTGAAAGAAGTGAGATCCTTGAGACGGCGAGACTGTAACATCTCTTAATCCTGCTTCGACAATGACACGTGCCCCGCAGATTTGATCATACTTGACTGGAATTCCCAGCCATGGATCGAGAGTGCCCCATCTTCCAACGCCTATCAGAAGATAAGGCCTTTTTTGAGAAAGAAATCTTTCATTCAACTCCGCGATCTCCATGGCAACAACCCTGCTCTGAGAACGTTCGAATCGCTCAGCATCGACCACCACCATGTCATAGAGATTGCTAATGATTCCATTACCAAGAGTTCGATTGCTCTGGCAAATCAGATCTTCGAAGTTCACATCTTCAACGTTCAGAATCTCCGATTCCCTGGCAAGAACCATCGGTCTAACTTGAAGTACACTGAACTCTTTAGGCATATTCGGAGCAACGGACATATTTACCGCAAACTCCATCTCTACTGGCGAACCCATTCCTGACTTACCGACATCCAATAGTAATTCTACGATTTGCGGAAGCGGGAAAATATTGTTTTTGAGAATTGGTACAAAGGTAACGATTCGCAATCCATTTCGGGATAAGCCATCGTAAATCGCTTCGTTTTCAGCAGAGTATGTTGATCCAACCCATCGCAACGTATCATCACTTTCTGCTTCCTCTAACCGATGCTTGACCAAAAGAACGTCATGGGTTTCAGTTTTTCCGATTGGTTCATGATCCATTTCAAGACTGTAAAATCCATCCTGACTTTCCTGCAACAGTTGTTTTACAGAAGAGTATGAAGTCGATTTCGGATACTTCGGACAAAAGCGAACTGTGTTGCCACCATCTACGATTGTTTTGCCTAATCCAAGTGCAACCGAGACAATTCCATCTGATGACCTTTGCGGTGGAATTGGATAGTAGTTGTAAGATTTGGCAACTCCTGAAAAATCGGGATAATAACGATTCGTGTGTTGTGACCCAACCATCCTTTGAACAATTACAGCCATTTTCTCTTCTTCCAGTCGATACGTCGTTATCCTTATATAGTCCTTCGCACTTTGATAAAAGGTGGACGCGTACACACGTTTGATCGTATCGATCAGCTCTTTCAATCGCACCTGAAAGTCACGGTGATTGTTGGGAATCATGTAGGTTTCATAAACACCGGCAAAAGGATGGTATTGTGAATCCTCCAGAAGACTGGACGAACGTACGGCAAGTGGACATGTCATCAGCGAGAGGAAATCAGAAAGCGCGCTGACAATTTCCGGAGAGAAATGTTCTGCCTCCAGAAAACGACGTGTAATCTCTTTATCATCAGTGCAGTTTAATGCGAATGTGTGAAGGTCATTATCTGCCAGAAATTGATCGAATGCTTCAGTTCCGATAACAACTCCGGGTGGAACGCCGATTGTGATTCCTTCAAAACGATTCCGAATTCCCTGATTATGTATCAATAAATTTACAAATCCGAGTCCACGCGCTTTTCCACCAAGTGAACCGCCGCCAATTCGCGCAAAACTTAGCGAAGGATGAAATGACTCTTTGTTGAAATCAGTGATCTGTCCGCTTTGTTGAAAGTGCTTGTTTTTCTCCAGCATTGAAATGATGTCTTTACGTAACCCTTCAACAGAAGGGTAATCAGATACTCTCCGCGGTCTCAGTTGATGAGCCAGCCAAAACTCCGTTCGCGCCTTGAGCCATTTAGAGAAGTGATTGCGTTCTGCATGGTAGCGAATGCTTTCATCAGGAACAATATTCAGCTGTTCTTCCAACGATCGTAGATCTGCAGCTCTTCCCACTTCTTTTCCATCAGGCATTCGAAAAACAAAATCCCCAAAGCCAAAATTATCGATGATAAAGCGCCGCAAATCGTGTAGAAGCGTAGGAGAATCTTTAAGCAAAAAAGAAGCACCTACAGCTTTCGCCTTGGGTTCAACTTCAGGTAATGTGGATTGGAGCAGGATCGGTATGTCTTCGAATTCAGCTTTTACATTTCGTGTGAATTCCAAACCGGCATCTGGATCGTGAACTCCCTGACGTTGAAAATCAGCATCAGAGATGATTCCTGATATGAACTCTTTGTAATACTGATAATATTTCCAGGCCTGCTCGTAAGTTTTGCATACCAGAATCTTGGGTCTTGCCCGCATCCGAAGATATTTGTGGGAAAGATTCACACCTTCCGATATCAACCGCTGTGATTGTTTGAGCACTTCAGAATAAATGATTGGAAGGAACTTTGAGTAATACAAAATATTATCTTCAACTAGTATGATCGATTGAACGCCGGCAACATTTGTATCGTGTTCCACGTTCAATTTGTCTTCCAGCTGCTTAATCATTGCGATGATGATGCGAAAGTCTCCCTGCCAGATAAAAACATCATCAAAAACTGAAATATCGTGATGCGTGGACAGTTTCAAATATTCCTGGTTGTCATAATTCAGTAAAACAACAGGGATATTCAACCCGGCTTCTTTGATTGTTCTAGCAAGAGTCAGACTGGACATATCTTCTACATGAAGCGTCGTGATAATCAAGTCAAAACGCCCTTCGTTTGCTTGCTCTATCGCCTCCTGTCCGCTAGAGACACGAATGATTTCCGGGGGATGGCTTAGACTCAATCCTTGATATTCGTTCCGGATGTGATCATAGAGTCTGCCATCTTCTTCAAACAGGTAAAGATCATAAAGACTGGAAACCAGAAGAACATCGCGGATCTGATGCCGCATAAGATTCTGAAACGTCTGGAGGCGAAGATCGTACTCATGTTCATTGGAAGAAAATTCAAAGAGAGATTGTTGTTTATACAGAGGCATTCTGTCTAAACTGTAGAAAGAAATTGAATTGAAATCAAACGGGAAGCAATACCTGAATCGTAGGGGCGAGCGGAAGCTCGCCCTGTAATCTTTTGAAGTCGGGGCGACCTCCCGGTCGCCCCTACAATAAACTAAACCAAGCCTTGATCCATCATCGCATCTGCGACTTTAAGGAAACCGCCGATGTTCGCTCCATTTACGTAATTCCCAGGAGTTCCAAAGCGCTCTGCCACATCCCAACACGTCTTATGGATGCTCTTCATAATCTCACGGAGTCGATTATCAACTTCCTGACGTGTCCAGCTGATACGCATACTGTTTTGTGACATCTCCAGACCTGATGTAGCCACACCACCTGCATTAGCCGCTTTGCCGGGGCCGTAGAGCGCATGCGCATCCAGAAATGTTTTAACGCCTTCTAATGTGGTAGGCATGTTGGCGCCTTCGGAAACCACACTAACACCATTTTGAATCAAGTTTGACGCATCTTTACCGTTAATTTCATTTTGCGTGGCACTGGGGAAAGCACAATCAGCTTTATGATTCCAGAGCGGATTGTAATCAAGCTTTTGATTTAGCGAAGTGTACATCGCGCTCTTATATTTGTCTGCATATTCTTGAATTCTTCCACGCCGTGCATTTTTTAAATCCATCACAAACGCAAGTTTATTTGCATCGATCCCCTCAGGATCATAGATGTAGCCGTTGGAGTCTGATAATGTGACCGCCTTCGCTCCTAATTGCAACAATTTTTCTACTGTATATTGAGCAACGTTTCCACTGCCTGAAACAAGGCAAGTCTTGCCTTCTATTGTTTTGTTTCGTGCCTTCAGCATTTCGGCAGCGAAGTAAACTGCACCATACCCGGTGGCTTCCGGCCGGATCAGTGAGCCTCCCCAATTCAAACCTTTACCTGTTAAAACTCCTGTGAATTCTTTGGTTATTTTTCTGTATTGTCCAAATAGAAAACCGATTTCGCGGCCTCCTACTCCGATATCCCCGGCAGGCACATCCGTATCTGGTCCAATATGTCGATACAACTCATTCATGAAGCTCTGGCAGAAACGCATCACTTCATTGTCGCTTTTCCCTTTAGGATCAAAATCGGAACCGCCTTTGCCTCCACCCATAGGAAGCGTTGTTAAACTGTTCTTGAACACCTGTTCAAATGCGAGAAACTTCAAAATTCCAAGATTCACAGATGGATGAAAGCGGAGACCTCCTTTATATGGTCCGATAGCACTATTCATTTGGATTCGAAATCCACGATTGACTTGAATCTCTCTCTGATCATCCATCCAGGGCACTCGGAACATAATCACACGTTCAGGTTCGATGATCCTTTCAAGGATCTTTGCCGTTCGATATTCCGGATGTCTTTCAATTACTAATTCCAAAGATTCCAATACCTCTTGGACGGCTTGATGAAATTCTGTTTCCACTGGATTTTTTTCCTTCACCCAAGCCATTAATTCACTTGTATACGTTGACATGATCTACTCCTATTGAATTGATGGACAGCAACTTCGAGTAACCCGTCTATACTGACATCCGGCCAATCGAGCCCGCCAAATGTCATCGTTGTTTCCCCAAATTCCCGCCCAATTCCACTATAACTCTCCTCAGTATAACCATAAATAAGTTATCATGAGAATCTCACAATCATCATTCGAGCAAGCAATAGCTCATCATGGAGAGTTTTGCCCCGGCTATAGTCTGTAATAAGTAAATGTCTTAAAACTTCAATAATACTGATCCTGCTTGCTTTTCTTGCTTCTGAACCTTTACGATACTGAAAAGCTTGTCGCGAGTTTCAATAATGTTCATAAACTGTGCACGCAACATTTCTTCCATATCAGGAAGTAGTTTTGATTCAAATACATCTTGATATGTTTTCAAGGCCGATTCTTCACCTCGTCTACATTCATCCAAAACGACTTCATCATTTCTATTATTGATTGCGTGTCGCAGATTCATCCAGAACCTGTGAATTCCGGCTTGCACTGTAGCATGATCGGGTGGCGTAACTCCAAATTTTGCGACTTGATCTTCCAGTGCAGTTGCGAATTCATGTCTCTTAAACGCCGTGGTATTAGCAAATATGCGATGCTCTTTGGTTTCTAATTCTCCGGCAGCCTGACGGAATCCGAATTCACCGGCCTTACAAATTTGAATCAAATGATTTAAAGCATGAACCTTTTGTTTTAGAACTTCCTCGTTGTTTTTCATAGATCCTCCGACATGTAAACAGTTGTGCAAGGCTTTTGCCATGCTTTCTCTCGAGCGATTTTCTAGAACACTGAAAAAATGTCGGAAGACTGAAAAATTGTCAGTTAGCCTGATGACTTTTGAACTACTAACTGGTGAAGAAGAGATTCTGGATTCTGTGCCAGGGAATACCGTTTTGACATACATTTGCTTCACGTCTGCAAAATTACTCACATTCAGAAAAGACTCAGTCCCGCTAGATTATCGATGACATCTGGACGTTCCTTTCTCCTTTTCAAAGGCTCATCCTCAATATTTTTGGATACAGGATTCGTTCCTTAGAAGCAATTCGGCATTACCAGAAATTACGCTTTCAAAAAGGTAAGGATATGAGTTCATTTTTTTTGTAAAGCGAATGAAAATAACCTACGACGTTTTAGATTTTTGAGAATATGTTTTATTAATAGTCTGACAATAATGTGATCCGCTCCAGAACAATTTGTGCCGCTTGAGTTGGATAGTTTGCCAATCGCGGTTTTAGCTCTTGTTCTGCAAGCAATAAAAGTTTTTGAGCGGCAACAGGTGTGTCTTGATTTAAGAATTTGTTAAGGATTTTCCCTTGTTCAGGAAATGCGAGTTCGAAACGGCGGAACGGGTCCAGGTCATCTAACAAAAATTTCGTTTCAGAATCCAGGCGTTTGTTCAATAAGAAAAGCAAATGTTTTAATGCACTTTCTTTTACTAAGTAGTGGCCGCTGAGTTGCTCACCCCTTCGATGTCTCATTACCCCCACCAACAAATTCGTTAGAAACTGTCCGATCAACCAAAGTTCGTCTCGAGAAGTTTCATTCAAGGTAGTCTGACGGATCTTATTGAGATGGTCATTCATATTGCTTCTGTCTAACAAAACACGGTAGCGGTTTACTCTAGCAAGGTACAGTTCCTGCAGGTCAAAGATCGCAAACTCAAGCAGATGACCATCTTTATATAAAACCTTCACTCCATGCGCTGTTTCTCTATAAGAAAATGCGATTTGTTCATTGAATGGCAGCCAGTTGAAATTGTTGCGAAAAGATTCTTGCTCAGCAGAGCGCACAATAACAAAAAAGTCATGATCGGACCATTCGTCCGGCGCATAATCCTGCCCAGCCATTGAACCCACAGCAATCAAACCAAGGACTCGATCATCAGCTTCAAGTTGTTGCTTCAGAATATCCGTAAATTTCTGATAGTTTTCTGGTGTCATTGCTTCTCCTGTTGTTGTGTGAAGATGAGCAAAGTTCCCTACGTGTTAGATTTGTCCAAACCAATTTTTCCCATGTAGCAAGAAACTCGAGCGAATCATTGCTTCAGTTGATTCCGGAAGTGGTCCGTGTTCAATTGCCCGAATGTTTTGATATATATGGTTAAGATTTGTTGATCCTACGAGGCACGTATGAACTTCCGGCAAAAATGCGGCAAAACGAAGCGCTATTTCCGCAGCTTCATCACCCTGAAATGGTAGTGCCATTTTATTCCAGCGGGTTTTGTATTCAGCTGCCGCATTGTCGTCTGAAGAAAGAGAGCCGCGCCACGGAGCATTCGCCAAAGCTCGCTTGACAATGATTCCAATACCGCGCTCTTGCGCTCGATTTAACAATGGGATGGCATACTGATCACAAATGTTGATTGACATTTGCAATCCTGAAAATTTGCCTGAATCGAGAGCCCATCGCAGAGGCTCATTATCTCCGGAATATGCTGCTAGTCGCACTTTGCCGGCATCCACAGCGTGTTGAAGAGCATCGATGATTCCATCGCGTTCCAGAATTTCCACGGGACAGGAGTGCAAATGCACAATATCGATCCAATCAGTTTGCAGAAGCCTAAGAGCATGATCAATTCCTGCTTCGATGATCGGTGGGGACCAATCCTGATAACGTTCGATTCCGTAACCGATTTTAGTTGAAAGAACAAGTTCATTTCGTCTGTTTTTTAAATATTTCCCAATGCGTTCCTCGGATGAGCCATAGGATCTGGCAGTATCGATAAAGTTGATCCCCGCGTCCACGATAGAATTAAGAAGATGTTCACATTGAAGATCTGAGATGGAAGGACTACCGATGCCTCCAGCGCCAAATCCCAGAACGGAAACCTGTAATTGTGATTGACCAAATCTTCTGCGAAGCATTTTATTTATTAAATCTAATGATGTAATAAGATACACACAATGATCAATTTCATCTTGGTCTGGACAGACCCATTCAGACGAGCCATTTACATTTTGCAGCAAACCGCGTGAGTTCATCGCGAAAATCCGGATGGGCAATGTTGATTAATGCTTTGCAGCGTTCCGCGATGGTCTTGCCATGCAAATATGCGATTCCAAATTCAGTGACAACATAGTGAACGTCGCCGCGCGAAGTTACGACTCCAGCACCCTCCTGCAAATGCGGTACGATCCTGCTAATGGTACCGTTCTTTGCGGTTGAAGGTAATGCAATGATTGGTTTTCCACCTTTACTGCGAGCGGCTCCCCGAATGAAATCAACCTGTCCACCGATGCCGCTGTAAAAATTGTATCCAATAGAATCAGCACACACCTGGCCGGAGAGATCGACTTCGATCGCTGAATTGATTGCAACCTGCTTGTCATTCTGGCTAATGATAAAAGGATCATTTGTATACTGGCTAGGATGAAATTCAAAAAGCGGATTGTTGTCGATGAAATCGTAAAGGACTTTCGTACCAAGCACAAATCCAACAATGACTTTGCCACGATGCAATGTCTTTTTTGAATTGTTAATAATGCCTTTTTGAATTAATTCGACTACTCCATCGCTTATCATTTCCGAATGGATTCCAAGATCGCGCTTGTCTTTCATGTAATACATAACCGCATCCGGTATTTCACCGATACCCAGCTGCAACGTAGAACCATCTTCGATTAATTCTGCAATATGTTTTGCAATGAGATCGGATGTTTCTGAAATTTTTCCTTGCCTGTGTTCCAAAATAGGATCGTCCACTTCTACGATGTGATGAATTTGATTCAGATGAATGAAGGAATCGCCCAGCGTCCGCGGCATCATCGGGTTGATCTGCGCTATTACAGTTCGCGCATACTCTGCGGCAGTTTTGGTTGCGTCCACACCGACTCCGAAACTGCAAAAACCATGTGCATCCGGTGGTGAAACATGTATTAAAGCGACATCAATCTGTATTTGGTGATTAGAAATAAGCGGTTCGATCTCACCAAGAAAAATTGGAATAAAATCTGCGCGGCCATCATTGATAGCCTGGCGGACATTCGCACCGGCAAAGAAAGCAACATGCCGGAAGTGTCCTGCCATTTCAGGTTTTACATAGTCGGCATTTCCGGCGGTAAGCAAATGAATGACCCGAACATTTTCAAGTTCGGGTCCGGCGTCTTACCAAGGCATGAACAAGTCTTTCAGGTTCGGCACATCCGGGATGAATGTAAATGGTTTCGCTATTGCGAATTTTGCTTAATGCTTGATCGGCGGTGCAGCGTTTTTCAACATAACTTTGCATCCAGTGCAAGATTTTTTCTTTTGTAGCTATCATATTTAATTGCTTCCTTCCTTTTGATCAGCAGCTATTAACAACGCAGAAAGTGAATCATGAACCGGTTCACCGCGATAGAAATAAAGACCACGACGCAGATCCAAATCTTCCGCAAATGCTGAAAAATGTTTTTCAGCAACAGCTTGAACAAACGGCAGCAGTACATTATTCAGTGCATGAGATGCAGTCCGTGCAACGGAAGATGCAATATTTGGAACGCAATAATGAATTACTCCGTGTTTTACAAACACCGGATCGGATAATGTTGTGGGACGACTTGTTTCAACACAGCCACCCTGATCGATTGCAACATCAATGATGACCGTGCCTGTCTTCATTTTTCGGACCATTGATTCGGAAATTACATGCGGAGTTCTTTTTCCATGAATCAACACAGCACCAACTAAAACATCAGCGAATTCAACAGCGCGCGAAAGATTGTAAGGAGTGGCGAGCGCTGTATTCACCGGCCGATGCAATGTGTGTTCGAGCCTTCGAAGCCTGTTTAAGTCCGAGTCCAAAACCATCACGCTGGCACCCGCACCAAGAAATGCGCCGGCAGCAAGGCTTCCAACGGTGCCGGCACCAACAATCACAACATTGGATGCAGAAATTCCAGGAAGTCCACTAAGACAAATTCCACGGCCGCCGTAATTCGATTCCAAATAGCGCCCTGCAATTTGCGGCAAAAGCCTTCCCGCAATTTCACTCATCACCGTGAGTACCGGCAAATTTCCATCAGAATCTTCAATCAATTCGTATCCAACCGCTGTTGTACGATCCGACTTTAAAGCACCATGCACTTCCGGATTTGCTACACCAAGTTGGATAAGACTGAACAAAATACGTTCTTCTTCCATCCAATGGCATTCTTCTAGAGTTGGCGGCATCACCTTCACAATAAAATCTGATCGTGAAAACACCTCCTTCGCAGAAAAAACAATCGCTCCGCCTGCTTGTTGATAATCTTCACGGCTAAAACCACTGCCAGTTCCTGCATCGGATTCAACAAGAATTTCGTGACCAGAATCAATCAATGCATGAACTCCAGCGGGGGTTAATCCCACTCGCCGTTCATCACGATAATTTTCTTTTGGAATTCCGATAATCATACTTGTAACCTCGAAAGCGCATTGAAGGTTCCATATTCTTCTTTAAATACACGCGCTCCCCATTCGAATGCTTCTTCATTCAATGGAATCATTGCGCATTTATCATGAAGTGCCTGCTTGATCGCTGTAAGGAAACTATCTTTCGGAAGAATATGAGTTGCAGCACTAAGAGCTCCTAGCGCAACAATGTTTTTTACAACCTTGCGACCGAGATCCATTGCAATTTCAGTAAATGGAATTCCATACTGATGAATTCCACGGCCAATTTCTGCTGCATTTGAAATTACGGAACTGTCATACAAAATTACGCCGCCATCCTGAACGCAAGAACCAAATTTAGCTAAACTCGGAGCGTTGAATGCAATTAGAATATGGGGATTCGGTGACGCTGGTGATAAAACTTCCTCTTCCGCAATATGAACATCTGCATAAGAAGTCCCACCGCGCGATTCCGGACCGTAGCTCGGGATGTGAGTGCTATCAAAGCTTTCATTGATTGCAGCACGCGTCACCAGCATAGCGGCAGTTTGTGCACCATCACCACCCGCTCCTGCAAACTTGATTGCGATATCATGTTGAGCAATATGAGCCGGAAAACTTTTGCTGAAACGAGTTACTGATTCATCATCTGCGTGAATCAATTCGATCATCTTTTGTGGATCGAACAATGGTGAATGCGGTTGGAACGAATTTTCTTTTACTACGTCTTTTTTAACTCCTAATGGAAATACCTGGACCATTTTTTCTTTAACCCAGTTCTCCGCTTCCTCCGGTGTCATGTGCCAGTGGATTGGACATTCTGAAAGCACTTCAACAAAACCCACTCCGCGATTTTCCATCTGAACTTGAATCGCTTTCTTAATTGCTTTTTTTGCGCGATTCCTCTGTTTGTTGTCATATAAAGCAACACGTTCGACATAAACAGTTCCATCTAATTGAGCCATCATCTCTGAAACTTTCAGTGGTTCTCCCATAAATTGATTCCGACCGTAAGGTGACGTTGTGGTTGTCATTCCCATCAACGTAGTTGGAGCTAATTGACCTCCCGTCATTCCATACACGGCGTTATTCACAAAAATCACAGTGAATGGAATTCCCATTTGCGCCGCTTGAACGATTTCAGCAAGTCCAATTGACGCAAGGTCGCCATCACCTTGATATGCGATGACGATGGAGTCAGGGTTTGCTAATTTCTGACCCAAACCAACAACAGGTGCACGTCCGTGAGCAGCCTGAGTATTGCCAACATCCAGGTAGTAATAAAGGAAGACCGCACATCCGACTGGTGAAATTGCAACAGTACGATCTTGAATGCCAAGCTCATCAATCGATTCCGCCAAATATTTGTGAATCAAACCGTGACCGCAGCCCGGACAATAATGAGTGGAATGACTTTTTAATCCTTCACCATGTGAATGTCTCTTGAATTGATCGTAGAATACACTGGCGTTCATACATACACCTCCTCCAACGATCGAACTCGCTGAATAATTTCCTGTGCTTGTGGAAGCACACCACCGAAATGTTGAACAGTTCTAACTGGCGGACATACAATTCCGTTGCAACTCAAAGCAAGCCGCATCTCATCTTCAAGCTGTCCGCTGCCTGCTTCTACCATCACAATCTTTTTTACGTTGGGAATTAATTCCGCAAGTTCTTTTACCGGAAATGGCCACAATGTAATTGGCCGGAACAATCCTGCGTGAATTCCATTGCCACGCAAATCGCGCACAGCACCTTTTGCCATTCTCGCCGGAGTATTACAGGCCACAACAAGAAGATCAGCATCGTCACACAAATATTTCTCCGCGCGCTGTTCGGTTTGTTCGATGCGATCATATTTTTCATTCAAATGAATGTTGTGTGCTTCCAAATCTTCTTCGCTGAGCTGAATGGAACTGATTAAATTTCTTCGATGTGCTGCATCGCCATAAACCGCCCATTCCGGAATGCCAGGTTGAATCATGAATTCCGGCAAATTGACTTTACCTGTCATTTGTCCCATGTAACCGTCTCCTACGATTACAACCGGATTGCGATACTTGAAAGCAAGTTTGAACGCAAGCATTGTCAGATCCAGCATTTCTTGTGTTGTAGACGGAGCTAATACAATTGCGTGTGTATTTCCATGTCCTAAACCACGGCACACAAGTTTGATATCTGCTTGTTCCGGTCCAATATTTCCAAGCCCTGGACCACCGCGCATTACATTCACAATTACTGCGGGTAATTCAGAACCGATCATGTAAGAAATTCCTTCCAACATCAGACTGAAACCGGGAGAAGATGTGAATGTCACTGAAGGTAATCCGGCAGCAGCGCATCCATACATGAAGTTCACCGTTGCAACTTCACTGACTGCCTGCACAAAAAATCCATTTAATTCTGGAAGAAGTTTCGCCATCAATTCAGCACCTTCAGTAGAAGGTGTAATCGGATAACCAAAGAAATGACGGCACCCTGCAAGTAATGCACCGATTGCGGAAGCATGCATTCCTTTGATCACCAGTGTTTTTGATGTAGTTAAAGGAATTGTTTTATCCGGGATGGCTGCTGGTCGAAATGCGTAATCAGAACGGATATTTGAAATAGTTTCGAAGTCTGGAAATTCGGCGTCCATTTGTTCTTCATGAACTCTCAGTCCATAAGGTTCCGGACACGCACTTAAGCAAAGTCCACAACCGTTACATTGATCCAGTACAAGGTCAACCGGAATCAATCCAGACACAGCATCAACATGAATGCCTGTATGAATACAACCTTTCGGACATGCATCGATGCAACGGCCGCATCCTTTGCAAAATGAATCAAAGATATAAGGCTTAGGTTTCTCTTTCATAATCTCCTCCGGAGCGCGCAAGAAAATGCTCTTTTGAGCAACAAGGATGTGTTGAGCAAGTGATATGCCACAAGAATCCGAGCATAAAATGTTCGGATTAAATCCAGAATGTCAGAGCCTTTGCCATATTGTCAGCAATCCCAGAGATCACGCGAGTCAAAGTTTTGGCTTTACCTTTGCATTGAATGAAAACGAATGGAATGTCCGTTAATTGGAATTACTGCCGGAAACGATCCGCGCACGCCAGGACAATATGTAATTCGCTGGGACTATGTACGCAGCATTGAACAGGCGGGAGGAATTCCGGTGATTCTTGCCCCTAGCGGAGCAGCACTTCATTCACGATTAACTACAAGATTAGATGGCCTTTTGCTAACAGGGGGAGTTGACATCGAGCCTTCAGCTTACGGCGAGCCTTTTCATCCGTCAGTTACAAGAATTAGCCCCGAGCGAGACGAATTCGAATTTAAGTTGACCAAAACAGCTTTGCAGCAAAGGATGCCCATACTGGCAGTTTGCAGAGGGCTTCAAGTTTTGAATGTTGTAATGGGTGGCTCATTAGTCCAGGACATTCCTACAATGATTGGACCTCAAATTTCGCATGATAATTCTAAAAGACAGAGACATGAACTCGCACATCAAGTTATATTGAAAACTGAATCTCGCCTCTATGAAATTCTTAAAATGGAGAAGTTGTGGGTCAATAGCTTTCATCATCAATCGGCAAAAACGTTAGGACACGATTTGATTCCTGTTGCCTGGGCAGATGATGGAGTGATCGAGGCTCTGGAATTACCCGACTCCCAGTTTGTTGTAGGAGTCCAATGGCACCCGGAATCTTTCTGGAACCAAGATGGAGAATTCTTGGCTCTCTTCGAATCATTCATTGCTGCTGCCCGAACTTTTAATCAATAAATAGCATGGTTTCACGTTGCGAAACGTCATTTCAAAAATACGCATCAGCCTTCCACGTGATAAAGTATGGCTATGATTCAAGAAACGTTGTTACAAATTAAGAAAAAAGTAGAAAAGACGGAATCGGTTAAACAGGAAAATAAAAAGGAATTATTGGATCTTCTAGAGGTCTTACAATCTGAAATCGACCAACTTTCAAGAACAGATCAGGATCGAGCGGAAAGTATCATAGGGTTCGCAAGTGCTTCAGCACATGAAGCGACTCGGAAAGAAAAAAATCCGAATTTACAGAAAATGTCTCTGGACGGTCTTCAGGCAAGCGTCCACGGTTTTGAAAGTTCGCATCCAAAACTCGTTGAGATAGTCAATGCCATTAGTAACGCATTGTCAAATCTCGGAATCTAAAAATTACAGATACTTCACAGGAGATACCGTAATCACTGGAATCTCGCTTTTTGAAGCAACTACTGCTGTAACACTACCTAAAAGAGTCCGTTCTAATCCTTTACGTCCGTGTGTTCCCATTACGATAAAGCCGCAATTATTCTTTTCAGCGTAATTCAGAATTTCCTCAGCCGGATCTCCGAAGAGTGTAGCGACTTTCCAATTTCCTACAACATCTTTGTCTTGCATTGCTTTGGACAAAGTTAGATCGACATTCAAATCAGCTGTATCCGGGATCATCGTTTCTGGAAAAGGATACATACCTTTCAAATTATTTATTGCTGGTGTATCGACCGTGTGGATCACATGAACATCGGCGCGCAAAAAGTTGGCGAATCGAATTCCATAATCCAGCGCTTTCATACTCATATCGGAAAAATCGATCGGTATTAAAACACGATCATAATTTTGGACGTGCTCTTCCGGATTCTTAATAGCCTTAACTACCATAACGGGAACCGGTGAATTACGGATTAACTCCTGAGTGACGCTTCCCATCAAAAGTCTGCCGAGGCCACGGCGGCCATGTGTTCCGACAACAATCAGATCACAAGCTTCCTTCCTGGCATATTCCAAGATTCCTTCCGGAATTGAAGCACTACTTGTAATACTGCGATGGCTGTTTGGATAAAGCCGCGAAGGATATTGAATTTCCATTTCGTCAAGTAACCTCTTTTGCCATCTTTCATCGGGAATGGCATAGTTGTCAGGGCTGAACACGTATTGTATATACGTGTAGATATTCAATACTTCGACTTTTGCCAAACATCGGCTTGCTAGATTGAAGCCTGCAAACCAGGCAGATCGAGATGAATCGGAAAAATCAGTAGCTACAAGAATTTTTTCAAACATATCACACCTCTACTGGACTTAAACAGCAAGGTTGATGCCGATAGTCTTTCTCGTGTCAGGTCAATATTTACTGACATGCTGTCATCGAGGTTGCCATCCTGTCAAAAACATCGAGCGATGATTTGAAGAGGCTAAGAGCGAGCAACAAAAGGTTTCCGGCGCCATTTGACCTTACGATGAGGTTATGAATTTCAACCGTGACATGTCTGAATTCATTGGACTTGCGCGAACAGAAATTCCGAAAGCTGAGTTTCGCGCCGCGATTATCCCGAACCAGGATTTTTGCTTAATGCCTTAGTGCCAAAATCTGGAAAAGATCATTGACAATACGAGGCTGGCAACGATAGATTGGCAACCATGACCTCTGATGACCGCAAGTCACCCAGCGAATCAACGCATTCAAAAAAGATTCGCAAAATGAAGTCGGAAAGATTTGGCCGCTATTTTCTTCTGATAATGGTAGTGGCAATTGTGATTTTATTTACAGTCACAATCAAAACGTTTCTGCTTCCAATCTTGCTCGCTGCTGTTTTTACTACCTTGTTTTATCCCATGTATCTTGGCGTTCAAAAATCCTTTGGGAATAGAAGTGGGCTTGCCTCCTTTGTTTGTTGTTTAATGCTTTTTATTGGCATGATGATTCCACTTTACATTCTGTTTAATCTTGTAATCCATGAAGCCATCGATTTCTATCAAACTGCAGAAAAAACTGTGAAGACAATTATGGAGCAGGGCGATAAAGGACCGCTGGGCAGAATTCAAAGCTCACAATGGTTTAAAAGATTATATCTGGATCGTGTGGACTGGCAGGCTGCGCTACAGGAATTTGCAAAAACCACCGGGGGCTTTCTGGCCTTTGTGATCACTAAGACTTCAGGAGGTCTAATCTCCATAGTAGTAAATGTGTTCGTCACACTTTTTATCATCTTTTATTTCTTTAGAGATGGCGAAAAAATCTTAGCAAAATTAAGAGAACTCTTACCGCTGAATAAACAGTACCAGGATATACTGATGTCGCGCTTTGCGGCCGTATCACGTGCAACGATTAAAGGAGGCATTCTAATTGGAGTAATTCAAAGTTCAATCGGCGCGCTTACGTTATGGATTTTTGGAGTCCCATCTCCCCTTCTGTGGTTTTTTGTCATGGTAATCCTTTCAATGATTCCACTTATTGGAGCATGGATTGTCATGCATCCAGCTGCAATTATTCAGATTCTCGCAGGAAATGTGTGGCAAGGAATCGGTATTTTCCTGGTAACGATTATTGTTATTTCCAATATTGATAACGTGCTGCGCCCACGACTCGTGGGGAAATTTAGTGGATTACATGATTTGCTGATTTTCTTTTCCGTTTTGGGTGGAATTCAGGTGTTTGGAGCTCTGGGCATCATTGCAGGACCGATTATTGCTGCTTTCTTTGTGGCTATATTAGAAATCTATAACCACGAATTTAGATCCAACCTGCAACTTTCACAGCGGGACAATTAATTATGAATCGGAACGTTTAAATAACTTAGAAGAAATGTAATGGAAATCACATGCTCTTTTAGTACCTGAATACTGCAAACGCTGCTGGCCTGTAAGGATTTTTATCCATCAGGAAAACTCTTCCTTTATTTTGAATCGTGTATGTACCTGCCAGGTTTAGAATCTCTTCATCTCCAGGTTCAGGTAAGTCATGACTGATCACTTCACTGGTTTCGATATTCAGTGTTCCCCACCAGGAGATGCCTTGCTGCAGAAATAGTTTCCATACTTTACCGGCTCTAGCGGCTTCCAGTATCTCTTGAATGTTTTTGGATACACGATTCGTTCCTTCCAGCTCATCAAATTCTGCGAGTGCCTTCACTAACGGTTTTTGCAGATAGTCCTTAACGACTTCTCTCCCCTGATAGTAAAGTTCCCGATCCCCAAGCAACTCTGCATTGCCGGAAATTACGCTTTCGAAAAGGTAAGGATATGAGTTCATTTTTTTGTAAAGCGGATGGAAATAATCTACGGTCGCGAGAACCAGTGGTATTTTTTTGTCTTTTAGAAGCGGATGTAATCCTCTATCGATCTGGCGGAAATATTCTAACAGATCATCTTTTTCGTCATCGATACCCACACCATGACCGTGAAAAATCGCAGCAGCTCGTGCCCCCGGAATGCGCGGAGTGTTCGTATGACTTTGCAGGACCTCTCTCAGGATCATTAAATCGCATTGCTTCTTTCATATTTTTAGGAATATTTTTAACTTCCACATCCTCATATGTAAAAGAATTGCAACTTAATAATCTGATGTGATTCTTGCTCAATGCCATTACATAAAACTCAGTATCTTCCATTAATAGAGGCAGAAGCGGCTTGATATAAAAACGGTTCCCTACTACAACCTGCTCTTCAACGGAAAAATTGAGAGAATAGAAAGCGGAAAATTTTCTGGAGCAGCATGCAACAAATGAATCTAATTGTTTTTGCCAGAATAATTCATTGTTCGTAATGTCTTCAGCAGGCATCAGGATACGCTCCGCATCAGTTACTGAAAGTCCACTTGTACAAAGCCGATCACCTGCTTTTGAAATTAGGTTTTTAAAACGTATAGGATTTTGTCTTCCTTCCGATCCTGCTTTTAAAACAGGCATGAAGATCGATACGCAAATCTCCGGTTCCTGGTCTACGAGTGTTTTAATTTCTGCTTTTGTAATTTGTTTGATCATTACTAGCCTCCTATCACTTATTGAGTCTTTGACTTATTGCCCGCGATATTCCTCACATTCAGCAAGAGCAATCCGGATGCCAATTTTCTACGAGGACGACACAATGAACTGACTGAAAAGATGTCAGACTTTACTGACAGTTTTCATAATTATTCCTCACGATGTGATCCATTCGGATCACATCTCATTTTTGTAGATCCTTACCGACATCCTGTCAGTGTGCTTGCCTCCCTGACAAAACATCGAGCGACGATTTGAAGAGGCTAAGAGCGCGGCAACAAAAAGTTTCCGGCACCATTTTTGCTCACTTCATGATCTATGAAAGACAAACATGAACTTTCTTATGATCAGCTTCGCAAAATTTTTAATCCTGAATTCTTGAAACAATCAGCATCACAAAAAGCCCCTGAAGAACAAAGCATTATTGGCCAAAAGAGGGCGGTAGCTGCACTCAGATTTGGATTAGGTATTCAGGGTGATGGCTTTCACATTTATGTTTCTGGTCAGCATGGAACAGGCAGAATGACCGCCGTCAAAATGTTTTTGCAGCAAATCGCCCGTAAACAACCAAAACCACCAGACTGGTGCTATGTAAACAATTTCGATGATCCATATAAACCAAAAGCCTTAACCCTTCCTGCTGGCGGTGCTTATGAATTTCAACGTGACATGTCGGAATTCATTGGACGTGCGCGAACAGAAATTCCAAAAGCTTTCGAAAGCGATGAATATTCAAGCCACCGCGATCAAATAATTCATGATTCCGATGAACTAAAAAACAAGCAGCTCGAAGAACTAAAAACGGAGGCAGATAGACTCGGCTTTATCCCGCAAAAAACACAAACCGGCATCCTGCTTTTACCAGTCATAGATGGTAAAGCTATATCTGTTGAGGAGCTTGAATCAATACCAGCTGAGAAACAAAATGAAATTCTTTTACACCGCGAGTCACTTGAAACACTGTTGAAAAGCAAGATGAAAGAACTTAACAATATTGACCAAGAATCATATGAAAAACTCAAGAATTTTGAACGAGATTATGCAGCAAATGTTGTTGATCGGCTAATCGAAACCTTAGTATCAAAACATAAAACACTTCCGCATATTGTAGATTATTTGAAATCAGTACAGAAAAATATTCTTGAGAATATTGAAATCTTCAAACAAGCGGCAAAGATGGAACGCTCCGCAAGTTTTCCTTTCTTTGGTGCGATTGAATTGTTATTTCGAAGATACAAAGTAAATGTTCTGACCGATCACTCCAAAACGGAAGGGGCTCCTGTTGTTGTGGATCTAACTGGCTCTTACACTTCCTTGTTTGGCCGTCTGGATAAGGAAGCACAGTTAGGTACTCAGTATACTGACTTCACTCTGATCAAAGGCGGTGCTATTCATCAGGCCAATGGAGGATATTTAGTTCTAGAAGTTGAAGACTTACTGAGAAATCGTTTTGCCTGGGACGCTCTTATACTTTCATTGCGCAGCAAACAGATTCGTATCGAAGATCCATCAGAAAAATTGGGAATTTCAACAGGCATGAGTCTCTTTCCTGAAACGATCCCCCTGAATATAAAAGTAATTTTGATTGGATCGTATTTTATTTATTACATTCTTCACACATTTCTGGAAGAGTTTACGGAGACCTTTAAAATCAATGTGGAATTCGATACTAGAATGGAAGCGAATGAAGAAAATATTCAAAGTTTCATTTCCCTGTTAGGCAATTTCTGCAAGAACGAAAAGACAAAAGATCTGACGTTTAACGGTGCTGCTAAACTTGCTGAATTTGCGTGTCGTTTAGCGGAAGATCAACAAAAATTATCAACCCGTTTTGGAATTATTGCAGATGTGCTCCGTGAAGCGGATTACTGGTGTAAATCTGAGAATACATCAGAAATTACAGCAGAGCATATTAAAAAGGCAATCGAACAAAGGGTGTATCGTTCCGGTATGGTAATGGAACGTCTGCAAGAAATGACGTTACGCGGAACTCATTTAATTGATACGGAAGGTACGGTTGTAGCACAAATTAATGGCCTTTCTGTTTTCACAACGGGCGAATCCACATTTGGCAGACCGACCCGGATTACTGCAACTGCAGCCCCAGGGCGTCAGGGCATCATTGATATTGAGCGCGAAGCACATCTCGGTGGCTCGATTCACAGCAAGGGAGTCTTAATTTTAAGTGGATATCTCTCTCAGAGATTTGCTCAAGACTCGCCGCTCTCACTTTCTGCCCGAATTGTTTTTGAACAAAGCTATTCTGGCATTGAAGGAGATAGTGCGTCGTGTGCTGAATTGTGCGCACTACTTTCAAATTTATCAGAGCTGCCACTCAATCAAGAGATTGCAGTCACTGGGTCAGTGAATCAACACGGTAAATTGCAAGCAATCGGCGGAGTCAATGAAAAAATCGAAGGTTTTTTCGATCTTTGTCGTTTACGTGGTCTTAGTGGAAAACATGGTGTTGTTATTCCAAAAAGCAATGTCCAGAATCTAATGCTACGCGAAGATGTAATTGAGGCTGTTAAGAATGATCAATTCCACGTTTGGGCAATGGAAACTGTGGATCAGGTTATTGAAACTCTGACGGATGTAGAGGCAGGAGAGTTCGATGACAACTCATATCCAATTGGCACAGTGAATTATTTAGTTCATGCGAAATTGAAGAAGTTTGCTTCTTCTATTAGGGAAACGGCTCTAATTTAAAAGTTCAGCTTTTGTGAAGCCTCCGACATCCACCATGGAAGTAAATAATCCAGCAGACTAAAGTCGTGATTGATCAAGCAAATATGTCCGAAACCTTTAAGCTTGATCATTTCCGCATTTGGCATTTGGCGGGACATCAAAGTCGCTTCTCGTACTGAGGGAACAAGGCGTTCCAATTCAGCTGCAAGAAATAATGTCGGTGTGGTGATCTCAGATAAACGATCCCGAATATCATAAGTTTTCAGAATCTCCAATCTTCGTACATAACCCTTCTTCCCCACGTGACGCATGCGTTTATGAAATTCTTTAAGATCTTCCGGCAATGCATGTGGTGAGTGAAGTTTCCATTGTGTAAATTTACGAACGGTCTCCATTGCAAACCATGGCATTGCTTTCAAAATCAATGGCGCAGCACGTAACTGAAGGCGCTTTCGGATGAGTGGAAATGAATTCACTAGCAATAATCCGCCTAATAGCTCCGGATAATTTAACGCAAAACTAAGGCTGAGAGCACCACCAAATGATTCGCCGCACAAAATCACTTTTTCCTTACGCTGATTTACGGCTTCATCTATTACCTGGTGAAGACTCTCCATCAGTGACTGCATTGTGCAATTGGAATCATCAGGTAAAGGAAAAGTTACAACATGAAAATGTTTAGCAAGAAGTGGAATCTGTCGATAAAACAATAGTGCTGTACCATCAAGTCCTGGAACTAAAACAATAGTTGTACCTTTTCCTTGTTCATCAAAAATAGGATGCTCAGCGATCATTCAATCCTTCTCGATTAATTGAACCGGAACTCCGGCATATCGTTTTCCTGCTTCAAGCTTAGAAAACTTTGGTACAAAACTTAATGCGCCTATATGACATCCTTCACCTGCTTCTACACCAATTCCAACAACACAAGAAACACCGGCCGTAACACGATTTCCGAAATATACTCCAGCTGTTTTTACATAACCATGCTCAACAGTATGTCCTGAAAGATGAACTTCACTTCCAATTACCACATCATCGCCAAATTCAAGCAAGTTGTGATCGGTAATCCATAAACTGTTGACGTAGACCCTGTGGCCAAGCCTTGCGCCATTCAAGCGCATATAAAAACTCCAGAGTGGAGTTGCGCGAAATGCAATTCCTGCGAATGATCGAACAAGATGAATTGAAACTTCATAACGTATCCAATTCAACAAAGGCCAATCCGGATCATCAATTGGCATTTCTGAATTTGATGGGGTTCTCCATCCCAATACTCTTGTTGTCAGTGCCGATAAAATGCATAGAAAAAAAGCAAAGAGAAAGTAAGCAGGAATGAAAGCCATGCTAAGAAGGATGGTATGAAGCCAGGACCATGGAAGTTTCCAATGCAAATGCCATTCGAAAAAAATAGCTGCTGGCAAAACTGAAAATCCAAAAACAAAACTTTCAACAATGAAACAGGAAAAAACAGCCCAAAGCACCCGCAATTTTACTCTTGCAGTCCAATCTTTATCTAGAGTCATTGCTCACCCACAGATAGTCTGTGCAAATCGCTTGCCGTGATTCGAACACTTAACAAAATTTATCCATGCCGTGGAAGTATAGGACATAAAGGACAAGCTATGACAAAAAGTCGGAGCATTGCAGAGGCGTCATTTTTGCATACATGTTTTTGATATTGGATCGCAAAGATGCCTACGATAAGTCGAGTAATTCTATTGATAGTGTCGGTCGGTTTTTTCATAACCAGGTCCGCAGAAATACAGAAAACAAATTCAATCCAGCAAATGCTTCTGCAAAGAAAAGTTGGAAATGAACCTCTTTATGAAGTTGAAAGTTTATTGAAGTTTTACGAACAAAGGACTGGAGAATCAAATTGGAAGCCATCACAAGCCGAAGAGATGATTCACGCAATTGAAACGGCCAGGACTCGTGGATTAAATCCAGACGATTATCATTGGAAGGCAATTACAGTTCTGAATCGGAATTCAACAAAAACAAACAATGTTTCAATCGAACAAGATTTGTTGCTGTCAGATGCTTTTTTGCGGTTAGCACATCATTTAGCGAATGGGAAAGTGAAACCATCTGCGTACTGGAAACTGCAAAGGCCTCAAATAAATACTTTGGATTTGCTAACTGAAGCTCTTGGTTCAAACAAAATTTCGAGCGTTCTTTACAGTGTTGAGCCTCAAAATGTTGCATATCAGATCTTGATTGAAACGCTTCGAGAATATCGTCAGATGGAGTCAAATGGAGGTTGGGAAAAAGTTTCCGATGCGCAAACTCTTCAAGGAAAGCAACGATGATGGAGTTGGAGCTTTGCGACGAAGATTAAAAGTAACCGGCGAATTTTATGGTAATGCTGATAATGACCTGGTATTCGATGATCTTTTAGATCAGGCGGTTCGTCGTTTTCAACAAACCCATGGCCTCAATGTTGATGGAATTGTAGGTCGTTCAACTCTTGCTGAATTGAATGTCCCGATACAAGAACGAATTCAGCAGATAGAAGCGAATCTTGAACGCATGCGCTGGATTTCAGATGACATTGGCGAACGTCATGTTCAAATTAATATTCCAGCATTCGAACTAACAGCATTTATGCAAAATGCCGAATGGCTTACGATGCGGATCATTGTTGGTAAGTCTGATTGGCAAAGCCCGGTATTTTTGACCAGTGAAATTACTTATCTGGAAACGAATCCTTATTGGTACGTGCCTTCTGAAATAGCAAACAAAGAGATTTGGCCAAAGGTTGCCAAAAACCAAGACTATCTGAAAAAGAATCGGCTAAAGATTATTAGGCGTTCCGATGGTAGCACCATGTTAAGGCAGATTCCAGGACCAGAAAACTCACTTGGACGGATCAAAATTCATTTCGCGAATGATTTCGGCTGTTATTTGCATGACACTCCAGAAAAACAGCTATTTGAAAAAGTCGATCGTGCTTTTAGTCATGGTTGTATTCGACTTGAGAATGCGCTTGAACTTTCCGAATATCTTTTGATTGGTGATCCCGAATGGGACCGGGAAAAATTAGAGAATACAATAGAAAATAACTTGCAAAAAACAATTTATCTTTCACAGGCCGTTCCGATATCAATTGTGTACTTTACGGTATGGGTTGATGCTTCCAGTACCGTTCAGTTTAGAAAAGATATTTACGGAATGGATAGCATTTTGGTTCGAGAAATGGCAAGAAGTTAGTTAAGAACTCTTCTGCGTCGTTTTACTGACAGGCTGACTTAATATCTGACAGAAATTCAGAAAAAATCCTCCCAATACCCAGAAAATCGTGGCACGTATTCTGCATTTTTGCCTGGTAAGGAGTGATTTATGAAGACAGTGAAAGAAATTTTAGATGAACGGTCTCATAAAGAAATTTGCAGTGTTTTGCCCAGTCAGAGCGTGTTATCAGCAGCTCAATTCATGAAATTCAAAAATCTTGGAGCAGTTCCAGTAATGAAAGATAACTCCCTCCTGGGCGTTGTTTCAGAGCGTGACATGTTAAACAAGGTGATAGGTCCACGATTGGATCCACGTGATGTACCAGTAGAAAAAATTATGACTAATGTCCTGACTGTCATATCACCACAAGAAACCATTATGGATTGCCTGTCGAAGATGGGACAAAGTCATTGTCGTCATCTTCCTGTTATTGAAGACAACAACTTCTTAGGCATGATTTCATTACGAGATGTACTTGGAGAGATGGAGGCGTTTGTATCGGATTGAAGGTCTGTTTCTGCTCTAATCCGAACAAGGAAATCTCATATGCTATCGCGCCTGGATGACCAAATTGGAAGACTGTCCAAAATCCTATTGCTGTTTTTTGCTCTAGTACTCGTAGCATCCATTGCTTTTTGTGATTATCAAACAAAAGCAGATATTTCATTCTATGTTTTTTATTCGATTCCCATTTTTATTGCGTCATGGTTCATAGGAGGTGGGGTAGGAATTATTGTTTCCTTTGCAAGTTCATTAGCATGGGGAATGGTTGATTTAAAGACTGAAGAAAATTCTCTAGCAATCTTCTATTTAGATACTCTGCTCAGGATAATTTTTTTCACGGCTGTGTCATTATTGATTTCTTTTTTGCATAACGCATTTGAGCGCGAGAAAAATTCAGCCCACACTGATTTTCTTACAGGGCTACCGAATCGACGAACTTTTCTCGAAAGAATGTCTACTGAAATTGAACGAGCCAAAAGATACAATCGCCCGCTTACGATTGCATATATTGATCTCGATAATTTTAAGACTCTAAATGACCGTTATGGACACGCAGTAGGAGATGAGGCTTTGCAAAAAATTGCGGCTAGACTCCGGCAAAACATCCGAGCAAGCGATCTTGTCGCTCGTATGGGAGGCGACGAATTTTTACTTTACCTTCCTGAAACAAATGGCTCTCAAGCAATGTCTTCCTTGACACATCTCCAGAGCTCACTGAACGAAGTAACCCAAGGTCAAAAGCTGCCAATTACTTTTTCTATCGGTGCTGTTACTTATGACATTCCAAGTTGTTCACCAGATGAAATGATTAAGGCGGCTGATCGAATCATGTATTCGGCAAAAAGCGCTGGAAAAAATATGATCAAACATATGAATGCGTGAATTACAAATTCTTCGCCCTCTTTAGTGAAAAGAACTTTTCAGCAGAAGACGTTCCAAATTTGCCAGAAACGGTAATTGCACTTTCAAAATTTTTTTTCGTGCTTGAGTCAGTGAGAACCAGTCACCACGATCCGCTTCAGGAAAGTCCTGATACTTCCCTGAACGCGGAGGCCATTCCAAACGAAAGCTATTGCTTTGAATCGCAGAAGCATCCAAATTTCCTTCAACTGCCCATGCCTGCACAACTTTTCCACTGGATTGTCTAATTGAACCGATTGAAATGAATGGCCCTTGAAGTGAAAAACCAGTTTCTTCCTGAAATTCTCTTTGGGCAGCAGTTAAAGGATCCTCATTATCCAGGAATTCCCCTTTTGGAATAGACCACGCTTGATCATCTTTATTAGCCCAATATGGACCGCCTGGATGAATTAATAAAACTTCTAGTGATGATCCCTTTCCGCGATACAGGAGTATCCCTGCTGCACGCTTTCCCATTTATTTACTTATCTCGCGAGTCTTTATGCATATTAACATTAGGATGCTTTCCAGGATTTTTGTAGTCTGATGAAGAGAGAATCACGGCAAGCCAGGATGCAGCACCTTCCGGCTGTTGGCTTTCAGCAGTGGAACCGCTCCTTCGCAATACCACTTCCTGGCCTGCCGTACTATTTAAATGGTGCAAAAACTATGCCTTTGTTGGATTTTAGTCACACAAATTTTGAAACTGCAGATTCCCATCCGAAATTGCGATCATTGAATCTTCACCAGTTAGCGGGGGAGTCTCAATTATCTGAGTCTTTGGAATAATCGGTGGCACAGGTTGTACAAAGAAGCTTATAAATGGTTGTTCGTGAGGTTTGAAAAAACTGCAAGAATTTCCTCCGTTTTCATTTCGTGGAAATTTCATAACAAATCCTGCTTCGTCTCCAGAATCCGGAGAAATGGTACTTCCTGCAATTGCAAAATGGTTATCCGAGGTCGCGATTGCAAATCCGAATTCGGATGCTGTTCCACCGAAATAATCGGCGAATTGAAAGATGCCGTTCTTATTTAACTGTATGATAAACATGTCTTGATTCGGTTCATTCGGTGCACGCCTGGTGCCGGCAACCAAATAACCTTCCTTCGTAGAACGAATGCTCGTCAAATTAATTTGGGGTTGTCCGCTCAATGATTCGCGCCACAAAATTCTTCCGCTGGCTGAAAATTTTGTTATGAAGGATTGAATCGGATTCGCGCGGCGATTGGAAGCAACGACAAAATTTCCATCTAACGTTGGTTGAATGCCCGCCGGTTCTTCACTTCCAAATCCAAAAGCCCCTTTAAAAAGAAGTTGGCCTGATGGCGAAATTCTGAGAACTGTTATGTTTGGCCTACCAACCATGATGAAAGTTTTGTTGCCCGCAATTTCCATATCCCGCAGATTGAAGCCTGGATATTTTTTCAGCCATAATGGATTTCCTTGCGAGCCGGTCCGAAGCAAAACACACTTACGTGGTCCGGTTCGATTGAATTCGCTTCCCGCAAGAATGTATCCCGCGGATCCTACTGCACGCAGCCGCATGAAAACGACCGGCCCAGTAGTTTCGAAGTTGTATGTTTTCTGCCAGACGATGGTTCCTGTCTTATTAAACTTCGTGAGAAACCATTTTCCATTGTTTACACCAATCGCCGCAATTCCTCCGTCTAGAGTTTCAACAGCATGAACGATCCCGGTTTTTTGCCAGGCCAAATCTCCGTTGCTATTAAGCTTTGCAACATGGCTTTGACTAACATCGAGAATGACTCCGCCATCCGTTGTCCGACGCATCGATTGAACATACACACCCGTTCCAAATTCAATTAGTTTCCCCCAGGTGATTGCGGAAGCGTCAGTCACTAAAAGAGCAATTAAGAATAAAGCTGAGAAAAATTGCCTCATTACCCTAATCTTAATCATCAGAAACTTATCGGCAAACCATTCAACTGACAGTTTGTCTCTTCTGTGTCAGTTTTTCATCAGAATTGGACTCAGGTCTCAGTAATAATCCCGGCATAAGTATTGCCTTCAAGAATAACCGTGAGGCATGAATAGACGTTAAGAAAATACTTGGAAAAGAAAATGATCAATTCAAATCGAAGGAATATTGAAATAGACGCGTATCGTCTTTATCTAAAAGAAGTCATAGCAATACCGCTATTGACTCGAGACGGAGAGTTAGAACTCGCTCAACGATCGCGAAAGGTAGCAGAGTTCCATTACTTGTGATGCAAATTCCGATTTGTGGTTAAACTTGCCCAGAAATTTCAGCGGCCGGATATACCCGTCCTGGATCTGATTAATGAAGGCAATATTGGTTTAATTCAAGCTGCACGCAGATTCGATCCAGATAGGAATGTTCGCTTTCTCACTTATGCAGTGTGGTGGATTAGACAGGCGATCCATTGTTACTTAACGCATCATGGCAGAATGATCCCGTTAGGATCTAAGATTACAGCGGTTTTATGCAAACTCAGAAATTTAACAAAAAGTGAAAACAGCGAAATTAACCAAGTGAATCGAGAAATGACGTCACGAAAAATTGGGATTTCTGTAGAAGCATTAGACCATGCATTGCGGCTTTCAGAAAAAATCCTTTCGCTTGATTCAAGGTTAGATGAAGAAGAAGGACCAGTACTTGGTGAAAATATCCCGCAAAAACTGATGCCTTCACCCGACACTGGTTATTGCAAAAGAAAGAAATCAATATGTGAAAACTTTAATGAGTCATTTAACTGATATGGAAGCAACGGTTTTACAAATGAGATTCGGAATTGGCGATGACAATCGACTGACTTTGCGTGAAATGGAGACATTTTTGGACTCACTCGGAAAGAATTCGCCAGATACAAAATGAATCAATTGCGAAGTTACGTCCAATCATAAAAAAAGAAAATGCGGTTCACTACTATTATTGAAGCAGTGCCGAATACTCTGCCATACTGACATAAAGTAAATACAGAATTAATCAGTCATGATTCGGCAGAGCCAGGAGATGAAGAGATTTCGAATCTTGCTGCGATCTATACAATTCGAAACATAGGCAATGTCATTGTGATTGAAAAAGACGCATCCAGGCCGGCAGTGTTTGCATTATTCCGTTATTGACGCACAACTGCCTTTTTGTCGGGTAATTGACATTTTTTCAATCATTAAATAAGGAACCGGTAATTTTCCGACAGAGGGTTATGGCAACTCAATTGCACTACTGTAGTTATCTCTGGAAAATTCAGAGATAGCGGCACGGAGGTTTACAATGCTAGAACAGAAAAGTGCGACTATCCAAAAGAAGCACAAACTTGATTTAAGAAAGCTGCCAGCGGCTGAGCGAAATATTCGGGTATTTCAGGCTTTTGAATCCATTCATCCTGGCTCAGTTTTTGTTCTTCTTGATAATAAGTGACCTTAAAGACATTCATGAACAATTCACTCATGATTTTGCAGGAAGTTTTCGATGGAAGCAATTACAAAAAGGGCCGTATGTTTGGACAGCGAAAATTGCAAAATTAAATGGAATCAGGTTTGAGATTTAATAACGAAGTGCGTCTTTAAAGCTTGCGATCAATATAACTAAATGAAATAAGCATTTAGAACATATTGCTGCATCATTCTGTGAGTATTGAAAAAGGAACCATTCAGAGCAATTGCATGCTGCATTACATCAATATAGCGAGTTTGATCCTTATAATAAATTGGCATAATTTGAGAAAGTTTTTCATAAAGCAACGTAGCGTCATCCGCTGTATTGTTCGGGATTTCGGCCGTCCTTCTACTATTTTGACCAATCGACCAGCCGGTAACACCTTCAATATGGCCTTCAAGCCACCAACCATCCAGGATGCTAAGACTCGGGACTCCATTCATTGCAGCTTTCATCCCACTTGTTCCTGACGCTTCATTCGGGGGCTTCGGTGTATTCAGCCACAGATCTACACCTGATGTTATGAGCAAGGCAAGCCCCATATCATAGTTGGGAAGAAAGACAAGTCGGAGATGATCCTTCAATATTTTAGAAATCTGCAAAATATTCTGAATTATTTTTTTCCCTTGTTCATCATGCGGATGTGCTTTCCCGGCATAAATCAGTTGAATCGGCCCGCATTTTTGAACGATTGATATTAGCTGGTTGATGTCGGAGAAAAGAAGTCCGGACGTTTATATGCAGTGAAACGTCTGGCAAAACCAATTGTAAGAAAATCAATATCCATTCCAGCATTACTTTCATCATTTGCGAAGTGGATTAGATCTTTTTTCGATTTAATATGGGCTTCCCATATCTTATTTTTTGGAATACTTAGAGCATGGCGCAGACCAAAATTATCCTTACGCCAACCTGGTATGCACTCATCAAAAAGATTCTGAAACGCAGGAGCAACCCATGTAGCAGCATGAACTCCATTTGTAATGGCCTCCAAATCATATCTGCATAACATTTTCCTTGCTGTTTCACCATGTTTTTGTGCAACTCCATTCACATAGTGACTTAGATTCAAACCCAGGTAGGTCATGTTGAGCTGATCTTCGCAGCAAAAAACATCTTTCAGAGATATCATCCATGGTTTATTCAAAATGGGCTCAACTAAATCAAGGTCAAACTTATCAAATCCTGCTTCAACAGGAGTATGTGTTGTAAAAATACATTGTTCTCGGACTTTTTTGATGTCGTCTGAGTTTGGAATTTTCCTTCCTGATTTTTGGGCTTCTTCCTCCAGTAGTTCCACACCGAGCAAGCTGGCATGCCCTTCATTCATGTGATAACGGTGCAGGGAGTTGTAACCCATCGCACGAAGCATCCTGATTCCACCAATTCCAAGAATGATTTCCTGACAAAGCCTGTAACGACTATCACCACCATATAATGAACCGGTAAGCTTACGATCCCATTCTGTATTTTCCGAGAGATCGGAATCCAGAAAATACACCGGTACAACATAACCTGTAACTCCTTTCACTTCATATTTCCAGCAGCGAAGCTGTACTTCACGTTGTTCAAGGGTCACTGTGCAACGGTATGGCAATTCTTCCAGAAAATCGTTAACTGCCCAATGAACCGGCTCTTCGATTTGATTTCCGGATTTATCGATTCGTTGATAAAAATATCCACTACGATGCAAAAGCGATATTGCTAAGATTGGAACTTTGAGATCCGCAGCGGCTCGGATTGTATCACCTGCAAGTATTCCAAGTCCTCCACTGTACGTAGAGATTTGATCCTCCAATCCAATTTCCATGGAGAAGTACGCTATCGTTCGTTGATCCATATTCATCTGTTCTTATCTTTGTGAAAACTTCGAATGTAAAACGTCTTTCCCTGATATTGAACTTTGCGTAGACGATGTCTACAGCAGTAATACTCAAAATATCTTGTTCAGGGTCTACCTCACACATGTTATTCGTGTTTTGTTCGGACGATTTGAACCGAACAAGGAGCATGCAAAGCCACCGCTTGAGAAACCGATCCAAGCATAAACCTTTTTACATTACCGTATCCATGGCAGCCCATTAAAATAAGATCTGCTTGCCACCGGTTTGACTCATCTAGAATTACTTCCTTAGGAGAACCTTCCACAACCCGGGTCTCGATTTTCAAATTTTTTCCTTTTTTAGAATCACGGATCATAGCTGCTACACGTTCGACTAAAGTTCGCATTCTCTTGTTTTCTTGTTCCATCATTTCCACCCGTGCAGCCGCCATGACTAAGAGCGGGTCGGTTATTTCAGGGATTCGTGTATGGACAGCAGCAAGAACCATCAACTCGGTGCCATCTTTCCATTCGCGTGATATCGCTTCGCCCATTGCGGCATTACTACAAGGTGATCCATCAACAGCTAAAATTACTTTCATCGTAAATACTCCTCAGGCCTAACTCCTGCAACGCGGATGCCATCGCTTTTCCTCAAGTGAACGTTCCAAATCCCATGCATTGTCTGACATTTTGTCGCGATTGTTGCCAAAGCAAGAGACTCGCAGTTCGGGAGTGAGAAGAATGCGTAAGCCGACCGGAATGGCATTGCATTTGCATTCCCTAATGAAATAGTGTGAGCATTTTTGTGTATATCATTGTTGTTCAGCTTAATCGGAAGCGTTGGTGCTTTAACAGGCGCTGGGATTCTGCTTGCTTTTCCGAAGTTCCACAAAAGATTAAAAACGCCTCTTCTCGCTTATGCAATCGGCACCCTTTTAGGCGCAACTTTTCTCGCTTTACTACCTGAAGCAATTGAAGGGACCAATTCACACATTGCCTTGCAAGTCGTGCTTGCTGGATTCATCCTCTTTTTTATCCTGGAGAAGGTTATCAGGCTCCCACACGGCCATGCTCATTCAGCGGGTCATCAACATCGTAGAGAACAGTTAGAGCAGAATCATACACATCCTGTAGGAATCCTAATTTTGATTGGAGATGCTTTTCATAATTTTGTTGATGGGGTCTTGATTGCGACCGCATTCTTAGTATCAGTGCCGCTTGGAGTAATAACATCTCTGGCAGTTGTGGTGCATGAAATTCCCCAGGAGCTCGGTGATTTCGTAATACTGATCGAAAGTGGTATGAATAGAATGAAAGCTTACTGGTCGAACTTTGCATCCGCACTGACAACTGTTGTAGGTGCCATGCTGACTTTTTGGCTGCGTGGAAATATTGAAGCTTTTACTCCATACATAATCGCAATTTCTGCTTCCAGTTTTCTTTATATCGCAACTGTCGACCTATCATCAATTCTGGATCACTACACGGAACTCAGGAGCGGATTAAAACAAACTGCCGGTATTACTGCAGGAATATTAACAATTGTTGTTATCCACTTTTTGTTGGAGGGCTGAGAATAAAAACATTCCTAGGAGGAAATATGCGAATAAAATTTCTGGTACTGCTGTTACTAGTTTTGCCGCATTGACTGCTGTTGCAACCCTTGCGCAACAGAGTAAACCTGAGGAACTCGTAACGCTTGTTCTTCCTGTTGGAAATCCAGATGCAGGCCGCAAGGCATTTATGGATCTTCGGTGTTATACATGTCATTCAGTTGCAGGTGAGACCGAAATGCCCAAACCATTCTCAGCGAATCAGGGACCAAACCTAAACCGGCCGATACGGAATCAATCGCCTGGAAAGCTTGCAACCTCGATCATCTCGCCTTCGCACGAGGTGAGCAAAGAAATTTCTAAAAGATCGGGAGATAAACTCTCACCGATGGGAGATTACAGCGAGGCAATGACAGTGCGACAGCTTCTGGACTTGTTGGCGTACCTGTCACCGATGGAATAGTTAACAATTATTTATGGAGGTTGTATGAGAAAAATATTTTTTCTATTTGTAATTGCATGCGCATTTGTCGCTCTTGCGGATATTTCCGGTGCTCAAGGACGAATGAATTGCAAGGGAAACCAGGGTTGGGGGAGTGGCAGTCAGTACAACAGATTGTACGACCCGAAGACAGTTGAAACTCTCAACGGCGAAGTCATTAGTGTAGACGAAATCGAACCAATGAAAGGGATGTGTGCCGGCGTACATTTGACTTTGAAAACTAATAAGGAAACTGTCTCGGTACATCTTGAGCCTTCGTGGTTTATTGAAAATCAGGATACGAAGATCGATAAACAAGATAAGATCGAGGTTAAGGGATCGAGAGTTCAATTTGATGGAAAACCTGCCATCATTGCAGCTGAAGTATCCAAAGGAGATCAACACCTAAAGCTTCGCGATGATAATGGAGTTCCAGTTTGGAGTGGATGGAGAAAAAACGCGATTCAATAGTAATACATTCCGCTTCTAAAATCCTTTTGCCGGACTTAAAAGTACCTAATAGGGAAATCAGACAACATGAAAAATATGCGGCGATTCAAATTGTGCAAAACCTTGCTCTTTCCAAACGCCGCTAATCTTAAATCCGCATTCAGGGCATTCACCGTTTTGAAGGAGGCTCTCAATTACGCTGAAATGACTGCGGAAAATTATTAGACTCTTGCAGCTCGGACAGTACGTATTTTCATATTCGCCAGAAGGCAAATTCCCTGCATATACATAATGTAAACCAGCATCATGTCCAATCTTCATCGCTTTCATCAAAGTGGCAGCAGGAGTTATTTTTTCATTAATCATTTTATAGCCCGGATAAAATCGGCTTAAATGCCACGGTGTATCAACTCCAAGTTCCTTTGCAATAAATTCTGCTGCTTCCCTAAGCTCACTTTCATTGTCATTCCATTCAGGAATGATTAAGGTTGTTACTTCTAACCAGATGCCTTTTTTCTTGAAATATTTAAGCGACTCTTTAATTGGCTGCAATTTCGCTCCAACGATTTTGCGGTAAAAAGAATCGGAAAACGATTTTAAATCAACATTCGCCGCGTCAAGATATGGCGCGATCATGTCTATACATTCGGTAGTTTCATAACCATTTGTAACAAAGATATTTTTTTGGCCATTCCGTTTTGCGACTTTCGCTGTGTCATATGCGTATTCAAAAAATATGGTTGGTTCTGTGTACGTGTAAGCAATGCTGGAACATCCGCTTTCAATTGCATTCCTTACGATTTCTTCCGGTGTTGCTTCTGTTCCCATAAAGAAATGTTCTTCGCGCAGTGCTTGCGAAATTTCCCAGTTCTGACAGAAATTGCAATGGAAGTTACACCCCACAGTAGCTATTGAGTAGGCTTTGCTTCCTGGAAGAAAGTGGAATAGTGGTTTCTTTTCGATCGGATCAATATCTTGCGCGATAGTGCGTCCATATACTAATGTGTATAACTTCCCTTCATCGTTTCTTCTAACCAAACATACGCCTGCAAGCCCTGGTTTAATGCGGCATCTGTGCGCACATAGATCACAACGTAAATCGCCATTGAGCTTGTGATATAGCATCGCTTCTTTCATCATAAATTTCCTCACAATCCAATGTGGCTCAAAAACGCCTTAAAGTAAGAAAGCAGGCTGGAAAAACAGCTCTTTGCGGCTGCTGGCTTGAAGTGTTATCACCCTGAGCTCCCAACTTTGATGTTTCACCGGTTAGCTACCTGCTCCGGTTGTTATCATCATGAAGTGTTAACTTAAAGTGTTATCACCTCGTGCGCGTTTTCCAACCTGCTAAATATAAATCTTGCAATATACGTGCCGATTTTTGTTGAGATAATGCCGATTTCGAAACTCGACAATTTGGCGAAAAAATGACAGAAGGTCGGTAAATGTAATGCCTGATTTAAGTTGGTGCGTTCGCTTTAGTGCCTTTTAATTAATGGCATTTTCTTTGCGTTACTTTTTTGTGTAACTGCGGAGGTTCAAAAGAAAATGCGAGCAATATTTCAAACAACTTTGATGATAGGCGCAATCGTATTTACTTTATGCATGATTTCACTTCCAAATTCCAGTTCTGCTGAAATGGTGTTTTCTGCTGCATTTAATGACTTCGATACCTTGACGCACCATGGTGATTGGATGATGCATTCAAGATTTGGACGAGTATGGCGTCCGTGGGTCATACAAAATTGGCGGCCCTTCTATTACGGACATTGGGCCTGGACCAGTTATGGATGGCTTTGGGTCTCCTATTGAACCATATGGCTGGATTGTTTACCATCACGGCCATTGGATTTTTGATCCAGAACTCGGATGGATTTGGATTCCAGGATATACGTGGACCCCGGCAACAGTTGAGTGGATGTATTTTGATGACTATGTAGGATGGGCTCCTCTGCCGCCACCGGGTTATAGAATTCCCGATCCCTGGGATGATAGCCGCTGGATCATCTGGAATTTCGTAATTATTAACAATTTTCATCAGGAGTACATCGGCAATTACATCGTGCCGTCGAGATTCGCTAAACCGATACAGAAAACCAAGATTGTTAAAGGCTCACCGGATATAAAAAGGATCGAAAGTGTTACAAATCTTCGAATTGAAAAATTGCCGGTTCAAAAGCGTCCTGCTGAAAGCGAGCAAAAAAGATATGACAAACTATATTTGCCACAGAAAGAGGTAGCTCGAATCAAAAAGCACGCACCAGAAGTTGAAAAAAAGATCATAAAACCTCAGACACAAAAGGAAATTAAGCCTCATTAAATTAAAAGGGCCAGCCTGATTTCCAGCTGGCCTTTTTTGCTTCACAGATTTAATCTTTCAATCGCTAATCCAATTATTATCTTCCTCCGGATAAACCTTTTCATTCGATAATATTCCGTTATGGGCAGAAGCAAGATTTTCTGCGCGCAGTTTAAGATTCTGCAATTGTTTCTTTTCCATAAATGGATGAACCGATTTAAAGAAGAATGTCTGGAGATGTGGCATCATTTGTTTTGGTAAATGGTAATCGCTTCGTACTCGAACGATCAATCTCGTAACTTCACTTGTTTGCGGTTCAAGAATAAAAGACCAGCTTGAACGAAAATAATTTGAAGGTAGAGGGCTGATGTCAGGCAGAACAGATTCCTTTCGATCATAATCATAACAACTACCTAGAACCAGTGACCTATGTCGATCAATAGAATTCACAAAACAACCATGATCCTCTTGTGGTGTCCAATTTAAGGAATCTCCTTCATTTAAATTTTGCCATTCAGGAACAATCCGATTTGAACTTGGAACAGCAGCATTATCCAGGAAATCGTAGCTGTACCAGCCGGCACGTAAACATCCCATTTGCATAAGCCATGGCCAGATCGCATCCGGCGGCGCTTCAATGTAAATCCCATCTGTACACATGGCGATAGGATTCGTGATTAGAGTGTCTCCGCCTAAGTTGCGTGTTGGCTCATCAGCCAATACATTTCCGAATTTATTTTTGAAGCGAGCGAAAATTGAACGACGGATTGCGCGGGAAAACGGACCAATCAGCGAATAGTAACCGCGCATCTTTGCCGCTGAAACGGAATCAGTAGCACCAACACGAACTTCAAATGAACAAAATGTACCTCCACCGATTCTTGGTTCACATCGCAAACTCCATGCAACTTTGGCGAAACCAGGTTGATGAAAATCTGCATATTCAAAAGAATCAACTTTCTTGAATGCAATTGCAGGTCTCCAGATTTTCCCAATGGCACCGACAATCAATTCCTGATCAGAAATTTCGTCCAATAAAACGAATCCACCATTGCGATATGCATCACGTAATGTTAAATGCGAAGAATTAGGTTTTTCTTCATCAAATACCGTTCGCAAGCGAAAAAGACTATTGATCCATGGAACTTCCGACATATCAAAATCACAAATTGCTTGATATGTTTCTTCTGGCGAACTCCTAACCGCCAAATGATGAACTTCACGTAAAAAATAATCTGGTAAGAAATAAGTTAGCGACATAAGATACCTCCATCCCCCATAGCGGCAAATACGATGCCAAATAAACTTCCTTATTTGCTTTTCAAAGAGTTGTTGATTTTGACGCCTTCTTGTCAGTTTTCAGACACGATGTCATAGATCTATTTAAGTCTCACCCCTGAAATTTCAGGCACACTTATTGCTCTAGTTATGTATGGCAGGTTGGAAAGAACCTGAGCAAGGTGATAACACTTTGAGTTCTTGCTTCCTGGTGATAACACCGAGCGAGGAGCTCAAGATGGTGAAACATCAAAGTGAATAATTCAGGGTGATAACACTTTAAGCCAGCAGCCGCAAAGAGCTGAAATTCCGACCTGCCAATTTCTTTTTCAATGATCCTGCCTATTGATGTCATCCCGGTACGTTATTTGCAGCATCTTATTCCAGTGAGGTGAATTATGAGAATTGTTGCTGAACATCCACATCCATTATTACAAATTCTGTTCGCCATTTTTGTCCTGACGGTAATTGCATTTGCTATGGAAGGTTGTCCAACGTTAGCAAAGGAAAGATATCATGAGAATCAAAAAGCGACTGTTGAGTTCTACAATTCGGGGCTTATGGCTCATCGGTAGGAGGAAGCCATGTTTTCGAAAATACTTTGTCCGATTGATTTTGGTGATTTTACGGCCAAACAAATTTCCTATGCTCAAGGGTTTGCGAAATTTCAGAATGCTTCATTAACTGTACTTCATGTGATAGAACCAAACCTCCAAATGTACGGATATGAATCTTTTCGTGAAGTGGATGAAAAGCTACTGGAGATTGCTCAAAACAAAATGGCTCCATTTAGCAAAGCTGGTTTTAATACAACAATTTTAAGAGGATCTTCTGCAGCCGAAATTAATCTGCTCGCAGAGAAAGAGGAATTTGACTTAATCATTTTGCCCACCCACGGATACAGGGGGTTAAAAAAGATATTTTTGGGCTCAACATTTCAAGGAACTACTAACGAAACAAAAGCTAGTGTATTGGCGCTTCCTCCCGTTCTGTTTGAACGTGAAAGTTTAGATTTTCAAAAACCAAAACACATCTTGTGTTCAATCGATACCACAAGACGAAGTGCAAAATTATGTCATATCAGTAAGAGACTGGCTGAAGCATGTCATGGAGTATTTTCGGTGCTGCACAGCCTGGCTATCCAAAAGGAAGTTGTCGAATTCTTGAATGCAACCGATGTTGAAGACATAGAAAATAATGTTCGTGAAGAAATTCTTGCTGAAAATCCGTGTGCTTCTTCTGCGCAGGAAATCATCATTCGCCGTGGTCCGGCAGCGGAACAAATTCATCGATGCATCGAACAAAAATCGATCGATTTTCTTGTGCTTGGATTTTCGCATCCATCATTTAAGCGACTCAGAACCACTTTGTATCGCACGGTTGCAACTGTGGATGTTCCTGTTTTGTGCATTCCCGTCGATTAAGTGCTGCGGCTATAAAAAAACTTCTTTGTAATTTCGGAAACAACCAACACATCGCAATCTTTTTTTTAACGCCGAGTTCGCAGAGAGCATTAAAAAAAGCGACGTCGTGGTGCCCCACCAAAAGCACCTTTGATGTAATAGGCTTTACTTTACGGCGGCATTAAACCGGGCATCCAATTTTGATTGAATCGCTTTGTTTCGCTCCAGCACCAGTAGGGTTACAATACTCCGCATGCGCGCTGCATTAATCCTGCTACTCGTATTCTTAATTCCGTTTGTTTTAATGGCTGCCGAACAGCCCCCAAAACTGCGTCTCCCAAATGATGCAAAACCTACTGAATATGCAGTTCAGCTTACGATCGATCCGCAAAAAGATAATTTTTCCGGGATCATCACGATTAATCTTGAAATTGCAAAACAGATTTCGACGCTCTGGCTGAATGCAACTGAAATCCAAATTCAAAAGGTAGAACTAACTGAAAAAGACAAAACACAAACTGGCAGCGTGCTGCCGATCAAAGATGAAGAGTTCGTTGGCCTTTCTTTCACTCAGCCGATTGGACCCGGTACTGCAAAGTTGACAATTACATATACCGGAATCATCAGCGACAAAGATAATGACGGCATTTTCAAAATGAAAGATGGTGATTCCTGGTATGTGTATACCCAGTTTGAAGCGGATGATGCGCGCCGAGCATTTCCATGTTTCGATGAACCTGCTTACAAAGTGCCCTGGCTCATTGAACTTCATGTTCCAAAAGATGCAATTGCATTGACCAACACTCCGCAGGAATCTGAAAAGATTGAAGGTGCAACTAAAGTTGTTCGTTTTGCAAAAAGCCACCCGCTTCCAAGTTATCTTGTTGCATTTGCAGTTGGCCCATTTGAATTTGTTGGAGATTCAAAGATCGGTAAGAACGGAACCCCATCCCGGATTGTTACACCAAAAGGTCGAACTGCAGAAGCAAGGTGGGCAGTTGAATCTACCACGCCAATTGTTAATTTGCTGGAGGAATATTTTGGAATTCCATATCCATATGAAAAGTTAGATCAGATCGCAATTCCCAAAGTTGGTTTTGCAATGGAGCATCCAGGGCTGGTTACATATGGCGAAGAAATAATGTTAACAAAACCTGAAAACGAAACTTTAGATTTCAAACATGATTGGGCCAGCGTTTGCGCCCATGAACTCGCTCATCAATGGTTTGGTGATCTTGTAACTATGAAGTGGTGGGATGATACGTGGCTCAACGAATCATTTGCAAGCTGGATGGGGACAAAAATCATAATGCGCTTCAGGCCGGAATGGGATGAGCAAATTGTGGAAATATCAGACCGTGCGCGGGTGATGAAGGAAGATAGTTTGTCTTCTGCTCGTAAAATTCGTGAACCGATCCTGGACGAAAGATGACATTCAAAATGCCTTCGATAGCATTACATATGGAAAGGGTGAAGCAATTCTGCAAATGTTTGAATCGTGGGTTGGGGAAGATAAATTCCGGACGGGCGTTCAACAGTATTTGAAAAAATATGCATGGGGGAATGCAACAGCAGATGATTTTTTGAATTCGATTAGTCAGGCTTCAAATGCTGATGTAGCTCCGGCATTTTCAACATTTCTGAATCAATCCGGAGTTCCATTAATCTCTACGCATGTTCAATGTGGAGCTTCTTCCAATGTGAATTTTGAAATGTCACGATCGACTCCGCTTGGATCTGTTGCTCAATCAAATCAGCTGTGGCAAGTTCCGGTTTGTGTGAAATATGAAATCGCGGATCATGAGGATGGGAATTGTTATCTGGTGAAAAGCAAAGATGAAAACGTCGCTTTATATAAGAATGGTTGTCCGCAATGGTTTTTTGCGAATCGTGATGGCTGGGGTTATTACCATGTAAAATATTCTGAAGATCAATTAAATGTGCTTGTAAAAGACGGGGGAAAGGAGCTTTCGGTCGCTGAGCGTGTGACTCTCATCAATGATTTTAGTGCGTTAATGCACATGGGAAAGATGCCTGCGGCGGACGCTCTAAAGCATTTATCTACGATTGTGCAAGATCATAACCGTCACATCATTGGCACCGCGATTGAAGTTTTAGAAGATTTAGACCAACCGTTAGTAACTGAAGAAATTCGGCCAAAATATGCAGCCTTCATTCAAAATCATTTTGGTTCATTAGCACGTGAACTTGGATGGCAGCCCCGTCCAGGGGAAGATGACAATACGAAACTTCTGAGAAAAGATCTGATGCCATTCGTGGTTCAACAAGGTGATGATCGGGAACTCGGTAAAGAAGCCTACAATCTTGCAACTCAATGGGTAAAGGATCGGAAAGCGGTTGATCCGGAAATGGTTCCTGGAGTTTTATGCGCTGCTGCGGTTCACGGTGATGAAGCGTTGTTGACTTTGTACGAACAAGAAGCGAAAAAGACTCTGCTTCCGGAAGAGCGTTCAGAAATTTTTATGGCTATGTCTTGTTTTGAAAGCCCGGATGTGGCAAAAAAGGTTTTTGATATCGCTGTTTCCAAAGATTTCGATATTCGTGATTCACTTTCCGCCGCCTGGGAAATGCAAATGCATCCACGTACAGGTTATTTGGTCTATGATTTTGTGACAAAAAATTTTGATACGATGGCAAAGCGGCTTCCGCGTGGTTATGATGCTCAATTGTCGCGGGTTGGGCAAGTTTACTGCGATGAGGATCATGCGAAACAAGTTGAAGCTTTCTTCAAACCGCGTGTGGGGAAAATTCCAGGCGCACCGAGATTGCTGGATCAAACGTTGGAACAAATTCGCCTGTGTGCGGCGTTTCGAAAAGCACAACAACCTAGCTTCAAAGAATTTTTAACCACAGAGAGAGGACAATGAAAAAAATTCTTGCACTGACATTATCGCTGTATTTTGTAAGCTCTGCGGTAGCAGAGAAAAAAGCGTTTACGATTGCCGATTTGTACAAACTGAAAACGATAGAGAGCCCGGCAATATCACCTGATGGGAAACGTATCGCATTCACAGTACGTGAAGATGACTTAGAAAAAGGGAAGGGCAACACTGATGTCTATGTAATGAATATTGATGGCAGCAATATTCATAGAATGACCAGTGATCCTGCAGCAGATACAGGGCCGAAATGGTCACCCGATGGAAAATCAATCCTGTTTACATCGACCCGTAAAGATGGCTCACAAGCGTGGATGATTCCAGCCGATGGTGGCGAAGCAACTCAACTGACTTCATTTGCAATGGAAGTTGACAATCTCGATTGGGTACCTGATGGAGAACGGATTGTATTTTCAACGCAGATCTTTCCTGAATGCGCTGCCGATAACGATTGCAATAAGAAAAATGAAGATGGATTAAATAATGGTCGATTGGCAGCTCACATGACCGATCGGCTTTTATATCGTCATTGGACATCCTGGAAAGATGGTAAGTATTCACACACATTTGTTTACGATCTCGCATCCAAAAAATATGTAGATCTTACGCCCGGTGAATTCGATTGGCCGGCATTTTCAATCGGTGGAGGAGGTTTCGATGTATCGCTTGATAGTTCTGAATTGTGTGTGGCTTCCAATCATGATCCCAATCAAGCATCAAGTACAAATGGCGATTTGTGGATTGTTCCAACTACAGGTGGGACTCCAAAAAATATTACGGAATCAAATAAAGCATTTGATGGCGATCCGGAATATTCATCGGATGGGAAGTATATAGCATTCAAAATGCAAACTGTGCCTGGATATGAATCCGACAGAATCAGACTCGCAATCTATGAACGGAAAACATCCACCATTACAGTATTAACTGATACTTTTGATAATTGGGTTGATGAATTCCACTGGGCACCTGATTCAAAAAGTATTTATTTTACTGGTGATGTAAAAGGAAGTGTTCCGTTATTCAACGTTGATATTAAAACAAAACAAATCACGCCGATTGTTGATCCGAAAACAATTGATGCTTTTGATATAGCGGAAGGGAACGGTCGATTGTTTTCGTAAGACGTTCGATTCATGAACCGAGAGAAGTGTGGAGCGTTGATGTTTCCGGAAAAAATCTAAAACGGCTAACGACTTTCAATAAGGAAATGGAAGATACCGTTGACATCAGACCTGAGGAGGAAATGTGGATCGATTCACCGACTGGGAAAAAGATTCATACTTTTATTGTTAAACCGCACAATTTTGATCCAAATAAAAAGTATCCGTTGATCCTGAATGTTCATGGCGGACCATAACAACAATGGGCAAACGCATTCCGCGGTGATTGGCAAGTTTATCCTGGCAGCGGCTACGTTGTTGCATTTCCAAATCCTCACGGTTCGACAGGATACGGACAAGAATTCACCAGTGCGATCTCAAAAGATTGGAATGGCAAAGTGTATCAAGATGTAATGGCGGTCGCGGATGCACTAGAAAAACTTCCTTATGTTGATAAGGACCGGATGGGAGCAATGGGTTGGTCGTATGGTGGTTATTTCATGATGTGGTTGGAGGGGCACACCACCCGTTTCAAAGCTATCGCGTCAATGATGGGTGTATATGATCTTACGGCCATGTTTGCTACCGAAGAGTTATGGTTTCCGGAATGGGATTTGGGAGGAACGCCATGGGAATCAGATTTATATCAAAAGGATTCCCCCAATAATTTCGTCAAAAATTTTAAAACACCTTGTTTGGTGATTACTGGAGAACGCGATTATCGCGTTCCATATACACAAAGCCTGGAGTTTTTTACAGACTTGCAAATGATGAATGTGCCTTCAAGACTCATTGTGTTCAAAGAGGATGGACATTGGCCCAGTGGAACGAAATCGATGCCATTTTATTACAATGCGCATCTTGATTGGTTTCACAAATATTTGGGAGGGGATGCTGCGCCTGACGATATTACAAAAATGTGGCGCAATCTGGCCTACGAAAAAAAATAAAGGTAGTAAAGCCCCGCCGCAGGACTATCATGATCAGTACGGGAGGCGGATATGATACCTATTGGTGATGATGATTCCGGACGAACGAGCAGACCTTATGTCACATATTTACTAATCGC
>CAWINI010000001.1:0-333554 GCA_963837395.1 uncultured bacterium | reverse complement strand
AAAAGATTGAAGAACTTTTGGGAGAAAATTCATTAGAAACGCTTTTTGCGTATGACAAGAATCGCAATTTGCGTTTTGTGCCCAGCCGGCAGGAACGCAAACAGAGTATCAATACAATGCGCGTGATCTGAAAATCGTTGAAGTGCGTGGCTTGAACTCGCCAGTTGCTGCAACATCGACTACAAATACGATGACAACAAAAATCTAATCGAACTTACCGATGCAAAAGGAAGCACAAAATTTACTTATGACAACCTGGATCGACTGGTTCAAATTGAGCATCCAGAACATAACGCAAAAACAATCGAATATAACGATGACAATCAAGTGCTGAGCGAAAATTCTACGAAGATGCGATATTAATTCCTGCAGGAATCCTCGCACAAAAAGATTACCTCTATGATGGTCTGCATCGTCAAACGTTTGAGCGTGAAATTCTGTTTGGTTCACAACCCGCGAACCTGATACAACTTTTGCTTACGATGACGATAGCCAGCTGATCACGATTACTGATCCGCTGCTGCGACAAACTCACTTTGATTACGATGGTGCACATCGCAAAACCAAAATGACCGATGCCGCAAACAACGTCACCTCGTACGATTACGATGGCGCAGACAATATGACCAGCGTGACCGAACAACTTGTCGGCACGAATGGAAGCCATCTTTCAAGCGCACAATATTTGACCAGCAATTCCTATGATTTGCTGAATCGATTGGTGGAAACCCTCGATCAACTCTCACACAAGACGCAATTCTTGTACGATCTCCAAACAATTTAGTGTCATCAATCGATGGCACAAACAACGTTCGTAGTTATATCTATGACAGCTTAAACCGCAGAACATTCAGTCGCGTTGCAACTGCGAATGGTAAAGACATCACCAGCGAATTTGCGTACGATCCAAACGGACGCATGATCAGCTTTAAAGATGCGAAGGGAAGTACAACCACATTTGGTTACGATGCAATCAATCGACTGACATCCATCCAATATCCGCAGAACGGAGTGGTGTCGATGACTTACGATGGAAATGACAATCTTGTGTCGAGCCTCGATCGCAATTCCAGTTCCGTTAGCTATACATATGATGGCAACAACCGGCTGACTGCGAAAAACATTGCGCGTGGCGGTGGAGTAATCGTAACCACGAAAATTACGACTACGATGGGTTCGACCGCATGATCCTGGCAAAAATGATGATGTCCAAGTTGAGCTGCAATACGATTCGTGTGGATTAATGACTCAGGACAAACAAGGTTCGAACATCGTCAGATCGACGTTTGATTTTGTAGGAAACAAAACCAGCGTTGATTATCCTGGCTCGATTCTGTTGGCGTGTAATTACGATGAAGTGGATCGTCTGCGAAGTTTAGTTGCGGATTCAACAAATGTTTGTCGATTGAGTATCGTGCACTTTCGCGCGCGGCCGATAAGCTCTGGGCAAACGGATCGCTCACACAATATAACTATGACAATGAAGGCCGGTTGTTCGATATTGTTCATGGGGCGGGGAGTTCCATTGCTGGATTTGAATATCAATGGGACAACGCTCATTATCCACCGCGAAACGAAACGTCATTACGGCAATTTGCAAAACAACCTTTGTATGATGGTGCCCATCAAATTACTTCCGCCGGTATTCATCTAGGCAACAATCCGCCATCCACCCGCGCTTTTAATTTTGATTCCACAGCAAACATCAATGTGAAAACTGCCGACAACATGTGCGCAATTATTTAACGTCTGCTGAGCATCAGTATGTGAATGATGGTGTGGAGGAATTTGAATACGATGGCAATGGCAATTTAACGCATCATGTGCCCGGGAATCTATTGGCGTTTTTCTTACGATTACATGAACCGCCTGACGCATGCTGAAGTGACCGTGAACGGTGAAACAACAGATGTTGATTTCAAGTACGATGCGCTAGGACGCCGCATCCTCCGTTCCAGCGGTTTTTCGATGACGAAATACATATATGAGGCTCGCAGGTGGTTCAAGAGTTGGATGCTTCCGATGCAGTGGTTCGCGAATACATCGGGGTGATTCAATAGATGAGCTTCTGGGATTCCACCAGGGCGGCGTGTCATATACAGTCCACGAAAACTCCATCGGTTCAATAGCTGCATCACCGATGGTTCCGGCGCCTTGATCGAACGCTACGACTACGATGTCTTCGGCCTGCCGTTTGTCACCGATCTGAACAACGACACTCCGCCTGATCCAACAACGTCTTTCCTCGGCCAACCCTACTCCTTCCAAGGCCGCGAATGGATCCGGCGTTGCGCCTCTTCTATTTCTGCGCTCGTTACTACTATTCTGCGCTTCCGTTCCATTCTGCAAGATCCCGAACGTTACTCCGACTCGCCAAATCTTTACCAGTCATTTTTAAATTCTCCATTAAATCTGGATGACCCACTTGGACTTAAAGTTGGTTCAGTTTCTGGCTGCGACACTGGAAATCCTCAAAGTTTTTATAAATGCGCAGTAAAGTAAATTGGGGAAGAAGAAGCTCTTGAGATGTATTACCTTATGTTCGATACGCGCGCTCAGGAACTAGCTCCAGCAATTATTCAGGCTGGTCAAGCGATCGAAGGAACGATGAAAATTCAAGCAATGGTTATTGCTGCTGGAGTTACAGGTGGGGCAGCTGGAATATGGTTAGGGACTGAAACATTAGCCGCAAGATTAGCCTCCTGCGGTATTGGTGGATAGGCGGGCAAGGAATGGCCGATCTTTCGGACGTCGAGCTTTCCGCTGCAGATCAATATTCAGAGACTGTTCTCGATAGTGTTGCTCTTTGTCTTGGAATTGAAGGTGGTTTTGTGGCCTTAAAGCAATTTGGATTTTTGAAATCGGAAACTTCCCAACCGAATATCCTGGAACACAATCCACATGATACGAAAAAGGTGAATTTGCGAAGGGATGGAGTCGTGAAGCCGCTATTGCTAGAGGCGATCATGTTGTTGGGCAAGAGGTTGACTTAATTTTTACTATCAATGGAAAAAAAGTAACAACACGCGCAGATGTCCTTACGACATCGGATGTCAGCTCATACTTTGATTGAAGCTAAGTATTCTCCACGTGCGTCCTACACTCCAAACCAAAAGATTGTTTTACCAAAACTGATACAATCAGGAGATGCTGGACTTGTAGCAGAAGTTGGTGCGGTCGGGTACTCTGTTACGCGGAACAAAGATCAGAGTAGTTTATCAGGGTGACGTTTGGGATGCAGCGCCTGCTCTTCTGGGAAATTAAAAGAATGAACCTGCGACGCGAAGTTTCTAAAGCTCTTGTTAAACAAGGTTTTCGTCGTAATGGACGAATGCATTTATTGCCCTTAGATAAAGAATATTCCTTCTGGGTTGATACTGACCCGTTGGAACGTAGACCAGATATATCTCCTTTTGTTGGGATCCGCCATAATGGTGTAGAAGGCTTAACTGCAGAATTCTTGGGATTGTCCAAGGACGATTGGGTAGGTACTATTGGGGCAAACGTAGGTTATGTTCTTCACAACGGGTATCTATTTGGCCTGCGGACCCTTAAGAAGTTCTAAACAAGATTGGAGAAGCGTTAGACCAATTCAGACCTTATCTTAGACTAGAAAAACTTATCGATGCTTGGGGTGTTGCATCGATAAAAGATCCCATTTGGCCGTATCGTGAAATCGTAATTCTAATTATGCAGGAAGAGTACGAATTTGCTCTGAAACGACTAGAAGAGGCACGAGAAATATTTTGCAAACAAGAAGACGAGATCTGTGATCAGTTTAAAGGTTTTGAGCAACGTGCCCTAAACTATATAAAATCTGCGATCAAGGAAGGCAAGTGACACAGTATTCATTTCTATAGAAATGAAAGAATCACAAGATGTTCTTGATCAGCAAACTTCAAATTCAAAGGGAATTGTAAGTGGAGTAGAGGAAGCATCAAGGCAAGATGTGGAGGTTCGCGCTGTATCAATTATGGAAAGAAGAAAATGGGTGGAAATCAAAAATTGAATTCATTTATTAGATTCTTTCAAAGCTGCTGTTTATGACTAGTGCGGAAATCTAATCAGCCTTCGTTTCATAAACTTCAAGGCTCCATTGATCCTGTCCTTCATTGTGTTTGAGGATGTATGTTTTCCCACCATTGGCGCGGATTCGAAAATAAGTGAGATCCGGAGAATGCCATTGATCCACGATTGCCTCAACATCAATCACGTGTGATCCAAGCGTAAAACGCAGCGGACGTTCATTACCCTTGTAACCAGCGTAACACTCCACCTGAACGAGAATCATATGTCTATATATTATGTTCCACGCAGTGAAATGATGTTTCAAGTGGTGAAACGGGAAAATTTCAGAGGTCTCTATGCATGCTAAATCATTTGGCGCAGCGGAAGCCAACCCCGTCACGGCGTTTCAGAACAATCACTCCGAATGGACTTTTATCCAATTGCACACTTCGAAGGGGAGGCTATTCGTATCGTAGAGCTACTACTGGATCGACTCGCATTGCGCGACGCGCTGGAATGTAGCATGCAATCAAAGCTACAACAGCAAGAAGAAATGTGACACTCACATAGCTCACAGTATCTGTTGGAGTAATTCCAAATAGCTGACTCGAAAGATAGCGCGTCAGCACAAACGCGGCTGCAACACCGATCATTGTTCCACCAAGTACAAGCGTAAGCCCCCGCCTGAGTACCATACTCAAAATGTTTCGAGGGCGAGCACCCAGCGCTAACCGGACTCCGATTTCCGAAGTTTGCAAGGAAACGTTATATGAAAACACTCCATAAACACCTGTCGATGCAAGAATGAGTGCGACAAAACCAAATAAAGTCATTAAAACCATGTTGAAGCGTCGCGCCGCAAGAGTTTCATCTAAAATCGCGGTCATGGTAGAAAATCTCGCGATCGGTTGATCCGGATCCAGCGCTCTGGTGGATGTTCTGATCGCAGAAACAAGAGCTAAAGGATCGCCGGACGTTCGCACAAGTAACTTCATGTCGTTCAAAGCAACTTGAGCAGCAGGAATATAAAATGCGGGTTCAACTTGCGAATCCAATCCAAGAAATTTCACATCACGAACAACGCCTATAATCTGAAATAGTTCCGGCATATCCTTGCCCCAAATCATGGAAGGAGGAGTAATGCGCAACACTTTTCCAATCGGATTTTCATTCGCAAAATATTTGCGGACCAATGTTTCATTTACAACTACTACTCCCGGATGCTGCGGGTCATCTTGATTCGTGAACTCACGACCTTTTAATAATCCAATTCCAGCAGTTTTGAAATAACCCGGACTGACTGGAATAAATCGCCCGCCTGGTTCAAGTTGTGGATTCAAATTGCCTTCGATTCCAAAATTGTTAATCCAGTTGGATTCCAAAGGATGATCATAAGCAAGTGCAGCAGATCGCACACCGGTAAGTGCTCCGATCCGTTCATTTAATTGTGAATAAAAGTTATTGACCTGGTGCCATGTTGAGTATCGTGAGCCAGGAAGAACAATCTCAGCTACTAATAATCCGTTCGGATTGAAACCGGGATCAACCTTTTGCAGTTGCCAGAAACTTCGAATGAGAAGTCCAGCTCCAAGTACCAACAAGACTGCAATACTGAGTTGAAATACAACAAGAGTTTGTTGAAAACGCCTTCCGGTTTTACTTTCGCTTGATCCGCGTTCGGCCTGTTTTAGAGACACAACAAGATTTGTGGTCATTGATCGAACCGCCATAATGATTGCAAACAAAACACTGGTGAGCAGACAAATGATGAATGTAAAGATGAGGACGCGATGGTCTACACTGACTTGATTCATTCGCGGAATTTGTTGGGGAATCATTTTCATGATGAGATTCACTGTTGATGAAGCAAGCCAAACTCCAATTGCACCGCCTAAAAATACAATCAACAGACTTTCTTGAAGAAATTGTCCAAACAGATGAGATTTGCTTGCTCCCAATGCGGACCGGATTGACATCTCGCGACTTCTGGATGCAAGCCTTGCAAGCAAAAGGCTTGCAACATTTGCGCAAGCAATCATCAAAACAAAACCAACGGTTACAAACAAAATCATTAAAGCCGGCCGCACGGTTCCAACAATTTCATCTACAAATGGAACGACAACAACTCCTTCATCCTTATTTTCAGGATACTTCCGTTCCAAATTGATACCGATGGTTTTCATTTCCGCTTGAGCTTCGGTGATTTGTGCCCCTGATCTCAGCCGTGCAATAACACCCAAAACGTGGGAACGTCGATTCATTTTGAATTGAGGGGTTATGACAGTAGGAATCCAAAATTGATGATAACTTTGATCGAATTGAATACCTCCCGACGTTCTTGGCCACCCAGGATAAACACCATCCGGCATAACTCCTATTACTTCGTATTGCGTTCCATCAAGCAATATTGTCTTGCCAACAATTTGCTTATTACCAGAAAAGCGACGCTTCCAAAGATTCTGGCTTAGAATTACTACTCGATTTGCGCCAGGCTCATTTTCAATCGGAAGAAATGAACGTCCAATGATTGGTTTGATACCTAACACCGAAAAATATTCCGCAGTCACATGAACACCGTTTAATTGTTCAGGTTCGCCGCTGCCGGTAAGATTCAGAACCGTTGCACCGAATGCAGCCATCTTTTCAAATTCAGTACTCTGTTGTTTCCAATCCAAATAATTAGCCGCAGCTGCGCGCCATTTGTTGTTGCCTTCTTTTTGCAAAGATTCCCAGATAGCTACAATTTTCGTGGGCTCTGAATAAGAGAAGGGGGCAAGCAAAACTGCATTAATGATGCTAAAGATTGCCGTATTAGCACCGATACCTAAAGCCAAGGTAAAGATTGCAACAATAAATAATGAAGGATTTTTTAGGAGCATTCGGATTGCATGACGCATATCAGTGATCATAGACCTCCGGCCTGGAATTCAGAAATTTTGTGCAAAGTTCGTGCCGATGTTTTGTGCTCGAATCCTTTTCGTTCTCAGTTCTTAACTGTTCGAAGCTGGGATTTTCTCGAACCAGAATCGGTCAATTTTTCATGGCCTGTTCATATCGGGAAGCTGTCTTGAATCGTTTACGGCCGATTAGGTTAATGTTGAAGGATCTATCACGGACAAGCTGGCGAAAAATGTTTTATGAAATTTTGAATCACGTGTCAGCAATCGATCAGCGCAGGCGGCTGCATGTGCTCCAATTAGAAAATCAGGTAAAATCCTCAAACGTATTTTTCTGCGTTTTCGATACTTACGCCAGGCAGCCAGTTCCAGTGGCCTGGTGCACGGCTTCCGTATCGATGGTCCTTTTCTATCAGTCAGATCCACTTCCAGTGTTTCAAAGAAAGCCTTAGTGATTTTTGCTAAAGCATTCCAGTTGCTCATTGCATCCCGGTTGCGAAATGAATCGACCCTTCCACGCCTGACAAGCAAAGGTGTTAAAATATAGGTATCGTCAGAACGATTCAGGGTTAAGTTGTTTTTCTAGAACCGCAAATATCGTAAGAAGAGGCAATGAACTCAGTCAAAGTATTAGTGTTCGAAGAAGAAGCCGCCGAGAATGAACTTGGTGATTTGCAAAGACTATCTGAATCTTCGTCAAGTCCTTTTCAAATCCAGCGTTATTTGCTCAAAACGCTAGAGCACGATAATCTTCTGGGTAATGTTCCTTTTCCCAGCCTCAATCCAGACATTATTCTTTTAATGATGTCTTCCGTATCCTTCGTTCGCCAAACCGGACAAGCAGTTGTTGTAATTAAACAAAGGTTCCGCGACGTTCCAACCCTGGCAATCATTAGTTCTTCCGAGCCGTATGATATCTCTCAACTTCTGGAGCTGGATGTTGATGACTTCATGACATCTCCGATCAGACCGGATGAAATTTTAGTTCGCGCTAGAAGACTTCTGAAAAGAAACGACACTCAGGATGACGTATCACAATCCATCAAACAAAAATTTGGTTTGAAACAAATGATAGGTGAAAGTCCTTCGTTCTTAGCTGAAATCAAGAAGATACCGGTTCTGGCAAAGTCCGATACGATCGTTTTTATCACGGGGGAGACGGGAACAGGAAAAGAGTTATGCGCTCGTGCGATTCATTATCTCAGTCCACGACATCGGAATCCTTTCATTCCGGTAAACTGCGGCGCAATTCCGATGGAATTAGTGGAGAATGAATTGTTTGGTCATGAAAAAGGTGCATTCACAGGTGCTACAGAATCACGGACAGGATTGATCGCTGAAGCAGAGGGAGGGACAGTCTTTCTAGATGAGATTGACTGTTTACCATTGGCAGCGCAGGTAAAACTTCTGCGGTTTTTACAGGAAAAAGAATACCGGCCGCTTGGTGCGAAGAAAATGAAAAAAGCGGATATACGTCTTCTGGCAGCCATGAATATGGATGTTCAGGAGGCAGTTGCGGGCAGGTAAGCTTCGTCAGGATCTTTACTACCGTTTAAACGTTATTCCACTGGTGATACCTCCACTGCGAGATAGGCGGGAAGACATTCCTCTGCTTGCCTCCCATTTTCTTGAAAAATATGCAGTGCAATTCAATAAACCGTTAGCCAATTTTGCTCCGGAAGCGATGCAGTTACTTCAGATTTATGATTGGCCGGGAAATGTCAGGGAATTGGAGCATATTGTAGAGCGTGCGGTTGTGCTTTCCGAATCACGAGTGATTCAGGCAAAAGATGTCGTTCTTCCCACTTCTGAATCGGAAATGAAAGAGTCTTTTCACGATGCGAAGTTGAAGATGATCGCGGCATTCGAGAAAATGTACATCGAGCGATTGCTTCTAGCTCATCACGGAAACATTTCTCAGGCAGCTCGTGCCGCTCAAAAGAACAGACGAGCATTCTGGGAATTGGTACGTAAGCACCAGATCGAAGTAGAAAACTTTAAATCATAAAAGATTGAAAAAGGCCTGGACAATTCTGTCCTAGCCGTAACTCCATCCGATAAAAGATTTAGCCCGTTTAGGCTCCAAGCCATAGGATAAAAAAATCCTAATCCGTCCCGATCTTGAATAACTTCCAACGTCACACATGAAGCTGATCTCTCGTCCACAACCAGAGTTCGTTTCATCAAATCCGATTGTCTGGCATAGCCCTTGCTATAACAGGAATAGTTAAAGAAGGTCTGAATTGAAATACGAACTTAAAGATGAAACTCAAGAAACTGCCCACAAAATCCTGGGATATCTAATGGCCAATCCGAATGCCAAAGACACATTAGAAGGCATTTTGGATTGGTGGCTATTGCAACAGGATTTTAAACGCAATATTGCGTTGGTACGGAAAGCACTTGACGAGCTTATTGATAAGAAGTTTTTGCTGGAACGTAAAGGTAACGATAGGCAGAGATACTATCAAGTGAATCATGAAAAGCTCACTGAAATCGCAATCCTGATAGAAATTAAAGAAGTATAACTTCAGCGCTATTCGCGGGATTTTTTAGAGGAGCCGATGAAAAAATTAACAACAACCTGGCATTCGCTGGGGGAGCTTAGTACGGAATTATTTGCTGAAAGGGTTCATGAGGAATTACGTACCGTTCTGGGACGCCAGTTGTCTGTCCGTGAGGAAGAAATGACCATGATGGCCAGAGAAATTCATGATGGACTAGGACAAGTACTGGCTGCACTCAAAACGGATCTCATATTGTTGAACAACAAGATGAATGATCGAAATGAAAGTGCATCCACTATCCAGTTTTCCGGCGAAATTCAGTCAATGTCAAACCTGATCGATAGTGCAATAGAAGCGATGCGGAGGCTTATCACAGAATTGCGGCCTGAAGTTCTGGAACACCATGGACTGAAGGCGGCAATCGAATGGCAGGCTCAGGAATTCCAGAGTCGCACAAAAATTCCGGTCGAGATTCGATCTCATTTAAAAACAATCGAAATGAGCGACCGTAATTCCGCTACTGCTGTTTTTCGTATGTTCCAGGAAGCTCTTTCCAATGTTGGCAGACATGCAAAGGCTTCCCGGGTAGAGACGACGATCCAGGAAAACAAAGAATTCTTCATTATGCAGGTTAAGGATGACGGAATTGGCATAAGCGAAATCGATCTGGCAAAGGACACTTCTTTCGGTTTGATCGGATTAAAGGAACGAGCATTTCTGTTGCAGGGAGATGTGGATATTCAAGGTGTTCCCAATCAGGGCACAACATTGACGGTTCGGCTTCCTGTTTCCATTTGCAAAGGTTCGAATGGAAGCTCACATGCAAATAATTGATATAGGTTTTTACGAGTACTCGTACGCGTTGAGGGCAGGTTGACAAGGGCTTCGTTGACTGGGGTCTTACGGATCACTGGCGGAAGAGTCAGCGTTAGATCGCTGGCTCTGCCTTTCAAGGTTTTAATGAAATTTAGTGGGCTCTTCAATCTGAATAAATGAGGTAGGGCACAGTGCTCTGCCTTTTTTTCGATGAAAAGGGTGCATCCAAAAGAAAGAAGGTAAAAACAATATATGGCGGAAGTGACTTATTTATGCGATGTAAAGTCCTGTAGGCGTATGGCGGAGAATGAAATTTTACTGAGGCGGGAAAAACTGCGCGTATGCCAAACCCACAGTTTCGTGAGTCTTCGCAGTCCTGAGTATCAAAAATGGAAGGCGCTGCAGCATCTGCGTCAGATGCCGATTCAGATCTCTGATCATGTGTTAATAGAACGAAACAGATGGCAGGGAGTGTCCGGGCAAAATGACGGTTACATTCGCCGGACACATTTGAAAATCATAAAAACATTTGGACCTGCGTCACATACTGTTTTATAGGAGTATTCATGAATGTGCTGTTAGTTTATCCCGAATATCCTCCGACATATTGGAGTTTTCGGTTCGCCGTAGGTTTTCAAAGAAGGAAAGCTTCTTATCCTCCATTGGGACTGATGACGATTGCGCCGCTGTTGCCGCGTGAATGGAATAAGAAGCTGGTAGATCTGAATACGGAAAGTCTTCGAGACAGTGATTTGCAATGGGCTGATCTTGTCTGCATAAGCGCCATGATTGTGCAGCGGGATTCAGCAAACGAAGTGATCCGCCGCAGCCGTGAACTCGGGAAAAAAATTTTGGTGGGCGGTCCGTATTGGGCGAAAGATACGGCCGGATACGATGACGTCGACCATGTCATGGTGGGCGAAGCAGAATATTTGCTACCGCAGTTTGTAAGCGATTTTGAAAGTGGATGCACAAAGAAGGTTTACATGAATTCGATCATGCCGGATCTGAAGGATACTCCGGCGCCGGATCTGGATTTGATCCGTCTAAAAGATTACAGCGCGATGTTGCTTCAATTTTCCCGTGGTTGTCCATTTAACTGCGAGTTTTGCGACATCATCGAAATTTTTGGCCGCAAAGCCCGCTGTAAATCAAACGATCAGTTCCTGTCTGAACTTGAACTGCTTTACGCGAAAGGTTGGCGCGGCAGCGTATTTATTGTGGATGACAATTTCATTGGAAACAAAACCATTATTCGAAAATTATTGCCCGAAATAATCCAATGGCAGAAAAAGCACCGCTATCCTTTCAATTTTTTCACCGAAGCATCTGTGAACCTTGCGCGAGAAGACGACATGATCGAACTGATGGTGGAAGCCGGATTCCGTAAAGTATTTTTGGGAATCGAGACACCGGTGCAAGAGAGCTTGAAGCTCACTCAAAAAATGCAAAACACTACGATGGATTTGCACGATTCCGTTCGCAAAATTCAGCGGGCGGGAATGGAAGTATTGAGCGGTTTTATTGTCGGTTTTGATTCCGATCCGCCTGATGTTTTTTCTCGAGTCACTAATTTTATTCAAAAAGCAGCGATCCCGGTTTCTATGGTGGGATTACTTTCGGCGCTTCCCGGAACGCAGCTCACACAGCGCCTGATGAAAGAAGGAAGATTGCTGACGGAGAGCAATGGAAGTAACACAACTCTGGATTTGAATTTCATTCCGGTAATGAACTCAGATATGTTAATCGAAGGTTACAAGAAAATTCTTTCCACAATTTATGAGCCGCGCCAATACTACGCGCGTGTTCTGGAATTTCTTTCTCACTACAGGCCAAAGATACGGCAGCGGCTAAAGGCTGCGGATTTGGTTGCGTTCTTCAATTCGATTCTGAAACAAGGAATTCTCGGAACCGGACGCTTCCATTACTGGAAGTTTCTGGTCCAGGCGTATTGGCGCAATGCGGCAGCATTTTCTGAGGCCGTGACTCTTGCCATCATGGGATATCACTTCCAAAAGGTGACAGAGCTTGAGCTAAACGCGCGATAGCAATCAGACGTTTTATTTCGCAGGAGATAGTTATGAATGAGTTTTTGACAGACATTAAAGAAATTAGAAAACGCGCCCGCAAATCTATGGAGCAAGGTCCGATAACAGAAAGCTACAAGGCCGATCCACACAAAGTGATATCGGTTTTAAACGAAGCATTAGCGACTGAGATCGTTTGTGTTTTACGTTATAAACGGCACTACTACATGGCAAAAGGAATCCATGCTGAACCTGTAGCTCAAGAATTCTTGCAGCATGCAAACGAAGAACAAACTCATGCGGACCAGATTGCAGAACGCATCACGCAATTGCAAGGAGAACCAGATTTTAATCCGGCAAGCCTTTCGTCGCGAAGTCATTCGGAATATGTAGAGGGGGAATCACTCGGCGAGATGATCCGCGAAAATTTAGTTGCGGAGAGGATTGCCATCGAAACGTATTCAGAAATTATTCGATGGCTGGGCACCGACGATTCTACGACTCGAAGTCTGATGGAAAGAATTCTTGCAATGGAAGAAGAGCACGCGGATGACCTGGTGAATATGCTTGCTGCCTTCAAACCGGATAAGCCGGACAAAATCTAGCGTTCGTGAATCCATGAGCCTTTGAAGGGGATAAAGGGAAATTGTATTAAGAATGGAGAAAAAATGTCAGAAATAAAAGCAGAGGAAGAAACGAAACAAAAGATCAAAATATCTGATTTGGATGATACGCGTCCTGGAGTATTAGTTCGAAAGTCTGATACTCAAGCAATCGACCTCTCAGAAGAGGAAGCTTACTGGAAGGAAAAATACAAAACACGACCCTATTACAGTGAATCTCGTGAATATGATGATTATGCTATCGCGTTTCATTATGGATGGGAAAGTGCAGCGAAGCCGGAAAATGCTGGACGGAAGTTTGAAGAAATTGAGCCTGAACTCGAAAGAAATTGGTCTTCTTATACAGACTCCAATAAAAGCACCTGGCAAGATTTTAAGGATGCAATCCGTGATGCATATGATCGCATACGATGGCCCAAATAAATTTCAAGGGCGTAGGTACATGGAGAACATGTGAAGAAAGAATCGAATAGGAAGTACTTATTAGGAGATCTGATCGCTGCATTGTATGAGGAAGCGCACAAAGAGTCTTTGCAGTCCTTTGAACAGAAAGTTGTGGTGTACGCTGCGCTCAAACATCTTCTGACACAACATATCAAAGGCGCCAAGCATTCAATCTCGCTGGAGTCTTAACCTTGAATTGTGCAAGTTGGAACTCAGAACGTTTAATATTAAGATCGTATTTATGAAGGAGGAGAAACATGTCTATCACTACAATCCTAATTGTGATTTTAATCCTCGCATTGGTTGGCGTCTTGCCAACATGGCCGCATAGCCGGAGCTGGGGGTACGCTCCCAGCGGAATCGTTGGCCTGATTGTTATTGTGCTGATAATCCTGTTTTTGATGGGACGGCTGTAAAGAAAAAGAGCGGTTCCGGCCGCTCTCTGCTTCGCAAGAAGTTCTCACTCAGTTCCGAACGAGTACAGAATTGCGTTCGCATCAATTCTCTACTTTTCCTCTTCTTGAACTATGTTCAAGACTGAACCGTCAAAATAATTTGAAACACTTCTGAAAAGCACCACACAATTACTAATAGCCACTATGAATATTTACGCAATCTACACAGCAAGGCATTCGGGACATTCTCCAACAAAACATGGACAATTTCCTCCTACATGCAAATGCTTCGAATGAACGATTTAGAAGTATTACGTTAAAATCAATAGGATAAAAGAGTCCTGACTTCTCCATCTGCCTATACAGGAAAAAGTCCCCCAGGAACGCGTTAGCTCCCCATAACTGGAAGTTTCATTCATACGCATCAATAGTTTGGCGCATTGCTTGCATTACAAAACTCAGGAAGAACAAATGAAATTAAAGCACAAAGGTGAGGAAAACCAGGAAGTCTCTCAAAGGATTTTGGCATATCTGATCGACAATCCGGATGCTCAACATACTTTGAAAGACATTGCGGACTGGTGGCTGTTGCAGCAATCAACTGAATCGATAAAGGTTGCACAAAATCTCAGCACTCATTGTGAAAATATGAAAGTTAACAAATCAAATTGAAGGAGACAAAAATGCTTTGGACAATTGCTGTAGTTCTTTTAGTTCTGTGGGCACTCGGAATGGCCACATCCTACACGCTTGGCGGATTGATTCATGTGCTGATCGTGTTGGCCATCATTGCTGTAGTGTACCAGCTGATTACGGGACGAAGAATAGCTTGAATGATCAGGATGATGTTCGCTCTTGGCGCCGGATCATCATCAAGAAGAGAAAAGGTGCCAAAAGGTAGAACAGCCTGCAATCAATTGCAGGCCGTCCTACCGCAATAATTCGTATAGGAGAAAAAGTTATGGATAAGAAGAAGCTGGTGTCTGCACTCAAATATTAATGTGGATACTGTTGATGGCCACGTTACATTAAATGGAAAAGCTGCTAGCCAGGCGGAAATCAGTCGTGCCGTGAAGTTAGGACAGTCTGTGGATGGTGTAAAGAGTGTTCATTCGAAGCTCGTTATTCCATCAAGGAATTAGAAAATGAGTAAATTAAGAAATATTACGTTGATCCTCGCACTCCTGATGCTTGGCTTTACTACGGTTAATGCAGGTGTGTCGTTTAGTGTTGGTCTAGGGTCAAATGATTACTACCAACCCGTTGGGGATTATGACTATCTTCCCTACGCCTATCAAACAAATCAGGGATATGCACCCCCCACAATCAACTTTCATGATGTGATGGGCCAGTATGGTTTCTGGGTCAGCGTTGCACCTTTTGGTCAGGTTTGGAGACCATACGCATCGAATGATTGGCGGCCATACACGTACGGGCATTGGATTTCCACTCAACAGTATGGACAGATGTGGGAAGGGTACGAACCCTGGGCATGGGCCGGTTACCATTATGGCAACTGGATCTATACGCGCAACTATGGTTGGGTTTGGATCCCCGGCTACGATTGGCATGCAGGTCGCGTGAGCTGGGCGCGCAGCTATGATTCGATTGGATGGATGCCTTCGCCGCCCAACGGATATGACTACAGCCGGGGATACTTGAGCAATGTGGGTCCAAACAATCAATTCGCATATAACGACAATGATTTCGGCGTGGAGTTTGGTAATGGTAACTATGGTTACGGCGGACCTTACTATGATTCCCGTTACCGAAACATGTACTATAACCCGTCTTACAACAACATCAACTTTAACCTTTGGATCTTTATCAATAATGCGCACTACGGATACGACAATTATGCGAACTATTCCTTGGGTCAGGATTATACCCGTTACGTCTTTGACCGAAGATTGGTGAGAATTACGAACCGTCAGATTGACCGATCAGTCCTGGAAAGAATTGTAAAGCAGAAGATCCGAGAAACGCCGGTAGAGGTCAGAGAGCTGCGGACAGATAAGCGGTCCATTAAAGTCGTCGTGCCTACTGGAAGTGACGATGTAATTAGAATTCGTAAAAATAGTAAGGAAGTCGTGCGGGACATCATCGCTCCGGGATTTGCAGAAAATAAAAAATCATTCAAAGGGCAGAATTCCAAGAACAAGGATGTGGTAACCAGGATCTTCCATCAGGAAAACGTTCAACCGAAAGTCGAAACTCTTTCCTCTGAGCAAATCATCAACCAGGCACGCGAGGCAAGCCAGCAACGTGAGCAAAACAGAAAAAAGATAGAACAAGCCGAAAAGGAAAAGTTAATAAGGATCGAGAAAGATGGAAAGATTCAGGAACCTAAGGGCGGCCACCTGAAAAGCGGCACCGAACTCCAAAAAGAGGACAAAGTCCAAAAGCAGAACGAAGATGCGAAGCAAAGACAAAGCGATATCACGAAGCAAAAGCAGAGTGATGCCGTGAAGCAACAGCAAATCGATGCTGCCAAGCAAAAACAGAATGATGCCGTGAAGCAGCATCAGATCGATGCTGCCAAGCAAAAGCAGAATGATGCCGTGAAACAGCATCAGATCGATGCTGCCAAGCAAAAGCAGAGTGATGCCGTGAAGCAACAGCAGATCGATGCTGCCAAGCAAAAACAGAATGATGCCGTGAAACAGCATCAGATCGATGCTGCCAAGCAAAAACAGAGTGATGCCGTGAAGCACAGCATCAGATCGATGCTGCCAAGCAAAAACAGAGTGATGCCGTGAAGCAACAGCAAATCGATGCTGCCAAGCAAAAACAGAATGATGCCGTGAAGCAACAGCAGATCGATGCTGCCAAGCAAAAGCAGAGTGATGCCGTGAAGCAACAGCAAATCGATGCTGCCAAGCAAAAACAGAATGATGGGGTGAAGCAACAGCAGAACGATGACGTCGTTCTCGAAAAGGATAAAACCGATTCGTCCCAGGACGCTAACCTCAAAGATAATAAAGCGCAACCTGATAAAAACTCTCAACAGAAATCGAAAGACAAGAAATCAACGGCAAAGACCAAAGAAAAAGAAAAGCAGCAGGACAAAGATCAGGTGCCAGATCCGGACAAAGAATAACGATGGGCATTGAGTGATCGGTGAAAGTAATTTTGTGTGAAGAGGAGATTGTTTATGAAGTTTCTACTAGGAATGATTTCAATCGAAACGCTCTTTTGCACTTGGGAGGAATGAAATGAGCATCCTCAAAATTGTCGGAATCATATTAATTGTTATTGGCATAGTGGCTCTTATTTTTCAAGGGATCACTTATACAACGCGAGAAAAGGTCATTGACCTGGGTCCGATCCATGCTACAGCGGAAAAGGAAAAGACGATTCCGCTACCACCCGTCCTTGGTGGCATCGCGCTTGTAGGTGGAATCGTACTATTGGTTGTTGGTGGGAAGAAAGGTTAGCGTTGTGGCCGCTTGACAACAGAGAGCATGCAGAAAGGAAAAGATGCCAAGAGATGAGAAAAAAAAGAATAAAATAGGAGAGATTCATGGCGAAGGTTACTGTAGTCTTGTGTGACGTAAAACCCTGCGCTTCTCAAGCCGAACGTGAATTTGAAGTGAACGATCAGACATTATATGTCTGCGGTGAGCAATGCTTTACGAGATTCTGGAGCCGTGAGTACGGAAATTGGAAAGAGTCACCGTACAGAATGCGGATCGCTTTCAATCATCTTACACCGGTGCAGGAATACGAAACACAAGAAGTGCAGCAAAGAAAAAACAATGGCGATTTATTTAAATCTGAGTTGCAGATCGTAAAACTGCAACACGGATAAAGCAACAAGAAACAAATGAAAAACTTCCAAAGCGGAAGTAAAGCGTTAAGAAATTTTGATTTGCGAGGTGAAACACATGCTTAGTCTCAATGATGCCGATACATTGATCATGGAGCTTCCAGTGATGGATCCGCTTCAGCCTCCACGGCCTTTTTCGAGCCTTGTGCGGATTGATTTTGGAGCCAGGACTCACGTTGGCAATGTGCGACCCAAGAACGAGGATGCCTACATTATTTATCGCTCCGGGCGCTATTGGGAAAAGGTCGATACCAGCCTTGAGGCGGGAGATTTGCCGGATCGATCTGATGAAATTGGCTACGGGATGGCTGTCGCTGACGGTGTCGGTGGCTCTAATGGCGGACAAGTCGCCAGCACAATGGCTATTCGCGTGCTGGTGAGTTTGATTCTGAATGCAGCGAAATGGGCACTCAAATTAGATAATCCTGAAACCAGAGAAGTTGAATTACAAGATGTAAAAGAGCGCGCAGAAGCCCACTTCCAGAAAGTCGACCATGCACTTTTGGAACATTCTGAAGCCTATCCCAGACTGAAGGGGATGGGAACGACGCTGACCGGAGCGTACAGTCTTGGCGATGATCTCTTCATTCTTCATATCGGTGACTCACGCGCGTATCTGTTTCGGCAAAATAACCTCAAGCGATTAACTCACGATCAAACCGTAGCACAAGCTCTGGCCGATTCCGGCGCTATTTCTCCGGAAGAAGCCTCCACACACAGGTTGCGCCACAATCTTACGAGTTGTCTTGGTGGAAAATCAGGCAAGATCGAAATGGAAATCCGGCATGTACGACTGATCGAAGGGGACCGCCTTTTGCTTTGCAGTGATGGATTGACCGATATGGTTAGCGAAACCGAGATCGCTGAAGTGATGAGAGCTACCGAAGGATCCGTCGAAGCATGCAACACTCTGGTGAAACTCGCGTTGCAAAAAGGCGGCGAAGATAATGTCACGGTTGTGCTGGCACGTTATTCAATTCCCACCTCACCTATATAAAAAGCAATAAAAAATAAAAGGAGCATGTATGATCCCAAAATTAAGAACAAGAGTGTTACTTCTGGTAGTAGCTTTGATTTCGTTTGCTTCGTTCGTATATGCACAAAATCCGCATTACGATGAGCAGAATTATTCATTTCGTTCAGGCTATACAACCGGTTACGGACATGGTTATGCTGATCAACAGGCAAGAACAAACTTTGATTTTCGTCGCGATAGGGAATACCAGACGAGAACAGATGATAGACAGTACCAGAGCGGAGATTACCACAACAATGTCTCGCAGCAAGACTTGAATTTCCGTTTGGGATACGTGGAAGGATATGGAGATGGTTATTTCCGGCGGAATCCGTTGTTCACGTTTCAACAACAAGTTGGATCCAACGGCAATTACAATCAGGATTATGGATCTAACAACCAGGGTGCCGTAACAGTGTTTACCGGTACAGGCTACCAGGGATACGCGCGCCAGTTCGGCATTGGCCAATATCCATCTATAGAAGGACGTTTGGATGATGACATCCAATCCGTTCGAGTGAATGGGAGCTTACGGGTTGTCCTATTTGAAGATGATAAATTCAGAGGAAAAAGCATCGTGATCGAGAGGGATACCTGGGATCTGGGTAACTTCAGAAAGAAAGCGGGATCGATGATTATTGAACCGATCCGTTACGGCCAGATCCGATAAGAATTAACAAAATCTAGAGACATCCTCGGATGCTCTAGATCTTTTTTTAAAACCTAACTCTTGCCAGTGAAATACTTAGAATGCGTAATATATATATATTCTGTATTCGGAAGTCCTACTTGCTTGCCGGTTCAGGTTTGACGAAAATATCATAGAAATGGGTGTGGACTTCCTGGAGCTCATTCCTGAAGAGCGCCACCCTCGCCTTGAACTTCAGGAACAGACTAGCGGGTAGCATAGCATGCTTATATTCCTGCTGAGTGTAGTCCAATTCGATATTTTCAATTTTTGCGAAAAGACCAAGCCCAAACGAAACAGAATCCGTAAGTCTGGCCTCGACCCTAAGAAGGTTATACGCTGCATCCACCCATACCTTGCCACTCAGGTGGTTCAAAATTTTCTCGATGCGCGATCTCTGCTGCAATTTCTTCTTTTTTGGCTCAAAGGTAATGATATACCTGGCATCCATATTCGGAGGCAGCATCGTGAAATTGTACTTTTGATAAAGATCCTGCGAAGTGTATTCGAGTATCTCTTTCAGATCCTGGGTAGGGATTCCTTTGATGAATTCGCTCCTCCGTTTTGCTTCCTTTTCTTTTTCCTTTTTTGTCAGCACTTTGTCATTGATCCGGATCAGTTCCCCATAGGGGTGACCCTCAATCCAGGTCGTGCGATAGATTTTCGACTCTTCTTTTTTTACCTTGCCGTCTTTGGACAGCTCTTTTACTACCATCCGTTTGTAAGAACCATAATCGTGTGAGAACTTATAGTTCTGGTGACCCTTTTCAACGATTCTTTTGATTAACTCCTGCGTTGGTGGAGTTTCTTCTGTAGGGTTTGCTCCGGCTTCAAGATTTACAACAAGCAGAACCACCAGAAGGGTGTAGCGAATCCAAATTTTGTTTCCAATGGCTTGGTGCATCATTTGCCGGCATTCCACGCAGCTCTGGAGATGAGCAACAACTAGCGTGCTCTCGATAAAACTGCGTAAGCTAATAAAATACTATATATATGATACGAACAGACGAGATAGAATCTTCTAACAAACGCGCTAGGGGACTTTGGATAACTGCGATTGTTCTACGTGGCTGAGCGCGTCACGAAGGCTAACCGCAATCAGCAGCTTTTCCTTTCCTGCAGATTCCAACCGTTCCTTCGCTTTCTCCACGCCCTCATTGGATCCCCATAACCCAACAAGAACTTGGATGGTCTGAAAACTTGCATAGATTTTTTTTAGTGAATAACGAGCCTTCGACACAGACGATGGGGGTAGCGAACAAACGCATATAATTTCAGGATTTAATTCTTTCACTTGACTGAGCATTTCACCAAGTAATGAAGTTGCTGAAAGATAGCTTGCTTTGACGTGTGGAACTCTTTCTGACAGCCGTGTAAACATCATTGCGGAAATCTCATCCGCCTCAGTTTTCGCAGGCAGGCATAACAGCCTTAAGTCAGTGCCGGGCAAAGGATGATCTTCTGTTTTTTTATCAATCTGTTCTGCGCGCTCTTCGGCGATCTCGCGGACACTTTCCAAAATGGAAGAGTGTCTTTCTTCGCTTAGACCTCCTTCAACCTGATCTTGTTCAGCTAGAACGAGCGCCGGTATTAGTAACTCTTCATATAGTGCTGAGAGATCCTTTTCTTTGAGGAAATCATCCACAATTTCATCCGCCTCTTCCCGATTTGCAGCGACCAAACGCTGGTAAAAGCGAGATGGCGGATCAAGCCCTGGCTCATCCCCTAACATGATGTTGAGAAAGTTCAATTGTGGAACGTATTTTCCGATCACAACCAGACAAACAGTAAGAGGCGTGGACAATAGAAGTCCAGCAAGTCCCCATATAGAAGTCCAAAAAACAACCGCTACAATCAAAGCAAAAGAAGAGACACCGGTATGCGTGCCATACAGCCACGGTTCAATAACATTGTTAGAAATCAGTTCCAACACAACGAAAAGGGATATGACTAAGAGAGTTGGAATCCAGCTATCGAAGACAGCAAAGGAGAGCGCAATTGGTAAGCCAGCTGCTAACCAGGGTCCAATGTAAGGGATGAATCTCAAAACAGCAGATAGAAATCCCCAGAGAATAGCATTGGGTACGCCTATCATGAGTAGACCAACCGCTACGACAATACCCTGTGAACCGTTAATCAATGTTTGCATCAACAAATAACGTGATACCCGCTTGCCAGCTTCATCGAGAGCCTCCATTGTTAAATGCAGGCGTCCCGAACCCATCATCCGGAAAAGCCGGTCTTTTAGATCCTCCCGCTTGAGCAACATAAATATGACAAAAATAATAACGATAGCAGCTTTGCCAAGTGGCTTTAGTAAAGGGATCAGCCCCGCGCTGAGGATCTGAAAAAAATTCTCAGGCGGTTCGACCACTTCAACTGGAACTACTTTGCGTTCATCAAGCTTTGGCGGTAAAAGTTTCTGGATTTCTTTGATGAATTCCTCAATCGGCGCCGTAGTTTTTTGTAAACCGAGGCCGAGATTTTTCTTCATCGTCACGATCTTTGTTTGGATATTGTTTTTGTATCCGGGCAGTGATGCGACCAGACCAAGTGTCTGCGTGACAATAATCCAAACAATCATTCCAATCAGAGCAAACGACAAGATGGCTGTAATCAGGACCGCAGGTAATCTTGGGATACGAAGCTGTTGAAGTTTTTGAACGGCAGGAGCAAGCAGAAAAGTCAACAGTAAGGCAAGGGCAAGTGGAATCAAGACCTCCCTTGCCAAATAAAGAAATGCAATGACTAAAATTGCCGCCACGAAAGTATTCATTCGTGAGGAGGATGAAGGGCTCATGTGTTTCTAAAATATCACTCGATTATCCGAATTGCGTCAAAGAACAATCTTTCTTTTGGCCAAAAAGAATACCTATTGAGTTCGCTCCATGGCCATTTCGATTATTTTTTCAATGAGTTCAGGGTATTTCAAACCGTGTTTCCCAGCGGCCATCGCGAGCTCGCTCTTCTTGTCGAGGTATGGGTTCGGATTTACTTCGATTACAAAAAATTCCCAATTATTAAAGTCCGTTTTAGCAGCTTCGTCGGCGTTTGATTTAGCCGCCGTGTCCTTTACAACATGCCGCAGCCGCATGTCGACCCGGCCATAATCCCGGAGCTTGAGCGACTTGTAAGCCTGAATCGCAGTTTCTTGCATCTTCGCATAGACTGGTTCGGGAATATCAACCGGAAACACTTCCGGCGCATCTTTGTAAGCGGACTCCTCATCCCACTTTGCTTCGCTGGAAGCAATTCTCGGAGTGCCTTTGGGCATTTTCGAAAAATCCCATTCCAAAATGGGCAAGGCTTCCGGTTTGTCATTGCCGATTACACCTATGTACATCTCCCGCCCTTCAATAAATTCTTCGATCAATGCTGGCGCGTTAAACTCGGTCTGAATGTAGGAAATTCTTTCCATCAGTTCTTTCACATTATGAACAATGGAACCGCTATCGATGCCGATCGACGCATCTTCGTTGAGCGGTTTCACGAAAAGAGGGAAGTTTAATTCGTCCGACCATTCTACCTTACCAGCATCCATACAAGAAAATTTGGGATAGCGAATGCTATGAAACTGGAAAATTTTTTTGCTGAGTTCTTTATCTTGAGCGAGCGTAAGACCGATCGATCCTGCTCCCGTAAATCTCTTGTCCAGCACTTCCAGCAGTGCGGCTACGTGTTGCTCGTATTGGCTGATCCCGCCTAAAGTTTCACAAAGATTAAAAATCAAATCACTATCGTCCTTCATGATTTGGGAAGCCAAATCCCGGATCTTGTGTGCAGCCGCCAGTTTCTTTACTTCGTGTCCGCGCTTGGTGAGGACTTGCTCCACTTGTTCACATACCAGAGGAGCGACTTTTTCACCGGCAGCTTCTGCTTCCTTTTTGTCTGTCTCTTCTCCAGCATCATAAAGGATCGTAATTTTTAGTTTTTTCACAAAGCCCCATCCTAAATTAATATTTCAATTGATGATGCCGTCTGATTTCCTCAAAGTTAGTTTCATATTTAACCTGCGAGAAAGCAAGTTGTAGTTGCCGCGCCAATATCGAAAAGTGAACCGGAAAGCCGGAACATAATCCTCTGAATATGGACTATTCTGGCCTACCAGTAAGTGCATTAGACAGAAGATTTGGCCGGAATCCTGAAATTGCCTAGGCTGAAATACTCCCACTTCGTAAAATTATTTCCTCGTAAATAGTTAGGCATATGAATTGCCCATCATACTATGGATTGCAACCTCATTGATGCATAGAGGTCGTGTTACCAGTTCTAATTAAGGAGTCTTTGATGAAACTGAAACCTCTTTGCATGATGAAGAGAAATGGTTATGTGTTAACCGCTTTCATTCTTGTGTCCTTTCTGACCATCCAATCATCCGTCGCGACAGAAAACTCAAAGCTTCAATTGGACCGCAAACAATTAGTGTTTTGCATGACGCTGGTTTTACAGGCCGAATTGAGTCAACCTTGCGCACTCGATTGGGACGTCCGATCAACGCTCGTCTTGCCAACTTGTTTCTCTATTTTCTGAAGGACATATTTCTTCAGGAGGAGTATCTATGCGAAGTAGAATCGCTCGGGCAGTAACTTTTTGCTTTTTTTCCTTCTTTTTTGTTGGAGTTCTACTTCTTCATAGCGAAGAAAAGAAATCAACAAGAGGGAAGGATCTTCAAACCGGTAACACCGCTGAAATCCTCAAGAATTCAAGTCAAATGATTGAGCAGGGTAGACACATCTTTCGTTTCGATACGTTTGGAGATGAAGCTTTTTGGGGCGATACCCTTCAATTGCATAAGTCGATTGCCGGCGAAAAACTGGGTGGTGTTGGACCGGGTGTGAGTCCGAAAACAGCACTGGAAGTAGGTTTAAAGGTTGATGTTGATGCTTTGCCATCTGATTTAGTCACACAATTGAAGTCAGGCAAAGTAAACTTGGAAGATCCTGCAACAACGTTGGCTTTACTGAAACTGAATGCTGTCGTGGGTCTTACTGGATTCCTGAATGAAACAGGACAGCTGAAATCGATTGGGATTCAGTGTGCTTTTTGTCATTCCATCGTAGATGATTCACTGACTCCTGGAATTGGCCATCGTCTAGATGGTTATGCGAATCGTGACCTGAATGTTGGCGCGATTATCAGTCTTGCTCCGAATCTCCAACCTGTTGCAGATTTGCTGGGAGTAGATGTAGCAACGGTCAAAAGCGCGGTGAATGCATGGGGCTGGAAAATTTGATGCAGAACTTTTTATGGATGGTAAAGCGATGCGTCCTGATGGCAAATCAGCAGCTACTTTGATTCCTGCAGCCTTTGGACTTGCAGGTGTGAACCTCCACACTTATACCGGCTGGGGATCTGTAACACATTGGAATGCGTTTGTAGCAACGCTCGAAATGCATGGAAAAGGAACTTATTATGACCCGCGCTTAAAAGATGCCAAGCAGTTTCCGGTTGCAGCGAAAGCCGGCTTCGATAATGTCCGCAGCAATCCGGATCTGGTCACTAGTAAACTTGCAGCACTTCACTTTTATCAACTAGCCATTCCCGCACCGAAGGCTCCGCAAGGAAGTTTTGACAATGCCGCATCCGTGCGCGGTGAAAAGCTATTCACGAGTCGGGCTAAGTGCGGCACATGCCATGTCTCTCCAATTTTTACTGAGCCCGGTTGGAACATGCATACGGCCGAAGAAATCGGCATCGATGATTTCCAGGCAAACCGTTCACCGGATAAGCGCTATCGCACCACTCCGCTAAAGGGACTCTGGACCCATACAAAAGGCGGCTTCTATCATGACGGGCGATTCGCTACGCTTCTTGATGTAGTTCAGCATTATGACAAAAATTTAAAACTGGGATTAACGGATCAGGAGAAGAACGAACTCGTTGAATATTTGAAATCGCTGTAATTCCCATTGTCTAAAGACATTATGGAGAGTGAATATGTGTTACAACTGCGGATGTAAAAGGCCTGATGATGATCACGGAAATCCTGATAACATCACAAACAAAACATTTCGGGCGGCAGCAAAAGCCGGAAACAAGGACGATGTTGAAAAGGCGAAACAGAACACGGCAGAGCTATTAAACGAGCACCAGGGCGGCTCGAAGCTAAAGCAACTTATTCTTCAAGCTTAGCGTCCTCTTAGCATCCTGACGTGAGTACCACGATAATGGCTCAGTGAGAATCTCAGGACAATACCGTACGCCGGACCCTACTTTCATTTGACTGGTTTGGGGGTTATAACGGGATAGCGGGTCGTGAACACCTGATTATTTTTTGGACAGCTTATTAATCATGACAACCAGCAAGACCACCACCAGTACGCCGATCACCGCCCAAATCCACATCCATCCGCCCATCCATCCACTCATCCATCCGTCTGTATGATTCATCACAAACCTCTTTTCGTTACGCTGCGACCAGCCCACCATTGGGCAATTCAGACCGTGAGCGGCGGCAGCAGTGTCATTTAAACTAGCTACCACAGCATCGCAGCAACTTTATAAGCATTTGCTTTTTTGATCAGCCCCCTTAATGTTCTGTTTGTTCCTCCTTTTCTTTTGCCTCTTTCTGCATTTCTTTCATCATGGGGCATTGCATCATTGAACTCGCCCCTTTCTGCATGTGCTCTTCCATATGTTGCATCATCATCGAATGATTACTCATCATCATGGCCCGCATCGCCGTCCGTTGATTGATCATCTCATTAAGAACTGCCTCGATGGCCTGGATCTTCTGATCTCCCGTAGCCTGATTCATTTTCTGTCCTAAATCGCTCAGCTTTTGATCCATCTGCTTCATTTTGGTTTGCATCTCTTGATGCATCTTCATCATCTCTTCGCATTTCGACATCATGCCACTTTGCATCATTTCGGGTTTTGTTTGTTGCGCAATTGAGGAAGTTGAAAACGCTAGAAAGAAAAAGAAAAACGTAAGAAAAAGAATTCTCATTTTAAGCTCCTGTTTTGGAAGACGAAAGTTCCACACGTATAACCTTCAATACGTTTCTTAAGCATTAATCATGCCAAGCTCATTCGCCGAGACGAACAAAGTGCGCATGTGACTAGATGTCAAGCAACGACAAATTGACATCTTTACCCAACCGTACCGTTCTTGAAGGCGGCCGACGAAGAAGCTGGAAGGGGCTGGTTACGCACTAATACTTACGGCTTTCGCTCCGTGGCCAGTTTGATTATTTCTTCTATCAAAAGAGAGTGGCTTTGACCGCTCTCATCTGCAACAGGGATCTGCAATAAGGGATCGTATATATATGATGCAAAACGACCTGACGCTAGCTCATTGTTGCGCAGTATGCTGCCGATCACGCGATAATCGAGCTTGCCCTCAAGCACAAGATGCCACAACGAGTAGAACTCTAGGTAGGCGGAGTTGAGTCAGAACACCTGCAACAAGAGCTGAAAAAAATACCCGTGATTTTCATCCCAGATTTCAAAATGTTTGAACAACATCTCAGACGCTTGGCTGGCGAGGCTATGAATTGCTGAGTCATTAAGATCAAATCGAAAATCCGGCGTGAATCAGAGAGCTGAGGCATATTGATTAGAGAAGAGCAGCGATTTTCCGAGATTTGCGAATTCCAATCGCATAAGATGCTCCGCTTCGAGGCGTTTTTAGCGGGAGCGCGGTATTGCTTTCGATCACGGTTTCATCAAAAATTTAAGAGGAGGATAACGGCAATGAAAGGTTATGTAACCAATATTGAAAAAGACTCAATTGAGAACAAAGATTTCCGGCGGGGCTGTATACAGCGAAAAATACTCAGCTTGTCTTAATGAGTCTTCGTCCAAAAGAAGAGATTGGACAGGAAACTCATGATCTGGATCAATTTATCCGTGTAGAGTCAGGGGAAGGAATTGCCATCCTTGATGGTGTGAAGCATAAGATTTCGGATGGAACCGCAGTCGTGATTCCCGCCGGAACGAAGCACAATATTATTAATGAATCCGATAAAGAGGATCTGAAGCTTTATACGCTTTATTCTCCGCCGGAACACCGTGATGGCACGATCCATAAAACTAAAGCTGATGCGCTTGCCCATGAAGAACGTTTCGATGGAAAAACAACTGAATAGCTGCGTATCACTTGCGGAAGGATGAGAAATATTTCGAGTACCTTCCTTTTGATATAGCACTTGAGGGTTGGTCGTATATTCACTAAAAATCATGCAGGCGGGCGGCAACGCCTCTGAAATCCTAAAGAATTCAAGCCAACTGATCGAGCAGGGTAGTCAAATCTTTCGTTACGATACTTTTGGAGATGAAGCTTTTTGGGGTGATACTCTTCAATTGCATAAGGCGATTGTGGGGAAAAATCGGTGGTGTCGGACCGGGTGTTGGTCTCTGTAGCGTATGCTTCACTCACTCAATCTGTCTACTAATGCAGTGATCGGTTCTCCATTCCGTACGAATAAGTCAAAAAAAAAGAGAGCGGCCTTCCGCTCTCTCAAAATGCAAATAGGGGGTATGCATTAAAGGATCGTCAGACCGTGTGTCCTGCCACGATCTTATGGAATGTGGAACTTGATACTTCAAAAGTTCTTACTTCGGGGGTTCCTTCAATCACTTTCGATAGGCTTTTCAACACTTCTGGGAAAATTGTGCGATTATAGTTATCCGCGCTTTCTTTCTGATTCCAAAAGCTGATTCCTGTTACTTCCGAGCGTTCCGGAGCTACAAAGCTAAGCTCATCCTTGAATCCTGTCTGCTTACGCAACATGGGAACAATTTCGTTTTCGAACGTTTTTGCAAACTCATCCTGCGCATTCTTTCTAAGTTTCATATTGACTATACGTGCATACATAATCTAAAACCTCCTAAGGTTTGATTTGTGACCAGCTAGGAGTTTTTTAACTTCTAAAAGCTTATTTCTTATCACTTAACCATAATAGATTAATTAATCGAACATGTCAACCCGTAAGTTTTCTATTAATTGGTTACACTGAGTATTTTTCAATTCCATTAATGACAATAAGTCATTTATATTGTTGAGTTTAAAGTTTATACTGTATTTGATAGTTATTTAACTAATAATGGTTAATAATCAAGTTATTCAAGATGTTCGAGGATCAGTTTGAAGATTGTGCGTGTGAGACACACTTATGAACAAGAAGATGGTTTTCATTTTATCTATTTAAATTTTCACTTTCTGATAAAAAATCCTTTTTGTAATTTCCGCGGCGACAATGTAAAGAATGACAATCATCCCTAATAAGAGATAGAACGAAATTGACAGGCGGGTAAATTCAAAAAGCGCACCGATCGGGATCAAGGGTAGAATCACAGTTACGATAACGACTAACAGAGTGGCGATAAGCAGATACTTCGAGGGTCTGCTTTTGAAGAAAGGTTTTCGGCTTCGTATCACAAGCACAATCAATGATGCTGAAACAACGGACTCCAGAAACCAGCCGGTTCTGAATTGATCGCGGGTCGCATGAAGGATGAGTAAAAGCGCGCCGAAAGTCAGGTAATCAAACACGGAACTCACCAGGCCGAAGGTAATCATAAACTTGCGAATTGTTTTCATATCCCAGCGCCTCGGATAATCAACCATTTCGCTATCCACTCTGTCGTTCGCGATCGTCATTTCGGGAAAATCGGTTAGTAGATTCGTTAGCAAGATCTGCTTAGGCAACAATGGAAGAAACGGCAAGAAGAGCGACACTCCTGCCATGCTGAACATGTTGCCGAAGTTTGCGCTTGTGGCCATGAAGACATACTTGAGCGTGTTCGCGAAAGTCGTACGGCCTTCACGTACGCCCCGCACAAGCACACCTAAATCCTTTTCGAGTAAAACAATATCTGCTGCCTCTTTGGCAACATCCACCGCGCTCTCTACAGATATGCCGACATCAGCTGCATGGAGCGCTGAAGCATCATTGACACCATCTCCAATATATCCCACCACGTTTCCGTTCTTCTTGAGAGCGAGGATGATCCGCTCTTTTTGATTGGGCTCAATTTCTGCAAAGACATCCACGTCCATTACCCGGTTTAGCAAAGCATCATCGCTAAGCTCGCGAAGGTCTGGTCCTGTGATAATTCTTGTTCCCGATAATCCCATCCGTTGACTAATATTCGCTGCGACCAGATGGTTGTCACCCGTAATGATCTTCATTGAAACGCCAAGATCTTTCAGGCGGTCGATGGTTTCGAGTATATTGGGTTTTGCCGGATCAAACAGAACAAGGAATCCTAGAAACGTCATGCCCGCTTCATCGTCTTTGCTCATGAGCGATCTAGATCCCATGTTCTTGTATGCGACGCCTAGAGTGCGAAAGCCTTTACTACTGAATTCCTCGAAGTGTTGTTGGATTCTGTCACGCACGACATTGATATCTACCAGGGCTTTCTCTTTAGTCTCCGCTTCTGAACAGACGGTAAGCACAGTTTCCAATGCACCTTTGGTTACCATCAGATGCATATCTCCCTTGGCAACCAGAACACTCAATCGTTTGCGAAGAAAATCATACGGGATCTCGTCTTCCTTTCGGTAATCAGAAACATCAAACTTGCGATGGGTGCGGATTGCTTCATCGATGGGGTTCGTAAATCCTGTTTCGTAAACCGCATTGATGTAAGCGTAAAGAAGCACTTTATCATTTGGGGCACTTTCCACATCAAGAGCGGATTGCACGTGAACAACCCCTTCGGTCAATGTTCCGGTTTTATCGGAGCAGATCAAGTTCATGCTGCCGAAATTTTCAATCGAAGCAAGGCGTTTGACGATCACTTTTTCTTTCGCCATCCGTTTGGCTCCGTGTGCAAGATTGATGCTGATAATCGCCGGCAGCAATTGCGGTGTCAGACCAACAGCGAGCGCAAGCGAAAAAAGAAAGGACTCCAGAACCGGACGTGCCAGGTAAACATTAATAGCAAAGATGGCGATTACCAAAACCAGTGTGACTTCCATAAGAAAGTAGCCAAATCTCCGTATACCACGTTCGAAGTCGGTCTCAGGCGGGCGGAGTCTTAAACGCTGGGAAACCTTGCCGAATTCTGTTTGCGTACCTGTGTTTATAACCAATGCTCTGGCATTGCCACTTACCACATGGGTGCCCATCCATACAGAATTTGTTCGCTGCCCCAGCGGCGTGTCGGCCGCAAGCGTGCCTGTTGATTTCTCTGCAGGGTAAGTTTCGCCGGTCAAGGTTGCTTCATCTACGAAGAGATCCTTCGATTCAATAACAAGACAGTCACCCGGGACGACGTCTCCTGCGTTAAGAATAACAATGTCTCCCGGCACAATCTCTTCGACTGGAATTTCCTGCGGTCCTTCATCACGAATCACCATGGCCTTAATTTGAACAATAGCCAGCAACTGTTCTACAGCGTTGGTTGCACTGCGCTCTTGCCAGAATCCAAGAAGTGCGCTAACAAACACAATTGCGAAAATGATGAAAGCATTCACGGGATCATGTAAGAAAAACGACAACCCGGTTGCAATCAAAAGAATGAGGATTAGCGGACTCTTGAATTGTGCCAGTAGGAGTGATAACAGATCTGACCGCTTTTGTGGCTTCAGAAGATTAGAGCCATAACGAGCGAGCCGCTCTCGGGCTTTTGCGCTGGTTAATCCTTCGCTCTCTGTTTCAAGATGCTGGAGCATGTCGGACGCAGAGATGCTCCAAAAGGATGAAGGGAGTTGGTTCATACCTATTCTTGAATACGGGATTATTTTTCAAAGTGCTGTCGAACTTTTGCTGCGATCTGGCGATCGGTCATCTTGTCCACTGTTTCAATACCGACGATGTGTTTACCAAGTCCTTTATCAACAAGACGTTTTTCGAGCTCGCCTTTGGCCTCACCAGGACCAAATATCAGAATGGATTCTACATTCCGAATACAGGAGATTACTTCGTCATAGTATACGGTCAGATGGCCTGTAAATTCTCTGTCTCTCTGATCTTCTGCGCCGCCTTCTTCCGATATGGTTCCACCGGAAAATCGCACATGCTTCTCCATGTTTGATGTGATCCGCTTTGTTTCTTCTCCTTGGTCTGTGATCATCACGATCACAGCCTTCCTGTGGTCAATCCACAAACCAGCTGCACTTTTCATCAGTTCCTCCTTTGTCAACGTACTGCAATCCACCACATCGTGAACCCGGCAAGCTCATTTTTGAATGTGGTACCGAACTTTTTGCCGAGATCCGGAGATTGATTTATGAAATAGATCTCGCAATACCAAACGCAGCAGCAGCGGCAAGTCCGCCAATCAGCATCGTTTGAAATGCGCTGCGAATCGGTTTTGCCCCTGTGAATTGTCCTTTGACATAGCCGAACACCAGCAATGCCACAAGCGTCAGCACCACGGATAACAGCAATGCGCTTTGGGCTTGCGGCAGAAACAGATAAGGGGACAACGGAATAATTCCACCAGCGATGTAAGCTCCGGCAATTGTTAATGCACTCCTGAGCGCACGTTTGGGGTCAGGTTTTTCCAGTCCCAATTCAAAGCGCATCATAAAATCAACCCACGCCTGTGGTCGCGTGCTGAATGCTTCTACGATGGGCGCAGATTCCGCATCTGTTAAACCATAAGAATGAAATATCTCCGCTACTTCTTCCTTTTCGACTTCGACCCTTTCCACGACTTCGCGTTCCTCGCGCCGGCGTTCATTGGCATAATGTTCAGCATCGCTTCTGGCAGCAAGATAACCGCCCAAACCCATTGCGATTGAGCCGGCAGCAATTTCTGCAAAACCCGCCGTAATAATAATATTGGAGGTGGTGATAGCACCGGTTAGACCCGCTGCGAGTGCGAAAGGTACAGTCAAACCGTCAGACATTCCGATCACTACGTCCCGAACCGTTTCCCCAGCGGTGAAATGCCGTTCAACATGTGGAGTTTGTGGCATAGCTATTTATTCTATCTGACAAAAACCGAAACCGCTATTTTATGTTGTTGCGAAATCATATGGAAAATTAATATCTGTTACAACTGCGGATGTAAAAGGCCTGATGATGATCACGGAAATCCTGATAACATCACAAACAAAACATTTCGGGCGGCAGCAAAAGCTGGAAACAAAGGCGATGTTGAAAAGGCGAAACAAAATACGGCGGAGCTAGTGAACGAGCTGCAGAAAGCCGGAAAGGCATAGTTTCTTGAGGCGTCCCGCGAAACAGTTCGTAGGGCTCTTTAACTACAGTTTCCGGCAACAGCGAAAGTCGGCTTCGATAATGAAAAGCTATTCAACAGTCGCGCTAAGTGAGTAACTGATCAGGAGAAGAACGAACTCGTTGAATACCTGAAGTCTTTATGATTCCAGAGTATAAAAAAAGAGAGCGGATTTCCGCTCTCTCATATGCAAATAGGGGGTATGCATTAAAGGATCGTCAGATTGTTTGTCCTGCTACGATCTTATGGAAAGTGGAACTTGATACTTCAAAAGTTCTCACTTCGGGAGTTCCATCGATGACTTTCGACAGGTGTTTTAAAACTTCCGGATACATTGTGTGATTGTATTCATCCGCGCTTTCTTTCTTATTCCAAAGGCTGATTCCTGTTACTTCCGAGCGTTCCGGAGCCAGGAAGCTAAGTTCATCCTTGAACCCAGTTTGCTTACGCAGCATCGGCATGATTTCGCTTTCGAATGTTTTTGCAAATTCGTCCTGCGCATTCTTCTTCAGTTTCATGTTCACTATACGTGCATACATAATCTAAAACCTCCTAAGTTTTGGATTTGTGACCAAGCTAGGAGTTTTTTAACTTCTAGAAGCTTATTTTTATCACTTAACCATAATAGATTAATTATTCGAACAAGTCAATTTACATTTTAAGACAAACTGTTCCAGTTTAGGTTCAATCCAACTCCTTATCTGATCCATAAATCACTTAAATTATTTGACTTGACGTCTCAATTTGATTCAGTTATAATTTAACTAATAATGGTTAATAATAGGGAGAATTAAGAACATGGACGTTGCAGAATTGGTGAGTGCCCGGTTGAATGAGTTAGGTTATGAACAGCAGGATCTCGCTGACGCCGTTCAAGTCACGCCCTCTTTCATTTCACAGTTGCTGAAGAGAAAAAAACAGCTACCTTCACCGACCAGGACAGACATTTATAACAGAATCGAAAAGTTCTTAAAGCTTCCGTCCGGAGATCTATCGAAGCTTGCCGACTTGCAGCGAAAACACGAACTGAAGCGCAAATTTGATTATCCACCTCGCCCCTTATTTGAAGATGTTCGAGAGTTGGTTCTTAGTAAATGCAAACGTAGTAAGCAGGCAGAACTCCGGAAGATTTTTGAGAAAGAGCCTTTTGGAGAAATTGAACGAATTGTGACCCAGAAGTTACTGAATGTCACAAAGGAGGTCACCAGGGAAGGTTGGAACAATGAAAAGTGGCTTCAACGAATCGCCCGTGCGAATGAAAAAACTTATGACGAAATGCGCATGATTGTTGTTGAATTCCTGGATACTGATATTTACACCCTGTCTATTCAGAATTCTATCTATTTTTTGGAGCCTCTGATTAAATCCTGGGATATTGACCTGCGCAATTTTAATATGGATGTCGTTTTAAGCCCCAAACAGGGAGAGTCACGGTTAAGAAGATTTGCCTTTGTTGAAATGGAACCTCAATCACCGGATGAGGACGAATCTGGATTAAAAGATTTCCTCCGGGATCGTTTACTGTGCACAGATCTTTCGGAGGAGGAAGCAAGGCTTTTGAGAAAGCTAAGATTCAAAGAAAAAAAGCCCAATGCGTTGTTTTACTATCATGTGTTGCAAGATCTGAGAGATCCGCTCTATTTCCGCAGCAACAAACGGTGATGATGATGGAGATTGTACTTATAAAGGAGAAACAGTTATGAACAAGAAGATGGTTTTTATATTCATTCTTCTGGCGGTGGCAGTTTTGGTTTCTGTGAGTTGCACAGCCAAAAAAAATACAGCTGTTGCGATGAATGAGGGTCTCATAGAGAGATACCAATGGGATGTGGATGTATCGAAAAATTCAGATGGCCGGACTCAGGACGCGAATATTTCATCAGCAATTATGCTGAAATTCGCAAACGACGACTTGATATCCTCTTCGAGAATCAATGTGGATACGACAAATGGTTCCGTTACATTGAACGGTAAAGTTACCAGTCAGTTAAAAGCCGATCGCGCAATGGAGTTAGGGCGATCCGTTGAAGGTGTGAAGCGTGTCCGTTCGAATCTGATGGTGCAAAATCAGTAGGATATAAATCAGTGAAATTAGATTTGACAGTTATGAATAGTCCGTCAAATATTCAACTGCTTAGCATCTTTGGCAATGTTGAGGAGGGATCCGTCACTCCATTGGGTGAAGAGTTTCAAAGATTATGTGAAGGTCCGGCTGTGAAGCTGATTTTGGATGTAAAAGGCGTAAAAGGGATTGATTCTTCAGGAATTGGTGAATTGATAAAAGCGCGGAATGACATTATCCGGAGAGGCGGTCAAGTAGTTTTAATGGGAGTAAATAGCAGGATCGAGAGGTTGATCGAGATCTCGGGATTGCACAATTACTTTCCTATCGCCTTATCTGTTGACGATGCTATCCAACTGCTGAGCCAATCTATTTCACATTCTCAACCTTAATTAAGCGAAGCAATATAGGAGAAAAGAAAAATGACTTCAAAAAATGACAGGATTAAGAAGCAAAAAGAGCTGCTTTCTAAAATTGCAGCAGATGTTAATGAAGATGTCCGGGCCAAGGCCGTAAAGCTTGATCAAGCAAATTATCCGGGTTATCTGCCTTCAACGTGGTATTCCTTATTTCAAAAAAGATTTCTTCGTCACACCGGTGAAAAGGAAGAAGAAATGTTTTTCTTAAATCCAAGTGGTTGGCTTAAAGGACTCCAACTCAATGGTGCATTGAAGAAAGATACAGAATTCATTTCGCGGCTGAAAACAGTTTGCCTTACATTGAGAAAATTGGCTAAAAAGAAAAATGAAGGTGATGTGCATCTTCTGGGGGAAATAGCCGCTAAAGCCAAAGTGCCGACAGAGTGGCTGGCGAATGTGATCGATTCAGAATCGATTGAATACAGGTTTAATAAGATCGGAATTATGTGGAATAACGAAAAGAATAATTCTGTTCTTATTCCGCCCGATTTCGGATTGACCAAATCAGCGTAAACTGAGCTGCTGATTCACCGCAAAAATGCAAAGTGAAATCTAAGAGCCACGCTGTAAACGTTCGTTTTTATTTGTGACCTTGTATTCCGTTGAAATCGTAAACATCCATCTCCATCATATCTCGACGAAGTTGACAGAACGATCGTAGGGTATATACTCTTGGTAATACCTAATAGGATCTCGGATGTCCAAGATACTGTCCTTGAAGTTAAAAGACGATATTTTTCGGGAAACTGAGGAAATTCTAAAAAAGCGGATAGAACCAAGAAACGCTTATTTTAATGACGCAATACAGCTATACAACAAACTTTGGAAAAGAAAAATTCTAAAAAAGCGGTTAGCTGATGAATCAAGGTTGGTCGCATCTGAGTCATTACTTGTTCTGGATGAATTTGAATCTTTGGAAGATGAATTGCCCGAATAGAAGTGAATGGTCATTGGCAAAGGGGATGTTTTCCTCGCAGATTTAGAGCCCAAAAGAGGTACTGAGCCGGGAAAAGTTCGACCAGTTGTCGTGGTTCAAACAAATCTGCTGAACGGGGTTCACCCATCAACGGTTATTTGTCCGATTACAACGAAGGTTCAACCACGTGTGATCTTCTTGCGGGTACATCTTGGGGTAAACGAAGCTGGTCTAAAACAGAAATCCGATATTCTTGTAGATCAGATCAGGGCGATCGATAATCGCAGACTAATAAGACGTCTGGGTAAGATTTCCCGGCGAAGCCAGAGTCAACTTGCGAACAATCTTTCAATTTTGTTGAGTTAATTGTTTGTTGAATGGAATTTCGCGGCATCTTTTACCGGTGAGCGCAAATATTGCGTTAGCAATGGCCGGAGCAATTGGAGGTACGCCTGGCTCTCCAACGCCGGCGGGAGGTTGGGTGCTGGAAATAATCTCCACATGAATTGCGCGCGGCGCTTCTCCGATTCGCAGCAATGGATAATCCCGAAAATTGGTTTGTTCGACAGCGCCATTGCGCATTGTGATCGAGCCGTGCATCGCCAGAGTAATTCCGAAAATAGCGGCCCCTTCAAATTGAAACTTTACTCTGTCTAAATTGACTACTTTGCCGCAATCTGCAGTAACCCAAATTTCATCGATGCGAATTCGATCGTCTTTGTCTTTCGAAACAGCAGCTACCGCAGCAACATAAGTAAGAAAACTACGATGAGCTGCGAGTCCCAGCGCTCGTTCTGATTTTCGCGTAGAATTCCATCCCGCACGCTTTGTGACATTTTCAATCACCGCTCGCAGACGGCCTACATCCACAGGATACTCATCCAGTGATGCATCATAATTTGGAATCTTTTCAACGCCCTGATCGGCCGGTGTTAGCATTCTATCTGGTCCAAGCACTTCCAGCAGGAAATCTTTATGATCGCGCCCCAATTCGTGAGCAAGTTCAGCGATAAAACTTTGAACTGCAAATGCATGATTGATGTTGTAAACGGAGCGAAGCCAACCGATACGAACATGCCCGGGTGCATTACAAACTTCCACTTTGACATTGGGAATCATCAGCGGCAGATCCAGAATACCCTGATCTAAGTCTCCTTCTGAAAGACGTTTCGCGTTTACATCAAATGTAGAATCGATTGGTGGTGATGCGATCCGGTGACGCCATGCAACGATTTTGCCGGACGAATCAATAGCAGCTTCAATCCGCTGTTTACTGCAAGCGTGATAATACCCATGACGAATTTCATCCGGGCGTGTCCATTGAACTCGTACCGGCGCATTTGCTTCACGCGCTAATATTGCAGCCTCAGCAACGTAATCCGGTTTGGATTTTCGACCAAACCCACCGCCTAAAAATGTTACATGTACGGTAACTTTGCTTTTATCGATTCCTAATGCGCGCGCGGCTTCTTCTTGCGCACCTTGCGGATTCTGCGTAGAAGCCCAGATCTCACACCGTCCTTGTTCGAAGCGAGCCACAGCTGACGGTGGTTCCATCGGTGCTTGATCAAGATGCGGAATATAATATTCGGCCTCGATCGTACGTCTCGCGTTCGTAAACCCTTGATCAACATTTCCAACTTGACGAACTACGCTTCCCGCTTTACGCACTGATGTTTCGAGTGCGCTTTTATAAGCATCCGAATCGTAATCTTTATTTTCGCCGTGATCCCATTCAATCTTCAATGCAGAGCAGCCGCGCATTGCTGCCCATGTATGATCGGCAACTACTGCTACACCACCAAGCGGTTGAAAAGCGGCCGGCGGAGTCAAAGAGGGAAGAGTGATCACTTTGCGAACGCCCGGAATTTTCAGCGCGGCTGAATCATCTACGCTTACAACTTTTCCACCTACAACTGGCGGACGCACAATTACTGCAGTTAACATTCCAGGAATTCGGACATCAGCGCCAAAGATCGCCTTACCTGTTACGTATGCCGGTGCATCAATCAACGGAAGTTCGCGTCCAACTCTTTTCAATTCGTTGTCCGGTCGCAACACAACTTCTTTTGAATTCGGAACGGGCAACTTCGCTGCATCAGCAACTAATTCGCTAAAACCCAAAGAACGCTTTTCCTGCAAATCATGAACAAGATGATCGCGTACAGTGATGCGTGAAATCGGAATTTTCCAACGCTGCGCTGCGGCTGCAATTAACATAGTGCGTGCAGTTGCTCCCACCATCCGCATTTCTTCATAGAAAGAACGAACACTATGCGAACCATCGGTATCCTGATCTCCATATCGCTCATCAGCATCAGCTTGTACAACTTTTACATTTGCCCAGTCTGCACCGAGTTCATCCGCAACGATCACTGGAAGGGAACTGCGAATTCCTTGTCCCATTTCAGCGCGAGCAGAAACAATGGTGACAACGCCATCATTCGATATATGAAGGAATACACTCGGTTGAAAAACCGTTTCCGCATTATCGGCAGCTGCATCAAAACGGAATCCGAGTGCGAGTCCACCAACTGCGCCTCCAACTGCCGCAATAAAAGAACGTCTGGTGATTTCTATTGGGCTCATTTTATTTCTTGACCTGATGCACGCCGGATCGCAGCACGAATCCGGAGGTAAGTACCGCACCGGCACAAATTGCCGGAAAGCGATTGATCGATTTCTTCCTCTGTTGGTTTTGGATTCGCAGCTAAAAGCGCGGCTGCACTCATGATTTGACCCGCTTGACAGTATCCACATTGAGGAACACCCATCTCGATCCATACTTTTTGCAAAGGATGATCACCATTAGCCGATAAGCCCTCAATAGTAAGAACTTCTTTTCCAATGGCTCTGCGAACCGGCGTCACGCAAGATCGTACAACTTCACCATTCAGTTGAACGCAACAAGCGCCACAAAGCGCTTCACCGCATCCATATTTAGTTCCGGTTAGATTCAAGAGATCGCGCAAGACCCAAAGTAAAGGCATTTCCGGATCTGCTTCGATCCGATGATCAACACCATTCACTTTTAATTGAATCATTTTGCAGAGTCCTCCATAGGACATTCCGCGCCGGTATCGATCCAGGCGCGAATCAATTCACCGAATTCCTGTTGAGTTCCTGGCGCAGGAGTTCGATCCGCACCGGGATTCCAACCCCATGCAACGAGTTCATCATGCGCAGTGTGATGTTGAATTTCTTCCAGCGTTTTTCCACCATTCCGTTTTGGATCTTTGAGCTGCACACAAATATAAGCAGCGGAATGACCGAACCACGCCATTTCCAGCGGAGCAAGATGCCAATTGGGTGCTCCCGGTATCCGCGCTTGTACGGCATTGCGATCTTGATGACAGGATGTGCACTCCATTGCAACAACACCGTGATCTTTTGGTTCACGTATTGCAGGCGGATCATGGATCACAGGGTTGTCTCCTTGTCTCGGAAAATTATCGGGTGGATGGCAGTTGACGCATCGTGGATGCAACAACACTTTACTGGCTTCGTTAAATAGGGCAATCGATCGTGCTCGTTGATCGGTGATACTCTCATACTCTTTCGCAGAACGTAACCGATCGCTTTTCTGACCAAGCGATTCTTGCCCGGTTGAATGGCTCGAAAACGCCGCTGCTATGAGTACTGTGAAAATAAGACAAGTCCGCAACAGGGTGTTTATCAGTACCGATCTATTCTTCATATGAATCGCGCGTTGTTTCCAATATATAACGAAGAAAACAGAGTTCCAATCCATTTAAACGGATAAAAATTCATGGATTTGATGTTGCTGGTGAGTGTTGGATGCGTTGTAAGTTCTGGCGATGAGCTTTCAGGCGTAAATCGACCTCATCAACGCTTAAGCCGGCGAGCGATCTCCTTGTAGACTTCTCCCTTTTCGCGTTTTCCGATTCCCAGAATCAAGATGACGATTCTGTCTTTTTGGATTTCATAAACGATTCGGTATGCTTTCTTGCCAAAATAGATCTTCCAGTATCCTGTCAGATCAATGCCCATGCGCTTGCCAAGCGGTTCCCCCAATTCTGGTTTTTCCGCGAGTTTGTCAATCTGCTTAGCAGCCATGCGCTTTAGCGATCCATCAAGTGATTCAAATTCTTTTGCTGCTTCCGACAGAAATTCGACTCTATAGGCCATGCTTGGCTTTAAGGCTTTCCCAGGAGATCCTTTTCCCCCGATCCCGCTCTTTCCGCTCGAAGATCTCCAATGCAATTAACAGATGTTCCAGGTCTTCCAGCATCTCTTCGTACTCTTCAACGGGAAGAATTACCGCCTCCAGTTTGTTATTTCTTGAAAGCACGACGCGCCCTCGTTCCTTAGCATCGCGCAGCACCTTCCCGAGTTCTTTGGAGGCTTTGGATGTGGAAACAATTTCTTTTCGCGCATAACTAGTATTCATAAGTTTCGACTTTAATTATGCGGTGAATTTTCCGTAAGATCAACTGGCAAATATTCCTACAATATTTCCGTAGATTTAAGCCCCCATTTGCTTAAGTATGCAATAGCCCGATGTCATGACTGCAAAGTTCCTTAACGCGGTCCGCATACAATTCGTATCTTCGAGACTTGTGTTTCCCTACCATATATATAACGGACGTTTCATTGCGTGAAGCAGTTACGTGAATGCCCTAAACCAAATTAAGAGCAAACTCGTCTAATATTGGCATGACAAACATACTGGCAGACCTTCGTTACGCGCTGCGCACACTGGGGCGCAGTCCGCTTTTTGCAGCGGTGGCGATTCTTTCCCTGGCGCTGGGGATTGGCGCAAACACCGCCATCTTCACGCTCATGGACCAGATCCTGCTCCGTAAGTTACCGATCAAAGACCCGGACTCGCTCGTGATGCTCTATCAGGAGGGCGCGAATAACGGTAGCAACATGGGTATACGCATGCAGTCATACCCGATTTATCAGGATTACCAGAAGAAAGTTGAGCCGTTTGCCGAGGTGCTCTGCCGCCGCCTCATCAACACTTCGCTCAGCGTGGATAACCGGACCGAACGCGTGGATGCGGAAATGGTTTCCGGCAATTTTTTCAGTATGCTCGGCGTCAAAGCCGCGGCGGGGCGTGTGTTCAACTCCAAAGAGGACGACCGAACCTACCAGGGGCATCCCGTGGTCGTGCTGAGTTATAACTACTGGGCCACGCGGTTCAATCAGGACCGTGGTGTCATCGGCAAAAAAATTCTGGTGAACAACTACCCAATGACCATCGTGGGTGTCTCAGCCAAGAACTTTATCGGACTCGATCCGGCTCAATCGCCGCAAATCCGAGTACCTATATTAATGAAGCCGGTGATGGTACCGGAGTGGACGTGGGTGAAAATGGATGACCGGCGTACGCGGTGGGTGCAAGTATTCGCTCGTTTGAAGCCGGGCTACAGCATCACTTCGGCGCAAGCCGCGTTGAGTGTCATGTATAAACAGATCCGCGAATACGAAATGACGCTAAAGGAGGCGAAAGACTGGTCCGCGTATGATCGCGAGCAGTTCAGGAGAGGCACGGTGCACATCGAAAAGGCGGCGACAGGATATTCCAGTCTGCGCAATGATTTTTCCAAGGCGCTGATAGTGCTGATGTGCATGGTCGGACTTGTTCTCCTGATTGCGTGTGCCAACGTAGCAAACCTGCTGATCGCGCGAGCGTTCGCGCGACAGAAGGAAATTTCTGTGCGCCTTTCGCTTGGCGCTTCGCGAAGTCAGCTGGTGCGCCAACTTCTGGTGGAGAGCATGCTGCTTTCCATCCTCGGCGGCATAGTCGGAATTTTTCTGTCGTTTGCAATGACACGTGGCTTGCTCGCGCTGATACCTGCGGAAGGGAATCCGCTGCTCATTCGTCCGCAACCAGATGGACGCATCTTGCTTTTCACACTTGGCGTCACCGTGCTTACCGGTTTCGTCTTCGGTCTGGTGCCCGCGTTACGAGCCAGCCGCAGCGATCTATGGACTTCATTGAAAGACACAGTGGGCAATATTGCAGGGCAGGGAGGTGGCTCGCTTTTTTTGCGCAAAAGCCTGATTTGCGCGCAGGTTGCGTTGAGTTTCCTGTTGCTCTTCGGCGCAGGACTTTTCGTACGGAGCCTGCAAAATTTGAAAACGTCGGAAACCGGATTTGAAAATATGCACAACATCGTCACCTTCCAAATATCGCCTGCGTTGAACGGTTACGATGAGCCGCGCGCTGTAAACTTCTATCGCGAGCTGCTGCAAAACATTCGCGCGGTGCCCGGTGTCACAGCAGCAGGCTATACCGCCGTTCCGGTACTACACGGGTGGGAGTGGGATAGCACCATGTCTGTAGAAGGTCATCAAGCTGCTGATGGTGAGGATATGCAGGCGTTTATGAACTCGCCGTCGGATGGCTACTTTCAGGCGATGGGCACAACATTGCTGGAAGGTCGCGATTTTCGCCGGACGGATCAAAAGGATTGGGGCACAGATCCGAAGGTTAGCGTCGGCGGCAAAGTAGCAATCGTAAACAAAGAATTTGCAGAGCACTTCTTCAAGGGTCGTGGCGCTCTTGGACGCAGAATCGGTTTCGGCGATGGTCCCGATTCGAAGCTGGATATCGAAATCATTGGCGTTGTGGAGAATTCGCTTTACGAAGTGACCGCGCGAAGGCGTGCGCCGTCAAGTGTTCATCCCCAACTATGGTAAATGGGGCGTGGCGTTTTATGTTCGCACCGCGACCGGTACGAAATCCACTTACAACGCGTTGCGCAACGAGTTGCGCAAACTGGATGCTTCGATGCCTATGTATGAACTGAAAACCGTGGAAACACAACTTGATGAAACGTTGCTCACGGATCGGCTTGTGGCCTTACTCAGCTCAGGCTTCGCTTTCCTTGCTACGCTTCTGGCGGCGATCGGCCTTTATGGAGTGATGGCTTTCGTGGTGACTAGGCGCACCAGAGAGCTGGGACTGCGAATGGCACTCGGTGCACAACGCGCTTCCGTTATCTGGCTGGTGATGAAGGAAACGTTGTTTCTGCTGGTCATCGGGCTCGGCATAGGCGTCCCTTCCGCAATGGCGCTTGGCCGGTACGTTTCCAACCAACTCTACGGGATCCAGACCAGCGATCCATGGATTGCCGTTTCTACAATTGTTGTGCTTGCTATCGTGGCTGCTGCCGCGGGCATGATCCCCGCTCATCGCGCCAGCAGGATAGAACCAATGCTCGCGTTGCGATTCGAATAGTACTTATATTTGGCGCGCCGTGTTCGTTTAGCATCGCCGAAAATTCGAGATTTACTTAACTACCACGGAGCGGATTTACAACTCTGATCCCTTCGTAAATCTGTCCTTCATTAAAATCTTCGCTCCACAAAATTGCTGCTTTCGCCATTTTTGCCGCAGCAAGAATCAGTGAATCCCAGTAAGACAGTTTGTATTTCTCCTGAAGTTGCAGACTTTCGTGAAAAAGTCTCCTGTCATTATCAATCACATCCCAGACAAGATAATTCTCTACTGTTTCTCGCGCTTGTTGGAATGCAACTTTACGCTTGGTCAGATTTACATAGAATTCTTGCAGAACCTGAACGCTTATGGCTGGAAGGAGTTCTTTATGCCAAAGCTCTTCGATCTTGGAACGTGCCAGCAGGTGTTTTTTTCGTGCATCCTGGTCATGTGCGTAGACAAGAATATTTGTGTCAACGAATATCTGTTCATCGCTCATGAGCCTCTTCCCGATCCAAAGGTTTGCCACTAAGACGAAAACCTTTTTTGAGCCGCTTTAACGCTCTCTTGCGAGCAGCTTCAGTGTTCTCTCTTACCGAAACAGCGGATTTGATTCTGTTGGATACCCATTCGGATAGAGATTGATCTTCTTCAACGGCAGCATGACGAGCCTTTCGCAAAGTTGCTTCGTCAAGTTTCAAGGTAATATTTCTGCCCATGTGTACAAAAATAGTGTAGCACAGAAATTGTGCAATCCGCTCGTGGTTAATAAGGAATCACGCTGGTAAAACGCTGCTATCTTTCATTCAGTACGACGCGGATCGGTGTGGAGGTAACATCGCCGCGGACGATTGCAGCGAGAAACTTTGTGTGATCGGGAGTGGGCGTAATTGCAAGGAGCGGAAACGAGGGTTTTAGCAGGACGCGCGGTGTGGCTGCTACAAGATTGTTTCCCTGCATCTCAATAGAAGCGGCATCGATGGTGCCGGCAAGCGAAATATACAGAAGCTCGCGTCCATCAGATCGCCAGTGTGGGAGATACGATGTTACGGCCAGCGCAAAAAAATTCGATTGCGTTAAAACGCCTGTTTGCGAAATCTGCCATTTGCGATTGAGTGCCGGATAAGGGCGTATGTAGATCTGGTTCATTCCGGATTCGTCGGAAACGTATGCGAGCCAGCGGCCATCCGGTGAAAAAATAGGACTACTGAGGTTCGCAGTAGGGTCTGACAAAATTGATACGGCTTTCCGAGTTGCCACATCAAGCATCCAGAGTTCCGAACGATCTGATCCCGCTTTGACGTTTGACTCTAACAACATGAAATGTCCATCGGCAGACCAGGAACAAACACGGAAGTCACGGTCGGCCTGGGTGAAAAACAGCTCAGGAGGTTTGCTGGCATCCGATGGCTGCAGATAGATAGCGTCGTTGCCGGAAGCCTGGCTTGTAAATGCAATGGCGCTTCCATCTGCAGACCAGACAGGTCCCAATGCATCGAACCCGCCACGTGTTAGCCGGGTCATCACACCGCGTTCGTCATCTGCGACCCAGATTTCTGACCCACTGCGGGATATGACCTGCGCCGCATATCCCTTTCCATCGGGAGCGACCACGAGATACTCAATACTGAGCGGCTCCTCCCGAATAATTTTCTGCACGCTACCATCTGCCTGAACCCATCCAAGCTGAGCCAACCCTTCGCCGGATGAGAGCGCATACGCGATATCACCATTGCTGGATGCGGAAGCTGCCAGATGACCGGAGACCGGAAGATATAACGGATGTGTGGAGATTTCTTCCACTCCACCAGTGATCTCTAGTTTCTGCAAATCGAAAGAAACAGATTGCAGCGCGTTATTCCGGTAGATCAGAATGCGATTGTTCCTAAAGGGAATCGCCTGCGAAGCATCTGCGCTGAGTTTGCGTATCTCGCCATTCTTCAGGGAGCCTACATAGATTCCACCAACTCGCGAAGCAGTTTCCATCTGATTGCTCCACAAAGTAAAAAGAAAGTTTTTTCCATCTGGAAGGAAAATCGGAAATCGGTGCGAACCATCCAGGATTTTTGGGTCTAACTTGGTAACATCTCTGGGAGTGCCGCCTTTTGCCGAAACCTGCTGAATCGGACAATTCAGACCTGGTGCAAAAAGAATAGTTCCATCGATACCCCACGTTCCGCCGCGGGCGGAGCGTTGTGTTTTGCAGAGAACCTGACTGATGCCTGAAGCCAGATCGAGCCTCCGCAACGTCATATCGGAATCCACGAAAAATCCAATTGATTTGGAATCCGGTGACCAAAAAGGGAAGCTCCCACCTTCGGTTCCTGCAATCGGAACAACATCAAATTTGTCCAGATACCGAAGCCACAACTTTGTTTGCATCTGATGATCAAGCAATCCCAACACAATCGCCGATCCATCTGGAGATAACGCGATTGATCCGTTCGATGCGAGTCGAAGACCGTGTGGAATCGAAATTTCTACACGGCGCGTTGCTGTGGAAACAGGAGTACTTTTTTCGCGAGCAATCCGGAAGGCATAAAGGGCAGACAGAATCGCCAGCAGCAGCCAGGGGAGATACTTCAGCCAGGAACGCGCAGCGCGCGCAGGATACTCCGGAATCTTTTGCTGTGCGGATATCTCCGATGTGCTGGTAAGATCCGAAAAATGATCCTTGATGTGTTGCAGTTCGCGCGCCAGATCGCGCGTGGAAGCGTAACGTTCCGCTGGATCTTTTGACAAACAGCGATCGATGATCCAGCGCACGGGAGCTGGAGTTTGCGGACTCAACGTTTGCAGCGGCTCAGGCTCATCCTGAATAATTGCAGACAAGCATTGTACCGGTGTATCGCGGTGAAATGCGCGTTTGCCGGAAAGCATTTCATACAGGATCGAGCCGAAGGAAAATTGGTCCGAACGAAAATCCACGGTTCTTCCGGCTGCCTGTTCGGGAGACATATAGCCTACGGTGCCGAGGATTGTCCCTTCGCTGGTGTGAAACGTAGTAGTCAGAACAGAGCCGCCTGTTGCAGCAGTCTGATCCGTGGCTTTGGCCAGACCGAAATCGAGAATCTTTGCAAACCCATCTTTGGAAATCATGATATTGTCGGGTTTTAAGTCCCGATGAACGATGCCTGCTTCGTGCGCTTTGGCAAGGCCATCCGCGATCTGAGCTGCGATGCTGACCACTCTCTTTGCTGGCAGCGCACCAGATTGCATCAATTCCCGCAAGCTTTTGCCATCGATGAGTTCCATTGCGATGTAGAAAGAGCCCGCCTGATCACCGGCATCGTAAACCGTGATGATGTTGGGATGATTTAACGCCGATGCCGCGCGGGCTTCCTGCGCAAATCGATCCATCCGGTCCTGGTTCTGCGAAAACTCGCCGGACAGGATTTTGATCGCCACTTCCCGGCCGAGTCGAGTGTCTTTTGCCCGGTACACCTCGCCCATTCCACCTGCTCCCAGTGGAGCACTGATTTCATAAGGTCCAAGTCTCGTGCCTTCAATGAGCGGCATGGCTGAATACTTTATCACAGCGCCGTACGAGTGCGGAGACGCAGGAGCCACGGCAATCGACTGGCATTCATGTTGGCTGTTTTCCGGCCCAGCCGTCTTGTGCGATTGGAACGACGTTCATCAATGCGCCAGCCTCATAGAACCAATTCTCGTATTGCTATTCGAATAGTACTATTCGTATCGCAGCACTATTATCGCATCGATGCTAATTTTGTGGCTGATTGTCACCGCCTTCGCCATCGGTATGGGGCTTGTCTCCACCGCTTTTCGGAAGTTCAAACTGAAGTCTATTGAAATCGTTCGGATTGCCCGTGTTTTTGAGCTCGTTTTCTTTGATCCGTGGAGGATTCGCTTTATCAAACTTCACCTTTTCCTGCATCTGATCCGGATCAATATAAATTTGACTCTTCTTTGGTCCTTTGTGTTCTGCCACTAACTTCTTAACATTGACGTTTTCAGTGTCGATTATTGGATCATGATTGAGTGGATTTACCTTGTGCCCAAGTTTGTCGTGGGCCGTTGGCGGCGGATCTTTGGGCTTCTCGATTTTCGTTGAGTCGATCTGATCAGGATCAATATACTTTTTAGGTTTTTCCGGTTCGACCTTAATCTCTCCTACTGTAACTTCTACTTTTTGCGGTTTGATATATTCGATCTTTCCTACTGTAACTTCCACTTTGGCCGGTTTTTCCGGTTCGAGCATAGTGATCTTTCCTGCTGAAACTTCCACTCCTTTGCTCACCAAGCTCGGATCGTTCTTCTTAAATGGCATGTCTGGCGCTTTCTTCGCGTCGTTCTGTGTTTTAGGGAAACTTTTGAGCGGATCACGATCGGGCATCTCATATTTTTTGCTCTTCTTGTACATGTCTTCGATGCCGGGTCCTTCGTGGCGAGCAATGTCTTTGCCCAGATTGTCTTTGATTACGCCAAGATCTTCAATGGCAAACTTCTTTGCATCCTTTTGCAGTCCTTTGAGGTCACCATCTCGAAATTGATCGACCCGACTTGCAGTATCATTTAACTGTCCTTTGAGTAATGCTGCCTGCAACTGTCCATCAGATTTTCTTGCATTCGCAAAATCCTTAGCAGCTTTCACTCCATCTTGATTAATTACCACTTCTTGAATTTCTGACTCATTCTGCGCAGTCGACGTTTCTTCCTGTGCAATATGTTTTACTTGTGACAGCTTTTCCAAATTAATTTCAGCTGAATACGCTTCTTGTTTTGTTATTCTTGCCATAAATGACCTCCTGAATGAAACCCGCGTTATCTAACTTTTCAGATCGTGATATAGCAAGCGACATACCAACATTTCAATCGACGACAAGTAAATACAAACGACAACTCAGTTGTTGAAGGTTGGCAACGCAAGTTACTACCAGCAATACTTGTAACGGCGATCCTGGGTGGCTTGATTAGCGAGGGTCGTATTGAAGAATTGTGACGCTTATCTCTGCGTTCTCTGCGGTAAAAAATTATTTCGCGCAGCGGAAGCCAACGCCGGCACGTCGTTCTAATTTTGGAGTTTTGAAACGGCAAGTAGTTCGCATGTAAAGTAGTTGCGAGAAATAATCGCCGCCACGCAAGATTCCGTAGTCATCATTTTCGGGTTGCGGATCGACAGGCGCACCAGGATACAAATACCAGTCATCCATAACCCACTCACTGATGTTGCGAGCAAGATCCATCACTCCGAACGGACTTTTATCCAATTGCACACTTCCAACCGGCGTGGATTGTCCGCCTTGAACGCGCGGCCAATCTTGACCAACTTTGCGGTCATTTGTTAACGAAAAACCTACGTTATCCACGATTAAAAGAATTCAGGAAGAGAAACGTCCTGCATTTTAGCGATGTGATCCCTGCATTTAGATCTGTTATTCAGCACTCACTCGATCCAGATTCCGTTCCCAATTTCTGATCCCCACTCCGCGATCAACGAGCGTAGGCACGCCAATATCGAATCGTTCCGAATATGGTTGTAGTGCTTCTCTGTCGCCATCAACCATATATCGAATAAGCTGCTGCACTTCACCGGCTGATGTCAATGCATTCGGACCAAGAAAGATACTCTGAAAATGTCCTGAGCCAGCGTGGTTAATTCTTGCCATGGCGCCAATTAACCGGGTTTGATCTTGTTCCGATAAGCTACTCCAGCCTGCAAGTCCTTCTGCAACTTGTCGAGCTCTTCCGTAATTCTGGATACTGCGATCCCTAGTCGTATAAATGTCCAAATCTGGAAGAACCCGCTCGAAATTGTTCCATGCGGGATGGGTCATGGCGCCGCGCGTGTACCAGCCATTTCGATTTTCGCCCAATCTTCTATCTCTAAAATAGCGGCTGATGGATTCTCCAGTCATCGCCTGGTCCATGCCGCCATGTGCTTGCAACACTTCTCGGACATCTTGATGATTAGAGGCAAGACGAGAGGTCGCTCCATATGTAGCGAGTTCTCCGACGCTATCTGGAATTTGATTGGAACCGCGAAGCCCGTTTAATTCGTCGCGAGATTGTATGATCTGCCGAAATGAACCTTGAGTGAATAGGTTTCCCCTGTTGTTTCTCAATGTCGGATTTTCAGAAACAGCTGTTTGCAATTCATTATGTCTTTGAATTAATTGATCAAGAGCTTGCCTATTACCTTCTGTCCCACGAGGCAAACCCCGCCGGATGTCACTGAATTCCTGTTGATAGCTCTGCCTGTTCTGTCGGAGTTGATTTTGATATTCGGTACGAAACTGTCTTTGATCATTATTGAATTCATTTCTGTATCTGCCGTCATGGAGCCATCGTGAGTTTACCATTAATGAAAGCTCTTCACGTGGAAGTCCTGTACTCCTGCTAAAAAGATCACCATAGTCACGAACAATTCCTTCCGCATCACCATGTTCAGCTCGTGCCCGAATATCGCGAGCCTGTTCGGCGGAAACTGCAGCGCCATTTGTCGAAAGACTTTCAGCAAGACGTGTTGGATTTGATGAGGAAGCAGTGAGGTCATACCAGGCCATGGCTGCATTGCCACGATGATTCATGGCGGTGAGTTCTGCCCGAGTTAAATGATTCTGCCGTAGAACTGAACCTACACCCGGATCATTCGTCATTCTGACTGCACTGTCGACTTGAAGTCGTGTTAAGAGTTGGCTGCGACCATATGATGCTGGAGCGCCGGCCGTAGTTCCGCGTCTGGATGCCTGATATCTTCCTCCACCCTCGGAAAGATTATTTGCTTGTTCGATAAGATCGAATCGGGTCCGCTCTCCTGCAGGAATTCTTCTCTCAGTAAGACTTTCTGCCATTCCAGAAAATGTTTGAGAAGTCTGGTCTAACTGCTGTTGGAGTTGTCGCCTTCGTAGTTGATCTTCTGTGGAAGGTGATCTTGGTGTCTCGGGTCTATGAGGAAGCGGCGGTGAAGGTGTTGATTGCTGCTGCTGTTGTTGTTGGATCTGTCCCGTTTCGCGGTTTAAGGCATCAATGAAACGCTGATCAATGATGCCTGTTTGTTCCATATTATGGTTCTGTTGAAAGAATCGTATCGCACCGCTTGTATTCTCATCAAAGACTCCATCCTCCGGAAGTCTTTGCCGGGTTTCTGGTCCATAGGCATCGTTCATCCAGCGATTCAAAGCGGATTGAACGTCAACAACAGTTTGATTGGACTGCGTGGGGAGTTCTTGGCTCTGAATGATTTGAGGGCGAACAGGACCAATCCGCTGGTTGCGTTTCCCGGGGCATCCGATACCGAGCAGGCTTCTATTTTGCGATCTGCAGCCTGTGATCAAAAATACAAAGCCTAAAGGGAAAGAGTTGTTGATGTGCATCAAAGCACCTCCTTATAGCAAGTATTATTATTTTGGAACCTGAATATTGTGTTCCAAAAGCTAGATTTGGATGAGGAATAAATGAGTCAACGTATGCCGATGCTGAATAAATCACCGGCCCTTATCAGATCAGAACCTTAGCTAAGTTACATCGACATCACAGACTATGGCGATTTAAATTATTCTTCAAAGGGCCATACCTAATGTAGCAAGAATGGAACAATTATACTACTAATGAAGATTTGATGCTGGATTCATGTAAATCAGCAGTAAGCCGAAGATATAGTTGTCATTGATGGGTCAGAATTTTATGATGATCTGTGCCCTTATATCATTGACAAGCTTCCAATATTGATCAAGATTGGGAACCATTTCCCTGATGTTTGCGACAGGAAACTCTGAACGTAAAGATACGCCGACCGAGCTGAGATAAAGAAAAACACAACTGCAAAATTCGAATCGATTTCCGGGAATCGAAATGGACTATCGTTTATTCATCGCAACAACGCAAAGTGTTTTGCGGAAATTATTTCGCGCAGCGGAAGCCAACGCCGGCACGTCGTTCTAATTTCGGAGTTTTGAAACGGCAAGTAGTTCGCATGTAAAGTAATTGCGAAAAATAATCACCGCCTCGCAAAATTCCGTAGTCATCATTTTCGGGTTGCGGATCGACAGGCGCACCAGGATACAAATACCAGTCATCCATAACCCACTCACTGATGTTGCGAGCAAGATCCATCACTCCGAACGGACTTTTATCCAATTGCACACTTCCAACCGGCGTGGATTGTCCGCCTTGAACGCGCGGCCAATCTTGACCAACTTTGCGGTCATTTCCCCATGGAAACATCCGCTTATCCGAACCGCGTGCTGCATATTCCCATTCCGCTTCCGTTGGAAGACGCATTTGATTCCAACGACAATATGCAACGGCTTCAAACCACGATACTCCTTCAACCGGGTGATCCGCTCTCCCTTCAGGATATGTGCCATTACTCCACGTCGGACCGGGTTTACTGGTTCGATCAACAAACAATGTGATCCGTTCCCAACCCATCAAAACTGTATTCAGGTTGCGAGCTTCAATGAGTTCCTTCCACAATTCTTTTCTTTCGTAGCCGCCATCCTCAACAAACTTTTTGTATTCTGCATTCGTGACTTCATATTTCGAAATATTGAAATCCGGAACTTTTACAGAGTGTTCGGGAGCCTCATGATAAAACAAGAAAGGAGACACCATTGCTGAAGCCGGAACAAATTCAGCGACAACTGCTTCACTTTGTTCTTTTGACAATCCCATAATGAAGTTACTGCGTGGAATAAAAAGCATTTCGTTGTTCATAAAATCTCCTTTTGTTTTACTGGCACATTCCAAAATTTCAACTGCTTGTACGTTCATGAAAATCAAGAACGCAATGAAACTTCCATACTTCAACATTAATCCTGAACGTAAATTCCGCGTACTGCGTTCTTGTAATCTTGAATCGTCATTGATTCCAAACCGGATGCGCTATCTTCAACTCGTCTGTTTGGACCAGACCATTGGCCGCCATTCGTCCAATTGTTTCCCGAAGTTCCATTGACTTGGCCGTTTGGCCCAACAGCACCCGGACCCCAGGGGTTCCGAATATATACACGGCCGTTTTTGATTTCGGTAACTTCTACTGCATGTCCGCCGTTACTCCATTTCAAATCGGAATTAATCGGACCGCGTCCTGCTTTCAATTCGCTTTTCAGTTTGTCCATGATGTCATCTTTTCCGCCTTGAAAATTCAAAAACGTGCCGGTGTAAAAATCGTAATTCCTTCCGTACAGTCCTTTCATTACCCGCTTTTCTTCATCGGAACTCAGGCCCGAACCAGGTCTGTCAGGCCAACCATCAGGACTTGGCACTCCGGGATTTGATGGATCGATAAATCCATCATCACCGCCGCCGAAAACGCCGTTTGGTCCATTGTTGTGATTTTGATATGTTTTTCCGGGACGCGCATAGTTCATCAACGAAGACTGAATCAAACGTTCGGTATGAGTTCGTGTATCTTGAACTGCACCACTCCCTTGCCACGCACCTGTATCAGGTACGCTGATCGTATCTCCGTTCGCAAGTTTCGACTGACCGGTCATCGCAAGATCGGTTGTGATGCGCGCATATTCAGCCGGATTGCGCATTGCAAGTCGATGACTGATGCTGGTGCATGTACAAGTTGATCGCGTGGATTGATGTATGTAATTATTCGGATCGCTGACTTGTTCCAACAGTTGTTCGGCAACAAGTTTTTTATCGGCCGCTGCTCCGGTGCGATCGGTAAGCCGTGCATCGAGTGACGGCGCCGTTGAAATCCGTTCGAGTTGATCCAGCAATGGTCCCGTATTTCCAAGACCGCGGCTTGTAATTGCAGGAATGCCGTTGATCTGGCGTTGAAGCAGACCTTGCAATGCGTCTCTTCCTTTCGGAGTAACATTTTCGAAAACGTTTAACGTTTTTGTCTTTTCTGATTCATGCAATGCACCGAATTTTGGATCCGATGTCAGTTTAGTCAATTGATCCATATACCGCGGATTCAACGACTCAGGATTCTTCATCGCAAGATTTAAGGTTCGCGTTTTCAACCCTTCGTCCATTTTTTGGAAGCTGTCGCTCTGAATCATTTTCTGCAAATTGGCAGCATTGGCCGGATGATTTTCAAATGCTTGAAGCGCAGTATCTTTTGCGTGACCTTTTAGCGCACCAAATTTTGGATCGGATGTTAAATTTGCAAGGCCGTTAGAGTATTTGTAATCCTTCGCTTCCGGATCTTTTGCCGCAAGTTCCAATGTTCGCGCCTTAAGTCCTTCATCCATTTTCTGGAACGATTCGCTTCCGATGATTTTCTGCAGATCACTAATATTTGCTGAATGAAATGCAAGCGCCTTCAACGCACGATCTTGATTTGCTGCACCTAATTTTCCGAAATTCGGATCTGTGCTCAAGGTGGTTAATCTTTCACGCGCTGTGGGATAATCCCAATTCTTTTTCATTGATTCGCGAACGGATTTCTTGGTTACATCGCCTAGAGCTTTAAATTTGTCATTCGATTCCAGTGAGGCCAAATCTTTTGAATATTCCTGGATGCTTTTCGCGGACTTTTCAGTTGGGTTATTTGCATACTTTCTCAATGCATCGGATTGAAAGTCAGGAGAAAGCTTGGCGAAATTCGGATCTGTTGCAATTTGTTTCAAACGTTCGCGGGAGTCAGGATCTTTTCCAAAATAATTATTCATTTGTTCGCGAACATGTGTTTTGGTTGGATCCGGCAGGTTCTTGAAATTCGGATCATTTTCTAAAGTGAGTCGATCGCGTGTTTCACGGCCCATCACATTTGCTTCTTTAACGCCGGTGGCTTGCTGAAAATCTTTCACCGCTTTTTCTGTGTCGGCATCATAAGTTCCTGTGACTTTGATTTCTTTGTGTCCATTCGCTTTACGCCATTCGTTGATTTCTTTTTGTGCTGCTTCAACGTCCGGCACCTTTGCTGCCACGAGCGAGCGTCGGTTTTACTGTGGTGGTTCCAGTGGTTGTGCCGCCTGAAGTAGGAGCGCCGGTTGTTCCTGATGTAAACGACGTAAACATTTGGGCTTTCATTTGTTGCCCGGCCATGAATTTCTCCGAAACTTTTTCGGCAGAATTGGCTTTGGTGGCGGCAATTTCCTTGCTTGTATTCGGAGGCGGAGAGTTGGGCTGTTCTGGAGGCTTGGTTTCGTTCTCTTTGATCGCCTCAGTTGTATTGGTTTCGATTTGCTGGAGCGGCATTGCCGTCCCGCCGTTTACCTTGACCATGATTGCCTCCTAGGACTGTTCAGTTAACTATGACGTTCGACCGGAGGTGTGAACGAACTAGGGCAGGAGGCTCCACTATTTTGCTAACCTATATATATGATGCGAAAACGATCATAATTGATCGCGTTCATCGGGTCGGACGTTCTGTACTTTTTTCAACGCTTTTCGGAATTTGCTCCGGTTTCCTCGCCGTGCACGCTCTTCCAAATATTCTTCTGTAGCATAGGCCGCTACCTTTTCTGCTACTGCCGAAGCAATGTATTGATTCATGGAGATGTTATCCTTTTCAGCCAACTTCTTGATTTTTTTATGAAAGCGATTCTGGAATTCTTACGCTGATAGTGCTCATTGTTTTTCTCCGATCATTGCTAAAAATTCTTTGGGCGTTGCCACTCGAATTCCAAATTTTTCAACACCTCTAAAATCGACTTTATTAAAAGTATTTATGAAATCAGATTGACTGCCTACTGCGAGTTCAAGGACAAAATCATCGTTCGGATCCTTTTACAGAGGAACTACTTCATGCAACAGTTGTGTACTCTTTGACTTCTTTGACCAGCCGGTCCGCTAGCTTGTCTGAGGTGACGTCCAAATCGTACTGTGACTGTAAGCCAAGCCAAAATTGTGCGGACGTACCAAAAAACCTGGCTAACCTCAGGGCCGTATCAGCCGTAACTTTTCTTTTCTGAAGCACGATCTCGTTGATTCTGCGCGCAGGAACACCGATATTGAGTGCAAGCTTGTTCTGACTCAGTCCCATCGGCTTCAGAAATTCTTCTTGCAGAACTTCTCCCGGATGGACCGGATGTAATTTCTTCTTTTTCATCTCTCCATCTCCTCAGTGATAATCGGCAATTTCGACATCATAAGCATTTCCTTCCTCCCACCGAAAACAAATCCGCCAACGATCATTGATTCTGATCACGCCAAATCCATCGCGAAGTTGAAAGAGCCATCAAACTGTACTGTCCGAAACGATTGCCGGATAGCTTCTCCAATCTGTTTGCCGGTGGAATTCTCAAGTCGTTCAGCGTTGCGGCGTTGTTGAGCATTCTCAGTTTTCTCAGAGCGATTTGCTGGATCAAATCCGGTAGCCTGCGCGACCTTTCCCTGGAATAGATCTTCTGAGTTTCTTTATCATGAAAGGACTTGATCACTTGTTGAATTTATAACGCGAGGCGTTAAACGTCAAGCGTTAAAGCGGCATCCTGCAGGCAGGCGGCAGTTTCATTTTTTTATTGATCGCGGTGGATGGTGCCGCCCACGCGATATTCGAGTTTCCCGCCAAACACGCCTGTCCCGGTATCAGTGAATCTCCAGACAAACGGAATCTCGCGCACATCCGTTTCAGTAATCCGATAGTAAACAATCTCATTCGTCTGCTTGTCGTAGCTGCCTGTTGTGCCGGTTGGAACCATGAGATGATCCGCAACCAGCCAATCGTCTCCTGAGTCATCATCCTCATCATGAGCGCGCACCCATGCAGAACCGGTGAAATTCACTGTGTAGCCTGTTGCTCCCGGATAATAATGAGCACCCGCAACATTCATCGATGGCGCGCCGGGCCAGGTATTCGGAAACTCATAGACAGCATCTTCTTCCATATCCTTGCTATCGCTTTTGAGCGTTGAGTTATTTACGCTGAGTTCGATGCCGACCTCATCTTCGTTTTGGAACGGGTCTTTGATGGCGAAACATCCTACAAACGGAATACAAATTGGAATCAATTTGTCATCGTCATCAATCTCAATTGCAGTAATCGTTTTGAATGTCGCCGATTTCAAATTCGTTACCCATGGCAACACCAACTCATGTTTCTTACTGTTATCCGAACGTTGAACGACCCACAGATATTTCGATCGGATCGCCGCGATGCCTTTTCCAGACATCGCATCCATTCCTTCAGCTTCACAATATTGATTGAACCAGAGATAGTCATTCAGCGGAGTCGGCCTGGTGGTGCCGAGACTGTAGGTCTCGCTGATTTGATTAAATACTCAACTTTCCGGGTTGTATGCCCCGCATTCATTTCACCTCAGAGGTGCGAATCGCAATCCGAGTTCTTCTTTTGCTGCACGCAGATCGAGCGATATCAGGAAGAAACTTTTCTAACATTTGTGCGATAATCCTTTTAGATTGGCTGGTCGAGCCTTAAACCCGTATCAGAATCGGAGGATGACTTATGGTAAAACCACTTGGAGGATCGCCGCCTAAACCTGCCACCCATGAGTCTAATGTTGAGAATACGAATCTAAATACGCAACAAACTCAAATTTCTGCTCCTCAGACTTCAGCTTCTCAAACACCTGTAGTTCACCCAAGCCGCTATGGGGCCGAAGCGCAAAGTGCGCGCCGTGCTGAACATTCCTTCAGCGGGCAGGCGCGTGCAGCAGAACTTTTATCAGAGACTCCCAGCAAGATGCCGGGTGGTGCAGATGGTACGGGAAACAGCTCTCAGTCCATTGTAAAAGGTGACCCTTCTGCCGGTAACATGGCAAGCGGGCAAGCAGCCAGAAGAGACCTGCGGACGCTGGAGGGAGATACGAATTTTCGTTCTTTGAATGCAGAGACTCAAACGCGTGTCCGTGATTTGATGATGCAACAAGAACATCGAACATCGCGTAGAAATCTTACGACTCTTTCGACTGATCCGGACTTCGCCAGACTTTCTCCCGATGGGCAGAACCGGGCGCTCCAACGCTTTGCTTCCAATCCAGCTAATCCAGCCAACACGCAATCAATTCTGGATACTGTACGCAGTCGCGCAAACCTGGAGCAGAATTCAAATTTCCAGCACCTGAATGAAAGTACTCGCCGGCAAGTTTTGACTCAATTAGAAAGCTATCATGGCAATCCGATCGCTCAAAGAAATCTAAGTGATCTTGCGATTGATCCAAATTTTTCACGAATTTCACCAACTCATCAAGATCAAACATTGCAAGCGCTGAATCGTAACCCGGGTGACGGTGTCTATACACAAAACTTGAGAGATATAACCGGAAGCGAAAATTTTCGCGGAATGAATGATGCTAACAAATCACAAATCCTTAATATGGCAGCACAGCATTCAAACAACCAGAGATATCAGTCTGACTTATATCGATTAGTGAATGACAATCGCTTTGAACGTCTTTCAAGTAGGGATCAAGGAATGACTTTAAATGTCTTTGAAAACACAACGCCAAACGGGCGTCAAGCCTTGCATAATCTTTTGCAGAGGGACATTAATGGTCAGACTGCATTGACAAGCCGAGGCTTTGCACCCCACTCTGGTACTCTGATCGAAACATTGAGCCGACTTTCAACAACACCTCTGAATTCAAGACTTCAAGACAGTGCGGGAAATCCGATCCCGCGCGAACGGGTAACTGCACAATTGCTGCAAGAGTTAAACAATCCTGATCGTTACATCAACCAGGGTAATCGTCACGACACCTGTACCGTTGCCAATATGACCAATCGTGTAGCAAACGAAAGTCCGGCGGAGTATGCACGGCTCGTTAGCGACCTTGCCATTACAGGAGAATCCCGGCTCGCTAACGGAGACAGAATCAGCGTTCCGGGACGCGATGCCTGGCAGCCGGATAACAGCAATCGCTCCCATGGTGAACGGATTCTTCAATCCGCATTGATGTCCTATTCACGTCCTGGAGAACGGTATTACAACTTGTGGGCGGGTAAAGACGGATTGCCGGGGACAAACGATGATGGCTTCCAGGATCGATGGAACCCTAATGTGCAACCGGTGACCGTTGACGGATTCGTAGATACACAGCGAAGTGCATTGGATACGGATGCGGATCAACGAGTTCTCAATGGACTATATGGCAGGAATTTTGAAATCTTTAGCAGCTCAAGCGGAGAAGACATGGTGGATAGAACACGGGAAGAGCTTCGCTCAGGACGCGGTCCCATTGATGTTACTCTTACATGGGATACCGCGCGAAATGTAGGACATCGAGTCCAAGTAAGGGAAATCCAAAATGGCCGTGTTTATTTTTATAATCCGTGGGGTGGAGGAGCCGTTGGCGCAACGGGAGATGAACACGGAACCAGTCTAAGAAACAAGACCTCTGGTCCAGTAAGGCGAACGGAAGACGGGGGTCGTGCTATTGAGTCGATGACCGTGGAAGAATTTCAACATTCGGTTGTGTTTTTATTTGTACCGGAAGGTAGATAAGCAATGCGGAGCGAATCCATTTTGATACCTCATGGAGAATTTACGATGGGTATCTCAAAAGAAAAAGCGCAAGAGCTTATAGAGTATTTCTACCAATCCTCCTTTAAAATATCTCCTTATCTTTATTACAACGAATGTCCGGAACACTCGATGAAAGTGCGGGAGTTCCGCATTCATAAATATGAAGTTACAAATCAGGCATACAAAGAATTTATAGAAGACGGTGGATACAATCGCAAAGAATTCTGGCGTGATCTGTTGGAAATCGTCGATTTAGATACGGATTGCGTTGGATGGGAACGGATCCAATTGTTTAAGGATAGTACTGGAAGGCCAGGACCTTCGACTTGGAAAAATGGAAGCTTTCCCGATGGTAAAGCCGATCATCCAGTGGATGGTGTTTCCTGGTTTGAGGCCGTTGCATATTGCCGATGGAAAAAACTACGCCTGCCAACTGAACCAGAATGGGAATATGCCGCGCGTGGTTCAGATCAGAGAATTTTCCCCTGGGGGAATGATCCTGACGTGTTCCAAAAATGGGGAACGCGACAGGGTGCCGAATCTTCGGCGGTAGGTGTTATTAAAGAAGACAAAAGTCCGTTTGGGGTGATGGATCTATCCGGCAATGTTGCAGAATGGGTTGCTAACGACTGGTATCTTTATCCATCAGCTCCATTAGATTCAGACCCGAACGATCCCACGTTCGGTATCCTTCGAGGCGGAAACTACATTTCAACGCCTGTTGCAATGAGATCTACCTTCCGAAATAAAACTGAAAAGTTATTCCGTGAACCGGGAGCTGGCTTTCGCTGTGCGGCCGATAGCATTCAGGACGTAGTCCGTCCAGTAGCGCTTCGGATATAGATGCAATGCTAAATAAATAGACAGCAAGTACTTCCAGGAGGTTTTTATGAATGGAGTTAGAGGCTGCGTGGAAGGCCAGCCTCCACCATTACCGCCATCAGGAGACAATACAACTTTCGTCCATCAGAACGAAACAACTTTAAGGGAAGTTGCCGATCGATTGAGTATTCCTTATCGTGAGCTGCTTGAAGCAAACCCTCAAATTAGAAATCCAAATCGACTTGATGCAGGATCAGAAATCAGTATTCCGGATAGAAGAGAACACGCCGCTACATCCAGCGGAGATAGATTCGAGCCTCCACCAATTCCAACCATTGGTGATTATAGAATTATGCCACGGCCTGTGTTGGAGACATCGAATCTTTATGATGGAACCGTCGAAGGGAATCAAGCCAGACAAAGAGCCGAACAGCGAAACCTTGAAGATCTTGTGGAGAGACAGAGGCTCAGACCGCATCCCGGAGAAGTAGAAAGAGAAACGGCCGAAAGATTTGAAGCAGCTGGAAGAGAGGTTGATGAAGCAATTCAGCAGGGAGCAGATCGGGCGAGAGGGTTGACACCGGAGCAGATCCTCGTAAATCGAGAAGCTCAAAGACTTCGTGAGTTACTGCAGCAACAGCAAACGCAGCAGACTCAACAACCTGAGAATCTACAAGGTCAACAGACTTCACAAGCTGAGCCTACGGAAGAATAGAATTGCTTAGTCAATGCTTCATTGTTATTTCAGAGTATGTGAGCTTCTGGATGTGTAAGGGAGATTTTGTGTTAATCTTTCTTGATTTTTAAAGCTCAAAACAATGGTCATGATTTCGAGCGCTGAATGATTCTCCAAACGAACGAATAATGCTGAGCCGTCGGTAGAAATAAAGCTCCGGCAGTAATGCTTCCACTCATCGCGCCCGCCTGGGCGGTTTTCGAAAGGCTCCCCCTCAGATAGAGAATGCTGCATTTCCTTTCTGGTCTCCCGACAGCCGATCCATCGCATTTTTTCGCGCAGGGAAAGCTGAAGAAAGTGGACGAAGTATCCGGCTCTCACGACCGATCTGCGAGTAACGAATTCCGCTACCTATATAGAATTCCGCTACCTATATATATGATGCGAAAACGACCAGCCTGGCTCATTGATCACGATGGATGGTACCGCTCACGCGATATTCGAGTTTCCCCCCAAACACACCTGTCCCGGTATCGGTGAATCTCCAGACGAATGGCATCTCGCGGACATCGGTTTCCGTGATTCGATAGTAAACAATCTCGTTGGTCTGCTTGTCGTAGCTTCCGGTTGTGCCGGTTGGAACCATGAGATGATCAGCAACCAACCAATCGTCTCCGGAGTCGTCATCCTCATCGTGCGCGCGCACCCATGCAGATTTGGTGAAATTGACTGTGTAACCTGTTGCTTCCGGATAATAATGAGCGCCTGCAACATTCATCGATGGCGCGCCGGGCCAGGTATTCGGAAACTCGTAGACAGCATCCTCTTCCATATCCTTGCTGTCGAGTTTGAGCGTTGAGTTATTCACATTGAGTTCGATGCCTACCTCATCTTCGTTCTGGAACGGGTCTTTTATGGCGAAACATCCTACAAACGGAATACAAATTGGAATCAATTTGTCATCGTCATCAATCTCAATTGCAGTAATCGTTTTGAATGTCGCCGATTTCAAATTCGTTACCCATGGTAGCACTAACTCATGTTTCTTACTGCTATCCGAACGTTGAACGACCCAAAGATATTTCGATCGATAATCTCCTTTGGGTTTGCCATTCGTTCCTGGTTTTTGAGCGTTGGCCTGGGCGCGCGCTGGAATATCCCATTCAACGCCAGCAAGCATACTGCTGCCGTTCGTGTTGGCGTTGTGAGTAAACGGGCCGTTGACCAGATATTGAATCGGCGGAAGTTCATGCGGCGCAATCTGAAGATCAGCAACTTCTTTATGATAAACCCTCGCGGTATAGGAACTGGAGCACGTGCCTGGTCCGGCAGATTGCGCGCACCGACTCGCGTTTGCTATTAAGAGATCACCTAAAGTGAATGTCTGAAAGTCAGCTGCTTGAGTCGGTTCGCGAAGCTCGACCGAGAACCAGCAATTGGATTGTCCTGGTCCCATCCAACCGTCAGTCTTTGGGTTGATCAGAGTAGGGAAGGTGGGTACGGCTTCGTGCACGACCTTACAACTGCGCGCGCGGATCCGCACTCGATAACTGCCGGTACATGTGAAGCATCGTGTGCCATCAGGATTGACCGGATAAACGCGCGCGAAAAATGGACCTGGACTCTTGTACGTAACACGCGAATTCTCACGCGCACATTCTTTCGTAATATATCCATTCTGTTCAATACTGTTGTCGTTCATTTCCGGATTGCAAAAATCATCGCCACCAAGAATGCCGTTCATCGTTTGCGTGGAATCGGCAACATTCATCGGCGTTGATAAATCATTTGGTTGGTACGCCTCAATCCATAACTTTTGACCACCTTCGTGAATGAAATCGTATCCGCCGGCTTCACTGATGAACAACCATTCGTTTGCGCCGCCATGCGCGAAGTTGCCATTATGCACACCAAGATACTTGTCGCGTGTTTCATCGTTGTTCGGCGGCGGTGGTGCTCCCGCAGCGCGGCGTTTTTGCGCTGCAGCTTTCGCTTTCATCGGACTGCAATATCGCGCTTCCGGCCCCACTTCGATGATCGTTCCAAAATGATCGGACAATTTCCAATCGCTGTCCGTTTTTGCAATGCGAACGTGTTGGATGCACGATTTCTTGTTCGCAAATGGAGTACCGTTCGCTGGATACGCGCCGGTGTTGCGATGATTCGGCATAACAGTCGCATGCAAACGCGCCGCTATGAGATCGTAACGTTGACCATGATCGAATCCCTGCGCATTTTGTCCATGGCAAGGTTCGCCTTCTTCATCACATCTTGCAGGAGCGTGCCTGCGGTCGAAAGTGAATCCCCAATCGCCTTCAGGTTGTTCGAGCCACAAATCGTAAAACTGCGAGAAGTATCGACCGGGTGTTCCGCCTGTGCTATCATTCCGCGGATCGAAAGCTTTCCAATATTGACTGTAAAGATTCTGTCGCTTCCAGCCGCTAGGTGTCGGATCAAATTCGTTTCCAACCAGCGAGCTGAAACTCGGGTTCTTCGGATCATCACAATCTTCCGCGCAGTTCCAGTTGAATAACACCAAAGGATCAGTAGGATTTGGAACACGGGTGAGATTCGGACGTCCATCGGTTTGTGTAGTACCGTCCCAGGCAGGCAGAGTACTCACTGATTTCGGTTGCGGAAGATTCCAGTCGCCTAGAATGAATGCATCATATATAGGTGGCATCAATCCAAGTAGATGATTGATGGAATCACGCGCTTCCTGGAATTGCTTTTCACGTTTTTCATGACTGTCCACATAGCTGTAATCATTGGGCAGCGGCAGACCAAGTTCCGATAACGGACCTTGATTGGTCATCGCCTGCGTATGTGACCAGGCAATCAATAGCGGCACACCAGTGATCGGATTGTTCAAACGAATCGCCGTTATGCCTTTTCCAGACATAGCATCCATTCCTTCTGCTTCACAATATTGATTGAACCAAAGATAGTCATTCAGAGGTGTCGGCCTTGTGGTGCCGAGACTGTAGGTCTCGCTAATTTGATTAAACAGATCACTGGTGCATTGCGAATTGCTGTTCCATGTTTCGTTCGAAAGTTGCGGTTGAAACTTGCTATAGATGGCGAGACCAGAAACGGATTCGTGCGGAAAACCTTCGCGGATAGTGAACAGCGGATCGCCGGCCGTATCGATGCGGCCAACCATTGTGCCACTATCAAAGATGCCGTTGAAGCTTTGGCCCAGCACATCTTGCGCTTTGGAGTGGAACACTTCGCTTAATGCAACTACATCGAACTGATTATTGATGAGATACTGCGCGAGTGCAGCAGCTCGTTGATGGGTCGTCATATTGTAAACGAACTCCGAGTTGTCAGCCGGTGATGGAAGAAATTGGGTGTTTTGAGCAAAAATTGTATAGATCGCCTTGCCGCTGTAGTTCAGATCCTCAACACAGGTACGCGTGAAATAGTGGCGGTCGCTTTCACGCAACGTAGAGTTGGCGCCACTCAGATTCGTATATGTATGAGTCTTGATAATGATGTTCGATTGATTGCAGTACACCGGTGTTGAGTATGAGCAGCTTTGTTTGATGCCCGTTCCGACCTGTATAAGTTTGCAGTCGTTATTGTAGCGATGGATGAGCGGACTCGTATGATTGTATCCGGAAGTATGATCGACCTGTGCGCTGAAGGTTGGCACCTGAACATCAGCGTTGAAGATCGCGTTCACTTTCGTTGATGCTCCGATCGATTCATTTTGAATCGGCATCGCAATCTCCGGCGCCGGCGGCACATATGCGTACGAAGTCGTAAATGATTGCGCAGCGGGAGTCGGCATGCCTGTTACATTCACACGTACAGTCCAGGTGTAAGGGCTGGGTGCTAATGGCAAATTTTCTTTTAGTGAATCATACGAACAGATGTGGCTCGTACAGTTGACGATCTTTGTTGTTGTCGAACCACCGCTGGTTATCGCGAGCAAATAACTGCTGACACCTGCAACATGTTTCCAGGCGAACATTGGATAAATGGATGTAGTCTCACCTGCAATAGGACTCATCAGCTTTGGCGTTACATTATTAGAATCAATCGTAAATGCGATTGTTTTTGATGGACTCCAAATGCCTCCACTGTATGCAGCCATCGCGAGCAGATAGGAGCCGGGCACTAGAACATACGGTCGTGTACAAAAGGGAAGTCCGCAGTTGACCACAGTTCGCCATGGTGATTCATCAGTAACGTTCATCATGGTAGGTGCGCCTGTGTCTTTTTCGATCCGCACATTCCAACGTTCGATATTGGCTTTATCAAGCCAGACAAGTGTAACGGCGCCTGGGATTGTAGAATTTTCCGCAGGCAGAAAGATCACCGGTGTTTCGACAGCATTTGGCGGTGCGCGATAGGTTTCGGTTTTTGTGCCTTCAGTTGTGCATCTGCCGTGGATACCGCAGCTTCGCATCGCAACAAGAATCGTACCGAACGGAATTTGACTGACGTTGCTCGTGCCGGAACAAAATATGCCAGAGCATGTGTATTTTTGTGTCCAGTCTTTGACAAAAACGTTTCCGATATCGGCAGAGTACGATTCTGCGCCGTTGGCTGGTGCCCATGACAACTCAAGTGTGTTGCTATTCCAAATTGCGACAGCCCATGGCGCAAGATCCGGCATCACATGAAATGTCCGCCATGTCCAACCGCTGACAAGGACTGCCCATTTGTATGTGCGCGTCTCCAGTGATGGATAGCCCGTCATTCCTGGCTTCAGCGTGCAGGTTCCGTTGTTGCAAACCGCCGCGCGCGGTAGCGACACCGAATGCACCGCTGTATCGCAACCCGTTGGTGGAACCGGAATGGATGCCGTTCCGCATCCTTCAAGCAGTGATGGATGTCTGATGGTGAAGTAATAAGTTGCTTCACCTGTGTCCGGCCAACTGTAGATCGTATTGAGCGGAACCTCTGCGCCGGTCTCGGGCCACCACGCGAAACTGACGGTTGGAAATAGAATCAGCAGTGCAAATATGATTTTCTGCCCACCGCACAATCTCATATGCAACTGATTGCCTGCAATTGTATCGCGGAAGCGGTAGGAGTCTTATGTTGAATCGTTTCGATTGAGCCTTTCATGGGATTGGCAGAGCACAATAGCGAAGGCTATGAACATGGATCCTTTCCGCAACGATGAAAATCGTGATGCGTTGATGCAAGCAGGGAACCCCAAGGACTTAATTGTATTCCCGAAAGTAGCACGGCCACACCGGCGGTGAGGCGAACATATTGGCTCGTGGCCGCACGGCGATATTTTGTAGTATTTTCAACTTGAAGCTGAGAAGATCTATGTTTTTTTTTCATGCAATTAGTGCAAGCAAATCTAGATGGATTCCTGGCCAAGACTGATTCAGATCGATCGTACATATTCTGATTTTGCGTCCCTTTTGATCTTTGTAAGAAAGGGATAATTTCTCCATGACTGTTGGATAAAGAAGTATCATTTCACAACAATCCGTCAGCTCACTAGGCAACAAATTATCCAAGTAAGCATTAACTTGATATAAATGCGCGGATCTTAATTTTTCAGCTTCAAAATGTTTCTGGGTGGCCTCAGGCGTGAACTTACAATCAATGATGATTTTTCGATCGGGCGATGTGAGGCTAATGTCAGTCTGCATCTTCGGTAACATGTCAGCTGCAAGTCTATCAAAAGGAATCCAGCGCCAATGAATGTCCTCACGGCGTACCGAAAACTGCGTGTGAGTGCGATAGAAATTTCGCACAAAATCCTCAAATACTATCGCCATCTGCCGCCGGTCCTGCACGAAATCCATGAACTTGCTTTCACCAACCTTTTCAGAGACAAGCAAGTTGTCATGGATCAGGGAACAAATCTTTAACAGAAAATCGTAGAATTGGTTGTTGCGGTAAAGTTGCACTCTGCTGAAAACTGCCGAGGTTAGTTCAATGTCTTGCACATCTAAGAGTCGACGCGAAAGATGAGCAAGGCCTTCTGCAAGCTCACTATTTAGTGCGGCGGCCTTCATCAGTCGAAGCATTGTGGCCTTTAGGATTTGATTGTGAAGGACATTGTAGCTGAGTTCATCATAATCGCACGGTAAACTGATGGTTAGTGCAGCCTTGCAACGTAAGGCTTCCTGAAAAGAGATTCTTCCTCGCAAACGGGAAGTCCATTCGTGATGCAAATAATAACCTCTGTCAAAGCCTCTTTTGAGTAAATGATTTGTGCCGTTCACAAGCACACGTGCAAAAAGATTTACCAAGCTCGTCATTTCGATGCTTTGAACGTTTACTAGATTTTTCTCTTCAAGCTTGTTCCAGGCATAACAAAGTAGGTAGTAAACGTTTTCAATTGGGATGTTCACAGGTTAATCTTCTAACAACTTGGCTTGATAATCTTTCACTTTTTGCTCGTTGTCGAACCAGTACTCTTGGATGAGCGGAACAATTTCGGATTCCACAACCCGGCGATACCATGCTTCATCTGCACGAGTCCCGGAGTTTGGGCAAAAATAACTGTGTCCAATTCTGTAGCCGGGGCCAAGATTTTTGGTATCATTTTCTATAATCGAATTTAATTCTGCCATCCGATTCACGATTTTATGAATCAAATCTTGAGCGACTCCACATTCCCCCAGGTACTTAAAGAAAGCTTTGCTTTCGAAGGCTGGCTCCAAGGTGATAAAGCGAAAGCGTCTTCTCAAGGCATAATCGACCATTGCTAAAGATCGATCTGCTGTATTCATTGTGCCAATAAGATAGACATTTTCTGGAATATAGAATCTCTCATCTGCATCTTCAGAATATGTTAGAGGCATTGCGAATTCTTTGCCTCTTTTGTCCGGTTCAATGAGCATCATTAATTCGCCAAAAATCTTGCTCAAGTTTCCACGATTGATCTCATCGATTATGAATACGTTCGGTTTGCGGGATTTCTCATCCCGCTGTGCATTTCTACAAAATTGGTAGAAGATCCCGCGTTTGAGATCGAAGTAACCTTTTGAAGTCGGCCGGAAACCTTGAATGAAATCTTCATAGGAATAGGATTGGTGAAATTGAATCCTTTCGATACGAGTTGCATCAATCGCTCCAATGAGGGCATATGCTAATCGATCTGCAATAAATGTTTTTCCGACACCTGGTGGTCCCTGGAGCACAATATTCTTCTTTTCACGAAGTGAATCTAACATGTTGTCAAACTCCGACTCCTGAAAGAACAGACGTTGCATAGCCATTGCTTTTGTGAATATGGGAACGTCCACTTTGACCGGGATGTTGAGATCGTCGATCAAAGTGCGTATGATCTCGTATTCTTCTGCAGTAAGCTTGAATAGACTTCCTTGGTTACTTATTATCGGCTCACTTTGTCGAAGATCAGCAGTCTCTCGTAACAGTTCAAGAGGTACCCGCTTTTTGAGTTGCTCTGTTTTTTTTATCTCAATGCTCTCGCCTTGGTCTGTTTGGTGAAGTTCCTTCGTAATATTGCAAATGGCGACGATTTCCTTTTGAGGGCTTGTGACATATCCAACTACAATGTCACCTGGTTTCACTTCAGCAAAGTATTTGTACTTCTGCCTCTTGTTACCCTGTTCGTTGTGAGAGGTGTACGTTTGAGTTCCACCGACTGGCAAATCCTCAAAATCCCACATCTTCGGATTAGCGTTTAGCCACCAATAAGAGACACCGTACGGGCTTGTACTTTCTCTAACAACGCGCGGCTGATCAGAATCAAAAGATACGCCCGCGGTCTTTGAAAGGAATTGTACATGATCCGCGTACGGAGTTATATCAGTCAGCGTTTTGCGAGCCATCATGTTGTCCTCAGGCAGATTCCATTCTCCGTTCGCAAGCCACTTCACACTTCGGATGTGTTTATGATTTTGTCGTGTTTCATCAAAAAAATAATCTCCTTCCACAATTCCGCACCCTAACAATCTCCGCATCCCTTGCTTTGCAAAAACAATATCGCCCTTTTTCATAACGTGTGCGAACTGCCAGCATGCAAGTGCGTTATTCTTGTTCGATTTTCCTGGGTGCATCTCCATGAATTTCTGCTGAAGCTCGGCATAATTCTTAAACTGCCGAAGGTCTGGCGTTGGATCAAATCCTATTGTAATGATGTCTTTTTCATAGAACTCATCCCAATTCTTTCCTTCCTTTCCTGCAGAAAGATTCCAGAACCTTCGTGAATTAGTTGTTTCAGCTGCTCCCTTAATCGGTTGAAGAGCGAAGATGTGGGCAGAACGTGAGATTTCTGGAAAATTGTTTCCGAATACTCGAATCATTTCCGACATCCAGTGGTGATAACTCTGAAAGTCATAAGGATCAATCCCAATACCTTTAGTGGCGCCGTATGCGATGCTTTTCTTATCGGTGGGAAGAAAGTTTTCCGGATTAATCCAAAACAAAGCAATGCTAAGATTATTGAGGCTGACTCCAGCTAGATCTAGGCACTGCTGAAAAAGATGCTCGTCAATCTCATCCAAACTTCTTTCAGCGGCTTGAGTAGCTAGTGTCCACAATGTCTTCACGTGCTCCTGCTCCCGTTCGAAAGCATATGAAAAGAAACGTGATTTCATATTTGACACGACAGGAATACCATGGAAGTCTTCGGGAACGTCTGATGATAAGTGACCATCTTTTCTTCAGTGTCGCCCAGCAGTTTTGCCGATGCTCATCTGTGATCCCTCTGTTGAAGTTCGCAAAAAATGTAAATGGGTCGATCTCGCGCAGCGGGATCGTTTGACCATCGGCGTCCTTATCGCTCAAACTAATTACCTTTAGTGATGCAGCTTCCATCTCGCGAAGGGCCGTAATCAATTCGGATTGCGAAACGGGCTCGGTAACAATCTTCTTGATTGTTTCTCTATGTATTGGAATCCATGTGAACATATTTATTCCTCTTAAAATCCAAATACTAATGGTCTTATTTTCGTTGTGAGTACTTTGTTAATTCTTAGCCCTACAGCTATATTCTACTAATTTGTAATGATTCTTGAATTCGTTGTCAGGATTTGAGCCAGAATATGATGGGTCAACACACTTGATATGAATTTTGATGTTATCATTAAAAAAATCAGGGAAGTATGGAAAAAAGACTGAAAAAATATCTTGAAAATGGTGAGTTTGTAAATGTAGACCCGTCACGATCAAGGATTATGGCTCGTATTCGAAGTAAAAATAATCGCTCAACAGAGGTAAGAATGCGTATGAGCCTTGTTGCTAGTCGAGTAAAAGGTTGGAGACTCCAGTTGCGTACGCTTCCTGGAAATCCGGACATATATTTCCCGATGGAAAAACTTGCGGTTTTCGTTGACGGATGTTATTGGCATGGTTGTCCTAAATGTGGGCATATTCCAAATACGCGGAAAATTTTCTGGAGAGCCAAAATAGAGCGCAACAAGGATCGTGACGCACTAAATACAAAAAAGCTAAAAACAATGGGGATTCGGGTAATCCGAGTTTGGGAACATGATTTAATTAACCCTCAAACTAGAAAGGCAAACACCAAAAGGATAGTGGAAGTCTTGAGAACAGCGAAATCTCAGCAATTCGTAGCTAAGTAACCATTGCATAATGCTCTGGTTATGCTAACATTCTAAATATGCTCGAGCCAGGGGCACTATTAACGGTTCACGCAGCTGCTGTCCTACTTAATGTATCTCCAGATACTATCAGACGGTGGGAAAAGAAAGGTCTGATAAAAGCCTCACGATCCAAGCAAAACTATCGTCTTTTTGATGTCTTTGAATTGAGACAGCTCCACAACAAGCTTAATGGTGTTGGAGAGAATTCTGAATTCAAGATTCTAACTTCCAAAAAGAAAACAAATTTTAGGGTAATAGAACTTTTCGCTGGTTGTGGCGGTATGGCCTTGGGGTTTGAAAACGCAGGATTGAAATGTGAACTACTAGCAGAACTAGATAAAGATTGCGTTGAAACTCTGAGGTTGAATAAACCAAATTGGAATGTTCTTCATTCTGATGTCGCCACCTTGGATTTTGCACCATATAGAAAAAAAGTTGAAATAGTTGCCGGCGGTTTTCCATGCCAGGCTTTTAGTTATGCAGGCAACGGAGCAGGCTTCGACGATGTACGCGGAACATTATTCTTCGAATTCGCTCGTTGTGTAAAGGAGGTTCAACCCAAAATTGCTGTTGCTGAAAATGTACGTGGACTGATTCAACATGACCGCGGAAAAACTTTGCAAACAATGTTGTCAATTCTTGATGGCTTAGGATATCGTCCAACTGTAACTTTGTTACGCGCTCAATTCTTAGATGTGCCTCAAAAGCGTGAAAGGCTTATTATTTTGGCAATTCGTAATGACCTCGAAACAGAGCCGATTTTTCCAAAGGAGCATGATTACACGGTTTCATTAAGGGACGCACTCCGAGATTGCCCGGCCTCAGAGGGGCAAAGTTATCCGGCCAAAAAGCACAATATTATGAAACTTGTTCCCAGTGGTGGATATTGGAGAGATCTTCCGAAAAAAATTCAAAAAGAATATATGGGACGAAGTTTCTATCTTAGTGGTGGTAAGACTGGAATGGCCCGACGACTGTCTTGGGACGAGCCTTCACTAACATTGACCTGTAATCCGGCTCAAAAACAAACTGAGAGATGCCACCCTTCAGAAACGAGACCATTAACTGTAAGAGAATACGCACGCATTCAATCCTTTCCTGATGAGTGGAATTTCGTGGGATCGACAGCTTCCAAGTATAGGCAAATAGGGAATGCGGTCCCAGTCAATCTCGCATACTATGTAGGCAAATGCCTAATTAGTATGCTTACGAATGAGATCGACACGGAAATAATGTTTGTTCATAGGAACAGATTAGAGCAGTCACAGTTAATTCTTTTTTAATTTTCTAATGAAATCTATTAGAATGAGCTTGTGGATGGCGAACTCAAATCAAAAATTCGCGATTTTCTTTTAACAGAATTCGCGACGCCTCTCCGATCTAAGCTCTCGTCCGGTTTTAGTTTAGACGATTTTAACATCCAACCTTTCATTCTTGTTGCTGTTTCAAGCGGAGTGTTCGGAGAAGCCTCAGCGATTAATATGTCAAGAGCCTTAATCTATCCAAGAATTCTCGGAACAACAGTCAACACTCGGTTTGGCGATAAAATGCAGAAATTATGTGTAGACTATCTTGACGTGGAAGGTTCCGGCGTTCCTGGCATGGATTTCCAATACACAGATAAGAAGGATAGTAAAAGAGTATATATGCAGTTAAAATCGGGACCAAACACACTTAACGCCGATGACGTAAACCCGATGATAGAAAAAATGAGGGATGCATATAGGCTTTTGCTTCAAAATCGTGTACAGAGAAAGAGGATGCCACTTTTTGCTGTTGGTGTTGTTTATGGTTCAAGTGATGAATTAAGTGGACACTATAGAAAAATAAGTAATTCTTCGATTTATGGTCAATTAAAAGTGCCTATCTATGTGGGAAAGGATCTTTGGTACAGGATAACAGGTGACGAAAATTTCTATTTCTCGTTGGTGAATCTTTTTGTTGATGTATTTGAGGAGGAAGATTATTCAAATGATCTTGATCGTTGCATCAAATCTTTGGCAAAGGAAATCGAGCATAGATTTTTTCGTAAAGGAACATTCGACGCAGGCAAGCTGTAGCGAAAATTCTTAAACTAGCCAAAAGCTCTTTCAAACAGCGAACTAAATAGCTCGATTGTTTTTTCGTCGATACATTCAATAGTTGAGTGCTTTTGTCTGATAATGTCAGCTATCACTTGTGGCATAACATCATACAAAAGTTTCAACGCATCACTAGTTTTTGAAGCAAGACCATAGAAAGAGACTCCATCAATAATGCGGATTCTTTCATTCGCAGGTCGCCTTGTTTTAGTTTTGTTATCTGACGGAGTAAATGGCTTGTTGTATCGTTTGATTTTTCGACGAGCTGGAATTATCTCTACATAATATCCAGTAAATCCAATATAGTTGTTTGATAATGACTGATCTAAGTCGTCGTAGATACTAACTCTATTATTACCTTTGGCTGTATTGTACTTGTTTTTGACTTCAGCAATTAAAAGCTGTTCTGCGTTTACGATATCAATAATTTTCCCTTTTCCTAAGTTTTCCCATCCAGGCATTGAACCAAGAATATTTTGGTGAAACTCTCCAATACTGTTCTCCAGGGTCTTCTGAATTTGTCGTCCGCGTTCCTTGACGAGCCACTTTTCACTAGTGAGACTCTGTATGATTGAATCGAACATGGCTGAAAAAGGATCGATGGTATTCCTGAATATGTTCCGATCTCCAAGTACAATTTCAGACTGCACCGTTTCCACGACTGTAGAAGCGTGTTTGTACAAAACATCATTAGAAATAAATGGTAATAACTGTATCGAGATATTTCCTCCTGGCTCAAGAAAATTTATGAATCTTCAACTGGATCAGTGTGATTCCATAATGACATCTCACCACATAAATTTTTGTCAAACAATTGAAGCCAAATATTGCATCGGATCTAAAATAAATCTTTCACTGAGATTGCCTCTCTTGTAGAAGAGCATCGGTTGGCGCCTGAAGTTGAAGAGGCGATAGAGAAAATAATGTTCATCATGCTTTAAAGAGGTTGTAACTTCATTTCTTGTCACAAAGAACGGCGTTTCAGAGCCATAAGCAGTGGTCTTCACTTCGATTATTCTTTCGCGGCCAGATTCTTCGAAGGATAAAACATCATAACCAACACAAGGACCACGCGATTGTGATACCCGTTCTACTTGTGAAGCAAGAATTTCCTTTCTTAGGTGAAGAAGACGCGCAATTTCAAACCTGACCACAAACTCTTCACCTGCAGCACCAAGCGAAATGTTTTGTGCTTCCATTGCCAAATAATTGGGGATGTTCAGCGTTGTGGATCGATCATTTACTGAAAGCGATTTGTAAGATTTCGAGTCCGAGGCGTGAGGCGCTTCAACCAAAGTGCCCAATATGTCAACGACATTTGGAATTGCAGCAGTATCAAGAACCTGATTTCTTACAATCTGGATTGTTTCAACATTGGTTTGCAGTTGTTCCGCAACTTCATCAAAGAGTAGGCTCTGATAATTGCGCAAGGGCTTGTATCCCATTACGTAGGGAAACCCGAGTTTGATTAGCACTGCACTTATGTTTTGATGCTTACGTTCAATCGCCCCATCAGACCGCTTGTTCAATAAGGTCTTTAGTCGCTGTCGATGTTCCTTCTTACTATACGATTCACCGCGTAACTCGGCATCTAACATTAAGAAGTAGTCAGCAATCGTAGCGCGAACTTCTTCAAGACTCCAGTCAAATCTCATTACAAGCTAATCTTCAATCATTTTTTCTACAGTTTTCCCAGTCCGGCTTTCGATTGTTGCGATGATCATTTGGTAATTTTCCTTATCCATATGCATCATCACAAAGTCTTCTTTGCCATCAGGCTTTTGATATTGAATTGTCAGCCAATGTTTTTTCCCTTTTGAAAACAAAGCCCATGGCGTTAGGAATACTGCGGTCTTCCAGCGTGGATGAGAAGACTTCTCGTAAACAATTTTTGAGATTCCTGAAATTGGGATCTCAGCATAGGTTCCTTTTTTGGCTCCATCTTCATGGGTTAATAGTATTTTTTCAGATTCGAAGGTGAGCTTGGCATCCTTTTCTTTTTGTTTATCTTCTTCAGGATAGACCCATTTCACATCCTTAAAAGATTGGTTTTCTGTAGCAAGAACAGTTGTGACGGAAAAAAGCAAAATCAGAAACGCGGACAAAATCTCTCTCATATACCCCCTCCTCATTTGAGGATCTTAGTCAATAGAAGTTGAAACCAATGCACTTCTATCTATGAATCTAATTACTGTCTAATTAGAACATTTTCTGAAACTAAATTCAATGTGCAAATCCGCTTGCTGGCCACTCACAAAGCTGAAACGAGTACATGTGCGGTTTCATCAATCTTTCCATGCATTGGGACAGCGGTTAACACCAGATCAATCTGCCGATCACCAGATGCAAGCGAAGCTTTGTGAAATAAACGGCCGCGGGAGGCGAGGGATTCCCAGGTAGAATTCTGACAAGGATAAACCAGGCAACTTACGACACGCTTCTTTGCAGACGTTGTTGAATAAGCAAGAACCTGCAAAAGATCGGTTCGATGTCGTTCGCGGATTTCGTCATCCAGATTTCCCCAGCGCTCCAGGTTTAACTCTTCCCAATGCTCCTTATATTTCGCATCAAAAATAATCGTGTCTGATTCACGTTCCAGAACAACATCAGGAAGCAAATATTTTTGTGATCCTGTGTAAGGCGGTTCCCACAAAAGCGGAGTAATCGTCTCTCGCTTTCTTCCAATCCGCATCACTCCACCAACATGTTTGGCCACGCGTGCTACCAGAGCTTCCAACCATGCTTCAAAAAATTCCTCCATCGACATCATCCATGGAATTCCTTCAAGATCTGCCATGCCTGCAAGTCCGCGATCCTCAACAGTCCATTCAATCGCCTGAATTCCTTCGCGAAATACATGCGATGTTAACGATCGCCTGTAATACATTTCATACGTGTTGGAGTCTGGCCGTTTTGGCGAATGTTGTCGTACTCGTTCAATTAATGATTGGCAAAGTGCAATTAAATGAATGACAACGATTCCGGCGGTTCGCTGACTTTCCAGACTGCTGAGCTGTCTGAGTAAGGTGAAGTGAATGGACGATTTCAAATCTCGATCGTCTCTTAAATCAGGAATTGTGCACGGCACTTCCAGAAATTTTGAACGCGCGATTCCTGAAACGGCATAGCGATTCCAATGAACCGTTCCTTTGGGTGCAGACAGTGTACAATCAACGAGTTCAAATCTCCGTTCGAGCCGATCCAGCAAAGCCTTCAGTCTGATCAGAATCATCGTAGATAAAACCCATGGTGGAATTTTTCGTTCGGATCTCGGAAGCAGCGGTAATTTCAATGGACTTGGTATCACTCTCCATCCCATCACTGCAAGCATCGGACCGATTCCGCTCCAATCGAATCGCGGTTTAATGATCAGTCCGTAGTCAGGCTTTCCTGAAGTCGGTGACAGCAAAGGGAGCGCACCGATTTTTGTTCCGGATTTCAGTATCAGATCCAGTGATGTTCCATCGTAGTGAAGATCGGCTGCGATTCCAAAGCTGTTCAGGATCCCACGATTCTGCGTGATGAATTGTTGAGCAGGGCGTGCAGCTTGCGGAACTGGATCGCGCGATGAGGGCATTTGTAAAGATCGTAGAATCGGGATCCGGCTGACCGGCGAATCAGCGATCTCAAAACATTTATTGAATGGTTGGTCCAGCGGGACCAGTGGCGACTTCCGAAGATTTGCGCATCAATCCATTGCAGGTAGGCGCGGATGTGGCTTGAGAAACTCGCGACGTATCCCTGCGACAAATATTCCTCTAAGAGTGGAACAAGATTCACTTTCAAAGAACGTATTGCTTGCGAAGATTCCTTTTCTAGAAAATACGAGTGGCCCGGAATCAAAGAAAATGCCGTATCGAAATTCAATCAGCCTTTCGGTTCACCCAGCCCTCATAAAGCTGAAAGCAGTACAATCGTTGTTTCATGGAATTTATGTCATTTCGAGTCGCTCTTTAGTTATTGTATACTATTTATCGTAGATGGTTTGACAAACCACTTATAAGAAATACAATACAATCATGAAGACGAATCTTGGGACGCAAGAAATGCAGATGTTAGCGTTCCTACAGCTACGTGGTAAACAAACTGTACGAACAGGCGAATTGATCCGGCCACTCCGATTAAGCCGGGAACAAGAAAAAGAACTGTTCCGGCGGATGGAGCGCGGTGGTTTGATCACGCGTGTTCGGCCAGGTTTATATTTAGTGCCATTAAAACTTCCACTAGGAGGTTTATGGAATCCTGATGAAACGCTCGCAATCAACACCTTAATGGATGATAGAAAAGCGCGCTACCAGATTACAGGTCCGAATGCCTTCAACCGTTACGGTTTCACTGATCAAATTCCGAACAGGGTCTATGCATACAACAATAAGATTTCTGGAGAACGAACAATTGGATCGGTGAACTTGACACTGATTAAGGTGGCTGGTGAAAGGCTTGGCGATACGGAGCTCGTAAAAACTCCTGAAGGACAAGCAGCTGTATATAGCTCGCGTGCCCGAAGTTTAATCGATGCCGTTTATGACTGGCCGGTTCAATACGTTGCCTCTAGCTTATAAATGGATTCAAAAGGAATTGGAGTCAAAGAGAGTAAAAGCTTCGGAAATTGTTGAAATGACCTTACGCTATGGAGACAAAGGAACGATTAGACGGATGGGCATTTTATTAGAGCTACAGCGTACAAAGGGAAATTTATTGAGAAGACTTGAGCGCAGTCTAACACCTTCCTCAAGTTTCATACCTTGGATACCAACAAAACCAAAACGCGGAAAGATCAGTCGAAAGTGGGGAGTCGTTATTAATGAGTGAAAGTGGTTCTCTCACACTTAGTATTCATAATGATCCGGATTTTTTTCGGGAAGCCATTCAATTCACGGCGGCACGAACGGAATTTCTTCCCCGGCTGATTGAAAAAGATTACTTTTGCAGCGTATTGCTAAATTATTTTGCAAACACTGATGGTTCTTTGGTATTCAAAGGTGGTACATGCCTTACAAAGGTGCATGCCGATTTTTATCGACTAAGTGAGGATCTGGATTTCGTTATATCTACTCCTGATTCCACATCTCGCGCTGGCCGGAGCAAACTGGCTGATCCTCTAAAAGCTGCAGTAAGAAAACTTCCTACGGCAAATCAGACTGACGAATCAGCAATCTCAAAACATTTATTGAATGACTGGCTCAGCGGGACCAGTGGAGACTTCCGAAGATTTACCGCAGAGTTCGCAGAGATCGGTGAGTTAATAAGAATCTGCGAACTCTGCGTGCTCTGCGGTTAGATTAGAATTGATTCCCAAATCGACCGCCAAAATTGTAAGAGAGTTGCAATACTCTTTCTGTTAGCGGATTTGATTCAAAAAGGTAAATTGCTTCACCAAGAATTTTAGACAGATCGGCTCGATTGATTTCATCGATGACGAACAGGAATGGTTGATTTGGATTCCGGAGTGCTAGTTCAGCGGCTTGCATCAGATAACCTTTGGATGGAGCAAATCTCGAAGGATTTACCGCAGAGTTCGCGGAGATCGCTGAGATAAAGAAAATCTGCGAACTCTGCGTGCTCTGCGGTTAAATTGTAATGCAGATCAGGGAAAAGATCGCATACAGAACCTTGCCATATCTTTGAAAGACGAAATCATAAAGAGGGAAGGATTCCTTAATATTTTCAGGGACATCAATATCGGTGCGTACAGGATCTGTTTGGCCCACGCTACCATTTTCCCTTGGCCACACTTTTTGTTTAACCACGAACAGATTGCTTGAACTTTGCGTGCATGCCCTGGGCGTCCGAGCACATCTTCATCTGGACTTAAGCCCTGGGTTCCTACACCCATGGCGATTAAGCATGGTGCGTCTTTTGCGGGAAAAATCACAAAGCTCATCCCGCCATATGGACCTGAATTCGGATTTTGCGGATGAATCAGTGCGGCAAACGGAACTCCACTATCTTCTTTGAACTCGGGTGAACGAAGTGCAACAGCTTTCTGCGCTTTTTCTGGGTAGCGTCCATGAGCAGCGCCAAATAATTCGTTGAATGCTTCTTTGCAGCGGTCACTCCAGTTTTCAAGGCTGCTGCTGTAGATTAAGTTGAGTAATCTTTCCACGCCTAAAGATTATACCGCGATGAGGCATCCCTCATTCGTACGCATTGCGCCGGTGACGAATGCGAATGACATCAACTGTTCGAGTTGTATCGCTGACTGAATAAACGATGCGGTAATCACCAACTCGGATCCGCCAGAGATCGAAGGCTCCTTTGATTTTTCGGCAGCCGGAAGGCCGCGGACTCTTTGCCAGATCTTCAATTTTTGGAATGATTCGCTGCACAATACTTTTCGGAAGGTTTTCAAGCTCTTTACGAGCCGATCTCGCAAAGACAATCTTGTAATTAGGCATCCAGTTTGCGTGCTTGGTACAAACGAGCTTTCACTGACCGAAATGATTCGCGAGGTTCATCCTTACGCTGCTTCGCAATGAGAACGTCGTAAAAATCTTCCCACAGTTCTCGATGCTTTTTAAGGTCAATTTGCACAGCTGTCTTTTTACCTTTAGGGTCAGTAACAAATTGAATTCCTTTTAATGCGGTGTTTTTCTTCATGGCATTAAATATACTGCATGGTTCAATCTTCTTGCAAATTAAAGCACCACCGAACTCAATGAGATTGCTCCGTTATGTTCACGATGGTCATAATAGTAAGCAAATGCAAGTAGAGGCTTTCCTGTCCGTTCATAAGATACCCCTGATATAGATTAGGCCCCATGCTTTTTATATAGCGAATAGAGGAAAACCTGACTAAGGATCAATCAAAATGAACCTCACTACGATTCAACAAAAGGCAGCACTGGAACAGCTTTGCCGCCATTATGGTGTCCGACGGCTGGAACTCTTTGGATCTGCTGCCCTGAGTCAAGATGTAAAAGGAAAGAGTGACCTCGATTTCCTGGTTGAATTTGAATCCCTTCCAGTGAAGGGGTATGCCGACCGATATTTCGGACTGCTCGAAGATTTGCAGGATCTTTTCCGCTGTTCCATCGATTTAGTTGTTGAATCTGCGATCAAGAATCCATACTTCCGTGAATCGATTGAGCGTACCAAGATTTTGTTTTATGCAGCTTGAAGCCAAGTAGTATCTTTACGATATTCAGAAAGCCGCTGCCGAGATCTCAGACTTCACAAAAGACAAGAAATTCACGGACTACACAAGCGATTCAATGTTACGCAGCGCAGTGGAAAGGAAGTTTGAAATTATTGGAGAAGCGATGTCAAAACTCAGCAAACTCGATGAGAAGCTTGCCTCGCGTATTGCTGAATACCGCCGGATAATTGCTTTTCGCAATATTTTGATTCACGGATACATAGATGTTGACGATGCGTTGGTCTGGGATGATTTGGTGTCTTGTTCCGCATTTGGAAAAACTCAATCCGAAGCATTAGAACAAGTGCAGATCGCGAAGGAAGCTTGGCTCGAAGCGGCTCGTGCAGAAGGCAAGCCGATTCCCACGCCATCATTCAGACCTGTTATCTAGATTAAATTGAGTAGACTTTCCATGCCGGGAAATTATACAGCGATCAAGTCTAGTACAGAATGTACTCTCGCGAAATCGCAGCCTCAGATTGCTGATCCTTTTTAATATCTGATTTTCTTGTGCTGTTTCCTTAATATTCCTACAATTGTGGTAACATCAAATTAGCAAGGAGTTTCGAGCATGAAATATGTCGGTGTCCGCGAATTCAAACAAGATGCGGTGAAATATTTAAATGAGGGGAAGGAAATTGTGATCATGAAGCGCAAAAAGCCTGTGGCACGCCTTGTTCCGGTAAAAGACAAGAGTGCAGAAATGCTTCTGCTGGAAGTAGGTCGAGTTCTAAGCGAAGCCGGAATATCCGAAAAGGAAGCATTGAAAGCACTGGATCGCGCCAGACGCGACATCTATGGCTAAGGTCTTCATTGACGCCAACGTGATCATATCTGCGGCTTTTGGAGGTAATCCATTAAAGGCGGTCGTGCGTGCGATGAAGGAAGACACTGTTTACTTTTCGAAATCGATTGAACAGGAATTGAATGGCGTTTTTCTGAAGTTGATTAAGAAATTGTCTAAAGAACAACTCACGTTTGTGCAGGAAAAGATTGTTGAACTAATTCAGATGGCTAAAATGGTATCTGTCACCAAAACTATTGCGGTATCAAGAGATGCCAAGGATGACCATTACCTTGCATTATGCAAAGAGGTAGCAGCAGACTTTTTAATAACCGGAGACAAAGACTTACTTGCAGTTCCTCACGCAAAGCTGCTAGAGAACGGCATTCACTGCCGCATCTTAACGCCTTTGGATTTCTTGGAGCGTTCTGAGGGCGAATAGGATTTCTCAAAATATAGATTGACAAGCAATACTTCTACGATATGCAAGTAGAGGCTTTCCTGTCAATTCATACCATTCGCAGGAACTCTCTTAGAAAGCAATCACTGATTTCCAATCAGGAGCAAGCGGGTGAATGATGTCTTTCGCAGACCAAACGGAAGCGCCGGATAGTTCTGCTTGTTCATAGGCCCAGCGGGTAACATGAATGCTTGCGTTCAGATCATGAAGGAGATTCACACGGTCGAAAGTTTCGCGCAGATAGGATTCGCGTGTTTTATTTCTTGTGATCCAACGTTCCAGATGCGGAATGTCTGGCAAGAAATCGCGCTTGTTATTGTTGCAAGTCGAATGAGCCAACACAAAGTTGTGTGCAAGATCCAGCGAATATCGAGTCCATGGAATGAAATGATCAACATCGCTGGAATCTCCGGAAAGTGTACGCAAACAGTAGAAGCATTGTCCTTCTTGAATCGGAAGCAGAATCTCACGAAACACAGAAAGATCTTGGCGGTTCGATCCGAATAAGAATTGTCCCAAATCGTTCACCGTTCCAAGCAAATTGCGGTTCGCTTTCAACTCGCGAATATAACGGATCCACCCCTCTTGAATCATCGAACGGATCAATGGATAAAATCTTCGAAAATGAAATGCTACTCCTGGCTTCAGATGAAGTTTCCCTCCATAACTCTTTAGATCAGGATTTTCATATAGAAAGCAAAACGATTCGGTACCGATCGTTTGTAGTTTATTCAGCGGCATCTTTTCGATCAGTCTTGCAACTTTGCTTTTATAGGAGTTCCACAGCTTCTTGTTTTTGCGGGCAGTACTGATTGAACCTCCGCTTAGTTTCCGTATTTCTTGAACATACTTTAAGATCACCGCTCCTTTTTCAGGATTCACGTTTTGAAAAAGAATGGCACCTGCGTTGCTTCGGGAATTGTAAGGAACGGTGTGGTTCCAGTAGTATCCAATGAATTTCTCCGCAAATGTCTTCAATCCAGAAATATGCTGTAGCGCCAGCAGCCGGTTCGAATGCGACCGATAAGTCTGCAAGGGCCATAAGAAGCGCATATTTGTAGGTCGCTGTAAATCCGCCTTCTGTAAATAGCCTTTGAATATTATTCAAAAAACGGATTTGCTTTTCAGCTGACGGAACCTTCATGGTTTGTTCCAATAATTAGCTTTCTCCGGAATAATCCACCTCACGCCGCCGCGCGGATCCTCAACATCTCTTTCATAGCGCGGAATCAAGCGAATGTGGAGATGGGGGATCGTCTGGCCAGCAGCGCTTCCATCATTGATTCCGATGTTGTAACCCATCGGATTGAATTCATAATCCAATTGCGCTTTTGCATCGCGCAATGCTTGCAGCAGTTCGCGTTCTTCATCAGGAGTCGTTTCGAAGAATGAACAAAAGTGACGTTTGGAAATAATCAGCGTGTGGCCGGGTGAAATCGGAAAGCCATCGCGGATTGTAAAGGTTAATAGAGTCTCCGCGATGATTCGGTGAGGATCCATTTTGCAAAAAATACATTCGGATGGCATCATTCGAAGTTGATTATACCTAACTCAAATCCGAATCATGGCTTCAAAGTAAATTTTGTGGGCAGCTCTGGCGGAGGTAGCACAGGCAATTCCAAAGGCGCGGCGTATACAATGGAAGTTGTGCCATCCAGCAATGTGCGATACTCCCAAATCCCATCGGAACAGGCGGCGCTCCACTCGCTGTTTTCGTGCGGCAGGAAACCATGTTTTGCACGAATGATCTTCGCACTCAACTCACGATCGATATCCAGCTTGATTAACCTGCCATAGATTTCCTTTTTCTTACCAGGCCATCGTTCCGGCTCAACGAGGTTCCACTTCGTTTCCTCAGGCTCATCAAAAAAATCATCGCCATGCAAATTGCATGGATTCAAGCCGCGCAGCGCCGCAATTTCCTCCCGCTCCTTTTCCAAATGCGCTGCAACACAAAAACGAACATACGGATGTAATACCGGATCCAAAATTGCATTGTCCATCAATGGCACATCGCGCCATCTCCAAAGCAGCCATGCATCCACTTGAAACGCTTTCAAAAAAGAATCGCGATAATCATGTTCCGCAATTTTACGGGTCCAATGGATGCCTACAGGAAGCTTCCGAATCACACCAAGCCAATGGTAATCCACATATAAAGCAATCAATTGCGATAACACATGAGAATGTGTTCGAAGCGCTTCATTCAACCGCCATCCTGCGTCCAAGTAATGTTCGGCTTCTTCAAAATTCTGACGTGCAGTCAGCTCAAGCGCACGGGTCACCATTATTTTTTGTAACCTTACGATTCCGGATAACATTGGCTTCGCTAAATCCGGAGTGTTGTCCTGGTCCCAACCATTTAAATTCTGTCTCCATATCACCGGAGGTGAGGTGAGAATGTGATCTCGAACCGCATCTAATTTGTGGCCATAATCTTTCAAATACGAGGAGATTAAATCTCCCGGCGGATCCACTCTGGCATCGGGACGCTCAAGTTGTTTGCGGATATATTTAGCGATGGGTCCGCTACCGCCTTTGAGGCCGTTATACCGTACTGCATCCATATATATAGGTGAAAACTGATCCTCTTCGTGAGGTACTGTAAATTCGATCCCTAGCCGCGTGGCAAGCTTCTTGAGTTGAACCGCGGAGTCGTTGTCCGATCGCGCCGGAAATATTTTTTGAAGATCATCGATCTGTCCAAATGTTTTGGTCCAGTGTTCCTGGGCTCTCTTCTCCCAAACATTCCCCATTACATTCACCACCGCAAACAATACAGCGAAAAATAGGAATAAAAGATATACAAATGATCGGATTTTCAAAAAAGGATGCATCTCATTATGGATACGAACGAAGTAGTGCATTTTTGTAAACGGTACCGCGTCATGAAACAACTCGAGTTGCTTCGTTCCACCAAATTTGCAAAAATCCAAACTGGGAAACATCCAGGTAATGGTTATGAAAAAAAGTGATGTGCGAGCTGTAATCGGAAGACCCACTGAAAAGATTCGAGAGATTCTATAAGCGAGGCCCGGCTTTATAATGGTGCGCTACGAAAACCGGGCCTTAATATCTGCTTCTAATTTGCGTTAACCGTAATTGTTCCGGACATTACTTGTCCGTGAACCCTACAAAAATATGGAAAAGATCCAGCATTGCTGAAACGGAACTGGAACATAGTTCCTCTTTGTAGAAGCCCGCTATCAAAAACGCCTCCCGATGAGCTGGTAACTGTGTGCGAACTGAAACCGTTGTTTGTCCATATCACAGTGGTTCCAACACTCACAGTTAGCTGCGCAGGTGAAAAGAAATCATCGCCGATGCTCACATTGGATTGAGTACTTTGTTGCGCAATGAAAAAGATTGCGCCACGAATTTTAAATTGAACATTGGCACCGCTAACAGTAGAACCGGGTTGATTGGAATCTTCCCAAACAACGAACACATTACCGGTTTGTGGATCGTAAGAGGTAGCAGCATTGCGAGTTTGACTCAACGAAGATGTTGCAACTTGAAACGGCTGTTTGGTTATGTCGCCCGTGCTTGTTGAAATTCCGGCAGCTTGTACACTGTTCGCGTGGGTCCATACACCAAAGAATAAATTGTTGCGTGAATCCAGAACGATGCTTGTAACTGCGCTATTCGCATCTGCTACGTTATTAATAGATCTAGTTCCCGATGCGAAACTTCCAGTTGCATTAATCTTGCGATACTTGATTGAACTCTTATCATTCCATATTCCAAATCCTGTACCTGTATCTAAAAAGCTGCTATCACCGACTGTGTTTAATCCGGCAGTGGTGGGTTGAAAACGCGATGGAGCAGGCCGCAGTAACGCGCCGTCCGCTTTCGCATCAAATCCAACTAAGCTTCCACCAGCGCCTGATTTTTCCAACAACATCACAACACGATTTCCGTTCAGCTGATTTGTGGACACCGATCCAGGCGACCACACTTTGCCAGCACCAGCCGTAGCAAGAACACGGATATCAATGGAAGGTTTTCCGCTTGGATCAAGCGTCCGGCTTTTTAATACACGGTCTGGAATACCGTCCTGAACCGATAACCAAAAAATCAAGAATTTTTTTCCATTGGAATCATAAGAAAGTCGTGGTCCGCTATTCGTAACACCACCTTCGATTAATGTTGGTGATCCTTTCTTGACAAAGTTTGCATCAAAAAATTGGGTCATCAGTCCTTGAGCAGTTTCAAATGCCAGCAAATATGTGAAATTGGTTGAATCATAAGAGATATCAAAATTTTGTTCGAAAGCTGTAACATTGGAAACCATCGTTTTAACGGGACCAAGTGTGCCATCTGATTGAACAAGCCTTCCCATTATCTTGGAGGGATTCTGCCGCCAGGCAACAAGCCAGAGATTTTTGGATGCGTTTCTAGCGACGCGTGGAGTTCCAGCAATATTTGTGAACACATTGGAAAGTGTCAATGTCTTCAAAGTTTCTTGCGCGATAGCTCCGGAAACTAAAATGAAAATTACAGAGGCTGTGTAGAATATTTTCTTTAACATGTGTACGACTCCTTCGAGAGAGCTCGATTGTTATCAAATAGATGGTTTGATGGAGCAAGTAATATGCCAGTGAACAATTAATTGGGTAGGCGACGTGAACGAAAGCGGAGTGTTACAAATATCAATAACAACTATGTCTTATGAAGAGACAAAATCTTGGAAAGCTGTCACAAAACAAAACGGATGCGAGTCAGTTAAGGATCTATCAGATTGGAGGCAAATCGGATTCCAAAACCATCAGGGTCCGCGATAGTAAAATCGCGCAAACCATAATAGCGATCTGAAATCGGAATGATAATTTGCGCACCGATCTCATTGACCAACTGCCAATAATGATCAACATTCGGAACCATTACCCGGATATTTGCCACCGGAAACTCAGGACGTGATTGCATATTTACAAAAGGACGTTCGTGGAATGCAGAAATCTCGGCTAAAAACAGCCGGTGATCTTCCCAGGTGAGTTCCACGAAATCACCTCCATCACGAAGGAGCTGGAAACCTAGAAGGGAATAGAAACGAACAGACTCTTTAATATTCTTAACCAAAATTTCGGTTACCAGTTGTTCGGTCGAATCAACATATCTGCTCATGATCTATCAAACCTAGTATGCTGTGTTATTGCTGCCAGCCGAAGCGTTTCAGATGTTGTTCCAAAGCTTTAAAATCAGGAATGTGAATGGCACGTGTATTTTTTAATTCTTGTTGCAAATCTTCAGAATCCACACCACCTACCCAGAGTTCCATTTTTTGTGGCAACTTTTTTGAAAGTTGTTTGATTTCACGCAAGGATTGTTCGCTTCCATTTGCTGCTTTCCATCCCAGAACAACTGCCTTTGGTGAAGTTTGCTTGACAGTATGAATGATTTCCTCCGCGGGAAGATCTCTCCCGAGATACAATACATTCAGTCCACCTGAAATTGCCAAAATCGCAGCGGCTAAAATTCCGAATTCATGAAGTTCCCCTTTGGGAGTGGCAAGCAGAAGTGTTGGTTCTGAGTTCAATCGCAAATAATAACGGAGCAAAGATCCCAGCAAATTTCGCAAACTTGCACTTGCCAGGTGTTCTTGTGCAATCGTAATTCGACCGGACTTCCAGTTCTCTCCAACCGCATTCATAAAGGGAAGAACAATCTGGTGCACGAATTGTGCAGTCGGATAAAGAATGGCGATTCGACTTAGTTCAGTATCAAGTTCTTTTGCATCATAATGCTTCAAAGCAGCTATCAGCCGATTCACAATCGCCGAAGGGTTTTCAATGGATGTTTTATCTTCCTGCCGGGAAAGAGCATCATTTAATTGCTCATTGTTCCACTTTGCAATTTGCCCGATGCTGTATCCAACTTCGGTAACCCGCCGCAGAAGTTCCAACCGCTCAATATCTGCATCGCTGTAAATCCGGCCACGCTTTGTTCTGCCAGGAACTACAGCACCATACCGTCGCTCCCAGGCGCGTAATGTATCGATACTCAGGCCTGTTTCTTTTGATACCGCCCGGATCGGGTATTGACGCTTCTTCATCAGTCCTCTAATGTACGTGCCTGTACAGGCTTTGTCAACCACTCCGTCGAGAGATATCATGGATAAATCATAGACATAGGCTTGACAAACCATTAACAAAACCCTAATATAACGTTCTACACAAAAATGGAGGAGAAAATGTTTAAGAAATTATTTGCGGTAAGTTTGATTGCGCTTCCAGTGATGTTTGGTATAGCGATCGCTGGATCCGCACAAAAAGACATTGTCGATACTGCTATACAGGCCGGTTCCTTTAACACATTAGCGAAAGCATTGGAGGTTGCAGGACTGGTAAGCACGTTAAAAGGCAGTGGTCCTTACACTGTGTTCGCGCCAACGGATGAAGCATTTGCAAAGTTACCAGAGGGAGCGTTGCAGAACTTGCTGGACAATCCGGAACAATTGAAGAAGGTTCTACTTCTGCATGTTGTACCGGGCAAAGTTATGGCTGCTGACGTTATGAAGTTGAATTCGGCCAAAACTGCGGAAGGTTCTGATCTGTCAATTGAAGTTCGCGCCAACAAAGTGATGGTCAATGATTCCACAGTGACCAAAACAGATATCGTTGCATCTAACGGTGTCATTCATGTGATCGATAGTGTGATTTTGCCTAATTGAATGGAAACAAAAATGTCGCGATTCCTTGTTTCCACATTCACAATACTGATTCTGCTGGCCGCCCGTGAGGGTCGGCCGGCAGAACTTCAGGCACCAGAAACGGTACCATTCGTTGATTTAAAAAAGTATGCGGGTACCTGGTATGAAATCGCGCGATACCCAAATCGTTTTCAAAAAAAATGCGTTAGCGATGTTCGCGCCACATACAACTTGATGTCAGATGGAAAAGTGAGTGTCCTCAATCAATGCGTACAAGCAAATGGAAAAGTTAAAACAGCGAAAGGAAAAGCAAAGGTAGTAGATCGTAATACCAATGCAAAACTAAAGGTAACTTTCTTTTGGCCATTCTACGGTGATTATTGGATCCTGGATCTGGATCCTGATTACACCTACGCAGTCGTTGGGGAACAAGATCGAAAATATTTATGGATCTTGAGCCGAACTCCTGAAATTGATTCCGATCTTTACGACAAGATGCTCGAACGTATTACCCAGCAGGGATACGACACTTCAAAATTAATTCGAACGCCGCAGGGAGTGCGTAGCAATGGCTAAGGTGCCTGGTTCTTGGTGCTACTGGATACATCGGAGGTCTGCTAGTTCCGCGTCTTCTGTTACAAGGCCACCATGTGCATTGCCTGGTTCGTTCACCAAAAAAGTTGGCTGGTAAGAATTGGAAAAACGTTGAAATCAGTCAGGGTGATGTTCTGAAACCGGAAACGTTCGGTAAAGCATTCGAGCGGGTCGATGTACTTTTCTATTTAATTCATTCCATGATGGGCGGGAAAAATCAATTTGAATATGATGACAGAGTTGCTGCGGAAAATGTTGCAGAGGCCGCCCGTCTTTCATCAGTAAAACAGATCATTTATTTAGGCGGACTTGGAGAACGCAGCAAGACAAGCTCTCCACATTTAAGAAGCCGGCACGAAGTAGGAGACATTCTTCGAACTTCCGGTATTCCAGTCACTGAATTTCGTGCCGGCATTATTATCGGAGCAGGCTCTGCATCATTCGAAATGATTCATCATCTTGTGAATCGATTGCCCATTATGATTTGCCCGCAGTGGGTCAACGTCAAAACGCAGCCAATCGGAATCGATGATGTGTTGAATTACCTGGTTGAAAGTGTGAGCAACTCCGCGGCCAAGGGGGAGATCATCGACATCGGTACACCAGAAATTTTGAGCTACAAAGAAATGATGCTGGCGGTCGCCGGAGTGCTTCAATTAAAACGATTCATAATTCCCGTACCCGTTCTGACTCCAAAACTTTCTTCGTACTGGATGAATTTGATCACACCAATTCCAGTTTCACTCGCGCGCAATTTGATTGAAAGTCTTCGTTCTGAAACGATTTGCGAAAACAAAAAGGCGAATGAGCTGTTCACGTTTAAGCCTGCTACGTTCGAAGAGACTGTAACCCGCGCACTGGAAAGAACACAGGCAGGTGATCTTGAAACAAAATGGACTGCTGCATCGGCGCCGGTAACAGAGCCTGACATCGATCCTTCTCATCTATTAACAGAGAAGCAGATCGTTGATGTAGAAACTTCACCTCAGAATGTATTTCGTGTTGTGTCCTCCATGGGTGGAAACAATGGCTGGTTGTTTGCGAATTGGCTCTGGCGTTTCAGGGGATTTTTGGATAAGCAGATCGGTGGTGTTGGGTTGCGTCGCGGACGCCGCCATGCAACTGAAATCGGAATTGGTGAGGCCTTAGATTTTTGGCGTGTTGAAGATGTACAGCCGGGTGAAAGGCTTTTGCTTCGCGCAGAAATGAAACTTCCAGGAAGAGCGTGGTTGGAATACATCGTAAAAGAAAAAGGAACTGCACGAACAACCCTCATTCAAACAGCAAAATATTATCCGAAAGGTTTGCTTGGTCTTTTGTACTGGTTTCTTTTGTATCCGCTGCATTCAATTATGTTTCGCGGTCTCGTAAATGAGATTGCCAAACGTGCACTCAAGTTAAATCCAAAACGAGCAAGTAATAGCGCTCATTGAATCTTTTTAAATCAAAAAAAAAATAAGGAGTACAGGTTATGAACAAACGAATTTTGCTTCTCTTCATTGCATTAGGCATCGTAAGCATTTCACCATTAGTGGCAGCACAAAACGCTTCCGTTTATGTTGTACATGGAATTCCAGGGGCAGACGTTGGTGCAGGTGCAACTTTGCCGGTTGATGTTTCGGTAAATGGTTCTTGTGCCATAAAGAATTTTCAATTCGGTCAGATTATTGGCCCTGTCTCGCTGCCGCCCGGAAAAGCAGTGATCAAGATCAGTCTGGCAGGCAACAATGGTGACTGTGCAGGTGCAACCGCAATCGGTCCGGCTTCATTTAATCTGACGCCGGGTGAATCTGCGACCATCATTGCGTATTTAACAGCATCCGGAGCGCCCACTGCTCGCAAATTTACAAATGATGATTCTCGCACTTTGGGTGGACGCGGCCGAATTACAGTCCATCATACTGCAGCTGCCCCACTGGTTGATGTGAACATTTCACCGAAAGCCAAAATAAATCAGGTACGAAATTCAGAACGGTTTACGTTTGAAGCCGCGCCAGGAACTGCACAAGTATCAATTACCGCTGCTGGAGGCAGTGATCCTGTGTTTGGCCCCGTTTCATTTGAAATTACAAAGAACGCCCGCTATCTGGTTTTTGCTGTTGGTTCCGTTGCAAACAATACATTCACACTACTGACGAAAAGTTACTAAAAGGAATTCGGGGTGAGAGAAGATCAAAATTTTCTCACCCCGCAATTTTGTTCCAACAATTTGCAAGAGTCACCATTTGGATCGTGGATGGTCAGAATTGAAAAAAAGGAAGGCCTATTTTAAATGATGCCGGATTTGATCCAGGATTGCTGCAGGATCCTGAAACAACAAACCGGAAGGAAATCGTAAAACACGAACACCATGTTCCAATAATATTTGATCGCGCGCTGCATGCGCGCTGAATGATGCCGGCCATCCAGTTCAACGGCTATTTTCCTGGAGGGACACCAAAAATCAACAATGTATCCATATAATACTTTCTGTCGCTGAAAGGAAACTCCTAACCGTGACCCCCGTAATAATGACCATAAAAATTCTTCTGCTTCGCTTGCGGAATGTTTTTTGAATTTCCTTGCCTGTGACGATAAATAATTCTGCTGGCCCAAAGCTTTCCGTGTTTGCTTTAAATTTCGTTCCGATTTGATCTTGTTTACTCCCACTACAATCAAATCGGGATACAACAAAGCCGCACATTCAAGGCAATAGCGCACTGTGCGATAGGATGTTCCGCGAATGATCACCAGGTTGAAATATCTCTCACCCGGCAGAATTACCTTCGGACATGCGTTTCTTTGTGTGCCAAAACATTTGTATTCCGCGCGTGCTTTGCTTAATCGCGGGTCATATTGCGGCTCCATGATTTGACTATAAAGTAAGTTTTAAGCACACGGAGACATTGAATTCAGAACCTAATTTTAGAGCCGCCCAAAATATCCAGAAATTGACCTCCACGATTTAGATTTAATAATGGGCATTTCATCATAAGATCGCCTCTACGAACCTTCTAAAACCATGAATATGGTTATGTAGTACAATCATTAGTAGGTTGGGAAGGAGAGATCTCCAGGGGGAACCATGGTTAAACGAAGTATTCTTCTACTCGTACTACTGTTCTCTGCGTCAATTTCATTTTCTGCAAACTATAAAGCCGTACTGAAGGCAAATGGTAAGGTTATTGAGGGAACCTACGTTCGTGAAGGCGATACCATAATCTATCTTCAAGTTCAGGGCGGTGTTCAGATTCAGTTGAAAAAAGATCAACTTGATTTAGACAAGATGAAAGAATTAAACGGCGAATTCCAACAAGCGCAGGGCAAGAAAACTGATAGCACATTTAAACAAGAGACGAAAACGATTACCAGGAGTAGTGTCGGTAAACCAGATACAAGATCGTTTACTGAAATTGCAAAAGATACTGCTAAGCATCGCACCGGAACTGCGAAATCTTTTAAAGAAGGAGACCGTCCTTGTAGCAAAATCGCCTGGGTCGGGGAGAGCGGGTTAAAGAAGCTTATTGAAGATATTGAATATGAAATTGCACGGAAAGAATACATAGGAAACGCTGACGAAGAAGAACTGAATGAGCTCAACGCTATTCTTGCCTTAGCAAAACAGGAAGATGCTAAAGGTGCTTGGGCGGGAGAAGAACCATCAAAGGAAGTCAGCATTATTTTTCTTCAGCTTATAGTAGCCCAAGACAGGTGGAGATTGGCTGTTGCTCAAAATTACAGTGGACAAGATGATATAGATGATGCTAGGGACATTTTAAAAGAACATCAGGACGACCTTCTTACTTTGCAATCGGAGGTTACAAGTTTGAACTCGGCCCAAGAGCCTTGCCCTGAAGAAAAAAAGGAAACATTTCAGACAACCCCTGATAAAAAGAATTTATCAATAGTCAAAGGGAAATTAGATCGTGCTGCTTCAGAAGCAAAATCAAAACGAACAGGAACTGGAAGGGTTTACACAGAAGCTGATACTCAAGAATATACCGAAACCCCCGAGGGTTTTATGGATTGGTGGGAAAAGTTATCTCAACACGATCGGGAAATGTGGATAGGAGTGTCTGAAGACAACATTGAGGTTCAGGAAAATTTGATTGCCCGGTACCAGAACGAGTCAGCCCCACAAGTCATGATTGAAAAAGAGGTGAAAAAACTCGAAGAGTACAAAGCAGAGCTGCGGAGAATGAAAGAACATCTTGATGCCCCTTATGAGCCATATAAACCGCCAGAATAATGTTTGTTAATTGACGTTTTGGCTCTCACGATTCTTCGACCACTGTAGGGGTATTGATCTGGCATTGGGGAATGTCATGAAAACAAGTATTCTCACCTGTGTCTTTATTTGTCTCGCCGTCACACTATGCTTCTCTGGCGACTATAAAGTCGTAATCAAAAGCAGCGGAAAAATCATAGAGGGTGATTATATTCATGAAACTGATGACACCATTTATATGGATGTAAATGGAATTCAACTTCAGTTCAAAAAATCTTTACTTGATTTCGACAAGATGAAAGAATTGAACAAAACTCCGCCCAAAGAAAAACAAAAATCAACTTCCAGGGAGTTCGATCGTACGGAAAGGGAGATTAATTTATATACGAAGCCACCTGAAAAGAAGGAGCCTTCGCCTGATCTCGGAGCAATTGCCGCAGAATATGCAAAGAAGCGCCAAGCAGCGCCAAAAGCTTCGGTTGAAGAACATCCTGCCGAACAAAAGCCTCTGAGCTTAAGAAGTAATACTCGTTCTTTTGGAACATTTTTATGGAAATTAGAAAATCAGAAAGGCCTTCTTTACTTGCTGGGATCTATCCATGCAGCGAACAAATCTTTTTATCCGCTGCCGGAGGTTATGGAGAAAGCTTATGAAGAATCTCGAACGGTTGCAGTGGAAGTCGATATTTTAAAAAGTGTTAATGATCCTGAGGAGATTTTTGCAGGCTATCTTGAAACTGTGTACTATCCGGCCGGAGAAACTTTACAAAAACACATTAGTAAAGAAACGTACAGGTTGTTAACGAAAGAATTTGAACGATTTTCTTACGATAATTTTCAACTTGAACGCGTACGTCCCTGGGCCATCGCTCAATTCATCGAAGGTTCGCAGACAATGAGCGTTGATATGCATTCTAATTTGGGAATTGATGTTTATTTTTTAGATCGTGCTAGATCACAACAAAAAAGAATTGTTGAGTTAGAGTCGATGGAAATGCAGATGAAACTGTTTGATGGATTTACTGACAAACAGCAGGAAATGTATCTTCTTGCGGCGTTGAAAGATTTGTCTCACGAACGTGAGAAGATGAATCTGATGATGTCTGCATGGCAAGATGGTGATGTTCAAACAATGGAGAACCTCATAAATGATGCATATCCGGCGAACACTGAGCTGGCCAGTTATCGTAAGAAGATATTAACGGAAAGAAATAAAGGAATGTTAGGGAAGATTCAAAACTTGATTGATGAAGAAGGAACTGATCTGGTGATTGTTGGCGCTGCGCACATGTTAGGTCCCGATGGTATTGTGACGTTGCTAAGAAATAAAGGTTACAAGATTGTAAGACAATAGTTTGGCCTGAACACGAGCGTTCCGGCGTGTCTTTGCCGCTGCGATTACTCAATCCCAGATACGATCGCTATGATGGCATTTGCAGAAAAAAATGAGATTCAAAGCGATGCTGAGATAATGCCTTTTTCAAAGATGAGCGAGCGATAGAACTCGTCAGACAAAAGAAGGTTCCAATGGGAATCGTGTTGGAAAATTGAAAATAGATTTGCAAAAATCAAGTAGGAAACTTTTGGATTATGGGCATGAAGAAAAATGATGTGGTGACGGTTTATTTAAAACCGACGTGAAGTAAATGCCGCGAGGCAAGCTCTCTCCTGTCAGGAGAAAAAATTGATTACAAGCGGATTAATTATTACCAGGAACCGTTGACGCATAACAAGCTCAAAGAACTCCTGAAGAAACTGCGAATTCCCGCAGCAAATCTCATGCGTACTGGTGAACCGATCTACAAAGAACTGAATCTGGCGGAAAAGATTGGGAAGTTAAGTGAAAAGGAATTGATCGACTTAATGATCCAATATCCTGATCTGATGCAGCGTCCCATTATTGAGCATGGTGATCGAGCTGTAATCGGAAGACCCACTGAAAAGATTCGAGAGATTCTATAAACCAGATTACCCATTAACGGTTCTTTACTGTAAACGTTGATGGAAATTGTCTGGGCGATAAAAGTGGGAGTTCAATTCGCCCTTTGTATTTGATCGTGGTAGATCCGTCTTGTGATCTCCAATATTCCCAGGTGCCATCTTTGCAAGCTTCACTTCTTTCGCTGCCCTCTTTTGGAAAATATCCATGTCTAACTTTGATGACTTTGGTGGTGAGTTCGCGCTGCAGTTGAACTTCAGTGACCTCTGCATAAGTTTTATCACCGGAGAAATAACTACTCTCTCTTAGTTCCTTATACCCTATACTGCACGGATCTAAAGATTGAAGCCGCTGAATATCTTTCCGTTTTTCTTCAAGCTGTGATGAAACATCCAAACGACGGTAAGGATTTAACATATTGTCGAACATTGAACTGTTTTCCATTTTGTGCTCATCGCGCGCTCTCCATAATAACCACGCTTCTATTGTGAAGCCTTTTATGTAAGCTTCCTTGTAGTCATGTTCAGCTATTCTCGGAATCCAATTTTCCGCGAGAGGTAATTTCCGCATTAAATCCATCATTCCAATATCAGTACTGAGTGCATCGTGTTGCGAATCCAAATCACAACGGGACCTTAATGATTCATTCAATTTCCATTGTGCTTTCAAATATTTCTCTGCTTCCTGAAAATTCCGAGCAGCAGCTAGTTCTAAAATGCGGGCACTCATTATCCGCTGCAAGTTCCATATTCCATAAACATTTGGCAATGCAGCACTAGGGTGGTTGTATTCGGTCCAGTTGAGATTTTGTCGCCAAAGAATTGGAGGTCCTGTAAGAATGAAATCTCTAACGTTTTCCAATTGCTTTCGGTAATCAGAAAGATATTTGGCATGGAACGGCAAAGGAAGATCAACAGAATCGTCTTTTTTCTCCAGTTCTTTTTTACGAGATCTCCACAAAGAATAATCTCGATCCAGGCTCTTTAGTCGGTTAGCATCTATAGTTAAAGGAGTAAAACGGCGTCCTTCGCCGTCCACGTTAAAGTCGATTCCAAGTCGCACTGCGAGAAGTTTGAGCTGAACAGCTGCTTCATTATCGTTTCGAAACGGATACTTATTTGGTAAATCTTCAATTGCACCAAACGTTTTTTCCCAATTTTGCGCGCTATTGTTTTCCTGAATTGTTGAATACACATCAAAAATAACAAATGCACAAACGAAAAAAAGTATCACAATAAAAAGATTTAAATACGCTTTTTTCACAGACTACTCAGATTTCATTCTAATATACGAAAAAGCATCGGCGAATTTGCGAATGATGTCGTGATGCTGCCTGATCTCCTCTCTTTTTGAGAGATATAATGTTCTATGAGGAGGGATTAGAGAGCGGGGCTGCCCTCACAAAAGTTCGTGTTGAAATACGGAAGACCCACTGAAAAAATTCGAGAGATTCTCTAAGCCAGATAACCCATTCATGGTTCTTTACTGTGAATGTCGATGGAAATTGTTCGCCTGGTGTGCGCGGCAGTTCAGTATTGATGCGAGGTTATTTTTTTGTGTGTTTTGCTAGAAGTTCACGAACGGCGGGGACTAATTCCTTTGGAACTTCCATGGTGGTTTGAGATTCATCTTCGTATACTGCCTCATCCTCAGCTACAGCTTCATCTTCACTCTGTTGCTCATAATGGGCAATCAAACGTTGAACACGCTCTTCATCCCAACCTTTAGGAAAATTAGCTTTTTTCATTTTCGTTTCTTTCGTCTCCTTCTACGATATGCAAGTAGAGGCTTTCCTGTCAATTTATAAGCAGTAATTACAAAAATACTGTCTAGTTCTGGATCGGGCACATATATCACCCGAAGATACCTTCCTGACTCAGCTTGACCTAACGCTACGCGTGAACCCTCGCGTCCCGGCCGGTCCTCTCCTGGATTTTCAAGCACATCCTTAACTTCGCCTTCTCGAATTCCATGCTTATAAATGTGAGGCAATTTGGTTTGAGGATCAATGTAAAACCGCAGTTTCACATTTTCAAGTCTAGCATGTTGAATGGATATGAGAAGATTTGATTTTTATCATAAGATCGCGTCTTCATTTTACTTACGAATGAAGTAGTTGGTTTAGAGAGGTATAATGTTCTATGAGGAGGGATGAGAGAGCGGGGCTGCCCTCACAAAAGTTCGTGTTGAAATACGTATTTATTAACGAACAACAAACATTCACCGTGTCATGAAACTACTCGGGAGAACTTTGCAAATTTCAGCAAGCGATCTTGCGAATCACCTGGCGTGCAGGCATATCATAACGCTCGATTTGCAAGTGGTGCGCGGCGAAATCAAACAGGAGTTCAGAGAAGATCCGCGGATCGATGCTCTGATCGAGCGAGGCAAACGTCATGAGCAACAATATCTGTCACACCTTGCAGCATCCGGTTTAAACGTCGTTCATGGAGATGTGAATCAAACGATTGATGCAATGAGGAGTGGAGCGGATGTTATTTCGCAAGCGTATTTGATTGATGGTCCATGGCATGGTTATGCAGATGTGTTGCTGAAAGTAAAAGAGCCAAGCGATCTTGGCGATTGGTCGTATGAAGTTGTGGATACAAAACTCGCCCGCGAAACAAAAGGCGGGACCATCCTTCAGCTCTGTTTGTATTCGGAAATGCTGGCAAAGCTGCAGGGTCGTTTGCCGGAACACATGCACATCGTCACACCGGAATTTTTTAGGAGTCCGCCACAGGCGGACGCTACAAATTCCTATCGAACGCATGATTATCTTGCCTATCATCATTTTGTTAAATCGCGACTGCAAGACGCAATCAACACAATGCCTGAAACGTATCCTGAACCGGTAGATCACTGCGATATTTGTTTCTGGTGGCCTCGTTGCGATGCTCAACGCAGAAAAGATGATCATCTTTCGTTTGTTGCGGGCATCTCAAAACTGCAAATGCGCGAACTGCGAAAACTCAATGTGAATACACTCGCGGATCTGGCAATAACTTCCATCACGAAACCTCCGGAACGCGGTTCGATTGAGTCGTACGAAAAAATCAATCATCAAGCGCGATTGCAGCTTGACCGCCGCACAAATGACAAACCTGTTTATGATTTGCTCGATTTAGAACCGGAGCGTGGTCTTGCGCGTCTGCCTGAACCATCTCCAGGAGATATCTTTTTTGATTTTGAATCGGATCCATTTGTTGAAGATAGCGGGATGGAATATCTGCTGGGATATCTGGATCAGGAAAAGTACACCGCTTTGTGGGGCTTGACTCGCAACGATGAACGACAACTCTTCGAACGTTTCATCGATCTGGTGATGGAACGCTGGAAAAGTTTTCCTGGATTGCATCTTTATCATTTCACGCATTATGAACCAACCGCACTCAAGCGTCTTGCAGGACGTTATGCCAGCAGGGAAGACGAATTGGATCAAATGCTGCGTGCCGGATTGTTTATCGATTTACATTCGGTTCTGAAACAAACTCTTCGCGCCAGTGTCGAACGATACTCATTAAAGGACCTTGAAATTTTTTTCGGCTTTAAACGCAACACCGATCTGCGTGATGCTAGCAAATGCCTCAGAGAATTAGAATGTGCTCTGGAACTAAACGATGCTGGGGATGTTGCGCAAGATACAAAGGACACGATTCAGAATTACAACTTTGAGGATTGCGTGTCCACGTTAAAACTCCGGGATTGGTTGGAAGAAATCAGGGGCAAGCAGATTGAAAGCGGCAAAGAAATTCTTCGACCAACCGCGCAGTCGCCGGAGCCGAGTGAAGCTGTTGATGAGCGTCGCAAACGTGTGCTTCCGTTGATGGAGCGATTACTTAGCTGCATTCCTGCGGATCGGGCAGAACACACCGCGGAGCAATATGCGAAATATTTAATGGCCTACATGCTGGAATGGCATCGGCGCGAAGACAAAGCAACATGGTGGGAATATTTTCGGCTGAAGGAATTGTCCGATGAAGAATTGCTGGATGAACGTTGCGCAATCTCAGGGCTTGAATTTGTGGAGGGTGTTGAATCAGGACGATGTCCGATTGATCGTTATCGCTTTCCGTTTCAAGAAACAGACATCCGTGAAGGTGATCGGCTGGTAACTTCCGCAAATCCGCTGGGTAAAGTTCATGCAATCAATCGCGAGTGTCTCACCATCGATATTAAAAAGAGCATGAAAATGGCGGATAGTCATCCGTCTTCGGCATTTTCGTTTACTCACATTGATTCAGATAAGCAAGCAGAGTCGCTGATTCGATTAGGCACATGTATCGCAGATTATGGAATCGATGCGGAGGGTCCGTATCGCGCTGCGCGTGATCTATTGCTGCGGAAACGCAGATTCGATCGTACAACTGCTGATGCTACTGACGAAGCGATGCGATTGGTTTTGCAACTAGATCACACCGTGCTGCCGATTCAGGGTCCGCCTGGAGCAGGAAAGACCTCAACCGGTGCGCAGATGATTTGCGAACTGGTGAAGGCTCACAAGAAAGTTGGAATTACTGCGATGAGTCATAAAGTCATTCGAAAGTTGTTGGATGAAACGTTCAAAGCAGCAAGGAAACAAAATCTGCAGATCCGTTGCATTCAAAAAACTGATGATTCATTTGAAGAAGTCGCTGAGATTACTTTGTGCGGTTCCAATGACGATCCATTAGCGGCATTGAACGATAATGAAGTGCAGGTTGCTGCAGGCACTGCATGGCTTTGGTCGCGCCAGGAATATGCGGAGTCGGTGGATGTGTTGTTTGTGGATGAAGCAGGACAGATGTCGTTAGCGGATGTGCTTGCCGTTTCGCAAGCTGCCAAAAGTGTGGTTCTACTTGGCGATCCGCGACAGCTTGACCAGCCATTGCAAGGTACACATCCACCGGGCGTTGCGGTGTCAGCATTGCAGCACATTCTAGATGATGCGGAGACGATGCCTCCTGATCGCGGACTTTTCCTGGATCATACCTGGCGTCTTGCACCTTCGATTTGCGAATTCACTTCCGAATTATTTTATGATCGCAAGTTGAGTCCACGCGATGAGCTTGCTCAGCAACGCGTCGAAGGCCCAACTCGGTTTGCAGGATCAGGATTATTTTTCGTTCCCGTGGAGCATGAAGGCAATCAAAGCAGTTCCGATGAAGAAGCCGACGCTATTGAAGCGATTGTTCGTGAGCTTACAACGCCGGGAGTATCCTGGGTCGATAAGGAAGGAATATCGCTTCCTATATATATGGATGACATTTTGATTGTTGCGCCTTACAATGCGCAAGTCTATCAGTTAGCAGGAAAAATTCCAGATGGCCGCATCGGCACGGTTGATAAGTTTCAAGGACAGGAAGCTCCGGTCGTGATTTATTCGATGACCACTTCCTCGCCGGAAGATGCTCCCCGCGGAATGGAATTTCTGTACAGCCTCAATCGTTTCAACGTTGCAACCTCCCGCGCCAAAGGTGTTTGCATTCTCGTTGCAAATCCACGCTTGTTTGAACCCGAATGTAAAACTCCGCATCAAATGAAATTAGCGAATGCACTTTGCCGGTATCGCGAAATGGCTAAGATAATTCACTCCTCTAAATAAGAATCGCCTCTTGACTAAGGGTTACCAGTAAACATTGGAAAATTTTCCGGTGCTTCCACCAGGATAAGTCGTGCCCTCCGATGCAAGCTGTTCTTTGGTCATCCAGACGGTTTCACCCTGTCCGGGATCCGTAATCAGGAACTCCTGATTGTTGTCTGATCCGCGAACATCAGTAACATACAGAATATGCGCACCGCCATCGTCCCACTTCACCCGGATTGCCATATCTTCACCTGCTTTCAGCCTTTCAGCCATCGTATTAATTGTGTTTTTCCGATCGGTATCGTTATCAAAACCTCTCTGACTTACAGGAAATCGCTCGTATGCTTCGCCTGTAGTTCTGGATACGAACTGATTTAGCGCTCCAGGAACATTGGTCATGTTGGATCCTCCGGATGAACCGCGTTCAACCGCTGTTCCACCGAATGCTTCCAGCAATGATGATTGTTCTTTCGCAATGTCACCGGTCGTATCCGAGTCGTGGATGAATTCCTGGTGAAGTTTGCGCGCGTAAATGGGATCGGCTTCCGCTTTGATTCCTTGTGCTGAAGTGGCGCCACAGGAGTGACTCCAACGTTGTTGAAGCGCTTCATCACCGGAGTAGGGATCGATCGAAGTAGATTGCTGTGAAAGGGTCAATCGTTTTTCACCGCGAATCTCAGACGCAAACTCTAAAATTTCTTTGGTGCTAGACGTGAGCCGTCCAGTTTGCGTTCTCACTAGATCGCCAATCCACGGATCAGTGTATGCTCCTGCTCGCGCTCCGGCTGCTTTTAATATCAACGCTCGTTCCATCTGCGCGCTTCCAACTCCTCGCTCTCCCTTACCATGATTCGCATCATCCAGAGCGCTGTTCACAGAGTCATAATCCTTTTGCGGCATTTCGATTAATGCTTTTGCAGCACGAGTCGCACCTTCCTGACCCAATACTCCTTCCTTAGCAAATGACTGACGATTACTGCGCGGTTCAGCTACGCCTCGCGTTAAAGTCCGGATGTGTTTATCTTGCAATCGGTCTTGATTTCCAACTTGCAACTCTTTCAGTTCGTTGTAAGTTCGTAATGCACGATCGGCATTCGGCGAACGGAAAACATCCTTCCGCAGAAACTTCACTTCAGCATCCATTGACTTTTCATCCATCGCACGCAAGTGGTTGCCGAGTTTGTCAACTTCGGATTGTTCGAGGCCTGATGTGTTCGCTTCCTTTTGGATAAACTGAATTTTATCGTTCTTCTCCCTGGCTTTTTCGAATGCGCTCATCGCATTCTTTCCAAGCTGTACTGCGCCATTCAGAACCGAATCAATACCCATTTCCAATTTCTTGCTATTCGCAATTTGAAGGGAAGATTTTGAATGCCGCTCCGATTGCTCAGTTTGAGGTGGAGCGCCATCTTCTGTTTTTGATGTCTTCGATTTTGTGGCGGATGTTGTTTCTGTCTGCTGTGTTGCTGGGGCAGACAAAGTAGTCCCGCTTTTCGTTATGGTTCCTGGCACGTAGCACCTCCGTAACCTGGGTTGAGCTGGCACCGTGCTCCTGATTTTTTGCCAACATGGGATTGTCGGCGCTACATCTCATTTGTTGCTAATGACATTGCAAGGCGAAATACAAATATGAACGGGAATTTAACCCTGAGTAAACTAGGTTAGCATCGTGGTGGCAAATCCACCCTTGTTTGAACCAGAGTGCAACACAGCGGCAAATGAAGTTAGCGAATGCACTCTGCCGCCATTTGGAAACGGTCGAAGATAAATAAGTTCACCACTCTCCACAAATCGCAACGCAGTTGCCCCTTATGCGAAACTTTGTTGATGCTCGCATCAAATCACAGACCTCACATTATCCAATTCGCATGAACAGCGATTGACTTTTTTTGGGGGGCCTTGCACTTCCGATTTGGGAATTACACTTCCGAATTGTTTTATGATGGGAACTTATTTCCGCGGGAGCAACTGCAAAACAACGGCTCGAGGTCCAATTCGGTTTGTGGGAATCCGGATTATCTCTTGTCCCTGTAGAACATGTAGGCAATCAAAGCAGTTCTGATGAAGAGAGCTAACGTAATACTCAGAAAGCTTCAGCCGCCCATTTTTCTCTGGTAGAATTTACCCACCACATTATTTCTTGAGGAGGGGAGATGAATCGTCAGTTCAAATCTTTTGTTGCAATCCTGCTTCTGTTACTTCAAACTTCTTTGGCATTTCCAGATCAGGCAATTACAAATATCCACACAACTTCGTTTAGCCCGGTGGAAAAACCACAAGTCTTCTCGCCTCCAATCAATCCAGAAAACAAGATTGACGAATCGTTTAAGACTCTTCCACTCACATTCGAACCGAATCGCGGGCAGGCAGATGACTCTGTAAAATTCATCGCAAGAGGTAAAGGCTACAACTTACTGCTGAAAAGCGAAGAAGCAATCATCGCATTTGATGCTTCCGGAAAACAACATATTTTGCGGATGAAATTGGAATCGGCTTTCAATTCGAAAGTCATCGGAGTCGATCCGCTTCCGGGCAAAGCAAATTATTTTATCGGAAACAATCCTAAACAATGGCATACAAATATTCCAACATATTCGCGTGTGAAGTCCGTAGATGTTTATCGCGGAATCGATATGGTTTATTACAGCGTTCAAGGTGTTCTTGAGTATGACTTCATCGTAAAGCCTGGCGCTGATCCAAAACAAATTGCGATGTCGATTGAAGGCGCGGATCAAATGAAATTGGATCCATCCGGAGATCTAATCGTAAGTATCCCGGATGAAGAAATCCGATTTCCAGCACCCAGGATTTATCAGGAAGTAAATGGCGTTAGACAAACCATTGCCGGTGCATTTGTTTTGAAACAGAACCGGCAGATCGCATTTGATCTTTCTTCTTATGATACAAAACTTCCACTGGTGATCGATCCTCAGCTGGTTTATGCAACATATCTAGGTGGAACTGGCGGCAATGATGGCGGCGGCGGAACTTTTGGTGGTGATATCGCAAAAAGAATTGCAGTGGACTCCGCTGGTTCGGCTTACATCACAGGTCAAACTTTTTCCGTTAATTTTCCGCTCAAGACTCCAATTCAAGGAAGATACGCAGGCAGCACGGATGCATTTGTTACAAAACTCAGTCCGGATGGTTCTTCCATCGTTTATTCAACGTATCTAGGTGGATCGCTTGGTGATGGTGCTTCAGGTATTGCGTTGAATCCTGCAAAATCGGCTTTTGTTACTGGAGTTACCGGATCCTTTGACTTCCCTTTGAAAAATCCGATGCAAAATTCGAATCGCGGGGGTGGTGAAAGTTTTGTTGCAAAGTTAAGTCCCGCTGGAAATAGTCTTGTTTATTCCACATATCTTGGTGGAAGTGACCTCGATAACGCTGAAGGTATTGTAATCGGCAAAGGCAAAGCACTAGCAAATGCTGCTTACATTTATGGATCTACGTCTTCAACGAATTTTCCACTTGCCGGAGCTACACAGACCAATTATGGGGGAGGTCAAATCGATGGATTTGTCACGGTTTTAAATCCTGCCGGAGCGAAGTTAATTTTTTCAACGTATCTTGGAAACAAAAGAGAGGAACGGATTACCACCTGTGCTATCAATCCGGAAAGAGGCGATCTGTATTTGGGAGCAGCCATTACAGATCCGAGTCAAGGCGAAACAGGAAATTACATTGCACACTTCAAACGCGGCTCTTCAGGCGCAAATGGAACGATTCAAAAAGCTGCTGGGTTTTGGGAATTTTTGCTTCTTACGGATCTGAAGACAATAATTCTAGTCGTACAAAAGTTATTAAGAGAGTCAAAATCAGCTCGAATTTGGTTCGATTTTATTACAAATCCTCCGGCATCGATTGGTGGAAAGGCCGCTCAAGCTGCTGCAGGCGAATTATATCTGAGCTTGAACAGTTGCGTGTCGCCTGAGAATGGTCCGGAGTGCAACGATGTAGGCGTCGTCATTGCTCTTGATCCCGATCTAAACTACAAACGTGATACGAATTTCGGTGGCGAATTTCAGCAAATATTTTTGAATGATCAGGCGATCGATTCACAAGGTCGTGTTTATGTTGTCGGAGGAGTTGAATCCAGAGGATTCCGAACAGTGAATCCAATTCAGTCTTCCTATAGAGGTGGCACATCAGATGCGTTTATTGTTACAACTGGTCCTGCCGGATCGCAGGTTGTTTTTGCTTCATATATAGGAGGCGGCAAAGAAGATGTCGGGCAAGGAGTGGCTGTCGATCCGCAAGGCAATATTTATGTCACCGGCTATACTTCATCCACAAATTTTGTGAATACACCCGGAGCATTTCAAACGAAAAAAAATGGTCCGTTGTATGATGCTTTCATTGTCAAGATTTCACCGGTGCAGTAAGTAGCTGTGCTGCCCGAGTCAGCAAATGTAAACTTTTGTTCCGGGAAGCGAATGATTTGTGCTTGAGGAAGCACCGGTAGTGATTTATTCCATGACCACATCTTCACCCGAAGATGCTCCCCGCGGAATGGAATCCCTTTACAGCCTCAATCGATTTAATGTTGCTACTTCTCGCGCTCGATGCGTTTGCATTCTTGTGGCCAATCCGAAGTTGTTTGAACCTGAATTCGTTATCTTGAGATGGCAAACAAAGGTTAACGGCAACATCCACCAGGAGAGTAACATCGATACTTCCATCTGGAAATCCATCGTCTTTCGTATTCCGAACCGTGTAAGTTGCTTCGCTAAATCAAATTTGCAAGAATCAAACTGGGAAACTTTTGGATTATGGTTATGAAAAAAAGTGATGCGGTGACGGTATATTTAAAATCGACTTGAAGTAAATGCCGAGAGGCAAGCTCTCTCCTGTCAGGAGAAAAAATTGAATATAAGCGGATCAATTATTACCAGGAACAGTTGACGCATAATAAGCTCAAAGAACTCCTGAAGAAACTGCGAATTCCTGCAGCAAATCTCATGCGTACTGGTGAACCGATCTACAAAGAACTGAATCTGGCGGAAAAGATTGGGAAGTTAAGTGAAAAGGAATTGATCGATTTAATGATCCAATATCCTGATCTGATGCAGCGTCCCATTATTGAGCATGGTGATCGAGCTGTAATCGGAAGACCCACTGAAAAGATTCGAGAGATTCTTTAAGCCAGATTACCCATTAACGGTTCTTTACTGAACGTCGATAGGAATTGATCGACTGGTGTGATCTTCGAAGGGAATGATCCGGATCGCGGTTTTCGCGCCGCGCACAATTTGCACGGCTTCTATAAGAATCCCATGAAAATCGATCGTGCATCGCTACTCATTTCTGCAAGCGATCTGGCGAAAGCTCTTCAACAGTAACTTTGTTTTAACTCTTCATGGAATTGTGGTTGGCATGCTGATTGCCACCAGCCGAAGACTGATCGATCACCTGGAACGCAAAACTGTAGATCGATACTAAACAGGCTGCCTGAACAAAACCAGACCAACATTTGTTCTGCAACAATGCTGGCCGATATTGTCTCCATTGCGACCCGAAACATGAAACTCCCTGTAAGAATTAGAACCAGGAATGCTAGTCAGTTTCAGAGCCTGACATTTAGAAAGGAAAACAACGAATGACATTTGCTGAATGGCAAAAATCTTTGCCGATTCGCAAGGTGAATAGTACGTCGCATTTAAGCATCTCCTCGAAAATGCGCAACGATAAGCTATGGCATGTGGGTTGCTAAACCATGATGCGGAATGAAAATTTCCAAGGAGAAGAGCAAATGTTAAATCGAATTGGAACGGGAATTTCCATCAAACAGACAACGCCAACAGAAATTCAAGAAAATGCGGCAGCACAAGAGCAAACACAAGTGCCTGCTGCACCGGCTGAGCCAGTAGTTGCACCGGACATTTCACAAATGAAATCTGGTTTGCAGCTATATGGATCCTTACAACGGGCTAGTTTATTCAAACAGCTTGAAAAGCCTGCTCTCACCGCAGCGCAAACACAAAAAGAAGCAGGCTTTGAATTTCAAAGGGTCCTAACACCGCTGAACCGGGACGATTATCGCGAAATTTCCAAAAGGTACGAGCCTTTGTTGAACCAGACGTTAAAGACTACTTCCAGTGATGAAGTAATCGATATCAACAAGGACCAGGATGGAATTGTGCGCGTATATGTCAACGGCAAGGAAAGCTGGACCGGGACAGAGAAACAATTTCAATCATTGATCATCGATACAGGTGATGGAGATGATGTCGTTAACGACAATGTGGGTAACGCGACGATTGTAACAGGCGCTGGGAATGATCGTGTCTATCTAAACAAAAGCGGATCAACAGTCGATACAGGCGATGGCGACGATGTTGTTGACATTGCAGGAAATACATTAGGTGAGGAAGGCTTTAACGTCATCAGCACCGGAAAAGGGAACGACCAGGTTTACGGTGGAGATTTTCCTACTCCCTGGAGTCCTGGATATAAGTCTACCGATGGAAATCGCATTGATCTCGGCGAAGGTGACGACTTAGTAAGCATTCTTGGTCAGGACAATATCATTAACTCGGGGGAGGGTTCCGACGATGTCGGTGTACGTGTCATGTATGATGGCGGCTCGAACACAATTGATGGTGAGGAGAAATAATGACTTTATTAGATCCATCAATGAGACTTTGTCTTTGATCTATTGGTAAAGCATTCTCCAAACTCTTTGCGGAACCACAAAGATTTTTGGGCGCCGAGCAGAAAGCACTCTGATTACGCCGGCCGCAACGCATTGGGAAGTTGGAAATGCATTTTCCGCTATGATAAAACGCAAGCGCATTACAATAGCTGAGGCAGAGAAAGCGATTACAAGCTATAATCAGATTGCTATCCGCTTTGTCGAAATCGATTTACTTGCTGCTTTACGACTCGCTGAAAGACTGGCAATTTACGCCTATGATGCGTACCTTTTGCAATGCGCACAAATCTCGAATTGTGCTCTTTTAACTCTGGATCATGGACTTGTACGTGCTGCAAAGCGAGCCAATATACAGGTCCTCGAAGTCTAATATGAAAACATATACATTCTCAAAGGCTCGGCAGAATCTGGCCTCTGTGTTGAATCAAGCAAAAAAGGATGGGGCAGTCCGTATTTCCAGAAGAGACGGACAAGCCTTCGAAATCAGGCCCGAGCAATCCACTAGATCTCCATTAGACGTTCCTGGAATTCGACTTGGTGTAACTATAGACGAGATTGTCCAAATTGTCCGAGAGGGCAGGAAAAGATATGGAAGACCACGCCGCTTGAAACGGCGCCGCAGGATTAATGAAACATAGATCTTAGAAACTCAGAGCCTACCGAAAAATGGTGTATTCATCATTTCTTCAAAGAAAGAACAGAAATGCCTTTTGGAAATGATCAGGGTGTGACCTGGTGAAATTGGGAATCCATCGCGAATGGTAAATATTATGGAGTTTCAGCAACAATCCGCTCAGGAGTGATGTTACAAAATGGACAATCCATGTTCATCATTTTATCGCCAATCTTCCTGAAGTTTTCCTGAATTGCCTGCTACCAAACCTATCCTTTTTACGATACCCTAGAAACATATTCCATGACGCAAAATCATAGCAGTTTTCACGGACTCGGAATTGCTCCGAAATTGTTGGAGATTTTATCGAAAAACCGCTACACCGCTCCAACACCAATCCAGCAACAGTGCATTCCATTTGCGATTGAACAAAAAGATGTGATCGGAATTGCACAAACAGGAACAGGGAAGACACTTGCGTTTGGCATCCCCATTGTTCAATCACTTGTGCAGAAAGGGGGCAAGAGTTTAATCGTTGTCCCAACACGAGAGCTCGCAATTCAGGTCGCAGAAGCTCTGAAGACAATCGCATCTCCAATGGGTCTTAAAACTGCAGTAATGATTGGCGGTGAATCCATGAACCTTCAGTTGAGGCAATTAAGGCTCAATCCAGAAATGCTGATTGCTACACCTGGAAGACTGATCGATCACCTGGAACGCCAGACTGTAGATCTGCATACTACGCGTATTCTTGTTCTGGATGAAGCTGACCGTATGCTGGACATGGGATTTCTTCCGCAAATCAAAACGATACTGAGCAGTCTGCCTGAAGAAAAACAGACGATGATTTTTTCAGCAACAATGCCCTCAGATATTGTTTCGATTGCGACCCGCTACATGAAACTACCTGTAAGAATTGAAATTGCGCCGCCAGGAACTGCCGCTGCTGAAGTCAGCCAGGAATTATTTTTTGTCGATCATCGCGATAAAACAGACCTTCTACTGAATTTATTATCAGAGACTCATGGCAGCGTACTCGTTTTTTGTCGAACAAAATTTGGGGCAAAAAGGTTGGCGCGACAAATTCGCAGCCAGAGCAATCACTCCGCTACTGACATTCATTCTGATCGTTCGCAAGCGCAACGCCAGGAAGCAATGCATGGATTCAGAATTGGGAAATATCGTGTACTGGTTGCAACGGATATTGCAGCACGTGGAATCGATGTTACCGGAATCGAACTTGTTGTGAATTATGATCTGCCTGCGAATGGTGAAGATTACGTCCATCGAATCGGTAGAACCGGACGCGCAGGAGCGGTTGGTCATGCGGTTTCGTTTGCCATGCCTCATCAAAAAGCGGATGTAAAAGCGATAGAACAGGTGATCCGAAGCGCAGTCCGAGTTTCACCCATCCCTAAATTCGATGGCCACAGACGCGATCCAAAACCGGCACCTGAATTTCGTGAACGACCCAAACCATCGAAAGCCAGTGAATATTTTTGGAAGCGAACACGTTCGCGTGGTAAGAGACGGTAAGGAATAACAGCGAATCGTATCCGCAGTTCGCTACTCCCCGCTGGCGCAATTTTCTGATTGCTCATGTATATATGAAGCTGGTCATTACTGACAGCTCATTTTCTATAAGGATGGAAAATCCGAATTCTATTCACCTTGATTTTGTCTTTAACGAAGTAGGGATGTCTGAGGTTATTGAAAATGTGGAGGCCAGTGGAATTATTGAAAAGGAGTCGAAGATTCTAACCAGTTTTTTGCAGCTACTTCACCAAAGCAGCGCAATAACGTCGCGGCAAAGTTCTGTCTTAACATTCGCTTGTTACCAATGACCTGATCCATTTCTGTTTCAAACCTCTTAATCAGAATTACTTTTCTGACTTTGTTCTTTTTCGAAATCTCTTCGATGACATCCAGATCGTGTTCGTAACCGCGGATGGTTTTCATCAAAATAAAGTCATGAATTTCGGGGATCTTGATGATTAACCTTTTGAGTTTCAGCCTTTTATATTCAACCAAGCGATCCTCAAAATTGTAGGGAGCGTCTGCTACTCCAGCTTGAGATAATGGAATTTCGAGTCCCGTATCTTTCTTCGCTCTTTTATAGGCGTTTTTCCAAAGCGGCGATTTTGTTAAAGGAGTCGATATCTTGAGTAAGTCGAGTTGCTTTATAAGCCAGAAGGGCAGCGGCACCACCAATAAGAATGATCTCGCACTTCTTATCCAGATTTGCGTCAATCGCTTTCAGAAGTTTTTGGACATCCTTGTTGGTGTACTTCCTAAAAATCACGCAGGTTGACCCTTGGGAAAAGTTTTCCTGAACAAGTTTTCGAAGCTATCCATCGGCATATTCAGCCGAAACCGCCAGGAGTGAGCGACAGGTGGCGTATTCCTGGCAGCGAGTTCATTTTCGAAGGGATTAGACTTTTTGTTTACAAAAAAATCCTCCACAAGCTTACGGCGGCGATCGTCATAGCTTCGTGCTAGTCTATGTAATTTTTGACTTTTTAGGAGTGAGGCAGTTAGATCTAAAAACATACCTAAAACCGGAAGAACCTCTAGTTTTCTCGCTAAGAATTCCAAGCGAGGAAAATCCATGACATCTTTGTTCTGTGCGAGAACCACCGGCAAAACTCTTGCGACTGTTGAATCGCGCCGGGCAAGAAATAAACCATACGCCACAGTTTCTTCTAGCGAAAGATCCAATTCTGTCTCTCCATAAACAGCAAGAGGTGCACCGAATTTTGAAAGATTAAGCCTCACTTCCTCATCCGTCGGTTTTCTGGAAAGACCTGAATATCTTTTTGGGATAGCAGCAAGCAAAGTGGTCAGTGCCTTCCAATCTGTATACTCATTATTCTTTTTGAACATTATTGCTTTACCTTTCTCACTATTCACTACCAATCCCTCATTCTTCATGGCGTCAAGCTCACTATGAACCGCAGAATAAGCTGCTCCGGCAAGTTGAGCAAGCTGATGCCCTGAAGCCTCTAAGTTATCAACCCAAAGAAGTTTTAGAAGTTCCTTACGTGTTTCCGAAGTAACTAAGAAATCCAATAAATTCACAAATATTATTATCGTAAAAATAGATAATAAAGTCAAGCTGCAAAATGTACTTAAAGATAGATCGCGTGCTATCCTATTTTTGGAAGAGAACACGTTCGCGTAGTAAGTTCCGATTAAAGACAAGAGTGCAGAAATGCTTTTGCTGGAAGTAGGTCGAGTTCTAAGCAAGCTGGAATATCGGAAAAGGAAGCATTGAAAACCACTGGACCGCGCCAGGTGCGACATCTATGACTAAGGATTTGCCCTTCCTCACGCAAAGCTGCAAGAGAACGACATTTTAGTTTTGCATTTTAACGCCTTTGGATTTCTTGGACGTTCTGGGGGCGAATAGGACAAAATGCGCACTCAGTCATCTTGAGCCCAGAAGATATGTTTCGCCTGGTTCAATAATTCAAAAATTTTACCATCATCGGATTCGCGGGTGCGTCCGGAAAGATTATCGAGCCAGCGTTTGGGAAGTGTATCTTTGCCATGCAGTGCGCCAACTGCAGCGCCAACGATTGCAGCGATGGTGTCATTATCATGTGTGTCATTCACTGCGCGGATGATCGCTGCTTCAGGATCGTGTGCATGCAGCTTCAAAATGTACAGCACGGATGGAACAGTCTCCAATAAATAAGCGCCTGAGTACCAGGAATTGCACGCATCAAGAACTGAGAATTCCTGGAAGTCAGCCCAGCCAATCGCTTGTTTAACAAACTTATACATTGGACCTGAATAGCCGATGAAATCAGCTCCGCGCGGTTTGTACTCTGTACCAGTTTCCAAATCCGATGTTACTTCTAAATATCGCTGCAGCCACCAATCTTTTGGTGGAGGCGAATTCATGTCCAATAAGTCCCAAAGCATTGCAACAAACGCAAGACATGCAGAAATCGAAGCGGTGTCGTTGTGAGTCATCATTGCGCATAATGCAGTATCGGTCCAGAGTGAAGTTCCGCCGGTTTTCAGATGTGGAATTAAGATTGGAGCGATCCGCATCAATGCGCCGTTGCCTGCAGATTCGGGTCCGCTTTCAAACCAGGGCTTTCCGGAATTAAAGTTCTCTCTGAACTCCGAAACCGCCAGACCTACTCCATATATATGTTCACTGCAAAACTGTTCGGCTAATCGCTGCGGATCAAAACCTCGATCCTGGATCATCTGTTCAAGAGTCCAGTACGCAAGCTGAGTATCATCAGAAGGGAATCCACGCGCTGCATCAAACCTGTGGTTCATGAGATAATCGCGAACCTCTCCGAAAGAATCGGCGCGAATCGAAGGAGACAATCCTTCCGTTGTGTTGCCAAGCGCATCGCCGACGGCGAGTCCGAGCATCATGCCGTCAACTTTCGCGAAATCGAAATCAGAAGTTTTGGGTTGTAACTCACGATCGAAAATTTTGCCGCGATGTATGCGGATCGCATTACGATTGAACAGGTCGTAAAGGATGGTTTGATTGTCAATCATTTATGAAAGATCCTGGATGATTGCCCATACAAATCCACCTACCAAAAAGACGGCCAATCCGTACGCACAAGTGATCGTTGTATACGCTAAGATGAAATTGAGCCATCGCGGAAAGTATTCGTATATTCCCAACGGTTCAATAATGTTGATCGATATGAATGCGATAAGAAACGCATATCCTGCAAGCGTTTCCGCGCTCTTCCGCAAGATCTTTTTGAGATTCCATTGTCTTACATATTGAGGTCTGGGGTTTGGAATCGGCGGCAGAGCCATGCGACCTTTACATCCATAGATCGTACATTTTTGACCTGCTTCACGCCAGCACTCGGAGTGATGAACTGTTTTACAATTCGGGCACTTTAAAATGTCCGAGCGGTTCAAGATCTTTGACTTGCAGAACGGACAGCCTAAAATGCCCTTCATATTCAGATCACTTCATTGAATTCGATCCACAAACTTCACTGCATGGCGCTGTTTTATATACGAACGTAGTAATTAAATTTTGTGATGCGGTCGCGGCCTGCGCGTTGAAGTTCGGACGCAGCATGGCGTGATGATGAGAGACTTAAGAAGTGGATGTGCTCCAGGCAACTAAAAGTTTTTGTACCTTGAAGCGCAGTTTGTCTCTTGCTTCCCAACGTTCGCGCAACAAAAGGAGGCGCTGAGGTTACATTTTCCCCACTTTAACTCAGGGCGAGTTACGACGTTCTGCACTTAGATCTGGCAAGTCGAGGCCAGGATAACAAATCAGATATAATGGTTGCATGGACCGAATTTTACGCACTTTTGATCAATTTGCCGATGCTGATGAAGCAGACTGGCAATTCTATGAGTCGCTGAGTCCGCAGGAGCGTCTCAACATGCTGCTCGAAATCATTGCTCAAACAGTAGAGTCATCCGGTGAAGCTACAGAAAGACTTGAAAGAATTTATCGAGTTATTGAACTCTCTGAAGATTGATTTTGTTGTTGTCGGTGCTCATGCAGTAGCATTTCACGGTTATCCTCGTTTTACTGGAGATATTGACCTTTTTGTCAGACCATCTGCCGAGAACGCAGGTCAATTAACAAAGGCTTTGCATTCTTTCGGCTTTCCTGTTCTCTCCGATTTTGAAAATACTTTTACTCAACCGGAGAAAGTGATTCAACTTGGGCGTGCACCAAACCGTATTGATTTGCTCACTTCCATTAGCGGAGTAACGTTTGATGAGGCATGGGATGACTCGATCATTACGAAGCTAGATGAAATTCCCGTTCGCATTCTGGGGCTTAAAATGCTTTTGAAAAATAAGGAAGCTTCGGGCAGGGTTAAAGATCTGGCCGACATAGAAGGAATTTCTCGGAAACACAAAAGGTCGAAGTAGGATAAATGACCTTGATTGGATCAGTATAGATCTGCCATCTGAGTGAATGAGTCGCGCATCAAGATTACAGATCCGGAACGAACCGTTCTGGATGCTCGTACTTCAAACGCATAAAGAAGTTCTGCGAAATCACCGAAGTATTGGACATTAGCAGACGCGGGTTCACAGATCCAAAACTTGTTGAACTTTTGAATCCACTTTATCGCGCGCTTCCCAACGTTCGCAGCCGCTCATCAAAAGTTCATCATATTCGGTTTCAGCATGTCGAATATGAGCCTCAACTGCAATACGCACGGCATTTTCATCAAAACTCCTGGCGGCTTCAGAGATCTCGTTCGATTTTTCCTTTTGCATTATTTTAAATGATGTCGGATTTGATCCAGGATCGCCCCAGGATCTTGAAACAATAAGCTGGAAGGAAATCGCAACACGCGAACGCCATGGTTCAATAATATTTCATCGCGCGTTCCATCTTTTTGCTTTCGAGCAGAATGATGGCGTCCGTCTAATTCCAAAGCTAATTTTTTAGAAGGACACCAGAAATCAACAATGTATCCATACAATACTTTTTGCCGTTGAAATGAAACTCCTAACTTCGCCCCGCGTAATAATGACCATAAAAATTCCTCTGCTTCGCTTGCGGAATTCCTTTTGAACTTCCTCGACTGTGCGGACAAATAACTCTGCTGGTTCAAAGCTTTCCGGGTTTGCTTTAAATTTTGTTCCGATTTGATCCTGTTCACTCCGATTACAATCAAATCGGGATACAGCAACGCTGCACATTCAAGGCAATAGCGCACGGTTCGATACGATCTACCGCGAATGATTACCAGGTTGAAATATCGCTCCCCTGGAAGAATTACTTTTGGACACCCATCTTTTTGAGTGCCAAAACACCTGTATTCGGCGCGAGCCTTACTCAACCGTGGATCATACTGCGGTTCCATATGCTGATTATAACCAGAAACAACGGAGGCTTGACTGGCTGGCAATAACGGTGCGCTTATTCAGCTCCCTCCATAATTTTTCCGGACGATTTCCTGATACTGTGCGGCTGTTTCTGTTCTGCCCATGAGTTGATACAGTTCAATCAGACGATTCACTGTATTCTGTAATTGTTTCTCTTTGACCGCAGGATTGCGTTTCAATATTGAATAACTTTCCAACAAATGATGTTCGGCTTCCTTCCATTGTTTTAATTGGATCAGACATTTGCCTAGCGCACTTTCTGCATCAGCAATTCGCAAATGACCTTCGGGTAACATTTTTCGCCAGATACTAAGCGCTTCACGCAAAAATGGTTCTGCCTGTGCAGGATTTTCTTTGTCGCATAGCATGGAGCCAAGTCCGTATAAAGTGGTTGCAATCGAAATGTCGCTTGCTGGCTGCGAGCGGTAAATTGCAAGTGCTTCACGGAAAAGTGGCTCTGCTTCTTTGAAATCCCGTTTTTCGGACAATACTCCCGCGAGACTTGTCAGGTCGTATGCAACATACGGATGATTTTCTCCGCGCAATTTTCGATCTAGCACGAGTGCTTTCCTCAACAGTGCTTCTGCCGAATCTAAATCACCCTTGCGTCGAAGTACGCGCGAGAGATTCACCATTGTTGTAACGGCACTTGGATGTTCCTCGCCATATAATGTGTGTTCGATCTGCTGGACTTCGTGATACATTTTTTCCGCTGCATCGTATTCCTCTTTTGTATCCAGAACGATGGCCAGATTATTCATGGTATAAGCAACCAGTGGATGGTTTTTCCCTAAATTTTTTATGCGGATTGAAATGGCCTCTCGATCTAGTTTTTCAGCAGCATCATATTCGCCCTTTTCATACAAAACTGCACCAAGATTATTTAAACTTTCGGCGGCTTCAATGCTATTGGGACCGAGCAAGTCCTGACGGATTGATAGCGCCTGACGATGCAATGCCTCTGCCGCTTTAAACTTTCCCTTTTCAAAAAGCAGCCAGCCTAAATCGTTCATACTTAAAGCGACATCCACATTACGTTCCCCAAACAACTTTCGCCGGCTTTCAAGCACCTGCCGCGTCAACTTTTCTGCTTGTTCATAGTTGCCTTGTTCATATTCCAAATATGCCACGCTGTTGAGACTCTCTATGACATCGGGATGGTCTGTACCATAAATCTTCAAGCGAATTTTCAGCGCTTTTTCCAACAGCGGCCTGGCATTGTCATACATCCCAAGGCTTTTATAAACATCTCCGATTACATTCATCATTTTTGCCTGAACTTTCGGTTCGTTAGATAGCTCTTTTTCAACACGAGCTGCGCCGCGCTCTAACAACTCTCGCGCGGTAATCGTTCGCCCTTTCGATTCGCCAGGATCGGAAACCTGAAATAATTCAATTAGGTATTTAGAAACCTGATTCGCCTTTTCGGCTTCAAGCCGCGCACGGTCCCGTTCAATCGAGAGCTGCCGTGTGTAGAATGCAACAAGGCCTGTAATGATTAGTAGTACTAACAGGGTAGTGGCAACACCGGCTGCGTGACGGCGTATGAACTTTTGCACTCGATACCGCACAGTCGGCGACCGTGCAATTACAGGAAGCCCTTCCAAATACCGGCGGATGTCTTCCGACATTTGTTCTGCGGAAACATAGCGACGATGTGGCTCTTTTCGCATCGCCATCAAAACAATGTTGTCCAGATCCCCATGTAATCGGCGTCTTAATTTGACAGGTGTTGTTTTACGCAACTTACTCAGAGATTCAGGATCAGATTCACTCGTTTCTTTGTTTGTTGTTCTCCGCGTTACAACAGTGCTTGGCTTATCGGGATCCGATTCGCAGATTACTCTTTCGATTTCCTGCGGATTGAAATCCTTGATTTCATAGGGACGTCTGCCAGTAAGGAGTTCATATAAAACGACACCTAACGAATAGATGTCACAGGCAGTTGTAATGGATTCACCGCGAACCTGTTCAGGGCTTGCATATTCCGGAGTCATCAAACGCACGTCTGCGCGGGTGAGTGCCTGGGAAGAGAATGTTTCATCAGGACGTGTTAATTTTGCGATTCCGAAATCCAGAAGTTTTGGTTCACCTTCGTTTGTAACAAGAATGTTTGCGGGCTTGATGTCTCTATGAACAATCAGATTCTGGTGCGCATATTGAACCGCAGAAATCACTTTGCGGAAAAGCAGGAGGCGCTCTTGAATGGTTAGATGATTGCGATCTGCATAGACGTCGATCGGTTCACCTTCAACGTATTCCATCACTACATAAGGAATGCCGTCCTCCGTCGTACCACCATCCAGGAGATGAGCGATATTCGGATGATCCAAATTCGCGAGGATTTGGCGCTCGTGTCGGAATCGGCGAAATGCTTCTTGAGTCATTGCGCCGGATTTTACAAGTTTGATCGCTACTTGCTTTTTGTATTCTTCATCAGCGCGAATCCCAAGAAAAACGGACCCCATTCCTCCACGTCCTAATTCACGAAGGATCCGATACTGGCCAATTTGACTTCCTGGCGGAAAAGAATGATCCAATGTAACTGCCAATTCGGCAGCTTCACGAATTGCAGACTGAATCGAAGTATCTGCAATCTGCGCTGAGATGATCAGAGATTCCACTTGTCTGCGAAGGATTTCGTCCTCGCTGCACTTATCACTTAAAAATGTATCGCGTTCTTCCGGTGTCATTTCTGAAACGATTTCGAATAATGCTTCGATTTGCCGCCACCGCTCAGGGGTCATTTCGATGCATCCTTTTTCTTGAGCTCACTGTGAAGCCATGCTTTTGCGAGTTTCAATTCACGATGAACTGTTGCAGTTGAGATTCCGAGTGCTTCCGCCATTTCGTCATACGATAAGCCTCCGAAATAATGCAGTTCGATAATTTGTGCTTTCCGTTCATTCAAGGAAGCAAGGCTTTGAAGCGCATCATCCAGGGCAATGATCTGGATGCCGCGTTCGCTTGGTGGCAGGAGAGATTCGTCAAGAGTAAACAGGATTTGTCCGGCGCCGCGTTTTGAACGATTAAGCGCTTTTGCATGATCCACAAGAATGCGGCGCAGTAAACGTGCGGCGATTGCAAAAAAATGAGCACGATCCTGCCATGGCACATCCATATCCACAAGACGGATGTAAGCTTCATTCACAAGTGCCGTTGCTTGAAGTGTGTGCGAGCTGCGTTCAGACTTCATATAGTGTCCGGCCAATCTCCGCAGTTCGTCATACACTAACGGCATCAATTGTTGAAGCGCGGTTTCGTCGCCTTCACGCCATAGATGTAATAACTGAGTGAGCGTTCGGGATGAAGGATCTGACATATACCCCCACCCCTCATGCTATTCGAATCGCGCAAGAACAACAAATACCTATTTGGCGTAACTTCAGAACGCTTCAGAAGTCTAATTCAATGGGGACGATTCCTCTTTGGCAATTGCATTCAAAAGACGCAATGCTTCTTGAACGTCAAGGACGTTTCACCGTAAACGGTGCTGGATATGTGGCGGGGTATCGCAGTTGGATGCGTTCTTTATATTTGATGGTAGTTGAGCCGTCCGGTGATCTCCAATATTCCCAGGTTCCATCTTTGCAAGCGTCACTCCGTTCGTTGCCATCTTTTGGAAAATATCCATGCTTTACTTTAATGACTTTTGTTGTGAGTTCGCGCATCAATTGAATTCCGGTGATCTCAGAATAAGTCTTGAGTTTTGTATGTAGTTCCCATCGCCCTGGAATTCGATCCCACCTTGATGACTGATAGTCTCTCAACTCCTTGGAACCAATATCACATGGATTCCTTGTTTGGAGTTGCTGTAGTTCTTCCATTTCATTTTCTAGCTCTGATGAAAGACCTAACCGAAGATAAGGATCGAATATGTTGTTTAATACACCGCTCTTTGTCATTTTGTGTTCATTGCGTTCTTGCCACAAATACCATGCTTCAATCATGAAGCCTTCCATAAATGCTTTTTCGTAATTATGTTTAGCGATCTTCGGAATCCAATGTTGATCCAGCGGTAATTTCCGCATCAAACTCATGAGTTCTTTATCAGTACGAAGTGCATCCTGTTGCGAACTCAGGTCGCTAAGCGATTTCAACGATGCATTTAATTCCCATTGTGCTTCCAAATATTTTTCTGCTTCCTGATAGTTTTGAGCAGCAGTTAGTTCTAAAACGCGGGCACTCATGATCCTTTGCAGATCTGATATTGCGGACATATTTGGCACTGCAGGGCTGGGGAAGCCGTATTCATCGGTCCAGTTCAGATTTTGCCGCCATACAATTTGAGTTGAGGTAAGAAGATAATCGCGGACGTCTTCCAATTTCTTCCGATAATCCGCAAGATATTCGGCCAGCAAAGTAAAAGGAGGATCAACGGAATCGTCCTTTCTTCCAAGCTGTTGGCTGAAATATTTCCACCAAGCACGATCCTTCGTCAGTCCGATGAATCGTTCGGCATCTAAACGTTGCGGCAAAAAATTTATGCCTTCTCCGTTAAGAGCGAAATTAATTCCCAATCGAACCGCTAAAGTTTTTAGCTGGATTGCGGCTTCATTGTCATTTCGATAGGGATATTGATTTGGTAGATCTTCGATCGGTCCGAACGTCTTTTCCCAATTTGCGGCGGTTTTGTTTTCCTGGACATTGGAATATACGTAGAAAATGACGAACGCAGAAATCAGAATCAGAATCGCTATGAAAAGATTTATATAAGCTGAAGTGGTTTTATGCATAAACTACTCACCTTGCATTCTAATATACGCAAGAGCATCTACAAATTTGCGAATGATATAATCGTACCGGCATGAGGGACGAGGAGATCGGGAAACTATATGAGGATTGTTACGCCACGATGGTGGCTTATTTGATGCATGAATACCGCTTCATGCAGGCAGATGCGCAGGAGATAGCAAGCCAGGCGATACTCGAAGAGATCTCGCCACAGGGAACAAAGTTTGATGCTTCCCGCGGCGTTCCACTTTGCGCGTGGATGGTTCGTAAGGCCGGGTTTCGGGCCATGGATGAATTGCGCAAACGGAAGCGTCGCAAATCGTATATCAATATAGATGATGTGAGCATTGAGGTAAGTCCGGGGATCGAGACGCCGCAGGCAAGAAATCGCACAAAGCTGATGCAGGGGTTGCCTGAAGATCTGCGGATCATATTTGAGCTTACATCGCGGGAATATACAGCGATCGAAATCGCTGAAATACTGGAGATGAATGTGATGAAGGTGCGATACCTTCAGCGTAAGCTGAAACCGGAAGTCGTTCGGATCGCGAAAAAACTTCGCTTTAAACCGGAGGATCTATTCGATGAGCAGTGATAAGCGATCCTCCAAAAAGCATTTCTTGGAAACAGAATCCGGATTTAAACGATTACTGAAATCTGCAAGAAATGACGATCCATCAGAAAAAACTCTGGCCAGCATCCGCGACTACAACATTCGAACAGGGAAGCTCGATGTTTCAAAATTGTCGGTTGGAATTCCAGGAACCGCGGCTTTCTACTTAACCTTCCTTTTGGATGCAGAACAGAAATCTTCCGATGAACTATCGAAAGAATTAGGAATCACCGCTCTTGATTTAAAACATTTGAAGAAAGAAATGAATTTTATTCAGGAAAAATCACTTTTTGAATTTTGCGGAAACTTTGTTGAAAAGCATCCGCAATTTTCATTACGTTCGCTGTATTCAACGTTAAAACGAGCAATCGTACTTCATGCAATGTCTTCTACAGAAGCATTAGTTAAAAAAGCTGCGCGCAAAAAACCGCCGAAGAAATAATATGGAACGCAAACATCGGATTGCTCAATCGCGTGTAAATGAAGTGCTCTCGGATTTGCGACGGCTTTCTCCGGAATTTGTTCATGTATTTCCGCGTCCTCTGGATGACATCATTCAGCTGCTGTATCCGGTGTCAATGATTGAAATTCAAGAATTATCGTTCCGCAAAATTGCTGCGTACCTGGATGCAGTTGGAATTGATTATGAATGGCCTGATTATGCCGATGAGGCGCTCGCCGGATTTATTTTGTTCAAGAACGGACACGGCTTGATCTTTACTGAAAAGAATGGCCATCCTGGATTCTGCCGATTTACAAAAGCGCACGAGCTAGGTCATTTCTGGGACTTTCGCAAAAAGCATAAGATCACGTTTGCTTGCCGCGATGTCCCGCGCAATATTCAGAGCGGGGAAGCGGTGTCATTTGATTATGCCGAAGTGCGTGCCAATCAATTCGCGGCGGAATTATTAATGCCCGCTGATCTAATGCAAGAATATGCATCGCTACCTCGAGACACTGAAGATTTGATCAGTGAAGTAAGTGAACGTTTTGGAGTAAGCCGCGCGGCCGCCAAAATCCGCTTGAAAGAATTCGGTGTGATTCTGGAAAATGATTGACAAAGAATTAATCCGCGTGATTCGAAAACAGTTTGTATTGGATTGGGATGGAATTCATGGAGCATCTCACTGGGCGCGTGTGCGTGAAAATGGATTACGATTGGCGGAGCAGACCGGCGCGAATATAGCAGTGGTTGAATTGTTTGCATTCCTTCATGACTCACAGCGGATTCGCGATTACTATGACCCCGATCATGGCTTTCGTGCAGCTCAATTCGCACGAATCCTTTGCGGAACCGTATTTCATTTGGAATCTCATGAACTGGAATTGTTGATGGATGCATGCAAAGGTCACAGCAATGGACTGACTAAAGGCGATATTACTGTGCTCACTTGCTGGGATGCTGATCGTCTCGATTTAGGTCGGATCGGAGTTCCACCGGATCCGCTGCGACTTTGCACGGATGCGGCCCGCGATCCTGCAATTATTGAATGGGCGATGAAACGCAGTTTAGCCTGGTTACCGGACAACCGAAAGAAAAAGGATTAAACTTACTCTATTCGATTAAAAAACTTGGAGGTTTTTTATGGCAGGTACAAAACGAACTACTCACCGAAGCACTACTGGCAAGAAACTCTATGCAGTTCGCGATAGCAAGGGGCAATTTAAAGATATTCAGACTTACAAACGCGCTCACGGCGCGGACGTAAAGCGCACTTCCAAAGCCGAATCGGCCAAAAAGAAGTAACTGTCTATTGCTTTGATGTAACTTCGAGTAAGGCAAGTTGCTTCATAGCGCGATCCAAATGGAGTACCAATCCTGCGACATTCGGCCAATCCTTTAATGAAGGTAATGCCGCATGGAAGAGGTCTTTCAGCAATTTGGAATTCATCACAGCAGGGGAGTTCATTATTTTTCCCAGCTGCTGAAATGAATTTCCATCCAACAGGCCATGGCTATTTTCTTCACGGAGTCCCGAATCAGCGAGCGTTTTGAATTCTTGAATTAACGCTTTCAGCGATTCAACTGTCGTGCCTTCTTTCATCAAATCATAAGCCAGAGCCAACGAGTAGAGTCCGCTGATTCCTTCGCGGAGGCCACCTTCTTCATCAACGAATCCATCTTTTAAATAAACCTGAGGTCGTAACAATTCCAGATCAATTGCTTGAGCGCTCATTTCGTTTCTCCTATTGCATGTACATGTTTAGATCACCGGTAGCATTCCCGGTGAGGACCAAACTTCGCATTTCCGGTTTCGATGTCATACCGTCTAACCCAGGAAGATTCGCCAGTTTTCGGATTCGTAACGAGAAACTCCTGGTTAGGGCCTTTTCCGCGAACATCACTCATCAAGAAAATGTGACCTCCAGGTTGATTATTCCATTTCACACCAATTGGTACATCAACCCCGCTTTTTAAGTTTTCTTCGATTTTGTTGAGCGCCACTTTTCGTTTCATATCTGGTGCACCAATTCCATTATCAACATCTGTCGCTTTGTAGGTGTGATTTGTAGCCGGACCTGCATGTTCATTCAGCATTTGTTCCATGGGTGCTGTATCAAGACCTAAACTTCCTTTGCTCGGATCAGTCACAGGTACTGCTTTTCCGCCATGATCTTCAAGCAGCTGTTTTTGTTCTTTCGCAATTGATGAGTCCGGATCGCCCGAATACACCGCCTCCTCATGCAGTTTCTTTGCATAAATTGGATCTGCTTCCGCGCGTGCCATTTGTGAAACTGTTGGTGCGCAGGAATCATGATAACGCTGTAACATGCCGCTGGGAGTTCCTCCATCAACATCCAGAACGCTTGATTGTGCAATCAATTTTTCGCGAGGTGTTCCACGAATTTCATCTGCATACTTTTGAATTTCTTCCATGGACTTCCCAGGTTTGTTTACACTTTGCAAATATCGATCAGTGGCATTGGGACTCTGCAATTCTTGATCCCTTGCTGCAACGGATTTCAGGATTAGTGCACGTTCAGCATAAGGATCTGCACCAGGAACGGGCTTTCCATCTTTTTGTCCGGCTTGAGCAAGCGTTGTTTTCAAGCGATCGAATTCACCTTGCGGCATTCTCATCATGGTTTTTGCAGCATCTACTGCTTGCTGTTGTCCCATGATTCCTTCGCGTCCTTGCGAAGCGTTTGTACGCGGTTCTGCAACACCACGAGTTAACGTGCGAACAGTTTCTCCGGAAAGACGTGATGGGTTAGCCGCCTTAAGCTGTTGCAATTCATTGTAAGTTCGGAGTCCGCGATCCGCGCAAGGTTGGCCAAGAACATTACCATTTAGAAATCGAAGTTCCTGCTCGCGCTCTTTCGGCGTCATTTTCTTCAGATGGTATTCCAGGTTTTGGACTTCCTCTTTTTTCAATCCTGCTTTTTTCGCAGCATCCAATGTATCAGGCATGTTAGGCGCTGCCTGTTGAAGCTGTACCTGCCTTGCAGTTCCTTCAATCCCTTTTTCCGTTTTCAGATCGGCTTCAGTTTGAGCATCTGCTTTTACAACCGGTTTTTCCGCTGGTTCTGTTAATTTCGGAGTTGTTGCAGGCTGTTGCTGTTGATTGTTGTTGACCTGCGTTGTCTGCGGTGCTCCCGCAGGAGTACTACCCACATTCCCGACATCGCCCATGTATAACCCTCCTTGGTGTCGTTGTTATTATCGAAGATAAAAGGGAGATTGTAACCACCTGCACAGGTAGGGATATTTTCATTCTCCTCATCTTGACCACCTCCTATCCATGTAGTACAGTCTCCTATTATTGTAGGAGTAGTGAAAATTGCCATGAAGTTTGTAAATTGGATGTTGTTTTGCGTGTTCGTTGTTTCTGTTGTGAACGCTGAAAACTGGCCGCAGTTTCGCGGTCCGAATGCGTCCGGGAAAGCGGATGGTAACAACATTCCGGAAAGCTGGAACATTGAATCAAAAGCAAATATTTTGTGGTCTACTGAAATCCCTGGAGTAGGACATTCCAGTCCGGTTGTATGGGGAGATCGGATTTTTTTAACCACTGCGATCGGTTATGAATCCAACTGGCATGATGATTCCGTTGAGCACACCTGGAAAATTTTTTCGATCGATGCAAAGACAGGGGACATTCTGTGGGAACAAACTGCCTATAAAGGATTGCCGCGTGCGAAACGCCACGAAAAATCGAGCCAGGCTAATTCAACACCGGTAACTGACGGAAAATATGTCGCAGCGATTATGGGTTCAGAAGGCCTTTATGTCTACGACGTTGCTGGCAAACTCGTTTGGAAAAAAGATCTTGGACTACTAAATCCGGGACTCGCTTCTGATAATACGAGTCAGTGGGGTTATGCAAGCTCTCCCATCATTTATAAGAACATGCTGATCATTCAGATTGATAAGCATGAAAATTCGTTTCTTGCAGCTTTGAATGTGGCAGATGGAAAAGAAATTTGGCGAACGCCGCGTCCAGATGAACTTCCATCATGGAGCACTCCTGCAATCTACAATGGGAAGAATCACACTGAGATTTTAACCAATGGACAATTCTTCCGCGGCTATGATGTGCAAACCGGCAAAGAGATCTGGCGCTTCAAGGATGCTGCAGAAGTAAAACAGCCAACGCCCCTGGCTGAAGGTGACACCTTTTTCTTTGCAGGAGGATATCCAAGAGGTCGTCCATTTTATGCATTGCGCGCTGGAGCAACTGGAGACATCTCATTGAAAGAAGGGGAGTCCAAAAATAATTTCGTTGTTTGGAAAATTGAGAAGGGTGGCCTTACACACCAACGCAGATTGTGTACAAGGGTTATTTGTATTCTGTTCAAAACAATGGAGTGCTTACCTGCTACGATATCCAAACAGGCCAAAGAAAATATGAAACCAAACTTGATGGTGATTACAGTGCATCGCCCGTAGCTTCAGATGATAATCTCTTTTTCGCCAGCGAAGACGGTGTTGTGTCTGTAGTGAAAGCTGGCCCTGAATTCAAGCTTGTTTCTAAAAATGATATGGCTTCTCCGTGCTATGCTTCACCTGCGATCGCAAATCACGTGATGTTTATCAGGACGCTGGAAACGCTTTTCGCAATCGGCAAAAAAGATTCAGCACGATGATTTATTTGTTTTCCCCAAGGCCTGCGTGACCGTTGTAAAGAATAATGTTTTCTTTTTTAGATGTTGTTTCGACTTCGTTGCCTGAATCCGAGGTACGTTGCGATTTCTGCCACGGCACCGATTTGTCAACCTCGATCTCTTTTGGATTGTATTGCTCACTGCCAGCAGCCGATGCAATTTCTCCGAGAATGGTGCGCTGAGCACTTGTTTGATGACTTTCGAAGCTGTCCTTCACAAACGGCCTTTCTGACTTCGTCCGTTCACCGATTTGTAACGTATTACTGGTTCCGTCTTTAATATCAGCAATCTCCGACCCCTGAACCGGCACCGCCGGATTTTGATTTAGCTTCACTTTCATTCGCGAGCTCCTCCTGATTGAGACTTCATATATATACTTGCGCAAAATTTAGTGATAAGGGCTCACTGAGACATGGCGCAGTTAAAGAGCTGTACGAGCTTAGGGGGCAAACGATCAAGAATTAGAGCAGGGGGTGAGTGGTATCCACAAAAATGAGAGAGCGGTTTGCGGCGCTCTCTCGATTGCTAAGGAATGATTAGGTAGTTTGTCCTGCCGGACTCTTACGCAAAGTGGAACTGGTTACAACGAAAGTCTTAACTTCCGGCGTTCCATCAATCACGCTGGACAGGCTTTTTAAGACCTCTGGATATACGGTGCTATTATAATTTTCTGCATTTTGCCTTTTGCTCCAAAAAGAAATTCCTGTTACTTCGGAGCGTTCCTTTGCCGATAGCGTAAGTGCATGGCGGAATCCTTCCTGTTTTGCCAGGATCGGAATAACTTCGTCTTCGAAGATCCTTGTAAACTGTGCCTCTGCATCCTTCTTCAATTTCATGTGAACTAATCGTGCAAACATACCGAACCTCCTAAATTGCGGCTTTTGTCATCAGGTAGAGTCTTCCCACCTAAGAATTTACTTAACCATCGTAGCTTAATTGAAGGTATATGTCAACCTAAGATTCATTTTGAACACGGCCTGCAAAAGCGAATCGAAATGGAGTAGTATCTATAAGACTCTGATTCTGTTATAGTTATTAATGTTCAAAATCATATTTCGATTAACTATATTTAATTAATTATCGGAGAAATAAGGAACATGGATATCGCAGAACTGGTAAGTGTTCGGTTGCAGGAATTAGGGTATGAGCAGCAGGATTTGGCGGACGCCGCTCGTGTAACCCCTTCTTTCATTTCTCAATTACTGAAACGAAAAAAGCAGCCGCCATCACCGGAGAGAACCGATCTATATACAAGGATGGAAAAGTTTTTGAAGCTTCCGCCGGGAGATCTTTCGAAGCTAGCGGAATTACAGCGCGCACAGGATCTAAAACGGAAATTTGACTATCCACCTAGTCCATTGTTTGAAGAAGTGCGTGAGATCGTATTGAGCAAATCCAACCCGAACAAACAGAAAGAGCTCCGCCAGATTTTCGAAAAGGAACCGTTTGGTGAAATTGAAAGGATCGTCACACAAAAACTACTCGATGTTACAAAAGAGATCACCAGGGAAGGTTGGAACAATGACAAATGGATGAATAAGATGGCACGTGTTAATGAGAAAAAGTTTCAAGAGATGCGTGTAATTATTCTTGAGTTCCTTGATACCGATATTTATAATCTGTCGCTGCAGAATTCTATTTACTTTCTCGAACCATTGATTAAATCGTGGGACATTGATCTCCGAAATTTTAATATGAGCATTGAGTTAACCCCGAAGCTTGGTGAGGCTCAGTTACGAAGATTTGCATTTGTTGAATTGGAACCTGAATCAATAAATGACCAGCCGGGATTAGTAAATTTCTTCAAGGATCGTTTGATGTGTCTGGATTTAACAGAAGAGGAAGAAGCTTTTCTAAAAAAGTTAAGATTCAGGGGTAAAAAGCCAAATTCAATTTTTTATTATCGTGTATTGCAAGCACTACGCGATCCACTGCATTTCCACACTGAGAAAGGTAGCTAACCGCTCTCTGTATGTGCTTTTATTTCACAATGACCGTTCCGGTCATTTGTGCCTCGCGATGAGGAATGCAATAGTATTTGAAGGTTCCACTGTCATCAAAGCGATGCGAAAATTTTTCGCCGGGTTTTAGACTGCCCGAATCCCAATCATCATGATCATCAGTGACAGTGTGCGCAATTTTTCCGGTATTAATCCATTCCACCGTTGTCCCTGGTTCAATCGTGATCTTGTCAGGCTTAAAATGATATCCCTGCATTTCAATAACAACGGTTTTGTTTTGAGTTTTATTATCCCCATCTGCAGCTGCATTCTGCACCGCAGGCGTGTAAGCAGTAATCATCAGCAACAATAGAATTCCAATAAGTCTTGATTTCATAACGATCTCCATAAAAATGACCCTTAAAAAAGTCCATAGAATCATTTAGTTGCGATCGAAGTTAACGATCTTCTAGAGTCGTGTCAGACCAAGCTTCAATCCGCTTTTGATGGCAGGCCTGGAACGTTTTCTACGCGCACGAGACTGGAGAGGTTTTCAATTTCGGAAAGGATGATAGAAGTGCCATCGGGTGAAATGGCGAAGGTTTCGGAGTTTCGGTTTGGATCGAAACCGGCGATTGTACGGCGGGTACTAAACGTATCTTTTCCCGGAACGAAGTCTTGCAGAAAAACTCCGAGCGATCCGGTTTCATTCGTATCGATGTAAGCGATCGATTTTCCATCGGGCATCCAACGAGATCGGCCCGCCAGCGCATATGCTGTCTGTTTGATTTTGACCTGAAATACGATCGCGCCGGTGGCGGTATCGGCAACCTTCAGATAATAGTATGGATCCGTCAATGCGTTTTCGTAGTAAATAAATGCTACATATTTGCCGTCTGCAGATGCTTCAGGCAACTCTGTGAGTCCGCGAAAAATCTTTACCGCTCCGGAGCCATCCGGATGAATTTTCCAAATGCCGCGCTTTTCCGGATTATAGGAATTATAAAAAATCCAATGTTTGTCGATAGTCGTTGTAGGATTTTCCGCATCAAATCCATCATTTGTAATCTGATGACTTTCACTGCCATCCGTATTTGCCATCCAGATTTCGAAATGACCAGATCTGTTTGAGCTCCACAAGATCTGTTTTCCATCGCGCGTGTAAGCAGGGTCCCAATCGTTTGCTTTGTCTTCCGTGATCTGGCTTACACCACCTGTTTTCATTGAGATTTCCATGAGATCCAGATTCTCGCTGCGGAAGGAGGCGAACAAAACATGTTCACCATCCGGTGAACAAACAGGTTGGCGATCGATGCTGTTTCCTTGCGTGAGCCATCGTGTTGGGATCTTCGCGAGGGAAATTTGCTTTAAGTTTGCCCGCATGGAAGAAGAGTGAAGAATGACAGTCCTTTGATCCAAAATATCCAGAACATCCCCGCTGGATGAGAACCAGAATGCTGGCTCTATTTTTTTAGATGCAATATCTTGCAAGACGATCATTCCGGAAGGCCTGATGCCTCCACCCGGTCCAACTGCAGTAGCGTCTCGGGCTGTACCGTAAAGTATGCGATCGTTTGAAGTCCAAACCACTGATGTAGGCCAGGTAGTACGGATCCATTCCTGCTTCTTCGTTTTTAATTCGATGATTACAATTGCTTCAACATTGGCTGCATTGCTTCCGGAGCTTCTGGTTGCAGCGATGCGATTTGCATCCGGGGACCAGCGCGGAAACTGAAGAAGCTTGCCTGGAAAATCTATAATTGTTTCTATACCTGTTCCATCCGGGTTCATGACTAATAATGTCGAACTGCCGGATTGGGCGCGAAAGAAAGCAATCTTTTTTCCATCAGGTGAAAAATCGGCAGTCTTAACGTTATCCAGTATCTTGCGTTCTTCGCCTCCGATGATCGGAATACGGTAGAGTGAGTCATTCGCTGTGTTGGTGCGAATAAAAAAAATCGCGGATCCATCCGGCGAAAATCTTGGATAATCATCTGGACCTGTGGTTAATTCGATTTCATTTCCTCCGTGTACCTGTTTGATCCAGATTCGTGGCTTTCCATCACGTTCTGAGCGGAAGGCGATTAGTTTACCGTCCGGTGAAACCGCGGGTGAAGAGTCTTTCCCGGAATAGGTCAATTCCGTCATTTTCAAATACTCTTGCGCTTTTGGTTGAGCAAGCCGATATGCTACAGCCGCGCCTACAAGGAAGGCACTCATGATGGCAATTGCAATGATGAAGCGGGAAATATTTGTTTGCGTCTGCTGTGTTTCGGAAACGATAGCAGGGAAGGCGCTCGGGTTGGAGATACGATCGCGAATTGCTTTTAGATCGTGAGCCAGATCGCGGGTGCAAGCGTATCGTTCTTCCGGATCTTTTGCCAGACAACGCTCCACAATCCAGCAAAGTACAGCAGGCGTTTTCGGATTTAAAGAATTCAACGGCGGTGGGTTTTCGCGAATAATCGCTGTCATCATTTCAACGGAAGTCTCTTTTTGAAAAGCAGGTTTTGCTGTGATCATTTCATAGAGAATCATGCCGAAAGTAAAATGATCGGACCGAAAATCGATCGCTTTTCCCATCGCTTGCTCCGGAGACATGTAACCCACTGTGCCCAGAATCATTCCTGCGCCGGTTTGTGTTTGCAGGCGGGATACATCTTGTGCTCCCGAAGTTGTCAACTTTGCCAGACCAAAATCAAGAATCTTAAGAAAGCCATCTTTCGAGATCATCAAATTTTCCGGTTTCAGATCGCGATGAACAATCCCAGCATCATGCGCTTTGGCGAGTCCGTCTGCGAGCTGCGTTGCGATGGTCACAACTTTTTGCAAAGACATTGATCCTTCATTCAGCAGATCGCGTAGAGTCTTGCCTTCCACAAGCTCCATGGAAAGATAGGAGCCAGAATTGTTGGAGCCGACATCATAAATTTTGATGATATTCGGATGATTCAGCGCAGAAGCAGAACGTGCTTCCTGTTCGAATCGATCGAGCCTGTCGCGATTTGCTGCAAATTCAGCGGGCAAAATTTTGAGTGCTACGTCGCGACCTAGCCTCGTATCGCGCGCACGATACACCTCACCCATCCCGCCTGAACCAAGCGGTGCAAGAATTTCGTACGGACCAAGTTTGGTGCCTGAATCGATAGCCATGTCGACTTTATTATCGCAGTTTTCGAAAATGTTCGCTTTAACAAAAATGTTCGTTTTAAAGAAAATGTTCGATTGAAATAGAATTCGTTGGAATCACTCAGTTCATAAAATTCCTGACGTCAAATGCGTATCCGTTATTCGTGGCTTGTTGTACACTTTTGCTAAGAGAGATACAATCAAAGGCCTATTGAATATTCTGCTTTACAATCCTGACAATGGCGTGACTCGCAATTTCATGCCGCATCTGTGGATGTTTCTGCTGCAGTCTCTCACGCCCCCTGGCCATCGTGTGTTTCTGATCGATGGAAATGCACAGCCCTACTCTGAAACAGAATTTCAGGAATTTATCCGTGCGAATGAGATTCGTTTAGTTGGCATTGGTGCGATGACGCGAATGGCGGCACGCTCTTATAAGATGGCCGATGCCGCACGGTCAGCTGGAGCGCTGGTTGTGATGGGTGAACCTCATGTGACGGAGGTTCCGGATGAACCTCTTGGACGTGATGGAGGTCCGCGCCATGTAGATGCAGTCGCGCTTGGCGAAGCCGATGCCACCTGGCCACGTATTGTTGAAGATGCAGCGAAAGGTGAGTTGCGCGAAGTTTACTCTCCAGTAGATGACGTTGGAAAAGAGATTAAACCTACACTACAAGATTATCCCAGGATTCCATGGGACCAGATCGATTTGAAGCAGTTTGATCTGATTGCGAAATTACCTCCATGGGCACGCTTTGTTCTTCAGCAGATCGGAATGAAGTGGGAAAGTTTGGCCATTGTCCCGATGGAATCCGGCAGGGGATGTCCTTATAACTGCGACTTCTGCACAGTGACAGGCTTTTTCGGTGATTCAATCCGTTTTCGAACGAATGAGAGCGTTGTTAACGAAATGTTGCTTATTAAAGAGCGCGCTGAAAAAGAAAAAGGTAAGATGGGACTCTTTTTCATTGATGATAATTTTGCGATCAATGTAAAAAGAACCAAATCGTTACTGCAAGAAGTGATTCGGCGCGATGCAATTGTGCCGTGGGTTGCTCAGATTAGTATCAACTTATTGCGTGATGAAGAACTCCTCGATTTAATTCAAGCAAGCGGCGGACGTTGGATCTTTATCGGATTGGAATCGATCGATGCAGAAAATCTGAAAGAAGTTCACAAGGGTTTTAATAAACCTGATGAGTATTCTGCCATCCTGCAGCGTCTTGCTGATCGCGGGATTTACGCAATCACTTCCTTTATATTTGGCATGGATCGAGATCAACCAGGTGTTGCGAAACGAACAACTGATGTAATTGATTCGTGGCCGCCAGGGCTGCCTGTGTTTGGTCTGCTCACTCCATATCCGGCCACACCGTTATATGATCGTTTACTTGAAGAAGGACGTTTAACACGGCCTAAACATTGGCTTGATTTTCGTCCGTTTCGAATGGCGTTTAGTCCAAAATCGATCAAAATTGAAGAAGCAGAGGCGGAAGTTCGCGAAGCATGGACCCGCTGTTATGATCCCCCAGCAGTAGCTGCCGCTCTTAAAAAAATTCACAATCGGCCTTTTAGAGAAAGGGCCGTTCTATTATTCACGCGATTATTATTTCGAGGAATTTATTTTCCTCAAATGACGCGTAGTGAGTGGCTCCGCCTGGTGATTTCATACCGTCAAAGCATCCTGCGAATCCTGCGCGAGGGTTTTACTGAGTTTCGCCGAAAAAAGGAGACTATCGTACCTGACAGTTTTGCGGATAAAGGGTTATTATTAAGCGAACAGGAGATCAATGAGACAATATTACAAAAGTGATAAAAAGAGACGAGAAGAAACGAAAAGAAAAAAGAATGAAGAAAAGCGGAATAGACGTCTGAACAAGAATTCGAAAAGCACAACTCAACCTGGTGAGGAAGCATCCAAACCAACGAGTGCAGAACAAGTTACGGATTCAAAAATCAACTGAAATAAAAAATCCTCCGGAAAAGCCGGAGGATTTGAATGGTTCAAAAGACTAGATTACCATCGCTTACCTTTTCCTCTAAATCCGCCGTCGTTACTTCCGCCTGAAAAATTTCGTTTTTCCTGGGGTCTGGATTCATTGACGGTTAGGCTGCGTCCACCAAACTCTTTTCCATTAAACATTTTGATTGCTTCCGCTGCTTGTTCTTCTGTCGCCATTTCGACAAAACCAAAACCGCGTGATTGATCAGTGAACTTATCTTTAATGATGTTTGCGGAAATTACTTCTCCCGCTTGAACAAAAAGTTCACGAATTTGATCAACATCTGTGTTGTAGGATAAACCACCTACATAAAGTTTCTTTTGCATTTTTTCTCCATATTTATTACTGAAAGGGCCGAGACCAGGCTCTCGTGAAATATCCAGGACCCCATTTCAACAATGAAAGGTCGAGAAGATTCGAAAAACCGAAAACTGATGTGCGGTAGGCTTTCAGCAGTGTTTTTGTCTTAAACTCTTAAGACCGTTGTAATTATCGTTTATTACTACAAATATAGCAAGTTTATTTTTTACGTAGCGTCGCTGGAAGCTTTTCAAAAAACATTTCAGCCCACTTCTCAGGTTCACAATTGGTCTGACAGCCGTGAACTACATAACCCATGACAACTTGACGGGTCCAGAATTCTCGCTGGGGCGAATTGTTTCGTATGTATTCAAAATGAATCAGCCCTTCCCATCGAATTTCTCCGTTCCTGTCATACACAATCAGATAATCATCATCTTGCAGACAGTGAATTTCTCCAGAGTCGGTAATTGCCAGATTTACAATCCCCCAGAGAATTCTATCAGTGCCCACTTGAAAATGGGGGACAAGAAAACCTGAAATTTCCTTTTTCGTTTCAATCATTCGGGTACTTTGTTAACGAGTCCTTTTACGCATTCGTGCTTCCGGCACGCCCGGCAATTGCTGTACCTGCTTATTAATGTTTTTGAGCCGAAACGCTTCGTTCAGCGTCTCGATACTTTTTTCATACTTTTCAGTGCCTCGATGCAAAAATACGTTATGCGCCCACTCTTCTCCATTCCTGGAAGCATTGTCATAGATTTCAATAATACGTTCGGCTTGCTTCTCGCTCATTTCACCATCAATTCTTTTCTTCATGTGGATTCCTATTGAATGCTCTTATACAGGAAACAAACTGGGCTAAATAAGGGGGAGGATGTTGCCCGTAAATCAGGGGGAGCTAACATATATATATTCTCACAAAGAGTCGAAAATTACAACTGAATAGTAAGTTTTTCGTGCTTTTTCAAAGCATATACATTATAGTTCTACTATGAAATTAGAACTAAAAATTATAAATAAAGGATCGAATATTCAGCTACTTAGCATTGCTGGCAATTTTGAGTCTGGTCATATTACGCCATTGGGGAATGAGTTTGCAAAACTATGTCAGGGACCGCCGGTTCACCTGATTTTGGACGTGCGAAATGCTGTAGGTATTAACGCATCAGGAATTAATGAACTCATAAAGGTTCGAAATGAGATTGTGGACCGCGGCGGAAGAGTCGTTTTAATCGGTGTGAATAGCCGTATCCAAACCATGATCGATGTTTCCGGATTAAACAAGTATTTTCCACTCGTTGATTCAGAATCAGATGCAATTCATTTACTGAGCGAGAAGGCTAGCTGAGCGCGAAGCAATCTGCTCATGATTAAATAGATCCAACATGTAAAAGACGTAGGAAGTCATTGCGCCTTGCTAGCGCGCAGTAACTTGGTGACCCTCGGACAGTTTTCTGCAAGTTTCGATGAGGTAATTCCATCCGGAGTTTTGTAATCGATGTCGGCGCCTGCATCGATGAAAGCTTTTGCAACTTCATCATTGCAATGGATTGCTGCAAGCATCAGAGGTGTCATTCCTTCCTTGTTTGGACGATTGACATTTGCACCTTCTTTAACAAAGAGTTCTATTATTTGGTTAGCTTCCGGCGATGCATATTCCATCTTTTCGAACGCGATATCAATCGCTTTTCGGCCTTCCGAATTTTCTGACTCAAAACTCCATCCGGTTTCCAAACATTTTTTGAGAGCCTTTGGATTTCCGCGATCTACTGCCATAAAACAACTCTCTTCACCATCGCGAAGGCCATTTGCTATAAGCTTGGAGTTCAAATCATCACCGCCTGATGGCTGCTCAAAAAGCCACGCCCGTGCTTCCTCCATGTAATCGGACGGAGGACGTTCATGACATGAGGTTGAAAATACTTTCCATTGATCATCTTCCTTGGCCATCTTTACTATCAACACTGTAAATGAAAGTTGGCCATCCTGATCTTTGAACGGTGTAGATTTCGCAGTAAGCAGCGCTCGGTCATCCAAAACTTGCGATTCAAATTTTTCCCCGACATCGCATCGCGGATTCAACTCTTTTATTGCACTTGGATCTTCTTGATCCAATTCCATCTCATTCCATCTTGCGTTGTCTACATAGCGTCTTGCTGTTTCTTCATCCTCTCGCTCGATAGCTTTTGTTAAGTTTTTGTATGCTGCAAGTGCGCTTATTTCCTGTGCTGGGTTATTCTCTTCAATCGCCGGGGTCTTCGGTACAGGCTGAGTTACTGAAGATACGGTTTTAGTGTCACCTCGGTATAACCTGACGATACTGGGAATACTCATTATTACGAACCACAAAAGTGCAAAAGGAATAGCCAAGCGTGGCACTAATTTCCATTTGGTTTGGGGTTGAGAGTCACTTCTCGATAGCGGAGCTTGACAATAAATACAAACCTTTTGATTCTTTGGTACCGCGTTTCCGCATTTGGGACAGACCACTTTATCCATTTGAAATTAGGCTATCACGACAGTTTCTGAATTCACCACCTGTACAAGTAGGAAGATGAACCCTTCATATATATAGCGTTATTGAGTCCCGGCAGGTTGCGAAGGCCTGGCGTCGAGAAATTTTTCTCGTGCACTTGGGTTTTGCAACGTCAGTATTAGAAGAATGGAGGAAGGTGAAGTATGGATATAAGGCCCTCGACGCCACAAGGAGCAACCATAATACCGGCCGATCAAAACGAGATCGCCGACCAGAAAAGAGTACCGCAGGAGGGAATTGGATCTGCCGGAGATGCCCAGATTCCGTCTAATTCAGCCCAGGCAATGAAGCAGGCCGGGACCGAAACAAAAGCTTCAATGAAAACAAGCGAAATATTTATTCAGCAGCAGCTTGCTGGCCAGCTCAGGAACGTACCTCAATTCGCATCCGGCACAGCAACGGCGGCGAAGTCTGCCGATCCAGCCCTTGAGAAAGCGCGAAAAGAAGCTCAAGTGTGGATGGATCACGGCAACAAAATGCTTAAAGAGCATCGTTATGGCGAGGCGCTTGAAGCATTCGAAGAGGGCTTCCGCACATATCCTCACCCCAGTTTCCTTCTAAACAAAGCATCGACCTTATTAGATGCAGGCCGTTATTCAGAGGCGGTAATGGCATACGAGCGATACCTTTCCGATCCGGATGCTCCACGCGCGGATGAAGCAAAGGCAGCGATGGAGCGTGCGAAAGAGAAGATGGGCGGGCGCGAAGCGAGCATGGCAGGAGTCGTCGAATCGCGCAAAGAGTACGATAAAGGCGCTGAAGCGTTCAAAGCGGGGAAATATCAGGAAGCACTGGATGCTTTTGACAAAGCTTACGAACTTAACCCGCTTGCCGACTTCAAATATAACGCGGCGAAATCGCTAGAAAAATTAGGTCGTCCGTATGCTGCAGCCGACAGCTTTCAAGCTTATCTCAATGCAAATCCACGCGCCAAAGACACAGTCGAAGTAACCGATCACATGAACAAATTGCGCGCTGCAGCTGATAAAGCGCCGATCACTGCAACTGGACAGGCTGGCGGCCAGGAGTGGATGTCGCGCGGCAATCGTCTTTTGTTTGCGCATAAATATGACGAAGCAATTAAAGCTTACGATGAAGGGTTCCGCACATATCCATCTTCGAAGTTTATTCTAAACAAGGCGGCGGCACAGCTTGACAGTGGTAAGTATGCCGAGGCCGATCTCACTTATCAGCGTTATTTGGCCGATCCAAATGCTGAGCGTGCTGATGAAGTGCGGGAAGCACAGCAACGTGCGCGCGCCAAAATGGGCGGTCACGAAGCCAATATTACCGATGAGCCTGAAGCACGGCGGTTGTACGATAAAGGTGCGACTGCATACAAAGAAGGACGCTATCAGGAAGCGCTGGATGCATTTGAGCAAGCATACGAAAAGAAACCGCTTCCGGAGTTCAAGTACAACATGGGTGCATCGCTCGAAAAACTTGGGCGAAAATATGCGGCAGCTGATCGTTACAGTGAATATGCTAAAGAAAAGCCGAATGCCTCCGACGCTCAGAAGGGCAACAGCCACGCTGAGAAACTTAGGAACGAAGCTGATAAATCGCCGATTACTGCTACTGGATTAGCAGGTGGTCAAGAGTGGATAACACGTGGCAACCGTCTTTTGTTTGCACACAAGTACAACGAAGCGGTTGGTGCATTCGAAGAAGGATTCCGGACGTATCCGGATCGGAACTTTATCCTGAATAAGGCTGCGGCACTTCATGATGGTGGCCGTTATGCAGAGGCCGATCTTGCGTATCAGACTTATTTGTCTGAACCAGATGCGCCGCGCGCCGATGAAGCGAAGGCTGCACAGCAACGCGCTCGTGCTCACATGGGTGGACGCGAAGCGACTGCAACGGGTGTTGCTGAATCACAAAAATTGTTTGAGCAAGGTAACGATCTGTACAAAGCGGGAAAATACGGAGATGCATTGCAATCATTCGAGCGCGCATATCAGCAGAATCCATTAGGGGCTTTGCGATACAACCAGGCCGCAGCTCTTGATAAAATGGGCAAACGCGAACTCGCCGCGCAAAGATATGAAGCATATCTTGCAGAAACTCCTGATGCGCCCGATGCAGCGAAGGTCAAAGCACGTATCGATAAGCTGCATGCAGATGCATTGAAAGACGCACAATCTGCATTCGATCGCGGTCAGGCTGCTTACAACGCCGGCGATTTTAGGAAAGCCGCGTTTGCATTTGCCGAAGCCTACGAACAAAAGCCATTTCCGCAATTTCTTTACAACCAGGCGGCTTCATATGATAAGGCAGGTGACACGCAACGCGCAGTTCAGAATTACCAGCTTTATCTTTCAATGTCGCCCGATGCCAACGATGCTGATAAAGTGCGTAAGCGCATTCATATGTTGCTCAAAGCATCTGGCAATGATCTGATGCAGCCCTGATTCCACACAGGAGTTAGAATCTAGCCGCAGTTAGGATGGCTCGCTAACTTCCAGAATTCCTCTATCTGACAGATGCCGTAACAGATCATCATCAAGAACAATTTGATTTGTTTCCTTGATATTCTGGCGTGTTTCTTCTACGGTGACTTTTCCGTCAAAAAGGTGAAGGGCATCCAGTACATTTCTATTTAAATCAAAAGGATCATAGCGGTTATATGTCCAGATGCGGTAAACATCCGGTGCAACCAACTTTACTTTTTTCCAGGATGCGACCTTCAGGTGTTTTGGAATTTCATCGGAGATCAAGTGGCGATAGGAAATCATAGTGACATGCGACAAAATATGAATCTCACTTCCGCAAATTCTTGAAACATCGTTCCATGTCAGAGGATCAACCAGACCAGAACATTCCTGAAAGAATTCTTTTTCTTTACCGAACCATTTGCCCCAGATTCGCGATGGATTGCTGTAATCAATTTCGGTCATCGGTGGCGGAAACAATTCTTCGATTGCAGTCTCTCCAGGATCCAATTGCAAAACACACCATCGTGACAATAATTTTTCGATTCTGGATAATAGTTGATCCGTATACTTCCAGAAAATCACACCAATCGAACCGCGCCGGAATTTACAGAAATAGGTAGCACACCGCGAATTGCGATGGTTCCGAATGCCGCATATTCCATTTTCTTCGGCAACATAGAAAGGGCAGCGAAGATCTGCATCGATCCCAAAATTTTCCTGGCTGTCCTTATATAGAGTTGTGTACCACTTTGGAGGATTTACACCAAAAGGTGTAGCTCCGTGCAGCAATTGACTTTCCATCACGCTTTTTCCATGCTGAGAATTCAGATCCTGATCCGCCAGGATTCTTCCAACCAAAAAATTTGGCAAGTGCGGCATGAAGGTGCAGCATTTTGTGTCGGGATTGAAAACGATTTCCGATTTGTTTCTCCCATTGCGACTGCACATTACGCAATCCTGACAAGTTGCTTCCGTTTCTTCAGGAATCGGTCCGCGCAAAAGATCCGACATCCAACCGGCATAAAGCGGCGGAAGCATCGACAAATCCTCTGATGGTTTTTTCATGGGGAGCAATCTTAAATGATTTTATTTAGTCAGGCAGAAACATGGTGTACTTCACGTTCAAGTCTTCGACCACTTTTCCCTCTTCACTGGTTTTACCGGCCGGATCTTGATGAAAGTCGACAGCATCTTGAATCTTAAGGCTGTTTGCCTCACCGCGTGGTGTTGAAGAGCTTTCGAAACTATCCTTTGCAAATGGATTTTCTGCTTTTGTTTGTTTACCGGCTGTCATTGTATTGCTAGTACCATCCGTAACATTGGCATCAGCTTGCTGAATGGGGGAATTTTGGTCTAGTTTCACTTTCATTAGTTTCGCTCCTGATTGAGGACTGTTCTCATATTGAGTCTTGCGGAAAAACCAGCAAAAGCAGATCATCAGGACGTAAACAGCTATTGTTTATTTTTTCTTTAACTGTGCCGAAGCTGCAGAACGTGCTGAACCCGTGTAGATCGCTTCCCGAAACTGCTGAACCTCAGCCGGGTATCGTGATATCCAGCGCGCGTTGACTTCCTCGTTCCATTGATGAAAGGCATAGAGCTCGTCTAGCCGGTCGATCCATGCAGAGCTTGGGACAATATCGGTTGCCATTGCGTATTGGTCGCCGATCTCCTTCCACCAGAATGGATGACGGACTTCCGTTCCGAACAATGCGGAATGTTCAGCTATTCGATCGAAAGCATCAGTGCCCGGCAGAATGAAGAATGTTTGGGCGGAGAGCCAGCCGCTCATGGGCGCGCCTTTTTGGCCCAGACTATCGATGAAGTCCTGCGTTTCTCGAACCGTATCCGGTGTCTCGCCCGGGAAATTAAAAATGAGATACACTCCATGAAGCAGACCGATTGCATCTGCATATTCGAGAATTTCCCTGTACTTAGCTAGATAGCGATCAGGATCAGCCGCTTTCTCCATCCGTTCGATCATCGATTTGCTTGCCGTATCCAGGCCGAAGTCAAGCATAAAGCCGCATTGTTTAAAGGACTCAAGCAGATCAGGTGACATGAGGTCGGCGCGTGTTTGTGCCCAAAACATCAACGGCAGTGATCGTTTCCGGAGACCGTCCAGGAATGCTTCGATCCATCGGCGGCTGGCGCCGAAGAGAGGATCCGAGAAGGCAATGACCTCGGGTTCGTGTAGCAGGAATAAACGTTCGATGATGTGCAATGTATCGTTCACGCTGTACCGGGAATACGATGCGCTGCGTTGAGGTTCCACGCAATACCGGCATTGAAAACTACATCCACGGCTGATGCCGACCCAAACCACTCGATCCTTTTTGCCCGGCCGTCCGTACTGCTCCCAGTCTACATGGTCCGGATTGGACTGATCGAAGAGGCGGCCTGAGACGATCTGCATTTCCAGCGGGCGCTCTGGCCATTCCATGCACAGATCGCGGAGAAAATGTTCGCCGTCGCCTCTGACCACCCAGTCACAAATTGCGTGAGTGAAATCACTCGGGCTTGCAGTCGGGTGGTGTCCGCCAATCACGATTGGAGTATCAGGAAACAGATGACGCACTCTTTCTGCAACCGCAATTGTTCCCAAATAGTGCATGCTGGTTCCAACAGGAGATTCCCACAAGATCGACCGACTCACTCAGTTCTTTATCAAGTAACAATTGTGCGGTGCCGTCATCCGTTTTTGTGAACTCAAGTTCGAGAATTCGAACATCCGCCAGATCCCTGACGTAACCGGACAGACTAGCAAGGTGTGGTTTATTTGCTATCCAGTTTCCACACCACCTCCTGGCATACATCACTGGCGGTGAAATCAGCAGCAACGTTTTACTATTCATCATTTATTCACAAGCAATGGAACGCGTTGGGCAGGATCGCTTCTTTCAAAGAGCACAGGAAAAGATGCAGTGCTCAAGTGTCTTTCCTTATCTGTATGAAACAATTGAATCGCATTGCGGGGAAGGCGTTCCGGGATCAACCGGCAATCTCCATCGAAGACGTGGGTCACTATTGTTTTCTGGATTGTATCGCAGGAATTTTCGTAACTTCCATGAAAAGTGAAACAATGATGAATGGAAACATCACCCGCATTCAGCTGTAGCGGAGTCTGGTCCCTTTCGACACGTGAGCGAAGTTCGGAGGGCAGCTGTTCGGCAACACCTTGCTGAAGACGGTCGCTGAATACTGACATTTTTCCTAGCCAACCCCAGCGATGGCTGCGATCAATGACATACATACAGCTGCTTTCGATGGTTGATGGCGTGAGGGAGAGCCGGATTGAAACGCAATTTGGCGGATCGAGAAAGCCTGTATAAGTGTAATCCTGGTGCAATTCGATCGGCGCACCGACGTACGCCGGTTTCACGATCAACGTGTCCTGCAAAAGCTGGATTCGGGCGGCGCCGAGTAAATCTGCAGCGAACTCTCCGAGACCGCCATGATGGATGTGCGCAAGCAACGCCTCATTCTGACTGCATATTCCCGGGAACTGCCAGATCGACCTTCCATGATCATCACACGGCAAATCTTTGCGACCACTGGACGGCTGCGTGACGCGATCGAACTCCTCTGCTACGCGAATTAAGTCTTTGGCGCAAACAACATTGCGCAAAACCAGCCATCCATGATCTGCAAAGAAGGCATGCTGGTTGTACATGATTTCGCTGCACGGAGACTGCATTGTTGAAAGCTCTTGCCATCATACCGCCAATGTTCGTTCCTTCATATATTTAAGCAGCCTGGTGTATGTGCGCTGTCCAAAAACTTCGCAACGTAGTTCGCGCACAATAAGTCCTAAGAAAAAAAATGCATGAAAGGGTTGCATTCCGGAGCCCTTAAGAGTAAAATAGTAATCGTTACTAATACTAGAATGAGCCGGCAGAAAACACTTATCTACGAAATTGTTGCTTCAACGATGAGCCATCCGACTGCGGACTGGGTATATGAACAGGCTCGCACGAAGATGCCCCGCATTAGCCTTGGAACGGTTTACCGAAATCTAAAACAACTTACCGCCGAAGGATTGTTGCTGGAAATTAATACATCGCATGGTGGCGCTTCACGGTTTGATGCGAATCTTTCGAAGCATTCTCATTTACGCTGTGCAAAATGCAATCGTCTTGAAGATATACCACAGCGGGAAATTGATTTCGTACCGAAGTCCAGATTACGGCGATACCGGATACTGGAATTTCGAATTGAGTTTTTGGGAATCTGTCCGGTTTGCAACACGATTACTAACCAATAAGCAGGTTCGAAAAAAACCCGCAAAACATCCGTAAGGGCACAAATCCCGAACCTGGAGGAGTTGATATGGAAACTAAAGAAAAATGTCCGGTGGTAGACCCGGAAGAAGTAAACAAAAAAGGAACGAGACGTATATCGAACCGAGACTGGTGGCCCAATCAGCTGGACGTTAGTGTTCTGCACCAAAATTCGCCGCAGTCCGATCCGATGGGTAAAGGTTTTAACTATGCCGAAGAGTTCAAAAAACTTGACCTCGCGGCGGTGAAAAAGGATCTGAGCGCGATGATGACCGATTCGCAGGATTGGTGGCCGGCTGATTTTGGCCATTATGGGCCATTGATGATTCGTATGGCCTGGCACAGCGCTGGCACATACCGCATCGGTGATGGTCGCGGCGGCGCGGGTGCCGGCCAGCAGCGTTTCGCGCCACTCAACAGTTGGCCAGACAATGGAAACCTTGATAAAGCTCGGCGGCTGCTTTGGCCAATCAAGCAGAAGTATGGCAAGAAAATCTCATGGGCGGACCTCATGGTTCTTGCAGGAAACGTAGCGCTGGAATCGATGGGATTCAAGACCTTCGGTTTTGGTGGAGGTCGTGAAGATGTGTGGGAACCGGAAGAAACCGTCTACTGGGGTGCAGAGGACAAATGGCTGGATGACAAACGTTACTCCGGCGAACGGAATCTAGAAGATCCGTTAGCTGCTGTGCAGATGGGGCTGATTTATGTGAATCCGGAAGGTCCGAATCGCAATCCGGATCCGCTTCTGGCGGCGAAGGATATTCGCGAAACTTTCCGTCGCATGGCCATGAACGATGAAGAGACAGTGGCACTGATCGCAGGTGGTCACACTTTCGGCAAAACGCATGGCGCCTGCCCAGCGTCACATGTAGGACCTGACCCTGAAGCTGCAAGCATCGAAGAGCAAGGGCTCGGTTGGAGGAGCAGCTACGAAAGCGGCAAAGGCCTTCACGCAATGACCAGCGGTTTGGAAGTCACCTGGACTTCGACGCCAACAAAGTGGAGCAATAACTTTTTCGAAAACTTATTCAAGTACGAATGGGAATTGACGCAGAGTCCGGCCGGTGCACATCAATGGCAACCGAAGAATGGTGCAGGCAAAGATGTGATTCCGGATGCATACGACAAATCAAAGCATCACGCACCATCGATGCTGACAACTGATCTTTCTTTGAGATTTGATCCCGCGTACGAAAAAATTTCGAGACGCTTCTACGAACATCCGGATCAATTTGCAGATGCATTTGCCCGCGCCTGGTTTAAGCTAACTCATCGCGATATGGGTCCGCGAGCGCGCTATCTCGGTCCGGAAGTTCCGAAAGAAGAGCTTATCTGGCAAGACCCCGTCCCGGCAGTCAATCATAAGTTGATTGATGATAAGGACATTGCATCACTCAAGAGCACCATTCTTGCCTCAGGTCTTTCTGTTTCCGAATTAGTATCAACTGCATGGGCATCAGCTTCTACTTTCCGTGGTTCCGATAAGCGCGGAGGTGCGAACGGCGCACGCATTCGTCTCGAGCCTCAGAAAGATTGGGAAGTTAACCAACCAGCCAAACTAAAGACTGTACTTCAGAAACTTGAAGGAATTCAAAAGGAGTTTAACAGCGCGCAGTCTTCAAGCGGGAAAAAAGTTTCGCTCGCAGATTTGATTGTGCTGGGTGGATGCGCAGGTATCGAACAAGCTGCGAAGAATGCCGGTCATGAAGTAACCGTTCCCTTCACGCCGGGACGCATGGACGCTTCGCAACAGCAAACCGATGTTGAATCATTCGAAGTACTTGAACCAAAGGCAGACGGATTCCGTAACTATCTCAAAATCAAAAACGGCGTGCCGCCAGCGGAACGGCTGATAGATCGAGCGCAATTGCTGAAGCTGACCGCTCCTGAGATGACGGTTTTGATTGGTGGTATGCGCGTCTTGAATACCAACGCCGGACAATCCAAGCACGGTGTGTTGACTAAACGGCCGGAGACGCTCACCAATGACTTCTTCGTGAATTTACTCGACATGAGCACAGGTTGGAAACCAACTTCGGAAGGAAGTGATGTTTACGAGGGTCGTGATCGCGCAACAGACGAACTCAAGTGGACCGCCACTGGTATAGATCTCATTTTTGGTTCTAATTCGCAACTTCGCGCGTTTGCTGAAGTCTACGGAAGCAAGGATTCCCAGGAGAAATTCGTTCGCGATTTTGTGGCAGCGTGGAACAAGGTAATGAACCTTGACCGCTACGACCTCGCTTCAAAATAAACGTCTTCAACGAAAAAGTTTACGAACAACCGGTTCCAGCGGCTGGCACACTGCCGCCGCTGAACCGGAACGTAACAGAATCATTCAGGATTTCTATCGCCAAAATCCGATGCGATTTTTCAGTTCCTCAAATCGCGGATCTGAACGAAGATTCTTATAAAGCGGATCCATTTTGAGATTCACAATGTTTGTATCGCGGACTTCTCGTGCCTTTTCTAACCAGAGGAATGCTTGATCGCGTTCATTTAACACTGAATAAATTTGAGCGATTACACAGGGTGCAACATATGTCTCGTTTGAAATCTTCAGCACCTCATCAAGTAACATGTGGGCCTGATCTCTCTTGCCAGACAATGCGTACATCATTGCGAGTCCTGCTTTTCCATCTGGTCTATCCGTAAGTTGAATTACTTTTTGGAACTGTTTTTCCGCTTTGGGATACATCTTCAGTTGCAAATACGATAATCCCATATCCCGAACTGCTGGAACAAATGAAGGATCTAATTCCAATGTCTTTTGGAATTGGCGAATTGCTTCATCATATTTTCCACCGCTGTAAAGTTGCCAACCGACATTTTCAGTAATAATTAATGAAAGAGGATCCAACTCCTGGGCATGCCTTATCATTGTCATACTGCTTTCAAACTCCCCTCTGCTGTCCAAGGCATTGGAGTACCATTGATATGCAGTCGCATAATTCGGATTGAGTTCAATAGCACGCTTGAATTCCGGTTCTGCCTGACGAAAATTCCACTCAATCAAACTCAATATATTTCCTAGTGAACAATGCGCCTCTGCAAGTTGATCATCGATTTGAAGCGCCTTTAACGCTGCGGCCTTTGCCTTTGGTCCTGCTTGCGTACCTGGCTCAATGCCATAATCACTGAACAGGGAATACACATCAGCCAGGCCTGAATAGGCAAGTGCATATTCAGGATCCTTTTCAACAGCGGCTTGAAAATACTCAACGGCTTTTTGAAATCCATCAGCAGTCCTTTTGTTCCAATAAAAGCGTCCCTTGATGTATTGCTGATACGCTTCTGTATTGTCGGTATGTTGAGCGGAAACACGCTGTTGCTGTTCTCCGGTTAGCTTAATCTTGAGTTGTTTTGAAATTTCATCTGCTATGGAGGATTGAACTTGAAGGATATCGGAAACTTTTCGATCATATTGATCGCCCCAGATTTGTGATCCATCCGATACGTTTACAAGTCCTGCACGAATTACCAGCACATCGCCACGCTGTGTCACAGTTCCTGTTACTACAGCATCAACTTTCAGATCGCGTCCCACTGCGCGCGGATCCACTTGTTTATCTTTGTATGTGAACACAGTACCGCTGGCCAAAACTCGCAATTGTGGAATTTGTGAAAGACTATTGATTGTACTTTCAGTAATGCCATCGCTGAGAAATTCCGTATCGGGATCTTTCGTGACATTTAAAAATGGCAGAACAGCCAGAGATCGAATTGCACCTCCGCTACTGGCACTTCGTAAATAAACTGCGATCCCGATTGCTGCAAAAATGCAGACGCCTGCAATCAACATCCAAACTTTGCTGCGTGCTGGTTCTGTTTTCGCAGTAACCTCAGCAGGTCTGGAAAGTGAGGATGACGTTCGGCCGAATCCAGATCGCGCTTCAAACGTTTAAGGTCAGCGCGCAACTCAGCAGCAGTTTGATACCGCACGTCCCGATCTTTTTCCAACGCTTTTTCAACAATCCGCTCAAATTCAATCGGTAATTCAGGATTCAATCGAAGCGGGGAAGTGGGTTGCTTATTCAGAATCGCATCAAAGATCATTGCATTACTATTTCCGGAAAAAGCGCGCTTTCCAGTAGCCAGTTCATACAGCACAAGACCAAGCGAAAACAAATCGGTTCTTGGATCCAGATCCTGAGCTTTCGCTTGCTCAGGCGACATATATGCCACTGTACCAACGGTCATGCCAGGATTGGTCAATGCATCTGCTTTACCATCTTCAGTTTGAAGACTGGAGTAGTCTTTGTTTCCATCAGCTACGGGAGCTAATTTCGCCAATCCAAAATCCATGATCTTAGCTTGACCGCGGTTGGTCAGAAAAATATTTGCCGGCTTGATATCACGATGAATGATTCCGCGCGAGTGAGCTGCATCTAATGCATCCGCAATTTGAATTCCAATTTCTAACAACCGTTCGATATGTAGCGGCCCTTTTTCAACAGTGTGTTTCAGTGTCTCGCCTTCCAATAATTCCATCGCAATAAAATGGACCTGTGCATCAGAATCGGAACCGGCGCCGGAATCGATATCGTAGATTGTGCAGATGTTTGGATGGTTCAGACTGGAAGCGGACTGCGCCTCACGTTGAAATCTTTCGAGTGCCTGTGGATCCTTTGCAAGCTCAGGAGGTAGAAATTTTAATGCGACTTTGCGGCGTAGTTTGATGTCTTCAGCGGCAAAAACAACACCCATTCCACCGCCACCGAGGCGGTCTAGAATTGTGTAGTGCGAAATCGTTTTTTGTTCCATTAAAGAACGATCATTATATCCGATCCTTGAACGCTTCTGTCGCCACCAAGGTTATCTAAAATGCGCTAATGTGAGGCAGGATCCACGATCACCTGGCTGCTCTCCGATCCATTGCAATGTATTGTACACAAATTTAGTCATGGATTAGATTTCCCAGGAGAATTCGTTCGTGATTTTGTTGAAGCGTGGAACAAGGTGATGAATCTTGACCGCTACTACCTCGCTTCAAAATAAACGTCTTCGACGAAATAATTTTACGAACAACCGGTTCCGGCGGCTGGCGCACTGCCGCCGCTGAACCGGAACGTAGCGGAGTCATTAGGGATTTCTATCGCCAAAAACCGACGCAATTTGGCGCCATCGTTCCTCATTTTGATGCACCCTCTACTTCAGAGATTGCACCAAGAAGACGCACTGTTTCTTTATGAATCGGATTTCCAGGTCCTGTACTTTTCATTATTTGATTAGCGTATTGTTTCGCTTCTTTCCATTGTTGTTGAGCCGCATATCCGATCGCTAGATTCAACACTGGCTCAAAACGTTCAGGCATCAGTTCGATTGCTTTCCTCAAATAAGGTTCTCCTTCAGCAGGGTGTCCTGTGCGCACCAGAGTCAGGCCGAGCGTATTCATCATTGCAGCATTGTGTGGATCTATTGCAAGCCCGGAAGAATAGGCTGCGACGGTTTCTTCACCCATTCCGCATTGGGCAAACAAATCCCCAAGATTAAAAAAATCTCTTGGCAAACCTCGATGTTCTGCAAGTATCCTGGCATGTTCCAGTGCTGCGGCATAATCATTCTTTGCCGACAAAAGTTCTACGACTTCCTCTCTGATCGGATCGGCTTCAGGCACATGACGAAGACACTCCAGATATAGTTCGATTACAATATCCGTTTGACCTGCCTGACGATATAAAGTTCCAAGAAACGAATAAGCCATTAAATGTGATGGATTCAGTTTCAATGTTTCCAGCGCTTCATAAATCGCGTCTTCTATTTTTCCATCAACCGCGAGAGCCTGGCTCAGCGCAAAGTGAGCCGCCGGATCTCTGGGACTGAATTGAACTGCTTTCGTGCCTGCCTCGATAGCTTCATCGATACGATCGAGTTCACGATAGGTTGTCGAAAGGTTCGCATAATTGAAAGCGAGACCTGGTTGGGAACTATCGACCGATTCTAGAACTTTAAGTGCTTCGGGATAACTTTCCGATTCAACATAGTAAAGACCTTTCAATGCCTTTGTTTCATTGTCCTGCGGGTCAATCGCTTCCGCTGCTTGAACTTGCTGCAAAGCACCTTCAGGATTTCTTTCAATGAAGTTCAGTCGTGCTAACCATCTGTGCGCAGGTAAGCGTTGTTCTGGTTTTTCCAACAAAGCATTGAAATATTCCTGGGCTTTTTGGAATTGGCCTTTTTCAATAAGTTCTTTTCCTTTTTCAATAATCTGATCCATTTCATCCTCCGATAAATTTAGAATTTGAAAATTGATTTTGCGATCTTTGATGCGGCTTTGCCTGCGCTTTTTGCTGCGCTGGAAGCAGTTTTTGTTGCAGCAGCCGCAGTTTGCGATGCAGTTTTTGCCACAGTATTTGCTCCAACCGTAGCCACCTTTGTGCCTTCTTTGACTACATTTCCTGCGGTAGTAGAAACAACTTTCGCACCGTCATTTACAGCATTTGCTGTGGAATTAGCGCCGACTGTTAATGTATTAGCAACACTGCTTGAGGTATTGGAAACTTTCGGCCAAATATCTTCTTTGGTTTCGTTCAAGTCCCATGAAAATCCGCCACCGACTGCACCACCAACTCCGAGCGCGGCACCGAGACCAAATTTGAATTGAAGTTTTCCATCGGTGTAACCCGCACCGGCCTCGGCCCTTGCACCAACTCCTGCCCATGCTTCTGCCGAACCGCTGCCGCCAATTCCAGCCACAGAAGCAGAACCAGACGTTCCTGCGCTGGCTCCGACAAATGCGGAGGCAGATGCATCAATTCCGGTCACAGTGGCTGTAGCTTCAGAGCTTGCTTGCGCTCCTGCCATCACGCTTGCAGTTCCTCTTGCATCTGCACCTACCCCCATGACTCTGGCCTCTCCACCAGCACGAGTATCAACTCTTGCTCCCGCGAATGCCTCTGCTCCAACTCTCGCTGCCGGTAAACCATTCCTTCCTATACCAACTCCCGCTTCGGCAGTTGTACGTGCTCCAACCATACCATCGACTTCCGCATTTCCACTGTAGTCTACCTCCGTATTCCCAACCATTTGAGATGTGTTACCCTGAACTCCAATTTTGCCCCGAATCAAAGATGCTTCTGCTTGTGCTCCTTTACCGAGCCCAGAATCATATTCATATGTTCGAGACCTGCTATCTAACACTGCAGCTTCACCTTCGACAGCGTATCCTTTGTCCTCATCACCCGCGCCCGCGAATGTTTTGTCCCAACTTTTTACTGCGCTGCCGGATTCACTGGTAGTCTGACCCTCTCCATACGCTGTCAATCCACCGCTGCCTCTCGCGATATTGGAACGCCGCTTCGAATGCGTAAATCCTTGTTCATCTAATGAAGCCGTTTTACTTTTTGATGAATCTGTTGACTGATCAGCACTGCTTTTGCGCAGGTTGATCGACCTTTCGTATTGATAATTCCAACTTTTATTTCTACTTCCTGTTGCATTAGAAGATTGATTGCTTCCGGATTCTGGTTGGGGGGTTGCAACCGGAAGAGTACCGTCAGGAGTTGCCACATTCGATCTGGAGTGCGAATCGGTCTCAACTGCTGGGCGCGAAATCGCGTTCCTTCTTTGCGATGCAAAACTGGGCTGTGCTGAAGTATCTGTCTCAATCGACTGGTTCCTGGATTGTCGTGTCGTTTGGGAGTCAGTTTGCGTCTGCTTGGAAAGCTTCCATTGCTGATCTGCTCCATACATTTCCAGACTTCCTCTTTGCCATAAGGCATGCCGTCTCGCTGCGGATTGTTGAGCCGATAATGAAGATTCTGGTGACGAATTTCCTCCGGACTGGTTATTTGCTGGTTGCGACGCATTATCATCAGGCGACGTAACCTGAGATTCATTAGTGGTTTGAGGCACATTACCATTGGGTCGTTCGATTTTCATGTTTATCTCCTCCAAATTACTGTCTCACTTCAGAAAGCGACATCCGGCAGTAAATTCCATCATTCCGAAAAAAATTAACTGAGAATTCGACGAGAGAAACAATCATGCCCGGGCAAAATCACAAGGTTGTTCCTATTGAAGGAGACTGACCTAGCGCGGTTTATGTGGAATTCACGAGCGCTTATACGAAAGAACTTGTGACCACCGCTCACATTGGCAATGGTCTTTAGCAGGAGTCCTTGATGTAAAAATCAATGCCAAACCAGATATCGATGCGCAACAGAAATTGGCGAAAATCGTGTACAGCCGATTTCCATAAAAGTGACAACCTCAGGCGATGTTTTTGCGAAGCGGATCGTTATGACTTTGATTTTTCCGGATGAACGTAAATTGCATCGAAAGTTACGATCCATGTTTTCCCTGCATCTTCCGATTGTTCAATGATCTGACGAACACCATTACGTTCTAAGACCAGGCTAGTACGATCAAAAACTTTTTTGCCTTTAAGATTTAGAACTTCCCCCTGGAATGTAACTTCGCCTTTGGCGGGTGATTTCTGCTGTATCTTTTCTTTCATATAGCCCTGATCCGTAACCCACACTTGTTTCCAAACTTTGTCAGCGAGATCGAAATAAAAGAAGCTTTTTCCTTCAGCGCCAGTAGCATCTTTCCAGTTTTCTATTACGGCACATGAATTGAGGATCGGTTCAATCTTGTTCGTGCCTACCTTCTGATCGCCCACATATACATCCCAATCTCCTAACCAAAAATCCAGCAAACGGTACTCTTGCAACCTGCGGCAATCCCGTTCTGCAGAGAACGCTATAGAAGCGAAAAACATAAAGATGACGGCCAGCATCGTCTGAATCATTCAACACCTCTTTGATTCAGCCTAACACGCAGGTTGTCTCATACATCTCAATTTTGGTTACATAGGGACTGTGCTGAATTAACCGGCTACAAGAATTCATCAAAAGGAGAATTCGGTTATCAGTCAGCGATGAGATTAAGGAGCTTGAGCAATAATGGTGGAAGGGTTGTATTCCCAATGCCAGGGTTCATAGAAGTAAGGTTTAAATCCGAATCGATCTGCATTTTTAACGAGCCATTGATAAACTGCAGTGTTGACCTGAATTGCACGATTCTGATCATCCGTTCCTACTGGCATTCCACCCACATACAAATCTAAGGCTCTTCCGGTGAAATGAGGGCTGTTGATTCCAAGTGCTGCACGGCTTGCATTCGGACTTTGCTTGCGAAGCTGCGCTTGATACTCAGGAGTTCGATATGCGGAAATAATCTTCAACCAATTTTTTGAGAAATCCACATCGCGGGACAGATCCTTTTTTGCTGCTGCAACCATCTTGTGATATGCAGAAAGAGTTTCTTGACCAACTTTGCGCAAATCGGCAGGTCTCAGCGGATCATAAAAATAAGATGATGCAACTGTTTCGAGCCCAGTGAAAACTTGCGATCTATTCGCACCGCTAAACCGATCGGATTGATAAACCGATACCATCTTCATCCATGTTTCATGATTTAAAATTCCTTCCGCGGGCAATCCTTGTTGTCTCTGCCAGTTGGATATAGCTTTGGCGAAATCTGCGGAATCAGGCTTCGTTTCGGTATGAATAATCCGTTGAATTAACGGAGCATAAAGGTACCAGCCGTGTTGCGGTTGGCCGCCAAACGACCAGTTCAGTTGTTTTTGAAGTGCAGCGTTTTTCTTTGCAGCAAGCGCAAAATCCGCGGCTTCAACTCCGGACATAAACAAGCACAGGAGTCCGAGACACACGATCAGTCGAATCTTTCTTAAATTTCTTGGTTTGAACAACAACATACCCCAAGTGAGAATTGACTTTTAATATTAGCTAGTCAGCCAGCTTCACGCAACCTTTTTTTCAGGGGCTTTACGAGACTGATTTCGTGTTGTCGTCAGGATTTCTGTCGATCATTTTGTTTAGCGGATCGATGCCGGCTTTTTCGGGAGGCTCATTCACCACAAACTCAAACTTCATTTTGCCGGAATGAATTTGCTTCTTTTCTAACGCCAGAATTTTATCCGCGCCATCTTTTTCTTTCTTGCCAAGCACACCCACATCAATCCAATCACCCATCGAAGTTTCGGTTTCTTTCCCTTTGCCATCAGCATGAAATTTCCGTGCTTCTACATCGAACGTCACATCATACTTGCCATCGGTACGGCGTTTGGATTGAACATCGGTAGTCTTTAAGTCATAAATCGTGATGGTTTCGAAAAGATCTTTGATAATTGCTTGCTTATCCGGAGGTACAGCCTGCGACATATAGGAAATCAACTCACGACTGTTTGTGTAAGGAGGCTGCTGGAATTTCTTATCCTTTATATATAGCGCTAGCTCAGCATTCAGATTCTTTTCGCCCACCCAATCGCGCAACGCATACAATGCCAGGCTCCCTTTGCTGTAATGAATGTAAGGCTGATCTTCTACCAGTTCCAACGGTTCTTCTTCAATCAATTCGGCGCCGCGGCCGGACAAATATCGATCCAGCTCGTACTTCAGAAATTTTTTCATCTGATGCTTGCCGTACTCTTTTTCCATCACCATAAGCGCCGAATATTGCGCCATCGATTCCACCAGCATTGAAGCACCTTGCTGATTCGCGCCAATCACCTGATGCGCCCACCATTGATGTGCAATTTCGTGGGCAGTCACATACGTAACATAATCGATGTCTTCCGGTTTTGTGATCCGCGCGATGAATCCAATGCTCTCCGAAAATGGAATCGTGTTTGGAAAAGACTCCGCGAAACGTTCGTATCGCGGAAATTCAATAATTCGTACCTGTTTGTGCTGATATGGTCCGAAATTTTGTGTGAAATAATCGAGTGATTTTTTCGATGCAGCGATCATGCGGTCCACATTGTAAGGATGCGCAGGATCGTAATAAATTTCGATCGCGACATCATTCCAATGATCGCGCTTTACAACATACCGTGCCGACAAGTAAGACCAGAAGGCAAGAATCGGCGAATCCATTTTGTAATGAAAATATCTGCGCCCATTTTCGGTCCATTCTTTTTGCAAATATCCAGGTGCGATAGCGATCTGATCCGCACTGGTGCTGACTACCGTATCGAAATCCATCCAGTCCGATTCCCTGGAAAGCGCATTATCGCGTCGCGCACTTTCATCGGTGATTTTTGGTGCACGTTCTACAGGAGGTAATCCATATTTCTTCCTTTTGCTTGGATCCAATAACTGAAGTTCACGGAAATAACCAAGATGCGGAAAGTAATCATTGCTGTTAAAAAATGTGCCATTGTAAACAATCTTCGTGTTGAACCGGCTATTTGGAAATCCACGATTTTCAATCGAAAGAACATAATTGAGAGTCAATCGATCACCGTGCTTCATTGGTGATGCAAGGTGATAAATATAAAAGCCCTGGCTGCGATCCGCTGACTCCAACGTTGCTCCGGGAAGTTCCATTTTCTCAATCTTTACATCTTTATTAATGCTGAGATGGATACTGTCGATGTTTTCTTGATGCTTATTTTCTAATTGATACGTTCCGCGAATTTTTGCAGAACGGTTTTCGGGATAAATGTCGACATTCGCTTGAACGCTGATAATTCGCGGCATCGCTAGCTTTTCGTATTTCTTATATTTCTTTTCATACTCTGCTTGCTGTGCTTCAATTTTGTCTTGAGTAACGTATTGATTCAGGATATTGGTGTTGTAAAAAATGTAAGCTCCAGTCAGTAGCATTCCAACGATTCCGATCGTAAGCGCAAACTTTGTTCCCAGTTTCAATCGCTGACTTGCGATCCGCATCCTGAGGCGGAACGAAGTCTCTGAGCCTCTCACGCGGAAGAGATGAATCAATACAGTCAGAATCAAAGATGCAAACGTCCAGTACAAAGTGAACCAGAACACCGGCTTTACATAATGGCCATAGCCGTTCATATCGGAGTAAGGCGCATTTGGAGTGCCTGCAAATTGATACAGGTTGTGCTCCCAATGCAAACCACGAAAAGCAAAGTTGCTTATGAAATAAAGGATCATTAATAGAAAGCCGATAAATTTGTGATTAACGAATGTCTGGAAAAAGAAAGCCAGAACTGCAATCAAAACGAAGGGAAGTCCAACGACCAGAAAAATTCCTTTCAAATACAAACCGATTTGGAAATTTGTATATCCGAAATAGATTTGGACTCCCATCGTGGTCAACATTGCAGCAATGAGCAACACGATCAGTATCAGGATCAATGCCGAAAGTTTTGAAGCCCAGGGTACCCAGTCGCGTACAGGCAATGCATCCGTTACTCCGGCTAAATTCAATGATCTTTCTTTCCAGATGAGTTCGCCGCTGTAGAGTGTGATGATCAGAAAAGCAAAAAGTAAAAAGTTGCCATCAATAATGTTCAGCATCAGATGCGTGACTGGATAAACTGGGGTTCCGAAAAGTTGTTCTACATCAACAGATCCGCCTACAGTATTGAATACACCGAGCGCAAGAATGACCAGGAACGGAAGGCTTTTTAAAATTCCTGTGAATTCTAATTGCGTCTGTTCCATGTATTGTCTTAAGGAAGCTGAGCGTGAAAAATCTTGAGTCACTCCTGTGGTGACTGTTGCAGGTTGAATGACTTCCGGGAGCTCAACATCGAGCTTTTTCTTTTTGGCTTTTCCTGATGCCGTTGTAAACCGGAATTTTTTGTAAGCAATAAAAAGAACAATTCCAGCGATGCCAAGCCAGAGCAGACGATTGTAAAGAAGTAAACTCGTCGTTGGACCGATCATTGAATTTTTTTCGAAGATGGTCCAGTAGCGGGTTGCGAACGTAAAAGCTGCCAAGCCAAACGGATCAAGTAATGATGCTACTGTTTCATTGTGAACATCCTGCAAAAGAACTTGTGAGATTGCATATGCGACAAAAAATCCAACCAATCCGGCATATGTGTAAAGCAAACTACGCGTGAGTGCGGCCAGCGAGAAAAATAATGCGGCAGTAATCAAAAGATTCGGAATCACAATCATGAGCAGGGAATATATATATGGTGCAGCAGTAAACGCTCCGATACGATCCGACTCCAGCCATGGCATCAAACTTCCAATGATGAATGCCAGTACTACTCCGGCAAAAATTAAAATCGATGCAATGCTTGCGCCCCAGAAGCGTCCGAATAAGTAACTTCCTTTTGTGATTGGAGTTGAGAAAAATACCGATTGTGTATTGTGTTCGATGTCTCTGTAAGTGGAGTTTGCAACAATTGCGGTGGATGTGAACACTCCAAGAATGCTCATCACAGCCAGGATTTGCATGATGACGTAAGGCGCGTTGCGGTTTAGACTTCCGATGCCGCCGCCGATAGAAATAGCATCGGTGGTTACTGCGCCGAATGTCAGAAGAAAAAATAATGCAGAGCCTATATAGAAAACCGGTTGTCGTAGCTGATAGCGAATTTCAAAAAGTAAGAATTCCCAAAACGTAACCACAGAGACACTAAGTTTGTTTTAGAGTAGAGAAGTACACATCTTCTAAATCGGGTGCGACTTCTACAAAGGTTGAATCTGGTTGAGTTTCATTGACGACATGAATCACGGTCTTTCCTGCAACAAGGTGCGTGGAAATAACATGAAATTGAGATTCGTACTGAGCAAGTTCCGTGCGTGGAATAACTTTCTTCCAGACTTTACCGCGCAAACTATTGATCGTTTTTTCCGGCTCACCATATAGCAGCACTTTGCCGTTGGAGATTACAGCCATGTAGCTGCAAAGATCGCTGACATCTTCAACGATATGAGTGGATAAAATTACAACGATATTTTCGCCAATTTCGCTGAGCAGATTGTGAAAGCGGATCCGTTCCGCCGGATCAAGACCGGCAGTCGGTTCATCAACAATAATTAGTTTTGGATTTCCAAGGAGAGCTTGCGCAATTCCAAAACGCTGCTTCATACCTCCAGAGTAATTTCCAAGCTTCTCTTTTCGGACATCCCACAAATTTGTTTTGTTCAGCAGAGCATTTACGGTTTCTTTCCGCTGCTTTTTATCGGTGATTCCTTTCAAAACAGCAAAATGATTCAACATCACTTCGGAAGACACTTTCGGATACACGCCGAATTCTTGCGGCAAATATCCCAGGACTCTGCGGACCGAATCCTTATCTTTTAATACATCCATTCCGTTAAACAGGATTGAGCCTTGATCCGGCTCCTGCAATGTGGCAATTGTGCGCATCAGCGTGGATTTGCCGGCGCCATTTGGTCCTAGCAAACCGAACATTCCTGTGGGAATTTTTAACGTGACATCTTTTAAAGCTTGAACGCCATTCGCGTATGTTTTGGATAGATTCTCAATCGTTAATTCCAGGCCCATGCACAATCCTCCTCAGCTCATCAATTACGAGTCTTCGGCACATATTGTTCTGGATTTCGCGTCTTCTTGCTGAATTCGATGAACATGGTTGCTAGTTTCGATCACCTGAAGAATTGGTGCCATGATAGGTGCTGTGCCAATTCAGTTCGATGGAAACATGTTGTTCAAGATTTTTTTCTCAGACAGGTTGGTTTCCATTTGCGTTATAACAGGAAAAAGTTGATGCAGTATCTCGTTCTGACCAATAAAACCGCGATTGAAATAAAGGGCGATGGTGATATCGCGATCAGGAATATACCAGAGTCCGGCTGTATGGCCATTGTATAAACCTCCGTGCCCCAGAAGTGTGAAACCGTCAAGTTCCATTTTGATCAGACCCAATCCATATCCGTCTTTCCGACCGTGTCTATTTTGATTGGAGTCAGATACTCCCAGCGGTGGGATCGGACGGAATTGCATCATTGTTTTAAGTGTTTTTTCTGAAAGTAGCTTTTCATGAAATAGTCCGTTGAGGAATTGGATTGCTTCACTGGCCGGAGCTGCCAATCCTCCTGCGCTTAATTCAACGGACGATTGATCCAGTATTGTTGTTGGGCCAAGTTCACCGAACATTTCCGAATGCTTCCATTCTTGAATACGTCCCATGTAGCCTGTAGGCAACGTTGTATGCTCTTTCTCATGTTTAGGAAGCCAGGTCCGGCTAAGCTTAAGAGGCTTATAAATGTAGTGGCGATATGCTTCGAAAAGCTTCAAACCGCTTGCTCGTTCTATGATCACACCAAGTAAGTAGTAGTTTGTGCTGCTGTATGACCAATCAGTACCGGGTTCGAACCATCGGCCAAATCGCGCCGAGAGCTTCAATAGCTCATCTTGATTCCAACGTTTCGTAACCAGCTTTATCATTTCGTCACGATCGGGACGGTAATATAAATACATATAGAAGTCTTTTAAGCCGCTCGTATGTTGCAGCAGATGCCGCACGGTAATCTTGTTTCCTTCCGGAAAATCCGGGACAAATCGCTCTAAGGTGTCTTCCAGAGAAAGACGTCCTTCTTCTACAAGGAGAAGGATGGTTACGGCGGTGTATGTTTTAGTAATACTACCTAAATAGTACGGGGATTGAATCGACATCGGTGTGTGAGTTTCAAGATCGCCGTAACCGCTGGAGACAGCTGTTGTTTCATTTCCCCTGAATTTAACAGCAAGGATGGCGCCGGGAGTGCCTGTTTCTTTACAAAGCTTATCCAGAAGTATTTTGAGTTGTTCAGGCTCGTTATTTTCAGGCTTACTGCACGAACTGACGGCGAATAGAGTGAAAGCAATGAAAAGAAAGAAAAAACCGCCTTTTGATCCCTTTTCAAATTCAATCATTCAGAATAAAAGTTACCTTCATGTTGACGCGATAGTCTGTGATCTTGCCGTTCGTTATATCGACCTTCTGAGATTTGATCCAGGCTCCTGTCACGTTTTTCAAAGTTTTGTTGGCGCGTCTGATTCCTGAATTAATAGCATCTTCGAAGCTTTTCTTAGATGTAGAGGTAATTTCAGTAACTTTTGCAACGGACATGATTTCTCTCCTTGATTTTGTTGTTGATGAATTTATGTTCGAATTTTAACAATACTCGGAAATCAACAAGCTGGCAAAGTCTCCCAAGTTATGGCGCCTTTGAGCCGGCTGGCTTTTTCACATACATTTCAAGCCAGCGATCCATTTCGTATAACACGTGCAAAACTGATTCACGTGCGCGATATCCATGTGCTTCATAGGGAAGCATCACAAGCCGAGCAGTGCCGCCGAGCCCTTTGATCGCTTGATACAATCGTTCACTTTGAATCGGAAATGTCCCTGAATTGTTGTCATCCATTCCATGGATCATCAAAATTGGTTCATTAATTTTGTTGGCGTATGTGAACGGCGACATTTTGATATAAGTATCGGTAGCTTCCCAGAATGTCCGCTCTTCAGCCTGAAAACTGAATGGAGTTAATGTGCGATTGTAAGCCCCGCTTCGCGCAATTCCTGCGCGAAATAGATCGCTATGAGCCAGTAAGTTTGCAGTCATGAATGCTCCGTACGAATGTCCGCCAATTGCCATGCGATTCCGATCGCCAACACCGCGTCTTGCGAGTTCATCGACTGCTGCTTGTGCCGAAGCAACAAGCTGCTCTACATATGTATCATTCGGTTCTGCTTTCCCTTCACCAATAATCGGCATTGAAGGATCATCAAGAATTGCATACCCACGAACAAGCCAGAAGAAAGGCGAACTGCTGTAAACGCGGATGAATCGATACGGGGAATCCGTGACCTGTCCGGCAGCATCCGCGCTTTTGAATTCTTGCGGGTATGCCCACATCAAAACGGGAAGAGCGCCATCCTTTTTCTGATCATATCCGGGCGGCAAATACAAAGTGCCTGTGAGATCTACACCATCAGCACGTTTATAGCGGATCAATTCTTTTTTTGCATTTGCAAGTTGTGGAGTCGGATGCGGGAAATTTGTGAGTGGTTCGATCTTGTTGTTCCTCAAATCACGTAGAAAATAATTTGGCGGTTCAGATACAGATTCACGCGAAGTCATAATTTGTTCGCCATTATCATCCATCACCTCATAGACGTATTCATAATGAGGCGCTTCCGATCTCCAAAGCCTTTTAGTTTTCTTAGTTGTTAAATCAAGAGCGTCGATAAACGGACGATCTCCTTCTGAAGATGCACCATCACCGGAAAGTAGAATTGTATTTCCGTTATTGCTGCTTCTCATTACTAAAGTCCCCCATGCCGTATATTTGTAAATGGGGTAACCAGGATCGGAGTAACGATCTTCACTGGAACGATCGAACACAAGCTGCGGTTTTGCTGATGGATTTGATGGTGAAATCCGCCATGTTTTAGTTTTACGAGTCTTCCACCACGATTCAGTTACCAGGGCGAGATCATCTCCACCCCAATCAATCCGTTCGAATCGCAGTTGAGTTGAAGCGAGTTCAATCGGTTTTTCTGTGAACGGAGCGGATAACATGTAGATACGATCGCGAATTTCTGCTTGTATATTTGGATCGCCTTGATCCTGAGCTTCGGGCCAATACAATGTTGCAAGTTGATCGGGCCGCCAATCATAAAAACGCGGACCAATGCGAACCGCATCAAAATCAACCGGGATTGCATCTGCAAGTGGTAGATCCGCGAGTTCTTTCACTAACTTTCCACTGGAATCATGGATCGTAACTTTACTTGGAAAGCGATAATCCGGAACAAGATAGGAATAAGGACGATGAACTTCTTCTACCAAAATATATTTTCCATCAGGCGAAGGATCTGACCGCTGAATTGTTCCTTTCATTAATTCCGTGGTACTTCCATCGGATGCAATTCGAACGATGGAGCATGTCATGTTCCGTTCGTAAAGATCAGCGTCTTCCGGCGTCTTTAACAGATCCTGATAAGTTCTTACCGGCGCTTTCCGATTTGTAGTTTCCTGGATTACAGGTCCAGATGGAATGCGTGAAGCTGCAGTTGTTGATGAAGGTGTTTCAGTAACGGTCCTTGCAATGATATTTTGGCTGTCGGATAGCCAATTGAAAGGCACGCTTGGATAGACTTGATTCAAATAGAATGAACCGAGCCGTTTTGCGCTGTGTGAATTAACATCGCCTATCCAAAGTTCAACTCCAGAAGATCCGCTGATTGTAAATGCAAACCGTTTTCCATCGGGCGACCATGCAGGATTTCGAACCCGTGCTCCAGCTGGAAGTGATATTTGAATCGGGGTTTTTCCGGAGGCAATTTGCAACAACGATACTTTGATGTAGTAACCAGGTCTGGTTTGATCGTGTGTCTGTGGATTAAATCGCAGCCCTGCAAGTTTTAATTCCGGCTGCGAAAGATCTTCCAGTCTTAGCAAGGGAGGAGCTTCCAGTAACAATGCCCAATCATTTGTGTAATTGAGAAGAGCCGTCGGAGTTAATGGTGCATCAACAAGATCAACAATCTCCTTGGGTGGCTGTTGATATTTTTCGACTTCCTGTGCAATCAGGATAACGGGAACAAACAGGATAAGCAGAATGATTCGCTTTAGCATAGGCATCCTCCGCCGACATTCTATGGTGACAATTCGATCGTTTCAAGCTGAGGAAACAGTTTTGTGATACAGTACTTTCGCAAAAAATGACGATGGAAGCTGGAGAAAAGCTAGGCCCGTACGAGATCCTGGAGCCGTTAGGGGCAGGCGGAATGGGGGAGGTTTACCGCGCAAAAGATACCCGACTCGACCGCATTGTTGCCATCAAAATTTTGCCAGTCCATCTTTCGTCCAATCCTGATTTTCGCCAGAGATTCGAAAGGGAAGCGAAAGCCGTTTCGATTTTGAATCATCCAAACATTTGTACACTTCACGATATCGGTCAACAAAATGGAACCGAGTATTTGGTGATGGAATATATCGAAGGCGAAACACTATCCTCACGTTTGCAAAAGGCCCGCTTTCGATTGCCGATTTACTGCGCTATTCGATTCAAATTGCAGATGCGCTGGACAAGGCTCACAAAAAAGGAATCATTCATCGCGATCTGAAACCGGGCAATATCATCATCACCAAATCCGGCGTGAAGGTCCTGGACTTTGGTCTTGCGAAAATGGCGGATCAAAAACCGGAATCAGATGTATCACAACTTGCTACTGCACAGAAAGAACTGACCAAAGAAGGAACCATCCTTGGAACAATTCAATATATGGCGCCGGAACAATTGGAAGCAAAAGATAGTGACGCCCGAACCGATATTTTTGCTTTTGGCGCTGTAATGTATGAAATGGCTACAGGGAAAAAAGCGTTCGAAGGGAACAGTCAAGCAAGTTTAATTGCAGCAATCATAAAAGAAGAACCAAAACCGATCACACAATTTCAACCGCTGAGCCCTCCGATTTTGGATCGTTTGATCAAAACATGCCTTGCAAAAGATCCTGAAGATCGCTGGCAAAACGCACATGACATCAGCAATGAATTACGCTGGATGGCTGAAAGCAGCGGGTCACAAGTAACCTCTGTGATGCCTGCAACGAATGTTAAACCTCGGAACAAATCCGCAACTCTGGGATGGATTGTTGCAGCAGCACTTGCAATGATAATGATCGCCGGCTTCGCCTGGATGAATGTGCGGAATAAGGAAAAACCAAAATCCGAAAGTGCGGAAATACGTTTCTCGATCCCCAGTTCTAATGATTTAGTGTTGGGCGGTTTCCTTGCTGGTGTTCCAGATTTTGCAGTTTCCAATGATGGTAAACAACTTATTTTTCTCGGACGCGATCCGATAGGAAGAATTTCGATCTATGAAAGAGCGCTCAATTCACTGACAGCGCGCGTCATCCCTGGAACTGAAAACGCAGAAATACCGTTCTGGTCTCCGGATGATCACAAAATTGCCTTTACGGCCGATGGATTGTTAAAGACAGTCAACTTGAACGGTGGTATGGTGCAGGTGCTGTGCGAAGTTCCAAAAACATTCTATGGTGGTACCTGGCTTCAAGATGGAACAATTATTTATGGTCAAGATGGCTCAGGTTTAATGCGTGTTTCAGAAAATGGCGGGAAACCGGAGCCGTTCACAACACTTGATACCCAGCATGGAGAAAGAATTCATTCCTATCCGGCTGTCCTCCCAGATGGTAAGCATTTTGTATTCTCAGTCGATAGCAATAAAACTGAAGATCGCAATCTTTTTATAAGTGCTATAGGTTCAAAAGAAAAAATTCGCTTATTGAATACACGTTACAAAGTAAATTACATCGATCCAGGATATTTATTGTTTCTTCGCGGCACTTCGCTTTGCGCAAAAATTACAAATCGATCCACCCAAAATGTTAGGCGATCCGATCCTGGTAACTGATGGAATCTCACCTAATGCAGCGGTTAGTAATGCGCCATTTACTGCATCTCCGGATGGTACGATTCTTTATCGTGGTGGAGATGTCTGGGCAAAAACGCAGCTTGCATGGTTTGATCGTCAAGGGAAACAACTCGCAACGGTGGGGTCGTTAGAGTCTGATGTAAGTGTAACGCTCTCACCGGACGGAACGCATGCGGCAGTTGGTAGTGTTGCAGGCTCCGATTTCCGAAGCGCAACAGGAGAATCATCTATCAATCTGTGGAACATAGATCTTTCGCGAGGCGTTCGCAGCAGAGTTACAGTCAATCCAAATGTCAGCGATGAAAATCCAACGTGGTCACCGGACGGCGTTTTTCTGGCATTTGGTTCCCATCGGGAGAGTGATCGAGCCGAAGTTTTCAAAAAAGCTGCCTCCGGAGCAGGCCAGGATCAACTGGTTTATTCAGGTGTCGGAAATGAACATCCCATTGATTGGTCACCGGATGGCAAGTTTATTCTTGTTCAGTACAATGGTAATCAATTGGATATTGCCGCTATTCCACTTTCTGGAAACAACCCAAAACCGATTCCCTTCGTAACTTCTTCAACTGATGATGGCCAGGCACAATTTTCTCCTGATGGACACTGGGTTGCGTATACAAGCGGAGAATCGGGCCGCAGTGAAGTTTATGTTAGACCCTTTCCCAGCGGTGATGGGAAATGGCAAATCTCTTCTGATGGTGGCAGCGAACCAAGATGGCGCAGTGACGGAAAAGAACTGTTTTATTTGACAGCGGATGGAACGCTCATGTCAGTTAGTATTGACGCAAAATCTTCTTTTGAAGTTACATCGGCTGTTAGCTTATTTAAAACAAGAACATTTCCTATTCCAATGGGTGCATGGGGTGGTGCCGCTCAATACGATGTCTCCAATGACGGTTCACGGTTCTTGATCAACACAATTGTTGTTCCGCCAACTCCTTCGAATCTTTATGTCATCGTGAACTGGAAACCACCGGCTGACAAAAAATAGCCAATGGTTTTTTCAATTAGCATTACGGCTATCACTGAAAATCGCGGGGGATTGTGTCGTTCCAGGTTTTTTCGCGGATTAATTTCCCGTTCTCAAATAGCTTTCGCGTGTAAGTGTAATAGAAATTTTTAAGATCACTTCGAAAAATTCCGTCCGCTTCCCAGATTAGGATTCGGTCTTTCAACTCTACTGTGAATTCATAGTTTCCAATCATCGATGTATTTTCCGGATGATCATCAAATGTTTCATGCGTAAAGACATCTTCCTGTTTTTCAGTCCCCCATGGATATTTGCTTCCGATTGAATTAATCGCTGTAACCTTCGTACTTTTTTTCGCAATATCACGTTCAATTTTGGAGATTTCGTTATAGCCGGAGGGATTCGACGGATCGAGCACACCAAAGCCGGCAAGCTGGGGATCTTCTACAGGCTTCAAAAACTCCGGTTTCTTGCGCGGTGTTGACGGCACGATCGGAAGCAAAACCTTGGAATCCCTTCCTATATATAGTGAGGTTGTAACCGGGTATGGACTTGGCCAGAACATCGGCCACTGTGAGTTATTGATCGTCAATCGGATCCGGTGTCCTTTTGGAAAAACCCAGGATGTAAAATGCAATTCAATTTCCAGCGGAAATACTTCGCCTGGTTTCATCGCCTTCGGCTCTCTGTCAGATTCGCGATGAGTACCATTGAATCCTGCACCAGCCACTTGAGTGACTGCGCCATCGGGTGCAACATCGGAAATCAGCACAAACCAATTTGCATGTGGAGCATCAGCCGAAACTTTTAACAACGCTTTCGGCAACCCTAAAATTTCGACATCTTCTTTTAGGATTGTTGTGTCATAAACCAGACTGAACGCATCAGTCGGACGTTGATCCGGAGCCACATCTCCCCACCACAAAACCGGACCTCCTGATTCGATTCCATTGCTTGGAATATTGCGCAGCTGATGTGTTTCATCATTGGTTGGGACAGACTTCGATAACGTTTTGTCAGGCTGCGGATAAAAGACTTGATCGTGAATCCGCTCAATCGGCCAGCCATCTTCCCAGACCCATTCACCAGGTACATCTTCCAATCGAGGTCCGGGTGGATGATAGTGTCTGACATATACTGCAAATTTTGGTTCATTCATAATTCCAGTATCTTTGCCGCGCAACCAGTAATCGAACCAACGAACTGCTTCGTTCCTCCATTCGATTTGAGGTTTTGTATACGCATCGTGTGGAAGCGTATGCGACCACGGTCCGATGATTGCCTTCACTGGCGCTTTCAAATGCTGCAGCATTCGCGGAATGGCGTCACGATAACCATCGTACCAACCACCAATCATGAACGTTGGAACACGAATTGAATCGTAACGCGTCTTCAATGCTGTGCGATCCCAAAACGGACCATCCCGTTGTTGACGTTTGTAAGTCATCATCCATGGTTGTGTATCAAAGCGATTGCGAAAATTTTCATCATCGATTTTGTAATCCGGAGCACCCGGACGCGAATTATCAAGATCCTGACTGAACTCCCAACCATCGAGATGCAAAATTCCATCCATGAAATGCACATCATCTTGATACAAATCATCTGTTGAATCGACCGTAATAATCGCTTTCAGTGCAGGAGGATTGCGCATCGCCATATGAATGGAATTAAATCCGCCCCACGAAATTCCAAACATTCCAACTTTTCCAGTGAGCCGATTCTTGTTTCGAAAGCCAATCAATAACAACTTCACCGTCTTCTTGTTCCTGATCCGTGTATTCGTACGCAATCAAACGACCTTCGCTGTTGCCTGTCCCGCGGATATCTACTTTCGCCACAATGTATCCTCTTTGAACGTAGTAGGAATAATGCGGATAGTCATAGCCTTGATATTCTGTTTTGCGATAAGGCAAATATTCCAACAACACCGGAAATTTTTCACCGGAACTTCCACCGGTAGGCATATATAGATTGGCTGCTAATCGAATTCCATCAGGCATCGGAATCCACGCTTTTTTCATCTCAATCCCATAATTCGGAGCGGACGGAGGTTCAAATGCAAACACGATGGTCGATGAAATAAGGAAAAGCAGGGCGAGTGAATATTTCATGATTAAGGCAGTTATGAACCAGGATTATCGGTGATACCCAAACGTTTCATTGCTTTTCGCAATCCAAAAGCTGTGATTTTCAGCTGGGCTGCAGCTTTCGGAATATTCCCATGGTTCTTTTTAAGTGCTCGAACAATCAATTTTTTCGTAAATTCATCAACGCTTGTTTTAAGATCAACATTATCAAAATGGCCTTCATTGATGTTGTCTTCAGAGCCTGGCGATAACAATTTTTCAGGAACAAGATGGATATCGAGGACTTCTCCCGGATGAGATAATGCCACCATTGCTTTTAGAATATTCATCAATTCGCGAAGGTTCCCCGGATAGGAATAATGAATCAACATAACCAGCAAACGTTTGGTAATTCCGGATAGTTTCTTGTCTTCTTTTGCAGAAATTTGATGAAGCAATGCCGGAATTAGAATTTCCAGATCTTCCTTCCGTTCACGCAAGGATGGAACATGAATTTCAGCTGTAGCAAGCCTGTGATAAAGATCCTCCCGGAGTTTGCCCGTGCGGATCAACTCCTGCGGATCTTCATTCGTTGCGCTAACCACTCTAAAATTAACAGGCAACTGTTTGTTTTCTCCAACCGGCGTAATTATTTTTTCTTCTATGGCTCTTAAAATCTTTGCTTGCAGTCCAATTGGAAATGATCCCAGCTCATCAAGAAATAGAGTGCCACCTTCAGCAGCAACAATTTTACCTTTTCGCTGACTGACATTGGTTGCAACTCGGTCACCAATTCCAAACAACTCGGCCTCAAAAAGTTCAGACGGCAAAGCTGCACAATTTACTGCAATGAACGGACCACTCGCTTTTTTGCTAGAAAGATGAACCATCCGCGAAAGGAAATCTTTGCCTGTGCCGGTTTCACCAACAAATAAGATGTTCAGATCGCTGTCCGCAATGGAATGCAGTTTTTTATAGATTTCCATCATTGATTGCGATTTGCCTAAAATCATTTCCGAAGGCAATTTCAGTTTTGGAAATGAAAAAGGAATTTCTTCAGCTCGTACGTCGACTTGACCAAGTCTGTCTGTTTCAAATGATTCAATTTTTGATTTGTTATCTAAAAAACCGAGCGTTTCAACTTCTTGTGTGGCACGCTCAACGTGAATAGTAATTGCGCCCGCTTCAATTACATCCCCAGGTTTTACAATATCGGAATCGATCAACTTCCCATTCAACAAAGTTCCATTGGTGCTTCCAAGATCGTGTAAGATCCATTTGCCATTTTCTTTCGCCAATGAAAAATGACGACGTGAAATTCCTTTGTAAGGAAGATAAACGATATTTTCGGGCAATGAGCCCGCCGTGATTTCGGTGCCATCATCGGGCAAAGAGAAATGGATTCTTCGTTCATTACAAAGTGCTACGAGTTGAATCAATAGTATGCCCACCCCTGGACTTTTATGGTAACACGGAAGAACTAGTGCTTCTGAATTTCATTGATCAATGGAATATACTTTGCTTCGAGATTCTTGTTGATTCGAATTGCTTTTTGTAATGACTCAATCGCCAGCGCCTTTGAATCTTCCTGGCTTTTAGAATTAAGCCAGTGAAGTTTTCCTGCAACTGCCTGAGTTTCGGCAAGCGCTGGATTTAACTCAAGGGCTTTGCTGGCATTAATCAAACCATTTTTCACTACATCATCTACTGATTTGTTTTGGCGATGTAACCACTCGGCTTGAACCTCAGAAATTTCAGCGAGAGCAGCATACGCGTCTGCATTATTTGGATCTTCTTTCAATAAACTCTTTGCAACACCTCCCGCTTTCATCAAAGAACTGATTGGAGCCTGACCTGTTTGAGATTGCCATCGTGCTTCAAGAATTTCAATCAATGATTCCCAAAGTCGAAAATATGAATCAGGAAACTGTGCTGCCTTTTGCTGCAGGCTTCGCGCTTTATTTAACATTGCAGATGGATCCATCTTTTTGGCGATCCTGTATTCAGCGTATGTATGATACGTATCTATCAAAGTGCTGTATGCGAGTGTATCTTCGTTCGATCCTGATTGAAGTGTTTTTGATGAATATTGAATCGGCTTCTGCAATAGCTCTTCAGGATTGATTCCTTGAAGAATTTTAAATTTTGCTTGATTCAGTAAGGCTGAGCCCATGACTGCATAACATATTGCATAAGATTCGCCTCCAAGTTCCAGGCTCTTTTCCGCTTTTTCAATTGCGTGGTGAACGGAATCCTCCGGATTGAACCCGTGATTCAATTGATATGCTGAATAGTCTGCGTATGCCGTTGCCAGGTTTAATAGCGGAGCAGGATGTTTCGGGCTTGCCTGATGTGCTTTTGTTAATGAGGCGATTGCTTGCTTCAACAAAGGTTCGTAATTAGATCCAAGCCGCCTTTCATATCCTTCAAAAATAATGTACACGTTACCCAGAGTGTTGTGCCCGCCAACCCATTGAGGAGCCAGTTGTATAGTCTTATTGGAATACGTAATCGCTTCCTTCAACTTAGTCCGGGGATCGGAATGATGATCGATGTCATATCTTGCAAGAGCCATTAATGAGACTGCAATGTTATTGTAGGAAGAATAGTGTTCAGGCCGGATCTTTGCGGCAGTTTTCAAGTAATCAATTGCTCTGTAGTGCGAAGTGTTTGGGTTCTTACCGTTAACATTTTCTATTTCTGCTTTTAGTTCATATGCGTTGCCCAATTCAAAATACGTGTAAAAATCCTTCGGATCTTTTTGCAGTGCGGCATTCGCAAAGCCTATGGCAGTATTAACCGGTTCCTCCGAATATTCTCCGCGATAAAATTGCTCATCACCCCACCTCCACCACATCTGTGCTTTTCTGCTATATGCAATGCTGCTTTCAGGATTTGCTTTTAAAGCATCGTCGCATGCTAACAAACCCTGGTTCATTGGTTCTTTAGGTGAGCCGCCGCGGGAAACTTCCAGAATCATGGTTTGAACCCATCTCCAACAATCGCCTTCATATAAGGAAGGTTCACTGCGCGCAATTTTCAAAGCATTATCATAAGCTTTTCCCGCTTCTGAATAATATTTTGCAGCCGCTTCATAACTCCCGCGATCAGCATCTTTTAAACCGAGAGTCATCCGCACATCTGCTTCCAATTTACCTGCTTCAAATAACCACCATGATTTTTGTTGAGCGCTTTTGGCTTTCTGCAAAGCTTCCGAATATTTTTCTTCATAAAGCGCGACCAATGCTGCAACATACTCTTTCAATGCAGGCTCGAGCCCTTCGCTTTTGTGCAAATAATCTAAAGCTGGCTGACGATATTGTTTTTTAATTTCTTTAATGTTCGCTTCTTTTTGTGCTGTATTTTCGATCCGTTGCGCTGCTTCCAATTTTTGTTGATAAAGTTGTCCGAATGTGAGTCCAAGAGCGTATGCATTTTCAGACGTTTGATAACCCAGATCCCACGCTTTTTGCAAAAAGACCTTCGCTTGTTCGAATTTGGATAGTTCAATGTAACCGCGGCCAATTGCATAATAACCAGGACCCTCCGCGATCGATCCTGTTTCCTGAATGCGTTGCCGGATTGCAGCTATCTTTTCGTCCACTAATTTTTTATCTTCGTTCAGGTTGTGCAGGGGAGCCATGCGTGCAATACGCATTCTCGATTCCATGTTTTCTACAATTTGCGCAAATTCTTGCGCTACTTTGACCCGTTGCCCGGAACGCCACCAGGAAAAAAGCCCCATCCCCCCTAATACAATTGCCACAAAACTGGAGATTGCTATAATTGCTGCCACATTCTTGTGTTTACGGATTTTCTTTTGCAGCCTGTAACTCAGTGTTACAGGACGTGCTTGAATGGAATCGCCATTCAAATAACGTTCAAGATCTTCTGCCAGTGCTTTTGCAGAATCGTATCTGCGATCCGGACTCCGCTCCATACATTTCATTACGATCGTTTCAAGATCTCGCGGTATTTCCGGAGCGATCTTCCTGGCTGATTCAGGATCTTGCTGCGATAATTGTAATATTACTTCCATAGTACTTCCAACATAGGGAGCTTTTCTTGTCAGGATGTAATAAAGGGTTGCACCCAGGCTGTATACATCGCTGCGTCTGTCGATCTTCTGTGAATCTCCCCACGCTTGCTCAGGAGGCATAAATGCAGGAGTTCCAAATACGAACCCGGTTACTGTTGCACCTTCGGTTGCCGTTTCGCGGGCCAAACCAAAGTCAAGAACATAAGGATGCCATCCTGTTTCCGTTTTCTCCACCATAATGTTGGATGGTTTAATGTCGCGGTGAATAATGCCAATCCGATGTGCGGCTTGAACTGCATCCGCAACTTGCCGTATCGCCAAAACCTTCTGTTCCAGGCTCATGCTTGCCGCAGCAACGGCAAGAGTTTCTCCTTCAATGAATTGCATCGCAATGTAGTGCTTTCCTGAAAAAGTTCCGACTTCATGAATCTTGCATACATGAGGATGTTCAATTTGAGCTTGCGCTCTTGCTTCGCGAATGAATCGCTTCTCCGTTCCTGAATCTCCTTCGATGATGAACTTGAGCGCGACTTTTCTATTTAAGGAGGAATCGAGGGCTTTAAAAACTTTCGATGTTGCTCCTTCTCCAAGGAAATCGCTGACCTGATATCGATCCCATCCTTTAAATGATATTTCCTGAGAAGAGTCTTGTTCAGGAGGGCGAGACTTTCGAGGGACAACAGTTGTTTGATCTGAAGAGGTTGAATTGCGATCTTTCATTCTCCCCCGCGGGTCTACGATCTATTATCGCAGACCTGGGGGAAGTTTGTAGAGATCCGGCTTTGCGCAGGGTTGAGGCCGAAGGTTTACGGTAGTTGGGTGCTAAAGCTCCGGCCTCTAAATATTTAATTAACGCACACGAATGTCATGCCTGATTTATCAGAAGTTCTTTCGAGGGGTAGCTCTATTGGGGAAGATAATGGTTCAACCTGGGTTGCGAAAATGAAAACTGCAGTTGTTTCAGAAGAATGGCCATTTCATTTTCTTATTACCGCGATAAGATAAATTGCGCATCGAAATAAGGAGGGAGGTGTCGTGCGTTATTTCTTACGTTATGGAATTGTTAAAAGCCGCCGGCACAAAAAATAATTAGCACGAATTCGTAAAGCAACTATCGTCCAATTAAAAAAGCAACGAACGTATCACAACTCGGGTTAAACAATTCCCGTTATTCTCGACAAGTTATCTGGCACGCCAGTTGCATTTCGGTAGGTATCTGCGGAGAGCAGTGGAGGAGCGATGGTGCAAATCAAGAAATTAGATCGGCAAGTTAGTACAACAGGAGCAGAAGAAAGTCAAAAATCGGAATCATCGCTAACAAGTAAGCCTAAAAGTTCAAAAGGAATTGTCGAGTCGGGAAGCAAATTTGAGACAGCAAAACCGAACTCTTTGTTTCAAAGCTCAGCATATTCAACTGTTCGATCCGCAGAAAGGAAGAGCGAAAGTCTGGTTCGAAATCTGAATACGGAACGCCACTCTAATAGCAGATCTAGCACCACAAGCATAACTGATGGCACATCCAACACAATCGTTGTTGGCGAACAAAACACTGCATCAACACCAGAAGCCGGTACATCGTTAACTGGAACGGCAAGTGATCATCAACAAGCACGCCTTACTACCATTACCGATGGCACATCGAACACAATCGTTGTTGGTGAGCAGCCGAGTACAGAAGCAACGCAGGAACAATCCACGAATCCACCAAGTCAAGATCGAACACCAGGCACCTCGGAGTCTAGTACAGCTGGTGGAGGCGCAAATGTTCAAAATGGCAGTGGTGAGTCATCGCCGGAAACATCTACAATTCCATCAAGTCAAGATCAGCAACCCGTGACTGCAAAGGACGGAAGCACAACAATCGGAACTAGCGGTGAATCTCAACAGGGGATCACTGTTGCGATTGGCGATGGCAGTGTTCGGACAATTGTACCTGAAGGTCAAGGTACTGAATCAACACCGGAGACATCGAACGGTCAGCAAACAAACACTACTACCATTACCGATGGCACATCGAACACAATCGTTTTTGGTGAGCAGCAGAGCACTGAAGCAACATCAGAAGCATCTTCCGATGCAGAAAATCAAGATACGCAGGTTGATGAAAGCACTTCTTCGTAAAAGGTAAAAATCGATAGCGAATCAACCTAACCAGTAAATTGTGTTTGCTGGTTAGAATTTAACTTGTTAGACCTGAACGCGTTTACCAACCTCGCGCTTTTGCTTGTTTTTTTAAGGCCACGAATGCTGGTTTATCCTGGCCGGAGAATGTTCTTAATCCAAGGGTGGCGATAAATTCGCGAAACTTCGGATCGAAAAAACTGTAAATTTTTAGAATCTGATCTACTGATTCTGGCGAGTGATCATGAAGCCATGTGTAATCGATCAAATCGATCTGATCTGCGTGCCCATCCCAGGCTAAAAACGATTCTTCAACAAACTCTCTTTGTTTCAGAGTTGAACTTTGCAATAAATTACTTGTCGGGTAACCAAACTGAAAGAAGTAAATTTTCTTTCCCGAATAAATGGAACAAACCGTATTGAAAACTTCGTGCACTTTCTTCGGATCGATGACTTCCATATTGCTTTGAATTCCATAGTAGGAAATGCCGATGGCATCGCTGGTTTTGTTGATTTCTTTTATCGCATCACGAGTCGGTCCTGTGATTCCATCAAATGTAGTTTCAGTTGCTATTAGAACTGAAGGCCATTTTGATTTCAGATGATCTCTTGCAGATTTATAAAACGTTGCAAATTCGGACCATTTCTTTTGATCGGTTCCGAAAAACTTATCGTATTCAGACCCGATGTTCACTGAAGCAAGTTGATCAGGCTTTAATTTAGTGAACACAAAATTGATCAGCTTTTTGAATCGATCAATCATGATTGGATCCGAAAAAGATAGATTTAATAAATCGGCAGGTGTATCCAGATGATTGGTATTTACTACTGCTAGAGTTAAATCAATTTTGACATGATGAGCAGGGTAGTAGGCTGCCGCAATATCCAGGAGAGTGCCATCAAATTTTTGAGGTTTGGGTTCAAGCACGTTCCAACTTAAGAAGAGTCCAATACGATCGATGCCAACGTCTTTTGCAATCTTAAATGCATCTTCATAATTGCCGTCGCGCATCTCAGTAACATCAATTGCAAGCTGTCGTGTTTTCTTAGGAAGAGGCGGGTCTGCCGCAGTAAAATTTGCGGCGATCAGGATGAGGATCGTAAGTAGAGTTCGATTGCAAAATAACATCAGTTGAATAATAGCTAAAAAAAGAGCTGCCGGTAAAAAGTTAAAGATGTAAAATTGTTGATCGGACAAAACGGATGGCGAATTCTCCGCAGACACGAAAAATAATCCACATTGATATGGATATGTTTTATGCTGCAGTGGAGCTGTTGGAACGTCCAGATCTGATCGATCAACCAGTGGTGGTCGGTGGTTCTCCCAAATCTCGTTCGGTAGTAACAACAGCAAACTATGTGGCTCGCAAGTATGGTATTCACAGCGCGATGTCTTGTGCTGAAGCTTACCGGAGATCTCCACAATGCGTCTTCATTCCCCCGAACTTCCCAAAGTATCACAAATATTCTCAGATAATCCGCTCCATCTTCTTCAAATATACCGATCTTGTAGAACCTCTTTCATTGGATGAAGCATATCTGGATGTCACGGTGAATAAAATCGGTGAGGTGAGTGCTACAAGGCTTGCGAGTGCAATCAAGAAAGAAATCTTTGAACAAACTGGTCTTACTGCTTCCGCCGGTGTGGCTCCTAATATGTTCGTTGCAAAAATCGCATCAGACTTTAAGAAGCCTGATGGCCTCACCGTAGTTCCACCTGAAAAAGTTTTGGAGTTCATTACACCTTTGCCGGTTCGTAAAATTCCTGGAATCGGTCCGAAGTCCGATGCGCACATGGAAAAACTTGGCATCCGCACGGTGAATGATCTCGCAGCTAAATCACTGGAATGGCTGCAAGAAAACTTTGGTTCCTTCGGGCAATACTTGTACGACATTGCACGCGGCATTGATGAACGGCAGGTAACGCCTTCCTGGGAACGTAAATCGTTAGGCGCCGAAGAAACGTTTCAACAAGATTTGCTGGAAATTCCGGCAATTGAGTTCTATTTGCGTCAGTGCGCTCAAAGTGTTTTCGATCAATTAACAAAGGAAGGAAAACAGGCGCGAACTGTAACACTCAAAATCAAGTACCACAATTTTCAATCGATTACCCGCCGTCGCACGCTGGAAGGGTTCATCAATTCCGGAGATGAAATATTTGTAGTGGCTCGTGAACTTTTATCCCGCACAGATGCAGGCCGCGTGAAAATCCGCCTGGCCGGCATCTCTCTTTCCAATTTCAATACGACTGAAAAATCGGAAAACGAAAAGCAATTGCCGTTGTGAGTTAAACAACTCCTTCCAAGCTGAGAAATAATTGTGAGGTCATCCGTCTATCCCTTTGTCAGGAGGAGTTTAATGTCAACTGTAACCAGAAAAACTTTTGTAAACGAGCTCAGCAAGGATCATGGTGTTGTAGATACCAACAACATGAGTGACGATCTGAAAAAAGCATTTAGCAACAGAGGCGTCAGCGAAGCAGAATTAAAGAAAGTTGCGGGAGCTGATGGTCAAATCAAAGGAAAGGATGAATTCAAAAAGCTATTCAGATCTGTGGATCAATTTGACAAACGAACTCCGAAATCGTTTGAATCGGACTATCTCACGAATAAAGGCACATGCCGCGAGCAATATTCAAAAACATTATCCGGGGAAGTTTACGATAAATTAAAAAAAGAAGTAACTCATAACCGTCTTGAAGCACGCTACAAGAAACCTGGTGTAACGCCAGCTGAAGAGCAAGCCAAACTCACCATTAATAACAATGCATTAACAGTGCCTGAATCGGAACGGAAGCATAATGTCGATTTGAAAATGAAAGGTGTAAATCAATTTTCTTTGCATCCGAATAATGAGGAAGCATCTCAAAATGCGTGCTTTGAAGCCGCTGAAAAACAAGCTAAAGATTTCAATAAAGCACGCTTGGGAAATCGGGCTCCAAAACTAAACGGCGCTTCGGATGCAATTCAGGTTGCATATCAGGAAGATTTTCATGGCCGCGTGAAAGCTGATCCGAATCAAGCAAAGATCGCGAGAGAATACATTGATAAATGTCTGGATAAAAAATTGCCGGTTGTTGTGGGTGCAAGTACTGAAGATAACGATATCAATAAAGATAAAATGACTGACCACTTTGTTACCATTTATGGCCGCGGATACGATAAAGATGGAAGGTTGTTTTATAAGTTTAAAGATCCTGGAAACAGAGGCAGAGAGGGCAAGCTATTCGTTGATCAGGAAACCGGCAAATTATTTAAACAAGGAACGCATGGAGACGACTGGAGAAAAGTACGTCAAGCCGATTACCAGATAACTCAAGTTCGTACGTACAAAGGCATTAACTAATTCTCATCCTGGTCTTTCACAGCACGCTTCGAAATACAACTATCGTCTGTGTAATCCATGAATTGGCCGCTTGCCATATCCTTTGGCGCTTTGACCGACGTTGATGTTTCGAAGCTATCGTTTGCAAATGGCGTTTTCGCTTTCGCTGATTCAGCGAACATTATTGTATTGCTGGTGCCATCTGTAATTTTAGTCTCGGATTCCGGAGCAGATGCGGGGATACCGGCATTTTGATTTGGTTTCACTTTCATAATGTTTTCCTCCAAGTTGAATTGGTCCTCACATTCATCATGCGGAAAATTTCATGTAAGGGGCTCATTCAAGTTGCTATACTTATCTGCGTGATTGGGACCACGATTCAGCATTACAAGATCATCGATCGGTTGGGAAAAGGCGGGATGGGGGAAGTGTATGTTGCGGAAGATACGAAATTAAAGCGCAGGGTAGCGTTCAAGATTTTGCCTGAAGCTATGTCACGCGATCCGGAACGATTAGATCGTTTTCATCGCGAAGCAGAAACAATTGCAGCGCTGAATCATCCAAATGTGGTTACAATTTTTTCGGTGGAACAGAGTGATGACATCCATTTCTTAACCATGGAACTTGTGGAAGGTAAAACGCTTGATCAATTGATTGTGCCTGATGGATTGGATTTCGATATATTTTTGAACATTGCGATTCCGATTGCTGCAGCACTTGATGCCGCTCACAAAAAAGGGATTGTTCATCGTGATTTAAAGCCGACCAACATCATGATGAGCGATGATGGCCGCATCAAAGTTCTCGATTTTGGTCTTGCAAAGTGGATGAATCGGCCGCAGGATGCAAATTCGTCCGAAGCTGAAACCGCTGCTCATACGCGCGAAGGAATGGTTTTGGGGACGGTGCCATATATGAGCCCGGAGCAGGCAAGTGGAGCTGTGGTGGATTCGCGATCCGACATTTTTAGTTTTGGCACTGTCTTATATCAGCTTGCCAGCGGAGATCTTCCATTCAAAGGACCTTCATCAGCACACATTCTGGCCGAGATTCTTCGCACAAATCCGCCCCAATTGCAGACAAGTTCGCCGAAACTGAATCAGATCATCAAACGCTGTTTGGAGAAAAATCCTGCACAGCGATACTCATCGATGAGTCAACTTCTTGCGGATCTAATTGCGCTCAAAACTAGCGGACCGATCGCCGAGCAACGTCCAAAACACAATATTCCGATTGCTGTTACAAAATTTGTGGGCCGTGAACTTGAACTGAATGAGTTATCAGAACTAATTTCAGCCCATCGGCTTATTACAATTACTGGTGCCGGAGGATCGGGCAAGACGCGGCTTGCCTTTGAAACAGGGATCAAGAACATCAATAAATTCAGCAGCGGTGTGTGGCAAATCGATCTCGCACCAGTTACACCGGAGTTAGTAGTGACAAGCATTGTGAGTGCTCTTGATGTAACGGAACAAGCTGATCAATCTTTATTGCAAAGTCTTGTTGATCATCTTAAAGATCGACAGGTGATGCTGATCGTTGATAATTGTGAACACGTATTAGCTGAAGTTGCAAATGCGATTGAAACGATCCTTCAGAACACACCTCATGTGCGGATTCTGGCAACGAGTCGCGAAGCATTGAATCTTGCCGGCGAATTTATCTGGACAGTTCCACCATTATCATTACCATCCATGCGCGGCACAATTACTAAGGAAAGCGCGAGCAATAGTGATGCGGTACAACTGTTTGTCGATCGTGCCATTGCGCGCGATTCACGATTCGCGTTAACAGATGCGAATGTGGAATCGATAGTAAGCATTTGTAAACGGCTGGATGGAATTCCACTGGCAATTGAATTAGCGGCTGCGCGCATAAAAGTGATGTCTGCTTCAGAAATCCGTAAACGTCTTGATGACTGTTTCCGTTTTCTGACTGTTGGGACGCGCGGTTCACTTCCGCGACATCAAACATTGCGAGCCGCTGTCGATTGGAGTTATGACCTGCTGACAACAGAAGAACAAATTTTGTTCCGCCGTCTCGCTATATTTCGCGGTGGTTTTGATCTTGATGCAATTGAAAACATTTGCGGAAATCCACCGCTTGAACCCAATGAAATTTTGGATCATCTCACGCGTCTTGTTGATAAGTCATTAGTGCTGAGTGATCGCAGCGCATCGGATCTTGTTCGCTATCGGATTCTTGAACCGCTTCGTCAGTATGCGATGGAGAAATTAACTGAGAGTGGTGAAGCGAAATCGATTGAAGCGAATCATCTTCGTCATTACACGGCAGTTTCTGAACGTGCATATCAAGAGCGGATAGAAAAGGAAGCAGTATGGATGGAACATCTGGAACGCGATCATGATAATTTGCGCGCTGCGCTTACCTGGGCATCAGATCATGATCCTGCGGGCGCGTTGCAACTGGCGGGCGCACTCGGCTGGTTTTGGGTTTTGCATTCGCATTTTTCTGAAGGACGCCGCTGGCTGCGTCACGTGTTGGCTGAAGAACACACTTCAACGCGTGAGACTGCGCGAGCGTTGGGTGCGGCAAGTGCGCTTGCGGCATTTCAGGGTGATTACATGGAAAAGGAACCAGCAGAAGAAGGACTCGCAATCTGGCGCAAACTAGATGACAAACGTGAAATCACACTCGCGCTCGATTCCATGGGGTGGCATCTGTTGCTTGCTGGAAATAAGGACGCCGGGATGAAAGTCTTTGAAGAAGCTTTGCAAATTTCGCAAGAGCTTGGCGATGAACGATTGATCAATCGTGTTTCTTTAGGGATTTGTCAGGTGCTGGTCACCGAATTTGATGTAGAACGTGCAGAACCGCTGGCTCAGAAGTGTCTGCCGATTGCATTGCAGTTTGATGATCCCCGTGACATCCATTTTGCACATCACTTTCTTGCGGATTGTGCATTGATCCGCGGTGACGTTAACACTTCTTTAAAAAAATATGCAGACAGCCTCCGCGCCGCTGTTCGTCTCGGAGATCGATTTGAAATTTGTTTTGAAATCGAAGGCATCGCCATGTCCGTTGCCGGATTGGGGGATGATGCAAGAGCGATGCGATTGCAAGGGGCAGTGGATGCGGAACATGAATCACTTCGATCCGTTGCGAATATTCCATTCTGGGACCAACTCAAGGAACGATATCTTGCGCCCGCCGAAAAGCGACTCGGTCCAGATGCAACCGCCGCAGAAAAACGGATCGGACGTTCGATGGGCTTCGATGCCGCAATCGACTACGCACTGAAACACTCAGCTTAACCACATAGGCATAAGCTCTGTGCTAAAATTGCGAATATCGCCTGCTCCGGCTCCAAGTGGAAATCTTGATAATCATTGATCGAAGGCGGGCACGGAGGCCCGCTCTCCATGAAGTTGTTTCTTCTGTTACTTGCCTTGAGTTTGGGCAATTCAAATTTGGAGGGTAACAAAATGGATGCAAAAATTCAGGGAAAAATAGCGAGCAAAGTGCAAAAGGATCATGATTGGAAAACGGATCAGATTCGAATTGATGAAACTGCTGAACTGAAACAGGGATCCTGCTCGTTTTATACAGTACGACATACAGTGCGCCCGCTTTCATATGTTTTGAATTATGCAGTGCTATCCGGTGAAACTGTATTGAGCGTCTCCGATGATCAAGCGGCATCAAAGATTTTGGAAGCTTGCGGCTCCGATGCGCCCGCTGATTGGTGGGCTGAAATTCTCACACGTTTCAACAGTGAAATTGGCCCTGGAGTTGTGCTGCATAACGCAAAGCAAAATTTTGGCGCAATGGATCAAATTCAAACTGCAAAAAAGGAATTCACACCACCAAAATTCAGTGATGATGCTAGCGGTAAGTCTGTTAGCTTTTATGTTCTGGAGCCCGAAGAATTCACCGTTTATTCCGTTAAAGCAACACGAAACAAAGACAACACCATTACTGTAAAGAAATCCAGCCTCTAGGAATGCCACTCCTGTCCAAATAGATTTACGCCAATTTATGGAATTTGTTGAATTCCATCGTTATTACAGTTGAGCGTAAAAAGTCTACCTGAAGGAGGTATGTTGTGAACAAGAGTATCGTCCTGTCGAGTTTGATTTTGGTTGTTCTTTTCATGGTGTCGCGAAATGCAGATGCACAAGGGGGAGGCGCGGCAAAGGGTAATGTTGTTCAATCTCAAGATACAGAAATCACCGGCATAACGGCTGACCTTACGGAATGTAAGAGGAAAGAAGGAGTGCTCTCGGTGAAAGTTCAATTTAGGAACACGTCTGATGCTCCTGTTAACGTATCAATTGATACTCATCACGGTGAATATAGCGGTTTTTACGTGACGGCAGCAGACAAAAAATATTTCATATTAACGGATACTGAAAAAGCACCTCTTGCACCAAAATACATTTCCGGGACCGTAGAGAAAGGTGGAAAGTTATTATGGTGGGCGAAATTTCCAGCGCCTCCGGATGAAGTAAAAAAAATCAACGTGGTCATTCCTAAGGTAATTCCATTTGAAGATGTACCGATTACAGATTAAAAGGTCTGACCATGTCCAAATTAAACAGACTTCTAATCATTTTTTGTCTGGTATGTTTGCCGGTGTTTAGCTCTACTGAAAAATATACAGATCCGGACTCGCCTCAGGTTCAAACTGCGGCCAAAGCGGCTTTGGCAAATGCGAAGGTGCTTGAGATTGTTGGAATCAGTCGCGGAATTGAAGGTGCGATCGAAGATTTAGGCGGAAAAGTCGTAGGACGGGAGATCAGATTGGAGTTGGCGGCAGATGTTCTGTTTGATTTCAACAAATATGATATCCGTCCGGTAGCGATACCAACTTTGCAAAAAGTAGCGGACGTCATTAAAGGTTATCCAAAAAGTATGGTACGGATTGAAGGTCATACTGATTCGATTGGTTCCGATGAATACAATCTGAAATTGTCTGATGAGCGCGCTGGTTCGGTAAAAACCTGGCTTCAAAAGTCCGGCGGAATCGAAGGACAAAGGATGTCAACGAAAGGATGGGGAGAATCAAAGCCTGTTGCATCGAATACTAAGAAAGATGGCGGTGATGATCCTGAAGGGCGTCAAAAAAATCGGCGAGTAGAAATTGTAATTACAAAACAATCTTGAACTGAGCAGAATTACACGCAATTGATTTTTGAGTATCATTTCAATAAATCCTATAAAAGGAGAAAGAATGATACGTCTTCATGTTGGCCGATTTGAATTGATCCTGATCATATCCACTTTGCTCGCCAGTGTAGTAATAGCGGAAGATTGGACGCGTTGGCGCGGACCACGCCAGGATGGAATTTCGCAGGAACGGGGATTGTTGAAGCAATGGCCTGCGGAAGGGCCGAAAACGTTTATGGACTGCAAGGCTTGGTGGTGGATTTTCATCGATGGTGGTTTTTGATGGGAAGGTTTGTACGCAGACCAAAGATAAAAATCAAGAAGTTGTTGTTTGCATGGATGCAGCAAACGGAAAGGAAATCTGGCGTTACAACTACGAAGCTGATTACAACGCACATCCTTCATTTTCGGGAAGTCCGCTGCCTGAATCTCGAACTGGTCCGCGTGCAACTCCTGCCGTTGATAGTGACCAACTATATTCACTCGGAGCAACCGGAATCCTGAGCTGCTTGAATGCGAAGACTGGCGAAAAAATCTGGCAGCAAGATCTTGTTCAGATCGGTGGCGGAAAAGTCCCGATGCATGGTTTTTCTAACTCCCCATTGATTGCAGGTGATTATGTTTATATCAATCCTGGCGGCCCGAATGGAAAGTCGATTGCTGCGTTAAATAAAAAAGATGGAAGCATTGCATGGCAAGCGTTGGACGATCCGATCGGTCATTCCAGTGCGGTGTGGGCAGAGATTAACGCAATTCCACAAGTAATATTTTTCACCGGCATTGCAGCTGTGGGTGTTGCACCGAAGGATGGCACGCTGCTTTGGCGCTATCCATGGAAAACCACCTACGATCTCAACATTTCAACTCCGATTTATTCAAACGGGAAGGTATTCATTTCTTCGAATTACGGAAGTGGAGCGGCTGTTTTCAGTGTGAACGATAAAAATGAAACGCAAACTGTTTGGAAAGAAATGTCGATGCAAAGTCACTTTGCAACACCAGTTTTATATGAAGGGTACCTTTATGGTTTTAGTGAAAATCGTTTACGCTGTGTAGATTTTGCAACAGGGAAGTTAATGTGGGATCAATTGGGTCTTGGGCGCGGTTCGCTGACGATTGCTGATGGACATCTCATTCTTCTTGGTGATCATGGCCAATTAGCGCTCGCCAAACCTACTTCCGCAAAATACGACGAAATCAGCAGCGCTCAGATTTTTGATAAAGCACTCCTTACTTGGACCGCGCCTGTTGTTTCCAGCGGAAGATTATTTGTGCGTCATGAAAATGAACTGGCCGCTTTCGATCTCAGGGGAAATTAGATTCTAACCGGCAAAATAGAATGCTAATATTATGTTAATACAAAGGAGGGATCTATCTGATGAAGTATTTAAAGACAGAAGTTTTGTTTTTTGCTATAGCCATTCTTTCAATCTGTCTTCTCTCTTCTGCGTATGCAGAAAAGATGAAGATGACTGGAAACAATAAATCGGAACGGATCATTTCTGAGTCTATAGCGACTCCTGGTGATTCCCCTGGTCACATTTTGATGCAAACTGTGACCATGTCGAATACCACAAGCTCAAACCCAGAATGGAACAATATTTTGATGGTTGATTATCAGCAAGCGGACCAGATGGGTGAAAAAGGAACTCACGTAGGATACGGTTATCATAAACACAAATCAGGAGATCAAACCTTTTTTAAGTACTACGGTACCCAAACAGCCGGAGCAGGTGACAAGATGTCCTTCCAAGGAAAATTCGAATGGACCGGTGGAACAGGTAAATTCAAGAACATCAAAGGTGGCGGGACTTATACCTGCACTGGAACCACAAATGTGAACAGTTGCGATTGGCAGGGAGAAGGTGAGTATTAAGCCCTCACTCAAAAAATCGTACCGCGGATCGATATTAGGGCAAATTGGATTCTAACCGGTAAAATCATTTTACCGGTTAGAATTAACCACACCGATTCTGGGAGCGATCAATGAACTCGAATGAAGGTAATGTAAGCCATCGTATTGTCTATATGTTTTTTGTGCCTCTAATGCTGGCTGTGGCTGCCGTAGTTTTTGGTGAGCAATCAAAGGAAGAACAGGAAGCATGGAAGCTGGAAGCGGATTATTGGAACTATGTTAAGGCGGTAGATCTTGAGAAATATAAGCAACTATGGCATCCGAATTTTGTTGGTTGGCCATCTGTAAGTGCGGTGCCGAAGAGAAAGGATCAAATTACAGACTGGATTACGGAACACACAAAGAACAATGAACATTTGCAGTGGTATCACATTGAACAAGCCGCAAGTCAGAAAACGGAAAATGTTGTTGTTACACATTACTGGATTACACAATTTTGGGTTGATAAAGAAGAGAATGGTGAACCTTCAACTGCGCGAATCACTCATACCTGGATCAAGACTGCTACGGGTTGGCAAATTATTGGAGGAATGTCAGCACCATCTACGGTGTCTGTGAAATAAATTAACGTTAAGATTATTCTGCACTGGTCGTTCATTTAGAACGGATCACCGCTTAATTAGTGCTGCTGAACAATCTGCCACAGGGTAATGTCACAGAGTCGTAATCAAAGAATCTTCGGAGCGCGGAAGACGGCGCTCCATGAGCTTACAAGAATTGCCGTTTGGTTAAGGTTGAATTTTTGCATTGAACCTGAGATCGAAGTTAACTTTGGTTCTGAAATATCTTATTTCGCCGTTCGTATAGACCCTTCCTTCAATTGAACCTTCCTTCACCGGCTCAAATTGGAATTCCACAGGTAAAATCATTTTTGTGCGCAATATGTCAATAAAAACGAGCTGCTGATTGTTATCAATTCCAAGTGCAACACCTTGAAGATCATAACGGGCCGCATACTTGTTCAATTCAAAGCGAACAATTTTGGAGAGATCTTGCCGAAAAGGTCTGTTGGTCAGTAAAACAAGGTACGCGGCCTTGCTGTCATCACTCTGCCGCCTCGCGTATGCATATTTCATTTTAAAGGTTTGTACGTCGAGCAATAGTTTTCCTGTAGCCATTCCGGGTTGCAATTCATCTGAAATTTCGGAAGTAGTTGCAAAATTATTTTCATTCTGCAGTAAAAATAGCAAACAAAAGATTGTGAAAATAATTCGAAGTGTATTTTTCTTCATATCATAAAAAATAATACCAATAGAACTCTTTGCGCAAACTGTCGAGTGTAAAAGGCAAATTAGAAGAAAGTTCCTATCTTATTAGAGAGGAGCTTGGTAATGGCAAAAAATACTGATGAAATGACAGACCAGGAGATCAGGAACAGAATTGTGCGGCTGGGTTTTCGTGGGGACGAAAAGTTAGTGGAATCATTTTGCCAAAAGTTACAGGCCGAATTGCCTCCAAATACTGGTGTTGCTTTACGCGGAAGCGTTGTAACGAATGAACGTTACAAAGATCAAAGGGAGTTTGATGCCAACGGTCAGGGCACCAGTGATCTGGATGTAACATTGATCGGAGATGAAGTTATTAAAAAGTGGAATGATGATGCGTATTATATTCCGAAGCTTCACACCAAACCTTTATGCGACGAAGATCCGAACATCTCAACAGAATTGCGGCCGCTTCGTGAAGAGTTACAAAAAATGATGGGCCGGCCTGTTAATTTTCAGGCAACTGCAAACTTCATCTTGTTCGTACGTGATGTGTTATTCGATCAACCATATTTCATGTTGATTGAACCTGGCGAAAATTCGTGATACTGACTCTCCTGAGTTACAACATCCGATTTGGCGGCGGAGGAAGAGAATCTTTAATTGCCCAGGTCATTCGCAATGTTTCTCCCGATATTGTTTTGTTTCAAGAAGCGATCGATCCTGAAGTGATCGAATCGATCTCAAAATCTACTGAAATGCCATTCTGGGCTTCGATGCGGAATCATTCAAATGGTTATTGCAGCCGGATCGAAATTGCTCATCACGAATGGCATCATCTAAAAGGATCCAGACATAGCTTCTTGGATATCGTTCCAAAAGGAATTGAATCTCGAATCTTTGGAGTTCATCTTAGAGCGATGTTTTCGAAATGGGGAGAGCGGAGGCGTGTGCTTGAAATACAAGGATTACTAAACGCAATCAAATTACATCAAGCCGGATTTCATGTTTTAAGTGGAGACTTTAATTCGCTTGCACCGGATGAATTGCTAAACAAAAAAAAATTGCCGCAATGGATCCGCACATTAGTCTGGTTAGGCGGCCGCGATATTCAGCGAGATACTGTGAAGCTGATCCAGGAAAATGGATATTTAGATGGTTTTCGAACGTTGCACAAAGATGTCCCAGGCTATACATTTCCAACCAGAGATCCGCACGTCCGATTTGATTATGTTTTCGTACCGCGACTATTCAGTCAAAATCTGATCGAATGTAAGATCGTAGATCAAGATCCCGCTCGTGACGCGTCCGATCATTTTCCTCTTTTGTCGCGTTTGAACATTCCGTAATCTAGAGCGTCCGCCGCGGCAGACAATCTGTTAAAATTCCATTGATGCTACACTCAAAACGATTCACTATTCTAGCAATCTGCTTTTTTGCTTTCATTTCAGTTTCAGCAACGCGGAAGGAAACTGCCGACCTAATCATAGCCAATACCCAGATTTGGACAGCGGACGCACGCACACCATGGGCTGAAGCCGTGGGCATAAAATATGGCAGGATCTTATTTGTCGGTTCCACCAAGGATGCGGAAGCTTTTCGCGGCCCGAAGACACAATGGATTGAAATGCCTGGCAAACTTGTTGTTCCAGGTTTTAATGACTCCCATATTCACCTGATAGGCGGAGCATTGTCGCTCGATCGTGTCGACTTAATTGAAGATCAAACTTTGGAAGCAATTCAAAATCACATTCGGAAGTTCGCTGAAGAGAACCCCAAACGTCCATGGGTTTTAGGACATGGTTGGTTTTACAGTGCTTTTCCTGCGAAGCTTCCTACCAAAGGACAACTCGATGCAGTTGTTCCGGATCGTCCTGCATACATGGACTGTTATGACGGCCACACGGGCTGGGCAAATTCAGCAGCATTGAAACTCGCCGGAATCACCAAAGACACAAAAGATCCTGAAGATGGGCACATTGTGAAAGATCCGAAGACCGGTGAACCAACGGGTGCATTGAAAGAAGCAGCAACGTCTTTGATTGAATCTAAAATTCCGCGTCCGGATGAAGAAACTACGTATCAATTACTGCTGCGTGCATTTCAAGTTTTGAATTCGAATGGAATCACATCAGTCCAAGATGCCGATGTTTCGCTTGAAGAATTAGAAAAAACTTTGAAAATGTTTGAACGTGCAAAAAGTGAATTGAAGTTAAGTGTTCGAATCAAGGCGGCAGTGCGAATGCAACAAGAAAATTTTGCCCAGGCAATTTCCGAAGCACAGCGTTTGAAAAAAACTCATGCTGGCTATTTGCTCCAGTTTGGAACGGTTAAAGGATATGTAGATGGTGTGATTGAAGCAAAGACCGCCGCGATGTTGGAGCCTTATGACGGCTCAACAGAGCGTGGAAGTTTAAATTGGGATACTGAAAAGTTGAAAGAAGCTGTAGTTGCGGCTGACCGCGCCGGCTTGCAAGTGTACTTACATGCAATCGGCGATCGCGGTGTACGTACTGCTCTTGATGCGTATGAAGCAGCAAAACAACAGAATGGCCCTAAAGATCGCAGAGGACGCATCGAACATATTGAAACGGTGGCGCAAACAGATTACCAGAGATTCAAAACACTTGGAGTGATTGCATCGATGCAACCGCTGCATGCTGATCCGAATCAAAATATTTTCGATGTATGGGCGAAAAATGCCGAACCGGAAAGATCGACGCGTGCATTCAGCTGGGGAAATTTTGAAAAGATAAAAGTGCCTTTAACTTTTGGCAGCGATTGGCCGGTTGTAACATCGGATGTTCGCCGCGGACTCTATTGCGCAATCACAAGAAAAACAACAGAAGGGAAGCCTGATGGCGGATGGCATCCTGAACTAGCTGTAAGTCCGGAAAACGCACTTCGTCACTACACAATTGATGCAGCCTACGCATCATTCGAAGAAAATATAAAAGGATCACTTACTCGTGGCAAACTTGCCGACATAACTGTATTGTCCCAGAATTTTCTGAAGATGCCTCCGGAAGAGATCTTAAAGACGAAAATCGTCATAACAATTCTCGAAGGTAAAATCATTTACCGCAATAAGGAATTGCTGTAGCATTCTACGTCCATGATGATTGAATCCGGTACAAAACTTGGTGCATATGAAATCGTTGAACGGATTGGCGCAGGTGGAATGGGTGAAGTCTATCGCGCAATGGATCCGCGCATCGGGCGCGAAGTAGCAATCAAAGTCCTGCCTTCAAATTTTTCGCAAGATACTGATCGTCTCGCAAGATTTGAACAAGAAGCACGTGCCGCAGGAATGTTAAATCATCCCGGAATTTTAAATGTTTACGATGTTGGACATGAAAATGGCGTGCATTTTCTAATTCTTGAATTATTGGAAGGTGAGACTCTTCGCGAGAAATTGAAAGCACCTTTGTCACAACGCAAAGTCATCGACCATGCCTTGCAAATTGCAAAAGCATTGGCTGCTGCACACGATAAAGGAATTATTCATCGAGATTTAAAGCCGGAAAATCTTTTTATAACAAAAGACGGTCGCATCAAAATTCTCGATTTTGGTCTTGCAAAGTTAACTCAACCAGAAGCGGCAGCAGTTCAAGTCTCAAAACTTGAAACCAACGCGCCATATTCAGCCGCTGGTATGATCCTTGGCACCGTCGGATATATGTCTCCGGAACAGGTGCGGGGTAAACCGGCGGATGCGCGTTCTGATATTTTTTCCTTTGGTTTAATCCTGTATGAAATGATTTCCGGAAATCGTGCCTTTCATGGTGATACACCGGCTGATACTTTGAGCGCGATCCTGACTAAGGAGCCTGACGCATTATCTGCTCCCAGCTTGAATCTTTCACCAGCGATGATCCGGATTGTGGAACATTGTATTGAAAAAGATCCAGCACAACGTTTCCAATCTATGCATGATGCAGCTTTTTATCTTGATACAATTTCCGGCACTTCAATATCCACGACGCCTCCGCCTGCAATTGCAACTACATCTTCCAAAGGAAAAACTTTTTTGCCGTGGACCATCGCTGCACTGATGACAATCTTTGGTGTAGCTGCATGGTATACATCTGGAAATAAACAATATTCACAATCTGAAAATCGCGTGATGCGATTCATCATTCCTTTAGAAACGAAGCAACGAACAGTATTTAATGCATATGGAACACTGGCGATCTCACCGGACGGTCGTTCCATTGTATACACCGGTGTGGAAAATCAGCAGATCCAGCTGTATTTGAGAAATATGAGTTCATTTCAGTCGCACCCAATTCCTGGAACTGAAGGTGCTCGCGCTCCATTTTTTTCGCCTGACGGGAAATGGCTCGCCTTTCTAACCGAACATGAACTACGGAAAGTGAGACTTTCAGGAGATACTCCCGTAACGGTATGCCGTCTATCAAATCCTCGCGGTGCAAGTTGGGGAGATGATGGAACGATTATATTTTCACCGTTTTATTATTCAGGTTTGAGCAAAATCTCATCTGATGGTGGAACGCCGCAATCCCTTACTACTGTGGATAGAGCAAAAGGTGAAAGGAATCATCGATGGCCATTTGTTTTGCCAGGAAGTAAGGTTGCACTCTTTACAATAGGGCATGGAGGAAGTTGGTCCGATGCAACGATTGGTGCGGTTCGTCTTGATACTGGTGAACGAAAAGAAATTCTTCAACATGCATTCGGCGCACGTTATTTGCCAACCGGCCATTTAATTTTTGGGCGTGGCGATTCGTTGTATGTCATCGGTTTTGATTTGCAAAAATTAGAAACATACGGTGATCCCGTAGCTCTTATTGCGGGAGTTTCCGATAGCGGCGCAGGCACTCTGGAGTATGCATTTTCGGAAAACGGAGTTCTGATCGCTCTTCCTTCAGGTGTTACATATGATGAAGGTCGCAACCTCGCAATGTGGAATCGTAAAGGAGAAAAAATTCCTGGTTTTCTGGATTCAGTAAAACTGAACGATCCACGAATATCACCAGATGATCATCATCTCACTGGTTTTCAAGGATTCGAAATTTGGATTTACGATCTGGACCGGGGAACGTCTACACGGCTCACCTCAGGAGCGCGCACTGGTTGGCCGCGATGGACAGCCGATGGAAAAAGAGTGACTTACTCTTCAGAAGCACTCGGCTTTTGGAACATATTCTGGCGTGCTGCGGATGGAAGCGATCAGGAGCAACCATTAGTCAAAATGGATTCCGTATTAAATCCGATTCAGTGGTCACCTGATAACAAAAAACTTTTGCTTTACAAAGATAGTCCAGAGACAAATTCGGATTTGATGATTTTTGATTCAACGGATGGCAAGCTTCATGAATTTGTTGCAACACCAGCAACAGAAATTGAAGGAGTATTTTCTCCGGATGGTAAATGGATCGCATATACTTCCGATGAATCCGGACGATCCGAAATTTATGTGCGCTCGCTTGGCGGACCCGAAGGCCGGTGGCAAGTATCCACCAGGGGCGGAATAATGCCCCGATGGAAACAGCCAGATGAGCTGCTTTATTTGCAAAGTGAGAATGTTATGCGCGTAGCGGTTCAAACTGCTCCAACATTTTCAGCCGGCACTCCTGAAGTGCTATTTGCTGGACCATTCTATCAAATGGATGTTACTTCAGATCATCAACGATTCATTACAACCTTACAAAGGAATACCACAGAAGACTATTTGAATGTAGCTGTAAATTGGTTTGATGAAGTTCGCCAACGCGCGCCTTTGGTAAGACAATAACCCTTTGATTTTAGTCCAGATTCTTCAGCAGGGTTTCAGTATCTATAACCGTAGCGAACTCGTTGTGAATCTCTGCAAGCCCCATTGCATGCATTTCATCTGCAGTGTAATTGCGTCCATCAGTGCCCTTTATATCAAAAGTTGCGGTTGCATCTGAAACTACGTAAGTATTAAAGCCAAGATTGCCTGCCATCCGTGCGGTTGTTGATACGCAATGATTGGTGGTTATTCCAGTAATTACAACTGAATCGATCTTGTCTTTTCGCAAACGTTCTTCAAGATCGGTGCCGATGAAAGCACTATTTACAGATTTCGGAATTACTGGTTCCCCGGAAACAGGTTGAACAATCTCTTTAATCGCATTTCCTTTTTGACCTGGATAAAGTGGTGATTTTGGATTTTTAGAATCATGACGTGCAAAAAGTACGGGGCGCTTTGAGCGTCTCCATGCATCCAGAAGTTTTGCAACGTTCTGTTCCGCTTGAAGATTGTTTCGATTTCCCCAATACGGTTCATCAAATCCATTCTGAATATCGATCACTATCAGTGCTGCATTTTTTGGAAGTGTCTGCATATCTACCTCAATTAATTGTCCCTTTGAAAATCGACGATCGACCAGCTCCCCTCCTTATGAAGGAGGGGATAAAGGGGAGGTTGGAAACATTGTGAAGACTCCAACCCCCTCTTTGATCTCCCCCTTCATAAGGGGTAGAAAGGAACGCTGATTTTTCATTATTTCTGTTTGATCCTAAGATCATGAGTTATTTTGTGGTCAAAAAATATAATAATCAGGATTCGGTAACTAAGATCACGCACATTTTATCGAAAATGGAACGAACGAGATATGGGGAAAGTTTTCCATTGTACAGGAAAACGAATGTCATATTTTTTTCTGCAGATGGTGTTGCAAATCCTGCGAGTGCAACTACGCCATCCTGATTTTTAGTTCGCGAAACAAGACTTGCCAGGTAACCTGTTTTTGCATGGATTCTACCGACAGCTTCTGTTTTTCTCATGCGATGCCTTAAAGTGCCATCAAGTCCTGCAACGGGAAGTGAATTGTAAAACACAGTCGAAACAGTTGGTTGCGTGCGAAGATAATTCAACACCGCACATAGCGCACCGGCGGTGATAAACCCGCTGTGAGTAAAGCCAGAACCTGAGTATAGCGAATAATCTTCATGCGAAACACCGGCTCGATCCAGAAAAGAACCAAGGTATTTAATCCCTGTTTCCATGGTAAGTGGAATGGCTCCGCTATGAATAGCAAAATTCCGGATCAGCATATCAGCATAAAAATTATTGGATGACTTCAGCATGTCATGAATGACCAGTGTTAAAGGAGTATTCAAAACTGCAATTTCGGAAGCACCTTCCGGAGCGCTGCCACGAATAACCTGGCCAGTGATGCGGATTTTAGATTGACGAAGTAACAACAAGAAATCCTGTCCGGTCCACAAATCCGGTTGCACCATGTTTTGATAAACGACGTAATCTTCATTCAATGCGATTAATCTGCGCAATCGGTTTTTGGCAGATTTCCATGAACGCGAGCCCGGTTGAACTTTTGCTGGCGGATCGATATTCACAAACATTGGATAGTTTCCGGGATTTGGTGTCCGTTGCCAGGATTTTGTATTCGCGCTATGAATATCGAATTGTTTTGAATCATCGATAACAATATCGCCATCGATCGTTTTGATTTTTTGGTTTTTCAGCGCGTTTAAGAAATTTCTGAGCGACTGCGAATTAAATGTGGGATCGCCATCAGCCTTTAAATATATGGATCCCTTTAAAACATTGTTTTTAATTGAACCATCTGTTAGCAGCTGGCTTTTGAATTGATAATCTGTTCCAAATAATTCCAGGGCAGTTCCAGCAGTAAGAATTTTTGTGAGAGAGGCTGGTTTCAGATGTTTCTTTTCATTGAACGCAAGTACTTTTCCGCTATCATCCTCAATGATGATTCCAACCTGATCGAAGGCCATTCCTTTTTCCATCATCAGGTTCATGATCCTGGATTGGTCGAGTGCGGAGGAATAGGAAGAAATTAGAGACAGTACTACTACAAGAGAGCTTAAAAAATTACCTCGCAGCCCCATACTACGATATTAAATATAACATTATGACTTCTCGATGACTAGAATTTAATGTTTCAGGTTTGCAATTGCCATAGCATTCAGAAACACCGACAAAAATATGGCAGCCACCGTCATGCATCCATTCCTGCTGCGCATCTTTTTAATGGCTTGAGTTGCGTCTCCTTGCAAAACAGTAATGTTTCCTTTTCCGAAAGGATCCGATAACAATCCGTTTTGAGCTGCCGACCAGACGCCAATCAGGCTATAAGGTTTATCGATCTCTATACAGGATTCCGCAAATGATCGTCCTGACAGATCCAATGGATTATCAAAAATTTTTAATTCCTCGCAAATACTTCCATCATTATCAGTGATTAACTTTTTTGCAGTTGCCCAGGCTTCAGAGAGATTCTTTGGCTTTGGCTGGAATTGCCTGTGGCTAAGATATTCATAAGCATTCTGAACTATTGCCTTGTCGCCTTCTTCAATTTCATCGAACGTTTCATCTTCTCCTTCTATTAAACCAAGCAGCCGCACTTCCATGATGTTTGTACGGATCACGGAAGGGACCTGAACCGTTCCGGAATATTCTGTGCGTTGAGATCTACTTTTGCCGCTTCCAACAACTGTGAACACTTTGTAGGAGTAACCAATGCACTGTTTTTTCGTAAATGGAGATGTAAGTACTTCCTGCAATGGACGGATGTATCCGCTGAGCGCAACCCGCTCGCCATCTTTCAACGTGGGATTATCGCTTTTGCGTAGCAAAGCAATCTCTTTTGCATTGGCAAAAATTCCATGAACTATTACCACCGGGATCATCATGACTCCAGAAATAATTCCAACCTTCAGCCAGGATTGTTGATCTGGAAAGAATCTTGTAATCAGGTAATTGTACAAAAGGAATAGCAGAATGAATTCAACTACCAGAGCAACGAGAAATTTTTTCATGACTTCTTTGTACCTGCTTTGAAAAATGGTAATCAACAAGTTCCCCCTCCTTATGAAGGAGGGGGTTAAGGGGGTGGTTGGAGGTATTAGTTAAGGCTCCAACCTCCTCTTTAATCTTACCCTTTATTAAGGAGGGAGAACTCGGCGACCATTTTTCATTATTTCTGTTTGATCTTAAGATCATGAGTTAGCCTTGGTGATGACTATAATAAAACCATGAAAATTCGCTTCATGATAATAGCGCTGATTGCGACAATTTGTTCCTGCAATTCACCGAAAGATTCAACCTACAATCAACAGGCCGGAGAGCCTGATCCATCGTTGAGCAGGCCAGGAAAAGGGTATCAGAGTGCAGGACATCAAGAAAGAAAGACACCAAAAACTGAAAATCGAAATCAGAGTAAACATGAATTCGCTCATCCTTATATTCCATCAATCAATGCAAACATTAGTGAAGTGAAATTTTTTGAAAGCCCGTATAATCCTCAGCCAAAAGAGCAACGACAATACAGAATGGGATTTGATGCACGAACTGCACGATATATTAACTGGGAGTTAAATCTTACTCATAATGCACCCGGCAACCCGGTTTCATTTCAAGTCGATTCTGAATGGTTTAAAAGCGGCGAGCTTTTTTATCGCTACACAATAAACTACACGATTCAATCTGACTGGACCTATTCCTACAATAGTCACGGCTATTCGATGGCACCATGGACTCAAGGTATTTATCGCGTTGATTTATCAATTGGCGGTCAAAAGATTGCTTCGGAATACTTTGATGTTTACAACGCCGATTGTTCAGGCGATATAAGCCTTGCTGATACAAGCAAGGTGAATGAACTGCGGCGTCAAGCTGAATCTTATCGTAATAGTGGAAGCGATTCGCAATATCAGGATGCTTTACTTCAACTTGCAATTGCGTTGCACAATCGTGCCGGACAATGCTACATCAATGGAAATGTGGATGCAGCTGTTCAAGATTTTACAGAAGCAATCCAATTCTTACCTGACTTTCCCATGGCCTATTATCATCGCGGATTAGCATTGATGGATTTGAAGCGCACAAAAGATGCGTTAGCGGATTTTGATGCTGCGATCAAATTCAAGGAAGAAGCTGACTATTACGCTGCGCGCGGTCGTGCTCAATTCGAATTGGAAAATGATTCGGACGCTCTTGATGATTTGAATCGTGCGATTGATTTAGATTCGAAACAACCGGAGTTTTATCATGATCGAGGAATTGTCCAATACTACCTGAGTGATGATAAAAACGCTCTTCAAGATCTAAACCAAGCAGCAACAATGTATCAATCACAAAATCAACAGGACAAATATCAGGTTGTAGCTTCCGACATCGATATTCTTGAAGGCCGCAAACAAGGATATCTCAAGCTGTACGATAGTGGTCGTGCCTTCACAATGGCGAAAATCAAAACGGATTAGTGGCAGTGAATCAGCGCTATCGTTGTTAGGGTTGGCCTTTTAATCACGGAAAACGCTGAATTCACTGAAAGCACGAAATTAAATATTTCAAAAACAATTCTCTTCAGTGATTTCGGTGACTTCCGTGCTTCCGTGATTAAAATGTTGGCCTACAAACTCCAGAATAAACTAACTAAAAGACTAGCTCCATCTCTAACTTAAGTTATACGTTTACCTTCTCGTACTCTCCGTCTTAGTTGTCGAAATTAATCTTTAAAGGAAGGAGAAGGATCATGGGAGACTTAAGTGTTCGTGGATCGGGGTCTACATCGGCGCCGTTACCACCGCAAACTACAGAAATAAAAACTGAAACAAAAAGTTCTACAACTCAAACTACGTCTCAATCTTCGCAGAAAGTTGATGTGAATCCGAAGCATGCAGCACAAATGAAGAGTGAAACGGGCGTTACAGGTTCAATTAAGAAACAACAATTGAATGAAACACTGTCTTCACGAAAAGCAGAGCCAAAGAAGGTTGCTGAAGCGGAGAAATCCGAAGTCAGTGGGCCGCTTCCAAAAAAAGCAAGACTGAGTATCACAGGCATGGGAAGATCACAATATGATTTCGATCGTTCGATTACTAAAGAACAAGCTGCAAAAGTGATCTTCAAAGATGGGACACTCCCGCAAGGAGCTAAGTTAACTCAAGGCCCTGGACCCAATTCATGGACTTTGCAAACCAGCGACATAGATACACATCAGGCGGTTCTGGGAAAAATGAGATCGCATTATGAAACAACTCAACCGGATGGAAGTGTAATTGCGGAATGGCCAGACGTTCCGATTCCGCCCTCTGAAGCGACAGTAAACAAGCGATGGGATTTGAACAACGATTTTGGTTTCAAAATCAGTGCGAAGTATGACATTGATGAAGGAAAATCGCAGGTGAATTATGTGAATGCTGGTCTTGGTACTGGAAAAGGCAAAGGATTTGTATTGGAATTTGAAAAGCCTTTGACCAAAGATCAAGCAATGGACAAAATGTTTGATAAAAGTAAGCTGCCAAGTGGCGCAGTAAAACTTATTCCTGTTCCACACGAACCTTCGACTACATGGCAAGTCGAGATCATCGCAGCTGATGCAGAACAAGCGTTCAAGCCCAGGATCGGTCGGGCTTTTGGATCTGCATCTGATAAAGGAACGCAAATACCTCGGCCCGGTCTTCCTGCAGGAATCCTGAATCATGTTAACAACAAGACTGTTCCTGAAAATGCAACAAAGCATCCTCCGAATGTTTATGTGTGGGAACAAGAAGGTCATTTGGTTCGCGTTGAAAAAGGGAAGAATGGATATTACAGCTATGAAACTACGAAGCTGCATCCAATAGATAAAGCAGGGAACGATACGATCCGTTATTTCATGAAGGATCAAGGAATGAAATCGCGTGATGCATGGCAGGCATATGTGAAACACTGGGATGATATCCACAAAGGAATCATCACCGCTTTTGCAATTGCGTTATCCACCGGGCGTATGCCAGGAAAATCTCCAAGAGTTGATGTAGAACGGCGTGTATATATCAAACCTAACGAACCTTCAGTTGTTCGTGCACCTCAGCACGAAAATATTCCGGTGAAAACAAATGGCACAACTTTAAACACCAAGGCTCCAACAGTTGAAACGAATGTTCGAGTTCCGAATCCAGAAGGTCAGGCAAAACCTAAGGTGGATCCATATGGAAAGACGCCGGTAAATACAAACGGGAAGACGGAGCCAGCTGTAAATACAAATGGTAAAACAATAGATACTGGTGCTCCAAAAACAGCTGAAAAAAGAGGCGTAGGACCGAAAGTAGTTAACGATAGATACTTGCCTGATTCTGCGGAAGTTACAATCAAAACTGCGGATGGTCCGCGGAAGATGACTGCTGGTGAATACAGAAGAAAATGGCTGGCTGCTGAAAAATGGAAAAGCGATCAGGTTGTAATTAAAAAGAGAGCAAATGATGCGGCGCTTATTGATGAAGCTGGAAAAAAATTCGGTCTTGACAAGAATTGGTATAGCGCCGGTAATAAAATTATGTATCCAAGATTGCCGTAGTGTTCGATTGCGAACACGCTATTTCTGAATACGAACAGGGCGTCAGCGTATAATCGTCGAGAACCTTCTGGCATTTTGTTTGCGTAACAGCATCACATGAAAACGATCTGGCAAGATCTCCGATATGCGCTGCGCCTTCATTTAAAAAATCCCAAACTTGCAATCGTCATTATCGCAACACTGGGTTTGGGAATCGGCTGCGTTACCGCTGTTTTTACTGTTGTGAATTCAGTGGTGCTTAGTCCGCTGCCGTATTACGAACCAAGCCGCTTGTTGCGCATATATGAAAGCAATCCTTCGCAGGATGTTTTGTACTTTTCCGTTTCACCGTTGAACTGGATGGATTGGCGGAAACAAAATCATTCGTTCGAAGATCTCGGTGCGTTCGCGCGCCAGCAAGATTTCAATCTGACTACACCGAATGAGCCGCAGCAAATTTCCGGTACTCGGATTTCGGGAAATCTCTTTTCTATCTTGGGTGCAAGACCAATAAAAGGTGATCTGTTTTCATCAGATCATGATAAAGGGGGAACGGAAGATGTTGCGATCTTAAGCTACCGCCTTTGGAATGCAAATTTTGGAAAAGATCAGCAGATCATTGGCAAAAACATTTACCTGGATCAGAAAGCTTTCAGAGTTGTAGGCATAATGGGTCAGGACTTCCAACTTCCATTCAATGATGGCGAAGTTTATTTGCCGCTTTCTATTGATGCCAAGAAATTTAGTGATCGAAGCAATCATTTCTTGAGAGTCATTGGAAGGCTGAAGCCTGGCGTAGCTCAGAGCCATGCGCTTCAAGAGATGAAAAGCATTGCAGCCGGTTTGGAGTCACAGTATCGCGATTCAAACAAAGATTGGTCAGTGACAATGCAAACTCTGGAAGAAGTTGTTGTGCCCGAAACTTTTCGAAAGGCATCCTGGATTATTTTTGGTGCAGCTATTTTGGTGTTGATGATTTCGTGTTTGAATGTGGCAAATCTACTGACAGCAAAAGCAATCGGACGTCATCGCGAAATTTCAATTCGAAAAGCGATGGGTGCGACAACCTCGCGATTGTTTTCTCAGCTACTTACTGAAAGTTGTTTGATTGCGGTTATCAGCGGTGTGGTCGGCATTCTGCTGGCAGTGTGGCCGTAGAATTGCTGCACGCGTTGAAGCCTGAAAATATTCCACGGCTAAATGAAATTAATTTCGATCCGATTGCAATGATTGTAGCAATTGCTGCTTCATCTTTGACTGTTGTGTTTTTTGGAACTTATAGCCTGCTTCAAAGTATGAAACAAGATTTGCAAGAAGGACTAAAAGAGGGAACGCTTGCTTCAACATCAGGATCATCTCGAAAGCGCGTTCGAAATCTGATTGTGATCATTGAAGCTGCGTTTTCATTGGTTTTGTTGATTTGTGCAGGACTGCTGATGAAAAGTTTCGTTCAACTGCAAAATGTGAATCTTGGTTACAATCCGAATTCAGTGATTGCAATCAAAGTTACTGCGCCTGTTGATAAATATCCGGAACTTAAAAATCTCGCCGATGTACACCGAGTGCTGTTAGAACGAGTTCGTGCAATTCCTGGAGTTCAAAACGCAGCGACCGCAAATTTGGTTCCGATGACTCCAGGAAATTCAATGACTGACTTCAGCAAAGATCGACCTCCGAATCCAAATTTGCGGAATGTTTATGCTGCATCTTACAGAATTGTTAGCCCCGATTATTTCAAGACAATGAATATCCGATTATTACGCGGGCAATATTTCAGTGAAATGCATCCAGGCAAGACAGTTATCATAGATGAGTTTCTTTTGAATCGTAACTGGAAGAGCAACGATCCTATCGGACAAAAAATTTATGTTGCCGGATTTGATGGGCCGTTTGAAATCATCGGAATTGCTCGTAACGTAAAAAGCAAATCTGTGGATGAGGAATCTTGGCCGGTACTTTATTTATCCAGCCTTGAAGTTCAGCGGGAACCTTCTCTGTATATAGCGGCTCAAACATCAGGAGATCCTGCCCGATATTCACAGACTCTCCGAAAGACGATCCGTGAATTCAATCCACATCTTGTGATAGGGGAGGCGAACTCGATGAACGAAATCATCTCAGATTCACTTTCTCAGCGCCGCTTTAACATGATCATACTTGCATTATTCGCGGGAGTTGCGTTGATCCTTGCTACTGTTGGACTCTATAGTGTGATTTCGTATTCAGTATCGCAACGAAGTCATGAAATTGGAATTCGGATAGCGCTGGGAGCAAGACAATATGACGTTGTCAGAATGGTTGTAAAAGAAGGATTGTTGCTTGCTGTGATCGGAATTGCAATTGGAATCTTTCTTTCGTTCGCATCCACGCGGATGTTGTCAACGTTATTGTATTTTGTAAGTCCGACAGATTTGATGATTTTCCAAGCCTGTTCAGTGCTCTTTCTTGCACTTGGATTTTTATCTTCTTATGTTCCGGCCAGACGCGCGGCATCAGTTGATCCGATAATTGCTTTAAGGCATGAATAGATCACAATGCAAGAGTTCGAATTAAATAAAAAATCAAAGCAGCAATGCCAGCTGCGCAAGGAATCGTTAGCACCCACGCCCAAACGATCCTGGTTGTAATTCCCCATCGTACTGCGGAAAATCTTTTCGCTGCGCCAACTCCAACAATTGCACCGGTAATGGTATGCGTGGTTGAAACGGGGATTCCTGCGAAAGTGGCACCGAATAAACTGATGGCAGCAGCAGTTTCTGCGCAAAATCCACCATACGGCTGAAGTTTTGTAATTTTTGCGCCCATGGTGCGAACGATGCGCCATCCACCGGAAAGTGTCCCCAGTCCCATCGCTGTATGGGCGCCAAGAACTACCCAGAGTGGAATTGAAGGAAGACTTCCTCCGGGACCTGCTGCATGAAATCCACCGGAAACAAGAACAGCAGTAATAATGCCCATGGTCTTCTGTGCATCATTGCCGCCGTGTCCAAGTGAATATGCAGCTGCCGATAAGAGTTGTCCTTTACGGAACCATTTGTCAATTTTTGCGGGCATTGCTCTTCTGAAAATCCGAAAAATGATAACCAGCATCAGAGCACCGAGTGCCATTCCGATTACAGGTGAAGCAACAATAAAAACTATCGTTTTAATCCATGCTGCAGGCTTTAACAATCCGGCGAGTTGCCCATACGCTGTAACTGCGGCACCAGCATATGCACCGATAAGAGCGTGTGAACTCGAAGTAGGTAATGCAATGTACCATGTAAATAAGTTCCAGAGCACTGCACCGAGAATTCCTGAAAGAAGAACGTAAAGTCGAAGTTCAGCTGGAATCAGTTCGATTTTCACCATGTCGCCACCGATTGTTTTTGCGACTCTGGTGCCCATAAATAGAAATGCAATGAAGTTGAAGAAGGCGGCCCAGCCAACTGCGATAAGAGGTGTGAGTACTCGCGTTGATACAACTGTGGCGATTGAGTTGGCAGCATCATGGAATCCGTTTACGAAATCAAATAACAGCGCAAAAAAGACAATGAGGACAACAAGCATCAGTGACGCAGTCATAGCGTGTACATTCTAACTTTGAATAATATGGATGTCATCCCGAGTTAGGTTTAGGGATTTTCGAGAGCTTTTTGTCTTTCACAGGCAGAAGTCTCTCCTAAGTTGCATGCTTCTTTGTAAAGTTGAAGGGCCGAGGCAGGATCTTTTTCGATACCGAGACCTTTTTCAAAAAGCATTGCAAGGCGGGTGCAACCAAGAGGCTCCAATTTTTCGCATGCTTTTCGGTACAAGCCTAACGCTTTCAAATAATTTTTTTCAACTCCTTCGCCTCTTTCATAAAGTGTGCCTGACAAAGTGCAGCCTTTCATTTCACCGCCATCACATGCTTTCTGAAAAAGTGCTAAAGCTTTTTGAGAGTCTTTCGGGATGTCGTTTCCAGCGGCATATAAAACACCTGCACTCACGCAGTCTTTATTGGCGCCTTTGTTGCAAGTTTTCTCAAGGACTTCTGCAGCTTTGGAAGTGTTTTGAATTTGATGATCGCCATTAAGATACATGGAAGCTAAGAGTCCGCATGATTGGGTGTCATCGCCATCACATGCCATCTGATAGAATTCTGCAGCCTTCGCTAAATCTTTTCTCACTCCAGAGCCTTCTTGATACAAATCACCCATTCTTCCACAGGCACTCATGTCACCACCTTTACAAGCTTGTTCAAATAATGCCGCGGCTTTGCGTCCATCCGCTTTGACACCAGAACCTTTTTTGTAAAGCACTCCCAGACTTTCACAGCCGGACATTACACCGCCATTGCAAGCTTTTTTGTACAGATCAATCGCCTGTGTGTAATTCTGTTGAACTCCTGTACCATCGCGAAATAACGTTCCTAATAAACTGCATCCCAATAATTCACCGCCTTCACACGACTTCTGAAACAGTTCGACTACTTTGGAGAAATCGGGTTCTTGATCTTTCGCGTTGTACAGGTGAAGGCCTAGATTTACGCAGCCGCGCAATTCTCCTTTGTCACAAGCGGAAGTGAACAGGGTTACAGCTTTCGATACATCTTGAGTTACGCCTGATCCTTCCTTATATAAAGAGCCCAGATTCGTGCATCCCCACATATCACCGCCATCACATGCTTTTTTGGATAGCTCAAGCGATTTCGCAAAATCTTTCGTTACGCCGCGTGCTGCTCTGTATGCGAATGCTAGACTTGAGCAAGCGCGAAGGTCTTCTTTGTCGCAATTTTCCTGAAAAACTTCGACTGCCTTCTGTTGATCTTGTGGACTTCCACCCCAGTACAAAATCTGATCCCAATTTGTTTCTTGGGCAAATGCTGTGATGGAAAATAAACTGAATATGATGGCGAATGATTTAACTTCCATAAGCCACAATTCTAACTATTTTAGCCGTTGTAGACACCCCCCCGAGTTCTTAACGAAGATTCGGAATGCGAGGTCTGTTTTTCCAATATCGATCACCGTAATCGTAGGTGATCTGGGCACCAGCGGGAATGTCTTTGATCGCTCTTAAAATCATATGGAACATGCCATCGCTGAAGATGCCGGTTGATTCGCTATTTGGACGATCACTGTGATTGGCATAACGGATTTCATTCCCACACTTTTCACCATCGATGAAATACTTTCCAAAAAAATATCGAGAGGTTGGATACAGGAAACAATAATCATTGATCTTGTTAAAAATCGGATAATGCCTTCTAACCATTCCGGTGTATTCGCCGATAAATTCCCAGGCGCTGATGTCTTTTTCAGCGAAAAGACCGTATTCCAATGTATCATCAATCCATTGAATGGAAACATCGGCCATGTGTGCAGATCTAATTTGATCCGCGTACAAAGCTCCCAGCCATTTCCTTTTTGAGTGGATGTAATCTTTATCGGACGCTCGAATGCAATGCTTTGTGATGCGCTCGAAAATTTTATCGTTTTGGAATTTTAAACGTGGAAGATATTCAATTCCCGTTGAGCGGCTGAATTCAGCAGCACTGTATTCTTTGATTGCTCCAGCGATTCTATGCGCAAATTTTATTCGATGCATACCAACTCAACTGCAAAGATACAGAGATTCTTTCTATCATGATAAAATCGGCCGCATGAAAATTTTTTCGGTAGTTCTCATTTTAATTTGTTCCATGGCTTTTGCAGATGAAGGAATGTGGTTGTTGAATGATCCACCTATCGATTTGATCAAACAAAAGTACGGTTTCACTCTAACACCAGAGTGGCTTGAACATGCACAAAAATCAGCGGTCCGTTTCAACAGTGGAGGCAGTGGTAGTTTTGTTTCCGCCGACGGATTAATTATCACCAATCATCATGTGGGTGCAGATTGTTTAAAGAAACTGAGTCCATCCGAGAAGGATTACTATCGTGATGGTTATTCTTCTGGCTCACGGGAAAAGGAGCTGAAGTGTCCGGATCTGGAGTTGAATGTTCTGGAATCGATTGAAGATGTAACAGAGAAGGTGAATGCCGCCATTAAGCCTGATATGAGCCCTGAGACTGCAGCAACTGAACGAAAGAAAAGAATGGCTGAAATCGAAAAAGCATCGCTGGATCAAACCGGACTCCGGAGCGATGTTATGACTTTGTATCACGGGGGTTTGTATCACTTATATCGCTATAAGAAATATACCGACGTACGGCTGGTGTTTTCGCCGGAGTCAGCAGTTGCCGGATTTGGTGGTGAAGTGGATAACTTCGAGTTCCCCCGATTCGATTTTGATATTAACTTTTTCCGGGCCTATGAAAACAACGCAGCGGTGCATCCGAAACATTTTTTGAAGTGGAACCCTGCCGGAGTATCAGAAAATGAATTGGTATTTGCGATTGGCAATCCCGGCGTTACAAGCCGTTTGGACACGGTTGCAAGTTTAAAGTTTCGCCGCGATGTTTTAGTTCCCTACACCGCAAATCGATTGCATTATCGCGAGGTTTTGCTGGAACAATTCAAGAATCTTGGGAAAAAAGAAGCGCAAATGCTTGGCGATGAACTTCACGATACCGCCAACGTCAGAAAGCTGGTAAATGGTTATTATCAAGGTCTTCTTGATTCCAATCTGATGGATAAAAAGGAAAGCGATGAAAAGCAATTGCGTTCAATGACTACATCGAACGGAATAGATCCATGGCAGCAGATTGAAAATTCTGTTACTAAGCGGAAAGAATTCTGGTTGGAATATATGCTGTTGGAAAAAGGTGATGGATTTGACTCAGTGTTTTTTCAAATTGCGCGTCATCTAACCCGGATGGCTTCTGAACTTCAGAAGCCTGGCCCGGATCGTTTGCGTGAATATCGCGATTCCAATCTTGAATCATTAAAACAAGAACTCTATTCCACAGCACCGATTGCAATATCGCTGGAGAAAGTGCGCTTAAAAGGCTCGCTCGCATTTCTGGCTCAAAATCTTGGCGGCGATCATCCGATGCTCCTGCATATTCTGGAAGGGAAGTCTCCGGAAGCTCGTGCTGCTGAATTGGTCGAAGGTACAAAACTGAAAGATCCGGCGGAACGCAAAAGAATTGCAGATGGCGGAGTCAATGCAATTGAGCAATCGAATGACAGTATGATTCAACTCACTCGCAAAATAGATTCGTATACAAGAGCTCTACGAAAACGTTATGAAGCGGAAGTTGAGGAAGTTGAACGTCAGGCATATGCAAAGATTGAGCTGGCAAAATTTCGTGGATCTGAAATGTTGAAATATCCGGATGGCACTTTTACCTTGCGGCTCGCTTATGGAACTGTGCAAGGATATCGTGAAGGTGAATCGCAAATTCCTTACGCAACTACGCTTGGTGGTGCATTTCAGCGCGCAGAAGAACATGAAAACCGCGAACCATTTTCATTTCCTGAAAGTTGGATCAAAAATAAGCAAAATCTAAATCTGAAAGCACAGTTGAATTTTGTATCGAACGCAGATACATATTCCGGAAATTCAGGAAGTCCGATCTTGAATCGTGCAGGGGAATTTGTTGGGATTAATTTTGATCGCAATCGATATGGTCTTAATCGAAATTTTATTTATGAGCCTGAATTAGGACGTCAAATTTCCGTGCATCCCGCCGGCATCGATGAAGCCTTACGGAAAATTTACAATGCCTCCTACATTTTGAAAGAATTGCATGCGGAATGAATCTTGCTTATGTTGAAGCGCCTGCTCTGGTCCTTAACTGAAATCGTTTGCCGTAGGTTAGCGTTCGCCACAGCCACTCAAGCGGTCCGAATTCAAAATGCTTCAACCAGAGACGGCTTAGGAAAATCTGAATGCAGTTAACCACGATTCCGATCGGTATGTAGATTGTAGGGCGACAGTACCGCCAAGTCCCAAGCCGATTCGATAAAAAATAAACATGCATATAACACTTTGTGAAACGTAATTCGTTAGGGCCATTCTGCCGACAGGAGCAAAAATCAAAAGCCGGTTCTGCCATTGGGGCTGCATCCAGAGCAAACAAATCGTACAAACATAAGCCATGCTTAAGGGGATAAATCCGATTACGTAAGTCACAGTTGTAATAATTGATTCATCGTAAAACGTTTTTGCATACACAAAGTTCAGAGGAAGGCCAATCGCAAATCCAAAAAGCATGAGTTTGCGGATTATAGGAGCGTATGAATTTAACTTCGTGTGAATTTCATTTCTTCCCAAATAGAAACCCAGCACGAATTTTCCAAAGATAGAAATCATCATTCCGCTGGAAAACACATAGTTCAATTCCCCAAACCATTCGCTGAAGTTTAACCGAACGATTTGACCGTAGGTTCCTGTTGTGTATGTTTGGACCACCGTCTGTCTACTGAATCCAAATCTTTGAAAGAGCGAATTTCTGATTTCTACAAATATTTTTGGATGAAAGCCGCCAGCTAAATGAATTGCTATTGGCGATAACAAAATGATTGTTGCAAGAACAAGGAGTGTCCGATTGTTCAGCCGGACAACAAGTAAAAGTAGTGCTCCACAAATTGCATAAAATGTGAGTATGTCATCAGGCCAGAACAGAAACGCATGTGCAAGGCCGATTAGATATGAGAGAAAAACACGCCGCAAGAAGAAACGATAAAAGATCAGACTTTTGCGGGATGCTCTGGTGAGCAGAATTGAAAAACCAATTCCGAATAGAACTGAAAAGATCGTATAAAACTTTCCTTCAATAAGAAATAGTTCCAGGAAATCGAAAATTTTATCTGATGAATATGTTGCGAGGCTCTGAGTTTTTGATGCTGGCAAATCAAGATAAAGTGAATACAGCACCATATTGGCAACGATGATTCCGAGTAAAGCAAATCCTCTAATGACATCGAGGATTTTGTAGCGCTCTTTTTTTAAGGCAGGCTGCATCTTTCACAGCATCATATAACCGCTGCCATGCAATTCCTATCGGGTCCGTACTCTTTATGCGCAATGATCATCGGTGAGTGCGAGCCGATTTCGGCAGTTTCGATTCTTACGAATCCTGATTCTTCTAGCCACTGTGTATATTCCGACAGCGTGAAAAGATCGCCGTCTTCCGTATCCAGCAGCATTGCAAGCGCCATGATCAATGAAGATTGCGGACCGGTGAGATCTTCATGGGGAATAATGTCAATGATCGCAATTCTTCCTGAGTCTTTTAGCGATCGATAAATGCGCTTGAGCAATGCGCGTGAAGATGGCTCACCTTCGAAATGAATAATGTTGCCCAGGATCGCAAGGTCATAGCGATCTTCACCGAACTCCAAAACTCTCAAGTCTCCGGGTAAATAGCTGAATTGTTCTTCAACATGATTTTCTTTCACATAATCTTTGGTGATTTCCAAAATTTCAGACAAATCATGCGCCACGATGCGTGATTGCGGATCTGCTTTTGCAATTGCAATTCCCCAAATTCCTGATCCGCATGCGACATCCAACACCTTTATTCCTGCATGACTATCTCCAGCGCCAAGAATCTGAGCCACTTTTTCAGCGGATTGGGAATGAACTACATGAAGACTGCGAGCTAATCCGGCAAACGATGCGGCTTCTTCCGCTGGAGTTCCTTTTTTGCGTAACGGTTTTCCTGATCGAATCGCATCGTTCAAATGATTCCATTGTTCTAAGGTGGATTCGTCTTCCCATAAGTGGCCCATATATTCCGCGCTATTTTTCCTCAGGTAGCGCGATGAAAGTGGAGCAAGATGGTATCGTTGATTCGATTTTGTCAGCAGATGAAATGAAACCAGGCAATCCAGCAGCACCCGAATTCCGCGAACAGAACTTTCTGTTTCTTGTGCGATCTCGATTGCGGTTTTTCCTTCATCATCGATCGTTTCAAATACTCCGATCTGAATGCCGGACATCAAGATGCGTGTGGCAAGATGCGAAATTGAGAGGCGCTGCAGATATTCGATATCTTCAGACATCGACTGATGCCGGCTCCTGTGCCGGACAAAAGGCGCTTTGTGGAATCGTAAATTGCAAGTCTTCAGTCTTGCCGAATTTTTCTAAGATCTCACACAATTTTTGCAAGGCATCATCTTTCGGTTGGTAAACACCTAAAGGAATTGCAAGACTTAGATATGATTTGTGATCGTGAAGCATCAGACCGCGATTCACAACCGGCTCCAGTAGTGATTGGATATCGGATTCGGAAGCTGAATCTTTTTTTAGTTCATTTAGTGTTTGCGGTGCCTGACATTTTTCATAAAGGACTTTTTGTAATCCAGTAAGAACGGTGAGTGGTTGATGGGCCACAGGCCGCAAATCCCAGATAAGCAGTTGAGTACCGTTGTCTAAATAAAATAAATCCGAACCAGTTCCGGCATCCCACCATTTTTTTACTTCATGCCATAGATCGTGTGTGTAGCTTTTTACATCACGTTCTTCGCAGTAATCGTAATCAAAGAAATACGCCAGATTGGAAACAACTTCCGGAGAAAAAGGATAAAGATAAAAGTATGCGGGATGAGGTTTTACTTTTGTGATTCCAAATTGTTTGGCCTGTTCGTAGTTCGGACTAAAGCGATCGAGGCGAATTCTGCACGCTGCTTGCGGCGCGGGTAAATGAGTCAGATACGGGATCAGTTCAGTCATTCGATGATACTCCTGCGGATCTTCTCCCGGAAATCCCCACAAAATGTTCCATGACACTGTGACGCCCATCTCTTTGCACCACTTCAGAAGCTGAATGTTTTGAAACGCGGTTACGCCTTTTCCCATCAGCTGCAAAAGTGAATTTCTAAAACTTTCTATCCCCGGCTGAATGACTGTCACTCCGGCATCGAATAACAAACGAAGCTGATCTTTTTTCAAATTCGCTTTCACTTCGTAAAAAATGTCCAGCTTTGTTTCGCGTTCAGCAAGCTTCGGAAGAAAATCTTTGAAATACTTCATATCCAGGATGCAATCAACGACATGAACCTTTCTGCTGTTGTACTTTTCTGAGAGATAGGTAATTTCTTCGAATGCACGTTGAGGTGATTTGCTGCGATAGCCCATTGTTTCATTGCTGATTCCACAAAAAGTACAATGACTTCGTTCGCCCCACCAGCAACCACGGGATGATTCAAACAGGCCCTGACGTCCGAAATCTAGATTGCTTCCTTCGCGTTGATCGAAAAAATCATCAAAATCCGGAAAGGGAAGATCATCGAGATTCTGAAATTTTTCAGCGCTCGGAAACTGATTTGAATCAAATGCGGCTGAAACATTCTCCTTTGTATACACGCCTTTCAAATTAGTGATACTTTCATTTCGCAAATGACGTTGCACCATTTCCGGGAAAATGATTTCTGCTTCACCGGAAACGACTGCATCAAGAAAAGGAAATTGTCGCGCCATTTCCGCACCCATCACTCCTTCACAATTTCCTCCGCCAAGAATAACCAAAGTCTCCGGTGAACAAATCTTGATCCGTTTTGCCAGAGCCAATGAGGACATCTGTTGATGAAATACGCTGCCGATTCCAACAACTCTGGGGGCATATCTCAGAATTTCATCCGCACATTCGGCAACAAATTCAGGAGCCATTGATTGATACTCCCGGATTTTTTCAAACAAACGTTCAGGGACTTGAATTGTATGATCAACGATGTCCGAGTAGATTTTTGAACGCCGAACCAGAACTTCTTCGACATAATTAGAGTTTTCGTAATCAAAGAGAGATTTTGAGAAGATCCATTCGCCAAGAAGATCCATCGGACGCGGATAACCGTTTGCAAGGACATGATAAAGATCACGTCCGATCTTTTCAGCAAAGTTGAGACCGAAATACAATACTTTGCTGGAAATGTTGTTGTCAGTGAGACAGCTCTTCAGCAAACTCAATCCAAGGGAAGGCAGATATCCATGGAACGGCATGTTAACCAGGATTACTTCCGGTTTGTCGCTGGTTTTTACTTTGTTCATTCTGGTTTTTTGGGTGTGATTCCTAACAAAATCTCCTGACCGCTTGCTTTCAATTGTTTGAAATATTCGATCAGTTTTTCGTTAGTGATCACCAAATTCCCTTGATTATTAATCTTGAACTGGTCAGGCTTCAGATTCATTTGCCTGGTTTCAGGAGTTTGTCCCGGAACACCTATATTGTCTCCCATTACTACTGGACCTACCGGAACATAAGGAGGAGCAAAAGTTTGCTGGCCTTTCGCTGCCTTTGCCGCGAGTTCCGCATCCAGACCCGACTTTACCTTTTCGCCTCTAGCATGCAAATCACCGGCTGCATATTTGTCACCTGTTGCAGGACTTGGTGAAGTAGAAGTTTCAGCAGCCGAGCTTTGGGAAGTGTCATTTGCTTTGCTTGTATCTTTGATTGGTTCTGATGAACTTGGGCCAGTGGTTGGTCTGGGACCACCGCCAGTATTGTTGATTTTTGTCATGGTTTACTCCCGTTTGGGTCAGTATAACAACTTATTTGACGAATCTTAACTCAACTATCAAACAGATTTCGGAATGATTTTCTTGAGTGCAGGAATTTCTTCGATCTTTTGCTTCGTCAAATCTTTCCAGTAAATTCCTTTCGGACGTTTTCGATCAGGAGGACATCGCAAGATCTCATCAGGAGTTAATATGATATCCACCGTAAAATCATGCCTCTTTCGATCGATACAATCGCTAATCAATTGCAATGGATGAACGGATGTAATCACCGGCACATTCCGTTTTAATTTCCCTGCTTCAACAGCTAATGCAAACTCCAATTCCGAATAGCCTTCACCTTTACCGATCCTTTCGCCATTCTTATTCACAGCGACCGAACCACAAACAACGAGATCGATGGATCGCATTTGATCAAGCGTGACTAACTTGCCAAATTTGGAAGCTCCTTTAATACTGGATGCCTCATACAGATGCTCTTTTAATTTTTCCGGATTCAATTCCACAAACGGCTTCAGTGAAGCTAGACGGGGTACGGCCATATAAACGATTTTGCCTTCCTTCAAAGCCTGGTATCGAATTTGTCGCTGGGGTGAGTCAGGATTTGATTTAATTACTTTTGCATTTTGCCATTCCGGTAAATCTTTCAGCCAACGTGCGCAGCTTTCAGAACCTACAAAATTCGGAATGCGTCCCCGAGCACCTGGAAAGCGTGAAGCTTTCTTTTGTTCAAGCAGCTTCCAGATCTCCTCACGAATTTTTTGTTTTTCTTCAATCATGCTGATCTAAATTCCCAAAACATAGGTTACAATTTTCTACGAGAGAGGGAGTGAATCCATGAAATCCATCATAACTATTTCTATCCTTATTCTATCTATTTGCAGCTTCGCGTTCTCTGCACCAACTTCACAGCGGCGAATGCAAGCTCCGATTTTGTTTGAACAAAATATTGGGCAAGAAGATCTATCAATAAAATATTTTGGGCGAGGTTCAGCTTATAAAACACTGCTATATTCGACCGCCGCTGAGTTCGATTTCAAGAATGAAAACGGTATAAGATCACAACTGCAAATCTCTCTAAAGGATTCCAGTCCGAATCCTGTTATCAAAAGTTTTGGCGTGGCAAAATCAACGATCAATTATTACATCGGCGATAATCCATTAAACTGGAAAACCGATGTTCCTGCGTTTGACGCTGTTATATATAAGGATGTTTATCCAGGAATCGATTGGATGTTTTACGAAGATCAAGGCGCAGTGGAGTTTGACTTCGTTGCTGCGCCCGGATCTGACATCTCGCACATTAACGTGACTTTGAAAGGCGCGGATCAAACCCAAATTGATGCCGATGGTAATTTGATTGCATCGATTCAGGGCAAAGAGTTCAAAATGCTAGCTCCGGTGGCATTTCAATGTGAAGCCTACGAATCAGGAAGTTGTAAAGGAAGATCAGAGATCGAATCAAATTACAAACTGGTTGAAGATCAAATTGAGTTTCAACTTGGAGTCATTGATCCAAATAAGACTCTGGTAATCGATCCAAAAATTTCATTTGCAACATTGCTTGGCGGAAACACGTTTGATTCAGCAAGTGATGTTGCTGTTGATGCCAAAGGGAATTTTTATGTTGTTGGTTACACGGAAGCAAATACACGAATTCCAGGATTTGGTGATGGATATGTGAGTAAGTTCAGTACAACTGGTGCATTGGTGTGGACAACATTTTTGATTGGAAATTCTGGTGAAGATGCGCGAGCAATCGCCGTGACGCCAGCTGGAATATCTTTCGTTGGTGGCAGCACCACGTCGGCTGATTTTCCAAGAGTTGGTGCTTTTCAATCAAATTATGGAGGAAACGGTGATGGTTACATTGTGAAGCTTGCTGCAAATGGCACGATCATGAAATCGAGTTTCATCGGTGGCAGCGGCCGAGATGCGGTGAATGGTGTTAGGTTGGGAAAAGGCCCAAGATGACGAATGGGCTTTATATTTTTGGCACGACTGATTCTCGCAACTTTCCAAGAAAAAATGCCACTCAAAACCAATATGGTGGAGGCCGTCAGGACGGCTTCTTAGCAATTATTCATTCCGTTCAATTTGAACAAGTAATGACAACATATGTTGGCCAAAAAGGAGCGGATGAGATTACGTCTCTTGCTCTGAATCCCGCCCGCGGTGATTTGTATGTTTTGACAATGATAGCAGATTCTAACGCTGAACCTTTTATTGCTCACCTGAAACCAAAGAGCTCCGGACTAAACAAACAACAACCAGACGACCTGATTCATCAGTTCATAGCGAACGTTTTTGCGCTGGGAATATTCCTTGACCGTGCGGATCTGATCAAGTTTGCTCTTGAACTTGAATTGAATCGACCTATTGGAGCCGCTGCATCATTGGACGCATCAAATCCAAATGCTAGCGCTTCAATTGTGTTAGCAAGTTCCTGCCAACCACAACCTCCTGCCACGAGCTGCAGTGAAAACGGCTCTTTGACTTTTCTTGATCAAGATCTGAACCGCATATCCGCTGTAAATTTCGGAGGCAACGGTCCGGGAGCGTATTTTGTAAATGATATTGCTGTTGGAAAAGATGGAACCATTTACATGGTAGGTGATACTTTGATCAAGAACTTACCGGTGGTGAATGCAGTTCAAGGTACAAATAAGGGTTCCTGGGATGGTTTTATCCTTGCACTTGCACCGCAGACATTCCAAACAACGTTTTATTCCTATCTTGGTGCTTCAGGATCTGACTTCGCGCTTGGCGTAGCTGTGGATAATGCTGGAAATATTTTGGTTGCAGGATCAACCGAATCGAAACAATTTCCAACGACACCAAATGCTCCGAAAAAGAAACCTACTGGAACCGGTGATGGTTATGTAGTAAAAATAACACCGTAACTTTTAGCACCTTTTTCGCACATTCCTCCGATAAGTTACAGTGCACTTGATTAAACCCCGATCATCCCTTTTGGAGGTAAATCATGGTTGATAAAATTGGAAGTGGTTCACCGTCTCCACCTCCGCAAACTAACTCAACAGACAATGTAGAAACTTCGAAGCAGACAACTACAACAACATCATCGACTCCACCTCCGGATAGTCCTGCTCCTGCTCCTGCTGTAGATCAAAAATCACAGGCTTCGAAACTTGGTGATCTCGCATTATTAGGAATGTCGCGTGCTGCTCAGTTTGCGGATTTTAAACCCGCTGATGCGCCGACATCGACACTTCCTACTGCTGATGTATTAAAACGCAATGATAATCAGAAGGATCCAAAGCCGGAAGTTGAAGACCTTCAAAAGCAAGTAAATCAGTGGCGTGCTGACAATGGTAAACCAGCCATTAAAGAAGACGGCTACTTCGGACCGAAAACTGAAAAAGCAGTTAAAGAATTTCAGGAAGCAAATGGTTTGCAGAAGGATGGTCAGGCCGGAATTCAAACTCAGAATCGCGTTCTGATGGAAAACGATTCCAATTTCAAACAACTGGACAATGGAATTAAGGATCAAACTCGAAAACTGATGACCGATTATGGTAAGGATAGCGGCAAAGTAGAAAACCTTAGAAACTTTGCGACCAGTCCTGGGCTTGGCAAGCTTTCAACTGCACATCAACAACAAATGTTGGATATCCAGAAAGCACATCCAGATGATACGAAGTTGACATCACAATTGGGTACACTTGCGAACGATTCAACCTTTAGAAATTTGAACGACGCAACGAAGACTGAAGTATTAAATCAAGTATCTGGTTATGCGGGTGATCCTGCAAAAATCGATAACCTTACAAAGCTTGCAACATCCAAGGGCTTCGATCAACTTTCGAATGATCATCAGAAAAAGATGTTGGATGCACTGAAGACTCGTCCGGATGATGCACAACTTGCCGAAGGGCTTGGCAAAATGGCGGGAAATGCCGGGTTCCGAAATTCGAGCGACAAAGTCAAAGATTCAGTGATCGATACAATCGCTAAGAATCCACCTGCAACCGCTGACAAAGTTGACAATACGTTGAATATGATCGGATCACCCGGCTTCACAAAACTTTCGGATGCAGATAAGGCATTGGTCACTGATGGTCTCAAAGGTGCCAAAGCGGATCCGAAGTATTCAGAGAATATGCAGAAATTGCTTGCTGATCCGAAATTTGAAGCGCTGAAACCCGAAGAGAAAACAGCTGTCCTGAGTCAAGCGAAAAATTATCCGGATGCACGTGCCGTTGCGAATTACCAACGCATGCTGCAAAAAGATTGGTTCAACAATCAAGATCTTGGTGATAAACAACGATCATTGAAAATGGTCGGCTATCTATCAAGTTACGATGCCGGAAATCGAACCATTACTGATAACACGCTCAACAAACTGCTCGATCCAAAGTCCGACTTCAAGCTTGAGTGGAAAACTTACACCGACAATACCCACGGTGAAGGTGATCATAAGACAAACACGATTTCATTAAACAAAGGTTTCATTGCGGCTGATAACAATAAGATGGTGGAAAATGTTAAAACGCAACACATGGTTCTTTCCACAATGCCGCATGAAGTAAACCATATTTTGAATAAGGATGAAGTTGCAAACACTTACAAATACTTTGAAGCAGAATATCGCGCATGGTATGTAGGATTTCAAGCACGTTACGGTCGTGTGCCAACGAATGAAGAAGCAATGAAGCAGCGTATTTCGTGGCAGCTTGATACAAGTAGCTTTTATGGCCCATATGCAAAGGAAGCAATGAAGGATCCGGCAGAAGCTGCGAAATTTTATGATCTGTTAAGTAAGATGAGCGGCAAGAAGGTAGATGCCAGCAACTGGAATACTGTGATTGCAGAAGATCCTTCGACCTGGGCAAAACCAGGTGATCCGGCTCCAGTTCCTGCTGGAAACCTTGATAATCATTGAGCTGTTTGGAGGATTTGAAAATGAACGAGACCATTCAGGGAAAAATTGCAAACATTGTAAATAAGGATCATGGTTGGAAAGCTGATCAAGTTCGGGTCGATGAAGTAGAACAACTTCGACATGGTTCGTGTGCTTTTTACACTGCCGGCCACACTGTTCGACCACTTTCTTATTTACTAAATTACGCTGTGTTACCAGGTGAAACAGTATTGAGTACCTCGGATGACCGCGTGACATCAAGGATCCTGGATGCATGCGGCTCTGATGCAGAAGCAGAATGGTGGGCAGAAGTTATTACCCGTTTCCATAAAGATCTGGGTCAAGGTATTGTGCTTACCAATTCCAAACAAAATTATGGAGCGATGGATCAAATGAAAGCTGCTCAAAAAGAATTTGCACCGCCAAAATTTAGTGATGATGCCAGCGGCAAGTCCGTAAGTTTTTATCTTCTTGAACCGGAAGAGTTCGTTGTATATTGGGTCAAAGCAACGCGCAATAAAGATGGATCAGTAACAGTTAGGAAAAATAATCTGTAAACTAGCTAGCTGAATCTTACGTTTGCTTACCCGAAAGCACCACCGTTATGAAATTATTTCATGGGTATTGCTGCTAGCTCGTACAGATAATCCACAAACGAGCGAACTGTATCATCGTAACCAACGAAATTTGGATTCGTGGATTCGATTACGTAGTATTCATCCGGTGCGTGAGCTCCGCTTCCATGACCTAAACCAAAATGACCCGCAGCAAGTGAAAGCGGTTTGTTTGTAAAAACGTATCCGGGATACGAACCTGCGTTGCGCGGCCACAAAATCGGATCTAATTTTGCTTGCCGATAAACATTCAGCTGTGCCTGGATCAATGGGGCATTAGATGCTGTTTGCGTTGGATCATAACCGCCGCTTGGATTTACTTCAATATCACCAAAGCCTTTTTTCGCCAGATGTGCTTTCAGTGCAGCGACTGCGCCATCAAATGTCATATCAGGAACAAGACGCAAATCAAGTTTTGCAACAGCGCGATGCGGAAGTACAGTCTTGCCGCCCGGGCCTGTGTAACCGGCAACGAGTCCTTCAATATTTACTGTAGATGTAAACAACAAGCGTTGGAGAGTATCCCGCCAGGACTGATCTCGAGCCCATTTTTGTGCGGAAAGCATTTTCTTGTAAACGTTTTCATCAATTCGTTTTGATGCAATGTCCAGGATTTTTTGTTGTTCGGGTGAAGGAGGGAGCGCTTTATCTGCAAATCCTTCAATGGCAGGATCACCATCTGCAGTAACTAAAGTATTCAGGGCCTGAACTAAATGATAGGTCGGGCTATCAAGAATTGCGCGCAAACTTGAATGCACATCCTTTCCCGGACCGCGTCCCCATTTTTCACCAGTGCTTACCAATTCTAATTCCACAATACCTTTCGCACCGAGTGACACCGTAAGCGATCCATCAGGATCTTGTTCTGCACTCGGCATGAATACACCGATACATTTTTTCAGTGCATCCATTACTTGAGGCTTGCTGGTGACCTGCTTGAAGTGCGGTGAGCCAATCTCTTCTTCGCCTTCCGCGACCAGAACAAGATTCACCGGCAATTTGCGTCCTGCACCTTGAAACGCATGAAGTGCTGCAATGAATGCGGATTCAGGACCCTTTTGATTTACTGCACCACGGCCGACAATTGCTTTGCCATAACCCGGTTTATCAATGATCCGCGCTTCCAATGGTGGTGAAGTCCATTCTGAAGGATCGAATTGTTTAACATCGTACATGAAATAAACACCTACAGTGCGCGGAGCGCCAGCATCAAGAGTCGCGAAAACGCCAGGCTGTCCATCTGTATCAATCCGTTCAACTTTTTGAAATCCTGCTTCGCGCAACATTTTCATCATTAAATCGCAGCCTTCATTCGTGTTTTTCTTTTCTGCTGCAATCGATGGCAGCTTGATCCACTCTTGAAGACGCTGCACAGCTTCATCGTGGCGATTCTTGATTTCCTTATATATAGGTGCGCGATCTTCGTCTGCGGCAAATGCAAAGAATTTCACGCAAAGTAAAAACAGAATGAACAAACAACGTTTCATGATTTCTCCTAGCATTTGTTGGGATTCTGCGAGTTTAACACATCATTTTATTTTGCCTAATCGCAAAACTTTTTGCTTCCCGGCAAAGTTTTTGTAGTTCCTTCATTGCTTTACCCGTCGAACATCTGATTTTTTCGCCACGGCATGTTGATTGCAATTACAACAGGACGGAGGAAGCAACTATGCCAAGAATAGGAAATGAACCATCATCGCGTCCGATTGAACTGCCACCAGCTGAACATATTGGAACGACACACACCGAAGGAACACCGGCCGATGTTCTGGAATTAGAACGTCCAGTCAAGCCTTCATCCGGACCCTCAGCACAAGCAGCCGAATCTGCATTGGCTGCACAAGCGCAGCAAGCAGAACTAAAAAGACAATTGCTGGAAAAACGTGCTGGTGCCATTCATCAAGCTTGTGCCGGGATTGGAACTGATGAAGCAACGGTATTTCGTAATCTAAGTGGATTATCAACTGCAGAAAAGAAGGAGCTGGATCAAATCTACAAACAGAAATTTGGGATGACACTGGAAGAACAAGTTCGTGATGAAATGAGCGGCCCAGAATTAGATCAAGCACTCGCACTACTTGGTGCAAAACCCGTAAGACAAGAGGCTGAGCGAGCGGAATAAGTTCGTGCGCGTTTAAGTGGGGCGCAGGCTTTGCGCAGCGCTCCACGGTTTTACTATCGGTAATTCCTCTTATAATGAAGGCAGATGAATCCATTTCTGCTTTGCATGTTCGGTCCGTTGAAGGATCGCAAGATTGAGCTCTCCAATGAGCCGATCATTCTCGGGCGTGAAAGAAGTAACGACGTATATATCAGCGATCTGTTACTTTCACGCAGGCATTGCTCGATTGAAAAAAACAACGATCACTTTGTCATTCGCGATTTACAAAGCCGGAACGGCGTGTTTGTGAATGGGGTGCCGGTGCGTGAGCGCAGTTTGAATCATGGTGATCGAATTGAAATCGGTACATCCGCGTTCCTTTTTCTAACTCATGACGAACAACCAAAGTTCGCTGAATCGCCCGTACTGGATGATTCACTTCAGGCCGAATCAACCCTTTCCTTAAAAGCGGAAGATTCGCAATATTTAAAAGATACACCTTCCACGAATTCTGGGCGAGTTTACATCCGGATCGGTCAGGCCTTCAAAGCTGGAAATGATCTCTCCACGTTTTCAAAACGATTGCTGGAAACAATTTCGGATTTGATTCCATATGAACGCGCTGTGCTGTTGGAAGCGGAATCCTTAAAGACGATTGGTTCAAATATCATCAAGGGTTCGGCACTTCGTCAATTCAGTAAAAGTTTATGTGAAAAAGCGATTTCCCAAAAAGTAGGCACTCTCGCTTCTAAATTCACGCTTCCTGAATCCATTTCATCAAGTATGGTTGAGTCGGTTCTCTGTGTTCCTTTTGTATGGCTGAATCGTGTTTTGTGCCTTTTATATATGGATACGTCGAATGCTGCTAAGAAATTTGAAGAAGATCATCTGCAAATTGTATCGGCAGTCTCTTCATTAAGTGCTCCCGTTTTTTACCATCTTCAAGAAACTGAAAAGCTTCAGAAACAAAATCAGGAATTGCAGCAAAAATTGCTTGGGAACAAAACGATCATCGGAGAGAGTGCTGAAATCCGCAAAGTGCTTGAGTTGATTTCGCGAATCGGACGCGCAAGCACAACAGTATTAATCACAGGTGAAAGTGGGACAGGGAAGGAGCTTGCCGCTCGCGCGATTCATAGTGCCAGTTCACCAGGTTCACCATTTATTGCAATCAATTGCGCAGCAATTCCGGAGTCATTATTGGAAAGCGAATTGTTTGGCTATGAAAAAGGCGCATTTACTGGCGCGGTGAGTCAAAAGAAAGGAAGAATTGAGCTGGCAAATGGTGGAACACTATTTCTGGATGAAATTGGTGAGCTTGATCCCTTGTTGCAAGCAAAATTACTTCGCGTGTTGCAAGAGCATGAATTTGAGCGTGTAGGCGGCACGAATCCAATTAAGGTAGATATTCGTGTTATCGCTGCCACGAATCGGAGTTTAGAGAAGAGCATTGAAGAAGGAAAATTCCGGAGCGATCTTTATTATCGATTGAATGTGATCCGTTTAAATATGCCGTCTTTACGTGAGCTTGGTGATGACATCCTTCTATTGGCTCAATATTTCATTTCGACGTACACCACGAAGATCGGACGTCGTGTGCATGGGCTATCTGCTGATGCAAAAGAATGTCTGTTGAAATACGATTGGCCGGGCAACGTTCGCGAGCTCCAAAATGCAATTGAACGCGCTGTTGCACTTGGAACTTCGGAATGGATCGAATTGGATGATCTTCCTGAACCACTTTTAGAAAAACGACCCATTCCATCAAATCCAGGCCCGTTATCATTTCAAGATGCGTTACTGCAATTGAAGCGGGACTTAATTCTCAAAGCATTTGAAGGAACAAAAGGCAACTTCAATGAAGCCGCTTCCCGCCTCGGTTTAAATCCGAATCATCTTTATCGTCTGGTAAAAAATTTAAGTCTGAAAGATCAAATTTAGGCCTATCTGTACTTTTCCCACGGTCCCGCGTTATCTACAACACTGTCGGTTCCATAATCTTTAACTACGTCATTTCCGTCGCCGGCATCGACATTATTATTGGCTCCCCAAATGATGACGTCATCATTATCGCCGCCAGCGTTCAGCCGATTGTCATTTCCATCTAAATCAATTTTGTCATTGCCTGTACCGGTATCAACTGTGTTGTTATTTCCAAGGATAGCTACATCATCGCGATCCGCTCCGGCAAGAACAGTATTGTTGTCACCCTGTGCTGAGATAGTGTCATTTCCTTCATCGCCCAGGATTGTATTGTTGTTGCCGTTCGATTCAAGGGTATCATTTCCTTGGTCCCCAACGATGTAATTATCACTTCCAGCTGAAGCAACGATGTCATTGCCTGATTCTGTAAAGATCCCATTGTGATTTCCAACAGAGCTGATTACATCTTCACCGCCGCCAGCATAGATCTCATTGTGATCGCCTTGAGATTGGATATAGTCCTGATCCTGAAATGAATAAATCGAATTGTTATCACCCTTGTTATAGATTGAATCATCTCCAATTCCGGTATCAACAATATTGTTCTGACCGGTGTTGAATACTGTATCTTTGCCATCTTCAGTTTGGATTATATTCGAGTCACCTTCGCTTACTACAAGATCTCCGCCTGTGCCAGTATTGATTATGTTGTTTGTACCTTTGCTATTTACCGTATCCTCATTACCACCGGTGATGATTATGTTTGAACTTCCTTCAGATTTCACTGTGTCATTCGCATTTCCTGTATCAATCGAAACGTTGGATGCTTTATTGATAACTGTGTCATCTCCTTCGCCGGTTTTAATCTTCGCGCCTGAAACGCTATTGGTAACGGTATCGGTACCGCCGCCGGTATCTACAGTCAATGATTGAAATTGTCTTGTTGTACCTGACCATGCTTCTTTGCCATCTACATTGATATGAACGCGTCCATCACCGCCCATTTGAATATCAACCTTATTATCGCCATCACCGGTGAACAGTGTTTTAGGAAGGTTGGCCCAGTTTCCTGCTTCTTGCTTAGTAACAGTCTTGCCATAACGAACATTTTGGTTGACTTCATTTTGGCTTATAAGTTCAGACTTCGGTTCTCTTACCGGAACAAGCTGATTGTTCAATTCGGCATAAAGCGCAGCGGCGCTTAACTGAGATTCCGCGCGGATGGAAGTATTTGCAGCTGAAGTTAATGGCGCTGCTTCCTGGGTGGTGTTTTGTGCAGCTGGAATAACGCTTGCTGGTGTTTCGGTTTGGGTAGGCGTTACATCTGCAATACGTGGTTGCGATCCGATTTTGAAATTCATTTGGGAACCTCCTGTTTCATTGATTACTAACAGCAATGGCTGTGCCAGGTTTATAAATTTTTCTAACGAGGATGCACTTTAAAAATCAGATTGAAAGATTTTGCTGAATGGCAAAAAACTTTACCGGTTTGCAAAAGTTATTCTTCGTATATGAAATTTTGCCCGGACTCGCCATCTACGGTTACATCTGTTCCATGAGTTTCAACCCGATCATGACCCGAACCAGTTTCAATCGAAGTTCCACTACTAAGATTTCCTATGACATCATTACCGGAGTCCGTCTTAATTGTTGCGCCATCAGTCCGATTCTCAACGAAATCGTTTCCGGAACCTGTATCGATAAAATTCGGTTTTGGAGATTCAGGTATGTAATCTCCATACTTCATATCGACCTTATCGTCGCCGCTTTCGGTGTAGATGGTATTGCCTTCTCCATAGCCGTCCACATCATCACTACCGCGGCCGGTATTCACGCGATTGCCGTTGCCTTTAAATTGGAGTGAATCACTTCCTGTGCCTGTAGTGATGGAATTGTCATCCCCAGCGATGCTGACACTATCTTTGCCATCCCTGGTATTGATGACGTTGTGAGAGCCTTGTGCGCGAACTCTGTCATCGTCAGCTCCGGTATCGATATTTGCATTGGAGGCAGTACTCCAAACCTCATCATTTCCAATGCCGGTCACAATATTGGCACCATCAACTTCATTCTTCACAAAATCTTTTCCACCTCCGGTGTCGATTGTGAGTGCTTGAAATTGTCTTGGAGTGCCAGACCATTCTTCTTTACCATTTACATTCACATGCACTCTGCCATCCGAGCCCATCTTGATATCGACTTTGTCATCACCATCACCTGTGGATAATGTTTTTGGTAAGTAGCCCCAATTGCTTGCTTCACTTTTTTCAAATGGTTTTGTCCATTTTGGATTGCTGTTGACATTCCATTGATTCGAATTGGTATCAAGCTTGTTATTTAACTGATTCTTTAACGCAATCGTTGACATTTGATATTCAGCAGCGATTGAAGTGTTGGCTGGTTTGATTTGCTTTAAAGGTTGAGCTCCTGGTGCGACTTGTGAAGTTTGATTGTTTTCCGGCGGCCGTTCTGTTTCCTGTGTTTGAATAATTTTGGGTCCAATTCCAATTCCCGTACTTTTGATCATAGTCATTGCCTCCTGCAATTTATGTGAAGAAGAGCAATGGCTATGCCAGATTCTTTGTGAGGATTCGAGCGGCGGATTCCGGTTTTCGTTTGACCGAACGGCAAATTTTTCTGCCATTCGGCAATAGGGAATGTGTTGATCTTATTTTAGTGTAGCCAGCCAGATGTCACCTTCATCTGCCTGCTCGGTGACGTAAATCCAGTGGTCGTCTTTAGATAGGCTCAGCCAATATAAGCCTGGCGAGTCGTAAAGCATACGTGCTTTTTGCGCTTGTATATCGATGAGAAAGATTCTTCCGCCATTGATTGAAAGTAGCCGGCGGCCATCATTCAACCATTCGATTTTATCTCTGACTACACTTTGACGCATGTCAGGAATAATATCTTTCAAAACTAAATATTGTTTTGATTCGATTGAATAAACAAGAACGCCCCCACCAGTCGGAACAGAGGTTATATCGGAAAGTAAAACCCCGCTGCCAGCGATTTGTTTGCCATCTGGTGACCACGAACTACCTTGAAAGGCTATTTTTTCACCCGGACGAGGCAGTGTAGCTCCATCGGGCCAGGGTAAAGGCCGATTTACATCGAAGATCGCAGTATCTGCCTCATTAAACCCGATCAAATGAGAACCATCCGGTGAGTATTTTGGAAACCATAAACTTCTTCCGGTCTGTTCGGTGAGTTGTTGGAGTCCACTACCATCGGCATTGATTGACCAGAACTGATATCGGCCCGTTCGATCGGAATAGAAGATGATCCGTTTTCCATCAGCAGTCCAGCTTGAACCTCGATCACGAAATGCATCATCGGTCAGTTTTCGAAGTTCCTTTCCATCTGTTCTACATAAATAGATATCTTCTTGCTTTCCTGTCGATCGAAACGTAACCCACTGCCCATCAGGTGACACGCTGGGAAAGTCGTAAACTTTCGAGCCTTCTGTAACCGGAACAGGAGAGCCGGTGAGAATCTCCTTTTCCGGATCAAATGCAAGTTTCTGAATATTTGATCTGCGCTCCAGACTCGTGTAAGTGACATTCTTTCCATCTTGAGAAATGCTGAGAAATCCGCTCCATATAGATGGGGTGGTAACTGGCTTTGCTTCTCCAAGTGACTTTCCTGATTTTTCATCCGCGGCCACGCGCCACAGATTCATGCTTCCACCCCGATCACTTGAGAAGTAAACAAACTTTCCATCGGGAGACCAGACAGGATTCCAATCGACAGCAGGGTCTGTTGTAAGTTTCGTTACTTCACCACCGGTTACTGGAATAGATGAAATATCTCGCTGTCCACCTTCACCTGACAATCCCCAGAACGCAATTCGCAATCCATGTGGTGACCATTGTGGATGAACAGCATCTCCTTTGAAGAGTAATTGTTTTGCTCCACTATCCGCATCTATGATCCACAGCTGGCTTGTTGTTGATCGAGCCATGATATCGATCACACCTTCAGTCGCGATTACAATCTTTTTTCCATCAGGTGACCATGCAGGACTGTATCCGAAATCAGTAAGACGTCGAACCGATTCACCGGTTGCACCCATCAGAAAAATTCCTCCACCATCTCTAGAGGATCGAAACGCGATGCGATTACCATCCGGAGAGAATGCTGCTTCAATGTTGTCATCTGGATTATTTTCCGTAAGATTTACAGGATTGCGTCCACCAACGCGACGTAGGAAAATATCACGTTTTCCAAATTCACCCGCTTGATACACGATTGATTTTCCATCTGGAGAAATGCTCGCTCGCTCTTCCACTCCTTGTTCATCTGTCAATTGCTGAAATTCAACTTCAATTGGTGATTCGATCGGAGTAGCAATCTTTTCTGTGCTATTACGTTTCCACAACAGGATCCCTGCGGAAAAGAGCAGTGCAAGAACTGCTACGATCATCCATGGATTCAAGCCTCGAGTTTGCGCTGGAGTCACAGCAGTTGTTGAGCTTCCTGCAGCATTCGTAGCAGGGGAAGACTGTGCTGCAGAAATATTTGTCATGGATCCGCCGAAAGCAGCGATTGAAGCTGATTTTCCGGAATCAAGATCGCGTTTGAGACGTTTTAAATCGGCACGAATTTCACCGGCAGTTTGACATCGAATCTCACGGTCTTTTTCCAAAGCTTTATAGATGATTTGTTCGAACTGTGGTGGAAGAAAATGATTTATTTGAACCGGACTGACTGGATCTCGATTTAAAATTCCTTCAAAGATCACTGCATTGCTGGTTCCAGAAAATGGTTGTTTGCCCGTTGCCATTTCGTAAAGTACCACACCAAAAGAAAACAAGTCTGTTCGTGCATCAAGTTCTAATGCTTTTGCCTGTTCCGGTGACATGTAAGATACAGTACCCAGAGTCATTCCTGCGCCAGTTAGCCCTTGATGTGGTGTTGTCTGTAGTTCAGAAACGCCGGAATTTGGATCCTCATGTTCCATGAGTTTCGCAAGGCCAAAATCCATAATCTTGGCTTGTCTGCGGTTTGTTATAAAAATATTAGCAGGCTTGATATCGCGGTGAATAATTCCGCGTGCATGTGCTGCATCGAGACCATCCGCAATTTGAATGGCAACGTCTAATAATTCTTTTATTTCAAAGGGCTTGTTTTCGATCTTGTGCTTGAGCGTTTGTCCTTCAAGCAACTCCATCACAATAAAATGAACTGGATGGTCTGAAAATTTTGTTCCGTTTAAAGAAAGAATTCCTGAATCGATGTCATGAATTGTGCAAATATTTGGATGATTCAAAGCAGAGGCGGCACGAGCTTCACGTTGAAATCGATCCAGCGCTTGTGAATCATGAGATAAATCCTGGGGCAGAAATTTGAGCGCAACTGCGCGCCCGAGTTTTGTATCTTCGGCTTTGTAAACAACTCCCATTCCACCGCCTCCTAAAAGATCGACGATGCGATAGTGGGAGATTGATTTCCCAATTAGATCCGAGGATGTAGTCATAAAGTTCCTGAAATTATACTCATATTTTTCTTTCCATTAATCATTCAGTGGAATAGTCTAATAGTCTACAAAAGATTCTCAGCTTCTTTCCAGGATTCTGCGTACCTGTTCTTTAGAAGTGGTTTGATTTTGAAAGCTTGATCAAATGAATCTTTCGCTTGTTGTGCGGCTTTTATTTGTGCAGGTCCAGATAAAGAATGTGCTTGTGTCAAAAACAACAGACCGCGCAAAGCGTAAAGATTTGCCGTGGATGGTCTTTGTTTCAGCGCGTTGTTTGCTATTTCCAGGCCAGCATTGATCTGCCGTTCTGCTGGCCGTCGCGTAGAAACAAAATATTGCGCACGCAATTGGTGCAAGCTTACCAGGGAGTTGATGCAATCAACGCAATCCAAGCTGATTTTTTGTCCGTCATTCAATATACGTTCGGCTTCCATCAAAAATGATTCCGGTGATTTTTGGTGAGCCATCGCATCACGAGCCGCTACAAATTCCGTTTCCGCAAAATATGCATAAGTCTGAATAATCTGGTTATTTGCTTTCAATGATTTCTGAAAAGCATTTCGTGACGCTTCCAATTCAGGACTCGGATCTTTTCCGGCTCTTTGAAGAATGTCCGCCTTCGTCATATGCGCGGTAGCGATTCCGAAATATGAGAAAGCATCATCCGGAGCTAAAGCAAGACATTTTGAATACGCTGAGATTGAATCATCTAAAACAGGGACAGCATTCGCACCAAGATCAGCCAAATACGTCCCTAACGATAAGTTTGCGACTCCAACATATTCATATGGATTTGCATAAGTAGGATTTATATCTGAACTCTTTTTGAATAGACGGATTGCTTCTTTAAGTGATTCACGCGGATCTAGACCGGTGTCATATTCGTAAGTTCCTTTTGTGTAATATGCTGTGCCCAGGTTGCTGTACATTCTGAAATTCTTAGGATTTTTTTCTGCCGCCTTTCGCAGCGACGTTATCGCTGTTTCCAATGTCTGTCTTGGATCTTTACCCAGTTCAACTTCATACCTGGCTTGTGTCACAAAATTGTTTCCAATCAATGACAGAAGTTCATAATCTTCAGGAGTGGCCTTGCTGGCTTTTTCGAAATTTGAATTTGCAAGATTCAGAAAAGGAACAGGATTTTTCCCCGCATAAATTTCCATCGATGCTTTAGTGGAATAGATATGCCCGAGTCTTAGAAACGCATTGCTATTTTGCGGATCGATATTGAGTGCTGCATTTGCGAAGTGAATTCCATCCTTAACAGACGCCGAGCTGTCTTTTCCATTAATCGTCTCTTCGTAAGCCTTGAGTTTATAAATATCAGATGTGAGCAAATTCGCTGTAATGTTTTTTGAATCAGCCTTAAGCGCTTTCTGGCAATAATTAATTCCCTCTTCACGTATTGAAGATGGACAAGCCCCTTTTTGCTGGATCAACATGTCTTGAATCGTGTATTGAAGCGCGCAAAGTCCTTCATAAACTTGCGGATCACTTTGTCCTTTTTGCGCCGCCGCCAGATATATCTTCCTGGCTTTGCCATAAAAATCAGACGCAGCAGCATTTTTGCCGATCGCCACTTGATCATCTCCCATTGCTGTAAAAATGTTGCCTTGCAGTAAATGCCCTTCATAAAGCCATCCCGCTCTTTGTGTTACTGATGCTGATTTTTTCAACGCTTCAGGATAGTTTTGTTCCAGAAACGCAATCAGGGCATCAACATATTCTGGTGATTCAGTTGTGGAATGTTTGATGTATTGCAAAGCCGGATCGCGATATTGTTTTTGAAGTTCTATCTTCTTTTCTTTGAATTGATCCTTGCCATAGGTATGTTCGGCGTCACTTAGTTTTTCTTGATACAACATTGCCAGCGATAAACCCAATGCATTTGCGACTTCCGATTCGCGGTAATTGTATTTTTGCCAGGCTCGAATCAAATGATCATAAGCGTCCTGGTAGCGATGTAAAGAAAGATAACCGCGTCCGAGAGAGTAATTTCCAGGACCATACGCCATACTTCCTAAGAGTTGCATCCGTTTGTTAATTCCATCCAAACGCTGAAGCACCTGATTTTTTTCCTGCTGAACATCATGTAATGGCAATAAGTATCCATAACGCATAATCGCTTCGATCCGCGTTACTTCCTGGCCGAATTCTTGAAATAATTTTGCCTGTTCTTTTGATCTCCATTGAACAATTACTGCGATTGCAGCAAAAACAATTACAGCAATCAAGGCTGCGCTTATTAATCCTGACACTAACGGATTCTTTCTGATTTTCTTATTCACGCGATACGCCAGAGTGGCGCGTCGTGCCAGAATGGGATCACCATCAAGATAACGCGATAAATCTTCCGAAAGGGAACGTGCCGATTGATAACGTCGTTCAGGATTTTTCTCCAAACACTTCATAACGATTGTTTGAAGATCGATCGGCAATGCTGGATCAATCTTTCTTGGCAATACCGGCTCCTGATCTAAAACCTTCATTAGAATTTCGGTGGTACTGGTTGCATCAAAGGGAGGCACACCGGTCATCATTTCATACAGGGTTGCGCCGATACTGTAGATATCGGATCGCAGATCGATCTTTTCTTTTTGACCTTTTGCTTGTTCAGGTGACATGTATGACGGTGTACCAACTATCATGCCTGTCATTGTTAGCGATGGAGCTTGCGTTTCGTATGCAAGTCCGAAATCCATTACATACGCAACTGGACCTGACTCGCGTTGTTCGATCAAAATGTTTGTTGGTTTCAGATCTCTGTGAATTAATCCTGCTCTGTGAGCGGCATGAACACCTTCAGCGACCTGTCGAATTAATTGCACCTTCTGTTTCAACGAAAGTTCGTCTTTCATCTGCTTAAGCGTTTGGCCTGAAATGTATTGCATCGCAATGTAAGGCTTACCATCAACCTCACCGGCTTCATGAATCTTACAAACGTGTTCGTGTTCTATTCGAGCTTGCGAACGCGCTTCAAGCAGCAAACGATGTGCAAATTGTGGATCATCAACTTTTACGAATTTAAGTGCAACATGCCGGCCCAGTGAAGGATCATACGCTTTATATACACGCGCCATTCCTCCATGGCCTAAGAATTCCAATTGAACGTAACGGCCGAACACTGCGATGCGATCACTTGAAGTTGAAACTGTGGCTGCTTGTTTTTCGGTAGGAGATGCAAGCGTATCCAAACCATCGAGAGCTAATTCTTTCTGCAGTTTTTCTACATCGGATGCATTCAGCAGACCTTGTTTCAGCAATGAAGCAACTGGATCTTTTTCCGATTGAAGTGTGGAAGCTATATCTGGATCGAGGATCCCCTTTAGAATTGCAAGTTGAACGATTGGATTGACAGACAACTTAGTCGTTATGGTACCAGCACAAACCACATGGACACAAGGTTGAACAAAAAAAAATATTAATAATCTCGTGAAACTTAGTGTTCTGATGTCGTGCTGGTAAAAACTACCCTGGTTGTAAATTCAGTTCAGGATTGTAAGATAATTTTGTTCAAGGGGTGACTCGGGGACATAGATGGGACGGATTATTGCTGCTTCAATTTTTGTTCTTCTAATTTACAGCGCATTTCACATAATTGAGGCACAGGAAAAAGGTCTCAGCGAAATGTCGCTGGAAGAATTAATGGGACTGGAAGTTGTTTCCTCGACTCAAACCTTAATTCCATTACAAGAAGCTCCATCTACAATAAGCGTAGTTACGGGGGATCAGATCCACAGATGGGGGATTCGACGTCTTAGCGAATTGATTGAACGATTAATTCCCGGATGTTATGTCACAGAAGATGGAGATGATTTGATCATCGGTATTCGTGGGCTTTCTTCCGATATCAATGCAAAAGTCCTTTTATTATTAAATGGTCATCACTATCAAACTCAATGGAATAACGGACTGAATTCGGAAACGGAACTGGGATTATTACAAGATATCAAACAGGTGGAGGTGATCAACGGTTCAGGTGGAGCTCTTTATGGTTCAGGCGCAACAATTGGTGTAATTAACATGATCACTTATACCGGAGCTGATTTTAAAGGAGTTGAAGCAACAGGAAATCTTGGAACAGGCGATTACAAGAGAGCAGAAGTAATGACTGGAGGCATGAGTGATGACTACAGAACAAATTACTTTTTTTCAGGTGGCGGTCTCACTACTGATGGTTACGATAACAACAATAATGATCCGCTAAATATTTCTCGTTATCCTCCAGGATGGCGTTTTTATGGTGATATTACGCACAAGGATTTTCGTCTCATGAGCCGATTAACACGGTCCGCTCGAGATTTTTACGGACTGCCAGTGAGCACAACAAGGCCGAATATTTACGCTATCTATGATTCATTCTTCATTGATGCCAGACAAAATTTTCAATTGAACGATGATTTAAAGCTGATTGGTTCGTTGACTTTCGACACCATTGAAACTCAACGATACGACTTCACTCTTGGCATGAAGCTTCGTGGTGTTGGAGAAGAACGTTACGGTTTGAAGATGACCGGATTTTATTCTGGTTGGGAAAAACATAATCTCGTTTTTGGTGCTGAGTATCGCCGCGATGAATTTGGTGATGACTGGTTTGGCGATAATTTTAACTTCCGATACCTGATTGTTGATGACGTTCTTACAGGTGTTCCAACCGATACTTATCCGGTGCGTGCAATCACACCTTACGGCCGCAATGTGTATGCGTTTTTTGGACAGGATGCGGTTACATTGAATGATCGTTATTTATTGTTATTAGGAGTTCGATACGATCGCATAGAGGCTCCCCAGATTAAAGAACCGGATGCATTTACACCACGCGTGGCTCTGGTGATAAAACCGAATGAACGCACAGTATTGAAAACGATGTTTTCCAGCGGCTTCCGGCAACCCACAGCTGTTCTCACTGGTCCGGATAATATTGCATTAGGCGGTGCATTTTTAACCGAAATTGAATCTCCTGAAAAAATGTATTCGTTAGAACTGTCAGGATCGTATTCACTACCACATACCGCCAATTTTACTTTGAATTTCTTCTATAATTCGCTGCGAGATATTCATGGTTTGGATCCACTTCGACGTCCAATATTTGTAAATATTTCAGTTGGCCGGGTGGACTACGTGGGTTTTGAAGCGATCGCGGATCTTGAGCTCACCGAAAACACTTTCACCCGGATCGTTTATCAACATGTTCAACCTGGTGCTGTGGTGAATGACATTTTTCGCACCACGGTAACGCCGGATGAAAAACATGTCTTATCGTATCCGCAAGATGTAATAAAGTTGATCATCGATGTCCCCTTAAACGAATGGCTTTCCGTTAATACAAATTCCAACTTTGTGTGGAATTTTTTTGGCAGGATTCCTGAAGCAGGTCCTGGTGCAGATACTGGATTTTTTCCAATTATTAATGCGAACATAGTTTTGGATCTAGGAAATCACAGCGAATTAATTTTGAGTGGTTACAATTTAACGAACGAAGATACGAAAGTACCGCAGACATTGAATAATTTCACTTCTCTGGCAGAGCGAAACTTCAACGTTACTTTTGCGTATTCGTTCTAAGATCTGTGTCTTTGTGGTTCTGTTGAACCCAGGCAAGGATATCTTTTGTTGTCACAATCCGTGTTTCTGGTTTTGAAAGCGCGTAAGTGATGAAGTCAGTTAGACCTTTCCAGCGTTCATCGCGAGCCGCTTCAGTTGGTGTATCAGGATTGGATTCAGCCGAAGAGTAAGCATAAAGATGCGAATGTGCTATGAAAACGAATGGTGCACGGTTTCCTTCCGTATGAAGATCGAGATTGTATTTGAGCACCGCACTCATTTCAGCACCGGTTAAACCTGCATCAATCAATAACGTGTAATCAAGGCCTGCGATTTTACCGGATGATGGTTCATAAATACTTGGATAAGGCATCGGCGTTCTTTTTGCGATCCGGTCACGTAGTCCCGCAGTGAAACCATATTTTGATGCAAAGTTGTCGGGTGGAACGATTAATGTAGTTGGCGGAATTTCCCAAAGCCCCGGATGATTTGTGATCTTTGGAAACGAAATCGGAATTTTCGCATTCGGTGCAGAGAATTTGTTGGCAACAACATCCATATCAGGGCTTCCATGATCCAATGTGTATGGCCATGAACAATTCCTTCCATCTTCTTGATCATCAAAACAATTTGGAATCGTTGAATCGTAACTGAATTTTAGATTTGTTAGTGCGGTGAATACTTCATCGTTATATCCAAGGTAAGGCGTTCGGAAGCCGGTAACATCAGTTTGTTTTGCACCGATGTTTTGGATTAATGCATCTTTACAGCTTTGAATTTCGGCCATCCACTGAGAAACATTCCAATTTCTAGCGCGACAACAATCGTCAGGATCTAACTGAACGACTCCACCATTGAAGTGATTTACGGAATGATTTGCCGCTTCATGTCCGGCCTGAAATGCATCTTTCCATGCAGAACGATTTCTGCCACCATGATCTTCTCCAGGCTTTCCCCCTAATACCTTTTTGGAATCATCAACCACATAAATGCTTGTATAAAAAAAACTTGTTTTAATCGGTGTGCCATCAAAATTCTGTGGATTGCCATTACCTGCAGGGTTTCTTTTGTCTTTGTAAAAATCGATGATGTAGCGGATGCCTCCAGATGCAGCAGGATCCGCGAGTCCAAAATTATCATCAAACGTGATTGAAACAAGCTGTGGAATGTTTTTCGGATTGAGATTTCCCGGAGGTTTGCGAGACCATGCCGCTAAGTTTTTCGTTTCTATTGCAACGGAGTGAAATTCCAGGCATAAGACGATAGCCAATGTGAAGAAACTAATGATTGCCTTGTTCATTATTTTGGCCGAAACGATGCTATGCTGATTCGCATGTATTGTACCAGCTGTGGGAATAAGGTCACCAGCGTCGGAGCAACTACATGTCCATATTGCGAAAAGCCACTTCCGGTTTCTACACCGCCTGGAAAGTCATTGCGATCATGCTTCATTACAATCTTCGTAATTGTAACGCTGGCAGGTTTTGGCATTGCCGCTTATTTTGTATTTCTTAAACCACAGAGTAAAAAAGAAGAACCCAAGCCTGCAAAAACAAAGCGCACAGTCGAAACTGACAAAGCTGAATTAGGTGCTTTGTACAACCGATATTTGCAGGTGCTTGAAAATCCGGAGCCGGAAAAATTTCGAGAGTTTGTTCAAAAGGAAAGGTTGAATGAACTCAGCGAAGGAGGCACAAGTTCGCTTATTTATGATCAGTTGGTTCCGGATATCTCAATGAACGGAATGGAAGTGAGCCGCGTAATCGTGGAAGGTGATCGTGCGATCGTTGTGACACAGGCGCAAAGTGCAAGTCGTGTTACGGATAATCAAGGTAATTCTGTCGGCGCAATTGGAGTTGCAAAACTTATTTACGAACAAGATGGTTGGAAAATATTTTCGCAGATCTGGTACATAAATTCACCCACAAATCCTGTAGAAGATTCGATGTCATGGCTGACTCCAGGCGCAAATAATGCGGCAGCCGCAGAACTTCTTTCGCTTGGAGTTGAATACGGTGATGAAAACTGTCTTGATGCAATTTCTCGAAACCGATCTGAAGTTGTAAAGCTTTGTTTGAACGCCGGATTCAATCCGAATGCTCCATGGATGGGACAGGCCACCGCATTTGATAGCGCCGTTTCAAGAATTGCGAACGGTGATGACAAAAGTCTGGAGATTATATCAGCGATGCTGGCAGCTGGTGCGAAAGTAGATTCAATCAATGGCGGTGCATTCACGCCATTGATGCAAGCATCAATGTATTGCAAACCTAAGTTTGCTGAAGTGTTTATCAATGCCGGTGCAAACGTAAACTTCAGAAACGAACAAGGTTTAACTCCACTGAGAATTGCTCAAGACTGTCCGGAAGTTAAAGAATTGTTGGAACGACACGGAGCGAACTGATGTTGAGCACGGGCTTCCAGTTCGCAATTTAATCACGGAATATCGGAAGACACTGAATTCACTAAATAAAAACTAATTCTTTCTATTCAGTGTTTTCAGAGTTTCCGTGATTTAAGATTTACGAATTTTTAGACGTCTTTGCAGTAAATTTTTGTTTTCTAGTTTTCGTATTTCTCTACGACTTCCGCCGGCCGCACGTGAGCTTGTTCTGGATCCTTACCAGCATCCCGCAGTGCGCGCCGTTGCCTCAATAAATCCCAACATTGATCAAGCTCTATTTCAAGAGTATTTAACCGCTTTCGATCTTCTTCGCTCAACGCTTCTTTGTTGTAAAGCTTATGCTCTTCATCAACAAGTTCCTGAATGTGCTTCAGGAATGTTTGTTCCTTTGATTGATCCATAACAAGCTCCTGCGAAAGGTTTCACAGCATGAAACATAATTTCACCCTGTGAAACGGATACTATTTACGTTCTTTAAGCACTGAAAAGAGCCTCAAATTATGTATTTGCCGGATTTTCATCGCGGATGGACGCTCGAATTTTCTACTCCACTTCTGGTGGAATGCTGTCCATCTTATGAACTTCTTTGGCATGCGGTGCTGCTTTTTTCATAACTTCATCGACGGTTTCACCGCGTGCTTCGAAATTACAGTCCATACCGACATCTTTACACCGTAATACTTTTGACATGCAACAACCTCCGAATAATTGCGGAGGGGCTGAGGTGCAGAGGGGCTGAGGTGTCAATGCAGCTCCTCCGCTCCTGTGCCGCTCGGCTTCTCCGCGTTGTTAGGTCGATTTTCGAATACCATAACTGACTAGTGGTAAAGCGGTAAACATGAGCATCTCCTGGCGGAGCGTTGCCTTGCAGTCATACCGCTGTCAATGATCATACGGCCGTCAGCGGTAGGATCATTGAAGTTTAGCCTCAAGCAGAATTACTGAATGGCTTTTGCCATTTCCAAAGTCATAACAGCTCGTCTACATCGAGGGTTTACAATTAAGCGGTCCTTCTACTTCTGCAACTGACTCTCTGTTTACCGCCTCAATACTAAAATAAGCCTTATAAAGGAATTTGTCCGCTCTAATACTGCAGACTAAAGTCTGCGCTCCCGACGCTCCGCAAATTATGTATACTTTATTTATGAGGTTTTTTGCATTTCTGTGCTTCCTTTTGATACCTTTCGCTTGCATGGGTATTTCCGTAAAAGAAGTAGAACGTTTAGCTGAGCTGAATACTGAAGAAGATTTGATCCTGCAAATGATTTACGATGAAGGTGTTGATCGACCCATGGGTGCAAAAGATGTGAGTGAGCTGAGAGAGCGTGGCCTTTCAGAAGCCATTATCGATTCACTTTGGAAACAGTCCCATCAGAACAAAGATTATCTTCCACCGCAAGAAGGGGAGTCTACGATCGTTGGTGAAAATTTGCGATCGTATCAAAGTACAGATAAAGCAGGTAACAAGATTACGGTACTGACGAATCTAGATGAAAATGGCAGGCCGATGAATCCGCCCCCACCTCCTGCATTGGAACGGGAATATGAACCGCAACCTGAAGCCGCGTACGCTTCGCAACAACCGCAGGTAGTCTACGTTCCAGCGAGACGTGAAGAGCCGGCGTGGGCTACTCAAGAAGAAGATGCCAGAATGTATCAAGACTATCCTTATGGCACAGGCTTTCCCACTTACTACGGTGGGGGATATTATCCGGTTACTTATTCCGTTTTTTCGTATCCGATTTATCATCCAGGCTTCGGCTCACATTGTTCTACCAATGGTTGGCTAGGACAAAGAGCGGGCAGTCCTCTTTGGCGTTCCTCACCAGTAAGAATGGGTGGAAGGCGCTAAATACCTACCGCTATTTGTATGAAATCTCTTGAATTGCACCTCAATCGAATAGGCTGATTCCCTGACATATTGACACGCTCCGCAAGCTGCGATACAATTTTCAATTTCGAAAATGATTTTCATAATTGTTTTCAAGAAAAATGAATGAGTTTTTTATATACGGGAGACAAGCAATGAAATTTAAGGCACGCAAAGGGAAGCATTCTTTTAAGTGCAAGCAGAGACAATCGCAAAATCAAAAGCCGAGTTCCTGGATTTTGATTGGAACGATAGGGACGCTCGTCGCTTATAACGCAACTGCCAGACGTCCAGATTCATTGCTTTTCGCAGATGAACCACAAAAAGATCTTGCTGCAACTTATTCGCCGAAGAATTTTGATTCATTAACATTATTCAAATTCGAACTTCATGCCGGCAACTTGTCCGAAGTGCTGAAATCGTTTCAAAAAATCACTGGAATCAAAGTTATCGTTTCCAATGATTCAATTTTTGATCTCTCATCTCCGGGAGTTACAGGTTTACTTACCGCAGAACAAGCATTAGTGAAACTGCTTGAATCAACCGGTGTTTCTTACCGCTTCATTTCGACCGAAGAAGTTACATTAGAAATTCATGCGGCGGAAGAATCCGTTGAAGTCGTTGATTCTGTTACTCCGCTGTCGTCACCGAAATATACAGCTCCGTTATTAGATACACCTCAAACGATAACAGTAATTCCGAAGAATATTATCGAAGAACAAGGAGCTACAACACTTCGCGATGTTTTGCGTAATGTTCCTGGCCTTACGATTACTGCCGGTGAAGGCGGAACTCCGGCAGGAGATAATTTAACTCTTCGCGGATTCAGCGCACGGAATGATGTTTTTGTTGATGGCGTTCGTGACATCGGTCCGCAAACGCACGATCCATTTAATCTTGAATCAGTGGAAGTCGTTAAAGGCCCTGATTCCGTTTATACCGGCCGAGGTTCAACAGGCGGTGTGATTAATCTCGTTAGTAAAGCCCCCACACTCGATTCAATGTACGAAGCAAATTTGAATGTTGGATCAGAAAACACGACACGTGTTACAGCCGATATGATTCAACCGCTCGAAAGCTTAGGACTCGAAACATCTTCATTTCGAATGAATCTGATGATTCAGGATTCAAATTTTCCTGGGCGTTCAGTTGTTGAAAATGAACGTTGGGGTGTTGCTCCTTCCGTAGGTTTCGGATTAGGCACTTCAACAAGATTTCTCACCAGCTATTTTCATTTAGAGCAAAACAACATTTCCGACTATGGGATCCCCTGGGTTCCGGTCACAAATAAAGTTCTTGTAGATTTCCGAGATCGCCCCGCACCGGTCCCACGCGATACATTTTATGGTTTTCTTAGCCGCGATAAGGAAGAACTCAGTTCTGATCTTGTTACTGCAAGATATGAACATGATTTCCAGGATTCAATGTCATTTCGAAATCAATTACGTTACGGTCACACCGATCGTGATTCCATCGCGACACCTCCTCGCTTTGCCAGCGACGATTCAACCATTATTAACCGGGAGATGAGATCATGGCTTACCGAAGATATCATCATCGATAATCAAGCCGATCTTCAATCCAAATTCAATACTGCAGGATTGAAACATAACATTGTTACCGGACTGTCGCTTACAAACGAACAAAATGAGCGTCACACCAGAGTTGCAGCAAATTCGCAAACAACATTATTGAATCCAAATCCAAACGATGTTTATGAAGGTGAAATCGTAGAAAGCCCGATTGTTGGAGATGTGATTGGAAAATCTTTTGCACTTTATGCATTCGATACTGTTGAACTGAATCAGAAGTGGGATCTCAACGGCGGACTTCGCTACGATTATTTCGATGTTGATGGCACAACAACTCTTGGTTTGCCTGTTGCAAGACTTGACAAAATGTTAAGCTGGCGCGCGGGAACCGTATTTAAACCGACAGAAAAATCCAGCCTTTATGCCGCAGCAGGAACATCGCTGAATCCATCTTTGGAAGGACTTTCTTATCAAACCGCAAATACCGCGATTGAACCTGAGAAAACATATACATATGAAGCAGGTGGAAAATTTGATGTACTGAATTCGCGTCTTTCAATCAACGGCGCAATATTCAGGGTTGATAAAACGAATGCACGAACTCCTGGATTAACGCCGGATGAACCTGTGCAAGTTCTGGAAGGACGTCAGCGTGTTGATGGTTTGGAATTCAGCGCTTCAGGAACGATCAACAGGCATTGGGAAATTTTCGGCGGCTATACATATCTTGAAAGCGAGATTCTTGAATCGAACAATCCGCTGGAAGTAGGAAAGGATCTCCAAAACACACCAAAACATTCCTTAAGTTTCTGGCTCACTTATGAATTCCCGCACGGTTTTACATTGGGAGGCGGACCTCGTTATGTTAGTAAAAGATTTGGCAACAACATTAACACGCGTTTCGTTGATGGTTACTGGCTGCTCGATTTAATGGCTTCCTATCCGATAACAAAGTTCATGGATCTAAGATTGAATCTCTACAATGTTACGGATGAATATTATTTCGATCGCCTGGGTGGCGGTCACTTGATTCCGGGAGCAGCGCGAGCCGTACTGTTTTCCGTAGGCTTCAATAAATAACGGCGGTAGGATTCGTAATGCTTTTACAAATTCCCGAATTGTTAAATTCCGAGCAAATAAGTAACTGTCGAAAGCAATTGGATGAAGCGGAATGGGTTGATGGCCGTGCAACCGCAGGATATCAATCCCTGAAAAATAAGGACAACATGCAATTGCCCGAAAACCATCCCGCAGCAAAAAAGATGGGAGAGTTGCTTGTTGACGTTATGCAGCGCAATCCGCTTTTTATGTCAGCTGCACTGCCTTTGAAAGTTTTTCCACCGTTATTTAACAGATATCGAGGCGGTCAATCTTTCGGCATACACATCGACAATGCAATCCGCCAGGCTTCGGGAACTCCATATCGAATTCGAACGGATATTTCTGCAACTTTGTTTTTATCATCACCTGATGAATACGATGGCGGCGAGCTCATAGTGGAAGACACTTATGGTGTTCATAATGTCAAAATGCCAGCCGGACATATGATCCTGTATCCTGCTAGCAGTTTGCATCGCGTCTCTCCTGTTACCCGCGGTGAGCGGGTGGCATCCTTTTTCTGGATCCAAAGCATGGTTCGCGATGATGGAAAACGTACGCTTCTTTTTGATCTGGACATGTCGATTCAACGTCTCGCGCGCGACCACTCTGAACATCCTTCGCTCGTTCAATTGACCAGCGTTTATCATAACCTTCTCCGGCGATGGGCCGATGTTTGATTGAAGTTCGTGTAGCTTCGCTTTCATCATGAAAACATTTCGGAAAATTATTTTCTGGCTTCATCTAACTACAGGATCCACGGCAGGTCTGATCATATTTGTGATGTGTGTAACTGGCTCCTTGCTTGGATTCGAAAAACAGATCGCACGATTTTCTGAACGGAATATGAGAGTTGTGGAATTTCAACCAGGCACAAAAAAGTTATCCATGGCTGAACTGTTTGAGAAAGTCAAAGAACAAAAACATGGAATGATGCCGGATGGAATTTCAATTCAATCGAGTCCTGAATCGGCGGTAAGTTTTACAGTTGGCCGTGAATCTGTTTTGTATGTGAATCCATACACCGGCAAGATTCTTGGCGAAGGTTCTGCATCTGTACGAAAGTTTTTCCGCACAGTCACAAACATTCATCGCTGGCTCACAACCGGTGAACAGAATCGTGAAACGGGCCGTAAGATTACCGGTATTTGCAATGCAGCATTTTTACTTCTTGCAATGAGTGGATTGTATTTGTGGTGGCCGAATAAATGGAATGTCCAAAAGCTTCGTTCCATTACATGGTTTCAACAGAACTTGCGCGGTCGCAGCCGCGATTTTAACTGGCATAATACCATCGGCTTCTGGTGCGCTCCTATTCTGATTGTCCTGACCATCACCGGTCTCATCATGTCCTATCAATGGGCAAACAATCTTCTATATACATTGACTGGCAGTGACAAGCCTCCTTTACCTGTTGCAAATAATCGAACGGGAAGAGCGACAACTCAAAATGAAATTCCGACCAATATCGATCAACTGTTGGCACGCGCAGAATCTAATTTCCCAGGATGGAAAACAATCACATTCAGAGCTCCTGCAAGCGGATCTTCTGCGATTACATTTTCTATTGAAACAAATGAATCCGTAAATCCCTTTGCACGCTCAGAAATCACGCTGAATTCAAAGACAGGAGAAATGGTCAAGAAGCAATCTTATGATGCAAATAATCCCGGCAGAAAACTTCGGATTTGGGCCAGAGGCCTGCATACCGGTGAAGCTCTTCGAATTCCTGGTCAGATTGTAGCTTTTATCGCTTCAACTGGCGGGGCATTCCTGGTTTTCACAGGGCTTTCGCTTGCGCTCAGACGACTAAAAAAGTACCAACAAAGACAAAGAAATATTAGAGAGTACGAAGAAAGATACCAGAATCCAGTTTAGTGAGCAGATAAGTCTATTGTCCTGTAGCTTTGGAATCTGTCGGAAATCCATGAGCGCGTAGATATGCATCAATCTTTGGATCGCGGCCGCGAAATTCCCTGTAAGCTTCCGCAGGATCAATCGAATTTCCAACAGACATCACCTTTTGTTGGAGCTTTTTCGCCATAGCTTTGTCATATGGACCACCAGCTTCCAGGAACGCCTGGAAAGCGTCACGATCAATTACCTCAGACCACAAATAGCTGTAGTATCCAGCGGAATAATTTTCACTGGAAAAGATGTGTGAAAACTGCGGGGTCCGGTGACGCATTACCATCTCATGCGGCATGCCCAGGTCTGCTAAAGTTTCCTTTTCAAATGAATCAGGATCGATTTTCGCGTCGCCTGCAAGATGTAACTTCATATCAACCAGAGCCGAGGCAAGATATTCGGTGGTCTTGAATCCTTCATTGAAATATTTTGACTTCTCGATCTTATCAACAAGCTCTTTCGGAATCGGTTGACCAGTTTTATAGTGAAGTGCAAATTTCGATAACACTTCCGGAGTGGAAAGCCAGTTTTCATTCAACGCAGAAGGGAACTCCACATAATCGGTTGGTACATTGGTTCCTGCAAGTGATGGATAAGTCACCCTTGAATTTAATCCATGAAGTGCATGACCGAACTCATGGAAAAGTGTATTCGCATCATCCCAGCTGATAAGAATCGGCTCTCCTGGTTTGCCTTTCACAAAATTCGCGTTGTTCGAAACAATCGGCGTAATATTCGCAAGACCTTGCTGAGTGCGATATTCGCTCATCCATGCGCCTGAATTTTTACCAGGACGCGCATAAGGATCGAGATACCACAATCCAACGTGTTTGCCGGTGGCGTCGGTTACTTCCCAAACTCTTACATCTGGCATGGTCGTTGGAACATTATGAATTTCTTTGAATTGAAATCCGTAAAGTTGTCCTGCTACCCAAAAAACTGCCTCGCGCATTTTATCGAGTTGCAAATATGGTTTTACATCATTTTGATCGAGATCGAATTTTGCTTTACGTACTTTTTCAGCATAATAACGATAGTCCCAGGCCTCGATTTTGATTCCTGTTCCTTCCTTATCAGCGATTGCCTGCATATCAGCAACTTCTTCATGAACCCGCGCAACAGCTGCAGGCCACACTTCAGTCATGAGATGTAATGCATTTTCCGGCGTTTTTGCCATTTGATTTGCGAGCCGCAAATGAGCAAAAGTTGGAAAACCTAATAGCTTTGCTTTTTCAGCGCGAAGCTGAAGGATCTGAGTGATGATTTTGTTGTTATCATGAGCATCACCGTTATCTCCGCGACTGTAATAGGTACGCCAGACTTTCTCACGTAAATCACGACGGTCTGAATAAGTAAGAAATGGATCCATCGATGAACGTGTATTTAGAATTGCATATTCACCTTTATGTCCTTTTTGTTCTGCAGTTGCCGCTGCGGCATCACGAATCGACTGGGGTAACCCGCTTAGATCTTTTTCTTGCAAATAAAGAATGTGACCACCTTCATCTGCTAACAAATTCTGACTGAAAGTTGCATAAAGCTTTGCCAGCTGTTGATTGATTTCTAATAGTTTTGCTTTTGCTGTTGGATCGAGCCGGGCTCCATTTCGTTCAAAATTGCTGAAGTAAAACCAAATTAATCTTTGTTGTTCTGGTGAGAGTTGCGATTTTTCAGGTGAATTGTAAACGGACTCGATACGCTTGAATAGCTTTTCGTTTTGAATGATCTTATCGGTGAATGCGGCAATTTTAGGATCCATTTCAGTTTGAACTGCCTGAAAATCGCCGGTATTCATGCTTGAAGACCAAACATCATAGATCGATTTAACCCGGATGAATTCAGTGCCTGCACGCTCCATTGCTGCAAATGTGTTTTGAAAATTGGGAGTATCGGAATTGTTTGCAATAGCATCGATCTCACTGAGATTTTCTTGCATTGCAGCTTCTAGAGCTGGTTTGAAATCAGAAACGCGAACCTTATCAAAAGGCGGGACACCGCCATAAGGTCCTTTCCATTCAACTAGAAGTGGATTTTTCATGGCTGCAAGTTTAGAGGTTTCACTTTTCGTTACAGTAGAAACATCCGCATTTGAAATTAATGGCATAAGCACACTTAGAAACAAAAGTAATTTTTTCATGTTTGGGCCCTGGAAGTAGATGTAAGAAATGAAAGTTAAGCTCGAACCAGCATTTTTGTCAATTGATTTATCTGGGTGATTTCCCCCTCCCTAATCGAGGAGGGGGAACTTAAAAGGCAATATGATTATTGTTGATTTTGAGGTGGAGAGGTAATTTCCTCAATCCTCAGAATATTGTTTTGATTGTCGACCTGCAGCATTACGGAATCACCGACCTGTAGATCGCTCATCCGTCCGTTCATTTGCTCCGGATTTGTCGAAGCAAAGTTAGTGTGTTCGCTGTACTTAAGAACTTTTGTGGATTTAGCTCCGTCAGCGTTTGTTTGATCTGCAGGTGCATTCGGACTTCCGGTTGGTTCAAGAGAATTTGAACTCACTGCGAAATCATTGATTGTGATTGTGCGCGATTGTGGATCAATCTTCGCAATCACACCTGTAGCTTGTTTGGCATTTGATTGACTTGATTCGTTCAGGCCCGTCGCGCTTTGAGCGCTCGCAGCCATTGCTATACCAAAAATGAGTATAGCCGCGACAAAAAACATAAAGACGTGTTTCATTCAACACCTCCGATATGTTGGTCAGAATTACTGATCACCCAATCAGACTGTTTCGTCATTCGGTTCTATCTCAATTCGATGAATTACATTTTGGTCATCGACATCGAGAGTCACCCGATCGCCTTCTTTGAGATCCGTAATTTCTACGGTTCCTCCGTCTGATTCTGTTGAATCGATCGTCGTAAGATCATTAATTTCAAATACTTTGATATCTCTGTTCATAGGGAGTTTGCTCCTCTTGCAGACCTCTAGGCCCAACTTTTGAATTTAAGAGTTCGAGCGGGTTTTTACAAGTCTGCTACATTAATTCAGACGATTCCACTACAAGCGATATACCAAATATATATGAAGCAATGTATTCTCGATTCTGATTATTTAGAGAAGAAAAAGGGGTAGTGGTAGATTTTTCCATAAATCCAGGCAACTACGAGCATCGCCAGTAATCCGCCGATAATTCCTGCGGACAGCTGTTTTACGTAACCTCTTTCTGGCTTCAATCGGGTTATCTGAATAGCAAAGAAGGAGCACATAAAAATCACCACAAAAGGAATCATTTGGACCAATGATGAAAGCACGGCGTGATTGTGAAATGGTGCGATGCACCATGGACAATTCGGTGGTGCCGGTTCATGAATGTTGCAGTGTGTATCCCGTCCGGACCATAAATAAGTGCAGCCACATTGAAAAATCAAACCACACACTGGTAGTAAAAATACCGAAAACAATATAAACAACGCAATCTCGGGCCGTAATGCCAATTTTCTAAACATGAATACTCATAATACTAATTGCATTTTAGATTTTCGAACAAAGTCATAAGCATGAGTACTGAACCGGCTATTTGTTGCTCCGTAATTACCGCTTACTTCTTGCCTTTGATTGCATCAAGATCGGGTCCTTCCCATTTGGCACTGGTTGGATTATCGGTTGGATTTCTCATAGGTGATTCGAATACATCCTTCGGTAATGACTTTAATTTCGGCGTGGAAGTTGAAAAAGCTGACTCGGTAGAACTAATGGGATGGTCTACTGTAAATCCTTCTGTTGGCGTGATCCCTGGTGAATTTTGAGTTACTTTCCTGACCATTGATCTTCCTCCTGAAAATGTAGCCTGCATCTATCCTTGCGAAAAAAAACCTGAGGAAGGATCAAATACCAGGAGTACTGAGTGAGTACTGAGTTTTTTTGTGCATTCAGCACTTCAGTACTCAGCACTCAGTACTACTAAAGTCCTTGTTAATACTGCCATAAACCCTCTCGGCTCGTAAATCCATAAATCGCAATCTGCTTCCTTTTATGATTTGAAACGAAGGATGGCAATGATTGTGAGAGCAATAAGTGTGTTCGTTTGTGTGATTTTTTCCTGCATCTTCGTTTACGCAGATGCTCCAACCAAGCACGATTTCGAAATGATAAAAGTGGCAGATGGAATTTATTCATTCATCGCAAATGAATCAAACAGTGGTGCGGTACAGGGAAATGTAACGCTGATTATTGGAGACAAAAGCGCAATTCTTGTTGATGCCGGACAATTTCCATCTTTAGCAGAAAGAATGGCGATGAAGATCCGCGAAGTTACCGAAAAACCAGTTCGCGTTCTGATCAATACTCATTGGCATGGCGATCATTTATTAGCTAATTACATCTTTCGTGAAAAATTTCCGGGACTGATTGTGGTTGCTCATGCTGAAGCCCTTCCGATGATGGTGAAATATTATGGAAAATGGGATGAAGATGTTGCCGGGTTTCCTAAAACGATCGAAACGATCCGTGAACATCTGAAAACCGGTAAGCGTAGAGATGGTACTCCGATGGACGAAGAGCAGAAACTTGGATTGCAGATCGATTCCGATGCGCTTGAACAGGACATGCCGGAAGTGAGAAGAATGAAATTCGAACCTCCGGACATGACTTTTACAAAAGAAATTCACTTTGATCTGGGGAATCGTGAAGTAAAGGTTGTAAATTACGGCTGGGGAAATACTGCCGGTGATGCAGTAGTCATTGTTCCTGATGCAAAAGTATTGATCACCGGCGACACGGTTGTTTATCCAACTCCATATTCATTTGGTTCCAATCATAGTAAGTGGATTAAAGTTCTGAATCAATTGATTGCCGTAGATGCAGTGAAGATTGTTCCGGGGCATGGTCCGATTATGGAAGATACGAGTTATATCAAAACAGTGATTGCGCTTTTAGAAGATGTTCGCACTCAAGTTAGAGCTGCTGCCAATGAAGGGCTGGATCTTACGGCGGTTCGCAAACGGGTTACATTGGATGATTGGAAAACGAAGTTTGCAGGTGACGATAAATATCGGCGGCGTGCGTTTCGCGATTTTTTTGTGAACCCCGGAATCGAACAAGCGTACAAAGAAGCTAAGGGCGAACCGTTAACGGAGTGAGTCGTTTTCAACACAAGGACACAAAGGCACGAAGTTCACGATTTATTTATAAGATGATGACCACTCAACGAAACGCTGTACTTCATCAGGGTGATTTTTCACCCACAGCGAGGCTTGCTGATCAGTGCTTTGATAAATGTAGTGTGTGAATGGCGCAACAAGTCCGCTCTTTTTCAGCGCGATAAAGTATGGGAAGTAGTAATCAAATACAAATTTGCCTTTTTGGTTTTCATTCATTTCCGACATCATTGAGATGAGTTTATCCAGCGATTGAACCAACATTTCCATTTTAGTTGATTTACTCTCCTTCTCTGAAGTTTTACTCGCTTCTACCAAGGACAGCATTAAGTCATACTTCGTAAAGTCGCCCTCCTCATTCGATGAATTTTTTGGCACCGTTATTTGAATATTCTTGGATCCTTTCAATTCCACTCCATGTTCGAAATTCTCGTCAATCATAGACAATGCTTTTTCGGATCGTTTGCTGGTCGGCTCAAATGTGAGGAAACGCATAAGAGCGAGGGTACTCGGAAATCTGTAATCTTGTTGATAAAAAAGTTGTCCGAGGGCGTAATGACTGCTTGCGTGTCTTGGATCAAGCTGAATGGCTGTTTTTAGATGAGAACGAGCATCATCAAGAGCTCCAGTATTGGAGAGAGTGACTGCAAGATTGAAACGTATCAAGGCATTAGTTGGCAATATTACGATTGCTTGTTTAAAAGCTGATATTGCATCAGCTGTTTTACCGAGTTCATCCAAAGAATTTCCAATCATCATATAAAATTGAGCCAGATAATCGGATTTATAACGAGCGCCTTGAGTTGCGGTGTTTAGGCTTTGCTCATAATTTGCAGCTGCAAAATATGAATAAGCCATTTCATAGATTGCAAGGATATTATTTGGATTTTTTCCAAGAACTTGTTTGTATTTTGTAATTGCCTCATCATATTTTTCCTGATCGTGCAGCGCAGTGCCTTCATCAATGATCGCTTTTTCTTCCTGGTTGGTTCGAGATGGAGTTAAGTCCGGCTGTGTTATCGTTTGAGCGAAAGAAAAATTGAATGCTGCCAGTGCGATGAGAACGAAAAAAGAAATTTTCCAAAGCAACTTCACTCTTTTATTTAGTCCCAAGATTATAGAATGTGTCAAGAGAGTGATTTTCTATTCATACCGCAAAGCGACCATGGGATCAACTTTCATGGCGCGTCTGGCAGGAACATAACATGCGATTAAAGCTGCAAGCAATAGCAATATTGAAATCAATAGATACGTAACAACATCGTTCGGTCCAACTTGAAACAGGAATGTTTTTATCAGGTGACTGACGGCGAGCGATCCTAAGATTCCCAGGCTTAATCCCATAACCACCAGAACCATACCTTGACGAAGAACGGTAAGCAAAATTTTTTGTGGTGTTGCGCCGAAAGCCATCCGTACTCCGATTTCATGCATCCGTTGCTTTACCCACAACGCAAGCATCGATCCAATTCCTGCAACCGCAATCACCAAAGCCAGTAGAGCAAAAAGCGCAAATAAATGTGTCAGCGTACGTGGTGATGAAACTGATGCTGCACGCGCTTGTTCCATTGTCACCATCGATGCAATCGCCATTTGAGGTTCCACTTCATGCAATGCGCGCCGAATTTTTTCAGCCATTAATGTCGGATCACCAGCCGTGCGAATCAAAACACTGCCAACATAGGGATCCTGAAATAAAGGTAGATACAGTTGATATGGAGTTTCAGAATTTAATCCGAACTCTTTGACATCACCTACAATTCCAATGATCGTTGCCCAATGTTCATTATCAAAAGAAATACGTTTGCCAATCGGGTCGCGATTACCGAAGCGCTTCAGTGCAAGTGCACGATTCAACACTGCCACCAATGATGCCTTCGCATCATCCGAGTCACGAAAAGTTCTGCCTGCAATTAACGGAATTCCCAGCGTCTTAAAATAATCCGGACTCGCTCTGCGGGTGGAGCTTACAGGCGGCAATTCATTTTCAGGACGATGATCGCCTTCCACCTGAAATCTCGAAGTTTGATCCATTCCCATCATGTTGTCTGGATCAAGCGGATAACTTGATGATACTGCCGCTGACATGACCCCCGGTTCTGAGTCTAATTTTTGCAGAATGCGCCGCGCCAAAGATGCGCGCTGCTCATCAGGCATGTAACGCGATCCGTTAAGTCCTACGCTTACCGCGTAAACTTTTTGCGGTACAAATCCTGGATCGACTTGAATCAGTTGCATGAAGCTGCGCAACAACAATCCTGCCGCAATCAACAACATAAATGAGAAAGCCATTTGAGCAGTGATCAAGATTCTGCGCACAAATTCGCTTCCACCTTCTGCGCCGGTACGGCCCGCTTCCTTTAATCCTGATGATAAATCCTGACGCGAGTGAAGTGCCGCCACCGAACCAAATACAATTGTGGTAACAGCAGCACATACAATGGCAAAAATAAGAACGCCGCGATCGATAACAATTTCGCGAGCGCGTGGCGTAATCTGACTTACAAAATCTTTTAGCAATTCCAAGCTTAGAGATGCGAATAACAATCCGGCGATGGCAGCAAGAATTGTGAGAATGAAATTTTCAGTTAACAATTGCCTCAACAGCCGTCCATTTCCAGCGCCTAATGCTGTACGGATCATCAATTCAGGTTCCCGTCGCACCATGCGTGCAAGAATTAAGTTCGCAACATTTGCGCATGCAATTAGCAATAAAAAGCCTGACGCTCCTAATAACGCAAATAAAATCGGTCTTGCCTTACGGGTTAAATCATCACGTAACACTGAAGTTGTTGTAAGAAATCCATGATCTTTTTTATATGCATCAGGAAAATCCTTAGCAATAGATTGTCCGACATTCGCAAGATCGATTCGTGCCTGCTGCAGTGATTCATTCGGTTTTAAGCGTGCAAACAAGCTCAGCATCCGCATTTGGCGAGCTTCAATCATGGCCTTACTGGAGCGAGCAGGGCAGGAAGTTGTCGGCATGTATACATCATTTTCATTCGGATATTGAGGAATCTGCGGCAAGACTCCAATCACTTCATGTACTGCATCATTCATTTGATATTTTTTACCGATGATATGCGGATCACCTTTTTCAGCCTGTTTCCAAAATTCATAACTTAGAACCAAAACTTTGTTTGCACCATGCTGCTCGTCACCTGCAACAAAAGTTCTTCCCAGCAATGGTTTGACTCCGAACAGATCAAAGAATTGCCAGGATACAACACCGGTCCGAACCTGATGTGCTTCCACTCCGCCGAATAAAGTGAATGTCATCATGTGATATTCCACAATTCCGCTTAATGTGTGGTTCCGCTCGCGATAATCTTTAATTTCCGGAACCGAAAATCCTGAATTTTCAATATCCAATTTGACCTGTCGATTTTGCAGAACCAGTAACTTGTTGCCATCAACGAATGGAAGCGGTTTCAGAAGTACGGAATTTACAACACTAAAAATTGCGGTATTTGCACCAATGCCTAAGCCCAAAATTAAGATGGAAGCCAAAACAGGTGCGAAGTCTTTTCGCATCATCCGGAATGCAAATCGGACATCCTGTGATAACACACTGAAATGTTCTCGCGGTGCAGTCTGGATCAAATCGATGACCACTGCCCACCACATTTTTAAGAGCGCTTTGAGCCCGCTTTGAACTTCGTTTCTTTGTTCATGAAATGTCAGCTCCATCTCGCCGCCGAATTCGCTGCGGAAATCGAATGGTAAAATGCGCAGGAGACTGCGATAAATTCGTTCAGATCGTGGTTTGTTTTCAGACATCCCTCGCTCCTATGTTGTCTTGAAAACTTTAATCAAGCGTTTGCTGCGTGCATCGGCAACAAGTTTTTCCAAACGTCTTGCCTCAGCAATTGCTGTTTCGCGTCCGATGTCGGTAAGTCTGTAATATCGACGTCTTGGATCATCATTTTTTGTGCCGCTATGACGCACCTCAGTAATCATATCGTTCTGTAAAAGTCTTTTGATGATTCCATAGAGTGTGCCTGTACCGAGTTGAACGTCACCATTGGTGCGCATCTCTACTTCTTTCAGGATTGCATAGCCATGTTTATCGCCATCGGCAAGAGCCAGTAAAACGTGAAACATCGCCGTAGTCAGCGGTTGAGTGTCGGGCATCATTCCTCCTGCTTTTCTCACTATATCGCTCGAAACTATATCGTTATACGACGTAGTAGTCAACAAAAAAGTTCCATCAAAACGAAGCCGGGCCTCGCGGTGGCTGGGTGCGGAGGCTGCGCTTTTGACTTGAATCTTGTTAGAGGCCCGGCTTTCGCGCCCAACCTCCGCAAAGCCGGGGCCTCGACACGGTCATATCACTACCTACTTAGGTAGGAGACGATTGAATCGAAGTTGCGATAACCTTACTGGAGCTTACAACCTTTAAGTCCAAATCCAGGAGGCGTAAATCATGGGTGGTGATAAAGTCGGAAGTGCAACAAATAAACCATCAGCAACGAACGTTCAGACAAACGATGTAAATCCATTCTTGACTGCTCCAGTTCCAAAATCGAAACAGGAAGCGGTTGAGAATCATCATTCAGCGAAGGGTGCGAAAGAACATGCAACGCAAATGAAAGAGCATAAAAAAATGGAAGCTTCATTGCGGCAAGCAGAAGTGCAGCAAGATTATTCAAATTGGTTTAATGACGACGATCAACTTAAATCGAATGAAAAGCCGATATCCGATCCAAGATACAACGAAGATGCAGAACGCTCCAATACAAAGAAAGGCGGTCGCCTCATAGACTACACAATTGGACCATATTCGCATGAAAAGTCGGATCTGCCTATGACCGTGACAGTCCATGGTATTAACAATAGTCCTGAAGGTGTGAAGCCTTTATCGGATCGTGCTGAAAAAGCAGGGGATAAGGTAAAAACATTTTTGTATGACGACCGGAATGCGCGGTTGACAAAAACTTCACAAGATCTTGCAAATAGTCTTGAGAAACAGCTCAAAGCAAATCCCGGACGTCCTTTGCGTATTGATGCACATTCCATGGGCGGCCGTGTGGCAATGAAAGCATTAGATATTCTTGAAAGGAAAGGCGCTCTGAAAGGGCATCAAGTAGAACTGAACTTAGTGGCCAGCCCAATCAATGGTCTTGGCTGGGTGGATACAGTTCAAGGACTTAAACCTCCGGTATTAGGACCGCTAATGGGTAAGATGATTCCCGGCGATAAACCTGGAATGGATATGGGGACATCTTCGAAATTCCAAAAGGATTTGAACGACATCACTTTTGGCAAGAATGTGAAAGTGCGTGTGTTCACAGGGGGCAACGATGATGTGGTAAATCGTGATGAAAATTTTGAAGCGATGTGCAAGCAACTCCATGCGGAGCGGGTACATTTTCCTAAAGCAGATCACGACACTGCCGTTGATGAAGCCGCAATGTGGCTTTCAAAACACGATCGTTCATAAGGGCACCACATAACGTTTAGTCGATTCACATATTTTTACTAATAGTGGTAAACTCGCTTCTTCTGAGGAGGAGGACTTGTGGACAGTCTTGGGGCTGAGACAACGCAATCTTCACCGCTGAAGGTAATGATTGTTGAGGATGAAAGTATTGTTGCCCAACACATTTGTGAAGAATTGATGGAAGTTGGCAACGTTATTGTGGCAGTCTCAGGTTCAGGCAAAGAGGCGGTAGAATTTGCAAAAATAAGTCAACCCGATCTAGCACTGATCGATATAGATATTGCCACCGACCGAATCAATAGCGTAAGAATCGCATCCAGGCTTCAACGTTTATCAAAATCTCCAATGCTTATCGTGTTTACCTTGACGTATCCACCCAGTCATTTCCCATTAGCTGCAACAGTGGATCCTTACGTTTATTTGAATAAACCTTTTTCCAGCGAAGACTTAAAAGCAGTTTTGCGAAAAGCAGCCGATTTGAAAGAAATTCAACAAAAAAGCATTGAGAGTTAACGGAACATATCAGGATTAATTTCTAAAGCTATTTCCGAAATCTTATTTGCGGGAATTCCTGATCTTCGAGCATGTTCTAAAACTGCTTCCGGATTTGGAGCTTCATATTCACAATAAATTTTGCCTTCTGCTTCCGAAACATAACTCTTGATCCAAACAACACCCGTCATTTGATCCAGCACTTCATTCGATTTTCTTCCTACCTGGCCCTAACTCACTCGCTTTAACTCCTGGTACATCGCGTTCAATAATATATCTGGGCATATATCCTCCATTCTTCAGTTGTTACTGAGGCTTCTTTGCAAAGTCTTGCAAGCATCTTTTAGTTTTCTGTCGGAACATTCATTTGCAATTGCTGCAGCCTGAGACAAAAAATCTCTCGATTGGGTCCGCTCTTTTTGTAAATCATAAATGCGTGCGAGTTCATATAACATCCAGCCTTCGCCTTTACGATCTTTGGTTTCCTGTCTGATCTGAAGCGAAGTTTCATAACATTCTTTTGATTCTTTAAGCTTTCCAAGCCGTTGCCATACTTCACCCAGGCCTGCCCAGGAATGAGCTTCCAGCAATCGTTGTCCGGTTTGCTGATTCATCTCAATTCCTTTTTGCAGCGATTTCGAAGCATCTTCGAATTCGCCAAGCCTGATAAAAGTCATACCAAGGCTATTCCAGATTACACCTTCTTGAGTTTTGTCGTGAAGTTGCTGGAAAAGATTTAAGGCGCGTCGATAATTCTGAAGTGCACTTCGATAATCCGCACGGCTCCATTCTAGAACTGCAATCGAGTTCAATAAAATTCCTTCTTTCAAACGATCTTCCTTTTTCTGCGCGATTAATATTGCTTCTTGATAAAACTCCAAGGCTTGTTGCGGAAATGAATCTTGAACTCTGCACAATCGGGCCAGCGATTCCAAAGCTTCCAGTTCACCATCCTCATCGTTTAATCTGTTCTTCAGATCACGAACAGCATTCCAATTTTTGACGGCTTCAGACAGATTATTCCGACGTTCTTCAAGGCTAGCGATCGTCTTACGTACTTCTGATTCTGTGTAATAATCACCCTGATCATTGAGAAAATTTACTCTTTCTTTCAAATACAGAAGCGCTTCATCCTCTCTTCCTTGTGTGATTAATATTTCGGTTAATCCTCGCAACGCCAGCATGATACCTTCGGCATAACGCGTCTTTTTACCTAGTTCGAGAGCTTCTTTGTAATAAGACAAACTTTTTTCTATATTCCTATGCTGCTGATGAAACTTTGCAAAGCCAAGCAGATTCCACGTAAGTTGGATACACAATCTGCTTTTGGTTGCAACGTCATATCCGCGTTCCATGTATTCCAAAAACTTTTCGTCATCTCCTAATTGTGCGTGAACCGCTGCGATTGTATAAAGAGTCAAGCATTGTTTGGCTGGATCCGCTTGAAGTTCATAAATTTCCAATGCTTGTTTAAGGCAATTTAAAGCGCGATCAAATTTCGCTTGATGTCTTAAAATGTTTCCAAGACTGGTGAGATCACCGGCAACCTCCTGGGAGTGTCCGGTTTTTGATCCAATAGATAATGCTTCATCCAGAACTGAAACTGCGTCGTCATACCGTTCCTGATGCCATCGAATAAAGCCCATACTGCGGAGTACTTTTTTTTCAGCTTCCAAATCGTTCAAGTCCTTACTAATGCGCAATGCTTCAATGGCAATGTGTTCCGCATCATCATATTGCCCAACAATGGTATACAGATCAGCCTGTCTGCAATACACATCAACAATTCTTGGCTGATCTGTCCGGCGGAAGAGCGTTTTCAATAATTCGTTGATGATCTCTTGCTGTTTCGCGCGATGTCCCAGAGTTTCACACAATCGTTCTTGTTTAAGTAAGATCTCAATAAGAGTGTCTATTGAGTCATCATCCGGTGGAATTTTTGATAACCAGGAATGCGACTTCTGAAGTAAATCGAATGCTTCAGTGAACTGACCAAGTCTGCCGATCTTCTGTGCGGACTGAAGACCATATTTCGCCGCCTTTTTCCAATCTTCAGCTTGACTGTAATGACTCGCCAGCAGTTCCGAATTTTCTTCCTTCCGGTCCGGATATAGTTTTTCCAGCGAATCTCCAACTGTGTTGTGTAGAAGTTTTCGCTGGTGTGGAAGAATGCTTTCGTAAACAACCTGTCGCGTAAGGACATGCTTAAATTTGTAAGTTGCTTCCGGCACAACAGTCATTTGTTGAATCAGACCGATCGATTTTAGTGATTCCATTGAACGCATCAGCTGACTTTGATCTTGTATCGATTGTTGTAACACGACTCTGCTGAATTCTCGTCCCGCTACAGATGCAACGCGAAGTACTTCACGATCTGCAGAACTCAAACGATCTAAACGCGTACGGATTACTGCTTCAACTGTTTCCGGCAATCGCACATTTTCCCAGGCATCAGTAAGAACAGCCACTCCACTTTGGATCAAGAGTTTTCCTTCTTCCAACAGGCTGTTACACAACTCTTCCAGAAAAAACGGATTTCCGCCGGTGTGCTCATGAATTGTCTTAATAAGATTTTCAGGTACTGTATTCGCTTGAACAATCGATTGAATAATCGTTTTTGATGATTGATTATCCAGGGGAACTAAGCCGCATTGATGTTTGCTGGCTGAGATTTCCAAAACTTAGACTTTTTTCAGGCCGCGTTGTAATCACAAGAAGAATTGGAAAATTTAGTAGTGATTCAACAATCTGGTTCAAAACGTCATCCGATGGTTCATCAACCCACTGCCAATCTTCAAAAAACAAAACCAGCGGTTCTGATTTTGCACTGGACGTAAAAATTCCTAGCAATGCATCTTGAATTGCTAACCGTAAATCTTCACCGGCAAGATGTGAGGGGAGTGGGTAGTCATCTGTCGGAACAGATAACAGATGAAGGTAGATTGGTATGAATTCCGAAAGCGCTGGATCAATGTTCTTTATTCGTGGCACCAATCCTTGTTGTGCCGAAGAGCTCAAATCATTTGCTCTGACGATTAACAAATCACGCAAAGCATCGATAAACGGTGAGTACGCTAATTGCGTTCCATGACTTTGTCCGCGCCCTTGCACAACTTTGATTGATTTCGAATTTAGAAAATCGCGAAATTCAAAAAGGATGCGGCTTTTACCAATTCCGGCCTCACCTGCAATCGTGACTAAATGGCCTTCACCTTTTAAAATATTTTCGGAAGCAGACTTTAATTGATTTAGTTCCTTGTCGCGGCCTGCATATGGTGTAAAGCCAATTTTTTCAGCAGCCTCCAATCTGCTTTGCAATCCTGATTCTTTCAAGACCGAATATGGCACAATTTCTTTTTTGCCCTGGAGGGTTATAGGATCACAGGCTTTGGTTTCAAAATATGGACCGATGAGTCTCAAACATTCTGAGCTCACAAGAACTTCGTTTGGTGATGCTTCGGCCGCCAATCGCACTGCAACTTGAACAGCTGGACCGGAAATCTGATATTGCTGATCATTACTTCCAATCCATTCAGTCACAACCGATCCACCACCAACGCCGGAATGGAATCGTGTCGATTTTGCTAATCGATCATCCAATGATGCTGCAAGATTTTTTATTTCTACATGCGCTTCAATCGCAAAACGGATCGCGCGCACAAAATCATCTTCTTGCGAAGCAGGCAAACCAAATACAGTTACAATTTCCTCTCCTGTAAATTTGTTCACAATGCCTGCATGTTTGCCGGCAATATGTGTTGTCATTTCGTGAACCTGGTTAATAAACGTTTCCATCTTTTCAAAATCAAGTTCTTCAATCAGTTCGAAATAGTTGGAAAGATGTGAAACAACAATTGCTAATTGTCTTTTTTCAGCAGATTTGGTAGGGGCTGTGGGCTTTGTTATTGGAGATGTTATGGTGCGAGCGCTGGATTGCTCGGGCAGTAAATTAATTTCTTCCAACTCATGTGCCAGCTGCTGCATCAGAACATATCGATCCTGAACTGGCTTTGACAATGTCTTATGAATAACCGTTGCTAATTTTTCAGGAATATTCGGCTGATAACTCCGTATCGGTGTTGGCTCTTCATTAATGATCGATTGAATAACTCCAATTTCTGTAGTGCTTGAAAATGGAAGATGTCCGGTTACCATTTCATAAATCAAAACGCCTACGGACCAGATATCAGTGCGATGATCAATGTGTTTCCCTTTTACTTGTTCCGGTGACATATATTGAAGCGTGCCAACAGCAACGCCGGTATGAGTAATTCTTGTGTCATCAACGAATCGAGCTAAACCAAAATCAACAATTTTTACGACACCTTCGTGAGTGATAATCACGTTTGCAGGTTTTATGTCACGATGAATTACGCCGTGTTCATGCGCCTTGGAAAGTCCTCGCGTAATTTGCAGTGCAATATTCAGAGCTTCTTGAATTGGAATTTTGGATCCTGATAACTTTTTTTTCAGAGTGTCGCCTTCATAGAATCCCATCGCAATGAAGACCTGTCCTTCTGGAGTTTTATCAATCTCATAAATTGTGCAAATGTTCGGATGATCAAGAGCTGATGCTGTTTTTGCTTCCTGGATAAAGCGGATTTGATGTTCTTCAGATTCCAGATAATGAGGCAAGAATTTCAGTGCAACGAAGCGATCCAGTTTTAAATCACGGGCTTTATAGACTACGCCCATTCCGCCCCCTGCTAATTTCTCAATAACTTGATAGTGGGAGACCTTTTCGTCTACCTTCATGCGGAATTTATCCATAGCCTGAACATTACATTGTAGCTCCATACCTCTCCAACAATTAAGACGCTTCTGAGGAGATTAGGACGCCTGTGTATGAAAAATATTCTCTCCGGATAAAAAAACTCTGTTAGAATTTTGAAGCATGTCTCGTCTGCGTATCGTCCACGTTATTACGAAGCTGGAGTTGGGGGGAGCGCAGGCCAACACGATCTACACAGTTTCCAACTTAAATCGATCTTTGTTCGATGTTCATCTGATTGCCGGTCCTGGCGGATTATTGGATGACGAGGTTCAGAATTTAAAGGATGTATCCGTGCACTTTTGCGGCGATTTAAGCCGGCCGATCCGTCCGGTCGCCGATTATCATGCCTACAATCAACTACGGCTTTTATTGAGAGAACTTCACCCTGACGTTGTTCACACCCATAGCTCGAAAGGGGGGGTACTTGGCAGGCTGGCGGCCGCTGCAGAGCATGTTCCAGTTATTATCCACACGTATCATGGTTTTGGATTTCATCGCTATCAAAATCCTGGAGTATTTCGCCTTTATGTAGCCTTTGAACGTGAAGCTTGCCGGCGTAGTAATCATTTAATTTTTGTCTCCAAAGAAAATCAGAAGTGGGCTGAAGAGCTTGATTTGATTCAACAGTGTTCGACATCCTTAATTCGGAGCGGAGTTGAAATTGAACCATTGCTCACAGCAAAATGGAGCGAGGAATTACGGGAAGAATGGGGTGTGCCGCGAAATGGGAAAGCGATCGGAATGGTTGCGTGTTTGAAAGCACAAAAAGATCCGTTAACGTTTGTGGATGCTGCAGATCAAGCAAGCCGGAAATTTTTGAATTCAAAATTTATTTTGTTTGGAGATGGTGAATTAGCGGATGCTGTGGCGCGACGTGCAAGAAAGATGCGCTATCCCGAAAATTTTCTTCATGTCGGTTGGACCCGTAATGTTCCGGCTGTGCTGGCAAGTTTGGATTTAATGGTTCTGACATCATTGTGGGAAGGATTGCCTCGCGTAATTCCGGAAGCAACAATCGCAGGCGTTCCGGTGATTGCCAGTAATATTGATGGGAATCGTGAAATTATTTTTGAAGGCCGCAATGGTGCGCTTGCCGAACCTCGAAATCCCAAGGACTTTGCGGAAAAAATCGTGGAAGCATTAAAGGATGGTTGGAAAGTAGATCCCGAACTGTCACGCCAAATTCAACACGAGTTCGACATCCGGGAAATGGTTCGCAAACAAGAAGAGCTCTACCTCAAACTCTTGAATCCAGTAACCTCGGGGTAGGTGTTGGGGCTTGCCAATTAATCATCAATTTCTTGTTTTCCTTCTAGACGCATTATCCACAGCTTTTTTTGATGGGCCAGGCTTCTTTCATTTTCGCGCCATCCATCCAGCACATCATGCGCCATGACATCATCAATAGTTGTATCCTGGCGGATTTCTTCAGCGAGATTGTACCAGTCAGCAGCTTCCTCAAACTTTAAGTTTGCTGACGCCTTACACCCTAAAAAATAGGCTGCTTTAATGAAAGTTTTTTGATCTTTTATCGCGGATAGAGCTTGTTGGATTGAAGTTAAATCAACTAGATATCTTCCGATTTCAAAACTAGCTCTGGTTTGAGGATGTTCTTTGACATATTTTTCCGCTTCCGCAGAAGCGTAGTAATCTCGAAGCATTTTCCAACGGTTATCATTTTTCCCTTTTTCTGTCAGGAGATGAGTGGCACGCATCAGCCATACAAGCGTAGGATTGTTCGTTTGCGATGGACTTATGACATTCCACAATATTCCATATGCCCTTTCACGATAAGCAACAACACTAAAAAATGCTTCTTTCCTGGGATACGCTTGCGAATTCAACCATTGTGCAGCTTCTTTTTCGCCTTTGTAGAGTTCGAGTTGGCTATAGGCATTTGTCAAATCACCCCATTCCGTAAATTTATTATTGTTTTTTTCTAATAACATTTTGTAGGCGGCTTCATTTTTGCCATAAAATGAAATCCTCCATGGAATACAACCTATATATTGTTTTTCTATCCTTTTGCTGGAAGTAAGATCATTAAATGCACTTAATGTGTCTTCCAAAGGCCGATCTTTAAAAACTTTCGCAAATTTGGTCGCGATAGTATCGCACCAGTCCTTTGCTCGAAGTTTATAGCGGTAAGATTCAAGAACGGAAACAGCTTCGCGGTTCATGCTATTGTTCCACATAATTTGCATTAGGTCAGATGTAGAATCTATTCCGTCAGGATATCTTTCTGCTGCAGCTCTGGCCAGTTGAAGAGCACCCTCTTTATCACCAAGCGCATCCCTGATGAATGCTCCTTGCTGCATTGAGTATTGTTGCCAACTAGAAACGACAGGTTCTACTGCTTCCCAAGCCTTTAAATATTTTTTGTCCTTATAGTAGATCTCACCGAGGTTGGCATGTGCATTAATGTAATCAAAACCTTCAGAACTAGAATGTGTCTTCAGCCAGTCAAGAATTACTTCCGCTGCATCTTTGTAACGTTTTTTCCACTTCAGGTACATCACGTATTCACTTCTTATTTTCCAGTTATCAGGCTCCTCAAGGAGTAGCTTCTTAAATTCAGACAAAATTTCTTCGGGTGAGACATCATCTATAAATTGGAAATTGTAGAAAGCATCGGCTCTATCTTGAACTGGAATAGTAGAGTCATGAATTACTTTTCTCAGTTCATCTTTATCATCGAGCAGTCTGGTGCATACTCCTGAATAATCTGCTACAAGATTGCCGTTTCTAGCAATGTTTTTGCAAAGTTTTTCGGTCAACTTCAAATCGAGAAGCTTTTGATGAATGTACCAGGAATATCTTCCTCTTATTTCGGGACGAGAATCGAGGCGTTTGTTAATCGCCTTGAGCGATGGTCGCCATCGGGGGTTCACAGAATCTATTACATGAGATAGTGTCCACAAAATATCGAATAACGGAGAGTAACCCAATGTTTTCAGTTGTTCGAGGTCCTGTTGCAAAAGAGGTATGGATTTTGAACCTTTTTTGAATAATGCGAGATGCGTATACCATCTTTTGAATTCTGCAGGAATTCCGGATTTAAAATCGGCTAGATCAGATGCAAATTGGGTTGTAGCCTCCACAGAAGAAAGACGATCTTTGTAAAAAGAGCCTTCAGTGTAAAGCCCGGAATAAAAAAAGGCCCGATAGTAGGCATCATACAATTCATTATCAAGGAACACGCCTCTGTTCACCTTTGCATGATCTCGCAGTGCTTCTTCAAACAAACGAGTTTGTTCAGCTACTGATTCTGGATTCGATTCCTCCCTGTATTCTTTTGAACTACTGTTCGAATTTGTATTGTTTGTTTCGGATTGGACACTCTTGCAGGCTCCTATACATCAAACTTTTTCCCAGCATCACGCTTTGTTCGAATGAACGAACTTTTGCCGCAGCGCCCATCAATGGTAGTGATGAAAGATTTCCAAAATATTTTTCATATACCCGATCAAAATCTGCCGATTTTTGGTAACTATCCAATAAGAGGCGCAGATAAGCTGCAGAACGAGATTTCCGTTCAGTCGCCGCAAAGTCCAATGCTTTACGATTTCTTAAAGCAAACATACGAACAGGGTCTTCTTCTGGTAATAATAGGGCAAGCTGTTTTGCATCAGAAAAATAATGAAAATCTGAGGCTAACAGGCATTGTTCTGCAGCCATGTTTTCCTTTGAAATAGAGATAGAAATGGCCGTCATTGCAAGAGCGCGCGCGGCAATCGAATCTGAAACCGAAAGATCATCAAGGGTTAACAACTCCATAATCGTTAGAGCCCTAGCAGCCCAAGGCACAAGCGAGAGGTTTGCGCCATTTTTTTCCCAAATCTGATCGACTTCCTTTAATGCTGTCATTCCATCGAATTCATTTAATGCAGATTGTATTGCTTGCATTTCCTTTAAACTGGAATTTGGAATTGCCTTTTCCGTTCCTGATTGTTTGGCGAATGATATTAGTATTGGCATTAGATCAAGAAAACCTGGTATTTCCGGTAAAGTTCCGATTTCGCGTTGTTTGTAGCGAACTATCCATCTTCCATTTTTGAAGGTAACTTCCGGTTCTTGAACTGGATTGTTCTTTGAAAACCTGTCGATTTCCGTGATTGCAAGAAGGAACCGGCGATCTGGACGCAGGCGATAATAATTTTCAACTTCTTCTATAGTGGGCAAAACAAATACAACTGGAGAGGGAGCAGGTTTCTCCTTTGGAAAATATTTCCAGTAAAGCGCGCCCAGAAGAAGAACAAAGAGAAATGAATACACAACTATTCGATTGCTTTTCGTCTTCATTTATTTCGATTATCGTTGGATTGATATTTTAGTCAATTAGAACAACAATCTTAAGGCGACCTCAGTCTTGTTCGGGCGGCAGAAAATTTCTTGAAATACGCAAAGAAGCTCATCGATCGCTTCACAACATGAAATATTGTTTCACCATTTGAAATGGTATGGGAGTCCTGCTTTTTTGGTTTTCCCTCAATCGTCAGAACAATTTCGGATTATTGTTAAGCACTGTTGTATTATCTTTCCCATGAAGTTGGAGGCAAAATGAAGTTAACAAAGACGATCCTTTTGCTGAGTATTCTTGCTTTAACGTTTTTAACATCCTACAGTCTCATGAATGCAGAGACAGTTCCTTCGAATTACGGCTTTGATGTTTCAATTAATCCTGAGGCCACAAATCCTGGAGTTTTCCAGGCAAAGTTTGTCATATCCGAATTATCTTCAGGCAAAGTTGTTGCGGCACCCATGATACGATTTCGAGCAGGCCAGCCAGCAGAAACCACCGCGGGCGATTCAAAAGATGGAGTTCACTTTAAGTTTTCAGTTTCGGTTGATGAGAAAGGAGCCTTGGCTGAATATAGAGCTGCTGTTTACAATTCAAATATTGAAATTGCTCGATCGGAAGCAAAAATATCTTTGCATGAGTAATTCCTAAGAGTTCGGTAATGAAGTTTGCGCGATGGGTATTCACAATTGCTGGAATTTACGGAGTCATCGTACTGGTGCCTCAGTACTTCATGGAAGATAAATTCGCGCACGATCTTCCTCCGGCATTAACTCATCCTGAACACTTCTATGGATTCATCGGTGTGACACTTGCATGGCAATTGGTTTACTTGTTGATTGGAACGGATCCGATTCGATATCGTCCAATCATGGTCATCGGTATGCTTGGAAAACTTTCCTTTGGAATCGCATGTTTTGTGCTGTACCTTCAAGGCCGACTCGCACCAATTGTTTTAGCCGCAAGTTCTGTCGATTTGATTTTGGTGATTCTATTTGGAATTAGTTTTTTGATGACCCGCAATATGGAGCGCTGACTTTAGTCCGGTTTCCAAAATCTGACGTGCGAATCGAAGTCGCTGAATCAACGATCCTGACTCAACTTCGTTTGCCATTTGCAGCCAAGCTAACTGCGGTTTCATGTGATGTGTTCTGTGCATTGAAAGTCCGAAGGTGAGCCAGTACAGAAGTTTGCCGTAGTAGTTATGGGATCGTTTTGCAGCCATTCCCAGGTGATAACCTTCATGCGTTTTGATTGCGAAGAAGTACCACAGGAACAATGAATGCAGAATTGCCGCAGGGATCAAGCCCAACAACACGCGTTCAACTCCAACAAACATTGCAATCGTTCCATAAATTACAACGAGTGCGATGTAAGTAACTCCGTATTCCATTTGATCGCGCGAAGTAAATCGTTTTCTTTTTAACAGCCACATCAGCCAGTGATGCGGCATCATGATAGCGCGAAATGGAATTTCCCAGGAGCGTTTGGTGTTCAGGAATTCATCAGGATCTTCGTCCGGAACATTTGTAGCGGCATGATGTTGAATGTGCGTTTTGCGAAAAGTGACCTCCGGAACGGTGGTAGGAATCAGAGCGAATCGACTCCACCAACGATTTGATGATTTTGTGTTTCCAAGATGTCCGTGAACGCCTTCATGCGCCATCGCACCAGCCACAAAATGGAAATAACTTCGCACTAAAATGTCGAGCGCAACCAATAAAGCGCCAGCTGGATGCCAGAAGTATGTGGCCAAAGCGCCGAACACTGCGATGCAAATGGTTATTCTGCTAACAACGATTGATCGATTGCGATCTTGTGATTTTACCAAGCTCATGTTCACCTCACTAGCGGGCTGGAAGCCCGCGGCCCGTAATGCAGGCCAGAGGCCTGCGCTCCATAATGAAGAGTACGCAACCTCTTTGCGCCTTTGTGGTTGGACTGTTATAGTTTTTGAACTGTCACAATGAAACTCTGGCTATCCAAAAGCAGCGATGTGCCGCTTCATGAGCAACTGATCACTCAGCTAATTCTTGGGATGGTCAGCGCAGATTTAGTTCCCGGTGAACAACTCCCAAGCACCGGTGAACTAGGACGCCGTTTTCAAATTCATCCCAATACAGTTCGCGCAGCGTATCGTGAGTTGGTGCGCCGCGGTTGGGCTGAATGGCGGCAGGGCAGCGGTTACTATGTTCACGCGCTAAATAAGGAAACGAAAATCGATTCCACTACAGATCTTGATCATCTGATTTCCACATTCTTCAAAGTTGTGCGTGATCGTGGTTTCAGTTTGCAAGAAATTCAATCGCGAATTTCACGATGGTTTTCGTTGCAGCCTCCGGACCACATCGTTGTGATTGAGCCAGATGTTGAATTGCGCAAAATATTAATCACTGAGGTTAGTAACACGACCTCCAAAAAAGTTATCGGTGCCAGCATTGAGGATTGTGCAAATGAGAAAACATTGCTAGGAGCATTTTGTGTTGCACTTTATGATAGCGCGGAAGAAATTCGGCCAGTATTGCCTCCTGAAGTTTCATGTATGTTCTTACATTCCCGATCTGTGCCAAAAGTTCTTGAATCGCAGCCGGAACCGGATCCTGACACTCTGATCACTGTAGTTTCACGATGGCCCGATTTCTTGCAATGGCCCGCACCACGTTGGTTTCAGTTGGAATTTCTGCTACTGCAATTGAATTGCGCGATGCACGAAGAAAAGGATGGGAACGTGGGTTGAGCTCCCGTGAATTCATAATCACGGATAGCTTCCTTATTCAGCATTTTCCAAAAGGCTCAAAGCCGAAAGTATTTCCAATTATTTCAGATGAATCGCTGGAAGAAATTCGTTTAGCATCAGAAGGAAATGAGAAGCACTGAGCAAATATTGGTATTATGGATATATTACTGGCAGCGCAGACCTAGTCTGAATTGGGAATTGCGGACTTCAGTCGGCATTTAATATGGAGCGCGGACGTTAGTCCGCATCAGGTGCCGCGGAATTAGACCGCTTCTCCCAGAACCCTACCCTGATGCAGACTTTTGACCGCGCTCCATCTCTCTGTTCAAAATTATGATTGTGAACTTGATGGCGTCACCTTCGCATTCCTGGCAACATGTTGATCACCTGCCATCGCATAAGTGATCGTTACATCTTCGCCTTTATGTAGTTCACCAAGTAATTTTGGTTCACCACCAATTAGGATTTCAGTTTGTTTTTGAACACGAAAAGTCATTTCATCGTTGTTATTGTCTTTAACAACCATGATTTTCAATTTCGGATCGACCATCATGATCTTTCCCGAAAAAGTATGTTCTGACAAAGCAAAAATCGTGGTTCCGCACACTAACATCACAAACACCATTGCAAGACCAAATACCATTGAACGTTTCATAACTTCCTCCATAAATTCGCAAATTTTTCTCCTGGAGTTTTCTTTGGTATATGGGGCACCTCATTGTGAAGTGCCCCAATTTGACCTTGGATGCAATGGGTGAGAGATGCTGCGCTATCGCGCTTTAAAGCGAGAAGCGAACAAATGCCAATTCAGCTCAGTCATTTCGTCGCGGGAGCAGCCATTGCTTTAATACTCTTAGCCATGTTCTTTGATCCCGACGTCGAATAGGAAATCGTTACATCTTGCCCTGCAGTCAACTGATCAAGTTTCGTCGAAGTACCAACGTTGATTGACGTTGATTTTTCCATGTGAAAAGTTTTTTCACCGCTAGTTGCTTTCACAACAACAGTCTGTTCTTTAGGATCGACACTCACAATCTTTCCTGTGAAAGTATGTGAACCGTATGCTAAAACAACAGAAGCTGTTACGAATATCACGAATAGCGCTGCTACTTGAATCAAAATCGAACGTTTCATAGATTCCTCCATCATGCTCCAGGTTGAAGCAACCTTTATGCCGACTTCTTTTCGGCGAACAAGATTTGCATTCGCGAAAAAACATGAGGAGTTTCTCTACATCCACTGTGGAGAAAATGGTCCGTAGTTATTTACAGGGTGATTTGAAAAGCAAAAGTAGAAGCATCAGCGGCAAAAAAGACGAAGGAACGAATTGCATACTGACCACGGAAGTTCGATGCAGAAGTGGAAATGGATTTACTGCTTGACCGAAAAAAGTATAGATGCAGTAGTGAAGATGTGATGGTGTAGTTTTCGCATTCCCTGAATTTCCAACATAACCGATCACATCGCCTGGTTCGATTTTTTGATTCTGTTGAATATCGGCAAAGTGATCAAGATGGGCATAGTAATGAACTTGTCCGCCAGGACCAAGAATCCAGACACAATTCCCACCTAACTGATTTTGTCCGATGCGCTGCACAATGCCAGGTGTGGTTGAAATTACAGGCGTACCTTTTGGTGCAAAGATATCGATCCCTTGATGGTGACGTCCTTCACCGCGTGGCGCACCCCATGTATCACGAAGTTGATTTGGTGAGATTCCAGCAACTGGTACGCGTAACATCTCCGGCGCTTCCTGAAAAACTAATCGGATCATCGAAATGGTGTCATGGAAGAGCCAGATGGTGAATGCTGCTGAAGATAAAAGCAAAAAGAAGGAGGTTAGACGGTTGCGGGTCCGATAGTACATTGTGAGACAAAAATCCGAAGAATTATAGTAAGGATTGAAGTTGAGATTGGCAAGGAGCGAACTAAAGTCCGCGGTACCCAATGCAGACTAAAGTCTGCGCTCCCGAAGCTAGAAGTGGAGTAAATACGAGAATTTCATGAAGAATTGATTGGCGTCGTTCATGAAATCGCCATGGGTGCGGATCACGGAGGGTTGGTCAATCGTATCAATAAAATCCAGATTCTGCCGGTTCCCGTTATAGCCAACATAAAGAGCGGTCCATGGATTCACCATATATGTAACGAGTACATCCCCGTTCAAATTCCTGCGATCTTCAAGCGACGTCAAATCTGGATTCACAATTGTTGCTTCATATTGCAGGATCAATCGAAGTGAAAGCGCTTTTGTAAATTGATAATTCGTCCTTACACTCGCAATATGATCATCAAAGATTACCGGACCTTCCTTTGACTTCAATCCGGTATAAATATAAAAATTCCGCATTTGCAATCTTCGTAACGGACGCAACCTCATTTCAACACTAAATGATGTTTGATCAGCGGAAAAGGGAAGAGCACCTTCAGGCGGCTCAAAATTGATCCCTTCATTCTGGCCATAAGAAACCTGAATTGTTCCTGGTTTGAAATAAGAAGTGTCGAAATTCACGCTCCAGCCTGGCGTATCAAAATCTACGTTTTCCTGCAGTCCTTCGAAATCCACCGGGCGGATCCGTTCTTTGTCAAAGAAATAATGAAGCCTGATGTGAGTGCGTCGCTGTAGCTCTATATAAAATGATGGGTGATAAGTTTCGTCCAACCGTGTGTCGTTATAATCCCAGGAATTGAAAAATTCGAATTCCGGACCCATGCCACCAAAAAATTTCCTGCAGGCCTGAAGTAATAATGTGTTTGATTTGTAAAGCTGCGGAAATCGGTTCGTGGAATGAATCCTGAAAGCGTCAGAAATTCTGGTGAGAGATCTTCATAAAGAAATTGGGTGCCAAAGTTATTACCAGTTCTGGTAACGTTTGCCTGAAATGCATGTCCGGTAAAAGAGGAACCTTCAAGCAGATCTGTCCAGCTTCCAACTCCCTGCGCGGTTGCTTGCCAATGATCATTCAATCGAAGTCGAAAATCAGCGCCGCCCACAGTGTTGGTACTGTTTTCAAAATGTCGTGTGGTAAACAACGCACCGATAGAAGATTGCGAAAAAATATCACGGCTAAAACGTGCAATTCCGAAGTAAGCGTCATCACCACTGAAAGAACTACTTGGCAATGCTAATTTTCCAGGAGCTTCATCGTTTGCGAACAAAAATCCCATTGTATATGGACCGTATTTTCCGGTGAGTCTGCTACCATACTGTGGATCTGCAATCCGGCGGGTGAAAACTAAATTCATCGGTGTTTCAAAATACTGAGCGTTCTCCAGAAAGAATGGTCTTTTTTCGCGAAAGAAAACTTCGAATCTTTGATTGACAGTAACCTGTGGTTGATCGGATTCAATCTGACTGAAATCTGGATTCAAAGTTAGATCCAAAACGGAGGAATCCTTTAAAACCAATTTCGTATCTATGCCTGCGGTTGGATCACTTCGGTCAGTGATAAATTCAGGAGGTGATGCATCAACATCTAAAAATCGGAATGAGCGAAAGCTGGTATAAGGAATGAATTGAATATTTTTCCCAGGTGAAATATTTTCCAGGCCAGTAAGATCCGAAGCTTGTGTCAGCCTGCCCTGGATTTCACGACTCACATGCGGCCATGCAACATATTCATTGTTTCGCGGAATGCTGCGTCCGAAAGAAATTTTCCAATCCTGAATGGACCCTGATGGAAAACGCATGCTCTTAAATGGAATTTCCATCCATACGATGTATCCCTGGTCGGTGATTTTTCCATCGGAATACCAGAGTGCATCAAATGATGGTTGATGACCGGAAAGATCATCTCCACCTGCGGTTGAGATAGCTTCCGAATATCGCGAGTCCCATTGCACGCCAAATGCGTTTGTGGAAAAGCAATATGCTCGGCGTTGATCATTATATGTATCAACATAAATCTCAATCCAATCTTCATCATCGCCGATATTTTCACGCTTGGTCAATGCGGCAACAATTTTCTTGGGTTCGTTATCGAAGCAAAGAAAAATTACATACAGGTTGTTTGCGTTGTATGCAAGATAAACAACCGTTCTCTGGGTTGATGGTGCGCCATCTTTGGGACTGGATTGGATGAAGTTTTCTACAACCGCTAATTTATTAGCCAGGTCTGCACGCGGTTTCATTCCGGCAAAATCATCAATCGAGAGTTTCTCGTTGATTTTGGGAATTACAATTTCTGCACCTTCAGCGGTAAGGATAACCGCAAAGATAACAAAGAATACACGGAGCCCAAGATACATTTAGAAATATTAGCATGCAGGGCGGTCCGCCGCGGCGAACCGCCCCTACGTAAGAATTACTAGAAGCTGGTAAGCCAGCTTACTCGGAAGTTTCTGGCTGGCATTCTGTAATATTGTGCGTCACCCAATTCGCTTTCCGATATCGGATCGCGTTCATCTGTAGCGTTGTCCATATCAAATCGAATATTGTTTCTTCCGAATCGATATCCGACTCCAAACGAAATTGTGGTGAAAGAATCTGCCAGTGCTGTATTGCGTTTGTTTAACCAGCGATCGCCAATATAGTTCAAAACAAATGATCCATTAATTCCTTTGGGCGGTGAGTAGATCACACCAAATGCTGCTAAATCGTTTGGCGACATTTCTAACTGTTTTCCTGCAAGCTGCGTCGGCACTCCATCGAATACTTGAATGAAATCACGGAATTCCGGATTGTGATGACTGTAACCAAACTTCAACCGTAAATCCGTATACATCAGCACATCACCTTCGAGTTCCACACCGGTAAATCTTTGTTCACCGGCATTGATCAACACAGGTAACTCATTGCGAATATCGCTGATTACAAGATTTGTGAAATCCATTCTAAAGATCGATAACTGCCAATCGAAACGTCCCCCTAATTCGCCTTTCACCCCACCTTCATAACTTTGTGCAGTTTCAGGATCTAAAATTCCGCCTTCTGCTTCCGGACCAAAATCGATCGCTGCAGGCTTGAAGGTGTTGCGATAATCACCAAATATCCAAAGTTGGTTCTTGCCGCTAGACACTGCAAGAAAACTTGCACCAATTACACCACTGAGCTTGGTATTATTTTGTTCGTCTTCCGCGCCCTCTTCCTCTTCGCCTGGTGGTGGTTCTTCAGGATCCTCGCCAGTATCACCAGGTAATACTTCGCCTTCTTGTTTTTCGTGAGTAATGTTTAAGCGTAAGCCGCCTTGAACCAAAAATCTTGGAGTCAAATTCCAATCGACCTGACCATAAAGGCCGAAGAAATTTCGTTCGTCTTCCAATTGTGGACGTTCTTGAACTACAGGTTCAAAACTATTCGGAGCGCCCGTTCCATCAAGGTTGACATGATAATCAAAATTTTCGCTCTCAGCTTTTCCTTTTCCGAAAATATTGTCAGCACCAAAAACAAATTGCACATGTTCAACCGATTTCACTACGAAGTGTGTATCCAAATAAAAATCAGTTTGGCTTTGATCCTGCCGGAAGCCGGCAGTGTTTGGATCTGCTTCATTCGAAACATCAGATAAAAATCCTTTGATGATGTCGCGATCGGCATGAGTCACTGCGCCAAGAATTGACCAACTGGTTCCAAACAGGTTGCTGTTATAGCCACCAACGAAATGGTATCGATTCTCATCTTGTTCTGCGTCAGAAGGATTGTGATTTGCATCAAGCGGTACATTTGGATCAAGAACCGCTCCAGCTCGCGGAGCCGGGCTGGCAGGATCCTGCGTTAAGAAGGAAAGATCGACATCAAAGCGAAGTAATCCATCGCCTGCATTTTTTTGGGCTCTGTAAAGTAAGTGCCCGATATCAAATTGCGTGCGATCATCGCGGTAACCTTGTTGATCAAAGTTTCCTGCGATTGAATGTTTGAATGTTTCCGAAGATGGAAGTGCGACTCGCACCGAACCGCCACCGGTAGAGTAATTGCCGATATCAGCACGAACACTCTTGCTGGTGTCAGATGCGGAAAGATGAATTACGTGAATGACTCCAACAAATGAAGTTGCACCATACATGACCGGTGCAGGACCCCGCAGCACTTCAATACGTTCAATATCATTTAAATCAAGAGTGGAAAGCGCGGGATTAAAAGCTCCGCCCCATGGTACATCATCAACTACCAGGAGGAATGCATCGAATTCCCGAAGTCCCCATAACTCAGGAACGGAAGAAGCTGGTCCACCATCACCGCCAGGACCAATCGATACACCACCAACTAATTCCAGAGCTGTAGCTAAATTATGTGCACCTGTTGCACGCAGCTCTTCGCCAGTTACGATCGTAATCGCTGCTGGTTCGGGTTCAACTGCTTCCGGAATCCTTGTAGCAGTAACCTGAATTTTTTCTTCAGTGCGAGGGATATTTGTTGTTTCTTCTTCTTGATCCTGGGCAAAAAGCGGGGCTATATTTATGAAAAATGCCACTAGCATCAATGATGCAAAAATTGCCCATGATTGTGCTTTTATTCTCATGAATCCTCCTGGACAGAAATCGCCTACGGTATATACAGACACTTCACGCGCAATTTTCTTCCATCCAGGATTTTGGATTTCTAACCACTAAGGCACGAAGCTAGTTGACTTGAATGTAGCCAAAGCTGCCAGTGGTATTTTTCGATTCAAAGCCTATTGTGCCGCTGGCCGGTGCTCCAGCAGGGAGCGTTAGCAATAACACCCCATCGATGCTTACCTGGAAATTAGTTCCATCATAAGCAATGCGGGCCACATAACTAACATTCGGATCAATTGTTTGAAGGATTTTCCCTTTCGCAACAATCGGACCGCCTGAGCGTTGTTTTAACACCCATCGATCATTTTCTTCTTTCATCAATAGTTCAACCGTATTGCCTTTGCTTTGATACCAACCGACCAACCATACTTTGTTGCTAAATCCGCCACCGCTTTGCATTTGCGCTTCCACGTAACAAGTTGAACATCCGGCAAACACTGGTGTTGCGATTGCAATCGCTTTTCTTTTGGCCGGAGTTCCGATCAAATTGCCACCAGATTCGGACCGTGCGGGTTTCAGGTAAGTCCAATTTGGATCAACATTGCCATCTTCAAAATCATCGCAGAATAAACAGCCTGAACCGGCAATTGTAAAATTGGCATTTGATATATCGAAGAAAATGTTTCCGGCTGCAGCCACTTTAACACGTGCAGTGGTTGTTGGTGCTGAAGGAACAGTGATCATTTGTGATCCATCATTTGGAGTATTTGATGCCAGCACAATCGGAAATGTGTTGCCGCCATCAGTGGATAATAAAATGTCAACATTCGCTGCATTCACCGGAGGTCCGGATGTTCCAGCAACATTCCAGGTCACATCTTCCTGTGTGCCGGTATTCCATGTGACAGCAGTATCAGGTTGCGTAACAAGAAACGGACCTGCACCTGCCGATACTGTAACTTGCATTGTATCGATTCCTTGTCCGCCTGCGCCGGGATGATTGTCACGAATACTCAACTTAAATTGCATTGTTCGATTTGTTATAGGCAACCACTCTCCAAACGTTGAAGTGTTATTCAAAATGTCTGAAAGCTGCGGAAAGTTCTTTGTGGAGATGTGACTGCATCGAATGATCGAAAGATCGGTCTGTTGCCATTGTCACCGCTTGGAGGTGATGCTGCACCGAGATCAAATTCTTCCCAACAATAAGTCAAAGTATCGCCATCGGGATCAGATCCAGAACCGGTTAGTACGAATGGAGTAGATTGTGGGATGGTGTAGTTTGCGCCGGCATCTGCCGTTGGAGTGGAATGTCCAGCAGGTGTGAGTTGCGCACAGGAAGCACCTCCACCGCTGGATATAAAACTAAACATCTCTGAAAAATTTCCCGTATGAAAATAATCATCACTGTGTGGCTGGAGATCTTCTGCACCGCAGATTCCCGCATACCCCATAATGGTTGAAGCGCTTCCTGGTTCCCAGGCAGTGGATGAATTGCGATTTCCATTACATGAGCCTGCAGTGCTATTAAAAGAATGATTGCCTGAATATTGATGTCCCATTTCGTGCGAGACGTAATCGACATCATAAGTATCACCCTCTGGAGGTGATAATGATGAAACACCCCAGGCCTTAACTCCTGAAGAGCAAACAACACCTAATCCCGCAACTCCACCGCCACCAGCCGCGCCGAATACATGTGCGATATCGTAATTTGCATCTCCAATGATTGAATCCATGGTGTTTTGATTTTCTCCAAGCATTGCGCCGCCATTACCATCTGAATACGGATCGGTTGAAGGATTTGTAAAAATTACGCTCGTCTCATTTGCCACAAGATTCATGTGTACTGCAAACTCACGTTCATAAATCCCGTCGATTCGATTTAGTGATGTTGTAATTGCGGCAAGCCCATCATTAACGGTGCCTCCAAAAAACTGCGTGTACTCTCCTGTGGCACCAACTGCAAGGCGATAGGTGTGCAATGTAACAGGTGTGCCGCCATTAGGTGTTGAGGCTTCTGAATGCGGAAAATAGTCATGCACCAGGCACTGAAATGTTTTGGCTGGATGGTAATCTTTTTTGTAATAACTGATGTAATGCAAAACATCTTTCGTACGATAAGGATCGATCATCAAAGTGCCATTCGGAGAAAAAACCATTGCATGAAAGCCGTGGGAGGTCCAATCTAGTTTTGCAGTTGCTGCTTTTTCATCAATTCCTTTTCCGTTGAATGTTTGGAATTCAGGAAACCGCGCAGCAAGAGCTTGTTCCATAACGGGCGATTGCTCAATCTGAAATCGTCTGTACGATCCATCAGGATAGGGAAGAGAGATTTGTCCGGGAGCTTTACTAAAGTGGCTGTGAAGAGAACTGACATTCAATTGGAAAGTTCCATATGTATCAGGAATAATTCTACGCTCACCATTCGATTGCGGAATTTTAGCTTCCGAAATTTTTTGCCAGAGATTATCGGCTGATGAGTTTGCAATTGCAGTCGAGATGATGAGTGAAAATAGAAAAACAGCAAGCAGAGTAGATATTTTCATGAGTCCCGATCCTTTTCGATGATGTTAGCATAATGTTGAAGTACAATCATGTCTTCTAAAAAGGTGATTCTGTTATGAAAGATCAAGTTTGTATTATTACTGGAGCTACAAGCGGAATCGGCAGAGCGACTGCGTTTGGTTTGGCTCGGCTTGGTGCAACGGTTGTTATGATTGCCCGAAATCCTGAGCTTGGGAAGCAAACGAAGGATGAAATCATTCGTAGCACAGGCAATTCAAATATTGATGTGCTGCTTGCCGATTTAGCTTCTCAGCAAGCGATCCGCAATGTAGCCGATGAATTCAAATCAAAATACAAAAGTCTTTCACTGCTGGTTAATAATGCCGGGTATGCTGGTCCGAGAGTTCTTACATCTGATGGAATTGAACGAACATTTGCGGTGAATCATCTTGCATATTTTTTGTTGACAAATCTTTTGCTGGACGTGATTAAAACAAGCGGGCCATCTCGGATTCTTAATGTTTCCTCTGAAGCACATCGAAATGTGAAAATTGATTTCAATGATTTGCAGATGGAAAACAATTATTCAGGCTTTGGCGCTTACAGCAGATCCAAACTATGTAACATTTTGTTTACTTATGAATTGGCGCGAAGATTAGAAGGCACTTCAGTTACATCAAATGCACTTCATCCTGGATTTTTGAGCACTGGAATTTTTCGCGAAGCTCCATCTATAGTCCAATTCGCTGTAAGGATTATTGCGGGGTCTGCTGAGAAAGGCGGTAAAGCAATCGTTTATCTTGCTACTGCGCCGGAATTGGAAAATGTTTCCGGCAAATATTTTAATGGAACAAAGGAAGTCCGATCGGCTGAGCAAACTTATGATCGTGAGGCGGCTGAAAGGCTTTGGAAGATTAGCGAACAGATGAGCGCGGGCTTCTAGCCCGCATTGTGGACTGCGCGCATCCTGCGCGCTTTTTATTTTCCGATTGCGTACAGCGCATCGAAGCTTCGCAAGTAAATCCTGCCGTTTGAAATTGCAGGCGAAGCGGAAATTTGCTCGCCGATTTCGTTCTTTGATAGCACTTCGTAGTTACGTCCTGCCTTAACCACAGTTACAGTGCCATCTCTAGCAGTCAAATAAATTTTGCCATCACCATAAACCGGCGAGGCGCGATGTCGTTGCTCGTAGGCACGTTCTTGATAAATTTGATTTCCTGTTTTCGCATCAAGCGCAATCAAAGCACCATTTTCGCGGTTTAGATAAACGATGCCTTGATTGATCAATGGTGATGGAACATCAGGTGAGCCACGTTCAAGCGTCCATACTCGCTTTTGCATCGAGTTTGTCGTATCACTTTGCGCATCTGGATTGAGCCCTATCACCGGCCCATTCTTCGCAGTCGGCACAACGATCAATCCGGCAGTGGCGACCGGTGATGCTACAAATCGAAAATTCGGATTGTATCTTTCCTTTGGATTGAAACTTCCGGCACGCCAGAGCTCAGTTCCATCTTTCAATTGATGGGCCGTAATGTAATCTGCTCCATGAATGAGTAAAAATTCACGTTTCCCTTCACGATACAAATAAGGAGATGTATATGAGTGCAAACATTCATCTCTTGCATCCGTGCGCCGTTCCTGTTTCCAAATTTCTTTGCCAGTAGATTTGTCCAACGCCATTACCAACTGAGCGCCAGTATGAATTAGTTGAAGATACAAACGATCGCCGTCCAGTAATGGACTTGAGGACATGACGAAATTCAGGTCGAACTTGCCATAGGACGTTTGAAGATCCGTTTTCCAAATTTGTTTGCCCGTAAAATCATAAGCAGCTAAATCGCCTGAACCAAAAAAGGTGAACACATATTTTCCATCAGTAGAAGGCGAAGGAGCAGCAAGGTTCGCTTCATCTCCTTTTGCATTTTTATTTCCGGTTGCGACAACCTGTTTCCATAAAATCTTTCCATCTGTCGAAACGCAAATCAGTACAAGATCATCTCCTTCTGCTGATGTCAAAAAGATTCGATTGTCCCACACGATCGGTGTTGATGCTGCCGGGCCGGGAAGGGGAGTGCGCCAGATTACGTTTTCTGTTTTACTCCATTTTTGCGGAAGTTCAGTTTCTGAGCTTGTACCATCACGCCCGGGTCCGCGCCAATTCGGCCAATTTTCGCCATTTATGTGAGAAAACGCGAATAAAAGTAAAATTAAGATCGAAATCGATTTGTATTTCATCTGCAACTTTCAATCTTACCACTTCTAATCGCTCTCTTATTCTCCAACGAATTACCGTTCAAGCAAGGAAATTTTATTTTGCAGCAGTAAAATATAATTATCCGTTATGAAGTATTTTTTCTGTATTCTGATTTTTATATGCCTTGCTAATTCCGCCCGTGCGGATTGTTGGAAAGATGTTTCTCCCGGCCAGCATTCGAAAGAAGTAAAGTGTTTTTTTGAAGATTGGGAGCAAGCCCCATCACGGCAAAATTTAAAAAATCTGATTGATTCCGTTTTTTATGTTTACGTAACTGATGGACAAAATCCATCAATGAAAATGTTTTTTGATGGCATGCGATCAGGCGATCCGCCCTTTGTTGATGTTTTTGAATACAAAGACGAAATTATCAAACGTTATACATTCGATGATTCCGCATTGACGGAAACCACTGAACTCTGGGCAATGCAGCCATTCGATGCGAAACGGCTTTTTGTCCTTTCACAAACTGATCCTCGCTCGGTGCCAAAAGACATGAATGCTGCTATGTATATGGCAATCTATAACGAAATCGAAAGTTATTTTTATTTAAATTCCATTCACAATGATGAGTTCGGAGTTTTACCAGCTTCCGAATATTTAAGGCTTCAAGAGGTTCTTACGAGAATGGCATGGGTTGATGATCCTTTTTTGAAAGCTACAAATCTTATTTATCGCGGACTGGTAAGCCTGAATCTAGCACAGCAATCGACCGGCTTGAGTTATGTTTCGCAGTCATGCCAGACCCTTGGCGAAATGTTGACAACAGCTAGAGAAAAACTTTCGAAGAAAAGAATTTTGCGCACACGCGCTGTTGCTAATGAAATCCTGGGAGAATTAGTTAAAGCAGAATCGGATTATTTTTCGATTCTAAAATTAGATCCTCAAGATTGGAACGCGTTACTCGATTTAAGTTATTTGTTAAATAAACGCGGCGAATGTCCGGAACGTGGAATCTGGATTGAAGCATCGATAAAGGGAAATCAGGATCAATTTGATATTGTTATCCATTGCGGAAACCAAACTTACCCGGAAGAATATTTTCCAACCGAACCTCCAGCCATCGCTTCACTTAATTTGTTGCCGCAATAACATCGAGATAAGCACTACGGTGGGCACTACACCTGTTGCATTGTGTTTTGGCGGCATATTTATGATCTCAGTAGATTGACTCTCACGCAAAGTTGAGAGAGTACAGGAAGCAAAAAGAGTGGTTGTAAAGTCGTGTCAGAGTATCAGATGACTTGACTCGCAAGGGGGCCAGACACCATGCAATCTGGTCCCCTTTGGCGGCTCAACTACAATCCATAAATAATTAATAAGAATTTTCGCGATACCAGTGGATAGTCCGGGTAAGTCCTTTTTCAAAACCTGTAGTAGCTTTCCAACCAAATTCTTGCAATGCCCGTGTTGTATCCAGATTTCTTCGAGGTTGTCCGCCAGGTTTACTGGTATCCCAGATGATTTCACCATCATACTCAGTTAAACGTGCAATCAAATTGACCAGATCTTTTATTGAAATTTCAAAACCAGCACCGATATTCACGGGATCAGATTTGTTATAACGCTCGGTCGCTAGAATAATCGCTTCAGCACAATCCTCTACGTAAAGAAATTCGCGAGTTGGTGAACCATCTCCCCAAACCACAACAGGCTCCCGGGATTTTTGCGCATGAATGAATTTTGCGATCAATGCAGGAATAACGTGCGAAGTTTCAAGATCAAAATTATCGCGCGGTCCGTAAAGATTTACCGGCAGGAGATAAATACTGTTGAAGTTATATTGCTGCCGATAAGCTTGCGCCTGAACAAGCAGCATTTTTTTCGCGATGCCATAAGGTGCATTCGTTTCCTCCGGATAACCATTCCATAAATCATCTTCACGGAATGGAACAGGAGTAAATTTTGGATAAGCGCAAACGGTTCCGATGGAAACGAATTTTTCGACACCAAACTGATGAGCGTAATGCATTGTATGGATACCCATCATTAAGTTGTCGTAAAAAAACGATGCAGGATTGGCGCGATTTGCTCCGATACCACCAACAACTGCTGCCAGATGAATGACAATGTCAGGCCGCATTTTCTTGTACATCTGTTTAACGGCCTTTGCGGTGCGAAGATCAAATTTTTCTTTGCGCGGAATTAAAATCTTTCCACACCAGTCAGTTCTCTGCAGACGATCTACGATGAAGGATCCTAGAAAACCACTTCCCCCCGTTACAACAACCCTCTTACCTGCCATTCAACCTCAATTATATTTGATCTTTTATTTTTGATTTTTAGTTTTTTTTCATCCAATCCCAATTCAGAAGATGATGATCTTCCTCCGTAAGCTTCACGCCCGCAGCGCGTCTATAAACAGCACGATAAGCACGTGCAGTACGATCCCAGCTAAAATCTTGCAGTCTTCTTTGTCCACGAATTATCAACTGTTCTCGAAGTTCATGTTCGGTTGTTATTTTACTTAAAGCTGCTGCAATTGAATTCACGGACAATGGATCAAAAATCAAGGCTGCATCCAATGCTTGCTCTGGCAAAGATGTAACATTTGAACAAGCAACGGCAACGCAATCCTGCCATGCTTCATAAAGGGGAAGACTGGATGCTTCAAATAATGTTGGAATTACTACAAACTCAGCTATTGAATATAAAGTTCGAAGTATGTCGGTAGAGACTTCACCTAAGAGCCAAACTTGATCGTTCAACTCATGTTTAATAATATGTTGCTCAATCCTGGGAGCGAACGATGTTTTCCCACCAACGAAAACAAGATTTACTTTTATGCCATCACGATTTCGAAGTAGAGCTGCGGCATCCAATAAACGAAGATGATTCTTATGAGGCCACGTGAAGGCAGGATAGAAAGCGAATTTTTCCGGCAAAGAATACTTTTGCTTTATTTCATTTACAAAATCCACATCGGGTTTGCGGTACGCCTGAGTGGGTGGCGCCCAGGGAATGACCTGAATCTTTGAAGCATCCAAAGCGTAATGATTCAGTAAATCTTGTTTTACCCATTCAGAGCCTGTGACAATAGTATTCGCATAACGACATCCTGCTGAAAAAAGAGCATTTCTACGTGTGATTTCTGCTGACTCGAAAAATTCAGGATAATGCAAATGTTGCAGGTCATGAGGATTGTAGATTGTTGGAAGTGAAGTCATAACGAAATTCTGGAAAGGAATGTGTAGAACATCACAGCCAAGACTTTCATAGAATCCATCTGAAATTGGCAGCTCATCCGGGGCAGCATCTATTTTTTCTTGAGCTGGAAATATTTTTCTGTAAACGTTTCGAACGGCGGGACGTAATGGACCTAGCATCTTCTTGAATGATTCAATGTTTCCTTGTTGACCTGGCATTCTAGCCTGGACCGATTGATTCCACGAGGTAAGGATTTAACCACTCCGGATCTTCAGGAGGGCAAAGGATCACATATTCATCATCAGAGTCATTCACCTTACCTAATGATGCAATGAGTCCAATCAAGACACTGCTTATCCCACCAGAATGTGGATAGATTTGGGCATCAATTGCAACTTTCAAGTGGTATTCTCAGTTGTAGATAGCGGAAGTAACGGATATCTCATTCCGGTTATACCTTATAAATGCTTTTGCGAATGAGATTTCTGAAAGATGTAACCGGATGTTTTGCGCGATAAATTTGCCGGTCCCAGCCAGATTGATACTTACGGTAAAAATGCTCTGCAGTCATTATGACCGAACGCCCGATTTTATACATTGGTGATCGTAGAAGCTTTTCAATATCGGACGTCTGCCTCAAATCAACCTTTACTTTTCCATTTTGAATGTCAGTGATTAAGGAACGAATTTGCGGCGGATGTTCTCCCTGAAAACGTTCCAGCCAACTTAAAGAATTATATTCATTATGAATACGGTAAGGTTTTTGAAGATTCATATAAGATTGTTTCGCCCATTCTTTGGCAAGAGGTTGTGTCGACCAATCTGCCTGGCCATAATATTCTGATTTTTCAAGTACCTGCTTTGGAAAGACAAAGGCATAGTGGTAAATAAATATTCCTTTTGCTGTCAATTTTTCTGCATCGATCCAATTCAACGAACAAAGATTACGATTGGATGAATCCAGAACAGTAGGCGGCCGGTGTGTTGCATAAGTAAATCCGGATCCCCATCGAAACAATCGCCTGAAATGGGAAGCACCACCCCGAAGATAAAAGCCATCGGTTAAGTAATCAAAACCACCCCAGAATGCGAGTTGTTTTATCGAAGCACCGGAAATGGAAGGATCTTCCGAAATCAAGTTTATGATTGTGGCCATATCTTCCGGTTTATAAAATTCATCAATATCAACCTGCCACAAAAAATCTCCAGTCGCCTTTTCAGCGTACGCCTGCGACTGTTCATCTTTTTCAGACCAAAAGCCATCACGAGTAACGATCTCAAGTTTGTTTTCAACATCTTCATTACGTTTGAACTCATGAAGAATCTCTAGCGTGTTGTCTGTTGAATGTCCATCGGAAGTTGCAATATTTTTAGCAGCGATACACGCTCCTTCGACTACCAGGATTTGGTGTGCAAACGGATATAATGCGCGTAGATTGTAGCGAATAAATGGGTCGCCATTAAATACAATAATTCCGAAAGAAATACGAGGTTTGATCATTGCCTGGTCAACTTCCGATCAAATATTTCTTTGGCTCCTGCCGTTTATAGCATTCTCAATAATTGACCAAAGATTAGCAATGCTTTTATCCATGGAATAATTCGACTGAATATGTGTTCTAGCAGCCGAACCCATTGTGCCTGCTAGTTTCGGGTCACGTGCGAGCTTGAGAATGTATTCGGCCATACCTTCGACGTCACCTTCTTCCACTAAAAAACCGGTTTGATTACGTATAACTGCTTCCGTAATTCCTCCATGCTTTGTTGAAACGACTGGAAGACCTGAAGCGCCGGCTTCAAGAATTGCAACAGGAGTTCCTTCCATATCACCGTAAGATGTTCGAATCGAATGTTGAATGAATCCTCTGGCATTTCGCAACAGTTGAGCAACCGTTTCATGAGGAAGCGCACCCGGAAAGCTCACATATTTATCGATTTTGAGAACCGTGCTTAGCTGTTTGCAAGATTCTTGAAGTGATCCTTCACCAACCATGATTAGACGAGCATCATGGAATGAACGTAATACTTTTTCGAATGCAAGAAGCGTTAAATGCGGTGCCTTTTTATCTACAAAGCGTCCTACTGCCACAAATAAAGGAGGCGAATTTTCTGTATCTGATTTGTTAAACAATGAAAGATCAACTCCGTACGGATTCAGATAAATCTTTTTCTCCGGAGCGCCCAAAGCAATCAGTTGTTTCATCATGCTTTGAGATACCGCAATAATGGCAGCGCATTGCTGAAACAGTTGTGCATACTTTTCAGAATAAGCATTGATAACAGGTTGAGAATAAGCATCATAACCATGGAAATGCACAATTAATGGAATTTTGGCTCTATTGCAAACGTCCATCACAGCAACGCCGGTTTGACCGTATTCGGCTAAAACAGCTTTTATTTTGGATTCACGTACAAACTTTATGAAGGCGCGTTCTGAGAAATGATTTTCGTCCAAACCTAAACCACGGCGTAGTACATAACGAATAGCGCGCCTTCTCAAGGGCAGAATTGGTAACAATGGCTTACCATCATCCCGAATGAAGCTATAGGCATCACCGTTCAAGAACCGGATCGTAGTTGGTAATCGTTCCGCGTGTGATCGAATGAATGTTTCTGAGTATTGATCTGCGTTTGGCGCAATAATGCAAGTAGCGTTTTCTCCAATGATTGGAAGCAAAACTCCATTAGGCGTAATTCTACAACTTAAGTTGTTTCTTATCCTATCAGCTCTTTCTTGTGATGATTCTATTTTGTTCGATATAGATCTCGGTTGAACGCCATGATCTTTTCCAAGAACAACATGTACGTAATCTTTCGGACGCCAGATATCAACATGTTCAAAATGCAGAACCTTTAACCCAAGATCTTTCGCCAGAATTGAAATATCTTCTTCGGTTACATCTTCATCAATAGGTTGCAAGCCCTGTGGAAAACGATTTCTCAAGTAATTCTGGTGTGAAACTGATGGAAATGAAAGAATAACTCTCCCGTTTTCACCTAAAACCGAAAGTAATTTGTGGTAAATGTTTTCACGATTCTGTTTGTTTATATGTTCATAAATATCAAGCAATACAATCACATCAAAAGGATCGACCCCAACTGTCTTCCAATTAACAAGATCTTTTTGAGTAAATTGGAGATCCTCTTGCGAAAAAAGCTTCTGCGCAGTTTTAATCGACCCTTCGCTAAGATCAATACCAAGAATGAATGCAGATGGGTGCTCTTTTTTAATTTCCCATGATCTCCATCCGATTCCACACCCAATATCAAGAATTCGCTTACAACCAGAGGGGATCCAGTGAAGCGCGTGTTGTATTGCGGCTTCAGCTCTTTTATTCCCGTAGACATAATCAGAAATGAGTTTGCCTGTAAAACGATCGTAGAATTCTTGAGGGCTTTGTTCATTCATGACTGTTTTTTTTAGCTAATACCGGGAACACCTTTGATAAAAAAAAGTGATTCATGAGGTTTTGACAGCAACCGTAATCAACGATAAGAAGTTTGCGCGCGGAAGGGAGGTCTTCGCTGATTACTTTAGAGAGATGTTTTTGCAAAAGGGTAAGTATCCAGTAACCGCTGCTGAATGGTGAAGGATGTAATCGCGTGTTCCGACGCTCAGCCATTTTGGTACCTGATCAACATCATCGCAGGTTATTGTAACATCCTATATTTTACTTGCGTGACCAGTTGGAATTTTGAGATGATTCAGTAACAAAATGAGTAACGTCGTCATAGATGCTCAAAATGTCTCGAAGCTGTATCGCATCGGAACTCGATACAACAGCTCATTACGCGAAAAATTAACATACCTCGCAAGCCATTCGAAGGCTCGCATTTATGGCCTGCTCAAAGGAACAAACGATGGGGAACGTCAACCACAATATTTGTGGGCTTTAAAAGATGTTTCGTTTGAAGTTGAACAAGGCACTATACTCGGAATTATTGGAAGTAACGGTGCAGGTAAAACCACTCTATTGAAGATACTTTCCCGAATTACCGAGCCTACTGAGGGTTTAATCGAAATTCGGGGGCAAGTCGCTTCATTGCTTGAAGTAGGAACAGGCTTTCATCCAGAGCTTACTGGCAGGGATAACATTTATCTCAACGGAATTATTCTTGGAATGAAAAAAAGCGTAATTGATGCCAAATTCGATGAGATTGTTTCGTTTGCTGAAATTGAAAAGTTTATTGACACACCCGTAAAGCATTACTCCAGTGGAATGTACATTCGACTCGCTTTTTCAGTTGCAGCACATTTGGATCCTGAGATTTTAATAGTCGATGAAGTACTAGCTGTCGGTGATGCTGCGTTTCAACGTAAATGTTTAGGAAGGATGGAAAATGCTGCACAAGGCGGCAGGACGATTTTGTTTGTGAGTCACAATCTAAATGCTGTGACCTCGCTAACCAAGAAATGTATTTATCTAAAACAAGGACGAATCGAAGCCGTCGGAAATACCCAAGAAACGGTGCAGAAGTATTACCAAGATGCACTAATGCAGATGGGATCAAACGAAAGCAATCTGGACTTTTACAGAAGATCGTTTGTAGCCGATTGGGTAGTAAGAATCCGTAGTCTTTCGATATCGGAAGGCCTCAATGGCGACTCTATAATTCCAATGGGTGGTGATTTTAAGATTGCAATTGGCATTGACTGTAGAACTGAAATCCGTGACGCTCTTATAGATGTTATGTTTAAAACCGCTGATGGAAAACGGGTGGCCCTATTTTTTTCATGGGATCAGAATTTTCGCGTAGATTTAGATCCTGGCAATAGTGTAGTTGAGCTTTTAGTCCGTGGTCTGCCACTTGCACCAGGACAATATTTAGTTGATGTGGGAGTTAATCAATCTACATTTACTGTTGCGTACGATGTGGTTCTTGATTTTCCGCTTTTTCAAATTGCAAAACAGACTGAATTAGATCTTTGGCCTGATAGGCCATGGGGTGCAATTCATTGGACAAAAGTCGAATGGTCCCGATCATGATTATGAGTGTCAAGCATTACAACAGAATTGAACTAACCACCCATAAATAGGATTCGGATTTTTTCGATTAGATAGCGATCCAATTCTGAATCTGACATTTCTCCATCACGATTGCGATCGATCCGTTTTTTCACTCTTTCCAACTGGCTGAGTATTCCGTTACATGTATCGCCTGCCGCTTTGCAATCTTCTTCAGCTGCGGTGAACTCCTTTCGGAACTCATCGGCATGAAATGCTTTTGACCAATCGAGACCTCGATCTTCAAAAGCCAATTTTGGCAGTAATAACATTCTTGCAGAATGAATTAACGCCGAACGAAAATGATCTCGATATGTCATTCTTGCAGGAAGTTTGGCTTCTTCCTTCTTTAGATATTCCAGGTTGATTTTAGATTCAAACGCGTTGAAATAATCGGTGTAAGTAGTATCGAAACTATCCCTGGTCCAATAATCATTTGCAGCTTGAAGAGTCATGGCGAGTTCGAAAAGACTTAAATATCCGGATGGCTGCTGGTGTGGAACATCGAAGAATTTTGTAGTTGTTTCTATTTTTTTCTTTTCAAAGCTCATTTCCATTCGAAAATAGGCAGGCTTGTAATCTGGAAAACTTTTGATTGCTTCCGAATTTCGATCGCCCAGATCTTTAACAATGATTACTGGATTTCGTAAGAAGGGGTCATTCCAATTGATAAAAAAGTTCTGCATATTTCTATCAAGAAAAGCCAATCGTTTTTGATTTCCGCTCCTGGCAATTTCCTCTTGCAAATACCCGGCGTTAGTATCATGCGGATATCGATTCAAAAACTTAGGGAGCTTAAATGGTAAGAAGGTGAGCAGGGCAATGACACAAACGCTGCCAGCATATTTTTTTAGATTGGGAAAAGCATGTTCGTCGGGCCTGATGCTTCGCGTCACCATCAAAAGAAAAACAGGAGCAAAGCAGTAATAGTAACGTGGCCCAAAAAACAGATCTTGAAAGAAAAAGAAAAAATAAAAGAATGCCAGACCAGCACAGCCTGACATCAAAAGAACATCCCACTTGTGGATTCTCTTTTCTACAATAAAAAACAAAGTAGCAAAGAACATTGAGCCTGATAACCATCCATTGAGCCATTCATTAATTCCAAGAAAGTTATTTGAGATATTTTCCAAACTTTTAGTTGTGCTATGTACTCCGGCAAAATGTTTTCCAAAACCGTAACCAACATCAGGATATTCAATCAAGTAACCAGGCAAAAATGGATTGCCTGAAGTTTGTTGTTGATACCACATCATGATGCCTGCACCCAAAACAATTCCCGCAGCAATGGAAACTGGGCACAAGTAAGATCGCACTCGAAATCTGTTCCATGCTGTGTATGCAAGCGCCGGTGCAAGAAATGGGACAACTGAAAAAGAACGAACGAGTGTTGCATAAAGCATCAAGAAAAAGATCAATGCGTAGCGCCATTTCTTTTCTTCTTCCGTTTGAAGCCGGCAAAGATAGATCACGCAGCTTGCAGTGAAGAGTTCCGGAGTAAAAACCATGATTGTCGAAGACATCATAAAAAGGAATGGAGATAACAACGCGAGCAATCCAAAAAGAGCGGCGGCTTGTGGATTGTGCCAGCGCCGTACGTAAGAGATCCAGATTGCAATTGTTGCTGCACCAAGTATCGGGCAAACGAACCATTCAGCCTTTATCAACATTGCAAGTGCGAGGATCGCTGCAAATCCAGGTTGATACATCCCGAACCAGCGTCCATCTTTAATGACCAGCATGTCACCAACAATTGAAAAGAAATCAGGAGCTGGAGGTGCGGGTGCAAATAACTTTCCATTAAGAAAAATCTTCGCTTGAAATAAATGAGCAGCGGAATCTTGAACGATCGGTTTAAGTCGATAGACAAAAAAAGCAATCCACAGCGTAAAAACCAGGAATAATAAAGGTAAGATCCAGAGCAGCACAGGCCTGGATGATACGGCTTCAAGGAATTTTGAAAGAACGGAATCAATGACTGAAGCTGCCTTTGGAAAAAGATGAAGCAACAAAAATGAGGCATAAAGGAATACTGTTTGTTGGTATATTTGCAAGCTCCATTCGCTTCTGGAAGTTGCGGTGCTGAGCCGGATCCATTCTCCCCATGGAAAAATCAAAAATAGAAAAAAAGCGCAGACCAGAATACGAGGTAGTGAAATTGATTTTAGATTGTAGAGGTACGGACGAAGCACAACAACAAGGAATGCGGCGTGCAGGGCAGTGAAAAGTATTTGATCGATCGGGCCTTGAAATAAATACCATTGCCGTAGGAAATACCATGCAGCAGCAATAAGACCGATGGCTAAAAGATGTCTGGCAATTACTTTGGGTTCGGGAAAAGTCAGCGTCGATTCCTGAACTAACGACGGCCCAGCCGATTCAAAATTGATCATCCCTTCCGACGCAGGCTGTTCCCGCGTCCAGTTATCATATCATTTCTAAACCACCGAGACGCAGAGCTATAAAACCAGGTCCCAGATTTCGGCGACCAAGTCATGGCCGAAACTGTGGTGTGGTTCTTTTTTAACGATCTTAAATCCGGTAGCTTCGTAGATATGACGCGCTGCTGTTAAATTGCTCTGCGTCCAGAGAATTATTTTCTTGTAGCCGGTTTGGCGCGAGAATCGGATGCATTCATCGACTAAACGTCTTCCAATCCCCATACCACGCGTGAATGGTTCAACGTAAAGCATCCTGAGCTGTGCAATATTTTTCGTATGCTTCACCAGAAAAACGGATCCAACAATTTCACCATCTTTTTCTGCAATCCAACAGCGTTCACGCTTCGGATCCAACTTTTGCAAAAACTTAACACAAATACTTGCTACCAGCGCTTCAAATTGTTCATCCCATCCATATTCTTGTGAATACAAAACGCCATGTCTATAAATAACCCAGCCCATATCACCGGGTTGATGCGGTCGCAAAATGTATGAAACCTTTCCTTCAGGTTTTGCATTCAACAAACTTTCAATGCTCTCCATTGATTCCAGCAGCCGATTTTGCTGAGATGCTGACAAGCCAGTCAGCATCGATGCCATTTCATCATGCGATCGTACATTCAGCGGGGCAAAAGCATCGGTTCCTTTTTTGGTCAACGCCAGGAGACTTTCACGCGCATCATCTGCTGATTGTTTTCGTTCAATCAATCCGCGTTTTTCAAAATCACTCAGAATGCGACTTAAATATCCAGGATCTAAATTCAAGCCAGCGGAAAGCTCCGCAGCTGTCGGATGTTGTCGATAAGCAAGTTCATATAACACACGCAATTGACTTAATGTAAAAGGGCTCTTCAAAAGCCCTTCTTGAAGTACACCAATCTTTTGAGTGTAAAAGCGATTAAACCGCCGGACTGCCTCAATCCTTCGATCCAATTCAGTCATAAAATTCATTATGGGATAACTATTGACAAAAAGCAACAATATAGTTGCTATCAGGCAATAAACTGAGGGTATCAATCAATACAATTAGAAGGAAGCTAAGCAAAATTGTTAAACAAATATTCAGTTTTTAATGCTTGTCATACTGAAATTTCGGTTACATCTTACAAATAGGCGATCTTTCGAATTGCCCAAAAATTCTTCTGGAGTCTCAAATGAAATTTATTGGGAAGAGAATTCTATTACATTACGAAAATGGGCTGGAGATAATAGGGGAGTATAGAAGTCCTACTGAAGTAAGTTGGGAGGCTTTATCGGGTCCAGCAAAAGGTATGAAGGGAACAGAAAAAATTCAAGCATTAGAAGTTGCATCAGACATCTTTTTCATTAGTTGGTTGGAATCATCAGGAACCAGTGTCAGCCAGATCCTGGACTTTAATAATTCCAAAATGGTAGCTTTCACTACATACGATTCTGATAAAGGCCGTCAGCAGACATTGGGCAAAGGGACGTTCAGTGAATTGTGATAGTCATTCTAAATCTGAAGCGGTTGCAAAAGTGCTGCAACCGCCTCATCAAATGATTTAGATTTATAGCCGGCCCATTAAGAACAGGATTAAAAGCACGACGACAACTAATCCGATAATTCCGCTTGGGAAATAACCCCAGCCGGAACTGTAGGGCCATGCCGGTAGTGCGCCGATCACCAGAAGAACGAGGACAATTAGTAATAAAGTTGTCATGTCTTCCTCCTCGAAGGTTAAAACTAAACCGCGGGAGGTAAGATGCCGTAGCGACTTGCATGAATCCTTTGTCACACAGTCTTTGATTTAGACGTCGTGATTCAATCGCCCGATAATTTGACTCAATATTTTCGTTGCTGCTTCGATCTGAGATTCATTCGCGCAAGCAAATCCAAGAACGAGTCCGCTCATCGATTTTTTACCAGCGTAACAACTTGATAGTGGCATTATGCTGATCCCTCGTTTCGCAGCGCTCTGCGCAATTTCTTGATCATTAATTCGTTTCGGTAAGAATGTGCATAGATGCAATCCACCATCGGTATTGCAGGGAGTTAGTAAATCTCCGAAATGCTTTCGAAGACTTGCCACTAACGCATTTTTCCTTTCAACATAAATGGAACGCATCCTTCGCAGATGGCGGACAAAATGACCTTGTTCGATAAAATCGGTCAAAACAAGTTGATGGAGTGTAGGAGAAAAAATATCCAGGCTTTCGCGAATCTTCACAAAATTTTTTACCAATTCGCGCGGCACCACGATGTAACCAATGCGGAGCGATGGAAATAAAACTTTGCTAAATGTACCGATATAAATTACGCGTGAAGAATTATCCAAGCCTTGTAATGATCCTAAGGGGCGACTTGCATAACGATATTCGCTGTCATAATCATCTTCGATGATCCAGGTTCGAGTTTGATCGGCCCAATCAAGCAACTCCAGACGTCTGGATGCAGACATCAACGTTCCCAGCGGATATTGATGTGATGGGGTCACATAAACCACACGAACTCTTTTTTTAGTGGATGTAAGTTTTTGAATTGAAATCCCTTGATCATCAACCGGGATTGGAATTAAGTTTGCACCAGATGCTTGCAAAGCATCTCTGGCACCAGGATAACCAGGTTCTTCTGCACACACTGAATCGGAGCTTGTTAACAAAGCTCGTGCGCACATTTGAAGTGCAAGTTGAGAACCGGAGACGATGATTATCTGACTTGCTTCACATTTAACGGCTCTTGCCGTTCGCAAATATTCCGCGATCGCTTCGCGCAGCAGCAAGTGACCGGCAGGATCACCATAAGCCATATTTTCTATCCGGAAATTTCTGGAATGATGTGAAACAAGGCGTGACCAGAGTTTCATTGGAAAATGATCTAATGCTGGAAGGCTGACACGAAACGGGCCAAGCAGGTTGCTAAATTCTTCCGCAATTTCAGGTGATTCAGATTGAGGGCTGACACGATGGCGTGGAGCATTCGTGAGTTCATCTGGAATTGAATGTTTTACAAAAGTTCCTGCTCCGATTTTCCCTTCGATGTATCCTTCATGAAGTAATTGTTCATACGCAATTACCACCGGTAATCTTGAAATCCGCAATTCTGTAGCGAGTGCGCGTGTAGATTGCAATCGTTGTCCGGCCCGAAGCTGACCTCCAAGGATTGCATTTCGATAACCATCATAGATTTGTTTGTAGAACGGAATTGCGGATTTGCGTTCAAAAGGGAAGTAAGGGTGAATTGCCGAATTTTCTTTTTTCATGCGTTTTGTAGCGCCGGCGGCTCGCCGGCCGAGCTGTTAGTGGATATATAAAATTTCATAAAAATGGACATTTTAATATTACCATTCAGATCTTAGAATAAGGAACCACGGAGGCGCAAAATGAGTGAACAAAATCATGATTTCGATTTCTTATTCGGCAAATGGAAAGTCCGGCATCGTAAGTTAAAAGAAAGATTGAAGGGTTCAAATTCCTGGGATGAATTCGAAAGCACTGCCGTAGCAAGACAACTGTGGAATGGTAAGGGGAATATTGATGAGATAGAAGGAGAATCGCCGTCAGGTCGTTTACAAGGAATGACTCTGCGTCTTTTCAATCCCAAGTCGCAACAATGGAGTTTATATTGGGCAAATAGCAGTAATGGATTTTTGGACCCACCGATGATCGGCAGTTTCAAGAATGGAATCGGTGAATTTTATGATCAAGAAATGTTTGAAGGAAGAAGTATTTATTGCAGGTTCATCTGGTCGGAGATCACAGCCAAATCATGCCGTTGGGAGCAGGCATATTCAGAAGATGGCGGAAAAACCTGGGAAACAAATTGGGTCATGGAGTTTACGCGAGACGAATAATGCATATCTTTTGTGATATAAGAAAGAAGATAAGGGATCCGAGCGACCAGATCCCCTATCTGTAGTGAAGGGTTTAATAAGACCTATTTTGGGATTTGATTCAAAATCCCAAACTATAACGAACGTATATTCCTCTGCCTGGAGCATCTACGCCCCAGCTGATTCCGCGATAGTTTTGATCATTTAGATTTTCAAGTTCAACTAAGAAATTATGCCGCTCGCCTAATCTGAATCCAAAACGGATATTCAAGGTAGCGTAACCTTCGACTTGATCGAATAAAGAATTTGATTGCAGATCGGTACCAAGCACGCGCACCAGAATTTGGTGCAGCGTTTCGCCGGTTTCAATTAAGAAATCATCAGCAGTTCCAAACGCACCATCGGTTCCTGGATTAACAAGTCCGCGTGCGGTTGCACCATTCAGGAAGAAATTTGTAATGCTGGATCTGCTGCGGCCTGCGCCAGTTCTACGATCTTCGCGATCCAACGTAGAAAGCCGGTCCTGATCCAAAGCAAAATGGACATAAGGTTCAATCCAAAATGATTTGCGTTCCGGTTTATATCGAACCTTCACATAGCCATCCGGTGCAGGAGTTCCACCTTCAATGTTTGGAGCTAACCCCGTTCTTTTATCTTCAGCATGTAAATATGTAAAGATCGTGCCTGCGCTCCACTCAGAACCAATTTTGAAATTCAATGTGTGCTCGAATCCGTAAATCCGCGCATCATCAAAATTTGTTCGCACCAGAACCGGGCTTGAACTTGCACCAACAAAAACAACACCGTTTGGATTTTGAGAAACTATGGTTTCGTCTCCGAGCGTAAGTCCAACTGCCCCTTGGGGAAGAATCAGAGATTGTTTCGTGATGTTGTCATTAATGTCATTAACGAAGAAAGCAAAATTTGTATCAAAACGATCGCTTTGATATCGTGCACCGACTTCATACATTTGATTTGTTTCAGGGTTCAATTGTTCAACTGCAATGCCGGTCGAAACAGCATTGCTATCTGCAGTTGAACCAACTGTTCCGCCAAGTTCTGAAACATCAGGTGCAGCGACTTCAAATCCTGATCCGGTTAATCCCAGAGTCCCAAGATCGGTCATGTGAGGAGCACGAAATCCGCGGCTGAAGTTTGCAAGAACTTGAAAATTTTCGGCGGCGCTCCATACCGTACCGATTCGATATGTTAGTGAATCAACATCAAGTGAATCATTCGGCCACAATGGTTCGCCATTTACGATAGGGGAGTCGGCTGCTTCAGCTTTATAATCAGCGAAACTGTATCGCAAGTTTGTAAGAATTCGTAAGGTCTCAGGGATTGCATCAAATGTATATTCACCAAAGATGCCGCCATGATTGAATGTGGCATCATCAGGAATTCTCCCTCTGCGAACTGTGCCTTCATGAGTTACGGGATCTTCACGAAATGAAGGCGAATTGATTCCTTCTGCATAAAAATCGGCACCAAGACTGATTGTTTGATTCGCACTAATCGCTTTACTTAATTGGCCTTGAAACCCATGAACAGAGGTGCGTTCATATTCATGATTGATAGCTGCGAGGGGATTTCCATTTCCGCCTTGATTCACGCGCTCTTCGCGCTGGCTGTTAAACGAATAGCCTGCACTGAGATGATCGAACCATCCGGGTTGTGATAGATCATATTTCACACAGAAAAAATCCAGCATTAAGTTCCGCAAATCTGCGATTAGATTCCCATCGCCACCGATGAGTTGATCGTAACGTTTTCCATCATCTTGTTGCCCGCGCATGTAGCTCGCAGTAATTTGCGAATTTTCAGCGGGAGTCCATGCAAGTTTGAGCATGCCGCCATATTGTGTGAAGTCGGTATGTGGCAAGTGTTCATCCACAGCTACTTCGGACGGTAAATCAAAAAATCGGGTGACTGCATTATGTGAATCGATTCCGTCGCCAGGTCTGATCTCATTCACACGATGACCGCTTGCGCTGCCTAATATCGCAAATGACGGTGTACTGTAAGATGTCCAAAGACTGGAGCCATAACCTTCATCGGATGAATTAGCGAACGTGATGAATCCGGTATTCAGTTCACGCCCATCCGGTGAAAATGCAGGCAGGCGTGATAGCAGCTGAACACTGCCACCGATCGCATCGCTTCCATAAAGTGAACTGCTTGGTCCGCGTAATATTTCAACTGTCTCCAATGAAGCCGGATCGATCAGATTCAAGAATGTATTGATTCCGCCTCTGGCTCCGGAATTCGAATATCGGACTCCATCTATAAATACGTTTACCTTATTGCCCGTAAGGCCTCTTACAAAAATTCCTCCAAGGCTGGGGCTTGTTCTTTGCAAAGAAACGCCGACTTCTTCATTCGCAACCTGTGCTAATACAGTTTTGGCACGTTCCGCAATTTCATCTTGCGGAATTACATTCACCTGCTGCGGAACTTTGTCCAATGGTTCAACGCGATCGCGGCTGGCGGTAACTGTTACTTGCTCACTAATAGCCTCAAGTCCTACTTGAACTTCAATTGATTCATCAGCTGTTCCTTTGATTTCAGCAGAACTTCGGTAATCTGAAAATCCTTTGGCGCGAACTAACAGAACATAACTTCCAGGCTTCACACTCGGAAGAGAAAATTTGCCATCATCATCAGAGCTGTCAGATGCAATTACCGATTGCTGTGAATTGTACAAACTGATTTGAGCGCTGGGAACCGGATTGCCTTCAGGATCTCGAACGATACCTTCCAGAGCTTCTACATCTGGAGCAAAAGTCGCTGTAGAAATCAAAAACAAGAATTTTGCGAATGTACGGCAGACCTTATCTCGAATTGACATGAAATATTCCTGTACGATTCAGTTTATTTAAGTGGTTCAATCGCCATTACAGGGTGGACTTCATACCATTGATGATCTTCTTTAGCATCGTAACGGCTGACACCATAAACACGAACTCTTTTACCAACTGTTGGTGCATCCAGGTTGCTAGGCGGAATAATTTCGCAAATCACAAACGGCGAAGGTTGCTCTAAGTTTTCCACCAGCTTAAACAATAGATCACCATCTTCATGATCAAAGCGCACTTCGCTGATGTAACCTTCCGTAACTACGTGTGGTTCGATATTTGAAGGCATTTCATGAATGGCTACGGAACGATATTCATCGGATTCAAAATTGTATGGGGTATTTGTTGATAAACGGCCGATCCGCCAGCCAAAAAATGCAGTGATCGAGAGAACTGTAATCACTGCACACGCTCTCATAAACTTTCGGGAAACGTGAGCAGTTGGAAATTGTTCCCTGGAAATCGCCGCTTCTATTTCCGACCATCCATTTTCTTTTGAACTGACTGCCGGAACCAATCGAGCAAATGTATCACCTTCAAGAAGACGATTTGCTTTTGCTTTGCATGAACTGCAGCGTGAAAGATGTTTTTCAATCTTTTTTGCTTCCGGCACAGACAAAACGCCGTGAAGATATGGTAAAAGTTTTCGTGAAACATCAATTCGCAAACATTTCATAGCGACCTTCCTACAGAAGACTCCTGAACGGTGCCAGGAGCGCTTCTAATTTTTCGAGAGCTCTGTTCAAGCGGGAAGCAACGGTTCCCGGGGAGCAATCTAACACAGTGGCGATTTCATCGTACGAAAGACCATCAACATACTTAAGCACTATGACAGTCCGCATTTTTGGAGAAAGTTCCATTAATGCCCGTCTGACGATCGCTTCGCGTTGCTGCATTAACTGTTCTTCATGTGGACCCGGCGCCTCATGCATTTCTTGAGTTGTCCCCGTAATAACGGTCAAGGGTAAATCGCTTTTTTTGTTTCGAAGTTGATTCTTTGCTTCATTAACCGCAATTCGATAAGCCCAGGTCTTGAAACTCGACTCAAATCGATAACCGGGAAGCCCACGATAAATTTTCAGAAAGATACTCTGTAACGTATCTTCCGCAAGGTGTGAATCTTTCAACATGTAATAGGTCAAGTTGTAAAGCTGTCCATGATAAGAGTCGTAAAGCATTCGGAATGCACCATGATCACCCTGTTGTGCTGCCCGAATTAGACTTCGTTCTTGTAAGTCTCGTTCGTTCAGAACAGGATCAGATTTTGCTCCAAAAGCGAAAAGCTTTTTGAACATGTTCTCCTTTATATAGACACGATGCTATGAAATTTCTTCCGTCATGAGGCTGGCTTTGTCCGCCGCGACGAAGGAAAGCCGGGCCTCTGAAAAGAACTAAAGTTTAATTTGGAATTGAATATGATACCCGTGGTGTTGTGGATATGACAAGGGCGCGATGAGGTTTAACTTTAGCCTCATTCAGAAGATTGATGAGTTGTCGGAACTCCGACATTCAAATCTGCTATCGGATAGACTGATTCAACATCAGTATCGTACGATGCAAATAGTGCTACACCCTGGAGGCGCTGGTAAAGTAAAGCTTGAGGTAAAAACGAGATTTCAGACATCAGGAAGATCCTGATTAAGGACGGCCACTCCCAACTTTACCGCTTTTTTTTGTTCTTCTTGCTGCTTTTTATAAGCTTCTTCCATGCCAGAAAAAATGTCTGCGGCTTCCTGAGCGCCGGAATTGACAGGAGCCGAAGGAAGTGGTTCGCTACTCAATCTTCCTATCTCGTTGACACCAACGATCGGAACCTTCTGATCAACTTTCGCTGTTTCTGTTCCAACGGAAACTTTGTTCATCTCATCTGTCGCAGGATCCATTTCAGGTTTGACCGAAGCCCATAGTTTTGCTGTTTCTCTATGTTGTGCCTGCTGCTTTTTATATTCTTCTTGCATTCGGGAAAGGGTATCGGCAATGTCTTGAACGCCGGAATTAACGGGAATTGAAGGAAGTGGTTCGCTACTCAATCTTCCTATCTCGTTAACACCAACGATCGGAACCTTCTGATCAACTTTCGCTGTTTCTGTTCCAACGGAAACTTTGTTCATCGCATCTGTCGCAGGATCCATTTCAGGTTTAACAGTAGCCCATAGTTTTGTTGTTTCTCTATGTTGTGCCTGCTGCTTTTTATATTCTTCTTGCATTCGGGAAAGAGTACCGGCAATGTTTTCAGCGCCGGAATTAGCCGGAACATAAGTATCATTGGATAGTGCGAAATTCGATTGCAGCTGGTTCTCTAAAGTTCTTCGAACAATGGTTTCAGTTATGGACCCGGTAAATTTTCTTTCGGCGGCAATTGCTGAAGAAAATTTCTGTGCTTCGGTCGGGTTAATGTTTTGGTTTAACTGCTGAGTGCGATCGACTTTGGTTTCATCGGGCTTCGTTTCAATAAATTTAGATTCTTGAACAATGTTGTTACCGGCAATTTTTCTAATCATTTGCTTTCATCCTTACCGAAATCCTTCTCCTATTAGTAACGGCCAGTTTCGTGATAAACTCCCTCAACAGCTACAAATATTCTTCGGGTATGGATTCTTCGCCTCGGTCTAATGTAACGGAACTGCTTATAGGTTGGGGGAAAGGTGACCGCTCAGCACTCGACGAGATGCTGCCGGTGGTTTACGCCGAACTAAAAAGACTTGCATCGGTTTATCTGAAACGTGAACGTGCTGGACACACCTTGCAAACTACTGCACTGGTTCATGAGGCATACTCGCGACTCGTGAATCAAAACTCAGTCGATTGGAAAAATCGCGCACAATTTTTGGGAATTGCTGCAGAAATCATGCGTAGAATCCTTACTCACCATGCCCGCGATCGTGCGGCAGCAAAAAGAGGCGGCCATGCTCAGCGGGTATCACTCAGCATTGCGGAGCGTTCCATTTCACAACCAAACATAGATTTGATCGCTTTAGATGAGGCACTTACTGAGCTTTCCTCATTTGATGAACGGAAGAGCCGAATTGTGGAATTGAAATTTTTCGGTGGAATGACAAGCGAAGAAATTGCCGAAGTGCTAAAAGTTTCTATAGGTACCGTTGAACGAGATTGGAATCTTGCACGTGCCTGGTTGTATCGTGCAATATCTGGTTCGCCCAAAGCCTAATTCTATGTCATCAGAAAAATGGAATAGAGTAAACGAACTTTTTGAGGCTGCTCAAAAATTACCAGCGGGTGAGTGGAATAAATTTTTGGATGAGAATTGTGATGGCGATGAGCAGCTGAAACAAGAAATCAAATCATTACTTTTTTCTTTTGAAGAAGCGGGAGAATTCATCCAATCGCCGCTGATTTCCAATCCGATTGAGTTTTTAGCGGAAGAGGATGAACCGTTACCAGTTCATCAACAAATCGGCTCCTACAAAATCATCAAAGAAATCGGCAGAGGTGGTATGGGAGTGGAGCAGTCTATCTTGCAACACGCGCAGATGAGCTGTTTCAGAAGTTTGTTGCCATTAAGTTAATCAAGCGGGGGATGGATACAGATGATGTTTTGCGGCGTTTTCGCACTGAGCAAAAAATTCTTGGAAATTTTGATCATCCGAATATCGCTCGCTTACTGGATGGTGGCAGCACACAAAATGGCCTTCCGTACTTTGTGATGGAGCATGTTGAAGGAATGCCTATTGATCAGTATTGCGACTCACGGCGTCTTTCAATCACTCACCGTTTGGAATTATTTCAGCAAGTTTGTTCGGCTGTGTCTTATGCGCATCGCAATTCAGTCGTTCATCGCGATCTTAAGCCATCCAATATCCTGGTAACAGCAGACGGTGTTACCAAGCTGTTAGATTTTGGAATCGCAAAGATTTTGCAGTCTGAATATTCCGCAGATAAAGGATCGACTGCCACCGGAATTCGATTAATGACACCTGAATATGCAAGTCCTGAACAAGCACAAGGATTTCAGATCACTACCTTAAGTGATGTGTATTCTCTGGGTGTAATTTTGTATGAACTTCTAACTGGACACTCGCCATATGTTTTGAAAAACAGAAACGCACTTGAGATTGCTCGCACCATAACTGAAACTCAGCCCCAACTTCCGAGTTCCATTGTGAATGCAAGTGATGACTCACCTGAGGACCACAGCAAAACTCGTGAAGGAAGTCCGGATCGTTTGCGCCGTCGCTTGCGTGGTGATTTGGACAATATCGTATTAATGACAATGCGCAAAGAAGCTCAGCGGCGTTATCAATACGTTGATCAACTTTCAGAAGATATCCGCCGTCATCTTCAAGCGCTTCCGATCATTGCGCATAAAGATACCTTTGCGTATCGAAGTGCAAAATTCATTCGTCGAAATAAAATCGCACTCAGTATTGCTTTCATTACGTTACTGTCATTTGCAATCACAGCCAGCATCATCCAATGGCGAGCAAACCAAAAATCCAGATTATTCCAGGAGTTCGGTCAGGAAGTTACACGGATTGAATCGATCATGCGTTATGCTTACCTGCTTCCATTGCATGATATCGAACAAGATAAAACGCAAGTTCTAGAAAGATTGGAATATATCAAATCGAGAATGCAATCATTGGGAAGTGTAGCCTATGGTTCAGGATATTATTCATTAGGACGCGGCTTTTTATCTTTGCATCGTTATCAGGATGCTTATGACAATTTAATCTTAGCCCGGGAAAAGTATGACTATCAGGATCCTGCTGTGGCGAATGCTTTGGGACTTTCGCTGGCAATGTTATATCGCGAAAAATTACAACAGGCTGAAGGAATATACAAAAAAGATCAACTGGAACAACGGAAGAAAGCGTTGGAAAAGCAATATCGCGATCCAGCTTTGGTTTACATAAAACATGGAAGTGGATCAGCTGGATCCGAACCGCCTGAATATATTGATGCACTATTTGCATTCTTAGGAAAAAAATATTTCGAGTCTCAACAAAAAGCGGAGTACGCAGCGAAAAAGATTTCATGGCTGTACGAAGCAACACTGTTGCGCGGTGATAGCTTAAGAGAGATAGGCGCCGAACAACGGATGCTTGGGAAAGCCGACAGTGCTTATGAGTATTATGGAAAGGCGAAGTCGTCGTATCTGGAGGCCGCCAAAAAAGGGCAGAGCAATCCGCAAATATTTGAAGGTCTCTGTTCAATTCAGATTGCGCTGCAGAGCTTGATCCTGGAACAGAAAGGAACTGTTCCTGATACGATTCCGCAAGAAGGGATAAATTATTGTGAAAAAGCATTGATGGCTGACTCTAAAAATATCAACGCAAAGTTATTAGCCACCAGGATCTATGACCTTTGGATCAGTGATCAAACTTCTAATGGAAAAGATTACGCAGTATCAGCAGTTAAAGGAGAAAAGTTTGCGCGGGCTGCATTACAGATAGATCCTGAAAACGGGCTTGCATATCGGCGCTTGGAAGTTTGTATCAAGCGATAGCTCAAGGTGCGTTATATACCGGAAAAGATCCTATTCCATACCTGGATCTTGCTAATGCCAATTATGAAAAGGCAAGCATTAGAATTCCGGAGGATGAAGGTTTGAATACATTGATGGGACTCAATCTTGTAGACCGCGCGCGATATGAAACGTCTGATGGAAAGGATCCGCGACCCACTCTTCAAAAGGCCACGAAATTCCTGGAAAAAGCGATTGCAAACAATCCGAATTATTTCAAGAATTACAGCAACCTTGGAATCGCATTTTATGCGCGGGCGGAATATGAAACGCAGGTCGGTTTAGATATAACCCCAACACTTGTACAAGCAATTAAGCTATTCAAAAAGTGTATTGAAATGAACCCAAATTATGAAAATGTTTATGAATATGCAGGTGTTGCATATCTTTCGATGTCCGATGCTGAACATGATTCCGGCAAAGATCCTGTTCCCCCGCTTGATGAATCGATTGCAGCTTATCAGAAGAGTCTGATTCTGGCTCCTGATGAAGCATTTTCTTATGCAGGTCTGGGGATCGCTCACATGAAAAAAGCGCATTTTTTACAGCAAAAAGGAAAAGATCCAAACGCAGAAATTATGTTATCCCGCGATGCTTTTAATAAATCAACAAAGGCAAACGATAAAATCGTTGTGACCTATGGTTATTTCGCGCAGACAGAATTGGTGGCTGCTCGCGATGCTATCAGTCAAGGCAAATCACCAGAACCATTCTTGAAAGAAGCAGAACGATTACTTCAACTTGCTTCAAAAGTAAGCTCTGATTGCGCAGAATGTTTTGCCGCCCTGGCCTTTGTGCACCAGGTGCGAGCTGAACATTTCATATCAAACAAAATACCTGCTCAACAAGAAATCGAATTGGGCATTAATGCAGCTGATCGAGCACTAAAACAAAATTCTGTGCTTTCTGAAGTGCATGCAACCCGCGGGGAATTATTTTTATTAAGAGCCCGGACATTATCCGGGCCGGATGCAACGAAAGCAGCTCAACAGGCTGAGAGTTCTTTTGATCAGGCGTTTAAGATTAAGAACAGTTTGCGCAGCGACTATGAAAAAGATTTAGAAGAAGCGAAGCGCCTCTCAAAATCACTGTAGAAGCCGCTCATCATCGATTGAAGTTTAACTTGAAGCTAATTCAGAAGCTTGATCAATTGTCGACGTTCCGACATTGGAAAGCCCCTGCTCAGTATTTTAATCTCATTGTAGTGTGGTAGAATTTGGCATCCAATGACTGATATCGTACGATGTAAGTAGTGCTAGTGTTGGTTTTCATTAGAACTTTTATTGATCATAAAGTTTCACTTTAATGCCCTGGTGAGAGATTTGGATCTGCATTTGGTTCACATTTAAGATCAATCTGTTCAATGTTCTTCGGGTTATTTCAAAGTCACTGATATCGACATGCGGAAACTTACGATTTTAACGTATTATTCAATCGACAATTCCGACTCAGCAATTTCCATCTCTCCAGTACTATTTTCTCAACATCTCCGTTACTTAAAGGAGAAACACTTTAGTGTTGTCACTCTATCGCAAGGACTAAAGCTTCTAACTGGACATGAGCCTTTATACAAAAAAGTAGTTCTAACATTCGATGATGGATACGAAAATTTTCATTCACGCGCTTTTCCACTACTAAGTCAATATCATTTCCCTGCAACTGTATTTTTAGTCGCACGTTATGCAGGCCGTGAAAGTGTTTGGGAGCAAAAAAATAAAATTGCTGCACAGCGATTGATGAACTGGTCGCAAGTTGAAAAGCTTTCACACTCTGGAATCGAGTTCGGATCGAAATCACTCACACACCGCGATCTCACACGTATTTCAGTTGATGAAGTGCGTGAAGAAGTTGAAGAATCCAGAACAATGATTGAAGAGCATGTAGGAAAAGGCGTTCACATCTTTGCTTATCCCTTTGGACTTTACAACTCCACCGTTCGTGAAATGGTCCGAAAGTACTATGACGCTGCAGTGGGCACGAACCTGGCGGAAGCTACAGATAAGGAAGATCAGTTCGATCTAAGTAGAGTTGATGTGCATTACATTGCCCATCATTTTGAACTTCTGGGTAGAGCGGTCGCTACTCCTTATCTTGCAATCAGGAACACAGTCCGACAAATTCGCGACTCATTAAATAAGAGAAGCGACAAGAAATAACCGGTCGACAAAATCAGAAAGTGGAATACTGAACCCAAGAGCTAAAGGCACGGATGAAGATAGCTAAGAAAATACTTAAGCTGTTGGTAGTCCGTTTGGTATAAGGGGTAATGATCGGAGTCGAATTCCGGTTGCATGGAAAATGGCATTTCCGATAGCGGGAGCAATTCCAACGATTGGTGTTTCGCCTGCGCCGGCTGATGGAATATCTTTTCGATCCATCAATATTACTTCGATAGCTGGCAAGTCGTTAAAGCGCGGTACCTGGTAATTTGAAAACCGCGGATTCAGAATTTTTCCATTTTCAAATTGGATTTCTTCAAACAATGCGCCGCCAATTCCCATCATGATTGCACCTTCAATCTGATTCTTTAAGTGATTTGGATTCACAACCGGACCGCAATCGAATGCTTCAACAACTCGCAGTACTTTCAGTGATCGGTCAGGCTGTACTGCAATTTCCACACAGGTTGCCAGATAACCATCTTTTTCAAATCCACAAGCCACACCGATGCCGCGACCATCACTTGATTTTCCATTTTTCCAGTCGAATTTTTTCGCTGCTGCTTGAAGTACATCAGACAAACGTTGATCTTTGATGTTCTTCCATCTAAATTGAACCGGATCCATATTGATACTGTGAGCGAGTTCATCGATGTGTGTCTCACGTGCGAAATGGTTGGCGGTTGCGGCTAACGCTCGATATGAACCCTGGCGAAGCGGAGAATCGCTTGGATGGAATTCAACATGCTGATTTGCGATTTCGTATTTAGGCTGAATTGCAGATGGACCTGAATTGTAGTTATGAAATTCCCACGCAGTTATAGTTCCATCATTTTTGACGCCGCTTTTCGCTTGAATCACTCCCGCCGGGCGAAAATATGCCCAGGTAAATTCTTCTTCACGCGACCAGGTGAGTTTGACAGGTTTGCCTGCGGCCCGCGCAATTCTTGCCGCTTCGATAGCACTTTCACCTGTATGTTTGCCGCCATAAGCGGATCCGGTATCCAGAACGATTACCCGAATTTTTTCTTCCGGAATGTGAAAAGCTTCAGCAAGCTCATTACGAACTCCAAACGGTCGCTGAGTTCCTGTCCATACTGTAAGCTTGTCATCTTTCCATTCCGCAATTGCGGCGCGCGTTTCCAGCGGGGCATGTGCAATGTAAGCAACGGTATATGTTTCCTCAAGTTTTTTATCTGCGGACGCTAGACCATCTGCAACCGATCCTTGAATTTTTGGTTTGGAGCGAGATTGCCAATCTTCATCTTTTTTTGATGCAGGTTTTTTCAGCAGTTCAAATAATTCTGAATTGGATGGCTGAGGCTGAGTGTTCCAATTTACTTTGATCTGCTCAACCGCATTTCTGGCAGTTTCTAAATCAGCGGCAGCCACAGCAATAAAATTTCCATCCTTTACTACTTTTACCGATGGAATCGATTCCGCAGCAGAAGAATCTACCGATGCGGCGGTTGCATTGAACGCCGCGGGCCGCACAACTTTCGCATGTAACATCCCAGGAACTTTCATGTCCGATGTGTATTTGTGTTTACCGGTTACGAAATCGCGGCTATCAACTTTTGCAACCGATGTTCCAGCAATTTTCCATTCTGTTGCAACAGTGGTGGGTTGATCATCAGGGATCGTTTTTGCGATATTCTGACTATTAACAACATCCGCAAAGCTGAGCTCCGACTTAGTTTGATCATTCACTAATTTCGCATTTAAGATTTGAATGCGACTCCGATCCACATTCCATTTTTGAGCGGCAAGATCGATTAACATTTCACGCGCTGCAGCCGCAGCTTTGCGAAGTTGTGGAGCCATCCTGGGTGTTGTCATACTGCCGAATGTTCCCATGTCAAATGGTGTTTGATCGGTATCTGCCATTACCAAATGAATCATCGAGACTGGAATTCGTAATTCATCAGCCACAGCTTGTGTTAACGAAGTTCGAATGTTTTGGCCCATTTCTGTTTTGCCGGTGAAAACTTTGATCGAGCCATCTTTATCAATATGAATCCATGCGCCAATTTCTTTCGGAACATCGTTATCGAAATCTGATCTGCCGGATTCACGCTGCTGTGAGTTCAGTTGACTAAGCGGAACAATCATAACGATTCCGCCGCCGAAAAATTTCAGGAAATTGCGGCGATTGAGTTCAAAATGATATCGAGGCTTTTCACAAAGCTCGTATCGTTCAGCTTCAGTTTTATCCCGGGTTGGAATTTTACTCATTATTTCGTTGACCCGACGCAATTTGAATTGCAGAGATAATCCTTTCGTAAGTTCCACACCTGCAAACGTTCCCATTCATATGATCAATGATTTCATCCCTTGTAGGTCGTGCCTTTCTTTTGAGCAGGGCAACGCCAGACATGATCATTCCGGATGTACAATACGCGCACTGCATTGCATCTGCTTTTAGAAATGCTTCTTGCAATGGATGAAGCTTGCCATTGTTTTCCAGACCTTCAATCGTGATGATCTGTTTTCCGCTGAGATTTTCAACTGGAGTAACACAGGATCTCGTTGAAATGCCGTTTATCAGAACAGTGCACGCTCCGCATTGTGCTTCGCCGCATCCATATTTCGTTCCAGTTAGATTGAGTTCGTCACGCAGAACGCTGAGCAAACTTCGTTCAGGATTTACTTTGATCTGGTGCTTGGCGCCGTTAATTTGAAGTTCAAGATCTTTAAGCATTACTTTCACAATAGTCTTTCGATTGCAGTTTTCAAACAAGCATTAAGGGCTATCGGACGATTGCTACAGTTTCAAGGCTCGTGCTTACATGAACTTCTTTTTGGTCATCGATTGCAAAAACGTCGGCTTCCACAATAAACAATCGTTTTCCTGCTTTCAGTACGGTTGCTTTGCACCGAAGTTTTTTTGTTGCGGCGGGTCTGAGAAAATTGATTTTGAATTCAACAGCAAGGACATTATCGGCAGGCTCAATTAAAGTTGCGGCTGCACCTCCGCAGGCATGATCAGATAAAGTTGAAATCACACCAGCATGGACATATCCAGTATGTTGTAAATGACGCTTAGAGAGTTCGGCTGTAGCTGTGCACCATCCTGGTCCGACATCGGAAAGTTGAATACCAAGCTCAGCCAGGAATGTAGCTTTGCCAAAGATCGTATCTAATACAAACTCGCGGTAATTAGGATTCTTTACTTCCATAGGCGCAATACATTGTAATGCATTACGAAGGGCAATCATGTCCACAGTTTGACCAGGCAAGAGGTCTGCTTCCCGTAATGCGGGCTGGAAACCCGCGCTCCTTTAATTAGTCAGCTTGCACAGGTATCGGTGGAGGTGCAGTGAAGCCGCATCCGAAAATCGCGCAACGGCCATGGTCTGACCAACAGTTTTGATGATGTAATGTCCCACAACTTCCGCATCTTCGTGTCACTGAATTTGCCAATCCGCCCCTGCAATAGGGACACCGCAAAGTTTCTGAGCTTTCCAATGCATCCGAATTGCGTGAAAACACCGATTGCCAGTTCACACGAGCAGTAATTTGCATGACAACGAACAACGTTAATATGGCCAGAACTGTTACAGCCAGTCCAGTGTATTCTTCGAAAAAGAATGTGTAAGAAAATAGAACCAAATATACAAACTGTGCAATGCCTGCTTCTAAAAACGCAAATCGCTTTCCAGCCACAATACGGAGATACGAAATTACCAGCGTAATGGAGACAATTGAGGAGATTATGAATGATGTATGGATCGAAATATGATCAACGAGATACGCCAGCAAGATGTGGAAACTAAAAAATGAAGCTCCAATGAAAAAATAATGCATTGGATGCAAAGAAACTTTTTTCAGGGTAGATAAAACCATCAGTAAGAAAAAGAATAAGAACAAAGAAACCGGCGCCGCATATGTGACATCACTTACCCATGGACCTGGATTCAATTTGTGCGGCATTGCCATTCCTACTTTGACTCCAGACAAAAGATGGCTATAACGCCATTGCAAGTTCCAACCATCCTTGATTTTTGATTTCGAAGTTGGTGAGATGCTGTTTTCTGGAAAGTTGATGTCATCATAATCTGTATTTAGATTCAGGTGGAAATTGTTTACTTGAGTAACATCAGATCCAAAGTCGTACCACCATTCATCCAGCCCTTGTGATCCATAAGATACGTTCAACGTAGCAGTTTGACCTGGATTAACAACGATCGATTGATGCACGCCGCCCGATTGAATTTCAACTATGGATGGATCTTTGCCACCAAATGCAAATCGGAAATTATCATAGACCGCATCTTTACTGGGAAGTTCGAAACGCACGAAAATTTGTTGAGACTCCGAAGTTAGATTACGGAAAGAGTAAAGTGCGGAGAATTGCACGCGGTAAGTCGCATACCACAATAATCCTTTTTTGCGATGCTGCAGACTTAACCCGACTTGAAGATTACTCGAATCCAGCGGTAACGGGTGATTTGTAATTTCAGTCTGTATGTCTGTAATTGTTTGACCATCTTTAACCGTTCGGACCTCGTGGTCTTTTTTCGTTTGATAATAAATTTCCGGAGCTTTTTGAACTTGTGGCGCTCCCCAAAGTTGACCAACCATGGACTTCAGTTTCGAATCTTGTGTCGTCGTTCGAACTTTCATCACAGATCCCAAAACAATCCATGAAACACAGATACAAAAAAAGATGAAAACGATAGCAACGATTCTTTGAACCACGATTCACCTCCGTTTACTTTGCAAGACAAAGCAAATCTGATGCCATGCGCCAGGATCGAAGGAATCAATGGCTAATTGCTTAGAGAATGTGTACTTGATCAGACACGAAGTGTGTTCATCTGTAATCAGATTTCTGAGGGATCATTGAGTTTTTTGATGGTGGTTCGAAATTTGCTCACTGAAATTATTACTATGAACAAGACAATATTTGCGATGATGTTCGCAATGCTCTTTGCAACATTTGTTTTTTCACAAACAGAAGAACCAGACTGGCAGGCACTCAACACCCATTCAATGGCATATGAAGGCAGCACCTTTCCAAAGGAAGCCGCAGATGCCGTCTCAAAGGCAGTCTTTTATGAAAAGACAGCAAGCGAACATGACTCAATAACCGTCACCAACTTCGTTGAATTCTGTGATGACCTTCCAAACAAACGTTGTTTCGCAGCAGCTCTATATATATTTGATCCTACTCCAGATGCCATGGACGAAATAGAGTTTCTTGTGTGGCTGGAGAGAGTCTCTGATGCTCGTTTTGAGTATCTTAAACTTTGGGAATATCGTACTGGTTATAAAATTGGTACAGGTGTGAGTTCGGGTTCTCTTTCAGTAGTTGACCCGGGAGGGCTTCCTTTTGTCTTTCCGTGTTTACTTGTCAAAACATCTGAAGGCAATGCATTTCACCGCGTCAAGATGAGGATGGTCTGCCTGAATCGATCGGATTATCCAGAAATTCTATGGGAATACAATTGTGACTACACTCACGAGAGTTTAGCTCAGGCATTTCGAAAAAGTATCATTACTTTCAAAGACATTGATAATGATCATGTTAACGACATAGTGCTTGATACAGTTGAAGGTTGGCAATCAGGATGGGAACGAGGCGATAGCACATTCGAAATTACTAAGCACACGAGTGTTTTCTACTATTCAGATACGGCTGGCAAGTTTTTAGGAATAGGTTTAATTCCTTGCGACTAAAAAATAAAAACAGGGCGGCAATTGCTGCCGCTCTATTCAAAGCAATAAGATAAAGAGAGGAAGCAAAGATATGAAAGAATTTCTACTTTTTGCTGTGTTGCTGGCTGGAATCTAATAAAGAAGAGAAGCGGATTGTCCGGTTTTCAAACATAGAATTGTCCAAAGGTTCAAACTGTGAACAGAAGCGTTCAGCCAGCGCAGTTATGGTAAGACTTGGATTTACTCCAAGGTTGGCTGGTATCACACTTCCATCACATACATAAACTCCGGGATAACTATAAACTTCATGATTTTGATCGATCACTCCATCATCTTTATTTGAGCCGATACAGCATCCGCCAAGAATATGTGCAGTGGCAGGTGTACCTAAAAGAACTTCAGAAATTATGTTTTGTGGTTCGCCTTTAATCTCTTCTGAAAGTATTTCAGCAGCTTTTTGTGCAATCGGCGAAAATTTTGGAAGTGGTTCTGAAGTTGAAGCACCTTTTAATTTTGTACGGAAAATTAAAGATCGTCCCAGTTTCAATCTCATGTTGTGATCCAGAGTTTGCATCACCAATAAGATGACCGTGCTTTTGGCCCAATCAGTGATCATCCAAAGGCGCAACATTTTTGGAAGCTTCCGAAAAATATTTGCAAACATTTTTAGCGGCCGAACAAGAAGCGAACCAGGTCCGGTTAATGGAACGCCCAGCATCCGCATTGCACCGCTTCCGGAAGGATAACGAACATTTTCTATTTTTGTATAACGATCTGGATGAATGGCAGATCCGATTGCAATTCCACGCGATAAATCCCGGTGTTTTTCGAAACTGGTTGCTCCAAGGAGGGTTTCACCATTCGTACGAACGTTTTCACCAAGACGATTGGAAATCGCCGGCAGCGTTTTGTAAACATCACGATTGCGGAACAACAAATCGATTGTGCCAAGTACACCCGCAGCAACAATGACGCTGCGGCTTTCTAATGGTTCTGTGCGTCTAGAAATCCATGATGTAGAGCTTTGAGTTTCAATACGATAACCATTTTCAATTGGAATGATTTTTGTTGCTTTGGTTTCCGGAATGATTTTGGCGCCCCATTGTTCAGCAAAATATAAATAATTTTGATCCAGGGAATTTTTTGCACCATAACGGCAACCCACCATGCAACCGCCGCAATAAATGCATCCAGTTCTGGAAGGGACCATCACCATTGAAATAAGGATCATCAACGGTTTTGCCTGGTTCTCCAAAAAAAACGCCAGCCTCAGTTGGATGAAATGTATCGGAAACGCCAAACCTGTCGCCGAGTTTTCTTAATGCTTCTTCGCCTTCAAATAATGCAGGGTTGGATGTAACACCAAGCATTTTTCGTGCGACATCATAATAAGGTGCAAGTTCTGCTTCCCAGTCAATTCCGGAAGGCCATGAAGGATCTTGAAAGAATGAGGATTGCGGAGTCATCAAAGTGTTGGCATAAACAAGACTTCCTCCGCCAACACCAGTTCCGTGGAGAACCATGATTCCTTTTAGTAGAGTTATGCATTGGATACCAAAACATCGCAAACGTGGCATCCATAAATATTTTGGGAGGTTCCAGTTTGTTTTTGGAAATTGATCGGCAGTCCAGCGCTTGCCGCTTTCAACTACGGCGACGCGATAACCTTTTTGCGAAAGGCGCATTGCTGAAACACTGCCGCCGAAACCACTGCCGATGATTACAAAGTCGTACATTAAGTTGAGGATAGAGGATGGAGGATAGAGGATTGAACGGCGCGTTTACGATCTTCTATCCTCTATTCTCAATTCTCAATCTTCAATCTTCATTCTTCGTGGCGTTCACCAACGGTCTGGCCCCAATGTTCAGGTGATCGCCAGAGGGCTGAGAGCAGCAACTCCTGGATGTATGGAAATTCCTTTGGCAATTTATCGTAGAGTTTTGAAAATAAGGTTTCATGCGATGAGATTTCTTTTTTCCAGGACTCACGATCAACCATCATCAGTTCATTAAATCGTTCGCAAGAGAAATCGAGGCCTTGCCAATCGATATCATCATATTTAGGCATCCAGCCGATCGGACTTTCAATTGCATAACCGCGACCATGCACACGATCTACAATCCATTTCAAGACGCGCATATTGTCGCCAAAGCCTGGCCACAAAAATTTCCCATCTTTTCCGGTACGGAACCAGTTCACAAAAAACATGCGTGGAGGATTTGGCTGCGTGCGACCGATCTGCAGCCAGTGATTGAAATAATCAGCCATGTGATAACCACAGAAGGGAAGCATCGCCATTGGATCGCGCCTTACTTCACCAACTTTGCCAGCAGCAGCTGCAGTTGTTTCTGATCCCATTGTTGCTGCTTGATACACACCGAAACTCCAATTGAATCCTTGATATACAAGGGGAATTGTGTCGCTTCGGCGTCCACCAAAAATGAATGCGCTGATCGGAACACCGTTCGGATTTTCCCAATCGGGATCTACGGAAGGACACTGACTTGCTGGTGCAGTAAATCGTGCATTGGGATGTGCTGCCTTGCGTCCCGATTCCGGAGTCCATGGTTGACCTTGCCAATCAGTAAGATGAGACGGCGGAGTTTTAGTCATGCCTTCCCACCAAACATCACCATCAGGAGTTAATGCAACATTTGTAAAGATGGAATTTTTTGCGATCGAAGCCATCGCATTTTTGTTGGAGCTTTCTGAAGTCCCAGGCGCTACACCAAAATAACCAGCTTCCGGATTGATTGCATACAAACGTCCATCAGCACCTTTCTTAATCCATGCGATATCATCACCAACAGTTGTAACTTTCCATCCATCAAATGCTTTTGGCGGAATTAACATTGCGAAATTAGTTTTCCCGCATGCGCTAGGAAATGCAGCCGCGACATAAGTTTTTTCACCTTGTGGTGATTCCACACCAAGGATCAGCATGTGTTCAGCAAGCCAGCCTTCATCACGCGCCATACACGATGCAATGCGCAATGCAAAACATTTTTTGCCAAGCAGGGCATTACCACCGTAACCGCTGCCAAAAGACATAATCGTGCGTTCTTCAGGAAAATGAACAATGTACTTGTGATCTTTATTGCATGGCCAGGGAACATCTTTTTCACCACCGGTGAGCGGCATTCCAACAGAATGCAGACAATGAACAAAATCTCGATCGCCTAATACATCCATGACTTTGCGTCCCATGCGAGTCATGATCCGCATATTGACCGCAACATAAGGAGAATCTGAAATTTCAATTCCAACTTCAGCAATTGGAGATCCTAACGGTCCCATGCTGAATGGAATCACATACATGGTGCGGCCCTTCATCGATCCGTCGAATAGACCTCGAAGCTTCGTTTTCATCTCGCGTGGATCCATCCAATTATTGGTTGGACCCGCATCCTGCTTGCGCTGACTGCAAATGAAGGTTCGATCTTCTACACGAGCTACATCACTGGGATCTGACCATGCGAGATAGCTATTTGGACGCTTTTCAGGATTTAACTTCCGTAATGTACCCGCTTCTACCATCTCCCGGCAAAGCTGGTCGTATTCCTCCTGAGATCCATCACACCAATGGATTTTTTCCGGCTTGCAAAGTGTGACGATCTCCCGAACCCAATCTTTCGCTTTATCATTCTTTACGTATTCCGGAAAAAGCATGTTATTGACTCTCCTTATCTATAATATTGTACATCGTAACCGCGGGCAGGGACGCCCGCGCCACAGGTTGCGTGTAGAGTTATAATTATAAGCATGGGAGATGAAATTGTTGAGAAATTAAAAAGGAAAGCGGATCTTGTTTGCACTTTGATTTTCTGTGAACAAATTCCCGACAGAACCATTGAAGGGGAGCGACGTCTTTTGCGTCAATGGTGTCAGAAATTCCTGCCTGACCGGCTAGAGCTTTATGATATGGTTTATGAATCGCGATTTGACCGGCTAATTGCCCAATTTAGGAAATAAGAAGATGGTGCCAGAAATCCCAAAAACAAAGTGGTTTGAACGTAAATTCGATTTTAATTTTCCGCCAGGAATTTTCCCTTCGATAATGGAGCGACTTCGTGGAACTCCTGCGCGGTTAGAAGAGCTGGTACGTGCTTATCCGGCAGGAATATTGACGATCCGTAAAGATGATGCATCGTTGCATTCAAGATCATATTGGTCATTTAGCGGATCTCGATGAACTACATGACGGCAGGATCGATGATTACATTGCGGGTTTTGAGATGCTTCAGGCTGCTGATCTGAAAAATAAAAAGACGTGGGAAGCGGGGCACAACAAAAAGCAGATCGAAGATTTACTGAAAAATTTTCGATCGGCTAGAAAACATTTTTGTGACCGGCTGGATAGCGTAGGTGCAGAAATTCTGGTTCGTGATTCGGTGCATCCAAGATTAAATGTGTCAATGCGGTTAGTGGATATGGCGTACTTCGTGGCTGAACACGATGACCATCATCTGTCATGCATCCGTGAACTCGGGAAAATCTAACCGCAGAGTCGCAAAATCAGGCCTTGAGGCGCCGGATGATTTCTTCGAGGTCGGCGTTCGCGGTTTCGGCTTTCAATGGCGCGGCACCAGCACCAACATGCCCACCACCACCAAAATCTGACATCAGTTCACCGATATTCACTTTGCAGGTCCGATTGAAGATTGAATGTCCAACTACAACTGCAACAAATTGACGTTGTGGTCCCCAGTGAACTCTGACAGAAACGTTCGCATCTGGAAACAAAGTGTAAACAATAAAGCGATTGCCTATCGGAATTTTTTCAATGTGACGAAAATCAGTCAAGACAACATTTCCATCAGTGCGCGAATTCTCCAACGTTAGCCGTTTAAAGATTAACCATTCACTGCGCATTTGATTCACTCGATGCTGTACTTCCGGCATTTGCATAATTTCATCAATCGTTTTGTTTTTCAGCGCATCCAACAACAGCATAAAATAATCTTTGAATCCGCTAAGGCCGGTTCGTGGATCAATTGTGTAGCCAAGAAGGATATAGTCTTTCGGATCCAACACATCTTCCAAAGTTAAATTGGCGCTGTCCATTCGATCGGTTTCTTGAATCAGTGCATCATATTTTTTTAACTTCGGACTTTTGTAATATTCCTCAACTATGCGTGCTGTACTCGGTGCATGGCGGTATGCGCCATCAAATTTGTCGGGCGGCTTCAAATTACTTTCGGTCAGCAAATGATGATCGAACCATTTGCCGGCATTCGGATGATATGGAACATTCGCAAGAATATCGCCTTTAAGAATTTCAAATTTTTTATCGGTGAGATCTTGTGGATGAATAAGCTCGATCGAATCGATCGGCTCCATGTCTGTGATTAATACAGCACTGGTTAGGCCATCAAGGTCCGCGCGTGTTACGAGTCTCATATACCCTCTTATGGCTACTATTATACTAGTAGAACCCGAAAATTTCTATTTGATTTCGTAAAGAATAAGCGAACTTAATACTTTTCCCGTGTACCTTTTGAGAGGACTGGATACTAATAGAATGTGATTTCCTTTGTTCGCGAGTCCCATCTGTAAGCATGTTGTAGCCGCCACATCTGCAAAAGATTCCAGTGTGAGTTCTTGTTCAAGTGGGACCGGATAAACACCCCACAATAATTGCATTTGTCGAACGACTGTCGGATCTTGACTGTAGGCAAGCACCGGACAATTCGGCCGTGCGGCGGAAATAATTCTTGCAGTACGCCCGCTGTATGTCAGCACATTAATTGCGCGGATTTCCATATCATGCGAAAGCAGTGTACATGCGCGTGCGATTGCATTTGGAAGAGGGGAGATCGAAACCGTTTCACGCAACTTTCCCCATTGGCCTTGCTGCCATTGATAATTTTCAAGTTCGCGAATAATGCGATCCATCATGTTCACCGATTCAATCGGATACAATCCGGCGGCAGTTTCACCGGACAACATCACCGCATCAGTACGTTCCGCAACAGCGGTGGCAACATCACTGACTTCTGCACGCGTTGCTCGCGGACTCTCTGTCATACTTTCTAACATCTGTGTTGCAACAATCACCGGCTTATTGCGTTCATTCGAAAGGTGGATTAATTGCATTTGTACGATCGGAACTCGTTCCGGTGGAAGTTCAACTCCCAAATCACCCCGTGCAATCATGATCCCATCCGATTCTTCAACAATCTCTGCAATTTCATTCAGCGCTTCCGGTTTTTCAATTTTTGCAACAACGCCTGTCATGCTGGCCATTTTTGGATTTTCGCGAAATATTTCCGGATGATGAATGTGCGTAAGTTTCAGAATTCTCTCTTTGAGATCACGGATCTCACTGGCTCTTCGAACAAATGATAGAGCGACGTAATCAAGTCTTTCTTTGATTGCAAAATCCAAATCTTGAAGATCTTTTTCGGTGAGTGCTGGTGCCGAAATATTTGCGCCGGGAAGATTCATCCCTTTGTTATTTTTCAGAGTGCCGCCGCGAATCACTCGCGCCATTGCGTGCTGATCATCGATAATTTGAGTTACATCAATCTCCAGTAATCCATCATCAAATAAGATCCGTTGTCCGGCTTTAATGTCGCGAACAAGATTTACGTACTGCGAAGGGATGACACTATCGCTGCCAGGTTCGTTTGGATTTGTGGTTATGGTGACATCCTGATCTGGCTTTAATTCGATGGAACCGTTTGGAAATTTTCCGACGCGCGTTTTAGGTCCGCATAAATCGCCAAGGATCGCCACCCGTTTACCGGTTTCGTGAGTGATGCCGCGGATCCGTTGAATGACTGTCAGATGGCTTGCTTGTGTTCCATGCGAAAAATTCAACCGCGCGACATTAACACCGCTATTTATCAGAACAGTTAATTTTTCGGTGGATTCACTTGCCGGCCCAATCGTTGCAATGATTCGCGTTCGCCGCAGCAGCAGGCGATACTTGTCTTCCATGTAGAAGATTCTACCGCAGAGTTGTAAGTTTCAGATTAAAAGATCTTACTCCGCGCTCGGCACCACATTCCAAGCGAATAAATCTTGGAAATCTATAAAGCATTTTTGACAGATCCAATGATAATCGTCACTGGTCGTATAGCCTTCACGAAGTGCATTAGGTTCGTCTATCTCAGCGAATTTTGCCCAACAAAAACTACAATGATCATGATCCCAGGAATCGCTTGGTTGACGGTAATTCTTCCAAATTAGAGTGACACCTTTCAGGTATCGTTCTTGACCTGCTAGTCTCCAATCGTTTGATTCACGCATTCCTTTGCCTTGTTCATGGATTGAAATCTTCAACATACTTAGGCTCGCCTATTAGCATTAGACGCGCTGTCCTTCCAATAATTGAGATACGGTTTCCATCAAAGAACTCAAGATCAACCGAAACTGATTCCGAAGTATCCAAAGGAATCGGGATAAAATTTGAATGTTTTCTGTTTCCAATGATTATAGTTCCATCGGAAAGTACCGCCGGCAGAGATCGTTGGTCACCGCTAATCGAACCATTGCCAATAATAAGTTCTGCCTTTTGGATCCAACCAGTGCCGGGATCGATGCCTGCACGTCCATCCGACATATGGATGTATGCTTCAGTGAAAATTAGCGTAACTGCGCTTGCATCATGAACAATACTCTCGATGGTTGAGTCGTGAAATTCAATAATCCTATTAGACATTTTTATCGATTTCAGTAGTGAACCTTAATTATATGGCAGGCTTAATATAATCGATGATTGAGTTGATAAACCATCCTAATTGATGTCAATCACAAATCCATCAATTTCAATCTGAAATCTGAAATCTGCAATCTGAAATTGATCCAGCGTATCTCTAGGGTACAATCTAAACCTTATGAAAAACGGGCTGAGCAGGCGATCACTATGGAAGATGAGCGATGAACGTCTGCTGGATATGCGGATCAAGAATTTGCCGGTGCGGATTGAAGGCTCGGTGTTGGAAGATCGTGTCCGCAGATTGCATGATGAATTGGAAGAACGCGGCATCCGGTTCAAACCCCACGTTTGGTTAGCACATGAATGGTTCACACCAGATGGAGTTCCTGGGATTGCAGTTCCGTTTTATCTTACGCATCCGCGATTAATGAAACTGGAACGCAAACAAATGTTGGAAGTTGAAGGCGGATCCGATGCCGAATGTATGCGCATTTTAAGACATGAAGCAGGTCATGCATTGGACAACGCGTATCGTTTGCATTTTCGGAGACGCTGGCAAGAATTGTTCGGATCTTTTCGTGAACCATATCCGCAATCATACAAACCACGCCCTGGCAGCCGGAACTATGTACTGCATTTAACATCATGGTACGCACAAGCGCATCCAGCAGAAGATTTCGCGGAAACATTTGCAGTATGGCTGACACCTGGTTCGCGCTGGCGTGTCCGTTACAACGGTTGGCCTGCTTTGAAAAAACTGCAATACGTAAATGAGTTGATGGCCGAAATTGCAGGCACACCTCCAAAAAACAAGAAAAGAATCAAGGTTGATCCGCTTTCAAAAGCGACAATCACTTTACGCGATCATTATCGGCGCAAGCGCGAATACTATCATTTCAAATGGCCGGCATATTATGATCGCGATCTGCGAAGAATTTTTTCGCATGATCCAAAACATCGTGGACGTCCAAGCGCTGCAAGCCTTATACGCAAATATAAAAAAGAGTTGCGGCAAATTGTCTCGGAAGGTACAGGTGTTCATCAGTACACAATTGATTATGTGATTGAAGATATAATCAGCCGCTGTAAGCATTTGAAATTGAAATTGAATACAACAGAATCAGAAGCCCGCCAGCGTATCATGATAATGTTGACTGTGCATACGATGAATGCAGTTCACTCAGGTTATTCGCGTATCGCATTATGAAGAAAAAAGAAATTAAGAAACTTCGAGCCATTGTTCTGGTTCATGAAGATTTAGTGCCGCCAGATTCGATTGAAGGTTTATCGCAAAAAGAAATTCAGGAATGGAAAACTGAATACGATGTAATTACAACGCTGAAGAAGATCGGTCATGAAGTAGTTCCAGTAGGTGTTTATGGCGATCTTGGTGTAATTCAAAAAGCGCTGGAAGACGTAAAGCCGCATATTGCATTTAATTTGCTGGAAGAATTTCATGGTTATTCGTTATTCGATCAACACGTTGTAAGTTACCTGGAATTACGAAGTCAAAAATATACTGGATGCAATCCCCGCGGTTTAACTCTTGCGCATGATAAGGCGTTAGCAAAAAAGATTCTTGCATACCACCGAATTTACCTGCCGCGATTTGCAGTATTTCCGTTAAATCGCAAGGTGAGACGGCCTCAATGGTTAGATTATCCACTTCTGGTGAAATCCATCAGCGAAGAAGGATCAGTTGCGATTTCGCGTGCATCGTTGGTTCATGATGATGAAAAACTTGCAGAACGCGTGGATTTCGTTCATCGACAAACCACCACTCACGCGATCGCAGAACAATACATTGAAGGACGCGAACTTTACGTTTCTGTTTTAGGAAATGAAAGACTTCAGGCGTTCAGTCCGTGGGAATTATTCCTGAATAAATTGCCGGAAGGCGCACCACTGATCGCCACTATGAAAGTGAAATGGGATTACAAATATCAAGAAAAAGTTGGAGTTGTTACCAAAGCGGCTCAACTTACACCGGAATTAAGCAGTTATGTGAAACGACTTTCCAAACGAATTTACCGGCTGCTTCATTTAAGTGGATATGCGCGATTGGACTATCGTCTGACAGATGATGGAAAGCTTTATATGTTGGAAGCAAATCCAAATCCCAATATTTCCGATGGTGAAGACTTCGCAGCGTCTGCATTGAAGGCCGGAATTTCATACGAAATGCTGCTGCAAAAGATTATTACGTTAGGTCTGAGTTATAAACGATCATTTTAATTTATAGCGGGCGAGACGCCCGCGGTCCGTAATGCAGGCAAGATGCCTGCGCTCCATTGTGATATAAATTATGTGATCCGCCGAAGAGGAGCGTTATGAATCCAGAAAAACAGAATGCGGGTGATTTGGCAAACGCAGATACGCTTTCCGACTTAAATCGGACTGAAGCTTCAGCGCCAACATCAAAACGGAAAATCGATGTTCAAGTTGAGTTTGGTGCACTTTCGAATCAAGGAAAAGTTCGCACAAATAACGAAGACAGTTATCTTGCAGTAAAACTAAGCCGCACTCTTACTCCTGTATTGACAAATGTGCCGGATAAATATTTGCCAGTACCTTTTGAAGAAAATGGATACGGTATGGTGGTAGCTGATGGAATGGGAGGTCAAGCTGCCGGTGAAGTTGCGAGCCGTACTGCGATTCAAGTCTTGATGAATTTAACTTTAAAGGCTCCGAAATGGACTTTGAAACTAGATGATGATGAAGCCAAGGAACTGATGGCGCAAGGAATCAATTTTTACAAGAAGATAGATTACAAACTGAGCGAGCGCGCAAAAACGGAACCCGGCTTATCAGGCATGGGAACTACAATGACAGGCACATACAGTGTTGGAAAAAATCTGTTCATTGTACATGTTGGTGATTCACGTGCGTATTTGTTTCGCGATGCGAAATTGTATCAGATGACACGAGATCAAACTGTTGCGCAAGCTCTTGCAGACACCGGCCAAATTTCGGAGACTGATATTTCCAAACATCCATTGCGTCATATGTTGACGAATGCAATGGGATCGCGTGATGGTGATGTTGTTGCTGAAATCCAGCAATTAAAACTTGCCGATGGTGATCGCGTATTGTTATGCAGCGATGGGTTATATGAAATGGTATCGAATGAAGCGATTGCAGACATCTTAATGCGAATTCCAGCTTCGGCAGATGCGTGTCAGAAGCTGGTTGAATTGGCGCTGGAAAACGGTGGCAAAGATAATGTCACAGTAGTCATCGCGCGCTATTCGATTACTACGACTTAAATTCTGCAACAACCGGCGCATGATCGCTGGTTCCAATTTTGGATTGCACAATACAGCTCACGGCTGATTTGGCTATTTTCTCGCTAGCCAATACATAATCCAAGCGCCATCCAATATTTCGCTCACGCATATTTCGCCATGGCGCCCACCATGTAAACAATCGATCATTATCAGGGTCTACTGCGCGGCCTACATCAACCAGTCCCTGCCCAATAATTTTTTCCAACAGATCTCTTTCTTCCGGAAGTTGTCCAACAGACTTTGGCTTGAGTTCTTTTGGATGAACATCTTTTTCGGTTCGTGCGATGTTGATGTCGCCGCACAAAATTAGATTTTGTCCGCGTTGATGAACATCGCTTACGAATGATTTCATGGATTCCAGAAATCGCATCTTCGCAGCGAAATCTTTTCCGCCATTCGGAACATAAACAGATGCATAGACAGTATCTGATACAGTCATCGTTACGATTCGAGTTTCATAATCGAATTCAGGATGTTCAAACTTCGGGCGTTCAGCAAAAGTATCGCGCTTAATCAGTAAACCAACGCCGGAATATCCGCCTGCACCATGCCAGTAACACCAATAGCCTTCCATATCACACAGCGGCATCGGTACTTGTTCCGGTGTGGATTTAATTTCTTGCAGGCAGACGATGTCTGCTTGTTCATCGCGGATCCATTCCAATAATTGGTTTGATCGCGCTCGAATTCCGTTTACATTCCAGGTTGCAACTCTCATCTGAACTAACAGGGGCGCGGGCATCCCTGCCCGCGAATAGATTTTATTAAGAATACGTAAATCAGTTGGAAATTGCTATTTGTTTTGTTGTTCGACAAAAACGTGCCACTTCGGACGCTTCCAGCTGAGTCGGAAAGATGATAAGTCGGATTCAATGGCTTTCCTTAATCGCTCATTTCCATCCAGAAATAAAATGAATTCGAATTGCCTTCGAGCGGAATCGTATTGCGCATCAAATTCCCGCACAATTTCATTTGCTGGTGTCGCTTTTCTTCCCACAATATCTAAAACCGGAAACGTAAGCCCCTGATATCCTTCCGCAGGCTCATAAGATTTATAGATCAACTCTGTGCATACCAGACTCGAGTCAGTAAGAAAATCAAAATTGAAATCATAAGGACGACCAGCGTAATGAAATGCACGTAGAATTGCAATCGCCTTATCGCGTTTTGAAAGGAGCGGACGCAATATCGCAATTGAATCAGCATCGGCTGAATGTTCCATTGAAGTAAATGAAACACCTTCGCTGATCGCTTCAAGAACTTGTGGCACGTGATTATGATCAAGCGTAAAACTATTCTTGTAAGCGTCGGGTAATTGTGATTTCAACAGTGAATCAAAATCGCCATCGGTTTGGCCCTGGCTTTTCACCCATGCCGCAATTTCATCATCATGGAAATACAATTTTCGTTTTTCAGATGTTCCTATGTACAGCGCAGCATGCGGCCAAAATCCTGGTAAACCGATGTTTGATAAATACCATTCCCTTCGAACAAAAAGAACATCACCTGGCTCAAGCTCGCGGGTCATTGCTGTAATTTGACTTTTTGTTATAAGCGATTGAGAAACACGATAAACTTTTGAATCACCCATCCACTCAGCTACACCAGACTGAACTGGAAAAATAACTTGAGTGCCTTCGTGATTTAAAATGTTGAACGCATTTTGCGCTGTAAGAATTTCACCTTTAACTTGCCCGGTTTTCCATATGTAGGTTGAATCCTCATTGATCCCTGAAGGAAGTTGGGAAGTTTTAAATTGCAAAGACATAAAAATTCCCTGAAGGGCAAGAAATTCGGTTGCATGGGTGACGTTTAGAATGTGCAGCTTTAAACGATCGTAACTGCCTGATGGCAATCCGAGTTCCGAGATTGGTTCATTCAAAAGTGTATTCAGACCTGGATCATTTTCGATCAATCCAATAAATTCCAAAGCAAATCTGTATTCCGCCAGAAAAGATGCATAGCTGTTCAAGAAATGTTGCTTTTGTTCTGAATTTGTTGGTGGTGCCAGTTTTTTGTGAAAAAGATTTAATGAATTTGAGGCAAGCATGTAATCGTAAAAACTTGCCCATGCTGTGCGGATCATATCCTTTTGTTCAGAACGAAGCAGTCGTGTCTTTGTTTTTGTGGCAGGGAAAAGATCCTGACGGGAATGTGCGAACTGAACGATGTTCATCAATCCGTTGCGAAAACGGATTGACGCTTCGCCATCTGCTGGAACTGTTTCAGTGAAAGCGCTTTTGATTGTAAGGAAACTAAAAAACAAAAACAGAATTTTGCGCTTCATTTTCCGCGGGTATACCAGGTTCCGCCAGGACCATCGTAGCTGGATCCTTCAGCCCAGATTACATAATTTTTTCCATTTCGATCCACAGCGAATTCCAGATAATCGCCGTATGGAAAGAAATAACCGCCTGCGGTTTTGTATGGAGCGCCTGAAGGTTGATCGGATAATCGGACCGAAGGACTCCAATTATGGCCTCCGTTTGTGCTGCGGCGATACCAGGTGTTCCAAATGTTTGGTGAACCATTCCGATTATCCTGCCACACAACACGAAAATCATCTGTGCCACCAACTTCCACTACAGGAAATCCATTATTAACATTTCCTGAACCAAACGAAATGGATTGGCGCGCACTCCAGTTCACACCATTTATCGATGTGCGAACATAAATTCTTTCATTACCGCCTGGAATGCTGCCGGCATTATAGGCAATCAAAATTTTGCCGGCGGGGTCAACAGCAAGACCGGGAGCGGGTCCCAAAAATCCTAAATAACATCCATCGGACCACTCACATGCAGGGGTTTCTTTTGAAGTATCCACACGGATCGTGTCCCATGTTTTGCCCTTGTCAGTAGATTTCAAAACATCGATGTGCACATCACCAACGAATGTTTGTGTGTAATCCGCAGCAGCAAAGTAAACATCACCATTTGATGTGACAGCACCGCCGCTATGAAACCAGTAGCGTTTATCATTGTTGGTTTTGACGGCAGGAAGGAAGGTTCGACCAAAATCGTGTGAAGCAACAACCCAACTATCTGTTGCATTAAATGCGATATACACATGTTGGCCGTTTGGCGAAATAACCAGAAACGGTTTGTCGGAATAATTCGGTTTGCGTCCGCCTCCGGTCAAACGCAGCGGTTCTGTCCATGTCACACCATGATCGCTCGATTTTGTGAATTGAATTCCTGGAACGTAATTATTCAAAAACATTGCGTAAATCGTTCCATCATTTGCAACTGCAATTTGCGGATCATATTGCGGGTGTTGGGTAAGTGCGATGAAACCATCCGGTCCCCACGTTGTTCCACCATCGGACGAGCTGCGGAACGCAATTGCGGGAAGCTTACAAATATCGCACGGCCTTTTTCCAGTGAAGCGGGTGGTCATTTGATAGACGTAGGATGAGCTAGGATCTACTGCAATCGCGGGTTCCCAATCGTCATGTCCGCTCCAAACACGCTCCGCTACGAATTCTTTCGCAACAATGGAAGGTCTTTCAAAACGTTCAACGCGTGTACTGTATAAATAGGATTTGCCGGTTGAAGTCTTCTTCTTTTCACCATCCACATTCGAATGTGATGGCGTGACAAAAACGTTGGCAGCCAGAATCAAAAAACAAAGAGAACGAAAAACAAATTTCATATTTCAGTACTGAGTACCGAGTGCTGAGTTCCGAGTTCTGAACTTACTCGGTACTCAGTACTCGTGACTCGATTCATCTTTTACGGGCTTTACCTAACAACCTCAAGATTTCTAAGTATAGCCACACCAGCGTAACCATCAAGCCAAATGCTCCATACCATTCCATAAATTTTGGAGCACCATGTTCAGCGCCTTGTTCAATGAAATCGAAATCCAGAACCAGGTTCAATGCAGCAATTACGACAACAACCAGACTGAAAATAATTCCGAAAAGTCCGCTGTCATGAATGAAGCCAATGCGGATTCCAAAAAATCCTAATATGAACGACGCCATATATAGCAGGAAAATTCCTCCAGTAGCTGCTGCTACACCCAGTTTGAAATTTTGTGTGGCTTGAATGAGCCGTGATTTGTAAGCCATCAATAAGGCGAAGGCTGTTCCGAATGTTAACACCACAGCTTGAATCACGATTCCATGAAATTTCGCTTCGTAGAATGCGGAAATTCCTCCCAGGAATAATCCTTCCAATGCAGCATATACAGGCGCTGTGATGGGAGCCCATGATTTCTTGAACGCAGTAATAATCGCAAAGATGAGCCCACCGATCGCGCCTCCAAGCATCCACGGTGCGACTACAGCAGGATTTTGTGAGATGAAATACATCCGCCAAACAAAAATTGATGTTGCGATAGCAATTAAAAGTAGGATAGCTGTTTTATTGACCGTACCATCAATTGTCATGACTTCTGTTGATGTAGCAGATACGGGTCCGAATTGATCAAAGGTCTTTGAATTCAATGCAGGGTTTGAACTTTGCATTCACGTCTCCTATTTGTAACAGGATAAGGATATTCACGTCAAAAGAAAAGCCGCTATCGAACCATGCCGCAAGAACACGCGTATTCTTTGAATAGAAACCGAAAAGTTGTAAAGTTCCAGATATGATTCCTGATTTGCCTCTTGGTATTGCCGTCATCTCCGCCATTGCAATTATTGCGACCTTTGGATCTTTAACTTTTATTGGCTATAAGATTGTTGATGTAATTAGCACTTGGAAGAAGAAAGAGAATCCGAAAGAAGTTGCCGAAGCTAAGAAAGAGAATCAAGTATTAAAAGATCGAGTCGCTAATCTTGAAGAACTTGTTTGCCGATTGGATCAAGAGATCAATCGTCAGTTTGAAAAATCATTGTGGTGGTCGAACCGCGGGTTAGGAACAGGAAATAGTCAGCAGATGACAGCAATGATTAACATCTCCAGCGCATTGGAAAATCGCTTTCAAATTCTTCAAGAGTTGGGTAGAGGAGGGATGGGAATTGTTTTTCTTGCACTTGATAAACAATTGAAAGAAAACGTGGCAATTAAAGTATTGTCGCCATTTCTAAGTAATGATGCGGAATCTCTAGAACGAATGCGGCGGGAAGTAACCGCTGCTCGAAAAATTACACACACAAATGTAATCAAAATCTACGACATCAACGAAGCGAATGGATTGCACTACATAACGATGGAATATTTTCATGGTGAAAATCTCAGGCAGTTTATTATGCGGAAAGGTCCGCTTTCTTTACAAGAAGGTCTGCAAATTGCCTTTCAAATTTGCGATGGACTTGAAGCTGCTCATGCACAGGGTATTATTCACCGTGACTTAAAATCCCATAACGTAATTTTAAATGATCGTGGTCACGCCAAAATTATTGATCTCGGACTCGCTCGTACGAATCAATTGGAGGGCATGACGGCAACAGGGTTGATCATGGGCACACCGGAATACATGTCACCGGAGCAGGTTATGGGAAAACGAACCGATGAGCGAAGTGACCTTTATTCTCTTGGAATCATATTGTACGAGATGTTTGCAGGCCGTGTACCTTTCAAAGGAGATTCACCGATCAGTGTTGGGTTTCAACATGTGAAAGAGCCTTTGATTGCGCTGAAATCGGTTCAGCCTTCTGTGCCTGATCAACTTTCATCGATTGTCGACCGCTTGCTGCAAAAGGATCCGGCTCATCGATTTCAATCCGTAGGAGAATTGCGTGAAGCACTTGAAACACTTCATTCATTCAAGCCTATTGTAGTGGAGAAAGGTAAAACGTCAGCAGAATCGAGGATCATCGAACGGTGAAAAGCCAAACTGTAAAAATACGTGATGACAAATATGAATCATCAGGCATTCTGTTAGGCCCGGCAACAAAAAAAGGATTAGGAATCGTACTTGCCCACGGTGCCGGCGGCAACATGAATAATCCGTTCATGGATTTTTTTCATAAAACTTTTGCAGAAGCGGGATATCCAACTTTGAAATTCAATTTTTTTTATAGTGAAGCAAAGCGCAAATACCCCGATACGCAACCGTTGTTAATGAAATGCTATGAAAAAGCGATTGCAGCTATGCCGCAAGATCGTTTGATCATCGGTGGCAAATCGATGGGTGGCAGAATTGCGTCTTATGTTGCGGATGATACGCGCGTTGCAGGTTTGTTATTTCTTGGTTATCCATTACATCCGCCTGGAAAGACGGATCAACTTCGGGATAAACATCTTTATGCAATTGGCAAACCGATGTTATTTGTTAGCGGAACAAAAGATCCGTTTGCGAAACTCGATTTGTTGCAACGTACGATAAAGAAGATCGGCCCGCTTGCACAATCTTATTTAGTCGAAGGCGGTGGTCATTCGCTGGAAGTGCGCGGCCGAAAAGACACGCTGCTGGGAGCAGCTACTGCAATCCTGGAGTGGCTAAAAACAATTTGAGAAGATGCCAGTAGCCGGATGCCAGATACCAGATGGCAGTATGACTTGTGCCATGGCTGTCCTTTTCGGTCCCTTGCTGTTTTTCGGTGGAAGGCCGCTTGTTTCGTTTTCGAACGCCCACATCCCAAAATCGAATATTCAAATATTTCACCCGGTGTGATTTTCGACAGTTGAACGGCACAAAACATTTGGTATGAGAATTGCTCGGCACGATGAGGGAGAATCCCATGAATTTTCTGTGGCAGGATATTCGGTACGGCATCAGAATGCTTTTGAAACATCCTGGCTTCACGGCCATTGCTGCTTTAACTCTTGCGCTGGGAATCGGCGCGAACACGGCTATTTTCAGCGTGATCAACACAGTGTTGTTGAGCCCGTTGCCGTATCCGGATTCGCAACGGTTGGTGATGATGCAGTACAAGCAGTCCCTGCCGGATCTGGCCGATATTGAAGCCGACAGCAAATCGTTTGAAGCGATCGGAGGAGTTACCGCGATTCGCCTTGACTACACAGGCGGAACGGAGCCGCAGCGAATCAGAGCGGCGGTAGTAACCGCCGGGATCAGCCGCGCGCTGGGCATTCAGCCGTTGATGGGCCGCATGTTTGCGCAGGGGGAAGACCGGCCGAAAGGCGAGCGGCTTGCGGTTCTCACATACGCGTTCTGGAAAAATCAGATGAAGTCGGATCCCGATATCATTGGAAAAACGATTCCACTCAGCGGAAACAGCTATAGCATCATCGGCGTCCTCAGAACCGGATTCGAATTGCCGCTGGAAAAGGAAGTCGATATCTGGTCGCTCGTGCGCACGGTTTTTCCGGATGACGTCGATGATCGCGGAGTTCATTTTCAACGGACTTATTGCCTTCTGGCTGCCGGGCGCTCGCTGCAACAGGCGCAGGCGGAAATGAAACTCGTGGATCACCGGTTGGAACAGATTGATCCAGTGGAGAACAAGGACCGCAAGACAGTTCTCATTCCGTTGCGGGAACGCATTGTGGGCGATACGCGGCCTGCGCTCCTGATCCTGTTCGGGGCCGTGACGCTCGTCCTGTTGATTGCCTGTAGTAACTATGCAAACCTTTTGCTTGCGCGCACGGGCGCAAGGGAGCAGGAAATCGTAATTCGCAAGGCGCTTGGCGCCGGCCGCCATAGATTGCTGAGGCAATTGCTCACCGAAAGCGTAATGCTGGCGATCCCGGCAGGCATCCTGGGATTGGCGTTTGCTGCCTGGGGTATCGCGATTCTGCGCGCCCTGCAACCGGAGAGTTTGCCGCGGCTTTCTGAAATCGCCATCAATGGCCGCGTGCTGCAGTTCACGTCAGGAATTTCCGTGACCACCGGTCTTTTGTTCGGATTCATTCCAGCTCAAGCCATCATGGGCGCGAACCTCGGCGAATCTCTGAAAGAATCCGGCAGATCGACCACCTCCGGCGCCGGTCATCACCGGCTGCGCAGCATCCTGGTTAGCGGTCAGCTGGCGCTGTCCGTATTGCTATTGATCGGCGCGGGCCTCCTCATGAAAACCTTCTACAATCTGCAATCCGTCAACCCGGGCTTTGCTGAGGATGGAATTATTACGATGCGCATCGAGCTTCCGGAAGCGCGATATCAGGAGATCCCGCCACAGACCCAGTTTCGCAACACGTTGCTGGAAATATTGAATTCGCATCCGGAGCTAAAGGCGGGAATCGTGAGCGAACTGCCTCTGACCGATGATTCGCTGGATCACAACTTTGTCATCGAAGGCCGGCCGCCGCTGGAACGCGGAGCGGAACCGTCGATTTTCAGCCGCAGCATCCAGGGAGACTACTTCCGTATCATGCAGATTCCCGTGCTGCGGGGCAGGTCGTTTACGAGTGGCGATGGAGCCAATGCTCTGCCCGTGGGCATTTTGAACCAGGCAGCCGTTCGGAAATATTTCCCGGAAGGTAACGCGCTCGGCGCCCGCATTGGGTGGGCTTCCGATGATCCGAAGCGATGGATTACGATCGTTGGAGTTGCGGGAGATGTTAAGCATTTTGGATTGGATCAACCCGAGGAGCCCGCAATTTATTCTCCGTACGACCAGTCGTTTGTTGTCTGGAAACGATGGATGAATCTTGTCGTGCACACCGCGCTTCCCGGAAACGAAACGCTTGCGATCATCAAGGATTCGCTGCACAAACTGGATCCGCAAATTCCGGTCACGAAAGTGCAATGGATGTCGGATCTATCGGCCGCTTCGCTGGACAAGCAGCGATTCAACCTGCTGTTGCTGGGCATTTTCGCCGTAACGGCGTTGATGCTTTCAGCGCTCGGCATCTACGGTGTCATTTCGCATCTTGTAACTCAGCGCACAAACGAAATCGGCATCCGCATGGCGCTCGGCGCAGGTCCCGACACCATCCTGCGCCTGGTGGTCGGCCAGTGCCTGCAACTGATCGTGGTCGGCACCATCATCGGTCTGGGCGGCGCCCTGGCTCTGAGCCGGCTACTGTCCGGACTCGTCTTCGGCGTCGGAGTGCGTGACCCGGCAACATTCGCGTTTGTCACCTTGCTGCTGTTCTGCGTCGCCCTCTGCGCCGGCTATTTCCCGGCCCGCCGCGCGGCAAAGCTTGATCCCATGCTCGCGTTGCGTCACGAATAAAATAGCAGACGCTTTGAAGTCCGCGATTCGACCCTTTGCGAGCCAGCAGGAAACGCAACTGTATTTATCAAACACAGCGCTAGTTATATTTCACGCGCGCAATCACAGTATTCCACTCGCAACGACCGCCGAACAGGGATGGATATTCGCCCGCAATCCAGAACGATGAATCTACTGGATCAGCTTGGGCGCCAGAGTAATCACCGGTACGATTTCGACCACTATCATCAACATCTTTCAAATTGCATTGTCCTGCTTTCGCCACGCGGAACGGCTCGAATTTTGAAGCATTATTCCGCTTGCCGGTGTAGGCAGTTCCAAGAAATAATCCCGGGCTGCTTTGTTGGAAGGTGATTACAACATCATTCGATTGATTCACTGCAATTCCCGGCATCCAAAAAAATCGATTTGCACCGCCACCAAGTGAAGCTTCAAATCCTGTCACTCCGCTCGATTCATTGGGAACAATTTGCACAACCCGCACACAACTTTCGTTCGGTGGTTGTCCAAAACTGCAGCCCGTTGTAAATGAACTCCACAATGAACCATTACGAAATGCAACTTGAAGCATTCTGTTATCACTGGTATCGAATAATTCGGCCTCACCCTTATGTTTCGCATTCGGTGGAATGCTATAACCCATGCCAGCTACGTTTCTTTTTGTCAAAGTCGGTTTCGACCCAACTGCGCCTTTAATTCTCCAAAGCTCATATTGGTTATTCGCGCCAAAAATCGTGCTAACCATAAACAGCGGATTACCCGCAAGATTTGTTGCTGAGTAATGCAATGCAGGTTGGACTGTGAATGAATTTGGATTTGTAAACGAAAATACTTTGATCGCCGGACACGAATTCGTGTTGTTTACCAAAACAGATTTATTGATTACCTTGATCAGAACTTTGGAAAACATGTCATCACTGAATCGAAAATTGTTTGCAGTTAATGCCATCCAATTTTCATTCATCCCGATACCGGGAAAATCGGCAGCGCTATCTCCTGAAATGCCGCTAATTCTGTAACGGCACCAGTCAGTCGTTAAATTAGATGGAGTTGGAGTACGTGAAATAGCCAGATGAAACGTAGAAGTTTTTGGTGAAGTGTCAAATTCCAAAATGACTGCGAAGAATCGATTGGAAATTTTATCGAAATAAACTTTTGGATCGAATAAAAATTTGTTAGGACGTTCAAAGAACTCTGTAACTTTTTGAGTTTGGATATTTGAATTGTCTTTTAAAGAAAGTCGAATTCCGCTATTAGTCATTTCTATGATATGACTTGAACCAGCAGAAATAATCGTATCCGGTGGAAATCCTGGATCATTGAAAAAATTGAGCCCGTCAAAACGCCTGATTAATGGCGGCGCCGCAGCTTGAAGTTTTCTGTCATCAAAAAATGAAATTGCCGTACCGCGAATGTTTGTTGGTATCGAATAAGCTTCTTCCTTCAAACGCCTCATTGTGATGTCATCAACATAACGATTAGGAGGGACGCGCTTCACACTGCTGATCCGATCTGCGTCAGCATCTTTCTGTCCATTCATGCAACAAGGCTGAATCTCCTCTTCGGAAATTAACGGAATGATTCGCTCGTCAAATTTCGTTTCATTTTTTACAGGCCAGGCGAATCCACCAATAATCAATAGAATTGCGCAGAAGAATATTTTTTTCATGATTTCTCCGGAGAGTTACTTATTTTTAACTACGAAGTAACTCATGATCTTATGATCAAACAGAAATAATGAAAATCGGCGTTCGTTTCTCCCCCTTATGAAGGGGGAGATAAGAGAAGGGGTTGGAGTCTTAAAAATGTTTCCAACATCCCCTTTATCCCCTCCTTCATAAGGAGGGGAACTTGGTCGATTGCCGATTTTCAAAGCATGTCACGAAATACCACGAAGTTTTTATTGTTATTATTTTTACCTTCGTGCTAATTCGTGACCTTCGTGGTTAAAATCTAAGTTTCTTTGAATATAATAAACACTCCTTAAAAGAAAGCGAGAAAATGCAGGGAGGCGTGTTGAAGTGTCAGTGAAAGATTTTTTCAAGAATAAATTCGGTAATTCGCAGTCAAAAGCAAAAAAGCAGCTCGAAGAGCGCCGGATCGAATACAGCTCCGAATCTTTTTTGAAACAAATTTCGGATAACAACGCTGAGAATGTCCAGCTATTTATTGAATCCGGAATGAATGTTGAGACAGCAGACTCAACTGGCGAATCAGCATTGATGAAGGCGATTAAGACAGGAAAGAGTGAAATCGTGAAAGCCTTGCTGAACGCCGGCGCAGATGCAAAAAAGATGAATGCTCAAGGTGTGCCTCCGCTGATTCAAGCAATCCGAAGTCATCAATTGGAAGTTGTGCGCGCTGTAATTGCAGGCGGTGCCAATGTTGATGCACGCGATAATGCCGGATTCAGTTCCGTGATGCTTTCCGTTTTGGAAAATCAACGCGAAATGGCCGAAGCGATGATTAATGCCGGCGCAGATGTGCTTGTACAAAATCATGCAACGCTTGAAACTGCATTAATCCTGGCTGCGCAACGCGGCTACACTGATCTCGTTGAATTGTTATTAAAAAATGCGATCACAAAAGAAGATCGGGATTCTAAAGATAAGAAAGGAATGACCGCACTTGCTTGGGCGTCTTTAAATGGACATCTTGATGCGGTGAAATTGCTTTGTTCCAAAAAGGCGAACCCGAATGAAGCCGATGCCACAGGAATGACACCGTTTTTGCATGCATGTGCAGTGGGTCATCGTGAAATTGTTAGCGCCCTGCTGGAATCAGGAGCTAACATTCAGAGCAAAAACAAAAGCAATCGTGGAGCTGTTCAACTTGCCAATGATGCAGGACACGCGGACGTTGCATCACTTTTACGTGAGAAGGGCGCATCCGGGTAATTCGTTTCAGAATTTCAGGTATGGTTTAATATTCCTGTGCGACTGCAACCGATTCACCAGGACCTTCCCGATTTATATCGCAAGTTCCTTCCAGAATTTTTCGAAGAACTGATACCTATCGAAACTTACGCCACATGCAATGATTGTGCGATGTGTCTGAAACCGGGTGAGGTTGCTGTTCCAGGAGTCGCATATTTCAAACCGAATGTGAAATGCTGCAGTTACTTTCCGAAGCTTCCTAATTATCTTGCTGGTGGATTGCTTTCCGATAACAATCCTGGAATGGATGAAGGACGCAAAAGAATTCGTGAAAAAATCCGTAACCGGATCGGAATTACTCCTCAAGCAGTAGACGCTCCCAAAAAATACAACGTTCTCATCAAATCTGGTGGAATAAAAAGTTTTGGCAAAAATTCCAGCCTGATTTGTCCTTATTTTGTAGCCGAAGGCGGATTGTGTTCTATTTGGAAATTTCGTGATTCGATGTGCTCCACTTATTTCTGCAAATCGGTCGCCGGAAAACAAGGATCAACATTTTGGAACGTGCTCCACAATTACTTAAACCAGGTGCAAGAAACATTATGCTGGTATGTGCTCGATTCGCTACGTTGCGATATTCAGTCTGTTTGGGATTATGTGCATAGCCGTCAGAATGATGATTTAACACCGGAAGATCTCGATGAAATTCCACCGGATGAGGAAACCTATCGCAATCTCTGGGGTGATTGGTTTGGACGCGAAGAAGATTTTTATCGCGAATGCTATCGTTTGGTTGAAGCACTAACCAAAGAAGAATTCGATCGACAAGGTGGGATCAATCAAAGAATATCTTTAAAACGGCTTCAGAATGCCCAAAATGATGTTGTCCATCCAAAGATTCCTCCGGTTCTAAGAAAGAACCCTGAGCTCAGGTCTTTTGAAACACCGGACGGTAAGATCACCGTTTTGACCCATGTCGGTTTTTATTCGATCAAAAAAACTCTCTTCGAAGTTCTTGGTTGGTTTGATGGCGTTAAGACAACTGCCGAAATCCAGAAAATGGTTTATGAAAAATATCAGGCAGATCTTAATGATGATTATATTGTGCCGATGTTTTTAAACCAGATAATTATTCCCGCCTGATTCTTCAGTTTTTGAAGCTAGAATCGGATAGATTTCTCGGCATTTTGCGATGATACTGAGAAGGATTCTCCACCTTATGAAGGAGGAGACAAAAGAGGGGGTTGGATTATTTTTCAATATATCCAACCGCCCCCTTCACCCCCTCCTTCATAAGGAGGGGGAAACTCCCAAACACTAGGAAAATGCAAAATATCTCACGCCTTGACTGGCAAAAGATCAACAATGATTTGAATGAACTTGGTTACAGCATTACTGAGCCTTTGCTCGCAGCAAATGAGTGCTCAGATTTAATTGGTCTTTATGCCGATGATTCTATTTTTCGTAGCCGCATTCAAATGGAGAAATACCGTTTTGGAGCAGGGGAGTACAAATACTTTGCGTATCCACTTCCAAGACCTGTGCAAGAACTGCGTGAGGAAATATACCCGCATTTGGTTTCAACAGCAAATCGCTGGATGAAAGATCTTGGAATGAAGCAAGAATATCCGGATTCTTTGGAGCAATTTTTACAAAGATGTCATAAGAGCGGTCAAAAGCGTCCGACACCATTGATGCTTACTTACAAGCAGAACGATTACAACTGCTTGCATCAAGATTTGTATGGACAAGAATTTTTTCCCATTCAAGGCACATGCATGTTGAGCCGTCCCGGTGAAGATTTTAGCGGTGGTGAATTTTTGTTGGTAGAGCAAAGACCCCGCGCACAATCTGTAGGCCATGTTGTTTCAATTCCACATGGCGGTTTTGTTTTTTTCGCAACATCATTTCGACCGGTTCGCGGAACGCGTGGCGCTTATCGCGTCACTATCCGTCACGGTGTTAGCCGCATTCACTCCGGCTCACGTTTTACATTAGGTATCATCTTTCATGATGCCAAGTAGCTTAGATGCTGGATGCTAGATGCTAGGTGAATAGACAACGCTTGCAGGTGATGTCTTAAGATTCCTGTAAAAAGTTTTTTTCTGAAGAGAAAAAGAAAAGGTGTATTGTTCTCCTGAACAGTTTTATAAAGGCCTTTTCCGGTGGAATCCGGAAGGGGCAAAGGAGGACAACACACCATGGAAAGAATACAACCCAGCGAATTGTTAGTAAAGGAATTTGCGCAGGATCGCAGAGCGAAAAAACTTTCGTTGAGCGAAGTTGTTTTGCGAAGCGCGCAGGTGATGCTGCAGCGAGCGATCGAAGAAGAAGTACAAGAATTTTTGGGCCGTGGGTATTACAAACGTTCCGAAGAGAGCGAAGAATTCCGCGGATATCGCAATGGATACGAGCCGAAGAAAATTCGGACTGGGGAAGGAACGATTGAATTAAAGGTTCCGCAAGTACGCCAAAGCCGGGAGCGTTTCCGTTCAGCATTTTTGGAAGCTTACACGCGGCGGACAGAAAAACTGGATGAGTTGATTTTAAAAATTGCGGTTCGCGGACTTTCAGTACGGGACATTGAAGAAACGATGCTTGAGATACTTTCGGGCGAAGGAATTTCACGAAGCGTCATCAGCCGGATCAGCGATCAATTGCATTCAGACTTTGAAGCTTGGCGCAAACGTGATTTATCGAAAGAAAAAATCCTCTACTTATTCATGGATGGAGCATATTGGAAAGTCCGGCGCGGAGTACGCAGCAAAGAAGCTGTACTTGCCGCCTATGGGATCCGGGAAGATGGGAAAAAAATCTTGCTCCATCTTTCATTGGGCAACAAAGAAAATTTCGAAAGTTGGCTCGCCTTTCTGCATGACATGACCGAACGCGGACTGAATGAACCATTCATGATCGTATTAGACGGCAATTCAGGTGTGATGAAAGCGTGCCGCGAAGTTTTCCCTTATTCATTGAAGCAAAGATGCCAGGTTCACAAGATGCGCAACATTCTTGCGCGGCTTCCAAAAGCTGCAATTCATGAAATTAAGCCGATGATCCAAAAAATATTTACCGCTGAATCGTATCAGTCAGCATATGCGGCCGGACAAAGATTGATTCACCGATTCAAAGATAAATTCCCCGCAGCAATGGAAAGCTTTGAAAAAGATTTAGAAGCGACCCTTCAGTGCTTGAAACTTCCTGCGGAACATCGCGTTCGGGTGCGTACAACAAATCTCATTGAGCGTTTATTTGAAGAAGCAAAACGACGTACAAAAATCATTCCTTATTTTCAAAGTGAAAAATCCTGTTTGAAATATGTCTTTGCAACATTGATCGCTTCTTCGCGGCTCTGGCGTGGAGTGCAAATGAATCTCAAAATCCAAAAACAGCTCATTTCACTGAAAGAAGGAATCGTTAAAGATTCAAAAGTTGCATAAACAATCATGTTCAGGAGAACAACATTTTTACAGGAAAAATGAGACTTGACCACGCTTGCAATTCCTAGCATCTAGCATCCAGAATCTAGCATCATCTCAATATCTTCCACTAACATCACCCTCTCTCCACTATATCTCGTATCTTTACATACGCTCTGAATCATATTACACTGGCCGTACTACAACAGTCCTAGCCGGATATTAGTACTAGGGACTGGAGATGAAGATGAGGCTGTTTGGGTGATTATCAATTGGGGCTGGTTTGATAACCTTCAATTCCTTCAGCCGTTCCGGCAATTTTGTATCACGGAATCACTGAAGTCACGGAATTGCGGAAAAAAATAGATAATTTCGTGATTAGTTAATTGACGGAGAAGCAATTCGCGTTAAGCGAAACCGTCTTATGTTCAATGGGTGAAGGCTTTGCTTCGGCCTTTTTTCCTGAATTGACACTGGAGGACCGATGAAGAAAGTTTTATGGGCAGTTTTCGTCGCGGCCAGTGTTGCGGTACTTATGAGTTTTATGCCGCAGCCTGCCACCACAACCGCGCAGGCGGTCCACACTGTAACTTATGATGTGGCTTGCGATGGAAACACGTTCACGTTAAATGCTCACGACAGTTCTGCAACTCAAATTAAGCGTGGTGATACTTTCGTTTTGAACGGAAAGATTTATCCGGGCGGGACAATTCCATCAGGTGGAACAAAGGCCCAGCCAAGTTCATTTGGGCCGGATCAAGGTGGAAGTATTGGAACGTGGTTTTGCCGCGGTTCATTTTTAGTTGGTTCAGAAAAGTTTGACCGTGAAAAAATTCAGCGTGCAACAACGCAATATTTTGCGCTGAATGATAAGAATCGGCTCGTTACCGAGGGTTTTGAGGGTTCTACAGATACATCACGTGTAGTATTAGGCGGCGTTGGACAGTACTACAATGCACATGGGCTTGTTAGCATGGAACGCATCGGAATCAATGCTACAGGCGCTTACAATATGCGCTTCACCTTTAATCTGGAGTAGGGCTGTAGGGGCGGGTCTAGAACCCGCCCACCGTCTTTTTCTTCAAATTTCAAGACCAATCCCGCGAATCAAATTTTCAAAACGTGGATCATTTCGAATTGAATCGAATTCAGGCCGTATCTTGAGATATGTAATATGAAATGATCGCTCGTTGAAAGCCTTCTCCAAAAATTCAAACGCATTTTTCTGATCACCAAGCGCTAAATAGATGGATGCAATTTCCAAAGCAGATACATATTCTCTTTGATTGAGTTGCTCAATTACCTGCAACGCCTCTTCTCGTTTTCCAGCAACTGCAAAGGCATGACCGAGCGCTGCAATTAACCTGGGACTTCCACCTGAAAGATCAATCGCCTTCCGGTGTTGAGCAATCGCTTCATCGTACAGACCTTGTTGTTCGTAAATAAGTCCCAGATGCCAATGTGCTACAGGAAAATTGGGTTCAAGCTCCAGCGCTTTTCGACATTCATTTTCAGCTTCCTTATAGCGCCGGCTGAAATAGAATGCCTCACCTAGAAACGAAGTCATTAATGGCGATAGTGGATCTAATTGCTGAGCCTTTTTTAATTCTGTAAGAGCATCATCAAATTTAGGAATTGGCATCAGATAATGCATCGCATACCATTGATGAGCGGTAGCATAATTCGGATTCAATTCAATACCGCGCTTAAATTCTTTTTCAGAAGCTTTCCAATCCCAATCAAAATTTGCTGCGACATGTGCCAGCGTAATATGTGCTTCAGCCAGTGACTCATCAATTTCAAGCGCTTTCGTTGCAGCGGCCTTTGCCAGCAGCATCGCTTCTTTCGGAGAGGAGTACTGGTAGAACGTCTGCGATATATAACAATCGGCCAATCCGGACCAGGCCAGTGCATAGCTCGGATCCACATCTAAAGCTTGCCTGAAATGTGCAATCGCTTTTTCGAGTCCGTCTTTTGTCCTTTTGTTCCAAAAGAAACGTCCTTTCAAATAAAGGTTATATGCTTCTACGTTATCAGTACTCCGTTCCGCAATAATTCCTTTTTCGCCGTTTGACAACCTGTTGGAAATATCGTTCGCGATATCGGATTGAATGGAAAGAAGATTGTCGATTTTTCCATGGTATTGATTGCTCCAGATATAACTGTTGTCTCGCGCATCAGCAAGCTCCAAAGTAATCTGAAGATCTTTTCCTTTTTGCATGACTCTTCCGGTCAAGACTACCTGAACTCCGAGATCTTTTCCGACAGTACGTGCATCCACTACTTTTCTTTTGTATCGAAACACTGTAGATTGTGCCATTACTTTTAAGTTTTGATGCCTGGAAAGACCCCGAATGATTGTTTCCGTAATGCCATCCGTTAGATATTCCAGCTCGCTTTGCTTCCCTTCATTTATGAATGGCAAAACAGCGATTGATTCAATGTTTGCCGATCTATTTCTGAATTGATAATAACCAGCTAACGCTACCAAAATGATTGCAAAAGTGACTGCAAGAAACTTGAATGAGATTTGAGGAAGTCGATTGGATGAAGCTTTATGAATTTTGTCTGTATCTGCAGAGGAATCCAGACTCTGTTTGACCGGCTTTAAATCTTTCAATAACTCCCTTTCAGTTTGATATCGATCTTGAGGATCCTTCTGCAACATTTTTAATATGATCGCTTCGAGTTCCTTTGGAATATCCGGCAAATAATTCGCCATATCCGATATCTCGTTGTGAAGTATTGCCGCAATTACATCGCTCTTTGTTTTGCCTTCAAAAGGAAGAGCACCGGTTAGCATTTCAAACAAAACAATGCCCAGGCTAAAAATATCGGATCGTGCATCTACAGATTGACCTCTAACTTGTTCCGGCGACATGTATTTTACGGTGCCTATTACTTCACCTTCCATCGTAATGTTTGTTTTAGTTTCTTCATTGGAATCAGCGGTCTGAATCATTTTCGCCACACCGAAGTCCAGGACTTTTACAATTCCATCAGGCCGTAACATGATGTTCTCCGGTTTGATATCTCGATGAACAATTCCTGCTTCATGTGCAGGAGCGAGGGCACTGCAGATTTGAATTGCGATCTCAACCGCGTCTCGAATCCTTATTTTTCCGGAAGACAGTTGCACTCGAAGCGTTTTGCCTTCTACATATTCTGTCGCAATAAACGGAATCCCATTTTCTTGACCAGTTTCATAAACTGTGAGGATGTTAGGATGATTTAACGATGAAGCAGCACGGGCTTCATTTTGGAAACGTTGCAGCCGGCCAGGTTCTTTAGCAAATCCGCCACGCAAAATTTTCAATGCGACTTTTCGGGAAAGACTTTTGTCTTCAGCAAGGTACACCTTTCCCATACCGCCTTCTCCGATCTGATGCAGTACTTGATAATGACCAAATGTAAATGGGAAAGGATGATCAAATAATTCTTGATCTTTTGATAACAGATCACTGTGCTGTACAAGTGCAGGAGCTTCGATGAAACTCTGTGCCCGTTCATCAGCGGAAAGTAACGCTTCAACTTCTTTTCTTAATTCGTGATTGTCGCCGCATGCCTGGTTCAAAAAAGCTTTCCGTTTTTCCGGCGAAAGCTCAAATGCAGCATCCAGCAGCTTATCGATTTCTTTCCAATTGTGATCGCTCATGTCAATCGTTTATTGCATGGTAGAGCCATGCTTTTGCTTTACGCCATTCCCGTTCAGCAGTTCGTTTGGAGAGCTGTTCTACTTCGGCAATTTCGTCCATCGTTAGACCGCCAAAAAATTTCAATTCCACAATACGGCTCTTCAGGAATGAGTTTTTCGAGCGCATCATTGTCTCCATCACGCCACGCATTTAGCAATTGAGTGACGTTTTAGGGAGAATCGGCTTTCATAAAATTAACCTAACTCGCCGAGATTTTGAAAAAATTATATCACTCAGTGGCCAAGTTGCTTTATGACTGTCGCGCGTTAATGTGTTGAATTAGAAGGAGGTCGAGAAGGCGGGTGCCAGAGAAAAGTACAAAAGAATCTTGAAATGAACGTGCAAGGAAATCAGCGACAAAAAGAAACTCGAAGATGCGATGAAGAAAGAAGGAAGACGAGATAACGAAAAAGATGGACGAAATGGCTCAGTAAATTGCAGATTCGCGAGCAGAGTTGATTTTGGATAAGAAGCAGCAGAAGTGCTAAGCCCCTGGCCAACCCAGGGGCCTTTTTTATTTACTTCGTTTCCTTTTTCTCTTCTTCTTTCGCTTTTGGCGGAATTTTATCAGGCAAACCCTGCAAATAATGTCCGTACCATGCAAGATATCTTTCGAACCGATCATTTACATATGAAGGTGTTGCAATTCCATGTGATTGACCAGGATAGATAATCAGCATTGTATCGATGCCCAAACGTCGCACTGCTTGATACATTTGTTCGGAATTAATCAATGGCACATTCCAATCAGATTGTCCGCAAACAAATAATGTTGGCGTCTTTACTTTTCCGACACTGAAAAAGGCAGACATTTTGTGATACAGCTCAAAATTTTCCCACGGTAATCCCAATTCTTTTTCCCATTCATACTGATAATGATCAGTGCCATATCCTGCGAAATGATTTGCTTCGCTTGCACCTGCAATTGCGGCCTTGAAGCGTGTGGTTTTAGTGATGACATAATCGGTGAGAATTCCGCCATAACTCCATCCACCAACTCCCATTTTTTCCGGATCAACATAACCTTTCGAAACTACATAATCCACACCGGCCATTACATCTTCAAAATCTTTATTTCCCCAATCGGCCCAGATTGCTTTGCAAAATTCCTCACCATATCCGGATGAACCTCTAGGATTCACACTAACAACCACATAGCCATTCGCAGCTAAGATTTGCCATTCAAAAGAAAAACCTTCTTGATATTGTGAAACCGGACCACCATGAATCCGCAAAATCAGCGGATATTTTTTGGATTGATCGAAACCTGGTGGAAGAATGACGAAGCCTTCCACGGGTGTACCATCTTTACTTTTGAACTGAATTCGTTCCAGCTTGCCAAGTTGGACCGGTTCAAGAACTTTTGCATTTGTAAATGTGATCTGTTTCGATTTTGATTTCGGACTCCATATAAATACTTCATCGGGCAAATCAGGATGTGTTGCCAGAAATGCAATTGTCATATCCGGTGCGATATCAAAATCTGAAATTTCATTTTCGCCAACGATGTCGCGATTCACAGTTCCACCAGATGCAGGTATGCTTGCAAGGCGATCCGTTCCGTGGTCTTCCAGCAGGAAGTAAATCGTTTTATTATCAGGCCCGAATACAGGATAAGTTCCGTTCCGATCCAGTTCGCGAGTTAGAATTTTCGGTTCGCCTCCTGTTGAGGGAATTACCGCAACCAGGTTAGTGTCGTACCACATCAGATCAGGTTTTACCGTGGTTTGATATGTGATCCATTTTCCATCCGGACTCCATGATGGATTTTCATCACCACCGGGATTGGTTGTTAACTTTTTAAGTTCACCACCTTCAGCTGGAACCAAAAACAAATCGTTGTTGCGATTCCCATCAGGATTGTCTGTACGATTGCTTACAAACAAAATGCTTTTGCCATCCGGACTCCACTTCGGCCAGGAATCATCAAAATTACCGGATGTGATCTGCTTTAAACTTTTCGAAGTGATATCAATTGTATAAATGTGGCTGTAAAGTTCTTTTAGATAGCCTTGTCCATCGCGTTTGAATTGAAGACGGGTAATCACAATCGGTTTTTCGGTTTTTGCTTTATCTTCATCGCTGGATGCTTTCTCAGATTCATCCTGTTCATCCGGATCTTTGTCCGTTACGATAATTGCCAGCTTTTTACTATCGGGGGACCATTCAAGATCACTCACGCCTTGTTTCACATCCGTAAGTTGAAGCGCTTCACCGCCGCTGCGATTCAACAGGAAAACTTGCGCCTTCTTACCTCGGCTGGAAAGAAATGCAAGATAACGATTGTCCGGACTCCACTTCGGCTTTGAATCATTTTTTTCATTTGATGTTAACCGGATTGCATCACCGCCAGCAGCAGGAACCATGTACAGATCTTTATTTGATTTGTCTTTTTTTAGATCGAAACTTCTCACAACATAAACAACCCATTTGCCGTCAGGTGAAATGGAGGTTTCATCCAGCTGCTGGATTTTGAAGTAATCATCGATCATCAGATTGCGCTTTGTTTGTGAAAAACAAATTGATGCAAAGAACAAAAAGAGGCCCGAAAACAAAAAGAGTTTTTTCATCAATAGACTCCCTTGGAAGGGATTAGGTTAAGACAAGATTTTCCGGAAGGCAAGATAGCAATTTGTGGCGCCGATTGGGAGTTTGTAACGCCGGCGGCTCGCCGGCTGAGTTGTTAGCAATTAATCTTTGTTCAAGTGATCAACTTGTTATTTCGCGAGCTTAAACATCTTTTTTGCATTAAGGCTCAACACATTCTCCAAATCTTCTTTCTTCAACTCTTTTTTCAAAACATCAAGCAATTTTTCATAACTCGAGTAATGATTCTTCCCGTAATAACAGGCATCAGTTCCAAATAACACATGATCACTGCCGATTGTTCGGATTGCCTTCAGAACTGAAACAGGATCTACTTGCGCAGTTTCTAGATACAACTTCGCATCCTGATTTTTAAAGGCTTGTTCCGCAATTCTAATTGCAAGTTCATGCGGTCCAAACGCACCCATGTGATAAAGAACGATTGGAACTTCGGCATGTCTTTTGGCAATATTGTAAATACGTTCAGGCGATGAATTGGATGGCGATCTTCCACAATGAAAAACAGCTGGTATCTGATACTTAGCACAAAGATCTAAATAAGCATCGACGCTTTCATCATCAGCTTTGAAGTGATTCATTTCTGGATGAAATTTCATTCCAACAAAAACTGGACTACCATCAGGGAGTTTTTGAGTTAGAAATTTTTCGATCACTTGTGGAGAGCCGTCATTGGGACGAACCCACACCAAACCGCGCAATGTTCCCGAATTCTTTGTGACTGCATCTGCTGTTTTTTCATTGGCTTCTGGTTCTGATTTGTCTGGAGTAATTCCTGAAAGCTGTGCAGCTTCGATGTTTGAAATCAGAGCCAGCTCGATTCCATAATGCTGCATATTTTGAAGCAGGTTTTGCAGGCTAAGATCATATCCACGAAAGTTTCCGATGTGAGCATGTATGTCAATGATGTCGTATGTGCCGAACGCAGATCCGGATGCAATTGAACAAATCAACAGCGCAATAAGCACACAAGAATTTCGCATCATTAATGTACGTACAGAATTGCCGTTTTCGATTGTATCTTCTCGTTGACGTTTTTAACCCCGTGTGCGATTATGTCTGTCTTCGGATAACCACTGGTTGATCCAATCTCCGGCCTCTTAACTAAGAACGAGCCGTTAGCTCAGTTGGTAGAGCATCTGCCTTTTAAGCAGAGGGTCGTTGGTTCGAGTCCAACACGGCTCACTTTTAAATCCTCGTCGGCAGATAACCCAAAATAACTCTCCTCGCAAAGACCAAAATTCGAGGCAATTTTCCTGTTTGCATTGTTGTTTGCATTTTGTTTACTGTGGAAATAACAAACTGGCAGAGGGTCACGTCATTTTTGCAAGCCAGGGATACGAAACAAATGGGCGTCACCATTCGGAAAGACAAACGCTATCGCAACCGCTTCATTGTTGATATCAAG